>NZ_PVBN01000009.1 GCF_002968635.1 Neorhizobium alkalisoli | reverse complement strand
CCTTGCCCTTGAAGGAGGTATTCTTGACCTTCGTATAAGGCTTGAACCAGTCGATCCGCCGGCCGTGCTTGCCCCAGAACTTGTCCGGATCCTCCACGCTCTCCTCGTACCACTTCTCGTACTTGTCCTGGTCGATAAAGGCGCGGATCCGGACGGCGCGGGGCACAGGGTAAGGATCAAGGGCCATGATCAGCTCCTTTGGTAATTAGCGATGGGGAAACACGATGACGTTGTTTGGCTGGGATTCCGCCGGTACCGCGAAGTCTCCGAGCAGATCCTGCTCGGTTCGAATCGGCGACCGATGAGCCGTATCGCAAAGCGGGGTAACCGCCATGGATACTTCCTCTCGTTCAAAGCGACATGGTTTATCCGAGGGCGTGACCGGCCAATGCGTAGGTTTTTGGCGTTCCACTTGGCCAACTTTCCCGTACGCTGAGCCAGGGGCGGCCGCGAGACATTGTTGTCACGGTATCAAATACGGACAGACCGCAATGGGAGAGGAAATCGGAAAAGGCTCCGCTTTTTTCTCGCGTGTCCAGCCGAAGGAATTCCCCCGTGTGCTCTGCAACATGCAGGCGAATGACGGCAATCGCGTCCGCATCGTTTGCCGCCACCACTGGACCGATGACGTGCCCTCGGCCGAACGGCCGACAAAAGGAAAAGGCCGCGATCTTTCCGTTGCGGGTCAGTCCGAAGCCCCTGGCTGGAAGAAGTCGCGTAAGAAGCGCGGCTCGATCTGCGCCAAAGGCCTCGTTGTCCAACTCTGCAATGGCTGCAAGGTCGGCAGTATCGAGTGGCCGAAGTTCCGTGCCGGATGGAATGTCCACCTCAGGGGGGAGGGAGGCCTCGCCCTGGCACTGGGCCACAACTGACTCCGGCGTGAAGTTCAAAGAGCGATAAAGGCGTCGCGCAGCCCGGGTCGCGTTGAGACCCAGATTCCGGTGAGCAAGTTGAGCGAGCACATGGTCCATCAGCCAATGACCCGTGCCATGGGCTTGCAGGCGCGGTGACGTGATGACGAGCCCAATGGTGGCAAAATGCTCCCCATAAGGGAACCACATAGCGGATCCCATCACGCGCCCGGCTTCGTCCAGCGCTACGACACCTTTGCCGAACTCACGCGCGAATTGCCAGTCGTCTCCCCGGTGGGGCCAGCCGACACCGATCGAGAGCGCGTGTAGCTGCTCAAGATCGGCCGTGTTGATATCGGCGATCCGCATTTCGAAGCTATCGACGAGTTTCGATTTATCAGCGATCACGCGCTTTCTCCGTTGGGTCTCCGGGGCACGCCAGTATCCGCCTCACGCCCCCGATTAGACTATGTGAAACCCGTCGGCAGAAATCGCTGGTGAGTGCGATGCGGACGCAACAATCCACCAAATCCGCCCCGCTTTCGGCATCTAAAGCCTCCCCAGTCGGGCAAACTTCCGGGTGTCTCCTGAAAAGTCAGAGGTCAGAAATGGTTCCTTTCGATAGCCTCATTGAATCCCGCGAGAATACCCCGTCCGAGGTTGTGGCGGTCGTTGCGTGTAAGGCGCCGGGCAGAAACGGCGCAGCCAACTGGTCGACTGCCAAACGAGCAGGAAGGATGCGCTATTCGGACGTCCTTTGCGCGTGCCCTATCGCATCAGTTCCGTAACGCCATCGATGGAGTAGCGACGTCATGCGCGCCGTGGAAATCCTTGATGAACTGGTTGGTCTCCGCACAGTAGTCGGAATGCCCAACGACGCTATCGTGAAATGGATCGGCTCTTACCTGCGGAGCTTTGGTATCGAAGCTCGTGTCCTTCCCGGTCCCGAAGGCGACAGGGCTAATCTCTTTGCCACGATCGGGCCACCCGATGTTCCCGGGTATATTCTCTCCGGCCACATGGATGTCGTTCCGGCAACCGAAGCAGGATGGACGGGTGATCCGTTTGTCTTAAGAGCCGAAGGCGACCGGCTTTATGGCCGCGGCACGAGCGACATGAAGGGGTTTCTGGCCGCGGTCTTCGCGGCCGTGCCGGCACTTGTCGCCAAGCACCTTGACCGGCCGATCCATCTCGCCTGTTCCTATGACGAGGAGGCTGGTTGCCGCGGCGTGCCCCATCTTCTTTCCCGGTTGCCCGATCTCTGCGCGCAGCCGCTCGGAGCGGTGATCGGCGAACCGAGCGGTATGCGGGCTGTTCTCGCCCACAAGGGCAAGGCCGCTGCCCGCGTTGCAATAAAAGGCCGTTCCGGCCACTCCTCCCGGCCCGAACTCGGCCTCAACGCAGTGCATGCGATGGCCGAAGTGCTGCGGGCCGCGGTTTCGGCGGCACAAGATCTGACGCGAGGGCCGTTCGATGCCACGTTCGAGCCTCCCTATTCTTCGCTGCAGGCCGGAACGATCCATGGCGGTCAGGCGATCAACATCATCCCTGATCTGTGTGTTCTCGAACTGGAAGCAAGGGCGATCGCGGGCGTCGATCCAGCCGCGCTGCTCAAACCTGTAAGTGCCGCTGCATATGCTCTTGAGGCAGCCGGTTTCCTGGTCGAATGGGAAGAACTCAGCTCCTATCCCGCTCTTTCGCTTAGTCGCACGGCTCCGCTCGCCGATCTCCTAAAGGATCTCACGGGCGCCGAACCGCTTGCCGCCGTGAGCTATGGGACAGAAGCGGGGCTATATCAACGGGCCGGTGTCGACGCGATCATCTGCGGTCCAGGCGACATTGGTCGCGCCCACAAGCCGAATGAATTCGTGCTCGGAAGCGAACTCGCCGCCTGCCAGGCGATGATAGAGGCGCTCGGCGCACGTTGCCGTGCGTGACCTTCCGAAGGAGCGGAAAACGATGACCTTTCTCTTCAATTCCGATGCCAGCCGGGGCGCCATTTTCCAGGAAGCTTTCGCTCACGAACTGCCCGATCTTCCTTTTTCGATGGACCCGGGAACGGTCGATCCGGATGCGGTGCGCTACCTGCTTACCTGGACAATTCCTGACGACTTGCGTCGTTACCGCAACCTCGAAGTTCTGTTTTCCATCGGCGCCGGGGTCGATCAGTTCCGCATTGCCGACGTGCCGGATCACGTGAAGGTGGTGCGCATGATCGAAGAAGGCATCGTACGCATGATGCAGGAATATGTGGCGCTTGCCGTACTTGCGCTTCACCGCAATCTGCCGACTTATCTCGCCCAGCAGCGCGAACAGGCCTGGTGCCCGCTCCCCCAGATCCAGGCTCCGGAACGCCGCGTCGGGGTGCTCGGCCTCGGCATGCTTGGGCGCGCCGTCCTCGAGCGGCTGGCGCCTTTTGCCTTTCCGCTTTTTGGCTGGAGCCGCTCGCAGCAGGATATCAACGGCGTAAGCTGCTTCGCCGGTGAGGCCGGACTGAAGGCCATGCTGGCGCGAACCGACATTTTAATCTGCCTCCTGCCGCTGACCGGTGAGACGCACGGCTTTCTGAGCGCCGATCTCTTCAACCTCCTGCCGCGAGGAGCGGCGCTCGTCCATACCGGCCGCGGCCCGCAGCTGAACCAACCTGACCTGATTGCGGCCCTGGACGACGGGCGTCTCTCCGGGGCGGTGATCGACGTCACTGATCCGGAGCCCTTGCCGGCCGGCCATCCGTTCTGGAGCCATCCGCGCATCCTGCTGACGCCTCATATAGCCAGCGTCACCCAGCCTCGTACCGCCGCACGCGCCGTCGTCGATAACATCAAGCGGTTGCGTGACGGCCTGGACCCGATCGGCCTCGTCGACCGCGGCCGCGGCTACTGACATTCTCAACCTCGAAAGGAACCCCATGTCGCTTCTCAAGACGATCGAACCGAGCCCCTCCTTCGCACCACGCGAAAACACTCCGCTTCCCGAGCGGCTGATATCGGGCGACCCCAAGTTCAAGACCTGGGCGCAGGACATCGCCCGGGGCGAAATGATCCATACAGGTGTGTGGGAGGCAACCCCGGGCGTCACGCATTCGATCAAGGGCGAGACATTCGAATTCTGCCACATCCTGTCCGGCGTCGTCGAAATCACACCGAAGGACGGCGAGCCGGTTGTTTATAAGGCCGGCGACAGCTTCGTCATGAAACCCGGTTTCGTCGGCGCCTGGAAGACCATTGAAACGGTCCGCAAGATCTACGTTACCGTGATGGCGTGAGCTGAGAGGCGGCGCCGGTGATCTGGCGCCGCCCCCGATCGACCACCGAAGAATAAGCTGCAGCGCGACTGGAAAACAGGTTTTTCCGCTGTCGCCCCCGCTGCCATCGGATCAAGCTTCTTCGGCCGATCCGCTAAGCTCGTTTCAGTGATCCGAGGTATTCCCATGACTTTGAGTTTCGACCCTAACAGCCTGTCGCTTCCTATCGGTCATCTCGTCGGGGATCGTTTGATAGCTGCAGAGGGCGCCATTCCCATGCGCCGGCCTTCTGACGGAAAGGCTTATGCCGACTGCCCCATCGCCGATGCGGACCTCGTCGACCATGCCGTTCAGACGGCAAAAACCGCGCTGAAGACGAGCAACTGGGGCGGTGTTCACCCACGCGAACGCTTGAACGTACTGCATCGATGGGCAGACATCATCGAGCAGGAGGCTTCGGCCCTGGCAAAGCTGGAGGCGCTTTCCTCGACCCGTCCCGTCGGTCAGCTCGTGGAAGGCGACATCGCAATTTCTGCCGAGCAAATTCGTTTCTTCGCCGAGTTTGCCGACAAGGAAGGCAGCGATCTGGTGCCGACGGACGACGGCAATCTGGGCATGATCATGACCGAGCCGTATGGCGTGGTGGGTGCCATCACGCCGTGGAATTTCCCGATATCAATGGCTGCCTGGAAGCTGGGCCCCGCGCTTGCCGCGGGCAATGCCGTGGTGCTGAAGCCTTCGGAAATGACACCCTTTTCGACCGTCTACCTGGCTGAACTTGCGCTTCGCGCCGGGATGCCGGCTGGATTGATCAACGTCGTGCTCGGCGACGGCCCGGTTACAGGCACGGCAATTACCGGCCATCCCGACATTGCCAAGGTCAGTTTTACCGGCTCCACGCAGGCCGGTTCGGCGATCATGGAAAATATCGCCCGCACCGGCGTCAAACCGATGACGCTCGAGCTCGGCGGAAAAAGCCCGCAGCTCGTCTTCGCCGATGCCGATCTCGACCAAGCGGCGGCCACGATAACCGCCGGAATTACAAGCAATGCGGGCCAGGCCTGCGTTGCGGGCTCCCGCCTCATCGTCGAGGAAAGCGCCGCAGCCGCGCTTGTCGAGGCGATTGTAACGCGGATGAAGACGGTCGTTCCGCGCCCGACTTGGGATGCCACGGCACAATTTTCTCCGATCATTTCCGAAAAGCAGCGACAGCGTATCCATTCGATCGTCTCTGCCGCCATTTCAGCCGGCGCAGAGTGCCTGGCCGGCGGTGCCCACATGGACGCGCCAGGCTATTTCTACGCGCCGACCCTCATAGCCGGCATCGATCAAAACTCGCCTAGCCTGACGGAAGAAATTTTCGGGCCGGTGCTGACGCTTCAGACATTTCGCGACGAAGACGAGGCCCTCTCGCTGGCGGACCATCCGACCTATGGCCTCGCCGCGGGGCTCTTCACCCGAGATCTTTCCCGCGCGATCCGGCTCACGCGCCGCCTTCAGGCGGGGACGATCTGGGTCAACCGCTACGGCCGTTCACGCGATCACATCCTCCCGACGGGAGGCTACAAACAGTCGGGCATCGGCAAGGATCTCGGTCGCGAAGCCTTTCATGCCAACCGCAAGAGCAAGAGCGTCTTGATCAGACTTTGAGAGGACGACATGTCGATGACAACCCATAGAATAGCCCTCATCCCCGGCGACGGCATCGGGCCTCAGGTGATCGCTGCGGCTTGGGCGGTATTGCAAAAAGCGGCAGACAAGGCCGGCTTTAAGCTTCTAGGCACCGAATTTCCCTGGTCTTGTGCTTTCTACAAGGAGACCGGGTCGATGATGCCCGCCGACGGCATCGAAACATTGCGCGGCTTCGACGCCATTCTGCTTGGCGCCGTGGGCTGGCCAGCAGAAGTGCCCGATTCCGTATCACTTCACGGGCTGCTCCTGCCAATCCGAAAGGCGTTCGTCCAATATGCCAATATCCGCCCCCATCGTCTGCTTCCGGGCGTCCAAGGACCGCTGAAAGCCGAACGCTTCGACATCCTTTGCATTCGCGAGAACACCGAGGGTGAATATTCCGGCGCGGGCGGTCGGGTCCACCAAGGGACTGCGGACGAAGTGGCTGTCGAGACCTCGATCTTCACCCGCACGGGGGTGGAGCGCATCCTGCGCTTCGGCTTCGAACAGGCACGCGCCAGACGCGGCAAACTCGCCTCGGTCACCAAGTCGAATGCACAGAAATATTCGATGGTCTTCTGGGACGAGATAACGCGGCATCTGGCTTCCGAATATCCGGAGGTCGAGGTCACCAGCTACCATATCGACGCCATGGCAGCCCGCATGGTGATGGCACCGGAAACACTCGACGTAGTCGTCGCATCCAATCTGTTCGGCGACATCCTTACCGATCTCGGCGCCGCCACCCAGGGCGGCCTCGGCTTTGCCGCGTCGGCCAACATCAATCCCGCGCGTGATGCGCCGTCGATGTTCGAACCAGTGCATGGGTCTGCTCCCGACATCGCCCATCTCGGCATCGCCAATCCGATCGCCACCATCTGGTCCGGCGCCATGATGCTCGAACATCTCGGCGAGAAAAATGCCGCCGACGCGATCATGGCGGCGGTCGAACAGGCAACGACCAGCGGAATCGGCACGGTTCCGGGCAAAGACAAGACGGAAGCCATCACCGCGGCCATTCTCGCGGCGCTTTAATTTACTTCTATCGAGGACAGGACATGCTGACATTGAAGGAACCGGACCTCTTCCGGCAACAGGCATTGGTGGACGGCAGATGGATCGCTGCCGAAACCGGCAAGACGGTCGAGGTCATCGATCCCGCGACCCAGGTTGTCATCGGGCTGGTGCCCGACATGGGCATCGCCGAAACGCGAGCCGCGATCGAAGCGGCCGAAGCGGCCTATGCGCCGTGGAAGAAGAAGACCCATGCAGAGCGCGCCGTTCTTCTGGAAGCATGGCACGCATTGATGCTCGAGCATATCGACGACCTGGCTCTGATCCTCACGACGGAACAGGGCAAGCCGCTCGAGGAAGCCCGCAATGAGATTCGTTATGGCGCTTCCTTCGTCAAATGGTTCGCCGAGGAAGCCCGTCGCATCGGCGGACACACGATCCCCTCGCCGACCCCCGACCGACGGATCGTCGTATTGAAGGAGCCTGTCGGCGTCTGCGGCATCATCACCCCGTGGAACTTCCCCAACGCGATGATCACCCGCAAGGTGGCGCCGGCGCTTGCCGCCGGCTGTACGGTCGTCATCAAGCCTTCGGAATTCACGCCGTATTCGGCGTTGGCGATCGGATGGCTTGCCGAAAAGGCCGGGATACCGGCAGGCGTTGTCAACATCGTCACCGGCATGCCGGCCGAGATCGGTAACGAGATCATGGCCAACGAGACGGTCCGCAAGATTTCCTTCACCGGTTCCACTCGCGTCGGGTCTCTGCTGATGCGAGGTGCTGCCGACAGCGTCAAGCGGCTTTCCCTCGAACTCGGCGGTAATGCGCCATTCATCGTTTTTGAGGACGCCGATCTTGACGCCGCCGTCGAAGGGGCCATTGCCTCCAAGTTCCGCAACGGCGGCCAGACCTGTGTCTGCGCCAATCGGATCCTCGTCCAGGCCGGCGTCTACGATGCCTTCGCCGGCAAGCTTGCCGCTCGGGTCGACGCCATGAAAGTGGGACCAGGGACACAAGCCGGTATTTCGATCGGGCCGATGATCAATGAAGCTGCGATCGAAAAGATCAACCGCCACGTCGAGGACGCCGTGGCCAAGGGTGCGAAGATCGTCACCACAAAAACGGATCTGCCGATCGGCCGGCAATACACAGCGCCAATCGTGTTGACCGGCGCCACGACGCAGATGCAGCTTGCCAGCGAGGAAACGTTCGGACCGGTTGCGCCGCTGTTCCGCTTCGACGCCGAGGAAGAGGCGGTTGCAATCGCAAACAGCACTCCCTACGGGCTGGCAGCCTATTTTTACACCGAAAGCCTCAAGCGGGCCTGGCGCGTCGGCGAGGCGCTCGAATTCGGCATGGTCGGGCTGAATACCGGTGCTATCTCGACGGAAGTCGCTCCATTTGGCGGCGTCAAGCAGTCGGGGCTTGGGCGTGAAGGCGCTCAGGCGGGCATCGAGGAATATCTGGAAATGAAGTCTTTCCACATCGGCGGCCTCGCCTGACCAACATCCTGCCTGCGATCCCCACAAACGAAGAGCTGCCGTAGCGGCCCTTTATCCTGTGCGGCCAGCATTATTGTGGTGCAAGTCCGATCGTAAGCCGCTCATGGCGAGCGAAGAAGAGCGCAACTGCGGAAGAGCGGCCGACCTTGGGGAGGAGGCGCGGGTGGATCCGGCGATCGTGCAGTGAACACTGGAGGCCCGGTCGAACGGCGGGGGCGTCTTGGTCCTCGAACCATCCGGGGCAGACCCACCTGCCACGTCATGGGGCAGGGTACGATCGTCTGCGATGGCCCTATGCGGATTTTGAGATCAGGGGGCGGTCACCGCCCTACTGAATCCTGTCGAGGATTTTGTAATAGAGCCCCACAAGGGGAAGGAACCACGGTTTGCCGAAGTGCCCGGGAACGGCGGGCCACTCCAGCCCCTTGAGCGGGTTATGGTCAGGGCGCCCGAGAATTGCGTCAGCGATCGTCATTCCGAGATGGGTCGATAGCTGCGCGCCATGGCCGGAATACCCCATCGCATACCAGGCGCCATCCTGATAACCCGCGCGCGGGAAACGATCCTTGGTCATGTCCACCAGTCCGCCCCAGCAATAATCGATTTCGACATCCGCAAGCTGTGGGAAAATCCGGCGCAGGCTTTCACGCAGGACTGCACCGCTCCTTTCATCAGATCGCTGATCGGAGGTGGCCGAGAACCTGGCTCGTCCGCCGAAGATCAGCCGGTTGTCGGGCGCCAGACGCCAATAGTTGCCGATGTTCATAGAGTTTACGCAGGTGCGGTTGCCGGGCATGGTCGTCGCGATTTCCGTATCCGTCAGCGGCCGCGTGGCGATGATGAAGCTTCCGACCGGGATGATGCGGCGGCGGAAATAACTGAAATTCGAGGTCGTATAGGCCCCGGTCGCGATCAGCACCTGATCAGCGGTCACGGCACCCTTTTTGGTCTTCAGCACGTGTTTGCCGTCGGCTTGACGGTGTTCGGTGACGACCGCCTTCTCGATGATGGTTGCACCATGGCGTTTGGCGGCATCCGCCAACCCGACGACGTAGCGGCCCATATGCATCATCGCACTCTTCTTCGACAGCATCGCGCCGTGGAAGGGTGAGCCTACCTCGCTCTTCAGATCATCGGCGGTCAGGAGGGCTGTGTCCGGATCGACCTCCCTGTGCACAGCCTCGAAATTGCGGGCAATGGCATCGTAGTGCTGCGGCTTGGAGGCGAGCTTCAGCTTCCCAGCGCGGCGGAAATTGCAGTCTATGCCTTCCTCGACGATGAGCGCCTCGATCGTGTCGACGGAGGCGTCAAATGCTTTATAGAGGGCAACGGCCCGCTCTACGCCGATTTCACTCTTGGCAGCAATGTAGCTATGGGCGAGCCCATTGTTGAGATGGCCTCCATTCCGGCCGGATGCACCGGAGCCCACGCGCTCCGCCTCCAGCACGATCACCTTGGCCCCTGCCTTGGCAAGCTGTCGTGCCGCGGCAAGCCCGGTGAACCCGCCGCCGATCACGGCGACGTCGTAATGGCCCTCGATGAGGCCGTCGGCACCACCGGAAAATTGAGGAGCTGTGTCGTGCCAGTAGGAGAGAAACCTCATCGCCAAGGCCCCATCAAAGCCCGACGACGCCGTGCAGGCCCGATATGTCGGCGATCTCGACATAGCCGTAATAGGGATTCGCCGGCTCGTGGCGGCGATTGACCCAGACCTTGTTCTTGATGCCAAGATCATGAGCAGACATGAGATCGTAGCGGAAGGAGGAGGAGCAATGCAGGATGTCTTCCGGCCCGCAACCCAGCATGTCAAACATATATTCGAAGGCCCGGAAACGCGGCTTATAGGCCTGTGCCTGTTCGGCTGTGTAGACGGCATAAAATGGCGCGCCAAGCTTTTCGACGTTGGACATGATCTGTGAGTTCATCGCATTCGAGAGAATGACGAGCGGGATTTCCTTGGCGACCTTTGCGAGACCGGCCGGAACGTCCGCATGCGGCCCCCATGTGGGCACGCGCTCATAGACCATCTTCGCGTCCTCATCCTTGAAGGCAATACCATTGCGCCGGCAGGCGCGGGCCAGCGAATGGTGGACCACATCCGCATAAGGCTTCCAGTCGCCCATGATCTCGTCGAGCCGATAGGCCGCGAAATTCTTGATGAATTCAAGCATCTTCGGCTCATCCATGCGGTCGGCATAGAGATCGCGTGCAGCTTCGGCCATCTGGAAATTCGTCAGAGTACCGTAGCAGTCGAAGGTGATGTATTTCGGGCGAAAGGTGGTCATGCGCTTTGTCCTTCTTTGGCGGGCCGCAGAGTCGGTCGGGTGATGCTTCAATAATAATAGGCCCGGCTCCGGCACCTCAGACGACTGATTTGTATCCGTTGGAAGCAGAAAGTTCCGTATTACACACCGGCTTTGGCATTTGGTTGCGGAAACAGCAGGCTCTGATTGGGCCAAGGCTGCAACTGGCTGGTCTCCTTTTGAGAGCCACAGCACAAGATGCGGCGAGTGCACCCGGTTATGGCAAGATATGTCGCGGCCGGACCCGCCTTCAGATGATCGTCCGCACCGGGAGGACTAACATCTGTGGCAGCAAAAGAGGATCTGCCGATGGAGATCACGGAAACTAATCTTGAGCCGTTCCGGTCCCACCATCTCGATGACGCCCTGCGGTTGTCCCGTCAAGCGGGCTGGCCGCATCGACGGGAAGACTGGGAACTGGCGCTGACGCTCAGTAAAGGCCTTATCGTTACCGATAACCTTGGAAAAATCGTCGGGACGATCTTGGTCACATCTTATGAACGCGATTGCGCCACGATCAACATGGTCATCGTCGATGAGAAAATGCGGGGCCGAGGGCTCGGGCGCCGGCTTATGGATGGTGCCCTGGAATTAGCCGGCAACCGGCCTCTGCGCTTGATTGCCACGCCCGACGGATTGCCGCTCTACGAAAAGCTGGGCTTTCGGGAAACCGGAGCCATCCTCCAGCACCAGGGCGTCGCCGGTGACGTACCCGCGCCCGGCACCACGGAGACAGCGACAACCGGTGACATCCCGGCGATCGCTACTCTTGACAGGGCGGCCTTTGGCGCGGGCCGTCAAAACCTGATCGCTCGCCTTGCCGACGCAGGCCAATTCGCGGTCATACATCGCAACGGCGGGATCGCCGGCTTTGCCGCCATTCGCGCGTTCGGCCGGGGAGACGTCATCGGCCCGGTCGTGGCTCCGAGCCTGGAAGATGCCAAAACGCTCATCGCGCATTTTGTGAGCCGCCGCCGGGGCAAATTTCTTCGGATCGATACCGGTGCCGAGACAGGCCTTGCCGCTTGGCTGACGGACCAAGGCCTTGTCCATGTCGGCGGTGGCATCGCCATGGCTCGCCCCCCAATCTTCCATCCCGCCACATCGACCGCGACCACTTTTGCTCTCGCCAACCAGGCCCTCGGCTGATCCGGAGACGATTATGTACAGCAACTCTCTCATCGAACTCGATCGTGCCCATCTGGTGCATCCAGTCGCCTCCTATCGCGGTCACGAGCAACAGGGTGTGCGGGTTCTCGCCTCGGCGAAGGGCGCGACGGTCACGGATGCGTCCGGGCATCAGCTGATCGACGGCTTTGCCGGCCTATGGTGCGTCAATGCCGGTTATGGCCATGAATCGATCGTCGAGGCGGCAACACGGCAGCTTCGTGAACTGCCCTATGCCACGGCCTATTTCGGGCTCGGCTCGGAACCCGCCATCCGTCTTGCGGCCGAACTTGCCGACCGCGCACCGGGAGACCTCAACCATATCTATTTCACCCTCGGCGGCTCCGACGCGATCGACAGCACGATCCGCTTCATCCGCTACTACTGGATCTCCCGGGGTGAGCCGTTGCGCGACCAATTCATTTCCATCGAGCAGGGCTACCACGGATCCTCAACCGTCGGCGCAGGTCTGACCGCGCTTCCCAATTTTCATGCCGGTTTCGGCATCCCGTTCGACTGGCAACACAAGATTCCCTCCCCCTATCCCTATCGCAATCCGGTCGGTGAGGATCCGCAAGCGATCATCGACGCATCTCTGGCGGCCTTGCGAGCCAAGGTCGAGGCTATCGGTCCAAACCGGGTCGCAGCCTTTTATGCCGAGCCGATCCAGGGCTCCGGCGGCGTCATCGTGCCGCCCAAGGGCTGGATGAAGGCGATGCGAGATCTTTGCCGCGAGCTGGACATCCTTTTCGTTGCCGACGAGGTCATTACCGGCTTCGGGCGCACCGGCCCGCTATTTGCCTGCACCGACGACGACATCGTTCCCGATTTCATGACGACAGCCAAGGGTCTCACCTCCGGCTATGTGCCGATGGGTGCCGTTTTCATGGCGGACCATGTCTATCAGGTCATTGCCGATGGCGCGGGAGCTTCCGCGGTCGGCCACGGCTATACCTATTCCGCACATCCGGTCAGCGCGGCGGTGGGTCTCGAAGTCCTGAAGCTCTACGAAAACGGCCTGCTGGAGAACGGCGTCAGAGCCGGCGCCCGGCTGATGGTGGGCCTCGAGGCGCTGAAGGATCATCCCCTGGTGGGCGACGTTCGCGGCCGCGGCATGCTGGCGGCGATCGAACTGGTGGTAGACAAGGCCGCAAAGACGCCGCTTCCCGCCGAAGCGCAGCCGGCCCGCCGCATCTTCGACCGCGCCTGGGGCAACGGCCTTGTGATCCGCGCCTTTGCGAACGGCATCATGGGTTATGCTCCTCCGCTTTGCTGCACGGATCAGGATATCGATGCGATTGTCGAACGGACCGCAGCCACGCTCGACCAGACTCTGGAAGATCCCGATGTTCGCCGGGCGCTGAAGGGCTAGCCCGCCCGATCTAATGCATCGCCAAATAGCGCTGAGAATAGATATTCAGAATTTTGTGCCGTGCCACGCAGCAGATTCGGCGCAAACGGTGCGACGGAGATGCCAAACTCGATAAGTGCAAAGGCCCGATGCTTTTACAGTAAAGGGGCCCCAAAAGAACCGGGGAAACACCGGTGGGAACAACATAAAACGCTTCAAACCGCGCCAACTGGCCGCGGCAGGGCCGAAAAACTGGGAATTTGAAAATGACCAAGTCTCTGCTCCAGTTTCAATACATGAGCTTCGACGTCGTCGGAACCCTGATCGATTTCGAAGGCGGGCTGAAGTCCTGCCTTCAGGAAATTGCAGCCGAAGCCGGCGTGACCATCGACGGGGAAGAAGCGCTGAGCCTCTATCGCGCCGCCCGCTATTCCGACGATGCCGATCTTTTCCCCGATGACCTGGTACGGGTTTATCTCGCCATATCGCCAAAGCTCGGTCTGCCGGTGGACAAAAAATATGGCGAGCGCCTGCGCGATTCGGCCAAGAGCTGGAAAGCTTTCCCGGACAGCGCCGAGGCCATGGCAAGGCTTGCCCAAGACTACCGCCTGATTGCCATGACGAATGCCCGCCGCTGGGCTTTCGAACATTTCTCGGCGGAGCTCGGCAATCCGTTTCATGCCGCTTTTACCGTCGACGATACCCGTACCGAAAAGCCGGACCCGGCCTTCTTCCGTCAGGTCTTCGAATTCGTGGCCGGCGAGGGCGCATCCGAAGGCGACATCCTGCACGTTGCGCAGAGCCAATATCACGACATCGGCGTCTCGCGGGAATTGGGAATGACCAATTGCTGGATTGAACGACGCCATGCCCAAAAGGGGTATGGCGGCACCATCGAACCCGCCAAGTTCACGGAGCCGGACTACCACTTTACCTCCATCGCAGGCCTTGCCGAAGCCGTAGCCGCAGCGCGGAGCTGAACCACACCAATCACACCGGGCCAAGCCTGCTCAAGACCGGCAGCCCTCAACCAACGAAAAAGGGGAATGACATGAGCGACAAGATCACCAATTGGACCGCGTCAGACGACGTCATGGTCGAAAATGCCATTCGCCGCGGAGCCACCCGTCGCGAACTTCTTCACATGCTGCTGGCGGGCGGCGTAGCGATGTCCGCCGGGGGCTTCCTTCTTGGGCGCGCCTCGGATGCTGCCGCCGCGGCGCCGAAATCCGGTGGTCATCTGAAAGCGGCAGGCTGGTCGTCGTCGACGGCCGACACGCTGGATCCGGCCAAGGCATCGCTGTCGACGGACTATGTCCGTTGCTGCGCGCTCTATAACCGCCTGACATTCATCGACAAGAGCGGTCTTACCAAGATGGAATTGGCGGAAAGCGTCGAAAGCGCGGATGCCAAAGTTTGGACGGTTAAACTGCGCTCCGGCGTCACTTTCCATGACGGTAAGACGTTGAGTTCGAACGACGTCGTATATTCGCTCAAGAGGCACCTCGACCCCAATGTCGGCTCCAAGGTCAATTCGATTGCCAAGCAGATCACCGACGTCAAGGCGGTTGATCCCCTGACGGTGGCCATCACGCTGGCAAATCCCAATGCCGACCTTCCGACAATCCTTGCGATGCACCATTTCATGATCGTTCAGGATGGTACAACCGATTTCTCCAAGGGCATCGGCACCGGCGCCTTCAAGCTCGAAACCTTCGAGCCGGGAGTGAAGTCGATCGCCGTCAAGAACCCCAACTACTTCAAGGCCCAGGGAGCGCATCTCGACTCGTTCGAATATTTCGCCATCAGCGACGACAATGCCCGTGTCAATGCGTTGCTGTCGGGTGACATTCAACTCGCAGCATCGATCAAGCCTCGCTCGATGAAGCTGGTGGAAAGCCAGCCCGGGTTCGTGCTGTCGCAGACGACGTCAGGTAATTACACCAACCTGAACATGCGGCTGGATCTGGAGCCCGGCAACAAGGCGGATTTCGTCGCCGGCATGAAGTATCTGATTAATCGCGAGCAGATTCGGAAATCCGTCATGCGTGGCTTGGCGGAGGTCGCCAATGATCAACCGGTCTCACCGGCAAGCATCTACTACAATCAGGAGCTGAAGCCGAAGGCTTTCGATCCTGAAAAGGCAAAGTTCCACTTCAACAAGGCCGGCTTGGTTGGTCAGTCGATTCCGATCGTCGCATCGGATGCCGCCACGGCTTCGGTTGATATGGCCACTGTCCTGCAGCAGGCCGGCGCGGAAGTCGGAATGAAGTTCGACGTGCAGCGGGTTCCGTCCGACGGCTATTGGTCAAACTATTGGCTAAAGGCACCAGTCCACTTCGGCAATATCAATCCGCGCCCGACGCCCGACATCCTGTTCTCGCTGCTGTATGCGTCCGACGCTCCTTGGAACGAAAGCCAGTACAAGTCGGCGAAATTCGACAAGATGCTGGTCGAGGCACGCGGCCTTCTGGATGAGGGCAAGCGGAAGCAAATCTACGGTGAAATGCAGATCATGATCGCCGAAGAGGCAGGTACGGTGATTCCCGTTTACCTGTCTAACGTCGACGCCATTTCGGCCAAGCTCAAGGGCCTCGAAGCAAGCCCGCTGGGTGGTCAGATGGGCTATGCTTTTGCCGAATACGTCTGGCTCGACGCCTGACGACCCTGCGCGGGAAGGTTTTTCCTCCGGCCTTCCCGCGCCAGCCGGCGGAATAGGATCTCTCGCCATGGTCCAGTAAAATACCCTGCTGTCACGGCGTTGCAGTCACATGAAGCTCCATCCAGAGGGAGGGCTTGTCTTGAGCACATATATCGTCAATCTCGTCACGGTTAGGCTGCTCATCGCCGCCCTGACGCTTCTGATTGTCTCCTTCGCGGTTTTCTTCGCCACGGCGATGTTGCCCGGCGACACTGCGACGATCCTGCTTGGTCAGGCCGCAACGCCCGAGGCGGTTGCGGGCCTGCGAACAGCGATGCATCTCGATGAACCTGCACTGGTGCGTTTCCTGCACTGGCTCTCAGGATTGCTAAGCGGGGATCTTGGAACTTCCTATGTGAACAATGTCGCGGTGGCGGATCTGATCGGCGGTCGCTTTGTCAATACGATGAGGCTTGCCGGTATCACCACGCTGATTTCGGTCCCGTTGGCGCTGACGCTGGGGATCACAGCCGCGATGTTCCAGGGCTCCCTCTACGATCGCATCGTTACGATCTTTACCATCGGTGTTATCTCGATCCCCGAGTTCGTGGTTGCGACCTCTGCCGTGCTGGTTTTTTCGGTCTATCTCAAATGGCTGCCCGCGCTTTCCATCGCAAGCGATGTCACCTCAATTTGGCAGATCTTGAAAATCTATGCCATGCCGGTCATCAGCCTTACCTTTGTCGTGTCGGCACAGATGATCCGTATGACGCGTGCCGCCGTCATCGACACCATCAACACCCCATACGTGGAGACGGCACTCCTGAAGGGCGCCTCGCGTCCCAGGATGGTTCTGCGTCATGCCTTGCCGAATGCCGTTGGTCCGATCGTCAACGCGGTTGCCCTTTCTCTCTCCTATCTTGTAGGCGGCGTGATCATTGTCGAGACGATCTTCAACTATCCCGGCATTGCCAAGCTGATGGTCGACGGCGTCTCGACCCGCGACCTGCCGCTCATTCAGTCTTGCGCCATGATTTTCTGCTTCGGCTACCTGACGCTCATCACGCTCGCAGACATCGTGGCCATTCTTGCCAATCCGAGGCTTCGCTGACCATGACCCCATCGAGCACGCTTTCGCAAAAGTTCGGTTACAGCTTCAACTGGATTGGCATGATTGGTCTGTCCATCATTCTTTTTTGGGCAACCATCGCGTTGATCGCGCCGCATATTGTTCCACACCCCGTCGGGGAGATCGTCGACGAAGACTATTTCGGTCCGATGAGCAACGAGTTGTGGCTTGGCTCCGACTATCTTGGCCGGGACATGCTCTCACGCGTCCTCATGGGAGCGCGTTATACGGTTGGTATTTCACTGGCTGCCGTATCGATTGCCTGCTTCTGTGGCGTTGTACTCGGTATGACGGCAGCTGTTGTCGGCGGCTGGTTCGATACGGTGTTGAGCCGCGTCCTCGACGCGATGAACTCTATCCCCAGCAAGCTTTCGGGTCTCGTGGTCGTCGCAGCAGTCGGATCGTCGATCAGCGTGCTGGTCGTCACCCTTGCGGTAATCTACACGCCGGGCGCCTATCGCTTCGCCCGTGCGCTTGCCGTCAACATCAACACGATGGACTTCATTACCGTTGCCCGCACACGAGGTGAGGGCATTTTCTACATGATCGGCTCGGAAATCTTGCCCAACATCATCGGCCCGATCCTGGCCGATCTCGGTATCCGATTTGTCTTCGTCGTACTGCTGCTGTCGGGCCTCTCCTTCCTTGGCCTCGGCGTGCAGCCGCCCTATGCGGACTGGGGTGCGCTGGTTCATGAAAATGTCGGAGGTCTGCCTTTCGGCGCGCCCGCAGTCATTGTGCCGTCTCTGGCGATTGCAAGCCTCACCATCAGCGTCAACCTGCTGATCGACAATCTCCCGAAAAAAATTCGTGACCGGAGCGCGTAATGGAAAACCTTGCTGAAATCCGTGATCTGAAGGTTGAGGCAACCACCGATTCCGGCCGCCGCGTCGAAATCATCAAGGGTGTGAGCCTTGATGTCGCGCCAGGCGAAATGGTGGCCCTGATCGGCGAAAGCGGCTCGGGCAAGACCACGATTGCATTGACGCTTCTGGGCCACGCACGAACCGGCTGTCGCATTTCCGGCGGCAGTGTAAGGGTGGCAGGAAAGGACATGGTAGCGCTCACCGAGCGGGAGCGGGCATCGGTCCGCGGCACCTCGGTCTCGTACGTTCCGCAATCGGCCGCGGCGTCGTTCAACCCTGCTAAGCGTATCATCGACCAGGTCATCGAGGTTACTCGCATCCATCGGCTGATGCCGCCCGATGAAGCCAGGCAAAAGGCGGTGGAGCTGTTCCGCGCTTTGTCACTGCCGGATCCGGAGCATATCGGCAGCCGCTATCCGCACCAGGTATCGGGCGGACAGTTACAACGCCTAGCCGCCGCGATGGCACTTATCGGCGATCCGAAACTCGTCATCTTCGACGAACCGACGACTGCGCTCGATGTCACAACTCAAATCGAGGTTCTGCGCGCCTTCAAGTCCGTGATGAAAAAGGGCGGCATTGCCGGGGTTTATGTATCCCACGACCTCGCAGTTGTCGCCCAGATCGCCGACCGCATCGTAGTCCTGCGCGGCGGCGAGGTGCAGGAAGTCGGCACCACAGCCGACATCCTCTCTCGTGCTGAACATCCGTATACGCGCGAACTTCTGGCCGCTTTCGAACCCAAGCGCCGTGTTGATGATGATGCGGCGGCACAGGAGCGAAAGCCACTTTTGGAAGTCAGTGGATTACTCGCCGGCTACGGCCCCGTGCAGCCGGACGGACTGCCAATGGTGCGTGCCGTTCAGGAGGCGAGCCTTCGCGTTGAGAAAGGTCGTAACCTCGGCATCATCGGTGAATCCGGCTGCGGCAAATCAACCCTTGCCCGAGCGATTGCCGGGATCTTACCCGCTTCGGCGGGCCGACTTGTTTTCGACGGGCAGGAACTGCCGCGTTCGGCCCGGTCACGCACTCGCGACCAATTGCGGGAACTGCAGATCGTCTTTCAATATGCCGACACCGCGCTCAACCCTGCAAAGTCGATTGAAGATATCATCGGTCGGCCACTCAACTTTTATCATGGCATGAAAGGCAAGGCTCGCGATATCCGCATCGACCAATTGCTCGACATGGTCAAGTTGCCGAAAGCACTTCGCCATCGCCGCCCGGCGGAGCTTTCCGGCGGGCAGAAGCAGCGTGTCAATTTCGCGCGGGCGCTTGCCGCCGAACCGAAGCTCATCCTGTGCGACGAGATCACCTCGGCTCTCGACACCGTTGTCGCTGCTGCGGTGATCGATCTTTTGAAGGAATTGCAGCGGGAACTCTCACTCTCCTACATCTTCATCAGCCACGACCTGTCTGTCGTCGAGGCCATATGTGACGAGATTGTCGTGATGTACGATGGTCGCAAAGTCGAAGAGATCACGCCGGCTCAATTGAAAACCCCGAAACATCCTTATTCGAAACTGCTCTTTTCCTCAGTCCCGAAGCTCGATCCGTCCTGGCTGGACAGCCTACAGCTGGATAAGGAGCTGGTGCGTGAATACGGGCACCGTTGACCAAAATTCATTCACCTGAATCAAAGCGGAAATAGACTTGTCAGGGGCATGTGGGTTTTCACGATCGGCGATTTCAGCACCACAAAACTGAAATACTTGTCGATGCCGATATCCATGTCGGTCAGCCGTTCCATGATCGTCTGATATTCGCCGATCCCGGCGGTAATGAACTTCACAAGGTAGTCATAGCCTCCCGAAACCAGATGGCATTCGATGACCTGATCGACCTTTTCCACCGCCGCCAGGAAACGGGCGAAATCGATCTGCCTATGGTTCTTCAGTGTGATTTCGGTAAATACGGTCAGCGTCTGTCCAAGCTTGCCGACGTTGATCTGTGCCGAATATCCGCCGATATAGCCTTCCTGCTGCAGTTTCTTGACACGCATGAGACAAGGGCTGGGGGACAGGTTCACCACTTCCGCCAACTCGACATTGGTGATCCGGCCGTTTTTCTGAAGTTCGTGCAGGATCTTGATATCGATACGATCGAGTTTCATATCTGCGTCTTTCCGTTGCCCGGCCTTCCGAGCCGCATTTTATGCTGCGGAGATGCCTGGAAGTAAACCGCGAGGATTGTAGCTCATCTTGCGGCAATATGTTCGGCACGATCGGCTTCATTGGCGAAGCCGTACAGAATCTTCTGCTGCTTCTGGATTATGTCCAGCAACCCACACGGATTCGAAAGGCTATGCTCCTAACAGCTAGGAGATCAAGGACATGCCCGCACCGTTAACGCTCGTGAAAACTTCGGCCGAATTGCCGCCGTCTGCCGATGCGGTCGTCATCGGGGGCGGCATAATCGGGGTTTTCGCGGCCTATTACATGGCAAAGCGCGGTTTAAAGGTGGCGCTTGTCGAGAAAGGCTATGTCGGGGCCGAACAATCCAGCCGCAATTGGGGCTGGTGCCGGCAACAGAACCGCGACGCGCGGGAATTGCCGATGGCGACGAAGAGCCTTGATCTTTGGGAGCAGTTCGCCAGAGAGACCGGTGAGGATACTGGCTTCCGACGCTGCGGCCTCCTCTATCTCAGCGACGATGAAGAAGAACTCGCCGGTTGGGCGCGGTGGCGGGATTTCGCGCGAACCGTTGGTGTTACTACCCACATGCTCGACAGTGCCGCGGCAAGCGAGCGCGGTAAGGCTACCGGCCGGATCTGGAGGGGTGGAGTATTTTCGCCCAGCGACGGTATTGCCGACCCGGCCAATGCTGCGCCTGCGGTGGCCCGCGCGATTTTGAAACTTGGTGGATGCGTGCTTCAGAATTGCGCCGCCCGGGGACTTGAACTCGAAGCGGGAAAGCTCTCCGCCGTCGTCACCGAGCGAGGAACGATCCGGACGAAGATCGCGATCCTCTCCGGCGGCGCCTGGGCCTCTTCCTTCTGCCGCCAGCTCGGGATCTCTTTTCCGCAGGCCTCAATCCGCTCCTCTATCCTTTCGATAGCCCCCGGCGAAGGCGACATTCCCGATGCGCTCCACACGGCCCGCGTTTCCGTCACGCGCCGCGGCGATGGCAGCCATACCCTTGCCATCAGCGGCCGCGGCCGTGTCGACCCCACGGGTCAGCAGATGCGCTTCGCCACCCAATTCCTGCCGATGTTCATCCGCCGTTGGCGCAGCCTTTCGCCCGGCGGCCTGGAGGGTGTTCGCAGCGGCCATGAAAGTCTGTCGCGATGGCGTCTCGACCGCCCGACACCGATGGAACGGCTGCGAATTCTGGACCCTGCCGTCAATCGCAGTACAATCAAATTAACTCATGATCGCGCCGTGGAAATGCTGCCAGGTCTCAAGGGCCGCCGCATCACCGCCGCGTGGGCCGGTTATATCGACTCGACGCCCGACGGCGTTCCGGCAATCGGAGAGATTCCCGATATTCCAGGTTTCATCCTGGCCGCAGGCTTCAGTGGCCATGGATTCGGCATCGGGCCCGGCGCCGGTCATCTGATCGCCGACGTTGCCACGGGGGCCAATCCGATCGTCGATCCGCGTCCGTACCATCCCAGCCGATTGCTGCGATCCGCGTGGGGCAAGGTTGCGGACTTCTGAAACATCGCCTTTGTTCTTGCCACTGAGCGTGTAGGATCCGCCGCGACGCAGTTTTCCGCCGTCTGGGGAAAATGGAAAGACGAACTGCTGCAAGTCAGCTCGCGTTTGCGGCTCTCAATTGAGCCGGTGTCTGGCCATAGGTCTTTCGAAACAGCTTTCCGAAATGAGAGGCGTTTTCGAAGCCGATTTCCATGGCGATCTCGATCAGCGGAGCCTTTGTCTGGATCAGCATCTGCCTTGCCCGCTCCAAACGGAGGCGCGTGTAGACGTGTCCTGGAGAACTCATCGCGTTCTTTGCGAAGAGGCGCTCCAGTTGCCGTCGCGACAGGCCGACCGATGCCGCCAGGTCGTCAAGGGGGATCATGCTGTCGATGTGGTTTTCCATCATGATGAGAACCGCCCTGAGCCGCGGATCGTCACATTCGATGGAAAGGGGCCTGCGCGGCTGTATATCGAGAGCTGAGCGCGCCTTGTCGATCTGCAGCACGTCCAGCGCGTTTCTCTCCGCCTCTTTGCTGATGTGGCGTCTGACGATCGACGCGGCCATGTCTGCCGAGCTGCTGCCTCCGGCGCAGGATCCCCTGTTGCGATCGAGGTTGAATATCCGGTCGGCTCGGACTTCGTGATCAGGGAAGCGCTCGCGAAAAGCAGGATAGTGAAGCCAGCTCACGCAAGTCTGGTGATTTTTCATCAGACCAGCTTCAGCGAGAATGAACGTTCCTGTGCAAACCCCGATCAAGGGGACCTTTTTGGCGGCTGCCTTCTTGAGGTAGGCGATCGTCTGATCGTCGACCGGCTGCGTGCCGTTCAACAGGCCGCCGACAACGACGAGGTAGTTGAATTCGCCGGGATCCACGAAATCGGATGTTGGTGCGACCTGAACACCGCAACTGGATGTGATCAGGTGCCGGGTGCTTCCCAGAACCTGCCAATCGGCCAAGACTCGCCCTGATTTATCGGCTTCGTCGCTGGCAAGCCGCAAGGTGTCGACAAACAAGGCAAATGCCGAGAGCGTAAAGGAGCGGGCGAGCACGAAGCCGATTTTCAATCGATCGACCGTGGAGGCCCCGCTATTCGACTTCATTTTCGTTTCCATCGGAGTTTGCCTCCTGCAGCGTCCGCACTGTTTGGAATGCCGCCTGTAACCCGGCCGCGACCGTGTCATAGAATCCATTTTCCTGCATTGCGACTATGGCAGCGGCTGTCGTGCCCTTGTAGTCCACGAACGACCTGACCGTCTCAGAGGGAGACGACCCATTGTGTTCCTGCAGCCGCCCGGCTCCGATCAGGACCTGCTGCGCGGCGCGGCGCGCCAGCTCTTCGGGCACACCTCGCGCTAACGCGTCCTTCATCATCGCATCGGCGAGCAGCGCGGGAAACGCCGCTCCCGAGCCGGACATCCCGGTGAAGTAGTCGATATGGCTCTCGGAATCCACCTGATCGACCGCGCCGCAACTGCGAAAGAGGGTCGCTATGGCGTTTGTATCCTCGGGGTTTAAGGAATCAACGAAGAACGGGGTGTATGAAAAACCGATCTCCGCTGCCGCGTTCGGAAGGGCGCGGGCGACGCGGGAACTGCCGGTTCTTCGCTTGATGGCTTCCACGGGCACTCCGGCCATGACAGAGACGACAAGTTTTCCGGCAGCGCTTATCTCTATTGCGCTCCAGTCGGCTGGCCGTACGGACAGGATGATGACGTCGGAATTCTCCGCGAGTTGCGCGTTATCCTGCGTCCATGTGCAAGCCAGAGCCGTCTCCGGCTTTCTGCTTCTGAACGAGCAGGTGAGCCTGTCGGATGGAACGGTGCCGGTATCCAGCAGCGCGCGGGCGATTGCCGTTCCGAGCCATCCGGCTCCTCCGACTATTCCTACCCGGCCGATGTCTGCCATATCCCGCATTCCTATTTGATCTGGAAACCCTGCGCCAATGGATCTCGATCGTCCACGAATATCGTGTTGTGGCCGATGACCCGCGCCCAGCCGCCTATGCTTGGCTTGATGCCTGGAAAACGTCCGATCGTCGTCTCGGCTTCCAGCCGTCCTTCAAAGACGGTGCCGATCAGGCTTTCCTGGCGGTAGGCCTCCCCAACTTTGAGGCGCCCCTTGCCATGGAGCTGCGCCATCCGCGCGGAGGTTCCGGTACCGCCTGGCGAGCGGTCGATGGCCTTGTCTCCGTAAAACACCGCCCCGCGTCCATCGGCGCCGTCGTCCGTCGGCTTGTCGCACCATAGCGCGTGATGGACGCCGCTTATTCTCTCGTCTTCGGGATGGACCGGATCGCAGATCGGTGCGAGAGCGTCGCGGAGCCGGCGGCTGAGATCAACGACGTCGCTTGCCGACATGCCATCGAGCCCTTTCCAATTCTCCTGCGGCTCGACCACCGCGTAGTAGTTTCCACCATAGGAGATATCGACGACAAGCCTGCCATGACCCGGCACATGAACCTCCAGATCCGCTTCATGGAGGTAACTCGCGACGTTAAACATGCGCACGGATTGCACGAACTCGCCCTGCTTGTCGTACTGGATGTCAACTTTTCCCGCAGGCGTCTCTATCGAGAGTTGTCCCGGAACTCGTGGCGTAACAAGTCCTTCTTCGATGGCGGCGGTGACCAGCCCGATCGTGCCGGCGCCACACATCGGCAGACATCCGCTGACCTCGATGAAAATGACCGCAAAATCGCAATCGTCTCGATAGGCGGGATAGATGATCGCACCCGACATGATGTCGTGACCACGAGGTTCGAACATCAATGCCTGGCGGATCCAGTCGTGCTCACGAACAAAGATGTCGCGGCGCTCTGCGATCGGCAGATGTGGAAGGAGGGGGCCGCCGCCGGCCACCAGCCTCACCGGGTTGCCGCAGGTATGGGAGTCGATACAAAAGAAACTGCGGCGCATTGAAAAGTTCTCCGACTAAGCTGCCTTTGTCGATCGCCCGATCCGGCGTCCTTGCAACGCACCCTTGGACAGTCTGTCCAGCAGGATCGCGATCGCCACGATGGCAAGTCCGGCTCTGAGACCAAGCCCCATTTCCATGCGGGTCAGTCCGCGGGTCACTTCGGCACCGAGACCTCCGGCTCCGACGAGCCCGGCCAGAACGACCATCGCCAATGACAGCAGGATGCATTGATTGAGGCCGACCAGAAGCGTCGGGGTGGCCGAGGGAATTTCGATCTTGAGCAGGATCGATCGAGGTGGAGCGCCGGTCGCCTGGCCGAGTTCCAGAAGGTCCTTCGGCACCTGGTTGAAGGCGAGCGTCGTCAGACGCAGCATCGGCGGGATTCCGTAGACGATCGTCGCGATGATCGCCGGGACCCGGCCGAGACTGAAGAGCATGACGGCGGGGATGAGATAGACCCAGGGTGGGACGGTCTGCATGATGTCCAGCACGGGTCGGATAGCGGCCTCGAACTTCTCGTATCGAGATGCCAGAATTCCGAGCGGAAACGCAACCAGCACCGAGATCATCACCGCCACGGTCACCAGAGCCAGCGTCTGCATCGAGGCGGTCCAAAGACCTGCCAGAAAGCAGAAAGCCAATGCGACGGCTGTCACGGTGGCCGCATGGAAATTGATCAGGAGCCCCGCGAGAAGGACGGCTGCGATCATCACTGCATAGGCGGGTGGGTAAAGGAGAGCGGCTTCAATTCCTCCAAGCACGGTTTCGATCAGCTTTGTGAGGGCGGCGAAGAACGGATGGAAATTCGCATTCAGCCAGTCGACCGCTGGGGCAAGATAGGCGCCCGGAGAAAAACGCAGGATATCCGGATTCATCTTACACCCGCCTTCGCACGATGTGCCGCGCTTTGAGTAAGCCTGTCCAACACCATGGTCAGGATGACGATGGCGATGGCGGCGTTGATCGATGTGGCGATGTCGAGTGTCCGGACAGCGCCATAGATGGTCTCGCCGAGACCGCCCGAGCCGACGATGCCGGCAATCACCACCATGCCGAAAGCCATCATCAGGCTTTGATTGATGCCTGCCATGATGCTGGGGATGGCGAAGGGTAGCCTGATCTTGGTGAACATCTGCCACGGGGAGAGGCCGCTTGCCTGTCCGAGTTCGATGAACTCGCGCGGCGTCATGCGGATACCGAGCGACGTGAGGCGGATCGACGGCGGCATCGCCACGATGAATGTGGCGACGAGCGCTGTTGCCGGACCGTAACCCAGAAGGGCAATGGCTGGCAGAAGATATATGTACGGCGGCAGTGTCTGGATCAGATCGAGCGCCGGTTCCAGCGCGCGGTCAAAAGCTTGCACGAAGCCGGCGACTATGCCGATGGGAATTCCGACCGCGAGCGCGAGTATCGTGGCAGTTGCCACGAGGGCTAGAGTGCTCATGGTTTCTGCCCACAGGCCCATGAAAGCACAGAACGCCAATGCCACGCCCGCGAGGAAACCAGCCACGGGATTGATGAGCCGCCAGGCTAGCAGTCCGGCAATGATCGCGATGACATAGAAGGGGGCGAGTTCCAGCAGCCACAGGATGCCGTCATAGGTGCCCTCCAGGATCAACCTGATGAACTCGAACAGCCATTCGCCGTTGTCGCTGATCCAGCCAAGCGCATCGTCCGTCCAGGTGTCGAAAAGATCGGTGATGACTGAGGTGTCCATGCCCATCTCCTCCTACGCCGCGCTTGGCGCTCCAGCGGGCATCCCAGCGACGCCGCGGAGCAGGCCACGGGTGGTGACAACGCCAACAATGGAGCCGTTTTCGACGACAGCCACCGCGTCCCGGTCGGAGCGCATGGTGATGTCGATGAGTTCGCCGATATCCGCCTCAGGCGAGGCTTTCAGCAGCGCGTCGACGTCGCAGTGCGGCTGTGAGGTCTTGAAGTCGGCGACGGGACGCATCACCGAATGCGCCTTGACCAGGTGAATGCGCGAAATTCCTGCCACAAATTCGGCGACGTAATCGTCGGCCGGTTTGGTCACGATCTCCTCGGCGGTGCCGACCTGAACGATCATGCCGTCCTTCATGATGGCAATCCGGTCGCCGATGCGGATCGCTTCCTCAAGGTCATGTGTGATGAATACCGCGGACTTGCCGAGCGACTTGGTCAACTGCCGGAATTCGTCCTGAAGTTGGCGCCGGATCAGGGGATCGAGCGCGCTGAACGGCTCGTCCATCAGGATGATTTCGGGATCGGCAGCCAAGGCTCTGGCAAGCCCTACACGCTGCTGCATGCCACCTGAAAGCTCCGAGGGATATCGTGATATCCAGTCGGAAAGTCCCACTTTCGCCAAGGCCGCGCGGGCGGTTTCGTTGCGCTCGTCCTTTGGAACGCCGCGGACCTCAAGCCCGAACGCGGCGTTTTCCAGCACTGTTCGATAAGGAAGGAGGGCGACGCTTTGGAACACCATGCCGATATTGCGCGCCCGCATGTCGCGCAGTTCAGCCGCGTTCAGCTTGGCGATCTCCCTGCCTTTCACGACGATCTTGCCGAGGCTTGGCTCGATCAGACGGTTGAGAAGGCGCACGAGTGTCGACTTGCCGCTGCCGGAAAGACCCATGATGCAGAAGATTTCGCCGCGCCGAACCTGAAGGCTGGCATCGGAGACGCCGACGACACAATCGAAATCCTGAAGCACCTGCTTCTTCGACAATCCGCGGTCGGACACGGCTTTCACGGCGGCTGAAGATTTTGCGCCGAATATCTTCCAGACGTTCTGGCAATCCAGCAGCACGTCATTTGCTTCTTTGACGGTGTTCATCGCGTTCCCCAAAGCCAGCTTGTGCTGGTCTGCCTGTGGTTTCGCGGACCGCCAGCCGGCGGCCCGCGTTTCGAAAGCTATTGCTTCTTGATGTTTTCCCAGCGCTTGATGAGGTCCGCGTGACCTTCGATCCACGCTGCAACAGCCTGATCCATGGTCTTGCCGTCATTGACGGCACTGTTGATGGAGGTGATGTCGGCGAGCGGCACATAGACGCTGGCGATGACTTCACGGGCGTGGGGATATTTCTCGGAGAAGCCCTTCTGACCGATCCAGTAGTAACTTTGCGGCGGAGGGAAGACGCCCTTCGGATCCTTGAGGAACTTCACGTCGTATTTCTGCACCATCCAGGAAGGCTCCCAGATCGTCACGGCGATCCATTCCTTACGGTCGACGGCGGACTTCAGGGCCGCGGTCATGGCGGCGGTACTGCCTTCGACAAGCTGGAGCTTCAGGCCGTAGTCCTTGACCGATTTGGTCGTATCACGCATCAGGCCGGAACCCGGCTCGATGCCGACGATCTTGCCGCCGAACTTGTCGGCGTTGTCGTTCAACTGATCCATCGAGTCGATCGTCACGTATTTCGGTACGGCGACGCCCTGGAACAGGCCGTGAGAAACGGGAGAAACTTTTTCGAGGCGGTTCTTGTTCTTGTCCCAGTAGTCCTGGGCGACATAATCGGTTTGCGAGGCGAGGATTTGAATATCGCCCTTGCTGAGCGCGGCATAGGCGATACCCCATTCCGAGAAGGGCACCACTTTGACCGTGTAGCCGGAGTCCTCCAGGACTTTCTTCGTAATTCCGGTGATGGGCGTGAGATCCTCCCACGACATCGTACCTACCGTAATCGTCTTTTCTTCCGCATGAGCGGACACCATGGTCATACCGACCATCGCGGCCGCGCAGAGCGCTTTCCACAAAGTCTTCATTTCGATTCTCCTCTTTTTATGTTCCCATCTTTGTTGAAGACCGGCAGTTGGCTCAGCCCCCAGATTGCGCGGCGACGGATCATCCCTCGCGACCAGCACGCAATTCCTGCAATCGGATCACCGAGTTGATGCCGAGCCATGCCAACGGCTCCGGCGGAAGCCGGGATGGCTCGGGGTGATCCATGTATTGTTCGAGGTGTCGGGATGTGGTCCCAGTCGCCAGTTCGGCGGCCATCATGCCGGCCAACGTGCTCTTCACGGTCCCCAATCCATTTTCGACGCAGGCGGAATAGAGGCCTTCCTCGATTTCGCCTGAGGCCGGCACGTGGTTGAGCGTCAGGCAGATCCGCCCCGCCCAGCTATGTTCGAAAGCGATGCCTTTCAGACCGGGGAACCGCGCGTCGAGGGAGGTCCGGTGCTCGCGGGCCATCCTGGCCATGCGGCGCTCAGTTACTTCGACGGCGGTTTCGTAGGTGTATTTCGTCCGGATCGCGATGCGGGACTGCCCGCCGGTGGTGATCTTGCGGACTGTCGCGCCCATTGCGTCGGCTGGAAGCAGCGCCCACCTGTCCCGGCCCGACGCCTTGCGCCCGAAATCTTCCGCGGGGAAGGGGGCAGTCATGGAGGCGTAGGCAAATATGTGCATCAGCCGCCCGCCGTAATAGCCGAAGTCGTCGATGTGGCCGTTGACCCCGAGGATCACTTTGGGAGCGGTAACCTTTCCGCGGGTGGAAACGGCAGTCCACACTCCGCTCCTGCGCTCGAGGGAGGTGACGGGCGACTGTGCGAAAATGTCGACTTTGGGAGAAAGCCCGGCGGCGAATTCGCGGATGTAGTCGGCGGGCTGTATCAGCACGGCTCCCGGCGTAAAAAGCCCGCCGAGATAGTAGTCCGAGCCGGTGATGTCGCGCATTTCGGCGGCGTCGAGGAAGACGTGCTTCTCGCCGGCGCTTTTCAGAGATTCTCCGAAACTCCGGTTCAGCCCGAGGCCACGTGCGGTTGCGGCGGCGTTGATCTTGCCCGAGGGATCGAATGTCTCGCGTGACATTCCATACTCTTCCGCAGCCCGCGTTGCGAAGCCGATTGCCGAACGGTTTTGCGCCATCTCAAGACGCGTGGAGTCGGCGCCGCCACTCGAATACTCGCTAGAGGACAGGTTGTGCGGGACGTCGATCATGAAGCCGGAATTCCGGCCCGATGTCCCTTTCCCCACGTGGCTCGCTTCGAGAATGACGATCTTGTCCTCAGGTCGAAGCTCGAGCAGGCGGCGGGCTGCCGAGAGGCCCGCGAACCCCGCACCGATGATCAACCAGTCCGCCGTCACGTTGCCTTCGAGGCTCCGGGTTTGAAACGATCGTTGACCGATCGCCTCCCAACCCGAGACGCCATTCTCAACCGGCAGACGTTTGACGGACCTTGTGATCATCGGATGGTCTCGTCGACCGAGCGTTCCGACACGTCGATCCAGATCGTCTTGAGCTCGCAATAGTTGTCGTGCGCGAAGATCGACTTGTCGCGCCCGCCGAAGCCGGACTCCTTGTAGCCGCCGAAGGGGGTTGTCGCGTCGCCTTCCCCGAAGCAGTTGACGGTGACGACACCCGCCCGGATTTCGCGCGACAGCTTGATCGCCTTCCGGAGACTTCCCGTATAGACCGAGGCAGTCAGGCCGTAATTCGTATCGTTGGCGAGCGCGATGGCTTCGGCAAGGTTTTCGAAGGTCGTCACCGAAAGGATCGGCCCGAAAATCTCCTCCTTGAAAAGGCGGCTGGTCGGGGTGACCCCGTCGACCACAGTCGGCTCGATGAAAATCCCATCCCGGGTTTCGCCGCCATGGGCAACCGGGAGATTCTCGGTCTTCACGTCGTCGAGGAACGACTTCACCTTTTCGAAGTGGTTCTTGCTGACGAGAGCGCCGATGCGATTTTCCGGGTCGAGCGGATCGCCCGTCCTCCATTCGCGCATATAGGCGCCGATCCGCTGGAGCAGTTCGTCCTTGATGCCGGACTGGACGATCAGGCGCGAGGTGGCTGAGCAGTTCTCGCCCATGTTCCAGAACGCGCCATTGACCACCTGTTCGGCAACGAGGTCCAGATCTTCGGCGTCTTCGAGCACCACGGCAGGGTTCTTGCCGCCACATTCAAGCACGACGCGCTTGAGGTTGGAGTCTGCCGCATATCGCAGGAAGCGGCGGCCGGTCGGGGTCGACCCGGTAAATGCCACCATGTCGACGTCCATGTGCAGGCCGATCGGCTCGCCGACATCCTTGCCGCCGCCCGTCACGACGTTGAAGACACCGGCGGGAATGCCCGCTTCGAAGGCGAGTTCGGCGACACGCAAAGTCGTGAGCGTCGTTTCCTGGGCGGGCTTGACGACAACGGAGCAGCCCGAGGCGAGAGCCGGGCCGATCTTCCAGGCCAGCATCAGGAGCGGGAAGTTCCATGGCAGGACGCAGCCGACTACGCCAACCGGCTCACGCACGACCAACGTCAACGCATTCGAACCGACGGGAGCGGTATTGTCATAGAGCTTGTCGATCAGTTCCGCATGCCAGCGGATGGTGTGGATCGTGTCCGGAATATCGACGGTCTGGCACTCGCGGATCGGCTTGCCGCTGTCGAGGCTCTCCATGACGGCGAGCTCGTGCCGGTTTTCTTCGAGGAGCTTCGCGAACCTGAGGAGCGCGGCCTTCCGGTCGCCGGGCGATTGAAGACGCCAACGGCCGTCTTCGAAAGCCTGCCGTGCCTTGGAAACTGCATAGTCGACGTCGCTTGCGTCGCATGCAGCGATTTCGGCCAGCGTTTCTCCTGTGGCGGGGTTGGTCGTCTTGAACGTCTTGCCAGAGCTGGCCGGACGGAAGGAGCCGTCGATGAAGGTGTTGGTAGGCAGTTGGAGATCTGCAGCGATCGCCTTGTATTCGGCCGCGGTCAAAGGTTCATGCATGATTGGCTCCCGCCGTAATCTGGGCGACCGTGCGCTTCAGGGTGGCAACGACAGTCTGGAGGGTTCTCTTTTCATCGGAATTCAGCGGACGCAGCGGCGCGCGAACGGAACCTGTTTTCAATCCGATGATCTCGCAGCCGTGCTTGATGGACTGGACGAACTTGCCGGTTTCCAGAAAGTCCATAAGCGGCAGCATCGCGGTCATGATCGCGCGGCCTTTATCGAAGTTCTTCTCGATCACGCAGGCTTCGTAGAGCGCGACATGCTCGCGCGGCAGGAAGTTCGAACCGGCGCAGACCCAGCTTTTCGCGCCCCAGGCAAAAAATTCGAGGGCCTGATCATCCCAGCCGCAGGAAAGCGCGATATGGGGGAACTTCCGGGCCAGAAGGTGGAGGTTCGCCATGTCGCCGGAGCTTTCCTTGATCGCCACGACGTTCTTCGACTTGCCGACGCGGGAGAAATACTCCTCTCCCATCACGACGCCCATGCGCGCCGGATAGTTGTAGAGCATGATCGGCAGGTTGGCCGCACGATCGATCGTGAGGGCGTGAACGGCGTTTTCGCGCTCGGTCGGCAATGCATAGGGCGGCGACGACACCAGGATTGCGTCCGCACCGATCGCCCTGGCGGACTTTGCATATTCGACCGAGTCCTCGGTTCGGGTGGCGCCGGTGCCGATGATAAGCGGAAGCCGGCTCCCGATCACGTCCTTGGCATATGCTGCCAGCTCAAAGCGCTCCTCGGAGCTCTGGGCGTAATATTCGCCGGTCGAGCCCCCGACGATGATGCCGTGCACCCTGGCTTCGATTAGAGATTCGAGTACGGCGGCGAATGCCTGCCGGTCTATCTCTCCATCGGGAGTGAGCGGCGTGACTGCCGGGGTATAGATGCCTTCGAATTTCAAGACGATTTCTCCATCGATGCGGCGGGCACTTCGACCAGCGCGTCAGCCTTCATCCCTTCGGGCGCGATGAACATTTCCATGTTCTCCCGCGACAGTTCCCAGTGCTCGAAAACCAGATCGACGACCGTGTTCTCGTCATGCGAGCTGATCGCGGCGATGAACCCGTCATGGTGGTCTACGGCAACCTGCAGGCGTTTGCGCATGTCGTCGTTGCGTGGGCGGAAGAAGGTGTGGCCGATGCGGGCGTGGTCGATCAGAAGTCTTCCGAGACTCGGCTGCAGGTAGGCGTTCTGGGACATCTCGCCCATGATTTCGTGGAAACGGTTGTTTTCGAGAACCATCGAGAGCGCGTCGCCGGTGACACTGGCGTTGCGAAAACGCTCCTGCGTGTCCTTGAGGTCGACAAGCTGTTTCGGCTTGAAGTTCTGGACCGCAAGCCGGCCGATCGCCGCATAGATCATGGGCGCGACAAGGAAGAAGTTCCGCAGGGTCTGGTGGTTCATCGGGATGACGCGCGCGCCGCGGTTGACGCGGATGTCGATGTAGCCTTCCCCCTCAAGGCGGCGGAAAATTTCCCGGACAGGCGTGCGGGAAAGGCCATAGCGCTCACTTAGGCCGACTTCGTCCAGGTCCTGATCGGGATCCAGCTCCATCGTTAGAATTTGACGCTTAAGATCGTCATAGAGCCCGTTTTTGCCGCTCTTCACCGAAGCCTCCTCATTTGATGCGCCGATTTTCAAGAAGACTGCACCACGTCTCAGAAGGAGTCAATCAAATTGTATAATTTGAGTACACAAAAAGAATAACATAAAAGTACAATCAGACCGAGCCGCGAGGCATCGAACGAGATTGCTGAAAAGGTCCAGGTTGTTCATCTGAGATTGCGGACATGGGAGTGCGCCACCCCGGAGCAATCGGGGATGGGGTGGCGCTTGGCCGTCCGGGTCGCCCGGACGGATCTGTCGTCACCGACTTCCGTAGTGAGCGACTACGTTGGCCGGCGCGGGGTCCGCTTCGGCATCTTCTACCTCCGGCTGCTTGGTCCCGAACAGCTTCAGGACGAAGACGAAAAAGGCCGGGACGAAAAACACCGCGAGGATGGTCGCCGAGATCATGCCGCCGAGAACCGCCGTGCCGATGGCATTCTGGCTGGCGGCGCTGGCCCCCGAGGCGATGGCGAGCGGCACTACTCCGAGGGTGAAGGCGAGCGATGTCATGATGATCGGCCGGAACCGGAGACGGGCGGCCTCGATCGCCGATTCCAGCAGCGACTTGCCTTCCGCGTAGTTGTCCTTGGCGAACTCGATGATCAGGATCGCGTTCTTCGCGGACAGGCCGATGATCGCGATCAGGCCCACGTTGAAGTAGATGTCGTTGGGCATGCCCGCAGCCATGACAGCGAGGACGCAGCCGATGACACCCAGCGGCACGACGAGCATGACCGAGAGCGGGATCGACCAGCTCTCGTAGAGACCCGCCAGCAGCAGGAAGACGAAGAGCAGGCTAATACCAAACAGGAACGGAGCCTGCGAACCGGACTTGATCTCCTCGAGTGACTGGCCGGTCCATTCAAAGCCGATACCTTCCGGCATCTCACCTGCCAGACGTTCCATCTCCGCGATCGCAGCACCAGACGAGTTGCCGGGCGCAGGCTCGCCCGCGATACGCATTGTCGGATAGCCGTTATAGCCGACGATCTGCGGTGAACCCTTCTGCCACTGCGCGATGGCAAAGGACGACAACGGCACCATGCCGCCGCTTGCATTGCGGACGTTGAGCTTGAGCAGATCCTCGACCTGGAGACGGCTCTGGTCCTTCGCCTGCACGATGACGCGCTGCATGCGGCCGGCGTTCGGGAAGTCGTTGATGTAGGACGACCCGAGATTGGCGGTGATGGTGTTGTTGATGTCGGAGAAGGTGACGCCGAACGTGTTTGCCTTCTCGCGATCGATCACAAGCAGAACCTGGGCGGCATCCGGCAGACCCTCGACGCGCATGCCTGTCAGCAGCGGGCTCTGGCTCGCCTTTGCCATGAGGTCAGCGCCTGCCGCAGACAGCGCGGCCTGGCCCACACCGTTACGGTCCTGGAGACGGAACGCGAAGCCGCCCGTTGCTCCGAACCCCTCGATGGCGGGCGGCGACAGCGCGTAGCTGGTCGCGTCCTTGAGACCGAAGAGCTGCATGTTCACGCGGTCGGCGATCTCCTGCGCGGAATTGCCGTCGCCCCGTTCACTCCAGTCCTTGAGGGTAACGAACATCAGAGCTGCGTTCGCGCCGCTGCCGGAGAAGCTGAAGCCCTGGATGGCGATGACGTCCTTCACGCCCGGCTCGGATTTGAAGATCTCCTCGATCTGTTGCACTGATGCCTGCGTCCGGTTGGCGCTCGCTTCCGGCGGTCCCTGGATATCGACCAGCAGGTTGCCCTGGTCTTCGGCGGGGACGAAGGCCGACGGCAGGTTGACGAACAAGTAGCCGAGGCCGACGACGAGGGCGAGGTAGATGACCATCATCCGGCCTGCGCGGCGTGCCATGCCATTGGTGACCTTGACGTAGCCGTTGGTCAGGCCGTCGAAGTTCCGATTGAACCAGCCAGCGAAGCCCCTCTTTTCGTGGTGGCCCTTCTTGATCGGCTTCAGGAAGGTGGCGCACAGGGCGGGGGTGAGCGAAAGCGCCAGGAACGCCGAGAACAGGATCGAGACGACCATCGTCAGAGAGAACTGGCGGTAGATGATGCCGGTCGATCCGGGGAAAAAGGCCATGGGCACGAAGACGCAGGCCAAAACCAGCGTGATGCCGAGGATCGCGCCCGTGATCTGGCTCATCGCCTTGCGGGTGGCGGCCTTCGGCGAGAGGCCTTCCTCCGCCATGATGCGTTCGACATTCTCGACGACGACGATCGCATCGTCGACCAGGATGCCGATGGCGAGGACCATCGCGAACATCGTGAGCACGTTGATGGAGAACCCGGTCGCGAACATGATCGCGCAGGTGCCGAGTAGCGCCACGGGAACGACGAGCGTCGGGATGACCGTGTAGCGGAAGTTCTGCAGGAAGACGAACATCACGACGAAGACCAGCACGACCGCTTCGATCAGCGTGTGCAGCACCTTCTCGATCGATGCCGAGACGAACGGGCTGGTGTCGTAGGGCGTGGCGTATTCCACGCCTTTCGGGAAGAACTGCGACAGCTCGTCCATCTTCGCCCTGACGGCGGCCGACGTGGCAACGGCGTTACCCGTGGATGACAACTGAATGCCGACCGCGGCGCTCGGCTGGCCGTTCAGGCGGCTGGTGAAGTTGTAGTTCTCGGCTCCGAGCTCGATCCGCGCGACATCCTTGAGGAGGACGGCACTGCCGTCGGGATTGGCCCGCAGGATGATATTGCCGAACGCCGTGGGATCGGAGAGCTGACCCTGCACGAGGACCGTCGCCGTCAGATCCTGGCTGACGGGGTTCGGAGCTGCGCCGATCTGGCCAGCCGCGACCTGTGCATTCTGGGCCGTGATGGCAGCGTTGATATCGGATGCCGTGAGGTTGAGCCCGACCATCTTGTCGGGTCGATCCACACACGCATCGCGCGCTGGGCGGCGAACATCTGGGCGCGGCCCACGCCGTCGAGGCGGCGGATCTCGCCGAGCACGTTGCGGTTCAGGTAGTCGCCAAGAGCCACTTCATCCATGCGGCCATCGGTCGACGTAAGCGTGACCATCATGAGGAAGCCGGATGCCGCCTCTTCGACGGTGACACCCTGCGACGTGACAGCGGAGGGAAGGCGGGATTCCACGCGACGAATGGCGTTCTGGACGTCGACCGATGCCTGGTCGATGTCGGTTCCGGCCTCGAAGGTGGCGTTGATGCTGACCGCGCCCGATGTGTCGGAGGTCGACTCGAAATACATCATGCCGCTGACGCCGTTGAGCTCCTCCTCGATGAGGCGCGTCACGCCCTGATAGATCTCCTGCGGCGAAGCACCGGGATACGCGGTGGAAATGGTAAGCTGCGGCGGCGCGACTTTGGGATACTGCGCGATCGGCAGGAAGGGCAGGGCAATGATACCCGCGATGGAGATGAACAGCGCGAAGACCCAGGCAAGGATCGGCCTGCTGATGAAGAACTGTGCCATTGTACTACCTTACTGGCCCGAGGTGGCGGGCGCTGTTTCCCCGCCCGGTTGCTTCTGTTCGCCCGATATCCATGGCTCCGGTGCGACCTTGGTGTCCGGCTGCACTTTCTGCACGCCGTCGACCACGACCTTGTCGCCGACCTGCAGGCCACTCTCCACCACCCATTCCTGGCCGAGCGACTGGCCAAGCTCGACGTCGCGCATCTTGGCGGTGCCGTCCGCAACGACGACGTAGACCTGCGCCTTGCCATCCTGGGTCCGGAGAATGGATCGCTGCGGAACCGTGATCGCACCCTGACGGACGGCCTGCTCGATGCGCACGCGGACATACATGCCCGGCAGGAGGTCGCCGTTCGGGTTAGGGAATTCCGCGCGGAGCGTGACCTGGCCCGTGGTGGAATCGACGTTGGCACTGGAGAACAGCAGCTTTCCCTTCCGGCCGTAGACGCCGCCACCGTCGAAGACGAGTTCGACGCTTGCCTCGCCGGGGGCGGGGCTGGCCAGCTTGCCGTCGGTGACCGCGCGCCGCAGAGCGAGGAGGTCCTGCGCGGACTGGGTGAAGTCGGCGTAGACCGGATCGATCTGCTGGATCAGCGCAAGGTTCGACGTGCCGTCGGCCGTCACGAGCGCGCCTTCGGTGACGAGGGCGCCGCCGATGATGCCTGTGATCGGAGCGCGGACCTCGGTATATTCCAGATTGATCTTCGCTTCTTCGAGAGCAGCCTGCTGGAGAGCGACATCGGCTTCGGCCTGGGCGAGATTGACGGCGGCGGTGTCATACTCGATCCCGCTGGCGATATTGCGTTCGCGAAGTGTCTTCTGGCGCTCGAGCTGAACCTTGGCATTGTCGCGGGTGGCCTCGGCCCGGCGCAGGGTCGCCTCGGCGCTCGCCACCCTGACCTTGAACAGCCGAGGATCGATGCGGTAGAGGACCTCGCCCTGCTTCACGAGCGTTCCCTGCTCGAACACCCGTTCCTGCAGAATGCCGGAAACGCGGGCGCGCACTTCGGAGACGCGGGTCGCGGCCACGCGGCCGGGCAGTTCGCTGACGACTGGTACGGGACGCGCCTTGAGATCGAGCACACCGACGACTGGAGGCGGCATTTCTCCGCCTTCCTGCGCGATGACGCCCGTTGCCGTAAATGCGAGAACGGAGGTTGCGATAAGACACGCCTTCAGGCGCGGCAGTTGTCTGCAGCGGTACATGGTTCTTCCTTGGATCGTTTGTTGCTGGCCCTTGGGGGCGATGGTTACTTCTCGGGATAGGACGTGTAGATCGTTCGCACACCTTCGAGAATTTTGGACTGGTCACCCCGACTCCACTGATGGAAGCCGAAGAGTTCGGTGAAATAGAAGCCCGACAGGGCGAGGTAAGCCATCAGGGCAGCCTCCGGACGCAGCCCCGAAGACATTGCTTCGAGATCGCTCAAGGTCCAGTCCCGCATCTGCTGCTGGAGCTTTTCCTCCGATGAGACCGAAGCGCTGATTGCCATCGCGACCGCGCGCTCGGTATCGTCCACGACCCGCTCAGCAGACTTGATGCGTCCGAACAGTTCGGGATGCGGCGTATCGGCTGCTTCGGCGACGGATTGAGCCTGCCGTTCCAGTTCCTGTGCGAGACGACGGTCGATCAGGGCTTCAAGAAGGGCGCTCTTGGACTTGTGATCGTAGACGACCGTCGATTTGCTGACGCCCGCTTCCTGGGCGACGGCGTCGATGGACAGCCCGGACGCGCCAAGCTTCATAACCACCCGCTCGGCTGCATCGAGGATGTCGTCCTTCATGATTCTGCGAATGCGACCCACGTCACTCTCCAATTTATCACTTGCACAATTTACGAACGGTCGTATTTAAATGCAATAGAAAAACGATCGTTCGCATAAAAATTGTCGATCCGCAGGGGTGTATGACGGCGAACGGAAGAATGCGCTCGGGGTGCGGGCGCGGTCGGTTGCGCAGGAGAGCACGACACATGAAACTCCTGGACGGCCGGACCTGAGCGCTCCAATCGGTCGGCATGATGTAGCGGGTATCGAGACGTCGGTTGCCATTCCTCCTCCGGCAGGTCACATTGCGCGCCGCGATAGGAGGAGTTCCATGCGTATCGAGAGAGGCAATGCGAGCCCGAATCTCGCTGGCCGCAGGGAGTGGATCGGCGCCTGCGTGCTGTCGATTGCCTGCCTTATCTATTCGATGGATCTTTCCATCCTGTTCCTGGCCATTCCCGCGATCGTCGCCGACCTCGACCCATCGGCCTCCGAACTGCTCTGGATCAACGATATCTACGGTTTCATGGTCGCCGGCTTCCTGGTCACGATGGGCACGCTGGGGGATCGAATCGGTCGCCGCCGCGTGCTGCTGATCGGCGCAGCCGCCTTCGGTGTCGCCTCGGCGCTGGCGGCCTTTTCCACCACCGCGCAGCAGCTCATTGCATCACGGGCGCTTCTCGGCATCGCCGGAGCGACGATCGCGCCCTCGACACTGTCGCTGATCGTCAACCTGTTCAAGGACGAAGCGGAACGCAACCGCGCCATCGGCATCTGGGGCACGGCGTTTGCCCTCGGTGGCCTGATCGGGCCGCTTCTGGGCGGTTTTCTGCTGCAATATTTCCACTGGGGCGCAGTGTTTCTCATCAACATCCCGGTCATGCTCGTCCTGCTGGTCGTAGCGCCGATCCTGCTGCCGGAATACAAGAGCCCGGGCGGCGCCAAGCTTGACCTCCTGAGCGTGCTGCTGTCGCTCGCCACCGTGCTGCCGATCATCTACGGCTTCAAGCACATGGCGGCAGACGGTTTCGATCTTCGCTATCTGCTGCCGATCGCCGCCGGACTTGCTGTCGGCTGGCTGTTCGTGAACCGTCAGAAGACCCTGCCGGACCCCTTGATCGAGCTGAAGCTCTTTGCGCTACCCGCCTTCACAGCCTCGCTTCTGGTGAACCTTGCCGGGATGTTCTTCGTCTTCGGCGTCTTTCTTTACCAGAACCTTTTCCTCCAGTTCGTCCTTGGCCTCACACCGCTCGAAGCGGCTCTTTGGTCGGTCCCTTCCTCGATCGTCTTCACGGTCATGTCTCTGCAGGCCTATCGGTTCACCAACCGTTTCGGCCCGGTCCGCACCGTGTTACTGGGTCTGGTAATCAACGCTGCAGGCATGTTGCTGATGTCGGTCGCCGCCTATTCCGAAAGTCTTTTCGGGGTTCTCGGCTCAACCATGGTGATCGCCGTCGGCTTCGTGCCGGTCGTGCTGACGACGACAGGCCTGATCGTGGGAGCAGCGCCGCCTGAAAGGTCCGGCTCCGCCTCGGCGATTTCGGAAACCAGCGCGGAATTTGGAGGCGCGCTCGGCATCGCGCTGCTCGGCAGCCTGGGCACCTTGATCTATCGCATGCTGATGGACGGCGTGAATATCGACGGGCTCGATCCCGCTCAGACGGCGGCGGTGAGGACGACGATCGGCGGCGCGGTCGAAACCGCGAAGGCACTTGACGGGAACTTGGCGCCGGCCTGGCTTGAAGCTGCCCGTCAATCTTTTTCAACGGGCTTCGCGAGCTGCTGCCTGCTCGCCGCCGTGACGCTGCTCGTGCTCGCGGCCTGCGCCCGAAAGATCTATGCCCGCGCAAATATCGACGAGAAGGCGGTCGTATCCGCTCATTGAGAACGTGAGGTCGTTACATCGGCGCGGCGAGCCAAGCTAGCCGGGTCTCTTGCTGAATCAGGGCGTCTCATGTTCGTAAAGCTGTTCCATGCTCAGGGAGGCAACTTCGGCAAACGGCGTCTGATTGCGGACGCGGCCGGCACCGAGAATGACAACCTCGTCGCAGAAGGAAATGGTGCTGTAGTGATGGCTGATAACGATTGTGGTGCGGCGTCCGGCTCTTAATTTCAAGGTCTCTATGATCGACGCCTCGGATAGGCCGTCCATGGCATTCGTGGCCTCATCGAGGATCAGGATTTCCGGATCGCGGACCAGAGCTCTTGCCAGGGCGATCCGCTGTCGCTGACCGGCCGACAGGCTCGCTCCCCGGTAGCCGACGACGGTGTCATATCCGTCAGGCAGTTTCTCGATAAACTCATGCGCCTCGGCAAGTCGGGCTGCGCTTTCCACTTCGGGAAGGGAGGCCTCGTGGCCGTAGACAATGTTCTCAAAAATGGTGCCGTCCACCAGTTCGAGATCCTGGCTGGCAAGCGCAATCTGTCGGCGCCACGCGGCGGGATCGATTTGGTCGAGTGGAATGCCGTCGACAAGAATATTTCCCTGATCCGGCTCCACAAATCGGCATAGCAGATTGACGATCGTGGTCTTCCCGGCGCCCGACCGCCCGATAATTGCCGTCGAGCGGCCCTGGCGAATGTCGAACGTGGCGGAACGCAGCACGCCTGGCCGCATGCCGGCGCCCGGATATCTGAAAGTCACGTGATCGAATTCGATCTGCTCGCGCAGTCCGCTGATGGAATGATGACCCCGCGGCGGCGGCGGTTTGTCGGAAGGATCCAGCAGCCATCCAACCTCTTCCAGCGAACCGCTCCATCCCTGGATCTGGCTCCAGGCCATTTGCAGCGCACGCACATGCGGCTGCAGCCTGTAGAGCAGGACCACGAAAGCCACGATGACCGGGAAACTCACTCCCAAGCTCCACGCGCTGACAACGACAGTGAGAAACAGGGCGGAATGCAGCACCTCGGTCAGCGGCGGAAGGGTCGCCTGGCGGCATTGGAGAACGAAGCCCGCCCTTCGTACGGCATCCGAAGCCGAGTCGAAGATCGTCCTCTCCCTCAATTCCTGCCCGAATGCGCGGATGAGCCGGCCGGCGTGGACGAGGTGAAGCATTCGATTGGCGAGTTCGCTGTTGAACGAGGTCACGTGGCGGCTCGGGCCTTTCAGGCCGGTCGACAGGATCGCGTGAACGGCCTGGATCAGGACGAGGCCAAGTGTGACACACAGCGTCATCTGCCACGAAAGAAGCAGTAGAAACGCGAGCAGAATAACAACGGCGGATGCGTTTACGATCGCAGCAAGAATGGTTTGGATCGCATCCGAAGCCCGCCAGGATTCGTTTGAGATGATATTCAGCAGCCGCCCCGGGCTTTCCTGGAGGAAAAACGGGTAGCCTATCGTCAAAAGCTGGTTGGCAAGGGAGTTCCGGATGGAATGGCTGGCTTTGCCGTATATGAAATTGGACAGCACCGCGTTGGCAAAAGCCAGGACATTTTTAACGGTGATCAGTCCGAGAATGGCGGCGGCAATTGCAATCAGCCTCGTCCGATCATCCAGCCCCGCTCCCACCTGCTGGAAAATGGCTGAGAGGCCGGCTACTCGCGAATCCCCGCTCTCGCCGGCGATGATGCTGAGCATCGGAATGATAAGGCCGATGCCGGTGCCCTCGAGAACGGCGCTGCTCAGTCCCAGAACGACGACGATTACCAGGAGGCCGGCCTTCCTGCCCAGCGCCTGGCGCAATAGCTCGAAACGCGATGTGAGGAATTCTAGCATGGCGGCGATTCCCCTTGAGGTCGGGCGAGCCGGCTGATCCCGTCAAAGTCCATCCGTTTTGGCCGACGGATGGCAATAAAGGCAAACTTTGCGGCTCCGACGAGGTTCATGAGCACGATCGGCAAATGCGACAGCGAAACCTCGGAATCGAAACGATAGCCGCCGAACAGTTCCCGCCACGCCGACCTTATTGTCCAACAGAAATGGCGGAACAGCCAGGGAGCCGTGAACGCGTGCTTGATACACAGGCCGCCGTTTCCCAAGCTGTAATCCCGGTGAAGCCGTTCGATGGCATCTCGTGTGGTTCGGCCATGAAAATGCTGAACCGTCATGTCTGGAACATATTCGATCGGAATACCGAGTTGATAGGCACGGACGAGGTAGTCCGTATCTTCTGCAGATCGCAGCGGGCCGCCGGCGCCGAACCGCTCGTCAAAGCGGCCAATGCGGATTGCCGCTTCCCGATGCATCGTCATGTTGCAGCCGAGCACGAAGCCGCCCGGATGAACATCCGGCGTGAAGCGGGCCCGAAATCGCGACCGCTTGATCGTAAAAGGCAGGTCACGCGGGCTGCCGAGATCGACGCAGCCGCCTCGGATAATACACCGCTCGCCTGCCGAATAATGTCGATCCAGGTCCTGGAGGTAGGTGCTCTCGACGATACAGTCATCATCGATGAAGATCAGAATCCGGCCGCGCGCCCGTTCCATCCCGGTATTGCGTGCGGCAGCCAGGCCGGTCTGCGGTTCCACCATCCACGTGACGGGAACAATGGATCTCGCCGCGATCCGGGATAAGCGCTGGATTGTATCGTCGGTGGAGCCATTGTCGACCACGACCAACTCGCAACTCAACACAGAACAGGCTTTGCAGGCCGCTTCGATCGAGGTGATACAGGCTTCGAGTGCTGCCGCGCGGTTCCGGGTGCAGACAATGAAGCTTGCATCGGGGGGCGGACGCCCGTCGAAAGACAAGCGGGGACCGGCGTGTTCGTTGAGGACTTCGTGCTTCATGGACATCACGCGAGCCCTTGAAGCGGCAGCACCGTCTTGGCCGGCACCGACTGATAATATCGTGCCATCCCATCAAGTCTGCGGATCACCCCCTCTGACATGCGGCTCAACCAGGGTGCAGCGACGGCGGCTCGAAGCCCGTAGCGTTCCCGACGCCGGATGACCTCCCATTTTCCGGTTCGCTTGAGAAATGCGTGGGTCAGCTCCGGACGCTGCTCATCAGCAATGAATTGATAGAGGAAATAGAAGAAACACAGGGCGCCCTCCGCATAGCTGCTGGAGGCCGTATCAGCTTGCCTGGCGATTTTTCCTTCGATCGCGAGCATGCAATCGGCGGCTCGGCGTATCGTATCCGGCGTAACGGCGGCGCCAATATCAAGAAGAGCGTCGGGATCGTCGTTGAGACCTTGTCGTTCGAGGTTCTCGGCGACGATCTTCAGGTGGGTCCGGCGCATTTGCCGCCTGTGCTTGCTTGTAACGCTGTCGGAGTGGATACGATAGGCGACCAAGCTCTCATCGATCATCGCAGCCGGAAACTCACGTGCAATCCGCCTGAAGAGATCGAAATCCTCCGCGTGGATATAGCTCGCGTCATACACCAGCATGTCTTCGGGGATGACCTTGCGATTATACATCACGGTCGAATGCAGGAAGATCGTGAAGAACAGCGACAGTATGTGCCAATCGCCCGACTGATAAATGGGATTTGGCGTGCTGCGCACGACGCGGCTACCGAGAAGCCGGTCGACTTCCGTTCCGCTGATTGCAAGCCGAGGCTGCTGCTCAAAGAGCGCGACCTGCCGGGAAAAACGGGTCGGGTAGGAAATATCGTCCGCGTCCATTCGGGCGATCAGGTCACCCTTTGCCAGGGCAATGCCTTCGTTCAGGGTCGCAATAAGCCCGCGGTTCTCGCGTGAGACGATGCGGACGCGATCGTCGATCTTCCGATACCGCTGAAGAATATCAAGGGAGAGGTCATTCGAGCCGTCGTCGATGGCGACGATCTCAAAGCGCTCATAGTCCTGGCGCAGAATGCTCTCGATCGCGGCAGCGAGATAAGGTTCACCATTGTAGACGGGCAAGACGACAGAGATCATCGGGGAGGACATCGTTCAACTCGCAATGGCTTTGGAAATCGGAGTTCTGGCATTTGCGCTGCCTCCGAACCGGCTGCGGCAGACTGCGCCTCATATGTCGGGTCCATCATAACGCAGTTCTCCGGATCTTCCGGCTTGCCGAAAGACGGAATGGTCGCCAGCCTGGTTCGGGGACGTATGGGAAATAGCGCTTGAGTTGGTTGAGCGGCTTTTCGAACACCAGCCACGAGATCGAGGCCACTATCAACGTCCCGGTGGTCGCTACGATCAGGCGTCCGAAGCCTTGCTCCGAGACGTTGAGCGGAATCCAGGGCTGCGCACTTATGACGAAGGAGAGGACGATTGGATGGAACAGGTAGACCCCATAGCTTACCCGCCCCACAGCGGTCATCGGGGAGAGTTCCAATAGACGGCCGGGAGTTCCCCGAAGGCCCGATGAGCAGTATCCGACCAAGGCCGCGAGCGGTATGAGGGGAAAAACTTCCAACCCAATCCAATTCATCCAGGCAAGCACCGGGGACAGGGGCACCGGTTTCAGCCACATCAAAACGGCCGATGCAAGAAGCAAGGGTACGGAACTCAGCCGCATCCACTGCGGCAATGTCTGAGATCGCTCGCGATGGAGCGCAAGGAGTGCGCCCGCCACCAAGGCGTCCATCGACGCCGGAGGAAGAAGATCCCGCGCGAGCGAGGGCGTTCCCGTGAATGGCCAATAGAACCGATAGGCGAGCGAGCACGCGATGAGCGCAATGCAAATCGGCTTGAGCCAACGACGCGGGGCCAGCAGGATAACGAGCGGCCACACGACATAGAACTGTTCCTCGATGCTCAGGCTCCAGGTGTGACAGAGCACCCAGGGCGTCCATTCATCGCGAAGGGCATACCAGAAGTTGGAGAGATAAAGCGCATGCCATTTGATGCTGCCGCGGGCCTGCTCAAGGTTTATAAGCCAGACGAAGCTCAGCACCGCAAAGTAAGGCGGGAATATCCGCAAGGCGCGGCGGATATAGAACGATCTTATCGCAGTACCCGGTTCATACCGGGCGGTGGAACGCGCTTCCAGCAAAAGTCGGGTTATCAGGAAGCCGCTGAGCACGAAGAACAGCCGTACGCCGATATGGCCCCAATGCGATCCATCGGCCGCGAAGAAATGTCCGTATAGAACCGCCGAGACGGCAACAGTTCTAAGGCCATCCAGTTGTCGATCGCGTGCATGAAGCATGGAGCCCCCCAGTTGCGCAGGACTTGTGATTACTCCCGCGCACAACTCGCATTTTGCAGCCGTGCTTTTGCCTGGAAGCCAACGAAGTGTTTTTGGCAGCTGGAAAATTTGGGTGAAATCCGGCCAAACTGTGACCGCTACGGAGGTTCAGACCTTAGCCTGACGGAGGGGCAGCCTTTGGTCCTACCTCGTACGCAAGTTTCGACCATGCGCTGTGAAAGCGTATTCCGGACGTGTGCGCGACGCCGAAGCAGTTCATATGCCGCAACGGGAAGACAAGGAAGAAGAGCAAGTCACTCGAGATCGCGAAGAGACCTCGTCCAGCACGCTGCCGGTCGTACCTCACGGCATCGGTATGGCACCGGTAAAATGCGGGACTTCATAGCCGCGTTGGACCTGTGAGCGGGCGGCGATCGCGAGATACCAGCGCTTGACCTCGGGGAAGTCATCGAGGTCGATCTTGTGGCGATGGAAGCGCGAGACCCAGGGCCAGACTGCGATATCGGCGATCGAATAGTCATCGACGATATGCTCCCGCCCGGTCAGCCGGGCTTCCAGCGTTTTGTAGAGCCTCCGGGTCTCCCTGGCGAACAACGCTTCAGCGAAGGGGGCCTCGCCTGCATTGTAGGTGAGGAAATAGTGGGCGTGGCCGAGCGTCGGGCCGAAACCGCTCATCTGCCACATCAGCCATTCAATGACCTGCAGCCGGGCCGGGCCGGTTGCCGGCATCAGCCTGTCGGTCTTTTCCGCAAGGTACATGAGGATCGCACCGGATTCGGCGAGCGTCACGCCCGTATCGCGGTCGACGATCGCCGGAATCTTGGATCCGGGATTGATGCCACGAAACGCCGGCGAGAACTGATCGCCTTTGGTGATGTCTATCGCATGGGCTTGGTAATCGAGGCCGAATTCTTCGAGCGCGATCGAGATTTTCAAGCCGTTTGGGGTAATCCAGGTATAGAAATCGATCATCGTTCAGTCGAACATCATCTCTTCGACCGGCACCTTGGCCATGGCGAAGCGCCCCGTGACGTCGTCGAGCCCGGAAAACAGTTCCCGAAGCGTCTCGACGATCACTCGCACCCTCGAATCGGCAACGCGATAGACGATCGCCTTGCCGTCCCGGCGGCCCTCGATAACCCCGGCCTCGCGAAGTTCCGCAAGCTGCTGTGAAAGCGTCGGCTGGCGGATGCCGAGTTCCTCTTCGAGTGCGGATACCGACGCTTCCGTTTCCATGAGATAACAGACGATGGCGAGGCGGTTGGCGTTACCGATCAGCTTCAGCAGTTCGCTTGCTTCACCCACACTGCGACAGACACGGTTGGAGACCGGCTTGGTCAACGGACTGCTCCATATTGTTCTATAAAAAAGTAGAATGTTGAGCCGAAGATTTCAATCTCCGAGCAGAGTTCCGGCGCTCGAAATGCAGGAATTTTTCCCATTCTATTTCCTTTGTAGATTTCTCGTTGCGATTCCGCCGGTCGATCGGCACAGGCTTCCTCGCATTCATTTTATAAAAAAGTAGATTGTTTTGCGAAATTGCAGGCAGGAGAGACGATGCGCATTGGCGTCCATCCGAACAATCTACATTTGCGGCTAGCGCGGCTTTGGCCGGGTAGTTTTGCGGACCTCGAACCGGAATTCGTGTCGTATGGTGAGGGCCGCGATACCGCTTCGCTGCTGGAAAGCGGCAGGATCCATTTCGGCGGAACCGGTTCGACCCCGCCGATCGAGGCGGATGCCAAGGGTCTGGATGTCCGCTACATCGCAGCGTCCGCGCCGCGCCCTGCCAATGGCGCAATCTTTGCGCGCGCGGATAGCGATATCAGGACGATTGCGGATCTTGCCGGAAATCGGATTTCGCTGGTCGATGGCTCCTTCCACACCTATCTGCTCGCCCGCAGCCTGGAGGGCGAGGGACTTGGCCTGGCTGATGTCACGAGGATCGAAAGCGGTAACCTGGATTCGCTTCGCGAGCTCCTGGAGGGCCGCGTCGATGCATGGGTCGCCATGTCGCCGAGACTGGAAAAGGTCGCCGACCGGCAGGATTTGCGCCTGATCGTCCGCTGCGGATCGACCATTCCGAACCGCTCGCTGTTCTGGACGCTGGAGCGGCATGGCCTGTCGGCGGAGACGATAAATGCCATTGTCATCGAGCTAGATCGTATCGGCCGGGAGGTGACGGCAAATATCCGCAAGGCCGCCGAACTACTGGCTGCGGAAGAAGGCAGCGAAGGGGACGCCGATTCCTGGGAGCGTGTGCTTCGTTCCCGGGATTTCTCGGTGGTCCCTGCGGACGAAGCGATTGTCGACGAGCAACAGGAAGAGGCCGATACGCTTTACCGGCATGGCCATTTCTCCAATCCGGTCGCGCTGAAGCGTCCGGCCTTGACGGCATGAGGAGCTTCCGATGAACGTTCTCTGGTACATGTGCGCTCCCGACGGAGCCTATCCCTGGCAGCCGGAAGGCTCCCGCAAGGTCGATCTCGGTTATTACAAGCAGCTCGCCCAAGCCTATGATCATCTCGGCTACACGGGCGCATTGTTTGCGACCGGTGCCCATGATGTCTGGGTGCTGGCGAGCGCGCTGCTTTCCTATACGGAGCGGATGAAGTTCCTGGTCGCAATCCATCCCGGCCTGGTCGCCCCGACCTTGCTTGCCAAGATGGCTGCGACGCTGCAGGAGTTTTCGCGCGGACGGCTGTTGATCAACGTTGTTTCCGGCGATGCCAAGATGCTCGGCGCTTACGGCATGACCATGCCGCATGACGAGCGTTACGACATGGCGGACGAATACCTGCAGATCTGGCATCGCCTGTTTGCTGGTGAAAGCGTCAGCTATCAGGGCAAGTATTTCCAGACCGACGGCGCCAAGCTGGCGCTGCCGGTCGGTGAAAGCATCGCCGCACCGCCGCTCTGGTTCGGCGGTTCCTCGGACAAGGCGCTCGACGTCGCGGCCAAGCATGTCGATACCTATCTTTCCTGGGGCGAGACGCCGGAGCAGATCAAGGAGAAGGTCGATGCCGCCAAGGCCAAGGCCGATCGATACGGCCGCAAGCTGGAATACGGCATTCGCCTTTATGTGATCGTGCGCGATACCGACGCGCAGGCATGGGAGGCTGCGGCCGATCTCTATAGCCGCATGGATGATACGGCGATCGCCGCCAATCAGCGCTTCGTCGGTCGCAGCGATTCCGTCGGCCAGCAGCGGATGACCGCGATGCATGGAGGTCTGAAGCCCGGCAATCTGCGGGACCTCGAAGTTGCACCAAACCTCTGGGCGGGCATCGGCCTCGTCCGGCCGGGTCCGGGCACGGCGATCGTCGGCTCTCCCGATACGGTCGTCCGCACGCTGGAGGCCTATCAAAAGGCCGGGGTCGAAACTTTCATTCTTTCCGGCATGCCCCTGCTTGAGGAAGCCTACCGTTTCGGCGAGAAGGTTCTACCGCGGCTCGATGTTTCCCGGGAGGTGTCGCAGGCGCGGCATTTTACCTGGTCGACGCTGTTCGACCGCGACCTTTCGACGGTCAAGAGCGCCTGAAGGATTGAAGAGGTAATACCGTGGCAACCAGCCAGTCCCCATTCATCGACGATGCTATCGTGCCGGCGCGCGGCCTTGTCGAACGGCTGCTGAAGATGATCGAGGATGTGCTCGGCGCCCTGGCCGGGCTCATCCTGGCAGTGCTGCTGGCGGTCGTGCTGGTCAGCGTCGCTTTGCGTTATTTCTTCTCGACCGGCTTCATCGGCGCCGAAGAACTCGGCATCTGGCTGCATGTGGCACTGATCGCGCTCGGCGCTCCGCTCAGCCTCGGCAGCGCTCTCGCGATGCGGCTGGATGTTTTCGTCCGCTTGTTGCCGGAGCGGTTTGGGCCGGTGACCCAGTCACTCGGCGATGTCTTCACAGTTCTCGCTGCACTGATCCTGCTCTTTGGCGGCAGCGAGATCATGACCATGCTTGGCGGTACTTCGCCGACATTGGGTGTTCCGGAATGGATCCGTTTCGGCTTTCTCGGCGCCGGCGGCGGTCTGGTCCTGATCGTCCTCCTGCTGCGGCGCGTTACCGAAGGGCGCGCTTTTGGCGTGTTGGCCTCGATTGCGTTGGGAGCGCTTCTTTATTTCGCTGTGCCGGAGGTTGGCATCGATACTGAGCTCCCGCCGAGCCTGTTCCTCGCGTTCATCGCGGCGCTCGGCCTCGTGCTGGCCGCGCCGCTCGCCCATGCGTTTCTCGCTGCCGCCTATATAGCGATCGTGTTCGGCAGCAGCCTGCCGGAACCGGCGATCGTCTCGACCACCGTCACCGGCATGTCGAAATTCCTGCTGCTCGCCATCCCCTTCTTCCTTCTGGTCGGCGGCCTGTTGACAGCATCGGGCGTTGCCAACCAGCTGGTGCGCTTTGCGGCCTCGATGGTCGGCCATCGCCGGGCGGGCCTGGCGCAGACGACGCTTTTGACCAGCGTGCTGTTTTCCGGAGCCTCCGGTTCCTCGGTCGCAAATGCCGCGTTTGGCGCCTCGACCTTTCAGCCGGAGCTCGTCAAGCATGGTTACCCGCCGGCGCAGGCCGGCGCCATCATCGCCGCGACCTCGGTGCTCGATAATGTCATTCCGCCCTCGATCGCTTTTCTCATCCTCGCCGCCGCAACCAATCTCTCCGTCGGCTCGCTACTGGTCGGCGGGTTCTTCGCCGGTGGATTGATGGCGGTTTGCCTCGCCGTTGCCATCCATCTGACGGTTCGCGAACAGGCGGCTCAGGTTCGGGCGACCGGTGCAGAGCGCTGGAAGGCCGCGGTATCCGCCATTCCGGCCTTCGGGCTCGGCGTCATCGTGGTTGTCGGCATCCGCGTCGGCATCGTCACGACGACCGAGGCAGCAGCACTCGCCGCGCTCTACACGCTGGGCCTTGCGGTCTGGTCGAAGATTGGTCCTGGCTCGATCTTTCTGTCGTTCCGGCAGGCTGCAACGGAAGCTGCGGCGATCGGCTTGCTGATCGGTACGGCCGGGCCTTTTGCATTCCTGCTCGCCGTCGATGACGTCTCCGGCCTCGTCACCAATTTCGTGACGCTTTTGGGCGGCAGTGCGCTGGCCGTCATCATTCTTTCGAACGTAATCCTGCTTCTGGTCGGCATCGTGCTCGATATCGGCGCCGCGATCCTGTTGTTCGGGCCGATTCTGCTGCCGGCTGCGGTCGCCGCGGGTATCGATCCGATCCACTTCGGGGTCATCCTGGTGGTCAACCTGATGATCCACGGCCTGACGCCGCCGCTCGGCATGCTGATTTTCGTGGTCAGCGGCGTAACACGCATTCCCGCCGCGGCCCTCTTCCGGGCCGTCGTGCCCTACCTCGTCGCTCTACTCGTATCCCTGGCGATCCTGTGCGCCTGGGCGATCACCTTCTAACGCTTCTTGTTTTGGGGACATAAGACATGGACAATCTCAATCGCCGCAGCCTTTTGAAGACCGCCGCCGCCACCGGGCTCGCGCTTGCTACGCCGGCCTTCGTTCGAACCGCATCCGCCCGCACCACAACCATCACGATCGCCTCGCTGCTCGGCGACGACAAACCGGAGACCAAGGTCTGGGTGAAGATCGCCGAACTGGTGGAGGCCAAGCTTCCCGGCCAGTTCAAGTTCAACATTGTCAAGAACGGCGCGCTGGGCGGTGAGAAGGAAGTGGCGGAGGGCACGCGCCTCGGCTCCGTCCATGCCAGCCTCTCGACCGTTTCGTCGCTTTCCGGCTGGGTGCCGGAGCTGCAGATCCTCGATCTGCCGTTCCTGTTCCGCGACGCAGCACATGTCCGCAAGACGGTTGAAAGCGATGTCGGCGCCGACCTGAAGCAGAAGCTCGTCGCCCAGAACTTCGTCGTTGGCGACTTCATCAACTACGGTGCCCGCCATCTCCTCACCAAGGAGCCGGTAACGCGTCCGGAGCAGCTGAAGGGGAAGAAGATCCGCGTCATCCAGAGCCCGCTGCATACCAAGCTGTGGAGCGCCTTTGGCACCACGCCGGTCGGCATCCCGATCACCGAGACCTACAATTCTCTCTCCACCGGCGTTGCCGACGCCATGGACCTGACGAAATCCGCCTATGCCGGGTTCAAACTCTATGAAGTCGTGCCGTATATGACCGAAACCGGCCACATCTGGGCATCGGGCGTGATCTTCTACGCCGCCGGCTTCTGGAAGCAGTTGAACGACGAACAGAAGGCGGTCTTCCAGGATGCTTCTCGGGAGGGTGCGGCCTATTTCAACCAGTTGATCGTCGAGGACGAGGCGAAGTCCGTGGAGCAGTCGCTGAAGAACGGCGGCAAGCTCCTGAAGCCCGAAGCCTTCGACGAGTGGCAGAAAAACGCCCAGGGCGTCTGGCAGGATTTCGCTGGCGTGGTCGGCGGTATCGAGCGCATCAAGGCCATTCAGTCGGCTTAACTCACTCCATTTTTGATTTTGCCAGGGCCGCTACCCGTTTTAGTGGCCCTGCTGCGCTCGCGTACGCGATTGCCGCTTCAGGATGGTCGCTGCGCTTTCAATGCTAAACGTACGTGACCCGTGTTTTTAAGGGGGTGACAAGTCAAAGATTCCAATGACATTATTTCGGAAGGGTGAGGGACTCACAGGCAGACGTACGCGATGCCTGTGGAAAATTGGCAGCTGCAGAACGGCATAGCCGTGACTGCGCACAATCGTCGGAGAGGAGCCTCACGATGCCGAACCCAAGCGAAACCCGCGATGAATGGTGGGTAAACGATCAGACGCCGGACAATCCTTATGGCAAGAGCGAGGACTATGAGTCCTTTCTTGACTATCTTGGGGCCTTGCCCCGCAGCCTGACGCCCGAGATCGCCGCGGGAACGCTTAGGATCAACGTCTACGAACTCAATAATCATCCCGAATACAAGGCCGCCGCGATCGGTGCCTTGCAGATGTGGGCGTCTGTCACCCCTCTGAAATTCGAGATCGTCGACGATGCGCCGTTCGACAGCGCAACGGACTGGATGGAGGTCGTCAGTCCCGAACTCGGCGAGGAGGACGACGGAAGCGCCTATTCGAGCAATCGTTATGTCAGCATCGGTCAGCGTTTCCACGACACGGAGCCGAACAAGACCGATATCGGCGGGTATGTCTTCGACTCCTTCATCCACGAATTCGGCCATGAATTCGGCCTGAACCATCCCGGGCTCTACAACTACAGCGGTCCCGGCGGCGTACAGATCAACTATCTGAACAATGCGACCTGGACGTATGATCGCCAGCAATACAGCGTCATGTCCTATTTCGATGGCATCGATGTCGGCGAAACCACCCGCTGGTCTGCGGCGACGCCGCTTATGGCCGACATCGAGGCCGTCATTCGTCGCTTTTTCTCGACCGTCGACGAGAACGGCGTGCGCACCTATCAGCACATCGAACTCAACACCGGGGACAATGTCTACGGCTTCGGGAGCACGCAATATGGCTACCAGCTGACCTCGTCCGGCATGCAGCATGACATCGGCTTTGCGATCCATGACACCGGCGGGACCGACACGATCGACTTCTCCGGCTCGACGGCGGGCACGATCCTTGACCTGCGCGCCGGACAGTTCTCCAGCGTCAACGGTCATAGCAACAACGTGTCGATCTTCGCCGGGCACAATGCGGATGGGACCGAATACTACATCGAGAACGGCATCGGCAGCCAGTTCGACGACATCCTGATCGGCAATGATGGCGCCAACACCCTTGACGGCCGCAGCGGCGACGACCGCATGGCCGGCAACGGCGGAGACGACATCTATTTCGTCGATTCATTGGAGGACATCGTTCGCGAGGAGGCCAACGGCGGCAACGACACGGTCATCCTCCTGTCCCGGAACTTGAGAATCCGGAAAATCGCCAATGTCGAAAACATCATCTACGCCGACGAGTCGACGCTCCAGCCGGGGGGCGGCACCAACGAGCCTCCGCCCGCGGTTGGCGACAACACGATGACCAGCATCATCTTCGGCGACAACGGAAACAACACGCTCGACGGCGGCGCCGGCGACGACACGATCTTCGGCCAGGGAGGCGACGACCTGATCATCGGCGGCCGCGATTCGCTTGCGAGCCGCGACATCAACAACACCATCGATGTCGAGGACCTTGAAGACCAGACCGAAAGCGATGATGGGAACGACACGCTCTACGGCGGCGGCGGCAACGATACCATTCTCGGCGGCCAGGGCAACGATATTCTCGACGGCGGCGCCGGCGACGATACGCTGAGCGGCCAGGACGGGGTGGATATATTCAGAGGCGGCGCGGGCGTCGACACGGTCGATTTCAGCAAGGAGAGCCCGTTCCAACTGCTCGTCAACCTCGCCACGAATGTCGCCAGCGGCGGCACCGCCTCGGGAGACACTTTCTACAGCATCGAAAACCTGATTGGTTCCGACGACCGTATTGACCGCTTCATCGGTACAGCCGATGCAAACCATTTCTGGGGCCAAGGCGGCGGGGATTATTTCAACGGCGGCGGCGGCAATGACATCCTGGATGGCGGCAACGATGGCGACATCCTGTATGGGGAAGCCGGCGACGACACGATCATCGGTGGTGCCGGTCAGGATTATCTGGATGGCGGTTCCGGTAACGACACGGTCGTCTACGCCGGTAGCTCCGACGGCGTGACGATCGATCTTGCCAACGGCACGGCCAACGGCGGCGATGGTGATGGTCCGGTGCAAATCGTCGGCCGAGGCGCAGTTATCCGGCACGATATCCTCGCCGGCTTTGAAAATGCGGTCGGCTCATCTTTTGACGACCATCTCATCGGCAATGCGCTCGCCAATGAGCTCTCCGGCGGAACCGGCGACGATATTCTGACCGGCGGCGGCGGGGCCGACAGATTGAATGGCGGTGCCGGCAGCGACACGGCAGACTACGCTGACGCAACAAGCGGCGTCAGACTTAGTCTCACGGGAGGCAGGTCCGGTGGAGACACATATGTTTCCATCGAAAATCTCGCAGGTTCGGGATTTGGTGACCGGCTCACCGGTAACGCCGCAGCCAACGTGTTGACCGGTCAGGGCGGAAACGACGCGCTCGACGGCGGCCGCGGCGATGACACCCTGCTCGGCGATTTCGCCTATCAGGGCGACGCTCCGCCACGCCCGGGCATGGGAACCGGCTATGCCACGCTGGGACCGGACGCGGCGAACAACTCGGTCGCAGCCGCGTTCGACATCTCCAACAACTTTTCCCTGGCGAGCGACCCCGATATCTTCGACTCGACAACGGTCCTTCATACGACCGTCAACGCCACCGGAAACGGCCAGGGCGGATATTACAAGGTCAATCTGGCGGCCGGTACGGTCATTACCATAGACATCGATGGAATTGCCGATCCTGATGTCCATGACAGCTGGGTCAGGCTACTCGACAGCGACGGCAACATCGTCGCTCAGAACGATGATGGCGGCGGCGACCCCGGCTCTGCGAGCAACCGGGATTCAAGCCTGGTTTTCGTCGCTCAGGAGACCGGAACCTATTACATACTGGAAGGTAGCTGGTCGCCCGATGTGCCGGGCGACGGCTGGGCGGAAGCTGTGCCGGAAGGCTCGACATACGAGTTGAACGTATCGGTGGAGTTTCCCCCTGCGCCTGCTCAGCCGGGAGATGCGGGATCCGATACGCTCACCGGCGGCGGCGGCAGCGACCTGCTGGATGGCGGTCTGGCGGCCGACACGCTCATCGGCGGCGCAGGAGAGGATACATTCCGCTTCTCGACCGCGATTGGGAACGGCAATATCGACTGGATCAAGGACTTCAAGGTCCTCGACGACACGATCCTGCTGGACAATCTCATCTTTGAGAGTCTGGGTGTCGACGGAGCTCTCGATCTCGGCGCATTTTACGGGAGTGCGGCGGGCGTTGCTCATGACGCCGACGACCGCATCATCTACGATACCGACAGCGGCGTCTTGTCCTATGACGCCGATGGCGGCGGAGAAGTCGAGGCCATCCAGTTTGCGCAGTTGAGCACAAATCTGAAACTCTCGGCGTCCGACTTCATTATCATCTAGCTTGACCACAGGTGAGGCGCTTCCAAGCGCCTCACCGACAGCGCCGACTGCTTTCCGGAGGGAACATGCAGTAGTATTCCCGGTGCAGTTAGTTTTCTTTTCAACGCACAAGCCGACCGGCAATGCCGCCATCGCGCGGATCTTGCAGGCGATCATGGAGAGTGTGGTATGAAGCGCCCGACAGACCGCCGCACAGTGTTAATGACCGTCGGAGCTGCGGCTGTCGCCGCAGCAGCCGGCTCAGTCGCTGCGCAGTCGACAGACATTCGCGGCGCAGTCACGTTCGAGAGCGGCGCTGTTATCCCGAAAGGTCATCTTGAGATTTATCTCGAGGATCCTGCCGTTCAGGATAGTGCGCGACGTCGCGCTACGGAGACACGCATCAAAAGCGACGGCGGGTCAAAGACGATAGCCTTTTCCCTGACCCCGCCCGCAAGCTTGAGTGCTTCGCGAACGCTGCGGATCGTTGCGCGCCTGGAGCGTGCGGATGGCTGGCTGGTGGCGCGCGGCAGCACACAGCTCAAGGCGGGTGAGCCTGTCAACGTCACGCTCAACACGGTTATGTATTAAAGGCCAAAGCTCGCGGCTGGCTGCAAGAACCCATCTCGAATGGCTGCGTTTCTCTTTCCGCTCAACGGGATTCGCCTACTCGCCGTGTCGCAGGTTGCGAATTCGATCGAAAAGGACGGCAAGCACAATTGCCCCGCCGATGAAGCTACCTTGCCAGAACGCGTTGATGCCGAGCAGGCCGAGACTGTTGCGGATAATCTCGATGAGCGCGGCGCCGATCAGCGCTCCAAAGGCGGTGCCAACGCCGCCGGCCAGATTGGCGCCGCCGATAACCGCGGCGGCAATGACCTGAAGCTCCATCCCGGCGCCGATGTTCGTGGTTACAGCCCCAAGCCAGCCGGTTTGAATGATGCCGGCAACCCCTGCAGACAGGGCAGAAATCATATACACGATAACCTTGATCCTCGCCACGGGAACACCCGTCAGCGTCGCGGCGTGTTCATTGCCGCCGATGGCAAAAACATAGCGGCCGAACTTGGTCCAGCGCAGCACGAAACCGGTAAGGAGTGCCAGGACGACCATGTAAAGCACCGGATTGGCAATACCGAAAAGCCAGGCGCCGCCACCCAGTGCCAGTAGCTTGTCGTGATCAGGCCCGAACTGGAAAACAACAGTGTTGTTGGACGCAACCATCGCAAGGCTGCGTGCGACAGACAACATGCCGAGTGTGACGACGAAAGGCGGGAAGCCGAGATAGGCAATCAATGTGCCGTTGAAAGCGCCGACCAAAAGAGCGGTGCCGATTGAGGCGGCGATGCCGATCTCAATGCTGTATCCTGCGTTCATGACGACCGCCAGCACCATGCTGCACAGGCAAAGCACGGAGCCGACGGACAAATCGATGCCGCCGGTGATGATCACCAGCGTCATGCCCAGCGCGATGATTGCGACGAAAGTGACGTTGCGGGTGATGTTGTAGATGTTCTTCGCCGTCGCAAAGGAGTCGGTCGCCATCGACAGAAAAATGCAGGCGAGAATGACCGCAATCAGAACCCAGAATGTCTGGCCGCTCATGATCCCCGCAAACCAGCTCCGTTGCTTCTGTTCGATCGTCTGGTCAAGTGAAATCGCCATCGCCGACCTTCTTCCTTCCTGTTGCAACGGAGAGCATCGATCACACCTGTTCGATGGCGCCGGTTATAAGTCCCGTCACTTCCTCCGGCGAACTTGCCGCAATCTGCTTGTCGGCTACTTTTCTGCCCCGCCGCATCACGATCACGCGGTCGGCGACCGAAAAGACGTCGGGCATGCGGTGGCTGATCAGGACAACGACAATACCCCGGTCGCGCAACTGGCGGATCAGATTCAGAACCTCAGCCACCTGGCGTACGGAAATGGCTGCAGTCGGCTCGTCCATCAAGACGATTTTCGCCTCCGACAGCATCGTGCGAGCGATCGCTACCGCTTGCCGCTGGCCACCCGACATCTGCTTGACGAGATCGCGGGCCCGCGTCTCGGACTTGAGTTCGCGAAAAATCTCCCCGGCGCGTTTGTACATGCTCCTGTAGTCGAGGATGCGAAGAGGCCATACGCCGCGGCGTAGTTCTCGTCCGAGGAACACGTTCGCTGCCGCCGTAAGATTGTTGCAGAGCGCCAGATCCTGGTGAACGATCTCGATGCCATGCTGACGTGCCTCCTTCGGCCGATGAAGCACGAGATCGGCGCCGTCCAGCTTCATCGTTCCATGGCTCGGACGAAAGTTGCCGGCGATCATCTTGACCAGGGTGGATTTGCCGGCGCCGTTATCGCCCATGAGGCCGACCACTTGTCCCGCTTCGAGCGAAAACGAAACGTCGTTGACTGCCTGGATGGCGCCGAAATGTTTGGAAATATTGGTGAGTTCAAGAACCGCCACCAGCCTCCCGGCCTCCCAAAACCTGCAGCTATCCGTCGCTCCGAACCGACTTGTTTTTCGACACGAGGCTCCAGCGAGTTCGCTTTCCCAATGTCCTCCCAGGAAAAGCGATCATGAGCATTTACGCAAAACCTTGCGACAGCGTCAACTAATTGTCCAAGCTACTGGCCCTATTATCACAAAAATCTGTTTTGTCAGACAAATATTATTTGACGAGAGTAGTGCCCGAATATTAGCTAGCAATGGGAGAGAGAGGATGCTGATCCTTGTTACCGGTGCGACGGGCAAGGTCGGGCGGCGCTTCATTGCTGGGCTGCTTGACGATCCGAGGTTTTCCAAAGCCCGCATTCGCGCGCTTTGTCATAATCGTTTGTGCGATGAGGCCGACCGTGTCGAAGTCGTCCGCGGCTCGATCGCCGATCGCGATATCGTGGCAGCGGCGCTGGCTGACGTTACCCATGTCGTGCATCTCGCCACCTGCAAGGAAACGCCGAGCGACATCATGGATGTCACGGTCAAAGGTCTCTTTTGGCTGCTCGAGGAGTTTCGCGCGCACGATGAGGCACGCCAGTTCATCTTGATCGGTGGCGATGCGGGCATAGGGCATTTCCATTATCGCCACGACGGCCCGATCACCGAGAAGGCGCCCCATTGTGCTTATCCGGGAAGTTATGCGCTCTCCAAGGTTCTGGAAGAGGTCATGCTGGAGCAGTTTGGCATTCAGTATGGCCTCAATGGCTGTTGTCTGCGCGCGCCCTGGATCATGGAAAAGGATGATTTCAAGTATTCGCTGTCTTTTGGAGACGACGTCTTCGGCGGGCCGGACTGGAAGACGCTCGTTCCTGAGGAAGCAGCGCGAGGCTATGCAGCTAGGGGTACGGTGCCGTTGCTGCTCGATGCTGACGGGCGTCCGCTGAAACGCAACTTCGTGCATGTCGATGACCTCGTAACGGCGATATTGGCCGCGATCGACAACCCCCGGGCGGAGCGGCAACTCTTCAATATCTGCATGGACCGACCCGTCGACTATGCTGAAGTCGCCGCCTACCTGTCGCGCACGCGAAATCTCGGCTCTGTCGAGATACCGAGCCGCTTCCATTCCAATTGGATGGACAACAGCAAGGCGAAATACCTGCTGGATTGGCGGCCAAACTACGATCTCGAAATGCTTATCGACTCGGCGTGGCAATACGAGCGTTCAAAGGAGGAGCCTCGCGTCGTCTGGTATCCGGGTTGATTTCGTATGGCGGACACGCGGTGCCCGTCTGTTTCAAGGGAGGAAACCATGAGGAAGGCATTACTACTTACAGTCGCAGTTTTAGCATTGACCGCCGGGCAGGCGCTCGCCAAAAAGCAACTCGTCATCGTCGTCAAAGGCCTCGACAATCCATTCTTCGAAGCAATCAATCAAGGTTGCCAGAAATGGAACAAGGAGAACCCCACTTCGGAATACGAGTGCTTCTACACCGGTCCGGCATCGACATCCGATGAAGCCGGCGAAGCGCAGATCGTTCAGGACATGCTGGGCAAGGCAGACACGGCTGCGATCGCGATTTCGCCGTCAAACGCAAAGCTCATCGCCCAGACCCTGAAGACCGCCAATCCGACGGTTCCGGTGATGACGCTCGATGCCGATCTTGCAGCCGAGGATGCAGCATTGCGCAAGACCTATCTCGGCACGGACAACTATCTGATGGGCGCGCGCATCGGCGAGTACATCAAGAAGGCCAAGCCGAGTGGCGGCAAGATCTGCACGATCGAAGGCAATCCTGGAGCAGACAATATTCTACGCCGCGCGCAAGGTATGCGCGATACGCTCACGGGCCAGAAAGGCCTCACCGCGTTGAAAGGCGAGGGTGGTTGGACGGAAGTCGCCGGGTGTCCGGTATTCACCAATGACGACGGCGCCAAGGGTGTTCAGGCAATGACTGATATCCTCGCGGCCAATCCCGACCTGGACGCATTCGGCGTTATGGGCGGGTGGCCGTTGTTCGGCGCGCCGCAGCCCTATCGCGACCTGTTCAAGCCGATGGCCGACAAGATCGCCAGCAACGAGTTCGTCATTGGTGCCGCCGACACGATCGGCGACGAGGTTGCCATTGCGAGGGAAGGCCTGGTGACAGCGCTCGTCGGCCAACGGCCGTTCGAGATGGGTTACAAGGCACCTGCGGTGATGATGGATCTGATTGCCGGAAAGCCGGTTGAAGATCCGGTGTTCACCGGGCTCGATGAATGCACGAAGGATACGGTCGATACCTGCATTCAAAAGTAGGTTCCCGCACCTGGGTTCAGGGGTGCGCCGACTGTCCCCGCAGACGGATCGAGAGATCCGCGGGGCTTGACGCACCCTGAATTCCGCGCTTTTGTCAGAGTCAATCGCAGGCGACTTCCTCGTTATCACGATTGTTTTGATAGTACGTGCGAACAGTCGAAAGAATGCTGAGGCAGTAGAAATAAATGCCTGACAAGAAATCGGGAAAGCCGACGGCTTCGGTCGAGGTGGCGACGGTTGACCGCTCAGCCACCACAAGGCGCCCAAATGCTCCCCGCATGACTGGGCCGAGTGTTCATGTGTCTTTGGCAGGCGAGATCGGTCTCCGGATCGTGCGCGGCGACTATCCACCGGGCACGATCCTGCCGAACGAGGCAAAATGGTCGGAAGTCTTTGAAGTCAGCCGATCGGCGGTGCGCGAAGCCATCAAGATGCTGATGGCCAAGGGCCTGCTTTCTTCTCGCCCGAAAATAGGCAGTTGGGTCGAACCGAAGGAACGCTGGAACCTGCTGGATCGGGATGTCCTGGGCTGGTATGCGGCCTCTCCCGATCGCGAATCGTTTCTGAGAGCCGTGCAGGAACTCAGGCATATGATCGAGCCGGAAGCGACTGCGCTTGCCGCGGAGCGCCGAACTGAGGAGCAGATGAATGCGATCAGTCAGGCCCTGCATGATATGGATCAGGCGACATCGCTCCAGCAGCGAACAGAATCCGATGCGCGATTCCACATCGCGATCCTACGCGCCTCCGGAAATGATCTGCTGGTGCCGCTCGGCGTATTGATCGAATCGGCGCTGAACCACCTCTTCGCTCATGTCACGCGGGAGGAAGACAATTTGCGATACGCGCTGAAACTTCATGAAAATATCGAGAAAAGCATCCGATTGCAGCGACCGAACATGGCGCGCAACGAAGTCCGCAAGGTGCTGGCCAATACCGACCAAATCATAGCACGGTGGTCACGATAGAAGCCTGCATCCTGTCCGGCTGAGGAAACGGCTGCCAGTCCCGCCTGCGTATCTTCGCCGAGGCAAAAGGTCGAAGAGACCGCAAAGCGGATACGCTCTAAAATTCGTCTGTCGTGTTGAGACTACGAGTCTTCGAAGGTTCCAGGTCCCCATTCTGTGCCGACGCTCCGGCGTATTGATCACGACATACCGCTCAGAAGGAAATTCTTGGACCGAAGGCGGCCTGCGAGGGCGATGTGGTTTTGGGCTGGAAGAACAAGCTGATATCGGCCGCCGTCAATGTCACGTCGGCCGAGGTGCTTGCCAAGTAGTACCGCAAGATGGCCGAACCGGGCTCGGCAAGAACTGAAAGCCCCCTCGGGTAGGCGGACGATGACATCGGCGTCTTGTCCAGCGGGAACTTGCCCATCCTCTGGCCGTTTACGCCTCTCATTAGGAAACGGGAGGAGACGGCGCGAGTGCGGAGCCCGAACAGCACCTGGTATGAAGAAGCAGTGCAGCCCCAGGCGCTTTCGCGATCTGATAGGCGAGGTCGAATTCGAGGTTACGAAGAATCCTCGTCTGCAACTCGAACCCTATGCCTATCGCTGGCTGATTTCGGAGGGTAACGGATCATGACACTCATCGGTTATCACGCCTCCCACGAGCAATTTCCACCGAGCGAACTCCTGGGCCATGTGCAGGCCGCGGAAGCGGCAGGCTTTGGAGCGGTGATGTCCTCCGACCATCTCACGCCCTGGAGCGAGCGGCAGGGGCAATCGGGCTTTGCATGGGCCTGGCTTGGGGCGGCGCTGCAGGCGACGCAGGCCATTCCGTTCGGCATCATCACCGTACCCATGGGCTGGCGCTACCACCCGACCATCACGGCACAGGCGGCTGCGACCGTTGCGGAGATGTTTCCCGGAAGATTGCCGTGGATGGCGCTCGGCACCGGGCAGGCGATGAACGAGCATGTGACCGGCGAACGTTGGCCTTCGAAACCGGAGCGGAACGAACGGCTGCAGGCGGCGGTCGGGATCATCCGGGATCTATGGTCGGGCAAGCTGGTCAGCCGGGAAGGTCCGATCAAGGTCGACGAGGCGCGCATCCATACCCTTCCTGGGGAGCTGCCCCGTCTCGTGGCCGGCGCGCTGTCGCCAAAGACGGCGGAATGGGCGGGAGGCTGGGCCGACGCGCTGATTACCGTCAATCAGCCGCGGGAAAACATCCGGGAGATAATTCAAGCCTTTCGGCGCGGCGGCGGAGAAGGCAAACCGCTCTACCTGCAGGCGCACATATCCTTTGCAAGCTCCGATGACGAGGCGCGATCGAACGCTTTTGATCAGTGGCGTAGCAATGCTTTGACTGCGGCTATTTCGGAAATGCTCCGGTTGCCGGAGGAATTTGATGAGGCTTGCGCCAAGGTGCGGCCGGAGGACATGGACCATCATGTGCGCATCTCAGCCGATCCGATCCGCCACGTCGAATGGCTGGAAGCTGACGCCGCAATGGGCTTTGAGGAAATATACGTCCACAATGTGGGGCGCAATCAGCGTGAATTTATCGATGTCTTCGGACGGGAGGTTTTGCCCCGTTTCAAGAGCCACGAGCGCAACTGATCCCCCTTTGCGAGGCTCGTTTAACGAGCCTCGCAAATTGCTCCGTTGGAGGGGCCAATGAATGGCCGATCAGATTTTTGCGGTCATCCCGGCTTCCTTGAGCGAAGCGAACTTGATCGTCACGCTCCTGAGATTGTCGTCCAGCCATCTGGCCATGGCGATCTCCTCATCAAGATTGGCTTTCAAGGCAGGCGCAGATCCGGGGAAACCTCCCAGTTCCGCAATGGTTATGAGGGATTTATAGGCTGCAATTTCGAAGTTCTCGAAGGCGAAGTTCGCCAGGGAATTCTTAATGATTTCGTCGCCGGCGATGCTGTGGCTGATGGCCGCCATGCTGCCGGTGAGGGATAGGGCCATGTCTTTTAAAATGGAATGGTCTTCCGAAAGACCGGTCAAGACCTCTTCCAGTCTTTTGATCTGCCCTTCAGTCTCTCGGATATGCTGTTCCAGCCGGGCTGCAACATCGGGATAGGTTTCGATCCGTGAGACCTGTGGCTTCATGATCGACAGCGCCTGATTTTCCATGGCGTGTGCATTCTTGAGACCGGTCACGAAGATGGAACGGGTTTCGGATGAAACAGTCATTGCGTTTCCTCTTTGGTTGCCGGGAGGCCTAACCAAGGAGGGTGACGATAGTTCCAGGACCTACGGCCGGTCCGCCTTGCCGTGCCTTTCAGTTCTTTCGAAGTCGAAATGGACTTGAAGCATAATCTTGGGATTCCATGCGGATTACGAGGATTCCCGAGCAAGGCTAGAGTGGCAATTCGGTGAGCAGGGCAAGTTCGCCGGGAGCACGTGACGATGGCCTCGGATTCAAACCCGCATTTCTCCATCTGGACATTGACGGCAATGGTGGTGGGCTCAATGGTCGGGGCCGGGATTTTTTCGTTGCCGCAGGCCTTCGGGCGCGTAACCGGACCGTTCGGCGCGCTGATCGCATGGTCGATCGCCGGCACCGGCATGCTGATGCTGGCCTTCGTATTTCAGACGCTGTCTCGACGAAAACCGGAGTTGGACACCGGGATATACGCGTATGCAAAAGCCGGGTTCGGCAACTATCTCGGGTTTCTGTCCGCGCTTGGATACTGGTCGGCTGCCTGTCTCGGCAACGTTTCATATTTCGTGCTGATCAAGTCGACACTCGGTCTGTTTTTCCCCGTCTTCGGCGACGGCAACACAGTCATAGCGATCGTGTGCTCGTCGGCTCTTCTCTGGCTCTTTCATTCGCTCATTTTGCGCGGTGTCAGGGGAGCCGCCGCGGTCAACACCATCGTGACCTTCGCCAAGATCATTCCGATTATCCTTTTCATCCTCTTTGTCGCGTGGGGGTTCCATGGCGATGTCTTCGCGGCCAATTTCTGGGGCGGCGAGGATGTCAGTGTCGGCAACGTCGCCAGCCAGGTGCGCGCCACGATGCTCGTCACCGTCTTCGTATTTGTGGGGATCGAAGGCGCCAGCGTGTATTCCCGTTATGCGAGAAACCGCAACGATGTCGGAGTGGCGACGCTCGTGGGTTTCCTCGGCGTATTATGCCTGCTCGCTCTTGTCACGATCCTTTCCTACGGCGCCATGTTGCGCACCGATCTTGCAGGACTGCGCAACCCGTCCATGGCCGGCGTCCTGGAAAGCGTGGTTGGGCCGTGGGGAGCAATATTCGTCAGCGTGGGATTGCTGATTTCGGTTCTGGGCGCCTACCTGTCGTGGGTGCTTCTTGCCGCAGAAATTCTCTTTTCGGCGTCCAGATATGAAACCATGCCGCGGTTTTTGTCGCACGAGAACAGGAATGGCGTGCCGTCGAATGCCTTGTGGCTTACCAATATCATCGTGCAGACGTTCCTGATCCTGACGTTGTTTACGCAATATGCGTTCAGGCTGGCGCTCGAGCTGACGAGCTCGATGATCCTCATTCCTTATCTCCTTGTTGCGGCATATGGGCTGAAACTGGCCTGGTCAGGCGAAACCTACGACCGCGATCCATCCGGTCATCGCAAGGACCTGATCTGCGCCGGGATCGCCCTGATATACACCGCGGGCCTCATCTATGCGGCCGGAGCAAAACACCTGCTGTTGTCGGCGGTGATCTATGGCCCCGGTTCAATTCTTTTTATCATCGCGCGCCGTGAAGGGGGCAAGGCCGTCTTCACCCCCAGCGAGTGGGTCATGTTCGCGGCTGCCGGCCTTGGGGCGGCAACAGCAATCTATTCCATCATGACAGGTCTCATTTCAGTCTAGCCGAGCACCGTAATGATGTGCCTCGAAAGAAGCGCCTTTCGCCACTGCCGGCTCAGCCAGCTTCAGTGTTTCATTTCGGTCCAAACGGTCACTGTTCCTTAAATCGCTTCGAAAATCGGGACGCCGAGAATGGTTCTGGGATTCTATGCTGATCCATTGGAGGACGGAACAACATTATAATTCAAGCCAGTACTCGCCGCGGTCAGCGCAGCCGGACAATTGGATAGAGTTTTGTAGAGGACACCATGGCTTCAGACTCTACTCAGAAATTCTCGTTATTTGCGCTGACGGGGATGGTTGTCGGCTCGATGGTCGGCGCGGGCATATTCAACCTGCCCGGTCGGTTCGGTGCCGCAACAGGCCCATTTGGCGCCATGATCGCCTGGGCGATCGCGGGAACCGGCATGTACATGCTGGCCCGCGTGTTTCAAGCGCTCGCCGAGAAAAGGCCGGATATTGATTCCGGCGTGTTCGCCTATGCCAAGGCTGGTTTCGGCAACTATATGGGCTTCCTGTCGGCTTTTGGTTACTGGCTCGGCAGTTGCCTTGGCAACGTCTTCTATTGGGTGCTGATCGGTTCGACGCTCGGGCGCTTTTTCCCTGGCGTCTTCGGCGACGGAAGCAGCGCCACGGCGATCATCGTGTCGTTGATCGGTATCTGGGCATTTCATTTCATGATCCTGCGCGGTGTCGAGCAGGCGGCGTTCATCAACACCGTCGTCACCATCGCCAAGATCGTGCCGATCCTTGTCTTCATCCTGATGTTGATCTTCTCCTTCAACTACGGGCAGTTCGCCGAAAACTTCTTCGGCGGCGCGGACATGCCGGAAAAGTCGCTGGTCGCGCAGGTGCGCGACACCATGCTGATCACCGTGTTTGTTTTCCTCGGGATCGAAGGGGCGAGCGTCTATTCGCGCTTTGCCAAAGAGCGCGCGGATGTCGGAACCGCCACGATTCTAGGCTTCGTCGGCGTCACGGGCCTGATGGTGGCTGTCACCCTGCTGCCTTACGCTGCGATGCCGCAATCGGCTATCGCAGCCGTGCAGCAGCCTTCGATGGCCAGCGTCCTCGAAGCGGTCGTCGGTCACTGGGGCGCCGTCTTCATTTCCATCGGCGTCCTGGTCTCGGTTCTTGGCGCCTATCTCGCCTGGTCGCTGATTTGCGCCGAGGTCCTGTTTGCCGCCGCCAAATCCGAGGATATGCCGAGGCTTTTCGCCGCGCAGAACGGCAATCGGGTGCCTGCCAATGCCCTGTGGCTGACCAATATTGTCGTGTCGCTATTCGTCATCTCCACCTACTGGTCCCGGGATGCGTTCAACTTCATGCTCGACATGACGAGCGTAACGGCTCTTTTGCCCTATCTGCTTGTCGCAGGTTACGGCGTTCTGCTCGCCCGTAGTGGCAAAGGTTATGAAACCACCCCCAATGAACGCGGCCGCGACCAGATCTTTTCCTGGATTGCGGTCATCTACACGATCATCATGTTCATCGCCGCGGGGCTCAAATACGTGCTGCTCGTGGCGGTCCTGTTCGTGCCGGGCACAATTCTCTACGTCTGGGCGCGGCGTGAACAGAAGGTCCAGATGTTTACGTCTGTCGAACTCATCGTTTTGGCCGTCACGGTTATCGCCGGCATAGTTGGCGCCTACGGCCTGCTGAGCGGCACCATTACACCTTGATAGGGAGGTAGAGGAACCATGACCCAGGACATCACCTTCGGCGTTCACTCTGAAATCGGCCAGTTGCGCAAGGTGATGGTATGCGCGCCTGGTCGTGCCCATCAGCGTCTGACGCCGAGCAACTGCGACGCCCTGCTCTTCGACGACGTTCTGTGGGTCGACAACGCCAAGCGCGATCATTTCGACTTCATGACCAAAATGCGCGACCGCGGCGTCGAGGTCGTGGAAATGCATAACCTGCTCGCCGAAACGGTAGCCATTCCGGAAGCGAAGAAATGGATCCTCGACAACCAAGTTCATCCGAACCAGATCGGTCTTGGACTGATCAATGAAGTTCGCTCCTATCTCGAAGGCCTATCCAACCGCGAGCTTGCCGAAACGCTGATCGGCGGGCTGTCCACCTTCGAGTTTCCCGAAGCCGTCGGCGGCGAACAACTGGCGCTCATCCGCGACGCGGCGGGCGTCAACGAATACCTGCTGCCGCCGCTGCCAAACACCCTTTACACGCGGGATACCACCTGCTGGATCTATGGCGGCGTGACGCTGAACTCTCTCTACTGGCCGGCGCGGCACGAGGAGACCATCCTCACCACGTCGATCTACAAGTTTCATCCGGACTTTGCCGGCAAGGTCAACGTCTGGTGGGGCGATCCGACCCAGGATTGGGGCCTCGCCACGATCGAGGGCGGCGACGTCATGCCCATCGGCAAGGGCAACGTTCTCATCGGCATGAGCGAGCGCACCTCGCGTCAGGCCATCAGCCAGGTCGCAGCAGCGCTGTTCGAGAAGGGTGCTGCCGAGCGTGTCATCGTCGCGGCCATGCCTAAGCTGCGCGCTGCCATGCATCTGGACACCGTCTTCACCTTCGCCGACCGCGACTGCGTGCTGCTCTATCCAGACATCGTCAATGGCATCGAAGCCTTCTCCTATCGCCCGGACGGCAACGGCGGCGTGGAACTGCACAAGGACAAGGGCTCTTTCGTCGATACGGTTCGTGACGCCCTGGGTCTCAGTAAAATGCGCGTGGTCGAGACCGGCGGCAACGACTACATGCGCGAACGGACCCAGTGGGATAGCGGCGCCAACCTGGTCTGCGCCTCGCCGGGCGTCGTCTATGCCTATGACCGCAACACCTACACCAATACGCTGCTGCGCAAGGAAGGCATCGAGGTGATTACCATCATAGGTGCCGAGCTTGGCCGGGGTCGTGGCGGCGGCCATTGCATGACATGCCCGATCACCCGCGATGCGGTGGACTACTGACGCAGACATTCCTTGGTCGCTACGATGAAGACCGCGCATGATTGCGAGCGCAACGCATGGCGATCCTATCGGCTGCGCTGGTTGTGTCCTCCTATGCTCTGCTGACCGCGCACTCAAAAAGAGACGCAACGCATCCTCCCGGGATTCTGTGCCAATTTCCTCTGCGCGCGGGCGCGATATGTTTTGTTGTGGCTCGGTGATCGAAGCCTAGGTTCGGTTCAAAATTGGAGGGTGTCATGTCCAGTCTCATCGCCATCGTCTATCCAACGGAAGCAAAGGCGGAAGAAGTGCGCCGGCGCCTTATCGAGCTGCAGAAGGAGTATTTGATCAAGCTCGGCGACGCTGTCATAGCCACCAAGACCGAGGCCGGCAAAGTCAGGCTGAACCAGCTTGTGAGCACGACTGCGTCTGGAGCCGCATCGGGCAGTTTCTGGGGGCTTCTGGTCGGTGTCCTATTTCTGAACCCGCTCCTCGGGGTAGCGGCGGGGGCGGCATCGGGAGCCATCGCAGGCGCTCTGACCGATGTCGGCATAGACGATCCATTCATGAAAGATCTGGCGAGCAGTTTGCAGCCTGGGCATGCGGCATTGTTTGTGCTGGTGCAGGAAATGACGGCCGATAAGCTGCTGAAGGAAATATCCGGTTTCGGCGGGGTGGTGCTTAAAACCTCCCTGGATGAGACCAAGGAGCAGATCTTGCGGGATGCCCTTCAGAAAGACGTGGCAGCATAATTACACAAGATTGGCGTCATCCCTTGCTGGCGGGTGAAATACCATCCGCCATGGGCATCCGCAGCATCTTGATATTCCGTCCTATCCACTCACGCGAGCAATCCCCAGATGGGGCGCGAAGCGAGCTTCGTGACAGTCGATCGGCGTGACCGGCCCCTCATCTGAGCCGGTCAGCGGGCGATCGTCGCCGTCCGTTGCCAATGTGCGGTGATAGACCAAAACTATTTCGGGGAGCGCCAGAAATGGCATGCGAGTGCCTACGTTGTTAACCACATTGGCGCTTTCAGTTGTGTCGGCGATCTCTATGCAGCGTTGGGTGTAACTGGCACCTAAACAAACCGGATTAATTGTGTTATGTATTTGTCACACGCAGGGATGATGATCTGATCGCCGGGTGGAGCGAGTCCGGAACAGCATCTTCGGAAAAGGTTGATTTGCTTGATTCTAGTAGACGCGGCCGTTGCCGGTTGCGTGCTCGCCTAGTTCCTAGGAGTGTGAAGCTATGAGAGCCGAAGGTGCTATCGGACGAGATATATTGCCTAATGGCGCAATCTTAAATGCAAAGCCGCCCGCGCCGAAGCAAACATCAGTCGAACCCGAACAAGGGCTAGGTGGCCTCAAGCACCTGCCAGCTTACGAGCTTGCAACACACGACCTCCCCCCGGGGTATCAGTTTGAAGCTTGGCGGAACAACTTTGCGCCCATGCTTGAGTTCGACGAACCCGACGACGTAACGGTCGGCTTCGGCGGCAGACAGGTGACATGGGACCTCGGTTGCCTTGCTTTCTCCCGCATCGAGACCGACGCATTGGGATTCGTCAGCCTGCCCGGGCATACGCGGCGTGATCCATTGGATCACTGGACACTGACGACGCTGCTTTACGGAAGCGTGAATACCATCGCACCAGCCAGGACGTTTGAAGGCGGTGCGGGTGTGGTTCAGGTCCATCCCCTTGGCCGCCCCTTCGAAGGGACCGTCACCAACAGCGAAATGCTGATGTTGTTCGTTCCACGCGATTTTTGCGCCGAAGTAACGGGCGCACTAAATGCCGCGGAATTCTCCAATCTCAGCACCGGAATGGGCCGGCTGTTCACCGACTACATGTTTGGTCTTGCCAAGCGGCTGCCGGTGATCGACGAAACCGAACTTCCGGCGCTCGTGGCTGCCACGCGGGCAATGATACTCGCCTGCGCGGCACCTTCTGCAGACCATATCGAGGAAGCGCAGGAGCCGATTGCGTCGGTGCTGATCGAAAGAGCGCATCGAATTATCCAGGCCAGATTGTTCGATCCGACACTTGCCGCCGACACCCTGCGTCGTGAACTTGGGGTCTCACGCTCGCGGCTCTATCGCCTGTTCGAACCATTTGGCGGCGTCATGCACTACATTCAGCGCCGGCGATTACTGGACGCCCATTCGGCACTCAGTGACCCGAACGACCGACGCCGTATCATCGAGATCGCCGAGCAACATTGTTTCAGCGATGGCACCGAATTCAGCCGCGCCTTCCGGCGTGAGTTCGGCTGCAGCCCGACCGACGTCCGGAGCGGACAAAAGCCCGATCTGCCCTATAAACCTGCGAGCGACCTGAAAGCATATGCGCCCGAGGCGAGGTTCGGCGCGCTGTTATACCGCCTGCACGGCTGAGGCAGACCGACGGCCGTTTTAGACAGGGCGGGAGCGTGTACCTTTCCGTTCCTTTGTCCGCTTTTAAGATATAGTGATGCGATTGCGGATCTGCGTCAGGCTCTTCACATGCTATGACGGGCAGCGATGGGTCACCACCCAACCATCGCGGCGAACAAGACGAATCCCGGAGTATGAAATGAGATTTCTGAGCGGGCTATCCGCATTCCCTATCACGCCGATGGATCGCGACGGCAAGGTCGATTCCGAAGCGTTGCGCAAGCTTGTTGCCCGACTCCGGATCGCGCAGGTCGATTCCATCGGTCTCCTCGGCAGCACCGGCACCTATATGTATCTGTCCCGGGAGGAACGGCGCCGAGCTCTCGCGCTGGCTCTCGAAGAGGCTGGCGGGCACATCCCGGTTGTCGTTGGGGTTGGCGCTTTGCGTACCGACGAGGCCATCGGGCGGGCTCAGGACGCCAAAGCCCTGGGTGCGGCCGCAGGCCTGCTTGCCGCCGTATCCTATACGCCGCTCACCGAGGACGAAGTCTTCGAGCATTTCACCACCGTTGCGCGCGAGAGCCGTCTGCCGATCGTCATCTACGACAACCCCGGAACGACGCACTTCCGTTTTACGCCAGCGCTTGTTGAGCGCTTGGCCAAGGTATCCGGCATCGTGGCCATCAAGAACCCGACCGACAAAAGCGACGAGATCGGGCGCCACCTGGCGGATCAGCGAGGTATCACGTCGGACGATTTTTCGATCGGATACAGCGGCGACTGGAACGCCACGGAGGCGATGATCAGCGGCGCTGATACCTGGTGCAGCGTACTTGCCGGTATCATGCCCGACGTCTGCCTCCGGATCGTCAGGGCCGCCCAAGCTGGCGATGTTGCCGAGGCGCGCCGGCTGGATGCTACGCTGAGCCCGATCTGGGATATCTTCAAGCAGTTCTCCAGCCTTCGGTCGGTCTATGCGCTCGCCGACTTGCTCGGCGTCTGCCAAGCCGAGCCGCCCCGTCCGATTTTGCCTCTACCGGAGCCGGCCAGGCGTAAGGTTGCCGACTGCCTCGCCCTTCTTCGGCGAGACCTTGCCGAGGTGGGGTAGGCAGGATCGAGCCGCTGCCGCGGAGGAGACTGACAGGGCTTTACGATTCCATCTCCTCGCGCGCGTATCGCGTCGGCGGCAATCCCACAAAACGGGTGAATGCGACGCTGAAGGCACTTGCGGAACCGTATCCGACACTTTCGGCAATTTCCTGCATTCCACCTTCCTTGCGCCTTAGAAGGTTCTTCGCCAGAGCCATGCGCCAGGAAAGCAGGTATTCCATCGGCGCAACGCCCACGGCGCGACGGAAGCGGTCGAAGAACGCGGAACGAGAGAGTGCGGCCTCGTGAGCCAATTGCTCGACCGTCCAGTTCGCGGTCGGATGCTCATGCATCCGACGGATTGCGGCGGCAAGGCGTTCGTCGGCCAGTCCGCGCAGAAGTCCAGGCGAAGCGGCCGTGCCCGCCGTGGATCGGAGCGCCTCGACGAGCAGGACTTCCAGCAAGCGCGCCAGGACCATCTCCCGCGCGGGCCGTAGCGCACGGGCCTCTTCTCCCAGGAGCTGTACGAGGGTGGCAAGCCGTCGCTCGCCACGAACGTGGACGAGCTGCGGCAGGAGCGAAACCAGCAGGGCCGCATCCGGCGAACCGAAGACAAAATGGCCAACCAGCAGCCGGACATCCGGCGGTCCATCCGGATTGCCATGTCTTATTTCGCCTTCAAGCCGGATGACAGTGGACGGATCGTCATGCCCGGCCGTTCTCGGCTCAAGGCTCGACATGGTGAAATCGTATGCCGCCGGGATCAGAACGAAGTCGCCCTCCCGAAGATCGATCGGCTCCCGACCCTCGACGGTGAGGCGAGACGCCCCTTCGAGGATCACGCAGTAGAAGGGCCGTCCGAATTCGGAGCGGTGGACAGACCAATCTCCCGCGCCGCTGACAACCTTCGAGAATGGCGCAGTGGGCCGGAGCAAAGCCACCACTTCCGCGAATGGATCGGTCATTTCAGGACTTCCACAAATGAAATCAGGACTTTCAATTGTAGATAGTCCGGCTCTCGCAGTCTAGGTTCCTGGCACTGCAATCCCATGAAGGAGATCACATGAAAACCGTTCTTATCACCGGCTGCTCGTCCGGATTCGGCCTGGAGATCGCCAAATATTTCCTCGACCGCAACTGGAAGGTCGTTGCGACGATGCGTACGCCGCGCGAGGACATTCTGCCAGCATCCAAGCACCTCGATATACTCGCCCTCGACGTAACCGATCCGGAAAGCATTCGCAGGGCCATTGATGCCGCAGGGCCGATCGACGTTCTGGTCAACAATGCCGGGATCGGCTGGCTCAACGCTCTGGAAGGCACGACGATGGATATTGCGCGGGAGCTTTTCGAGACGAACACCCTCGGGACGATGGCTGTGACCCAGGCGGTGCTGCCGCAGTTCCGGGAACGGAGGGAAGGCGTCATCGTGAACATCACCTCGAGCGTCACCTTGAAGCCGCTTCCCCTGCTTTCCGTATATACCGCGAGCAAGGCGGCGGTGAACGCGTTTACCGACGTGCTCGCGCTGGAACTCGACCAGTTCAATGTTCGCGTGCGCTCGGTGATGCCGGGACGGGCTCCGGAGACCAAATTCGGCGAAAATGCCCGGTCCCGGATGCAGGGCCAGGGTGGCTTCCCAGAGGCCTATCTGGGCTTGGTACAGAAGGTCTTCGCCGGATGGGAGCAGGAGACGTCTCCGGTTACACGACCGCTCGACGTGGTCGAGGCAGTCTGGCACGCGGCGACCGATCCCTCGTCCCCGGCTCGCATTCCCGCCGGCGCCGACGCCGTGGCATTGGCCGGCTAACGTCACGGCGCCCGCGACGTTCCACGGTGCTGGGCATAGGATTGCCGCGGGCTTCTTCCGCGGCGATCCAGATTCGGAAAAGGCTTCTCCGATCGAAATCGGTCTCTCGAACGACTAACGCCCGTTGTATTTCAAGGCATCCACAACGACCTTGAAGGCGGGCGAATTCTGATGCCGGGTCGGGTAATAAATGAAATAGCCTGAAAATGGAGGCGACCAGTCTTCGAGCATGGGCACGAGGTGTCCGGCCGCGATGTGGTCGATGACAAGATCTTCCGGCAGAAAGGCTATGCCGCAGCTTTTCACGGCGGCATCTATCATGGGATATGAGCTATTGAAGGTGAGCTGTCCGTCGACCCGGACGCGCAGTTCCTGTCCGTCCTTCTCGAACTCCCAGACGTAAAGTCCGCCGCCAGTTGCCTGGCGCATGTTGATGCAGTTGTGCTGCACCAACTCCTGGGGATGCCGCGGTGCCGGATAGTTGGCAAGGTATTCGGGTGAGGCGACCGCCAGAAGTCTCCAGTCCGGGCCAATCCTGATCGCGATCATATCCTTCTCGATGCTCTCGCCCAGCCGAACGCCCGCGTCGAAACCGTCTTCCACGATATTGCGCAAGCCGTTGTCCCGGCTGAGCTCAAGCTTGATGTCGGGATACTGGGAAAGGATCGGCTGCAGCCTGGGCCAGACGATGCTTTCGAGTGCGTGATCGGAGAGGGTGATCCTGATCGTACCGGACGGTTTGTCACGGAGCGCCATGAGTGCTGCAAGATCATCCCTTATGGCGGAGACCCGAGGCGCCAGCGAATGAAACAAGCGCTCGCCGGCTTCCGTCAGCGCAACGCTCCGGGTGGTGCGGGTCAGAAGCCGCAGGCCCATGCGTGTCTCGACGCGCTTGATCGTATGGCTGAGCGTCGACTGTGTAACGCCGAGCTTGGCCGCGGCCTTCGTGAAGCTGCGCTCCTCCGCCACGGCCAGGAACCATAGGAGGTCGTTGAAATCTTCCCTGGCCATCGCCTTCCCCGCCGGTTCTTGCAGCCGATTTATGATTCAGATCGATAAATCTAAGCGAAGCATGGCCACTAATCCATAGGCGCCGCCTCTGCTACCGTCTTCAATGAGACAGTACCGCTTCTGTTTCGACGCCGTCGTGCACCAGCTTTTCTAGAGGAAAACCGCCATGGAACTCTCCATCAATGGGACGAAACATCAGGTCGATATCGAGCCCGATACGCCGCTGCTCTGGGTGCTCCGTGACGAACTGGGAATGACAGGCACCAAATATGGGTGCGGTCTCGCCCAGTGCGGTGCCTGCACGGTGCTGATCGACGGACAGGCGACGCGTTCATGCGTCACGCCGATCGAAAGTGTTGAAGGTGCCGAGATCATGACCATCGAGGCGGTCGCGGAAGATCCGGTGGGCCAGAAGGTCGTCGAAGCGTGGGTTTCCAATCAGGTCCCGCAATGCGGCTACTGCCAGTCCGGCCAGGTTCTGGCGGCGACGGCGCTTCTGAAGCAGAGCCCCCAGCCGACCGATGAGGACATTGCCGGCGCGATGGTCAACCTCTGTCGGTGTGGCACCTACAACGCAATCGCGGCGGCCGTCCGCGACGCCGCTCAAGCTTGATCGAGAGGTAGGCCATGAACGACATGACATCCATCGCCGCCCAAGCCATGGCCAGTGAGAACGGCAAGCCGTTCAAGCTGTCCCGCCGCGGCTTTCTCGGTTCTTCGCTCGGCGCGCTCGTGCTCGGCGTGACGCTTCCGGCCGGCCGCGTCAGGGCCCAGGCCGCCGCCGCGTCCGTCGCCCCCGGTTCCCGCATTGCTGCTTTCCTGGAGATCCGGGCCGACAGCATCGTCCTGTTCCGCAGCGCGTTCATCGAAGGCGGGCAGGGGATCTTTACCGCCATGGCCCAGATCGTCGGCGAGGAGCTGGATGTCGATCCGGTGAATTTCGTCGTCGAAGGTGCGCCTCCCGGCCCCGATTATCTGCTGACGGGCGGGGCGCGTTTCACCGGCGGCAGCATGTCGGTGCGCATGAGCTATGATACGATGCGCAAGCTCGGGGCCTCGGCGCGCCAGATGCTGCTGCAGGCTGCGGCGACCCGGCTTGGCGTGCCGGTGGCGGAGCTGACGACCGAGCCGGGCCGGGCGGTGCATGCTGCTTCAGGTCGCACGGTTCCCTACGGCGAGATAGCGGATGCAGCCGCGGAGTTGCCGATTCCGGCCAATGTCGTTCTGCGCGATCGCGCCGACTTCCGCTGGATCGGCAAGCCTGTAGCGCGCCTGGACGCGCGCGACAAATCGACCGGCAAGGCCAAATACGCGATTGATCTGAAGGTCGACGGCATGCTGTATGCGGCCGTCCAGCACAGCCCACGGCTCGGCGGTGAGCCGGGCGCGTTGCAGAACGAAGCGGCCGTGCGCGGCATGCCCGGCTTTCATTCCATTCACAGGCTGCCGGGCGCCGTTGCGGTGGTCGCCAATAGCTGGTGGCGCGCTCGCATGGCCGTCGAGGCCTTGCAGGTAAGCTGGACCGAGGCGGCTCCTGGGACTGCGCATACCATGCCCGCCGACTTTTCCACCGAGGCCCATATGGCAACGCTGAAGGCGAAGACCGGCGACGGCGTTGCCTTCGAAGCGGAGGGAGACGCTGCCGGTGCGCTCGCCGGCGCTCACCGCGTGGTGGAAGCGACCTACGACGCCCCTCATCTCGCCCACGGACAATTGGAGCCGCCATCCGCGCTTGCGAGATGGAACGACGACGGCACGCTCGAGCTCTGGATCCCGAACCAGGCACCGGAAATGTTCCAGGCGGATGCCGCCAAGCTTGCTGGTATCGCGCCCGATAAGGTCATTATCCACTCGCCGATGCTCGGAGGGTTCTTCGGGCGGCATTTCCTCTATCAAACCGCAAATCCTTACCCACAGGCCATTCTTCTCTCGAAGGCGGTCGGACGTCCCGTCAAGCTCATCTGGAGCCGCGAGGAGGAATTCCTGCGTGATGCGCTGCGGCCCACGGCTGCGGTTCGCTTCCGTGCCGGACTGGATGCGAGCGGGACGCCGGTTGCACTCTCCGCCGTCGCGATCGGCGAGGGGCCAACCGGCCGCTGGTTTGGGCGCCAGCCGGACAAGGTCGACAGTTCCGCCGTCGAGGGTATTGCCGGCAAGGTCTACGCGATCCCCAACCGGCGCGTCGGCCAGATCCATGTGGACGACCCGGCGATCATCGGCTTCTGGCGATCCGTCGGCCACTCGATGAACGACTTCTTCTACGAGACGTTTTTCGACGAAATGGCCGATGCGGGCGGGCAGGATCCTTATGAGCTGCGTCATCGTCTATTGGCGAACAGTCCGCGCCACAGGACCCTGCTTGAAGCGGTGGCCGAACTTTCCGGCGGCTGGCGGCGTGGGCCGTTTACCGCCGAGGACGGCACGCGGCGCGCCCGAGGGGTGGCCATGGCCTCACCCTTTGGCAGCGAGGTCGCGACAATCGCCGAGGTATCCCTGGAGAAAGGCGAGACCGTTGTGCACGACGTCTGGGTGGCCATCGATCCGGGCAGCATCGTCAACCCCGCGATCATCGGCGCTCAGGTGAACTCGGCCGTTGCGCTTGGCCTCTCCTCCGCGCTGTTCGAGGAGGTCGTCTACGTCGACGGCATGCCACAGGCGCGCAACTATGACGGCTATCAGATCCTCACGCCGGACCGCATGCCGCGGGTTCACGTGCGGATTGTCGAAAGCGGTGCCCCCATGGGCGGTATCGGTGAGCCCGGTCTGCCCGGCGTCCCCCCGGCCGTTGCAAACGCGGTCTCCGTCCTTGCGGGCCAGCGCGTTCGGGGCCTGCCGTTGTCCAAACTTAATCTCAAAGGAGTCGACGGTTGAAGAAGGCCGCCATTTACCTCTTAACTTTTGTTTCCCTAGGCATCGCGACGCCGTCTCTCGCTCAAGAGGCCGACGCCGCGGCCGGGCAGAGGCTGTTTCAGCAACGTTGCGGTACGTGCCATCAGATCGCAACGCCTAAAAACGGCGTCGGGCCGCATCTGCAGGGTATCGTCGATCGAACGGCCGGGACGACCGAAGGCTTCAAATATTCTGATGCTCTTCGGGATTCGGCAATCGCATGGAACCCGGAAACGCTCGAGACCTTTCTGACCAACCCGGGCGCGATGGTTCGCGGAACGCGCATGGCGCAGCGTTTCAACAATGCCGACGAAAGGCGCGCGATCATCCAGTTCCTTGGCTCGCGGTAGGGCTTCGTGGACCAGCCTATTGATGTGGCGGCGTCGGCTCGGTCGGCGCCGCCATTCCATTGCAGACAGGAGGCCAAAGCCCGCATCGCATCGCGCATTTATGCGGCCTGTCGATAAATGCAAGTCAATTACGGCCGCTAATTCGATCGCCTGCCGAGTGTTAGATGATGTGGTGAGGGAGGTAACCGCATGCTCCGCTCAGGGACGTGAAAAACATATGGCACAAGTAACTTTCGACGACACCCTGGCCAAGCCCGTCGCTGCCTGGGGCGCGGTCGCGTCCATGGCGCTATGCGTCGCGGTGCTGATTGCTTCGGAATTCATGCCGGTCAGCCTCCTGACCCCGATTGCCGGCGATCTCGGTATGAGCGAGGGGCAGGCTGGGCAAGTGATCTCGATCTCCGGTCTGTTCGCCGTGGTCACCAGTCTTTTCATCGCAGGCCTCGCGCGGAACATCGATCGCAAGGTCGTCCTGTCTTCGTTCTCGCTCCTGCTGATCGTCTCCGGCCTTATCGTTACGGTTGCCCCCAATCATGCGGTGCTGATGGTCGGCCGCGCACTGCTCGGCGTCGCGATCGGCGGCTTCTGGTCGATGTCCACCGCCGTCGTCATGCGTCTCCTGCCGGAGGGCGCCGTGCCGAAGGGGCTTGCGATGCTGAATGCCGGCAACGCCATTGCAGCCACGATCTCGGCTCCGCTTGGAAGCTTTCTGGGCGACTATATAGGCTGGCGGGGCACCTTCTTCTTGGTGGTGCCTTTGGCATTCCTCGCTCTCATCTGGCAATGGATGAGCATGCCCTCCCTTCCGCCCCGCCGGCGCAGGGTGGCGGGCAACGTCTTTCGGCTTCTGAGGCGCCGCCAGGTCGCGCTCGGCATGACGGCCATCCTGCTGCTGTTCATGGGGCAGTTTGCGCTGTTCACCTATCTTCGGCCCTTCCTGGAGTCCGTCTCGAATTATTCCGTTTCCGCTCTATCTCTTGTCCTGTTGTTGATGGGGTTGGCCGGTGTCGCAGGAACCTGGTGCATCAGCCGCCTGCTTGCCACACGTCTCTATTCGGTCGTGATTGCCATTCCCCTCGTGATGGCAGGGATTGCCGTAATGCTGATCGCATTCGACTCGATCAAGCTTGCCGTCGCGGGCTTGCTCATCGGGTGGGGCTTTTTCGGCACTGCTGCGCCGGTCGGCTGGGGAACGTGGCTGAGCCGGGTTCTGCACGACGATGCGGAGGCTGGCGGAGGTCTTCAGGTGGCGGTCATCCAGTTTGCCATCACGATCGGGGCGGCAGCCGGCGGCCTTCTTTTCGATTGGACTGGTTGGTGGAGTTCGTTCGTCTTTGCCGCAGTCTTGCTGCTTGGATCTTCACTGGCCGCGTGGGCAGCCTGGTTTGATTGGGAGCGTTCAAAATGAAACCGCAAGCTCCCTCGATGACGCGCCGGACCTTGCTCGGCGGCGCGGTCGCCGGCGTCTTACTGCCGCGTCCGGCGCTGCCTCAGAAGGACATGGCCATGAAGATACGCTTCACCTTTGCCGATCAGGACTTCACGGCCACGCTCTACGACAACCCGTCTGCCCGCGACTTCTGCTCGATGCTGCCCCTTGCTCTCACGATTTCGGATTTCGCCAACAACGAAAAGATCGCCTATCTGCCGCGCAAGCTCAACCTCGAAGCCAGGGGGCCATTCCCGAATGCCGCTCCCGGCGACCTGTGCTACTACGTCCCCTGGGGCAATCTTGCCTTCTTTTACGAGAGCTACGTTTCCACACGCGATCTGATCCGGCTCGGCCGCTTGGACGGCGGCATCGAGCCCTTGCTCACGCGCGGCGAGTTCCCGCTCCGCATCGAGCCACTCTGAAAAACCTGCTGAAAGGAATTGCAATCATGCTAGCGACTGTTCTTCACGGCAAAGGCGATATCCGCTGCGACGAAGTGGCGGAGCCGAAAATCCTCAAGCCGACCGACGCCATCATCAAGCTGTCGGCCTCCTGCGTCTGCGGTTCGGATCTCTGGCCTTATCGCGGTCTCCAGCCAACGGACGGTCCGTCCCATATGGGGCACGAATACTGTGGTGTTGTCGTGGAAGTCGGTGATGCAGTGAAGACGGTAAAGCCCGGCCAGTTCGTGGTGGGCTCCTTCTGCATCTCCGACAACACATGCCCGCATTGCCGGTTCGGCTTCCAATCCTCCTGTGAGCAGCGCGAATTCATGTCCGGTGCACAGGCGCCTTATGCCCGCGTGCCGCTTGCCGATGGAACGTTGGTGGCGACCGCCGAGATGCCGTCCGACGATCTCATCCCGAGCCTGCTCGCCGCATCGGATGTGCTCGGCACCGGCTGGTATGCTGCCGACGCGGCACGGGTGCAGCCCGGCTCGACGGCCGTGGTCGTGGGTGACGGCGCGGTCGGACTGATGGGTGTGCTTGCCGCCAAGCAGATGGGCGCCGAAAAAATCATCGCGATGAGCCGCCACAAAAGCCGTCAGGACTTGGCGCTCGAATTCGGCGCTACCCACATCGTCTCGGAACGCGGCGATGACGGCGTCGCCCGGATCAAGGAACTGACCGGCGGCGTCGGGGCGGAATCGGTTCTTGAATGCGTGGGGACGCAGGAATCCATGATGCAGGCCATGAACTGCGCCCGACCGGGAGGTCATATCGGCTTTGTGGGAGTGCCGCATGGCGTGCAGCTCGACGGGCAGAACCTCTTCTTCGCCCAGAAAAGCCTGATGGGCGGGCCGGCTCCCGTGCGTCGCTTCCTGCCCTACCTGATGGATTTGGTGCTGACCCGCAAGATCAATCCCGGAAAGGTATTCGACCTCGAAGTGCCGCTCGCCGATGTCGCCGAAGGTTATCGGGCGATGGACGAGCGTCGCGCGATCAAGACGCTGCTTCGGGTTTAGACCGAAGACAAAATGTATGGCGAAAAAGCTGGTGGCTGGCCCAGGTGCCGGCCACCAGCGCGCTTCAAGAACCGAAGCCCGGCGGCCCGATCGAAGCGTTATTGTGCAACTTTCCATTTGACGAATGTAATAACATTACATATGCAGGCCGTGTCACTTTCTGAGAGTGAATATACGACACGGGGCTTGATATGCTTCTCCTCACCCATGGCCCGCATTTCGCCGGGTGGATTTCGACCGAAGTCATCGATCCGAGCCGGAGCCGAACCTCGCGCCTGATCGTCGGGGCTTTGACTGCTGTCTTTTCCCGCTTGACGGGAAGACAGGCTGGCCTTTATCTGGCGATGACGGTTCCCGAAGCCAAAGGCGACGGGATCAAAAGGGAATACGGTGCGGATGACCCGAAGGGGATCCAATGCCGTGGCTGCCCCCGCAACTGTAAGCGGATTGCCGTCCATCCTCGTGGCGCCGAAAGGCACCATGCCACTGCGCCGATCTCGGCGCGGGAAGGCAGATGGGCGACAGATATCCGCAAGCCAGGAGACCTGCCGTCGAACATCGATCCATCGTCACGGGCGGGGATGCCCGAAGAGGAGAAAGACATGACCATCATCCGCGCTTCATCGCGCTTTTGTGCATCGTATTTCCCGAATCTCCATCATCGCTGGGGCGACCAGGTGCTTTGACGGCATCCTGATATCTGCGGCCTGTTCAGGGTCGGCATCACATCACATTTCGGGGAAATATTATGACGACCATTTCCAAGCGGCCGCTCAGCGCAGGCTTGTGCATCCTATCTTTGTTTGCTTCCGGGCTATTCCACAGCGCCGTGGCGGCAGAAACGAACTATCCTCTCACGCTTGAGAACTGCGGCCGGCAGATAACGTTCGAGAAGGCGCCATCCCGTACGGTCTCGATCGGCCAGAGCAGCACCGAGATCCTCTATCTCCTCGGTCTTGCGGACAAGGTGGCCGGCACTGCGCTGTGGGTAGGCCCTGTCCTGAAGGACTATGAGGAGATCAACGGCAGGATAGAGCGCCTCGCCGACAACGATCCGAGCTTCGAAAGCGTGCTCGGCAAAAAGCCGGACATCATCACCGTACAGTTTCAATGGCAGGTCGGGCCGGAGGGCGTCGTCGCCAAGCCTGAACAGTTCGAGGAATTGGGCATCGCGGTCTACACGTCGCCGTCCGATTGCATGGGCAAGGAAAATTCCACCACCAGCGACGGCGTCCGCCATCAGGTCTTCTCCATGGACCTCGTCCATCGGGAGATTCGCGATCTCGCGAAAATCTACGACGTGCAGGACAAGGGCGAGGAAGTGGTGGCCGATCTCAAACGGCGTGAAGCGGCGGCACGTGCCAAGGTCGCGTCCGTCGAAAGCAGGCTTTCCGCCGTCTTCTGGTTCTCGAGTGCTCAGCAGGATGCCGACCCTTACGTGGCGGGCAAAAATGGTGCGCCGGGCTACATCATGTCGGCTCTCGGGATCGAAAATATCATCAAGACGGATGACGAATGGCCGACGGTGGGCTGGGAGACGATCGCCAAGGCCAATCCGACCATGATCGTCGCCGGGGCAATGGATCGCCGCCGTTATCCACTGGACAGCGTCGAGGCGAAACACAAATTCCTGGGTGCCGATCCTGTCGCGAGCCTGATGCCGGCTGTCAGGAGCGGCCATGTCTTCGACATGGATGCGCAAGCCATGAACCCGACGATCCGCACCATTGAAGGCATCGAGGCGCTGGCCGATGCGATTGCTGGCGCGGGCCTCGCCAAGTGAGAGGCGCAGTCGCATCCATCGGTCGAACGGGTGCCATTTCAATGGCGCTTGTGGTCCTCGTCGCAGTCTTGTGGCTGGGGGCAGCGATCGGTGAGACCTCGATCCCGTTCGGGGTGGTGGCCAAGACGGTCGCCAACCGGCTGTGGGATGCGGGCTATCCGCTAGAGCCGATCGACGAAGGCATCGTCTGGAGCTATCGGCTGAGCAGGGCGGTGGTGGCGGGGTGCTGTGGCGCGGCACTGGCCTTGTCCGGCGTGGTGCTGCAATCGCTGCTGCGCAATCCTCTCGCTGATCCTTATATCCTCGGGATTTCGGCGGGCGCTTCCACCGGCGCCGTGAGCGTGGCAATCCTCGGTCTCGGGACCGGCATGATGACGCTTCCGATGGGCGCTTTTTTCGGAGCGCTCGTCGCCTTCGCCCTTGTCAGCCTGCTGGCCGTCAAGGCGGGGAGAGGAACGGCGGCGATCATCCTGGCAGGGGTTGCCGGCTCGCAGCTCTTCAATGCGCTCACCTCCTTCATCGTCACCAAGGCGGCGACTGCAGAACAGGCACGTGGCATCATGTTCTGGCTGCTCGGCAATCTGTCGGGTGTCCGCTGGCCGGATGCCTGGCTGGCCATTCCTGCCGCATTGGCCGGTCTTCTGGTTTGCCTCTGGCATGCCCGATCGCTTGACGCCTTCACCTTCGGCGCGGAATCGGCGGCCTCGCTCGGCATTTCGGTTCGTCGCACCTATCTCGCGCTGGTTGGCATCTCCGCGATGATGACCGCGGTCATGGTGTCGATCGTCGGCTCCATCGGCTTTGTCGGGCTGGTCATTCCGCATGCGGCGCGCATGCTGGTCGGTATCCGCCATAGCGTGCTGCTGCCGGCGGCCGCGTTGATCGGCGCCGTCTTCATGATCCTGGCGGACGTCCTTTCCCGCGTTCTGATCCCGGGTCAGGTCTTGCCGATCGGGGTGATCACCGCCCTTGTCGGAGCGCCGGCCTTCGCTTTCGTTCTTGGGCAGAGGAGGGGACGCGGATGACGCTCTCGGCCAGCAATATTTCCTGGGGCGTAGGCGGAGCGCCTATCGTGGACGGCGTCTCGCTCGAGGTCAGGGAAGGGGAATTTCTCGGCCTCATCGGTCCGAACGGCTCGGGAAAGACGAGTTTGATGGCATTGCTTTCCGGCATCCGCAAGCCGCGGTCCGGCGAGGTCATTCTGGATGGCGTACCGATCGGCAGGCTCGGCCGGCGCGAGGTTGCGCGGCATCTGGCTCTGGTGGAACAGCAGGCCGAAACCGCGGACCGGATCACCGCCAGACAGGCGGTCGAGCTTGGGCGCACGCCTTATCTCGGCCCCCTGTCGCCCTGGTCGGCGAATGACGATGCGATCGTCGAGGCAACCCTTGCAAATGTAGACATGGCCCATCTTGCCGGCCGGCTTTGGCATACGCTTTCGGGCGGCGAGCGCCAGCGCCTGCATATCGGCCGCGCGCTTGCCCAGCAGCCGAAGATCCTGCTGCTCGACGAGCCGACGAACCATTTGGACATCGGCCACCAGATCGGTCTGCTTGATCTCGTCCGTCGGCAGGGCCTCACGGTGGTCGCGGCATTGCACGACCTCAACCACGCTGCCATGTTTTGTGACCGGATTGCCGTGATGCAAGGCGGGCGGCTGGTCGCGGTCGGCAGGCCTTTCGAGGTGCTGACGGCCGAACGCATCCGCGACGTATTCGGGGTCGAAGCCGCAATCGAAATCGACATCGAGGGAAGCTGTTACGTCCGTTTTCAGGCACAAAACGGCAGGGGTGGACGATCTTCTTCCATGGGAAATGGCACCGGCAAAAGACACCATCGCTCGTGATCTGCCTCCCTCGATATCGTGGCCTGGGCCTTCGACTCGGCCGCTACTTCTCCCGATGGAGGATCATGCCGGCGTGATGCAGTACACCGTCGATGAACTCGCCGTCGGCAGTGAAACCGGTATCGTCCCAGTAGTCGATGTGGTTGCCGGTCACCGTATAGCGCCCCTGATAGGCGCTCTTACGGGTTCCGCGCGCCTCGTCATAACGGCCGTTCGGCAGCAGCTCGTGGCGGATGTAGCCGTCTTCGGTCACCCACATGCCGGCATAGGGATGGCTCTGGGTTCGGGTCTCGGTCAGGTTGTTCATGGGTTCCTCGGCGATGGCTCGATGAGAAAACGCGGCACCCAGAGATGCGGCGGCAGTGAGGATGAAGTAGCGGCGGTCCATGGCTGCGGTCCTCAATGGGCTGCCCGGGTGTGACGAACGACGATCTCGTTGACATCGACGTCCTCCGGCTGCTCGATGGCAAAGCGCACGGCCCGGCCGATCGCGTCAGGCTTCAGCGCGATGGCGCGGTAGGTCTTCATGGCCTCTGCGGCGACCGGATCGGTGATCGTCTCGGCGAGCTCGCTTTCAACCACGCCGGGATGGATGCAGGTGACGCGGATGTTGTCGTGCTCCTGTCTGAGCCCGTCCGAGATTGCCCGCACCGCATATTTCGTCGCACAATAGACGGCGGCCGTCGGCGAGACGGACAGTGCTCCGATGGAGGCGATGTTGATGATATGGCCGGAGCCTCGCGCGCTCATCTCCGGCAGCACTGCGGCGATGCCGTAGAGCACTCCCTTGATGTTGACGTCGACCATCCGGTCCCATTCGTCGACCTTCATGGAGGCCATCAGCGAAAGCGGCATGACGCCGGCATTGTTGACGATCGCGTCGACGCGACCCCAGGCCTGGCGCGCCGCGTCCGCGAAGGCGGCGACATCGGTGCGGTCGGTGACATCCAGCCGGCGGGTCAGTGCTTCACCACCCGTTGCGTTGATCTCTTCGGCGAGCGCATCCAGCCGATCGGTGCGGCGCGCGCCGAGCATGACCTTTGCTCCGGCGGCACCAAGTTCGCGGGCGATCGAGGCGCCTATGCCGCTCGAGGCGCCGGTTACGAGGACGACTTTGTTGAGGGACATGTCCGTTTCCTTCCTGGTTGACATTTTGAAACCGCCCTTCAGCGGTTGCCACCAAGATAGATCTGCCCCATTGTTGCGATAAGACGACCATTTCTTCATGACATGGAAAGCTGAACTAACCAATGGAACCGGATCTCAATGCGCTCGCTGTCTTCGCTCTCGTGGCCGAGGAGAAAAGCTTTCGTGCAGCCGCCGACCGTATGGGCGTCACCCGCTCGGCGGTCAGTCAGACGATCAGGCGGCTGGAGGAAACGCTCGGGATCGCGCTTGTTCAGCGGACAACGCGCAGCGTCAGCCTCACGGAGGCGGGGGAAGGTCTATTCGGCGAAGTTGCACCTGCGCTTGCAGACATGCGTGCGGCAATCGAAGCCGCCGGAGATTTGCGCGGGCGCCCGCGTGGTCAGTTGCGGCTGGCGGTCTCGTCGATCGCCGAGCGCTTTCTGTCAGGGCCGTTCCTCGCGACCTTTGCCGAGGCCAATCCGGAGGTTCAGGTCGACATCACGGTGACGGATGAGGAATTCGACATCGTTGCCGAGGGATACGACGCCGGGGTCAGGCTCGGCGAGGTGATCGAGCAGGATATGATCGCGGTGCCTGTTGCCGGCGACGAGCGACAGCTCGCCGTTTGCGCGCCGGGATATCTGCACCGCTTCGGAGCGCCTTCCCACCCGAGTGACCTTGCCGCCCATCGCTGCATCGGTTGGCGCCCAAAGCCCAAGGTTCCGCCTTATCGTTGGGAATTTGTGGAGAAGGGAAAAGAGTTCAGCGTTGCCGTCGCGCCGGAGATCACCACAAACGACATGGCATTGATGACAAAACTTGCCGTTGCCGGCGCCGGCATCACCTTCGGGATGGAGGAGAGCTTTCGCCCCTGGATCGAACGGGGCGAACTCGTGCCCGTTCTCGAGGACTATTGCCCACGCTTTGCCGGCTTCTACCTCTATTACCCGAGCCGCCGCAACTTGGCGCCAAAGCTGCGAGCCCTCATCGATCACCTGCGACGGCTCGGTTAGCGTTTGCCGCGGGTGAACCCCGGTTGAACCCGGGTGTCGCCGACTAAATTAGGCAGACGTCGCCAGCTTCGCGGCATCCCGGAAGGAAACGAGCTTGCCGCTCTTTTCATCCCAAAGCACGAGCCTGACGCATTGAATGCTCTGCCACAGGCCGATGCGGCCGATGCCGGCCAGTTCGGGATGGTCGTTGAGCACCTCCGGCAGCCGGTAATAGGGAATACGGCTCGACAGGTGATGAACGTGGTGAACGCCGATATTGCCGGTAATCCATCGAAGCACCAGCGGCAGGTCGTAGTGGGATGCGCCATGCAGCGCGGCTTTCGGGAACTGCCATTCGTCGCCCTTCGACCAATGGGTTTCCTCGAACTGGTGCTGGACGTAGAAGAGCCATACGCCGGCTGCACCTGCAAGCAGAACGACCGGCAGATGGATCAGCAGAAAGGGAACGAGCCCGACGGCCCAGATCATCAGGGCCGTGAGGATGGCGACCGCGAGATTGGTGGCCATCGTCGACACCCAGGGCAATGCCCCCGAGTTCATCATCCCGAAAGGCAGGCGCTGCTTGAAGAGAAAGACCCAGGCGGGCCCGATACCGAACATCACCAGCGGGTGGCGGTAAAGCCGGTAGGCGAGACGTCTCGGCCAGGGGAGGGCATGATATTCGGCAACAGTCAGCGTGGTGATATCGCCGACGCCGCGTTCGTCAAGATTGCCGGCGGAGGCGTGATGAGCGGCATGCGCCCGCCGCCAGTAGTCGTAGGGTGTCAGGGTCAGCACCCCGAGGGCGCGTCCCGTCCAGTTGTCGAGACGCCGGCGCGCGAAGAACGAGCCGTGCCCGCAATCGTGCTGGATCATGAAAAGCCGCAACAGAAAGGCAGCCGCCGGGAGGACGAGGATCAGCCCGATCGGGAAACCCAGGACGACGGAGATATAGGCGCCGGCCCAGAATGCTGCGAACGGGAGTAGCGTGACGATCAGCTCGAATACGCTGCGCCCAAAACGAGGCTGCCGATATTTCGAAAGAATCTTCAGCCACGCGCCGACATTGTCGTCCGCGACGTTCGCAGTTGCATAGGCATGGACGTTCATGGATTTCGATCCACCTTCTCGGCCTCGGCGCGCAGCGGCTCCGAGGAGAGGTTCGTCGGCGCGCTTTCCTGGTATATCCTGTAAACCGTCAGCGCTGACGGGCCTTGCGTGCCGCGTAGCGGCGATCGCGTTCGGCCTTGCGCGCGGCTTCATCGGCCACGACGCGGGAAACGCGCTCGTTGATTTCCGCTTCTCTGGCCGCAGCCTCGGCTTTTTCATGGGCTTCCGCGGCGGCGGTCAATTCTGCCGCTTCCTTCCGGAGGCGCTCATGTTCCTCGGCCTTCAGCGCTTCACGTTCGGCACGGCGGGCTTCCCGCGCCGCCGCAATGGCCTCGCGCTCGGCACGCCGCTCCTGCACGGCAGGATCGTCCGCTTTCGGGGCGGACGCAAATTTCGCCAAAAGCTTTTGCTTGGCATCCGCTGCGGTTTTGCGGCGTTCGGCAAAGCTGTTGTCGTTCGGGTGTCTCAATGGATCTTCCTTGTGAATTTTTTGGGATGTCGCAGGTGCAAGCGCATATAGCGCTTAACGGAAAAAGGCCAGACATTCGTCTGGCCTTTGCATACTTTCGCTACCATGCCAGTACATCCGTGGTCATGGAGGCTAAAAGGTTAGGCAGCCTGGAGCTGGCCTGCAGACATCTTGCCCGACTTCTTGTCGCGCTCGAGTTCGAAGCTGAGCTTCTGACCTTCAACGATCGAGCTCATGCCGGCGCGCTCGACAGCAGAGATGTGAACGAAAACGTCGGCGCTGCCGTCGTCAGGCTGAATGAAGCCGAAGCCCTTGGTGGCATTGAACCATTTAACTGTGCCAGTGGTCATAACGAACCCTTTCATAGCAATTTGTGGACCGCCGGGCGACGCACGGCGGGATCGTTTCGACTTTTGAGAGGGAAAGTTCGTCAAGGTGCGCGAGGCGCAGCAACAACAATATCAGCAAACAAAGTATCGATGGCCGTCAAATAGACCAGGCCTATGCGGTTGTCAACTTTTTGTTTCAAAAAATGCTCATAATACTACCTAAGGTAGATATTTGTGGGATGCAATCGCGACAACAGTCGGCGGGCGGGCCGAACGCCAAATCGGCATCTGGGCCTGCTCCAAGACCGCATGAAACAGAACACGCCGGCCCATCTGCGGGGTTTGGTGATGCCGGGGTAGAAAGTGGCATGATTGAACTTCTATCAGAATGATGAAAGCATGGTGAGCGCAGACGCTTCCCGGCCCATCCGTCATCCAGGTTATTGACTCATGAAACGCCCAACGATCGCCGACGTGGCCAGGGCCGCGGGAGTAGGAGTGGCAACCGTCGACCGGGTGCTGAACGGCCGGTCACCCGTGCGGGAGGAAACCTCGCGAAGGGTGCTGGACGCTGCACAGCAAGTGGGTTTTCACGGCACGAATATCATCCGCCAGCGCATGCTTGCCGACATGCCTTCCTACCACTTGGGCTTCGTGCTGCGGAAGGAACGTCACGACTTCTACCAGACCTTCGCCGCCGAACTTCAGGCCGCCGCCCAGTCCGTGCGAGACCGGCGCGTGCAAATCACGATCCAGTTCGCGAAATCCGGGGAACCGTCCGAACTGTCGGAGCTTCTCCTCGGGATGTCCGGCAAGGTACAGGCGATCGGCGCGACCGGCCCGGATCATCACGACGTGACGGCGGCCGTCGGCGCACTGAGAGCAAAGGGTATCCCGACGTTCTCGCTGCTTTCGGACTTTGCGCAAGGTGTACGAGAGGCCTATCTCGGCACAAACAACATGAAGGTGGGCAGGACCGCCGCATGGCTGATCTCCAAGCTTTCGCCGCGGCCAGGTAAGGTCGTGTTGCTTTTGGGAGGCCACCGCTTTCATGGCCATGCCCTGCGCGAGACCGGCTTTCGCGCCTATATCCGGGAATATGCCCCGGATTTTGAAGTGCTGGATGCGCTGATAAATCTCGAGACGCGGCGGATCACCTATGAGCTGCTCATGAATGCGATCGCCCGCCACCAGGATCTCGTCGGCGTTTATTGCATTGGCGGTGGCATGGAAGGGGTCATCGAGGCTCTGCAGGAAAGCCAAAGCGGCGACAGGATCGCTTGCCTCGTCAATGAACTGACGCCAGAATCCAGGCAGGCACTCCTCGACCGCCGTATTTCCGGAGTTTTTCAGACACCGCTTCGCGAACTGTGTGCCGATCTCATCCTGACTATGACGCATACGATCGAGCATGGCATGGCGGAAAGTCCGGGGCAGCGATTTGTCCCTGCGCATCTGTGGGTTCCTGAGAGCCTATGATGGCTTGATAGAAACCATCATAGGCGACTGAATTGTTTCTATCAGGCTTGATGGTCCAAAGGCGCAACCCTTCCTTGACGATCGAGCGCAGTTGGCAAATTCTCCTGTTCACGGTGGAGGGGACGGGAGGCCGCCTCACCGGGAGAAATCACGATCAGAGCTGGCTCGTTTGCCGCGCAAGTTCAATCTGCGGGAGGGGGCGCGCGTGCCGTTCGACATAGTCTCAGACAATGTTTTCCTTCCGGATTTCGCGACGTCAACCTGCCCTCACGGGCTTCACTGGATACCGAAGAGCAAGGAGGCACAAATGCGCATCGCCCTCGACCCGTTCATGCACCGACATCTCAGCCTTGAGGAACTGCCGCGGAAGGTGCGTGAACTCGGCTACGAGTGGATCGAGCTCAGCCCGCGGTCCGATTTCCTGGAATGGTTCAAGGCGCCCCGGGTTTTCCCTGACCGGATCAAGTCATTCAAGAGGGCGCTGGCCGCCGAGAACGTGAAGATTGCCTCGCTGCTGCCGATGTATCGCTGGGCTTCGGACGACGAAACGGAGCGGCAGGCGGCGGTCAAGCACTGGAAGCGCGCCATCGAGATCGCCGTCGAGATGGAAGTCGACACGATGAATTCCGAATTCGGCCGCGGACCGCATCCGGACAAGGGATCGTGCTATTGCTGCCATACCGGCTCGATGATCGAGGCCTGCGAGGACGCCTGGTGGCGGTCGATGGACGAGCTTGTGCCGATCTTTGAGAAGGAGGGCATCAATCTCCATATCGAACCGCATCCCGAAGACTGGTGCGAAACCCTTCAGCCGGCGGTGGACATCATCCGCACGGTGAATTCGAAGAATGTCCGGTTCCTCTATTGCGCGCCGCATACCTTCTATTTCGGAGACGACACGAAAGCGATGTTGCGGGAATGCGCGGACGTTCTTGCGCATGTGCATGTCGGCGACACCTTCAATCACAAGGCCAGTTCGGGGCTCCGTTACATCTTGAATCCGCCCGGCACCCAGGCCCGCGTGCATCAGCATCTGAACATCGGCCAGGGCGAAGTGCCATGGGACGACTTTTTCGGGACGCTCGCCGAAATCGGTTTCGACGGCATCATGACCTCCTGCGTCTTCGCCTGGGAGGACAAGGCCGATCATTCGGGCCGCTTCATGTACGCCGAGATGAACAACTACATTGCCAAATACCAGAAGTGAGGCTTTTCCTATGACTGTGAGAATTGGTGTCATCGGCACCGGCGCGATCGGCCGCGATCATGCGCGGCGCATCAATCAAGTGCTCGGCGGCGCGGCAATCGTCGCCCTGAGCGACGTGAATTCGGCATCGGCGGAAGCGGTCAGAAACGATATTGCACCGGGCGCCACTCTCTTTGCGTCAGGCGAAGAATTGATCGTTTCGCCTGACGTGGATGCTGTTCTGGTAACCTCGTGGGGCGCAACACACGAACAATACGTGCTTGCGGCGATTGCCGCCGGCAAGCCCTGCTTCTGCGAAAAGCCGCTGGCAACGACTGCCGAGGGAGCCAGGCGCATCGTGGATGCGGAGGTGGCCCACGGCAAGCGGCTGGTGCAGGTCGGCTTCATGCGCAGATACGACGCCGGCTACGTTGCGCTGAAACAGGCGGTCGACACCCGGATCGGAGCGCCGATCATGGTTCACGCCGCGCACCGCAATCCGGCCGTTCCGGAACAATATGTGACGCCGATGGCGATCCATGACACGATGATCCATGAGATCGACGTGCTGCGCTGGCTGCTTGACGACGATTACGTTTCGGCAAGAGTGATCTTTCCCCGCGCGGCCGCGAGAAGCCACGCGAAGCTGCGCGACCCGCAGATCGTCATCCTGGAAACTGCAAAGGGCACCGTCATCGACGTCGAAATCTTCGTCAACTGCCATTACGGCTACGACATACAATGCGAGGTGGTCGGTGAGGACGGCATTGCAAGCCTGCCGGAGCCCATGGCCATCCAGATGCGTCTCGATGCAAAGCTCCAGAACCCGATCCTGACGGACTGGAAGGACCGCTTTGTCGCGAGCTACGATGTCGAACTTCAGGATTTCATCAATGCGGCTGCGAAGGGTACTGCTGCCGGACCGAATTCCTGGGACGGCTATGTGGCCGCGATCACGTCGGACGCCTGCGTTCTTGCCCAGCAGGCCGAGGGGCAGCCTGTCGCGATCAACCTGCCGCCGCGCCCCGCGCTCTATAGCTGAGGTTCACAAATGCGTTTTGCGATCAATCACATCACCGCTCCGAAGCTTTCGCTCGAGCAATTCTTTGTCTCCGCCAAGGCTCTTGGCCTGACCGATGTCGAAATCCGCAACGACCTGCCCGATATCGTCGGAACGGTTAAACCCGAAGCGGTCAAAACCGCAGCTGAGAAGGCCGGCCTGACGATCATTTCGATCAATGCGCTTTATCCCTTCAATGTCTGGTCCGGCGACCTGCCGCAACGTGCCGTTGCGCTGGCGGATTACGCGGCAGCGAGCGGCGCGAAGGCGCTCGTCATGTGCCCGCTCAACGACGGCACCAAGGTGTCATCCGACGATCTCGTAACAGCGCTGAAGGCGATGAAACCGATCCTCGCCGAACGCGGATTGACCGGGCTTGTCGAACCGCTCGGCTTTCCGATCTCCTCGCTGCGGACAAAGAAGGAAGCGCTTCGCGCCATCGATGCGGCCGAGGGTGGCGAGGTCTACAAACTCGTGCACGACACCTTCCACCATCACCTTGCGGGCGAAACCGAGTTTTTCGCGGAGCGAACCGGCCTTGTTCATATCTCCGGCGTGGTGGATCAGGGTGTCGTCATCGATGACATGCTCGACGCGCACCGGGTTCTGGTGGACGCTTCGGACCGGCTCGAAAACATCGCGCAAATCAGGACATTGATCGCTGCAGGCTTCGAAGGCCCCTATAGCTTCGAACCGTTCGCCGAGGAGGTGCATGCGCTGGCAGATGTCGAGCCGGCGGTGCGCGAGAGCATGGCCTATATAGCAGGGTCGGTTTGAGACGATCCTGTCGTCCGTCAGCCAGTTTCGGTGCCGTGCCCCTCAGGGCGCGGTACTGAAGAAGGCGAGCCGGGTGAGGATTGTGTAGTTCGCTTCCGAGACCATCAGCGCGGTGAAGATCAGCACGGCCGCCGGCGGCAGCAGGATGGCATAAACGAGCGCCAGTCGTTCCCATGCCATATGCATGAAGACGGCAACGATCAAACCTGCCTTCAGCATCATGAAGATGATGATCAGCGTCCAGCGTGCCAGGCCCTGGACCCCGAGATAATCGACCATGTAGGAAAAGGCGCTGAGCACGAAGAGCATGCCCCAGACGACGAGGTAGAGCCGGATCGGATGCTGCTGCGCGCTGTGCGCCTGTGCGGGTGCATGTAAATGCGCCGTTGTCTCGCTCATGATGACGCTCCTCACCACAGATAGAAAAATGCGAAGATGAACACCCAGACCAGATCGACGAAATGCCAATAGAGGCCCATGATCTCGACGGACTCGTACTGGCCTTTCCTGCTGGTGAAGAAGCCGCGGCGCGCCAAATCGTAATCTCCCCGCCACACCTTGCGGGCGACGATGAGGAGGAAGATCACGCCGATCGTCACGTGAGTGCCGTGGAAGCCGGTAATCATGAAGAAGGTCGATCCGAACTGGGGAGCACCCCAGGGGTTCTCCCAGGGGCGAACGCCCTCGGATATCAGCTTCGTCCATTCGAAAGCCTGCATGCCGACGAAGGTGGCGCCGAGAAGCGCCGTTGCCAGCATCAATGCGGCTGTCCGTCCGCGTTCGCGGCGATAGCCGAAATTCACAGCCATTGCCATGGTGCCGCTGCTGGAGATCAGCACGAACGTCATGATCGCGATCAGGATCAGGGGCACGTCCTGCCCGCCGATATGAAGCGCGAAGACCTCGCTCGGATTGGGCCAGGGGACGGGGGTCGACATGCGGGCCGTCATGTAGGCGAGCAGGAAGCAGCCGAAGACGAAGGTGTCGCTGAGAAGAAAGATCCACATCATCGCCTTGCCCCAGGAGGCGGTCTTGAAGGCGCGCTGATCGGAGGAAAAATCGGCAGCGACTCCGCGCAGTCCGGTGGGACGGAACTCCGAATTGTCGAGAGACTGTGCCATCGGAACACCTCCTAGCTGATCAGTTGACGGCAGAGATCGACGAAATCATTCGCCCAGCCTGCAAAGAGCACGAAGAGCAGGAGCCAGACGGCGAGCATGAAATGGGAATAGATCGCGGAAAGATCGACGCTGAGACGCAGGCTGTCCCGCGGAACGTCCGTTGCGAATACCCGAACCGTCGTGCGGCCGAGCACGGCAAGACCGCCGAGGATATGCAGACCGTGCAGGCCGGTGAGCATATAAAAGAAGCTGTTGGCCGGATTGTCTGCCAGCACGTAGCCCGCCGACACCAACTCCCGCCAGGCCTGGATCTGTCCGATGAGAAAGAGGAGGGCAAGCGCGAATGCGGCAGCGAGCGCCAACTGCAGTCTGTCCATGCGGTCATGCCGCGCTTCTCTTCTTGCCCATTCCAGCGCGCCGCTGCTCAACAAGAGCACGACGGTGTTTGCCCATAGCAGGCGTGGAACCGGTGTCGCCCACCAGTCCCCAGCCGCCATACGCATGAAATATGCGCTGATGGAGAGGCTGAAAATGGCGCCGACGACGGCGAGAAACACGAAGAGGCCGATTTTCACCGCGGGTGCGGACGGTGGCTCCTGTCTGTCGGTTTCGGGCAGCGCGATCCCGGTTTCGAGCCAGGGTTTCGACATAAGCCGCTGCCCGGCCAGCCACCAGACGATGACGGCGCCGATCGCGGCGAGAAAGATCAGCACGACGTTCATGCGACGACCTCCCTTGTGGCGCCGCCGCTTGCCGGTTGCGTCTGTGGAATGAAATCCTCGGCCGCGCCGGGCACGCTGTAGTCATAGGCCCAGCGGTAGACCACCGGCAGATCCTTGCCCCAGTTGCCGTGCGCAGGCGGGGTTTGCGGCGTCTGCCATTCGAGCGTGGTTGCGCGCCACGGATTGCCGCCGGCTTCCCTGCCCTTGAAGAGGCTCCAGACCAGATTGAACAGGAAGACGATCTGAGCCGCCCCCACGACGAGCGCCATGACGGTGATGAAGACGTTCAACGTGTTGGCCGAGGGCGGTACGAAGACCGTGTCTCCCAGCTCGTGGTACCGGCGCGGCATGCCGAGCAGGCCGAGATAATGCATGGGAAAAAAGATCGCATAGGTGCCGAGAAAGGTAATCCAGAAGTGGATATGGCCGAGGACGTCGTCCAGCATCCGTCCGGTTACCTTGGGATACCAGTGATAGATCGCCCCGAAGATGACGAGGATCGGCGCGACGCCCATGACCATGTGGAAATGCGCGACGACAAACAGCGTATCGGACAGCGGAACGTCGACCACGACGTTGCCGAGGAACAGCCCGGTCAGGCCGCCGTTGACGAAGGTAACGATGAAGGCCAGCGCAAAGAGCATGGGCAGGGTCAGATGGATGTCGCCGCGCCATAATGTCAGCACCCAGTTGTAGACCTTGATCGCAGTCGGGACGGCGATGATGAGTGTCGTGGTGGCGAAGAAAAAGCCGAAGGCCGGGTTCATGCCGCTGACATACATATGATGCGCCCAGACGATGAAGCTCAGGGCGCCGATGACGACGATCGCCCAGACCATCATGCGGTAGCCGAAGATGTTCTTGCGGGCGTGGGTGCTGATGAGATCCGAAACGATGCCGAAGGCGGGAAGCGCGACGATATAGACCTCCGGATGCCCGAAGAACCAGAACAGGTGCTGGAAGAGGATCGGGCTGCCGCCCCCGTGCTGCAACTGCTCGCCCATCTCGACGATGGCGGGCATGAAAAAGCTCGTGCCGAGCAGGCGATCGAACAACATCATGACGCAAGCGACGAAGAGGGCGGGGAAGGCGAGCAGCGCCATCACAGTCGCGGTGAAGATACCCCAGACGGTCAGGGGCATGCGCATCAGCGTCATGCCGCGCGCCCGTCCTTGCAGCACGGTCACCACATAGTTCAGGCCGCCCATGGTAAAGCCGATGATGAAAACGATGAGCGAGAAGAGCATGAGGAGAATGCCCCAGTCGCTGCCGCCCGGCGTGCCAGACAGAACGGCCTGCGGCGGATAGAGGGTCCAGCCGGCCCCGGTCGGCCCGCCGGGGACAAAAAAGCCCGCAACAAGGATCAGGACGGCAAGCAGATAGATCCAGTAGCTCAGCATGTTCGCGTACGGGAACACCATATCGCGGGCGCCGAGCATCAGGGGAATGAGGTAGTTGCCGAAACCGCCTAGGAACAGCGCTGTCAGGAGATAGATCACCATGATCATGCCATGCATGGTGATGAATTGATAATAATGGTTGGCATCGATGAAGGCGAAATAGCCGGGAAAGGCAAGCTGCAGGCGCATCAGCCAGGATAAGACGAGCGCTACCAGGCCGATCGAGATGGCCGTGACCGAATACTGCACGGCGATGATCTTGGCATCCTGGCTGAAGACGTATTTCGTCCACCAGCTTTTCGGATGGTAAAGCTCGACATCTTCGACCTCTGCGGTCGGGACGGCGTCTGCACTGCCAGATGGAATTTCGACCATGCTATCTCCTTCCATTCCTTCCGATGCCGCTTTTGATTGTCCTTTGAATTCAGTTTGCCGGCTGCTGCTCTCCCGATGCCAGAAGCTGATTGAACGTCTGCTGCTGGTCGAGCCACGTCTGATAATCCGCAGCCTCGTCGACCACGACCGTTCCGCGCATCTGCGGATGACCGACGCCGCAGAGCTCGGCGCAGAGAATATCGAAAGTTCCCGTCCGTGTCGGCGTGAGCCAGAAATAGGTCACCATGCCTGGAATCATGTCCATCTTGGCGCGGAATTCCGGCACGTAGAAATCGTGGACGACGTCGATGGAGCGCAGCAGCACGCGCACCGGCTTCCCGACCGGCAGGTGCAATTCGCCACCTTCGACGATTACGTCGTCGAGGCCTGCGGCGTCGTTCTTGTTGAGGCCGAGCGGGTTTTCCGACGTGATGTCGCGCGTGTCCGACCGACCGAGCTTCCCATCCACCCCCGGCAGGCGGAAGCTCCACAGCCATTGCTGCGCGACGACCTCCATCGGCTGTGCCTCGTCGGGCACCGTGACGAACTGGTTCCACACTATGAGGCCCGGCGCGAGCATGGCTGCGACGCCCACGGCTGTGCCCGACGCCAGCAGCCATTCCAGCCTGCGGTTTTCCGGCTCGTAGGCCGCCTTGTTGCCGGGTTTGTGCCGGAAGCGGTAGACGCAATAGGCCATGAACAAAACCACCGCCACGAAAACCACGCCGGTGATCCAGAAGGTGACGACGAGAGTGCTATCGATATAGGTCCAGTTGGACGCTATCGGCGTCCACCACCACGGGCTCAGCACATGGAAGAGCAGCGAGCCCACCACCAGCAAGACGAGAATCAGCACTACAGCCATTTCCGCCCCTCCCTGAGCCGGTCCGACCGTGGATAGGAAACCGCATTCGCAACGCTTATTTTCTGATTATCTCACAAATAAAAAATGCGGGCAATTACCGCAATTTAGGCATGGGTCGCCGGAGCCGACCCGATGCCGACGTCGATCGGCCCGCCGCCAGTCGCCAGGTGAACAGCTTCGACAGATACTCGCGCCGCGCGTGGCGCCCGCTTCGCAACGACCATCTTTCGGCCTGCCGTGGCCGCCCAGGGCGACGATTGGATTGGCGCTTCAGGCGAAGGATCGGCTCTATTTCGGGAATTGTTTTAGGTAGGCGATGACATTGGCGATGTCTTCGTCCGCCTTCAGGCCGACGAAGGCCATTTTCGTCCCTTTGACCGAGGCCTTGGGATCACGGAGATATGTCGCCAGCGTCGCCTCATCCCAGACGGTGCCGTTCTTGCCGGCATCGACCATGGCGGTGGAATACTTGAAATCCCCAAAGGTGCCGGCAGTTCTCCCGATCACTCCCATCAACGACGGCCCGACTCTGTTTTTATCGCTATCGATCAGGTGACAGGCTTTGCACTTGGCGAACACTTTTTCGCCGGCGGCGGCGTCCTGACAGTGGACGTGGTTCGCCGTGATCAGCATCACGCCAAGTGCACCGAGGTAAACATTGAAATACATGTCATTCCTCCCGAAAACGGGGCCGTGACAGGCCCGCAGCCATGAATATCGCTCGGCGCTGAACTCCGCTCCAACAATTCAAGTAGCCCGGGAAGAAGGCAAGTCAACATCGTCACGACGTTGCAGGGCTGAGCGGCAGGCGAAGGGCCTTGCGGAGCAGTTGACGTGTTTCTCAGGGGTCCCGAATGCGTCATCATTTAACATGACTAAGAAACTCATCTTATATTGACATCGTTGGATACGTTCTCTAGCTTCGCGCAAAATTGAGGTGCGGGAATTGCGATGCGACGGTTTTCTAGTAAATTTTCCAAGGGCATAACCTTACACACAAACAACAATCTGGTCGCTGCAACAGCCCTGGCATTGATCGCCGCAACGGCGGCCCCGACCTGGGCTCAGGACCTGGCGGATCAGAGCCGGTCCACCGAGCTTCAGCCCATTGTCCTCCGGAGTGCGGCAACCACGGACAGCAAGACAGACCGGATTTCCGTGACGGCCAAGCAAAGTACGGGCGCGACGAAAATCAGTACGCCGCTTGTCGAAACACCTCGGTCGGTGTCGGTGGTCACGGAGAAGGAAATCGAGCAGCGCGGCGCACAGGACGTGATCGAAGCGGTGCGGTATTCCGCTGGCGTCACGACCGGACCCAATGGTTTCGATCCCCGCTTCGATCAGATCTATATCCGGGGCTATAATGCGACCACGGTCGGAGACTATCGCGACGGTCTCCGGCAGCCCTACTTGAATTACGGAACCTTCCGGACCGATCCGTATCAGCTGCAGCGTGTCGAGGTGATAAAAGGCCCCGTTTCGGTTCTTTATGGTTCGGGCTCTCCGGGGGGGCTGATCAACAAGATTTCGAAATTGCCGACCGATGAGCCGATCCGGGAAGTGGGTATTCTCTACGGCACCGAGAACAGGGCGCAAGCCATGTTCGATTTCGGAGGGCCGATCAGCGAGGAAAGCGACGAGTTTCTCTACCGCATCGTGGGTCTTGCCCGCCACGGCGATACGAATTTCGATATCGCCGACGATCGCTATCTCCTGGCGCCATCGTTTACCTGGAAGCCGGACGATAGCACATCGCTCACGCTTTACGGACTGGCTCAGGCCGACGAGACCGATTCCAACGTCGGCGCGATCACCACGCCGAGTGGGGAGGTGATCAAGCTGCGAGCGAGCGATCCGGACTATGACTACCAGAAGGTTCGCCAGCAGCAGATCGGTTATCAGTTCGAGCACGAGTTCGACAATGGCCTGACCTTCCGCCAGAACCTGCGTTACTCACATCTCGATCTTCGGGCGCGATACCTTGGGGTATCCAGCTGGACAGGAACAGTCGCCCATCGCAGCGCAAGCTCGATCGGCGACGAGATGTATGTCTTCCAGGTCGACAACCAGCTCGAGGCACAGTTCAATACCGGCGCGCTTGCTCATACCATGCTCGTCGGGCTCGACTATACCAATACCAATTCCAGCTTCCGTTACGGGTTTGGTGCGTCTGACCCCGCCTTCGATTTCGACATCGCCAACCCGACTTACGGGGTATCCGGGCCGACCCCCGCCTACAATGCCGCCCTCGCCGATGCCGATATGCGGCAGGTCGGTATCTACGCTATGGATCAGGTGGAGCTTGGCAACTGGCGCTTCAATCTGGGCGGGCGCCAAACATGGGTCAGGCAGACACGCTATTCGTTGCTGAGTTCAACGGGCGGCGAGGACGTCCAAAAGGACGCCTTTTCAGTGCAAGCGGGCGCGCTCTACCTGTTCGATAACGGTATGGCGCCGTTCGCGTCCTATTCCACGTCCTTCGATCCCGTCACAAACCGATCGGAGTCGGGCGGGATTCTGAAGCCGACGGAAGGTGAGCAGTTTGAGCTGGGTCTCAAGTACCAGCCGCCCGGATCGGACATCTTCCTGTCTGCCGTGGCATATCACATCGTCGAGAAGAACAAGCCGGTTCTCGTTGATCCAGCACTATTTACCTATAAATCGCTTGGCGAAGTGACCGGCAAGGGAATCGAGCTGGAAGCCCGCGTCGGAATTACAAGCGGTCTCGACCTGATCGCAGCCTATACCTACAATCATTCCGAGATCACAGCGGGTGGAGGCAAGGGGAATGCTCCGGCGGTCACTCCGGAACACGTCGCCAGCCTCTGGGCAAACTATACCTTCCAGGAAGATGAAGCGCTCAGCGGTTTGTCCGTCGGCGCGGGTATCAGATATCTCAGCGAGAACTATACGAGCACCGCCAACACTACGAAGAATGGCTCCCGCTTCTATGTCGATGCAGGCGTTTCCTATGACTTCGGCGCGATCGACAAGGAATATGCCGGACTGACGGCAGCTTTCAACGTGCGCAACATCGCCGACGAGAGGGACGTCATCTGCAACGAGGGCTACTGCTATGTCGGTCAGGGCAGAAACATGACCGCCAACCTGAAATATCGGTGGTGATCAATGGCTGGCAATCTGAGCGGGCAGATTCCGACTTCGAACGGCGAGGGTGGTTTCATCGTCAGCCCGGCCATCGACCTCGACGGGTTGGTGGAAGGGAGCCCGTTCTCCTACTGCCGCGGTAAGCTTCTGCGAACCCCAACGGGATCTGGCTCTCTAGTTTCCTGCGGCGACCTGCGGGAGACGGCGGTCCTGGAACATCTTATCTCCCGATATGCCAGCAAGTTTCCCGGCAGTGACCGGCGCGCCGTCGTGTCGATGTGGACGCTCTATTATTTCAGCATCCTCACCGTGGCGCCCTGCGTGCATCTCTTCGCTCACCGGATCGGATTGCCTTTGGGGCTCAACCAGGTCTCGCTGGTTTGCAACGAAGATACGGCAGAGCCGGAAGCCTTCCTGATGACGGCCGATACATTCTCCGCGTCCAATCCCGGCGCCGAGCTTCACGACCTGATGCTTGGTCATGTCGAACCGCTTGTCGAGGCGATTGCGGCCAATGCTTCCGTGGCGCCAAAACTTCTCTGGAATAACGTGGCCGCCTATCTTTCCTGGATACTCAAGGAAATTGCCCATCAACGCGGCCATGAACTGGTCGAGGATGGTTTGGCGCTGCTCGACGAGCCGATCTGGCCGGATGGGCGCCGCAACCCCATGCATGGAATGATCCGCATCGCGCGGCAGCAGTGCGGGCTGGAGTTTTCGCGGCGGAAAGTCTGCTGCCTTCGCTACAACCTTCCAGGTGTCGCCGGATGCGGCGAAGCTTGCCCCGTGCCGGACGGCCGCCACTAAGCCAGCCCTGGACGTCGACGTAGATGTGCTGACAGGCGACTGAAGCCACGACGAACGTCGGGCAGCTCCAGGTTGGCTAGACCCGTCTGCGGAGAAGCATCAGCAAAACCGGGGTGCCCACGAGCGCAGACAGCAGGCCTGCCGGGATCTGATACGGAAACGCGATCATCCGCCCCGCCCAGTCTGCAATGATCAGTAAGCAAGCGCCTACCGATGCGGACGCCCAAAGCTGACTAGCCGGCTGGCGGAAACCAAGGCCCTGGGCAAGATGCGGCGCCATCAGCCCGATGAAACTCAAAGGGCCGACGACAAGGGTCGATGCGGCTGTCATCAGGGCAGCCAGCCCGAACAACACGGCGCGTGCAACCCGAACGTCCAGGCCCAGTTCACCCGCGGTTTCCGGACCAAGATTGAGAAGCGCGAGCCATCTGCACAGAAGCAAGGCGGCGGCCAGTCCGACCGCCGATATCAGAAGCGCCGTGCCGGCGATCGCATTGTCGACGAAATAGGTGGAGCCAGCCATCCAGCGGATGAGGGCGAGCCCGCGAGGATCGCCGCTTGCGGCCAGCACGCCGATCCCCGCGTCCAGCATCGCGCCGATGGCTATTCCCGCCAGAAGAACCCGGTTTGGCCCGAAACCCGACCGTGCACTGATGAGGAAGATCAGCACCAGGACCATCAATGCGCCGGCGGCGGCAAAGCCCAGCTGGGTCGCCAGCCCAGGCGCTGAAAATAGCAGCAGGGCGGATGCGACGCCTGTCGTCGCACCCGCTGAAACGCCCAGTATTTCGGGGCTTGCCATCTCGTTGCCTGTCAGTCGCTGCAAGATCAGCCCGGTTGCTCCAAGCACCAATCCGCAGCCGAGAGCCGCGATGACCCTCGGGGTGCGAAGCGGAAGAATTTGATCCCATGCCTCGATCGGAAGCCACACCCATGAACCGTCGGGAGAGCGGCCGAGAAAAACACCGGCGGCGGTGATCAAGAGCACGAGGACTATCAAGGCGACAGCCACCGTTGGTGCGGGGTCGAAACCGGTTGATGATTGGGATGGAGCGGGCAATGCGCGGGGCGCTATATCGAGGCGCGGCAGCAGAGCGATCAGGACAGGGCCGCCAAGAAGCGCGGTAACGGCTCCTGTCGGGATAAAGTCGCCCGGCGACAAAAGCTTGATCATCTGGTCGGTGAGAAGAAGCAGGGAAGCTCCTATCACCGGTGACCAGGTCAACTGGCTGATCATATGCCTCGCTCCGACAAGGCGGGCAATCTGCGGGGCGACCAACCCAACAAAGCCGATGACGCCGACGGCGCTTGTGACCAGGGCGCTCAGCGCGATGGCGACAGACAAGGCGAATAGACGAGCCCATTTCATGGGAAGTCCGAGGCTCCGAGCACCGGCATCGCCCAACTGTGCCAATAAAAGCGGCCTGGTTGCCAGAAGAGCGAGGACCGCCAGGAGGCAAACTTTTGGCGCCAGCGAAAAGGGCACCGCCCAGCTCTGCTGCGAGAGCGAACCTGCACCCCAGATGAAGATGCCGGAAAGATACTGGTCGTTCATCAGGACGAGGATGGCAGCGGCGGCACCGCACCATAGGCCGACGACGAGACCGGAAAGCACGAGTGCAAACGGGGAGAAACCGTGTTTTGCGCTGATCCAGAATATTGCCAATGCGGCAAATGAACTGCCCAAAAGCGCAACGCCGTCGCGCGTCAATCCGCTTAGCGAAGGGAAAAGCAGCATCGCGGAGACAAGCGCCAGATTGGCGCCGGCAGAAACACCCAGCGTCGTTGGCGAAGCAAGCGGATTGCGAAGGACTTGCTGCAAAATCGTGCCGGCCAGCGCAAGCGCCGCGCCTGCGACAAGAGCGGTCGCCATGCGCGGAAGCGTCGAATAGACGAGCATCAGCCGCTTGGCATCATAACCGGTTGACGTGTCCGTCAGATGGGAAAGCTCGGGCAGGATTTCGAGCAGCCCAAGGCTCAAGGCGAGGCCGAGCAGAAGTGCCGACAATGTCGGAGCGCCGAAGCGGCCAAAAGCGTTGGTCATCGATGCGCTGCCTCGATCTTGTCGGCAACGAGCGCGGCAAAGCGCATGGCTTCCTGAACCATTCCGAACATCAGAACACCCGGGATCGTCGATACCCGGTCCCGTCTGACAAAAGGAAGACTCGTCCAGAGCGGACTTTCCTGAAGACGAGAGAACACATCGCTCGGCATCAGAGGAGCTACAGCGATAAGGTGTGTCCCTTCATCGAGCTCTGCAAGCCGTTCAAGTCCGATGGTTTCAAATCCCCAATAGTTGGCCTGGCCGTTCCAGGCGTTCTCCAGGCCGATCCTCTTCATCGTGCCGCCGTAAAGACCAGGCCCGCCGTAGATCCTGGCGTGTCGCTGGTCGACGAAATTGATGACTGCGACAGGGGGTGGGGAAAACCGGCGGATCCGCTCCTTCAAGCGATCGAAGAAAGCGTCCGCATCGGCCAAAAAACGCCTTGCCTGGTTCGATCGATTGAGGATTTCTGCCAATCTCAGCGTCTCGATATAGGATCGGTCCAACGCCTCTCCGCCTTCCGCATAGATCGTGAATGTCGCCACCGGTGCAATGGCGGATAGTTTTCCGTCGAGGGCCGCAAGGAATGGCGTACTCAGGATCAATGACGGTCGGATACTGACAAGGACTTCGAGGTTGATCTCGGCTGTTGTGCCGAGGTCGATCACGCCGGGCGGCATGCGTGGCTCCGCCACCCACTCGTCCCAGTTCTTGAGCGATACGACCCCCGTGGGGGTAACGCCAAGGGCAAGCATCGTCGAGGCGAGGCCGTAGTCGAGTGATACGACTCGCTCCCCTTCTGCCTCAGTCGCGGCAAGCGAGGGCGAGATCGTCATTGCGAGTGCTGAAACAAGGACGTCCCGGCGCTTCAAGACAGAGTCCCGCCAGGATGTCCTTCGAACCGGTCGCTTGGAAATATCCCGACGCGGATGAGGCCGGTTCGTTTTTCCACGTCGCGTCTCCCGTCATTCATATAAACATGACTGGCATTATCATCTTAAAATAGGGTTGTCAGGCTGAAACGGCGATTTACCTGACGGATCGAAAGTTTTCGGTCATTGCCGGGCAGGCAGCACCTTCGCCCGGCATGCGCCGAAACCGATCGTGACGTAGCCTTCGCGGCGGGCGCGAGCCGTGAAGATGATCTCGTCGCCGTCTTCCAGGAACAGCCGCTCCTCGCCCGAGGCGAGGCGTATCGGCGATTTACCGCCCTCCGTCGCCTCCAGCAGGCTGCCGGCGGAGGCGAGATCGGGACCCGATATGGTCCCGGAGCCGAGAAGATCGCCCGGCTGCAGATTGCAGCCGCCGCTTGCGTGATGGGCGATCATCTGCGCCACCGTCCAGTACATATGCTGCGTGTTCGACAGCGCGAGCCGATGCGGCGGGAGGCCTTTTTGAGAGAGCGCCTCCGTCACCAGCAGAGCTTCCAGTTCCAGATCGAATGCGCCTTGCCGCTGATCTTTCTCGTCGAACAGATAGGGAAGGGGTTGCGGATCGCCTTCCGCCCTCGGTGTCTGGGCGATGCGGAAGGGTGCCAGCGCCTCGGGCGAGACTACCCAAGGGGAGATCGTCGAGGCGAAATTCTTGGCGAGGAAGGGGCCAAGCGGCTGATATTCCCAAGCCTGGATATCGCGCGCCGACCAGTCGTTCAGCAGACAGAAGCCCGCGATATGTTCGGCCGCGTCGCCGATCGCTATCGGCTCTCCAAGAGAATTGCCGGGACCGATGAAAACGCCGATTTCCAGCTCGTAATCCAGCCTGCGGCTCGGTCCGTAGGTCGGCGCGTCGGCATCGGCAGCCTTCGTCTGGCCGTTGGGCCGGCGGATCGCCGTGCCCGAGGCCAGTATCGAGGAGGCGCGGCCATGATAACCGATCGGGACGTGCTTGTAGTTCGGCAGCAGCGGACTGTCGGGGCGGAACAGCCGTCCGACATGCGTTGCGTGATGGATGCCGACGTAGAAGTCGGTGTAGTCGCCGATCCGAGCCGGCAGATGCATGGCACAATCGGAGGAGGGGTGAAGGCAGGCTTCAACCTGCGATTGCTCGGGGCAATCGACCGCCAGTAGGGCCGAGACCCGGCGGCGGAGTGCCACTCGCGCAGGAGCGCCCAGCGCCAGATACGCATTCAGTTCCGGCGCAGCTGCAGCCTCGGCGGCCATTCGCGCCTCTCCTTCGAAAAGGCCAGACTGCAGCGCAAGTCCGATGTCGAAAATCGCATCGCCGATGGCAATGCCGCTCCGGCGCTCGCCGCCGTCGCGGCTGAAGATACCGATCGGCAAGTTCTGGATCGGGAAATCCGGATGACCGTTTGCTGTGGCCACGAAACTCCTGCGCTCCGGAGCGTGTGTTTCATCGAGAATGGACATATCTGCCTCAGCGCCTGTTCGGATCGAAATGTTTCGCCAGCCCCTTGCCGTAGGCGGTGTAGTCCTTCTGCAAGGATGGAGTTTCAGCAGCAAAAGTGGTCACCCGCTGGGGAAAGCGCGTCTCGAACATGAAGGCCATCGTCCCTTCCAGCCTGTGGGGTTTGAGTTCGACATTGCTCGCCCTTTCGAAGGCATCCACGTCAGGCCCATGCGGCAGCATGGTATTGTGCAGGGAGGCGCCGCCGGGCACGAAGCCGCCGCCGGTCTTGGCATCGTACTGGCCATAGACGAGGCCCATGAATTCGCTCATGACGTTCATGTGGTACCACGGCGGGCGGAAAGTGTTTTCAGCGACGAGCCAGCGATCGGAGAAAAGCACGAAGTCGATATTCGCCGTGCCGGGAGTTTCGGAGGGTGAGGTCAGGACGGTGAAGATCGACGGATCGGCATGATCGTAAAGCACCGGGCCAACCGGCGAATAACGCCGGAGATCGTATTTGTAAGGTGCGTAGTTGCCGTGCCAGGCGACCACGTCGAGCGGCGAATGTTCGATCTCGGCGGCCCAGAGGCTGCCGCCCCATTTCACGAACAGCCGCGAGGGTGTGTCTTTATCCTCGTAGGCCGCCACCGGCGTGAGAAAGTCGCGAGGGTTGGCCATGCAATTGGCACCGATTGGACCGCGCTCCGGCAGCGTGAACGCACCGCCGTAGTTCTCGCAGAGATAACCGCGGGCCGAGCTGCCGCGCAATTCGACCCGGATCTTCACGCCGCGCGGTATGACGGCAATCTCGCCGGGCTCGATGTCGATGATACCGAACTCCGTCCAGAGGCGCAGCTCTCCCTGCTGTTGCACGAACAGCATTTCCCCGTCGGCATTGTAAAAATACTCGTCCACCATGGAGCGGGTCACCAGATAGACGTGAGCGCCCATGCCGGCATTGGCGCCGCCGTCGCCTGCCGTCGTCAGGGTGCGCATGCCCTCGATGAAGGAAAGCGGCTCGGAGGGAACGGGAATGGGGTCCCAGCGAAGCGGGCCGATCGGAAGTTCCGCTTCGGGCGCCGGTGCCGTACGCCAGAGGCCCCGATCGATCTTCTCGAAGCGGCCCCAATGGGCGACCGTGGGCCGGATGCGGTAGAGCCACGACCGTTCATTGGTTGTCCGCGGTGCGGTGAAGGGTGAACCTGAAAGCTGCTCCGCATAAAGCCCGTAGGCGCATTTCTGCGGCGAGTTTCTGCCCAGAGGCAGCGCGCCCGTAAGCGCCTCGGTCTCGAAGCCGTTGCCGAAGCCGGACATATAACCGGCCTGGATCGCCGACTGTCCCGCAGCTGCAGGGGAGGCGGAAGGCTGAATGTTCATGGCATGTCCTCCATCGGAAATTAGTTGCAAAGGTAACCGTCAATTTTGTAACTATCAACAATGACAAAACTCGCGCTGGAGCATTTTCTTCCTTACAGGCTTGCCCGCATCGGGACGGTCGTCTCGCAGGAATTCCGCGAGATCTATGGCCACGATTACGACCTGACGATCCCGGAATGGCGGGTTCTCGCAACGCTTGGCCAGTTCGGAGAGATGGGCGCCAAAGCCATTGGCCGGCATTCGTTCATGCACAAGACCAAGGTAAGCCGGGCGGTGCGCGCGCTGGAAGAAAGGCGCTGGCTGAAGCGGCGGGAGAGCCTGGAGGATCGCCGCGAGGAAGTGCTGGCTTTGACGCCCCAGGGTCTCACGGCCTACGAGAATATCGTGCCGAGCGCGCTTGCCTATGAGGAGAAGCTGCTGCGGTCCCTGGGCATCCACGCGCAGGCACTTCTCGACGCCCTGGACGCCCTGGAGAGGGTGAAGAAGATGGATTGAGCCGCAGCTGCTATTGCTTTCCGAAATCAGCCGATCGGCAATCCCTGCTCGTCCTTGAGACGCATCAGCACGATCTCGGAGCGAACCTGCGCCACCTGCGGATGCGGCAGCAGGTTGCGGTGGATGAAATCTGCAAAGGCGGCAAGGTCGCGCGCGAGAATGATGAGCACGTAATCCGCATCTCCCGAAACGGAATAGGCCTGGCGAACCTCATCATGCCGGGACAGAAAATCTGCAAAAGATTCGGCGTTCTTCTCGCTATGGGTGGAAAGATTGACTCGGGTGATGGCGCGCAATCCGAAACCGAGCGCTTCAGGGGCAAGCTGCGCCGAGTATCCGGTGATGATGCCGTCCGCTTCCAGCCGCGCCCGCCGCCGCGAACATTGCGAAGCTGACAGATTGACGATCCCTGCGAGGTCGGCATTGGTAAGCGCGGCATTGCGCTGCAATGCGTTGAGAATGGCCTTGTCAAAGGTATCCAGGGAAATTTCGTGCATGTCTGCCCTCCCCAGCGCATGAACCGTGCAAAGGATGGGTCGAAATGCTGCATTTTGCAAGGACATTGCAGCCCGAAAGCGGCAAGCTTTCTTCATCAAGCAATGGAGGAGAATTGCGATGGGCCCGTTTCCGCATGATGCACCGAAGGCAGAGATCAGCGCTGCCAATCCTGCAGGCACTGACGGCTTCGAATTCGTGGAATTTGCCCACCCGGAGCCGGAGAAGCTGGATATCCTCTTCCGGCAAATGGGATTTGCGCCGGTCGCAAAACACCGCGAAAAGGACATCGTTCTCTACCGGCAGGGCGACGTCAACTACCTGCTCAACCGCCAACCGGATAGCCACGCTTCGGCCTTCGTCGCCCAGCATGGCCCATGCGCGCCCGCCATGGCCTGGCGCGTGGTGGATGCAGACCATGCTCTCAAAAGGGCAGTCGATCTCGGAGCCACCGAGTATACCGGCGAAGGCAAGTCGCTGAACGTACCAGCCGTCATCGGCATCGGAGGATCGCTGCTCTACTTCGTCGATACCTATGGCGACGAAGGTAGCTGCTATTCCGGCGAATTCGAGTGGCTTGGCGAGGAAAATCCGACGCCGGAAGGGGTGGGCTTCTACTACCTCGATCATCTCACGCACAATGTCGTGCGGGGCAACATGGACACCTGGTACAAGTTCTACCACGACACGTTCAATTTCCGCGAAATCCGTTATTTCGATATCGCCGGCAAAATGACCGGCCTGACGAGCCGGGCGCTGACGTCACCGGACGGCAAGATCCGGATCCCGATCAACGAAAGCTCGGACGATCGCAGCCAGATCGAGGAATATCTGCGCGAATACAAGGGCGAAGGCATTCAGCATATCGCCGTTGCCAGCAACGATATCTACGCAAGTACGGATGCGATCGCTGCCAACGGCCTCGAATTCATGCCGGGGCCGCCGGACATCTATTATGAAAAGTCGAAGTCGCGGGTGAAGGATCACCAGGAGCCGCTCGACAAGCTCAAGCGGCGCGGCATCCTTATCGATGGAGAAGGTGTGGTGGGCGGCGGCGAGACGCGCGTCCTGCTCCAGATTTTCTCGAAAACCGTCATCGGCCCGATCTTCTTCGAATTCATCCAGCGCAAGGGCGACGATGGCTTCGGCGAGGGCAATTTCAAGGCGCTCTTCGAGTCGATCGAGGAAGACCAGATCCGGCGTGGGGTTCTGAAGGTCGATGCAGCCGAGTGATTTCCTGATGATCCGTGGCACAGGAAACCGCGACAGATGAGCGATGCGTGGCGCTCCTATGAAAGCGCGCCGGAGCCCGGCGCACTCGTCTGTGCTTCCTCGCAGATCGGCGAGGGAGCTGCGCGCTGCCTGACCGTTGAGACAGAGAGAGGCGCATTTCCGCTTCTGGTAATGCGAAGGTCCGGCTGCGTGCAGGCTTTCGTCAATGCCTGTCCGCACCAGTATCTTCCGCTCGACTACCGCTCCGCCTCTGTTCTTTCCGCCGATGGTGCGCGGTTTCTGTGTTCGGCGCATGGAGCCGCCTTCGATGTGACGACCGGTGCGTGTCTTTCGGGTGATGCGGCAGAAGGGCTCGATCCGGTGCCGGTTACGGAAGATGCGAATGGCAATCTGCGGATCGGCGCTTAGATTGGGGACTCCGTCATGTAATATGCGAGGTACGAATGACAGACGCCGTCCTTTACGATTACTGGCGCTCGTCGGCCAGCTACCGGCTGCGTATCGCGCTCAATATGCTGGCCGAACCTTTTGTTACTGTACCTATCGACCTGCTCGCAAAGGCGCACAGGTCAGAAGAACATCTCAAACGCAATCCGCAGGGTCTGGTGCCTGTGCTTGAGATCGATGGGCAGAGCCTCACACAGTCACTGGCGGTGATCGAATATCTCGATGAAACGCGTGGAGGAGCCTTCCTGCCTGACGATCCCGTCGGGCGGCAAAGGGTGAGGGCGCTGTCCTATGTCATCGCCATGGAGATCCACCCGGTCTGCAATCTGCATGTCGTGGCGCATGTGATGTCTTTGACTGACGGCGCGGAAGAAACGCGTAAGGCCTGGATGCAGAAATTCATCCACAAGGGGCTTGGTGCGTTTGAAAAACTGCTGGATTCGCCGTCTACGGGATCGTTCTGCCATGGCGACCGCCCGACCATGGCCGACATCTGCCTCGTGCCCCAGATTTACAACGCGCGACGATGGGAGGTCGAGCTTTCCGGGTTCGGCAGGCTGGTGGAAATCGCCGACCGTTGCGCCCAGCTGCCGCCGTTTGCCGCGGCACACCCGGACAAGGCGGCGCGTTGACGACGCCGACCTCGGTCCGGTGGGGAAACCCTCAAGCAGAGCGTCAGTCGATCTTGCCGGTGAAGATATAGCCGACGCCGCGAACGGCCTTGATCAATTGAGGGTTGCTGGCATCCGCCTCGATCTTTCGGCGCAGGCGGACGATCTGCGCGTCGATGGTGCGATCAAAAGCTTCGAGCTGCCGCCCCCTGGTGGAATCCATCAGGAAGTCGCGCGTCAGCACCCGGCCCGCGTTCTGCAGGAAGGCCGCCAGCATGTCGAATTCACCGGTCGTCAGATCGACCTCGGCGCCCTCCGGCCCCAGCAGCTGTCGCCGGGAAAGATTGAGGCTCCAGCCTTCGAATCGGATGACTTTGTCTTCGTTCGTCTCCGGCTTGGAGACGCCCGGCTGGCGGCGCCTCAGGATCGATTTCAGCCGCGCATGCACCTCGCGCAGATGAAAGGGCTTGGCGATATAATCGTCGGCTCCGATCTCGATGCCGATGATCCGGTCCACCACATCGTCGCGTCCGGTCAGCATCATGATCGGCACATCCGATTGGCTTCTCACCTCGCGGGCGAGATCAAGACCGTCCTGCCCGCCCGGAAGCGAAAGATCGAGCAGGATGATGTCGATCTCTTTCTGCCGGAGCTGGCCCCTCATTTCGGTGCCGTCGCCGGCCGTGCTTACGAGATACCCTTCATCCTCGAAATACCGGATGAGCATCTGACGGATTCGGGGATCGTCATCGACGACGAGAATATGAGCGGGATTGGATGAAAGCAGGGCCATGAGCCTGTTACAGTCTGTTACCAAATCGAACCATGTTTCACCGGGCTAGCATTCGCGTGTTACCAGGATCCGGTCAACTGCATCTATCGAAAGACGGAGGCAGGGGCATGTTTCTCACCAGCAATCGCATTTATAAAGACGCGTTCGCAACAACAATTGACGATAGAGGCCCCAACTCCCTGCGCACGCTGTTTGCGAAGCAGCCGGCTGAGCATCTGACGCCCGGCCAAGCGCTGTTCTTCGAAGGCGATCAGGCGAAGCACGTTTTCGATGTGCTCGAAGGCACATTGCGCATCTATCGGATCATAGCGGACGGACGCCGCGTCATCACGGGTTTCCTCGATGCCGGAGACATCGTGGGTGTTTCCTTGAGAGGCAGCTATCTCTATAGCGCGGAGGCGATCACGCCCTCCAAGGTTCGCCGTCTCACCCGCAAGGCATTCGACGCGGCCGTGGCGGATTCGGCGGAACTTGGCCCGCGGGTGCTGGCCCATGTGTGCGACGAAATGGCCGCCGCCCAGGATCAGATGGTTCTTCTCTCCAGCAAGAATGCCGAGGAACGGGTCTGCAGTTTCCTCCAGAAGCGGTTGAAGCGGTCGCTTGCCGAAGGCGCCCTGCAGCGGATCATCGATTTGCCGATGACGCGTCAGGACATGGCGGACTATCTGGGGCTTACGATCGAGACGGTTTCCCGTACAATCACGAAACTGGCGGGCAAAGGAATCGTGGCTGCTGCCGGGCGGCATTCGCTGCGGATTACAAAGCCCTCCGCCCTTGCGCATCTCGCCGGAGATGGCGATGAATACGAAGATAACAGGCGGGATTTCGACGATCATGGTGAGCGTCGCCGCCACTAGCGGCATCACTCACGGAAGAAAAATGAGTTCGAATACGCATACCGACAGCACGACCGAAAAGGAACTCGATGCGGTCACCCGTCTTCTCGATGATGCGAACCTCATCGTTCATGGTCTGGATGGCGTCATCACCCGCTGGACCGCTGGATGCAGGAATCTTTACGGATGGACCGCCGAGGAAGCGATCGGAAAGGTGGTACAGGAGTTGCTGGAGACGGAATTTCCGGAGCCTCTGGATTCGATCCGGCAACAGGTTCTGGCCAAACATTCCTGGGAAGGTGAGGTTGTTCACCGGCACAAGAACGGCCAGCGGATTTTCGTCGCAACCCGCTGGGTTGCGCTCAACAGTGAGCAGGCCGTCATCATCCAGACCAATAACGACGTGACGGATATGCGGAGGGTGCAGACCGATCTTGCGGGGCGAGAGGCGCATCTGCGGTCGATCCTGGACACGGTGCCCGAAGCGATGGTCGTCATCGACGAAGCAGGCCTCATCTCCTCCTTCAGCACGGCTGCGGAGAGACTTTTCGGCTATTCGTCGGATGAAGTGTGCGGGCGCAACGTCAAGATGCTGATGCCCGAGCCGGACCGAGGTTCTCATGACGGCTATCTCGCTCGTTACCTTACGACGGGTGAACGCCGCATCATCGGATATGGCCGCGTGGTGGCAGGGCAACGGAAGGATGGGTCGGTATTTCCAATGGAACTTGCGGTGGGAGAGGCCAATACCAACGGAAAACGGATCTTCACGGGTTTCATCCGCGACCTCACGAGCCGTCACAAGATCGAAGAGGAGCTGCGACAGTCGCAGAAGATGGAAGCGATCGGCCAGCTTACGGGTGGCCTCGCGCACGACTTCAACAATCTTCTCACCGTCATCAGCGGCAATCTCGAGATGATCGAAAACAAGCTGGCGGATGAAAAACTGCTCGTGTTGCTACGCGAAGCTCAGGACGCTGCCGAGGATGGAGCCAAGCTGACCGGACAACTGCTGGCGTTCGGACGCCGTCAACCGCTCAACCCGAAGCTCGTCGACATCGGACAGCTGGTGACCAGTTTCTCGGACCTCCTGCGTCGCACGCTTGGGGAAATGATCGAGTTCCGGACCGTCGTAACGGGCGCTTCCAACGAGGCACTTGTCGATGCGTCCCAATTGCAGAACGCGCTTCTCAACCTCACGCTGAACGCGAGAGACGCGATGCCGCGGGGCGGCAAGCTGACGATCGAGATTTCCCGAGCGAAGCTCGATGTCGACTATGCCCAGATGTATCCCCATGTGCGGACCGGTGACTATGTCCTGATTTCGGTGACCGATACCGGCATGGGCATGAGCCCGGAAGTAAAGGAAAAGGCGTTCGAGCCTTTCTTTACGACGAAGGGAGTGGGATCGGGTACCGGCCTTGGCCTCAGCATGGTCTACGGCTTCGCCAAGCAGTCGGGCGGCAATATCCAGCTCTACAGCGAGCCGGGCCAGGGCACCAGCGTCAGGATTTTCCTGCACGCCGCCCAGAAGGAGGAGGTGGCGGCTTCGAACAACGAGGCCACCTCGCGTGCTGCGCCAATTCCCGGGGGTACCGAGAAAATCCTTGTGGTGGAGGACGATCCGCGGGTGCGTCGCGTCGCCGTTTCTCGACTGACCGATTTCGGCTATGAGGTCATCGAGGCTGCAAACGGTGCGGAAGCGCTTGAGCAGCTCGAGCGCCACGACGACATTGCGTTACTCTTTACCGATGTGGTCATGCCCGGCGGCATCACGGGCGACGAGCTTGCCCACAAGGTGCGGGCGGAGAGACCGGATATCAAGGTCCTGTTCACATCCGGCTATGCCGAGCCTGCCATCGCCGGCCGTGAGCTTGCCCAGTCAGGAAGCTGGCTCAAGAAGCCATATACGGCGAGGGAACTTGCGACGCGGCTCCGCCAGTTATTGGATTGAAGAGGCTCGCAGGCAGCCGGATCCCGAAGTGTTCGGCAGTCAACGACCAGCAAAAACCAGCCGGTGGAGCCAGCTTTGTCGGTAGTCGGCTATTCCCGGCAGATTTCCCCGGTGCGGTTCGGACGGGGCGCCAGCCGTCGAGGGCGCTCCGGCCAGGAGGGCGGCACCCTGACTCGTCCCAGTCGAGCCTGACAAGGCGATGACCTCTCGCGATGTGGCCGAGGCCAGAGCTTGGAGATAGGCGTGGTTCGAAGCAAACGGTCCTTCGACCAGAATGGGGCCTTGCGCGCCTATGAGGCCGAGGCAGGTCTCGGTCATGAGTGCGAGATAGAGGAAGGCCGCGGCCCAGCGCTCATCGGCCGATACCCCGGCGTCATTGAGCCATTGCCGCTCGCAGCCAGGAAACGGCCCGGACCCGGCGGCGATATTCGGCAGCAGCATCAGGCCGTTCTCGATGACTTGAGGCATGGCGGCCAGCGCCGCCTCTGGTGAGAGCCTGCCGAACTCCGATGTCAGCATCTCGAATTCGCGACCACCCATGAAACGGGACGAAGGGACGGGGCGTCCGTACGCATCCACGTTGGCGAGCGTGTCGCGGGCTGGATCGAGGTGGTCGAGATCGCCGCCGACGGCGAAGTTGATGACCCATGTGCCGGTCGAGACGACAGCAAAAGGCGGCTCGCGGCCGATCAGGTGCGGCAGCAGGGATGCGTTGGAATCGTGAATGCCGCAGTAGACCGGTACCTCCTCCGCAAGACCGATCTTCTGCGCGATCTCGGGCAGAACCGGTCCAAGCGTATCGAAGGCCGAGCGCACCGGCGCCATCAGTTCGCGGATACCAAGTTGGTCGACCAGCGAGGAAAAGGTCCCTTCGCGCGGGTTCCACAGGTCCGTATGGCAACCGAGCGAAGTCACCTCGTTTGCCGCGATGCCGGTCAACCGGAAGGCCCAGTATTGGGGATAGGTAAAGATCGTCCTGACGCGGGCGAAACTGTCCGGGAACGTCGTCTTCTGGTAATGGAGTTGTGCGCCGACGTTGAGCCCGCCGGAAAGAGCGGGCGAGAAGGTTTCGGAAAAAGGCGGCCGGATTGTCGCATAGGCGGTTTGCACGTCTTCCGGATACAGGTGCTCGTAGTCGAGCGCCGGAAGCGCAAGGGTTCCTTCCGCATCGAGCAGCACAGCGGACGCTCCATGCGTGGTGATGGAGATCGCGTCGAAGCCGGGCGTTTCCGCAAACGCCCTCAACGCGTCCATCGCAAAATTCCAAAGCGCGTCGGTATCGTAATGCGGGTAGGGCGGGCGGGCCAGAATCCGGTTCGGCGTCCGCTTTTCGGCGATCTCCTTGCCCGTCGCGCAATCGAGCACGACGACCTTGGCATTGGTCTTGCCGATATCGAGAACGGCGATCCTTTCAGGCTTGCTCATGGCAGATGGAAAACCGTTACCAGATCTTTGGCGACCGGCGAGTTATCCTGATTGGTCTCCATGATGTCGGCCATATGCGCCCACCACTTCTTCATAACGGGATGATCCGGCAGGCTCGCCATCCTGTGGTTCTGAGGACGGGTCAAGACGCCGAAAAGGATGTTGGTCTCGGGGTCGAGATGGATCGAATAGTCGCTGACACCTGCCTCGTGCAGCAGTTCGGCCAGTTCGGGCCAGATCTCGTCATGGCGCTTCAGATATTCCGCTTCCATCCCGGGGTTGAGCTTCATCTTGAACGCGTATTTTTCCAAGCTCATCGGTTCATTTCCTTGATGCGGCGGGCAATGATCGGCACGGCAATCGTAATGATCAGCAGCAGGCCGACGAAGATCGACATGACAATGCCCGGAACGTTCAGCAGCCCCAGCCCGAAGGTGACGAGCCCCATGACGAAGGCAGCGATGACGACGCCTGCGATCGTCCCGGCGCCGCCGAGGATGGAGACGCCGCCGAGCACGACCATGGTGACCACTTCGAGTTCCCAGCCCTGGGCGATCGAAGGGCGGGTCGAGCCGAGGCGCGACGTGAGGCAGACGGCGGCAACTCCCGCCATGAGACCCGTCAGCAGGAATAGAATGAATTTGACCCGCTCCACCGGGATGCCTGAAAAGCGTGCGGCAAATTCGTTGTTGCCGATCACATAGACCTGACGGCCGAAATTCGTGGCATGCAGAAGGATGGCGAAGGCTATTGCCAGCCCGATGAAGAGCACGAATTCAAAGGAGAAGACCCAAGCCACATAGCCCTGACCGAAATAGGCGAAACTTTCCGGATATTTGCCGTAGGCCTGATCGCCGAGCACGATATAGGAGATGCCGCGGAAAAGGCTCATCGTGCCGATCGTCACCACGATCGAGGGCAGGCGCAGGCCTGCAACGAGCAACCCGTTGAAGGCGCCGCAGAGAAGTCCGGTGCCGATGCCGATCATCACCAGCCCCGGGGTGCCGATGCCCATCTGTGCCGCAGCGCCCATGGCGGTCGAGGCGAGCGCGATGATTGCGGCCACGGAAAGATCGATCTCCCCGGCGATGACGAGCAGCGCCATGGCAAAGGCGATCATTGCCTTTTCGGTGAAATTGAAGGTCGCGTCGGAGAGATTCCAGGCGTTGAGGAAGTAGGGCGAGGCGAAGGAATTGAAGATGAAGATCAGGGCCGCGACGCCGAACAGCAGCACTTCCCAACTCGCCAGCATCCGGGAGGTTTTCGTTCCGAGCCGGTCGGGGATCACACGTTTCGTCGTTGCAACCTCGCTCATGCGGATACCTCGGGTGCTGCGCGGTCGCGCAGGATGATGCGGCCGGCCTTCTTCTCAGCGCGGGCGTTGAAGACGACGGCGAGCACAATGACGATCCCCGAAATCGCCATCTGGGCGAATGGCGAGATGCCGATGACCGGAAGCGCATTCTTGATGACGCCAAGGAAGAGCGAACCGAGCACGGCTCCGGCGACCGAGCCGATACCGCCGGCGATCGAAATGCCGCCGATGACGCAGGCTGCGACCGTATCGAGTTCGAAGCCGGCCGCGATATCCACGTAGGCAACCGCATAACGCGAGACCCAGAGATAGCTGGAGAGGCCAGCCAGCGCTCCCGACAGGACGAAGGCGAGGAAGCGCGTCCAGCCGATGTCGATGCCGGCATAGACGGCTGCGGTGGGGTTGCCGCCGGATGCATAGGCGGCGCGGCCGAAGGGCAGGCGCGTCAGCACGAACCAGGCGCCGAGCACGATGACGATTGCGATCCAGGAGAGGATCGGCAGGCCGAGCACCGGCGTCCGCGGGATATTGAGGAAGGAGGGGGTCATCTGATGGGCGTTGACCCAGCCGCCACCCGACAGCACGAAGGCCATGCCGCGATAGATGGTGAGGGTGCCGAGCGTCACGACAATCGGCGGGATCTGCAGCGCCCAGACGAGAAAGCCGTTGATTGCGCCGAGGAAAGCGCCGATGCCGATCGCCATCACGATCAGCAGTGCCAAAGGCAGGTCCGGATAGGCGGCGTTGGTCATGGCCACGGCCATGCCCGTAAAGGCGAGATTGGCGGCGACCGAAAGATCGATCGATTTCGTCAGGATCACCGTCATCTGGCCGAGCGCCAGGATGATCAGGATCGAGGTGTCGTTGAAGATGTTGGCAAGATTGCCCGGCGAGGCAAAGCCCGGCGCGCGGGTGGAAAAGCCGGCGACCATGATCGCAATGATGACGACCAGCAGGATTTCGCGGTTTTTCAGGAAGCGGTTCATCGGCTTCTCCTACTGGTTGCCGGTTGCGGCGCGTACGAGAACTTCGGCGCTGAGCCGCTCGCGTTCGAAGACGCCGGCGGCCAGACCTTCGCGCATCACCATCACCCGGTCCGACATGCCGAGGATCTCCGGCAGCTCGGAGGATACCATGATGATCGACAGACCTTCCGCCGCCAGTTCGCTGATGAAGCCGTGAACGGCAGCCTTGGAACCGATATCGATCCCCTTGGTCGGCTCGTCGAGGATGATGACCTTCGGTCGGGTGGCAAGCCATTTGCCGATGACGACCTTCTGCTGATTGCCGCCCGAGAGCGTGCCGACCGGCACCGAAAGGGCCGCTGCGCGAAGATCCAGCCGTTCGGCATATTTGCGGGCAAGCGCCAGTTCGTTCGCTGCCTTCAGGAAGCCCGAGCGCGAAGTCTTCTTCAGGGACGGGAGCGACATGTTCTGGAAGATCGGCATGGGCAGCGCCAGGCCGTGGCGGCCGCGCTCCTCGGGCACATAGACGATGCCCGCCCGGATTGCGTCGCTCGACGAGCGGATCTCGATCGGCTGTCCCTCGAGCGTCAGCCGGCCAGTAGAGGGGCGGGTAATGCCGAACAGCGATTGGCAGAGCTCGGAGCGGCCGGCACCGATCAGCCCGTAGACACCGAGGATTTCGCCGCGGCGCAGTTCAAAGGAAATGTCGCGGAATTCGGTCGGATGACTGTAGCCGTGGACGGCGAGTACCGGGGCGCCGATCTCCACCGTCACCTTCGGAAAGACGTCCTTGACGTCACGGCCGACCATCAGACGCACGATTTCGTCCTGCGGGGTGGTCTTCAGCTTGCCCTGGCCGACGGCCCGGCCGTCGCGAAAAACCACGAAGTTTTCGGCGATCTCGTAGACCTCGTCGAACTTGTGGCTGATGAAGAGGATCGCTTTGCCCTGGCGCTTCAGGCCTTCGACGATGCGAAAGAGATCGTCGATCTCCTTGCGGGAAAGGGCCGCGGTCGGCTCGTCCATGATGACGATACGCGCCTCGACGGACAGCGCGCGTGCGATCGCCACCAGATGCCGTTGGGCGATCGACAGATCACGCAGCCGGATCGTCGGATCGATCTCGCTTTCGAGCTGGTGCATGAGCGCTTTCGAGCGGCTGTTGATCTGCCGCCAGTCGATCGTGCCGAAGCGGGTGCGCGGCGCGTGCCCCAAAAAAATGTTCTCGCCGACAGTCAATTCGTCGAAGAGCACCGTTTCCTGGTGGATAGCGGTGACGCCGGCGTCGATTGCGGCCTGCGCGCTGGGAAAGGAAATCGGTTGATCATCGATCAGGATCTCGCCCTCGTTCGGGCGGTAGATGCCGGTCAGGATTTTGACGAGGGTCGATTTGCCGGCGCCGTTTTCACCGATCAGCGCCGTGACCTGGCCGGGATAGAGCCTGATGCTGACGCCATCCAGCGCTTTCACGCCGGGAAAGATCTGGCTGATGCCGCGCATTTCCAGGATCGGCGTTTCCGCGGCAAGCGGGGCCAAGTCGTTCGTTGGTGCGACAGCGTTCATCATCGATCAGCCAGTGAAATCTGAATAAAGTCCCGGCGGCCATTCGCGACCGCCGGAGGGAGGTGTTCAAAAGGATCAGAAGATCTTGGAGAACTCGTCGATGTTCTTGGCATTGTAGACGAAGGGGTCGGCCATCGCGGCTTCACCATTGTCGCCGACCTTGATCGAACCCATGCGGCCGGCCTTGATTTCGGAGCCCGGCTTGCCGTCCGTATCGCCCTTGACGATGTGGTAGGCGATCTGGGTCGCGGAATACCCGAGGTCGATCGGATTCCAGATGGCAAATTCCTTCGTTGCGCCGGACTTGATGGCGCCAGCCATTTCAGATGGCAGGCCGAGACCCGTTACATAGACCTGGCCGATCTTGCCGGCATCCTTGACGGCCTGCGAGGCGGCGAGCACGCCGACGGTCGTCGGAGCGACTATGACCTTCACGTTCGGCTGCGAGGTCAGGAGGCCCTGGGCTTCGCGATAGGACTTGTCGGCAAGGTCGTCGCCATAGACCGTGGTCGCCAGTTTCAGTCCCGGGAAATCCTTGAGCTGCTTCTTCATTTCGGCAATCCAGGTGTTCTGGTTCGTCGACGTGGTGGTGGCGGAGAGGATTGCGAAGTCACCCTTGCCGCCTTCCAGATGGTTTGCGGCGAGCTGCAGGCACATCTTGCCGATCAGTTCGTTGGATGACGGATTCAAGTGCATGATGCGGCCTTCCTTGGCCACGCCGGAATCCCAGGAAATTACCTTGATGCCGCGCTGGGCGGCCTTTTTCAGCGCCGGAACGACGGCATCCGGATCGTTGGCGGAGATGGCGATTGCATCCACGCCCTGCGCGATCAGCGAGTTGATCACCTCGATCTGGCCTTCGGCGGTGGTGGATGTCGGGCCGGTATAGATGACTTCGACGCCGCCGAGTTCCTTGGCGGCTTCCTGCGCGCCCTTGTTGGCCGCTTCGAAGAAGCCGTTGCCGAGCGATTTCACGACAAGCGCGATCTTCATGTCCGCCGCACTCGCCGCCGTCGTCATGGCGGCGAAGGCAAGTGCCACGCCGAGGGCTAGTTTCTTGGTTAGTTTCATTGTCAGTCCTCCCAGTTGAACAAGTTCATTTCCTCCCGCCGGATGCTTTCATGCGGCCGACGTGGAATCCTCCTCGGCCGGTGCCGCCGCAGCGGTGCCGGCTATGATCAGTTTGACGCCGGCGCCTTCGATCATTCGCGCGGCATCTTCGGATATGTCGTCATCGGTGATGACGGTGGTCACCCGTTCCAGCGGACAAAGGATGAGGCTCGATCGGCGCTGGAATTTGCTCGAATCCACCATCACGATCAGTTCTTCTGCCTGCTGCATCAGCTTCTGTTCGCTCTGGATCACCAGTGCGTCGGCTTCCATTACGCCCAGCGGGCCGACGCCCTGGGCGCCGATAAAGATGCGCCGGGCATAGAAATTGCGGATGGCGTCGTTTTCGAAGGGAGACAGGATCAGGCTCTGCTCGCGGTAGATCGCGCCGCCCGGCACTGTCACCGTGCTCTTTGAATGTTTGACGAGGTGTTCGGCGATGGCGAATGAATTGGTCATGACCTGGAGGCGGCGCGCCGACATGAAGTGCACCATCTGGAAGGTCGTCGTACCGCCATTGATAATGACGGAATCGCCTTCCTCGCAGAGTTCGACCGCGCGGCGGGCAATTGCGCGCTTCTTGTCGATATTGACCGATTCCGAAACACGGAAGGAACGGGCGGCCAGTTGGCCGATCTGCGGCGGATGCACCGCCTCGGCGCCGCCGCGCACGCGCCGGAGCTTGCCCTGAACGTGAAGCGCGGCAATGTCGCGCCGGATCGTCGCCTCGGATGCCTCGGTCAATTCGGCGACATCCTGCACCGTGATGACGGGCTTTTCCTGGATCGCGCTCAAAATGATGCGATGGCGTTCACGTTCGTGCATGGGCTCCTCCTGGGTTTCAATATTACTGGAAAATTTATGTTGTCAATCAGAAACGATCAAATTCGATTTTACTGCGCTGCACAATGAAAGTTTATGATCGTTTTTGATTGACAGCAGGCGGAGCAATGCGCGATATCCACGTTATGGGAGATGGTGGCCGGTCTGCCGCCATGAGCCGAAACACGTTGGGAGGAAAGCGATGTCGGGCCAAACCCGCCTTCTCGAAAACCGCTGGGACGATTCCTATGCAGCCAAACTCGATGAGCCGGGCAAGCTGCTCTATCGCTCAAATCTCCTCGGCGCCGACAAGCGCATCACCAATTACGGCGGCGGCAACACCTCTGCCAAGGTGATGGAAACGGACCCGCTGAGCGGCGAAAAGGTCCGCGTCATGTGGGTAAAGGGTTCCGGCGGCGATGTTGGGACGATCAAGCTCGATGGTTTCTCCACGCTTTATCTCGACAAGCTGGAAGCTCTGAAGGGCCTCTACAAGGGAGTGCAGGACGAAGATCGGATGGTCGGCTTCCTGCCGCATTGCACCTTCAACCTCAATCCGCGCGCCGCTTCGATCGATACGCCGCTGCATGGTTTCGTGCCCTATATGCATGTGGACCACATGCATCCGGATGCGATCATCGCGATCGCCGCGTCCAAAAATTCGAAGGAACTGACGAAGCAGATCTTCGGCGACGCGATCGGCTGGCTGCCCTGGCGCCGCCCGGGTTTCCAGCTGGGTCTCGACCTCGAAGCTCTCGTCAAGGCCAATCCGAACGCCAAGGGCGTGGTGCTGGAAAGCCATGGCCTGTTCACCTGGGCGAACGATGCCAAGGCCTGCTACGAACTGACCCTCGAAATCATCAACAAGGCAATCGAGTGGTTCTCGCAGCATACCGAGGGCAAGACGATCTTCGGCGGCGAGGTCCTGAAAAGCCTGCCCGCTCCAGAGCGTCGGGCGATCGCCGCAAAGCTCATGCCGGAAATCCGCGGCCGTATCGGCAAGGCGGAGCGCAAGCTCGGTCATTTCGATGATCAGGATGCGGTGCTGGAATTCGTCAACTCGAAGAACCTGAAGCCGCTCGGTGCTCTTGGAACGTCCTGCCCGGACCACTTTTTGCGCACCAAGATCCGCCCGCTGATCCTCGATTTCGATCCGGCCAAGCCGGACGTGGACGGCGTCATCGCGGCGCTGGACAAGGCGCTGGAAGACTATCGTGCCGACTACTCCCGCTACTACGAGACCTGCAAGCACGACAATTCTCCCAAGATGCGTGACCCGAATCCGGTCATCTTCCTCGTCCCCGGCGTTGGCATGCTGTCCTTTGCCCGCGACAAGGCGACCGCCCGCATCGCCGGCGAATTTTACGTCAACGCGATCAACGTGATGCGTGGAGCGTCTACCGTCTCCGAATACCAGGGCCTGCCGGAACAGGAGGCGTTCGATATCGAGTACTGGCTGCTCGAAGAAGCCAAACTGCAGCGCATGCCGAAGCCGAAGAGTCTTGCCGGGCAGGTGGCTTTCGTCACCGGGGGCGCCGGAGGCATCGGGCGGGCAACGGCGGCGCGGTTGATGGGTGAGGGCGCCTGCGTCGTGCTCGCCGATATCGACGGCGGAACACTCGACGCGACGAAAGCCGATTTCGAAAAATCCTTCGGCAAGGATGCGGTGCGCGGCGTGGTGCTTGATGTCACCAAGGAAGATGCCGTCATTACCGCATTTACCGAGGCGTGCGTCGAGTTCGGCGGCGTCGACATCCTCGTCTCGAACGCAGGGATCGCCTCTTCGGCGCCGGTCGAGGACACCACGCTTGCGATGTGGAGCAAGAATATCGACATCCTGGCGACCGGTTATTTCCTCGTGTCGCGCGAAGCTTTCCGGCTCTTCCGCCGCCAGAAGCTCGGCGGCAATGTCGTGTTCGTCGCATCCAAGAACGGACTTGCCTCTTCGCCGAACGCATCGGCCTATTGCACCGCCAAGGCAGCCGAAATCCATCTCGCGCGCTGCCTGGCGCTCGAAGGGGCGGAAGCCGGCATTCGCGTCAACACGGTCAATCCGGACGCGGTGCTGCGCGGCTCGAAGATCTGGAACGGCGAGTGGCGCGAGCAGCGCGCGGCCTCCTCGAAGATCGAGGTTTCCGATCTGGAGGAGCATTACCGCAAGCGCTCCATGCTGAAGCTCAACGTCTTCCCGGAAGACATCGCCGAGGCAATCTACTTCCTCGCTTCCGATGCATCCGCCAAGTCGACCGGCAATATCATCAATGTGGATGCCGGCAACGCGCAGAGCTTCACGCGTTAACAGCTTGTCCGCCCGCTTCCGGCTCTCCCAAGGCCGGCGGCGGGTGGACGCTTCGGGTGCATCAGGGGAGGAGATCGTCATGACAGATCTGAAGATTGCGGCCGACGTGGTTGCCGCGGAGAACGACAGGCGCGCGGGCGCGCTCAAATCCGATTACCAGGCGCTCGGCGAGAACCTGTCACGTCGCGGCATCGATATCGACACGATCACCGGTAAGGTTGCCGAATTTTTCGTTGCGGTCCCGTCCTGGGGTGTCGGCACCGGCGGGACACGATTTGCCCGCTTTCCGGGCCAGGGCGAACCCCGTGGGATCTTCGACAAGCTGGACGATTGCGCCGTCATCCATCAGCTGACCCAGGCAACGCCGACCGTTTCGCTTCATATCCCCTGGGACAAAGCGGATGCGAAGGAGCTGAAAGCCAAGGGCGACGCCCTGAGCCTAGGCTTCGATGCGATGAATTCCAACACCTTTTCCGACGCACCAGGGCAAGCCCAATCCTATAAATACGGCTCGCTCAGCCACACCAATGCCGCGACGCGCCAACAGGCGATCGAGCATAATCTCGAGTGCATCGAGATCGGCAAGGCGATCGGCTCCAAGGCGCTGACCGTCTGGATCGGCGACGGCTCGAATTTTCCGGGCCAGAGCAACTTCACCAAGAGCTTCGAGCGCTATCTCGCCGCCATGGCGGAGATCTACAAGGCGCTGCCGGACGACTGGCGGCTGTTCTCCGAACACAAGATGTACGAACCCGCCTTCTATTCGACCGTCGTGCAGGACTGGGGCACGAACTACCTGATCGCCAACACGCTCGGCCCGAAAGCCTTCTGCCTCGTCGACCTCGGGCATCATGCGCCGAACACCAATATCGAGATGATCGTCGCTCGCCTCATCCAGTTCGGCAAGCTCGGCGGTTTCCATTTCAACGACTCGAAATACGGTGACGACGACCTCGATGCGGGTGCCATCGAACCCTACCGGCTCTTCCTCGTCTTCAACGAGCTGGTGGACGCCGAACACCGCGGCGTCAAAGGTTTCCACCCGGCACATATGATCGACCAGTCGCACAACGTCACCGACCCGATCGAGAGCCTGATCTCAAGTGCCAACGAAATCCGCCGGGCCTATGCGCAGGCGTTGCTGGTCGACCGCGCGGCACTGGAGGGCTATCAGCAGGAGAACGATGCGCTGATGGCGTCGGAAACGTTGAAACGCGCCTATCGGACCGATGTCGAGCCGATCCTCGCCGAAGCGCGCCGTCGCGCGGGCGGGGCGGTCGATCCGGTGGCCACCTATCGTGCGAGCGGTTACCGCAAGAAGGTCGCGCTGGAACGGCCGGCCTCCGCTGCGGGCGGCGGCGGGATCATCTAAGGCACGATTTTACGGCTTGCTCGACCGGGCGGTAAGGGGCCGCCGGTCGCTACAGGCCGAAAGGATAGGTTTCCGGGACGCCCTCGTGCTTTTCCACCAGACCCAGCGGCGTAACCGGTGTTGTCCTGTCGAACCATACGAAAGCGTCGAACTGCTGTGGTAACGACGCGTACATGTAGTGGCTCAGGCGTTCGGTTTCCGGCCGATAGATCACGCCGATGAAGCGTTCGAGCCGGGGTTCCAGCAGTTGCTGCCGCAGTTCGGGATGTTTCGGCATATCGAGCAGAAAGCGCTTTTGCCGGGACATATGGAATAACCTCTCATAGCTGTCCTCCAGCGAGGGGCGAACGGTCTTCACTTCCATATCCCCGTCCCAGTCGGTGGCGGCCGCCACCTCTCCTTCATGGGTGCCGAAGCCGATGAGAGCGGCCGTATCGCCGAAGCGCCGGCGGCAGAGCTGGCCGATATTCACTTCTTGCCTGGATGTTCCCATGTCCGTATGGCGGGCGTCGCCGATGTGGGAGTTATGGGCCCAGACGACGGCCTTCGACTGCGGGCCGCGTGCGTGAAGCAACTGTTCGAGCGTCTCGAACATATGGGTATCACGCAGGTTCCAGGAATCCGCTCCGCCATAATACATGATGCGGTAGTAACGTTCGGCGGAAGCAATCAGCCGTGCATTCTGGGCTGCGTCGACGAGATCATCACCATCTTCCCCGGTGTGGTCGAACTGGCGCCCGAGCAGTTCCCGGCACTGGGCGACCACTGCTTTCTCGCATCTGTCATAACCTTCGATCAGCACCGCGCGGCCATAGGTGGAAGGTTCGTTCTGCCAGGGCGTCAGGCAGCCGTAGCGTTCTCTCGCCACCTTTGCGGCTTCTGGATCCGTCCGGTCGAGATAGGCAAGCACTGCCGCGATGGAGCCGCTCATGTTGTAGATGTCGAGACCGTAGAAGCCGACCCGGTTGCGCTGATCCGACACCGTGACGTTGTATCCATGAAGCCAGCCGATGAAGTCCGCGACTTCCAGGTTGCGCCACATCCATGTCGGGAAGCGCTGGAACGGAACTTCGCCCGACCTTCCGGGCCTATGTCGGACATAACGGTCGATCGCGGCGGCATCGGGCCAATCAGCTTCGCCGGCGACGATCGTAAAACCGTGCCGTTCGACGAGGCGGCGGGTGATTGCGGCGCGGGCGCGGTAAAACTCCGATGTACCGTGGCTGGCCTCGCCGAGAAGTATCACGCGCCGATCGCCGAAACGGTCGAACAGTGCCCCGAACGCGGGGTCGTCGAAGTCAGGAAGAGGTTCGGCAGCGTCTGCGATCAATTCGGGAAGAGGTTTTTGGATCTGCCTCGGTTTCCGATACCCTTCGCGCCAACCGTATTCGCCGATGAGCGGAACGAAGCGAACGCCGCCCAAGTCCTCTTCCTCGAAGGTTTCGGCGCTTATCCGGGTCACGCGGACCAGCTGCTGATGGCCTTCGGAACCGACCGGCATGATCAGGCGACCTCCTAGTTCCAACTGCTCTTTGAGCGCCGGCGGCACTGACGGCCCGCCGGCTGCTACCAGAATTGCATCGAACGGCGCGGCTTCCGGCCAGCCTTTTGTCCCGTCATCCACCCTGGTTGCGATGTTGCCGAGCCCCAGACGGCGGAACCGGCGTCTGGCCTGTTCTCCAAGGCTGCAATATCGTTCAATGGTGTAAACGTGATCGGCGATGCGGCTGAGAACGGCTGCGGCATAACCCGAGCCCGTGCCGACTTCGAGCACGACATCGCCCGACCCAATCCGTGCCCGCTCAATCATCAGCGCGACGATGTAGGGCTGCGAGATGGTCTGCCCTTCGCCGATTGCAAGCGGTGTATCCTCGTAGGCGAACTCCTCCAAGCCGCTCTCGACGAAGGTTTCGCGCGGGACCTCGCGAAAAGCCTTGAGCAGCTTCGGATCGTTGAGCCCCCGACGCGCAATTTGCGCCTCTATCATGCGCTCACGAGCGTATTCGAAGTCCTGCATGGCATTCGTCCCGCAAACCTCATCCCCGCTGTAAGCCAAACTACCGCAGGAGAAAGTGGTTTCAGGAAATGTCGTTTTTGGTTTCCAAAAAGTTCTCACGGCCTGCGCCTTCTGGTCGGACGGTCGTTCCGCTCAGACGCAGGTTGTTTTGCAGCGATATTTCAATGGCATGGCAGCAGGAAAGGAACGAGAAGGAGGGCTCTTGGCGCCGAAAAAGGGCATTCGGTGCGGCGCGGTTTCCAGCCCTCAGGGCGGCCGATCAGGCGCACGAAACGGGCGTAAGTTAATCTCTCGTTGATTAAGGCGACCTAATATTGGCGAGGCAGGCCAACCTGCTGTTTGTACAGAGTCACGCCGGTCAAGAATGCAGAGCCTCCGCACCCGATCGTCTCGGTCCGCACTTCTCCTCGTCGCAGCCGTGACGAGTTTTTTTGTTCTCGTCGGGTCAGTGCTCGCGTTTCTCGTCGCCGTCGCGGTGCGAGACATGACAGAAGCAGCCACGACGATCGACGACGCGCGGGCGTCGCACGCTGCCTCGGCGGCGGTGGAAGCTTTCCAAAGCCGGTTGCGGGCGACCGTCAGGGACAACGCGGTCTGGGACGACGCCTTCAGAGCCATGGCGTCGGACAACGCGCAGGAATGGTCCTATGAGAACTGGGGGAGCACGACCGAGGATTACCCTCTCTACGATATTGCCGTTGTTCTTCATGCCGATGGAAGCGTACTGGATGCTCACAAGAAGGGTGAGGAATTCGATCCGCTTGAATATTTCGGTTCGGCACTTCCCGATCTAGCAAGGAAGGCAGCGCAGTCAGGTCAGGAGCCGATCAGCGGATTCGTGAAGACGGTCGACGGCCTTGTTTTATTCGGCGCTGGCGCGATCCAGCCTTACGAACAGACGCCGGACGTGCCGCAGGCATTCAATACCCTGATTTTTGCAAAGATATTGAACGCGGAGGCAGTCGCGGAAATCTCCAAGACTTTTGATCTCGGCGGATTGTTTGTCGTGGACCTTCCACATCTCCCAGCCCTCAACACGCCTCTGCCCGACATCGACGGAAAGGCCGTATCTTACCTGGAATGGCCGAGCCGGGATCCGGGCTCCAGGATCTATTATGAGGTCAAAGCCTATCTGGTGGCCGCCGGCCTGCTTCTGTCGGCCTTCTTCGTCGCCATTGTGACGACGGGGTTGATCTCCGCCCGCGGCTTCAAACGGCGCGCCCGGGAGGTGCATCACCGGGCGATCCATGACCCGCTGAGCGGGCTTCTCAATCGCGCAGGGTTCCTGGAGGAGGTCGAGCGGCGGCTTGCCGACAAGGAGGAGGTCGAGCTTCACCTGCTCGATCTCGATGGTTTCAAGGAAGTCAACGATGCATGGGGACATGCAGTCGGCGATGAACTCATCAGGCTCGTCGCAGCGCGAGTGGCCGCTCTGCTTCCTGCGGGCGCATCCTTTTCTCGCCTCGGAGGCGACGAGTTCGCAATTGCCGCGACCGGGGATGATACCGGGGAGCTATGTGCTTCCATACTTGAAGCCTTGAGCCGACCATTCGGGATAGGCGGCAGAACGATCGAGATTGGTGTGAGCATCGGCATCGTCGCCACGGACGCAAGCGCCACCGATCCGCTCGAATTCATCCGACGCGCAGACGTTGCCTTGTACCGGGCCAAGGAAAATGGCCGAGCACAGGCGGTCGCTTATCATGCGGAGCTCGATCTGGAACGGGAAAATCGCAGCCAGTTCGAAGCGAAGCTGCGCACGGCAATTGCCTCCAACAGCATCCGTCCGGTCTATCAGCCACTCGTGGATGCAGCCACCCAGGAATGGAGAGGGGTCGAAGTCCTTGCCCGATGGACGGCGGAAACCGGCCCCATCAGCCCCGAGATTTTCATTCCGATCGCCGAGCGTGCCGGCCTGATCGACGAACTGGGGCTGCTTATCCTCGCATCGGCGATCGACGAGGTCGGCGCGTGGCAGGATATCGCCATCTCCGTCAATGCCTCGCCGATCCAGCTCAGAAATCCGAATTTTGCGGCAAACGTCATCGCCTTGCTCGAGGCGAAGTCGTTCGATCCGAAACGGCTTACGCTTGAAATTACCGAAGGCGTTCTGATGGCCAATCCCGAACAGGCCAAGCGTTCGATTGCCAGCCTGAAGGCGGTTGGCGTCAAGTTCGCTCTCGACGATTTCGGTTGCGGTTACGCCAGTATCGGGGCCTTGCGCGAATTCGGCTTCGATCGGATGAAGATCGACCGGTCTCTCGTGAAGGCGATCGACAGCGAGCGGGGAGCGCAGATTCTCACCGCGACCATTCTGCTTGCCAACGCTCTCGACATTCCGGTGACGGCCGAGGGGGTGGAAACACCCGCTCAGGCCAAAGCTCTGTACCTTTCCGGCTGCGATCAACTGCAGGGGCATCTCGTGGGAAAACCCATGGAAGCGGTCGAGATCCAGAAGAAGCTTCTGGCCCGCGCAGCCTGAGCTCCCGTTTCCAAGCAATTCCGCGTTTCCTTTGATGACGGAACTCTGAGGGTGCCCGTTTGTTATCCTTGTCTCAAGGAGACATCAACATGGGTATGACTACACCAAAACCAGGCGCTCCTGGCACTACAGACCAATCGCCGCGCTGGGAAGGCCCGCAGGAAAGCAGGCCCCGCGGCTACATGCCGGCGAAAGACGATCCCGATCACGATCGCGATGCGCTTGGGGAGAACAATCAGGATCCTTCCCGAGAAAAGGTATCCGATGCCGGCAAGACAAAGGGAGACTGAGATGACGAAGAATCATCCCGGCACCGGTCCGGAAGCCGACGCAAAGGGGCAGTTCGCCAAGTCCCAGGGTGATCGCAAGAGCAGCGGCGTGCACAGCGCCAAGCCCACCGTCATCACCGGTTCGGAGGACGCGACTGCGCACCGCAATCCGCCGGGCACAAAACGGGCTGCAAACGATTTCGATCCGAATTTCGATCCGGCGGAAACGAACGAGGGTAACTTCCGCGGCTCGCGTTAAGCCTGCGAACACAGCTGGTGTCTCAGCGCTTGGCGGCGCTGAGTTCGACCCGTTCCTCGCTTGGGGCGCCAGAGGATCGATGATCGGCGGAGCGGACCTGCAAGCTCTCCGCAAAAGCCATCATCAGCGGGCCGACGCCCTTGATGTCATCGGCGCGTAGTTCCTCCGAAAGATAGTATTCCACCGTTCCATCGCGGTAACGGCCGTTGAAGCCCCCCAGACCCGCGACGCAGCAGATATTCTGCAGCCTCGACGTTCCGGTCTCATCGGTGCGCAATTCGTGTTTGACAAGGGATAGGAGGCTCCGCGCTCCGGCATCAGCAAAAGCCACCGAGCCGCCAAGCCGCGCAAGCTTCTGCAGAAAATAAGCGAACATCGCCGTGGCGGAGCTTTCCGCATAGTTTCCCTTGGCGTCCGGCCGGTCGATGACCTGCAGCCAGCGATGATCCGGGGTTTGCAACGAAAGCACGCGGGAGGCGAGGGCCGAGGCCCGGAGCATCAGATCCTGCCGTGCCGCGCCGGGCGGAAGGCTTTCGATGATGTCGACGAAGGCCATGGCCAGCCAGCCGATCGACCGGGCCCAGTGAGCAGGGGACAACCCGCTTTGCGGGTCCGCCCAAGACTGTTCGCGCGACTCGTCATAACCATGCCGGTAGAGTGCCGCGTCGCGGTCATAGGTCAGGTCCAGCGCGGTCGAAAATTGCTGCAGAGCCTCCTCAAGCATATTCGGCCGGGAGGCGGCGCGCGCATATTCGATCTTGAAAGGCAGAGCCATGTAGAGACCGTCCAGCCAGATCTGATGCGGGTAGCGGAGTTTGTGCCAATAGACGGCGCTGCCGGTGCGCGGATGGGTATCGAGCTGCCTTGCCAGAGGAGCGGCGGCATCGAGCCAGGCGTCATCGCCGGTGAGCTCGTAAAGGAAGACGAGGGTGCGGCCGGGAAGAATGTTGTCGATGTTGAACTCGTCGAGCTCGTAGCCGACCAACCGGCCCTGCGCATCGATCTGACCGCGGACGAGCCGCGTGACATGGTCGAGCCAGTGCCTGTCGCCGGTGGCCTGATAAAGCGTGATGAGACCGCGATAGAGGCATCCGTCTTCATAACACCAGGCGCCGCCTTTGTAATATTCGTATCTTCGGGCGTAATCGTCGAAATAGGTCTGAAGCATGGGTTTCAGTCTTGTGCTGGATGAATCGAAGCCGGCGAAAGCATCGCAAGGCGGCTGAAAAGCGTGTTTTCCGCTATGATGCCGGCGTGACGGAGGGGTGTGAGAAGGCAGGCCATTTCCGGCACTTCCGGCTCCGCATCGGGCGTGAAGGAAACCGTGTAGTTTTCGAAGGTAATGTCGTGGATGGAGGCTTCCGGCAGCCCGTAGAACACGGCAGCAGCGGTCCGAGCGCCCGAGACCGTGACGTTCTTCACCGAGATCGACCGGATGTTCGGCGTCTCGTCGGAAACCGGCAACGGAACGCGGGACTGGACATAGTCGGACCGCCCGTCGGCATCGCAGAAATAAAACGAGTTGACCGCCACCGGCGTGGCGACGTCCTCCATTAGGCTATCGGCAAGCCGGATATCGGACACCGTGCCGCCGCGCCCTCTGCGGGTCTTGATCCTCAGTCCCCGATCGGTCCCTCTGAAGTGGCAGTTCGCAATCTGGATGTCGCGGACGCCGGCGCTCATTTCGCTGCCGATGACCACGGCGCCATGGCCACGCTCCATCAGGCAATTGGAGATCTTTACGCGCTCCGTCGGCCGATCAGGCCCGCCGTTCGGGCTGCGCTTGCCCGCCTTTATGGCGACGCAGTCGTCCCCGACAGAAATATGAAGGCCGGCAAGGCGGATATCGGAACAGCTTTCCGGATTGAACCCATCCGTATTGGGCGAATCCGGATCGTTCTGGATCGTGAGATTCGCCGCGAGCAATCGGCTGCAAAGCACCGGATGCACCGTCCATGACGGTGAATTGCGGATGTTGAGGCCAGAGAGAGTGATGTCTTCACATGCCGAGAGGAAAATGGTGCGCGCGCGTCTGGCTCCCTGTCGCGTCTCCTTCGGCCAGGACCACCAGTCGCCGCGATCACCGCCGCCGTCGATGATGCCTTTGCCGCTGATACGGATGTTGCGGCAGTCGATCGCGTTGATCAGGCTGGCATAACAGGCCTCCGCCACACCTTCCCAGGTGCCGAGCACGCGGCCGTCGGGATGGCGGGCGGGCAGAACGGGAAAGGCTTCGCGGTCCGCGATCGCAGCCAGTTCGGCTCCTTCGTCCAGCAGCAGCGTCATGTCACTCTTGAGGAAAACAGGACCGCTCAGCCAGCGTCCGGGCGGTATCCGAAGCGTCCCTTCGGAGGGGAGCGCGTCGATTGCCGCCTGGATCGCTTCGGCGTTATCCGGTGAATCGACCGAAGCACCGAAACCGCTGATGTCGGCGAGAGCCGTTTCCTTCGCCGTCGTGAAGTCGAGCCGGGCTGCACCGATCTGGAGGGAAAGATGGCTGCCCGGCTCGAGTTCAGTGACTGTAAAGACGACGCGACGCGTCGTCCCCTCGGCCACGATACCGCCATCGGCACTCCGAACGTCCCAGGCGAACGAAGCGTCACGTTCAAAAAGATACCTTTCGGCATCGACGCTGAAGGTCGCACTGCGTGATCCGGTCGTCAGAAGTTCGATGGCGGCAATCGTCACGATGTTCAGATCCCCGTCAGCGCTTCGTTGATGCCGGCGATGATCTCGGCTGCCGCGTCCTCGGCGGATTGCTGGCCGTAGGCGAAGGCTTCGAAATTCGTGTCGAAGGCTTCGGTGACACGCGGATGCTCGTTCAGCGGCGAGACGCCGGGGCTCGACGGTTCCATGACGCGCTTGTAGGCTTCCAGCTGGACAGGCTTGACCTTGCCTTCCTTGTTCAGGACGTCGAGCGCGGCCTTGCTGGAGGGGATGCCTCGTGTCGCGCCCAGCACCTTTACCGCCGCCGGATCGTTGAGAAGGCAGTTGACGATCTGGGCCGCTGCCTTTGGATCCTTGCTGTTTTTGGAGATGGCAAACAGCATCGATGGCTTGCGATAGACACCGTCGGTCTTCGCGCCGGCAACGGTCAGCAACTTGACCGGGACGAGTTCCTGCCCCTTTTCCATGGGCGTGGAAATCTTGCCGTAGGTGCTGTCCCACTGGTAGGTGCCGGCGACCTGGCCTTTAGCCCATTTCTGGTTCTCGTGCAGAGGGGTATTGCCGCCGGCAGCAACCTGCTTCCAGGACTCGATCACGCCCTTGTCCACGAGGGTCTGGTAGAATTTCAGTCCTTCGACGAGTTCCTCTTCCGTCCAGGAAACCTTGTTCGTTGCAGGATCGATCAGGTCTTTGCCGGTCTTCTGCGTCGTACGCAGGATGACCATGAGGCGAGCGTCGAGTGCAGCGCCCTCGAAAGGATAATAGTCCTTGCCGAGTTTCTCCTTCATCTTCGGCGCGGCCGCGATCAGTTCTTCCCAGGTCGTCGGGATAGGCACGCCAGCCTTGTCGTAGGTCGTCTTGTTGAACATGAAGACGCGGCCGGTGGTCGAGACCGGGATACCGTTCAGCTTGCCTTTTACCGTACCGCTGTCGAGATCGGCCTTGGACCATTGGCCGAGGTCGATGATGTCCTTGTATTGGTTGAGATCGGCAAAGCCGGTTCCGTTCTTGGTGAAAAGCGGCAGCCACGGCCAGTTGACCTGCATGATGTCGGCTTCGGTACCGCCGGCGAGCTGCGTGGCGATCTTTTCCTGATGTCCCTGGAAGCCGGTGAATTCCGGCGCCACCGTGTGGCCGAACTTGCCGCCGCAGATCTTGAGCGCTTCCTGCGTTGCGAGGTGGCGATCGTCGCTCCCCCACCAGGACATGCGCAGATCCGCGGCGAATGCGGTCGAAAGGCTGGTTGCGGCAAACAGTGCCGCGGTCATGATCATGGTTCTCATTTTGGCTCCTCCCAAGTTGGAACGCTGAAGTTTCAGATCGCCAGGCTGATGTTTTCACCTGTTTGGCGATCGAACAGGTGGACTCCCTTCGAATCCGGGCTCAGCCAGACCCAATCATCGCGAAGCGCGGCACGGTCATAGGCAGCCGAAGGCACCACGGCGATCAGACGCCTCGGCCCGACATCGACGTAGAGGTAGACCTCGTGGCCCATGAATTCGATGTGGTTGACCTTGCCTTTAAGCGTGCCGGGCGTCTCGGCTTCGGCGATGCGCAGATGCTGAGGCCGGATGCCGAGCGTCACTTCGCCGGATGTTTCGGCCGACAGCCGGCGCGCGAATTCATCACCGAGGGCGACTGTCTGATCCGCAGCCTTGACGTGGGTTTGTCCCTTAAGCTCGCCATCCAGGAAATTCATCTCAGGGCTGCCGATGAAGCCGGCGACGAAGGTATTGGACGGACGGTTGTAGAGCGTCACGGGATCGGCGACCTGCATGATGTGGCCGTCCTTCATGACGCAGATCCGGTCACCCATGGTCATCGCCTCCGTCTGGTCGTGGGTGACATAGACGACCGTTGCCTGCTGACCTTCGGCCTTCAGCCGCTTGTGCAGATCGGTGATGCGCACGCGCATCGAGGCGCGCAGCTTTGCGTCCAGGTTCGAGAGAGGTTCGTCGAACAGGAAAACCTGCGGCTTCTTGATTAGTGCGCGTCCGACCGCGACACGCTGCGCCTGGCCCCCGGAAAGCTGCTTTGGCAGCCGATCCAGGAGCGGGTTTATTTCCAGCAGTCCCGAAACGTGCTCCGTCGCCTTTTCGATTTCTTCGGCAGGGCGGCGTTTCAGCCGCATGCTGAACGACAGGTTCTTGCGCACCTTCATATGCGGGTAGAGCGCATAGTTCTGAAAGACCATGGAGATGCCGCGGTCGCCCGGCGGCTTTTCGTTCACCAGCTCTCCGCCGATCCGGATCTCGCCGCCGGTGATCCGCTCGAGGCCGGCGATCATGCGCAGAGTCGTGGATTTGGCGCAGCCGGAAGGTCCAACCAGCACCATGAACTCGCCGTCCTCCACATCGAGGTTGATGCCATGCACGGCGCGAAACGAACCATAGTCCTTTTCGAGATTTCTCAGTTGCAGACGTGCCATGTCACTATCCCTTGATGCCACCGGACGAGATGCCGTCGATGAAGTATTTCTGCGCGAGGAAGAAGACCGCGAGCGCCGGCGTCAGCGCCAGCACGGACATGGCGAGCACGCGGTTCCACTCGAAGGCCTCGGTGGTGTCGATCGAGAGTTTCAGCGCCAGCGAGACCGGATACTTGTCGACCGACGAAATGTAGATCAGCGGCCCCAGGAAGTCGTTCATGGTCCACATGAACTGGAAGAGGCAGACGGAGATCAGAGCGGGCATCAGCAGCGGCACAACGATGAAGATCAGCGTTTGCCAGGTGGTGGCGCCGTCGACGCGGGCGGCTTCCTCCATATCGCGCGGGATGGCGCGCAGGAACTGCACCAGCATGAAGACGAAGAAAGCGTCTCCTGCGAAGGCCGATGGCACCCAGAGCGGCAGGAAGCTGTCGAGCCATCCGAGATCACGGAACAGCAGATACTGCGGGATGCGAGTGACGACGTTCGGCAGAAGAAGCGTGGCGATCAGCGACGCGAAGAGCACCTTCTTGAACGGGAAGTCGAAGCGGGCAAAACCGTAGGCGACGGCAGTGCAGGAAATCGCGGTGCCGATCACCTTCGGTATGACGATCCACAGCGTGTTCAGGAAGAAGGTCCCGAAGGAATAGGGCGTCGAGGTCTGCCAGCCCTTGATGTAACCGTCGAGCGTCGGGTTTTCCGGCCAGAAGCCGGGATTGGCGAAGATCTCCGAATTCGTCTTGAACGATGCGCCGATCAGCCAGATCAGCGGGTAGAGCATCAGCAGACCGACAGCGGCGAGCAGAAAATAGCGCAACGCGATGCTTGCCTTGTGGCGGCGTTGCTCGCGGGCGCGGACGCCGGCGATCTCGCCAACCGTCGACGCATCATGGGAGAGAACGTGTTCGGTCATGGTCAGCTCCTCTTGTCGCCGGCGTAATAGACCCAGTGGCGCGAGGACCAGAAGGCGATGAGGGTGAGTGCCATGATGATGACGAAGAGGACCCAGGCGATCGCCGAGGCATAGCCCATGTCGAACCGCTTGAAGGCTTCGTCATAGATGTAGATCGGCAGTAGATAGGTGGACTTCAGAGGCCCCCCTTGGGTGATGATGTAGGGGCCGTTGAACTCCTGGAAGGCCTGGACCATCTGCATGATCAGGTTGAAGAAGATGACCGGCGTGATCAGCGGTAGCGTGATGTAGACGAAGCTCGTCCACTTGCCGGCCCCGTCAATAGAGGCTGCCTCATAGAGCGTCTTGTCGATGCTCTGCAGCGCCGCCAGGAAGATCACCATGGCCGAGCCGAACTGCCAGAGGCGGAGCAGGGTGATGGTAAAGAGCGCGTTGGTCGGATCGCCGAACCAGTTGACGGATTCGAAGCCGAGCAGGTTCAGGCCCATGTTGACGAGGCCGACATCGGCAAAAATGTAGCGCCACAGCACAGCGATCGCGATCGAGCCACCGAGGATCGACGGCACGTAGTAGGCCGTGCGGAAGACGTTGATGAACTTCAGCTTGTAGTTCAGGATCACGGCCATGAAGAGCGCGAAGGCAAGCTTCAGCGGCACGGTCGTGAACACGTAGACAAGCGTCACCCAGAGCGATTTGCGGAAGGTGCGGTCGTTGGTGAAGAGCTTGACGTAGTTCGCCAGGCCGGTGAAGACCGGCTCGTCCATCAGGTTGTAGTTCGTGAAGCTCAGATAGAGCGACGCGACGAAGGGCACCGTCGTGAAGATCAGCAGCCCGATGATGTAGGGCGATAGGTAGAAGAGCCCGAGGAACCGGCTGTCTCCGCTCATGCTGCTTTCCCCGCTTGTGCGAGTGCTTCCGGCAGGCGCTGCATCGCCGCGACAATCATCTCGCGGAAGAGGCCTGCGGCGCGATCGGGAGGCAGCGCAACCCAGTTGAGCGAGCCGTCGGTGATATAGGCAGTCTTAAACGAAGAGATACTTCCCGTAATGTGCATCGCAATTTCTGGCATAGGAACTCCGCGGCGCCCAATACGTGTCGGGCACCTTGCAGATTTCCGCCATTTCCTCCCAATCTGGCCTTCTGATATGTTGAGGTCTCAGCTCCTGCGCTGATAATCTCATCTTGGCGGCGGGATCAAATCGACAAATTCGGGGAAAAGGATGGACGAAATTGAAGGTAGTGTTCTGGCCGGAATTCCCATGGGCGCGCTCGCCCTGACGCTGACGCGTTCAACCATAAGGATGCAGCACACCCACAGCTGGAAAGTCGACAAGTCGAACAGCGTGCACGACCTCATCATCTGCCTGACGGGTTCGGCGCAATACGAGGTCGAGGGCGAGACGGTCGATGTGGAACCGGGGAGAGCCATGCTTCTGCCGGCCGGTACGCGCTTCATCGGCTACTCTACGTCAAAGGAGCTCTACACCGGGATCGCCCAGCATTTCACCCTGGACCTCTTCGGGCGCCTCGACATGATTTCGCAGATGAACCTCAGAAAAGCGGTGACGCTTGCCCGCTGGGATATGATGCAGCCGTTGGCCCGCTACTACCACGACAATGCACCGCCCTATTCCACGACCCTTCTGCAGCACCATCTCTTCATGTTCCTGCTGATCGAGTTCATCGAGCAGGCGCATATCGGCTGGCGGGAGCAGTCGGTCGGCAACGTCAACAATCCCGACGCCCTTTCGTTTTCCGTGATGGTTGCCGCCAGTCAGATCGCGGCCGATCCCCTGAATGACGAGATCGTGGAACGGGCGGTAGGCGCGGTGCCCTACAACAGCGATTATTTCAAGCGCGAATTCCGCAAGCGGGTCGGCTGGACGCCTGACAAATATCAGGAGTTCAAGCGCATGGAGCGCGCCATGGGGCTGATGGCCGGCGGCTGCAGCGTGAAGCGGGCCGCAGAGCTTTCCGGTTACTCGGACGCCTACTATTTCTCCCGAATGTTCAAGCGCTACATCGGCATCAGTCCCTTAGGCTACCAGCAATCGGAGAGGAGAAGCCGTGAGGGGGCGTTTCCACGTGGAGAGGAAGACGGACAGCTCCTCTACCCGCTGACGCGATGAGGCCCGCGAAAACGCGGGCGGCAGATGTCATGCAACAGAGCAAAAAGCCCCCCGGCTTCGCTCAATGGAGCTGTTTCAATCCAACCGATTCGCGTTATCTGTTGAGAGTGGGCTTTTGCTGAAAGGCGGCCATGGCAGCGGCGGACCGGGACACGGAATCAGAGGCGGCGGACATATGCATCGTCGGCGCCGGCCCTGTGGGACTTGCGCTTGCTTTCAAGCTGGAAAAGCTGGGACTTGACGTCACTCTTCTGGAAATGGGGGCCGACGGCGCCGCTTTTGGTGCCAATACAGGCAGTATCGAATTCCAGAATGCTCATCATGCGCCTTCGCTTGCGATGTCGCGACCCGGGATCGGCGGCGCATCGGCGCTCTGGGGCGGCCGTTGCGTCGCCTTCGACGACCTGGATTTCGAGGAGCGCAGCCATGTGCCCTATTCCGGCTGGCCCATGCCGCACGAATCCTTGCGCCCCTATTATCCGGAAGCCTTCTCCTTTCTGAATTGCAGTTCGACGCAACCGGCTCTTAAGAAGCTTTGCATTCCCGACGCATCGATCTCCACCGATGCGATCGAGCGCTGGAGCCGGCAGCCTGATCTGGGAGCCGAAAGTGCTCAGCGGTTGAACGGCTCCCGGCGAATACGGCTGCTGAATGGTCGAGCCACCGGCATTCGAATTGATGCCTCGGGCGGGCAGGTCGAGAGCATCACGGTTCAACGAGACGGCAAGGAAATTCCGGTTGCAGCCAGGAATTTCGTTCTGGCGGGCGGCGGGCTCGAAAATGCCCGTCTGCTTCTCTCGCTGCAACGGGACTGGCCGGAGTTTTGCGGTGGAAATGAGGGACCCGCCGGACGCTTCTATCAAGGGCACCTGACGGGCTATATCGCGCTGCTGCAGTTCGAGAAGCCGGAGATGGCAAGACAGTTCGCCTTCCAGCTCGACGACCAGGGCCATATCTTTCGCAGGCGGTTTCAAGTCTCCGCGACCGTACAGTTGGAGGAGCGGCTTCTCAACTGCGTCTTTTGGCTGGATGCCGTCTCGATCGCAGATCCGATCCACGGATCCGGCGCACTGTCGCTCGTCTATCTCTTCCTGAAGACCCTGGGGCTCTATCGCCGTCTTTCGAATGGGCTTGCTCCAACGTCGAGAGGAGCGCAGAACATCGACCGCAGGCAGCACTGGAGGAATATCTTCACCGATCGGCGCTGCTTGATCGATCTGCTCGGCGTGCTTCAAAGCATGCGCCAGCGGCGCCGCAGCCGGTGGCGTACGCTGGTGAATCCCAAAGGCCGCTATCTCCTCCGCTACCACGCCGAGCAGGTGCCCAATCCGGAAAGCCGCGTGTTCCTCAAGGCGAACGACGGACAGGCGCCGAGCGATCCGCTGGCCGTCGATTACAACGTGATCGATCAGGACCTCTCATCTGTGCTGAGGTCGCACGAAATTCTTGACGATTGGCTGCGGCGCAATGGACTTGGCCGGCTGGAATATCTGCACGCTCCCGAAGAGCGGCGGCAAGCGGTGTTGAACCAGGCCTTCGACGGGTACCACCAGATCGGCCTCAGCCGGATGGCGGCAGCGCCGGCTGAAGGCGTGGCCGATGCGGATTGCCGCGTCCACGGCATAGCCAATCTTTACCTTGCAGGCAGTTGCCTCTTCCCGACCGGCGGGCATGCAAATCCCACGCTGCCGGCCGTGGCGCTCGCCCTCCGCCTTGCGGAGCATCTCAAGGATGAGAGCCCAACGACCCCGAAGGACTGATTATCCCGGCGCCTTATTGAGCCGGACCCCGTATCGGCAAACGCCGGAGGGAAGGCCTCTTTCCTTTCAACAGGGATTGGATCGGCTTTTCCAGGCATTCATAGGCGGCGATCCCGGATGCGGTGCCCAATACGACGGCGACCAAAAGGATCGCCGCTGCGGGAAGCGCAAGCATGAAGCCGATCTTTACGACGACGGAGATGGTGAAGGTATGCCAGAGGTAGATGGAATAGGAGCTGTCGCCCAGATAGGCGAGGAAGGGAAGTTTCCGCAGATGGGCGTTCGCCTCCACAGCCAGCGCTCCGAGCACGAGAAGGACCGCCAGCGGGCCGCAGGTCAAGGCGTCGAACTCCAGCTTCAGCAGATGGATCGTCGCGAAGCCCGCGATCGATGCAGCGATGAGCGAAAGGCCGACTATTGGCGACGGCAGGCGTCGTGCGGTCCATAATTTCGCCAGCGCCGCTCCTGCGACAAATTCCAGGATGAGAGGCGCGGTGTAGAAGGCCAGGATCGGGTTCTTCGGTTGCAGCAATGCGCCTGCCATAACGAAGACGCCGAAGATGAGCGTCAGAGCCAGGAGCCGCGACGCGGGCCTGAGGAACAGGACCAGAGCGAAGAGGGCATAGAAGAAAATCTCGTAATTCAGCGTCCAGCCCTGAACGAGAACCGGCCAGAGGTTTCCGCTGCTCGGCGAGGCGACGGGAATGAAGAAAAACGATCCGAACGTGTGAGCGAGGTCCAGCTGCAGGTTCGGAAAGACGCCGGCGACCGCGCCGATCACCATGACCAGGGTGGCTGCCCAGTAGGCCGGCGCGATGCGCAGAAGACGGTTGCGGAGGAAATCGCCGGGACCGACCGGTCGGCTGTCGCTGATGGCCATCATGATGAAGCCGCTTACCACGAAGAACACGTCGACACCCGCGGCGCCGATCGTGAAGGGCAGGCCCGTCCGTTCGCCGGCGTGGAATACCACGACGGCCAGGGCAGCGAATGCTCTCAGATACTGGATGGAGTATAGCGTCTGCATCTGGGTCGGGGCCTCTATAATGGCACGTCAAAGGGCAAAGAGAAGCGGGGAGAAGCTCGCGGGATGGGCTTTTGGCCCATCAGGAGCGCCGATGCCGCAGCTCGAAGCCGTTTGCGTGTCCGAAGGATGCGGGCGCTTCGACGCCCTGCGGGCTGCCTGTGCCGGCAGCGAAACGGTCGAAATAATGCCGGTTTGCCTGGACCTGCCTGACCGCCAGTTTGCCGGTGGCGAAATAGAGCAGAAACGAACCGACATGATAGGGATGCATGATGTCGATTTCGACGAAGGACCGGATGAGCAGCAGGCCGGCAATGCTGAAGAGGAGCAGGGATTCCGGGTTCCGGGCCACCGTGAGCAGGCGCCGCAGATGGCCGATGAGGGTGGTCAGCAGAATGAAGGTGAGGAGCAGTGTCCCGACCAATCCCGTTTCCACCATGGTTTCGATGTAGGTGTTGTGGAAATGGAAGCCGCTGCGGGAAGCGATGAAGAAATCCTGCCAGAGCCTTTCCGCCTCCGAAAAACCGATGACCCAATATCCCTGATAGCCGATACCGAAGAGCGGGTGCTGCCGGGCCGCCTCGATTCCCTGCTGCCATAGATAGGTCCTGCCCGTCAGGGTCGAATCCTTGCCGAAGACGGAGAGGATCGCATCCAGGGCGCCGAATTGCAGTGCGCCGACAGCCGCGATCGCGACCAGAACCAGGGAGGCGGCAAAGAAGATTCGCCGGGTCCGGGGTGACAAGGACATGATCGCCTGCATTCCCAGACAAAGGGCGATGACGCCCATCGTGGTGATGACAGAGGTTGCCGATTTCGATGCCGCGAGCGAATAGGCCGAAATCAGACCGCTTAGAGCGGCGCCAACGAGCCAGACAGATCGCGCCCGGAATACCAGGATTGCGGCGTATGAAAAGAAGGCGCCAAGCGAGGCATAAAAACCCAGCTGGTTCTTGGAGGAGAAGGCGCCGACGAAACTGTAGCCGCCGTCGATGGCATCGTAGAGATAGGTACCGAATAGCAGCGAATACATCAGCACGACCGCAGTGCCGACGATCGCGCCGCGAGTGAGGGTCTGCGCGCTGATCGTCCGTACGGCGATCAGCGCGCAGATGATGTGCGTGAGATACTGTATGGACGTACGCAACGATATGCCGAAGGCGGGCGACCAGAAGGCGGAGAGGAAACAGAACAGCGCAAAGCTGAAGATCCAGATGTATTTCAGATAGTTGCCGAGTACTCGCCGATAGTCGACGAGAACCAGCAGGAACCACGCGCCATAATAGGCAAGGATCGAAATCTGCCCGAACCGGCTCGAATAGGCAAAGACGAAAAATGACAGCGCGACAGCCGCGATGCCATAGATCTCGTTGCGATCCGAATCGATCAGTGCAGATTTGGCGATCCTCATGCCGTCCTCACTGCATCAGGAGTTCTGAGCTGACTTTGATGACGTCGCCGGGCAGAAGCTTGTCGTTTTCGCCAACGGTCATCTCCTTCGGTCCCTGGCCGTCGTCTCTCACCACGAGGTATTTGATCGTGGCGGCCTGGCCGGAGGGGTCGAATTTCAGAGCTTCCGCAGATTGTGCCAGTGCTTCGGCCATCATCTCGCGGCTGGTGGTGAGCTGCAATCCGAGCTTTTCGAGCTCGGCCTCGGTGTCCTGCAGTTCCTTGCCGCGCTGCGCTTCCCAGTCGTTGCGCAGATTGACTTCGTCCTGGTTGGCCTTGTTGATGTCCTGCTTGGCGCGCAGTGCGGCTGTATCCGTATCGAGCATGTTCGATTCGAGGTCTGCCGCCCGTTCTTCGGAAGTGAGGCGCCGGCTCGATGTCGCCAGTCCCTGTTCCGTCAGACGGGCCATCTTGTCCCGATCTTCGCTGACAAGCTGCAGCTGACGTTTCTGGGTTTCGGCTTTCCGGCTGAGCGACTGTACCTCGGTTTCGAGAAGGCCGCGGAGGTCTGCCAGCGCCTTCAGCTGAAGCTCATAGCGATCCCGCCGCGATTTCATGAGCGCAGCTTCGCTGGCGATCAACTGGGGCGCGTTGGGAGTCTTTTCGAGTTCCGCAGGCATCTTGATTTCCGGTACGCGAGCGATTTCCGCCTGCAATCGGGCACGGCGGGCGAGCAGCCTGCCACGCGAGGAATCGTAGACCGCAGCGTCACCGCGGGCATCGATGAAGTCCCGCGCGAAACGCTGGCCGGCATCGGAACGCCGAAGTCCGCCGGAAAGGCTGACAGCCTTCAAGACGGTAAGATTGGGCGCATAGGGGTATTCACCGGGCGTATTCACATCGCCGGTGACAAAGACCGGACGGAACTGGGCGATCTCCACCGAAGCGGAGGGAAGATTGCGCAGCGCGAACTTGCTGCGCAATTCCTCGCCGATGGTTTTCGCCACTTCTCCGGTCGTCTTCCCTGCGGCGGGGAGGTCGCCGACGAAGGGTAGGGAGAGCGAGCCTGTGGGGCCGATCGTGTAATCGCCGCTGACTGCATCCCAGTTGCGTACGGTACCGTCGGCCGGCTGCCATTCCGCAACGCGGATACGCAGCTTGTCCATCACGCCGAGGCGATAGCTGTTGTCATTCGCCAGGGCGCTGCTGGTCAGCGCGAGAAGCGCGCCGGCCAGAAAGCATAAAACACGCAGGCTCCTCGCGGAGGCGGTTCGTATCTGCATGGATTTTTTCCTCAAGTGGCGTGGAATTGCTTCCACGCTCCGGGTCCATCATTTCCCGATCGGTCAGGCGACCGGTGTTCGGGTCATGTGGAAAGAGAAAGAACGATCAGTAGCTGCCGCGTGCCATGCAAACGGCAGGGATAGTTCTCACAATGATCGAGACATCGCCGAGAAGCGACCAGTTCTGAACATACTGCGTATCGAAAGCGATGCGGCTTTCGTAGGAGACGTCATTACGGCCGCTGATCTGCCACAGGCCGGTAAGGCCCGGGCGGGTCCGAAGGTAAAAGGCGGCAAAGCTGTCATAGAGGTTCAGCTCTTCGTCCACCACCGGCCGGGGGCCGACCACGCTCATCTCTCCACGCAGGATGTTGAGGAGCTGGGGCAGTTCGTCGAGGCTGAGCTTACGCAGGACCGTTCCCACGACTGTCACCCGCGGGTCGTTCTTGAGTTTGCGGGTCGCCCGCCACTCTTCCGCAGCTTGCGGATTGTCTCGGAGGTAATTCCGCAGAACTTCATCGCCATTGACGGCCATTGTGCGGAACTTCAGGCATTTGAACGTGCGGCCATTATGACCGATCCGACGATGTCCGTACAAGACCGGTCCATGGTCGGAAAACTTTACCAGCGCCGCGATCATAATGAAAATGGGGCTGAAAAGGAGGAGTGCGAGGGCGGCGGCTGTTATGTCGAAGCTTCGCTTCGCCAAGCCGCCGGTGGGCAGAACCCTGCCGGCTTGGTCAGAAGTTGAAAACGGCGAACCTGCCGAACGTGTCGCTGACTTCATAGAGTGAACTCCATTTAGGTTTTGCGATAGTCGGTGCCATTACGGCGCTTATTTCCGTGCAATGTGATAATAAGTCTGTGTTCGGAATTTGATGCCAGCCAAATTTTCGGTTCAACCATGTGGGATGGCTGGTCGTCCTCGTGCGGCCTGCCTGTGGTCAGGGGCTTTCTATTGTGAATCCCCCCGGTGAAAGCTGAAAAACTACTGTAAGCCTCTCGTAGAGATGGCCTGGTAACCAATATTCTTAACGCCCCCTCATATATAGATCACGCGTACCCCCGCTTGCATTTCAGCTATACTCCCGCCCGGTCTTTGCGACCGGGACCAAAGTAGCTTGCGGTTAGGACCAAAGGCCCACCCCTGTTGCGCCGCAATACAATGTTGCACTGCAATAATCGGCGGGCCGCCTTCTTAAGCTTTGTAACAAAAGTTGATCAAGTCTCGGTTCGCTTGGGCTGTGGAAACGGAAAAAACGTTCCAGCGCCTCCGAACCGCGGCGGAAATGTGGCAAAAGGGTGGCGATGGTCTCGCGGGCACCGGATAGAAGAGAGAAAGAAACGAGATATTTAAAAGGAACCTGAGGAACCTTACGAAAGTTTCACTAACAGTCCGGCATAAGTGGCGAAGGAAAACTTGAATCCTCTCTTGCAGGCTCTTATGGTTGTTGCAGTGGGAGAGGAGCCGAAAGACCGCCAAACCAAGCAAGTTTGCGGTCGGGAGGAAGGATCATGTACGCACCGCGCGTCTTTGTCAGCATGACAGGGGTACTAATCGCTTTTGCGGTGTCGGCCTATTTTATGACCGACTCGTTTTATACGGCGTTTATACAGACGCTTATCTGTGCCGTCATTCTTCAGGCCGGTTATTTCCTGGGCGTTCTTTACCTGGTGCATCGCGAAAAAAAGTTCCGTGAGGAGGCCGCTTCTCCGGATGCGGTCTCTTCGAAAACCTCCAGGGAGAGCAGCCGGCGGGACACAATGCGCGCGGATGCCGCTCCCAACGTGCCTGCCAGCGATACCTGACGGCTAAGGTTTTTCTACCCCTTTCCACATCGCGGCCACTTTCCTAAGTCCATAGTCCCCGGGACCGATGAAGCATGGAGACCGCTATGGCCGGAACTGCTCACCAGACGATCTGCGTCATCATCGCGGCCAAGGATGCCGCAGACACTATCGGAATAGCCATCCGATCGGCCTTGGAAGAGGCCCAGGTCAGCGAAGTCCTGGTGGTAGATGACGGCTCGACCGACGGCACTGCCGGGGCAGCACGCGACGTGGACGACGGCACCGGGCGGCTCAAGGTGGTTTCATTCGACAGGAATCACGGCCCTTCGGCTGCCCGCAACCACGCAATCGCCATGGCGACCGCCCCGCTGATTGCCATTCTGGATGCTGACGATTTCTTTTTTGCCGGCCGTTTTGGACCGATGCTGGCGGAGGATGACTGGGATCTCATTGCCGACAATATCGCCTTCGTCCATGGCCAAGCGGAGGCCGTCCGTCCGGAAAGCTTCGAAGCCCGTACACGCACCATGTCGCTTGTCGAATTCGTGGAGGGCAACATCTCCCGTCGAGGCCTCAAGCGAGGCGAAACGGGATTTCTAAAACCCGTGATTCGCAGGGCTTTCATCGAGGCTCACGGCCTGCGCTACAAGGAGGAAATGCGGCTCGGCGAGGACTACGATTTCTATGTGCGGGCACTCTCCAGCGGCGCGCGCTACAAGGTGATCGAGCATTGCGGCTATGGCGCCGTGGTGCGGCCGAATTCCTTGAGCGGCAGGCACCGCACGGATGATCTGCGGCAGTTCTACGAGGCGGACGAGGCCATCCTCTCCGATCCGACGCTGTCTTCGGCGGCGCGCAACGTGATCAAGCAGCACAGGGATCATATCCGCGGCAAATACGAGCTGCGTGCGTTCCTGGACGTCAAATCACAGGCGGGAAAGCTCGCTGCCATCCGCCACATACTGGGACGTCCGCAAGCGCTTCCCGCCGTCGTTACCGGCATCTTCTTCGATAAGCTCGATCTGCTCCGTGCGAAATCGAGCGCGCCGGCCGAACCGCCAGGGATGCGTTATCTTCTGCCCGGCATCCCCGCCGCTCAGAAATAATCCCTGCGAATTCCGTCCAATACGGCCCGGAATTTCTGCTTTTTCTCCTCCAGGGCGCTATCCGGGCTGAGCCGTGGCTCGGCGCGGCTCGCCTGCCATAGAGCCAGCACGGAGGGCGCCGCGAGAAATTGCTTGGCCATGCAGCGAAGGCCGCTCTGGGGCGGGGCGGGGCGGGTGATGACGTCGCCGGCGGGTATATCATCCGGAGCCGCGTGGGGAGTCGGCTGCTCTTTGTCGAACCGCATGCCCCAGAAGCGCGAATGTTTGGCGACGGCCTCAGCGCGGGTCGAGACGGGCACGTAGCGCGGTTCATAGGTTGTGCCGACAGAGCTCGCCCAGTCGTTCCACTTGAAATTGTTGATGGATCTGGATGTGCTGACCGCCACCCACGGCACCCGGAATGCGTCCGCCAGGATTGCTCCGTGCATGGATTCGGCGACGATCAGCTCCGACTGGGCGATATGCCGGATCACGGATTTCGCCTCGCCACGCGGATCGAGATAGGTAAGCCCGACGGGCTCGCAGACAGACCCCCACATGCCGAATTCGGCCGATTCCCAATGGGGAATGAAGGTCTTCTTGTGGATCTTCGGCAGGTTCTGGAATTCCGGCATGTCGGTGATCATGGCGGCCGGATCGGTAACGCCCATATCGGGCGAAAGCCCGAGTTTCTGGGCCGTCAGAGGCCCGCGCACCGCGCGGACATCCCATTCGGCGGCATTGCCGGTTTCCGGAGGAGTGCCATAACCGTAGCCGCTTCCGACGACGAGTTTTTTCTGACCGCTCGGCAGAAGAACCGGATTGAGCACCGTCCCGACGCCCACCAGGAGAACGTCCGGATGGACGTCCCGGAAGCCCGGAAGCAGGAAATCCCAGAGCCAGAGATTGAGGTCGTCGCCAAAATTACCGTGATGCGATTCCCAGTAGTACGCTTTCATGCGGGCCTCCGCGGGATGATGGTTGAAAGGGATGTGCGGATGTCAGCGCGCGTTGCGCCCGAGCTTTCCGGCACCGAGTTCGAAGGCCGCCCGGATGAGCCCCGGATCGCGCATGACCCAACGCGCAAGCAGGCCAAAATCGGGCGATTGCCGCCGTTTGACGCGGCTCGCCTGGCTCCAGAGGGCCTGGCGGCGAGCTGTGTTCTTGTAGGACGCAATCGATGCCACGTCGCCCGGGCGGGAGCGAAAGCGCTCCTCCAGCGTGTCGAGCGCCACCCAGGTGTTGAACTGCTGGCGAAGGAATTGCGGCGAGCGGTTGTCGATGCTGTGGAAGATGTTGAGGCCCATGCCGCGCGCCGCGCCGGGCGCGTCGCAGAGCAGCGTCCGCTTCGATTTCAGGATGCAGTCGCAGAAGAAGAGCACATCCTCCGCAGCCAGTCGGAGCGATGGCTCGAAGCGGACCGTTTCGAATACCGGCCGGGCGATGACCATGCAGGAAAGATGCAGGAAACTCCAGTTCTTGAGCATGATGCTCGCCAGATCCGGCATCTCGATGACGAGCGGCTCCTCGGAGTGCCTGACGCCACCCTCAGTCCGCTCGAGCTCGGCCATGCCGAAGTGGTAATAGAACTCTTCGCTGGGCTGCATCGAGGCCCAGTAGCACTCCGCCCCGAACCGGGTCATGCTGTCATAGGCATTCTGGAGATGGTCCGGCAGCCAGACGTCGTCGGAATCCAGCAGCGCAACGAACCGCGTGTCCGCCGGCACATTGTCGAGACCGGTATTGCGCGCTCCTCCCGGCCCACCGTTCGGCTGGCGAATGACTCGAATGCGAGATTTCCAAGCTTCATCAACATCTTGAAGCTCAATCTCGGCGGGCAGGGGGGACTCGTCGTCGACGATGACTATGTCGAAGTCCTGATAGTTTTGATCGAAGATCGATTTCAGGGCCCGGCGCAGTATGCCGGCCTCCTTTTGATAAAACGGAATAACAACCGTGAACGTCGCCATGTTTTCGCCCCTGCTTCCTCAAAGAATTGCAAGCCGCTGACTATCGTCGGGCTCCGGGTTAGGCGGCAGCTCGCTGCCGTATAAGACTGAACTTCAGCAACGGGATTTTGACATATGCTCCAACCAAAGGCGTGAAGCGGTCACGCCGAATGTCGGCTGAAGCGTGCTATCAAAGACCGCCACATTCGGGCTGAAATTTGTCACGGCGTCGATTCCGGCAAGACCACAGATGCCGGAAGATTTTAAATTGGTACCTGAGACGCCTATTTCTGCTGCAGTTTCCGGCCATGATCGGCGCGGCGCATCTCACCATCTTTCGAGACGGTGTGTGGCTCACGCTTCGAAAAATTCCGCGATTTATCCGTCACCGGCAGCTGGGGGCCGCAGCTGAGTGCCCTTCGCCTCAATGTGCCGCAAAGTTGCCTTGATCCTGCCACACTTCAAGTGGGTTTGGAGCCCGCGCGGTAACCCGGTACGGTCACATAGAACATTTTTGTCGCCGAGAAACAGAATTTTTCCGCGTGCTGCGCTGCAACAATCATCTATGAAAACTTGGCGCGAAACCCTTGGAAATTATGATAGGTGCTACAAATTCTGAGGGGTAAAAAACAATTGAGCCAGGGCCCCCGAGACCTGTCATCAAACGTTTTTTTGCTGCGTCGCCACATTTTGCGCCAAAGTCGGGGCGATCCTTTTTCGGATTGCGGGCTCAAGTCTGCTCTGATTGAAACGGCGGTGAAGGGAGGCACTGCCCAAAAGGGGTGACTCGTTTGACTGTTGATCAGAACATATCCTCCCGTATCAATTTGATGCGTATACTGCTGATATCCGGCATCGTGTTCGTGCATGTGCCGCATGATCCGCAGACCAGCCCTTTCATCGGGGCAAACGGTTTCTTTGATTGGCTGCGCGTCTTTCTAGGCGACAGTCTGTTTCGTATCGGCGTGCCGTGCCTGAGTGTCATCTCGGGCTATCTGTTGTTCCAGCGCGGCTGGAGCGGGTTCGATTATTCAAAGACGCTGCGTTCGAAGGCGAGAACCGTGCTGATTCCCTTCCTGCTTTGGAACGGGGGCCTGTTTGTCGCGGTGTTCGCGGCTCAGCGCATGGGCGTCGGCGCGGGTTATTTTCCTGATCTATGGAATGACTCGCCGCGGGAATTGTTGAGCTACGGGCTGGCGACGGAAGATCTGCCGATCAATCTGCCGCTTTATTTCCTTCGCGACCTCGTCGTCTGCATCATCCTTTCGCCGATCCTCGCGTTCCTGGTCCGCCGTTATCCAGCGCCGACGCTCGGCGTCCTGTTTTTTGTGGCGATCCTGCCCGAGGTGACGCTCGGGATCGTGCTGAAGAAAACCATCCTTTTCAGCTTCACGCTCGGCATATTCCTGGCGCTCAACCGGCAGGACCTCAAGGCATTCGACCGGTTCGCCGGCGTCGGCAGCGCGGCTGCGCTCGCGGCTGCGGCCCTGCTTTCCGTCGTTCAGTATCAAACGGGGCCGGACTTCCCATGGGCCGTCGATCTTGCCCGCAACACGCTATCGATCCTCGGTGTCGGCGGCTTCTGGCTGATGTCGGCCTTCCTGATCCGCCCGTGGATCGGCCGGCGCCTCGCTGCCACCGGCAGCCTGAGCTTCTGGATATTCTGCGCCCATTATCCCCTGCTCGTGGTGATGTGGATGGTGTGGAACCGCCTGGCGGGAGATGAATTCTACCTGCTCTTCTACTTCGGCGCGGCGCTGGCGAGTTTCATCATCCTCGCCCTCTCCAACCGCCTCGTCTCTCGGACGATGCCGGCCATCTACGAAGTGCTGACCGGCAGCCGCGGGCGGAAGGCCAAGCTCGCCGCAGCCGCAAAATCCCATTCCTCTGCCGGACTATCTCGCCCTGGCGAACCGGCCATGACGCAACAGCAAAGGTGAAACATGATGGCGAAAGCCAGACAGATTCAGCAGACCTGCACGATCATCATCGCAACCGCAGGGTTGGGCATGCTTTCGACTGCCGCACTGGCGCAGCAGGGAGCCAACAGCAAATCCTTCGTCGAAAACTTCGACAGCCTCGACCGTTCCTTCTGGTACGTTTCCGACGGCTGGAACAACGGCAGCCATCAGAACTGCACTTGGTCGAAGAAGCAGGTACAGGTCGAGAACGGTATCCTGCAGCTGGGATTTTCGGAAGGCAAAGCCAAGGACCGGAACTACGCCTGCGGCGAGATCCAGACGAAGGCGCGCTACGGTTATGGCACCTATGAGGTGCGCATGAAGGCGGCGACCGGCTCCGGCCTCAATTCGGCGTTCTTCACCTATATCGGCCCCACCGACAAGAAACCGCATGACGAGATCGACTTCGAGGTTCTCGGCAAGAATGCGGGTGAGGTGCAGGTCAATCAATATATCGGCGCCAAGGGCGGCAATGAAAAGCTGGTGCCGGTCGCCGGCGGCGCCGACCAGGGGTTCAACGACTATGCCTTCATCTGGGAAGAAAACCGCCTTCGTTATTTCCTGAACGGCAAACTGGTTCAGGAAGTGACTGACAAGGCGAAGATACCGTCGAATCCTCAGAAGATCTTCGTCAGCCTTTGGGGCACGGACACGCTGAAGAACTGGATGGGAGCATTCTCCTATACCCAGTCGGCATCGATGTCCGTCGACCGCATTGCCTTCACGGCGATCGGCGAGGATTGCCGTTTCCCCGAATCCGTACTTTGCACGCTCGACTGAGCGTTGGCTCGCCCGGTTTCCAACGATGTTGGAGTAATCGGACGGGTTTGAAAAGGAGTTGGACCACTTGAGTCTGAATGTTCTCTATCTCGCTCACGATCTCGCCGACGCGGCGATCAGGCGCCGCGTGCTCACGCTGAAGGCGGGTGGCGCAGGCGTCACGGTCGCGGGTTTCAAGCGCGGAGCCAGCGTGTTGGCCGACGAGCGGGATGTGCCGACGATCGTGCTCGGGAGGACCGCCGACGGCCGGTTTGCTCAGCGTATAGGCGCGGTGATCGCTGCACGCATGACCCTGAAATCCAAGTTGGCCAACGTAACTCCGCCGGACGTCATCATTGCCCGCAACCTGGAGACCCTGGCACTGGCAGGCCATGCCGCTTCCCTGTTCGGCCGCGACATCCCCGTGGTCTACGAATGCCTCGACATTCACCGGCTGCTTCTCGACGACGGTGCGAAGGGCCGCCTGATGCGTCAGGTCCAGCGCTATTTCGGTAGCCGGGCCAGCCTGCTCATCACCAGCTCGCCGGCTTTCGTAGAGAATTTCTTCAAGCCTCGTTCCGGACTGGACCTGCCGATCCTGCTGCTGGAGAACAAGGTGCTGGCGTTGAAGCCCGAAGTCGTCTCCGCCGCGCCGGCGCCGCGATTGCCGAAGCCGGGACAACCCTGGCGGATAGGCTGGTTCGGTGCGCTCCGTTGCCGAAAATCGCTGGATATCCTGGTCGACTTCGCAGAACGCATGGACGGCAAGGTCGAAGTCGTGCTGCGCGGTCGCCCTGCCTACAGCGAGTTCGATGATTTCGATGCCAAGGTGAGCGGGGCGCCTCACGTGGAATTCCACGGCGCCTACCGCAATCCGGAGGATCTCGCCGCAATCTATCGCGACGTCCAGTTCAGCTGGTCGATCGACTTCTTCGAGGAAGGGCTCAATTCAAGCTGGCTCCTGCCGAACCGGCTCTACGAAGGCGGTCTCTACGGCGCGGTCCCGATTGCACTTTCCGGAACGGAGACCGGCAGGTTCGTGGAGAACCGGCAAATTGGCCCGATGATTGAAAAAGCCACGCCCGAAGCGCTCGAGACGCTGTTCAACGGTATGACCGAGACGCGTTACCTCGATCTCGTTTCGCACCTTGCCGCCGTCGAGCGCAGCCAGTGGATCACCGGCCCCGCAGATTGCCGCGCCCTTGTCTCCCGGCTCACCGCCCTACATCCCAGCGTCTCGTCGCCGGCAGATGTGTCGGCTGTCTCAACCGTGCAATCGTGAGGTGGAGTATGGTTTCGCGTTTACTCTCCGATATCCAGGATGTCCGAACGCTTCTGGTGATCCCCTGCCTCAACGAGGCGGCGACGATCGAGCCGCTCCTGCGCAAGCTCAACGCACAGCGCGGAACGATGGATATGCTGATCGTCGTGGCCGACGGCGGCAGCCAGGACGGCACGCCCGACATCGTCGGCAGCCTCACATCCGAAATCCCAGATCTTCTGCTGCTCGCCAATCCCAAGCGGATACAGAGTGCTGCCATCAATCTTGCCGTCGATCGTTTCGGCGAGGATCGGGACTATCTCATCCGTATCGACGCACATGGCGACTATCCGGATGACTATTGCCGGACCCTTATCCAGGAGGCGATCGAGATGAACGCCGATTCCGTGGTGGTGGGTATGGAGACGGTCGGTTTCGGCCTCTTCCAGAAGGCAACCGCCATCGCCCAGAACTCGAAGCTCGGCAACGGCGGCTCCAAGCATCGTGCCGGCGGCGGCGGTGAATGGGTCGATCACGGCCATCACGCCCTGATGCGAATTGAGGCCTTTCGTTCAGTCGGCGGTTACGACGAGAGTTTCAGCCACAACGAGGATGCCGAGCTGGATTTCAGGCTGCGTGCCGCGGGCTCCCGCATCTGGATGACCGGCAAGACCTACATGACCTATTATCCGCGAGCCAGCGCGTCGGCGCTCTTCAAGCAATATCTTGCCTATGGTCGCGGCCGCGCGAAGAACCTCCTGAAACACCGCTCGGTCCCGAAGCTCCGGCAGGCAATCCCGTTGGCGGTCGCGCCGGTCGTGGTCGGGGCCTTTCTGGCTCTGCTTTATTGGTGGGCGGCAGTGCCGCTGGCGATCTGGGCCGCGGCCTGCCTCGGCTACGGCGTCTGGATGGCCGTCGGGCAGAAAAATCCCTATGGCCCGCTCGCGTCGCTGTCGGCAATGATCATGCATTTCGCCTGGTCTGCGGGCTTCTGGCTGGAATTGGCCGGTATTCGACCGAGGAGGACTGTGTGATGACGGCAGGCGAAAGATCTGTTCGTATCGATATCGGCATCTGCACCTATCGGAGACCGGAACTGCAGGCGACGCTCGAATCCCTCTTCAGGCTTGCCGAACCCATGGGGGTCCAGCTGCGTCTGATAGTCGCCGATAACGACGCAGGTCCCAGCGCGCGGGCGTTGGTCGACGAGATGCGGGTGCATTCGCCGTTTCCGATCCATTACGTACACTGCCCGGAATCGAATATCTCCATCGCCCGCAATGCCTGTCTTGCCGAAAGCGACGCGGACTATCTCGCCTTCATCGATGACGACGAGACGGCCACGCCCCTATGGCTTGCCGAACTTTTCTCTACCTTGATGCACAGCGGGGCCGATGCGGTGCTCGGCCCGGTCAGGGCGATCTACGACGGCCGAAGCGCGGGGTGGATGCGGAAGGGCGATTTCCACTCCACGATGCCAGTGTGGGTCGATGGGCGGATCAGGACCGGCTATACCTGCAACGTGTTGCTCGACATGCGTTCGCCTGCGGTCGCCGGGCGACGGTTTGCACTTTCGCTCGGACAGAGCGGCGGCGAGGATACCCATTTCTTCACGGGACTGACCGACGATGGAGGGCGCATCGAGTTCGCCCGGGATGCCATTATCGAGGAGCGGGTTCCGGAAAAGCGGGCCAGCTTTTCCTGGCTTGCCAAGCGCCGTTTCCGGTCGGGTCAGACGCATGGACGCATTCTGGCTGCAAAAAACACCGGCCTAAGCCGCGCCAGGCAGACCGGACTTGCGGGCTTGAAACTCGTTTTCTGCACGGCAATGGCTGCGGCGAAGGCATTTTCACCGATCAACCGCAATCGTTATGTCCTGCGCGCCGCGCTTCATGCCGGCGTGGTCTCCGGCACGCTTGGAATGCGCGAAATCCGTCAATATGGAGCCGTCGAAGCCGCATGACGATGTCCGATTTCCATCCAGACGTGAGTTTTGTCATCGCGGCCTACAATGCCGAGGATACGATCGGACAGGCGATTGCCAGCGCCCTTGCCCAGATCGGTGTAACGGTAGAGGTGATCGTCATCGACGATTGCTCGAAGGACGGCACGCGCGAACTCGTGCGCCACTATCCGGATGGTCGGGTGCGGCTCATCGAGCAGGAGAGAAACGGCGGCCCGGCGGCTGCCCGCAATGCCGGATTTGCGGCGGCGCGTGGACGATGGATTGCCGTTCTCGACGCCGACGACACCGTCTATCCGACGCGGCTGCTGACGATGCTGGAGCGGGCGGAGGAAGCCGAGGCTCAGGTCGTGCTCGACAATCTCGACGTTATTCCCATCGAAGGCGGAAAGCCGCAGACGATGTTTACCCGGGAAGCGCTGAAGCGGCGGCCGATCCTGACGCTTGCCGACTTCATCGGCTCGAACGTGATCTTCCAGTCGACCTTCAACTTCGGTTACATGAAGCCGATCTTTGAACGCGATTTCCTGGTCCGCCACCAACTGCGCTTCGATGACACGCTGAGAGTAGGGGAAGACTACCTGCTGCTCGCATCAGCGCTTGCTTGCGGCGCACGCTGCGCGATCACGCCGGATGTCGGTTACGTCTATCACCTCAGGCAGGGTTCGATTTCGCGGGTGCTGGAGCAATCCCACATCGACGCGATGCTGGCCTCCGACCGGGCCTTCCTCGCTCGCTACAAGCTGGATGCCAAGGCCATGACCGCTCAGCGGCGCCGCACCAGAAGTTTCCACGAGGCGACGGCATTTCTGACGCTCGTCGACGAAATCAAGAAAGGCTCCGTCGGAGGCTTCTTGAAAACAGCAATCGGAAATCCAGGTGCACTCAAGCACCTGCGTATGCCGATTGCTGTCCGCATGCGCCGGCTGGTGGGACACCGCTGGCGCCAACTGAAATCCGATCGGATAGGGCGGGGGCGCCCTCCGGAAAGGACGAAGGAATGGATATGAATAGACCAGTTCGAAAGGCGGTGATCCCCGTCGCAGGCAATGGGACTCGGTTCCTGCCGGCCACCAAGGCCATGCCGAAAGAAATGTTGACGATCGTCGATCGCCCCGTCGTCCAGTATGCGGTCGATGAAGCCATGCAGGCAGGGATCGAGAACATCATCTTCGTCACCAGCCGCAACAAGACCGCAATCGAGGACTATTTCGACAGCGCTCCGGAGCTGATTGCGACCCTGACGCGCTCCGGCAAGACCGTGCAGGTGACGCAGCTCGAAAAGATGCTGCCGGTCGCCGGCACCGTGAGCTATACCCGTCAGCAGGTGCCGCTCGGCCTCGGACATGCAGTCTGGTGCGCCCGTGAACTTGTTGGCAACGAGCCTTTCGCCCTCCTGCTCCCCGACATGGTGTCCTATGGCCCTCAGGGATGCATGGCAGGCCTGATGGAACTCTACGAAGAGGTCGGCGGCAATGTCTTTGCAGTCGAGGAATGTGCGCCCGAAGAGACATCCAGCTACGGCGTCGTCGGTGTCGGCCGAGGCGTCAAGAACGGTTTCGAAGTGACCGCCATGGTGGAAAAGCCGAAACCGGAGGACGCGCCGTCAAACTATTACCTGAATGGGCGCTATATTCTCCAGCCGGAGATCTTCGAGCTTCTCGCCCGTCAGGAACGCGGCGCCGGCAACGAGATTCAGCTGACCGACAGCATGCACAAGCTTGCCCAGGTCCAGCCGTTCCATGCGCATCCCTACAGGGGACGCACATTCGATTGCGGCAGCAAGCGCGGCTTTGTCGAAGCCAATGTGGCATTCGCCATGCTGCGCGCCGACATGGGCGCCGAAATCTATGCCTCTCTCAAGGAACTGCTGACCTCGCACGAGACGCGGGTCCAGGCTGCATAGCAAACACAACCTCATTTGCGGCGGACGGCAGCAGCGGCTGCCGTCCGTCACTTACAAGCTCCGGAAAGCGAGCCCCATGGATCAGGTAAACTTTCGACCGCGAACAATATTTCCGAGCGAGACGCGTGACAGCGACACGTTCATCGATCTCGACAAGCTCTGGGCAGCGGTAATCCGCCGCTTGGGCGTGATCGCTGCATGTATTGTCGCGACCGTCGTGCTCGCAGGGCTCTATCTTTTCATGGCCCAGCCAATCTACACGGCAATGACGCAGATTCTCATCGACGAGAATCTCTCGCGCTACGCCGAGGATGAGAAGGACGGCCAGACGGCCCAGCAGATCGACAATCGCATGTCGAGTGCCGTGGAAATCCTGAAGTCGAAGGCGCTTGCACTGCGCGTCGTCGACAAGGGTAAATTCGACCAGAACGAGACGCTGGTGAACCCGCCGCGGTCGCCGATCGACCTTGCCAAGGGCGCGATCAAGAGCGTCACCGCCATGCTGACGCCAGGCGGACCGCCGCCCTCTGAAGAGCTCGAGCGTATGGGTCGACGCGAGAAGGCCGCCGCCCTCCTGCAGCAGGCTGTGACGGTGGAGCGCGTCGGGCGCAGCTCCGTCATTGCGATTTCCATCCGCTCTGCCGACCCGTTGCTCTCTGCGGCGATCGCCCGGACTTATGCGGATTCCTATCTGACGGATCAGCTCAATGCCAATTTTGATGCGTCGGAACGCGCCTCGTTCTGGCTGCAGGAGCGGCTCAACGACCTCAATACCCGCGCGCAACAGGCATCGCTGGCCGTCGAGCAGTACAAGACCGAGCATGGGCTTGTCTCTCCGCGCGGGGAACTGCTCTCCAGTCAGCAGCTCTCCGACCTCAACAGCCAGCTGATCGTCGCCCAGGCCGATTCCGCGACCGCTTCGGCGCGCTATCAGCAATACAAGGCGATCATCGACAAGGGTGCCGAGGCGGCCGTCGAGAATGCCGTCATTTCGGCGCGCGATACCGACAACTCGGTGATCCAGGATCTTCGCAAGCGCTATATCGCAATCAACGACCGCGAACGGGGCGTCATCCAGCAGTTTGGTGCAAACCATCCCCAGGCGGTTGCCCTCAAGGGCGAGAAGGAGGAGATCTCCCAGCAGATCTACCGCGAACTTCAGCAGTTGACGGGAAGTTTCCGCAACGAATTCGAAGTTGCGAGCTCGCGCGAGAAATCGCTCCGCGACAGCATCGACCGGGTCGCAGGCCGCAACTCGCAGGCCAACGTCTCGATGGTGCAGCTTCGTGAGTTGGAGCAGAAGGCTGCGGCTCTGAAGACGCTCTACGAATCGTATCTCGGTCGATTCGAAGAGGCGACACAGAGGCAGTCGTTCCCGATCGCAAAGGCACGGGTGATTTCCGATGCCGGCACGCCGACGGCGCCCTCCAGCCCACGCAAGACGCTCACCATGGCATTGTCGGTCGTGCTCGGCCTGATGCTTGGCTGCGCGGCGGCAACATTGCTGGAACTGCGCGAGCGTTTCTTCCGCACCGGCGACGATGTTCAGGACAAGCTGGGCCTTCGCTTCCTCGGCTATCTGCCGAAGCTCTCCGGCACCCATGCCGAAGAGAAACCGGCGCCTCAGCCGACCGAGGCGGAGGCTGCGGCCGCACCGCCCGGCAACCCGATCTCGTTCCGACGTCTGATGAGGGTCGCCGTCGAAGCCCCGCGTTCGCAGTTCGCCGAAACGCTCAGAAATACCAAGCTTGCCTGCGATATCATGCTGCAGGAGCGCAAATGCCGGGTCATCGGCGTCGTTTCCTGCCTTCCCGGCGAGGGCAAGTCGATGGTTGCCGCGAATTTCGCGGGTCTCATCGCCTCGAGCGGCGTGCGCACCCTCGTCATCGACGCGGATCTGCGCAATCCGGGGCTCAGCCGCATGCTGGCATCGGAGCCGGAGGTCGGTCTGGTCGAGGTCGTGCTGCAGAAGACATCCTGGACCAACGCAGCGCGTGTCGACCGCCGGTCGCGGCTGACGATCCTGCCGATGACGACGCGCAGCAAGCAGCTTGCCCATACGAGCGAACTTCTTGCTTCAGCCGGCATGAGCCAGTTCCTCGAAAGCGTCAAGGATGCGTTCGATGTCATCGTCGTCGATCTGGCGCCGCTCATCCCGGTGATCGATGCCAAGGCTTTCGAGCCTTATGTCGACGGCTTCATCTTCGTAACGGAGTGGGGTGTCACGCCGTCGAAGGCAGTGCAGTCGGTGATGCGTTCGGAGCCGCAGATCGCCTCGAAGACGGTCGGCGTCATCCTCAACAAGACGGAGATGTCGGAACTGCACCGCTATGCGGATCCTGGCGCGCCCGAGCGGCTGCGCAACAACTATCTCTCCTACTACAAGGAAGGCTCCGCATCGGCGCCGCGATAAACTGAAAGGGGCGGTTTTTACCGCCCCTTCTCATTCCAGCTCGTCCGCATGTCTCAGGCGCGTGCAGCCATCCGGCTGTCCAGGCGATCTGTGTCTGCGGTTCGCAGAACCTTGCGGAACACGTCGCCGATACCGATCAGCACCGGCTCGTCGACGCCGATCTCGGCCATCGCGGCAGACATCTCGTTCAACGAACCGCTCCAGCGCCGCTCGTTCGGCCGGCTCACCGCGCTGACGATGACTGCGGGCATCAAGGAACTCATTCCCGCCGAAGCGAGTTTGGCGGCAATCTCTCCGGCGGTGCGACCCGACATGTAGTAGATCGTCGTGGTGTTGGAATCGGCGAGTGCGCGCCAGTCGAGATTATCCGGCAAGACGCCCTTGCGGGAGTGGCCGGTGACGAAGCGCACGCCCTGCGCATGGTCACGATGGGTGAGCGAAACGCCGAGCCGGGAGGCCATAGCACTCGCCGAAGTGATGCCGGGTACGACATCGACGGGTATGCCTTCCTGCTCCAGGCAGGCGATTTCCTCGCCCGCACGGCCGAAGATCATCGGGTCGCCGGATTTCAGACGCACGACGCGTTTGCCGGCCTTCGCAAAATTGACCATCATCGCGTTGATGTCTTCCTGCTTGCAGCTTTCGCGGCCGCCGCGTTTGCCCACCAGCATGCGCTTTGCCTCGCGGCGGGCGAGTTCCAGCACATCGTCGGAAACAAGGTCATCGAAGAGGATGACATCCGCGGCCTGCAGCGCACGCACGGCTTTGAGCGTCAGCAATTCCGCATCGCCCGGACCGGCGCCGACGAGCGTGACGCGGCCGGTGGCGGGCGCCTCCGAGAGCCTTTCGGCTTCCCTCAGAAGCGCCCCGCCGACGGCCTCCTCCGGCGTATTGGAACCTGCAAAAGCACGATCAACGAAACGCTCCCAGAAGGCGCGCCGCTGCTGACCCGGCGCAAGCCGGGCATTGATCTTTTCTCTCATCGACTGGGCAAGCTCGGCCCAACCTTTCAGCGATTGCGGCAGAAGCGTCTCGATCCGCCGGCGGATCGCCTGGGCCAGGATCGGCGCCGCGCCGTCGGTGGAGATCGATACGACAACCGGCGAACGGTTGACGATCGAACCGAACTGGAACTGGCAGAAAGCTGGTTTGTCGATGACGTTGACGGGCACGCCGGCTCTGCGCGCGGCATTGAAAAAGGCCTCCGCTTCGTCCTCTTCTTCGCAATCGGCGATCGCCAGGGCGGCAGCTTCCAACGCATCGGTATTCCACATCCGGGGATGATGCACGAAACGGCCTTGGCGATGCTCGGCTCCCCGTTCGATCAGTTTTCCGAAGGTCTCGGTGAGGCCTTCCGCATAGACATGAACCTCGGCGCCGCAAGCGGCCAGAAGTTCCGCCTTCCATGCCGCGGCATCCGATCCGCCTACGATGACTACCCGCTTGCCTTCAAGTCCCCAGAAGACGGGAAGCTTTGCAAGGGGCGCCATGCGGGCGGGTGCGTCATTCCGCTGCTGCTGCAAGACATCCATCGATGATCCCCCTAATTTCAGCGCGGCAGGAGCCGCAATTGGTGCCGGCATTGGTTTCTTTGCCGACAGCTTCGACGCTGTGGCAGCCGCCGCGGACGGCGCCGATGATGCGATTGACGCCAACCGAGAAGCACGAGCAGACGGTTGCGCCCGGATCCGGCTGGTTCGCACCGGGGCGGCCCGCAACGATGGCAAAGCGCTTGCGAAGGTTGCTGTGTTCGGCGGTCAGTTGTGCGATTGCCCAGTTGCGGGCGACGGCGACGGGTTCTCGCGCCACGAAAAGGGCGGCGAGCAGTTTCGAGCCATCGAAGAAGGCAAGCCGCAGGATGCCGGTGTCATGATCGGCATAACCGAGCGGTTCGAGATCGGCATCGATTGAAAAGGCTTTACGGCACCAGGCCGTCCAGTCGCTGATCTGGGTGCTGAAGGCGAGTTCCGTTCTCCATCCGCCGTCAGCTTTGGCGAGTGCCCAGTAGTCTGCGGTGACGCCGGCCGGTTTGGCTGAAGACACGGCAAATCCATAGAAGGCCGCCCCGAACGGGCGGACGACAACGGGGACGTTCTTGGATGCCGGCTGGCCTGAATGAGGGTCCGTCAAGGGGGCGACAAGCGTATCGATGCGTGCCTGCGCCGCGAACTGGTCGTTCCAGTGCATCGGCACAAAGACGTTTCCCTGTGCCTGTCGTTCGGTCACCAGCGCCCGCACGACGGTTTTGCCGAAAGCGCTTTCCACTTCCACAAGGCCGGCACCCTGGATGCCGAGTTTCATCGCATCGGCTGGATGAATCTCAGCAAAGGGTTCGGCGATGTGGCCTGAAAGCCTGGCGCTCCTGCCGGTCCGGGTCATGGTGTGCCAATGGTCGCGGATGCGGCCGGTGTTCAGTGTCAACGGATATCGTTTGCTGGTCCGATCGGTCGCCGGCGCTTGCACGGCAACGAAGCGCGCCTTGCGATCCGGGTGGTAGAAACCGCCATCGGCGAAGAAGCGTGTCGTCCCGGGTTCCGGGCCTGCAGGTAGCGGCCATTGGAAGGGTGCGAGAGAGTCGTATGCCTCCGTGTCGATCGCCTCGTGCGCGCCGATGTCGAAATCGCGGCTGCCGTTGTTCTCGAAAGCCGAGAGGGCCGCATGTTCGGCGAAAATCTCGACTTGAGACCGAAAATCGAAACCGGCAAAACCCATGCGGCGTCCGACCTCGGCAAGCTGCCACCAGTCGGCTTTGGCTTGCCCAGGAGCTGCCAGGAAGCGTCGCTGGCGGGAAATGCGGCGTTCGGAATTGGTGACGGTACCGTCCTTCTCTCCCCAGCCGAGCGAGGGCAAAAGAACGTGGGCGTGGCGCGCCGTATCCGTATCGGGCAGGATATCGGAGACGACGACGAAGGGGCAGGCCTTGATCGCCGCTTCGACCGCGGCAGCGTCCGGCATGGAGACAACGGGGTTGGTTGCCATGATCCAGAGCGCCTTGATCCGCCCGTCGGCCACGGCACGAAACATATCGACCGCTTTGAGGCCGGGCTTTTGCGCGATCGTCGGGGATGCCCAGAACCGTTGTACCCGGTCGCGATGATCCGGGTTTTCGATCGCCATATGGGCGGCGAGCATGTTGGCGAGGCCGCCGACCTCGCGGCCGCCCATGGCGTTCGGCTGACCGGTCAGCGAGAAGGGCCCCATCCCCGGCTTGCCGATGCGGCCCGTCGCCAGATGGCAGTTAAGGATCGCGTTGACCTTGTCGGTGCCTGAGGAGGACTGGTTGACGCCCTGACTGTAGCAGGTGACCACCCTTTCCGTCGTCTCGAACAGGCGGAAAAATTCCCTGATCTCCATAGCCGGAAGGCCGGTGCGCTCGATCAGTTCAGAAAAAGGGAGCGCGGAAGCGACAGCGAAAGCTTCGGCGAAACCCTGGGTATGGGCGGCAATGTAATCCTGGTCGATCGCGATGCTTTTTGCGAGATGCGCGAGCAACCCCATGAACAACGCCGTGTCGCCATCCGGCCGGATCGCCAGGTGCAGGTCGGCGATGTCGCAGGTCATGGTGCGGCGCGGATCGATGACGATCACCTTCATCGCCGGGCGGGCGGCTTTCGCTGCTGCCAGTCGCTGGTAGATGACGGGATGACACCAGGCGAGGTTGGAGCCGGTAAGGATGACAAGGTCGGCGAGTTCCAGGTCTTCGTAGGTGCCGGGCACGGTGTCGGAGCCGAAGGCGCGGCGATGGCCGGCGACGGAAGAGGACATGCAGAGCCGGGAATTGGTATCGATATTCGCAGAGCCGATGAAGCCCTTCATCAGCTTGTTCGCGACGTAATAGTCTTCCGTCAGAAGCTGGCCGGAGACGTAGAAGGCCACGGCATCCGGTCCATGCTCGGCAATGGCCTCGGAAAACTTGCCGGCGACGAGATCCAGGGCCTCATCCCATTCGGCGCGCTGGCCGTGAATCTCGGGATAGAGGACCCGACCATCGAGATCTATGGTCTCGGCGAGCGCCGAGCCCTTCGAACAGAGGCGGCCGTAGTTGGCGGGATGATCGGGATCGCCTGCGACTTTCACCGCGCCGGTTTCGTCCACCGAGGCGATGACGCCGCAGCCGACGCCGCAATAAGCGCAGGTGGTCTTTATGCTGTTCTCATTTCCGAGTTCTGGATGCATTGACCTACTAATTCCTCGCTGGGCGACAGTATGCGGTAGAGGCATTTCCAGGAGCCAAAAACGAAAACGCTGCGCAATCAGCCAGTCCCGAATGGAGCCTGGTGAGTACACAGCGTCGATGCTGGCGCCTGAATTTGGGCTGTCGGCGGACCCCGCTTCGTTGCGGATTTGCCGGCTCTGAAACATGGCCGCAAGCGGCTCTTGTTCTGCCTGTATCATCGCAAAAGAAACGAAATTGCACAAGATTTAATAAGTTGCAATTGCAGCTTAAAAATTATGCATTTGCCTTTTCAAACGAAGTCTCGCGCCAGCAGACCAACAATGGTAAGCCCTAAAAACAGGCTTAAAACCTGCCAGAAGAGCAATGGGTTACGGTCCATCAGGGATGGCGGGCGTGTGCCCAGAAGCTTTGCGTTCGGATGCGACAGGTCATATTCGAATTCCGAGAGTTCGGCATATCGCTTGGCGGGATCGGGATGGACGGCCTTGCGGATTGCCTCCTCAACCCAATCCGGCACATCGGGACGTATTTCGCGCAGGCTGGCAAAGCGTAACTTCTGCTGCTCTTTCCGGCTTCTAGTGCGTGCCACCGCAGGACCATAGGGCAGGCGGCCCGTCAGCATCTGATAGGCGATTACCCCGAGCGAATAGAGGTCGGATTGCTCGTTTCCCCGGTCGCCGGCAAAATATTCCGGCGCGGCGTATTGCACCGTTCCAAGTATGTCGGTGTCGTCCAGGCTCGGCGCGGCCTCGATCACGCCGGCCACCGCTGCAGATCCGAAGTCGATGATCTTCACGGTGCCGCTCGGGTCGATCATGACGTTTTCCGGCCGCAGGTCCTGGTGGATGATTTCCTTCCGGTGCAAGGCGCGGAGCCCGCTGGCGATCTGGCCGATGATGTCACGCACTGAACGGAGATCGGCTTTCGTCCGGTCCGTCATCCACTGCGCAAGCGTCTCGCCCTCTACGAAATCAGTCACGAGGTAAAGCGACCGGCGCGGCTTGAGCGGTTGCCGGCTCTTCAACACATGAACGCTCGATACGCGGCGTGCAATCCACTCTTCCATTGCGAAGCGCCGAAGGTAGTTCTCGTCCTCTCGCAGATCTGCCGAGGGGAATTTCAGGACCACGTTCTCGCCGGTTTCCGGTTCGGTCGCGAAAAAGAGGTGGCTGCGACTGCTCGCATGGATCTGCCTATGGAGCCGGTACCCTTCAAAATCGCCCGGGATCCGGGGCAGGGGTGCCGGAGGCAGCGAACCCGCATGATCGAAGACCGGTTCGAAATCGTCGTCCGGCAGGTTTTCGATCCGGACGATCTGGACCGTCAGATTGTCGTCGCTTCCCGCCTCAAAGGCCGAGGCCGCGATATCCTTCGCTGCTGCCGACAGATCTCCCTTTGGCATGAGGCGCGCGGCGACATTGCGAGGAGCGACGTGGTCATGGATGCCGTCGGTGGTCAGGACGAAAACATCGCCGGGATGGATGTCCAGCCGGTGATAATCGATCTCGACGGAAGGGAGGAGACCAAGCGCCCGGCCCAGATAGCTTTCGCTCTGCGAGGGCGTCAGGCGGTGGTCGGTCGTCAACGGCTCGAGATTGCCGCCGGACAACCGCCATATGCGGCTGTCGCCTACGTGGAAAATATGTGCCTGACGCCCTTTGAGGACGAGTGCCGAGAACGTCGTCACATGTGCGTGGTCGCGATCCTCCACGCCTCGGTTCTGTGCGTTGAGCCAGGAATTGGTCGCGTCGATCACGCGGCTTGCAGCAGTCTTTACCGTCCAGGCGTCGGAGGTGCAGTAGTAGTCGGTCAGGAAGCTCTTGACCGCGGTTTCCGCAGCGATGTGGCTGACTGGACTCGAAGAGATGCCGTCGGCGATGGCAAGCGCCACGCCCTTCATTGCAAGTGCGGCGCCTTCGGGGACGATGGCGCCGTGGAAATCCTGATTGATCGCCTTGCGGCCGGGTGCCGAATACTGGCCGATGTCGAGCACGAGCTTACCCGGGGCGAGAGACTGCAGCATTGCTTCTTCCTGAAGAGTGGCTCCGCCCTTGAGGCGGAGCCCGCGCAGATTACTCCGCAGCGACAAGCCGTGTGGCGGGCTTTTCCTCACCCTTGCGGCTCGGCGAGGTCTTGTAGTGGGTGGCGTAGATGACGCCGCCGACAAAGGTCAGACCGCCCACAAGGTTGCCGACCACGGTGGGGATCTCGTTCCAGAGGAAGTAGTCCAGCCAGGTAAACTGGCCGCCCAGCATGATGCCCGACGGGAAGAGATACATGTTGACGATGGAATGCTCGAAACCGAGATAGAAGAAGACCAGGATCGGCATCCACATGGCAATGACCTTGCCGGAGACCGAGTTCGACATCATGGCACCGACGACCCCTGTCGAAACCATCCAGTTGCACATGACCGCCCGCACGAAGAGGGTCAGCATGCCGGCTGCTCCGGCGGCTGCGTAGCCGATCGTCCGGGATTCGCCGATGACCCCGATCTTCTGGCCGACTGCGTTGGGCGCTTCGGAAAAGCCCATAGTGAAGATGATCGCCATGAAGACGGCGGTCGTCATGGAGCCGGCGAAATTGCCGACAAAAACGAGGCCCCAGTTGCGCAGCACGCCGCCGATCGTCACGCCAGGACGCTTGGCGATCAAGGCCAGTGGCACGAGCGTGAATACGCCGGTGAGCAGATCGAAGCCCATCAGGTAGAGCATGCAGAAGCCGACCGGGAAGAGCAGCGCGCCGAGCAGCGGCTGCCCGGTGTTGACGGTGATGGTGACGGCGAAGGCCGCTGCCAGCGCCAGGATTGCACCGGCCATATAGGCGCGGATCAAGGTGTCCTTGGTGGACATGAAGATTTTCGATTCACCCGCGTCGATCATTTTCGTCGCGAGTTCCTGCGGGGCTACGTAGGACATGGCTATTTCCTCCACCAGTCACGATTCTTGTAGGTATATTGGCAATCACTATTCGGCCGCGGCGAGCACCAGGCTCTCGAGAGCCATGAAGATGTCGTCGCCGCGCAGTTCGAGCTGAATGGTTTTGACGGCGCCTTCATCGGCGCCGAGAGCCTTGCCGGTTTCGAGCGAGATCACCCAGTTGTGGAGCGGGCAGGTCACCGAGGTCCCGTGCACGATCCCCTGGCTGAGAGGCCCGCCCTTGTGGGGGCAGTGGTCTTCGATGGCGAAGACCTGGTTTTCGGCCGTGCGAAACACGCCGATCTTGCCCATGGGCGTCTTCACGCAGCGGGCGCCGCGAAGCGGGATGTCGTCGATCTTGCCGATTGCAATCCAGTTCATCGTCATCTTCTCACTCCGCGGCCTGATTGAAACCGACCGTCGCCATCGGCCTGAACTCGTGCTTGTCCTTGCCCGAGACGCGCTCGGACCAGGGATCGACCTGGGCGAATTTCTGGCTGAAGACGAAGCGTTCGTAATAGGCTTCGCGCTTCTCCTGATCGTCCATGATCTGCCGGCGGATTTCGTCGAGGCCGATGCGCTTCGCCCACTTGTAGATGCGCTCCAGATAGCGGCCCTGCTCGCGGTACATCTGGGTGAGTGCCACAATATGCTCGAGCGCCTCATCCTCGGTCTTCACGAGCCCGAGCACTTCGGTGCCCTTGATGTCGAGACCGGCGGCGCCGGCGAAGTGAATCTCGAAACCGGAATCCACGCAGATGACGCCGATATCCTTGCAGGTCGCTTCCGCGCAGTTGCGCGGACACCCGGAGACGGCCATCTTCAGTTTGGCAGGTGTCCAGGAACCCCACATGAACTTCTCGATGCGGATGCCGAGACCGGTCGAGTCCTGCGTGCCGAAGCGACACCAGTCTGAGCCGACGCATGTCTTCACGGTGCGCAGCCCCTTGGCGTAGGCCTGTCCGGAAACGAAACCCGCCTTTCCGAGGTCGGCCCAGACGGCCGGCAGGTCCTCCTTCTCGATACCGAGCAGGTCGATGCGCTGGCCGCCGGTGACCTTCACCAGCGGGATTTCGAACTTGTCGACCACGTCGGCGATCGCCCGCAGTTCCTGCGAGTTGGTGACGCCGCCCCACATGCGCGGCACCACGGAATAGGTGCCGTCCTTCTGGATGTTGGCGTGGACGCGCTCGTTGATGAAGCGCGACTGGTAGTCGTCGGCATATTCGTCCGGCCAGTCGCAGACGAGGTAATAGTTGAGCGCCGGGCGGCATTTGGCGCAGCCGCAGGAGGTCTTCCACTCCAGTTCCTGCATGACGGCCGGAATGGTCTTGAGCTTCTTAGCCTTGATCAGGCGGCGCACGTCGTCGTGGCCGAGTTCGGTGCAGGTGCACATCGGCGTGACGGCTGCCGGGTTGTAGGCATCGCCGAGCGTCAGCGCCATGAGCTGCTCGACAAGGCCCGTACAGCTGCCACAGGAGGCTGAAGCCTTGGTGTGAGCACGCACATCGTCCAGCGAGGTCAGCCCCTTGGCCGAGATCGTCGAGGTGATCTTGCCCTTGCATACGCCGTTGCAGCCACAGATTTCCGCATCATCCGGCAAGGCTGCAACGGCCGCCATAGGGTCCAGCGGGGACCCTCCCTGGTAAGCCTGTCCGAAGATCAGCGTGTCGCGCATCTCGGAGATGTCGGTCGCCTTCTTCTTCAGATCGTTGAACCATGCGCCGTCGGAGGTCTCACCGTAGAGTACGGTGCCGATGATGCGGTTGTCCTTGAGGACAAGGCGCTTGTAAACGCCCGCAGTCGCATCGCGGAGCACGATTTCCTGGCGATCGTCGCCGTCGGCGAAGTCGCCGAGCGAGTAGAGGTCGATGCCGGTGACCTTGAGCTTGGTCGGAGTGTCGGAATGTACGAAAGCCGGCTTGCTGTCGCCAGCGAGATGAGAAGCAGCGACGCGCGCCATTTCGTAGAGTGGGGCGACAAGGCCATAGACCATGCCACCCACTTCGGCGCATTCGCCGACTGAGAAAATATCGCCATCCGAGGTCTGCATGCCAGCGTCGACCACGATACCACGGTTGACGGCCAGGCCGGCTTCCTTGGCGAGGCCGACGCTCGGGCGGATGCCGACCGCCATGACGACGAGCGTTGCCGGGATGATGCGGCCGTCGTCGAGTTCAATGCCTTCCACCTTGCCGTTGCCGACGATCGCCTTGGTATTGGCCTTACAGATGACCTTGATACCCCGGTCTTCGACGGCCTTCTGCAACAGATAGCCTGCGGCCGGATCGAGCTGGCGCTCCATCAGCGTCGGCATGACATGCAGCACGGTCACGTCCATGCCACGCTCGGCAAGGCCGGCCGCTGCTTCGAGACCCAGCAGGCCCCCGCCGATGACCACGGCCTTGGCGCGCGACTGGGCGGCGAGCAGCATGGCGTTGACGTCGTCAAGGTCGCGATAAGTGATGACGCCCGGCAGGTCCTTGCCCGGAACCGGGATGATGAACGGGACCGAGCCCGTGGCGATCACCAGCTTGTCGTAACTTTCGGTGACGCCGTGGTTGGATGTCACGGTCTTTGCGGCGCGATCGATCGCGATGATCTTGTGGCCCTTGTACAGCGTGATGCCGTGCTTGATGTACCAGCCGTCGCCGTGAATGATGATCTGCTCGTAGTCCTTCTCGCCCGAGAGAACGGGCGAGAGCATGATGCGGTCGTAGTTGACGCGCGGTTCGGCGTTGAAGATCGTGACCTCATACCGGCCGGGTGCCTGTTCGAAGAGGTGTTCCAGCATGCGCCCGGGGGCCATGCCATTGCCGATGATAACAAGTTTTTCAGTCATGTTTTCAAGTCCTTGGGTCTTAAGCGGCGGCTACGGCTGGCGTGGAAAGCTTCTGGCGGTCGATTTGCCTCACCGACAGGTGCATCCACACCAGCGAGACGGCGACGACGACGAAGAGCAGCATGAAGCAGCTGGTCCAGAGGCCGGTGATGTCTTTCAGCAGACCGAAGGCGATCGGCAGGACGAAACCGCCGAGACCGCCCACCATGCCGACGATACCGCCCACCGCGCCGACGCTGTCCGGGTAATAGGCAGGGATGTGCTTGTAGACGGCGGCCTTGCCGAGGCTCATGAAGAAACCGAGCACGAAAGTCACCGCGATGAAGACGGCCGGCGTAATGCCGAAGCCGGTTCCGGTCGCAGCCGGCAGCGAAAGGATGAGAGTTGCGACTGCCGAAACGACCAGCATCCAGTACATGACGCTGCGGGCGCCCTTCTTGTCGGAGAGCATGCCGCCAAATGCGCGGAAGATGCTGCCCGGTATGGAATAGGCGGCGGCGATCATGCCGGCGGTCGCGAGATCGAAGCCATAGATGCCGACCAGATAGCGCGGCAGCCACAGCGACAGGGCGACGAAGCCGCCAAAGGCGAAGAAGTAGTAGAGCGAGAAGCGCCAGACCTGGACGTTCTTGAGCGGAGCGAATTCCTGGCGCAGGCTCTTCGGCGCTATGCCCCGGTTGCGGCGATCACGGAATGCCGGGTCATCGGTCGTCGTAAACCAGAAGATGACGGCCATGGCCACGAGCGCGAGGGCCCAGATTTCCGCAACTGCCTGCCATCCCCACGCGATCAGCACAAAGGGAGCCGCGAATTTCGTGACGGCAGCGCCGACATTGCCGGCACCGAAGATGCCGAGTGCGGTGCCTTGTTTTTCCGGCGGGAAGAACGGCGAGACATATGCGACGCCGACAGCGAAGGAACCGCCTGCCAGGCCGACGCCAAGTCCGGCGATCAGCATTTCCGTGTAGGTCGTGGCATAGGACAGCAGGAAGGTCGCGACTGCCGCCGCCAGCATGGTGAGAGTATAGACCAGACGGCCACCGTAGCGGCTCGTCCATATTCCGAGCACGATCCGGATGAGTGATCCGGTCAATACAGGTGTGCCCACCAACAATCCGAACTGTGCTTCGGTAAGGCCGAGTTCCTGTTTGATGCGAACGCCAATGATCGCGAAGATCGTCCAGACCGCGAAACAGACCGTGAAGGCGGTCGTCGAGATCCACAATGCTTTGGCCGGTTCGCCATCAGCTATCGACGGTGTTTTCTCAGAAATAGACATAGCTTCTCCGGGCACAAAAAAACGCCGCTTGGAAATTGCGTCCACGGGAAGGGAGGATCCCGGACAGCAAAGACCTTGCGACGTCGGTGTCTTGTTCAGCGCTTATGCCGCGCCTCGCTGCTTCGGTCGCCATTGACCGATGCAGGTTAGACGATGCAATGGGCGTGCCAGTTTCGGATTGCGTCTCTTATGTGGTTGAATTTAAAGAAAAATAATGCTTTGAAATATGTAGCTTAAATATTCGGCGGTCTGGCGCCGTGCAATATTTTTGTGCGGTTGCTAAATCGAGGGCGCGCAAAGGATGTGCATCTGTTGCCGATAGGCTCAGATTTCGTGGCGGTCCGAATGGTTTGCCAGAGAGGTGCGGACAGCGAAATTTTCGATATAGGCTGCCATCTGCGACGGATCGAAAACATGGCCATCCATGAAACGGTCGTCAATCAAGCTGCCCTCGATGCGGATATCGTCATCCGCCGGGCCTGTGCCCAACGCAGCGCGGTAGAGATCGGGACGATAGGCGCTCGCGACCGCGCCGAGACGTTCATCGCTGAATTGCACCTGGCCCCATCGGATCATCTGGCTGTAGATCCAGAGGGCCTGGCTTGGCCTCGGATAGTTCGCAAAACCGCGATGGAACGTGAAATAATCCTCGATGACGCGGCGGTTTCCCTTGTCATCAAGGCTGAATTGTCCTGCGAGAACCTGGCGGATGATATCGGCTGGCGCGGCGATGAAGCGGGGATCGGCCAACACTTCGGCGAGTGCATCGTGATTTTCGGGCCGATCGCACCAGCGGGCGGCCGCATCGAGCGCGACAATCAGGCGCGAAACGGTTTCCGGATGACTTTCCGCCCATTCCGGTCGCATGCCGAGCACCTTTTCCGGTGCCGATGGCCAGATATCCTGCTTGGCCGCGACAATGCGGCCGAGGCCACGCTCGGAGGCGACCATGTTCCAGGGCGCTCCGACGCAGAAACCGTCGATGGCGCCTGCTGCTAGGGCATCGGAGGTCAGCGGCGGTGGAACGACAACCAGCTTCACGTCGCGGTCGGGATCGATGCCTCCGGCTGCCAGCCAGTAGCGAAGCTCGTAATTGTGCGAGGAGAAAGGGTAGGTTACCCCGAGCGTCGGCAGCGGTTCCCCGCGCTCCTTCGTTGCCTTCAGGACCTTTGCCAGGGCCTGGGCGGTTTCCAGCGCGCCTGCAGTTTCCGCAACGTCGCCGATGTCTCTTATCCGCTCGAAAAGGGGCGTTGAGAGCGTGATCGCATTTCCGCCCCGCCCGAGCGAGAATGGCGTGATGGTGGGCGATGGGTTCGAGCCGAGGCCGAGCATGGAGGCGACCGGCATGGGCGACAGCATGTGGGCGATGTCGAATTGACGGAAGGCGAGGCGATCGCGCACGTTCGCCCAGGACACGTCCTTCACCAGGTCGAGCGTCAGGCCTTCCTTGCGCGCAAAGCCGAATTCGCTGGCGGCGATCAGTACTGAGGCATCCACAAGCGGAATGAAGCCGGCGCGCAAGACTTTCGGGCCTTCGCCGTCGACGCGTGCGGGCGCAGCGAGATCGCTTCCGGATTGGCCGATTTTCGTCATCATGTTCACTCCGGCTTTCTCCCGGAAATTTTCCTGGTCGAAAACATCACATCAGAAGTCCGGCCGCCGTCACAACGCTCTGCGCGATCTCGGACATCTTCTTTTTTTCATTCATGGCGGTTTGGCGAAGCAGCGCGAAGGCTTCCTCTTCCGAAAGGCCGCGCATCTTCATCAGTATCCCCTTGGCGCGCTCGATGACCTTGCGTTCCTCGAGCGCCGATTTCGCATCGGCCAGTTCACGCTGCAGGCGGCTGAAGGCGTTAAAACGGCTGATCGCCATGTCGAGGATGGATTTGACCCGTTCCTTCTTGAGCCCGTCCACAACATAAGCCGAGACGCCTGCTTCCATCGCCGCCTCTATGAGGGCCGTATCGGACCGATCGACGAACATGGCGATCGGCCGGCTCACGGTGCGCGTGAGCTGGAACAGGTGCTCCATCATGTCACGGTTCGGGTTTTCGATATCGATGACGATCACGTCCGGCTTCAACGTCTCGATGATTCGGGCGACGCCCTGAACCTCATGGATGACCGTCACATTGTTGTGGCCAGCCTCCCGCAGCCCTTCCTCGATGATGGAAGCGCGGATGGCATTTTCGTCAATGACCAGAATGGTGAGATCGGGAGCCGGCATTCATACAATGTTGCCGCAGTGCAGCAACCTTGGCAAGCGCGATCGTCAATTCCCCGAAATGCATCGCCATGAGGCGGTCTGGAAAGAACCGGTTAACCTTTATTTTTTACTTAATGAAAGAATGTGCCATCCTCGTATCTCGTCCGGGTCTCATGCAATTTTCACGTCTTAATTTCCCCCAGAGTTCCGACCAATCCGGTGCCGAAGGCGATGCCGCCGAGGCCGCGCAGGAGCGCGCCCATCCCAAGAGTCTCGCGGATTTCAATCAGCCGGTGCTTGAGCAGGCGCCGTGGCAGGCCGCGTTTCGGCTTGCGCCCAACGTGCGCTTCACGCGGACGCCCGAGAGCGTGTTGCACCGTAAGCAAGTAGGCTCCGAACTTGCCAGCCCGCCGGCGGTTGCAGAAGTGGGCGGCGCGATGGACGTCGTTCCATCGGAGGTGTTCATCAACGCTGCCGACTATGATCCGGAAGCCGTCCTTGAGCCACCGGCAGTGTCGGTCGAGGAGATAGCGGGTCTCCAGAAGCTCGCCGCGACAATGCGGCGAACCGTGGCCGAAGAGTACAATATGATTGTTGGGCAACCTAAAGCCGTTCCGGTGATGCCGGCCTCCACCGAAAGCCGCCAGGATATCGCAATTTCCGATTTTGCTTTCTGGGATGTGATGCCGTTTGAGCTGGAAGGCCCGGCCGCCATCGAACCGGTGGCCGTTCCTACCCAGCCGGAAATACGGTCGATCGTGGCGCAGCCCGGTCAGCCGGTTACCAATCTCTACCGCGAGGTTCCACGGAAGCCGGTTGCCCGCACCGTCGTCGTGGCGTCATCTCCAAGGCCCGATCCGGTCAAGGCGCCGCAGCCCATGGTTCCCGCTCAGGTTGCGCCGCAGCCCGTCATTGAGGCCCCGGCTCCTGTTTTGGCAGAGCCGCCGCGGCCGGCACCCCCGACTGCAGCTGTCGCGACGCCGAAACCCGAGCCGCAACGTCCGCGCGCCGTTCGTCCGGCGGTGGCGGAATACGAGTTTCCGCCGATCTCGCTGCTGCAGGAGCCGCAGGGCGAGCGCGGTCAGGCCTTTCAGCCGGATGCGCTGCAGCAGAGTGCCGGCCTGCTCGAAAGTGTTCTCGAAGACTTCGGCATTCGCGGCGAGATCATCGACGTGCGGCCGGGTCCGGTCGTGACGCTCTACGAATTCGAGCCCGCGCCGGGTGTGAAATCTTCTCGCGTCATCGGTCTCTCGGACGATATCGCGCGGTCGATGTCGGCACTCTCGGCGCGTGTCGCCGTGGTGCCCGGCCGCAATGTCATCGGTATCGAGCTGCCGAATGCGATACGCGAGACTGTCTATTTCCGCGAGTTGATCGAATGCGAGGATTATTGGGAGACAAAGCACCGGCTGGCGCTCTGTCTCGGCAAGACCATCGGCGGCGAGCCTGTCATCGCCGAACTCGCCAAGATGCCGCATCTTCTGGTTGCCGGCACCACCGGCTCGGGCAAATCCGTCGCCATCAACACGATGATCCTGTCGCTTCTCTACCGGCTGCGCCCGGAAGAATGCCGGCTGATCATGATCGATCCGAAGATGCTCGAGCTCTCCGTCTATGACGGTATCCCGCATCTCCTGACGCCTGTCGTCACCGATCCCAAGAAGGCGGTACTTGCGCTGAAATGGGCGGTGCGCGAGATGGAGGATCGCTATCGCAAGATGTCGCGCCTCGGTGTCCGCAATATCGACGGCTACAACCAGCGGGCGGCACTCGCCCGTGACAAGGGCGAGGTGATCACCGTCAGCGTGCAGACCGGGTTTGACCGCACGACCGGCGAGATCGTCTATGAGGACCAGGAACTCGATCTGTCTCCGATGCCCTATATCGTCGTCATCGTCGATGAGATGGCCGACCTGATGATGGTCGCCGGCAAGGACATCGAAGGCGCAATCCAGCGGCTGGCGCAGATGGCGCGTGCTGCCGGCATCCACCTCATCATGGCGACCCAGCGCCCCTCGGTCGACGTCATCACCGGCACGATCAAGGCGAACTTCCCGACCCGCATTTCCTTCCAGGTGACGTCGAAGATCGACAGCCGCACCATCCTCGGGGAGCAGGGTGCCGAACACCTGCTCGGCCAGGGCGACATGCTGCACATGGCAGGCGGCGGGCGGATTTCCCGCGTCCACGGACCTTTCGTGTCGGATGCCGAAGTGGAATCTGTCGTCCGCCATCTCAAGACCCAAGGCCGGCCGGATTATCTCGGCACCGTCACCGAGGATGAAGACGAGGCAGAAGACGAGGACGTTTCGCAGGAAGCCGTCTTCGACAAGAGCGCCATGGGCGGTGACGACAGCGACGAGCTTTACGAAAAGGCGGTCAAGATCGTCATGAAGGACAAGAAGTGCTCGACGTCCTATATCCAGCGGCGGCTGTCGATCGGCTATAACCGCGCCGCATCGCTGGTCGAACGCATGGAACAGGAGGGGCTGGTCGGACCCGCGAACCATGTCGGCAAGCGCGAGATCATTGCCGGCGGTCGACCGACTGCGACCGTGGCCGAGGATTTCGGCGATTGACGCTCGACCTCCCCTCGGGGAGGCCGGTGCAACTCATCGAGTTCATGGTAAGTGCGACCTACCGACTGCGGATATAGTCGCTCAGCCGCTCGGCCGCGTCCTCGATCTGCAGCGGATCACGCAGATAGCAGGCGCGCATGAACCCCTGGCCGCCGGGGCCGAAGGCGGTTCCCGGCGCCATGCCGACACCTGTCTTGTCGACGATCCGGAACGCCTCGTCGCGGCTGTCGGCGACCCCGTCTATCTTCAGGAAGGCATAGAGCGCGCCATCGGGTTTGCGGGTTTCGACGCGGTTGGTGGCAATCAGCGCGTCGCACAGGATGTCGCGGGATCTTCGCGCCCGTTCGATATTGGTGCGGACAAAGTCGTCACCCTCGTCGAGCGCGGCAATCGCACCTTTCTGCATGAACTGGGCAACGCCCGAGGTCGAGTATTGGATAAGGTTGGTCAGTGTCTGACCGATCTCGGCGGGCGCTACCATCCAGCCGACGCGCCAGCCGGTCATGCACCAGTTCTTCGAAAAGGAATTGGCGAAAATGATCCGGTCATCCGGCTCCATGACGTCCATGAAGGACGGCGCGCGGGGGCCGTTGAAATAATAGAGGCCATAGATCTCATCGGCGATGATCCAAAGTCCGTGCTGGCGGGCGAGATCAAGGACGGCCTTCAAGTCCTCCCGGGTGGCTGTCCAGCCGGTCGGATTGGATGGCGAGTTGATAAAGAGCGCGCTGGTCTTCGGCGTGATCGCCGCCTTCAGGCGTTCGATATCGAGCACCCAGCGGCCGTCGGTGAAGCCAAGTTCGACGGCAACCGGCTTGGCTTCCGAAACGCTGATGGCATTCACCACATTCGGCCAGGCTGGCGAGAGATAGACGATCTCGTTGCCGGCCGAGGCGACCGTCTGGATCGCAAGCACGATCGACTGCATGCCCGAGCCGGTCACGTAGATATTGTCGACCGAGAGGTTGGCCGCATAGTGCCGCTGATAATAACGGACGATTGCTTCGCGAAGCGCCGGAATGCCTTGCGTCCAGGTGTAGAAGGTTTCACCGGCGAGGAGGGCTTCACTGGCGGCGCGGGTGATGAAGTCAGGTGTCGGCAGATCGCCTTCGCCGATCCAGAGCGGCATCAGGTTTTCGCGGCCTCGGGCGTAGGCGACGATTTCGCCAATGCCGCTGCGGGGCGCTGCCGCTGCACGGGCGCTGATGTCCGGTCTGATGATTGTCATGGATTGGCCTGTTGGAATTGCGTTTTACCTGCCTAGGCCCAACGCCGCCGGACGGTCAATATTTTTTCCCCCTATTGACCGCCTGCACTCGCAAAACGTCCGAACATGCCGCGCGAGAAACACAATGGATCGCCTTCACGATGGGCGGCACGCAGGACGAGGCCGATGAGCAGCGTGTGATCGCCGGCATCGTGCATTGAAGTGAGTTGGCATTCGAACCGGGCGAGAGTGCCGGGAATAACCGGTACACCCTCGCTATTTTCAGTCCACTCCAATTCATCAAATCCGAGCCCGCCGCGCGTAAACCGGGCGCTCAGGCGATCCTGCTCGGCGCTCAGCACGTGGATGGCGAAGTGATCCGCCGTGGTGAAGGCCGGATGCCGGCTTGAGCTCTTGGCCGGGGACCATAGGACGAGCGGCGGGTCGAGCGACACGGAGGTAAAGCTGTTCACCGTCATGCCGATCGGCCCTTTCGGGGTCGTTGCCGTCACCACCGTCACTCCCGTCGTGAACGTGCCGAGCGCATTGCGATAATGCCTTGCCGTCGACGCATTCGGGATGAAGACCTGTTCTTTCAGGCCCTGGATGGTGTCGGCTGAAGGCATCATGGCACCTGCTTTCCAAGGGCTGCGGTGTAGAGTTCGAACCAGGTCTGGCGGTCGATCTTCACCTTCATGGCATCGGCGCTCGCCGTGATACGGGCGATATTGTTGGTGCCGAGAACCGGCAGGATGTTGGCCGGATGCGCAAGCAGCCAGGCGAGCGCAACCGCGGTGGCGTCGACCTCCTGCTCGCCGGCGATCCGTTCCAGAACCCTCATCAGAGCGGTATTTTCGGGCTTGAAGAGAGAGCCGCCGCCCAGCGGCGACCAGGCCATGGGCGCTATCATCCGCTCCTGAAGGAATGCGAGATCGCCGTTGATGAAGACTTCGGTGGCAAGAAGGCTCATCTCGATCTGGTTGGTAACCAGCGTGCTTTCCATGGACGACTGAAGCAGCGAATAGTCCCATGGCCGGAAGTTCGATACGCCGACGGCGCGCACCTTGCCGGATTCGACGAGCGCATCGAGCGCCGGTCCCGTCTCGTCCGGATCCATGAACGGATCGGGACGGTGGACCAGCAACAGGTCGATGTGATCGGTTGCCAGATCGCGTAGCGATGCCTCGACCGAAGCATTGATGTGCGCTGCGCTGGTATCGTAGTGCTTGCCGCGAACGGCGGAGTGCCGGCCGGCGGGCGCGACAATGCCGCATTTGGTGACGATTTCGAGTTCATCGCGCAGCGAAGGCGCGGCTTTCAACGCGGCGCCGAAGATTGCCTCGGCCGTATACCCGCCGTAGATATCGGCGTGGTCCATGGTGGTGATGCCCTGGGCGAGGCAAGCTTCGATCTTTGCCTGGACATGCTTGGGTGAAGTATCCGGATCATCGCCGATGCGCCACATGCCATAGACGAGGCGGCTCAGTTTCAGTTCGGGCGAAAGTTGAATGCGGTCCATCAATGACGTCTTCCTGTGCCGAGGGGTGTTGCGGGTGTCTCTGCCGGCACGCGGCCATAGGCATGCGGCAGCGAGCAGGTCTTCAGCTGCGGTAGCACCTTCTGGCCGAAATGTTCCGCCTCGTCGAGATGAGGGTAACCGGAAAAGATGAAGGCGCGGATACCCATTTTCTGGTAAGCCTCTATCTCCGAAAGTACTTGGTCGGTGGAACCCACAAGTGCGGCGCCACAGCCGGAGCGCGCCCGCCCGATGCCGGTCCACAAATGCTGCTCGACATAGCCGAATTTGTCGGCGAGTTCTCGGGTCCGGGCCTGATGCGAAACGCCGAGCGAAGTGCTGTCATGGGCGCGGCTTCGGATCAGTTGGCCGTATTCGTCATCCAGCTTCGAGACCAAGTGTTCGGCGTATTCGCGCGCTTCCTGTTCCGTATCGCGAACGATCATATGGACCCGAAGGCCATAATCCAGCGTGCGGCCATGGGCCTGGGCCCGTTCATTGACCGCCTTCATGCGCTCGGCGATCTGTTCCTTCGGTTCCGGCCACATCAGATAGACGTCGCACTGCGCGCCGCAGAGTTCCAGCGCGTCCGGCGAATAGCCACCGAAATAGAGGAGGGGTCCGCCATTCTGCTGGTAAGGTCGTGCAGGTTCGGTCGAAACGCCCTTGAACCGGTAGACCTCGCCTTCATGGTCGATCGTCTCACGCGTCCAGGCCTGCCGGAGGATCTGCACGACCTCATGGCTGCGCCGGTAGCGGAAGGCGCTGTCGGCGACCTCGCCCGGAAAATCGGAACTGATGACGTTGAGGGTCAGCCGGCCCTTCAGCATGTGGTCGAGGGTGGCAACGGTGCGGGCAAGCATGATCGGCTGCATCTCCCCGCAGCGGATCGCGGCCAGAAGATTGATCTTGTCGGTGACCTGCGAGCAGGCGGCGACGAAACTCAGCGTATCCTGACCGACCTGGTAGGAGGAGGGGCAGAGGATATTGCGGAAGCCCAGGGTTTCGGCTCGTTTGACGATATCGGAGCAATGATCCCAGCTCGACTTCAAGCCGTCCTCCGGTACGCCGAGAAAAGCGTAGTCGTCCGAGCACAGTGCCGAGAACCAGGAGACCTCCGCCGCATCGAGCTCCGGGGATGTAATCGGCACAACACTCATCAAACGCTCCTCCGTCCTTGACGATTATCACTTGCATAACATCCGGTTTGATGTAGATCAATGATGTATCAATTTTTCTCGGGGGAGGAGAAACGAGTTCATGGAGAGCCATCCCGGCAGTCTGCCTATCTATCTGCAGATCACCGAGCTGCTCGTGCGGGATATCGCTGCCGGCCGGCTGGTCGACGGCGAGAAGCTTGCGCCGGAGCGGGATATGGCTTCGCAGCTCGGAATTGCGGTAGGAACGCTGCGCAAGGCGCTGGCGGAGCTGCAGGCGAGGGGTCTTCTCGAGCGGGTTCAGGGATCCGGCAACTACGTCCGGGCGGTCAGCGATCCGAGAAGCGTCTATGCGATGTTCCGGCTGGAGCTCATCCAGGGCGGCGGACTGCCGACGGCGGAGGTGCTGGATGTGGCCCGGCTCGACAAGCCGGGGATATTGCCGAATTTCGGATTCTCGCCGGAAGGGCATCGGATACGCCGGATTCGCAGGCTGTCGGGACAGGTGGCGGCTCTGGAGGAGATCTGGCTCGACGGCTCCTATACGCCGTCAATCACGGCAGCAGATCTCTCGGAATCCCTCTACCTCTATTACCGCACCCGGCTCGGCCTCTGGATTTCGAAGGCTGAAGACAGGATCGATCTCGATACGGTGCCCGACTGGGCGCCGCGGGCATTCGGGCAAAGACCCGGCGCGCCGATCCCCCATGTGCTGCGACTGAGCCAGGCGCAGGATGGCGTGGTGGCGGAGGTTTCCCGCACATGGTTCGATCATTCGGTGGCACGTTACGTGTCGCGGCTCCGGTAGGGATCTCAATTGAGTAGCAGAATGATGAAATTCCACGCCACATCCGACGGTTTCTCCATTTCTCTGAACAACCGCACCGTGCTGCACCATACAGCGTCATCGCCGTCCATCTTCGTCGGGCACGGCCAGGAGCGGATGGACATGTATCGCGGCAACTTCGAGGTCGAGGATTATATCGTCGAGCGCAGCCCGCTGCGGCATGCGGAGGTCGACGGCTCCAGGATCACTCTGTCGGAAGCTAAAGGTCTGCCGCCCCGTCTGGAGATGACGATCGGGGGATCCACGATCTTTTTCCGGTCGCTGGACGAAAGCATCAATCGTTTCTGGATCCGTATCCAGGCCGATCATGACGAGCATGTCTGGGGCGGCGGCGAGCAGATGTCCTATTTCGACATGCGCGGGCGCCGCTTTCCGCTGTGGACCTCCGAGCCTGGCGTCGGCCGCGACAAGACGAGCGAGATCACGTTCAAGTCCGATCTCAAGGACAAGGCCGGCGGGGACTACTACAACACCAACTATCCTCAGCCGACCTATCTCTCCTCGGCCCGATACGCGCTGCATGTCGAGACGACGGCCTATTCCATCTTCGATTTTCGCCGCCGGACATTCCACGAGCTGGAGGTATGGGCCGTGCCGGAGCGCGTCGAATTTTACTGCGCTCCGACGTTTGCCGAGCTTGTCACCATGCTGTCACTGCGTTTCGGGCGGCAGCCGGAGCTGCCGGACTGGGTCTACCGGGGAGCCATCATCGGTCTCAAGGACGGCGTGAATTCCTTCGAGAGACTGGAGAGGATGCGCGAGGCGGGGGTGCAGGTTTCCGGCCTCTGGTGCGAAGATTGGGTGGGTATCCGCCAGACCTCCTTCGGTTCGCGCCTTTTCTGGGATTGGCAGGCCAATGAGGAGCGTTATCCCGATCTGCGGCAACGCATTGCAGCGCTGAATGACGAAGGCATTCGGTTCCTGGGTTATGTGAACCCCTATCTCGCCGTCGACGGATCGCTTTTCCCGGAGGCCGAAGCCGCCGGCTATTTCGCCAAGGATCAACTCGGCCGTACCGCGATTGTCGATTTCGGCGAGTTCGACTGCGGCGTCGTCGATTTTACCAATCCGGAGGCCGCCGACTGGTTTGCCGAGGAAATCATCGGCCGCCGCATGCTGGACTACGGACTGTCCGGATGGATGGCCGACTTCGGCGAATATCTTCCCATCGACGTGGAGCTTGCCAACGGCATCGACGCCAAGCTGATGCACAATGCCTGGCCGACGCTGTGGGCCGAGGTCAATGCCATGGCGGTGGAAAGCCGCGGCAGGACAGGGGACGCCCTGTTCTTCATGCGGGCCGGTTTCACAGGCGTGCAGAAGCATTGCCCGCTGCTCTGGGGCGGCGACCAGTCGGTGGATTTTTCCCGGCATGACGGGCTGGTGACCGTCATTTGTGCGGCGCTGTCGTCGGGGCTGCTGGGGAATGCCTATCATCATTCCGACATCGGCGGTTACACGAGCCTCTTCGGCAATGTCCGCACACCCGAACTGATCATGCGCTGGGCGGAAATGGCCGCATTCACGCCGGTCATGCGAACCCACGAGGGCAACAGGCCGCGCGACAATGTGCAGGTCGACCAGGACCCGGACGTGCTTGCCCATTTCGCGCGGATGACGCGGATCTATGTTCATCTCGGGGAATATCTGAAGAGCTTGTCGCAAGAGGCATCCGCGCGCGGCCTGCCGGTGCAGCGGCCTCTCTTCCTGCATTACGAGCATGATCCGAAGACCTATGCGATCCAGGATGCCTATCTCTACGGCTCCGAACTGCTGGTGGCGCCGGTCTGGCACGCCGCGCAGGAGGAGCGACTGGTTTATCTGCCTGACGGAGCAGATTGGGTGCATCTGTGGTCTGGGCAAGGATACGAAGGCGGACAGGAGATCGCGGTTGCTTCGCCCATCGGCAACCCGCCGGTCTTCTACCGCGCAGATGCTTCATTCAAGGAAACGTTCGTCGCCTTGAGAGAGCTGTAGAGGCGACGGTCCGTCGCCCCTTGCTGCATCACCGCGCGGCCCAATTGGCGCCGCGGCGGAAGATGGTTTTCATCTGCGGCACGTCGAATTCCTTGGCCTGGTGGCCGAGGGAGGAATAGAAGACGCGGCCCTTGCCGTATTTGCGTTTCCAGACGACCGGCATGACGACGCCGTCGATCCACCAGGCGTGGTCGCCGGTGAAGGTCGTGGTTGCCAGCACCTCGTTCGAGGGGTCGACATGCATGTAATACTGCTCGGACGTGTAGGGGAAGTCGGAGATGCCTTCCATCAGCGGATCGTCCGGGCGGGTAATATTGACGGTATAATCAATGATGTTGCCGGGATGGGCGACCCATTGGCCGCCGATGATGAACTGATAATCGACGGATTCGCGGAAGGCGTCGCCCGCGCCGCCGTGGTAGCCGGCGATGCCGACGCCGCTCTCGACGGCGGCCGCAAGGTTCTTGACCTCTTCCTTCTCGATCTTCGACATGGTCATGATCGGCACGATCAGGCTCAGATCATGGATCGAGGGATCGGCGAAGGCCTCCGTCGAATGTTCGACATAGACCTTGAAACCGTCCTCTTCGAGCATGTCCTTGATGATGGCGGCACATTCCTGCGGCTCGTGTCCGCTCCATCCGCCCCAGACGATCAGTGCTTCTTTCATTTCTTCCTCCTGGAAATTACTTGGCGAGCCGGCCGTCGACGAGCGACTCGGACAAGGGCGCGGGACGCTCCACGGCCGTCGTGATGTTGATCGTCCGGCCAGTTTCGGCAGCTGTGTGAAACGCTTCCATGACCTCCAGCACATGCAGCGCCAGATCGCCGTTGGCGCGATGCGGCCGGTCGGACCGGATCGCATGGGCCATGTCCGCCACCCCGATCGAACGATAGTTGCCGTCCGCATAGGGCATGGTCACGGGCTGATCTTCGAATTGCCCGCCTTTCTTGAGGTATTCGACAGGTCCGGCAAAACGGTTCGGGTCCGGGACAATCAGCGTGCCTTCCGTGCCGTAAACTTCGAGCGGCACATGCTTGTGGCCCGCAACGTCGAAGCTCATGCCGATCTGCACGACTGCGCCGTTGGCAAAGGCCATGACGCCGGCCACATGGGTGGGCACATGGACAGGAATGCGCTCGCCGTTGCGCGGTTCGCTGGTGACGATCCGCTCCTTGCGAGGCGTGATCGCAAAGCCCGCAACTTTCGCCACAGGCCCCAGCAGGTTGACGAGGTCGGTGATGTAATACGGCCCCATGTCCAGCATGGGGCCGCCCCCGACTTCGTAATAGAAGGCCGGGTTCGGGTGCCAGCGCTCATGGCCGGGGCACATGAAGGTCGCGGTGCCACCGACCGGAATGCCGATGACGCCCTGATCTATCAATGCGCGGGCGGTCTGGTGGCCGCCACCAAGGAAGGTGTCGGGGGCGGCGCCGATGCGTAGGCCTTTCGCCTTCGCGGCCTCCGCCAATTTTTTCCCTTCGGCGAAATTAATCCCGAGCGGCTTTTCCGAATAGGTGTGCTTGCCGGCTTCGAGCGCTTGCAGACCGACGGCCACATGGGCTTTCGGGATGGTCAGATTGACGATGATCTCGACCTTTGGATCGGCGAGCAGTTCGTCGACCGTCCTGGCCGACAGGCTGAACGCGGAGGCCTTGGCTTCGGCAAGCTCGCGGTTGAGGTCGGCCAAGCCACGAATGTCGAGAACTGGAAAGTCAGCGGTCATCGCCTTCAGATAGGCGCCCGAGATATTGCCGCATCCAATGATGCCGATGCCGACCTTGTCCATTCATTCTCCTCCCGATAATTGCTGATTTTTCCGCTTAGAGCGCAGGCCCCGTGGTGCTCCAGGGCGATTCATAAAGTTCGTAAAGGGCAACCGCAGCGGCTCCCTGTGCCCAGAAATCGTCGGTGGAATCGTCGAAAACGAGTTCACTGACACCCTTCAGAGACGGCGGTACGGCAAGCGCATAGGCGTCGCGCAGGCTGTTCAGGAAGGGCTCTCCCAGCGCCAGCGACGAGCCGACCAAAATGACGCGCGGCGGCGCGAACAGCGTGACGATATTGGCGATCGTAATGCCGACGGCTTCGCCGGCGCGGACCGCTGCGGCGATCAGCCGGTCGTCATCGGCCTGGATCAGCGCTTGGACGTGGGTCATGCCCCGCCCCAGCCGCACCGCTTCGGCAAACCGTCCGTCGGTCTGCTTTTCGCCGAGAATCGCGCTCTCTCCGGCTTGGCTGGAAAGGCGAACGATCCCTTGCGCGCCCATGCCGAGCACGAGATCGCCGAGGTTATGGCTGAGGCCTCCGGCGCCTCGGAAAAGGCGATTGCCGTGCAATACGCCAAGCCCCAGCGTCTGCTCGAGCGAGATCAGCACCATGTCCTCCAGCTCACGAGCCTTGCCGAACCAGTGGTGGGCGAGGGTGATGGCGTGCGCGTCGCTCTCGACAATCGTCGGTGTCGAGAGGCGCGCCGACATTTCGGCCGCAAAATCGATATTGGTCTCGCGGAAGATGGGGCTCGAGCGAACATGGCCGGTGCGGTGCTCGATGACGCCCGGAAGTCCGAGGCATACGGTATCGACGTCCTCCAGCGACAGCCCCGCATCGACGACGCAGCGGCGAACGCCGTCTTCGACCAGATCGGCAATCACCGCGATCGGCTGCCGGTCTATGCGGATCGGTAGTGTCAGCGTCGAGAGCACGTCACCCCTGAAATTCGTGACGACGAAGACCATGCGGCTCGCGGCGATCTTGGCGCCCACGACGCGGGCCGCATCCGGATTGACCTCCAGCATGACACGCGGCCTGCCGCGCACCGCCTCATTGCGGATGTCGCCTTCATGACGGGTCAGGATCAGCCCGTCATCGAGAAGGGAGGCCGTAATTGCCGAAACGGTGGTCGTGGAAAGCTCGGTACGCTCGCTGATTTCCACACGGGAGATAGGCCCGTGGCGGCGTATCGTATCCAGCACACTCAGGCGGTTGATGGCGCGCATCAGTTCGGGATCGGCGGTCTTCATCGGCACTCTCAAGGCCTGACGAGTGAATCGCGCCGCGATTTATTTCGTGAGGCAAATTAAATCACTCATCTTCTAGTCCCGATTTCGCGGATGGTGCAACAAAAATTTGCGGCTTTGCGGGAGGTTGATGCTTCGCCGGGCGTTTTCCCGTCCTCCCTATTGACAGGCGGCAAGCGTGCGCGCTTTATTTATTCCGGATACGGAAATAAAGCGCTACGGGAGGAGTGCGAAATGCTGACCATCGGAAAATTCGGAATTCGCTTTGCATCTGCCACTGCCATCGGCATGCTGGCCTTATGCGCCACGGCCGCCACGGCCTCGGCTGATGCCGTCGTGAAATGGCTCCATCTGGAACTCAATCCGGAATACGTGAAAGTCTGGCGCAGTATCGCCGACAAATATCAGGCCGAGCATCCCGGCGTGAAGATCGAGATGCAGTTTCTTGAAAACGAGGCCTTCAAGGCAAAGCTGCCGACGCTCCTGCAATCCGGCGATGCGCCCGACTTCTTCTACAGCTGGGGCGGCGGCGTGCTGAAGCAGCAGCAGGCGACCGGCGCGCTGAAGGACATCAGCGGCAAAATGAAGGGAGATGGCGGCGCCTGGGGCAAGAGCTACAATCCTGCGGCGCTGAAGGCGGTCACCTTCGACAGCAAGATCAGCGCGGTGCCCTACAAGATGGGTACGGTCAGCTTCTTCTATAACAAGGCCTATTTCACGAAAGCCGGGGTCGACGCCGCCGGCATCAAGACCTGGGATGATTTCCTGGCCGCGGTAAAAAAGCTGAAGGATGCCGGGATCGTTCCGATTGCGGGAGGCGGTGGGGAGAAGTGGCCGATCCACTTCTACTGGAGCTATCTCGTCATGCGCAATGCCGGACAGCAGGGCTTCGACGCGATGAAGACCGGTGCGGGCGACGGTTTTGTGGCGCCTGAAGCGGTCAAGGCCGGCGAGCAGCTTGCCCAGCTCGGCAAGCTCGAACCGTTCCAGCCGGGTTATCTCGCCACGACCTGGCCGCAGACACTCGGCGTCTTCGGCGACGGCAAGGCCGCGATGATCCTCGGCTTCGAGACGACGGAGGCCTTCCAGCGCAGGAATGCCGGCGACGGCAAGGGGCTTGCAAGCGACAATATCGGCCGGTTTGCCTTCCCTGTCGTAGCCGGGGGAGCGGGCAAGGCCACCGATACGCTGGGCGGCATCAACGCATGGGCCGTGACTGCGAAAGCGCCGCCGGAAACCCTCGATTTCCTGGCCTATCTCACGAATGCCGAGAACGAGCGGATGATGGCGAAAGCCGGGATGATCCTGCCGGCGGCGGTCGGAGCGGAGGACGGCGTCACCAATCCTCTCCTTCGGGAGTCCGCTAAACAGCTCGAAGCTTCCACCTGGCACCAGAACTTCTTCGATCAGGAACTCGGTCCCTCCGTCGGCCGTGTCGTGAACGACGCGTCGGTCGCCATCGTGTCGGGTCAGATGTCGCCGGAAGAGGGCGCGCAGACGATCCAGGACGCGGTGGAAATGGACAAGATGTGATGCGAGGCACCGGCGGGGCCGACGCTTCGCCGGTGCGCTCCCTGCGGCCATGACAGTCGGAACGAAAATGACCAATATTTCTGCAACGACCGCCATAGAGCATGCGGCGGGCGCTACGCGCGTTGCCAAGCGCAAGAGCCCCACGGCGCGCGGCCGGCTTCCGGTTTTGATCCTGTTTCTGCCGCCGGCGCTTCTTCTCTTTACGATCTTCGTGATCATGCCGATGGGGGAGGCGGCCTGGTACAGCCTCTACCGGTGGGATGGCTACGGCCTGCCCGAACAGTTCGTCGGCTTGCGGAATTTCGAGGTGCTTTTCAAGAACAGCGCCTTCCTGACCGCGCTCAAGAACAACTTCCTGATCATCGTCGTTTCGTTGCTGCTGCAGATACCGCTTGCGATCTGGCTTGCCACGATGCTGGCGAACCGGATCACGGGCGTGGTCGTCTTCCGGCTGATCTTCTTCCTGCCCTATGTGCTTGCCGATGTGGCGGCCGGCCTCATCTGGCGATTCGTCTATGACGGCGACTACGGGCTTTTCGCGGCCATTGCCGGCTTCCTCGGCGTCGAGACGCCTTATGTCCTCGCCGACAAGGACCTTGCCATCTATGCGGTTCTGGCCGTGGTCGTCTGGAAATATTTCGGCTTCCACATGATGCTTTTCATCGCCGGTCTTCAGTCGCTCGACAAGAGCGTGCTTGAGGCAGCCGAGATCGACGGTGCGACCGGTTGGCAGAAATTCCGCTTCGTGACGCTGCCGCTGCTCGGTTCGACGCTGCGCCTGTCGGTGTTCTTTGCGGTGGTCGGTTCACTGCAGCTCTTCGACATGATCATGCCTCTGACAGGCGGCGGACCGTTCAACTCCACTCAGACAATGGTGACCTTCCTCTACAATTTCGGGGTGACCCGGATGCAGGTCGGTCTTGGAAGCGCTGTCGGCGTCGTGCTGTTCGTGATCTGCGTCACGCTCGCCTTCAGCTACAAACGGATATTCATGCGCCATGACTGAGACGAGAACCGCTATCCGGATGAGCGCCGGCACGAAAATCTACCTCTACGTCTCGCTCACCATCATCGCGGCCGTGGTCGTCGTTCCGCTGCTGACGACGGCTCTCGGAGGCTTCAAAACGCTCGGCGATCTGCGCGTCAATCCGTTCGGCCTGCCGGCGGAATGGCAGTGGTCCAACTATACCGATATCCTGTTCGGGGAGCGGTATTGGCGGCAGATGATGAATTCGCTGATCATTGCGACGCTCACCGTGTTCCTCACCGTATCCGTCGCCGCCATGGCCGCTTTTACCTTTGCGCATGTCAAATTCTTCGGCGCGACCTTTCTGCTCAACTACTTTCTGATCGGGCTGATGTTTCCTGCCGCCACGGCGATCCTGCCGCTCTTTATCCGGATCCGCGATCTCGGCCTGCTCAATTCCTATTGGGGCGTGGTCCTGCCGCAGGTCGCGTTCGGTCTCGGCATGAGCATTCTTCTGTTCCGGAACTATTTCCGCAACCTTCCGGAGGAACTGTTCCAGGCGGCCTTCGTGGATGGCTGCGGCTACATGCGCTTTTTCTGGCATATCACCCTGCCGCTCTCCCGCCCGATCATTGCGACCGTCGCGATCGTTTCCTTCGTCGCGAGCTGGAACAGCTATATCCTGCCGCTCATCATGCTGAATTCCGAGTCCATCTATCCGTGGCCGCTCGGGATCATGGTCTATCGCGGAGAGTTCGGCACGGAGTGGCAGCTGGTGCTCGCATTCATCACGCTCACCATCCTGCCGACCATCATCGTCTTCTTCCTTGCCCAGAAGCACATCATTGCCGGATTGACCGCCGGCGCCGTCAAGTCCTGACCGGAGATAGCACCCATGGCTTCCGTCACACTGTCCAACGTCAAAAAATCCTACGGCTCGCTGGAGATCATCCATGGGGTGCGGCTCTCGATCGAGGACGGCGAGTTCATCGCGCTGGTCGGCCCTTCGGGTTGCGGAAAATCCACGCTTCTCAGGATGATCGCCGGTCTTGAGGAGATCACCGATGGCGATGTCCTCATCGGCGGCAAGGTCGTCAACGAACTGACGCCCCGAGAGCGGAACATCGCCATGGTCTTTCAGTCCTATGCGCTTTATCCGCATATGACGGTCGCCGAGAATATGGGCTTCAACCTCCGCCTCTCCGGCGCCACGAAACAGGTGATCGCCGAACGGGTCGCCGAGGCCGCGCGCATGCTGGACCTCGTGCCGCTTCTCGACCGGAAGCCTGCGCAGCTTTCCGGCGGCCAGCGTCAGCGCGTCGCCATGGGCCGCGCAGTTGTCCGCAATCCTGCGGTCTTCCTGTTCGACGAACCCCTCTCAAACCTCGATGCCAAATTGCGGGTGCAGATGCGTTCCGAGATCAAGACGCTGCACCAGAAGGTGGGCACGACGTCGATCTACGTGACGCATGACCAGATCGAGGCAATGACCCTGGCCGACCGGATCGTCGTGCTCAATCAGGGGCGGGTCGAGCAGGAGGGTACGCCGCTCGAGCTCTACAAGACGCCGGCCAATCTCTTCGTGGCGGCCTTCATCGGTTCGCCGGCGATGAATATCCTTGACGGCACCGTGGAAGGCGAGGGTGGCGAACCTGCGGCGCGCCTCGGTGACGGAACGGCGATCCGCATCGCGCCCGATCGCAAGGTCAAACGCGGCCAGGCGATCAAGGTGGGCCTTCGCCCCGAGCATCTGAGCCCCGGCACCGGCGGAACGGCATTGGCGGGTCAGACGCTGCTGGTCGAGCCGACCGGCGCCCAGACCCATGTGGTCTTCGATCTGGCGGGCCAGGCCGTGACGGCGATTGTCGACGGCGAGTATCCGGCCCGCTACGGCGCCCGGTTTGAAGCGAATATCAGCGCCGACCAGGTGCATGTCTTCGACCGCGAAAGCGGCATTGCGCTGTGAGCGGAGCTCAGAAGCTGTCCAACCGGATATCCGCGGGCCGTGAGTGCTGCAGGATATAACGACCGTTCGGCAGGTCGTTGCCGTTCAGCTTCCAGTCGATTGCGGCTTCATCGAGCCCGTAGTGGACCCAGCGCTGCCGCAAGCGCTCCCGCAGGACATCTTCGTCCGGACCGACGAACACGGTAAGGTCGAACAGTTCCACAAGCCTCGACCAGGGCGCTTCGTCGATCAGCAGATAATTGCCTTCCGCGAGCACGATGTGCGTCTGCGGGTCGATCGGTCGGGCCGAGGCGATCGCGAGTTCGCGCGACCGGTCGAACACCGGTACGAGCACTTCCTCCTCGGCTTTCCGGACGGCGGTCAGGACATCTGAGAAGCCGCGCACGTCGAAGGTTTCCGGGGCGCCTTTGCGGGGCAGCAGTCCGCGCGCCTCCAGAATGGCATTGTCCATGTGGAAACCGTCCATCGGCAGGACTTCCACCGTTTCACCCTTGGCCAGCAACGCCTCGTGCAAACGGTCGGCAAGCGTCGATTTTCCCGAACCCGGCGGCCCGGCAATCGCCACGATAAAGCGCCTGCTGCCTTTGGCGCGGCCGATGACGGTTTCTGCGATATCGTCCAGTGTCATGGTTCCGGAACCCTGCGGTTAGATCACATCCCGCGGCTTCTATCTTGTTCGCCCGGATTTGGCACCAGCAGACTTCAACGCCTGCCAGACCCTGAAGGGCGTGGCGGGCATATCGAATTCTTCAACGCCACCCCTGCGAAGCGCATCCATCACCGCGTTCATCAGGGTCGGCAGCGCGCCGGTCGTGCCGGCTTCGCCGCCTCCCTTGGCTCCCAGTACGTTGGTGGCGGTGTTCACCGGCAGATCAAAAAAGCGGGGTCTCGGCATGAAATCGGCGCGTGGCATGAAATAATCCATGAACGAGGCAGTCAGAAGCTGGCCGCTGTTGCCGTCATAGACAATCTGCTCGCCCAGCACTTGGCCGGCACCCTGCGCAACGCCGCCATGCATCTGGCCTTCCAGAAGCGTATGGTTGACGATATGGCCGGCATCGTCCACTCCGATATAGGAGATGACTTTCGTTTCGCCGGTTTCAGGGTCGATCTCCACTTCCGCCACATGCACTCCGCCGGGGAAATTGCGTTCCGGCTGGATCGCGTGGAGCGTATCGAGCGCGTTTCCATCGGCCGTGGCGTTATGCGCTGCCAGTTCCAGTAACGAGACCGAGAGATTGGTGCCTGCGACCCGATAGTGACCGTGGTCGAATTCGATATCCTGTTCGGAAGCCTCCAGCGCCTGGGCGGCAAGCCCGAAGCCCTTTCTGACGATCTCTCGCGCATTGGCCGTCAGGGAAGCGCCGTGGGAGGCCATGGTTCGGGAGCCGACGGTACCTGCGCCTTTCAACTTGTGAGGTGGCGCTGGGCTGTTGGCACGCAGCGTGATCAGGTTTTCGTCGACACCAAGCTCCCTGGCGACGATCTGCGGCAGGACCGTCTCGTGGCCCTGGCCTGCGGAACCGGAAAGCGTATAAAGGGTAATGGTGCCGTCGGGCTCGAAACGGATTTCGGTTTCCTCGGGCAGATTTCCGCCTCCGGAAGGCTCGACGAATATGCCCATGCCGATGCCACGCAGAAGTCCGGCCTTTTGCGCACTATCGCGGCGGTCAGGGAAGCCGTCCCATTGCGAAAGCGCGATCGCCTTCTCCAGCATCGCGCCGTAGTTGCCACTGTCATAGACCGCGGTCGGTGTCTGATAGGGATAGGCATCGTCCGGTATCAGGTTCCTGCGCCGGATTTCCACCCGATCCATGCCGATATCGACAGCGGCCTGGTCCACCAAGCGTTCCACGAGATAGTTGATGTCCGGGCGGCCGGCGCCGCGATAGGCGGCAATCGGGGATGTATTGGTGAAGGCGAGCCGGTTCATTCCGAAAACAGTAGGGATGCGGTAGCAACCCGTCGCCGTCAGCATCGGATTGAGCACGTTGATCAAAGCACCAGCAGGCGAATGATAGGCGCCGAGGTCGCAGACGATATCGATACGTATGCCGAGGAACTCGCCTCTTTCGCCGAGCGCGAGTTCTCCGGTAAGCTTCAGCGCGCGGCCGTGATAGTCGGCTAGGAAGCTCTCGGTACGGCTTCCGGTCCAGTGCACCGGACAACAGAGCCTGCGGGCGGCGAGCATGATCGCCGCATATTCCGGATAAGGAACGCCGCGGATGCCGAAGCTGCCGCCGACATCGCCCATGTGGTGACGGACCTTTTCCGGGGGATGGCCGATAAAGCGGGCGAGCGCATCCGCAAGGCCGGTGCCCTGGCTCGCGGAATAGATGTCTAGTGCGTCCGTTTCCGCCTCATAGGCCGCGACGAAGGATTTGAGCTCCATGGGATTGGCGGCGACGCGCTGCGATTCGACGGTAAGCCTCGATACCTGCGCAGCGTTTGCAAATGCACGGTCGGTGGCGGCTTCATCGCCGAAGCTGTGACGGAAGACGAGATTATCAGGCACATCCTCGAAAATCCGCGGAGCGCCGTCTTCGAGCGCGGCTTCAGCGCCAATGACGGCAGGTAAATCCTCGTATTCCACCGCAACGAGTTCAAGGGCGTCGGCCGCGGCCTCGACGCTATCCGCTACCACCATGGCGACGGGCTCACCCACGAAACGTACGATATCGGTCGCAAGAGCATGACGGATCGGCGCCCGGATCGTCATCCCGTCGACGCCGGGGAAGGACACGAGCGGACCGGGCGCGATCAGACGGGCTTCGAGGGCGTCCTTGCCGATCAGGACCAGGTGAACGCCGGGCGCTTCCAGCGCGGCTTCCGCGTCGATCGAAACGATGCGTGCATGGGCTCGATCGGCCCTGAGGAATGCGGCGTAAAGCTGGCCGCTGAACACGTTGTCGCCGGTATAGGTACCCCGCCCGGTCAAAAATCTGTCGTCTTCGCGGCGACCCGCGAAGACACTATGCGCATTGTTCAAGCTCACGCTCCCGCACCATGACAAGCCAAGGGTGTCTATCAATTTGCGAGGCTAAAGCAGGAACTCCGCCATGACAAACTGAGGTTTACGGTGGACCGGTCGGGATGCCGATCCAATGCTACCGGGTTCCTGCCCCTTTTTTCGTCAGCGCAGCGTAAGCGACCGCCATTCTGGAGGCGAGGGCGGCATTGTTCTTCACGAGTTCGATATTGGCCTTCAGGCTTTCGCCCTTGGAGAGCTCGTTGATGCGCGCGAGCAGGAAGGGCGTCAGTTCCTTGCGACCGATGCCGCGTTCGTCCGCTTCGCGCACGGCATCAGTGATGGTGCCGTCGATGAACTCCGGCGCCAGCGCCGCGGCTTCCGGAATCGGGTTGGCAATCATCAGGCCAGTGCCGGTGCCGAGCTGATGGTGCAGCCACATGGCCTTGGCAATTTCTTCCGGCGTATCGAGCCTGTGGTCCGCCTTGAAACCGCTCAGCCTCGTAAAGAATGCGGGGAAATCCTCCGTGCCGTAGGCAATCACCGGTACGCGCTGGGTTTCCAGATATTCGAGCGTCTTGGCGATATCGAGGATGGACTTGACGCCGGCGCAGACCACCGCAGTTCTGGTGCGGCCGAGTTCGGTCAGATCGGCGGAAATGTCGAAGGTCTGCTCGGCGCCGCGATGCACCCCGCCGACGCCTCCGGTTGCAAAGATCTCGATGCCGGCAAGATCGGCGAGCAGCATGGTGGCGGATACGGTTGTGCCGGCCGACTGCTTGCGCACCATCGCGACGGCAAGGTCCCGGCCGGATGCTTTCACCACGCCTTTGGCCTGAGCGAGCGCTTCCAGCTCATCGCGTTCAAGCCCCGCGCGAAGCTCGCCCTCGATGACGGCAATCGTTGCCGGCACCGCGCCGTTCCTGCGCACGACATCTTCGACGGCGAGCGCCGTTTCGAGATTGGCCGGATAGGGCATGCCGTGGGTGATGATTGTCGATTCGAGCGCAACCACGGGACCGCCCGCCGCCAGCGCTTCGGCAACTTCGGAGCTGAGTTTCGGTTTCAGGAGTGACATGGTTTTTCCTTTCAATCGGCGAGCCGGTGGATATTGGCTTCGAGCAGGCGTTCGGAGAGTTCGGTATGGACGCTTGCCGCGCTCTCGGTGGTCAGCGCTCCAAGCAGGGTGCCGGTACGCGCGGCGGTATAGGTGTCGTCACCGGATATGACGCGGTGAAGCGTTCCGGCAATCATCGCATCGCCCGCGCCGGTCATGTCGACCGGTTTTGCCCGAACGGCGGGAAATGTCCGTGCCCCTTCGAGACCAGCTACGGCGATCCCCTTGGCTCCCATCGTGACGATTGCCTCACGGGCTCCGGCGGCCTGCAGGGCAAGTGCGGCTTCCTTGGCATCTTTGACGGGCTCGCGCCCTTCACGCTGCAGGATGGCGTTTGCTTCGTCGATGTTCATGAACAACAGGTCGATGCCGGAAAGGTCTCTTGGCAGTCGCATGGCCTTGGCGGTCGATACCGCATCGATGGCGAGGCGGAAGCGCGCATCGCGGCGCTTTTCGATCAATGCGGCAAGCGTTTCGGCGGGAGGATTGCAGTCTGAGAATACCCAGCTGGCGGATGCAAGGTGAGGCCAGATGCGATCAAGGTGGTCGGGGCGAAAAAGGTCGAATATGCCCATGTCGGCAATGCCGAGCGCCAGCTCCCCGTCCGGCTCGAGCACCGCGACATATTCGGCCGTGGAGCGTTCGGCGCTCGTCAGAACCTGGCTCACGTCGATGCCTTGATCGCGCATATAGCTCAGCAGCGTGCGGCCGCCCTCATCCTCGCCGACGATCGAGACGAAGGTCGTGGCGGTCCCAAGCCGGGCGAGGTTTTCCGCCACGTTGCGAGCGACACCACCCAGGCTGCGGCCGCTCTCGACAGGATTGGACGTGCCGCGAACAAGAGCGCTTCGTGCGTGATATTTTCTGTCGAGCACCGCGCCTCCGATGCAAACCGCGCGGGTTGGCGTCGGCATCACGTAGCCCCTTCCGAGGATATGCCCCTTCTGCATCAGCTGCACGATATGCGCGGCGACGGTGGAACGCGCCAGGCCCAGCGCAGTCGCGATCTCCTGCTGCCCTGCAAAGGGATTGTCCCTGATGATTGCCAGTACGGCAGCTTCCTGAGTGGTCAGTTCTTCCATCGCAACGTCCTCACGGGATGGGAGTCTTTTGAAAACAATTGTCGCTCGTGTCAACAATTGTTTCTGGTTGTCCATGAATCTGCAATTTTGTTCAAGAATGAGGACGGCGCTTCGGCATAGCTTTAGGCAAAAGTTTGGAAAGGGCTGTCCATGACTCCTGAGTTTCTCCTCACCTCGTTCATCGTCGTGGCATCACCGGGTACCGGGGTGCTCATCACTCTCGCCGCAGGCCTTTCCCGCGGGGCGAGGGCGAGCATCGTGGCCGCCTTTGGCTGCACGCTTGGTATTTTGCCGCATATGGCAGCAGCCGTTTCCGGTTTGGCGGCGCTCTTGCATGCGAGCGCGCTCGCTTTCGAAGCCGTCAAATATCTCGGTGTCGCCTATCTCCTATTCATGGCTTGGCAGGTGCTGAAGGAAAAAGGGGCGTTGACCGTCGAGCCTGAAACGACACCGCACTCAGCGCGGCAGGTCATCGTTTCGGCCATCCTGGCCAATGCGCTCAATCCGAAGCTCTCGATTTTCTTCTTCGCCTTCCTGCCCCAGTTCGTGAGTCCCGGTGAAGCTTCTCCCATCCTGCGCATGACCGAACTCAGCCTCGTCTTCATGCTGATGACCTTCGGCGTTTTTGTCGTCTATGGGTTCTTCGCGGCATCGGTGCGAAACCATGTCATTTCCCGCCCGGCCATCCTCGCGTGGATGCGCCGAACTTTCGCGGCTGCCTTCGTCCTGCTCGGTGCCAGACTTGCGCTTTCGGAGCGATAGTTATTACCTGCCGCGTAATTGAGACGATGCCGGTGCTCCCGCATGATCGCCCTGCCTGCAATGAGCCGGGCGACAAAAGGAGAAGAGAAATGACAGATGCAAATACCTACGCCGAACGTTACCTCGCCATCTGGAACGAGACGGATGCCGTCCGCCGTCGCGCCATGATCGCGGAAGCCTGGACAAACGAGGCTCTCTATGTCGATCCGCTGATGCGCGGCGAGGGGCATGAGGAGATCAACGGGCTGGTAGAGGCGGTGCAGGCTCGTTTCCCCGGCTTCCGTTTCGAGCTGCTTGGTGCTGCCGACAGCCACGGCGACAACCTGCGCTTTTCGTGGGGTCTTGGGCCGGAGGGCAGCGAGCCGATCATCAAGGGTACCGATTTCGCAATGCTCGAAAACGGACGCCTGAAGGCGGTGCACGGTTTCCTCGATCAGGTTCCGGCCGCCGCATGAACACGATCACGACCGCCCGTCCTCTCGGTGATTTCCTGCGCGACTGGCGCCGCCGCCGGCGCATGAGCCAGCTCGACCTGGCGCTGGAGGCTGAGATTTCGCAGCGCCACCTCAGCTTCATCGAGAGCGGGCGGTCGCTTCCAAGCCGCGACATGCTTCTGCATCTCGCCGAGCGGCTGGAAGTGCCGCTGCGCGAGCGGAACCCCATGCTGCTCGCGGCAGGCTTCGCGCCTGTTTATGCCGAGCGAAAGCTGGACGATCCGGCTCTCGCAGCGGCCCGCAAAGCCATCGACATGGTGCTCAAGGGTCACGAACCCTTCCCGGCACTTGCCATCGACCGGCACTGGACGCTGGTGGCGGCAAATGCCGCGGTGGCACCGCTGCTTGACGGCGTGGCCGATCCCTCGCTTCTCGAGGGACCGGTCAATGTCCTGCGGCTGAGCCTGCATCCGCAGGGGCTGGCGCCGCATATCGCCAACCTGACCGAGTGGCGAAATCATCTGCTTGAGCGGTTGCATCAGCAGATCGCGGCCACGGGTGACCGTATCTTGAAAGGGCTGCTGGAAGAGCTGTCGGGCTATCCGGTTCCCCCCGAAATGCCTTCGAAACCGCGAAGCGATTATGCCGGGATCACCGTGCCCATGGAGTTGCGGACGGAAGCTGGCTGTCTCTCGTTCATCTCGACAACGACGGTCTTCGGCACACCGGTGGATGTCACCTTGTCGGAACTGGCCATCGAATCCTTCTTCCCCGCCGATGAGGAGACGGCACGGCTTCTACGCCGGACTGCGGAAAGCGGGTGATGGCAACCAGCGCTATTTTCGCGCCCGCAGGCCATCCATAAGAAGCCCGATCAGACGGTGGGAACGCTCGCGCCAGTCGGGGGAATCCGGCATGGAATAAATGCTGGAGAGCGCCTGCAGTAGGTCCGCGGTGTCGATGTCGGTCCGGATGAGGCCCTTTTCTCCGGCGGCCCGGACGAGGCGCTCGAAGGCGCTTCGTATGTTCCCGAAGCCTTCCGCAAATAGCGTAGAGTTGGAATTCATCAGGATCTTCAGACTGTTCGCCATGCCACGCTTGGTCGCGATATAGCCGACAAAGCGCCGCATCCATTCCTCGAGTGCCATGTCGGGGGGATGTTTTTCGGCAAGTTCCGTCGCCGCGCCGGCAAGGCTTTCCAGTTCGCGGCGGTAGATCACTTCCACGAGATGTTCGCGTGTCGGAAAATGCCGATAGAGCGTGCCGATGCCGACGCCAGCTTGCCGCGCTATATCTTCGAGCGATGTCTCGACGCCCTTTTCCGCGAAGGCGGCGGCAGCCACTTCGACCAGCTTGTCGCGGTTGCGGCGAGCATCGGCACGGAGCTTGGTTGATGCGGGCGGTGGTGTCTTCGGTTCGGCCGTGGCCAAAATGCATGCTCCAGACGAATGAGGACTTGACGAAAGTCAGGATGACATCTAGTTAAACGGAGGCGCCTCCGTTTGTTCGGGGCGTCATCTACCTCATAGTCCAGGAGGGGGCCGGGTGTCATGCTGAAAGATGCGACCACGCGCCCCAGGGACCTTATCTAGCGCAAGCCGGTCGTTCGGCTAGCGGACCTCGATCCAAAAATTCAATTCGTGACGATAGCAGGAGCTTATCATGACACGAACCATTCATCTTTCACTCGACATCAACGGCAAACGACATGAGCTTGATGTCGAGCCGCGCGTCACCCTGCTCGACGCCCTGCGGGAAAGCCTCGCGCTCACCGGCACCAAGAAAGGCTGCGACCAGGGCCAGTGCGGCGCCTGCACCTGCCATGTCGACGGAAAGCGTGTGCTCTCCTGCCTCACTCTCGCTGCTCAGGTGGAAGGAAGGCAGATCACCACGATCGAAGGGATCGCGGCGGAAAACGGCGACCTGCATCCCGTGCAGGCGGCGTTTATCGAAAACGATGCTTTCCAGTGCGGTTACTGCACGCCGGGCCAGATCATGTCCGCGGTCGCCTGCATCCGGGAAGGGCATGCGGGCTCCGAGGAGGAAATCCGCGAATACATGTCCGGCAATCTCTGTCGGTGCGGAGCCTATAACAGCATCGTCGCGGCTGTCCGCGAAGCGGCGAGCGCGGTTACGACTGGGATAGAGGCCAAGGACAAGGTGGAGGTGGCCTGATGCGCGATTTTTCCTATTTCCGCGCCGCTTCCACCGAAGAGGCCAGTCGTGCGATGCTGGACGCCGGCGCCATGCTGCTGGCCGGCGGTACGACCTTGCTCGATCTCGCCAAATGTGGCGTGTCCGAACCGGATACCCTCGTCGATATTACTCATCTTGCCGGCCTCGGCGATATCGCTGTCGATGCAAACGGAGCGACGATCGGTGCTCTCGCCAAGATGGGAGAGGTAGCCGATCATCCCGGAGTGAAGGCAGCATTTCCAGCCGTTGCCCAATCCCTGTCGCTCGCCGCCTCCGCTCAGCTACGCAACATGGCGACGATCGGCGGCAATCTGTTACAGCGGACCCGCTGTTCCTATTTCCGCGAGCCGGGCGTTTTCCCGGCCTGCAACAAGCGCAATCCCGGTTCCGGCTGTTCGGCGATCGGCGGTGTGACCCGCAACCACGCCGTTCTCGGCACGAGCAGGGCCTGCATAGCGGTCAACCCCGGCGATCTTGCGGTGGCACTGGTCGCCTTCGATGCATATGTGGAAATGGGCCGCCGCAGGGTTGCGATCGAAGACCTCTACATGCTGCCAGGGGAAACGCCCGACTGGGAGACCGTGCTGAAGAATGGTGAGATCATTACCGGCATCGGCATTCCAGCCTCTGTGGCGGCGAAGAACTCGACCTATCTGAAGGTGCGAGACCGGCAGTCCTACGAATTTGCCGCGGCAAGCGCTGCGGTCGGAATTGAATTCGAGGCCGACGGGAAGACCGTGCGGGACATCCGCGTCGCGCTCGGCGGTGTTGCCACCAAGCCATGGCGCGCTCGCGCCGTGGAACAGTCACTGATCGGCACGGTGCTGGACGTCGAGGCCGTGGAGAAGGCAAGCCGTCTCTCCATGGAAGGCGCCGTTTCACATGGCGGCAACAGCTACAAGATCGAACTTGCGCCGCGCGTCGTCGCACGCGCCATCCTGACAATGGGAGGTCTGGCATGACCATCATGGAAACCCGCAAACATGGCGATGCCGCCGACGGCATGGTGGGCGGCCGCTTTTCGCGGCTCGACGGCAAACTGAAGACCACCGGCGGCGCAACCTATGCTCTCGAACAGCCCGTGAAGAACCTCGTTCATGCGGTGCTGGTGCAGAGCACCATTGCCGCCGGCCGTGTTGTTGCGGTCGATGCCGCGAAGGCAAAGGCTGCGCCCGGCGTTCTGTCGGTGTTTACGCCGGAAGACGATCTCGGCCTTCTGGTGGCGTCCGACTGGTTCGGTAATCGGCCCGACAACCAGCCCTTCCATCCGCTGCCGCGTGAGGTCAGCTTCAACGGTCAGGCGATCGCAGCCGTCGTGGCGGAGACGCTGGAGCAGGCGACGGAGGCGGCCAAGCTGGTGAAGGTCTCCTACGAGGAGACGCAGTCCGTGACGGGCCTCGACGATCCCGACGCCGGCGAAGGCAGGCTCGTGGACATGCTGAGCGTTGGCTGGGGTGATGCCGAGGCCGCCTATGCCGCCGCTGATATCAAGATCGAGGCGGAATACCGGACGCCGCGGGAATATCACGTGCCGATCGAACCTCACGGGCTGACGGTAAAATGGGAAGGCGACTTCCTGACCGTCTGGGAGCCGAGCCAATGGACGCACGGCATGGCACGCACCTATGCGGAATGGTTCGACATTCCCTACGAGAATGTGAGGATCGTATCGCCCTTCATCGGCGGCGGCTTCGGCTCCAAGGCCATGGGCTATACCTATAGTGCGGTTGCTGCTGCGGCCGCTCGCAAGCTTGGGCGTCCGGTAAAGCTGGCGGTCACCCGTCCGCAGACCTTCACCGCCTATGGCGGCCGGGCGGCAACCAGGCAGACCATCCGGATCGGCGCGACGAAGGATGGTGTTCTTCAGGCGATCGTTCATCGCGGTGCAAGCGAGACCTCCGTCTTTGCCGACTTTCCGGAACAGACGGGAGCGGCGACCCCCTTGCTCTATGCCGTGCCCAATCTGAGCACGCAGCATCGGCTCGTTCCGGTCAACACGGTGACGCCGGGAGCGCTTCGTGCGCCGGGCAAGAATCCCAGCGCCTTCGGGCTTGAAAGCGCCATCGAGGAACTGTCCTACGCGATCGGAATGGACCCGCTGGAACTGCGGCTGAGGAACTATGCCGATCACGATTACCAGTCCGGCAAGCCGTGGTCGACGCGGCAACTTCGCGAGGCTCTGACAGTTGGAGCCGAGGTCTTCGGCTGGTCCAGGCGCAGCCACGAGCCGCGTTCGATGCGGGATGGCCGGCAACTGGTCGGCTGGGGTATCGGCTGCGGCACCTTTCCGGTGCTCAAAGCCGCGAGCGAGGCTCTCATCCGCATTCTCGGCGACGGTAGCGTCGAGGTCGTCAGCGGTGCGATCGACATGGGGCAGGGCACCTATACCATCCTCGCACAGACGGCGGCGGAGGTGCTCGGTGTTCCGGCTGAACAGGTCGACGTCAAGCTTGGCGATTCCTCGCTGCCGGGCGCGACGGTGGCCGGCGGGTCGATGCTTGCCGGCGCCATCACCGGTGCCGTCCACAAGGCCGCCACGGCAGCGCGCGACGAGCTGATCGGTCTTGCTCTGAACGACAGCAATTCGCCGTTCCGGGATACCGGCGCCAATACTCTCGTCATCGCCGACGGCCGGATTTCGGTGCCGCGTGGCGAAGGGCCCTCGCTGACGCTTGCCGAACTGATGTCGGCAATCGGACGGGACCGCATCGAGACGCAGCGCAATACGCTGCCGGAAGGCGCCAACGGACCTGAGGATCATAAACGGTCATGGACGACCATGGCCAATGTCCAGGGACCGACGGCCGGCGATCTTTCCATGCACAGTTGGTGCGCGCATTTCGTCGAGGTGAAGGTGGACGAGGATTTCGGCACCGTGCGGGTATCGCGCGTCGTCTCGGCCTTCGACTGCGGCCGGATCTACAATCCCAAGCTCGCCGAGAGCCAGTGGCGTGGCGGCATCATCATGGGCATCGGCCAGGCGCTGCTCGAGGAGGGGTTGATCGACGAGCGCTTCGGCCGGGTGATCAACAACAATATGGGCGATTACCTGGTGCCGACCAATGCGGACATACCGCATATCCAGGTCATCTCCGTCGGTATCCCCGACAACGACGCCTCGGTGCTGGGCGGCAAGGGCGTGGGCGAGGTCGGCATCGTCGGGGTCGCACCGGCGATTGCCAATGCGGTCTTTCACGCAACCGGTAAACGCGTGCGGGATTTGCCGATCACGCTGGAGAAGCTGATCTGAGATTAGAGGAAGGCGTGCAGCTCTTCTCGCCCGTCGTGGCAGACAATCGAATATAGTAACGTAGGCAGTGCAGTGCAGCATTCTTAACCCTCCCCCTTGTGGGGAGGGTGGCCGGCAGGCGGGAGGGGTTTTCACTCGGAGAAAACTCCCCTCCCCAACCCCTCCCCACAAGGGGGAGGGGCTCCACGCACCGTCCCGAAGACCCATCCACGACAGCGCCGCTGTACGTAGACGGGCTCAATCCTCCGAATACCGCTCTTCCGACCACGGGTCGCCCCGCATATGGTAGCCGTTCTGCTCCCAGAAACCGGCGCTATCCCGGCTGAGAAACTCGATGCGGTTGAGCCACTTGGCGCTTTTCCAGAAATAGAGATGCGGCACGACGAGGCGCACCGGCCCGCCGTGCTCTTCCGTCAGCGGCTGGCCTTCCCATTCGGTCACGATGATCGCATCCGGTGAGGCGAAGTCGGAGAGAAGCAGGTTTGTGGTATAGCCGTCGTAGCTCGTCAGCATCACCGCCAGGGCCTCGTCCTTCGGATCGACGGCATCGAGGAAGTCGTGGGTGGAGACGCCCTTCCAGTTGTTGTCGTAGCGCGACCAGGTCGTCACGCAATGGATGTCGGAGCGCATTTCGCTCTGCGGCAGGGCCTGGAACGCCGCCCAGTCGAAGGTCCGGGGATTGTTGACGAGGCCGCGCACATCGAGCTTCCATTGGGAGGCGGCAACCCGTGGCTGTTGACCAAGGTCCAGCACCGGCCAGTTCTTGACGAGGTGCTGGCCGGGCGGCAGACGATCGGTCTCCGGACGGGTGATACGCCCGGTGAGGAACTTTCCTTGTTCGGCCCATTTCCGTTTGGTGACGGTGAGCTTCGAATCCTCGGGCTGAATGTCGTCGGGCATGACCGGTTCTCCTTGCGTCCCTCGATAATCTGATAAACAAGAGGACCAAATCAATTGCCCGTTCTGGAAAATCATGCCTGCCTTCAATCCGCTCGTCGAAAAGCTCTCACCGCCGCCCGTCCCCTCCGTTTTTGCCTGGGGACGCGCTTACGACGGCTCCAAGGGGCCGCTGATCGACCTGTCGCAGGCCGTGCCCGGTTACCCCGCCCATTCCGAAATGCTGAAGCTTCTCGGCGAAACGGCCTCCTCCACCGCGTTTACCGGTTACGGTCCGATCGAAGGCGAGGCGGAACTTCGCAGCGTCTATGCCGAACATGCCTCCAGGGTTTATGGCGCGTCGCTCGGGTCCGACAACATCCATATCACCTCCGGCTGCAACCAGGCCTTCGTCTGCGCCGCGATGACGGTCGCCGGACCCGGCAACACGGTTCTGATGACCGAGCCCTTCTATTTCAACCACGAAACGACGCTCGCGATGATGGGCGTGAAGACGGCATTCGTGGCTTGTGCGGCGGAAAACGGTTTTCTTCCGGATCTGGTGAGCCTCGAAGCTGCGATCACGCCGGATGTCCGGGCGCTGGCGCTCGTCTCTCCCAACAATCCGACCGGCGCGATCTATCCTCCGTCGCTGCTCGAAGCGATCTTCAGGCTCTGCCGTGAAAAGGGCATCTGGCTGATCCTCGACGAGACCTATCGCGACTTCATGCCGGTCGCAGGCCACGCTCCGCACAACCTTTTCAGCCTGGCAGGCTGGGAGGAAACGCTGATCAGCCTCTACAGTTTTTCGAAATCATTCTGCATTCCCGGCCATCGGCTTGGCGCCATCACGGCCGGTTCAAGCGCGGTGGAGCAGATCGCCAAGATCATGGACAACCTGCAGATCTGCGCGCCCCGCGCCGCCCAGGCGGCCGTTGCCGCGGCTCTGCCGCTGCTTGCGGACTGGCGGGAGGAGAACCGGCAGGAAATCGGCCGTCGCGCCGATGCCTTGCGATCCGTGATGCGGGGCTTGACCGATTGGAAGCTCGATGCGATCGGCGCCTATTTCGCCTTCGTGCGCCATCCTTTTGCCGGTGTCGGCTCGGCGCAGGTCGCAGAACAGCTGGCGAGGCGGGCCGGCATCATCTGCATTCCCGGCGCGTATTTCGGGGACGGTCAGCAGAATTATCTGCGCTTTGCCTTCGCCAACGCGGACGTGCCGACGATCGGCCGCCTGAAGGAACGTTTGCAGAACTTTTTTCTGTCTTGATACCGCCGGTCCGTATATAAGCGGATCATGGTTCAAAGAGCAGGAAGTGCCGATCTTCCGCTTCACGGCGGTCGGGTCCCCCCTTGGCTGGGCGAGCGGATGACGAAACTCGGGGCGATCATCGCGCAGGCGATCGTCATCCATTATGGTCGCGACGAGTTCATGCGGCGGCTGGCGCATCCCTTCTGGTTCCAGTCCTTCGGCTCGGTCATGGGCATGGACTGGCACTCTTCGGGTATCACCACCAGCGTCATCGGTGCGCTGAAGCGCGGGTTGACGCCGCTGTCCGGTGAACTCGGCATCCATGTCTGCGGCGGGCGCGGCCAGAATTCCCGCAAGACCCCGGACGAGCTGATCGCCATCGGCAACCGGGTCGGGATTGACGGCAGCGGCCTTGCGAAGACCAGCCGGCTGGTCGCCAAGGTGGATAGCGCCGCGGTGCAGGACGGTTTCGACCTCTACCTGCACGGCTTCATCGTTACCGACGACGGAAAATGGGTTGTCGTGCAGCAGGGCATGAACGGCGACAAACGCCAGGCGCGGCGCTATCACTGGCTGTCGGAAGGCATCACCAGCTTTGTTGACTCTCCACACGCGGCGATCGAAGGCCGCGGGCAGGGCGAGATCGTCAATTTGGCCGACCATCGTGCCGAAGCGTCACGAAAGGGCCAGCTCGACCTGCTGGCCTCGCTCGGCCCGGACCGGATCGTTCGCGAGGTGATTGCGCTTGATCCGAAGCGCAAGGCAAAGGATCTGGCGCAGCCCATGCTGCCGCATCTCGTCATGCCGGCGCATCACGATGTCCGCGAGGAAGACGTCAACATGAAGCGGCTGCACGGCACGCTCGCCGCCGCAGCCGATCGAGGACCGGAAGACTTCGAGCAATTGCTTCTGACGCCGGGTGTCGGCGCACGCACGGTGCAGGCGCTTGCCATGGTGGCGGAGGTCGTTCACGGCGCGCCCTGCCGCTTTTCCGATCCTGCCCGTTTTTCGCTCGCCCATGGCGGCAAGGACCGGCATCCCTTTCCGGTGCCGCTCAAGGTTTATGACGAAACGATCAAGGTGATGAAATCGGCGGTCGGCAAGGCGCGGCTCGGCCGGGAGGAGGAGTTGCAGGCTCTGAAACGGCTCGACGATCAGGCTAGGCAGCTTGAGCGCTATGTCACCGGCCCGGATTTGAAGGAGATCGTCGCCGGCGAATTCCGCCAATCCCATGAGTGGGGCGGCCGCAGCGTTTTCGGCTTCGAACCCGCATCCGGGGAATCGGCCGAAAAGCGTCGCGGCTGAGGGGAACGATGGTGCCCTCTGAGTGGTTCTCGATATGAGAGCCAAAAGGAGGAGATGAGAGATGCAATCCAACGAACCTGGCCGTTTTGGCAGCAGTCACCGGAACATCGAAAAAAGCTCCGGCACCGGCGAGGATATCTCGCGCGGAAAGGCGGATCCGACGACCGCCGAAATCAACAAGGCTCGGAAAGCGCATGATGCGGAAGGTTCCGGAAACCCGAACGACCACGTCGCCGATGCGGGTGATGCCGGTGGCCAGAACCTGCCTTACAGCGCCGAGGCGCAGGCCGATGTCGTCGGCCGTCCAACCGGGCGCAAGGACAGCGAGTGACCCGTGACGCAGAACTCAGGCAGTTGCGCCGATCGTCTTGGTCTGATGGATTTCGATCAGCGACGGGCCTTGCTGGCGGCGGCAGCTCTCAAGAGCCGCCGGCAGATCTTCGATATTCCCAAGCCGCACCGCCGGCAGGCCGAAAGCCTCGGCGATCTTCAGGAAATCGGGCGCGGAGGGTTTGACGCCCTCCGGCTCGATGCCGTTCTCGACCATGTAGGTCTCGATCTCCTGATAACCGTCGTTGTTCCAGACGAGGAAGATGACGTTTGCCCCGGCGTCCTTCGCCGAGCCGATCTCTGCGAGCGTGAATTGCAGCCCACCATCGCCGGTGAGGCATACCACGGGTGTTTCCGGCTCGGCGATCGCAGCTCCCACGGCAGCCGGAGGGCCGTAGCCGAGCGCTCCATAACCGGTCGCGGCATTAAACCAGCCATGCGGCCGGCCCGCTTCATAATAGAGGTTGCCCGCATAGACCGCCTGCGTGCTGTCGCCGACGATGATCGCGCCCGGCAGGGTTTCCCGTACTTTGTCGAGGATGCCGATTTCGACGCGCATCTTCGGTGTCAGCTCTGCCTGCGCCGCTCGCCGCGTCTCGCCGGCCCGCCCCGCTCCGTCAGACTGCCGGCGGTTGCCGGAACCGATCGCAGCCGAGAGGTCGGACGCGGCGTTTTCCGCGGAAGACAGGATCGAAAGCGCCGCTTGCGGGCCGCGGGCAAGCTGGGCCGGGTCGATATCGATGCGAATGAGATTGGCGAGTTCCGGAAAACCGCCGTTCACATACATATCGTAATCGGTCTGGCCCATCTGGGTGCCGAAGGCGAGAACCAGGTCGGCATCCGCAATCAATTTTCGCACGGATTCGAGGCTGGGGCTTGCCGGCACGGACAGCGGGTGATGTGCGAAGGCGCCGCGGGCATTGGTGGTCGTCACCAGCGGCGCATCCAGCCTTTCGGCGAGCGTCAGAATGTCCTTCGCGGCCGATACCGCGCCCCCGCCCACCAGGATCACAGGCCGGCCGGCTGCAAGGCAGCGGCTGGCTGCTTCGTTGGTCGTTGCCGCATCGGCGCGCGGACGGCCGGGCGCGATATTGCGCAGGCGCGGTGCCTTGATCCGCGCCGCCATCACATCTGTCGGGATTTCGATATGCACTGGGCCAGGCCTTCCCGAACGGAGGATCGCGAAGGCGCGCTCCATCACATCGGCCAGGTCTTCCGGGTTGTGCAATGTGTGGGACATCAGCGCCAGCGTCGCCATCATGCCGCGCTGGTCCGGCAGTTCGTGCAGCCGGCCGCGGCCATGGCCGAGCGTGGCGCGCGCGTTGACCCCTGATATCACCAGCATGGGCACGGAATCCTGATAGGCCTGTGCCATGGGCGTGATGATGTTGGTCAGTCCCGGCCCGGTGATGACGAGGCAGACGCCCGGCTTGCCGCTGACGCGGGCATAACCGTCCGCCATAAACCCCGCGCCCTGTTCGTGGCGTGGCGTCACGTGACGGATTTTCGAGGCGGCGAGCCCGCGATAGAGTTCGACGGTGTGGACGCCGGGAATACCGAAGACGACATCCACGCCGTTGATTTCCAGAAGATCGATCAGCGTCTCGCCGACAGTCTTCAGGTTGCCGCTCATGCGCGCTTTTCCTTGAGCGAGACGAGGCGATTTGCAAGGTCGCCGATACGGCTCATCGCCGTTCCGAGCACGTCGTCCGGCATGGTCAGGGAGATGCGCAGGAAGCCGGCCGCCTGATCTCCGAACGAGGAACCGGGCATGACCGCTACCTTTTCCTGGTGCAGCAGTTCCCAGGCAAATTCTTCGCCGCCGAGACCGGTCGACGTCACGTCGAGGAGGATGAACATGCCTCCTTCCGGCGGCATCGGCTTGACCAGGTTGCTGCCGGCAAACGTCTTCTCGACGATGTCGGCACGGCGGCGGTAGTTTTCGCGCATCACGTCGGCGGTGTCGAAGTGCTGCGAGAGAGCCATGGCCGTCATGTCGGAGATGAAGGGCTGCACGCCAAACAGCATGGTCTCCGAAACCGGCAGAAGCTTTTCGCAGAATTCCTCCGGACCCGCCGCCCAGCCGCTGCGGAAGCCCGGGGCGGCATGGGATTTGGAGATGGACGAAACGACGATCGTCCGCTCCGCAAGCTCGGGAAGGTCGAATGGGGAGGCGAACGGCGTGCCCTCGAATATCAGTTGCTCATAGACTTCGTCGCAGACGATCCAGAGATCGTGGCGGCGGCAGACCTCGCCGATCTTAACAATCTCCGCGGCCGTCAGAACTGCGCCCGTCGGATTGTGCGGCGTATTGAGCAGCAGCACGCGGGCTTCCGGGGTCACCGCCCGTTCCAGATCCTCGGCCTGCAGGTGGAACTTCTTCTCCGGCCTCAGGGGCACGGGGATCATATGCGCCCCGGTGGAGGCGATGACGCCCTCATAGGTCGCATAAAGCGGGTCGCCGACCAGCACGCCGTCGCCGGCTTCGACAAGACCGGTCATGACGCCGTAAAGTGCCGTCTGTGTACCGGGAAAGCAGAGGAAGTTGCGTTCCGTGACGCCGGGCCGGCGTTTCGAGTATTTCTCGATCAGGGCCTTCAGCACCGGTGGTTCACCGCGGCCATTGGAATAGCGGGTTCGGCCCGCATACATGGCGCGGGCGGCCTCGTCGAGCAGCGCCTTGTCGGGTGCTACGTCCGGTTCGCCGATGGTGAGCTCGATAATCTCCTCGCCGGCTGCCTTCATGCGCCGGGCGGTGAGATGAAGCGCCCAGCGGCCGGAGCCGAGATGGGCGAGACGGTCGGTGATCGAGGCGTAGCGCATCGGTGTTTCCTTTTTTGTTATCGTTCGTCCGCGGAGAGCTCGCCTGGCTGGAGACGTAGCAGCGCCTCCACGGATACCAGGGCATTCTCCGCCAGTTCCTTCTCCGCGAACATGTCCGCGGCGAGCGTTCCTTCAAGCCACAGGCCGTCCACCAGCGCGTTGAGCGCGACGGCGTGGGCGCGGCATTCCTTCGGGCTGACCTCCCGATTCTGCTCCACGAAGAAGGCGGTCAGCAGCGTTTCCAGCGCCTCCAGAAAAGCAAAATAGTTTTCGCGGTGAACGGCGGCAAAACTCGGATCGATCTGGATATGGCTGATGAAGGCCGCCCAGAGCGAGAGGGTGCGCGGATCTGTGACCGGCGGCGTGACGTTGGCGACGATGAAGCGGCGTAGCCGCGCCTTGGCCGTCTCGCCTTCGATCGCCGCGGCAATCGCGGTTTCCGTCATGCCCGTCATCACCTTGCGGTAGGCAGCCTGCAGCATCTGGTCCTTACCGGCGAAATAGTGCCGGATCAGCCCGCCGGTGACGCCGGCTCGCGTGGCGATCTGGCGCACCGTCGCGCCCTGGATGCCATATTCGGCGATGCAGTCGAGCGTGGCGAGGATCAGGTCCTCCCGCCTTTCGGCCTCGCTCGCCCGGTGGTAGGTGCGCCGGTTCACCGTCATCTCCTGAGAACCGGGCGGGTAAGGCATGTGGGGCCGCCTTCGCAGGCAATGCAAAGAGCGTCGGCTTCGAAGGTGTCGACCACGCAGCCGTGGGCCTCCATGGCCTGCCGGGTGATGGGAAAACCGTCGACCATGATCACATGGCCAGGACTTGTCGGCAGGACGTTCAGGCTCAGGCCATTGCTCTCGGCAAATTCGTTGTCGGAACCGTGGATCAGGGTGTAGCCGCGCTCCTGCAGCATCATGTAGAGGGCGGCCGGCATCAGCGGCGCATGGACAAGCGCAAGCTTTTCCGCAAGCGGGCTGATCACCGACATCAGGTGCAGGCACGCTTCGACGCCTTGCCAGAGCGGCAGGTCGTAGCCAAGAACCGTGACGCCGATCGGCTTCAGGATGGCGGCAAGCTGGTCGATGCCGGCCTGGTTGGTGCGCACGCCGCGGCCGACCGCCAGCGTCTGTCTGTCGACCCAGACGCAGTCTCCACCCTCGACGGCGCCCGGCGCAGCGATCCGGCCGAGCACCGGAATTCCGGCGGCCGCATAGGCTTTCTCATGCAGTTCGGGTTCAGTGGCGCGGAGGGATTTGCCCATGCGCAGGAGGATGGCTCCGTGGTCCGTCATCAACGACGGGTCGTGAGTGAACATCGAGTCGGCAAGGCCGTCGCCGGCATCTTCCAGCCAGAGGATTTCCGCCCCGGATTTCTCGACCAGCCCTGTGAATTCCCTATGCTGGCGGATCGCTTTCTCGGCATCGAAGCTTGGCCCGTAATGCCATTCGCCCGCGTCTGCGTTGCGAAGACTATCGCCCGGACGGCGCATCAGAACACGCATCAAAGGCGCAGACATGGCTTGAGAGCCGTAGGCGGTCATAATCTCTATCCCTTGGGAAAAATGAAGGCGGGCGACGTCGCTCTTTTTCGGATTTCGGCCTTATTATACGCTTGAATAATATCCGCACAAGTGCCAGACTTCTTTCCACAAGGCCGCGTTACCAGCGCCGCGAGCCCAAAATCATAAGCTGGGGGAACAGTGCCAAATTGTGTGACCGGCCGAATTCCGGCTGGCGGTGAAGGCTATCCATGACGGATTCGGCGCAAGCCATAGAAGTCTCGAATCTACACAAACGTTTCGGTCCATTGGAAGTGCTGAAGGGCGTGTCGCTGACCGCCCGTCAGGGAGACGTGATTGCCATCATCGGCGGCAGTGGTTCGGGGAAGTCCACCTTTCTGCGCTGCATCAACATGCTGGAGCTGCCAAGCGCGGGCACGATCACCATTCATGGCGAAACGATCGCCATGAAGAAGGATGGTCACGGCGGGCTGGCGCCGTCCGACCGGCGGCAGGTGCAGCGGATCCGCTCCCGGCTCGGCATGGTCTTCCAGAGCTTCAATCTGTGGCAGCACATGACGGTGCTGCAGAACGTCATCGAGGTGCCGGTGCACGTGCTGGGGCAGCCGAAGGACAAGGCGGTCGAGATCGCCGAGACGTTGCTGCGCCGGGTCGGGCTTTACGAGAAGCGCGATGCTTATCCCGCTTTCCTCTCCGGCGGCCAGCAGCAGCGCGCGGCGATTGCCCGGGCGCTCGCCATCCAGCCTCTGGTCATGCTGTTCGACGAGCCGACCTCGGCGCTCGACCCGGAACTGGTCGGCGAAGTGCTGTCGGTCATCGGGGACCTGGCCCGCGAGAAACGGACGATGATCCTCGTTACCCATGAAATGAAATTCGCGCGGGAGGTCTCGAACCACGTCGTCTTCCTGCACAACGGTATCATCGAGGAACAGGGACCGCCCGAGGCCATCTTCGGTGCTCCCAAGTCGGATCGGCTCAGAAAATTCATCAGCTCCATTCACTGACCAAAACAAGAACAGGGGAAAATCATGAAGAACATCATCAAGACGGTTACCTTGGCGATCGCCGTGAGTGCAGCGGCTCTGGGCGTCGTCCAGGCGCAGGAAGTCAAGGTCGGCTTTGCCGCCGAACCCTATCCGCCGTTCACCTCACCGGATGCGAGCGGCAAATGGGTCGGATGGGAAATCGATTTCATGGAGGCGATCTGCGCCGAGGCAAAACTGAAATGCACTCCGACGCCGATCGCCTGGGACGGCATTATCCCGGCGCTGACCGCGAAGAAGATCGACGTGATTGTCGGCTCCATGTCGATCACCGAGGAACGCCAGAAGACGATCGATTTTTCCGACAAATACTACAACACGCCTACCGGCATTGTCGGGCCCAAGGCCGAAAAGTTCGACGCTACGCCGGAAGGCCTCAAGGGCAAGATCATCGGCGTGCAGGTTTCGACGGTGCATCAGGAATACGTGAACAAATATTTCGGCTCCGGAGCCGCCGAGATCAAGGAATACCAGACGCAGGATGAGGCGAACCAGGATCTCGCCGCCGGACGGCTGGATGCGGTTCAGGCCGATGCCATCGCGCTCGATGCATTCCTGGCTTCCGATGCCGGCAAATGCTGCGACCTCAAGGGCAATGTGAAGGATGATCCGGCGATCCTCGGCGCCGGCGTCGGTGTCGGTCTGCGTAAGGGCGATACGGAGCTCAAGACCAAGATCAATGCCGCGATCAAGGCGATCCGCGCCAACGGCACCTACGACAAGTTCTCCAAGAAATACTTCGACTTCGACATCTACGGCGGCTGAGCGGTAGCGACGGCCCATGCCGTTCAACCTCGACATCCTCGCTCTCTCGCCGCCCGGCTGGGGCGGCGTTCTTCTCGGCGGGCTGCTGGCCTCTCTTGAACTTGCCGTGGGCGGCTATCTGCTCGGCCTCGTCATCGGGGTCGGGGGTGCCTTCGGCAAGCTCTATGGCGGGCCGATCCTGCGCGACCTGCTCGAAATCTACACGACGCTCATCCGCGCCGTGCCGGAACTGGTGCTGATCCTGCTGCTCTATTATGCGGGGACGGATGCCGTGAACCAGCTCTTTCTGCTGATCGGCCTGCCGGCGGTGGACATCAGCGGGCTTGCGGCCGGCATCTTCGTCATCGGCGTCGTGCAGGGCGCCTATTCGACCGAAGTGCTGCGCGGCGCGATCCAGGCCGTGCCGCCAGGTCAGATCGAGGCGGCGCGCGCCTACGGCATGTCGCCCTTCCTGGCACTCCGGCGCGTGACGCTGCCCGCCATGCTCCCTTACGCCATTCCAGGGCTTTCCAATCTCTGGATGATCGCCACCAAGGATACTGCGCTGCTTGCGGTGGTCGGCTTCAGCGAGCTGGCGCTGGTCACCCGCCAGGCCGCCGGTTCCACCAAGGCCTACATGACGTTCTATCTCGCGGCAGGTGCGCTCTATCTCCTGGTGACGCTCTTTTCGAACGTCGTCATCTCCTTCATCGAACGGCATGCGCGACGCGGCATGCCTCGCACGGTGTGACGGCATGAACCAGGAAACCGTCACGCTGTCCGCCTATGTTCCGCCGAAGGCCCGCAGCCTGTTCGAGCCGCACCGGCTGTTCCTGATGGCGGTGTTCCTGGTGATCGTCTTCTGCGCGGTCTGGTTCTTGCGCTGGGACTGGCTGCCGAAATATGGACCAAGACTCGCCTACGGCGTCTGGCAGACGCTGGTGATGCTGTTCTGGACTTCCGTCATCGGCTTCCTGTTGGCGTTGCCGATCGGGCTGGTGCAGGTGACGGGGCCGCGTCCGCTCGCCTGGCTTGCGAAGGGCTTCTGTACCATCATCCGCGGCACGCCGCTCCTGCTGCAGATCTGGCTTCTCTATTACGGCCTGGGTTCGCTTTTTGCGCAATATCCGGAGGTCCGCTCCTCGTTCCTGTGGCCCTATCTGCGACAGGCCTGGCCGTACGGTTTTACGGCGCTGATGCTGTCGTTCGCTGCCTATGAGGGCGAGGTGATGCGGGGCGCTTTTGCCGGCGTGCCTCGCGGCGAACTGGAGGCGGCGCGGGCCTTCGGCATGGGCCGATGGACGATGTTCCGGCGCATCTGGCTGCCACGCGCGATCCACCGGGCGCTGCCGACGCTCACGGGGGAAACAGTCCTGCAACTCAAGGCGACACCGCTGGTCGCCACCATCACGGTGATCGACGTTTATGCGGTGATATCGAAAATTCGGCAGGATACCTTTCTCACCTATGAGCCGTTGCTCTTGCTTGCGCTGATCTATCTTTGTCTGACGGGCATTCTCGTCGGTGGTTTTCGCCTTCTGGAACGCCGCATACCTACCCGCAGCGCCTGATCAACGCCGGCCGCCGGCAAGACGCAAGGAATCGGGCCTGCGCCGCAAGGCGAGCATGGACGCCGCGCCGAAGATCGGCCCGATCGCAAGGATGACGAAGGCCCACCGCCAGCCGCCGAAAAAGTCCGCCACATGCGGCATCAGCCAGATCATGAAGATGGTCAGCGCAAACCCCATCCCCATCTGCAGCGACAGCGCGGTGCCGATATAGTTGGGGTCGGCAAGCTCGGTGACCGCGGCGGAAAACTGCGCGGAATCTCCGATGATCGAGATGCCCCAGACGACGACGACCAACGTCAGCAGCCAGAATGGCCCGTCAAAAGCGAAGCCGATCAGAAGCGCGCAGGAGCCGGAGACGATCATCATTCCTGCGGTCGTTGCGGTGCGGCCGAAACGATCGGAAAACACGCCTCCGGCGAAACAGCCGACGACGCCGGAGGCGACGGCTGCAAAAGTCAGAAGCGACGCCTCGCTTTTGATCCCGCTGCCGCCGTTGTCGAGCGCTACGGTGAGATAGGCGAGAAGCCATGCCCACATGGCATAGAGCTCCCACATATGCCCAAGATAGCCGCCGTTCACCAGCAGCAGGTTGCGGTCCCTCAGCACCCGGCCGGTCTGGCGCGGATTAAACAGCGCCTTGCCGAAGGGGTGGGGGCCTTCGCGGGTGAAGAGAAGGAAAACGGCAGCCCCGACCAGCGTGGCGCCGCTCGAAAGCAGAACAACATTCTGCCAGTGGACCGCTGAAGACACACCGCGGAAGAGGTGCGGCATGGACGAACCGGCGGTGATCGCTCCGATGACGCCGGCAAGCGCCAGGCCACGGCCCGAGACGAACCAGGTCGCCACCAGCTTCAGCGCCGGTGGATAGACGCCGGCGAGCGCCAAGCCGGTCACCACTCGGCAGAAGACGGCGCCTGCAGGGCCGGGTTCCAGAAGCATGGCGGCGTTGGAGAGGGCTGCGAGCAGAGCGGATGCCGCCATCAGCCGGTTCATGCGGATGAGATCCGGCAGGTTGAGAAAGCTCGCTGAAAGGGCGCCGATGACGAAGCCGATCTGAACGCCGTTGGTGAGCCACGCGGCAGCGCCTTCCGACAGCGACCAGGCCCGTCTCAATTCCGGTGCGATGGCGTTTGCCGAGAACCAGGTGGAAAAGGAGAGCACCACTGCCAGGCAGAGGACTGCCAGCATGCCCCAGCGGCTCCTTATCTGCGGTTCAGGAGACGTTCCCGTACTCATCTCACCCAGTCGTTCGATATCTGGCAGCGATATGCCTGTCCGGCAGCCGTGGGGAGCCGAACAGCTTTTCACGGAATGTGCCTTCGCGATAACTTGTCTTGTAGAGCCCGCGTTCCTGCAGGATCGGGATTACCAGCTCGATGATGTCGTCAAAACATTCCGGCACTACGGTGCGCGACAGGTTGAAGCCGTCGACGCCGGCCTGATCCATCCAGGCGGCGAGATTGTCGGCAATCTGTTCCGCCGAACCGACCATGGGTGCCTGCCGGCTGCCGAGCACCATCTGTTCCAGCAGCTTGCGCCTGGTCCATTGAGGTCCGGCAGTCCGGGTCATCGCCTCTACGTTGGAGACGATCGCCGAGCTTTTGCCCGTATCGATAGGCTCGTCCATATCGTATTTGGCAAAATCGATGCCGAGCGAGGCGGCAGCGTGCACGAGCGCACCCTCGGGGCTGACATAGGCGCGATAGTCCTCGAACTTCTCTTGCGCTTCCTTCTCCGTGCGGCCGGTGACGATGGTGGCGCCGACAAAGACCTTCGCGTCGTCCGGGCCGCGGCCATAATCGGCTGCGCGGGCACGAATGTCATCGACGATGCCTTTCACCCCCTCGATCTTCTGGCCGTTGACGAAGACGCATTCGGCATGGGTCGCGGCAAATTGCCGGCCGCGGGTCGATGAGCCGGCCTGATAGAGGACGGGCGTGCGTTGCGGTGAAGGTTCGCAAAGATGCAGCGCGTCGATGTGGTACTGCTTGCCGCGATGATGGACCTTATGGACCTTGGCTGGGTCCGTGTAGGCGTGGTTCCGCCGATCGAAAACCACCGCATCATCTTCCCAGCTTCCCTCCAGCAGCTTGTACATTACCTCCATATATTCGTCCGCGAGGTCATAGCGGTCGTCATGGCCAGCCATGCCGTCGAGGCCGATCGCGCGTGCCGCGCTGTCGAGGTAGCCGGTGACGATATTCCAGCCGATGCGGCCGCCGGTCAGGTGGTCGAGCGTCGACATGCGTCTGGCGAAGAGGAAAGGCGGTTCGTAGGTGAGATTGGCGGTGATGCCGAAGCAGAGATGATCGGTGACCGCCGCCATCGCCGGCACCAGCAGCATCGGGTCGTTGACCGGCACCTGCACGGCGCCTTTGAGCGCCGCCGCACCGCTCCCGCCATAGACGTCGTTGACGCCCACGACATCCGCAAGGAAGATGCCATCGAACAGCCCGGCCTCGAGCCTTTTTGCATAATCCGTCCAGTAGCGGAGCTGCGTATAGCGATGCGACTGATCGCGGGGATGCGCCCAAAGCCCTTGCTGGATGTGGCCGACGCAATTCATGTCGAAGGCATTGAAACGAATTTCGCGCGCCACGGAACTTCCCCTATTCTCGTTGCAGTCCTTGCTTGTCTCTTATATGGTTTCTTTATCCACTATAGAAGACGAATCTGGGAAGGCAAGCGGGTATGGGGCAGATGGAACAGGATCCGGTTCAGGCGATCGCGAAAAGACTGAAGATGGAGCGGGAGTCGCGCACTTGGTCTTTGGCCGATCTGGCGGAGCGTTCCGGAGTCTCGAAGGCGATGATCAGCAAGATCGAGCGCAGCGAGGCAAGCCCGACGGCCACGGTGCTCGGCCGGCTTTCCGGCGCGTTCGGCCTGCCGCTTTCGGTGTTGCTGGCACTGGCGGAAAGGGAACAGGAACGGGTGGCTTCGCATCGCGAGCAGCCGGTCTGGACAGATCCGGAGACGGGCTATACCCGTCGTGCCGTGTCGCCGCCGAATTCGGTGCTGGAGCTGATCGAAGTGTTCCTGCCAGCCCATGTGCGGGTACCCTATCCGGCATCTGCCTTCGCCTTCCAGCACCAGCAGATCTGGGTTCTTTCCGGCAGGCTCGATTTCCAGGAAGGGACAGTGCTGCATCATCTTTCGGAAGGGGACTGCCTGCTTCTCGGATCGCCGGCCGATTGCACCTTCTTCAATCCCGGAACGGAACCGACCCGTTATGTCGTCGCGCTGACGCGTCGTTAGCGAACCGGTTGGCGTTGAACGACCTAGAAGCGAAAGAGGCGCCTCCCGCGGGGGAGGCGCCAAGTGGGGAGGGTACTTATGACGCTGTCGGCCGCGTGGAGGTTTGGCGCCCGACAGGCCATGAACACGTAATCGTGAGTTTTGTTCCGCCGATTTTTCAATCGGCCTTTGCGAGGAACAATCTCTGGGGGGATCGGTTTTGCAATGAGACCACTGGGAGAACGACCCTATGAGCAAAGCCGTAGAAACCACGAGTCACAAGGAAATCCGGCAGTGGATCGAGGAACGCGGCGGCCATCCGGCCCGCGTGAAGGGCGCCGAGGAAGGCGGCGTCCTGCGTGTCGACTTCGGTAAGCCGGAAGAATCGCTTGAGGAAATCGCATGGGACGATTTCTTCTCGATCTTCGACGAGAACAAGCTCGCCTTCCTGTACCAGGAAGAAACGGAAGCGGGCAAAACCAGCCGTTTCAACAAGTTCGTCTCTCGCACGAAGCACTGACGGTCCGTAGCTGGAATGCTGCGACCGATTGCCCGAAAGGAGCGCGAAAGTCCAAGCACTTCAAGACCGCAAAGCCGACCGACGCCGATCTTAGGACCGATCCCGGCATCGGCCAGTCGAAAGGCCTGAACCGCTTCGCCGGTAACGATGAGATCGCCGGGGAAAACACCGACGAGGGTGATGTCGGTAACGACACCAACCGTTTTGGCGGCATCGATCCCAATCAGCGCGGTCGCGCCAACAAATAGCCAGGTCAGGAGCAAACGACCATGCAAGGCAACAAGACCCATCAGCAGCAGCGGGATATTCTTCAAAAAGGCGTCAACACCGCAAACGCCGGCAAGGATTTCGATCCCAAGGCCGACCTTGGCCGCAGTGATGCGGCCCGCGAGGCCTTCCGACGGGGTGACAATCTCGACATGCGCGCAGCCGATGTTTCGATGAAGGACGATCCCGCCATCGTCCGCGGCCGCAATCAGGAAAGCGGACATCACAAAGGCAGCGGCTCCTGACTTTTCCATGAATGGAACCGAATGGCATCCTCAGTGTTGACGGACGCCCGTCCGATGTCATGATGAAGTCGGGCTGGAAGAAACGGAAGGCGCGGCTGCTGGCCGTGCCTACATGTTGTGGGAGGATAACATGTTCGGTTCAGGCGCAACTTTTTCCGATCGCGAGGATGCCGGCAGGCAGCTGGCGGAAGCGATGAAAGGGATGCCGCTGCGCGCTCCTGTCGTCATGGCACTGCCCCGTGGCGGCGTGCCTGTCGCCTTCGAGATCGCTCAGAGGCTCGGAGCTCCCCTCGATCTTCTGATCGTCCGCAGGATTGCAGCTCCCGGTCATCCCGAATACGGCATAGGCGCCGTGGTAGACGGCAAGGAACCTTATGTCGTGGTCAACGAGGAGGCGGCGCGGCATTTCCATATCCCACCCGGTTATCTGGTGACCGAAAAAGACCATCAGCTCGCCGAGATCGAGCGTCGTCACCGGATCTATTTCGGCGAAGACGAACCGGAGGATCACGATCATGCGGGCCAGGACGTCATCCTCGTTGATGACGGCATTGCCAACGGAGGCTCGATCCGAGCCGGTATCCATGCGTTGAAAGAGATGGGCGTTCGCTCCATCCGGGTCGCCGTTCCGGTTGCCCCGCGGGCCTTTCTGGAAATTCTGCGCGACGAGGTCGACGAGATCATCTGCCTGTCCACGCCGGAACATCTCGATGCCGTCAGGCGCTACTACCAGGATTTCACCGAAACCACCGATCAGGATGTCGTGCGCCTCCTCAAGGATGCCCGGCGACTTACGCGCATGATCCATTGACGATCAGATTTCGACCGTCGTCAGCAGAGGCAGATGATCGGAGGCGCGGCGGGCGAGCGGTGCCGAGATGACCTGCGTTTCTACAGGCTTGACGTCCCGGGAGACAAAGATGTGATCGATCCTCAACAGAGGGTAGCGCGAGGGGAACGTAGCCTGAGGCTTCGCCCCCGAGCGAACTTGCACATCGGCCAGGCGGCGCGCCACCGCTTTATACGTGGCAGTCGAGGGAATCGCGTTGAAGTCTCCCATCAGGATCGTCGGCCTGTCGTGGCAGGCCGGACTGCCGAGCCATGACGGGCCGAGAAGGGTGTTGATCTGGCCGATGCGGTCGCGTCCACGCAGGCCGAGATGCGTGTTGAAGACGTGCAGGCGGTGATCGCCCACCGCGATCTCGACCCAGACGGCGCCCCGCTGCTCGCCCACCGAAGGAAGGCCGGCGCCCTTGATCGTTTTTGCCGGCAGCGCCGTCAGGATGGCATCGCCATACCGCTCTTCCGCGACGCTGAGGGCGGCATGGAAGTGGTACTCCATCTGCAGCAGGGAAGCGATTGCGTGGGCCTGATCGACACCGCCGGTGCGGACACGCCCGACATCCAGTTCCTGCAGCCCAATGATATCGGGTTCCGCCGCAGCGATGACCTCGGCGATCCGTGCCGGATCAAGCCTGCGGTCGGTGCCGACGCAGCTGTGAACGTTATAACTGAGGATTTTCAGGCGGCGCCTGCGGTGAGGCGGAGGGGTTGTCCGATCGTTCATAGCGCTGGGAACACCTTTTGCCATGTTTTCGTTCCCGATGTCGGAGAACTGCAAGGGGAGGATCTATGCCCGCGAAACGCCATCTGCTGAAGCTCTTTGTCGGTGCAGCGATCTGCGTGGCGGTTTTTCTGCTTTACCGAAGCCTCGGTCGCTACACTCTCGACGAAGTAGAGGAATCCCTCCAGTCGATTAGCGGCATCCGGCTGATGAGCGCCTTTTTCTTCGTCATCCTTTCCTATCTGTGCCTGACGGGCTTCGACACGCTCGCCGTCGCATATACGGGCCGGAGGCTGTCCTACCGGCAAACGGCGCTTACCTCCTTTACCGCCCTGTCCATCGGTCACAATGTCGGAATGGCTGCGTTGAGCAGCGGCACGGTGCGCTATCGATTCTATTCGCGCTGGGGACTGACAGCCGAGGACGTGGCGAAGGTCATCGTTTTCTGCGGCATTACCGTCGGTCTCGGGCTTGCTACCCTTGGCGGCCTGGCGCTTCTGCTGCAGCCTCGAGCGACGGATCTCTTGGGGCTCGATGGCTGGATGAAAGGCGCCGTCGGAATATTGTGTCTGGCGGTTCCGGCCGCCTATCTGCTGGTATGTGCCTTCGTGCACCGGCCTCTCCACCTGAAAACCTGGAGATTCGAGCCCCCGGCTCTGAAACTGGCGCTGGGCCAGATCCTTATCGGCACGCTCAACTTCGCCTGCGTCGCGGCAGCAATTCATCAGCTCCTCGCGACCTTTACCGATGTCGGTTATCTTGCCGTGGCGACGACCTATGTCACGGCCAACATCGCAGCCCTGATCAGCCATGTGCCCGGCGGGCTCGGCGTTTTGGAAGCGACGATGCTGAGCATCCTGCCGTCGACGGCATCCATCGGGGCTCTCATCGCCTTCCGGGTGCTCTACTTTTTCGTGCCGCTGGCGATCGGGATCCCGACCCTGCTCGTGACGGAAGCCTACTATCGACATCGCGCCGGAAAGCTCTCAGAGCAGACGGTGGTGTGACAGGCGAAGGAAAAGTCGGCGCAGGGCATTTTTGATTTCCGGGATCGGCCAGAACGGCTGTTTCGGATCGATGAGGCCGGTGCCGACCAGAGACCCGGTTTCCCCCTTCTGAGCGTCCACCTCGAATGGCCTGAGGCCGCGCGGCTTCACGTTAAGCCGGTCCACGGTATCAACCATGGATCCTGTTTCCTCGATCAGGCGCGCCACCTCTTTCGGCTCCGCGTCCAGATGCTCGGCCAGGAGGTCGTTGCGCAGCGCGGCGATCGCTGCCTGGCCCGCCGGGTCGTAGGTCTCGACGGCCAGATCACACTCGGTGTCGAGTCCCTCGGAACGGTTGTTGAGATTGGACGAGCCCACCCGAACGAAACAGTCATCGACGATGATGACCTTGGAATGGACGATCACCTCCAAATCGCCACCCTTGCCGTCCGGCACGACGGCATAAAAGACCCGCAGCCGGCCATAACGGTCGGCACGCTTGAGGCGGCGGATCAGGCGGTTACGGTTGTGGCCCATCATCAGCTTTTCCAGGAAGCCGTGGGATTCGCGCGTCACGACGACGATAATCTCGGGGCCGTCTGTTTTGCGAAGCTGTTTGGCAAGCGTCCGCGCCAGGCCGAAGGAGGCGAGGTATTGCGTCTCGATGTAAAGATGGCGTCTGGCGGCTTTGAGCGCATCATGCGTCAACCGGATCGCCTCGCGGTGGCCGCGGCGGCCTTTCCATTTCCAGGGCTCGGTGAGCGCCAGGCCGGTATTGCAATGCGTCAGCGCCGGCTCGAGGTCCGCGGGCCACGGCTCCTCGCCGGGAATATCCAGAGGCTCCAGGATTTCCCGGGTTGCCTTCCTCCACCGGCGGCGAGCCACGTCGCCGATCAGCCTGGCAGTATCCCCGCTGGCAATCGTCTGAATGTCATGGACCGGTCCATAGGGCGTACCGTCAGCCGACTGCCGCAGCGGATGGTCGGCGGCGTGGCTGCGATCGTCCCAACGCCGGGCTGTAAGGTCGATGCCGCCCAGGAAGGCGGTCTTGTCGTCGATGACGACGATCTTCTGGTGGTGGCTCGCCCGCAAAGGATGCTCGAAGTCAAGGTGAACACGAATGCGCGGATGATCGCTCCAGGTCATCCTGCCGAACATCCTCAGGCTCCTGCTGGAATAGAACGGGCCCATTCCCCAGACGAGGATGCGGATCTGCAGTCCGGGTTTTTCCACGACCAGCCTGCGAAGCAGTTCGCCCAGAGTTTCTTCGTCGCCTTCCCGTATCCGCAGCCGAATATCCGGGTTGAAGTCCCAGCCGACGATCGAGATCGAATGCTCCGCCTGTCGAAGCACCTGATCGAGCCGGCGGAAATACTCCTCCCCGTCCACGAGAAACGCGAGCTTCTTCGCCTGCGCGCTGCCCCATGCGTTACGGCCCGGCCGAACGATCGGCTCCACTTTGGAAGCGGTTCGCTTCGCTTGATCGGATTGTGCTCTCACGTCCACCTGCGCCACCTGATGATTTTGGTGACTAGAAACGCGAGATTTCTGCCGTTTGTTCCAACGCCCCGAACGAGCGTCGCAGGCTCGGATTTACTCGGCCGTCACAGTTCCCGGCGGATTGGGTGCGACAAGTTCGGTGCCTGCATCGCCGAATATTTCAATGGCGGCGATCAGGCCCAGGAGGATCAGAACGGCAGCGACCAACAGCTTCCATAGACCGGCCTTTACCGGTGCCTGGTGGCGTGTCTGTTCCATTTCCCGGTGGTTCAGGTTGGTGTGGCTTCGAATATCCATGAGTTTCCTTGCGGCGCCGTAGGCGCGCCATTCCCTCGATTTAGACCATTCTGCCAGGCGGCATATAGGCGGGCGGGTTGGGGTTTTCGTCCGGATTCGGCAACGGAGCTTCGTCCGGCAGGCGATCGGGTTCCGGTTCGTCGATGGGCGGTTCGGGAGTCCAGATCGGCGCCGGCATCGGCGGCTGTTCGCTGGGTTCGCGAGGGGCAGGTGTCATGATTGCATTCCCTGTTACTCACTGAACAACCGATCCGCATGAAGATTGTTCCTCGCAAACGACCGGCACGGAACCGCGTGCCATCACGTGGGCCGTCGGTCAAAAGTAGCGGACGTGCGGCGATGAGTGCTCGAGCCAACACGTCCAGCGTGGCATTTTTAGGTCATGGTCTCGCCTCTATGGTCGGGAAATATACCTTTGGACAATTCGCGAACCTGCACCATGTTTTCCTCATGCAGGATTGGATCTGCGAATGTTCCTTCGCGGATCGCTGCCCGAACCCTGATTGTCCGCAGGCCCAAAAGCAATGCTTTCCGGGCGGCAATCTTTTGGAGGAGAGGCGAATGACACATGCCCGGGACAATTTTCTCGTCTGGCTTCGCGCCGCGCACGCGATGGAGGAGCAGGCGATCACAATGCTGACCGATCAGTCACGGCGGATCGAAAGCTATCCGGATCTCAAGGCCCAGATCATCCGGCACCTCCATGAGACCGAAGGTCACGCACAGGCGGTGAAGAGCCTGCTCGACCAGTTTTCCGGTGCGGGCGGGGTGTTGACGCTGAAGGATGTGGCGGCCAAGCTTGCGGCAAAGGCTCAGGGCGTCGGCGGCATGCTGATCAGTGACGAAGTCGTCAAGGGAGCGATGGGAGGCTATGCCTTCGAGCATCTGGAAATTGCCAGCTATCGCGTCCTGATCGCTGCGGCCGACGAACTGGAGGAGAGGGAGGCCAAAGCCGTGTTTGAGCGGATACTGGAGGAGGAAATAGCGATGGCGGACTGGCTGGGCGCTCATCTCGATCCGCTGACGCGCATCTTCCTGATGCGCGACGAGCGGGATCTTATGGCTAAGAGATAACGGCCCGCCACGTACGGCGGCATCCGATCAGACTTTCGTAATCTCGCCGCCATCGAGCTGAATCTCGAGTTCTCTCTCGTTTCTCACACCTTGCTGATAGAGGTGGATAATCCGAGCGGCAAGATTGTTGGCGGCGACGCTTTCGCCGGTCAAGCCGCGCTCGGCACAAATGCCGTCGAAAAAGCGCTTGAGGAAGGCCAGGTCGCCTGGCTCGAGTGTATTTGTGAGGACTGCCGGATTCATCTTTTCAGCCTCCACTAAGGGGGGCGAAAGCGCTTCCTGTCTTCCAGTCGCCAGCGCCCTTATTAATAGCTGGCAATAACTCAAGACTACTCTTTCTTCCGTTCTTTTCAAGAAAAGAACAGTCAATCTTTCGAGGGATGCCCGCCGGTGGCCGCCCTCAACGAGACGTGAACTGGAAGCGTTTTTCAATCATCCAGATGGTTGGCCTCATGGTCGTGAAATTGCTCGGTCTGGACGGTTTTGCTGTCCAATCCGCGCTCTCGTGAATGCTGCGCCTTGTCGCGGTTGGAAAGCACCATGTTCTCCGGAAGGATGTTCTTGTCGATATCCGTCATGGCGCCATTCCCGCTGCTTTTTCCATGCGTCCCGGAACCCATGTGTTTCGAACTGGCGTTGGGCATGAGGTTCTCCTGATCTCTCCTGGGGTCAAGAGACTAACCTGCGAAATGCGTTTTTGATCCTTGAGGTTCGACAATTGGTGAGGGTCAGTCCGTCTCGAGCAGGAAGAATGTCGTCGGGCCTGCCGGCGCGTCGTTCGTGAGGTCGAAATGCATCGGTCCGTTTCCGCTGCGGAGCGGCGGCTGTAGGACGCCGTCAAGGCCCACCGGGGAAAGCCGCCAGCGGCCGGACCGGTTCCTGAACTCGACCGATAGCACACCTTTGCGGATCAATACCGGCAAAGTCCCGAAGTCCTCGATCACCTTCTCCTGCGGATCCCTGAAGCGCATGTTGCTGTTGCGGGCGTCGGTTGCAAAGATCAGCAGCATGCGTTTGCTTGCCGCGAGCGAAGCGGCTTCATCGAGAGCGGAGGCGGCGAAGAGCGCACCTCCGTCGCCGCGTTCGATCCGCACGGTTCCGAGATCGGCAGGGGTTTCCAGGGTAGCGAAAGCGGCCGCTTCCGTGCGGGGCGTCGACAATGTCAGGCGGAGTTTCTTGCTGTCGAGCAGCAGTTCGCCGGTATCGCTTTGGAAAATTCCGGCGGATGGATCGGTGCGATTGTTTTTCGGCAGCAGGCCGGCGTCGGCCAGCGCGGCCAGCAGCTTGCCTGCATCCGTCTCGCTCCGTGGCTGATTGACCGCAAGGGGCTCGCGCAGCCCATCGGATTGTCGGAGGCCGATACGGGAGACCAGCGACAATATGGTCAGGGTATCCGGCTCGGCCGCCTGCATGTCGTCGCTCAGATCCTCCTCGCCCCGGACGAGGAAAGGAATGCTGTTGGACGAGGCTTTGACATCTCCGCGCCGGAAAAGGAGTGCTGCAAGTGTTTCGCCGGCGCGGGCGACCGGGTCGAGGGCGATCGCATAGGGCAACATCGCGCGCTTGTGAGGAAAAGGTTCGCCATATTGCAAGGCGATCGGGCCATGGCCGTGGCGGCAAAGCATATCCCAGCCCTGCAACGCCGCGTAGGCCGGCATCACGAGTCCGGCCTCGTATCGATATCTGCTCCAGAACAGGTGATCGTATTCCGTGATGCCGAAAGGCTTGCCGAGCCAGCGGCTCGCGGCGGCGACGCGCATATATGCGCCGGCGTCGGCAAGCGAACTCCTGTTTTCGATCTTCGCGCCGGGTTCGTAGCTGTTTACGCTATCGTGATAGGTGTTCATGGTGACGGCTTGAAGGTTCTGGCGGGTCAGGCCCGTCTGCACCGTCGGCCAGTTGTTGTAGTCGCTGATGAGGCCGCGATAGCCGAGGTCCCGCAGCACCTCCGTCATGCGGGCCATGGTCCCGCGCTCGGTCTCGACGAAGAAGGCCTGCAGGTCGCGCAGCCGGGGGCTGTCGACATACCGGTCGGTGGGCAGGCGTACGGAGGCGTTTTCCAGTCGCTCGTTAGCCCGAAGGTCGGGCCATGCGGTCCGTAGCGCTTGCGTCGAGCCGTAGCGCTTGCGCAGCCAGGTGTTGAACGGCTGGCGCAGGCTGTCCGGGTAAGGCCGGCCGATCCTGTCATGGACGACCGTCTCGAATTCCATGCTGTTTTCGTTGACCAGGATTACGAGGCCGAGGGCCTCGTCGCGGATCGGCGCAATACCGGTATAGGGATTGACCCGGGTGAGGAAATCCGTGGCCAGCCTTTTCCAGTGGGCAAAGGCCTTTTCCTCATAGCTCACCTCCAGCTTGAGGCCTTCCGACGGATCCCAGCGATCGTCGTAGGCGCCGGAACCGCCGCGCCAGGAGGTCAGCCCGTCGACCATCCAGTAGATGCCGTTCTTCTTCAGCGCGGCCATCAGATAGTGGATGCGGTCGAGGGTCTCCGGATCGAAATCGAAATCCTTCTGCCGGCCGAACATCAGGGCCGCATCGGTAAAATGGAGGCGGGCGATATTATAGCCATGCATGGCGAGCTGCCGTGCATAGGCATCGGCGTCCGCATGGTTCGGGAAGCCGCCGGATGCCGGGCTCCAGGCGAGCGAAGCGCAGAGCATGCGGGCCTGTGCATCCGGTGCGCCGGCTGTCGCCAGATGGCCGTCCGTGCCGACGACGAGGCGGCTGTTTGCGTCGATGGAGCCGTTCGGGAGGAGGCCGGAAAAATCGAGTGGACTACCGGGCTCAACGGCCAGCGATATCTCGCGGACAGGAAGCCAGTCAGCCGGCCAGGCTACGGGCGCCGAAGCCGTGAGCGCGAGTGTCGCTGCCAGGGCGCGGATCAGTCTTTTCATCAGTGTCTCCGAACTCACGGCTCTCCACCCATCCACGAGGATCGCGTCGCGGGGCGAAAAAGCCGAAGGGCACCGCTGCCGTATGGAACAGCCAGGCGACGACGGTGTAAAGCCCGAGCGACAGCCCTCCCTTTCGCCAGGACATCAGCGCGACGACGCTTGCGAACAGGCCCAGCACCACCGCAAGCGCGGCAAGCTTGTCCGGGATGGCAATCATCAATCCGAGCGAGAAGAGAATCCAGCCCGCGACCAGCGCCCAGAGTTTCAGTTCCGGCAATTCCCGCAGCATCTGGCGGAAATAGGGTTTTCCCGACGAGGCCCGCAGCAGTTCCCCGACCCCGAAAAGATATTTGGTCTTCCAGCGCCGGACGAGAAGGCGGTAGGAATTGACGCTGTGGCCATAGTGGCGGACGAAGCGGCGGTCGAGCCTGTAAAGGTCCCAGTCGGCGTTGCGCAACCGGATGCCGAGGTCGAACTCTTCGTAACCGTGCAGGTTGCGGTCCGTCAGATAACCGATGCTTTCGATCGCAGTGCAGCGGTAAAGCCCGCCGCCGTTCATCCTGTCGATGGTGCCGATGCGGTTTTCCGGGGCGTTTCGCTGGACCCGACGGGTATATTCCAGATTGTCGAGCATCATTTCCTCGACATGGCCGGTCACACCGCCCGCTCTGGTGTGGGCGTTCAGATAGGCGGTCGCTGCGGACAGAAATGCGGGATCGAGATCCATGTCGCCGTCGAGCAGGCAGATGAACTCATGCCGCGCATACTGGAAGCCCAGCTGCGGGCCGATGCCGCAGCTCGGGCGGGCAGGGTTTTGGATCTGGACGATCCGAACCGGATAACGGGATGCAATCTCTATCGTTGAATCCGCCGAGCCGCTGTCTGCAACGATCACCTCGCCTTGCCCGCCGGGCAGACCGGCGAGTGCGAATTCGATCGTGCGGGCAATCCGTTTCTCTTCGTTCAGCGTCTTGATGATGACCGATACGCTCACAGCAGTTCCTTCACCTTCTTCCGCGTCGCAACCGAGTGGTAGATCGCCAACGTGCTTCGGGTGATGGATGGCCAGGCATAGGTCTGTTCCACCTTGCGGATGCGCGACAGGGCGACCTCCTGACCGAAAGGCTCGGCCATCTTGCGCTCCAGGGCTCTGGCAAGGGCGTCGACATCGCCGGGCGGGAAATAGTCCTCGGGCGGCAGATCGACCTCGTGATTGGCAACGATGTCGCTTGCCAGCACAGGCAATCCATAGCTCATGGCTTCAAGAAGCGAAATCGGCATGCCCTCGTGAAGCGAGGGCAGAACGAAGAGGCCGGCCTGGGAAAAGAGCGCGGCAAGGTCTTCACCGCTCTGGAACCCGGTCAGCACGACATCGGGCACCCGGGCCGCGGCCGCCTCGATTTCCTTGGCATAGGCCATGCCTTTGTGATCGGCGCCACCCACCAGGACCAGTTTCCAGTCGGTCTGCTTCAATTTTCCAAAGGCGGCGATCAGATCCGTCTGGCGCTTTTCCGGCACGAAACGGGCGACCATGACGATGTAGCGGCGGCGTTGCAGGCCAAACCGGTCCAGCGTCGCTTTGCCGACCAGGCTCGGCGTCACCGTCACGCCATTCGGAATATGGGCCACATCCGCGCCATAGCGGCTTTTCATGGTTTCCGTCACGTCGCGCGACACTGCGATCCTGGCGTTCGCGAACCGCATGGCGAGCCGTTCGCCGAGCTTCAGCACCCGCTTTGCCGTAATACTCCACTTCTCGCGGTCGTAATCGTATCCGTGGTGGGTCATGACGACCTTCAGCCCGAGCAGACGGGCGAGCGGTGCGAGCAGGCCCGGGCCAACCGCGTGGATATGAAGAATATCGGGGCGGCGGATGGCGGCGTAGAGAACGCCGGCCAGGGTGTGAACGAAGGCCTCCAGAAGCATCGACTTCGGCGCCCAGAGAGGCGTTACGCGAATGCCGCGCCAGCCCGCCACGGTCGGGTCGGGCAGGTATTGGCGGCGGGCAAGCACCTCGACATCCCAACCGCGGGCCGCGAGTTCCTGGCTCAGCATTTCGACATGCTTTTCAATGCCGCCCTGCACATTCGGTATGCCCCGAAGGCCAAGCATCATGACGCGGCGCCGAACGGATTCCCGGCCGATACGAATGCCGGGAGTGGATCCGATGTCCGGCAGCACCGGCGACAGCCGGGGCGTCTGGCTCAGAACGACGCGCTCGATGCGGCTCTGCCCGGCTTGATCGCTGTGCGAAACAGCCTGGGCCTGCAGCAGCTGCGCAGGGATGTGTTCGAGCGACGTGATGTCGCCCGGGCGCGTCCGGGCGGACTGCGCATGCCGCTTCTGCGGAGTATTGGTGTTCTCGTCCATCACCGGCACCAGAAATTCATTTCCTGATGCCGTTCTATGGAAGGAACCTTCTCATACCGGTAAGAAAAAAGTTAAGATTTTAAAGGAGTTGTGCGGTTCTTGAGCAAAGCGGCGAAAAAATTTTTGGACGGCTGACCGGTTTCGGGATCGGGCTTTTCCCGTTCAGCGGCGGATAAGGGATTGGTAAAGATCAAACATCCGTTGCCGGTAGGCCGCGCGCGAGAATTCGTTGGAAATCCAGGCACGACCGGCCTGTCCCATCTGTGCCCGTTCCTTCACCGACCGAGCGGCGAGGTCGGCGAGTGTTCTTGCCAGGTCATCGACCGAGCCGGGGGCGGCGGTGAGCCCGGTTTCTCTTTCGCGGACCATTTCCGGGATGCCGCCGATCGCAGCGCCGATGACCGGACGTCCCAGCGCATAGGCTTCCAGGATGCTGATCGGTGCATTCTCGTACCATTCCGAAGGCAGGACGAGCGCGAGAGACTGGCCGATGAGGCGAAACAGGACGTCTCCCGACAGATGGCCCGCGAAGACGACCTCCGCCCCAGCGGATCGGGCAAGCGCCTTGAGAGCGGCCTCTTCCGGCCCAGTTCCGGCTATGATCAGCTTCTGCCGTGCCTTGGCTGCGGCGCGGATCAGCGTGGCGATGCCTTTTTCCGGGGCCAGGCGTCCGGCGAACACGAAATAATCGCTCTCGTGCCATGTCGTGGAAAACCGGTCGACGTCCACGAAATTCGGGACATGAACGAGTTTTTCGGCCGGCCAGCCCCATTCGATCAGCTTTTCGCGGTAGAAGCGGCTCGGCACCACGATCCGGTCGACCTTGTTGCGATAGAGCCCGAGCGACCGATGCAGGAGCGTCTCGGCGAAGACCACTGCGCTCAGCTGCAGCGAATCCTTGACGCAGCGATTAACCACCACGTTATGGATCCGACCGCCCTTGCAGTCCTCGCAGATGCGGCCGTCGCGCAGCATCTTGTAGGAAGGGCAAGCGAGCTTGAGGTCGTGGGCCGTCATCACCACCGGCACGCCGGCATCTTTCAGGGTGGAAAAGATCGCGGGCGAAATGTGGTGATAGATGTTGTGGGCGTGGGCCACATCGGGCCGTGTCTTGTCGATGAGGCGCTTCAGATTCCGTTGGGCCTCGAAGGAATAGATGACCTTGGTCGCCTGCAGGACCTTGTCCTTCAGCCCGATCTCGCGGCCATATTCGATCTCCGAGACGAAATAGTCGGACCAGGGCGAGGGGAGGTTATTCTCGTGCTGCATGGCGAAAGGCACGACATCCCAACCGATTTCCTCAAAGAGCGCCGTATGGTCGAAGAAGACGGTTTCTGCACCGCCGCGCCGGTAGAAGTAGTTGTTGATGTTCAGGAGGCGAGGCACCGCCACGGCTGTCGTATGGACATTCATTGGGCAGAGGCCTCCCAACCGAGGGTGCGCGTCGCCGCCTCGACGGTCAGGATGCTGCAGCCGCGTTTGCGGGCATAGCCCACCAGATGCTCGAAAGCCCCCGGCGTGCAGCCGTAAGGGGTCGGGGTTTCGGCAATGTCATGGGTGAAGAAAATGAGCCATCCCGGGTTCTTCACGGCATCGTCTATCCAGGCCGTCAGTCCGCGCACATGGTCCTCGGGCTGGCGGATCTCCACCGACTGCAGCATCAATGGGTCTACCGGACCGCGATTGATGGCCTCGCCGGCACCGCGACAGGTCTGATATCTCCTGGCGAGTTCGCGGCGGGCAGGCGGCCAGGCGGCATTGTAGGGAAAGGCAAAATTGCTGACGGGGCGGGTAATGCCGGCGTCGCGGAGGTAGTCGGCATTTCTCTCAAGATCCGCCGAAAGCGATTTGCCGTAGGAACGGAGCGGGTGGTGCGTGAAGGTGTGGCTGCCGATCTCGTGGCCGCGCCGGAAGAGTTCGAGACAGCCGTCGCCGCTGATCAGCCTGCGGTCCGGCTCCACGCGCCCTTCAAGGCCGCCGGCGATGTAGAAGGTGCCGGAAGCGTCATATTTTTCGAGGATGGAGGCGCCGTTGGTCAAGGCGGTATCCGGTACGTCATCGAAGGTGAAGGAGATGATCGGCACGTCGGTTGCGACGGTACGCGTCCGCCGGGCCATCTTCCAGATAAGCCGATTGCTTATCCGATCGATCAATCCCTCCATTGCCTTGAATGCGTCAGGCATGGGCCTCTTTTCCTCTTTCCAACGATCTCTCCTCGATATGGACGGCATTGGCTTCGTAGCGGATTCCGAAGAGTGCCATGCAGAACAGGAACCAGCCGACAATGTAGCCCGAGGAACTTTCGTAGAAGAGACTTTCGAGGCAGGTGGTGAATATCATGTAAAGCCAGATGCGCAGGAAAAGCCGGCCGCTATGGGTCATCTTTCCTTGAGCGGTGATCTTCGAAAAACTCCGCAGCGGTACGGCGAAAAACCAGATCAGCGAAAACACGAGGGCGGGTATCCCGCCGATAAGCAGGATCTCCACATAGGAATTGTGAGCGTGCGAAGCCGAGATTGCCCAGGTTGCCATTCCCTGGCCGCCGTAAACCAGTTCCTCGGTGCGCCAAAAGGACTTCAGGCCGAAACCCGTCATCGGGAATTCCGAAATCGCATTGATCGCGATCCGCCAGATATCGGCGCGGTTGGTGAAGGTGGCATCCACGCCGAAGCTCTTCACCAGTTCGCTCAGGCCCGGCGAGATTGCGGCACCGACGGCAAGCAGGTTGAACGCTGCGACGCCGCCTATCGAAAGCGGGATGCGAAGAAAGCGGAATTTCTCGAACAGCCAGGAGAGCAGAATAACTGCCGGCAGCATTGCCGACGCCGTCTTGCCGCCGGTGTGCATCAGGAACCAGGCGGCGCCTGCGAAGATGGCGAGGCCCACGAGCCGCGACCAGACCTGCATGACGAATATGCCGCAGAAGGCAAACAGCACCATGGCGGCGGCGGCATTGTTCTTGTGGGGAAAATAGCCGCGCCAGAGCCCGGCGTGCATGGGTTCTGTGACCTCGGCCGCCGAGTGAATGGAAAGATACGGCAGGAAAACGATGCCGTAATAGCAGAGCCCGATGCAGGCGAGCGTTCCGATCGCCAGCAGCTTGGCGAAATGTGTCTCGGAACGCGGCAGCAGCACGCTGGCGTTGGCGCCGATGACCACCAGCGAGGTGAGAACCAGCGCCTTGAAGCTGTTGGAACCGTGGTTCGAGAAGAGCGAAACAAACAGCAACCAGAGGAAGATCGACAGCATCAGCCACCGCGGCTGCAGGAAAGTGCTGCGCATGGAGGTCGCCATGGTGCACAAAACCGCACCGAATGGCAGGAAAATGAACAGGATCTGGTTCAGCCGGCTGGAATTGTCGGTCTCGATACTCGCCGACGAGGGCAAGGTCAGATCGTAGAAGGGGTCGATCGATATCGCAAAGAACAGGAACAGGCCGAGGAACAGCATCGAGCCGATCATGTTGCGGTGATCGATATCGGCGGGGCCTGTCGCTACGGCTGTCGGGTTGCGCATGCTCAACCCCTTAAGCGTATCTCTGCGTGTAAGCGAAGCGGCGGCGGGCATCGCCCAGATGTCGTGCGAGCCCGAGCAGAAGAGCCACTCCGGTGCCGAGCATGAAGCCGCCGACACCGCCGCCCGCAAGGAGGATGACCGTGCGCGGCGGCCAGCTCTTCGCCTTGGGCGGCACGGGCGGCGAGATGACCCGGACGTTGCTGGTATCGATTTGCTGGCGTTCGGTGATCTGGTGCGTGCGGCCGAGATAGGTTTCGTAGACCGCCGCCTTGGCGCGCGCATCCCGTTCCAGTTCGCGCAGACGTATCTGCGCATCGTTGTTGGTGAAGACGGTGGAACGTTCGGCGTCGGCCTTGCCACGGAGCTGGTTCAGCGTCACGCGCGCCTGGTCGACGTCGGTCTTGGCCGTCTCGAGGATGCGGCTCGCCTCGTCGGCTATGGCTTTGTCGATGGCGGCTTTTTCGGACTGCAGCGAGACCAGCCGCGGATGGCGCGCGCCGTAGGTAAGCGTCAGCGAGCCGATCTGCTGCTGCAAAGTATTGTAGCTGGTCCGAAGCGTCTGCATTCCGGGAGAATCGAAAACGGTCGCCGTCGCCGTCCGCCGGTCGGCAACGGCCGAACGCATCTGGTTGTAGCGCGCTTCAGCCTGGATCAGGCGCTGCTGCGCATCGAGGACCTGGGTGTCGAGGGCGCTGGAAATCCGGCTGCTCGCAAGCTCGCCGGTATTGGATTCCTGGATATTGTTGTCGCGCTTGAACTGGGCGACCTTTTCCTCGGCGTCCGTCACCTGGGCGCGAAGTTCGTCGAGGCGGCTGGTGAGCGTGGCGGCGACACGACCGGCGCTGTCGGCGGACGATTCGAAGAGCTCGGTCTCGAAGGCGCGGACGATCGCCTCGGAGAGCCGGATCGATTTTTCCGGATCCTCGGACCATACGGAAAGCGTCACCACGAAAGACCGCTCTTCACGGGCGGCCTTGACCCGCTCGCCGAGTTCCATCAGCACGCCGAGCTCCCTATCGCCGGCCGGACGGCCGGGGGAGAACAGACGGAACATCGGTTCCAGCGCGCTAGGCTTCGTGAATTCCGGATCTTGCGTCAGGTTCATGTCCGCGACGACCTGTTTCAGGACATTGCGGGACGTCAGCACGCGCAGTTTGCTTTCCACCTCCAAAAGCTGGGAGTCCCGTTGCGGGTTCGAAGCAAACACGTCGTCGGTCACGACGTTGAGGTTCTGAGGATCGATGATGATATCGGTATAGACGGTGTAGCGCGGCGTGGCGGTCGCCGAATAAAGAAAGGCTGCAATCACGCCGAGGACGACGAAGAAAATGATCCAGGGCAGCCCTTTGCGCAGCCAGGAGAGGATGTCGCCGACGCCGATCTCGGACAGGCTACGGATCTGCGCTTCTATGACCCCGTTGAACGAGGAAGAGTAGGTCGCGGCCGGTTCCTCCGCATGGCGCGGGGCGGGCTGCGGTTGCCGGCTCGGACGACGCCAGTAGTCGTCCCTGTCGCCCGCGCGGGGATCGTTCTCGTCCTGGTAGGTTTCCTGGAAGCGCTCGTCGTCCAGCCGATCAAGAAGCGAGCCGCGATAGGGCATGCCGCCGCGCTGGCCTGCAGGCACGGACGATGACGCCGGTCGTCGGTTCTCAGGCTCCCTCGGCCGGTACATGCACACCTCCAGCCATGCGGCCGAAGCATCGAACGCGCCGCATTTCGCCAATATCAGGCTTCATCACTAGGTCAGTACGGTGAATATCGCGTTAATCTCTCATTATGCGAAGTCCGTAAGGAGACGGCTCCAGCTCTCGGAGGCGAGGCCTCCGACAAAAATATCGTTTCCGGTTGCAGCCGCGCGGATGTCCTGATGCCGGGTTACCATGCAGAAATAGCCGCGGTGCCGGAAATTCATCTGTCGCTGGCGCATCAACGCGTTCATCAGGAAGGGCTGCGCCATTCCGTGGGCCGCTGAATAGCCGGAGGCCGAAAGGTCTGAAAACATATGCCCGACCACGTCGAATTCGTGTCCTTCGCGGCAAAGGATATTAAGGACGTGCGCCATCCTGCCCGGTCTGCCGAAGAACAGGTAGCAGCCGATCGTCGTGCCCTTCGCGTTGAAGACCCGTTTGCAGCGGAGCCGGCCGAGCGACATGTTCGAGGCGGCGGTATCCATCAGCCACAGAAGATCGTCACGCGACCAGTCGGGGCGGATCGCAAAGCGCTCGGTCATCGTTGCGGCGCAAGTGAAGAAATCATCGAAATCCGCTTCGATCGAGGTCACTCCGGCGGGTTCCGGCGGCGTGAACGCCTCGAAGAAACGCCGGGCGACAAAATCTGCCGCCTTGAGCGACATCGAGAGTGGAAGATGGCTGCCGGCCGGCAGTTTTTCCCTCAGTCGATCGAATCCTGCCTGAAACGGCTGGAAGGTGCGGCGCCATTCGAGGCTTTGAACGGGAAGCATGAAGCCGCCGCCGGTCGTCCAGTGATCGGCGCTGACGGGAGAGGCATTGTCGGAGAAACACAGGTCCGGTTGCGAGAGGCGGATCGCACGCGCCAGTCTTGCGGCACCGGCAAGGCCGGTCTTTTTGTCCGCCATGAAGGCGCATAGGAGGCGCGCGGTAATTCGCCGGCCGCAAACGAGGAAGGGCATCGGAAGCGCCAGCAACGCGCTGTCGATCCGGCCGTGATGATCCTCGTGGACGATGCTGCCGTTGTCGGGGGCATAACCCGGACATTTCAGAAAAACGCGGTCGAGATAATCCAGAAGATCCTGCTGCGGCGCCTCGTCCCTGTTCCGGAACGCCTTGTTGAAGAGCCGGCCGACGGCCTGAAGGTCGGCGGCTTCCATCGGACGCACGCCATGGGACGCATTGCGGATGAGGGGGACAGGAGGAGCCTCCGCGGCCAGATGGCTGGACGGCAGGTTCATTCGGCGGGCTCGCTCACGGCAAAACTCGTCTGCCTGCTCCTCGCCACGACGCTTAGATAAACGGCCCAGGCGGCGACCGCCATGGCCGTCTCGATCACGTAATAGGAGACAAAGGTGCCGAGGGGCGGGGCATACCAGGTGGCCCATGCAGCAATACCTGCGCCGAGCAGGCTGCCGGTTCCGAGAACGGAAGCGCGTGCGCCTTGATGGCCGGCTGCGCCGAGCGCCTCGAGCGCGATCGCCCAGCAGGCGACCGGCACCACGACCCAGCAGAGGACGCGGACGAAACTCACGAGCGAGATGTAATCATGCCCGAACAGAAAAGGCAGCAGCGGTGCGAATACATAGACGGTGGCACCGGCGCCAACGCTGATCGTGAAGGCCACGGCGAAGATTTTCGATACCCGTTCTGCCGCGTGGTGAAGCCCGGCCTGACTCGCCTTTGCGGTGCCGGGATAAACGATGCGGTTCAGCGCATCGACGGAAAGATAGCTGCTTTCGATGATGCGACGCGCGACACTGTAGCTCGAAACGATCTCGGCTGTGGTGACCAGGCTCAGGACCAGGAGGTCGGCATTCTGGCGCGCCGCCTTGAGAATGAAGGGGATGCTGAAGAACAGGCCGAGCCGAAGTTCCTCGCGGACAAGCCCCCATCGGGGCCGGCCGAGGGGGCGCAGCGCCTGGACGCAGAAAGCCAGCATGAGGAGATGGGCCGCGAATTGCCAGAGGATCCAGCCCGAAAGCGTCGATACGCCGAAGGCGAGGCAGGCGAGCACGGCCGCGGCGGTGCGGATCAGCGCAAAACCCATCACCACCTTGTTGGCCGAGCCGAAGTCCGAAAAGGCGATGAATACCTGCTCCGCAAACAGGATGCAGCGGACGAGCACGATATTCGTGACGAGCATCAGGGTGATCTCGACGACGTTCACCACCGGATCTGTGGAGATTTCGAAGAAGAAGGGCAGTGCCACGGCGCCGACCACGATGAGAGCCACGCCGCTTGCCGAAATCAGGATCAGGTTGTGCCCGAGCATCAGGGGGTAGATGGCGTGGTCGCGGGCGACGCGGCGCACAAGGCATTCGGTGGCGCCGAGGCCGCAGAGATGAACTGCGATCGCCGAGACCGCAGTGATCGCCACGAACAGGCTGAACTCGTGGACGCCGAGGAAGCGGGCGAGGATGGCAAAGGTCAGGAGCTGGGCAAAGGAACTGACGATCAGGCTGCCGCCCGAGGCCGCATAGGACATGAACATCGGCAGGAAACCGCGAAGGCGTGCCATTTTCTGGATCGATCCGGGCACGGTCATGCTTTGCTTCCTGCCGCCATGGCAATGTGATCGGCACCGGCTGCGTCACGGGCCGTGAAATTCTGCAGCCAGAGCTGCGTCGAAAGAATGCCGACAAAGGCGGCATTGTCGCGGAAACCGGAAACCGTCTGCGTTCGGCACTTCTGATGCAGCTTGGCGACCGCGCGGGCGTTGAACAGTCCCGCGGCGGCGATCGCCTGTTCGCCGAGCATCTCGCCGACATAGGCTTGTTCATCGTTGCCGGCGAAGGAACGGCTGTCCGGCGCGCGATAAGGCTGCTTGGGTCTCTTGCTGATCACGTCCGGCAGCAGGTCTTTCGCCACCCGTCGGAGGATATGTTTCTCCTCCAGGCCCTTGAGCTTCATCTCCGGCCTCAGGCGGCTTGCAAATTCGACGAGGCGATGGTCGAGAAAGGGAAAACGGCCTTCGATGCCATGCGCCATCGCAACACGATCTCCCTGGCTGGAGAGAATGTAGCCGGGCAGCAGGAAACGGCCTTCGAGATATTGAGCCTGATGCAACGGATGCCAGCGACGGAAGTTTCCGGGCAGGCGCGAGGCAAGCTCTTCCGCTGCGTCATAGGTACCAAGGGTGGCGCGCAAATCGTCGGAATAGAAGATCTTCGCCGAAGCCGTCGAGCGAAAGCGCGGCCGGTGCGAGAAAAGCGGATCGTCGGCAATGTCGCTGGAGGCGCCGAAGAACGCGGCAAGATAGTCTGAAGACTGTTGTTTCAAGCCGGGCAGGTAGGGATAAAGCTTGCGGAAGAGGTGCGGCCTGATCTTCGAGCCCGGCTGGCGGGCGCAGAAGCGCCGCACCTGGGCCTCCCGGAAGATATCGTAACCGGCGAAGATCTCGTCGGCGCCTTCGCCGGTCAGCACGACCTTCATGCCGGCATCTCGTACGAGGCTGGAAAGGCGATAGAGCGGGGCAGGCGCGGTGCGCAGCACCGGCCGCTCGGTGAAGTTGATCACATCCGGAAAGCTCGCCGCGATATCGGCCGAGCCGCTTGGGACTGCTCGATGATGCGTTCCGAGCGCGCGGGCAACTTCCATCTGGAACGCGCTTTCGTCATGCTCGGCGTCGTCGAAGGTCACCGAGAAAGTGTTCAATCCGCTCGGCGCCATCGGCGCGGCCAGAGCGGTGATCAGCGAGGAGTCCAGGCCGCCGGAAAGATAGGCGCCGACCGGCACGTCGGCGCGCATACGAAGCCGCGTGGCGTCCGTCAGGATCGCCCTCAGCTCTTCTTCCATTGCCGCCTGGTCCGTTTCGGTCCGGTCGTCGGCGTCGGGAAAGTCGAGCGACCAATAGGGCCTGACTTCGGTGCGTCCGCCCTCTGCGATCAGCAGATGTCCGGGCTCGAGTTCGTAGATATCCTTGAAAGCCGTGCGTGGCGGGATCGGCGCCCAGAGCGTGAAGATCTGGTCGAGCGCAAAAGGATCGAGTTCCGCCTCGATGCCCGGCACCTGGAGCAGGGCCTTCACTTCGGAACCGAAATAGAGTGCGCCCTTGTGTCGGGTATGAAAGAGCGGCCGCACGCCCATCCGGTCACGGGCAAGCATCAGTCGACGGTCGCGGGCATCCCAGATAGCAAAGGCGAAGTCGCCGTTGAGGCGTGAAAGGCAGTCCTCGCCATGGAGCGCATAAAGCTGCAGCAGCACTTCCGTATCGCTGCCGGTGCGGAAGGCAACGCCACGGGCCTTCAGGTCGTCGCGCAATTCGACATAGTTGAATATCTCGCCGTTGAAGACGATGGCGAAACGGCCGTCGGCACTCGTCATCGGTTGCTGGCCGTCGGCAAGCCCGACGATCGACAGGCGCACATGGGCAAGCCCGATACCGGGCGCGGCGAAGACGCCTTGTCCGTCCGGTCCGCGATGGGCAATCGCGGCCGCCATGGACGACAGGAGAGCTTCCGGATTACCGGAGCCACATGCTTCACCAACGAAGCCAGCAAAACCGCACATCTGTTTCCATCATGAACAGGACCTGGAATGCCGGTCATAGACGGAAATGCTTGAGGCTCTCCTTAAGCGGTTGGTAAAAATTTAGATGTGTCCAAAAGAGGTTCAGGTCGGCTGCATGCCGAGGACCACCGTCGGCCAGAGTTCCGACACCGTCGGATGGATGGGAACCGCCCAGCGCAGCGTGTCGAAGGTGGCGCCGGCATTCATCATGTCGAGGACGCCATGGATGGATTCGTCGCCACCCGTGCCGAGGATGGCAGCTCCCAGAATCTGTCTGGTGTCGGCGTCGGCCACGATCTTCATCAGGCCTTGCGTCTCGCCCTTTTCGACTGCGCGGCCAACCTGCGTCATCGGCCGATGCCCGACGAGAACCTTCTTCCCAGTCTTGCGGGCTTCCGTTTCGCTCATGCCGACGCGGCCGAGCGGGGGGTCGATATAAAGCGCGTAGCCGAGCAGCCGGTCGGAGACCTTGCGGTTTTCGCCATCGAACAGATTGGCGGAGACGATCTCGAAGTCGTTATAGGCGGTATGGGTGAAGGCGCCCCGGCCGTTGCAGTCGCCGATCGCCCAGATGCCCTCGACATTGGTCGCCAGATAGTCATCGACCTTGATGTAGCCCTTTCCATCGGTCTCGACGCCCGCCTTGTCCAAGCCGAGGTCGTCGGTATTGGGTCGCCGGCCGACAGCAAGCAGGATATCGGAGCCGATCACTTCCGGGTCGCCTTCGGTACAGTTGACGCCGACGGCGACGCCCGCCTCATCCTTGCGGAAGCGGATGCATTCGGCACCGGCGCGGATTTTGATCCCTTCGGCCTCCAGAATGCCGCGGATGGCTTCGGAAATCTCTTCGTCCTCGCGTCCGACCAGTCGCGGACCTTTCTCCACGACCGTCACCTCGGCACCGAAGCGGCGATACATCTGCGCGAATTCCAGGCCGATATAGCTGCCGCCGACGACGACCAGATGTTCCGGCACCCGGTCGAGCATCACGATGTCGCTGTTGGTCATGAAGGGCACGTCGCCGATGCCCGGAAAATCCGGGATCGCGGCGCGTCCACCGACATTGATGAAGATCTGCGGTGCGGTCAGCACTTCGTCGCCGACCCGTACCGTGTTCTTGTCTTCGAAACGGGCATGGCCACGGATCAGCGTGCAGTTCGGCATGCCCTCCAGCCAGCTCTCGTTGCCGTGGCGGGAATCGAGCGTCACCTGGTGCGAACGGCGCATCACCGTCGGCATGTCGATCTTTACGGAACTGTCGAGCATCACGCCGTATTCGCTGCCGCGGCGGGCGAGATGGGCGGCATAGGCGCTGGCGACGAGCGTCTTGGTCGGCTTGCAGCCGGTGTTGACGCAGGTACCGCCCACATGCTTCCGCTCGACGATGGCGACCCGTTTGCCGGCATCGTTGAAACGTCCGGCAAGCGAAGGGCCGGCCTGTCCCGCACCGATGATGATCGCGTCGAAAGCCGTCATGCGGCGACCGGAATTGGTAAGGACACAACGATCAGATAGGCGCCGATGATGGCGACGGCGTCCTCGATCAGGGCTGCGGGCAGATCCTTGCCGAAGTTCGCGGCGAGTTTGGCGCGCACGGCTGCGCCGCCATAGGTGCCGATGACCGCCCCGATGATGCCGGCGACGAGCCCGACGATCCAGCCGCCATAGGGCGTGCCGATCGCGGCACCGGTGAGGGCACCCATCAGGAGACGGGCGCCGAACTGTTGCGGCACCTTGCGGCTGGGCGTCGAGGGAAGCTGGTCGGTGACGAGCTCCACGACGGCGAGAATGGTGAAGATGCCGACTGCCCAGACCGAGCCCATGAAGGCGAGCCAGGAGCCGGAAAGATTGAGCCAGCCGAGATAAGCGGCCCAGGCGATGGCGGCAGGCGCCGTCATGGCGCGAAGGCCAGCGATAATGCCGATAAGAAGCGCAAGCACGTAGACCATGAAGAACCCCCTGAACGCCGAAACCGGCTGCCGATACCCGCTTGCCAGATTGTTCCCGCCCAAGCGGCAGGTCAAGTGAAACTTCCATAAAACCGAGCATGTCTCCGATTATGCGTTTGACGGCTGCGGTCGGACCTTCAGGTTCGCAAAAGGAATAGATGGAAATCGCTCCACCACGGACTACAATAGCCGCGCCCCTTTCGGCGGGGTGGAGAGATCGGAGGACCCGGCCTGTTGAGATATCGCCTTCTTTTGCCCCTGGCCGTGCTCGCGGCACTTGGGCTGGCCTTGATCTTCAAGGGCAACGATATCGCGGCGCGCGGCTATATGAGCGAAGCCGAGACGCAGGCCGCCACGACATTGCGCCTGGCGGTATCGGCGCTGGACGGTCACCTGAAGCGCTACGAGGCTCTGCCGGCGCTGATCGCCGACCAGGAGAATGTCGAGGCGCTGATCCTCGATCCGGGAAACGACACGCTGCGGTCGACCACGAATGCCTATCTCAAGGAGGTCAATGCTCTTCTCACGTCCTCCGATATCTACGTGATGACGATGGATGGGCAGACCGTCGCTGCGAGTAACTATGACACTCCGATCAGCTTCATTGGCGAGAATTTCACCTACCGGCCCTATTTCCAGGATGCAGCCGCTGGCCGGCAATCGCGCTTTTATGCGCTCGGCACCACGTCCCTCAAACGGGGCTATTACTTCGGATCCCCCATCGAAGTCGGCGGGGTCATCCGCGGTGTCATCGTGTTCAAGGTTGATATCGACTCGATAGAGGACAGCTGGGGCGGCGGCGACGACCGGATCTTCGTCTCCGATCCAGAGGGCATCATCTTCATGACCGGCAGTCCCGAGTGGCTTTATGCGAGCATTCTGCCGCTGACGCCTGACCGGATTGCGCATACCGAGGCTTCCAGGCGATATGCGGATGCGAAGCTGCGGGAATTGCCGGTGAAGCGCGGAACATTTGCCGATCGCAACGTCATGACCATTGCCGACGCCGGCGTCGAAAAGGAATATCTCGTCGTTTCCCAGCCGATGCCGGATGCGGGCTGGACGGTCAACGTCCTGATGGACACGAATTCGGTGCGCACCCAGGCGAAAACCGCGACGGTCGCGGCTCTTTTGACGCTTTGTCTCGCGGGGCTGGCCCTTGCCGTTCTGATGCAGCGTCGGGCCCGGCTCGACGAGCGCATGCAGCTCCAGGCCGAAGCCCGCAACGAGCTGGAGCGGCGCGTGGCGGAGCGCACTGCCGACCTTGCCCGCGTCAACAGCCGCATCGAGGAAGAGATCGCCGAGCGGCGGCTCACCGAGCAACGGTTGCGGCAGACGCAGGCGGACCTCATCCAGGCCGGCAAGCTCGCCGGTCTCGGCCAGATGTCGGCGGCCCTTTCCCACGAGTTCAACCAACCCCTGGCAGCCGCCAAGACCTATGCCGAGACGAGCGGCGTGCTGATGGATCTCGGCCGTACGGACGAGGCGAGGGACAATGTCCGGCGCATCTCGGCGCTGATCGACCGCATGGCGTCGATCAGCAAGCACTTGCGCAACTTCGCCCGCAAGCCGAACGAGAAGCTCGGCCCCGTGCTCATCGAGGACGTGATGCGGGATACGCTCGAGATCGTCGCGGCGCGACTCAAGACCGCCGATGCCGTCCTCGACGTGGAGATCGATCCGATGCTGCCGGCCGTGAAGGCGGGGGCCGTGCGCCTGCAGCAGGTCCTGGTGAACATCATCACCAATGCGGCCGATGCGGTGGAAGGGCTCGAGGACCGGCGTATCACCGTCTCCGCGGCGAAGGAGGGCGACAAGGTGATCGTGTCGGTTCGCGATCGCGGGCCTGGCGTCCCTCCGGCCATCCGCGAGCGCATTTTCGATCCGTTCTTCACCACCAAGGGCGTGGGCAAGGGTTTGGGGCTCGGCCTTTCGATCTCCTACAATATCATCAAGGATTTCGGCGGCAGTCTGAGCGTCGGCGAGCATCCCGATGGCGGCGCGGTCTTCATCATCGAGCTCGACGCTGCCGACGGCAATCTTCTGGAGGCTGCGGAGTGAACGCGCAAAGGGTGCTGCTGGTCGACGACGAGGAGGAATTGCGCCGTTCGACCGCGCAGGCGCTGGAACTCTTCGGTCTTTCGGTCCAGACCTTTTCCCATGCCGATTATGTGCTCGAGCTTACGGGGTTCGGCTTCGACGGGGTGGTCGTCAGCGATATCCGCATGCCCGGCATCGACGGCATGACGCTGCTTCACCGCATCCGAGAGCTGGATGCGGAAATCCCTGTCATCCTGGTGACGGGCCACGGCGATGTTCAGCTCGCGGTAAAAGCGATGCGGGAAGGGGCCTACGATTTTCTCGAAAAACCGTTCACGCCGCAGCATCTCGCCGGCATCATCCGCCGGGCACTGGACCGGCGCGGTCTCGTGCTCGAAAACCGGCGGCTGCGGGCGGTCGCCGGCAAGCGCGACGATGTCGAGGCGCGGCTTCCGGGGCGTACCCAGGTCATGGTCGACCTGCGCTACCAGATCCGCGCGATCGGCTCCGCAGATGCGGATACGCTGGTTATCGGCGAGACGGGCGTCGGCAAGGAGGTGGTGGCGAGGGCACTGCACGATGTCAGCCCGCGTACCCATAAGCCGTTTATCGCCATCAACTGCGCAGCGCTGCCGGAAAACCTGATCGAAAGCGAGCTCTTCGGCCACGAGGCCGGCGCCTTTCCCGGAGCACTGCGCCCTCGATACGGCAAGTTCGAGCACGGTCGGGGCGGCACGATCCTGCTCGACGAGATCGGTTCGATGCCGGTCGATCTGCAGGCAAAATTCCTGCGTGTCCTCCAGGAACGGGTGATCACCAGGCTCGGCTCCAACGAAACCGTGCCGCTCGACGTGCGCTTTATCGCCACCAGCAAAGTGGACCTGGAGGCGGAGGTTGCGGCAGGGCGCTTCCGTGCTGACCTCTTCTACCGTCTCAATGTGGCGACCATCCACGTGCCGTCTCTGGCTCAGAGGCGCGCGGATATTCCGCTGCTCTTCCTGCAGCTCGTCCGGGAGGCTGCGGCGCGCTACGGCCGGGAGGATCCGGATGTGCCCGCCGACATGATCTCGGCGATCGCCCAGCGCGATTGGCCGGGCAATGTGCGGGAACTGCGCAATGCCGCCGACCGGCTGGTGCTCGGCCTCGACCCGAGGCCCGGCGAGACCGCCGCGCCGGGACGGGACGGAGCAGGGCGGCTGGCGGACAAGGTCGCGGCTTTCGAGCGAAATATCATCGCCGGCGAGATCGCCGCCCATGGCGGTGCGTTGAGGCCGGTCTACGAATCTCTCGGGATTTCGCGCAAGACGCTCTACGAAAAGATGCAGAAATACGGGCTCGACAAGAAAATCTTGGGCGTGGAACACCTGCTGCAGGACGACCGCGACGGCTGATGTCGAGCGTAATGGGTGGAAATCCACCCACGCTTTGGGTGCCTTGTGTCCTAATCCACCCATGCTGCAACGCATCAAGGCTAGAAAAAACGATTTAGTACTTTCCAAACGATTGCGCCTGCCAAGCGCATTGGCGCAGATTTCGAACAGGTTGGCGCCGGAGGAGATTTGAGCGTCGACTGTGCTCTATATTTCATCCTGGAGGACCCCGATGAAAACCCTGAACGCCTTTATCGGCGCAACCGCTCTTGCGGCACTTTCGCTTTTTTCCGCTTCCGCCAACGCAGCCGGTTATCCGGAGCGGCAGATCACCATGATCGTTCCGTTCGCGGCCGGTGGCCCGACCGACACGGTTGCCCGCCTTGTGGCTGAATCCATGTCGAAGAATCTCGGCCAGCAGATCATCGTCGAAAACGTCGGCGGCGCCGGCGGCTCGCTCGGCGCGGGACGCGTGGCAAGCGCCGACGCGGACGGCTACACGGTTCTGCTCCATCACATCGGCATGGCGACCAGCGCGACCCTCTACCGCAAGCTCTCCTACGACACGCTGAACGCTTTCGACTATGTCGGTCTCGTCACCGAAGTTCCGATGACGCTGCTCGCCCGCAAGGACATGGAAGCCAAAGACCTCAAGGGCCTGATCGAATACGCCAAGGCCAATGCCGACAAGGTTACCGTTGCGAATGCCGGCATCGGCGCCGCCTCGCATCTTTGCGGCATGCTCTTCATGAGTGCGATCGAAACACCGCTCGTGACCGTTCCCTACAAGGGCACCGGTCCGGCCATGACCGATCTTCTCGGCGGACAGGTCGACATCATGTGCGACCAGACGACCAACACCACCAAGCAGATCCAGGGCGGCACGGTGAAGGCCTACGCCGTCACGTCGCCGGAACGCCTTGACGTTCTGAAGGACCTTCCGACGGTCACCGAAGCCGGCCTGCCGGGCCTGACCGTGGGCATCTGGCACGGCCTCTACACGCCAAAGGGCACGCCCAAGGAAGCGATCGACAAGCTCAGCGCCGCATTGAAGGTCGCGCTGAAGGACCAGAACGTCGCCGCTCGCTTCGCCGAACTGGGCACCAAGCCGTCGTCCGAACAGGATGCAACCCCGGAAGCGTTGAAGGCCAAGCTTGAAAGCGAAATCGCTCGCTGGAAGCCGATCATCGAGGCCGCTGGACAATACGCCGACTAAGCCGCATTGTCGGCTCCCTATCATCGGTTGCCGTCTTTCGATCCCTCTCCTCCATCTTGGAGGGGAGGGATTCTCTAAAGGCAGCCCGAATGATTTGAAGCCAGCCTTCGTCATCCTCGTCCAAGAGGATCCGTTGACCAAGTGATCTTGGGTATCCCGCTCTTCGATCCATACGGAGACACCATGAATTCGCTGAAATTCGACACCACCAATCTGATCTGCGGACTGCTGTTCATCCTGACGGGCATCTATTTCGCCTATCAGGCGTTCGAACTCGAACTCGGTACGGCGCTGAGGATGGGGCCGGGCTACTTCCCGTTCATTCTCGCCTGCGCGCTGATGCTGTTTGGGGCGATCATCGTCGTTCAGGCCGCACGCGTCCATGGTGAGCCGATCGGCCATATCGCCTGGCGCGGCATGCTCTTCATCCTGCCGGCGCCGATCTTCTTCGGGCTGACCGTCAGAGGACTCGGCTTCGTTCCGGCACTGTTCTTCACCGCTCTGATCGCGGCCTTCGCATCCGGCCGCATGAAGCCCCTGACGGCGGTTGTTCTCTCTGCCGCTTTGACGGTTTTCGCCGTCGCGGTCTTCATCTATGGCCTCGGCCTCCCGTTCCGCAGTTTCGGCCCCTGGCTCGGTCTTTGAGGTGTGAGTGATGGATCTGTTTAATAATCTCGCGCTCGGCTTCGCGACCGCAACCTCTCTGGAAAACCTGTTCTTCTGCCTGATCGGCGTGCTGCTCGGCACCCTCATCGGCGTGCTGCCGGGTATCGGCGCCACTGCCACGATCGCCATGCTGCTGCCGATCACCTTCCAACTGGAGCCGGTCTCCTCGCTGATCATGCTCGCCGGTATCTATTACGGCGCGCAATATGGTGGCTCCACCACGGCAATCCTCATCAACATGCCGGGTGAATCCTCCTCCGCCGTCACGGCCATCGACGGCTATCAGATGGCGCGCAAGGGCAAGGCGGGTGCAGCACTCGCGATCGCGGCGATCGGTTCGTTCTTCGCCGGTACCGTTTCGACCTTCCTGGTGGCGATCTTCGCGCCGCCGCTCACCGAAATCGCACTGAAGTTCGGCGCTGCCGAATATTTCTCCCTGATGGTCGTCGGCCTGGTGTCCTCGATCGCGCTCGCCCACGGTTCGATCGTCAAGGCGCTGGCGATGGTGGCGCTCGGCCTGTTGCTGGGGCTCGTCGGCACCGACATTTACACCGGAACGCCGCGCTTCACTCTCGGCATCCGTGAATATGCGGACGGGCTGAACTTCGTGGCCGTTGCGGTCGGCGTCTTCGGTATCGCGGAAATTCTCCGCAATCTCGAAAACGAAAAGAGCCGGTCGGTGCTGGTGTCCAAGGTCAGCGGCCTGCTGCCGACCAAGGAGGACTTCAGGGCGATGATCGCGCCGGTGTTGCGCGGCACCGCCATCGGCTCGATCCTCGGCATCCTGCCGGGCGGTGGCGCGATCCTTGCGGCTTTCGCTTCCTACACGGTAGAAAAGAAGGTCTCGAAAAATCCCGAGGAATTCGGCAAAGGCGCAGTCGCCGGTGTCGCAGGCCCCGAATCGGCCAACAATGCCGGTGCGCAGACCTCCTTCATTCCTCTGCTGACCCTCGGCATTCCGGCCAATCCGGTCATGGCGCTGATGATCGGCGCGATGATCATCCAGGGCATCGTCCCGGGTCCGAATGTCGCGGTCGAGCAGCCGGCCCTCTTCTGGGGCATCATCGCCTCGATGTGGATAGGCAACCTGATGCTCGTCGTCCTCAACCTGCCGCTCATCGGGCTGTGGGTGAAGCTGCTGACCATCCCCTATTACGTGTTGTTCCCGATCATCATGGCCTTCTGCTCGATCGGGGTCTACAGCGTCAATTCGAACGTCTACGATCTCTACTCCGTGGCCTTCTTCGGTTTCATCGGCTACGTGCTGGTCAAGCTCCGCTGCGAGCCCGCGCCGCTTCTGCTCGGCTTCGTGCTCGGCCCGCTTCTGGAAGAGAATCTGAGGCGTGCAATGATCCTGTCGCGCGGCGATCCGACCACGTTCGTCACGCGTCCGATCAGCGCCGGCCTTCTCTTTATCGCAGCGCTGGTCCTGGTCGTCGTCTTCCTGCCGAGCGTCAAGAAGAAACGCGAGGAAGTCTTCGTCGAAGAAGATTGAGATATCATGGGTGCTCCGGATCTCAGACGGTCTGGAGCACCTGCATTTCGTCGATAGGCTGGGGGCCGCCGATACGCTTCAGAAGCAGGCGGCCCATCAGCAGTCCGGCCTCCGCCAGGTCCTCGTAGATGGTTTCGACCCGCGGCCTGATCTGGTCGAAGAGCCCCGATGTCTGCTTCGCCACCAGGCGTACATCCTTCCCCAGTTCGAGATGATGGTCATAGGCTGCGGCCATGACCGAAAGAGCGGAGACCTCGCCGCCGCAGATAAAGCCGTCCGGCCGTTCCGCTTCGCCCATGCGGCGGAAAAGGTAATCGCGGATATCGTCCGATTCGCTGTCGAGCGTGACGTCCATGGCGATCTCGAACGCCACCCCTTCCTCCCGCACCGCAGTCATGAAACCGTGCCGCATGTGATGGGCGAACGTGAAGCGCTCGGGCGGCAGGATGATGAACAGCTTTCTGCAGCCGGCCGCGATCAGTTTCCGCGCCGCCAGATAGGCGAAACCATAGTTGTCGTAGTCGACATAGGGATGCGCGGTTCCCAGTTCCGTCCGGCCGTGACAGATGAACGGGAAATTGTTTTCCATCAGCAGTTTTACGCGTTCGTCGGAGGGTTCGGTCCGCGTAAAGACGATGCCGTCGGCCATGCGGTTGCGCATGATATGCCGGACCGGGTCGACCTGCGGCGTGTCGGAGAAGTGCGGCGTGATGACGAGGTGGTAGGGTGTGCCGCGCAGAGCCTCCGTCAGTCCCTTGATCATCGAGGTGGCATAGCTCAGAATTTCCTCATGGGGATCGAGCACCAGGCTGATGACATTGGTGCGGCCCGTACGCAGGCGTTGGGCCGCACGGTCGGGCAAATAACCGATCTCGCTTGCCACCTGCCGCACGCGCTGACGTGTTTCCAAGGCTATCTGGGGCGCATCGGCGAGCGCGCGCGACACGGTGGTGACGGCAAGCCCCGTCAACTCGGCGATGGTTTTCAAGGTCGGCTTCGCGTTTCCGCCGGCTCTCCCGGTTTCCCGCTCCGGCATCGCCCGCCGCCCCTTCTCCTCCATGTCCTCCAGCGACATCTCCTCTTTCTCCGTTCCCGCCCGAAAACCGGGTGCGAGCCTCATCTACATCGTTACAAATTTTTCGGAGCTGGCGAGATTTTTTTCTCGATTCCAGAGAAAAATTTCGTCGGTTGCGAAAAATAACATGGAATTCAATGCACTAGGTGAATTTCCGCCTTGTGCAAAAATCTCCATGTCCGGGTTGACACCCACGGCATTTATATCGTTATAAATCGAAATATCCGGAGAGGAGCCCGGATGCAAAGGGAGATTCTCAATGAATATTCGAATGATCAGCAAACTCGCCGCCGGCGCGGCGATCATCGCTTTGACGGCCGGTGCCGCCAAGGCAGCGGAAAGCGTCGAAGTCCTGCATTGGTGGACGTCCGGCGGTGAAGCTGCGGCGCTCAACGTGCTGAAGGAAAACCTCCAGAAGGACGGCGTCGCCTGGAAGGACATGCCGGTTGCCGGCGGCGCGGGTTCTGCGGCCATGACCGCGCTGCGTGCCCGCGTTACGGCCGGCGATCCGCCGACCGCCGTGCAGCTTCTCGGCTTCGACCTCCGCGACTGGGCGGAAATGGGCGTTGCCGCAAACCTCGACGAGCTCGCCACCAAGGAAGGCTGGGACAAGGTCATTCCGACCGCTCTTCAGGACTTTTCCAAATATGACGGCCACTGGATCGCTGCTCCGGTGAACATCCACTCCACCAACTGGCTTTGGATCAACAAGGCGGCCCTCGACAAGGCCGGCGGCAAGGTTCCGACCAATATCGACGAGTTCATCGCCCTGCTCGACAACTTCAAGGGCCAGGGCCTCACGGCTCTCGCTCATGGTGGCGTTCCGTGGCAGGACGGCACACTGTGGGAAGCGGTCGTTCTTTCCGTCGGCGGTCCGGACTTCTACAAGAAGGCCGTCCTCGACCTCGATCCGGCTTCGCTTTCCGGCGATACGATGAAGAAGGTCTTCGACACCATGTCGAAGCTGCGCACCTATTTCGACCAGAACTTCTCGGGTCGCGAATGGAACCTCTCGACGGCCATGGTCATCGAGGGCAAGTCCGGCGCCCAGCAGATGGGCGACTGGTCGAAGGGCGAATGGCTGCGTGCCAACAAGAAGCCGGGCACGGACTTCGTCTGCATCCGCTTCCCCGGTACGCAGGGCTCGGTGCTCTTCAATGCCGACCAGTTCATGATGTTCGACGTGGGTGACGACCAGCGCGCCGCGCAGCTCAAGATGGCGTCGGCTGTCGAAAATCCGGCTTTCCAGATCGCCTTCAACACGGTCAAGGGTTCGGTGCCTGCCCGTACCGACATCTCGGACGAGAAGTTCGACGATTGCGGCAAGAAGGGCATGAAGGATCTGGCCGAAGCTGCCACCAAGGGCACGATGATGGGCTCGCTCGCCCATGGTTATGCCCAGCCGGCCGCCATCAAGGAAGCCATGCTCGACGTCATCACCCAGCATCTCAACGGCCAGCTCACCACCGACGCGGCGCTGAAGCGCCTGCCGGAAGCGGTTGCTGCAGCCAAGTGATCGCCTGACGCGAAAATCCGAAGTTCAAGTGGCCGGGAGACTTTTCCCGGCCACTTTGCAAATTACGCCATTCTATCTTTCCTGGAGCGCGGCGTGCCCGTAAGGCTCAAAGGGCGCTCCAGCTAGTTCAATCTGCGCATCGTGCTTTCGAAGTCGTTTTCGGGCCGATGGTGTAGCGGAGGTCATGATGACGACAATCGAACCGGTTCCGTTCGTGGAGCCGCAGAGACGAAGCCGCTCCTTTGCGGACGGATTGCGCAACACGCTGCCGAAGATCGTGCTGGCGCCGTCGTTCGCGGTCATCCTGGTTTTCGTTTACGGATTCATCCTCTGGACGATCTATCTGTCCTTCACGACCTCGCGCATCATGCCGGTCTATAAATGGGGCGGTTTCGACGCCTATTTCCGCCTCTGGTCGCAGCCGAACTGGTATGTGGCCATGCAGAACCTGGCAATCTTCGGCGTTCTCTATATCGGCATCTGCATTGCGATCGGTCTTTTCATCGCCATTTTGATGGACCAGCGGATCCGCGCCGAAGGCGTGCTGCGGCCGATCTTCCTCTATCCGATGGCGCTCTCCTTCGTGGTCACCGGCACGGCCTGGAAATGGTTCCTCAACCCCGGTCTGGGGCTTGAGAACACCATGCACAATCTCGGCTGGGAAAGCTTCAGGTTCGACTGGCTGGTCAATCCGAAAATGGCGATCTACACCGTCGTCATCGCCGGCGTCTGGCAGGCCTCGGGCTTCGTGATGGCGATGTTCCTCGCCGGCCTTCGCGGCATCGACGGCGAGATCGTCAAGGCTGCGCAGATCGACGGCGCCTCGACGATATCCATCTATCGCCGCATCATCATTCCGCTCTTGCGCCCCGTCTTCCTCTCCGCCTTCATCGTGCTCGCGCATATGGCGATCAAGTCCTACGACCTGGTCATCGCGCTGACCGGCGGGGGGCCGGGCAATGCGACCGAACTGCCGTCCACCTTCATGTATTCCTATACCTTCACCCGTAACCAGATGAATGTCGGATCGGCGAGCGCCGTGATGATGCTGATGGGCATTACCGCGATCATCGTGCCCTATCTCTATTCGGAACTGCGGGAGAGAAAGCAATGAGCGCGGCCAACGAAACCGTCAGCGCCGGCCAGGCCCGCGTCGCCCGCTATTTCATCTATGCAGCCCTGATCGTGCTCGCACTCGTCTATCTCCTGCCGCTCTACGTGATGCTGATCACGTCGCTGAAGTCGCTCGATGAAATCCGCGGCGGCGACATGCTGGCCCTCCCGGGCTCCCCGTCGATCGCCGCCTGGGTCAAGGCCTGGGGCGAGGCCTGCATCGGGGTCAGTTGCGTCGGCATCAAGGGGTATTTCTGGAACTCCATCAAGATGGTGGTTCCGGCCGTCCTGATCTCGACACTGCTCGGGGCCCTCAATGGTTACGTGCTGACGAAATGGCGTTTTCCGGGTCACAAGCTGGTCTTCGGCATGATGTTGTTCGCCTGCTTCATTCCGTTCCAGGCGGTTCTGATTCCGATGGCGCGTCTTCTCGGCCTCCTCGGCCTTTCGAACTCCACCACGGGCCTCGTCATGGTGCACGTGATCTATGGTCTCGGCTTCACGACGCTGTTCTTCCGCAACTATTACGAAGCTTTCCCGGACGAGCTGGTGAAGGCGGCAATGATCGACGGCGCCGGCTTCTTCCGTATTTTCTGGCGCATCCTGCTGCCGAGCTCGGGACCGATCATCGTCGTCACGATCATCTACCAGTTCACCAATATCTGGAACGACTTCCTGTTCGGCATTTCTTTCGCCGGCGGTGAGGGCTCGCCGATGACGGTGGCGCTCAACAACCTCGTTTCCTCCTCCACCGGCGTCAAGGAATACAATGTCGACATGGCTGCCGCCGTGTTTGCGGCATTGCCGACGCTGTTCGTTTACATCGTCGCCGGACGCTACTTCGTGCGCGGCCTGATGGCCGGCGCGGTCAAGGGCTGACTTAGGGATAACCGTCAATGAGCTTTCTTGAAATCAAGAACATTCGCAAGAAGATCGGCAATGTCGAGATCCTGAAGGGTATCAACATCGATCTTGAAAAGGGCGGCTTCCTGGTTCTCGTCGGGCCTTCCGGCTGCGGCAAGTCGACCCTGCTGAATGCCATCGCCGGCCTCCTGCCGCCGTCTTCCGGCGATATCGTCATCGACGGCCAGGTGATCAACGATCTGCATCCCTCGCAGCGTGATATCGCCATGGTCTTCCAGTCCTACGCGCTCTATCCGAACATGACGGTGGAACAGAACATCGCGTTCGCGCTGGAAATGCGCGGCGTCGAGAAGGCTCAGCGCGAGGCCGCGGTTAAGCAGGTCGCCAAGACCCTGCAGATCGAACACCTTCTGAAGCGCCGCCCGAGCCAGCTTTCCGGCGGTCAGCGCCAACGCGTCGCCATGGGCCGTGCGCTGGTGCGCCAGCCGCGCGTGTTCCTGTTCGACGAGCCGCTCTCGAACCTGGATGCGAAGCTTCGCGTCGAGGTGCGTGCCGAGATCAAGGCCCTGCATCAGAACACCAACGCGACCATCGTCTATGTTACCCACGACCAGATCGAGGCGATGACGCTCGCAACCAAGATCGTCGTTCTCAAGGAAGGCATGGTGCAGCAGGTCGGTACGCCGGCGGAGATCTACAATCACCCGGCCAACCTGTTCGTCGCCGACTTCATGGGCTCGCCGGCAATGAACATGCTGAAGGGCAAGGTCGTGTCCGCCGGCGGGGCGCAAAGCATTTCGCTGTTTGGCAACGAAGGCGTCCAGGTCACCATGCCGCCGTCGGTCACGACAATTCTCCCTGAGGGCAAGGATGTCATTCTCGGCCTGCGTCCGGAGACGATCACCGACGCCGGTCTGGTGGACCCTGACGCTCGCGCCACGGCCCAGATCGCCGCCGACGTCATCATGGTCGAGCCGACCGGTTCGGATACATTCGTGACCGGCAAGCTGGACGGCGCGAGTTTTACCGCCCGCACCCGTTCCGACGTGCAGGTGAGGCTCGGCGAGAAGTTTCCCTTCTCCTTCAACCTGGACAAGGCCGTCGTCTTCGATCCCGAGAGCGGCAGCCGCATCGGCTAACGCACGTCCGTCGTGGCACTCCGCGTGAGCCGAATTCTTGCCTCAAGCGGTCAATGGATCACAGCTCCTCATGGAGCTGTTTTCGTCGAGGCCGCGCCGTTGTCGTCTTCCGCGCTCAATCCCTGAAGCTCTTCGAAAACCCGGAACAATCCGGGGGAGGCCGGGTTGTGTTTGTGTTCCGTCCGGTACGGAACCAATCCACTAGGTCGAGGAGACAGACAATGGCAAACGGAAACTATTCCCAGTCCGGCCGGTATCGAAACGACCGGATGCGCAGCGAACGTGATTTTCCCCGCGAACCCTCCGGTGACTACCGCCCGGGAGACACCGGTTATGTGCGCGGCTTTGGCGACAATCAGCAAAGCGGCGACAATTTTTCCGGAGACCGCGAGTATGGCCGGGAAGATGGCGATCGCTCGCGCTTCTCCCGCTACGGTCGGGCCGATCAATGGGCCACCGACGACTACGGCTATGAGTCGGGCTACGGCGATACGGACCGCTCGCGGATTTGGGCGCGCGAATCCTATCGGGGCAGGCCGTCTTCATTCAGCTATGAGCCCGGCCACGGTCGCGTGAACCAGGCCTACGGCGAGCGCTACGGTTCGGACTATGGTTACGGCGGCGAGAGTCGGTCCGGCCACGGTCAGGAGCACCGGTTCCGCGAGGAAGAGGGCCATGGCCGCAAACGTGGCTTCATGGAACGGGCGGGCGACGAGGTCGCTTCCTGGTTCGGGGACGAGGAGGCCGAACAGCGTCGCGCAATGGATGAACACCGCGGCAAGGGGCCGAAGGGTTATCAGCGTTCCGACAGCAGGATCGAGGAGGACGTCAACGATCGGCTGAGCGACGATCCGGTACTGGATGCATCGAACATCTCCGTCACGGTGAAAAGCGCCGAAGTCACCCTCGACGGCTTCGTTTCGAGCCGCTGGGACAAACGCCGGGCGGAGGATCTGGTGGACAGTGTCTCGGGTGTCCGGCATGTGCAGAACAACCTGCGCGTTAACAACGCTCCGACCGACACATTGACGGGATCCACGACCATCTGACCCGATTCAGCGGACGCCACTGGACCGCTTTGCGGAGAGGTCCAGTCCTCCAGATCCCTGATAAAACCCTTGGGCGAGCCCTCGCGGCAGAGACATATTGTCCGCAATCAATCCTTGGCCCGACGTTCAAAACCAGTTAGAAGTCGTGCGTTACTTATATTAGTAAATGGCGGATATATGAATGAACATGCGGGCGGGCGGCACGGCACGTGCGCTGTCTTTTCGGGCTAACTCCAGGAAATGTTGAAGATTTCGCGGTTTTTCCCGATTGCGCCCATCGGCGCGTACCTGGTTGCGCTTGCAGCCGGCGTGGCTTTGCCCCTGCTGATTTTCGTCGGTTATCTGATGACGGAACTCGAGTCGAACGAGCGCGCGATTCTTGCCAACGAGACGGCCGAGGACGCGCAGCTTATTGCCCGCTCCGTCGACCGTGAATTGCAGGACATGGCAACGACGCTGCGGATCCTCGTGACGTCGCCGGAACTCAAAAACGGGGATCTGAAGGCATTCCACAACAGGACGCAGAACAGTCTGCGCTCGAATTCGCTCTATGTGCTGGTGGTCGATTCCGATGGTCAGCAGAAGCTCAATACACGTGTGCCTTTCGGAACGCCGCTCTCCAAGGTGTCGAACCTGTCCGAATTTCAGTCGGTGTTGCGCAATGGTGTGACAGAGGCGTCCAGTGTCTTCTACGGGGCAACCAGCGGCAAGCATGTGTTCAACATAACGATGCCCCTGCCCAAGGAGGTTTCTGCTGCCGGCGCAGCGATGATCATCACCCAGAATGCCGAGGATCTGCAGAAGCTCGTTTCGGCGGAAGGGCTTGCCGCGGGCTGGTCCGTCGCCATCGTCGACGGCATGGGTAATGTGGTTACGTCCGTCGGGGCGGATACATTCGCCTCGGGCTCTGCTTTTCCGGCCCACACCCTGAAGCTGATGACGGGCTTCAAGGGGACGATCGAGGACATGAGCGGCGATCGCAGGCAGATATACGGTTATTCGCAGATCACCGGCTGGACCTGGAAGGCGGTCGTCTGGGGCCCGATCGATACGGCGCAGGCAAGCATTCTCACCACATGGCGGCAGTTGATCGGGGGCGGCGCGGTCTTTCTCGCGGTCGCCATGCTGATCGCCTGGCTCGTCGGGCGTCAGCTTCGGATTCCCATCCGCCAGCTTGCGCAAATGGCTGAGCGCATGGGCAGGGGCGAGATCGTTTCCCCCGTCGAAACCAAAATCCGGGAAGCCAATCAGGTGGCGGTGGCGCTGTCGAATGCGTCCTTCGACCGTAGCGAGGCGGAGGATCGCATCCATCTGATCCTGCATGAACTCGTGCATCGCACGAAGAACATCCTCACTCTGGTGCAGGCCATGATGCGCCAGCTGGCGCGGCAGGACACCACCATGGACGAGTTCCAGAAGGCCATCAGCGGTCGTCTGCAGGGGCTTGGCAAGTCCATCGAAGCGCTCGCGAAAGAGCAGTGGTCGGGGGTCTCGATCCGCCGGGTGGTCGAAATTCATATGAGCACCTTCGGCGACGTTGCCGAACGGGTCGAAGTTCAGGGAGAGAATTTCACCCTCAAGGCCGAAGCCGTGCAGAATCTGGGCCTCATCCTCCATGAGCTCGCGACGAATTCCGTGAAATATGGTGCGCTTTCGACGCCGCACGGCAAGGTGCGGATCGCCTGGAAGGACCTGCTCGAGGACGAAGCCGACGAGGTGAAGCTCCGCCTGGTATGGGAGGAAAAGGACGGGCCTCTGGTTCATGCGCCGTCACGCACAGGCTTCGGCACCACCATCGTCAAGCGTCACGCGGCGGCGGCTTTTGGCGGGCAGGTCGAGATCGATTTCAATCCGCAGGGGCTTTGCTGGAGGTTGACCGCGCCGCGCGCTGCTTTCGAGCGGGGCGAGGGCGCCGACGACCTGAAGGACATAGCGATTTAGCTGCGGGCCGGAACGAAGGTGTTGCTTTGTCGTTAAAACGGCCATGGACGCGACTCTCATCACGATCGACATCGATCAGGATACCCTTCACACCATCGGCCTCACCTATGTCAGCGATACGGAACCGGGCATTCGCAGGCTTCGGCGCGGCAAGGGATTCTGCTACCGCCTGCCCGATGGGGCGCTGCTGGCGGACAAGCGGGAGCAGCAAAGGATAGCAGCACTCGGGCTGCCGCCGGCCTATGAGAATGTCTGGATCTGCCTGGATCCTCGCGGCCACCTGCAGGCAACCGGCTATGACTCCCGGGGTCGCAAGCAATACCGATATCATCCCGACTGGCAGAATTTCCGCAGCGAGCGGAAGTTCGACCAGCTCTTGAGGTTCGGCGAGGCGCTGCCGCGGATTCGAAGCCGAGCGAAACGGGATCTGGCGCTTGGTCTTGATAAGAGCGATGCGGTGATTGCTGCGCTGGTCGCACTCTTGGATGCGACGCATCTGCGGGTGGGAAACCGCGCCTATGCAAAAGAGAACAGGACCTACGGCGCAACGACCCTCTTGAAGCGCCATATGACACTCTCCGACGACGCGATCCTCCTGCGCTTCACAGCCAAGGGCGGAAAGAGGGTGCGGCATACCCTGAAGCATCCGCGCCTGCAGCGAATCCTCGAAGAAATAGCGGATCTGCCCGGACGGCAGCTCTTCTCTTGGCCGGATGAACAGGGTGTGCCGCATCCGGTGGATTCGGGCCGGTTGAACGCCTACCTTGCCAAGGCGGCCGGTTTTCCCGTGTCGGCAAAGACGTTCCGCACCTGGGGAGGGAGTCTTGCCGCCTTCAATGCTGCGTGGGATTTCATGGAAGCGGAAGGAAAGCCTCCGAAGATAAAAATGATGGCGCAGGCGGCGTCGGACGCCTTGCACAATACGCCTGCGGTTTGCCGCTCCAGCTATATCCATCCGAGCATTCTGGGGCTTTCTGAAAACCCGGCGCTGCTGGAAAAGGTCATGAGGGATAAGACGGTCATGAATGGACCGAGAGGCTTGAGGGCGAGCGAGTACCGTCTGGTGACATTTCTGAGAGAGGCTTCCCGGGAGAACCCGCCAATGACCGCCCGCGAAGCACTGCGGGCGGCCGTTGCAGAATTGGCTTAAGATCAGGCCGCGCGGCGATCGTGGGGGCCTTCCTGGACTTCCTCGACAATCTTGTCGATGAACTGGGGAAGATCCTTTGGGGACCGAGAGGTGATGATACCGTTGTCGACGACGACCGCCTCGTCCTTCCATGACGCGCCGGCATTTCTGATGTCGGTGCGGATGGAATGATAGGATGTCGCCTGGCGGCCGCGAAGCGCATCCGCCTCCACCAGCAGCCAGGGGCCATGGCAGATCGCGGCAACCGGCTTGCCGCTCTTCACGAAGTCGCGCACCACCTTCACGGCTTCCTCATTGACGCGGAGAAGATCGGGATTGATCTGGCCGCCGGGCAAGACGAGAGCGTCGAATTCCTCGGCCTTCACGTCCTTCGCCTCGAGATCGACCGACACGGTATCGCCCCAGTCCTTTTCGTCCCAGCTTTTGATTTCGCCCATCTTGATCGATGCGATCTTGACGTTGGCGCCGCGCTTTTTCAACTCCTCCAGGGGAACGCGCAGTTCCGACCGTTCGTAGCCGTCGGTGGCGAGAATAAGGATGGAAGCGGAATCGATAGCGGTCATTCGTTACTCCTTACGAGTTTCGTTGGGGCGGCTTACAATCTGCCGGTGGAGAGGTCGCGGCCGTTGATGGAGGCCGGAACGCTGATTTCGTCGCGGGGCGACTTCGGTAGAGGCAGGATCACCGCTTCTGGCACAACCACCTGAAGTTCCTCGGGATGTGCCACAGCAAATGTCTTCTTCTCGTGCTGGAGTCCGGTAAGCCTGTTCCGAAGCATTTTGAAAAAGTGTCGCATGTTCATTTCTCCCGTCGCGAAGCAAGGGCATTCTGCCCTCTCACGAATGGCAAACCCATGCGGTCGGGAATCGTTCCAAGTTTTTCTCAGAGCGTTACGTAAAGTTATCGAGGGGCTTGGAACAAAACTCGGCATACCGCGTTTTCGGCCGGATGTTCGCGGCGCTGCCGCAAAACACTTGCCAGGTGTTGGCCGAATGAATGATGACCGCTTGGCTGCCTCCGGCCAGCCAATTCGATCAGGACCACGCCCGGGCCACAACGGCATCTGCCGCCACGATTATCTCCTCCTTCTCGTCTTTCCTCTGCTGGCATCCTGCTCGGGGGTGCAGTCGGTGCTCGATCCGGCGGGGCCGGAGGCGGCGGGCGTCGCGACGCTCTTCTACACGATGCTGATCGGCGGGGTCGTCATCTGGTCCGGCGTCGTCGGTCTGTTCTTCTACGCCGTGCGCAAGAGGAAGGTCCACTCGACGAAGACGGCGGGTCGGCTGATCCTGTGGGGTGGAGCCGTTTTCCCGACCGTCGTGCTTGCTGCACTTCTTGGCTATGGCGTCTGGCTGATGCCGGCCATGCGGCCCTGGTTTCAGGACGATGCACGCGGCATGCGTCGTATCGAAGTAACCGGCGAGCAATTCTGGTGGCGGGTCCGGTATCTTGGCGAAGACGGCAAGCCGGTCTTCGAAACGGCAAATGAGGTGCGCATCCCCGTCGGCGAGCGGGTGGCCTTCCTGCTCAAGTCCCCGGATGTCATACATTCCTTCTGGATTCCTGTTCTCGGAGGCAAGATGGACATGATTCCGGGGCGTGAAAACCGGTTGACGCTTGTCGCCGGGAAGCCGGGGACCTATCGCGGGGTCTGTGCCGAATTCTGTGGCCCGTCCCACGCGCTGATGGCCTTCACGGTGCATGTCATGGAGAGGCAGGATTACGAGGCCTGGCTTTCGGCGCGGAAAACATCCTCGGGAGCCGGGGACGCGGAGGGCCTGGCGCTTTTTCTCAGACACGGCTGCGCCGCCTGCCATGCGATCTCAGGCACGGAAGCGCGCGGCACGATCGGTCCCGACCTCACGGGCTTCGGGGAGCGCGGCAGCGTCGGCGCCGGCACACTCGCCAATACGGCCGAACATATCGCGCGGTTCATCCGTTTCCCGGACGGGGTCAAGCCGGAGGTCCGGATGCCTCATTTCTCCATGCTGGCGGATGCGGATGTCGAACGGATCGCGGCTTACCTGAAGGGGCTACGATGACCGCAGAGCTCGGCAATTTCTCAGCGGAAGAAAGGGCGGCCCAGGAAGAACGGCTCCGCAAGGTATGGGAGACGCCGAAGGGGCTTCGTTACTGGACATCGGTCAACAACAGCGAGATCGGCCTCTGGTATGGCGTGACGGCGTTTGTCTTCATGCTGTTTGCCGGCCTGCTCGGGCTTTTGATGCGCCTGCAGCTCGCGGTGCCGAACAACGATCTCATCTCCGCGGACCTCTTCAACCAGGCCTTTACTCTGCACGGCACGGTGATGATGTTCCTGTTTGCGGTGCCGATTTTCGAGGCGATCGCGATTTTCCTGCTGCCGTCGATGCTGGGCGCTCGCGAGCTGCCTTTCCCGCGGCTGTCGGCCTTCGGTTTCTGGAGCTTTGTGCTCGGCGGGATCTTCGTCTGCGGCTCGATCTTCTTCAACGCGGCACCGAGTGCCGGCTGGTTCATGTATCCGCCGCTTGCCACCAGCGAGGAGTTTTCGGGCATAGGTGCGGATATCTGGCTGCTCGGGCTTTCCTTCATCGAAGTGGCCTCGATCGCGGCTGCCGTCGAGATTATCGTCGGCATCATGAAATGCCGGGCGCCCGGCATGCGCATCAATCTCATGCCGATGTTCGCCTGGTATCTCCTGATCGTCGCGGGCATGATCCTGTTCGCCTTCCCGCCGCTGATTGCCGGCGACATCCTGTTCGAGATGGAGCGGATGTTCGACTGGCCGTTCTTCGATGCGGAACGGGGCGGAGATCCGCTGCTCTGGCAGCACCTTTTCTGGATCTTCGGCCACCCTGAAGTCTACATCATCTTCCTGCCCGCGATCGCGCTGATGGCGATGATCGTGCCGACCTTTTCGCAGCGGCCGATCGTCGGTTATTCCTGGATCGTGCTGGCGGCGGTCGGCACCGGCTTCCTGAGCTTCGGCCTCTGGGTGCACCATATGTTCGCGACTGGCCTGCCGCAGATTTCGCTCGCCTTTTTCTCCGCTGCGTCGGAAGCGGTGGCGATCCCGACGGGCGTGCAGATCTTTGTCTTCATTGCCACCATGCTTGCCGGCCGCGTGATCTTTTCGGTACCGATGCTGTTCGGCGCCGGCGGCGTCATCATCTTCGTGGTCGGTGGACTGACCGGGGTGATGGTGGCATTGGTCCCCTTCGACTGGCAGGCGCATGACACCTATTTCGTCGTCGCGCACCTCCATTATGTGCTGATCGGCGGCATGCTGTTTCCGATCGTCGCCGGCATCTATTATTATTTCCCCTTCGTGAGGGGCAAGAAGCTCAGCGACGCCTGGGGCAAGGTGGCGTTCTGGCTGATGTTCTGCGGCTTCAACATCGCCTTCTTCCCGATGCATTTTTCCGGCCTGCGCGGCATGCCGCGCCGCGTCTTCACCTATCCCGGAGACATCGGCTGGGACTGGTTCAACCTCGTCTCGACGATCGGCGCCTTCATCTTCGCCTCGGGCGTCGCAACTGTCGTCATCGATATTCTGAGGCCAAAGCCCAAGCCGGCGGCGCGCGATCTCAATCCCTGGAATTCCGGCACGCTGGAATGGACGAACGATCCGGAAGAAAGCTGGGGCATGCGCTCGGTACCGATCATCACCAGCCGCTATCCGCTCTGGGACCAGCCGAACCTGCAGCGCGACATGGAGGCCGGCCGCTTTTATCTGCCGGATGCGACGTCCGGCGAACGCGAGACGCTGGTCACTTCGGTGCTGGATGCCGATCCGATCCAGTGCCTGCGGGTCGGCGGCACCTCCTATGTGACGATCATCTCGGCTCTTGGGCTCGGCGGCGTCTTCATCGCGCTCACCTTCCACTGGTGGATCACCACCATCATCTGTGCCGTCATCACCTTCGTCGCCATCATCGTCTGGCTGTGGACGGGGACGGCGCCGATCCCGGAGGAGCCTGAGATCGATGTCGGGCTCGGCCTGAAATTGCCGATCTATGTCTCGGGTCCGGCGTCGGTCGGCTGGTGGGCGATGTTCATCACCATGGTGGGCGACGGTACGGCATTTGCCAGCCTGATCTTCGGCTATTTCTTCTACTGGACGATCCACGAGGACTTCACCGCCGCAGCGCAAGGGCCGGGCATTCTGTGGCCGATCGTGGCCCTGGTGCTCTTCGTTGTCGCCTGGGTGCTGACGCTGCTTGCGCGGGAGCTCAACGAGAAGGGAACGGTCGGGGCGCGGCTGGCGCTCGTCGCGTGCTTCATTGTCACCGTCGCGGCGTTGCTTGCGGGCCTGGCAGGTCCCTATTTCCACGCCATGGATCCGACCGCCAATGTCTATCCCGCCATCGTCTGGGTCCTGGTCATCTGGACGGTGACGCATGCGGTTGTCGGCGGGATCATGCATCTCTACTGCCTGGCGCGCAGTTTTGCTGGCAGGATGACGTCCGAATATGACCAGGATATCCGCAACGTCACGCTTTACTGGCACTTCATGGCCGTGACCGCCGTCGTGACCTTCGGCGTGATCGGCCTCTTTCCGATGGTAACAGAATGAAGAGCTTCATTCCGCGCGAAGTCGAAACCCTCTGGACGCTGTTTACCGCGCCCACTGTCTGGGCGCTGCATTTCGTCGTGTGCTATGCGGCGGTCGCAATCTTCTGCGCCAAGGGGATGGCCGAGGAGATCGCGTTCGGCACCCTGCGGTTGGGGTTGGGGATCTTCACGCTGCTGGCGCTCGCGATGATCGTGCTGTCGTCCTATCTCGCGTGGAGGCAATGGGGTTTCGGATCGGGAGATCCTCCACACGACGCGGCGACGCGGGAGGATCGCAAGTATTTTCAAGGTTTTGCGACGCTGCTTCTCTCCGGCCTCAGTTTCGTGGCCGTCGTCTATGCCGCCATTCCGCTGATCTTCATCGCGGAGTGCCAGCCGTGAAGCGGACCGCCCTCGTTTTCGGTCTTGTCCTGCTTCTCCTGCTCTGGGCGATCCTCCCCTTTGCCGATCGTGGTTCCTTCTCCGTCCACATGATCGCGCATATGGGCGTGGTGGCAGGTGGTGCGCCACTGATCGCCGTCGGCCTTTCGGGAACCCGCCTCGATTTCACTGCCGGGCGGGCCTGGCTCACCCCCTTGCTCGCCTCGCTGATCGAGTTGTTCGCCGTATGGGGCTGGCATGTGCCAGCAGTGCGGGCTCTCTCGGAAACCTCTACCTTCGTCACGGTGCTGGAACAGCTCGTCTTCCTGGTTGCGGGGCTGACGCTCTGGCTGACCTGCCTCGGCGGCGCCGTCGCTGGCCGGGAAGAGCGGCGGCTCGCGGGCACGTTTGGCCTTCTCTTCACCTCGATGCACATGACATTGCTCGGCGCGCTTCTGGCGCTTTCGCCACGACCGCTTTACGGTGGCGAGGAGGTAAGCTGTTTCGGCGTCGTGCTGAGTGCGGGGGCGGACCAGCAGATAGGCGGCGTGGTGATGCTGCTCGTCGGCGCGGTGGTTTATCTGGCCGGCGGCATAGCGCTCCTGGCGCGCACGCTGAACATTGATGCGCCAAAGCCTTTGGGGAGGAGAGGCCAATGACGATCCCGCGGAAATATCTGATTGCCCTGATCGTCATATTGCCGCTGCTCGGCATGGTTTTCGCCTGGTCGGGATTGATGAGCGTCAGGGCCAGCACGGGCCACTGGGGTGTCACGGACTGGTTCCTGCACTGGGTGATGAAGAATTCGGTGCGTACCGCCGCACTGTTCGTGGAGGTTCCGCCGCTCGACGATCCGGCGCTCCTGCCACCCGCTGCCGGCCACTACGAGACCGGCTGTGCCATCTGTCACGGCTCGCCGGCGCAGGGGCGGTCCGATGCCGTGCTCGCCATGCTGCCGCAGCCGCCCGACCTGAAGATGGTCGCTCCGACATGGACCGACGCCCAGCTCTTCGAGATCGTCAAACACGGAGTGCGCTTCACAGGTATGCCGGCCTGGCCGACCGAGCTTCGGGACGACGAGATCTGGGCGATGGTCGCCTTCCTGCGCAAGCTGCCGGAGATGGACACGAACGCCTATCTGCAGGTGTCCGGCCTGCACGGCATAGGCCATGCGGGCGAGGTCTCGCCGCTGCCGATCACCTGCGAGAGCTGTCATGCGGAAAAGCGGCTTACCCCACACAGTATCGTTCCGCGGCTCGCGGGCCAGTCGGAAGCTTATCTGCTCAACAGCCTCAAGGCATATGCGGAGGAAAAGCGCCCGAGCGGCATCATGCAGGTCGCAATCGGTACGCTCTCGGAGGAAAGCCTGCCGGAGCTTGCGAGCTATTATGCCAAGCAGACGCCGCCTGTCCGGCAGCGAGGGGAAGCCGATCCGCAACTGATCGAAAGGGGGCGGGAGCTGGCGGAAAGAGGAAGGCCGGCTGACAAGGTGCCGGCCTGTCTGAGCTGTCATGAAAAGGCCGGCGGCAACCCGGCCTATCCGCGCCTATCGGGTCAGACCGCTCCTTACCTGGAGCGTCAACTTCGCCTCTTTCATACCGGTGCCCGAGGCGGCGGCCCATTCAGTCACCTGATGACCGAGGCAGCCAGAAGTCTAAAGGACGAGGACTTTGCCGCTCTCGCGGCCTTTTTTGCAAGCCGCGAGAGCAGGGGCCTTTGAATTCAAGGCCACTCTCTCCTCCCCAGGAGCTCTCAAAAATCAGACTGGAATGACCAGCATGTAGCATGCCGCGATCACGAGAACGAAGCCTGCCGCTTCCACCCATTCCCTGACCATAGACGCCTCCATCGCTTCCCTATCAAGTGAACGAGAAAACACCATTCTAGTTCCACGAAATGGCCATAAACGTGGCGGAATTGCCATAAATGTGAAGTGCTACGGTTAACGGCGTCTCAACGGTCGTCCGCCTCGGCCCGGGCGCGGGCCGCTTCGAGGATCGCGCGAACTTCGCGGGCGGCGGAGTTCTCGATCGCGAAGGCTTCTTCAGGCATCACACCGGGGTCCTCCTCGTTGTCCTTGAATGTGGCATCATCCCTCAGCCGTCTCAGGAAAGAGGAGATGGTGACCTCTCCGCCGATCATGGCCGCCAAAAGCTCGATCATCAGCTCTCGGTGCGCGTTCAGGCGTCCTTCCAGTTCCTCGGGTGTCAGCGCCGACATCTTAATCCTCCTGGCGAATTTCCATTGCTCAGGGAGATAGGGGACCGTTCGACGGAGGGAACAATCGGCGGGACCGAAAGTTCACCCCTCAACAAGGATATGGAGAAGACCATGGCAGACTTCGTCAGATCAGGGACAGGACACGGAGAACGGGACGTACGCGATCGCCTGATCCTCGCCCTTTATGCCCAGCTGAAGGCGGAGCGGCAGACGCGGGAAGCGCTCGAATATGTGATCCGCGAAGGCGCGATCTCCCCCGAGGTCTTGGAAGCGATCGCCAGCGATCCGGTTCCCGTTGCGGCGGCGGAAGACGTGGCTGCGGTGGAAAAGGTCATCGCGCTCGACGCCCATCGGCGGCGCGCCGCCGCCAGCAAATCCGATGGAGAAGAGAAGAAATGAAACGTCTGATCCTCGCCCTTTCGACCGTGGTTCTTTTGGGCGCCTGTAGCGACAGCAATGAAAAACAGAGCGACCCGATCAACAACACACCGCCGCAGCAATCCAACAACACGGCACCCGCGGACAAGGACCCCACGCCTCAGACAAGCACCGGCGGCCAGAGTCCCGCCACCTCGCCGTCCGGGACAACCAGCAATCCGCCCGTAACCCCTCCCCCGCCAGGAACGGGCAATCCGTAGATTTTAAAGCTCTAGGGAACGATTTGTTGTGCCGCACCATTATCAAGCGAAAACTTGGAAGGGTGCCGCATGGACACGAAATCGAACCATTTCACAGTGGAGCCGGGATACTGGCATCAGCTGGGAGCCAGTTACGACGGCGACGGGGTTAACTTCGCCATCTTCTCGGCCCATGCGGAGCGGGTCGAGCTCTGCCTGTTCGACAACAGCGGGAAGATCGAAATCGCGCGGCTGGAGCTGCCGGAATATACCCACGAGATCTGGCACGGCTACGTGCCGGGCCTCAAGCCCGGCACGCTCTACGGTTACCGCGTCCACGGCCCTTATGATCCTGAAAACGGCCACCGTTTCAACCCGAACAAGCTGCTGATCGATCCCTATGCAAGGGAACTGGTCGGCGACGTCAAATGGAATGAAGCCCATTTTGGCTATGACCTCCTGCACGAGGACAAGGATCTCACTTTCGACGAGCGCGACAGCGCGCCGTTCATGCCGAAATGCCGGGTGATCGATCCCGGCGAATTCGACTGGAAGGACCAGAACCGACCGAACATTCCCTGGCCCGCCGCCGTCATCTATGAAACGCATGTGAAGGGCTTCACCCAGCTCAATCCGGCCATCCCGAAAGAACTGCGCGGCACGTTCGAGGGCATGGGCCACAAGGCTTCGGTCGAATATATCAAAAGCCTTGGCATCACCTCCGTCGAGCTGATGCCCGTCCACGACTTCCCGGACGACCAGCATCTGCTCGACAAGGGGCTCAAGAATTTCTGGGGCTACAACACGCTCGGCTTCTTTGCGCCCGCCTCCCGCTATTATGGCCCAAGAGGCATCCAGGGGTTTCGCGACATGGTGCGCGCCTACCACGACGCCGGTATCGAGGTCATTCTCGACGTGGTCTACAACCATACCGCCGAAGGAAACGAACTCGGGCCGACGCTCTCCCTCAAGGGCATCGACAATTTCTCCTATTACCGCACGATGCCGGACCAGCACCGTTACTATATCAACGACACCGGAACCGGAAACACGGTCAACACGTCCCATCCGCGGGTGCTGCAGCTGATCATGGATTCGCTGCGCTACTGGACGGAACACATGCATGTCGACGGTTTCCGCTTCGATCTCGGAACGATCCTCGGCCGCGAGCCGGAGGGTTTCGACCAGCGTGGCGGCTTCTTCGATGCCGTGACGCAGGATCCGGTTCTCTCGAAGGTGAAGCTGATCGGCGAGCCCTGGGATATCGGTCCAGGCGGCTATCAGGTCGGCGGTTTCCCGCCGGGCTGGGCCGAATGGAACGACAAGTACCGCGACACGGTTCGTGAATACTGGAAGGGCACGAACGTCTCCACCGATTTTGCGGCCCGCCTGCTCGGTTCAGGCGACCTCTACGACCAGCGGGGCCGACGCCCCTGGGCCAGCGTCAACTTCATCGCTGCCCATGACGGGTTCACCCTCAATGACCTCGTTTCCTACAACGAGAAGCACAACGAGGCGAACGGCGAGGACAACAACGACGGCCACAATGACAACCGCAGTTACAACTACGGCGAGGAAGGTCCCACCGAGGACGAGGGCATCAACGCGGTTCGTGACCGTCAGAAACGCAATTTCCTCGCAACCCTGTTCTTCTCGCACGGCACGCCGATGCTGCTTGCCGGCGACGAATTCGGCCGCAGCCAGATGGGCAATAACAACGGTTATTGTCAGGACAGCGAGATATCCTGGGTCCACTGGGAGGATCTGCCGGAAACCTGCGAAGCGCTGCGGGAATTCACACGTCACATCATCAAGCTGCGCAAGGAGCAGCCGCTGCTGCGGCGCGAGAACTGGCGCGACGGCCTGGATATCAAATGGTTCAATGCCGGCGGCGGCTTCCAGACGCCGGAGCAATGGGACGAGGGTTCGACACTTGGTCTCTATATCGGCCGGCCCGATCTTCGGGAAGAGGAAGGCATCTGGCACGACGTCCTGCTGCTCTTCAACCCGTTCGAAGGCAATGTGCCGTTCCGTATCCCGCAATTCGGCGAGGGCGGCTGGGTGCTGGAGCTCACGACCTCCGATACCGCAAGGCGCGGGCAGGTGATCACCAAGGAAAAGGACTTCGAACTCGAAGGCCGCAGCCTGGTGCTCTTCCGCAGACCGTGACGCGGACCGATCGACGGCAGAAAACCGGCCCAAGCGGCCGGTTTTTGCGTTCTAGAGCGTTTCATCGCTTGACTGAATCTGATGGGATTCCCTGTGGGCCGGTTTTGTGATTCAAGGTGCTGGCTGGGCGGAGGCCAGCATCTGATGACACGAGCTCTTTCGAATGATCTTCGCGAGCGTGTTGTGGCGGCGGTTGTGGCCGGTGAGAACTGCCGTTCGG
>NZ_PVBN01000008.1 GCF_002968635.1 Neorhizobium alkalisoli | reverse complement strand
CCAAAAGCGAACGATCGAGGACACGTGGCGACACATCGGCTCTCTCGTCACAACAATCCAACCCGGCGAATGCAGTAACTACTTCGTAAACGCCGGATACGCTTCCGTCAAAACATGAACCGCTCTAGCGGCTTCCGAAGCCGGTCCACCAGAGGCCGGCAATCAGGAGCCCCATCGGCACGGCGACTCCGACCGCAACCTTGCGGCCGGTCGCCAGGAAGACGGCGAAACCGATGCCGGCCGCCCCAAGCCGAAGCCAGAGAGGCGATTCCGCCAGCGTTCCGTTCGGAAAAACGATCAGCTTCGCCGTAACGGCCATGACGAGCGATGTCGCCACCGCCCTCACCCAATAAAGCGCCTCGGACTCCTCGTTCAACCGATTGCCGGCGACGACGCCGAGCCAGCGCCAGATATCCGTCGCGAGGAAGCCGGCGACAATGATGACGATGAAGGTCCAGTACTCGTCGATCACCGCACGCCCCCCTTTTCCCCACGTCTTCTTTTTCGCCTCCACCTATCGATGAGATATGCCACCGTGCCGCCGCCAATGCCGGCATAAAGGACATCGAATTCAGGCGTGACCAGTGCAAGAAGCGGTCCCAGAACCACGCCCATCACGAAGGCGAGCTTCACCACCGGCTGGCCTGCGCTCGCCCAGATCGAGGCGTTGAAATAGACCGGCGTCAGAAAGAAAAGCACGCCCGCGATCAGCGGCGGAAAGCTTGCGGCGATCCCGTAGAAGATCGCAACCACCAGCGTGCCGCAGGTGGTCAGGGTGACGCCGAAACCCGCGAAATAGATCGCACGGTGTTGACGCGGCACGTTGCGCAGCGTGGTGATCGCGAAGACCCAGGCCGTGATCGCGACGAAATGCGAGAGGATCAGAAGGAGCCATGTCGGCGTCCGCTTCGTCCGCATCTCCGGGACGACCGAGGCCACCATCGGCATCATCCGGATCGAGGACAGCGTGACCGCCAGAAAGCAGGCTGCGATATTGGCGCCGCTTGCCATGGTGCCGACCAGGATCACCTGTGCCGGCAGCGCCCAGATCGCGAAAGACATGAAAACCGCCTCTGCGCGCGTGAGCCCGGATTCCAGTGCGAAGGCGCTGAACCCGACAATCGAGGTCATGAGGATCAGCGCCGGCAGCGAAAGCATTCCCCGCATGCCGGTCAGGAACCAGGACAAGGGGCTACGATCGTCGCTATCTGGAGACATCGGCATTCCGGAGGTATCGGGGACAGTCACAAAAAAGACGATGCCGGGACAAGCCCGGCATCGCAATGGCTAGATCCAACAGCCTTATTTACTCTTCGGCACGCGCGGCACCGTCGATCCCTTGCGCGCAGGGGTCTTGTGAGCCGCCGGGGGGGTCGTCTCGGCGATCACGTCGGCATCGACCATGGCGCGCGCCTTTGCAGAACCGCCATCCTTGTCCTTCGGCGCCGACTTTTTCGGTGCCTTGGGCTTCGAAACCTTCGCTTCGGCCTCCTCGACGGCCTCTTCCACCTCTGCCTCCGGCTTCGGCTTCACAGGCGTCGTCTCCGGAATGGCATCCAGGATCAGCTTGTCCTTGCCGTCCTCGCCCTTGCCAACCGTGACGTTGACCACACCACCCTTGCGCAGCTTGCCGAACAGGATCTCGTTGGCCAGCGGCTTCTTGATGTGCTCCTGGATGACCCGCGACAGCGGACGGGCACCCATTCTTTCGTCATAGCCCTTGTCGGCAAGCCAGGCGATGGCGTCCTGATGCAGGTCGAACGTGACGTTGCGTTCGGAAAGCTGCGTCTCGAGCTGCATGACGAACTTCTGCACGACCTGATGGATGACCTCCGTCGGCAGCGGCGCGAACGGGATCACGGCATCGAGGCGATTGCGGAACTCGGGGGTGAACAGGCGGTTCAGCGCCTCCTCATCCTCGCCGGTGCGTTTCGACGAACCGAAGCCGATCGCCGCCTTGGCCATTTCCGATGCGCCCGCATTGGTCGTCATGATCAGGATGACGTTGCGGAAGTCGATCTTCTTGCCGTTGTGGTCGGTCAGCGAACCGTGGTCCATGACCTGCAGCAGGATATTGTAGATATCCGGATGCGCCTTCTCGATCTCGTCGAGCAGGACGACGCTGTGCGGATGCTGATCCACGCTGTCGGTCAGGAGACCGCCCTGGTCGAAGCCGACATAGCCGGGGGGTGCGCCAAGCAGCCGCGAGACCGTATGGCGTTCCATATATTCCGACATGTCGAACCGCAGCAGTTCGACGCCGAGCGACGACGCAAGCTGCTTGGCCACTTCCGTCTTGCCGACGCCGGTCGGGCCGGAGAAGACGTAGGAGCCGATCGGCTTGTTCGGTTCGCGAAGGCCTGCGCGGGCGAGCTTGATCGCCGTCGAGAGGGCCTCGATCGCCGCGTCCTGCCCGTAGACGACCGAACGCAGTTCCTTTTCGAGGTTGGCGAGAACCATCTCGTCATCCTTGGAGACGGTCTTTGCCGGAATCCGCGCCATCGTGGCGATCGTCGCCTCGATCTCCTTTTCGGTGATCAGCTTACGGCGTTTGGAGGCCGGCAGAAGCATCTGCGCCGCCCCGGTCTCGTCGATCACGTCGATCGCCTTGTCCGGCAGCTTGCGGTCGGAGATGTAGCGCGCCGAGAGCTCCACGGCGGACTTGATCGCCTCGTTGGTGTAACGCAGCTTGTGATAGTCCTCGAAATAAGGCTTCAGGCCCTTCATGATCTCGATCGCATCGTCGATCGACGGCTCGTTGACGTCGATCTTCTGGAAGCGCCGAACCAGGGCCCGGTCCTTTTCGAAGAACTGGCGGTATTCCTTGTAGGTAGTCGAGCCGATGCAGCGGATCGCACCCGAGGAAAGCGCCGGCTTCAGAAGGTTCGAGGCATCCATGGCCCCGCCCGACGTGGCTCCGGCGCCGATGACGGTGTGGATCTCGTCGATGAAGAGTACTGCTCCCGGGTAATCCTCGAGTTCCTTGACGACCTGCTTCAGCCGCTCCTCGAAATCGCCACGATAACGGGTGCCGGCGAGCAGCGTGCCCATGTCGAGCGAGAAGATGGTGGCATCGGCAAGCGCTTCCGGCACCTTGCCCTCGATGATCCGCTTGGCGAGGCCTTCGGCGATCGCCGTCTTGCCGACGCCCGGATCGCCCACATAGAGCGGGTTGTTCTTGGAGCGGCGGCACAGGACCTGGATCGTCCGGTTGACCTCGGCATTGCGGCCGATGAGAGGATCGATGCGCCCTTCGCGGGCTTTTTCATTCAGATTGACGCAATAGGCCTTGAGCGCATCCTGCGGTTTCTTGGCCGATCCTTCCTCTTGCTCGCGGGCAGGTTTCGAATCGGAATCGCTTTCTTCGGAACCGCGCGGCGTGCGGGTCTGGGAGGCCCCCGGACGCTTGCCGATACCGTGAGAAATGTAGTTGACCGCGTCGTAGCGGGTCATTTCCTGCTCCTGCAGGAAGAAGGCAGCATGGCTTTCCCGTTCCGCGAAGATCGCGACGAGAACGTTGGCGCCGGTGACTTCTTCACGGCCGGAGGACTGGACGTGGATGACGGCGCGCTGAATGACACGCTGGAAGCCGGAAGTCGGCTTCGAATCCTCGTCGTAACCGGTGACGAGGTTGGCAAGTTCGTTGTCGACATAGTCGGCAACGGTCTTGCGCAGGGTTTCCAAATTGACGTTACAAGCGCCCATGACCGCCGCTGCGTCGGCATCGTCGATCAATGCCAGAAGCAGGTGTTCGAGCGTGGCATATTCGTGATGCCGCTCGTTCGCGAAGGTCAGTGCCTGATGCAGCGCCTTTTCAAGACTAGGCGAAAATGTTGGCACGTCGGGTTCCTCACTTCTTTTCCATGACACATTGCAGCGGATGCTGGTGTTGCCGGGCGAAGTCCATAACCTGGGACACTTTGGTTTCCGCTACTTCGTATGTAAATATTCCGCATTCCCCCACGCCGTGATTATGGACATGGAGCATGATGCGCGTCGCGGCTTCCCGATCCTTCTGAAAGAAACGCTCCAGAATGTGGATGACGAATTCCATTGGAGTGTAGTCGTCATTCAACAGGAGTACGCGATAAAGGTTGGGCCGTTTGGTTTTGGGTTTCGTGCGTGTGATGACTGAGGTTCCGCGGCCCGCGTTATCTCCGTCTCCACCTTTTTCTCGTTGCATAAAGATCGGCGGTGCGATCATCTTCATTCATTCCCCAGGAATCCGGCGGCGGTTCAGTGAAGGGCCGATCAGCCGAACTTCAGTCTTCCTAACGTAGTTCACTGAGTAGCGATTTTAAGCCCCCTTTGCGCCCACGCAATCACTATTCCGCTAGAGAGACCGCGAAGATGCGGAAAAACAGGGTTTTCCGCATTTGCCGGAATCAAAAAGGCCGGCAACGCGAAACGCCGCCGGCCTTCGATCGTGAAGGCGTCGTTGAAAAGGCTTTACCCGCCGTCAGGCCGCGTTTGCGGTCGTGATGGCGGTCGATTTGGCAACCGGTGCCTCGTACGGCTTATAGGCCAACTTCGCGAGGTCTGCGTACATATCGCTCATCTTGGTCGCCTCGACGATGAAACCATCGTAGGTCGACTTGATGTACTTGGTCTGGAGTTCGTAAGCCGCCTCGATGCTGCGCACTCCCGTGAACGCTTCCACGAAAGAAGTCATTTCCTGGAAGGACTTGCGGGAATAGTCGTTCGCTTCGGTAGCGATTGCCTGGAACCCTCTGGCGACTTCCGTATAGCTTTTCAGCACACCGTCCATCGCTTCCTTGCTCTTCTTGCTGGCTTCATCGAAATTGAACATAGCCTGATCCCTTGTTCTATTCGGAGAAGCTCATACAACCGACCCATCCGGCAAAAGTCAAGGCTGTTTTGTGCAATGCAAAATGACCGGGACCCCAACCTTTGCCCAGGCGGAGCGAAAACTGATTCGATGCGATGATTTGGGAAAGATTTTCAGGCATCTGAAAGGGCTCTCAACGCGGCTTTCCGCGCAATTGCGACAGCCCTGAATCAAGAAACGGACCATAAGGCCCGCTTCGCAGTTGCCTCGAGCGGGCAATCAGAGATCGACGTCGAGAATCGCCATCGAGAAGTTGTAGGAACGGTCGCCGTCCTCGTCGTCCACATAAACGACGCCCAGGAATTCCTCGCCTAGATAAACCTCTGCCGAATCATTCTTGCGCGGGCGTGCCTTGACGACCGCCTGCGGATTGATCACGCGCTTGAAATAGGCGTCGAGCTTCTTGATTTCGTCCGGTTTCACCATTCTCTCCGTCAGCGATTCAAGTTGCGGCGCTTTTGACATGGGACAAAGGCGAAAGTAAAGCGGCCAGGAGGTGCGGCCGCTCTTTCTGCTGTCGAGCAAGGCGCCGGAATTTCAGATGTCCGCGCCTAAAAGCTGATCCATCAGGCGGGCCGGTTCGGAACACCCGGCTTCCCCGACCACCTTAGCGGGAACGCCCGCGACGGTGGACTTCGGCGGAACAGCCTTCAAGACCACCGACCCTGCAGCGACACGCGAGCAGGAGCCCACCTCGATATTGCCGAGGATCTTTGCCCCGGCGCCGATCAGCACGCCGTGGCCGATCTTCGGATGGCGGTCAGCGCCCTCCTTGCCGGTGCCCCCGAGGGTGACGCCATGGAGGATCGATACGTTGTCGCCGATAACCGCCGTCTCGCCCACCACGAGGCCCGTCGCATGATCCAGGAATATGCCCTTGCCGATGCGGGCGGCCGGGTTGATGTCCGTCTGGAAAACGCTCGACGACCTGCTCTGCAGGTAGAGCGCGAAATCGCGGCGGCCGCGGTCAAAGAGCCAATGGGCCAGCCGGTGCGTCTGGATAGCATGGAAGCCCTTGAAATAGAGAACGGGCTCGATAAACCGCAGGCAGGCGGGATCACGGTCATAAAAAGCCTGGATATCGACACGCAGAATGGCGCCCCATTCCGGCCAATCCTCAAGCATTTCCATGAAAGTCTGACGCAGAAGCACGGCCTGCAAGTCCGGATGATCGAGGCGCTCGCAGATGCGATGCACTACGCATTCCTCGAGAGAATGATGGTTCAGCACCGTGGAGAAAAGAAAGGCCGCAAGCAGCGGATCCTGCTCGGCCGCCATGCGCGCCTCTTCCCGCAGCGTATCCCAAATGGGATCCACCGTCGCGACCTGCTCCTTCTGGCGGGCGTCAATTCTCGCGGCCATAGCCGTCTCCTCGTTCTACCTTCAGGCTCACTATATAGAATAAGTTTACAGGAAGACCAACGGCCTCAAAATTGCATTCCGTTGATCGTTAGCATGAAGAAACCTCGGACCTTCCCCGGGGCGGCTATCGCTCCGAGAGCCCTGCATAGAAATCGAGAACCGCTTTCTTGAAGACCCGGTCGCCAACGGCGAGCATATGATCGCGGCCGGGAATGTCGAGAGCCACGGCATGCGGCATCAACGCCGCCAGCTCCTGTGGCGAGCCCGCGATATCGTCGGTGGTGCCCACTCCGATCAATGTCGGCGCATCGATCCTGCCCATATCGGCGCGCGAAACAAGGTCTCGGGAGCCGCGGATACAGGCCGCAAGAGCTTCTTTGTTGCTTCTGGTCTGATCGGCGAAGGCACGGAACATGCGGCCGCGCGCATGGCTGACATCATCGAGCGAAGGGGCAAGAAGAGCGTCGGCGATCGGGTCCCAATCCCCTACCCCGTCCGTCATGCCGATACCGAGACCACCGAGCACCAGCGAGCGGACCCGATCCGGATGGGCGAGTGCTGCGAAGACCGAGATCCGCGCACCCATGGAATAACCGAACAGATGCGCTTCGGGAATGCGCAGATGGTCGAGCAGCGCGATCGAGTCCTCCGCCATCACCCAGGGGCGGTAAGCTTCCGAATCCATCGGCTTGTCGCTCGAACCGTGGCCGCGGTTGTCCATGGCAATCACCCGATAACCTGCGTCGCCGAGCGTCTTCAACCAGCCCGGATGAACCCAGTTGACCAGCGCGCTGGAAGCAAATCCATGAATGAGCAAGACCGGGTCGCCCGACGGATCGCCCTCGTCGAAATAGGCGAGCTTCAGCCCGTCGTGGTGGAAAGAGGAAAAGGCGGGGGCATTGAGATTCATCGGGGCATCCTTTTGGGCGGAACATAGGCGATCCGCCGCGCGCTTTGAAGCCGGGCATCACACGAAATCGAAGAGCCTGCGGCGGTTTTCCCACTACACATTTGGAATACGGGACGGTATTGTCCGCCTCAAATCAGACGCATGGAGACCATCATGGCCGGGCACAGCATTCCCCATTTCCAGAACGACGGCGGACATCGGTTGGTCCAGATCGGCGTAAAGGAATTCATGTGCACCGGCGCGTCGGTGCCGTTCGATCATCCGCATATTTTCATCGACATGGGCGACGACAATGAAAAGGTCTGCTCCTATTGTTCGACCCTCTATCGCTACAATCCGTCGCTGAAGCCAGAACAGACGGACCCGCCCGGTTGCGTCTTCCACCTCAAGGCTGCCTGAAGCGCCCGGTCTTAGCGGATGCCTATCGAAAGGGTAGCAATCATCGGTGCCGGCGTGGCCGGGCTGACGGCTGCGCTGTCTTTCGCCCGGCACGGTATATCCTGCGACATCTTTGAAGAGGCGGGCGAACTGGTGGAGGTCGGCGCCGGCCTGCAGATTTCACCGAATGCTTCCCGGGTGCTTGCCCGACTTGGCGTGCTTGCCCCGCTCGAGGCGGTATGGGCGGAACCAGAGCGGATCGCGCTGGTGTCCGGCACCTCGCTGAGGCCCCTGGCCCATGTACCGGCGGGCCGCTTCGCCCGCGAACGCTGGGGCGCGCCCTACGGTGTCCTTCATCGCGCAACACTGCAGAAAACACTGCTTGCGGCGGTCGAACGAAACCCGCTCTGCACCCTACATCTCGAGGCGCCGGTCCGGGACGACGTTCACCAGGCATTGGCGGCGATGACCAATAGGGACTACCCGTTGATCGTCGGTGCCGACGGCGTCTGGTCCAACCTTCGCGCTGCTATTCCCGGCGCTCCGGAACCGGATTTTTCGGGCAATATCGCTTGGCGCTTCACCGTTGCCCGCAGCGACGTGCCCACATGGCTGACCACCAATCAGGTCACCGCGTTTCTCGGGCCGTCCACCCACCTCGTCGCCTATCCCCTCAAGGAAATGGACGGTTTCAACATCGTCGCCATCGCATCGGGCCTGACGCCCGGCCAAACCTGGGATGCGGAAGCAAGCGACGCTCAGAGACACATGCTGATGTCTCAATTCCACCGTTGGGACCGGCGTATCGCCGACCTGCTGAAACAGGCGCCCAACCCTACATTCTGGCCCCTTTACGAGGTCAGCGCGGGGCGCTGGCACAACGGTCGGGACAAGGTGCTGATCGGCGATGCGGCCCATGCGATGATGCCGTTTGCGGCACAAGGCGCGGCGATGGCAATCGAGGATGCGTTCGTGCTCGCCAATCGGGTCGCGGGAGGCCTTTCCCTCGCGGAAGCGCTACCGGCGTTTGAAACCGTGCGACGGGAACGGGCTGCCAAGGTTCGCGCCCGCGGCCTGTTCAACCGGTTCGCCTATCATGCTCGCGGTCCGATCCGCCTTGGCCGCGATATCGTTCTGTCCCTTCGTCCGCCGCAATCGCTCGCGGCGGACCTCGACTGGCTCTACGGCTTCACGGCCCAATGATCAGGCGGCCACGGCCGCAGCGAAACCGGCCTCCAGGTCCTTTTTCAGATCCGCGACGTCTTCGAGCCCGATCTGCAGGCGGATCACCGGCCCTTCCGGCGGCGCCGTGCGGATGGTGCGATCGGAGAGATTGACTGCGATGGCAAGGCTTTCGTAGCCGCCCCAGGAATAACCGAGACCGAATAAGGAAAGAGCGTCCAGGAAGGCGTGCGCCTTCGCCCTGGCCTTGTCGGTTTCCGCCTTCAGGACGAAGGAAAAGACGCCGCTCGCGCCCTTGAAGTCGCGTTTCCAGATCTCATGGCCCGGGAAACTCGGCAAGGCCGGATGCAGGACGCTAAACACATCGTCGCGCGTCTCCAGCCACTTCGCGATATCCAACGCGCTTTTCTGGTGATGCTCGAGACGGATGCCCATGGTGCGCAGACCGCGCAGGATCAAATAGGAATCGTCCGGCGCGCCACAGATGCCGAGCGTGACTCGGGCCTCTTCAAGCTTCGGCCAGTGCTTGGCATTCGCGGAAACCGAGCCCATGATGATGTCCGAATGTCCGGACGGATATTTGGTCGTCGCGTGAATGGATACGTCGACGCCGAAATCGAGGGGACGAAAATAGAGCGGGGTCGCCCAGGTATTGTCCATTGTGACGACGCAGCGGTGCTTGTGCGCGACATCCGCGATTGCCCGGATATCCTGCATCTCGAACGTATTGGAACCGGGCGCCTCGGTGTGGACGAGCCTCGTATTGGGCTTGATCAGCGCCTCGATGCCGGCACCGATTCCCGGATCGTAATACTCGACCTCCACGCCGAGCCGCGTCAGCATCGTGTTGCAGAAATGGCGGCACGGCGTGTAGACGGAATCAACGATGAGAGCGTGGTCGCCTGCCGAAAGATAAGCCAGGAAGGGTACCGAGATGGCGGCCAGACCCGACGGCACGAGGATGGTGCCCGCCGAGCCCTCCAGCTCGTCAAGAGCTTCGCAAAGCGCATCCGTCGTCGGCGTTCCGCGGGTTCCATAGGTATATTTCTGGGAACGCTTCTCCATGGTCGCAGAGTCCGGAAACAGGACCGTCGAAGCATGCACGACAGGCGGATTGATAAAGCCATGATATCCCAAGGGGTCATGGCCCAGATGGGCGAGGCGCGTGTTGGCGCCGGCGCCGTTAAGCAGGGACTCTTTCTTCTTCATATCCGGGAATGCTTTCGTTGGCGGTAGGCGCAGAGTTTTGCCGCCGGAACAAGGTCTGGTCAACCCCGCCTTCCGGAGCCCAAACCACGACCTCAAGGTTTAGGGCATTCGGACGCAGCGCTTCCGTTTTGATCAAGGAGTGCCCAAACTTTAGGTATCTGATCGTTTCGCGGGCCGAGTTAACGAATTTACCTTATTTCCGTCGCAATTCGAAACGGCGACACTTGACCCTGCGTTGTTTTGCGAATGAGATAGTAAGCGTCCGCACCGGGAGGTTGGCGGACGACCCGCCGTATTCGAAGGAATCGGGGAGCGGCGTGGTGTCACCAAATCACAAAGCCACAGATAAAAAGGTTGGGAAAATGAAAAAGACGCTTCTGTCAGCCGCGATTGGCGCAGCGGTCCTGGGGTTTGCCTCTGCCGCATCGGCTGCCACATTGGACAACGTGAAGTCCAAGGGTTTCGTCCAGTGCGGCGTCAACACCGGTCTCGCCGGTTTTGCCGCTCCGGATTCGGCTGGTAACTGGACCGGCTTCGACGTCGATTATTGCAAGGCTGTCGCTGCTGCTGTTTTTGGCGATGCCACCAAGGTCAAGTACACGCCGACCACCGCGCAGAGCCGCTTTACCGCTCTGCAGTCCGGCGAAGTCGACCTTCTCGCCCGTAACACCACCTGGACCATCAGCCGCGACACCTCGCTCGGCTTGAACTTCCGCTACGTCAACTACTACGACGGCCAGGGCTTCATGATTCCGAAGAGCCTGAACGTGAAGTCGGCCCTTGAACTCTCCGGCGCCGCCGTCTGCGTCCAGTCCGGCACCACGACCGAACTCAACCTCGCGGATTACTTCAAGTCCAACAATCTGCAGTACAACCCTGTCGTCTTCGAAAAGCTCGAAGAAGTGAACGCCGCCTATCAGGCCGGCCGTTGCGACGTCTACACGACCGACCAGTCGGGCCTGTATTCGCTGCGCCTGTCGCTTTCCAACCCGGACGATCACATCATTCTGCCGGAAATCATCTCCAAGGAGCCGCTCGGTCCGGCCGTCCGTCAGGGCGACGACCAGTGGTTCGACATCGTCACCTGGGCGGGTTACGCAATGGTTCAGGCCGAAGACTTCGGCATCACCCAGAAGAACCTCGACGAGATGAAAAACTCGACCAACCCGGATATCCGCCGCTTCCTCGGCGTCGAGAAGGACACCAAGATCGGTACCGACCTCGGCCTCACCAATGAATGGGCCTACAACATCATCAAGAACGTCGGGAACTACGGCGAAGTCTTCGAACGCAACATCGGCGCAAATACGCCCCTCAAGATCCAGCGCGGCCTGAACGCCCTGTGGTCCAAGGGTGGCCTGCAATACGCACCGCCGGTGCGCTAATCGCACGTTCAAGATCAGATAAGGCGGCCAACGCCGCCTTATCTTCAATAGACAAAATATAAAAAGGCCTGAAACAGGCCACAGGGGAAAAGGCCAGCATGACAGATCACGCTGCAATTGCGCCTTCGGAGGCTCGTACGCTGAGGTCTTATGCGTACGACCCGAAGTTTCGCGGTATTTTCTACCAGGTGCTCACTCTCCTCATAGTCCTCGTCGTCGGCTGGTGGATCTTCCACAACACCACCGAGAACCTTGCCCGTTCCGGAACGGCGTCCGGCTACGGCTTCCTGAGAGGCCGAGCGGGCTTCGATATCGGCCAGTCGCTCATCGCCTATACGAGTGATTCCACCTATGGCCGGGCGATCGTCGTCGGCTTTCTGAACACGATGCTCGTCGCCATCCTCGGCATCTTCACGGCCACCATCATCGGCTTCATCATCGGCCTCGGTCGTTTGTCGCGGAACTGGCTCGTCGCAAAACTCTGCACCCTCTATGTCGAGGTCTTCCGCAACATCCCGGTACTGCTGATCATCTTCTTCTGGTACAAAGGGGTGTTGGACTCGTTGCCGCAGGTGCGGGATTCGATCGCTCTGCCGTTCAACGTCTTTCTCAACAATCGCGGTCTTGCCTTCCCGAATCCGATCTGGGGAGAAGGCGCCTGGGTTATTCCCGTCGCCTTGCTGGTCGCGGTCGTTGCGACCATCGTCATCGCCAGATGGGCCAAGCAGCGTCAAGCAGCGACCGGCAAGCAGTTCCATACGATCTGGACGGGCGCCGGCCTTGTCATCGGACTGCCGATCCTGGCATTTCTGATCATGGGTGCGCCGCTCACGTTCGATTCCCCGATCGCGGGCCGTTTCAACATGACCGGCGGGGCGCGCATCCTTCCGGAATTCGTTGCCCTCTACATGGCGCTTTCGCTTTATACGGCGTCGTTCATCGCAGAGGTGATCCGCGCGGGCATCCGGGGCGTCGCCAAGGGACAGAGTGAAGCCTCCTTCGCGCTCGGTCTGCATCCTTCGCATACGACCCGGCTCGTCGTCGTGCCGCAGGCGATGCGCATTATCATTCCGCCGCTCACCAGTCAGTATCTCAACCTGACGAAGAACTCGTCGCTCGGTGTTGCTATCGGCTTTCCCGAGCTCTTTTCCACGACCAGTACGACGCTCAACCAGACGGGCCAGGCGGTGGAGGCGATCTCCATCATGCTGACGGTATATCTGGCCATCAGCATCGCCACATCGATCTTCATGAACTGGTTCAATGCCAAGATGGCGCTGGTGGAAAGATAAGCTCATGGATATCAAAAACCTTTCCTATGTCCGTAGCGACATGCTGAACGCCCAGCCCGCTCCACTCAGCACCAAGACTGTCAGCGGCTGGGTTCGCACCAATCTTCTCGCCACCCCGAAAGACACGATCCTGACCCTTGTTGCGGTCGTCCTGTTGATCTGGGTGCTGCCTGGGATACTGGACTGGCTCTTCTTCAACGCCGTCTGGTCGGGCGCCAACCGTAGCGTCTGCACCACCGTCGCACAGGGCGGCATACAGCCGGAGGGCTGGAAGGGAGCCTGCTGGGCCTTTGTAGGCGACCGGTTCCAGCAATTCATGTTCGGCCGGTATCCTTTGGAGGAGCGCTGGCGGCCAATGGTCGTTGCCGCACTCTTCGTTATGCTGCTCGTGCCGCTGCTGATCCCAAAGCTACCTCGCAAGGGGCTAACCGCCCTTCTCTTCTTCGTCGTTTTCCCGGTTGTCGCCTTCTTCCTGTTGCATGGCGGTGTCTTCGGTCTCGACGAAGTGGAAACCCCTCTCTGGGGCGGCCTGATGGTAACGCTCATCCTCTCCTTCGTCGGCATCGCCGTCTCGCTGCCCGTGGGCATCCTGCTTGCCCTCGGGCGCCGATCGAAAATGCCGGTGATCCGGATGCTGTGCGTCGGTTTCATCGAAATCATCCGCGGCGTGCCCCTGATCAGCGTTCTCTTCATGGCAAACGTGATGTTGCCGCTCTTCCTGCCGACCGGCTGGACGATCGACAATTTTCTCCGTGCGCTCGTGGGGGTCGCGATCTTCGCGTCGGCCTATATGGCCGAAGTCATCCGCGGCGGCCTGCAGGCGATCCCCAAAGGCCAGACCGAAGGTTCCGAATCTCTCGGGCTCAGCTACTGGCAGACAATGCGGCTGGTCGTCCTGCCGCAGGCGATCAAGCTGGTCATCCCAGGCATCGTCAACACCTTCATCGGCCTCTTCAAAGATACATCGCTCGTGTCGATCATCGGCATGTTCGATCTGCTCGGTATCGTGCGGCTCAACTTCACCGACACGACCTGGATCACGCCGGTGACGCCGATTACCGGACTTATCTTCGCAGGCTTCATCTTCTGGCTGTTCTGCTTCGGCATGTCGCGCTATTCCGCGTTCATGGAACGGCACCTCGACACGAGCTACAAGCGGTGATCGCCGCAAAACAATAACAAAGGGGATTAAAATGGCTGACGCCCAACCCAAGAAACTGACCGTCTCCGCTACCGACGTCGCCGTCGAGATCGTCGGCATGAACAAATGGTATGGCGATTTCCACGTGCTGCGCGACATCAACCTGAAGGTGATGAAGGGCGAGCGTATCGTCATCGCCGGACCGTCCGGCTCCGGCAAATCGACGATGATCCGCTGCATCAATCGTCTCGAGGAACATCAGGCCGGTACGATCATCGTCGACGGGATCGAGCTGACAAACGACCTGAAGAAGATCGACGAAGTGCGCCGTGAAGTCGGCATGGTGTTCCAGCACTTCAACCTCTTCCCGCATCTGACCATCCTGGAAAACTGCACGCTGGCGCCGATCTGGGTCCGCAAGATGCCGAAGAAGCAGGCCGAGGAGATCGCGATGCATTACCTGAAGCGCGTCAAGATCCCGGAACAGGCCAACAAATATCCGGGCCAGCTTTCCGGCGGACAGCAGCAACGCGTGGCGATCGCCCGCTCGCTCTGCATGAAGCCGAAGATCATGCTGTTCGACGAACCGACCTCCGCACTCGATCCGGAAATGGTCAAGGAAGTGCTGGACACGATGGTAAGCCTTGCCGAAGAAGGCATGACCATGCTCTGCGTCACCCATGAAATGGGCTTTGCCCGCCAGGTGGCGAACCGGGTCATCTTCATGGACCAGGGCCAGATCGTCGAGCAGAACTCGCCCGCCGAGTTCTTCGACAATCCGCAGCATGAGCGCACCAGGCTCTTCCTCAGCCAGATTCTGCACTGAGCGGCTGACCAACCCGGCTTTCAGGGGCGCTCAGGCGCCCCTTTCCATTTTACCACCTGAAGAAATAACGAGCGCCGACCCGCGCTGCGGGTGCTGCGGAGTCCGATGAACGCTCGATCGAGCCACTCACCGTCATCCGCGTGCCGAGCTTCTTTTCCATGGCCACGCCAGCGGTCACGGTCCTGAAGCCATCACTGCCAGTCGCACGGCCGATCAGCGCCGTGCCGCTTGCGGCATGCGAGAGCCGCACTGACTGGCTGGCGTCGACGCCCCGCCATTCGCCCGAAGCGCCGTCATAGTGAACGCCATAGCTGCTGCGCCTCTCGATATCGATCTGAGGCGTCGCGATTTCCTTTTCGTAATAGTTCATGGTGATCCCGGCGCTGCCGGTATTGCCGTCGAGATCGACACCGACGTCACGGCCGGTCTGGCCGGCCGGCGTCCTGGTTTTTTCGGCCGTGAAATTGCTCCAGAACTTGAGAGGCGTATCGACCGGCGCTCCGCTGTTCGTCGTATTGACGCCCATGGAAATGCCGGCCTCGGTCTCGATCCGCGTCGGCAGTTTGAGGCCGAGCTTCACCGAATAGCTCGTCTCGGAGGCCTTGGAAGGTTTCCAGATCAGTGGCTTGTCGTCCGCAAAAGCCGAACCGTGCGAAAAAACAGCCGCAAAGGCGCATACCGTCGCGGCACAAAAGATCCTATTCATGCGATCCCCGCTGAAAATCATAAGGACGATGCGAAGCGTACGGGCAGCCATCGAGCCGCCCGGACAAAAGTGATTTTGAAATGTCTTGGAAGCGCATCCGCCGACCTCGGTCGCCCTGCGCCAATCTTGCCGCCGCTCGCCAAACACGCGCGGAACCGACGCCCGCAATGATACGAAATAATGCGGCAATTCAGAATCCGGAATATGGCGAGACTGGGGTTTTGAAGATCCCGACCTTCGAGCGGGCGCCTTTACGTGAGAGCGCGGTCCGGAATGGACGGCGCCGTATTTCAAGCCAGCATTCGAACGGTCCTCGATACCGTCATCCACCTGTCACATGACGATGATGTGTTCACATTCGGGACGCTGAATCGAGGCTGTATCGGAGCTGCGGCCAGAGACAGCGCGCGGCTCCATCGGGATCATGTTCATGGAATATTACTTCGCCTTCGCCGCAGTGGCCCTCATGCTCATCAACCTGATCAGCCTGGCCATAGCGACATGGAGGTTGTCGCCGCTCGGCACGCCGGCTCCCGTCATTTCCGACCGGCCGGCGGTTTCGATCGTCATCCCCGCGCGCGGCATCGAGAATTTCACGGCATTGACCTTGGCGCACGCGTTTAAGCTCGACTGGCCGCACTACGAATTGATTTTCTGCGTGGCCGAGGAACGGGATCCGATCGTCGCCAGGATCGAAGAGGCGATGGCGGCGCATCCGGAAATCCGGGCGCGCATTCTGGTGGGCGACGACCGCATAAGCGCCAATCCCAAGCTGAACAACTGCGTCAAGGGATGGCGGGCCGCCACCAGCGACTGGGTGATTCTCGCCGACTCCAATGTTCTCATGCCTGCCGACTACGTGGAGCATCTCATGTCGGCCCGGCGGGGCGACACCGGCCTGGTCTGCTCCACGCCGCTCGGCTCCCGGCCGAACGGGTTTTGGGCCGAGACCGAGTGTGCCTTTCTCAACGGCCACCAGGCCCGCTGGCAATATGTCGGCGAGGCTCTCGGTTTCGGCTTTGCCCAGGGCAAAAGCATGCTCTGGTACAAGCCGGTGCTCGACGCTGAAGGAGGTATCGACGCGCTGGCCGCAGAAATCGCCGAGGATGCGGCGGCCACGAAGCTCGTCAACAGGCTGGGACGCAAGGTGCATCTCGTTTCCTCGCCGTTCGAACAACCGCTCGGCCGGCGCAACCTCGGAGAAATCTGGGCGCGGCAGAGCCGCTGGGCGAGGCTTCGCCGCGTGACCTTTCCGGTCTATTTCGCCCCCGAGATATTGCTCGGCGTCGTGCCGCCACTCACGCTTGGAACCGCAGCTGCCGTGATCGCCGGCATCAGTCCGGTCGCGCCGGCGGGAGCGATTCTCGCCGCCACCTATCTTCCGGAATTGGGCCTGGCGGTCGCCAAAAACTGGCCCGTATCGCTTAGACTGTGCCTCGCCATGGTGGTACGCGATGCCTTGATGCCCGCGATCTGGCTCAGAAGCTGGATCGGAGGCTCCTTCGAATGGCGCGGCAATACGATGACGATCGGCACGGACAGCAGTGAGTTGAACGAGCCGTCAGTGGCCTGAGCCCACTATAACGGACTTGAGGAAGAGAACCCGTCTCTCCTCTGGGACTGTCGAAGGTACCAGTCCGGCTGCATGCCCCTGGCTGATCGGCATGACGCATCAACCAACAGGGCGTGTGAGTTCTCTAATCAGGCTTACATAGAGATTGATTGCGCGCTCGATCTCATCGATCAGATCTTCGTTCGAACCAGCTTCGGTCCAAAATCCGGTATCCCGCAGCCACTCCATATCCTCCCCCAAGCGAGCGATCGTTTCCTCGTGACGTCTGATTCTCTCTTCAGGGGCCATAGTGCTCTCCGTTGTTGAAGAGACGATAGGGCTAAAGAACCGGCGGGCAAGAGGCTGTCACTTATGTGTCAGGTAGGACGTGTTGCCGCAGTCTTCGTGTCGGACAGGCGATGGGTGGCGACCCCTGCAGGACTCGAACCTGCGACCTACTGCTTAGAAGGCAGTTGCTCTATCCAGTTGAGCTAAGGGGCCAATCAGTGGCCTGTTGCCCGGCAATGACCGGCCAAGCCGGCAGGGTCAATGGGTCCAGGGCTGGAGCCGGTTGAAGCGGAAATTGTCCGTGTAGGAAACGATCTGGCGGGCGGCTTCCTTCGGCTTGATGATGCGGTAAGGAATGCCTTCACGCTTTGCATAAGCCTCGGCCTGTTCCTGGCTCTCGAAGGTCAGGCGCACCTGCTGCTTCATATCTCCGGAAGAGGTATAGCCCAGAATAGGATCAATTCGGCGCGGCTGTTCCTGGTCGAATTCCAGCACCCAGAGATGGGTCTTGGCCTTGCCGGACTGCATGGCGGTTTTTGCCGGGCGATAAATCTTGGCAGACATTCCTGTAACGCTCCATGGACGGACCGTATGTGAAGCCTCGCCTGAAAGCGTGGTCGGAGTGGAGAGATTCGAACTCCCGACCCTCTGGTCCCAAACCAGATGCGCTACCAGACTGCGCTACACTCCGTTCTACGTTGGTTGCGAGATACACGGTTCCTATTTGTGCCGCAACTCCAAAAATAGATAAGTTCGCATACCAAAACAGAAAAGATGCGGGAAACCGCTATCGGTTGCCGACCCGTCGGCTGATGACCTTGTCGCCAACCTTGATGCCGAGAGATTTCGCGCGACCGGCGTTCAGTTCCAGGACGAATTTTACCGGCCCGCGCGAATCGATGACGTCGCGGGCATAGGGAACAGCGTTTTCCCGAATATGGGAGATGGTGCCGTCGCTCTGAATGAACAGCATGTCGAGCGGCAGGATGGTATTTTCCATCCACATGGCGACCGGGCGAGCCTCGCCGAAATCAAACAACATACCGTGGTCTGGAGGCATGGTCTTGCGGAACATCAGCCCTTGGGAGCGCTGCGCATCCGTCACGGCGAGCTCCACCGAGAACTGATAGGTCTTGCCGCCGGCCGTTCTGATCGACAGGTCATCGCGAGGGAACGTGACATCCTGGGCCAGGACCATAGTCGCCAGGAGCAGAAAAAGCGCCCCGAGGGCGCTTTTGAAGAGGATCGGCAACGGCAAACGCATCAGTGCGACCGGCTCACGGGATTGGGATTGTCGGGATGGATTTCCGCTGCCATCAGCCCCTTGTCGCCGGGTCCGAAGCGTACCAGCACCACCTGGCCGGGGCGCAGCTCCGTCAGGCCGAAGCGGCGAAGCGTCTCCATGTGGACAAAAATATCCTCGGTCCCCTCGCCCCGCGTCAAAAAGCCGAAACCTTTGGTGCGATTGAACCATTTGACCAGTGCGCGCTCAAGACCGCTGGTCGGCGTCACCTGTACATGGGTCCGGACCGGCGGAAGCTGCGAAGGATGAACCGCGGTCGACTGATCCATGGAAAGGATGCGGAAGGCCTGGTAGCCGCGATCCCGTTTCTGGATCATCGCGACGATCCGGGTCCCTTCCAGGATCGTCTGGTATCCGTCGCGTCTCAGGCAAGTGACATGCAAGAGAACATCCTGCATGCCGTTGTCCGGGACGATGAAGCCGAACCCCTTGGCCACGTCGAACCATTTGACGACACCGGTGATCTCGATCAGCTCAACTGGCTCACCCGAAAGCTCCTCGAAACCGGCAACGCCCTTCGATGACATCCTGTCTGCCATATCCTTCCGGCCCCTCAGATTACGCGTTACGACATGACGGTTTTAACTGATTCTTAGCGGATAGATTAACATCCCGCTAACCCTACAGCGCAAGCCCCCGTCTCGGCTTTATCCACCCCGATGTCTATTGAGGGTGGCTTGCTCCAGGCTGGCGTCTGCGCCATATCCCTGGGGTGCTTACCGGAGGGAGACGTCTTAATGCGCTATCTTCATACCATGGTTCGGGTCAAAGACCTGGATGCTTCGCTTCATTTCTACAAAACCGTATTCGGACTGGATGAAATCCGCCGCATCGAAAACGAGAAGGGCCGCTTCACATTGGTCTTTCTCGCAGCCCGCGACGACGTGGGAGCCGCCGAACGAAATCAGGCCCCCTGCCTCGAGCTCACCTACAACTGGGACACGGAGGATTATACAGGCGGACGCAATTTCGGTCACCTCGCCTATGAGGTCGATAATATCTACGACCTCTGCCAGCATCTGCAGGACAGCGGGATCACGATCAACCGGCCTCCGCGCGAAGGCCGCATGGCCTTCATCCGTTCGCCCGACGGTATCTCGATCGAGCTCCTCCAGAAGGGCGAGAGCCTGCCCGTCGCCGAACCCTGGGCATCGATGCCGAATACCGGCGCCTGGTAGCAATCTCTGGCGCGGCGGTGACGCCGCCGCGCCAGCCAAGGCGCAACCTTGTCTCAAGCTGACCTCGCGAGGGCAACGGGCCGTTGCGCCGCTTGTCCCCGCCTCAATTCGCAGAGATGCTCGGACATGTGATTCGCGGCATGACGTGCGCGAAAAAGCCGACGGGGCAGCCTTTGCCGAAAAACCAATTCACCTTAAACATCCGCCCGGCGCTGCTCGCAGCCACGTGCTTGTGCGCCCTGACGCTCGCAGGCTGCAGCACGATGAAGAAAACCGCGGATGCGCCGCAGGCCCAACCTGCCACTCCGGCCAGCGCCAAGGGAATTCTCGCCAAGGGCGGTGCCACGGCTTCGAACCTCTATACCGACCCGGCGATCTCCAAGGCTGCGGGACAACCGCAGGCGCAAACCGCGCAAACTGCCCCGGAGCCTGCTGCCGTCGCTTCCGGGGCCGAGGGCGCCTTTCCGCCGGCACCCAGCCAACCAACCTCCATGGCAGGGCTCGTCACCCAGCCCACCGGGGTGCGCGCCGGCAGCGGTACGATCTTTTCAGCCAATCCCCCGGCTCCGCCGGCCCAACAATCTGCAAGCGGTCCCGTTCCGGCAGAACTGCCCAGACGCAACTTCAACGCCATGGCTTCCAGCGTCTACAGCCTGCAGCAGACGGCACCGGCGGCAGCTTGCGGCACAGACGAGCAAGGGAACCCGGTAAGCTGCTGATTCCTGGCCGTTTTCGGACTACCTCTTAATCCACAACTAGCTGTCATTTTTTTGCAAAAAAGATGCTTTTGGCGCTTGCGGGAAAGAAATCGCCTCTCTATAAGGGCGCCACCACGAAGCGCAGGCGCCCTTCGTCTATCGGTTAGGACACCAGATTTTCATTCTGGGAAGAGGGGTTCGACTCCCCTAGGGCGTGCCACTTCCTTCTCCCTAAACCATTGTTTTCCATTGACTTGCGCCGTGTTGCACGGATATTTCGCGCGGCAAGTTTTTTCGCGTTTGCGATGTGGAAAAACATGAAATTTGCGCTTGCGGGAAAGAAAACACCTCTCTATAAGGGCGCCACCACGAAGCGCACGCGCCCTTCGTCTATCGGTTAGGACACCAGATTTTCATTCTGGGAAGAGGGGTTCGACTCCCCTAGGGCGTGCCACTTCCTTCTCCCCATGATCCCAAAGAAACGATTTCAGGCAGAGCGTACTGCATCGAGCAGGCGAAGCTGGATTCGACGATTGCCCTGCCAGTGGTCCGCACTGAGGCAGCCGGCGGCGTGTATCTGCGATCCGCGGGAACTCAGAAGCATATTGCCGAGCGGCGTCTCGGCCGCGCGGAAGGCGATCCCCTCCAGGCGCGTGCCGTCTGCCGCTTCCAGCGTCACCTTGATATGCGCCGTGCCGACGAGACGTGCGTCTTTCAGTCTATGCGCAGGGATCGCGAAGATCGGCTGGGGATGGCCGGATCCATAGGGGCCGGCCTGTTCGAGCAGGTCGAAGAGCTCCAGCGTCGCGCCTGACGCAGACAAGGCCCCGTCGATCTTCAGCACGTGATTGGCGACCAGCGACGGAACGGCTTCACCGGCCGTTTCCTCGAAGAAGGCCCGCAGGCGGCCGAGATTGGCCCGCTCGACCGTCAGGCCTGCGGCCATGGCGTGACCGCCACCTTTGACCAGGAGCCCGGCCTCCACGGCGGCCCGTACCATCCGGCCCATGTCGAAGCCGTTGATCGAGCGGCCGGAACCGGTACCCTTGCCGGACGGATCAAAGGCTATCGCGAAGGCCGGCCGCTTGAACTTTTCCTTCAGCCGCGCGGCGATCAGGCCGACAATCCCGGGATGCCAGTGCTCACGCGCGGTAACGATGACGCAGGCGCCCTCGCCCGTTCCGTATTCCGCTAACACCTCCGCCTCCGCCTCGGCCAGCATCGCCGCTTCCATGGCCTGCCGCTCGCGGTTCAGCTCATCCAGCCTGCCGGCGATCTCTTCCGCCTCGATCGAATCGGCCAGCGTCAGAAGCCGGCTTCCCAACGCTGCATCGCCGATGCGGCCGCCGGCGTTGATGCGCGGGCCGATCAGGAAGCCGAAATGATAGGGCGTCACCGGCCCGCCGAGCCCCGCCTTGCGAAAAAGCGCGGCAAGCCCTGCATTGTCCATATGCCTGGCGGCAATCAGCCCCTTGACCACATAGGCGCGGTTGAGCCCCTTGAGCGGCACCACGTCGCAGACGGTGGCGAGCGCCACGATGTCCAGCCAGCCGAGCAGGTCAAGCGACTTGGCGCGCGAATCGCCGAGCTGGCGCAAATGCCGAGCCGCGGCCACAAGGACCATGAAGACCACGCCGGCGGCGCAGAGATGCCCCTGGCCGGACAGGTCGTCCTCGCGATTGGGATTGACGAGCGCCAGACAGGGCGGCAACTCGTGGCCGAGCTGGTGATGATCGATGACCACCACATCGCAGCCCTCTTCGCGCGCAGCCGCCAGCGCGTCGAAACTGGTGGAACCGCAATCGACGGTGACGATCAGCCCCGCGCCATTGGCGATGAGTTGGCGGATCGCAGCAGGGTTCGGTCCATAGCCCTCAAAAATCCGATCGGGAATATAGATCTCGGCCTCGACGCCGAAATGCTGCAGAAAGCGGTAAAGCAGCGCAGAGGACGCCGCGCCGTCGACGTCGTAGTCGCCAAAAATCGCGACCTTCTGGCGCTTCGCGATCGCCTCGGCGATACGGCCTACGGCCTTTTCGCAATCGGTCAGCGTGTAGGGTTCGGGCATCAGCGAGCGAATCGTCGGATCCAGGAAGGCCGGCGCATCGTCGAGGGAAACGCCACGCCCGGCGAGTACGCGGGCGACGAGGTCGGGAATGCCGTGAATCTGGGCGATGGCGAGGGCGCGGTTTTGAGCTGCCTGATCGAGACGCGACATCCAGCGCTGATCGCCTGCGGAGCGTTCGACACCAAGGAATGCGCGCGGCACGGGATCAACCGTTTCCGCCGCCGAGGAAAGCGCGGAGATAAATCTGGTCATTGGCCGCTTCTACCGCATTCCAACCGAAATCGGAATCGATTTGCGAGAACCGCCAGCGGATTGCTGTTCATGCTGACGGCGTCGGCGCTCTTCAGAACAGAGACCAGAGAGCGGCCGAAGTGGTCAGCCCCATGAAAGCGGCAAACAGGACCAGCATGAAGGACCAGTTTCTCCGCCCTTCGAAATCATCACCGTTGTCCTGATCGTTGGCATGCATCAGATGCAGGCTACGCGACCCCATGGACCCGTCGCGCATCCCCCCGAACTGCAGTCGATAAGACTTATTTTCCTTGCCGATAGTGACCACGCAAGCGCCTCCTCCCGATGGTGATTGCACTCTCAATCTACGATGGCCAAGCAAGCAGGGCTAGTCATGAAATCGTCATGACTAGCCGTTTTATAACGATTCTGAACGGGTTCTGCGGCCCCTCGACCTTACAAGGCCAGGGATATCCCCTTGCGAGACCGCCGCTTAGAACGCTTTTGGCCGTTCGATGCGAATCACCTGCGGTTCGCCAGCCAGATAGCTCTCTGCCTTGATCGCATCGACCGCCTTGCGGACCGAATCTTCGGTAGTCGCGTGCGTGACGAGGATAATGGTCTTGGACGTGTCGTCGGACACGTCCGGCTTGGCGCGCTGCATGATCGATTCGAGCGAAATGTTGTTTTCCGCCATGCGTGCCGCAATGCTTGCAAAGACGCCCGTACGATCCGCAACTGTCAGGCGGATGAAATAGCCGCCTTCGTGGCTGCGCATCTGAGCACGGCGGTAAGGTGCCAACGCAGCCGCCGGCGTGCCGAGAACCGGTACCCGCTGGGCGCCCGGCTGGCTTTTGGCGATATCGGCAATGTCGCCGAGCACCGCAGAGGCCGTTGCGTCGCCGCCGGCGCCGGGGCCGACCATGAGCAGTTCCCCGAGAATATCGGACTCGATCGCCACCGCGTTGGTCACACCGTCCACCTGGGCAATGACAGTGTCATGCGGGACCATGGTCGGATGCACCCGCTGCTCGATGCCGCTATCGGTCTTCTGGGCGACACCCAGCAGCTTGATGCGGTAACCGAGATCGGCCGCGGCATGAATGTCCTCGATGGAAATATTGGTGATACCTTCCAGATAGATCTCGTCGGCGGCGATCCGGGTCCCAAAGGCAAGCGTCGTCAGGATAGCGAGCTTATGAGCGGTATCGTTGCCCTCGATGTCGAAGGACGGATCGGCTTCGGCATAACCGAGCCGCTGCGCCTCCTTCAGGCAATCGGCAAAGGAAAGCCCCTCCTTCTCCATCCTGGTCAGGATGTAGTTGCAAGTGCCGTTCATGATGCCGTAGACGCGCGATACGGTATTGCCCGTCAAGGACTCGCGAAGCGCCTTGATAACCGGGATGCCGCCGGCGACGGCTGCCTCGAAATTCAGGAGAACGCTCTTTTCCTCGGCAATCGCTGCAAGATCGACGCCGGAGGCAGCCAAAAGCGCCTTGTTGGCCGTCACCACATGGAGACCTCGCTCCAGCGCGGTACGAACCGAATTTGCGGCAGCACCTTGCGCACCGCCTATCAGTTCTACAAAGACGTCGATATCCGCTTCGGCGGCCAGCATTTCCGGCGTGTCGAACCAGGCGATATCCGAGATGTCGATGCCGCGATCGCGTGACTTGTCGCGGGCCGTTACCGCCGTGACCTCGATTGCACGGCCGCACGTGACGGCGAGTTCGTTCGCACGGTTCTGGATGATCCGAACGAGCGAGGCACCCACGGTGCCGAGGCCCGCAATGCCGACTTTAAGGGCATCTGCCATGGCTTTTCTTCCTGACTGCTTGGGAAAAAGTGGCCCCTGCGGGCCACTGAAAATTCAATTGGATCAGCGGCGCGTGTTGAGCGAAATCACGTTGTGCATCGTGTCGTCGGCCGTCGAAAGGAATTTCTTGATGCTGCGAGCCGCCTGCCGAATGCGGTGCTCGTTCTCGACGAGCGCCAGACGGACGTAATCGTCACCCTGCTCGCCGAAACCGACGCCCGGCGCCACGGCCACGTCCGCCTTTTCGACAAGAAGCTTCGAAAACTCCAGCGAGCCGAGATGACGGAATTTTTCCGGGATCTTCGCCCAGGCAAACATGGTCGCCGCCGGCGGCGGCACTTCGAAACCGGCCTTGCCGAAGCTATCGACCATGACGTCGCGGCGACGCTTGTAGATATTACGGACCTCCGCAATATCGGAACCGTCGCCGTTCAACGCATGGGTCGCAGCCACCTGGATCGGCGTAAACGCACCGTAGTCGAGATAGGACTTCACGCGCGTCAGGGCCGCGATCAGGCGCTCGTTGCCGACCGCAAAGCCCATGCGCCAGCCCGGCATGGAAAAGGTCTTAGACATTGAGGTGAATTCGACGGCGATGTCGATCGCGCCCGGGACCTGAAGGACGGACGGCGGCGGTTCACCTTCGAAATAGATTTCCGAATAGGCGAGATCCGAGAGCACGATGATGTCGTGCTTCTTCGCAAAGCTGATCACATCCTTGTAGAAGTCCAGGGAAGCGACATGCGCCGTGGGATTGGACGGATAATTGAGGATCAGCGCCAGCGGCTTCGGAATCGAATGCCGCACGGCACGTTCGAGCGGCGGGAAAAAGGTCTCGTCCGGTTCCACCGACATCGAGCGGATCACGCCGCCGGCCATCAGGAAGCCGAAGGCATGGATGGGATAGGTCGGGTTCGGGCAAAGAATGACGTCGCCTGGCGCGGTGATCGCCTGCGCCATGTTGGCAAAGCCTTCCTTCGAGCCGAGTGTCGCCACGACCTGCGTATCGGGGTTCAGCTTCACGCCGAAACGGCGAGCATAATAGGCAGCCTGCGCCCGACGCAGACCGGGAATCCCCTTGGACGACGAGTACCGATGGGTGCGCGGGTCCTGGACCACTTCGCAGAGCTTGTCGACGATCGCTTTCGGCGTCGGGAGATCGGGGTTGCCCATGCCGAGATCGATAATGTCCGCCCCGCCCGCTCGCGCGCTCGCTTTCAAACGGTTGACCTGTTCGAAAACGTATGGCGGCAGGCGCCGGACTTTATGAAACTCTTCCATTTGTCTCCCCAAGGTAGATGCGAAACAGGCGTCTTTATCCTGCTTCATGGCGCATCTTAGGCGATTTGTGCTTTGCGGCCAAACGGCCCGAAACGCAAGCGCTATTTGGCGATATCGGCCAGCGCGTCGTTGCCATGTTCGGCAGCGAGCTTTCGATATTCGGCAACGCGCCGCTGATACTCCGTCTCGGAAATCGCGCCTGCCTTGCGGGCGCGGGCAAGGGCTGCCAGCCGAGGCTCGGCCTTCTGGTATTCCTCATCCTCGATCTGCTCGGCCGCGGCCGTCAGAGTCGGGTCGAATGTCGGATAGGTGCCGGTATTCCTCCTGGCGAGCGGACCGGGCGGCGGCGACGCCTTCGACTGTGCGATCACGGCCGGCGGCGGGGTGTTCGGAATGCCGTCATCAAGAGCAAAGCTGCTGCTGTTGCAGCCGGCAAGCACGAAAGGCAACGCGCCAAGACCTAGAAAAAGCGGTAAGCCTATAACCCGATGCCTCAGTTTTTCCATTTCCCTAACCCAGTTTCCGCGCCGGCAACATCCGCCCGATAGCAGCGATCGCTGGCACTTGTATTCGCTTTCAGGCACAATGTACAAACGAAAACAAACGACAACCAGTGGGAGGCCGCACGTGGGGGAGAAGACCGAGGACAAGGCCGAGAACAGACACGATTTTGCGGGTTTCGACCCCAAATCTGTCGAAGCCTACATGGTCAAGGATCCGCAGGCGCTGGCGATGAACTTTGCCCGGGCGCTGGAAAATCTCGGCAAGGCGGCTTCCGAATGGCTCGCGCCGCGTGAACGCGGGCAGATCGTCGATTCGGTCGCCGACCCGATGACCGACCTTGTGAAGACGCTCTCCAAGGTGATCGAATACTGGATCTCGGACCCAAAGCGGACGCTGGAGGCCCAGACACTCCTCTTCTCCAGTTACATGGGCATCTGGATGCGGACCTTGGGCCAGTTTTCAGGTCAGCCGATGGAGCCGGAGACGCTGCCGAAAGACAAGCGCTTCTCCGATCCGGACTGGGTCAAAAACCCCTTTTTCGCTTTCCTTCGGCAAGTCTATCTCCTCACCGCGTCCTGGGCGGAAAAGCTGGTCAACGAGGCGGGCGGGCTCGACGACCTCACCAAACACAAGGCCGCTTTCTATGTGAAGCAGATCACGGCTGCGCTTTCCCCGGTCAATTTCGCCCTCACCAATCCGGAAGTCTACCGGGAGACCGTTGCAACCAGCGGCGCCAATCTGGTCGCTGGCATGAAGATGCTTGCCGAAGACATCGCGGCCGGCGGTGGGGAACTGCGCCTGCGCCACACCGATACCACCCAATTTGCAATCGGCCGCAATCTTGCGCTCACCCCCGGCAAGGTGATCGCCCAGAGCGAGGTCTGCGAGGTCATTCAATACGAGGCGACGACCGACACGGTGCTGAAACGGCCGCTGCTCATCTGCCCGCCGTGGATCAACAAGTTCTATATCCTCGACCTCAATCCGCAGAAGAGCTTCATCAAGTGGTGCGTCGAGCAAGGGCACACGGTTTTCGTGATCTCCTGGGTCAATCCGGACGAGCGGCATGCCACGAAAGACTGGGAATCCTACATGCGCGAAGGCATCGATTTCGCGCTGGAAACGGTCGAGAAGGCCACCGGTGAACGCCAGGTCAATGCGATCGGCTACTGCGTCGGCGGTACCCTGCTCGCGGCGACGCTTGCCTATCACGCCACGGAGAAGAACCGCCGGATCGCATCCGCGACCTTCCTGACTACCCAGGTGGACTTCACGCACGCGGGCGACCTGAAAGTCTTCGTCGACGAGGAGCAGCTTACGGCGATCGAAAAGCAGATGAAGGCCGACGGCTATCTCGAGGGCTCCAGGATGGCGAGCGCCTTCAACATGCTGCGCGCCTCGGAACTCATCTGGCCCTATGTCGTCAACAATTACCTCAAAGGCCAGGAACCGGCGCCGTTCGACCTGCTCTACTGGAATTCCGATTCCACCCGCATGGCGGCCGCCAATCACGCCTACTATCTGCGAAACTGCTACCTGAACAACACCCTCAGCAAGGGCGAGATGACACTTGGCGGCAAGGTGATCTCGATGAAGGACGTCAAGATTCCGGTTTATAACTTGGCGACCCGCGAGGATCATATCGCGCCACCGAAATCGGTTTTTCTGGGGTCGTCTCTGTTCGGAGGTCCCGTGGATTTCGTGCTGAGCGGTTCCGGTCATATCGCCGGCGTCGTCAACCCGCCGGACAAGCAGAAATACCAGTACTGGACCGGCGGCAAGACAAAGGGAAGTTTCGAGGACTGGGTCACCAAGGCTGAGGAAAACAAGGGCTCCTGGTGGCCGCACTGGCACGCATGGATCGAGGCGAAGGATGACGAACGCGTTCCGGCACGCAAGCCGGGCGGTTCTGCACTGAACGCCATCGCCGACGCTCCCGGCACCTATGTACTCGCACGCGTCTGAACCATCCTGCCGATGCGTTTCGATCCGCCGCTTGTTCCCGCCACGCTGTCGCAGCGCTACAAGCGCTTCCTCTTCGACGCGATCTCCGAAGACGGCGCAGCATTTACCGGCTCCTGCCCGAATACCGGATCGATGCGGGGGCTGACAACGCCCGGTTCGACGATCTGGGTCTCTCTTCACGACAGCCCGACGCGCAAATACCGCCACATGTTCGAGATGATCGACGTGAAGGGCGAAATGGTCGGCATCAATACCGGGCTGCCGAACCGGCTCGCCGAGGAGGCGATCCGTGGCGGGCTGGTGCCGAGCCTTTTGCCGTATGAGACGATCCAGCGCGAACAGCGCTACGGGCGAAACTCGCGCATCGATTTTCTGCTTTCGGGGGCCGGCCTTCCGAATGCCTATGTCGAGGTAAAGAACGTTCATTTCAGTCGCGTCGCCGGACTGGCCGAGTTTCCGGATACCGTCACGCAACGCGGCGCCAAACATCTCGAAGAGCTTGGCAACATGGCGGAAGCCGGTCACCGGGCGGTGATGATCTACCTGATACAGCGAAACGACTGCTCGCGTTTCCGCATCTGCTCGGATCTCGACCCGCTTTATGCGCTTGCCTTCGAACGCGCCAAAGCCCGGGGCGTCGAGGCCTATGCCCTCCGATGCAGGGTTTCGCCTGAAGAAATCGTGCCGGTGGGGCTGGTTCCGATAGACGAACCGGGTGCGGCTGCTTTATGAACGGAGAAATTGCGAGAGAAGAACAATGGTCAACTACATCGAGGCGGTTTCCGCCCCTTTGAAGAATACGGGCGCGATCCGGCTCTACTCGCCGGAAGACTTTGCCGGCATGCGCAAGGCCTGCCTGCTCACGGCGCGCTGCCTGGACGAGCTTGCGGCGATCGTCCAACCCGGCGTCACCACCCAAGCGATCGACCGATTCGTCTTCGAATTCGGCCTGGATCACGGCGCGCTTCCGGCGACCTTGAACTACCGAGGCTATAAATATTCCGTCTGCACCTCGATCAACCATGTCGTCTGCCACGGCATGCCTGATGACAAGCCGCTCAGGGAAGGCGATATCGTCAATATCGACGTCACCTATATCCTTGACGGCTGGCACGGGGATTCGAGCCGCATGTATCCGGTCGGGCAGGTCAAACGCGCCGCAGAACGCCTGCTGGAAGTCACCTACGAATGCCTGCTGCGCGGTATCGCCGCCGTCCGCCCCGGCTCCCGCACCGGTGCCATTGGCGAAGCCATCCAGACCTATGCCGAAGCGGAGCGCTGCTCGGTAGTGCGCGATTTCTGCGGCCACGGCGTTGGTCGGCTCTTCCACGACTCGCCGAATATCTTACACTATGGACGCGCTGACGAAGGTCCTGAAATGAAGGAAGGGATGATCTTCACCATCGAGCCGATGATCAACCTCGGCAAACCGCATGTGAAGGTGCTTTCCGACGGCTGGACGGCCGTTACCCGAGACCGGTCGCTGTCGGCGCAATACGAACATGCCGTCGGCGTCACGGCGACAGGCTGCGAGATATTCACCCTGTCGCCCGGAGGGGTGGACCGACCGGGCCTGCCGCCGCTATCGAGGTAGTCATGGCAAACCGCTCGGCTCCTCCGGACGATCAGGCGTCCCTTCTTGAAGACGAGCGCGGCTTCTTTGCCGAGCAGCTTTCCAATCCCAAGGCGCTCAAGAAATCCCAGGCCGTCACGAAAGAAGAGCCGGCTGCCCACTATCATGGCCACCGCGAGCGGCTCAGAACAAAATACCGGGATCACGGCGACACGGCGCTGGCCGACTACGAGATCCTCGAACTGCTGCTTTTCCGGCTGATCCCGCGCCGCGATACCAAGCCGATCGCCAAGGCACTGATCGACCGCTTCGGCACGCTCGCAGGCGTCTTCGGCGCCCCGGCTGCGCTGCTGCAGGAGGTCAAAGGCGTCGGCGAAGCGGTAGCGCTCGACCTGAAACTCGTCGCTACCGTCGGCCAGCGTATGCTGAAAAGCGAATTGCGCGGCAAGCAGGTGCTTTCCTCCTGGTCATCGGTCATCGATTATTGCCACGCTGCGATGGCCTACGAATCTCGCGAGCAGTTCCGCATTCTGTTCCTCGACAAGCGCAATGCCCTGATAGCGGACGAAGTGCAGGGCCACGGGACGGTCGATCATACGCCGGTCTATCCGCGTGAGGTGGTGCGGCGCGCGCTGGAGCTTTCCGCCACCGCAATCATCCTGGTTCACAACCATCCAAGCGGCGACCCGACGCCGTCGCGCGCCGATATCGACATGACGAAAACGATCATCGATACCGCAAAACCACTCGGGATCACGGTGCATGACCACATCATCATCGGCAAGGACGGACATGTCAGCCTGAAGGGCCTCAGGCTGATCTAGCTTTGCAGTCGTCAGGCAACCTGCACGAGATGCCCATCGGAAACCTCGCGGTATTGCCTTTTCGGCGGCTGATAACCGATCGACCTGACCGGGCTCTTCAGTTCGTCGTTTGAAATTCCTCGCCGGAGACCACGGCGCGAAGGATCGGGCACCGGCACCGCCGCCATCAGCTTTTTCGTGTACGGATGCTGAGGGTTGTCGAAGACCGCGGCACGCGGACCAATCTCGACGATTTCGCCGAGATACATCACCGCCACCCGATGGCTCACGCGCTCCACCACAGCCATGTCATGGCTGATGAACAGGAAGGCCAGATTCAGGCTCTGCTGTAGGTCGAGGAGCAGGTTGCAGACCTGCGCCTTGATCGACACGTCGAGCGCTGAAACGCTTTCGTCGGCGACGATCACCTTGGGATCGAGCGAAAGCGCCCTGGCGATCGCGATGCGCTGTCGCTGGCCGCCCGAGAACTCGTGGGGATAGCGGCCCGCCATATCCGGCGACAAGCCGACCTTGCGCAAGAGATCGGCGGTCTTTTCCTTCGCCTCCTTCATCGTGCCGAGCTTGTGCTTGACGAAAGGCTCGGAGATCGCGGCGCCCACGGTCATGCGCGGGTTGAGCGAGGAGAAGGGATCCTGGAAGATCATCTGGATCGTCTTGCGCATGTCGCGAAGCCCGACATTGTCGAGCCGCAGCACATCGTAACCGTCGAGCGCCACGTCGCCGCCGGTCGGCTCGATCAGCCGCATGATCGAACGGCCGGTGGTCGACTTGCCGCAGCCGGATTCACCGACCAGGGATAAAGTCTCTCCCTGGAAAAGATCGAAGGAAATGTTCTCGACGGCATGGACCGCGCCTGTCTGGCGGGCAAACAGCCCGGAACGGACAGGGAAGCGCGTCACGAGGTTCTTTACCGCAAGAACCGGCATCCGGCCCGTGGCGACCGTGCCGGTAACTTCTAGCGATTCGGCCACCTCGCCCGTCTTTATATCGACGACCGGAAACCGTGTCGGCCACTTGCGGTCCTGCATCGAACCGAGCCGAGGTACGGCGGATAGCAGGGCGCGCGTATAGGGGTGCTTGCCGCGATGAAAAATCTCTTCCGTCGGGCCGCTTTCGACCGCCTCGCCACGATACATGACGATGGTGCGATCGGCGATCTCGGCCACCACACCCATGTCATGGGTCACGAAGAGGACCGACATACCCTCCTCTTCCTGCAGCACCTTGATGAGATCGAGGATCTGTCCCTGGATGGTGACGTCGAGCGCCGTGGTCGGTTCGTCGGCGATCAACAGCTTCGGCTTCGACGCCAAAGCCATGGCGATCATGACGCGCTGACGCATGCCGCCGGAAAACTGATGCGGGTAGTCATCGAAGCGTGCGCCAGCATTGGGGATGCGGACCTTTTCGAGAAGTCGCACGGTTTCGGCGCGCGCCTGCGATTTCGACAATCCCTTGTGGCGGGTCAGCACTTCAGAGATCTGCCGTCCGATGGTGAAGATCGGGTTGAGCGAGGTCATCGGCTCCTGGAAGATCATCGCGGCGGCGTTGCCGCGCACGCCGCGCATCTCCTTTTCCGAGATCGACAGAAGATCTCTGCCGGAAAGCATGATCCTGCCTTCGATGCGGCTGGTATTGGCGGCCAGCAGGCGCATGATCGACAGCGATGTGACGCTCTTGCCGGAGCCGCTCTCGCCGACGATGGCGACCGTCTCGCCGGGATACACGTCGAAGGAGACGTCACGCACGACGTTCTTCCACTCGCCATCGACCAGGAAGGAGGTGTTGAGATTCTTGACCGAAAGGACAGGTGCTTCGCTCATGACGGAATCCCTCATTGGGGCTTCAAGGGTGTTGCAAAGGAGGCGGATGGACGGCCTTCCACCTCACGGGCGGCTTCGAACTCCGCGATCCTCTGATCGATGATGCGCCGGTCGATCATGCCGTGGGGATTTTCGCGGGTCGGCATGGTTTCGGCGACATGCAGGAACCGTTCCTGCGCCACCGCATAAAGCCTGCGGAGTTCCATGAGCGGATCGGAATGATCGTCCGCATGGATGCGCAGCCAGGCATAGTCCTGGTCGCGGTAGATGACCATGGCGGCGGACTGCTTGCCACGCTTGTCGCCGCCGGCGGCTTCCCCCGCATCCATGGCGGCGAGCAGGCGTTCGGCAAGCGGCGCAGCTTCGTCCGCCTTTTCCTTGTAGACCCGCAGCGTCTCGGCGATCACCAGTGGCCCGGCCAGCATGTTGCCGGCAACCGAAACGTTATCCTCCACCAGATGGCCGGCCCAATCGACGCAGATCTCGCCGGTATAGGCGGCATTGCGGCCGCTGGCACCGATCAGGTGGAACTGGCGCTGCCTGCGGCCGTCGTCACGCGCAGTCAGCGTCTCTATGATTTCCTCCGGCGATTTGCCCTCTTCGAGCAACTTCAACCCGTCTGTGCCATAAAGCGGACTGACGAAGGCCTGGGTCGCGACCGCACCCACCCTGCCCTTGATATGCGGCACGGCGCAGCCGACCGCGAAGAAGCGGCTGGCAACGGCTATTCCCAAGTGACCGGTTTGCGGATCACGCGCGACGATCGACCAGGTCATTGGCCTATCTCCCCACCGCATAAGCCTGCATGAGGCGCGGCGTAGCCGCTGCCCGCATGAGGCCGTCCGCGTCGCGGCGCGCTGCTGTCAGGCGGCCGACGCTCCAGGGATCGGCAACGGTGACCTGGTGGCCGCGGCGGCGCAACTCGTCGAGGACGTCAGCACCGACATTGCTTTCCACCATGATGTTGCCCGGCTGGCTGGTGCGCGGATAGAAGGACCCCGGGAAATGCGTCGTGTGGAAAAGCGGCATGTCGATTGCTGCCTGCAGGTTCGGCTTGTGGTGGACGTAACGCAGGAAAAACGGCAGCTGCCATTGGTCCTGCTGATCGCCGCCCGGCGTGCCGAAGACCAGCGTCGGCCGCCCGTGATGCAGCGCCAGTGACGGGGTCAGCGTGGTGCGAGGACGTTTGCCCGGTGCGAGCGAGGTTGGCAAGCCTTCCTTGAGCCAGAACATCTGGGCGCGCGAGTTCAACGCAAAACCGAGGCCGGGCACGATCGGCGACGACTGCAGCCAGCCGCCCGACGGCGTGGTCGAGACCATGTTGCCCCAGCGGTCGATGACGTCGATATGCACCGTGTCGCCGCGCTTCTCGGTCAGGTGCGACATGGTCGGCTCATAGACTGCACCCTTGCCGCTTACCTCACCCAGCATCGCCATGGTGAGATCGAACTGCCGGTCGTAACCCGGCACACGGCCAGGCCGCAGTTCCAGCGAAGCCTTCTCACCGATCAGCTTGCGACGCTCGGCGTTATAGCTTTCCGAGAGCAGGTATTCCGTCGGAATTTGCGCAAATTCCGGGTCGCCGTAATAGACTTCTCGGTCGGCATAGGCGAGCTTCATCGCTTCGACGACCACATGCACGAAGTCGGGACCTGCGGGGTCCATCGATGTGAGATCGAGACCTTTCAGCAGCGCCAGCGACTGCAGGAGGACCGGCCCCTGCCCCCAGGCCGGCGTCTTGGCAACGGTCCAGTCGTGGTAGTCGTAGGTCTGCGGCGCCTCGATGGTCGCGCGCCAGTTCGCCATGTCATCCGCCGTCAGAACGCCCTTGTGACGCGCACCGCTCGCATCCATCACCTCCGCCGTGCGGACGTAAGCATCGATCGCCTCGGCCACGAAGCCGCGGTAGAAGGAATCGCGCGCCGCCTCGATCTGGTTGTCGCGGCCCGTCTTCGCTTCAGCCTCTGCGATGACGCGCTTCCAGGTATCGGCAAGTGCCGGGTTCTTGAAGTTGCTCTGCGGTTCGGGTGCTGCGCCGCCCGGCAGCCACGTGGCATAGGAGGTCGGCCATTCCTTCTCGAAGAAGCTTGCAAGCCCCTTGATGGTGGCGGATACTCGGGCAAGCACCGGATGACCTTGCTCGGCGTAATAGATCGCCGGCTCCAGGACATCACGGACGCTCATCGTACCGTAGTCGCGCAGCATCAGCATCCAGCCGTCAAAGGCACCGGGAATGACGGTCGCGAGCAGACCGTCACCCGGGATCAGCTTCAGGCCCTCGGATGCATAGTGTTCGATCGTCGCACCGGCGGGCGCCGGTCCCTGGGCGCAGATGACTTCGACCTTGTCCTTCTTCTTCGAGTAGAAGACAGCCGGCATGTCACCGCCCGGACCGCAGAGATGCGGTTCGACGATCTGCAGTACGAAGCCGGTCGCGACCGCCGCGTCGAAGGCATTGCCGCCCTTTTCGAGGATCGCCATGCCGACCGCCGACGCGATCCAGTGGGTGGAGGTGACGACCCCGAACGTGCCGAGGATTTCGGGTCTGGTGGTGAATTCAGTCATTTCGGAAATCCTTCTAGATTAGGCTTCGCGCGGATCCAGCGCGTCACGCAGGCCGTCGCCCAGCAGATTGAAGCCGATGACGACGAGGAAGATCGCGGCACCCGGCCACATGGCCATCCAGGGAGCCTGGTTCAGGAAATTCTTGGCGACGTTCAGCATCGAGCCCCACGAAGGGGCTGGCGGCTGCTGGCCGAGGCCAAGGAAGGAAAGGCTCGCCTCGGCGATGATCGCCGTAGCAATCGTCAACGTCGCCTGCACGATGATGGGGGCCAGGACGTTCGGCAGGATGTAACGGAGCATGATTTCCAGGTGGTTCAGACCGACCGCACGAGCGCCTTCCACGTAGTCCTCGGTCTTTACCGCTAATACCTGTCCGCGCGTCAACCGCACGAAAATCGGCATGGCGGACAGCCCGATCGCGATCATGGCGTTCATCAGGCTCGGGCCGAGGAAGGCGGCTAGCGCGATCGCCATGATCAGGAAGGGCATGGCGAGCAACGCCTCGGTGACGCGCGAGATCACCATGTCCACCCAGCCACCGAAATAGCCGGCGACGAGCCCGAAGGGCACGCCGATGCAGACCGAAATCGCCACCGAAAAGACGCCCGCCATCAGGGAAGCCTGCGCACCCCAGATCATGCGTGAGAGGATATCGCGGCCAAGGTCGTCGGTACCGAGCCAGTACATGGCAGACGGTGCCTTGCGGATCGCCGACCAGCTCGTCGCCAGCGGATCGATGATCGGCAGGATTGGGGCGGTTACGGCAAGGGTGGTGAAGAAAAGGATGATCACGGCGCCGACGAGCGCGCTCTTATTTTTCTTCATCTTCCGCCAGGCGCGGCTATGTTCGCGCTTGGCCGCCAGGACCGGCGGGGCTTGATCGATCGTCGTCATAGCGTCGCCCTCAAGCGCGGATTGAGCAGGACATAAAGCACGTCGGCAATGAGATTCATCAGAATGAAGCCGACGGCGGTGCACAGAACGACGCCCTGCACCACCGCATAGTCCCTGTTGAAGACGGCATCGACGATCAGCTTACCGAAACCGGGAATGGTGAAGATCTGCTCCGTCAGGACGGCGCCTGCCAGCAGTTCGCCGAAAAGCAGTGCCGACAGCGTCACGACCGGCAGCAGCGCGTTGCGGAAACTGTGGCTCAGCACCACCTCCCGCGGCGACAGGCCCTTTGCCCGCGCGGTGCGTATATAGTCGGCGCTCATCACGCCCACCATCGCCGAACGCGTATGCCGCATCAGCGTCGCCGCCAACGCGTTGCCGAGCACGAAGGCGGGCATGACCATGGTCTGAAGCGACCGCACCGGATCAACGAAGATCGATTCGTATCCGGAAGCCGGGAGCCAGCCCAATTGTACCGAAATCAGCAGGATCAGCATGATGCCGAGCCAGAAATTCGGGATCGAGAGACCCGAGAGCGCCACGATGTTGGCGACGTAATCGATGGTCGTGTTCTTCTTGACGGCTGCCAGGATGCCGATCGGAATGCCAATTACGAAGGCGAAGAACATCGCCATCAGCGCGAGCTGGATCGTCACCGGCAGCTTCTGCAGGATAAGCTCGAGAACCGGCTGGTTGGTGCGCAGCGAAATGCCGAAATCGCCGCTCAGAATGCCGCCGAGCCAGTAGAAATATTGCACGATCACCGGATCGTTCAGCCGGTATTTCTCGCGCAGGAACTCAATCACCGCCGGATCGCGCTCCTCGCCCGCCATGGTCAGGATCGGGTCACCGGGAAGAAGCTTCTGCAGCGAAAAGACGAAGATGGAGATGATCAGCAGGGTCGGGATCGCGACGAGAAGACGCTTTCCGATATAAACAGGCATGGCGCCGCCCCTCATGTTTCCAAAGGTGCGTTGAAAAGGTGCCGCGCGGAAAGCTTCCGCGCGGCGCAAGCGGATCAGCTCTTCTTCACGCCCACGAGACGGATCATGCCGTCGGGGCTCGCAGCGAAACCGGTGACGCTGTTCTTGTAGGCCCAGATCCAGGACTGATGGCCGAGATAGATGACCGGCAGCTCGTCATTCAGGATCTTGGCCGCAGCGTCGTATTTCTGCTTGCGGACCGCATCCTCCGTCGAAGCGCGGGCTTCGTTGAGCAGCTTGTCGACGTCCGCATTGCAGTACTTGGTGTCGTTGATGCCGCCCTTGCAGGTGATGAACTGATGGATATTGCCGTCGGGATCGACACGGCCGGACCAGTCGGAACGGCTGAGCTGATAGTTGCCGCGGGTCTGCTCATCCAGCAGGGTCGCAAATTCGGTCGATTTCAGGCTGACGTCGAAACCGGCCTCCGCCACCATCGACTGGACGATCTGCATCATCTGCGCGGCTACCGGATTGTTCGGAATCTGCATCTCGATCGGTACCCGCTCGAAGCCCGCTTCCTTGATCAGAGCCTTGGCCTTCTCGACATCGCGGGCAGGAACCGGCAATGCCTTGTTGTACCATGGGCTGTTCGGCGGGAACGGCTGATTGCCGCCGACCGCGGTACCTTCATAGACGATCTGGTTCAGCGCGTCGCGGTCGATCGCCAGCGAGAAAGCCTGGCGCAGGCGCTTGTCCTTGCCGAAAGGGTTGTCGGCGCGCGGGCCGTTGGCGATGTTTGCGTAAAGCGCCATGTAGCCGATGTTGACGACGGAATCGACCTTGAAGCCCGAGGCTCCCTTGACTGCGGCGACATCGGTCGGCGCCAGCCGCTCGATCATGTCGAGATCGCCTGACTGAAGATTTGCGAGACGGACGGTCGTATCGGGGATCGGCAGGTAGGTGACCTTGTCGACGAAGACCTTGTCCTTGTCCCAGTAATCGGCAAATTTTTCCAGCACGATACGGTCCTGCTGGACCCGCTCGACGAACTTGAACGGACCGGCGCAGACAGGCTTGGAGCCGAAATTCGCCCCAAGTTCCTTGGCCGCCTTTGGCGATACGATCATGCCGGCACGGTCGGAGAGCTGGGCAAGCAACGTGACGTCCGGCGCCTTCAGCGTAAACTTCACCTCCAGCGGGCCTGCGGCTTCGACCTTGGCGACGGAGCTGAGTTCGCTCTTGCGGCGCGATTCCGGCAAGGTCATGTTGCGTTCGATCGTGGCCACGACCGCGGCGGCGTCCATCGCGGTACCGTCGTGGAACTTCACACCGTCGCGGAGCTTCATCGACAGCTCCTTGCCATCGGCGGACCATTTCCATTCGGTCGCAAGCTGCGGAACAATTTTCAGATCCGGCGATACGTCGACCAGCTTGTCACACATGGCCGTGTAGACAATACGGCCAACGAAGGTGCGGGACTGGGCCGGATCGAGAACGTCGGCATCGTCCTGCAGGCCGATGCGCAGCTCGGCGGAAAGCGCCGGAAAGGCGAAAAGCGCGCCGGCCAGCAACGCTGCCGTCATCTTTGTCATTGGTTTCATCGCAAATTATTCCTCTCTTTTTTCTCTGTTCCTGTTTGCAATCGTCCGGCTTATCCGCCGGCTTCTCGTTGCTGGCCGCCTTACGTCGGCGGAAAAATCAACTTGCCTGTCCGAGCGAGTGCCCCTCCATCGAGGTCGCCCGGACGAGCCGCTCCTGAAGCATCAAGAGGTGCTGGCGCATCGCTTCGCCTGCCCGCACGGGATCACGCGCCGCGATGGCGTCGATAATTCCGTCATGCTGGGCGAAGGAGATGTTGACCGTGTTGCCGCTCGAACGGGCGCGTTCCCGGATTGCCTGCCAGGCCTCGTCCTGGCGAACCTGGTTGACGACATCGAAGATCGACAGGAAAAGTCTGTTGCCGGCACTCTGGGCGATCTGCCGGTGCAAGGCGCCGTCCCACAGTTCGCGTGCGTCGGCATCGTGGCTCTCGATGATCTTCCGCGCGAGATCACGCATCCGCTCTATCTCGCTCGGCTTGGCGCGCATTGCGGCAAGTTGGGCAAGCTGCGGCTCGATCCTCAGTCGAACTTCCATGATCTCCATGAAGTCCGTACCAGCGACGATATCGCCGACATGCTCGCTCCACCGATCGGGCCGCTCGCCGACGAAGGTGCCGGAGCCCTGACGGCGCCAGATCAGCCCTTCCGCTTCCAGCACTTCCAGTGCCCGGCGGACCGCACGGCGGCTGATGCCAAGCATCTCGGCCAGCGCCCGCTCGGTCGGCAGGCGCCCTTCGGAGCCGAATTCCCCTGCAGCCAGATGCTCCCGCAACCGATCGAGCGCGTAACTCGAGGTATCCTGAGCCACTTCCGATTTCTGCTGAACCATTGCCGTACCAATTTATGATTGGTTCAAAAGGATGGCATTTAACCCGCCGCGTCAAGACATTTTTTCAGCAGTTTTTGCGATGCACAAATCATAGGCATTCCGGTCGGAATCCAGGCTTGGACGGGTCGCAATCAAACCTTTAGAATAGATGGCTACAAAGGGATTCGTGAGCGCTGCTGCATCGCGGCAGCTCAAGAGATTCGAAGACGGAGCACCCATGAACGAATACGACCTCATCGTCGTCGGCAGCGGACCGGCCGGGCGTCGCGCCGCGATTCAGGCAGCCAAACTCGACAAGAAAGTCCTTGTCATCGAGCAGGGCCGCCGCGTCGGCGGTGTTTCCGTCCATACCGGCACAATTCCTTCCAAGACCCTGCGGGAAACGGCTCTCAATCTTTCCGGCTGGCGCGAGCGCGGCTTCTATGGGCGCGCCTATCGCGTGAAACAGGAGATCAGTGCGGAAGACCTGCGCCGTCGCCTCCTCATCACCCTCGATCACGAGGTGGAAGTGCTCGAACATCAGTTTGCCCGCAACCGGGTCCAGCACATCCGTGGCAAGGCCAGCTTCGCCGCGCCGGACACGCTGGAGGTGCTCAAGGAAGACAACGAGACGATCCACGTGCGAGGCAAGAGCATCTTGCTCGCCGTCGGAACCACGCCATTCCGCCCGGACAGCATCCCCTTCGACGGCAAGACGGTCGTCGACAGCGATGAACTCCTGGAAATCGACGAGCTACCTCGCTCCATGGTCGTCATCGGCGCGGGCGTCATCGGCATCGAATATGCCACCATCTTCAGCGCACTCGATACTGCCGTCACGGTCATCGACCCGAAATCCACCATCCTCGACTTCATCGACAGGGAGATCGTCGAGGATTTCACCTATCAGCTTCGCGACCGCAACATGAAGCTGCTGCTCGGCCAGAAGGTCGACAAGGTTGAACGACTGGACGACGGCAAGGTGCTGGTGACGGTCGATACCGGCCGCAAGATTACCACCGACATGGTGCTTTATGCCGCCGGACGCACCGGGGCGACCGACACGCTGAAGCTGGCCGCAGCCGGCCTAGAAGCCGACAGCCGCGGCCGCCTGAAGGTCAATCCGGAAACCTTCGAGACGGCGGTTCCGGGCATCTATGCAGCCGGCGACGTCGTCGGTTTTCCGAGCCTTGCCTCGACATCGATGGAACAGGGGCGCGTCGCCGCCCGGGTTGCCGTCGGCGCGATCGCCAAGGAGCCGCAGAAATACTTCCCATACGGCATCTATGCCGTGCCGGAGATTTCCACGTGCGGCCTCACCGAAGAGGAGATGAAGGAGCGCGGCATCCCCTATGAATGCGGAATCGCGCGCTTCCGCGAGACGTCGCGCGGCCATATCATGGGCCTGGATACTGGCTTGTTGAAGCTGATCTTCTCGCTGAAGACACGCCGGCTCTTGGGCGTCCATATCGTCGGCGAGGGCGCGACCGAGCTCGTCCACATCGGTCAGGCGGTGCTGAATCTCAAGGGCACCGTCGAATATTTCGTCGAGAATACGTTCAACTATCCGACGCTGGCGGAAGCCTACAAGATCGCTGGCCTCGATGCCTGGAATCGCATGGGCGAATTGCCGAAGGAAGCGCCCGTCGCAACAGCCCAGCGGCTCGATACCACCGCGACATCGACCGACGAAGCCGCAGCGCCCGAAAAGAAAAAAGCCGCCTCGAAATGAGGCGGCTTTCTTGAGTTTGGATACAAAAATGGCCCCTTGGGGGCCATTTCTTTGCGATTAACGCGAATAGAATTCGACGACCAGCTGGGGTTCCATGACGACCGCATAAGGTACGTCGGACAGCGTCGGAATGCGAACGAAGGTTGCAACCATCTTGTTATGGTCGGCTTCGATGTAGTCCGGAACGTCGCGTTCAGCGAGCTGAACCGATTCCAGAACCGAAACGAGCTGCTTCGACTTCTGACGAACTTCGATCACGTCGCCAGCCTTGCAGCGGTAGGAACCGATGTTGACGCGCACGCCGTTGACGGTCACGTGGCCGTGGTTGACGAACTGACGGGCAGCAAAGACCGTCGGAACGAACTTGGCGCGGTAGACGATGGCGTCGAGGCGCGATTCCAAGAGACCGATCAGGTTCTCCGAGGTATCGCCCTTGCGGCGGTTGGCTTCGTCGTAGGTGGCACGGAACTGCTTTTCGCGCAGGTCGCCGTAGTAGCCCTTCAGCTTCTGCTTGGCGCGCAGCTGCACGCCGAAGTCGGAAAGCTTGCCCTTGCGGCGCTGGCCGTGCTGGCCCGGGCCGTATTCACGACGGTTGACCGGGGACTTCGGACGGCCCCAGATGTTTTCGCCCATACGGCGATCGATTTTGTATTTGGATGCAGCGCGCTTGCTCATCGCATTTCCTTCTCAAACAGTTAGACCGGTCTGCTGCCAAACCGGATCAAGGAAACACGCCCTCCTCTGAGCCCTGATTTAAGAGCTCTGACAGGTTTCTCACGAAAGCAATCGGAGAGACCACGGGACATGTCAACAAAAACACCGGGCGTTGAAACCCGGCGTTGGCGGGGTCTTTAGGCGGATGTCATGGAAATGTCAACAGCGTCGGGGCCGTAACCTTTCGGTAAGCCTATTCCCAAGCTCCAATTGATTCTTAATACATTCAAACCATCTCATATACACAGGAGGTATCATGTCATGAACCCCACGGCCTGGAATAACCCGATCAGACTTGAAGACCCTGAAACCGGAATCACCTGCACGGTGAAAACGGTGCGTCAGGCAAAGACCGTGCTCGACCGCTTCTGGCCATCCTATCACGGCAGTCAATACAGCCGAGCCGAGCAGGTCTGCGGCGACGCCCTTGACGGGAGATCGGGACCCACGGAAGCGCGGAGAGCCTTCATCGCCGCGGCCGTGGAAGCGCACTTCCACATCCACTAGCGGGCTATTCGGCCGCTATCCTCGCCTCGCCCTCGTCCGGCGCGTCGGCGCTGCCGGGAGCGGTCTCCGACTGCAGGTCCGGAAAGGCCACGACGCGCTTCCCGGAAAAGTCAGTGTGGACCACGATCAGGCCCTGTTCCTCGAAATAACCGAGCAGACGCCGAGCGCGGCGGGCGGAATGGGTGCCGTAGGCGCGGGCGATACGGGCGTCCGACGGACATGGCTCGCTGATGATCGCCGCTTTCGCCATCATCAGGAAAACCCCCTGAAGATCATCGGAAACCCCGCCGGATAGCGACAATGCCGTGCGCCAGGCTTCGCCGGCCGCCGTTTCGGCATCGACGCCCGAACGTGCAACGGCCACGCGGCGGCGGAATTCGGAGAGCGACAACGGCGGTCCGGGCAGGCGCCGCATGCGGGCGCGCACCAGAAATTCCTGATAGAGGACCGCGTCCGTCCGATAGCCCGATTGCGGATCGTCGAGAATTTCCGAAAGCACTGCGGCAAGCCGCTCCTCACGCTCTTCGGGCGACAAGTCCGGTTGGGTGGCACGCGGCTCCTGAGGCGCCGGCGAGGCAGCCGGCATGGAGCGGGAAAGCTCGGCCAATATGTCCGTCGTCGGACGGGGTGCCGGCGGCGCCCTGCGAACGACAGGCCGGGTAAACTCCTCCGGATCCGGCGTGAAGATCAGATCCTCGACATCCTGCGGCGCATCCGGCAGCGGCATCAGTTTCGGGCTCGAAGACCGGGCAGACGTCTCGACGGCGCCGATGACGATCGGCAGCGGTCGGCGGGACAACGCCGGACCGAGGGCGACAAAATTGCCGCGCTGGAGGTCGCGGAACATTTCCGCCTGGCGCCGGTCCATGCCGAGCAAATCGGCCGCGCGCGCCATGTCGATGTCGAGAAAGGTGCGCCCCATCAGGAAATTCGAAGCTTCCGCCGCGACGTTCTTGGCAAGTTTTGCGAGGCGCTGGGTGGCGATCACGCCCGCCAGACCGCGCTTACGGCCGCGGCACATCAGGTTGGTCATCGCGCCGAGAGAAAGCTTTCTCGCATCTTCCGAGACGTCGCCGCCGACCGAAGGCGCAAACATCTGGGCCTCGTCGACGACGACCAGGACCGGATACCAGAATTCGCGATCGGCATCGAACATGCCGTTGAGGAAGGCTGAGGCGGCGCGCATCTGCTCTTCGAGATCAAGTCCCTCGAGCGTCAGCACACAGGATACCCGGTGCTGGCGAATGCGGTTGGCAATGCCGGCGAGTTCCGCTTCGGTGCGCTCGCCGTCGACCACCACATGGCCAAACTTATCCGAGAGCGTGACGAAATCGCCTTCCGGATCGATCACCACCTGCTGTACCCAGGGAGCAGACTGCTCCAGCAGCCGCCGCAGGAGATGCGATTTGCCGGAGCCCGAATTACCCTGCACAAGCAAGCGGGTGGCCAGAAGCTCTTCGATATCGAGCTTGGCCGGAGCGCCGCCGGCCACAATTCCCATATCGATGCCAACCTGCAATGCACTCACCCCGTATGCCGTCTCTGCGCGGTGACCCGACGGTCCGCGACTCCCGATCCCTAACAGAGATCGGGATTCGTTTCGCCGGACAAGTGCGAAAATGCACAGGGTTTGCAGCTATTCGAAATTGAGCTGCCAGGAGACGCCGAAACGGTCGTTCACCCAGCAGAATCTCCGGCTGAAGCCGTAATTGTCGACCGGCATCAGGAACGCTCCGCCCTCGCTGAGTGCCGCAGCCAACCGGTCGAGTTCTTCTGCCTTTGCGCATTCCACGAAGAAGGAAAAGGACGGCGTGAACTCGAAAGCGTGCTTGGCGGGACTGTCGATGCAGTCCACCAGCTGGCCGGCAAGCTCGAAGGTGGCGCGATACACGCTGCCTTCCGCGCCCATCTCTCCCGGTCCATAACGCTTGATATCGACGATCCGGCTTTCGGGCAGAACCGACGTATAAAAGGTTATCGCCTCCTCGCAGGTATTGCCTTGAAACATCAGGAACGGCCGGACGGATTTGATCGGTCTCGTCATTACCTTCTCCCTTTACGAAGCTTATGAAGCCGCGCGCCGATAAAGCGCGAGCGATCCCGCGAGCGCCAGAAGCGCGCCGCCGCAAGCCCGGTCGAGCCAGAGCGCGCCTTTCTTCTTGAGTAGATGCACGGCCTTCGAACCGAGCAGCGCATAGGCAAACATCACGGCAAAATCGATCGACGCGAATACCACGGCGAGCAAGGCATATTGCGGCACCTGCGGCGCATCGGACACGATGAATTGCGGCAGGAAGGCCGAGAAGAAGAGGTAACCCTTGGGGTTCGTCACCGCGACAAGGAGACTCTTGAGGAAGATCGAGGCGGAAGAGCCGGCACCTGACGCGACAGCAGCTTCCGTAACGTCAAGTGACCCCTTGGAACGGAGAAGCATGATGCCTAGAAAAGTCAGATATCCCGCGCCCAACCACTTGACGACCGTGAACCAGAATTCGGAGGCCGCAAGCAGCGCGCCCAATCCCAGTGCCACGGCGCCGATCAGAACGAAATCGGAGAGCATGGCGCCGGCCATGCCGGGCAAAGCCCGGCGCAACCCGTAACGGGAACCGTTGGTCAGCGCGAGAAGCACTGTCGGCCCTGGCGTCGCGATGCCGATGAAGGCGACGATCGCAAAGGCTAGAATGGTCATTTCGCTCATGTCGCTCTCCTACCAGAGGTTTCTGCCGTCGATCACCGTGTGTGGCCATTCCTCGGCATCGAAATCGTCGAACAGCCTGGCATTCACACCGATGCGGCGCGTCTTGCCGTCCCAGGTGCCGTCGAGCTGGAAATCCGGACTGTCGCTATAGGTCCCGCAGCCGCAGGTGCCGCAAAAATGATGCGCCACCAGCTTCGAATTCCAGCGATAGATTCTGTCGCTCCCGGGATCGGCCGTGACACGCAGTTGCTTCGGCTCGTAATAGGCATAGAGCGTGCCGCGCCGGGAGCAGAAAGTACAGGTGCAGCGCGTCAACGCCTGGGGCAATTCACCATCGATCTCGAAGACGGTCTCGCCGCAATGGCAACGTCCAGTCAGCATTCGTTGTCCTCCCTTGAGATGCTCATGCCGTGGCGCGCTTGAAGCTGGCCGAAAGCAGGCCCGCGCCGATCATCAGCGAGCCGCCGGTGCGATTGACGATTCGCTGGACTTTCGGCTTGCGGATCGTGTTGCGGGCCATGGCAGCGAGCAGGCCATAGAGCGCTGCGTTGAGCGTTGCGAGAACCAGGAAGGTGACCTCGAAGACAGCCATCTGAAAGAAGAGCGGCCGGCTCAGGTCGAGGAACTGCGGCAAAAAGGCGACGAAGAAGACGATGCTCTTCGGGTTCAGCGCCGTTACGACATAGGTATGAAGGAAGATCCTGACGGGTTTTGCGGATGCCGCCTCCGCCTCGTCGACCTCGGCTGCACGGTCGGAAACCGGCGCTCGCCAGAGCTTGATACCGAGATAGATGAGATAGGCAGCGCCCACCCATTTCAGAACGGTGAAGAGCGTTGCCGATGTCGCAAGCACGGCGCCGAGGCCCAGCATCGAAGCCGTCATTGCGGTGAAGTCACCGAGCGCGACGCCTGCGACCGTCGCGGTCGCAACTTTGCGGCCATGGCTCAGCGCATAGGAGATGACAAGCAGGATCGTCGGCCCTGGAATGGCGAGCAGGATGGACGAAGCGGCCACGAAAGCGAGCCAGTGTTCAAGCGACATACGAAACTCCTCCATGGAAGGAGCCGAGCAAGCCACCGATTTTTTCGCTTTGCAAGCGGTGTTTTATCGAGTTTCGGAACGCCAGCGATAGAGCACGTCCGGCTCCTTTTCCTCGTTGGCCGCGCCATCGGTCTGCCTGATTGCCACAAAGCCGCGCGTTTCATAAAAATCGCGCGCTGCGGTGTTGCGCTGGAAGGTCCAAAGAAAAAGCTGCGGATGGGTTTCTTTGGCCAGATCCAGCAACCGGGAGCCGATCCCCTGCCCCTGCGCTCCCGGCAGGATATAGAGCTGGTCGATCCAGTCCTCGCGGAAGGCGACAACGCCAAGCAAGGCTCCATCCCTTTCGGCACCCCAGATGTCGCAAGTCGCGAAGAGGTGCCCGCTCCAGTATCCTCGATCCTCCCCCGGCGTGTGACGCTGAGCCAGCCAGGGCAGCCGCTCGTCGAAGGAAGCACGGTGGACGCGCGCAGCAGCCGGCATATCGTCACGGCAAAGTTTGCGGAAGACGGCCGTCATTCGTTCAGTTCCAGACACAGAATCCTCGCGTGGATCCCCGGCGGAAAGCCCGCCGGAGACCCATCTCAGCCCTTTCACAGCCGGATATCCCAAAGGATGAACCGCACATTTCCGCGGTCGTCCTCGAGTTCGGGGAAACCGACATCGCGGCGCATCCGATTGGAGAGATCGGAGATCCGGTTTTCTTCTTGGCGACGTCTCCAGGCTGCCAGGAGCAGTGCACGGGCAGTCTTCCAGACGCCATGTTCGCGGCAGAGGTCATGAACCGCAGCCGAAAGGGTATCAGCAACCAAAAATTGTGATTCACGCATGATTTTCCGTCCCGGCGCATGTCGCAACCAGGTCCTCTGAGATGAAGAAAGACGTGCGGATGCGGACGAGGAAACGCGATAAATCGCTTCGTCAGCCGGTCACGTCAGATCAATAGGAGAAAGTGCCAAAACGGCGGAAATCCAGACTTATACGGCCTGGGAGCACATGCCGGCCGGCGTCGATGTGCGATACACCGAGGCCACAATAGCCGTTCCGCCAGAAAGGCGCATAAACATGGGAATAGACTTCATTTCACGCCTCCTGTGTTCGTTTTGCGGAATAGGTAGATAATACACGAGATCTCCCGATGAGCAAGCGCACAATCGCGAATTGCAATCATCACAAAGAAAACGTGATAAAAAAGTCACATCGCTCGATGGCGCTCAGGCCTTCAGGCCAAATCCTTGCATCAGCCGCCTCGTGGCGAAATCAGGATTGCCCGAGGTGAAGACCGCGAAATCATAGCTGTCGGGATGCTCGGCGCCATCGACCAGGGGCACCTTCCGACGGGCCTGCCTTGCGATCGCCTCGGCCGGATCAAGCCAATCGACTGGCCAAGGCGACAAGCGCCGGAACACATTGGCCATAAACGGGTAGTGCGTGCAGGCAAGAACGACGATGTCGGTCTTGCCGCCGTCCTTCTCCACGAAACAGGGAGCAATCTCCGCCATCACCGCCTCGTCTGATATCGTCTCGCCCCGGATATAGGCCTCGGCCATGCGGGCAAGATTCTGGGAGCCGACCAGACGCACGTGGCATTGCGTGGCAAACGACTGGATGAGATCGCGGGTATAGGCGCGCTTCACCGTGCCGGGGGTGGCGAGAACGGAAACGAGACCGGAGCGCGTGCGCTCCGCCGCCGGCTTGATCGCCGGCACCGTCCCGACAAAGGTCATATTCGGAAAGGTCGAGCGGAGGTCCGCACCAGCAAGCGTGAAGGCGGTGTTGCAGGAGATCACGCAAACTTCGGGATCGTATTCCTGGAGAAGCTTGGCAAAGAGCGCGATAACCCGCTCCTTCAGCGCGGCTTCCTCCCAATCGCCATAGGGAAAACCGGCATCGTCCGCCACGTAGATGAAGCCGCGCTCCGGCATCAGCACGCGCGCCTCGCGCAGCACCGTCAGCCCGCCGATGCCCGAATCGAACATCAGCACCGGCTTCAACTCATTCGTCTGCGTCATTCCCTGCCGTCTCCCCTGGAGCCTCTCCCGGCTCGCCCACCTTGTTCTGCTTCGGCCATCGGCGCGGAAAACGGTCGAGCGAATTGATGACGCCCCGGAACACGCTGATCTCCTGTTCCGTAAATCCCCTCCGCGAGATGACGGCGCGGAGATTGTCGATCATTTTGGGCTTTTTCGCGGGCGGATGAAAATATCCGCGGGCATCGAGAGCCTCCTCCAGATGCTCGAACAGGCCGAAAACCTGTTCCTTCGTAGAGGGCCGCTGCTCGACAGGCTGGAAGATTGTCTCGCTGAGGTCGTCCAGTCCGGATTTCATCCATTCGTAGGACATCAGCAGCACCGCCTGGGCGATATTGAGCGATGCGAAGGCCGGGTTGACGGGAAAGGTGACGATCTCATCGGCAAGCGCGACTTCCTCATTGGTCAACCCCCAGCGCTCGCGACCGAAGAGAACGCCGGTCTTTTCCCCTGCCCTGAACCTGGTGCGCAATGTCTCAGCCGCCACCACCGGAGAACGCACGGGCTTGAAACCGTACCGCTCGCGGGCCGTCGTCGCATAGACGAAATTGAGATCCTTGATCGCCTCTTCCAGCGTCTCGTAAACCTTGGTTCCGTCGATCACATGATCGGCCTTGGCGGCTGCGGAGCGCGCCTTTTCGCTCGGCCAGCCATCGCGAGGATTGACAATGCGCAGCTCCGCCAGGCCGAAATTCGCCATGGCGCGGGCAACCATCCCGATGTTCTCGCCAAGCTGCGGCTCCACCAGCACGATCGCCGGTCCTTCGGCAATCAGTTCTCGCTCGCTATTGGTACCTGACATGATGCCCTTCCGATGATCATTGGCGGGGAATAAACCAGCTGCACGGTGATCGGCAAGGGCGTTATGGCTGCGGATAAAGGCGATCGAGCAGATTACCGACCATTTCGACGCCAAGCCGCGAGCCATGCCGGAAGATCGGCAGATGCCGCCCTCCGGCTCGCCTCGCCTGCCTTGGCATCGAAAAGCACTCCGATCCACGACCAGCGGCACGTTCCGCCGTTTTGAGCGTGGTCTCGATAGCCTCCAGTACCTCAGGCTCCGGTGTCTTTCCGGTTAAAGCCAGATTGCGGGCGAACACCCGCGCCCAATAGGTGGAGGCGAGAAAAATCGCCAGTGTCTGGCGGATGCGGCCAGGCTTGGTGACAAGCGACCAGCTGCTGCCGAGCGGGCGGGCAGCGACCGTGAGCTCTCGATAGGCGGCGTCGAGCTTACGGGAGAGTTCGATCGCCTGCATCCCGCCCCCGCCCGCCCTGCCGGCTTCAAGCAGTTCACGCAGGGAACCGTACCAGCGCGCCAGTGCCAGATCGACCGTCGACCGCGTTGGCGCAGAAAAGATGAGGAACGCCACCGCGGTGCCTGCTGCCGCGCCGATCAGCGTTTCCTCGATGCGCAGCCGCAGAAGATCGAAGGTGAGCTGCCCGATAAGTCCATAGATCAGGCAAAGCACGATCGAGATGAAGAAGCTCATCATCGCGTAGGAAGCCTGCAGGTAATAGAAGGCCAGGAAGACTCCCGTAGCCGCCAGACCCATGGCCGGCAGCGGATGCCCCGCCAGCAGTGTCGCAAGGCCGAGGCCGATCGTAATTCCGAGCAACGTCCCGATCGATCGCTGGATTGCCCTTATCGCCGTATCGCCGCGCGACTTGGTATTCGTGAAGATCAGGAAGGCGGTGAGCACCGACCAGAACCAGCGGTCGCGCGAAAGCATCAGGCCAAACACCATTGCGATGCCGGACGCCAGCGTGATCTGAAGGGCGGCGCGGACCTGGGGGTTCTTGAAGGAAAAGTCGATTGCGGCAGGTTTTGGGGGCTGTGGCAGCGAAGCGAGAAAAGCAAAACCCTCCTGCCGCGCCTTTTCGACCTCTTTGACGAGCGACCTGCGCGCTTCGTGAAGCCAGGCGAAGGCGCGAAGGCTTTCCGACTGCGGCGGATGGTCCTCGTCGCCCGGTTCGCCAGTGTAGTATCTGACCCGCGCATCGTCCCCGTTCAGCACCGCCTCCACCAGGCCTGCGGGCGGCAGGCTTTCCAGCGAAAGCACAAGAGCGCTTTCAGCGGCGAGATGGACGTCGAAGATCGCCATGGCGACAGGCGTCGCGACATCGTCGTCAGCCCCCTTGCCTTCCCGCTCCTCCTGCGAGACCGGCAGATAACTTTCGGCCATCAGGACCACGTCCTTCAGCCGCTCCTCACGCCTCCGCAGCTCCGTCCTGTCGGCCTCCGTCCACCGTCCGGCCGCGGCAAGCAGTTCGAGCTTTGCCAGAACATCATCGGACCGACCCTGAACCGCCACGAGCGCGTGGAGGAGGTCGCGCTTGCGATCGTCCCGCAGGACGTAGGTTCGAATGACGTGCCCCATGATGACGGCGACCAGAGGGCCGACCGCCGCAAGCGGCAGCTCCGCGAGCTGCGGCCTGAGATAGGCGCCGATGAAATAGGACGTGAAGGCGAACATGCCGATCGCAAAGCCCCTCGGCCCATAGATACGCGCAAGGGTCGCGGCCAGAATCACGCAGAGGAATACGACGTCCGAGACTATCCGGTAGTCCTCCAGCAAGGCAGCCGTCGCGACGGATGCCAGACTTGCGAGGCAGCCGAGCAGCCGGGTCTTCAACTGGTCGCCCGGCAACCGGTCCCGCACGGCAACCCCGCCCTCGATCGACAGGATGATCGCCAGTCCGTACGCGATCGGAGGCAACGGCATGATTGCGGCATGAAACGCCGCCAGACAGGCGACCGAGCCGAGAATGGTCAGCGTCACGCGCGCGCCCATGCGCACTCTCGACAGCGCCGGGTCATGAGCCAGCAGCCGATCGGCCAATCTTGAAGGAAATCTCATCAGCACCCCTTCGCGCCGCAAAAGCAGAGCAGACCTGCGAAGGTTCATATATTGCAGTGGTTCAAACTGTCGAACCCGCCGGGGGTTACTCGCCCTTGGCGATCGACTGCATTTCCTCGACGACGGAGTCCTTTTCGCCTTCCGCCACGCGGTGGATATCGTCGATGACCGACTTGCCGTCCTCGCCGATCACATCGAAATGGACTTCGCTGATGCTGTCCTTGATCTGGGCGTCATCGACGCAGGTCCATTGCTTGAACGTCACCGTCACGTCGGTGACCCCGTTGGCGCCGGGCGCCGTCGTCATCTTGATATCCTGCAGCGGACAGCCGTCCTGGGAGGCGGTCACGACGTCATAACCGAAGGGATCGCCCGGCTGGTTGTTTTCAGTTTCGTAGGCCGGATGCTTCGCCGCTTCCGCGTAAGCCGTCTGGAACCTCTTGCTGAACAGCCGCTTCAGCGAGTCTGCGTCGAAGATATATTTCCACTCGCTATCGACCGTATTCCAGTTGTCCTCAGTGACCTTCATGACTTCCTTGACCGGATCGGTGGCGTCAGCCGCCACGGCCAAGGTGGAGGTCAGCGAAAAAGCGATAGCGAGCGGCAAGATCCGCATGGGAGGAATCCAGTTGTTCGAGTGGGATTTTTCGGGACATTAAACCCGGTTTGTGGTTTGGCAAGGACAATTGTCCGCCAATCGGAATGCGAGACGATTTCTGGCGCGAAAAGCCGCATGACGCGGGCTGAATGCCTTTGCGTTCCGGTCCGGCGGTGCTATAGCGCACACCACTGGTGTCCACCTTTGGGGATCAAATATCCCTCCTACGTCCAAGAGGAATTCCATGCAAAAGATCAAGGTAGCAAACCCGGTCGTCGATCTCGACGGCGACGAGATGACCCGCATCATCTGGCAGCTCATCAAGGACAAGCTGATCCTTCCCTATCTCGATCTCGACATCGAATATTATGACCTTTCGGTCGAAAACCGCGACGCCACCAACGATCAGGTCACCGTCGACGCGGCAAACGCCATCAAGAAGCACGGCGTCGGCATCAAGTGCGCCACCATCACGCCGGACGAAGCCCGCGTGACGGAATTCGGCCTCAAGCAGATGTGGAAGAGCCCGAACGGCACGATCCGCAACATTCTCGGCGGCGTCATCTTCCGCGAGCCGATCATCTGCAAGAACGTGCCCCGCCTCGTTCCCGGTTGGACCAAGCCGATCGTCGTCGGCCGCCATGCCTTCGGCGATCAGTACCGCGCCACCGACTTCAAGTTCCCCGGCAAGGGCAAGCTGACGATCAAGTTCGTCGGCGAGGACGGCCAGGTGATCGAAAAGGAAGTGTTCGATGCGCCCGGTGCCGGCGTGGCGATGGCCATGTACAACCTCGACGAGTCGATCCGCGAATTCGCCCGCGCTTCGATGATGTACGGCCTGATGCGTAAGTGGCCGGTCTATCTGTCGACCAAGAACACCATCCTCAAGGCCTATGACGGCCGCTTCAAGGATATCTTCGAAGAAGTCTACCAGAACGAATTCAAGGCGCAGTTCGACGAAATCGGCATCACCTACGAACACCGCCTGATTGACGACATGGTCGCCTCGGCCCTGAAGTGGTCCGGCGGCTACGTCTGGGCCTGCAAGAACTACGATGGCGACGTGCAGTCCGACACGGTTGCCCAAGGCTTCGGCTCGCTCGGCCTGATGACCTCGGTCCTGCTCACCCCTGATGGCAAGACGGTGGAAGCCGAAGCCGCCCACGGCACGGTCACCCGCCACTACCGCCAGCATCAGAAGGGCCAGGAGACCTCGACGAACTCGATCGCCTCGATCTTCGCCTGGACCCGCGGCCTCGCGCACCGCGCGAAACTCGACGACAATGCCGAACTCGCGAAGTTCGCCTCGACGCTCGAAAAGGTCTGCGTCGACACCGTCGAATCCGGCTTCATGACGAAGGACCTCGCCCTCCTGATCGGCCCGGACCAGCCGTGGCTCTCCACCACCGCTTTCCTCGACAAGATCGATGACAATCTCAAGAAGGCCATGGCTGCCTGAACCTTCAAAATCCGGTAAAAACGGCGGGAAGCAATTCCCGCCGTTTCTTTTTGAGGAAGTGAGCCATGACGACTGCCGTTCGACCTCTCGAACCTTCCGACCGTGCCTCCTGGGAGCCGCTCTGGGAGGCCTATCTCTATTTTTATGAAACCGTGCTCTCGAAAGAGCAGTACGATCTCACCTGGAGCCGCCTCAACGATCCAGACGAGCCGATGCATGCACTCGGCGCCTTCGACGAGCGCGGCCGGATGGTGGGCATTGCGCATGTCATATTTCACCGTTCGTGCTGGCTGCCTGAGTGGACGTGCTATCTGCAGGATCTTTATGTCGACGCCGGTCAACGCGGCCGAGGCACGGGCGAAGCGCTGATCGAAGCCGTCGCCGAGCTGGCGCGGCAGAAAAAGGCCGGACGTCTTTATTGGCTTACCCACGAGGGCAATGCGACCGCCCGGCGGCTCTACGATCGCGTAGCCCAGGCTTCCGGCTTCATTCAGTATCGCAAACCACTCTGAAGTTCTGCTGTTGCCGGGCTTGATTCCGCAAGGCGGTCGCCGTAGCACTCGCGAAACCAAGAGGAGGACGTCATGACGGAAGAACTGGTATTCTACACCAACCCGATGTCTCGCGGCCGCATCGCCCGCTGGATGCTGGAAGAAGTGGGCGCGCCCTATCGGGTCGAAATCCTTCACTTCGGCACGACGATGAAGGGTGAGGCCTACAAGGCGGTCAATCCCATGGGCAAGGTGCCAACGATTGTGCATGGAAAAACCGTCGTGACGGAGTGTGCTGCAATCTGCGCCTATCTCGCCGATGCTTTTCCACAGGCGGGCCTGGCACCCTCTCCGGCAGAACGCGCCGACTACTACCGCTGGATGTTCTTCGCCGCCGGTCCGCTGGAAGCCGCCGTCAGCAATAGAGCGCTTGGTTTTGAAGTTCCGCCGGAGCGGGAGCGAATGGTCGGTTACGGCAGCTTCCGGGACGTGATGGACACGCTGGAGATGGCCGTCGGCGCCCATACGTATATCGCCGGCGAGACGTTCACCGCCGCGGATGTATATGTCGGCGCCCAGATCGGTTGGGGTCTGCAGTTCGGCTCGATCGAGAAGCGGCCGGCTTTCGAGCAATACTTTGGAAGACTTTCGACACGGCAGGCCTATCAGCGCGCATCGGAAAAAGACAATGCCGCGGCCGCTGAAATGCAGCAGGCCGGTTAGGGCTGCATCAGTCGGCGACGGCGCAAGCGGCTTCACGCGCCGTCGTCGTCGTCGTCGGCATCCAGCGCCAGCGAGGTCGCCAGATAGCCGAGCCCGAAAACGGAACCGAATCCGTAAATCACGAGCCACATCTCAAGCGGCCCCAGAGACGTCGCATCGGTTAAGAACCATTGGAGGAGGATCGCGATTGCCGTGGCAGCGCCCAAGGCAAAACCGATCGAAACCCGGATAATGATATAGCTGATCAGCAGCGGCATCTTCTGGCCTCCTGCATGCCCTGACCGCAATAACAGGATTGCCCGGCAAGAGGTTCCGTTAGGTGCCGAGGGGCGGTCATAGGCCTATTTGGGCGAGGTGGTTGCGGGTCGTGCGGGGCCTGTCGATTCGGCCGAGGCGAGCTGCCGGAGCAAGGTGTGATGCCAGATGTCGACCCTAGCCTCGCGGCAGCGCAGTCTCGTGCTACGCAGGGGAGACGATATTGACCGGGATGCCGAGCCGGAGCGAGTTGGCGACGGTACAGACTTGCCACGCCCTATCTATGACGAGGCGCGCATCCGATCCATCCGCGGTTTCGCAGCGGACGGCGAGCTCGGCGCCTGTTGCCAAAAACGGCACGCCATCCAGCGCAACGGTCACCGTCACTTCGATATCACCCAGTGCAACACCCATTTCATGCGCCGCATAGCGGAGGTCATTGCAATAACAGCCGCCGATTGCGAGACCCAAAAGCTGGGCGCCGTTGAAGCCGAGACCCTTGCCGCCGGCTTTTCCCTCCGGACGGTCAACGACCACCGTATGATCGCCTGCCCATCCCAACGCCGCTTCCGTCCCGGCGACATTGCGCAACTCGACGGTAGAAGTAACCATTTTGTCCTCCCATCCACGCCAGGGGCGTGCCGGCTGCACATCAACAGCTGCGCCGGCTGGAGCAGCGTTTAACGCTCACGCGCAGCATGGATGCGCTGCGGTCGGTTATCAAGAAAGATCGTCAGGAAGGGTGCGCACCGCCGGATCGCCGGAGCAGTCCGGCGGGTTGGATCGGGAACATTTTTCAAATACGCGCGTAAGTAACTTCATCAGGAGTTACAACCATGGCCAACCGGTTCGGAATGCCTCGATATGAGATCATTGGCTCCCTTATTCTGGCGACGATTGTCGGATTCGGAGCCTTGCTCAAGATAAGCAGCCAAGACAGCGAGACGGCGCAAAATCAACCCCGGCAACAGCTGGAGGTAAGTCCAGCGATGAAGCCAAACGGCAGTCGCGGTTAGCCCTGCATCGCGGGCACGCCAGAATCCTAAAACTCTGCCCAAACCAACCAGCGGGCATGTTGCAAACGTCGAAGCTGGGGCTTGGGGTCACGATATTCGAGAACCTGAGGATGGGCTCCCTCACCTCAGACCCTCATTCGCTGTTGCCGGAAATGCGATTTGTCGGATCGCTGTTCCTGAAGGCTTCGCTTCCCGCGCTCGTGGCGACGTTTCCTTCAACCACGTTGTTTTGTGCAAAATCCATCGGGCTCAAGCTGCTGCCGAACGGGTGACCAGGATCGGAGAAACAATAGGACCTGTTGCCGTTTCTGGAATTCAGCCAGACAGCAGGAGCATTTGCGCGCCCCGAGAAGGTGAAGGTATTGCCCTGGATCCTGTTGAACTGGGGAGTTTGATGCCTGATCGTACCACCCTCGCCGCAATTCCTGTAGGCGAAGATGCCGCCGTTCCTCACGTTGCCGAACTTGTTCCCGGAAATTTCGTTGTAAGCGGAGCCGTCCACGGCAATAAGCTCGCGACCTTCGGTTTTGATATTGAAGACATTGTCGACGATTTTGGCGCCAGCAGATTCGGCATCGAGATAGATCGCCGCGCTCGTCGACGTTCCTTCGATCGTTGAATTCGACAAGGTAACATTGGTCACCCCCGGACTGATGTAGAATGGCACTCCGCCTGATCCGACGATATGGACGCGATCGAAAGCGACCTTGCTGGGAGCTGCAAGTTGCGCAAATTTCGTATGATCAGCGTTCATTGACGACTGTTTGACAGGGCCTGCTTCACCGTTTCTTCCGAGGCCATAGACACGTATGCCGCCGGTTATCCTGCAGTTCTTGATGGTCACGCCCACCGGCCGACCCCAGCTGTCCCCGGTCCTATTCGATTTGACAATGAGCGATTCCCGATCACCCTTTTCGCCTCGCCCTCCGAGAGTGCCGCCAGCGCAATCAAGGATGGCCCCGCTTGCGGTGCTGCCCTCGAAGACGACCTGTCGTGTCACCGCAGCATTGGCAGATAATTGGACGCTGCAGTTCAGCTTGACAGCGGAAGAATCCGTGGATGCGGGCGTCAGCAGCTTTTGGACGACATCCGGCGCGCACTGCGAGGCCGGAGCAACGGAAGCTACCGCCGTGGGCGCAACAGGCGGGGGTGGTGGCGGTGACTGGCTCCCGGCATTCGTCACCGGCGAAATAATCCCGGATTGCAATCCGTCCAAGCGAATGCTCGACGTCAGGGGACTGAGATCCCCCTGGCAAGCGGCCAACCAAGGAGTGACGATGGCGGTCATCAGGTATAGCGGATAGGAGTTTCGCATATCGTCCCCTCGTGGCGCCGCGGAACCTAGCAACCGGACGTTAACCATTCATGACCGGCCGCCCGCTGCAAATGAGAGCAACTCCGATATGCCGTTCGCCACCTGGTTCTCTGATCCCGTCAGGACCTCAGGCCAGGCGCTTCGTAACCGGTCCGTTCGACATATTCCGTGTATCCGCCGTCATAGCGATGGATACCCTCGGGTGTGAGTTCGAGAACACGGTTTGAAAGCTCGGCAAGGAAATGCCGGTCGTGCGAAACGAAGAGCATCGTGCCCTCATAATCGGACAGCGCCTTGATCAGCATTTCCTTTGTATCGAGGTCGAGGTGGTTGGTGGGCTCGTCGAGGACCAGGAAATTCGGCGGATCGAAGAGCATGGCGGCCATCACCAGCCGTGCCTTTTCGCCGCCCGAAAGCACCCGACACTTCTTTTCCACGTCGTCGCCGGAAAAGCCGAAGCAGCCGGCCAGCGTCCGCAGCGCCCCCTGCCCGGCCCGCGGAAACTCGGCCTCCAGCCATTCGAAGACCGTCAGCTCTCCGTCGAGGACATCCATGGCATGCTGGGCGAAATAACCCATCTTGACGCTGGCACCCACGGTGACATTGCCGTCATCAGGCTCCGCCGTACCGGCCACCAGCTTCAAGAGGGTCGACTTGCCGGCACCATTGATGCCCATGATGCACCAGCGCTCCTTGCGGCGGACCATGAAATCCAGCCCTTCGTAGATCGAGCGGCTGCCGTACTTCTTGTGAACGCCCTTGAGGTTTACGACGTCTTCGCCGGAACGCGGCGCTGGCTGGAATTCGAATGCCACCGCCTGCCGGCGTTTCGGCGGTTCGACGCGCTCGATCTTGTCCAGTTTTTTGACGCGGCTTTGCACTTGCGCGGCATGGGATGCACGAGCCTTGAAGCGCTCGATGAACTTGATTTCCTTGGCAAGCATGGCCTGCTGGCGCTCGAACTGCGCCTGCTGCTGCTTTTCGTTCTGCGCCCGCTGCTGTTCATAAAAGGCGTAATCGCCGGAATAGGTGGTCAAGGATCCGGCATCGATCTCGATGATCTTGGTGACGATGCGGTTCATGAACTCCCGGTCGTGCGAGGTCATCAGCAGCGCACCGTCGTAGCCCTTGAGGAAGGACTCGAGCCAAATCAGGCTCTCGAGATCGAGATGGTTGCTCGGCTCGTCGAGCAGCATGACATCAGGGCGCATGAGCAGGATGCGGGCGAGCGCCACGCGCATCTTCCAGCCGCCCGAAAGCTTGCCGACATCGCCGTCCATCATTTCCTGCGTAAAGCTCAATCCGGCGAGCACCTCGCGAGCGCGACCCTCGAGTCCGTATCCGTCTAGTTCCTCGTAGCGCGCCTGGACTTCGCCATAACGTTCGATGATCTGATCCATCTCGTCCATGCGGTCCGGATCAACCATGGCGGCTTCGAGTTCGCGGAGTTCGGCAGCGACCTCGCTCACAGGCCCTGCCCCGTCCATCACCTCGGTCGCGGCGCTGCGGCCGGACATTTCGCCGACATCCTGGCTGAAATAGCCGATGGTGACGTGCTTTTCGACCGTGACCTGTCCCTCGTCGGGGACTTCCTGACCGGTGATCATTCGGAAAAGCGTGGTCTTGCCGGCACCGTTCGGGCCGACGAGTCCGATCTTTTCACCCCGGTTCAACGCAGCCGAGGCTTCGATAAAGAGAATGCGATGGCTATTCGATTTGCTGATGTTTTCGATGCGGATCATGGCGGAGAACTTTGGAGGTTGTCGCAACAAAAAAGCCGGATCGTCGCCGACCCGGCTTTTCTACACATTCAATGCGAAGCTTATTCGGCGCTGTCTTCAGCGGCCTTCTTCTTCGGAGCAGCCTTCTTCTTCGGAGCGGCAGCTTCCTCACCTTCGCCGGCTTCGTCAGCCGCTTCGGCCTTGGCAGCCTTCTTCGGAGCAGCCTTCTTCTTGGCCGGCTTTTCAGCGGACTCGGCCTCTTCTTCGGCCATCAGCTCTTCCTTCGTCACGGTCTTGTCGGTGACCTTGATTTCGGAGAGCAGCTTGTCCACGACCTTCTCTTCGAAGATCGGAGCGCGGAGCGAAGCGGAAGCGCCGGGGGTGTTGCGGAAGAAATCGAGGATTTCCTTCTGCTGGCCTGGGAACTGCTGAAGCTGAGCGTAAAGGGCACGCTGCATCTCTTCCTCGGTCACTTCGACGCCAGCCTTTTCGCCGATTTCGGAGAGAACGAGACCCAGGCGAACGCGACGCTCGGCGAGCTTGCGGTATTCGGTGCGAGCATCTTCCTCGGTGGTGTCTTCATCCGCGAAGGTCTTGCCGGACTGCTGCAGATCGGTGTTGATCTGACGCCAGATATTTTCGAACTCGGCATCGACGAGGCCCTGCGGGGTGTCGAACTTGTAGAGTTCGTCGAGCTGGTCGAGGATCTGACGCTTCACCTTCTGGCGGGTGACGCTGCCGTACTGGCTTTCGATCTGGCCGCGGACGATCTCCTTGAGACGGTCGACGGATTCGATGCCGAGCTTGGAGGCAAGTTCGTCGTTGATTTCGATGGGTGCCGGTGCGGCGACCTCCTTGACAGTGATGTCGAAGGTGGCGTCCTTGCCGGCCAGGTTGGCGGCCGGATAGTCAGCCGGGAAGGTCACGGTGATCTGCTTTTCGTCGCCGGCCTTGACACCGACGAGCTGATCTTCGAAGCCCGGAATGAAGCGGCCCGAACCGAGAACCAGCTCGGCGTCCTCGGCAGCGCCGCCATCAAAGGCTTCGCCGTCGACCTTGCCGAGATAGTTCATGGTGACGCGGTCGCCATCGGCGGCCTTGCCCTTCTTGGCTTCGAAGGTGCGGGCGCTTTCGGCGATCTTTTCGATCTGCTCGGTGACTTCCTCTTCGGTGACTTCCACCACCTCGCGCACGACGGACAGACCGCTGGTCGGCTTCAGCTCGATCGGCGGAATGACTTCATAGGAGAGCGTGAACTCGAAATCGGCCTGAGCATTCAGGATCTTTTCGGCTTCGGCCTCATCCTCGGTCATGGCGACCGACGGCTGCGTCGCCGACTTTTCGCCGCGCTCCGAGAGGATCTTGGTCGGGCGTTCGCGAACGATCTCGTTGACGAGGTCGGCCATGATCGACTTGCCGTACATCTTCTTGAGATGCGGAAGCGGCACCTTGCCCGGACGGAAACCGTTGATGCGGACCTTGTCCTTGGCGTCGGCGAGGCGAACGTTCAGTTCGGCCTCCATATCCTTCTTCGGGATAACGACCTTGATTTCGCGCTTCAGCCCTTCAGCGAGCGTTTCGGTAACCTGCATTTTTAAACCTTCATATCGTGGCGGCGGTGCCCAGACAGCCGTTCGTTTTCATGAGCACATCGCCGGAACCTTGTGAGACCGGCCGCGGCTTCAAGGAGCGCCGGTCCTGCTCGCCAGACCCGGCTCGGACCGCACTCCCGGCGGTGCTGGTGCGGGTAGAGAGACTTGAACTCCCACGCCTTGCGGCACCAGAACCTAAATCTGGCGTGTCTACCAATTTCACCATACCCGCGCCCCACCGCGTCGAAAATCCTCGTGGCCTGAGGCCTTCCGGAGCGCGCGTCTCTATATCACCCGTTTCAGCGCGCGCAAAGGGAAAATGACGGTTTTTTGGCACTTCCGCAAAAGCCCGGAAAACATGCTCCCGGCGGCCTGCCATCCGGCCGTCGCGGATGCTTAACTTTTTATTAAATTCTAATGTGTAGATTGGAATCAACTGGAATGAAGGCATGCGGGGATTGCATGTCATCCATTCCCATATTGCACTGCACAATGAGCGTACGGCTTCGTAATATGCAGACACAGAGATTGATTGGAACGTTCTCCAGTCTCTCTGGTTCGGACGGCTTGGCAACCGTTTCGGAATGAAAGGTGCCCTCGGGATCTGATCCCGTGACAGAAATTCGGGCGACGCACTCCTCCTCCCAGCGTGAGCCCGATGGGACTGGCGATCCTCCTCCTCCCAAATCGCCGGTCGTTACAAATGACGCCCACCGGATCTCCTCCCCCGGTGGGCGTTATTTTTTTGCACCGCAAAGGACAATTTTCCGGAGAGCCGTGCAAAAATGCCCATTGTTTACCCACCCCGCGCATTGGTTAATCGTTTCGTAATGCGCTGGCTGCATAGGTGGCATACCGAATAGGCGCTGTTACTTTTTGCAACGCAACATATATTAGTGGTCATGAGATTGAAGTCAGCGCCGAAGGGGCTGCTGGCAAGGGCCTTGAAAGGGACAAGATCATGAACATCGCACAGAAGCTCACCAGCTGGCGCAAGTACCGCGAAACCGTCAACGAGCTCGGCCGCATGAGCGACCGTGAACTCAACGACCTCGGCATCGGCCGCGCAGACATCCGCCGCGTTGCACGGACTGCAGTCGGCTTCTAAGCCGACCAAGCCCGGTACCACCGACTTTTAAAAGCGCCTCCCTCCGGGGAGGCGCTTTTCTTTTATTTTCAGCCCTTTGCATTCCGTGCCGGATTTTCAGGCTCAGCTGTAAAATTCATCAACCTCATGCACATTTGCATGGCAGTCGCATATTTTTTGCACTGCACTTTCTTATTATGCGGTTGTATAAGACTGACATCGCTGATGACGACAGAGCATCAGGACAAATCTTGAGGAAACGACCATGAACCCGATCCGCATCGCTAAGAACTGGATCAGCTACCGCCGCACGATGAACGAGCTTGGCAACCTTTCCAACCAGGCGCTCAACGACATCGGTCTGACCCGTTACGATATCCGTAACATCGCATCGCGCTCCTTCCGCTAAGCCGCCCAGCAAGCCGGATTTGCGCCGCGCGACGCCGCAGCGGCGAAAAGCCAACGGCATGCCAGGCAGAACATCCAAGGACGTATCAAAGGCACCTGATCAGGTGCCTTTTTGATTCCGCCCCATTTTTGATTTGGGTTAGGCAAACGTCATGATATTGAGCCGGCCATGACCAACAATTCCCTTTCTCCCATCCATGTCATCGGCGGCGGCCTCGCCGGATCGGAAGCCTCCTGGCAAATCGCTCAGGCTGGCGTGCCGGTGATTCTCCATGAAATGCGCGGCGTGCGCGGCACCGACGCCCACAAGACCGATGGTCTGGCCGAACTCGTATGCTCCAATTCCTTCCGCTCCGACGATGCGACAGCCAATGCGGTCGGCGTCATCCACGCGGAAATGCGGCTTGCCAATTCCTTGATCATCGCCTCGGCCGACAGGAACCAGGTACCTGCGGGCGGCGCGCTCGCCGTCGACCGTGACGGCTTTTCCGAAGCGGTTACCGAGGCGATCGAAAGGCATCCGCTGATCACCGTGGTTCGCGAGGAAATCCAGGGGCTGCCGCCGAAGGAATGGGATCTGGCGATCATCGCCACCGGCCCCCTCACCTCATCGGCACTCGCGACCGCCATTCAGGCGGAGACCGGCGAAGATTCGCTCGCCTTTTTCGATGCCATCGCGCCGATCGTCCATCGCGATTCGATCGACATGGACATCTGCTGGTACCAGTCGCGTTACGACAAGGTCGGCCCGGGCGGCACAGGCAAGGACTATATCAACTGCCCCTTGGATGAAGCGCAGTATAATGCCTTCGTCGACGCGCTCATCGCCGGCGATACGGTCGGCTTCAAGGAATGGGAAGGCACACCTTACTTCGACGGCTGTCTGCCGATCGAGGTAATGGCGGAGCGCGGCCGGGAGACGCTGCGTCATGGACCGATGAAGCCGATGGGGCTGACCAATGCCCACAATCCGACCGTGAAGGCCTATGCCGTCGTGCAGCTTCGCCAGGACAACGCGCTCGGCACGCTCTACAACATGGTGGGTTTCCAGACGAAGCTCAAATATGGCGCGCAGGCGGAGATTTTCCGGATGATTCCGGGCCTGCAGAATGCGGAATTTGCACGCCTCGGAGGCCTGCACCGCAACACCTATATCCACTCGCCCGTGCTCTTGGACAAGACGCTGACTCTCAAAAGCAGGGCGGGTCTGCGTTTCGCGGGTCAGATCACCGGCTGCGAAGGATATGTGGAAAGTGCCGCAATCGGCCTTCTGGCAGGTCGTTTCGCCGCCGCCGAGCGCAAGGGTGAGCCACTGGTCAGCCCGCCGGCAACGACCGCCTTCGGTTCGCTGCTCGGCCATATCACCGGCGGCCATCTGGTTTCGGAAGACGAACCGGGAAAACGCTCCTTCCAGCCGATGAACGTCAATTTCGGATTGTTTCCGGAGCTGGAGCCCGGCTCGATCGTCAAACCGGAAGGCGTCAAGCGTTTTCGCGGCAAGGACAAGACGGTGATGAAACGGCAGTTGCTGGCGGCTCGTGCCTTGCAGGACTGCTCTAATTGGCTCGATCGGGACTGACGCTTCCGCCGGAGGCGTCAGGTTCAGCGGGCGCTTCCGACGTTTCGTCGGCTCCGCGATCGGGAATATTGACATAGTTGTCGAGCAGCCAGAGCGAGACTTCAGCCGCCTCTTTTTCCGAAGAGAAGACGAAGGTTCCGTTCTGTGTCGGCGCGTCGAGGAATTCGACACTGAATCCCTTCGCGTTCGGCAGCGGAAAGACACGCACCCGGCCGGGAGCGATCAAGTGGCAGGCGTAGTGGCTGCGGCGGCTGCGCATAAAGCCGGCTTTGCTGCCGTACAGCCGGACGAAGATCGCCTCAGCATCGGCGGTTACGTGCAAGCTACGGATCGCCTCGTTCGGAAAGGCGCGACCGAATTCCAGGATGGCAAGGCCGGTATCGTGACGGTTGCCCTCCTGATCCTTGCCGATCAGACGGGTCACGTAGTAGGCGAGCGCCATCAAGAGCACGAAGATGATCAACCAGACAATGACGGGACTCACGCCGCTTCTCCTTTGATGCGCCTGCCTATGCCTTGGCCGCTTTAAACGACGAGCCTTGTGCGAATTTGGCGTCCGTTCAAAACCGGCGGTTGATACCTGCCTTCAGCAATCTGATTTGGCGCCGCCATTGCGGCGATTGCAGGGAGAGGTCGAGCGCAGCGGGCCCGGCTCGCGCCGCGCGGCGCAAGACAGGTTCGGCAAGCGCCACCGGCAGAAAGGCCGGGAAGACGGGGGCTGGCACCCGGCCGGCTTTCCGCGCCTTGGCAAGATGCTCGAGGCCAAGGCCGGCAAAGGCATCGATCGCTGCGGAAATACGCGGCTTGTCCTCGCCGCGTAGGAAAGCGTCTCGATCAAGCCCGGTAGCAGCCAAAATGTCGAGCGGCAGATAGAGTTGATGGCGTTGCCTGTGAACCGGCATCAGCAGCAGGAAGCCGGCGATCGCCTGCGCCACGCCCGCATGGCCTGCCGCTTCGGCGGATCGGGCGGCGTCCTCGGCGGAGAGGATCAGGCTCGCAAGCTGGATCAGCGCCGAGGCCGTTTCACCAGCATATCCCTCGAGCGCGTTCCGGTCGGTAATCGGGTCGTCATAGAGGTCGAATATCCGTGCCTCGACCATGTCGACGAGCGTCTGCCGAGGCAGACGATGGATCTCTATGGCGGCGATCAGGCCCGCGGCGATGGGGTTTCCGCCGCTGTCGCCATGCGCATTGCCTTCGAGAAGGTCACGCCACCATTGCAGGCGGATTTCTCCCGGCATTGGTTCGCGCACCACATCGCGCACGCGGGCAATCTCGGCGTTGAAGGCATAGAGCGCGGCAAGCGCGCCGCGCTTGTCCACCGGCGAGAGGAGGCAGGCAAGGTAACGATCGCGGTCCGTATCCCGCAGCGTCGAGAGACACAGGTCGCCGGTCTCTTTTGGAAAATCACTCATATCAGACTGCAATCAAGGCGGCCGCCACGGCGCGCGATTCGGCCAGCATGATATTGAAGGTCCGGACCGCCGCGCCCGTGCTCATCGGATCGGAAGCAATGCTCTTCGCTTTGAGGGCGGCCTTCAAATCGGCGGGAAGCGGTTTCAGGTTCGCACCCGTACCGACAAGCACCACTTCGATACCTTCCGCTTCCGCCAACACCCTGGCGAAGGCCTCGACGGTCAGCGGATCGCCTTCCTGCAGATCCCAGCCGTGAATGCCGGACGGAAGGCAGAGCAAGGAGCCGCGATGCGACATGTCGGCAAAACGGAAACCACCGTTGCCATAGGCGTCGATCGGAGCGCGACCGGGAAAATGGGCTTCGCGGATTTCGATGCCTTTCGCCATGGCGCGCACATACCTTAAAAAGTTTCGGGCCGGACAATCCGGCCCTTCCGATTTCTACAGCTCGCCTCGGGCGCGCCAGCCTCAATCAGGCTTCGGTCTTCACCGGCTCGCCCTTGACCCGGACTTCCGCGATATAGGCCCGCATGGCACGGATCTTCACGCCTTCCGCGATTTCAACTTCGACTTCGGAATCGTCGATGACCTTGCTCACCTTGCCGGTGATGCCGCCGCCGAGGACGACCTGATCACCGCGCCGGATCGACGACAGCGTCTCCTGACGCTTCTTCTGAGCGGCACGCTGCGGGCGGATCAGAAAGAAATACCAGACCACCATCAAAGGGGCGAAAAGGAACAGCATTTCAAGGCCGGAGCCAAATGCGGAGGCTCCGGGTGCGGCGCCTTCGGCCTGGGCGAACGCTTCGGTAATGAACATCGAGAACTCCTAAGATTACCGGAGACCCTAGCCCCCGTTACAAGCCGCCGGAATATAGTTGTGATGGGCGGGAATGCAACAGAAACAGGTTGTGAACAGTACCGAATCCACTACTCGCAGCCTTTTGACGCATCAACTGCCATGATACCGCAGCAACCAGAGCATCGAAGCCGTCTGAACGAGCGGAGGAATACGATGAGCGACGACATCAATACCCTGATCCTGACCGAAGTTCGCAGGCTCGCGGATGCCCTTGAGCGGCTCGCCGGGCCGGCGCCGGCAATCAACGATTGGAACGCCGCCGACTGCTTCGTCTGGGTGCCGACCAACCGGCGTCTTTCGCCCGTGCCGCGCCCGAACCGCGTCGCCCTGAAGCTGATCCGCGGCGTCGATCACGTCCGCGACATCCTGCATGAAAACACCCAACGCTTTGCCGAGGGATTTCCAGCCAACAACGTGCTGCTCTGGGGCGCACGCGGCATGGGCAAATCCTCCCTCGTCAAGGCCGTTCACGAGGATGTCCGCTCGACGGCCGGCGTCTCCCTCAAGCTCGTCGAGGTGCATCGGGAGGACATTTCCTCGTTGCCCGATCTCCTGGACATTCTGAAAGCATCCGACCATCGGGTCATCATCTTCTGTGACGACCTTTCCTTCGATCACGACGACACGGCCTATAAGTCGCTGAAAGCCGCACTCGACGGCGGAATCGAGGGACGTCCCGACAATGTGCTCTTCTACGCGACTTCAAACCGACGCCACCTGCTGCCGCGCAACATGATCGAGAACGAGCAGTCGACGGCCATCAATCCCTCCGAGGCCGTCGAAGAAAAGGTGTCGCTCTCCGACCGCTTCGGCCTGTGGCTCGGCTTCCATAAATGCAGCCAGGACGATTATCTGACGATGATCGACGGCTATGCCGACCATTTCGACCTTGGCCTGGATCGTGGACTATTGCACGCGCAAGCGCTCGAATGGGCAACGACGCGCGGTGGGCGCTCCGGGCGGGTCGCATGGCAATACATCCAGGATCTCGCCGGCCGGCTGCGCAAGCCGATCAACCGCGACTGAAAACCAGCCCCGTTAAAGCACCGCTCTCGATGAACAATCGCCTAAACGCAGAAAAGCCCGGCAATGCCGGGCTTTTCCGCCGTCCCCTTGAAACGCACTACATTATTCAAGGAAGGTAATCGGGTTGACCGGGGTCGCGTCCTTTCGGACCTCGAAATGGACCTGCGGGCGCTTGGCGTCGCCGCTCATGCCGGAGGCGGCGAGCGTCTGGCCGCGGGTAATCTTCTGGCCGCGCGTCACGTTGATGTTGCCCGCATGACCGTAAACGGTGACCTTACCGTCATCGTGGCGCACGAGAACCGTGTTGCCGAGCTGTTTCAGGCCGTTGCCGGCATAGATCACCACGCCGTTTTCGGCAGCCTTGATCGGCGTACCTTCCGGGACCGAGATATCGATGCCGTCATTGCGGTTTCCGTCGACATTCTGGCCGTAACCGGCGACGACGGCGCCATTCACCGGCCAGCGATACTTGCTGATGCCCGTGGACTGCGGTGCAGCGGCGGCAACGTCCGACTTCTTCTCGACATCGGAGACCGACGCGGTTTCAACGGGAGCCTTGGCGGCCGGTGCCGAAGCAGGCGTTGCCGGCTGCGCGGCAGCGGGCGCTGCAGCTACGGCAGGCTTCGGCGAGGCGGCTGGTTCTTCAGCCGGCTGCTGGGGAATGGATGCCGTCTTGACCGGATCGGCGACTGGGGCTGCGGAGCCTTTGGCGACCTTCAGCGTCTGACCCACGCGGATACCGCCGGCGGAGAGTTCGTTGGCCGCCTTGAGCTGGTCGACGGAGGTACCGGTTTCTCTGGCGATCTTGGTAAGCGTGTCGCCCGGCTTGACCGTATAGGTACCGCCCATCGGCTTGCCGCCCGGCGGCGTGAGCTTGGCAGGTTCTGCAAGCACCTTGTCTCGAGCCTGCGACGGAAGCACGGCCACCTTCTGCTCCGGCTGCTGGGCCGGCGCAGGCGCCTTGTTCTGAATGTCGATGTCGCCGGCGGCGACCTTGGCCGAATTGCGCGCCGGTCCGAAGGTCGGGATCACGACGCTCTGGCCGGGCGCCACCGCTCCGCCATTGGCCTTCAGGATTTCCTTTTCCGGTACGCCATAACGCTTGGAGAGCGTCGCCACCGTCTCGCCGGGCTTCAACGTCACTTTCGGCGCATTGACCGTAGACCAGCCGGACATCGGCTTTACGGTACCGGTCGTCAGGCTGTCGGCCTTGGCTGACGCAGCGGCCGGGGCCGCAAGCTTGGGCGTGGCCTGGCCGTTCGGGAATGGCTGCGCAAGGGCCTGCTGGCGATTGACCGGATCACGCGCTGCGGGCGCCGAGCTCGGAGCAGAACCGCCTGGAGCTGCAAGCTCGGAACGCTGAACGGCGACCGGGGCGGAAGCTGCACGGGCGGGCGAAGAATAACCGCCTGAACTTGCCGGATAAGGCTGATTCACGGCCGCGCTCCGCGAGCCGTAGTCGCTTTGCGGAACCGGAGGCAGAGCCTGTCCACCGGCAAGGTCGGCGCGCGGCGTCGGCGCCTGACCGTAAGCTCCACCACCCTGACGCTGAGGGATTGATGCCGTGGTAATATTGTCGGACTTGGAGAAGAGGCCCGAGAAGCGCGTCGCATCCGAGCTGCACCCCGTCGCCACACTGGCGAGGAGCCCCGCCACGGCGAACTTAGCAACTGACTTACCGAATTTCGGAGAACTCTTATGACGCATGACTCGACCTACAGATACGCAACCATCGTGTGAGTCATTAAAGCGCGTTAGTCTTACCGCCCGGTTAAGGCGGCGACCTTGCATCGATTTTTTTGTCAAATTGATAACCATGACCGCCGAAGGCGATCCGGGCCATGGAACAACAGACAGCTCGCGCCCTTCAGAGAGCCGCGGCCACGTGCGGAATGATCGGCAGATACGGCGCCGTGAACAGATCCTCCCGCTCGAATCGGCTGCCCGTCTTGGTAAGGCGCGTCATCATGCAGGTCTCTTCATCGATCATCAGCGGCGCCACCATCGAGCCGCCATGGGTAAGCTGCTCGGCATAAAAGCGCGGCAGCGAGGGAAACGCGGCCGTCACGAAGATGCGATCGAAAGTGCCCTCGCCCGGCATGCCGTTGCTGCCGTCGGCCTGGCGCACGACGACATTTCGCAGATCCAGGGCATCCATGCGCTCCTGCGCGGCGGCGACCAAAGTGCGGTAACGCTCGACGCTCAGAACCCGCTCCGCGATGCGGCCCATGACCGCTGCGGTAAAACCGCTGCCCGTGCCGATTTCGAGCACCCGGTGGCCAGGCTTGACCTGCAGGCGATGCAGAAGCCTGACGGCGAGATCGGCGCCTTCCATGAAGGATCCGCAGTCAATCGGGACGGTGCGGCTGGAATAGGCGTCGTCCGCCAGGGGCGCCGGCACGAATTGCGAACGTGGCGTCTGCTCGACGGCCGTCAGAAGATCGAGGTCGGAAATTCCTTCCGACCTGAGACGCAGCACCAGCGCCGCGAAACCTTCCTTTTCGACCATCCCCGATTTCAATCGGTCGCTCCAAATCCCAATGCCTTGGCCACACGATCCTGAACCGAATGATCGGTCAGGTCCAGCTTAAGCGGCGTCACAGAGATCTTGTTTTCCTTGAGGGCCTGAATATCGGTGCCGTCGCGGAAATGGCCCTTCCGCTCGCCGAAACGCAGCCAGTAATAAGGCAGGCCTCGGCCGTCGTTGCGGGCGTCGATCGTCAGGCCGAAATCGAGCTTGCCCTGGGACGTCACCTCGACGCCCTGGACATCCTTCGGTTCGCAATTCGGGAAATTCAGGTTGAGGAACGTGCCGTCCGGCAGTTCCACGTCGCTCAGCTTCCGGATCAGGTCCGGCGCAAAGGACTCCGCTACCTCCCATGGTGCGAAGCGACCGTTATCACGGCGCACGGCCTGGCTCAGAGCAAAGGAACGCACACCCTGGAGCGTGCCTTCGATCGCGCCGGCGATGGTTCCCGAATAGGTCACGTCGTCGGCCATGTTGGCGCCGTCGTTAACGCCGGAAAGCACGAGGTCCGGTTTTTCCGGCAGGATCTCGCGGATGCCCATGATGACGCAATCGGTCGGCGTGCCGCGCAAGGCAAAGTGCTTCTCGCCGATCTTGCGGAGACGCAACGGCTCGGAAAGCGTCAGCGAATGGGCAAGGCCACTCTGATCGGTTTCCGGTGCGACGATCCAGACATCGTCGGAAAGCTGTCTCGCAATGCGCTCCAGTACCGCAAGACCTTCCGCATGGATGCCGTCGTCATTGGTCAACAGGATACGCATCAGCCGACCCGCTCGATCTTCGTGATGCCGCCCATGTAAGGCAGGAGGGCGTCCGGAACGGTGACGGAACCGTCTTCATTGAGGTAGTTCTCCATAACCGCGATCAGGCAACGCCCGACGGCAACGCCGGAACCGTTCAGCGTGTGCACGAACTTGAGGTTCTTGTCGTCCTTGACCCGATAGCGGGCGTTCATCCGCCGGCCCTGGAAATCGCCGCAGACGGAGCAGGAAGAGATTTCGCGATAGGTATCCTGGCCCGGCAGCCAGACCTCGATATCGTAGGTCTTGCGCGAACCGAAACCCATGTCGCCGGTGCAAAGCGTCATCGTGCGGAAATGCAGTCCGAGCCGCTTCAGGACATTCTCTGCGCATTCCGTCATCCGTTCATGCTCGGCGATCGAGCTGTCGGCATCGGTGATCGACACCAGCTCGCATTTCCAGAACTGATGCTGGCGCAGCATGCCGCGCGTGTCGCGGCCGGCCGAACCCGCCTCCGAGCGGAACGACGGCGTCAGTGCGGTGAAGCGGAGGGGCAGCTTTTCCTGCTCCAGCGTCTCCCCCGACACCAGGTTGGTGAGCGTCACTTCGGCGGTCGGAATGAGCCAGCGACCATCGGTCGTCCTGAACAGATCCTCGGCAAATTTCGGCAGCTGCCCGGTCCCATACATGGCCTCGTCACGCACCATCAGCGGCGATGAAACCTCCGTATAGCCATGCTCGGTCGTGTGCATGTCGAGCATGAATTGGCCGAGCGCGCGCTCCAGCCTGGCGAGCTGACCCGTGAGGACCGTGAAGCGTGAACCGGAAAGCTTGGCTGCACGTTCGAAATCCATGTAGCCGAGCGCTTCTCCGATCTCGAAATGCTCCTTGGCGGCGTGGTTCCAGCGCGGTTTCTCGCCGACCACGTGCTTCACGACGTTATCGTGCTCGTCCTTGCCGACCGGCACGTCATCGAACGGAATGTTGGGGACGCGCGACAAAGCATCGTCGAGTGCGGCAACGGCCTCCCGCTCCTCCTGTTCGGCGGCGGGCATCGTGTCCTTGATCTGGGCGACTTCGGCCTTCAGCTTCTCGGCAAGCTCGGAATTCTTCTGTCCGAGCGCCATCCCGATCTCCTTGGAGGCGGCATTGCGGCGGGACTGCATGTCCTGCAGCTTCTGGATGACAGAACGGCGCTTGTCGTCGAGCGCCAGAAGCGTTGCCGCCATGGGCTCTGCTCCGCGCTTCTTCAGCGCTTCGTCCAGAGCCGCCTCGTTTTCCCGGATCCACTTGATATCGAGCATCGTTCCTTGCCTTTGAAGCGTGATGCCGCCAACTCGCAAGCAGGACCGGGAGGCTAAGCCTTTTCCGTCTCCGCAACGTCCGAAGAGGCTTGCTCAGCAAGGGCTTGGTCAGCACGTTTGCGCTCGACGAGTCGTGCGGCGTAGATGGAAATCTCGTAGAGAAGGATGGTTGGCAGCGCAAGACCGATCTGAGACATCGGGTCCGGTGGCGTGAGCACGGCGGCAACCACAAAGGCGAGGACGATCGCGAATTTGCGCTTTTCCCGGAGCCACTGGCTGGTCAGCAGCCCGACACGCGCGAGCAGCGTCGTGACGACCGGAAGCTGGAAAACCAGGCCGAAGGACAGGACCAGCGTCATGATCAGGCTCAGATACTCAGACACCCGCGGCAGCAGCGAGATGGCGACATCACCCTCCCCTGGCGCCTGCTGCATGGCGAGGAAGAACCACATGACCATCGGCGTAAAGAAGAAATAAACCAGCGCGCCGCCCATCAAGAAAAGGATCGGGGACGCGACGAGGAACGGCAGAAAGGCCGCCCGCTCGTTCTTGTAGAGCCCGGGCGCCACGAACTTGTAAAGCTGCGAGGCGATAACCGGAAATGCGATCACCAATGCGCCGAACATTGCCACCTTCACCTGGGTGAAGAAGAACTCCTGCGGTGCAGTATAGATCAGTTCGGACTTCGCCAGATCGAGTCCCGCCCACACGACCGCCCATTTGTACGGGACGACAAGCAGGTTGAAGAGCTGCTTGGCGAAGAAGAAGCAGGCCACGAAAGCGACGAAAAACGCCCCGATCGACCACATCAATCGGGTGCGCAGCTCCATCAGATGCTCGATGAGCGGCTGCGGTTTGTCCTGATAGTCACCGCTCATGCGTCACCCTTCGGCGTATCGGTCTTCTTCGTCGCGCGCTTGCGAGTCGGCGCTTTGATGGCAATCTCCTCGACAGCCTGCGGGGCCGGCCTTGCAGCGCGGCTGCGCGGCGGCTTTGGAGCCGCGACTTCCGTGGTTGCCGGTTCAGCCGCAGCAGGCTTGGCCTTGGCGGTATTCCTGCGGGACGGCTTCGGCTTTTCGGCCGGAGCTTCGGTGGTCGCAACCGCCGGCTGGACAGGCGCCGAGGCTGGCGCAGAGATCGGCGGCGCGGTCGACGGCAGGGTCATGGACGGTGCCGGAAAACTTGCCGCGGTTTCCGCTTCGGCTGCCGGCTCGCCGGTCGCTACGCCCTCTACCGCCTGCCGAGCCTCGATGTCGGTCGGAACAGCAGCAGGCGTCGCCACATGGGTCGTCTTCTGCAGGTCGGCCCTGATCTCCTCGCCCATCTGCCGCAGCGGATTGATGGCATCCCGTAGTGCGTTGGTCGGGTTCAGCCGTTGTGCATCGGAGATCGTCTTGCGGACGTCGTCAAGTTCCGATTCGCGCAATGCCTCGTCGAATTGCGTTCGAAAATCACCCGCCATCTTGCGCAAATTAGCCGTCATCTTGCCAAACGCCCTCAGCATGGGCGGCAAGTCCTTGGGACCTACGACGACGATAAGAACGATCGCAATGACAAGTAGCTCGGTCCAGCCGATATCAAGCATGCTAATGAGGCTCCTGGAGCCCGGTCACCGTTATCAGGACCGGGTCGTTTCCTTGGCCTCGTCCGGCTTGTGATCGACCGTCTTTGCAGTCGTCGTACCATTTGCTTCGGAAGCATCGTCGTCGGTGATGCCCTTCTTGAAGCTCTTGATGCCTTTTGCGACGTCGCCCATCAATTCCGGAATCTTGCCGCGTCCGAAGAGAACGAGCACGATGACCAGAACGATCAGCCAGTGCCACACACTAAAAGAACCCATAGTCTACTCCATAAGAAACGTATTATCGATGTAAGCTCTTTATGGTGCTTTTTCAAACACCAAAATGTCTCGGGGGGCGACCGTTACAACGACATCGTTTACCCCCGGCGCAAGCCGTCCGGCGCGAACCCGGGCGCGGATCGGATCGTCTGCTCCGGCAACCGCGAGAGTGAGCAACTCCACGACGCCGAGGAACCTGCGCGACAGGATACGGGCCTCGATAGCGCCCCCTTCAGCGGCAACATCGACGTCGGACAGTCTTACCGCTACGGAGACCGTACTGCCTTCAGCCAACCCTTCTGCCGGCGCAGTCCCTAGCGGCGTCTCCACCGCGCCATTCCTCACGATACCCGACAACTCGTTGATTTCCGAGAAGAAAGCTGCCGCAAACAAGCTGCAAGGGCTGCTGTAGAGATCAGCCGGCGCGCCCAGTTGCACAAGACATCCGTCCTTCAGAAGCGCAATCCGGTCTGCCATCCGCATCGCCTCCTCGGCATCATGCGTGACAACGATCGCTGTTGCGCGGCTCTCCTTCAGGATCGTCAAAGTGTCAGTCCGGATGGTATCCTTTAACCTGGAATCGAGGCCGGAAAAGGGCTCGTCCATAAGAAGGACGCCCGGCCGCGGAGCGAGCGCACGCGCCAGCGCGACGCGCTGCTGCTCCCCGCCCGAGAGAGCGTGGGGATATTTTGTCGCATGATGCCACAAGCCGACACGCTCCAATGCCGCTCCGGCTTCCGCGACTGCCTCTTTCGCGGACAGCGCCGTCAATCCGAAGCGGACGTTTTCCAGCACAGTCATATGCGGAAAGAGCGCGAAGTCCTGGAACATCAGCCCGACGCCACGTTTTTCCGGAGGCAGAAAATCTTGAGGGCCGGCCATTTCCCGGCCATCGATGACGATCCGGCCATGGCTTTGCGCTTCCAAACCGGCGGCAATCCGCAGCAAGGTCGTCTTGCCCGAACCGGACGGCCCAAGCAGGCACAGGACTTCGCCGGGCTCGGCCGCAAGCGAGATGCCCCGAATCGTTTCCTTACCATGGTAGGAATGCCGGATGTCCTCGAAGGCCAGGCGGGAGGCGAACGTAACGCCGGTCTTTCGTCTGGTCTCCCCGCTGGCCGCCTGAATAGTCATGACAATGCCCGTTCGCACCCGCAGTCCGGGCTGTTTTTACAGTTCGACGCTATTCGTCCGCTTCTCCGCCGGGTGTCAAGAGTCCAAGCTCCTCGAGATCGAGTTGCGTGATCGGATCTTCATCCTCGGCGAGATCGTCGACATTCTGCGGGATCGGTATGGCAAAGCCCGGCGGGATCCGGCCGGAGAGAAGTCCCGCTCCCTTCAATTCTTCGAGACCCGGCAGGTCGCGCAGCTCCTCCAGGCCGAAATGGTCGAGGAATTCCACCGTCGTGCCGAGCGTCACCGGGCGCCCCGGCGTCCGGCGGCGACCGCGGAAACGCACCCAGCCGGCTTCCATCAACACGTCGAGCGTGCCCTTGGACGTCTGAACGCCGCGGATCTCCTCGATCTCGGCGCGTGTGACGGGCTGGTGATAGGCGATGATGGCAAGCACTTCGAGCGCCGCCCGCGATAGTTTCTTCGCCTCGTTCTCATCCTTGCGGATGACGAAGGAGAGGTCTGCTGCCGTGCGGAAGGCCCAACGTTCGCCGGTCCTGATGAGATTGACGCCACGGGGCGCATAGACCTCCATCAGCCGGCGCATCACCGCGCCGACATCCGTGCCGCGCGGCAGGCGTTCGGAAAGAAAGGCTTCTGAAACCGGCTCGGCAGAGGCAAAGACCAACGCTTCCGCTATCCGCTCGACCTCGATCAGCGACATCCGCTCGATTTCGCCTTCTTCGGCTTCCAGCATCGGCAAATCGTCATCCTGGTCGGGCGTCAATCGACCTCTCCCGCGACGGCTTGCAGCACGGGCTTCATCGTCCCCGACAGTTGCCCTTTGCGCAGGTAGATCGGCTGAAACGCTCCGTCCTGGCGCATTTCAAGCTTGCCCTCGCGCACCAGTTCCAGCGAGGCGGCAAAGGCGCTCGCAGTTGCAGTAATCCGGTCCTCCGGCGGCAGATAGGGCAACAGATAGTGCTGGAGTGCTGTCCAGTCGGCGATTTCGCCAAGCATCCGGGTCAACAGGTTGCGGGCATCGGCCAGCGACCAGACCTTGCGCTTCTCGATCGTCACCTGCGTGACGGCGCCGCGTTGCCGCAGATTGGCGTAGGCCGAGAGCAGGTCGTAGAGCGAGGCATCATAGGCAGACTGCACGCGATGCGGAATATGCTCCGGCGCCCCGCGGGCAAATACGTCGCGCCCCAGCCGGTTGCGATTGACGAGCCGCGTCGCCGCTTCCCGCATCGCCTCCAGCCGCTTCAGGCGGAAAGCGAGTGTTGCAGCCATCTCCTCGCCGCTCGGACCGTCATCGCCCCGTGCCTGCTGCGGTATCAGGAGCTTGGATTTCAGATATGCCAGCCAGGCCGCCATCACGAGGTAATCGGCCGCCAGCTCTATGCGCACCCGCCTGGCACTCTCGACGAACTGGAGATATTGCTCTGCCAGCGCCAGCACGGAAATGCGGGCCAGATCGACCTTCTGATTGCGGGCGAGATGTAGCAGCAGGTCGAGCGGACCTTCAAACCCGCCGACATCGATCACCAGGGCCGGATCGTCCGCAGCCCGTTCCGGCTCCTGCCACAACTTGTCCATCGGAATGGCATTCTGCGATGTCGTCACGGCCATTCCTCAACCTCACCCTGTCCGTCGCCGTCAGGAGACGGCAAGCAGCCCATGAAACTCGGCACGCAGAGCCGATTCGTCAGCCCCGTCACCTGGCCCGAAGGCTCTCTCGACCGCTTCGGCGCGCCTGAGCGCCTCGCCGGCGAGCGGGATCGCCTCCTTCACCACGGCCTTCATTTCTTCCATGACGCCGTTGCAATGCAAGACAATATCGCAGCCGCCCCCAACGATTCTGGCCGCACGCTCTCCGATCGTACCCTTCAGGGCGTTCATCGAGGTGTCGTCTGACATCAGAAGGCCGTCGAAGCCGATATGGCCGCGGATGATTTCCTCGATCACCTTTCGGGAAATGGTCGCCGGCTCATCCGGATCGATCGCCGTAAAGACTATATGGGCGCTCATCGCCATCAGCTCGTCCTTGAGGGCGATGAAGGGCTGGAAATCGTGCGCTTCGAGCTCGGCCCGGGAGGCGGCGACGACCGGCAACTCATGGTGGGAATCCGCCATGCCGCGCCCATGGCCCGGGATATGCTTCATGACCGGCAGCACACCACCGGCCTTCAGCCCCGCGGCGGCAGCCCGGCCCATGTCTGACACGGTCTTCGGATCGAAGCCATAGGCGCGATCGCCGATCACGTTGCTCGCACCCTCGATCGGCACATCGAGTACCGGCAGGCAGTCTACGTTGATGCCGAGCTTGATGAGGTCGAAAGCGTGCAGACGCGACATCAGCCACGCGGCACGCAGTCCCTGGTCCCGGTCCCGTCTGTAGAGTTCACCGAGAGCGGCGGCAGACGGATAACGCTCGATCATCGGCGGGCGGATGCGCTGCACGCGTCCACCCTCCTGATCGATCAGCACGGGCGCATCGGGCCGCCCGACGGCATCGCGCATGGCTGCAACGAGATCGGAAATCTGCGACGGCTCAAGGCAGTTGCGCGCAAAGAGGATGAAGCCCCAAGGACGTTCATTCCTATAAAGCGCGATCTCGTCGGCAGTGAGGTTCGGGCCACTGGAGCCCAGGATCATGGCTTTTGATTCGGTCATGGTGCGATCTTAGTTGATGGAAGCCGAAACGAAAAACGGGGCGCCATGCGCCCCGCCTTGCCATTCATTGCCGTTACCTACCTGGCGACCAGGCAGCTGCCTCCGGCAGCACGATATTTTTCGCAGAGCGCCACTGCATCGCTCTTGCCGCCCGCGGGGATGCGGACGCGATAGAACGTGCCCTTGCCGGCAACTTCCGCCGCCTTGATGTCGACGCCACGGCCGCCGATCACGCTGCCGAATTTCGCCGACAGGCTCTGATAGGATTTCTGGGCTTCGGCTTGCGACGGCAGCGAGGCGATCTGGATCACGTAACCACCTTCGCCAACCGGTGCCGCCTGGGCAGGCGCCGAGGCAACCTGTTGGGACGCAGCAGGCTGGCCAGGGGCGCGGACATTGCCCTGGTCGGTGACCGCCGCAACCACGTTGACCGGTTGTTCCGCCGGACGAGCCCTCGGAACCGGTGCCTTGATCGCCGGAGCCGACGCCTCAACTGGAGTCTCGACGGGGGGCACGGCAGACGGTGCAATCGCCGGGGTGGCAGCCGGCGCAGCGGCCGGCGTTACCGGAGCCGGCTTGGCAGCGTTCACCGGCTCGGGCGCAGGCGGAGCGGCAACGGGCTGAGTTTGAACGGGTGTCGCTGGAGCCGAAACCGGAGGATGTGCAGGAACGGCGGCGACCTCCACCGGCTTTGCGCCGGCTGCCGGTAGCTTTTCGGTGGTCTCCGGGGCGGCAAGCGCAGGAGCAGGAACTTCCTGCTCGACAAGTTTGCCGTCGGGCCGCACGATCATCGTCTTGACCTTGCGCGGCATGATGGTCACCGGCGGCTGCTCGGCCGCAGCGGTCTGCTGAGGTTCATCCTGCGGCAGCAGGCGCGCATCCTTGGTGTCAGCCACCTCTGTCGGCTCAATCTCGTCTTCACCTTCAAGCGGCAGCGAATCGGGCATCAGGGTCTTCTGGACCACATCGACCGGTTCCTCGCTGGAGGAGATCAAGGTCGGCTGCTTCGGATCCTGAGCCGAAACGCCTGCAACACGGTCATAGACCGCCTTGTCCTGGTTCGGAACCGTCTTGCCGCCCGGGTTCGCCGGGGCGACCTTTATCGGGTCCATGTCAGCGGCAATGACGACCGGCTCGCCGCTCGCGACGTTACCGGGCACGCTGCTGCCCAACCATGCATAGATACCGGCGCCGCCGAGAATAACGACACCAACCATGGCCAGCGGGACAGCCCAGCGACTGACCGCGGAGCGACGCGCATTTTCCACGGTCGCCAGATAATCGGCCTCGCCATAGTGCAGTTCTTCGTGTTCGGCCGCCATCAACGGAGCCGTAAGGCTACGGCGGAAATCCTCTTCCAGCGCCCGCTCGAAGTCGTCGAGGTCGGAATAGCTTGGCGGCTGGCTCGCCTGGGCAGGACGATTGGCCGTCGCCGGCGCCAGGGAAGCAATATCGATTTCCGGCTTACGCGCGGGCGTCGGCTGCGCCTTTTCCGGCGTCATCAGAAGCGTCGCCAATTCAGCGTCGATATCGAGATCGTAGTCCGGACGATAAGCCGGCGTCTGCTCCGGCTCTTCAGCCGGCAGTGACGGTACATCGAGCTCGGCTATCGCCTCGACATGGTCTTCGGCATCGGCAATCTGGGCGGGATCGAAGGGGAGCTCGGCGACAAGATCCGCCTCCTCCACCACCTCTGCTTCCACCACCGGCGTTGCCGCAGCAGACGGTGTGGCACGCGCCACCGGAATTTCCGGCTTGTATGGCGCGGTCTCTATTTCCAGAGCGGTTCGAACCGTTTGTTCATATTGTTTTTCGGTATCTTCAACGACCAGCTCGGCAAGATCGAGTTCAAGATCATCGAGCGCGATCTCGAATTCGTCGTCGGAGAAGGGATCGAACTCGTCGACCGCCGCATCCTCGGCGGCCCGTGCCTCTACAGCCGGCGCAACGGCGACTGGGGCAACGGCAACCGGTGCGACCGCTTCCGCAACAGGCTTCGCGACAGGCGTTGAGGCAATAGCTGCTGTCTCCTCGACAACGGGAGGCGACACCGGCTTCTCGCCGTTAGCGGCAAACGAATACCGCTGAACGTCGTAAATCAGCTCGTCAAGTTCGGAAAACCGGTCCTTCGATGCCGACTGAACCGCGGCCGGAGATGTTGCGGCAGCCGAAGGTTCGACCGAAACCGTAGGAAGAGGCTCAGCCACCTCGGCAGCGGAAGCCGGGGCTTCAGCCACCTCGAATTTTGCCGTCTGAGCAGCCGCGACCGGCACATCGTGGACGGGTGTTGTGGCGCCCAGAATCGGAAGATCCTCGAGCACCGGCAGGTCCAGGGCTTCTTCTGCCGGTTCGGGTGCCGGAGACTGAGGACGCGGAACTGGCTCGGCTGCACGCGCGACGTTGAAATTCGCAAGCGGCATGCGGAAACCCGGAACGTAGCCGGTCTTCGCTTTCGGCTCCGGCTTTACTTCCGGCTCGCCTTCAACGGCGGATTCGGCGCCGATCGAGCTCTCCAGCTCGGCAGCAAGATCGAATTCATCATCGAACTGATCGGCGGTCTCGTCAGCCGCGTACGCTTGCTGCACTTCCGAAACGGCCGCTACAGCCGGCAGGTCGGGCAGATCGAATACCGGTTCGACGCGATCGTCGTCCGAAACCTCGGCAGCAACAGGTTCGGGGGCGGACACATCAAGATAGCTCTCGGCGTAGCTTTTGGCCGGGAACGAAGGCTCCTCGTCGCGGACCGAGAACGTTTCACCACTTAAGGCATCGTGATCGTCCGGCAGCAAAGCCGGAGAAAATTCCGCCGTGTCGATGACATCGTCGATTTCCGGACCGAAATCCGGCTCGGCAAACGAAGCCGCGACAGGAGCGGCATGCGGCACGTCGTCGATGCTGATGTCATGAATCGGGTCAAGACGCGGCGCGTCGTAGCGCTCGAACTCCTGCAGGAGTTCGTCCTCCAGATTAAACGCAGGTTCGCGACCAGGCGAATAAGCATCGTCGGCCAACGGCGCCGCCGATTTAGTGATGGGCCGATCTTCATAACCTACAATGCGGGCGAGTTCTGCCAGCGGGTCATCATCGGCAAAGAAATCCGGCAAATCATTCCGGCTACGCGCAAGATTGTTGTCTGCCATTAACTCGTCCACTCACCTACATTACAACGTATATGCCAGTGCAATGTGGGGAAATGGTGGCGATTCTAGCGCATTTCTTCTGGTGCTGCTGTGCCTGTTATAGCAAGTCCCGACTTCAGGACAGAGGCGACAGCGTGCACCAGCCCAAGCCTGGCGACGCTCAATTGTCGGTTCTTATCGTTAACAAAGCGTAAGTCGGCATTTTCGGAGCCTTTGCTCCAATGGCCATGGAAGGAACTTGCCAGATCATAAAGGTAAAATGCAAGTCGATGCGGCTCCTGCGCAAGGGCTGCGGCCTCAACAATTCGGGGATATTCCGCAAGCTTGGCAATCAACCTCAACTCGTTCTCGTCCGAGATCAGGCCGGCATGTGCCGCCAGATCGAGTGATTCGATATCGAGGTCTGGAAACGCCTTCTGCGCCTGCCGGAACACCGAGGCGCAGCGGGCATGGGCGTATTGCACGTAGAAGACCGGATTGTCCTTGGATTGTTCCGTTACCTTGGCAAAGTCGAAGTCGAGCGGTTCGGAACTCTTCCGGTAGAGCATCATGAACCGAACCGCGTCACGGCCGACTTCGTCGACCACTTCGCGCAGTGTCACGAAATTGCCGGAACGTTTCGACATCTTCACCGGCTCGCCGTTGCGGAACAGCTTGACGAGCTGGCACAAAAGCACCGTCAGCTTGGCCTTGCCGCCGGAAACGGCACGCGCCAGCGCTTCCAGGCGCTTCACATATCCGCCATGGTCGGCGCCGAGCACATAGATCATCTCGTCGTAGCCGCGGTCGAACTTGTCTTTGAAATAGGCAACGTCGGCTGCAAAATAGGTATAGCTGCCATCGGACTTGATCAGCGGCCGATCGATGTCGTCGCCTACTTCTGTGGAGCGGAACAGCGTCTGCTCGCGGTCTTCCCAGTCTTCGGGCAATTGCCCCTTCGGCGGCGGCAAGGTGCCGCGGTAGACATGCCCCTTGAAGGTCAGGTCATTGATGGCGGTGCGAATACGCTGCGCGCCACCGGCATGCAGCGTACGCTCGGAAAAGAAGACGTCGTGGTGAACGTTGAGCGCGTCGAGATCCTCGCGGATCATCGCCATCATGGCGTCGATGGCCTTGTCCTTGACGATCGGCAGCCAATCCTCTTCCGGCATGTTATGCAGCCGCGGGCCATATTCGCTGGCGAGCGCCTGGCCGACGGGAACCAGATAGTCTCCCGGATAGAGGCCCGAAGGGATTTCGCCGATCGTCTCTCCAAGAGCTTCGCGGTAGCGCAGGAAGACCGAACGCGCCAGCACGTCGATCTGGCTGCCCGCGTCGTTGATGTAGTATTCCTTGGTAACGTCGTAGCCCGCAAACTGCAGCAGGTTTGCGAGCGCGTCGCCCACCACCGCGCCACGGCAATGACCGACATGCATCGGGCCGGTCGGATTGGCCGAGACATATTCGACATTTGCCTTTTTCGACTCGCCGACGGTGGAACGGCCATAACTGGTGCCTTGCTTGATCATCGAAGCCAGCAGGCGTTGCCAATAGCCGGTGGAAAGACGGATGTTGATGAACCCGGGGCCGGCAACGGATACCTCGCTGACATCGGGATCATCACGCAGCACTACCGCGATAATATCGGCAAGCGCACGAGGATTCGTGCCCAGCGGCTTGGCCAATACCATGGCTGCATTGGTTGCCACGTCGCCATGGCTCTGGTCGCGCGGAGGCTCAATCGCGACACGTCCGAAATCGACTTCGCTTCGCTTTTCCTTGATGATATCAAGTGTTTCCAAAGCGTTCTTAATTCTAGTTTCGAAGTCGGCAAACAGATTCATATCACTCATCCGCGCAAGACTGCCGCGCGGGCCCTTGAAAAGCCGTTGTTGTTGGCGGCTGCCTATCGCAAATCGGGAGTCTGGTCAAACAGCTCGCCATGCGCCCGGACAGCATAGGTGTCGGTCATGCCGGCCAGATAATCGGCCACATGACGGGCCTTTGCCGCTTCGTTCAGACCGGCGATGTGGTTCACCCAGTAGTGGCTTCGCATCAGAGTTGGATCGTTCATGTAGGCGTTGAAGAGATCCGACAGGATCTGCGCCGCGCCGGCACGAATGCGCATGATCTCCGGATGCCGGTAGATCCGCGAGAACAGAAGCTGCTTGATGCAGCGGTCGGTCTCGGCAACTTCGTCGGAAAACGTCGCCATCACCTGGTTGGCGCCTCTGACGTCGTCGGCGCTTTCCGGCTGCAGCTTCCGCAAATTGTCCTGGGTGACGCCGATCACGTCCTCCACCATGTGGGTGATCTGCCGGCGGGTGATTTCGTAGGTGAAGCGGCTCGGCTCGAGGTGCGGATAACGCTGCCTTACGTCCATCATGACTTTTGCGAGGAACGGGACGTCCTCCAGCATCTCGAAGGTCAAAAGGCCCGAACGCAGCCCGTCGTCGATATCGTGGGTATTGTAGGCGATATCGTCTGAAATCGCGGCGACCTGGGCTTCAAGGCTCGCATAGCTCGCCAATTCCAGATCATGCAGTTCGCAATAGTCACGGATCGGCTGCGGAACCAGTCCACGGGTGCCCTCACCCGTTTTGGTCAGGAGCGGCCCGTTGTGCTTGACGAGCCCCTCCAGGCTTTCCCAGGTGAGATTGAGGCCGTCGAACTCCGCATAGCGGCGTTCCAGCTTGGTGACGATCCGGAGCGATTGGGCATTGTGGTCGAAGCCGCCGTAAGGCGCCAGCATATCGTGAAGCGCGTCTTCGCCCGTGTGGCCGAAAGGTGTGTGGCCGAAATCGTGAACCAGTGCCACGCCTTCGGCGAGATCCTCATCGAGCTTCAAGGCACGCGCCAGGGCGCGGGCGATCTGAGCAACCTCGATGGTGTGGGTGAGCCGCGTGCGGTAGTGATCGCCGTCGGGGCTGATGAAGACCTGCGTCTTGTGCTTCAACCGGCGGAATGCGGTCGTGTGGACGATACGATCGCGGTCGCGCTGGAACTCCGAACGCGTCAGACTGCTGGGCTCCGGGAAGAGCCGGCCGCGCGAGGCCCAGGGATTGGCGGCATAGACCGCCCGCTCGCCGCTGCCGAAACCGAGGGCACCGGTATCAATCGTCATTCGCTCACCTGTCTCTTCGTTCCAAGCCGGCCATTGACGCGCCGTTCAAGCCTTCATACCTATAGTAAAGCCGTGCGCAACGCCGGTGACAGGAATCTCCGGGATTTTGCCCGGAACTCACCGGGCCTTGAACCCGGCAGGAGACGGATATGGACATAAATGTAACTCTTTCGGATGCCGCGGCAAAGCGCATCACGGAAATCGTCGCCAGCGAAGCGGGCAAGCAGGCGCTACGTGTTTCCGTCGAAGGCGGCGGGTGTTCCGGCTTTTCCTACAAGTTCGACCTCGCCGACGCGCCGGAAGCCGACGATGTCGTCGTCGCCAATGGCGAAGCCAAGGTGCTGATCGACAGTCTTTCGCTCGTCTACATGGCTGGTTCCGAGATCGACTTCGTCGACAACCTGCTCGGCCAGTCCTTCCAGATCAAGAACCCGAACGCCGTCGCAAGCTGCGGCTGCGGTACGAGCTTCTCGGTCTGAGACCGATCTTTGTCCTTCCCAAGGCTTCCTCTTTCGCTAAAAGAGGAAGCGAAAGAGGAAGGGACGGTCCGATGAAAATAGCCACCTGGAACATCAATGGCGTAAAGGCGCGCATCGATAATTTGCGTCAGTGGCTTGCCGATTCCCAACCCGACATCGTCTGCCTTCAGGAAATCAAATCCGTGGACGAGAACTTTCCGCGGCTGGAAATCGAGGCGCTCGGTTATCACGTCGAAACGCATGGGCAGAAAGGCTTCAACGGCGTCGCCCTGCTGTCGAAGACCCGCCCGGACGAGGTGCTTCGCGGCCTGCCGGGCGGTGACGGCGACGAGCAGTCCCGTTATATCGAGGGTGTGTTCTCGGTGGCAGGCGGGGCGATCCGCGTGGCGTCCATCTACCTGCCGAACGGCAATCCGGCCGACGACCCGGTAAAATACCCCTATAAGCTTGCCTGGATGGAGCGGCTGCGGCGGCACGCTCAGGAGTGCCTTGCTCTCGAGGAACCGCTGATTCTGGCTGGAGACTACAACGTCATTCCCGAACCGCATGATTGTTTCGATCCGGCCGTATGGGCGACCGACGCGCTCTTCCTGCCCGAAACCCGCTCAGCGTTCCGGCGTCTGGAAAATCTCGGCCTTGTCGATGCCGTGCGCGCGACGACGGATGCGACGAAGCTTTATTCCTTCTGGGATTACCAGGCCGGCGCGTGGCAGAAGAACAACGGCATCCGCATCGACCACCTGCTCCTCTCGGCGGAAGCGGCCGACAGGCTGAAGTCCACCGCGATCGAAAAGCATGTGCGGGCCTGGGAAAAGCCGTCGGACCACGTGCCCGTCATCGGTATCTTCGATTTCGGCTAAACGAGCGCCGGCTCAGTCGGCGCCCTGGGCAAATTGCTGGGAGAGCGCAACCGCACCGCGGCGGTCCTCCTCACCGGCGACGGAGAAAGCCTGCTCCTGCAACTGCTGCATCCAGTTGCACTCCTTGGCGGAACACTTGTCGAGTGCGGCCGTCATGAAAGCCAGACCACGGACGGTCTGACCCTCCTGGAAGAGCACGTTGCCGAAGACGGACATTGCGCCCGCGTGGCCATTCTTGCGTGCCTGGTTCAGCCATTTCTTGGCCTGCTGGATATTGGCGGTGCCGCCCTCGCCTGCGAGGATCATCTTGGCGAGCTGGAACTGAGCTTCTGCCACGCCAAAAGTCGAGGCCGCCTGGAAATAGAGCTGGCGCGCCTGCGACAGGTCTGGCTTCACGGGGCTGCCGGGGATGCCGCGACGATAGTAGTTTGCAAGCGACAACAGCGCGTTGATGAAAAAGCTCGTATCTTCCGAGCCCGGTTCCACGCCTTGAGCCGCGATCTCGTTATAGATCTTGAAGGCTTCGAAATCATCCTTCGCCACGCCGTCGCCATAGGCATACATATTGGCAAGCGCCCAGCGTGAGCCGGTATGACCCTTCTCGGCCGCATAACGATAGGCCTCGACCGCGTCTTCCTTCTGGCCGTTCTTGTAGGCCTTGAAGCCGAACTTGAAGAGGTCGAACGGGCCTGACTCCTTGGTCACGCCGGACTTGATGTCAAAGGCCGAGGCCGAACCCGCCAAAAGCGAGGCGAGCGACATTCCAAGAAGCAATACTCTCATGGATCCGATGTCAGACTTCGGCATGTTTCAGTTTCTTTCACTCCGCTGCGAAGCTACGCGGCAGGCGGCCGCAGCTCGAGCACTCCGTGTCTTTGCAGAGAGGCTTTGACGGGCATGTCCGCCGGCCACTCCTCCTGACAGGCGTCTGAAACTGTATGCGCCGTTTTCGGCAACACTTGGACCCATTGCCGGTAGAAGTACGGCGAAGCATATCGGCGCCGATACACCGCAGCCGTTGTGCCAGAGTCCCGGCATTTCTTTGGGAAACCCGCCCATGATACTCCAAACTTGCGCCCCGCCCCCGCGGTCCGCCCCTGCTGTCCATTTATCGCTGCGCTTCGTTTGTGGCGGGAAATGGACAGAACGCACCCTCTCGGTGCGCCTGACAATCGTCCCAAAAAAGTGTTGCCAAATCGTCACAAGTGGAACAACGACTTTATCTGTCGGCTCTTTGCCTGCGGCCACAAAAAAGCCCGGTCGCAACCGGGCTTTTTCTTGATGATGGTCAGATCAGAACTTGATCTTGAGGGAGGTCGAGAGAGCCGCAACCAGATCGTTGTCGAACTCGTAGGTCGCCTCGTCGCCTACACCAACACCGTCGATCACGGTCGGACCCGAGTCGCCGCTGGTGAGAATGCCGATAACACCGCCCAGACGGATTTCGACATTCTGATTTGGCGAATAGGCAACGCCTGCACCGAACAACCAGCTGTCGGTCTGGGTGCCGAACTCCTGGGACGTCCCGCGATCCCAGGTAACGCTGAGAGCGCCGCTCCACTGATCATTGAACTTGTGGCCGATGCCGCCGGTAACCGTCCAGCCGTCTTGATAGCCAAGATCGAGAGACGTGATTTCGACACCGCTATTGTAGAAAGAAATGCGCTGCAGCTGGCTCCAGTCAGTCCACTTCACCGAACCGAATGCGAGCCAACCGGGGGCAATGCCCGACTGAACCTTGAGTTCAACAGCGTCCGGCATGGACGCCGATCCCTCTACCGGCAATATCAACCCGCCCAGAGGGCTGACCACGGCAGGTACCTGCGTAAGATCGACCGTGCCCGTGATGTCCTTCAGCTTCACTTCGCTGTAGTACATGAGACTTGCGCGGAAGGCATATTCCGGAATTTCGTAGGCCAGGCCGGCGCGCCAACCCCATCCGTCTGCTTCAAGATCGAGACGACCGATGCCTGTCGCGGCGAAGCCGATGGCCTCCGGCGGCACCAGAAGGCGCTCCTTGAAGCCATCCATCTCGAGATAGTTGGCACCACCGATGACGCGAAGCTGTCCCGGCCCCACGTCAAAACGATAAGAGCAAGTCAGAGCATAGTTGTCGCTGTTGACTTTCGTTTCCACGTTGTCGCTGGCGCCTGCCCAGCGGGCACCCGGCTTGGTGTGGGCGCCATAGGGCTGCGAATAGTCGAACATGCAGTCAGCCGCATCGCCAATCGCGGCCTTTGCACCGATGCGCGGAGACCAGTAGCTCTCGCTATCATCTGCCGAGTCCGAATAACCGGGAATCGCGTTCAGGTTGCCGTTCGCCGGATTGATATCGGTGACGTTCTTCACCTTGCGCTGAGGCATGACGAAGGTAGCGCTCGATTCCACCGCGAACCGAGAAGGATCGAAAAGCAGGTCGATATTGTAACCGCCGCGCTCAAGTCCTCCCGCTAGGGCCGTCGACTGCAACCCGCAACCTGCGGCAACAACCAAAAGACCCCTCGATATTATTTTGCTTACCATAATTGCTCCCACTCCCTGGTAAGTGACCGGAATCACTCTAAATGTTTCGCTCTGATTGACAACTTTCAGCTGTCCACCACTTTCCGGCATTGGACGGCAATGGTTTACGTAACAAACTCAGGAACCTGCTGAAGCGACCATATGTCGCAAAATTTTTCCGTCTTGCAGCAGTATAAGGCGGGAACATTAGAACTGTATTACTTTTCCGGCGGATTCTGTGTCGATGTGGCAACATTGCGGCTTTCTCGGGAGCAAGCAGCTGCATATTTTTGCGACAGATTGACGAAGCCCGGAAAAAGAAAATGCCGCGCCTGTTTCGACGCGGCACTCGCTCAAAAACGATCGCGGGGCGAATCAGCCTGCTTCGGTGATTCTAAGCAGCGCCGTCTTCAGATTGGTCATCTGCACCTCAAGTTCCGCAAAGCGCTCCCGTTCGGCCGCGACAACGTCCGGGTCGGCATTGGCGACGAATTTCTCGTTCGCCAGTTTCTTGCCGATGCGGTCCATTTCGCCGTCGGTTTTGCCCATCGCCTTCTCGATGCGCGCCTTTTCAGCAACCAGATCGATCAGGTTACCAAGCGGCAGGCAGGCCGTCGCCTCTCCGACGACGATCTGAGCCGCTCCCTTGGGCGCAATATCCGCAAGGTCGATGTTTTCGACGCGAGCGAGACGGCGGATCGCAGCGTCATGACGCCTGAGGCGCGCCTGGCTGGACTGGTTGGCACCCACCACGATCAACGGCGCCACCGCCGAAGGCGGCACGTTCATCTCGGCGCGGGCCGAACGAAGCCCGGTCACGAGATCGATCAGCCAATTGATCTCTTCGGCCGCCGCTCTGTCGGAAAATTCCGGCGCCGGCCAATCGGCGTGGCAGAGCAGGCCTTGGCGGGTATCGGTATGGACCCAGAGCTCTTCCGTCATGAAGGGCATGAAGGGGTGAAGGAGCTTGTAGGTCTCTTCCAGAACGTATGCCGCACAGGCCTGGGCTTCCGCCTTGGCTTTCTCGTCCTCGCTCGCGAAGACCGGCTTCAGGAGTTCGAGATACCAGTCGCAGACCTGGTTCCAGACGAAACGGTAGAGTGCGCCGGCCGCCTCGTTGAAGCGTTGGCTCTCGATCGCCTCGGTCACATCGCGGATCGTCGCGGAGAGCTCCGTGAGAATCCAGCGGTTGATGGTGAGCGTCGTCGTTTCCGGGCTGAAGGCCGGATCGCCCTTGACGCCATTCATCTCGGCAAAGCGGGTGGCGTTCCAGAGCTTGGTGCCGAAGTTGCGATAGCCAGCAATACGTGCCGGATCGAGTTTAACGTCGCGGCCCTGAGCCGCCATGATGGCCAGCGTAAAGCGCAAGGCGTCAGCGCCATATTCGTCGATCAGTTCCAGCGGGTCGATGACGTTGCCCTTGGACTTCGACATTTTCTGGCCGTTCTTGTCCCGCACCAGCGCATGGACGTAGACCGTATGGAAGGGCTCGACCGGATTGCCCTCCTCGTCCTTCATGAAATGAAGGCCCATCATCATCATGCGGGCGACCCAGAAGAAGATGATATCGAAGCCGGTGACGAGGACGCTGGTCGGGTAGTATTTCTCAAGCTCCCTGGTCTGGTCCGGCCAGCCGAGGGTGGAGAACGGCCATAGTGCCGAGGAGAACCAGGTATCGAGCACGTCTTCGTCACGCGTGAGGATTTCGCCCGGCTTGAAATTCTCAAGCTTATCCTGGACGAAAGCCTTCATCGGCCCCTCATGCGCAAGATAGTGCTGGATGGCCGCCTGGAGCGCCTCCTCTTCGGTCTTCTCGACGAAGACCTGGCCGTCCGGACCATACCAGGCCGGGATCTGGTGTCCCCACCAGAGCTGGCGCGAAATGCACCAGGGCTGGATGTTCTCCATCCATTCGAAATAGGTCTTTTCCCAATTCTTGGGGACGAATTTGGTGCGGCCTTCGCGAACCGAAGCGATCGCCGGCTGAGCCAGCGTATGGGCATCGACATACCACTGCTCGGTCAGGCGAGGTTCGATCGGCACGCCGCCACGGTCGCCATGCGGCACCATGTGCTTGTGCGGCTCGATCTTGTCGAGCAGGCCGGCCTCTTCGAATATCTCGACGATGATCTTGCGCGCGGTGAAACGATCCTGACCTTCGAGGCGATCCCAGGCACCATGAAGTGCGGCCGGATGATCGAGGCCTTCGAGGAAGTCCTCGTTTTCCTTGATGGAGATCGTGCCATCGATGTTCATGATGTTGATGGCGCTGAGCCCCGCCCGCCTGCCGACTTCGAAGTCGTTGAAGTCGTGGGCAGGGGTGATCTTGACGGCGCCGGTACCGGCGGTCGGATCGGCGTAGTCGTCGGCGACGATCGGGATGCGGCGACCAACGATCGGCAGGATGACATGTTTGCCGATGATCGCCCTGTACCGCTCGTCCTCGGGGTTCACGGCAATGCCGGTATCGCCCAACATGGTTTCGGGCCGCGTTGTCGCGACGACCAGATAGTCGCGCGTCTCGTATTCGGTGGCCTTGCCGTCTTCGTCGAAAGTGACCGGATACTGGTAGGTGACGCCCGGCTCGAGCGGGTAGCGCAGATGCCAGAGATTGCCCTTGATCTCGATCTGTTCGACTTCGAGGTCGGAAATCGCGGTGAGCAATTTGGGATCCCAGTTGACGAGGCGCTTGTCCTTGTAGATCAGGCCTTCCTTGTAGAGCGTCACGAAGACTTCAAGAACGGCCTCGGACAGACCTTCGTCCATGGTGAAGCGTTCGCGCGACCAGTCGCAGGAGGCGCCGAGCCGCTTCAGCTGGTTGAAGATCAACCCGCCGGATTCGGCCTTCCATTCCCAAACCTTGTCGACAAAGGCTTCCCGGCCCATTTCGCGCCGCCCGGGAAGCTGGCGCTCCATCAACTGCCGCTCCACGACCATCTGGGTGGCGATGCCGGCATGGTCCATGCCCGGCTGCCACAGCACGTCCTTGCCGCGCATACGCTCGAAGCGGACCATGATGTCCTGCAGCGTGTTGTTGAGCGCATGGCCCATATGCAGCGAACCGGTCACATTCGGCGGCGGGATCACGATCGTGAAGGGTTCCGCCCCCGGTTTTGCGTTCGCACCGGCGCGGAAGGCATCCGCCTCGTCCCAGGCTTGCGCGATTTTCGGTTCTACGGCTGCGGAATCATAGGTCTTTTCGAGCATTTCCTGACCCGGTTCTGTTCTTTGAGAGGTATCGCGGTGTAAATAGGATGGGGTGTTCCAAGTCAATAAAAAAGCCGCCCCGTCACCGGAGCGGCCGCATCATCGGTCTCGGTTACGGATCAGCGGCGTGGGCCGCGCGCCACGCGTTCGATCTCCTCGCGCACGAGGCGTTCGACCAATGTCGGCAGGTTGTCGTCCAGCCATTCCTGCAGCATCGGCCGCAGCATGTCGCCGGCCATGTCTTCCAGCGAGCGCCGCTCGATGCCGTTGAAGACGGCCGCGAGTTCGCCGAAGGACTTGGCAACCTGGGCGCCGGCCTCGATGGAGAGGAGATTGGCGGTTTCCTCGATCTTGGCCGGCAGGCTCTGTGGCGCCGGCTTCGGCACCTGCGGCTCAGCCACATCGAGCCGCATCGGGGCCGGCTGAGGCGGATCGAAAACCGGCATCACACGCTGAACCGGCTCGGGCTGCGCCGGTGCGGGCGCGGGCTGCATCGGTGTCGGAGCGGCTTGTGCGGCAGGTGCGGGCTCGGGACGCGGTTCGCGGAATTCGGGCATACGCGGCGTCAGGGGACGAAGCGAAGACGGCTCATCCTGGCGAGCTGACTGAGCGGGCGCTCCGCCCGCCTGTGGTGTCGGAGCAACCCGCGCGGGGGCCGGCTCCGGCTGGCGCGAGGAGGCGGCGCGAACCCGTGCAGCGACGTCTGCCAGCGACAGGGTGCGCTCCGGCTGACTCGACGAGGCGGACGCCTCAATCGGCGACCCGCCGCGGGACGGCATGCCGCGATCGTTCGCGGCGATATCCGGAGCAAAACCCTCGTCTTCGGAACCTTCCAGTTCGTCGTCGCCATAGGTCGGAGGAAGCGAACGGGAGAGCGCATTCTCGGCTGTCGGTTCATTGCTTTCAATGATCCGACGGATCGACGCCAAGATTTCTTCCATGGAGGGTTCACGCGCTACATTTGGCTGAGCCATTTTCATCCCCGCTGTTACCGGCAACCGATTCGCTCCCCGGACAAAAGGGATCGAATCGCAGTCAGCTTAAGGTGTTGGGGGGGCTGGAAACAATGACAAGTGCCCCAGGCGCTCTACCGATACACAGTTTTGTTGGGGATGTGAATCCCGTATGTCACACTCTTCTAAAGCAAGCCCAAGGAACCATGCCTCAAACAGCAAAAGAGCCGCTTCCGCGGCTCTGCTTTTCACGACAGGATCATCACGTCGATCAGAAAACGAATTCCTTGATCTTGCCAAAGCCCGGCAGCGGTTTCACGGAGGCGTTGAAATAGGTGCTTTCGGAGATCGCACCCTGCTCCTTCACGAGAACCTTCGCCTGGGCTGCATTACCATAACCGACGACGGCCACCAGACGCCCCCCGTCACGAAGCTGCTCGAGAAGTGCGGCCGGCACCTCCTCGACGGCGCCGTTGACAAAGACCAAATCGTAGGGCGCTTCACTCGCATAACCATTCTGCAATTCGCCCGTCACCACAGCGACGTTGTCGTGGCCGAGCGACGACAGGCTCTCGGTCGCCTGCTCCGCCAGCGCCCCGTCAACCTCGACCGAAATCACCGACCCCGCCAGTTGCGACAGGATCGCGGCGGCGTATCCGCTACCCGTTCCCACTTCCAGCACGACATCGCTTTTGGTGATCGCGGCAAGCTGCAGCAGCTTGGCAAGCGGCGAAGCCTCCATCAGATAGCGTCCGGGAGCCACTTCGATGTCGGTATCGATATAGGCGAGCGACTTGGCCTTGGCGGGCACGAATGCCTCGCGGGGAACGCTGTAAAACGCCCGCAGAACCGAATGCGACGTAACATCGGTGGTGCGGATCTGGTTCTCGACCATCTTCGTACGTGCTGCTTCGAAATCCATCATCTCAGTCGTCCCAAAACATCCGGCATGAGGGCCGGTTCATGTCCCGTCTTACTGACGGCGCGGTCCGCTTTCAAGACATTGCGGGTCTTCGAGGCAAAAAAGCGCAGTCGACCGCGGAGCGCGGGGCATCGACTAAGGCCGACTGATCACGCGTAGGCGCGCGGCGCCTCATCCAGACGACGAACGACGACGTAATCCCGGGTGTAGGACGTGCGCAGACCGTGATCCTTGTCGAAGGCCGACTGTTCGGCCGAGGTCAGCGGAAAGATACCGTCGGCGAAGGTACCCGTGCCTTCGGCCTCGTTGGCCGGCTGACGATGGACGGTGATAATTCTGGTGATCATGTCGCTTTCCCTCCGTTCGGCGCATAAAGCAATGAACAGGCCGTTCTGTTCCGAGACTAGGAGGAGAAAGTTAAAAAATTAACCATATTGCAGCGCACACAAAACGGCATGGTAAATGCTTGATCGAAAAGAAAGATCGGATTGTTGCCATTGGGGGGAGAATGGAGGCCTCGCCGAGAATCGAACTCGGGTGCAAGGATTTGCAGTCCTCTGCGTCACCACTCCGCCACGAGGCCGTCCGTACGCATAAAGAGCGAGTGGTGTCGGGCGTTTAGAACGAATCGAATGATGGCGCAAGCGGGTTCATTCCGAATATCGCCGTTTTTTCCATTCCGGATCGCGGTTCGCTTTCTGTTTCCCGTAGCACCCTCCAGATCAAGCGAAAGCAGCCCCGCGGATAAGGTGTTTCTCTTCATTCGCCCTTTTGGCATTATCGCCACGCAGTCACGTCGGACGGCGGTCCACTGAGGTTGGTTATGAGCTCTCGTGTTCTGTGGAGCATCTGCGCGTTGGCGCTGAGCGTAGTGCCGCTTCCGGGCTATGGCGATGCTGCGGCCGAGGAAGCAGCGGAGGACCGTTGCCTTTACGAACGAGGCGCGGAAGACGGAGGGCTCGCGCTATGCATCCGTGCCAAAAGCTTCAATCGTGACCTTTGCAGGGTCCTGGAGCATACGGCGGCAGCCAGCAATATACCTCCCGAGTTCTTCGCGCGGCTGATCTGGCGCGAAAGCCTGTTCAGGCCCGGCGCCGTCAGCCACAAGGGCGCCGAGGGCATTGCCCAGTTCATGCCGGGAGCCGCCAGGTTGCGAGGACTGCAAAACAGCTTCGACGTGATCGAGGCGCTGACGGCATCCTCCCGCTATCTCGACGACCTGCGGCACCGGTTCGGAAACCTCGGCCTGGCGGCAGCGGCCTACAACGCAGGCGAGACCGGATTGGAGACATTCCTGAAGCGTGATCGTCTGCCGATCGAAACGCGCGACTACGTGTTTGCGATAACGGGACATACCGCCGAGACCTGGAGAGATTCTCCTCCCGATAAGCCGGCCCCTCCCCTTGCAGCGGAAAAATCCTTCATGGACGGCTGCGTCACTCTCGCCGAGACGAGAAACCTCAATGAGCCCGTTCTGCTGAGCGGCGCCGACTGGGCACCGTGGGGAGTGCAACTGTCCGCGCACTATAATCCGCACGTCGCCAACCGGCTCTTCGTCAATGCGATGGCGAAACTCCCGCCCTCCCTCAGCGACGAACGCCCTCTCATCGTTCGGCAAAAAGGCGGAAATTTCGGCTACCGCCCTCGATATGCCGCCAGGATCGGGAAAACGACCAGAGCGGAGGCCACCGATCTCTGCATGCGCGTCAGATCGGCCGGTGTCCCCTGCACTGTCTTCAAAAATTGACGGTTTCGGACAGTTTGCCAGAGACCGTTGAAATTTGTCGCAGCAGGGGAACCAATCCTCACCCAAGGAGTTTCCGCGCCGCAATGCAAGGTGTGGAATGATGAGTAAGGCAACAGAAGTCGACGAAGTTCTGTGGAGTGCTCCCGTCAGAGTGCGTGTCGGATACGGATTTCCCGAAATGATCCGAGGCCCCAGGGAAGCGCTTGATTATCTCAACTGGCGCTGGCCCATCCGGGAAGGCACTTATTATCTCAAGGCTCTCAAGGAATGTGCAGCCGCGCTGCAGCGAAAGATCCCGCTTGAAAGAGTTCGGGAAACCTTCGTCCTTGCGAGCATCGAGGCCAAGATGCTGAGCTGATCGGCAAAGGCCTGCAAAAACGATCCGCTTCGGCAAAACCGACGAAGGCACCAGCCAAAGGTTACGGATGTCTTGCGCCGAAGCGGTCGTTAACCATGGTCATCAAGGGCTTCTTTAAAGGTTTTCCTTAAATTCGGTGAGCGATGGCGATGTTGCCATCAATATCCTTATGAGAAGGGTCGCCATGACGGCGATGATCAGTATGAAGCTCACTGTCTCCGACGCCTTGGCGGCGTGCGCGACCATAGCGTCGCTTGTCGGCATCCTGTATGTCGTTCATCTCTTCATGACGTTGTTCTGATACCCGCGGCGACGACTACGCCGGCCAATAGAAATCCGCGCGGAAATCTGCGGGAATCTCGCCCAATCTGCCGATGGCGTCCGCTGCGTAACCGATTTGCATCGCGAGATACCTGATCTCGCGGGGGATCGGGATGCCCGTGAGCTGCTCCCGGTTGCGCCACCTGTCATAACCCGTTGCCTTGCGTCGCCTCTCGGCTTCCCGCAATACAGCGTCTCGCGTCGGCGCCTCGTCTTCGACCGCATAGGCAGCCGGCGACGGACCGGCGCCCATCCCGCCCTCGATCACTCTGAACATCATCTTCGCCCCACGTCTTCTATCCCGCGATTCCTCTGAGAATGTGCCGCTTTCCTTGCGAGATCCCTAAAGTAGCGAGACGACTAAAAGGGTGTTAGAATTCCCATATGGCCCCGTTGGGAGACGTCGGGCGGACATGCGGTAGAGGAGACCGACATGCAATATCTGGAATTCATGACATCGCTGAATCCCGTGGTGGTGGCGATCCTCGCCATCGTCCTGGTCTGCGGCGCCTATGACCATTGGCTGGCGCCGAAATAAAGGGCTGCCGCGCCGAAACCAGGATTCTCGCTACCCGATAACCGCCGATGCGGGTGAGCGGCCTTTGCTCGCAAACCGAATGCTGCTATGCATCCGGCCCGGTAGAGATTGCGCGGAGCACCAGCTTGGACGGAAGCATCGAATTCCAGGATAACTCGACCTCCTTGAGCGGCACCTTGCGCCAGCTCATCAACGGCATCAGAGGGCAGTCGGTGACGCTGCGCGAACTGATGGATGCCGTCGGTGAACAGGGCCTGCTGCTCATCTGTGCCGTTGCCTCGCTGCCCTTCCTCATTCCTGTTTCGATACCAGGGGTCAGCACCGTTTTCGGCGCGGCGATCATCCTCATCAGCCTTGCGATTACCGCAAACCGCCTGCCCTGGCTGCCGAAGAAGATCCTCGACCGCCAGCTCGACACCAAGAAGCTCGTGCCTGCGCTGGAAAAGGGCGTCAATATCGTTTCACGGCTCGACCGGTTCCTGAAACCTCGCCTTTCGGCGCTCACGACCGGCAAGTTCGTCAACCGGCTGAACGGGCTTGCGATCACCCTGGCAGGCGTATTGCTGATGTTCCCGCTCGGCCTTATCCCGTTCTCGAACACGCTGCCGGGGATCGCGATCCTCCTGCTGGCAACCGGGATGATCCAGCGCGACGGCCTGATCGTGCTGGGCGGCTACCTCTTCAACGTGATCACCGTGATCTATTTCGGCGTGCTTGCCTATGCAGCTTTCAGCGCCGGCCAAGGGCTCGCGACTCTGCTCAGCTGAAATTGAGGCGGTCGCCCGCTCCTCATCTGTCGGCCTTGCGGGCCTGCCGCCTCGCCCACCAGACGGCGATGCGGCGGCGTTGACGCCGAACAATCGGCAGGTCGTGCGAGAGAACCAGAAAACCGAGCGGCAGCATCCAGAAACCGAGGATCGGCAAAAAGCCGAGCGTACCTCCCACGATCAGCGTCAGGCCGATAATGACGCGGCCGATGCGAGAGCGAGGCATGGGAATCTGCCAGCCGCCCAGCGCCAGTTTGCCGCTTTGTGGGTCCATTCCGAATCTCGTCGACTTCCGCTCCTCAGTCACCAGAGCTCATTCTCCTTATTTCCAAAGGCTGCGTTTCCGAGCAGATGGGGCTTAAACGGGGATAAAACAACCAAGTTCGATTTTTTTGCAAAAAGCGCTTGGCAAAACGGCAAAGCATTTGTATTACCCCGCTCACACCGCCACCGAGCGGTTGATCCCTGGTAGCTCAGCGGTAGAGCATTCGACTGTTAATCGACAGGTCGCCGGTTCGAATCCGGCCCGGGGAGCCAGTTTCTGAAATAAGTGCCTGTTGTCGCTGTATTCCCCGATAGCGGGCACTTACTTCCCCCAAGTCTCCCCCGTTTTCTCACATGCCCTCGCCTTAGCTGTCGCTTCAACCATGTCGACTCGTTGCGTGGTGCCGATGGATTCGACGGCGTCGCGGCAAGAACCTGGCGAATCGTTCGATCGGCAAATCGGAAATCGGAAATCAAATGTTTCCCTTCGCGGATAACTTCCCCGGCCATCCGTTCCGGCTTCGGCAGCAATCGCGTCGATCTCAGCGCACGCAAGTGTTCACTCGATTGCCATTAGGTAGGGTTTGCACAGAGGCCTGTCGTCCTCTGCGATGTGCTCCGCGTAACTACGTTCCCCGGGGGCGGTTCGGCTTCGAGATATCATTCGGGGCCTGGATGCCACCGCCGATATGGTCGACGAATTTCTCAAGTTCAAACTTGTAGGGCAGTTCAGCGGCACCCCGCGCATCAATCTGCATGTTCATGATTATTCTCTCGGTATTCAAGATGTCGTCGATCTTGGATGCAGCCTACCGCCCTCGTCGACATGGGCTACGTCATCGGCAATGCTGACGTGCCGTCAATGAAGTGAACCGCGGGTCCAGCAGGCGCTGCAGAAGATCTGCGAGCGCTACGGGGAGCGGGATCACCTTTTTTGAGGAAACCATGGACTATCTGATTTCAATTGGGCGGTGTTATCCGCCGGCGCGCCGGGGCTAGTCGCTTGTAGGTTAGGCCCAGCGAGCCACATCTCCAACATTAAGGGCCGTCATCGTCCACAGATGCCTGTGCCCACGGAAGTACCGAAGGCTTCGTCGTCGTGTAGTCCCGGCGAATGTGAACGTTCGCGGAATCTAGCCCTCCGACCAAGTAGGCTGGAGCCGTCTCGCCGCCGAAACGGAAGTTACACGCTGAAAACTTGACCCATACGTCGGATAAAGTGCCACCGCTTTCTTCAACCCGAATCGGGGAGTAGATGGCACCTTCGATGTTCGTTCGATCGAAACCTACCCCAACGCAGGTAATGTAGCACGCGCCGTCACCAAGGATGTAGATGCCATTCCGATTACACGGGCCGATACTGCCTCCGTTGAAGACGATATCATAGATTGGGTTCGCCGCGGTGGGCCGAATCATGATCGCGTTGCGGTTCAGGCGGAGGTCGGCCCCCTTCTTGATACCGACTGCAGAAATATTCGCGAAGGTGGTTTGTCGCGATCCAGCATGAAGATCCAGAAGGCCGCCAGCAAGTGTCGCCCCGATGCTGCTGATCAGGTTTGAGAACTTCGACCCGCCCGGCGAAACACCTATAAACAACGGACCTCCTCCGATGTCGGAAAGCCAATCGCTCGCAAGAATTGGCCCGCAGTTCAGCGCGTTTGCTCCAATATTCCGGATGCCCGCGGCCGCACCGTGCATTCGGATTTCGTGGAACTGGTACGCCCTCATTGCGGTAACTGGAGTATCATTGGATTGCCCGCTCTCAACCCAAGACACCGGGAAATCCAGATCGCCGAAAGATACTTTGACGTTACCGCTTGTGATGTTGCGCAGCTTGAGGCCTCGGCCGCTGTGGTAGAAGAACCTTGCGCCCCCTTCGTGACCGATGCCCTCCAGGTCGGCATCGATGTCGACCGCGGATCCAGCCGGTCTTTCAAAATGGAAAAGCGTGGTGGCTTTGTTTCCGCCACCGCATTCGCAGAAGAAGCCGGAGGCTTCGAAGTTCGAGCCACAGATATTGAACAGGAGTGGCATTTCGTCATCCACCACGGTGATCTTGCTGCTTGCCCGGTCACCGACGCGCGAAGCCATAACCGAAGATATGTTGGCGCCGGAATAATCCACATTGATGGTATCACTGACACGGAGAAGTGCGCCAGTAACATCGATCATCTCACCACTGCTCATCGCCGACTGAAGCGCGACCGTATCATCGCTTCCCGACCCGACGCGGCTTTTCCCGACGCCGAAGGCATCCACATGCCAAAGACGAGAACCCTGGTTAAGCCCAGCTCCGCGAACAGTCGGCGCAGCCGTAGAATCTTTGACATTCATCGCCAGAAATCCCGCGCCGGCGAACTTCAAAAAAGCGCGTCTGTTTTTCATATGCCGCCTTGTCCACTTGCCTGTTCGTCTGCGTGCCTAACTAGCAGGCACCAAGTCGAGCTCGCTTCAGGCATACGGATGAATTGACCGAAAAACAACGCCTGAGAACCCTGGGTGTGTGCGACGCTGCGACAAAACGCTGAGACGTTCGCCGCCTTCAATTGCCTTCACTGTCCGACGTTATCGATTACGGCCTGAGCCCACGGCACAGCAGAAGGCTTTGTTATCCGCAGATGAACGGCCGCCGGGTTGAGCCGCCGAGGATGTGGCAGGGCGCGTGTTCTCCGCCGAAGCGGAGGTGAGGATGGATCCCTCTCCAGGAGCCAGTTTCTGAACAAAAGCGCGCCCGACGGCGCGCTTTTGTCGTTTTAGCCGCTTTCCGCCTTATCGGCGGTTTCCTCAGGTTTTCGGCATACCTTCGGGTCTCAGCGCCTTTTTGAGTGCGGCGATGCGGAAGATGGCGTTTGGGGCACCGTAGCCTTTGTAGCCGCGCCGTTCGACGATCTCGAAGAAGAAGCCCTCGCCATAGGTCATGCTGTAGAGCTGGAAATATTCGCCCTGCTCGTCGCGGTCGTAGAGGATGTTGTCGGCCTTCAGCTTCTCGGTGAGCGCCGGATCGAGCCCGAAGCGGGCTTCTGCGTCACCGTAGTAGTTGGGGGAGATGACCAGCGGCCGGAAGCCGTTCTGTTTGAGCGCCTCGGCAGTTGCAAAGATGTCGTCGGTGGAAAAGGCCAGGTGCTGAATGCCAGAGCCGAACTTTTCGGCGATGAAGTGACCGGCGAGCGTGCGGCGGTTCTCCGCCCCGTTCAGGGTGATCCTGAGCGTTCCGGAGGCATTTTCCACCACCTGGCTGCGCACCACCCCGGCCGGGTCGATGATGTCGACCATCGGGGTCTTCTGGGTGTCGAAGATCGAGGTGTAGAACAACAGCCAGGTCAGCATTTCCTCGTAGGCGACCGTCTGGGCGATATGATCGACATGCGACAGATGCGCCGGCACCACCTCGGTTCCTGTCGCTGCCTCGTCGCTGACGGGGGTAAAATCGATCTCGGAAAAGCGGCCGAGCTCGCTTTTGTCGTCGAGCAGGTAGATCAACCCGCCGCCGACGCCGCGGATCGCCGGGATCTCGACTTCGCCCGGGCCGACCGGCTGCTCGAACCGTTCGGCGCCGAGCACCACCGCACGCGCGAGTGCGGCTTGCGCATCGTCGACGACGAGCGCCGTCGCATAGGCCGAGGTGCCATGCACCGCAAAGGAGGCGTTGGCAAAACCTCTGTCCTCGGTATTGACGAGCAGCCGGATGTCGCCTTGGCTGAACAGGCTGACCTTCTTCGTCTTGTGGACGCCGGTCCTGCGAAAGCCGAGTGTCTTCAAGATGGCGGCAAGATCGGCCGCGTCCTTCTCGTCGGCGGAAAATTCCACGAAGCCGACGCCCTTGACCGCGGCCCGGTCCGGCATGGCCGGCACCGTCAGGCTGGCCGCATTCGGGCTGCGGCGTACCCGGTCGCCGAGATGGATCAGCGAGCGGTAGCCATCGGCGGCGATCGCCCGGGGCTGCCCGCCGCGGAACTGGTCGTTGAAGATTTCCAGCGAGAAATAACCGTCATAACCGGTTTCGGCGATGGCGGTGGTAAACGCCGTCACCGGCAGATCACCCTCGCCCGGCATATTGCGGAAATGCCGGGACCAGTAGAGCAGGTCCATGTCGATCAGCGGCGCATCGGCGAGCTGGACGATGAAGATCTTGTCCTTGGGGATGGAGCGGATCGAATTGATGTCGATCCTCCTCGACAGCGTGTGAAAGCTGTCGAGGATCAGGCCGATATTGTCGTGGTCGGCACGCCGGACGATCTCCCAGGCATCGCGGTGGTCGTTGATATGCCGGCCCCAGGCGAGCGCCTCGTAGCCGACCCTCAGCCCGCGTCTGGCCGCCCGCTCGCCGAGCTCGTGGAAATCGGCCGCCGCCCGGTCGATGCCGCCAAGCGAAACGGGCGAGACGTTGGAGCAAACCAGCACCAGATCGGTGCCGAGCTCCTGCATGACGTCGAACTTGCGTTCGGCGCGGTCGAACGTGCGGGAGCGAAGCGGCTCAGGCATGCCCTCGAAATCGCGGAACGGCTGGAACAGCGTGATCTCGAGCCCGAAATCGCGCACCATCCTGCCGACATCCGCCGGACTGCCGTCAAAGGCCAGAAAATCGTTCTCGAAGATCTCCACCCCGTCGAACCCGGCCTTGGCAATCGCCTCCAGCTTCTCCGGCAATTCCCCGCTGATCGAAACCGTCGCTATCGAGGTCTTCATCGCTCTCCCACTCCTCCAAATCCACAAGCCGTAGACCCAGCACAGCCCAAGCATTCAGGCCCGCATCCACATCAAACGCATTTTGTACTAAATAGTACGTAACATCAAACGAGAAGAAAACGAAGTCCGCTGAGGGCCGCATCACCGCCTGGTGACCGACTGCAGCCAAGGTTCGGATCGCGGCCTGACCGCCGCTGATTGCCTGAAGCTAAAACGTCAGACGGTCGGCCCATGCCCGAACCGTTTCCGCCATTTTGGCGAGATGATCGGCGGTCGAGAAACCGGAGATCGTCTTGCGCGGCTTGAGGTCGTGATCCCCATCCTCCAGCCAGAGGATTTCGATGCTGTCCGACAGTTGATAATCGGACACCTCTTCCCTTGTGCCGAATTCGTCGCGTGTCCCCTGGCATATCAGCGCAGGCGTCTTCAGAGCCTTGAGATGCTGCGTGCGAAGCTGATCCGGCTTGCCGGGCGGGTGAAAGGGATAACCGAGGCATAGGAGACCGGCCACCTTGCCCTGGGCATGAAGATCGTCGGCAACCATGCTCGCGACCCGGCCGCCCATGGACTTTCCGCCGATAATCAGCACCTCCGTGTTGCCGATCTCATCGATCACGGCCCGGTATTCCGGATTGAGGATTTCGGCTTTCGGCGGCGGCTTTCGGTCGCCGGACGTCCGGCGGGCTCCCATGTAGCCGAACTCGAAGCGGACGACGCGAAAACCTTTGGATGCGAGAGCGCCTGCCGCCGCAGTCATGGAGACTGAATCCATCGGCGCGCCCGCGCCGTGCGCCAAAAGGATCGTGACAACGGAATCGCTCGGTCCCTGAATGAGAAATCGTTCCTGCATGGCGCCTCTTCCGCAACTGATTTCCGGAACCCATAGCAATCATGATTCGCCGGCGGCAAGGGAATCATCAAGCCTGACGGCGCCGCCCGAAGACGCGCGCAATCTCCAACCACATCTTCGTCCCGTTCCACTGGCTTGCTGCCATTTTCGGATAGACAATCGCGATCAGCGGGTGCAAATTTTCATGCGTAGGCGGGGAACCGTTTGACGCATTGCGCGTTTATTACGGTTGGTATCCAGGGAGGAGACACACATGCCGCAGACAAGCTGGCAAAAACCGGTTCGCGTTGCATTCGGCCATCTCGGCACAGAGGTCATCAACGGACCTTTCGAGGCGCTGGTTTTATTGACCGATCGGTGGCCGGATATGCGCGGGCCGCATTTCGTCAAGGCACGCAGCGTCTGCCGGGCCGCGCTCGACGGTCGCAGATCACCGGAAGAAGCGCGCCAGCAATTCGAGCAGGCAGTCAGTGAAGCGCAGCTTCACCTGAACTAGACGCCAAGCCGGTGATCCACCGGCTTTTCTTTTGCCGCTCATATGCCGAGGATGTCACCCACTAATCTCGGTATCGGGCCGGAAAGAGAAATCGGCGCGAACAGGATGGAAAAGCAGATACACGGCGCGTGGCTTGCCGCGACCGGCCGATGGTCCAGCGTTTCATCGGCAACCGAGACATCTCCCGCTGCAAAACGGCCGCGATGGTCGTTGAATTCGCCCTCGATCACCAGCGTCAGCTCCAATCCCTTGTGACCATGGTGGGGAAGCGCTCTGCCCGGGCGCAGCCAGAGAAGGCTGGCTTCCACGTCCTTGGACTTTTCGATGACATGCTGCCTGAAGCCGGGCAGCCTTGTTTTCCATGGGATCTCAGCAAGATCGCCCCCCAAATAGGATCGCAGGAGAATGGGAAGACCGGATTGGGGATGTCCAGGCTTTTCGCGTTCGACCACCGGCAGGCGTGAAGTAAAGATCTCTTTGAGGCTTTGATCCCGATGCGACATTGCCAATGGTTCGCTGTCGGCCAAAGCCCTCCCCGCAAACTCCTCCAGCACATCTGCAAGGCGCGCTGCCGCAGGTTGCATTTCCAGATAAGAGCCGACAAGCACATCGGCCGGTCTGGGAAGAGCGCCGGCCACGTAGTGGGCGAGAAGAAGGTCTAACCTTTCCAGGTTCAGCAGCATGTCCAAAGGCCAGTTCGTAAGTGAAATTCACGCTGCGCGAAAATCATGAATGACACGGTTTAGTATGAGCTTCAATTGAATTGATATACGTACGGCAACGGTTTTGGATTACTGTTTCCGCGATATTAAAATCCGAAATTTCATCGGACCGCAGACACGGGAGCTGACCTTGCGATAGCCCCCATAACCGCCTCCGCTCGGCCAATCGCCGATCGAAGATGGATTTTACCGGCGCCCACTCTTTCCGGAAACATAATTTCTTGCTCTCCGGCGCTTGCCCGCCGAAAAGACCGGTCTTAAATCAGCATGGAACAACAAGGTAGCCCGATGACCTCCCACTCCTCTGTCCTCGACGTGATCGGCAACACGCCCCTTCTCCGACTCAAAGGTGCTTCCGAAGCGACCGGCTGTGAGATTTTCGGAAAGGCCGAATTCCTTAATCCCGGACAGTCGGTCAAGGATCGCGCGGCGCTCTACATCATCCGCGAAGCGGAGAAGAAGGGACTGCTGCGGCCCGGCGGCGTGATCGTCGAGGGTACCGCTGGCAATACGGGGATCGGCCTGACGCTGGTCGCCAAGGCGCTCGGTTACCGCACCGTCATCGTCATTCCGGAAACCCAGAGCCAGGAAAAGAAGGACGCGCTGAAGCTTTTCGGCGCCGAACTCGTGGAAGTGCCTGCCGTCCCCTACAAGAACCCCAACAACTACGTGAAGATTTCCGGGCGCCTCGCGGAAGAACTTGCCAAAAGCGAGCCTGCTGGCGCCATCTGGGCCAATCAGTTCGACAATGTGGCAAACCGCGAGGCTCACATTCAGACGACGGCACCGGAAATCTGGGATCAGACCGGTGGCAAGGTCGACGGCTTCATCTGCTCCGTTGGCTCCGGGGGCACGCTTGCCGGCGTGGCCGCAGGTCTCAAGGCAAGGAATCCGAACGTCAAGATCGGCATTGCCGACCCCGAGGGGGCAGCTCTCTATGAATACTACGCCCACGGCGAGCTGAAAGCGGAAGGCTCGTCCATCACCGAAGGTATCGGCCAGGGCCGCATCACCGCCAATCTCGAAGGCTTCACGCCCGATTTTTCCTACCGCATTCCCGATGCCGAAGCCCTGCCGCTGATCTTCGACCTCGTCGAGAAGGAAGGCCTCTGCCTCGGCGGATCGACTGGCATCAACATTGCCGGCGCCATCCGGCTCGCCAGGGACCTCGGCCCCGGCCACACGATCGTGACGATCCTCTGCGATTACGGCAACCGCTATCAATCGAAGCTCTTCAATCCCGAGTTCCTCAAATCGAAGGGCTTGCCGGTCCCGGCTTGGCTTACCCAGAAGCGGCACGTTCCCGTCCCCTTCCAGACCGCCTGATACAGATAATCGAGTGATCTATGCCCGTTGAAATCCTCTACCGCGACGACTTCTACCTTTCGACGACCGAAGCGGTAGTGACGGCCATTCACGAGGATGGCGGCATAGAACTCGACCGGACCTGTTTCTATGCCACGTCGGGAGGCCAGCCCGGCGATACCGGCTTTTTAGAACGGGCCGACGGGGCGAAAATCCAGCTCGGCCAGACGAAGCACGGCGCCACCAAGGAGACTGTGATCCATGTGCCGCTCGCAGGCGAGCCGCAGCCGCTCGTCGGCGAGAAGCTGACGCTTCATGTCGACTGGCCGCGCCGCTACAGGCTGATGCGCATGCACACCGCCTGCCATCTGCTGTCCGTCGTCTGCCAATATCCGATTACCGGTGCCGCGGTCGGCGAGGAGGAATCGCGCGTCGATTTTGACATGAGCGAGACGATCGACAAGGACGAGGTGACGGCGCGACTGATGGACCTCGTCAGGCAGAACCATCCGGTCTATGTTCAATGGATCACCGACGAGGAGCTCGCTGCCAATCCCGGCATCGTGAAATCCAAGAATGTCCGGCCGCCGATGGGGATGGGCCGCGTCAGCCTGGTCTGCATCGGCGAAAACTCCAGCATTGACAGCCAGCCTTGCGGCGGCACACATGTCTCCGAAACGCAGGAGGTCGGCGCGATTCACATCGCCAAGATCGAAAAGAAGGGCAAGGAGAACCGCCGTTTCCGCATCCGGTTCGGCGAGCCCGGCACAGAGGGCTGACCCAGCCCCAAGGGAGAGTTACATGAGCGGAACCAGCCGTTTCGTCGTTTCGTCCGAATGGCTTCAGAGCCAGCTTGGCAGCCCCGACCTGAAGATCGTCGACACCTCCTTTTATCTTGCCGCGCAAAACCGCAACGCTGATGCAGAATATGCTAGCGGCCACATTCCAGGCGCCGTGCGGTTCGACCACGACAAGGTGGCCGATCACTCGACCGGACTTCCCCATATGGTGCCCTCGCCCGACCTCTTTGCCGAGACCGTCGGCAAGATGGGAATCCGCGAGACGGACCGGATCGTGATTTACGACGGCCCCGGCATCTTTTCGGCGCCCCGCGGCTGGTGGCTCTTCCGCACCATGGGCGCCCAGAACGTCTTTATCCTCGATGGCGGCCTGGACGGCTGGAAGGCTGAAGGCCGACCTCTCGACACGGCCGTTCCCCAGCCCGAAGCGGTGACGTTCAATACCAATTTCCGGGTGGACAAGGTGATCGATTTCCAGACGATGCTGTCGATCGTCAGCGACGGCTCGCGGCAGATCGCCGACGCCCGTTCGTCCGGCCGCTTCGCCGGAACCGAGCCCGAACCCCGGGCGGGGTTGCGCTCCGGTCATATGCCCGGCGCCCGCAGCCTTCCTGCCGGTACATTCTCGGCGAACGGCAAGCTGCGTTCATTGCCGGAGCTCAGAAAGGCGATCGAGGATGCAGGCATCGATTTCGGCCAACCGGTGGTGACGAGCTGCGGTTCGGGCATCACCGCGGCCATCATCACACTTGCGCTGGAATCTCTCGGCCATGAGGACAACGCGCTTTATGACGGCTCCTGGACGGAATGGGGCAGCCGCGAGGACGCGCCTGTCGTCGGCGGACCGCCTGACTCCAAAGTGGCGTAAGGCGATGGCCAGGAAGCCAACTCCACTCAAGGCCCATGTCACGCAACTGGAAATGACCGCACCGCCGAAGGCCAGCCTGCCGGTACCTGTCAATCTCCAGACAGCGATCATCCGCGCCTCGGATATTCCACTGCACTACTATCGTTATCTCTACCGGCAGGTGGGAAAACGCTGGCACTGGTACAATCGGCTGAAGATGAGCGACGAGGAGCTTGCCGCGGCGATCCACGATCCGCGCGTCTCGGTCACCGTGCTCTACGTGCATGGGGCGCCGGCAGGTTTCTTCGAACTCACCAAGGAAAGCGACGAGATCGTCGAACTCTCCTATTTCGGCCTGTTCGAACGGGCGATCGGGCTCGGCATCGGAAAGTGGTTTCTGCTGCAGGCGCTCTACGTCGCCTGGCAGGACAATCCGCAGAAGGTGACGGTCACCACCAACACGCTCGACCACCCGCGCGCCCTGCAACTCTACCAGATGATGGGCTTCTCGCCGGTTTCCACCTATGAGGCGCTGGTGATGCCGATGACGGATGCGGAATTGCTGAAGGCGCTGGACGCCTGACATTCACGCAAGAAACGGGTGGTTTCCCGGTTCATTCAGGCGCATTTCAAGGCAAATCCAAAAGGAGTTTGCCATGACCATCGCCTTCATAGCCATGCCTGCCGAGGATGCCGCCCAGCTTTGGAATGGCGGCATTGACGCCTACGGGCGCCAGCCCGAAACAATGGTCTCCGACGGCCCGGGTCACCCGTGCCGCCATTGCCTGAAGAATATCGATGCGGGCGAGGAACTTTTCGTCCTCGCCTACCGCCCCTTCCCCGCGCTGCAGCCTTATGCGGAAACCGGACCGATCTTCCTGCACAAGCGGCCGTGCCAACGTTATGCCGCCGAAGAGATCATTCCGCCCATCCTGTCGAGCACCGACTATATCGTGCGCGGCTACAGCCACGAAGACCGCATCGTCTACGGAAGCGGTGCGGTCACGCCGACGGAAAAGATCGCGTCGCGGGCCGCGGAACTGCTCGCCCGGGAGGATATCGCCTATGTGCATGTCCGTTCGGCCCGCAACAATTGCTATCAATGCCGGATCGAAAAGACCGAAGCAGGGGCATTCGTGAATACCGCCCAGACTATCTGAGCGGATCGGCGATATGAAAGACAACATCGCCAGAACACTCGTAGAGCGCATGTTCGCCGTTGAAATGGCCTTCATGGGATCGAAGCATAGGGATGTGGGTCAACTCGCGGACGCTTTCGCGGAGGACGTGGTCGTCCGCGAACCTCACTCGCTGCCATATGGAGGCAACTGGATCGGCCTCGACGGTATCTCAGCGCTCATCACCAGAATGAGCGATGTCTGGAGCGATATGAGGATCGACGATCTCGAGGTCACTGGATCGCCCGAGCGCGTATATCTGTCCTGCGAGCTTACGATGGTCTCGCGGGTGAGCGGGAAGACCACAATCCAGCCGTTCTGCGAGCGGCTGGATTTCAGGGACGGGCGCCTCGTCGAGGGCATCCCGTTCTACCACGATACGCAGGCGCTGATTGACCTGATCGCGCCCGGCTGACGCCGCCATCCGAAACGATGCCGGCTCATGGCGCGGCGAACGACGGCGCGCCATGAGCCAAGAAGCGTTCAATCGTCCTTCTGCTCCAGATCTTCCGCGATCTGCAGCAGGAGCTTGACGATTTCGCCGGCCTTCCGCTCGTCTCCTTCGAGCTTGCGGGCGATCACTTCCCGCAGGTTCAGCATGGCCGCATCGACGCTGCGCGGCAAAGTCGGACCGTTGTCCCTGCCCCGCTCCTGCCGTTCCTGGCGCTGCTTGATGCGCTCGGCGAGCTGGGAGAGCCGGTCGAGGATCATGGCCGCAAAACTGCGGTTCTCATCCAGATACTTGCGGCCATCCTCGGTGATCACGTAGCGCTTCTTGTTGCCGTCGGCCTCGGCCAGGACGTAACCCGCTTCCTCTAGATATGTCAGCGTCGGATAGATCACGCCGGGGCTCGGCACATAGAAGCCATAGGTGAGATCCTCGATGTGCTTGATAATCTCGTAGCCATGGCGCGGTTCCTTTTCGATCAGCGCCAGGACCACCAGACGCAGATCGCCCTGCATCAGAAAGCGGCCGATGCGGCCATCACCCTCGTCGCCGAAACCGCGACCTCCACCGGGGCCGCCGCGGCCGCCGGGACCGCGGCCAAATCCGCCGCCAAAGGCTCGCGCCGCAAACATCTCCTCGAAACCCCGGCGGCCCCCGCGTTCGCCGCAGCCGTTTCGCCCGTCAAACCTGTGCTTGAACATTTTAGTTTCCTTAGACTGTCTTCGATATATCTAAAACTAGGACAGACCATCGCCGGCGTCAAGGAGTCCGATATATCTAAATCATATCTTTTCACCAATGCGGTCAAAAAAACGCCGGACCCGGAAATCCGACGCTTTCTCTCCTGCGATCTCAACTGCCTGGATGCCAGTTAGTCAGATATATCTAAGACACGCGATACTCATGCTACGTTGAGCAGACTCTCCGGTGCGACGGCCTCGTAACCCAGGGCTTCAGCAACCGGTTTGTTGGTCACTCTGCCTTTGTGAACGTTGAGGCCGTTGCGCAGATGCCGGTCTTCGGCGATCGCCCGCAGTCCGCGGTCGGCAAGGGCAAGCCCGTGCTGCAGGGTCGCGTTGTTCAAGGCATGCGCCGAGGTGACGGGCACGGCGCCCGGCATGTTCGCAACGCAATAGTGGACGATGCCATCGACCTCGTAGGTCGGCTCCGAATGGGTCGTCGCATGCGAAGTCTCGAAGCAGCCGCCCTGGTCGATCGCAACATCGACCATGACCGCACCCTGCTTCATGCCGGAGAGCATTTCGCGGCTGACGAGTTTTGGTGCCGCGGCGCCGGGGATAAGCACCGCGCCGATAACCATGTCTGCCGAAAAGACTTCTTCCTCCACCGCATCGATCGTCGAATAGCGGGTGTGGACGCGGCCGTTGAAGATATCGTCGAGCTGGCGAAGCCTCGGCAGCGAGCGATCGATGATCGAGACATCGGCGCCAAGGCCTGCGGCCATCCTTGCGGCATGCAGGCCGACGACGCCGCCGCCGATGACGGCGACCTTGGCCGGCAATACGCCCGGTACGCCGCCAAGAAGGATGCCGCGGCCACCATGGGCCTTCTGCAGCGCGGTCGCGCCCGCCTGGATCGCCAGTCGTCCTGCGACTTCCGACATCGGCGCCAGCAGCGGAAGGCCGCCGCGCTCGTCGGTCACCGTCTCGTAAGCGACGGCCGTCACACCGGAGGCGAGCAGACCTTTGGTCTGTTCCGGATCGGGAGCGAGATGGAGATAGGTATAGAGGATCTGGCCGTCGCGGAGCTGCACCCATTCCGTCGGCTGGGGCTCCTTGACCTTCACGACCATGTCGGACTTTTCGAAGATCTCTTTTGCCGTGCCGACGATCTTGGCACCGGCTGCGATATAGGAGGCATCGTCCGCGCCAATGCCAGCGCCCGCCTTGGTTTCAATGAAGACTTCATGTCCATGGGCCACGTATTCGCGCACCGCGCCGGGCGTCAGGCCCACACGATATTCATGGTTTTTGATTTCCTTCGGGCACCCGACACGCATGCAGCGTTCCTCTCTGTTGGCGGCTTTCGCCTGTTAATGTTCCCAGTTCGAGAGCAAACCAGAGAATCTGCGGAATGTCCTTGCGAAGACGAATTGCGCAAGAGCAGTTTTTCGGAGATTATTGCGAAATAGAGGAAAATTTCGAAGGATCTTCGAATGGGTGCATTGGATGCCATTGATCTTGCGATAATGCGGACTCTTCAGGAGAACGGCCGCATATCCAATGCGGAACTTGCGGAGCGGGTTGGCCTGTCACCATCGGCGTGCTCACGGCGGCTCGACATGCTCGAAAAGAGCGGCACCATCAGCGGCTACCATGCGCGTCTCTCGAACAAGGCGCTCGAGTACAAGATGATGGTGATCGTCCACATCTCGCTATCCGGCCAGTTCGCCAAGACGCTCACCGAGTTCGAATCGGCGGTCAGGCTCTGCCCCAATGTGCTCGTCTGCTACCTGATGTCCGGCGAATACGATTATATCCTGAGGGTCGCGGCAAAAGACCTCGAAGACTACGAGCGCATTCACCGCGACTGGCTGTCGGCGCTCCCTCATGTGGTGAAGATCAATTCAAGCTTTGCGCTGCGCGAGATCATCGACCGCCCCAATGTGGGACTCTGAGCCCCGTTCGGTCGACTTTTACGATTCTGCCTAAACCGACCTCAACTTTTCTCTGCTATTCCGCCTGCAAGGGATAACCAATTGGGGATGTCATGCTCAGCAAGACCATCGGAATGAAGACCCGCAGCGCCGCACGCCAGAAGACCCGCATCTTCGGCACCGTGAAATATTACAATCAGGAGGCCAAGGGGCGGGTCGTCGATCTTTCCGCGACCGGCATGGCGCTCGATCTCGGCGGGCCGTTCCATGCAGCCAATGGCAGCACGGTCAAGATCGAGAGCGAGGAGCTCGGCATCCTCGAAGGCATCGTGAAATGGAATCACCGGGGCCGGCTCGGCATCCAGTTCCGGCCGAACTCGAATGCCGTCGCTCAAATCTCTTCCTATTTCCGCTTCTTCCACAGAGAGGTGAAACCGGTCATCAGCCGGTGACAACCGACACGCAAATGGCATAGCCCGCTCTGCCGCCAATGATGCGTTTCCCCCTGTCATTTTACTGATGCAAGCGCGTGCGATTTCGCTAATCTGGTTTCAGTCAAAAAACCAGAGGGAGATGTCCATGTCGTTTTTAGCCGGCTTTCAACCCGTGACCCGCCGCTCGCTTCTTGGCGGCATCGCCGCGTCGTCGGCGCTCGTGATGCTGCATCCGTTCGCCGCCCGCGCGGCGGGCAACCAGGCGCATTTGCGCATCATGGAAACGACCGACATCCACGTCCACGTCTTCCCTTATGACTACTATGGCGACAAGCCGAACGACACGATGGGCCTTGCCCGCACCGCTTCCATTATCGACGCGATCCGTGCCGAGGCCGGGAACTCCATGCTCATCGACAACGGCGATTTCCTGCAGGGCAATCCGATGGGCGACTACATCGCCTACGAGCGCGGCATGAAGGAAGGCGACAAGCATCCGGTCGTCAAGGCGATGAACGTGCTCGGCTACGATGCCGGCACGCTCGGCAATCACGAATTCAACTACGGCCTGGACTTCATGTTCAAGGTGCTCGCCGGCGCCGGCTTCCCTTATGTCTGCGCCAACCTGACCAAAGGCCAGCTCGCCTCCGACCCGAAGAAGGACGAGCTTTTCCTGAAACCCTATGTGATCGTCGAAAAGCAGATCCGTGACGGGTCGGGCGCCACGAGCCCGATCAAGGTCGGCTTCATCGGCTTCGTACCGCCGCAGATCATGGTCTGGGACGCCAAGAACCTCGAAGGCAAGGCACAGACGCGCGATATCGTGGATGCCGCCAAGGCCTGGGTGCCGGTCATGAAGGAAGAAGGCGCCGATATCGTCATCGCGCTCTCCCACTCCGGCATCGACGGCACCGGCCAGAGCGAACGCATGGAAAACGCGTCCCTCTATCTCGCCGGCGTTCAGGGCATCGATGCGGTCTTCACCGGCCACCAGCATCTCGTCTTCCCCGGTCCGAAGGATTTCGAAGGCATTGCCGGCGCCGATGCCAAAAAGGGCACGCTGATGGGCAAGCCAGCGGTCATGGGCGGCTTCTGGGGCTCGCATCTGGGCTTGATCGACCTCTTGCTGGAGAAAGACGGCAAGAACTGGAAGATCGTCGATTCCACCTCCGAAGCCCGGCCGATCTACCATCGTGACGAAAACCGCAAGATCGTCGCCGACGCCAAGGACAAGCCGGAGGTCACCGCCGCCGTCAAGGAAGAGCATGAGGCGACGCTCGCCTATATCCGCCGCCCGGTCGGCAAGACTTCTGCGCCTCTCTATTCCTATTTCGCGCTGGTCGCCGACGATCCGTCCATCCAGATCGTCTCCAACGCCCAGACCTGGTACATCAAGGACATGCTGAAGGACGGCCAGTACAAGGATCTTCCGGTTCTTTCGGCAGCAGCGCCTTTCAAGGCCGGCGGCCGCGGCGGCGCGGAATATTTCACCGACGTGCCGGCAGGCGATATCGCCATCAAGAACGTTGCCGACCTCTATCTCTATCCCAATACTGTCCAGGCGGTGGTGATATCGGGCGAGCAGGTCAAGAACTGGCTGGAAATGTCGGCCGGCATGTTCAACCAGGTTTCGGCCGGCTCCAAGGACGCGCCGCTGCTCAACGACAGCTTCCCGTCCTACAACTACGACGTCATCGACGGCGTGACCTACCAGATCGACCTGTCGCAGCCGACCCGTTTCGATAAGGACGGCAAGCTCGTGAACCCGAATGCCAATCGCATCGTCGATCTCAAGTTCGACGGCAAGCCGATCGATCCGGCCCAGAAGTTCGTCGTCGCGACCAACAACTATCGTGCGGGCGGCGGCGGCAAGTTCCCGGAGATCGCCGGCGACAAGGTGATCTTCGTGGCCCCGGACACCAACCGCGACGTGATCGTCCGCTATATCATCGAGCAGGGGACGATCAATCCGTCTGCCGATGCCAACTGGTCGTTCAAGCCGCTGCCGGGCACATCGGCGATCTTCGAGACCGGCCCCAAGGCCCGCCAGTTTGCCTCAGCGGTCAAGGGCGCCAAGATCGAGGACGCTGGCGACGGTGCGAACGGCTTCGCCAAGTTCCGGCTGGTGCTGTAAGCGCCGAAGAAACGGCACGCCTTTCACGAAAGCAAGACGGCAGCCCCAGGGCTGCCGTCTTGCTTGGCAAGCATGTCTCCGGAGAGTGACAAGAACGAATGCCCAGGTTTTCCTTCCAGCAGGTCGATGTCTTTTCCAGCCGGCCCCTACGCGGCAATCCGCTCGCCGTGGTCGCCGCTGCCGACACCCTTACCGAAGCTCAGATGCAGGCCTTCGCCAACTGGACCAACCTCAGCGAAACGACCTTTCTGCTCACGCCGCGCGATCCGAAAGCGCATTATCGGGTCCGTATCTTCACGCCGAAACAGGAATTGCCCTTTGCCGGCCACCCGACGCTCGGCAGCTGCCATGTCTGGCTTTCCCAGTCCGGCGAGGTGGAAACCGACGAGGTCGTGCAGGAATGCGAAGCGGGGCTGATCCGCATCCGTCGCGACGGCAAACAACTCTCCTTCGTTGCGCCGCCGTTGAGGCGCAGCGGGCCGGTCGAGCCGGAGATCATCGAACGGGTTGCCCGCGGGCTCGGCATTGCGCAGACAGCTATCAAGGCGACGAGCTGGGTCGACAACGGTCCGGGCTGGATGGGCGTACTTCTGAACTCCCGCCGGGACGTGCTGGCGGTGCAGCCTGACTTTGCGATACTCGCCGGGCTTCGGGTCGGTCTCGTCGGTCCTTTCGACGCTGCACAGGACGGCACGGAGGCTCAATTCGAGGTCCGCGCCTTCACGGCCGCCGGGTTCGAGGATCCCGTCACCGGCAGCCTCAATGCCGGACTTGCCCAATGGCTGATTGGCAGCGGCATTGCACCGTCACGGTATATCGCAGCCCAAGGCACCGCGCTTGGACGCGCGGGACGCGTGCATGTGGTTCAGGCCGGCGCGGACATCTGGATCGGCGGGGAAGTCGCCAGTTGCATCGAGGGCACGGTCACTCTCTGACGCAACCGGCGGCTTTGCTTTTCAGGCCGCCTCGGCCCTTTGCCCGACCCGGGACAGCAACAGTTTCAACTCCGGCGGCGGCTTCCGCTCGATCCGGCGATATTCGCGGCCGTCCCGCGTCCGCTGCACCAGGCCGGAATCGAAGAGATCGCGGCGCAGGAGCGCAGCGTCGCCGAAGAGATGCAAACCGTTGAGGAGTTCGCTGATCTGACGCTCGGTGAAGTCCTGACCGGCCGGTATCTTCGACCACAGGAACCAGAGGCAGATCTCCTGCTGCCCTCGCCTTCCCGGCCAGCGGACCAGCCGGCCTTCGTCATCGAAATGCCGCGCGGTCTTCAACACCCGGTCTTCATCGGCTGCAGGCTCGTCATCCAATGTCGGGCGCCAATGTTCAATGACATCAGCCATCTGCGCAACCGTGCGAAAATGCTGATAGTTGCGGAAACCGGCGGCACGGCTCAGGAGGTTGAGCATCTCCACATGGCTCGGCTTGCGATCAAGCTCGCCGATCTGCTCGCGGATGGATTTGGCAAAGGCCGAAAGGTCGGCGATTTGCATCGGAAAGATGGATCTCGGCATGTCTTATCCTTAAACGTGCCGTCTCTTGAAAAGCTGTCACTGGTCGCCGGCTTGTCGACTTCGGCACGGGATAAGTGCTGATCATCTCTGATGTTGGCAGGTTTAGCTTTCCTTGCGGAACGGCAACGCCTCGGTGAACTGCAGACCGTGACGCCGTTATAGCAGAGCCTGAAACCCCGTCAATTCGGCCACACCCGCCGGCCCAACCCGCCTCTTCGCCGGCGCAACATTTGCTGATAGAATCTTCGGAAACCGCATGGGAGGGAGCACCGTTGATGCTGGAACAGGTAAAGACGGCGGTGGGCTACGGAGAGGAACCGGGGCTGCGTTTTGCAGTCATGCTCGATGGGCGCGGCGGCTGCAGGACGCTGAATATCGCTCAGGCCTGTACCTGGAAACCGGGTGACGGCCTGGTGTGGCTGCATTTCGAACGCGATCATCCTGCGGCGGCGGAATGGGTGAATACCAAAGGCGATTTCGACCTGCTGGTGGCCGAGGCGCTTCTTGCGGAAGATTCCCGCCCGCGCGTGGAGCCGGTGGACGACGGCCTGCTGATCATCCTGCGCGGGGTCTGTGCCGCTCCTCCGGAAGAAGCCCGCGAGCCCACTCCGGAGATCGACCTCGTGCCGCTGCATATCTGGGTCGACGAACACCGGCTGGTGACATTGCGCGACAGCGGCCATTACATCACAGCCTTGCGCGACATCCGCCAAGCGCTTGAAAAAGGCAAAGGGCCGCGGCAGGCGGGCGAGCTTCTCGCACTCGTCAGCGACAAGCTGGTTCGCGACCTGGAACCCGTGCTGGACGGTATGGATGAGGAGGTCGACGAACTCGACGATCTGATCTTCCAAGGCGAAGCGAGCGAAGTCCGTCAAAGGCTGAAGCTGTTGCGTCGCCGCTCCGTGCAGCTACGCCGCTATCTGGCGCCGCAACGGGATGCACTCAACCGCATAGAACACGACGATGCACCCTGGCTTACGGAACGTGACAAGCTCCGCTTCCGCGAGGTGATCGACAAGCTGATGCGGTTCATCGAATATCTCGATGCGATCCGTGACCGCACCAGCATTCTTCATGACGACCTGTCGACCGTCATCGGGGAGCGGATCGCGCGCAGTTCCAACCGGCTCGCAGCACTGGCAGCACTTCTGCTTCCGCCCAGCGTCGTTGCGGGCCTCTTCGGCATGAATGTCGGAGGTATTCCCGGCGTTGACGAAGCCTGGGCATTCCTGATCATCGTCGTTTTCATTGCAGCCATCTCTGCGGGCACGCTGTGGATACTCAAGCGCATCGAGTGGCTTTGAATCTGCGAAAGACTTGAGATCCGATCTCCGGTCAGCCTGGCTCGCGACTTATTCCGCCGCTTCGCGGACCTCATGGGGCGCGTCCAGCCCCAGCTTTTCCGCAAACTCCTCGTGACTGGGGCAGGAGGAAAGCCGACGGTGGAAGGCGTCGATCAACCACTGACCTGCGGGACCAGGCGGACGGGAGGTTTTTCGCATGGCATAGAGCGGATATTCTCCCTGCTCGTATGCATCGAGCTTCAGCGCTACGAGTTTGCCGTCCATGATATCCTTGGCAGCAACCGAGGCCGGCAAACCGCCCCAGCCGAGACCTCCCCTGATGAGCTGATGTTTCGTCGCGATATCGCTGACCCGCCAGATCTTGTAGGAAAGCACATTGAAGTCGCGGCCTTTGGTCAGTTCCGACGCGTCGGTGACGACCAACTGCACTTCTTCGCGCACATCGGAGAGCGTCAGCGGCCGGTTCAGCCTTACCAGCGGATGATCCGACGACGCGACCGGGATCAGGAAGGAATAGCCGATCTTTTCTGCAACGATCGTGTCGTCCTGCTTGAGAAGCGCCCCACCCAGCCCGATATCGGCGCGACCGCTCATCACCATATCCATCACCATGCCGAGCTCGCCGACATTCAGGTTGAGGGCGACGCTCGGAAACCGCTCACGGAACTCGCGCAGCTCGTCCACCACCGCGTTTGAAGGCACCATGACGCTGATCGCCAGCGAGACCTCCGCTTCAAGCCCCTGCTTCATGCTCTTGGCGCGCGCCCGCATGACCTGAAGATCGGCCACGATGCGCCGTGCATCCGTGAGCATGGCTTTCCCGGCTTCCGTCAGCTTCGGCTGGCGGGCGCCACTCCGCTCGAAAAGCGGCATCTCCAGCTGAGCCTCCAGATTGGCGATCGTATAGCTCACCACCGATTGGGCGCGGTTCAGCGCCCGCGAGGCCGCCGAAAAGCTTCCAGTTTCGGCAACCGCCAAAAACACCTGCAACTGGTCCAGAGTAGGATTGGCATCCATGAGTCGTCATCCAAATCTTCGATAGATAGCTTCGATATTATCTCCGTTTTATCGATAGCCGTCCATGCCTATCTTCTGGGTCGAAAACGAGATCCACCTCGAAACAGACCTCCCAGAGCATAAGGAATGCCTCATGACCATTCTTCTCGTCACCTCAAGCCCGCGCGCCGAGTCGCTTTCCACCAAGATTGCCTCGGAGTTCGTTGAAAAGCTGCAGGCCCGCAAGCCGGACGCATCCGTCGTTCACCGCGACCTCGGCACCGATCCCATTCCGCACCTTGATATCGTCTCGACCGCAGCGATCCGCAAGGCCCCGCAGGACCGCACGCCCGAAGAAGCCGCCGCTGCCGATTACTCCGACAAGCTCGTCGAGGAACTGCTTGCCGCTGATACCGTCGTGCTCGCCACCGGTCTCATCAACTTCAACATCTACTCGACGCTGAAATCCTGGATCGACAACGTTGCCCGCGCCGGCCAGACCTTCCGTTATACGGAAAGCGGCCCGATCGGGCTCGCAACCGGCAAGAAGGTCTATATCGTCCTGTCCGCCGCCGGGGTCTATTCCGAAGGTCCTGCGGTCGGCATGAATCATGCCGTACCCTATCTGAAGACCGTCCTGGGCTTCCTCGGCATGACCGACGTCGAAGTGATCTATGTGGAAGGTACGGCCTTCGGCCCGGAAGCCTTCGACAAAGCCATTTCCGACGCTACGGCAAAGACCTCCGAACTCGCTCTCGCCGCTTAAGCTCCCGTCACTACCCCTGACGGCGCAAGTCTGCCAAGACGGCCGTGAACATTGTTCCGGCCGTCATTTTTTGCCCGATAAAGCCGCTCGTCCGCGCAGGACAGGAGCGCCTCAAGGATGAAGCCGTCTTCCGGCGCGGTGGCAACACCGAAAGATGCAGTTACCGGCTGCCCATCCGGCCGCTTCACCGTCCGGCCGATTTCGATACGCAGGCGTTCGGCAAGCACCAGGGCGCCGCTGTGGTCGGTATCGGGAAGGATCAGCACGAATTCTTCGCCTCCGAAGCGCGACAGATGATCGGTCGGCCGCGAGCCGATCTGCAACCGGCCCGCCACTTCCTTCAGAATTTCGTCGCCCTTCAGATGGCCGAAGCGGTCATTCACGTCCTTGAACCTGTCAACGTCGACAATCACGAGGCTCAGCGCTCGACCGGCGTCGAGGCAGTTGCGGATCAGCCGCGGTGCATCCGCCTCCAAGCGGCCGCGGTCCAGGACGCCGGTCAATCCGTCAACGCCGCTCTTGGCGAGCAGCGCCTGGTAACGTTCGCGGAAGGTCAGATCGTTGAAGATGTCGGAGATCTCCCGGGTTGCCCGAGCCGGCCGGGGTATCTGGTCGATCTTGAGGTAGATCGCAAAAAGCAGCGAATAGACGACCACCGCAATGAGCTTGGCATACCAGCCTCCCAGAAGGACGGAGAGCGGCGCATCGAAAAGCATGTGGAGGGCGGCATAGAATCCGAATTGGTCAAACGTCAGCAGGGCTGCACCGCTGATTGCGAACCTCAGGACAACGTAGTTGCGGAGGAACCGTCCCAGCCGCTCGTAAAGCAGGATGATGCCGATGGCGTCGAGATAAAGCAGGCCGGTGCCCCAGACCATCAACCAGCCCATCTCGTTTAAAAAGCCGACGTCGACCGATCGGCCGGCAGGCAGGGTCGTGACGTCATGGAGCTGCACAAACTGGGCAATGCCGACCGTCAGGAGATTGCCGAGAAAAAGCCCGTATATCGGCTGGCGCACGATCGCCGCATCCTCCTTCAGATAAAGGAGCAGGATCATCATCAGCTTGCCGGCAAAGAAGACCGAAGAGCCCGGCGAAACCGTGCCGAAGGGAAGCTCGACATAGAAGACCGCCGCGAGATAGGTCTCCATGAAATGCATGACGCCGAGCGCCGTCAGAAACACGCCGAGGCCGAGCGGACGCCGATAATGAAGGAAGGCGGTCATCAAGGTGAAGTAGATGACCGCTTCCGCCAGGAATAATGCCAGATTGAAAACTTGCATATTCGACCTGTATTAACCTCTGCAGATTTCAAGCCGTTGCAACGGCTGCTTTTCCCGTGTCCGCTGCCCGGTGCGAATCAGGCGGCTGCGCATGATGAAGCAACAAAGGCTGAAACGTTTCAGTCTCAAAAGCCCCGAAATCCTTGATCTCAGGTAGCTTCCTCGGCATGTTGCGCAGCTGGACAGCAACGGCCGGGTCGATTTCCCGCGCGATGGCATCCAGACTTGCGGGCCTGCCGAGAAGATAGCCCTGCAGTTCGTCGCAGCCGGCGTGAGCCAGGAAGAGCGCCTCTTCCATCGTCTCTACGCCTTCCGCGACGATCTTCATCCCGAGTCCCGCGCCCAGATCGATGATGGTGCGTACGATGACCTGGGCATTGGAAACGACCGCCAGATTGCTGACGAAGCTGCGGTCGATCTTGATCGTATCGAAAGGATACCGGCTAAGATAGCTGAGAGACGAATAACCGGTGCCGAAATCGTCGAGCGCGATATGGAAGCCAATGTGCTTCAGGTCGTTGAGGATCTGGACGGCGCGCCTGTCGTCCTCGATGAGGACGCTTTCGGTGATCTCAAGCTCGATGCGCCGCGGATCGGCTCCGGTCCTGTGCAGAAGCGCAGTAAGATCCGTGACGAAATCGGCATGACGGAATTGCAACGGGCTGACGTTCACGCTGATATGGCCCTCGACGTGGTCGAGCAACCGGCAGGCTTCGGCGAGCACCCACTCGCCCAACCGGATGATCTTGCCCGAAGCCTCGGCGACCGGGATGAAGTCACCGGGGCTGATCATGCCCCGTCCGGGGTGATGCCAGCGCAGCAGCGCCTCATAGCCCGTGATTTCGCCTGATCCCGCCTGGACACGCGGCTGCAGATAGAGTTCGAACTCGCCCTGCTGCAGGGCAAGATCGAGGTCCGCCTCCAGCGCGCGCCGCTTTTCGATCAGCTCGTTCATGCCGGGCTTGAAGACGTGGCATGCATTCCGGCCGGCATTCTTCGCGTGGTAGAGCGCGACGTCTGCGCAACCGATCAGGGCATCCGTATCCCGTGCGTGCTCCGGGCAGAGCGCACATCCGATGCTGACGCTGATATTGACCTCTTCCCCGTAGCCGATGTCGACAGGGGCAGCCATCGCGGCAAGCAGCTGATTGCCGAACCGTTCCATCCGGCTTTCGGTCGGCACGTCCGTTAGGATGACCGCGAATTCGTCGCCGCCCAAGCGAGCGACGATGGCTTCCGGCCCGGCTTGGTTGGAAAGACGCGCTGCCGTTTCGCGAATGACGGCGTCCCCCGCCTGATGCCCATGAATGTCGTTGATGTCCTTGAAACGGTCGATATCGACCATCAAGACGGCACAACCGGCTCCCTCGCCCGCCTGCCCTACCAGATCGGCAAGCCGTTCCGAGAAAAGCACGCGATTGGGCAACCCGGTCAGCGGATCATGGAGCGCCAGATGGCGCATGCGCTTCTCGGCTTCTTTCCGTTCGCGCAGGTCGACGAGGCAGCCGACACGTACCATTTCTCCGCGATAGCGCATGTAACGCCCACGCGCCTGAACCGGTATCTCCTCGCCGCTTGCGAGCTTCAGCCGGATTTCGTAGGAGCGCCCGTCATCCTTCTCCATCATCATCTGGATGAGGCGCCTGTCGCCCTCGTTCAGGAAATCAAAGATCGGTCGGCCAATCAGGTCCTCGATTGGTGAGCCGACAAGCTTGGCGAGCTGGTCGTTGCCGTCGACGATGAGACCGTCCCTGTGCATCACGATCGCCTCGAAGGTCGCGTTGGCGATTGCGGCGACGCGCTCGGCCTCCTCGTGGTCCCGCTTGAGCCGGATCAGCTCGCCGCGATTGCGCTCCTCTTCCTCCATGTTGTCCATAAGCCTGTTGAAGAGGCCCGTCAGCTTTTCCGCCTCGTCGCCTTTCATCACCGGCAGGCGCTTGGCAAGGTCGGCATTTCCCCCGAGAAGGTCGGTGATCGCCTCCTCCACATGCCCCACGCCCAGGCGAGTGGCATGTTCGGCAATGTTGAGGCCGTCCTCCTCATTCGTTCTGCTGACACGGATGCGCATCAAGCGATCAGCAAGCCAGAAGAAGGCGTAGCCGATCCCGAACGACCAGTAGAAGTTCAGGCCGACGCCGACGAGTTGCACGTGGAGTTGCGCCAGCCTGCTTCCGGCCGGCAACTGATCCACCGGGGCCAGAAGCGCAAGAAGCAGCGTCCCGGCGACACCGGCAAAGGCATGGACGCCGATCGCCCCGACGGCGTCATCGATCTTGAGCCTGGTCTCGATAAAGGCATTGCCGAGGATTGCGACCGCGCCGCCCGCCGCGCCGATCATCAGGGCGCCTGCGGGATCGAGAATGTGGCAGCCCGCGGTCACCGCCACCAGCCCGCCGAGCATGCCGGAATTGGACTTTTCCGGCAAAATGACCCCGTCCTGATAAAAGCCGATGACATATCCGACGCAGGCTCCCATTGCGCCTGCCAGTATCGTGTTCATGATGATCGGTGCGACATCTTGCGAAGCCGCAAGGGTCGAGCCGCCATTGAAGCCGATCCAACCGATGAAGAGCAGCAAGGCACCGGTCGTGGACAGGACCGGGCTGTGGCCGGCGATGCGGGTCACGGAGCCATCGGCATTGAACTTGCCGATCCGCGGGCCGATCACCATGCAGGCGGCGAGCGCCACCCAGCCGCCGGTCGAGTGCACGACGGTGGAACCGGCAAAATCGACGAAACCCATTTCGCGCAGAAAGGCGGAGGGATTGGGAAAGAGCGCCGCGCCCCAGGCCCAGTGGACGAAGACCGGATAGATCAGGCCCGACATCAGAAGCGAGCCGAAGACATACGCCGAAAGCTTCATCCGTTCCGCAACCGCGCCCGAGACGATCGTGGCCGCGGTGCCGCAGAACATGACCTGGAAGACGAAGAAGGCCGCCTGCCCGGGATCGACCTCGCGCAGGAAATAGAACTCGCTCTGCATGCCGAAGACAAAGCCGTCCGAGCGCCCGAAAGCGATCATGAAGCCGACGGCGGCGAATGCGACGACGCCGAAGACGAAATCAAGGAGGTTCTTCTGCGCGACGTTGATCGAATTTTTCGACCGGACCATGCCGGCTTCGAGCAGAAGGAAGCCCACCTGCATCATCATGACCAGGGCGGCGGCGACCAGAAGCCAGGTAAGGTCCAGCGGAGTTGCCTGCGATATTCCATCATCGCCAAAGCCGATGCTTGGAGAAAGGCAGGCAAAAAGCCCGCAACTGCCGATACGCATCAAATATGAACGGTGAAACCGCATCAAAAACGACCGCAGAAAAGACAATCTGAACAGACGTCCTGTCTACCGCCAATCGTTTAATTTTACGTGATTACGTATCCGCTATTCGTGTAGCCGAATGCTATCAGGCCGAGCGGGATTTCTCGCCATCGGCGAACAGAGACGGACCGTTCTGGTCTATGATCTGCTGTGCCTTCTTGATCGTGTACTCGACGGCGTCATCCATCGAAGTAAACATATCGGCGCGAACGAACGTCCGCACCAGCACTTCGCCGCCCATGTCCTTTTCGATCCGTCCTGCCAACCTGAACTGCGAGCCTTCGCGGATCGGCGCAGGATAGATCATGCAACCGTTATGCTCCACCGGTTCGGCGGCGGGAGCGGACGGTTCAGCGGACTTTCCGCTACCGGAGAAGAGCGAGAGGATATTGGACAGAAACGAAGCCATGGCGGCTGCCTAGCACATTCCTCCGGCCGCCGGAAGCGGCCCATCTCGGAAATGTCGCAATCGAATCTGAACAAGGCTCACATCCACCGCATCGAGTCGGAGTGAGCTTCATGAAATGGAAAATCGTCGCTGCCGTGCCTCTCGCCATCGCCGCTGCGCTCTGGATCGGCAACACCTCGCTCTTTTCGAGCTTTCCGCAAGATGCTCCCCTGCGCATCATCGCCCATCGCGGCCAACATCAGCTTTTCGAATCGAGCAATCTGCAGAACGACACCTGCACGGCGAGCCTCATGCTGCCTCCTACCCATGAGTTTCTCGAAAACACCCTGCCGAGCATGAAGGCAGCCTTCAATGCCGGTGCCGACGTCGTGGAGCTCGACGTCCACCTGACGCCGGACAAGCAGTTCGCTGTCTTTCACGACTGGACGCTCGACTGCCGAACCAATGGCAAAGGCATCACCGAGCAGACCCCGATGAGCGTGCTGAAGACGCTCGACATCGGCTACGGCTACACTGCCGATGGCGGCAAGACATATCCGTTCCGTGGCAAGGGAGGCGGCCTGATGCCCACCCTTCCAGAAGTCTTCCAGACTTTTCCAGAGGGTCGCTTCCTCGTCAATTTCAAGAGCCGCCGCACCGAGGAAGGCGAGGCACTGGCGGGCCTGCTCGCATCGCAGCCCGCCTTTCGCCACGCCACCTTCGGCGTCTATGGCGGCAACGAACCGACCGAAAGGAGCATGGCGCTGGTGGCGCTGCCTGGCTATTCCGCCCGAACGGCCAAATCCTGCCTCGTCACCTATCTCGCCACCGGCTGGAGCGGCCATGTGCCGGAAGCCTGCCGCGGCGGCCTCGTGCCGGTGCCTGCCAACTTCGCCCCGCTACTCTGGGGCTGGCCGGAGCGCTTCTACAACCGCATGCGTGCCGCCGGTTCGGATGTCGTGCTCCTCGGGCCGCTCGATGCGGGCGACGCCGGCTCATCCGGCATCGACGACCGGGAGGCCTGGGACATGGTGCCGGATGGCTTCCCCGGCCTCGTCTGGACGAATGTCATCGAAAAGACGCGGGTCGAGGCAGACCGTCGAGGCTTCTGCGCCCTGCCCGCAAAGCCGAAAATCTGCGGAAAATAGATTTACCGCCGTTACAAAGCAGGCCTATCATTCCTCCGGCATGGAGGGTGCACCGGATGGGAAGGAGTTTTCCGGCATGGCAAATACTTGCTTGTGCCTTAGTCATCCTGACGATTGCATCCGGAGCTCTGCTGATGGTCGAACCGCGCATGCCCGCTGACGGCTTTCCGGTTTTTGATAGCGCCCGCCTCGGCAGCGATATCGATGCCTATCTGGCAACCGAGGAAAGCCGGTTCGGTGATCTTCGGCCAGGTGCTGCCAAACACGTCCAATGGGTCGATCCGGCAACGAAAGCGAAGACGCCTCTTGCCGTCGTCTATGTCCACGGCTTTTCAGCGTCGGCAGAAGAGGTCCGTCCCTTGCCCGACCGCGTCGCGGCAGCCGTGGGCGCCAACCTCTTCTTTACCCGGCTTGCAGGGCACGGGCGAAGCGGCGAGGCCATGGGCGAAGCGGCACTGGAACACTGGCTTTCGGACTTTTCCGAAGCATTGGCCATCGGCGAGGCAATCGGCGATCGGGTCATCGTCGTCGCCACTTCCACAGGTGCCTCGCTGGCCACTCTGGCACTTGCCGATCCGAAGATCGGCCCCCGAGTCGCGGCCGCAATCTTCCTGTCGCCGAATTATGGCGTCAACAGCCCGGGCGCCTTTCTGCTCACGACCCCGATCGCGCCGCAGCTGTCGCGATTGCTGCTCGGTCCCACTCGCAGCTTCACACCTCACAACGAAAAGCATGCGGCGCATTGGACGGTCAAATATCCGACGCACGCACTGCTGCCGATGGCTGCACTGGTGAAACTCTCGGTCAATGCTCCGATCGAGAAAATCAGGACGCCCGTCCTGTTCGTCCATTCATCGCTCGATCAGGTTATCCGGCCCGACAAGGTGCACGATATCGCCGGCCGCTGGGGCGGGCCGCATGAGATCGTCGACGTCGGCAGCACCGGCGATCCCGACAATCACGTGATCGCCGGGGATATTCTCTCACCGGCAACGACCGTACCGATTGCCGAGCGGATCATCGCCTGGCTGAAACATAGCCTCGACGTCAGATGATGAGGCTCGCCAGAATGTCGTTCTCGGTTATGTCCTGATAGCCCATGCCGGCTGCCTCGAACCGCTCGACCAGCTGGCTGAAATTCTCCGGTCTCGTCGTTTCGATGCCGATCAGGATGGAGCCGAAATTGCGGGCGGACTTCTTCAGGTATTCAAAGCGGGCAATATCGTCCTCCGGACCGAGAAGGTTGAGGAAATCCCGCAGGGCCCCCGGGCGCTGGGCGAGCCTCAGGACAAAGTATTTCTTCCGGCCGGAATGGCGCATGGCCCGTTCCTTGACGTCGGGCAAGCGCTCGAAATCGAAATTGCCGCCAGATACGACGCAGATCACCGTCTTGCCGGCCAGCGTCTCGCACCCCAGCACCTCCAGAGCGGTGATCGACAGGGCACCGGCGGGTTCGAGGACGACGCCCTCGACATTCAGCATATCGGTGATGGTGACACAGATCGCATTTTCCGGCAGGAGCAGCACCTGATCGGGTGAAAAATGCTTCAGCGCTTCGAAGTTCAGATCACCGATCCGGGCAACCGCCGCGCCGTCGACAAAATTGTCGAGCTTGGCAAGCGTGATGGGCTGGCCTGCCTCGAGGCTCCGTTTCAGGCTTGGCGCTCCTGCAGGTTCGGTGAAGACGAAACTTTCCGGCGTGGTGCGGTCGGCAAGATAGCCGGTCACGCCGGAAGACAGCCCGCCGCCGCCAACCGGCAGGACGATAAGATCGGCCGTCACGCCCTCCGGCAGTTGCTCGACAATCTCGGAGGCGACCGTCGCTTGCCCTTCGATGATGTCGGCATCGTCGAAGGGAGGCACCATCACCCCGGCAGTTTCTTCCACATACGCACGCGCCGCCGCATAGCACTGGTCGAAGATATCGCCGATCAGGCGGATGGTGATGAACTCGCCGCCGAACATGCGGGTCTTGTCGATCTTCTGCTGTGGCGTCGTCACCGGCATAAAAACCACGCCGGGAACATTGAAATGACGGCAGACGAATGCAAATCCCTGCGCATGATTGCCTGCAGACGCACAGACGAACGTCTTGTCGCTCGCCCCGGCCGCGATGGCCTTTCGGAGGAAGTTGAAGGCGCCGCGGATCTTGTAGGACCGGACCGGCGACAGATCCTCGCGCTTCAGCCAGATGTCGGCGCCGTAGCGCCGGCTCAGATGTTCGTTCAGTTGCAGCGGCGTTTCGGGAAAGATCGCCCGCATCGCCGCCTTGGCCTCGTCCACACCCGCTTTCGTCACACCTGCCTTGGTCACATCGGCCATCCATTGAAATTCGAGATCGGCCTCGCTATGCCATAGGCTTACGGCTGTGACAAAGCATCTTTCCGTGGCTCCGAAAACAGGGACAACCCTTTCTTGAACGCCAGTCTTTTCCGGTCCGTCATCTATGTCACCGCGCTTAGTGCGCTCTATCTGTCGATCGCCATGTTCCTGCCTGCGCTGGTCGATCTCTATTACGGTCACAGCGACTGGCAGGTCTTCGCGATGTCGGGCTTCATGGTCGGCGGTCTTGCGGCTGCGGCAGCGCTCGCCACCCGAGGCCCTCCACCGGCCTTCACCAAACGGCTGGGCTTCCTGCTGGTCAACGTCCTGTGGGTGATGTTTTCGCTGGTGGGGGCGATCCCGCTTTTCCTGGCGGAGCATGAACTTTCGTTCGCCCAGGCGATCTTCGAATCCATATCCGGCATTACCACCACGGGTTCGACGGCGATCGTCGGGCTCGACGACCTACCTCCCGGGATCCTGCTCTGGCGGTCGCTACTCACCTGGCTCGGCGGCATCGGGATCGTCGGCCTCGGCCTTTTCGTCCTGCCCTTCCTGAGGGTCGGCGGCGCTTCGATCTTCAAACTGGAGTCCTCGGAGACGAACGACAAGCCGTTTGCGCGGCTGGCGAGTTTCACGCGCGCCTTTCTGATCGTCTACGTGCTCCTGACCCTCGTCTGCGCTATCGGATACGACATGGCGGGGATGACGCATTTCGATGCGCTGAACCATGCCATGTCGACGATCGCGACCGCAGGCTTTTCAACCCATGACCTGTCCTTTGGCTATTACAAGGACAGCGAATCACTGCTCATCATCGGGACGATCTTTCTGACCATCTGCAGCCTTCCGTTTTCGGTCATCATCCTGCTCGCCGTAAGAGGTAGGCTGAACGCGGCGCGCGACCCGCAGATCCCGGTTTTTCTGGGCTATCTGGCAGGCATTTCCATTGCGGTCGCCGTCTATCACCACGTCAAAAACGGTGTCGAACTGGATTATGCCTTGATCCATGCCTTCTTCAACATAGCCTCCATTCTTTCAACGGGCGGCTTTGCGAGCGGCGACTATACGCTCTGGGGGCCGTTCGTCGTGGTGGTCGTTTTATTTGCAACGTTCATGGGCGGCTGTTCCGGCTCGACCGCCGGCGGCATCAAGGCCTATCGATTCGTCATCATGTTCAACGTTGCACGGGCGGGCTTGAACAAACTCATCTATCCGAATGCCATCTATCCGGTCCGCTACGGCTCGCTCACCGTGGACGCGGAGACCCAACGCGGCGTCTTCCTGTTCGTCAGCCTTTATATCTTTCTCTGGGTCGTCGGCAGCATCGGCATGACGCTGCTCGGTTACGACATCCTGACGGCCACCTCTTCGGTCATCACGGCGCTCTCGAATGTCGGCCCCGGCATCGGCCCGATCATCGGGCCCGTCGGCAATTTCTCCACCATCAGCGACCCTGCACTCTACCTTCTTTCTCTGATGATGCTGCTCGGCCGCCTGGAAATCCTGACGATGCTCGTCCTGCTCACGCCGGTGTTCTGGCGCCACTAAGCGGGAACGCGCAGGAAGCGGATAGGACCGCCCGGCTCGTCGTCGTCGAACACGGCACAAGAGAGCGAATCGCCGAACACGCAGCCGCTGTCGATATTCGTGCGGTTGCCGATGGTCGCCGGATTTCCGGGAAAGGGCGTGTGCCCATGGCAGAGATGCCGTCCCCAGAAATCGGAGCTGTAGTCGCTGGAATAGCGTTTCCAGATCAGCTCACGCTCGTGCTGCCCCTCGAGCGGCAGGGCCTCGTCGACACCGGCATGGACGAAGATACGATGTTCATCGATATGGATAACAGGCAGCTCGGCGCACCATCGGATCACCTCCTCCGGAACGACGCCGCCGAACGATTCCAGCGTTTCCCGCCCCCCGTTGTCGATCCAGAGCGCCCCATCGTCACCGCGGTGGTGATAGGCGCGAACCAGCATATCCTCGTGGTTGCCCTTCAGCGTGGTCCAGCGCCAGCCCGGCCTCCTCGGCCCGGCCATGACGAGATCGACCACCTTTTTGCTGTCCGGGCCACGGTCGATATAGTCGCCGATGAAAACCACATGTCCGGAGGATGCTTGTGCCTCGATATGGCCGAGCATCTCCTCAAGCTGCGCAAAGCAGCCATGAATATCGCCGATGGCAAAGGTGTAACCCAAGGCTCGCTCCCTGGAGCCGGATATAGAGGGCGAATCACGATCGGAAATAGGCGTTTGGTGCGGACGACGGGGATCGAACCCGTATGACCGAAGTCGAGGGATTTTAAGTCCCTTGCGTCTACCAGTTTCGCCACGTCCGCGGTGAGCGATTTCAATATCTTCGGAGGAGGAGAATTGGAAGGCTCGCACAACGTAAAAAATGTTGTGCGACCACTGTTCGCAAGGCGTTCCTTCACCGCTAGTGCGCGGGATGGTGTTCCGAAAGGCCTGCCGGCGTTCCGCTGAGACCGGCAAACCGTCATTTCTCCCGCCTGTTAAAAATCATTCTGTTTTCATTCATCCTCGGCGTTCTATGTTCCATTACAGGAAGGAAACACTGAGGAGAGTGAACATGAAAACACCAGTGAGAACTATCGGGCTCTTCGCGGCACTTGTAACGCTATTGAGCGGTGCACCGGCGTCGGCCCAGGACTTCGAGCTTTACATCGATCGCGACGGACCTCGCTACCGGGAGGAATACCGGCCGCGGCGGGGCTACGACGATGACTATCGCGATCGGAGATACTACCGGCCGCGCTCCGAACGTTCGGGATGCTCGGTTGGTGAGGCTATGCGAAGAGCGAGCCGCTACCTTGACGATCCGCAACCGGGAAAGACCTCGAACCGTTCCATCGAAATCCGAGGCTACGGCAGCAGAGGCGAGCGGAACCGGGTCATCTTTGCGAACCGGCCAGGCTGCCCCCGCATCGGATAAGCGGCGAGAATCATGACAAGAAGCCCCCTCAGCCACGGAGGCCGAGGGGGCTAAGTTTGAAAGACCTGTCTAAGGCTGTCGGTCAGCACATCTGGTTTCGCCATGGACGAGAAATCGATACAGCTCGATCGACTTCACAATTGGCGACGCTGCGGTCCCAGCAACCTACTGCTTGACGATCAGGCCTTGCCCGGTCGGAAGTGTGAGAACGACCTGGCCGTGGTGGGCCGCAAATGCGTCCCACATCCGGTTCTGCTCTTCATGCCCTTCGAATGCGTAATCATCCAGAACGATCGTGGCACCAGGAACGACGTGGTCCCAGACCCTCTCGATGCTTGCCTTTTCGTAGCTCGCGGCATTCAGATCCACTGAGAGATAGGCAATCCTGCCGATCGGCACACCGTCGAGACTGGCGGGTAATGCCCCCCGAACAAGAACCGCGTTCGGAAATGGAGCGAAGTTGCGCTTGGCTATCTCGAAAACGTCGAAATAGATGCCCTTGTTTCGCTGCTTGCAGAGATGCTCCTCATCCGAGGTCATTTCGCCAGCCGGTATTCCTTCGAAGGTGTCGAAAAGCCAGAACTTCCGATCGATGGTGCCGAAGTCGATATATCGGCAGACCGTCATCGACAGAAGGCCTGCATTGACCCCGAATTCAACGAAGTCGCCTTCCAGCTTCAATGCTCGAGACGCCCCCCAACAACAGGTATGAGCCCGCCATCTGACGTCGGGCACCCTTCCCCGCTTTTTCCAGGCTTCTCGGTTTCCCTGCTCTGCAAACGACCATGCCGCCGCAAAGCGCGGTTCGTCCTTGAAGTCGGTATTCTTGTTGTAGGTCCGAAACCCGTCCGCGGCGTAACCCGGCAGTGCCCTGTCTCCGTTGAGGAGATATTTCATCCGGCGACGAAGCTCGCGTGCACGCATGGGATAGACAACCCCTACCTGAATATCGGGGATACCTATCGCGAAGCTTCTCGATTTCAATCGACCCGCTTGCCCTTCTATGGGCTGAGGTGCCTGCCCAATGTCGGCAGCCCTTCGCTGCCCGTTTCGCTTTCGCCAGGAACAGGAAAAGCGCGGTGATCGCTCACCGCGCTTTGTTTTATCCTATCCGCGCGGCGATCAGCCGGCGAGCTTGGCCGCCAGCTTCGCGACATGCGCGCCTTGGTACCTGGCGCCGTCGAGTTCGATTGCGGAGGGTTGGCGGGAGCCGTCGCCGCCGGTGATCGTGCTTGCGCCATACGGCGAGCCGCCCTTGATTTCATCGACGCCCGTCTGTCCGGCGAACGCATAGGGCAGGCCCGCGACCGCCATGCCATGGTGAAGCAGCGTCGGGATGAAGCCGAGGATGGTCGACTCCTGCCCGCCATGCTGGGTCGCCGAAGACGTAAAGACGGAGCCGAGTTTGCCGACAAGCTTGCCCTGGGCCCACAGACCGCCGGTCTGGTCCCAGAAATTGCGCATCTGCGACGTGACAGTCCCGAAACGGGTGCCCGAACCGACGATGATCGCGTCGTAATCTGCAAGTTCGTCGACAGTCGCGACCGGCGCGTCCTGGTCCACCTTGTAGTAGGAGGCCTTGGCGACCTCTTCCGGCACGAGTTCCGGCACGCGTTTGACCGTCACGTCTGCACCTGCGGACCTCGCACCCTCGGCCACGGCGTAAGCCATCTTCTCGATATGACCATAGGCGGAATAATAAAGAACAAGAACCTTCGGCACGATCTTCTCCAATCGACTTGTTTATCTGAACAGGGCGGGATTCGGCCCAAACCGAATGGACAACTAGCGGTCCCGACGCACTTCCGCCCAGCCCCGAGCGGGAGAACGCACTGTTCAGCATCCGGAGACGCTTTTTCGCTTGGGGGTCATAAATCCGTAACGGTCGGCATTTCTCCTCGATGTCTCCAACAATTTGCTTCTGACTTCGAGGTTTTGGGCTTAGGAGTTTCGGCACCTCCGGAGGAATTCCATGTCTGAAAATTCGCCCTCGATCGTTACCGCCGCCATGCTCGCCATTGGCGACGAACTGCTGTCCGGCCGGACCAAGGACAAGAATATCGGCCACCTCGCCGATCTGCTGACGCTGTCGGGCATCGACCTGAAGGAAGTGCGAATCGTCGCCGATGAAGAGGATGCGATCGTCGAGGCGCTCGATGCTCTGCGCCGCCGGTACGACTATGTCTTCACCTCGGGCGGTATCGGGCCGACCCATGACGATATCACCGCGGACGCGGTCTCGGCGGCGTTCGGCGTCCCTTGCATCCATGATCCCGACGCGATGAAACTACTCGCCGACATGTACGAGCGGCGCGAAATGGAGTTCACCGAGGCCCGCCAGCGCATGGCACGCATGCCGGAAGGGGCAACGCACATTCCCAATCCCGTGTCGACGGCACCCGGCTTCATCATCGGCAACGTCTATGTGATGGCCGGCGTGCCGCAGGTCTTCCAGGCCATGGTCGACAACGTACTGCCGATGCTCCGTACGGGCTCGAAAATGCTGTCCCGGGCCATCCCCTGCCCCTATGGCGAGGGCGATATCGGGACGCTTCTCGCAGCCGTTCAGAAGGCACATCCCGAGACCAGTATCGGCTCCTATCCGAAATATGACGGGCAGCGCTTTTCGACGGAGATCGTCGTGCGTGCGCGTGAGACGCAGGCCCTCGATGCCGCCTCCGAGGCCGTATCAGCGATGATCGCCGCAATCGGGCGGGCAAAAATTCCGACCAACCCGACGGCGGACGCCTGATCCGGTTTCTCTTCGTTCGACAGATGCTTGACCAAGGTCAATGAGGGCACCACCTTATTATTGAAGACTGGCTCCAACGCACGGAAACCAGCCGATGAGGAGGTAACAGCCATGGCCTACAAGACCATTCTCGCCGTTCTCGACACTCCGCAGAATGCTCCTCAAATAACGGGTTTCGCGATGGCCCTCGCTGAGCAGTTCTCGGCTCATATCATCGGCGTGCATGCCGAAACGCTCGCCGCTGTTCCGCTGATTGCTCCGATGGAAATTCCCGATCCCGCTGCCGTGCAGGTGTTGCAGGAAGTGGCGCAGAAGGAAACCGCCGAAGTCGAGCGGATCTTCAAGGAGCGGACGGCGCGCGAGGGGCTGTCGACCGAATGCCGCAGTTTTATCTCGACGGCCGGATACAGCTCCACATCGGTTTTGGAAACGGCGCGCGCCGTCGATCTGATCGTCGCCAGCCAAAGCGACCCGGCTCATGCCGATCATCGCGCCGATCTGGAAACCTTCCTTTTCGAGAGCGGCCGACCGATGCTGTTCGTCCCCTATACGATAAGCGAACCCCCGCCGATCCGCCGTGTGCTGGTCGCCTGGAACGGCTCGCGGGAGGCTGCGCGAGCGACCTTCGATTCGCTGCCCTTCCTGCAAGCGGCGGAAAGCGTCGAGGTCCTGGTGATCGATCCGCCGGAGCGCGGCCATCACACGCACGAACTCGCCGGAAGCCAGATCGCGGCGACGCTCGCACGCCACGGGATCAACGTGACGCTGACGACGCAGGAAACCGGCGGCGGAGTGCGCACAGCAGCCGCAATCGAAAATCGCCTGGCGGACAACAGCATCGATCTCCTCGTCATGGGCGGCTACGGGCACGCCCGCTGGTGGGAATTCCTGTTCGGCGGCGTTACGCGCAGCATGCTCGACTCGATGACGGCGCTGACGCTGCTGTCGCGCTGACAATCTTGCCTTCCGGGGTGGAATGCCGCTATTAGCGAGAGCCAACGCAGCTCTCGCTAATGGCAGAAAACATGTCCCTTCCCGAAAAAGCATTTCCCGTTTCCTGGGATCAGTTCCACCGCGACGCCCGTGCACTTGCCTGGCGGCTCGCCGGCCTCAATCAGGATTTCCGCGCCATCGTCTGCATCACCCGCGGCGGGCTCGTTCCGGCGGCGATCATTTCGCGCGAACTCAATATCCGGCTCATCGAGACGGTCTGCATCGCCTCCTACCACGACTACGTGAACCAGGGCGAAATGAACCTTCTCAAGGGAATTGCTCCCGAGCTCGTCACCGATGGCGGATCGGGCGTGCTGGTGGTCGACGACCTGACCGACACCGGCAAGACGGCATCGGAAGTGCGCGTCATGCTGCCCAAGGCCCATTTCGCCTGTGTCTATGCCAAGCCGAAGGGCGTTCCGACGGTGGACACTTTCGTTACGGAAGTCAGCCAGGACACCTGGATCTATTTCCCCTGGGACATGGGCTTCACCTATCAGGAGCCGATCGCCAAGGGGCCGCGCGCCTAGATTCCGATACGGCACCCGTGAAGCATAGCCTCGCGGGAGCCCGCCTGTGCCGACAGGCCAGCGCGAAGACGAACCGCATTCGTCAACAATATCCAGGCGCGCTATCGCAGCGAGCGACCGGCCGCATCTGCCTGCGCCCCTATTTTTCATTAGGCCACGCTTACTTTATTGTTTCTTCACATAATGAAGGAACACTGTCCCCGTATGCTTGGCCCTGCAACGGCCACGCGGGTATGACGCCTGCCCCACCAACAATCAGCATACGATGCCCCAGTGATATCAGCGGGCCGGCCCATCCGGCAGCAATGGATTGCGTCGAGGCCAGGAATGCGTAACTTTTTGAAGAAGATGCCGCTGACCGCGAAGCTCGCGGCGCTGATCGTTGCCGTGAACATCTGTGGCATCTCCGTGTTGGCGACCTATACCTGGATATCCGAGACGCGCCTGCTGACCAAAACCGCCACCACCCACTGGCTGAACGACACCGAGCAGCTCGCCTCGCTGGTCTCCGGCGGTGTGAAATGGGGCAAGGCCGCAGCGGTTCGGGAGGCCTATGCCCTGCAGCGCGAAAAGCCGGAACTGGGCCTCGTTCAGTTTGCGGCCTTCAACGCCGAACTTGCGACTGTCGACACCTGGACGCAGGACGGCCTGGCGGGCGGCCTCTCCTCCGCCGAGATAGCCCAGGTTATCGGCCAGAAGGCGCAGAGTGCGATTGTCGATGAGGCCCGGTCGTCGGACGGTTTGATCACGATCGTCGCCCCCCTCCCGCCGGACAAGTCCGGCAAGATCACCGGCTATCTCTTCACGGCCTGGTCGATCGCTGAAATTACAGCCGAGGCGCAGAACGAAGTTCTGAAATCATTGCTCATTCAGCTACTGGTCATCACCGTAGCGATCCTTGCCTTCCTTTTCGCAATGAGACGACTGGTCGGCCGCCCGATCAGAACCTTGAGCGCGCGCATCAGCGATCTGCAGGCGGGAGATCTGGCATCTCCGGTCGATTATCAGCACAACGGCGACGAAATCGGCGTTCTCGCGCGTGCTTTGGAGGTTTTCCGCAACGAAGCGATCACCAAGGTGGAAAAGGATCGGGTTGCTGCCGAGCAGCGCCAGTCGCTTGATGAGGAGCGCGCCCGCAACACCCGGATAACGGAAGAAACCAGCAGCGTTCAACGAACGGTCATGGCTCAGCTCGGCCAGGCGCTGGAAAAGCTCGCGGGCGGCGATTTCTCCAGCAAGCTCAGCGGTCTGGGGCCGGATTTTGAAAAGTTACAGAGGGACTTCAACAACATGGTCGAAGCGGTGGCCGCCGCGCTGACCGAGATCAAGGAGGCATCGCACGCTGTCGAAGATCGTTCCAGCGAGCTTGCCAACGCCGCCGATCAGCTTGCGAAGCGCACAGAGCAGCAGGCCGCTGCGCTCGAAGAGACCGCCGCAGCCCTTGATGAAGTGACCACAACCGTCAGGGCCTCTTCCCAGAAAGCCGAGAACGCCGGACAGCTGGTCGAGGAAGCCAAGCAAGGCGCCCATTCTTCCGCGACAGTCGTCCGCAACGCGATCGGCGCCATGGATCGGATCCAGACGTCGTCCAGCCAGATCGGCCACATCATCAGCGTCATCGACGAGATCGCATTCCAGACCAATCTCCTGGCGCTCAACGCCGGTGTCGAGGCGGCGCGCGCCGGTGAGGCCGGCAAAGGTTTTGCCGTCGTCGCGCAGGAAGTGCGCGAACTGGCGCAACGATCGGCAACCGCGGCCAAGGAAATCAAGGGACTGGTCAACGCCTCCAATCAAGAGGTTGCCGCCGGCGTCGGGCTCGTCAACGACACGGGCGACGCGCTTCTGAAGATCGGCGACCAGATCAACCGCATCAGCGACAGCATCGTCTCGATCGTCCAGTCCTCTCGCGAACAGGCCACCGGCCTGCAGGAGATCAACGGTGCGATCAACCAGATGGATCAGACCACGCAGCAGAACGCGGCGATGGTGGAAGAAACGAATGCCGCCTGCCAGGAGCTGCTCGCTCAGGGCCGTCTCCTGTTGAGTTCGGCAAGCAGGTTTACAGTCGCCGAACCGGCCGGAAGCGATTTCCGGTCCTTCGCCGGCGGAAATACCGGCCCCGCCGGCCAAACCAGACGAGCGTCCTGAACGGCGCCGCGTCAGCAGCATCCCCAGCAACCGTCAACAATCCACGGAAGGGAATACTCATGCAGAAGATCATCCTCGCGCTCGTCCTCGGCAGCACGATCGCAGCCGCGCCCGTTTTCAGCGCCCAGGCCGAAGAGGCCCATGTCGCTCCGGTCACGGATTACGTCACCGGCAAGGTGAAGCCCTGGCTCAGCGACCCGGTCGTGATTTCCGCCATCAAGGCGCAGAATGCCGCCAATGCGAAGCTCGGCGAAGCCGACATCCTGGCGCTCGACAAGAAATGGCGGGCAGAGGTTGACGGCTCCGATCATGCGACGATCGACGGCGTGCTCAACAACGCTCTCTCCAAATTCCTGCTGGAAAAGAAGGAAAAGTCGGACGGCACGATCACGGAAATCTTCGTGATGGATGCCAAGGGCCTCAACGTCGGCCAGAGCGACGTGACCTCCGACTACTGGCAGGGTGACGAAGCCAAGTTCAAGAAGTCCTTCGGCGCGGGCAAGGAAGCCCTGTTCGTCGATGAGGTGGAGAAGGACGAATCATCCCAGACGCTTCAATCCCAGGCGAGCGTGACGATCTCCGATGAGAGCGGCGCCCCGATCGGCGCCGTCACCGTCGGCATCAACATCGATTCTCTTTGAACCATGCATTAGGATCCTTCCCCGCTGCGGCCTTCAAGCCACGCAGCGGGGGAGGCCTTGAGGTTCGCCAATGGCCTCCATATCCGGATCTTTCTCTTTGCTCCGTCGGAAGACGGTGGTCCCGGCCGGGGCATCAGCGCTCCCGCTCAAGCGGCGATCCACGCTGCAAACGCGACGCCGACGGCAGAGAATCAGTTGCCATTCACGCGTGCTGGCGTTTCGCAACGGGCAGCAGGTTATATTTTGCCGAGCTTCCTGAAATCAGCTCCCTTTTGACGGATTTCGACCGCCGCCCTTGCAGCGGCGACACCGCTTTTCGCGCCAAAGCCCCTGTATTACAGGCATTGTTGATGTTTCCCCATTTTCCACAGCCCGCATACACAAGATGTTGTGGTTAAAAATCTGTCAAAAACCACCCCTTGACGGAATCGCTCAATTCAAACTTAATGGGCCCCGATGTTGCGGCGGCGACTGGACCGGACATAACGAGGCCGGTTCCTCACGAAAATCGACTGTAGAATCAGGGTACTGCGCCTCATGACGAGGCTCTGCCTCGAGGGCTAGTTGCGCGATTTTTCCCTCCCAAAAAAGCGACATCCGGGGCTGGTGATAATAAGCTGTTAATACTATATTTAGTGTTTGCAGCCACGATCGCCACAAGATACAGGAAATAACATCTCCGGATGACTCCTGTCAGAATGGAACGATCGGACTGGCTGTGCGAACACCCGCGCCGCCGGATGAGAACTTTTGCGCCTCGTGCACGAGGCCGGGCGCATCAAAAAATGAGGTAAGGGACCATGCGCATCGAACGTCGTTTCACCAAGCCTGCTACAGGCGCCTATGGGGAGATCGAATTCCGCAAGGCGGTCAGCGAAATCCGCAATCCGGACGGCTCGGTCGTCTTCCGGCTTGCCGATATCGATGTGCCGGCGCAGTTCTCCCAGGTCGCGACCGACGTTCTGGCGCAGAAGTATTTCCGCAAGGCCGGCGTTCCGAAGATCCTGAAAAAGGTCGAAGAAAACGATGTCCCCTCCTTCCTGTGGCGCTCTGTAGCTGACACGGAAGCGATGAAGGCCCTGCCGAAGGACGAGCAGTACGGTTCGGAAACCGATGCGCGCCAGGTCTTTTCCCGCCTTGCCGGCACCTGGACCTACTGGGGTTGGAAGGGCGGCTACTTTACGTCGGAAGAAGACGCGAGCGCCTTCATGGACGAGCTTGCCTATATGCTCGCCACCCAGCGCGTCGCCCCGAATAGCCCGCAGTGGTTCAACACCGGCCTGCACTGGGCCTATGGCATCGACGGCCCCGGCCAGGGCCACTTCTACATGGATCCGTTCACCGGCAAGCTGACCAAGTCGAAGTCTGCCTATGAGCATCCGCAGCCGCATGCCTGCTTCATCCAGTCGGTCGAGGACGATCTCGTCAACGAAGGCGGCATCATGGACCTCTGGGTTCGCGAAGCCCGCCTCTTCAAATACGGCTCCGGCACCGGCTCCAACTTCTCGATGCTGCGCGGCGAAGGCGAAAAGCTTTCCGGCGGCGGCAAGTCCTCCGGCCTCATGAGCTTCCTCAAGATCGGCGACCGGGCCGCCGGCGCGATCAAGTCGGGCGGCACCACGCGCCGCGCCGCCAAGATGGTCGTCGTCGACATCGACCATCCGGATATCGAGGAATACATCAACTGGAAGGTCAAGGAAGAGCAGAAGGTCGCCGCCCTCGTCACCGGCTCGAAGATCGTCAATCGCCACCTCAAGGCGATCATGAAGGCTTGCGTCAACTGCGATGGCGGTAGTGACGAAGACTGCTTCGATCCGGCCAAGAACCCTGCCCTGAAGCGCGAAATCCGCGCCGCCAAGAAGGACCAGGTTCCGGAAAACTACGTTCAGCGTGTCATCCAGTTCGCCCGCCAGGGCTACAAGGATCTTGAGTTCAAGACCTATGACACGGACTGGGATTCGGAAGCCTATCTCACCGTCTCCGGCCAGAACTCCAACAACTCCGTCTCGCTGAAGGACGATTTTCTGCGTGCGGTGGAAAATGACGGGGACTGGAACCTGACCGCCCGCAAGGACGGCCGCGTCATGAAGACCTTGAAGGCCCGCGACCTCTGGGAGCAGATCTCCTATGCCGCTTGGGCGTCCGCCGATCCGGGCATCCACTTCAACACGACGATGAACGACTGGCACACGTCGCCCGCCGGCGGCCCGATCCGCGGCTCGAACCCGTGCTCGGAATACATGTTCCTCGACGACACCGCCTGCAACCTCGCTTCGCTCAACCTCCTGCAGTTCAAGGACAAGGCGACGAAGAACATCAATATCGCCGATTACGAACATGCCGTCCGCCTCTGGACCGTGGTGCTCGAAGTCTCGGTCATGATGGCGCAGTTCCCGTCGAAGCGGATTGCCGAACTCTCCTACGAATACCGCACGCTCGGCCTCGGCTACGCCAATATCGGCGGCCTGCTGATGTCGACCGGCATTCCTTACGACTCGGCCGAAGGCCGTGCGATTGCCGGTTCGCTGACCGCGATCATGACCGGCATCGCCTATGCGACGTCAGCCGAAATGGCATCCGAGCTCGGTCCCTTCCCGAACTTCGAGCCGAACCGCGAGAGCATGCTGCGCGTCATGCGCAACCATCGCCGCGCCGCTTACGGCGAGACCTCCGGTTATGAGGCGCTGGCCGTCAACCCGGTCGCGCTCATCCATTCGGAAAACCCGGACCAGGATCTCGCAGTGCACGCCAAAGCCGCCTGGGACAAGGCGCTGGAACTCGGCGAGAAGCACGGCTACCGCAACGCCCAGACGACCGTGATCGCGCCGACCGGCACGATCGGCCTCGTCATGGATTGCGACACGACCGGCATCGAGCCCGATTTCGCGCTCGTCAAGTTCAAGAAGCTCGCCGGCGGCGGCTACTTCAAGATCATCAACGGCGCGGTTCCGGAAGCGCTTCGCACGCTCGGCTACACGGAGAGCCAGATCGCCGAGATCGAGGCCTATGCCGTCGGTCACGGCAATATCAACCAGGCTCCGGGCGTCAACCCCGGCTCGCTGCGCGCCAAGGGCTTTACCGACGAGAAGATCGCCGCGATCAACGGCGCCACCAAGGCTGCCTTCGACATCAAGTTCGTCTTCAACCAGTGGACGCTCGGCGCCGACTTCCTGAAGAACACGCTGAAGGTTTCGGACGAGCAGCTCGCCGACATGAGCTTCAACCTGCTCGAGCACCTCGGGTTCTCGAAGAAGGACATCGAAGCCGCCAACATCCATGTCTGCGGTGCGATGACGCTCGAAGGCGCGCCCTTCCTCAAGGCCGAGCATCTGCCGGTCTTCGATTGCGCCAATCCCTGCGGCAAGATCGGCAAGCGTTATCTCTCGGTCGAGAGCCATATCCGCATGATGGCGGCCGCCCAACCGTTTATTTCGGGTGCGATCTCCAAGACGATCAACATGCCGAACGACGCGACCGTCGAAGATTGCGGTTCGGCCTACATGCTCTCCTGGAAGCTCGGCCTCAAGGCGAACGCGCTTTACCGCGACGGTTCCAAGCTCAGCCAGCCGCTCAACGCCTCGCTGATCGATGAGGACGACGCCGAAGACGCGCTCGAGGAACTGATGCAGAGCCCGGTTGCGGCCCAGGCCGTGCAGATCACCGAAAAGATCGTCGAGCGGGTCATCGAACGCGTCACCCGCGAGCGGGAAAAGCTTCCGAACCGCCGCCAGGGTTATACCCAGAAGGCCAATGTCGGCGGCCACAAGGTGTATCTCCGCACCGGCGAATTCGGCGACGGCCGCATCGGCGAGATCTTCATCGACATGCACAAGGAAGGTGCGGCCTTCCGTGCGATGATGAACAACTTCGCCATCGCCATCTCGCTCGGCCTTCAGTACGGCGTGCCGCTGGAAGAATATGTGGAGGCCTTCACCTTCACCAAGTTCGAGCCGGCCGGCATCGTCACCGGAAACGACGCGATCAAGAACGCGACCTCGATCCTCGACTACGTGTTCCGCGAGCTCGCCGTCTCCTATCTCGGCCGCCACGACCTCGCCCATGTGGATACGTCGGACTTTTCCAACACCGCACTCGGCAAGGGCATCCAGGAAGGCAAGACCAACCTGATCTCCACCGGCTGGACCCGCGGCTACAAGCCGACGCTGGTGTCGAACAACGGCTCCGACCGGGCCGCCGGCGAACCCAAGGGTGCAGCAACCGCCGCCCCTGCCCGGGCATCGGCGACCGTCACCTCGTTTGCAGGCTCTGCCGCCCGCAAGCTGGAGCCGACGACGGCGATCTCAACCTCCGAAATCGTCGCCTTCAAGCGTGACTACGAAGAGCGCGCCAAGGAACTGGCAGAAGAGATCGCCGAGGAGGTGTTGGACGAGGTCGTCAACGAAAGCCAGCAGGTCGCAACCGCCCTCTTCTCCGACAAGGCCGAGGCCGACGCCGCCGCCGCCAAGACGGAAGCCAAGAAGGTCGAAAACGAACGCCGCATGCGCTCGATCGCCCAAGGCTACACGGGCAACATGTGCTCCGAGTGCCAGAACTTCACGATGGTCCGCAACGGCACCTGCGAGAAGTGCGACACATGCGGCGCCACGAGCGGATGCTCTTGATAAACACAGGGGCTAATGTCCCGTGCATGCATGCCTGAAGATTTGCGTCTGAGGCACCCTTAGAAATGTATCCGGCAGAAAGGCACCCGAATGATCTTCGGGTGCCTTTGTGTTTGAGAACGGAAATTCGGGCAGGTGATGGCCGTCTGCGCCGATTCGGCGTCACGGGGGATCAGCACAATTGGAAGCTCGGGCAATGAAGCAACAGAAGGCGATCAGTCCCCGGAAATGCGTCCTGCGATGCCGCCTCCGTTTTCCTTGACAGTCTGCATTGCCACATTGGTCGAAGTGTTGGCGACATAGGGGAGGTTTGATATCCGTTCCCCCAACACTTCACGGTATCTGCGTATGTCCCTGGTTCTGATCTTGAGCAGGTAATCGAACCTTCCTGCGATCATATGGCACTCTTCGACTTCCTTGATTTTCCGGACCGCCGCATTGAACTTTTGCAGCGCCTCCTCTTGCGTGTTCGACAATTTGACTTCGGCAAAAGCTATGTGTTCGAGTTGAAGTTTGGACGGATTGATGATCGCGGTGAAGCCCTGAATGTAGCCTTCGGAGATCAACCGTTTCATTCGCATCTGACAAGGCGTCTTCGAAAGCCCGATCTTGACGGCCAGATCGGTGACAGAAATCCTTCCATCGGCGGAGAGAACCTCGAGAATCCTTTGATCGAATTGGTCGATTTCACTGTTCTGGCCGCCATCTCCGGGCATAATCTCTCTCCAGTACGTTAAAAAAAGTCGAATTCGCGGCCATTAGGACACAACGAAGTCGGAAAGACTAGAGATGGTGTGGTAATTTCATCGGGATGATGCCGGGAGCGCAAGGCTTCCTCGGCCGAACCGTCGAAAAGGTCACCAATGTCTACGCTGCCCCTCTCCCATTCCGAACTCGACTCCGCCCGACCATTCGCCGCTTTCGCTCCGCCCATCCGCCAGCAGTCACCCCTTCGGCAGGCAATCACCGCGGCCTACCGCAGGCCAGAAACGGAATGCCTCCCTCCGCTTGTGGAAGCCGCCCGGCTGACCAACGCGACGAAGGGGAAGGTCGCCGGGACCGCCCGCAAGCTCATCGAGGCACTGCGCGCCAAGCATAAGGGAACCGGCGTCGAAGGTCTGGTCCATGAATACGCGCTGTCGAGCCAAGAAGGCGTGGCGCTGATGTGCCTTGCGGAAGCGCTTCTCCGAATTCCGGACACGGAGACGCGCGACGCCCTGATCCGCGACAAGATCGCTGAGGGGGATTGGAAGTCGCACCTGGGGGGCACCAAATCGATGTTTGTCAACGCGGCCACCTGGGGTCTCGTCGTCACCGGCAAGCTAACCTCGACAGTCAACGACCGAAGCCTCGCTGCCGCCCTCACCCGCCTGATTGCCCGCGCCGGCGAACCTGTAATCCGCCGTGGCGTGGATATGGCCATGCGCATGATGGGCGAGCAGTTCGTAACGGGCGAGACCATCGAGGAGGCGATCAAGCGGTCGAAGCTGCTCGAAGCCCGCGGATTCCGCTATTCCTATGACATGCTCGGCGAAGCCGCGACGACCGCAGCCGATGCCACTCGGTACTTCCGTGACTACGAGAACGCCATTCATGCAATTGGCAAGGCCTCGGCCGGCCGCGGCGTCTACGAAGGCCCGGGGATTTCGATCAAGCTCTCCGCGCTGCACCCTCGCTACAGCCGCACGCAGACGGAGCGCGTCGTCAACGAACTGCTGCCCAAGGTGAAGCAGCTTGCTCTCCTGGCGAAGCGATACGACATCGGCCTGAACATCGACGCCGAAGAAGCTGACAGGCTCGAGCTTTCGCTCGACCTGCTGGAGGAGCTCAGCCTCGACAAGGACCTCGGTGGCTGGGACGGTCTCGGCTTTGTAGTCCAGGCTTACGGCAAGCGTTGCCCGTTCGTGCTAGACTACGTCATCGACCTCGCCCGTCGGTCGGGTCGCCGCATCATGATCCGTCTGGTGAAAGGTGCCTACTGGGACGCCGAGATCAAGCGCGCCCAGCTGGACGGCCTCGAAGGGTTCCCCGTTTACACGCGCAAGGTCCACACGGACGTCGCTTACATCGCCTGCGCCCACAAGCTTCTCGCGGCTCCCGACGCTGTGTTCCCTCAGTTCGCCACCCACAACGCACAATCGCTCGCGACGATTTACGAGCTTGCAGGCCCGGACTTCGAAGTCGGCAAGTACGAGTTCCAGTGCCTGCATGGAATGGGCGAACCCCTCTATGACGAGGTCGTCGGCAAAGCCAAGCTCGACCGTCCCTGCCGCATTTATGCTCCCGTCGGCACTCACGAGACGCTGCTGGCCTACCTTGTTCGACGCCTCCTGGAAAACGGAGCGAACTCCTCGTTCGTGAACCGCATCTCCGACGAAAACGTCTCGGTCGACGAACTTGTCACGGATCCGGTCGACGTCGTGGAAGCGATGCCTGTCGTCGGCATGCCCCACGACCAGATCGCCTTGCCCGCTGATCTTTACGGCAAGGAGCGGACCAATTCGAAGGGTCTCGACCTCTCCAACGAGGACACTCTGGCCGACCTCGCCTCAAAGCTGCAAGCCACGGTCCCGCAACAGTGGCACGCCACCCCGTTGCTGGCTGACGGCTCGCTTGAAGGCAAGACGCGTCCTGTCGTGAACCCGGCAGACCACAACGATGTCGTGGGATCGGTAACGGAGATCGCTGTCGAAGACGCTCCGCGCATCGCGCGTATGGCCGCTGAAGGGGCCGCTCAGTGGGCAGCGACGACGCCCGCAGAACGCGCCGATTGCCTGGAACGCGCAGCCGATCTCATGCAGGAACGGCTGGAAGTCCTGATGGCGATCGCCATGCGCGAAGCCGGAAAGTCAGCGGCGAACGCGGTCGGCGAAGTGCGCGAGGCTATCGATTTCCTCCGCTATTACGCCGTGCAGGCTCGAAAAACGCTCGGTCCGTCGCATGCTCCACTGGGAGCGGTTCTCTGCATCAGCCCATGGAACTTCCCGCTCGCGATCTTCACTGGTCAGGTCGCTGCCGCGCTCGTGGCCGGCAACTCGGTCATGGCGAAGCCCGCTGGCGTGACGCCGATCATCGCATCCGAGAGCGTGAAAATCCTGCACCAGGCAGGCGTGCCGCGCGGGGCGCTGCAGCTCGTCACAGGTAGCGGAAGGCTGGGTGCGGCGCTGGTCGCGGCCCCTGAAACCGCCGGTGTCATGTTCACGGGTTCGACTGAGGTCGCCCGCCAAATCCAGGCGCAGCTCGCTGAACGGCTGTCTGCCACCGGGAAACCGATTCCCTTGATCGCCGAAACGGGCGGTCAGAACGGCATGATCGTGGACTCGTCCGCGCTTGCCGAACAGGTGGTGTTCGACGTTATCGCCTCTGCCTTCGATAGCGCCGGTCAGCGTTGCTCGGCGCTGCGCGTTCTTTGCCTTCAGGAAGATGTCGCCGACCGCACGCTGGCGATGCTCAAGGGCGCATTGAAGGAGCTTGCGATCGGCCGGACCGATAAGCTCAGCATCGACATCGGCCCTGTCATCAACACAGGTGCCAAGGAGGAGATCGAAAACCACATCGAGCGGATGCGCTCTCTCGGCTGCAAGGTCGAACAGCTCCCGCTTCCACGTGCTGCCGAACTCGGAACCTTTGTCCCTCCGACGATCATCGAACTGAAGAAAATGTCCGACCTGACCCGAGAGGTATTCGGGCCTGTCCTTCACGTCATTCGTTATCGTCGTGAGGACCTAGACCGGCTGATAGACGAGGTTAACGACTCCGGTTACGGCTTGACCTTCGGCCTTCATACGCGCCTCGACGAAACCATTGAACACGTGACGAGCAAGATCAAGGCGGGCAATCTCTACGTCAACCGTAACATCATCGGGGCCGTGGTCGGCGTTCAACCGTTCGGCGGGCGCGGACTCTCGGGCACAGGTCCCAAGGCTGGTGGTCCACTCTATATCGGTCGCCTTGTACAGCGGGCTCCCGTGCCCCCGCGCCACGGCTCGGTTCATACCGATCCGGCACTGCGTGAATTCGCCTCATGGCTGGGCCGGCGCGGCCATAACGCGGATGCGGATGCCGCCCGCGATCTGGCCGACATCTCCGCCCTGGGCCTCAACCAGGAGCTCACCGGGCCCGTTGGAGAGCGGAACCTCTACGCGCTGCATCCCCGCGGCCGTATCCTTCTCGTCCCCCAGACGCAACGCGGTCTCTTCCGCCAACTCGCGGCCGCCCTGGCGACGGGGAACGAAGTGGTCATCGACAAGGCTTCCAATCTTGAGAACGCGTTGAACTCGGTTCCCGCCTCGATAGCGGCAAGGCTTTCGTGGAGCGCGGACTGGAATGCGGCCGGTCCTTTCGCGGGCGCACTTGTCGAGGGTGACGTCGCACGCGTTCAGGAAGTGAACAAGCAGATCGCTGCGTTGGCTGGACCATTGGTGCTCGTCCAGGCCGCCACCTCCGAGGAATTGTCCAAGGACACAGGCGCATACTGCCTCAACTGGCTGCTCGAGGAGGTCTCGACCTCGATCAACACTGCCGCCGCCGGTGGTAATGCGAGCCTGATGACAATCGGATGACGCGTTGGCTGCCCGGTGAAAACCGCCGGGCAGCGTCACTTTGGAGAGAGAAGATGGCACCATCGAAAATTCCGCAGAAGCCGGAGGACGAACTGCTTCAGAACTACAAGCCTCTAGGGCTCAAGGCCGTGGTCGCGGCGCACGAAATTAAAGTGAAATCCGACCCGGTCGTCCCGCCGGCGGAGCCGGTCTATGGACGGCTCCCGGAAGGATTTCACATGCCGATCGAGCTGGATTGACACTCGATCGGCGGACAAACCAAAGGTCGATGTCCGGGGCTCGTTCTCGCCGACTAATACCGACGATGGCTTACATAGCGGACGGCTCTTCGGACGCGCGAGCAGTGAGATCGCTCTTTAACTCATAAACGCAATCGGAGCAGCTGTTGACGGGGCGAACTCAACAGCGGTCTCCGGCCAGAGTGGTTACGCCGGAGACGCCATTGCCGTCGGTCAGCCGAAGCTCAATACAGGGGATCCAAACTTCGACAGATCCGGGACGATGCCCAGACCGGGTCCGGTCGGAACCTTGATCTTGCCGTTCTCGATACGAGGGCCGTTCTCTTCGTCGTAGTGACCGTCGATATAGGGTTCACCGATCCAGGCACCCTCGAAGAGCCGCGGCGATACGGTCGCGCCGACATGGACACACGCAGCGGCGATGATGTCGCCGCCCCAGTTGTCGTCAGTCGTATGAGGCAGACCACGGGCGTTGCAGATATCACGGATCGTTTGTATCGCTGAGATACCGCCGACGCGGGTCAGCTTCATACCGAAGCCGTCGGCCACACCAGCGCCGATCGCCCTGACGACGGCGTTCACGTCCTCGGTGACTTCGTCGAGATACACCGGATGGCACAGGCGGCCGTGAATATTAATCATCTCATCCATCGTGCGGCACGGCTGCTCGAGAACCATCGGTACGTCGCGGCACCTCTGGGAGATGAGAAGGGTATCGCGCCCGTTAAGCCCTCGATTGGCGTCGGCGGCGATACGCATGCCGGGTTGCAGCGCTTCCTTCACCCGATGAAGCGCTTCGATGTCCTCTTCGATGTCACGTCCACCGATCTTCAGTTGGATTCTGGTAAAGCCTTCCCGCTGCTTTTCCCTCGCCACTCTTGCCTGTTCTTCGGGAGTGTCCACCGAGATTGCGTAGTAGGTGGAGACGGTCGGTCCATGAGCACCCCCGAGAAGGTCGCAAACGCGTCGGCCGTAGCTCTTGCCCGCAATATCCCACGCGGCTATGTCGACTGCCGCCTTGGCGTATCTGCTGCCGTCTAGCGTCGCCTCCATCTTGTAATGAAGGAGCCCGATATTCCTGGGATCGAGACCGATCAAAGCGGGTGCGATTTCCTCCAGCGCGGCGCGTGCACCGAGTGTGTGCTGAGGTTGGTAAACCGAGCCCAAGGCGCAGAATTCGCCGTATCCCTTGAGGCCATTGTCGGCGGTAAGCTCGACAATGGTGCTTTTCAGCAGCTTCATCTCGCTCGTCGCCATCTTGTAGCGTCCCACGACGGGCAACGGGACTTCGTAGACGTTGATACCCACCAGCTTCACTTGGTTCTCCTCCAATCTTGAGCTTTAACTTAAGCGGACGCGGCAAACTCAGCGACGCGTTGATGGACTTCAAAGGGAATGCTGACACGCTCATGGCGTGAGGTGCCCGTGACACCGGGTATGAAAACACCAAGGTTGGCCAGCCGATCGGCCTGTTTTTTTGCACGCGCGATCCGTGCTGTCTGATCCGCTCCAGGCATGATCGCAATCACTGTCAGCCCTACTCCAGGGGAAGCACTTCCCGAGCGAAAGTCCGGCGTATCCAGGGACCAGTTGCCTCCGGAAATCCCGGCCGACATCATCTCGACCAACAGTGCGACATTCGCCCCCTTTCGGCCACCGAACGCCAGCAATGCGCCGTTCATCGCAAGCTTGGGGTCTTCCGTGTCGTTACCGTCGCTGTCGACGGCCCAACCCGTCGGAATGCTCCGTCCCTCTTCTGCGGCGGCCACGATGTTGACGAAGGCTGTGGCGCTGGAAGCCTGGTCGATGATAACAGGAAGCGCGCCCTCGCCCATCGGAAAGCCAAATGCCATGGGATTGGTGCTATAGACCGCCGGGCCACCCGGTTTGGAGACCACCATGGCGTTGGCGTTTGTCGCGGCGAGCCCGACGATCCCCTTCTCCGCCAATCGGCGAACGAAGTAGCCCAGCTCCCCCGCCGAATAGCTGTTCGTCTGAGTAAAGATAGCAATGCCGAAATGTCGTACGGTTTCCACCAGCTGATCGAACGCGCGGTCGAAACCGAGCTGAGCAATCCCTCGATCCGCGTCCGAAACAAAATAAGCGGTGTAGGGGCGGTTCAGCGTCGGCTCGGGATTGGTACTGATGCGTCCTTCGCGAAAGCTGTTGAGGTAGTCCACCAGATGCGGAAACCCGAGCGTAGGCGGACCGAATAGTGCCGCAGATATCGTCGCGGCTACGAGAGAACGCGCAGTCGCCTCCGACGCACCAGCGCCTCGGCACGCCCGTGTCGCCAAATCCTCCGCCTCCCGAACCTCGAGTGTTACCTCACCTGCCATTTTCTAAATCTCCAACCCCGTTTTTCTGCCTTCGTAGAATGCGTATGGAGCCTGACGCGGAGCCGCGCAGTCCCCGATCTGATAGGTGCGGACCCCGAGCCCGGACAGACCTTCCATGATCCAGTCCGCCGGAGCGTTGGTGGTCGCCGTGACCAGACAGTCGGCCTCGACGAAGCTGTGCTCGCCCGCATTGTGATCGATGAGCGTCGCTCCGTTGCCGTGCCATTCGGCAATGCTGCTTTCGGTGATCCAGCGGACTCCAAGCTTGCGAAGAGCCTGACGCATCGGAACGTCGGCCGCGGTTCGCTGCAGCTCCTTTCCGACCAGAGGGTCCGGAGTGACAATCGTCACCTGATGCCCCTCCTCCGCCAGCTTCCAGGCGGTGCCGCACGCTCTCCAACCACCCGCTTCGTCGAGCAGCAGAACGCGGTTTCCGGTGCGAACCTGACGTGCCATCACCGCCTCGACGGTGAAGACGCCGCCGTTTTCCACGCCCGGCAGGATCTCGACGGAAGGCAGTGCCTTCTGGAAGACGGTCTCCGGGGAATACGATCCGGTCGCAACGACGAGGACGTCGAAGGCCGAGGCATCCACGTCCTCCGCCTCCAGATATGTGTTGTAGCGGACTTCGACCCCGAGCTTGGCGAACTGGCGTTCGTACCACTCGATGAGGTCGAGGATTTGCGCCCGGCGCGGCTGCATTCCCGCAAGGAGGAAGTTACCACCCAAGCGGCTCGACGCTTCAGCGAGCACAACGCTATGTCCGCGTTCGGCGGAACTTCTCGCCGCCTCAAGACCAGCGGGTCCGCCACCGATGACCAAAACACGTTTAGGGTCGTCGCTCTTTGTGAACCTGTCGCCTCCCCACTCGAATTCCCTGCCCGCGGACGGATTGATGAGACAGCTGATCCAGTAGTCGCGCGATCGGCGCCCCCAGCACATCTGGTTGCAGGAGATGCAGCCGCGGATGTCCTCCGGTCGGTCTTCGCCTGCCTTGGTGGCGAGATGCGGGTCCGCGATCTGGCCACGGACGATTGACACCAGATCAGCCGCGCCCTCCCCAAGAACTGTCTCTCCGTTCTCCGGCGTCCTGATGTGGCTTTCGGCGATCACCACGGCGTTCCGGACCACGTTCTTGAGCGTGGCCGCCAAGTCCGCCCCGAGCTTTTCGGGATAGATGAATGTCGGCATGAGCTTGTAGAAATCGAGGTACCCGCCCGAGCCGCAGGTCACGTAATCCATAAGGCTTTCGTCGTCATGGAGCTTGATGATCTCGGCGAGTTCCGGCTTTTGCAAAGCGACCGAGTGATCGGGCTCGTCGCTTATCGCCAGCCCGATGATGAAGTCCGGTCCACAGACGTCTCGTATCCGTTTCAGTATCTCGCGAGACATCCGGGTCCGGTTTTCAAGCGAGCCGCCCCACTGGTCTTCGCGGCGGTTCGTCCATGGGGTCCAGAATTGGTCAACCAAGCCGAGATAGGCAGCCCAAACCTCGACGCCGTCGAACCCGGCTTCCCGACATCGTCTTGCCGCTTCGACGAAACCATCGATGGTTTCCCAGATTTCCGCCTCGGTCATCGGATGCGAGCCGTCGCTGTCGTGATAGCTCGGCATTCCCGATGGCGACCAATGGGGATGGAAGGAGTTGTCGGAATCCCCATGCGCGCCGACGTGATACAGTTGCTGGATCGCGACAGCGCCGTTCTCCTTGATGGCGTCCACGACCTTTCTGAAGTGAGGAATGACGGAGTCGTCCGAGTGCCGGAAGTTCCCCCGGGTGAGGACAGCGGCCCCGTGCACAGGCATCGGCTCTACGACGACCATTGCTGCCCCACCCATCGCGCGTTCGCGATAGTAGGCGATGTGGCGTTCCGTCGGGACGCCCTCGACCGCCATATTGGTCGTATGAGCCCCGAAAACGATACGGTTCCTCAGAATGCGGGATCGCAGCGTAAGCGGAGTGAACAGCCGGGGGAACTTCTTGGACATTTCCTTAACTCGCGCCTGTAACTGTTCGGAGAGGAATCGAAGGCTCACGCATGCGGGGTCACGCGTCGCCGGATGCTGTGAACCGCCTTCCAGACCAGCAGCATCACGGCCGGCACGAGGACTAGAAGCGCGGGCTTCGCCAGATGAACATCGATGCCGAGAGCCGCAAAGCTCTCAATGCACACCTTTGCCAAACCGATCGCGTAGTAGGTGATTGCGATCACGGAGAAGCCTTCCACCGCCTGCTGAATCTGCACCTGAGCGCGGGTTCTCTCCTCGACCGAGGTCAGAAGGGACGCATTCTGATCTTCCAGTTGGACCTGCACGGTGGTCCTGAGCAGATCGCCTGCGAGGCTCACCCTTTCCTCAAGTTCCCCCAGCCTTCGGTCCGCCGCGTTGAACGAGCGGATCGCTGGCTGGAAACGGCGGTCGATGAAGGTGCCAAGTCGCTGCCGCTGCTCCACCCGGTCCTCACGGAGTTCACCGATCCGGCTAACCACAAGTTCGGAATATGCCCTCGTTGCCCCGAAACGATGTCTGGCCCGGGCGGAGAAGTTCAGGACCTCGGAGGATAGCCGCGTTACATCGGCAAGGAGAGACTTGTCCACCTTGGGCGAGCTGCGCATATGATCGGTAATCAGCTCGAGCCTGCCGTTGAACGTCGCGATCTTTTCGATGGTCTCTCTGGCGATCGGTGTCGCAAGAAGTGCCATCATTCGATAGGTCTCAATCTCCAGCAGACGTCGTACCATTCGGCCGACGCGATACGCGTTGAGATTTCGGTTCAAGAGGTAGAGTTCTACGAACCCGCTATCGTTCAGCCGGAAGGTGGAGTGGACCTCGGCATCTCCGCCTCCCACCTTCGAGGCCACGAAGTCTTCGCCCGGCTTTCCAACGAGTTTCTGATCGCCGCTTCGAACGATCACCCGCGCGGCGGATACAATCAGGCCGCCCGCCTCGGCGCACAGCGCTATCAGCCGGCTTGGCGGAGTTGGAGCAGCACGGGCATCCATTACAAGCGTGAAGGTAGCAAACTCCGTATGGAGCTCCCATTTGAGGCGACCGTCTCCGAAGCGAGTGATCCCGTGTCGCCCGTTTTGGGTTTCCGAAAGGCCTGCTTCCGCAAGCAAGGAGGAAGGGACACGGGGCCGTCCATCCTCGAAAACGACCGCGCAGTGCCACACGTCCGCCTCCCCATCGAAATAGAGGGAAGGTCGGGCGTGAAGTTCTCCGTGCAACTCCCGTCGCATCGGATGCTCGCATCCGATGGCGGGAAGCTTGGTCGGGGTCATCTTGTGCTCCACCTCGGCTCAGTGGAGGCTGACGGCGGCCGAGGCGAGCCTTTTGAGGTCGACCGTTCCAAGCGGCACGCCCGCCGGATCGATTACGACCAGGTCCTTATGATCTTCCCGGGCGATGATCTTGATGGCATCTTCGATCGAGCTGCCGGCAAGGACCGTCGCCCCGTTGACAGGCTGGCCTGCGCTCACGGGCTGCATGACTGCGTCTACGTGGATGACGCGCCCGCGATTCACCTCCCGCACGAAGTTCGCGATGTAATCGTCCGCCGGGCGCAGGACGATGTCCTGGCTTGTTCCCTGCTGGATGACTTCGCCGTCGCGGAGAATGGCGATCTTGTCGCCCAGTCTTAAAGCTTCGTCCAAATCATGCGTAATGAACACGATGGTTTTCTTGATCTCCTTCTGGATATCAAGCAGGACGGTCTGCATATCCGTCCGGATCAGCGGGTCGAGGGCCGAATATGCTTCGTCCATCAGGAGGACGGGCGCGTCGTTGGCCAGAGCACGCGCGAGGCCGACGCGCTGCTGCATGCCGCCCGAAAGCTGGTTCGGATACTTCTCCTCGAAGCCTTTCAGTCCCACTCGCTCGATCCACCGCATTGCAACGTCGATGCTGTGGCTCCTGGAGACACCCTGCACGTCGAGGCCGAACAGCGTATTGTCGAGGACGCATCTGTGCGGCAGAAGGGCGAACTTCTGAAACACCATCGCGGTCTGATGACGTCGAAACTCACGAAGCTCGCTCTCGTTCATCTTGACGACATCGACGCCATTGACGAGGACCTCGCCGGCCGTCGGATCGATCAGCCTGTTGATGTGACGGATCAGCGTGGATTTGCCTGATCCGGACAGGCCCATGATCACCTGGATATTGCCCGACGGCATATCCAGATTGATGTCCTTGAGGCCCAGAACATGGCCGAACCGCTCATTCAGTTCGGTTTTTGTGCGGCCCTTTTTAACAGCCTCAACATGTACCTGAGCTTCCGGCCCGAAGATTTTGTAAAGGTTACGGATTTTTATTCCGTCGAAATTGTTGTCAGCCATGGACAATCTCCCTGTGCTTCTGGAGTCGCTCGCCATAGGCCTGGCTGACGCGGTCGAAGATGATTGCGATCCCTACGATTGCGAGACCGTTGAAAATGCCCAGCGTGAAATACTGATTGGCGATAGCCTTGAGCACGGGCTGACCCAATCCCTGGACCCCGATCATCGACGCGATGACCACCATCGCAAGTGCCATCATGATCGTCTGGTTGATGCCAGCCATGATCGTCGGGAGCGCCAGCGGCAGCTGAATGTTCTTGAGTTTCTGCCACCGCGAGGATCCGAACGCATCGGCGGCCTCCAGCACATCCCTATCGACAAGGCGGATACCGAGATCGGTAAGACGGATCATCGGAGGCAGTGCATAAATGACGACGGCGATCAGGCCAGGAACACGCCCGATACCCAAAAGCATCACCACCGGAATAAGGTAGACGAAGCTCGGCATCGTCTGCATGACGTCGAGCACAGGGCTGACAATCTTCTGCAGGCGGTCCGAACGAGACATTGCGATACCGATAGGTAGTCCCACGACGATCGAGATGACGGTGCAAACGAAGATCATCGAGATGGTGCGCATGGCATCCATCCACATGTCGAAGTACCCGATGAGGAGCAGCGTGACCATCGTCCCGACGACGACCTTCAGGCTCCTGCTGGCAAACCAGGCAATCGCCACGATTGCGATAAGGATGATCGGCCACTGTGTCTGGGTCATCAGGCGTTCTGCCCAGATGAGAAACTTGGCAAGTGGCGTGAACAATCCTTCGATGAAATCTCCGTAGTTGCGCGTGAATGTGCGGAACGCGTTGTCAATCGAGAGCTTCAACTGCCTCAATGACTCATCGTTCATATGCGGAAACTCGTTAAACCAGTCCATTTGGTTCCCCTTATTGCCGAATGCGGTTGTTGTTTTTTGTTGTTTGGTGACGCTCCATGCCGGAGCGGTCTGAACTATGCCGAAGCAGTCCGATGCGGAGCCTTGCCGTCCGCATGCCCCATCGCGATTGACTTGTGAAAGGCTGCGTCGAGGCCGCGGCCCACTGCGTCGTCGAGGCCTGCCGCGCGCATCGCATCCATTGCCGCCGCCGTCGTGCCGCGGTAAGCCATGAAGGTTTCGACGAGGTCGTTGGGACAATCAGCCCGGAGCTCTGCCAGACGACCCGCACCTACGATAAGCGCGTTCACGCTTCGGCGCGCGACGTCGCGATTTATTCCCCGGGCGATTGCGTGATTCATCATCGCGGCGGCAAGTAGAGCCGGAAACGCCGGGCCGGACCCGGTGAGCCCGGTGAAATAGTCAATATCCGCTTCGGTCGCCAGTCGGTCGGACGTTCCACAGGACTCGAAGATCGCCTGCGCGATGCGACAGTCCTCCTCGCCGACCGCCTCAGAGGCGACCCACGGAGTATAGGACCTCCTCACCTCCGCGGCACCGTTCGGTAGCGAACGCACTATGCGGTCTGTTTGGAGATGGCGGGCGAGGTATTCCAGGGTGACGCCGGCCATGACCGAAATCACGAATTTGCCTTGGGCGTTGACGCGGATCGCCGGGAAATCTTCCGGTCGGACAGACACGATGACAACGTCTGATCGCTCGGCGAGGAGTTGGTTGTCTTTCGTCCAGGTTGCGGACGGAAGGACATCAGGGATGGTGCTCCGATAAGAAAGAGTGAGGGCTTCGGCGTCGGCGATCCCGGCTTCCACGATGGATTGGGAGAAAGCCTTACCCAGCCAGCCTCTCGCCCCTATGATCCCGATCCTCGCCAGACTGCCCATCAGTCCATCTCCTATTTTGGCACGTAGCCGTGCCGCGCGAAAAAGCGGTCCAGCTCGCGCTGCTCGGGCTTTGTCCCCGTGTAGATTTCCACGTAGGTCGGAATGCGTTTCATCCGCAGGGCGACATCTTCTTTCGCCTGCATGGTGATGTAGCCAATCTGGACGAGATAAATCGTACGCGCGCGGACGTCCGCCGAGACCGCGTCGTAGCCGAACTTCACGAACATCTCGGTGATCGCGCTGATGCGTGCCTGGTCCGCATTCTGCACTTCGGCCAAAATCTCATCCGACTGAAGCGCCCAGCTGCGGACCGCGAACTCGAACTGCGAATCGAAGAGCGACTTGTCGAGCCAGCAGTCGAAAACGTTCAACATCGCCTCGACCACCGTCTCCGCATAAGCGCCCGACTGCTTGATGAGGTTGTCCGTATTCTTCTCCCGCCACTTGCCCAGCAGCGCATTGAGCAACTCGTCTCTGTCTTTGAAGAACCAGTAGAAGCTGGTCCGTGAAAGGTTCAGCCGTTTTGCAAGTGGGAGGATTTTGACCGAGTCGACGCCCGATTCCAGCAGTGATTCATAGGCTGCTTCGAGCCAACCCTCCTGCGATCCCCGCCATCCGCTGTCGTTCAAAACCTGTTCCATGGTCATCTCCTAACAAATCGTCAAAGTGAAAACAAGAGAAATGTACATAGCTGTCAAAAAAACAGACTTAACCGCAATCTTGATTGACACAGATGTACATTCTCAATACCGTCTCGTCATGATCTCTAAACCGGAGCCTTCCCGATGTCGAACGATCCTCTGCTTCAGCCCTACAAACTCAAACACCTTACGCTGAGGAATCGGATCATCGTTACGTCTCACGAACCGGCTTACCCTGAGGACGGCATGCCGAAGGAGCGCTACCGCGCATACACCGTCGAGCGTGCCAAAGGTGGCGTCGCGCTTACCATGACGGCCGGCTCTGCAGCGGTCTCCAAGGACAGTCCCCCGGTCTTCAACAATCTCCTGGTTTATAAGGACGAGATCGTTCCATGGATTCGTCAAATGACCGACGCCGTGCACGAGGAAGGCGCGGCCATCATGATCCAGCTGACCCACCTCGGACGACGAACCCGTTGGGACAAGGGTGACTGGCTGCCGGTCGTCGCACCCTCCCATCATCGCGAAGCATCCCACCGCGCATTTCCCAAGAAGATTGAAGACTGGGACATCGAGCGTATCATCAAGGACTTCGCGGATGCCGCCGAGCGCATGAAGGCGGGCGGCATGGACGGCGTCGAACTCGAAGCGTATGGACACCTGATCGACCAGTTCAATTCGCCGCTTACCAACGAGCTCGATGGCCCCTATGGCGGCTCGCTCGAAAACCGCATGCGCTTCTGTCTTGATGTCTTCAAGGCCATACGAGAGAGGGTCGGCGACGACTTCATTCTTGGCGTGCGCTATACGGCCGACGAGCGGCTTCCTGGCGGCACCGACAAGGAGGTTGGCGTCGAGATTTCGAAGCGTCTCAGAGACAGCGGTCTCATCGATTACCTGAACGTCATTCGCGGCCACATCGATACCGACCCTGGCTTGACCGACGTCATCCCGATCCAGGGTATGGCCAACTCTCCGCACCTGGACTTCGCCGGGGAAATCCGCGCGGCCACCAACTTCCCGACATTCCATGCAGCCAAGATTCCGGACGTCGCCACGGCACGCCATGCTATCGCGGCCGGCAAAGTCGACATGGTGGGCATGACGCGTGCTCACATGACCGACCCGCACATCATCCGCAAGATTATGGAAAAGCGCGAAGACGACATCCGTCCATGCGTGGGTGCCAATTACTGTCTCGACCGCATTTACCAAGGTGGTGCCGCCTACTGTATCCATAATGCCGCGACCGGGCGTGAGCTGACGATGCCGCACCGGATTTCAAAGGCGGACGTTCGCAAGAAGGTCGTGATCGTGGGCGCAGGTCCGGCAGGCCTCGAAGCAGCACGAGTGGCGGGCGAACGCGGGCACGATGTCACCGTCTTCGAGGCAGCAAGCAATCCTGGCGGGCAGGTCCGTCTGACGGCTCAGAGCGAACGCCGTCGCGAGATGATCAGCATCATCGACTGGCGGATGGCGCAGTGCGAGAAACTCGGTGTAAAGTTCGAGTTCAATACCTGGGCCGAGGCCGAGACGATCGAAGCAGAAAACGCCGACGTCGTCATCATCGCTACCGGCGGGCTGCCCCACACGGACGTTCTGTCCAGGGGCAACGAGCTCGTCGTCTCGTCCTGGGACATCATTTCGGGCGACGTGAAGCCTGGTACCAACGTCCTCGTCTTCGACGATGCCGGCGACCATGCCGGCCTCCAGGCGGCCGAGTTCATCGCCAAGTCCGGCGCAAAGGTTGAAATCATGACCCCGGATCGGTCGTTCGCGCCGGAGGTCATGGCGATGAACCTGGTCCCCTACATGCGCTCGCTGCAGAAGCTCGATACGACGTTTACGGTTACCTACAGGCTCGAGTCAGTCGAAAAGCGCGGCAATCAGCTCGTCGCAACGGTCGGCAGCGACTACGGCGGCGTTTCGAAGGAACAGGTGTTCGACCAGATCGTCGTCAACCACGGAACCATCCCGCTGGACGAAATCTACTTCGAGCTCAAACCCAGGTCCTCGAACCTGGGCGCAGTTTCCTACGACCAGCTTCTGGAGGGGCATCCGCAGGCGGTGAACCGAAACAACGAAGGCAAATTCCAGCTCTATCGTATCGGCGACGCGGTATCCGCCAGGAACACTCACGCAGCCATCTACGACGCGCTGCGTCTCGTCAAAGACATCTAGTCGGGGTCAAAACCCCTCTTCGCCTTCTGGGCCTTGCTGCCTGACACACCCCATCACTGGGGTCGGCGACAAGCCAAACAAGGAAACTGCCATGAAGATCCTGGTGCCTGTTAAGCGAGTGGTTGATTACAACGTGAAGATCCGTGTGAAGGCGGATGGCACGGGTGTCGAGCTTGCGAATGTGAAGATGTCGATGAACCCGTTCGACGAGATTTCCGTCGAAGAAGCGCTGCGTCTGAAGGAAGCGGGCAAGGCCGACGAGGTGGTGGTCGTGTCGATCGGGCCTGCCAAGGCGGAAGAGACGCTCCGGACCGCGCTTGCCATGGGGGCCGACCGGGCGATCCTGGTCGAGACGGACGACATCGTGGAACCGCTCGCCGTCGCCAAGATCCTGAAGGGTATCGCAGACGCCGAACAGCCCGGACTGATCATCGTCGGCAAGCAGGCGATCGACGACGACAGCAACCAGACCGGCCAGATGCTGGCGGCGCTGCTCGGTTCGGCGCAGGCGACCTTCGCCTCGAAGATCGAGATCGGGGACGGTTCGGCAAAGGTGACCCGCGAAGTCGACGGCGGGCTGCAGACGATCGAGATCAAGCTTCCGGCGGTGGTGACCACCGACCTGCGCTTGAACGAGCCGCGCTATGCCTCGCTGCCGAACATCATGAAGGCGAAGAAGAAGCCGCTCGACAAGAAGGGCCCGGCCGATTTCGGTGTTTCCACCGCACCGCGCCTGAAGGTCCTGAAGACCGAAGAACCGGGTGGCCGCAAGGCGGGCGTCAAGGTGAAGTCGGTCGAGGAGCTGGTCGCCAGCTTGAAGACCGCCGGCGTGCTCTAAGCGTAGGACAAGGATTTTACGACAATGGCTATTCTTCTTCTCGCAGAACACGACAACAACAGCCTCAACGACCAGACCGCCAAGGCGCTGACGGCGGCGTCCCAGATCGCCAGGGATCAGGGAAGCGACGTGCATGTGCTGGTCGCCGGCTCCGGTGCCGGGGCTGCGGCCGAGCAGGCCTCCAAGCTTGCCGGGGTTTCCAGGGTGCTGCTCGCCGACGATGCGAGCCTTGCCAACAATCTCGCCGAACCGCTGGCCGACCTGATCGTCTCGCTGGCCGGCTCCTATGACACGCTCATCGCCCCGGCCACGGCTTCCGCCAAGAACGTCATGCCGCGGGTTGCGGCCCTGCTCGACGTCGCCCAGGTCTCGGAAATCATCGAGGTGATCTCCGCCGACACCTTCAAGCGGCCGATCTATGCCGGCAATGCGCTCCAGACGGTGCAGGCGACCGACGCAAAAAAGGTCGTCACGGTGCGCACCGCCTCCTTCCAGGCGGCCGGTGACGGCGGTTCGGCGTCGGTCGAGACCGTTTCCGCCGCTGCCAACCCGGGGGTCTCGTCCTTCGTATCGGATGCGCTGTCGTCGTCGGAACGTCCGGAACTGACCTCCGCCAAGATCATCATTTCCGGCGGCCGGGCGCTCGGCTCGGCGGAAAAGTTCAAGGAGGTGATCCTGCCGGTGGCCGACAAGCTGGGGGCCGCCGTCGGCGCGTCCCGCGCCGCCGTCGATGCCGGTTATGCCCCGAACGACTGGCAGGTCGGCCAGACCGGCAAGGTGGTCGCGCCCGACCTCTATATCGCGGCCGGCATTTCCGGCGCCATCCAGCATCTCGCCGGCATGAAGGATTCGAAGGTCATCGTCGCCATCAACAAGGACGAGGAGGCACCGATCTTCCAGTTCGCCGACTACGGCCTCGTCGGAGACCTCTTCGAAATCCTCCCAAAGCTCGAAAAGGCGCTGTGAGGCTGATAACAGAAGAGATGGAGCTTCCCCAACGGGAGCCGATGGAGTTCGACGTTGTGATCGTCGGTGCGGGTCCGGCTGGCAGGTTCTCTACAATGGCGAGGACGCCGTGATCGGGGTTGCCACCGGCGAGATGGGCATCGAGCGGACCGGTGAGCCCGACCCGCCGCGGCATGGAGCTGCGGCCGGTTTATCCGAATATGTGAACCGAAAATTGTACTCTGAAAGGAAATCACATGGACGTACGCGCCGCTGTTGCCGTTCAGGCAGGAAAACCGCTTGAGGTCATGACCGTGCAGCTGGAAGGCCCGCGGGCTGGCGAAGTGCTGGTCGAGGTCAAGGCGACCGGCATCTGCCACACCGATGACTTCACTCTCTCGGGCGCCGATCCCGAAGGCCTGTTTCCGGCGATCCTCGGCCATGAGGGTGCCGGCATCGTCGTCGATGTCGGTCCGGGCGTCACCTCGGTGAAGAAGGGCGATCACGTCATCCCGCTCTACACCCCGGAATGCCGCGAATGCTACTCGTGCCTCAGCCGCAAGACGAACCTCTGCACCTCGATCCGCGCCACCCAGGGACAGGGCCTGATGCCCGACGGCACCTCGCGCTTCTCGATCGGCAAGGACAAGATCCACCACTACATGGGCTGCTCGACCTTCGCCAATTACACGGTTCTGCCGGAGATCGCGCTTGCCAAGGTCAACCCGGACGCCCCCTTCGACAAGATCTGCTACATCGGCTGCGGCGTCACCACCGGCGTCGGCGCGGTCATCAACACGGCCAAGGTCGAGATCGGTTCGACGGCGATCGTCTTCGGTCTCGGCGGCATCGGCCTTAACGTGCTTCAGGGTCTCAGGCTTGCCGGTGCGGACATGATCATCGGCGTCGACATCAACCCCGACCGCAAGGAATGGGGCGAGAAGTTCGGCATGACCCATTTCGTCAACCCCAAGGAGGTGGGCGACGACATCGTGCCCTACCTGGTCAACATGACCAAGCGCAACGGCGACCTGATCGGCGGCGCCGACTACACCTTCGACTGCACGGGCAATACCAGGGTGATGCGTCAGGCGCTCGAATCGGCCCATCGCGGCTGGGGCAAGTCGGTGATCATCGGCGTCGCGGGTGCGGGGCAGGAAATCTCCACCCGTCCCTTCCAGCTCGTTACCGGCCGCCAGTGGATGGGCACCGCCTTCGGTGGCGCCCGCGGCCGCACCGACGTTCCCAAGATCGTCGACTGGTACATGCAGGGCAAGATCCAGATCGACCCGATGATCACCCACACCATGCCGCTCGACGACATCAACAAGGGCTTCGAGCTGATGCATTCCGGCGAAAGCATCCGCGGTGTCGTGGTTTATTGAGCCATGAAGACAATCGGTCTCGACAAGTCGTTCGGTGGAACGCAGGGCGTCTACTCCCACGCGTCGGCGGTCTGCAAATCCACCATGACGTTCGCCGTCTACACGCCTCCCCAAGCCGCCGAACGCCCTTGCCCCGTTGTCTGGTATCTCTCAGGCCTGACCTGCACGCATGCAAACGTCATGGAAAAGGGCGAATACCGGAGAGCGGCGGCGTCTCTCGGCCTCATCGTCGTTTGCCCCGACACAAGTCCGCGGGGCGAACATGTTCCGAACGAACCTGACAACTGGCAGTTCGGAAGCGGCGCAGGGTTTTATCTGGATGCAACGGAGCGTCCCTACGACGAACACTACCGCATGTACTCATACGTCACCAAGGAGCTTCCCGAGGTTATCGCCTCGCACTTCCCGGCTGACATGACTCGTCAAGGTATTTTTGGGCACTCCATGGGCGGCCACGGCGCGATCACGATCGCCCTCAAAAACCCGACTGTCTACCAAAGCTGCTCCGCCTTCGCACCGATCGCCAGACCAATGGAGGCCGGCTGGTCGAAACCCGCGTTTGAAAAGTATCTCGGCCGCGACGAAACCCCTTGGAGGGAATATGATTCCTGCGCCTTGATCGAAGACGGTCATCGGTTCCCGGAACTGTTGGTCGACCAGGGTACTTCCGACACATTCCTTGAGGACGGCCTGAGGCCCGGTGCGCTTGAGAAGGCCTGTGCGGAAGCCGGTATTCCCCTGAAGCTGCGGATGCAGGAGGGCTACGGCCATTCCTACTACTTCATCTCGACCTTCATGGAAGATCACCTCCGGTGGCACACGGAGAGGCTGACTTAACGAAAACGCATCTTGGGAAACGCCGGACACTGGGTTCGGCGCAAAAGGAGGAAAGAAATGGGAAATCTACATTTACATCCACACCTGGATGGCGGATCGCGCGGGAGCGGACAGCAGTTTGCTGGAGGCGTTCTGGTTTGCGCGTGCTCGACCAGCCCGGTCAAGGTAAAGGTCAACGGCGACATCGCGCACAACCACGCCTGCGGATGCACGAAATGCTGGAAGCCTGAGGACGCCGCCTTCTCCATCGTCGCGGTTGCGGCGACGGAAAAGGTCGAAGTCCTCGAAAATGGCGACAAGCTCGCTGTCGTCGATCGATCGGCACTTATCCAGCGCTACGCCTGCAAAGACTGCGGCGTTCACATGTATGGTCCCGTCGAACGCGACCATCCCTTCCAGGGCCTCTCGTTCATCCATCCGGAACGTTTCGAAGAAGGTGGTTGGGCCGAGCCAGGCTTTGCCGCATTCGTCTCCTCCATCATCGAAAGCGGCTTCAATCCCGAAAAGATGGACGAAGTCCGTTCACACCTCAAAGAGTTGGGCCTCGAGCCTTACGATTGCCTCTCGCCCGGCCTCATGGACTATATCGCCACGTGGACTGCGAGAAAGACCGGCGCACTGCCTGCGTAAGGTTTAGATTGCACTGGCTGCGAGCAGCTAGGCACTCCGCAATGCCGGCTTTCGACGCAACGTCGCCTCCACTCGGGGTAACCGATACGGCGAAGGTCGGCATCATCTTCCTTTCATAGGCGAATGGCGTTGAGGTAGACTGAATGAGGATCGACGGAAGCTGCCACTGCGGGGCAATCGCCTACACCGCGGATATCGATCCCGCCGAGGTCTCCGTCTGCCACTGTACCGACTGCCAGAAGCTCACCGGCACGGTCTACCGGGTGACGGTCAGTGTTCCGGTCGGTGATTTCCACGTCACGGGCGACCCTACCCTCTATGTGAAAACCGCCGATAACGGCCGGAAACGTCTCCAGTATTTCTGCGGCACATGTGGATCGCCGATCTACACCGTTGGCGAAGGCGAAGCAGCCAACATTGTCGGGGTCAGGGCTGGCACAATAAGGCAGTTTTTGGAACTCGCGCCGCGCTCCCAGATCTGGTGTTCATCCGCCCTGCCCTGGCTGGGCGATGTGGAAGCGCTGCCCGGCCGGCCTGGAGATTAACGCGAGGCCTCTTTCACGCCTTTAAATGCGGCTTATAGCGCCTGTACCGCGTCCGTCAGTTGCCATGATCTATCTCAGCGTTTTCCCAAGGAAACGTATCAAGTCGCTCGGCACCATCAGCAGTGATGAGAGCCTGGGTTTCGAGCTTGATGCTTTCGGAACCCTCTTCGGCAATCAGGCTCTCGATGTTCAGGACCATGCCCTCCTCGATGTGCCCGGTGAAGGCGGGATCGAAGTCGGGATGCAGGGCGATGCCCGGCCACTCGTCGGCCATTCCGGTTCCGTGTGCCGCGAGCGTGTATCGGTACGGAATGTATTTTTCGGGAATTCGCCACGACCGATCGTTGAACTCCGAGAAGCTCATGCCGGGCCGGATGATCGAAAGATTGTGTTCGATCTGCTCCAGTGCCGCGGCGTAGAGTTCTTGCTGCTTGGGATTCATGGCGACATGGCCGCAGGTCCAGGAGCGAGACAGGTCTGCGCAGTAGCCGTAGGGTCCGATCATGTCGGTGTCGAAGGAGATCACGTCTCCCTTCTGAACGACGTAGTCGGAGCATTCCTGATACCATGGATTGGTGCGTGGCCCGGCTGTCAAAAGCTTCGTCTCAAGCCATTCGCCGCCGCTGCGTGCGTTCTCGAAATGAAGCTCTGCCCAGATTTCCCGTTCGGTGCGGCCGGGTTCCGAGACCTCGTACATCCTCGCCATTCCGGCTTCGCAGACCCGGATGGTCCAGCGCATCAATTCGATTTCTTCCGCGCTCTTGATGGACCTCGCACGCTCGGCGAGCCCCTGACCGTCATGCAGTTGGATGCCGCGCGCCTGAAGTGCCAATGCGCCCGCCGGCTCGAGGCGGTCTACCGCAAGGCGATTGTTTCGCGCCTTCTCTTTCATGATGTCGGCGATTTCGTCCGCCCACAGGTTGACGCGGGTTTCGATAAGGTTGCCCGCGGTAAAGAAAATCCACGAGCGTGAGGGACGAACCTCGTCCACGCAAGGCAGACCCTCGTTGAGATGGTCGCAGCCCTCGAACTCGAACATGATCGCCGGGCCGTCGGCCAGGACCAGCGCATACCTGGACGGATTGTGCATCGTCCAGACGCTCATGTTGGAAGAGTCGAGGGCGTAGCGGATATTCACGGGATCGTAGAGGAGAAGGGCTGCGCAGTCTTCTTTGACCATTTGCTTGCGGATGCGTTCCATCCGGTAGCGGCGAGCCCGGTCCAGCGTTGTTGCGGAAATTGGGCTGATCAAGGGGCGATCCGCACCGAAAGGGTTGAGATAAGCCTTCTTCCGCTCGTCTTTGAAGACATCCGTTGAATCGTAAAGTATCGCCGTGCTCGCAGCGCTATCCATCGCCGGATCCCTTCTGATCTTTGCCGAGAATGTTCGAGAGCAAGCGTGCGTCGTCAAAACACAGCAGCCAGTTGCAATCGGAAAACGTTTCAAGCGCGGGTCATTCCCGCGCTTGACCGCCTAGCGTTCGACCACAAGGTCGCTGAGGGGCTTGGAACAGCAAGGCAGGAAGAAACCAGCGTCGATCTCGCGCTGACGAATACCGCCGTCATGCTTCATGTCGACACTTCCGCTGACAAGTTTCGACTTGCATGTACCGCAGATGCCGTTCGCACATGACGACGGGATCCGAACGCCGGCCTTCTTCGCGCAGGAAAGCACGGTTTGGTCCGCACGAACCTCGATTGCCTTCCCCTGTTTGGCGAACTGAACGTTGAACGACTGTTCCTCGACCGCATCTGCGACCGGGGCCGGAGCGTCTTCGATGACCGCGGCGTCGAAGCTCTCCTCGTGGTAGTTCTGGCTAAGAACCCCGAGCTCGCCGCTGAGGGTTCTGGCAGCGCGCATGAAGGGGGCAGGACCGCAGCACATGATCACGCGTTCCGCGATGTCCGGAATGGTAAGCTGCAGGAGTTCCTTCGAAATGCGGCCCGTGAGGCCCGGCCAGGACCGTTCGTTTGAGATATCCTCCGGCAGGAGTAGCAACCGCAGCCCCTTCACACGCTCTGCGAGGTTTACAAGCTCTCCCCGAAATACGAAGTCCTTCGGGGTTCTTCCGGCGTGGAGAAAAATGATGTCCACGGGTTGCGCCGCATCCGCCAATTCGCGGACCATCGACATGACCGGAGTGATACCCGATCCACCCGACATGAACAGGTACTTCTTCGCTTCCGGCCGAATGAACCTTCCAAGTGGCCCGGAGGCCCGAACGACCGTACCGGGGACGAGATTGTCGTGAAGCCAGTTGGATACGCGGCCGCCGGGAACCCGCTTCACCGTGACGGTGATCGCATTGTTGCGGTGGGGAGACGACGAGATGCTGTAGCAACGCCCATCGACCTCGTTGTCGATGCCGAGCTCGAACATGAAGTATTGCCCGGCGTTAAAATTGATCCGCTTGTGGTCCGGCGACACGAACGTGAAGCTCTTGACGTCGTGCGTTTCGGCATGAGCATCAACGCAGAGCAGCTTGTCGTCGGTCTCCGGGTTCCAGAGACCGACATTGTTCGTGCTGCCGGACGGGGTCAGGAGCTCAGTAGCCATTTGCCCGCATCCGTTCGACATACCAGGTTGCGAAATCGTCGAGTGCGCCTTCGGTGAACTTGGAATACGGCCCGGGCTCGTAGGCGGAATCGAGGATGCCGGCGTGGGAGCGAGCGACCAGTTCCGCGTCCTGTTCGGTGGTTTCGATCCAGACGTGGGTCAGTTTGTCGAGATCGTAGTCGACACCTTCAACCGCGTCCTTATGCACGAGCCACTTGGTGCGCACCAGCGTCGTATCGGGCGACAGCGGGATGACAATCGAAGTCACCGCATGGTCGCCCATGAAGTGGTTCCAGCTGTTGTGGCCCCAGAGATGCATGTCCCCAAGGTCCTTGCGGGTCATGTGGCCAAGCAGCTTTGACGAAGCGGCCGTCGCATCTTCCGTCTGCGATTCGCCGGCTCCCGCGATGATCAAACGCTGACTGCGGAAGTTGGTCTCGACATTGCGGGTGTGTTCGATCGTCGCGGACGGGAACCCGTCGGCTTCCCAGGCGGCGGTGCGTGCCTGGTACATCGCGAAATGCTCTTCCGCTTCCTGCCGATCTTCCGGGCTCAGGCTTTCCGGGTCGTAACCGAAATCGAGATCGATGAAGGAAACGCACAGCTCCGGATGGTTCGCCGAGCAATGGTAGCACTCGCGATTGTTCTCCATCGTGAGCTTCCAGTTGCCCTTCTCGATCACGTCGACCTGATGAGCCACCCTAGCGTTGCGAATGTCGTAGGGGGCCAGCCTCTCCAGCATGGCATTCTCGAGGTCGGCGATGTCTTCGGGCGGATTGTCGGAAAGGCAGACGTAGATCAGTCCACCGATCGACTTGAAGTTCACGGCCTTGAGGCTTTTACAGCTCTTGTCGAAATCCTTGCCCATGTGAGGCGCATAGCTCAGGTCGCCGCTGAGCTCGTAAGTCCACTGATGATACGGGCAGACCAGCTTCGAGATAACCGTCTGGCCCGCATCGAGAATTCGTGATCCGCGGTGACGACAGACGTTGCGGACGACGCGGATTTCGTTGTCGTCGTCACGAAGCAGGATTAGGCTCGTGTTGCCGATGTCGATGACGGTCGCATCGCCCGGTTCCGGTACGTCGCATTCCAGACCGACGTAAATCCAGTGATTGGAGAAGAAAACCTCCAGATCGGCTTGGAACACATCTTCGCGGGTGTAGAGTCCTGCGGGCAGTGAGTGGCCCTCGCGCCGAGCGTCGAGAAGGTGCGTAAACGAGGAAGCTAGCTTGTTGAGCATCTGGATCACCCATTGTTGATCATGCCACACTGATCCCAAAAGCAGACTTGCTCAACGTCATAAAAAATTCGATTTCCCATAACGAAATGTAATGCTAAGCAGAAGACGCGCCCACCCGGTAAAACGCTATGTCCATAAGGCGAAGACTCCCTCCGTTGACCGCCCTCACGGCTTTCGAAGCCGCTGCGCGTCTTGGGAGTTTTACCAAAGCCGCCGACGAGCTTGGCGTGACACAGGCCGCGGTTAGTCGCCAGATTCACCTGTTGGAGGAACAGTTCGGCTTTCCGCTCTTCGTCAGGCTCCACCGGAAGATAAAGTTAACCGAAAAAGCCAAGACGCTGGCGTCGGCTGCGCAGGATGCGTTCGATCTCCTTGCGGCCAGCGTAGCCGAAATCAGCAAGGGCGATCACGACGCCGAATTGACCATTTCGGCAACCGTCGCGTTCTCGCATTTCTGGCTGCTTCCCAGGATTTCCGAGTTTTCCAGCCAGCATCCGGAGATCAGCCTGCGCATCATCACGCAGGACAACATGCCCAACATCGAGTCGGGCGACCTCGACGTGGCTATCCGCTTCGGGAATGGAATGTGGCCAGACGGCCAGGCAGAATTGTTGTTCGAGGACGAAATTTTTCCGATTTGCAGCCCTAAGTTCGCGGCAAACGCCGGCTCGATCACGTCCCCGAGAGATCTTCTGGGATATCCGCTGATCTCCAATATGGTGGACGATCCCACATGGACCGGCTGGAGCGAATGGCTGGCGGCTTTTTCGGTCGAACTTCCCAAGAAGCAACCCGGGCTGAGGTGCAGCTTCTATACCGACGCCATCTACTCGGCATTGAACGGCCAGGGCATCGCACTCGGTTGGCGGCATCTGGTAGAAGACCTGCTTGTACAAGGAAGGCTCGTGAAGCTTACGGATGCGACCGTAAAAACCAGGAATGCATACTTCTCCGTCATCCCCAAAAGGCGTCGTCAGAGCGAAGCGGCGCAGCTGTTCCTCAACTGGCTGGGCAAGACGATCAACTCCACGGCTTCGGTCACATCGACCCCGGGCATGATCGGCTGAGCCCCGAGGAGGGCCCAGCCAATGTATCTCAGGAATAGGTGGCGACTGGTTCACCGAGCACGTCAAGACGAGGCTCGATTCCAAGGCCGGGCAGCTTCGGAGCCCTGACAAGCCCGTCCACGACCTCGAACGGACCGTCAGCCGTTTTCAAAGTCACCATGTCGCGACATTCGAGAACGCTGCGCAGGTTGCGTTCCGGAACCGTCTGCCCAAGGTGTACGATCGCCGCGAATGCGATATCCGAACCCGTCGTTTCCTGAACGCTCACGGTGTAGCCGGCCGCCAAGCAGATGTCGCGATGGCGTCGTCCTCGCGTCAGGCCGCCGTTCTTCGATATCTTGAGGCCGATACCTTCGGCGGCGTCATCTGCAATCAGTTGCGATACCGATGCGTCGTCCGTCGCCAGTTCGTCGAAAATGATCGGAACGTCGGTACGGCGTCGGAGGGAAACGCACTCGCGGTAGGTCGCACAGGGCGCTTCGAGTACGAAATCAAGACCCGGCGGAAGAAGACGCAGCATCCGAAGTGCGCTTTCGACCGTCATGCCGCCGTTTGCGTCGACGATGAAGAACTCGCCCGGCTTCTTGTCGGCGAGCGATGCGGCAATTCGTGCTGCGTCGGTCTGCGGATCGTCGCCGACTTTCACCGAATGCGCCAGGTAACCCATCGCCCGGTGTTCCGCGACACGTTTGCGCATATCCTCCGGATCACCGACGTAGATTGAGGAGATCACGGGGAGCCCATTATCGGTGCGTCCGCCAAGGAGGTCGCACACGGGCATCCCGACAGATTTGCCGAAGACGTCCCAACAGGCGACATCTAGGGCGGTCTTCGCGTGAAGGTGCCCTACGAGCGCGTTGTCCATCGCTTCGTTGACGCGGTCCACATGGCGGGGGTCCAGTCCGATGAGGCTCGGGGCGATTTCCGCGATACCGGCTCTTACACCCAAGGCGTGCGAGGCGATGTAGGTGGACCCGAACGGCGTGCTTTCGCCCCAGCCCTCGAGACCGTCATTCGTGGTGATCCGCACGAAGGTCGCATCGAAGCTCCGATATTCTCGTCCGCCAGAGAGCAGATAGACGCCGCCGGAATAGGGCAAATCGACTTTGAAAACGTCGATACGTTCGATCTTGAGATCAGGCATGGTCTCTCTCACGCTGGGATTTCGAGTACGATCTTGCCGACGATGGATTTCGACAGGAACGCTTTCTGCGCTTCGGCGATCTCTTCGAGCGGGAAGGTTTTCGCGACGAGCGGCCGGATTTCACCGCGCTCGATGTAGGAGACGAGGTTCTCGAAAACCTCGTCCTCCTGGAAGGTGCAGCCGAAGAAGCTCAGGTCCTTGAGATAGAGCGAGCGGACGTCGAGTTCGACGATCGGTCCGGCTATTGCGCCGGCAACCGCGTATCGGCCGCCCTTTTTGAGCACATCCAACAGCGCCAGGAAACCGGGCCCGGCCGCGACGTCGATGGCCACATCCATAGATTCCTTGCCGACCCTGGCAATGAGGTTTTCGTCGCGCGCGACAACTTCGTCAGCCCCGAGGGCACGGAGAAGCTCGAGCTTGTCACGACCTGCGACCGCCGTGACATGTGCGCCACGGCGCTTGGCAAGCTGGATCGCTGCCGAACCGACACCGCCGGACGCTCCCGTGACGACGACCCGCTCACCGGAGCGGACCTGCGCGCGATGAACCATGCCTTCCGCAGTGGAATAGGCGCAGGGAACCGAGGCGAGCTCGATGTCGGTCCAGTCGCAGTCGACTTTATACGTCTCCCGCGACGGAGCCTTGGCAAATTGTGCAAATCCGCCGTCGCACTCAGAACCGAATGTCCAGCACTCGAAGGGACGATAGTCCACATACGAACGCAACATGTTTCGGACCAACACCCGTTCGCCGACGCGCGCGGGATCAACGCCCTCGCCGACGGCTACGATCCTGCCACAGCAGTCGGCGCCCTGAATCCGCGGGAACGCGAGAGGCACGCCGGACCAGCTTGCATCGTCATCCTGGAGGGAATCGAAACCAGCAGCAGCTCCGCTATCCGTCGGGGTCGAAATGCTCTTCGAGTACCAGCCGATGCGTGTGTTGATATCGGTATTGTTGACACCTGCGGCCGCCACACGGATGAGGACCTCTCCTGCCTCCGGCTTGGGGAGAGGTATATCGGTCCGGAATTCCAGCTTCTCGAAACCTCCATGTCCTGTAAGCAACGCGCCCTTCATCGTGGTGGGCAGCCCCGGATTGCCATGACCGTTAGATGTCGATGGTGTGTCGTTCATGTTGGCGGTACCTCGTCAGATAGATCATGTCAGAGACGTTCGGCACCCGCTGCGTTGAGGGCGACCGTATCATTCGAAAACCTCGTAACAACAGGTGTATCGGCCTCCAGTCCGCTGACAACGGGATAAAAAATCAGCCATGCTTTGAGTTTAGCTCAAGTCAGGCTTATAAGAAGGTGGCGTCAGGCAAAGGGGGAATGGTTTCTTGGTTCGTCGCTACTACGATTTGCCGTCTCTGACGGCCCTCGCGGTATTCGAAGCATCGGCGCGCCACCTGAGTTTCACCCTTGCCTCGACGGAATTGAACGTCACACCCGGAGCGGTTAGCCGCCAGATCAAAGCGCTCGAGGAAGAAATCGGCATTCCGCTCTTCGTACGGAAGTCCAAGGGGGTTGCGCTTACTGCCGCCGGAGAGGAGCTTTACAGCGTCCTGGCCGGTGGTTTCTCGCGGTTTTCGGAAGTTGTTCGGTCCCTCAAGCGTGGAGCCAGTTCCCGCAACGTCACGATCGCGTGCAGCGACGTTTTCGGAACGATGTGGCTTATTCCGAGGATGCCCGACTTCTGGAGAAACTCCAGCGACATAACCGTCGACCATTTGATCTCCGACGACGTCAAGAATTTCCGGCGCGCGGAGGTCGAGCTGCGAATACGCTATGGGATGGGAGCCTGGGTCGATGAGACCGCAGAATTCCTGTTCGACGAGTGCTTGTACCCGGTTTGCAGTCCCGGTTTTGCTGAGATGCACAGGGGCGCGACCGCATCCGACCTCGGGCGCCTCCCGCTTCTGCATGTGGAATGGGTAAAACCCGACTGGATGGGATGGGACGAAATCCTGTCCCGTGGTGGCGTCGCTCGACCCCACATCGAGGGACGCCGTTTCGGCAAATTCAGTGTGGCACTCCAAGCGGCGATCGCCGACCAAGGTCTGGTGGCAGGCTGGCATCGCCTCGTCGGTCCCCTGGTGGCACAAGGCCAACTGGTGCGTTTTACGGACTTCGTCATTCCCGCGCCTGGAGCGTATTACCAGACCTGGAACAGCAATCGAGAACTGTCTCCCGCGGCCATCGTGTTTCGTGACTGGATACGGCGACTGGCAGAAGATGAACGGCGCGCGCCCTGCCCTCATCACAGATCGATACCTGCGACGCCGTCGAAGTGAGATCGGTGAAACCTTTCCGGTCAGATAGATGACCTTCGATGAAAGAAAAAGGCGCGCGGGTTTCCCCGCGCACCTCGATAAGCTCAGGCCTTGATTAGAGGGCTGCTTCGACCTTCTCGGCGACCGCTGCCGGAACCCACTTCGTCCAGAGGTCCTTGTTCTCCTCGAGGAAGTGCTTTGCGCCTTCTTCACCTGCTGCCTGGTTTTCTGTCTGCCAGGCCATGAGTTTGCCGACCGTAGCGTTACTCCAGCCGCGCTTGTTGAAATATTCGCGAACTTCCGGACTAGCGCTATCGGCGAACTTCTTGGTCAGGACCGTATAGACATTGTCAACGGGCCAACTGTTCACCTTCGGGTCAGGGCATTCCAGGCTGGTGATGCAGCGTTTCCATTCCGCAGCGTCGTGCGGCACGGCGGCGCCGAGCATGACCATCTCGTATTTCCCAAGCAGAGCCGTCGGAGCCCAATAGTAGCTGATAAAGCCTTCCTTCCGCTCGTATGCCTTGGCGATCGCGCCATCAAGACCCGCAGCAGAGCCGGGGTCGAGCAGGTTGAAACCTTTTTCGCTCGCTTTATAGGCCTTGAAGAGCTGTGCGGTGACGACCGTCGCGCCCCATCCTTGCGCGCCGTTGAAGATCACCCCCTTGCTCGAATCTTCCGGATCCGGGAAAAGTTCGGGATGCTTGAGTGCATCGTCGACAGTTTTGATGTCGGGATGCGCGTCGGCCAAATATTTTGGGATCCACCAGCCCTGGACGCCCCCGTCGGGCAACGCCTTGGCAGCGAATACGATCTTGCCTTCCTTGATGCCGCGCGGAACGACTTCGGGCAAGAGGTCCACCCAAGTTTCTGAAGAGACGTCGGGGTCGCCCTTTTCGACCATGGATGTGGTCGTCGGGACGGTGTCCCCCGGGACGGTTTCGACAGTGCAGCCATAGCCGTTTTCGAGAATGAACTTGTCGACGAAGGTGAGAACCTCCGCGCTCTGAACGTTATGGACTGTCAGCGTCACAGTACCACAGTCGGCCATTGCCAGACCCGGCATCGCGAGGCCGACGAGACCCGCCAGCAGACACGTGGAAGCAAGCATATGTTTCATTATCGTTCCCTTTGTATGCGGCATGAGGAAAGGCAGGAACGCCGCTTTTTATCCGCCCACTAACAGTCCGTTCCAGCTCCGCTGGTCACCGATATGCAATCGAAGGCTACTTATGCCGGGCTATCAGGTGGCCCTTCGCTGGGATGTGGCAGCCTTCGCTCCAGAAAGTCCGTAGCAAATGAAAACCGATGTTACAAGCAAAATGTACATGCGTGTCATCAAAAATGACCTTGCAGTACATTTTGGATTGACACTGGCCACTTTTCAGATATTGAAGATCGTATACGATTTCCCTTCGACGCATATGTCGCTGGCGATTGCGTGATCACCAATCTGAAACCGGTTAGCCTAGAGGTGCATTCATGGCCTTCAAACGGACCCTCAACGCAGTAGACACGCACGCCGGGACTCCGATGCGCGTCATCACCGGCGGTGTTCCGCATATCCCCGGCACCAGTGTTTACGAGAAGATGAAATGGCTTGAGGCTAACGACGACGGGCTGCGAAAGCTGCTTCTTCGTGAGCCTCGCGGCTATTCCGCTCACTGCTGCAACATTCTTGTCCCGCCGAACCATCCTGAAGCCGACGCTGGTTACATCATCCTCGAGCAGATCGAGTATCCTGTCATGTCGGGCGGGAATACCATTTCCGTGGTGACGGTCCTGCTTGAAATGGGAATTCTGCCCATGAAGGAACCTGTGACGGAACTCGTACTCGAGGCGCCTGCCGGCCTCATCAGGGTGAAGGCGGATTGCCAAAACGGTAAGGTCAAACGGGTCACTTTCAAGAACGTCCCGGCATTCGCAGCTCACCTGGATGCCGTCATCGACGTCCCGCACCTTGGCAAAGTGACCGTAGACGTCGGCTGGGGCGGGATGTTTTACGTGATCGCCGATGTCCGCCAGTTCAAGGGTCTCGAACTGATCCCGGAACACGGCAAGGAGATCGCGCGCGTTTCCGCCATGATCAGGCAGGCCGCCATCGAGCAGCTTCCCGTGGCGCATCCCCACTATCCGGGGATCGGCATCACCATCTCGCAGCTATCCGGGCCAACCGAGGACCCGAATGCCGACTGGAAGAACGCCGTTACCATGGCCTCGGGCGACTTCTCCTGGGATAAGCCGTCAACCTGGACGGGCGCGCTGGACCGTTGCCCCTGCGGCACCGGAACCTGTGCGAAGATGGCCACGCTTCATGCGAAAGGCGAGTTGAAGCTGGATCACGACTTCCGCCATCAGGGTATTCTAGGAAACGTGTACACGGGTCGCCTGGTGGAAGAGGTTGAGATGGGCGGACACAAGGCGGTCGTCCCCACTCTCTCGGGCACGAGTTGGATTTACGGGCTGAACACAATCGTTCTGGACCATGATGACCCGTTTACCGAAGGGTTCACGGTCGGAGACACCTGGGCGTAAGGTTAGACCGGGGCGTAAGGTTAGACCTTCGGTCCACGAACGGTACCTTGCGGTAGATGCATCAGGAGAGACCTGCAGGCTCCCATGATGTGATCATGAACGAGACTGGCCGCACCGTCGATGTCGCCCTTTCGGCAAAGAGCGAGAATCTGGCGGTGCTCCACATCGGCGGTGCGCTGACCTTTCGATAGGGAAAGCTGCACACGGAGATAACGCTCGATACGGTCGTTCACCGACCTGATCGTGTTCAAAAGATAGGGCCGCTTGGCATCTTCATAGAGGCTCGAATGGAACCTCCAATTGAGTTCAGCCCACCGCGCAACATTGTTCTCGTTGGCAAATGCGTCGCAATAGCCTTGCGCCTTTTCAAAAGTCTGCTCGGTCATATGTGGAATGGAGTACCGAATGGCCCCCGCTTCGAGAAGCGCTCGAACCTCGAACACCTGGACGATCTCAGGCTCCGACAACGACGTGACTACGGCACCGCGATTTCTGTGAAAGACAACGAAGCCTTCTGCCTCCAGCCGCTTCAATGCTTCACGCACCGGGATCTTCGACACGTTGAACATCCGGGCCACGTCATCCTGACGGATCGGCTCGCCCTCGTCCAGCGTCCCGTCGATGATCGAGTCGCGCACGAACTTCATGATCACTTCCGATGCGGAAGGAGCAGCACCGAGATTGATCGCATGGTCGGCCTTGAATGGCATCGAATTCCACTTTCGCGTCGAGAAAACCACCGGACCTATCGCAGCCGATCAACAATGCAAAGGCGTTCGGGCCTTTGCAGGGTTCGCGCAGATAATTCCACGTGGACCACAATAGAATACCGTATACGCAAACACAAAGGGCCTGGTGCATCGCGGTGCGGGTCGTAACTTTTCAACGGGTGTCCAATGCGATCGTCTAAAATTGTTCACGTCGTCAACTGCCACGCTGAGGGCGAAGTCGGAGATGTTATCGTGGGAGGTGTGTCGCCTCCCCCTGGCGATACGATCTGGGAACAATCGAGATGGATCGCGCGTGATCAAACGTTACGGAAATTCGTCTTGAATGAACCCCGTGGCGGCGTCTTCCGGCACGTCAACCTGTTGGTGCCTCCCAAGAACCCGAAGGCCCAGATGGGTTGGATCATTATGGAGCCCGAGGATACTCCACCGATGTCGGGCTCGAACTCGATCTGCGTTTCGACTGTCCTTCTCGACAGCGGTATCATCCCCATGACCGAGCCAATCACGCGGATGATACTCGAGGCTCCCGCCGGACTGGTCGAAGTCGTCGCCGAATGCCGGAACGGCAAGGCCGAGCGCATCACGGTCACCAACGTGAAGAGTTTCGCCGCACAACTCGACGCGACCGTGGACGTTCCCGGGCTCGGCAAGGTCACCGTCGACACGGCATATGGCGGCGACAGTTTCGTCGTGGTTGACCCCGATCACCTTGGCCTGGCCCTCATCCCGGAGAACGCACGCACCATAGCCGAAACAGGGATCAGGATCACAAACGCGGCGAACGAACAACTGGGGTTCCTGCATCCCGAAGACACTGGCTGGAACCATATATCTTTCTGCCTGTTCGCCGGACCGTTGTATCGAGAGGAAGAGCGTTTGAAAGCCCGCTCCGTTGTCGCGATCCAGCCTGGCAAACTCGACCGTTCGCCGACGGGAACCGCTCTTTCGGCTCGGTTGGCGCTCCTCAATGCCCGTGGAGTTCTCGCCAAGGGAGACACGCTGACGGCGGTTTCGATAATCGGTTCCGAATTCGTGGGAACCATCGTCGATGAAACGACCGTGGCCGGACGGAAGGCGATCGTTCCGTCGATTTCCGGTCGCGCCTGGATAACCGGGACGTCCCAACTAATGCTCGATCCCGCCGACCCATGGCCGGGCGGTTACAAACTTTCCGACACCTGGCCCGCGATTAAGTAGGAGTTGAAAATGCCGATCATCCGAGTTGAGCTTTTCCCGGGTCGCAGGGCGGAGGTGAAAGCCCAGTTGGCGCGCGAGTTGACCGAGACCCTGCAACGCGTCGCCGGCGTGCCGCCGGAGGCCACCACGGTGCTGATCACCGAGGTGCCGCCGCATGAATGGTTCGTGGCCGGAAAGGCTTACGCCTCTCCCCCCGACGAGACATGATAGCGGCGACGGTCCGAACAACGATTTTTATCGAACGCGAGGCGCCTGGAAAAACTCCTCATGGAACACCTCGGCGATCCTCCAATTGGTGGAAGTGCCGCGCTCGCCCCGTTCTGCTAAATTTCTGCAGACAGTCGAGGAAAGCCATGCCCATGCCGTCGCAGCAGATCATGAGGCTAGGACTGGGGTTCGCCGTGTCACAGGCGATGCGGGTGGTCATCGAACTGCGCGTTCCCGATCTCCTGACCGCCGGCGAACGGGCGGTGGACGACCTGGCGGCTGCCACTCGGACGAATGCCGACGCGCTTTATCGCGTGATGCGCCTTCTCGCGGCCGAAGGGGTCTTTAGAGAAGTGTCGCCGCGTCATTTTGAGTTGACGGAGCTTGGTGCCGCGCTTCGTTCCGATCGGCCGGGTCCCGGTGACTTCGTCCGCATGATCAACAGCGAGGCTTACCTTGCCTTCGAGCAACTGCTGTATTCCGTTCGCACGGGAAAGCCAGCTTTCGACAAGCTGTTCGGCAGCCCCCGGTTTGACTGGCTGTCGAAGCACCCGGAACAGGCTGACTTGTTTCAGCGTGCCATGGTCGCGCTCAGCCAAGGCAGCAACGAGGCAGTGGCCGAAGCCTATGATTTCAGCCCCTTCACCCGGGTCGTCGACGTTGGCGGCGGACATGGTCAGCTTCTCTCGGCGATCCTTTCCCGCAACCCGCATCTGAGCGGCGTGCTTTTCGATTTGCCCTCGGGGGTGGCGGCAGCACGGCAAGGTGCCGGAGGCGATCTGCCGCGTACCGAATTCATCGCCGGTGACTTCTTTGAGAGCGTCCCCCGCGGCGACGTCTACGTCATCAAGAAGGTCGTTCACGATTGGGACGATGAGCGTGCCGCGGCGATCCTGCGAAACTGCCGTAGGGCCATGCAACCGGACGGGAAGGTGCTTGTAGCGGAGACGCTCGTGCCGCCGGGTGACGAACCGAACCAGATCAAAGGTATCGACGTGGTCATGCTCGCCATCACCGGGGGCCTTGAGCGGACGGAGGAACATTATGCAAGCCTGTTCGCCGCCGCGGGGCTCCGTCTTGAACAGGTGATTCAGACCCAAGGACCAATCTCCATCCTTGAGGCATCCCCAGCCTAAGACCAATACGATCGACCTATTCCAATAGTGCCCTTCGCTCCCTACGTCGACGGTTCAGGCTCTTGAACGTTAGAAAGCCCGCATCGCACCCACACGCAACTTGGTGATATTGCACCACCTAAGGGTGCATTAAGTTCGTGGAAGGATACAGCGAATCTTCCTAGCTTGGTCCGGTCGAACCAACGGAGGAAGGAGATGGCATCTGCAGGGACAGCAATGGAGATACTTGGGAAATCTATCAGAGCGGCACTCAATGGCGGTGGCGACGCATAGCATCAAACGGGAAGACTGTCGGCGCTTCGACCGAATCTTACACCAACAAAAACGATTGCATTGCGAACGCCAGACGCAACGGCATGAGCTGCAATCCGGTATAGTACTGGTACTAACTGGGAATTTCGAAACTTAGCTTTGCATCCTCGAAATTGCCCTCTCCCGCGGGGGGAGAGAAGCCGGCGCCGCACGTTCGGCGCGTACCTCTCCCCTTGTGGGAGAGGTACAAAATCACGATCTTGGCGTTAGGTAAGTCGTAGATCCTGTTCATGAGGGGCCATGACAGCCACTCTGCCCCACCTCACTGAGGCGGCAGGACCACGTTGCTGTCGGTGGTGCTCTTGAGCGGTTTCTGCCCCGGCACGTGCGACATCGAACGCGTCTTGCTCTCCAGTTCGTCGCCTTTCACGCGGGTCTTGGTCTGCGATTTGCTGAACGTGCCCTGGTCCATGGCCTGGGCCTTGGATTGTGCCTTGAGCTGATTGTCGTTTTCGTTGACCTTGGTGCGGCTCTGGGCCTTGCCGTCGACGGTGGCCGCACTTCCTCCCGAACCGATGGACGAGGTCGTGCCGTCATCGGTCGCGCAGGTGCCCGCCGTTCCGAGGGTGCTCGCCGAAGTGCCGCCGGCAGATGCGCTGCCTGCCGAACCGACTGTCCCGGCCGCGTTGCAGTCCTGCGCCAGGGATTGTGTGCCGGCCATCGCCGCAACGATTGCGACGGCCGCGGCTAAGGGAACCAGTTTCGACATGGTCTTGCTCCTCATTTGTTAGGTTTGGTGATGTCGCAGGTGCCGTCCGATCGGCGCGTCACGACCGAACCGTCGGGACGGGTGACGCTCGCGGTCGAGAATGCTTGGGCGCCTGCCGTGCCCGAGACGGACGATCCGGCACTCGACGAAGCCGAACCGCCTCCCGAATGCATCGTGGTTGTCTTTCCATCGATCGTGGTCGATGAGGTCACACTGCCTCCGCCGGCGGTCACCGAGGAGGAGGTACTGCCTCCCGCCGAACTGGTGCTTTCGATCACGGTGCAGGTGGTGCCGTCGTCGAGCTTGATCGTCTCCGCCGACAATGCCTCGCATGCGATGCAGAGGGCCATGATCAGCGGCAGGGCGAACGCGCTTTTGGTCATCAAAGATGCCGAGTTCATATCCTGTCCTCCTGAAGAAGGCCGGTCGCCTATCGGCAACCGGCCCATGTTAGTTTTTAGCACTTGCCGCCGCTCTTCTTGGTCTGGCCCGGAGGACATTCCTTGTTGCTGACATCGTCCTGAGCCGCGCCTGCCGCACTGCCGCCTGTGCCGACCGAGCTGCTGGAGGTGCCACCACCGGCACTCGTGCCGCCGGTGCCGAGCGTCGAGGCTGAGCCCGATCCGCTACCGGAGCCGGCCGCCGATCCGCCCGTGCCGACCGAACTGCTGGACGTGCCGCCACCTGCGCTCGTGCCGCCGGTTCCAAGCGTCGACGCAGAACCCGATCCGCTACCGGAACCGGCTGCCGACCCACCCGTGCCGACCGAACTGCTGGAGGTGCCGCCGCCCGCCGAGGAACCACCGGTTCCGAGCGTGGAGGCCGAGCCGCCGTCGCAGTTGGTAGCGCCCGGGGTACAGTTGGTGCCCGCCGACGAGCCGCCGGTGCCAACGGTGCTGCTGGAGGTGCCGCCTCCGGCACTCGTTCCACCGGTTCCGACAGTGCTGCTGGACTGCGCATAGGCAGACAACGTGGTGCCAGCCAGAAGGGCCGCGGCAAGGGCCGCGCATTTGACGATCTTCATCTCTATCTCCTTGATTTTCCTCTATGCTTCCAACCCAATCGCAGTGTCGAAGCTGGGGACTGAACAGACGAGATGCTGCGATGTTCCGTCCCAGAGACTTCAGTCGGATGGCTGATACGACCTTGGGCCTGAGCGATATCGGACAGAGGTCCCGAGCGAGCGGAATTTGGTCCGACATCGGGAACCCGGCGGCCGGTTTTACAAGCCTTCCGCCTGCCGGATCCCCATCGAAAGGTTTTCGAGAACAACGAAGGCGCGCAGCGGCTCCACTCAAATTGTCCGCGTTTGTCGCAATCTTCATAAAACCTACATCCAACCGACATCGCCCCTTCATGCGCCGTCGCTAATGAGGCCCCCATAAAAACAGGGGGCATGGCATGCGTCTGGAAAAACTGACGAAGACTTTCGGCAATCGTGCTGCCGTGGATTCCGTAAGCTTGGAAATTCCCCACGGACAGATGGTCGGCGTCATCGGGCGGTCGGGCGCGGGCAAGTCCACGCTTCTGCGGATGATCAACCGTCTGACGACGCCGTCCTCGGGAACCATCCACTTCGGCGATCTGGAAATTTCCTCCCTGCGGGGAGCGGCACTCCGCAGCTGGCAGCGCGACTGCGCCATGATCTTCCAGCAATTCAATCTCGTGCCGCGCCTCGACGTGCTCACCAACGTCCTGCTCGGGCGGCTCAACCACCGCTCCACGACGATGAGCCTGCTCAGCATCTTCACGCGCGAGGAACGGATCGCGGCGATTGCGGCTCTCGAGCGGCTCGGCATCGAACAGACGGCGCTGCAGAGGGCGGGCACGCTTTCGGGCGGCCAGCAGCAGCGCGTGGCGATCGCCCGTGCGCTGATGCAGAAGCCAAGGGTCGTGCTCGCCGACGAGCCGATTGCGTCGCTCGACCCCCTGAACGCCAAGATCGTGATGGATGCGCTCCGCGACATCAACGAGCGCGACGGCATCACTGTTGTCACCAACCTGCACACCCTCGATACCGCGCGCTCCTATTGCGAACGCATCGTCGGCATGGCGGGCGGGCGCGTGGTCTTCGACGGACCTCCTTCGGAACTGACGGTGACGGCAGTCCGGGAAATCTACGGGTCCGACAAGGAAGGCGCGGGCATCGACGAATCCATGACGTCCACCAGCATCAACGTCCGCAGCGCAGACCTGGAGCACGAAGCCTCCAGGTCGGCGGGTTCCAGGATCCTCGCCCCCGCAAGGGCGTGAGCCGGACCAAGATCGTATGTACGCCCGCGTGAAGGGCCAGCCTCAACACATGTTCCGAAAACCGGACAGACAGGAGATGATCTCATGTTGAAGAAAGCTTTGCTTGCTGCAGTCGCACTCGCAGCACTTGCCACCTCGGCGGCCGCGGAGGACCTCAAGGTATTCCGCATCGGCATCCTGGGCGGAGAAAACGAGGCCGATCGTCTGCGCAACTACCAGTGCATGACCGAGAAGCTTCCCGCCGTACTCGGCGTCGAAAAGGTCTCGCTCTTCCCGGCTTCCGACTATGACGGCGTCATCCAGGGTCTGCTCGGCGGCACGCTCGACTATGCCGAGCTCGGCGCGTCCGGTTATGCCAAGGTGTATCTGACCAAGCCGGATGCGGTCGAACCGATCCTGACGACCGTTCAGACCGACGGCTCGATGGGCTATCATTCGATCATGGTCGCCCGCAAGGACAGCGGCATCGCCAAGCTCGCCGACCTGAAGGGCAAGAAGCTCGGCTTCGCCGATCCGGATTCGACCTCCGGCTATCTGGTACCGCTCGTGACGCTTCCTGAAGCGATCGGCGCTCCGGTCAAGGGCTATTTCGGCTCCACCGGCTTCGGCGGCGGTCACGAAAACCTCGTGCTCGAAGTGCTGAAGGGCAATTTCGATGCCGGCACCACCTTCGGTTCGGGCGTTGGCAACTTCAAGGACGGCTACACCTCCGGCAACCTGCGCAAGATGGTCGACAAGGGCATCCTCAACATGGACGACCTCGTCGAGCTGTGGAAATCGCCGCTCATCCCGAACGGCCCGGTCGTCGTCCGCACGTCGATGAACACCGACATGAAGGCGAAGTTCAAGCAGTTCATGCTGAACCTCCCGAAGGCCGATCCCGCCTGCTTCTCCGCCATCCAGGGCGGCGACTTCAAGGGCTTCGCCGAGGTCAACGTCGATTTCTACAAGCCGATCATCGATGCCCGCAAGGCAACCATCGGCGGCTGATCGCAGCCTCACACACGACGGCCGCCTGGAGACTTCTCCGGCGGCCTTTTTCTCGACCGTCGCAACCCGGGGGCCAGCGATGTCCATTTCTACCGTCAGGCCTGTCCTCGGCGAGAGCGGCCGGATGATAGAGCGCCACTCGCGGCAGCTGGCCGCCCAGCGGGGCTTCTATACGCTTTTGAGCGTCGTGCTGCTGCTTTGCGTGGTGTCCGGCTCGCTCTGGTTCGCCAACGAAACGAATTCCGGCAAATTCTTCGAGCGGCTTCCCCATCTCTTCGACTTCGTCGAGGATCTCATTCCACGAGACGGAATGGAGATCTGGCGGGCGCTGTTCGACCTCCCGTCCCCCTATGACGACGGCAGCTTCAAGTACAACTATCCGGAAGGGCGGGCCTATCTCGGCGATACCTTCTATATCCCCGAATATTTCCACAAGATGGTCGAGACGCTGAACATCGCGCTCGTATCGACCGGCATCGGCCTGCTTTTCGGCTTCGTGTTGGCATTCCTCGCGGCGCGGAACACCATGCCCAATCCCTGGGTGCGGGGGTTCGTGCGCCGCATCATGGAAATTCTCCGCGCCTTTCCGGAAGTGGTCATCGCCGGCTTCTTCCTCGCGATCCTCTCGCTCGGCCCGATCCCGGCCGTCGTCGCCGTGTCGATCCACACCGTGGGCGCGCTTGGAAAGCTGTTCTACGAGGTCATCGAGAACGCCGACATGAAGGCGGAGGAAGGGCTGCGCGCCGTCGGCGCCAACTGGCTCGAACGGATCTGGTTCGGCATCGTGCCCCAGGTGATGCCGAACTTCATGAGCTACTTCCTGCTGCGCCTCGAAATCAATGTCCGCGCCTCGACGATCATCGGCGCCGTCGGCGGCGGCGGTATCGGCGAACTCCTGCGCCTCTCGATCGGCCAGGGTCACGAAGCCAAGACGCTCGCCATCGTCCTCCTTCTGCTGCTGACCATCGTGGCCGTCGACCAGTTTTCCGCATGGCTTCGCCAGAAGCTTTCGGGCGACCAGGCATTCAACGCGATCTGACCGGAGGCACCATGACGATCCTCAACACGTCCGAAATGGAAGCCATCGCGGCACGCCATCCCCATCTCCTGCGGCCAAGCTTCTGGCAGCGCTTCAGGGTGCCGATCATCGCCGTCGCGTGCACCCTCTACTTCCTTTTCGCCTGGTGGTATTTCGCCGTCGGCAAGGTCATGGGCGAAGCGAACTGGAGCATCGCCGGAAACTACCTCGCAGACTGGGTCTCCTACGAGATCCGGCCCCAGATCGAGATCGAATCCGACGGCGCGATGAGGATCGAATACCCTCGCTTCGATCCGATCGGCCCGAACCCGAACCCCGAGTGGCTGGAAACCCGGCGCGAGACGGTGACGCGAACGATCGAAATCCCCGCGTCCGCCTCCGGGAATGCGGGGGCTGCCAAGCCCTCCTCCAGCTTCATGGCGCCGGCGCCCCAGGCGCAGCAGGCCGCTCCGCAGAGCCCGAGCCATGAAACCCGCACGGAGGAGATCGTGACCGAGGCCGTGGTCTCGATCGGCAGGTCCAGGACGATCGAGGTTCATCCCGATCGGGTGGTGCTCACCAGGGGCTCGGAAAGCGTCACCCTCCGCCTCAACAGAAGATCCGGCGAGGTCCGGCCGGACGGGGCCCTGCCCTCGTGGGTCGAACAAAGGCTGCCGGGCGGCCGCGCGGTCGCCTATTTCGGAACTTCAGGCTGGGCGGAAATCAGCGCGGAGCGGGTCCGCATCCGCAAACGCTTCCTCGGCTGGGCGAATTTCCTTTTCGACACGAGCTCGCCGTTCTTCGGGAAACCGGCCTCGGAGATCGCGACGCTGATCGTCTCGGGCGACCGCATCCAGCCCGACAGGTCGAACCTTTCGCTCGCCTGGAACAACATCCTCTACAATTCGGAATGGCAGCATCTCGACGTCTGGGAGAAACTCCTGCAGACGGTCGTGATGGCCTTCATCGGAACCCTGTTTGCGATGCTCGTCGCCTTCCCGCTGTCGTTCATCGCGGCGCGGAACATTTTCGCAAACCGCCCCGCAAACCAGATCGCCAAGCGGCTCTTCGACTTTCTCCGGTCGGTCGACATGCTGATCTGGGCGCTCTTCTTCACCCGCGCCTTCGGCCCTGGCCCTCTCGCCGGGATTTCCGCCATCTTCCTCACGGATACCGGAACGCTCGGCAAGCTCTATTCGGAGGCGCTGGAAAACATCGACGAAAAGCAGCGCGAGGGTGTGCGATCCGTCGGCGCCTCACCGGTCGCGGTGCAACGCTACGGCACCGTACCGCAGGTGATGCCGGTGTTCCTGTCGCAGGCGCTCTACTTCTGGGAATCGAACACCCGCTCGGCCACGATCATCGGCGCCGTCGGTGCCGGCGGCATCGGGCTGAAACTCTGGGAAGCCATGCGCACCAATTCCGACTGGGAGAACGTAGCCTATATGGTGCTGCTGATCCTCCTGGTGGTGTTCATCTTCGACGGGATTTCCAACGCGCTGCGGTCGCGGCTGATCGGCAAGGACCGCAGCTGAGATATCCGCCGGCCCTCGATCACTCGGCCGGCGCGCGCTCCATCTCGGCGCCGTAGTAGCGGCGCCCCATCCAGAGCGCGAACTGCACCAGGATGATGAGCACCGGCACCTCGACGAGCGGACCGATGACCGCGGCAAACGCGACGGGTGAAGCAAGGCCGAACGCGGCGATCGCCACGGCGATGGCGAGCTCGAAATTGTTTCCTGCAGCCGTGAAGGCCACCGCGGTCGTGCGCGGATAGTCGGTGTCGATCATCTTCGCCATGACGAAGCTGACCGTGAACATGATCAGGAAGTAGATGGTCAGCGGGATCGCGATCAGGACCACGTCGAACGGCAGCCTGACGACATCGCCACCCTTGAGGCTGAACATCGCGACGATGGTAAAAAGCAGCGCCGCCAGCGTGATCGGGCTGATTTTCGGCAGGAAGACCGTCTCGTACCAGTCCCTGCCCCTGGTCCTTGTCAGGATGGTCCGGGACAGGTAGCCGGCGAGGAAAGGGATGCCGAGATAGATGAGGACCGCTTCTGCAATCGTCCAGAACGAGACGTCGACGACGCTCCCCTCCAGGCCGAACAGCGGCGGCAGAAGCGTCAGGAAGATCCAGGCATAGACGCTGAAGAAAAGGATCTGGAAGATCGAGTTGAACGCCACCAGCCCGGCCACATACTGATTGTCGCCGCGGGCGAGCTGGTTCCACACGAGGACCATTGCGATGCAGCGCGCAAGACCGATGAGGATCAGGCCGGTCATATATTCCGGGTAGCCGCGCAGGAAGATCACGGCCAGCGCAAACATCAGCGTCGGGCCGATGATCCAGTTCTGGACGAGCGAAAGCAAGAGCACGCGCCTGTCGGCAAAGACCAGGTGCAGTTCCTCGTAGCGAACCTTGGCAAGCGGCGGATACATCATCAGGATGAGGCCGATCGCGATCGGGATGTTGGTGGTGCCGATCGACATGCTGTTGAGCACATCCGGCAAGCCCTTAAAGACCGTGCCGAGGATCAGGCCCAGCGCCATGGCGGCGAAGATCCATACCGTGAGGTAGCGATCCAGAAATGAGAGGCGGATGGCAGGCTTGGCGGGCTGCATTGAAGCGTTCCTTTAAAATGTGATGCTCCGCCCGGAGCCGGTGCGGCAGCGTGGCGGACCGGCGGCGGCGTCAGGCGATCCGCCGCCCCTCGGCGTCGATGACGATCTCCCCGTCCTCCTTGGCGAAGGCACCCTTTTGGGGAGCCGGAAGAATGTCGAGAACGGCCTCGGAAGGACGGCAAAGCTTGACGCCCATTGGCGATACGACGATCGGGCGGTTGATCAGAATGGGATGCTCCATCATCGCATCCAGCAACTGATCATCGCTCAGGCTTTCGTCCTGAAGGCCGAGTTCGGCGTATGGAGTGCCCTTCTCGCGGAGCAGTTCGCGCAAGCCGATACCCATGCGGCCCGCCAGCTGGACGATCAGCGTCCTCGATGGCGGGGTCTTCAGGTACTCGATGACATGCGGTTCGATCCCGGCGTTGCGGATCATCGAAAGGGTGTTCCGCGACGTGCCGCAGTCGGGATTGTGATAGATGACGATATCGATTGCTTCGCTCATGCTACGTCGGACCTCTGCACGGAGGAACCTTCCATCTGTCCGATCTCATGCAGTTTGGCGGTGAGGCTCAAACGCTCGAGACTTTCCACCGGCAGCGCGGCGAACGCGGCGAGGCGGAGCTTCATGTAACGCAGCGTCTGGCCGAAGGCGACGCGCCGGTCCGCATCCGTGCCCTCCACGGCAGCCGGATCCTCAAGCCCCCAATGGGCGGTCATCGGCTGTCCCGGCCACACCGGGCAGGCCTCGCCGGCAGCGTTGTCACAGACGGTGAACACGAAGTCGAGCTCGGGGGCTCCTTCCGCCGCGAACTCGTCCCAGCTCTTGGACCGAAGGCCCTCCACCGGGTAGCCATGCCCCTGAAGCGCCTCGACCGCCAGCGGATGGACCTCGCCCTTCGGGTAGCTCCCTGCAGAATAGGCGTTGAACTTGCCGGCGCCGCTTTTCTTCAGAACGCTTTCGGCGATGATGGAACGGGCGGAATTTCCCGTGCAGAGAAACAGTACGTTAAACGTGGTCTTTGTCATGATGACACCTTCTGTGGTGGGCAGCAGCATGGGGTAAGTTCGGCGACAAGCGGCTCGCAGAGCTCCGCCCTGCCGCCGCAGCAATCCTTGACGAGATAGAGCGTAAGGTCCCGCAGTACAGCAATGTCTGACCTGTATACGATCAGACGGCTCCGTCGCTCCGCCCGGATCAGCCCGGCTCGCGCCAGCACGCTCAGATGCGACGACATGGTGTTCTGGGGAACGGCGAGCAACTTCGCGACGTCGCCTGCGGGAAGTCCCTCAGGCTCGTGCTTTGCGAGTAGATTGAAGGCCTGCAGCCGGGTCGGCTGCGCCAGTGCCGCAAGAGCGAGAATAGCGTTTTCCTGATCCATATATCGATATTACTCGATATATGGATATTGTCAACGCTTCGACAGCGGGAAAGGAGCCTGTTCCCCTCACTGAAAATGGCGACGTTCTGCCGTAACAGGCCAGGACCAAAGGATAACCCCCCGCCCGAAAAGCGACAGCCCCGTATGCCTTCAGAGCATACGGGGCTGTCGACTGTCGATCTGCGAATACCACCCTTGGAATCCGACGGATTCAAAGGGTGTGGATCAGAAGCGGTAATTCACGCCGGCCTTGAGCACCTGGTCGCGCACGTCGGTGCGTGAGGTGACGCCGGCCGTGGTGCTGCGCACGTCGTTGGTCATGGTGTAGTTGTATTCGACACGGGCGGAGAGATTGTCGGAGAGTTTCTGCTCGACGCCTGCGCCTACGACCCAACCGGGTTTCCAGCCATCCGGGCCGGAGGTGCCGCCCTTGTCCTTGAAGCTGGTGAGCGCAACACCGGCAGTGCCGTAAACGAGCGTATCGTTAAAGCCGACGCCGGCCTTGGCCTTGGCAGCCACGCGGCCCTGTTCCTTGATATTGCCGCCCGGTACGCGGCTCTTGACGTTGCCGAGATGCGAGGCTTCGATTTCTGCGCCGACCACGCCGGAATCCAGGTCCATGTTGTAGCCGGCATGGCCGCCGACAACGAGGCCCTTGTCGCCGTCGAAGGGGTTCAGCTTGCGGGACGCCAAGCCGAGATCGGCACCGACATAGGCGCCACCCCAGCCGGCCTTCGGGCCGGCAGCCGGCTCATTGTAGGTCGGCGGTTCGGAATAGCTGGTCAGGTCGGCCGCGAGGACAGCCGTTGAAGAGAAAGACGTGGTGGAGACTGCGGCGACGATCGCCAGGGCGAAAGGCTTTGCTTTCATGGTCATGGTTACTCCGTACAGCGCCTGCATAGGAAGATACGCAGGCAATTACTCAGGTTACAAACTGCACGGCGGTCCGAGCCATCCCACCAGGCCCTCGGGGCCGCACCACCGGCAAGTTTCCATTAACTTTCACGAATTTATAAACACTCCCTTAACCTCGAGACCCAAGGGACGCGGATTGAAAAAAGAAACGGAATTGTGAAGCGAATGCCAGCTACCGTTAACGATGCGGCGTTGCCAGTTTTGGGCCAGACGCGGCCACTACGGCCGCCTCCCCTTCTGTGGCATCGCAGAAATTGAGAAAACAAGTGTCGCTTTAATCGGGATTTTTGCGGCAAGGCTTATAGGCTGCTCGTATCTTCCCGAACCTTCAGAATACTGTCGATAAGACCCCATTCAAGCGCTTCCTCCGCCGTCATGAAGCGGTCGCGATCCATCCCGCGCTCAAAGTCTTCGTAGGAACGTCCGCAATGCTCGGCGTAGAGCCGCGTCATGCGTTGCTTGGTCTTTAAAATTTCCTCGGCATGAATCAGCATGTCGGAAGCCTGCCCTTGAAAGCCGCCGGAGGGCTGGTGAATGAGGATACTGGCATTGGGCAATGCGGCTCTTTCGCCGGGTTCGCCTGCCATCAGCAGGAACGATCCCATTGAACGGGCCGTCCCCATGCAAAGTGTATGAACCGGCGCACGGATGAAGCGCATGGTGTCGTACATCGCTAGGCCGCTGGTCACGACGCCGCCCGGCGAATTGATATAGAGGTTGATTGGCTTTTTGGGGTTTTCCGCTTCCAGAAACAGCAGTTGCGCGCAGACGAGCGCCGAAACGGTATCGTTCACCTCGCCATTGAGGAAGATAATCCGCTCGCGCAGAAGCCGGGAATAAATATCAAAGGATCGCTCCCCCCGGCTGGACTGTTCTACGACCATGGGGACGAGTTGCATCGCTTCGCGCATCGGCGACCTCCAGATTCTCAGAATTTAAGGGGGGAGGCTCGCCGTATCAGGCGGCGAGCATGAGGGGCGGGCTGTTGCTGTTCGCCGGCGCTCTTGCCATTCCATCGAATCTTGCGTCCGTCAGTTCGTGGACGATCCGAAGGCAGGTGCCGCCAGTGGCATTCGGGGTGATCGTGAACGTCACGGTGCTTTCAAGGAAAGGCGGGGTATCATCACGCAGCTTGTAGCGAACTTCCTGGCCGGGGGTGACGGTGATCGCCTCGGGATCAGCCAATGCTTCCTTCGGCAACCACCTTTCCCGAAGTTCGGGAATGGTGACAGCACGCCAGACCTTTTGCGGCGGATCGCCCAGGTCAAATTCCAACTCGACGCCGCTATCCTGCTCCCTGGTCTTCCCTTCGTTCATTGATCCATGTCCTTCAGCAAGACTTTGAGTGCTGCGATACGCTCCGGCCAGTAGGCGCGGTATTTTGCGAGCCACTGGGCGATGAGAGCCAGCCCATCGGGATCGACTTCGTAATTCACGAAACGCCCCTGTCGTTCTTCCCTCACGAGCTTTGCACTGCGCAGAACTGCGAGGTGTTGCGACATCGCCGGCTGGCTAATCTCCATGCCCTCGCGCAAGGCACTGGCGTTCATGCTCCCTGCCGCCAGCTTCTCAAAGATCGCACGGCGGGTCGGGTCTGCCAAAGCTCGGAAGAAGTCATTCTCGATCATGCGAACACATAAGCACGTACTTATGCGATTCGCAAGCTATTTCGAGGCAGCTTTCTTTTGCTGCGGAAATCCTAGGTTCAACGACTGACCTCAGCCATCAAAAAATGAGGAACTCCTGTCGCAAAACCCGTGTGCGAGCGACCGAGTTTTGCAATCGTCTGATGCCCGCATCGGGCCGAAAGCGGTCGTTGGCGGCATCTCCCAGATGGTTCCGAAAAGAAGCGGCAACGGTCGTCCCCACGTGTTTCCGGCATGAGGAAAATCAGCGAGTGCCGCGGGAAGGTCAGCCTCGTTCCGGGATAACAAGACGCCGCATGAGATCGAACGCCGCCTCTTTCGCAGAAGACGGCGTTTCGACCTCAACCCGGCATTTCGTCAAAAACAGCAAACCCTGTTACGCAACACTGCGCGAGGGCTCCATGTCGTGGATAGCTTTCTGGATTTCAGTGCGGAATTCCGGCGTATCGCTGTGACCATGGACGGCAACCGCATGCTGGACGGCGGCATTGACGAGCTCGTCCATGTTGTCTGCCGATATGGCTACGGTGCATTTCATCTCGCTCGGAAACTCCCGGCAGTCGATAAATTTGCGTCCCATCTTTGCCTCCTCACAAAACTCCGGCGCAGGCCAGAGGACCGGAAATCCTACTCCCATCCTGCGGACGAAACAAACGGCAGGCGGCATGATCGAAACGCCAAAGGCTCATCAGTTCGTGGTAGCCATGATGATCTAGACGCGGCTGGAAACCCGCCGGTCAGGGCCGATCTTCGATCGACCGCGCCTCTCCATCTCCACTCCATGTCCTGCCGGCAGTTCGGGGACACGCCGCCTTCCAGATCGGCAAAAACAATCGGTTGCAGGAAACTTCCGCAATTGGGCAGCAATTGTCACCCGACTCCAATCCCTTGAACTCCCCGGGATCGTCGCGAGGAGTGATATTAGCGGCTAGGTGCCATGTCGTAGAAGGGCCATTAGCGGCGAGACCAGTATTCTTCGTGGAGTTTCGCCGCCTCGCCCGCAAGCATGGGGCCGACGACTTCCGTTGGGCGCTGACCCGCGGCGAACACGATGTGGCAAGGGAGATCGAGCGTCGGATTTTCCTGGCTATTGCCAATCTGCTGTTTCATCTCTCTCTCGGAAAGGCCAAACACGACGCGCCCTATGCCTGCCCAATAGATTGCGCCTGAACACATGGCGCATGGTTCCGCGGATGTGTACATCGTGCATCCGGCAAGAAACTTCAGGTCATAGGCTTTGCCGGCGCGCGTGGCGAGAAGCTTCTCGGCATGGGCCGTGCGGTCGCCGCCTTCCGAACTGTAGCCATTGCACTGTTCCAGCAAGACATTGCCATCATGATCGGCGAGAATTGATCCAAATGGGTGATCCCCGCCTTCGCGCGAACGCCGTGCCACATCGAAGGCCTTCCGCAAAAGCGACTCATCATAGGACCGCTTGGTGCCTGCCATTGTGTGAGCTCCTGAGAATTGTCGCAGTTCATTCACCATCAATGTTTGCCCGGCAACGGAGCGGGTAATTTGTGTTCTCCGCCAAGTGGAAAGTTGCCGGCTTCGCCGCTCTGGTCATCCGACATCCCGATGAACAGGTATAAAAATGAATTTTGATCCTTTTTGACTTTGTCAGCAAGACTGATCAAAAGTGCAAGCTTGTCAGAGAACGATCGGGCGGGTTGGCGGCGGTTGCTGCCTGATTGCAAAAAATTTCGTCTCCGTTCATCCCCGCCCTCCCCATCCATGCCTACACTCTCCCCGTCCCGCATCGGATACACCGGAAGGCGTTCTGGCGAGGCGGGACCGGCGCCGGGTGCAGGGAAACGACGTAAGTCCTTGCATCAGGGGTCCGCGGAAAATGGTCTCCCTCCGGCGACACGGGGAGAGATGAAGGGTTGCGGACCGGCCCCTCATCTCTTGATGCCCGAAAGCGCGCGCCGGATGTGCCTGTGCGGCACACAGGGTGGCCCGAAGGATGGTTTCGCCGGACTCTTTGAAGTCCGTCCGCCTCAAGCGGAAAGTCCGGCGGCGGTTCCTGTTCACCCTTGCCGGTTGGTCCTCGGGTTAAACCCGAGGATCCGGACGAGTATCAGGAACCAGACGAACACCATCCCGAAAGGCCAAGGCAGAGGGACCGCAGTCGCGGATAAAAACCGCCGAACGGGGCGCTGAGAGGTGTCACCTAAAAACTAACTTACGAGGCAGCTCCCAGCGCCCCGTCCGACCACTCTTCGTCCCCGGAATGGCAAAGCCAGGTCCGGTTCGTCGGCATGGCCAAAATTGGGTGCATAGACCGGCCGGACAGAAACGAACGCAGCAGAAACCGGAAATATCCTACCCCTAGGAACTAATGGGGCACCGGCGTGTTGAAAGGGCGAACTTCGATAGACAAACCATGATCTTACAGGAGATTCACCATGGGACGCGGTATTCTGCTCTGGCTACTCGGCATTCCGCTGCCGATCGTCATCCTTCTCGTCCTCTTCATGCGCTGAGGAGACGGAAATGCCAATCTCATCGACAGGCTCCACGGCGCTAACTCCGGTCGAGTCGTCACAATCCGCGATTGCCTGGGGGCCGATCATCGGCGGTGCGGTTGCCGCTACCGGCATCAGCCTCATCCTCATCCTTTTCGGCTCCGGTCTCGGCCTGACCATGGTCTCGCCCTGGTCGGGGGAAAGCAGTTCGGCTGCAACTGTCGGCATCACCGCCGCAATCTGGCTGGTGGTCGTGCAATGGCTGTCGGCGGCCCTCGGCGGCTATCTGACCGGAAGGCTCAGAACCAAATGGGCGGCGGTCCATACGGATGAAGTCTTCTTCCGGGATACCGCGCATGGCTTCGTATCCTGGGCGTTGGCAACGATCTTCGTGGCCGGTTTCCTCGCCTCGTCGCTGACCTCGCTTGCGGGCGCCGGTGCGCAGGCGGTCGGAACCGCGGCGGCGACTGCAGGTGTTGCGGGTTCGGCAGCGGCGGCGTCCTCCTCGGATGATGCCGATACCAATGCCGCGACCTCCTACTTCACCGATGCGCTCCTGCGCCCGCAGCTGGCGCAGCAGCGTGCGGAGACCGACAATGCGGCGGCCACCGCCGAGGTCTCGCGGATCCTGGTGAACGGGGCCCTGCAGGGCGGCGTGCCGGAAGATGACAAGGCCTATCTGGCCACGATCGTCTCCGCCCGCGCCGGCCTTTCTCCCGAGGAAGCCCGCGCCCGCGTCGATGCGGTCCTGAAAAGGATCGAGGACGCCAAGGTGGCCGCCCAGCGGGCAGCCGACGAAGCCCGCAAGGCGGCCGCGACGACGGCGCTTGTCGGATCGCTGTCGCTCTTGGTCGGCGCCTTCATCTCCTCGGCTGCAGCAGCACTCGGCGGCCGGCAGCGCGACGAGGAGGAAGACCTGCTGGTCACCTCCCGCTTCTGATCCCGCGAAAGCAAGACGACAACGCCCTCTGGAAGGTATCCGGAGGGCGTTGTCGTCACCGATTTGGGCAGATCTCCCGTTACGCCGCGACGGCCGGCAGGCAGGCGTCGCAGATCGCCCGAATATGCCGATGATCCGTGCCGCAGCAGCCGCCGAGCACCCGCATCGACGGATAGCTCCCGCGCAGCGACCGGTAGCGCGCGCCGAGATCGATCGGATCGCCGATATCGAGTTCAGTCGAATCGTCGAGCTCCTGATGGCTCTTCGTCGAGGCGTTGGCACGGATGCCTAAGATCCGCTGCACCCAGGCCTCGCCTCGGGAAAGCGCATCCTCGAAATGGCTCGGATGGGCGCAGTTGACCATGTAATAGGCGGAATAAGCCCCGGTCTCCGCATCCGTTTCCTCGATCGCCGCCTGCAAGCTCTTGCCGTTGGCGAGCCTCCCGTCCGTCTCGACGGTGAAGGAGACGACACAAGGCATGCCGGCGCGCCGGGCTGCCCGGACGATGCCGACCGCCTCGCCGACATTGTTCATGGTGATGGCCGAGACCATGTCCGCTTCGCTTGCTGCAAAGGCTTCCGTCTGGAAGGCGTGATAGTCCTCGGCCGCAAGGGGGTCCATGTTGCCGTCCTTGTAGCCGTCGCCGCGCGGCCCGATGACGCCGTTCAGCACGATCGGGGCGCCCGGCCTCTCCCAGAGCCGCCGCAACCTCTCGACATATTCGACCGAACGCAAGTTAAGCGCCCTCAGCGCCTCGCGATCATAGCCGAGCTGCGGCCCCCAATCGGCATTCGCCCTCCAGGTCGGCGTATCGAGGATGAAACCGAGACGACGCTCGCGGGCAATCGCAAGGTAGGCCTCGTAATATTCGGTCAGTTCCTCGCGGCCTTTTGCATCGTCGAGAAGCGGAAAGGCGGCAAATGCGGGAAGATCGATACCGCGATGGAAGACGAGCGTCGTTTCAAGGCCCGCGTCGGTCAGAAAATCGGCGCCTTTGAGCTGCGGCAGGTTGCTGCGATATTTGGCCATGGTCTCTCTCCTGTGGTAAAAGATAGGGAGCGGACGTCGGATATCGCTCCGTTCCGCTCGGGGAATGGCAGATTTTTCGCAGAAGAATGGGCATTCGCTCTAGTGAGCGCGTGGTACAGCCATCTGGCCCGTCCGCAATGCCCAGCGAAATCGGGAGGTTAGCATGTCTCCGGTAGACGAGATGCTGCAGGAGCCCGTTCCGGGACGAGCCGAAACTGTACCGGCGGTCAAGTTTTCAGAGCCACGGGACACCCGCAAGGGAGCGGCCACGCGCGAACGCCTTCTGGAAATCGCGGAGGCTGCGGTCCTTGCCAAGGGTTTTGCGGCCACCTCGATCGACGAACTGATCGCCGAAGCCGGCATCACAAAAAGCGGCTTCTTCTACCATTTCCGGGACAAGAACGAATTGGCGCGCGAGATGCTGCGCCGCTATGTGGCAGAGAACGACCGTATCTTCGACGAGATTTTCGGCCGTGCCCGCGAGCTTAACGATGATCCGCTGCAGGCCTTCCTATTGGGGCTGAAACTGCTGAGCGAACTTGCAAGGGACCTGCCGGGCGGGCATCCAGGCTGCCTGATCGCCTCCATCTGCTATCAGGAGCGGCTCTTCGACCGCGAAATCCACGAAACCAACGCCAATTCCGTCAAAGCGTGGAACGCCCGGTTCCTCGGCCATATCGAGGAGATCGCCGCCGTTCATCCGCCGCGCGACCCGATAAACCTCGAAGACGTGGCCAACATGCTGTCCTGCATCTTCGACGGCTCGATCATCATGTCGAAGGCTCTCAAGGACCCGAACCAACTGGAGCGGCAGATTCTCACCTACCGCTCCTATATCAAGCTGCTGTTCTCGAAATAAGAGAACAGATTTACTGCAATGTGCGGGGCATGGCCTGCAGGTCGGCCGGAGCGCCTGCGGCTGCGCCCGCCTGATCGCCATCGAGGCCGGTCGCCACGACCGAGACGCGGAACTTGCCGTCCAGATTGCGGTCGAAGATCGCGCCGACGACGATATCGGCGTCATCCATGACTTCGTCGCGGATGCGGCTTGCAGCCTCGTCCACTTCGAAAAGCGTCATGTCGGAGCCGCCGGAGATCGAGATCAGCACGCCCTTGGCGCCCTTCATGGAGATGTCGTCGAGCAACGGGTTGGCGATCGCGCCTTCCGCGGCAAGCAGCGCGCGTCCGTCGCCGGAAGCTTCGCCCGTGCCCATCATCGCCCGGCCCATGCCCTTCATCACCGACTTCACGTCGGCGAAGTCGAGGTTGATCAGGCCTTCCTTGACGATCAGGTCGGTGATGCAGCCGACACCTGCAAACAGGACCCGGTCGGCGGTCATGAAGGCGTCCGCAAAGGTCGTCTTTGCGTCAGCGATGCGGAAGAGGTTCTGGTTGGGGATGACGATCACCGTATCGGCTGCCCGGCGCAACTCCTCGATGCCGGTTTCGGCCGTCTTCATGCGACGATTGCCTTCGAAGGTGAACGGCTTCGTCACGACGCCGACCGTCAGTATCCCGGCGGCACGTGCCGCCTGGGCAATCACCGGGGCTGCGCCGGTGCCCGTTCCGCCGCCCATGCCGGCCGTCACGAAGCACATATGCGAACCGGAAAGATGATCCATGATCTCGTCGATCGATTCTTCGGCGGCTGCGCGGCCGATCTCCGGCAGCGACCCTGCCCCGAGCCCTTCCGTCACATGGGCGCCAAGCTGGATGCGGCGGGAGGCCTTGGAGGTTGCGAGCACCTGGGCATCGGTATTTGCGGCGATGAAATCGACCCCTTCGAGCTCTTCGGCAATCATGTTGTTGATGGCATTGCCGCCACCGCCACCGACACCGATCACGGTGATTTTCGGCCGCATCTCGGTAATCTGATATTTCTTGCCGTCCGTCATCGCAATCTCCTTGGCATCGGCTCCGCCGCCCGAGCGGCCCCGTCGGCCGTCCGAATCAGCGTGTATTTTAGCTGTGCAACAAGGCAGAGGCTTGGCGAAAGAACAAGCGCTGATGCAGAGTGGTGGAAAACCGAGAATTTTCCACATGCGCACGGAACATTTTGCGCATCCGATAATTGTGAAGAGTCTGATCACAAAAATGAGACAATGCGAGAGAGGAGCATCGCGTACCATGCCTACGTCTGCCGCACGCGCGTCCGTCCCGTCCCCCGATGAACATATCCTGACCGTGCAGGAGGCGCTCGAGCCGCTCTTCCTGGCGCTCGAGGAAGAGGCCGAAGTCAAGATGGTCGCAGCCGCAGTCAAGGCCGGATGGTCGGTCGAAGATGCGGTCGCCGCGATCGACGAACTCAGGCGGACAGAACTGCTGCCCGGCAACCGGACGCATTGACCCATCACAAAAACTCGTTCGCCTGCTCCGCCAGGATGGCCTAAATCTACCGCATTGCACGCAAGCGGGGACGAAAGCTCATGGCGATCAGGAATATCTGTGTCTATGGCGCGGGCGCTCTCGGCGGAGCATTTGCCGCGAAGATCGCCAGCACGCTTGGCGACGAGGTCAATGTTTCGGTCATCGCCCGCGGTGCGCATCTGGAGGCGATCCGCGAAAAGGGTCTCACCATCGTCAAGACCGGTGAAGAAGGCTCGCTGAACGTACGGCTTCTCGCCACCAGCGACCCAAGGGAATTGCCGAAACAGGATCTCGTCATCACCGGCGTCAAGGGCCATCAGCTTGCGGATGCGGCCGAAGGCCTTGCCGGTCTCCTCAAGGAGGGGACACGCGTCGTGCCGGTCGTCAACGGTATTCCCTGGTGGTACTTCCACCGGGACGAGGAAAGCGGCCACCCGGAACGCCAATTGCCCGAACTCGACCCCGACGGCAAACTCTGGCGGCTCGTCGGGCCCGAGCGGGTGATCGGTTGCGTCGCCTACCAGGGCGGCGAAGTGATGCAGCCCGGCATGGTCCGACTGTATGGCGACGGCCGCTTTTTCCTTGGCGAACCCTCGGGAGAACTCTCGCAAGACCTCGTGTCCATTTCCGATCTTTTCGGCCGTGCCAGCATCACGATCGTGCCGACGCAGCGCATCCGCGACGCGATCTGGACGAAACTGATGGGAAACGCCGCCTACAACCCGATCAGCGCGCTGACCCGTGCCCGGATGGACAGGATGATGGAGAACGGGCCGCTGGTCGAGCAGATCGGCAAGGTCATGACTGAAACGAGAGCGGTTGGCGAAGCGCTCGGCGCGGTGTTCAACGGCAGTGTCGACGAGCAGCTGAACCGTTCCGGCGGTTTCGGCCCGGTGAAAACCTCGATGCTCCAGGATTTCAACGCCGGCAAGCCTCTCGAAATCGGCCCGCTGACCGGCATGGTGGTCGCCCTCGGCAAGCTCACCGGCGTCCCCACGCCGACCTGTGAAACGGTCCTGGCACTCACCACCCAGCTCGACCGCGAGAACCTCAGAGATTGATTCATCCTGTTGAGGACGGGAATCCGAAAACGCCATGAAGCATCTGAAACCATTGAAGATGCCGGCGCCCGCCGGCATCTTCTCAGTAGAAACCGTCAATTCTTGACCTGCGCAGCCCAGCTGGGCGCATTGCTCTTGCCGTCGAGAAAAGGCAGCACTGTCGCAGTCATGGCGGGAGATGCAAAGGCCTCGTAGTGGGTGAGGTCGGGCAGGATCGCCAGTCGGTTCTTCGACATGTTCTCCCGCATCCAGCCGGCATCCTTCAGGCCACCGCCGAGCTTTTGATAAAACTCGACGATATGCTCCGGACGAACCATGTCGCTGTCGCCGAAAACCAGCATGACCGGCATCGTCAGCCTGGCGACCGCATCCGAGTAATCGTAGTCGCGGCGCATCAGCTCGCCCATCGCGTCGAGCAGTCTCGGAAACTCCGAAACGTCCGGTGCAACGGCCTTGTAGGAGATGAACATCGGCGTGTCCTTCATCATCTCGGCCATGCCGGCACCGACGGATTCCTGCTGCGGGATCATCTCTGGAAAGAAGCCTTTCCTCGCAAAAGGAGCCGAGGCAATAACGAGCCGCCGCACCTTGTCCGGTGACTGGGCCGCCATCTGGAGCGCGATGCCGCCGCCCATAGAGTAACCCAGCACGTCGACCTGGTCGTAACCCAGTTCTGAAACGAGCTTACCCATATCGGCGCCCATGGCCTCCAGCGAAATAGGCCGATTGCCGAGCGGCGTGCGGCCATGGCCCTGAAGATCGACGCCGATCACCTGCCGGTGTTCGGTCAACATCGGCATGACCGGCGCAAACATATCGATCGAGCCGAGACCGCCATGCAGAAGGAGAAGCGGCTCGCCCTGCCCCCGGATCTCATAATAGTAGCGAACGCCGCCCGTTTCGATATGGCCCTTCTTCGAGGGCTCGACCGCAACCGGCTGGTTCGCCGAGGGCGCGGGTTGTTCCGCTTTGACAACGGCGGGCGTGACCGACGCGGCGATGGCAGCAACAACCAGGGCAAATATCCTGCTCGACATGGCTTCCTCCTCTAAGGATTACTTGATGATGCCCCAAGGACGAGGAACCGGGGAGAAAGCCGACAGACATCGGCAAAAAATTCGCGCAAAAAGAAATCCCGTCGCGAGGAGACGACGGGATATCCAGTTGGAGGTCAAATATTATTATTGTTTTACGGCGGCTGCAGGGGACGAAAGCCACCTTGTTGAACTCCAGGCGGCATATTACTGGATCGCCTGCGAGCTCGAAGTTCACGGGACTAACCCATAAGTAACCGCGAGGTTCCATCATTCGTTAACGGCGGTACATTAGAATTATCAAACTTTCATATTGGCATCCGTGAGGCAGTAATGACCGCTCCGAGCTTCCGCTTTACGCACTACGATCTGAAACTGCAGCGCGCAGGCACTGTGATCGAAGTGACCCTGAACGCGGTCAACAACGTGCGTCTGCTGACGGGGGTCAACTTCCAGCGCTTCACGGAAAAGCTGGATTTCAAATATGTGGGCGGCATCGCCAAGAAATCGCCGATCAGGCTGGTCATTCCTGAAAACGGGCACTGGCATTTGATTGTCGATATGGAAGGCCATCACGGCCTGGCGGATTCCTCCGTCAAACTTGTCGCCGCGCCCGGTCAGAAGCAGGCGTCCTGATCGCATCCTCGGCGAGGATCACTCAGAGTTCCGCTCTTTACGAAGTTTGGCCCACCAATCGAGCCTCTTCCTGATCTCGCGTTCGAAACCGCGCTCCGGGGGATCGTAGAAGGTCTGCCGTCCCATCTTTTCCGGAAAATAGTCCTGGCCGGAAAAGGCGTCCGGCTCGTCGTGATCGTAACGATAGCCGTCTCCGTATCCCTCACCTTTCATGAGCTTGGTCGGAGCATTGAGAATATGTTTCGGCGGCAGAAGCGAGCCATTTTCCTTGGCGGCGCGGGTTGCCGCCTTGAAGGCCGTGTAGACCGCATTCGATTTCGGAGCGGTCGCCAGATAGACGCAGGCCTCGGCAAACGCCAACTCGCCTTCCGGCGAGCCCAGATAATCGTAAGCATCCTTGGCAGCGTTGCAGATGACCAATGCCTGGGGATCGGCGAGGCCGATATCCTCCACCGCCATCCTGACCAGACGGCGTCCAAGATAAAGCGGGTCCTCGCCGGCATCGAACATGCGCGCCAGATAATAGAGCGCGGCATCGGGATCCGAACCGCGCACGGATTTATGCAGTGCCGAGATGAGATTGTAGTGACCGTCCTGGGCCTTGTCATAGACGGGAGCACGACGCTGAACGATCCGGATGAGGCTCTCGGTATCGAAGACCTCTCCTTCCCGCGCGGCGCGCCAGACCTCTTCGGCGAGCGTCAGCACGGCTCGGCCGTCTCCGTCAGCCATGCGGACCAGGCTTGCCCGCGCGTCAGGATCGAGCGGCAGCGGCCGTCCCTCCACCTGCTCGGCGCGCTGCAGCAGTTCGATCAGGCTCTCTTCGTCATGCGGCCGGAAGGTCAGAACCCTGGCGCGCGACAGGAGAGCGGCATTCAACTCGAAGCTCGGGTTTTCGGTGGTCGCGCCGACAAGAATGACCGTGCCGTCCTCCATGACCGGCAGAAAGCTGTCCTGCTGGGCGCGGTTGAAGCGATGGATCTCGTCGACGAAGAGCAGCGTCTGCCGACCGTCCATGCGGCGCATCCGTGCCGTCTCGAAGACCTTCTTCAGATCCGCCACGCCGGAAAAGATCGCGGAAATCTGCTCGAAGGCGAGCCCTGCTTCTCCCGAGAGCAGCCGTGCCACGGTCGTCTTGCCCGTGCCCGGAGGCCCCCAGAAAATCATCGACCCGAGCGAGCCCGAAGCGATCATCCGGCGTAGAACGCCATCCTCGCCCGTCAGATGCGGCTGGCCCGTCACCTCATCGAGCGTCTTCGGCCGCAGACGGTCTGCGAGAGGTCGCCGGTTGGCGACCTCCTCGGGAACCCGCGACGCGAAAAGATCACCACTCATCTGAAAAACTGCCGGATACGCTGGCCCTTGCGCTCGATTTCGACCCGCCAGAAGCCGGGATCGTCATCCAGCATGCCTTCCAGGGCCTTGGTCGACGCGACGGTCGTGCCATTCAGGGAGATCACGATATCACCGGGCTCGAAGCCGTACCGGGCGGCAGGCGATCCGCGCGCCACATCCGTGACGACGACGCCCGCCTTCTCGGCCGGGATGCGCAGTTCGGTCGCGAGCTTCGGCGAGAGATTGGCCACATGCAGGCCCGCGAAGGGATTGCGGCCTTCGAGCAGGCGATCATCGGGCGGCGTGGTCTCCGGAGCGGTGTTGAGTGCGATCGTCACCTCACGCTGGCCTTCCGCAGTCTGTACGGCGAGCGTCGCCTGCTTGCCGAGGCCTGCCGTCGTCAGACGATAGCCAAGCGCATCGGGATGTTCGACTGCGATGCCGTTGACCGCGGTCACGACCTCGCCCGGTTTCAAACCTGCCCGATCGGCCGGCCCGCCTTCCACCAGGCGCACCACCAGGGCGCCGCGCGCCGTCTTCAGCCCAAGGGCTTCAGCGACGTCTGACGTGACGGCATCGAATGTCGCACCCACATAGGGCCGGTCGAAGCTCGTCTTTCCTTCCGCGGCCGAAGCGAGGAACACCTTGACGAGATTGGCGGGAATCGCAAAACCGACTCCGTTCGAGCCGCCGCCGCGCGAGAAGATGGCCGTATTGATGCCGATCAGCTCGCCGTTCATGTTCATCAGCGCACCGCCGGAATTGCCGGGGTTGATGGACGCATCGGTCTGGATGAAGAAGCCGAAATCGCCGGTGGTGACTTGGTTGCGCGCCAGCGCCGACACGATGCCGCTCGTGACGGTCTGGCCGACGCCGAACGGATTGCCGATGGCCAGCACCAGATCGCCGACTTCCACATGGTCGGAATCGGCGACCGGCAGAACCGGAAACTGCTCCTTCGCCTTGATGCGCAGCACGGCCAGATCGACCCTCTCGTCCTTCAGCATCACGTCGCAGGCGAATTCGCGGCCGTCGGCGAGCGCGATCTTGATGTCGTCGGCGCCTTCGATGACATGGTTGTTGGTCACCACCAGGCCATCTGCCGAAAGAATGACGCCGGAACCCAGAGACGACTGCTTCTCCGAGCGGTTCGGCATGCGCTGTCCGAAGAACTGCTCGAAGAAGGGATCGCCCGCAAAGGGATTGACGCGCTGCACGACGCGCTCGGCATAGACGTTCACGACGGCACCGGCCCTCTGCTTGACCAGAGGCGCGAAGGAAAGCTGCATCTCCTGACGGCTTTGCGGAACCGTCTTCTGTTCCTGCGCCATCGCAGAGACGGGACACAGAAGCGCCAGGACGAAAAGGCCGGTCGAAACGCGTTTGAGAACGCTCAGCATGTGATTCCTCACTTTATGAAAATCCCGTTCGATTTGTAGCGCGGAAGGCTGGAAAAGAAAGGTGGCCGAATCACGGAGAAATCCGCGGAAACCGTAAGGTTACCGGTACTATATAAGGCCTGCCGCAGCGGAGGCCATGGCGTCCGGCGAGAGACCTCCATCCTTGTCATCTGGCTTTGCCGCCTCATTTGGTCCTGTGGAAGTGCCTGAATTTCTCCAGGTCAGCATCAGGAGTGCATGCATGAGATATATTTCGATCGCAACCGCGCCCGCCGGACTTCTCATCGGCTTTGCCTTGTGGGGGGCGGCGCCGATAGCTTCCGCGGCAAGCTTCGACTGCGACCGCGCCGATCTTGCGGTGGATGAAAAGGTGATCTGCGATACGAGATCGCTCAACGATGCGGACGTGAAGATGGTGACCACCTTCGACATTCTCGTGAATCTCTTACCCATGGGCAACCGCGGCAAACTCCAGGAGGAGCAGAGCGCCTGGCTGAAAAAACGTCAGGCCTGCGGCGAAGACATCGAATGCATCCGAGCAGCCTATGCCGAACGGATGAAGCAGCTCGACGAGGCCTATAGGAACCTCAGCCGGCCGCTCTAAATGGATAATTGACAATATGCTGTCATTATGACAATATACTGTCATGTCAAACGATGCTGCCGATATTCTCACGTCTCTTACACTGACGATCTTTCGCACCAATGGCGCGCTGATCGCCGCCGGCGACGCGCTGACTGCTCCGTTTAGCCTGTCCAGCGCTCGTTGGCAGGTCATGGGCGCCGTCGCACTTGCCGGCCAGCCGCTGACGGTCGCACAGATCGCCCGCAACATGGGCCTCACACGCCAAGGCGTGCAGCGGTTGATCGATGAATTGGAACGCCAGGGTATCGTCGGCTTCGAAGACAACCCGCATCACAAGCGCGCCAAGCTCGTCCGCCTCACCGCCCAGGGCGAGGATGCCTATGCCGCGATCATGGAACAATGGAATGCCCTCGCCGCCAAGCTCGCCGAGGCAATGGACGCCGAAAGACTGAAAACCGCAATTGGCTGCCTCGAGCAGCTTTCCGCAGGGCTGGACACCAAACGCCCACCCGACTGACCGCCCTCTACCAGGACGACATCGATGAAAACGCTTCACCCCGTCGCCGGCACGCTGGCGCTGGCGACGATCCTCACCTTCTGGTTATCGACCGTATTGACCGAGATCTCCGGCTCGTCGGAGGCGATCCGCACCGTCAAACTCGCCATCCCCTGGGGCTTCCTGGTGCTCGTGCCGGCGCTTGCCGTCACCGGCTTCAGCGGCTTTCGCCTGGGCGGCAAGTGGCGGCATCCCGCCGTCACGGCCAAGAAAAAACGCATGCCGTTCATTGCCCTCAACGGGTTGCTGGTGCTGGTCCCTTGCGCTCTCATCCTGAGGCAGCTTGCCATGACCGGCGAGTTCGGCACAGCCTTCTATGGCGTTCAGGCACTGGAACTCTGCGCCGGCGCCATAAACATCGTGCTCATGGGACTGAATTTTCGCGACGGCTTGCGGCTCAAGCGAAGAACTGCAACCTGAGCCGCATGCGTTCTATTCAGGCAGGATGCGCACGGCACCCTTGTCGGCGCTGGCGGCGAAAGCGGCATAGGCTTTCAGTGCCGTCGTGACATTGCGCTTGCGGGGTGCTGCCGGCTTCCAGCCAAGCGCTTCCTGCTCATGACGGCGTGCAACGAGCTCGGCATCGGATACCGCAAGATGGATCGTGCGGTTCGGGATGTCGATCTCGATCAAGTCGCCCTGGCGCACCAGGCCGATCGCGCCGCCCTGGGCGGCTTCCGGCGAGGCATGACCGATCGAAAGGCCTGACGTGCCGCCCGAAAAACGGCCGTCGGTGATCAGCGCGCAAGCCTTGCCGAGGCCTTTCGACTTCAGGTAACTGGTCGGATAGAGCATTTCCTGCATGCCCGGCCCGCCCTTCGGCCCCTCGTAGCGGATGACGACCACGTCGCCCGCCTTCACCTCGTTGCCGAGAATGCCTTTGACCGCAGCGTCCTGGCTCTCGAAAACCACGGCCGGGCCGCTGAACTTCAAGATGCTCTCGTCGACACCGGCGGTCTTCACGATGCAGCCGTCGAGCGCGATGTTGCCGTAGAGCACCGCCAAGCCGCCATCCTTGGAGAACGGGTGCTCGACCGAGCGAATGACGCCCTTCTCGCTGTCGGTATCGAGATCATCCCAGCGCGAAGACTGGCTGAAAGCAACCTGGGTCGGAACGCCGCCGGGGGCCGCCTTGAAAAACTCACGCACGGTTTCGCTGTTGGTGCGGGTGATATCCCAGCGGTCGATCGCATCTCCGAGGGTCGTGGCATGAACCGTGCCGCAGTCGCGATTGAGCAGGCCGCCGCGGTCCAGTTCTCCCAGAATGCGCATGATGCCGCCGGCGCGATGGACGTCTTCCATATGGACGTCGTTTTTGGCGGGAGCGACCTTGGAGAGGCACGGAACCTTGCGCGACAGCTTGTCGATATCCTCCATGCCGAAGTCGATGCCGCCTTCATAGGCAGCGGCGAGAATATGCAGCACGGTGTTGGTCGATCCGCCCATGGCGATATCGAGCGACATGGCGTTCTCGAACGCCTCTTTGGTAGCGATGGAACGCGGCAGGACCGAATAGTCCTCCTGCTCGTAATGGCGGCGCGCGAGATCGACGATCAAATGGCCGGCCTCGACAAAAAGGCGCTTACGGTCGGCATGGGTGGCAAGCGTCGAACCGTTGCCGGGCAGCGACAGGCCGAGCGCTTCTGTCAGGCAGTTCATCGAGTTGGCGGTAAACATGCCCGAGCAGGAGCCGCAGGTCGGACAGGCGGACCTTTCGATGACCTGCACATCCTCATCGGAAATCTTGTCGTCGGCGGCAGCAACCATCGCGTCGACCAGGTCGAGCGCTACAGTCTTGCCATGCATGACCACTTTGCCGGCCTCCATCGGACCGCCGGAGACGAAGACGGCCGGGATATTGAGGCGCATCGCGGCATTCAGCATGCCGGGGGTGATCTTGTCGCAGTTGGAAATGCAGACCATGGCGTCGGCGCAGTGGGCGTTGACCATGTATTCCACCGAATCCGCAATGATCTCGCGCGACGGCAGCGAATAGAGCATGCCGTCATGGCCCATGGCGATGCCGTCATCGACAGCGATCGTATTGAACTCCTTGGCCACGCCGCCGGCCGCCTCGATCTCGCGGGCGACAAGCTGGCCGAGATCCTTGAGGTGCACGTGGCCCGGGACGAACTGGGTGAAGGAGTTGACGACGGCGATGATCGGCTTGCCGAAATCGCTGTCTTTCATCCCCGTGGCACGCCACAGGCCGCGCGCGCCGGCCATGTTGCGGCCATGGGTCGTGGTTCTGGAGCGATAAGCAGGCATGGCGTTGTCCTCGATGTCTTTCGGGTGTGCGACAGTCTACCGCTTTCTCGGCGACCGCGCAAAAACCCCTGGTTTTGCGGCTTTCCTACCGCAAAGGGCAATGGGTGTCACTATCACGACAGGCCAAAGCGGTACGGACCAAAATGCAAAAGCACCAAATTGTGTTCGCGCGCTACAGGCCCTATATTCTGGGAAGGCCAATTTGGAGCGAGCAATGAGTTCGATCATGTCCATCGTCGTTCATGCCACCTGGGATGAGGAAGCCTCCGTATGGGTCGCGACAAGCAACGACATCGATGGGCTGGCTGTCGAGGCCGAAACGATGGAGGCCCTGGAACCGAAGGTGAAGGCGGCGCTGGCTGATTTGATCGAGTTGAACGGCATATCCTCTCAATTGCCGGAAATTCCCATCTACATCATGTCCGAACAGCTTTCACGGATCCCCAATCCGCATCGCGCCTGACTGATGCCAGCTATCTTCGCGAACTCAAAGAGCTCCTGGAAAAGGCCGGCTGCCACTATCACCGACCCGGTAAGGGCGATCACGAGATCTGGTAAGTCCCGTTACCAACCGGTATTTCATCGTCGATCACGGCGTGAAATCCCGCCACACCGCCAATGCCACATTGAAACAAGCGGGCCTTCCCAAGGCGTTCTAAAGTTTTACCCCTTTCTCAACTCGTCCGGATGCATGCCGAAGTGATCGAGGATCAGTTGCAGGTTCCGGCGATGGGACTTGAAGAAGAGGTCGAAGACATCGCCCGCCAATGGAACGCTTCCGAGAACGGAGTCGGCTGCGACATTGCCGAGCATCCGGGCGAGCTTTGCCGGCGGCAAGCCGAGCCTGCGGGCCTCGTTGACGATATAGAGACCCACCATGGCGCCGCCGGCATCGCCGACGAGCGGAACGAGGCCGAAAACCGAATCCGCGCCGAAGCGAATTCCGGTCCCGGGAATGCGGATCGCGGTATCCATCAGCCGCGCGATCGTCGCCAATCGGCGCAGGCGCCGCAGATGTTCTGCGCGGTCCATGAATTCGCCATCCGTCCTGGCATCCCAGGTGCGTGTCGTCATCCACCATCTCCTATTGCGGCGTTGTCACCATACGGTGAGAACCCGTAAACCCGAGATGGGGTTCCCACCGTGCCTTTTCCATACCAAAAGCGATCGTTTCCTCACGCAAACGTGGTCCGTCCCAATCTTCGCGATGCTGTGAAACCTTTCCGTTCCGCGTTACGTATAGAAAGAAAAGGCACCCGTGCCTTGAGAGGAGATTTCGCCATGTCCACCTATCATCCGCCGCATATTCCGGCTTCGGAGATCACGCCGCGCGAGATCTATATGTCCCGTCGAGGTTTCATGACCACAGCGGCTGCCGGCCTTGTTTTCGCTGGCGCCGGCGGCGCGCTGGCGGCGCCCCTCACAGCCTCGCCCAGCGCCTTCAAGGTGGACGAACCACTGACACCCAAGGAAGCCGTGACCACCTACAACAATTTCTACGAGTTCGGCGTCAACAAGGAGGATCCGTCGCAGAATGCCGGGGACTTCAAGCCGACACCGTGGACCGTCAAGGTCGAGGGCATGGTCGGCAAGCCGAAGCAATTCGGTCTCGAAGAACTCATGAAGATGCCGCTCGAGGACCGCACCTATCGGCTGCGCTGCGTCGAAGGCTGGTCGATGGTCATTCCGTGGATCGGCTTCCCGCTTTCGGCCCTGCTCGATCAGGTGGAGCCGCTCGGTAGCGCCAAATACGTCGCGTTCGAAACGGTCGTGCGGCCGGAGGAAATGCCCGGACAGAAGGGCTTCTTTCAACCGCTGCCCTGGCCTTATATCGAAGGCCTGCGGCTAGACGAGGCCCGGCACCCGTTGACCATTCTTGCGGTCGGCCTCTATGGCGAAACGCTGCCGAACCAGAACGGCGCGCCGATCCGCCTTGTCGTGCCGTGGAAATACGGCTTCAAGAGCATCAAATCGATCGTCAAGATTTCACTTGTCGAACAGCAGCCGCAGACCACCTGGAAGAATGCCAATGCCCGCGAATACGGCTTCTATTCCAACGTCAATCCCGCCGTCGACCACCCGCGGTGGAGCCAGGCGACCGAACAGCGGATCGGCGAAGGCGGCTTCTTCGGTGCGGGGCGCCGGCCGACGCTGCCGTTCAACGGTTATGCGGGGCAGGTAGCGAGCCTCTATGCCGGCCTCGACCTCAAGGCGAATTATTGAGAATGGTGGCCCTCCCGACCCTGCCCCGCCGATATCACTCCGCCAGCATCTGGGCGCTCTATGTGATCGGCCTCTGTCCCGCCGCCTGGTATTTCTACCTGGCAGCCACCGGCGGGCTGGGCTTCAACCCGGTCAAGGAATTCGAACATCTCCTCGGCATCTGGGCGCTGCGCTTGATCATCGCGACGCTCGCCATCACGCCGCTGCGCGATCTCGCGGGGATCAACTGGATCCGCTACCGGCGAGCGCTCGGGCTACTCGCCTTCTATTACGTGCTGATGCATTTCTCGGTCTATGCACTGCTCGATCTCAGGCTGGATCTCGGCGCGGTTGGCGGCGACATCGCAAAACGGCCTTACATCACCATCGGATTTGCCTGCCTCCTTTTGCTTATTCCGCTCGCGATCACCTCCAACAACTGGTCGATCCGCAAGCTCCAGCAGGGGTGGAACAAGCTGCACAAGCTCATCTACCTGATCGCCGCCGGTGGCGCATTCCACTACCTGCTGGCTGTCAAATCGGTTACGCTGGTGCCGTTCATTCATATCGCGCTGATCTTCCTCCTGCTGGCCTATCGCCCGCTTCGCCGCCCCTTCCTCAACTGGAAGCGCGGCAAGCCGAAGTTCGCTCAAGCAGCACGTTGATCTTAAGCGGCATCTGGAAAAACAAAGGCCGGGCAAAGACCCGGCCTTTCTTCGGACCGGGGGAAATCGGTCCTCCTGCGCCCTTGGGGGAGGAAGCGCAGATAGTGTCGACGCAGCCGAGCCGCGACAGGAACAACGGCGAGAAGAGTCCGTTTGACGAAGGCGGTCGTTGACGTAAATCAAACACCCGGCCTGTCGAGGGTCCAGGGAACCTCGCGACACGAAAAAAGCCGGGTGTTTCCACCCGGCTTCTTCAATTCCGACGATGCGGAATGGATTATGCGGCTTCGGCAGCTTCTGCTTCGGCGGCAACACGAGCCTTGTCGGCTGCGCCCTTGGCGTCGACATCGCGTTCAACGAACTCGATGACGGCCATGGCGGCGTTGTCGCCCTGGCGGAAGCCGGCCTTCATGATACGCAGGTAGCCGCCGTTGCGGGTTGCGTAACGCGAAGCAATGGCGTCGAACAGCTTCTTGACGGCGTCCTGGTCCTGGATCTGCGAGATCGCCTGACGACGAGCGTGCAGGTCGCCGCGCTTGCCGAGTGTGACGAGCTTTTCGACGATCGGACGGATTTCCTTCGCCTTCGGAAGGGTCGTCACGATCTGCTCGTGAGTGATGAGCGAAGCCGCCATGTTGGCGAACATCGCCTTGCGGTGGCTTGCGGTACGATTGAGCTTGCGGCCGGCTACTCCGTGGCGCATGGCTATTCTCCTTTAATGCAGGTACCCACTCTTCTTGGGGCCTGCCGTTTCCTGGCACATACAGACATCCGGATCTTTGGACAAGGTGCCTGCTGTTTGACGGGGAAAGGCAGTCAAAACCTGCCTTTGCTATTTTCAGTACTGGTCTTCGTAGCGCTTGGCGAGATCTTCGATGTTTTCCGGCGGCCAGGCGGGAACTTCCATACCAAGATGGAGCCCCATGGATGCCAGAACTTCCTTGATCTCGTTCAGCGACTTGCGACCGAAATTCGGAGTGCGCAGCATTTCCGCCTCGGTCTTCTGAATGAGGTCGCCGATATAAACGATGTTGTCGTTCTTCAGGCAGTTGGCCGAACGGACAGACAGTTCCAGTTCGTCCACCTTCTTGAGGAGCGCCGGGTTGAACGCCAACTCGGTGACGGATTCCTCTTCGGCTTCCTTCTGCGGTTCGTCGAAATTGACGAAAACGCCGAGCTGGTCCTGAAGGATACGGGCGGCGAAGGCTACAGCGTCCTCGCCGGTGACCGAGCCGTCGGTCTCGATCGTCATGGTCAGCTTGTCATAGTCGAGAACCTGTCCTTCGCGGGTGTTTTCCACCTTGTAGGACACCTTCTTGACCGGGGAGTAGAGGCTGTCGACCGGGATGAGGCCGATCGGAGCATCTTCCGCACGGTTGCGATCGGCCGGGACGTAACCCTTGCCGTTGTTGACCGTGAATTCCATGCGGATTTCCGCGCCCTCGTCGAGCGTGCAGATCACGTGGTCGGGGTTCAGGATCTCGATATCGCCGACCGTCTGAATGTCGCCGGCGGTAACAGAGCCCGGGCCCTGCTTGCGCACGACCATGCGCTTGGCATCGTCGCCATCCATCTTGATGGCGATTTCCTTGATGTTGAGCACGATGTCCGTCACATCCTCCCGGACGCCCGGGATGGAGGAGAACTCATGCAATACGCCGTCGATCTGCACCGCGGTAACAGCCGCGCCGCGCAGAGACGACAGAAGCACGCGGCGAAGCGCGTTGCCGAGCGTCAGACCGAAGCCGCGCTCCAGGGGCTCGGCAACAAGCGTTGCCTTGGTACGGCCGGAAGAGGTGAATTCCACCTTGTTCGGCTTGATCAGTTCCTGCCAGTTCTTCTGGATCATGACTAAATACCTTCCGTTCGTTGCCACCATCCAATCGTGGCAACCGAGCATGAGGAACACCGAATAGAACTTTTGTGTTCATCGGCTACATGGGTAAAGCCGCCGAACCTCCGAGGGAGGATCAGGCGGCTATGCCCGAGTTCACAAGAGAGGCCGCCTTTCGGCAGCCCCTTCCATTCCGACGATCAGACGCGGCGCTTCTTGCGCGGACGGCAGCCGTTGTGCGGGATCGGGGTCACGTCGCGGATCGAGGTGATCATGAAGCCGGCAGCCTGCAGAGCGCGCAGAGCCGATTCACGGCCGGAACCCGGACCGCAAACTTCGACTTCCAGCGACTTCATGCCATGCTCCTGAGCCTTCTTGGCGCAGTCTTCGGCAGCGATCTGAGCCGCGAACGGGGTCGACTTGCGCGAACCCTTGAAGCCCTTGGCACCGGCGGACGACCAGGCAATAGCATTGCCCTGCGCGTCGGTGATGGTGATCATCGTGTTGTTGAAGGTTGAATTGACGTGGGCAACGCCCGACGTGATATTCTTGCGCTCGCGGCGGCGAACGCGGGTGGCTTCCTTGGCCATATTATCCCTTTCGTTGATCTCTGCACCGCCGTAATTCCAGCGGCTCCACCTTGGAGTGATCCATTGACGTCACAGCAAGCGGCGGCAATGCCCCACTCGCAAAGACGGATCACCCAAAATTATTTCTTCTTGCCAGCAATCGCCTTAGCCGGACCCTTGCGGGTACGAGCGTTGGTGTGCGTGCGCTGACCGCGAACCGGAAGGCCACGGCGATGACGCAGGCCACGGTAGCAGCCGAGGTCCATCAGGCGCTTGATGTTCATCGAGGTTTCGCGACGAAGATCACCCTCGACCTGATAGTCGCGGTCGATGGTTTCGCGGATCTGCAGGACTTCCGAGTCCGTCAGCTGATGAACGCGCTTTTCAGCCGGAATACCGACCTTTTCGACGATTTCCTGCGCAAATTTCGTGCCGATCCCGTGAATGTAGGTCAGCGCGATAACGACGCGCTTCGCAGTCGGGATGTTGACGCCAGCGATACGTGCCACGCCTATTCTCCTTGGTTCCAGTTGCCATCCGGCAAGTGGTACTTCTTCTATGAGAGCAGCCACTTGGCGGCCGCCAGTTCAAACGCCATACGCAACAGGTCAAAACGACCGGTCCCGGATGTCCTTGCGGGAAATCCGCGCCGATCGCTCAATGCTGTCGCGAGTTGGCGCGGTGTTTAGCGGAATCAGCGCTGAAATGCAACCGTTCCGCCCAAGATTCTTTAACAGATAGATGACGGCGCTGCTTTCGCAGCATGTCTTTATCCCAAAACCGGTCTCCACTTTTGGGAGACATGCTTAGAGAGCCGCCAGGATACCGTCGATGTCAGCCGTGACCTTGTCGATCTCCGCCATGCCATCCACCACCTTCAGCTTGCCCTTGGCGTGGTAGTAGCCGATCAGCGGCGAGGTTTCCTTGTAGTAGACCTCTAGGCGCTTGGTCATCGTCTCCGCGTTGTCGTCCGGCCGACGCTTGAAATGCGTCGAGCCGCACTTGTCGCAGACGCCCTCGCTCGCCGGCTTCTTGTCCGTGTCGTGATAGACCGTACCGCACTGGGCGCAGGAATAACGGCCCGACACGCGGCGAACGAGCTCCTTGTCGTCGACACGCAGTTCGATGACGACCGAAAGATCGAGGCCCTTGGACCGCAACATTTCCTCGGTCGCATCCGCCTGCACCAGGGTGCGGGGAAAACCATCGAGGATGAAGCCATTGGCTGCATCCGCCTGGTCGATTCGCTCGGAGACGATCGCATTGACGATGTCGTCGGACACAAGATTGCCTGCATCCATGACCGCCTTGGCGCGCTTACCGACTTCCGTCTCGGCGGCCACCGCGGCACGAAGCATGTCCCCCGTGGAAAGCTGCGGAATGCCGTGCTTCTCCACGATCCGCTGAGCCTGGGTTCCCTTACCCGCGCCCGGCGGCCCTAAAAGAATCAATCTCATCGTCCCCTCTTTCCTCCGCGCAGTTTCGACTTCTTGATCAGACCCTCATACTGCTGCGCAATGAGATGTCCCTGAATCTGTGCAACCGTATCGAGGGTTACACTGACAACGATCAAAAGCGAAGTCCCACCAAGGGCTAATGGCACGCCCGTGCGGGCCACCAGGAATTCCGGCAGAATGCAGACGAAGACAAGGTAGATCGCGCCGACGACCGTGATACGGGTCAGCACATAATCGATGTATTCGGCGGTACGCTCGCCCGGACGGATGCCCGGAATGAAGCCACCATGCTTCTTCAGATTGTCCGCCGTATCCTTCGGATTGAAGACGATCGCGGTGTAGAAGAAGGCGAAGAAGGCGATCAGCATGCCGTAGAACAGCATGAACAGCGGCTGGCCGTGACCGAGTGACGAAATGATCATGGTCGCCCAGTTCGGGAGCTGGCTGTTGCCGGCAAAGCCAGCCGCGGTCGCCGGCAGAAGCAGCAGCGACGAAGCGAAGATCGCCGGGATGACGCCCGAGGTATTGAGCTTCAGCGGCAGGTGCGACGTATCGCCCTGGAACATGCGGTTGCCCACCTGGCGCTTCGGATACTGGATCAGAAGGCGGCGCTGGGCGCGCTCGACGAAGACGATCAGCGCTATGACGCCTATGGCCACCACGATAACGGTGAGAATCAGTGCCGTCGGAAGCGCGCCGGTGCGGCCGAGCTCCAGAGTGCCGGCGAGTGCGGTCGGAAGACCTGCGGCGATACCTGCGAAGATGATCAGCGAAATGCCGTTGCCGATGCCGCGCGAGGTGATCTGTTCGCCGAGCCACATCAGGAACATGGTTCCGCCAAGCAGCGTCACGACGGTCGAAATGCGGAAGAACCAGCCCGGATCGGCCACGATCCCCTGCCCGCTTTCGAGGCCTACCGCAATGCCATAGGCCTGCAGCGTGCCGAGCAGCACGGTACCATAACGGGTGTACTGGTTGATGATCTTGCGGCCGGCTTCACCTTCCTTCTTGAGGTTCTCAAGCGAAGGTACGACCGAGGTCATCAGCTGCACGATGATCGACGCGGAAATATAGGGCATGATGCCCAGCGCGAAGATCGCCATGCGCTCCACGGCGCCGCCGGCAAACATGTTGAAGAGACCGAGAATGCCGCCGGCCTGGCCGCGGAAGGCCTGAGCATAGGCCTCCGGGTTCAGGCCCGGAAGCGGGATATGCGTGCCGAGGCGATAAACGAGCAATGCTGCAAGGGTAAACCACAGCCGCTTTTTGAGGTCCTCCGCCTTGGCGAAGGTCGAAAAATTCAGATTGGAGGCAAGTTGTTCCGCTGCAGAAGCCATGCAATTCTCCGCCCGACCAAATCTCCGGCGGCGGGGGAAGTGCCGGACCCGGAAAGCAGTCTAAAAATTCTGGTTCAAAAAACGGGCGCGGAGATTGCGAGCGCAATCGGATGCCTCACCCTGTTTTCCGTATGATCCCGGTCAGGCGACCAACAGGATCGCTTCGGGATCGTGAGGCTCACATATGGAGATAAAATCGCCCGGTGTGAAGCTCAAACCGGGCGATTTTCAAACGATTTATTCCGCCGGAGCTTCCGCCACAGCGAGAAGCTTGATCGAACCGCCGGCCTTCTCGATCTTTTCGACGGCAGCCTTGGAAGCGCCGGCAACTTCGATCGATACCTTGGCCTTCAGCTCGCCATCGGCGAGGACGCGAACGCCGTCCTTCGGGCGACGGATGACACCGGCTGCCTTGAGGGCAGCAGCGTCGATCGTAGCCTTCGGGTCGAGCTTCTCGGCATCGATCGCGGTCTGGATACGGCCGAGCGAAACGACGACGTAGTCAGATGCGAAGATGTTGTTGAAGCCGCGCTTCGGCAGGCGACGGTAGATCGGCATCTGGCCGCCCTCGAAGCCGTTGATTGCAACGCCGGAACGGGCCTTCTGACCCTTCACGCCGCGACCACCGGTCTTGCCCTTGCCGGAACCGATACCGCGACCAACGCGGATACGATCCTTGGTGGCGCCTTCGTTGTCCTTGATCTCATTCAGTTTCATGGTCAATTCCTCCGTCTCACTTCTCGTCGACGACGCGAACGAGATGCTGGACAGCCCGGATCATGCCACGAACGGAAGGAGTATCTTCCAGCGTACGGGTCCGGTGCATCTTGTTGAGACCCAGGCCGATCAGCGTCTTGCGCTGTACTTCCGGGCGGCGGATGGGGCTACCGATCTGCTCGATGGTAACCGTCTTTGCTTCAGTCTTCTTCGTAGCCTTAGCCATGGATCAGACTCCTCTTATTCTTCCGACGCATTGCCGGAAGCGGCACGGCGGGCCTGCAGCGTCGCATACTTGATGCCGCGCTGAGCCGCGATGTCCTTCGGATGCACCTGATGCTTCAGGGCGTCGAACGTGGCACGAACCATGTTGTAAGGGTTCGACGAACCGGTCGACTTGGCGACGACGTCGTGCATGCCGAGGGTTTCGAATACAGCACGCATCGGGCCACCGGCGATGATGCCGGTACCGGCCTTGGCGGAGCGCAGCAGAACCTTGCCGGCGCCGTGACGGCCGTTGACGTCGTGATGCAGCGTACGGCCATCGCGCAGCGGTACGAAGATCAGCTCGCGCTTGGCAGCTTCAGTTGCCTTGCGGATGGCTTCCGGCACTTCACGTGCCTTGCCATGGCCGAAGCCAACACGGCCCTTCTGGTCGCCAACGACGACGAGAGCTGCAAAACCAAAACGACGGCCGCCCTTGACGACCTTGGCGACGCGGTTAATCGCGACCAGCTTGTCGACGAATTCGCTATCGCGCTCTTCGCGGCTCTGGCGATCTTCGCGCTGGCCTCTTCTTTCTTGTGCCATTGTCCTTTTCCTTTTTCTTTTCCGGGTGCAACGGGCAATTTCCGGGAGCCAACCATCCCCTGCCCATGAAGGACTAGGATGGAACGACTGATGCATGCGGCGAACCGCGTTTCGCCCGCCTCCCCTCGTTCAGGGATGCGGGCGAAAATTCTTAGAAGCTCAGGCCGCCTTCGCGGGCAGCTTCGGCAAGCGCCTTGATGCGGCCGTGATAGATGAAGGCGCCGCGATCGAACACGACTTCCTTCACGCCAGCCTTGGCGGCGCGTTCGGCCACCAGCTTGCCGACGGCGGCGGCAGCCGCAACGTCAGCACCGGTCTTCAGCGACGTGCGCAGACCGGCATCGAGCGTAGAGGCGGCTGCAAGCGTGCGGCCGGCCACGTCGTCGATAACCTGGACATAGATGTTCTTGGACGAGCGGTGAACCGACAGACGCGGACGGCCGTTTGCGACCTTCTTGATCTGGCGGCGAACACGGCTCGCACGCTTGGTGAGTGCTTCTTTTCTGGTAGCCATGATCCGTCGTCCTTACTTCTTCTTGCCTTCCTTGCGGACGATCCGTTCCTCGGCGTACTTGACGCCTTTGCCCTTGTAGGGCTCGGGACCGCGGTATTCGCGGATTTCCGCGGCAACCTGACCGACCTGCTGCTTATTGATGCCGGTGACGACGATTTCCGTCGGCTTCGGCACGGCAATGGTGATGCCTTCCGGGGTCTGGTAGACCACGTCGTGGCTGAAACCGAGCGCCAGCTGCAGGTTCTTGCCCTGCATGGATGCGCGGTAACCAACGCCGTTGATTTCGAGCTTGCGCTCAAAACCATCCTTAACACCCTTCAGGATGTTCTCGATCATCGTGCGGGACATGCCCCACTTCGAGCGAGCATCCTTCGAATCGTTGACCGGAGTCACCGAAATGGCATTGTCTTCAAGTGCCAGCTTGATTTCGTCGTTTGCGACGAAGAAAAGCTCACCCTTCGGGCCCTTGGCAGTCACCTTCTGGCCATCAACAGTGGCCGTGATCCCTGCAGGAACCTGAACGGGCTTTTTACCGATACGAGACATGTTTCAATCCTGTCTGTTCGCTATGGAGTTCCCCTACTCTGCCTTAGAAGACAGAGCAGAGAACCTCGCCACCAACGTTCTGTTCGCGAGCCTGGTGATCAGCCATCACACCCTTCGGGGTCGAAAGGATGGTGATGCCGAGGCCGTTCGAAACCTGCGGAATGGACTTTACCGAGACATAGACCCGGCGGCCCGGCTTGGACACGCGGCCGATCTCACGGATCACCGACGCGCCTTCGTAGTACTTGAGTTCGATTTCGATCTCGGCCTTGCCGTTACCGTAATCGATTTCCGAATAACCGCGGATGTAGCCTTCAGCCTGCAGGACATCGAGAACGCGTGCACGCAGCTTGGAAGCAGGCGTGGAAACGGTCGACTTGCGGCGGGCTGCGCCGTTGCGGATACGGGTGAGCATATCGCCCAAGGGATCAGTCATGGTCATCTAACGATCTCCTTACCAGCTCGACTTGACGATGCCCGGCACTTTGCCGAGGTTGCCGAGCTCACGAAGCGCAATACGCGACATCTTGAGCTTGCGATAGAAAGCGCGCGGGCGACCGGTGACTTCGCAACGGTTGCGAATACGCGTCTTCGAGCCATCGCGCGGCAGAGAAGCGAGCTTGATAGTTGCCTTGAACCGGTCTTCGATCGGAAGATCCTGGTTCATGATGGTCGCCTTCAGGACAGCGCGCTTTGCAGCGTGCTGAGCGACGGTCTTGCGGCGGCGCTTGTTCTTTTCAACTGCGCTGGTTTTCGCCATATCGGAGTTCCTTTTAAACGCTCGTCGTTACGGTTACTGGCGGAACGGGAAGTTGAACTCTTTCAGAAGAGCCCGTGCTTCGTCGTCCTTGGTAGCCGTCGTGCAAACGATGATGTCCATGCCCCACATCTGATCAACCTTGTCGTAGTTGATCTCAGGGAACACAATGTGTTCCTTGATGCCCATGGCGAAGTTGCCACGGCCGTCAAAGCTTTTCGGGTTCAAGCCGCGAAAGTCGCGAACGCGCGGAAGCGCGATGTTGATCAGACGATCCAAGAATTCGTACATGCGGGCGCCGCGAAGCGTAACCTTGGCGCCGATCGGCATGAATTCGCGAACCTTGAAGCCCGCGATGGAATTCCGCGCCTTGGTGATGACCGGCTTCTGGCCGGCAATGGCGGCCAGGTCGGCAGCAGCCACGGAAGGCTTCTTCGAGTCAGCCGTCGCTTCGCCAACACCCATGTTGATGACGATCTTGTCCAGCTTGGGGATCATCATGTCGTTTGCGAAGGAGAATTGCTCCTTCAGTGCGGCACGGATGCGGGAATTGTATTCCGCCTTGAGCCGCGGCTCATACTTTGCCTCAGCCATCGATCACATCTCCCGTACGCTTGGCTACACGCACCTTCTTGCCGTCGACGACAGAGAAGCCAACGCGGGTCGGCTTCCCGTCTTTCGCGACGATCGCGATGTTCGACAGATGAATGGACGCTTCCTTGTTGATGATGCCGGCTTCCTGCGTCTGAGACTGACGCTGGTGGCGCTTCACCATGTTGATGCCACGCACGACGGCGCGGTCTTCCTTCGGCATGACCTGAAGGACCTCGCCGGTGCGGCCCTTGTCCTTGCCAGCCAATACGACGACGCTGTCGCCCTTGCGGATCTTATTCATCGCTTTCCGCTCCCTTACAGTACTTCTGGAGCCAGCGAGATGATCTTCATGTGGTTCTTGGCGCGAAGTTCGCGCGGAACCGGTCCGAAGATACGGGTGCCGATCGGCTCTTTCTTGTTGTCGATGAGGACCGCTGCGTTGTTGTCGAAGCGGATGACGCTGCCGTCCGGACGACGGATGTCCTTGGCGGTGCGCACAACAACCGCCTTCATCACGTCACCCTTCTTGACGCGGCCGCGCGGGATAGCTTCCTTGATCGAAACGACAATGATGTCGCCGATCGAAGCGTACTTGCGCTTGGAGCCGCCCAGCACCTTGATGCACATGACACGACGTGCGCCGGAATTATCCGCCACGTCGAGGTTTGTTTGCATCTGAATCATGTCAGGTCGCCTTTTTCTAATGACCGAAACGACCGGGCGCAAAAAACGCCCCGTTTCGGCTTATGGACAGAATTTTGTTGTGCGCGGGTGGGGTCTTGCCAAGGTGGTTTCCTCAAAAGGACCTTCCCTGCGCTCAAAGCAAAAGAACGCTCGTTTCCGAGCGTCCTGCGCCAGTGGGGTGCTTCATACAGGATTCTGCGCCGGGCGCAAGACCCTGACGCAAATCCGAAGCAAATTAAGCCTGGGCGGAAACGACCGTCCAGGTCTTGTCCTTGGAGATCGGTGCGCATTCCTCGATGGAAACGACGTCACCTACCTTGTACTGGTTGTTCTCGTCATGCGCCTTGTACTTCTTGGAACGGCGGACCGTCTTCTGAAGCAGCGGATGCGCGAATCGGCGCTCGACCCGGACAACAACGGTCTTCTCGTTCTTGTCGGAAACGACTACGCCCTGCAGAATGCGTTTCGGCATATTATTCTTCCTTAAGCCTTGGCTTCTGCCGCCTTCTGGCGGGCAATGGTTTTCACGCGGGCGATGTCCTTGCGAACCTCGTTGATGCGCGAGGACTTTTCCAACTGACCGGTGGCCTTCTGGAAGCGCAGGTTGAACTGCTCCTTCTTCAGGTCGGCGAGCTTGTCCTTGAGCTGGTCGGCCGTGAGGCCGCGTACGTCTTCGGCTTTCATCGTGCCTTCTCCTTACTCTGCGATGCGCTGTACGAAGCGCGTCTTGACCGAGAGCTTGGCGGCGCCGAGACGAAGCGCCTCGCGGGCGAGCTCCTCCGAAACACCATCGATCTCGAACATCATGCGGCCGGGCTTGACCTTGCATGCCCAGTATTCGACAGAGCCCTTGCCCTTACCCATACGCACTTCGGTCGGCTTGGCGGTTACCGGAACGTCCGGGAACACGCGGATCCAGACACGACCGGCGCGCTTCATGGCACGCGTGATCGCGCGGCGGGCCGCCTCGATCTCGCGAGCGTTGACGCGGTTGGGTTCCTGGGACTTCAGGCCGAATTCGCCGAAGGCCAGATCGAAGCCGCCCTTGGCCACACCCTTGATGCGACCCTTGAACTGCTTGCGGTACTTGGTACGCTTTGGCTGCAACATTTTCTTACTTCTCCGAGCTTATCTTTCGCCAGCGTTGATCAAGCGTTTTCGCGTTCGCGGCGACGATCACCACGATCGCCACGGTCACGTTCGCGGCTTGCCGGACCCTGTGCGTCGCCTTCCAGCGCGCGACGTTCCGAAGCCATCGGATCATGCTCAAGGATTTCGCCCTTGAAGATCCAGACCTTGATGCCGCAGATGCCGAATGCGGTTTCGGCTTCCGCCGTACCGTAGTCGATGTCTGCACGCAGCGTGTGAAGCGGAACGCGACCTTCACGGTACCATTCCGTACGGGCGATTTCAGCACCGCCGAGACGGCCGGCGCAGGTGATCTTGATGCCTTCGGCGCCAAGACGCATGGCGGACTGAACAGCGCGCTTCATCGCACGGCGGAAAGCCACGCGGCGCTCGAGCTGCTGAGCGATCGACTGGGCGACGAGCGTCGAGTCGATTTCCGGCTTGCGCACTTCAACGATGTTGAGGTGCGTTTCCGAAGACGTCATCTCGGAAAGCTTCTTGCGGAGCTTTTCGATGTCGGCGCCCTTCTTGCCGATGATCAGACCCGGGCGAGCCGAGTGGATCGTGACGCGGCACTTCTTGTGCGGACGCTCGATGACCACCTTGGCGATGCCGGCCTGCTTCAGCTCCTGCATCAGGTAGGCGCGGATCTTCAGGTCCTCATGGAGGAGCTGGCCGTATTCGGCGTTGTCGGCGAACCAACGGCTGTCCCAGGTACGGTTGATGCCGAGGCGGAAACCGATCGGATTAATTTTCTGGCCCATTATGCGGCCTCCCCTTTTTCCTCGACTTCGCGAACGACGATCGTCAGGTGCGCGAACGGCTTCTCGATGCGAGATGCACGGCCGCGGCCACGAGCGTGGAAACGCTTCATCACAATCGACTTGCCGACATACGCTTCCGAAACGATCAGCGAGTCGACGTCGAGGTCATGGTTGTTCTCGGCATTGGCGATAGCGGACTCGAGAGTCTTCTTCACCGTGCCGGCGATGCGCTTGCGGGAGAATTCAAGCTCTGCAAGCGCGCGATCGACCTTCTTGCCGCGGATCAGGGCGGCAACGAGGTTCAGCTTTTGGGGGCTGACGCGGAGCGTGCGGGCAACTGCCTGCGCCTCATTGTCCTTCAGCCGGCGTTCGGTCTTAGCCTTCGCCATAATTACTTCCTCTTCGCCTTCTTGTCCGCGCCGTGACCGTAATAGGTACGGGTGGGAGCGAATTCACCGAACTTGTGTCCGACCATGTCTTCGTTGACGCTGACCGGAATGTGCTTGCTGCCGTTGTAGACGCCGAACGTCAAACCAACGAACTGGGGCAAGATCGTGGAGCGACGGCTCCACATCTTGATCACTTCACTGCGTCCGCCTTCACGTACCTTCTCAGCCTTCTTGAGAAGATAGCCGTCAACAAACGGACCTTTCCATACTGAACGAGCCATTGAACGACTTCCTCTCTTACTTCTTCACGTGGCGCGAGCGCATGATGAACTTGTCCGTGGACTTGTTCGAACGCGTGCGCTTGCCCTTGGTGGGCTTGCCCCACGGGCTCACCGGATGGCGACCACCGGAGGTGCGGCCTTCACCACCGCCGTGCGGGTGGTCGACCGGGTTCATGACGACGCCGCGGTTATGCGGACGCTTGCCGCGCCAGACGGTACGACCGGCCTTGCCGTCGTTGATGTTGCCGTGGTCCGGGTTGGATACGGCGCCGACGGTCGCAAGGCAGGAGCCCGGTACCAGGCGCTGTTCACCCGAGTTGAGGCGGAGGATCGCCATGCCGGCATCGCGGCCGACGAGCTGGACGTAGGTGCCTGCCGAACGGGCGATCTGACCGCCCTTGCCCGGCTTCATTTCGACGTTGTGAACGATCGAGCCGACCGGGATGTACTGCAGCGGCATGGTGTTGCCCGGCTTTACGTCAACGGCCTTGTTGGAAGCGATGACCTTATCGCCCGCAGCGAGGCGCTGCGGAGCGAGGATGTAGGCCAATTCGCCGTCCTCGTACTTGACGAGCGCGATGAACGCAGTGCGGTTCGGGTCGTATTCCAGACGCTCGACCGTGCCTTCGACGTCGAACTTGCGACGCTTGAAGTCGACCAGGCGGTAAGTACGCTTGTGACCGCCGCCGATGAAGCGGGCGGTGATGCGACCGAGGTTGTTACGGCCGCCACTCTTGGAGAGACCTTCCGTCAGCGTCTTGACCGGTTTGCCCTTCCAGAGGCCGGACCGATCGACGATGACCAGCTGACGCTGGCTCGGGGTGGTCGGGTTGAAGCTTTTCAATGCCATTATCTTATACCTCAGAGACCGGTGGAGACGTCGATCGTCTGACCTTCGGCCAGGGTGACGACAGCCTTCTTGACGTCCTTCTGCTTGCCGATGAAGCCGCGGAACCGCTTCACCTTGCCCTTGCGGACAAGCGTGTTGACGGCCGTGACCTTCACGCCGAACAGCGCCTCTACGGCAGCCTTGATTTCCGGCTTGGAAGCAGTCTTGGCAACGTTGAAGACGACCTGGTTCTGTTCGGATGCCAGCGTCGACTTTTCGGTGATCGCCGGCGAGACGATCACATCATAGTGGCGAAGATCCGTCATTTGAACCGCTCCTCCAGAGCTTCTACCGCAGCCTTGGAAAGCACGAGCTTGCCGCGGCGCAGGATGTCGTAAACATTGATGCCCTGAACCGGCAGAACATCGACGTTCGGGATGTTCTGAGCGGCGAGCTTGAAGTTGTTGTCGAGTTCGGCGCCACCGATGAACAGTGCGTTGGTGAAGCCGAGTTCGGCGAAGGAGCCGGCCAGAGCCTTGGTCTTCGCTTCAGCGGCCACCAGGTTGTCGACAATGATGAGGTCTTCCGACTTCATCTTGGCAGACAGGGCGTGACGCAGGGCGAGAGCGCGAACCTTCTTGGGAAGGTCATGCTCGTGGCTGCGGACGACCGGACCATGAGCACGGCCACCGCCACGGAACTGCGGAGCGCGAGCCGAATGGTGACGAGCGCGGCCCGTACCCTTCTGCTTGTACATCTTCGCGCCGGTGCGGGAAACTTCCGAACGGCTCTTGGTCTTGTGGCTACCCTGCTGCTTCTTGGCGAGCTGCCAACGAACCATGCGGGCCAGAATGTCTTCGCGGGGATCGAGGCCGAAAATTTCGTCCGACAGGGAGACCTTGCCGGCGTCTTTTCCCTCGAGGGTCTTGACGTTATATTCCATGTGCTTGGCTCCCTTACTTCGCGGCCGACTTGACGGCATCGCGAACGACGATCCAAGCGCCCTTGGAGCCAGGTACGGCGCCCTTGACGAGGATCAGGCCACGGTTCTCGTCGGTGGAGACGATCTCGAGGTTCTGGGTGGTGACGCGCGTCTGGCCCATATGACCAGCCATGCGCTTGCCCTTCCAGACCTTGCCCGGATCCTGGTTGTTACCAGTCGAACCATGCGAACGGTGCGAAACGGACACACCGTGCGTGGCGCGCAGACCACCGAAGTTGTGACGCTTCATGGCGCCAGCAAAACCTTTACCGATCGAGGTGCCAGTGACGTCCACCAGCTGACCGGCCGTGAAATGATCGGCCTTCAGCTCGGTGCCGACATCGATCATGTTGTCTTCGGAAACGCGAAACTCTACGAGCTTCGCCTTCGGCTCGACGTTTGCAACGGCAAAGTTGCCGCGCATCGCCTTGGAGGTGTTCTTCACCTTCGCCGCGCCGGCACCGAGCTGAACGGCGGTGTAGCCATTCTTCTCAACGGTGCGGTGTGCGACGACCTGGCAATTCTCCAGCCGCAATACGGTTACCGGGATATGCTCGCCGGCGTCGTTGTAGACGCGGGTCATTCCCACCTTCTGTGCAATTACACCCGAACGCATCGGTTCAATCCTTCTCACTCAGTCTGAAACCGAAGTCTCAGAGCTTGATCTCAACATCGACACCAGCGGCGAGATCGAGCTTCATCAGCGCGTCTACCGTCTGCGGTGTCGGGTCAACGATATCGAGAAGGCGCTTATGGGTGCGCATCTCGAACTGCTCGCGGCTCTTCTTGTCGATGTGGGGGGACCGGTTAACCGTAAACTTCTCGATGCGGGTCGGAAGCGGAACGGGGCCCCGGACGCTAGCACCGGTGCGCTTCGCCGTCGACACGATCTCGCGCGTGGAAGCATCGAGAATCCGGTGATCGAACGCCTTCAGGCGAATGCGGATATTTTGGCCGTTCATTCGACGTTATCCTTGTTGTCTGTTATCCACGTGCCGAACGAAAGGCACGGGTTTGTTCTTTTTCCTAAGGCGGACCACCGGTTTCAAAGATCGAAGGGGACACCGAGCCGGTATCCCTTTCCACTCTCCAGGCCTTTCGACCCACCTTATATTTTGATTGCTGCCCCGATAGCGAAGCAGGGGCAAATCGCGCTCGCGCGCCATTTGCTACATTTTTATGTCATAAGCAAGCGGCTAAAGGGCCGCTTGCTTAAAAGAATTTATGCATCCGGCGCAGATCAGCTCTGCGTCGGCCCCATCATCGATTACTCGATGATGGAAGCGACGATGCCGGCGCCGACGGTGCGGCCGCCTTCGCGGATGGCGAAGCGCAGCTTTTCTTCCATGGCGATCGGCACGATCAGCTCGACGTCAACGGTGACGTTGTCGCCAGGCATGACCATTTCGGTGCCTTCCGGAAGCGTCACGATGCCGGTCACGTCCGTGGTGCGGAAGTAGAACTGCGGACGGTAGTTGGTGAAGAACGGCGTATGACGGCCGCCTTCTTCCTTCGTCAGGATGTAGGCTTCGGCCTTGAACTTCTTGTGCGGCTTGACCGAACCCGGCTTGCACAGAATCTGGCCACGCTCGACGCCGTCACGGTTCACACCGCGGATCAGCGCGCCGATGTTGTCGCCGGCCTGGCCCTGGTCGAGCAGCTTGCGGAACATTTCAACGCCGGTCACCGTCGTCTTCGAGGTCGGACGGATGCCGACGATCTCGACTTCTTCGCCAACCTTGACGATGCCACGCTCGACGCGGCCGGTCACGACCGTACCACGGCCCGAGATCGAGAACACGTCTTCGATCGGCATCAGGAACGGCTGGTCGATCGGACGCTCAGGCGTCGGGATGTAGGCGTCAACAGCCGCCATCAGCTCGCGGATCGCGTCTTCGCCGATCTTCTTGTCGGAATCTTCAAGAGCAGCAAGCGCCGAACCCTTGATGATCGGGATGTCGTCGCCCGGAAAATCGTAGGACGACAGAAGTTCGCGAACTTCCAGCTCGACGAGCTCGAGAAGCTCGGCGTCGTCAACCTGGTCGACCTTGTTCAAGAATACCACGATCGCGGGAACGCCGACCTGACGGGCGAGCAAGATGTGCTCGCGGGTCTGCGGCATCGGGCCGTCGGCAGCCGAGCAAACCAGGATCGCGCCGTCCATCTGCGCCGCACCGGTGATCATGTTCTTCACATAGTCGGCGTGGCCGGGGCAGTCGACGTGCGCATAGTGGCGGGCCGGCGTCTCGTATTCGACGTGCGCCGTCGAAATCGTGATGCCACGAGCCTTTTCTTCAGGAGCGGCGTCGATCTGGTCATAGGCCTTGTACTCGCCGAAGTACTTCGTGATCGCGGCCGTCAGCGACGTCTTGCCATGGTCAACGTGACCGATCGTGCCAATGTTGACGTGAGGCTTGTTGCGCTCAAACTTGCTCTTTGCCATTTCCGGCTCTCCGTTCTTATCCCCGTCAGGGGTTATTCTCTCAAATTATTGGGCGGATTACTCCGGTCACTTCTGACCGGAGTACTTTGCCTGGATTTCGGTCGCGACGTTGTTCGGAACCGGTGCGTAGTGATCGAAGACCATCGAGTACTGTGCACGGCCCTGCGACATGGAGCGCAGGTTGTCCACGTACTTGAACATGTTCGCCAGCGGCACGTGGGCGGCGATCACGACGGCGATGCCACGCGATTCCTGACCCTGGATCTGACCACGGCGGGAGTTCAGGTCACCGATCACGTCACCGACGTAATCTTCCGGCGTCACAACTTCGACCTTCATCATCGGCTCGAGGAGCTGAGCACCAGCTTCGCGGGCTGCTTCACGGAAGCAGGCACGAGAAGCGATTTCGAAGGCCAGAACCGACGAGTCGACGTCGTGGAAGGCACCGTCGATCAGCGTCGCCTTGACGCCGAGCATCGGGAAGCCAGCCAACGGGCCGGAGGACAGAACGCTTTCGATACCCTTCTGAACGCCCGGGATGTATTCCTTCGGAACAGCACCGCCGACGATCTTGGACTCGAACTTGAAGTCGTCGCCTTCAGGGTTCGGTTCGAACACGATCTTGACGCGTGCGAACTGACCGGTACCACCCGACTGCTTCTTGTGGGTGTAGTCCTTTTCCGTCTGACGCGTGATGGTTTCGCGGTAAGCAACCTGCGGCGCACCGACGTTTGCTTCAACCTTGAACTCACGACGCATGCGGTCGACGATGATGTCGAGATGCAGTTCGCCCATGCCGGCGATGATCGTCTGGCCCGATTCCTGGTCCGTCTTCACGCGGAAGGACGGGTCTTCGGCTGCCAGGCGGTTGAGCGCGAGGCCCATCTTTTCCTGGTCGCCCTTGGACTTCGGTTCGATGGCGATCTGGATGACCGGCTCGGGGAACTCCATGCGCTCGAGGATAACCGGCTTCAGGGGATCGCAAAGCGTATCGCCCGTGGTGGTTTCCTTGAGGCCTGCGAGAGCAACGATGTCGCCAGCGAAGGCTTCTTCGATGTCTTCACGGGAGTTGGAGTGCATCTGCAGCATGCGGCCGACGCGCTCGCGCTTGTCCTTGACCGTGTTCATGACCGACGAACCCTTTTCGAGCTTGCCGGAATAGATGCGGGCGAAGGTGAGCGAACCGACGAAGGGGTCGTTCATGATCTTGAACGCGAGCATAGAAAGCGGCTCAGCGTCGTCAGCATGACGTTCGATTTCGGCTTCGGTCTTGAAGTCGATGCCCTTGATCGCCGGGATGTCGAGCGGCGACGGCAGGTATTCGACAACGGCGTCGAGCAGCGGCTGAACGCCCTTGTTCTTGAACGCGGTGCCGCAGAACATCGGATGGAACTTGACGTCGATCGTGCCGCGGCGAACCAGGGCGCGGATCTTGTCGTTGTCCGGCATGATGCCGTTCAGGTAGTCTTCCATCGCCTGCTCGTCGACTTCGACAACCGTCTCGATCAGCTTTTCGCGATATTCCTCAGCCTTTTCCTTCAGGTCTTCCGGAATTTCGACGACGTCCCACTGGGCGCCGAGCGATTCATCGCGCCAGACGAGAGCGTTCATCTCGATCAGGTCGACAACGCCCTTGAATTCCGTTTCTGCGCCGATCGGCAGCTGCATGACGACGGCCGTGGCACCGAGACGGGTCTTGATCATCTCGACGGAGCGGTAGAAGTCCGCACCGGTCTTGTCCATCTTGTTGCAGAAGATCATGCGCGGAACGTTGTACTTCTCGGCCTGACGCCAGACGGTTTCCGTCTGCGGCTCTACGCCAGCGTTGGCGTCGAGAAGAGCAATCGCACCGTCGAGAACGCGCAGCGAGCGTTCGACTTCGATGGTGAAGTCGACGTGGCCGGGGGTGTCGATGATGTTGAAGCGGCGCATCTTGCCGTCACGACCCTTCCAGAAGGTCGTGGTGGCAGCGGACGTGATCGTGATGCCGCGTTCCTGCTCCTGCTCCATCCAGTCCATCGTGGCTGCGCCATCGTGAACTTCGCCGATCTTGTGCGACTTCCCGGTGTAATAGAGGATACGCTCGGTGGTCGTCGTCTTGCCGGCGTCGATATGCGCCATGATACCGAAATTGCGGTAGTCTTCGATTTTATATTCGCGAGCCATAGGACTGCCTTTCGAAATTCGATCGGGTGAAGATTACCAACGGTAATGCGAGAAGGCGCGGTTGGCGTCGGCCATCTTGTGCGTGTCTTCACGCTTCTTGACGGCGCTGCCGCGGTTGTTTGCGGCATCCATAAGTTCACCGGAAAGACGATCGACCATGGTCGTTTCGTTACGCTTGCGGGCAGCAGCGATCACCCAGCGGATCGCGAGAGCCTGGCGGCGCTCCGGACGAACGTCGACCGGAACCTGGTACGTAGCACCACCAACGCGGCGCGAGCGAACTTCAACATGCGGCGCGACGTTGTCGAGCGCCTGATGGAAGATGCCCAGCGGGTCGGCCTTGGACTTACCCTGCACGGCGTCGAACGCGCCATAGACAATGTTTTCAGCCACGGACTTCTTGCCGTGGAGCATGATCGCATTCATGAACTTGGTGACGACGAGATCGCCGAACTTCGGGTCCGGGTTGATCTCACGCTTTTCTGCACGATGGCGTCGGGACATACTTCTTCTCGTCTCTGATATGTTGCTGGCGCTTTATCACGCGGAGAACCTCGCGCAGCGCCGGATAGGATGAAATCCGAAGGATTACTTCGGACGCTTCGCACCGTACTTCGAACGGCGCTGCTTGCGGTTCTTGACGCCCTGGGTGTCGAGAACGCCGCGGATGATGTGATAACGAACGCCCGGCAAGTCCTTTACGCGGCCGCCACGGATCATCACCACCGAGTGTTCCTGAAGGTTGTGACCTTCACCCGGGATGTAGCCGATGACTTCGAAGCCGTTGGTCAGGCGAATCTTGGCGACCTTACGCAGAGCCGAGTTCGGCTTCTTCGGGGTCGTCGTGTAAACGCGGGTGCAAACGCCGCGCTTCTGCGGGTTTTCCTGCAGAGCAGGAACCTTGTTGCGCTTTACCTGTGCCTGACGCGGCTTGCGGATCAGCTGGTTTACGGTAGGCATATAACCATCCCTTGCAAAATCTTCTTCCAAGCCCTTGCGGGCCATTCTGATGCCGTTTCCGGCGACGACACACACATCTCCTCATGCGCAAAACGTGGCCCGATCCGCTTTTCCGGATGGACCACAAAAGGCAGAGGACGCATTCCTCATGCGTCATGCGTGCAGCATTCGTGTCTTCAACGTGCGTATGGAACCGTGTCTGAGGCGTACTCCGGAACGAGTCATCCCGGACGGACAAGCCTCACATCGCTTCCGATGCGGGGCGTTTACTGTTTTCCCCCCTGCCCGTCAAGGGCTGCACCGAAAATAATGCCCAAAAGCCGGGGTTCCGGCCCTTGGCAGGACGCAAGTTACCTTGTTTTACGATTTTTTGCCGCCCCATGCATTAATATTTGGGAATCACCGGCAATGGACTAAACAGAAGGGGAACTTTCCGTCCGGCTTCTGTCTTGGACGTAATAGGAACCAAGCCGCGGAGACAACGATGATCAGCACGCCCGACAATGACAACCGGCTCGATGCGCCGATGGTATTCATCATCATCGGCAAGGGCTACGAGGTGAAGGGCGGCGAAGGCGTCGAGCTTCACATCATGCTGCGCGCACCGGACGACGACACCGCCGTCCGCGAGGCGCTCAACGCCCTCTCGGAAGAAGGCTTCCTCGAAGCGGATCTGGATCAGATCGGCGTCCTTACCGACGAACCCACCGAGGAACCGCATGCTTCAGCCTACCAGGGGGCGCTCGAAGGCGAGGTAGCGATCATCCGCTTCGACTGAGGTTCAGGCGCGGTCAGTGATGTTGCGCTACGCCGCCGCGCGGAAGACATAGGAATCGCCTGCGGTATTCCTAACGGCGAAACGGCTCGTCCTTTGCGGCAGCATCTCAGCAGCGGGCCTCTCGATCAGGCCCAAGGGAAAGTACCCTCCCCGCCTACATCGATGCCGAGTTGGTTTCCAAGATCCTGCCTGGCCTCGTCCGTCATATGGCGCCGCCGCGAACTTCGACCGCCTTGCCTTTACGTTTCACATTTCCCTTCCACAACGAAAAACGCCCGGATTTCTCCGGGCGTTTTCTTCGTCAATTCCAGAGGGTGCGATAGATTCGCACCCTGCCCGGTCATTCGGCCGGAGCGTTTTCGCCCGCCAAGTCCTGCAGCATCGGCGTTGCAGCCGATGCGCCGGTGCCCTTCTTGCGTTCCTCGATAATGAGGTCGTCGCGCGAGGTGGCGATGCGGCGGATCTGGGTCATGGTGCCGCCCGTACCGGCCGGGATGAGACGGCCGACAATGACGTTTTCCTTGAGACCCTGCAGCGTGTCCATCTTGCCGGCGATCGCAGCTTCCGTGAGAACCTTGGTGGTTTCCTGGAAGGATGCGGCCGAGATGAAGGACGGCGTCTGCAGCGATGCCTTGGTGATGCCGAGCAGAACCGGCTCGCCGTAAGCGGGCTTCTTGCCTTCTTCGGCAAGACGCTCGTTGCCATCTTCCAGCTCGATCCGATCGACATTGTCACCGACGATGTACTGGCTGTCGCCGGCATCGGTGATCTCGACCTTCTGCAGCATCTGACGGACGATGACCTCGATGTGCTTGTCGTTGATGACAACGCCCTGCAGACGGTAGACTTCCTGGATTTCGTTCACCAGGTAGGAAGCGAGTGCTTCCACGCCCTTGATCGCCAGGATGTCGTGCGGCGCAGGATTGCCGTCGAGGATGTAATCGCCCTTTTCGATGTAGTCGCCTTCCTGAAGATGGAAGGGCTTGCCCTTCGGGATCAGGTATTCGACCGGTTCGACACCGTCTTCCGCCGGCTCGATCATGACGCGACGCTTGTTCTTGTAGTCGCGGCCGAGGCGGATCGTACCATCGATCTCAGCGATGATGGCATGATCCTTCGGACGACGGGCTTCGAAGAGTTCTGCAACGCGCGGCAGACCACCGGTGATGTCCTTGGTCTTAGCGCTTTCCATCGGCACACGGGCGAGAACGTCGCCCTGGGAGACCTTGGCACCCGGCTCGACCGACAGGATGGCGTCGACCGACAGGTTGAAGCGGGCTTCGCCACCGCGGGCCAGTTTCATGATGTTGCCGGACGCGTCCTTGATGACGATCGCAGGCTTCAGGTCCGTACCGCGCGGCGTCGAACGCCAGTCGATGACCTGACGCTTGGTGATGCCGGTGGATTCGTCGGTCGATTCCGAAACCGAAATCGAGTCGACCACGTCTTCGAATTGAACCGTACCTTCCACTTCCGTCATCATCGGGCGTGTGTAGGGGTCCCACTCTGCCAGACGCTGACCGCGACGAACCTTGTCGCCGTCATCCACGAACAGCTTCGAACCGTAGGCGACGCGCTGCGAGGAACGTTCCACGCCGCGCTCGTCGAGAATGGTGACCGCCATGTTGCGGCCCATCGCGACGAGAACGCCTTCCGAATTCCGCAGCATGTTGCGGTTCTTGATCTGGATCGTGCCTTCATACGACGCTTCCAGGAACGACTGGTCGACCACGTTTGCCGTACCGCCCAAGTGGAAGGTACGCATGGTGAGCTGGGTGCCCGGCTCGCCGATCGACTGAGCCGCGATAACGCCAACGGCTTCGCCCATGTTGACCGGAGTACCACGGGCCAGATCTCGGCCGTAGCAGACCGAGCAGACGCCCGTCTGAACTTCGCAGGTCAGCGCCGAACGGATGCGGATCGACTGGATACCAGCCTTTTCGATCTCGATGACATCCGGCTCGAGGATCATCTTGCCGGCATCGACGATACGGGCACCCGTGACCGGATGATCGATATCGTCGAGTGCTGTGCGGCCGAGAACGCGGGCGCCGATCGAAGCCACGACCTGGCCGGCGTCAACGATCGCGGTCATGGTGAGACCGCTTTCGGTGCCGCAATCGACCAGATTGACGATGCAGTCCTGCGCGACGTCGACGAGACGACGGGTCAGGTAACCGGAGTTCGCGGTCTTCAAGGCGGTGTCTGCGAGACCCTTACGGGCACCGTGGGTCGAGTTGAAGTACTCGTTAACGGTCAGGCCTTCCTTGAAGTTCGAGATGATCGGCGTCTCGATGATCTCGCCCGAGGGCTTGGCCATCAGGCCACGCATGCCGCCCAGCTGGCGCATCTGGTTCGGAGAACCGCGGGCACCCGAGTGCGACATCATGTAGATGGCGTTCATCTGCTTCTGGCGACCGGTTTCAGGGTCGAACTCGACGGCCTTGATGCGGGCCATCATGTCTTCCGCAACCTTTTCGGTGGCCTTGCCCCAGGCGTCGACGACCTTGTTGTACTTCTCGCCCTGGGTGATCAGGCCGTCGTTGTACTGCTGCTCGTATTCCTTCACCAGAGTTTCTGTATCACCGACGATCTGCGCCTTGGTTTCCGGGATGATCATGTCGTCCTTGCCGAACGAAATGCCGGCCTTGCACGCATGGGTGAAGCCGAGCTGCATGATGCGGTCGCAGAAGATCACCGTGTCCTTCTGACCGCAATGACGGTAGACCGTGTCGATCATCTTGGAGATGTTCTTCTTGGTCATTTCCTGGTTGCAGGTCTCGAACGGCACGTTGACGTTCTTCGGCAGAAGTTCACCGATGATCATGCGGCCGGGGGTCGTTTCATAGATCTTGGAAACCGGCTTGCCTTCGGCATCCACGGTCTTGAAGCGACCCCGGATCTTGGCATGCAGGGTGACGACCTTGTTTTCCAGCGCATGGTGCAGTTCGCCCATGTCGGAGAACACCATGCCTTCGCCCGGCTCGTTCTGGTTCATGATCGACAGATAGTAGAGGCCGAGAACCATGTCCTGCGACGGAACGATGATCGGCGCACCGTTCGCGGGATGCAGGATGTTGTTCGTCGACATCATCAGCACGCGAGCTTCGAGCTGAGCTTCGAGCGACAGCGGCACGTGAACGGCCATCTGGTCCCCGTCGAAGTCGGCGTTGAAGGCCGTGCAGACGAGCGGATGCAGCTGGATCGCCTTGCCTTCGACCAGGATCGGTTCGAAGGCCTGGATGCCCAGGCGGTGCAGCGTCGGCGCGCGGTTCAAGAGAACCGGATGTTCGCGGATGACCTCATCGAGGATATCCCAGACTTCCGGCTTTTCCTTCTCGACCAGCTTCTTGGCCTGCTTGACGGTGGAGGAGTAACCCTTGGCGTCAAGACGGGCATAGATGAACGGCTTGAAGAGCTCGAGCGCCATCTTCTTCGGCAGGCCGCACTGGTGCAGCTTGAGTTCCGGACCGGTCACGATGACCGAGCGGCCGGAATAGTCGACGCGCTTGCCGAGCAGGTTCTGACGGAAGCGGCCCTGCTTGCCCTTCAGCATGTCGGAGAGCGACTTCAGCGGACGCTTGTTGGCGCCGGTGATGACGCGGCCACGACGGCCGTTGTCGAACAGCGCATCGACAGATTCCTGCAGCATGCGCTTTTCGTTGCGGATGATGATGCCCGGAGCGCGCAGTTCGATCAGGCGCTTCAGACGATTGTTACGGTTGATGACGCGACGATAGAGATCGTTCAGGTCGGACGTCGCGAAACGGCCGCCATCTAGCGGAACAAGCGGACGCAGATCCGGCGGGATGACCGGAACGACCTTCATGATCATCCATTCCGGACGGTTGCCGGACTCGATGAAGTTCTCGACGATCTTCAGACGCTTCATCAGCTTCTTCTGCTTGAGATCCGACGTGGTGTCGGCAAGCTCCGAACGCAGGTCGCCAGCGATCTTCTCGAGATTCATCGAGGCGAGCATCTCATAGATGGCCTCGGCGCCGATCATCGCCGTGAACTGGTCCTCGCCGTATTCGTCGACGGCGATCATGTATTCTTCTTCGGAAAGAAGCTGGTTTTCCTTGAGCGCGGTCAGGCCCGGCTCGGTCACGATGTAGTTCTCGAAATAGAGAACGCGCTCGACATCCTTCAGCGTCATGTCGAGAAGGGTCGCGATACGGGACGGCAGCGACTTCAGGAACCAGATATGGGCGACGGGAGCGGCGAGCTCGATATGGCCCATGCGCTCACGGCGAACGCGCGACAGCGTCACTTCGACGCCGCACTTTTCGCAGATGATGCCCTTGTACTTCATGCGCTTGTACTTGCCGCAAAGGCACTCGTAGTCCTTGATCGGCCCGAAGATGCGCGCGCAGAAGAGGCCGTCGCGTTCCGGCTTGAACGTGCGGTAGTTGATGGTCTCCGGCTTTTTGATTTCACCGTAGGACCAGGAGAGAATCTTCTCCGGGGACGCGATCGAAATACGGATCGAGTCAAAGTGCTGCGCAGGCACCTGCGGATTGAAAAGATTCATGACCTCTTGGTTCATGCCTATCTCCTTTAGGGGCGGAAGCCCTCGGCTTGCGATCGGTACTGTCCAGATTCCCGGGGCGGACAGTCCGATGCTCTAAAACGGTCGTAGCCGCGAAATGCGGCAAAAGTTCCCCGACACGGCCGACAGGCCGGCGGCGGGAGCGGCGCGCGCCATCGTCGGGCGCGCGCCTTTTCATGGATTATTCTGCAGCGTCAGGCAGTTGCTGGCCACCCTCGCCCGTCTCGATCTTCGAGTTTTCGAGTTCGACCGAGAGACCCAGCGAGCGCATTTCCTTGACGAGAACGTTGAAGCTCTCCGGAATGCCGGCCTCGAACGTGTCGTCACCACGGACGATCGCCTCGTAGACCTTTGTACGACCTGCCACGTCATCCGACTTCACGGTCAGCATTTCCTGCAGCGTGTAGGCGGCGCCGTAAGCTTCCAGTGCCCAGACCTCCATTTCCCCGAAGCGCTGGCCACCGAACTGCGCCTTACCTCCCAGCGGCTGCTGGGTAACGAGCGAGTACGGACCGATCGAACGGGCGTGGATCTTGTCGTCCACGAGGTGGTTCAGCTTGATCATGTACATGTAGCCGACGGTGACCTTACGGTCGAAGGCTTCACCGGTACGGCCATCGTACAGGACCGACTGGCCCGACGGATCGAGACCAGCCTTCTTCAGCATGGACGCCACATCCGGCTCGTGAGCGCCGTCAAAGACCGGCGTCGCGATCGAAACACCGCGCTTCGACTGCTCGGCGAGACGGACGAGAGATTCGTCGTCGAAGTTCGCCACTTCGTCATTCGCCACGCTCTCGTAGACGTCTCTCAGCTCGCGCTTGAGGTCCGTGATGTCGCTCGACTTCTTGTACTCTTCGAGCATCTGGCCGATACGCCTGCCCATACCGGCGCAGGCCCATGCAAGATGGGTCTCGAGAATCTGGCCGACGTTCATGCGCGAAGGCACGCCGAGCGGGTTCAAGACGATGTCGACATGCGTACCGTCTTCGAGGAACGGCATGTCCTCGACGGGAACGATGCGCGATACGACACCCTTGTTGCCGTGACGGCCGGCCATCTTGTCGCCTGGCTGGATCTTGCGCTTCACAGCGACGAAGACCTTGACCATCTTCATGACGCCCGGAGGCATTTCGTCGCCGCGCTGGACCTTCTCGACCTTGTCCATGAAGCGCTGTTCAAGGCGCGACTTGGACTCGTCATACTGGCCGCGGAGAGCTTCGACTTCGCCCTGCACCTTTTCGTCCTCGACTGCGAACATCCACCACTGCGAGCGGGGATATTCGGAGATGACGGCGTTGGTGAGCTCGATGCCCTTCTTGAAGCCCTTCGGACCGGCAACCGCCATCTGGCCGCGCAGCATGTCCGTCAAACGGCCATAAACGTTGCGGTCGAGGATCGCCTGTTCGTCGTCGCGGTCCTTGGCGAGGCGTTCGATTTCCTCACGCTCGATCGCCATGGCGCGTTCGTCCTTCTCCACACCGTGACGGTTGAAGACGCGGACTTCGACGACCGTGCCGAACGTGCCCGGAGGCATGCGCATGGAGGTGTCGCGAACGTCGGAGGCCTTTTCACCGAAGATCGCGCGCAGAAGCTTTTCTTCCGGCGTCATCGGGCTTTCGCCCTTCGGCGTGATCTTGCCGACGAGGATGTCGCCCGGCTGGACTTCGGCTCCGATATAGACGATGCCGGCTTCGTCGAGGTTCTTCAGCGCTTCTTCCGAAACGTTCGGAATGTCGCGCGTGATTTCTTCCGGACCAAGCTTGGTGTCGCGCGCCATCACTTCGAATTCCTCGATGTGGATGGAGGTGAACACGTCGTCCGACACGATACGCTCGGAGAGCAGGATCGAGTCTTCGTAGTTGTAGCCGTTCCAGGGCATGAACGCGACGAGCGCGTTGCGGCCGAGCGCCAGGTCACCGAGGTCCGTCGACGGACCGTCGGCGATGATGTCGCCCTTGTTCAGGATGTCACCGACGGCGACCAGCGGGCGCTGGTTGACGCAGGTGTTCTGGTTCGAACGCTGGAACTTCTGCAGACGATAGATATCGACGCCCGACTTCGACGGATCGAGGTCTTCGGTGGCGCGGATAACGATACGGGTCGCGTCGACCTGGTCGACCACACCGCCACGGCGGGCAGCAATCGCCGCACCGGAGTCGCGGGCGACGACCGGCTCCATGCCGGTGCCGACGAACGGAGCTTCGGCACGCACCAGCGGCACGGCCTGACGCTGCATGTTCGAGCCCATGAGAGCGCGGTTGGCGTCGTCGTTTTCCAGGAACGGGATCAGCGCGGCTGCGACCGAAACGAGCTGCTTCGGCGAGACGTCCATCAGGTTGATGGTGTCGCGCGGCGACAGCATCACTTCGCCCGCATGGCGGCAGACCACGAACTCTTCCACGAACGAACCGTTCTTATCCAGCTCGGCGTTCGCCTGCGCGACGTAATACTTCGCCTCTTCCATGGCGGAGAGGTAAAGAACGTCGTTGGTCACCTTGCCGTCGACGATCTTGCGGTACGGGCTTTCGATGAAACCGTACTTGTTGACGCGGGCGAAGGTGGCAAGCGAGTTGATCAGACCGATGTTCGGGCCTTCCGGCGTTTCGATCGGGCAGATACGGCCGTAGTGGGTCGGATGAACGTCGCGGACTTCGAAGCCGGCGCGCTCGCGGGTCAGACCACCCGGGCCAAGAGCCGAGAGACGGCGCTTGTGGGTGATTTCCGAAAGCGGGTTCACCTGGTCCATGAACTGCGACAGCTGCGAGGAACCGAAGAACTCGCGAACGGCAGCAGCTGCCGGCTTCGCGTTGATCAGGTCCTGCGGCATAACGGTGTCGATCTCGATCGAGGACATGCGTTCCTTGATCGCACGCTCCATGCGGAGCAGACCGAGACGGTACTGGTTTTCCATCAGCTCGCCGACGGAACGGACACGGCGGTTGCCGAGGTTGTCGATGTCGTCGATCTCGCCCTTGCCGTCGCGCAGTTCGACAAGCATCTTGACCACGGCCAGGATGTCGTCCTTACGCAACGTGCGGACGGTGTCGGCAACGTCGAGATCAAGACGCATGTTCATCTTCACGCGGCCGACGGCGGAGAGGTCGTAACGCTCCGCATCGAAGAACAGCGAGTTGAACATGGCTTCTGCCGATTCCATGGTCGGCGGTTCACCCGGACGCATGACGCGGTAGATATCGAACAGAGCGTCCTGGCGGTTCTCGTTCTTGTCAGCGGCGAGCGTGTTGCGGATGTAGGCGCCGACATTGATGTGATCGATGCCTAGAACCGGAATTTCGTCGAAACCGGCATTGAGGATGACCGGCAGGGTCTTCTCGTCGATCTCGTCGCCGGCCTCGAGATAAATCTCACCGGTTTCCGTGTTGACGACATCTTCGGCGAGATAGTTGCCGTAGAGATCGTCGTTGGTTGCCTTGAGTGCCTTGAGGCCCTTCTCGGACAGCTGCCGGAGCAGACGCGGGGTCAGCTTCTTGCCGGACTCGACCACCACTTCGCCGGTGTCGGCGTCGATCATGTCTGAAAGAGTCTTGGCGCCCTTCAAGGTCTCCGGCTGGAACGGAATCCGCCAGCCGTCGCCATCGCGCTCGTAGTTGGACTTCGAATAGAAGGTCGACAGAATGTCTTCGCCATCCATTCCAAGCGCCATCAGCAGCGACGATACCGGAATCTTGCGGCGGCGATCGATGCGGGCATAGACGATGTCCTTGGCGTCGAACTCGATGTCGAGCCAGGAACCGCGATACGGGATGACGCGAGCGGCGAAAAGCAGCTTGCCCGACGAATGGCTCTTGCCCTTGTCGTGGTCGAAGAAGACGCCCGGCGAGCGGTGCATCTGGGACACGATCACGCGCTCGGTGCCGTTCACGATGAACGTACCGTTGTCGGTCATGAGCGGCATATCGCCCATATAGACGGACTGTTCCTTGATGTCCTTGATGGACTTGGAGCCGGTATCCTCGTCGATATCAAATACGATGAGACGCAGGGTCACCTTCAAAGGCGCCGCGTAGGTCAGATCGCGCTGGCGGCATTCCTCGACGTCGAACTTCGGCGGCTCGAATTCGTAGGACACGAATTCCAGCATCGAAGCGCCGGAGAAATCAGTGATCGGGAAGACGGACTTGAAGACGGCGTTCAGACCTTCGTCCGGGCGGCCGCCCTTCGGCTCGTCGACCATAAGGAACTGGTCATAGGACGCCTTCTGAACCTCGATAAGGTTCGGCATCTCGGTGACTTCGGGGATTTTTCCAAAAAACTTGCGTACGCGCCTACGACCATTAAAGGAAAGGGTCTGAGCCATCGTCGCTCCTTCAAAATTGCATCCGGGCCTGCAACGGACGGGGTTCGCTGGCCATTCGATCTCCCGTCGACATGGTATTCTCAATCTCGTCCCGTCTCCCAAACGCGCCGGCCGGATTGCCTAAAAGCGGTTTGGTTGGGGACCATCCTCTTGAGAACCCATTACCCAGGGACCGTGCCAGACGGTCCCTGGGTAATAAGTTCGGGGGGAAATCGGTGGGAAAGAGATAGTCCCTTTCCCACCGCATTCCAGTATTACTTGACGTCGACCTTAGCGCCGGCATCCTCAAGCTTCTTCTTGAGGTCAGCGGCTTCAGCCTTGGAAACGCCTTCCTTGACAGCCTTCGGAGCGCCTTCGACGAGGTCCTTGGCTTCCTTGAGGCCGAGACCGGTGATGGCGCGGACTTCCTTGATGACGTTGATCTTGTTGGCGCCGGCATCCGTCAGGACGACGTCGAACTCGGTCTTTTCTTCTTCAACAACGGCAGCAGCAGCGCCACCGCCAGCAGCAGCAACGGCTACCGGAGCAGCGGCAGAAACGCCCCACTTTTCTTCAAGCAGCTTGGAAAGCTCAGCAGCTTCCAGGACGGTGAGAGCAGAGAGGTCTTCAACGATCTTTGCGAGATCAGCCATTTTCTAGTTCCTTATATTCGGTTCGATCTGGTTTGATTTGAACAGCAAAAAACCACCTTAAGCGGCTTCTTCGTCCTTCTTGGCGTAGGCCGCGAACACGCGGGCAAGCTGGCTTGCCGGTGCGGCGACAACCGTGGCGACGCGGGTAGCCGGGGCATTGAGAAGGCCCAGCAGCTTGCCGCGAAGCTCGTCCAGCGAAGGCAGGGTCGCAAGCGACTTGACCGCATCCGCAGTGAGCGTGGTTGCACCCATGGCGCCGCCCAGGACAACGATCTTGTCGTTGGTCTTGGCGAAATCCATGACGACCTTCGGAGCCGTTACCGGGTCTTCGCTGAATGCGATCAGCGTCTGACCCTTGAAGAGATTCGACATCCCTTCCGACTCCGTACCCTGAAGAGCGATCTTGGCCAGGCGGTTTTTCGCGACTTTGACGGTGCCGCCAGCAGCGCGCATCTTCGAACGAAAATCGTTCATCTGCGCAACTGTGACACCAGCATAGTGGGCCACGACAACCGAGCCTGAAGCCTTGAAGACTTCGCTCAGCTCCGTGACAAATTCGCGTTTTTCCGCTCTTTCCACTGTCTGTCTCCAGTTGACGGGACCGCAATCCTGCAGGCCCCATCGGTTTGCCTTTGCCTCAAGGGATCCTGGCGGGATCCTCACGGACCCTATAGGACCCCAAGCGACGCTTGAGGATCCTGTCCCCTCGCTCTGTCGCCGAATGGCTACAGGCACAAGGCACACTAGGCTCGAACCGAAACCGAAAGCGCCTCGGCGCTTATCAAAATCGGGTCTTACCCGTCTCATGCAGGCAATTAAGGCCTAAGCCACCTGCAATCTCGGACAGGAATTCCGGATCTCTCCGGAAATCCCGGCCCCGAAGGGCCGGAATTCAGTCTTTCCGACGCCCTGGGGCGCCGGAAAATTCTTGTCAGGCCGTTACCGTGGTCGGGTCGATCTTGACGCCCGGACCCATGGTCGACGAAATCGCTACGCGCTTGACGTAGTTGCCCTTGGCGCCAGCCGGCTTTGCCTTGATGACGGCATCAGCGAAGGCCTTGATGTTTTCTTCAAGAGCCTTGGCCTCGAAGGAAGCCTTGCCGATGCCGGCGTGAACGATACCAGCCTTCTCGACGCGGAACTCAACAGCGCCGCCCTTGGAAGCCTTGACGGCGCCGGTGACGTCCATGGTGACGGTTCCGACCTTCGGGTTCGGCATCATGCCACGGGGGCCAAGAACCTTACCGAGACGGCCAACGAGCGGCATCATGTCCGGGGTCGCGATGCAGCGATCGAAATCGATCTTGCCGCCCTGGACGATCTCGAGGAGATCTTCCGCACCGACGATGTCGGCGCCGGCAGCCTTGGCTTCGTCAGCCTTGGCGCCACGAGCGAACACGGCGACACGAACGTCACGGCCGGTGCCGTTCGGCAGATTGACCACGCCGCGGACCATCTGGTCTGCGTGACGCGGATCGACGCCGAGGTTCATGGCGATTTCGATTGTTTCGTCGAACTTGGCGACGGCACGTTCCTTGACCATCGAGATGGCATCGTTAAGGGCGACCAGCTTGGTCGGATCAACGCCTTCGCGGATCTTCTGAATACGCTTTGCAAGCTTTGCCATGTTAAGCCACCACTTCCAGACCCATGGCGCGGGCAGAGCCCTCGATCATGGCCATTGCGCCTTCGATATCGGCGGCGTTCAGATCCTTCATCTTGGCTTCGGCGATCGCCTTGATCTGAGCCTTGGTGAGGGTGCCGGCCTTGGCGCCCTTGCCCGGCGTCTTGGAACCGGAGGTGATCTTCGCTTCCTTCTTCAGCCAATAGCTGACCGGCGGCTGCTTCATCGCGAAGGTGAAGGACTTGTCCTGGTAATAGGTGATGACGACCGGGATCGGCATGCCCTTTTCCATTTCCTGCGTGGCGGCATTGAACGCCTTGCAGAATTCCATGATGTTGATGCCACGCTGACCAAGCGCCGGGCCGATCGGCGGGGACGGGTTTGCCGATCCTGCCTTGACCTGAAGCTTGAGCTGGCCTGCTACTTTCTTAGCCATTTCTCTCTGCCTTTCGTTGCGGACCGGTCGCCCGGCCCCATATGCCGACCTTCGTCGGCGGCTGCGGTTGCGTGGTTCGGTAGAGGTGCCCGGCTAAGGCACCGTTCCTCCCACGCGCTTGCGGCAAACGCCGCACGAGGCCCACTGAGTAAACAGCAGGCCCCATTTTAAAACTTCATCAGACCTTTTCGACCTGAGCGTATTCCAGCTCAACCGGGGTCGCACGACCGAAGATCGAGACTTCCACCTTGAGGCGGGAGCGCTCTTCGTCGACATCTTGAACGGTGCCGTTGAAGGACGCGAAGGGACCATCCGAAACGCGAACCTGCTCGCCGATCTCGAAGGTGATCGAGGACTTCGGCCGCTCGACACCCTCCTGGACCTGACCCAGGATGCGCTCGGCTTCGAAGTCCGGAATCGGAACCGGCTTATTGTCGGAACCGAGGAAGCCAGTCACCTTCGGGGTGTTCTTGATCAGGTGATACGCTTCGTCGGTCAGGTTTGCCCGAACCATGACGTAACCCGGAAAGAACTTGCGCTCGGAATCGACCTTGCGGCCGCGGCGCACCTCGACGACCTTCTCGGTCGGCACCAGGATCTTCTCGAACAGATGCTCCAGCCCCTTCTGGCGAGCCTTGTTCTCGATATCCTCGGCAACCTTCTTCTCAAAATTCGAATATGCGTGGACGATGTACCAACGCGCCGCCATCTTCATTCTCCAGAATCAAACGCTGACGTTCAGTACCAAACGTAGCAACCAGCCCAAAAGCTGGTCCGCAGCGAAGAAAAACAGCGCAGCGAAAACAACCATCACCAAGACCATGGCCGTAGAGATCATAGTCTCGCGACGAGACGGCCAATGAATTTTCGTCGCTTCGGAGCGCACCTGGCGCAGAAACGTAACGGGATTGGTTTTGGATGCCATAGATTGTCCACGCAATTACGGCACGTAAAGCTGAACTCGCTCAGCCCCACGCACCGCGTGTCTGTTTTGACCTACATAAACACCCCTTCCCCTTTACACAAGAGGGAAAACAGTGTTCGATGAAATTTCGCCGTTTTGCACGACGGCCATTTCCCGACAATTCCGCTGCGGATAATCTCGCGCCAATCATCTGGAAGTGGCAGGGGCGGCCGGGCTTGAACCGACGACCTGCGGTTTTGGAGACCGCCGCTCTACCAACTGAGCTACACCCCTTCAACCCTGGCGGAATTCGCAAACCGGAAACTCCGGTTCGCCGCCAACTGGCTAGGCGCTCCCTTTAAGGGGATGCGCTGCGCTTTGCAAGCGCATTTTTGAATATCCCCGCCTTCTATCTCCGGTTTCTGTTGCGCGGCTCGGAGGCATCCGCAAAGCGCCCCACGGAGAGGACCGGCTCAGGCCGCCCAACGAGAATTTCCTTGCCCGGCAGCTCGAGCCCGCCCGACAAAATGCCTGGCTGCACATTCCTTTCGGGCGCAAACGGAAGGCGCCGCCAGGAAAGGCGCGGCGGCTTTTCCACGTAAGCGCCGGGCTCATTCACCAAGCCTTCGCGGACGCGGTGAACGATCGTTTCGACCGCGAGCTTGCGCCCCTCCGAATGATAGAAATTGCCCTTTACCTGGATCGTCGCCGCGATCGTCTTGATGAAATCGAGCAGCAACTCGTTGTCGATCGGCTCCGGGCGCTGCCAGAAGCTGTCGATCCCCGCCTGATGCGTGAGCCCCGGAATATCATAGATGGCAGCGCCGAGAGCGATGGTCGGCACGCCGGCGCGGAGGCTTTGAAGCCCGGTGGTGGAGTTTACGATGATCACCCCTGCCGAACGCTTCAGAATGCCGCCCAGCTCTCCTTCCTCGATAAAGAAGACGCGCTCCCGGATACGATAATCTTCGGCAAGCTTGGTGACGACCTTGCCCCACCGTTCGAGATCATTGTCGAGAGGATGCTGCTTTATAAGAAGCCTTGCTCCCTCGGGAGCATTGCGTGCGAACGACCGGAAAACCTGCGACAGCATCTGAGAGAGATGCCGATAGGGCGAATTGGCGCGAATCTGGTAGTCGCTCTGCAACTGCAGCGCCACGAGATAGGTGGGCGGCGATTCTTCCGTCCAGAAATCTTCCGGCAAGCGATGACGGCGACGCATCATGCGGGGAAGCCAGGACATGTAATCGAACAGGGGGTCGTAATATTTGTCGGCACGGTAGAACGGAAACATCAGACGCCCGAAATAGGCTCCGAGGTTGTAGACAACTTCGCTGGTGGCCTCCTGGCCGAAGGTGTGGCCGTAACGGGCGTGTAGATCAGGAAGGTCGAGTTTGGCGGCGATCTGGCGAATGTGATCCGGATCGTTCGGGAAATGCGAGAATCGCCCCATTCCGTCGCGTTCGAGCGTGATCCAATCGGGCCGCAGATAACCGAATTCCACGGCATGGCAGCGGACGCCGAGCTTGCGGCCAACCCGCGCGGCAAGACGGTGATAAGGAAGCCGGTCGGCATAGTAGAGAATGTCGGTGATGCCTTCGCGGCGAATCAGGTTAGCCAGGTAACGCGGCCAGGCCCGCAGCGACCCGCGATAATTGATCGCGCCGCGCTTGAACCAGAAGAGCTGGTCGCCAAACGAGAAGTTCACCCTCTTGGTCTCGACGCCCTGCGTCTCGAACGCCCCAGCCAACTCGCGCCAGAAAACCGATGGAGGACCTTGAAGGAACAGAACTTTGGTCATGCGAGAGCCAATGCTGCTTGAGACTGAACCAACGACAAGCCTGCGAAAAGCGATTTCAATTGCGCGAAGGCCGATATACACCGGACGGGTATTTTCACGAAGGTCCCCCTCCCGTCAATGCTCCACCAGACGTTCCCCAACATTCCTCAGGTTGTGTGACATGAAAGCCCGCACGTTCCTGTTCCTTCAAGGTCCCGCCTCGCCATTCCTCCGACGGCTGGCAGAAGCGGTTGAAAACAAAGGAGCTTCGATCCGAAAGATCAGCCTCTGCCTTGGGGATGTGGTATTTTGGTGGCCGAAGGAAAGCAACTTCTTCCGCGGCCGCGCAAATGATTGGCCGGTGTATCTCAATTGCTACATTCGCGATCACAATATTACCGACATCGTCATGTTGGGTGATGGCCGCGCGCCACATGCGGTGGCGGCCGAGCTCGGGATCGGCGCGGGGCTGCGCGTCCATATTCTGGAGCACGGCTATCTCAGGCCCGACTGGCTGACGATCGAGCCGGATGGCATGTCGGGGCATTCCCGCTTTCCTGCCAAACCAGCGGACATAAGCGCGCTCGCGGCCGGTCAACCGTCGGTTTCCTCCGAAAAGCTCTATCCTTCGAGCTTTCTGACCTACGCCCTTTACGATCTCGCATTCCATATTCCGAACGTCGCGCTCGGCTGGCTCGTCCATCCGCATTATCGCACGCACGGGCCGGTTCATCCGGCGGTCGAATACAGCGGCTGGATCTGGAAAGCCCTCACGCGCCGCAAACGCCGGCGCCAGGCAAGAACGGCAATTGAAGCCTGCCTCTCCGCACGAAGTGGGGCTCCCTCTCCTTTCTATTTCTTTCCACTGCAATTACCGGGCGACTATCAGATCAGGCGCCATGCGCCTGGCGGAGATCTCTTCAGGCTCGTCGATGCGACGATCGCATCGTTTGCCGATCACGCGCCTGCGAACACCCGGCTTCTCTTCAAGATCCACCCGATCGACAACGGCCTCTCCCGCTGGCCAAACCGTATCGACTCAGCCGCAACGAAGCATGGCGTCGCCGATCGCGTCTTCGTCGCGGACGGAGGCGATACCGATCTGCTGATCGCGAAGTCTCATGGCGTGGTGACAGTCAATTCGACGGTCGGGCTAACGGCGCTGGCTGCCGGTAGGCCGGTCATCGCCCTCGGCTCCGCGATCTACGACGTGCCGGGCCTCGCCTTCCAGGAAAGCCTTGCCGCCTTCTGGCAGAACCCAACCGCCCCCGATCCGGACCTCTTCGACGCCTTTACGCGAGCACTTGCCGCGACCACCCAGGTCCGTGGCGGCTTCATCGGCCGGGAGGCAATTCAGGCGGGCGTGGAAAATGTCGCAGCGCGTCTCCTGGAAACCGAAGAACGGCTTCCCCTTGCCTTCCGCAAGTCGCGCGACACCCCCTACTACCGTCACGAGAGCGAATTGCTCGGCTGATCGATGCCGAACCCACCTCACCCGACGTGAAGCTCCAAAGCAAAAGGCCCCACCGTTTCTGGCAGGGCCTTTCCTATTCAATTCCGGTATCGATTACTCGATGATGGAAGCGACGATGCCGGCGCCGACGGTGCGGCCGCCTTCGCGGATGGCGAAGCGCAGCTTTTCTTCCATGGCGATCGGCACGATCAGCTCGACGTCAACGGTGACGTTGTCGCCAGGCATGACCATTTCGGTGCCTTCCGGAAGCGTCACGATGCCGGTCACGTCCGTGGTGCGGAAGTAGAACTGCGGACGGTAGTTGGTGAAGAACGGCGTATGACGGCCGCCTTCTTCCTTCGTCAGGATGTAGGCTTCGGCCTTGAACTTCTTGTGCGGCTTGACCGAACCCGGCTTGCACAGAATCTGGCCACGCTCGACGCCGTCACGGTTCACACCGCGGATCAGCGCGCCGATGTTGTCGCCGGCCTGGCCCTGGTCGAGCAGCTTGCGGAACATTTCAACGCCGGTCACCGTCGTCTTCGAGGTCGGACGGATGCCGACGATCTCGACTTCTTCGCCAACCTTGACGATGCCACGCTCGACGCGGCCGGTCACGACCGTACCACGGCCCGAGATCGAGAACACGTCTTCGATCGGCATCAGGAACGGCTGGTCGATCGGACGCTCAGGCGTCGGGATGTAGGCGTCAACAGCCGCCATCAGCTCGCGGATCGCGTCTTCGCCGATCTTCTTGTCGGAATCTTCAAGAGCAGCAAGCGCCGAACCCTTGATGATCGGGATGTCGTCGCCCGGAAAATCGTAGGACGACAGAAGTTCGCGAACTTCCAGCTCGACGAGCTCGAGAAGCTCGGCGTCGTCAACCTGGTCGACCTTGTTCAAGAATACCACGATCGCGGGAACGCCGACCTGACGGGCGAGCAAGATGTGCTCGCGGGTCTGCGGCATCGGGCCGTCGGCAGCCGAGCAAACCAGGATCGCGCCGTCCATCTGCGCCGCACCGGTGATCATGTTCTTCACATAGTCGGCGTGGCCGGGGCAGTCGACGTGCGCATAGTGGCGGGCCGGCGTCTCGTATTCGACGTGCGCCGTCGAAATCGTGATGCCACGAGCCTTTTCTTCAGGAGCGGCGTCGATCTGGTCATAGGCCTTGTACTCGCCGAAGTACTTCGTGATCGCGGCCGTCAGCGACGTCTTGCCATGGTCAACGTGACCGATCGTGCCAATGTTGACGTGAGGCTTGTTGCGCTCAAACTTGCTCTTTGCCATTGAAAGCTTCCTGTGAACATAAGAGGTGAACCCGGCGGGCGGGTTTGGTGTCGCCGTTTAAGGCTTTCCACCAGAATGCGCAAGACATAATTACGACGCGTGCCGGGACAAGGGGACCGTAGAAAATGGATGCGGAAGGCCCGCCGAATATGCGCTTTCGGCAGCAACCGAAACGCGTGAAACGGCGGGATGACAGGCAGACGAAATCAGGACCGGGAGTCGTTTCAACCGAAACCCTGCCATCGCCCGCCGTTTCGTAGAATTTTATTTGCTGGCCGGCTTCAACGAACTGATGAGCGCCAGCAGTTCTTCGGCATGCTTTTCCTGCTCGCCCTTGGTTCCCCAGTAGGTGATGACCAGCAGTTTGCCTCGCTTCGGCGACACGAGCGACAGGCCGATGCTTGCAGGGCCGTCCTTGTCCGTACCGCTCCAGTCGAAATTCGACATCTTCATGCCGTTGAAGGTATCTTCAGACTGTTTCTGGGTGGCTGGATCGACCGTCACACCGTTGTCGTCCAGGAAGGCGATCGCATCTTCAATCACCTTGTCGGTCGTCGTTTCGTCGGCGATATCGATCGAAAGATAGATCGCCTCATCCTCCGACGTCGCCTGAATTCCGGTTTCGGTTTCTTCCGGGCTCCAGGAGTCGGGGATGGTGATCTCTGCGACGGGCGCATCGCTTGGGAAACGCATGGTTTCTGCAAAGGATACAGACGGCAGCAGCATGGTCGCAAATGCCGCGGCGGCTATTATTTTCTTCATGGACGAGTTTCCATTCAAGGAGGAGACGGCTTCAGGAGCCAAGCATAAGCTCTATCCGGAATGGCTTAAGAAGTCTCAAGCAACATGCCAAAAAAGCTAAGCAACGATGGAAACAGGGAATGGAGCGGGTAGCGGGAATCGAACCCGCGTATTCAGCTTGGAAGGCTGCTGCTCTACCATTGAGCTATACCCGCGGGGTGGTCCGATCCGGCGACAGAATGGTGGAGGGAGTTGGATTTGAACCAACGTAGGCTGAGCCAACGGATTTACAGTCCGTCCCCTTTAACCACTCGGGCATCCCTCCAGTTTTCCGTCTGGATCAGCGACCAAGCTCGTCAGGCCCAGGAGCACTTCCGTGCCCCTCGATCTGCGCCGCGTATATGACCGCACCGTTCTCGTCTGTCAACACGAGGTTTTTGGAAAAATGAGGAAAAATAATCACTGCTCACCGGACTGCGCGTCCATCGTGGGGCTTTGCCGAATGAGCCGGCATCGCTATAAGGCGCCATGAGCAAGGACAGCAAACAAGACAAATCCGGCCGCGATGGTCACTATGCCACGCTGAGGCGCGCCGTGCGCGATGCCAAGCGGGAGCGCGGGGAAATTCCGACCCCGCAGCAGAAACGGCAGAAATCCAACAAGGATTGGAAGCCCCCGCAGCTGCAGCCCGAACAGGTCTTTCTTTACGGCTTGCATACGGTGCGAGCAGCTCTTGAGAATCCCGAGCGCAAGCTGATCAAACTCTCGGTTACACGAAATGCCTTTGCGCGCCTCGATGTCGGGGAGCCAGACGCACTGCCCTTCCCGGTCGAATTCGTCTCCCCTCAGGATATCGACAAGGTGCTGGGTCCCGAAGCCATCCACCAGGGTGTCATGCTGGAAACTCGACCCCTGCCCTTGCGCCGGCTGGAGGCGCTGAAGGACAGCCCCCTGCTTCTGGTGCTCGATCAGGTGACCGACCCGCATAACGTCGGAGCGATCATGCGTTCGGCCGTGGCCTTCGGCGCCGGCGCCATCGTCACCACCCAGAGACATAGCCCGACCGAATCCGGAGTACTGGCCAAGTCGGCCTCCGGCGCGCTGGAACTCATACCTTATATACAGATCACCAACCTCGCCGACGCGATCGAGGAATTGCACCGGCTCGGTTTCCAGACGATCGGGCTTGATTCGGAAGGCCCCGCCCCGCTCGAAGGAACGTTTGCTGCCGACAAGGTCGCACTCGTGCTGGGCTCGGAGGGCAAGGGACTGCGGCAGAAAACCCGCGAGACGGTCGCGGCATTGGCGAGGCTCGACATGCCGGGCGCGATCAAGTCACTCAACGTGTCGAATGCCGCCGCAGTGGCGCTCTATGCCACCCGCCAGCATCTGGCCAGGGCAAAGTGAGCCGTTTGGGGTCGCGCTGATGTCCATGCTGGCCGCCTTCGAACACGCCGCCCTGCTCGCCGGGAAAGTGATTCTCGACATTTACGAGGCGGGGCCTATTACCCGATACAAGGACGACCGCTCGCCGGTCACGGAAGCGGATGAGCGGGCCGAAGCGATCATCCTTTCCGAACTTGCAACGGCATGTCCGGGAATTCCGGTCATCGCGGAAGAATCGGTTGCAGCGGGACGAGTGCCGCAGATCGAAGGCCGCACGTTCATCCTCGTCGATCCGCTGGACGGGACTAAGGAATTCATCGGCAAACAGATGGACTTCACCGTCAATATCGCCTTGGTGGAAAACGGAACACCCGTGCTGGGCGCGGTCTATGCCCCCGCTCTCAAAGTCGCTTATCTCGGCGGAAACGGGACCGCTGAAAAACTGATCATCGATAACGATCATGCGGTGGCAAGCCGCGAGAGGATTTCGGCACGACCGGTCTCCACTCCGCCCGTCGCGGTCGCAAGCCGCTCGCACGGCTCCGCCGAGACCGAGGCCTTTCTGAAACAGTCCGGTGCCTGTGACATCCGTTGCATCGGCTCGTCTTTGAAATTCTGCCTGCTGGCCGAAGGGGCTGCCGATCTCTATCCCCGTTTCGGGCGGACGATGGAATGGGACACGGCGGCGGGAGACGCGGTTTTGCGGGCAGCGGGCGGCGTCACACTCGGTCTTGACGGCGAGCCGCTTCGCTACGGCAAGACCAGCCAGGCTGGTGTGATCGACTTCGCGAATCCGGATTTCATCGCCTGGGGAAGGCGCATGTCGAAAACGTAACCCTCAATCACCAGCGATTGTCCCCAGGCCTTCATATTCAGGTCATGCGCAACGCCGATGTTCGGGAGCGACCAAGTATTCCTGGCCGACACCCAGATGCAGATCAGGTAAAAATCGCTGGGGCAATGCGGATTAATCCTAACACGCTTGATGCGTTGCAATAAAACCTGGATGCGCTAGGAAAAGTAAAAATCGAGGGCAGAAGATCCTGCTCGACCGCGATGAGGATTGCAGATGCATATTGTAATGGTTGGATCTGGTTATGTCGGTCTCGTTTCCGGAGCTTGCTTTGCGGATTTCGGACATCACGTCACCTGCGTCGACAAGGCCGTCGAAAAAATCGAGGCGCTGAAGAAGGGTGTGATCCCGATCTTCGAACCTGGTCTCGATGCGCTGGTCGAGTCGAATGTCAAATCAGGACGCCTGTCCTTCACGACCGATCTGAAGAGCGCCGTTGCCCAGGCCGACGTCGTCTTCATCGCAGTCGGCACACCCTCTCGTCGCGGAGATGGCCATGCCGACCTTGGTTATGTCTATGCTGCCGCCGCAGAGATCGCCGAGGCGCTCGATGGCTTCACGGTCGTCGTTACCAAATCCACCGTCCCTGTCGGCACCGGTGACGAGGTCGAGCGGATCATCCGCGAAACCAATCCGCAAGCCGATTTTGCCGTCGTCTCCAACCCGGAATTCCTCCGCGAAGGAGCCGCGATCGAAGACTTCAAGCGCCCGGACCGAATCGTCGTCGGGCTTTCCGACGAGCGCGCCCGCGGCGTGATGACGGAAGTCTACAGGCCGCTCTACCTCAACCAGTCGCCGCTGCTGTTCACGAGCCGCCGCACGTCCGAGCTCATCAAATATGCGGCCAACGGCTTCCTGGCGATGAAGATCACCTTCATCAACGAGATGGCCGATCTTTGCGAGCGCGTCGGCGCCGATGTCCAGGATGTCTCGCGCGGCATCGGCCTCGACGGCCGCATCGGCTCGAAATTCCTGCATGCCGGCCCTGGCTACGGCGGCTCATGCTTCCCGAAGGACACGCTGGCGCTTGCCAAGACTGCACAGGACAATGACAGCCCTGTCCGTCTGATCGAAGCGACCATCGCAGTCAACGACAACCGCAAGCGCGCCATGGGGCGCAAAGTGATCGCCGCTGCCGGCGGAGAAGTGCGGGGAAAGAAGGTCGCAGTCTTCGGCCTCACCTTCAAGCCGAATACCGACGACATGCGCGACAGCCCGGCGATCGCGGTTGTCCAGACCCTGAAGGATGCGGGTGCAATCGTATCCGGCTACGATCCTGAGGGAATGGAAAACGCAAAACAGATGATGGATATCGAATTCGCCAGCGGCCCTTATCAGGCCGCGGAAGGAGCCGATGTTGCCGTCCTCGTCACGGAATGGAACGAGTTTCGGGCATTGGATCTCGAACGCCTCAAGTCGGTAATGAAGAGCCCCGTGCTGGTCGATCTGCGCAACGTCTACCGCAAGCCGGAAGTCGAAGCGCATGGGTTCACCTATTCCGGCATCGGCAAGCCGCTCTGACACTCCCCAACGGCAGTCTTGACGGACGCCCGCAGCGCTACGCGTTGCGGGCGTTTTCGCATTCCGATATCCGAATGGGGATCGCTGCATCACAACCGGACGGCTCAGCATGTCCATGGGCTTCAAGGTAGCTGCGCCTCATTGCCCGGTGGATTTTACGCTTTCCTTTTCGGCAGCTTGGCGGAAAAAGGATCACGATAGGCGTGATTGAAACAGCGTCATTTCTGGACCTTGCAAGACTGTCATGGGAGGGTGGATCTGCCTCCTCTTAAAAAACCATACAGAAGAGGGAACTGCGAAATGAACAAGCTACTCGCCTCGACCTGCCTTGCCTTGGGCATGTTCGGAGGCTTTGCAGGCGCCGAAGCAGCGGAATGCGGTGACGTCACGATCGCGAGCATGAACTGGCAGAGCGCCGAGGTGCTGGCAAGCCTCGACAAGTTCATCCTGAACGAAGGCTACGGCTGCGACGCGGAAATCATCGTCGGGGACACGGTTCCCACCATTACCTCGATGGTGGAAAAGGGTGAGCCGGACATCGCACCCGAAGGCTGGGTGGATCTGTTACCGGAAGTCGTCAGCCGCGGCATTGCCGAGGGCAAGCTGGTAGGCGCCGCCGTGGCGCTTTCCGATGGCGCCGTGCAGGGTTGGTGGATCCCGAAATACGTCGCTGACGCCCATCCCGATATCAAGACCATCCAGGACGCTCTCAAGCATCCGGAACTTTTCCCGGATCCCGAAGACAAGAAGAAGGGCGCAGTCCACAATGGTCCCCAGGGTTGGGGCGGGACCGTTGCCACGACCCAGTTCTACAAGGCCTACGGCGCCGAAAAGGCGGGCTTCACGCTTGTCGATACCGGCTCGGCGGCTGGCCTCGACGGCTCGATCGCCAAGGCCTATGAGCGCAAGGAAGGATGGGTCGGATACTATTGGGCCCCGACTGCGCTTCTCGGAAAGTACCAGATGGTCAAGCTCGGCCACGGGGTACCGGCCGACGCGGCCGAATGGAAGCGGTGCAACACGGTTGCTGACTGTGCAGATCCCAAGCCGAACGACTGGCCGAAGGACAAAGTGCAGACACTCGTCACCAAAGCCTTTGCAGATCGTGCCGGTGCCGACATCATGGCCTATCTCAACAAGCGGTCCTGGACCAACGATACGGTCAACACCCTGATGGCCTGGATGACCGACAACCAGTCGAGCGGCGACGATGGTGCCAAGCAGTTCCTGAAGGAACATGAAGATCTTTGGACCAAGTGGGTAACGCCGGAGGCGGCCGAAAAGATCAAGTCCGCGCTCTAACCAGACGCGCCGTCGCCGGCAACGGCTGGCGACGGCCCTTTCAAGGAGGGAGCAGGCGATGGACTGGCTTACCAATTTCCCGCATATGGACGACGAGACGCTGCGGAACCTGAAAAAGAGCATCGATGAAGGATTCCGCACCTTCACGCGCACCTATGGCGATGCGATCGAGTCTTTCTTCGATCCGCTGCAGTTCTTTCTGATCTATGCGGAACGGATCATGGTCAAAACCCCCTGGCCGATCATCATTCTGGCTGTCGCCGCCATTGCCTGGTTTGCCAGCCGCAATTGGAAGATCGTGATAGGCTGCGTGGCCACCCTGTTTGCCATCGGCTACTTCGACATGTGGGAAGACACGATGAAGACCATGTCGATGATCTTCGTCTGCACGGTCCTGTCGATCGTGATCGGACTACCCATGGGCATTGCCATGTCGCGCTCGGAGCGACTGCAGAATACTATCAATCCCATCCTCGACGTCATGCAGACGATGCCGAGCTTCGTCTACCTCATTCCAGTGGTCATGCTGCTCGGCATCGGCAAGGTGCCCGGACTGATCGCCGTCGTGATCTACGCGATCCCGCCGATGATACGGCTGACGAATCTCGGAATCCGGCTGGTGGACAAGGAAGTGCTGGAGGCGGCCAGCGCCTTCGGCTCCTCGAGCTGGCAAAAGCTGCGCGACGTGCAGATGCCCCTTGCTCTGCCGACGATCATGGCGGGAATCAACCAGACCATCATGATGGCTCTGGCCATGGTTGTCATCGCCTCGATGATCGGAGTGCAAGGCCTCGGCCAGCCGGTGCTGAAGGCCATCGCCAACCAATATTTCACGCTCGGCATCTTCAACGGGATGGCAATCGTCGGCATTGCGATCGTGTTCGACCGCATCAGCCAGGCCTATGGCCGTCGTCTCCAGAGGCATATGGAGACGACCCATCAGTGATTGGGTTTATCGCATGGCCTGCCGTAACGACCGGGAACGGCAAGCCGAAACGCCGCAGGAGTGCGTCGGAACGTCTATTGAATTAAGTGGTTGATTTTGATGGTGCCCCCGGCAGGGTTCGAACCCGCGACCCCCTGATTACAAATCAGGTGCTCTACCAACTGAGCTACAAGGGCACTTTCCAGACGGGGAGTTACCAGATTTTCTCTTCCTGTAAAGGGAAAATCGCCCGCCCCCTCGGGTGAGATGCGATCTTTGCGCAAAGACGGAACGGTTGGGCAGCGGAAGGCGCTTGTCCAGAAGCCGGTTTTTCCTGTACCAAAGGCCCTCTCGCCGGCACGCTTCCTCCGGAGCAGTGTCAGATCAAACGGTTCAGCGTCCCTGCACGCCCTCGGGCGACGGCGCCGTCGAAAGCTCGTTCATGTCGCTGCAATCGAAAAAGCTTTCCTTCATAGCATCCGCGACGCCGGAGGCGCAGTCCGGGCTGGAAGAACTGAGCCGATTGTACGGTAACGTGCCGCCCGCGGAGGCCGATGTGATCGTTGCGCTCGGCGGTGACGGTTTCATGCTGCAGACGCTGCACGAGACGATCAATACCGCAAAACGCGTCTATGGCATGAATTGCGGTTCGGTCGGTTTTCTGATGAACGACTACCGCACCGAAAACCTTCACGAACGGATCGGCTCTGCCGTCGAGAACGAATTTCACCCGCTCAAGATGACAACCACCAATGCCGACGGCTCGACGTCCGTGGCGCTTGCCATCAACGAGGTCTATCTCTTCCGCCAGTCCTATCAGGCAGCCAAGCTCAAGGTGGAGATCGATGGCCACGTGCGGTTGGAGGAACTGATCTGCGACGGCCTCATGATTGCCACTCCGGCCGGATCGACCGCCTACAACCTCTCCGCCCATGGGCCGATCCTGCCGCTGGAAGCGCCCCTGCTCGCCATGACGCCGGTTTCAGCTTTCAGACCGAGGCGCTGGCGCGGTGCGCTACTCCCGAACCATGTCTGCGTCGACATCGATATCCTTGAACCGGAAAAGCGACCGGTCAACGCCGTAGCCGACAATGCCGAGGTCAAGTCCGTGCTGCATGTGAGGGTCGCGCAATCCACCGAACTCGCCGCGCGTATCCTGTCCGATCCGGACCATTCCTGGTCGGATCGAATCCTGGCGGAACAGTTCAACAACTGACGCAGCGCCAGCTGACTCTAGGGAAGCTTCTGACTCTACGGGAAGGTCAGCGCCCGCGGGCGAAGGCGCGCAGAAAGGTGCGCGTTGCGTTCGCTGCCATCTGGTCGATCTCCGATTCCGGCGTCTGCCGCCCAAGCTGCTGGTCGATGCGAAGATCGGCACCCAGGAGCGCCATATATTGACGGGCGGCAAGCGCCGGATCGTCGAGGTCAAGATAGCCGGCAAGGGCAAGCTGGGCGAGACGGGCGGCGACGGCCGGATATTTCTTTCCCGGACCGTATTCCTTCCAGGTCTCGAAGAGCTGTGGGAAGCGCGTACCTTCGGTTTCAACGAGCTTGCGCAGCCACCGACCGTTCGGGTCGCAAATCGCCTTTCGCAGCAGCTGCGCCGAAAATTCGGTCAACTCCTTTTCAAGATCCTGCGGCGCAACGGGAAACGTGTCCAGAACCCGAAAGAAGCCTGCGGTCGACCGTTCGGTAATCTCGGTCACGACGACCTGGAAAAGATTGTCCTTGTCGCCGAGCTGATTGTAGATCGTCTGACGCGATACCCCGGCCCTTGCCGCAATCGCATCGATGCTCGCCCCGGCAAAACCTTCCTCGGCGAAAATATCCGCCGCAGCATTCAGGATTGCCTGCCGCTTGTTTTGCGCCGGCGGCCATGTGTCCTGATCCTGATTGCGTTCGGCAGACGAATTTTTCATGACACTACCATACCGGAACTTGACAAATTGGACAATCGTGTCCAAAATATTTTACATGATTGCTGTGCATCCGCCATGTTCGCGCCGGCTCTCATATTTATCTTCCATAGTCGTCTTCCGCCCTGCCGTACCACGGCAGATGTGGTGACGGGAAAGGTTTTTTCCAATGCCAAGCAGAGTCTCATCGCATGCCCTTTCGCTCGGGCTGCTCTCGGCCATCGGGCTTTTTGCCCTCGACATGTATCTTCCATCACTTCCCACCATCAGCGCCAACTTGAATGCCGACACGCACGCGGTTCAGGCGAGCCTGATTTCCTTCTTCGCCGCCATGGCAGTCTCGCAGATCGTCTACGGCCCCCTCTCCGATATGTTCGGACGCAAGCGGCCCCTCTATGCCGGCCTTGTTCTTTATAGCATTGGGGCAATCGGCTGCGCCCTGTCGCCCTCGATCGAATGGCTGATTGCGTTCCGTTTCCTGCAAGGCATGGGCGCCTGCGCCGGGGTTGTCATCTCTCGCGCCATCGTCCGCGATCTCTATACGGGTCCTGCCGCAGCCCAGCTGATGTCGCGGCTGATGCTGGTCTTCAGCGTCTCGCCGATCCTCGCCCCGCTTGCCGGCAGCATGATCACGGCCTTCGGAGACTGGCGGGTGATCTTTCTCGTCATGGTTGGCGCCGGAGCTCTGGGGCTTGTCGTCGCGATCTTCTTCCTTGAGGAAACGCGGCTGCCTGCCGCCCGTAGCGAGAGCAGCATTGCCAGCGCGCTTTCGTCCTATACGACGCTGCTCAAGGACCGCTACTATCTCGGGCTGGTGCTGATCGCCTCGTTCGGCATGTCCAGCTACATGATCTACGTGGCGAACTCCGCCTTCGTGCTGATCGATCATTACGGCCTGTCGCCATCCTTCTACAGCGTGGTCTTCTCCTGCAACGCGGTGGCCTTCATCGGCATGTCGCAGATGAACGGCTGGCTTTCTCGCAAGATCGGGCTCAGAAAAGTCATTCGTGGCGCGGTAGTCGGCTATTCGACGATGATGGTCATGCTGGCGCTCGTCACCTCGCTCGGCTTCGACCGGCTCGAAGTGATGGCGGCTTTCCTGTTCGGAGGTTATGGCTTCCTCGGCATGATCATCCCGACCGCCGCGGTGCTGGCACTCGAACACCACGGCCGGATCGCCGGTACGGCTTCTGCGATGATGGGTACCCTTCAGTTCGTCACATCAGCTGTCGTTGTCGGTATCGGCGGCCTATTTGCCGACGGCACTTCCAGACCTATGGTCACGGTCATCGCGATCTGCTCCGTGGTGGTTCTCATGCTGTCACTGATGGTGCTGCGCAGCCAACGCGGCGCCATGGCGGCCGCAGAATAGAATCTTGACGCACCAAACGAAAAGCGGCCGGCTTTTGAAGCCCGGCCGCTTTTTAGTCTCTGGGGAAGAAACGTCAGTCGACGTCGGCAACTTCCATGTCCGCCTTGCCGCTGATGCGGTGGGCGAGCGCTGCTTCCATGAACTCGTTCAAGTCGCCATCCAGCACATCGCCGGGCGCGGTGCTTTCCACGCCGGTGCGCAGATCCTTCACCAGCTGATAGGGCTGAAGCACGTAAGAACGAATCTGATGGCCCCAGCCGATATCGGTCTTCGAGGCCGCCTCGGCATTCGCCGCCTCTTCCCGCTTCTTCAGCTCCGCTTCGTAGAGACGGGCACGCAGCATGTCCCAGGCCTTGGCCCGGTTCTTGTGCTGTGACCGCTCCTGCTGGCACTGAACGACGATGCCGGAGGGGATATGCGTGATGCGGACCGCCGAGTCGGTGGTGTTGACGTGCTGGCCGCCCGCACCGGAGGAACGGTAGGTATCGATGCGGCAATCGCTCTCGTTGATCTCGATGTTGATCGAGTCGTCGACGACCGGATAGACCCAGATCGACGAGAAGGATGTGTGCCGGCGGGCATTGCTGTCATAGGGCGAAATGCGGACCAGGCGGTGGACGCCCGATTCGGTCTTCAGCCAGCCATAGGCATTGTGGCCTTTGACGAGGATGGTCGCGGACTTGATGCCGGCCTCTTCGCCGTCATGCACTTCCAGAAGTTCGACCTTGAAACGCTGACGCTCGGCCCAGCGGGTGTACATGCGAAGCAGCATGTTCGCCCAGTCCTGGCTCTCGGTGCCGCCGGCGCCGGAATGCACTTCCAGATAAGTGTCGTTGCCGTCCGCCTCACCCGAAAGCATCGCTTCCACCTGACGGCGTCCAGCTTCGACCTTCAGCGCCTTCAGCGCATCCTCGGCTTCCTTGACGATCGCCTCGTCGCCCTCTTCCTCGCCGAGTTCGATGAGCCCGATATTGTCGTTGAGCTGCTGGTCGAGGGCCCTCACTCCATTGATGCCGTCATCAAGCTGCTGACGTTCGCGCATCAGTTTCTGGGCTTCCGCCGCATCGTTCCAGAGGTTTGGATCCTCGGCCTTGTTGTTCAACCAGTCCAGTCGTCTTACCGCCTGGTCCCAGTCAAAGATGCCTCCTCAGCAGGCTTATGGCCTGCTTGATTTCGTCGACTATATTGATGATTTCCGCACGCATGGCGCTTGCTTTTCACTCTTCATTTTGGGTGTTTCTCTGTGCCGAGGACATAGTTGCACCGGACCTAGATGTAAAGCCCAGGCCCGATGGCTATCGGTCATCGACGGGTCAGAAGAGGCCCGGCATGCCCGAGGTCACAGCCTGCTGAGCCTGGGGCGAGTTGTTGAAGATCTGGTCCTGGGTCAGATATTCCCCTTCGCCGATAACCTGGAAGACGTCGGCCGGGCCTGTGCCGGGCTTGAAGCCTTCGACGATCGTATCCGGTTCGCCTTCCATTGCAGCCATGCCGGTCTTGCGGTTCACCGCGATGAACTGCATGCCTTCCGGAACATGGAACTTTTCGGCAGGCGTCAGCTTGGCGGCTTCGGCCAGGAACTTGCCGAAGATCGGAGCGGACAGGGACCCGCCGGTGCCACCCCTGCCGAGAGGGGTCGGCGTATCGAAGCCGAGATAGAGGCCAGCCACCAGGTTCGGCGTGTAACCGACGAACCAGGCGTCCTTCTCGTCATTGGTGGTGCCGGTCTTGCCGGCGACCGGGCGGTCCTTGACCGGGATCTTGCCGGCGGCCGTACCCCGCGCAACCACGCCTTCCATCATCGACGTGATCTGATAGGCGGTCATCGGGTCGAGAACCTGTTCACGGTTATCGGCCACGGTCGGCTCCTCCTGGTTCGCCCAATCATTGGCGTTGCAACCTTCGCAGGTGCGCTCCTCGTGGCGGAAGATCGTCTTGCCGTACCGGTCCTGGATGCGGTCGATCACGGTCGGCTTGATCTGCTTTCCACCATTGGCAAACACGGCATAGGCGGACACCATCCGCATCACGGTCGTTTCGCCGGACCCGAGAGACATGGCCAGAACAGGCATCATCTTGTCATAGATGCCGAAGCGTTCGGCATATTCGGCGACAAGCTCCATGCCCATGTCCTGCGCCAGGCGCACCGTCATCTGGTTTCGCGATTTTTCGATACCCGTCCGCAGCGTCGACGGGCCGCCGGAATCGCCGCCGTAGTTTTCCGGCCTCCAGACCTGACCGCCGGAGACGATTTCAATCGGAGCGTCCATAATGACCGACGCCGGCGTATAGCCATTGTCGAGCGCCGCCGCATAAACGAAAGGCTTGAAGGAGGAACCCGGCTGGCGCATCGCCTGGGTGGCGCGATTGAACTCGGATTGCGAATAGGAAAAACCGCCGACCATGGCGAGCACGCGGCCGGTATTCGGGTCCATCGCGACAAGACCACCCTGCACTTTCGGCGGCTGACGCAGCTTGTAGGTCTTCGACGCTTCGCTGATCGGTTCGACGTATATGACATCCCCCGGCTTTAGCACGCCATCCGGCGACTTCGCCGTCTTGCGGGTGCCGGAGGCTTCACGGAACGCCCACTTCATATCCTCGGCTGCGATCACACCGGTCTCTCGGGCAGGGTCAACCTTGCCGCCGGCATCGGTTGAAGGCTGCAGCCCGATCGAGACCGATTTGGCCGAAACATCGGTGACGACGGCGAGCTTCCATTCCGGCACATCGCGCAGCGACGGCAGTTTGGCGAGTTCAGGTCCCCAGTCGCCGGTCACGCCGATCTGAGCGGCGGGGCCGTGGAAACCACGACGTTCGTCATAGTCCAGGAGGCCCTCCTGGAGGACGCGACGCGCGATCACCTGGAGATCGGGGTCAAGCGAGGTGCGCACCGAAAGGCCGCCTTCGTAGAGCGACTTGTCGCCATAACGCTCGATGATCTGGCGGCGAACCTCTTCCGAGAAATAATCGGACGCAAAGAGATGCGTGCCCGTACGCCGCTGCTTGACGCCGAGCGGCTGCTTCTTGGCATCGTCCGCATCGGGCTGGGTGATGTAACCGTTCTCCGCCATCCGATCGATGACCCAGTTGCGGCGTTCGAGCGCCTGCTTTTCGCGACGGAACGGGTGGTAATTGGCAGGTCCCTTCGGAAGTGCGGCAAGATAGGCCGCTTCCGCCGTGGTCAATTCCGTTACCGACTTGTCGAAATAGGTCAATGCGGCGCCGGCGATGCCGTAGGAGTTAAGGCCGAAGAAAATCTCGTTCAAATAAAGCTCGAGAATCTTGTCCTTCGAATAGGTCTGTTCGATGCGGAACGACAGAATTGCTTCCTTGACCTTGCGGTCCATCGTCTGGTCGGCGGTCAAAAGGAAGTTCTTCGCGACCTGCTGGGTGATCGTGGAAGCGCCCTCTGGACGCCGGCCGGAACCGAAATTCTGCAGGTTGGTCAGGATCGCGCGACCGAGACCGGTAATATCGATGCCCGGATGGTTGTAAAAATTCTTGTCTTCCGCCGACAGGAAAGCCGCCTTCACGCGATCAGGGACGGCCTGGATGGGCAGAAACAACCGCCGTTCACGAGCGTATTCCGCCATCAAGGCGCCATTGCCGGCATGGACGCGCGTCGCGACCGGCGGCTCATAGGAGGCCAGCACCTCGTAATTCGGCAACCCCTTGGTCATCCCTGTGAGGTAGATACCCACACCGGCGGCTACGACCAGAAACAGGACGCAAGCCAATCCAAAGAGATAACCAATCAATCTGATCATATCAAAGCTACCGTTCGGCTTTCATTCGGCGCACGAGACGCACCATCGCATGAATTGACGCGTTTTGCACGGTGGTTGCGGCAACGCAAGGCGGAGGCGGATCAATCGTCCGTCATTATTTATATCTGACAACCACTGAGTAATCGCCGGAATGTGAGTAAAATAGGGCTTTCACACCCGTTTTGGAGCGGGCCGCCCGGTTCTGCGGATATTCCCGAAGCCTGTGGCATGCGGGCCACGGAAGAACGCCTCAACCGCCGTTTGCCAGCGCCCGATCCCGATAGCGTCGCACCGCCTCGCCAAGGCGATCGATGACCTTTGTGCGCCAGGTCTCATCGAGCAGCAGCTTCTCGTCCTCCGCATTGGAAAGGAAGCCCAGTTCTAGCAGGACGGAGGGGATGTCTGGGGCGCGCAAAACCTGAAAACCGGCATATCGATGCGGGTTGTTGATCAGTCCGATCTGACCTTCGAAGGATTCGACGACATTCGAGGCGAGCGCAACCGAAAAGGCCTGGGTCTCGCGCCGCGCCAGGTCGAGCAAAATGTCGGCCACTTCCGGCGGGCCGCTGTGGATGCTGAAGCCCGCGAGTTCGTCCGACAGGTTTTCGCGGGTTGCAAGATTTTCGGCCATACGGTCGGAAGCCCGGTCGGACAGGGTATAGACGGTCGCACCGCGAATATCCTTCTGCGCCAGCGTATCGGCATGCAGCGAAACGAAGAGGTCCGCATGGCCCTGGCGAGCGAGCGTTACGCGCTCGGAGAGGGACAGGAAGGTGTCGTCGTCGCGGGTCAGAAAAGCCTTGATCCCTGCGATCTTGTTCAGCCGCTCGGAAAGCATCTTGGCGAAAGCGAGCGTGATCGTCTTTTCCGACGTCTTGGTCGCGGCGCCCGTGGCACCCGCATCGATGCCGCCGTGTCCGGCATCGACTGCGACTGTGAAAACATTATCCTGTTCGCCCGTTGCCAAGGCGTCCGGCGCGGGTTCGACCGGCATTTGCCAATCCTGCGTCTTCACGAGATCGCTGAAGATCTCCTTGGAGGTCATCTCCGCATCCAGCACCAGGCGAAAGGTGCCATTTTCATTCAGCTGCGTTTCGGCGAGCACCAGTTTGACCGGTTTCTTCGCCGTCAGCACGATGCGGGCGCTCGATTCGTCCATCGTGCCGTACCGAATGTCCCTGAACAGTCCGCGAGCGGAAAGATCCTCGGCGGGAAAGCCGAAAGCTGTTGCGGGCAACTCGACGACCACCCGCTCGGGTGCAGCGACATAATGGACGGAAAATTCCGGCTTCTTTTCGAAATCGATCACGATTCGGGTGCGCGCCTCGTCGCCTGCGACCCGCGCGCTGAACGCCAGAAGGGGCTGTGTCGAGGCATGCGCAGGCAGCGATGGCACGGCGCCGGCGACGCCCGTCAGGAGGATCAATACAGCAATGATTCGCGCCAACGCCAGCTTCGGCCGACCGCTGGAAGCGGCGACCGCCCTAGCCTTCACACCCGACCTCAACTCGAAACCCGCATCAAAGACCCGCCACCTACCTAGAAGATCCGCCGCCAAGCGCCCGCTTTGGAAGGCATTTGGCCTTCCGCGCACGCGAATCATTCACCCGTTCCATGCCATTCATAAGGGCGCTAATTCCATCCAGAATATGGCAAACTTGGCTTTTCCCTTGCTATTGTGACAGATAAACCATACAACGCGAATGAGGGTTAAAGTGTTGACGGGATAGTCTGCCGATAGGCCGCCAGCCACAATGGAAACTGGCGCCGAAGACCGACAGACATCCGCCGTCGTTACACTTTGTCCTGATACTCGATCCATCCGGCGGTGGCCGGAACAGTACCGGGTGGCATGCCACCCACCGCTCATACGGAGCACATTCATCGGGCCTCTGAAGGCCTATAGTATCGTCATTCTCGTTTGGTCTTTGATGTCACGGCACAATTTTCAGAATCTGGAGAGACTGAGGGAGCGAGGAGCCCTGTCATCTTTCCGGTTGCCGTCACAGCCGCGCCTAACGGGAGCATATTTATCCGGCGCAACGACCGTACTGCATGACGGCCCAGTCCTCGCGGCAGGCTCTACTGCACTCTCCCGGCGGCGCCGAGGAGCAGAATTTCAATGGCAGACAAAATGCTTATCGATGCGTCTCACGAAGAGGAGACGCGCGTAGTCGTCGTTCGCGGCAACCGGATCGAAGAATTCGATTTCGAATCGCAGCATAAGAAGCAGATACGCGGCAATATCTATCTGGCGAAGGTGACGAGGGTCGAACCCTCCTTGCAGGCCGCCTTTGTCGACTATGGCGGCAATCGCCACGGCTTCCTGGCCTTTGCGGAAATCCATCCGGATTATTACCAGATCCCGCTTGCCGACCGTCAGGCCCTGATGCAGCAGGAAGCGGAAGATCAGCGCAAAATCGCGGAAGCCGAATCCGCGGATCCGGCGACCGATCTCGCCCATCAGGAGCAGCCGGATATCGGCATTGCTTCCGCTCCGGCCCCGGTAGCCGAACCTGTCAGTGAAGCAGGATCCGAAGCGATCGAAGCCAGCCCGAACGAAGCGGCGGCGGAAGTAGAACAAGAGAGCGAAAAACCGAAAGCCAAGCCGAAGCGCAGCCGCTCCCGGAAGAAGCCGGTCGAAGCCGCTGCAGAGGAAACTCCCGCATCCGCCGAGGATGCTCCGAGCGAAGGTAACGCCCCCTCCTCTAGCGAAACCCATGGCGACGACGAAGGCTCCACGCCTGGCGAAATGGCCGCGATGGTCGATACCGATTCGATCTCGGAAGATGTCGACATCCGTCGCGGTCGCGACGATGTGGATGACGACGACGATGACGATGATCACGGCGAAAAGGAAGTTATCGAATCGGTCGGCGCCGAAGACGCCATGGAAGAAGTGCCGGACCGGATCGTCCGCAAGCCGCGCAAGCAGTACCGCATCCAGGAAGTGATCAAGCGCCGCCAGATCCTGCTCGTCCAGGTCGCCAAGGAAGAGCGCGGCAACAAGGGCGCGGCTCTCACCACCTATCTTTCACTTGCCGGCCGTTACTCGGTGCTGATGCCGAACACCGCGCGCGGCGGCGGCATTTCCCGCAAGATCACACAGCCGCAGGACCGCAAGCGCCTGAAGGAAATCGCCCGCGAACTCGACGTGCCGCAGGGCATGGGCGTGATCCTGCGCACCGCCGGTGCCAACCGCACCCGCGTCGAGGTCAAGCGCGATTTCGAATACCTGATGCGCCTGTGGGAAAACGTCCGGACGCTGACGCTGAACTCGACCGCGCCCTGCCTCGTCTATGAGGAAGGTTCGCTGATCAAGCGCTCGATCCGCGACCTCTACAACAAGGACATTTCCGAGATCATCGTGTCCGGCGAAGAAGGCTATCGTGAAGCGAAAGACTTCATGAAGATGCTGATGCCGAGCCACGCCAAGGTGGTCCAGCCCTATCGCGACCTGCATCCGATCTTCGCCCGTTCAGGCATCGAGGCGCAGCTCGACCGCATGCTGCAGCCGCAGGTGACGCTGAAGTCCGGCGGCTACCTGATCATGAACCAGACGGAAGCGCTGGTCGCCATCGACGTCAACTCCGGCCGTTCGACCCGCGAACACTCGATCGAAGAAACCGCGCTCCAGACCAACCTGGAAGCAGCGGAAGAAGTCGCTCGTCAACTGCGACTGCGCGACTTGGCCGGCCTGATCGTCATCGACTTCATCGACATGGAAGAAAAGCGCAACAACCGCGCCGTCGAGAAGAAGCTCAAGGATTGCCTGAAGAACGACCGCGCCCGCATCCAGGTCGGCCGCATTTCGCATTTCGGACTGCTCGAAATGTCGCGCCAGCGCATCCGCGCCTCGGTGCTGGAATCGACGACCCAGATCTGCTCGCATTGCGGCGGCACAGGCCATGTGCGCTCGCAGTCGTCGGTCGCCCTGCATGTGCTGCGCGGTATCGAGGAATATCTCCTCAAGAACACCACGCATGACATCAACGTCCGCACCACACCGGACATCGCGCTCTACCTCCTGAACCACAAGCGCGGCACCGTCGTCGATTACGAGAACCGCTTCGGCGTCTCGATCTTCATCGAATCGGATGTCAGCATCGGTTCGAACCATTTCGCGATCGACCGCGGCGAGCCCGTCGAGAACCCGGTCAAGATCGAAAGCCTGATGCAGTTCGCTGCCATCCCCGTCGAAGAGGACGATGACGACGTCATCATCGAAGCAGACGAGGACGAAGAAGAAGAGATCATCGCGTCGCAACCGCCTGCTGCCGGCGCCGAGCGTGCCGCGCAAGGCGACGACCAGAATGGCCGCAAGCGCAAGCGCCGTCGTCGTCGTCGCAACCGCAATGGCGAACGCGGTACGGATGCCCAGGCAGCACAGGGCGGCAGCGAGAATGTCACCGGTGATGACGAGGATGGCGACGAAGGCGAAGACGACGCCACGGAAGTCTCCGAAGCTGCGGAAGCCCCCGAGGCCGATGCCGGCGGCGACACCGATGAGAGCAACCGCCGCAAGCGCCGCCGCCGCGGCAAGCGCGGTGGACGCCGCAATCGCAATGGCGACGAGGGCGGTGAACTGAGCGCCGACGACGCCGGCGAGACGGATGAGGCTGAAAGTGACGAAGCGGCAGCTGCCGTCGAAGTCTCCGAGGCGGCCCCCGCCGAGGCAGTAACCGTCGCCGCCGAACCGGAAGTGGCGCCGCCTGTCGAGACCACTGCAAAGCCACGGCGGTCGCGTCGTGGAAAGGCAGCCGCGGTGGAAGCTCCGGCTGGCGATGAAGTATCGCCGCCGATCGAGACCGTGGTGGAACAGGTCGAAGCAGCGCTTGGCGAGGAGCCGCAGGCCCCCGTAGAAACAGCCGTGCGGGAAATCAGCCCTGACGAGTTGGAGCAAGCGGATGCCGAGGAGGCAAAACCGGTGCGCGCCAATCGTGCCTCCAACATCTCGTCCTCGTCCGAGGCCGTTGTGAAGAGTTCGGATCCGGTCGCCCCCCAGGAAATTGATGGCGACGCAGCAAAGCCGAAGAAGGCCGGCTGGTGGCAGCGCCGCGGTTTCTTCTGATCCGCAAGGGGCTACTTTTGAAGACGACGGCCGCGCCAAACGCGGCCGTTTTATTTTGCCCGCGCTCGGGCCTGCGGATGAGAAACTGAATCAACCGGATAAGGGATCGATTCCGAAAAGTTCGCTACCTTCTTGAAAGAGAATCCATTTTCTCGGATTAGGGAGCGCGTTCATACGCAGTTGTGATGCGCCAACACCACGAAGATGCGATTTTGCAGTTTTTTGGAAAGAGCGCGTGGCTTATTTTTGGCGCAAACCGAAACAATGGTGCACCGGCTTCGCTTGTGCCCGACCCGATGAGGATATGGATGCGCTACCCCTTTAAAACGCTCATCACCGGCTCGATGCTGGCATTGGCACTTTTTTCTGCCGCTCCGGCCGTCGCACTGGATGAACAGCAGAAGAAGGAGATGGGCGCTTTCATCCGCCAATACCTGATCGAGAACCCCGAGGTTCTCATCGAAGCGCAGAACGCGCTGGAAGCCAAACAGCAGTCGAAGCGCGTCGAGCAGTCGATGAAGGGCATCGCCGACAACCGCCAGCAGATATTCTCCTCCCCGACGGACATCACGCTCGGCAATCCGAAGGGCGACGTCACGGTCGTGGAGTTCTTCGATTACAATTGCGGCTACTGCAAGCGTGCACTCAGCGATATGGAGGACATTCTTGCCAAGGATAAGAACATCCGCTTCATCCTGAAGGAATTCCCGATCCTCGGACCGGATTCACTGGCCGCGCATCGTGTGGCCAATGCGGTGCGTCTTCTCGCACCGGAGAAATATGCCCAGTTCCATCGCACGCTGCTTGGCAGCGAAGAGCACGCGTCGGAGGCCACGGCAGTTGCAGTCGCCACGTCCCTCGGACTGAACGAGGCGGCAATCCGCAAGTCCATGACCGAGAAACCGAACGACGATATCGTCCGGCAGGCCTATCAGCTCGCCAACAGCATCGGCATTACCGGCACGCCGACCTATATCCTCGGCGACGAGGCGGTCTTCGGCGCCGTCGGCTCCGAAACGATCGAGGAAAAGGTCGCCAACGTCCGCGCCTGCGGCAAGGCGACCTGCTGACCGCCCGCTATTGCTCATCAAATCTTCCATCACAGTGGACGCCCCGGCTTTCAGCGTGGCGGGGGCTTTTCCTTGCGGGCTCTCCGGTCTATAGGTGGCCCTGAATTTATGGATGGAACAACAGATCACTGATGAGCAAGACGGTCTTCGTCCTCAACGGCCCCAACCTCAACATGCTGGGAAAGCGCGAGCCCGGCATCTACGGCGGCAAGACACTCACGGACATTGAAAACGACTGCATCGCTGCTGGTCGGGAATTAGGCTTCGACGTCGATTTCCGCCAGAGCAATCATGAAGGCGTTCTCATCGACTGGATTCATGAGGCCGGCGAGAAGGCCGTGGGCGTCGCGATCAACGCTGGCGCCTATACCCACACTTCGATTGCGTTGCATGATGCAATCAAGGCCATTTCCGTTCCAGTGGTGGAACTTCATATTTCGAATGTCCATGCACGGGAAGAATTCCGTCACCATTCGATGATCGCACCGGCTGTAAAAGGCGTGATCTGCGGCTTTGGTACCGCAAGCTACATTCTTGCGCTTCACGCCTTGAAATCCATTACCGCCTGACAAGATAAACAGAACAATAGGGTTTGCCATGTCTGAGAAGAAGAATGGGATCGACAAAGGATTGATCCGCGACCTCGCGAACATCCTCAACGAGACCGACCTCACCGAGATCGAAGTCGAGCAGGACGACCTGCGCATCCGGGTATCCCGCGCCGGCACGACGCAGTATGTTCAGGCGCCGATTGCTGCCGCTCCGGCGTTTGCTCCTTCGGCTGCCGCCGCGCCGGTCGCTGCAGTTCCCGCACCACAGGACAACAAGAACGCCGTGACGGCGCCGATGGTGGGTACTGTCTATCTCGCTGCCGCCCCAGGCGCCCGCCCCTTCATCGAAGTGGGCGCTTCCATCAAGGAAGGCCAGACGCTGCTCATCATCGAGGCCATGAAGACGATGAACCAGATTCCATCGCCGCGTTCCGGCAAGATCACGGAGATCCTGGTCAACGACTCGCAGCCCGTGGAATACGGTCAACCGCTCGTCGTAATCGAGTAAGGCCGGATCCATGATTTCCAAGATCCTCATAGCCAACCGCGGTGAGATTGCACTTCGTGTGCTTCGCGCCTGTAAGGAACTGGGCATCGCCACCGTCGCGGTCCATTCCACCGCAGACGCCGACGCCATGCACGTGCGGCTTGCCGACGAAAGCGTCTGCATCGGCCCCCCGCCGTCGCGAGAGAGCTATCTGAACATCCATCAGATCGTCGCGGCCTGCGAGATCACCGGCGCCGACGCCGTTCATCCGGGCTACGGTTTTCTCTCGGAAAACGCCAAGTTCGCCGATATCCTCGACGCGCACGGCATCACCTTCATCGGTCCGACCGCCGAGCACATCCGCATCATGGGTGACAAGATCACCGCCAAGCTGACCGCCCAGGAACTCGGCATTCCTGTCGTTCCGGGTTCGGATGGCGAGGTCAAGCCGGAAAATGCGCTGGAAATCGCCCGTAAGATCGGTTTTCCCGTGCTTATCAAGGCAACCGCCGGCGGCGGCGGTCGCGGCATGAAGGTCGCCAGGACGGAAGCGGATCTCGAAGAAGCCGTTTCCACGGCGCGTTCCGAAGCTTTGGCCGCTTTCGGCAATGACGCCGTCTATATGGAGAAATATCTCGGCAAGCCTCGTCATATCGAGATCCAGGTGGTCGGCGACGGCGAAGGCAACGCGATCCATCTGGGGGAGCGGGATTGCTCGCTGCAGCGCCGTCACCAGAAGGTCTGGGAAGAGGCCAACTCGCCTGCCCTCAATGTGGAGCAGCGGATGAAGATCGGCCAAGTTTGCGCCGATGCGATGAAAAAACTGAAGTACCGCGGCGCCGGCACCATCGAGTTCCTCTATGAAAACGGCGAGTTCTATTTCATCGAAATGAACACCCGCCTGCAGGTGGAGCACCCGATTACCGAGGCAATCACCGGCATCGATCTCGTGCATGAACAGATTCGTGTGGCATCGGGCGGCGGGCTATCGGTGAAGCAGGAAGACATCGTCTTCTCCGGCCATGCCATCGAATGCCGCATCAACGCCGAAGACCCACGCACCTTCGTGCCTTCGCCAGGAACGATTACCCATTTCCACGCTCCCGGCGGCCTCGGTGTGCGAGTCGATTCGGGCGCCTATGCGGGCTACCGTATCCCGCCTTATTACGACAGCCTGATCGGCAAGCTCATCGTGCACGGCCGCACCCGCGTCGAATGCATGATGCGTCTGCGCCGCGTTCTGGACGAATTTGTCGTCGACGGTATCAAGACAACCCTGCCGTTGTTCCAGGACCTCGTGTCCAACCCGGATATAGCCAACGGCGATTACGACATTCACTGGCTGGAGAACTATCTGGCCGGAGACAAAGCGCACTAGAGAAAGACCTGAATGGCAGGGCGGCGCGGCAAATATTACCCGGCAATCACTCCGGACATACTGCTGCGCGCCTATTCCATCGGCCTCTTCCCAATGGCCGAGTCCTCCGAAGACCCGGAAATCTTCTGGGTCGAACCGGAAATGCGCGGCGTCCTGCCGCTTGACGGTTTTCATGTCTCGAAAAGCCTTGCCAAGGCGGTCCGAAAAAAGCCGTTCGATATTCGCTTCGATACGGCCTTCGAACGGGTGATCGCCTGCTGTGCCGAACCGGCCGGAGATCGGCCAAGCACCTGGATCAACTCCACCATTCGCAAGCTCTATAGCGAGTTGCATCGAATGGGGCATGCGCACAGCGTCGAGGCGTGGGAGGGCGACGAACTGGTAGGCGGCCTCTACGGCGTATCGCTCGGCTCAGCTTTTTTCGGGGAAAGCATGTTTTCCCGGCGCACCAACGCCTCGAAGATCTGCCTGGTCCATCTGGTCGAACGATTAAGGGCAAATGGCTTCACCCTGCTCGACACGCAATTCACCACCGAACACCTGAAGACTTTCGGCACAATCGATATTCCCAAGGATGAATACCTCAAGCTTCTAAGGAAGGCGGTCGATCTGCCGCACAGGGAGTTTTGACGCCTAGAGCGTTTCATCGCTTGACTGAATCTGATGGGATTCCCTGTGGGCCGGTTTTGTGATTCAAGGTGCTGGCTGGGCGGAGGCCAGCATCTGATGACACGAGCTCTTTCGAATGATCTTCGCGAGCGTGTTGTGGCGGCGGTTGTGGCCGGTGAGAACTGCCGTTCGG
>NZ_PVBN01000007.1 GCF_002968635.1 Neorhizobium alkalisoli | reverse complement strand
GAAAACCCCTCCCCAACCCCTCCCCACAAGGGGGAGGGGCTCCACGCACCCCATGCGAATATCCTCCCGGATGTAGCGAGATGCCCGGCAGGGCAGAGGGGGGGCAGCCCCGAATGCAAGGCCTCCCGCTATGACTGCCCTCCTGCTCCGCGACCTGAAACTTTCCGTCCGCGCCGGCGGCGGAGCGTTGATCGGCGTGCTGTTCTTCATGACCGTCGTCGCCGTCATTCCTTTCGGCGTCGGGCCGGATTTGAACCTGCTCTCCCGCATCGGTCCGGCTATCGTCTGGATCGGTGCACTTCTGTCAGCCCTGCTCGGCCTTGATCGGCTGTTCCAGACCGATCGCGAGGACGGCTCGCTCGATCTTCTCCTGATGCAGGAACATCCGCTCGTTCTGACGGTGCTCGTCAAATGCCTGGCTCACTGGCTGGGCAACGGCCTGCCGCTGGTGATCGCTTCACCGCTGCTCGGGCTGTTCATGAACATGAGCGAGATGGCGATCGGCGCCACCATGCTGACGCTCCTGGTCGGCACGCCGGCGCTGACCTTCATCGGCGCGGTCGGCGCGGCGGTTGCCGTCGCTCTTCCCCGCGGCGGGCTGCTGGTCTCGATCCTGGTGCTGCCGCTGGCGATTCCGGTCCTGATTTTCGGAGTGAGTGCCTCTTACGCAGCTGTTGAGGATCCCGCCCCCTTTATGCCGCCTTTTCTGATATTGGTGGCCATCACGATGTTTTTTGCAGTACTTGGACCGCTGGGTGCTGCGCTGGCTTTGAGAAACGCCAGCGATTGACTAGAATCAATATGCCGCCCGCGACTTTGATTAGAAAGCGCTCATGACCGAAAGTCTTGCCATTACCAAACTGAGCGATCTTGCCAACCCTACACGGTTTCTGGCGCTTGCTGCGCGCATCCTGCCCTGGATGGCGGCCGTTACCGCAATTCTCTTTGCCATCGGCCTCTATCTGAGCTTCGCGACCGAGGGCGACTATCAGCAGGGCCAGACTGTGCGCATCATGTATGTGCATGTTCCGGCCGCCTGGCTGTCGATGATGTGTTATTCGGTGATGGCGCTCTCGGCGATCGGAACTCTGGTCTGGCGCCATCCGCTCGCCGACGTCAGTCACAAGGCCGCCGCACCGCTGGGCGCCGCCTTCACGCTGATCGCGCTTGCGACCGGCTCGCTCTGGGGCAGGCCGATGTGGGGGACCTGGTGGGTCTGGGACGCAAGGCTGACCTCCGTTTTCGTGCTCTTTCTGATGTATCTCGGCTTGATCGCACTCAATCGCGCGATGGACGATCCGTCCAAGGCGGCGCGTGTTTCCGCCGTCCTCATCCTTGTCGGCTTCGTCAACATCCCGATCATCAAGTTCTCGGTCGACTGGTGGAATACGCTGCACCAGCCGGCAAGCGTCATTCGCCTGGATGGCCCAACCATCGACGGCGAGTTCCTCTGGCCGCTGCTCGTGATGGCGATCGCCTTTACGTTGCTGTTCTTCACGCTGCACATGGCCGCGATGCGAAACGAGATCTGGCGACGCCGCGTTGCCGCTCAACGGCGGCTTGCCGCCCGCGCGGCCGGACGGGAGGCATGAGAACGTCATGACGCATACATTCTACATTGCCTTGTCCTATTCCGTGACGGTTTTGGTGGCGCTCTGTCTGATCGGCTGGGTTTGGGTCGACGGCCGCGCCCGCCGGAGAGAGCTGGCGGAACTGGAAGCTTCCGGTATCCGCCGTCGATCTTCACAGCCCAAAGGTGATGCGGCATGAGCACCGAGACCGAAAGCCAGCCGGCCCAACGCAAGGGTCTCGCACGTTACGCCCTCGCCCTCCTCCCGCTCCTGATTTTTCTGGGCTTTGCGGCAGTGGCCGGCAAGATGCTCTACGACCAGGACGTCAACGGCCGCGACATTTCCGCCATCCCTTCGGCGCTCATCGGAAAGAAGGCTCCATCGCTTTCGCTGCCGCCGCTTGAGGGATCGAATACCGCCGCGCTTACCGACGCCGCGATTGCCGGCAAGCTGACGCTGGTGAACGTCTTCGCCTCCTGGTGCGTACCCTGCCGGCAGGAACATCCTATCCTCACAGAACTGGCGAAGGACGGGCGGCTGACGATCGTCGGCATCAACTACAAGGACCGCAACGACAACGCGCTGCGTTTCCTCGGCGAGCTCGGCAATCCCTACAAGGCGATCGGGGTCGATCCTAACGGCAAGGCTGCGATCGACTGGGGTGTCTATGGTATTCCCGAAAGCTATCTGGTCGGGCCCGACGGCACGATAATCTACAAGAAGGTCGGTCCCTTCGACGAGCGCAGCCTCAGCCAGGATCTCATGCCGGCGATCGAAAAAGCCGCCGCCGGCAGCTGATCAGGGCATCGCCGCCTGCCACTCCCGCACCGCATCGACCGGCCAGACGAGCATCAGCACGTTGAGTGTCAGGTTATCGCGGATGATATAGCCGGTCGCGAGCTCGAAGAAGATCGCGATTGCGACCGTCAGCCAGACCGGCAGACGCGCTGCGGCGAAAAAGCCGAGTGCCATGAAGACCGTATCCATCGCAGAATTCAGGATGCTGTCGCCGGTATAGCCGAGCGCCATGGTCGCCGTCCGGTAGCGGTCGATCACCATCGGCGTGTTTTCCAGCACTTCCCATGCGGCCTCGATCAGCACGGCGAGCGACAGCCGCGCAGTAAGCGGCGCGCGCCGGAAAAGAAGCCAGCCGAGACCGTAGAAAAGGAAGCCGTGGATGATGTGGGACGGCGTGTACCAGTCCGAAAGGTGCTGCGAGTTGCCGCTGGAATTCACCCCGCCTTCCCAGAGCTTCACATAACCGCATTCGCAGATCGGGATCCGGCCCATGGCATAGAGCACGGCAATCTGCAGCAGGAAGAGGGCAAGCGCGGCAAACAGCCAGCGCCTGGAGGACGAACCGGAATCGGAAAGATCGGCTGTCGTCACTTTTCAGTTTCCGCGACAGGTTCGGTAATGGTGTGCCGCATGATGAGCGGCATTTGCGCGAGCGTGAAGGCGATGGTGATCGGCATCGTGCCCCAGACCTTGAAATTGATCCAGACAGCGTCGGAGAAATTGCGCCAGACCACCTCGTTCATGACTGCAAGCACCAGGAAGAACAGGCCCCACCGAAATGTGAGCTTCTTCCAACCTGCTTCGTCGAGCTGGAAGGCAGCGTTGAAGACATATCCGAGCAATGACTTACCGAACATCAGGCCGACGAGCAGCGTTACGCCGAACAGCGAATTGACGATCGTCGGCTTCATCTTGATGAAGGTCTCGTCCTGCAGCCAGATCGACAGCGAACCGAAGATCAACACCACAACGCCGGATACGAAGGGCATGACCGGCAGGTGATGGAAGACGATCTTCGAAATGACGAGCGAAATAATGGTCGCCATCATGAAAAGCGCCGTCGCGACAAGCAGCGGGCCGCCGATCGCCGAAAGAGCCGGAAACTTCGACACCAGCCATTCGCCACGAAGATTGCCGAAAAAGAAGACGAGAAGCGGGCCGATTTCCAGCGCCAGCTTCAGCATCGGATGCTGCTTTTCTTCCTTGGTCGGCGTGATGTCGCTTTCGATGCTCTGCATGGGTCCCAACTTCGAGGCTTTCGTTTGCAAAGCCAAATCGTCTTTCTGTGTCATCAATGCGTCAAACCGGCAATGGCCTGCGCAAAATCTCCCGCCTCAAAAGGCTCCAGATCGTCCACGCCTTCGCCGACACCGATGAAATAGACCGGCAGCTTGTGCTTGGCGGCAATCGCCACCAGAATGCCGCCGCGCGCCGTGCCGTCTAGTTTCGTCATGATGAGGCCGCTGACGCCGGCAACGTTGCGGAAGATCTCGACCTGCTGCAGGGCGTTCTGGCCGGTCGTGGCGTCGAGGGTCTGAAGCACGGTATGCGGCGCATCGGGATCGAGCTTGCCGAGCACGCGAACGATCTTTTCGAGCTCCGCCATCAGCTCCGTGCGGTTCTGCAGCCGGCCGGCCGTGTCGATGATCAAGACATCGCTTTTCTTCGCACGCGCCTGTTCGTAAGCGTCATAGGCAAGCCCGGCCGCATCGGCTCCCAGCTTGGTGCCGATGAATTCAGAACCCGTCCGGTCCGCCCAGATCTTCAGCTGCTCGATCGCCGCTGCGCGGAATGTATCGCCGGCGGCGAGCATGACCTTGAGCCCCGAGCCGGACAGTTTTGCCGCGAGCTTGCCGATCGTCGTGGTCTTGCCCGTTCCGTTGACGCCGACGACGAGGATGACATGCGGCTTGTGGTTGAGGTCGAGCTGCAGCGGCTTGGCGACCGGCGACAGGACCTTGGTGATCTCGGCGGCCATGATCCGGGATACGTCTTCGCCGGTGACGTCCTTGCCATAGCGTTCTGACGAGAGCGCGCCGGTAATGCGCATCGCCGTCTCGACGCCGAGATCCGCCTGGATCAACAGGTCCTCCAGTTCCTCCAGCGTTTCTTCGTCGAGTTTGCGCTTGGTGAAGAGAGCTGTGATCTGGCCGGTGAGCTGCGACGAGGTGCGTGCAAGACCGGCGCGGAGACGCTGGAACCAGGTAAGTTTTGGCGCGGGAACGACTGGAGCGGGTTGGGGTTCCAGGCGGGCGGCGGAGAAGCCTTTGGGGAGGACGCGTTCAACCGACCGCTCCAGCCCTTCGCCTTTGCTCAGGGCGTTCGCCGCTGCAATCGATTCACTGGATCGATTGCTCTGCTGCGCAGACCGCGCCTCACCCCCCTCTGTCCTGCCGGACATCTCCCCCTCAAGCGGGGAGATCGAATCGCTGCCCGCATCTTGCCCTAAAGCAGGTCCCGAATCCCTGGCTGCGATTTCCTCAGTAGAATGGGAGAGAGGCAGCACATCCGTGATCTCCCCCCTTGTGGGGACAGAGGGGGATGCTTCAGCAGATGCGGCCTCTTCCTCGGCCTCGGCTTCCGCCTGCAGCAAGGACAACGGTACCATGCCGATATCAGGTGCCGCTTCGACGCCCGGAAGAATGGCCGCCGTTTCATCCTCGGCTTCGGGCTCCGGGACATCCTCGCTCGCCCGATCCGCAGACGGGCCGCCCGCGGTCTCGATCTCAGTCGGCGCCACAGGGTCGACGGGCGAAACCGGCAAGTCTTCGTGCCGCGACTTCGGCTCGAGTTCGGCCTGAACGGAAAGCATATCTTCCGGCCGGTCCGCTTCAGGTGCCTGCTCTTCGGCTGGTTTGCCGAAGGTGAAGACGCGTTTGATGAAGCTCAATGCCATAAGAGATCCGTCTTCTGTTTATGCTGCCCGAGATGAGGCAAGGGCCGGCGCGACCTGCATTTCCAGATGCTTGCCGTTGTGCCCGGTAATGATAACGCGCTTGAAGTCGCAGGGAATAAGGCCCGGCGTTGCAACCAGCGAAAAGTTTTCCGTATGCGCCATGCCGTTGTTCTCGATGATGACGGCTTGCTCGGTACCGACCATGCGGTCGAGATGAGCGCGATGCAGCGCCTCGCCTCGCGCACGAAGACGGGCAGCACGCTCCTTGATCAGCCCGCGGTCGAGTTGCGGCATCCGCGCCGCCGGCGTGCCCGGCCGGGGGCTGTAGGGAAAGACATGCAGGAAGGAAATGCCCGCCTCTTCCGCGAGTGTCGCAGCATTCTCGAACATTTCCTCTGTCTCGGTCGGGAATCCGGCGATCATGTCTGCGCCGAAGGCGATCTCAGGCCTCAAGCGACGCGCCTGTTCGGTGAAGGCCAGCGCCTCGGCACGCGAATGGCGGCGCTTCATCCGCTTCAGGATCAGGTCGTCGCCATGCTGCAGCGACAGATGCAGATGCGGCATGAAGCGAGGTTCTTCGGCGATCAGGTCCCAGAGATGCTTGTCGGCCTCGATGCTGTCGATGGAGGACAGGCGAAGACGGAGGATATCCGGCACCTGCCTCAGAAGCGTCTTTGCCAGATATCCGAGAGAAGGCTCGCCGGGCAGATCGGCGCCATAGCTCGTGGCGTCGACGCCGGTCAGCACGATTTCGCGATAGCCGCTTTCCGTGAGCTTGCGGGCCTGATCCACGACGGCACCCATCGGCACCGAGCGGGAATTGCCCCGGCCATAGGGGATGATGCAGAAGGTGCAGCGGTGGTCGCAGCCGTTCTGCACCTGAATGAAGGCCCGCACATGCCCGTCGATGTGCTTCACCATTTGAGGCGCGGTCGCCTTGACGCTCATGATGTCGTTGACGCGCAGCTTCTCTTCCGCAGCGACGCCAAAATCCGGCAGGCCGCGATAGGAAGCGCTCTTCAGCTTCTCCTCGTTGCCGAGCACGGCGTCGACCTCCACCATGTTGGCAAAGGTCTGCTTTTCGGTCTGGGCGGCACAGCCGGTGACGATGATGCGGGCATGCGGATTTTCCCGCCGCGCACGGCGGATCGCCTGGCGAGCCTGGCGCACCGCCTCGCCGGTGACAGCGCAGGTATTGACCAGCACGGCGTTGTTGAGCCCCGCCTTTTCGGCTTCGGCCCGCATCACTTCCGATTCATAGGTGTTGAGCCGACAGCCGAAGGTGATGACCTCGACGCCGCTCATTTTGCCAAGCTCCCCGGGGCAGAAGCTCCCGGATCCCCATCCCGCGTGAAAGAGCCCGTCATCGGATCCACCTTTCCGGACCATTCCCATTCGGCCGGGCCGGTCATGACGACGTGATCGTCGTCGCGCCATTCGATGACGAGCGGCTGGCGGATCGGGCTGGAGGCGACGTCGATCGTCACCTTTCGGCCGGTGCGGCCGGTGCGGGCGGCGGAAACGGCAGAGGCGCAAGCGGCCGAACCGCAGGCAAGCGTCAGGCCGGCGCCACGCTCCCAGGTGCGGGTGCGCAGCGCCGAATTCGACGTGACCTGGGCCAGGGTGATATTGGCCTTTTCGGGAAACATCGGATGGTTTTCGAGTAGCGGACCGAAACGCTCCAGCTCGAAGCTCATCGGATCGCGATCGACCCAGAAGATCGCGTGCGGATTGCCCATCGACATGGCCGACGGCGAATGCAGTACCGGCGCGTCGATGGGGCCGATCTGCAGTTCTATGCGGCTCGTATCGAAGAACTCCTCCGCCAGCGGGATCTTGTTCCAGTCGAAGACCGGGCGGCCCATGTCGACCGAGATCGTCCCGTCCTCGTGTTCGACGGCGTTCAGGATGCCGGCGACCGTCTGGAAGGTGAAGGCCTTGCGGCCGGTCTCGGCGGCCAGCGCCTGCACGACGCAACGGGTGCCGTTGCCGCAGGCCTGCGCCTTCGAACCGTCCGAATTGAGGATATCGATCCAGGCGTCCGTGCCCTGAACCTTCGGATCGTGGATCGCCATGATCTGGTCGAACTGGGTGGCGGGATCGGCATTCAACGCGATCGCGGCTTCCGGCGTCACCTTGTCGGCGCGACCGCGCATGTCGACGACCAGGATCTTGTTGCCAAGCCCGTTCATCCTCGCAAATTCGACCGCTGCACTCATCGGATCAATTCCATGTCTGTTCGGGCTGTATATGGCGGAAACCCGTCAGAAATACCAGTGGGAACCAAAAGCGCCAACCACCGACCAACTAACTATGGACCTCGCCCCTGCCCCTCATATTTAAGAATGAATGCAACCATCTGGAACGCCGCGCCGGTTAAAGGCATTCTTGGCATTCTGATGCGTGCTTTTGGCAATGGGAGGATCGCCGATGCGCTGCTTTACGGTACTGGGACCATCACAGACAGGTAAATCGACACTCGTTGCCAAACTCGCCTCATTGGGGGGCTCCCCCCGAAAGTACAGCTCTCCCTACAATTTGAACTTTTCAGAATTTGAATTCATCAACGAGCCATGGTGCGCGATCGACACCCCCGGCGCCAACGAAGCGCTTGCGATTGCACAGGATTCACTGCTGGCAAGCGACGCCTGCATTCTTTGCGTTTCTACGTCTCCCGATGATGCGGTGCTGGCGGCGCCCTATCTGCGCGCCATCGAGGCCTCGGCCACGCCTTGCATCCTCTTCGTCAACCGGATGGATGAACCCCGCGGACGCCTGCGTGACGTGATTGCCGCGCTCCAGGCTTATTCGAACCACCCGCTCGTTCTTCGGCAGGTGCCAATACGCGAAGGCGAGAAGGTGGTCGGCAGCTGCGACCTGATCTCGGAACGCGCCTGGCGCTATCGCGAGGGGCAGCCGTCCTCGCTGGTCGAACTACCACAGAACATCCTCGAACGGGAACACGAAGCGCGCACCGAGATGCTGGAGCAGTTTTCGGAATTCGACGACTGGCTGCTCGAGGAGTTGATCGAGGATCGCGAACCCGCAAGCGATGCGCTGTTCAGCATCGCCTCACGTATCCTGAAAGAGAACCGGGTCATCCCGGTGATGTTCGGTGCAGCGTCTCATGCCAACGGCGTCATGCGGTTGATGAAGGCGCTGCGGCACGAAGCGCCACCGGTTGCCGCCCTGCAGGCCCGCCTTGCCAAAGCAACGGGACTGGAGAAGGAAAAACCTTCCGCCGTAAGCTTCCATGCCTTTCATCGAGCCAATGTGGGAAAAACCGTTATCATCCGATCGCTGGTCGACGGTCTGAAACAGGGCTCCCCTTTGAACGGGGCCGGTCTTGGGCCTATCCAGGAAAACGCGAACGGCAAGGCAGCCGGCTCCGCCAGTCAAGCGGGCTCCATCTTCGCGGCGGTCAAATCCGACCACATTCCCATTCCGGCGCTGCTGACGCCTGGACAAGCCACCACACCACCCGATTGGGCGACGCCACCGACGCCGATGCTGGAGCGCGTCCTGGTTCCCGTCAATGAGCGCGACGAAACGAAGCTGTCGGCAACACTTGCGAAACTTGCCGAGACGGATCGCGGGATTAAGGTCATGCAGGAAGAGGGCACCGGCGCAATGCTGGTCTGCGTACAGGGGCCTGTGCATCTGCGCGAGTTGCGCAACACTCTCTCGGAGGTCTTTCGCGTGGAAGTGACCGACGAGGTCCCGAACCCGATTTATCGCGAGACGATATCCAAGCCTTCCGCCGTGCATTTCCGTCACCGCAAACAAACCGGCGGAGCTGGTCAGTTTGCCGATGTCCATCTGGACGTGAAGCCGAACGAACGGGGCCATGGTTTCACTTTCGCCGAAACCGTCAAAGGCGGGACGGTACCGCGAAATTACATACCCGCGGTGGAGGTTGGTGCTCGCGAAGCCATGGAAAAGGGGCCTTTGGGCTTTCAGGTCATCGACGTCGGCGTGACCCTGACCGATGGACAGTATCACTCGGTGGACAGCTCCGACTTCGCATTTCGTGCAGCTGCAAAGATGGGCACCCGCCAGGCCTTGTCCCAGGCATCGGCTGTGCTGATGCAGCCGGTATCGCGCGTCGAGATCCATATCCCTTCGATCTTTTCGGGAGGCATCGTAACCCTCGTTTCATCCCTGAAGGGGCAGGTTCTCGGTTTCGACCGCGACGAAAACGCCAAAGGCTGGGATATCTTTCGCGCCCTCATGCCGGGCGGGGCACTGGAAGAACTGACAAGGTCACTTCGTTCCGCCACGCAGGGCATCGGCTACTATTCCAAGACCTTCGATCACTTCGAGGAGCTTTACGGCAGGGAGGCAGACGCCATTATAAATGCCCATGGCTCCGGCGCGCATTGATGACGTCGCTCCAGGCGCCCGACCCCTGGGCATTCGGATCATGAATGTCAGCGCGGCTGCGCATTCCATTCCGGACCGAATGCCATCCTGGCCATCGAAGATAGCGCAGCTTAGTCACCCATGTTACGGGGGGCCGTCACAATACGGGGCTTCAATCGATGTTACCTTGGATTCAGCTGGACCGTGCAGAGATACCGGGCAATGGCGGCGAACTGCGGCTCAAGCAGCGTGGCCATGAGTTTTCGATCATGCTGGGCGCCAACGAGTTGATGAACAGCCGGCTGAGCGGATCGGAAGAAGCGCTCGCTACTCTGGCCCATCAGAAAATCACAGGCCGGCCACGTCCGGCCATCCTCATTGGCGGGCTCGGCATGGGTTTCACCTTGCGGGCCGCCTTGTCGGTATTGCCGCCCGAAGCCTCCGTGACCGTTGCCGAACTGGTGCCCGCGGTCGTCGGCTGGGCACGCGGACCGATGGCCGACGTTTTCAAAGGCTGTCTCGACGATCCGCGCACGCTTATCCATCAGGGTGACGTCGGCGACGTCATTCACGGCTCGCGGGAGAGGTTCGATGCCATCCTGCTGGACGTCGACAACGGTCCCGATGGCCTGACCCGGGCATCGAACGACCGCCTCTATAATGCTTATGGCCTGCAGGCAGCGCACGACGCCTTGAGGCCTGGCGGGGTTCTGGCGGTATGGTCATCCGGCCCGGATGAAGGCTTTACCCGACGCCTGAAACAGGGCGGCTTTTCGACCGAGGTCGTCAATACCCGTGCCAATGGCAAACGCGGCGGCGCCCGGCATGTCATCTGGATCGCGACCACCGATCCCGCGAAATCCGGAGCGCGACGGGATCGCTGATCTGAAGCCGTCTTCAGGCGAAAATTTCTTCCACCAGCGCATGGACGCGTCGGAACGCCGCCCTGGCGCCTTCGGCGGCTTCCGCTTCGTCCTCGTTGGAAAGAGGCAGGCTGTTGAAGGAGGCAACGAAAGAACGCCAATGCAGGCCGCGTCCGTCGGGATGCCCCGCGAGATGGCGCGCGCCGAACTCTTCCGATAGGCCGAGCTTTTCGGCTTCTCTCAGAAGAAAGGCCGCTCCGAGGTTCGAACCTTCCGCCACATAAAGCCACCCGAGCGCTGCCTGCACGCCAAGCGGTCCGGTTTGAGCAATCAAGACCGGCGGTGCGCTGCCGGTGAGGTCGGCGATATCCCGCCGCAGCGCCTCGAGCCGGCATCGGCTGGCGAGATCCGGCAGCAACGAGCCAAGCGCGGGAGCGTGATAGAGCGGCGAGACATCCGCATGAAAGCGATGCTGGACATCAAGGAACAGTTCGTAGCGTTCGCGGCTCGCGAATGGCTCCGCAGCCATGATGCGCTGGTCGAGCCCGCGATGGGTGGCATCGGTGAGCGCCTTTAGGCGCTGGATGCGGGTCTGGTGTTCCGTCGTGGTCTGAATGTTCATAGGAAAACCATACCGGCGTTCCGAAGATGCCGTCAAACCGTTCCTTGCGGCCTCAGGCGGAAACTGCGGGGACCTCAAAAACCTCGCCGGGCCTGAGCGGCCGGAAGCGTTGGCGGGAAATGCCTCGGGCATCAAGCGCCGCGTGAAGCGCGGCGATCGGCTCCTCTATGCCCTCGTTGGTGAGCTGGAACGTTCCCCAATGATGGCCGGCGACCGAGGCCGCGTCGCAAAGAAGCATGCCCTCCACCGCCTCTTCCGGATTTTGGTGCTGCGCCTTCATGAACCAGCGCGGCTCATAGGCCCCAAACGGAAGGTTGGCCAGCCGGAAACCGCCATGTTTTTCCTTCATAGCCCGATAGTTGATGCCCTGGTGAAAGCCGGTATCGCCGATGTGGTAGATCTTGCCGACCGGCGTTTCGATCACGAAGGCGGCCCAGAGGGCCATCCGTCGGTCTCCCATGCCGCGCGCCGACCAGTGATGGCACGGTTCGCAATGGAGCGTGATGCCCGGCGCGATGTTCTCATGCCCGCCCCAGTCCATGACGGTTATCTTCGCATCCGGCACATGCGACCGGATGATCGCGTCATTGCCGAGCGGCGTGATGAAATGCGGCTTGTCCCGTCCCTGCAGCACCCAGAGCGTTTCAAGATCCAGATGGTCGTAATGGTTGTGGGTGACGAGCACGACATCGATCGGCGGCAGGTCGCCGATGCGGATACCCGGCGGATTGACCCGCTTTGGACCGGCAAAGGACACGGGACTGGCGCGATCGCTCCAGACGGGATCGGTCAGAATGTTCAGACCGGCGACCTGGATCAGCAATGAGGCATGGCCGGCCATGGTGACCAGCAGCCTTTCGCCCGATACCCGCGTCTCCGGCATGGCTTGCGGAAAAGGGCTCGGGAACGTCGGCGGCCAGCCGATCTTGCCGCCGCCAAGTTGCCAGCGCAGGAGGCTGAGCAATCCTTCGGGTTCCTCGCCGTTCGGATTGAAGAAATACGTTCCGTCGAAATGATCGGAGATCGGGCCGGAGTAATACTTGTTGGCAGCCATGGCTCCCCTTGCCGCAAAGCCACCCGCAAGGGCTGCGATCGCTCCGATGCCGGACCATTTGAGAAATTTTCGACGGTTCATGGTGAATGTGTAGGTATTGGCGGGCTTCTCCGCAATAGCAGCCCTATCTGCGCCGCATTCCGATTGCATTATGCAATCGGAATGAAAACCTGGAGGACATACCATGAGAAAAGCGGAAGCCGTGAAAAAGCTGTTCGCGAGCTATGTCGCCAACCGAAAGGATATTGTGGAAACGCTGCTCACGGAGGATTTTACCTTCTCGAGCCCGCGGGACGACCGTATCGACAAAGCGACCTATTTCGAGCGTTGCTGGCCGCAGCCGCCGGTGTTCAGGGATATCATCATCGAACGGCTGTTCGAAAACGGCGACGACGTGATCGTCGGTTACCGAGCGGAGAAGATCACCGGCGCGGCATTCCGCAATCTCGAACTGATAGAGTTCAGGGGTGACCGGATCAGCTCCGTCGAAGTTTATTTTGGCCGGGATATCTGAACACGGATATCCCGCACTCCGATACGGAATCTCGCAGCTGCGATGCTTGTCGTGCAAACCTTCCGCCATAAGTAGCTGTCGCCCGACGACAGTTCTCCGGAGATGCCATGCTCGACTTAAAGACGGCCTTCCTCATCGCGACGCTTCTCTTCGCAGCCAATCCGACAGTGACGCAGGCAGAAGGCTTGCCGCAGCCGGTGCATGGCGTGACGTTCGAGGAATGGGCGGCCGCGGCGGCGCGGCTCGCCGACAACCGGGACAAGAGCGAAGTCCTGAAAACACTGGCGATCGACGACGCGGCCTTCGAGGAGGTCAACAGCACGTTCACCCAGGCGCTGAAGGACGACAAGGACTTCAAGCTCATCAATCTCTACGGCCAGGCGTTCAGCAACCCCAATGCAGGGCGCTTTGGCACTGGTGCAGCGCCGGTCGAATACCAGCGCAAGCTCGTGACGTTCGACGACTATGCGCGCCTCTACGGCCACATGGAGGCGGCGTCAAAGGCCGGTGCCGATCCGCAGGCAGTTCTTGCCGAGCATGGCCTGACGGTTTTCGAATACAGCCAGGACGGCGCCTACTGGGTGCAGAAGATGCGCGAACAGAGCCTTTCCGGCGACACCGCCGCGATCAATGCCTGGAATGCAGAACTGGCGCGCTACGAGGCGGAATACGCCGCCCGCTATGCCAAGAAGTAGCAGGCGGCCGCACAGACACGGTTCACGCAGGATCGACATGCCGCGCACCTACCCGGGCTGCGCCTTGACTTTCCCGTTCTTTTCCTGTTTAAGCCGCGCGATCTGCTGACAAGTCGAGAACTTGAAGCCCGCCGACCGGGGCCGATTTTACTGAGCCCGGAGGTCAACATCCGACAGCGCGTTGCGCCCTCGGGTGCTTTTTGGCTTTGCGTCCATCTTGGCGCCTTGTTTTTGTCGCGGAGAAACCCGACGTTTCGGGCATCCCGAAACGTGGAAAAGGAAGAAACGATGTTCGAAAGCCTCCAGGACCGTCTTGGCTCCATCTTGAGTGGACTGACCGGCCGTGGCGCATTGAGCGAAGCGGACGTGTCCGCCGCTCTGCGCGAGGTTCGCCGTGCGCTGCTCGAAGCGGACGTGGCGCTGGAAGTCGTCCGCTCCTTTACCGACAAGGTGCGCGAAAAGGCCGTCGGCGCCGAAGTTCTGAAGTCGATCAAGCCCGGCCAGATGGTCGTCAAGATCGTCCATGACGAACTCATCGAGATGCTGGGCTCCGAAGGCGTTGGCATCGACCTGCATGCGGTTGCTCCCGTCGTTATCATGATGGTCGGCCTCCAGGGCTCCGGCAAGACGACGACGACCGGCAAGATCGCCAAGCGGCTGACCGATCGCGAGCGCAAGAAGGTGCTGATGGCGTCGCTCGATACGCGCCGCCCCGCAGCTCAGGAACAGCTCCGGCAGCTTGGCGTCCAGACCGGCGTCGACACCCTGCCGATCATCGCCGGCCAGTCGCCGACCGATATCGCCGCCCGCGCCGTGCAGGCCGCCAAGCTCGGCGGCCATGACGTGGTCATCCTCGATACCGCCGGCCGCACCCATATCGACGAGCCGTTGATGGCGGAGATGGCGGAAATCAAGCGGAAGTCCAATCCGCATGAAATCCTGCTCGTCGCCGATAGCCTGACCGGCCAGGACGCGGTCAACCTCGCCCGCAATTTCGACGAGCGCGTCGGCATTACCGGCCTCGTGTTGACCCGCATGGACGGCGACGGCCGTGGCGGTGCAGCGCTTTCGATGCGTGCCGTGACCGGCAAGCCGATCAAGCTCATCGGTACCGGCGAAAAGATGACGGAGATGGAGGAATTCCATCCCCGCCGTATCGCCGATCGCATCCTCGGCATGGGCGACATCGTCTCGCTGGTCGAAAAGGCTGCGGAAAACATCGACGCGGAAAAAGCCGCGGCGATGGCCAAGAAGATGCAGTCGGGCAAGTTCGACCTGAACGACCTCGCCGACCAGCTTCGCCAGATGAAGTCGCTCGGGGGCATGGGCGGCATCATGGGCATGATGCCCGGCATGGCCGGCATGAAGGACAAGCTCGCCGCCTCCGGCATGAACGACAAGATGTTCGATCGCCAGATCGCCATCATCCAGTCGATGACCAAGGCCGAGCGCGCCAACCCGGACATGCTGAAGCACAGCCGCAAGAAGCGCATCGCCGCCGGCTCCGGCACCGATGCTGCGGAAATCAACAAGCTTCTGAAAATGCACCGCCAGATGGCCGACATGATGAAAATGATGGGCGGCAAGGGCAAGGGCGGCATGATGAAGCAGATGATGGGCGGCCTTGCCTCGAAGATGGGCCTTGGCGGCGGAATGGGTGGAATGGGCGGCATGCCCGATCTTTCCAGGCTCGATCCAAAGCAGCTCGAAGCACTGCAGAAGCAGGCGGAAGCCGCAGGCATCAAGCCCGGCTCGATGCCTGGCCTACCGGGCGGCGGAATGGGCGGATTGCCCGGCCTCGGCGGCGGTTTTCCGGGCCTTCCCGGCTTGCCGAAAAAGAAGTGATAGGGAGGAAGTTCATGGTTGATCCCGAAGTCAAAGCCAGGCTTTCGAGCTACCGCCAGTCGATCGACAACATCGACGCGGCGCTTGTGCACATGCTGGCGGAGCGTTTTCGCTGCACCAAGGAAGTGGGCCTTCTGAAGGCCCAATATGATTTGCCGCCGGCCGACCCGGCGCGCGAGGAATTTCAGATCGAGCGCCTTCGCCGGCTTGCGAAGGAAGCCCATCTGGACCCGGATTTCGCCGAGAAGTTCCTGAACTTCGTCATCAAGGAAGTTATCCGGCATCATGAAGCCATCGCCGCCGAACATGGCGGCACCAAACAATCCGCCTGAACCGGGCGGTCAACAGAAAGACCCAAGGAGTAAGAAAATGTCCCTGAAGATTCGTCTCGCCCGCGGCGGCTCCAAGAAGCGCCCGTACTACCACATCGTCGTTGCCGACGCCCGTTCGCCCCGCGACGGCCGCTTCCTCGAAAAGCTCGGCTCGTGGAACCCGATGCTCGCCAAGGATGACGCAAAGCGCGTCGAACTGAACGCCGAGCGCATCCAGGAATGGATCGCCAAGGGCGCCCAGCCGACCGACCGCGTCCTGCGCTTCCTCGCTGAAGCCGGCGTCGCCCAGCGCGACACCCGCAACAACCCAGAAAAGGCAAAGCCGGGCAAGAAGGCCCAGGAACGTGCTGCCGAGCGCGCCCAGAAGGCCGCCGACGCAGCCGCCGCTACCGCCGAAGCATAAGCTTTCAGCGCGATTCTTTCGCAAAAAAGGCAGCGCGGCAACGCGCTGCCTTTTTGCTGTTTGCTTTTGGCTTTCCAGAGATTAAATGAAGCGCAATGCAACCGGAACGCCCCGCATGACCAAGCTCGAAAACCCCGTTCTGATGGCGACGGTGGGCGCCGCCCAAGGCCTGAGAGGGGAGGTCCGCGTGCGCTCCTACACGGCGGATGCGACGGCGCTTGGAGATTATGGCAAGCTGCACAGCGCTGACGGCCGGACCTTCGAGATTCTCGAAGTTCGCGAGGCGAAGAATGTCGTGATCGTGCGGTTTCGCGGTGTCAACGACCGCACCGCTGCAGAGGCGCTGAACGGCCTGGAACTCTTCATCGAGCGCGACAACCTGCCCGACGAGGAGCTGGAGGAGGACGAGTTCTACTACGCCGATCTCGAAGGCCTCGAAGCTGTCGACCAGCACGGCAAGAGCTACGGCACGGTGAGCGGCGTCTACGACTTCGGCGCCGGCGATCTTCTGGAGCTGAAAGGCCCCGGCCGCCGCCCGGCCCTGATCCCCTTCTCCGAAGCCGCAGTGCTGGAGATCGATCTCGAAAGCGGCAAGATCCTTATCGATCCAGCGGCGGCGGGCCTCATCGAGAACCCCGACGAGGGCTCGGGACCTGGTCTCCCCCGCAAGGGCAAGAAATGACCTTTCGCGCCACGATCCTGACGCTCTACCCGGAAATGTTTCCCGGGCACCTCGGCTTTTCCCTAGCCGGAAAAGCCCTGGAGCGCAGCCAGTGGTCGATCGAAACCATCCAGATCAGGGATTTCGCCGAAGACCGGCACCGGACGGTGGACGACACTCCGGCCGGAGGCGGCGCCGGCATGGTCCTGAAGCCGGATATTCTGGCAAAAGCGATCGATCATGTTTCGGAAAACGACAACCGCCCCCGCCTGCTGATGAGCCCGCGCGGAAAACCGCTGACGCAGCAGAGAGTTCGAGAACTTGCGGCCGGGGACGGCATGGTGATCGTCTGCGGCCGGTTCGAAGGTGTCGACCAGAGGGTGATCGATGCGCGCGAACTCGAAGAGGTATCGATCGGCGACTATATCCTGTCAGGCGGGGAGCCGGCGGCGCTGACGCTGCTCGATGCCGTGATCCGTATTCTGCCGGGGGTCATGGGCAACGCGCTCTCCGGCACGCATGAGAGCTTCGAGGACGGGCTACTGGAGCATCCGCAATATACGCGGCCCCAGGTCTTCGAGGGGCGGGACATCCCGGCGGTGCTGACCTCCGGAAACCACGCTGCGATCGAGAAATGGCGGCTGGAAGAGGCGAAGAAGCTCACGCAGGAACGGCGGCCGGATTTACTTGCTGATATGCCACGGGACAAGGCGAAGTAACCCCCTCATCCGCCTGCCGGCACCTTCTCCCCGAGGGGAGAAGAGATATGCCGCGCCGTCACTATTCCCTCCTCTCCCCCTCGGGGAGAGGGTGGCCGAGCGGAGCGGAGGCCGGTGAGGGGGCGGCTGGCTCAGCCGATCACGAAATAACCGCCACTCAACCGGTCACGAAATAATAGATCGTCAATCCCACCCCAACCGCCACCACGCACCAGCGCAAGACGGCTTGCGAGACGCGCCTTGCCATCCAGACTCCGGCATAACCGCCGAGTGCGCCGGCGGGAATCATCACGAGTGCTTCCGGCCATGCAATGACCCCGCCCCCGACGAAAACCACGATGGCGACGCCGGCGATCAACACCGCCAGCATGTTCTTCAGCGCGTTGAGATGGTGATAGCTGCCGCCGGTCGTGATACCGAGTACCGCCAGCATCATGATACCCATTCCGGCGCCGAAGAAGCCGCCATAGATGGACGTCAGGAACTGGCCGATGAGGCAGGCGGGCGAATTGGCCGACCGTTCGGCAGATGCCTTGGGCTTCAGCCATGGGCCGGCGGCGAAGACGGCCGTGGCGGCAGCCAGCAGCCAGGGCACGATCTCACGGAAGGAGGGATTGTCGAGCGACAGGAGCAGGAAGGATCCGGCAAACGCTCCGACGATGGAAATGATGGCGAGGATCAGGGCGCTGCGCCAACGATGCGATATCTCGTCCCAATAGGCGATGGTCGAGGTGATGTAACCCGGGAACTGGACAATCGAGGAGGTCGCATTGGCGGAAATCGGCGGCACCCCGGCAAGGGTCATGGCGCCGAAGGTCAAAAACGTACCGCCGCCCGCGATCGCATTTACCGCGCCGGACAGAAAACCCGCGGCGGCGAGCAGAATTATCATTGTGATTGTCATCGATGTTTCCTCATCCCGTAGCCCCACATAGCGGGAGAGGTGCCGGGCGGCAAGCAGCGGCATTTCCGTCACAAAATCGCAATCAACGGGATGACAAACGGGACTCTTTGGTGTATTGGCGCAGCCGGAAATGGGAAAACTCCCGTCGACCAGCAACAAAGAATGGCGAATCCGCTCTGCCTAATAGCAAATTCCGAGGCGTGACCAAGGAATATTCATCGAGCGCTCTGGCTGTTTCAGAAGAACCAAAGGTTTGAGACGATGAACATCATTCAGCAGCTCGAGGCCGAACAGGCCGCCAAGATTGAAGCCAAGCGTACCCTTCCGGAATTTTCGCCGGGCGACACCGTCCGCGTCAACGTTCGCGTGACGGAAGGCAACCGTACCCGCGTGCAGGCCTATGAAGGCGTCTGCATCGCCCGTTCCGGCGGCGGTCTGAACGAGAGCTTCACGGTCCGCAAGATCTCCTACGGCGAAGGCGTCGAGCGTGTATTCCCGGTTTACTCCCCGATGGTCGAGAGCGTCGAAGTCGTTCGCCGCGGTAAGGTCCGTCGTGCCAAGCTCTACTACCTCCGCGACCGTCGCGGCAAGTCGGCTCGTATCGTCGAGAACACCGGCACCCGCGCCCGCAAGCTGAACGAAGCCGAGCGCCAGGCCGTTGCCGACGAGAAGGCACGTATCGAAGCCGAAAAGGTTGCAGCAGCTCAGGCTCTCGCCGCCGAAAAGGCAGCAGCGGAAGCCGCTGAAGCAAAGGCCGCTGCAGAAGCCGCCGAAGCGGCAAAGGCTGCCGAAGCTTCTGCAGAATAAGCATCTGTGCATCGAATTCGAAAAAGGCGGCCTCCGGGCCGCCTTTTTTGTTGTCCTGGTTCAGCCTCGTCAGGCGGGCGCCACCTGTCGGGCCGCCATCATCCGTCCCACGATAATGACGAGTATGCCAGCCGTGGCAAGGCAGACGGCCAGGAACATCATCGGCAGGATATCGCTTCCCGTTGAGTCCTTGATCCAGGGCACGACGTTCTGGGCGACAAAGCCGCCGAGGTTTCCGACCGAGTTGATCGCGGCGATGCCAGCTGCCGCGCCGGCACCTTTGAGGAAACGCGACGGCAGGCTCCAGAAGACCGGCTGGCCTGCGAAGATGCCGGCAGCCGCGATGCAAAGGAAAGTGAACTGCAGGACCGGCGAGGTAACAAGTACCGACAGCGCCAGGCAGACGGCCCCGATGAAGGCGGGAGCGACGATATAGAGCGTCTTGCGCTCGGTTCGATCCGCAGCATTCGGTACGAGCCAGAGCGCCAGCGCGACCACGAGCCAAGGGATGATGTTGATGAAACCGTTGACCGTGTTCGACACGCCAAAGCCCTTGACGATGGTCGGCAGCCAGTAGCTGAGGCCATAGGCGGCGAGCGGAAAGCCGACATAGCAGAGCGCCATCAGCAACACCCGAGGATTGACGAGCGCCTTGAACCCGTTGTCCGCATGTTCCTCCATGCCGGAATTTTCCCGCGCAAGCCGATCATGAAGCCATCGCTTCTCGTCCTCCGAAAGGAATTTGGCCTGTTCCGGAGTATCGTCGAGATAGAAAAACGTGACGATGCCAGCCACGACCGCCGGTACACCGGTCGCCAGAAACACCCATTGCCAGCCGGCGTGGCCGAGCAGTCCGTCAAGGTCGAGCAGCATACCGCCGATCGGAGCGCCGACCGCATTGGCGAGCGCGCTGAAGATCATGAACAGGCCGACCATGCGGCCGCGATAGTCCTTCGGAAACCAGAGCGTCAGAAGAAAGAGGACGCCCGGAAAGAAACCCGCCTCCGCAACACCCAGCAGGAAGCGCAGGATGTAGAACATCGTCGCGTTCTGGGTATAGGCGAGCGCGATGGTCACGATCCCCCAGGTGATCATGATGCGGGCGAACCAGCGGCTGGCGCCGAAGCGGTTGAGGAAGAGGTTGCTGGGGACTTCGAAGAGGAAATAGCCGATGAAGAAGAGCGAGGCGCCGAGACCGTAGGCATATTCGCTGATGCCGAGCGCATCGACCATCTCCAGCTTCGCGTAGCTGACGTTCTGACGGTCGATATAGGCGATCAGATAGAGGATCCCGAGAAACGGCATCAACCTCCAGACGATCTTCGAAATGAGCTCTTTTTCCTGAACCAACTGACCTTCTCCAAAAAAATTTCGCCGCATTGAAGCGGGGTATAAGGGTCAGGGGGATGTAGAGGATGCGACCCTGCCGGCAAGTGTCAGATATGGCAGCTTCCACCGCTTGCTAACGGCAGCCCTTTTGTGAGAGGGAATCGGAGCCACACAATCAGGAGTGCCACGATGCTCTTACGCCGTACGCTTATCGCCGGCCTTGCCGCGATCACCCTCGCACCCGCAGCCGTCTCGGCCGAGCTGCCGGACCTCAAGGGGCGCAAGGTGGTCGTGGTCACGGAAAACGCCTATCCGCCGCTGCAATTCGTCGACCCGAAGAGCGGCCAGCCGATCGGCTGGGAATATGACGCGATGAACGAGATCGCCAAGCGGCTGAACTTCAAGATCGAGTACCAGAACACGAGCTGGGACGCGATGATCCAGGCTGTATCCGATGGGCAATACGACATCGGCATGACCGGCATCACCATCAAGGACGACCGCAAGGAGAAGGTCGACTTTTCCGATCCCTACATGCGCTCGCAGCAGCTCATGCTGGTGCGCGGCGACGAAAAGCGCTTCACCGACGGCAAGAGTTTTGCGGGTCTGGAAAAGGGGCTGATCGGCGCGCAGCCGGGAACGAGCCCGTTCTACACGGCGGTCTACGAGATCCTCGACGGCAACGAGCAAAACCCGCGCATCAAGCTCTTCGAGACCTTCGGCGCGACGGTTCAAGCGCTGAAGACGGGCGATGTCGACCTGGTGCTGACGGACAGCACGGCCGGCGAAGGTTATGTGAAGGCGTCCGGCGGAACGCTGAAGATCATCGGCGAACCGCTCGGCACCGAGGATTTCGGCTTCATCTTCAAGAAGGGTTCCGACCTCGTTGGGCCTGTCAATGCGGTGATCGGGGCGCTCAAGGCCGACGGCACCCTGGATACGCTGAACAAGAAATGGTTCCTCGACTACAAGATGGGCCAATAGGGAATGGCGCCAGCGCGCCGAAAAACAGCAGCGCCTGAGGATTTTCCCTGGTGGTTCGTTGCCTTCGGGGCTCTCTGCGTCGGGCTTGCGGTCGTCATCGCCGTTAATGATCTCTATGCCCAGGTCTTTGGCGTCGTTTCCAAAGGAATCGGCATCACCGTCGGCGTGACGCTTGGAGCCTTCACGCTTGCAACGATGTTGGGGCTCGCGATTGCGCTGGCGGGGCTTTCGAACAGCGTTGTTTTACGACAGGCCGCCCGCTTCTATGTGGAGTTGATCCGCGGCATCCCCATTCTCGTCCTGCTGTTCTATATCGCGTTTGTCGGCGCGCCTGCCTTCGTTGCACTCTATAACTGGCTGCTGACGCCGCTCGTCGAGCGAGGCTTTGCCGAAGAACTGCTGGTGCGCGATGTGTCGCTGCTCTGGCGGGCGGTGATCGCCCTGATGATCGGTTATGCCGCTTTCATCGCCGAAATCTTTCGCGCCGGCTTCCAGTCGGTCAACGAAGGACAGATCGAGGCGGCAAAAACCCTCGGTTTCACCCGCTTCCAACGCTTCCGGCTGATCGTCTTCCCGCAGGCGATGCGGGTGATCTTTCCGCCGCTTTCCAACGATTTCGTTTCGATGGTGAAGGACTCGTCGCTGGTCTCGGTGCTCGGGGTCGCCGATATCACCCAGATGGCAAAAGTCTATGCGGCGGGCTCCTTCCGCTTCTTCGAGACCTATTCGATCGTCACCTACATCTATCTGCTGCTGACGATCAGCCTGTCGCTTACGCTGCGCGGCATCGAAGGCCGGCTGCGCAAGCGGACGGAACGGTGAAGAAGGCGATCACCGCACCACCCGCCGGCATGGATCAATAAGCTTCCGGAACGTACATTTCCGGCGGCACCGGATGCCGGATGTAGTCTGCGTTGCGGACACGGCCGGGAAGCTCGATCGCTTCTTTCGGAACCGTCTCATAAGGAACCTGCGAAAGAAGATGCGCGATCATGTTGAGCCGCGCTCTTTTCTTGTCGACTGCCTGCACCACCCACCACGGCGCCTCCGCAATGTGCGTGCGATCGAGCATTTCCTCTTTGGCCTTGGTGTATTCTTCCCAGTGAACGCGGCTTTCGAGATCCATCGGCGAGAGCTTCCACTGTTTCAGCGGATCGTGGATACGCATCTTGAAGCGGAATTCCTGCTCCTCGTCGGTAATCGAGAACCAGTATTTGACGAGGATGATGCCGGAGCGAACGAGCATGCGCTCGAATTCCGGCACCGAGCGGAAAAACTCCTCCAGTTCGTCGGGCGTGCAGAAGCCCATGACGCGTTCGACGCCGGCACGGTTGTACCAGGACCGGTCGAACAGCACCATTTCGCCCGCCGTCGGCAGGTGCGGCACGTAGCGCTGGAAATACCACTGGTGCCGCTCCCGCTCGGTCGGTGCCGGAAGCGCCACGACACGGCAGACGCGCGGGTTGAGACGCTGGGTGACGCGCTTGATCGCACCGCCCTTGCCGGCCGAATCGCGGCCCTCGAAAAGCACGACCATCTTCAGCTTCTTGTACTGTACCCAGTCCTGCAGGCGGACGAGCTCGTGCTGCAGCCTGAACAGCTCGCGGAAATAGATCCGCCGGTCGATCGTCGGCTCCGGGGGCTCCGACATGCCCTCGGCGATCAGATCGTCCAGCCGATCTTCTTCCATCTGCATTTCCAGCTCTTCGTCGAAGCTGTCGGCAATCTCGTCCTTGATGCGGCTGAGCTGGTCTTCCATAGGTTCGGACATCTGAGATCCCTCCGTTTCTAACGTCAGATCAACCACGTTTCCGCGAAGACTTTATGACAATGATGCGACAGGTTTCCGACGATGCAATTCCATTGCCGATTTCATCGAAAACTGGTATTGCAGCAGCCATGGGATCGAAATTCGGATGCCTCGCGAACCAGTTTATCGTGCTGCAGGACCACAAGCGTCTGCCGGCACGTTTTTTCGCGCGCGTATCCGGCGCTCTGAACAGCCGACTTAGCTAAGCGATCCACATCGCACCGGCAGCGATAATGCCGGACAATATCCCCTGTTTGAAAATACCGATGGATGGCAGCCATGAGCGCACCCCGTACCCTCTATGACAAGATCTGGGACGACCACGTCGTTTCGCAGGATGAGAACGGCACCTGTCTTCTCTATATCGACCGTCACCTCGTGCACGAAGTGACGTCGCCGCAGGCCTTCGAGGGCCTCAGGATCGCCGGCCGCAAGGTTCGCGCCCCGGAAAAGACGCTCGCCGTCGTCGACCACAACGTGCCGACCACGGCCGACCGCCACGAAGGCATCAAGAACGAGGAAAGCCGCATTCAGGTCGAGACTCTCGCCCAGAATGCAAGGGATTTCGGCGTTGAATATTATTCCGAAAAGGACATTCGCCAGGGCATCGTCCATATCGTCGGCCCTGAACAGGGTTTCACCCTGCCCGGCATGACGATCGTCTGCGGCGACAGTCACACGTCGACGCATGGCGCTTTTGGAGCCTTGGCGCACGGCATCGGCACATCCGAAGTCGAACACGTGCTGGCCACCCAGACGCTGGTGCAGAAGAAGGCGAAGAACATGCTGGTGCGCGTCGACGGCCAGCTTCCGCCGGGCGTCACCGCGAAGGATATCATCCTCGCCATCATCGGCGAGATCGGCACTGCCGGCGGCACCGGCCATGTCATCGAATTCGCCGGCGAAGCCATCCGTTCGCTTTCGATGGAAGGCCGTATGACGATCTGCAACATGACGATCGAAGGCGGCGCCCGCGCCGGCCTGATCGCGCCGGACGAAAAGACCTTCGAGTATATCAAGGACAAGCCGCGCGCCCCGAAGGGCAAGGCCTGGGACATGGCGCTCGACTATTGGAAGACGTTGCAGACGGAAGAGGGCGCGCATTTCGACAAGGTCGTCGTGCTCGATGCCGCAAACCTGCCGCCGATCGTTTCCTGGGGCTCTTCGCCGGAAGACGTCATTTCGGTCGAGGGTGCCGTGCCGAACCCGGACGAAATCCAGGACGAGACGAAGCGCACGTCCAAATGGCGTGCTCTTGATTACATGGGCCTGAAGCCGGGCACCAAGATCACCGATATCGCGGTCGACCGCGTCTTCATCGGCTCCTGCACCAACGGCCGTATCGAAGATCTGCGCGCCGCAGCAAAGGTCGTCGAAGGTCGGACGGTTGCATCGACCGTCTCCGCCATGGTCGTTCCGGGCTCCGGCATCGTCAAGGAACAGGCGGAAGCCGAAGGCCTCGACAAGATCTTCAAGGAAGCCGGCTTCGAATGGCGCGAGCCGGGTTGCTCCATGTGCCTTGCCATGAACGACGATCGCCTGAAGCCGGGCGAGCGTTGCGCATCCACCTCGAACCGTAATTTCGAGGGGCGCCAGGGCTACAAGGGCCGTACTCACCTAGTCTCGCCGGCCATGGCCGCTGCCGCTGCGGTCGCCGGTCACTTCGTCGACATTCGCGAGTGGAAGTAACCCGTCCATTCCATTCATCGGGATCGATGCCGCCCTTACCGGGCGGCATTTTCTTTTATGACCGGCAGAAGAACATCGGTATGATCCTTTAATAGCGGAACGGCAGTATTCGGAGCCCGAGGTGGAATCTGACGCATCAGGAAGCGAACTCGACAGGGACGCGCGCAGACTGCTTTTGCTGCGGCATGCCAAATCCGCCTGGCCGGACGGGGTGGCGGATCACGAAAGGCCGCTGGCTGAGAGAGGCCGGAAGGCTGCACCGCTGATGGGGGAGTATATGGCGCGTGAAGGCGTCATTCCCAGTCTCGCTCTGGTTTCCGACGCTCGGCGGACACAGGAGACGTGGGCTCTAGTGAGAAACGAAATCCTCAGCCCGCTGATCTGCCACGATTGTCCCGCCATTTATGAGGCCTCGGCCACGGCAATTCTTGCTGAGCTGAGAAGGATCGAGCCCGAGTTTCGCACCGTACTGATCGTGGGACACAATCCCGGGCTGCAGGATCTGGCGCTCACGCTGGCGGGTAGCGGCAATGCCGAGGCGATGCAGGCAATCGCCGACAAATATCCGACCGGTGCTCTCGCCGTCATCGACTTCGCCCTGCCAAGCTGGCAAGCCGTCTCACCCGGTTCTGGTTTCCTTGAACGGTTCGTCAAACCGCGCTCGCTCAGGTAAGCGATCCGAACCAGCCCGAACCTTTGGAAGGCCCCGCCGTTGCCGGCGGGACCGTTGTCAGAGGGGCAGATCTTCAGACGGCGATCTTGCCGCCGCCGATCTTGGTGATGGCAAGGACCGACGGGCGCACAGGCATGTCGTTCTTGAAATCAGGCCAGCGGGTGGAGAGATCCTCGTAATAGGACGGGCGGCCATGGCCGGACCAGTCTTCGCCGCCATCGCCCGGATGCTGGACCGCAACGAAGGCGGTCTCATCGTCAGGAGTAAAGAGCGGACCACAGAGTTCCGCACCAACCGGCACGCGAAAGAAGAGTTTGGACGTGGCGCGGGCTTCGCCTTCCGTGTCGACCGCCCAAAGGCCGTCGGTGCGGCCGGTGGCCTTGTTGTTGTTGCCGTCCGTCGCCACCCAGAGTCGACCCGCGGAATCGACCGCACAGTTGTCCGGCATGCCGAACCAGCCGTTCTTGGTCGTCTCGGTGGAGAAGGTTGCGCCTACCGCCGCGACAGACGGATCGCCGCACTTCAGGAGCACTTCCCACTTGCCGGAGGTCGCAGTGAAGTCGCCGTCGTTTTCGGATATCTCGATGATGTGGCCGAATGCGTTGTCCGCGCGCGGGTTGGCGGCGTTAACCTGATCTGCCTTCCGCTTGGTATTGTTGGTCAGCATCACATAGACCTTGCCGTTGACGGCGTTCGGCTGGACGTCTTCGGGACGGTCCATCTTGGTGGCGCCGAGGAGATCGCCGGCGCGACGGGTCTCGATCAGAACGTCGGCCTGGCTCTTGAAGCCGTTCTCCGCCGTCAGCGCACCCTGCCCGTGCACCATCGGCAGCCATTGCATCGTGCCGTCTTCGTTGAACTTGGCGACGTAAAGCGTGCCCTTGTCCAGGAGGTCCCTATTGGCGGCGCGATCGTTGGGGTTGAAGGTGCCTTCGGTCACGAACTTGTAGACATAATCGAAGCGCTCGTCGTCGCCGAGGTAGAAGACGACCTTGCCGTTTTTCGCAACGATCGATTCGGCGCCCTCATGCTTGGTACGGCCAAGCGCGGTACGTTTTTTCGGCGCGGAGGTCGGGTCCGTGACGTCCACTTCAACGATCCAGCCAAAGCGGTTCGGTTCGTTCGGTTCCTTGGACAGATCGAAGCGGTCGTAGAAATTGCCCCATTCATAGGAGCCTTCCGGAACGCCGTAACGCTTGTAGTTGGCGGCTTCGGCATGACCTTCCGGAAGTTTGCCCTGGAAATAGCCGTGGAAATTCTCTTCCGCCATGATGTAGGTGCCCCACGGCGTCACGCCGCCCGCACAGTTGTTGAGCGTCCCGAACACCTTCGTGCCGGTCGCGTCAGCAGACGTCTTGAGGCGGTCGTGACCAGCTGCCGGACCGGTGATCTGCATCGCCGTGTTGGAGGTGACCCGCCGATTGTATTTGCCATCGGTAACGACCTGCCATTTGCCGCCTGTCTTGCGGATTTCGACGATCGTGCCCCCATGAGCCGCCATTTCGACGTCCACCTGCTCCTTGCTGAGCGCACCCTGCTTGATCTTGCCGTCAACGACCTGGACCAGGCCCGGGAACATCAGGTGCGGGTTGGTGTATTCGTGGTTGACCACGAGCAGACCATGGTCGTCGGCGCCGTCCAGCGGAATGAAGCCGACATAATCGTTATTGTAGCCGAACTGCTTGCTCTGAGCTTCCGCAGTCTGCTTGGTCGGGTCGAATTCCGGCGCGCCTGGAAGAACGGCGTCACCCCAGCGAAGCAGGATGTCCGCGTCATAACCTTCTGCAACATGGTGCTTGGCGTCCACGCCGGCTTCGATTTCGGCAAAGTTGAAGGCCGACGCGCTCTTGCCGGCGGCACGTGCTTCATCGGCGCTCACAAGCGCGATCGGGCTGACGGTCGCGGCGATCGCCGACACGGCGAGCGATCCCTGCAGGAAGTTCCGGCGCGAGAAGCGTTTGCCGATGATTTCCCCCATCGTCGGGTTAGCGCTCAGGTTGTGACCGTCGCCGTCCGCTTCTTCCAGCTGGGTTGTGGGGAAAATCCGTTGCCCGTCCATATCAAATCTCCAAAGTTGATTTAGAGGCTCTAGTTTTGAGCCATTCTAAACTGTAGAGGGCTGATATTACGACTATACGACAGTCTCCGCTCGCTGATGCATGGGCGGCCCGTCAGAGAACCCGGACGACTGTGCCCTTTCTCATGTAGTGGATAAGGCGCTTCATATCGGCAAGGCTCACGGCAATGCAGCCGGCGGTCGGCTGATAGCCAGGCTTGATCAGATGAAGGAAGATGGCAGAGCCGCGATGTCGGCGCCTCGACGTTATGTTCCAGTCGAGCACCAGACAGATATCGTAGAGCCCATCGGCCCGCATCATCTCCTCATGGCTTGGGCGGAAGGGCGCCTTCACGAGGCTATTGTAGGCCGGATGCTCCGGCTGATCGCACCACAGCATGTCCTTGCGGATATGCCGCATGGGCAAGGCCGTTGGCGGCAGGCGTACCCTCTCGCCCCGCACGAACCCGTAAAGAACACGCATCGAGGCGATCGGCGTTGCGCCATCGCCTTCCCGCTTGAATGCCGTCTTGCCGAAGCGCCCGATCGCGGCCTGGACCGTGATGCCTCCGAAGGAAACAATGGCTCGCCTGCGATCCCGCGGCGCGGTTCTGACGGTGATAACCTTCGAGTCCAATCGTGCCCTTTCGCCAAAACGCTGCATTTCTCTCACAAGGTTTTGCTTTGAATATGATTTCGTTTGAATCCATAGCACCTTGGTGCACCGCGCGTCCCTATGGACGCGCATAGGCGCTCTTAACATATTGGGTCTCGGCATCGGGGCTTTCCGAAAATCGATTTCGATTTTCGGGTCGATGCTGTAGGGATTTAGATCGAAGACGCTGATGGCCCGCCATCTGCTGGAAAAGCGGATGCGGGCGCGAGCGAAGATGAAAGGCTTGAGAATGGCAGCGCGTACCATACTCCTGGTGGATGACGACGATGATCTGCGCGAGACCCTGGTCGAGCAGTTGTCGTTCTACGACGAATTCTCCATCCTCCAGGAAGCCAATGCCGCCAAGGCGCTGCAGACGGCCAAGACCGCGCAGATAGACCTTCTGATCATGGACGTGGGCCTGCCGGACATGGACGGTCGCGAGGCGGTGAAGCTGCTGCGCAAGAACGGTTTCAAGGCGCCGATCATCATGCTGACCGGGCACGACACTGATTCGGATACGATCCTTGGGCTCGAAGCGGGCGCCAACGATTACGTCACCAAGCCCTTCCGCTTCGCCGTGCTGCTGGCCCGCATCCGGGCGCAGCTGCGTCAGTACGAGCAGAGCGAAGACGCAACCTTTACGGTCGGCCCCTATATCTTCAAGCCGAGCCAGAAGCTGCTTACCACCGACGACGGCAAAAAAATCCGCCTGACGGAGAAGGAAGCGGCGATCATCCGCTATCTCTATCGTGCCGGCCAGAAGGTGGTGACGCGCGACATACTGCTGGAAGAGGTCTGGGGCTATAATTCCGGTGTGACGACCCATACGCTGGAAACCCACGTTTATCGTCTGCGCCAGAAGATCGAGCGCGACCCGTCCAGCGCCGAAATCCTGGTCACCGAAAACGGTGGCTATAAAATCGTACCGTGATTTGAACACATGTCGCTGAACGAAGATATCCGCCTGCTCTCACAGGTTCCGCTCTTCAAGGATATGAATGACGACCAGCTTCGCCTCGTGGCCTTCGGGGCCGAGCGGCGGCAGGTGGCCGCCGGCCAGGAGCTGTTCCGGGAAAGGTCGCCGGCGGAATCGGCCTTCATCATCGCCCGTGGCCGCTTCGAACTGCTGATGACCGACCGCAACGGCGAGGCGAAGGTTGAGGCGACGGTCGGTCCCGGCACGCTGTTGTCGGAATTGGCGCTGATCACGATGGTAGAGCGGAAATTTACGGCCGTCGCAGTCGAAGACGCCGAGGCGATGAAGATCAGCCGCTCGCTGTTTCATCGCCTGCTGGAGGAATATCCGGAGGTCGGCCGGGTCATCGAAAGACGTATCCGTGACAATATCGCGAGTCTCGCCAAGGCCGCGGCCGCCATGGGTCATAGGTTCGTCTGAAATCCGGTGGGATCAAAACTTGAAGGTTGCCGTCACCGGCACGTGGTCGGAGGGCTGGTTCCAGCCGCGCGCTTCCTTCAGCACCTCGATGTGATCCAGGAACGGCCCGAGATCCGGGGATGACCAGATATGATCAAGCCGGCGTCCCTTGTCGGCGGCGCGCCAATCCTTGGAACGATAGCTCCACCACGTATAGAGCTTTTCGCTCTCGGGCACGTGCTGACGCATCAGGTCCAGCCAGCCTCCCCGCGCCATGACCTCGTTCAACCCTTGCGTTTCGATCGGCGTATGGCTGACGATCCTGAGCATCTGCTTGTGCGACCAGACGTCGTGCTCAAGCGGCGCAATATTCAGATCTCCGACGAGAACGGAGGAGATGCCGGGCATCGGATCGGCCTTGAGCGCCTTCATCTCCTCGACGAAATCGAGCTTGTGGCCGAATTTGGGGTTCACCGTGCGGTCGGGCTCGTCGCCCCCCGCCGGCACGTAAAAATTATGCAGTCGGACGCGGCGCGAACCGCGCTCGAAGATGGCGGAGATGTGCCTTGCGTCACCGACCCCGCAATAGTTCTGCCGATGATCTTCCAGAAGCGGAATCTTCGATACGGTAGCGACGCCGTGATAGCCCTTCTGGCCGTGAATGATGATGTGCTGGTAGCCGAGATCCTTGAAGGGCTGGAGCGGAAACTCCGGCTCCTGGCATTTGATTTCCTGCAGGCAGAGGATATCCGGCTTGTAGCGGACGAGGAACTGCTCGACGATCGGCATGCGCAGCCGCACGGAATTGATGTTCCAGGTACTGATGGAAAAAGTCATGACCAAACCTCGTATGTCGCGGCGAGGTTTAGGAAATTTTTCTTGCATTGAGAAGCAAAAAGGGCCGCGCGCAGGCCCGGCCCTTCAGACTTTCCAAACTCCGGCTCGATCAGCCCTTGCGGACTTCGTCATAGGGGATAGTGAAGACCTTGTCGTCCAGGCTCACCCCGTTCCTGACATTGTAGATCATGACCGATGTGTCCTTGTTCTGGGCGTCGGTAATGGTCCACTGGCGCAGGTCGTAGGTCTTGGAATCAAACATCATGGTGATGGTCGAATCACCGAAGACCGTCTTGTTGCCAAGCACGATTGTGGTGAGATCCGACTCCTGCTTGACGTCACGGACCATCTGATTGCCGAGATCGATGCGGTCGGACAGCAGCAGGCTGAGCGGCGTCTTGGAAAGAGGATAGACGTCCCAGGTCTTGAGCTTCATGTTGCCGATCACGACATTCTTGCCGTCGGCAATCACGCGGATCGGCGACGGGTCTTCGAAATTGAAGCGCAGCTTGCCCGGCCGTTCGATAAAGAACTTGCCGCCGGTCTGCTCTCCGCGCGGCCCGAACTGGACGAACTCGCCCATCATGGTTTTGACCGAGGAAAAGTGATCAGCGATCTTCTGCGCCGCAGCCGAGCTTTGCGCGAAGCCTGTGCCCGGCAAGAACGCCGCGGTCGCCAGGCTCGCCAGCCCGAGCGAAAACTGCCTGCGGCCGATCGAGTCGAGTCGGATGTTTGAAAGGATGGATTTATCGTTCTTCATTCTGTTCTCCTTCCCCCAGTTCTCGGTTTAAAACGCGGCGTCTTGATGGCGGTTGCAACGATCACGAAAGCCTTACCGCTCGAGGATATCGCCCTCGGTCGGCACCAGGATCTCGCGCTTGCCGGCATGGTTGGCCGGTCCGATCAGCCCCTCCTGCTCCATCCGCTCGATGAGCGATGCCGCGCGGTTATACCCGATGCCGAGACGACGCTGGATATAGGACGTGGATGCCTTGCCGTCGCGCAGCACGATCGCCACCGCCTGATCGTACGGATCGTCGGAATCAGAGAGGTTGCCGGTACCTGCCGGACCGCCGCCTGCACCAGCTTCATCCTCGTCGTCATCAGCCGTGATCGCATCGAGATATTGGGGTGCCCCCTGGGTTTTCAAGTAGGCGACGATGTCTTCGACTTCCGTATCCGACACGAATGGACCATGGACACGCTGAATGCGGCCGCCGCCGGCCATGTAGAGCATGTCGCCCATGCCGAGCAGCTGTTCGGCACCCTGCTCCCCGAGGATCGTGCGGCTGTCGATCTTCGACGTGACCTGGAAAGAGATGCGGGTCGGGAAATTCGCCTTGATCGTGCCGGTGATGACATCGACCGAGGGGCGTTGCGTGGCCATGATAACATGGATGCCGGCCGCACGTGCCATCTGCGCCAGACGCTGAACCGCGCCTTCGATGTCCTTGCCTGCGACCATCATCAGGTCGGCCATTTCGTCGATGATCACGACGATATAAGGCATCGGCTCAAGATCGAATTCCTCGGTTTCGTAGACGGCCTCCCCCGTCTGGCGGTCGAAACCGGTCTGTACGGTGCGGGTAAGCACCTCGCCCTTTTCGATCGCCTGCTCAACGCGGCTGTTGAAGCCGTCGATATTGCGCACGCCGATCTTCGACATCTTCTTGTAGCGCTCTTCCATCTCGCGGACGGTCCATTTGAGCGCTACGACCGCCTTTTTCGGATCAGTCACGACCGGCGAAAGCAGATGCGGAATTCCGTCATAGACAGACAGTTCCAGCATCTTCGGGTCGATCATGATCAGACGGCACTTCTCCGGCGTATAGCGATAGAGAAGCGAGAGGATCATGGTGTTGATGGCGACCGACTTGCCGGAACCCGTGGTACCGGCGACGAGCAGATGCGGCATCTTGGCAAGGTCGGCGACGACCGGCTCGCCGCCGATGGTCTTGCCGAGTGCCATGGCGAGTTTAGCCTTGCTGCCCTCGAAGTCCTTGCTGCCGATCATTTCGCGCAGATAGACCGTCTCACGGATCCGGTTCGGCAGCTCGATGCCGATCGCATTGCGGCCGGGCACGACGGCGACACGGGCGGCGATCGCGCTCATCGAACGGGCAATGTCGTCGGCGAGACCGATGACGCGCGAGGACTTGATGCCGGGCGCCGGCTCGAGTTCGTAAAGCGTGACGACCGGCCCCGGACGGACATGGATGATCTCGCCCTTGACGCCGAAATCTTCCAGCACGCCTTCCAGCAGCCGGGCATTCTGCTCCAGCGCATCGGCAGAGAGTGACGCATCGCGAGCGACCGCCTTCGGCTCGTTCAGAAGATGCACCGAGGGAAGCTGGAAACCGTCCGGCGAAATGAAGGACGCCTGGGCTTCGCGAGCAACCCGGGGGCTCGGCTTCGGCGGCGCGGCGGCGGGGACGACCCGGGGCTGGCCGCGACCGGCCTGCGACGCACGGGAAGAAACAAACGGTGCATCATCATCAGGCAGAATGCCAGCCGGGCGCGGCGGCATGTCATCCATGTCGAACGGCGGATCGTCGTCGTAATCATCGTCATCATGGCCCGAGATCGGCGGCGCCGTGACCACCCGGCGCGACGGCACTACCCGCTCCGCCGGACCGTCGAGCGAGGGCTCCATGCGGCGGCCCGCCACGATCGGAGCAGTCTTGGCGCGGACCGGCTCGTTCAACGTGCCGAACTCGTCCTCATTGAAATCATAGGGCTGATCGAAGCCGACGCGAACGGGAGGCTTGATGCCTGCGAGCCGGCGCAGCCGGGCTTGCGCAATGTACCAGTAGTGAGCAATCGCACCGAAGGCCAGGAAGCCGGCGAAGGTGCTCTCCTCATCTTCGTCTTCGATCTCCTCATGCTTCGGCCGTGCCTTGGTCGCGGCGACGGGCTGATCATCGTCTTCCGCATCCTCCTCGAAAGCCTCGCCGACGAGACCGGAAGCAAAGAGCATGAGCCAGATGCAGGGAAGCGTGAAGATGCAGCCGAGCACGATCGCGACCATGCCGGTCGGATAGGCTCCCACGAAAAGCGCGGGAAAGCGGAGGATCATGTCTCCGATAACGCCGCCTATTCCGTTCGGGATCGGCCAGGTGGGCGGCGCGGGAAAGCAGCCGAGCGTGGCAGAGGCAAGCAGGGCGCCGCCACCCCAGGCCGCCAGTCTCGCCGGGATGCGGTCATATTTGCGGCCGGAAATGAGCGCCAATGCAAAGGCGAGCACGGGCAGGAGCGCAACAATGCTTGCCAGGCCGAGAAACTGCATCATCAGATCGGCAAATGCAGCACCGGCAAAACCCAGGATGTTGGTAGGCGCGTTGTCGGTCGCATAGGAAAAGCTGGGATCTGCGACATTCCAGGTGGCAAGCGCCGCAACGGCAAGCGCCAAGGCCAGGAAAATGCCGAAGCCGATAAGCGCGAGCGCCTGCCTCCACACGAAGGCGGTGAGAGCCAGGCGGGGAGACCGGTTTGCCATAGCCGCTGAACTGCTTCTGCCCATCGTGTCTGTCCGCCGCCTTCTGAACGCAACTCTTCGCGCGATCCGCCATACCGCCGGCCGATTCGCACAATTCCAGCGCAGAGTAGCCTGAGGATAGTTAATGCGGCTTTAACCACGATCGAGAGCGCTGGCGCTGAAAACACGAATAAAAAAAGCCCGGACCGAAGTCCGGGCGAAATGCAGCTTCCGAACGGAAGGCTGCGACGGGATCGGAAGGCGGCGGCTCCTGCCGCCGCCAAACGCGTATTAGGAGTGATAGGCGGCTTCGCCGTGGGTCGAGAGATCGAGGCCTTCGCGCTCGGCTTCGACGCTGACCCGCAGACCGACGACAAGATCGACGATCTTGTAGAGGATCGCCGAACCGATGCCCGACCACAGCAGCGTCACGATGACACCCTTGAGCTGCGCCCAGACCTGCGTTGCCGTGCCTGCATAGCCAGCGGCAAAGTCGGCCGTCGAGTAGTCGACGATGCCTGCGCCACCGAGAGCGGGGTTGACGAACACGCCCGTGAGGATCGCGCCGATGATGCCGCCGATGCCGTGTACGCCGAAGACGTCCGCGGTGTCGTCATAGCCGAACTTGTTCTTCACGGTCGACACGAAGAAATAGCAGACCGGCGAAACGATGAGACCCATGATGACGGCGCCCATCGGGCCGACGAAGCCGGCGGCCGGAGTGACGACGACGAGACCGGCAACCGCACCCGATGCGGCACCCAGCATGGATGCCTTGCCGCGAGCGAAGGTTTCGACGATCGCCCAGGAAACGATGGCGGCGGCGGTTGCAACGAAGGTGTTGATCATTGCAAGAGCAGCGTAGGCGTTTGCTTCGAGGTTCGAACCGGCGTTGAAGCCGAACCAGCCAACCCACAGGAGCGATGCACCGACCATGGTCAGCGTCATGGAGTGGGGAGCCATCATGTCCTTGCCGAAGCCGGTCCGCTTGCCGACCATGATCGCACCAACGAGGCCGGCGATACCGGCATTGATGTGAACGACCGTACCACCGGCGAAGTCGATTGCGCCGAAGCCGAAGATGAGGCCGGTCGGGCCGCTATAGGCGCTCGGGCCGCCCCAGAACCAAACCATGTGGGCCATCGGGAAGTAAACGAAGGTCAGCCACAGGATGGTAAAGAGGATGACGGCCGAAAACTTGATGCGCTCGGCGAAGGCGCCGACGATCAGGGCCGGCGTGATTGCCGCGAATGTCATCTGGAAGCAGACGAAGACGAGTTCGGGGATGGCCGCGCCCTTGGTGAAGCTTTCCGAAAGGGTCGTGGTATTGACACCGGCGAGGAACATCTTCGAGAAGCCGCCAACGAAGCTGTTCAGCGAACCGCCATCGGTGAAGGCCAGCGAATATCCGTAGGTGACCCACAGAACGATCGCGACCGCGGCGATCATCATGACCTGCATCAGCACCGACAGCATGTTCTTGGTACGGACGAGACCGCCGTAAAACAGCGCAAGGCCCGGCACGACCATCAGCAGCACGAGAATGGACGAGATCAGCATCCAGGTCGTATCGCCTTTGTCGACCGTCATGGCCGGAGCGGCAGCCGCTGCAGCCGGTGCGGCAGTATCCTGCGCGAAGGCAATGGCGGGCGCAAAAGACGCCGCGGCGGCGGCACCCAAGCGTCCGAAAATAGAAACCTTGTTGAATTGCATAGCTTAAAAACTCCCCTGTCAGCCGTGCTTAGAGCGCTTCTGTGTTGGTTTCGCCGGTACGGATGCGCACGGCCTGCTCGATCGAATAGACGAAGATCTTGCCATCGCCGATTTGGCCGGTCTTGGCGGCCGACGCGATCGCATCCACGGCCTTTTCGACGAGGTCGGAGGGGACGGCGATTTCAATCTTCAACTTCGGCAGAAAACTTACTGCGTATTCGGTACCGCGGTAGATCTCGGTATGTCCCTTCTGACGCCCGTAACCTTTGACTTCGGTGACGGTCAGGCCCTGGATACCGACAGCCGTGAGGGCTTCGCGCACCTCATCCAGCTTGAACGGCTTGATAATGGCCATCACGATTTTCATCTGGCTTCCCATCCTTTGTTTGCATTCGGCATTCGGGCCGACTCTCCTTATCGCCGGCAGATCACGACAGCGACTGGCGAGTTACATTCAAGGGGCGTGCCAGATTCAAATTGAAGTATAAGTCATTGAAATATAAAGGATTCAGGAAAAATTTCTAAGAAACGTGCATTTGGGCGGCGCAGAGGCGCCTAAATTGTGTGCATTTTTGAAAAATTGCACAACTATTGTTCATTTGCCTTTTTCCGAATCAATCCTTCCTGGGCTACCGACGCGATCAGCACCCCGGAGCGCGTATAGATGCTGCCACGGGTCATCCCTCGGGCACCGGAAGCGCTGGGGCTGTCCTGCGTGTAGAGCAGCCAGTCGTCGAAGGTGGTGGGTCCATGAAACCACATGGCGTGATCGAGGCTGGCCGCCTGCAGCGACGGATCAAAAATCGAGATACCGTGCGGATAAAGCGAGGCATCGAGCAGCGTCATATCGGAGAGATAGGCAAGCACCGCGGCCTGATAATGCCGATCCGCCGGCACGCTGCCGAGAGTGCGCACCCAGATGTCCTGGCGGGGCTCAAGCTTGTCCTTGGTGAGATAATGAACGAGGGAGGTGGGGCGTATTTCGATCGGCCGTTCCCGCGTCCAATAGCGCCGGACCGATTCCGGAGCGTGATCGAGGAAGAGCGCCTTGAACTCCTTCTCGCCGATCAGGTCCTCGGGTTGGGTGACCGATGGCATGCTCATCTGGTGTTCGTAGCCGCCCTCTTCGATCTGGAAGGAGGCCGACATGGAAAAGATCGCCTTGCCGTGCTGTACGGCCACCACGCGGCGGGTGGTGAAGCTTGATCCGTCGCGTATGCGCTCCACCTGATAAAGGATCGGAACGGAAGGATCGCCTGGACGCATGAAATAGGCGTGGAGAGAATGCACAAACCGGTCCAAATCGACGGTCCGCTGCGCCGCCATCAGCGCCTGGGCAATCACCTGACCGCCAAATACCCGCTGCCAGCCGGCATCCGGGCTGACGCCGCGATAGAGGTTTTCCTCCAGCTTTTCGACGTCGAGCGTCTCGATCAGCTGCTCCATGGCGGACGGTGGCTCGATCTGGGGCGACATTATGACGGTCTCCGGCAATAGGAAGCTGCTGCCGGATGGTCTATATGCAGGGCGTGATATTCTCAAGTCTCACGGGAGCTTAGATAGATGCTGGACATGCTGGTTGTAGGAGGCGGTTATGTGGGTCTCGCCGCCGCGGTCGCCGTCAAACAGGCGGCACCGCATCTCAATGTCGAGGTGATCGAGGCCGCGCCAGCCGGTGTCTGGGAAAAGGACGAGCGGGCATCCGCCATCATTGCCGCTGCGACCCGCATGCTCGAAGTCTTCGGCCTGTGGAGCGAGATCGCACCAGACGCTCAGCCGATCAACCGAATGATCGTCACCGACAGCCGCACCTCCGATCCGGTGCGTCCGGTTTTTCTAACCTTCGACGGCGAGGTGGAGGAAGGCCGCCCCTTTGCCCATATGGTGCCGAATGTCGCCATGGTCCGCGCGCTGCGCGGAGCCGCCGAGCGCCTCGGGATCGTGATTCGCCACGGGCTGTCCGCCACCGCCTTCAAGACTGAAAGCACGCGTTGCACCGTCTCTCTATCGGACGGATCCACTGTCGAAACAAAACTGCTTGTCGCATGCGACGGCGTTCGTTCGAAGCTGCGCGACATGGCCGGCATCAGAACCGTCACCTGGGACTATGGCCAATCCGGCATCGTCACCACCGTGGCTCACGAGCGGCCGCATGAAGGCCTGGCGGAAGAGCATTTCCTTCCCTCCGGCCCCTTCGCGATCCTCCCGTTGACCAACAACCGGTCTTCGCTTGTCTGGACGGAAAGATCGGGGGAAGCCGAGCGCCTGGTCGCATCGGACGATCTTGTCTTCGAGGAGGAGCTGCAGCGGCGCTTCGGCCACAAGCTCGGCGAGCTGCAGGTCGTCGGCGGCCGCAAAGCGTTTCCGCTCGGCCTGACGCTTGCGCGCGCCTTCGTGGCGCCCCGCCTTGCCCTTGCCGGAGACGCCGCGCACGGCATTCATCCGATTTCCGGCCAAGGACTGAACCTGGGCTTTAAGGACGTCGCCGCCTTGGCGGAAACGGTGGTGGAAGCGGATCGCCTTGGCCTCGATATAGGCGCGCTGAACGTATTGGAGCGTTACCAATCCTGGCGGCGGTTCGATACATTCCGTATGGGCGTGACGACCGATGTGCTGAACCGGCTGTTTTCGAACGATATCACCCCCATCCGCATCGCCCGCGACTTCGGGCTCGGAATTGTCGACCGGATGCCGCAACTGAAAAACTTCTTCATTGACCAGGCCGCGGGAAAGACAGGCGACGGTGGGCCGAAACTGCTTGCCGGCGAAGCTATCTGAGTGATTGCCTCAAGAAGGCCGCTCGAAAAGTCAGCTGTCAGTCCTCGATCTTGCGAGCCTCGGAAACCAGCATGATCGGGATACCGTCGCGGATCGGGTAGGCTAACCGCACCCGTTCCGAGATCAATTCGTTGCTCTCGCGATTGAAAGAAAGCCGTCCCTTGCTCAGCGGGCATACGAGCAGATCGAGGAGTTTGGGATCCACCTTGCTGAGTTTCTCGTCCATGCTCTTTCCTACTGAAGGATGGTGTCGGAATCACTGAAACCTCGCGCCAGGAAGATTTCCGTAATCGCGATCAGCGTTTCAGCGCGCGTCTTCAGGTCAGGAGCTTCAAGCAGGGCCTGCTTTTCGGCAGGACCAAAGGGCGACATCATCGACAGCGAATTGACGAGCGTGCGATTGCCGGCGCGTTCGATGCTTTCCCAATCCGCTTCCAGCTTGTTGGCATCGAGATAGGCACGAAAGACCCGCAGGAGCTCGGCTCGATCGACCGAGCTCTCATCGTCCTCCACCGAAAGGTCGGTCATGAACGGTGCGATCCTGAAGATGCGATAGGGATGCCCTTGCCCCATCTCCTCCAGCAACCGGAAACGGCAAGCGCCGCTGATAGAGGCGATGTAGCGGCCATCGCCTGTTTCCGCGAAGGAGGTGATGCGGCCGATGCAGCCGACATTCGACAGCGCGGGCCGCGGACCTTCCGCCGGCTCGCCACTCTCCATCAGCGAAGGCTGGACGATACCTATCAGCCGGTCCGACGCGAGCGCCGCATCGAACATGGCAAGATAACGAGGTTCGAAGATATTGAGCGGCAATTGGCCGCCCGGCAGAAGTAACGCACCTGTCAGCGGAAAGACGGGAATTGCTTCCGGCAAATCCTCCCGTTTCAGATATCTCGCATTTCCCACATGCATGGGTCCGACACCTCCCAGACCACTCTCGCAGCCATCATCATCTGCCGCCGGAAGTTATGTGGGGCGGTCGCCCTGGAACGCAAGACCAAACCAGCCGCAGCAGCGTCCGCTATGAAAATAGAATCGAAGAAAGCTTGCGGCGGGCGGCGATCGTGGCCGGATCCTTCGGACCCCAGACGTCGAAGAATTGCAGAAGCTGGCGGCGCGCTCCATCGTCGTCGAAACTGCGGTCTTGGCGCATGATCATCAACAGATGCTCGGCAGCTTCGTCGCGCTGCCCCTGAACGTTCATGATCTTGGCGAGCTTCATGCGTGCCTCGTGGTCGTCCGGATGCAGCGCCAGATCCTGCTCAAGCGCGAGGGGATCACCGAGCTTGCGGGCTTCCTCGATCTGCTCGAGCTTCTTGGCAACAGCCTGGATGGCGGCATCCTTGGCGAGGTCTTCCGGAAGGGAGGCGAGCATCTGGCTGGCGCGCGCCGTCTCGCCCATGGCGATCAGGCATTGCATCATCCCGCCGGCTGCTTTGGCATTTTCCGGATCGGCCTGGAGCACGGCACCGTACAGTTGCGCGGCGTCCTGGATATTTCCCTCGGCGAGCAATGTCTCAGCTTCGCCAAGCACCGACTCGATTTCCGCCGCTTGGTCCGCGCCGGCAGGTCCGGCAATCCGATCGATGAACTGGCGCACCTGGCTTTCCGGCACCGCTCCCATGAAACCGTCTACCGGACGGCCGTCGACAAAGGCGATGACGGCGGGAATCGACTGGATGCCGAGTTGACCCGGGATCGACGGATGATCATCGATATTCATCTTGACCAGCTTCACCCGGCCCTCAGCTTCATTGACGACCTTTTCGATCACCGGAGTGAGCTGCTTGCAGGGGCCGCACCAGGGCGCCCAGAAGTCGACGAGGACCGGCTGCCGCCGCGATTCTTCGATGACGTCCTTGCTGAAGCCGGCGGTGGTGGTGTCCTTGATGGCGGAGCCGGTCGCCGGCTCCGCGGCAGGCGCCGCACCATAGTTTGCCGAAGCCGTCATCTGGCCGCCATAGGCGTTGGCACCATAGGGGTTGTCTCTGCCGCTCATGAACGCTCTCCCGGGAAGCTTTGTCTATTGGCTCGTCGCTCGCAAAGATCGTATGTCAGTCCGTCACTTTCAAGACAAGCGGCGTATGGCCGGTCGCTTCGAGAAAACGGACGAGGTCGTCGCGGCCAATCGACGTCGTGGCGTCGTTGGACAGCGGATGACCATTGATGACATCGTGCTTCATCAGTTCCTCATCAAGCACGAAGGTAACATTTCCCCCCGCATCGTTGAAGGCTCCGAATACGGTGACTGCTCCGGGGACGACGCCGAGGTATTCCATCAGCTTTTCCGGTCTCCCGAAGGAAACCCGGCTGGTAGCGCCGATGACCTTGTGAACTGTCTTCAGATCGACAGTCGCACGCTCCTCGACGGTCAGGACAAAATACTGGTCCTTCTTGTCCTTGACGAAGAGGTTCTTCGTGTGACCGCCCGGAATCGCGTCCCGCAGGCTCTCGGATTCGGCAACCGTGAAGACCGGCGGGTGGGTCTTGGTCGAATGGGAAATGTCGAGGCTATCCAGGAAACGGAAGAATTCCGCGGCGGTCTTCGGCGCTGTTTCGGTCATTTTGTCGAGAATTGGCTCTGTTGGTGGGCCGCGGACTATAACCCCAATGTCGCGCCCGGCCAAGCCGAGGCAGCGACCCCGATTACGACAGTTCGCCAGATCCGAAATTTTTCTTCACCCCAATCGTCATTTCCCTGTTGCATTTGAAAAAAGTCTGGGCCATATAGCGCCCGTCGCCGGCAACGAGCCGCGACCCACGGTCCAGCGAACTACCCCGGACCGACGGATTGATGAGCGGGTGTAGCTCAGGGGTAGAGCACAACCTTGCCAAGGTTGGGGTCGAGGGTTCGAATCCCTTCGCCCGCTCCAGTTTCTTCCTAAGAAATTGTAAGCATGACGCGGCCTTGGCCGTGGACAGTTTGCATGCGGCCGACCAGGTCAAGCCGCACGCCGTGACGCCTTTCCCGTTTTAATGCTTCGAAAAAACGTAATCGGTCTCCTGCCGCAGCACCTCGCCCGGACGCAGGACCGCATGGGGAAATCCGGCATGGTTGATCGCATCCGGCCAGACCTGGGTTTCGAGGCAGAAGCCTGCGAAGGGGCCGTACTGCCGCCCGTCTAGGCCGGTCGCCGGAAGCTTCTGAAGCTTGAAGGCCGCATAGAACTGCACACCCGGTTCGGTCGTACGCACTTCCATGGCAAGGCCGGAATAGACGCTGCGAACCAGTGCGACGGGCCGTTTGGCGGTGCGTTCCGGCGACAGGCAGAAATTGTGATCGAAAAGGATCTGATCGCCGCCATCGAAGCGCTTCATCGGACCCATTTCCCGCAGGTCGAAAGGCGTGCCGGCAACGGGCAGAACCTCGCCAGTGGGTACCTGCCTGTCATCGAGAGCGAGGACATGGTCGGCCGCGATCATGATGTCGTGGTCGAGCGCGTCGTCACGGCCATCAAGGTTGAAATAGGAATGCTGGCAGATGTTGGCGAGCGTCGGCTGGTCGGCCGTGGATTCGTAGATGACCGACAGCACGCCTTCGGCCTTGAGGTGATAGGTGGCGGTGATGGTGCAGTTTCCCGGATAGCCGGCACGGCCGTCCGGATCGGTTATACGCAGCACCACCTTGTCCGGCGTGCAGTCGACGATCGTCCAATTGCTGCGGCCGATGCCGTCCGTGCCGCCATGCAGGTGCGTGGCGCCTCGCTCGTTCAGTTCGAGCTGATATTGCTTGCCGTCCAAAGAGAAACGCCCGCCGCCTATGCGATTGGAACACCGGCCGGGGGTTGCACCGAAATAGGGAGAATGTGCGAGGTAGTCTTCGAACCGCTCGAAACCCAAGACCAGCGGCGGTTGATGTCCCTCGAACCTCAGATCCTGGATGACGGCACCCCAGGTGATGACATGCGCCGTCAGCCCACCGCCGGAAATTTTGACGCGATAGACCGTTTCGCCCTTCTCCGTCTGCCCGAAAACCTCGAAACCCTGCTTCACCTGATCCACCACGGCCTGCTCCTCCGAATTGTCGGCGTGCAAACTGCGCGATTTGTCTTGGCGCCGCAATGTCGTGGTGAACAAAAATTATACGCCGGGATCATCAGATCCAGCCTACTCGGTTCCGATCTTCTCCATGTCGTAGGGCGTCGTCTGGTAGATCTCGTTGATCCAGTTGCCGAACAGGAGATGTGCATGGCTCCGCCAGCGGTTCAACGGCGTCAGCGTGTCGTCGTTATGCGGAAAATAGTTATGCGGCAGCCTGATCGGGACGCCTGCGTTCACATCGCGGAAATATTCGTCCGCAAGCGAAGTGGAATCATATTCGACGTGATTGAACATGTAGAGCCGTTTGCCAGCCTTCTCATGCACGAGGCAGATGCCCATCTCCTCGGATTCCATCAGAATTTCGAGGTCCGGCACCTTTTCGATGTCTTCCCGCCGCACCTCCGTCCAGCGCGATACCGGAACCTGGAAATCGTCGGAAAACCCGTTGAGATAGACGGATGAGGGGCAGAGATTGCGATGGCGGTAGACCCCGAACGCTTTCTCCTTCAGCTCGTATTTCGGCACGCGATGGAAATGGTAGATCGCCGCCATCGCTCCCCAGCAGACATTCATGGTCGAATGGACGTTGGTCTCCGTCCAGTCGAGGATCTTCTCCATTTCGTCCCAGTAGGTGACCTCTTCAAAAGGTAGCGTCTCGATCGGCGCGCCGGTGATGACGAAGCCGTCGAACTTGCGGTGCTTTACCTCTTCCCAGGTCTCGTAGAAGGCAAGCAGATGGTCCTCGGAGGTATTCTTGGCCCTGTGATTGCCGACGCGCACCAGCGAAAATTCGACCTGCAGAGGTGTAGCACCGACAAGGCGCGCCATCTGGAGCTCGGTCTTGATCTTGTTCGGCATGAGGTTCAGAAGCCCGATCTGCAGCGGACGGATGTCCTGCCGCACCGCCGCGGTTTCACTCATCACCCGCACGCCCTCCTCGACGAGGGTACTGAACGCGGGCAGCGTATCGGGAATCTTGATCGGCATGGCTCAACCCAACAAAAACAAAGCCGGCGGCGAAAAAATCGCAACCGGCCCGTGGGAAGACATCTTCTCGCGGCCCTTTAGCGACTTTTTTAACGTGGCTGCAAGCCGGCCGGCCAAATCACCACGGAATTACGAGCTTTCAAATAATCCTTGCTAAGCCCCACGTCAATGGTAGCAAAATCTACCTCACTTCGCGGCAACGGACGGTCCGACCGCGAGATCCGGCGCAAGGCGCTCGAAATCGGCGCGATAGGCTTTTGGCCGCTTTCCCTTCGTGCCCGGTTTACGCTATGGGCAGTGGCATGACTCATTCAAACTTTGCCATCCTGCTCGGCGGAAACCTCACCGTCACCGACCGCTTGAAAACGGCGCTCGCAGACAGCCGTTTCATCGCGGCAGATAGCGGCATGCGGCACGCGGCGACGCTCGGCGTGGAGCCCGAATTGTGGGTCGGCGACTTCGACTCCACGGATGCCGAACTCGCAAAGCAGTGGCCGGGCATCAAACGGAAGCCTTATCCGCCGGCAAAAAACGAGACCGATGGCGAAATCGCGACAGCCGAAGCAATCGACCGTGGAGCCACGCGATTGATTTTTGTCGGCGCGCTCGGGGGCGAGCGGAGCGACCATGCACTCCAGCACCTCTTCCATGCGATGAGCCTGGCCGAACGCGGCTTCGATATCGTGCTGACCTCCGGCGAGGAGGAAGCCGTTCCGCTTTTGCCGAGCAAGATCGGCCTCGATCTCCCAAAAGGATCTTTGTTCTCCGTCATCGGTTTTTCCGCCCTGGACGGGCTCGATATCATCGGCGCCCGGTATCCGTTGGCGAATTTCACACTTCCGTTCGGCTCGTCCCGCACAGTTTCGAATGTTGCGGAAGGGCGCGTCGAATTCCATCTAAGAAGCGGCAGGGCAATGATCCTCAGCCGCCCCTATGACATGACAGGAGCCTGACTGTTGGCGCCCCCAATTTTGAAACTCGATGACATCTTCCTGAGCTTCGGCGGCGCGCCGCTGCTTGCCGGCGCCGGATTGCAGGTGGAGCCCGGCGATCGGATCTGCCTCGTTGGCCGGAATGGATCGGGTAAATCAACGCTGATGAAGATAGCTGCCGGAATGGTCGAGGCCCAGTCCGGCGAAGTCTTCCGTCACCCCGCCATAACCATCCGCTATCTCGAACAGGCACCTGACTTCGCGGATTTCAAGACGGTGCAAGCTTATGCAGAAGCCGGCCTCGGTCCCGGCGATGACCCTTACCGCGTCACCTATCTGCTTGAGCACCTCGGATTGACAGGCCAGGAGGATCCGAAAAACCTTTCGGGGGGAGAATCCCGGCGCGCGGCGCTTGCGCGCGTCATGGCGCCGGAACCGGATATCCTGCTGCTGGATGAGCCGACCAACCATCTCGACCTGCCGACGATCGAATGGCTTGAAGACGAATTACGCAAGACAAGAAGCGCCCTGGTCCTCATCTCCCACGACAGGCGGTTTCTGGAGAAGGTATCGACCGCTACCGTTTGGCTCGATCGCGGCACGTCACGGCGGCTCGACAGGGGATTCGCTCATTTCGAGGTCTGGCGCGACGAAGTGCTGGAGGCGGAAGAACTGGAACAGCACAAGCTCGGCAAAGCCATCGAACGCGAGGAGCACTGGCTGCGCTACGGCGTAACCGCGCGCCGCAAACGCAATATGCGCCGGCTCGGCGAGTTGCAGACCATGCGCTCGAACTATCGCGGCCATAAAGGCCCGCAAGGCACGGTGCAGGCACAAATCACCGAAGGCCGGGAGTCCGGCAAACTGGTGGTCGAGGCCGAGAACATCGCCAAGACCTACGATCGGCCTATCGTGACGCCGTTTTCAATCCGTGTGCATCGGGGTGACCGAATAGGCCTGGTCGGCCCGAACGGCGCCGGGAAAACCACGCTTCTGAAAATGCTGACCGGCCAACTCGCACCCGACAGCGGAACCATAAAGCTCGGCACCAATCTGGAGATTGCGACGGTCGACCAGAAACGCGAGGACCTGAATCCTGAAGAGACGCTGTCTCACTATCTGACAGATGGCCGCGGAGAGACGCTGCTCGTCAATGGAGAACAGCGTCACGTCGCCGGCTATATGAAGGATTTCCTGTTTCAGCCGGAGCAAATCAGGACACCGATCAAGAACCTTTCCGGTGGAGAGCGCGCCCGCCTGATGCTCGCCCGTATCATGGCGAAGCCGTCGAACCTGCTGATCCTCGACGAGCCGACCAATGATCTCGACATCGAGACGCTCGACCTGCTCCAAGAGATCGTGGCAAGCTATAACGGCACTGTCATCCTCGTCAGCCACGACCGCGATTTCCTGGACCGTACCGTGACCTCGACCATTGCGCCGGCGAGTCCCGACGCGCCGGACGGGCGATGGATCGAGTATGCCGGCGGTTACACCGACATGCTGGCGCAGCGCAAAGGCGCCCTGGAGGAACGGCGCAGGGCCGAAAAGGCTGAAAAGCCGAAGGCCGAGTTGAACGCTTCTGCCGCCGAAGCGCCAAAGGGCAAAGGCAAGCTTTCCTACAAGCAGAAATTTGCCCTCGAAAACTTGCCGAAGGAGATGGCGAAAACAGAAGCGGAAATCGCCGCGCGGGAGGAGACGATGGCCGATCCTACTCTTTTCACCCGGAATCCGGCCGCCTTCAACAAGCTCGCCGCCGAAATGGAGAAGCTTCGCAATGGCTTGGCCAAGATGGAAGAGGAGTGGCTGGAGCTCGAAATGTTGCGGGAGGAACTCGAAGGATAGCTAAGAATTTGTTATCCTTAACAAATAGTTAGGCAAAAAACACATGTATCGGCCCGGAACAATCTGCCTCGTTCGGCGTTCGACAGGCAGACAGCGCCGATACGCACCTCACGCGTCGGCATAGTGAGAACCGAATTGGGGACATTAATGCTGACAAATGTTGAGAGTGGTCGGCTGGCCCGCGAGGCGCCAAGTCAACGCGTACTGATTGTCGAAGACGAATTCCTGATCGCGCTCGACATTGCCGAGACGGTTGAACATATGGGGCTGGAGGTAGCCGGGTTCGCGCATGGCCGCCGGAATGCCCTTGAATTGGCGCCGGAAGCCGATATCGCAATCGTCGACGTCAATCTCGCCGACGGAAGGACCGGACCGGATATCGGTCGTATGCTTGCCGAACGTTACGGGGTCACCGTCATTTACATGACCGGGAATCCGGAAGACGTTGACGGCGTGAAGGGGCCTCTGGGCGTCCTGACGAAACCGGTGCTGCCCCATGTGGTCGAGCAGTCGATCGACTACGCTGTCGCAAATCGCCTTGGCCGTTCCGCAAAGATACCGCGTGAACTCAAGGTTTTCCGGCAAGGGCGGGCCTGAATCGGCCTCTTGCCAGCGGAACTTCCTGCCGTTAAATCTTTCTCCGCTCTAACGGGGTGCCACGCGATTTCGGGTGGCTGAGAGGCATCGCCAACCCGCGGAACCTGATCCGGCTAGCACCGGCGGAGGGATTAGACGGCTTGTTATCAGCGCCTATTCCCAAAATTTTGAAGAGGAGGCGCGGATGCGCAATACCATTGTGTCGATGTTTGCGGCCGCAGCGGCGCTTTCCCTTTCCACCGTCGCGCATGCCCAGCAGAAAACGCTGACCGTATACACTTACGAGAGCTTCATTTCCGAGTGGGGGCCTGGCCCGAAGGTCAAGGAAGCGTTCGAGAAGACCTGTGCCTGCAACGTGAATTTCGTCGGAGTGGCGGATGGCGTGGCGCTGCTCACTCGCCTCAAACTGGAGGGCCAGGATACCGACGCGGATCTCGCACTCGGCCTCGACACCAATCTGGTTTCCGAAGCGAAGGCTACCGGCCTTTTCGAGGCACACGGACTCCATCTTGCGGCGATCAAGGTGCCCGGCAGTTATAGCGATGATACGTTCGTCCCCTATGACTATGGTCATTTCGCCGTCGTCTACGACACCGCGGTGATGAAGAACCCGCCGAAAAGCCTGAAGGAACTTGTCGAAGGAGACCCTTCTCAGAAGATTGCGATCGAAGACCCGCGTACCTCGACGCCTGGTCTCGGTCTGCTCCTCTGGGTCAAGTCTGTTTATGGCGACAAGGCGCCGGAAGCCTGGGCAAAGCTCAAGAACCGCATTCTGACGGTAGCGCCCGGCTGGTCCGAGGCCTACGGCTTGTTCACCAAAGGCGAAGTGCCGATGGTGTTTTCCTACACCACCTCGCCGGCCTATCACATGGTCGAGGAAAAGACCGAGCGCTATCAAGCAGCATCCTTTTCCGAAGGTCACTACATCCAGATCGAGGTGGCTGGCATCCTGAAAGGTGCATCTGACAAGCAACTGGCGAGGGAATTCCTGAAATTCATGGTCTCGCCGGCCTTTCAGGATGTCATTCCCACCACCAACTGGATGATGCCCGCCGCTGAGACGTCCAGCCCGCTGCCGGATGCCTTCGACAAGCTGGTCCAGCCGCAGAAGACTTTCCTCATGGGATCGGATGAGGTCGCCAAGAACCGCCAGGCCTGGATAGACGAATGGCTGAATGCCATGAGCATGAACTAAGAAAATCATGTTGCTGACACGGGCCGAGCGAAGAAGAGGCATCGCCTGGGGTCTGACAAGCCTCGCCTGTATCGCCCTCTTTGTCGGCATCGCCGTTATTGCGCTGCTTTCCTGGGATGCCGCCGGCACCCAATCCCGGCTCTTCACCGCCTACACCTGGCGCATCCTGTGCTTCACGCTTTGGCAGGCGGTGCTGTCGACATTGCTCTCCGTAGGGCTCGCGCTTCCCGTGGCCCTCGCACTTGCCCGCCGGCCCGACTTTCCGGGCCGAATCTGGATTGTCCGGCTCATGGCGCTGCCCATGGGAGTACCGGTGTTGATCGGCGCGCTGGGGTTGATCGGCATATGGGGGCGACAGGGACTGATCAATGGCCTGCTGTTGACACTCGGTCTCGACCAACCGGTCAGTATTTACGGTCTTTCCGGAATTCTGCTTGCGCACGTCTTCTTCAACCTGCCGCTCGCCACGCGGCTATTGCTCGCGGGCCTGGAGCGCCAGCCGGCGGAATACTGGCTTCTATCCGCCAGCCTTGGCATGAAACCGCTCTCTGTTTTCCGGTTTGTCGAATGGCCCGCGGTCAGAAACATTATCCCGGCCATCAGCGCGCTCGTCTTCATGCTCTGTGCCACGAGCTTTACGCTGGTGCTGGTATTGGGCGGCGGACCGGCAGCGACGACGCTTGAGGTGGCGATCTACCAATCGTTGCGTTTCGATTTCGACCCGCCAAGGGCGGTCGCCCTGGCGCTGCTGCAAATCGGCATAACAGGTATCATTCTGTTCGCCATGGCATTGTTGCCGGCGCCGGATGATCACGGGGCAACCTCGGGTCGCGCAAGCCGCCGCTTCGACGGCCGCACCCTGTCCGCACGGTTGTGGGATTTATTTGCCGTCCTCGCTGCCACGGCATTCGTGATCATGCCGCTGGCTTCGATCCTTGCCGCCGGTCTGAAAGCCAACCTATGGAGCCTCGTCACGAGCACTGCCTTTCTCGCCGCCGCCTGGACGAGTTTCTCAATCGCCATAAGTGCCGGTCTGCTGACGGTCATGACCTCGCTCGCCGTGATTGCAGGGCGGGAGGCGGTGGCCGACATGAAAAAGCCCGGCATAACCGCTCGAAGCTTCGCGGCAATGCTTGCGGGCATGTCCTCGCTTGTTTTGCTGGTGCCGCCGATCGTACTCGGGACCGGTTGGTTCCTGGTGCTGCGGCCGCTAGGAGATGTCGCCCATTTTGCTGCGGTGCTGGTCGCGATCATCAACATGCTGATGGCGCTACCTTTTGTGATGCGCGTGCTGGAGCCGGCGGTAGAGACCCATCGCCGGCGGACGGCCAGGCTTTCCGCAAGCCTCGGCCTCTCAGGCCTGTCCCGGCTCTGGCACATCGACCTTCCTGTGCTTGCAAAACCCCTGCTGACGGCCCTTTCATTCGCCATGGCGCTGTCACTCGGCGATCTCGGGGCCGTGGCTCTGTTCGGCTCCAACGATCTGGTCACCCTGCCCTGGCTCGTTTATAGCCGGCTATCCAGCTACCGGACCAATGACGCCGACGGCCTGGCACTTATGCTGTGCCTCATCTGTCTGCTGCTGACCATCCTGGGAACGACCGGCCGGAAAGGGGCGGACAATGGCTGACGGCATCAGGCTGCAGAACGTCGAATTGAGGCTCGGTGGCAGGGATTTCCGCTTCGACTGCACGCTTCCCTCCGGCGCAGTGACGGCAGTTACCGGGCCTTCGGGTTCAGGCAAATCCACGTTTCTCAATATCGTCGCGGGGTTCGAAGCTCCCGACAGGGGCCGCGTCATCGTCGCCGGGAAGGACGTCGCGGAAAAGCACCCATCCGAACGGCCGGTCTCTCTGGTTTTTCAGGACCACAATCTTTTCACCCATCTGGACCTCTTCACCAATATCGGTCTCGGCATCAGCCCTTCACTGACCCTTTCGTCCGATCACCGGACGGCAATTGCGCAAGCGTTGGAACGGGTGGGGTTAGGCGGATACGAAAAGCGCATGCCAGGAACGCTTTCCGGAGGTGAAAGGCAGAGAGCCGCCTTCGCGCGCGCCCTGGTGCGCAACAAGCCGGTGCTGCTGATGGACGAACCATTTGCCGCACTCGATCCGGGATTACGCATTTCCATGGCAAGCCTGCTGCTCGACCTGCATCGGGAGACGGGCAATACCGTGCTGATCGTCACCCACGACCCAAAGGAGCTGAGTCGGCTGGCCGACCACGCCCTATTCATTGAACACGGACAAATCGCATTCAAGGCACCGACCGCGGAGTTCCTCGACCGCCGCGACATCCCGGCGCTCGTCGAATTCCTTTCAAATTGATGGCTCGCGGATCTCGTGGAGGAATGCCGCCGACTCCACATTACCGATCACGCGCGGAAACTGCGGCTGAAGCTCCGTTACATCTGCCGCCACAATTTGGACGTGGCGCAATGGCATCGCGAACTGACTGTGGGGATTTTCTTTGCAAACGCGCCGATAAGACATATCTCAATAATATCTGTGCATGCGGCGCGAAAATCGCTAAGCGAACATGGAGAACAAACTGGCTTTGGTTCGAGAGAGCCATCCTGACGCCGGATGGCAGACCTTGGAAATGACGGTGCGTGAAACGAGGACGATGAGGCGCGATACGGCTGGTTCAATGGTCTTGCCAGGAGCTCGCTTTATGCTGGGCTTTCGAACGGCTGGCGCCCTGCTGCTCAGCGGCATCCTGTTGGCCGGCTGCCAATCGATCTTCGAGCAGGCCTATACTCCGAATGTCTCTCCTTCCGACTCCCCGCAAATCGTCGATGAGGTCCAGAAGAACGATCCCCGGGCGCAAATGGGTGCGCGGGAACATCCACGCATCGTCGCGAGCTATGGCGGAGAATACCGCGATGCCAAGACCGAACGACTGGTCGCCCGGATCGCCGGCGCCCTGACGGCCGTTTCGGAAAATCCCAACCAATCCTTCCGCATCACCATCCTCAATTCGCCGGCGATCAACGCTTTCGCCTTGCCCGGCGGCTATCTCTATGTGACCCGCGGACTTCTCGCCCTTGCCAACGACGCTTCGGAAGTCGCAGCGGTCCTCTCGCACGAAATGGGGCATGTGACTGCCAACCACGGCATCGAGCGGCAACGGCGTGAAGAGGCGGAAGTGATTGCCAGCCGCGTCGTCGCCGAGGTGCTTTCGAGCGATCTTGCCGGGAAACAGGCCCTTGCCCGCGGCAAGCTCAGGCTTGCGGCTTTCTCCCGCCAACAGGAGCTGCAGGCCGACGTGATCGGTGTGCGAATGCTCGGCGAGGCAGGTTACGATCCCTATGCGGCAGCGCGCTTCCTGGATTCCATGGCGGCCTATGCCAGGTATTCATCCGTCGATCCTGACAGCGATCAGAGCCTGGACTTTCTATCGAGCCATCCCAACTCCATCCAGCGCGTCGATCTTGCACGCCGCCATGCGCGCAACTTTGGGCAGGAGGGCACCGTCGGCGACAAGGGCCGCGACTATTATCTGGCCGGCATCGACGGCCTGCTCTATGGTGACAGCCCTCAGGAAGGCTATGTTCGGGGCCAGACCTTCCTGCATGGTGGGCTTGGCATCCGCTTCGACGTGCCACCCGACTTCCGTATCGACAATAAGGTGGAAGCGGTGCTGGCGACCGGACCGGGTGAAACGGCAATCCGGTTCGACGGAGTGGCCGCAGGCGACAACAACAACCTGACCAATTACCTGACGAGCGGCTGGGTCGCGGGGCTGCAGCCCGAAACGGTGCGGGAAATCCAGGTCAATGGACTGCCCGCGGTAACCGCTCGAGCGTCCGCCGATCGCTGGGACTTCGACGTGACGGTCATCCGTGTCGGTGAACAGATATTCCGGTTTCTCACCGCCGTGCCGAAGGGCAGCGCTTCGCTGCAGACCACGGCCGATCTCCTGCGTACCACGTTCCGACGGATGACGCCGGAAGAGATCGCGACATTAAAACCGTTGCGGGTTCGGATCGTGACCGCCGCTCAAGGCGACACGGTGGCTTCCCTGGCCGCCAGGATGATGGGAACCGACCGGAAACTTGATCTTTTCAAGCTGATCAATGCACTATCGGCCGGCGCCACCTTGTCGCCCGGCCAGAAGCTGAAGATTATCTCGGAATAGCCCGCAGGGCGTCAGCAGACCGCAGCCATTTGCGGGTTGGCCGAGACGAGCGCCATCTTGAGTTTCTCGATTGCGCGGCTCTCGATCTGACGGACACGCTCCTTGGAAATGCCGAGTTCGGCACCCAGCGCTTCCAGCGTCGCGCCTTCATCTGTGAGCCGGCGCGCACGGATGATCTTCTTTTCGCGATCATTGAGCTTGGTGAGCGCACCCTGAAGCCATTTCAGGCGTCGTTCACCGTCTATCATTCCCGAGACCTGTTCATCAGGCAGCGGTTCGGCGCTTGCAAGCATATCCAGTCGTTCGCCGCTGTCGGCGTCGCCGGCGATGGACGGAGCCTGCAGCGAAGCGTCATTGCCGGAAAGACGGGCATCCATGGTCTGCACATCGGCGACACTGACGCCGAGGGCTACGGCAATCTCTTCGTGGATCGCGCGCGCGGTCAGATTGGAATCCCCACGGGCAAGTTTCGCGCGCAACCGGCGGAGATTGAAGAACAGGGCCTTTTGAGCCGAACTGGTGCCGCCGCGCACGATGGACCAATTGCGCAGGATATAATCCTGCATGGAGGCGCGGATCCACCAGCTTGCATAGGTGGAAAAACGTACATCACGTTCCGGTTCAAACCTTGCCGCAGCCTCGAGCAGCCCTACATAACCTTCTTGTACAAGGTCGCTCATCGGCAATCCAAAGCCGCGGAACTTGGAAGCCATTGCGATCACAAGCCGCATATGAGCAAGCGCAATACGGTTGCGGGCGTTCTGGTCTTGATCGTCCTTCCACCGCACCGCCAGATCTCGCTCTTCGTCTCGCGCAAGATAGGGAGCCGACATCGCTATCTTGATCATAGTGCGGTCTGCGGACATGGCTGTCATCGTGTTCTCCGTGAACGGTCTGATCCGACAAAAAAGCGAAGCCAAAAACTTCAGCACCGTGCATTCGAACGGGCGATGAAGATTAGAGCTGCGCTTTTCTCCCCTCGTTGAGTTCGCGGGGATTCATCCGGCCACAAAGCCTGAAATCCGCCCGCACTGCTTCCCACGGACGCGAATGATGCCATCAACGCAATTCGCCATCCCGGCGGGACAACGCTGCAGCACGGAAAAAGTTCCAATAAAAAAACCCGGCTGGGAGGCCGGGTTTTAAAAATATATGGCGCAGTAAAAGGTTACGCCGCCTCTTCCTGAGCCTCGTCTTCCTCGATGGTCTTGCCGCGCTTGGGACCCTTGGCAAGATTGATCTCGACAACGCGAACGGCTTCCGTTTCGGACATTCTGTTAACGGCAGCGATTTCACGAGCCATACGGTCGAGCGCAGCTTCATAGAGCTGACGCTCGGAATAGGATTGCTCGGGCTGGTTCTCGGCACGATAGAGATCGCGCACCACTTCCGCGATAGAGATCAGATCACCGGAGTTGATCTTGGCATCATATTCCTGAGCGCGGCGCGACCACATGGTGCGCTTCACGCGTGCCTTGCCCTGGACAACCTTGAGGGCACGCTCGACGAAATCCGTTTCGGACAATTTGCGCATGCCGATGCTTACGGCCTTAGCGACCGGCACCTTGAGGCGCATCTTATCTTTCTCGAAATCGATTACGAAAAGTTCGAGCTTCATGCCCGCCACTTCCTGCTCTTCGATGGCCGTGATCGTTCCCACGCCATGAGCGGGGTAGACAATCGATTCACCGGTCTTGAAGCCTTGGCGCGCGGGAGAATTCTTCTTCTGCTGAGTCGTCATTCGTTTCACAAACTCCCTATTACTCACCCGTGTTTCGGGTCGGGGAAACCGGGTCTGTCAGGCCCGGATGAGACGGGGGAAACCGTCGGGTCACTCCATACTGGTCCGACAAACGCGCGCGAAAACAGACCATCTCGCGAACTGCGACCGCCAACATTCAAGCGTTGCAATGTCACTTGTACCGCGTTTTGGATGATCTGTTGCTTTCGTGATGTTTTTTGGGCACGCGAGTGCCACCTTGTGGAACAGTTCTTATTACCTACCACAAAAAAGTGCGGAAATCAATAATTTGCTTTTGCATGTGCACACAAGGCCACGCTCGCTGCGTGCACAACAAAAAGGCAAAGCGATTCGAAACCGCTGCCGCGCCATGTGACGGACGCGTGGATCAGTCGCCCTTGCCCGGCTCGGGCGAGAAGAACTGCTCGTATTTGTCCGACACGCCGTCCATCTCCTTGGCTTCCGGCAAGGGATCGCGCTTGACGGTGATATTGGGCCAGATCTGCGCAAATTCCGCATTCACCTTGAGCCATTTGTCGAGGCCCGGTTCGGTGTCCGGCTTGATTGCCTCGGCGGGACATTCCGGTTCGCAGACGCCGCAATCGATGCATTCGTCCGGATGAATGACGAGGAAGTTTTCACCCTCATAAAAACAATCGACCGGGCAAACCTCGACACAGTCGGTGTATTTGCAACGGATACAATTGTCGGTCACGACATACGTCATGCGGCACCCCAGCAACATCTCGGATCAGCAGCACGTCGGCAACAGGAGGAGCGCCGGCATGCCGAAAAGCCGGGACAGGCGAAACCCTAACTGCAAAGAGGACAGGAGGCAGGCAATCCGGCTTTTCGACTGTCAGGTAAAGCCTTTGGCTTTGCTTAGCAAGGATAAAGCGTTCCGAAAACCACGGCTCGGCAGGCGATTTTTCCAATCTAGTCGCTGTCTGCGTCCGGAAACAGTCGGTCGGTTTCCCGGCGCTCCTTCTTGGTGGGCCGCCCGCTTCCCTGCGCACGCTGCGCCTGCTCGAAGAGCGTCAGCCTTGCCCTCTCTTCCGGAGGAGGGCTGAGGTCCTCGTAGAGAAGCCGCGCCTCCTCGAAAGGTCCGCGCCTTTCGCCGCCCGACCTCACCACAAGCACGACATCGCGACGTTCGAGCGTGAGATCGATACGATCCCCCGGCTTCACCTGGGAACTGGGTTGCGAAACGATCTCTCCGTTTACACGGACATGGTTCGACCGGATGAGATCCTGTGCGATGGAGCGTGATTTGGCCATGCGAGTAAAAAAGAGCCACTTGTCGATGCGCTGGCGCGAACCGCCTTGTGGCTCCTTTTCCGTCATGGCGTTACTTCTTCATTTGCTCCTTGAGAGCAGCGAGTTTTGCAAAGGGCGAATCCGGGTCGATCGGCTTTTCCTTGCGCGGAGGCTTGGCCTCGAAGCGAGCCGGCTGCGACCCTTTGCCGCGATCGTTGCGATCTTGGCGCGGACCACCCTCCGGGCGCTCCCCACGGTTCGGCCGATCGCCACGGTTATTGTCCGGTCGGCGATTGTTGTTGTCGCGGTTCGGCCGGCCGCCGTCGCGACGTTCATGATCGCGGTCGCCACTTGGGCGTCCTTCCCGGCGCTCTCCATCCCGACGATCGTCACGGCGCCCCTGGGCGCCTTGAGCAGCCTCGCCGCCGGGCTGGCGTTGGCCGCCGCCGTGACCGCGACGGTCGCCATGCGGCTGGCGCCCGGTCCTCTGGTTGTTGTCCCGACCGCCGCCGGGACGCCACAGAAGTACGGGCTTCGGCTCCTCGGGTTCGACAGCTTTTGCCGCATCCGCCGCATCTGCCGAGGGCGTTTCCTCTGTCGCTTCCGGTGCAGCTTCGGATTGAACCGGTTCAGCAGGCGTATCGGCCGCAACCTCTGCCGTTTCGGAAGCGTCGGCGTCGTCGGCCTCCGCAGTTTCCTGCGCAACTTCGGCAGATGCCGGCGCTACACTATCGGCAGACGCACCGCCTTGAGCTGCCAGGAAAGCCTGTGCCTCTTCCGCCTTTACGGAGTCCGCGCGGTAGCCCAATCCCTTGAGGATTTCTTCCATGTCGTCCGGCGTGGCACCGAGAATCGAAAGCATCGCGGTCGTGGTGGTGAACCGACGGCCGTCATAAGCGCCTTCCGGGCGCGGTGTGCTGCCCGGCTTCCACTGAAGGAGCGGACGGATGAGATCCGCCAGGCGCTCGAGAATATCGATACGAACCGCGCGCTTTCCGAGGAAGCGGAAGCCCGCCAGTTTGTAGAACATGCGTTCGAAGGTCGGATCCGCGACAACCGACGTGCGGCCGGCGGCAAGTGCGGGGATGAGATCGCCGTAACCAGGCTTGTCCAGGCCGTCGCTCTTCAAGGCCCACAGAAGCGTGATCAGTTCTGCGGGAGCAGGCTTCAAGAGTGTCGGCATGAAGACGTGATAGGCGCCGAACCGGATGCCGTACCGCCGCATCGAAGCGCGCGCGTCCTGGTCCAGCGATTTCACTTCCTCGGCGACATCACGCCGGAAGAGCACGCCCAGATTTTCAACCAGCTGGAAAGCCAGCCCCTTCGCAAGACCCTGCAGGTCCTCGGCCCGCGAAAGGTCATCGAGCGGCTTCAGGATCGTAGCGATATGATGATTGACGAAGCGTTCGATGCGGGCAACGACATGATCGCGGGCGTTGCCGGTAAGCTGCTCGTCCGCCAGCAGGATAACCCGCGGACGCATGATATGATCGCTCGCGGTAAGCCGGGCAACAGGCTCGCCGAGCCAGCGCACGAAGCCGTCGGATCCCACGGCGAGATCGCCGTTGCCGGAGGCATAGAGCCTCGCGGCGCGTGCCTCGAATTCGAGAGCCAATGCCTTCTGGGCGGCCGCCTGCACCGCCTTGGCATCCGGCCCCTCGGCCCCTGCGACGGGTGTGAAGCGGAATCCCGCCAACTGCCCGACATGATGTCCTTCCACAAAGACATCACCATTCACACTGATTTCAGCTTCCAGCATAGCATTCTCTCTCAGGCGCTTCATGAGCACAGATGTCCTGCGATCAACGAAGCGTTTCGTCAACCTTTCATGTAGTGCGTCCGACAACCTATCCTCGATTTCCCGCGTCTTTTCTTGCCAGTGTGTCGGATCGGCAAGCCAACCGGGGCGGTTCGAGACATAGGTCCAGGTCCGAATTTGTGCGATGCGTGCCGATAGCGTATCGATTTCGCCATCGGTCCGGTCGGCACGGCGGACCTGCTCCGCCATGAAGTCTTCGTTCACAGTTCCGAAGCGCACAAGATCGGAAAAAAGAGTCGAAATAAGGTCCGCGTGCTGCGCCGGCGCAATCCGTCGATAATCCGGAAGTGCGCAGGCTTCCCACAGTTTCTCGACCCGCTCCGGCGTCGTCGCCGCATCCCGAATCTCCGGATATCTCGAAAGATGATCAAAGGCTTGGCTGTCGGTCGCGGGCAATGCACGGGTAAGACCGGCGACCGTTGGCGACGCGTCGAGGCTCTCCCGCAAAGCCTTGAGCGAGGAAAAATCTAGGTTCTTCGAACGCCACTGCAGCACTTTCACCTGATCGAATTGGTGCCCTTCGATTCGCTCGACCAATTCGTCGTCGAAGGGGGCAACCTGACCGGTGACGCCAAAGGTTCCGTCTCTGACATGTCGCCCTGCGCGGCCGGCGATCTGACCAAGCTCTCCAGGGTTGAGATTTCGGAACTGGTACCCGTCGAATTTCCGGTCCTGAGCAAATGCGACATGATCGACGTCCAGGTTGAGACCCATGCCGATCGCATCCGTCGCGACCAGATATTCGACATCGCCCGACTGGTAGAGGCCGACCTGCGCATTCCGGGTGCGTGGACTGAGAGCACCGAGGACGACGGCCGCTCCGCCGCGCTGGCGTCGGATGAGTTCGGCGATGGCATAGACCTCGTCGGCCGAAAACGCCACAATGGCAGAACGCTGCGGCAGACGGGTAATCTTCTTCTGGCCCGCGTAAAAGAGCTGGGAGAGGCGCGGGCGCTCGACGATTGTCACGCCCGGCAAAAGCCTTTCGAGAATCGGCCGCATCGTCGCGGCACCGAGCAGGAGGGTCTCGTCGCGCCCACGAAGGTGCAGGATCCGATCCGTAAAGATATGTCCGCGCTCGAGATCGCCGGCCAATTGCACTTCGTCAATTGCGACGAACGACGCCTTCGTCTCGCGCGGCATTGCCTCGACGGTGCAAACGGAAAAGCGGGCGTTCGGCGGAGTTATCTTCTCTTCGCCGGTCACCAGCGCCACCTGGGAGACGCCGACTTTTTCCACGAGCCGCGTATAAACCTCGCGCGCCAGAAGCCGCAGCGGAAGACCGATCACGCCCGTACCATGCGCAACCATTCGCTCGATGGCGTAATGCGTCTTGCCGGTATTGGTAGGTCCGAGTACGGCGGTGACGCCGCGCCCGCTGGTCATCATGGGCTGAAAATTCAAAGCCTAGGTCCGCGCACATATATGGACCGGTCACTACAGAGGGAAAACGCCGGCCCCGCCACACATGGAGATCCGTTCAGATAAAGGCAAGCCTCCATATCCGGTTTTGCAGGTTCAGCAGGAGATTTTCAGCGCGATATCACCTGCTTTCTGCCGGGAATTCACCGCTCAAGGAACAGACGCGAACGAATCAGAGACGAATCGAAGACTCAATAGGATTCAGTCTTTGTTCACGGCTATATATTGATGTGAGTCCGCATGCCCCTACGACATCCTGAATCTGCCCTCGATTCTTACCGCTTTTGGTGAGCATCTGGGCAAAACCCTCCAAACCCACAGAGAGACGTCAGAGTCAACATATTGATATGGTTAATTTTTGATGAACCGTAGAGCGTTCGCTCTCCGCACCGGATTGATCGAATTAACCTTCGGGTCAAAGCCGGAACGAATCGCTGACGAATCAGAGACCTTTCCTTTTTCCCGTTTCGTTCTCACAACATATAGTAGGTGCCATGATGCGTCGGGGTCTAAAAATCTGAGTTCAACCAACCGCCACAACAAGTTTCCGGGCCGCGCGTTAACCCTGCCTAACACCCGTTAACCACACGTGAGAGGCCGCGGTTCCCGCTCTTGGAACAAAAAACGCGAAGCCACGTTTCCTCGCCACATCCGAACCGGATTGCCTAGCGGAGTAAAATGCCATGCTCGGAACCATATTGCTCATCATCCTCATCTTACTGCTCATTGGCGCTTTGCCGAATTGGGGTTATAGCCGAGGTTGGGGCTATGGTCCGTCCGGCGGATTGGGCCTCGTAGTACTGATCATCATCATCCTGCTGCTGATGGGCAGGATCTAAAAACGGCGTAGCCGTGCGTTAAAAGGGAAGGGAAATCACATGAAGAAGATTCTGGTTGTAGGCTGCATGATCGGCACGCTCGCCTCTTGCACATCCACCGAACGGGGCACGGCAATCGGTGCCGGTACCGGTGCTGTCATCGGCGGTGCTGTCACCAATAGCTGGGGCGGCGCAGCAGTCGGCGCTGTCGCGGGCGGCCTCGTCGGCGCAGCAATCGGCGAGTCCGAAAAGCGCCGTGGTTATTGCGTCTACCGCGACCGTTACGGCCGCACCTACGAGGCCCGTTGCCGCTAAGCCGCACGAGCGGGAAATATCGATGACCGGCGGAGGGCAACCGACGCCGGTTTTTCTTTGCCTGGAAGATGCCGGGCTTAACCTTTGGAGCAAAGCCGGAACGAATCGCTGACGAATCGGCGACATCGGTTGCTTCCTGGTTTGTTCACCGCAATATGTAGTGTGATAACAATATGTTAACCATAAAGGCAGGCGATATCGCCTGCCTTTATGCGACCTAAGTGCCGCCAAAGGTTAACGCCGGAATTATCCGGCCATGAACTGGCCACCGTTCGCCGAAAGCGTCGAACCGGTGATGAAACCTGCTTCGTCGGAAGCGAGGAAAACAACGCAGCGGGCTATCTCCTCCGGTTCGCCAAGGCGACCGACCGGAATCTGCGGAATGATCCGTTCGTTGAGAACCTTTTCCGGAACGGCGCGCACCATCTCCGTGCCGATATATCCGGGGCAGATCGCATTGACGGTGATGTTCTTCGCCGCTCCCTCCTGCGCAAGCGCCCTGGTGAAACCGAGATCCCCTGCCTTGGCCGCAGAATAATTCACCTGCCCCATCTGGCCCTTCTGGCCGTTGATGGAAGAAATATTGATGATCCGGCCAAACCCTCGGTCGCGCATCCCGCTCCAGATCGGATGCGTCATGTTGAAAAGACCTGTGAGATTGGTGCCGATTACCTCGTTCCACTGTTCCGGGGTCATCTTGTGGAACATGCCGTCCCGCGTGATGCCGGCATTGTTCACAAGGATGTCGACCGGCCCGAGTTCGGCTTCGACCCTGGCGATGCCTTCGACGCAAGCCTGGTAGCTTGACACGTCCCATTTAAAGACGGGTATCCCCGTTTCGTCATAGAAAGCTTTTGCCTTCTCTTCATTCCCGGCAAAGCTGGCCGCCACCTGATAACCCGCCGCCTTCAGGGCAATAGAGATCGCCGCCCCGATACCCCGCGTTCCTCCCGAAACCAATGCAACCCTGCTCATGCAACTTCCCTTCCCTTTGTTATGCGGTCCTTTGCGTAACCGGATGCTTACGGATTTTCGTAAGACAAACCCCGCCTCTCAGCGTCCGTCCAGCGGGGTTGTGGGCTAAGATCACATTGCTTCGAGGCACATGGCGACACCCATGCCGCCGCCGATGCAAAGCGTTGCCAGACCTTTCTTGGCGCCGCGACGCTTCATTTCGAAGAGAAGCGTGTTGAGAACGCGGGCGCCGGACGCACCGATCGGATGACCGATGGCAATGGCGCCTCCGTTGACGTTGACGATCGAGGTATCCCAGCCGAGGTCCTTGTTGACTGCGCAAGCCTGCGCCGCGAAAGCTTCGTTCGCCTCGACAAGATCGAGATCATTGACAGACCAGCCGGCTCTCTCCAGCGCCTTGCGGGAAGCGGGAATCGGGCCGGTGCCCATGATCTGCGGATCGACCCCGGCGGTAGCCCAGGAAGCGATACGAACCATGGGCGTAATGCCTCGGCGTATGGCTTCTTCTTCCGTCATCAGCACGGCCGCCGCCGCACCGTCGTTGAGGCCGGACGCGTTGCCGGCAGTGACCGTTCCTTCCTTGTCGAAGGCCGGGCGGAGCTTTGTCATGGCATCCAGTGTCGTACCGGCACGGATATATTCGTCGTTATCGACGGTCACGTCGCCTTTTCTCGTCTGAATGACGTAGGGAATGATCTCGTCCCTGAAACGGCCAGCGGTTTGGGCAGCTTCCGCCTTGTTTTGCGAGGAGACCGCAAACTGGTCCTGTTCTTCGCGGGAGAGCTGCCACTGGCGGGCGATATTCTCCGCGGTAATCCCCATGTGATAGCCGAAGAATGCGTCCGTCAGCCCGTCCTTGATCATCGTATCGACCATCTTGAAGTCGCCCATCTTCACGCCGCCGCGCAGGTGGGCGCAGTGCGGCGCCATGGACATCGACTCCTGCCCGCCTGCGACGATGATCTTGGCGTCGCCCAGGGCAATCTGTTGCATTCCGAGTGCCACGGCACGCAGGCCCGAACCGCAAAGTTGGTTCACCCCCCAAGCAGTCGCCTCCTTCGGAACACCTGCTTTCATCGCAGCCTGGCGGGCTGGATTCTGGCCCTCGCCCGCCGGCAGCACCTGCCCCAGGATGACCTCGTCCACGTCGGACGCATCGACACCGGCGCGGGCGAGCGCGCCTTTGATCGCCGCCGCGCCGAGTTCGTGGGCCTGGACGTTGGCGAAGGCACCGTTGAATGAGCCGACGGCAGTGCGGGCAGCCGATGCGATCACGATGGATGGATTAGCCATGGGAGGTCTCCTCTTATTCGATATTGCTCACGAGACTGGCAAAGCTTGGCCGCAGAGTCAAACGCCGGGCAGAGCAGCAAGCCGTTTTGCAAAATGGTCTTGGGATTTCGCGGATTTGCTGCGCAACAAAAAGCAATCGCCGCGCCGCACAAATCGATTGTCAGTCTGCTTCATTTAGGCTTACATTCCTCTTGGGAGCGCAATGCCATCGACAAAAACAAACCATATTGACGGGAGCAGGAGGCAATTATGGCGAAGACCGAGGGCGAAATTATAATCAAGAAATATGCCAACCGACGCCTCTACAATACAGGCACCAGCACCTACGTGACGCTGGAGGACCTGGCGAAAATGGTCAAGAAGGGCGAGGAATTCCTGGTTCAGGACGCCAAGACAGGCGAGGACATCACTCACTCCGTTCTAACGCAGATCATCTTCGAGCAGGAATCGAAGACTGGAAATACCCTGCTGCCGATCTCGTTTCTCCGGCAGTTGATTTCCTATTACGGCGACCAGATGCAGATGGTCGTGCCGACTTTCCTCGAACATTCGATGAAGGCTTTCACAGAGCAGCAAACGCAGATGCGGGAGCAGATGACCAAGGCCTTCGGCGACACTCCGCTCAGCAAGAATCTGCAGGCGCCGATTCAGTTGATGGAAGAGCAGGTGCGTCGAAACACTGAGATGTTCCGTCAGGCGGTGCAGATGTTCTCCCCTTTCACGGGTCAGCCGCCAGCCACAGCTGCAAAGAAGACGGATTCGAAAGATATAGACGATCTGAAGGAACAGCTCCGCAACCTTCAGAGCCGGCTCGACAATCTCTGATCAGAGCCCGATCGACACATCCCGCCCGGCCGAACGGATCGCGACGGCAAAGCCGCCGATGACGTCAATGAATGCGATGATCATCAGGATGAAGAATATCTGCGTTGCAGCATCCTTGACCAATAGGAATTCCGTCAGATATCCGACGAAGGTTAGCATCGAAAGCATATGATTGAAAAGCGAGCCGCGACCGTTGCGGCTTGCCTTCAGGATTTCCACGAAAAGAAAAAGTAGCGCAACGACGATCAGAACATCGCCCAGCGTCATCGTCCACTCCGCACCGGAGAGCATCCGCAGCGAGATCACGACGTTTTCGAGTGAGGCCACTCCGCCCCCGCCCATCGTTCCCAACATCGCAAGATTGTAGAGAACGAACGGAATGATCATCAACGGCAGGGCAGCGAGCATGGCAGACTCCAGGCTAAATGATTGGTCGGCCGGACTGTGATGGCTGCCCGCGCTTTCCGCAAGGCATCGCTGAAACAAAACAAGACATCGCTGAAACAAAAAAGGCCGGCAAAGCCGGCCCCTCATGCAACATGCCTGATAAAACGCTTATGCGTTTTCCTTCGGCGTCAGAACCTGGCGACCACGGTACATACCGGTCTTCAGGTCGATGTGGTGCGGGCGGCGAAGTTCGCCGGAGTTCTTGTCTTCGACGTAGGTCGAAGCCTTGAGCGCGTCGGCGGAGCGGCGCATACCGCGCTTGGACGGGCTCGTTTTTCTCTTCGGTACAGCCATTTTCGTTACTCCACTTTCGTGCAAAACATGATCCCCGGCCGGAACTGAGGCCGATTGGGCATGTCTCGATCTCGGAAATTTGGGCGGCTTATACATGCCCTGCGGGGGTTTGACCAGTCCCCGGCGGGATTTTTTGCAAATAGGCGGCTCATGCCTCGTCTTCTGGCACGATCCACGTCTCGGCGAGCGCAGCCTCCTGCCATTTGAGCCAAGCAGGGTGGGATTTCATCGCACCTATATAGGCAAGCGTATCCGCATCCGTCACAAGATCATAGACGTCGAGACGGTTGACGACGGGTGCAAACATAGCGTCCGCTGCGGAGAACTCGCCGAACAGAAACGGCCCGCCGGACTTCGCCCGCAATTCTCCCCAGATCGCGGAAATCCGTGCAACGTCGTCCATCACGCCTTCGGCCAGGTCGATTTTACGCTTTGGCCGCCGGATATTCATCGGGCAGGCGTTACGCAGTGCCGTGAATCCGGCAAGCATCTCAACGGAAATCGACCGCGCTACCGCCCGGTCGGCCGCAGCTTTTGGCCAGACGCGCTTTTCGGGGAAAAGCTCAGCCACATATTCAATGATCGCCAGCGATTCCCAGACGCGCAGGTCCCCATGATGCAGCACGGGCACCTTGCCGGTCGGCGAGATCGGCTTGAACTTGGGGTTCCCTGCCGGAAAATCGAACGGGATCACCACGTCCTCGAAGGAAATCCCCGCGGCCGTCATCGCAATCCAGGGACGGAAAGACCAGGACGAATAATTCTTGTTACCGATATAAAGGGTGAGTTTTTCCACGACGGCGCCTCCAGTGGCTTTACCTGCCTATAAGCGGCCTGCCGGGCGACGACTAATGAAAATGCGCGAACTCAATCATAAATGCATTTGATATAGTCGGCGGAGCTGCGCGCACGGCGCTCGACGACCGCGGCCAAGCGCTGCATTCCCCGACCGGGCTTGCCCGCAACCCGGGTTATGGGATTGGGGAGCGCCACAGCCAGAAGCGCCGCCTGCCGTGCGCTGAGCTTTGCGGCCGGCACTTTGAAATGATGTTGAGCGGCGGCCTCCGCCCCATAAATGCCGGGCCCCCATTCGGCAATGTTGAGATAAATCTCCATCATCCGACGCTTCGACCATACGAAGTCGGCGCCGATTGCGAGAGGCAGTTCGAGGCCTTTGCGAATGAAGGAGCGGCCATTCCAGAGGAACAGGTTCTTGACCGTCTGCATGGGGATCGTGCTGGCTCCGCGTGTCGCTTCGCCGTCCAGGGCATCCTCGACCACGCCGCGCATCTGGGCCCAGTCAACGCCGCCGTGAAAGCAGAATTGCCCGTCCTCCGACATCATTACCGAACGCACCAGATTGGGCGAGATCTCATCGAGGCTGACCCAGCGCCGATCATAGCCGCGGAAGAGCGCCAGTTCGGAGAGCATCAAGGTCGAAACGGGACGAGTGAACGGAACCGCGTAGACCAAGATCAGCAGGTAAGGCAGCACCAGAAGGACGACTGCAATCGAGAGAAGCCGACGCGCCAGCCTATTGGACAACAGACGCTCCCGCCGCGTCCTCATGACGGGCTCCTCTTCGTCCGCGTGCTGTTCGGGTGTAATGTCCAATATCCCGCTTATCCCATGCTTAGCGATTTCATAACTGCTGAATGCTTCCAAGGCGAGTCCGACGCGGAAACTTCCCATGTACTGGTAAATCGCCGTTGCCTGCCAACGGTCGGCATGCCAAACAGCGCTCCATGACGGACACCAAATCTGCATTTGACCGGCACTTGCGGCAAAGCGCTTCCGAGACGGAAGCCTTGCTTTCTTCGATGCTTTCCGATGCCACCCTCCCGGACGAGATCTCCCGCCCGGCACACCTGATGGCAGCTATGCGGCACGGCACCCTGAACGGTGGAAAACGGCTTCGTCCGTTTCTCCTGCGCGAAAGCGCAGCACTCCTTGGAGGGTCATCCGAGGTCGCCCTCCGCGTCGGCGTGGCGCTCGAATGCCTGCATTGCTATTCTCTGATTCACGACGATCTTCCAGCCATGGACGACGACGACCTGCGGCGGGGTCAGCCGACGGTGCACAAGGCTTTCGACGAAGCGACGGCGATCCTCGCCGGCGACAGCCTTCTGACTTATGCGTTCGACATCATCGCCGCCCCGGAAACCGTGCTTGCGGACAGGCTCAAGACGGAGCTTGTGCTGGCGCTGGCGCGCGCAGCAGGTCCTGGCGGCATGGCAGGCGGCCAGGCGCTCGATCTCGCGGCAGAAAAATCCCCGCCGGATGAAGCCGGCATCGTAACCTTGCAGGCAATGAAGACCGGCGCCCTGCTGCGGTTTGCCTGTGAAGCCGGCGCCATCGTCGCCGGTTCGCCAACGGCCGATCGGGAAAGGCTTCGTCTTTTCGGCCAGAAGATCGGTCTTGCCTATCAACTGGCAGACGACTTGCTCGACCTCACCTCCGATGCCGCTACCCTTGGGAAAGCGGCCGGCAAGGATGCCGCGCGCGGCAAGGGAACGCTGGTCGGTCTCCATGGCATGGACTGGGCAGAAAAAAGGCTCGATGCTCTCACCGGAGAGGCCGTCGGCCTTCTTGCGCCGTACGGTGAAAAGGCGCTTATTCTGCAGGAAGCGGCGCGCTTCATCGCTAGCCGAGACAATTGACGCCTGGGGGAAAATCTTGCCCGATATCCTGATCTATATGTGGCCTGCCTATGTCGCCTATATCATCAACGTCGTAAGCCCCGGCCCGGCTAATTTTGCAATCATCGGCGCCTCGATCTCGCAAGGCCGGCGCGCCGGGTTGATCACCGCACTCGGTATCGGCTGCGGTTCGTTCACCTGGGCCTGCGCAGCAGCGCTCGGCCTTGCGGCGCTGCTGCGCAACTATGCGATCGCGCTGGAAATCTTGAAGGTCCTCGGGGGACTTTACCTGATCTATCTCGCCTGGAAGGCCTATAAGTCCGCACGCCTGCCGGATGAGGAAGCCGCGATCGGCAACCTCCGGACGGACTATACGGCGCGCCAGCTCTGGTTGCGCGGTTACATGATCCACTTGACCAATCCGAAGGCGATCTTTGCCTGGCTGGCGATCATTTCGCTCGGTCTGCCGGAAAACGCGCCGGTCTCGGCAATCGTCCTGATCATCGCCATCTGCATGACGTCCAGCCTGACGGTCTTCACCACCTATGCGATGGTATTTTCCACATCCCACGCGTTGCGGAGCTACAGGAGCGCGCACGCTGGATCGAAGGCACAATGGCCGTCTTCTATAGCGTCGCCGGGTTTAAGCTTCTGACGAGCCGCATCTGAGCAGCTCGTCAGGATTCTCAAAAATCAGCCCTGGGTGATCGGAGCGATCGCCACTTCGACGCGGCGGTTCTGCGCGCGGCCGTCCGGGGTCGCGTTGGAAGCAACCGGTTGCGACGGACCAAAGCCCATCGTCGACATGCGACGCTGGTCGACTCCGCGGCCTCCCAGATAGTTGGCGACCGACGCGGCACGACGTTCAGACAGCCCCTGGTTATGCGCAAGGCTGCCGGTCGAATCCGTGTGACCGTTCACGTCGATCAAGGTGCGATTGAACTTGTTGAGCACGATCGCGACGGAATCGAGCGTCCTGTAGAACGGCGGGATCACCTGGTCCTGATCGGTCGCAAAAGTGATGTTGGACGGCATGTTGAGGATGATGCGGTCGCCGACGCGCGTCACGGAAACGCCCGTGCCCTGAAGCTCGGCACGCAGTTCCGCTTCCTGATTGTCCATATAGGCGCCAATCCCGCCCCCGGCCAGCGCACCGATACCGGCGCCGATCAGAGCGTTGCGGCCCGCATGGCGTCCGCCCGTCAACCCGCCGGCGAGCGCCCCGAGGCCAGCGCCGATCGCGGCACCACCAGCTGTGTTGGAAACCTTCTGTTCCCCCGTGTACGGATCGGTCGTGGTGCAGGCAGAGAGATAGGTCGCGCAAAGTGCGACGATTGCGATTTTCTTAAGCATGAAGTTGAAGTCCCCGTCGTCAATGGTGACATCTCATTTACCACGAATTGCGGCAATAGCGAGGACAGGCTTTGGCACTCCGGAGCCCTTTTTGTCGGTGGCTGGCATTCTCGATGCAGGCTCACTCGTTCGCGACCGCATTGAGCTTGGCCCGACATAGCCTCCAGGGCAGATAAACTACTCCGCCGCCGAGCGGTGCCCGAAGCGCTGTTCGATATACTCGATCACGAGTTTCTCGAAATCGGCGGCAATGTTCGGGCCGCGCAGCGTCATGGCCTTCTGGCCGTCGATGAAAACCGGGGCCGCCGGTGTTTCGCCGGTGCCGGGTAGCGAAATGCCGATATCGGCATGCTTGCTTTCGCCAGGCCCGTTGACGATACAGCCCATGACCGCGACGTTGAGCGCTTCGACGCCCGGATATTTCTCGCGCCAGACCGGCATGTTCTTGCGCAGGTCGTTCTGGATGTTCTGGGCGAGTTCCTGGAAGACCGTCGAGGTGGTCCGCCCGCAACCGGGACAGGCGGCGACAACGGGTACGAACTGGCGAAAACCCATGACCTGCAGCAGTTCCTGCGCCACCTGCACCTCGCGGGTGCGGTCACCGTTTGGCTCCGGCGTCAGCGAAACGCGGATCGTGTCGCCGATCCCGTGCTGCAGCACATAACCCATGGCCGCAGACGAGGCGACGATGCCCTTCGATCCCATGCCGGCTTCGGTCAGGCCGAGATGCAGGGCATGGTTGGAGCGCTCGGCAAGCATGGAATAGACCGCAATCAGATCCTGCACCTGGCTGACCTTGGCCGACAGGATGATACGGTTGCGCGGCAGACCGATCTGCTCGGCGAGCTCGGCGGAAATCAGCGCCGACTGGACGATCGCCTCGTGCATGACCTGCCTGGCCGACAACGGCGAACCGGCTGCCGCATTGCGGTCCATCAGCGTGGTCAGGAGATCCTGGTCGAGTGAACCCCAGTTGACGCCGATGCGCACCGGCTTATCGTAACGGATCGCCATCTCGATGATGTCACCGAACTGCTTGTCTTTTTTGTCCTTGAAACCGACATTGCCCGGATTGATGCGGTATTTGGCCAGCGCCTCGGCGCAGGCGGGATGATCCGCCAGCAACTTATGGCCGATATAATGGAAATCGCCGACGAGCGGCACGTCCATGCCGAGACGCAGCAGCCGCTCGCGAATCTTCGGGACGGCAGCGGCGCTCTCGTCGCGATCGACTGTGATACGGACGATTTCGGACCCGGCCTTGTAGAGTGCGGCGACCTGCGCCACCGTCGCATCGATATCCGCCGTATCGGTGTTGGTCATGGACTGGACAACGACCGGGGCGCCTCCGCCGACGATGACGCCACCGACATCGACCGCAACGGCGGCGCGGCGCGGCTTGGGATCGTATTCGACAGGTGAAGACATGGCGTATCTCGTTGCCTAGGCTGTTGGAGCGCCTTTCAGGTGGCGTATGGCTGGCTGCTTGTCAACCGGTACGACACTCAGTTTATCTCGTACCGCGCCATGCAGCCAGCCGCACGACTGCGCCCCTAGTGATGGGCGTTGTCCGCGTGCCGGGCGAGCGGGGACAGGAACAGCGCCACGACGAGCAGCACCGAGAGACCGACGAAGATCATTGCAAGGCCGGTATGTTCCGCGACGACGCCGATCGCTGAGGGCGCCACCAGGATACCCGAATAGCCCATGGTCGTAACCACGGAGAGACCGACGCCGGCGGCCATCCCAGGCAGATTGCCTGCCGCGGAAAAGGCGATCGGCACGATATTGGAGATCCCAATGCCTGTCAGCGCAAAGCCGACAATCGCCATGGCGGAGTTTTCGGCAAAGCCAATCAGCAGAAGCCCCAGGATTGCGATCACGCAACAGACGCGCAAAGTCCTCACCGCGCCGAAGCGGTCGCGTATAAGATCACCGGCAAAGCGCATGACTGCCATGGTCAGCGAGAAGGCTGCGAAGGCAAAACCTGAAAGCGTGACGGAAGCCGCCAGTTCGTTCCGCAGATAAAGTGCGCCCCAATCCAGGATTGCGCCCTCCGGGATCATGCAGAACAGCGCCATGATGCCGATCAGCCACGGCAGAGGTGAACGCGGCAGCCGGTTGCCGCCATGCTTGTGTTCATCCGGATGCGGCGCATCGTGAAGCACCACCCGCCATGCGACCACGATCATCAGCACAGCCAGGAGAGTGACGAGAATCGCGTGAGCCGATACGCCGATATACTCGATAAGGAAGCCGCCGGTCGAGGAGCCGATCAGGCCGCCGAGGCTCCAGAAGGCGTGGCAGGAGGACATGATGGCCCGCCGCATATGTTTCTCAACCGCCACTGCATTGGCATTCATCGCGACATCCATCGCGCCGATCAAACCGCCGAACAGGAAGATGGCGACGGCACCGGTCCAGATACTGCCGACCCAGGTCAGCAACAGCAGCGTCGGCGTCAGGAGCACCGCCGTCCATTTCGAAACCTGGCTCGATCCGAAGCGGGCGATCTGGCTGCCGGCGAGGGGCATCATGACGAGGGAACCGAGCCCAAATGTCAGGATCATCAGACCAAGCGCGCTTTCGTTCAGACCGAGACGGGTCGCAAATTCAGGAATTTTCGGAGCCCAGGCACCGACCATGAAGCCATTCATCAGGAACAGCAAAGCGACGCCAATCCTTTCGCGGGTGATAAAATTCCGAGACTGAGCAACAGGGCTACCAGATGCGCGAGTATCCATAAATCCAATCCTCAATGGTTGTCGCGACAATATTTAAATCGATTGAAATCGCAATGGCGCAACGGCGGCCTGTGTCTCACAAATTATGTGCGAACGAAACCCGCGACGATCCAAAAGGTTCTCGGACTGGCGGCCCCGATAAAAGGAACAGAGGCGCAAGCCCGAAGACTGGCGCCTCTGATATATCAGGCCTTAGGAAATAGCGGCGGCGAAAGTCAGCCGCCGTAGACGATCAGCAGGTCCTTTGCGTCGATCTGGTCCCCGGCTTTGACGAGGACTTCGGAGACGGTTCCATCCTTTTCGGCATGGAGCGCGGTTTCCATCTTCATCGCTTCGATGGAGAGCAGCACGTCGCCGGCCTTGACCGACTGGCCGGCGGAGACGGCGACCGTGGAGATCACGCCAGGCATCGGCGCACCGAGATGCAGACCATTCCCGAGCTCGGCCTTGCGGCGGATCGCGCCTCCGGATGCACCATGCGCCCGGTCCGGCACCTTGATGCGGCGCGGCTGGCCGTTCAACTCGAAGAAGGCTGTCACCATGCCCTGCGCGTCGGTGGCGCTCATCGCCTGGTTGACGATGACCAGCGTCTTGCCCTTCTCGATATCGGCAAACAGTTCCTCGCCGTCCTTCAGCCCGTAGAAATAGGCAGGCGTCGGCAGGACGGAAACCGGTCCATAGGTATCGACGGCAAAAGCGAAGTCGGTAAAGACCTTGGGATACATGAGATAGGAGGCAAACTCGAAGTCGTCGACTTTCCGGCCGAGCTTCTCCTCGATAACCTTGCGTTCCGCGTCGAGATCGGCTTCCGCAAGCAGGGAGCCCGGACGTGCCGTATAGGGCTCTTCGCCTTTCAGCGCCTTCTTCTGCAGCGCCTCCGGCCAACCGGACGGCGGCTGGCCGAGATCACCTTTCAGCATCGAAACGACCGATTCCGGAAATGCGATGTCCTTCGCCGGATTTTCGACATCGGCCACCGTCAGGTCCTGGGAAACCATCATCAGGGCCATGTCGCCGACGACCTTGGAAGATGGCGTCACCTTGACGATGTCGCCGAACATCTGGTTCACGTCCGCATAGGTCTGGGCGACCTTGTGCCAGCGGGTGTCGAGGCCGAGCGAACGGGCCTGTTCCTTGAGATTGGTGAACTGGCCGCCCGGCATCTCGTGGAGATAGACCTCCGAAGCTGGTCCCTTGAGATCGCTTTCGAAGGCTGCGTATTGGCCGCGCACGGCCTCCCAGTAGAAGGAGATGCGACGGATCCATTCCGGATCAAGCCCCGGGTCGCGCTCGGTGCCGGACAGCGCCTCGACGATCGAACCGAGGCAAGGCTGCGACGTATTGCCGGACAGTGCGTCCATGGCCGCATCGACGACGTCGACGCCCGCATCGACTGCTGCGAGCACGGTGGCAGCAGATATGCCGGACGTATCATGCGTATGAAAGTGGATCGGTAGGCTGGTGGCTTCGCGGAGCGCCTTGAACAGGACGCGAGCGGCGGCAGGTTTCAGCAGGCCCGCCATATCCTTCAGCGCGATGATATGTGCGCCCGCCTTTTCCAGCTCCTCGGCCAGAGCAACGTAATATTTGAGATCGTATTTCGGGCGGGCAGAATTCAGGAGATCGCCCGTATAGCAGATCGCCGCCTCGCAGAGCCTATTCTCCTCGTTGATCGCATCCATCGAGACGCGCATGTTCTCGACCCAGTTCAGGCAGTCGAAAACGCGGAAGAGATCGACGCCACCCTTCGCCGCCTGACGCACAAAATATTTGACGACGTTATCGGGATAGTTCTTGTAACCGACGCCGTTGGCGCCGCGTAAAAGCATCTGCAGGAGGAGGTTCGGCGCACCTTCGCGGATCAGCGCCAGCCGCTCCCAGGGGTCCTCAGTCAGGAACCGCATCGAGACGTCGAAAGTCGCCCCGCCCCAGCATTCCAGCGAAAAGAGGTTGGGCAGCGCGCGCGCATAAACACTGGCAACGCGGGCAATGTCATAGGTGCGCATCCGGGTCGCGAGCAGCGACTGATGCCCGTCTCGCATCGTCGTGTCGGTCACCAGCACGCGCTGTTCATTGCGCATCCATTCGGCGAACTGCTTCGGACCAAGGGCGTCGAGACGTTGCTTCGTGCCGTCAGGGATAGCACCGTTGATATAGGGTATGATCGGCTTTGCCATCTGTTCGGAAGGCACGGGCCGGCCCTTGGTTTCAGGGTGCCCGTTCACCGTTACGTCGGCGAGATAGGTCAGGAGCTTGGTTGCGCGGTCCTGCCGTTTCACCTGCTCGAAGAGTTCAGGTGTCGTGTCGATGAACCGCGTCGTATAGGAATTGTCGCGGAACTTCGGGTGGCCGATGATCGCTTCGAGGAAGGTCAGGTTGGTCGCAACGCCACGAATTCGGAACTCGCGCAGCGCCCGGTCCATGCGGCTGATTGCTTCTTCCGGCTTGGGAGCCCAGGCCGTCACCTTGACCAGCAGCGGGTCATAGAAGCGCGTGATGATCGCGCCGGAATAGGATGTGCCGCCATCGAGGCGGATGCCGAAGCCCGAGGCCGAGCGATAGGCGGTGATACGGCCATAGTCGGGGATGAAGTTATGCTCCGGATCTTCCGTGGTGATACGGCACTGGAGCGCGTGACCGTTGAGGCGGATATTCTCCTGGGCCGGAACACCCGATTCTGGCGTTCCGATCGCAAAACCTTCCAGGATATGAATCTGTGCCTTGACGATATCGATGCCGGTGACGACTTCGGTCACCGTATGCTCGACCTGGATACGCGGATTGACCTCGATGAAGTAGAATTTGCCCGTATCGGCATCCATAAGGTACTCGACCGTGCCGGCGCCGATATAGTTCGTCGCCTCGGCGATCTTCAGCGAGTAGTCGGCCAGTTCCTGGCGCTGCGCTTCGGAGAGATAAGGTGCCGGCGCCCGCTCGACGACCTTCTGGTTGCGCCTCTGGATCGAGCAGTCACGTTCGAAAAGATGCACAGCATTGCCGTGGGTATCGCCGAGGATCTGGCTCTCCACATGGCGCGCGCGCTCAACGAGCTTTTCCAGATAGACCTCGTCCTTGCCGAAAGCGGCCATCGCCTCGCGCTTGGCTTCCGTCACTTCCTTGGCGAGATCAGTCTCGGAACGAATAACGCGCATGCCGCGCCCGCCGCCGCCCCAGGAGGCCTTCAGCATCACGGGATAGCCGATCGTCGCTGCCATCCTGGCCACTTCCGCCAGGTCATCCGGCAGAGGCTCCGTTGCCGGAACGACAGGCACACCGACCGAAATCGCCAGATTGCGGGCAGCGACCTTGTTGCCGAGCTGGCGCATCGTATCCGCCCTCGGACCGATGAACGTGATGCCGGCCGCATCGCAGGCTTCGACAAATTCCGGACTTTCCGACAGGAGCCCATATCCGGGATGAATGGCGTCCGCGCCGGACAATTTGGCCACGCGGATAATTTCGGGAATCGATAGATAGCTTTCGATCGGTCCCATATCTCGGGAAAGATGCGGACCGCGGCCGACCTGATAACTTTCGTCGGCCTTGAAACGGTGCAGCGAAAGCTTGTCTTCCTCCGCCCAGATCGCAACCGTCTTAATGCCCAGTTCATTCGCAGCCCGAAAAACGCGGATCGCGATCTCCGAGCGGTTGGCAACGAGAATCTTCGAAATCGGCAAAACGGACCTCCCCAGGCGCCATCGAAATGCTGCACTGCGAAGAACCCATATCGCCTTAATCGGCCCAGTGCAATTTCTTAGCAAGTCCTAGGATAAATTAATGTCATAATCTGGTCATCAAGCCGCTGCTCAGGTCACCAATCCCATGCGGAAGGCGGACGCAACGACATGCTGGCGGTTCTTTGCCTGCAGCTTCTCTTGCAGGCCGTTGATATACCAGTCGACGGTATGGCTGGATATCTCGAGTGACTTGGCAATCTCGTTGGAGGTCAACCCTTCCGCGAGCAATCCGACGACTTCCATTTCTCGACGCGTGAGTTGGGTATCGACCGGTGCAGCGGCCTCGAGCGCTGTCGCCTCACCCCGCATCTCCATAAAGCGCCAGAAAACCTTTTTCGCTGCCGCATCGAAAAGCGCCATCTCGGCAGGCGAAAGATCGACGGGGCGGCCACCGACCGACATGGTTCCCAGAATGCCGTTGCGGCCATGGACCGGAAAGATATAGCCGTCCTGCAAACCGTAGCGGATCCCTTCCTGCATCATTCGTTGCATACGCTGCCGGTGCGGATCGTTCCTCAGCGTAAAAAGCGCGTCGCGCCAGCGGAACGGCCTTTGCGCAATGCTCAACATCCGGATGGTTGGGTCAATGAGAACGTATCTGCGGGTGACATAGACCTGCGGCCAGCCCTCGGGCCAGCGGCCAGCGAGCAGCAGGCTCATAGGGTTGTCATTGAGCCGGGGCTGTATCAGTACTCCATAATAGTCAAAGCCATAGGCCGATAGCAGGGATTCAAGCTGGGCCGTCAACTCCGCTTCAGCCTTGGTCTCGCCTGCCAGTACCAGGAGTTGTACGATCAGTTGAATGTTCAAGACTGCCCCCCGAAATGCCCATGGCGTCTTTTGTTTGCATGAAAATTCAGTTAATTCCCCGGGCCATAGTTGACTAGCATAGTTATCATTCGTTGAAGGTATACCGCAAAATTTAGCCCCTTGACGGCTCCAAATAAGATACCTTCGGGTCGATCAGAGTCAGTTTTGCAAAGATTTGCTGTATATGGAACATTTTGGACAGAAGGGCTATTAATCGCCCGGTTTCGTCGCGGAATTGCCGTTTCCGATCTTTAAGTATCAAACGGCCGCGACCGCGGTTCTATGTGAATGAGGTGGTATTCGTTGACGCTGTTTCAGGTTTATGCACGAGCACTAAAATATCTGGCGAAGAACAAATGGCGAGTCACTGCGGTGGTTATCGCCAACATCGTGCTCGCGGCCATTACCATCGCCGAGCCAATCCTCTTCGGCCGAATCATCGACGCCATTTCGTCGGGCGGCAACGTAACCCCGGTGTTGATGCTTTGGGCTGGATTCGGTGTTTTCAATACGATCGCGTACGTGCTTGTTGCGCGGGAGGCTGACCGGCTCGCTCACGGTCGCCGCGCGTCCCTGCTGACGGAAGCCTTCGGGCGGATCATCTCCATGCCGCTCGCCTGGCACAGCCAGCGCGGCACGTCGCATGCTCTGCACACCCTGCTGCGTGCTGCCGAAAGCCTGTTCGGCTTGTGGCTCGAATTCATGCGCACGCATCTCGCCACGGCCGTCGCTTTGGCTCTTCTGATTCCGACGGCGATCTCCATGGATTGGCGGCTCAGCATCGTGCTTCTGGTACTGAGCATTCTCTACTGGATCATCGGCGTGTCGGTGATGAACCGTACCAAGGAAGGGCAAGCTTCCGTCGAAAGCCACTATCACACGGTCTTTTCCCATGTGAGCGACGCCATCAGCAACGTCTCGGTGCTGCACAGCTACAACCGGATCGAGGCAGAAACCAAGGCGTTGAAGGACTACACCAAAGACCTGCTCGCCGCCCAATATCCGGTGCTCGATTGGTGGGCGCTTGCCAGTGCGTTGAATCGCACGGCTTCGACAGTATCGATGGGCGTTATTCTGGTGATCGGCACCGTGCTCGTCCAAGAGGGTGAACTGCGTGTCGGCGACGTCGTAGCCTTTATCGGCTTTGCAAATCTTCTCATCGGGCGCCTCGATCTTCTGCGCCAGTTCGCCACTCAGATTTTTGAAGCGCGGGCCAAGCTCGAAGACTTCTTCGCGCTCGAGGATTCCGTCGAGGAACGCGCCGAGCCTGTCGATGCCGGCGAACTCTCCAACGTTCGAGGCGAGGTGGAATTCCGAAACGTCTCCTTCGGCTTCGCCAGCACGAGCCAGGGGGTGCATAACATCTCCTTCACCGCAAATGCCGGGGAGACGTTGGCGATCGTCGGCCCGACAGGTGCCGGCAAGACGACCCTCATCAACCTCCTACAGCGGGTCTACGACCCCCAGGAAGGCAAGATCCTTATCGACGGCACCGATATCAGCAAGATAACGCGCAAATCGCTTCGCCAGTCCATTGCCACCGTATTCCAGGACGCGGGACTGCTGAACCGCTCCATTAGCGAGAATATTCGTCTCGGGCGCGAGGGCGCCACCGAAGAGGATATAGCAAGAGCGGCAGAAGCGGCGGCGGCAACGGAGTTCATCGAAAGCCGGCTGGTCGGCTACGAAACTTCGGTCGGGGAGCGTGGCAATCGCCTTTCGGGCGGCGAACGTCAGCGTATCGCCATTGCCCGTGCAATCCTCAAGAACGCGCCCATCCTGGTGCTCGACGAGGCAACCAGTGCACTGGACGTGGAAACCGAGGCCCGCGTAAAAGCTGCGATCGATAGGCTGCGCCAGGACCGTACCACCTTTATCATCGCCCATCGGCTCTCGACCGTTCGCGACGCCAACAAGGTGATCTTCCTCGACAATGGCCGGATCGTCGAGATGGGCACGTATGACGAGCTCAGCCAGAGCGGCGGGCGTTTTGCCTCGCTTCTCAAGGCCAGCGGCATTCTCAACGATGACCAGGAGAAACAGGCCGAAGGGCCGCTGCCGCAAACGGCTTGAGCCATAGCGGACTGCGCGAAAAAGCCCGCCGCCATTTCCATTGGCAGCGGGCTTTTTTGTGGGCTCGTAGCGGGCGTGTTCTCAGCTGGCGGGTTCGGGCAGCTTCTTTGCCGACGATCTCTCAAGTAGGAAACCCTCAGCTTCGCTGACAGCCTGTCCGTTGATGGTCACCTTGCCGTCTTCCACCGCGATCCTATGCGCGACTTCATCAATGGTGATTTCGGCGGTGAAGCCGTGCCAGCCCGTCGGCAGTACGGGGTTCACGAACAACCGGTCACCTTGGCGCCGGATGCCGAGGATACCCTCGACCGCCGCACGATAGAGCCAGCCGGCCGAACCCGTATACCAGCTCCAGCCGCCTCTGCCGGTGTAGGAGCCGTGACCGTAGACGTCGGCGGCGACGATATAGGGCTCGACGCGGTAGGTTTCAGCCGCCTCGCGGCTGAGCGCATGATTGATCGGATTGAGGATCTGGAAGCATTTCCAGGCATCGTCACCCCGCTTCAGTGCAGCTAGAGCCAGCACCACCCAGATCGCCGCATGGGTATACTGACCGCCGTTTTCGCGGACGCCGGGCGGATAGGCGCGGATATAGCCCGGATCCTTGCGCGTTTCCTGGAAAGGCGGCGTGAAGAGGCGGATGATCCCTGCCTGTTCGTCGACAAGCTTTTCGAGAACGGCATTCATGGCTTGGCCTGCTCGCTCGGGATCGCCCTCCCCCGAAAGCACGCTCCAGGACTGCGCCAGCGAATCGATCCGGCATTCGTCGCTCGAGCTTGAGCCAAGCGGTGAACCATCGTCGAAGTAGCCGCGACGGTAATAGCTTCCGTCCCAGCCCGCTTTCTCCAACGCCTGTTTCAGATTTTCCAGATGCGCCGTCCAGCTTTCGACACGCGGCCTGTCGTTCCGCTCGGAAGCGTATGGCAGGAAGTTCCGCAAGGCGCTCGCCAGGAACCAGCCGAGCCAGACGCTCATACCGCGGCCGCCGATACCGACACGGTTCATGCCGTCGTTCCAGTCGCCGCCGAGGATCAAGGGCAAGCCTTTTTCTCCGGTCCGCGTGACGGCAATATCCAGAGCCTTGGCGGCGTGTTCGTAAACGGTAGCCGTTTCTGCGGATATCTCCGGTTTGAAGAACGAGTCGTGCTTGTGTTTTTCGAGAACCGGACCGTCCAGGAAAGCAATCGGTTCGTCCAGAAGCGATTTGTCGCCTGTCGCCGAGACATATTGGTGCGCCGCATAGGCCAGCCAGACCACATCGTCGGAGATCATCGTGCGGACGCCTGCGCCCGAATTCGGCAACCACCAGTGCTGCACGTCGCCTTCGCGGAACTGGCGCGAAGCGGCGTGAATGATTTGATGGCGTGCCAGCGATGGCTCCTGCACGAGGAAGGCCAAGGTGTCCTGTAGCTGGTCGCGGAAACCGTAGGCCCCGGACGACTGATAGAAGGCGGTGCGCGCCATGATCCGGCAGCCGAGCGCCTGATAGGGCAGCCAATGGTTGACCAGATTGTCGAGGGACTTGTCCGGCGTGGAAATCTTGAGGCGGCCGGTAAAGCCCTTCCAGAACTCGCGGTTTTTCTCGAGAGCCGTGTTGAAATCCTCGGCCCGCAGTTCGGCGACGAGCGCCTGAGCCTCTTCCTGGGTTTCCGCATCGCCCAGGAAGAAGGTTATCTTTTTCTCTTCGCCAGGCGCCAGCTCGAGATCATAGGCGAGTGCTGCGCACGGATCGCCATCGAGGTCGAGTGAGCCGCTGAGCGCGGAAGCGGACACGACTGCGGCAGGCAGCTGCACCGAACCGAAGCGGCCGATGAACTCGCGCCGGCTGGTCGTAAAGCCGGATGGCATCTCCCGCATCGCCATGAACGCGAAGCGGCGATGATCGATGCTGTAAGGATTCGTGGCAAAGAGAGTGCCGGCTTCCTCGTCACGCGTCGACAGAATGAACGGGATAGTCCGCGCAGAGTTACTGCCCAGCAGCCATTCCGCATATCCGTACACACGCAGCCTGCGAACTTCGGAACCGATGTTGCGAAGGAAGAGCGACGTGAGCTTTGCCGATCGCGTGCGGTCAACCGTCTGCGTCAGTTCGAGTTTCAAACCGTTGTCTTCGGTCGCAAACACCGAATAGCCGAGCCCGTGTCGAGCTTCGAATTTTACTTCCGGTTTGCGCGACAGAGCCGCGAACGGCGTCGATACTGCACCGCTATCCTGATCGCAGACGTAGAAAGCCTCGCCCGGTCGGTTGATGACCGGATCGTTGCTCCATGGCGTAAGCTGATAGTCGCGAGAGTTTCGGGCCCAAGTGAAACCCGCCCCTTCTGCGGACACATGGAAGCCGAACTTCTCGTTCGAGATCACGTTGATCCACGGTTGCGGGGTCGCCTGCCCGCCTCTCAGGCGGATGACATACTCGCTGCCATCCTTCGAGAAACCGCCGTATCCGTTCCAGAATTCCAGATCGGCGGGTGCCTCGGCCTCGGTGAGCGGCTGGAAGACTTCGCCGTTCAGCAGCGGACGCCGGTCGATCTCGATCACCTGATCCTTGGCGGGTGCGAAAATCGACGCCGTACGGTTGAGCTGATCGCTGATCTTGCCGTTGCGCGCATGCAGAACCACTCGCGAAGCGGCCACAAGGCCTTCCGACGCCGTTTCGTCCAGGATGTCCCGGCGAAGCGAGAAAACATGCTGACGCTGACCTTCCTGCTGACCAAGGCGGCGGGCATTCTCCGATAGATACTCGATCGCGTGCTGCATTTCCTGCGCATAGGAGGCTGCGCGCTCGTTGAAGATCACCAAGTCCGAGATGACGCCACGCGAACGCAGGTATTCCTGAGCGCTCATCGCTTCCTTCGCCACCGCCATATCGGCATCGTCATTGATGCGCAGCGTGAAGATCGGGAAATCGCCCGAGATCGCCGCAGGCCAGAGTGACGATTGTGGCTGCATTGCAGCCTGGATCGTCGCCTGGTCCGCCCGAAGCTGCATATCGGGATAGATGAGGTAACGCGCCAGATGCTGGAATGCCGCCGCATCCTGGGACGAAACGCCGAGATGGCGCATCTGCACCTGCGTGCGGGTCCAGGCCTGCGTCAGTTCCGCCTGGAAAGCGTCCGGATGACGGTACCGCTCGATCGCCTGGTCGAGTTCCTCACGCTTGGGGGCGGCGATCGTCCAGAAGATGACGCTCACCTTCTTGCCCGCCGGAACCCGCACGACGCGGCGCAGCGACAGAATCGGGTCGAGCGTAAAGCCGTCCGTTCCAGAAAGCGTCGCGCCGGGATCAAAGGCGGCCGCTTCTGCAAGTGTGCGACCACGACCGAGGAACTTCCGGCGGTCGGTCTCGAACTCCGTGGGCCGTGCAGACCCCGCATTGTCGGCAGCAAGATGTGCAATCACCATGTCGGGATCATTGGGATTGCGCTTGTTGCGCCAAGCCCGGATCACATCGCCGCGTTTGCCGATCTCGGTACGGACAAACATCCGCGAAAAGACCGGGTGGGCATTGTCGTCGTCTTCTGACGACAGCACCGGCTCCATATAGGAGGTGACCTCGATGAAGCGGTCTTCCGTGCCCATATTCAGCAAGGTCAGGCGGCGACCTTCCGCATCGTGCTCGGTAGCGACGATGCACTCCACGGTGCTCGTGAAATCGCCGATGGTCTTGTGGAACTCAGCGCGCTCGTCGCTGAAGATCGCTTTGGTCGTCTCGCCCTCCACACGACGGGGCTCGGACGTTGCCGACCACCATTCGCCGGTCGCGGTGTCGCGAAGGAACAGAAATTGCCCCCATCGATCCTCCGTGGGATCCGGCTTCCACCTGGCAACAGACATGCCGTTCCAGCGGGAATAACCGGAGCCGGTTGCAGTGAGCATCACCGAATAGTGGCCGTTCGACAGAAGGACCAGTTCGCGGTCCTTGGTCGCCGGATTGGTGATCGTGCGGATTTCCGAACGCAGCAACTCGCCCTGTCCCTTGCCTGGCGTCTCCTCGTGCTTCGCACTCATGACCGGAATGTCGCGCGGAGCCTTCTCCTGAAGAAGGAGTTCGGCGGCCTCGATCACCGGATCGGAGTGGAAGAATTCGCGTAGCAGGCCGTTCATCACCACATTGGCGATCGCAGCGATCGACATGCCGTGATGATGTGCGTAGTAGTTGTATACCACAGCGCAACGCTGCCCCTCCGGAACACGGGTCGGGGTAAAGTCGACGGCGTCGTGGAAGCCGAACATGCCGAGCGCGCCGAGGGAGCGCAGTTCCGCCAGGTTTTCAGCCGCCGAGATCGGATCGTACTGGCTGGCGAGGATCGAGGCATAGGGGGCGATTACGGCATTCTGGCCGAGCCCCCGCTTGAGGCCGAGCGTCGGCACACCGAAGTTTGTGTACTGATAGTTGAACAGATGGTCGCGGGCGTTGAAGGCGGCTTCCGAAATGCCCCATGGCGTGCCGAGCCGCTTGCCGTGGTTCATCTGCTCCTTGACCACGAGATTGTTGGTCTGGTTCAGGATGCCCCCTTGCCGCTCCTGCATGACGAGCGGCGGCATCAGATATTCGAACATCGAGCCCGACCAGGAGACCAGGGCGCCCTGCGCACCGATCGGGACGACCTGACGACCCAGGCGATACCAGTGTTCCGTCGGCAGGTCGCCCTTGGCGATCGCAAACAGGCTGGTCAGGCGGCATTCGGACGCGAGCAGGTCGTAGCAGGCTTCGTCCAGCTCGTTGCTGTCGACGCGGTATCCGATCGAAAGCAGCCGGCGTTCCTTGCGGAACAGGAAGCTGAAGTCCATCGAGAACGCGATCGTCCGGGCACGATCCCGCAGGGCAACCAGCCGCTCGCGCAGCGATTCGATATTGGAATTGTCAAAGACGTTGTCGGCGATATGCGCCTCGCAGACATATACGAGGGATGCCGACCAGCGGGTCACTTCGTCGCTCTGAACCGACCGGACCTCGTGATCGAGATTGGCCGCTAGTTTCTGGATTTCTCGCGCCAGAACCGTCAGGTTGATGATGCGGATCGATGCAAACTCGTGCTCCCGTTTGACGGCGGCAAGCGCGTTGCCGAAGCCGGCGATGCGCTCCTCGAGCCGACGGCGCAACGGGCGTACCGTCTTGCGGTCATCTGGCAGGGCGCTCAGCGTCTCGGCGAGGATCCCCGCGACATCGCCGATGCCATCGAGATTGCCCTGCAGGTGAGCCGAGGGCGCTTCGGCCCATATGCGGCAGGCGGACGAGATCGCGATCAGATGACCGGCAAGATTGCCGCTGTCGACGGCGGAGATATAAGGCTGGCCGAGCGGCTTCAACGTATCGCTGTGATACCAGTTGTAGAGGTGGCCGCGGAACTTCTCCATTTTTTCGATCGTCGAGATCGTCTGCTCGAGGCGCTCGATCGTATCGGTGAAGCTGATCCAGCCGAAATGACGCGCAGAGATCGTCGACAGCAGGTAGACGCCGATATTGGTGGGCGAGGTGCGTTTGGCGATGATCGGCTCAGGGCGTTCCTGGAAATTGTCCGGCGGCAGATAGTTCTGTTCGAGCGTTACGAAGGTCTCGAAATACCGCCATGTGCGGCGGGCGATCTTGCGCAGTTCAACGGACACCGAATCCGGAACGAAGAGACGATCTTCCGTTTCCGCCGACTGGCTGACATACCACGCAACGAGCGGCGAAAAGATCCACAGCACGGCGAAAGGAATGCCCACCAGAAACGCGTTGTCGCCGGGCAGAGCCGAAAGGATGATGCTCAGAACAGCAATCGTGGGGGCATGCCACATCGCGCGATAATAGTCCTGCGGGCTACCCTGGGCGCTCGACTGGATCGATGCGGCCGTACGCCATTCCAGCATCAGCTTGCGGCTGAAGAACAACCGGTAGAGCGAGCGGGCGATCGCGTCCGTCATGATGCAGGCGGTATCGGCAATGAAGACGACGCGAAGTGCGACCTGCGCGTTGGCCGAACGCATATCCGACCAGAGCGAATAGAAATGTGCACCAGGCACGATATCCGTCGAGCGCGGCAGCAGGCCGGTCACCAGAGAGAGCGTCGGCGCAACGAAGAGCAAGAAAATCAGCAGGATCTGCCAGATCAGCGCGCCGAGCGGATCCATGAAGTACCAGCCGAGAACCGAGGCGAAGAACCAGGCGATCGGGGTAAGCGAGCGGCGCAGATTGTCGATCATCTTCCAGCGGCCGAGCGCCGTGACGCCCCGCGTCGGATCGAGAATGTAGGACAGCAATTGCCAGTCGCCGCGCGCCCAGCGATGCTGGCGAGAAACCTCCACCTCGTACCGAACCGGGAAATCCTCGACCAGTTCGATGTCGGTGATGAGGGCGCAGCGGGCAAACGAGCCTTCCAGGAGGTCGTGCGAGAGGACGGAGTTTTCATCGATCCGACCTTTGAGCGACGCTTCGAAAGCATCGACGTGATAGAGACCTTTACCGGTAAAGGTGCCCTCGCCGGTGAGATCCTGATACACATCGGATACCGTGAAAACATAGGGATCGAGGCCACGGCCGACCGAGAAGACGCGCTGGAAGACGGACGCCTCTTTGCCGGTCGTCAGCGATGGCGTGACACGCGGCTGCATCAGGCCGTAACCATGGATCACGCGATTGCTCTTCGGATCGAGCACCGGCCGGTTGATCGGATGATGCATTTTGCCGACGAGCTTCGTCACCGCATCTCGCATCAGGCGGGTATCGGCGTCGAGTGTCATGACGTACTGGACGTCCGCGGGCACCATGTTGGCACCCGGCAGATAGGTCGTATCCTGGTCGCCGCGAAGCAGCAGGTTCAGTTCGTGCAGCTTTCCGCGCTTGCGCTCCCAGCCCATCCACGCGCCTTCGTTGGGATTGAAGAGGCGGCGCCGGTGCAGGAGATAGAAACGTGTCTTGCCGTCATGAGCATATTTGGCGCTGAGAGAAGCAATCTCACGTTTGGCATAGTCGAGGATTTCCAGATCGGCATCCGTCTCCTCGAGCTTGCTGTCGCGCCAGTCGCTCAGCAGCGAGAAATAGATTTCGCCACGCGGATTGGCGAGGTAGTGAACTTCGAGATTGCGGACGAGTTCGTCGACCGTGTCGCGGTCGGTGATCAGGCACGGCACGGCGACGAGCGTTCTCGCATCGTCGGGAATGCCTTCCTTGAACTCATAGCCGACAAGGCGCGCCGGACGGACCACATAGGTCACGAGGGTATTGAACAGGCCGGTCGCACCTTCCGACGCAGGCAGGGCGAACATCAGCAGGAAGAAGAAGACCACCGGCAGCGGCATATCCGACTGCACGAGGAACCAGCCGGCAATTGCCATCGCCAGCACGGTCAACAGTATGACGGGGCCGGCGATCGCAAACCAGTTGAGCCGCCGGACAAGACGAACTGTCTGCTGAACGAAAAGCGGCTTGTAACCAACCGCTGCTTCCAGCTCCCTGCGCCGACGGCCGACGATGAAGGCACCGATATTGCTTTCGCGCGGATCGTCACTGTCCTGGGCTGATTGCTCTGCAAGGCTGATGGCCGCCTTGGCGACCTCGCTTTCGCTCCTGCGGGAACGGCGGGCGATCTGTTCGATGCGGTTTCGATAGGCATTGCGCGAACCGAAATCGAGGGCTTCGTAGTCGGTACGGTCTCGGAAGATCTTGTCGATCTGCGAAACTTCTTCGAACCAGACGCTCCACTCCGTATCATCGATGTGGCGCAGGCTCTTGATGATATTGCCCATCGTCACATTGCCGGACGAAAGCCGGTTCTGTTCGGCGAGCATTACCTCTTCGACATCGGTGCCCGCCTGCTCGAGCCGCTGCTCCAGCCAGGTGACCGCAAAACCGGAGGACTGGGAGGCATTCCGCAGACGATAGAGAAACTGAGTGATGAACGTATTGTCGCTGGTGAGCCCTTCAATGCTTTTGAGCACATCTGCGCTGGCGGCTTCGTCGTTCAGCCGTATGACCTCGTCGGCAACATCGTTTGCACGGCGACGCATGTTGCGTGAACGGTCGACGCGAGTGGCGATACGGCGAAGGTTTTCGATGAGAACAAAGCGGATGAAGGACGGCAGAGCCCAGAGTTCGCCGATCTCGAGCGGCTCTTCGACCTGGAACCCCTCGACCATGGCGGCCAGAGCATCCTGGGAAACGCTGCTGTGAGTGTGGGCGACATAGAGCCACGCCACCGCAAGCACGCGTGGTATCTCTTGTCCCGCAACCGTCATCGTCGGGAGCTGGCGATAGAATTTCTTCGGAAAGTCTCGGCGGACTTCCTGGATCGCTTCTTCCACAATGTAATAGTTGTCGAGCAGCCACTCCGCGGCGGGCGTGATCGATGCCCCGGCATCCACATCCGTGGCGGTTGCGCGGTAGACACGGAAGATTTCCTTCTCGTTCTCCTGATGACGCTTGAAGAAATCGAACTCGAGGAAACCGGGCAGGCTGGAAGTGCCCTCCTTGCCGAGCTTTTCGCCGCACTCCCTTAACGCATCGATATTGAAATAGGTCGAGCGGATCGAATCGTTGTGATCGATCTGCTTGGCTTCGGTGTCGCGCGGGGAAGCTGGCTGCGGATTCTGAAAGGACATGGACACGGGCTTCTGAGTGAGGAAACTCTAGGGGTTCGTCGGCCTCGCCTTACTCGGCCTGCATTGGAAGCGCCAGTCATCATTTTGATTATGGTGACTGGCCCGACGCAAATCGGCGAAGAGGGGAAATAGAGGGCAGTAACGATATTGCAAATAACTGTCCAAAATCTATTGCCCGCTTTTGGCGGATTAACACATAAACGCCTCTAACCGCGCAAGCCTGAATGAAAGCTGAACAACAGCAGGGCTTTGATAAGACGGAAGATTCACCTTCGGCGGCGACGATGGCCCGCCCACACGAAATGTGATCGGAAACCGGGTTACGCCGGCAAGGCGGCGCTGCTATCCATGTCGGGCGGAAGGTGTCTCGACCACCACAGACAAACCGAGCGAAGGCAGTGTTTTGGCGATGACGGTACAATTTTCGAACTACATGGCCGAAGTGGTGGCAACCCGCCGCTATCTTCATCAGCATCCGGAACTGGGGCTTTCAGAATTCAACACGTCCGATTTCGTGGCCCGGCAGCTCACCGAATTCGGCTACGAGGTCACGCGCGGCCTCGCTCAGACCGGACTTGTGGCCACGTTGAAAAACGGGACCAGCAACCGGTCGGTCGGTATTCGCGCGGATATCGACGCATTGCCGATCGAAGAAGAGACGGGTGCGGAATACGCGAGCAAGAACAAAGGCCTGATGCATGCCTGCGGCCATGACGGCCACACGGCCATGCTACTCGGCGCCGCCAGGATTCTCGCTGAACGAAGAAGCTTCGACGGCACGGTCCATCTGATTTTTCAACCGGCCGAGGAAAATTTCGCCGGTGCGAAACTGATGATCGAGGACGGCCTGTTCGACCGCTTCCCATGCGATGCCGTCTTCGGCCTTCACAACGACCCTACCTTGCCGTTCGGAAAGATCGTCGTGAAGGAGGGGCCTATATTGGCCGCTGCCGACGAATGTCATATCGTCATCAACGGGCGGGGCGGCCACGGCGCGGAGCCTCAATCGACATCCGACCCGATCGTCTGCGGCGCAAGCATCATCATGGCCCTCCAGACCATCACCTCCCGAAACATCCATCCGCTTGATCCGGTGGTTGTCACCGTCGGCTCTTTCCGCGGCGGTATGGCGAGCAACGTGATCCCGGAACGCGCCGAGATGCGGCTAACGATCCGCTCTTATGATCCTGCAGTGCGCGACAGGTTGGAGGAACGCGTCCGCATGATAGCCGAAGGCCAGGCTGCCAGCTTCGGCATGACGGTCACGATCGACTACGAGCGTGGTTACGACGCGACGATCAACCACAAAGTCGAAACCGACTTTGTCCGCGAACTGGCAAAAGGGATCCTCGGAGAAGAGAATGTCGATGACCTGGAAAGGACATCGATGGGCAGCGAAGATTTTGGCTTCATGCTGAAAGAGCGTCCGGGCAGCTATTTCCTGTTGGGTACGAAACGGACCGACAACGACCCACCGCTGCACCACCCGCAATTCGATTTCAATGATGATGCGCTGCCGATCGGGACAAGTTTTTGGGTGGAACTCGCAGAAGCTTATCTGCCGGCGAAGTAGACCTTAAAAGCAAAACACCTCCCGAGCCGGCGGAGCGCGGGAGGTGCCGTGCGGTCTTGGGAGGACCGGAAGCTTACGGAAAAAGCCCGAGCACTACGGCGCCCACGAAAATGAAGGATGCCGAGACCAGGGCGGTATTGGCCGCCCACTGCCATTTGCTAACGCTGCGAACGGGAAAAGACCGTGTCTGATGCTGTAGCTGGCGCATGGATGCCTCCCGGGCTCTGGTGCCGCCCTTTGCGAGCGTTACCATATGCTATCTTATCTCGATAAACCCGATAGAGATAATGTTTCACGCAGCCATACGTTCCGTAGAAAATCGTTTTTTCTTAATGGCCATTCCTGGGAGTTAACGGTTTGTTATTTCCCAAGCCTCCTATCGCTTCTCAATAGCGCTCTGGTCGAGGGCCAACCGGAAGACATCGGGGTCGATATTCCCGCCCGAGCAAACAGCTATCACCGTTTCACCTAGCGTTTCGGCATGGAAAAGAGCCGCGGCCAAAGCCACGGCACCACCTGGTTCCACGACGATCTTCAGACGGTTGAAGGCGAGTGCCACCGCGTGAAGCGCTTCACTTTCCGGCACGACGAGCCCCGGACCACAAAGCCGCGACATGATTGGGAATGTGATCGCACCCGGCTGTGGTGTGATGATTGCGTCGCAGAGCGAGCCCGACTGGGCGGAATTACGTTCAATCCTCCCGGACACCAGGGAACGTGCGACATCGTCGAAACCTTCCGGCTCGCACGGATGCACCACGAAATCCGGCGCTTTCGCATTCAAGGCCAAGGAAATACCCGAAATGAACCCGCCACCGCCGGTCGGCACCAGCACATCGGCCTTCTCGATGCCGAGTTCTTTGGCCTGCTCGGCGATCTCCAATCCGGCAGTGCCCTGCCCAGCGATCACCAGCGGCTCGTCGAACGGCTTGATGAGGGTGAGCTGGCGCTCCCGCGACAGCCGCGCGCCGATAACATCGCGATCCTCGTTGGCGCGATCATAGAGCACGACCTCGGCGCCATAGGCGCGGGTGTTGTCGATCTTGATGCGCGGGGCATCGGAGGGCATGACGATGACGCTCGGGATGCCGTGTATCTTCGCCGCCAGCGCCACGCCTTGTGCATGATTGCCGGAAGAGAATGCGATAACGCCTTTGGCACGTACATCGGGGGCTAGAGCCGATATCGCCGACCAGGCCCCTCGAAACTTGAAGGAACCCGTGTGCTGCAGACATTCCGGCTTCACGAATATGCGTCGCCCCGCAATCTCGTCGAGAAACGGAGAAGACAGCAACGGCGTGCGGCGCACGTGCCCATCCAACCGGGCCCGCGCGGCTTCGATCATGCTGATATCGGTCATGTGGAAATTCCAAGGAAAGACGAAGCAGGTGCCGGCAGCCTATCGGCGCTTCGTCTCGCGGTAAAGACCGTAGAACATGTCAGCCGGCTTCCGCTTGCTCTCTGGTAGGCAGCATGCCCAACTTCAGCACCGCCTTGATCGGCAGGTGGTCGGAGGCAAGTCTTGCGAGCGGAGTATCGTGGGTCTCCACTGTTTCCAGCAGTCCCGGCCGGTTCGCCATGATCCGATCAAGTGCCAGTACCGGCAGACGCGAGGGGAAGCTCGGCACTGCCGCCGGCAGGCCGAAGACGCTTGCAAGTGTGTTCAGGGAGGACCGGTCTCCAAGCCGCCATTCGTTGAGATCGCCCATCAGCACGGTCGGCTGTTCGTCACGCGATCGCAGGATGTCGATGATGACGCGGGCCTGCTGGTGCCGGGAGCGGTTGAGAAGCCCGAGATGGGCGGCGATGATGCGGAACGCACTGCCGTCCTTCAATTCCAGTTCGGTGATGAGGGCCCCTCGGGGCTCGAGCCCCGGCAATTTGACCTGATGTACGTCGCGCACCAGCCCTTCGCGAAAGAAGACGACGTTGCCGTGCCAGCCATGCGCCTTGGCAACGCCGCTGATCGGAACAGGGAAGAGCCCGGTTTCACGCTCCATCCAGGCGAGGTCAAGCAGCCCGCGCCGTTCGCCGAAGCGGGTATCGGCTTCCTGAAGCGCGATCACGTCGGCACCGATCTCGCGGATGACATGGCTGGTTCGAGCCGGATCGAACTTTCCGTCGATGCCCACGCATTTATGCACGTTGTAGGAGGCAACCAGCATGCCCTTGGCTCGGTCATGCGGTGCATGGACCCCGGCTCCGCGGTCCTTGCGGGCGCGGATTGATGCCAGGATGTTTATGGGGAGATTTGTGCGCTTTTCCCGCATGGTTCCGAAGGTTATTCGCAGAGGGGTGGATTATACGGCAATCCGCTCATCGATCCAGCATTTCCAGTTCCGTCACAGATAGGGTGAACCGAGCCACAGCACGCGCTCGATGAGACGTACCGCAAAGGGTCTTGCCATCAACGCCTCAAGCGTCACTTCAGTTGCGGAGGAAATCGCTAGATCGATCCTTCGCTCCAGAGCTTCCACAAACGCGCAGTCCAGAACTTCGAGATCCACCTCGAAATTGAGACGAAGGGACCGGGGATCGAGATTGGACGAGCCGACATAGCCCCACCGTCCGTCGATTGCCATCAGTTTCGAGTGGTCGAAGGGGCCGGAAGCCCGCCAGATCCGACAATGGTTTTTCAACATCTGGTCGAATTGCGCAGTCATCGCCCGGTCGACCAGAACGAGATTGTTGGAAGTGGGTACGACGATATCGACCTTTACACCTCGTCGCGCCGCAGTGACCAACGCGGTGATCAGCTCTCGATCCGGCAAAAAATAAGGCGAGACAATACGGATGGAGGAACGCGCCACGGAGAAGGCGCCCATCAGCACTTTGTGGTTCGTCTCCACACTGCGGTCGGGACCGGATGATACCGCTCGCATAAAGACAGCGTTTCCTGGCTCCGTCTCCGGTGGATCGAGAGCCCAGGCCTCGTCGTCCAACGTCTCGTCCGTGGCGAACCTCCAATCGGCAGCCGCAATCGCGAAGAGATCGGCCACGACAGGGCCTGTGATCCGGAAATGCGTATCGAAGGAGCACATGTCGCCGCTGAATTCGCTTGAAAAGCCTTCACGGATATTCATACCGCCGGTAAAGGCGATCCTCCCATCGATCACCAGAATTTTCCGGTGGGTTCTGAGATTGGCATAGGGCAACCGGAGTCCCATGATGACGTTGCCATTGAAGACGTCGACGGTAACGCCCCCATCACGCAGCCTGCCGAGAACGCTCGGGACAGAATAGCGCGCGCCGACCGCATCAATGAGGACGCGGACTTCGACGCCACGCCCAACGGCCGCGATCAATGCGCCGGCGAAACGGTCGCCGACCCTGTCGCGATCGAAGATGTAGGTTTCGAGGATGATGCTACGCTGCGCGCCGTCGATGGCATTGAGCATTGCTCCATAGGCATCGTCGCCGGTGTCGAGCGCAATGATCACGTTGCTGGTCGTCAGACGGTGATGCGTCACGCGATCGCCGAGCGTCTTCATGGCCACGAACCGACGGCCAAACCCGTCGGCTATGAGGTCATCCGTAGCATCATAGGAAGCGAAATGGGCACGGATCTCCCCCTGAAGCAGCGCGCGGCGATCGCTGATGACGGAGCGTCGAATGCGGTTGACGCCGGCAATCAGGTAAAGCAGGGCGCCGATGATGGGGGAAAGCATGATAACGCCGACCCAACCCACGGCCGAACGTACTTCTTCCTTCGTCATGGCAGCATGAATTGCCGCCGCAGCCCCCGCCAGGACCGATGCAATGAACAGAATGTGCGGCCAGTAGCCCTCGGCGAGATCAAGCATAACGCCAATATAGGGGCGCTAGTGTTTTCCGCAATCGGAGCCGGATCAATAGGTTACCCAGATCCGGCGCAATATCAGGCCACTAGCTGTTTCTGGAACACGTCGAGCGAAGCTTCAAAGGTATCGAAAATAGCATCCACCTGTTCCTCGTTGACGATCATGGGCGGGCAGAGCGCCATGGAATCCCCGATCGCGCGAGAAATAAGACCTTTTTCAACCATGATGGAAAACAGCTTCGGACCAAGCTGCCCGGCCGCAAAACCATCACGCGGTTTCAGCTCCAATGCACCGATCAGCCCGACGCCGCGAGCTTCGATGGCCAGCGGATGACCTTCAAGCGCCTTCAGACGGCTCTGGAACTTCGGCGCCAGCGTCCGCACGTTGCCGACAAGATCACGTTCCTCGATGATCGCTATGTTTTCCAGCGCCACGGCTGCCGCCACCGGATGCCCCGCAGCGGTTACCCCATGACCGAAGGTGCCGATCTTCGCCGATTCGTCGGCGAGCGGCTGATAGACGTTCTCGTTGATCAGCAGGGCCGAAATAGGTTGGTAGGACGAGGAAATCTGCTTGGACAGCGTCATGATGTCCGGCTGAAGCGCATAGGTCGTCGTGCCGAACATCTCGCCGGTCCGGCCAAAACCGCAGATCACCTCATCGGCGATAAAGAGAATGTCGTATTTTTTCAGCACCTTCTGAATGGCTTCCCAATAACCGGCAAGCGGCACGATGACGCCGCCGGCACCCATGACCGGCTCTCCGATAAAGGCCGCCACCGTTTCCGGACCCTCCTTGAGGATCAGGTCTTCGAGGTCCTTTGCACAGCGCTCTACGAACGCTGCTTCGGTCTCGCCTTCCTGTTTGAAGGCGCGATAGTGCGGGCAGGTCGTGTGGAAAATCCCCGGCAATGGCAGGTCGAAGGAGCGATGGTTGTTCGGCAGGCCGGTCAGGCTCGCGGCTGCGATCGTCACCCCGTGATAGCCCTTGATGCGGGAAATGATCTTCTTCTTTTCCGGCTTGCCGAGCGCATTGGAGCGATACCAGACCATCTTGACCGCGGTATCGTTGGCCTCCGAACCGGAATTGGTGAAGTAAGCCTTCGACATCGGCACCGGCGCCATCTGGATCAGCTTTTCGGCGAGCTCGATGGAGGGGCCGTGGCTGCGGGCGGTAAAGGTATGATAGTAAGGCAATTTTGCCATCTGCCTTGTGGCCGCTTCAACGAGACGGTTCTCGCCGAAACCGACGGCGACGCTCCAAAGCCCTGCCATCGCTTCGATGTATTTCTTGTCGTTGTTGTCGTAGACGTAGATGCCTTCGCCGCGATCCATCACCACGGAACCGTCCCGTTCCAAAGCACGGGCATTGGTATAGGAGTGAAGGTGATAAGCCTTGTCCCGGGCTTCGATGGAGTTCGGCTGAATAGTCACGGGGGACCTCCTCTGAGACATGCCACGATAGATGGATTTTCATAGGAGCAAAGCGCGGCATTGGACAGCCCCAATTGCCGTTTTCAGCCCCATCGAATCGTCAAAAGAATTGACGGTTCGATCAACGGATTTGGCTATTTCACCGTCATCGCCGCGACTGGCGGTTCGGCACCGGGCGGAATGGGGCTCGTATAAACCTGTCCCTTGCGGCGTTTCTTCAAGTCGGCCCAGGCGGCCTCGCGGAGCTGCTCGCTCTCAATTGCGGCAAGACCGGTCGCAGCCATGGCCTTGGCCGCGGAGATCATGCCTTTATGCGCAAGAGGGCTCTTACCCTGCGCAACGACCTGCCATGTATGAAGCTGCGTGCCGACGGCAAGCGTGGCGCCATAAGCCTGCACGGTCGGCACGACCCAGCTGACGTCGCCGACATCCGTAGAACCGCCCATCTGTCGATTTTCGTTGTGCGGCGGCAGGATGAAATCCGCAAGCGGGACGTCCCGCTCCTCCAGCCGCTCCTGGTTCCAGCTCGCCGAAATGTCCTGCGGGGTCAATGTTGCGCGGATTTTTTCCGCGAACGCCCGATCCTCCTCTTCGAAGGGCGGCGGACCGATGCTGTCCCACACGTCCTGCATCACGTCCATCAAGGGGGCGTTGACGATAAGGTTGGATACACCCGCAAGGATGGTGCTCTCGACCTTCGTTTCGGTCATCAAGGCCGCACCTTCTGCAACTTTCTTCACACGCTCGATCAGCGAGAGGAGGCCGGGCAGTTCCGGCGCGCGGACGACATAACGAACCTTGGCATAGGCCTGCACCACGTTGGGCGAAATGCCGCCGGCATCGAGGACCGCATAATGAATGCGGCAATCGGACGGCATGTGTTCACGCATATAGTTGATGCCGACATTCATCAATTCCACCGCGTCGAGAGCGCTACGGCCAAGCTCCGGCACGGCAGCGGCGTGAGCCGCGCGTCCGGTAAAGCTGAAATCGATGCGGCAATTGGCAAGCGAAGTCTCGCGCTGCACCCCCGCAAAGTTGCTGGGGTGCCAGCTGATCGCGATATCCACATCCTCGAAGGCGCCGGCACGAACCATGAAAGCCTTGGCCGCACCGCCTTCTTCCGCAGGGCAGCCGTAGTAGCGCACGCGGCCGGGCGTTCCGGTCTCCTCCAGCCAGTCCTTGAGCGCCGTCGCCGCAAGAAGCGAGGCGGATCCGAGAAGGTTATGGCCGCAGCCATGCCCATTTGCGCCGGCGACGATCGGTTCGTGACTGGCAAGCCCCGCCTTCTGGCTCAGTCCCGCCAGTGCGTCATATTCACCGAGAAAGGCGATGATCGGGCCACCTTCACCCGCTTCTCCGATCAGTGCTGTCGGTATGTCGGCCACGTTTTCGGTAATGGCGAAACCCTGAGCTTCGAGCATTTCCCGATGCGCCGCAGCGGACAGCTTCTCCATGTAGCAGGTCTCAGGCGTCTCCCAGACCCGGTCCGACAACTCGGTGAAAACCTCCGTCTTGCGGTCGATAACATCCCAGATGAGCGGGAGATTGGAATTGCCTGTCCTCATGAAACCACTGCCTCGATGCAAGTAATGCTGATTGGAGCGCCGAACCGTACTCCATTCTCGGCCCATGGCAATGCGGCAACGCAGCAAAAAGCAGCACTCGTGAGGGATCACACGTCTGAAATGAAAAAGTGACCGAAAAGGCGAATTTTCGCATCTCGACAACAGAATGATAATCGCTATGCTCCCGCGCCGTTGCCGGTCGAGAATCTAAAGATCGAGCCAAAAATGGTAAGAACACATGGGGATTGTGTCGAACTTGCGGAAAATTTTCTAAGAAATGCTATCGCCACGAAAATAAACGGAGCCATAGCCGTGCGAAAATCTGGCGCTCTGGAATTACGTGGACGTAAAATGACATCCGCCAGAAGGAACAATCGAAGCACACGAGGGTCCAATTCGCCGACCGGGAGGTAGATAACAAGAATATCAAGCTTGAAGCGCACCGTTGCGCATCTAGTTCAATGACAGATCACCTGGGCCGCAAAGGGGCCACAGGTCACAAGGGAGAGACTATCATGAAATACAAATTGACCCTTGCCGCGGCGCTGCTGTCGGCGACCTTCTTCGCGGGCGCGGCAAGCGCCAAGACCTTCGTTTACTGCTCGGAAGGTTCCCCGGAAGGTTTCGACCCCGGCATCTACACGGCCGGCACCACCTTCGACGCGTCCGCTCATCCGATCTACAACCGCCTTCTCGAGTTCAAACCCGGCACCACACAGCCGGAGCCAGGCCTCGCCGAGAGCTGGGAAATTTCCAAGGACGGCACGGTCTACACCTTCAAGCTTCGCCCGAATGTGAAGTTCCAGACCACCGACTTCTTCACCCCGAGCCGTAACCTGAATGCCGACGACGTTGTCTTCTCGATCGGCCGCCAGATTGACACGAAAAACGCCTGGAACCAGTACATCCCGGGTGCCGCCTGGGAATATGCAGCCGGCATGGGCTTCCCGGAACTCATCAAGTCGATCGAAAAGGTCGATGACCTCACCGTCAAGATCACGCTGAACAAACCGGAAGCGCCGTTCCTCGCCAACCTCGCCATGCCTTTCGCATCGATCATGTCGAAGGAATATGCCGACAGCCTCGACAAGGCCGGCAAGAAGGAACAACTGAACCAGATGCCGGTTGGCACCGGTCCGTTCACGTTCGTCGGCTATCAGCAGGATGCGGTTATCCGTTACAAGAAGAATGCCGACTACTGGGGTCCGGCTCCGAAGATCGACGATCTGGTCTTCGCAATCACCACCGACGCAGCCGTTCGCTACCAGAAGCTGCAGGCTGGCGAATGCCACCTCATGCCGTATCCGAACGCAGCCGATGTTCAGTCGATGAAGTCCAATCCGAACCTCACGATTCTGGAGCAGGAAGGCCTGAACGTCGCCTATCTCGCCTACAACACGACCCAGGCTCCGTTTGACAAGCTCGAGGTCCGTAAGGCGCTGAACAAGGCGATCAACAAGAAGGCGATCGTTGATGCCGTCTTCCAGGGCATGGCGACCCCCGCGAAAAACCCGATCCCGCCGACCATGTGGTCCTACAACGAGGCCACCCAGGACGACGCCTATGACCTCGACGCTGCAAAGAAGATGCTCGCCGACGCCGGCGTCAAGGATCTTTCGATGAAGCTGTGGGCGATGCCGGTTTCGCGTCCGTACATGCTGAACGCCCGCCGCGCGGCTGAAATCATGCAGGACGATTTCGCCAAGATCGGCGTCAAGGTCGAGATCGTTTCGTATGAATGGGCCGAATATCTCGATCGCTCCAAGGCCAAGGACCGTGACGGCGCCGTCATTCTCGGCTGGACCGGCGACAACGGCGACCCGGACAACTTCCTCGACACCCTGCTCGGCTGCAATGCCGTGGGCGGCAACAACCGCGCTCAGTGGTGCAACAAGGAGTTCGACGCACTCGTGAAGAAAGCCAAGGTCACATCCAACGACGAGGAACGCACGAAGCTCTATGAGCAGGCACAAGTGATCTTCAAGAAGGAAGCTCCCTGGGCCACTCTCGATCACTCCCTCTCCATCGTTCCGATGCGCAAGGGCGTGACGGGCTTCACCCAGAGCCCGCTCGGCGACTTCACCTTCGAAGCCGTCGATATCACCGAGTAATTTAGCGGCTCACAATGTTTTTGCCGCGGGGCGCGTTGCGTTTCCCGCGGCATTTTCTTATGAGACGCCAAAAAATGTGGCACAGACGCCTCAATCGCCGCTTCCATGGCTTGACAAAGCACTGAATCGGCCACGACCGAAACCATCGAAGGTTTTAGAATGTTTGGCTTCCTTTTGCGGCGCCTCGCCGTACTGATCCCGACTTTTATCGGGGTCTCTATCATCGCCTTTGCCTTTATCCGGCTGCTGCCGGGCGATCCCGTAGCCCTTCTTTCGGGCGAACGCGTCATGTCGCCGGAGCGCCATGCCGTTATCAGCCAGCAACTCGGTCTCGATCGACCGCTGGTGGTCCAGTATCTCGATTATCTCGGCGGCGTGGTGACCGGCGACTTCGGCTCGTCAATCGTGTCGAAGAAACCGATCCTCGACCAGTTTCTGGCCCTCTTCCCTGCCACGATCGAGCTATCGCTCTGTGCAATCATCATCGCAGTCGCACTTGGCATCCCGGCGGGCGTGATCGCTGCCATCAAGCGAGGATCGTTCTTCGATCAGGCACTGATGGGCGTTGCTCTCGTCGGCTATTCCATGCCGATCTTCTGGTGGGGCCTGCTGCTGATCATCCTCTTCTCGGGCACCCTGCAGTGGTTCCCGGTCTCGGGGCGCATCTCGTTGATGTTCTTCTTCCCGCCGGTGACGGGCTTCATGCTGATCGACTCGCTGCTGTCCGGCCAGAAGGGTGCTTTTGCGTCGGCGCTGAGCCATCTGGCACTGCCTTCGATCGTGCTCGCTACGATCCCGCTGGCCGTCATCGCGCGGCAGACGCGGTCGGCCATGCTGGAGGTCCTGTCGGAGGATTACGTCCGCACCGCTCGCGCCAAGGGCCTTTCGCCCTTCCGCGTCGTCGGCATCCATGCACTGCGCAATGCCATGATCCCGGTTATCACCACCATCGGCCTCCAGATCGGCGTCATGCTCGCCGGCGCGATTCTGACCGAAACGATCTTCTCGTGGCCCGGCATCGGCAAGTGGATGGTCGATAGCGTCTTCCGTCGAGATTATCCGGTCATCCAAGGCGGCCTGCTGCTCATCGCCGGCATCATCATGCTCGTCAATCTGATCGTGGACCTGCTCTACGGCCTGATCAATCCCCGTATCCGGCACTAGAAGGAGAAAATCCCATGGCCGATACTCTTATCGACAAGGCACCCGAGGCAATCTCCAGTGCTGCCCTCCGCCGCCAGATGCTCAAGGAGTTCTGGTTCTACTTTTCCGAAAACCGCGGCGCCGTCATCGGGCTCTTCGTCTTTCTGGCGCTCGTCGTGATCGCGGTACTGGCGCCCGTCATCGCGCCGCACTCGCCCTTCCAGCAGTACCGCGACGCGGTGTTGGTGCCGCCCATCTGGACCGAAGGGGGCCGCGCCGGTTATCTGCTCGGCACCGATCCGGTAGGCCGCGACATTCTTTCACGCCTGATCTACGGGGCCCAATACTCGCTCTTCATCGGCGTCTTCGTGACCACGCTGTCGCTCGTCGGCGGCATTCTGGTCGGCCTCATCGCCGGTTACTATCGCGGTTGGGTCGATACCGTCATCATGCGCCTGATGGACATCATCCTGGCCTTCCCGTCTCTGCTGCTCGCCCTGGTGCTCGTTGCGATTCTCGGTCCTAGCCTGACCAACGGCATGATCGCTATCGCACTGACGCTCCAGCCGCATTTCGTGCGCCTCACGCGCGCCGCCGTAATGACGGAAAAGACACGCGACTACGTGACCGCCGCGCGGCTCGCCGGCGCCGGTCCGCTGCGGCTGATGTTCCGCACCATCCTGCCGAACTGCACGGCACCGCTTATCGTGCAGGCGACCCTCTCCTTCTCGAACGCGATCCTGGATGCGGCCGCGCTCGGCTTCCTCGGAATGGGCGCTCAGCCACCGGCACCGGAATGGGGCACTATGCTTGCCGAAGCGCGTGAGTTCATCCTGCGCGCCTGGTGGGTCGTCACCTTCCCCGGCTTGGCGATCCTCATCACCGTCCTTGCCATCAACCTGATGGGCGACGGCCTGCGCGATGCGCTCGACCCGAAACTGAAGAGGTCCTGATCATGGCGCTTCTGCAAATAGACAATCTCACCGTCGAATTCGAAACCGCGACCGGCTGGTTCAGAGCCGTGGACGGCGTCTCCATGTCCGTCGAAAAGGGCGAAGTGCTCGCAATCGTCGGTGAGTCCGGATCCGGCAAGTCGGTTGCCATGCTCGCCGTCATGGGACTTCTTCCCTGGACCGCGAAGATCACTGCCGACCGTATGCTCTTCGAAGGCCGCGACATTCAGGGCATCAGCCCGGCCGACCGCCGCAAGCTGATCGGCAAGGATATCGCCATGATCTTCCAGGAGCCGATCGCCAGCCTCAATCCGTGCTTCACGGTCGGCTTCCAGATCGAGGAAGTGCTGCGCATTCATCTGGGTCTCGACAAAAAGGCGCGGCACGAACGGGCAATCGAGCTTTTTCGACAGGTCGGCCTGCCCAACCCGGAAGAGCGGCTGGGCAGCTTTCCGCACCAGATGTCGGGCGGGCAATGCCAGCGCGTGATGATCGCCATCGCCATCGCCTGCAATCCGAAGCTCCTGATCGCCGACGAGCCGACCACGGCCCTCGATGTCACGATCCAGAAGCAGATCTTGGACCTCATCATGACACTGCAGGCCAAGAACGGCATGGGCCTTATCATGATCACCCACGACATGGGCGTCGTGGCCGAGACCGCCGACCGCGTCGTCGTGCAATACAAAGGCCGCAAGATGGAAGAGGCTGACGTGCTTTCCCTCTTCGAAAACCCGAAGAGCAGCTACACGAAGGCGCTCTTGGCGGCGCTGCCGGAAAACGCCACCGGCGACCGCCTTACCACCGTGTCCGCCTTCTTCGACGGCAATCCGGAACCGGCGCCGGAGGCGCGCGCATGAGCAAGAAAATGTCAAAAACTGAAACGGGCAACACGATGCTCGAAGTGCGCGACATCAAGCGCGACTACGAACTCTCCGGCGGCCTCTTCAAACCCAAGAAGATCATTCACGCGGTGAAGGGCGTTTCGTTCAAGCTGGAACGCGGCAAGACGCTGGCAATCGTCGGCGAATCGGGCTGCGGAAAATCTACGCTTGCCCGCATGATCACCTTCATCGACGAGCCGACCGCGGGCGACCTCCTGATCGACGGAAAGAAGGTCGATACGCGCCCGGGACATCTCACCCAGGAGATGCGTCAGAAAGTGCAGATCGTCTTCCAGAATCCGTATGGCTCGCTCAACCCGCGCCAGAAGATCGGCGATGTGCTCGGCGAACCGCTGGCGATCAATACGGACATGTCGGCAGAAGAGCGGCGGCATCGCGCCAACGAGATGCTGAGGAAGGTCGGCTTGGGGCCGGAACATTACAACCGTTATCCGCATATGTTCTCCGGCGGCCAGCGCCAGCGCATCGCCATTGCTCGCGCCCTGATGCTGAATCCAAAGCTCTTGGTGCTCGACGAGCCGGTCTCGGCGCTTGACCTGTCAATCCAGGCACAGGTGCTGAATCTGCTCGCCGACCTGCAGGACGAATTCAATCTCACCTATGTCTTCATCAGCCACGATTTGTCGGTCGTTCGCTATATCGCTGACGAGGTGATGGTGATGTATTTTGGCGAAGCGGTTGAATACGGCACGCGTGACGAGGTCTTTTCCAACCCCAGGCACGACTATACCCAGACGCTGTTCAAGGCGACGCCGCGCGCCGACGTCGAGTCGATCCGCGCGCGTGTGGCGAAAAAGAAGGCGACCGCTGCGGCATAAAGCGCCCTTGGAAGCCATGAATCGTGTTCCCCGAGAATCTATTCGGATTTTCGGGGATGATCGAGGGATGTGGTGCTTAGGGTGATTTAACCAGGGTCGTTCCGTGTGACACCCCCTCTGCCCTGCCGGGCATCTCCCCACAGGTGGGGAGATCACAAGCGGCGTGCCCTTCCCGCTAAACTAACCCCATATCCCGCAGTTGCTGGGAATATGTCGGCAGCTACGTTTGTTGCTTGGGGAAATCTGCGCCCCGGCCAATCTCCCCACCTGTGGGGGAGATGCCCGGCAGGGCAGAGGGGGGCGGGCTTGGGCACGCCCCTCAATATTGTTGCCCTCGCACTTCACATTCCGAGAACAAATAGCCGCCACCTTCCAGCATCTCCAATGACTTACCCCGTCAATTATCCCCACCCTCCGCACCCATGCCTAAAATCTCCCCGCTTCCGTCGCCGGAGTGTTTCGCGAGACGTTCGCGGGCAGGCGGGAGTCGGCGCTTTCATCAAAACCGTAACGTGCGGCGACGGTGGAAGAGGTGAAAGCCATGGAGCGTCCGTCGCAAGACAGGCTCTCCTATCAAGCCTCCCCCGGACAGCCATGTCCGGTTCGGTTGAGCCGTCCAAGTGGCAGGGTTTCCCGAAAGGAAATCGCGAACAAAGCCATGCAGCGAGGCGAGGTGATCACCTGTAGGGACCGGAAGTCCCGAAAAGACGCCGAAGGCCACGCGAATGCGGAGCCACACATACACTACTCCATGAGGTTCCGCATTCGCGTGGGCTCTCCGATAATCCAGCGTCCCCAAACGTGGGAAACGGTTTTGGGACAAGACGCTGGGCAGAAAAGTGCAAAACCACGGCAGGAGACTGCGCGGGGAGGACTGCGCTTGAAAAGCACTCGCAGCGGATAGCAACGTTAGTTGTTTTGGGAAGCCGGTGCGCCAAGTCGATCTCCCCACCCGTGGGGGATGCCCGGCAGGGCAAAGGGGGCAGGACCGGCACAGCGTTCAATTCAATGAAACCGCCAGACCGTCAGCTTGGCCGACCGCCTTTCACTCCACGAAAATCTTCACGCTGGCGGCCCGGCCGGCAGCGTCGATCACCGTCAATGTCGAGTAGCCGGCGCCGTCCGGCGTCCATTCGTTGACGCGGCGACGCGACAACTCGTCGAGCGGCCTTCCATTCGCCAGCCAGCGGAAAGGCGCCCGGCCACCCTGCAACTTCAGCACCAGCGGAGAAATTTCGCCGGAGCGCGCGCCGAGATCAACGCGGGCGCCCTCCGGTGGATAAACGATCTGCGGCGCCGGCTCACGGGTAGAGGCCGAAAAAAGGCCGGCGGCGGTCGTTGCGAAGCGACGCTGGCTGATCGGAAGATCTGCCTGTGCAAGCCGCATGGCACCAGCCGGCGCCGGGGGCAGTGGTGTGATCGGCACACCTGATTTCGTGAAAGCCTCGAAGAGGATCGGAGCAGCCGTCTGGTATCCGGCAATGCCCGGCACCGCTCCATTGTCCGGTCGGCCAACCCAGACGCCCAGCACGTAACGGCCGTCGTACCCCACCGACCAGGCATCGCGATAACCGTAACTCGTGCCCGTCTTGTAGGCGATGCCGAGCTTGCGGCTTCCCTGTGGCGGCAGGACATCCGACAGAATATCCGCCACCTGCCAGACAGCCTGCGGCTCGAGCAGCGGTTCGCCGTCGATCGGCATCGGCTGCCGGTCCAACCCGTTTCCAAGTAGTACCGGCTGACCCCGGTTCGCAAGCGCCGCATAGGCCTGGACCAGATCCTTGAGCGTGATGCCCACGCCACCTAGCCCGATCGCCAGCCCCGGAGCTTCATTTGGCGGCAGAACCGGTCGCACGTCCGCCCGGCGGAAGCGGATCATCAGTCGCGACGGCCCAACCGCATCGAGCAGGCGCACCGCCGGCACATTCAGGGACAATTGCAGCGCCTGCCGAACGCTGACGTCGCCTTGATAGCTCATGTCGAAATTCTTCGGCCGATAGCCGAAGAAATCCGCGGGCCGGTCTTCTATGATGGTCTCCTGGGATACGATCCCCTGTTCAAAGGCGAGCCCGTAGATGAAAGGTTTCAGGGTCGAGCCGGGTGAGCGAAGGACCCGGGTCATGTCGATCCAGCCGGAACGGGTCGCATCGAAATAGTCCGCCGACCCGACCTCACCGACAATTGCACCGGTCGTCACATCCGCCATGACCATGGCAAGCGAAACTTTGGGGCTGAGCCTAGATGTCGCCTCCCTGGCAACCTGCTCCAACCCTTGCTGGATGTTGCGCTTGAGCGTCGTCTTGTGCTGCTTGATACTCGGCCGCTTTCGGATCGCCGCTTCGGAAAGATGCGCGGCATAGGCCGGCAATTGCAGCCGTCGCATCGGAATTGCCTCGCTCACGGCACGCTCAGCTTCGCCCGCACCCGTCACGTCCGCGACGGCCGCTCTCACCAGCACCCGCTCACGCGCCTCCTTCGCGTTCCGGGCATGCCGGTCTGGACGCCTGCCTTCCGGCGATTGGGGCAGTGCGACGAGAAGGGCTGCTTCCGCCACCGTCAAGCGACGCGGCTCCTTGCCGAAATAGGCCAGGCTTGCAGCACGAACTCCCTCCAGGTTGCCGCCATAAGGTGCGTGGGTGAGGTAGATTTCGAGAATTTCCTGCTTGCTCAAGCGCCGCTCTATCTGCAACGCCCGAACAAGCTGGAGAAACTTTGCAGAAAAGGAACGGTTCTCGCGCGGCTCGATCAGCCGGGCCACCTGCATGGAAAGCGTGGAGGCGCCGGACACGATGCGGCCGTTCGTGATGAATTGCAGCGCCGCCCGGCCGAGAGCCAGAGGGTCGACGCCTGCATGGCTGTAGAAACGCTGATCTTCATAGGCAACCAGCATTTTGAGAAACCGCGGATCGACGTCCTGCGCCGCGGTCTTCAGCCGCCAGCGGCCTTCGGGCGTAGCAAAGGCCCGCAAAAGCGCGCCGTCCGCGTCCAGCACTTCAGTCGAGACGACCTGCACCTTTTCGAGCGGCGGGGGGAAGGCCCGGTCAGCCGCATCGAGTCCGGCGACCACCCCGGCTAAGAGGGTCAGGCCGGCGCTGATGCCGATCGAGAGCTTCCACCTGCGTTTCATAGGATCGAGCTGCCGCCTATTGCGCGGCGAGCACCTCCATCTTGCCGGTTGCAGTCCGCGCCGAGAACTGCGGCCGGTACATATCTTCGACCTGCGCCGCCGGATGATCGTAAACGCCCGGCGTCACAGCACGAACGACATAGGCGAGCGTGATCTGACGGTTGTCGCCGGCGCTGCGGTCGAATGCCGCGACGAAACGGTCGTTGCGGAACTCGGTATGTGCAGCCTGGACCTCCTCCAGCCAATCGAAATTCGAAAGGTTGGCGCTGTTGACGACGCTCGGATTGTCGATTTCGAAACCGGCCGGCAACAGGTCCGTCACGACGATGCGTGACGGCCACTCGTTCGTCTCGGTGACGTTCAGTACCACGACGTAACGCTCGTTTTGCTGCGCCTCGCTGACATTCACCTCCTCGCCATCCATATTGTAATAGGTGCGCGAGATTTCGAAGCCTTCGCCGCCGGCAGGAAGCGGCCGTGCGGGAGCCGCGACCGTCGTGATCGCAGCGGAGAGCGTTTCGCCGCTGTCGTTCCTGATCGTCACCGGATGATCGATCAATGCATCGCCCGTCATCTGCGACATCAGCGTTCCACGGTGAGCGGCGCCGTTGACGTTCAGCCGCAGGCTGTCGTCACCGTTCTGCAGCGCGCGGGCGGCGAGCAGCATCCAGGTCTGTTCCTGGGTGCTGGTATATTTCTTGATGGCCCATTCCTTGGCGACGATATTCGCCAGCGCCGGAACGATCGGTGGCACCGGTTTGCTCTCGGCGGCCAGCGCCAATACGGCGGCACCATCTCGCAGTGACGATCCATAATCCGAACGAGCAAGGCTCACCTTGTGGATCTGCGCCTGTTCCGACATCTGCAGGGAATCCGCAAAAATGCTCTTTGACCGCTGGGCATCTCCATAAAGCGCCAGCGCCGCGGCGATATGAGCCTTGGCGAGGGGCGTCGGGAAATCATTGAGCGCCGTGTCGGCGTAATAGCGCAGGTCGCTGATCGCGGCCTTACGGTTGCGCGCGAGCACATAGAGCGCATAGGCGATCTCGTTGCCCTGGTCCTTGATGTTGTTGGTATAGCCAAGCGTATTCTGCAGGCTCTCCAACGCCTGGACCAGCGTCTTTTCCGGCACGTCATAACCTTGCTCTCGGGCACGAGAGAGGAAGTCCGTCACATAGGAATCGAGCCACAAATCGCCGCCGCCCGGAGCCCAGAGGCCAAAACTGCCGGCCGAAGACTGGTACGACAGCACACGATAGATCGCGTCCTGCACTCTCTTCTTGATTTCCGCATCGTCGGCAAGCCCATTCTGCACCGCCATTTCGCTGAGATAGAGAAGCGGAAGCGCGCGGCTCGTGGTCTGTTCGGCGCAGCCGTAAGGATAGCGGCTGAGCCCCATCAGCAGCGCCGGAATGTCGAAGGCGTTCGACCGGCTGACATTCACGCTGACGGATCCGCCGGGCAGGATACTGTCGGCAAGCAAGTTGGAATCGATTGTGAGGTTTGCCCCGGGCCGAAGCTCCACGAGCCGACGCTCCGTGACGGGCATCGATGCCGGCCGCACCGGGATATCGAGCTGCTGGTAGACGGAAGGTCCCGAAACACTTGCCAGGCGTACGTAGACCTCACCATTGCCAGGTTCGATACCGGAGAGCGGGATCGTGAGATTTGCCTTGCCGCCCGACGCGAGCTTCAGGTTCTTGCTTCCGTTCTGACCCACGGAAACCGGATCCGTCGTCATCACGGTAAGCTGGTAGTCGCCGGCCGGCGCATCCGTATTGGCTATATCAAGGCGCAGATTGCCCTGATCCCCGGGGGCGAGGAACCGCGGCATGCTTGCCGTTACCACGATCGGATCGCGGATGATCACATCCTTGACGCCATGCCCGACACCCAACTTCGACCAGGCGACCGCCATCACGCGTGCGGTGCCGTTGAACTGCGGGATATCGAAGGAAACCTTCGCTTTGCCCTCTGCGTCGAGCTTTACGGGGCCTGAGAAAAAGGCGACCAGCTTCTCCTTCGGCGGGCTTGCCTGCAGTGCAGTGCTGCCACCATCACCGCCGGTGCGCAGGCGGCCGGTGGCGCCCAGCGAGCCGTCGATCAGACGGCCGTATATGTCGCGGATTTCTATGCCGAGGCGGCGTTGGCCGAAATACCAGTCGTCCGGTGCGGGCGGCTCGTAACGCGTCAGATTGAGGATGCCGACATCGACCGCGGCCACAGTTACATAGGCGTTTTCGTTTGCGCCGGCCCCGGCTACTTGCACGGAAATGTCGAGCGGCTGACGCGGCAGCGTCTTTTCAGGCGCACCGATCGAGACCTGAAGATCCCGAATTTCCGGATCGACCTTCAACCACGTGATGCCGATCGCGCGCATCGGCATCCGGCTTTGCTGTGCCTCGCCGGGGCGATAGAGAGTCGCTGTCACATAGGCACCGGCGCCCCAAGCCGCCGTGACGGGAATCGCTACCTCGCCGCCCTGCTCGCTTATGCTCGCGGTCTGCAGGGTGATCAGCTCTTCGGAACCCGCCGTCAGCATCAGTTCTCCCGCGTAACGCGAGGAAATCTTGAGTTTCGCCGTGTCGCCAATTTTGTAGCTCGGCTTGTCGAGAGCGATTTCCAGCGCATCCGGCGTTTCGGTCGAGGTCGCGGTGACGAACCAGCCGGCGTCGAATTCCACACTCGACGCCGGTCCGCCGACATCGGCGGTCTCGACCTCGAGCCTGTAGCGTCCCCAGCCCACCGGCACGGAAATCTTGCCGCCATCCGGGGTGACGTTGACGGCACCATCGGCAATCTGGCTCGTGCGCGTTACCGGTTCGAAGCGCCAGGAAGATCCGTCGCGATACCATTGGTAGTCACGATCGACTTTGATGAGTTTCCAGGAAAGACCGCGCATGGCCTGCTTGTTGCCGTCGGCGCCGACGACGATGACGGTGAAATTGCCGACCGAGTTTTCCGCCAGATCTCCCGTGAACTCCGGCTTGATCCCAATACGCGAACCGTCCGACTTGACCGGCAAGGTCATCGTGCGCTCGACAGCCCGGCCACCAGCCTCCTGCATACGCACGACAATGTCTGCATTGACAAGTTGCGTGGTCGACGGAATTTCGCTCACCAGAGCCTCGATGGCTGACTTGCCCTCCTCGTCGGTCGGCTCCAGTTCTTCGAGCGGTATCCGCACGGTCTCGGTTTCCTCCTCGTCCGCCAGTCCGAACTGATAGCCCGGGAAAGCCGCATTTTCCCGCGTAGGCTTGAGTGCAACCTCACCTTCGAGATTGAGACCGGCTGCGGGTGCACCGTAGAGGAATCGCCCGTCGATATTGATCGAGGCCGGCTTGCCCGCTTCGATCTCCTTCGCCTCGCTTGTCATGTCGAACTCAATGCGATCCGGCACGAAGTCATCGACGAGGAACGTCTTTTCACCAATTGCGGAACCTTTTGGATCCGTGAAGATCTGCATCGTCCAGGTACCACGCATGGACGTCTGCTGCAGCGGCAGGTTCACGGCATAGCCGCCAAGCAACCCATTGCTGACCATCCGCCGATCCTCGACGCCGTCCGGACGCAGGAAGACAAAGGTGAGGGGCAGGTTCTCAATGGCAGCTGCATCGACATCGCGGGCGAGCGTGCTCGCATGCACCGTCTCGCCGGGGCGGTAGATGCCTCGTTCCGTCCAAGGCAGGATATCGATCGCACCCGGCGCCGGACGGCCTGTGACCCCGCGGTCCGAGAGATCGAAACCGGCGCGCGTCATGTCGAGGAAGACGAAGTCCTGGCCGCTGTTCTGCGCGGTCAGGACAGCCGGCACCATGCCTGCCGTACCGCGCATCAAGCCGGCGGTGAAGACTGCACGGCCATCCGCATCCGTCTTGGCGGTGCCGAGGATTTCGTTGTTCTTGGCAAGCAGTTGAAGATCGACGCCGCTGATTGGCTTTGCGGAGCCGAGCGACCGGGCGAAGACATGCAGACCGTCCGTTCCGGCATAGGTGGTAAGGCCGATATCGGAAACGACGAACCACTGGGTCGCCTTGCTGTCCCATTCCTGCGAGACCGCATTGGAAGCGGCCGCCGTCAGCACATAGACCCCAGGTTTACGGGCGGGCAATGCTTCATCGACCGGAAAACTCGTCACCACATCCTTGTTGAGTTCCGTGCCGATATCGATGGTACCCTGCCAGACGCGCTCACCGCTCTGCTGCTCGATCTGGCCGGCATTGTAGCCGTCCATCTGGGTGAGAAACTGCGAATTGGCCAGGAGCGAGGCGATATTCCGGTCGCCAATCCGGTAGAGCTTCAGATCCGCCTTTTCAGTGTTGACCGAAACAATCGGAATACCGCGCCGGGCGGTGGATGGCAGCACGAAGCTGTCGCCGGTGAAGCGCACCGTCGCCGAGCGATCCTTGATGTAGAGATCAAGATCGACCTGAGCAACGAGCGGCTCTTCCACTGAAGAGGGCAGACCGCGGCGAAGCGACAGCTTATATCGCTGGCCGTGCGTCAGGCCTTCGACGCAGATCTGATTGTCCTTGGCTTCCATGGCCTTCGGCGCCTGGCCGTTGAGCACCACGAACGGGGCGTAGTCGACGCCGGCTTTCACCAGCGGTTCGGAAAATTGCACGCAGGCGCGCGGATTGGCGCTGTCTGCATCGACCGTGTTGCCCGTCACCCGGAAACCCTGGCGCTCACGAAGGTCGTTGTAGGCCGCTTGCACCGTTCGGGCGTTCACAAGCGCGAGGCTCGCTTTGTAGGCATTCAGCGCTGAACGGTAGTTCTGCTGTTTGGCAAGGGCCGCGGCAAGAACCGCCAGCGCGTCGGCGCGGCTCTGCGTCGTTCGGGAAAGCTGGTAGCCGTTGATCGCGGCAAGGGTACCTTCGCTATCGGCCGTGCTGTTGTCCCTTGCCGTACCGGCGGCACGCGCCAGTTCGATCCAGAGCGCACCGTTATCGGGGGTCAACGATAGCGCGCCTTTGAAATTGTAGATCGCGGTATCGACATTGCCGCGCAGAAGCTCAGCCTGGCCTATCGTCTTCAGGTTTTCGACCCCATAACCCTGCTGGTTGTCCCCGAGGGTCAGGCCGTCTTTCTGCTCCCTGGCCTGCTGCAGCATGTCGTCGGACAGGAAAGAAAGCTTTTGCGGAGCGCCTATATCCGGCTCCGTCGCGACTTCGACGACCTTGCCGGCGACCGCGCCGGGAAAGGTGTTGAGCTGGCCGTAGTCGGTCTTCAGAAAGCACCACTTGGCCTTGACGTTATAGGTGAAGGCTTTGCAGGCGTTATCGCCAATGCAGGCCGCCTCGCATTGCGGCTGGCTGACGTTCTTCACGGTCCTGAGATCGAAACCGAGATAGTCGCTATCCGGCGTGCTCTCGATACGCCGCTCGGCAGCCGTCAAAGGCGAGGCCAGAGCGAATGCGGAAAAGAGAAAAACCGAAATGCGGAAAAACGCGCGCCTGGACATAACCGTCCCCCCAATGGCTGTCGTCGAATGCGCCAGTTTTCCGATGTGTGCAGAGACTTGTCAAACGAAACTAGGGAGGCTTACTCACCCCTTTTCATGAAGATACTGTCATACAGGAAAACCTGTGCCGGATCGGGTCAGGCCATCAGTCCGGCTGCCGTAAAGCCGCCATCGACGGCCAGGATTTGGCCGGTCACATAGGAGGATTGCTTACCGTCGACGAGGAAGGCAATAGCGGCGGCAATCTCTTCCGGCTGACCATAACGACGCATGGGAACCGTGCGCTGCCATTCCTCTCGCGTCACCGCGGTATGGTTTTCCTTGACCATCGGCGTCTCGATTGGCCCGGGTGCGATTGCGTTGACGCGGATCAGGTCGTCGGCGAGCTCAACGGCCATGATCTTCGTCAACGTGATCAGCGCACCCTTGGAAGCACCATAAGCCGAGCGACCGAGATTGCCTTTTATGCCGGAAACCGAGGCAATATGAACAATCGAACCGCCGCCGTTCTCCCTGAGAACCGGGGCCAGCGCCTGAGACAGCGCAAAGGCGCCAATGACGTTGACCTCGTAGATCTTGCGCAGCATGTCGGTCGTCGTATCGGCGAAACGGACATTGGCGGCGATACCTGCGCTATTGACCAGCGCGGCCAGCGGCGCATCGAGCAAACGGCATCGGTCTGCCAACTGCTCGACCGCCGCTTCGTCCGTTACATCCAGCGGAGCGAGCGTGATCGCGTTGCGGTTGGCAAGCCGCTCGCCGAGGCGCTCAAGTGCCGAGGCATCCCGGTCGGCTGCGACCACGTGCCAGCCGGCCTCGATCAGAAGCTCCGCCGTCGAAAGGCCGATACCTGATCCCGCACCCGTAACGACGACGCTTCGCATACCATTCTCCTAGTTTCCGACAATGACCAATTCGAAGGTGACGCCAACGGGATTGTCGCCGCGAGCAAGCCGTCCGTGGTAGATGACGCCGTCGGTATCGACGACCGATGCATCCAGCGTTGCGCGCAGCCCCTCGGCCGTTTGTTCCAGCGCTGCGTTCTCGATAGCGATCTCGGTCGCCAAGCAGGCAACTCGTCGCCCATCCTCGAACACCGGCTCGTTGATGCTGCCGATGCCGAAAATCCTTCCACTTTCGATACCGTGCCGCCGGCATACGTCTTCGATTGCGGCCGCGACATCCTCGTTCGGCCGAATCCGCAGCAGGATGCCGCTGCCTGAGTCGCTTTCGCCTTTGGCGGAGAAGAGGGTGAAATTCGTTTCCGGATCGGGGATGGAATCGAAGGTCGCAGTTGCGCTGCCGTAACCTTTGACCGTGATCGGCTCGCTCACCACGCTATCGAACGGCAGGACATGGCCCATTCTTAGCCCGCCCTCGCCCGTATCCCAGATCCCGTGGCAATGCAGGAAGGGCGCTCCGTCGCGTTCGCCGAATATCGCCGTGGCCTTCGCGAATCTCCCGCCCGTGGCCGGAGCGAAAGTCGCGCTGTACCAGGCAGCATGGTCCTTGTCCGGCGAAAACGCGGGAAGCACGTAGCGGAACGGGTCGCAGGCTCCCCCTTCGATATTAACGAAGCCGCCCTTGCAGCCCGCTTCCGCAAAAACCCGCGCTACGCCGGCGAGAAAGACTTCGCCCGGCCGCAACTCGCCCTCGACGGGCGTCAATTCAGTCCGCACGGCCTCGTGCCGGCTCGGCGCCATGGCCCCCGGATGTTTCAGCTGGCGCAGCGCCGGCTTGTCGTTAGCCGGCTTATGATCGAGCTCCCCTCTCGCCTGCAGCTCCTCGCGGATCATCTTCTTGGTGATCTTGCCATAGGCGGATTTTGGCAATGCGTCCCAGAAGACGAAGCGCTTCGGAAGCTTGTAGCGAGACATCTTGCCGTCGATGAACTCGAACATTTCTTTCTCTGTGACGGCTGCGCCCGGCTTTGCGACGCAGACCGCGTAACCCACCTCACCCCAGAGGGGGTCCGGCACGCCGAGCACCGCCACTTCGCTGATCGCGGGGTGGGTGAGCAGCTTCTCCTCGATCTCACGGGGATAGACGTTCGAGCCACCGGATATGTACATGTCGGACGCGCGCCCGGTGATGTAGAGAAAGCCCTGATCGTCCATGTGGCCGAGGTCGCCGGTGCGGAACCAGCCCTTGCGGAACGCTTTTTCGTTGGCTTCGGGATTGTCGTAGTATCCGGCAAAAACCGCCGGCCCGACGACACAGATTTCCCCGGTCTCGAAAGGCGCGACCTCCTCACCCGCATCGTTTTGGATCGACACCTGCATGCCGGTGCGTTCCATGCCGCAGGTCCCGATCTTCACGCCTTCCCCGTCTTCCGGCGAATGAAGAGCGGGCGGCAGCACAGTTATCGCACCGGTCACTTCGCCTAAGCCGAAATACTGCACGATGACGGAGCCCAGGCTCTTCAGCGCCCGCTTCTGGTCCTCGCGGTACATCGGCGCGCCGGCATAGATCACATAGCGCAGCGAGGAATGATCGTATTTTTCCGCCGCCGGGTGCTCGACCAGGAGCTTGAGAATGGTCGGTACGGTGAACATGGTCGAGACGCGCCATTTCGCGATCAACGCCCATGCCGCATCGATGTCGAACTTTTCGGTTGGCAACAGGATCGTCTTCACCCCATGCGCGACCTGGGTCAACTGGTGCACGCCGGCCCCATGCGACAGCGGCGCTACGACCAAAGCCGCATCGGCGGAAGTAACGCCCGGCATCAGGTCGCAGAGATGATTATTGACCACGAAATTCATCTGGCCATGGGTCAGCACGGCCGCCTTGGGCCGCCCGGTGGTGCCGGAGGTGAAGAAGAACCAGCAGGGGTCGTCGCGCTCGACCCGCTCGTCGCTGACCTCCCGTCCAAGAAACTCCTCGACGATCGCGTCGTAGGAGGGGCCAAATTCAGCCTCGCCGATAGCGATCACGAAACTGATCTCGGCATTCGTCTCATGCGCGACGCGAGCGTGGTCGGCAAAGGACGCGTTGCAGATCATGCCCTTCGCGCCGCTCGCCTTGGCGAGATAGGCGACTTCTTCCGGTGTCTGCCGGAAATTGGTCGGCACCCAGACGGCTCCAATTCGGAAGCACACGAACATGGATTCAAACATCTGATTGCAGTTCTGGGACTGAACTAGGATGCGGTCACCCTTGGTAACGCCAAAGCGCTGCTGTAAGGCAGCGGCCATGGCGTCGATACGCGTTTCGAATTCTTCCCAGGTCCAGGTTTTCTCCGCCCAGACGAGCGCCACGCCTTTGGGATCACGACGCCTGGCCTGCGTCACGAAATGTGCAAGATTCATGACCCGCGTCGAGCGAGGCATGAGTCCGCCCTTCGGCTCGGCGGGATTGCCGGCAGACACCGAAGTGACGGCGTTCATTTCGTCCGCTCCAGAATGGAGACGTAGTTGGCGACAGCCGCGCCGCCCATGTTGAAGACCCCGGCAATCGTCGCATTCGGAACCTGCATCTCGCCCGCATCGTCACAAAGCTGCATTGCCGCCATCACGTGCATGGAGACGCCGGTGGCGCCGATCGGATGCCCCTTGGATTTGAGCCCGCCCGACGGGTTTACCGGCAAACGGCCATCCTTGCGGGTAATGCCTTCACGAATGACCCGATAGCCCTTGCCAGGCTCCGCGAGACCCATGGCTTCGTATTCGATGAGTTCCGCGATCGTGAAGCAGTCGTGCGTTTCGACGAAGCTCAGATCGTCGAGCGATACACCCGCCTCGCCAAGCGATTTCTGCCACGCCCTGCGCGCTCCTTCGAAGGCGATCGGATCGCGCCGCGACATGGCGAGGATGTCATTGACATGATTGCGTGCCTTGAAGGCGACGGCCCGCTTCATGCCGGCGGCAACCTCAGGTGACGCGATGACCAATGCGGCCGCCCCATCCGATACGAGCGAGCAATCCGTACGGCGCAGCGGCGCTGCCACATAAGGGTTCTTGTCGGATATCGTGTTGCAGAAATCGAAGCCGAAGTCCTTCTGCATGTGGGCATAAGGGTTCTTCACGCCGTTTGCATGGTTCTTGGCCGCAATCATTGCCAGTTCTTCGGAACGGTCGCCATAACGCTGAAAATAGTGGCTGGCGATGCGTCCGAAGAGGCCTGCGAAACCACCTTCGACATCCGCTTCCTCTTCGCGATAGGAGGCGGAAAGCAGTATGTCGCCCGTCTCTTTTGTCGGGAGCGCCGTCATTTTTTCGGCTCCGACGACGAGTGCGATTTTGCCGCGGCCGGAGGCGACAAAATCGAGCGCCGAGTAAAGGGCAGCCGAACCCGTCGCGCAGGCATTCTCCATTCGCACCGCGGGCACGTGGTCCAATCCGTCGGCGGCCATCGCGACGAGGGCGCCCTGAAAGTCCTGCTTGGAAAAGCCGTTGTTGAACACGCCGACGAAGATGCCGTCGACATCCTTTGCCGTGATCCCCGCGTGATCGAGCGCCGGATTGATCACCTCGGCCATCAGTTCCCTGGTCGATCCGGCTTCGGACTTGCCGAATTTCGAATGAGCCCAACCGACAATCTGTGCTCCTGCCATGACCTTCTCCTTTGTTTCAGACCCGTTCCGGCGCTCGTGCGCGCGCCGCCAACTGCGGCTTTAGAACAGTCGCTTTTTCGCCGCCGAAAAGCGCCTTCAGCTTGTTCTGGACCCGCTCTACTTCCTGGCGCAGCAGTGCCATAAGCTCGTTCTGCCGCATCTCATTCATCCGGCTGTCGATCGCCGCTATGGATAGTGCCCCGGCAAGCCGACCGTCCGGCAGCAGGATCGCCATTCCTATTCCCCAGGAATTGGCGATCACCCGTCCTGGGTTCAAGGCATAGCCCTGCTCGCGCGTCCGGACGACATCTTGACGGATGATCTCCGGCGAATAACCAGGATACTGGGCCGCAACGACCCCTTCTATCCGGCCGATGATCGCCGCCACCTCCGGATCCGGCAGAACGGCGAGCATAGCGAGCGACCCCGCACCGACGCCGAGGGGGTTCTGATCGCCTGCAAGAAGGGCATGCGTCCGAACCGGAAACGTTCCTTCCTCGCGATGCAGGCAGACGGCATAGTCGTCACGCCGCATGGAAACGAAACTGGTGTCGCCTGAAGCGGCGGAAAGCCGCTTCAGGCTTTCGCCGGCCATCTCCAGCAGGCCATGCCGGCGCGAAGCCAGCATGCCCAGCACGTAAAGCTCCCCTCCGAGATAGTACCGGCGGGTCAGCTCGTCCTGTTCCACCAGGCGGGACCGCATCAGCGCCATGAGCAGCCGCCGGGCCGTCGGTTTGTTCAGTCCGCTTTCAGCAACGACATCGCCAAGGGCGACACCTTTTTCCGCACGGCGGCCGACGATGGAAAGAAGCTGCAAAGCCCGTTCCACCGCTTGCGCGCCGGTTCCCGAAGTTGCGCTGCTCTCCGGCAAGACAGACAAGGGTTCGACATTCCGCTCCATAAAGTTGAGCCTCTATCTGGCGCCCGATTGTTCCTGCCTAGCCGAGCGTCTTGCCGACGGCCTTTTCCAGGATCGCCCAGGCTTCGTCCCCATATTTGGCTTTCCAATCCTTGTAGAAGTTGGCGCTACGCAGCTTTTCCTGGAAGAGAGCGCCGTCCGGCTTGTTGAACTTCATGCCCTTGCTCTCCAGCTCGGCCTGGACAGTGGCGTTCAGCGCCATGACGTCCTTGCGCTGCTGTTCGGCTGCCGCGTTGAAATGCTTGGAGACGATCTGCTGCAGGTCTTCCGGCAATGCCTGCCAGGAGCGGCGGTTGAGCAGAATCCAGAACCCGTCCCACATATGGTTCGTCAGCGAGACATATTTCTGCACCTCGTAGAGCTTCGCGGTCGCAAGGATGGCAAGCGGATTTTCCTGACCGTCAACGATGCCGGTCTGCAGGGCAGTATAGGTCTCGGCGAAATTGATAGAGGCTGGCGCCGAGCCGAACGCAGTAAACATGGAAGTCCAGAGCGGGCTGACGGGTACGCGGATCTTGAACCCTTCGAGGCTCTTCGGAGTCTCGATCGGCCCCTTCGACGAGGTGATCTGGCGGAAGCCGTTGTCCCAGATCTTTTCAAGCGTCAACAGACCCTTCTTCTCGATCTCGCCGCGGACGTATTTGCCGAGGTCGCCGTCCATCGCCGGCCAGACCTGATCGTAGCTGGGGAACGCGAACCCTACGCCGTTGAGCGACGCATTCGGGACTAGTGTCGAAAGAATGATCGGCGACAGGCTGAACATTTCGACGCCACCGGACCGCACCTGGCTCAGCATGTCCGTATCGGCACCGAGCTGGCTCGAGGGAAAGATGTTGATCGCCATGCGACCGCCGCTCTCCTCCTGGATCTTCGCCACCGCTTCCTTGGCGCGAATGTTCATCGGATGCGTCAGCGCCTGGTTGTTCGCGAACTTGTAGGTGAATTCAGCGGCATTCGCCGGCCGTGTGCGGACCGAAAATGTGGTGGCGAGACCGGTCGTGGCCGCGCCCAAAAGAAGCGTTCTGCGATTGACGTTCATGAAATCCTCCTCCGATTTCAGTTCCCGGTTATGTGTTTTCGCCTCTTATAAAAAGGCCGTGGAAAAGTAAGGTACTGCTGCGATCACCAGAAGGCCGATCATCAGCGCGCCGATATAGGGCCAGATCGCCTTCATGGCTTCGTCCGGCGAAACATTGCCGATTTTGCATGCGATGTAGAAACCGATGCCGATCGGAGGTGTCATGAGACCGATATTCATCGCCGTCACCACCACCATGGAATAGTGAATGTCGTTGATTCCGAGCGAGCGAGCGACCGGGAACATGATCGGCGCCATCAGCACGATCGCCGGCAGCCCTTCGAGCACGCAGCCGAGCACCAGAAAGATGAGGATGGTGACGCCCATGAACGTCATCCAGCCACCCGGCAGATCCTGCACCGCTTCGACAAGCTGAGCAGCAAATCCGGTCTGCGTCAGCGCCCAGGCCATGGCCGAGGCTGCACCCAGGATCATCAGGATCGCGCCGGAAAGTGCCGCAGTCTCAACCAGCATCGAATAAAGCCGGCCGTAGCTGATGCCGCCATAAAGCACCACGCCGATGATCATGGCGTAAAGCACCGCGATGGTCGAAACCTCGGTGGCGGTTGCAATGCCCTCGCCGACAGCGGTGCGGATCAGGAAAGGCAGCACGAGGGCAGGCGCTGCGATCAGAAGGGCTTTCTTGATCACCGGCAAGGGCGCCCGGCGCACGCCAGCCATGGATTCATGCCGCGATTTCCATCGAGCGAGGACGGCAAGCACCAGAAGCAGCACCATGGCGATTGCAAAGCCGGATGTGAACAGGCCCGCGATGGAAACTCCGGCTGCCGATCCCAGCACGATCAGCACGATGGAAGGTGGCACGGTCTCTGCCATCGCCGCACCGGTAGCGAGCAAGGCAATCATCTCCGGCGGCTTGTGACCGCGCCGTTTCATCTCGGGAAACAGCGCCGGCGCCACCGTCGCCATGTCCGATACCTTGGAGCCGGAAATGCCGGAGACGAGAAAAAGCGAACCAAGCAACACATAGGACATGCCGGCGCGCACATGCCCGAGCAGCGAAGCCAAAAATTCAACGATTGCCTTGCCCATACCGGTCGCATCCAGGATGCAGCCAAGAAGGACGAAGATCGGCACGGAGAGCAGGATGATGCTCGACATGCCTTCGTCGATGCGGCCGATCATCACGAAGACCGGCACGGACGTGGTAAAGTTGAGAAAGGCGAGCGTTCCAAGGCCGAAGCAGAAGGCTATCGGCACGCCGAGCACCAGAAACAATCCCACGAAACCGACCAGGAAAATCGGAATATTCCAGTTGCCGATCTGCTTGAGGCTGGGTCCGGTGAGCCACAGGAGACCTGTGATTGCCGCGATCAGGACAACACTGCCGGCAATGCGCCTGAGGCTTGAACCTCTGAGCCCCTTAGCCAGCGCCAGGATCAGCATCAGGGCAACACCGACGGGCAAGGCCGCGGCTCGAAAGCTCATTGGGATATTGAGCGCAGCAGAGGTAATGAAGGATTCTTCGACGGCATATTCATAGGCAGGCAGCAGCATCGCCCCCAGGAACACCGCCATCAACAGCATCGTCAGGGTATGGGCCAGGCCCTGCAACCGATCGGGCAGCATGCCCACAAACAGGGTAAGTCTCAGATGCTCATTGCGGTCGACCGCCATCGCGGCTCCGAGCATTGCAAGCCACAGGAATGAAATCGAGGCGACCTCGTCGATCCAGACGATGGGCAACGAAAAGACATAACGGGAAACGACTCCCGTCAGAAGCAGCCCGATCACCGCCACGAGCAGCAGTGCCGCCACCCACTCGACGGGTCGCATCCAGACCGATCCGCGTTGCTGCGGCGCTACTCCTTCGAGGCCGGCAAGCAACGAAGCCTCATCCATAGAGCCGATCGCATTGTTGGCTGCCGTCAAAATTCACCCTCCTCCAAACAGGCGAACGCCGAGGTCGAAGGGAACGCATCTCGCGTACTGAAACGCAACGCCTCCTCAGCGCGTTGCTGCTTCCTCCCCGCCTCAGGCTCCTCCAGCCTTATGGCAGTCCACTTTCTGGACCTTGTTCTTTCCGAACCTGCGGGAGAGTGCGTGAGCTTTGGCAAGTAGGCAAGCACAAAATCAGAACCGAGATAGAAATCTTCTCACTAGGTTCATATCATGGAACACAAGAAACATAGCTGAATACGCTTCAGCTGATGCTGCCGGAAACCGTAACATGCAGACCTCCGTCAACCGGAAGCTCAACACCCGTAATGTACTTCGCCTCGTCAGAGGCAAGAAAAACAGACGCCCAAGCGATATCCCAGCCGTCTCCCTGCTTCTTCATAGGTGCAAGAGCGTCGCGTTTGGCCTTCATCTCGTCCGCCGAACCGTAATAGCCGCTGATCTGTTTCTGGATGTGGGGTGTATCCATGACGCCGGGAAGAATCGTGTTCGCTCGAATGCCCTTGGCAGCATATTCAATTGCGATGGCTCGCGTGAAGTGATTGAGGCCGGCCTTGGATGCATAATATGAAACATACGGGTATCCGGTCCACCTGATGGATGCGAGCGAGGAGATGCTGATAATCGCACCGCCTCCCTGCCGCTCCATGATCGGCAGGACCGCCTTGCAGGTCAGGAACGCGCTAGTCAGATTGACATCGATCACCCGTCGCCAGCTTTCCTCGGTCGCCTCGGCGGCACCGCCGGGAAGATTGATCCCGACATTGTTGTGCAGCACATCAATGCGACCAAACTGCTCCATCGCCTTTTCGACTACGGCAGCGATGTCATCGGATTTCGTCACATCGGCGGCAAGCGCCAGACCGACACCACCCTCGGACTTGATCACCTCAAGCGTATTCTCGGCCGCATCCCGGTTGACGTCGACACATACGACGCTCCCGCCTTCACGAGCGTAGGCAACGGCCGCCGCCTTGCCGTTCCCGAAGCCCGGGCCGACCGACCCCGCGCCGAACACGACGACGACCTTGTTCTTCATGCGATCCATGCGTTATTCCTCCCAGCCGCCCTCCAGGCAGCGAGACGGAACTTAGGCACCTCCGGGCCGCCGGTCCATGTTCAATCACGAACAGGATATGTTCGGAAACGTGCCTGCTTACCCGCTTGGGCTGAGGCCAGCTGCCGAAGCATTTGCCGCAATCGCTATTTCCGCTCAGTGCCCGAAGTCTCGAAAGCACCTTTGGCCAGACGTATAGCGTGATTACGGATATCCTTCGGCCACGCAGCCGTCAGGCCTTCAAACCGGTCGGCCTGTCCTGCATAGAGGGCTCGAGCCGCCTCTTCGTAACCCGGCTGATCGCCAGCAAGGGCCTGCATGAAACGATCGGCAGCCTCCTGAGCCTGTCGCTTCTGACTGTCGGCGTCGCCGGCAGCCCGCGCGGCCTCGACGAGCTTGCGCAATGCCACGGACGCGCCTCCCGGTTGCCGATTGAGCCATTCCCAATGCCGCGGTAACAGCGTCACTTCACGCGCGACGACGCCGAGCTTCGGGCGTCCCGGCCGCCGTTCCGCCGGCTCAACGGGACCCGCGTCGTCCTTCGGCAGACGCGCGAGACATTCCTCGACATCCCCCCGCAGGTCGAGATCGACGAGCCGTCCAGTGGCGTCGTCAAAGATCAGAACTCCGCTTACGTGCCGGACTTTCAACGCGGTGACAACCTCGGCCGGCGAGCCGCCTGTGATGCGTTTATCGCCTTGAAAGGCCGTCCAGCTGAGTTTCACCCGTTTTCTCCATCGCTTCGGATGAATTTATCCGGGTAAAACACTAGCGTCAATCGGCTTGAACTGCCCGCTGCTTCAGACGCGAAAGCCCATCTTCGAGCCGCTGCGCGAATTGGACGATGGTTCGCCGCGCTGTCGGCTCCGGCCCCTTGGCAATCAACCATGACAGGAGGAATAAGGCCGCGACCAATACGAGGCCGACAATCCACCGATTATCTTCGGTGCCGAAATGGGCAAAGACAGCGTAACCGATATTCTGATGGAGCAGGTAAAGGGGGTAGGTCAGCCCCCCAAGGCCTATTGCCCAACCCGGAGAAATCCGCAGTGACGGTGAAAGGGCGGCAATGGCCATGGCCGCAAGCGCTGCCGGACCTATAAGCGCAAGACCGCCGACATGCCGGCTCAGGCCATAGGTTTCAATAAAGTCCGGTTCGGTAAGGAAAGGTGTGACCATGGCCCAGATGGCCGCCGCGCCAAGCACGCAGAAATTTGCAGCCGAGCGGTGCTGTTGGGTCTTGTAGAGCACCAGCCCGAACGCGAAGTAACCGGAATATTCCGTGATCAGTAGTTTCTGCAGAACTCCACTTCCGATGGCGATTTCATTGCAGGCGGAAACGGCAAGCCACGACAGCACCAATATACGCCAGCCACGGTCGAAAAGGCCTGTTGCAATCAGCAGAAACACCCAGCCGTAGAAGATGATCTCGTAGGCAATCGTCCAATAGGCACCATCGAGGAAAGGTTGGCCAAGCGCTCTCGACAGTATGACGGCATGCGCCATCCACTGTTCAAGCGTCGGGGGCTGGAGGGACGGCACGGGCCAGAAAGTCAGAACGATAGCGGTAATCGTCGCGCAGACCATAAAAGTCGGCCACAGCCTGGCCACCCGCCCAACCGCAAATTCGTAGGCCGAACGTCCTTCTGCCGACATTGTGATGACATAGCCGGAAATAGCGAAGAAGATCAGGAGGCCGATGTCGAACCACATGGCCAGCGGCGCAAGCTCCGGAAAACCGATGCCGCCACCCTCTCCGGAAATCTGCATGCGGAATCCATAGTGGAACAGCAGCACCATCAGTGCCGAAACGAAGCGCAGCAGATCCAGGTTATGGATGCGTGGCGTCTTCACACTCGTCATAGAGACCTCGGTCGCAGGTTAGTTTGCGGCATTTTATGGGACGAGCCTTTGAAAACCGTGAATCCAACGGAAAGAATATGAACAAATCCAGCCCCGGCAATCTTCCGCCGGCAATGACTTCCCTTTCCGCCGCGAATATCGTTTCCTCCTGGTTTGCGAACGGATTCGGTCAGGACATCGAGGAGGATTCTCATGACGATCTTTGTTTGCTCCGCCTGTGGCACCTCTTTCGATGACGGAGAGCACCTGAAGACATGCCGGATCTGCGCTGACGAACGGCAATATGTGCCAGCCTCCGGGCAAGCCTGGACCACACCGGAAAAACTTGCTTTGGCTCACCGCAATACCTGGCTTCAACTCGAGCCGGGACTGATGGCAATCCAGACTGTCCCGGCCTTCGCCATCAACGAGCGCGCTTTACTTCTGCGTACGCCGGCCGGAAACGTGCTTTGGGATTGCATCGCTCTCCTTGACGAGGCAACCAAAGCAATCATCGACGCGCTCGGAGGCCTGAGCGCTATCGCCATCTCACACCCTCATTACTATACGACGATGCAGGATTGGGCCGCTGCGTTCGACGCTCCGATTTACCTTCACGCCGCAGACAAGGAATGGATCTGCCGCCCTTCCGATTACATCCGCTTTTGGGAAGAGGATGCTCTCGTCCTCTCCTCCGCGGTCACGCTTGTTCATGGCGGTGGCCACTTCGCCGGCGGCACAGTGCTTCACTGGACGGGCGAGGATGAGCAAGGCGTGCTGCTCGCCGGAGACATCGTCCAGGTGACCCCTGGGGCCGACCACGTGTCATTCATGTGGAGTTACCCGAACATGCTGCCACTCAGCGCCGAAGAAGTAGCGGATGTCGCCGAACGATTGGCGCCATGGCCTTTCGAGCGAATCTACGGGGCCTTTTCTCACCAGAATGTGCGGCAAGCCGGGCAGGATATCGTGGCGCGCTCCGCGCGCCGCTATATCGACCGGATCAAGAGCCCAATCAGTGATAGATAATCTGCAGGCGCCGAGGCCCTCGCATTGGCCAAAGCTGCTATCGATGCCTTACCCGCCCGACAACATCACGGCGCGACGATGCGTTCGTCGGCGAGCTGTTCATTCATCCATTCGGCGCCCGCACGGATACCGCCCAGCGGGAAGACATGGATGCGATCGATCAGGCTTTCCGGATGCGCCGTTTTGTATTCGGCGATATCTGTCAGGAAATCGCTGGGTTCGTACGGCACCAGGAGCTTGCTGAGATCCATCGCCCGCCGCTGCAACACGCTCAGCGAGGGACCTACGCCGCAGGAGATCGCAAACTTGATCAAAGTCTGCAGCTTGGTCGGCCCGGCGATCCCCAGATGAATAGGCAGCTTGATGCCGGCCGCAGCAATCCGCTCGGCCCAGGCGATCACGGGTTTAGCCTCAAAAGCAAACTGGGTAACGATCGCCATCTCGGCATCGGTGCGCTCGGAATAGGCCTGCTTGAACTGCAATGCTTCGTCGACGATCTTCGAACCACCGTTGGTATCTATGTCCTTATTGCCTTCCGGGTGCCCGGCGACATGCAGGCGCTTGAAGCCGTAGCGATCGAAAAGACCCGATTCGATAAGCTGGATCGAGCTGTCGAAATCGCCTGCCGGCGTCGTCACACCACCCCCGAGCAACAAGGCCTGATCGACACCGGCCTCGTTTCTGTAGCGCTTGATCCAGTCCTCGAGCGTGACCGCACTTGGAATGATGCGTGATGGGAAGTGCGGCATTACCGCAAAACCGTCATTGGCCAGGCGCTTGGCGGTCGAAACCATGTCTTCGATCGGCGTGCCGTCGATATGGGCGATGTAGACGCGCGTGCCTTTGGGCAGAAGGCTCCTGAAGTCGTCTATTTTGGCTGCCGTCCGCGGCATGACTTCGATGGAATAGCCGGCGATGAGATCCCTGAAGCCAGCCGGCTCGAGGGATTTTTCCTCCTGCTTTCCCCTGAAAAGATTCAAAAGTGCCATTGTCGATCCTCCCCCGTCTAATCCGAATGCCTCCGACCGAAATGGACGGAGCGGCGTGCGAGACCCATGTTCTCGCACGCCTGAAGCTCAGAGGGCTTTCTTTGTGCGCCAGCTTTCGGCGTAATTTTCACGTGCTTCCTGTGCGTAGGGCACTGCAGCGACGCGAACACGGATCTCAGTCTGCCTGTGGCCCTGCTCCACCGAGGTCTTGGAAGTACCGCCATCCGGCTCACCCCAGACGAGCGTCAGGATGTCGTTTTCCTTGATGTCGGCATCGACGACGCCGAGCGACAGCATGGAACGCTCGTTGTAGCTATAGCCGTTGAACATCGACAGGCCGACGACCTTGCCGTCCTTCAGAACCTTGTCGAAGCTCGACGACGCGTAGTTGGAGAGTGGGAAGTCGATCCACTTGGCAGCCTGTTCGCCCGGCTGGAACGCCGAAGCAATGACCTTGACGACGTCGTCGGAGTTCCACTCGAAGGTGACCTTGCGACGCTGCGGGGTTGCCTTCTGCTTTTCGACGGCTGCGCGGCCGACGAAGTCGTGGTCAAACTTGACGTATACGCCGTAACCCAGCTCGTAGGGGTTCAGGTAGTAGTCTTCGATGTTGTCGGAAACGTAGCTGCCGCCGATCGAGCCGCTGGCTTCATAGCTCTGGGCAGAAAGCCAGTCGCGATAGGCCTGCAGTTCGTCGCCGGTGTAGATCGCCGGAAGCGGCGACGGGATCCAGCCGGATTCCAGGGTGTTGGTGGCGTAGGCGCGGCTGCCGACCTGGCGCAGATCGACGCCGGCTTCTTCGGCTGCTTTCAGGATAGCGGCGCGGACTTCATCCTTCTCCGCATACGGACCCCAGATTTCAAGACCCGGAGCGCCGGCCATACCGTGACGCAGAGCCTGAACCTTGCGGCCGCCGACATTGATCCAGTCGACGTGGAAGAATTTGATCTCCGGGATCGGACCGCCGTTCATCTTTTCGAAGACCTTCGGCGCATCCGGCCCCTGGATCTGGAAGCGGTAGTGGATGCGGGTCACCTCCTTGCCGTCCGGACGCGACGGAGAGCGGGGATCGTGCGTCAGCTTGACATTGTATTTGCCGAGAGAAGCGTTGTAGAGCAGCCAATTGGCGGTCGGGGCGCGGCCGACGAGAACGAACTTCTCTTCGGTTTCGCGGAAGATGATCATGTCGCCGATGACGTGGCCGGCCGGCGTGACCGGAACGTAGTGCTTGGCACGGTCGACGCCGAAATTGGCGAAGCTGTTGATCGACAGGCTCTCCAGGAACTTGGCGGCATCGGGGCCTTCGACAACAAGCTCATCCATATGATGGGACTGGTCGAAAAGAACGGCTGTTTCCCGCCACGCAGCCTGCTCGGAGCGCCAGTTGGAGAATTCCGGAGCGACGACCGGGTATACATAAATCCCTGTTTTGGAGTTGCGAAGATGCGTGACCGTATTGCCGGCATCCTTCAAAACTTGGGTCAGATTAGCTTTCGTCATAGAATTCCTCCCTATGGCTAGAAGTTTCATGTATACATGACGCCATCGGAGAGGAAATTCAAGGGAAAATATTGGCGACCAATAAACGCCGGCGGATAACGGGGATACGCACATCTCAGGAAGCATCGGCGCCGCGGATGAGTCAGGAATTAAGCAGAACGAGGCCGGGTACGGTCAGCATCAACTCCGGATTCTCATAGACTGCATATTCGAGGTTCTTGCGGGCAATGCGCGCATGTTCCCGCGCAAGGAACTCCGCCCGCGCACCCTCACGGCCGGCGATCGCAGCAACCAGTGAGCGATGCTGATCCTGGGCGATATGCAGAGACTGCCGGAAGGCCGCGACATGCGTTCGGCTGGAAAGAAATGCCGATGGTGACGCGAAGGGCAGACGCGTCGCTCGCTCCACCTCGCGCTGAACGACGGAACTGTTGGAAAGCCCCACCAGAACCGCGTGGAATTTCGCATTCGCCTCGGAATAGGCTTCCAGATCCACTTCGTCAGGACCGCCGCCGAAGCAGGCCTCGAGACGCGCCAGAATTTCCCCAAGCTGATCCATTCCCGCCTGAGACACTCCACGCTCGGCAGCAAGCCGCGCTGCCGTTCCCTCCAGCACGCCACGCAGCTCGATGGCGTCTACGGCGTCCGCATAGGTGAAGCTGCGGACGACGAAACCACCGTTCGCGAGGCGATCCAGCAATCCTTCCTCAGCAAGGCGCGACATCACCTCGCGAACTGGCGTGCGGGAAATTTGCAGCGTCTCCGCAAGCGGAACCTCGAAAAGCCGGGTGCCGCCAGGATAGTCGCCGCTCAGTATCTTCTTGCGCAGCTCCATGAGAGCCCGCATCGTATGAGTGTTTCTCGAAGTCTCTTCCAAATCAGCACCTGTGCTCTGCGGCGAAGTCGGCACAGGCCTCCCCCATCGATCCGGAAATCTTAGCCACATCTGATGAATTGGCCAAGTCCCGTGTATACAAAGCAGTCCTGCTCTGGATGGTCGCCGCAATCCGCGCCAGTCTGGGCACGACAGACGATAGTTGGAGGATGAGCGCGCTATTCCGGTCGGCGGCGGGCAGCCAACGCACGCGAGACTGTCTCCCTGAGATCATCCGTGGATTTTAAACCGGTCGCGGCCATCGCGTCCTGCACGGCGGCAATTTCCCGCGCAAGCCCACCGTTGAGACCGAGCGCATCCAGCGTGACGCCGCTTTCCCGCATTTCAGCAGCACGACGGCGACCATGGCGCACCGTTCGTTCAAACTGGTAATCGGGAAATCTGGACCAGTCGAGGCCGGGAAAACTTTGAGAGAGCGAAGCCAATATCTGCTCGAAACAGCCGGATGCCTCGGCGGCCAGGAGAGCCTCGACTGTGATTGCCTCCAGACCTTTGACGAAGACTGAGCGCACCATCTTGATGGCCGTGGCCGCACCGGGCATATCGCCGACCAGATCGGCGTCGAAACCGAGACTTCGAAAACGCTCCAACAGCTCCGCTGCTTCCACGCCGGCAACAAGTACCGGAGTTGCATGTCCTTTTGGATGCACGGGCGCCATGACGGCCATGTCGAGATAATTGGCACCCGTCGAATTGATAAGCGCTGCCGTATCCCGCTTGCGCTCCGGCGAAACGGAATTGATGTCGATCAGCAGCGCGCCTTGGCCGAGATACGGCGCCAAAGACTGTGCGGCGATGAGGCTCTGATCGGCTGTAACCGCACTGAAGATCCATTCCGCGTCAGCAAGTTCCGCCGGTGAAGCAGCGGGCTTCACATTGCGGCTGATCATTGCCATGCGCATCTCCTCGACACTTTCGACGCGATCAAGCAGCAAATCATAGGCTCGAAACTCGCCATGTTCGAGCTTCGGAACAAGACTGTCGTGGAAGGCGCGAGCCGCTTCGCCAAAGCCCAGAAAGGCGATCCTCATATCTTTGCCCCACAGATCATTCCACAAAGACCCTGCCATCAAAGAGCTTGCGGGCCGTCCGCAACACGGCGGCACGATCGACTTCGCCGTTCTTGATCGTGGCGATAACACTCATCTCACCGGTCGGATGTTCGATCGACAGCAGCTTCTCATCGCCATCCGGTATCGCGGCGAGCTCCGACACGGGGCCTGAGGGCAGCAGGCAGGCGGTCGCAACGCTGACGGCACCGAGCACGCCGATCGCATCGTGACAGGTGTGCGGAATGAAAGTACGGGTGGAAACCGCTCCGCCGGCAATCGGGGCCGAAACCATGGTCATTTTCGGCACCGATTTTTTTGCGACGTCACCGAGATTCATCATCCGTCCGGCCTTCAACCGGATCGCCTCGAGCCTCGCTCGCAATTCCTGGTTCGCTTCCAGCTCCTTGGGGCTTTCCGTACCCTTGATCCCGAGCGCGTCGGCGCGCATCACCACGCAGGGCATGCCGTTGTCGATCAAGGTGCACGCCACGCCGTCGATGTCGTCGACCGGATTGCCTGTCGGCAGGAGGGCTCCGCAGGACGAGCCGGCAGTATCGGCGAAAACGATTGGAACAGGTGCAGACGAGCCGGGCACACCGTCGATCCTCGCGTCACCCTTGTAGGTAACCTGGCCGCCCGGCGTCTCCACTGTCGCAATCGCGATCTGCCCAGTGTTCTCCATGAAGATCGAAACGTCGGTTTTTTCACCCTTTGCCTGCACCAAACCGCGCTCAATGGCGAAGGGCCCGATGCCGGCAAGGATATTGCCGCAGTTCTGCGCATCCGTGACGATCGGCTGATCTACGAAGACCTGCAGGAAGAGATAGTCGACATCGACACCCTCCCGCTCGGATTTCTTAACAACTGCCACTTTGGACGTGAGCGGGTTGGCTCCGCCCATACCGTCGATCTGGCGCGTATCGGGCGAGCCCATGACGCGCAGCAGGAAGTCGTCTCGGTCGACCGGCAGGTCTTCGGCCAAGAAGTATCCACCTTTGGACGTGCCGCCCCGCATCCACATGCATCGGACGCCGGTTTCGGTTTCATTCATGACCGCCTCCGCTCTTTTGCAGCACTCAGATGTATTTCAGGCCCTTTTCGGCGAGCCTGCCGCGCATGTCGTAGATGTCGAGGCCGAGTTCGCCGGCAGCGAGCCGTTTGCGCTTGTCGTCTTCGGCCGCGACGCGGGCTTCCGCCTTCTTGGCCACGGCTTCAGCCTCTTCACGCAGCACGACACAAACGCCGTCGTCATCGGCGACAATCACATCACCCGGGCGAACATAAGCACCCGCGCAGACGACCGGGACGTTCACAGAACCCGGTGTTTCCTTGACCGTACCCTGAGCGGAGATCGCCTTCGACCAGACCGGAAACCTCATCTCCGTCAGGTCAGCCACATCCCGGACCCCCGCATCGATGATCAATCCCTTGCATCCGCGGGCCTGTGCGGACGTGGCGAGGAGGTCACCGAAATAGCCGTCTTCGCAGGGGCTGGTCGGAGCTAGCAGAAGGATATCGCCAGCCTGAAGCTGCTCGATCGCCACGTGAACCATCCAGTTGTCGCCGGGAGGCGCCGAAATGGTGACGGCGCTCGCCGCAAGGCGCGCGCCGGGATAGATCGGGCGCATGTAGCTCGCAAGCAGGCCTTTGCGGCCCTGCGCTTCATGGACGGTGGCAACGCCGCAGACAGCCAATCGGTCGATGACCGACTGCTCCGCGCGTTCAATGTTCTGGACGACGACCGACATCAGAGTTCATCTCCCATCAAAGTTCGTCGACGGTGCGCGGGAAAACGGACTGGAAGCCTTCCGCATGGGTCGACTTGCGCCCGCCGGACTGCCCGCCCGAATTGCGCATGAAATGATTGCCGCGGTTTTCCGCTACATTTTTGTAGTAGTGCCAGAGGTGCTCCTGACCCTCCATGCACTGGATGGCCGCCCATTTCTTCTCCCAGACCGGGGAGATATCGAGAAACACGTCCGGCTTCCATTCCATCTGCTCGGTCTGATGCGGCTCGAACAAATAGAGCTGCGGCGCTCCGAGAACCTTCTCGCCGGGATTGTGACCCCAGGCCTGGGCGATCATGCGGGCGTCGAGCGCCACCTGGGTCGCGTACATGTGGTCGGTATTGTAGGGATCCCATTTGGAATGGGAGAGCATGAATTCCGGCTGCACCTTGCGGATCACGTCGACCAGCTTGAACTTGGCGTCCTGATCGACGACCAGCGGATAGTCGCCGAGATCGAAGAACTGGATGTCGGTGACATCAAGCGCCTTTGCCGCGTTTTCCGCTTCCTTGCGGCGCTCCGTCTTGACCTTCTCAAGCGTCATGCCCGGGTTCTTCCAGAGCTTGGCGCTTTCGCCACGCTCGCCATAGGACAGGCAGATGACGGTGACGTCGTAGCCCTTTTCCTCGTGAAGCGCGATCGCGCCTCCGCAGCGCCAGACGAAATCGGCCGAATGGGCGCTGATGACCAATGCTGTCTTTGCCATGGGATGCCTCTTGTTCTTACTTGTGCGCAACCGGCGGTGTGCCGTGCGTGTGGAAAGTTTCGATAGTCTTCATACCCCAGGCCTGGCCCTTCTTGCGGTCAGCTTCGGTCCAGACGACCGGCTTCCAGTCGGGACGAAGGATCAGGCGGGCACCTGCATTGGCAAGCTCGACGCGATTGCCGGCGGGCTCCCAGACATAGAGGAAGAACGTGCCCTGGATCGCATGCTTGTGCGGGCCGGATTCTATGTGCACGCCGTTTTCCAGGAAGATGTCGGCGGCGCGCAGGATGTCTTCGCGCTGGTCGCAGGCATAGGTGACATGGTGGAAACGGCCGTGCGCCCCGGTATGGTCCTCGGAGCAGGCGAGGTCATAGGTCTTGTTGTTGATGGTGAACCAGCAGCCGCCAAGGCGGCCATTGTCGAGCTGGATCATCTCGGTGACCCGGCTGCCCAGCGCCGTGGTCATGAATTCGCGGATCAGGCTGACATCGGCAGCAAGCAGATTGACGTGATCGAGGCGGCGGGGGCTTGCGCCCCGGCCATGGTAGCGCTGGGCGATGTTCTTCAGCGCCGGCTTTTCTTCCGGCGGCGCCACATATTCCTGGGTATCCCAATAGAGTTCGAACACGTGACCATCGGGGCTCTTGAACTGATAGGCCCGGCCATGGCCGAGGTCGCCTTCTGTCCAGCCGACGCCCCAGCCCTTCTCTTCGATCACCTTGACGCGGCGCTCCAGAGCTTCCGCTGACGACGTGCGATAGGCGATATGGCCGACACCGGTGGTGTGGTGTTGGGTGAGCTTTAGCGTATGGAATTCGTAGTCGTCATAGGCGCGCAGATAGACGCTATCGCCTTCGCGTCCGCTTTCCGTCAGCCCGTAGACGCGGGTGAAGAAATCCAAACTTTCGTCGAAACGATCGGTGTAGAGTTCCACGTGCCCCAGATGGGCGACATCGTAACAGGGTTCGGTCATGGGTCTGTCCCGAGCGGTTAGCTCACAGGCGCCCGGCGGAAAGACGCCTTCTCTTCCAAAACGAAAGCCGCGTCCTCCACCCTAACACGGCCGGCGACGAACGCCGCAGCATGGTGAAGGCATAAAAGCAGATCGTCGCAATGACGAATAGGTTCTGCTGCCTGGTCATAAGTTTTGATTGAGGGACAGATCAGCTCGCTGGTAGCGAGCAAAATTGTCGTGTCGTGCAAAGGCGGCGCGGTGAAGGCTTCACCGCGCCGCAGAAGAGTTAACCGCCGAGATAGGGCATGATTTCCACCGCGCCGCGCCAAATCATCTCGAGCGACACGTACAGGATGACTGCCAGACCGACATAGGCAATCCACCGGTGCTTGTTGAGAAGGCGCGCAATAAAGCTTGCCGCGATACCCATCAGCGCGATCGACAGGACAAGACCAAAGATCAGAACTTCGGGGTGTTCATGGGCGGCACCGGCAACAGCAAGGACGTTGTCGAGCGACATTGAAACGTCAGCAATGATGATTTGCCAGGCAGCCTGCGCAAAGGTCTTGCGAGGCGCGCCACCGGCGATCGTACCATCCTGATTGAGATCGGTTCCCTCAAGCGCCTCGGCCGCCTCGTCCTCTTGCTGATGCGGCGTACGCAGCTCTCGCCACATCTTCCAGCAAACCCAAAGTAGCAGTACGCCACCTGCAAGCAGCAGGCCGACGATCTGCAGCAACTGCGTGGTGGCAAGGGCGAACCCGATACGAAGAATAGTCGCGGCGATGATACCGACGAGGATCGCCTTGGCCCGCTGGTCCTTCGGCAGTCCAGCTGCGGCAAGACCGATAACGATCGCATTGTCACCGGCAAGGACAAGATCGATCATGATAACTTGCAGGAGGGCGGATAATGCCTCTGCAGTAAAGATTTCCATCATTTGGCACCCAATCTCTTATGGCGTGGAGTACCTCATGTCGCGATGGTAGTTCGGCAGGAGCATACGACTGACATTTTTGCCTGCCGTAGGTTCACTGCCGTTTTCGTTGGAGACCGCCACGAACACCAGGCACCTAACTTGGACGATTCCAGTCCGACATCACAGTTCAACGAACTGCCAGAGGGGCCCGGTCTGGTGGCGTGAGATTTAACGGCCCGATAACAGAAACTCAAGTGTTGAGTTGGAGGCTTTATTGCCACTCCCACATTTCTACTGATCATCGAAAGCCCAACCGGAGCATTTCCATGTACTGCGATCTCCTCCAGCACGGATTCGACGATCATTAGGCCCGGAGCCCGGCTTTCTTGAGCAGCGGCAGCACCCGGTCACAGAAGAAGGGTAGTTCATAGGTGTAGTTGACGAAGGACAACGCAATCCCGGCATAACCTTGTTCCGCGATAGCGATCATTTCCTCCACCAGCTTCTCCGGCGTGCCAATCAAAGGATAGCCACCGGCACCGCCTGCAAACCTTTTGCGATACCGATCATACGCGCTCTGGTCGTGTGACTGCGAAAACTCCTTCTTGCCGGCCATATGAGCATCGACCGCCTCGTGATCGGCAAGCGTCACGGCATAGCGCTCGTAATAGTCCTCGGCTTCCTGCTGGCTTTCGCGGCAGACGACGTGACAGACCGTATAAACGCCCACGTCGCGTCCGACCTTCTCCGCCCGGTTCCTGATGTCCTCGACGTGTTTGCCGGCCTCGGCAATCTCCGTAAAGGTCGTAAACAGGTATTCGCAGTTCCTCGCGGCGAAATCTCTGCCCGGGCCTCCGAACGCAGCGTTCATGGTGACGGGCCGTGGTGACTGCAGGCTCGCGGGGCGGCTGACAACATCCTTCAGTTTGTAATAGGTGCCGTCATAGTCGAAGGGGATATCGGACCGATAGGAATGCTCCACGATCTCAAGCCACTCGGCGGCCTGATCGTAGCCCTTCTCCACGAGCGGCACGCCGAACATACCGAATTCCTTCGGATTCCAGCCGCAGACGATATTCAGGCCGGCACGGCCGCTGCTGATATGATCCACCGTCGCGAGCGCCTTGGCCGCATAGACCGGATGCACGAGCGGTACATGAACGGTCATGAAGAGACCGATCCTCTCGGTGACAGATGCGAGGCCCGCCGCCCAGGTGAAGGTTTCGAACGACCATTCGCGCACCCGGTTCTTGCCTCCGAAGCCTTTCCATCGAGCGATCGGCAGGAAAAAGTCGAATCCACCCCGATCGGCGATCTGCGCGGCATTCAGGTTGTCCTCCCATCGCGCCTGCCAGCGCTCCGGCACGTCGGTTATGGCCAAGCCACCATCGGCATTGGCGGAGAAGACGCCGAGTTTCAGCTTGCTGGAACCTTTCAGCGGATGCGGCTTGATCATGCTGTTCCTCTCCTGGTTTTTCCTCTGCGCGAGGAAGGCTTTATTTGCGCCGCTTCCAATTGCCGCCGGCGAACGGAAAGATAGGCTTCCTCGGCCGCGAACATGAAAAGCGTCATACGGTCCTGAACGACCAGGGGGTCATGTGCAAGGAATGCCTCATGGATATGCGAAAGCCCATCGAGGTATTGCTGAGCGCTAGAAGGATCAGCAAAAGTGCCGAGGCGGACCGACTGAAAATAGTCCATGAAACGGGAGATGGTCGCTGCCATGTGCCGATTGCAGACCGCTTTCAGCCAGGCGTTGCGAAAATCCACATTCGACGCAGCCAGTTCTCGCATGTCGCCTCCGGCGAAGGATCGCCGGATGCGCACCATCGCTGCCGTCAGCTCTTCCTCGACTGTCGACGACATATCCCGCGCCGCACTCGCAGCCGCCCGCGGCTCGAGCTGGCGGCGCACTTCAAACAGCCCCGATATATCCTCCAGGGACAATTCCCGGACCGCAAAGCCACGTGTCGTGCCGACTAGGTAACCTTCCGAAACCAGCCTGAGCAGTGCCTCGCGGGCGGGCATACGCGATATGCCTTTTAACGCGGCGATCTCCGTATCCACCAAGCGGTCGGAGGTGGAAATCTCGCTCCGCTGCAACTTCAGCCGCAGATCGAAATAAACCGCGTCGACCAGATTTTCGTTCGGCTTCAGCATCAATACCTCTCGCAAAATCCGTATACCGTTGGCTAGATATTTCAACTATCGCCATGCAAAAATCCGATTTTCCGGCGCAGTACCGCCGGATACAGTATACGGCTTGCGATCGAAATCATGTCGTCGAGTTTGTTTCGACATCTCCTGTTATTCGCTTGCAGGCCTAATAATTTTAGGCTTAAACTTTATTTTGAGAGGCCGCGCTCACCGGCTCGCCAAAGGACAATTCCCAGAGGATCGTCATGAGTAGTTTCCGCAAGAAGTGCATTGGCTATGAAAGGGTAATTGGCACCTTCGCCGCCATTCCCCATCCGGTCGCGATCGAGGTGATCGCGGCGACGGGACTGGACTTCCTTTGCATCGATTCGGAACACTCGCAGATCGACCGCGAACTCATCGAAAACCTCATACGCGCCGCTGACGCCCATCGCGTGCCAGCGATGGTGAGGGTTCCGAGCCATGCGCCTGAATGGGCCGCGTCAGCACTCGATGCGGGGGCCGCCGGCGTCCTTGTGCCACGCGTCTCGACGGCTGCCCAGGCCAAGGCAGCTGTCATGGCGACGCGTTATCCGCCAATCGGGGAGCGCGGCGTCGGCCCTGGCCGTGCCTCCGCATACGGCTATCGAATTCCCGATTATCTGAGGGTCGCCAATGAAAGCCTCGTGCTGGCGATCCAGATCGAGACGGCTGAAGGCCTCGCCAATGTCGATGATATCGTGGCCGTCGATGGCGTCGACGTGATCTTCGTTGGCCCCGGCGACCTTTCCGTATCCATTGACGCCCTGGGACCTGCCGGAGCGGAAAAGCTCGATGCCGCAATCACCAAGATCGCAAGCGCGGCCCGCAAGGCCGGCAAAGCAGTCGGAATTTTCCGTCCGTCCGCCGATGACGTCCAGAAATGGTCCGAAGCCGGCATCACCTTCGTCATGCTGGCCAGCGACACCATGTTCCTCGGCGCGAGTCTGGCCGCCGGGGCATCCGCGGCACGTAACGCGTAGGATGCATTATGAAGATCATCAAGACTGACGGAATGCTTGCCGTTGAAGCGGAACAGCTCGCTCTTCTTCATGGCCTCGACGCCGAGTTCATCGAAAGAACCCTGCTGACCGAGGACGAGCTGATTGCGGAAGCTAAAGACGCCGATGCATTGATGGTGCTGCGTGAGCCAATCACTGCGCGGGTTCTGTCCGAACTCAAAAACCTCAAGGTCATAGGCCGTTTCGGTGTCGGTCTGGATTCGATTGACGTCGAAGCAGCAACCAAGGCCGGCGTACAGATCACCTATGTGCCGGATTCGAATCTAGACGAGGTGAGCACGCACACGATGGCCCTGATCCTGTCGTTTGCACGAAAGCTCAAAGTCTATGATAGCGCAGTACGCCAGGGGCGCTGGGCCGCCATGGACGATGGCGCCGGCATCGCTCGCCCAAGCGGGCAGGTGGTGGGCCTGATTGGTTTCGGCCAGATCGGTCGCCTCACCGCAGGCAAAGCAAGAGCCTTCGGTTACGAGATCATTGCCTACGACCCCTATATGTCGGCCGAAAAGGTCACCGCTGCGGGTGCGAGACCGGTGTCGCTGGATGAATTGCTTGCACAAGCCGACTTCGTCTCACTGCACATCCCGGTAACGCCGGAGACCCGCAACATCATTTCCGCCGAGACGCTGAAGAAGATGAAGAGAGGCGCCGTTGTCATCAATGTGTCGCGCGGCGGACTGGTCGACGAGGCTGCATTGGCTGATGCCATCAGGAGCGGCCATATCGCTGGTGCCGGTATCGATACTTTCGAAAAGGAACCACCCTCGCCGAACAACCCCTTGCTGTCGCTGGATCAGGTGATCGTATCGCCGCATGCGGCGCATTATTCGGCCCAGAGTTATGCGGAAGTGCGCAGCAAGGTCTTCGCCGATGTCGCGGCCGTGTTGAAAGGCGAGAAGCCCAGATATCCTGTCAACTTCAGGGAGTGACGAGTGAAGGCCATTCAATACAGGGAGTACGGCAAAGCCGACGTGATGCAGTATGTCGATCTGCCTGATCCGGCGGCAGGGCATGGTCAGATCCTGGTCAAGCTTGAAGCAGCCAGTGTCACTCCCTTCGACTGGAAACTTCGGGCGGGTTACCTCAAGAGCCACTTTACCTTGCCGATGCCGAACGTTCCCGGCCGCGATGGTGCAGGCACGGTGATTGCGATCGGCACAAACGTCCACGAATTCAAGGTGGGCGACCGGGTCGCCGTCATGGCTGGCGTCTTTGCTCAGGGTGGTTACGCTGAAATGATCGCAGTCGATGCGGAGAACGCGGTCCAGATTCCGGACAACCTTTCGACTGTCGAAGCCGCTGCGCTTACCAATGCAGGGCTCAGCGCCTGGATTGCCCTCCGTACCGCCGAAGTCAAATTTGGCGACACAGTGCTGGTTCATTCGGGCGCCGGCGCCGTCGGCGGGCTGCTTGTGCAGTTCTGCCAGCATCTCGGCGCCGATGTCACTGCCACCTGCCGCTCGACCAACCGCGACTATGCGCTGAGCCTCGGCGCAGACCGCGTCATCGCCTATGATCAGGAAGACTTCTCCGAAGTCCTGCGCAACCAGGACGTGGTCTTCGACCTCATGGGTGGAGAGGTCCACGATAAATCCTACAAAGTTTTGAAGACGGGCGGTCATCTCGTGTGGCTGGTTGCCGACCCGATCACCGACCGGAGTCACGAATACGGAGTCAAAGTCACTCGCGCCATGGTGACCGACGACAGATCCGCGCTACGCGGAATGATGGAACTCGCCGGCGCCGGTATCCTGAAACCGCAGGTCGCACGCGCCATGCCGCTCTCGCAAGCCGCAGAAGCTCACCGGCTGATGGAGAACGGCGCCATCACCCGTGGGCGGCTTGTCCTGACGATGTAACCGCCGCCTATTTTGGCGCCCGATATCTCTCGTGGGTGGCACGTCAACTACCTAAACGTCACCGGAAAACAGAGGCGCCAGACGGCCCTTGGCCACGAAAGTCCGGAAGTCCTCGATCGCTCCTTCTGTCGCGAGTGCACAAAATGGCCCGCGGCTCACTTCGATACCGTTGATCTTCTGCAGCCGGACGTCCATTTCAGCGCTCTTCAGCGCCACGGCGGCCGTATTGACGACCGGCGCATGCAACACCTTGAACCCATATTCGCCGCCGACAAGAAGCCCGGGCAGCACGCCGGCTGGAACCACCACATCCGCCCCATCGCGCACCAGCGGCTCGGCACAGGCGATGAAGTTTGCGAGCATCCGCTCCCGTGCATCGCCGTCGCCGGCAAAAGCACTGCTGAAATCGGACGGTTCGCAATTCATGCCGACCACGTGCTTTACCCGGCCGCCGAGGCCATAGAGATCAGCCTGCTCATAGTGCCAGACCTGGAACACATCATCGAGCGTAACAAGCGCCATGCGCCGACCGAGCCGCGCTGCGTAGTGCATGCACACCTCTCCCGCCCCGATCACCGGCACGGTCAGTGCCGACTTGAGCTCATAGAGACCGGGGTCCTGGAAATGGCCTATGACCACGGCGTCATAACCTCGGCTCGCTGCCTCCAGCCCATTGTCGATCGCGATTGCAGCACAACGGAATTCCGCCAATCGTCCGAAATGCCGATCCGGCGGGCTGATGCCAAAAACATCGACCGTCGTGCCCGGGTCGGCGATACTGTTCAGGTAGTCGGAAAGACGCTTCATATAGGCGGCGCTCGCGGTGGCGTCGATGAAGCTTTGCCAGAAGATGCGCATTGTCCCCTCGTTTCGTTCGCTTGCCCGGTGCGATTGACACTCGTCAAAACATCAATTTAAGGCTTTACTCCCGACACAGAAACCACCCGGAGAGCCGCATGACCGTGCCGATCACGTCTGAAAATCCGCTGAGCGATACGGCCGTGGAGATGTCGGAAGCGGCGCTCACCGAGTTCGAATGGTCGTTGTGGCGAATTTCGGCCGCCTTCCTGCGATGGCAGTCGGAATGCTCGAGCGAACTCGCCGGCTCCGGCCTCAGCGGTCTCGATACCGCGATCCTGCACACGATCCGCTATCGCAACAAACCGAAAGGGCTCGGAGAAATCTCCCGTCTGCTCGGCCGTGACGACACGGCCAACATCCAGTATGCCATCAAGAAACTGCAAACGCTGCAGCTTATCGAGCGCGTCAAAGGCCGCTCGCGCAAGGACACCCTTTACACGCCGACCCGCAAGGGCACCAAGCTCACCCAGGATTACCGCGCGCTGCGTCGGCACCTGCTGGTCTCGCTGATCCAAAAAATGGATCACGCGGAACAGGGACTTGGCGATGCCACGGAAATGCTGGAATTGCTGACGAGCTTCTACGACACCGCGGCCCGACGCGTGGCGAGCGGGTCTCATCCGGTGGAGCGCTCCTGAACGAGAGCGAGAACACGGAGGGGGCTTCCCGAACCGTTCTGGATCTTCAGAGGCGCTGCGACAATCATTGCTCCGACCGGCGGCAACTGGCCGAGATTGGCCAGGCATTGCAGGCCGTACCGCCCTGCACCATGCAGATAGTGATGCGCCGGGTAGGGCGGCGAAAAGTGTCCCGCCTGCCCTGCATCGGTGCCGATCGTCTCTGTGCCGAAACCCAATATATCTCGCTCTTCCACCAGCCAGCGCATTACGTCTGCATCCGGTCCTGGCGTATGGGCGCCATCTGGCTGAAGGTTCGCATAGGCTGCACCCGTCTTGTTGGACCAGTCCGTTCTGAGCAGCACCCAGGATCGAGCCGGAACGCGGCCATGCTGCTCTTCCCACTTCGTCACGTCTGAAATCGTCAGTAGAAAATCCGGATCCCTCGCCGCCTGAGCGACGCAATTGATCACGCAGGCCGGGGCTATCATATCGGCAGGCGGCAACGTGTCGACGGAATTGAGCGGCAGATCCCGGCCCGTATACCAATGGATCGGCGCATCGAAATGCGTACCGGTATGCTCGCCGAACGAGAGATTGTTCCAATACCACGCCGGACCGGAGCCATCGTAGTGGGAAATCCTCTCCATCCGGAACGGCGCGGACTGCCCCAGTTCCGGGGGCATCACGATGACCGGGAAATCCGGCGACAGGGTGCAGGTAAGGTCGACCACCCGAATGCGGCCCGAAGCCAATGCTTCGGCGAAAACGCCTAGAATATCCCCGTTCATCGGCCGGCCTCCCGCTCCACTGCCTTCGGATTGTCGAAGAGCCGCGCCTCGATATCCTTGGCGACGTCCCCGATGTAAATATCTTCGAGCCCGCGCTTCAGCCCGTCGATGATCGCATCCGCCAGCGCCTTTGGCGCCACCTTCGGCGGCGGCACCGTCTGAAACCATTCGGTATCAAGCGGTCCGGTGAACGCATTGATGACCCGGATGCCGCCTGGTCGCAGTTCATTGCGCAGCCATTGCGACAGCGAAAGGCAGGCCGCATGCGCGACGGAATGAACGCCGAATTGCGGCGCATTGCTGAGGCCGTGTACGGAGAGCAAATTGACCCAGGCAACGGCCCCGGTCGCGCCATCGGCACCGCGGGAGCGCATCACCGGCCCAAAGGCCTGAGCAAGCCGCATCAGCCCCATCACCGTATGATCCATAGCGTCGCGCACCGTATTGGCCGCCCCCGCATCGAAGAGATGTGCCGGCCGGACATGATCGGCGGTATTCACCAGGATCTCGACCTTGGCGCCGATATCCATCGCCAGTTCCTGTACGGAACGTTCGCTGGTCAGATCGAGATCGACGAGTTCGACGCCTTCGATCGCCTCCAGCGAGCTCCGCTCCTCGAAGGGCTTCCATTGTTCGGCCACACCGACGAAGATCTTGGCGGCCCCCGCCTTCTTCAGCGCATTGACCAGAGCTACGGCCGTGGCGCTGCGTCCGTCCGATATCAGCACCCGGCGATGTTTCGGATCGGCGATAAGCTCCCGCCACTGGGGATCATCTTCCATATGAGGCGTCTCCGACACGGGTTTGGCAAAAAACACGGCCTGGCCCGCCTTGTCGAGTTGCAGCGACATCGCGACCCGGACGCCGGAACCACCGCAATCGCCGTGCAGATGCGTAACCACATTCGGCCCGCAATCGAGTTTTACAAGGCCGGCACGCCACGGCATGCGCTCGCGATAGTAGGGATCGCTGGTCACCTCGATCCGCGTTTCCGAGAGGAGTAGACCGCCCGTCGGGGCATCGCGGAAAGACAGGGCGGAGGAAAGGCAGCTCGGGCAGGCCTCCCGTGCCGGATAGGTATATCGCCCGCATTCGCCGCAGCATTGCAGCATGAACCGGCCAACGGAAGCGGCAAGCGTCAACCCATGCGCCTTGCGGCTGCGGGCCGAGGGCGGCAGCAATGGCTGTCGGGTGCGGGCGAGCGGATTCTTTCGTTTCGGCTTTGCCAGGGGTTCGGTCATCATGCCCTCGCCAGAACGGCGGCCGCCGAGGCCAGCCCGCGGTCGTAATTGATCATCCCGAAACCGGATACGAGACCGAGCCTGGCATCACGCACCTGCGTACCTCCTGCGATGCCGAGAAGCTGGCGTATCGCCTCGGTAATGCCGAGATGGCCGCCGGCAGCGCCGGCCTGACCGACCGACAACTGTCCGCCGGAAGTGTTGTGCGGGAAGGAACCGTCGATCGTGAATGTATGCTGACGCACGAAGTCAGCCCCCTCGCCTTTGGCGCAAAAACCCAGATCCTCGAACTGCATCATCGAGATGACTGCGTAGTCGTCATAGGTCTGGACAAAATCCATGTCATCCGGTGCAACTCCCGCCATGCCGTAAAGCTCGTCGCGATCCATTACCCAACCGCCGCGCACCTGCATCGGATCGTCAGGAAAAGCGTTGTGCCGCTCGATCGCCGACAGCAGCCGAACGAAAGGCAGCCCCAGCGACGTCGCCGTCTCCTCCCGCATCACTAAAAACGCTTCCGCGCCGGCACATGGCATCACGCAGTCGAACAGACGGAAAGGCTCGGCGATCACTCGCGCCGACATATATTGATCGAGCGTCAACGGCTTCTTCATGAGCGCATGAGGATTCTTGAGCGCGTTCTCGCGCTGCGCCACGCACAACTTGCCAAAATCCTCACGCGTCGCGCCGTAGCGGTCCATGTAGTGACGCGCAATCAGCGCAAAACTGCCGTTGGCGCCCCCTGCACCGTATGGATAGACGGCATCCTGGGAGAAGCGCGAAAAGCCTTCAAGGAGATTCCGGAAACTGTCGACACTGTTCGTATCCGCAGCAACGCAAGCCACGATATCCGCGTCGCCGGCCTGTACGGCTCGTGCCGCTCGTCGAAGCGAGACAATCCCCGACGCGCCACCCATCGGCACATGATCGATATGGCGCGGCGACAGCCCGAAATGCTGGGTCAGGCCAACCGCGACATCCGGCCCCATCGTGAAGCTCGCGACCGAAAAGCCGTCGAAATCCCGATGGCTGATGCCAGCGCCTTCCGCGAGCGCCCTCAGCGCCTTGCCCATCCACCAATGCGCGGTCTCGATGGAATAGCGCTGGTAGGGCACCGTCACCGGCACCGCCAGAACCACGCCGTCATAGGATTGACGCCTACGGGGCGGAACCATCAGGCGATCGTCAGCTTGACGTCGACATTACCGCGCGTCGCATTGGAATAAGGGCACCGCTCGTGTGCACCAGCGACAATCTCTTCCGCCAGCGGTCGTTCTATCCCCGGAAGGGAAGCAACGAGTTCCACCGCCAGCGCATACCCAACCGGTATCGGGCCTATTCCGACCTTTGCGGTAATTGAGACATCATCCGACAAAGGAACCTTCTTCGTGCGCGCGACAAGCTTCACCGCGCCGAGAAAGCAAGCGGCATAACCGGCCGCAAAAAGCTGTTCCGGATTGGTGCCATCGCCGCCCGGGCCACCGAGTCCTTTCGGCACCGAAAGATTGACGGAAAAACTGCCATCTGCGCTCTGCGCTTTGCCTTCCCTGCCGCCATGAGCGGTAACGGAACTCTCGTAGAGAATCTTTTCCGGCGTCATCGTTAGCTCCATTGAATGTTTTGAAATTTGATTTGCTGCACATGGAAGGCCTCGAAGGCCGACGCGGCGTCAGCCGGCCTTTCGGATTGCCGCTTTCAGTTTTCGTAGATCGATCGCCGTGCCGTCTTCAACGGCCTTCGCCGCCATGGCCTTGATCTCGCCGCGCTGCAGTTTCTGGGTCGAACTTACCGGCAACTTGTCGATGAAAACCACGTAACCTGGAAGTTTATGGTACGCGATATGGGCACCGGTGGCCTCGATGATCCGCTTCGCCTTCTCGACCGGCACGCCCACTCCAGCGGCCTCGCTTTCGACGATGAAGGCAAAAACTTCCTCGCCACGCAGATCGTCCGGCACCGGCGTCACGGCTGAAGCCTTGACCGACGGGTCCTTGGCGAGAGCCGCCTCCACCTCCAGCACGGCGATATTTTCACCGCTGCGCCGCACGATGCTCTTTTTACGATCGAAAAAGTAAAGCAGGCCTTTGTCGTCCGCATAGACCATATCTCCGGTATGGAACCAGCCGCCTTCCCATGCCTCCTCGGTGGCCTTTTCATCCTTGAGATAGCCGCTGAAAAAACCGTCGCGCTGGTTCGCCCCTTTGGCTCGTACCAGCAATTCCCCAGGCGTACCGAGTTCGGCGTCCTTGCCCGCATCGTCGACGATCCGATAATCCATACCCGCACGCGGCCGGCCGATGCAGCGCAGTCCCGGAGTATAATCGTCCGCCGCAGTAGTCGTCACGGCCCGGCCGCCGGTTTCCGTCATAGCCCAGGCCTCGACGATCGGAATGCCGTAACGTTTCTCAAACTCAATCTTGTGGCGCGCATCGACCCCCGGCCCCAGCGCAAATTTCACCTTATGTGCCCGCTCGGCATCGAGCGGAGGAAGCTGCAGCAGGATCGCCGGAATCACCCCCAGACAATGGATAATGGTCGCACCGGAATCGGCGATCGAGGCCCACCAGCTGCTGGAGTGAAATCGATCGAGCGGCACGATAGCGCCGCCCTTCATCATCATGCCCACGGCCGTGCAGCCAAGCGCGTTCATGTGGAACATCGGCAGCGGCGTCAGTGCCACTTCGCCGCCTTCTTCCATTTCCGCAATGCCGCCCTGGCTTGTGTACCACTCGGCAACGGTGATGAAATAACTATTTGAAAGAATGCAGCCTTTCGGTTTTCCCGTGCTACCCGAAGTGAAGAGCAGCGCGCATTCCTGGTCTGGACCGCCGGGCCGGGCCTCATGAATCTCCAGTGACTGCGGAATATCACCGCCAGCAACCATCACCGTCACCTTGCCTGGCGAAATTTCACGCAGCTCATCCCATCGTTCGCGTACAACCACCATCAGCGATGCCTCGGCCATATCGAGCTGGAAGATGAGTTCGTCGCGGCGCAAATCCGGATTGACCGGCACGATCGAAGCGCCGATGGCGTTAAGCGCCAGCCAGTAATCGAAAAATTCCGGCCGGTTTTCCAGCAGCAGCGCCACGCGCGAACCAATCCCGTATCCAGCCGCCGCAAACTTCTGCTTCAAAAGGCTGACCCGAGTGAAAACCTCGCCATAACTGCAGCGAAAGCCATCCGGTGCGTAAGGCAGCTTTGCGCTCGCTGGCGCAATCAGCATCGGCGCGCCCGGATTGACCATCGCCCGGTGTTCAAGCAGCAAGTAGGGAGCGTGCATCGTCTTATCCTTGTGCTCGTTCGAGCAAACCCTTGATCAGGAACATCTCTGCTTCGTGGATCGCCCCGAATTGGGTCCACTCCGCATCCGTCTGCGTCTCCAGCCGCCAGGTCAGCAGCGTCACCACGCATTTGTCAGGCCCCATGCGCAGGACGTCTCCCGGGATGACCCGCGACATATTCCGAAACTGCATGCTCTCCTTCGCGAGGCCTACTTCATAGTCCACCTGAAACCGGGTGCGATCGACATGAAGGCGAACGAAGGTTTCGCGCCCTGTAAACGTGGACGTGCCGCGGAAGAGCCCTGGCTCCACCTCTGTCCGATTGGCGCTACCCCAGGCCCATTGACCCTGCTTCAGTCCATCCGACATGAGATCAAAGGCGGCAGCGGCCGGTCGCTCCACCATGATACTGCTGGAATGACAATGCGGATCGATCATCAGCTTCCCTCCTAGGCCATTTTAAGCACCTTCAGCCCTAAACAGCATTTTAAGCATAAAATAACTGGAAAGAACGTCAACGAATTTCTCCGAGGAGGCCACACACCGCTCCGATCTCCGATCTACCAGTTGGTATTCTTCGCCACTTGTCCGCATGGAAATGCCCGTTTTCCAAGCATTCTGCTGCTGCCGGCAATCATAATCTTAAATTTTTCCGATAATAAATTTTAGGCTTGAAGTATTTTTTACCTCGTTTTACGATCCCCCTAATTGTTAAGGGGACGACCGCAAAAAGCGGAATCAAAACAACGATCGAAGCCCCTGGCAGGACTGCAGACTTGCGTTTTCACCAACCGCCGCAAGTTCGTCGGCCCTTGCCGATGGGCAGAACCAGAGGGATCGTCATGACTTTTGAAATCGACCGCAGAAATCTCCTGCAGATGCTCGGCCTTGCCGCCGTCAGCGGCTCCACATTCTCGCAAGCCAGCTTGGCGTTCGCCCAGGAAACCGATAGCGTCACCATTGGATGGCCGAGCGACGTGCCTTCCTGGGACCCGAACCTCCGCTTCGTTCCGGACGCGCAGCCACTCTTCAAGATGGTTTTCGACCAACCGCTCGATCAGGCGCCTGACCTGAAGCTCATTCCTAATCTCATCACGAAATGGGAATTGAAGCCTGATGGCCTCTCGATGCCGTTCGAAATCCGTAGCGATGTGAAATTCCACAACGGCGATCCGATGACGATGGAGGATTTCAGATACACCTTCGTCGAACGCATCAAATCCGGCCTCAAGCTCGACATCGCCAATTCCTGGCGCACTCTGACCGATATCGAGATTGCGTCGCCGACGTCAGGCATCATGAAATTCTCTGCTCCGACCCCAACCGCGCCGCAGTGGCTTGCCTTCCTCGGCAGCTACCTCGTGCCCAAAAAATACATCGAGTCGGTGGGGCCGGAAGAATTTGGCAAGAAGCCGGTGGGTACCGGGCCATATAAGCTGGTCGAGTATCAGATGAACTCGCGTATCGTGCTTGAACGCAACGAAGACTATTTCGGCGCGAAACCGAAGATCAAACGCGTCACGATCGACATCATCAAGGATCCGTCGGCCCGAACCGCCGCGATTCAATCCGGCCAGGTCGATCTCACCGTCAACATTCCTGTCCGTGAAGCCGAGCGTCTCGGCAAGACCGAAGGTCTGACCGCCGAGATCAATCCCTTCACCCGCCTGATCCTCTTGCAGATGCGCAATGACCTGGGCTTTGCCGACAAGGCCGTTCGTCTGGCTGCCCATCACGCCATCGACAAGGCAGCGCTTTCGAAAGCGTTTTATGGCGGAGCGGCCGTACCGCTCTCAATTCCGGCGACGCCCGGAACACCGGGCTATCTCGACGACTACAAGTTTTCCTATGACCCGCAGCTCTCGAAGAAGCTGCTTGCAGATGCGGGCTACACCGCCGACAAGCCGGCAACCTTCACGCTTGCGGCCACAAATGGCCAATTCCCGAGCGACTTCGACATTGCCCGGGCACTTGTGCAGATGTGGCAGAAGGTGGGGCTCAAGGTCGAGCTTCAGCAGATCGAATATTCGAAATATTTCGAACTGAACCGTGGTGGAAAATTGCCGGAGGCAACGCTTTACAGCTTTGACAACGCCACCGGGGATCCGGAAATCTTCGCAGGCTACCTCCTGAACCCGAAAATGCCGTTCGGCGCATGGAAGGGTATGGAGATCGGCGAGAAGGTTCTCGCGCTCTTCACCGAGCCTGTCTACGAGAAACGAATTGCCGGCTACAAGGCGCTCAACAAGGAAGCCGTCGAGACGGGAGCCAGCGTCCCGATCCTGCAAAGCGTGCAGACGCTCGTGCGCAAGAAGAACCTCAGCTATGCCAAATACGGCAATGCCTGGGTTCTCGGCAGCACCATGTCCTGGTCCTGACGCGCCAAGCACCAGCATCAGGGGCCGGGACACGCCGGCCCCTTCCCTGACATCGAAATAACGGGGCATGCGCATGTTTGCGACCATTGCCAAACTGCTGGTAAAGCGCGTCATCACCGCCATACCAATCCTGCTGATTGTTTCCGCACTTCTCTTCTGCATTCTGCGCATCCTGCCGGTGGATCCAGCCGCGATGTCGCTGCCGCCCAATGCAACGGTCGAAGAAGTCGAGGCGATGCGCAAGGAGATGGGGCTCGACCGGCCGGTGGGTGAACAATATGGCATCTGGCTAGGCAAGCTTATGGAGGGCGACATTGGACGCTCGATACATTTCCGCCAGGACGTGACGTCCTTGATCGGCTCCACCCTTCCCGCGACAATCGAGCTAGCGGTCATAGCGATGATGGTGGCGACCGTCTTTGGCCTCGCCGGTGGTCTTTTCCTCTTTTATGTCCGTGGCACCCGCGCCGAAGCGGTGATGGACTTCTTTTCCATTCTTCTGCTCTCGCTTCCGGAATTCCTCTGGAGCCTGTTCCTGCTCCTGATCTTCGGCGTCTTTTTCGAAGTCCTCCCGTTCACCGGACGGCTCAGCCCCGGTTTCGAACGCCCGGTCATTACCGGCTTCCTGCTGCTCGACAGCCTGATCACCGGCAATCTCCCGACCTTCTTCAACGCGCTCGAACACATGATCCTGCCTTGTCTCGCGCTCGGCATCGCGCTGTCGCCATCACTGATGCGAGTGCTGCGTTCGAGCCTGCTCGACGCCTATCAGGACGACTATATCCAGCAGGCGCGCCTACGCGGGCTTTCCGAGAAGCGCATCCTCATCCGCCACGGACTGAAGAACGCCATTCTACCGACGCTGAGCCTCATGGGCGTGCAGTTCGGCTTCCTGTTCGGCGGCACGCTGCTGGTCGAAATCATCTATTCCTATCCGGGCATGGGCAATCTGATGGTCGACGCGATCCGCAACGCGGACCTGCCGATCATCCAGGGCGCCGGGCTCACCTACTGCGTCGCAGTTCTGGTGATCAGCATCGTGGTCGACAGCCTTTATCTGATCCTCAACCCGAAACTGAGGGTGCGCTGACATGCTACAACATGCAAAGGGGCGACCGCTTCCGCTCTGGCTGAAATCCGGCCGCGTCCAGACAGGCCTCGTGATCATCTTCATTCTGGCCGTCTGCGCGATCTTCGCACCCTATCTGGCACCCAACGATCCGAACGAACAGAATCTGCTCTCGATCCTGACGCCGCCGATCTGGGCTGATGGCGGCGATGCGATGTTTCCGCTCGGCACCGACAGCCTCGGCCGCTGCGTTTTGTCCCGCCTGATTTTTGGCGCCCGCGTCGCGCTCACCGTCGCGTTCAGCGCCTCGATCGGTGCGATGATCATCGGCGCCTTCTTCGCTCATGTCGCCGGTTATTTCGGCGGCTGGGTCGACTGGCTGATCGGCCGCGTCGTTGAGATCTGGCTGTCCTTCCCGCCGGTCATCCTGTCGCTCATCCTCATGGTGGGTTTGGGAACGGGCCTGCGCAACGTCGTGCTGGCCATCGTCCTGGTAGACTGGACGCGCTTCTGTCGCGTATTGCGAAGCGAGGTCATCGTACTTCGCAGGCGCGACTATGTCTCCGCCGCCCAGCTCGTCGGCTTCTCGCACTGGCGCACCATCACCCGCGAAATCCTGCCCGGCACGCTGCCGCTGCTGATTACCCTGATGAGCCTCGAAATGGGCGTTGCCATTATCGTCGAAGCGATCCTCTCCTTCGTCGGCATGAGCGTCGGCTCGGAAACCGCCGCCTGGGGCCAGATGATCGCCGATGCGCGCCAGAATATCTACGACGCGCCGTTCAACCTGATCGCCCCGATCTTCGCGATCTTCTTCGCGGTCTTCGGTTTCAATATCTTGGGCGACGGCCTGCGCCGCACCCTCGATACGCGCCTGACCCAGACGGAGCGCACCTGACATGGCCATTCTTTCAGCCAAGAATCCCATTCTTTCCGCGCAAAATCTCTGCGTTGAATCGCTCGGGGCCAAGGAAAGTTTTCCGGTCCTGACCGATCTCAACTTCTCGCTCGAGCCCGGCAAGATCCTCGGCCTGGTCGGCGAATCCGGCGCCGGCAAGTCGATGATCGGCCGTACCATCTCGCAATATCTGCCGAAGGGCTTTGCCGTCACCAAAGGGACCCTCGCCTTCGATGGCGAGGACCTGGTGAGCATGCTGCCGGAACGACGCCGTAGCCTTCTCGGCCGCGACATCGCCTTCATCCCGCAGGAGCCGCTTTCAGGCCTCAACCCGGTCCTGACGGTCGGCCAGCAGATCAAGGAACACCTTTTGCGCATCGGCCTGGCTCCCGGCGAAAACTGGCGAGAGCGGGCTCTGAAGGAATTCGAAGCAGTGCACTTGCCGCATGGTGCGGCACTGCTGGAAAAATACCCGCATCAGCTTTCCGGCGGCATGTGTCAGCGTATCCTGATCGCCATGGCCTTTGCCAGCCGCCCGCGCCTGCTGATCGCCGACGAACCGACCACCGCACTCGACGTCACCATCCAGGCCCGCATCGTCAAACTGATCGCCGAGATGCAGAAGCGCGACGGCACGGCGGTGATCTTTATAACCCACGACCTGCGCCTTGCGTCGCAGATCAGCGACGAGATCATGGTGCTCTATGCCGGCCGGCCGGCCGAACGCGGCCCGGCAAAGCAGCTTTTCTCTGCGCCGGCCCACCCCTATACGCGCTGCCTGCAGCTTGCCAATCCGACGATATCAGGCCCACGCCGCGGTCTCTTCATTCTGCCCGAGCGCATGCCCGGCTTGCGTGTGCTGAAGGAACTGAAGGGCTGTCGCTTCGCCTCGCGCTGTCCGAACGCGGTAGAGGCCTGCACTGAAATCGAGCCGCCGCTCGCCGATATCGGCCCCAACCACATCGCCGCCTGCATCCGAACCGAAAAGACGCCACAGATCGTACCGCCGCCGCTTTCGCCCGGCCGCGAGATCGCATCGGCCAAGGTTCATCTCAACGGAGAGAAACTGACAAAGGCCTACACGACGGCCTGGAGTCCGTTTGCAAAACGCAGCGCCTTCAAGGCCGTCAACAGCGTCGATTTCACGCTCGGCGAGGGCGAGTTCGTCGGCATCGTCGGCGAGAGCGGCAGCGGCAAGAGTTCGCTCGCCCGCCTCGTCGTCGGCCTCGACACACCGACGGATGGAAGGATCACGCTGGCAGGCCGCGACGTGACGTCCAACGGCCGTTCCGAAAAGGCCTATCGCCGCCAGTATATCCAGATGGTCTTTCAGGACCCGCAATCGGCACTCAATCCACGCAGGAGGATCGGCAGCATCGTCACCCAGGCAAACGAGGCCAGCGGACTGCACACCGGTGCCCGCGAGCGCATGGACCGCGCCGCCGAACTGTTGAAGGAAATCGGCCTGCCTCCGGATGCGGCGATGCGTTTTCCCTCCCAGCTTTCGGGCGGCCAGAAACAACGCGTCAACATCGCCCGAGCGCTATGCACCCTGCCGCGCATTCTCGTTGCCGACGAAATCGTTTCCGGCCTCGACGTCTCGGTGCAGGCACAACTTCTCGATCTGCTCCTCAAGCTGCGCGATGAACACGGCTTCTCCATGCTTTTCATCTCGCATGATCTCTCGGTCGTGCGCTACCTATGCGACAGGGTCCTGGTCATGTACCGGGGCAAGGTGGTGGAAAGCGGCGAAACGGAAACCGTTTTTGCCGATCCGCAACATCCTTATACTCGCAGCCTGCTTGCTGCAGTTCCTCCGGATGATGTCAACACGGAATGGTCGCCGGTGGCCGCCGAAGCCGGCTATCAAATCGAATAGGCGCGGCGGCCCCGTCGTTCACGGGAAGATAATCCGCGTCTCCATCGGAAAATGCGAATTACCGCCTTCGAAAGGCGGAAAGGTCTCGAAGTCTTCGCGCATGGCAATTCGCGCCGGCGATTGCAATGCTATCTGCAGTGCCGCTGGATTGTCGAACATCACCCGGTTGCGCTGCATGTAATTTACCCGTTCCCATGGCAGGAAGCCGCACCAGTCGACGCGCGACAGGATCTCGATCTGGCGGATGCCGGGAAACGTGCGCATGACCTGGGGATGGTGGCTGACATAGTGATGTAGCCAGATGTTCAGGTCCTGAGCCGGACCGGCGTAGTGCACCACGTAGGAACAGGGACTACCGTTCTTTTCGATATCAAGCCTGCCCTCATCGACCGGGAACGGCCGCACATACATGGCCTGCTGCGTCGCCTTCGCACCGCGGATGCTTGAGAGCACGCCGGAGGCAGCGAGTTGCTGCAGGTGGCCCGCCGGCGCCATGGCTTCCTCCAGCTCCGTCAACTCGTTGAAATAGAGCTGCATGCCGAAAACCGGCGGCCGCTCCTCCTTGTTGTACATGTCCTTGGTGATTTCGGGCGTGTAGAGATTGGCTGAGGTGAGCCCGGGTGTCAGTTTGACGATCTCTGCAACGGTCTCGACATCCGCCTTGCTTACGGCAAGCTGGCTTCCGTCGACATTTTCGAAAAAGGCAAAATAGGCAAAACGCATGGGAGCTACCTGCTGCTTCACGGCCCCAGCTTGTAACTGACGGGTCCGTTCTCGACTGCGTTCAATATCGACTACTCCGAAGGAAAAACAAGTTTAAACCTATAATATATTGCACTTATCTTCCTGAGAATATGGCGGCCGCGCATATGATTTAAGCTTAAATCTTTTCACTTGAAACTCTCCGGATTTTACATCACCATCCCCTCATGCGCGCCTGAAAACGGGAGATTGCAGACGCCGGCTGGCTCTTGGGAGAGAGCCGAACCAATTACTTTATCCAAGACAAGAATAGTGACGTTGGTCGAGCACCGAAGAAGTTTGCCGGCCGAAAACAGAGGGAACCAGACACGATGATCATGCCCCTTTTCCGCCGCGCTTTTATCGGCCTTGCGAGCGCTGCCGTCCTGTCCGCCGCCAGCGCCGGCCTTGCATCCGCAGATGCCCTCGTCGTCGGATCCTATCCGAGCAATCCCCCCTTCGAATACAAGACCGCCAGCGGCACATTCGAAGGTTTCGAAGTCGATATCGTCAACGAGGTCGCAAAGCGCCTTGGCATGACGGTCGAAATCTCGGATCTCGGTTTCCAGGCGCTTTTCGCCGCCACCGCCTCCAAACGCATCGACGTGGGCATCTCCTCCATCACAATCACCAAGGACCGGCTCGGCAGCCAGTCTTTCACCCAGCCCTACTACGACTCCGACATGGGCATCGCCACCCGCAAGGAAGCCGCCATTTCCAAGGTCGAGGACCTGAAAGACAAGATCGTCGGCGTACTCGCCGGCTCCACCGGCGACAAATGGGCGAAGGAAAATCAGTCTAAATACGGCATCAGCGAGATCAAGAGCTATAACGCGCAGCAGGACTTGCTGATGGACCTCTCGTCCGGACGGGCGGACGCAGCCGTCAGCGATGTTCCTGGGATGGAGTACGCTTTCCTCAAGATGAAGGACCTTGCCGTTAAGGTCCGCATCAAGACCGGCGAACAATACGGCCTGATGATGACGAAGGATCATCCTCTCCTTGCCAAGGCGAATGACGCGATCACCGCGATGAAGAAAGACGGCACCCTTGCCGCAATTCACAAAAAATGGTTCGGCAGCGATCCGGCCGCGGGTTCTGCATCCGCCGTCGAGCAACCTCTTCCCAAACCTTAGCCTAGCGCCTTTTACGGCGGCAGGATCGTTCGTGCCGGCCGGCAACGGCCGGCATTTTCATGAGTATCGTAGAGGCAGAAGCAGATGACCCTCCTCGAAACATTCTTCAATCTCGAGGTTCTCGGCGACGCATTCCCAGCGTTGCTGCGTGGACTTATCAATACCTTCCTGCTCGGCATTGCCGGCATCGGCCTTGGCATTCCCTGCGGTCTGATAATCGGATTGCTTCGCCTTTATGGGCCGAAGCCCGTCCGCTATCTGATGGTCTTTTATATCGACATCTTCCGCGCAGCGCCGATGCTGGTCGTTCTGATGCTGATCTATTTCGCGCTCCCCTTCGTCGGCATTCGATTATCCTCGTGGACCTGCGCCATCCTTGCCTTCACGATGGTCATGGCTGCCTTTTCGGCAGAAGTCTTCCGGTCCGGCATAGAAGGCATCCCGAAAGGCCAGTTCGAAGCGGCAGCCGCTCTCGGCCTCCCTTTCCTGGTGACGTTGCGCAAGGTCGTTCTCCCGCAGGCAATTCGCATCGTCATCCCGCCGGTCACCAACAACTGTGTCTCGATGTTCAAGGATACGTCACTGGCCTCGACGGTCGCCCTGGCAGAGCTCATGAAAGAGGGCCTCGATGCGCAGGCGCTCTATGCCAACCCGACGCCCCTGATCGGCGCCGCACTGATTTACATCGCCTTCCTCTGGCCGATGGTGCGGCTGGTGAGCCTGCTGGAAAAGAAATTCACTCAGGAAAAGAAACGATGAACTATGCGGCCGCACCACGCCCTCTATACATCCATATGCATATACTTTTGTAAAAAGTTCAAAGAGAGGTGGGGCAGAACAATAGTGGCAGATGCCTGCGCAAGCCCAACCGGAACTCCCAACGCTTGGGTAATCCTGCGCCAATTTCCCGGATCTTGATCCGACTGATGGCATGGTACTTCAGGTAGTGCGGCACCGGAGCATTGCTTGCATCCTCATATTTTCTGCAATAGGCTTCGCTCATCCGCTACGGTATTCGACAGAGGAAATCGGCTGCCGCCCGGCACACCAAACCGGTCATTCAAGGGGAACCCGGACCATGTCTTCCGCCACGCTTTCCACGCTCGCCTCCGCTCTTCTTTCCGGTTCGGTCAAGGTCGTCGACCTGACGGCGCCACTCGGCCCGGATACTCCTGTTCTTTATCTGCCGCCGCAGTTCGGGAAAAACACGCCGAAAGTGGCTGTGCATACGATCTCCGCCTACGATCAGGACGGCCCGTTCTGGGCTTGGAACTGGCTGGAGCTCGGGGAACATACCGGAACCCATTTCGACGCGCCCTGCCACTGGATTACCGGCAAGGACAACCCGAACAACACCACCGACACCATTCCTCCGCAAAATTTCGTCGCCCCGGTCAACGTCATCGACCGCTCAAAAGAGGCATCCGGAAACCCCGACTACCTGCTGACCGTCGACAGCATCAAGGAATGGGAAGCGGAGCATGGCGAGATCGAAGCCGGCAGCTGGGTGCTGATGCGCACGGACTGGTACAAGCGCAATGGCTCCACGGAGAGCTTTCTGAACGCCGACGAGAACGGGCCTCATTCTCCCGGCCCGACGGCCGAAGCAATTGAATACCTCCTGTCCAAGGGCATCATTGGATGGGGCCAAGAAACCATTGGCACCGATGCGGGCTCCGCTGGCGGCATGAACCCGCCCTTCCCCGCCCATAACCTGATGCACAAGGCAAACAAGTATGGGCTCGCTTCGCTGTCGAACCTTGACCAATTGCCGCCAAAGGGGGCGGTACTGATCGCCGCACCGCTGAAATTCGTCAAGGGAACCGGCTCGCCGGTGCGTGCGCTGGCACTGATCACGGGGTAGAGCCTTTCGGGGCTGTGTCGGATGCGGCTCGGCCCCTCACTCGCCATCGCGAAGCAGGCAGCGTGGCGGGTTCCGGCTACATCATTGTCGGCGACCCCTGCGGCCTGAACCGGTTTTTTCTCTGGCGACGCTTCAAGTCGTCTGTTAACGACCGCACAGATGGGCCCAGAGCGCTTACCGGTGGTCCGGTTTTTCTGCTGGCATCGTCGCTGCGGTAGTCCGCGGCGAGGGAGAACATGAAGAGGGCTTATGGCAGAACGGTTTTCAGGCGTCGTCCTGCGTCGGCATCGGGAAGGTGATCAGGTGAACCGCCCGACTATCGGGGAAATCGGCCTCAACCATTTCGCACCCTACCTGATGAACCGCATCATTGCTCGCTGGAACGCCAACATGGCGGAGGAGTTGCGCGAGTCCGATCTGACGATTGCCAAGATGCGCACACTTGCAGTGCTGAGCGTCTCTGCCTCGCTCACCATCAACGAGCTCTCGGTTTTCGCCGTCATCGAACAGTCAACCATGAGCCGGACGCTCGATTCGCTCGAAGACCAGGGTTACATCCGGCGAACGCCGCGGCCGGAAGACATGCGCATCCGGGACGTCACGATCACGGAAGAGGGGCGGGAGGCTTTCGCCGGTTTCTGGCCGACGATGTATGACTCGTTCCTCAGGATGTTCGACGGCATTGATGAAGAGGAATACCGGGCCTTCACCGGCACGCTGCACAAGATCCTCCTCAATATCCGCAAGCACGAAATCTGAGGCGCTACTTCAGCCGCGCCTGGAGACTGTCGCGAATGCGCTTGCCGAGCGCCTGGTAGTTTTCATCGAAGTGATGACCGCCCTCGATGGGAGCGATTTCGACGCCTCGATCCTTCAACGTCGGACAGGGATCGTCACCCTCATCCGTGCCATAGACGCATTGGATAAGCTTGGGATCGATCTTCGCAATGTCATTCACGGGATCTCCACCCTTGCCGGCTCCCTCGGCGCCCAGCCAGCCCGTCACAGAAATTTCGTAGTCAACCTGGTGCGACAAACCCAGAAGGGTAATCTGCTTTACCCGTTCCCGGTCGTTGGGCGGAAGAAGATTGTAGGTTGCCGGCAGCACATCGGCACCGAAGGAATAGCCGACAAGGAGCACGTTCTGAACGTTCCACTGATGACGATAGTGCTCGATGATCTTTGCAAGATCATCCGCCGTCCCCTGTGGCGTACGCTCCGACCAGAAATAGCGCAAGGAGTCCACCCCGATCGTTGGAATACCCTGCGATTGCAGGTAACCGCCGACCTCGCTGTCGAGATCACGCCAACCCCCATCGCCGGAGTAGATGACGGCCATCGTGTTCATTGCAGGCTTGGCCTCCAGCACGGTCAGCGGCAGATCGAGCAGCAGACCGTTGAGGCTTGCGGCCGACAGGCTGGCCGCCAGAGCTTGAGACAACGCCGCATCGGGCGTCGCACCGGAATCATCAAGCTGCACTTCCGGATGTTCCTGCTTCAGGCGCTGCGCATGCGCCTTTCCGGCAGCATCGGCAGCTGCCGTCGAAACGATCGTGACCTCCGTCGGCAACGAACCGCCATCAAAGCCGTAGATCGTGCGATCGCCGATCTTCTGTTTCGGGGCTGGAGTGCAAAGCTCCTTGGAGAGCGGGATGCCCGCAACCGGATCGACTGCAATCGCCTCGCCAATCGTGGCGTTGGGACTCTGCGACACCATGGCGAGCGCCAACGCCCCGCCTTCGCCAAGACCCGCCACGATCGGATGGCGATAATTAGAGCTGCCGATCCGCCGCTGAATCTGCTGGGAGAGGTCCTCGACATCGGAAACCATGTAGACGCAGTCGCCACCGTCGGCGGCGAGCGACTTGATGTAGGACGGAAAATCGATACCGACTACCGCAGCGCCGGCATCCAACACCGCTTGGGCCTGCGCATCCTCCCGCGCACTCCAACCCCCGCCACCGGAGATCAGAAAGACAATGCCCTTGAGATCGGTGTCTTTGCTCGGCAACATGATACGAGGCGCCGGGATCATTCCGGTGTTGTATCCCTGCTGTTGACCGACAGCAGCCGTGACATACAGCCATCCGACAAGCGCGATGAAGAGAGAACGCATAAACATCATTTGCCGACCACTCCTCTCAAGCCGCCGCTGATCAGAAGCGTCGCGTCCATCATTACGATGGCAGGGCTCACGCCGCCGGCCACGGCCAGATAGCGTGGCTTCCAGATCGGGTGGAACTTCGACTTGAAGGCCTTCAATCCCCTGAAATTATAAAACCGTTCGCCATGCTCGAACACGACCCCGCCGATCCGGTCCCAGACCGGAGCAGCCTCGCGTGCAGCCATGCCAGCGAGCGGTGCCATGCCAAGATTGAACTGTGCATAGCCGGCATCGCGGAGATATTCCATGATCTTTACAAATAGAAAATCCATGGAGCCCTTGGGCGCATCAGGCGCAAAACGCATCAGATCAACAGTTCCTTCCTGCTTCGTATCGGTAACCGATAGCGTCGCGAAAGCAACGATACGGTCTTCCTTTCGCAAAATGGCAACGGGTTGAGAACTTACATAGTCGTCGCGGAAAGAACCAAGCGAAAAGGTCTTTTCACGGGTATTATGCTCTGCAAGCCAGGCATCGGAAACCTCTTTGAGATCCTCGATCGAGGCCATGACCTCGGGCTGGTCGATAACCGAAAACTCCAGTCCTTCCCGCGCACCCTTGTTGACCGCTTGGCGGAGGCTCGCGAGACGACTGCCTTTGAGATCGAAACGCGTGAGATCGACAATTGCGAGTTCGCCCAGCTTGAAAGCCCTCAGCCCCGCATCTGCACAATGCGAAAGGAGATCTGGCGATATCTGATAGAAGACTGCCCGCCCGCCCTGGGCACGCGCCTCCTCGACGAAACGCCACACCAAGTCCGCGGTTTCGTTCGGGGCGCCGACTGGATCGAAAAGCGTGATCCAGGATCGTCCCTGAATACCATACATGATGAACGCATTTCCGCTTTCGGAAAACATCAGACGCTTATCGCCCATCCGAACCAGGTTCGCATCGGCATTGTCCTGCGACATCGCAATCCGAATTGCCGCTTCAAGGTCGCCCGTCGTCGACAGCGGCGAACGAAATGCCGCCGGTCGGAGCAGACTGAAAAGGGAGAGCATTCCTGAAAAGATCGTCAGGCCCAGGGCAGCACGCAGCCCGCGCGGCGCCTCTTCGGCAAATTCGAACTGCCACCACAGTTCGTGACTGTATTCCACCTCGCGATATACGAAAAGCAGGACGGTGACGGCCGCGGCAACAATGATCAGCATCGCGGTCATCCAGCTCGGCGTCAGGACCTGACCGAACATCGAAGATCGCCGATTGAATTGTTTGGCGCTGAGAACAAGCCCCGCAAGAAGAACGATCAGGAACACTGCCTCGAAAAGGGCAACCGCACGCACGAAGGCGAAGACAAGCGCAAGTGCGGCGCAAATCAGCCCCGTCCACCAGGCCCCATCGAGTCTCTGTCCGATGCCGCGCGCAGCAACGAACAGGACAAGCCCAAGAATGCTCGACAGGAAATGCGCGCCCTCCACGAACGGCAGCGGCAGATAGCCGGAAAGCAGATCAAGATCGGAATCCGGCGTCGGAGTGACGCTGGAAAAGATCAACATCGCTCCCGCAATCATCGCAAAAGTAGCAAGCAACGGGGGTGCCAGACGGAATTCCAGCTTCCGCAAGGTCGATGCAACCGGGTGATGAGCCAGCTGCCGAACCTCAAGGCCGATCACGACGAGGGTCGCAATGAAGAGAGGCAGAACGTGATAGATGACGCGGTATAGGACGAGGCTGCCAAGAACCTGGTCGACGCTGACCGTGCTGCCAAGAGCCGCAATGATTATCGTTTCGAAGACGCCGAGGCCCGCGGGCACATGGCTGAGTACCCCGATGCCGACGGCGGTGGCATAGATTGCCAGGAATGACGACCAACCGATTTCGGTCTGCGGTAAGAGGACATAGAGGACCGACGACGAAGCGGCGATGTCGAGCACCGTGACCAGAAACTGCTGCGACGACGTACGGGTGTCCGGCAGACGGATGTTCAGGCGGCCGATCGCGATGGTTCGACCGTTCTTTCCCCATACGACCATCACAAAAAGCACAGCGATGATCATCACCGCTCCGGCCCGCACCCAGCCCTGGTCGATATGGACAATCGCTGCGATCCGGGGCGCCGTAACGAGCGACGCAAAAGCAGTAACGGCCAGCAATCCGATGCCGAAGGCCAGCGTTACGAAGGCGATGACCCGGCCGATATCGTCTGGCGAAAGCCCCAGACGCGAATAGGCCCGAAATCGAATAGCCCCGCCGCTGAGTGCCCCGAAGCCGGCCGTGTTGCCGACCGCATAGGCACTGAATGCAGTCATCGCAACCGGCACCGGCGGTAATGAACGGCCGATATAGGCAAGCGCGTTCATATCGTAGCCGACGAGTGCCGCAAAACTCAGCGCGGTGAAGAAGATCGCCAACCCGATCGAAGACCAACGGGTATGGGCGAGCGCCTCAATCACGTCGTCATAACTGACCTCGGTGGTGAGATCGTAGATCGCGAAGGTCGTAAAGGCGAAGACCAGCAACACCGCGAGCGCGATGAGGTAGGAGCGATACGTTTCAATGAGGTCTCGAAAGCGGCTGGGCTGACGATCCGTGGATTCCATTTTACTTGCCGATACTGAGGAAGATTTCGCGCCCGGATTTTGATCAGACGCGCAGCAAAAGCAATGGGATCACGGCTATAATGTGTCTGATGCCGTTAAAGCGTTGCCACGGTCTTCAATGCGCCATCGAGCGCGATGCCGCTTTCGTCCAGCAACGCAGCCTGCCGTAGACGCCTCATCCATGCAGCACCATCGTCACGATCAGCCAAGGTCGCCAACGAGAGCATGACGCGATCGAACTTGGAGAGACCCCGAGCATGGGTGTCGGAATATCCTTTCACCAGCCGCCGATTGTTGATCACCTCGACCGCCAGGTCGTAATTCCGCGACAGAAGCGAGGTCGCCGTGTTGAGCCAGGCTTCGCGATGTTCAGTCTCGCGCAGATGCCTCAGCGTGCCCCGGCGTGTGCGGCGGAGAGCCGCCATTATATAGAGCGTCAGGAACCAGAAGAGCGTTCCGGTCTGCACCCGCCGGCCCTTGTTGATCCGGCGGTCCAGCCAGGCGAAAACCTTGGGGCGGCTTTCGATCCAGAGGCCGAGCTTCTTCGGCAGGGTACCGCAAACCTCCTCCATGCGCGGATGCATATATTCGGTCATGTACAGGATCTGGTCTTGCTTGACGCCCACCTCATGGCGGACCCGCTCGAAACGAGTGCCGCGCGTCTTCAAGTCCGCAACACGAATGACATCATCATAGGCCATCGCGACGGCAACATACTTCGCCGACTGAACAGTGAAGGAATAACCCTTCTCTTCGCCACCGTTCGCGCGGTCGAGCCCGTAAAGCTTTCCGACAAGATCGAGATATTCGCCCGCATAGACGGGATCCTGAAAATCGGTGAGCTTCTTGACACCCGCAAACAGAAGCGGCCAGGCAGCTTCCGGGAACTCCGCACGCAGTCGATGCACCAGCCTGTCGAGTTCCAAATGGCCGGTGGTCTCCGGCATCACATCGAAACGCTTCGGGGGAGACGCCGCAATTTCCTCGCGCGTCTTGGACTTCGCCCGATCATAGGCGGCATTGAAAGCCTTGAGGCTCGGCTCCACACCTTTGCCGCCGCCACGGATTGTCGTTTCGAAGGCTTCTTTGGGAAAGGGCAGCACGTCTGCCGCAGCCAGCGCCCCGAACATCGAAGCGGAAATGACGCTGCCATTCTTGAGTGCCAGCGTGTCCATATCAAAAGCAATAGTGCGTTTCGCCGCGAAATCGGTTGCACCGACCACGACGGTAGGATCGCCGATGCCGTTGCCCGGCTTTTCCTTTTCGCCGACGGCAAACGAACGATGCGTCGAAGCGATCAGCACCGTTTTGTCGGGCGTCACCAGGCCACGAAGTACCGACCGGCCAGCCTCCATCAGCTCCGCAGCCAGCACCACATCCACGTCGCCCGGTGTCGGCATTAGCGAAAAGATCGGCGGCACGCCACCCCTCGCCGGCAGCATCTCGATATAATAGATCGTCGCGCCGGTACGCTGCGCAACGCCCGGTACGGAGGTGGATTGCGCCATCCAGCCCTGCTCTTCCGCAAGGCCGACGATCCAGTCGGCCAGCACGCCGCCGCCCTGCCCGCCCATGGCAAGGATGGCGAGCGTCAGCGGCTTGTCGGCGGCGAGCAGCGTCTTGAGGTTCACGGTCTCGTTCATGGCCTGATCCTCAATCTGCAAACACAATGCGACCGGCAGCGCGGCGGGCCTGAAGCCAGCCGATCACCTTGCTGCGCATGCGGGAGACGAACCTGTCCCAGCCTGTCGGGTTGAGAATGACATCGGCACGGTAGAAGGACGGACAGAGGACAGCCGCCTCGGAAACTTCGCCGCAATTGCCGCAACCGACGCAGGAATTGTCGATGGCAGCAACCGGATCGTCCTTCAGCGGATCATCCGTATGTTTGACCGAAAGTGACGGGCAGCCGGAAAGCCGGATGCAGGCGTGATCGCCGGTGCAGACGTCCTCGTCCACGCCGAAGCGCTCCTTCACCATCCGCTTCCCGTCCTTCACCGCCTTGGCGAATTGCGGCTTCACCCGGCGCTGTTTGTTCAGCATGCATTCGGAGGAGGCGACAATGATCTTCGGCCCTTTCTCCTTGCTCGTCAGCGCCTCCTTCAGCGTATCGCGCATCTTCGCGACGTCATAGGTGCGGTCGATCTGCCGCACCCAGGTGGCACCGATGCCCTTCACCGCATTGACGATGGAATTGTTCGTCTGGCGATTGGGATTAAGTGCCCGTGACGACATGATGTCCTGACCGCCGGTCGCCGCCGAATAATAATTGTCGACCACGAGGATGACGCCGTCCTGCTTGTTGAAGACCGCGTTGCCGACGGACGTGGCAAGGCCGTTGTGCCAAAAGCCGCCGTCACCCATCACGGCGATCGAGCGTTTGCCCGCCTCGACGTTGAAGGCCGAGGCCGACGCCGGCCCTAGCCCGTAACCCATAGTCGTGCCGCCGATATTGAAGGGCGGCAGGATCGAGAAGAGATGGCAGCCGATATCAGCGGAGACATGATGTTCGCCGAGTTCTTTCTCGACAAGTTTCATCGCCGCGAAGATCGGACGTTCGGGGCAGCCGGTACAAAAGCCTGCCGGACGGGCAGGCACCACCTCGGCAAGCGCCTTCACCTTCGGATCATTGAGGACCGAGGTCGGGTCCGGGACGGGCGGCTGGTTGCCAAGCAGCAGCCGATCATACATCTCGATGAAGGCCTTAAGTCCTTTCATCATCACCGGCGCGGTATATTCGCCGCCAAGCGGCAGGATGTCCTTGCCATGCACGCGAGTCTGAATATCGCGACGGCTCATCAGCGTGTGAAGCGACTGCTCGATATATTCGGGCGCTCCTTCTTCCACCATGATGACCGCTTTCTTGCCGAGGCAGAAGCCGACAACTTCATCGTCGATCATCGGATAGGCAACGTTCATGATGTAAAGAGGGATGGAGGAATTGCCGTAGACATCCGCAAGGCCGAGTTGCTGCAAGGCGCGCATCACACCATTATACATGCCGCCCAGCATGATGATCCCGATCTCTCCTTCCTCCGGACCGAAAAACTCGTTGAGTTTCCTTTCCTTGATGAAGTTGACGGCAGCCGGCCAGCGGCGTTCCAGCTTGTCCTTCTCGTGCATGAAGTTCGCCGGCGGCAGCACGATGCGGTTCACGTCACGCACGGGGTTTTCGAGTGCCTGCTTGAGCGTGTAGGCCGGCCGCTTGTTGTCCTTGGCGACGAACTGGCCATGGACATGGCAGGCACGGATGCGCACCTCGAGCATGACCGGCGTGGAAGAGGCTTCGGAAAGCTCGAAGCCGTCTTCGACAGCTTTGACGATCGACGGCAGATTCGGACGCGGATCGAGCAGCCACATCTGCGACTTCATCGCGAAAGCGTGGCTGCGCTCCTGCATGATCGACGAGCCTTCGCCAAAGTCTTCGCCGAGAATGATGAGTGCGCCGCCGTTGACGCCGCCGGAAGAAAGGTTCGAAAGAGCGTCAGCCGCCACGTTGGTGCCGGCCGTCGATTTCCAGGTCACGGCACCCCGCACCGGATACATGACCGAGGCAGAGAGCATGGCGGCGGCAGCGGCCTCCGAAGCGGAGGTTTCGAAATGCACGCCGAGATCTTGCATGACATCCTTGGCGTCGGCGAGCACATCCATCAGATGCGAGATCGGCGACCCTTGATAACCACCGACATAGGAGACACCCGACTGTAGCAGCGCCTTGGTAATCGCGAGGATGCCCTCGCCGCGGAAAATCTCGCCTTCTCCAAGCTTCAGATCCTCGACTTCGCGCGCAAATGACCGCTCGGCCATGGCAGTTCCCCTTCGCTTTGTCCGCTTGTCGGCTCAAACATTTGCAAAAGCATATTTTCTTGACAGCAGATTTGTCAATTCACAATGCTGCGTGAATTGATTTGCGTCTCCATATGGGAAACCGGCGCAGGCTTGGTGATCAAAGCGAAGGCGAAAATATATGCATATACATATTATATGATTCGACGTCCGCACAGCCCCACTTTCGAGTGGTTGACGCCGGCCAGTCGACCATAGCCAGAGCGGCCAACGAATTATAAGCTTGACGGCTCACTTCTAACCCATATAGTTTAAACTTAAAATAATTAAGCGGCGAACGATCAGGAGGGACTTCGATATGCGCATCGTTTGTATCGGCGGCGGTCCAGCGGGTCTTTATTTTGCGCTCCTGATGAAGAAGTTTCATCCCGAGCATTCGATCTCGGTGGTTGAGCGCAACCGTCCCTATGACACATTCGGCTGGGGTGTGGTTTTCTCCGACGCCACCATGGTTTCGATGAAGGCCTGGGACCCGGAAAGCGCTGCCGAAATCGAGGATGCTTTCAATCATTGGGACGATATCGAACTGCTGTTCAAAGGTACGCGCCAGCGCACCTCCGGCCACGGCTTCGTCGGCATCGGCCGCAAGAAACTGCTCAACATTCTGCAGCGTCGCTGCGAGGCGCTCGGCGTCGAGCTTGTCTTCGAAACCGATTCAAGCGGCGATCTCGACTACCCGGATGCCGACCTGATCATTGCCTCTGACGGCTTCAACTCGAAGATCCGCAACCGTTATCCGGAAGTCTTCGAACCGGATCTCGTGGTGCGCCCGAACCGTTATATCTGGCTCGGCACCAACAAGCTGTTCGACGCCTTCACCTTCGATTTCCGCAAGACGGATCACGGCTGGTTCCAGGCGCATATCTACAAATTCGATGACAAGACCTCGACCTTCATCGTCGAGACGACCGAGGAAGCCTACGAAAAACACGGCCTCGGCCAGATGGACCAGCAAGGGTCGATCGATTTCTGCCAGGGGCTGTTCTCGGAAGTCCTTGAAGGCGCGGAACTGATGACCAATGCGCGCCACTTGCGCGGCTCCGCCTGGCTCAACTTCAACCGCCTGATCTGCGGCAAGTGGAGCCATTTCAACGGCAATTCGCATGTCGTGCTGATGGGCGACGCCGCCCATACCGCGCATTTCGCCATCGGCTCCGGCACCAAGCTCGCCATCGACGACGCGATCGAACTCACCAACCAGTTCAACAAGCTCAGCCACACCAAGGACAGTATCCCGGCGGTACTCGAAACCTATGAGGAAATCCGCCGCGTCGACGTCGCCCGCATCCAGAATGCCGCCCGCAACGCCATGGAATGGTTCGAAGTGGTCGGCCAGCGTTATGCCGATACCCTGGAGCCGGAACAGTTCATGTATTCGATGCTGACCCGCTCCCAGCGCATCAGCCATGAGAATCTTCGCCTGCGCGATCCGAAATGGCTGGAAGGTTACGAGCGCTGGTTCGCCAAGAAAAACGGCATCGACGTCACCGGCAACGGCCGAACCCTGCCGCCGATGTTCACGCCCTATTCGCTGCGCGAAACCCATCTGCCGAACCGCATCGTCATGTCGCCGATGGCCATGTATTCCGCCAAGGACGGCCTGCTGGACGATTTCCATCTCGTCCATCTCGGCTCCCGCGCGCTCGGCGGCGCCGGCCTCGTGTTTGGGGAGATGACCTGCGTCTCGCCGGATGCACGCATCACCCCCGGCTGCCTCGGCCTCTGGAACGACGAGCAGGCGGCGCAGTGGAAACGCTTCGTTTCCTTCGTGCATGACAATTCCGCCGCCAAGGTCGGCATCCAGCTCGGCCATGCAGGGCGCAAGGGGTCGACCAAAGTTGCCTGGGAAGGCATCGACCAGCCCGTAGAGCAAGACGGCTGGCCCCTGATTTCGGCCTCTGCACTGCCCTATCTCAAGGACAGTCAGGTCCCGAAAGCAATGGACCGACACGATATGGATCGGGTCAAGGCGGACTTTATGCGGGCGGCAGGATATGCCGCCGAGGCCGGCGCCGACTGGCTGGAACTGCACTGCGCCCACGGCTACCTTCTGTCGAGCTTCCTCTCGCCGCTGACCAACATCCGCACCGACGAATACGGCGGCAGCCATGAAAACCGCGCCCGGTATCCGTTGGAGATCTTCAAGGCGATCCGAGAAGTCTGGCCCGACGACAAACCAATCTCGATACGCCTCTCCTGCCATGATTGGTTCGAAGGCGGCAACACGCCAGAAGATGCGGCGATCTATGCGCAAATGTTCAAGGATGCCGGTGCGGACCTGATCGACTGCTCGTCCGGCCAGGTGTGGAAGGAAGAAAAACCGGTCTATGGCCGCCTGTTCCAGACGCCCTTCTCCGACAAGATCCGCAACGAGATCGGCATCCCGACCATCGCCGTCGGCGCGATTTCCGAGGCCGACCATGCCAACTCAATCATCGCCGCCGGTCGCGCCGATCTCTGCGCCGTGGCCCGTCCACATCTTGCAGATCCCGCATGGGTCCTGCACGAGGCGGCAAAGATCGGTCTGACGAACATTCCCTGGCCGAAGCAATATTATTCCGGCAAGGCGCAATACGAGACCAACCTCGCCCGTACTGCGGCTACGGCTGCCCCTCCAGCCGTCGGCCCGACGGCAGCGGCGAAATAAGGATCGTGCCATGAGCGAAGCGACCTCCGCCAGGCTTGCCAATCGCCACGCCCTCGTCACCGGCGCGGGCTCGGGCATCGGCGCGGCCATCGCCACGGCGCTGGTGGAAACCGGCGCGCGGGTGACGCTGGCGGGCCGGCGAGCGGAACCGCTGGAGGCACTGGCGCAAACGCTCGGGACAGACAAGGTCTGCGTCGCGGACGGTTTCGATGTCACCGACGAAATGGCGATCGACAACGGCCTCAAGACGGCGCATTCCGCTTTCGGCCCTGTCGATATCCTGGTCAATAATGCCGGCGAAGGCCCGAGCGCGCCCTTCGAGAAGACGTCGCTGGAGATGTGGAACCGGGTCATGTCGGTGGATCTCACCGGCGTGTTCCTGGTGACCCAGGCCGTGTTGCCGGATCTCAAGGCTTTCGGTGCAGGCGCCCGCATCATCAATATCGCCTCGACCGCGGGGCTTACCGGTTATGCTTATGTCTCCGCTTATGTGGCCGCCAAACACGGCGTCGTCGGCCTCACCCGCTCGCTGGCGCTGGAGCTGGCTAAAACCGGCATCACCGTCAACGCCGTCTGCCCCGGCTTCACCGACACGCCGCTGATCGCCCGCTCGATCGAGACGATCGTCGCCAAGACCGGGCGAACGGACGAGCAGGCGCTGAAGGAATTTACCAAGAGTAATCCGCAGGGGCGGCTGGTGAAGCCGGAGGAGGTCGCGGACACGGTTCTGTGGCTGGCATCGCCCGCAGCTGCATCGATCAACGGACAGGCAATCGCGGTTGCCGGTGGGGAGGTATTGGCAGGATGAGCGAACAGGCATCGATGGCGGGATATCTCCGCCCGTTCAAGGACTATCAGCCGAAGCATTTCCTCTGGGAGGTCAGTGAAAACGGCCGCGTCGCGACCATTCGCCTGAACCGGCCGGAGCGCAAGAACCCGCTGACTTTCGACAGCTATGCGGAGCTTCGCGATCTCTTCCGCGACCTCGTCTACGCCTCCGACATCCGCTCGATCGCACTGACCGGTGCCGGCGGCAATTTCTCCTCCGGCGGCGATGTTTTCGAGATCATCGAGCCGCTGACCCATATGGCTATGCCGGACCTTCTAGCCTTCACCCGCATGACCGGCGATCTGGTCAAGGCGATGAAGAAGTGCCCGCAGCCGATCGTCGCTGCCATCGACGGCATCTGCATGGGCGCCGGCGCGATCCTTGCCATGGCCTCCGACATCCGGCTGGCGACCCCGGAGGCCAAGACTGCCTTCCTCTTCACCCGCGTCGGCCTTGCCGGTGCGGACATGGGCGCCTGCGGGATCCTGCCGCGCATCATCGGCCAGGGCCGCGCCGCCGAACTTCTGTTCACCGGTCGCACGATGAACGCCCGCGAAGGCGAAGCATGGGGCTTCTTCAATACCATCCATCCCGGTGACGTTCTCGAAGCCGAAGCCGTGAAGCTCGCCCATTCGCTGGCCGACGGCCCGTGGTTCGCCCACACGATGACCAAGACCATGCTGAATCAGGAATGGGCGATGGGCATCGACGAGATGATCGAATCCGAAGCCCAGGCCCAGGCGGTCTGCATGGCGACCAAGGATTTCCGCCGCGCCTTCGAGGCGTTTGCCGAAAAGCGCAAGCCGGTCTTCGAGGGCAACTGATGGCCGCCCCCACGACACTCAAAGGTCCGGGCCGGGATTTCCTCGACTGGCCGTTCTTCGACGACAGCCACAAGGCGCTCGCCGAAAAGCTGGATGCCTTCGCGGCTTCCGGCGCGCTGAGCAATATCGACCATTCGGATACCGACAAAGCCTGCCGGGCGATCGTCAAGGCGCTCGGACAAGCCGGCCTTCTGGATGCCGCGACCGGCGCCGGCGGCAGCCAGCCGATCGACAGCCGCGCCGCCTGCCTCACCCGTGAAACGCTCGCCTGGCACGACGGATTGGCGGACTTCGCGTTCGCCATGCAGGGTCTCGGCACCGGCGCAATCGGCCTTTCCGGTTCCGAGGAACTGCGCCGCACGGTTCTGCCGAAAGCCCAGTCCGGCGAATGGATTTCCGCCTTCGCTCTGTCCGAAAAGGAAGCCGGCTCGGATGTCGCCGCCATGGCCTGCGTCGCCCGAAAGGATGGCGACCACTATATCCTCGATGGCGAGAAGACCTGGATCTCCAACGGCGGCATTGCCGATGTCTACACAGTTTTCGTACGTACCGGCGAAGCTCCCGGCACCCGCGGCATTTCCGCCCTCGTGGTTCTCGCCGACGATCCCGGTTTCTCGATCGCCGAGCGCATCGACGTGATCGCTCCGCATCCGCTGGCAACGATCCGTTTCGAGAACTGCCGCATTCCGGCTTCGCGCCTGCTCGGATCGCCGGGCGAGGGCTTCAAGATCGCCATGCGCACGCTCGACATTTTTCGCGCTTCTGTCGCAGCGGCGGCACTCGGTTTTGCCAAGCGCGCGCTGGATGAGTCAGTCGCCTATGCCAAGGCGCGACCGATGTTCGGCAATCATCTGTCCGATCTGCAGCTCACCCAGGCCGCTTTCGGCGACATGGCGGCTGAGATCGATGCCGGGGCGCTTCTCACCTACCGCGCCGCCTGGCGCCGCGATGTACAGGGCCTGCCGACCACCAAGGAGGCCGCAATGGCCAAGATGGTCGCGACGGAGAACGCACAAAGCGTCATCGACCGCGCCGTGCAGATCTTTGGCGGCCGCGGTGTGAAGAGCGGCGAGATCACCGAAAGCCTCTATCGCGAGATCCGGGCGCTGCGCATCTACGAAGGTGCGACCGAGGTGCAAAAGCTCATCATCGCCCGCGAACTTCTGAAGGCGTAGGCGATCATGGCTTACACCACCTCCCGCCGACTGAATTTTGGAGATTGCGATCCCTCCGGCATCGCCTATTTCCCCTCCTACCTGAACATCATGGTCGGGGTTTGCGAAGAGTTTTTCGGCGCGATCGGATTACGCTGGCCCGACATGATCAGCCATCGCAAGATCGGCGTGCCGACCGTGACACTGGACATCGCGTTCAAGAGCCCCGGCTATCATGGCGACATGATGGATTTCACCATCAAGATTATGCGAATCGGCAACAGTTCTGCCGATTTCGAATACGAGGTGCGGGCCGGGGACCGGCTGCTCTGGACGGCGAAGCAGACGCTCGTCGCCACGTCGCACGAAACCCACAAGGCCCTTCCCTGGCCGGACGATATGCGCGCCGCGCTGACACAGCATTTGGAGAGACAAGATGCACACGATTCTGCAGCCTGAAGGCTGGGCAAAACCGATCGGTTACGCCAACGGCGTTGCCGCCGCCGGCCGCCAGATCTTTGTCGGCGGGCAGATCGGCTGGAATGGCCAATGCCAGTTCGAGACCGACGATTTCGTCGGTCAGGTCAGGCAGACGCTGCAGAACGTCGTCGACGTCCTGGCCGAGGCCGGCGCCGGACCCGAGCACATCACCACCATGACCTGGTATTTTACCGACAAGGCCGAATATCTCGGCAACCTCAAGGGCATCGGCCAGGTCTATCGCGAGATCATCGGCAAGCATTTCCCCGCCATGGCCGCCATGCAGGTCGTGGCGCTGGTGGAAGACCGCGCCAAGATCGAAATCCAGGCGACCGCCGTCATTCCGGCCTAAGGCAATCATGAGCAAGACGACCGAATTTTCCGCCACGGTTTCAACCACGACCCGCAACGGAGTTCTGGTCGTCACGATCGACAATCCGCCGGTCAACGCCACCTCCGTTGATGTCCGTAGCGGGCTTGCGAAAGCGCTCGCCCATGCGGAAACGGCGGCCGATGTGACCGGCGTCGTCATCACCGGCGCCGGAAGGACATTTATCGGCGGCGCCGACATCAAGGAATTCGGCAAGCCGGCCAAGGAACCGACTTTGCCGGCGGTCATCGAGAAGATCGAAGGCCTGTCGAAGCCCATCGTCGCAGCACTGAATGGCGCCGCACTTGGCGGCGGTCTCGAAGTAGCACTCGCCTGCCACTATCGCGTCGCCGCGCCGGCGGCACAGGTCGGCCTGCCCGAAGTCAAACTCGGCATCGTACCCGGCGCCGGCGGCACGCAGCGCCTGCCGCGCCTGATCGGTATTCCGTCAGCGCTCGACTTGATCACCTCGGGACGTTCGGTGAAGGCCGAGGAAGCCCTGAAGCTCGGGATCATCGACCTGGTGGCAGCGGAGGATCTCGTTGAAGCCGCAATATCCGCTGCTTCGGCATTGGGCGGCAAACCACTCCGCCGCACCGGCGAGTTGAACATAGCCGCCACCGATCCGGCCGAGATCGAAAAAACCTCGGCCAAAATCCTCGCCAAGGCACGCGGCCAGAAGGCGCCCGCCGAAGCGGTCCGGCTGGTCACTTCGTGCAATCGTCCCCTTGCCGAAGGCCTGGCGGACGAACGCGCCACGTTCCTTGCACTCCGCGACAGCCGCGAGGCCGCAGCTCTTCGCCATGTCTTCTTCGCCGAACGGGAATCCTCGAAGGTCGAGGGACTGGAAGGTGTCGAACCCCGCCCGGTCGAGACGATCGGCATCTGCGGCCTTGGCCTGATGGGCAGCGGCATCGCCGTCGCCGCCCTAGGCGCCGGTTATTCGGTGATCGGCCTCGACCAGACCGTCGAAGCCGCCGAAAAGGGCCGAGAGCGCATCATCGGCCTGCTGGAACGCAACGTCGCCTCGGGCCGCCTCGACCAGGCCGGTTTCGAAGCCCAGAAGGCGCAGCTTTCCGTGACTGCGGAAGACGTCGATCTCGCTCCCTGCGATCTCGTCGTCGAAGCCGTATTCGACGATCTCGCCGTCAAGACCGATCTCTTTCAGCGCCTCGACAAGGTCATCCGCCCGGATGCCGTGTTGGCGACCAATACCAGCTACCTGAACCCGGACGAGATCGCCGCCGCGACCGCCCATCCGGAACGGGTGATCGGTCTGCATTTCTTCTCGCCCGCCCACGTGATGCGCCTCCTGGAAGTCGTGCGTTGCGCCAAGACCGCGCCGGATGTGCTGGCGACAGGGCTGGCGGTTGCCAAGAAACTGCGCAAACTGCCGGTGGTCACCGGCGTCACCGAAGGTTTCATCGGCAACCGCATCTTTTCCGCCTATCGTCGCGAAGCCGAATTCCTGTTGGAGGACGGCGCCCTGCCGCACGAGATCGACGCCGCGCTGGAAGACTACGGTTTTCCGATGGGCCTGTTTGCCGTCTACGACATGGCCGGTCTTGAAATCGCCTGGGCGCGTCGCAAGCGGCAAGCGGCGACCCGCGATCCTTCGGCGCGTTATGTCGAGATTGCCGATTCGCTTTGCGAAGCGGGCCGTCTGGGCCAGAAGGCCGGCCGCGGCTGGTACGCCTACCCGGATGGCAAGCGGACGATCGACCCGGATGTCACCGCCATCATCGAGGCCGCAAGAGCAAAAAAAGGCATCACGCCGCGAGCATTCACCAAAGAAGAGATCCTTGAGCGCCTGTTGAGCGCGATGGCAGCGGAGGGCAGGGCACTGCTGGCCGAGGGCATTGCAACCCGTCCGAGCGATATCGATCTCGTGATGATCAACGGCTACGGCTTTCCTGCCCACAAAGGTGGGCCGATGTTCATCAGCAGCTGAGGAGACCAAGGCTGATTTGATATCTGCAGGAACATCGTCTCCTTGCAGAGGTCACCAAATCCGGTGGCATGTTCCGTTGTCACTTCGACTTCGATCTGTCACATATTTCAGCAGCACAATCACCTGCGCGGGCCAGGACGGCCTGAGAATTCAGGGATTTTATGATGAGGATACTTCCTTCCCGTCAGGCGACGATCGACAAGGCCGCCGGCTTTGTTGATGACGGCTCCTTTGAAGCCGCGCTTCGCGAACGTATCGCGATACCCTCGGTAAGTCGTGCTGCCGCCAATCGGCCAGACCTTTGGCGCTACATCACAAAAGACATGCAGCCCTTCTTCCAGCGCCTCGGTTTCACCACCAAAATCTATGAAAACGAAGCTGCCCCGGGTCCGTTCCTGCTCGCTGAGCGTATCGAGAATCCGAGCTACACGACGATCCTGCAATACGGCCATGGCGACGTGGTTGCCGGCCTCGAGGGCCAGTGGGATGAAGGCCTTTCGCCCTTCGAGATGACCGAGAAGAATGGCGCCTGGTATGGCCGCGGCACCGCCGACAACAAGGGCCAGCATACGGTAAACCTGGCTGCAATCGAGGCGCTGTTGGCAGTCAGGGGCTCCCTTGGTTTTAACCTAAAATACCTGATCGAAATGGGCGAAGAGTCCGGCTCGCTCGGCCTGGAGGAAATATGCGCGGCGCATGCGGACGAACTGAAGGCCGATGTCTTCATCGCATCCGACGGACCCCGCCTTGCGCTTGACCGGCCGACGATCTTCCTCGGCGCCCGAGGCGGCATCTCCTTTCATCTGGAAATCAACGCGCGTGAGACCTTCCAACACTCGGGCAACTGGGGCGGTATTCTATCCGATCCGGGTATCGAACTTTGCCACGCGATCGCGACGCTCGTGGATCGGGCCGGCCGCATCAAGGTGCCCGAGATGACACCGGGGGCGATTCCCGAAAACGTCCGGGCCGCTTTGAAGGACTGCCACATCACGCCCGCCGCCGGCGATCCGCCGATCGAACCTTGGTGGGGCGAACCCGGCCTGACGCCGGAGGAGAAGGTATTTGCCTGGAGCTCTTTCGACGTGATGGAGATGGAATGCGGCAATCTCGCTCAGCCGCTCAATGCCATACCACCCAAGGCAAGAGCGCGGGTGCAGCTGCGTTTTCCGGTCGGCGTCGATCCGGATGCGGTCGTCCCGGCCGTCCGCAAGACGTTGAAGGATGCCGGCCATGACCGGGTCTTGGTCAAAGACCCGACAGATGCAATCTTTCGCGCGAGCCGCCTTGATCCGGGCCACCCATGGGTGAAGCGGGCCGCAGCATCCATTGAGAAGACGCTCGGCGCACCGCCCGCCGTTCTTCCCAACCTGGGCGGCTCCCTCCCCAACAACATTTTCTCGGACCTGCTCGGCCTCCCGACGATCTGGATTCCGCATTCCTATCCGGGTTGCTTGCAACATGCGGCCAATGAGCATCTGCCGATATCCATCGTCAGGGAAGGATTGGCGATAATGGCGGGGCTTTACTGGGATATCGGTTCAGACGTCGCCTGATGCGATCGGATAAGCGGCGAGGAAAGCGTCACTTCGACCCAACATGAAAGCGACGTCGAAAACTGAAGGCTATATCTAGTTTTTTTCCGGCTGGTAGCCGAGCCCGGTGGAGGCGGTGAGCCCTGCCGTGCGCAAGAGGTCGACATACTCGGATTTCCGGCTTTCATCGAAGCGGAACATCGGGAAGGAAATCGACATCGCGGCGACCGGCTTTCCGAGGTAGTTGAAGATCGGCGCCGCCATGCAGCGCACACCCGCCTCGCTCTCCTCCACTTCCTCGGCAAAGCCGCGGTTGCGCGCCATCTGCAGTTGCACGAACAATTCCTGCGGATCAGTGATGGTGCGCGGCGCGAGCTTCGTCAGTTCCATCCTGTTGATCCGCTCACGGATCTCATCCTCATCGCGCCATGCAAGCAGCGCCTTCCCAAGCGACGTGCTGTGCAGCGGATTGCGCAGCCCGAGGGTCGATTTCATCGAGAGACTGTAGGCGGAATCATATTTGTGGATGTAGACGACCTTCTGATCGCGGTCGTCGAGAATGCCGAGATTGACGGATTCGCCGGTTGCACGGGAAAGCTTTCCCATCGCTTGATCCGCCACACGCAACAGGTCCGTCTGCTCGGTCAGCGAACGCGCCCCCAGGCTGAAGAGTTTCAGCGTCAGACCGTATTTTTCCGTCTCCGCATCCTGCTCCACATAACCAAGCTCCACCATGGTCTGAAGCAGGCGATGCGCCGTAGTTTTCGACGTCATGGCTCGTTGGGCGAGATCCGCAAGGCTCACCTTCTTCCCCTCGACCAGGGCCTCCATCACCGCAAAGACCTTGAGGACAGCGGCGACGTTTTCGGTTTTCGAGTGCAGCTCTGACATTGTGCTTATTCTATTTTTTTCGAAATCTCATTCTGGAATTTAGAAAAACCTGTGTCAAGATACAGGGGCCCACCACACCGGGGCTCCGTCTTTGAGGTAGACTGCAACAGAAAAACACGGTTGAAAAGCCACAAGGAGTGTGATTTCCTAAAATCCGGAATAACATTCCGAATATTTTATGGAGGCGTCCGGCATGCATCCGTTGCTGCGGCAGAAGCAACACCTGATCCAGCGCAATGATGTGTGCGATCTAATCGATTGGCTGATCGACAACCTTGTCCACATCGAGGATCGCACCGGCGAATTTCTCCTGCGTCTCGATGACGGCCGCGTTATCGACACCAAAGGCTGGGCGGGCTGGGAATGGACCCATGGCGTCGCGCTTTTTGGCCTTTTCAAATATTGGCAGCTGACCGGCAACCAAAAGGTGATGGATATCATCGTCGATTGGTTTGAAGCTCGGCTTGCTGAAGGAACCCCCACGAAGAACATCAATACCGTCGCGCCGTTTCTGACACTTGCCCATCTCTATGAGCTCACGGGGGATCCCCGGTGGCGGCCATACCTGGAAACATGGGCCGAATGGGTGATGTACGAGATGCCGCGTACCCGCGAAGGTGGACTGCAGCATATCGTCTATAACAGCGTCAATGATCAGCAGCTGTGGGACGACACGCTGATGATGAGCGTGCTGCCGCTTGCCAAGATCGGCCTCGTGCTCAAGCGGCCGGAGTTCGTGGAAGAGGCAAAATACCAGTTCCTGATTCACGCCCAATATCTCTCCGACACGGAGACCGGCCTCTGGTTCCACGGCTGGACGTTTGACGGCAATCATAATTTTGCCCGCGCCCGCTGGGCGCGCGGTAATAGCTGGATCACCATCGCCATTCCGGAATTCATCGAGCTCCTGGATCTTTCGGAAAACGATCCGGTCCGCCGTCACCTCGTGTCCTTGCTCGGCCGGCAGGCAGCAGCGCTGAAACTGCACCAGCACCCATCGGGCCTGTGGCACACGCTGATCGATGATACGTCGAGCTATCTGGAAGCTTCGGCGACTGCCGGCTTCGCCTATGGCCTGATGAAGGGCGTGCGTAAGCGGTATCTGGGCATGGAATATCTGGAGACCGCCGAACAGGCCATGAAGGGCGTGATCGATAACATCAGCCCCGAGGGAGAACTCCGGCAGGTATCTTTCGGCACGGCGATGGGCAGCGATCTCGATTTCTATCGGCAGATCAAGCTGACATCCATGCCCTATGGGCAGGCGATGGCCATGCTCTGCCTGACCGAGCTTTTGCGCAGCTTCATCTAGCGAACTGCGCCGAGGAAGAATGGAGCGTGTCCGGCAGGAGGAGCCGGCACGCAGCAAGCTATGAACAACCGCAACGGATCCGGTGCCGACAAGGCGTTCCGGATTAGAAGGAGGAGGACGAAATGACCAAACTCACAAGACGAGCATTGTTGGGCACCATAGGAGCGGCAGCAGCCGCTTCTGCGCTTCCGGCCACGCCAGTTTTTGCTGCCGATCGCTCGATCCGGCACTATTGGTGGGGCAATCCGGAGCGTGACAAGCGCACCTTTGCCGTCATCGACACATTCCAGAAGAAAAACGCCGGCATTGCGGTCTCCGGCGAAACGATCGGCTGGGGCGACTACTGGACCAAGATGGCGACCCAGACAGCAGGCCGGAACATGGCCGACCTCGTGCAGATGGACTACCGGTTCCTGTTCGAATACGTCCATCGCGGAGCATTGAAGCCTCTCGACGAATTCGTCGGCAAGAGCCTGATGATCGCCGACTTCGACAAGGGTCCCCTTGATGGTGGCAAGGTCGACGGAAAGCTCTATGCCCTCAACATCGGTTCGAACAGCCAGGTCATGGTCCACAATACGCGCGCCTTCAAGGAAGCGGGTATCGATGCCGACCTGATCAACTGGACCTGGGACGACTTCGGCAAGGTCTGCGAAAAGATTACCACCAAGACCGGCGGCAAGATGAAGGGGTCGGACGATCTGTCGCTGATGATCGAGACCTTCGAATCCTGGGTTCGCCAGAATGGCCGGGAATTTTACGGCCCGGAAGGCAAGGTCACGGCGACAGCCGAGGACGTCGCCAGCTGGTGGCAGATGTGGACCGATCTGCGCAAGGCAGGGGTGGTTCGCGACAAGAACAAGACCGTCATTCTCGACCCGCCGATTGCCGAGTCGGGCATCGCCGTTGGCGACACTGCCATGTCCCATTACTGGTCCAACCAGATGGTCGGTATCCAGGCTGTCGCAAAGGACAAGATCGGCGCCGCCATGGTGCCCCACAAGGCTGGCGGCAAGCCCGGACAGTTCATAAAGCCCTCGATGTTCCTGTCCCTTAGCCGCGACGCCAAGGACACCGAAGCCGCGATCGCCTACATGAATGCCTGGGTCAACGATCCCGAGATCACCGGCATCCTCGGTCTGGAACGCGGCATCCCTTGTTCACCCAAGGTCCGCGCAGCGCTGGCCCCGAAGCTCACCGAGGTCGAGAAGCTCTCCGTCGACTACTTCACCGCGATTCAGAGCAAGGTAGGCCCGCTGCCGCTGCCCGCCCCCAAGGGAGCCGGGGAGGTACGAGACGCCTTCATGCGTATCGGCACTGATGTCGTGCTGGGCAAGATGGAAGTTGCGGAAGCCGCGGGCATGTTCATCGAGGACGCCCAGGCAATCGTCGAGCGCGCCCAGTAAGAGGCGCTGGAAAATCAAGGCCCCGGTCATTCCTGCCGCCGGGGCCTCTCTTTCGACAACAAGGTCGTTTCGATGAAACGTTTTTTTGCCCGCAATGCACCGGCCTATGTGTTTCTTCTTCCATGGTTGATCGGATTTTTCCTGCTCGCTTTGGGGCCGATCCTTGCGTCGCTTTATCTTTCCTTCACCCGCTATGACATGGTGAGCGCCCCCCGGTGGATCGGTTGGGGCAACTACGAATACATGTTCACGCGCGACCGGCGCTTCTGGAAAGCGCTGGAGGTGACGTTTACCTATGTTGCGCTGGCTGTGCCCGCCCGACTGATCATGGCCCTCGGTGTCGCCATGTTGCTCGACAAGGGCTTGCGGACGATCGGCCTTTACCGAGCCATCTTCTACCTGCCGTCCCTGCTGGGCGCTTCCATTGCGATCGCCATACTGTGGCGCCAGCTTTTCGCCGCCGACGGTGTGGTCAATCAGGTCCTGGCGATGGTGGGAATCCAGGGAGCCTCCTGGATCACCGATCCGGACACCTCGCTTTATACGCTGGTCGTGCTCGCCATGTGGCAGTTCGGCTCGCCGATGCTGATCTTCCTGGCTGGTCTGCGCGGCATTCCGCGCGATCTCTACGAGGCGGCGGAAATCGACGGTACGCCGCGCTGGCGGCAATTCACCCGCATCACCTTGCCGCTGCTTGCGCCGGTGATCTTCTTCAATCTGGTGCTGCAGACCATCGATTCCTTCAAGACCTTTTCCAGCGCCTTCATCATCTCCAACGGCACCGGTGCTCCTGCAGACAGCCTCCTGTTTTATACGGTCTACCTGTTCAACGAGGCCTTCAAGTTCTTCCGTATGGGATACGCATCGGCGCTTGCCTGGTTTCTGCTGGTCATCATAGCGACCTTCACCGCGATCGCTTTCTTCACGTCTAAATATTGGGTGCACTATGAAAACGAGCGCGACTGATCTGGAACTTGCCATCCAGATGGATGAGGCCGCGCGAGTAGCTCACGAGCTGCGGCTGAAACGCGACAGGCAAGAGCGCAACGGCCGGATCCTGAAGCATATCTTCCTGATCATCGTGTCATGCGTGATGCTCTACCCGCTGTTCTGGCTGCTCGCTTCCTCCTTCAAGCCGGAAAACGAGATCTTCGGCAGCCTGACGCTTTGGCCTTCTGAATTTCGTTTCGAGAACTATACGAAGGGCTGGTACGCCCTGCCGATGTCCTTCACGGTCTTCTATGTGAACTCGGCAATTGTCACGGGCCTGTCGGTGATCGGCAATCTGGTCTCCTGCTCGTTCGCGGCCTATGCCTTTGCACGGCTGAACTTCACCGGGCGCAGCTTCTTCTTCGCGCTGATGATGATGACGCTGATGATCCCCTATCATGTGGTTCTCATCCCGCAATATGTTCAGTTCCTGAACCTCGGCTGGGTCGACACCTATCTGCCGCTGGTAGTCCCGCGCTTCCTCGCCTCCGATGCCTTCTTCATCTTCCTGATGGTGCAGTTCTTTCGGCAGCTGCCGCGCGAGCTGGACGAAGCAGCGATGATCGACGGCTGTTCGCCCTTCAAGATCTACTGGGCGATCATTTTGCCGCTTTCGCTGCCGGCCATGGGCACCGCCGCGATCTTCTCGCTGATCTGGGTTTGGGAGGATTTCCTGGCCCCTCTCATCTACCTCAACGACATCAAGAGCTACACCGTACCACTCGCGCTTCGCCTCTTCCTCGATCAGGAGGGACAGTCGGCCTATGGTCAGATGTTCGCAATGTCGGTCCTTTCACTGGTTCCGGTCGTCATCTTCTTCGTCCTGTTCCAGAAACTCATCGTGCGCGGCATCGCCACCTCCGGAATGAAATAGGGAACAAGACGCATGGCAGGATTGACGGTTCGAAACGTCGGCAAGCGCTATGGAGCGCTGTCCATCATCCAGGGGCTGAATCTGGACATCCACGACGGCGAGTTTCTTGTTCTCGTCGGTCCATCGGGCTGCGGAAAATCGACCCTCCTGCGCATGATCGCAGGCCTCGAAGACATCAGCGAGGGGACGATTTCGATCGGCGGAAAGGTCGTCAACGACCTGCCCGCCTCCAAACGCGAGCTCTCCATGGTATTCCAAAGCTACGCTCTCTATCCGCATATGAGCGTGCGCAAGAACCTCGCTTTCGGCCTGCAAAACTTCAAGGTTTCAAGCGCCGAGGTGGAGCGTCGGGTGGCGGAGGCCGCACGCATCCTGCAAATCGAGCAGCTTATGGACCGCAAGCCGCGCCAGCTTTCGGGCGGCCAGAAGCAACGCGTCGCCATCGGCAGGGCGATCGTGCGCGAGCCGCAGCTTTTCCTGTTCGATGAGCCGCTTTCCAATCTGGATGCGGAACTGCGGGTGCAGATGCGGGCGGAACTCGCCTCGCTCTACGCACGCCTCGGCACCACGATGATCTATGTGACCCACGATCAGGTGGAGGCGATGACCATGGCAAGCCGGATCGTGGTCTTGCGCGGCGGCAAGATCGAGCAGCTCGGCACGCCGCAGGAGCTCTACACTCGGCCGCAGAACCTCTTCGTTGCTGGCTTCATCGGTTCGCCGAAGATCAACATGCTGCAGGCGAGAACAACGCGCGGGTCGGACGGGAGCGTGGTTTCGGTTGCCGGCATGCCTGACTTCGCAATCCCCGATCTTCCGACCGACGATCAAGCGCTGACTCTATGCGTGCGACCTTCGTCTCTGCGTGTCGGCAATGGTGAGGTCAAGGGCGATGGTACGATCCGCCTGGTGGAGTATCTGGGCAGCGAAACCTTGCTGCATATCGCGCTATCTTCAGGCCAGGTACTGCTGGTCAGCGACAACGGGCGGACGCCCTACCGAATGGGTGATCCGGTCACCATCGGATTCGACCTTCCCGACCTCCACTATTTCGATAGCACAGGTCAACGCATCGAACCCATCCAGAAAGAAAGCCAAGCCCAGTGAAGATCGCCATTGTTGGATGCGGCTCGCGGCATCAGATGTTTCGCAATTCCGTTGTTGAAGACTATGCCGACAAACATGAGATCGTTGCCCTCTGCGACAGCAATGCGCATCGCCTCGGCGAAGCGGCGCAGGCGGCCTCAAAACCCGGGACGAACGGTGTCGCCACTTATCTCGCCGCGGATTTCGACCGCCTGATCGCGGAACAGAGGCCGGATACCGTCGTCGTCGCGACGCCGGATTTCCTGCACGCCGATTACATCGTCCGTGCCTTCGAGGCCGGCTGCGACGTCATTTGCGAAAAGCCGCTCACGATCGATCTCAACCGTCTCAAGCAGATCATCGATGCTCAGGCCCGCACGGGCCGAAAGGTCACGGTGACGTTCAACTACCGATATTCACCGGCACGTACCCAGATCAAGGAGCTGATTTCATCCGGAGCGATCGGCACGGTGACGGCCGTCGATTTCCGCTGGCACCTCGATCGGGTTCACGGCGCTGACTATTTCCGCCGCTGGCACCGCCAGAAGGAGAATTCCGGCGGGCTGCTGGTTCACAAATCGACCCACCATTTTGATCTTCTCAATTGGTGGCTGGGAACAGCACCGACGGAAGTCCTGGCCTCCGGCCGCCGGGTCTTTTACCGTCCGGAAACGGCGGTGGAGCTGGGTCTCGCCGGTCGTGGGCCACGCTGCAGCGACTGTCCCGTCGCCTACAAATGCGATTTCCGCCTCGATCTTGCAGCCGACGAAAACCTGCGCAACCTCTATGTGGAGGCAGAGCACGAAGACGGCTACTTCCGCGATCTTTGCGTATTCGATGAAGAGATCGGCATCGAGGATACGATGCAGGCGCATATCCGCTACGCCTCGGGCGTCACCGCCAATTACACCCTGACTGCCTATTCCCCCTGGGAAGGGTTGGAAATCAAGTTCCAGGGCACCAAGGGCGACATTACCCATCGCCATATCGAGGTCCACGGAGTTTTCGGCGGCAAACGTGCCCATGCGGACGAAGATGCGATCACGACGGAGCTCCACCTGGCCGGCGAGCCTCCGCGCCAGCTCACCGTTCCGAAGGCGACGGGGGATCACGGCGGCGCAGATCCGGTCATGCTGGGTTATATCTTTGATCCCGAAAACATGCAGCCCGACCCCTATGGCCGCGCCTCCGATCATGTGGCCGGCGCCTGGTCCATCCTCACCGGCATCGCCGCCAACGCTTCCATAGACACGGGTTCGTTGGTCAATATCCAATCCATGCTTCGCGCTCGCGGCATCCACCTGAACAGGTAGCTCTCATGGCCTTTAATCTTCGCATCGGCGTCATCGGCATTGACCATGGACACATCTACGGCATGATCAATGGCATGCTGGATGCCGGCGCCACGCTCGTTGCATGGACGACGGGCGAGGAGACCCCGGAGGCGGCCCGCAAAACATTCCAGGAAACCTATCCAGATCTACCGGCCCGGCCGATGCAGGCCATCCTCGACGATGAAAGCATCGTCCTTGTCCTTTCCGCGGCGATCAACAGCGAACGCGCCGATATCGCGGTGGCGGCGATGTCGCACGGCAAGGATGTTCTGGTCGACAAACCCGGCTGCACCAGCCTGGAACAGCTGGCAGACATCCAGCGCACCGTCGGGGAGACCGGGCGACGCTGGGTCGTATCCTTTTCCGAACGCGTCTCCGTCGAGAGCGCCACCCTGGCGGATCAGCTGATTGCCGAGGGCCGGATCGGCAAGGTGGTTCAAACGGTCGGCCTCGGGCCGCATCGCTTGAATGCCCATCTCCGGCCGGACTGGTTCTGGGACAGAACCCGTTGCGGCGGAATTCTCGCCGATATCTGCGCCCACCAGTTCGACCAGTTCCTGCATTTTACCGGATCGACCGAGGCACGCGTGGTTTCCGCCCATGTGACCAATGTCGCAAATCCAGATCGGCCCGCATTTCAGGATTTCGGCGAAGTGCTGCTGGAAGGCAATGGCGGGCGCGGTTATGCCCGGGTCGATTGGCTGACGCCGGACGGTCTTCCCGTCTGGGGCGATGGCAGGATCACCCTTCTCGGAACGGAAGGTTATATCGAGCTACGCAAATACATCGATATCGCCGGTCAAGACGGCCAGGACCACGTCTTTCTGGTCGATAAGTCGGGCGTGCAGCGGTTCGAGGCAAAAGGCGCCGGAAAACCCTTCCTCGGCCGCCTGGTTGCCGATGTGGAAAGGCGAACGGAAACGGCCATGGCCCAATCCCATGCATTCCTTGCAACCCAATTGGGACTGCAGGCGCAACTCATCGCGGAAGAGAAAGCAGCCCGATGACGGAGCGTATCCGTGTCGCCGTCATCGGCGCGGGCATAGGCAAGGCTCATATCGCCGCTTATGCGGAGCTAGCCGATCTCTTCGATGTCCGTTATGTCTGCGACCTTAACCTGCCTCGAGCCGAGGAGGCGGCACAGCAGGCTCCGGGCAGTCGGGCTGTTCCCGACATCAACGCGGTCCTCGCCGACACCTCCGTGGATCTGGTCGATATCTGCCTGCCACCTCGACTGCATGCGCCGATGACGCTCGTCGCCCTCGAAGCCGGAAAGCACGTCGTCTGCGAGAAACCTCTTGCAGGTTCGATCGCCGAGGTTCGCCAGATCGCGGAGCGGTCCGCACAAACGGGGCGGCAGGTCTTTCCCGTATTCCAATATCGCTATGGCGCCGGCTACCGAGCTGCGCATGAACTGAAGGCACAAGGACTTTTGGGCAGGCCCTACGTCGTGGCTCTGGAGACCCATTGGCAACGCGGATCTGCCTATTACGCCGAGCGCTGGCGAGGTACCTGGAAAGGCGAACTCGGCGGCGTCCTCGTCAGCCATGCGTGTCACATCCACAATCTGGTGACTCACCTCGTCGGAGATGTCGTGGAGGTTGCCGCCTTCCTGGACACACGCGTCAATCCCATCGAGACCGAAGATTGCGCGGCGCTCTCGATGCGCACGACGGAAGGCGCCTTGATCACATCCTCGGTCACTTTGGGCGCGGCCGGAAACAGCTCGCGGCTCAGGATGTGTTTCGAGCATGTCACCATAACCTCGGGCTCAGAACCCTACCAGATAGGAGCCGGACCCTGGAAATTCGAAGCCACCGACCCCTCGCGACAGGCAAAGATCGATGCGGCAATTCAGGAAGTACCCGACGTCCTTCCACGGTTTCCGGGACTGTTCGCGGATGTCCATGCACGGCTCACCGGCAAACCGGACCTTTATCTTCCATCGCTTCAGGAAAGCTATCACTCGATCGAGTTCGTCACAGCGATCTATGCCTCAGCCAGAGAAAGCCAAGTCGTACGCCTGCCGCTTTCCGCAGATCACCCCTTGGCCGCGGGCTGGCTGCCGGAATGAGCAAGGGCAATGCCTGCGCCGGTTCGGCGCTGTGGCCGTCCACTACTGTTTCGAGCCGAATCGAGGATTGTGGCACCTTGTAAGATTATGCCCCGCCAGCGAAAGCGTGTCGCTTTGCTCAAGCGGGATTGCCGCATCACCGAGCACGCAGTTCTCCGATTTCGGGTTGAGAACCCAGACGTCCGGTGAAGCAGAGGCGATATCCTGCGCCACATAGGGATAGACGCGCCGCTCGCCGACCACGGCGTGATCTGCCTTGCCGAACAGCCCGAGGCTTGCGGCTCCGAGGCCGTCCAGCTTCTCTCTGAGGCGCAACATGCCATCCCGCACGGGGGGCTGAATCTGAAGCGCGCTGACCCTTCCCGTGCCGTTGTCCAGGTAACGCAGAACAGCCCAGAACTCAGACGGGCCATTAGTCATGAGAATGGCGTCCTCGGTCGTTTGGGCCTCCCAGGCTGCAACGATTTCCCGATATCCTCTTTTTTCGAAGGCCATGGTGTAGTTCACACCGCCGTAAAGCATCAGGAGCACGATGACCGAAACCGCTACGCGATGGGCAATCGTCCTCACCCTGAATGCGGCATCGGCGTAAAGCCCAAGCGAAATCGCCAGGAAAGGCAGGAAGAGACCAAGCGTCCGATAGATGAAGACGGGCTTGGCTAAAAGCGAGATTGCGAGCAACACGCCAATCGGAATCAGGACCAGGAATATCCCGATCCAGCGGTCACGGGTTTTGGTCAAAGGCAATAGAACCATCAGCGGCAGAGCGAAGAGTCCCGCGATCGTCGGCCACGGAAACTCAAGTCCAAGCAGGGTGAGCGTCAGGTGGATGCCGATCGTGGGAAGATCGAATCCGGAAACGCCTTCGGTCTGCCGGATGGCTCCGATCGCCAGCGGATAAAGGGCTGCCAGCGCAACGACCGCATAGGTGGCCACGAAGAAACGGAAGTCACGCGCGGGCACGGCTTTGAAGAGGCGTAAACCGGCATGAAGGAACAGGAAGAATGTGACGAAGAAGCCGAGACCATGCGTTAAAGTGACGGCGAGGCCGAGGCATAGCGCCAGGAGCAACTGCCGCATCACCGCCCGCTTTTCCACGATCATCCGCTGAAGCACATACCAAAGCCCGATCTGCAGCAGAGCGAGCATCGGATACATTCGCACGTTTTCCGCAAAGAACAGCTGGAGCGGCATCAACGCGAAGATCGCAGCGGCCCAAAGGCCGACATTCCAGCCATATATCCGCCTGCACGCTTCGAAGAGCGCTATGATTGCTATGATGCTGAACAGCGTCGAATTGAGGATATACCAGCGATCACTGTCAGCCAGCGCGGCCCACAGGTGCAATTGAACATAGTAGAGGGGTGGATGCGTGTCGAAACGCAAGGCTGCCAGGAGCAGATCGGTTATCGGACTTTCAGCCAGCGCCACCGAAAATATCTCGTCTTCCCAAAGCGACGCTTCGAGAAGCAGGTTTAAGACCCGCAGCGTTATGCCCGCAAGAACGAGCGCGACGAGGATGATTGGAAGAATATGTCCTCCCGCCATGTCGCGGAATTTCGGAGAGACGGGGACCGCGCGCCAGGAGCTTTCGCCCGCTGAAAGCTCATCAGTTGGAGGAAAGGTCACCGCGATGCCCTCCGCTAAGTTCGATTTTCATACCGATCTGGTGGACCGGCGGCGGCGCGTGCGCTGGCCTATCGAAACAAGATTGTCTTGCGGCTGCGGGCTGATTTCCCGCCGAACGATATAGATCGGCCGCTGTTTGATCTCGGCGTAAACGCGTCCGAGATATTGACCGAGGATACCGATCCCGATCAGCTGAACGCCACCAAGAAACAGCATGCTCACCAGCAGCGAAGCATAACCAGGCACTTCCACGCCAAAGTAGAGTGTCTTGATGATCGTCAGCAGCCCGTAGCCGAACGAGAGCGCGGAGATGGATGCTCCGACATAGGTCCAGATCTCAAGAGGCACGCTGGAGAAGGAGGTGATCCCTTCGAGCGCAAGATTCCACAGGCGCCAGCCGGAGAACTTCGATTGTCCCGCCACGCGCGGCTCACGCGCATATTCGACAACGGCCGTCCTGAAGCCCACCCAGGCAAACAGGCCTTTCATGAAACGGCGGCGTTCGGGAAGCTGCTTCAGCGCATCGATCACCTGGCGATCAATTAAGCGGAAATCACCCACATCGGGCGGTATCTCCTGAGAGGCGATCAGATTGTGCAAGCGGTAGAACATCGACGCGGTGCTGCGCTTGAGAAAGCTGTCGCTCGACCGGTCCGAGCGTTTGGCCACCACCACCTCGTAGCCCTCGCGCCATTTGTTCAGCAGCAGCGGGATGACGTTGGGAGGGTCCTGCAGATCGACGTCGATGGGAATGGCGGCATCGCTTTGGCAGGCGTCCAGCCCGGCCGTCATAGCGGCCTCCTTGCCGAAATTGCGAGACAGATCGATTATCCGGATGCGAGGCTCGGAGCGCTGAGCCTCGATCAGCCGGTCCGCGGTCGCATCCCGGCTACCGTCGTTGATAAAGATGAACTCGAACTCGATACCCTCTGCCTGCAGGGGATCGAGCGCCGCCCGGGTCGCGTCCAGGAATGGGCCGATCGCCGCCTCCTCATTGTGGACGGGAATGATCAGGCTGACGACGGGCGTCGATCTACCATGAATAGAGTTTAAGGACATCGGAGTTCTCGCGGTTCCAGATCGATATCCTAGGCTGCGGCGCCGATCCTTGCCCACCTATGCTTTGGAAGGAGGTGTCTTAGCACCTCGACCGCCTCTCCCCCCAAAAGAGGTAGGAATGCAACTGCGCCTCTTGGACAGGGTGAAGGGGCGCTTCGCTCCGGTATATGCTGCCCTGAGCCACGGTCCTCGGCCCCCTTCTTCCAGCAATTCCCGCAAAGTTACCGGTCGGGTTCGAAAGCCGGATGAAGCCATGCACTCGGACTGGCTGAACCTTGAAACCTTAGGAAAGGCCGAAGCTGGTGATTACTTCCAAGAAGCCTCTACTCGCTGTCGCCTCTGCCCTCGCATGGCTGCTGGCAACCGACGCGCGACCGCAGGACGGCATACCACGGGATACGCGGGAGTCCGCGCAAATCTTCTTCACTGGTCACAGCCTCATCGACAATCCGTTGCCGGATTGGGTCGAGCTGATTGCCAAGAGCAAAGGCAACAAGATCGCCTGGGAACAACAGAACATCCCCGGTGCCCCCCTACGGCTTCGCACCTGGGGCGGCGAGAACGACAAGCCGTGGGCGGGCTACGGCTATGGAAAGAACCGCGACGGCGAAGGTTTGAATGTCGCGGATGAATTGCGCCACGCCCGCCATATCAAAACGGGCCGGCCGTATGACACGTTGGTCATTGCAGAGAACCATGGCGTTCTCGGCAATGTCATTTGGGAAAATGCGATCGGATATCTCCGGCATATCCACGACCGCCTGATGGAAGGCAACCCTCAAGGCAGGACACTCTACGTTCACACATGGCTTGCCGTCGATGAGAACAAGCTGCCGATGTGGCTGGAACACGAGAAAAACGTATCCGTTGCCTGGCAATGCGTGGCCGAAAAAGTGAGATTGACCTTACGGTCGGAAAATCGGCCGGCCAACCTTTCGGTCGTCCCCGGCGGCACCGCCTTGATTGAGCTCGCGGACCAGGCGCTCCAGGGAAAGATCCCCGGCATAAAGGGAAATACCAAGGAAGTCCTCGGTCAGATCTTTCGGGACGATGTGCATTTGACCGATGCGGGCATCTATTTCATGGCCGCTGTCCACTATGCCACCATCTACCGCCAGTCGCCGGAAGGGGCAAAAGCACCTCCGACAGTTCCACCTGCCCTGGTGGCCGACCTGCAGAGGATCGCATGGAAATCGGTGCAGGACTTCCTGCAACAGGAACAGAGACATTCACCCAGCATGGAAGAGTGCCGGCAGGTAATCGTCGAAAAGGTATGCCATACCTATTGGACCCTTGCGCGAGAGCCCGACGAAGTTGGCCGCTGCCGGAGCTATTTTGCTGAGACCCGACCCCAGACTGACGGCAATCCCTTCATCTGGCCGGATCCAAACTGGAAACCTCTCCCAAAGCCTTCGCTTTGAATTCGATCCCCCAAATAAGATAGAGCGTCCTTTGCACGTCCATAGGGACGCAAAAAGGACGCTCTAAGCGGATTGCTGTGCACTTGCCAGTCCAGATATGCCCGGCTGATGCCTCGATACGTCAACTGCGAACCCGCCATTCGCAGCCGGAATATTCAAGGATCGGCTTTATGGGCAGCTCCTAGTTTACCTGTCCGTACGGAAACATATCATTGAGTTTATAGGCGACTTCCGTCCGGTTCGTAGCCTTCAACTTCTTCATGATGTTTCGGATATGCACCTTGACTGTGCTTTCACGCAGATTGAGTTCATAGGCGATAATCTTGTTGGCCTTGCCCTTGCGAAGTGCCTCGACCACCGCTTCCTGGCGCGTCGTGAACATCCCGGAAAGCGATCGCTGTTCGCTTGCCGGCGAGGTGTTCACCAAGTGACGCATGGATAAGATGCTGCTGGCCGGAATGAAGACACCGCCGGCAACAGCCAAGCTGATCGCTTCGACACAGACGCCGATACCGACGCAGGATGGGATGAAACCGCGGATGCCATATTCCAGCATTTTCACGATCTGTCCGAGATCATCCGAGTCCGAAAGCACGATGATCGGCGGAGATCTGAACTCTGCCATCAATTTCGATATGTCGTTTGCAAGCACCGGGTCATCGGCCTTCCGGCTGCCGATGTTGAAGAGGACGGCCTGAACCGGAGGATAAAGGTCCTTTTCCCTTCTCCATTCCTCGATGGAGCCGACAGCGCAGACCTCCATCTTCAGGCCTCGCCCGACAAGCGCTTTTGCAAGGCATTCGCGATCCAGCGCCCTCGCGTCGATGATGACGAGAGACTCGTTGTGGCTGGCCTTGCTTGCGTTCTCTTTGTCCGCAAGCTTCGGCATTTCACTCATAATTCGGAAGGTTTCTGTCACGGCAGGAGAGCGGCCATAGCCGCTTATCGTTGAACTCATGTTACCCCCTCCCCGGGTTAGGACGTGGCCCCCCGGGAACTGCAGTTACAACTACCCCAAACAGACTGCCATTTTTTTCTTCGACTATTTATTGAGCTCAATATACGACCGAAACGTACTTTAGTCTATCTTCAATTACGATTTCCTTTACCAAGAGATCAAAATAAAGTTCCGACTAAGTATTGGTTTTGTTCTATGTTAGGTCCTATGCATCAAAAAATTGGTTTTGGAGAGCGTGCCACAACCCATTTGTAGATCTGAAGCATCTCATCCGCCTTTACATCCCAGGTGTATCGCTGTCGTACACGCATCGCGGCACCGTTACTCAGAAAAGCGACCAGATCGGGACTAGCGTCGAGCTTCTCGAACGCCGCCAGGAAGCCAGCCGTCAACGTCTTCCGGTCATTGAAATCTACGGATATTCCGGATTGTTCATCAAGCAGCTCCGGCGGCCCTCCATAGTTGGCGACGATCGGGACGAGCCCCATCGACATCGCTTCGAGCACAACCCCACCTCCGAATTCCCGCACGCTCGGCAATGCCAAAACGTGACATCCAGACAGCGTCGCGGCCAGATCCTTCTGGTCAACCCAGCCTGCAAAACGAACTTTGTCGCCAAGCCCCTTCCGGCGCACGGCGTCCTCCAACTCGCTTCGCTGGGGGCCGTCCCCGATTATCAGCACATCGATATCCAGGCGTCCGCGATAGGCTGCTACCGCCTCGATCAGAATGTCGGCGCCCTTATACGGAACCAGCCGGCCGACAAACGCGACAGCCAATCGGTTGCCGGAGAGCTCACGTAACCGGAATGGAAACCGCTCTGGATCGACCGCATTTTCAGGAATGAGGAAAGCTCGCTTGACGCAGCTTTCCGGGAGCTCGCTGAGCGTGTGGCGTGATCCGGCAATGAGCGCCGCTGCCTGCACCCTGGTCGCCCGGTAGGAAGGCATTAGGCGATAGAGCTTTCTGAACAGCGACAACCACTCGCGTTCACGGCTGCGCACCCCGGAAAAACCTTTCGGCCAGGGCAAACCGCCATTGAGGGGTCCGAGAACGAAGGGGATTTTGTGCTTGCGCAGCCGCGTGGCGATTGAGCTCTGACTGGTTGGGCTAAGCGGCGTAATCCTATGCACCAGATCGAACTCGCCAGCTCTCAACCGATCACCGAGCAGCCGCCAGACTTCACGTTCGAAGCTGTAGTAAGAGAAGGAAGAAAGCGCCGTGACGACTGTCCAGCCCTTGTTCTCCCCACCTCTAAGATATTTGCTGAGCCGATGAAGAAGATGAGCCACCCGCTCATTATCGATAGTCACGAAATCGCGGTCCTGAACGAGACCCGCCCGGAGGAAGGCCTCCCGATTTCTGATCTGGGTGACGATAAGACCATTCGTCCGCGCCATGATCGACCTAGCAAGATTCCAGCCGACCAAAGGCACGCTTGTCCATTCCGGGTTGGCGGCCTCCACGATCAGCAGAGGACGAAGCGCATCACCGGATGATGTCCGCACGTTGTCAGGAAAACCGTTTTCGATGTCATCGCAGGTAAGGCCGCATGTATCCGGTTCCCACGATCCGGTTCGCCCAACCTTGCCCACATGCCCCCCTTCAGTGATCATCCCAAGGAAGCCCTTTCGATGAACATGATCAGGCGGCCAGAACGCTTTCGTTTCCCAGACACGAATAGCCAGCAGGACATATGCTTCATGCAAGTAGCCTCGATTGAACAGACGGCGATTGTCCGGTGCGGGTAGCGTATGCTTGTATCTGGTGGATTTATTTTTTTGGTAGATACTATTTTCCTCTTTCTTCCTCAGCAATATATCGGAATGAGGAGCAAACTACGTCTTTGGCGGTACTATTTTGCAAGAAATACTCCGGACCTGCGCCTTCGCTAAAAGCTGATCCCCATCGCTTCAACCGCCATAACCGCCATATGTCCCGCCAGATATCCAACAGGCCAGACAGCCAGCACGGCGATTTCATAAAGAGGGTTGTTAAGCCGATTGCGCCTGTTGAAATAAAAAACGAAGGGTAGGATCGGCAGGCTGTGAAGAGCAATTGCCCAAAGAGCGCCTTCGAATCCAAACCAGTAATAAGCGGCCGGCAGGCACACGAAGATCGAGATCGCACGGACAAGATTGAGGACGCTTTGATTTCTTGGCTCGTTGACGGCCTGATAGACCGCCGACAGCATAAGAAACCGGCCGGCAATCAGGCTGAAAGACAGGATTTCGATAATCAGAGCGGCATCCACGTATCGATCGTCATACAGGAATTCGATGAGCATCCGTCCGCCGGAATAGACCGCGCCAGCGCTGCCGATAAATACGATATCGAAGGGCAGGCGCATTTTCAGGAAGACGGCAGGCAAATCCTCCGGTCGTTCCCGGGCAATTTTGCTGAGAGCGGGCATAGCCACGCTGGAAAAAAGGCGCCCTCCGGCCCCCTCGAGCATGGCAACAAGATTAAGGGCGAGGATATAGAGCCCTAGCATAGTGGGGCTGGTCCAGCCGGCCAGCAGAATGCGGTCGCCATTGGCAGCTATGACCGTCAATATCGACGACAGCAGGATCCAGCGGCCAAAGCGGAGCAGATCGGCGAGGGCTTCCCGCTCCATCCGGAAGCGGTTCCAAGCTCCAGGCAGCCAGATATGACTTAGAATGGTCGTCACCAGTGATGAGACGAGGGCCGAGACCACAAAAGACCAGATTGAACCGGTGTATAATGCCAGCAATACGGCGGTAGCGAGGCTTATGATTTGCGCCACGATCTCGATGACGGTCAGTCGTCCGAGATTGAGATGCCGATAGGCCGTGATGATCTTCGTGGATTGCAGACCCATGATGATGGTGCCGAACGATGCGGCGATGATGACCGTCGGAAGTTCAGGCGCGGTGTAGACCGACCCTTCAGGAAACCAGCCGTATCTGGCTCCATATCCGACGATGACGGCGACCAAGATGCAGGCAAACCAGATCAGGCACCCATGTAAGAACTGGAGCGCCCAGGCCGTATCGAGATAGGCTTGCTCGTCCCCCATCCTGCTCTGGATTGCGGCGGGCCTCAGTCCCAGATCCGATAGCATTGCTATCGAGACCTGCACCATGATGGCGACGCCCATTATTCCGAACATTTCGGGGACCAACAGACGGGTGAGGATCAGGCTGCTTGCAATCCTGAGGAACTGAGGAACGACATACCCTATTACCGTCCATCCGGCGGCACGCATGATGAGATTGCGAAAGCCGCGCGACTCCGGATCCGATGCCGTCGGAACCGACTGAATTCCGGATCCCTGATCGTCTCCGGGTCCGGAAGGCTCCGGGTGCCAGTCGCGGGAAGTCATTGCTTCGGCCAAAAGGATCTCCTCGCTCCAGGCACCTGTGGATGCAAAATAGGAGCACTATGCAAGTTCGATGACCTGTCGCGGTTCGGCCCGTTCTCCGTCGCGGGCACGTGAGGCATCCGGTGTTGCCCCAGAGCTTGCCGCGGCGTCGGCCACGACTGCACGCATGCGCTCCGCGAGTACGCGGACATAGGGATCCAGGACCATGCTGTCGTGATCGCCCGGCACCTCCGAAACCCTCAGGGCGCCGACATGCTCGCTCCAGCCGTTGTCCGACAGCAGAATGGCACGGTTCTCCCTAAGGCAACGTCCTCCGCTGAGGCGATAGAAGACAGCTGGCTTGGGACGGAAAAGCGTGACCGCACCCGCATACGGTTTGACCTGATACTGGAAGGCCGCCCGTCTGAACGCCACCTCGATCTTTTCGTTGTTGAAATGCTCCGTCGCGCCGACCTGACGTTCCGCCTCGTGCTTGGCAAGACTTTCCGCTCGGGAGCGGCGACGGTCGCCAAGATATTTCACGAGATAATTCATCTTGTGACGTCGGATATCCTGCAGCTTCATCATCAGCCGGTCGCGGAAAGCCAGTTCCGACTGCCTCGGCTGAGGCGTGTCCAGCATGACCACATGCGCAACCTGTTCTCCCGCCTCCACCAACTGACGGGCGATTTCATAGGCGGCTATGCCGCCGCCCGAATATCCGGCGAGCAGGTACGGCCCATGCGGCTGCACGGTTTGGATCTCGGCGATATAGTCGGCCGCCATCTCCTCGAAGGTGAGGTGCGGCTCATTATCCCCGTAAAGCCCGCGCGCCTGGAGGCCGTAGACAGGCCGGTCCGCTCCCATGCACATCGCCAGATGGCGAAGGTTCAAGATGTTGCCGAACATACCTGCGCAGATGAACAAGGGCGCTGCTTCAGCATTGCGGCCGGGATTCATCAAGACCAGATGGAGCGGCTTAGCCGTCGGGAGTTCTGTCGCGTTCGTTTCGGTCCGTACCGTTTCACTTCCTTCCGGTCGCTCGGCAGCAATGCGCGCGGCACATTGGGCAATGGTAGGCGCCTCGAACAACATCGAGATCGGCAAGTCCAACCCATACTCTTTCTTGATCATCCGAAAGAGCCGAACTGCGATCAGCGAATGCCCTCCTACATCGAAGAAACTGTCATGAATGCCGATCTTGGCGATGCCGAGGAGCTCACGCCAATACCCGGCGAGAGTCTCCTCGATCGGATCACGCGGCGCCACGAATTCGCTGTCGAGGTCAGGTCTTTCGAAATTGTCGCCCGTTGGCGCTGCCGGCTCGGCGGTCGCAGCAACCCAGTTCTGCAACAATTCAAGATCGATCGAACTGATGATTGGCTGCGGTTCTGAGGTCCCCAGCGCACGCAGAAGCGCTGTGAAACCCTCTGCCGGGAGGATGCCGTTTCTCACCTGTGTGCCGAGCTTCAACAGAGCTGGGGACGGCGTTGCATGCTTCTTGTGAGGAGCCGCCGGCACCTCTGCGTTAGATAATCCAAGTGCAACATCGCTCTCCAGCCGGCGCATGACGAACCGCTCGGCTTCGAAGACGAGATCGCCCTGACGATCCGTGATCATCACATCGAAAGCGGCGTAACCGTCGCCGAGATCGCTGCTGTCGGAGAGGCGCACATGGCTGATGATCTGAGCCGGAAGCGACCTGTAGAGCACTACTCGCCCATAGGCGGCCGGCGCCCAGAGGCTTGCTGCGGAGCCATAACCCTCGGCGAGTTCCAGAGCAAAGCCGGTTGCGATATCCAGCAGCGCGGGATGCAGGACCGTGCCTTTCGCCAGGTCTTCCGCAAAGCAGGGATCCAAACGCAATTCGGCAAGGGCTTCGCGCTTTTGGATTGCCACCGATTGAAGGACTGCCCAACGGGGACCAAACCGGATGTGGTTCTCCTGCACTGCCCGCAACGTCTCGTTGCCAACCGCCACGCGCCTTTCCCCAAATGAAAGGACCAAGGCCGGAACATCGACGACGCGAGATTCTTGTCCTTCTCTGGGCGTGAACATAGCTTCGGCATGCTTGACGAAAACGGCAGTATCACCGCCTTCTGCCGGCCCAGCGACGACGATCGCGCGAAAGCGCTCCCCGAGCGGTTCAAGCCGAACCCGCAGGGTTTTGATGTCTCCGTCGGCAAACACCAGAGGCTTCAGAAAGACGAGGTCATCTATATCGGCCTGCAATGGCAATCCGTATTCTCGCGCCGCCTGCGCAATCAGTTCGAGATAGCCTGTTCCGGGCATGACGGCTTGACCTGAAACCAGCCGGTGTTCGTTCAGCATCCATTCGGTCTGCGGGCCGATCGTTGCCTCGAGCCACGGCGTTCCGGCCTCGTCCTCCGTCCAGCGTTGGAAAAACGGACCGGACGCCAACCCTGCAACAGGCCGCACACGGTCTTGATCGACTGCCAGACCCAAGGCGCGGGCCGCAAGCCCGACCTCGTTCCAGACACCCCAATGAAGCGCGATCGTGGCCCGGTCGGTCCGGCGCGACCGGCTTTGCGCAAACGCATTGAGATAGGCATTTGCCGCTACGTAGTCGACTTGACCGGCTCGCACGACGTCCGTGCTGGTGGATGAGAACATCAGGAAGAAGTCGAGTTTCACATTTTCGAAGGCTGCATCGAGTACCGTCGTGCCAAGTACTTTTGGCGTCAGCACTCTGTCGACATAATCCCGTGTTTTCGTCTGGATAAGGCCGTCATCCACCACGCCGGCTGCATGAAACACGCCGTTGATTTCGCCAAAACGAGCAAGCGACATTTCGACCGCATGCGCCATCTGCTCCGGGTTTGCGACGTCGCCTTGGAGATAAAGCACCTCTGCGCCTTTTTCCTCCATTGTCCGGATCGCCGAGATCGCCCTTCGGATATTGTCATGACCGTGGGTGCGTTCGTAGAAATCCCAGTCTTCACGCTGCGGCAAAGCTATCCGCCCCACCAGGGCGAGCCGCGCTTGGAACTGGCTCGCAAGCTCCCCGGCGAGCGCAAGAGCGACCTCGCTCAAGCCGCCGGAGACAAAATAGACACCATGCCGGCGGAGCATTGTTCCCTCTGCCGCTATGTCTCTTAATGGCATCCGTTGATGGATTTGGGTCCAGCGACGCCCGTTGCGGTAGGCAACCACCTCAGACCCGGGCTTGGCGTGAAGGTCTTCCCAAAGCTGCTCAACGAGCGAGGCTTCTTCCCGTGTCTCCTTCCCGGAACCTTTTCCTTTTCGGGAGAAGAAGCCGGCTTCGGCATCCCGGCCCTCTTGCCGCAGGTCGACATCGATCACCTTGACGGTAACGTCGGTCATCTCCGTGGGCATGACGAGGCCCGGGCCGAGGATCGTGGCCTTCTCAGGATAAGGCAACACTTCATCGGCCACCTGATGCATTCCGTTGGTCACGAGCGTGAAGTGAACCGCCGCGGTCCCGCCCGCATCACCCAAAGCTTGGGCGAGGTGCAGCAGGCTATCGAAACCGCATTCCTGATTGCGGTGGAAGAAGTTCGAACCGGGCCGGAAAGTCTCCTGCTGCGTGAGAAGCCACATGTGAACGATACGGGTTGGAAGGCTCTTGTCGGCTGTAAGCCCGGCGATTAGCGCGTCATATCCCGACCGGCCGAATTCCGGGCAAAGCATGTAGCTTTCTGCATCATGTCGAACGAAGGCATCGCCCAGCGACACGGTGACGACACCGTGGCCTTTCGAACGGAGCTGCTCCACCAGGCGAAGACCTATCCCTCCTTCATCGAGGAAGAAAAGCCATGACTGGCAATCCTTCTCGTTGCCAGGCTCGTAATCGGCAAGCGTTCGTTTCCAGGCTGGACGATACCCCCACCGCTCGATATCCGGTTCCTTCGAGAGAATAAGCTCGGAGGCCTGCTGGCTATTGGCGGCGACCGCGCGGTCGATGAAGAAACGCCGATGCTGGAACGGATAGGTTGGCAACCGGACGCGGCGCGGGGAACGTCCCTCCCACATGCGATCCATGTCGACGTCGACCCCCACGGCCCAGGCCCTGCCGACGGCTGAAAGAAAGTGAAGTCTGTCGTCTGTATTCTCGTCCGGATGCGGCAGGCTGTTGATGACCTGGTTCGCCGGGACCGAGCCCTGCGCCTTTGTCAGCGACGACAGGACGCGCCCAGGGCCGACCTCGACATAGATCAGCCCCGGATCGGCGGAAAGCGTCGCCATTCCGTCAGCAAAATGGACGGTCGAACGAAGGTGACCGACCCAATACATCGGGTCGGTCGCCTCTTCGGCGCTCAGCGGCAAGCCCGTACGATTCGATAGGATCGGGATTGTCGGAGCGCGAAGAGTAATACTACGTAGGAATGCCTCGAAAGGCTTGAGAATGGGATCGACCAGACGGGAATGCGCGGCGATGTTGATGGGAACACGCGTCGCATCGATGCCCTGTCCGGCCAGGGTCTCCCGAAACCTCTCGAGATCCTCATTGAGGCCGGAGACAACGCAGAGCGAGGGAGCGTTGATCGAGGCCACATCGAGCGATGGCGGCAGCAGTTCCGCAAGCCTTTCCCGATCGATCGGCACGCTCAGCATCCCACTCGGCCGAATTGTCTCGAACAGCTTGCCGCGCAGATGCACGAGGTGCACCGCATCCTGGAAGGAGATCACGCCCGCCACGCATGCCGCAGCATTCTCGCCCATGGAATGACCGATCAGAGCATTTGGCTTGACACCCCACTCCATCCACAAACGAGCCAGGCCTATCTCGGCAATCAGGATCGCCGGGAGCTGGAGCGAGGGACGAAGGAAGGCTTCCGCTGCAGCAGGACTCCCCTCCACCAGCCAGGTTTCCCGGATCTGAGCCGCCACATCGGCTGGCAGATAGGAAAGACCTTCATCGACGGTCGAGCGAAATTTGCGATCTTCTTCATAAAGCCGCTTGGCCATGCCCACGTATTGAACGCCGCCACCGGGGAAAAGGAACACAGTGCCGGATTGGGCCGGTACATGCTGATGAGCAAAGCCGCGGCTCGTGGCATTCGAAAGCGCCGCAATGGCATCCTCCCGATTGCGGACCGCGAGCACCATGCGATGATCGAAATGTCTGCGGCCGTGGCGCAGGGTGTAACTGACGTCGTCCAGCGAAATATCTCGCTTGCTCGATAGTGCGGAAGCAAGCCGCTCCGTCATCGCATCAAGCGTCTTGCGCTGGCGGGCGGAAAGAAACAGCAGCAGCGGATCAGCGCCATCGGCCTGCGAGCCTACCTTCTCATCTGTCGGAATGTAGCGCGCGGGAGCCTGCTCCAGAACGGCATGCGCATTTGTGCCGCCGACCCCGAGAGAATTCACGGCGGCGCGGCGCGGCCCGGATATCTGAGGCCACTTCAACAGCTTGCTGTTGACCCGAAACGGGCTTTTATCGAACTCGATCGATGGGTTTGGACGCTCGAAGCCAAGCGTCGGCGGGATCTCGCCATGTTCAATCGCCAGGACCGCCTTGATGAGGCCGACGACGCCGGCGGCGGTGTCCAGGTGACCAATATTCGATTTGACCGACCCGACATGGCAGAAGCCTGTTTTGTCGGTGCTCTGGCGGAATGCCGCGGTCAACGCCTCGATCTCGATCGGATCTCCCAAGAAAGTGCCGGTACCGTGGCATTCCACATATTGGATCGTCTCTGCCGCAACGCCGGCCAGCCCCTGGGCTTCCAGCACAGCCTCCGCCTGTCCGCTGACGCTGGGCGCCAGATAGCCTGCCTTGCTGTTGCCGTCATTGTTGACCGCAGTTCCCTTGATAACACCGTGGATGACATCGCCGTCGCGCAACGCATCGGAAAGTCGACGGAGAACCACGACGCCGACGCCACTCCCGAATACGGTTCCGGCTGCACGGTGATCGAACGCGCGGCAGTGTCCATCCGGCGAGAGAATTTCTCCCTCCTGGAAGAGGTACCCGCGGCGATGCGGAAACTCGATCGTGACGCCGCCGGCGAGCGCCATGTCACATTCACCGGAGATGAGGCTCTGGCAGGCGTAGTGTGTAGCGACGAGCGAGGTCGAGCAAGCTGTCTGCACGTTCACACTCGGACCGCGCAGATCAAAGGTGAAGGATGCCCGTGTGGCGAGAAAATCCTTGTCGTTGCCGGTATGGCGCAGCAGGAACATGCCGACCTGATCGACAAGATTGCGATTGCTACAGACATTGAAGAAGAAATAGCTACCCATGCCGCAACCGGCAAAAATGCCGACCGGACCGGAGTGGGCATTCGGGGTAGGGGTCCGGCCGGCATCCTCCATGGCCTCCCAGGCACATTCCAGAAACTGGCGGTGCTGAGGGTCCATGATAGCCGCTTCCTTCGGATTGAGCCCGAAGAATTCCGCATCGAACATTTCCATGTCGGGAAGCTCTGCGCCGCGGGGGACATAGTTCGGATGATGAATGCGCCCGGGATCTTCTCCGGCCGCCGCCAGTTCCTCCGGTGAAAACGTGCGGATGGATTCCACTCCATCTCGCAGGTTCCTCCAGAACTCATCCACATTTCGGGCGCCGGGTACTCTCAAAGCCATGCCGACAATTGCTATATCGCCAGCGGAAATCTGGTTGGCCCCTTCAAGCATCGGCAACGCCCCACCCCGGATGAACTCGGCCCGAGGAAGTCATCTGTAATGACCCTTGGGCTGTGTTCCACTTCCCTTCAAAAATGTCCGCGAGCGTCCACTCGCCATGTTCAGTGTGCTGCCAGCGCCAACGCAATCGCAATTACGCCTTTGGGAGCCGGCATCATTCAAAAGGCGGAGATGCTGATGCCGCCGGCGATTCAAGCTTAGTCGCGATCATCCGGATGGCTGGCCTGGCGCATGTTGAAATTTGTACCGCCCGCCGGTTCTATCGGAGTTCCTTCGACGCAACAGAGCGGGGATGAGCTTCATGGGCGAGTTGACGAGTGTTCTTGTTGGTGACGGGTCGCTGCTCGTCCAATGCGCTGAGATCCTCAGGGCGCGCGGGCACGAGATTCAGACGATCGTCACGTCGAGCGAGCCGGTCAGACGATGGGCCGGCGTGGCGCAGATCCCCGTTGTCAGCCTCCATAGCGACTATGCCTCCAGCCTTGCCGACATCTCGTACGACTGGCTTTTCAGCATCGCCAACTTGACCATCATTCCACAGCCGGTTTGGCAACGCGCCCGCCGCGGGGCCGCTAATTTCCATGATGGCCTCCTACCGCAGATGGCGGGGCTCAACACGCCCGCATGGGCAATTCTGGAAGGTCACGACCATCACGGCGTGACTTGGCATGCGATCAATGAAGGGATCGACGAGGGCGATATCTACGCCCAGCAGGGCTTCGATATCTCTAACGACGACACCGCACTTACAGTGAACACCAAGTGTTTCGAGGCTGGTATCGCAACCTTTTCTACGATGCTCGATGATATCGAGCGAAATGCCTTGACCCCACGCCGGCAGGATTTCGGCACCCGCGTTTATTACGAGCGCCTAAAGCGTCCGGCTGCCGCGGCAACTCTTGATTTCTCCCTGCCCGCAAAGGCGCTTTCCCGCCTTGTCCGCGGTTTGGATTTCGGAAGCGGATATCTGAATCCACTCGCCACGCCTAAGGTTCGTCTCGGCGACCAAGTCTTCACCGTCGCACATTTCCGCGTGCTCGAGGGAGAAATGAACGGTGAGCCCGGCCTCGTCATGTCGGTTGGCGCCCACGGCGTAACGATAGGAACTGCGGACGCGCCCGTCCTGCTGGAAGCATTCCGGAAGGACGCCGCCGGCAAGGTTGCGCTGTCCTCGGTTTTGCGCCCCGGCGACCGGCTGCCGATTCTCGGCGAACGGGAAATGATCGCGCTGTCGGAAACGGCGGCAGAGCTCTCGCGACACGAAGTCTTCTTTCGGCGAACGCTCGAAACCTGCATCGACCTCTCCCTGCCGCAGGTCAAGGCGCCGGAGCAGGCGCCTGATATCCGCCCGAAATCCCTCTCTCTTCCGGCCGGGCTTGCCAGACCTGAACGGACGGCACTTCTCCTGACCTTCCTGGCCCGCTTTTCAGGGCAGACGGCATTCGACGTCGCTTATACGAACGACGGTCTCGTAAATCTCTCGAAACGCTATCCCGGCTACTTTGCGCCGTCGGTGCCGTTGCACATCGATGCCGCAGGCCACCAGACAACAGATGATCTGGCGAGCGAGCTTGATCGGAAATTGACGGAGATCGGTAAGCGCAAGGGTTACCCCAGTGATCTTCCCGATCGTTATCCAGGCATTGCGACGCCGGACCTGACGGTCGGCATCATGGACACGGCCGATCTAAGTCAGGCCCAAGCGATAACGGGAAGTGCCCTGACCTTCCGGTTGGGGGATAACGGCACCGACCTCCACTACGACCGGACGCGCATCGACGACCGGCAAGTGGAGGATCTGGTAAAGGCACTGTACGTCCTGGCCGCTGCGTTCAAAACCGGTGCCGTGCTGCAGGATCTGCCTTTGATGTCGGATGCCGACGCAAACATCATCCTTTACGATTGGAACGCGACGCAGCGGGAATACGAAACGACAGCCTGCGTCCACGAACTCATCGAACGTCAGGTTGAGCGCACGCCGGGCGCGGAAGCCATCGCGTTTCGCGGCCGCACGCTGACTTACCGTGAAATGGACGAGCGAGCGAACCGGATCGCCCAAGCACTTATTGCACAGGGTGTGGGACCGGATGTCAGCGTCGGTCTTTATCTGCCGCGATCGGTGGATCTCGTTGTCGGCGCTCTAGCCATCATGAAGGCGGGTGGCGCCTATATTCCTCTTGATCCGCATTTCCCCGCGGATCGGCTGGCATTCATGATCGAGGACAGTGGTGCGAAACTCGTCCTGACCGAGCGGAGCCTGGCCAAGTCGCCAATTCTCGCCGAGGCCAACTTCCTTTGCGTCGACGATATTCTCAGAAGCAATGCATCTGTCGAACGTCCGACGAGCGGGGTCGCCTCGAACAATCTTGCCTATGTCATCTATACCTCAGGTTCGACTGGCCTGCCGAAAGGCGTGATGATCGAACATCGAAACGTCGTGAACTTCTTCGTCGGCATGGACGAGCGGGTTCCGCGTGAGACTGATCGGCGGAATGTCTGGCTCGCTGTCACCAGTCTTTCCTTCGACATCTCCGTCCTTGAGCTTTTCTGGACACTTGCCCGCGGCTTCAAGGTCGTCATCCACTCGTCCGAAGTGATCGAGGCCAAAGCTGGAGGTGGCAGAACCGTTCCTGGAAGAACCACCAACCTCGATTTTGGCTTGTTCTACTGGGGGAATGACGGCGGTGCCGGGCCTGAAAAGTACCGGCTGCTCCTCGAGGGGGCAAAATTCGCCGATGCCAACGGTTTTGATTCCGTTTGGACCCCGGAACGGCATTTCCACGCATTCGGCGGGCCCTATCCGAACCCTGCCGTGACCGGCGCGGCAGTGGCCGCTGTCACGAAAAATCTCTCGATCCGCGCCGGCAGCTGCGTCCTGCCGCTTCATCATCCGGTGCGGGTTACCGAGGAATGGGCCATCATCGACAATCTCAGCAATGGCCGCGTCGCTCTTGCCTTCGCCTCGGGCTGGATGCCGGAAGATTTCGTCCTGCGGCCAGAAAACGCGCCTCCGAAGAACAAGGCGAGCCTGGTCCGCGACATCGAAACCGTCCGCAAATTGTGGCGGGGCGACAAGGTGGATTTTGATTTCGGCGGCGGCACGGTGGCCGTGGTCACCCAGCCTCGGCCCGTGCAAAAGGAGCTCCCCGTCTGGCTGACGACAGCGGGCAACCCCGAAACCTATCGGGAGGCTGCGAGGCTGGGAGCCAACGTTTTGACACACCTCCTTGGGCAGTCGATCGAGGAACTGGCCGACAAGATACAGATATACAGGGAGACGCTTGTCGAGGTTGGCCGCAACCCAAGCGACCACAAGGTGACGCTGATGCTCCACACGCTTCTCGGAAACGAGCGGGAAGAGGTCCGGGAATTGGCTCGCGGCCCGATGAAAGACTATCTGCGCAGCGCTGCCGCTCTGATCAAGCAATATGCGTGGGCATTCCCGGCCTTCAAGAAGCCGCAGGGCGTCGCCCAGCCGATGGATATCGACCTCCAGTCGCTGGCCCCGGACGAGATGGACGCCATCCTGGAATTTGCCTTTCTGCGTTATTTTGAAGACAGCGGTCTCTTCGGAACCGTCGAGGACGCGATGGAACGATTGGTGGAAGTCAACGCAATCGGCGTTGACGAGATTGCCTGCCTCATCGACTTCGGCCTGCCCGACGAAATCGTGCTGGAACGGCTTCCGCTGTTGGCTGAAGTGGTGAAAGCAAGCAAAAATCCTGTGAGCGATGATCCGATCGAGAGCTTCGCCGAGGCCATCCGGAAGCACAAGGTTACACATCTGCAGTGCACACCGTCTATGGCCCGCATGTTCATGATGGTCGATGAGGACCGGGCAGCGCTGAGCGACGTCCGGCACGTCTTTTTGGGTGGGGAAGCGTTGCAGGGTTCGCTTCTCGCAGCCCTGCGAACGGTCACGGATGCAACCATTGAAAACATGTACGGTCCGACAGAGACCACCATATGGTCGTCGACGTATACCGCCGGGCCTTCGATGGGCGTCGTTCCGATCGGCCGTCCGATTGCCAACACACAACTCTATGTCCTCGATAGCGTATTGAGGCCAGTCCCGCCCGGCGATATCGGCGAACTCTATATCGGCGGCGACGGCGTTGCGAGAGGGTACCTCAACCGCGAACAGCTGACCAACGAGCGCTTCCTCCAAAATCCCTTTGCGGAAGGCCGGATCTACCGGACCGGCGACCTTGCCCGTTTCGACAGAAATGGGATCCTCCACTTCCTCGGGCGAACGGATCATCAGGTCAAGATTCGTGGCCACCGGATAGAACTCGGAGAGATCGAAGCTCGGATCGCGACATTCGCCGGCATCCGGGAGGCAGTTGTCGTGGCGCGCAAGGACAGTCCGGGCGACGTGCGCCTTGTCGCTTACGTCAGAACCGACGGAACACACGTCTGCGAGCACGACCTGCGGGCTCATGTAGCAGAAGCCCTGCCGGATGTGATGATTCCCTCGCACTTCGTGACGATGGAGACGTTCCCGCTGACGCCAAATGCCAAAGTGGACCGCAACAAGCTGCCTCTTCCCACGGAAAAGGTTTCCTCGCCCGCGGTGACATTCATTGAGCCATCCAACAACCTGCAGCGGGAGATCAGCGAAGTATTCGGCCGGGCGCTCGGCTTGGAGAAGGTCGGCATATTCGACAACTTCTTCGCCCTGGGAGGGCATTCGCTTCTCGCCGTGCAAGTGCATCGAGAGATGAAGGCAAAGTTCGCGCCACAGCTGACCATTACCGACCTCTTCCGCTTCCCGACGGTTGCCCTGCTAGCCGAGCACATCTCCGGCAAGGGAAAAGCGGAATCGGAGCTGAGCAAGGTTTCGGAACGCGCCGCACTGCGCAGAAGCCTGATCGACCGACGCCTTGCCTTGGTCGGTGCGGACACGAAGGTCTAGCAATGCTGCTCGAGGGCATATTTGATGCTTCCGTTTCGGTAGCGGAGTCGACCCTGAGCGAAGACATCGCGACGCTTTATCCGGAAGAGCGGGTAGCAATGGTCGGCGCATACAAACGCCGGATACGGGAGTTTACCGCTGGCCGATCCTGCGCCCGCCAGGCCATGAAGCAATTGGGACTGCCCGAAATGGCGATACCCATAGGACCGGATCGGGCGCCGATCTGGCCGCGTGGCATCACCGGAAGTATCAGCCACTCGTCTACGCGATGCGCGGCCGCCGTTGCGCGGCATTCAGATGGCATCAAGGCCGTCGGTCTAGACGTGGAGGAGGAAACACCGCTCGATGCGTTTTTTGCAGAAGAGATATGCACGCCACGCGAGCGCGACTGGCTTGATCAGCAACCGTCGGGCAGGCGCGGCAGACTTCTGAAGGCAATCTTCAGCGCAAAAGAGTGCACCTATAAATGCCAGTACCAGCTTACGAGAAGGATGTTCGGGTTCGAGACGGTGCACATCGAGCTAAGCCTTGCGGAAGAGGCCTTTGCGGCATATTTCCACGTCGATGTACCGCCTTTCCGGCTCTACGATCGCCTGAACGGAAGCATCCGGTTTCGTGACGGACATGTCGTCACGGGCATGATTGTCCGTTAGGCACGGGTTAATACGGACCAAGCCGCTGCCCTCGTCCAGTCACTTCGTTGTAGAAAAGAGATGCCAGCGGCAAAACCGCGTGGACATATCTCCGCCACAACCTCTTTGGATCAGTGGCAAGCCTGTGGAGCCATTCGAGACCGACGTGCTGCATCCATAGCGGCGCCCGCCTTTTTGTCCCAACGAGGAACTCCAGCGAAGCACCCACACAGAACCCGATGCCCCGCGCTTCTGGATGACGCGACAGTTCATAGGCTATCTTCTCCGCTTGAGGGGAGCCGATCGCGATAAAGACAAACCGTGCTTCGGCGCGAGCGGCAAAATCGACGCACGCTCGCAGAGCCTCCTCGTTGTTCCACAGGCCCTGCGGTGGCAGGTGAGCACGGAACCTCACTTTGGGATACCGGAGACGGATATCGCGCACGACCGTTTCATCGGAGGCTATCAGCGTTATCAGATCGCCATCTCGAATGACGGAGTTGAAGATGCTCGCGGTGAGATCGGATCCGGTAACGACAGGCAATCTCAGGAAAAGTAACCGTGCAAGCCCGGCGATCGGGCGGCTGTCACAAACGGAAAGCCACGCCTGTTGATAATAGCCCCTGATTTGCGAATTTCCCTGAAGCCGAACCACATGATCGACGTTGGGGGTCACCACGTAGCGGAACCCCATTCCGGAGTGATTGTTGGCTACGAGGTCCAGCACCATTGAAGGCGTCAGAAGATCGAACGGCGTCCCCAGGAAATTGCGCCTGCCGCCCCGCCCGGGACGCTGCACTTCGTATGGCGGTGCTTCAATAACTGCCATGGCCTACATCTCCTGAAGCTTATTCAGCGCAAGCCGTCAGCTCACCGGGGGCTAGCCCGTTTGAGCTAAATACCTGCTTTAATTGAGTAAATTCTATTCTCTCTGGCTGTCGGAGCTCAATTGGCCCGATCCGCATCAAATGGGGGTAGGAACGACGGAAGCCTTTTCCGTCAGTCTAAAAAGGATGAGCCCGCCTTCGTTCAAACGTCGTAGTTCGGACGAACTCGCCCGCCGCGCCTTTCGATTAAGATGATCTCGAGATACCGCAGTCGGGGATAAGCCATGTCGCATTACCTGTTGAATTCTGCAGCGATCCTGTTGTCTATCGCCCTTTTGATCCCGACCGCCGTGCTTGCGGTCGAGTGTGTCGCCGGCAGCTTTCGGTCGCGCCGGAAATTGCAGCATCGGGAGATTCTGAGGCCGACGGTTGCGATTATCGTCCCCGCTCATAACGAAGAGCTGCAAATTCTCGACGCCGTGCGGAATATCCAGAGCCAGATGTACCAAGGGGACCGATTGATTGTGGTTGCCGACAATTGCAGCGACCTGACCGCTTCCCTTGCGCGCGACGCCGACGCCGAGGTCGTTGAACGTTTCGACGCAGTCAATCGCGGGAAGGGATATGCGCTCGATGCCGGCATCCGGCACCTTGCCAACGCGCCTCCGGACGTTGTGGTTGTCGTTGATGCCGACTGCTGGCTGGAGCCCGGAGCACTCGATGAACTGGCCTACATGACCGCTGCGACGAACAGGCCGTCGCAGTCCAGCTACCTGATGATCGCGCCGCGCAATGCGCGCATAAATCTTGCAGTCTCCGAATTCGCTTTTCTGCTCAAGAACCGCATCAGGCTCCTTGGACTTTCAAAGCTCGGCCTTCCAGCGCAGCTGACCGGGTCAGGTATGGCATTCCCTTGGGCCGTATTGCAGAACGCGCAGCTTGCGAACGGCAATCTGGTGGAAGACATGAAACTCGGCCTGGACTTGGCCCGGGCGGGCCATGCCCCGCTCTTCTGCGATGCGGCCGTCGTCAAGAGCACCTTCCCCTATTCCAGGGATGGCCTGCGCACCCAGGCGTCGCGCTGGGATGCCGGGCGTTTTGCGCTGACCCGGTCGCTACTGTCGGCATTGACATCCGCCGGCACCTTCAGGAAGAGAGATTATCTTGCCTTGGTGATTGACGCTCTGGTACCCCCGCTGACCTTGCAGGCGGTACTTCTTTTCCTGGCGCTGATGGCAAGCGCTGGCCTGGCGGCATCAGGTGCGCTCGATTTTCCGCTTTTGATCTGCATCGTAAATGTTCTGATATTCAGCATGACGTTAATTGTGATCTGGTGGTTTCACGGACGAACCGCGCTGCCGTTGCGCACCGTGATCCAGATTCCCGGATATGTGGCAGGAAAGCTGAAGCTCTATCCTCAGCATATCCTTGCACCCGTGAATGCCCAATGGGTTAGAACCAATCGGGACCGGCCGACGAGTGTGTGACAACGGAGTGTGGAAGCAGCATCAGCAAGCTGCGACGGAGCTCTTGTCGTCTTCCGACTTCTTCGCATTCACCTTCAAAAGCTCATCCGCAATATGCGCCCCCACCCGTAACGCGTTTGCGGCTATCGTCAGGCTCGGATTGGCTCCACCGCTTGTCGGGAAGAAAGACGCGTCGACGACATAGAGATTGGAAAGATCGTGCGTGCGATTGTTGGCGTCGACGACCCCATTCGAGGGTTCCGCGCCGAAACGGCAGGTTCCACAAGCGTGGCCGTAGTTCAGGTTGACCTCCGGGCCGAGAACCATCAGCCGGTGCCGCTTGAATGCCCGCCGGTAATGACGGCGGAATGCCTGGATCCGCTGCCGAAGCTCCTCGTGAATAGTGTACTCGAAAAACATACCGTTCGGTTCGTGAGGGTCGGGTTTCACCCGGTTTTCCGGATAGGGGAAATCCTCCATTATCGACGCGAATATCGTCGCCTTGCCGGATATCAACGCTCCGATCATTGCAGGAATGCGAAGGAAAGGCTTGAGTGGCTTGAGCCAGATCCAGCCGTTGCGATCGATCGCCGACTTCATGAAATGGAGAATGTTATTTGCGGTCGCGGTCAGGCCCGTTGATTGGATCACACCAAATTTCGTGCCATCGTGCTCATAGAAATCGCGTAGGGCGATCGACTTTCCAGGCGCTGAAACGCGCGTCAGGCCCCGCGGCCAGACGGCAAAAAAATCCGAAACGTGGAACATCAGATTTCGTCCCACGAGGTCGGATGTGTTGGCAACACCGTTTGGCCAAAATTCACTGGTGGAATTGAGAAGAAGCAAAGGCGTCGACAGCGCTCCGGCCGCCAAGACGTAAAACTTTGCCGCGATCGTGAAAACTTCACCATTTTTCCGGCAGGACAAGGCCGTGACCGCATCCTCGTGGGCTTCCACCTTTTCAACACTGCACTGATCCAGGATGGTGACATTACCTGTCGCGACGGCCGGCTCGATGAAGGCACGGCGCGCATCGAACTTGCAGGACTTATGGCAAACGGAACCGCCGCAATTGCTGCAGTCTTCAATATAACGACATGCGGTGTGGACCCGATAGGGATGCATGCCATTCGACTGCGCCGAATCGAAGAAATGCTGATCGCATCTGGTCATCACTGGAGGTTCGACGATATGCGACGTCGGTTGCAGCGGATCCTGAGTGCCTCGCACCTGTAGAAGATGCTCCGCCATCTGGTAGTACGGTTCGAGACTTCTATAGTCCATGGGCCACACCGGCCGGTCGAGATCGTCGGCAATCTGGAAGTCGACGGGCGAAAAGCGTTCCAATGCTGCGGAATAGAGAAGCGTCGAACCGCCGAGACCACATCCTAGTGCGGGAAAAAAGCGGACTGAGCGAGCATTGACCGAACCCGTTATCTGATGCGGCCATCGTCCGTGCCGCAGACGTCTCGCCTCATCGGACGTGTCCGGATCGTCGTCATCGTCTTGCGAAAACTCCGCAAGGCCTTTCTCGATAAGCAGCACTCGATGTCCTGCCGATGCCAATGCATAGCCTGCTGCCGCGCCACCCATCCCTGCGCCGACAATGGCAACGTCCCACTCGAACTCCATTACGCCCCCAATACCATCAGAGCTGTGGCGGAAGACCGGTCAGCCGCGCGATCCCCGTCGGCGGCAAGGGTCAGTGCTGCTATCGAATACCCGAGGTAGACAAAGTATACCTAAAGATATTCCACAATATAAATGATACACATATAAATTGCACAATTCGTGCGCGCGGTTGCGCAAGCGAATGATCTCTCACTTCAATATAACTATATACAGTTTCCCTTGTACAAAAAGTAGATAATAGGGACATCATTCTTAGGAGGTATCCAGGATACGTTGCCCCGCCTCTTTCCTCGGCTATACTTTCTGCTGGTGGGGGCCCTAAACGATGTTCACGCAAACGGAACCAAGTGTAGGCAGATACGACACGCCGATTGATCAGCCACGTCAACGGAGCGGTCTCGAATATCGTAGCATAGCCTATGTCGCTGCAGCGGCGGATTTCCTTTATCTCCTCGGCTCCTGCGCTATCGGTTTCACGGGTTATCAATATGTGGCTTTCGGTTCAGCACCCGATCCGTCGCTTTTCATCGGGCTCGGGCTCGTCATGTCGACGATCTTCCTGCTGGCGATGCACAGTACCCAAGCCTACAGCCCCGAAAGCATACAGCTCCTCAGGCCGCAGATCCGGCTCATCTGCATCCTGGTTCCGAGCACATTTGCATTCCTGCTGACCGTGATCTTCTTCCTGAAAATTGGTGAGAACTACTCTCGCGGCGCAATGCTCATTACAGCGGTCATCTCACTGGCCGGTCTGATCTCCATGCGCTGCTTTTGGCACTGGTATCTGCCGTCAGCGACCGCTGCAGCCTATTTTAGGATGAGGCGCGTCCTCCTGGTCTGCCACGAGGATTTCGCTGTCGAGCATTGGCGGCATGAGGCCATGGCAAGCGGCATGAGCCTCGTTCAGACTCTACATCTGTCCGGCGACAGCCTGCTCTCGGCTAGCGCCTTGGAGCGCCTGTGGCAGAGCGAAGCGGACCATCTTGATGAGGTTTTCATCGTCTGGCGCGATCCAAATGTCGCCAACCTGGAGCTTTATCTCAGCGAGCTCCGCCGCTCGGTATTGCCCGTCAACGTGATCTTCGACGGTGTCGTCGGCCGGCTCACCAACGCTCCGGCCCGCAAGCTCGGCAGCATGACTGCCTTCCAGACACAACGCCCGCCGCTCAGCCTCTACGAACGCGGCACGAAGAGGGCCTTCGATATCGCCTTCTCGCTCTTCGCCATCGTTTCACTGCTTCCGCTTCTGGTGGCGGTGGCAATCGCCATCAAGCTGGATTCCAAGGGACCCATCCTCTTCAAACAGGTCCGCAAAGGATATGGCGGCCGGCCTTTCCGCATTCTCAAGTTCCGCAGCATGACGGTAATGGAAGACACCGGCGACATTCGCCAAGCGACCAGAAATGATCCGCGGGTAACCCGAATTGGAGCGGTCATTCGAGCATCGAGCATTGATGAACTGCCGCAATTCTGGAATGTCCTTCGAGGTGAAATGTCGATCGTCGGTCCGCGCCCGCATGCGCTGGCCCATGACGCACTCTATGACTCACTGATCGCCAAGTACGCCTACAGGCGGCATGTCAAACCGGGGCTGACGGGATGGGCTCAGATCAACAACTGCCGCGGTGAGACCCCGAATATCGAAAAGATGGAAGAGCGCATCTTCCATGATCTCTGGTATATCAACAACTGGTCGTTTTGGCTGGACATGAAGATCGTTGTCCGGACGTCGATCCAGATCTGGGATATCGGCAAGGCCTATTGACGGATGTCAGAGCGCTCAGTGGGCCGCCAGCGGTAAGGCCCGGATATAGGTTATGTCGCGCAGACCGTCGGCCTCCACCATAACCTCGCTTGGCGGCGCATGGCTGATGAAATGAATGGGACTGGCCGTCAGTCCGTAGGCACCGCTGTTGTGGATGGCGATCAGATCACCCTCCTCTATCCGAGGTAGCGCCGCACCGATCGCCAGTCGATCTATGGAGGTGCAGAGGGGGCCGACAAGATTGACTTTTTCCGGCTCCCCGTAACCTCCCACCTTATGCATTGCGTAGTTGCGGTGCATAACCATTCCGAAATGGCCGGAGGCCGGCAAGTGGTTGTTCATCCCGCCGTCGCAGATGCCCATCCTTACGCCACGGGACTCCTTGATGGCGATGACACGCGTCAGGAAATATCCGGCTTCGCCGACGAGGTAGCGTCCGAGCTCGAGCACCAGGCGCGTATCGGTAAATCGTGGCTGCGAGGTGAATGCCTCGAGATCGATGGATATGCCGGCAGCGACGGCATCGAGATCAAGCGGCAGATCCCCGTCATGATACGGAATACCAAGTCCGGATCCGAAAACGAGTTTCTCCGGGGGCGGGAGGCCAGCCTCGTAGATCTCGCCGAATATCTGGAGAAAGTTTCGATAATTTTCGCAGATCGCTTCGGCCTTCAGGCATTGCGTGCCCGAATAGATATGAAGCCCGACGATCCGCAGATTGACGAGGCTCGCGATCCTTGGAATCTCTTCGGCTGCGACTTCCCAATCGATACCGAAAGCCGAGGGCCGGCCAGCCATCTGGTCGCCGAATCCCTTGGGGACTGACGGCGGTGCGACGCGGATAAGAACACGCTGCACGAGGCCGAGCTTCCGTGCCTCCTCGTCCGCCAGAACGGCTTCACGGACCGATTCCAGGATCAGTTCGCCCACGCCGCCTTCGATAGCTTCCCTGATCTCAAAACCGCGTTTCCCCGGGCCGGTAAAGCTGATCCGCTCCGGGAGCCATCCCGCGGCAAGCGCTGTCCTGAATTCGCCGATCGAGGAGACATCAAGGAACTCGACGTGGCGCCTCATGAAATCAAGCATGGCCGGATTAGGGTTGCTTTTTGCTGCAAAACTCAGCGCAAAACGGTCGCCAAACGCAGCCCGCAGCGCGGCCGCCCGATGTTCGATAGCTGATGCGATATAGACATAGGAAGGCGTGCCGAACGCCTCGGCCGCACTTTGTAGCCAGAAATCAAGCGGCGAAGAATAGTTCATCAGACACTGGCTTCGGCAAAGCGCAGAATGCGACCTGGCGTATCGAAGTTCTCAAGCGTCACATCTTCTGCACGGATGGAAATTCCGGTTGATTGCTCGATGAATGCCAGAAGGTTCACCATCGAGACGGAATCGAGCAGGCCGGAGGAAAACAACTCGCTTTCCCGGTCGGCGCCATCGATGCTCAGCGAATCCCGCAAGTATCCGATCAGCGCTCCATAGGTAAGGCTCATTGAACATTCTCCTCTGTCTGGTTCACGTTGATCTTGGCTTTGGTGGCGCCTGTGGCCGGAACGCCGCCACAATGCATCCATTCGCGACAAAGCCTTATGACTTCGGGCCGGGCGATTTTTCCGCTGGATGTCCGCGGCATGCTCTCCGGCCAGATATGGAACTGGCGCGGAACCATGTAGGAGGGCATGGCCCGCCGGCAGTAGAGAAGCAGAGCGTCCTCATCGAAGTTGCCGATCGGAAGAATCGCCACATGTACGGCCTGACCGAGATCGTCGTTCTCCACACCGAAGGCGACCGCCTCTGCGATCGCACCGCTGCGGCAGACCAGGTCCTCAATCTCGTCGGGACTGACGCGAAAGCCGTTCGTCTTGATCATCGCATCATTGCGGCCGATGAACCAGAGATCGCCATCGGCGTCGACTCTGACAATGTCCCCGCTATAGACAACGGGCTCGTCCCCGATCAAATGCCACAGCTCCGGGCACGGCCTTATTTTCTGCTCCGTCACCTCCGGCTTGCCCCAATAACCAAGGCTCACGAGCGGCCCACGATGGACGAGTTCGCCCTGCTCGCCGGGGTGGGCAATACCCTCACCGTGCTTGATGACATAAACCTCGGCACCAGGGATAGCTTGACCGATGGCACCCATCTTCCGTTGGAATTTTTCCGGAGAAAGATAGGTGGACCGGAAAGCCTCGGTCAGCCCGTACATCAGGTAGACATCCACATCGGGAAATAGCCGCGGGATTTGCTGCAGGATGTTGAGTGAAATTTTCCCGCCGGAATTCGTGATCCGGCGCAATGCCGGAAACTCGGTCGGTGTTTCCGCCAGCAGACGTACGATCTGGCTCCACAGCGGCGGCACCGCAGCCACGCCTGTTACCCGGTGTCTCTGCATCGTCAAGACGATTTCTGTGGCCATTGGTACCGCCTGATGTACCACTGTGCCGCCCATGATCATCATGGTCGTAAGCTGGTTTAGGCCATAGTCGAAACTGTAGGGCAGAACGCTGAGCAGACGATCGTCTTCCCTCAGATTCAAATAACGTGCCACGGACCGAGCGCCGGTTATGATGTTGCGGTGCGTTAGCATCACGCCCTTGGGCATGCCGGTGGAACCGGATGTGTAGATGATCATCGCAAGTTCCGTGTCGAGACGCGGCACCTCATCACCCGAAAGGCTTTCTGAAAGGTGATCCCATATGTCAAATACGGATTCCGCCGGCAGTTTACCTTTGACAAGAACGCTTTCTACCGTTTCGGGAAGCCGACGTGAGGCCAGCGCTTCGGCCACCCTTGCCTCGACGATCATCAGGCGCGCGCCGCAATCGGCGGCGACATATTCGAGTTGCTCGACGGTCCACTGGGTATTCACATTGACGATGACGGCTCCGACCTTCGCGATCGCGAACATGGCCGTAACCTCGGCGATACTTTTGCGGAGATGCACGATCACCCGATCACCTGGCCGGATATTGCGGCTTTGAAGGTAACCCGCCAGCTGGTCCACCTCGGCGGCAATTGCCGCGTAGCTCGCAGCCCGATGCCCGTCGATGATCGCCGGCTTGCCCGGCCGAGCATCGAGGTTGTCCGCCAGGAGCTGATAGAAGTTGGTGGTCAACGCGTTCATGGCAATTCCTCCAACAGGATCGCTTGGTCAGGTTTCTGCATCGCCCGTGTCCGATCCCCGTACGAACGGGCCAAGTCGAGGGTAAATCTTGGCTGGTGAGCCAACGGCGATCGAGTCTGAGGGTATGTCCGTGGTCACAGCGGTATTGGCCCCAATGCGCACTCTGTCGCCGATGCGGATATTGCCGAGAATGCTGGAATTCACGCCGATGAAGACATCATCGCCGATCTTCGGCACTCCGGCGATCATGTTCGTACCGATCGTCACATTGTGCATGATGCCGCATCGCTTCCCGATGACGACGTCAGGGTGAATGGAAATCGAACCCTCGGCATGAATGATATGGAACCCGTCTCCCAGGGAGACTTGGGCCGGAAGCCAGACACGGGTCACGGTCGAGACGACCATGCTGATCGCACCGTAGATCTTCTGAGCCACCCGCCGGGCCAGCCAGTTGTTGCGAGCATTCGCCCATCGGCCAAACCGATAGACCAGCAGCGTAGCGAAACCGGCATTCAGAATTCTGCCGCCATGCCGGTAGAAGTCCTTTCTCACCTGCTCCCGGAAAGAGACCGGCGCCGGCCGCATATGTGCGGAATCGCTGGAAACATCAGCAACATTGGATTGAGGATATAAGAAACGGAGCCGTGAAATCATCTGAGCACCATATCCAGGGTACGGTCTATATCGTCCCATCCGACACTGAAACTCTCGCAGGTCCCCTCGCCAACGACAAAGGCGAAGCTTTGGCCCTGACGATCGGTGATGACCTTGAGAACCGAAACGACCCTGTCCGCCGGCTGGATCACGAACAGCGCCGCATCCTTGGGCATGACGGTGAGTCCATGGACGAGCTGGCTGCCTTCCACACCGGCGACCACTCGCGCTCCGGCACAGGCTTGGATGAGATCGTCAACGGACGAGGCCGTCGGATCGATGATCTGGAAGCCATATTTCGAGGCGAAGCCTTGAGCTATTTCCATCTCGTTCGACAGTATCCGGTGGTCGCCCTTGCCGCCTCGCAGGATGAAAACGCCCGGGTGGTGGGAAAACGGCGGCGCAGACGCCAGAAGCTTTTCGCGGATCTGGATGCCCCGCCTTCTTTTTCCTTCGTTCTGTCCCTTGTCTCTGAAGAGTATCAGTTCGTCGAAATGGACGTCGCCGACGTAGATCGGCTTCAGATTGAGCTTCCGCGCATACTGCGGCTCGTGGCCCCTGGTAATTGGCCGGGTGGTTACAGGCGTGCCGTATTCATCCGCCAGCGGATAGGTCAGGCAGTCGTCCAGCAACCAATTGCCAAACCAGCGATTGCCGACCCAGCTCTCGAAAAGTGCGCCCTTGGCCGCCTCCTTGGGAGCTGTGTAGAACGGAAGTCTGCGGCTACGTGGCTTCAAGCTCTTGGAGGACTTTTGGGCATAGATCACGCCGTCGATCAGATCGACATTCTTCAGTCGGTATCCGATCGTTGCCTCCTGTGTCGTTTCGTAATTGCCCCGAAAGCCCTTCAGCACCTCGGCGATGGAACCGAACTGTGTCCCCCTGATCCGGTCGAGATGATGCGGGAGAAATGTTGCCGGGCGAATGAACCGTTTGGTGGCTGGCGCAATCGTCCAGCGATCGGGAGATACCGCCTCTATGTCTGGAAAGGGCATGCCCGCCGCTTTTCTCAGGGAATTCACGATCGGCAGAAGAGCTATCAATCCAACCATCCTTGCAGTTTTTATTCAGCGGATGGCGGGTCAATCCTCCCTCCCAACTCCGCGCCTGAAGAAGATAATCGCATGGAAACCAATGGTTTCGCCGTAGCCTTTGGGCGATCGGACATACTCATTTAGGCGTATCAGGAAACGGTCGGCCCAGGATGATCGAGAAGTGAAGAGATCGCCTGGGCGCTGATGCGATGGTGAAACTTGGTTGCGATCTTGGCACGGGATGCTTCCCTGAGGCGTCGCGAAAGGTCCTCGTCCAGCAGTACCCTTTCGATAGCAGCCGTCATTTCTTCGGGCCGCTGCGGTTGCACCAATATTGCGTCCTGCCCATCGTCGATCAGCTCATTGTTGCCGCCGACATCGGTTACGATCACCGGCATTTCCATCGCCATCGCCTCCATGATGGCGACGGAGATGCCCTCGTTGAGGCTTGCCAGAACAAAGATATGCGCTTCCTCCAGACCCTGGCGCACGCGGGTTTCCGGCACCGCTCCCAACAATTCCACGCAGCCGGTGAGCTTCTTCCGCCATATCAGCGTTTCCAGCGCCTTGCGGTATCCATCACCGCCAAGCTCATCTTCACCCGCGATCTGCAGGTGGACATCGAAACCGCGGTCACGCAGCATCTCCACCGTCTGAAGGAGAAGATCATGACCCTTGACGGGGTTGAGCCTGCCGCAAGAAAAGAGACGGCATGGCTCTCCACGTTTCCACGGAATATATGGCCGGTTCCGGCGAATCTGTTCGAGGTCGACCCCCATGGGGGCGATCGCGATCCGAGCCGGCTTCGCTCCGTTCAGCTTGATTTCGATGTCCTCGTATAGCCTTTTCGAGATAACGGTCGCAAAGGCTGCGCTTTTCCACTTCTGCCGCTGGTTGACGCCATATCCTTCCAGAGTAGGCCCGTGCAGGGTCAGGCTGTAGGGGATCCCCGACAAGAGCGAAGCAAGTGCAGCGACATTGGCCGCATCGGCGCAGGAGTGGACATGAATGTGGGTCCATTTCGCCCGCCGGGCGAGCCGCGCCAGCTTGCCTGCCACGAGGAGGATGGCCAGCATCCGCAGCCTACCCAACGGAGACTGGACTTCCGCCGCAGTGACCGCCGCAAGACTTCTGGCAATACGTTTCGGTCCGGCTTTCACAATTTCGGACGCCGCGGCGAACATATCCCTGAACCCGAGCGGGAGAAGATATTCAGTCTTTTCCCGCGCCTCATTCGCCCAGGCATGCGATGCGATGGCAGCCGGAGGAGGCGATGTTGAAACGAATTCAGCCTCTATACCGAGTTCGGCCAAGGCCCCGTGTTCACGCCAGAGGAAGATGTGGGTCTGACCAGGGAATTCGGGAATGAAGAAACCTATCCGGCGATAGCATAAAGCCTCCGCGGTCTGCTCATCCCTGACCTTTGCGTAAGCCATTTCTTCCCTATCAGATGCCATTTTCTGAGGTGCCGGAAGACGTCGATGACGTTCCCGACATGACGAGACCCCAGCCGTGAAAAAGTTCCCTGGAAAGGTCCGTAAAAGAATGGTCGTGGCTGTCCTGCCGTTTCACAAGCGTTCCCTTCGGGGGAAGTTCTTCATCCGAAAGGAGGCGGTAGCTCTCGCCTCATCCGTTTGGGCTAGTACGTGACCCGCGTGCGTACTTCTTTGTGCCTTGTATGCAGGCTTCTCCCGTCACCGTAGTATGATTTCGTCCTATCCCGGCAGGGTGGGATCACCGAGCCATTGGGGGTAGATGGATGCGTGGGACAGCGAGTGTTGCGACACTTTTGTTTTGCTTGACGTTCGGCGACGCCGAGGCCCAGACAATCTATCGATTGCAGCCTGGCGACGTCCTGCAGGTCTGGATCGCTCAGGAGCCCGAACTCGCCCGGGAAGTGGTGATCGCTCCGGATGGCTGGTTGTCTTTTCCTCTTGCCGGCCACGTCAAAGGCGTCGGCCTTTCGGTTCCCGAACTGGAAGGGCAATTGTTGGAGCGGCTGAAGCAATACTTCAATGACGCACCCAATCTGACCATTATGTTGCGGCCCAACGCACAACACCAGCCGCTGATCTACGTCACCGGAGAGGTCGTAACGCCGGGCGAATATCCCTATCGCGCCAACATGACCGTTCTGCATGGCGTCAGCGTTGCTGGTGGCCTTTACCGAACAGCGATGCTGGCCGCCGACCAAGACCGGTCGGTGGTTGTACGTCGCGAGGTCGAACATTCACAAAAGCAACTGACGGAGCTCAAGGCTCGCATCACCCGTCTGGAGGTTGAATTGCGGGGAGAGCGATCCCTCGGCACCCCGGAGGTTCTAGCTGCCGATCGTGCCCTTGCACAGGAACAGTCCCTTCTGAATGCCAGGATGGAAGCCCTGGACATGCAGGAGAAAGCCCAACATCAAGGCAATGAACTCTCGGAGCGAACCGCCGTTGCACTGCAGGAACAGATCGATACCGTCTCCAAACGTATCGATCTCGGCAGACGCCGGCTCCAGAGCATCACCAATCTTATCGCCAAAGGCGGCGCCGAAGGTTCCCAGCAGGCAGTCCAGGAAGGCATAATCGCCGAACTCGAAGGCCAGGTCAGCCGGCTGATGTCGGAAATGGCGACGGCCGAGCGCACCCGGATAGCGGAAGTCGCCCGCTACGACGCCGCCCGCCAGGACCGCCAGACGCAATTGCTCATCGAGCTCAATGCGGCGCGGCGCGAACAAGAGGACACGGCCGCGAGGCTCGCCGACAGCACAAGCATCATGGGGATCTACGGCGAGAACGCAGCCGCGAATGAAGAAAGACAGAGGCGCGTGATCGGCTACCACATCCTGCGATCGGTCGATGGCCAGACACAGGAACTGAGAGCCAGTGAAACGACGCCGATCATGCCGGGTGACCTTCTGCGGGTGCTCTACGGCGATCCCGATCACACTGCGGTCACCCCCGATATCCAGGCGCTGACGGCAGCCACAGGCTCCATCGCGGTAAATCCTATGACAACGGCCGCCCGATGAGGAGGCTTCGTGATGAACAGCGGCATATCGGACGCGACGCAGTGAGGCGAGGGGCATGATCAACGAGCTAGCACGCAATATTCTGTACTATATAGAAATCGCATTCGCCAAACCCCTTTATGCCGTCTTACCGGGACTGATTGTCGTCCTCGTGGGTGCGTATTTCATCCTGGTGACACCGCGGACCTATCACTCCGAGGCGCTGCTGATCATGGAATTCCAACAGATACCGACGACGCTCGTCTCGCCGACGGTATCGAACGACCGGCTGCAATTCATCGAACAGCGAGTATTGTCTCGCAACAATTTGCTTGCCCTTGGCGAAAGGCATCATCTGTTCGGAGATGTTGCACAGGCTTGGTCGAAGACCCAACTTGCCGGCACGATCCGTCATCAGGTCACGCTGGATATCCAATTTACCGAAGGAGCGGATCGCACCGCACGCAACGCCTCGGTCCGGGTCGGATTTAAGTATGGTGACCCGATCATCGCAATGGATGTGGTCTCGGATCTGGTGTCCCAGATCATCGAAGAGAACAAGCGGATCCGCGTTGCGCGCGCTGCGGAAACAACGAAGTTCCTTACGCATGAAGTCGACAGCCTTGAGCAGCGCTTTCGCGAACGGGAAGCCGTCTGGGCAAGATATCTTACGGAAAACAACGATTCCCATCCCAGCCGGATACCGGCTCTGCTGATCGAGATGCAGGCGAAGGAACAGGAATTCGCAACGTTGGATCGGGCCGTGGTGACCGTCAACGAGGAAATCCGCCTTCTGGAGGCCCAGTTGCGCATGGGCGCCGGCGAGACGAGCGAGGCAGCCCGTCTTCAGTCCCAGCTTGCCGAGCTCGAGACGGATATCGCCGCGAAGTCCGTGATCTACTCTCAATCCCATCCGCAAATCCGCGCCATGAAACAACGGATTGAGGAGATGAAGGCCCGGGTCGGGCAGACAGTTCAGGCCGGATCACCGGAGGCTCTGACCACAGAAGAAATAAACGCCCTTCCTCCGGCGCTCATTCTCGTCGCAGAACGCATTGCCGGCATCAAACCCCGTCAGGAGCAGACGCTCGCCCAAAGAGCCGATCTTGCCGAACGCCTCAGCCGGTTGCGCTCAACCATTTCCCGAGCGCCCGAGGTCGAATCACAAATTACGGCTTTTGAAGCCGAGAAGATCTCATTGCAACGGACACTGGACGATATGCAGTCCAAGCTTAATACGGCACGCCTTGGTGAGCGGCTGGAAGAGGGCGAGGCAGCCCAGCAAATCGATGTGGTCGAAGCGCCCGAAATTCCAAATGGCGCTTCCGGACCGAGACGTCTCCATTTGGCAATGGCGGTTCTCGCGGCAGCATCCGCCGCATCCGCCGCGGGTATTTATGCCACGCATCTATTCGACCGGACCATACGGGGCACTTTCGATCTCGCCAACGCCCTCGCTGGAGAAACGCTGGTGGTCATTCCGCGCTGGAACCCAAGACGGCATATCGCCAAGGCCTTCCGCAATGCTGGAGATGCCAGCGTCAGTCCGACAGCGGGTGGGCGGTACTAGCAGGCTCGACGCTCAGACTGAACGCAAAACCATTGATTGGGACAGGGTAGGAAATTCATGGAAATCATCAAGAATATCTCCCCTCGGCGCCGAGTGGCGAATCAGGTGGATGGCGTTGATCTAACCGAATTCAACGCCGCCTTTCCGAATGGCCAAGCTCGTCACGAAGAGCGCCCATCCCTTCTGGACGTCGAGCCGCTGTCCCCCACATTCCTGTATTCCAACCGCGTCATTGCTTTCGACAGCGGCAGTTCCATGACCCACGCCTATGATGTCTTGCGCAACCACCTGTTGAACGATCAGGCTGGAGCCAGCACGAGGGTGATTTCGGTCAGCGCTCCTTCGGCGGGCTGCGGTACAACCGTGACGGCGGCGAATCTGGCGATCAGTCTCGCCCGGGTGCCGGGATCAACCGTGCTGCTTGTGGACGCCAACTGTCGAGACCCCGGAATGGGTAAGATCTTCGGCCTCCCCCAAGAACCATCCTTCTACGATCCGATAAAAGGTTGGCTGACGACGACCGATATCCGAGGCATCCGCGTGCATCTTTTGCGCGCCGCCTGGGGATCGCCCAAGGTCCCTCTGCCCGCCGACCTGGAGCGGATGGTGGCGCAGATCGAGGCCGCACGGCAGTTGCTGAAACCGACGGCTGTTCTTTTCGATCTGCCTCCGACGCTGAATTCGGACGAAGTCATCCCGTTTTTCGACATGTCCGACACCGCTGTCATCGTGCTCGCATTAGGAAAGTCAAAACTTACCGAACTTGAAATATGCCGCAGCTATTTGGGTGCTGAAAAACGCACGCAGGTCGTTTTGAACAAGATGAGAAGGCATGGTCTGTAATGACTTTTGCTAACCGCCAGCAAGCCGATGACGCGCGATTGAAACTCGCTATCGTTATCGTCAACTATCGCACTGCCGAACTTGCCATAGATTGCCTGGCCTCGCTCCATGCCAGTGACACAACTCCGGCAGGAACACGTATCGTGGTTGTCGACGGAGGTTCAGGCGATCATTCGGCCGACAGCATCTCCTCCGCGATAGAAGAAAACGGCTGGAAGGACTCACTGTGTCTTCCACTGGAAGGAAACGGCGGATTTGCTTTTGGCAACAACCGCGGCATCGAACATGTTTTCGCGCATTTCGGTCGGCCGGAATACGTCTTGCTGTTGAACCCCGACACACTGGCCCGGCCAGGCAGCATCGTCCGGCTTGTGGATTTCATGGACGCCAGGCGTGACGTCGGCATCGCAGGCAGCAGGCTTGAGGATCCGGACGGAACCGCGCAGGCATGTGCATTCCGTTTTCCCTCCATCGTCAATGAGTTTGAAAGCGAGGCAAAGCTTGGACCGGTCACGCGCCTGCTGGAGAAGTGGCGCGTCGTACCGAAGTTGCCGGCCAGGCCGTCGCCGATCGACTGGGTGTCCGGCGCCTGCATGATCGTCCGCACCGAGGTGTTCGACCAGATCGGATATCTTGATGAGGGATATTTCCTTTACTACGAGGAAGTGGATTTCTGCCTCCGGGCCGCGCGCGCCGGGTGGACCTGTTGGCATGTGCCGCAAAGCCGTGTCATCCACCTGGTGGGGCAGTCAACGAACGTGACGCGGCACATCCGTCCTTCCAGGCGTCCGACCTATTGGTTTGAATCCCGCCGGCGCTATTTTCTGAAGCATCATGGCGGCGTCTACGCGCAGTTCGTCAACCTTGCATGGCTGGCTGGTCATATAGCATTCCGCATTCGCTTTCTCGCTGCGGGCAAACGATCGAATTTGCCCCCTCATCTGCTGCAGGATTTCATCCGCCACACCACACCTTTCCGTCGAATCTGACACAGGGGTACGCCGCTCATTCGCCAGCCATTCTGGGCGCTTCGATCAGCGCCTCCAGTAGTGCTGCCGATTGACGGATGTCATGCCGCTCCAATGTGCGGCGGCGGCCCGCTTCACCCATCTGCAATATTTGGCCTTCGCTTTCGAGTAAGGCACGCCGCATCGCATCTGCCAAAGCATCGATATCTCCGGCGGGAATGAGCCAACCGTTATCCGGCCGGACCAGTTCCGGAATACCGGCGATGTAGGTGGAAATCACCGGACGCTTGAGGGCCAGGCTTTCCATCAAGACCACTGGCAGGCCTTCTGCAAAGCTCGGCAGTACCAAGGCCTTGGCGCGTAGGATCTCCCTTCTGACCTCATCCTGTGTGATCGTACCGGTAAGCTTGATGGTTTCTTGGAGGCCAAGCCGCTTGATCTCGCGTTCGATCTCGGTCCGCAGCGGCCCGTCGCCCACAAGGACAAGCTCGAATGTCAGCCCCTGCGCCCGCAGATTGGCAGCAGCCTGCAGAAGCAAAAGATGGCCCTTCTGCTCCGAAAGCCGCGCGATGCAGACGAGACGGGGGGCAGCGCCATGCTGCTGCGCCACCTCCTCGCTGAGATAGCGCTGATCTACACCACAAGGCACGACCTGGATTTTTTTCCAATCCTCCAGATCGGCCCACCGCAGCAATTGGCTTCGGCCATAGGAACTCACTGCGACGACAAATGACGAGGCGCGAATCTTCTCCGACAGCGCCAGGGTTTCTGGACGGTCGAATTCCTCCGGCCCGTGAACTGTGAAGCTGAATCGAATGCCGCCAATCTCATGGGCGAGCGCAGCTACTGTCGCCGGATTGGTGCCGAAATGCACATGCAGGTGGTCGATCTTTTCCCTGCGGCACCAATCCGCGAGGACCATCGCCTCCCCGAAATAGATGAGATGCAGGAGAAACCGCCCGCCTGAAGCCCGTGCGAAGCGGAAAGCGCTTCTGAAAGCTTTGAGCGACGAAGCAGGATGAAGGGCAAGTTCCCGGACAAGACTTGCCAACATCGCCTTTCCGGAGCTGGCTAGGAGATGCTTGGTCTTTGTAGACTCCAGAATATCATCGCAATCCTTCAACTGGCCACGGAACGGACGCACCGCATATCTTTCGATGTGGTGCCCCCTCTCTTCCAACGCATTGATCTCGCGTCGTATGAAAGTGTGGCTCGGCGCCGGATATTGATTGGTGAAATACGCTATACGCATTCCACAAGCGCCCCTCTTTCTGCTTGCTGATCGCCAGCAGCCTCTCGTATTTGTATAGCAAAAACATCGACATAGGCTTAGCCCCACAAAGAGCTTAGTGACGACGCCGCGGCTTCCACCAAAGGGGTAAATTTACAGCGCCGGCAGTGGCTTTTAAAAATGGGAGGCACCTGGACCGAGAGAAACAGGCAAGGCCGCGTCGGCAAGACCACCGGAGGCACCGAATGAAACCGGATACTCTGAGTCTCGAAGAGAGTACCGATCTTCGTCACGACGTCGGCATCGTGATCATCGGACGAAATGAAGGCGAGCGCCTCATCAATTGCCTCAGATCTCTAGGCCCGTATCGCAAGCGAGCGATTTATGTGGATTCGGCATCCTCGGACGGAAGTGCGCAGGCTGCTGCGCATCTGTGCGCAAAGGTGCTGCCTCTCGACCTGACGACGCCATTTACTGCAGCACGCGCGCGCAATGCCGGTTTCGATGCCCTTGTGCAACTTTGGCCGCAAACGACCTTCGTGCAATTCATCGACGGCGACTGTGAGCTCGATTGCGGCTGGATCAACGCCGCAGTTGCCTTTCTCTCGGCGCGTGAGGATGTTGCGCTCGTTTTCGGACGCCGTCGCGAACGTTACCCGGATCGAACGCTGTTCAACGCAATGTGTGACCGGGAGTGGGACGGGAAGCCCGGCGAAGTCGTGGAATGCGGCGGCGATATTCTGGCAAGAGCATCCGTCATGAGAGAACTTGGCGGCTACTCCAGTCATCTCATCGCCGGAGAAGAGCCCGAGCTTTGTATCCGCCTGCGGGAAAGGGGCTGGAAGATCTGGCGCCTCCCAGCCGAGATGACGCGCCATGATGCGAACATGAGCCGCGTGAGCCAATGGTGGCTAAGGAGCGTTCGCTGCGGGCACGCCTATGCTCAGGTGTCGTATCTCCACCGGAAGTCGCCCTTCCGAATATGGACTCGCAACGTTCGGCGCGCCGTTTTCTGGGCTGGCGTCCTGCCACTTGCAACGATCATGGGCACGCTCCTGCATCCGGCCGCCATCGGGCTTCTGCTGGTCTACCCCCTTCAGTCTCTACGCATGGCGCAACGAATGGCCCCGGCCACTTCAAACCGCTGGTCCTATGCGACCTTCGATGTCCTGGGCAAATTCGCAGAACTGCAGGGAATAACTCAGTTCCATATGAATCGCTTGAGCAATCGCCAGCAGCGGATCATCGAGTACAAGTAGACGCGATGATGTCAGCGCCGGGGCATGAGTGCCCTCTTGCAGTCGCGAATAAACGTCTTCTTCCGCACAACCACAACCATCAGCGTGGGTCGATTACCCGCATCTTACCGGGATCGGCGGTCGGCCGAACGAGACTCGGTGCCAAACCGACTCCAATGCTTCTCATCCGGGCTTTGACCTTCGGTACCGCCTCCCACTCTACCATGGGGCCACGCGCTATGACCGCAGCCGCGAGCCCCGAGAATGCCCAGTAGATATAGGGAATGATCGTGGCGCTGCTGGTGGTCGCTATGGTGAATAGCACGGCTATCATAAGGGCGAAAAAACCCTGATAGCTCACAAGATCGGATTTGCTTGCCAGAAAAAGACCGCCGAGTTTCGCCGCGAGCAGCCCGAAAAACACCACGAACAGCAAAAGGCCGATCAATCCGTGGTGGAGCGCGATCTGCAGGTAGGTATTGACCACATCCACGATGCCTTGCCCCTGTATCATTCTCAACATTTCCGGCTCCGTGAGAAATGTCTCGGATCCGAAGAGCGGGTAGCGCTCGATGACGATCAGGGAATTCTCAACGAGCATCGCCCGATAGGTCTCGCTACCTCGGTCCGCCGAGCCGATGAACGGAAGCAGGTTGGTGAAGCGGTCGATGAAGGACGGCCGTAAGAATGCAAGAATGACCACACCCGGAAACGCTGCCGCAAGCAGCTTGAGCGAAGTCCGCAGATTGGTCAGCAGCAGCACGGCGGCACAAAGTGCAAGGCCAAGCCAGGGGCCACGGGAGACACTCGACAGGAGCCCGACCACAAGGATACCGAGAGCTACATAACGCCAAAGATCCCAATGGCGTCGGGTGCGCAAGGCGAGCAGACAACCGCCTCCCGTCATGCAGAGAAATCCAAAGGCGATGGATTCAACCGATGTGGTCGCAGCGCGCAGCAGGCCATCGCGGAAAAGGTAGCTCGTGATGAGGACGAAATCCCACTCGAGGATGACCACATAATAAACCCGCCAGTTTCGCCAGATCTCGAAAAAGCCGACGGCGGCAAGCGGCAGGGCGGCGACCACGAAAGCCAGCAGGACACGATTGATATCGAGCGCCGAACGCAGCGACCGGCTGAAAACGAAGTACGGAAGCAGAATGTCGAGGAAATATCCCGGCACGACACGAAGGATGGAATTGATATCGTTCAGCCGCAGAGAAAGGACGGTGATAAACCCAAAATATGCGATCACCAGGAAATCAGGACCGCGCAGCCCCCGATTTTCCTGCTCTCGCCAGAGTTTGATTGCGAGAGGAAGGAGGATGAATATCGCCAACAAGCGCGGCGGATCGAGATCGATGATCCTGTTGAAGACGCCGGGTATGCCGACCCCGATCGGGACGCATGGCGCCACGAACATGAGGATCACATAAAGCAGCAGGGGCTGCTTTGAATTCCGATGGATATATATGCTGATCAGCGCGAGCCCGGCGGCAAAATCAAAAAAGCTGTTCGATATAAAAGTGACGCAAGTGGCGGCGAGCCAGCAATTCCGCCACAACCTGAACTCTGCCTCGTCCAGAAGCGGTTCGGCGATCCTTTTCGCTACATAGAGCACAGGAACGCTTATGAACAGGACGTAGACCAGCGCTCGAATATATTCGGGCATGGCTAGAGTCCGCGTATCAAAAAGGTGACCGGAACAAAAACTCGCCCGTGGCGGATCCTCGGCATGTGAACGCCCCTCGCTGCTGCGCAAGAATTGCGCATTCCCTTCTCAGGCTACACGCGCGGATCATCTTCCCCCACCTGTCCAAAAGAATGAGCGCCTAGCACGATAGGTGATTGCCATCCCCCTTCGGATTGCTTGCTCGAAATCGCCAGACAGCACGGGGCCGTGCGCTGAGTCTGGAAGACGCGTGGCAGGTAGATAAACAGGGGCAAATACCACGGTGCTCGCCGTGACGATCATACGTCAAAGTGATGATCTGCAGCGCACTCCATAACGCAGTAAAAATGCAGTATCGTCCGTCATAATCAATACCTATTGGATCACGTTTTACTTAAAAATCGTCACGGCGGCGCCAACAATGGAAGACAACATTTCAGATCTTGTTGTAATACCGGATGATGCAGGCCACCGCCTTAGAACCAGACTTGGCCTGAAGCCTAGTGAAACTCCGCGAATCGCATTTGTCGCCGGACCCGGCGATGTGGCGGGGACATTCGATCATTGGATGGAAGGACGGTTCGATCCCCGCACGCCCGTCGTCGCGTATTCGACCATGTTCTATACGCTCATAGAGAAGTTGGAGGCGATGGCACTGGTCATTGCCGAGCCGGAGAAGCTGCCGCGACACCGCGATCCACGCTTCCGTTTCGTAAGCGTGCCCCGTTCGCGGCCGCAGGGCCGTATCGCCTATCGAAAGGCCGGTCTCGCGTTCAGCTGGAAAGTCCTTCGGGAACTCCGCAAATACGAGCCGCATATCGTGCTGCTGGGTGTGGACACGCCTTGGCTGTTGCTCGCGTCCATCCCGAAAAGTGCGCGCATCATTTTGACCGCCCATACCAATTTCTGGCCGATGGGCCTGAAGCCGGTTTCCCTTAAGGCGCGGATCAAACACCAGATGGCAAGTGTACTGATGCAGCGGGTGTCGGCGGGTGTCTGCACCTCTGAGGAAACCAGGCGGCAGGTTATCGAAATTCGGCGCGATCTGGTGGGCAGCCTCTACACGGAGGTCCCCCAGGTGCTATCAAAATTTCTAAAGGCTCCCCGCCAGCTGGAGCGGCTGAGGAACATTTTGTTTCTGGGGCGTCTCCAGGAAGAGAAGGGCGTTTATGATCTTTTGTCCGCGTTTGAAAAAGCGGCATCCCGACATCCCGAGTTGACTTTATCCTTTGCCGGCAAGGGGGAGGCAGACGATGCGCTGCAACAAAGAGTTGCTGCATCGCCCGTCCGAAGCCGGATCAGCATGCTTGGCCAACTGGATGCGCAGGAAGTTCATCACCAACTGGAGCGGGCGGACCTTCTGGTTTGCCCGACCCGAAGCAATCTTCCCGAAGGTCTGGCCCTCGTTGTGGTGGAAGCGGCCGTCCATGCCGTTCCCGCGGTGCTTAGCTCAGTGGTACCGGCAAAGGAACTCGTGGCAGATGCCTGCATCGAATTTCCGGCCGATAATATCGAAGCCCTTGCTTCTGTTTTTATGATGCTGGCTGAAGATGCCGGAAAGCTGCACGAGTTGCAGGAGCGACTGGCTGTAGACCGCGAGAAATTCTTCGACCGGTCACTATCCTGGGGTAGCCAGCTCTACAGCGCTTTTGTGCTCTAGAATTTAAGGGGCGCGCCGCCAGCGGCTTCCCTTCGCTCGATCAGTATACCTTGCCAGGTCCACGGTATCCTGCTCAGAATCAATAATGAAGTCCGCCGCAACTCCAGATCAGGATCAAATAATTCCCGGGAACGGCAGTAGATATTAGAGATGAGAAATTCTAGTGGAGCGCGCTCGCTTGACTATTATCAACTATACAGCCTCCTCAACGGGACTGTTAGCTCCCGGCCCCCACCTAATCCATTTGATGGAGTTGATATTGGCAGCGAGTAGGCGAATATTAGCTCTACCAAACAGACTGCTGAAGGCTCGAACGGGAAAAACGGTCGGGCCTTCTCCTTTTGGGAGAACCGACATCACGTTGGCCTCATGTTGGTATCGCCGGAATTGACCTTCTCACCCACCTTGAACTCCCCAGGGAGCGCAAATCACCACCCTGGTGAACTATTTGCGTCCGCATTTTCGATGCGGACGCGATCTGCATAAGGCGAAAACCCTGCGATGAATTGCGATCGGGTGACTTCCCGGTTCAGCGTTCGGTGAATGCTCTCGACATGCTGTCGGTGATGGGCTTGACCAGATAGCTGAAGAATGTCCGTACCGCAGTCTGAATCATGATTTCCGCCGGCATCCCGGGCTGCGGAGAAAATCCTTTCACCCGCGAAATTTCATCTGCGGAAACCTTGATGCGGGCGATATAGACGTCCTGTTGGTTCATGGCTGTCTTGCTGTCCTCCATAGTGTCGGCCGAAATATAGAAGACCTCACCGTTCAGGACCGGTGTCGTACGCTGGTTGAGTGCGGTGAGCCGGACAGTGGCTTTCTGGCCGACCTTTACGCTGTCGATCTCATTGCGCCGCACTTTGGCTTCGATGATCAACGGCACGGCCGCTGGCAGAATCTCCATGATTCCCTTGCCGCTTTCGATGACGCCCCCATTGGTATGATAGTAGGTTCGAACAACGGTGCCCGAGACGGGCGCAAGGATAGTGGTGCGGCGCAGAACATCATCTGCTTCGCGTGATTGTTCCCGTGCCGCGTCACGGTCGCCCTGGATGGATTGCAGACGATCGAGGGCATCTTCGCGATAGGCTTCTTCGGCCTGCGCGATCTGCTGCTGCCCTTTCAGCGACTGGGCGCCGGTTTCGGCAATTTCCGACGTAAGCCGCCCTATCTGGCCCTCGGCATCGGCGATCGCCCGTTGCAGTGCCTTGACCTCCGTTGCCCGGAGCAGGCCTTTTACCAGCAAAGCCCGTTTCGTTTCATGTTCGTCCTGCAACAGCACGAGCTGCCGCGAGATCGCCTCGCGATGCCGTACATATCCTTCGCTCCGGAACTCCAGAGCCTTCATATTTTGCCTCAGCAACGACAATTCCGTCGCAAGCTTGATGCGCTGGGCCCTGAAGTTGAGCTGCTGCGTCAGCACGATAGAAGAGACGTCCGGATCGTCCTTGAATTGCTCCAGGATTCCCGACGTTTCCACGTTCTCCATCCCTTGCGCCTGGGCGGCCAGGCGTGCCGCGGTTGCCTCCAGCCTGATGCGGCGAAGGAAGAGTTCGCGTTTCTTGGAGAGCGCCGCCGTCTCGTCAAGCAGGACCAGGGGCTGGTTTTCGACCACCTGGTCGCCTTCGTTCACCAGCAGCTCCTTGATGATGCCGCCTTCGAAATGCTGCACGACCTTGTTGCGGCCGGTAGCCACAAAACTTCCCTGGGAAATGACGGCAGCCGCCAGCGGCGCCGTCGCGGCCCAGGTTCCGAACCCTCCGAAAGCCACCGCAGTCAGCACCACTCCCGCCACTGTCTGCTTCCAGACCGAACGAGGGACTTCAGAGTACCACTCTAGATCATGAACCTTTACAACGGCCGACATCTCTTACTCCCTACTGTAACTGATGGCCGAAAGAGCCGGAATTGATATTGATGCCGCGGGCTTCTATGGCGTTCAGCACGTCCATTCGCATGCCGAACAGCGCGACCGTGCCGTTGACCAGCAGAAGGATCTTGTCGACGTTGTTCAGAAGTGCGGGCCGCTGGGTTATCGTCGCCACGGTGATCCCGTTTTCCTTTGCGTGCTGGAGCGCTCGCAGCAGCGCCGCATCGCCGGCATTGTCCAGGTTCGAATTCGGTTCATCCAGCACGACGAGGCGCGGGTCCCCGAAAAAGGCTCTGGCGAGGGCAATGCGCTGCTTTTGGCCACCCGAGAGGGGCGAGCCGTCAGCGGCGACCACGGTCTCGTAGCCATGCGGCAAGCTTGCGATCATTTCGTGGACATCGGCAAGCATGGCCGCGCGATAGATCTGTTCGTCATCGACGTCCTGCCGCATCCGCGCGATGTTGGCCTTGATGGTGCCGGGGAACAGCTGGACGTCCTGCGGCAGGTAGCCGATATTCTCGCCGAACTGCCGCTGATCCCAGTTGCGAAGGTCCATGAGATCCAGCCGGACGCTGCCCGATGTCGGGAGGATCGAACCCACCAGCATCTTGCCCAGTGTCGTTTTTCCAGCTCCCGAATTGCCGATGATTGCCAGGGAATCGCCTGGCTGCAGCGCGAAAGCGATACCGTTGAGGACAACTCGTTTGGTGCCCTGCGGAACGTAGAGCAGCCTCTCCACATCCAGCCGACCCTCCGGCTTCGGAAGATTCAGCCGGTCGAAGTTGAGAGGAGAAGCCTTCAACAAGGCGGTGATCCGGCCGTAGGCGGATTTAGACTGGCTATATTGATTCCATCCTTCGATCGCGCCTTCGATTGGCGCCAGCGCGCGTCCGGCAATGATGGAGGCCGCAATGACCATGCCGCCGGTGAGTTGGCCCTCGATCGACAGGAATGCTCCCCAACCCAGCATGGCGATCTGGGTCAACAGCCGGCAGGCTTTGGAAGCGGCTGCGATGGTGATGTTCCGGTCCTGCGCGATGACCTGCGCCCTCAGGGAGGAGGCCGTATCCTTGCCCCACATCTGGACGGTCTCTGGGATCATCGCGAGTGCATTGATGATCTGCGAATTCCGGGACATGGATTCCAGGTGAAGATTGGCCTTTACCTGTGCGGTATTGGCCTCCGCGAACGGATCCGCAGTCATACGCTGGTTGACGATCGTAAAGGCAAGCAACAGGACTGCCGTCAAGATCACGATAGCACCGAGATGCGGGTGGATCAGGAAGACGGCGAGCACGAACAGTGGGGCGATCGGCGCATCCAGGAATGAAAGCAGGGTCCGGGATACGAGGAAGGACCGAACCTGTTGAAGGTCGCCGAGCACCTGATATTCCCGGCCGTTGCTTTGAAGCGAGGCGCGCGCCGCGGCGCTGAGAATCGGAGCGCCAAGCTGCGCGGCGACTTCGACGGCCGTGCGCATGAGGATGAAACGGCGAAGTGCATCAAAAGCCGTCTGCAGGATGACCGCACCGACGATTACGATCGTCAGCATGATCAGCGTATCGAGCGACCGGCTGGTCAGCACACGATCCGATATCTGGAACAGGTATATGGGGATTGCCAGCACAAGGACATTGCTGGCGACCGTGAACAGCATCACGATCATGAGATTGGTCCGGACAGCCTTGATACCTGCACGCAGGCTTGCCGAGAAATCGATCGGCGCCAGACGCTTGTGGAAGGTGGTACCACCACCGCCCGAACCGGCACCGCCACCGGTAGAATGTGACTTCGCAAATTTGCCGCCCTCGGTGCGAACGGGGCCAGTGTCCCCATCGATGGTGATCATTCCCTCCGGCCCTTTGGCTTCGGTGGCCTCCCGCACTGCGGGTTTGGGTGTGACCTCGATCTCCGGCTCAATGAACTTGTCCGCCGCCGGCAGAGCAACGATGTCCGCTCCTTCGGACTTCTGAGCGTCCCGTGGCAGGTTCTGGAAAGTTTTCTTGGATTCAAGTCGGGATACGGTTGCCGAGGTGGCGGCGTTATCGGTTGATAGCTTCAGACACTCTTCCACGGCGTGCTCCAACTTGACATAGATATCCTCATCGTTGAGTTGCGGGTTTTGATTGTCGGTTGGCTGCGATCGCTCAACCCGTGTCTGGGTATCCGGCATGCTTCCCCCCTTTAGCCAAGCACATGTTGCAATCCGTCGTTCTGATAGTGCCCGTCGTCCTGTTCTGCGGGCGTGACGCCCGGTTCTTCAAACTCGCCGTCCAGCATGCTGTCGTCCAGAAAGACCACCGCCTCATTGACGAGCGTATCGGGATCCCCCGTCAGCAGTTCCGGCTGATGGGAAATCAATTCGGCCTGGAAAAGCGTTTCTTCGGAATATTGCTGCCCGCCGACATAGGTGTGCCCAAAGGAATCGAAATCGAGAATGGCAGCGTTGTTGATCAACGCATTTGCCCCTGTTGAGACAGTCCATGTGGCATCGGCTTGCGGATCGAGCGCATTCATGGCGAGCGCGATCTGGTCGCTATCTCCGACGATATTGGTCTGCTTGATGTATTGAATGTTCAGAAAATCGCCGCTGATATAAAGCACACGCAGTCCGCTGAGCCCTGCAAAGGCCGGATCGGTCAACACGCCCTTCGATAAATCGCTGCCTCCGGCGGCCATATCGTTGGCGGCATCGAGGTACGCGGAAGGCAGTTCCCCGAAGCGGTCTGCGCCACCGATGTTGTAGATATGCGCCTGGTTCCACAGCAGGTTTCCCGAACTGCCAATGCTACCCTGGCCGGTCGTCTCGAAACCTGACACTGCACCAACGACGTCGTTGTCGAACAGCACATTGGTCTGGTGGATGATATTGGCGTCATAGAGCGATCCTCCGATAATGATGAGGTCGAAGGAGAAACCGAGCTCGAAGATCGAGGTCTGGTTTACGCTCGTATTGTCGCCCGCGATCACGCTCGTCGTGACGCCTGACGAGGACAAAACCCCGACATCGTTGTCGGTCATGAACACGTATTGCTCGAGCCAATTGGTGATTAAAAGATCGCCTTGGATCTCGGTAACCACCCAGGCGCTTGGAAATCCGTCTGCGACGGCCTGATCGCCCGCGTTTTTCTCCAGCGGATCCGTGCGTTCGAACGTTGCCACGTTGAAAAGCTCGTTCGGGCTATCTTCGCTGTTCCACCCGCCGATTGCGGACGTAATGGAATCCGTATCCCAGATCGCATTCGTCTGAACGATCGCATTGATTTCCACATGGTCGCCGACCACGGCCGTCACGGTTGCTCCGGTCCAGAGGTTCTTCACCACGGCCTGGTTGACGACGGTGTTGTCCCCGGCCACGAGTTCGACCGAATTGTCGATGGTGATCGTGCCGTCTTCGGAAATCACCACGTTGGGCGGCGGTCCGTCATCTTCATCGGCATCACCACCTGCGGCGTTGTCCTCATCGGGGTCCTCGCCGGCGGGGTTCTCCGTATCCTCCTCATCCTCGAAGGAGAAGTAGTCTTCGAGCTTGGGAGCATCCTCGACGAGCTCGCCGTTGACATAGACGCCCTCGATGACGGTCGACTGCTCGACGAATGTTTCCATCGGACCGCCGGACACGACAACCAGTGCTTTCAGTTGGTCTGCCACGCTATTGATGACGTCGATGAGTTCCGCGCTGGAGCCCGGCATTTCCGGGTGGCCGATCGGCGCAGAGGAAAGCACATCGTCTGCGGCTTTCAGCAGAGCGGCGTCATCGATTGGATCGGGATTGAATACAAGATGGCTTCCACCGACATTGAAACTGTCGTCGTCGGACAATGACGCTGCCTGAAGGATATAGTTCACGACCGACCCTGGAGGCTCGATCGGCGGCATGGCGAAAGTCTGTCCGAGTCGCGCGCCCGGAAGAACCTCCTGCGGCTGTTCGGGCGGAAAATATTCCGAATCGTCCCTCACCACCGGAATTGGCGGGTGATGTTGCCATGAAACAAAGGAAGGGTGCTCTACGGGCCTGACATAAGCCGGAGCCTTGTAGGGGACATCGGGATCGAAGCCCAGAAACTCATACGGCGCGTCGAAACTCGATGGAACGAAGGAGTCAGTATGAAGATAATCTTTTTGTGTGTAGTAAGTGAAATCCGGGTAGGCATCCCGCTGTCGCGCCTCTTCGACCGTCGTGTGGAATAGGCCGATGAAATGCGCAATTTCCTCGGTGATCTTGTCCATGGTTGTCATGACACGGATCCCTTTACTGCCTGCCGATCATTTCAGAATGAGTGGACTGCGCAGAGACTGCGCAGTCCGTTGATGCGCCTCTAACAGGCGAGAGTTTACCTGGCCGCGTTAAGCGGAAGCGTCGTCGTCTTCGCCAATAGACGTGCTGGTCAGGCTGCCGCCAACAATCGTCATGTCGACTGCATTCTGCTGCAGGTTAGCGCCCATAACGATTTCCTGGTTGAAGGCAGTTGTTTCAACAAAGGCATCGGCCGAAGCGCTGCTCGTGCCGGTAACGTATCCGTCGTCACCGTTGTTGGAGCCCCAGGTGCCGCCGGCGCCGCCTGCTCCACCGTAGCCGGTGGTTGCAAAGCCGCCTGCACCCCCGGCAGCACCCGCGCCGCCGATAGCCCAACCGCCTTCGGCGTCACCGCCGATGCCGTCAGCCCATGCACCGCTGAGTGCATCGCCGCCTGCGCCGCCTGTAGCCCAAGCGTCGCCGCCTGTAGCATCGCCGCTCGTGGCATCGCCGCTCGTTGCGCCGCCGCCCGTGCCTGCACCGCCTGCTCCGCCAGCACCGCCGGTGCCGCTACCTGCACCAGCACCAAAGCCAGCGCCAATGCCTGCTCCGAGAGCATCACCACCAGCGCCACCTGCGCCTGCGGCGCCACCGGCCCCGCCACCACCACCGGCTCCACCGGCGGGATCGCCGCCGTCGCCAGCATTGTTGGCGCCGCCTCCGCCACCGGCTCCACCGGCACCGCCGTCACCGTCGGAGAAGATCGGGTTGATCAGGCCAATGCTACCAATCGTGTTGGTCGCGGCACCGGCATCACCACCGTTAGCGTTGCCAGCGTCGGAAGCGTCGCCGCCATCGGCATCACCGGCGTCGCCGCCGTTTCCGCCGTCGCCGCCTTCGCTGTCACCGCCGTCGTCGCCGTCACCTGCAAAAGCGAGGCCAGCTCCGAGGCCGAGACCAAGACCAAGGCCGAGACCAAGGCCGTCACCGCCGCGACCACCGTCGCCGCCCGTGCCGTCGCCGCCGTTGGCTTCACCGCTATCGGCATCGCCACTATCACCGTCGCCGCCGTCGGCGTCGCCGCCGTCGCCGTCACCGCCGGCTGCCGCGCTGGCTGCTTGGCCACCCGCGCCAATGCCGCCGAGAGCAAAGCCGCCCAATGCTGCGCCGCCGTTTCCGCCATCGCCACCATCGGCGTCGGCTTCACCGCCGCCGCCACCACCGCCACCGCCGGCCTCAATGCCTTCGGATGCGATTGCAAGGCCGCCGTGGGGATTTGCGTCGAGAGTGAACGTACCGTTGTTGCTGACCTGGGCGTTTTCGAGGTGGTCGTTGTCCTGGATATTGGCAACCTGCGAAATGACGTTGCCAACGTCGTTTCCGGCACCCGTAAGGGCGTCGTTCATGACATCGTCGATCCGGATGTTGAACATCCCGTCGATCTGGCTGTTTTGCATATCGACATCGGCAAAATCGTTGTCTTCCGGCAGATAGTCTTCGAGGTTCACTCCGACATCAACGGTGACGCCGACAGTGGTCTCATTGAGGTTTGCGTTCAGATTGGCATTGCCGTTCAGGTTGGCATTGCCGTTGCCGTTCAGGTTGGCGTTGCCGTTGCCGTTCAGATTGCCATTGCCGTTCAGGTTGCCATTGCCATTGAGATTGTAGGATTCACTGCTCTGGTGCTGACCTTGGCCTTGACCCTGACCCTGACCTTGACCCTGACCTTGACCCTGATGCTCGGACTGCTTCTGCTGTTGCTGTTCCTGCTGACGCTGCTGCTGTTCCTGGCTGTCGTCATCGAACAACGTGTTGAGGCTGCGTTTGTCTGCCATGACGGTATCCTCTTGTATTGCGACGCCTTGACCGCCATTCATCTTTTTTGGGATCTGTTGGTCGTCGCTGTTGGATGGCTACTGCGTAAGACGATGGGCGCGCATCAACGCGACCGTCGGCGGGTTTTCGGATTCCAATCTCTGATTTTTCAGATCCTCCCCTGTTTTCCCGGGGGGCCTCGAAGGAGCGCAACAATGAGGTGGCTACTTGCTACACGCGCCACCAAATCTGAGCGTTGGCTCTCCAATGCCTTTCGGGATGGCGCACACTGTGTCCCGATTAGGCAGAAGAAATAAGGTGATATATCGAGCTAGCGCGGTGGATCAACTGACTGTTGATGCTAACCCCATAGGCGTAAGGATATAAATAAGAAGACGTAGAGGTATTCCGGAGGTTTTCGTCTTACGGATGGGCAGTGATTGCTTCTAACTTGGAGAAATTAGCCTTCGATCATGCTTCGTTCCGGAAAGCGGAACTCAAGGAGCTATATTCCTTGCTAATTTGATCTAATCGATAGCTCATTCGGTCTATTCCCACCCTAGGAGACTTGGTTTACCGTTTCCTAAAAGAAGAATTCGAAACGTCTGTTGCGTATAGCTTCAACGAGGGGAGAGGGCCCAATCATGCAAGTTCCGCATAGCGTCTCGCAACATCTTGATGTGGATCTGGCAACAAAAGCCTTGAACAGAATGAAAGCTGTCAGGACAATACTATTCATTTGCTCGCCAGGAACAATATCTACTGCAATGACGGCCGCCATAGAGAGCGAATTCCCGTGGCTGTCGGTTAAAACCGTTCCCAGTCTGCCGTCCGCTTTAACCGAATTCGACAATCCGGTGGAACTCGTCATGGCAGATGTCGCACTCGCCCATGTCATAAAGGAGCATTGGCACAAGCTTGCCCGGCTTCATGCCGGCGCGACGCTCGCTTTCATCGGTAACGATGACGAGGTGCCGGCTGCAAACAGGATTGAGGATCTGGAGTTCGCGCAAGGCGTCGTGCCGTTCAATGTGAACCTCGACGTTTTCCTGTCGGCTCTGCGGATCATCCTCAAGGGCGGTACATATTTTCCTTCAAATCACCACCAGCAGCACAGAAGCCCATCCTGGGAAGGAATTGAGGATCGGACCGAAATGGAGCGCACCCAACCTTCGCTTGGCAGGTCTTCCGCCCAGATGATCGACAAGCTGACAAAACGTGAGACCGAAATCCTCGCCAGGATCGCGATGGGCAACCAGAACAAGATCATAGCGGCCGCATTGGGGTTGTCGGAACATACGGTGAAGATTCACATCCACAACATCATCACCAAATTGGGCGTGCACAATAGAACTGAGGTCGTCGCTCTCTATTTCGAGCATAGGCGCAAGGATAGTGCTGGCAATGCACCCGAATCGATCCACCGCCAGGACGGCGGCTCGCTCCCCGGCGATAAACTCTAGGCTTCAGGCCATACTGCTCCTGATCGGGCAGCTCAACTATACCTGGACCAATACCGAAAGCCTGCTGATCCATATGATTGCGGGGCTTGCCAAGGTTGATAAGGAGACGGCGATCGTCGTCTTCCTTACATTGAACACGACCCGGGCACGCATCGATCTGGTCGAACGGCTGGCCAAGATGAAAAAAACCTCGGTCGTCTGCAGGCGCGAAATCCTGGAGACGACGCAGCGCCTGTCGGACGAAGCGAAACTTCGCAACAAATACAATCACTGTATCTATTCGTTCGACCCCGACAGCGGTCGCAACCTTACCCAATCCATGCGCATCTTCGAAAGCAGAGACGAGATCAAATACGGGAAGATCGAAGAGCTCGATGCCAAGGAAATCGGCCGAATTCAATCGAGCATCAATTCCCTCGTCGAGATCAACCATATGCTTTGGAGCATTACCGAACGCTATGATTTTCCCAAATAGCGGGATGCCGAAACCAGGCAGGTAATCGACAGCGGCTCCGGCACACAGCTGGCATCCCATTCACGGGTCGCGTTGAGCGTCTGTGATACGTTCGCGAGCCTGAAGAAGATGGTACCGCATGTAGAGAGCCGCATGCTCTCCGTTGCTGGCTCGGATGGCCTCGACGATCTGCTGGTGCTCGCGAAGCACTGCGAGGCGCCGCTCGTCGGAACCGAGCTTCGTGAGCCCAAGGGCCACTCCCATGGAACCGCTGATTTCGCCTCGAAGATGTTCAAAAAGCGAGACAAAAAGATCGTTCCCGCTTGCGACCGCGACTTCACGATGGAAGGTAAAATCCTCCTCGCTGGGAGACTGGCCGTTCAACACCTTTTCCCGCAGCCGCTCGTTGGCTTCATTGAGATTGTGGAGATGCTGGCTCGAACGGCGTTCGGCCGCGAGTGACGCTGCGGCCGCTTCGAGCGCAAAACGCACCTCGAAGGATTTTAGGTAACCGGCGATATTGGATGGCTGCACAAACCGCGTGATGGCGGAGGGAGGGACAGCTCGCACGAACGTGCCGGAGCCACGGCGCGAATAAACGAGGCCATCGGCCTGCAGCCGGATCAGTGCCTGGCGGACGACCGGCCGGGAGACCGAGAAGGCCGAACAGATATCATTCTCCGCCGGCAGCCGATCGCCCTCCTTGAAAGAGCCCTTCAGGATCTGCTCCAGAATTTGGCCGTAGAGCTTGTCCGCCAGCCTTTCCTTGCGCGGTGGCGTCAATTGCAGTTCCGCCATTCAACACCTCCCTTTTCTTCTGGCTTCACGCGTGGTGCGGTTTCGCGGCCGCGTCAGCCATTCAGCCTCGTTTGGAAATTCCCTCGTCCGCCGAACTCGACACCGGCAGACCCAATCGGCATAGCCTATTCCATAGGACGAAAGCAAAGATGTCATCAAAAATTACTTATTGCGCGCCATTTTTTGCGAAATCTGAAATGTCAGTTGACAACTTCATGGGCTGCTTGTTAGCCTGCTTGAAATTGTCGAAGTGCATTTCGGCCATCTCGGGGAGGAGATAATCAAATGCAGCGGGCGGCACGCACCGACGAATAGCTACAGGCTCGGCGAACGACCTTGAGGTCGCAGGCCGGCTTTCCACTTCATCGCAGTCGCAGTTAGGAGCTGACAGACTTTGACGGTCTGGACGAGGATATTGCCGTGCCTTTCAGTCCCCTTTCGCGGGAGTTGAATATGCCCCGGCGCGTTCGCAGCTCGGGTCGCTCGGCATAATCAATCGTCCATGACGGAATATCTCGATCACATGGTGCCGACGGCTCCATTCTGGCTGTCCCGGAGGGCTCTTCGAGACAGCAACGACCTGAAGAGTTTCTGAGATTTCAAGTGGGAGGTTGAATATGATGAAGCATCTACTGGCGGCAGCATTCGTGGTCGCTGCCGCAACGGCGGTTCCCCAACACCAGGCACTTGCCGCCTCGCCGCCAAACATGCTGGTGATCGGCACCAACCTGACCGGTATCCGTACGCTGGATCCTGCCGACAACAACGCTCGGACGGTCTCCGAGCTGATTTCCAATCTTTATGACAATCTCGTTCAGCTTGCGCCTGACGATCTGCAAAAGCTGCAGCCGATGCTGGCAACGAAGTGGACCGTCTCGCCCGATGGCAAGCTGATTACCTTGACGCTGCGCAGCGATGCCGTATTTCAGAGCGGCAATCCAGTCACCGCGGAAGATGCGGCTTGGTCGATCCAGCGAGTCATAAAGCGCGGCCAGGTGGGCTCGACGGACATTGCCCTCTGGGGTTTTACCCCGGAAAATGTCGAAACGCTGGTCCGTGCCAAGGATGCTCAAACGCTGGAGATCGAACTGCCGATCCCGGTGAATTCCGATCTCGTCCTCTATTCGCTTGCCGGCTCCTCGATCGGCATCATCGACAAGAAAACGGCGCTCTCTCATGAGGCCAATGGCGACCTTGGCTCCGCCTGGCTTGCGGCCAATTCTGCCGGCAGCGGTCCCTTCGCTCTTTCCCAATGGCGGCCGAACGACATCGCCGTCTTCGACGCCCAGAAGAAATACTGGGGCGGAGCACCGGCCATGGCTCGTGTTGTCGCCCGGCATATCCCCGAATCGGGCAATCTCCGCCTGCAGCTTCAGGCAGGCGACGTGGATGTCGGTCAATATGTGGCCAGTGGCGACCTTGATGCACTGTCGAAGGATGACAAGATGGTCATCGACAGTGTCCCGGGCCTGGGCTTCTACTACATCGCCCTGAACCAGAAGGATCCCGATCTTCAGAAGCCGCTGGTTCGCGAGGCTTTCCAGCATGCCTTCGACTGGAAGGCAATTGCCGGCAACATCATGCGCTATACCGGTTTCCCATGGCAGTCGGTCGTGCCGCGGGGAATGATCGGCGCACCGAGCGATAGTACAGGCCGCTACGACTATGATCCCGCCAAAGCCAAGGCGCTCCTGGCACAGGCAGGTTATCCCAATGGTCTGAGCAAGACGTTGAACCCTTCGGGCGCTCCGACGCTCCCGCTTACGGAAGCGCTGCAGGCGAGCGCACGGGCAGCCGGCTTCAACCTCAATCTCGTTCCGGGCGAGTACACGCCCGCGTTCCGCGAACGCAAGTATGAGGTTCTGCTCGGCAACTCCGGCGCCCGCCTGCCCGATCCGTTCGCGGTGGCCACGCAATATGCCTACAACCCCGACAACCGGGACGAGGCGCGGCTTGGAAGCTACTATCTCTGGCGGACAGCCATGCAGGTGCCCGAATTGAATACCTTGGTCGATCAATCGATGAAGGAACGCGATGCCGGCAAGCGGACGGAAATCTTCAAAAAGATCGATGAGACCTACAAAAGCATGAACCCGCCGCTCATCGTCTTCTTCCAGCGCACCGACCCCTACGTCACGCGAGCCAATGTAAAGGGCTATCACGGGCATACGACCTGGTCGACGCGCTGGCACCATGTGACCAAGGAGTGAAGTTGACGTGGCCAGCGTGGACGTGACCACCCGGGAAAACTCGACGGCGCCAACGACGAATGGCCCGGTCGAAGGCGAGCCGAATGACGCCATGAAGCTCGCCGCCCGCCGCTTCTTAGGCCGCGTCTTCGCGGTTGCGACGACGCTGCTCGGGCTGCTTTTTCTGACCTTTTCCATGGGCCGCCTGCTGCCGGCGGATCCGGTTTTGGCAATCACCGGAGCGGAGGTCAGCAAAGAGGTCTACGACCGGGTGTTCAAGGAACTCGGTCTCGATCAGCCGATTTACATCCAGTTCCTGAGCTATGTAAAAAAGGTGCTTACAGGCGATCTTGGCGTATCCGCGATCACAGGCCAACCTATCGTCACTGATCTGATGACGATTTTTCCGGCAACCGTGGAGCTTGCAATCGTAGCCATGATCGTCGGTGCCCTGCTTGGTGTGCCGCTTGGCATTACCGCTGCGGTGCATCGCGGCAAGCTGATAGATCACGTCGCGCGCGTGATCGGGCTTGCCGGCCATTCGATCCCGACTTTCTGGATGGGTCTGATGGCCCTTTTCATCTTCTATGCCAAGCTGCAATGGGTCGGCGCCTCTGGGCGCGTCGACGTCTTCTACGAGGGGCTGGTGACGCCGGTTACGGGCTTTCTGCTGCTCGACTCCGCCCTGGAGGGGAACTGGGACGTTTTTCGCAGCGCACTTGGCCACATCATCCTGCCTGGTTCCATTCTTGGATACTACTCGGTCGCCTATATCAGCCGCATGTCGCGCAGCTTCATGCTGGAGCAGCTCAGCCAGGAATACATCATCACGGCACGCGCCAAGGGCCTCGCATCCCGCCAGGTCGTCTGGCGCCACGCCTTCCGCAACATCCGTGTCCAGTTGCTGACCGTTATGGCGCTGACCTTCGGGGGTCTGCTCGACGGGGCGGTTCTGATCGAAACCGTCTTTGCCTGGCCGGGTCTCGGACAGTATCTGACGCGCGGCCTGCAGATGAACGATATGAATGTCGTGATGGGTGCGGTCCTCACCATCGGGATCGTTTTCCTCATCATCAACATCACCTCGGATGTCCTCTACCGCATCCTCGACCCCCGAACACGGTGACAGCCATGACGATGCCCGTTTCACACCCTGGGCCCACGCCTTCCGGCATCCGCGGGTGGCTGCTCGCTCCCGAGCCGAAGGGCATGTTGCAGGCGCTGCTGCAGCAGCTCTATCAGGCCTGGCTTCGCTTCCGCGAACATCCGCTCGGCCTCGTCGGGCTGGTGGTTATCCTCCTCCTGATCGTTACAGCCACGGCGGCCCCCCTTCTTACCCAATACGATCCGATCGCCCAAAACATGGCCGACCGGCTGGCCCCTCCCTCTTTCGAGCATCTTCTGGGAACCGACAATTTCGGCCGCGACGTCTTTGCCCGCATCATCTACGGCGCCCGCACGACGCTCAACATCATTATCCTGGTGACGATCATCGTTGCGCCGATCGGTCTCCTGATCGGAACATGCTCCGGTTATTTCGGCGGCATCGTCGACGAAGTGCTGATGCGCATCACGGATATCTTCCTGTCCTTCCCCGGCCTCGTCCTGGCGCTGGGTTTCGCCGCCGCCCTCGGTCCCGGCATCACCAATGCCATCATCGCGATCTCGCTGACGGCCTGGCCGCCGATCGCGCGGCTCGCCCGAGCGGAAACGCTGAGCCTCAGGCAGATGGACTATATCGCCGCGGTGCGCCTGCAGGGCGCTTCGTCCGCCGCCATCATCATGCGTCACATCCTGCCGATGTGCATTCCCTCGGTCATCGTCCGCGTAACGCTGAACATGGCGAGCATCATCCTCACAGCAGCCGGGCTTGGCTTCCTCGGCCTCGGTGCACAACCGCCATGGCCCGAATGGGGCTCAATGGCCGCGACAGGTCGTGAATTCATGCTCGACAGCCCGTGGGTGATCGCAGCACCCGGCATCGCGATCGCCGCCGTCAGCCTTGCCTTCAACCTCGTCGGCGATGCGCTCCGCGATGTGCTCGACCCCAGGGGGACAGAATGACCGACCCGCTGATCGATATCCGCAACATGGAAATCAGCTTCGCCAACGGCTACGTGAAGGCGGTGCGTGGCGTCAGCTTCCAGCTCGGCCGCGAAAAGCTCGGTATCGTGGGAGAGTCCGGCTCCGGAAAATCAACCGTCGGCCGGGCCATCATGCGGCTGCTGCCATCCTCCGCGCGAACGACCGCGGACCGGATGACGTTTCACGACATAGATCTGCTGCGCGCCGGCGAGAAGCAGATGATGGATATTCGCGGCCGCCGGATCGGCCTGATCCTGCAGGATCCCAAGTATTCGCTGAACCCGGTCATGCGCGTCGGCGAGCAGATCGCGGAAACCTATCGGCTGCATTATCCGCAAGCCGGCAGAAAAACGGCGGAGAAAAAGGTCCTGGAGATGCTGGAAGCGGTCCGCATCCGAGATCCGCAACGCGTCGCACGTCTTTATCCGCATGAAGTCTCGGGCGGCATGGGGCAGCGCATCATGATCGCCATGATGCTGATCGCGGAACCGGAGGTGCTGATCGCCGACGAACCGACCTCGGCGCTCGACGTCACCGTGCGGCTTGACGTGCTGGCTCTACTCGATGAGCTGATCGCCCGGCGCAATCTCGGTCTTATCTTCATCAGTCACGATCTCAACCTCATCCGCAAGTTCTGCGACCGCGTGCTGATCATGTATGCGGGACGTATCGTGGAAGTGCTGAAGGCGTCGGATCTGGATAGCGCCAGGCATCCCTATACCCAGGGCCTTCTCGCCTCCTTGCCCTCCATCGAGAACCCTCCGTCGCGCCTGCCGACACTGACACGCGATCCCTCCTGGCTGACGCAGCCGACTATCGGAATATGATCATGATCGACGTTGAAAATCTCACCGTCCGGTTTGGCCCGAGAAGCCCGCTTGTGGTGAAAGGCGTGGGATTTTCCGTGCCTCGCGGCACGGCTTTCGGTCTGGTCGGCGAGTCCGGCTGCGGCAAGTCCACGGTGCTCCGGGCAATTTCCGGCCTTAACCGGAATTACGGCGGCCGGATTTCCTTGGACGGGCAACCGCTGGAGCCGAACCGCAGCCGCTCTTTCTTCCGCAGCGTGCAAATGGTCTTTCAGGACCCCTACGGCTCGCTCCATCCGCGCAAAACGGTCCGCTCGCAGCTGATCGAACCGTTGCGGAATCAGAACCTGCCGATCAATGCTCATATCGTCGAGGATGTCCTGAAAGCTGTCGGCCTCGACCCGGGCCTCGGCTACCGATTTCCACACCAATTGTCGGGTGGCCAACGGCAACGCGTCGCGATCGCCCGCGCGCTGATCCTCGATCCTCCTGTCCTGCTGCTGGACGAGCCGACGTCCGCACTCGACGTTTCGGTGCAGGCAGAAATCCTGAACCTGCTCGCCGACCTGCAGAAAGAGCGTGGCCTCACCTACCTGCTGGTCAGCCATGACATGGCGGTGATCGCGCATCTGTGCAGCCGCGTGGCAATCATGAATGCCGGCGAGATCGTTGAGGAAACAGGAATAGACCAGATCCGCTCAGGCGCGGTGGAACACCCCTATTCCCGCCGTTTGCTCTCGGCAAGCCACGCCTATGGCAAGCAGGAACAGCGATCGATCGAGGAGCTTATCTCGTTCTGACGGAAACGGGCCAGCTCACTCCGCGATGAAGCAGAGTGGGCTTTCCCGCCCAAAGGCATCGCGCGCCCGGACAGCATAACGCGCGCCAGGCGGCGGCGACACATGCAGGTACGCGGTCGAGATCAGCGCTACAGGATTGACCTTTTCAAACGTCCTTCCATCGGTGCTGGTCAGAACCTCGTAGAAAATGCCGGGACGGCTGTCCCCCGCGACCCAGAACAACATCCGCTGCTCTCTTTCGCCGAGACCACGATAGCGCGTGGCCGTCAGTCCGGTCGGAGCGGCCGGTGCCGCACCTTTGTCGGGAACCACCAGGATTTGCGTGAGAGAGGGCAGCGGTACGTCGAGATCGAGGCTGACGACGCCATTCTGCGCGGCGACGACGCTGACGGGATGCAGCAGCGCCGGCTCCTGTGCGCGTCTCAGCTCGGCGAACTGCGGGGCCGTCGGCGTGGTCGGCGCCCCCACCGGCTCCCATAGACCTCGTGGATTGCTCTCGTCCTGCTGGGCTTCCCATACCTCCATAGGGTTGGTGAACTCGCTGTCGACGCGGAACAAACACACCCCATACCGGCCAGACGCCAATCCGCCCACTTCAAGCCGCACCGACGTGCGCCCGGACTGATTGATCGCATCGACCGAATGGATCAGCGAGATGGAGGCGCCACCATCAACAAGCTTTGTCGGCAGGACGGCAAGTCCGTCTGCGTCCGGATCGAGCTTCGGATCCGCGGTCACCTGGCATATTGTGTCTCCCAGCGTTGCCAGCAGTTCAAGCGATGTCAGGCCCGGCTTCTTGATCTGCTCGAAGGGCGGCGCGGTGTCGATATCCGAAGCGAGCTTGCCGAGGTCCGTTTTGTGCTCCCACTGCGCCTTGGTGAAGTTGCGTGAACCGTAATAGGCGAAGATGGTGCGCTGGCCCCAGCCGCCGATAAAGGCATGGTCGTTGCTCAGGAAGGCATAGTCGGCCGCCTCGGTGGCGATGATGCGGCGATCATGCTGCTCAATGATCTTGGCGATGATCCCCGCATAGTAGGCCTTGCCGTGCCAGGAGTGATAGTCGCTCCAGCCGAGCTGCGGATCGCACTCGTCATTGACGATCGGCAGCCCGGCGAGCCGCGGATGGTTCTGCTTGAGATAATCGACGACCAAGAGCGTGCGGTCGACGATACCGTTGCTCCTGGGGGTCAGGTCCTCCTTGCTGCCGTTGACGCCCTTCTCGTGAATCGAGATGTAGTCGATGCGCGGCGGTCCGTCATTGGTCAGGCAGCTCACGCCGGAATCGCAGTGCTTCATCAAGGCGCGGAAGATGGGGGAGAGCGTCCGCGCGGTGCCCGGGCCGCCCATCGGCAGCGCCGGATTGACCGCGTCGAGCCCGGCGACGCAGGCGTCATAATAGTTGGTGTACCCCTTCTCACCGTAAGTCCACCAGCCGGAGTCCGCCTCGTTGGTGGTTTCGAAATACCAGCTCAGAAGCTCGTTCATGCCGTAGCGGCCGGCATAGCGATCGGCAACTGCGGCGACGAGGTCGCGCCATTGCTTCACCTGATCCATGTTTTCGTAGTCGGTGAAGATATTGCCCGGATTGCCCATCAGCTCGAAGAACGGCTTGAGCCGATGCTCGACCATAACGTCCACCGCGCGGTCGAGCAGCGACCAGTCGTATCTGGGATTTTCGATACCTCCGTTCACGGTCAGCAGGTTCAGCAGGTAGTGAACGCGCAAATAGCGGATGCCTTCATGCGGCACGCCGCCGAGATAGGCGGCCATCTGGCGCATTTCCGGCTCCAGCAGCAATTCCGCCGGGGAGAAACCCGTACCGCGCCAGAAGCGTTTGAACGGACGCACCGCCTGGCTCACGTCAACGGTTATCTTTGTGCGCTGGCGCATTCGTCGCAATCTCCTTGATCGATGGAAATGGTTATTTGAATTTGGCCCGCATCGCGTCGATGCCGGGAATGACCTGGGTCAGGTGTTCGTGTTTCGGGTCGAACCGCTGGACGAGCCCCCGGCGATGCTTTCCGACGAGGATGGTGAAGACATAGCTGCGATGTCCGGGCGAAGTGACCGTCGGATGATAGCCGCGGTCGAGCAGGAAGGTGTCGCCGCTACGGGTCATGAAGGTCTTCACCGGCCCGTCTTCTTCATAAACGATCTGCCCGCCAAAACCGGTCTCGGGCAGGAAGCGATAGTGATAGAGTTCCTCGTGATGACTTTCGGCGTCACCACTTTCGGTGTCGTGCTTGTGTGGCGGATAGCCTGACCAGCAGCCTTCGCCGGCATAGAGCTCGCTGACCAGCAGATGGCCGCAGCGTCCGTTCTGCCGCTGGCCGAGCAGGTGAGCAATGCGGCGCTGGCTGTGCGTATCGGGCGAACCGACATCGACCGCGTCGACCTCCTGAGGGCTGACGCGGAAGGGGGCATAGCGGGTCTCACATATGCCGCCGGCAATGGCGATCTCGACGCCGTCGGTCAACGCGGTGACGGTCACCTCGGCACCGACAGGCACATAGACGGAATCGGCATCGCCGGACCAGATATCGGCGCGCTGGCCCACTCCATCGAAGCGGAATCCGTCGACCTCGATATCGACCTTGCCCGAAAGCACGACGTAGAGGCTTTCGTACTGCGGCAGGCGCCTGCTTTCACTGCCGCCGGAAGGCAGTTTGAGCACGTCGAAATAGATCAGCTCCAACGTCGCAGAGGATTGGTCGACAAGCGGCCGGGTACGGGTCTCGTCACGGGAAATCAGTTCGGGCATTTCAATGCAACTCCGCAAATGCGTATTCGTCGAACGGGTTGAGCTTCAAGTTGTCGGCAAGGTGACAAGCGACCGAATGGTCACTCGTCGCAATCGACCGGAGCGGCGGCACATCACTCTTGCAGATGCCCGTGGCGTAGCGGCAACGAGGGTGAAACGGACAACCTGAGGGAGGATTGGCTGGATCCGCTACCTCACCGGCAAGATGGATGCGGCGGCCGCGGCGGCGGAGCCGGGGATCGGGGGTGGGAACGGCCGAGAGAAGAGCTTCGGTGTAGGGGTGGCGAGGACTAGCGAAGATGGCGTCGGTCGGCGCTTTTTCCACGACCCTGCCCATATACATCACCGCGACGCTGTCGGAGATGTGGCGAACCACCGAAAGGTCATGGGCGACGAAGAGGTAGGTCAGTCCGAAACGCTCCTGCAGATCCTGCAGCAGGTTGATGGTCTGCGCCTGTACGCTCACATCCAGAGCCGAGACAGCCTCGTCGGCGATCACCAGCCGCGGTTCGGGTGCCAAAGCGCGGGCGATACTGACGCGCTGCCTTTCTCCGCCGGAAAAAGCGTGCGGATAGCGATGCATGAATTCGGGTCTGAGCCCCACGCTGCGCATCAGCTCGGCCACCCGATCCTCCAGTTCCGAGCCCGTTGCGATACCGTTCACCTTCAGCACCTCGCCGATGATGTCGATGACCCGCAAGCGCGGGTTAAGCGAGGATTGCGGGTCCTGGAAAACGACCCGGATATCGCGATGGATTTCTTTCAGCGCCGGTCCGGATAATGTGGCGAGATCGATGGGCGCACCGCTGCGCCCGGTATAGCTGATCTCCCCTCCGGTCGGGTGATAGACGCGCAGGATGGTGCGCGCGAGCGTCGACTTGCCGCAGCCGGATTCACCGACAATGCCCAGCGTCTCGCCCCTGTTAACGCTGAGCGATACCCCGTCCACGGCCTTGATATGGCCGACGATGCGCCGAAATGCTCCTCGACGGATTGGAAAATGCATCTTGAGGTCCCGCAGCTCGAGTAGCGGGCTCTGCCGGTGGTCGGCGTCAACCGTCATGGGTTCTCTCCGTGCAGAAGGCAGCTCGCCACATGGCCCTCGGATATCGTTATCGGCTCGGGAACCTCCCGATCGCAGAGGCCATGCACCGCCATCGCGCAGCGCGGATGGAAGCCGCAGCCCTGCGGACGTTCGAAAGGCGAAGGCACCATGCCGTCGATGGTCGGGAGCCGCGTCGCTCCACCGGCATGCATGCGCGGGACTGATTGCAGGAGCGCCTTGGTGTAGGGATGCGCGGGGGCATGGAAAATCGTGTCGACGTCCCCGGTCTCCACGACCTTGCCGAGATACATCACGACGACCTCGTCGGCGATCTCGGCCACCACGCCGAGATCGTGGGTGACGAAGAGCACCGACAGATTGAAGTCGGCCTGCAGCCTCGAAAGCAGGTCGAGGATGTTGGCCTGCGTCGTCACGTCGAGTGCGGTCGTCGGTTCGTCGGCGATCAGAAGTTTCGGGCGGCAGGAAAGCGCAAGCGCAATACAGACGCGTTGCCGCATGCCGCCGGAGAACTGGAATGAATAGCTCTCCATGCGCTCCGCCGGGCGAGGAATACCGACGAGCGCCAGCGTCTCGATCGCATGCTCTCGCGCTTCCCGCCGGCCCATCTTCAGATGCAGGCGAATGACCTCGACCATCTGGTTGCCGATGGTATGAAACGGAGAGAGCGCAGCCATCGGCTCCTGGCTGATCAAACCGATTTGCGCGCCGCGGAGCGCCCGCATCTCCTTGCCGCGCGGATCAAGCTTGACAATGTCCAGGGGCGGCTGCGCCGGATCCGGCCTGTAGCGGATGGCACCGGACACAATGCGGCCGCCGCGCGGAACCTGATTGAGGATCGAGCGCCCGGTGATGCTTTTTCCGGAACCGGATTCGCCGACGACACAGACCGTCTTGCCGCGGGGGATCGAGAAAGACACCCCGTCGACAGCCTTTACCAATCCGGCATTGCCGAAGAAATGGGTGCGCAGGTTGTCGACCTCGATCAGCGGGCTTGGCATGCCCCCCCGCTCTCGAACCACGGCGGACATTTGCTTAATACTCATAGGGGTCTGCAGCATCGCGGATTCCATCCCCGAGGAAATTGAGTGCAAGGACTGTGATGATCACTGCCAGTCCAGGCAGGAACAGCCATGGCGCGCTGGAGACCGCGAGAATGTTCTGCGCCTCCTGCAGCAATACGCCCCAGCTCACCACCGGCGGCCTCAATCCGATGCCCAGGAAGGACAGCGCCGTCTCGGCCAGGATCATGGTGGGGATCGCCAGCGTCACCGAGGCAATGATGTGGCTCATGAACGATGGCACCATGTGCCGCCAGATGATCCGCATCTTGGAACAGCCGTCGAGTTGTGCGGCGATCACGAAATCCTCGGTCTTGAGTGACAGGAAGCGACCGCGGACGACGCGCGCCATGTCGGTCCAGCCGATCAGCGACAGGATGATCGTGATCCACAGATAGACCGTGACCGGGTCTGTGCTGATCGGAACGGCGGCGGCTAGCCCCATCCAGAGCGGGATCGTCGGTATCGACTTCAAAAGCTCGATGCCGCGCTGGATGACATCATCCACCCAGCCGCCGTAGAGGCCGGATATCCCGCCGAGAAAAATGCCGAGGATCAGACTGATGGTCACGCCGACGAGGCCGACCGACATCGAAATACGTGTTCCGTGAATGGTTCTGCTGAGCACGTCGCGACCGAGCCGGTCTGCGCCAAAGAGATAGAAGGGCTGGCCCTGCTCGAGTGGACCGATGAAACGGCGATCCGTCTCGAACAGTCCCCAAAATCGATAGGGTTCGCCCCTGACGAAGAAGCCCACGGGGATGATCACGCTCGGATCGGTAACGTAGGTGCGGTTAAGCGCGATCGGGTCGATCTTGGCGGAATATCCGTTTACATAAAGCGGATGGAACGTGCCGTCGGCATCATAGCCGGCAAACCTGATCTGCTGTGGCGGCGCATAGGTGAAGCGCGGATCGTAGGCCTGCTCGGACGTCGGCGCCAGGAATTCGGCGAAGGCGGCGACCAGATAGACGAGCAGGATGACGACCCCGGAAGCCAGCGCCACCCGGTGCTGACAGAAGCGCCACCAGATCAGGCGCCATTGCCCCGCGGAAGCGGTCTTGTTCTTGGCGGCTCGAGGCTGAGGGATGGCCGTTGCGACAGTCTGATCGGTCATGGGCTGCCTCCTTTCAACCGTTGCGGATCCGCGGATCCAGCCATGCGAGAAGCACGTCGGAAACCAGCGTACCGATGAGGGTAAGGACGCTCATCAGCAGGATGATGCTGCCGGCCAGGTACATGTCCTGGGCAAACAGTGCCGTGAGCAGCAGCGGCCCGGTTGTTGGCAGGCTGAGCACGATGGACACAACGACTGCGCCGGAGACGAGATGCGGCAAGACCCAGCCGAGCGTCGAAACGAACGGATTGAGCGCCGCGCGCACGGGATATTTGAGCAGCAGCCGCGTTTCGCTGAGGCCGCGAGCTCGAGCCATGTCGACATAGGGTTTGTTGAGTTCGTCGAGCAGGTTCGCCCGCATGATACGGATCAGGGCCGCCGTCGCGCCGGTACCGAGCACGACGACCGGAATCCACATATGCTTCATCAGATCCCAGAGCTTCCCCCAGCTCCAGGCGGCGTTCATGTACTGGGGTGAGAAAAGCCCGCCGATGCTCAGCCCGAAATAGTGGGCGCTGAAATACATGAGCACCAGCGCCAGCAGAAAGCTTGGAATGGCAAGACCGAGGAAGCCGAAGAACGTGGCGATGTAATCCCCGAGAGAATACTGCCGCACGGCCGAATAGATGCCGATCGGGAATGCGACCGCCCAGACGAAGATCAGCGTGATGAGCGATACCACCATCGTCAGGTTCAGGCGCGACCAGATCAGCTCGCTGACGGGCTTGTTCCAGTCGAAGGACTGTCCGAAATCGCCACGCAGCAGGATACCGCTGATCCATTTCCAATATTGGACGATCAAGGGCTGATCCAACCCGTAGCGCTCCCGCAGGCCTGCGATCACGCCGGGATCGATGGTTTCGTTCTGCGATGCCAGCCGAGCCGTCAAGGCGGTCAGAAAGTCGCCTGGCGGCAGCTGAATGATGATGAACGTCACGATCGAAATCGCGAACATCATCGGGATCATGTAGAGCAAGCGCCTGATCAGGAAGCCGGCCATTTCCTCGCTCCTCGCGGTCTATGTGGGCAAAGCGCCAACGACACGGAACAGGGTGGCGGCGGAACCTGCCGCCGCCCTCCTCGGGAGTTTACTTTTGGTAGTAGAAGGTCTCCGGCTTTACCGGCCCCGGGATCATGTAGAACGAGGTGCTCGGGACGACCTCCGGAACGTTGCGCATGTTCTTCTTGACGATGCCAACACGGTCGGGCTCGAGATTGGTACCGATGATGTAGAATTGGTCGCGTGTAATGGCGAGCAGTTCCTTCATTGCGGCGAGCTGCTGTTCGAGCGTCGCGCTCTGCTGCACCTTCCGGTAAAGATCCATCTGCTTCTTGGCCTCCGCGCTCGGCTCCTCGGCATTCGGATCCTTGGGATTCTGGTAATAGAGACCCCAGGCTGTGGCGAAGCTCGATTCATATTCATGCGGGAAATACCATTTCGGATCGAGCAGCCCGAGGAAGTCGTAGCCTCCGCCGCCGACCCAGCCGATGCCATCATTCTCGTTTGTCTGGAGGCGGGCGAAGATGAGCGAGCGTTCGGTCGGGCGCGGCTGCATATCGATGCCGACCTTCCTCCAGTAGCGCTGGATCAATTCGAGCGCGTCGCTCTGAATCGGGCTGCCCGTCAGCACGTCTATCGCGAAGGTGACGCGTTTACCTTCCGGCCCTAATCTGTACCCTTCGGCATCGCGGGTCGTCAGCCCTGCCTTGTCCAGATACTCGTTGGCAAGTTTGACGTCGTATTTCAGGTACTGGGTCGCCATCTGCTCGTCGTAGAGCGCGCTGCCCTCGCGCGGAGCTGCCTGGTAGGGCTTCGCCTGGCCCGCGTAGATGAGCTGGTTGAGTTCCTCGCGATTGATCGCGTGACTGAGCCCGATGCGAAAGTTCTTGTCGGAAAAGATCTTGCGCAGCACCTTGTTCTTGTGGGTCTGGTTCAGCGTGATGAGCAGCGCGTTCGACCAGGCCGGACGGGCGACAAAAAGTCCGTAGCCGCCTTTTTCCCGGTTCTGCACGATGACTGGGCGGGCGTCCGTGGTTTCGATGAAGCGGTTCTGCATGTCGATCTCGCCGTTGATCGCCTTCAGAATGATCGCTTGCGTATCCTCCATCACGTCGATGGTGACCTTGTCGAAATAGGGAAGCTGGTTTCCGGCGGTATCGACTTTCGCATAGTAGGGATTGCGCTCGGCCACGACCTGCGACGTGCCCACATAAGGCGCGGTCAAGATCCAGGCGTCCAGCACCGGGCGACCGAGGTCGCGCCAGCGACCGGGGAACAGGATCTTGTTGTTGAAAAGCTGCACCCAGTCGGCCGCACCGGCCTGCTTGACCAGCGCGCCGACACCTTCCGGATTGAAGCCCTTGTGGAACTTCTTGAGGTAGTGGGCCGGTGAGCCAGCAAGGATGTCGGCACCGCGGATCGTGGCCATGTTCATCAGGAACAGGCCGTTAGGCGCCTTGAACTTGAAGACGACTTTATAGTCGCCGAGCTTTTCGACCTTCACCGGCTCGCCGCCGGCCGTCAGCCATGCAGGTGACGAGGGCGTGATTTCCTTGTTGCGCAGAACATGCTCGTTCCAGAACACCAGGTCGTCGGCAGTAAAGGGCTGGCCGTCGGACCAGCGGGCGCCTTCGCGCAGCGTGAATGTATATTCCGTGGCGTCGCTGTTTACCTCGAAGCTCTCGGCGATATCGGGAATGACCTGCGTCCATTCCGGATTCCAACGCACCAGCCGGGTATAGCCGATCGAACGCTCGATCTCGCTGTCACCGCCGCCGAATGTGGCAGTACGCCAGGTACCGCCATAGGTGCCGACCGATTGGAGCGGCGTGAGTACGAGCGGCTTCGCCGGCAGGCGCTTGTCGACCGGGGGCAGCTTCCCCTGATCGACGAGCGCTTTCATCTCCGGAGCCTCCTGGAATGCAAATCCGATGCCTGCCCAGCCGGTGCTGACAACAAGCGCCAGAACCGCGACCGAAACAGCCTGCCCTTGCAAAAAACGTACGAGCTTCATCATTTCCTCCCGATGTGAACCCGTGGAACGTTATCGTTATCGTTTATTCCTTCTCCTCATTCACTTTACGTTATCGTTACCTCAATCCATAGTCAAATCGATTCCATATTGCGCTGCAAACGAGCCATTCTTGCAGATTTTGCTTGGCTTTCCCATATCGCGTGTGCGATATCGTTATCGTATCATTTCGAGGTGTACGTTGAGCCGGACAACAGATTTCGAATCGAAGATCACCATCGCCGAGGTGGCTCGCGCGGCAGGCGTGTCCCCCATGACGGTTTCGCGCGTGCTGAACGGCCGCGGCGGAGCCAGCGCCGAAACCAGCGAGCGCGTATTATCCGCCGCCAACCAGCTGAACTACCGGCCCAATCCCTTTGCGCGGGGTTTACGGTCCGATCGATCGAAAACCATCGGATTTCTGGTTCCGGATATCACCAATCCGTTCTTTCCCGAGATCATCCGCGGCGCGGAAGACGCGGCCAACGCAGCCGGCTACAATCTGCTGCTGTCAAATGTCGTGGAAAGCAGCAAGCGCGAGGCCGAGCTGATCGATGCGTTTCTTATCCACCGCGTCGATGGGATCATCGTTTGCAGTCCCCGCCTGCCGGATTCTGCCTTGCACAAGGCGCTCGCCCCTCACCGCGCGGCGGTGCTTATCAACCGCGAGGCGCCGAAGGATGTCGCCGGCACCATAATGACCGATTATGAGTATGGCGCATCACAGGCAATCAACCATCTGGTGGAGCGCGGCCGGCGCAATATCGCAATCATCGCCGGGCCCCGCAATTCCTATGGCGGCAAATGCCGTCTTCTGGGGATCGGCAAGACATTGGCCGAACACGACATGAAGGCGCCGGAGCCCGTCTATTGCGACCCGACGGTGGCCGGCGGGCGCACCGCAGCGGAACGGCTGCTAGCTGCAATAACCGGCCTCGACGCGCTTGTCTGCTACAACGATCTCAACGCAGTCGGCGCCATGCAGGCCTGCCGCGCCGCAGGCATCGCCGTGCCGCATCAAATGGCGCTGATCGGTTTCGACGACATCCCGATTGCCGAACTGATGTCCCCGGCTCTGACGACGCTGCGCGTGCACAAGCGTGAGATGGGCGAGGCAGCCGTACGGCTTCTGCTCAGCCGCATGATGACCAAGAACAAACAGCACGGAGTGGTGATCGAGCCGGAGCTGATGGTTCGCGAGACGACCTGATTGACCGATGGGAGGAGTTTTCGATGAATATGCAGCACCTGCCGGCCTTAGCCCTGCCGGATGAAAAGAAAGCATGGTTCGTGCATGACCGTTTCGGTCTCTTCGTCCACTGGGGTCTCTACGCACTGCCGGCGCGGCACGAATGGGTGAAGAGCCGCGAAGAGCTGAGCGACGCGGACTACCAGAATTATTTCGATCATTTCGATCCCGATTTATATGATCCCCGCGACTGGGCCAGGCGTGCCCGCGCCGCCGGCATGAAATATGTCGTGCTGACCTCCAAGCACCATGAAGGCTTCTGCCTCTGGGATACCAAGACCACCGACTACAAGGCGACCAATACTCCCTACGGACGGGACCTCCTGGGCCCCTTCGTGGAAGCGTTTCGGGCGGAAGGACTGAAGATCGGCTTCTACTATTCGCTGATCGACTGGCATCATCCGGATTTTACCATCGACCCGCGGCATCCCCAGCGCAATCATCCCGACGCAGCCAAGATCAACGAGGCGCGCGACATTCGCCGCTATGCCGCCGTCATGCGCGAGCAGGTTCGCGAACTGCTGACCGGTTTCGGTCGGATCGACATCATGTGGTTTGATTTTTCCTACCCCCAATGGAAGCAGGGCGATCTCGTCGGCAAGGGCCGAAAGGATTGGGAGAGCGAGACACTGGTACGCTTGGTGCGTGAACTCTCGCCGGATACGATCATCAACAACCGCCTGGATCTTGCCGATCTCGCACCGGATATCGTAACCCCGGAACAGCACGTGCCCCGAGCCTGGCCGGAGCGGGACGGCAAACGTGTAACCTGGGAAGCATGCCACACGTTCAGCGGCTCTTGGGGCTATCACCGCGACGAGGACACGTGGAAGAGCCCGGAACAGCTGATCCAGCTCCTGATCGGCAGCGTGGCGATGGGCGGCAATCTCTTGATGAATGTCGGGCCGACCGCGCGCGGCACCCTAGACCATCGCGCCACGGCTGCGCTGGACGTTTATCAGGAGTGGATGGCGCTGCATGCGCGCAGCATCTATGGCTGCACGCAGTCCGAATTTTCAGCACCGCTCGATTGCCGGCTGACGCAGAACGGCGATCGCCTCTACATCCACCTTTTCAACTGGCCCTTCAAGCACCTGCATTTCGATGCGCTGGCGGGCAGGATCAAATACGCCCAGTTCCTGCACGACGGCAGCGAGGTGGCATGGCTCAAGCCCTCGGGCAACACGCTCTTCAAGAACAGCCAGTTCCCCGTCGGCGAAGACATGGTAAGCTTCGTCTTGCCGGTACGCCGGCCGCCGGTGACGGTACCGGTCATCGAAGTTTTCCTGAAAGCGTGACCGGTGCCCAGACGGGGCGCGCCAATCAATCTGGCTTCCGCTCGGCCCGTCGGCACCCCGCCCAATACCTGATCGCAAGGTCCCCGTTTACAAAATCGCCGCTCCATCGGTTGAAGGACGAAGCGGTTTAGCGGGAAGGACTTGAGGGCAAGGGTAACTGCCCGGATTTATTTGTTCTTCAGAAGCCACATCTTGCCCACCATGGTGATCCCGTGGGCGGCTTCCTCTGTTTTGACATCGGGATTGAGGCTGCGCAGAAGTCCGAATTCCCGCAGCGCGTCCAATGTCGCTGTCGTCAGAAATTTGATCTTTTGCGGCCGCTCCCGAAACCGGTCGTTCCTTGCGTAGGTGACGACGGCATTCAGATGTGTCCACTTGTTGCCCTCCTGCGGAAACAAATCTCCGTCCTTGGCAAGCTTCAGGCCTCGGATCTGGGCGGGCGTAAGCGTAATCGTGTTCAATTTTCAGTCCTTGAATGGGTGGAGTAATCTTTTGAAACCGCTCACTAGGCGGCTTTAGTTGGTCCGGAGAGCCATGGAGTCGGCCCGTGAAATCCGCATCCCGCGGCGCCTCAACCTCACGATCGCCTTGTCAACGGATATCCCTCGGCGTCGTAGAGCTTGCGCATCTGCACACCGTCGAAACGGGCTTCCTCGACCTCCAGTACGGAGCCTCGAAGCAGGGAAGCCGGCATGTCCTCGATTGCGAAACGCAGTGCTTCTGCGGCAGAATCGAACCGTTTATAACGAAGGCTGCTCCGCCTCTTAACGGTCTTGCACGGGTAAAGTCCCGCGCCCGCATTGTAGTCGAAAGCTGCCATGTCTTGTCCCTTGCAACAGGAGAAGTTGTCGGGAGGCCATTGACTTGACACCCCGGAGAAATTTCAACGGAAAAGGGAAGTCAGGCCGACGCTTGCAACCCGCTTTTCGAGACGCTGCTGCATCTCGGTGAGCTTTGTCTCCCGTCTCCGGAGAATTTGCCTGCTGCGCAAGTCTTGCAGCTTGGCAGCATTGGAACCTTCTTTGGCATCCGGGCGCTTGAACAGGCCTTCGGCGGCATGGCTGACGGTATCGATCATGATGGCATCCTTGCTATGGCCTGCGAGACGAAACAACGTCAGCTGCAGGCGCTTCCAGCCAATAGGCCGGAATTCGAAACGTTTGCAAAATCAGGGTTAGCCAAGCAACCGGCTGAGCCGGGAGGATCAGGTAGCCGAAAAGGCTGAAACGTAGAACTTATATAGCGATGTAGAGCATCTCTTTCAAGGCGTTTACAGATGACCAAAGCATTGCTTGCCAAAGATGGGGACGCAGTCCAAGGTGATGTGTCGGCTGCAACTGGTAAGGGCGCTGCCGCCTGAGGGACGTCGTGAGCCCTAGCCCGATAAGCGGAGGACGCGATGTCGTCCGGCTCCTCACATCCTAATTTCCTGTTTTATTTCGAGAAAATGCTCCTGAATGCTTGTCGCACAAATGAGCGCGACAAGCGAAGCCGTCAGGCTAAGATGTCCTCTCCATCGGTTCTCGGAGGACGGCTTCTTCGAAGTCCGCCACTTATTGGTCCGGAGATATCGCCCCCACGCGCCGATCCGGTGGAAGCCCCGAAAAGAGGATTGAAGCGGCGGTAAGCTCGCACAGCAACCATCTTCGCTCTCGCTCGCCCATCGAGTTCGCATGCGCCTGGTTATTCCGGCCTGGAGATTATGGGCAGTAGCTCATTTGGAGACGACCATCATGCTTCGACAACTCTACAGGGCAATTGCCTTGACGATACCCATGCTCCTGCTGCTCACCGCACCGGTATTCAATCCGAGCGTATATGGCCAATCATCCGCAAAGCCGGTGCCGGAAAATGCCCGGGCAAGCCGTTATGGCTCCGGCTGGGAATGCAACCACGGATTCCGAAGACAGGATGACGCCTGCTTCGAAGTGAAGCTTCCGGCCAACGCCTTCCTGACCAAGGCCTCTTACGGCAAGGGCTGGGACTGTCACTACGGCTTCCTCGAAAAGAGTGATCAATGCCTGGCCGTTCAGGTTCCGGACAACGCTTATCTGGATCCATCCTCCGGTGACCGCTGGAAATGCCTGCGGGGATACCGTCAAAGCGAAGTCGGGTGCGAGCGCATTGAAATCCCGGAAAACGCTTTTTTGTCGGAGACGACACAGGGTTTAGGCTGGGAGTGCGAACGAGGTTATCACGCTACCAATCGGGCGTGTGAGAAACTCGATGTTCCCGCCCATGCCTACCTGATCACCAGCGGAGATGAGTGGAGATGCGACAGGGGGTTCGAAAAGCGGGACCAGGCTTGCGTTGCTGTGCAGGTTCCGCAGAACGCCGTTTTGGTCGATGCGCTCTACGGCCAGAAATGGAAATGCGACCGAGGCTTTGAACCGCGCGGAAGCGGATGCTCAAGGATCAAGCTTCCTGCGAACGCCCATCTCAATTCGACGGGCAACGGTTGGGATTGTAATCGGCCCTATCAACTCCGCAGCGGCGGCTGCGCCATGGAGTGAGTTGTGCACCGGGCGCCGGATCCGGCGCCCGGTCAGATTCATTTTTGTTTTTTCCCGAGACTAAGGCTGCTCCCGGCAAGCTTGACCTGAGCTCCCTGGACCGCAGCCGCCGGGGCTACGGTCTTGTCCTTTTTCGGTTTTCGTGCTTCTCGATTGCTGCGTACCTGGCCTTTGGCCATTTCAACCTCCCTGGGATGTGATCAATTCCAAAGCCGCTTTAATCGCGACCATGCGCTTGGCCTCGCCGCCCCTAAAAAGGCGCGTGGCCTTCATGATGGAGGCAGTGCGATATTCCTGCGCTCGCTCAGGTAAGAGGCAATGTCGACGGCTTGCATGTCCATCGATATGGCAGCATGCAATCTCGTTTTGGCGCGAGCGCGCTCCCCGGCTTCCCCGAGCTCGATATTTTCCCGGTACCCGAGTCCGCTGATGCGGACCAGATTGCGAGAAGTACTTTCAGGGTGAAATATGGAAGACATGACGTCCTCCTTTCCTTGGAGCCGGAGTATGGAAGCCTTGGAGCAACAGTGCCTTAGACGGCTGCCGGAGCCTTCAGCATGCGCTCTTGTCCCGGCAAAGGCAATGGCTGAGCGATGACAAAGAAGATCGACGTGACGACCTGATGTCGCGCAGCAATCCGCCCTTCTGTGAACACAGTTGCAGTTTACAGACAGCATATCGAAATTGCTTGTCGAGCTTCGTTTTTGTGCTTTGGTCACACGAGCTTATCTTTCCTTTCAAAATCGATCCTGCTGCTGGCATGCTGCCGGCGGCTGACATATGCGATTGAAAGGATTGATCGTTATGAACAATGGCATTGTAAAATTTTTCAACACCTCAAAAGGCTTCGGCTTCATCCAGCCGTCTGACGGCTCCAAGGATGTGTTCGTTCACATCTCTGCAGTTGAGCGTTCTGGCATGACATATCTCGCAGAAGGCCAGAAGGTTACCTACGATCTGGTCGAGGACAAACGCTCAGGCAAGAGCGCCGCAGAAAACCTGCAGGTCGCCTAAGCACAGCATCGCTTCAAGTCTTCGGCCACGGATGTACTGGCGGGGCTGCCGAAGCGATTGACAAGGTCGGGCTTTCGCCCGGCCTTTATTTTTTGCCCAACGAAAGAATTTTCATGAAAAGAAGTAACGCAGAACAACTCCTGAGAAGGGCCCAACGCCAAGTTGCGAATACCAGCGGTGGCGGCCACCTCGGCGGCACGAACCACGGCCAAGGTTATGACGCAAAGACGTCTTCGGGCAACAAGACGAGAACAGACAAGGGTCGTAGAGCCGGCGGCAAGAACTGAGTTTGACGAGTTTAGACTGCGGTGACCCACAAGATACGATAAGAAGGGGCGCAATGCGCCCCTTTTTCCGTTTTCTCGTTCTTTTGAATACGAGTTCGCGCCTTCAAGGTCGGGCATGGAGATCTAAGGCGATTTCCATTCGGCCTCGGCGCACGCTGCAAGGAAATGACGCCGTATTTCCTCAGGATCCACCTCGCGCCGGACAGCCGAATAACATGTGAGGAGCGCTTTCCAGTAAAGCGGCCCTGACCTGCACCTGAAGCGCAATTGCATATACCGGATAGCTTGAGCCGGTCCCTCTATCCCTATGTTCGGATAGCCGCCCTGCTCGATAAAAACCGGGAGATTCCAATGTGCGGCAAAGTTAATCGGAATGATCTGACCCAAAGGCCTGCCCCCGGATTAGCCGAGGAAAGCCCCAGCAACGATAATCTTGGGTACCATGAATACAAACCACTGTCGCGCTATTTCGCCACAAACGAAGCGCCCGTAATGCTGCTGCAACCTTCGGGGCGGACAAGGCGACGATGAGGCTTTTATTGATAGAGGACGAGAGGGAGCTGGCGGATGCGCTGTCACGGGCGCTGAGCAAACACGGCATCCTCACCGACCACACCATGCATCTCGCCGACGCGGTCGAGTTGACGCGCCAGAACGTCTACGATGCAATCCTCCTGGACCGCCGTTTGCCCGACGGCGACGGGCTGACCTTTATCCCCCAGTTGAGACGAACGGGAACGGATACGCCGGTCATCGTGCTGACGGCGCGCAATGAGCCATTGGAGCGTGTCGAAGGGCTGGATGTCGGCGCGGACGATTATCTGGGCAAGCCGTTTCTCGTTGAAGAACTGATGGCTCGTTTGCGAGCGGTTCTGCGACGGCCGGCAAGTCTGGCGGAGCGTCAAATCGCCGTGGGACGAATGATGATCGATCCCCTGCATCTAAGTGTCGCCATCGACGCAATCCCGTTCGACCTACCCCGGCGCGAGCTCCTGGTTCTGACGGCGCTGGCGAAGCGGAAGGAGAAGACCGTCCTTCGATCGACCCTTGAGGCGGCAGTCTACAATTACGAGGAAGAAATCCAGTCGAACGCGCTTGATGCGCATATCTCCAGGCTGCGCAAGCGACTGCTGGATGCCGGCGCCGGCGTCGCGGTCCATAACATCCGGGGCGTCGGATATCTCCTGAAGGAAGAATGATGCGCCTCTCGAACAGATCCAACCCATCCCTTTGGTGGAAGCTCAGCTGGCAGCTCAGTCTTGTTATCGTCGCCGTGGTTGCCGCGGTGATCATCGGGCTGTGCGTATGGGCAGCAACGATCATGTCGCCTAACATTGCCATGGAAGAGAAGGTTGGTTCAGCGATAGCAGCGGCCACGTCACGCGACAGCCAAGGACGTTTGGAGTTGCGGGAAACGCTGGAGCTAAAGGCGCTCAAGGAGCAGAACAGTGCCCTTTGGTATGTGGTGGCCACGATAGATGGTGCGTTCGTGTCCTATGGCACCATCCCCCCACCCTATGCGGATCTCGCGCATCTGGTCCATCTGTTCAATGATGCAGACATACGGAGATCGGCTACGACAAAAGAGGTGGCGACGATCGATAGTGCCGAAACAGCGGTCGGCGAGGTACGGATTCTTTTTGGGGGCGTAGCTGGCAAAGGTTGGCCAGCCTTCGCTCTTTTGACCAGGGCCTACCCGATCTATGTTTCTCTGCTTGCTGTCGCTCTGCCAGCGATCTTCCTCACCGTTCCGCGCATCGTCGGCCGTGCGCTCACAAAGATAAGCGATGTCGCCGACAAAGCGTCGCAGATCGAACCTCGCCAGCATGGAGCCCGCCTGCCGGCGGAGGGTCTTCCCAAAGAAGTCACTCCGCTGGTAATCGCGTTCAACGGAACACTCGAGCGGCTTGAGAATGAATTCCGGAAACGCCGGCGCTTCCTGATCGATGCGGCTCACGAGCTCAGAACACCGATTGCCATCATGCAGACGCGGATCGATGGAATGCCCGAGGGCCAGGAACGCAGACGATTGTTGAACGACGTTGCGCGTTTGGCCGAGACGGCCGAACAGCTCCTCGATTTTGAGCGCAACGACCAGGCGACGGATCCCCAGGAAACGGTCGATCTCGTCGAGATCGCACGAACGGTGGTTGCCGACCTCGCCCCCCAGGCGATCGCCGCCGGCTATCAGATCTCTTTTCAAAGCGAGGTGGAAAGGCTGGAACGGTGCGGCAGCCTCTTCGCTTTACCGAGAGCGATCAGCAATCTGGTGCGCAACGCGATCGACCACGGCGGCAATCGGGGAATGATTGCCATCTCGGTCTCGGCCGGCGGGCGGATCAGCGTGGCCGACGAAGGGGCGGGCATACCGGCCGAACATCAGGAGCTGGTTTTCGAACCCTTCTATCGCGTCACCCCCCAAAGTAGAGGCGCAGGCCTCGGTCTTAGCCTGGTGAAACAGATCGTCGCAAACCACCGGGGTCAAGTCAGCCTCAAAAGCGGCTCGACCGGAACCCAGGTGGCGATCCAGCTGTGATCGACGTCAGGGCCAATATGCGCAAGCGATATCCATCGCTCAGCAAAACGATCCGTAATGTTGCGGCAATCCTCTGCTCGCACTGTCCCGGAACATCCGCGACGGAGGCCAGCAAGAGTGTACAGCAATTCCCACCTATTTCGCAGACTTCTCGGCTACCCGCCGAGGCCATCATTGTTCGCCTGCCTGGCGATACTCATGTCCATGGCGGTCACCGGATGCACCTCGGTACCCCTGAAGGAGGGCGGGACGCTCTCCTCCTACAGCAATCTCGGCGCGCCGAAAGGAACCTTGGCCAAGAAACGCCTCTACGTTGACGGGCAACATCTGGCGGCAGTGAAAACCGTCAGCATCGTGCCGACAATCTTCTCCTTCAGCGCCGCCTCCCGCATCAAATCGCAAGCCGACCGCTCGCTGGTATCGAACGCGCTGGACCGGGCGCTCTGCGTCGCGCTCAGCGACAGGTATCAGATGGTCCCGGCTGGCCAACCGGCGGATCTGACCATCCGGTCCGTGGTCACCGATATTGTACCAACGAACAAGGCAATGGCAGGGGTCGCAACCGCCGTAACCGTAGGCACGGGCTTCGTACTGCCGGTCAGTGTGCCGCGTCTGCCCGTCGGTCTCGGAGCACTGGCGGTCGAGGCCGAAGCGGTGGGCAGCAACGGTGTTCAGAGCGCGGCAATGTTATGGGCGCGTGGCGCAAACTCGATCCAGAACAACCCCCGCGTTTCGGAGGTCGGAGACGCATATGGCCTTGCTTCGAAGTTTGCGGGCGACTTTTCGCGGATGCTCATCTCCGGCAAGGAACCGAAGGGATTGAACATCTCTCTTCCTTCAAGGCAGCGGGCACAATCATGGCTCGGCGGAAAACCGAAATATGCCGCCTGCGATGCATTCGGCCGGGCGCCCGGCCTCATCGGAGCCGTCGCAGCCAAGTATGGCGCACCGCCGGAATGGACCGAACGGAAGCCCAAACCGCTCACGACACACTGACGAAACATACGCGCGGCCGGCATGGCGCTGCCGGCCGCTGGCGCTTGCGCACAAGCGGAGCGGCACGCAATCGGCTCAGGCGGGATCGCGCTCCCAATACCAGGCCACATACATGTTCTTCCGCTCATGCCGATGGCTTTTCAGGAAGGCGCGAATGGATCGCACATCTTCCTTTTCACAGGCGGCCCAGACGAACGTTTGGCCATCGATGGAAGCGATCGCTTTTTTGGTCTCTTCCGCAAGGATGCTTTTTGCTCCGGGCGGGTAACTCCTCCGATGCAGCCAACGGACTTCGAGCGAACCTGCCGACGGAAGAGGCTGCTCTTCAGCCTCATCCAACACTTCTATGATCGCCTGCATACGCGTATCCGGCGGCACCTCGGCGGCGATGCGCGCAATGGCGGGAAGCGCACTTTCGTCCCCGGCCAGAAGAATGGACTGCGCCTCCGGAAGGCCGCCACCGCCCGGTCCGAGCAGCGCGATTTTTTCCCCCGGCTGCACATCCCGGGCAAAATCGGCCCCGGGAGTTTTGACGCCGGGCACCGGGTGTTGCAGGAAGTCGATCCAGAGCTCTCGGCGTTCGATGTCGACAGCACGGATCGTATAGACCCGAACCAGAAGTTCGTCCTCTCCCCCCGGCCACGCCACGCGGCCGTCCTCGCGGAGTCCAGGCCACACCGGTGATCTGCCCTTCGGCGGAACGAGGAGGCGGACATGCATGTCCCCGCCGACGAAGGGCGCAATGTCGGTGCATGAAAACTTCACCCGACGCATGTGTGGAGTGACGTCCTCCGCAGAAACGATAGTGACTTCGTGGATGTTCGGCAGTACCGAAAGCGATGCCGGCTGTGACCAGCTCAACTCGAGCGGCTCGTCCTTGGCAAAATAAAACAGGTGTTCCGCGATGATGGTGCGGCTCATCTGAAGTTCTGCTTCCGACGGGCAGGTCAGCTCGATCAGGAGCTTCTGGTCCTGGATGCGAATACTCGCGCTCCCTGTTTTGCTGAAAAGCAGAGCGAGGTCATCGGTTCGCTGCACGTCCGCATGCTCGACGAAATGCTCGCAGATTTCGTCGAGCATGCTTCCGGCGTCCTTCGGAAGCGCTATGCCTGAAAGTTTGAATTGCTGAACCGCGTTCATGGCCGGCTCTCCTTGAAATCTTGTTCCATTACCATCCTGTGTCGGCTGATCGGGAGCATGATCGGCCGGCCCGAGGTGGGATCGGGGATGATGCGGCTTTCGAGGCCGAAGACCTGCCGCACATTCTCTTCCGTCAGCACATTCTCCGGGGTACCGGAGACGTGAACGCGGCCACCTGCCATTGCGACGAGACAGTCTGCATAGCGCGCCGCCAGATTGAGATCATGCAGTACCATGACGACGGTGGTTCCACGCGAATGGTTTAGATCGGTCAGCAGATCCAGCACTTCGACTTGGTGGCTGATATCCAGAAATGTCGTCGGCTCGTCCAGCAACAGCACCTCCGTCTGCTGTGCCAATGCCATGGCGATCCAGACCCGCTGGCGTTGCCCGCCGGAAAGCTCGTCCACCGGCCTTTCGGCAAGATCCGAGGTTTTGGTCGCGGCGAGCGCACCGTCCACCGCCTCGTCGTCCTTGCGTGTCCAGCGCGAAAACAGGCTCTGATGCGGATGTCGTCCACGGCTGACGAGATCGGCAACGGTGATGCCTTCGGGAGCAATCGGCGACTGGGGAAGCAGCCCTAATGTCCGGGCCAGTTCCCGCGGCGGGGTCCGGTGGATCGACTTGCCGTCCAGCAGGACATGCCCCCGATACGGAGAGAGCAGCCGGGACATCGCCCGCAGAAGCGTGGACTTGCCGCAGGCATTGGCGCCGACGATCACGGTAATCTTGCCGGGCGGCACGACAAGATCGAGCCCATGCAAAATCTCGATCTCGCCGTAGCCGGCCGAAAGCTGGTTGACTGTAAGAGAGTGGACGGTCAAAGCGAACTCCCGGTCCGGTTGGCGCGTACGATCAGAAAAATCAGGTAGGGAGCACCCAGCGCGCCGGTCACAACGCCGACCGGATAGCGGCTTGGCAAAAGGAACTGACCCGCATAATCGCCCGCCAGCACCAATATGGCGCCAATCAGCGCCGAAGGGATCAGCAGCGATCCGCTGTTTCCCACGATGCGGGCAGCGATCGGTCCGGACAGAAAGGCCACGAAAGCTATCGGGCCTGTCACCGCCGTCGCGGTCGCAATCATGCCGACTGCCGCCACGATGATCATGACGCGGGCCCTCGCAACGCCGACCCCCAAGGCGGCGGCGGTATCGTCTCCCAGCCGCAAGGCCTCCAGATCTCGCGCACGGCTTAAAAGAAGCCCACCGAACACGACCAGCGCTATCAGAAGCGGGAGCGCCTGACCAAGCTGCGCACCGTTGACGCTCCCCGTCAGCCAGCGGATCGCCTCCTGGAGGGTCCAGGCTGGAGCCTGGGATAGAATGTAGGCGATGAAACTCTCCAGCATCGCCGAAACCCCGATCCCGACGAGGATGAGCCGTGTCCCGGCGACCCCGTTTCTGGACGAAAGGGCATAAACCAGCAGCGCGACCCCCAGACCGGCGACCACGGCAAAGATCGATACGACCGGCCCCTTCAGCGACAGCACGACGATGGCGAACACCGCGGCTGCGCTTGCACTCCAGCTGATCCCGATGATATCCGGGCTTGCGAGCGGATTGCGCAGCATGATTTGAAAGGCCGCGCCGCCGAGCCCGAAACTCAGACCCGCAAGCACAGCAAGTACGGCCCGCGGCAGCCTCAGTTGCCCGATGGTGAAGCTTGCGCCCGGCACGTTCTCGCCAAGCAGCACGCGGATGACATCCCCTGGCGGCATGAAGGATTGCCCGAGCGACAGGGTAAGCGCAAAAATCGCGACTACAAGAACCAAGAGGATCGCGACGACAAGGGCGTGCCTGCGCGCACGGCGGCGGCGGCTTTCAATGATGCGATCGAGGGTGGGAGAGAGCATCGTCACAACTCGCGCACCCGCTGGCGTCTGACAATCCAGATGAAGAACGGCGCACCCACAAGCGCCGTGACGATGCCGACGTCGAGTTCGGCAGGCCTGGCGACAATACGTCCGACGATATCGGCGGCCAGCAGCAGGCAGGCTCCACCCAATGCGGAAAAGGGCAGCAGCCACCGATGGTCGACCCCGACCAGCGACCGGCAAAGATGCGGCACGATCAATCCCAGAAAGCCGATAGGCCCGCAGACCGCTGTGGTTGCCCCGCACAAGAGGATTGCGCCAAGCGCGGCAACGGCGCGAGCCACGGCGACGCGCTCGCCAAGCCCGGCCGCGAGTTCATCGCCCAAAGCCAGCGAGTTCAGCTTTCGTGCCGAGAGAAGACTGATCGCAAAACCGACCACGAGAAACGGCAGCACCGGAAAAATACGTTCGAAAGTCGCTCCGCCGACGCCGCCTATCTGCCACGAGCGGATGCCGCCGGCGATATCGTTTCGAGGCAGCACCACCGCAAGCACCATGGAGGAGAAGGCAACCGATGTCGCGGCGCCGGCAAGCGCCAATTTGAGGGGAGTCGCTCCGCCACGCCCGAGCGAGCCGATGGCGTAAACGAAGATCGCGGAACACGCGGCTCCGAAAACGGCGGTCCAGATATAGGCGTCGGCAGAGGCGATATCGAACCAGGTAACACCCAGGACGACGGCAAGCGATGCTCCCATATTGACGCCGAGAATGCCCGGATCGGCGAGAGGATTGCGCGTCACACCCTGCATGATCGCTCCGGCGAGCCCGAGTGCGGCTCCGGCGAGCAGGCCAAGCAGCGTCCGCGGAATGCGGACACTGACGGCCGCCTGCCCAATGCTGTCGATCTGCCCGGCAAGGGCAGCGACGATGTCGGCCCAGCCGACCTCGCGCGTGCCGATCGTGCACGAGAGCGCCAGGAGCACGGCAAGAAGCGCAAGCAGACCCACCAGCCAGAGGCCCCGGATACGGTTCGACCGCCCGGAGGCAGACCACCGGCGGGGCGATTTTAGGCTGCCGGATGTCATTTCGACTTTCTGGCGGCGTCGGTTAGCAACACCACGTAGTCCTTCAATACCCAAGGGATCGAAAGTGGTGTCGGATTTGCCGCCGTACCGAGCGGATTCCTGCCTAACATGACGAGCGCTCCTTTCTCGACAGCCGGCATTCTTGCCATCAGGGGGTTCGCCGCCAGCGCATCGAGCAGTTTCTGGTTGCCGTAGGTTACGACAAGGTCGACATCGTCGAACGCGTCGATGCGCTCAGCGCTGATGGAACCCGAAAACTTCCCCGGTGCCGACGCCTCGACGACGCTTCTCGGTGCCTTCAGCCCGAGATCCGCAAAGAACTTCACCCGGGTATCGTTTGTTGTGTAGAAGTTGACGATACTCAGATCCGTTGCATCGAGATGAGTGATGAACATCGCCGATTTCCCTTGAAGTTCGGGATGCCCGGCAACGGTCCGGGCGATATCGGCCTCGATCTTCGCAACCAGAGCCTCGCCCTCGGCAGCCATACCGAGCCCGGCGCTGTTGAAGCGTATCATCTCGCGCCAGTCGGTCGACCACGGAGCTTCGGGATAGGCGACGACCGGAGCGATTTGGCTCAGGGTATCATAGTCCGATTGGCTCAAGCCGGAATAGGATGCCAGGATCACATCGGGGTTGGTGGCCGCCACGGCCTCGAAATCAATCCCGTCACCTTCGTCGAAAAGCACCGGCTTGTCTGCATGGAGTTCGGCCAGTTTTTCGGCCACCCAAGGCAGGATCCCATCGCGGTCATCGTCGCCGAAATTGGCCGCGGCAAAGCCCACGGGTACGATTCCGAGCGCCAATGGCACTTCATGGTTCGCCCAGGCAACCGTCGCTACCCGCTCGGGCTTTTTGGTGAGAGTGGTCGTGCCTAGAGCATGCCTGATGGTGATCGGATAGGACGTGCCTTCCTCCGCACCAGCTTCGCTGAAGGCAATAATCCAAACGCAAGCCGCCGCCACCCGTACGGCAGGAAGAAAGAACCGCAGCATCGCGCAGACTCCGCCTCATGTTAAGTGGACTTCCACTCTCAGGTTCATCGGGCGGCGTCAACGAAAATGCCGGCCCTGGAGAAAGGAGCCGCGATATTTCCCGTTGTATCCTACAAAACCCCGGAAAATTACAATACTGGATAAGTCGACTCAAGTTAGTAGCCGTCACGGGGACCAAACCATTGCAGCAGCCGGGTTCGAAAGGCGACCTCTCGCCCACGTCTGGCTGAATGCACTTCGGGATGCCCTCAAAATTCTCGCCGATCTCGGCACCCTTCTGCCGAAAGCCAGCAATGGCTACACCAACTTCTGGGACGTGAAGATGCACATCGAAAGAACTGGCGCTTATCCAAGACAGGCCGTTATCCGCTACCGGTATGCGGTGCTTCTGGGTTGTACGGCGCTTATTGCGCTTGCGCCGACTTTCTCGTTTGGCCAGGAGGCCGCCAGTTCAAGTCCCGACACCACACTCAAACCGATTGTCATTCAAGGAAGCCGCAGCAGCCTCAACACCGACAACGATTCGAAGTCGATCGTCGCGACAGAGACGACGGGCGGCGGCAAGATGCCGACGGATATCCTGGATACGCCCGCCTCGGTCTCCGTCATCACCTCCAGGGAAATTCAGGAGCGCGGCGCGAGCAGCGTTGAGGAGGTATTGCAGTATACCGCTGGTGTGAGCACGGACTTCTACGGCTCGGACGACCGTTTCGATTATTTCAAGATCCGTGGTTTCGACGCCTATATGTATCGGGACGGACTGGTCATCGGCAGACCCTTCGGCGGACTTCGGGAGGAGGCCTATGCCTATGAGCGCGTCGAGGTCCTGAAAGGCGCGAATTCGACGGGTTTCGGCGTTTCGGATCCCGGCGGCTCCGTGAACTTCGTGACCAAGCGACCGAAAAGCGACCGTTTCGGCGAAGCCTATGTCACCGGCGGCTCCTTCAACCACGCAGAGACGGGCTTCGACTTCGGCGACAACATTACCGAAGACGACACGCTGTCCTATCGCCTGACCGGCAAGTTCAAGCGGGCCGAGGCGGAATACGATTATTCGCAGGACGACGAGAATTTCATTATGGGCGGGCTGACATGGCGCCCGAGCGGCGATACCAGCCTGTCAGTGGTATTCGATCATCTGGACAAGGATGGCGTTCCCGGTAGCGGCGGCCATCCGGTTGGCTCCGATTTCGCCAGAAGCCGCTTCTTCGGAGAGCCCGACTATAACTATCGCGGCATTAACCGGAACTCGGTGAGCGTCATGTTCGACCATGATTTCGGCGACGGCCTGACGTTCAGCACGAACGCGCGCTATAGCAAGGCGAACACCGATTTCGGATATGCCTACGTTTCCAACACGCCGACGGGTGGTTCGACGATTGCCGACCGCGCCTATTTCGGGAACGACAGCACCACCGAACAGTTCATCATCGACGCGCATCTGCTCTACGAAACAAGCTTCGACAATATCGACAGCCGCAGCATGCTTGGGCTGGAATACAACACGACGCAAACCTACAACGACACCTACTGGGGGCCCGCGCCCGGGATCGACTGGACGAACCCCGTCTACACGGGAGCGCCTGCCTCGGTTCCACTCATCGCCAGCACAAAGAGCGATCAAAAGACGAAGGCTGTCTATTTTCAGGAAGACGTCACCTTCTTCGACAAGCTTGTCGCAACCGTCGGACTGCGTAACGACTGGCTCGACCTCAGCGAGACCAACAGGTTCGATGGCTCCACAGCCGGCGCCGACCCGAGCGAATTCACCAAGCGCTTCGGCCTGACCTATAAAATCACCGGCGAGCTTTCGGCCTATGTCAGCTATGCCGACTCCGTCGCGCCGCCGGAGACCGGCGTCGAACCGGAAATCGGCGAACAATATGAAATCGGTGTAAAGTATCGGCCGGATGGCTTCCCCGCCCTCTTCAGCGCCGCTGTCTATGACCTGACAAAGAAAAATATCACTGTCACGGAGGCCTCGCCGCCGTTCGAACAAACGACCACGGGCGAAATCCGGGTCCGAGGCCTGGATCTCGAAGCCAAGGCCGAACTGACGAACAGTCTCAGCGTGACCGCAGCCTATTCTTATATGGATGCCGAGATCGTCGAAAACGGCGGAGTAAACGAAGGCAACCGCCCTCAGCGGGTACCCGAGCACCTTGCTTCGCTCTGGCTCAACTACGCGCTCGAAGGCAACGGGAGCCGCGGCGACATGACGTTCGGGCTCGGCGGGCGCTATATGAGCTCGTACTATTACGACGATGCAAACACCGGATCGTCGGAAGGCAATGTCGTCTTCGATGCCGCCTTCACCTACAAAATCCAGGAAAACACCACGTTCCAGCTGAACGTCAGCAACCTTTTCGACGAAAAGCACATCGCCCAAGGCGGCTTCGGGGCGGACTTCTACAATCCCGGCCGCACGATCATGGCGACGTTACGCCAGACCTGGTGATGACCCGCCCCGTCCGCAGCCGTTCGGCCGGGGCATCTCTCAGAACTGGCGAATCTGCTGCATCCGGCGCCATGCGGCGGGTGTGTCGCCTGCAATCTGCCCAAAGGCCTTCGTCAGGTGAGCTTGATCGGAAAAGCCCAACTGGACCGCGATCCCTGCTATGGAAAGATCGCTTTCCGACAACAGCTTTTTGGCAAGGTCGATGCGCTTTGAAAGCTGCCACTGCAGCGGCGTTTTGCCCGTTGTCTGCTTGAAGACGGTGGCAAACCAGCTTTCGGACAAGCCGACCGTCGCTGCCATCTCGGCGATGGTCAGACGGCAATCGCTACGGGCATTGAGGCGAGAGATGAGCTTGTTCATTTGAGCTTGCGTAAGCCTGCCATTGGCGGTCTTGCCTTCGTTCTCGGGGATATCGAGAAGACCCGCGACGATGCTGCCCACAAGGCTCTCGGCATAGATCGCGTGCTTCGACGGGCTTGCTATCTCGTCGACCAGCAGAGCCGCCAGTGTTTCGATGGCGCCGATATCCTGAATTTCTACCGGTCGGCGCAAGGCCGTCACCGCCGCCGACGCCCCTATCGAGGGCGACAAAAATCTCAGCATCCGATCCCTGTGCATATGAAGATTGAGATGCGAAAAGCGGTGTATGGATTTGCTGCTGGTCCACATCGGGATACCGGCGGGAACATAGATCGCGCGCGTCATGGGGCGATAATGCTGCGAGAACTCTCCGTCCTGATTGGAAATTCGTATTCGCGAGGAAACGTCGTCGAAAAATATCATGATGCGCGGGTCGTCGGATAGATAGTAACCGGTCGCCCCCGACTGGCTCTCAGCTTCCCATAAGACACTCACCAGCCCGTCAAGCTGGCGCCATTTGACAGGCGCCACCACCCGAATACCCTCGGTACGCCAGATCATGGAATGCCAATAACTCAATTTCTAGATCCACTCTTAGCCGGCATAATAATATCGCTGCCTGCGGACGAAACATCGCGAAGAAACCCTTCTCGACAGCGATTTCTCTCTGCAGCGCCCGACGCTGCAATCCATCAACTGAATGGTCGGCTCGAGCGCCCATAATAACATGACTATGAATATCGTGTTTATTGCTCTTGGCAAGCTCTTGGACCGTCTCGTCCGCGATCCAGCAGTTCGCCCTGCACCTGGGATACGCAGTGGTACGTTCTGGGATGCCAGAAACGCAAAAAGCCCCGTTGGGGGCTTTTGTGATTGCCTTAGAGATTTGTTTGGTTGCGGGGGCAGGATTTGAAGCTGGTGCGTTAGCGGCTCCACGGCGCTGCGATTGCGATGCGAGGCCAACAGTTCGCTGACCCTCTTCCCGCCAGCCCCGACCACAGCCATCGCAGACTTCACGAACAGCGGAATGGCATCCTTCTGGGTTGGCAATTCGCTCAATGCGTCCTCCGACCGGTCTATCGAGGACTCGAAATCGCCTGCGCTTCGTGAGCTGCGGCGAAAAGTGTCGCCTCGAGGACCCTGGCCAATCATCCGTGAGGCGCTTGACGCTCTCGTGGCGGTCGGATTGACGGGGATGCAGGCAGGTTTTCCTAATGCACTGCACAAATTGAGCGCTTTCATGAATGCGACCACAGCACTCAACGCCCAAAATATCAGCGATTCATACAAATGCCTTAAAAATAAGCGTTTTGAAAATAACGTATTTCTCCTTTTATTTCATATCGTTACCATGCCGTTGAAAACTGGCACGGCCCTTGCGTCGCTTAATTTGCACCGGTCAATGGCGATCGGCGCAGATAGGCGCGGCATAAGCGCTTAACAAGACACCGACGTCGTAAGGTCTTTGCTGTCCGGGATCCTCCCCTCCCATGGACGCAATTTCCGAGCGGCGTTTTTTTGTCCCAAATCCGGCCAGCAGAGGGAACCTGCGAATGACAAAGATTTCGATGACTGGGATTTTGACCAACGGCATCACACGCCGCAGCATGCTCAAGACAACTGCCACTGCAGCCCTCATCGGCGCAGTCAAGACTGCCTTTCCTTCCGGTGCCTTCGCCGCGGCCGCTGGCCCGGAAGTAACCGGTGTCAAGCTCGGTTTCATCGCGCTGACCGATGCCGCGCCTCTCGTCATTGCCAAGGAAAAGGGGCTGTTCGCAAAATACGGCCTTCCCGATGCGGATGTGGCCAAGCAGGCCTCCTGGGGCGCGACCCGCGACAACCTCGTTCTCGGCGGCGCGGCGAACGGCATCGATGGCGCCCATATCCTCTCGCCGCTTCCCTATCTCATGCACACCGGCAAAGTGACGCAGAACAACAAGCCCGTGCCGATGGCGATCCTTGCCCGCCTCAACCTCGACAGCCAGGGCATTTCGGTCGCCAAGGAATATGCCGATACCGGCGTCCAGCTCGACGCCTCGAAGCTGAAGGCCGCCTTTGAAAAGAAGAAGGCCGAGGGCAAGGAAATCAAGGCTGCCATGACCTTCCCGGGCGGCACCCACGACCTTTGGATCCGTTACTGGCTCGCCGCCGGCGGCATCGACCCGAACAAGGATATATCCACGATCGTCGTGCCGCCGCCGCAGATGGTGGCCAACATGAAGGTCGGCAACATGGACGTCTTCTGTGTAGGCGAGCCGTGGAACGAGCAGCTCGTCAACCAGGGGATCGGGTTCACGGCCGCCACCACCGGTGAACTCTGGAAGGGTCACCCCGAAAAGGCGCTCGGCCTTCGCGCCGACTGGATCGAAAAGAACCCCAATGCCGCCAAGGCGCTGTTGATGGCCGTCATGGAAGCTCAAGCATGGTGCGACAGCATGGACAACAAGGCGGAAATGGCCGAGATCCTCGGCAAGCGCCAGTGGTTCAACGTTCCTGCAAAGGATGTTCTTGGCCGCCTCAAGGGCGACATCAACTACGGCAACGGCCGCGAGGCCAAAGGCACCGATCTTTACATGAAATTCTGGAAGGACGGCGCCTCCTACCCGTTCAAGAGCCATGACACGTGGTTCATGGCCGAGAATATCCGCTGGGGCAATCTTCCTGCCGACACCGATATCAAGGCACTGGTAAACCAGGTGAACCGCGAAGATATCTGGCGCCTCGCCGCCAAGGAGCTCGGCGTCGCGGCTGCAGACATTCCCGCCTCGTCATCCCGTGGCAAGGAAACCTTCTTCGACGGCAAGGTCTTCGACCCGGAAAACCCCTCGGCCTATCTCGACAGCCTTTCGATCAAGGCTGCGTCCTGAACCCCCGCCTCCGGCGCGTGACGGGCGCGCCGGCTTTTTATTCACGTGAGGAGCGCTGATGTCCGCCCTGGCAAAAAAAGAAAAATTCTCCACGACCGCCTCCGCCAAACCGGCGGGGAAAGTCGTTCCCTTTTCCGGCAGGCAGGTCGCCAAGATCGATTTCCGCCGGCTGGGCGCGTCCGCCTTGCGGAACGTTGTCCCGCCGGTCGTCGTATTGGCGCTGATCCTGCTCGTCTGGCAGGTCCTCTGTTCGTCGCCGCAGGCGTCGCTGCCATCGCCACATCAGGTCTGGCAGGAAAGCTATGACCTGATCGCCTACCCCTTCTTCAACTATGGCTCTCAGGATATCGGACTTGGCTGGCGTGTCCTGGTATCGCTGCAGCGCGTCGCCTACGGCTTCGGGCTTGCTGCAGTCGCCGGTGTCATCGTCGGCGCGATCATCGGCCAGTCCGTCTGGGCCATGCGCGGCCTCGATCCGATCTTCCAGGTTCTGCGCACCGTGCCGCCGCTTGCCTGGCTGCCGCTATCGCTCGCAGCCTTCCAGGATTCGAACCCGTCGGCGATCTTCGTGATCTTCATCACCTCGATCTGGCCTGTCATCATCAACACAGCCGTCGGCGTGCGCAATATCCCGCAGGACTATCGCAACGTCGCTCAGGTGCTGCGTCTTAACCAGTTCGAATTCTTCTTCAAGATCATGCTGCCGTCCGCAGCCCCTTACATCTTTACCGGCCTGCGCATCGGTGTCGGCCTTTCCTGGTTGGCGATCGTTGCGGCGGAAATGCTGACCGGCGGCGTCGGCATCGGTTTCTTCATCTGGGATGCGTGGAACTCGTCGCGGCTGCCTGACATCATCGTCGCGCTCGCTTATATCGGCGTCGTCGGCTTTGCCCTCGACAAGGTGGTTTCCGCGCTCGGCAAGATCATCACCCGCGGCGCTTCGGCAAACTGAGGAGCGGACCATGAACGCCTATCTGAAGCTCGATCATATCGACAAGTATTTCGACCGCGGTGGCGTGCGCGCCGAAGTGCTGAAGGACATCAACCTGACGATTTGCAAGGGTGAATTCGTCTCCATCATCGGTCATTCGGGTTGCGGCAAATCTACCCTGCTGAACCTCGTCGCCGGGTTGACGCCGGTTTCGTCCGGCGCGGTCCTGCTCGAAAATCGCGAGGTCAATGCACCCGGCCCGGAACGTGCCGTTGTCTTCCAGAACCATTCCTTGCTGCCTTGGCTGACCGTCTATGAAAACGTCAATCTCGCCGTCGCCAAGGTCTTCAGCCGGACGAAAAGCAAGGCCGAGCGCCACGAATGGGTGATGGCCAATCTGGACCTCGTCCAGATGGCGCATGCCAAGGACAAGCGGCCTTCGGAAATCTCCGGCGGCATGAAGCAGCGCGTCGGCATCGCCCGGGCTCTCGCAATGGAGCCGAAGATCCTGCTGCTCGACGAGCCCTTCGGCGCACTGGACGCGCTGACCCGTGCGCATCTGCAGGATGCGGTGATGGAAATCCACAGCCGGCTCGGCAACACGATGGTGATGATCACCCATGACGTCGACGAGGCGGTGCTGCTTTCCGATCGCATCGTCATGATGACCAACGGACCGTCGGCCCAGATCGGCGAAGTGCTGGACGTCCAGATCGATCGCCCCCGCAACCGCATCGAACTCGCCTCCGACCGCACATATCTCAAGTGCCGCGAGGCCGTCCTCAAATTCCTCTACGAGCGTCACCGCTTCGTTGAAGCCGCGGAGTAGCTGCAGCGAGGACCCGTTATTGTCGTCCTTAACCGCCCGAGCGTGAGAACATCGCTGGGCTTTCGCAATCGCTGTGCGCCGGCGTCAAATTCGAGGATTAGGCCATTATTCTCGGCGAGGCCATTCAGGGCCTAGTCAAGGCAAAGCTCGTATGAAGGGACGACGTAGCAGCGAGCGCCATCACCTCGGCCGTCGGCAGCAGTATCGCGAAGAACATGTGGGAGGTTGAGGGCGCCTGTGCCGGCGACGAAGTCAGCGACACGCATCTTGCCCAAATTGAGTTGGCTATTCCCGGCAGCGCCGTACTTTCCAGTGTACGGCGCGGCGTTAGGATCCCAGAAGATGTCCAGACGATTGCGCCATCGGCGAAGCCGGCTCGCGTGTTATCGACCCTGACGTTCTCGTGTCGAGTGGAAGGCCTATCCGGACAGAAGGATGCAGCGGTCCCAACGCTTTCCGGCAAGATCCGCAGCGGGGGCCATGATGAAGAGATCGTCGGCGTCCCAAAACTCACGCCCAGTCGCCGAGCCCGCGCGTAGCCAGACGAGGACGATCCAACCGTCTGGGTCGCCCAGATCGATGTGTCCTGCAGACACTGCCAGCCTCGCCGCTTCCTCACGGCAGTCGAGATTGCCTTGGATCGTCGCGTAACCAAGCATTTGATGAATCTGAGGTGTTGCGGAACCAGCATGCTGACCAACCACGGCACGCTGGAACGCCTCATTGGTTTCGTAGAGTTCATCGAGCGAACCCACACCTGTCTCTTCGATCCGCATCTCCGCACCCGAGGCATCGAACGATCGGGCTCGCTTGAACCGCAGGCGCGCATATGCCGTGCTTGCCCAACGCTCGTCCGACAAGGCCTCGAACGCGCGCCCGGGTTCGCCCACCGCCCAGAGCGGATCAGGTGTATGCGTGAACTTCAGCGTTCCGTCAGCCATCAACTCCGCCGTGACCACGTCTCCTTCCGTGTGCGGCAAAGAGCCCGGCTGCCCGGCTGGGTCGAGACCCCCGGCAACCCCTACCGCGGCGGCTGAAGCTTCGACGATCGCTTCGGTCATTGGATGGCGGACAAGCGCCGCGCCAGGCGGCGTATAGACAACATCGAGCAGCAGAGCATCGTCGTGGACAAAGAACGACAAGAGCCCCTCGTCCGGCAAAGGCCGCATCGGCCCGCAAGCGGCCGTGATCTCGGTAAGATTGATCTGCATCAGGAACGGATGACGCATTCCACGGGCGTTACCCGGCCATATGTTCGGCGGAAGATCGGGCCCGCCACCGATGCGGCTGGCGCCAACGGGCGCCTCTTCCCCATAGGGCTCCTCCACAAGGGCCACTGCGGTCGCAAACATTCCCGCGACCATCGATGGGTCGCTTTCTCCCAGGGCCGTCGCAAAGCGTTGTTCCCATACACCGTCTGCCGGATCGGGCGTTGCATCGCTGCCGCGTTGTCCGGCGTCGATCGCCTCGATAACCGCGCGGCGGTTCTTCTCCTGACCCTCAAATTGTCGCCGAAGCGTTGTTTCGCTGATCCGATTTGCCCGTGCTTGCAGACTCTGCATGAGCACGTTGTAATTCCTCTCGACCGTTTCCCGGTCGCCAGACGCTGAACGCCAACCGAATGCCCAGACGCGGTTACCCCGACCTCGGACAAGCGCAACGCCGGCGGCGATCGATTCTCCCTTCGCAGACGATCCTGTCCCCGTTCCATATCGTCCTTCGCGCCCCAGCACCTGCACTGCTGCAAGGGACCATTCGGCTGGACCGTTCTGCCCGACGAGATCCGCCGCGAGCGGCGCGAACGCCTCGTCGAACTCCCACGGCTTACCTAGGTCGAGTGCGAGCACGAACAGAGACGGCAGCTCCGTATCATGAGGGTAGGGCCGCAAGTCGAAGCGCTCGAGTTGGCGTGCGACGACATCGGGAAACGCGGCCGGCGGCGTGAACACGAAGTCGCGCGTCATCCATCGTTGCGGTCGAGCAGTCATCGCAATACCTTTTCCTGTCACCTAAACCGGCTCCAACGAACCAATATTCAGTCTGTCGGCTTTGCACAAATAGGGCGAGATATCAGGCATTCAGCAACCCGCTGTCGTTTTGGTCCGATTTTGTCGACCAAGGAACCTGAAGTGGTTGTCTATATGATTATGTAGACGTGGAATTTCCCCTGCCGCCGACCTTGAACCTCTAATCGGTGGTGGTGACCGGCGCCGAAGCGCTCTACGCAGACCTCGGCCATTTCGGCCGAAAGCCGATCAGCGTGGCCTGGTTCATCCTGGTATTCCCCGCTCTCGGCCTCAATTACCTCGGCCAGGGCGCGCTTATTCTCAGCCACCCGACGGCCATTGAGAACCCCTTCTACCTCCTCTATCCGGAATGGGCGTTGCTGCCGATGGTCATCCTCGCCACGATGGCAACGATCATTGCCAGCCAGGCAGTGATCACAGGAGCCTTTTCGCTGGCCCGCCAGGCTGTGCATCTCGGCTTCCTGCCGCGCCTGATGATCCGGTTCACGTCGGAGACGAATACTGGCCAGATTTACGTGCCTGCGGTCAACATGATCCTCTTCATCGGCGTCATCGTGCTGATCTTCTCGTTCGGAGATTCCGAGTCGCTTGCAACCGCCTATGGTATCTCTGTTACCGGCGCCATGGTCGTCACGACGCTGATGGCCTTCCAGTTCCTGCGCGCCGTCTGGGGATATTCTGTATTCACCGCCGCCATCGTGCTCGCGCCGCTCTTCGTCATCGAAGCGGTTTTCCTCGCGGCCAACCTGGTCAAAGTACACGACGGCGGTTGGGTGCCGGTAGCACTCGCCGTCGTCATCATGCTCATCATGTGGACTTGGACCAAGGGTTCGAAATACCTCAAGGAAAAGATCGCCAAGAGCGAGATCCCGATCGAGACCTTCATCAATTCGCTGGAGAGCTCGATCGAGCGGGGGTCGCTTCATCAACCGGGGATATGTAGAAGGATGGGCGAGCGCCATTAAACGCGATTACACGGCCCTTGAGCGCAAGGGCGTGGTCCAGGTTTCCTCGTCGTCGAACGGCCACAGATTGACGTTGCTAAAGCCGGAAGTCGGCAAAATGGCGCGCGAACTTGTTCTCCGGGGAGACGCGGCTAAGATCGCGGCCGAGCTTGTGATAGGAAATCGACAGACGGACTTTGCGGGGCCCGAAACAGCGCGTACAGAAGAACGCCGCAAAGATATTCCCGAAGCGAAGGCTGCGGCCGCGAGGTCACTGAACATTCTAAGGAAGCGTTGATGGCGAAAGTTAACGACGGCACGGACAAGGGTGGGGCTGCCGAGGAAGCTCTGCGCGAATATTTTAGGGGCCTTGGTTCGTTCGTTCTGCGCGGTGTTCCGGTTAAAGAGGGTTCTGAGACTGTTACGGACATAGATCTTTGGGTGTACACCCGATCTAGCCCACTTTCCCGCCATATCACCATCGTCGATATCAAGAATAAGAAGCGGGGAAAGGCGTTTGAGCGAGCGGTGTGGCTCAAAGGCTTGCAAGCTGCGGTCGGTGCAGATGATGCCGTCATCGCTTCCCAGGGGGCCCGTGATACCGCCTACAAATTCGCGAATCGGCTACAGATAAAAGTTCTTTCTAGTGGGGTATTCGATGCAATCGTCAAAAGGTACTCGAACGATGGAGAACGCCTCCCGTTTGAAGTCGTAGACAGGGAATGGCGCGGAACCACGATCGACAGATCCAACGTTGGTGTATTCGTTGAAGCCGCGAGACTTGAAGTCTCCAGGGGAATTGACTTTGCTGCCCTAAATCATTGGGTGGATGATGCCGTAAAACTCTTGAAGGAGGCTCGCGACCGCGAACGGCTGGTCACGGGACCGATAACGCGGGCATTCTATTTCACCTGCGCTCTGGTCTCGATCGCGGCGGATTTCCTCGGGAGAGAACTCGTTCTCGCCGACCACGATGCACGAAAGGAGCATTTTCGCTCCGGGATGATCTTCGGGCAAAGTGACGATGCTGCAGCAAGGCGCTATCTTGATTTTGCGGAAAGCGTCGCAACTGATTTCCTAGATCAAAGCGGCGCAGCGGCTGCAAAAATTCGAAGCGGATTTGAAAAGGCTGCTGCGGAATTGCCAGTTGAAGGGCTTGTGGAGTTCTTCTCAAAGGCGAATTCTGGTCAAGAACTTTTCAAGGCCGCTCAGGCGCTAGAGGATGCAGCATTCGCCAAGAAACTTGCCAAGCCTTCAGAACTTGCCGTTGAAGCAAAGGTAGTCATTGGCCTACTGAGCGATTATGGCGGTGTCCGACGCTCGGAAATTCTGGGAACCGGCGATGTTCTTGGCAAGCGGAAGGGGGACGACAGCGGGGTTCCTCAAGGATCGCTTCCAATATGACATCTTGTGGCAACCGTGCCATCAGGTTGAAGTAATCGGGGCGAGTTGCAAGCAGTGAACGACAACCGAAATACCCGGCAAACACAGATGTCCATGCCTGGCAGGCACAAGCGCTACGTACGCCTGCATTAGAAATAATATGATGTGACGAATCTTGGCGAACGAAAATCTGGAATGTCGGTCAGCTTCCCGATCGACGAATGCAGGAGCCTCTTTGATGGTGCTGGATATTTGGCGGAACAGATCCAACGCTTCTATAGAGGGTCATGGCAGTCCACATCCTGCCGTTTTGTGCCTTTTAAACGCAAAAACCGCCCCCATCAGATGGGAGCGGTTATTGATTTATGTTTGAACTGGTTGCGGGGGCAGGATTTGAACCTGCGGCCTTCAGGTTATGAGCCTGACGAGTACCCCCGTATCTAGCTGTAATGTTTATATAATTTCGATACAGAATTTTTTTGTGCTAAATTTCGTGCTAACTTGGAATTCTGCAATTAAACGACTGACCGACATACACCTCTCTCAACTGTGGAGAAGAGTATGATCTTTATGCAACCTGTTGTTATGGCCTGACTTCACCTGTACTCTAGAATGGGAAGGGGAATTCATGGCAACATTCATCAGCGACTATTTCGGCGTCGATGCAGAAGTATTTGAGGAATACGGAGCTCTCAATATTTCAATTGTTAACGACCTGCCGCTCTTCATTGATCCTTTTTTGCTTTTCCATAGTGATAAACCCGAATACGTCGAGCTTCACGAGGCGATTATTACCTACCTTGTTTTTCTGCGTGACCGAGCTTCTGCCGGCCCTGTGAACGAGGGCGAGTTGCGCAACTGGTACTGCTTTAAAGAGGTTAAGCAGAACTGGTTGGGCTTTTCCGTTTCCGGAAACGGCGGTGCCGGATTGGGAATGGACTTCGCGCGTAACCTTCACGCCAATCTCAACGTCATCTTCCCGAATTTCGGGGAAGAGCAGATCACGGAAAGTAGCCATCTAGAGAAGGTTTGCCTGGTTTCCGACGGTGTCGGACGCGATAACATCAGCGACTTCACCACCAACCTCATCAAAGATTTTCTCTGCAAATACACGGAGGCATTTGCCGTCGCCCATCTACCTCCCAGTGCCGTTCGGGAGGTATGGGTTGAGCGAGCCCACTTCAACTACCAGACCCAAGCTTGGTCACGCGCCAAATATAAGCTTCCCTGGGTCAACGGCGATTATGTCATTCTGTCTCCCAAAGACATGCTCACTCGTGACGAAAACTGGATCAACAAGGACGATCTGATAGATGGCTTTGAAAACATCCCTACAGCGATTCCCGATGTGCAGTTGCGGTCGTCTGTGTTCAATTACTTCGAAACTGAGCTGAGACGGCGCCCCAAACAGCCCGGAAAGAAGCAGCCCGAGCCCACCCAAAAAGAACGTGCGAAGGCTGCCGTCGCAACGATGCGAAAATTTCCCGAAATTATCGACTACTACATTCGTTTGAAGGAACAGCACGGCGATGACGCGTCGGACGTGAGCGCCGAAAAGGTTCTTGCGATCGAGTACATGTTCATTGAGCAACTGCGAGCCTTGCAGGCATTACTGGTTGCCGACACCAAGTTTTACGAGATCGGAAAATCGACTTACGAGGAAGCCCACGTCCGCCTTGCTTATCTGAAGGACGTCATCGAGAATAAGGGCGGGCACCGGTTCTTTTACGACGATAAGGGCGTCCCTATTGAGCGCGAGAAGGATCTGCATGTCCTTTATCGCCTGGTCTGGTTTGGGACGCCGTCCGATTTCGGAGCTGAAGCCAACGACGGTCGAGGTCCGGTTGATTTCAAAATTAGCCGAGGAGCCGAAAAGACGCTAGTTGAGATGAAACTCGCCAAAAACTCGAAGCTGGCCAAGAATCTCGAAAAGCAGGTCGAGATATACCAGAAAGCCAGCGACGCCAAATCGGGCATCAAGGCGATCATCTATTTTACGGCGGCAGAGTTGGCCAAGGTCAGGGGTATCTTGAAAGACCTTAAGTTGACCGATAGTCCGGACGTGGTGTTGATTGACGCGCGACGCGACAACAAACCCTCAGCATCGAAAGCCACCTAAGATTTGCGTGGTTTGGATCACTACTGCTGAGAAGCGGTGACCCTATCAGGATAATTCCGCCCAGCCCTCTGATTATTCGTCCTCTATTAGTTATCGCAGAACCTCACAAAGCCTCAACAACCACGGCAAATTTCATCTGGCCGATCAACTAGGCGTCTATGTTAGGTGATGGTAGGCTGCAACCCTAAGAGGGACTCAGCCGTATGTATTTGCAAACAGTGACGATCACCGGTTTCCGGATATTCGATGAATTCAAGGTCGATTTAGATAAGAGCCTCAATCTGATTGTCGGAGAAAATAACTCGGGCAAGACCGCCTTGATTGATGCCATCCGCTACGCGCTGACCGCACGTTCGGTAGACTGGGTCCGGATACAAGACAGCGATTTTCGTCATGACCAGACGAAATTTTCGATCCAACTGAAATTCGCAGAGATCAGCACTCGTCAGGCAGCGGTTTTTGTCGAACACCTTACCCACGAGGAAATAGCAGGTACGAAGCGCTCGGTTTTGTATCTCAACTTCCAAGCCGAGCAGACAGATCAACTGATACGAGGCAATCGCTTCATCCGCACGGACGTTCGTTCCGGCGCCACAGGTGAAGGCCCAAGTATTGAGCGGGAGGTGCGTGATTATCTGGCTGCGACCTACCTCCGCCCGTTGCGGGATGCCGAAGCAGAACTGATGGGAGGTCGGGGCTCTCGCTTGGCCCAAGTGCTACAAGCATCAGACCGTTTCCGCGAAGCTGGTGTCATTGACAATCTGCTTCAAGCTCTCATCGACGCAAATGGCCATATAATCGCCAATGCGGGAATTGAAGCCAGTCTCAGCCGGATTAAACGCCAGTTGCAGGGCTTGGATTTTAGCGGCAACCCGCTAGATCCTATTATTGAAATTGTCGGCGGCACGGACCTTGCGAAACTAAGCCCGGTTGCACGCAAGCAGATGTTCCGGAGCATTCTCGAACGCCTCCAGCTCCTTATCGATCAGAGCGATCGCAATCAGGGACTTGGGTACAGCAACCTGCTCTTTATGGCGACTGAATTACTCTTGCTCGAACAAGAGCACGACGATTTCCCGTTGTTGCTCATTGAGGAGCCCGAGGCTCATCTCCACCCTCAGCTCCAAATGAAGTTTCTCAAAGCAATCCGTGAGGATTTTGGTGGTGAGGGCAAGCCTCCGTTGCAAAGCGTGCTCACGACGCACAGCCCAAATCTCGCTTCAAAGGCGCCTCTTGGGAATATCATTGTGATGTCGGGTGGGAAGGCATTCCCCATGCGAGCTGGCTCCACGGCCCTCGATCCTAACGACTACGTCTTTCTGGAGAAATTTCTCGATGTGACGAAGGCGAACTTGTTTTTTGCACGAGGAGTAATCGTTGTCGAAGGCGATGGCGAGAACATCCTAGTACCAACCATAGCCAAACTGCTTGGCTGCCCCTTAGAAGACTTTGGCGTATCCGTTGTGAACGTAGGCAGCACTGCTTTCGCTCGATTTGCGAAGGTCTTCCAGCAAAAAGGATTGGATGACGTAGCACATTCAGCGAAATGGTTGCCTACTAAGGTCGTCTGCCTAAGAGATCTGGATCTTTGGCCCGAGAAGGCCAAACTAGACGCGGGCAACCCCTCGGGTTTCCAAGTCTGGAAAGAGAAGAACAAACAGTATTGGGAATCTTACTACATTGGCAACGCTGCCAAACGCAAAGCCTGGGTGGATAACAAACACAAACCCGCCGGCCAAAATGTTCGGGTCGAGCTTTCCGATGTCTGGACATTTGAATACGCTTTGATCTGCCATGGCTTAGCCGCTGAAATTTACGACACAATACCAGAACCCACGGTACCCTTTGCGGATTTGCCTGCTGATGCAGAGGAGCGCGCCATAGCAATTTTCGGCGCTATCGTGGCCGAGAACGGAAAAACCAGAACCGCCTATGCTCTCAGCCAGCGCCTTGAGAAGGATTTCACGCCCGTACTGGCACCGCCCGCGATAGGCGAAACCGCAGAGCAAACGGAAGCACGCGATGCATCAAATCAGGCGCTTCAACTAGCTGCGCAAACTGCATTACGTGCAAAACTGCCGTCCTATCTGCTACGGGCCATCGATTTTGTAACTGGCCAAAAGGTTGTCGCCGCAGGTGATGAGGCGGAACCTGCGCATGTTTGAAATATCTATCTCTGACGGGGATATTGACGATGTTATCTCGACGCTCAACAAAATCCATTCGGACCAACCTCCCCTAATTCTCGATGCTGCTCGGCGGGCGGCAATTAAAGATTTTCATGACATTCAGGCCTGCCCCGGCAGTGGCAAGACAACTCTTGTCGGCCTCAAACTTCTTTGCCTAATACAAAAATGGCCGGATCCATTCCGGGGCATTTGTGTCCTCACCCACACGAATGTTGCCAGAGACGAAATACTTAAGCGGATACGGCATCATCCCGGCGGTCACAAACTTCAGAAGTACCCGCATTTCATCGGTACAATCCAGGAATTCGTGAACACTTTTCTAGCTCTACCGGCCTGCCGCTCAGAGGGCGGCAGCGTGGCGCGCATTGATGACGCGTATTGCGAAGAGCGCCTGCGACGAATGACCAAACCCAAGACACGGGCTTACCTGGATAAAAAGTTCACATCAGTGGCGGAGCTTCGTTACGTTTGGCGCGATAATGCAATGGTACTCAATGTTCCAGGGTTTGCAGGCTTTTCGAATTCAGATTCCTACAAGGATCTCATCGCCGCCAAGGCCAAACTGGTTGCTTCCGGCGCTTATTTCTATTCTGAAATGTATGCCTTGGGGCGTAAGCTCATGGCAGAAAATCCCCATGTGCTCGAAATACTGCGGCATCGCTTTCCTGTTGTGATGATAGACGAAATGCAGGATGCCCAGAAATTCCAAGACGACCTGATTAATCTGATTTTCGAAGGCGGGCATATTCAGCGGTTAGGAGACCCTGACCAGTCCATTTTCGACGACTTGGGAAATGAGGAGCCAAATTCCAGCTATAACAACGCAGTTTTGCTGCCTATTGCGGAAAGTCACCGTTTTGTACCTGATGTAGCCACTCACATCACCGGCCTTAGCCACAGAAAGCTTACTCTCACCACCACTTACGCCCCGCTGCCTAATGCTCCCAAAAATACCGTCATCCTGTACGATGGAGCCACCCTTCCCCAGGTTTTAGAGAGTTTCACTACGATTGCCGGTCAGCTCGATCCGGAGCGTCGTAAGATTATCAAAGCCGTGGGTGGGGTCTCGGAAAACAAGCCTGGGACCGCAGCGCCGCTTAATCTACGAAGCTATTGGCCAGAGTTTGACCGAACGCATCATGTCAAATCGTTTGCGCCAACATCTCTCTGTCAGGCTGTTGCCTATTGCGCAGCATGCCTAAAAGGTGATGTACACCGCTATCACCAAGTTCTTCTGCAGGCGATTGCAGATGTGTTACGCCATTCCGGAGTCAGGGTGCGTGGGAAAGGCGGAAAGGATTATCCACCTTCCCGATTGAACCTCGCGGCGCATCTCCATGAAAGATCGACGGCACACCGATTTAAGCTGTTGTGTGCAGCCTGGATAATGGGCGTCCCACCAACTGCTGAGACGTGGGCGGTCCAAGTTCTAGAGCTTGCGGATATTCTGGGAATTTCCGTCGCTTCAGCGGTCGTTAAGGACCTTCTTTCGTTTGACCCTTCTCCGCCCCCTACACACGTAGAGGAAACCGACACCGGAAACTGCTTCGTGGGGACAAACGGGGTCAAGGTTCAGTTATCAACAATACATTCAGTCAAGGGCGAGACCCATGATGCGACACTTGTCCTCGAAACGAAGTACCAAAAGCTCTTTGACGTCAAAGAGATGATTCCATTTATTTTGAACCCGGCACTAGCTGCCCCCATTTTTGATCCCGCCCATCCCAAGACAAACGAATCCATCCGCGCAAGCTTTATGAAAAAGCTCTATGTCGCTTCCAGCCGCCCCCGGCACCTTCTCTGCTTGGCGATCGGACGAGCGCAGTTAACCGCTGCGCAAATACAGGAGTTAGAAAATCACCGTTGGCAGATCGTCGATGCCTAATCCTTTTATCGATCTATTCGATGCCTATAATTTGCAAGCGAGGTTGCCGTGCCGGAAGACATCTAGAGAAGCTTATTGTAAGTAGCGAATATCTTCTCGGCACGAGCGAGGGTTTCCTCGACGGGCAAGGCATCACCCTTTAAAACCCCCATATTTCCGATAAGCCAAGCAGCGGGCGCAAAATGATCAAACCCTGCCACTGAAGATGGCATAGTTCGAAAAACAGCTTCCGCTTTCTTTACAAGACGGGGCGTCGCCGTATCAGCGTTTTCTAGCGATTCTACTGTTATTAAATTGCCCTTTGGCACGTCATAAGCAGCATTTAGAATTTCGACAAAGATTTCTGGGTGGAAAATATCTTCGATATCACCTTCCGGCTGATCGACAAATTCGGTGATACAGTAGAAGTGGCCAGCCTTCAAAATCTCCGCCCTTCTGAGTTCCTCGATCTTGCGCTTCTCATTTGCTCCATGGTCAGACAGCACCGCGACATTGAGAGAATTTCCGCCAAATAGGGACATAAACGGTCGGATATTCCCGATCCCTCCTGACGGGCAGAGCGTCCAACGCGGATCAAGATGCGTCCGCTTTCGCTGCCTCAGTTCCTCAGAAAGAGCCTGCAAGTAAAGAATGTCGCTGGGGCCTTCGACAAGCAGCGTGTTTTTACCAACAAACAACGTCTGCGAAATCTCATACCCCAATGCGCCTTGGAGCGGAAACAGAGTATCCGGATCTCTTTCTAGCACATCTTCTCGAACCTTTGTCCCAATCGGCGACCGTCGGCCCGACCTGGGATCGATATTCACGTGGTCTTCCACAATCCGGGCGGCCATCAACCGGTCAGGCGCCACCATGAAGGGGGAATGGGTGGAATAGATAATCTGGTGATGAGGTGCGAGTTTTTCGTCAAAAAAGCGCAATAGATCAGCTTGCGCTTTCCCATGCAGGGTTAGGCCCGGCTCATCTAGAAGCAATATCACTGGCCGTGCTTCATCCTTGACTTGGGCAAACTTCACCAAGAACGAGAAGAACCATACGAACCCGGTGCTCCTTTCAGAGAAAGGAGTATCCACACGATGGAGCTGATTATAGATTCGTGCTCGTGCAATGGTGCCTGAGTTGTACGGCGGAGGATCGCCTGGACGAGCAGGGTCAATTTCAACATTCACCGCCAAATCTGGATTTTGCGTCCAATACTCGAGAATCTGATCGGTGATGGTATTTGAAGCCGATTGTAGCCTCGCATTAAAGGTTTCAAATGTTGTGACCTTTGTGATTTCCTCAATAGGAACATGGGCATAATTCAAAAACTCATAAAAGAGTTTCTTCCCGCGATTGTCATCGCGTTGGATAGAGTTATCTGCCACCATCGCAGAAACGGATTCGATCTGAATTGCACCGTCCATTCGGTCATAGTTTGAAAAATACATGAATTTGGGCAGATATTTTTCAAGTATTTTTGTAACGGAGACCGTAATATTCCCCGATTTCTCAAGTTCCTGCAGGAGACCCTTCTGCTTGTCGGTCAATGTCCCAAGTTCTTTGAGGAGCTTAATAAGAGCATCCGAAGTTTCGGCTTTCTTCACTTGGGAGCGCTCAGACGCGTCCAACTTATGCTTGGTGTACAAATGCTCCAGCGCAATTGAAAAATTGATATCGGGCGACCACTCGGGATCATGACCATAGCGTCGGACTATCCCCACACTATGGTTTGACAAACATCCTTGACCGAATTCGGCCTCTACGACTGCTATCTCCTCCTGCTCCAACTCCCAAGTTGTTGAAATGACGACTGCATCCTCGGATGGATGACGTGAGTCATAGCTGGTCAAATATCTGCGGGGGTAATCGCGTTCCTTATCAAAGACTACCGGTGTAGCCGTATGGGGATTCAATGCGGCAAGCGCCTGAAGCACCGCGCTCTTCCCTGCCTCATTCTTTCCCACAAGGCAGGTAACGCCTTCAATCGTAAACTGCCCCGTATCTTCCGCAGAACGAAAGTTTTGAACCCTTGCATCGACCAGCTTCATGTAATCTTTCCCTCAATTTAAAATTGATTTGAAAATACAACGCAATCGGTGTCAATCAGTGTGGGGAAGCAAATCGCAAAATACTGATATAAAAACCATAGACTTTACTCCGTGCACTATAACCGCACTTCACTATCAAATAGCTTCCGACCGGCAGCCATTGTCGACATCAGCATATAGCCGTTCCCATGAGGAACCTTCATCGTTTTGGGCTCGATATGAAAGTCCGCGTACTTCTCCACGAACGGTCGAATCCACGGACGATCCGACGAATAATAAACCGTGGTCTCCGCTGCCTGCACGATTGCCGTATTGACCGTTGCTATCTGCTGCGTAGTGGGCCTAACCCGCCGGATGCGCAGGTTTCGGAATTCCAAATCCACGATTCTGCGCTCCTCGGGATCAGGCCTGATCCGTAGGGCCAGGTTCGGAGCAAGTGGCACAATGCGATTCACGACCCCGGGCCGTCCCTCCGGCTCAATCGCTACCGGATAGTCGCTGGTGAGGAACGGGCTGTCCGTATTGTCGTTTATGAGAATGTCCCACCAGGAATTTCCCCAGATCGAGAGCCGCCTGATAATGGTCTGGATACCGATGGACTGGGGGTATTTGGGGTCGATCGTAAATTGGACACGACCGGAATCCAGAAGCTCTTTCAGCGATCCGCCACCGAGCTCTGGTGGCGGAGGAGGAAGTTTCCCACCACGTTCAAGTAATTCCGTCGTCGCCTCCAATGTCTTACGCAAAGGAGCGCTGTGGATGCGCATACCTGCGGGGGAACAACTTTCAACGTAAGCCGCAAATCCGGCAATCGCAAAAATGGACTCAGCGTCAAGCTGCCCTGCCCGCAGCTTCTCAAGGGCAGCGTTATAGCGCGGCTCCACGTCTTTCAAAAACTCCTCGATGATACGAGGCTCCTGAAGATAGGGATTCGTGCTGCCATCCTCGATGCGGCACTGACTGTAGGAATCGCATTGGTAGGTTTTGAGGCCAGCCTTTCGGATCGCATACATCCGCTCCCCCAAATCGGGGGCATAGAAGTTTTTCAGATGAACTTGCGAAACGTAGTGGTCCAGAGCCATTGAGCACCTAAATCAACACGCATTCCGGCTCATCGCAAATCCTCCAGTACCGGCGGCAAAATGCGAACCAGATCGCCGTGAATGTCGATATCATACAGGCTCGACAACATGGCTATCTGCAAACCAACAAAGGCTCGCAACTCGCCAAGGGCGGTAAAAAACGCCGCTGGATGTGTCCCTTGGCGTAACCTCCCAGAAGATTCATCGCGCTCAAAGTACGGATCGCGCCTCCGATCCATGATGTCATCAAAGGTCGGGTAAGGTTCATCAAGAAAGCGCCGACAGGCCGCCCCGATCGCGCGGACATTCTCCATACCCGGCGCATTCTCGCCAAGTGTGCCCACGGCGGTCACGCATTCGCGGCGAATGGCATGAATAGAGGCTATAACGTGATCTTCAACCTCAGCCGAATAAGGGTTGAACAACGCCCGGCTGTCTTCAAGAAACGCCAGTAGTTTACGAACTGCATCCCGATCGGAAGCGGGCGGATTCCACGACACGCCAAAGACCGGCGTTGAAAACCCTGTGATACGCTTGAGCATGTCTTTGGCTTTGCTAGAGATCAATTTCCACCCCCGACAGGTCCGCTATCTTCTTTTTGACAATGCCCTTTGCAATGGCACTGAAAACATCAAGGCTGAACGCTCCAACCTTCTTAGCCCCTTCCTTGGTCTCGGCCCAAATTTTCGGGTCCCTTATGCCGTCAAGGAATTCGTGGCCATTCCAGGTCATACGCAACACCAGGAAATTTCGCCCCTGCAAATGCGAGGCATCCCGCCCCTCAATAAGTCCCGCCTCCGCCAGCATGAAAAGATGCTCAGTCACTTCGTCACGTGGCCGCCCATCGACTTGCACGTTCACCGCACGTCCGGTTCCATCGTGTTTCTCCTCAATCTCAAGCAAGAGAAGGCGGATAAGGTCCATATCCCGCTTCATTGTTGGCCCCTTGCTTGGTTGGGAAACAGCTTATCAGGGTCGTTGATCAAGACCGCCTTCGCCCCATGACCCTCAGCGAGTTCGAGGACATCAGCAAAAGCCTTCGACACCGGGACCCCGAATGGGGTTGATATCCAGGTCACGGCGCGTCCATCGGAATGAACGACACCAAAGGGCTCCATATAACCGAGCACGGTCTCACCATCCTTTGGGCTCTTATAGACCTTGAATACAAAGACCTCCTCCTTCGTCAGAGGTGGCAACAGCTCATCGACAACCTCAACCATTACTCCTCCTCGACTCCGGCAAACCTTTATGATTCTCGCCCCTTATCGGTACAGCACGATACCACCTAAAAGAGCGCTTGCATGTCCCCTCGCCTCTTTTGTCATCACCATACCCACTGAATTTTAAGGTGTACCGCCTCTGCCCTAAATCACGCCGTGCGCAAACGAAGGCGCTCGTACTCCTTCAGACATCAGCCGCGTCCTATAGCAATGAGACAGGGTAAGGATGCCGGTAGCGATGACACCGGGCCAGGATACGGTAGTGAGAATGCTAAGAACTTCGGTCATACCGCATCCTTCATCGGAAATGGTTGACGCGAAAAATACCTCCGCCTACAGAGCGTTAAGTGCGACGCCCCACTTTGCGAGCTTTTGCAGGTGAATCAGCGGCGGAGCACGATTTTAGCGGCGTTAAGTGCGCCATCACCAGTATGTCGGCCCATTAATCCGGCCACAGAAAGCCCCCGGCGGGGACCGGGGGCCGTCGTGTCGGCCGATATCAGTTCACGGTCGGCGGTTCGACCGTCAGCTTATCAGCCTCAACCGCCAAATCGACCACATAACTCACGAGGAACGCATCGATGAGAGATAGGGCATAGTCCCGCGATATCGGCAACATGGCCTCGTCCAACAAATGATGGTCGACGTAGTGACCGGCATCCCAAAGGCTGCGCGTCATTTGCTCATTGTTCGGTTCAATCCGTTCAATAACGCACTCAAACGCATGGTTTGCAGTCCGAATAAACTCGGCTCGATCGTCCCCACTCAATGGCAGAGACGCAATAATGGCATGGGAATCCATGACAAGATATCCTTCTTAGGGGGGCGTAATCTTGCATCAGCCTTATCGGTCGCCAACCGACGCTGGTTCTTGGTGTGGTGGCCTATCAAGGCGCCAGGCGCCACCTTATGCTCACATGCGCACGGGTAGGATACGGGAGAAAGTGGCAAATGCAATCCACATCTCTCGCTCACCAACAACCTAGCTTTCCGCCACACTCCCCAGCCTCGAACGCAAAAGCTCTATCGACAGCCAGATTCCGAAATGCAATCATGCCGTGAAACAAAAGGTGTCGCGCTGCATGAGAAAGCTGCTTGTCGGGTTGGTGATGGCCGCTGGATTGGCTTACACGGCAGGAGCGCACGCGCAGGAAGTCCCCAAGTTCAAGGACTACCCGGCTAAGACGTTTTCAGGGCAAGAAGTTCAGGTTCGACTGGACCCCACGCTGACACAGGAGGAGCGCACGCGACTCCAGCAGGCATCAGGCGAGCCGATCAACTTCGGCGGCCGCTATGTCTTTACGCAATGGGGGGCGGGCACCCAGTGCGATACCGGCGCGCTCATCGACGTCAAAACGGGACAGGTACACGCCCTGCCGTTCGCGGCCTGCTTCTGGCAGGGTTATGACCGCCCCTTTGAATTCCGCAAGAATAGCCGCCTGATGGTCGTCGCCGGACAGGTGGGCGAAGTAGGACCACGAGGAGCCCATTTCTTCGAATTCACAGGCACGGAATTCAAGAAAGTGGCACTAAAAACCGATGCACCCGTGGCGGCTGAACATGGGGGTTCAGTCGAACTCTCGACAGCCCCCGTTGAGGTGGTGGGCGGCGTTTCCGATGTTGAACCTGCTGCCGGTGACGCCTCAACTACGGAACTAATCGCAAGAATCGAAGCAAATCCGCAAATGGGGCCGCTGTGGAAGTGCTTTGGGCAAGGCATGGATATGGTCGCAGGCGAAGTCGCAAGAAACTCGGCTGATGAAAAGGAATACATAGCCAACCTAGCGCTCTTGGGTGGTTTCATGAAACTTGGCGATTTGGCGGCAAAGACGTGCAACCGAGAAATCATCGGTGATCTCAAGGGACGGCCGATGCCTGACTATGCCGAGAAGGCTAACCAGTTCTGGGCGGCCATGCTTCTTGCCAAGGACGAGGAACTGTTTGCAACGTGCAAGTCCAAAACGGATGCCGACTGGGCCGGAATCCGAGCGATTTGCGAGCGACAGGAAAAGATTTTCAGGGTTCGTCTGAATTCCCTTTAGGAGTCTGCATGTTTCATGGGACCAGCCGCACCATAGGGTGCTCAAGTGCCATTTTGCTGATGCTCACGACATCGGCATTGTCAGAGGATAACGAGCGGGTACAGCGCGCGCAGCGAATGGTGGGCAAAGTTAAGGGTGCAGCGAATACCGTATCTCTGTGGTCAGATGGAAAAGACCTAATGAATTATCAGGCCGCGCGGCTCGATGGGACGCCGTCTCCCAAGCAGACAGATAAAGCAATCAAGGCTCTCGATTCCATAGGCTCTCAGGCCAGTGGAGCCGCTGCTGTCGCGCTTGGAGGTCAGGTAGCGGGAGCGGTTAGTACCGCACAGGGAGCTGCATTGATGCCGGTGGTCAAGAGCGTTGGTCGCGCCGCCAACAAGCGAGGTTCACATGTTGCGGAACTCTTAGAAGCCACAAAAACGGGAGCTGTCGATCTTGCAAAGGTCGAGGCGATCGGCAGAGCCTATGATGCAGATACGGCCGAACTCGGGAAGTGGGAGGTAGATTACGGCTCTAGCTGGGAAGCGCTGGGGCGAATGGCAAAAAGTATGAGCGTGAACGTTGGTTCCGGCTCCATGGCTTTTCTCGGCAACGCCATACAGTCCATTCAAGGGTTTCTGGATAGTCAGGAGGCGGGGACACCGGGCGAACAAACGACTCCGACCATCGGCAGAGACAACTGGAAAACGGTATCATTCATCGATGGTCAGGGGACGCCCATCGGAACTAACAATCTGAATGTTTGCGAGCCCTTCCCCGGTCTCAATGGGTCTGACTGGGGCGAGGTCTATGTACAAAGGTACTTCGCCGACAACGAAAGCGGGAAGCGGTGCCAAGTCACATCGAGAAGCGACAGTGATCCCGCTCATAAGCGCTATACGGCCACCTGCGAAATGCAAATCCAGGCTTGCACTGCTATATATTGCTCTCCCACGGGCGCCGTCCCGGCGAACCAGCCACCACAAGTTTACACGACGCACGAGAGCCTAGAACTGACCAAAGCGTCACCAGACAAAATTGTGCAGTTATACAAGATGGACTCTGAGAACTTTCAGATTCACATGGTGATTGAACGGTGCAGCAAATGACGCCGGTTGGTCTGGAAATCATCGAATTCGATTTATGGTGCTCTCGCTCACGCCAAACGACCGGGCGATCTGCGCATATGGCTCACCGCTGGCCTTCCTTTCAATTACCTGGACTCTCTGCCGGGGACTAAGTTTCGGCTTGCGCCCGAATTTCACCCCCTTGGCCTTGGCGATGACGCGGCCAATCTTGGTGTTCTCAAGGAGCCGCAGCCGATATTGCTTGCCAGCCCAACCGTGCAAGAACAGGTTCAGTTCGGCCTCGCCGGAAGTAGAGTCGAGGGCCTGATCAAGAAGCCGCAACCTCGCGCCGACCCATTGAATCTCACGTAGGATAAGCAGCATGTCGAGCGGGTCGCGAGCAACGCGATCCGATACGGTGGCGAGAAGCGTGTCGCCCGGCTGAAGACTGGCTAATAGCCGCAAGAATTCAGGCCGTGCCTGGGTGTCTTTCGCACTCTGCTTTTCCTCGATAATGCGGTCACAGCCCGCCTTGCTGAGCCTATCGAGCTGATAGGCTAGGTCCTGCTTTTTCGTGGAAACGCGGGCATATCCATAAATCATAACGGCATCCTGCCAAGCAATATGACGGGATCAAGGGGCAAAAACACGCCAATAAAACCTTGTATTATTTAATATTAATGACAAATTTCAAACATTCATAAATCACGACTTTTGCAAGTAGGGGAGATTCACATTCTGTAACGCCATTTTGTATTCCGCAACGGATTTAAATACTTGATTTATCGCTGTCGATATTGAGCGCCTGCACTTGCCGGACGGCCCGGCAAAAGTCGTGATTTTTGATAACCAGACATGGCCAAAGGCACAGGCCGGACGGCGGTTCATGCCGTTCTGCCACGGCACGGATTCCGCCCCGGATTTCAATTTTCAGGGGTCAACATTCCGATGAAAACCGTAAAGCGCATAATTCCCGCCCTTTTGTGGCTCGTCGCAGCACTGCTTATTTTCCCGTATTTCGTCCCGAATGGCTACAATGCCCTCTTGTTCGGCGGACGGCTGGCCGGAGCGTTGCTTTTCCTCGTTCTCGCCGTTCTTGCCTTCCGCAAGGTGGGGCCGCCCGCTGCGCAGTTCGTCGCTTCGGGCGTGGCCGCCGTCGCGGGGGCCTACGTCGCCACAACCGGGTTTAATGCCATTAAACCGGATGACGCCCATATCCTGAACACCATTGAGGCAGGCTTGCAGAAGCAAGGGCCGGAAGCCGTCGCCGCCTTCACCGACCTGCACGTATCGGGCACGACATGCACGAGCGGGGGCAACGAATGGGACTGCAAATATCAAATCTCCTACAAGGTCGCTGCGACCGGGCAAAGCTACCGGAACGAGCCGCAATCCGAACTCAGCATCGTCAAGAGTTCGGGGAATATCGAGTATGACGCCAGGTGCGGGTTCGATTTCCAGTGGAGCCAGCGCCTCCGCACCTCGGCCTATGCCGTTCCCGGCAAGGAGCCGGAAGGGTGGGCAGGCTGCGACCGCAGCGGCGACAGAGTTAGCAACCGCATCCGTGGCAAAAATGGCCTGACGTTCAATGTCGCTGATGCCGACACCAAATCCCTGCTGCTCGACCTCCCGCTCGCCTACCTTGCCCAGCAGATGGTCAAAGACGAGTACGGCCAAGGGGCGCAGGCGACGTGCGATGACGCAGCGAAGAACCCGGATGCGAAGGCCGTCACGTGCAAGGTATCGGGAACACGGGCGGTCTTTCAGGATAACTCCCTCGCCTCGGTAGGCTTGGGAATGGAGGTCAAGGGCGAGTTCTCCGATACCGTCACCATTCGGCCGGACGGCTACAAGTGGGCTTTGGTCAAGTCCTGACTGGCCGCCTTTCATCCTGCTCCCGGTTAAACTCGAAGGCCATTCCCATGAAAACCTACCTGCTTGTGGCGGTCACCTGCCTGCTGGCGGCTCCCGCCTTGGCCGAAACCGAACTGGCGCATCCAATGCCGACGCGGCAAGTCTTCAAACTCGATGCCGAAACCGGCTGCTTTCGCTATACCGGCAAGGCGGCCGAGTTTGTGGGGCGGTTCAAGCGCGGTTCCTATGTCAGCGTGACCATGGACAACCCGGAGCGCATCCCGCTCATGGATGCGCCGGAGTTCAAGACACCGGACCCGGCGTCATGGTTCGGGCCGCTCCTCGAAAGCCGGAACTATAGCATCGGGTACTTGCCCGCCATGCTGTTCGGCACGCCCGGCACGGTGACGATCTGCGGGCGCACGTTTCCGCCGGGGAGCACGGAAGAGGCCGCCCACGTGGATAAGGTCGTGCAGGACATGCTGGACAACGACCCGAACTCGCAGGACGTGCTGAACGAACCCCGCGTGCACGCGGAGACTACCAACGATGACGGCGGGCAGGCGGACGTCTGCGGCTTCCCCGTGCGTGAGGTGGTAATCCGGGCTGGGGAAGGAACCGACGCATCGACACTTCAGCCCCTCATGGCGGGCAGCGTAAGGCATTACGCCAACCTCTATGAATCGCCGTTCGACGTGTTTGCGACCTGCACTCCGGCCAAGGCCGGGCAACCACCCAAAACCGTCAAACTGCCGCGCAATACCAAGGACTGCTATTTCGCGGGCGGAAAGCTGGAATGCTCCTACCTCGCGGAAGGCGAGATCGTTCCAGCCGAATAATGGCATCACCCCGTAATCTATCGATCGACACGGACGGTAGGCCGGGGTTGACGCCAAGCGGGGCGGCCCAGACTTGTTTAGGTCAGGTCAAAATGGCCTGACTGTGCCCGCAGGGCAAACCAGTCGCCCCGCTTGGCGTCACCGACGTGCGGGGCCACATGTCTATGCGGGAGGCCCGGTTGCGCAGCAAGAAACCGAGACACGCGGCTCGGTTTCAGGGCCGGAGCATCGACATGGGGAAGCGGAGGGAAACCCCGGCCGGATTACCCGATTCCACTTATTCGGCCTCTTCTCTCTTATGGTAAAAGGGATTCTTGGGAATCGAGCCATTGCGCTGACGGAAGGCAAGGTAATCCGCGACGATGACCGGCACGATCTGCGCCACGGCTTGCGGACCGCTGGCCCAAGCATGCTCTCGTTGGTCTGCGGAATTTAGCTCAAAATGGGGACGCGTGGCCGGATAGGTAACGGTCATTTCCCCGTGATCGACTCTGATTGACGCCACCGGGAAATCACCCGTTACGGAGTATGCGGCACCCGGACCGGTAGCTTTGAATTCCCGATCGTAGACTGCCGGACCACCCATCGTGAGGCCAACGTAAAAACGGGGTTCACTCATGAACGGCATGGATTTCAATAAATCTTCCGCTTCTTTAAACGCATTGTCATAGGCCTGCATTCCGGCCGCCCGTTCCAGCTCACTCCAGCCCTTTATGACCGGCGTCAGCAAGGTTTCATCCTTGATGTAGGCACCAACAGCCTCCGAGAGCATTCCCTTGAAATCCTCACTCGTCGGAAGATCAGGCTGAATCGGATTCCGACGAACACGGAACAGCGTTTCAAGCACGTGGGAAATATACCTGACATTTGCATCCAACGTGTCTAGGCGGGATTCAACCCATGCCTGCTGCTCGCCGAATAGGTGACGACAATCATACAGGTGCTCTGCCGCAGCGGTCGCTTTCAACCGTACCACCTCGTCTTCTTCTGTTCGCTGGAGATATTCGGCTATTGCTTTCGCTATTATAGGCGATTTGTCGCTCTTGCTTTCTAAAACATGCTTTTCGAGAATTACATTGAGTTTCTCCGGTATTGATACGCTAAATTTTACAGATTTGTTTGATTCCGATGCTTCAACCAAATCAATTTCCCCCAAAATACTTGACATATAGGATTATTATCCTATTTAGACGTTATCTCATCACGTTTCACAAACCTGCGCATGGTCGTGCTAGCGCAGCAGAGAGGTTCGCCCTCTCGTGGCAGTGGTCCCAAGGAGTTTTTTGTTTCCTTGGACTCTTCGGGACCCCGCCATTCTTATATCCCACGGCCGGTAGGACTCAATCCTACCGGCCGTGGGATACTTTCTTACTGGCGGTAGGACAGTCATTTATTTGATTTTGCAGTGATTTTTCGGACGATGAAGGGGCTTCTCACGACAGGAGCAATCCGAACCATCTGAAGGAAACAAACATGAAAAATCTGAATCTATCCCCGCACATTGCACGCCTTTCCGCCCTACCGACGCACGATATCTCCGGCACAACCGAAATTGTGCGCTCGCCATTGTGGATTTCAGACCCGGAAGTCCATCAAATCTTCGGGCGCCATCGCTGCTACTACACCAGCTCCAACGGCTTCCGCCGCACGGAAGCGGACGGTGTTTTTATCCGGTATCAGCGCAGCAGGGAAGGCACGCTCGGCTATGTGTTCCGAAATCCCCTCAACGGCGAGAACTGGTTGTGGGTCATCAGCAGGAAGACGCGCAAGCCCTTCGCGATAGGCCGCGTCAGCTGATCAACACGGCGGGGCAACAAGCCCCGCCCCTTCTCGTCCCTATCAGGAGATTCATCATGACAATTCGTAATACCAGCTCGGGCAGCGCCCCGAGGAACGTCGCGAGTGCCGAAAAGGCATCGCAAGAAGCAGCATCGGGAATGGCCCCGCGCCAACCCGCTGTCATCGAAATCCTGCCGCCCGAACCCAAGGTCACGGCAAAACCGCTCAAGCCCCTCTCCTTCCAGGCGGTGGAACGCATCCTCGAACGCGCCATTGAAAACAACGACCTGGACGGCATCTGGGCTGAACTAATTGAGTGGGACAAACTGACTGACGGCACCACGGTTGGTGTAGTCGAGGATCAGGACACTTGCATCCGCTATCATTGGACGGTCTGCCCGAAGACCTTCGAGCCACTGAATCTCGGGCCGATTGACGCCTAACCAATGAACCAGTTCCTCGGCTTCATCCTCCGGGTGATCGAGCGACTGCTGAACCTCTACCTGCAAATCCTGATGGCGGTTCTCTCAGCCCTCGGCCGCGCCCTCGTCCGCATCATCGCTGACCTGTACGCACGGTTCACCCGTAAATCCAAACGACGTGCGCCACCCCGGCGTACGTCATTCGAGCGCCGCCGGGGTAATCCCCGGCGACGCTGACCGATATCCGACAAAACACCTCCCGTAAAAAGTGAACGCCAAAGGCGACTATTTGCCCGTTTCGTGCCGCTTCGGCAGGCAACGTGGTTTGTCCGTGGCGTTCACCTTATGACAGGTTAACGCCATGGATTTGCTGGTACTATTGCTCAAGTCCACCTACTGGATTTTGACGTTTCTGCTGAAAGCCTGCTGGTGGATGGTACGGCTGATATTCCGTTTCAGCCGCAAACGCCGCCGTAAGGGCGGCACGCACGGCTCTTCCCGTTGGGCCACGCGCTGGGAGCAATTGCGACGCGGCGCAATCACGGGCGAAGGGGTCATTCTCGGCCGTGGTGCCTTCCGGCGTCTTCTTCGCTTTTCCTCGGATGGCATGGTGATGGTGTTTGCATCGATGGGCTCCGGCAAGGGTTTGGGCGTCGTGATCCCTTCCCTGCTGACCTATCGCGGTTCGATGGTCGTCACCGATCCCAAAGGCGAGAACTACGAAATTGCACGCCGCCGTCGCGCCAGCTTTGGCAAGGTACGGATGCTCAATCCCACGGACCTTGAGCATTCCGACCGACTGAATCCCATGGACATCATTCGTGTCGGGACACCGAACGAGGCCGACGACGCAGCCGCGCTGGCGTCGCTGATGATCAAGCCGGATGCCCGCGAGGCGCATTGGGACGACAAGGCCGCCTCGATGCTCAAGGCACTTATCCTGCATACGCTGCACGATCCCTCCGCGAGCCGCACACTCGCCGCCGTGCGCCGTCTGTCGGTCGGCACGCCACACGTCTTTTTGGCCACGCTTGAGGATATCATCCAAGATTCCCCCTCCCTCGCCGCACGGGAAATCGCCGCCGGTTTCCTTACCAGCGCGCTCGAACCTGGCGGTGGATTCTCATCCGAGTTCAAATCCATTCTGTCGAACCTTCAGAAGGCCACGGAACCGTGGTCGGCAGGGTCTCCGGCGGGCATCCTGTCGTCATCGTCCACATTTGACCTGACGGAACTGACGACGGAAACCTCCACGCTCTTCCTCTGCGTGGATGAGGACGTTCTGACCGTTTATGAGCGCTGGCTGAGGGTCATGGTCGGCTGCTCCCTGAAAACGCTCACGCGGGCCAAAATGGCCCCGCCGGAGCGAAAAGTGGTGCTGCTGCTCGATGAAGTCGCCGTACTCGGTCGCCTTGATCCCCTCGAGCGACAATCCGGCCTGCTGCGTGCCTACTGCACGCCGGTCCTGATCTGGCAGAACCTCCCGCAGATTTACGAGATATACGGAAGGGGCGCGGAAGCGTTCCTGGCCAATGCCTCGGCACGGGTGTTCTTCGGGGTCAACGACAATCAGACCGCAACTTATGTCGCCAACATGCTCGGCAACATGACCACGCTGTCCAGTTCGTCGGGCGTCAGCCACTCGGGAGAACTGTGGGACAGCGGCAATCGCCAGAAAGGGCAGTCGGAAAGCGGGTACTGGCTCCTCGATCCCGCCGAGGTGCAACGCCTTCCTCTCACCCGCACCATCGTCAAGCTTCGCAATGTTCCCTACTCCATCCTCGGCCGTCGCCTCGACTATCGCAAAGTGCGGCGCTGGCGCGGGCAATGGGACAGATGGCGGGGAGCATCCGTCAAACGGTCACGCTTCGGGGGCTGACCGTGGCTATCTATCACTTTTCCGGGCAGATACTCGGACGCAAACCGAAGCGAAATCCGGATGGCACAATGCGGCCCGGTTCCAAGGCGGTGGCGGCTGCGGCCTATCGTGCCGGGGAACGATTGGTCGATCGCGGCAACAGCGAAGTTCACGACTACAGCCGTCGCGGCGGGGTCGCCCATTCGGAGATCCTGGCTCCACCCGGAAGCGCACCATGGCTCACCGATCGGGAAACCCTGTGGAATACGGTTGAGGCGATGGAAGTCCGCAAGGATGCCCAATTGGCGCGCGAGTTCAACATGGCCTTGCCTCATGAGCTGAACCAGGACGATCGCCTCGACCTCGTAAGAACCTTCCTCGAAACGCATTTCGTGCGACGAGGCATGGTCGCGGATTTTGCCTTGCATGATCCCCTGCCCGAGCACGGCCAGAGCGAGAAGAACTTCCATGCGCATGTCATGCTGACGCTGCGCCGTGCGACCGCGAGCGGGCTTAATCCCGTCAAGACCCGCGAATGGAACAGCAAGGACTTGCTGAATGAGTGGCGGGCCGAATGGGCCATCGCATGCAACCTCGCGCTGGAACGGGCCGGAAAGCGCATGAGGATCGATCACCGAACCTTGGAAGCGCAACGACAGGAAGCGCTGGCCCGTCGCGATATGGCGCGGGCAATTGAACTGAACCGAATACCGGAAGTTCACGTTGGGCCAAAAGCCCGCCAGATCGTGCGGAGTGGCCGAACTCCGGTAAGTCGCATACGTGAGGTCAACGCGTATCGACGCACGACAGGCGCCGGGCCGAAGGCCCCGGCCCCACGTCGGAAACGTGACTACCCCACATACGACCGGGGCAGTCGGCTATCTTGGCTGGAGCAGATCGTCGCCGGGAACAACGTGCAGCTCAAGCGCGACCTCGTAGCCATCAATCGCCGCTTCGACCGCATGAACCGCAAGCTCGACCATTGGCAGCGACGTGTCACCTTCACCGCCGAAGGCGCAATTAAGGGACCCGCATTCCGGTTCAACCGCTGGAAGGCCGCCCAGGAGGACAAGCAGCGCCGGGAGACTGCCGCCCGCAAAGTGGCCCATGCCCGCAAGCGCCTGGACCAGATCACACAACTCATTAAGGAACTCGAACGCGCCGCCACGGGCGCCAATCACCGCTACGAGCGCAGCCTGATCCGGGCGAAAGAGGTGGAGCGCTGGGTGCGGCGTGTACGTCACGGGGGCCGTCCAGCTTCGCGGAGACGCGAACGATGGTAGGTCGCGGCCCCCATACTGGCATTCTTGCCATCCCTACAAATCACACCCGCAAGGGTGTTCCCTTCCGGCGGATTGCCACAAGCCTGTGGCTGCCGGAGCACCTATGTCGCGCAGCGATGTATAAGTGCGCTCTTACCCTCTCACCTTCCCTTTACACGCCGAGCCTGTGGTTTTGCCGCCTCGCCTGATTTTCCTCCTGCCGCAAAGGACATCTGATGCAGCACTCTCCTCTCGTTACCCGCGTCGTCGGCAACCTTGCCGCACTCGCTGGCGTCGTCCTGCTCATTGGATGGGGCATTGACCACACCGCCGGATGGCTCGGCTATCAGCCCATGGCCCTCTGCACGCTGCTGCCCCCGGTGATCGCCGCCGCCTACGGCGTGGGCGTCCTCATCACCTGCATCGGGGTCACCATGTGGGTGGTGTCGCTGGGAAGGAGTGCGGGCGGCATGGGCCTCGCGGTCGGCGGCGTTCTGCTCTTCGCATTGCCGCTCGTGCTGCCGCGTTATCTCGGCGCGGTCTGTCTATCATAATACCAATGCGGACCGCGCTGCGCGCGGTTTGCAGGGGAAACCCCTGCACCCCCGCATGGCGGTCCAAGGAACATAGGTGACCAAATCCGCCGACAGGATTTTTCGGTCCCGGCGCAGGTAATTGCGGCGTCGAAGGTGTTTCAGAGACTGAGCGCGCCTCTGACCGCAGGAGCAGAGAAGCAGCCTTATGTTGTAGGATCCTACAATTGACGGGCAGCTAACACTTTTGCGAGTAGCGTTCCGACCGGAATGAGATCACATCTCCCGGTGTTCGTGTGTCGGAAACCAATTGGAGATCAGCTATCTCCCCGGGCGAGACGTTCACCTTTTACAGTTATGCGCGTGTCGACCAAGACCGTGACGATCGCTGGGCCTATACAGGTATTCCGGAGATCTTCTTTTACGATGAGGAAAGTGCGCGTGAGGCGCTTCGCGAGTTGCGCGGCGATGTTGTGAGCGACGAGGACGACGAGTGGCCACCGATGCAGCTCGAAAAGATAGAGACCCGTCCGATCTCGAAAGAGAGCATCTTCGCGCTGCTGAATGACGGCGTAGGCGCGTTTGTGAAGAGCTACGAAATTATCGAGGTTATCGACTAAACCTGCGTCCGTGGGTGGGAACGCGCGCTCCCTTTACGGGAGCGCTGCGTGAGCCCGCAAGCTGGCTGTCATATGGTGCTGCTTCTCCAGCTCGATACCGAGAAAATCGCGTCCACAACGCCGCGCAGCAACGAGGGTGCTGCCTGACCCGCAAAAGGGGTCAAGAACGAGATCACCTGGCCGGGTGAGCGAGCGAATAATCTCCTCCAGTGGTCGCAAGGGTTTTTGCGTCGGGTGCAGCCGGTTGCCGGTGCCGTCCCAAGGCAGCACGTCCGCTAAGGGGCTGTGAGGCGCTAAGGCCGAACCTTTCGCCAGCAGATACGCTTGCTCGTGGGTATGGCGCAGATAGCGTTGTGACGAGGCATAACCCTTCTGGAACACAAGATGCCCGACGACACGAAAGCCAGCCTCTCGCCACGCGTCCATAAAGACATCGACTTTGTTCCAACCGTAGAAGCTGACGGCGAGGCCGCCGGGTTTCAGGACGCGGTACATCCCGGAAAAGGCAGGTTTCATCCAGTCGCCGTTGGCGTCGTTCGCTACGGTGCGCCCCTGACGGTCACGGTAGCGGACAAGATACGGCGGGTCGGTCAGGATGAAATCCACCGCCCCGCCCGGAAGGCGCTGCATCAGGGAGATGCAGTCGCCATAAAGGACGGTGTTACGAACGGCGCGCATTACGCGTCATCCCGTTCGGTTTTCGGCTTGCGAATGGTCAGGCGTCCATTGAGCGGAACGGCCGCAAGCGTGATGTTGAACCCGTCGCCGTCGCTGTGGGACCATCCCGCGCCTATTTTCGTCCAGTGGGCTTTGTCGCCCGCACCTTCGACAACGTAAACGGCGTAGTCGGGTTTGCTCTTTTGGGTCGGTTTCATGATCGGTTCTCCCGTTGGTTATCCGGCTGCGCCTATCGCGGCCGGTCGGGGGATTTTTGCGACCGCGATTCTGAGCCGAAGGCGACCGCAGGCAACGGCAACACGGGAGCGCAGCGAAGGGAGCGGGCAGCCGATTGCCGGCGGCAGAAACCGGGCGCACACCCGACCGTTCCAGCCGTGTGGCGCGAACGGTAACGGGGAACGACAGGACCGCGCCTATGGCAAACACCGCATGCCTTGCACTTGGAAGAAAGCCGACGACAACCGCCCTCTAGAGCAGGTCCTGTAATCGATGAATCGATTGTGAGGTGACGGGGCGAGCCGAAGCTGATTCAACATCCACAGCGGAGAGGTGGATGATGGCACAGGCACTAAGCGATGATCTTCGACTACGCGTA
>NZ_PVBN01000006.1 GCF_002968635.1 Neorhizobium alkalisoli | reverse complement strand
CCAAAAGCGAACGATCGAGGACACGTGGCGACACATCGGCTCTCTCGTCACAACAATCCAACCCGGCGAATGCAGTAACTACTTCGTAAACGCCGGATACGCTTCCGTCAAAACATGAACCGCTCTAGGGCTGTACGGCCCCTCCCGTTTCGTCTCAGATACACCCGCTGTGACGAAAATGTCGAAGTACGGGCAACGGTCAAGTCGAGGTAGTGGATGATTGCGTAATTGCGTAATCGAGATCACTTTCGCGTAAGCAAAAGACGATGAGCCCCGGTCGAGGGCAAAACCGGGGACTTCTGCAACTGAAAACTAGATCCAGGACAAAATGCCCAGGATCATCGCCAAGATTAGACTCGCAACCATCAGACGAGCTACCATGGCACTTCCTTCGAAAGAACAAGCTGGCCGCCGTTATAAAGGCAACGATCTTAGAACAGCGTTCTGTCACCGAGCGCCGAGCCGTTATTAGCATTCCTGCCATTCTTTCGCCACTTCTGCGGTTGCTGCCCGACCACCGAAAACATCGACCACTTTCCTACCGAGGACACGAGCGGGAGAGGCAGCGGGCTTACTCCTCTGGTCGACTGCCCGCGGCGCAGCATAACCAGACTCCAGCCTAAAACGAGCAATCAATCCGGCCAGACTCGAAGCCTCTTCGGCGAGGCGGTTCGTTGCTGCGGTGGATTCCTCCACCATGGCCGCATTCTGCTGTGTCACGTGATCCATGTGGTTGACGGCCGTGCTGACCTCCGAAAGACCAGTAGACTGTTCCTTGGCCGCTGTCGCGATCGAGTGTATATGCTCGTTGATCTTCACTACATGACTCTCAATCAGACCAAGGGCTTCGCCTGTTGCGGTGACAAGCTTGACACCGGCGGTTACCTCGTCGCTCGAACGGGAGATCAGCATTTTAATGTCCTTTGCCGCGCCAGCCGAACGCTGAGCCAGCTCGCGAACCTCTTGTGCCACAACGGCAAACCCTTTGCCGGCATCTCCAGCGCGTGCCGCTTCCACCCCTGCGTTGAGTGCCAAAAGATTGGTCTGAAAGGCAATTTCATCGATGACGTTGATGATCTGACTGATCTCGCCCGAAGCCTGCTCGATGCGCCCCATGGCCGAAACTGCGTCTTTGACCACCGCGCTCGATCGCTCAGTGCTTTTCCGCGCCTCATCAACCATTTGGCTCGCTTCCGCTGCCCGTTCGGTCGAATGTTTGACGGCCACCGTGATCTCTTCCAGCGCCGAAGAGGTTTCTTCGAGAGAAGCCGCCTGCTGTTCGGTACGCTTCGACAGGTCGCCGGAAGCTATCCGCATCTCGCCGGCGCCACCATCGATCGTGTCAATCGCGGCGCGGACCTCACCAAGAACCGACCGCAGATTTGCCATTGTCGCATTGACGTTCTGCTGAAGTTCTCCGAAGGCGCCCTGAAACTCGCCGCGTATCGTTTCGGTGATGTTGCCTTCCGCCAGCGCTGAGATAACCCGGCGGGTCTCGGTAACGCCACTGTCGACGGAGGTCACCAGCTCGTTCACCTGCGCGGCGAAGCGGTTGAGGTCGGCATTGTCGTAGTCCTTGCTGATGCGGCGAGTGAAGTCGCCGGCGACCGCCGCCGAGACCACCTCGCCGATGTTCGACTGCAGATCGGCGCTTTTCGCTTGTAGTGCCGCTTCTTGCGCGTTCAGTTCGCGGACCCTGATGCCGTTCTGCTTGAACACTTGCACGGCCCGCGCCATCTCCCCGATCTCATCGGAGCGCTCCGTAAAGGGAACATCCGCTTCCAGATTCCCGTCGGCGAGGACGCTCATGCCGTATGTCAAGTGGCCTATCGGGCGGGCGATTACGCGAGTACCGAAGATTGTGGATCCGATCAGCAGCAACACCATGACGACCGCCATGCTGTTGGTAACAAGGTGAGAAAACTCCTGAATTTCCCGGCGTTCCTCAATCGCCTTGGCGGCGGTGTCCTTGGCGACACCGAGCCCTTCGTCCAGCGTTTGGGCCATAGCTTCTGCCGATGCATCCAGAGCGGCTAGAAGATCCTTTGCTTTGGCGTCGAGATTAGGATTAGCTGACGTTTCCCCTAGCTTGGCTTCAATTGCCTTCGCCAGTTCTCCGGCCGCGCGGAAATAGGCGCTGACGTGGTCATCGATGACCTTCACGCGATCCTTGTTGGCCTGCACTGCCATCAATGCTGCCGCTTCGCTCAGGTACTTCTCTACGGAAGCGTGTCGTTCCTCTACATAGGCCGCCGCTTCGCCAACCTCGGCTACCGTTTCAGCAAGACGGATATCTCGAGTACCTATCTGCATCCCTCTAACGGAGGCTTTCGCGTCCGCGAGACTACGGGAGATGTCCGATTGGATACGGCCCCGGGAAATTGCCTCGTTCACGTTTTTCTCGATGAACCAACCGGTGATGGTGATGGCGACCATAACAGCAACGCCTGCCCCGGACATGAGCGCCAGCTTGGTACTGATGCGCGAGAATAGGGATGGCTTGCTCACGGAATGTCTCCTGTGTGATGCCTACAAGAGCGTCATGGCTCCCGTGGCTGAAAATGATAAATGGTGTCCAAAAGGCTCGTTCTTGCCGGCGTTCGATACGGCCCGCGCCGGAGCTTAGAACTGCGGTAAGAACGTGTAGTGAAGCCAATTTTGCAAACCAAAGATTGAAATTTTGTGAAGCGGTAGAGGGCTGGTGCCGCTTAGAGAAGGATGCATTTTGGGTCTGATGAAAAAGTGGTCCGGATCAAGGCCAACTCTCCAAGTGAGCTTCTTATCATCGCTCATCTACCAGTGCCGATACATCCGCGGTCAAAAGTCTATGCGATAGCAGAAATTGCGAGGGGCGGATCCGCCTTAACCCACATCAGCAACGCCGGCGGAAAGTCTCGACGGGGACTGTGTGCAATGAAGTTATGCTTCCTCGCGGCTGCCATTCCCGACAAAACCTGCACCAGCCGGTCGCGATCGCTGATTTGGCCTGTGAGTAAGGTCACGGGATCGACCATCCCGACACCGACACCGATGGCGTTCGCAGGAGCCCACCGCCAATCCTCCCGTGCTCGTTGGACAAGCTCGGGAGCCTCCGTGGCAATGCAGGCCCGCGCCGTCTGGACGATCTCCGCCGATGGCACGCCCTGCAAGCGCTCCGATACCTCGGCCTGGAGCGGGCTGACAACGAGGATGGCGAACAGATAGCTTATGAACTCGGACAGGACGTTCTCCCCATTGTTTGCAAGAAATATGAAGATGCCGTCAGGCCAGCGCCAGACCGTATGGCAAAGGTTCCGGGGCCTGTGTCGCTTGCTGTCGCAAACTTTGAACATGGTTCGAGGTTTAGGGCCGTGGCGCGCTCGAGCGGCCTCCCGCTGAAGGAAATCCCTGACCTGGCGGGTTGAATCGGATCGCCGCGTTGGGGGATGCCTGACACTTAGCCGATCAGTAGTCGGCAATGCTGCTTCAGATACGCACCGCATTCGGCGTCAACGCTCCGTATGGGAAGACGGCACCAACGTCGTTACCCCCGGACCTTTTCAGGGAGAAGATGCGTGCAATCAGGCGTCCTGCTGTTGTCTCAAAGCTGTAAGAGAGTGTTTAAGTTCTGAAGTCATCATAGGGGCTTTCGTATACGACTCGGGGTGAAGCGTCCGCCAATGATGACTGTGGTAAGCTGCATTGCAAATGAACACAATTTGCTCCTGGTTTTGGTCGCGGCTCTTATTTGCCTTTTCGGTGCGGCGATCACCCTGAGATTACTGCACCGGGCAGCGATCGCGTCGCGGTGGCAGAGGCTCGGTTGGCAGTTCCTGGCGGCGGTCGCTGGTGGCGGCGGCGTATGGACAACGCACTTCGTCGCCATGCTAGCATATGAACCACCGGCGCCAGTATCATTCGACCCGGTGATGACATTGATGTCGCTCGTGATCGCGATGTTGGGCCTCCTTGCCGGTTTCTCTATCAGTGGGATGGGAGCGACGCCTAGGTTCCCGCTGCTTGGTGGCGCTCTCGTGGGCTTAACATATTCCGCCATGCACTACACCGGGATGCGCGCGTACCATGTGGTTGGACTCGTCGAATGGCGGTTTGATTACATTGTGGCCTCAGTATCAATCGCAACCTTATGCTCGGCGGCGGCAGTGGCCGTGGTCTGGCAATGGGGGCTGCAGATGCAACGCTTCTGGCTGGCCGTTGCGCTCTTGGTCACGGGGATTGTCGGTTTACATTTCACGGCAATGGCGGCCTATCGCGTGACGCCGCTGACACAGAGTTTCGCCGAGGTGGATACGGCAGCCATTTTCACCTTCGCCCTCGCCATCACAATCGTTGCCCTGATCGTCGTCAGTTCCGGGCTCGCGAGCTATCTGATTGACACAGATGTTCGCGCAGACTCACAGGAACAGCTTCGCCAAATGGCAGCACACGATGCCTTGACGGGTCTGCCCAATCGCGCCAGTTTTTCCACTCACATCAGTAAAGTGTTCGATGAAGCCCAAGGACGAGGCCGCAAATTCGCCGTCATTGGCGTCGACCTCAACCGCTTTAAAGAAATCAATGACACGCTCGGACACGGCGCCGGCGATGAGACCCTGCGCATCATCTCACATCGCATGGCGCAATGCCTTCAGGAGGACGAGTTTGTCGCCCGCCTGGGCGGCGATGAGTTCGCAGCAGTGAAAAAATGTGGCGCTAAAAGCGATGTCTCCGCCTTTGCCGAGCGCCTTGCCGAAATCGTCAGCCGGCCGATGCGTATTGGCAGCATGGAGATTAGAGTCGGGGCGAGCATGGGGGCTGCCATCTGGCCGGACGATGCCAAAGAACTGGACGAGTTGGTCAACAATGCCGATTTGGCAATGTATCATGCCAAGCACGCTGCCCTTGACGGGCTGTTGTTCTACGACGCCGGAATTGGCGCATTGGAACGCAAGCGGCGGCAGCTTGCGGAAACATTGCGATACGCGCTAGAGCACGGCGAACTGGATGTCCACTATCAGGTGCAGAAGTCGCTCTCGACCAGCGAAATCCATGGATACGAAGCGCTACTGCGCTGGACACACCCGAAGCTAGGTCCCATTTCGCCATCCGAGTTCATTCCGGTTGCAGAGGAGTGTGGATTGGTGGGGTCACTTGGTGCCTGGGTGCTTCGCCGGGCATGTACGGACGCGGCCACGTGGGAACCACCATGCCGTGTGGCCGTCAATGTTTCGGCTGTCCAGTTCATGGATGCCAACCTGCCGAGGCTGGTACACGAGATACTGGTTGAGACAGGTCTGCCGCCGTATAGATTGGAGCTGGAGCTTACCGAAACTGCATTAATCAAGGATAAAGTTCGCTCGCTGCACATCATCCGCCAAATTAAAGCTCTCGGGGTCGGATTGGCGCTTGATGACTTCGGAAGCGGTTACTCGTCACTCGAAACACTACGGTCGTTCCCCTTCGACAAGATTAAGCTGGACAAAGCCTTTGTCGATGGGATTGAGCAGGACCGGCAGTCCAAGGCTATCGTGAGAGCCGTACTAGCCCTCGGCAAGAGCCTGGATATTCCTGTTCTGGCAGAGGGCATAGAGACAGAAGAACAGATGTCAGTATTGCGAATGGAAGGCTGCGACGAAGGACAAGGCTATCTGTTGGGGAGGCCATCAGCGATCGGGGACCTTGACCACAAACTTGTGCCGACACGAGGGGAGGGGCCGCATCAACAGAACCTAGCGACGAGCCGCTCTGCGTGAACCACCTCGTCACTACCCGCAATGAGCGCCCATGCGGCCTGAGCGAGGAACAGTTTCCGGCGTCAGGAGGTCTTTCTTCAGTCCCGGTCTGGCGTCGCGCGAACTTTTTTCGGTGAAACGGTCGAGCGTGGCGCGTTCTCATCGGATTTGGAAGCATCACGCTTATTCAGCTGCGCCGCCTTCCCGCGCGGAGTTTCAAGCTCCTCAAACGCCCTGATCCAATGTCGCAGATCTTCGCCGTGTGGGCGTCCTTCCTGCTCCCAGATTTCGTAGGCCCTCTGGCGGATCTGATCCTCATCTCCAGTCATGATTGGTTCCTCCTTCCACCTGCAGGTAAATCTGGCGCGGTTCCGCGCCGGGGCAAGTTGCTGTAGCACCGAAACTACATGAAAGGCGCTAAGGACAATCATGCGGCGGCTGTGACGTCGCTAGCCGACCCGAAACATAGCGCTTGGAGAACGCCCCCTTTGCTGTCTGAGGCGCTTGCTGATTCTTGACAAAATCATCGCATGTCCGGAAGTTCCGGATGTCTAACGTCGCAGCAGGCGCAAACCGGCTCGGCATTGACTTCGCGACTTGGTCTACGAATTCATTCGTCACCGTCACCCTTTGCCTAAGGCTACGGCGATTTTCTGCTGCAACTCTGTGGAGGAAAAGGGTTTGGCGATCAATGGATGGCCAGCGAATTCACGCGGTAGGCCGTTCTGGCCATATCCGGTGCTGAACATGAATGGCACGCCTCGTTCGCGTAGGATTTCGGCAACGGGAAAACTGGGTTGGCCGTGAAGGTTGACGTCGAGAACCGCCAAATCGATAGCGGCGGTGGCGGCGATCCCTTCTGCTTCAGTCAGCCGAGCCACGGACGCGACAATTTCGCAACTGAGATCCCCAAGCATGTCCTCGATTAGCAAAGCCACGAAACCCTCGTCTTCCACAACGAGCACCTTGACGCCGGAGAACATTGTCATGCGTTAGCCATTCCGACAGGTATCGATATGCGGCAAAACACGCCCAAGGGCTCGAAAGCAAGGTCAAACTCACCTGCGAGATCACGCTCAATGCAGCGTTCCATCAATCGGCTGCCAATGCCGCGGCGGGCAGGCGGCACGACTGGTGGACCACCAAGTTCTCGCCATTCAAGTGTCAACGCCGACCGAAGGGTCGAAGCCTGTTCCAGGCGCCAACCGACTGAAACACGACCCGTCCGCGATGAAAGCGCTCCATACTTCATGGCATTGGTGGCGAGTTCGTTAAGTGTCATTGTCATGTTCAGCGCGCTGCGGGCATCTGCGCACGCTGACGGTGATCGGTTTCCCGACCGTCACCTTTCCCGGCATCCTTGACGATCTCAACCGTCTCGCCTTCATGTATCGTTGGTCGACGCGGGCCATCATGCTCGACAGGGCCGATGCGACACGCCTGGTGACCAAGATCAGGCGGCAATGGTTCGCCAAGCGGAAGTCCGTCGCCGCAATCCTCAAGGAAGTGCTGACCAACGAGCAATCGATTCTCCTGGCCTCTGCGCCACTGACGGAACGGACCATCACCGGTCTGACGATGCTGCTGCAATCCTCGGCGCTCAAACAGGCTTTGCGGCCCTACTGCATCGGTGGTCCTTATGGCCGGCTGCTCGACGCGGAAATGGAATGGCTGGGCGAGGCGTCGGTCCAGGCTTTCGAGACCGAAGGGCTGATCGGAACTAGCGCGGCTGCGGCCGTGCTCTCCTATCTCTTCCACCGTATCGAATCCCGTTTCGATGGCCGCCCGTCGCTGCTCATAATCGACGAGGGTTGGCGGGCGCTGGACGATGGCGGCTTCGCCCAAAAGATCAAGGAATGGCTGAAGACGCTGCGCAAGAAGAATGTCAGCGTCGTCTTCTCCTCGCAGTCACTCGCCGACATCGATGCCTCGCCGATCGCTCCGGTCATTGTCGAGAGCTGCCCGACCCGCATCTTCCTCGCCAATGAACGGGCAATCGAGCCACAGATCGCCGCCGTTTATCGCCAGTTCGGCCTAAACGATCGGCAGATCGAGATCGTCGCCCGCGCCACGCCGAAGCGCGACTACTACTGCCAGTCCCGGCGGGGCAATCGCCTGTTCGAACTGGGTCTTGGCCACGTTGCGCTGGCGCTCTGTGCCGCGTCCGACAAGGCCGCGCACGCCCTGATCTACGAACTGCTGCGCAGCGGCGCCCGACCTTATTTCCTCGAAGCCTGGCTCGAGGCCAACGGTTTTCGCTGGGCCGCCGATCTCGTTCCCGACCTCAACAACGTCATCGGCCAGTCGGCCGATGAAGGCAGCAGACCGGTACCCGCTTTCCCACCATCCGAAGAGGAGCTTTCGTCATGAAGAGCACCGCCATCCGTTCCGCTCGTCCCAGCCTGTTCGGCTGCACCGCGAGGGCATCCGCCATCCTGCTTCCCGCGCTTCTACCCCTCGCCACAGTTCCATTCATTCCCCGGCCGGCCTTCGCCCTGATCGTCTTTGATCCCAGGAACTACAGCGAAAACCTGCTCTCGGCCGCCCGTGCCCTGGAGCAGATCAACAATCAGGTGACGTCGCTTGCCAACGAGGCGCAAACGCTGATCAACCAGGCGAAGAACCTGACCAGCTTGCCCACCTCGATGCTGTCGGAGATCGAAGGCAACTTTTCCGAGATGAAGAGCCTGCTCGGGGAAGCCCGGCAACTCGGCTACAATGTCGAGAATATCGAGCAGCAATTCAACACCACCTATCGCGACTTCGCTTCCGGCGATCGGTCCTCTTCGCAGCTCGTCTCCTCCGCCCGCCAGCGCTGGCAGCAGTCGGTCTCGGCCTTCGAGCACTCGCTGAAGGCCGGCGCCGTGGCGGTCAACAATATCGAGGGGACGCAACAGCAAACCAGCGAACTGGTCGATGCGAGCCAGTCGGCGGTCGGCATGCTGCAGGCGACCCAGGCCGGCACTCAGTTGCTGGCTGTGCAGGCCAGGCAGATCTCCGACCTGACCGCGATGCTGGCCGCGCAGGGTCGAGCCGACGCGCTGGACCAGGCGAGGCGGGCGGCGGCCGAGGAGCAGGCCCGCGAGCAGTTCGGCCGCTTCATGACCGGAACCGCCTACAGTTCGTCCAGCGTCCGCATGTTCCATCACTAGGAACCGGACGCCATGGACCTGAAGATCGCCGCCCGGATGATCGCCGTCGTCGCCATTGGCGCGGGGCTGACCGCCGCAATTTCAGCCCTGCATCATGACGATGGTCCGGAGGATCCGCCCTCCCTCCGCCTCCGTGATCCGGGCGGCGACCCGCCCTTCGGCGTGCTCGACCGTTGCCGAGACATGGGAACGGCGGCGCTCGATGATGCGGCTTGCCGCAAGACTTGGACAGAAACCCGCCGGCGATTCTTCGGAGCCGACAAACAGGAGCGGTCGGTGACGCCGAATCCAGGCACAGATGGGATGCTGTCGCCATGAATAACACCGGGATTATCGATCGTTTCCTGGAGACGTTCACCTCCTATATCGATTCCGGCTTCGGGCTGCTCGGCGGCGAAATTGCTTTCCTGACCTCGGCCCTGATCACCATCGACATCGTGATTGCCGGCCTGTTCTGGGCGTGGGGTGCGGACGAGGACGTGCTGCAGCGGCTCGTCAGGAAGACACTCTATATCGGCTTCTTCGCCTTCGTCATCGGCAACTTCAACAGCCTTGCGCGGATCGTCTTCGAAAGCTTCAGCGGACTGGGCTTGCAGGCTGGCGGATCGTCGCTCTCCGGCGCCGAGCTTCTGCAGCCCGGCCGCGTCGCGCAGGTTGGCATCGACGCCGGCAATCCGATCCTTCAGGCCGCCGGCGAACTGATGGGGTATATCAGTTTCTTCGAGAACTTCGTGCAGATCTTCGTGCTGATGGTCGCCTGGGTGATCGTGCTGATCGCGTTTTTCATTTTGGCAATCCAGATATTCGTAACCCTTATTGAGTTCAAGCTGACGACGCTCGCGGGTTTCGTTCTCGTTCCCTTCGCGCTCTTCAACAAGACCGCTTTTCTCGCCGAAAAGGTGCTCGGCAATATCGTCGCCTCTGGCATCAAGATCCTCGTGTTGGCTGTCATCGTCGGCATCGGCTCCGGCCTGTTCGGTGAGTTCACCGAAGGCTTTTCCGAGCAGCCGACGATCACCGAGGCCTTGTCGCTGGTGCTTGGCGCGCTCGCTCTGATGGGCCTGTCGATCTTCGGCCCTGGCATCGCCACGGGGCTTGTGGCTGGCGCGCCGCAACTGGGGGCCGGCGCCGCCGTCGGAACCGGTCTTGCCGCAGCCGGCCTCGGAGCGGCGGGTTACATGGGCGCACGCGCCGGACTTGGTGCGGCCGCCGGCGCCGTGGTCGCTACGGCGCGGGGAGGGGCCGCACTCGCCGGCGGTGTCCAGACCGCCTACGGACTTGCCGATGCTTCGGTGGGCAATACCGGAACGGGCGGTGGTGCTGCCGGCTTTGCCGGCGTGACCCGGGCAGGTGCGGGCCTCATCATGAACAGGGGCAGGGAAGCCACATCCCGCGCCATCGATGCCATGCGCGCGAGTTATCGATCTGGACAGGCAGGCGCCTGGAAGTCAACCGGCGGCGGGAACGAGGTCAATCCCAGCGGCGCTGAAGTCGCCAATGATTCAACTCCCGCAAGACAAGCATCCGCCGTTTCCGGTTCCGGCACTGCACCGTCCTCACCGCCGGAATGGGCGCAGCGGATGAAGCGCGGCAGCGCCTTCCATCACGGGGTCAGCACCGCCGCTCATACGGTCCGCTCCGGTGATCACGGCGGTGGCTCCATGTCCGTCTCCCTCAATCAGGATGACCGCTGATGAACCTCTTCAAACGACCTTCCGTGCGCTACGCCCGCACGCCCGAACCGGAAACCCCTTACCAGAAGGCGGCCCAGATCTGGGACGAGCGCATCGGCTCGGCTCGTGTGCAGGCGAAGAACTGGCGGCTGATGGCCTTCGGCTCGCTCCTGCTTGCCGGCGGCTTTGCCATGGCGCTCATCTGGCAATCGACGCGCGGTACCGTGGTCCCCTGGGTGGTGCAGATCGACAAACTCGGCGAGGCGCAGGCCATTGCTCCGGCTGTTGCGGACTATCGCCCGACCGATCCGCAGATCGCCTGGCATCTCGCCCGTTTCATCGAGCAGGTCAGAAGCATTCCGGCGGACGCGGTGATCGTCCGGCAGAATTGGCTGCGCGCGTACGAGTTCACCACCGACCGCGGCGCCGTCGCGCTCAACGACTATGCCCGCGCCAATGACCCGTTCACCAAGGTGGGCAAGACCCAAATCGCTGTCGAGATTTCCAGCGTCATCCGCGCCTCGCCGGACAGTTTTCGGGTCGCCTGGACCGAACGGCATTTCGAGAACGGCCAGCTCTCCGCAACCGAGCGATGGACGGCCATCCTAACCGTGGTGATCCAGCAACCGAGCACGGCCGACAGGCTGCGCGCCAATCCGCTTGGCGTCTACATCAACGCAATCAACTGGTCGAAGGAGATGGAGCATGAAGCGGGCAAGCAGTAAAAGGACGATGATCCTGGCGGTGACGCTGATGTCGGCGACCACGCTTGTCGGCTGCGCGAAGAAATATATCCCGCCGGAAATCGACTACGACGATGCGGCGCCGGCTGTGCTCGAAACAGATCCGGTGGCGCCGGTGAAGGTTGTGGAAGTGCCGAAGACACTGCCGCTGCCCGGCCAGTTGAAACCGGTCGATGGCGGTAAGGCCAAACCTGAACCAGCCGATCCGAAAGCACGCATCAGTGCCGCAAACGAGGCCGCCCGCATGCAGCCGGTCCGCGACGGCTTCATCAACGCTGTGCAGGTCTATCCCTTCGCGGTCGGTGCGCTCTATCAGGTCTATGCCGCACCCGGCCAGGTGACGGATATCGCGCTCCAGTCTGGCGAGCAACTTGTCGGTTCCGGTCCCGTCGCCGCCGGCGATACGGTGCGCTGGATCATCGGCGACACCGAGAGCGGAACAGGGGAAAGCAGGCAGGTCCATATCCTGGTGAAGCCGACGCGGATCGATCTTCAGACCAATCTCGTCATCAATACCGACCGGCGCACCTACCACATCGAATTGCGATCGACGGAAAAGACCTACATGGCCTCCGTCTCGTGGCAATATCCGGCCGACCAGTTGATCGCGCTGAGGCGCCAGAACGCGCGGGCTGCCGAAACCCAACCGGTCGCAAGTGGTGTCGACATTTCGAAGCTGAACTTTCGCTACCGAATTGAGGGGGACAGCGCACCATGGCGGCCGCTGCGTGCCTTCGACGATGGGGCCAAGGTCTATGTCGAATTTCCGTCCGGCATCGCCCAAGGCGAAATGCCGCCGCTCTTCGTCATCGGCGCGTCCGGCAGTTCGGAACTAGTCAACTACCGTGCCCGCCAGAACTACTACGTCGTCGACCGGCTGTTCGCCGCCGCTGAACTCCGGCTCGGTGATAAGGATTCGCAGCGCCGGGTCCGCATCGTTCGCACTGACGGCCGACCGTCGGCGACAAGGGAGGCGTTGTTCTCGCGAGGAAGCGACCGATGACGAATGCTCCCGATCTGAAGGCACAATTCAGGCTGCGTCCGGATCCGCCGCGCGTCACTCGGCTTTCCCGAAAAATCCTGATCGGTCTCGGCGGCGTGGCGGGCATCGTCATTGCCGGAGCGCTGTTCTGGGCGCTCGACACGAGCCGGCGTGGCAATCGGACTGCGACCGAACTCTACAATACCGAAAACCGCACGCCGGCCGATGGGCTCGCCGGCCTGCCTACGGACTATATGAATATCCCGAGGCTGGGACCCGCGTTGCCGGGCGATCTCGGCAGGCCGATCCTGCCGGCGCAGGAGGAGGGCAAGCCGGTCGTACCGCCGGTGATTCAGGCACCGCGTGTCGATCCGGAAGAGCAGCGCCGCCTCGCCGAAATAGAAGCCGCCCGTGTGGCGAAACTGTTTACCGACAGCCGCGGCGACCTGACGGATAACAGTTCGGTCACCGCAACGAGAACCGGCAATATCGATCTGTCCACGGGACTGCCGTTGCCGGCGGAGGCACCGCCGCTCGATCCGAGCTCGGCGCAGAACATGCAGGATCGCAAGCTGGCTTTCGTCAATGCGGAAGCCGACCGGAACACCGTCAGCCGCGGCCAGGTGCAGGAGAAAGTCTCTCCCTATGTGGTGCAGGCGGGCACCGTCATTCCCGCGGCGCTCATTGCGGGCATCAAGTCCGACCTGCCCGGTCAGATCACCGCGCAGGTGACGGAGCACGTTTACGACACCCCGACCGGAACGCACCTGCTGATCCCGCAGGGCTCTCGGCTTATCGGCCAGTATGACAGCCAAGTGGCATTCGGTCAGTCACGTGTGTTGCTCGTCTGGGACCGGATCGTTATGCCGGATGGCACCTCCATTGTGCTTGAACGTCTACAGGGTACGGATCCGCAGGGTTTTGCTGGCCTGGAGGACGAGGTCGATCGCCATTGGGGCCAGCTCTTCCGCGCCGCCGCATTGTCGACGCTGTTGGGGTTTGGCACGGAGCTCTCAACGGACGACGAAAGCGAAATTGCCAATGCCATTCGCGAAGGCGCGCAGGACAGTGCCTCCGACATCGGTCAGCAGATCGTACGCCGGCAATTTAATATTCAGCCGACGCTCACGATCCGGCCAGGCTTTCCAGTTCGAGTCATCGTCAATCGCGATCTTGCCATGCAGCCGTTTGGAGCCGCGGAGGAGCCGAAGTTGCCAAACCGAGGCTTTCTGCCATTCCCGACGAAAGGCCCGTGAGTATCACAGTTGATCTGCCCGCAGCAGTGTTTCGGGGCTTGCAGACGATCTCGGTGCATCACACTTGCCGCCACCAAGCGATGGCGATCCGGCAGCGATGGCGGCATTTCGCCTCCATTCCCGCCTTTCAGCCCTAATTCTCCGTTGCCCAAGAGCTGACATTTTACAGCGCGCAGCAGTGTCAAATCACGCGACCCAGAATCTGATTTCTGCTAGACGGTCTGTCGATCAGCGACGGGTGAAATGTAATGGCAACAACAGCACATTCGCAGCACTATGCTCGCGAGTTAGTTCCAACACTAAGGCGCAGTAGAGCGGTGAGGTCATGCACCGCCGTTCACTTCTTGTCGAATTCAATCGGCCCTTTGACCATCCTCGATAGTGTTGGTGATCTGCGGCCGGGCTCGAAAACAATGGGGTGTCCATGACTATGACTGTCGCCGAGTGTCTTGCTGCCACTGAAGTGGTATTCTGCCTCGATACCAACATCCTGGTCGAGTTCCGCTCACTGGCCGAGCTGCCCTGGAAAGAGCTTGCGCCCAACGCGACCTCAATCCGTCTTATCGTGCCAACCAAGGTCGGCACCGAGATGGATCAGCACAAGTTCAGCAGCGGCCGCTTGCGCAAGCGCGCCGCCGATTTCGCCGAACTAGCGCGCCGCATCGAGGATAGTGAAGATCGCCCGGTACGACTGTCGCCGCCTGACGCCGATATTGCAGTGACCATCGAGTTCGGTCCGCTTTACCGCACCAAGGACCTTGATGGAGAGCAATTCGATCTTGACGATCCCGACAACCGTGTCGTCGCCGAAGCGACGATGATCGCCCGAAACATTCCCGACCTGATCCTGCTTGCGGACGACAGTCTGCCTATACGCCTGGCACGTCATGTCGGATTGCTTCATGTCAGGCCGCCCCGCAGTTGGCGCCGGCCGGCAGACGGAGACGAGCGGGACGAGACCATCGCCGATCTACGGCGGCAGCTCGGTCCGCAACCGAACCTGGTCCTCAATTTCCCCGCCACAGCCGACCATAACCGCCGGTATGACCTCGTGTCGCCGCCCGATGGCATCTGCGAGGACTGCGTCGACCGCATCTACCGCACGGCGCTGGCACTTGATCCGCAAGTGCCCCGATCAACCCTTGAGGCGCGATATCCCAGTGCGCGCCCCATGAGTTTGGGGGCCTACCAGATACCGAGCATTACGCCGGTCGGGGCCGTGTCTAGCGGCATGCTGGATCGCTACGAACGGGAATTCGAGAGTTATCGGCGCCACCTCCGTATCTGGGCGAGCGGCCTACCCAAGATTTTAAGCAAGCCGGGCGTGATGCGCCCCATCGATATCGAAATCGTTAACGAGGGTGATCGCGCGGCCGACAAGGTGCATCTTGAAGCGACATTATCCGGCCCGTTTCATTTCCTGGCCATCGATCATTTCGACATAGCGCTCGAAGATCTGCTAGAGGTACCCGACGTGCCCAAGCCGTATCTGACACCCTATTTCGGGGACGGCCCCGACCTCGGCACGCCGCGTGTCGATGCGTTTTACCCCCTTGATGAACCCGACGACGATGACGCCGAACCGAGCCGGAGAATATCCTGGCGCTGCGAAGAATTGCGCCAGGGCGTGCGATTCATTTTGCCTTGTATCGTCGTTGCCGAGAAAGCTGAGGGCCAGGGCGCTCTTGTGGTCACTGCCCGTGGGGCCTTGCAGGCCAAGGCGGTTACCTTGACCGCGCCTCTCAAGCTATCAGCGCTGCCGCACCCTGGGCCCTTTGCGAACTATCTCCTCAATCACCTGGCCTTGGTGCCGTTGCACTACCGTCGGGCATTGGCCGCAGAACTTTCGGCAACCGACCGGCCTTGTAACTGCACTGGCACCCAGGCTTGAACCCATCCGAAGAATGGTCTGGAACGAGCCGTCCGACCGCCTCGATCCAGTTTCGTCAAAGATTGCGCAGCCATCCCGCGTGCCAGTTGGCGCCCGGATAGAATTTCCCTTGGGCGGGCTTCGATTGAGGCTACCCGTCGACCGGTTGAGCCTTTGAATGGCGGGTGCGCGCCAGCAACTCGGACGTTAGAGTTGCGCTCGCCGTTTTCCGAAAGCCGACTCTGAGTATCTGATGCCCCGAGGTACCGGAGTCTTTCATCTCGTGGAAGCGGACGTGGTCGTCGTCTATCCGTAAACGGGATAGACTCCGTCCGCCAGTATGAGATGCTACGAGTGACTTCTGGATACCGAGGGGGATCAGGTGAAAGCACTATGGATACTGCCTGTCATCGTGGTAGCTGGCCCGACGCTTGCACAGACACCGGATATTCCTGTTAACGAATACGGCGAGGAACAATATGGTGGGGACTATCTGCCAACCACATCCGCCAACCTAGGTGAATACTATATCGGCAGTCCCAATGCGGGTGTCGCCGTTCCTGACGCGTTACTGACACTGCCGCAAAGCGTCTTTCCCCGAACGCCAACGCTTGCGCTCCCAGCCGATCGGCAGACGTTGCCCAACCTCACACCTTTCAGCGTTCCGCTCAGGAAGGACTTCGCACCCGGCGTCGGCTTCAACGGCGGTTTCAACGGTCGTAAGAAGATGGCGTCTAGCGGCACTAACACTTCGCCGGATGCCATAATGTACGTCCATTATGTCGACGTGGGACAGGGTGCCGGCGCAATTCTGGAATTTCCGTGCGGTATCGCGCTGATTGATGTTGGTGGGGAGTGGGCCGACGATGGTGTCGACGGCGAGATTATGTTCAAGAATTATCTGGACACGTTTTTTGAAACACGCCCATACCTAGATAACACAATTGACGTGGTGTTCCTTAGCCACCCTCATGCCGACCACGCGAACGGCGCGGCCTTGCTGCTTCCAGAGGCTGGCGGCACCTACACCATCAAGAACGTTGTCGACAATGGTCTCGAGGGCAGTCGCGGAATGCTTGGCAAACAGACCAAGTTCCACAAAACTGCGGCTGAGTTCGGCGCAGGTTACACTGGAGTTACGGTGGACGCACAGGTGACAGCTACGGGTGTAACCAACGCCAACATCGATCCATTGGCTTGCAAGGGCGTCGATCCAATTATCACCGCATTCTGGGGAGGCCGGCCGGAGCTTGCAAACAGTGGCCAGTACAAGAATCCGAACAATCACAGCGTTGTCGTGCGCGTGGACTTTGGCCGAGCCTCGTTCTTGTTTGTGGGGGATTTGGAAGACAAGGGTGTGGTTGACTTGCTCGACCAGTACAGCACGAATCCTGGCGTCTTCGATGCGGATGTCTATCTCGTCAGCCATCACGGCGCGGATCAAGAGACAACAGACCAGATGCTCGCCGCGGTCACACCGCGCATTGCTGTCCTCTCGATGGGCACAGCAGACAGTCCCGATGGCTTCACGTATGGCCACCCTCGCATCACGACCCTGGATGCGTTGCAACAGGCGCCGGCCGTTGTTTCAAACGATTTGCCTGGCGGCCCGGTAACCGTCCTTGCTTCCCCCAGTGCAAAATCCGTCTTCAAGTTATACGAACTTACAAAAGAGATTTACGGGACGGGCTGGGGAGGCACCATTGTCATGCAAGCGACCTCAGGCGGGGTATATTCGGTGGGAAGCACATCTAAGCGGTGACTGTCGCATGGCACACTTCGGTAAACGCAATGAAGGGCAGCTTTGCGCCGTCATCTCGGACGTTCGACTGACACCTGCACCACCCGAAAAGCTGGCATTAGTGCACGGCGTTACGTCTTGAGTTTCTCGAAAATCCGCTTTGCTCGCACCATTGAACCAAAGAAGTCGAACTCATCCTGCAAAGCCGTCTTCGGTACCCGTTCTCGAAGGCCGATGACGTCGTAAATCGCCTCTATGATCCGTATGCCCTGTTCCTGGTCGAAAGAATTCGAACGCCCTTGGGGCGATATTTCGTCCTCGGGACATCTATGCCTGCATTCAGTATCCATGTGTTCATCTCGGCTGCCTATGGATTGGTTGCCGGTGCCCACATGATTGGGCCGCTCTATCCGGTCGAAGGTCTTGGTTTCACCACTGTGCGTCATCTGCAAACTTCCAACCGCGTGGCCGCGACCTCGGCGAGTACCGACAGAGCCAAGGAGGTCGAGTCTCGTGTGGGGCCGAACAGACCGATCGGAGCCTTGATGCGTGCCAGTTCCTCGTCGCGGAAGCCTGCCTTCCGTCGTGCCTCCAGCCGCCGCTGATGCGTCCTACTGCTCCCGAGTGCGCCGATGTAGAATGGTTTTGCGCGGAGCGCGGCCTGAAGGACTGGCTGCTCCTGGTGCACATCGTGGTGCAGGAGCACGACCGCTGTGAACGGGTCGATGAGCTTGGTCAAATCTGCGATGACGTCCTGATCGGACATGAAGACCACATCATATCCGCAACCTCGGGCCAGTTTGGCCACACTGCGCGCCTCCACCGACTGACCGGAAATGATGGTCCGGATCCTTGGACGGTAAAGGATATGAAACCAATGCCCGATCCATCCAGGCGCTGCCGGGGTTGCCGCCGCGGCCAGCGCTTGGTTCTCAACAGACAGCTTCAATGCGGAGGTCTTGCGCTGCTCAAGACAGGTGAGCACGTGGACGATCTCGTCGGGCTTACGCAGGATGTGGATGGCCACGGTGATGCCTCCCCCACAGGGAAGGACGATATCGAAGAAGGGTGACCCGTCGCCAAACTTGACCACTCGGTCCTTTTCGGCCTCGATTGCAAGCAAAGCTTCGAACGCAACGGCTGCTTCCACGCACCCACCGGACAAATAGCCAGCGTAACGGCCATCAGCCGTAACCACGACATGCGAGCCAAGTGCACGGGCAGCACCGCCACGAATTTCAACGAGTGTGGCAATCGCCACCCGGGCTTCCGCATGACAAACGAGGGCGAACTCAAGAAGTGCGGCAGCGTCGTCCGCGACAAGCACCCTGGTGGGTGTCGGCAGTTTGAGATACTCAAGGGAATGGTTCACTGACCACCAAGCGACTTGAGATAAGCGATGATGTCCGCCCGATCTTGCTCCCTGGAAACGCTAAAAGTCATTCGCGTTCCACGCACGGCCTTCGTCGGACCTGCCAGATAATTGTCGAGGGCATCTTCACTCCAGGTGGTTCCAGCGTTCATGAGCGCTGGAGAATAGCGGTAGCCTTCGACCGCCCCAGCTTCCCGGCCAACGACGCCCTTGAGCGGAGGTCCAGACTTATTCTCGCCTTGAACCGAATGACAGCCCGAACAGCGGCTGAATAGCTGCTGGCCTCGAACTGGATTTCCGACGATTGAGGCTGCAGCCAGGCCCGCAAGGCAAATGGTTGCGATGGACAAGATCAAACGTAGTGCATGCAGCATCACTATGCTTTCAGTTCTTCTGGATTGATTGGCAATGTTCTGACGCGCTTGCCCGTCGCCGCAAGAATGGCATTGGTCACGGCAGGGAAGACGGCAGAGGTGGAAGCCTCACCGATTCCTCCGGGCGCCTCGGCACTCCGGACAATATGAGTTTCCACATGCGGCGCTTCTTCGATGCGCAGCGGCAGATAGGTGTCGAAGTTACTTTGCTCGACACGTCCATCTCTGAACGTGATCGCACCATAAAGAGCCGCCGTCAGGCCATAGAGTGCGCCCCCCTCCATCTGGGCCGCGATCGTATCCGGATTGACCGTCAGGCCGCAGTCGACGGCTGTAACAATGCGTGTCACGCGAACCGTTCCATCGTCCGCCACCGACACATCGGCGACCATTGCGAGGTATGTTCCGAATGCGAACTGCACCGCGACGCCGCGGCCATGCCGCTTGGGCAGTACCTCACCCCAGCCCGCCTTGTCGGCAACGAGCTCCAGCACTGCGAGCGCGCGCGGATTTTCTGTAAGGAGCCGCTTGCGATAGTCGACGGGATCAGACTTCGCTGCTGCGGCCAATTCGTCGATGAAACTTTCCACCACGAAGATGTTGTGCGACGGCCCGACGCCGCGCCACCAACTCGTGAGCACACCCTGCGGCTCCACCTGCTTGAACTCCACATGGATCGCCGGAAGCTTGTAAGGGGGATGGGCGGCACCCTCGACGCCGTCAGGATCGACGCCGTTCTGCATCGCCGCGGGCGCGATACGGGCAAAAATCGAGGATCCGGAAACGCGGTGGCTCCAGGCGATCGGATTGCCCTCCGTATCGATACCACCTGATATCCGGTCGTAATAGTATGGCCTGTAGTAGCCGTGCTGGATGTCCTCTTCACGGCTCCAGATCACCTTGACGGGACCTTTGACCTGCTTTGCGATCTTGACGGCATGGGCAATGCCGTCGGCTTCCAGCCGGCGCCCGAAGCCGCCTCCGACGATGTGATTGTTGATGATGATCGTCTCAGGCGGGAGACCGGTAACAGCGGTGGTTGCCTGCTTTGCTCCGGAGAGATTCTGCGTTCCGACCCACAGTTCGCATGCATCCTCGCGCACATGTACGGTACAGTTCATCGGCTCCATGGCCGTATGAGAGAGGAAGGGTAGTTGATACACGGCGTCGATCCGGACCGCGGCGTTCTGAAGTGCCGCCGTCACGTCTCCTTCGCTGCGTGCTACGCCTCCAGCTTGTTGCGACTGTTCTGCAAGTTGCCGGAGGATATCGGCTTGTGACATGGTACCGTTTGGACCGTCCTCCCATTCGATGGCCGCTGCCTCCAGGCCCTTTTTGGCGGCCCCTGTATGGTCTGCAACGACTGCCACGGAATCGTCCGTGATGACGACCTGCCGCACGCCTTTGACGGCCAACGCTGCCGGCTCATTCACAGACTTCGGCTTCCCGCCCAGGACTGGCGATATCGCGATGGCCGCAATCTTGGTCCCGGGTGGAGAGGCGTCGATGCCGTACTTCAACGAGCCATTTGTCTTCCTGCGGGTGTCGAGGCGTTTCGCGGATGTCCCCAAAAGCGTAAACTCGGAGGGCTGCTTCAGTTTGACCGATTCCGCCGCAGGAATCGGAAGAGAGGCGGCCATGTCGACCAGTTCACCATAGGCCCGTCTTGTGCGCCCATCCGGGTTCACCACGAATCCTTGCTCGGTACGGCACGAAGCGACGTCGACATTCCATTCCTTGGCTGCGGCCTGCATCAGGAGCGTCCGCGCTGTCGCGCCGGCCGCTCGCAACGGAGTCCAGAATGCACGGATCGATGTTGATCCTCCTGTCATCTGTCGTCCGAGCATCGGATGCCCGTAGAGTGCTTCGTTGACGGGTGCATGCTCGATCTTCACCTCCTCCAGGCTGACGTCCAGCTCTTCGGCGATGAGCATTGCCTGAGCGGTATAGATCCCCTGACCCATTTCCACTTGAGGCATGACGAGAGTGACAAGGCCTCTGCGGTCTATCCGGATGAAGGCGTTTGGTGCTAATTCAGTGGCCGCGAGAGCTGCGGTTGGAACAGATCCGAGACTGACGATGAGACCGCCGCCGAGCGCCGCGCTCGCCTTGAGGAAATTGCGTCTGTTCAACTGGGGGCCAGCGAGCTTGTTCGACATGATCCGTCCTCCCGTCATGCGCTTGCGAGTTTGATGGCTGCGCGGATGCGCTGGTAGGTTCCGCATCGACAGACGTTCCCGGACATCGCGCTGTCGATGTCTTCGTCAGTCGGTTTTTCATTGTCAGACAGCAGTGCGGCTGCGGACATGAGCTGACCCGACTGGCAATAGCCGCATTGCGGCACGTCCAGCTCTATCCAGGCGTCCTGAAGCGCTTTTCCGTGCGCAAGCGTCTCAAGGGCCTCAATCGTCGTGATCTGGCTCTCGGCGAGGCTATCGATCGGGGTGACGCAAGACCGGGTTGCGACTCCATCGACATGGACGGTGCAAGCGCCGCAAAGCGCTTGCCCACAGCCAAACTTCGTGCCGGTCATGTCGAGCACGTCGCGAATGACCCACAGCAGCGGCGTGTCGCCATCGACATCGACTGAATGGGGCTGTCCATTGATCTGGAGGGTGAATGCCATGCGCCTGCTCCGTTGAAGACCTGAGGTTCAGCGGAACATCGCTTGTTTATTGATGCGGATAAACTGGCGTGCGCTGCACTAGTTGTATAGCGTAGGTAAACAATCCGAAGGGATGGTATTGCGCAGGTAATCTGCACGGGCCTGAGCGCCTCGCTGGCACAGCGCCCCTGGTCAATCCATCAACGACCGTCTCAGCTCCGAACAGGCGTCTATAAACGCACGCAGCTTAGGTTGCGACTGGGCTGCCTTGGTGAAATAGAGAAACAGTCCGTCTGTCCCGGGCGAATAGTCGAGCAAGACGGGTTCGAGCTGACCGGAAGCGACCCTTTGCGACGCGTGGTAGGTTGAGGAATAGATCAATCCCTGGCCCCGTGCTGCAAGCCTTTGCATCAGCTCCCCATCGTTAACGGTGACCGGACCACTGGGGTCAATGCTTACATTCTGCCCGTCCTCCAGGAATTCCCAACGATAGATGTCGCCCTTTTCGGGCCGGCGAAATCGGATGCAGTTATGCTTGGTCAAGTCTCCAGGGACCATAGGGCGACCGTGCTTGCGGAAATAGTCGGGGGAGCCAAAGACCGCCCATTGGAAGTGCGGTGACAGTCGCACGGCAATCATGTCCTGGGCGATATAGGGCCCGATGAGAATTCCGGCGTCATAGCCACCTGCCACAAAATCATGATGCCTGTTGCTGACCGTGATATCGACCTTGACGTTTGGCCACGCGGCACAGAAACCGGGCAAGACTGGCTCGATCACGAACGGCACGGCAAGGCGTTCCACAAGAAGCTTTAGAGTTCCAGAGGGCTCGTTGGATGCGCCGGAGGCGTGATTCAAGCTGGCCTCGATTACCCGCGCTGCAGGCGCGATCTCTGCCAGGAGCGCTTCACCAGCCTCCGTCAGTGAGATCCGTCGCGTGGTTCGGTGAAAAAGTGGTGTGCCCAGACGCCGTTCAAGCTTCTGCAGCGCCTGACTGATTGCTCCTGGGGTCACTTCAAGGTCCAGAGCGGCCTTTCGAATGCTTTGCCGTTTCGCGATCGCCAGGAATTCGGCCAATCCATCAAATGGGTTCTGACGGCCCATGTTTCCCCTCACCAGCGCTTGCTAGAGTTGCAACCTTGCATCTACCGGCTACATGCGATGCACGAGGACCCGATCGCAACCAAAATTTGACAATAACTCCAACTTGTCGGCGGTATGGCGCATCCGCCTCAGAGATGTCGCGCCCTGCCGAGAACTCCTCTTTCGCGCCATCGAAGCCGGACTGTCTGATTTCGCCCCCCGCGGCCAACGCACGCCAGGTCCCCAGCCAAGATTGCGGTGACGTTTTGGCTTCACCGGATGCGATAGTCGGGAGTGAAAATCTTGGACTAACGGATCCCAAGTCTCTGACAAGACGTCACTTTTTTCTTAGGAGAAGTGGTCGCTAATTTGCAGGCGAAGAGGGTCCAAAATGGCCCGCCTGGTAGGCCTGGATTATCGCATTATTTTAAAGGCGTAGAAAGAAGGCCCTTGATTGGCGACCTCAAATTTGCGGTGACGGTACCAGGCTGCACCCGGCAGCTTTGCGCCCCCATTTCGGCCGTTCGACTATACCCTTCGAACTGCCGAAAGCTGTCGGGGCTCTAAACCCTCACAATCCTCCGGCTCCGTTGTCGCGCTGTGCCGCATGCCACCTGCCGTGCTTTCAGCAAGCCGCCTTACTTAAGTGATCCAGCCTCTAATACGTTCAGCATGTGATTAACCGAACCAAGCAATATGCTCACTGGAACGTCGGCCAAAGCCCGCACCTGTTCGCCGTGACACTTTCGTAGAACGCTTCCGCTCCCGCAGGGACATGGCCAATGCCCTCGCACCTTGCCTTTAAGCAAGTTCAGCAGAATTTGGCCAATTACACGGGCATCCTTGGTGCAGAGATAACGCTCGTAAAACTCAAGGACCCCAAAACTCCCATGGGTGCTTTCGCTGAATGGCCATGGTTCGCCTTCCTCAAAGAGACTGTTCCCAATGAGATACGGCCGCACAGCTTTCTCCAGATAGTTCTCGATGGAGAAATCACCTTTCAGGTTCAACCAAATCTCGACCGGGACGCCGACGCACAGGGCTCCGGTCCGCGGAAAAACGTGACGATCAATGATCCTTTCGATCCGGCCAGCCGTCTCCCAGACATCCGGTATGGACTGAGGATAGTCAACGGGCAGCCGGACATCGATCGTGTAGCGGTCCCGGTGCGCGTCTTCGGCCAGTACGGCGAAGGTTCCAGCGACATGAACAAAACCACTCTGCACTCGGGCATGCAGGGTGGGGTACCTGTCGCGCAGTGTCTGGCGAAGGCAGTCAAGCTTTGACGGATCGATCTCGTGCCAGGTCATTCACCCTCGTCCGCCCACGGCGGCGCCGCACCACCAAGAGCGGTCGCGGCAGCTGTCAGCGCCGCGACACGCGGAACAGCTGCTGCCTTCCGCGTCGGCAGAGCGCCGAACACATGTTCCCACCCATGATCCGCAGCTGCGATCAGCGTGTCTTCCGCCACGTCCCGCAGCGTATCGCGCAGCTCGTCCGTGAGCGTGAAAGACAGATCGTTGCCGGTGGGATTCGCGGGGTCTTCAATCATCAGATCTTCGATCTCGTCCCGGAAAGCAGCCAGCACGCGCTCGAACCGATCCTGCAGGGTGCCGGAATTGTTCTCAGACAGTACCTCAATGATCAGAAGCTCCAGCGGGAACGTGCGGATCAGAATACCATTGCGGGTCCGCCACAACTTGCCGAGCTGAATGACATCCGTGCACCCGCTCTCGCGAACATGTGCGATGTGCACCTCCAGGTTCGTTTTTAAACGCTCCTTGTCACCTTCGTTCTGGTGAAGGAACACATCGGTGCCATCATCGCTGACGTAGCGGCCGGGCACGATGTCAATCTTGAGATCCTTGCCCTTTTTGGTCTTCAGGCGAAGCGCTGACCGTTTCCGCTCGACCTGATAGTCGGCCTCAAGGAGGTCGGCGACATTGTCGTAGATCTCCTCCAGCGTCTCACCGGGTCCGGTATCATCATTGTCGAAGTAACAGACCTCGTCGAGATCGTAGTCTTCACGGATCATCGTGCCTTTAGCGCGTGATCCGCCATGCGTGAAATTCGGGTTGCTGTTGGGGAAGGACTCGGTCAGGAGCGCCTCGACATTGTCGCGTTCGGCGTCCAGAGCGACCAGTTCTTCGCAACCTTTTTCCAGTTGCTGTGACTTTAGCAGCTCCAACAGATACTCATTGTCACTCATTGCGGTTCACCCTGATCCTTTCCATGAAACCTCCAACCCGTTTGTCAAAGTCATGCACGATCAAGGCCGGGTGAACCTTGGGCAACAGGTCAAAGCCAAGCGCGATAGCGGCAGGCGCCGGAACGGCCGGAAACACGTGTACTTCTGATACGCCCGGGTTGTCGCTCGTCACCTGCGCAAGAAGGGTGCGGTAGGCCGCACGGAAGCCGTCCAGATCGGCACGAGTTCGAAGAAAGCCCGGATTGGGCGCCGCGCCATCAAGGGTCAAATCGTAAACCGTGACGCCAGCGTCGATCGCTCCGGGCAGTTGCGCCGCATCAATCGCACCACTCAAGGACAGCGTCACTGCCACCTTACCCGCGTCAGTGCCGCGTCTGACCGTACGGGTGACGTAGGAGACCGGCGGCCCATCGGCATGCCAGGTCCAACGATCATCGCGGTCACGATGACACTGGAAGAAATCTGTCTGTACGGTGTTGCTGAGCGCGGCACCCAAAACCACCAGCAGGGGCATGGGTGCCAGGCCTACGACCGACAGGTGCTTCACATCGCCAAACACATCCTGCGCGGCATACATGGCGCCTACGTGCTGCAAAATCAGGCGTTCAGCCATCGGATAATATCCATTGCCCGTTTCATCGCCGAGCTGGGTGAGATCGATAACCTTGAAGGCACTGGACGCCGGATAGCGCGGGCGAAGCGCGTCAACAACTTCCTGAAGCCCAACCTCGACGACGCGCTCCCCAATGCGGCTCTTCAATACCAGGACGTTGGTACGCAGTTCCGGGCCCAGTTCGGTCAATGCACGAATGCGGCGCTCGTGCGCTTCCTTGCCTGCAACGAGAAAGTCGCGTGGATAGCGCTCGGGATTGTCATCGATCATCTTGTGGCACGGCTGGCAAAGCAGCATCAGGTTTTCGATGCTGTTGATGTCCGCTGGTCGCGCACCGTCCTTCCCCCGGGTAGCGCCTTCCTTAAAGGCGACGATATGGGCGTTCTCGCCGTAGTTTCCGCGATCCTTCGTCAATGGGTGTTCGAACAGGAACTTGTTGCATCCCGGAAACTCACAGCGTCCGGCCGCCATCGCGACCAACGCTTTCTGGTCATTGTTGGACGCGTTCCGCGCCAGCTTGACCGGCGAGTCATCGTGCACAGAAATAGCGCGCTTGCGCCCTGAACCCGGCTCCTTCCTGCTGGTCGCGTCCGATTTCGCCAATGCATCACCCCTTCCCGGTTATTGACAAATATCGCAAGTCAGTAGTACCATTACCTACGAACCCGTAGGGCATCTGGGTATCAAAAAACCACCCTTAAGGTGGCCACCGATGCCCTACGTATTCGTAGGAATAACATAGCCAGGAACGTCGTGTCAAATAGCCCGAAGAAAGAACAGGAATTCGGGGATCGGCTTTTGGCCGCCCGCGAAGCAAGAGGACTAAATCAAACGGAGTTGGCCAAGGCGTCGGGACTGCAACCTGCTGCCATCGGTCACTTCGAGCGCAATCGCCGCAAGCCATCTTTCGCCAATGTCAGGGCGCTTGCTAAAGCGTTGGAGGTCTCGGCCGACTATCTGCTTGGACGCACCCCGGACATGCAGGGGGCAACAACTGCATTTCGCGGCGAAGAAAATCTGACCTCCGCTGACCGTGAACATATTCAGATGATGATCGACCTGATCAACCAGAAAAAAAAGAGTGATGGCTAAATTCCGTCTTACCATGGCACGCCAGCATGGCGAGCGCATCGCAACCGAGAAGGGATTCGAAACACTTCCCGTCGATCCCTTTAAGATTGCCGAAACCGAAGACATCATGATTGTACCAAAGCCGGCAATTGCCAAAGGCGTCAGCGGCGGAATTATCTTCGATGAGGATTACCCTTCGATCTTCTATGCGACCGATATCGACAATGACGGCTATCAGCGCTTCACTGTTGCACATGAGCTAGGCCACTACTTTCTGGATGGCCATCCCGAGGAAATTCTCAAATCCAGCAAGATGCATATCTCTCGCGCAGGGTTTAGCCAGGGCGATAGCTCAATCGAACTTGAAGCCGACCACTTCGCCTCGGGTCTTCTCATGCCCACGCTCCTAGCGAGGAAGGAACTTGGGAGCGGCGTGATTGGTCTTTCTGGAATAGAAGCGCTTGCCGACAAGTCAAAGTGTTCTCTGACTGCCGCTGCAATCCGCGCTGCAGAGTGCAGTCCGTATCCAATGGCAATCCTTGTGAGCGAGGGCCCCAATATCAGCTACTGCTTCATGTCTGAGGGGTTCAAAAGTCTGGGCAAGCTCACTTTCCTCCGTAAGGGCACGCCACTGCCGGATAGCGCGACGAGAGAATTCAACCGCGATCCCGAAAACGTCGCATACGGCCGACACCTCACGCAGGAAACGTCTCTCGCTGACTGGTTCGACGGGCCTGCGCATATCAAGCTCGACGAGGAAATTGTCGGGCTAGGTTCCTTCGGTCACACGCTGACCGTGTTCTCAAGCGACGCGCTCGCGGAAAACGCTTATGAGGAAGAGGACGAAGAAGCGAGCCTGGTGCAAAGCTACACTCCGCGTTTTGCCTATGGACGTTAACGTAGAAAGTTCCGGACCGCCCGCAATGGTCTTCACTATCCACGCTGTCGTATCGCCGGTCTCGTGTGCAGATAAGATAACGGCAGGTTCCCCAAAATTCTCCCCAGAATCTGCCTGTCCGGTATCGGCCCCTGATTGGTCACTCAAGGTGACCCTGACCCGCACATCTTTTCTTCGTGAACTCGACGCGGCCTGCCGCCGCGCTTAGTTTCTCTGCGGAGAAGGCCATCTCGATCAAACTCCTCTCAGCCGGTGAGGCCGTCAGACAGCTCACAGGATCCGTTTTTCGGATGCCGTGGAGCCTTGCTTCCTGTTCCCGATGGGAACCGGAAAAGCGCTTGCAGCGGCATTCGAGAGCGGGGAGCACAAGAAGGTAACGCGGCTGTTCCGGACTGGCGAGGTGCCTGCTGAACGACGCCGGGTTCGCGCTCCTGACTGGTGCCTCACCTATGCCTAAGTATTAAGCGGCCATTCTGCCGACGCGGAAATCCTGAATTTGCTGAGATGTTGCAGTTGATGTTGCGGGCGGAAGGTGATCCTGTGCCTGCAGTTGAGTCTCGCCCTCCTTTCCACTTAGAGTTCGAGCAAGCAATGTCGATCTCAGATGCGATCTACCGCCCCTTCGAAAGCCTGATCCGGCCGCTCGACATCCCCTACCGGCCGCTGCCGTCGAAGGGGCCAGTGGCCGTTCTTCTTCACTTCGTCCTGATGTTTCGCGGCATCCTGATCACGCTCGCCCTCTGCACCATGGCGATTGAGGCCATGAACCTGACGATCGTCTGGGGCCTGTCTGTTATCGTCGATGGCGTCACCCAGCAGGGTGCTGTCGCGTTCCTGCACAACGACCGGATGCTGCTGATCTTCCTCGGCCTGTTGCTTTTCCCCAGCATCCCGATTGCCTCGTTCCTCGTCAATACGCTGAACTCGCACACGCTCGGTATCGGCATGCCGGCCGCCATTCAATGGCAGGGCCACAGGGCGGTGGAGCGGCAGGACCTCGCCTTCTTCCACGATCTCTATGCCGGCCAGGTCGCCTCGCGCCTGCAGCAGGTGGCGTCAGCCGTGCAGCAGCAGGTAATTTCGGCCTTCCAGTCCATCCCCCGCTTTATCATGCAGATGGTCGGCTCCGTCGTCCTTCTAAGCGCGCTCTCCTGGCAGCTTGCCCTGCCGTCCATCATTTGGATCACGCTCAACGTACTGCTCGCCGTGAGGCTGGCGCCCGTCTTCACCGAGCGCTCACGCCGCTCCGCCAAGCGTCGCAGTCTGATTTCCGGTGCCATCACCGATCTCTACGCCAACATGCAGATGGTCAAACAATTCGCAGCGGAAGACAGCGAGGCCGGCGCTATCAAAGGAATAATCGGCAAGGCGATCGAGGCGCAGCAGAGCGAACAGCGCATCTACCGTACCGCCGAGGTCATAGTCGTCGTGCTCAACATGATGCACTGGCTGGCAATTCTGTCGATCGGCTTTACCGGTCTCGTCGATGGCTTCGTCACGATCGGCCAGTTCACAGCCGCCGTCTATGTTCTGAGCCGTCTCTCCGGTCACACATTTACATTCCTGCAGATGGGGCAGCAGATCTTCCAGGCAATCGGCACGATCAAGGATGCCATGCCCGTCATGACGACGCCGCCGACAATCACCGACCAGCCGGATGCGGCCGAACTTGTCGTGCAGCGGGGCGAGATCAGGTTCGAGAATGTCCGTTTCGCCTACAAGTCGGGCAAGCCAGTTATCGACGCCCTGTCGCTGACCGTGCGGCCCGGCGAGAAGGTGGGCCTGGTCGCCTATCGGGCGCTGGCAAGACGACCCTCGCAAACCTGCTCCTGCGCTTTTACGACATCAACGACGGCGCGATCCTCATCGACGGGCAGGATATCCGCACGGTGATCCAATCCAGCCTTCGCCTCGCCATCGGCGTCATCGCTCAGGATGTCGCGCTGCTGCACCGCTCGGTTGGCGACAACATCCGCTACGGTCGGCCGGAGGCTACACAGGAGGAGATCGAGGCCGTGGCGAAACTGGCAAGCGCCGATGGCTTCATCGCTGGTCTTACCGACAGCGAGGGCCGCAAGGGCTATGACGCCTTCGTCGGCGATCGCGGCATCAAACTATCCGGTGGTCAGCGCCAGCGGGTGGCCATCGCCCGCGTGCTCCTGAAGGATGCGCCGATCCTGGTGCTCGACGAGGCGACCTCGGCGCTGGACAGCGAATCCGAATCCGCCATCCAGGAAAAGCTCAACCTGGTGATGGAGGGAAAGACGGTGATCGCCATAGCCCACCGCCTGTCGACCATTGCCAGGATGGATAGGATCGTCGTGCTCGATCACGGACGCATCGTGGAGGAGGGTAGGCCGGATGAACTGGTCGAGCAGGACGGGTTGTTTGCCCGGCTGTGGAAACACCAGACGGGCGGCTTTATTCCGGACGACATTAGATAAACTAGACTTTTTGAAAACGTCGCTTGCTCGCGGCTTTACCGATACGCTGTTTCAGAAGATGACCCCATAACCCAATACCTGATATTGAAGGCCAATGGCCCTTGAGATGTCATCTCTCGGGCCAATACAAAGAGCGAACCGGCCGCCACCTCTGAGGGTTGGGGTTCCTGCTGACGCCTAAATGTTTTCGTTGCTGCGACTACCAGCGACCTTCCAAGGAAAGCGGGTGGCTTGGGCATGGGAATGGCCGGAGATGCGATCATACGCCCGTGGATATCGCTGTGAGTGACGAAGCTCTGAAAGGGTCGGAATTGGCTTCAGCCCTATTCAGGTGGCAAACATGATCCAGGTAACGTGCGTCCTTGTCGACGGCGATCCCGTTCTGTGGCTTGTCAAAGAGGAAACCGACGGCCCAGGTGGTTTCGAACCTTTGAGTTGGGACCATGAACGAGCATAACGCCAATTTGTCCAGAAGACGGCGCCGCGCCACGCTTAGCGCACACCTAGCTGGTTCAATTACCTGCTTCCTATATGCTTCCTGTGAGGAACTTCTCAGTTTAGCACTTCGGCCTAATCACTTGAAAAGATTGGCGCACCCGACAGGATTCGAACCTGTGACCTTTGGAATCGGAATCCAACACTCTATCCAGCTGAGCTACGGGTGCTAACCGTGAGGCGGTGACTCGCCCTGTCCGATGGCAGGTTCTTAACCCAGGATGACTGCCGCATCAATCGTCAATTTCAAGAGGCGTCAATTTCGATGGAATAGGCGGAACCGGAAAAGAGTTTCCGGTTCCGCCTTGCCACGCCTCTCTGCGGCGGCGGACCGAGAAAGGCGGGCAAACAACGGATTCCCGCAAATCACGCCACTTTCATGGCGCCGGGGCCGGGGGTGGCGCCGGGCGGCACCTTGCCGAGAATGATCATGCCGAGCACCTCGTCCTTGGTGACGTCTTCCGTGCGGGCGTGGCCGACCACCTTGCCGTTCTTCATCACGAAGACGCGGTCGGCGAGATCGAAGACGTCGTGGATGTCGTGGCTGATCAGGAAGATGCCGATCCCTTCGCGCTTCAGCTGCTTAATGAGATCGCCGACCTGCGCGGTCTCCTGCGGCCCGAGTGCTGCCGTCGGCTCGTCCATGATCAGGATGCGGGCGTCGAAGAGGATGGCGCGGGCGATCGCCACCGACTGCCGCTGGCCGCCGGAAAGGGCCTTCACGGGCTCCTTGAAGCGCTTGAAGTTGGGGTTCAAGCGCCCCATCACCTCGCGGGTGTTGGCTTCCATCGCCACATCGTCGAGCGTGCCCCATTTGGTCTGCAGTTCGCGGCCGAGATAGAGGTTGGCGGCGGCATCGACGTTGTCGGCGACGGCGAGCGTCTGGTAGATCGTCTCGATGCCGAACTTCTTGGCGTCGCGCGGGTTGCGGATATCGGCCTGCTCGCCGTTGATCAGAATGTCTCCGGCGTCGCGCTTGTAGGCGCCCGAGAGGATCTTGATCAATGTCGATTTGCCGGCGCCGTTGTGGCCGAGCAAGGCCACGACCTCGCCGGGAAACAGATCGACCGAGGCGTTCTCGACAGCGTGGATCCCGCCGAAGGAGATGGAAATGTTCTTCATTTCCACGAGCGGATTGGTTGGTTCCGTCACGATGAAAACTCCTGTTTATTTGGCCGGTTACTTGGCTTTGGCGCGGTAGACGGTGTCGAGCCAGACGGCCACGACAAGCACCATGCCGACGACGATGCGCTGGAAGGGCGTGTCGATGCCGAGCAGCACCATGCCGGACTGAAGGGACTGCATGACCAGCGCCCCGAGCATCGCGCCGGCGATCGATCCCATGCCGCCCGCAAGAGAGGTGCCGCCGATGACCGCCGCCGCGATGGTATAGAGCTCGTCGAGTTCCCCTTGCGCATTGGTCGCCGCGTTGAGGCGGGCGGTGGAAATCGCAGCGGCGATGGCGCAGAGCACGCCCATCAGCGCGAAGATCTTCACCGTCACCCAGCGGGTCTTGATGCCGGCGAGTTCGGCTGCTTCCGGGTTGCCGCCGATCGCAAAGACGTAGCGGCCAAAGCGGAGCCTGGTGGCGATGAAGGTCATCACGATGCCGACGGCGATCGCCATCAGGACCGGCACCGCAATGCCTTGGGAAATGAACAGTCCGCCTTCCGGCCAGGCAATGTTGTTCGCTTCGGCATAGCGGCGGGCGATGTTGACCGGCCAATAGTATTGGTTGGCGATCCAGACGGCGCCGAGAACGATGGCGCAGCCGAGCGCGACCAGCACATATTCGGCCCATACCGGACGGCGGGGAAAATGGAAGCGCTTGCGCTGACGACGGGCATTGATGATCGCCGCGACGATCGCAAGACAGGCGAGAATGCCGACGATCCAGCTCCAGGTGGCGCCGATCGAGCCTTCCGTGCCACCGCCCATCAGGCGGAAGTTGGCGTCCATCGGGGCGACCGTCTGGCCACTGGTGACGAACCAGGTGGCGCCGCGCCAGACGAGCAGGCCGCCGAGCGTGACGATGAAGGAGGGGACGCTGAGGAAGGCGATGATGGCGCCGTGCAGCGTGCCGATCAGGCCGCCGATCAGCAATCCCGCACAAAGCGTGATCAGCCAGATGGCCGGATGATTGAAACCCAACATTTCCGGCAGCAGCCGTGCCTGGAGCACGCCCATGATCATGCCGGTGAAGCCGAGGATGGAGCCGACCGAAAGATCGATGTTGCGGGTCACGATGACCAGCACCATGCCCGTCGCCATGACGGCGACGGAGGCGGTCTGAACCGAGAGGTTCCAGAGGTTTCGCGGCGTCAGGAACAGGCCGCCCGTCAATATGTGGAAGCCGACCCAGATGATCAGCAGCGCGCCGATCATGCCGAGCATGCGGGTGTCGATCTCGGTTGCACGGAAGAAGCGCGACAGCAGATTGCCCTCCGCCTGGCCCGTTCCCACCGATGTTGTCGATTTCGTTGTGGTTTGCATCGTATCGGCCATCTTTGCCGTTCCCCACCTTTTTGAGGGCATTACAGCCGGAAATCTCCGGCCGGTCAGCACCTCTCAATGGCGCTTTGCCGCTTTTCGCTTGTTCACGCGGCCGCGCATCTTACGCCGAAAACCGACGCCGCGGCAGAAATGCTGCGGCGTCGGCACGTTTATCGGCTGGACATGGTCATTCTTACTTGCAGGCTGCGACCGCGCCGGCCTTGACGCCCTGGCAGGCTTCCGCCTTGCTGATCCAGCCGGCCTTGATGACCACGTCGAGGTTGTCCTTGGTGATCGGCAGCGGCTTCAGGAAGACCGACTGCATGGCCTGTTTCTTCGGTCCGCCGTTGAAGGTCTGGACGTTCGGAATCTCGGTCATCTTCTTGCCGGAAGCGAGAGCGAGCGCGATTTCGGCGGCCGTCTTGCCGAGTTCACGGCTGTCCTTCCAGACGGATACGGTCTGGGTGCCAAGCGCCACGCGGTTGAGCGCAGCCTTGTCGGCGTCCTGGCCGGAGACCGGTACCGAACCTGCCAGGCCTTGGGCGTCGAGCGCCGCAATCGCGCCGCCGGCGGTGCCGTCGTTCGATGCGACGACCGCGTCGACCTTGTTGTTGTTCTTGGTCAGGAACTGCTCCATGTTCTTCTGAGCGTTCTCAGGCTTCCAGCCGTCCGTATAGGCTTCGCCGACATTCTTGATCTTGCCGGCATCGACCGCTGCCTTCAGCACTTCCATCTGGCCCGCAAACAGGAAGTCCGCGTTCGGGTCCGAGGAGGAGCCCTTGATGAAGACATAGTTGCCTTCCGGCTTCGCCTTGAAGACGCCCTGCGCCTGCATGCGGCCGACTTCCTTGTTGTCGAAGGTGATGTAGAAGGCTTCGGGGTTTTCGATCAGGCGGTCGTAGCCAACAACCGGAATGCCTTCGGCGGTCGCCTTTTCGATCGCTGGGCCGATCGCGTCCGAGTCCTGAGCGAGCACGATAAGCGCGTTGGCGCCCTGCGAAATCAGCGATTCGACATCGGTGAGCTGCTTGGCGGCAGAAGACTGGGCGTCAGCGGAAATGTACTTTGCGCCGGCAGCTTCGAGCGCCTTCTTGATCGCGGCTTCGTCCGTCTTCCAGCGCTCTTCCTGGAAGTTCGACCAGGATACGCCGACGACGAGATTGGCCGCCATGGTGGCGGTGTTCATGGAAACGAGGATGGCCGCGCCGGCCATCAGCTTTACAAATGATCTCATAATGTCCTCCCGAGTGACGGCGGATGGGCCAAAAGCCTCCGTGCTCTCCCCCCGCCAGATTACCTGTCGGGCAAAGCCTCCGAGCTTTTTTCTCGACAGTCGAGAAATTAGATGTCAGAGATTCAAATGGCTGTCAATCGGCACTTGTGGAGGACAGGGCACTGCCGTATCGACAGAGGCGAGGAGAACCCTGCAAGGCATGCTGGCGAAATCGAGCACCGAACTGGTCCGGCAGCAGAACAGCGCACTCGTGCTGTCTGCGCTGCGTCGCCATGGCCGGCTTGCCCATACCGAGATTTCCGATGCGACGCGGCTGGCTTCGGCCACCATTTCCGCCATCACGGCCGAGCTGGAGCGTGCGGGCGTCATCGAAAAGATGGAGCAGCAGGCAGCGACGGGCCGGGGACGGCCGCGCGTGCTCTTCAGCCAGCGGCGCAATTGCGGCTACCTGATCATCGTCATCATTTCCTCCGATTCCATTCAATATTCGCTGGTGGATTATGCCGGCACGCTCCTCGACCGGTTTACCGAACCGCGTGCGCAGGGCGGTACCGCCGCCTTCATCGATTCCATCTCGGCGGCGCTGGAGCGGGTGCTCGTCCGTTCGCGCATCAATCCTGACGAGGTCTTGCTGATCTCGGTCAGTAGCAAGGGGCTGGCGCATGTCTCCGAACCCGTCCTCATCTGGTCGCCGGTCTTCGGCGCCCAGGCGGTGGATTTCACGGCGGTACTGAAGGGCGGGTGGCCTGCGAAAGTCATCCTCAACAACGAGACCCTGCTCGTTGCCGGCGCGCTTCTCGAACGCGAGGCAAAAAAGGCAGGTGAAGGCGAACCGGTTCTTGCGGCGCTTTCGCTCGGCCACAGCATCGGCCTGGGGATCGGACGCCGCGGGACGGCGGCGGCGCCCGACATTTCCGCCCCGAATTTCGGGCATATGCTGCATATCCCCAATGGAGCTCTCTGTCGTTGTGGAGCGCGCGGCTGCATCGAGGCCTATGCGGGCTTCTACGCCATTCTGCGTACCGCTTTCGAAGTGCCGATCGATACGATTCCCGCCAAGTTCGTGCCGCTTGCGGAAATCGACAAGATCGCGGCCCAGGCCCGGCAAGGCAATCGCCGGGCGCAGCTCGCCTTCCGGCAGGCGGGCGTTGCGCTCGGCAACGGACTTTCGCGCCTGCTCAGCCTGCACGGCCATATGCCAGTCTTCATCACCGGGCCGGGGACGCGGCATCAGGACCTTCTGCAGGCGGGCATCGAGGAAGGGCTTGCCGAGGCGCAGGTCGTGCGGCTGGGCGGCATGCCGGTGCTGACGATTGCGCCCGATGAGCCGTCACTTGTTTTCGAAGGCCATCTCAACCTTGCTTTTTCGATCGTGGATCAGGATATCATTCTCTCAAGGCCGCATCCCCCCGTTCGAGCGGCAGGAGAATGAAGACATGATCGATCCGAACCACCCGTTCTACGCACCGCTGTGGCGGCGGCTTCTGATTCTGGCCGTCTGCTTCGTCTGGGCGGGGTTCGAGCTTTATACCGGCGAGCCGTTCTGGGGGATCATCGTCGGCGCCGTGGGCATCTATGCGACCTACAAGCTGTTTCTGGAAAAGCGCGAGCCGCCGGCGGAGAAGCCTTCGGAGGAGCCGAGGGACTAGCGCAGGCAGTTCAGGCAGTCCCTGACGGCGAGATGTCACCTTAAAACGGATCTATCGCCAGAAAAGCCCCTTGATCGCCGTGTCGATCAGCAGGTTGGCCGTCTTCATGCGGATGTTGGCGTTGTCGCGAAATTCCGGCACGACGCCATCGGGATGGTTGGCCTTGGCGAATCGGCGCCGCTTTTCGGCAAGCGTCGCCTCCGTGTCGGCGGCGGTAATTGCGAGTTCCTCTGCAATCTCTTCCTGTGTCAGGCGAAGCAGGTGAGGGGGTATCTGCGGTGCCGGCGGGTCGTCCGGGTCCGGCTCGTGCGAGGCGGCCTCGATCTCCGGCAGTTCCGGCAGGAATGCGAAATAGGCTTCGGTTCCGGTCGCCGCGCTGGTCGGGCCGTCGTCCGTAGCGGCGACGAAGCCGAGGCCAAGCCCTTTTATGCGGAAACCGGCGTCCGTCTCTTCGGCCTCTTCCTCGCTGCGTTCTTCTTTCAGTCGCGTCAGCACCGACTGAAAGACGGATTGCCCAAACAGCATGCCTCACCTCGTTTTTCGGAGGAGGAGCAGAGCATGCGGAGGTGGCGCCGGGCTTGCGGCCTATTGAGCACGATCGAAAATGACTATATAGAAGTAAACATGTACAGGAGATATGGTCATGACAGCCAAGACAGTTGCTGCGGCCGAATTTAAGGCCACGTGCCTGCGCCTGATCGAAGAAATGAATGAAGACGGTCAGCCCATCACTATTACCAAACGGGGGAAGCCGGTTGCGGTGCTGACTCCGTTTCGTGAAACCAAAGATCTGCAACCCCTGTGGGGTTTTATGGAGGGGACGGTTTCTCGCTATGACGATCCATTCGGCCCTGCGGTCGACCCGGGCGAATGGGACGCATATAAATGATACTCGTTGATACGCATGTGCTTGTCTGGGTTACGGGTCGTAATCCAAAACTCGGGCAGCGTGCCCGGACGATTCTAGACACCAGCGATATCGGAGAAGTCCTTGTATCGGCCATTACCCCATGGGAAATTGCTCTGCTCGATCGAAAGGGGCGTTTGCCATTGGGTATGGAGGTGTCGCGATGGCTTGATGAAGTCCTGATGCATCCGAGGATAAGATTAGTTCCCTTGGAACCGACCATCGCAGTCGAGAGCGTAAGGCTGCCGGGTGACTTCCACAGTGATCCCGCAGACCGGATTATCGTTGCAACGGCAAGACATCTCAGCGTGCCGTTGCTAACTGCCGATCAAGCGATTCTCGCCTATGCGTCGCAAAATTATCTTACCGCTCTTGACGCGGCTATCTAATCATTCCTGCGTCTGGTTCTGGCTCTGCCCGTTCTGGCTCTGGCTTTGCGTCTGGCCAGGCGCGACCGTCAGCGAAACCTTGAGATTTTCGCCCGCAAGGCCGAGGCGCATGCCGGAAACGGGCGCGCAGTCGCGGTAGCAGAGGCCGGAGGCAATCCGCACATAACGATCGTCGGGGCAGATATTATTCGCGGCGTCGAAGCCGACCCAGCCGAGGCCAGGCAGGTATACCTCGCTCCAGGCATGGGTGGCCACCTGCTCCGTGGTTCCTTCCATCAGCAGATAGCCGGAAACGTAGCGGGCCGGGATATCGAGGAGCCGCGCCGCCGAGATGAAGATATGCGTGTGGTCCTGGCAGACGCCGGTCTTCGCCTCCAGGGCCTCTTCCGCGGTCGTCTCGGTGTCGGTCGTTCCCGGCGTATAGGCGACGATTTCATGGATCGTCTCCATCAGCGCGTGCATCCTGGCAAGTTCGCTGTCGCCCTTAAGGCCTTTGGCGAGGTCCTTGATCAACTTGCCCGCCTTGGTGCGCGGCGTCTCGCGCAGGAAGAGCCAGAGCGGGCAGAAACCCTGATGCGGCCCGAAGACTCCGGCGCAGTCGCTGGTTTCGACCTCTCCGGACGCGCTGATGCGGATCGTGTGTTCCGTGCCTTCGGCGGATACGAGCTCGACGCGATTGCCGAACTGGTCGGCATAACCGGCCTCCACCTTGGCGCCGTCGACGGTGATCGACCAGTTGATGATCTTCTGGGTCGGCCCGTCGACGGGCGTCAGCCGCAGCCGCTGCAGCGAATAGGGCACCGGCTGGTCGTAGAGATATTCGGTCGTATGAGAAATCTTCAGCCGCATGTGCTGTAAATCCTGTGCCTGTGGGCTTAATGGTAGAAGCGGTAGCCTTCGGAGATCTCGGCACTCAACTGGTTGTTGCGGCTGACGAAGTCTTCCAGAAATTCGTGCAGGCCCTGATCCATGATGTCGGGCATCGAGCTGCGCTTCAGCGTCGAACGGATTGCGTCGGCCGTCTCATGGGCCTTCAGCCGCTCGCCGTAGTCTTCGGCGATATAGCCGAGATTGCTGACGATCTTCTCGTAGCAATAGGCAAGCGAGCGGGGCATCTGGACCTTGAGGATCAGGAAGTCTGCGATATTCGCCGACTGGTATTCACCGTCGTAGACCCAGCCATAGGAGCGGTGTGCGGAGACCGAACGCAGGATCGATTCCCATTGGAAATTGTCGAGCGCCGAGCCTACGTGGCTGACGGCAGGCAGCAGCACGTAATATTTCACGTCGAGAATGCGGCTGGTATTGTCTGCTCTCTCGATGAAGGTGCCGATGCGCGAGAAGTTGTAGAGATCGTTTCGGAGCATCGAGCCATGGAAGGCGCCGCGGATCAGGCCGCAGCGATGCTTGATCCCGTCGATCAGTTCAGGAAGGTCGGCCTGTTTCGGCTTGCGGGCAAGCCGTGCCTTCAGATCGATCCACGCCTCGTTGGTGGCTTCCCAGGTCTCCCGGGTCAGCGCCGTCCGCACCATGCGGGCATTGTTGCGTCCCCATTCGATGCAGGACATCACGCTCGACGGATTGGACTGGTCGCGCAGCAGATAGTCGATGGCATCAGCAGCAGTCAGCTGCGGGTGGACCTCCGAATAGGCTTCGCGGACGCCGGCGCTCTGCAGCACCCCGTCCCAGTCCTCGTCGCTCGAGCCGGCGCGCGTCAGCGAGACGCGCAGGCCCGCATCGACGAGACGGGCTATATTTTCGGCTCTCTCGATGTAGCGAAACATCCAGTAGAGGCCGTTTGCAGTTCTTCCAAGCATTCTACAGCCTCAATCTTCCAGAACCCAGGTGTCCTTCGTGCCGCCGCCCTGGCTGGAATTCACCACCAGGGATCCCTGTTTCAGCGCCACGCGGGTCAGTCCGCCGGGAATGATCTTCACCTTGTCGGAAACCAGCACGTAAGGGCGCAGGTCGACATGCCGCGGGGCAACGCCCTTGTTGACGAAGATCGGCACTGTCGAAAGCGCCAGCGTCGGCTGGGCGATATAGTTGGCCGGCTTGGCGGCGAGTTTCTCGGCGAAGTCGGTGCGCTCCTTCTTGGTGGCCGTCGGACCGACAAGCATGCCGTAGCCGCCGGAGCCGTGCACCTCCTTGATGACCAGTTCCTCGATATGCTCCAGCACGTATTTCAGGCTGTCCGGCTCGGAGCAGCGCCAGGTCGGCACGTTTTCCAGAAGCGCCTTGCGGCCGGTATAGAATTCGACGATCTCCGGCATATAGGAGTAGATCGCCTTGTCGTCGGAAATGCCGGTGCCGGGCGCATTGGCGATGGTGATATTGCCGGCGCGGTAGACGTCCATGATGCCGGGAATGCCGAGCGCCGAATCGGGCCGGAAGGTGAGCGGATCCAGGAAGTCGTCGTCGACGCGGCGGTAGAGCACGTCGATCGCTTCGTAGCCGCGCGTGGTGCGCATCTTGACGCGCCCGTCGATGACGCGCAGGTCGCCGCCCTCGACGAGTTCGACGCCCATCTGGTCGGCGAGAAACGAATGTTCGTAATAGGCGGAATTGAAGATGCCCGGCGTCAGCACTGCGACGCGCGGTTTGCCCTTGCAGCCGGCGGGGGCGAGCGAGGCGAGCGACTGGCGCAGGAGCCTTGGATAGTCCTCGACCCGCTGCACCTTGTTCAGCGCAAAGAGTTCCGGGAACATCTGCATCATGGTTTCGCGGTTTTCCAGCATGTAGCTGACACCGGACGGCGTGCGGGCATTGTCCTCCAGCACGTAGAACTGATCCTCGCCGGTGCGCACGATGTCGGTGCCGACGATATGGGTATAGACGCCGCCGGGCGGCTTAAAACCGATCATCTCCGGCAGGAAGGCGACGTTCTTCTCGATCAGTTCGCGCGGAATGCGACCCGCCTTGATGATTTCCTGCTTGTGGTAGATGTCGTCGAGGAAGGCGTTGAGCGCCAGAACCCGCTGTTCGATGCCTTGCGCCAGCTTGCGCCATTCGCGGGCGGAAATGATGCGGGGGATGATATCGAAGGGAATGAGCTTTTCGGAACTGTCTGCGTGTCCGTAGACCGCGAAGGTGATGCCGGTTTTCCTGAAGATGTTTTCCGCATCCTGGGTCTTGCGGATCAGATGGGCGGCATCCTGGCTGGTATACCATTCATGATAGGTCTTGTATGGCGGGCGCGGAAGATTTTCCGCAGTCAACATTTCGTCAAATGCCAAAGGCGCGTTCCCCTTTTTTAGTCATTTGAATACAACGCAGATCGCAATGCAAGAACCATGCACAGTTGCCTGCGAAGATTCGAGCGCGTTGAAAATCATGGCTTCGGCGCGCCCCCACATCAATAGATGTGCTGATTCCTTGAGCGGACAAGCTCTTGCTTTCCCGACGGGCGATCAAGTTGCTGCCTGCAAAAACGCCAGTTGCCCAAGTGCTGTTCAGCCTTTTGAAGCTCTGTTCAATGAAGCGATCAGTTTTTCTGCTTTGACCATCGAGGTAGCTGCGCATAGACAGGCGCCACCTGCCTTTTTTGATAATCACCCGGAAATCCCTTATGCTCGATCGCGTGGCTCCGGCCCTGTTTGTCCTCCTCTGGTCCACGGGTTGGATCGTTGCAAAATATGCGGTGGTGCATGCCGATCCCCTTACTTTTCTCGTCGTCCGCCACTCTCTTGCGGCCATAGCCTTCTTCGCCGTCTGCCTGGTCATGGGGGCGAAATGGCCGAAGACGAAGAGCCAATTCGGCTATGCGATCATCTCCGGCATCTTCCTGCACGGCCTTTATCTGTCGGGCGTCTGGTATGCGATCGGGCAGGGCGTACCGGCGGGCTTGTCCGGAATCATCGCCGGTCTGCAACCGCTGCTCACCGCGCTCGCTGCTCCCTTCTTCATCAGCGAGCGGCTGCGGCCCATGCAGAAGTTCGGGCTGGTGCTCGGCTTTGCCGGCATCCTGATCGCGATTTCGCCGCAGCTCCTCGACGTGTTCGATCGCGGCCTTGCGGGCCTTGCCCTTCCCGTGCTGATCAATCTCGTCGCGATGACCTCGGTGACGTACGGGACGCTCTACCAGAAACGGCACCTGCAGGAGGGGGACCTTTTCTCGATCGCCACGCTGCAATTCGTCGGAGCCCTGATCGTGACGGTGCCGCTCGCGCTTCTCCTGGAGAACCTGCGCTTCGACTGGACGCATGAGGCGATGTTCGCCATGGCATGGTCCGTCTTCGGCATTTCGATGGGCGCGGTCGGCCTGCTGCTCTATCTCATCCGCCGAGGCCAGGTGTCTCGCGCGGCTTCGCTGATCTACCTCATGCCGCCGGTCGTGGCGATCGAGGCCGCCATCCTTTTCGGCGAGCCGCTGACGCTGCCGATGATCGTCGGCACGGTGATCGTGGTGCTGGGTGTCTATCTGGTGAACAGGAAGAACTGAGCGCATGGCCGATCGGTCAGGAAACGGGTGTCGCCGGAGGCTGCGCAGTTTTAGGCAGTAGATGTAACCCAACAGGAGCTACATCATGCTGAATAACAAAGTTGCCATCGTCACCGGCGCATCGAGCGGCATCGGCCGGGCCTCCGCCTTGCTCTTCGCCGCGGAGGGGGCTGCCGTCGTTGCCAATGCGCGAGGCGAGGCGGAACTGCAGAAGCTGGTTTCGGAAATCGAGGCGGCCGGCGGCCGCGCGGTCGCCGTGACGGGCGATGTCACGGAAGAGGATACCCACCGGAAGCTGCTCGATGCGGCGATCGGCCGGTTCGGCGGTCTCGACATCGCCTTGAACAATGCCGGCACAGTCGGGCCTTACAAGCCGCTGGTTGAGGTGACGATCGATGAATGGCAGCAGACCATGACCATGAATTTCGCCAGCGCCTTCCTCGGTGCACGCTCACAAATCCCGGCCATGCTCGAACGCGGCGGCGGATCGATCATCTTCACCTCCACCTTCGTCGGCACCAGTGTCGGCATTCCCGGCATGGCTACCTATGGCGCTTCCAAGGCCGGCCTGATGGGATTGGTCAAGGGGATTACGGCTGACTATGGGGCGCAGGGCATTCGGGCCAATGCACTTCTGCCTGGTGGGGTCGATACGCCGATGGCCGGCGATGCCGCGCAGAAGGAATGGGCGGCCGGGCTGCACGCGATGAAGCGGATCGGACAACCGGAAGAGATCGCGCGGGCGGCGCTTTTCCTCGCCAGCCCCATGGCGAGTTTCGTCGCGGGAGCCGCACTTTTCGCGGACGGCGGAAACGCGGCAGTCAAATGACAAAAAAAGAGGCCGCGAAAGCGGCCTCTTTTCCTATTCGTCGGTTACGCCCGGCTGCGTTTGCGGCCCTGCTGGCCGCCATTGCGGTTGTCGTTGCCGAACCGAACCGGGCCACGGTTTTCGCCCTGCGGCTGACCGGCATGTGCCGGACGGCCCTGGCCGCCGTTATGCGCCTTGCGCTGGTTGCCGGATTCATGCGGAGCATGCGCCGCGTGCGGGTTCTGGCCGCCATTGCCCTTGCGATGTTCCTTGCGAGCCGGTCTGCCTTCGCCACCGTTCTTCGCCCCGTCCTGGGGGCCGAACTGCTTCTTGGCAGGGCGGAAATCCGACGTCGTGGCAAGATCGTTGTCGGCTTCGAAGCGCGGTGCTTCTTCGCCGCGACGCTGGCCGCGGAAGTCCTCGTTGCGGCGTTCGCCGCGGTGCGGACGGTCGCCATGGGGCCGCTGCGGACGATCGCCACGGAACGGACGATCCTGACGCTCGCCGCGTTCTTCCGAACGGGCGCCGCCTTCATCTTCCGATGCGAAGAAGGGCTTGCGGGCCGGGCGTTCGCGACGCTCCGGACGGCCTTCGCCGTTTCCACGACCGCGACCCTGTCCTGCGCCGTTGCCGCCACCATTGCCGCCTCGGCCGCGATTGGCGCCGCCACGGTTGCCGCCGCCGCGCGAAGGACGGCTCATGCCCTCCGGACGCTCGCCGGAGGCGGTTGCGATTTCGATGGTCATCAGGCGTTCGATGTCACGCAGCAGACCCGTTTCGTCCGGTGCGCAGAAAGCAATCGCGATACCGTCGCGGCCGGCACGTGCGGTACGGCCGATGCGGTGCACGTAGGCATCCGGCACTTCCGGAAGGTCGTAGTTGAAGACATGCGTCACGCCGGGAATGTCGATGCCTCGGGCAGCGACGTCGGTTGCCACGAGGACTCGGATTTCGTTGTCCCGGAAGGCCTTCAGGGCGCGCTCGCGCTGGCCCTGGCTCTTGTTGCCGTGGATCGAAGCGACCTTGAAGCCGATATGCTCGAGATGCTTTGAAAGCTTCTCGGCGCCGTGCTTGGTGCGCAGGAAGACCATGGCGCGGCCATCGGGATTGTCCTCGAGCGACTTCTTGAGGAGATCGGTCTTGTCGTTCTTGCCTGCGACGAAGTGGACGAATTGTTCCACCTTGTCGGCAGCCTTGCCCGGAGGCGTGACGGAGACCTGCACCGGATCCTTGAGGAAGTCGGCTGCGAGATCGGCGATCGCCTTCGGCATGGTGGCCGAGAAGAGCAGGGTCTGGCGCTTGGCCGGAACCATCTTCGAGATCTTGCGAAGGTCATGGATGAAACCGAGGTCGAGCATCTGGTCGGCTTCGTCGAGCACCAGATAGCGTACGGTGGTCAAACCGATCGCGCGGCGGGCGATCAGGTCGAGCAGGCGGCCGGGGGTCGCGACGAGAATGTCGGTGCCCTTTTCCAGCTGCAGCTGCTGCTTGTTGATCGATGCACCGCCGACGACGGCGTTGATCTTCAACGGCGTATTGCGGACATAGCTCTTCAGGTTGACGGCGATCTGGTTGACCAGTTCGCGGGTCGGAGCCAGGATCAGGGTGCGGGTGGTGCGGTTGTCGGGACGCTTGGGGTCCTTCAGGAGCATTTCGATGAGCGGGAGACCGAATGCAGCGGTTTTGCCGGTGCCGGTCTGGGCGAGGCCGATCATGTCGCGGCCTTCGAGAAGCTGTGGGATCGCCTGGGCCTGGATCGGCGTGGGCGTTTCGTAACCAAGCGCAAAAAGAGTGGCTACGAGCTGCTTGGCAAGGCCAAGCTCTTGGAAATTCGTCAAGTCGAATACCTTTTCGGGGCGCCACGAGCCTATGCCGGGGCCGGCACCATGCCGTCCGGTCTGCCTGTGGCGTCAAGAACCCCGCGTGAAGTGGGAACTTGCAAGTTGGAAATTGCTTTCCAGCGCTTAAACCCTGAGGGTCAGGGCGATCTATCTGTGCGCCTTGTTCCTTCTTCGCGGTTATTTTGAACGCGGGGCCAGCTCACGCGGCGGCCGGAAGGTGAAAGCTGATGCGCATTTGGTGGATTTGGGGGCAAAAGTCAAGTGAATGTTTCGCAATTGCGAGACGGGAAATAGCCGGCCATTGCATTCCGGCGCCCCATGGAACCACGGATTTGGAAAAGAGTAAGCCCGCGCTCTATTCGAACGCGGGCTTTGTATGGTTAGGCATTGCGGGGGGTTAGTAGCGCGGGCAGACGCGGGCGCGATAGGCCTCGCCCCATTCGTTCTCGACCCACTCGTAGTGGCAGCGCGGTGCATACTGGGTGCGGTAATAGACGCGCCGCGGCGGCGGTGGCGCGTAGTCGTATTCCGGCTCTACATAGACTGGACGCTGCGACCCCGAGACGATTGCACCGCCGATGATGCCGCCCGCAAGCCCGGCTGCGACGCCGGGCCAGACGTCGTCGTGGTGTCGGTCGCGGGCCTGCGCAGCCGGAGCGGCCGCCGTTAAAGCGCCTGCTACCGACAGAGCTATCAAGCCTGCGGAAATGCTCTTTTGCAGTACGGACATGACTTTGTTCCTTTCCCTCTTGTGGTTTAAGGGCACGGACGGAGCGTCGCCCGCAAAGGCGGCGGATTCATGAAAGCCAGCCATGAGTAGTCTGAACCGTTGTTCAGCCTCCCTCAGTCTGTGGTTGAATATTTTTGGGTGAATGCGCTTCGAGGTAGGTATTTTGACGAAATTCCGGCGAAATGCGGACGCATTTGAGGTCCGCCGATTCTTGGGCTTTCTGTCGTTCCTTCACGCTCTTGCGATCCCATTGAGCGCATAGCCATGGGGATCCCGATAAATCGCCGAAATTGTGCCGCCTGGCTCCTTCATCAACAACACGTTGTTAACGCGCGCGTGCTGTTATCCATTGCTTGGAGGGCCAACGAATCGAACTGGTTACGGCCGGAACGCGGAGTGGAAGGTGGAGACGGAAAGTGAATTGCTGAGAAGGGCGTGCGAGCGGATCAACGATCTTGCCGAACCCGCCTTCATCAAGGACAGCGCCCTCACTTACGTGGCGGTGAACGCCGCCTATGCCCGGCTCTTCGGTAAACATCCGCACGAACTTGTCGGCAAAACGAGCAACGGCCTTTTCGGCAGCGCCGTGGATGCCGATCGCAAGGAGAAGGAATGCCGGGCGATCGTCTTCGGCACCGAGGAAACCGCGTTCTGCTACGACCGCGCCGGCGTGGCGCGGCATGAACTCCACATCGAGCGTTTTCTCACCGAGGATGACCACACCTATCTCTTCGGATCTTTCGTGCCGGCCAAGGGGCTCAGCGTGGTTGCGGGGGCGGGCGCAGACTTGTCCCGCCTGCCGACCAGCCAGAAGGGCGAGCCTATTTCTGTCCTGGATGGCGCGCTCGTTGATGATGCGCTCGACATGCTCGAAATGGGCATCGGCATCTATGACAAGAACGATTCGCTGCTCTACTGGAACTCGGAGCTTTCGAACTATTTCGCATCGATGTCGATCGAGGTCAGGCGCGGCATCACGCTGAAGGAAATCCTTGGTCATGCCTATGACCGGCGCAAGCGGTTGTCGCCGGAGAAGATCGCGGCCGAGACCCCCGGCAAGGCTGCCTGGGTCGAGGAGCGGATGAAACCGTTCCGGCTTCCCTATACGGAAAACATCTATCAGCTGTCCGACGGGCGCTGGATGCGAAGCCTCAACAAGCGCCTCGAGAATGGCCTGCTGCTCGCCGTCCGTCACGATGTGACTGACTTCAAGGAACAGGAAATGCTCCTGCGGGCGCAGGTGGCCGAGACGGAATTGCTGCGGGCAGTCCTTGAGGATCTGCCGGTCCCGGTTTTTGCCCGCAACAGCGACCACCAGCTGACCTATGCGAATGCCGCCTACGAGGCGATGCTCGGCGCCCCGCGCGCGCAATTCCTGGGCAAGACGGAAACGGAGATGTTTCCGGACGCGGCGGAGAAGTTCCGCCTCGAAAACGACCGCATCATGGACGGCGAGGAAATCGACAAGTCGGAGGACGTGACTTTCCCCGACGGCTCCGTCGTGCCGGTGATCACCCGTCTTCGGCGGATCATGACCCGCGACGGCGCCCACCATCTGGTCGGCTCTCGCATGGATGTTTCCTTGATCAAGGAGGCCCAGACCAAGGCGGAAAAGGTCGGCGAAGATCTGCAGACCATCCTTAGCGCCATTCCGGTCGGTATTGCCATTCTCGACGAGACGTTCAATTTCGAATACGCCAATCCCAGTTTTTACGATTTCTGGGATGCAGGCGAGCAGTTCGATCTGCCCGGCCGCTCCTATCGCGACTTCCTGAAGGTCAATTTCGATCGCGGCATCTATGCCGACTCGAACCTCAGCTTCGAGGAGATCTACCAGGGCCGGATCGCGGCGCTGACGGAAGGCGAGGACCGGCCGCCGATCGAGGTGAAAAGCCGCAACGGCCGCAGCATCGTCATTTCCGGTACCGGGCTTTCGGGCGGCAAGACGCTGCTGACCTACATGGACATCACCGCCGTCCGCAAGCGCGAGCAGGAAATCCACGAGGCTCGCGTCGCGCTCGAACAGCATGGCGCGCTGATGCGCGACGCCACCAGCGCGATGTCGCAGGGCCTTCTCATCCTGCATGACGGCGAAATCATCTTCTGCAACGATGCCTTGTCGAGCATGCTCGAAATGCCGGCCGAAATGGCCATGCCCGGCAAACAGTGGCGGGACATCTTCCGCTTCTGCGTCAGGCGCGGCGACCTTGGCCCCCCGGACGTAGCCGCGGACACCCTCAGGAGCTGGGAGGAAAACCTTGCCGCCGGAAAGCCGGTCTTTGCCGATTTCCGGGTCGAGGGCCGCAAGTGGATCCATGTCGAGGCCAATATCACCGGCAGCGACCACTGGCTTGCGATCTTCACGGATGTCACCGACACGAAGGAACGCGAGGAGGAGCTGACGCGGCTTCTGCAGCGCGCCGAGGCGGCCGACCGGGCGAAGTCCGAATTCCTCGCCAATATGAGCCACGAAATCCGCACCCCGATGAACGGCGTGCTGGGCATGGCCGAGCTGCTCGCCAAGTCCAATCTCGATACCCGCCAGAAGACGTTCATCGACATCATCGTCAAGTCGGGCAACGCGCTGCTCACGATCATCAACGACATTCTCGACTTCTCCAAGATCGACGCCGGTCAGATGAAGCTCCGCAAGGCGCCGTTCGATCCGGTCGAGGCGATCGAGGACGTGGCGACGCTGCTATCCTCGTCCGCTGCGGAAAAGGACATCGAACTTATCGTGCGCGGCGATGCGTCCGTACGCGAGACGGTCATGGGGGATGCCGGTCGTTTCCGCCAGATCATCACCAACCTGGTCGGCAATGCGGTGAAGTTCACCGAAAAGGGCCATGTCTTCATCGATCTGATGTCGAAGCCTACCGCGCCCGGCAAGATGCTGCTCACGATCCGCATCGAGGATACCGGTCTCGGCATCCCGGACGAGAAGCTGCGGTCGGTTTTCGAGAAGTTCTCCCAGGTGGATACGTCCTCCACCCGCCGCCACGAGGGCACAGGCCTCGGGCTTGCCATTACCGCCGGGCTCACGGAGCTTTTCGGCGGGCGTATCGAGGTCGAAAGCGAGCTCGGTCGCGGCTCGGCCTTCACCGTGCATCTGCCCTTCGATGTGGTCAGCGAGCGGAACGTCCAGACGGTTCTGCCGATCAATACGAGCGGCGCGCGCATCCTCGTGGTCGACGACAATCCCGTCAACCGCCGCATTCTGAGCGAGCAGCTTTCCATGTGGGGCTTCGACGCGGTCGCAGCCAACGGCGGCGCCGAGGGGCTTGCGATCCTCGGGGAGGCCGCCCGGATCGGCGTTGCGGTCGACGCCATCGTGCTCGACTACCACATGCCGGAAATGAACGGCCTGGACTTTGCCAGGAACCTGCGGAGCGACGCCCGGTTCGACGGTACCGGCGTCATCTTCCTGACCTCGATGGACATGGCCAGCGACGACAGCACCTTCCAGGCGCTCAATATCCAGGCGCATCTGATGAAGCCGGCCCGCGCCAACCTGCTGCGCAGCACGATCATCGAGGTGGTCCGCTCGATCCGCACGAAACGGCGTGCGCTGGAGAACCTTCAGATCCGGCCGGAGGCAGCTCGTATCCCTTCCCAGGGGGACGGCCCGAACTCCCGTCCGGTCACGACCGCCACGCCCGGCATCGCCGATGAACCGGTCTCGACGCCGCCGATGCGCTCCAATCCGACACTCGACGTGCTGGTGGCGGAGGACAACGAGGTCAACCAGATCGTCTTCACGCAGATCCTGCAGTCGACCGGCTGGCTGTTCCAGATCGTCAAGAATGGCGCCGAGGCCGTCGAAGCCTGGAAAGAACACGAGCCGGCGGTGATCCTCATGGACGTGTCCATGCCGGTCATGAACGGGCATCAGGCGACCCAGAAGATCCGCGAACTGGAAAGCCAGAGCGGGTTGCACACCCCGATCATCGGTGTGACCGCGCATGCGCTGGAAAGCGACCGCGAACTCTGCATCAAGGCCGGCATGGACGACTATCTGTCGAAGCCGATCAGCCCGGAAGCGCTCGAATCCAAGATCCGCGCCTGGATCGGCGGCGGTGCCGTAAATTCGGTTTCCGGTTAGAGCTTCTGCGTTCGCTCGGACGCATAACGACGAACTACGCCCATTGTACTAACCCGTATGGGGGATTTTTCGGCGCAGCAATTGTGCCATTCTCCCTCTCACTCGACAGACTGTTGAGGGGCTCGAACGGGAAAAACGGTCGAGCCCTGATTTTTCCCCAGTAAGTTCTGCGTCTGGTGAAGGGCTCGCGCCCTGGCGGACCGGCGCGAGCTCCCTGACCGGTTTCCGGTGGGCGAGCCGGGATCTCTTTCGGGTCAGGCTTCAAATGATCGTTTCTTCACCCCGGTGCCTTCCGGTATCGCAAAATAACGGCAAAGTCCGAGCCGGTCCATTTCCGGAAAGGTTGGCCGTTACTGACGCAACGGCATAGCGACGCGCATAGAGCTGGATGACAAAGCCACTCTTCCTGGCCACGCGCCGCCGTACCGATCATTCAACCTGCTTCAGCGGCCTGCCTCTGGCAGCGCAGCATATCCCGCACCAGGCTCACAAGCTCCAGCAGAGGCGTTCCCCGCCGCTGCTCCACATCGATCCGACGACAAATCAAGCGCAGGTCCAAACCCACAAACATCCATGCTTACCCCAATGAATCAGCCCGCCTGATATATAGCTGGATTTGCCGCCGGGGAGTATCCTCCGTGTTCGGGGATACGGCGATACATTTCGAATCCCATTCGATTTAGGCCATAAGGGGGTGTTTATGCAGCCGTTTCACCCAATGTCCAAGTTGATCTTGACGGTAAAGTACGGTCACCTGATACGTGAGACAGCATGTTGCACCCCCCAACGCAGTGCGGTCTTAGCGGCCGGCTTTGTATAACCGGCCGCTTTCTTTTGTCGGCATTTGCCCGGGTTCCGTCCGGTAAGCTCGTGCAATCCAATGGCTTCAGGGAAGACACGGATTTGCTCTTGAACGCGTCGTTGGAGGACTTGAGAACAGCATGCATGTCCTCGCGCTCTGCCTCCGACACAAAATCAGCTTACCCAGAACGGATGAACCAACGGAATTCAGCCTAGCTCCTTTGAGTGAGTTGTGACTTTCTGTTCTGGGCGTAAAGTTCTCTTTCCCAGGTCGTGCATAGAAGAGTCTAGAACTTGGGAGAGGCCCGCGCAGGGGGAACAGGCGCGGGCCTTCTACTGCGCGGGGAGCTGGAACAGCCCACCCCCATAATTGCCGCAACAATTGCGCGGAATTGAGTAGCAAACGCCATGTCCGCTTCGGGCCGAGGCGGCTACTGCCAATCTCGTCGTCAATACCGAATGCGCTATCGCTCAGCCCCGTGAGGTCATCCATACGCCAGCCAACGTCACCGCCAGCCCAGCGAATGTCGCGACGGTTAGGGGCTCTGAAAACAACATCCATGCCCACAGCATTGTCACGGGCGGGCTGAGATAAATAGCCGCGCTCACTTTGGCAACAGGGAACAGCCGCAGACTGGTATAGTAGACGGCGTAGGCGAGGAACGTTGAGATCAGGACCAGCCAGATCATCCCGACCGCGAAATCACGGGTCATCGGTGGAGCCAGACTGCCCTGCGTCAACGCACACAGGCCGAAGAGAACCGAGCCCGTCAGTGTCTGAATGCAAAGTGCCTGATGGACGGGCATATGCTGCGTCTTGCGTCTCCTATGCAGGACCGAGGCGACAGCGAATATCAGCATGGAACCCACGGTCAGTCCGTACGCCCAGACCGGAGCCGCACCGAAACTGAGGCTGTCGAAGGATACGATCAAAACCCCGATGACGGCTATCATAGTGCCCAGCCATTGCCGTGCGGTCAGCCTTTCCCCGAGGACGGGTTGGGAAAGAGCGGCGATCGCCAGCGGAAGAAGGTCGGCGATGAGCGCGACCAGCCCCGTCGGCACTTTTTGCTCGATGGCCAGCGCAAAGCCTCCCAGATACAGGAACACGGCCATGATGCCGAACAGGGCCTGATCTCTGATCGCACGCATGGATATGCTCGGCCCGATCGCCAACGCGAAGGGCAGAAGGATCAGTCCCGAAAGCAATGTCCGCCAGAACAGCAGAAGCATGACGCTCGCCTCCTCGTTGGCATACCGGATGCCGACGAAGCCTGAACTCCATCCGATGATCAGGAGAGTGGCCAGCAACGGCCATAACAAAGGATGGCGACCTGCTGTGGCGGAAGGAAGAGAGATGTCGGTCATCGAGCGCTCTGTTGCGAGGAATACGAAGTACCGATAGGTCGATCGCACAATACACGCACATGACAAATTTCGATGAGTTCATGACATTTCGTAAATCAGTGTCATGACCGGCGTCGTTCGTGATAAGTTTCTCTCTGGAGAGAACGACACGGATATAGTCATGAATGAACTCAACAGTCGCCGCCTCGAGATCGACGCTTTGCGGGCGCTTTCCGCGATCCGACAACATGGTGGTATTACAAGAGCAGCGGTCGCTCTGGGCCTCTCACAGTCGGCGGTGAGCCATAAGATCAAGAGACTGGAAATCAGCCTCGACTGCGAGCTGCTCGGACGTAAATCGGGCGGGCCGATGTTTACGGCTGCCGGTGAAGACTTGCTGGACTACGCTGGCCGCATCCTCGGGCTGCACGACGAGGCCCTGTTAAGTCTTTCCAAGACTCCGCTTGCTGGAAGAATCGCACTCGGACTTACCGAAGACACCGCATGTACTGACCTCGCTCGGATCTTTGGTCGCTTCAGGCGGCTGCATCCGAACGTCGCGGTCCGAACCAAGGTGCGTATGAGCTTGGTCCTTCGCGCTATGCTGGAACGCGGCGAACTTGATGCCGCAATCGTTCAAGTCTTCAGTCATGAAGTGCGGCCGAAGGACGTAGTCCTCTATAGGGAAGACCTTCACTGGGTGAAGCATCCCGAGTTGATGATCCGGCATGATGGCCCGATCCCGTTCTTGTCGTTTGATGACGAATGTTTCTATCGACAATGGGCGCTCGACATCGGCCAGGAAGATGCGGTTCTTGAAACCGTTTTTGAGTGTTCAAGCGCCGCCGGTATTGTGTCCGCCGTTAATGCGACAATGGGCGTAGCGTTGCTGAGTGACCGCCATATCCGAGGCGAGATGCAGATAACGACCGATCGTCTGCCGCCGCCACCATCCCTGGCCTATGTCGTGAGACGTGCCCGTAAGTCGAGAAATCCGGCTCTCGACTGCTTAGTTCGAGAAATCGAGAGCGACATTGGTCGCCAGGGCGGGTTGGCCCTTGCTGGTTGACGACGGCTGGTCCGTATCCGGCGCAAAGTTGGCGTGGCTGCCTGGCGGCATTTACTACCGATTGCCGCAATTGCGATGGCTGCGGGGTCACGCTTTGACGCCGCAAAGCATCTCGCGTTTTCCGGCAAATCCCGGGCGGCGTTCGACGTCGAATCCGGCGGCGGACAGGTTGCGGCGCACGAAACCGGCGGCCGCATAAGTGCCGAATGTCCCGCCAGGGGCTGTCTTTTCGTGGATCGCCTGCATCAGGTCCGGCGACCACATATCCGGATTGCGGGACGGCGCGAAACCGTCGAGGAACCAGGCGTGGAACCCCGGTTCGGCCGCAGTGACGGATTCCAGCGCGGGGCCGCAGACGACGGTGAGCCGCGTCTGCGGATCGGCTTGGATCTCGACCTTTCCCGCGGGTTCGTCCGGCCAGGCGGCGGTAAGCGCACCGCGTTCGGCATCGATCTCCGGCCAGCGGGACAGCGCGCGGTCGATCTCTTCGCGTTTCATCGGGTAGAGCTCGAAGGAGATGAAATGAAGTTTGCCCGCAGGGGAGCGGGAGAGTTTCCACTGGCGCCAGGTTTCGCAAAAATTCAGGCCGGTGCCGAAGCCGAGTTCGCCGATCCTGAAGTCTCCGAATGGTGACCCGTAGCCCCGCCAACGGTCCGGCAGACCGTTGCCTGCGAGGAAGGTGTGGCCGCATTCCAGCCGCCCGTCGGTGCGGCAATAAAAGTGATCGCCAAACTTCTGGGAATAGGGCATATCGCCCTCGTGCCAGTCCAGCGGCTGGTTTTCCCCCGCAACACCGTCGGGGCGGGCAAGCTTTTCGGGGTCATCGTCGCTCATGGGACATGCGGATAATCCTGCCGGCTCCAAGGGTCAACCGGATCCTGGCGGTCAATCTCACGATCTTCCGGCAGTCGTCGATCTCGTCATCCTCGGTGGCGGCGTCATGGGTCTGTGGGCGGCGGTCAAGGCCGAGCGCCTCGGTGTCAGAACGTTGCTCGTCGATGCGGGCCGGCTGGGGCAGGGGGCAAGCGGCGGGCTTCTCGGTGCGCTGATGCCGCACATGCCGGACAAGTGGAACGACAAGAAGCAGTTCCAGTTCGACGCGCTGCTGTCGCTCGAAGCGGAAATCGCCGGCATCGAGGCGGCGACCGGCATGACCTGCGGGTACCGCCGTTGTGGGCGGCTGATCCCCTTGCCGAAACCGCATCTCAGGACGATCGCCTTGCGGCATTCCCAGGACGCCGAAACCTGCTGGCATCAGCACGACCGCCACTTCCACTGGCATGTCGTCGATCGAGCCCCTTACGAAGGTTGGCCGGATGCATCCTTCGCCGAAGCCGGTCTCGTCCACGACACTTTCGCGGCCCGCGTTTCGCCCCGCGGCCTCATTGCCGCGCTTGCGGCTTCCCTGCGCCCGGCAAGGCATGTTCGTATCGTCGAAGGGCTCGGCGCCGAGCGGATCGATCCGGAGAGAAACCGCGTGATCTTCGAGGGCGGCGAAAGCGTTGCCTTCGGTCATTGCATCGTTGCGGCAGGCCATCAGTCCTTCCCGTTGTTGGGACACATCTCGCCGCCGCTGCCACGGCCGCTCGGACAGGCAGTGAAGGGGCAGGCGGCATTGCTCAGGGCCGATGTCGATCCGGCGCTGCCGGTCATCTTTCTCAACGGGCTCTATGTCGTCGCCCACGAGGGCGGGCATGTCGCAGTCGGCAGCACCAGCGAGGATGCGTTTGAAGACGCCGCCTCGACGGACGGTCTGCTCGACGACCTGATCGCCCGCGCCCGTGCCCTCGTGCCGGCCCTGAGGGAGGCGCCGGTCGTGGAACGCTGGGCGGGGCTTCGGCCCAAGGCCGTCGATCGCGATCCGATGGTCGGGCCGCATCCGGATCACCACAAGGTGATTGCTCTCACAGGTGGTTTCAAGGTCAGCTTCGGGCTTGCCCACAAGCTCGCGGAGGCGGCGCTTGGTCCGGTAAATGGCCAGGAAATGCCGCTTCCTGACTCTTTTTCCTTGGAAAGTCATCTGGCCGCCGCCGCGCGTTAAACGCGAATCCTGCGCCGCCCTCGTCGTTAATTTGTCACGCAAATCACGTACCTCCATTCGTGGGGTAATTGAGCAATGTGTAAAATACTGGGGCAGAGAAGGGACGCACGAGAAGGTGACTGATGCGCTATGCCATATATTTCACACCTCCGGCATATGACCCACTGACGCTGGCCGCAGCCCAGTGGCTTGGCCGCAACGCCTTTTCAGGCGAAGCCATGGAGCCGCCGGCGATCCGCGGCATCGGCATCCACGATATTGCCTTCAACACCGCCCTGCCGCGCCGCTCCGGTTTCCACGCCACGCTGAAGTCGCCCTTCCGACTCGCACCCGGCGTGACGGAACAGGCGCTGCTGCGCCATCTGATGCGATTTGCGGGCGCCCACGATCCGTTCGAGCTGCCGAGGCTCGAAGTCGTTCGGCTCGGCAATTTCTTCGGTCTTGCGCCGGTTCTGCCCTGCGAGACCATGCGTTTTCTCGCTGCCGCCGTCGTGCAGGAGTTCGATGCCTTTCGCGCGCCGCTTTCCGAAGCGGAACTGGAGCGCTGCGATCCGGGCGACCTGACCGCTCCGCAATTTGCAAACCTGCACCGTTGGGGCAACGCCTACGTGATGGACGAATTCCGCTTCCACATGACGCTGACGGGGCCGCTTTCCGCTGTCGACATGCCGCGCTTCGAACTGGCGCTGCGCGAACATTTCGAGCCCTTCCTCAGGAAGCCGGTCGAGGTCGCCAACCTCGCCCTCTTCGTCGAGGAGGAGCAGGGGGCACCGCTCGTCGTCCATTCCCTGCATCCCATGGGGCGGGTCGCGTCGCGCAAGATCGCCTGAAACGCCGGCGTCACTTTTGTTCAAGAAGCCGCAGGGCAAATCTGCTATATCCGCGTGATGGAGAATATCTCGCAGGAGCAGGCAGCCGACTATATGCCGTTGGCGGAAACGGAAACCACCCGCTTCTGGCGGGACAGCCGTTTCGGCGGCATGGAATGCCTGACGGCCACCTTCCTGACCCACGAATTCGCCCCGCATGCCCATGACACGTTCAGCATCGGGGCGATCGAAAGCGGCGGCCAGATCGCCACGATCCGCGGCATGAGGGAAGCTTCCGGCCCGGGCGACCTCTATCTCATCAATCCTGGCGAGATCCATGACGGGGCACCCTATGAGGGCGGCTACCGCTACCGCATGATCTATCCCGACCTGCCGCTGCTGCGCGAAATTCTCGAGGACGTCACCGGAAAGCCCTTTCAAGGGATCCCCGCCTTCGGCAGACAGATACTCCGCGACCAGGCGCTCGCCGATGCCTTTCAAGCGGCGCATTGCACCCTGGAGACGGGTTCCGGTGCGCTGGAGACGAGCCAAGCGATGTTTCTGGTGCTCGACGCGATGTTCCGGCGGCACGGCAGCTCGATCATCGTGCCTACCGATACGGCCGAAAAATCCGCTGTCCATCGGGCGCGCGACTATCTGATGGAAAATTTTGCCAGTGATGTCGGGCTGGAGGAACTGGCCGAAGTGGCAAGCTTGAGCCGTGCCCATCTCATCCGCGCCTTTCGCAAGGAATTTCATATCACGCCGCATTCCTTCCTCACCGACATTCGCATCCGCGAGGCGCGCAAGCGCTTGAGGCGGGGCGGCCAGCCGGCGGAAATTGCGCTCGAATGCGGTTTTGCCGACCAGGCCCATTTCACCCGCCACTTCAAGTCCCGAACGGGACTGACGCCGGGGCAATACCGCGCACGCTGAACATATCAGCGATCGGTATCGACCCTCGCAGGCCATGGGCGTCACTTTCCTTCAAGACGCGAGTTCTCCGCCGGCCTATGACCTCTGCTCCCATCGGAGTTTCGACGTGAACGAGAATGCAAGACTTCAGGATTTTCTCGGCGGCATGCGGGCGATCGCGCCGCTGATCGCCGCCGTCGTCCCGATCGGCCTCGTCTTTGGGGCGGTGGCAGCAACCAAGGGGCTGACGCCGGCCGAAGCCGGGTTGATGAGCACGCTGGTCTTTGCCGGCGGTTCGCAATTTGTGGCGATGGATATCTGGACCCACCCTGCGTCCTGGGCGGGCGTCGGCTTCGCCGCGTTGCTGGTCAACATTCGCCATGTGCTGATGAGCGCTTCGCTCGGCACCAGGATGGGAGGCTTCGGTCCGCGCGAGCGTTATCTCGCCATGCTTTTCCTGGCCGACGAGATCTGGGCGATGGCCGAGTTCCGGGCGAAAGTCGCGCGATTGACGCCCGCATGGTTCGCTGGCCTGGTGGCGCCCTTCTATCTTGCCTGGGTCGTCTCCGGTATTGCCGGGGCGGCACTCGGGGCGTTCCTCGGCGATCCGGTGGTACTAGGGCTCGATTTCGCCTTTCCGGCAGTCTTCATCGTGCTGGTCATGGGTTTCTGGAAAGGGCCGGAAACCGGCGCTGTGCTCTTTGCAAGCGGTGCCGCCGCCGTCGCGACCCAGCATTTCGTGCCTGGTGTCTGGTACATCGCGGCCGGAGCCGTCGCGGGCCTCGTCGCCGCCGTCGTTTCCGGCAGCCGCCGCGGCGTGGAGGTGGCGTCATGAGCGTCGATCTTGCAACCCTGCTCGCCATCCTCGCCATGGCGGCGGCTACGGCGCTCACCCGTCTCGGCGGCCTCGTCCTCATTCGCCATGTCTCGCTCGAAGGCAGCCGCCGCAAGGCGATCGAATCGATTCCGCCGGCGGTGCTGATGGCGGTCGTCGCACCGACCGCATTGGCCACGGGGCTTGCCGAAACAATCGCCTGCGCAGTGACTGCTTTTGCAGCACTTCGCCTGCCGATGCTCGTTTCGGTGGCACTCGGCGTCGTCTCGGTCGCCTCTCTCAGGGCGTTTGGTATCTGAGCCCGCTTTCGGCCTCGACATTCCGCAAAACGGTGGGCTACCGTCGCGGGTAAACTTCGAGGGTGATTTGATGCAGGCACAAGACTATCCGCGCGATCTCATCGGCTACGGCCGCTCCACTCCCGACCCGAAATGGCCGGGCGGCGCGCATGTCGCCGTCCAGTTCGTGATCAACTACGAAGAGGGTGGCGAGAGCTCGATCCTCGATGGCGACGCTGCCTCGGAATCGCTGCTCTCGGAGATCGTGGGGGCGGCGTCCTGGCCCGGCCAGCGCAATCTCAACATGGAATCGATCTACGAATACGGCTCGCGCGCCGGCTTCTGGCGGCTCTGGCGCATGTTCACCGAGCTCAAGGTTCAGGCGACGGTCTATGGCGTGACGCTCGCCATGGCCCGCAATCCGGAAGCGGTCGCCGCGATGAAGGAGGCGGGCTGGGAGATCGCCAGCCACGGATACCGCTGGCTGGAATACAAGGATTTTCCGGAAGCCAAGGAGCGTGAGCATATCCTGGAAGCCGTGCGCCTTCACACCGAACTCGTCGGCGAGCGGCCCTACGGCATGTATCAGGGCAAGCCGTCGGGGAACACGCTTCGCCTCGTCATGGAGGAGGGCGGCTTCCTTTATTCGTCCGATTCCTACGCCGATGATCTGCCTTATTGGGTGCCGGGTCTCGGCGGAAAGCCGTTCCTGATCATTCCCTATACGCTCGAGACGAATGACATGCGGTTTGCGACGCCGCAGGGGTTCAATGCCGGGGATCAGTTCTTCAACTATCTGAAGGACGCCTTCGATGTGCTTTACCAGGAGGGCAGGGAAGGCGCGCCGAAGATGATGTCGGTCGGTCTTCACTGCCGTCTCGTCGGCCGACCGGGCCGTGCGGCGGCGCTGCGCCGCTTCATCGAATATGTGCTTTCTCACGACAAGGTCTGGCTGCCGCGCCGCATCGAGATCGCCAACCATTGGCACCAGCATCACAAGCCGGCGGGCACGCCATGACCGCGCGGGGAGATTTCATCGAGAAATTCGGCGGCGTTTTCGAGCACTCGCCGTTCATCGCCGAGCGTGCCTATGATAGCGGCCTCGTCTTCGTGCCGCTGACGGCGAAAGGGGTCCATGCCGGGCTGGTCTCGGTCTTCCGCAAGGCGAGCCATGAGGAGCGGCTAGGTGTGCTGCGCGCCCATCCCGATCTCGCCGGCAGGCTCGCGATCGCCGGAGAATTGACCGAAGACAGCAAAAAGGAGCAGGCGGGTGCCGGGCTCGACCGGCTGAGTGCTGAAGAACATGCGCGCTTCACCGAACTCAACACGGCCTATACGATAAAGTTCGGCTTTCCGTTCATCATCGCGGTCAAGGGACTCGACAAGCAAGACATTCTCGCCGCCTTCGAAAAGCGCATTCACAACAGTGCGCAGGAAGAATTCGAAACCGCCGCCGCGCAGGTTGAGCGGATCGCACTGCTGCGGCTGCTTTCGATGCTGCCGGAGGGGTGATGGATGCGGTGCTTTCCTCTCAACCTTGCGTCGCTTATATTGACGATATCAGGAGTGATGCCGTCATGAGACCGTCGGAAGTCTTGGAGAAGAACAGGGAAGCGATCCGCGAAGCGACGAAGCGCTTCAATGCGGCCAATCCGCGTGTCTTCGGCTCCGTGGCCCGCGGCGAGGACGGGCCGGAGAGCGATCTCGACATCCTAGTCGACGCGCTTCCGGGGACGACGCTGTTCGATCTGGGCGGACTTCAGGATGCGCTCGAAGTTCTTCTGGAAATCAAGGTAGATCTCGTTACGTCAGGCGGCCTTAAATCCTCGATGCGGGACCGGATATTGGCGGAAGCGGCCGTCATATGAGTGCAGATCGTCTGAGGGAATATCTCGACCAAATGCGATCGGCCGCGTTTCGAGCCTGCGAATTCATAGGCGACATGGAGCAGGAAACCTTTCTTTCGGACATCCGAACGCAGATGGCGGTTGCGATGGCGCTCGTTCTGATTGGCGAAAGCGCGGCAAGGATCATGACGCATCATCCGGATTTTCCTGTCGAGCATCCGGAAATTCCTTGGTCGAAAATGCGGGGAATGCGTAATTTCGTCGTCCATGATTATTACGAACTGGAGCTTCCGGTTGTGTGGGACACCGTGCGAACTTCTCTCCCGGCCCTGATTTCCAACCTGAATACCCTCAGCAACTGGCGTGCCCAAGGCGAATGACTTGACCAAAACTCTCCCGATACGACTGCTGACCAAAGCGGCCTTCGCGCCTTTCGGCGACGTGATCGAGGCTGATCCTTCCACCATGAAGCTCATCAACGGCGGTACGACGGAGCGCTTCCATGCGCTGGCAGCACCCGAGGCAGCGGGCGAGGGCGCGCGGATCATCCTCAGCATATTCCGCGGTCAGCCGCGGCGGTTTCCCTATGCCATCACGATGATGGAGCGGCACCCGTTCGGCAGCCAGAGCTTTTCGCCGCTTTCGGGGCAGCCCTTTCTCGTTGCGGTTTCGCAGGATCGGGACGGTAAGCCCGACGTTCCCCAGATATTTTTGGCGCGCGGCTATCAGGGCGTGAACTACCGCCGGAACGTCTGGCATCATCCGCTGATGGCCATCGGCAGCGCCAGCGATTTTCTGGTTGCCGACCGCGAAGGTCCCGGCAACAACCTGGAAGAATTCTTCTTCGAAACTCCCTATTTGATCGCGGAACCCAGCCTATGACAGGCCTCACCACCCATGTGCTCGATACCGCCAGCGGCCGGCCTGCCGAAGGGCTGAAGATCGATCTCTACCGGTTGAGCGGCGAGGCCCGCGAGAAGATCAGATCCGTCGCCACCAATTCCGACGGACGCGTCGACGGCGGGCCGATCCTGATCGGCGAAAGCTTCCTCGTCGGCGAATACGAACTCGTCTTCCATGCCGGCGACTATCTCCGCGCGCAGGGTGCGAAGCTCACCGAACCAGCCTTTCTCGACGTCATCCCGATCCGCTTCGGCATCTCCGACACCGCGGCGCATTATCACGTGCCGCTGCTTCTCTCCCCCTACGGTTACTCCACCTATAGGGGAAGCTGATGCGTTTCGCCGCGATCGCCGACATTCATGGAAACTGCGCGGCATTGCGGGCGGTGCTGGACGACATCGCCTCGCTCGGCATCCGCGAGATCGTCAATCTCGGCGATTGCTTCAGCGGGCCCTTGGAAGCAGACCGGACCGGCGATCTTCTGCTGCTTCTGGATATGCACGCGGTGCGGACGGTCCGGGGCAATCACGACCGCTATCTCATCGAAACGCCGGCCGGTGCGCTCGCGCCCTCCGATGCGCATGCCCATGCGCAGCTCTCGCAGCGGCATTTCGATTGGCTGCGCAAGCTGCCGCTCAACATGGTTTATCGGGATGAGGTCTTCCTCTGCCATGCCACGCCGCGAGACGACAACGTCTATTGGCTGGAGGAGGTATCGAGCGACGGGCATGTCTTTCTGAAGCCGCTCTCCGATATCGACGCGCTTGCGGAGGGTATCGACCAGCCCTTGATTCTCTGCGGGCACAGCCATGTTCCGCGCGCCGTGCAGCTTTCTGACGGCCGCCTCGTCGTCAATCCCGGCAGCGTCGGCTGCCCCGCCTATGACGACGACAAGCCTTTCGTTCACAAGGTGGAGACGGGCCACTGTATGGCATCCTACGCGGTCATGGAAAAGGCGGCGTCCGGCTGGGTGCCGCAGTTTCGCAACGTGCCATACGACCACATGGCGATGTCACGGCTCGCGGCCAAGAACGGCCGGCTCGATTGGGCTACGGCGCTTGCGACGGGGCGGGTGGGATAAGGGATATTGATCTCCGTGAGGACTTGTACTATTTATTGTACATGTCTTAGTTGGAGGCCCGGATGCGCACGATCATGTTTTCCCAAGCCCGTCAGGAACTCGCGAGCCTTCTCGATGAAGTTTCGAACGATCGCGTCGCGGTGGAGATCGTGCGCCGGGACAAGCCCTCTGCCATTCTGATCGACAAGGATGAATATGAGGGCATGCTGGAGACGCTTCATCTTCTTTCCACGCCGGCGAATGCGACGCGTTTGATGGAAGCGATCGCCAACGCCGAGGAAGGGAAGAACTTGATCGTTCATGACCTTATCGAGCCGGAAGACTATGCCCTGACCAAGAAGACCGGTTGATGCCACCCGCTAAGACGTTTCTGCTTGTCTGGGAGCCGGAAGCTTGGCGCGAGTATATCTACTGGCAAGAGACCGACCCGAAGATCGTCATTCGGATCAATGAACTGATCAAGGATGCGTTGCGCCATCCCTTTGAAGGTATCGGAAAGCCTGAACCGCTGCGCAACCAACTCAAGGGCCAGTGGTCTCGGCGGATTACGCAGGAACACCGGCTGGTGTATAGGGTGGAAGACGTTGGTGAGCCAAGGCTCGTCGTTCTCCAATGCCGTTTTCACTACTGACGACGACCTCGCAGAAACCATTCGGCAATCCTTCCTCCCGATACTTCTCCTCGATTCGAAAAGTGGAGATGGTCATGGCTCAGTCGCGGGGAAAATCCGGTTCTCGCCGTAAAGGCGGCAAGCGTTCGGCTGCGGGTTCCGGCTCGTCGACCTGGCTCTGGGTCGGGGCCTTGGCTGCCGTCGCCGGCGGAATCGCCCTTTATGAGAACTCGGCTGCAGCGCGCCGTTTCGTCGCCAGCCTGACGTCGGACAAACCAACTCACGTCGCGGCCAAGCCTGCCTCTGCTCCCGACAAACCGGTTCCGCCGAAACCTGTTGTCGCAACGGCTCACCGCCCGGTGATATCAAAGCCTGCGACGCCGCCGGACCAGAACCACACGGCGGCGATCATCCCGCCGGCACCGATCGGCAAGCCGTTTACCGACGAGACGCCGAAGGCCGGCGAGCCCCCGAAAGCGGACGAGGGACTTGCTGGCGCCTATCAGGCAAAATTCTATCTCTGCGGCACGGCGAAGCAGGATGACTGCGTGGTTTCCGCCGACCGGTTCGTTTTTCACGGTCAAAAGATCCGCCTCGTGGGCGTTGAAGTGCCCGACATCAAGAAGCCGCGCTGCGAGGAAGAACGTGTCAAGGCGAGCGACGCGGAACTCAGGGTGCGTGCCTTCCTCGATTCCGGGCCTTTCGAGCTGGTCACCTGGCAGGGGAACGATTCCGAGGTCGACGGCCACAAGCTGAGGCAGGTGACCCGCAACGGCATGTCGCTTTCCGATATACTCGTGCGCGAAGGCCTCGCCCGCAAGCCGGGCGCCAAGGGCCGCTGGTGCTGACGCTGCCGCCCAAGGTCGCCTTCTCAATCGCAATTCCTGCTCAGAACGGCATATTGGCGAGAATGTTGCGGTCGATCGTCTGGATGTCCCGCTTGCCGCAAAGCGCCATGGTGATGTCCATCTCCTTGCGGATGATTTCGAGCGCCGTGGTGACGCCGGGCTTGCCCATGGCGCCGAGGCCGTAGAGGAAGGGCCGGCCGATATAGGTGCCGCGGGCGCCGAGCGCTACGGCCTTCAAGACGTCCTGGCCGGAGCGGATGCCGCCGTCGAAATGCACCTCGATCCGGTCGCCGACCGCATCGACGATCCTCGGCAGCATGCTGATCGATGAGGGGGCGCCGTCGAGCTGCCGTCCGCCATGGTTCGAGACGATGATCGCATCCGCGCCGGTGTCGGCAGCGGCACGCGCATCCTCTTCGTCAAGGATGCCCTTGATGATCAGCTTGCCGCCCCAGAGGTTCTTGATCCAGCGGACGTCGTCCCAGGACAGTCGCGGATCGAACTGTTCGGCCGTCCAGGCGCTGAGCGAGGACAGGTCGGAAACATTGCTCGCATGGCCGACGATATTGCCGAAGCCGCGCCGCTTGGTGCCGAGCATTTCCAGGCACCAGCGCGGCCGGGTGGCGAGCTGCAGGGCGCTGTTCAGCGTCCATTTCGGGGGAGCGGAGAGGCCGTTGCGAAGATCCTTGTGCCGCTGCCCGAGGATCTGCAGGTCGGCCGTGACGACGAGCGCCGAGCATTTCGCCGCCTTGGCGCGACCGATCAGCCGCTCGATGAAGCCGCGGTCGCGCATCACGTAGAGCTGGAACCAGAAGGGGTTCGAGGTGACAGAAGCGACGTCCTCGATCGAGCAGATGCTCATGGTCGACAGCGTGAAGGGAACGCCGAATTCTTCGGCGGCCTTCGCGGCCAGCATTTCGCCGTCGGCATGCTGCATGCCGGTAAGCCCGGTCGGTGCGAGCGCCACGGGCATGGCGGCCTTCTGGCCGATCATGGTCGTTGCCAGAGACCGGTCGGTCATGTCGACCAGCACGCGCTGACGCAGCTTGATCTTCGCAAAATCGTCTTCGTTTGCCCGGTAGGTGCCTTCGGTCCAGGCGCCGCTGTCGGCATAGTCGAAGAACATTTTCGGGACACGGCGGCGGGCGAGGGTCTTCAGGTCTGCAATGGTCAGCGGCTTGGACATCGGTCGGTTTGCTTTCGAGGCGGGAAACAGGGCGGGCAAGGAGTTAGCACAAAATTTCAGCCATGGTCATCGGAAATCATGACGCAGATATCCAGTCTTAACCGCCGGAAAGAAAAGGGTGCCGCATCCCGAAAACAAAAAAGCCACGGCGGTTAAGGCGCGTGGCTTTGTTTGTTGCTGATCAGGCCGGGAAGATCAGCGGAAAAGCGTGAGAATGCTCTTGGCCTGCTCGTTGGCGATGTTCAGGCCGATCGTCTGGAGCTGCTGCTGCACCTTCGCTGCGGCAAGCTTGACGGCGCTCTCCTCCATGTCGGCATCCACGAGGCGCCCGACGCCGCGTTCGATGGAATCCTGCAGTTTCGAAAGAAAATCCATGTTGCCGCCGATGCGACCCGAGGTGGCGCCGAGGCGTGCGCCGGCGGAGGTGAGGCCGGACAACATGCTGTCCACGGCGGAGATCATGCCGTCCAGTTCGTCCTCGGTCGTCGCGTTTGAAATCCCGACTTCCTTGGCCGTAGCCGAAGCCGGCGTGCCGCCCGAGGATAGCAGGTAATATTCATAGGCATTGCCCGCCGGCGTGGTACCGGAATAAGTCCTCGTCAAAAGGCCGTCTTCGGGATTGCCGCTGCTGGTCAGCGTCGTCTCGCTCGTATCGACCTCAATGGTGTTGATGGAGGTCGTGCCGTCCGGACCGGTGGACAGCGAGGCCACCAGGGATTTGACACCCGGCGCGCCGGAAGCCTGCAACCAGTTTTCGCCGTTGAAGGAGGCAGACTCAGATACCGTGCCCAGCTGCTCCTTCAGCTGCGCTATTTCCGCATTGACGGCATCTCTGTCGACGCCCGGCGAGCGCGCCAGGATGAGCTTTGCCTTGATCTCGGAGACGATGCCGGTGGCCGCTTCCATGCCGAGCGAGGCGATATCCGTGGTCGCGGCGGCAAGGCCCGCGGCGTCCTGCGCGGAGGAGAGCGACAGGCCGGTGGAGCGCATCGACGTCGCGATCGACCAGTAGGCGGCGTTGTCGGACGCCTGGTTGACTTCGCGACCGGATGCGACCCGGACCGTCTGGCGTTCCAGCGCCCGGGTCGAACCGGTCAGCAGGGCAAGCGCCGATGCCGACGACTGGTTATAGGAAATGGTGGCCATGAAACTTCTCGCGCAGGAGGGACGACACGTTTATCGGCGCGGTGAAGATCGGCATCATGCCGTTGCGGTGCGTCCCTTGCATGAACGCGGATTCATCACCTGCGGTCATCCTTGCGCAAAAGAGATTTCAATCGGCTTTGAGGATTTGTTAAGATTTTAAGAAATGAGTGTTTTTCAGGCCTGGAGCGCTCAGATGCTTTCCTTCATGGCGTTGCCCGCCACATAGGTCTCGACGACTGCTCGGTCGTCGCCCATGGTCTGCAGCAGGAAGAGTTCTTCCGGCAGCGTCTTGATGGTCTCCATCCTAAGCTTCATCGCCGGCGTCGGCGCAGCGTCCAGCACCACCAGGTCGGCATCGGTGCCGGGCTCCAACGTGCCGATCTGGTCCACCAGCGACAGGGCTTCGGCATTGCCGCGCGTCATCAGGTAGAAGCTTTCGAGCGGATTGAGACGCTCGCCCAGAAGCTGCTGGATCTTGTAGGCTTCGTCCATGGTCCTGAGCATGGAATAGCTCGATCCACCGCCGATATCGGTCGCGACCGCCACGCGGACCGGCTTTTCCCGCCGCATCAGCGTCTTCATCGGAAAGAGGCCGGAGCCGAGAAAGAGGTTGGAGGTCGGGCAGTGAACGGCGACGCTGCCCGCCTCCGAAAGCACATCCGCCTCGCGGTCGGAGAGGTGGATCGCATGGCCGAGCAGGGTCTTCTTTCCCAAAAGGCCGTAGCGGGCATAGATATCCGTATAGTCCGTCGCCTCCGGATAGAGTTCGCAGGTGTAGCGGATTTCCTCGTGGTTTTCGGAAAGATGGGTCTGGATGTGGAGGTCCGGAAACTCTTCGGCCAGCGCCTGGGCGGCCTTCATCTGGCCGGGCGTCGAGGTGATCGCGAAGCGCGGGGTTATGGCAACGTGGTTTCGGCCCTTGCCGTGCCAATCGGCGATCACGGCCCGCGTCTCGTCGTAACCCATTTCCGGTGTGTCGAGCAGGCCCTGCGGCGCGTTGCGGTCCATCATCACCTTGCCGCCCACCATGCACATGTCGCGCTTCAGGGCTTCGGCGAAATAGGCGTCGGCCGAACTCTTGTGGACGGAGCAATAGGCGGCCGCCGTCGTCGTGCCGTGGCGCAGAAGCTCGTCATAGAAATGCGTGGCGATGCGGGCTGCATGCTCGCTTTCCACGAACCGGCATTCCTCCGGAAAGGTGTAAGTGTTCAGCCACTCGAGCAGATTGGCCGCATAGGAGGCGATCACCTGCATCTGCGGGAAATGCATATGGGTGTCGATGAACCCCGGCAGGATGAGATGCGGCCGGTGGTCGATTTCCTCCACACCATCCGCGGCCTTTGCCTTCACCACCGCATAGTCGCCGACAGCGGCGATCTTGCCATCGGTGACCAGCAGCGCGCCGTCGCTTTCATACGAATAGCTCTCGGTGTCTGTAAGGCTTTGCGGCGCGCGCTTGAAAGAGAGCAATCGTCCGCGGATCAGTTTTTCGGTCATTCGGATATCGTGCTTTCGTACCACGCCGTCAGAAGCTTGCGCTCGCCGGGCGAAATGGCGGTGACGTTGCCGGGCGGCATGGCATGGCTCCGGCCCGCCTGGATATAGATTTCGCGGGCATGCGCGGCAATCTCCCGGTCGGTCTCCAGTTTCACTGATTTCGGCGTGAAGGAAATGCCTTCCCAGACCGGCTCAGCGGCGTGGCACATCGAACAGCGCGCGAGGATCACGTCCTTCGCCGCGCCGAAATGCGCATTGGAGGCGAATTTCTGCTCCGTCGTGGTCATGGAGGTTTCCGTCTCGCCGGTCAGTACTTTGGGCACCGTCGAAAGCCAGATGATGACGATGAAGAGCAGGACGGTCACCAGCCAGGTCCAGGTCGGTCTGCCCTTTCGCGCATGGGTCGTATTGAACCAGTGCCGGATCGTCACGCCCATCAGGAAGACGAGTGCTGCGATCACCCAGTTGAAGGCGGTCGCAAAGGCCAGCGGATAGTGGTTCGAGAGCATGAAGAAGATGACGGGCAGCGTCAGGTAGTTGTTGTGGAGCGAGCGCTGCTTGGCGATGACGCCGTATTTCGGGTCCGGCGTGCGGCCGGCAATCAGATCCGCCACGACGATCTTCTGGTTGGGAATGATGATGAAGAAGACATTGGCGGACATGATCGTGGCGGTGAAGGCGCCGAGATGCAGGAAGGCGGCGCGGCCGGTGAAGACCTGCGTGTAACCCCAGGCCATGGCCACCAGCACGATAAAGAGGAGCGCCATCAGGCCCCAGGTATTGTTGCCGATCGGCGACTTGCAGAGCTGATCGTAAATGATCCAGCCGATTGCCAGCGAGGCGAGCGAGATGAGGATGGCTTGCCAGGGGGCGAGTTCCATCACCGTCCGGTCGATCAGGAAGAGGTCGGCGCCGCCGTAATAGACGATGCAGAGCATCAGGAAACCGGAGAGCCAGGTGAAATAGCTCTCGTATTTGAACCAGGTCAGATGCTCGGGCATCTCGGCCGGCGCCACCAGATATTTCTGGACGTGGTAGAAGCCGCCGCCATGCACCTGCCATTCCTCGCCATAGACGCCGGCCGGCAGATGCGGCCGTTTCACCAGACCGAGATCCAGTGCGATGAAATAGAAGGACGAGCCGATCCAGGCGATCGCGGTAATGACGTGAAACCAGCGGGCGGCAAAGCTCAGCCACTCCCAGGCAACGGCGTATTCATACATTCAGGGTCCCCTTCGATTCCCTTTTTTGCCCCCCGGCTCGCCACTCTGCGAAAAAAACCGGAAGGAGGGAAGCGCTTATCTCCGGGAACCTTTTTGTCTTCCCACGGAACTCACATTGATGACTCGGAGTTCTCACTTGCGCGTGATCTTAAGATGACCATTTTCGAATGTATTAATTGTGCATTGCAAAATATTGGAATGGCCGGCTAGCCCGACTCACGTAATGTGACAAATGCAAGTCAACCGGCGAGGTCCGGGTATTGCGTGAGAGCTCGCCGGGGATGGCATCATCAACGGAGACTAAGCTCATGCGTGGTATTCTGACAGGTGTGATGATTGCGTTTGTATCGAGCCTACAGGTTGGCGCGGCGGCCGCCCATGAGGCGCACAGCCCGACGGGCGTCACTTGGAAATATGACGGCTTCTGCTGCAACGGTGACAACCTATCCGGCGATTGCCAGATGATTTCGACCAAAAACGTCAGGGTCACCGAGGGAGGCTACGAAATCTCGCTCGGTCCCGGTGACCATAGACTGATCACCAGGCCCCACCATTTTTCGCTAAAACAGAGCCAGGCGCGGCGCAGCCAGGACGAGGAATATCACCTCTGCCTTTATCCGACCGAGGATACGCTTCGCTGTTTCTACGCACCGGATATGAGCTACTGAGGCTTTCGGAACGGTCAGACGGTTTTCCCTCCGGAAATGCGGCGGATAGGAAACTGGCTGCTAACCTTCGGTAGCCGGCATGGTTTTCAGCAGAAACTCGCGGAAGGCGCGGATTTTTCGGGAATTCCTGCGCGGTTCCGGATAGGCGAGCCAATAGTCGCTGCCGTCGTGGCCCAGAATGTCGAACGGCTGGATCAGTCGCCCGAGGGCGATATCGGCGGTATAAAATTCCGGCTGCAGGATCGCCACACCCTGGCCGGCGATCGCGGCGGATGCCTCGAAGGCCTGCGCGCCGAACCTGCTGACCGGCCGGCCGGCGAGATCCACATCCGGCAGGCCGGCGGCGGCAAACCAGCACGGCCACCAGGGATCGCCGGGATCGATTATCCTGAGCTTGAGGATATCCTCAGGCGTTTTCACTCCACCGATCGTGGCGGCCAAAGCTGGGCTCAGCATCGGCGTGAAATGATTGTGCATCAGAAAATGCGTGCGTAGGCCCGGCCACTCGCCCTTGCCGCTGCGGATCGCTATGTCCGCCTGGGTGCGCGAAAAGTCGACCATTTCCTGGGATGTCTCCAGTCTCACGGCAATGCCCGGATTTTCGAGCTGGAACGTGCCGAGATGGCGTGCCAGCCACTGGGAGGCAAAGGTCGCGGTCGAGTGGATGACCAGCGTCCCCTCCGATACGTCCCGCAGGTTGGTCATAGCCTCCGTCATGATCGCGAAAGCTTCGGTGATCTTCGGCGCCAGCCGCTCGCCGGCTTCGGTCAGCGACACCTGACGCGGACGGCGCAGAAAAAGCTGTTCGTCGATCGTCTCCTCCAGCAGCTTGATCTGGTAGCTCACCGCCGTCTGGGTCAGTCCCAGTTCCTCGCCCGCCCTGGTGAAACTCATCAGCCGGGCGGCGGATTCGAATACCCGCAGGGAATTCAGAGGGAACTGTTTCGACATCTTCATGGATGAGTTCTCTTGATGCATGGATACGGTTATTCGATTGGATAACCGTCATCCCATGGCGCACATTACCTCCACAACGAACCCATGGAAACGGGTTTATCCCGTTGGAGGTCAACAATGTTTTCTATAACCCACATGCATTTCGGTCGGTTTCTGCCGCATGTTTCTCTGAGCGAGCTTATCAGCCGGAGGCTTTCTACGCATCAAAACAATGTCGATGTGGCCGAGATGCCGGAAAGCTGGAAGCGCGATATCGGCATGCTCGACGGTCGCGACCGCCGCGGCCCGCCGGACGAAGGCGCGTTCCAGGCAACGCGGATGATCTCCATGCAGCGGAGCCTATGAGACATGGCGGCGGATCATCGTGCCGCCAGCGGGGCAAGGTCGCCCGGTGCGGCGGCCAGGTCGCGTGCGACGGACGCCTGCAGCCAGGCGGTGAAGGCTTTGACCTTGGCCGTGTTCTTTCGCGCCGGGGGATAACAGAGCCAATAGGTCTTGGCGTCGCTGAGCGCCAGATCGAAGGGTTGCACCAGGCGTCCCGAGGTCAGCTCGGCCTTGAAGAGGAAAGGGCTCAGCATCGCGACCCCATGACCGGCAATCGCCGCATTCGCCTCCAGATCGAGCGCGCCATCGGCGTCGAGCTGCATCTGCCTGATCCCGACGGGATCGAGGCCGGCGGCCTGGAACCAGTCGTTCCAGAGGCCTTTGCCGTTCGAAATCCAGGGCGGCTTCATCAGGTCGGCGGGAGTGTTTATGCCCCCGACACTCTCGGCGAGCTGCGGATTGAGCATCGGCGCATAGGTCAGGCGCATTATCGGGTGGCAGATCAATCCGTCCCACGGGTTTGCGCCGATACGGATGGCGACGTCGCTGGGTTGCGAATATTCCCCATCGTGAGCGCCGTCGCGCACGAGACGTACAGCGATATGGGGATGTTCGAGCTGGAATTCTCCGATATGGCGCGCCAGCCAGTGAGAGGCGAAGGTCGGCGGGGAGTGGATTTCCAGTGTCTCGTCCGCCGTGCCGCGCGCCGCATGCACCGCTTCCGACAGAAGCGAAAAGGCTTCCGAGACTTTCGGCAACAGGCCCCGGCCGGTTTCGGTGAGCTGCAATGCCCGCGGCTTGCGGATGAAAACCGCATCGCCGAGATAGTCTTCCAGAAGCTTGATCTGGTAGCTGACGGCGGTTTGCGTCATCCCGAGTTCTTCCGCCGCGCGGGTAAAATTTTCCAGGCGAGCGACCACCTCGAAGACCCGGAGCGCATTCAGCGGAAAACGGCGCGACAGTTTCATCGATAAGCTCTCTTTATTGCTGCCCACCGTATTTGAATTGGAATTTTTCGGCAATCCGCATCAATCATTGCTCCAACCATCCAATAGTCTCATTCGATGTGGAGCAGACATGCTTTCCGCAAGCGCCCGTTCTTTGCCGTCCAAGCCGACACGCCCGGATCCGATCCGGCGATATCTTCACCGCTTTCTGAGAGGTCTCCTTCGGCCTGCTCGGCCATGGGCGCCGGGACTGCCGGACGAGCTTCGCGAGGACGTCGGATTTCCCGAACCTTTGCAGATGAGCCGAACGGAAGCGTTCTGGGAGGCGAGGCGGAGTTCACGCGGTCGGCATTGGCCGTTTTGACGGCTCGCGCTGCCCGGCTGTGAGGAGCGTTTGCAGAAGCTCGCTCGCCACCATAGCCGCGATGACGGCCGGTCGCTTGTCCTTTACGAGGGAGCCACCGATCGGCAAGACGAGCCGCGTCAGGATCGTCTCGTCGCTCCCCTCTCTCTTCAGCCAGCCGGCAAAGGTGGCGCGCTTGGTGGCCGAGCCGATCATGCCGACATAGGCGAGGTCGGTGCGGGTGAGGGCGCGCTCCGCAATCAGGAAGTCCAGCGCATGGTCGTGGGTGAGGATGATCGCCGCGCCGCCGCTCGGGATCTTTTCCACGAAGGCCTCCGGCATGGCGGTCAGGTGCGTTTCCGTGTCCGCCGGCAGGTCCTCGAGCGCCTCGGCCCGGGTCTCGACGACGGTCACGGCGAAGGGCAGCGGCGCCAGCGCTCTTGCGAGCGCCTGGCCCACATGACCCGATCCGAACAGGAAGACCGACGGACGATGCTCCAGCTCGTCACGCATCCGCGCTTCCAGCGCGTCGGCAACTGCCTGGGTCATGGGCGTAAAGGCAAGCTGCGTGCGTCCGCCGCAACACTGGCCGATTTCCGGACCGAGCGGAATGTCCATCACCCTCTCGCCGCCGCCGGCAAGCATCGCCCGGGCATTGTCGATCGCCATGTATTCGAACTGACCGCCGCCGATCGTGCCCCAGATCGCCGTGTCGGCGACCAGCATGAAGGCGCCGGCCTCGCGCGGCGTCGACCCCTTCGCCTGCGCGATTTCGACCAGAATCACCTGCGGGTGGCTGGCGATGAAGGCGGACAGGCTGAGGTCGCGCGCTAGAAACTGGATAGAGAAACGATCTTGCATCTCGTCAGCTTGCACCAAACCGCCTTCTATTCAAAGGGCTTCGAAGGCGGGCGAAAACTGCAGGACGCCTTTTGGCGCAGGACCGGAGAAGATGATCCTCTGCACGTAGCGACGATCCAGATCGCCGTAGGAGAGCAAGCCGTCACTCTCGAAACCGGAGCCGCGATAGACTTCGGGGTTGCCGATCAGGGCGCAGCCCGCCGCGCCACGCTGCTTTAATCTCTCCAGCCCTTCGCCGATGAGCGCTTTTCCAATCCCCTGCCGTTGCCGTCCCGGCTGCACCGATATGGGACCAAGCCCGTACCAGCCGCCGTGGATGCCCTCGATGGTGACCGGCGAAAAGGCGACGTGTCCGACGAGGGCTCCATCATCCTCCGCGACCAGCGACAGCGTGAGATCGCCGGAGGCCCGCAGCGCGCGGATGATCGGTCCTTCGGTTCCAGAGCTATAGGGCATGGTGGCGAACGCCGTCTCAGTCAGCTCATGGATGATATCTTCGTCGCCGGGGCGTTCTGGACGAATGTTCAGGGTCATCCGATCGATTTCAGCCGTTCGACCGCCATCAGCACGCGTTCGGGTGTCGCCGGCGCGTCGAGCCGCGGGCAGACCCGGTAATCGGCAACACTTGCCACCGCCATGGAGATTGCCTCGAATACCGAGATCGCCAGCATGAAGGGCGGTTCGCCGACCGCCTTGGAGCGGCCGATGGTGGGCTCGGCGTTTTCCGACCATTCGGCTAGCTTGACGTTGAAGATCTTCGGCCGGTCGGAGGCGAGGGGGATCTTGTAGGTGGACGGCGCATGGGTGCGCAGCCGGCCCTCGGCATCCCACCAAAGTTCCTCGGTGGTCAGCCAGCCCAGGCCCTGCACGAAGCCGCCCTCGATCTGGCCGATGTCGATCGCGGGATTGAGCGACTTGCCGACATCGTGAAGGATGTCGGTCCGCTCCACCAGATATTCTCCCGTCAGGGTGTCGATCGCCACTTCTGAAACCGCGGCGCCATAGGCGAAATAATAGAACGGCCTGCCGCGGCCGGCCTTGCGGTCCCAATGGATCTTCGGGGTCTTGTAGAAGCCGGCGGCGGAAAGCTGAACCCGGTCGTAATAAGCGGCGCGCACGAAGGTATCGAAGGGCACGATCTCGCTGCCGATCCGCACGCGGTTCGGGAGGAACTCGATCTTGTCGCGCCCGACCTTCCATTGGCGGGTGGCGAAGTCGATCAGCCGTTCCTTGATCTGGCGGGCCGCGTCATAGGCCGCCATGCCGTTGAGGTCGGAGCCGGACGAGGCCGCGGTCGCCGAGGTGTTCGGAACCTTGCCCGTCGTCGTGGCGGTGATCTTCACCCGGTCGATGTCGACCTGGAAGGTGTCGGCCACCACCTGCGCCACCTTGGTATAGAGGCCCTGGCCCATTTCGGTGCCGCCATGGTTCAGGTGGATCGAGCCGTCGTTGTAGATGTGTACCAGTGCGCCGGCCTGATTGTAGGCGGTCATGGTGAAGGAGATGCCGAACTTCACCGGGGTCAGCGCGATGCCCTTGCGGATCACCGGGCTGTCTGCGTTGAAGTCGATGATCGCCTGGCGCCGTGCCTGGTAGTCGGAGGAGGTTTCGAGCTCCTCGACGACCCTGGCAATGACATTGTCCTCGACCTCCTGGTGATAGGGCGTCACCGTCCGCTCCGAGCCCCGCTTGCCGTAAAAATTCAGCTTGCGGATTTCGAGCGGATCCTTGCCGGTCGCATAGGCGATCTCTTCGATGATCCGCTCAGCCCCGAGCATGCCCTGCGGCCCTCCGAAGCCACGGAAGGCGGTGTTGGAGACCGTATGGGTCTTCAATGGCTGCGAGGCGAGGCGCACATGCGGGTAATAGTAGCTGGAATCGGCGTGGAAGAGCGCGCGGTCGGTGACCGGGCCGGAAAGGTCGGCGGAAAAGCCGCAGCGCGCCGCGTAGGTTGCATCGACCGCATGGATATGGCCCTCTTCGTCGAAGGCGACGTCGTAGTCGACGCGGAAATCGTGCCGTTTGCCGGTGACCGCCATGTCCTCGTCGCGGTCGGGGCGGAATTTCACCGCCCGCTTCAGCTTCTTGGCCGCCACCGAGGCAAGGCAGGCGAAGTGGTTGCCTTGCGTTTCCTTGCCGCCGAAGCCGCCGCCCATGCGGCGGGTCATGACCGTCACCGCGTTGTTGGCGATGCCGAGCACATGCGCCACCATGTGCTGCACCTCGCTCGGATGCTGGGTGGAGGACCAGACGGTGATATCCTCGTCCTCGCCGGGGATGGCGAGCGCGATATGGCTCTCCAGGTAAAAATGCTCCTGGCCGCCGATATACATGTGAGCCTGTACGCGCAGGGGCGAGTTCTCGATCTCGGTTTCCGGCTCGCCGCGCTTCAGCACCATCGGCTCGACGACGAGCGGTGCGCCGTTTTCGCGCGCGCCGTCGATGTCGGTCCAGTGCGGCAGGTCGCGGTATTCGATCCTGGCAAGCGTTGCCGCACGGCGGGCCTGATCGCGGGTCTCGGCGATCACGGCAAAGATCGGCTGGCCGTGGAATTCGACCTTTGCAGTGGCGAGCAACGGTTCGTCATGCTGGCCGGTCGAGGCGACGTCGTTGAAGCCGGGGATATCGGCCGCCGTCATCACCCAGACGACGCCGGGGGCTGCCTTTACCGCCGAAAGATCGACCGAGACGATCTCCGCATGCGCCCGATCCGACATGCCGAGGCCGCCATGCAGCGTGCCTGAGGGTTCGGGAATATCATCGATATATTCGGCACTTCCGGTGACGTGCTTATGCGCTGAATCATGTTTCAGCGAGCTGTGCATCGGACCCTTGATGGCGGGCTTGGTTTCGAAGGTCGACTTGTCCATCCTTACGCCTCCTCCAGCTCGAAACGGCGGAGTTCGGTGGGTGCGCCGGCGGTTTCCAGGAAGAAGCGGGTCAAGAGGTTCTTGGTGGCGAGGCTGCGGTATTCCGCCGTTGCCCGCCAATCGGTCAGCGGCGCGTAGTCCTCGTCAAAGGCGTTGCGCGCAGCCGAAACCGTTTCCCAGCTCCAGTCTTTTCCCAACAGCGCTTCCTCCGCATGCTTCGCCCGTTTCGGGGTGGCGGCCATGCCGCCGAAGGCGATGCGGATTTTGGCGACCTTGCCCTCGGCGTCGAGGGTCAGGTTGAAGGCGCCGCAAAGCGCGGAAATATCCTCGTCGCGCCGTTTGGAGATCTTGTAGACGGCGAAATGGCTGCCTTCGGCCGGACGCGGCACGCAAACCTTCTCGACGAATTCGCCTTGCAGCCGGTCCTGCTTTCCGTAGGAGAGGAAATAATCCTCGAGCGCTATGGTGCGCCGGCCGGCATGGGTCCTCAGCGTCAGCTCGGCGCCGAGCGCAATCAGCGGCGGCGGGATATCGCCGATCGGCGAGCCGTTGGCGATATTGCCGCCGATCGTACCCATGTTGCGGATCTGTTGTCCGCCGATCCGGTCGATCAGCCGGCCAAGGGACGGGATTTCGTCCGTCAACAGGTCGAAGGCCTGAGCATAGCTGACGCCGGCGCCGATGGTGATGGTCGTTTCGTCGGATGTGATGGATTGCAGCTCGGTCAGGTGATTGATGAAGATCACCGGATTGAGAAGCCGCATCTGTTTGGTGACCCAGAGGCCGACATCGGTGGCGCCGGCAATGATCGTCGCGTCCGGCTCTTCGGCCAGGATATCGGAGAAGGCGGCGACCGAAGCCGGTACGATCGAACGCGCGCCATCCTTTTCCACGACAATCGTGTCTGCCTCCGAATGGATCGACCAGAGCTTCGCCATGATCTGGATGTGGTCGCGCTCCAGCGGGTCAAAGAGCGAGCTTGGCCGGTTCTGCGAAACCTGCTCGGCCGCCTTCACGATCGGCTCGTAGCCGGTGCAGCGACAGAGATTGCCCTGCAGCGCGCTTTCGATATCGGCGCGGGTCGGCGCCTGGTTCGAAAGCCAGAGGCCGTAGAGCGACATCACGAAGCCTGGGGTGCAGAAGCCGCATTGCGAACCGTGGCAGTCGACCAGAGCCTGCTGCACCGGGTGCAGCGCACCGTCCCGGCCCGCCAGGTGCTCGACCGTCACCACATGGGTTCCGTGCAAGGACCCGAGAAAGCGGATGCAGGCATTGACGCTTTCGTAGCGCAGGCCCTGTTCCGTCAGTCGCCCGACGAGCACCGTGCAGGCGCCGCAATCGCCCTCGGCGCATCCTTCCTTGGTTCCTGTCAGCCGCCGCCTCAGGCGCAGATAGTCGAGAAGGGTCTCCGTCGGTCCGAAATCTCCAAGGGTGACCTCTTCTCCGTTCAGGATGAAGCGGATGGCTTCGCTCATTTCTCTCCTTCGTCCGCCGTTGCCGGCTAAAAATCCTTCGCCGCCGATCCTACTGGGCGGTCCAGCCGCCGTCGATCGACATATGCGTGCCGGTGATGCTTCTCGCCGCATCGCTCGCCAGATAGACGGCGGCTGCCGCAACCTCGTCGATCGAGACGAATTCCTTCGTCGCCTGCAACCGCAGCATCACTTCGCTCTTGACCTCGGCCTCCGAAATGCCGCGCTCCCGGGCGGTGTCGGGGATCTGCTTTTCCACCATCGGCGTCAATACGTAGCCCGGACATATCGCATTCACGGTAATCCCGAATTCGGCCAGTTCCAAGGCCGCCGTTTTGGTGAGCCCCAATATGCCGTGCTTGGCAGCCACATAGGCCGACTTGAACGGCGAGGCGACCAGCGCGTGGGCGGAAGCGATATTGACGATGCGGCCCTTGCCGGCCTGCTTCATCAACGGGATCGTATGACGCATCGTGTGGAAGGCGGAGGAAAGCAGGATGGCGATCAGCTGGTCCCATTTCTCGACCGGGAATTCCTCGATCTTCGCCACATGCTGGATGCCGGCATTATTGACCAGCACGTCGACGGTTCCGAAGTTTTTGACGGCCGTGGCGATCAGGTCCTCGATCTCTTCCGGCCGGGTCATGTCGGCCCCGTGATAAAGAACGGTTCCGGCGCTCGCATCGTCCAGCGCCCTGCGGACCGTTTCGATTTCATCCGCCTTGCCAAAGCCGTTGATGACGACATTGGCGCCCTCGGCTGCAAACGCCTTCGCGATGCCGAGCCCGATGCCGCTCGTTGAGCCGGTGACGACGACGGTTCTGGTCATGCCCTATCTCCTCCAACGCGGCGTTCTTGTGCGCCGCAACGCCCACAGGTTATTCTCAATTCGGGCGAAATGGCAATCGGTGGCGGATCGAAGGCCAAAGCGGTGGAGCGGCGGACGCTATCTGCCGGTTTCTGCTGCGATTAACGCCTAATAAATCTTGGGCTTATAGGCTGAGGCCAATCACCGGGTGAAATGACATCACCTGCAGGGGAGGTGGCGTGCCGGTCGCTGGCGCCGCCTCGCGATCCATGGAATCGGATCTCCCCGTCACATTCAACAGGTCTTCCATGAAAAACCTACCCATTATCGGCAAGTTTCTGGTCCTGCTCGTCGCCTTCGGCCTGTTTGCCGTCGGCTTGTCCTTCTATGCGGGCCATCAAATCAACAGCGTCAGCGACGCCTATTCCGATCTCCTGGAGCGGGAGGCGGATGCCTCCATCACGCTGTCGCGGGCGACCGGCGCCTTCCAGTCCGTCCGAGGGTCGATCTACGATCTGCTCCTGTCGACGGAAAAGGAGAGGGACAAGGCATCGCTCGAGGCACTGGCCGCGAGCCGCGGGCGCTTCGTCGAATTCATGGATCTGGCCGTCGCCGACCTGCCGGGAGACGCATCGATCAAGGATATCCGCGCCCGAGGCATCGACACGGTGGACAATCTCTGCCGCGCCACGACCGAAGCCGGCACCAAGGCCATCACCTATATCGACATCAAGAGCGCTTCTTCGCTCTTCTTCAAGGATTGCTCTCCTCAATTCGAGGAAGTGACGAAGGCGCTGATCGGCAAGGTCGCGGAAATCACCAAGGCGACGACTGTGCGCAGCGACGAACTGTCGGAACAGTCTGCAGTCACCTACTGGACCTCGATCGGCTCGATGGTCGGCGGGCTCGTGCTGATGACGATCGTCAGCGGCTGGGCATTGCGTGCCTATGTCGCCGCGCCGATCCGGTCGCTCGGCAGCGTCATGGGGCGGCTCGCCGAAGGCGATCTCAGCGCCGTCGTGGCGGGCGAGGACCGCAAGGACGAGGTCGGCAGCATGGCGCGGGCGGTGCAGGTCTTCAAGGACAATGCGCTGAAAGCCAAAGAGCTCGAGGGCGAGGCGGAGACGCAGCGCAATCAGACGGAGGCCGAGCGCCGCCGTTCGGCCGAACTGGAACGGATCCGCGCCGAAGCCATGACCCAGGCGACCAACGGGCTGGCGGAAGGCCTCAAGCACCTTTCCGCGGGCAATCTCTCCTTCCAGCTCAGCCAGCCCTTTGCCGCGGATTTCGAGACGCTCCGCGCGGATTTCAATCGTGCCGTGGAACAGTTGCGCGTGACGCTTGGAACGGTTGCCGACGTCAGTGCCTCCATCGATGGCGGTGCGCGGGAAGTCAGCCAGAGCGCCGACGATCTTTCGAGGCGGACCGAGCAGCAGGCGGCGTCCCTGGAAGAGACCGCGGCGGCGCTCGACCAGATCACCGTCAACGTCTCCAATTCCTCCAGGCGCGCCGAGGAGGCCCGCATCGTGGCCATCCAGGCGAACGAGAGCGCCCGCCAGTCGGAAACCGTGGTCGCCAACGCCGTCGACGCCATGGGCAAGATCGAACAGTCGTCGAGCCAGATCTCCAACATCATCGGCGTGATCGACGACATCGCCTTCCAGACCAACCTGCTCGCCCTCAATGCGGGTGTCGAGGCGGCGCGTGCCGGCGAGGCCGGCAAGGGCTTTGCGGTCGTCGCTCAGGAAGTGCGTGAACTCGCCCAGCGGTCGGCAAAGGCCGCCAAGGAGATCAAGGATCTCATCCGCAATTCGTCCGTCGAGGTGGAAAGCGGCGTCAAGCTGGTGAGCGAGACGGGCGAGGCGCTGAAGGCCATCGAAACCTATATCATCTCGATCAATCAGCATATGGACGCCATCGCCACCTCGGCGAAGGAACAGTCGGTCGGGCTTTCCGAAGTCAATACCGCGATCAACCAGATGGACCAGGTGACGCAGCAGAATGCGGCCATGGTGGAAGAAGCCAATGCGGCCGGCGCCACGCTCGCCACCGATGCCGGCCGCCTGCGCGAGCTGATCGGCAACTTCCAGCTCGGCCAGAACGCCTCGACGCCTTCGGCTTCGGTTCGCCAGGCTGCACCGGCCATGCCGGCAACCGCGCGCTCGGTCCCGGCTGCGTCGCCGGCCCGTTCCATGGTCAGCAAGATCGCCAGGGCCTTCTCCGGTGGCGGAGCGCCCGTCGCGGCTTCGCCTGCGGCATCCGCGGACAACTGGGAAGAATTCTAAGCGATCGAACGTTACACCTTCACCGAAACCTTCATCGAGCCGGCCGATCGAACTTTCCGATCGGCCGGCTCGATGTTTTTGTTTGACACATGGCGATCCGGCCTGCTGAAACCGTCTCCACGAGACTCTAGGGGAGGAAGAGCAGCATGGCGGGTTATGTTCTGGCGATCGATCAGGGGACGACCTCGACGCGGGCGATCGTTTTTGACGGCAAGATGAAAATCGCCGGCATAGGCCAGAAGGAATTCACGCAGATCTTTCCGATGCCTGGCTGGGTCGAGCACGATCCGGAGGAGATCTGGGAAACCGTGCTGTGGACGGTCAAGCAGGCGCTGAAGGAAGCAAAGATCGAAGCCTCCGATATCGCTGCGATCGGCATCACCAACCAGCGCGAGACGGTCGTCGTCTGGGAACGCGAGAGCGGCAAGCCCATCCACAACGCCATCGTCTGGCAGGACCGCCGCACCGCGAGCTATTGCGAAAAACTGAAGCGGCAGGATCTCGAAAAGCTGTTCACCCGCCGCACCGGGTTGCTGCTCGACCCGTATTTTTCCGGCACCAAGCTTTCCTGGATGCTCGCCAACGTCAAAGGCGCGCGGGCGCGGGCGGCCAAGGGCGAGCTTTGCTTCGGCACGATCGACACCTTCCTCATCTGGCGGCTGACCGGGGGCAAAAGCTTCGTCACCGACGCCACGAATGCGTCCCGCACGCTGATCTACAATATCGGCGACAACCGCTGGGACGACGACCTCCTGGAAATTCTCCGCATTCCCGCCGCCATGCTGCCGGAAGTCAAGGATTGCGCCGACGATTTCGGCGTCACCGACGAAAGCCTGTTCGGCGCGGCGATCCCGATCCTCGGCGTTGCCGGGGACCAGCAGGCCGCCACGATCGGCCAGGCCTGTTTCGAACCGGGCATGATGAAGTCCACCTACGGCACGGGATGTTTTGCGGTCCTGAATACCGGCACGGACATGTGCCGCTCCAAAAACCGGCTTCTGACGACCATCGCCTACCGGCTCGATGGCGAGACGACCTATGCGCTGGAAGGCTCGATCTTCATCGCAGGCGCTGCCGTGCAATGGCTGCGCGACGGGCTCGGCATCATCGAAAAGGCGAGTCAATCCGGCGACTTGGCGGCAGAAGCCGATCCTCAGCAGGAGGTTTATCTGGTGCCGGCCTTCACCGGGCTTGGCGCACCGCACTGGGATGCCGAGGCGAGGGGCGCGATCTTCGGCCTGACGCGCGCGACAGGCCCCGCGGAATTCGCTCGCGCCGCGCTCGAAGCCGTCTGCTACCAGACCCGCGATCTGCTCGACGCCATGCGCCGGGACTGGCGCAATGCCAATGGCGATACCGTGCTGCGCGTCGATGGCGGAATGGTCGCTTCCGACTGGACCATGCAGCGTCTCTCCGACCTGCTCGATGCGCCCGTCGATCGCCCGACCATCCTTGAGACAACCGCGCTCGGGGCGGCCTGGCTGGCCGGTTCCAAAGCCGGCGTCTGGCCGGACAGGAAGGCGTTTGCGAAGAGCTGGGCACGCCAGCGCCGCTTCGAGCCGGAAATGGACGAGAAGACCCGTGGCGCGAAAATCCGGGGCTGGAAAGATGCCGTCAGACGGACGCTGACCGCCGGCTAGGCGATCTTTTCGGGGAAGTAAGTGCGAAAATCCGGTTAAATTTCAATTCCGCCATTTTCGCACCAGCATCCTTGGCCTATGTTCGTGCGCACTTAGTGAGGTAGATTGATGTCAAGAATTGCGCATGTCCTGGCCTTCCTGTTTCTCGTCGGTGCCTCTCTCTCCATGAGCCGAACGCCTGCCGAGGCGGGTTATGCGCACTTCATCTACGACGCCCAGAGCGGCAAGGTGCTGGCTTCGGAAAATGCCGACGTCATCAACCATCCGGCATCGCTCACCAAGATGATGACGCTCTACATGACCTTCGAGGCGCTCAAGGACGGCCGCCTCGGCTGGGATCAGCAGATCGTCATGACCGCGAACGCGGCCTCCAAGATACCGTTCAAGCTGGGGGTCAAGGCCGGCCAGACGATCACGGTGCGCGAGGCGGTGCTTGCGATGGCCGTGCGCTCGGCAAACGACGCCGCGGCCGCGATGGCCGATCATCTTGGTGGTACCGAAGAGCGGTTCGGCGTGATGATGACCCAGAAGGCTCGTGCACTCGGGATGTCACGCACGGTGTTCCGCAACGCTTCCGGCCTGCCCGATGACAGCCAGGTGACGACCGCGCGCGACATGGGCATGATGGCGCTCGCTCTGATCCGCGACTTCCCCCGCGAATACCAGCTGTTTTCGATGCGTGCCTTCGAATTCCGAGGCAAACGCATCCGGGGCCACAACAACCTGATGTACCGATATCCCGGCATGGACGGGGTCAAGACCGGCTACATCCGTGCCTCCGGCTTCAATATCGCGAGCGCCGTCAACATCAACGGAAGACGGGTGATCGGCGTCGTTCTCGGCGGCAAGACGGCGCGGCGGCGCGACGACCAGATGGTGGCGCTGCTCGACAAATACGTGCCGGGAACCGGCGCCGCGTCCGGCGGTCTGCTGGCCCTGGAACAGCAGAAGCGGGATCCTGCCGGGGCGCAGCCGTTGGCGCTCGTCGCGCCGCGGAAGGAGATCACGCTCGGTGCGCCGCCTGCGAAGGCATCGATCGCCAATCTCTATGCCACACCGCAGAAACCGGTCGGGCCGCTCTGGCAGATCCAGATCGCCGCCGCCGGCGATCGCGAGACGGCGTCCGCGATGCTCGAAAAAGCCCTGCCGCTGCTGACGACGGATTTCGGGCGCATCGCGCCGAGCGTCGAGAGCTATGCGGAGGCCGGAAAGGAATATTTCCGGGCCCGCCTGGTTGGCTTTGCCGACCAGAACACCGCCACCCGCGCCTGCTCGGTGCTGCAGGCAAAAGCGGTGAACTGCTTCGTGGTGCGGTAGATATTCTTTTCAGTCCGCCAATTTTCCCGGGCAGATGCCTCGGATCAGCGGCACTTGCGTACTGCCTGGAGTGCGGCGCTGACGCCACGCAGGGAATAGGAATAGCTCGTATTGGTGCCGCGGCGGGACGTGGCTTCGAGCCTCATGTCGCTTCCGCCGCGCATGGCATCCACCAGAACCGGCTCGCGTTCCTGATTGCGCAGCCAGGCGGTCTTGTCCTCAGGCATCAGACGGAAAGCCTCGTCACCCACCGTCAGGCTGATCTCGGAACCTTCCTGAAGAGGGTAACCCATGACCGCCTGTGGCGCATAGGCGGTTTCGCCGTGAGGTGCGATCAGGAAGAAATTGTCTCCGTGATCGATGCCGGCAGGCGCCGAATTCACCGGTACCGAAAGCGCATAACAGCTCGTTTGGCCGGCATCGGTATAGGAATAGACACCCCAGGCATCGAACTGCGCGACCCGGGTCGGCTGGGCTGTCGCAGAAGCCGCGGCGACAAAGGTGACGGAAAGAGCGAGGACGAAAGGCTTGATCGGCATGGTATCTCCACAAAGCAACAGGTCCCAGGGCGAGAACCGGACGGCCTCGGCCTGGAAATGGGCCATTTCAGGATGGCCTTATTCAAGGTCCGGACGGTTACCCAGACGTTAATTTTCGTGTCGAAGTGAGGGCGGTTCCGGTCACAAAGGTTTGAGGCGATTGTGTTCGCCTGGCGCCAAAACGGAAAAAGGGCGACCGAAACCGGCCGCCCTGCAGAGCCTGTCTCGATGGGGCCGGGATTATTTTACCGGAGCGTTCACAGCCCAGGAGACGCCGAAAGGATCGCTGAGCTGGCCGTAGCGGTCACCCCAGAACATCACCTGCAGCTCCAGCTTCACCTCGAGCCCGGCATCGACGGCGCGCTTCCACCAGAAGTCGACCTCTTCGTTGGTCAGGGGCAGAAGCATGGTATAGCCCTGTGCCTTTTCATGCGGATATCCGTGGTCCGGATAGGCGTCGCTCAACATCAGCGAGCTGCCGTTGATATAGAGATGGACGTGCATCGTCCGGCCCTGCTCGTCCACCGGATAGAAGGACTCGATCGTGGCGCCGAAGGCCTGCTTGTAGAACTCGGCCGCCTTCATCGCGCCGTCCACCTGCAGATAGGCCACAAGCCCGCCGCGGACGGGCGAGGGTGCCGGATGATCATTCGTCTGAACTGCCGCTTCCATGAAATTTTCCCTCCTTGTTCGGTTGAGGTTCCGCGTGAACCTGCCCAAGGACGGGCGGGATGAGCGGAAGCCGACAGGAAGGATAAAAATAAATCCTTCTTTGTTTGGGAAACGGCCTCAGGCTTGCCATCGAACGCGGCGTAGATCGGCAGCCCCGTCCACGATCCGGACGATGCGCACCCGATCCTCCGCTATGGCATAGAGCGCGAGCCATCTTTCAACTACGAGCATGCGGGCCGCTTCCGCAATATCAGGCCGTGCGGGTCCCATCTCGGGATGGTGTTCGAGTTGGCTTATGCGGGCTCCGATCCGCTCAACGACGGTATCAGCCAAGGTTACGCCGCTGCTTTCGGCAATCCATGACCAGATATCCAGCATGTCATCACGGGCGCGGCTCGAATAGACGACCGGCTTGGTCATGAGTCAGAGCTTACCTGCCAACTTCTTGCGGCCTTCGTCCTTGATGGTCGCCAAATCCAGCGGGCGATAGTCGCCGCTCGCGGCGCCTTCGTTCCATGCTTTCCTCAGGCGCAAGAGATCGTCCGCTTCGCGGTCATGTTCCTCAAGCAGGCGCAAGGCTTCCTGCACCACTTCGCTCGAAGAGCGATAACGTCCGGACTCCACTTGGGATTTCACGAACTCCGCGAGATCGCCTGACAACGAGACATTGATATCCATCGGCAACTCCTTCTTTGCCAATCATGGAAGCGGCGGAAGGCTTTAGCAAGGGTGAGCGTCAGTTCCTTGCCGCGAATTCCCTGACCAGCCCTTCATACGCCTCGAAAGGCGGAAAAGTCTCGTAGGAATGAACCGCCGAGGTCGTCGCCCAGGGCAGCTTTTCGGACGTGTAGGTTTCGATGAACGGCGAGAACCACTTTGCGTCGTCGAGCATGGTGGGGCGCAGGTTGACGAACCAGTCCATGCCTTCGGGCCGGGTAAACATCCAGCTCTTGCAGTGGGGGCAATGGTAGTGGTGCGCGTCGGGGCCGTGCAGGCCGCCGATCACCGGCTCGCCTTCTGTGACCTCGAAGCCCTGCGCCGGAATGGCGGCGGAGAGCGAATAGGCGCTGGCGCTCATCTTCTGGCAGCCGCTGCAGTGGCAGGCCATGGTGAGGATCGGCTGGGCGCTGATCCTCAGGCGGACCCGACCGCAACGGCATGAACCTTCCATGGGGAGTGCGAGTTTCGCCATGTAAGCCTCCGTGTCTTTCTGCGGCGGGTGCCTAGGCGAGAACTAGGGCCGCTTGGGGATTTCCAGGCCGCGCTGTACCGCAGGCCGGGCAAGGCCGCGTTCCAGCCATTGCGGGACCCGCTTCAGCTGGTCGTATTCGATCAGTTCGCCGGCGCCGTAGAAGCCGATCAGGTTGCGCACCCAGCCGAGCATGGAAATGTCGGCGATCGTATATTCGCCGCCCATGATCCAGTCGCGGCCTTCGAGCCGGGTTTCGATGACGCGGATGAGGCGGGCCGATTCCTTGACATAGCGGTCACGCGGGCGCTTGTCCTCATAGTCCTTGCCAGCGAATTTGTGGAAGAAGCCGAGCTGGCCGAACATCGGGCCGAGGCCGCCCATCTGGAACATCACCCACTGGATCGTCTCGTAACGCTTGGCGGGGTCGGCCGGCAGAAGCTTGCCGGTCTTTTCGGCGAGGTAGATCAGGATCGCGCCGGATTCGAAGAGGCCGAGCGGCTTGCCGCCCGGGCCGTCGGGATCGATGATCGCCGGGATCTTGCCGTTCGGATTGAGCGCCAGATATTCCGGTCCCCAGGTCTCGTTCTCGCCGATATTGATGAAATGCGGCTCGTAGGGCAGGCCGATCTCCTCCAGCATGATCGATACCTTGACGCCGTTCGGCGTCGGCGTCGAATAGAGCTGCAGGATGTTCGGGTTCTCTGCGGGCCATTTGGTGGCGATGGGGAAGGCGGAGAGATCGGCCATGCGGTGTCCTCGTCTGCAATTTGTTCCCGCGGAATATAGCCACCGGCGCGTGATGCGCCAGTGGCGATCTGATGAATACAGTGTTTGGGTTACCGGGCGCTGGCCGGGAAAGCCGGCAGGCGGCCGATATGGCTCGCATCGTGCTGGACGATCAGCTTTGCGTCGAGTTTTTCGGCGATCTGCGTCATTCGCTCCATCGAGGCGAGGCTTTCCGCCCTGTTGACGTTGAACGGCGGCACGCCGCGGTTGGCGATCTGTTCTTCGAAATGCACGACATCGCCCGAAAGCAGGACCGGTCCCGTCTGGGGCAGGTTTACCAGCAATGCGGTTTCGCCCTCGGTGTGGCCGGGCATGGCAAGCATCATCACCTGACCGTCGCCGAAGACGTCGCGATCGCCGGAAACCGGATCGACCTTGGCCTTTCCATCCAACCAGGGCTGGACCAGCGCGGACATGACCGCGAAGGGCAGGGGATCGGCATGCAGGCTTTCCCAGTCGCCGGCGCCGATCATCAGCGTGGCCTTGGGGAAGCTGGTTGCCTGGCCCATATGGTCGAAATGGTTGTGGCTGATGCCGACGATGCCGATCTGCTCCGGCTTGATGCCGATCCTGGCAAGCTGGGTCGGTATATCGATCGTCAGCGCCGGCGCCATCGCCTGGCTTGGGTCCGGTGCCTTGCCGATCAGCGCTGCCGGCAGGCCGGCATCCCAGAGCATGTAGTCGGCGCCGTGGCGGATCACGTAGCAGCTGGCGGTCAGCGTGCGGGTTTCACCGGCATAGCTGAAGGTGTCGGAAAAGCTCGACAGGTCCTTGATCACGACGGAGCCGCAGTCGAGCCGCCAGAGCTCGAGGTCGGCCGCTGCCTTGGCCGGGTTGGACAGCGCCAGCAATGCGGCGCCGAGGCTGAAGAGAGAAGCAAGGGTCTTCATGGAATGTCTCCTTTGTTGAAGCCGCCGCCTTTTGCCCGTTCCTGGGGATACGCTGGTGCCGGAATTTCATCGGCTTGAGCCCGAAACGCTCACCAGGCATGTTTTTCGCCTGCTGCGATGCGCTATAGTGCGCCCATGAACCTGATCATGCGAGACCGTTTTCCCGATCTCTCCCGTCGCCTGCTCGAGCGCCTGCGCCCCGTCGTGTCCGGCCGGCTCGACCGCGGCATGCATCCCTATGGCGGCCAGCTTTTTGCCTATTGCTGCTTCGACCGCGAGCGGATGACGGCGCTCCAGCTCGACTGCCCGATGATCTGCATCGTGCTCTATGGCCAGAAGGACGTGTGGCTGGGTGACCGGGCGCAATCCTTCCCGGCGGGCTCGGTCTTCGTGCTGCCGGCCGGGGTGCCGATGGATGTCGTCAACATTCCCGATGCGACGAACGGGCTTTACGTGGCGCTTCGCCTCGATGTGCCGAACCTGCCGGAGGGAATTGCGCCGCTTTCCGCAGCGGAGCGACTGGAAGGCGGCGCGACCGGCTCGTTCGGCGTGCCGCTCAGCGAAGACCTGGTTGAAGCACTCTGCCATGCGGCGACGTCGATTGCCGACGGATCCACCGGCGAGACGATCAAACGGCTGAGGATGACCGAAGTTCTCGCGCTTCTCAGGCCCCTGCCGGAAGCGCGGGCATTGTTCCGTCAGAGCGTTGCGGAAGAGGTCGCGTGGCTGATCGCGACGGCTCCTTCCGAATCGTGGTGTGTTGCAGAGGTGGCGAGAGAACTCGGGGTCGGCGCCTCCACCCTGAGGCGACGTCTTTCCGTCGAAGGGACCTCGTTTCGAACGATCCTGCGTCGCGAGCGCCTCCGGGCAGGGCAAAATGCGCTCGTCGCCGGTGCATCCAGTCTCGCAGCCGCCGAGGCGGCGGGTTACTCCTCCCGCTCGCATTTCTCCCGCCGCTTCCGGGAGAGTTTCGGGACAAGCCCCACGGGCCGCCGCTAGGTTCCTTCAAAAAAAATGCTGCGGCCGGTCGGATCAGCGGCTACTCCTTCGTCTTCAACAGGAGAAGGAGATCGACATGCTATACGCCATCCTTTGCTACGCCCATGAGGAGACCGTCTTTGCCTGGTCCAAGGAGGAAGAGGCGGCCGTCATGGACAAGCTCATGGAGGTCCAGCAGCCGCTGATGCAGGCCGGCAAGCTCGGACCTGTTGCGCGCCTCATGCCGACCACCGCCGCGACCACCGTGCGCAAGGGCAAGGACGAGCCGCTGGTGATCGACGGTCCTTTCGCGGAAACCAAGGAGGCGCTGCTCGGCTTTTACACCGTCGACGCCGAAACGCTCGAAGAAGCGGTCGCCTTCGCCAAGCAACTGTCGAGCGTCAATCCGGGCTCGAGTTCCTATGAAATCCGGCCCTTCCACGTCTTTTACCCCGGAGCAATCAAGACATGACCGATATCGCGTGGATCGAACTTGCACTGACGGCCGCCCGGCCGCAGGCGCTCGGCGCACTGCTTCGCTATTTCCGCGATCTCGACACCGCGGAAGAGGCGTTTCAGGAGGCCTGCCTGCGCGCCATCCGGACCTGGCCGGAGAAGGGTGCGCCCCGCGATCCGACTGCCTGGCTAATCTTCGTCGGCCGCAACAGCGGCATCGACGCGGTCCGCAAGCGTGCCAAGAACGATCCGCTGCCGGAGGAGGAAGCCTTCTCCGATCTTTCCGATGCGGAAGACGATATCGCCGACCGGCTCGACAATTCCAACTATCGCGACGACATCCTGCGTCTGATGTTCATCTGCTGTCATCCCGATCTGCCCAATACCCAGCAGATTGCGCTGGCGCTCAGGATCGTCTCGGGTCTCACCGTGCCGCAGATCGCCCGCGCCTTCCTCGTCAGCGAGGCGGCGATGGAGCAACGCATCACCCGCGCCAAGGCCCGCGTCGCCAAGGCCGGCGTGCCGTTCGAGACGCCGGACGCGGCCGAGCGGGCGACAAGGCTCGGCATGGTTTCCTCGATGATCTATCTCGTCTTCAACGAGGGATATTCCGCCGGTGTCAACAATCCGGACAATGCAGCCTTCTGCGAAGAGGCGATCCGGCTCGCCCGGCTGCTCCTGCGCATCTTTCCCGGAGAGCCGGAGATCATGGGCCTGCTCGCGCTGATGATGCTGCAGCATTCCCGCGCCGGAGCCCGCTTCGACGCGCAGGGCCAGATCATCTTGCTGGAAGACCAGGATCGCTCGCTCTGGGACCGCAAGCTGATCAACGAGGCCCTTGTTCTGCTCGACAAGGCGATCCGCCATCGCCAGCCCGGAAGCTATCAGGTGCAGGCGGCGATCTCCGCCCTGCATGCCCGCGCCGCCACCCCCAAGGAGACGGATTGGGCGGAGATCAACCAGCTCTACGGCCTTTTGGAACGTCTCCGGCCGTCGCCGGTCATCACCCTCAACCGGGCAGTGGCCGTCTCGAAGCTTGACGGTCCGGAGCAGGCGCTCGAGCTGATCGCTCCGCTTGCCGAAAGGCTCGACGGCTATTTCTATTTCCACGGGGTGCGCGGCAGCCTCCTGATGCAGCTTGGCCGCAAGGCCGAGGCGCGCGAAGCCTTCGACCGGGCAATCGCGCTCGCCAATTCTCCAGCCGAATGCGCCCATATCCGCCAGCAGATCGACAAGCTCGGCGCCGTCCCCTCGCCGGTGGAATGACGGAGGCTATCGCCGCCCTCCTCACCGAAGCGAGAGCAGGGTGGTCATGAGCCGTGCGTCCACATGCATCCTCGGCCCCACGTGAACAAGCGAGGGATCAATCCCGATATCGGTCAGCTGCTCGTCGCTGAGTTCGTGCAGGATCTTCATGGTTCGCGCGTGGCTTGCGTGCCGGCGGTTCTCGTTGAACCAGAAGCCCGCGGCGCCAAGCAGGAGCTCGCCAAGCCCACGAGTGAGGCGCGTGGTGGTCAGGATATTCGTCATCAGGGATCTCCCTCGAAACGCGACAAGTCGATTTCTGTGATGGGGAAGATGGCACCGCGGCGTTTGCCCAGCGTGCGGACGGCCGTGAAATTTCCGTCAAATCGACCGTGCGGGAGGATCTCGTCGGCAGTCTCGACAAAAATACCCAAAATCTTCGCTGGCCCTGTCGGATCTCTTTTCCGCCGCCCGTCCTTGGGGCAACATCGGATACGATGTCGTTCAAACCCAACGGGAGATGGAAAATGACTGCCAATACCGCTGCTTACCCCCTGCAGCTCGTGCGCGAGATGGATGCGCCGGCCGAACAGCTCTACAAGGCCTGGACCACACCGGAGCGGATGGGCGAATGGTTCTGCCCAAAACCCTGGAAGGTGACAGAAGCCAGGGTGGATCTGCGTGCAGGCGGATCGAGCTACATCCTGATGGAGGGGCCGGAAGGCGAAAAGATTCCCAACCACGGGGTCTATCTGGAGGTCGTCCCGAACCGGAAGCTGGTCTTCACCGACGCTTACACGAGCGCCTGGGTGCCATCGGAAAAGCCGTTCATGACGGCCATCGTCGAGTTCGACGACCTCGGCAACGGCCGCACCCGCTATACCGCAACCGCCTTGCACTGGACGGAAGAGGACAGGAAGGCTCATGAACAAATGGGCTTTCACGAAGGCTGGGGCATCGTCGCCGACCAGCTCGCGCAGATCGCGAAGACTTTCTGAAGAACGAATCAAATCGGGGAGATGGCGTCATCTCCTCGATTTTTGATTCAACGGCGGCCGAAGCCGCCCCAAGATTGGAGTAGAGCTCCGATCGCGGATCGACACGAGAGCGCGCCACGCTTCGTCGTTTCGTTTTGAAGCGATATCCCGCCGGATTTCATTGAAGTTGTGAATGATCTAGGTTTAGATTCGAAATTGCTTGAGGCGGGACGGCCGGCTGGTGATATAGTGACGTGAAGGGCAATTTCAGGCAGTGCCTTCGACCCTCGTCAGGCGGTCCCGCGAAATGATCTGGAGCTCTTCGTGGTTGCATATTCGGCGGCGAAAGACGAACATCCGCCATTTTCCGGCACCGGGGAAATGGGGAACCTGATCAGGCGTTTCGACTGGTCGAAAACGCCGCTCGGGCCGATTTCGGATTGGCCGCAAAGTCTCAGAACCGTGACCGGCATGCTGCTCCTGTCACCCGTGCCCATCGTGGTTCTCTGGGGTGCCGATGGAATCATGATCTACAACGACGCCTATTCCGTCTTTGCCGGCGAGCGCCACCCGCAACTGCTCGGATCCAAAGTCCGGGAAGGCTGGGAAGAGGTCGCCGACTTCAACGACAACGTGATGAAGATCTGCATGGCCGGCGGCGTTCTCTCCTACGAAAACCAGAAGCACACGCTGATCCGTCACGGCATGCCGGAGCCGGTCTGGATGAACCTGGACTATTCTCCGGTGCTCGATGAAAGCGGCGACCCCGCCGGCGTCATTGCTGTCGTGGTGGAAACCACCAAGAGCGTCCTGGGGCAGCGCAGGCTTCGCGAAAGCGAGGGCCGCTTCAGGGCCCTCACCAATGCCATGTCCGATGTCGTCTACTCGATGAGCGCGGACTGGAAGGAAATGCGCCAGCTCGACGGCCGGGGATTTCTCGCCAATACGGAAACCCCGCGCATCGCCTGGCAGGAAATATACCTTTTCCCCGAGGATCGGGAATACATACAGTCGGTGATCGACGAGGCGATTCGCACGAAGAGCGTCTTCCAGCTCGAACATCGCGTTCGGCGGGCGGACGGTACGGTCGGCTGGACCTCGTCGCGCGCTGTGCCGATCTTCGATGAAAGGGGGCGGATCGTCGAATGGTTCGGGGCCGCGTCCGACATCACCCAGCGGCGGCAGAACGAGGAACATCTGAAGCTCGTCGTCCACGAGCTCAATCACCGGGTCAAGAACAACCTCGCCATGATCCAGGCGATCGCCATGCAGACCTTCCGGAAAAATACCGACCTGAAGGACGCACAGGTGCGCTTTTCCGCCCGCATGGTGGCGCTCGGCCAGGCGAACGATCTTCTGACCGGCGAGCGATGGGCGGGTGCCTCGCTGCGTGGCGCCGTCGAGCAGGCCATCCGGCCCCATTGCCCCGAGAAGGGCCGGTGCGTGATCGAGGGCGACGACGTTACGCTCTCGGCCAAGACGGCGCTCGCCTTGACGCTCGCCATGCATGAAATGGCCACCAACGCGCTCAAATACGGCGCCTGGTCGAATTCCGCGGGCAGGGTATCCGTTTCCTGGTCCGCCTATCTGAAGGACGGCGCAAAGCGCCTGCGGATCGAATGGCGCGAAGAGGGCGGCCCGAGGGTTCAACCACCGGATCAGCGCGGATTCGGATCCGCACTGATCGAGCGGGGGCTGGCAAGAGAAGTGGGCGGAGAGGCCAAGATGGAATTCCTGCCAAACGGCTTCGTCTGCACGATCGATGCGTCCGACTCCATTTATGCGAGCCACTGAGATGACGTTGCGAATTCTTGTTGTCGAGGACGAGATGACCATTTCGCTGCTGGTCGAGGACATGCTCGTCGAACTCGGCCATGAGGTCGTCGATCTCGCCATGCGCCTGAAACAGGCAGAGGAGATGGCGGCGACCTTCGAAATCGATCTGGCCATACTCGACGTCAATCTGGACGGGCACAAATCGTTTCCTGTCGCCGATATCCTCGCCGCTCGCGGCATTCCTTTCGTTTTCGCGACCGGGTATGGCGCGGCCGGCATCGAACCCGGCTATCAGCAATGGCCCGTGATCACCAAGCCGTTCCTGATCGACGACCTGCGGCGGGCGGTCGAACTGCTGGCTCCCCCGCCGGCCGCCGCCTGACGACGTTTCCGGCGACCTATCCAATCGATCGAACAGACCCTTCGAAAGATTCGCGTTTGCGCGCCGACGGCCGGATAACTATCTGACCGTCATCAACGAACGGATTTTTCACGATGGAACTCGGACTTCATACCTTTGGCGATGTCGACGCCGCAGCGCTCGACAAGGGCGCGGAAGGCGCCCGCCGGATCAAGGATCTTCTGGAAGAGATCGAGCTCGCCGACCAGGTGGGGCTCGACGTCTTCGGGCTTGGCGAACACCACCGCCCGGACTACGTGGTCTCCTCGCCCGCCGTGGTGCTTGCAGCCGCTGCGGCGCGAACGAAGACCATTCGCCTGACCAGCGCCGTTTCGGTGCTGAGCTCGGATGACCCGGTGCGGGTTTTCCAGCAGTTCGCGACGGTCGACCTCATTTCGAACGGCAGGGCGGAGATCATGGCGGGCCGAGGCTCGTTCATCGAATCCTTCCCGCTCTTCGGCTACGACCTCGGCGATTACGACCAGTTGTTTGCCGAGAAGCTGGACCTGTTGCTGGCGATCCAGGAGCAGGAGATCGTGACGTGGTCGGAAGGCCAGCTACGGCCGGCCATCAACGGCCGGGGCGTCTATCCGCGTCCGCTGCAGGATCCGCTGCCGGTCTGGATCGCGGTGGGCGGTACGCCGCAATCGGTAGCGCGGGCAGGGGCCATGGGCCTGCCGCTCGCGGTCGCCATCATCGGCGGCGAATATCCGCGCTTTGCGCCCTTCTTCAACCTCTACCGCGAGGCTGCCCGCCGGGCCGGCCAGGATGCTGCAAAGCTGAAGACGAGCATCAACGTGCACGGCTTCATCGCTGATACGACGGAGGCGGCGGCCGATCAGTTCTACGGCCCGCAGGCGGAGGTGATGAACCGCATCGGCCGCGAACGCGGCTGGGGACCGACCAGCCGGGCGTATTTCGACCAGTCGCGCGGGCCGCTCGGCAATCTCTTCGTCGGCGAGCCGGAACTGGTGGCGGAAAAGATCATCGCCGCGCATCGGCTGTTCGGCATGGACCGGTTCCTGCTGCAGATGGCGATCGGGCCGATGCCGCACGACCAGGTCATGCGCGGCATCGAGCTCTACGGCACGAAGGTCGCTCCGATCGTCAGAAAAGAAATAGGGGGCGTCAGAAAAGAATTGACGGGCAGCAGCGATGGCGCGAAACCGGCCGCCTGATACGCAAAGGAAGAACACGGACAGGCCATGGTCATTTCCACCGAAGACGAACTCGCCAAGCTGAAGGAGATCGGAAGGCTCTGCGCGCAGGCGATGGAGGCGATGGGCAAGGCACTGGAGCCCGGGATCACGACCCGCGAGCTGGACGATATCGGCCGCAGGATCCTTGAAAATGCCGGCGCCCAATCGGCGCCGGAGACCTGCTACCAGTTTCCCGCGGCAACCTGCATCAGCGTCAACGAGGAAGTGGCGCACGGTATTCCCGGCGACCGCGTGATCAACGCGGGCGACCTCGTCAATATCGACGTGTCGGCGGTGAAGGACGGCTTCTTCGGCGATACCGGGGCTTCCTATGCCGTGCCGCCGGTGAAGCGCGAGATCGAAAAACTCTGCCGCGACGGGCGCCGGGCGCTCTGGACCGGGCTGCAGCAGGTGAAGTCCGGCAAGCCGATCGCCGGCATCGGCAATGCCATCGGTAGCTTCGCCAAGAAGAACCGCTACACGCTGATCACCAATCTATCGAGCCACGGCATCGGCCGCTCGCTGCACGAGGAGCCGAAGGAAGTACCGACCTGGCCGGATCCGGACGAAGACCGGATTCTCGAGGAGGGGCTGGTCTTTACCGTCGAGCCGTTTCTTTCAATGGGCGCCAACTGGGCCGAGGACGGCGGTAACGGCGACGTCTGGACGCTTTACAGCGACCCGAAGGCGCCGACCGTTCAATACGAGCACACGGTGGTGGTGACCCGCAACGGACCGCTGATCCTGACGCTTCCTGCGTGAAATTTACGAGAGCTCGCTCTGTTCGGATATGGCTGCAACGCGGCGATAGAAGGCGTCGGCACGTTCCTCGTTCAGATGTTCAAGAAGCTGTCGCGTGTGAATCCGCGCAGCACTTTCCATCAACTGCGCGAAGGCAGCATAGCCGACATGGTCGGCCTTGCGGACCTGAGCGATAAGGGGGTCGACAAGCACTTCCGATAGGGTCAGGTCGGTGTCCATGTTCAATCCTCCGCCGTGCAACATGACGACCTGCTAACATTGACCTGCATTCGTGACAGCAACAAGACGAAAGTCGTATTGCGCCGCATCAAATCGTCGCGGCAGTTGCGTGATGATTCGTGATCAGCGCTGCTGATCGCAGGGATGACAATTGCTGATTTGTGCCGACCGGCTGCGGCTGCGATAAGCGAACCATGCTGCAGATGAACATCGACCATTCCAGCCGCCCTCTCTTGACCGGATTTGCCGGCGCCATCGCCATGGCGGCGGCGATGGGGTTCGGGCGTTTCTTCTATACCCCGATCCTGCCCGGGATGATGGGTGGAATTCCGCTTTCGGCGGCCGATGCAGGCTTCATCGCGGCGGGCAATTTCGCCGGTTATCTCGCCGGCGCGATCCTCTCCGCCTATGGCTGGGCGGCCGGACGCGAGCGGCAGGTGGCGCTCGGCGGACTGCTGGCGACGGCGATCCTGCTCGCGGCCATGGCTGCGACCACGTCCGTCTTCGCCTTTACCGTCATCCGCTTCCTTGCAGGGCTTGCGAGCGCCCTTGCGATGATCTTCACCTCGTCGATCGTGCTGCCCCATGCGGTCGGACGGGACAATGTGAATGTCCTGCATTTCGGCGGCGTCGGAGCGGGGATCGCGCTTTCCTCCGCGCTGGTGCTTGGGGTCAATGCGGTCGCCGGCGACGGCGCGCACGGCTGGCAGGCGAACTGGCTTGCCGGGGCTGCGATCGTTATCGTCATCTCGGCCGCCGTCGGCTGGCTTCTGCCGCGACCGATTTTCGGGGGCGGTTCAGCCATCGAACCACCGCTTCGCTGGCGCCTGCCGCTGGTCCTCCTCACCGCCTCCTACGGGTTGTTCGGCTTCGGATACGTCATCACCGCGACCTTCCTCGTCACGATCGCGCGGATGGGAGACGCCGGCCCGATCGTGGAATTCCTCGCCTGGTTCCTGACCGGCACGGCGGCGGCGGTTTCGCTCGTCCTCTGGCGTCCGGTGGTGAGGGGTTTCGGGCTCACCACGGCCTATGCCGCGGCGCTCGGGCTGCAGGCGGTCGGCGTGCTCGGCTCCGTCCTGCTGCCGCCGACGGCGGGTGCACTGGTCGGCGGGCTTCTGCTCGGTGCCACTTTCATGGTGGTCACGGCCTACGGGCTCCAGATCGCCCGCGCGCTTTCGCCCGACAGTCCGCGCCGGGCGCTCGCCTTCATGACGGCGGCCTTCGGCACCGGCCAGATCATCGGCCCGCTGGTGGCCGGCTGGGTGGCGGAGCGGAGCGGCAGCTTCACCCTGCCGACGATACTTGCGGCAGCAGTCCTTGTCGTCTGCGTCCTGCTGGCGCTGCCGGTTGCACCGCAGCGGAGCCAATAATCCCATGGTTACAATTGTGTAAGCATCGCCTGCGGCCATTGCCGCATTCTTGGAACTGCCTTAGTTTCGCGCTCTACAGTCGTTCCCGACCTTCAGAGATCTCGAACTCAGGAAAGCCAAAGCTCCGTGTTCCATTCGTTCTTTCCCCGACCGAAGTTATTCTTCACATCCGCTGCCATCTGGTCGCTCGTTTGTATTCTCGTCTGGTATACGGTAGGGCCGCAAATGGGGGCCGCCGTCGGGTTGCCGCCGCTTCCCGATGGCGAAAGACCGCCGATCGGCCTGGCATTCTTCCTTACCCCAGAGAACATCTGGTTCTACATCTACTTCACCATATTCGTGCTGATCTTCGGCATTGCCTGGAAACTCATCGACAGGGACCATCCCTGGTCCAACTGGTCCATCTGGGGTTCGGCCTTCATCATCTTCATTGCCTATTTCAGCGTCCAGCTATCAGTCGCCATCAACAATTGGCGGGGACCGTTTTGGGACCTGGTTCAAAAGGCACTTTCCGGCGACAAGAGCGTAACGGCACCGTTGCTCTACGAGTACCAGTTTCGGTTTCTCGAGATCGGCGTTCTGAGCATCATACTCAATGTCGCCACCGCGTTCTTCACCAACCACTATGTGTTTCGCTGGCGTACGGCGATGAACGACTTCTATTTGTCGAAGTGGGACAAGCTCAGGCATATCGAAGGCGCCTCCCAGCGTGTGCAGGAAGACACCATGCGCTTTGCCAACATTCTCGAAGGCCTTGGCGTGGTTCTCATCAATTCCGTCATGACGTTGGTGGTCTTCCTGCCGCTTCTTTTCGCTCTTTCAGAGCATGTGTCGGAGCTTCCGATCCTGGGTGCGGTTCCTCATTCCCTCTTCTGGCTTGCAATAATCTGGTCCCTCTTCGGTACGGTGCTGCTCGCTGTAGCGGGTATCAAGCTGCCGGGGTTGCAGTTCCGAAATCAGCGCGTCGAGGCAGCGTTCCGTAAAGAGCTGGTTTACGGGGAGGATCACGTGGATCGCGCCGATCCAGTCACCGTCCGGGAACTCTTCTCCAACGTGCGGCGAAACTATTTCCGCATGTATTGGCACTATCTCTACTTCAACGTTGCCCGCTATACCTATGGACAGCTGGACGCAATCTTCATCAGCGTCATCCTTATCCCGACTTTCGTTGCTGGCCGCATCACCCTCGGCATCTGGCAGCAAATCCTGACCGCGTTCGGGGAAGTCAGCAATTCGTTCCAGTATCTCGTCAACTACTGGTCGACGATCATCGAACTCTTGTCCATCCACAAGCGCCTCGTCGCTTTCGAGGCGGCGATCGACGATCAGCCGCTACCGGAGATCGACCAGCGTTATCTGGCGCGGGAGGAAATGGACGGAGAACTGGCGGCCGACCGGCCGTACTGATCGGTCTTCAACGCAAGCACATTTGGCCGCGCCGGATCGTCACCCCGGCGCGGTTTTGTTTTGGGATTGGGGCAGGCGGGTATTTCAAGGGTATTGGTGTCAGGCTTTCCGCCTACCCCGATTGCGTTTGGCGTCTTTGGAGGATTTCCCAGCCCTCCGCTGCCGCCTTTCCACAACCATCACCGGAAACCGAGCTTCGAACCCAGAGGAGGAGGCCGGTTCGCGAACCCGGTTTCCCATCCGATGACGAGGGCGATTATCGTGCCGCGTCGGCAGGCGGGGATGAAAAGGGGAGCCCGAAGGCGGTAAGAGATTGACGAGGTGAGAAGATCTTTTTGCCATGGATAGAATTATCCCCTCCCGGCAGGCCGGGAGGGGATAATTCTACAACCCCGAGGTCTCGCTCGGCTTTTCGCGATGCTTCAGCATGTCGATCGCTTGGGAATAGCTGACGCAGGCGACGTCTTCCTTTCCGCAGACCTCCGTCACCAGCCGCTCCATGGCGCGCCAATAGGCGCCGCCGTTCATTTCCACGAAATGCAGGCCGATCTGCAGGGGAATACGTTCCCCGTCATACTGCTTGTCGAAAGCGGCCCGGAAGGCCGAATAGGTGCGCTCTTCGAACTCGGCTGAGCGGCTCGGATTGTCGAGGCCGCCGGAATGGCGGATGAAGAGATTGTAGTCCATGGCGATGATCGGCCGGCCCGAGGGGCCTTCCGGGATCAGCGGCAGGCCGAAACGGATGAGCCCGTTCTTTTCCTCCGGCCACATCGGTCCCTTGGTCACCAGGCTTGCGTCATAACGGATGCCGGCCTGTTTTTCCGCCTCCACCATGCCCGGGCTTGTCGAGAAATAAGGCGCGCGGAAACCGGTGATGCCGTTTCTGACGAAATCCTTCCAGCCGGCGGGCTCCTCCGCCTCGGCGCCGACCGTTTTCCAGGCACCGGTCAGCACATCGTCAAAGGTCCTGAACTCCGTGGTCCAGTCGGCCGCCGTCCACTCTCCGCCGTCGAAGTGACCGCAGGTATGGCTCGATATGTCATGGCCTTCGAGATGCGCCTGCCAGACATGGCCGAGCCGTTCGCGCGCCTCCGCCGCCGTTTGGGCGAAGCCGATATTGGACTTGCCGGGCTTCTGGCGCGGGCCTTGATAACTTTTCGCCTTCGCCCGCTCGATGACCAGCGTGCAGGAAAGGAAATAGGTGAAATGGGCGTCGACGCGGCTCGCGAGATCGCGGCTCCTCTGCCAGAGATGGTTGGCGCCGGCGCCGTCGAAGGAGATCATCACCAGCTGCTTCGGTTTTTCAATCGCCTGCGACATCGCAGGGACAAGCGAAAGGCAGAGGGCGAGGGGAAGGGCAAACAGACGCATCAACGAACCTGAATCACAAATAAGCGGCGCCGGTGTTGTGGCCGGCGAATAAGGCGAAGCTTGGGAGGCGTGGCACGAAAGCGTGATTGATGCCTGAGAGCCGTTAACAAGCTTGGTCAGAATCGTGAGAGGGGCCTTACATCTCAGGGAAAATAGGCTAGAAGGCGCTTTCTTATTGGGATTGAGGCCGCTTTGGCCGGAGACTTTGATGGCGCAGCACGACGACGACAGTTTTATCCGCGAGGTTAACGAGGAGCTCCGCTCCGACCAGATGAAGTATGCCTGGAGCCGTTACCGCTCGCTGGTGATCGCGATTGCCGTGCTGATCATCGGCGGCACGACCGCCAGCGTGCTTTATGAATGGTATGACAGCCATACGTCTTCCAAGTCCGGCGACCAGTTCCTCGCAGCCCTGAAGCTTGCCGAAGACAACAAGCTGGACGAGGCGCTTTCCGCATTCGAAGCGCTGGAAAAAGACGGTACCGGCGCCTATCCCGTCCTTGCCCGGATGCGCGCCGCCTCGGTGCAGCAGGCCAAGGGCGACACGGCCGGCGCGATCGCCGCCTTTTCGGGTATCGGCAAGGAGGCCGCCGCACCGCAGGCGGTCCGCGACCTCGCCAAGATGCGTGCCGCCTGGCTGCTGATCGACACCGGCACCTACGAACAGGTCGCCGCCGAAGTGCAGGCAACCGCCAATCCCGGCAATCCGCTTGCCAATTCCGCCCGCGAGGCGCTCGGGCTTTCCGCCTACAAGGCCGGCGATATGGCAAAAGCCAAGGAATGGTTCCAGCAGATTGCCAACGACACCGCCGCGCCGCGCAATGTCGCCAACCGCGCGCAGATCATGCTCGACAATATCGCCTCTTCCGGCAAGGCGCCCTAAGTTTCTGCCGGTCGAGGTCTAAGGAAAAAAGATGAGCTTCACCGTCGCCATCGTCGGACGCCCGAATGTCGGAAAGTCCACGCTCTTCAACCGGCTGGTGGGCAAGAAGCTGGCGCTTGTCGACGACACGCCGGGCGTCACCCGCGACCGCCGTCCGGGCGACGCCAAGCTCGTGGACCTCAAGTTCACGATCATCGACACTGCCGGCCTGGAAGAGGCCGGACCCGAAACGCTGGAAGGCCGGATGCGCGCCCAGACGGAGGCGGCGATCGAAGATGCCGACCTGACGCTCTTCGTGGTCGACGCCAAATCCGGCCTGACGCCGCTCGACAAGACATTCGGCGAACTCCTGCGCCGCAGCGGCAAGCCGGTCGTGCTCGTCGCCAACAAATCGGAAGCGCGCGGCTCGGATGCCGGTTTCTACGACGCCTTCACCCTGGGACTTGGAGAGCCGGTGCCGATTTCCGCCGAGCACGGCGAGGGCATGATCGACCTGCGCGACGCGATCGTCGAGGCGCTCGGCGAGGACAGGGCCTTTCCGGAGGACGATTTCGAAGCCGAGACCAATGTCGACGTTCTCCAGTCCGAGGTGGGCGCCGAAGGCGAGGCCGAAGAGGAGCCGGTCTATGACGAGACGAAGCCGCTCCGCGTTGCAATCGTCGGCCGCCCGAATGCCGGCAAATCGACGCTGATCAACCGGTTCCTCGGCGAAGACCGGCTGCTGACCGGACCGGAAGCCGGCATCACGCGCGATTCCATCTCGGTCGAATGGGACTGGCGCGGGCGAACCATCAAGATGTTCGACACCGCCGGCATGCGCCGCAAGGCAAGGGTTCAGGAAAAGCTCGAAAAGCTTTCGGTTGCCGATGCGCTGCGCGCCATCCGGTTTGCCGAGACGGTGGTGATCGTCTTCGACGCGACGATCCCCTTCGAGAAGCAGGACCTGCAGATCGCCGATCTGGTGCTCCGCGAGGGACGCGCCGCGGTGCTTGCCTTCAACAAATGGGATCTCGTGGAGGATCCGCAGGCGGTTCTGGCGGATCTCCGCGAAAAGACCGAACGGCTGTTGCCGCAGGCGCGGGGCATCCGCGCGGTGCCGATCTCGGGCCAGACCGGCTACGGGCTCGACAAGCTGATGCAGAACATCATCGACACCGACCGGGTTTGGAACAAGCGCATCTCCACCGCAAGGCTCAATCGCTGGCTCGACGGCGTGCAGATCCAGCATCCGCCACCGGCCGTTTCCGGCCGCCGCCTGAAGCTCAAATACATGACCCAGGTGAAGGCTCGCCCCCCGGCTTTCATGGTGTCCTGCACCAGGCCCGATGCGCTTCCGGAAAGCTATGTGCGCTACCTGATCAACGGGCTGCGCAACGATTTCCAGATGCCGGGCGTGCCGATCCGCATTCATTTCAAGGCGGGCGAAAACCCGTTCGAAGGCAGGAAAAGGAAGAGGTAGTTGGGGCCATCCTCCTTTGATGGGAGAGGGTCGGCGCATCGCGCCGAGGTGGGGTGACCAACCAGCCTCCGTTGAGGCTAGACCGTTGACTCATGAGCGCGGAGCCAAGGCCGCATTGAGGCGAGCCGAACCATCGCCAGGAAGTTTGCGGCGTGCCTGTCGCATCGTGTGGCGATACGGCGGAAGGCAACCGTCTCAGAGTCCGTCGTTCACAGTGCGTCCAGCTGCGCCGGAAAGCAGACGTTGCTCGCCGTATTCAGGGCGCTGCTGTACCGAGCGCTACGGCTAGTACATCGGCCAGGCCGCGCCCGGCGCTGCCGTCCTCATCAAGGCGCGGGTTATAGATGGTGATCTCGATGCCGACTGCCTTGCCGCTCGCCAAGGCAACCCGAAGCGCGACCCCTAGCTCGTCCCACGACAACCCACCCGGCATGCGGAAATCGACAGCGGGCATGATGGCGTCGTCGAGGCAATCGGCGTCGAGATGGATGAAGAAGCCGTCGAGTTCCTCTCGCGTCAGGTGGTCGACCGCTTCGCGCGCGGCGGCCTCGATGCCCATCGCACGCACGGCGGGAAGGTCAATCGCCTTGAGCTCCTTGGGGAGCGGCTGGCTTCCGTACTCCTCCTGATCCTTGTGATCGCGATACGCGAACGCGACAGCGTCTTCGGGACGGACCAGTGGACCGCGACCTTCAATGTCGGTCAGATGCGGCGGGCCGTAGCCGGTGACCAGGGCAAGGTCCATCGAGGCGCCCTCGCCATTGGGTTCCGCCTCCGGCTGGAAGAAATCGGCGTTGCCGTCGATGAAGAACAGGCCGTAGCGACCGCGCCGTCGAAACGCGAGCATCGAGCCCAGCAGGATCGTGCAATCGCCGCCGAGCACTACCGGAAACTCGACAGCGTCAAGCACGGCTTCCACCGCGTCGGCGAGCTTGGGCGGCCACGCCGCAATTGCCCTGGCATTCAGGATGCCGGTCTCGGGATCGGGCGTAGGGTCCTTCGGAGGCACCGCCAGCCGCCCGGCGCGGCGCGCGTGAATGCGCTCCGCAAGACCGAGGCCCAAGAGCTGGCCGGGCAAGTGCTCCACACCGTCGGTCGCCAAGCCGAGCGTAGAGGGAGCTTCGAGAATTGCATAGGGACGGGTCGGCATGCGCGCCTCCGTTAGCGGTTATTTCGCGGAGTAGGTCACTGCCTCGATCTTGTGACCGTCTGGATCGCGGACAAACGCCCCATAATAGTTGGCATCGTAGTTCGGCCGCAGCCCCGGAGCGCCATCGTCGCTGCCACCATATTTCAATGCTGCTGCGTAAAATCGATCGACCATCGAACGGTCCTCGACGGCAAAGGCGATATGAGTGCCGTTGCCCACGGTCGCCGGTTTTCCATCAATCGGAACCTGAACGCTGAAGTGAAACGTGCCGCTTCCGTAGCCCAGTCCACCCTCGTCCTCGGCCATCGGCACAAGGCCAAGGATGGGCAAAACAGCATCGTAGAAGCGCTTCGAACGCCCAACATCATTCGTCCCGACAGAGACATGATGGATCACAACTACCTCCGTTCCGGCTTTGTCCCGTAACGGCAGCTTCCGGTCATTGTTCCATCAAAGCCGACTGTTTTTGCCCATCTATCTCAGCCGCTCGCATTTATGGGGCACGGCCTAGTCAGTCAAAAAATGTTCACCCCCACCCATCGCTTCGCGATGACCTCCCTTAAAGGGGGAGGTTGGGTGCCCATCACACCGCGGAGGGGCTGACACCCTTCGTCGGCCCGGGCAGTGCCGGGCGGCGGCCCTGCGCCGTCAGCACGTTGTTCAGAAACTGCCTCGACGCAGCCTCCCAGGTGAAATTGCGGGCGAGCTTTCGGGCGTTTTCCCGCGAACAGTTCAGCGCCGCCAGACATGCTTCCTGCAGATCCTCGTTCAGCGCGCCGGCGCCGGACCCTTCCTCGATGATGTCGATCGGCCCGGTGACCGGATAGGCGGCGACCGGAACGCCGCTCGCCAGCGCTTCCAGAATGGTGTTGCCGAAGGTATCGGTCTTGGACGGGAAAACGAAGACATCGGCCTGGGCATAGGCGCGGGCCAGATCCTCTCCGATTTTCATGCCCGTAAAAAGGACGTTCGGATACCGCTTTTCGAGCTCGGCACGGGCCGGGCCGTCGCCGACGACCACCTTGGAGCCGGGAAGATCGAGATCGAGGAAGGCCGGCAGGTTCTTTTCCACCGCGACGCGCCCGACCGTCATGAAGATCGGCCGAGGCAGGTCGAACGGGCGTTCGTCGAGCACCATCGGGTGGAATACCGTCTGGTCGATGCCGCGGCTCCAGCGAAGCAGGTTCTTGATCCCGAGCTTGCCCAGTTCACGCTCCAGGCTGGCGGTCGCCACCATGCAGCCATTGCCGGCATTGTGGAACCAGCGCACGAAGGCATGCAGCCAGCGGAGCGGCACCGGGAAACGGGCCGCCACATATTCCGGAAACCGGGTGTGATAGCTCGTCGAAAAGGATACCCGGTTCTTCAGGCACCAGCGGCGCGCGAGCAGGCCGAGCGGCCCCTCCGTGGCGATATGCACGGCGGTCGGCTGCGAGGCTTCGATCGCCGCCGCCACCTGGCCATAGGTAGCCAGTGAAAGCCGGATCTCGGGATAGGTCGGGCAGGGCACGTTGGTGAAATCCTGCGGCGTCACCATCACCACCTCGACATCCATGCGGGCAAGTTCCCGATTGGTGTTCTCGATGGAACGGACGACGCCGTTCACCTGAGGATACCAGGCATCCGTCACGATAGTGATTCTGGTCATTCGATTGCCGACCCGATTGCCGCTCGCGGGCGACTCGGATGCCGCTGCGCGTGTTCAATCCTCTATCTTAAAAATTTGTAACAGAAGCATGTCACTCTGGACAGGCAGAGGATTCCTCAGCGACACATTTCCGACCCACTTGCCGGGCTCAACATCCGCATGATCAGCCGAAATACAAAAATCGAAATCGTCGACCTGCCGAGCCTGGTGCTGGCGCTGAAGCTCGCCGCGGGTAGCCTGCCGACGGATGTGGAAGACCTGACCCCGATCGAGCGTGCCCTCATAACGCAGGCGGAGGAGACAGGATTGATCCTGGTAAGGCGGAATCCTGCCGGGCAGCCGGAACGACTCGTATTGACCGATATCGGCGCGGGTACGATCTTCTTCACGGCGGATGGACAACCTGATGCGGGCGCCCATAGGCGGCTTCCGGATGCGCTCTTCAGCGCCCTGAGCCGGATGAGCGGCCTCTTTCGCAGCAGGCGCCTGATGAACGGCATCGGGGCGCTTGGCATCCTCGCGCTGCTGGCCGGCGGCTTCCTCACGTATCTCAAGATTTCCGGCAATTTCCACCCCGTCATCGAGGCGGAACTCTACCGGTCCGCCCAGCCGACCGGAGAGGAAGTCGCCCGCTATGCTAGGGAACACGGGATCCGCTCGGTCATCAACCTTCGCGGCGCCAATTTCGGCCGGACCTGGTATGACGCAGAGGTGTCGGCATCCCGATCCCTCGGCATTGCCCACTACGATTTTCGGATCCCGAAAAAACGCGATCTTTCGCAACCGGAAGCGGAAGAACTCGTCGCCTTGATGCGGCGGGCGGAAAAACCGCTGTTGATCCATTGCGACGAAGGGGCCGACCGCAGCAGCCTTGCCTCAGCCCTCTACCTCGCAGCCGTCGCCAAGCAGGGCGAGGAGAAGGCGGAAGGCCAGATGTCCTTCCGGTACGGGCATCTGTCCATACCCTTCACCGCGGCCTACAGGATGGATGAGACTTTCGAAGAACTCGAGCCTTGGCTCGGGTTTCCAAACTCCTAGCAGACACATCGGCCAATCGAAGGCAACTGCCGGATGAATTTGTCGTTCTGCTGCTGTTCATCTTGTCGATGCTACCCAAGCTGCAGGACCCAAATATCAGGAGTGAGATATGGCAATCGTGCGGGGCAATGACTACGCCAACACCATCTATCAGGACGATTATGGGTACGAGCTCGACATTTACGCCTATGGCGGCAACGATCGCGTCTACCTGAACGTCGGGGGCTCCAACGGTGGATGGAACTGGGTCGCTGCCGGAGCGGGCGACGACCGGGTCTACAATGTCTACGAGGGCGGCAACGAGATTGATCTCGGGACAGGCAACGATTTTTACTCCACCATCGGATTCTCCACCAATCCTGACTACTACGATGTCGTGCGCGGTTACGACGGTAACGACGTCTTCGAAGTTTCGACCTTCCACAGCGATTACTACGGCGAAATCGGGAACGACACTTTCTACTCGGTCGGCTTCAACAACTACTTCAACGGTGGCTCCGGCACCGACGTCATTAGCTACGAGCTGCAGGACGATGATCCGGATCTGGCCGGCTCCGGCGTCGTGGTCGATCTGCGCGGCGGCTATGCCTATACCAAGGGTACCGACTACGAGGAGACCCTGGTCAGCATAGAGAACGCGGTCGGAAGCGGCGCGGCCGACCATCTCTATGGATCGACTGGCAACAACAAGCTCTGGGGCAGCGCCGGCAATGATTACATATACGGCGATTCCGGCAACGATTCGCTCTACGGGGAAAGCGGTAACGATACCGTGCTCGGCGCTTCCGGCAACGACCTCTTGAATGGCGGAGCCGGGAATGACCGGCTCGCAGGCGGCAGCGGCAATGACAGGCTCATCGGCAGCACGGGCTCGGACAGATTTCTTTTCAATACCGGGCTCAATTCTTCAAGCAACGTGGATCTGATCGACGATTTCAACGTCACCTACGATACGATCGAACTGGACAACGCGATCTTCACGCGCTTCACGGCGACAGGCGGCATCGCATCCAGCATGTTCCTCAGCAATACCACCGGCCTTGCGCGTGATGCCAACGACTTCCTGATTTATGAACGCGACACCGGCGACCTGTTCTACGACAGCAACGGCAGCGCTTCCGGCGGCCGGATCCTGTTTGCCGAACTCGACCCAAACCTCTCGCTGACCTACCGGGACTTCGTGATCGTCTGATCCCGAAACCTGCCGTTAGAGGCAGCCGAAGCCAATCAGCCGGGCAGCAGGGTCGGGCTGATCAGGGCGCCGTGGTGGCCGATGACGACCGAGGCGACGGCGGCGCCGTAGGCTGCCGCCTCGGCGGGCGAGGCGCCGCGCACCAGTGCCGAGAGGAAAGCGCCGTTAAAACTGTCGCCGGCGCTTGTCGTGTCGACGAGTTCCGTTGTCTTGACGGCCGGCACCTGGACCGCCTCGGCGCCGCCGAAGCTCAAGGTCGCCCCTTCCGCGCCATTCTTCACCACGACATTCTCGACGCCAAGGCCATGATAACGTGCGATCGTATCGGTCACCGCCGCGTCGCCGAAATGCGCCGTCTCGTCATCGAAGCTCGGCAGAACGAGGTTGGCGGCGCGGGCGCCGGCCTCGATGGTTCTCAGCATATAGTCCTTGTTCGGCCAGAGGCGCGGGCGGATATTGGGATCGAAGGCGACGATCTTGCCCGCCGCCTTGGCGCGGCGCAGTTCTGCCAGCAGCGTTTCGACGGCTTCGGGCGCCAGGATGCCGAGCGTGATGCCGGAGAAATAGACGATATCGGCGGCCTCGACTGCGCTTCGCAGGTGGTCGGCGTCGTTGGCAAGCTGCTTGGCGGCGGCGGTGTCGCGCCAGTAGCTGAAGGTGCGCTCGCCGTTTTTCAACGTGATGAGATAGAGGCCGGGCGTCTTGCCTTCGATGCGGCGGACATAGCCGGTGCCGATGCCCGCTTGCTTCATCATCGTCAGCATTTCGGAGGAAAGCGGGTCATCCCCGACGGCGGTGAAATAGTCGACCAGCCATTCGGCGGTCAGGCAGGCGCGGGCATACCAGGCCGTGTTGAACGTGTCGCCGGCAAAACCCTTGCGCAGCAAGCCTTCGCCTGCCTGCGACAGCTCCACCATACATTCGCCGATCGAAAGAAGCCGCCCGCCCACTGTTCATCCCTCCATATCCTCGGACAAGTCGCATAGGCCGAACTTCGGGTCATGGCAAGAGCGCTCAGGCCCTTGCTTTTGCGTTGTCTTTTACGTCGGCGGCTCTAGGTTGGCTGGGACGACAGACACAGGAGAGTCGAAGCATGGCGACGGAAGCGGCGAAGGCGGTCGATGCAAACTGGTGGCGCGGCGCGGTGATCTACCAGATCTATCCGCGGTCCTTCCAGGATACGACCGCCGATGGGCTCGGCGACATCAAGGGGATCACGGCCCGCCTGCCGCATGTCGCCTCGCTCGGTGTCGACGCGATCTGGCTCTCGCCCTTCTTCACCTCGCCCATGGCCGACATGGGTTACGACGTTTCGGACTATTGCAACGTGGACCCGATGTTCGGAACGGTGGCCGACTTCGACGAGATGATGGCGGAGGCGCACCGGCTCGGCCTGAAGGTGATCATCGACCAGGTGATCAGCCATACCTCGGATCGGCATCCGTGGTTCGTCGAAAGCCGTTCGAGCCGCACCAACCCGAAAGCGGATTGGTATGTCTGGGCCAATCCGAAACCGGACGGCACCGTGCCGACCAACTGGCTGTCGATCTTCGGCGGGCCGGGCTGGGAGTGGGACGGGGTGCGCAAGCAATATTACATGCACAATTTCCTGATCTCGCAGCCGGACCTCAACTTCCACAATCCGGAGGTCCAGCAGGCGGTGCTTGACACCGTGAAGTTCTGGCTCGACCGGGGCGTGGACGGCTTCCGGCTCGACACGGTGAACTACTATTTCCACGACAAGCAGCTCCGCAACAATCCGCCGATGGTCTACGATACCGACGGCGCGGGCATGGAAACGGATACCAATCCCTATTCCATGCAGAACCATCTCTACGACAAGACGCAGCCGGAAAATATCGGCTTCCTGAAGAGGCTGAGGGCGCTGCTCGACAGCTACGAGGGGCGCGCGACCGTGGGCGAGGTGGGCGACGGCCCACGGTCGCTCTCGACGCTGGCGCTCTACACGACCGGCAACGACAAGCTGCACATGTGCTATACGTTCGATTTCCTGGGGCCGGCTTTCGATGCGAGCTACATCCGCAAGGTGATGACGACCGTCGCGGACACGGTCAGCAACGGCTGGGTCTGCTGGGCCTTTTCGAACCACGACGTGGTGCGGCACGTGACCCGCTTCACAGAGGACGCCCGGGAGCAGGACCGGGTCGCGAAACTGTCGATCACGCTTCTTTCGGTTCTGCGCGGCTCGATCTGCCTCTATCAGGGCGAGGAGCTGGGGCTGACGGAGGCAGAGCTTGCCTACGAGGACCTGCGCGACCCCTATGGCATCCGTTTCTGGCCGGCCTTCAAGGGCCGCGACGGATGCCGCACGCCGATGGTCTGGGAGGCCGGCGTGCCGCACGCGGGTTTCACCGAAGGGTCAAAGACCTGGTTGCCGGTGCCGAGCGAACACGCGGCCCGCGCCGTCGATACGCAGGAAGCTCAGGAGGATTCGGTACTCAACCACTATCGGGCCACGCTTTCCTTCCGCAAGGCGCATCCGCCGCTGGTCGACGGCGACATGACCTTTCTCGACACCAATCAGGACCTTTTGGCCTTCGTGCGGGAAAAGGGCGGCGAAAAGCTGTTTTTCGTCTTCAATCTGACCCGCGAGGCGCAGGACTTCACCCTGCCCAAGCGGCTTGGCGACTGCCTGCCGGTATCCTTGCCGGGCTTTTCCTCGCGGCTCGAGAAAGGCGTCGTCAAGCTCGATGCGCTCGACGTGTTCTGCGCCAGGGTGTGAGCCGGGTGCTCAGCCTGCCGGCGGCATGCGGGCAAATTTCGTCGCGGCGGGGCTGACGTGATCCCAGGGCTGCGCGGCGTCGGCCCAGGTGACCATCTGCGGCTGGTACCGCTCCGGCTCATCCAGGCTGGCGGCGCGGATGACGAAATAGTCCGGTGCCGCCGGGAAGGTCATGTAGACCGGCGAACCGCAAGTGGGGCAGAAGGCGCGCCGCTTGACCGTGCCGCCGTCGCCGGTCGCTTCCCAAAGGGTCGGCTGTCCTTCCAGCTTCACCGTCGCATGCGCGAAGGTGAGGTGGGAGGCGTGGCCGGTGCCGCTTTCGCGCTGGCACTGGCGGCACTGGCAATCGAGCATCGCAATCGGTTCGCCCGAGACTTCATAGCGGACAGCGCCGCAGGCGCAGCCGCCCGTAAAAGGCCTGCTCATAACTTTCTCCCTGGAAAATGGTCCGCAGTGCGGACGGTTGTCGATTGGCTTTAGTTGTCGTTGTCGAGGGCGGTGGCGAGGCGCGGGACGATCGTCTTCCAGCCTTCGCCCATGTTCCGGAATGCGGTCTCGTTCTTCGGCAGCACAAAGCCCGAATGCACGAGCCGGACGCGGGTGCCGCCTTCCACGCCCGAAAGCGTCCAGGTGACGACGGTATCCAGCCGCGAACCGTAGCCGGTGTTGGCCTCATCTCCGCCCTTCCAGGAATAGGCAAAGCGCTTATTCGGCTCGACCTCGAGTACCTGGCACCTGATGGTGCCGTCCCAGGCGCCGGCAGGCTTTGTGGTGAAGGTGAAATTCTGTCCCTCGACCGGTTCGAAACCGGTCGGCGGCATCATCCACCGGGCAATCAGTTCGCCGCTCGTCAGCGCCTTCCAGATCGTCTCCGGCGAATGCGGAAAGACCTCGTCGACCACAATCTCCTGCGTGTCCGGTTTCAATGCGGCATCGTTCATGGATCTATCTCCTTCAGAAGGGTCCTGAGGTTGGTGAAGCGCTCGCGCCAGAAGACGCCGTAATGGCTCATCCAGTCGGCCAGCGGTTCCAGGCCCTCGGGTGCGGCCCGGTAATAGACCTTGCGGCCCTCCGGCCGCTCGGCGACCAGTCCAGCCTGTTTCAGGGTTTTCAGATGCTGGGAAATGGCGCCCTGCGTCACGCCGCTGCCCCGCGTCAGTTCGACCACGGTGATTTCGTCGGCGCTTACGACACGCTCGAAGAGGGCGCGTCGGGTCGGATCGGCAAGCGCCCGCATGACAGTGGTGATGGCTTCGGTCTGGATCATGAAGAATAATTAGTCTGCGCTAATCAATTAGTCAAGGCTAATTGTTTTGGATGTGGTGAATCTGGACGGAATGCATGAATGCCTGCCGATAGGGATTCCGCGCCGGCGTGCTCAATCATAGGGGGATGGTGCTCAGGTGGCGATAAGTCAGCCGATCAGTCTGTCGTAGTCGGCATGCGAGCCAATCCAGAACCAGATGAAATCATCGCCGTCCTGGATGGCTAGCGCCCTCCAGGATTTTCCGACTCTTGCGGACCAGAAGCGGTCGATCCGTTTGAAATGTAGAGACGGATGCCGCGGATCGCTTTTCAGAAGTTCAAAGTTTTCGTCGGCTAGTTTTCGAACCTGACGCGGTAGCCGGTCGTAGGCTTCCCAGAAGCCGGCGGTCGCGTGATGTTTCAAAGCGGCCGCGTCTTTCCGGAACGGAATTCGGTCAGAGCTTTGTCGGCGAAGGCGTCAAGCTTGCCGGTTACGGAGTCGGATACTATCCGTTCATCCCAGCGGGCGGCTTGAAATTCCTCAAACCACGTCGAAAACGCCTCGAGTTCTTTCGGGTCGAGTTCTGAAACAGACTTTTCGATTTGCTCGAGTTTGGTCATCTGGAACCTCGTTTGCGAAGAATATAGTCGTTCGGCTCCGGATCTCAAAGCGTTTCAGATCAGCGCGAACCTGTCCACATCCACCATGCCCTTGTCGGAAATCTTCAGGTGAGGGATGACGGGGAGGGGCAGGAAGGCGACCTGCAGGAAGGGCTCTTCCAGAGTCGTTCCAAGGGCATAGGCGGCCTTTCTCAAGTGATGCAGCGTGTCGCGCACCACCTCGTAAGGCTCGAGGCTCATCAGGCCGGCGAGGGGGAGCGGGATCTCGCCGGTGACCCTGCCATCCTCGACCACCACGAAGCCGCCGTGGATTTCACCGAGCCGGTTAGCGGCGAGCGCCATGTCGTCCTCGTCGACGCCGACAACGCAGATATTGTGGCTGTCGTGCCCGACCGTCGATGCGATCGCGCCCTTCGTCAGGCCGAAACCCTGCACGAAGCCGTTGGCATGGTTGCCGTTCTTGCCGTGGCGCTCGATGACCGCGACCTTGATGATGTCGCGGGAAAGGTCGACCACGGTCTGATTGCCTGAGGAGGGGAGCTTGTAGCGGCGATGCTCGGTGATGATCTTGCCCGGCATCACGCCGATGACCGGCGTTTCACCCTCCGTGACCGGTACGCCGAAATGGGCGGCTTCCACAGGTCTCGCCCTGACGCTGTCGAGGCCGACGGGGGCGACGAGCTTGCGGGTCGCGAAGAGTTCGTGGGTGACCTTGCGGCCGGCCGAAAAGACGATCTCGGCCTTGCAGTTTTCAAGGCTGTCGAGGACGACGAGATCGGCCCGCCAGCCCGGCGCGACGAGGCCGCGGTCGCGAAGCCCGAAAGCGCGGGCTGCCGAGATCGAGGCGGCGCGGTAGATCGCGAGCGGATCGACGCCGTTCTCGATCGCGGTGCGGATCATGTAGTCGAGGTGGCCCTGTTCGGCGATATCGAGCGGATTGCGATCGTCGGTGCAGAGCGCCAGGAACGGCGACAGACGCTCGGTTATGATCGGCATCAGCGCGTGGAGGTCCTTTGAGACGGAGCCTTCGCGCACCAGAATGTGCATGCCCTTGCGGATCTTTTCGAGCGCCTCCTCTGCGGTGGTGCATTCGTGTTCGGTGCGGATGCCGGCCGAGAGATAGCCGTTCAGGTCGAGCCCACGCAAAAGCGGCGCATGGCCGTCGATATGGTCGCCATAGAAGGCGTCGAGCTTGGCGAGGCAGGTCGGGTCCTTGTGGATGACGCCGGGGAAATTCATGAACTCCGCCAGGCCGATGACCTTCGGATGGTCGCGAAAGGGCAGGAGCTTTTCGATCGGCAGGTCGGCGCCGGCGGTCTCCAGATGCGTGGCCGGCACACAGGAGGAAAGCTGGACGCGGATGTCCATGATGGTTTCGAGCGAGGAATCCAGAAAGAATTCGATGCCTTCCGTACCGAGCACATTGGCGATCTCATGCGGATCGCAGATCGCCGTCGTCACGCCATAAGGCAGCACGCAGCGATCGAATTCATGCGGGGTCACCAGCGAGGATTCGATGTGCAGATGCGTGTCGATGAAGCCCGGCACGACGATCTTGCCGGTTATGTCGATCTCGGTCTTGCCGGAATAGGCGCCGCAGGTGCCGACGATGCGGTCGCCCGAAATTGCGATGTCGGAGGACACGAGCTCGCCGGTGACGAGGTCGAAGAACTTTCCGCCCTTCAGCACCAAATCTGCCGGTTCCCGGCCCGTGCCCTGATCGATAAGCGTTTCAAGTCTAGCGGTCATTCTGGCCTCCGAATCCGTCAAACGACATCTTAGCCATGCGAGAGGGCGAGTGAAATGGCACCCGAGGGAGTGCGGGCCCAGTCTCGGACGGGTTTCCCCGGTCCCGGTTGTCATGTCAAATTGGTGTAACAGCCTTTGGCTATTCAGTCATGAATGCACGAGCGCCGGGAGGACGTGATGGATATCTACCAGCAGATCTGGGATGCCGACCAGACCGCCAACGGGGTGCAGCCCATCCTTTCGGGGCAGGACGGGGATGAAGCCAGAGGTTACGTCACCGTCGTGACCGAGGCGGATGCAGAGGAGGACACGCAAATCCTCCAGAACGTCGTCATCCCCGACAGCAAGAAGCAGACCTACGACCGGGTGCTGAAGCTTTTCGACAATTATTCGCTGGACGAGCAGGAGCAGGAGATCGAAACGCCGGAGGAGCGTCAGGAGGTGCACGATCTTCTGGCCGCCGTCATCGATACGCCGCCGATGCAGGTCGCGCGCGAATATGTAGCCAACGCCACCGGCACCGTGATCTCTCGCGACCGCTGGTATGGCGTTCTTCTGGAGCACTGGTTCCGGACCTTCTCGCAGGGCGGCGATCCGGCGCTCACCGGTTTCGAACACGTTTTCGTCGGCGAGCAGGAGGGCCCGAAGGTGCAGGGCTATCACTTCTGGTACAAATATTACCTCGACGACGGGCTTGCCACGGCCTACGACCGCGAGAACTTTCCGGGCTTTGCCGACGACCGCATCGCCTATGTCCGCGGGCTCTACCAGAACGGGCAGGAGGATTTTCCGGAATCGGTAACGATCTCCTACAAATGGCACGCGCCGGACTATTCGCGATGGTCGGCAGGCGAAAATGCGGCAGGCGTCATCCGGCCGCTCACCAAGCCGGTCGGCGGCTTCTTCGTCGGCTGCAGTGTCGAAGGGCTGATGGCTCTGGGGTCCGTCCGCGCCCATCTCGGCGCCCGGGCGCCCAAGGAGGCGGTCATCAATGGGGCGCGTTACGACCTCAAGGTCTTCCGCAGCGCCAACGAGCAGCATATTCGCACCTTCTATCCCGTCTTTCTCGGCCGGGCGGGCGGCGGAACCGTGGAGGGCCCCGCGGTGACGCCGACGCAGCCTCAGCAGCCTCAGCAGCCGGTGGTGCAAAGCCCCATCCGCATCCTGGCGGCATTGGTCAATCCGCTCGGCGACGATCCGGGCCAGGAAACGGTCACTCTCATCAATACCGGTTCTTCGCAGCAATCCCTCGAGGGCTGGTTCCTGGTCGACAAGATGAACCACCGTTTCGCCGTCAACGAGGTGAAGCTCGATCCCGGCGTCGCGACGACGATCCTCCTGCCGCGCAATTCGATCCAGCTTTCCAACAAGGGCGGCGAAATCCGGCTCGTCAACCGCGACGGCCATACCGCGCATGTGGTCACCTATTCGAAGGCCCAGGCGAGCGACCAGGGCCGGACGATCGTCTTCTGAGTGGCAGAGGGTTTGACGATGACGGACGAGCGTCTTCGGCAGCTGTCCGAGAAGGCGCTTGAAACGCTTCTCGTTGATGCTTCGCCCGAGGCCGGGGAACGGCTGAAGGCGGGGCTCGAGCACCTTGCCGCCGAACTGTTCCTCGAATGGCTGACGGGCGAGCGACGGTTCGAAAGCCAGACGCAGCAGAGCGAATACTGGCTCTCCCGCTTCTACGAGGAGATGTTTCCCGACGAACAACCTGATGGCACCGTGATCTATGAACGCTTCGGCCTGCCTTTGCCGCGGGCGAACTATATCGCCCGGCTGCTCCGGACCCGCCGGGCCGCACAGTGGCGCACCGCCGCACGCAAGGAACTTGTCGCCGCACTTGCGGCCAATCGCGCCGGTGCCGAAGCGGCGAAGGAAGACGGGGCCGGCATCGAGGAGATCGACATCAGCCTTTCGGCCGGTGCGGCCGACGAACTGAGGGTGCAGCTCGACCGCTATTCCGCCACCGTTGCACCCGACGAGCGGCCGCGGCCTCCCAAGGCGAAGCCGTCGCTTGGCACGACCCGCTGGTTCGCCGTGCCGGCCGAGACGCTGCTCGCGCTTCTCGGCTTCCTGCAGAAAGGTGAAAGGCCATGAACCTCGTCGGCCTGATGCTGAGCCTTGCCGGGCTGGTCGGGAGTTTCTTCAACATCCAGCTCAGCCAGTGGCTGCGCGACCTGATGGCGCTCGAACAGAAGGTGGAACTGAACAGGCGCCACGCCAACGAGAGCCAGCAGAAGGCGATCATCGAATGCCGGGTCGAATTCCGGAAACTGTCGAACAGGGACAGCTATATCATCAACCTGGTGGTGCTGGCCTTCGTGGTCTTCGTTCTCGTCAACGGCCTGATGATGGCTGCAACCGCATCCGCTGATCCGCTCTATCCCCACGTCCGGACGGCGCTCTGGGCTTTCCTGATCTTTTTCGCCGGCATCTCCGGCTGGCTGTTCTGGCGCGGCTTTTCGGCCATCGCCGCGATCGGAAAAATGCTCGACGGGATCAGTTCGTAGACGAAGCGAGGAAAGTGGATCGCTCGATACCGCGTTGGTTCATGAGCCCGTCTTCAGGCTGGGAGGTGGAGGCAAGAGATCCGAGGCCCTTTTCAAGGCCGCCAGCAGGATATCGATTGCTTCGGCGTCCAGAACAGCGATGGGCGAGGTTTCCCCGCCCCGAAGGTGGATCGCAAGATAACGGATCTCCTCCCATTCGGTGATGAAGACCATGAGATCGACGAAACTTTCGCAGCGAACCCGGCCGAGGGAGCGGATCACACGCCCGCGGAAGGGCAAAAGGATGAAGTCTTCCGCGCGCTTCAGCCAATTGCCGGAGGGCGCTTCCGGTCCATCGAGAAGCTCACGTCCATCCGCCACCACACGTATCAGGTCATTCAGATAGATCCGGTTGAGCGGGGCGTAGTCGTAATCTCCGGCACTGTCGCAACGGAGCACCGCGACGCGGCCGTTTCCCCTGCGGGCGATGAAGAGCCGCAAGACGCCGAGCGGTGTCTCGATCGTCGCGAGTTCCGCTTCGCTCGACCCTACAGATATCCTGTCCAAGAAGTCGGACCAGTTTTTCCGCATTCCGCTCCCCCAACCGGTGGGCACCCGGTTCAACGCGGTCGAAGGGAAATGGTTCTGGTGGTCAGCGCTGCGGCAGCGACCGGATTATCCGTTCCACGCTTTCTGCGATCGAGGACAGGGCGGTATCGATCTGCAGATGGGGACGGTCCCATGCTTCATAGCGATGCGCTTCGACCTCTTCCCAGGTTGGAGGCGTATGACCCTCGATATCGGAGCCTCGTGTCTCGACACGGCGCCGGTGCTCATGGCGGTCCGAGCAGATAATTTCTACCTCAAGGAATGCCGCACCGGCCTGTTCTGCAATTGCCTTGAATGCGTCGCGCGTGATCTTCAGCGGATTGACCGAATCCGCCACGACGAAGCAGCCGATGCGAAGATTGTCTAGGGCCAGACGATAGGCGGTGATGTAGCCGGCTGGCCCTACCTCCGAACCTGAGGCCAAGACGCCCGCGGAGCGAATGGCCTCCTCGATCGTATCGATGCGCAGGTAACAGGCATGCAGGCGTTCGGCGAGCTGCCGCGCGATGGTACTTTTGCCCGTTCCCGGCAGGCCGCCAAATATCACAAACATCAGATCCGCCTCCGGGTCTCCCGCAAATAGACGGGCGCCCGGAGGCGCCCACCGATCGTGTTTGTGTCGAGGGTTATTCGGCGGCGACGATCTTGCCGTCTTCCCACTTGAAGAGCGAGAAGCTCTGCGAGGTGAGGTCGCCGGTCTCCCCATAGGTGAGTTTGCCGATGGCCGTCGCAATCGGCTCACCTGACTTGATGGCGGCAGCGACCGCTTCGGTATCCTCGGCGCTTTTTGCCTTTTCGATACCGGCCTTGATGACCTCGACGGCGGCATAAGCATTCAGCGTGAAGGCTTCGGCGGGAATCTTGCGGGCGGCGAGTGCTTCGGCCGCAGCCTTGGAGTCCGGGCTCTTGGTCGCATCCGAGGCATTGGTAAAGACGGTTCCGGCCGCCGCCTTCGTGCCGATGTTCCAGAACTCGCTGTTCGACAGGCCGTCGCCGCCGATGATCGTCGCCTTGACGCCGAGATCGGCGAGCTGGCGGGCGAGCAGACCGCCTTCCGGATGGTAGCCGCCGAAATAGATCACTTCGACATTTTGCGATTTCAGGCGTGTGGTGAGTGCGCTGAAATCCTTGTCGCCGGGGGTGACGGCATCATCGAGAACTTCCTTCATGCCGCCGGCATTGAGGGTAGCCTTGAAAGCGTCGGCAAGGCCTTTGCCATAGGCGCCCTTGTCGTTGATGATCGCGATCTTCTTGTCCTTGAACCTGTCGAGAACGTATTTGGCGGCCACTTCGGCCTGCTGATCGTCGCGGCCGCAGGTGCGCAGCACGTTGGCGAGGTCGCGCTTGGTGAGATCCGGCGTGGTCGCCGTCGGCGTGACCATCAGCACGCCGTTTTCGGCAAATACGTCCGAGGCCGGCATGGCGACGCCTGACGTGACCGGGCCGACGACGAAGCGGATGCCTTCGCCGACCAGCTGGTTTGCGGCCGACACGCCCTGCTTGGGTTCGCCGGCATCATCGGCGGCTTTCAGCACGACCTTTTCGCCGAGGATGCCGCCCTTCTTGTTGATCTCCGCGACGGCGGTCTCGGCGCCGTTCTTGACCTGATCGCCGTAAGCCGCGACGGGGCCGGTCAGCGGCGCGATCAGGCCGATGACGATCTCCGCATGGGCGAGCGGTGCAAAAATCAGGGAGGCGAGGGCTGTTGCCCCCAGAAGCGTCTTGAGGTTCATTTCGGTTCTCCTTGGGTGGGCTTCAAAACAGCCCTCGATCAACGCCGCATCCCGCGCCTGCCGTCTCCGAAGGTCTTCAGGACATTCGTGCCAATGACGAAAGGCGATGCGGTCGATGCCGTGCCGCGCCATGTTTGGCTTTCGGCGGTCGGCGAACAATTCTGTAGGAATTTGGCCGAGATTCCGCAAGAAGATAACAAAACGGCGCGGGTTTTTGTCGCTGCGGCGAAGGATTCGACCGAAATTGCCCGGAACGACCCAGATTTTCGAACGAGGCCGAAGATTTACGGGCTGCGGGTCAGCGTGTCGAGAAACGCCTGGACCTGCCGGTTGAACGACTGGAACTGTGCTGACGTCATGCCGGAACGTTCGATGAGCGTATCTCCGAGACACCTGCTTTTTTGGACAAGGGTTCTGCCGGCATCCGTCAGCCGGACATGAACCTGGCGTTCGTCGGTCTTGCCGCGCTGGCGCTCCACTAGTCCCGCCTGCTCGAGCCGCTTCACCGGAGGGGTCACCGTGCTCGATTCCAAGGACAGGCGGTCGGCGATCGCGCCGATCGTCATCTCCTGATGTTCGGCAATTGCGCTTAAGACGAGGTACTGCGGATAGGTGGTGCCCATCTCATCCAGCATGGGCTTGTAAAGACGGTTGATCGCGATGCTTGCCGCGTAAAGCGAGAAACACAGCTGATCGTCCAAAGGGACGGGTTTCGGTTCGGACATGCAAGGTCTCCGGAAGATGTCGGGATTTGATATCACGAAAAAATGTATCGCGATAATCTTTTTTGCTGGACAGGCGCCGGACGCCGCTTTATGAGGATGCTTATCGCGAAAATAAATATCGCGATAAATAAATGGAGAGACATAATGAGCGCTGCAATCATCTGGACGACACGTCGGAATGCGATGAAGGCCGGGTTGATTGTCGCGGCGGCCACAACCGTTTCGCCCTTCATCCAGATCGCTCATGCATCCACGCAACCAACCCATGAGGACAAGAAGACCATGACCAGCAGTTTCATCACCACCAAGGACGGCACCGAGATCTTCTACAAGGAATGGGGCTCGAAGGACGCCCAGCCGATCGTCTTCCATCACGGCTGGCCGCTCAGCGCCGACGACTGGGATGCCCAGATGCTGTTCTTTCTGCATCAGGGGTTTCGCGTGATCGCTCATGACCGCCGCGGCCACGGCCGCTCGACCCAGACGGCGACCGGCAACGAGATGGATACCTATGCAGCCGACGTCGCCGAACTGGCCGAGCATCTCGATCTCAAGGACGCCATCCATGTCGGCCATTCGACCGGCGGCGGCGAAGTCGCCCGTTACGTCGCCCAATACGGCGATCGTGGCCGGGTTGCCAAAGCCGTCCTCATCGGCGCCGTGCCGCCGATCATGGTCAAATCCGACAAGAATCCCGGCGGCCTGCCCATCGAGGTCTTCGACGGGTTCCGGTCGGCGCTGCTCGCAAACCGGGCCCAGTTCTTCCTGGACATCCCGACCGGCCCGTTCTTCGGCTTCAATCGGCCGGGTGCACAGGTCTCGGAAGGGGCAATCCGCAACTGGTGGCGACAGGGCATGATGGGCGGTACCAAGGCCCATTACGATTGCATCAAGGCGTTTTCGGAAACCGACTTCACCGAAGACCTCAAGACGGTCGACGTGCCGGTTCTCGTCATGCATGGCGATGACGACCAGATCGTGCCGATCGCCGACTCGGCGCACCTTGCCATCAAGCTCCTGAAGAACGGGACGCTGAAGGTTTACGAAGGCCTTCCGCATGGCATGGCGACCACCCATGCCGACGTGATCAACGCCGACCTCCTGGCATTCTTCAAGGCCTGAGAAGGCAATTCCCGGCTGCGCCCGGATGATTGGAAAAGAAGGCGGCCGCAGGGCCGCCTTTGCCGTTGAAGTTGTTGTTTGCGGACTTGAAGCGATGCCTCCTGACCCTAGCTTTCGGGACGACGCCGGCGGCCGTGCTTGCCTGCCGGCCGGTCACAGGACGGGGTGGTTTCATGCGGCATAGTCTATTTCTCGCCGGCGCGCTTTGGCTCGTGTCCGCCGCAGCTTGCGCTCATGCGGCCCAGCCCGCGGCTCCTGACGAAGAGCTGCCTTTCGAGGCGCAGATCGTTCGCTGCTGGTCCGCGCCGTCGGGCGCCGACAAGCCGGCGATCATTGCTTTCAAACTGAAGGCCGATGGCAGCCTCGATGGGGATCCGGTGATCAAAAGCCGGGGTGAGGGTGCCATCAACCAGGCTTTCGCCCAATCGGCCATACGGGCGGTGCGGCGGTGCAGCCCTTACAAGGTCAATGGGAAGCTGGAATTCGAGTCGACGTTCATTCCCGATCCGACGAAGGCTTTGCCGGATGCACATGATGCGCAGGCGCGTATCATCGATCTCGGCGGCTTGAAGATCGGCATCAAGGTGCCGGAGGGTTTTTGCCCGATCGATCCGAAACGCGGCGGCTATCATGAAAAAGTCTGGCAGGTGTTGACCCCGCCGCCGCAACGGGCCGCCGAACTGAAGTCGCTGGATATCGACTGCGAGTCGCTCAAGGCTTCCGAAACGGGTCGCGAAACCCGGCCCAAGCATATCTTCTCGGTGATGCGGTTTCATAGCGGCAAGGAGCCGCTGCCGGAGAGCCTGGTTCCTTTCCTCGATCTTCTGCAGACGCGTTACGAGAAAAGGGAACCGCTCACACCGCAGTTCTGGCAGGAACCGCCAGTCGCCGGAACGCCCTTTTTCGGACGTGACGACCGCGGCGTCTATCTGGGGCAGCGGGCCCTGCGGGAAGGCGGAAAGATCGCCGTTTCAGGCGTCAGCGCCTATACGCTGGCGGAGAAAGTACCCGTACTGATGAACTATTTTGCGGCCGACGGCTCGGACCTTGCCAAAAAACGCCAGGCGGCGATCGCCGGGATCATTGCGGACATGCGGGTCGAGCCGTCCCCTTAGGCTTGTGCTAATTTCCTGAAGGTCCGAGATTTTGCGGCTCTCCGATCTCTATAGCGTACCCGTCCGGATCAAGAAAACGGAACACCCGCTGCCCCCATGCTTGCCGCTCAATGGGATGTATCAGCTCCACATGCGGTGCGATGATTTCGAAGGCCGCTTCAATGTCCTCATGTTCGAAATACAACAGCAGATTTCTTCGCCCATAGGGCTCCTCCGTGCCAGATGCTTCCCCCCAGATTGTCTGTTCAAGGGAAGTTCCCTCGTGGATCGCAAAGCCCGTTTCAAAAAGCACGAAGTTTCCAAAATCCTCCAATATCTTCAGACCGAGCCTCTTGTTGTAAAACTCCCTGGACCGATCGATGTCACGGACGAAAGGGATGGGATTGATAAAACGCATCGAATTCCTCCCGTAAGATCTCGATCAAAGCGATGATTTGCGAACGACTCGCGGAAACTTCTTCCGCAACTGTCGAGCTGCAGAATGCTTCAGGAAGATATTTCCGGCAAAGAAAAACCGCTCGCAACATTCGTGTTGCGAGCGGTTTGAGATCACTATGTGCTCAGACGCCGGTCGTCAGGATTTCTCGCAGCTTGCCGACGATTTCGTCGATGTGGTGCTTCTCGACGATCAGCGGCGGCGACATGGCGATGGTGTCGCCCGTGGTGCGGATCAGCAGACCATTCTCGTAGGCCTTCAGGAAGGCCGAGAAGGCGCGCTTGGTGGGCTCGCCTGCAATCGGGTCGAGCTCGATCGCGCCGATCAGCCCGATATTGCGGATATCGATGACGTTCGGGACATCCTTCAGCGAGTGCAGCGCCTCTTCCCAGTAAGGTGCGATGTCGCGAGCGCGGTCGAACAGGCCTTCTTCCTTGTAGGTCTCAAGCGTCGCCAGGCCTGCGGCCGACGCGATCGGATTGCCCGAATAGGTGTAGCCGTGGAAGAACTCGATCAGATGTTCCGGACCGTTCATGAACGTGTCGTGGATTTCCGAGGTCACCAGGACCGCACCCATCGGGATGACGCCGTTGGTGAGGCCCTTGGCGGTGGTGATGATGTCGGGCGTCACGCCGTAATACTGGGCCGCGAACGGGGTGCCCATGCGGCCGAAGCCGGTGATGACCTCGTCGAAGATCAGCAGGATGCCGTGCTTGGTGCAGATATCGCGAAGCTTCTGGAGATAACCCTTCGGCGGGATCAGGACACCCGTCGAGCCGGCGACCGGCTCGACGATGACGGCCGCAATGGTCGAGGCATCGTGAAGTGTCACGATGCGCTCCAGCTCGGTCGCCAGATCGCCGCCATGTTCCGGCTCGCCGCGGGTGAAGGCGTTCTTGCCGGGGAGGTGGGTGTGCGGCATGTGGTCGACGCCGGTCAGCAGCGTGCCGAACATCTTGCGGTTGGCGACGATGCCACCGACCGAAATGCCGCCGAAATTGACGCCGTGATAGCCCCGCTCGCGGCCGATCAGGCGGAAGCGCGAACCGTTGCCCTTGGCGCGATGATAGGCGAGCGCCACCTTCAGCGCCGTATCAACCGATTCGGAGCCCGAATTGGTATAGAGAACGTGATTGATGCCCTCCGGCGCAATGTCGACCAGGCGGTTCGCGAGCTCGAAGGCCTTCGGATGGCCGAGCTGGAAGGCCGGCGCATAGTCCAGTTCGCCTGCCTGTTCGCGGATCGCCTCGGTGATCTTCGGCCGGCAGTGGCCGGCATTGACGCACCAGAGGCCGGCGGTCGCATCGAGCACCTGACGGCCGTCATGGGTCGTGTAGTGCATATCCTTGGCACTCACGAAAAGACGGGGTTCCTTCTTGAACTGGCGGTTTGCCGTGAACGGCATCCAGAACGCCCTGAGGTCATTGGGCGTGGTATTCAGGCGGTTCGACATGCGGCTCTCCATGGCCATTCGGATCGTCAGGTGGCCATTTCCCGGTCGGCGGCTCAGCGCCAAGTTTTGACTGCATGGTCAAATTATCAGGGCAAGCGGAGTCGTCAACCGCATTCAGCGGAGCAACAGGGAAGGGAAGGGAAGAGATGAAGCCGGCAAACTGGAGAGCCCAGCCTCCGGCGATGCATGCCGGAGGCTGGGCCCAAGCAGCGAAGACGTCATGTCCGCGCTGTCAAACTCAAGCGGCTGCCGACGTCTTTTGGGCCGGCACGCAATAGATGTCTTCCAGCGTCTCAAGAACCTTGATCACCGATTCCGACGAACTGGAATAATAAATGGTCTGTGCGTCACGGCGGGTCTTCACCAATTTCTGCGCACGCAGTTTGGAGAGATGTTGAGACAGCGCTGACTGGCTGAGCCCGACCTGGGAAGCGAGCGCGCCAACGGCTACCTCGCCTTTGACCAGGCAGCACAGGATCATCAGCCGCTTCGGATTGGCCATGGCAGACAACAAGCCTGCCGCGGCGGTGGAGTGCTCAGATAGCGCCATCGTATCCATCAGCTACAATTCCCCTCGATCTAAAGCGGCTTCCCGCCCAAAAAATAATCGCCCCTCGTCCCTAGGGCAAAAATTAACAACGAGCAAAAGGGATTGTATATCCCTAAATTTCAGGTAACCGACCATTGTACTTTAGTTGTGGCAAAAATATATTCAAATACTATCTTCGGTGAGTCTGCAAGCTCGTCAAATTCGTGCCTAAGTTGCAAATCCCCGGAAATAAGGTTGATTCCGGCACGATCCACTCCGGCGAAACGCCAATTGTGGCTGCTCGCCGCTCCGAGATTTGCCGCAAATTTCTCCGCAGCCTCTGTCATGCTTCCTAAACTTTTCTGAAGTTCGAGCCAGTCCGAAGTGATTCCCGGCCGGGGAATCACCAAATCGGATCCCGGCAGTATGTATGCACGGCCGAAGCCGCCGTTGAGCGATGCGGTCTGCGGCGTGATTCGGAAAAAGCGAAAATCCGGGAAATCTGCGTAAAGGGCCGCTTTCGGATGCCGGTCGAGAAAGCGGCTTCGGATGCGGGTGTGATCCGGCGTTTCGCGGGCAACGCTTTCGGCGAGGCCCTGCAGCGTGATTCGCGGATGGGCGAGCGGATCGCCCTTGCCGGGTTCGCCAGCGAGCAGCGAGCAGCGGGGATCGGCAACGAGCCCTTTGGTATGGCCGGAGAGGCCCGAGACGAGGATAACAGGTGTGCCGTCGACGTCGGTGCCGGTCAGCGTCCGGCTGACGGACGGAAAGCCGGTTTCCGGATCGAGAACGGCGAGCGCCATGAAACGTGCCCCCCGCACCAGCGTCCGTGCGAGGCGGCGAGCATCGTCGTCCGTCTCGCGCAGCACCTGCGGCCGGTCCGTTGCAGGACGGTCTGTCGCAGGCTTGTCCGCTGCGGAATTGTCAGGCATTTCGTTCACCCAGTCTTCCTCGCGGGCAGGCCGGCGAAGTCAGCAGGACATACCACCAGTGGCCGGGCCAGGAAAGTGGACTTTTCGTCTCCGCTTTCAGGCTCCTCGCCGGCGGTGACGGGTGAGGCCGGCAATCACGTCGTCTGCAGATATCGTGCCGATGACGGCGCCGTTGTCCACGACGCCGATCGTCCCCGGCTGGCGGGAGAGCGCATCGAGGATATCGATGAGGGGGGTATCGGAGCGGGCCGTCGCGGAGACGCCGCCGGAGCCGGTCGCAGGGTTTACGCCCGCGCGCATCACGTCGCTCGCCGTCAGCATGCTGATCGGGTTCATGTGCTGCACGAAGTCTGCGACATACTGGTCTGCCGGCGCGCGGACGATCTCCTGCGGCGTGCCGCACTGGATGATGCGGCCGCCTTCCATGATGGCGATGCGGTTGCCGATACGGAAGGCCTCGTCGAGATCGTGGCTGACGAAGAGGATGGTCTTCTTGAGCCGCCGCTGGAATTCCAGAAGCTCGTCCTGAAGGCGGGTGCGGATCAGGGGATCGAGGGCAGAAAAGGGCTCGTCCATCAGGAGAATGGGCGCGCCGGTCGCAAACGCACGGGCAAGGCCGACGCGCTGCTGCATGCCGCCGGAAAGCTCGCCCACCTTGCGGTCGGCCCATTTGGTCAGATTGACCAGTTCGAGCTGCTCATCGACCCGCTTCTTGCGCTCGGCCTCCGCCACGCCGGCCAGTTCGAGGCCGAAACCGACATTTTCCGAGACGGTGCGCCAGGGAAGCAGGCCGAATTGCTGGAAGACCATGGAGACCGTGTGCATGCGCAGATCCCGCAGCGCTTTCGGGCTCGCCGTGTACGGATCGACCGGACCCGAAGGGGTGGCGACCTTCACGCCGCCGCGCACCACCGGGGCGAGGCCGTTGACGGCGCGCAGCAGCGTCGATTTGCCGGAGCCCGACAGGCCCATCAGCACGAGGATCTCGCCCTCGTGGATCGTCAGCGAGGCATTGGCGACGCCGAGGACGATGCCGGTTGCGGCGCTGATCTCGTCGCGGGTCTTGCCCTGATCGACCATCGACAGCGCACGCTCCGGATTGTCGCCGAAGATGATGTCGACCCGGTCGAAGACGACGCAGTCATTCGGAGCATCGGGATGCCCTGTCGGTCGGGCTGTCATCTCTGTCATGCGCCGTCTCCCGTCGAGCTGCGGAATATTCGGTCGAGGATGATCGCCAGGATGACGATGCAGAGCCCGGCTTCGAAGCCACGGGCGATATTGACGGTATTGAGCGCCCGGACGACCGGCACGCCGAGGCCGTTGGCGCCGACCAGCGCCGCGATCACCACCATCGAGAGCGACAGCATGATCGTCTGGGTGAGGCCGGCCATGATCTGCGGCATTGCAAAGGGCAGCTCGACCTTGCGCAGCACCTGGCCCGGCGTCGCGCCGAAGGCGACGGCGGCTTCGGTAAGCGCGTCGGGGGTGGAGACGATACCGAGGCGGGTGAGGCGGATCGGCGCCGGGATCGCGAATATGACCGTGGCGATCAGGCCCGGAACCATGCCGAGACCGAAGAGAATCAGCGCCGGGATCAGATAGACGAAGGTCGGGATCGTCTGCATCAGGTCGAGGATCGGCCGCATCACCTCATAGACCCAGGCCCGGCGGGCGGCGGCGATGCCGAGCGGTATGCCGACCGCCATGCTGACCGCGGTCGAGGCGAGCACCAGCGCCAGCGTCTCGGTCGTTTCCTTCCAGTAGCCCTGGTTGTAGATGATGAGCAGCCCCAGAACGGTGAAGAGCGTGACGCCGACCGAGCGGCGCAGCCACCAAGCGAGCGCCGTGAACACCGCGATCAACGCATAAGGGTTCGGCCATTGCAGCACGAACAGCATCGCATCGATGACCGCCGAGAGTACGTCCGATAAGAAGTCAAAAAACCAGTCGGCGTTGGCGGTCAGCCAATCGACGAAATCCTTCGCCCAATTGCCGAGGCGCACCTTGCCGCCGGAATCCACGAGCCATTCGGGAAGCCAATTCACGTTGAAGCCTGCCTGATCCGGAGAAAATTTTCGATGAAAGGCAGACGGGCCGGCTGGCCGGCCCGTTCAAAGGTCAGAGGCCGAGCTCTGACTTGACAGCCGCGAGGCCCGGCTTGCCGTCCTTGGTGGTGACGCCGGCAAGCCAGGGCTCGATCGCGGCGCCATTCGCCTTCAGCCATTTGCCGGCTGCGGCTTCCGGCTCCTCGCCATCGTTCAGAATACCGCCCATGATCTGGTTCTCCATCGGCAGCGAGAACTTCAGATTCTTGATGAAGGTGCCGACATTCGGGCATTCGTCGGTGAAGCCGGCGCGGACATTGGTGTAGACCTCGGCGCCGCCGAAATTCGGCCCGAAGACGTCGTCGCCACCCGTCAGGTAAGTCAGCTTGAAATTGGCGTTCATCGGATGCGGTTCCCAGCCGAGAAAGACGACCGGATCGCCTGCCTTGTCGGCGCGGGCCACCTGCGCGAGCATGCCCTGTTCAGAGGATTCCACCACTTCGAAACCCTTGAGCCCGAACGTGTTCTTCTCGACCATGTCGAGGATCAGCCGGTTGCCGTCGTTGCCCGGCTCGATACCGTAGATCTTGCCGTCCAGGGCATCCTTCTGCTTGGCGATGTCCTTGAAATCCTTGATGCCGAGTTCGGCGCCCTTGGCATTGGTCGCAAGCGTATATTTGGCGCCGACGAGGTTCGGTCCGAAGGATTCCACCGACTTGTCGGTCAGATAGGGCCGCACGTCTGCTTCCTGGGTCGGCATCCAATTGCCGAGGAAAATGTCGATGTCCTTGTTCTTCAGCGAGCTGTAGGTGACCGGCACGGAGAGAACCTTGACGTCCGTTTCGTAACCGAGCGCCTTCAGAAGCACGGTCGCGGTCGCCGTGGTGGCGGTGATGTCGGTCCAGCCGACATCGGAGAATCGGACCGTGCCGCACGCTTCCGGTTCGGCGGCGGAGACACCCGTTGCCAGCACCAGCACGGAGGCGGCAGCTGCGAACGTGGTCTTCAGCGAAGTGGTGATGCGCATGAGTTGTTCCCCTGTTTTTCGTGTTCCCGCCATTATCAATATCTCCTGAGATGAGGCAAGCGCGCGCATTCGCGGCGGGGGGCAGGGTGCATTTGCGACATTTTATGCAAACTCTGCCCCTTCCTTCGCGCCGCAGTTTTCCTGTGATTATCGCCATTGGCCGCTTTTCATGGAGGCCGATCGCGAGCAGAAGCAGGTTATGGCCAAGCTCTATTTCCACTATGCAACGATGAATGCCGGCAAGTCGACCATGCTCTTGCAGGCCTCCTACAATTATCGGGAACGCGGGATGCGCACGGCGATCTTCATCGCCGCGCTGGACGACCGGGCGGGGAAGGGGCGGGTCGCCTCAAGGATCGGCCTGTCCGAGGATGCTATCCCGTTCACTCAGTCGGACGATCTCTTCGCGGCGATCGAAACGATGCACGGCCAGGAGCCGATCGCCTGCGTCTTCGTCGACGAGGCACAGTTTCTGACCGCCGAGCAGGTCTGGCAACTCGCCCGCGTTTGCGACCGCATCGGCATTCCGGTGATGGCCTATGGATTGAGGACCGATTTCCAGGGAAAGCTGTTTCCAGGCTCGCTGGAGCTTCTCGCCATCGCCGACGAATTGCGCGAGGTGCGCACCATCTGCTTCTGCGGCCGCAAGGCGACGATGGTCGTGCGGCTCGACCAGCAGGGCAACCTGGTGCGGGAAGGGGCGCAGGTGGAAGTGGGAGGAAACGAGAAGTACGTTTCGCTCTGCCGCCGGCACTGGGAAGACCGGATGCGCTGCGAGTAGCGCCACGCGCGGGTCCGGATGCGAAGGACGGAACGGCTCGCCGCGAGACGGGCGCGCCGGACGTGGATTTTCGTGGCAACGGCGGTGAACCTGCCGGGTGGCGTAATTGGCCCGCCGCCGTTATCCTGTCGAAAGACGGCGGAGGGGCAGTGTGGCGGCAAAGCAGGTTTTCGACAGCGAGATCGAAAGGGTAACCGGGATTTTCGGTGCCATGCGCGAGGGGCAGCAGCCCCTGGCGGCGATGCTCGATAAGGCTGCCAGGCAGGACGCGCTTCCGGAGGAGGCCGAACTCGATGGCGAAGCGGAACGGCTGAGGCGCGAAGCGCCCGAACGGCGGGCAGCCGAGACCGCCCTTGCGCGGCTTGTGGCGAAACAGGCTGCTGCGATCAGCATCCGCAAGACCCAATTCGACAATCGTGAATTGCCGACGCGTCTGGAGAAGGCGATCGGTGTCGTTTCCCGGTCGGCGATGCTGCGACGTCAGCAGATTCGCCGGAAAAGCCAGGCGCCGCTCGCCCAACTCGGCGAGCTTCTGCGGCGAGCCGACATCCTCGCAGGGCTGCTGCAAGGCGAGCGTGATGTGCTGCTTTCCCGGCGCAAGGAAAGCGAAAACGATCTGGTGACGTTTATCGACCACCGGGCGGAGATCATCGACAGACTGCGGGGGGAGAACGGGGAGGCGACGACAGTCGTGGACGCGACGCGGCGGACCGAACATTGCGTGGAGATCTTCCAGGCATTCCTCGATGGGCTGAACACATCCGTCGGCACCTGCCACGTCCTGCTGCACAAGCTTGCCACCGACACGGAAGACCTGCTCATCCTTTACCAGGTCGTTTTCAACGCGGTCCGGCGGCACGGCGACGAAAGCGTGAAACCGGACACCTTTCCCAATCTCCAAAGTCAGATGAAGCGCTTTTCGGACGGATTGCTGACCGTTCACGGTCTCGACCGTCGCCGCAACCTCGCCGATCAGGCGTTTGCGGAGCGGTTTCCAGCCGAAGCCGCCGCCGAGGCTGCAATCGAGGCACGGCAGGTGGCGGGCATGCGCTGGCCTCCTTTCGGCTTCAAGCTTGCCAGGTCGTGACTCGCGCCGGTTGTGATCGCCGCCTGGAACACATATGTGTGAGGCAGCTCAATCGGATGCGCCCCCGCCTGACAGGAGACAGCGATGCTCGACCGGATTACCGCCTTCTTTCAACGGATCGGCCAGGCCGTCGGAAGAGGCATCGGGCTTCTGATCGCATGGCTGGTCTGGCCCTTCATGGCAGCGCACGGCTGGTACCGGCAACGTCACTGGATGGTGAAGGGGCCGATTCTGGCGCTTCTGGTGATCCTCGTCGGCCTCTACGGCTACTTCATCTGGCAGACACAGGTCTGGAGCGGCTTCAATCCGAATTTCGTGGAGAGTTATCGCTGGTCGGAGCGCACCGTGCCGGCCGGCCAGGAACTGCCGGCTGCAGCACCCGCCGCCGCTGCGGCGGCCGCCACTCCCGCCGCGCGGCAGTGCCAGTCCTCCGCCATCGTCGATGCCTCGGCCGATCTGATCGACATGAATGTCAACCAGAATGCCTGGATCTCCTCGATGCTGCTCTACCGGCTCGGCTTGTTCGGCATCGACTGGGACCACACGCCCTTCCTCGACAACAAGGCGTCGTTCCAGCGGGGAGTCCATCAGGCTGTCCGCCGCACCTCGGCGGAACTCGTCGATACGCTCGGTCGCGTCCGCGGTACGTCGGGGATCAACAGCAACCTGCAGGATGCACGCGGAAATCTGCAGTTCGATGAGTTTTCGTGGTATTTCGGTCTCGATCCCTTCGGCTTCAAAACCCCGTCGCCCGCTTATTACCGCACGGCAATCGAAAAGCTCAGGGCCTTCAATGCCGACCTGACCTCCTGCAATGCCACCTTCGACACCCGCGCCGACAACCTGATCCAGTTCGTCGACCGCATTGCCAATGATCTCGGCGGGACGGCGGCGATCCTCCGCGAGCGGTCGGAAAACAACAGCGCCGGCTGGTTCGACACGCGCGCCGACGACCGCTTCTGGTTCGCCTATGGTCAGCTCTACGGATATTATGCGGTGCTTTCAGGCGCTGGCGCCGATTTTTCCCAGGTCATCCGCGAGCGCAATCTCGGCCCGCTCTGGAGCGAAACGCTTACCAGGTTCCGTTCAGCGTTACGCGTCCAGCCGGCGATCGTCTCGAACGGCAGCGAAGACGGCCTGATCATGCCAAGCCATCTCGCCGTCATGGGTTTCCACACGCTGATGGTCCGGTCCAACCTCGTTGAAGTGCGTTCGGTCCTCGATCGATAGGATCGGTCCGATATTCAGGCTTGATTATCGGGCATTTCGTCGAGGAAAAAAGTCACGCCGGGACGCTGGGCGAAGAACTCATAGGTGACGCCGACGACTTCTCCAGCGGTGCCCGGTTTGTCGCGAAACTTGCCGACCGAGCGGACATACTTGTAGTCCTCGGCATCCGTCCTGATCCGGTAGATGTTGTGATAGGTGAGCCTCTCGGCGCTGGCGCGCTCGAAGGTCTCCATCAGCCTCGGCATGTCTTCGGGGTGGATGCGGGCGGTAATGGCCATCAGATTGATCGGGCCATCCTGGGGCTCCATGCCGAAGATGTGGCAAAGGTCCTCGGTTGCGAAGAAATGGCCGGAGTCCAACTCGATGCGCCAGAAACCGTAGAGACGAAACGCGGCTGCGAGATCTACCACTTCGTCAGACGAAAGGCCCACCTGCTGATATTGAGTATTGACGCGTTTTTCGGTGTGTTGAACCCAAAACGGCAATCTCTTCCTCCCAAGAGGCCAGGCGACAGCTACGCGCTATACTATGAGTCTGAGCCTCAACGCCTTTGCTACCAACTGGGTGCGGTTGACGCAATCCAGTTTCTTGATGGCGTTGTTCATATAGGCGTTGATGGTGTGGTCGGACAATGAAAGTATGCGGCCGATCTCCGCCGACGTCTTGCCCTGCGCGGTCCAGCGGACGACCTCCAGTTCCCGGACGGTGAGCGGTCCGGCCGTCGCAGTCTTGGTACCGCGCCGAATTTTGTCGAAGACATCGAAGGCATGCAGCACGATCATGCCGATCTCGTTGAGTTCCACCTGGCTCAGCCGCGGGCGGACGCCGTCGAACCGCAGCAGGAACCGGTCGCCATCGATGGAGTTCAGGGCCATCGCGACGCTGGTGACGAGGTTGTAGCGGCGCTGCAATTCCTGCATCGTTGCAGGAATTGCAAACCCCCGGACGGTGTCGGGATCATCGAGAGACCAGCAGATCGGTAGGACCGACCTGCTGATGAGCGGAGCGACGGGGCAGAGCCGCAGCAGGCGGCGGCGGTCGAATTCCTGGACATAGGCGGCGGGCAGCGTCGTCTCGACGATCATCCGCGACATCAGCACCTCATCCGGCGAGGTGGCGGCAAACAGCGTGACATGCAGAAACCCGAATTCCCGGGTGACGCGTTTCATGGCCGCAAAAATTTCCCCCTGCGAATCGGCAGCGGAAATCTCGCTGTTCAAGATAGACTGCCGTTCAAGGGTGATCATGCTGGGCAAAAGCTGATAGGGATTTATGTTATTGTTAAGAAATATACGAAGTGACTTGAATAGCTAGTGAAAATTCATATGCCGGGCAGTTATTCCTGATGTTTGCGATAGTCAATCAGTTTTATTGTTATTTCCGAACTCAAACAGGAAGGTTTTTTCAAATCGGCAGATATCTGGCGTTTTTAACTTCCTCCATGGCCGCATGAGTGGGGTTTCCCGCACTCCAGGACAAAACAAAGAATCACTTCGACGGAAACCGCCGGTATGTTTCCATTCCGGCGATCCGTTTCCGGCTCTCATAGCCAGTCGGTGCAGGCCGCCTGCAACTCCTCATAGATCGGTGCAAGCATGCGGAGCTGGCTCGCCGCTCTGGCATAATCTTCAACGACGAGGGGATATTGGAGCGATCCGATGAGGCGCGCCTGGCGATCCATGACCTCCGCCGGTTTCTCTCTTCCGATGCGAGCGAGACAAGTCGCCGCATCCGCCGCCCGCCGAGCGCCCACGCGGACCGCGAAATGGATAAGGTGGCCTCGGAGCTCGGGATCGTCGCCGGCCTCGACCAGTTCAGCAAGACGCGCGGCAGCCTGAGCGTTGCCAAGCGTGCCCGGGGGAACATCGTGGTCGCCGGCCATCGACAGCCATCGCGCCGCATGCGGCAGGGATCTGCGGATCACCTCCTCGTCCGGAACAGTTTCCACCTGCCGGAACGCGGTCCGCATGGTGAATGGCGAACCGTAATCGAGCGTTTCGGCTTTCCAGGCCTCGATGAAATGGCCGAGAGGGATCGTGGCGTAGGGATAGCCCTGCGGGTCGTGCATGAGCACGTGATCGCCTCCGAGCCCCAGGACAACAAGATAGTGGTCGGCGCCGATCGGCCCCTTCATGCCCGGCTGATGCCGAAGATGACCGATTTCTACCGGTCCGACCCATACAGGACCGGATATCAGAGCCTCTTCCAGGGCCGCAACGGCCTCTCCAGGCTCCCGGCTTCTCACGGTTCTTGATGTCCAGCCCAAGGCGGCAAGGGCATCATCGAAACCTGCCTCCGGCGTCCAGCCATGGGGATCGAAGAAGGGCAACGTCCCGCTTATGAGCTGCATTCCAAACGGACTGCCGGTGGCGAATTCGATGACCGAAGTCGGCGCGGCCTTATCGCCAAACATCATGGCGAAGGAATTCGCGTAGCAATAGGGGCCTGATCCGATATAGGGAAAATGCGTCATGTCCTGTCTCTTCCATACGCTGTGGGAGACACGACAAGAGCGACAAATTTCTCAAAATTGTCAAGCGGTTCGCTGGATCTACCCTGACCGGACGCAGGTCGGCGAAGCCTCAGATCCTTTCTTCGTCCTTGCCGGCCTTGGTCTTCGACATGATGCGCTCGAGCCAGCCGAGCATCACTGCCGAAATGACGAAGGCGATGTGGATGAGCGTGTACCACATCAGCTTCCAGTTATCGTACTGGTGGGCGTTGAGGAAGATCTGCAGCAGATGGATCGAGGAGATCGCCACGATGGAGGAGGCGACCTTGATCTTCAGGCTGCCGGCATCGAGCTTGCCGAGGAAAGAGATGTCCGCATCGGCATCTTCAAAGCGGCTGACGAAATTCTCGTAGCCGGAGATCATCACCATGACCATGAGGCTTGCGACGAGCGCCGCATCGATCAGGCCGAGCATCGCCAGGATCATGTCTGCATCGCTCAACGTAAAGACGTTCTTGGCGACTTTCAGAAGTTTCATCGCGAAGGAGAGGGCGTAAACGGCGAGCGCTATGACCATGCCGATATAGAACGCCACGAGGATCCAGCGGCTCGACAAAATGATCCATTCGACCAGGCGTTCCAGCGATTTCATGCGATCGTTCCGTAGTTCTTGAAGCCGTGCCTCATTTACCCGCCAGGGGCGAGGCTCGCAAGACTGGCAGAGATGTTGCTTTTCTACAACTTGCCCGGTGTTCTCAAAAATATGATTATTGCAGTCATATTTTAATAATTGACAAATAGAGTCATGTTTTCTAATGGCATGAATAAGGCAATATTTCTGCCTCCCGCCACATTTTAGCCAGATTTGAAAAGGGCCGCCGGTTGCCGGTGCGCAACTGCGCGCCGAGGGGTTCCGTGCGCCCTTGTGAAAGGACTGTTATGGCCCGCCGCCAGATGCGATCGATCCTGCTCACCTGCACCGCGCTTGCGGTGGTTTCCTTTGGCCCGGGCGCTGGGGCGCAAGAGGCTGCGCAGCCGGATACCACCCTGCGACCGATTACGCTCAAGGGCAAAAGGATTGCGCAACCGGGCGGCGTGGCCGACACGCCTCTGGCGACCGAGACCACGCAGGAGCAGATCGAAAACAAGCAGATCACCAACGTCGAGGATCTCGGCCGGGTGGCGGAACCCGGGGTGAATTTCAACCGCACCACAGGTGCGATCAACATCCGCGGCCTCGAAGGAAACCGCGTGCTGACGACGGTCGACGGCATTCCGACGCCGTTCATCGATGACGTCACGCGTAATGCGACCGGCGGCGTCGATGCTTTCGACTTCGGTTCGCTTTCGGGGGTCGACGTCGTGCGTGGTGCCGATTCCAGCCGAGCCGGTCCGGGAGCGCTTGGCGGTGTTCTGGGCCTCAGGACGCTAGAGCCGGAAGACCTCATCAGTGAGGGCCGAGATTGGGGCGGTATCGCGCGGACCGGCTATGACAGCGCTGACACGAGCGGCTTCGGCTCGGTCGGGGTCGCGAAGAAAATCGAAAACAGCTCGATCCTTTTCCAGGGCGGATACAGGAAGGGCCAGGAGCGCAAGACGAACGGCGACATCGATGCGCTAAGCACTGCACGTACTGAAGCCAATCCGTCGGACTATGATCAATATAACCTGCTCTTCAAGCTGCGGCATGAATTCGACGGAGGGCACACCTTCGGGTTGACCGCAGAGCGCTTCCGCCGGGACCGCGAGACTGATCAGCGCACCACGCAGACGGCGGCAGGGAATTACCGGGCGGGCGATTACACGACGATCAAGGACACGGACCGCGATCGTATTTCCCTGGACTACAGATACCAGTCCCAGAGCGACGACAGTCCGATCGACAGCGCCTGGGCCTCGCTCTACTACATGAACCAGAAGACCGTGGACGGCTATGACGGGGTCCGCTCGACCTCGGTCATTGGACCGATCGGTCGCCGCAACGACTATGAGCAGGACAGCTTTGGTCTGATCGGCGCGCTGGAAAAGAACATCGATGCGGGTGCTCTCGGTCACCGGCTCACCTTCGGCTTCGATCTGGCACGCATAACCTCGGAACAATACTCGTCCGGCTACGACAATTGCCCGGCCGAGATCAGCCCCGGCGTCTACCCGCCAGGCTTCGCCGCCTGCGCCAACCTGCATACGAACCAGGCCGACACGCCGAAGGTGGAGACGAGCCGCATCGGCTTCTATCTCGACGACGAGATCAGTTTTGAGAACTCCGCTTTCACGCTGACCCCAGGGATCCGCTTCGACTGGGTTCGCCATGCTCCGAAGATGACTTCGGCGTATGACAACAACGCCAGCAACCCCGCACTGCCGGACGGTTTCGAAGACTGGGCGCTGTCTCCGAAGCTGCGCATCGGTTACGAAGTGAACAAGGATGTCGAGCTTTTCGCACAGTGGGCGATGGGCTTTCGCGCTCCGACCGCTGGCGAACTCTATAGTGTCTTCGGAGGACCCGGGACCTATCTGCGCCTCGGCAATCCGAATCTCGAATCCGAAACCAGCAATGGTTTCGAACTTGGCGCCAATTTGGGTGATGAGGCCTTCGGCGGACGCATCAACCTGTTCTACAACCGTTACAAGAACTTCATCGACACCCGCGGCTTCACCGCCGCCGAAACGATTGCAGCAGGCTACGACCCCGCCGACTTCCCGTTTGGAGTCTCCGGGTACCAGAACATCTCTCGTGCAGAGATCTTCGGCATAGAGGCCAGCGTTCACAAAAGCTTCGACAACGGATTCCGGATCGGCGGCGGGCTTGCCTTTGCTCGGGGCAACGACCTCGACCGGCACACTTTCCTGCGGTCGGTCCCTCCTCTCAAGGCGGTCGCAAGCGTGGGATATGATACGGAAACCTGGGGCGTCGGCCTCGACGTGATCGGGGTTCAGTCATCCTTCAACGACGACGGACTCGGCGGGACCTATTTCAAGACCCCAGGCTACGGCATTTTCGACCTCACAGCCTGGTGGGAGCCGGAACAGGTAAAGGGTCTGAAGATCAACGCGGGCATCTACAACGTATTCGACCGCACCTATTACGACTACGCGACGGTCAGGCAGAACGGCGCCCTGCAGTCCCGCGAATTTTATTCGGAGCCCGGCCGGACATTCAAAATCTCGCTGACGCAGCGGTTCTGAAGCACCAAAAGGGGCGGTGGGACGCCTTGAGGGGCGGCGCGATGGAGGCGCCGCTCTTTCTATTTTTTCTGCGGAGCGGCCCGCGCCGCAGCGGCGCTGCCATTCCCACATTGCTTTTCCTTGGCTATTCATAGGTAAGCGGCCGGTGCGAGCCGTGGGGAACGGGGAGAGTGGCATGGCAGCCGTCAAGTCGGACATCGAGATCGCGCGTGCCGCGAAGAAGAGGCCCATTTCGGATATCGGAGCGGGGCTGGCGATCCCGGCCGGCGCCTTGGCGCCCTATGGCTCCGACAAGGCCAAGCTGAGTGCCGACTTCATCAGTTCCCTTTCGAAGCGGAAGGACGGCAAGCTCATCCTGGTAACCGCGATCAATCCGACGCCTGCAGGCGAGGGCAAGACCACGACGACCGTCGGCTTGGGCGACGGTCTCAACCGGATCGGCAAAAAAGCGGTGATCTGCGTTCGCGAACCCTCGCTCGGTCCCTGTTTCGGCACCAAGGGCGGGGCTGCCGGAGGCGGTTATGCGCAGGTCGTGCCGATGGAGGACATCAACCTGCATTTCACGGGCGATTTCCACGCGATCACTTCGGCGCACAATCTGCTTTCCGCGATGATCGACAACCATATCTACTGGGGCAACGCCGAGAATATAGACGTGCGCCGGATCGCCTGGCGGCGGGTGATGGACATGAACGACCGGGCGCTCAGGCAGGTGATCGCCTCGCTCGGCGGCGTCGCCAACGGCTTTCCGCGCGAGAGCGGGTTCGACATTACCGTGGCTTCGGAGGTCATGGCGATCCTCTGCCTCGCCGCCGATCTCGAAGATCTCGAAAAGCGCCTCGGCAATATCGTGATCGGCTACCGCTTCGACCGGTCGCCGGTCTTTGCCCGCGATCTCAAGGCGGACAAGGCGATGACCGTGCTCCTGAAGGACGCAATGCAGCCGAACCTGGTGCAGACGCTCGAAAACAATCCGGCCTTCGTGCATGGCGGGCCTTTCGCCAATATCGCCCATGGCTGCAATTCGGTGATCGCCACCAAGACGGCGCTCAAGCTCGGCGACTATGTGGTGACGGAGGCTGGCTTCGGGGCCGATCTCGGTGCGGAAAAGTTCTTCGACATCAAATGCCGCAAGGCCGGGCTGATGCCGGATGCGGCGGTGATCGTTGCCACCGTCCGGGCGCTCAAGATGAACGGCGGCATCAAGAAGGAGGAGCTTGCGGTCGAGAACGTGGAGGCGCTCAAGCGGGGCTGTTCCAACCTCGGGCGACACATCGCCAATGTGCGAAAATTCGGCGTGCCGGTGGTGGTTGCGATCAATCACTTCACCTCGGATACGGATGCCGAAGTGGCGGCGGTAAAGGACTACGTGGCGCGGCATGGGGCGGACGCCATTGTCTGCCGGCATTGGGCGGAGGGGTCTGCCGGCATCGAGGAACTGGCGCAGAAGGTGGTCGAGCTTGCCGAAGGCGGGCAGGCGAAATTCCAGCCGCTTTATCCCGACAACCTGCCGCTGATGGAAAAGATCGAGATCATTGCCTCGAAGATCTATCACGCCGGCGAAGTGACCGCCGACAAGGGGGTGCGCGACCAGCTCAAGGCTTGGGAAGCGCAGGGCTACGGCGACCTGCCGATCTGCATGGCGAAGACGCAATATTCCTTCTCGACCGATCCCAATCTGCGCGGTGCGCCGGAGGGGCATGTGGTGGACGTGCGCGAGGTGCGCCTGTCTGCCGGTGCCGGCTTCGTCGTGGCGATCACCGGCGAAATCATGACCATGCCGGGGCTTCCGAAGATACCGTCGGCGGAGCGGATTTTCCTCAACGAGGCGGGGTTCGTCGAGGGGCTGTTCTGAGTTCTTCGGGCAGGTTCGGGCAAAGCGAACGCGGCGATATCAGGATACGGGATAGCATTCAGGGAACCGAAACTTGAATTGCGAATTGATGCGGCGCAGGATCGGCGGGCAAAGGCCGTTCCAGTTCATCCCGTATGGAGAAAGCCCCATGTCGATCGCATCCGCAAAGCTTCCAGTTTTCGTTCTTCTGACCATGGCTGCGACCTCGTTGGGCCAGCAGACCGCTTACGCTGCCGATCTCGCCGGCGGATATCGCGAGCGCCCGCGGGTGGTGAGAACGACCTATGTCCGCCGCAATATCCAGGAATGCAGTCTTCTGAGGGTCACCGAATGGGACCGGTCGAGGATCGTGGAGGTCTGCTACCCGCCGTTGGACTTGAGCCCGACGCCGGGACGGCTGTCGTCGAGCGGCGATTTCTTCGGCGGATCCTCGTTCACGGTGACGCAATCCGGGGACTTCTGAACAGAGCCCGCTTCGCGACCGGGCGGTGGCGGTTGCCGGCATAGCTACCGGCAATACCGGTAGCCGTTTTCCCGTTCCATCACGTCGAGATGCAGGTGGTTCTGATGGGCGGCGTCGCTGCCTGGTGACAGGACGGTGGTGAAGTGCAGGCAGGCGCCGGCGGTGGCGGTGCGCTGAAACGCCCCTTCGAGCGTCGAATCGTCTTCGCGCGGTTTCATTTCCATCGTCTCGCCGTTGTCCAGCTTGAAGGCGGCGACGTCGATGCCGTTGCCGCGGGCGTGCTCTGAAATCTTACCGGTCGAGGCGCCGTTCCTCAGGCGGCAGGCATAGGTGGAGCCCGGCACGATGCCGGTGATCTTTCGCCCCGGCATGGCGATGTTCATCGCCGGCTGGGTCGTATCCTTCAGCCAGTGGGCCATGGCGACTGCCGTCTTGCAGCGCATGACCGCGCCACCGAGCTCGACGCCCGGCAACACTTCCGCGACTTTGATCGGATGTTCGATGCCGCAACCATTGCCGTCATCGATAGGACTGATGGGTTCGAACTTGGTGCCAAGACCGGTGAGTTCGGCAAGGCAGGCTTGCAGCTCTTCCGGATTCTCCTTGACGAGCGGCGGAGGCGGGGGAGGTGGCGGCGTCTCGGCCTTGTCCTCCTCGCTTTCCTTGCCGTCCGGCTTGGCCTCTTCCGGTTTTGCCGCATTTTTCTCGTCCGGCGTCGCAGGCTCGACGCTTTCAGGTTTTGCGAGAGGCTTTGGGACTTCGGCTTCGTATGGAGGTTTGGTGGCGGTGCCGGGCTGCTCGACGACAGGCGGTTCCGCCGCGGGCGCGGTGGCCGGCGGGTTGTCCGGGCGTTGGTTTGCCTGGTTCTGTGCCACGGGTGGCGGGGTTTCCGAAACAGGTGGTTTGCTGGCGGCGCTGCCGGTCTGCTGAGGCACCTCCGGCACGCTCTCGGCTTGTGCCGTCGAGTTCAGGGCGGGCTTCGGTATCGGCACGGGGATGCTGGTCAGTGCCGGTGGTTTCGGTATCGTGTTGCGTCCGCGCGACGAAGACCCCCGGCGTTGAGCCGAGGACGCACGTTTGGGCGTGCCCTCCTGGAAGAGACGATCGAGGAAGCTCACTTCCAGCACATCGGCCGGCTGCGACCGCGGTATTGGTCGATCGAGCGGCAATCCGGCGCCCATGATCAGGGGCAGGCCTGCCAGAACTGCGATCCATGAATACTTCATGCCGTATCCTTCTTGAATTCCGGAGGATGATAACGCCGATCCTCCTGTTTTGGTCGCATTGCCGGCCCAAGAAATTCGCTTGCGCACAATCGCGACCCACGCTAACAATTCCGCCCATGACGATTTCGATGAACATTGGCAACTGGTGGTGGGCACGCTTCGCGCGGCCTTGACCAGTCATGTCCATCGACAAGACGACGACAAGCCGCCCGAGAACCGAGGCGGCTTTTTTGTTGGCCGCATAAGGGGATCCGGGCATCGAGCAGTTTCGGAAAAAGCGCAAAGCGGTTTTCCATCCGGAATTGCCACGAAGCAAGATGCAGATCGGAGAGGCAGGATAAATGGTAACGATCATTCGGGACGACGGTTCGGAGACCTACGAGACGCGGGGCGGAGTAACCGTCAGCCGGCAGCGGAGGGCGGCGGATTATGCGACCGCGATTTCCTCCTATGTCGACAGGCTCGACGAACGGCGCGGCGCGGTCTTTTCCTCCAACTACGAATATCCGGGTCGCTATACCCGCTGGGACACGGCGATCGCCGACCCGCCGCTCGGATTCTCCTGCAACGGTCGCAAGGTCTGGATCGAGGCCTATAACGGCCGCGGCGAAGTGCTGCTCGGCTTCGTCGCCGACAAGTTGAAGACGGTCGCCGACCTGACGTTCGGTGACCAGACGGCTCGGCGGCTGGATCTCACCGTCAACGAACCGTCCCGCGTCTTCACCGAGGAAGAGCGTTCCAAGATGCCGACGGTGTTCACCGTGCTTCGCGCCGTGGTCGACCTCTTTTATTCCGAGGCTGATTCGGCGATCGGCCTGTTCGGCGCCTTCGGCTACGACCTCGCCTTCCAGTTCGATGCGATCAAGCTCTCCATGGCCCGCCCGGAAGACCAGCGCGACATGGTGCTGTTCCTGCCGGACGAAATCCTCGTCGTCGACCACCATGCCGCCAAGGCCTGGATCGATCGCTACGACTTTGCCAGGGACGGCGTGACCACCGAAGGCAAATCGGTCGAGATCGCGCCCGATCCATTCAAGCGCACCGACACGATCCCGCCGAAGGGCGATCACAAGCCCGGCGAATATGCCGACCTCGTCACCAAGGCGAAGGAAAGTTTTCGCCGCGGCGACCTGTTCGAGGTGGTGCCCGGCCAGAAGTTCATGGAGCGTTGCGACTCGAAGCCTTCGGAGATTTCCAACCGGCTGAAGGCGATCAACCCGTCGCCCTATTCCTTCTTCATCAATCTCGGCCATCAGGAATATCTGATCGGCGCATCGCCGGAAATGTTCGTGCGTGTGTCCGGCCGCCGCATCGAGACCTGCCCGATTTCGGGTACGATCAAGCGCGGCGAGGATGCGATCTCCGATAGCGAACAGATCCTCAAGCTCCTGAACTCCAAGAAGGACGAATCCGAGCTCACCATGTGCTCGGACGTGGATCGTAACGACAAATCCAGGGTCTGCGAGCCCGGTTCGGTGAAGGTGATCGGCCGCCGCCAGATCGAGATGTATTCGCGGCTGATCCACACGGTGGACCATATCGAGGGGCGTCTCAGGGAAGACATGGACGCCTTCGACGGATTCCTCTCCCACGCCTGGGCCGTGACCGTCACCGGCGCGCCGAAACTGTGGGCCATGCGCTTCATCGAGAACCATGAGAAGAGCCCGCGCGCCTGGTATGGCGGGGCGATCGGCATGGTCGGCTTCAACGGCGACATGAATACCGGGCTGACGCTCAGAACCATTCGCGTGAAGGACGGCATTGCGGAAGTGCGGGCGGGGGCGACGCTGCTCAACGACAGCGATCCGAACGAGGAAGAGGCTGAAACCGAACTGAAGGCTTCCGCGATGCTGACCGCAATCCGTGATGCAAGGGCCGGCAACGCCGCAAAGGTCGGCCGTGACGTGGCACGCGTCGGGCAAGGCGTGAAGATCCTGCTGGTCGACCACGAGGACAGCTTCGTCCATACGCTCGCCAACTATTTCCGCCAGACGGGTGCGGAAGTCTCGACCGTGCGTACGCCGGTGCCGGAGGAAGTGTTCGACCGCTTCGATCCGGACCTCGTGGTGTTGTCGCCGGGACCTGGCAATCCGAAGGATTTCGACTGCAAGGCAACGATCAAGACGGCGCGGGCAAAGAACCTGCCGATCTTCGGCGTCTGCCTCGGACTGCAGGCGCTCGCCGAAGCCTATGGCGGGGAGCTCAGGCATCTGGCGGTTCCGATGCACGGCAAGCCCTCGCGCATCCGCGTGCTGGAACCCGGCATCGTCTTCTCGGGCCTCGCCCGCGAGGTGACGGTTGGCCGTTACCACTCGATCTTCGCCGACCCCAAGACGCTGGATCCGAACTTCATGATCACCGCCGAAAGCGAGGACGGCACGATCATGGGGATCGAGCATGTCAAGGAGCCGGTGGCTGCGGTGCAGTTCCACCCCGAATCGATCATGACGCTCGGCGGCGATGCCGGCATGCGGATGATCGAGAACGTGGTGGCGCATCTTTCGCGCAAGCGCGAGACCAAGGCGGCGTGAGGTGATGGAAGCCATCGCGATCGAACGCATCCGCGAGGACCATATCGAGAGCTTTCACGAGGCTCTCGATACCGTGTCCCGCGAGCGCAAATACCTGACATTCCTGGAGGCACCACCGCTCGAAAGCGTAAGGTCCTTCGTGCAGGACATGATCGAAGGCGGCCATCCGCAAGTCGTCGCCATCGTAGACGGCAAAGTGGTCGGCTGGTGCGACATCCGCCGCAATGCCCGGGAGACGCATGCCCATTGCGGCGCGCTCGGCATGGGCATCATTCCCGGCTATCGCGACAATGGACTCGGCAGGCGGTTGATCACGGCGGCGCTGGATCTTGCCAGGGAAAGCAATTTCCATCGCGTCGAACTGCATGTGCATGCGGACAACATGCGGGCGACCGCGCTCTACGAGAAGGTGGGTTTCGTCCATGAAGGCGTGGCCCGCGACGCGGTGAAGATCGACGGGCGGTTTATCGATGCAATTCAGATGGCGGTGATTTTCGGGTAGCCATGCCAGATCTCTCCCCTACATTACCCGCGACATCAAATGGCGTGGGCGATGAGGTTTTGGCAGCTACTCGCGGTCGCGCTGGGGGCATTGTTTTCTGGATATTCGGTGGCGGACGACGGTTCCGACAGAGCCCGCAAGTTCAGCGAATTCGTGCGACCGGCTTATCCCTTGCTGTCGGCACAAGCCGGTCTTTGGGAAACTGATCCGGAAAAGATCTCTCAACGAGTAGACAGAGCGGCAACCGGACTGGCGGCCGTGGCTCCGGACGAATGTAATGGCGAGGGCTTCCGGCGAGATCTTTGCGGCCTTCGAATTTTTCTTCAGCCTTCGAGCTCGATGGAGCCGACTCTGAGGGAGCGGGAACTGATTGTTCGTAAACCCTACGGCGACATCGCACCCAAGCGCGGCGATATCATTGTATTCAACACACGCACCAACGTCTCGGACAAGCCCGAGCTTTATGTGAAAAGGTTGGTTGGTCTGCCGGGTGACGTGGTTGAGCTGCGTCAAGGCAAGGTATTGGTCAACGGGCAAAGCATGCCCCAGGCTGCGTCCGGGAAGGACTTCAAAGACCTGTTTGGAAACGAGGTGGAGATATTCAAGGAAACCACGCCTGAGGGGCGGCAATATGAGATCGGCTTGAGTACCGCAAACCGGCCGGTGGCGGCGGATGAGGCAGGCCCCTTTCACGTGCCCCAAGGACATTATTTCGTCCTGGGGGACAATCGCCACAACTCGGCGGACAGCCGCTTCCCGGATGCTATCGGTGAAGATGGGTTCATCCCGGCAGAGAGTGTTTCCGGTCGTATTGTAATGATTTTCGTATCAGGGGAAGTCGAACGGGTTGGAACGGTGTTCGAATAGATGAAGCTCGATTTGGCGGCCTTTTGACAAACGCCTCCACCTGAGTCATATGCACCGCCAACCGAAACCGCCGAGCGACGAATGTCGCGCCGGCGGTTTCGCCGTTTTGGGGCCTGGCTCCTGCAAATCATTCGCATGCGCATGAGGACGAAGATAGTGGCGAGGGACAACAGGATCGTCGAGCGGCTGGCCTTCTGGGGCATTCCGGTTTCGCTGGTCGTGATGGGGCTGAAGATGCTGGCCTGGTGGGTGACGGGCTCCGTCGCGCTGCTTTCGGACGGGCTGGAATCGACCGTCAATGTCGTGGCCGCCTTCATCGCCTATTTCGTCATCCGCTACGCCCAGCGTCCCGCCGATCACGATCATCAGTTCGGACATCACAAGGCCGAATACATCTCGGCGGTCATCGAAGGCGTGCTGATCGTGGTGGCCGCGCTCTTGATCATACAGGAGGCCTGGCGCGGGCTTTTTGAGCCTGATCTCCTGGATGCGCCGGTGCTCGGCCTTGCGATCAATGGCTTTGCCGGCATCATCAACGCGTTTTGGGCAACCACCTTGATCCGCACCGGTAAGGCTCATCGCTCGCCGGCCATGACCGCGGACGGTCAGCACATCATGTCGGATGTGGTGACCTCGGCCGGTGTCCTCGTCGGCCTCGTCCTTGCGGTCTTGACCGGCTACCCGATCCTCGACCCGCTGCTCGCCATCTTCGTCGCCTTCAATATTCTCTGGCAGGGCTACAAGGTGATTTCCAATTCGCTCGGCGGGTTGATGGATCGGGCGCTCGAACCGGATGAGGAGGCGGCGGTGCGCGAAGCGATTACCGCTCATTCGGACGGTGCGCTCGGCGTGCATGATCTGAAATCGCGCCGGGCAGGGGCGGTGGCCTTCATCGATTTCCATCTGGTCGTGCCGGCGGGAATGAGCGTCGGCGAGGCACATGACATATGCGACCGCTTGGAAGATGCGATCAAAGAGACTATTCCGGGCGCCACATTGGCAATCCATGTGGAGCCCGAAGGCGAGCGCGCCCATGGACAGAAAGTAGAGATCGAAGGAACAGGCAAATGACGATGACGGATGTAAGCGGGCTTTCGCAGCTTGGAGCCAATGTCGGCACCCCCCAGAGCCCGGAGGCTGCAGTCCTTGAAAAGGTGCCGAACAGCAATCAGGGGACGGACTATGTGGTGCGGTTTACGGCGCCGGAATTCACCTCGCTCTGCCCGATGACCGGCCAGCCGGATTTCGCCCATATCGTCATCGACTATATCCCCGATGGCTTCCTGGTCGAGTCGAAGTCGCTGAAACTCTTCCTGCATTCCTTCCGCAACCATGGCGCTTTCCACGAGGACTGCTCGGTCTATATCGCCAAGCGGATCATCGACCTCCTGCAGCCGAAATGGCTGAGGATCGGCGCCTACTGGTATCCGCGAGGCGGCATCCCGATCGACGTCTTCTGGCAGACCGGCGAGGCGCCGGCAGGAGTCTGGCTGCCGGAGCAGGGCGTGCCGACCTACCGGGGACGTGGGTGAGGAGTGGTCCGGCGAAGCCGCAGCAATCGATCCAGTGAACCGATTGCAGTGACGAACGCGCCGAGCTGAAGTGAGGCGCCGGATACGGGCGGCTTGCTCCGCTTACACGTCCATCGAACTGTCGTCGCCGAGGTCGCTGTTGTCGAAGTCCGGCTGGTCGTCGGCAAAGTCGTCATTGCCGTAGTCGGCCTGCTGAAGCGCGTCGTTCGAATTGTCGGCGGCGCCGGCTCCCCCTCGGCTGTCCGAAGCTTCCCGAATGGCGTCGTCGCCGAAGTAGTTGTTGACGGTGGTTTCTTCCGCCGGAGCATTGCCAAAAGGGTTGGCTCCGTCAAAAGGGGATCCCCAGCCAAGCGACGACATGTGGTGGCCAAAAATTCCGGACAGCGAATTGGCAAGCAGCACGCCGCCCGCCACACCCGCGGCGGTGCCGAGAGCGCCGCGCAGGAAACTGCCACCGGCAGAGGGCGCGGAGGCTTGCTGCGCCGCCCATGGGCCGGGGAACGCGTGCTGGGAGGGCGCGGCCCGATAGCCGTCGTCACCGTCGCGGTTCGCGCGGTAGGTCTGACGAGGGGCGGTGTTCCAAGGGCCGGAGGAGGGGGCTGGGCCGGGCTGCTGAGGCTGGCTGGAGCCGAAAATGGAGCTCAGGAAGCCGCCGCCCTGTTCGGCGCGGTGGTGTTCGCTTTCGCCAGCCTCCAGCTGATGGACGTGTTCCTCAAGTTCCTTGATGCGGTTGGCCGCCGCTTCCAACCCCTTTTCCTGAACCACTACCGCCTGGGCCAGATAGTAAGTGGCATAGGGCTGTTCGCGGCTCGCCTGCTCGATGAAGACCTCGGCGTCGCTATCCCTCGGCGTCGAGGATGCCGTTCGGACGCGATCGAACAGGGAGGTCAGAATCTGGCGTTCTTCCGGTGACATGATCTTACTCCTTGCGAGCAAACATTTCTCACAAGGAGTTAGGTTCCGTATCGGACGTTTAAAGCCGATGCTTCCTTAAATCTCGGTAATGCGGGGCTCAGCCGAAGGCCAGCGACAGGCCGAGCAGCGCGGTGACGGCGCCGGCAATGCGGGTGGCGGCGGGCGCAAGCCTGATGATGCCAAGGCCGAGAACAATACCGGCGCCATGCAGCAGGCCGGTGGCGATGAGGAAGCCGAGAGCGAACCGGACGGCTCCTGCCGAACCGAGTTCGCCGCCATGGGCAAAACCGTGGAAAAGCGCGAAGACGGCAACGACGACCGCAGACGCCGACGCAGGGACTTTCACGGCCATCGAGACCAGAAGGCCAAGGCCGATCACCGAGGCGAGGATCGCCGGTTCGACGAAGGGAAGAGCGAGCCCGTTCAGGGCGGCGAGGAAGCCGAGCGCCATGGTGCCGACGAATGCTGCGGGTACGGTCCAGAGAGCTTTGCCTCCCATCTGTGCGGCCCAAAGACCGACCGCCACCATGGCCAGGATATGATCGAGACCGAAAAGCGGGTGTGACACGCCGGCGAAAAAGGAGCCGTGTTCCGTCGGATCAAGATGGGCAAATGCCGGGGCGGTAAAAGCGGCAAGAACGGCGGTTGCGAGCAAAAGGCGTTTCAGCATTCGGGTCCCCTCGAAATCGTGATCGTGCGAAATGATATCGGAGGATAGGCAAGCGGTTGCGCACTGTCCATTGCCATTCGCCGATCGGACGGAATGCCGCCTACGTCATTCACCTTAGTCCGGGGAAGGTTGCTTCTTAGACTTCGTCTCCATTGTTTTACGGCCGCGAACGCATTATGTCCGATATCAGAATCCATTCAGGAGACCGTAATGAACGACGAAGACGACAACGACGACAAGACGAAGGAACTGCCGCTCGGCAAGGAAACGGAGGCGAATCTTTTCAAGTCGCGTTCGATCTTCATCTACGGGCCGATCACGCAAGAACTGGCACAGAAAGTCTGCACGCAGCTCGTGGCGCTCTCCGCGGCCGGCGACGACGACATCCGCATCTACGTGAATTCGCCCGGCGGTCACGTCGAATCCGGCGATTCGATCCACGACATGATCAAGTTCATCAAGCCGAAGGTCTGGATGATCGGCACCGGCTGGGTGGCCTCGGCTGGCGCGCTGATCTATGTCGCCGCTCCCAAGGAGCGCCGCATCGCTCTGCCGAACACCCGCTTCCTGCTGCACCAACCGTCCGGCGGCACGCGCGGCATGGCCTCCGACATCGAAATCCAGGCTCGCGAAATCATCAAGATGAACGAACGCCTGATCAAGATCTTCTCCAAGGCCACCGGCCAGCCGGAAGACAAGATCGCCAAGGATATCGATCGCGACTACTGGCTCGGCGCCGAAGAGGCCGTCGCTTACGGCCTGGCTTCGAAGATCGTCACCTCCCAGGGCGAAATCTGATCGACCGAATTGAGAAAAAAAAGCCCCGCTGGCAGAAGCCGGCGGGGCTTTTTTCTTATCTGCCCCTGGGCAGGCCTCGTCACTAACCCGTAACGCGGCTCCGGCTGGTCTGGACATAGGCGAGCAGCCTGACGAACAGCGCTGCCGCGATGAGCACCATGGCGGGAAGATAGGCGGCGTCCATGACGGCGCGTTTTCCAAAGGTGAAGATGAAGGAAATATAGATATACCAGGCGCCGAAGCGGTGGACGCCCCGCCAGAGCCTGCCGCCCATGGCCGCCGCGATCCGGTCGAACGAGCTTGCAGCCATAGCGGCGATGAAGACGTAGGCGAGGCCTCCGGCCAGGATCGTGACGAGATTGGTCAGTTTCCAGAACAGGTCCGGATCGACGGATGCCAGGGTCAGGATCGCACCGAGATGCACGAAATGCGAGAGGGCAAAGGAAAGCCCTAGATAACGCCGATTGCGACGCTGCCAGATGGTGTATGCGCCTGGCGCCAGCCTCACCATTGCCGAGGCGGTGAAGGCCATAAGGAACAGGATGAGGGAGAGGCGCGCGGTCCAGCGGATGACCATCCGCGCCGCTTCCGCGGTACCGGCTGTCCAGCCGGCGGCCGCGGCGAGCAGCAGAAGAATTATAGACGCGACCAATGCAATCAGTCGCCAGCCGTTCAATGTCATGGGGGAGCCTCCAAGGTCGATCATGTAATCATTGATTACATCGCTTGTCCCGGACCGCAAGTGATGTAATCAGTGATTACGTGAAAGTGATGCCGTGCTAAGGGTGCGTGAGGACGATGCAGTTTGAAGAGCGCGATGCCGAAGACCGAAGACACCAAGACCACCCGAGAAACCTACCACCACGGAAATCTGGTCGAAGCGCTGATCGCCGCGGCCATCGCGATCGTGGAGGAAAAGGGCGTCGACAATCTTTCGGTGCGCGAGGTCGCGAAAAAGGCGGGCGTTTCGCCGGGCGCTCCGTTTCGTCACTTCAGCAGCAAGGGTGCATTGCTGACGGCTGTGGCCGAGCAGGCGATCCATCGCCTTGCTGGATCGGTAGAGCAGGCGTTGTCGACGCTGGCTGAAGACGATCCGATGGAGCAGCTACGTGCTGTGGGAATAGGTTATCTCGACTGGGCCCGACTGAACCCGACGCATTTCCAGATCATCAGTTCGCGGACGCTGATCGATTTTCACGGCTCGGAAACGCTGGTGGCGGTGAACGAGGCATTGCGGCAACGGCTTGAGGATATCGTTGGGCGGGCCAAGGACGACGGGCGGATGAAAGCGTCGCTCGATACCGACGACGTCATGCTTTCGGCGCGGGCCTTCGCCTATGGGTTGGCGCGGATGTATATCGACGGGCATTTTCCGGAATGGAAGGTTTCCCGCACGCCGGAAGACGCAATGCGCCGGGCTCTCGATCTGTTTATCGAGGGGCTTCGCGCATCGCCGCCGGACGCCAGGCGATGACGCCTTCGGTACGGGCGCGCACCTCCGGAGGGGCGAGGCAAGTAGCGACCGCTTCGTAACCCGGAGCGCCCGGATAGGGAGCGACTTTCGTCGGTGGGCTGTGGTTGGCGGGGCAGAACAGGATGGTCTCGTCGGGTCCGACAAGCGCGAGGTCGAGGATCGCCGACGAACGGGTCAGCATGAAGAGCGGCCTTTGGGCAGGCGCCCGATAACGCAGATAGGCGATGAGTGCTTCCTGGGTTGCCCGATCGAGCCCCTGTTCGATCATATCGATCACCAGAACATCATGGGCATCTGTTTCCAGTGCGGCGAGAAGAACGGCAAGGTCGGGGGAGGGCGCGGCCCCCTCATCGGCGAGCCAGGCGAGCGCCAGATCGACACGAGTTTTCAAGCCCACGTCGGCGGCAAGCCGGCGGTGCAGGTCGGAAGCATCGTCATCGCTCCGGTCCAGCCCGAGAAAGACCGCACCGGGCAGGTGCAACGCAATCTCCCTGGCAAGTCTGGTCTTGCCGCTGCCGAGCGGACCTATGATGTAATTGAGACGCTTGATATCGCGCAGCTCGAACCGTTCACCGCCCCAGGGCCAGGGCAGGTCGAAGGTCACGACGGGATCACGCGCCGGCTGCGCCAGCCGCATCAGGCTTTCGGTTCCCGGCAGGCGACCATCGGCAAGCTCGGTTCTGAGGGTCCGCACCCGCTCGATCGTCTCGGTGACGCGGCGCGCCTCGATCTGCAGCCTCGCTTGGTGTGCTGCGAGCACGGGCTCCAGATCCTGCGGTTCGCCTTTCAGGACGCGGGCCACCTGTGCAAGGCTGAGGCCCAGGGCTCTCAAGGCCGCAATTTCGGCGACGCGGGTCATCTCGACGGGACCATAGGTGCGCCAGCCTGCCGTCGTGCGGACGGGCGTGACAAGCCCGCGCTGTTCATAGAGTCGGAGCGCCTTCTGGGATATCCCGAGCCGTTCGGAGGCCTCGGAGGGGCTCAGATATTGTGCGGATGTCATCAAGAATCACCTCGCCGGTTGTGGACCGCACCTCTATCGGGGCGGCCCCAGGGGCCAGGTCAATAGCGATCGGTACATGAGGACGGGAGTTTTGTTGGCCTTCCGATGCGATCCACGGTCGGCACCGGTCTTAAGCCGAGCGGACCATGGCGGGAGGGAATGACATCGGTCCGGCATTCTGCCAGTTCTGTGCGAAGGCAACGAAGTCCGCCGACGACATAGGCTTCGCGAATGCGTAACCCTGAAGGATCTGGCAACCCAGCCCGCGCAGTATCTCGATATGGGCCGCCGTCTCGACGCCTTCCGCGACGATCTCGATGCCTTGAGAGCGGCCGATTTCGATGATCGATGCCACGAGCTGCCGCTGAGAACCCGACTCCAGGGGCGCAATGAGCTTTCGGTCGATCTTCAGCCTCTTCGGGCCGAGTTCGAGCAGGCTGACGATGGATGCGTGGCCCGTCCCGAAGTCGTCGATCTCGATGTCTATTCCCAAGGCTTTCAGGCTGAGGATGGCGGCTTTCAGTTCCTTGTCCTGATCCTCGAAGGAAATCGATTCCAGAAGTTCGAAGGAGAGCGTACCCGGCGTGAACGACAGTTCCGCCAGACGCTTGAAGAGCCGCTCGTCCTTCAGTCTCTGGGCGGAAATATTCACCGACAGATGCGGAACGTCGATGCCGAGGGTTCGCCAACGCGTCGTCTGAAAGAGCGCCCGATCGAGAATGGTCGCGTCCATGTCCGCGGCCTTGTGCAGGTTCTCGGCGATATGGAGGAATTTGTCCGGCGTCAGCAGGCCGCGGGTCGGGTGCTGCCAGCGGGCGAGCGCCTCGACGCCGACGATCGCCAGCGAGTGTGCATCGAACTGCGGCTGGAAGTAGGGAATGATCTGGTCCTGCTCGAGCGCGCTCAGGAATTCGTCGGAGAGCCGCTTTGTCAGCACGGCGGCGGCGCGCAGCTTCTCGGAGAACAGCTCGACCCGGTTGCGGCCCAGCTTTTTCGCCTCATAGAGCGCGATGTCGGCATTGATCAATAGCTGGCCGAGTTCTTCGCCGGCCTTCGTCTGGCAGGCGATGCCTGCGCTGCAGCCGATCCGACATTGGTGCTCGCCGATATCGATCGGCCTTGAAAGCGCGGTCACGATCGATTGCGCAAGATGGTTTGCCCGCGCAAGCGGTTCTGCCCCGCCGGTAATCACGACGAATTCATCGCCGCCGATCCGGGACGCGAATTCGTCGTGTCCGATCAACTGGAGAAGGCGGGCCGTGGCTTCCTTGAGGACGGCATCGCCGGCCGCATGGCCGAAGGTATCGTTGACCTCCTTGAAGCGGTCGAGATCGATATGGATGAAGGCAAGCTTGTGATCATCCTGGCTGGCAGTTTCCTCGGCGGCCATGAATTGATCGAGGAACCGGCGGTTCGGCAGGCCAGTCAGGGCATCGTGCAGAGACTGATGCTCGAGCGTCCGTCTCGCCGATCGTAGTTCCGCGTTCTGCCGCTCGGCCTGAGCCTTTGCTTCCCGCAGTTCGGCATTCATCGTCACGTCGATGGTGACGTCCCAGTTGGCGCCGACGACCCGCTTGATGCCGCTCGCAGCAACATAGGTGGCGCCATTGGCGCGGATATGGCGGATATTTCCGTCACGCCGCACGACACGGAATTCGAGTTCGTGGCTTTTATCCTCGCGGATCGACCTGAGGAGCTGTTCGTCGAGGGCCTGAATGTCATCCGGATGGACGGCGTCGCGCCAGTCGTGATGTCCGCAGGTCGTTTTGTCCTGCGGCACATCGTAAAGCTCGCGCATGCGCTGGTCCCAGATCAGCGTTTCGGACGAAGGCTCGTATTCCCAGACGCCGACGCCGGACGCCTCGAGGGCCAGTTCCAGCCGCTGGGAAAGGGCTTCGAGCTGCTCCTCGCGCTGTTGCAGGGTAAGCATGTTGCGATGGCGCTGCTTCATCAGCAGGCCGGCCCAGATCAGCGGTCCGGCGATGCAAAGCGCGACCAGAAACGCGGTAATGCGGAAGCTGACGATATCCGGCGGCGAGCCTTGCCATCCTTCTTTAGGCACGCCGGCCAGATACCAGGTATCGTGGCCGAGCTCGAACCGCGTCTTGACCGGGTCCTGCGAGAACACGTCCCGGTTCCCGAGAAACACATCCTGCTCGCCGGGAATGGGACGCCTCGCTATGGCTATGTCGAGGCTCTGGCGGGACGTGTTGACGTTGCTGTCGGTATAAAGCCTGTTGAGATCGATGACAGCCGAGACGACACCCCAGAAACGCCCATTGGCCAGCGAGAAGACGGGATAGCGCGCGATCAAGCCTTGGCCGCCCTGGACGAGATTGACCGGGCCGGTGATGACCAGGCTCCGCCTTTGGATCGCCGTCATCACCGAATCCCGTTGCTGCTCATTGGTCCGGTAGTCGAGGCCGATCGCTTTTTTGTTCGCGTCTTCAGGATAGACGAATTTCACGACGAGATCAGGCGCCGCCGCGATGTTCCGGAGCTGGGACGGGACCCCGAAAATGCGCTCGGACAACGCGGAAAACTGCGGCTGCGCCATGTTCGGGTTTGCGGCGACCGCTGCGATCAATCCGTAAATCAGGTTGACGTTGCCGCGGACATTGGTCTCCAGGCTCGCTGCGACGCGTGCGAGCTGTTCTGCCGCCTTGACCTGTTGTGTGCTCCGGAACTGTTCACGCTTCTCGATGTCTGCCCGCACCACCATTATCACTACGGCGGTGACGGCTACAATGGCTGGAAAGAAGTAGCCGAGCCCGTAAAACCGGGGTTTGAGCCATTTCGATTTTGGAGCGAGCGACAGTGGGATCATGAGTATTTCCAAGAGGAATTCAAACTGTTGCTCATAAACTTTAAGATTGCCTAATGTGCGAGAAGGAGGATTTGGCTGAAGATTTTGGTACCTCCCGCTCTGCCAAGGTGAGCGTCCGGTATCAGGCGGAGTTGATCCGGTTCCTGCCGGCGCGCTTGGAGTGATAGAGCCCGTCGTCCGCCCGCTTCAGAGCCGCGTCGGAAGACGCATCGAGGGCAGAAAAATCGCTCAGGCCGCCGCTGATCGTCACCTTGTATCCGACTGCACGCTGGAGATCCGACGCAACCTGCTGGCGAAGCCTGTTGGCGATCATCATGCCGTGCTCCTTGCGGGTGGCCGGCATCACGATCACGAATTCATCGCCGCCGAGGCGCGCCACGAAATCCGTCTTGCGCAGTTCCTGACGACAGACATTGGCGGTTGCCTGCAAAACCGTATCGCCCACCGCATGGCCCAGCTGATCGTTAACCATCTTGAAATTGTCGATGTCGAACATCAGCACCGATGTGGGGATATGTTCATCGCGGAAGAGCTCGAATTTCAGCTGAAGGACGTCGAGCAGTTTTCTGCGATTGAAAAGCCCGGTGAGGGCATCGGTTTCGCTCTGGTGGCGCAGCTGGTTCTCGATCGCGTTCTTTTCGGTGATGTTGCTTGCCACCCAGACGACCGCATCCTCGTCGCCCACCTGGAAGTCCAGAGCCTGTACGCGTCCCTCGAACCAGATCGGATGGTCCGGTCCGGCCGATTCCATTCCCAGGATATCGCGAGCCGAAAGGCTGTATTCGACGATATGCAGGGAGCGCGAAGCCAGCGCCTTGTCGATCTCGCGGATAAAGCGATTGGCCTTTTCGAAGCTCAGGACATCGTGGACATTCTTGCCGACGAGCCCGCTGCCATCATGGTAGTAGCGGGTGTCCTTGCCGCCGAACAATGCAGCGTAACGGCCGCTGCGCGTCAGGATGAAACAGGGGTCCGGCATGGCCGACAGGATGAAGTAGAGCTGCTCACGCGGAAAGAGCGTCTGAGTTCCGACATCAATCTCTGCAAGGCGACCTGGCAATGCCGTCATGGATAGTCTCTAAGGTTCTCGTTGGCCCGTTTCTCCAGTGGAGCAGTGGGAGAGGACATACAAAGACAAGGCTACAGCCAAGTTCCTTCGAAATTATCAACGCATGCGAATATTCGCACTAACGATAAGACGGGTTGATTTGCCGGCGCCGGACGCTCCGGCCGGGCGGATGGATTCCCTCCGGGGTTTGCTTGTCGCCGTACCTTTTTGCCGCCAACGAACCTTGCCTCAGCGGCGGCAGTGATGCTCCATGTCGACTTTCGAGGTCACGAGTCCCGCCGGCATGCTCAAGGATTTTTCCATCTCCGCCCTGATGATGGGGCTGCTGACTGCTTTTGTCGGCTTCATCAGTTCGTTCGCCGTGATCATGCAGGGGCTGCAGGCCATGGGCGCCAGCGGACCGGAGATAGCCTCGGCGCTGCTTGCGCAATCGGTCGCGATGGGCGTGCTGGCGATCGTCTTCTCTTCCTGGTTCCGCATGCCAATCAGTATCGCCTGGTCGACACCGGGTGCTGCGCTCCTGTCCGGCATCAGCGCCATCGAGGGCGGCTTTCCCGCCGTCGTCGGGGCGTTCGTGGTGTGCGGTGTCCTGATCATCCTTTCAGGCCTGTTCCGCCCGCTCGGCCGCGCGATCCGGATGATCCCGGCGCCACTCGCCAACGCGATGCTCGCCGGTATTTTGCTGAGCCTCTGCCTTGCGCCGGTGAAGGCCGTTGCGTTCAACCCGGCGCTCGGCCTGCCGATCGTCCTGACCTGGATGGTGGTGGTTTCCCGCTGGCGGCTCTGGGCCGTGCCCGCCGCTCTTGGTGCGCTCGTGCTGGTGTTGGTCTTCGGGGTCGAGCTGCCGCCGGATGTCTTTGCTCAGATCGGTGCGGCGATCCACCCGGACCTCACCTTCATCGACCCCGTCTTTACCTGGCATGGCATCGTCTCCGTGGCGGTGCCGCTCTTCATCGTCACCATGGCGTCCCAGAACATACCGGGCATGGCGATCCTCAAGGTGCACCATTACGAGCCGCCGCCGGGCGTGCTCTTCGCCGGCACGGGCATATTTTCGATTCTGGGTGGATTGGTCGGCGGCGTGCCGGTCAACATGGCTGCGATCACCGCTGCCATGTGTGCCAGTGAAGATGCCAACCCCGATCCGAAGAAGCGTTACTGGGCGGCGATCATCGGCGGCTTGGGTTATATCGGGCTGGGTTTGGCAGCCGGGGGAATCATAGCCTTCGTGTCGCTTGCGCCGCCGATCCTTTTGCAGGCGGTGGCGGGTCTTGGGCTGATCGCGGCTTTTTCGAGCGCCGCTTTCGCCGCTTACAAGGAGCCCGATACGCGCGAGGCGGCGGCAATCACCTTCCTCGTCACTGCTTCCGGCACCTCGTTCGCCGGCATTTCCGGTGCTTTCTGGGGCCTTGTGGCAGGCGGCGTGATGATGGGGCTGCGGCATTTCCTGCATGCGGCGAAAAGATGAGCGGGGACTTGCCTCGCTTTTCGGCTGCGGTTATACATCCCGACATGACCATGACAGGCGCAATCATGTCCAACCGTTTGCTGACCCGCCGCACCGCGGCCGGGGCGACGGCTTTTGCGCTTTCCTCGCTTCTTAGCCTCGACCTTACGCGCGGTTGCCGGGTCCGTTGAGGAGCGCCCGGCGGCCGAAAGCCTGCCGGCGTAAGAGCTCCTCTCACGAACATTCAAGACATCGGCAACAATAGACCCTAAGGGTCCGCATCGACGGCTTTTTCCCGGAACGGGCGCCGCAGCGACGCGTGAAGCGAGAAGAGAGTTCAAATCATGGACGCCAAGACGCACTCCGTAAAACAAGGCATGCCGGAAGCAGCGGTGAAATACCGTCCCTATCCGGCGATCAACATTCCCGATCGGACCTGGCCTTCCAGGACAATTTCCAAGGCGCCGATCTGGTGTTCCGTCGACCTGCGCGACGGTAACCAGTCGCTGGTCAACCCGATGGGCCACGACCGCAAGGCGCGCATGTTCAAGCTGTTGCTGGATATGGGCTTCAAGGAGATCGAAATCGGTTTTCCGTCCGCATCCCAGACGGATTTCGACTTCGCACGCTGGTGTGTGGAACAGGGCGGGGTGCCGGCGGATGTTTCGCTGCAGGTGCTGGTTCAGTGCCGCCCGGAGCTGATCACCCGCACCTTCGAGGCGCTGGAGGGCGCGCACAAGCCAATCATCCATTTCTACAATTCGACCTCTGAACTGCAGCGCCGCGTGGTATTCGGCAAGGATGTGGCCGGCATCAAGCAGATCGCGGTCGATGCCGCCAAGATGATCACGGAGATGGCGGAAAAGGCAGGAGGCGGTTATCGCTTCGAATATTCGCCGGAGAGCTTTACCGGGACCGAACTGGAGGTCGCGCTCGAGATTTCGAACGCCATCATCGACATCATCAAGCCGACGGCCGACAACAAGCTGATCCTGAACCTGCCGTCCACCGTCGAGATGGCGACGCCGAACATCTATGCCGACCAGATCGAATGGATGTGCCGCAATATCGACAACCGCGAGAATGTCATCGTTTCGCTGCATCCCCACAACGACCGGGGCACGGGTATCGCCGCAACCGAACTCGCTCTGATGGCTGGCGCCGACCGGGTGGAAGGCACGCTGTTCGGCAACGGAGAGCGCACCGGCAATGTGGATATCGTCACCCTGGCGCTCAACATGTATACCCAGGGCGTGGATCCGGAACTGGACTGCTCGGACATCGAGCGGATCAAGGCCGTCTACGAATATTCCAACGAGATGAAGATCCCCGAGCGCCATCCTTACGTCGGCGAGTTGGTCTATACCGCTTTCTCCGGCTCGCATCAGGACGCGATCAACAAGGGCATGAAGGCGATCAGGCAAGCCAACCATCCTGTCTGGGAAGTGCCCTATCTGCCGATCGACCCGCGCGACGTCGGCCGTTCCTACGAGGCGATCATCCGGATCAACTCCCAGTCGGGGAAGGGCGGCATCGCCTATATCCTGCAGGAGGATTACGGTCTCAATCTGCCGCGCAATCTGCAGGTCGAATTCCGGGAGGATATCCAGCGCATCACCGACGAAGAGGGCGTGGAGCTTCCGTCGAAACGGATCTATGAGCGCTTCATCGAGCGATATGTGGAACAGCCCGAGGCACGGCTGAAATTCGTCGATCACCACACCTATCCGGCTGGCACCGACCACAAGGGCGTGCGCGTAGTTGCCGCCGAGATCACCGACGGCGGCGAGATCAAGCGCATCGAGGGCAAGGGCACCGGCCCCATCGACGGCTTCATCAACGCACTCTCCACCTATCTCGGCATCGAGCTGTCGGTGAACGACTATTCCGAACATTCGCTGCAGCATGGTTCGAATGCATCGGCGATCGCCTATGTGGAGATGGAGCATCCGGGCGGAAAACTGTTCGGCGCCGGCATCAACAAGAACATCGTTGCAGCCTCGCTCGAAGCGATCGTATCGGCGGCAAACCGGGTGCTCGAAGCCAGGGGCTGAGCGGCACTAGCGGGATCACCTGTCCTTGCTCTATTGGCGGCTGACTGTCGTTGTAGGCATGCTCTTGAGTTCGGCTTGAGGGCGCGGCATGCTCCTTCTTCCCGCGCGCGGGAAGAAGGAGCGGCAGGTAAGCGGCTGGTGATTGAGGTTGACGGTAGCCAGCATGCCGACAGCGAGTACGATCGTCAGCGTGATCGATACATGAATGCGGAAGGATGGTCCCGTCCGTTTCTGGAATGTCGATGGTCTGATCGAAATGGGCCGGTAATTGAGACCATTGTGGCTATTTTCGATGGTCGATTGACGGGCGCTTTAGACGCTCACGACCTCAGATTTGTTCCTGGACGAGTTGATTGCCCCTCACCCCAACCCTCTCCCCGCATGCGGGAAGAGGGGACTTGCCGTGTGCCACGGTCTCCAAACGGAAGCGATGGTCGCATCCTCAAATTGCAACCAAGCAGGGAGCACCATGCTGGCCGTTCTTTTGTGCTTCATCTACCCATAAGAGTAGGCTTCCGCAGCATCGCACCCGTCCGAAGCAGGCTGGCGATCTAGATCAACCCCGCCGCCTTGGCGGCGATATCGTCGAGATCTGCTGCGGAGGAGGGGCCGATGACCATGTAGGTCGCAAGCGGGGTCACCCAGGTGACGATTCCCGTTTCGTTGCGGATTTCTTCGAGCGAGCGATTGCCCGCGGGCCGCGTCTTGGTGAAGGTGATGGCGATCACGTCGCCGTCCGCGTCGCCTTCAATGCGCCGGTAAAGAAGCTGCGCGACCGGCGTGCCGCCGGCCGTGAACATACGCGCTCCCTGAAAGACGAGACTGCTGCCTTGAAGATCAGGAATGCGGAAGCTTATTCCGGTATTGGTCGTCAGCCATTCGAGGATGTCGGCGGGTCTTTCGGCCGGGATTTCTGCGAGATGAGTGGTCTGGCGCGCATAAAACCGGTACTGGGCGATGATATCGTCCAGCCAATCGCGGTCGGCCTGCGCCGGAGCGGCGATGGCGACGCGCTCCTGGAGCGCCGTCGGACGGCTGCCCAGCATATAGCCGATTGCGCCGCCAAGCACGAAGAGGGAGAGGCAGGCGATGAAGGTCTGCATGCCCGACGGCTTCAGCAAAAAGCCGGGACGCGGGGCCTGCGGCAGGCGAACGGCCCGCCGCGGCAGCGGCGCGTTCTTGATGGAACGGACGAGATCGAGCGGAACGGGTTCCTTCAGCATATCGTCGAACGCCCGTCGCCCGACTTCCGAGCCATGCCGCAGCGCATCGTGCAATGCCCGGGCCTGAGGATCGTTCACCAGCAGTTCTTCGACGTCGTGCCAATCGCCGTCGCCGGCCTGTGCGTTGACATAGGCGGAAAGCCGCAATTCGAGCGGTGATGGCTGCGAGGCGCTCACCGTCACGCCCTCCGCTCGCTCGTCATGGCGTTGGCCGACGCAAGACCGAGGCGGGCCGCACAGAGGCGGGTTGCGAGCTGATCGGCCTGAATGCCCAGGATGGCTGCGGCTTCCTGACAGGTGAAGCCTTCCACATCGGTCAGCAGGAAAGCGGCGGCAAGCCCCTCCGGCATCGCGAGCACGGCATTTCCCGCCTTCTTCCTTTCGGACGCCGAGCCGATATCCGTCCCGGCTGGCTCAGCCTTCCTGCGCTTCCTGGCTTCGTCCGACCAGGTCGTGCGCATGATGCTGAAAAGCCAGTTTTCGAGCCGTCCTTCACCCTTCCAATGGTGGCTCTTCTGGATCGCCCTGACGGCCGAGCCCCGCACCAGCAGATCGGCATCCGACGCATCGCCCGTGAGCGTCAGCGCAAAGCGACGCAGGCGTGGCAGGAGGGCGACGAGATCGCGCCTAATGTCGGTCGATGGGCTCGGTTGGCTCATAGGGAGAGAGCGGCTTTGCTGCTGTTGATATGTCGGTGATGACTGTGTCTGACACTAGCTATGACGGGAATGTGGCGATTCCGCAACAATCCCGACATTGATTCTACAACATTCTCGCGGCTTCCGGGATCGAAACGGCCGGTGGCATCTCGCCATAGAGCAGCCGGCTGTTGTCGAGACCGACGCCGTCTCCGTTCTCGGTGAGGCTGTAGCGTTCGCAGAGAAGGTTCCAGGCGCCGGGTTCTCCGGAAAGGGTGAACAGGTTGTAGGCGGCTCGCGGCTTGTGCCCGCCAGGCCCCTGCGAGGCAGAGGCTATGCCGAGGACGGGAACCTGGCCGTGATGGCTCCTCAGCCAATAGAGCGTGTTGAGGTGGGTGTGCCCGTGCAGCACCAGTTCGGCGCCGCCGGTCGAGATCGCGGCGGCAAAGCGGCGGATGCCGATCATTCTTTTGTGCGAAGACGCTGCGCCATGGATCGGGGGGTGATGGATCAGCACGACGCGGAACAAACCCTCTTCGCCGGCCTTTTTCAGGAGGTTCACCGTCTCGCGGGCCTGCCTGGGGCTGTAATAGCCGGAAGCGGAGAACGGCGGCGTCGCATTGGATGTCGAGCAGCCGATGATCGCAATCGGCCCGCGGCGGCGATAGGTCGGGAAAACGTGGTCGTGCTCCGGCCAGATTTTCGGGTCGTCGTCACTGGCGATGAAAGGATACCATGCGGCCACCGACTTATCATGGGCGCCCGGAACATAGGCGTCGTGATTGCCCGGCACGACCGTCGTCTCCAGCGGGTCTCCGATCGTCTGCAGCCATTCGGCAGCCAGCCTTATCTCGATGCCGGTCGCAAGATTGACCAGATCTCCGGTCAGGACCAGATGGTCCGGCTCGCGCGACTTCAAATCACTCAAAAGCAGGTCGAGCGTGTTGACGAAAAGGTGCTTGCGGCGATTGCGGTGCCAATTGACAAATCCCGTGATGCGCTTCGAAAAGAGTTCGCGAAGCGTCAGTTTCGGCAGCGGGCCCAAGTGGATATCGGAAATATGCGCGAATTTGAACATGCCGCAGACATAACGCATAAGCCGGCAAATCGTTATCGATTTTCTGGCCGCTCCCGGAGTTATGAATGAACAGCGAAGACATCCCGGAAATCCGCGGTTTTCGAACACGCGCAATGGTCTGGCTGTTGCACCAGTTCTTCATCGTGAGACGCGGCATGACGCTCGGCGTGCGCGCGGCCTGCTTCGATGCCGAAGGCCGCATCTTCCTGGTTCGCCATACCTATGTTCCCGGCTGGTACATGCCGGGTGGAGGCATGGAACGGCACGAGACTGCCCGCGCCGCACTCACGAAGGAGTTGAGGGAAGAGGGTAATCTGGAAATCCTTGGCGAACCGCAGCTCGTCCACGTCTACTATAACCGCAACGCCAGCAAGCGCGACCATGTGCTCTTCTATCGGCTGACCGTGGAGCAGACGGCGCCACGGGCTGCCGATCGGGAGATTGCCGAGAGCGGATTTTTCGCATTGGATGAGTTGCCGAAGGATACGACAACCGCGACGCGGAGACGGCTCAAGGAACTGAGCGGCGACGTCGAGACATCGGATTTCTGGTGAGGCCTGCTAGCCGGTTGACCGCCTAAAATTCCGCTTGATCCAAAAGCTCGCGGCGCCTCAGTCTTCGAGTTTCGCGAAACATCCCTCGGCTTGCGCTGATGCCCGGTTTGCGATGTCCGCGCCGGCGGAAAATGCCTTGTTCAACCGGATACGCTGCCCTTCAGCCCAAGAGCGGGCGTAAACTTCATAGCGAAACTCGCGTTCGCTTTCGGCGCCTTGTTCGACAAGCCGCACGACCCAATTCTGCTCTCTTGGAAATACTGAAACTTCATTGCGCATGGCTACCTCCCTTCAGTCGGGGGAGAAGCAAGTACTGCCCGACCCGTGATTTCCCGTCTCCTTTTCATAGCCCTTTTGGCTTACAAAGTCGATCGAAATATTTCGTGGGATATATCGATTGTGATGCGTGGCGACAGCGGCGGGCACAGCAATACCGATCAGGCCGCCGTCTTCAGTTTCTCTCTTCCGTGGGGGGCGTCGAGATCGATCGCCGGACCGACAGGGACTATGCCGGTTGGATTGATCGTCCGGTGGCTGCCGTAATAATGGTTCTTGATGTGCAGGAGATTGCATGTCTCGGCAATGCCCGGATGCTGGTAGAGATCACGCAGGTAGCCGGACAGGTTCGGGTAGTCGGCGATGCGGCGGATATTGCATTTGAAGTGGCCGACATAGACGGGATCGAAGCGGAAAAGCGTGGTGAAGAGCCGCCAATCGGCCTCGGTCAGCCTGTCGCCGAAGAGATAGCGGCTGCCGGCGAGGCGCTTTTCCAGCATATCCAGGGTGTCGAAAAGACGGGTAACGGCCGGTTCATAGGCTTCCTGGGAGGTGGCGAAGCCCGCCTTGTAGACGCCGTTGTTGACGGTGTCGTAGACGACCGCGTTCAACTCGTCGATCTCGCCGCGCAGCGCTTCCGGATAAAAATCCGACGCCGAGCCGGTCAGCCCGTCGAAGGCACCGTTGAACATCCGGATGATTTCCGCGCTCTCGTTGGAGACGATCGTGTTCTCACGCTTGTCCCAGAGGACCGGCACGGTGACGCGGCCGGTATAGCTGGGATCGGCCTTCAGGTAGATCTGGTAGAGATAGTTCGAGCCGAAAAGCTCGTCGCCGGTGGCGCCGTCGCGTTTCTTGAACTCCCAGCCGTTCTCCAGCATCAGATAATCGACAACGGAGACCGAGATCAGGTCTTCGAGCTTCTTCAGCTTGCGGAAGATCAGTGTGCGATGCGCCCAGGGGCAAGCGTAGGAAACGTAGAGATGGTAGCGGCCGGCCTCTGCCTTGAACCCACTCTTGCCGGAGGAGCCGGCGGAGCCATCCGCGGTCACCCAGTTGCGGAACTGCGATTCGGCGCGCTTGAAATGGCCCTTGTTTTCCTTGGTGTCGGAGCCGACATCCTGCCATTTTCCATCGACGAGCCTGCCCACGGTGATCTCCTTCGCTTGTCCATTGGCTGAATAGATACGGTAGCGTGCGCCGAATACGAGGCATGATTTTATGAACGCTGTGTTTTTGCGTTGGACGCGGCAAATTTTTCCTGCTAATTCGCTTCCCGGATTTTAAGGATAATTCCCTCTATGACCGAAGTACGGGCACTGCGACGACGCTGATTATCGACCAAGACGCCACGCGGCGTCATCGAAATCCCTTGTCCTGTCCGCTCTTTATCCTACGGCTTCGGTCCATCCATGTCTCAGCTCGAATTTCTGCATAAGCACGAACTTGTCTACCTCACCGAAGACGCGTCGCATGACGACGTCATCGAACTCATCAATGCGGAAGCCTTCGGGCCCGGCCGCCACACCCGCGCTGCCGCCCGCATTCGGGAGCAGGGGCCGCATGACCGGTCGTTGTCCTTCGTCTGTACCGATGACGGCGAGACGATCGCCTCGGTCCGGATGACCCCGGTTCTTGCCGGCGGCGTAAAGGGACATCTGCTCGGACCGCTTGCCGTACGGCCGTCGCATAAAAATCGCGGCATCGGCCGCGAGCTCGTCCGGATCGCCATCGAGGCCGCAAAGCAGAGAGGGTCGGAAGCGGTGATCCTGGTCGGTGATCCGCCATATTACGGCCCGCTCGGTTTCGAGAAGGTCGCGTATAACGCGCTCGAATTTCCAGGCCCGGTCGATCCGAACCGGGTTCTGGTCGTACCCGTTTCGGCAGATGTGCATGCGCGTCTCAAGGGAACGATCGTCTGGCGCGAATAGCCCAAGTCCGCTAATCAACCTTACCATTGGCCGGCAATGATTTGTCGGCATGATTCGTCAACTCCGGGGGACAGGTGCATGGCGGCAATCACGATGGACGAGGCGCTGGACCGCGCCGGAGCGGGGACCTACCAACGCCGGCTGATGGGTATCTTTGGTCTCGTCTGGGCTGCGGATGCGATGCAGGTTCTGGCGGTCGGCTTTACCGCCGCCTCCATAGCGGCGACCTTCGGCCTGACGGTGCCTCAGGCGCTGCAGACGGGCACGGCCTTCTTCTTCGGGATGCTTCTCGGCGCGATGGGTTTCGGCAGGCTTGCCGATCGCATCGGCCGTCGCCGCGTTCTGATCGTGACGGTCGCCTGCGACGCGCTGTTTGGCACGCTTTCCATCTTCGCTCCAGACTTCATGATCCTCGTCGTCCTGCGCTTCCTGACCGGCGCTGCGGTCGGCGGCACCTTGCCGGTGGACTACGCGATGATGGCCGAGTTCCTGCCGGCCAAGAACCGCGGGCGCTGGCTGGTATTGCTCGAGGGCTTCTGGGCGGTCGGCACGCTGATCGTCGCGCTCGCCGCCTGGGGGGCCAGTCTAGCCGGGGTGGCCGATGCCTGGCGCTATATCTTCGCGGTGACGGCAATCCCGGCCGTAGCCGGTATCGGCCTGCGTTTCTTGGTGCCGGAATCGCCACTCTATCTCTTGCGTTCAGGCCGTAGCGACGAGGCCAAAGCCATCATGGAGCGGATGCTCGTCGTGAACGGCCGGCCACGGCTCGGGGCTGAAACCAGTCTCGTTTCGCCACCGCCGGTGAAGTCGACGGGCATCTTCTCGTCCGGACTGCGCCAGCGCAGCATCATGATCCTGACGATCTGGTTCCTCGTGTCGGTGTCCTATTATGGCGTCTTCACCTGGATGCCGGCGAGGCTCGCCGGTGAAGGTTTCGGTTTCGTGCGGGGCTACGGTTTTCTGGTGCTCGTGGCGCTGGCGCAGCTTCCGGGTTATGCGCTGGCCGCCTATGGCGTCGAGAAATGGGGCCGCAAGCCGACGCTGATCGGTTTCTGCCTGCTGTCGGCGCTCGGTTGCCTGCTGTTCGTCATAGCCTCGAATGCGAGCCTCATCGCAACTGCGCTGCTGCTGATGAGCTTTGCCCTGTTGGGCACCTGGGGCGCTCTCTACGCCTACACTCCGGAGCTTTATCCGACGGCGTCTCGTGCAACCGGGATGGGGGCCGCGGGCGCCATGGCCCGTCTCGGGGGCCTGCTTGCGCCGTCGCTGGTCGGTTACGTCGTGGTGCAGGGCCTCGGGCTCACCATCGGCATCTTTGCCGGACTGCTCGTTCTCGCCGCGCTTGCCGGGATCATGATCAACACGGAAACACGCCAGACATCGCTCACCTGAGGGGGGGAGTTCAAAAGCGCTTTTGCAGCCAGCTAATCGAATGGCCCCCCGCGAGGTCGTTGAGGGTGCCGATCTCTGCATAGCCCTGCTTCCGGTAGATCCTCAGGGCGTCCGGGTTCATCGTGTCGATATAGGCGCCGACGCAGCCCCGGGCGCGGGCTTCCGTTTCGGCCATATCCAGCATGCGGGCGGCAAGGCCCTGGCCGCGCAGTTCGTCGGGAACGTAAAGCATCGCCACATAGAGCCAGCCGCGGCCGGTATAGCCCGTCAATCCGCCGATCACCTTGCCTTCGGCATCGTAGATCGGTACCGCCAGCTCCTGGCGGTCGCTCTTGCCGAATCTTTCAATATTGTAGGCCTTCAGCCGATTGAGGATGGCCTCCTCTTCCTCGGGCGTGACGCCCTCGATCAATTTCAGTTCGATATCCATGCCGCCGGCGTTTTTCCGCGTGAAATCCTGCGGATGGAATAACTCAAAGCGCCTTTTTAAGGAAGGTACGGGTTCGCCCCGTCACAAAGCCCGGTAACTCGCCGAACTTCTCGTAGCCGTGACGCTCATAAGCCTTGAGAGCAATGGGATTGAAAGTGTCGATCCAGGCGCCATGGCAGCCCCGGCGGCGGGCTTCCTCCTCGGCTTCCTGAAGCAGTCTGCCTGCCATGCCCTTGCCCCGCAGCGAATGCGGGATGAATAGCAGCTGGGTGAACAACCATCCCCAGGACGTGTAGCCTGAGAGACCGCCAATCACCTTTCCGTCCGGATCGCGGATCAGTACGGCAAGCGTTTGGCGTTCCGCTGCGCCAACTTCGCCTTCGTTGAAGGCAGTCAACCCCTCCAGGATCACCGACAGATCCTCGGGGGAGGGCTCGGACGTCAGTTCAAGATCGGCCATGCTCAGCGCCCCTCGCGCCACCACATGGCCGCGACTGCGAAGAGGAGGGCGGAGAGGCCGGCAAAGCCGGCAAACAGCGGCAGCGTATTGATGCCGCGCAGCACGCTCTCGTCGGTCATGCGGATCACCATCCGGTCGGGATCGTTGACGCGCACTTCGCCGCGCACGGGCAGGATGCCGGGCAGCGAAATTCCGTCCCCGGAGGCCACCCGTGTGACAAGGCCGTGGGTCTTGTCGGCATACGGCTTCAGCGTGTTCTCGGTCGAGATCATCGCCTTGAATTCCGGTGCATCGACGGTGCCGACATGGACGAGCGTCGAAAACTCGCCATTGGTGACCTCGAAAAGGCCGGTCTCGTCCATCCGCTGCTCCAGCCGGTATTCGCCTGGGCCGGAAGCGGTCATGGGCATCGTTTCGGTGCGACCGGAAGGATAGCGGACCCTGGCGGGACCCGGATCGTCGCCGATCGTCTGGCGCGTCGCCTCCAGCGTCCGGCCGACGGCGCGGGCGGTCAATGCCTCTTCCTCAAGCTCCGGTTCCTTCATCAGCCAGTGGGCGATGCGGCGGTAGAGCGAGACATGCGGCCCGCCGCCTTCGAAGCCTCGCGCCCAGAGCCAGCCCTGGTCGGACAACAGCATGGCGACGCGGCCTTCGCCCTGGCGGTTGAGCACGAGAAGCGGGCGGTTGCCGTCCCCTTCCATAACCGTCTGGCCTTGGGGAGTATCGACGTCGATGGTGCGGAACCAGCGGCCCCAGGCGGGTGGCGTCTGATCCGATCCGTCCAGGCCGCGGGTGACGGGGTGCTTCTGCCCCGCTTCCGAGAGATGGGGATAGAAGGCTGCGCTGTGGACTTCTCCGGTCGGTGCGGCCGGCAGAACCTGTTCGAGCGGGGTCGAGGCGATCGAATCTTCGCCCGCATGTTCCGGGCCTGCGGCGATCAGCAACGCGCCGCCGTTCTGCACATACTGGGCGATGTAATCGTAATAGAGGATCGGCAACACGCCGCGATGTTTGTAGCGGTCGAAGATGATCAGGTCGAAATCCTTGATCTTTTCGACGAAAAGCTCGCGGGTGGGGAAGGCGATCAGCGACAGCTCGTTGATCGGCGTACCGTCCTGCTTTTCCGGCGGCCGCAGGATGGTGAAATGGACGAGGTCGACCGAGGCATCCGATTTCAAGAGGTTGCGCCAGGCGCGCTCGCCCGCATGCGGTTCGCCCGAGACCAGCAGGACGCGCAGGTTCTGCCGGATCCCGTCGATAACGTGGACGGCGCGATTGTTGGCGGTCGTGACTTCGCCCGGCAGTTCGGCGACCGAGAACTCCATGACATTGTTGCCGCCGCGCGGAACCGTAAAGGGAAACGGCGTTTCGATGCCGGTTCGGGCCTGAAGCGTGGCGATCTGCTGGCCGTTCATCCGCACGGTCACCTGGGCGGCGCTGCTGCCGGAGCGGCCGTCGTCGAAGACGCGCAGCGTCAGTTCCTGCTCTTCGCCGACAATGCCGAAGCGGGGCGCCCGCACCACCTCGACGCGGCGGTCGAACTCGTCCGGCTGGCCGGTGATGAGGCCGTGGACGGGAGCGTTGAAGCCGAGATCCTGATTGACGCCGGGAAGGTCGTGGATCTGGCCGTCGGTCAGGAAGACCGCGCCGCCGATGCGTGCCGGCGGCACGTCGGAAATGGCCGAACGCAGGGCGGTGAAGAGTCTTGTGGACGGCGTATCCGAATTTTCGTCGTCGGCGACGTCGACCACCCTCGTCTCGATCCGCGGATAACGGGAGAACCGGTCACTGAGGCTCGCGAGAGCCTCGTCGGTCTGCTCCTTGCGCTGCGCGGTCTCCTGGCTTTGCGAACGGTCGACGATGATCGGAACGATGGTCGAGAGCTGTTCCCGGTCTTCCTGCATCAGAGTCGGATTGGCGAGCGCCAAAAGCAGGGCTGCAAGCGCAAGCGTGCGGAGTGTGGCGCCGCGCACGCCGCGCCAGAAGGCGAGACTTGCGAGGATGAGCGCCAGCACGCCGAGAGCTGTAAGTACCGGCCAGGAGAAGAAGGGGGCGAATTCGATGGTCATCCGTTGCTCCCTACTGGCCAAGCCGTTCGAGGAGGGCCGGCACATGCACCTGATCGGCCTTGTAGTTGCCGGTCAGCATGTACATCATGATGTTGACGCCGGCGCGATAGGCGTATTCGCGCTGCATCTCATCGGGCGGCACCGTGGGCAAGACGGGCGCTCCCTGCGGGTCGATGGCCCAGGCGCCGGCGAGGTCGTTGCCGGTGATGAGGAGCGGCGTGACGCCGTCGCCCGAGGACGACAACTGCGCGCCGGTATTCCTCGCCTCCTGCCGTGCCTCGACCCAGAGCGGGCTACCGGTGTAGCGGCCGGGAAAATTGGTGAGCAGGTAGAAGGAGCGCGTGAGGACGTGATCCTCGGGTGTCGGCTCGAGCGGCGGTATGTCGATATTGGCAAGGATCGCCTGCAGGCGTTCGCCGTTCGGCGTCGTCCCGCCGCCGTCCAGGGCGGAATACTGGTCGCGCGTGTCGAAAAGAACGGTGCCGCCGTTGCGCATATAGGCGTCGATGCGCGAAATCGCGGCCTGCGAGGGCATGGGCGCATTGGCGGAAATCGGCCAGTAGATGATCGGATAGAAGGACAGGTCATCCTTGGTGATATCCAGCCCGACCGGCGCGCCGGGTTCGAGCGTCGTGCGATAGGTCAGGAACTGGCTGAGCCCTTCCAGCCCCTGTTCCGACAGGTTGTCCACGTCGGCCTCGCCGGTGACGACATAGGCGAGGTGAGTGGTGTCCAGCCGCTCGAGGATCTGTTCGTCACCCGGTTTCGTCCCCGCACCCGGCGGCATGTCCTGCGCCATCGTCTGGCCGGGAATAAAGGCAAAGAGGCCGAAGGCGAGGGCCGCGACAATCGCTGCAGCCGCTGCGCCGCGATTTCGCCGCGCACCGCGGGCGAAGGCGCCGTTCATGAACAGCACGACGAAGCTGTCGAGCACCAGCAGCGCGAAGGCTGCGGCAAACAGGGCAGGGCGGAGCGAAATGGCTTCGCCGCCCGCCAGCCCTTCGCGCGCCACCGCCGCTCCGGCGGGCGCCATATCGAAGGGTGCGATGACGGTTTTCGGAGCCAGCAGGTTGACGGCCGTAAAACCGTCTTCCGTGCCATAAAGGCCGGGCGGATGATCGAAACTCGCGACCGGGGTCTGGTTGGGAGCAACCGAGATCGGCTGTGCGGTTCCGGTTTCGGTGGTCAGGATGCCGTCCGCGGTCAGGAGACGATAAGGCGCCAAGGTCGCTGCCGCACCATCCGCGGCCGGGCCGGAGGACGCAGCGCCACCGGCGCGGGCGATCTGCACGAGGCGGCGCAACATCTCCACGAAATTGCCGGAGAGCGGCAGGTTGGACCAGGTTGCCTCGGCGGTGGTGTGAACGAGGACGATGCGGCCGGCCTCGACCTCCTTGGTGGTGACGAGGGGGGTGCCGTCGGCAAGGCTTGCCCAGGTGCGCTCGGCAAGATCGGGCGTCGGCTCGGCAAGAACCTGCCGGGTGACGGTGATATCAGCCGCCCGCGGCATGCCGGCGAAAGGACCGAAACTCGGGAAATCTGCAAGCGGCTGGGGTTCAGACCAGGACATGGCGCCGCCGAGCGCGCGCTCGCCCTGGCGGAGAATGACGGGAACCAGCGGGTCATCGGAAGGGGCTGCTGCGAGGCGGGGTCCGGCGAAGCGGATCAGCGTGCCGCCGCGGGAGATCCACTGCTGCAGCGGCGCATAGGTTTCCGCCGGCAGGCGGCCGACATCGGCCAGGATGATGGCGGAAGGATTGCCTTCGAGGATCTGCGGAATGGAAACGGACAGATCGGCGGTGTTCGGCTGGATGACGTCCGCATAGGGCTGCAGCGCCCGGCTGATGTAATAGAGCGGCTGGAGGAGCGGCTGGAAATCGCTGCCGCTCTCGCCGGCCAGCAGCGCGACGCGCCGGCGCTTGAAGCCGTCATCGAGCAGGTGAGCCGAGCCGGCGGTTGCCAGTCCGTCGAGGCCGAGCCGGGCAAAGTCGTTGCGAAGCTCGAAGGGGGAGGCGATCTCCGCTGTCGCGGTCGCGGCACCGGCCGCAAACTCGAATGTTCCGGAAGCCAGCGCCCGGCCTTGGGCGTCCAGCGCGTTGACAGCCAACTGCTGCGGCGCTCCGGTCGTCAGACGGGTGGCCGTGACCGACATGGCACCGGCGTTGTTGACCGCGTCGGTGATTGCAACGGCGCTCCGGCCGTCGCCTTCGATGAGGCGCAATTGGGCCGGCGAAAGCGCAGCCAAAACCGACAGGGCTTCGGCATCCTGAGGGGCAGCCACGCCGTCGGACACCATGACGAGCGTGCCGGGACGGTTTCCATTCATCGCTTCGCTTATTGCCTCGGCGGCGCGGACGCGGTCGGGAACCAGAGGCTTCGGGCGGGCCGCAGCGAGTTTTTCGCGGGCAGCGGCGGCGGTGCCGGGGACGGCGTCATGACTGGGGTCGGCCGTAAAGGCGATCGACACCGGCACGTCGGCGCTTTCTGCATCGTCGACCAGAAGATTGGCAGTCTGGACGCGGCGTTCCCAATCGGTGGCGCTCGCCCAGCCATTGTCGACAACGAGAACCAGTGGCCCATCGGCATTCAGCGAATTGACGCGCGGATTCATCACCGGGTCGGCAATCGCCAATATGACGGCGGTGGCAAGAGCCATGCGAAGGAGGGTCAGCCACCAGGGGCTCTTCGACGGCGTCTCTTCACGCTTCAGGACGCTCGCCAGGATCTTCAGCGGCGGGAACACCTCCGTCTTCGGGCGCGGCGGCGTCAGCCTGAGGAGCCACCAGATGACCGGCAGCGAGAGAAGGCCGAAGAGAATGGCGGGGTTTGCGAAGATCAATCCGCTCATGCCCTGCCTCCCGGTTTCTGTGCCGGCAGGCCGGAGAGGTAGCCATGCACGGCGACGAGCGCTTCGGAAGCGAGGTGATCGGTCCGGTGGAAGACGAAGCTCCATCCGAGCCGGCGCAGCCCGTCGCCAAGGGCCATGCGGCGGGCGAGATAGGCGCGCTGATAGTCCTCGCGGATCATTTCCGCGCGGCCGGAGACGAGCCTTTCGCCGGTCTCCGGATCGGTAAACTCGGTGCGGCCGGCATAGGGAAAGGTTTCTTCGGCAGGATCGGCGATCTCGACCAGGTGACCGCGCAGGCCACGGCGTCCAAGCGGCGTAATACGGTCCATCACCGTATCGGCGTCGTCCAGGAAATCGCCGATCAGGACGATATCGCTATGGCCGCGGATCATGGCGGTGTCCGGAAGCCCGGTGGTCAGCGGTGCGTGCATGATGGCGGCGGCGAGCCGCTCGGCGGCATTGCGCGCCGAAACGGGCTCCATGATGCCCGGACATCCGATGCGCTCGCCGGAGCGGGCAAGGATTTCAGCGAGCGCCAGCATCAGCACCAGCGCGCGGCTTTCCTTGGAGACCAGCGCCAGCGTCGACTTGTACATCATCGACGGGGACATGTCGGCCCAGAGCCAGACGGTGTGGGCAGCCTCCCATTCCCGGTCGCGGACATAGGTGTGGTCGTCGCGGGCGGAACGCCGCCAGTCGATGCGCGACAGGCTTTCGCCCTCCGCATAGGGCCGGAACTGCCAGAAATTTTCGCCGATGCCGCGTTTGCGGCGTCCATGCCAGCCGGCAATCACCGTATTGGCGATGCGTTTTGCCTCCACCATGCAGTCAGGAACCAGTATGGCACGCGCCTGGGCGCGGGAGAGAACTTCGCTGCTGGATGTCTGCTCTACGATCTGGCCGATGGATGCCACGATTGTCCTTTCTGACCCGACGGAGGCTATCCGCGCGCCTGCTTCACCAGGCCGCCGATCACGTCGCGTACCGACATGCCTTCTGCCCGTGCCGCGAAGGTGAGCGCCATGCGGTGCTCGAGCACGGGTTCGGCGAGCGCGTAGACGTCGTCGAGCGAAGGCGCCAACCTGCCTTCGTAGAGGGCGCGGGCGCGGGCGGTCAGCATCAGCGACTGGCCGGCGCGGGGGCCCGGACCCCATGCGACATGCTTGTCGGTAGAGGCATTGCCGTGTCCCGGGCGGGCGGAGCGAACCAGCGACAGGATCGCGTCCACCACCTTGTCGCTCACGGGCATCTGGCGGATGAGCACCTGGATCTCCTGCAGACGGGCAGAATCGATGATGCCGCGCGGCTTTGCTTCGGAAAGTCCCGTGGTTTCGAGCAGGATCTGCCGTTCGGCGGCAAGCTCCGGATAAAGCACGTCGACCTGCAGGAGGAAGCGGTCGAGCTGCGCTTCCGGCAGCGGATAGGTGCCTTCCTGCTCCAGCGGATTTTGCGTTGCGAGCACGTGGAAAGGCCCGGGCAGATCATAACGCTGGCCGGCAACCGTGATGTGATATTCCTGCATGGACTGCAGCAGCGCCGACTGGGTGCGCGGCGAGGCGCGGTTGATTTCGTCGGCCATCAGGAGCTGGGCGAAGACCGGGCCCTTGACGAAACGGAAGGAACGGCGGCCCGTGTCGCTCGTATCCATCACTTCCGAACCGAGGATGTCCGACGGCATCAGGTCCGGGGTGAACTGGATACGGTTGGAATCGAGACCGAGGACGGCGCCGAGTGTGGTAACCAGCTTGGTCTTGGCGAGGCCCGGCACGCCGACCAGCAGGGCATGGCCGCCGGAGAGCACCGCGAGCAGCGTATTTTCGACCACCTTTTCCTGTCCGAAGATCACCTTGGCGACTTCGGTGCGAATAGCGGCAATATCGGCAAGCGCGTTCTCGGCGGCTGCGATGATGGCTTTCTCGTCCAGGACTGTTTCGGTGGAATTCATCATGCCCATGTCGTTCTCCATCATCCAGAACCGGCAGGCTCAACCGAGCCGTCGGCGGCCGGCGGCGAATCGCTGCGTCGCAGCACACACCTCATCTGATCAAACTTATTCCCCGAAACATGGCTGACAAGCTCGTTTCGAATGACTATCTCGTGAGGGAGATTTGCTTCAGTGATTGATTACGGACGAACCGGGACTGAAAGATGGCGGCGCAGACGATAAATTCCGCATCCGATGCGGCAGGGCTCGCAGCCCTGATTTCGCGCGCCTCGGAACAGAAGGGCGAGGGGAAAGCCGGTTTGCCGCCGGTGGAGAGGTGGAATCCGCCCTTCTGCGGCGATATAGACATGGAAATCCGTGCCGACGGGACGTGGTTCTACATGGGAACTCCGATCGGCCGGGCGCCGCTGGTGCGGCTCTTCTCGACGGTCCTGCGCAAGGACGAGGACGGCAAAACCTATCTCGTAACACCTGTGGAAAAGGTCGGCATCCGGATCGCCGACGCCCCGTTCCTGGCGGTCGAGATGCAGGTCACGCAGCGTGAAGGCAATCAGGTCCTCACGTTCAGGACCAATGTCGGTGACGTGGTGGAGGCGGGAGCAGACCATCCGATCCGCTTCGAGATTTCGGGCGAAAATCGCGAACTCAAACCCTATCTGCTGGTGCGCGGCCGGCTGGAGGCATTGGTGTCGCGGGCTGTGATGTACGACCTTGTGGAGCTCGGCGAGACGGTTGTGGTGGACGGTGTTGAAATGTTTTCCGTACGTTCGGCCGGTCAAACCTTTCCCGTGATGCCGGCCGCGGAACTGGATGCCTTGGCGCGATGAACGAATTTTCTCCCTATTCCGCCGAGGATTTCCGCCGGCGGGCTCTGAACCAGAACGGCGGCCCGGTCGATCATGCCTGGCGCGATCATGGCGACCATCTTCTCAATCCCGGACTGGTGGATTTCGCGTCCGGCCTGAAACTGAAGGACGCTGCCGTGCTGGTGCCTGTCGTGGACGACGGCGACGAGGCCAAGGTCATCCTTACGCAACGGACATCGACTCTACGGAAGCATTCGGGCCAGATTGCTTTTCCCGGCGGAGCGATCGATCCGGAAGACGTCTCGCCGGAACAGGCGGCGCTGCGCGAGGCGGAGGAGGAAATCGGCCTCGACCGTTCGTTCGTGGAGCCGCTTTCCCGCTTGCCGACCTATTATGCCGCGACCGGGTTTCGCATCACGCCGGTGCTTTCGCTTGTCAGACGCGGTTTCGACCTGAAGCCAAATCCGACGGAGGTGGACGATGTCTTCGAGGTGCCGCTGTCGTTCCTGATGGACGAGGCGAACCATCAACGCGGCAGCCGCGTGTGGGATGGGCATGAGCGGCATTTCTATCTGATGCCCTATGAGGAGCGGAACATCTGGGGCATAACCGCCGGCATTCTCCGCACGCTTTACGAAAGGCTCTATGCATGACCTCGGTTGCCAATGAGGCCTGGTTTCAGGACCCGGCGCTGCAACGTGTGCTCGAGCTGCTGAATGGCGATGGCGGCGAGGCTCGGGTTGCGGGCGGCGCGGTCCGCAATGCGCTGATGGGGCTGCCGGTCGCCGATGTCGACATTGCCACCACGCTTCTGCCGGAGCAGGTGGTGGAACGGGCGATGGAGGCGGGCATCAAGGCCGTGCCGACCGGAATCGACCATGGCACCGTGACGCTCGTCGCCAACCACCACGCATTCGAGGTGACGACCCTGCGGCGCGATGTCGAAACGGACGGCCGGCGCGCCAAGGTCGCCTTCGGGACCGATTGGCAGGAGGATGCGGAAAGGCGCGACCTGACGATCAATGCGCTTTATGCGGATGCGCGCGGCGAGGTGATCGATCTTGTCGACGGTCTGGCCGATATCGAGACGCGGATGGTCCGTTTCATCGGAGACCCGGCGCAAAGGATCGCCGAGGACCATCTGCGCATCCTGCGCTTCTTCCGCTTCTTCGCTCACTACGGTTCCGGCCGGCCGGATGCGGAAGGACTGAGGGCCTGCGCGCGAGCCAAGGACAAGCTGACCGCGCTTTCGGCGGAGCGGATATGGACGGAAACCAAAAAACTGCTTTCCGCTGCCGATCCCTCGCGCGCACTGCTCTGGATGCGGCAGGTCGGAGTACTGACGGAAATCCTGCCGGAAACGGAAAAATGGGGGATCGACAGTATTCATGGTCTCGTCGCCACCGAGCAGGCACTCGGCTGGGCACCCGATCCGATACTCAGGCTCGCGGCGATCGTGCCTCCGGATGCGGAGCGCCTGGAAGGGCTCGCACAGCGCCTCAGGATGTCGAAAGCCGAGGGCGCGAGGCTTACGGGCTGGGCGAATGCGCCTGTACCGTCGGATGATGTGACCGATATCGTTTTCGACCGGCTGCTCTACCGTCACGGGACCGAGGGCGTCAAAATGCGGCTCAAGCTCGGCCTTTCCCTGGCACGGGCGGGAGCGCAGGGCGACACGGCGGGAATGCGCAGGTCAGCGCGCCTGTCGACGCTTCTCGAAAGGGCCGAGAAATATCGGAAGCCTACCTTCCCGTTTGGCGGCGCAGATGTCGTTGCCGCCGGAGTGCCGCCGGGAAAACGTGTGGGCGAAATCCTAAGTGCACTCGAAGATTTCTGGATGGAACGCAATTTCACCCCCGACCGGGCAGCCCTTGCCGCCCGGCTCGGGGAGATGATCCGCGAATCCTTCTAACGCCTTGTAACGCCGTGGATCAGGCCGCGGCGGCGCCATCGTCGTTGCGAATGCGCGCCTTTATATTTTCTACCATGTTTTCACGAATGATCTCTTCGCCATGGGCCGTGCGCATATGCTCCACGGTGCGGCGGACGACTTCGGCATCTTCCTCGGCGCGGGTATGCCACTGGCAGCCAGGCACGAGAGTTCCGCATTCGAACAGTCGCATGACGTCTCCTCCTGTTGTCCTCGGCGGGCAGAGAGAATTCTCCTCCGTCTGCCCGCCTTAGTGCGATAACTCGGAACCCGTTGCGGCGTTCCCGCTAGTAGTCACACAAGGCCCAGGCCTCGAAGACCGAGGCCTCCTGTGAGGTCTTGTGCCGGGCGGGCTGGTCGTTGGCTGGCGCGGTTTCGTAGGCCTTGCCCGCAAGCTGACGCTTCACCTGCTCCACACAGAAGGCGTGGGGCAGTTCGCCGCCGCTTTTCACCCGCATTTCTGTCGCGAGCCGTTCGATTATTTCGGGACTGTCTATGGATCGGAGCGCGTCCTTTGCATCGGACGCATTTGGCATTGGCATGCTATTTGATGCAGTCATCGCATCCTCCTCCCGGTGCAACCGCAAGGAAGCTAGCACCAGTGAGACAGATTTCATATGTTATTTGTCAAGGACGAGATATTCGGTCGCAGGCAGTGCTGCGGATATCGGAGACACCGGATATCTAAGGCCACCTTACAACCGGAGGCAGAGACGACAGGATGGAGTCGACATTGCCGCCGGTCTTCAGCCCGAAGATCGTTCCGCGGTCATAAAGCAGGTTGAATTCCACATAACGGCCGCGGCGGATGAGCTGCTCGTCGCGGTCTTCTTCCGTCCAGGGCTTGTTGAAATTGGACCGTACGATCTTTGGATAGACCAGATTGAAGGCCCGTCCGACATCCTGAGCGAAAGCGAAGTCGCCTGCCCAGCCACCTTTCTCATCTTCGGAATGCAGCCAGTCGAAAAAAATGCCGCCGATGCCGCGCGGCTCGTTACGGTGCTTGAGGAAGAAATAGTCGTCGCACCAGGCCTTGTAGCGGCCGTAGTCGGCCACTGCTCCATGGCGGGTGCAGGTGATCTCCATCACCCGGTGGAAGAGCGTGCTGTCCGGATCTGTCTGGGTGCGGCGGCGATCGAGCACCGGGGTCAGATCGGCTCCGCCCCCGAACCAGTTGCTCGACGTCACCACCATTCGGGTGTTCATATGGACAGTCGGCACATTGGGATTGACCGGGTGGGCGATCAGCGAAATTCCAGACGCCCAGAAGCGCGGGTCTTCCTCGGCACCGGGGATCTGGCTGCGGAAATCCGGCGAGAATTCCCCAAAGACGGTGGAGGTATGGACGCCGACCTTTTCGAACACACGGCCTTCCATCATCGACATCTTGCCGCCGCCGCCAGCGCCTTCGTCGCGCTGCCAGTCCTTTTGCTGGAAGCGGCCCGGCGCCTGATCGGAAAGAGGTCCTGTGAGCTCGTCCTCAAGCGATTCAAACGAGATGCAGATGGTGTCACGCAGGCTTTCGAACCACGCCCTGGCGGCAGCCTTCTTCTCTTCGATATCCTCGGGCAAGCCCTTGGGCAGTTCCGGCCGTTCCATGTCGCAGTCCTCTCGCCATCTCCTTGGCGCGATTCGCATTTTCCCGCTGGCCTTTAGCATCTATAACTTTCGCGAGCCATTCCATTGCTTCTCGCGGGTGGAAAATGAGACTCGCAAAGAGTGTCCCCGAACATTATCCTGAGCTTCAGACAGGTGCGGATGAGAGGCTCTCATGGCGAAATTCACACCACCGCCGCTCGACGGGCTGAGACGCAGGATCCAACGCCATCGGCAGGAGAAAGCCGGCGAGCGCTCGGGAATGTTCGTACGGGAAACCTTCCAGCTGTCCCGTGAGGAGGCACGCGAAAAAGCGCGGCAGTGGTTCGATGAATTTCCAAAGGCCGCATACTGGACCGAAGTGGAAAGCTGGCGCCAACTCGACGGCGACCGCATCGAGTTCACAATGCGGCGGCTGCCGAGCGCAGATTGAGCGGCCGGCAGACTTTCCGGATTATCTGACCTTTGAACCCGGACGTTTGCCGGATCGCGGCGCCCGGCGCGTCGTCGCAGGCGGTGCGGGAGCGACCGCGACCAATGGCGCGGGGGAGGAAGGTTCCGGCTCCGTCGGAGATGCTTCCAGGGGAGGCTGATCCTCAGGTTGCTCTTCGACCGACGAGGCAGACGGGGGCTCTTCAGGCTCCGGAGCTATCGGTATCGCCGCTTGGTCAGGTTCGGGGTGCGCCGCCTCCGAAGCGACCGCGGCTGGCTGGACAACCTCTTCAGGAATTTCGACGCGAGCCAGAATTTCGCGCAGGACTGCCGTCACGGGAAGATGGCCAGGAAGTTCCGTATTGGTGTGATGCCAGGCCTGGGGAACCACTTCATCATTGGGAATGAAGGTGCGGGAATTGATCTCGCCGAACCAGTCCCACCCGCCCATCACGTCCACCACATCCCTGAACAGAGGCGGCATGGCGATACGGGCGCTGAACGTGACGATCTTGGCCTCCTGCGCAAGTTTTTCGGCAGCAGGCGCGTCAGTTTCCTCAAGGTCGTAGAGGGCTTCCGACAGAACCAGGTTTCCCTTGGAATGACCGGTCAGCAGGCGGAAGGACAAGCGGGGATCTCCCAGCATCGCCCTGACGGTCTGGGTGTCCAGGCTGCGACTTGCGAGCCGCTCGGGGTCCAGGCGCGGTGCGGCCCCAAATTTCGGTCGTCCGGAAAATTCGTCCAGAATTTCAAAGGTATGCCGGATCTGGTTAAGGTAACCGAACAGGAAGTAACCGCCGAGCGCTTCCGTCGCCACATCGGCAAGACCGTAGCCGGAAACAACGACGGCCACGGGCTGTCCGGCAGCGTTGGCGACGTTGCGGGCGAAGGCCGCAGAACCGAGGGCGGAACTTCCCACGCCCGCCACGGCCAGGATATCGATCTTGTCTCCGCCGCCGCTGATGAATTCGTCGAGCGTATCGTAAAGTTTCAGCAGGGGACCGTCCGAGGGCGGAACGATCAGGATCGCACCTTCGGCGGCGAGGGAGTCGCTGATATAGAACACCTCTTCGGGCGTGATGGTCTTGATGTCGTAGAAAAGGGAATCGAGCGTCGTATTGCGCCGCCGCAAGGTTTCGAGGGAGAGATTGCGAAGCGGCGTATTCTGCAGGCGCTCAGGCAGGCTGAGTATGCGCGCGAACTGCGTGATGTTGTGGGTGAATGCGGTGGGGAACATGATGGCCTCTTTCGGGTCGCCGTTCGTTCGTGGCAGGCATTCATGGCCAGAGCTTCTCATAAACATGCTGCAGTGCCAACCGCAATTTTGCGGTGCGATAGCAAGACCGCTTATTGAGGATCTTCGTAGGTATAGAGCGCGCACATCTCGTCGCTGCTTTTCGGTGGTCTCTTTCCGGTAAAGACGGCAATCGCCGACATGCCGTCGCCCGCTGCCCAGTTGGCGACATAGGTGACGTCGCCGGCGCCGCAGAGCTGGTTGCCGTTTTCAAGTTCGGGATCGGCGGGATCCTCCACCCGATATACCGAGGCGGGCACGCGTTTCCCGTCGACCCTGAAGTTATCGGCGACGAGATCGGAGAACGCGAGGGACCCGCCACTTTCGAACCTGATGCTGAAATCGTCCATCCAGACGTCTCCCGTCACACTCATCGCCGTATTGCTCACAGCGGTGTAATGATCCGCCTCCTGCGCGAACGCCGGGATCGCAACCAGCGCAAGGGCAAGGGCCGACAGACTGTGAAACAGGTGCGAAAATTGGCAGGCATGATGGTCCTTTGTCGGCGGGTGTCAGGGGCTGACCCTAGCAAACACGTGTTAAGCCGAAGAGAACAGTCGCGTATCGTGACCGGTTACGGCGTGGCAATCTCTTTCAGGGTTCTGGACGTTTTCTCCTCCTCCAGCAGGATCGGGCCTTCGCCTTTTTCGCCGAGGACGTCATGAGGATTGCGAAGCGGACAGTCCTGCATCGACAGGCAGCCGCAGCCGATGCAACCGGTCAGTTGATCCCTCAGCGCCGTGAGGCCGGCGATCCGCTCATCAAGCTGGCGTTTCCAGATTTCCGACAATTTCCGCCAATCCTGTGCGGTGAGCGGCCGGTCGTGCGGCAGTACGGAGAGAGCGTCGCGAATTTCGGCGAGCGGCACGCCCGTCTTCTGGGCGACCTTGATGATGGCGACGCGACGCAGAACGGAGCGCGGGTAACGCCGCTGGTTGCCGCGATTGCGGTGGCTCTGGATCAGGCCCTTGTCTTCGTAGAAGTGGAGCGCCGACACGGCAAGGCCGCTTCTTCGCGCAACGTCTCCGACCGAAAGTTCCAGCTGAATCCGCTCGTCAGGGGTTTTCGTCATTACGGCTATTGACCTCAATATTACTTGAGGTTTTATAGCAGGTGCTCCCATGAAGCGAAACCCCGGGAGCATCGTCCGATGAAGACAAAGACCACCTTATCTACGCCGCCGCACCAGACCTCGGCTGTGCGGGCCGACGCCTTTGACGGTTCAGTTGTGCGGCTCGGCAAGGCGAAGGCGGCTTTCGATCAGGACGCCGCTGTCGTCGAGGATCGGATGGGCGACGGAAACGATATGGGCGTTGATGCGCTTGAGATCGCGCAGCAGGTCGAGATGCAGCGAACTGGTCTGAAGGCTTTCCATCCTGCCATCGCGAAGACGTTCAAGGTGGCGTTCCGCCGATTGCTTCTCGAGGCGGCGGACATCGACCTTGATCTCCATCAGCTGGCGGGCGAGCTTGAAGTCGCCCGTCACGAAGATGGTCTGGGCGGCGCGCAGATTGTCGATGGTCAGGTTGAAAAGGCTTTCCAGCTCCTGATAGCCGTCATCGGAGAATTTCAGGCCGTTCGAGACTTTCTTGCGCACCTGCTCGCAGAGGCCCTTCTCGATGATATCGCCGATGTGTTCGAGGTTGATGGCGTAGTCGAGGATGGCGATCGAACGGCGCGCGCTCTCGGCATCGAGGCTCTGGCGACCGAGCTTCGACAGATAGATCTTCACCTCCTGCTGGAGGCTGTCCACACGCTGCTCCAGCGCGGCAACCTCCGCAAGCGGCGCAAGGTCGTTGTGCTTGAAGGCGTTCTGGGCGCGGATCAGCATCCGTTCGATCGCGTCACCTACACTGAGCACTTCCCGGGTGGCGTTGGCGAGCGCCATGACGGGATTTCCGAACGCCTGAGGGTCAAGGAAGCGCGGTCCGCTTTCGGCTTCCGGATCCGCCGCGACGAGGCGGGCCGTCATGTCGGATAAAAGCCCTGAGAAGGGCCAGGCGACGAACGCGAGAAGGATGTTGAAGGCGAGATGCGCGTCCACCGGCAGCTTTTCGGGCGAAAGCGGCAGCGATTGCATGATCTCGGCGCCGAAACCCGCGAGCGGCAACGCGATGGCGCAGCCGATGCCCCGCACGATGAGATTGCCGAGTGTAATGCGCCGCGCGGGAGCCGGCCCGGAGAGCGTGGCGACGACCGGCGGAATGGCGCCGCCGAGATTTGCGCCAAGCACCAGCACGATGATCAGCCCCGTCGAAAGGATGCCCGTCGAGGCAAGCGACAGGATCAGCACGATCACGGCGAGGCTGGAGGACGAGACGAAGGCGAGCGCTGCGGAAACGACAAGTGCGACCGGCCAGGCGTCGTCGAGCAGGCCGATGAACGCGGCAAGCGCGGGCGACTGGCGCATCGGTTCGGTCGCGAGGCCAAGCAGCTGCAGAGACAGCAGCATCAGGCCGACACCGATCAGCGCCGTACCGGCGCCTTGCCACGTGCCCGAGCGGCCACGATGGAGAACGAGGCCGATGAGAATGACGAGCGGCGAAAGCCACGCGATGCCGGTGGCGACCAGCCATGCGGTCACGGCGGTGCCGACATTGGCGCCAAGCAGCACGATCTGGGCCATTCGCGGGCGGATCAGATTGCGGTCCGCGAACGAGGCGACGGTGAGGGCAGTCGCTGTAGAACTCTGGAGCGCGATGGTGGCGACGAGGCCGGAGACGAAAGATCGCCAGCCGCTGCGGGTGCTCGTGGCAAGTCCGGCGCGGAGCCGGGTGCCGAATGCTCTCGTCACACCATCCTTCACCTGCGCCAGGCCGAACAGCAAGAGCGAGACTGCGCCGAGGAGGTTGATGATGACGATCGTCGATTGCATGCGGGTGCTCCTTAGTCCCCGGCGGCCGGCGACGGCGCGAACAGGCGAGAATTATCGGTTGCCGGCTAATGAATATAGGCCGGCCGCACGCCTGCGCACAGTGCCGTTCGCGACAGTATATGACTATAATTGTGTAGGATTAGTTCCAGCTAATCTGCCGGAGCGCCTCGCCGGCGATCATTGCCGCCGACATGGCGACGTTGATGGAGCGCTGCCCCTCGACCATGGGGATCAGGATACGCGCTTCGGCCGCCTCGTGCACGTGATCGGGCACCCCGGCACTTTCCCGGCCGAAGAGGAGGATGTCGCCCGGCTGGAAGGCAAAACGGGTATAGGGCAGGGCGGCCTTGGTGGAGGCGAGGACGAGGCGAGAGCCGCCGTCCTTTCGCCATTCGTCGAAGCGCTGCCAGTTGACGTGGCGCTGAAGCGCGACGCTTGCCAGATAATCCATGCCGGAGCGTTTGAGGTTGCGATCGGAAATGTCGAAGCCGGCGGGCTCGATGATGTCGACACCGAGGCCGAGGCAGGCGGCGAGCCTGAGGATCGTGCCGGTATTGCCGGCGATATCGGGCTGGTAAAGGGCGATGCGCAGCATGGTCATGTCAGGTGCTTACGGGAAATCGGCAATCGGACACAAGCGCTTTCAGTGCTCGGCATGGCTGTGACGATCGCGCAACATGAAAGCTGCGGAGGTAATGTTCGTGTCGATTTACCCTTTCCAAATTGTCGCGGACGGGATAGAAGGAACTCGTATTTCAACGCCAGCCGACGGAGGCCTACATGGATATGACCGTGCTCTCGCGCCCCGGCAGCCAGATCATTATTCGTCTGGCTTAGGCGTTTCGCGGTTTCTCGCAAACTTTTCTCCTTCTGACTCGTTACGTGGCCAGCATAAGGCCGCGCTATCCTGAATTTCACCGTCCGCCCCTTGGTCCGCATTGCGTCCGCCGGGCACGACGGCGGTCCGATTTACGGAGCTTTTTTCATGTTCTCGTGGTTCGAACGGCGCATCAATCCCTATCCGGATGAAACGCCTAGCTTGCCGCCCTCCGGCCTCCTGGCCTTCCTGTGGCACTATACCAAGCCGGTATGGCCATGGGTCGTCATCATGTCGACCTGCACGATGCTGATCGCGATCGGCGAGGTGATGCTCTTCCAGTTCCTGGGCGACATCGTCGATTGGCTGTCGAATGCCGACCGGACGACCTTCCTTCAGACAGAAGGGATGAAGCTCGTCTTCATGGCCTTCGTCGTCCTCGTCGCGCTGCCGCTGATTGCCGGGTTCAACTCGCTGATCATGCACCAGATCCTGATGGGCAATTTCCCGATGATCGCCCGCTGGCAGATGCACCGCTTCCTGCTCAGGCACTCGATGACCTTCTTCGCCAACGAGTTCGCCGGTCGCGTCTCGACCAAGGTGATGCAAACCTCGCTCGCCATCCGCGAAACGGTGATGAAAGTGCTCGACGTATTCGTCTATGTCGTCACCTATTTCATTTCGATGATCGCGGTGGTGGCGTCCGCCGACCTGCGTCTGGCGGCACCGCTCGTCTTGTGGATCCTCGTCTATTCGCTGACCGTCGCCTATTACGTGCCGCGCCTGAGAAAGATCTCAGCCGAACAGGCGGATGCCCGGTCGATGATGACCGGCCGCGTGGTGGACAGCTATACCAATATCGCGACGGTGAAGCTGTTTTCGCATGCCGGCCGCGAGGAAGCCTATGCGCGCGACGCAATGGATGTGTTCCTCAAGACCGTTCACGCGCAGATGCGCAAGGTGACGGGCTTCCAGGCACTCGTTTACTTCTACAACTGCGCGGCTCTGTTCGTCGTCGGCGGGCTGTCGATCTGGTTCTGGCTGGACAGCGCCATTTCGATCGGCGCCATCGCGATCGCCATCGGCCTTGCCATGCGCATCAACGGCATGTCGCAATGGGTGATGTGGGAGGTTTCCGCGCTCTTCGAAAACATCGGCACCGTCTATGACGGCATGTCGATGATGACCAAGCCGCATGACGTCGTCGACCAGCGGGAAGCGGCGAGGCTTGGCGCGAAGAAGGGGCATATCCATTACGAAAACGTCCGGTTCCACTACGGCAAGGGCAAGGGCGTCATCGATGGTCTGACGCTGGATATCCCGGCGGGGCAGAAGGTCGGCCTCGTCGGCCGTTCAGGCGCCGGCAAGACGACGCTGATGAACTTGCTTCTCCGGTTTTATGATCTGGAGGGCGGGCGCATCACGGTCGACGGTCAGGATATCTCTGCGGTCACGCAGGACAGCCTGCGCTCGCTGATCGGCGTGGTGACCCAGGATACTTCGCTTCTGCACCGGTCGATCCGCGACAACATCGCCTATGGCAAGCCGGAGGTGAGCGACGCAGAGATCATAGAGGCGGCCAAGCGGGCGAATGCCTGGGACTTCATCGAGGGACTTTCCGACATGCAGGGACGCCAGGGGCTCGAAGCGCATGTCGGCGAGCGCGGGGTGAAACTCTCGGGCGGCCAGCGTCAACGTATCGCGATCGCCCGCGTCTTCCTGAAGGACGCGCCGATCCTAGTGCTCGACGAGGCGACTTCGGCGCTCGACTCAGAAGTCGAGGCGGCGATCCAGGAAAACCTCTTCGCGCTGATGGAAGGCAAGACGGTGATCGCGATCGCCCACCGGCTCTCGACATTGACGGAAATGGATCGGCTGATCGTGCTCGACCGAGGCCGGATCGTGCAGACCGGGACGCACCAGGAACTGGTCGCATCCGGCGGCATCTATGCTGACCTCTGGAACCGCCAGTCCGGCGGGTTCCTCGGAGATCACGCTCCGGAAGAAGAGGCGGCGGAGTAATCCGCTGCCGCTTCAGAGGCGCTTTCCCGACTGTGCCAGACACGCAGCAGGAACAGCGTATCTCCGTCAACTTCGTAGCGACGTTCGTCGTCACCGATCAAAAGACGGTGGACCTCGCGCGGTGCGGACTCCGCCAGCCTTTCGCCGAGGCGAGGATGTTCCAGCACCGCATCTTTCAACGCAACCATGACATTACGAAAATGTAAGCGGTGTCCGCATGGCTTTTCCTTTGCCGGGAGAGGGAATCCGCCTATATCGAGGTCATGCTGAAATCGGTCTTCCGCACTTTCGAAAACTGGATCAAGCCGTTCGAGAGGCAGGACGATCTGAGGCCGCCTGTCGGTCTCGTCGGCTTCGTCTGGTTTTATGTCCGCCAGGCAAAGCTTCCCTTCTTCGCCATGCTGGTGCTCGGCGGTCTCGCCGCGGGCGTTGAAGCGGCGATGTTCTGGTATGTGGGCCGGCTGGTCGATATTCTCGACACGGCCAAACCCGCTGACGGATGGTCCGGCCTCGTTGCCGAACACGGAACCGAACTCGTCGTCATGGCGCTGGTCGTCTTCATCGGCCGCTTCCTGATCGGGCTGTTTACAGCGTTGGTCGACCAGCAGATCATCACCCCCGGTTTCTACAATCTGGTGCGTTGGCAATCCTATATCCACGTTTCGCGCCAGTCTCTGAGCTTCTTCCAGAACGACTTCTCAGGCCGGATCGTCACGAAGGTCTGGTCGGCGGGCCAGGCAACGGGGGACGTGCTGACGTCCTTCATGGAAAGCGTCTGGTTCGTCGGCATCTATTCGGTTTCGACGATTGCCCTTGTTGCGCAACTGGACTGGCGGCTGGCTGTCGTCGTGGTTGCCTGGCTTACCATCTTTGCCGTGCTTGCAAGATATTTCGTGCCACGCATCCGCGAGCATTCCAAGGCATCTGCCGAGGCCGGTTCGATGATCAGCGGAAGGATGGTGGATGCCTATTCCAACATCCAGACGCTTCGCCTCTTCGGCCGCGACGAAGCCAACGACCGCTATATGCGGTCCGGATTTGAGACCTTCCAGGAGACGATCATCGCCTTTACTCGCCTGCTCACCAGCGTGCGAGCCTCGATGGCTTTCCTCTCCGGCACGATGATCGTCACCATGGCCGCGATGAGCGTGCATCTCTGGCTGTCGGGGCTGATCAGCTCCGGTGCCGTCGCCTTTACGCTGGCGCTGATGCTGCGGCTGAACTTCCTGCTCGGCCGGCTGATGACGCAGCTGAACAGTATCATGCGCAATATCGGCACGATCCAGAACTCGGCCGAACTCATTTCGCAGCCGATCGGTCTCGTCGATGCGCCGGACGCCGCCGAGCTCGTCGTCAAGCGGCCGGAAATTCGGTTCGACAACGTCAGCTTCCACTACGGCAAGGCGAGGGGCGTGATCGACAACCTGTCGCTGACGATCCGGCCTGGGGAAAAGATCGGCATCGTCGGGCGCTCCGGCGCCGGCAAGTCGACGCTCGTCAATATTCTCTTGCGCTTCTACGACCTCGAAGGGGGCCGCATTCTCATCGACGGCCAGGACATCGCCAAGGTGACGCAGGAGTCGCTGAGAGCACAGATCGGCATGGTGACGCAGGATACTTCATTGCTGCACCGCTCGATCCGCGACAACATTCTGTTCGGCCGGCCGAACGCGACCCAGGACCAGTTGATCGAGGCGGCGCGTAAGGCCGAAGCCGACACGTTCATCGCAGCACTGGAGGATCAACGCGGACGCAGGGGCTTCGACGCGCATGTGGGCGAGCGCGGCGTCAAGCTTTCCGGTGGCCAGCGGCAGCGGATCGCCATTGCCCGGGTGATGCTGAAGGACGCGCCGATCCTGGTTCTGGACGAGGCCACGTCGGCGCTCGACTCCGAGGTCGAAGCCGCAATCCAGTCCAATCTCCAGCGGCTCATGCACGGCAAGACGGTCATGGCGATCGCTCACCGGCTCTCGACGATCGCGGCGCTCGACCGGCTGATCGTCATGGACAAGGGACGGATCATCGAGGAAGGCACGCACAGCCAGCTTATCGGCCGCGGAGGCCTCTATGCCGAGCTCTGGGCGCGGCAGTCGGGTGGCTTTCTGGCGGCCGATGCGGCCCAGTAGGGGTCAGGGAGCTGTGCCGGTAATGGCGATCTCGGCCATCAACCCGTAGTGGTTCGATCCGTGCGTATCGGCAAACCGCGTCAGCGACTTTATCTTCAAGGGCGCCCGCGCGTAGACATGATCGATGGGGACGCCGAATACGCCCGCCCGGATGGGCCATGTCGCCGGCTCCCATTCCGCCGTCTTGAGCTCGGTCAGGCTCAGGAAACGTCGCATGTTCGGCGCGAGGCTGGAGGCGTTGAAATCACCCGATACCAGGAGCGGGCCTTCCGCTTCCGAGATCGCCAGCGCCGCGCGGATCAGTTCCAGCGAATGAAAATTGTCGAAATAGGGCTTTGTCGTGTGGATCCCGACGAGATTGATGGTCCGGCCGGCGACGGTGATTTTCGCGAGAATGAAGCGCGAGGGGAAGATCTCGCTGAGGCTGCGCACGATCGGCGTCTCGATCGGCGTCTTTGACAGCATCAGCTGATCGCAGAACGGGATGATGACACCGCAGCCGACCCGGTAGGGATATGTCTTCGCCAGTTCATCCAGATGAACGCGCAGCGGCGCCGCCTCCATGATGTTGACCAGATCGGCGCCGGACCCGGTAATGGCGCGGACAACGCTTTCGGCGTTTTCGTAGTTGTCGTTGAGGATGTTGAAGGAGAGAAGGCGGAACGTCGGCGCTTGAGCCTCGTCGGCTGTCGCCGGCGCGGCGAACTCACGGCCCATCAGCACCGCGTGACCGGCAAAGAGAAGAGAGGCTGCAAACAGAAGCCAGACGAGGAAATGCCGCTTCACCACTAGCGCAACGACCATGGCGACAATGCAGGCCGCGGCCGCATGCAGTTGCAAGCTGTAGAGCGTTGCCAAAGTCCAGTGGGGATGGATGTAGCGGGTAGCGATTGCGGCGAGCACAAGCGACACGATGACGCAGATGGCAACCGATAATGCTTGTCTCATTCAGGTCTGTCCGGAGCGGCAGCCTTTCGCCGTGCGGTTCGCCTATCACGCGCTCCGGTTTGTTGCAATGCGGTATGCCCGAAAGCGGTTAACGGCGAGCGCGGCAAAATTGGGCCGCCCCTAGGGAAGCGGAGACTTTCCAGAGATTTGGAAGCGCTCGGTATCGGTCCATGGTCCCGCTTGGAAGGCTCGCTGCGGCCGCGTTACCAGATGGCCGCAACCCTTCAGTTTTCCCGCGACAAACTGGCCTGCGGCACTTGCCAAGGCTGGACATATTTTGCGATCAAGCATAGAACGCGCCGGATTGCCGGGGGAATCTATGTTCGAATTGTGTTCAACCAAGATTCGCCCGGAGCGGGGGCAATGCGGTTTTCGCGAATTGCGTGAGAAGGAAGATTGAGCCGTGAGCGAACACGAGACACATAGCGAAACACTAGGCGAGCCTACTCGCCGTGATTTCCTTTATCTGACGACCGGCATGGCCGGCGCTGTCGGCGCGGTAGCGGTCGCTTGGCCTTTCATCGATCAGATGCGTCCGGACGCTTCGACGCTCGCGCTGGCTTCGATCGAGGTGAATGTCGGAGCGGTCGAGCCTGGCATGTCTTTGACCGTCAAGTGGCGCGGCAAGCCGGTCTTCATCCGCAACCGCACGCCGAAGGAAGTGGAAGAGGCAAATGCCGTCGCTTTGGGTGATCTGAAGGATCCCGTCGCGCGCAACGCCAACCTTCCGGCCAATGCCGAAGCGACGGCAGTCGACCGCTCGGCCGGCGAAGGCAAGGAAAACTGGATCGTCATGATCGGTTCCTGCACGCATCTCGGCTGCGTTCCGCTCGGCCAGGCCGGCGATTTCGGCGGATGGTTCTGTCCCTGCCACGGCTCGCACTACGATACCGCGGGCCGTATTCGCAAAGGTCCCGCGCCGCAGAACCTTGCCATTCCGACTTTCACGTTTACGTCCGACACAGTGATCCAGATCGGGTGAGGGGATAAATACTTATGAGCGGTCATTCCACATACCAGCCATCGACCGGCATCGAAAAGTGGATCGATTCGCGGCTTCCGCTGCCGCGCATGGTCCATGACAGTTTCGTTTCCTATCCCGTTCCCCGCAATCTCAACTACGCATATACCTTCGGCGCGATGCTGTCGGTCATGCTGATCGTGCAGATTCTTACCGGCGTGGTGCTTGCGATGCACTATGCCGCCTCGACGGGCGTTGCCTTCAATTCCGTCGAAAAGATCATGCGCGACGTGAACCACGGCTGGCTCTTGCGCTACATGCATGCCAACGGCGCTTCGTTCTTCTTCATCGCCGTCTATCTGCACATTGCCCGCGGCCTCTACTACGGCTCCTACAAGGCGCCCCGCGAAATCCTCTGGATCCTCGGCGTCGTCATCTATCTCCTGATGATGGCAACCGGCTTCATGGGCTACGTGCTTCCCTGGGGTCAGATGTCCTTCTGGGGTGCAACCGTCATCACCGGCTTCTTCTCGGCCTTCCCGCTGGTCGGCGAATGGATCCAGCAGTTCCTGCTTGGCGGCTTCGCCGTCGACCAGCCGACGCTGAACCGCTTCTTCTCGCTGCATTACCTGCTGCCGTTCATGATCGCCGGCGTCGTCGTCCTGCACATCTGGGCGCTGCACGTCACCGGCCAGACCAACCCGACCGGCGTCGAAGTGAAGACCAAGACGGATACCGTCGCCTTCACCCCCTATGCGACGCTGAAGGACGCACTCGGCGTATCGGTCTTCCTGATCGTCTATGCCTGGTTCATCTTCTACATGCCGAACTATCTCGGCCATCCGGACAACTACATTCCGGCTGACCCGTTGAAGACGCCTGCGCATATCGTTCCGGAATGGTATTACCTGCCGTTCTACGCGATGCTGCGCGCCATCACCTTCAATGTCGGCCCGATCGACTCCAAGCTCGGCGGCGTTCTGGTGATGTTCGGCTCGATCATCATCCTGTTCTTCCTGCCCTGGCTCGATACGTCGAAGGTCCGCTCCGCCGTCTACCGTCCGTGGTTCAAGCTGTTCTTCTGGCTCTTCGTGGTCAACGCCATCATGCTCGGCTGGCTCGGCGCCATGCCGGCAGAAGGCGGCGGTCTGCTGGCGTTCCTGTTCAAGGGCGAACTCGCCGGCAACTACGTCGGTTATTCCCAGCTCGGCACTCTCTACTACTTCGGCTTCTTCCTCGTCATCATGCCGTTGCTCGGCCTGTTCGAGACGCCGCGGCGTATTCCAAACTCCATCACGGAAGCTGTTCTCGAAAAGAACGGCAAAACCGCCGCAGCCAGCGTCTGACAGCTTGCGACCGAGAGGGATTAAAAAAATGAAAAAGCTTGTTGCAAGCCTTGTGTCGCTGGCCTTCTTGGCAGGTCTCGGCGCCGCTTCGGCGATGGCTCAGGACAATCACGCAGCAGCGCCCGCCGGCGCTGAAGCTGGCGGAGAGCATGCAGAAGGCGCCACGCCGCATTATCCGATCCACCATCCGAAGCAGGTCGACTGGAGCTTTGCGGGTCCGTTCGGCCACTACGACAGGGGTCAGCTTCAGCGCGGCCTGAAGGTCTATACGGAAGTCTGTTCCGCCTGCCATTCCATGCAGCTGGTTTCCTTCCGCACGCTGGAAGATCTCGGCTATTCGGAAGCGCAGGTTAAGGCCTTCGCTGCGAACTATGAAGTGCAGGACGGCCCGAACGACGCCGGCGAAATGTTCGCCCGCAAGGCCGTACCGTCGGATTACTTCCCGTCGCCGTTCCCGAATGCCCAGGCTGCTGCCGCCGCCAACAACGGTGCGGCGCCGCCGGACTTCTCGCTGATCGCCAAGGCGCGCGGCGTCACCCGCGGCTTCCCGCAGTTCGTCTTCGATATCTTCACGCAGTATCAGGAAGGCGGCCCGGACTATATCTATTCGCTGATTTCCGGTTACCAGGAGCCGCCTGCCGGCGTCGAAGTTCCGGAAGGTACTCACTACAATCCGTATTTCGTCGCTTCCGCGTCGCTCGCCATGGCTCCGCCGATCAGCGAGGGCCAGGTGACCTATGACGACGGCGCTCCGCAGACGGTCGATCAGTATGCCAAGGACGTTTCCGCCTTCCTCATGTGGGCCGCAGAGCCGCATCTCGAAGCCCGCAAGCGCACCGGTTTCATGGTCATGGTCTTTCTGGTGATCTTCACCGGCCTGATCTACCTGACGAAGAAGTCGGTCTACGCCACCAAGGAACACTGAGGCGTTCGCCTCGGATGCGAAAAAGGCGGCTTCAAGCCGCCTTTTTTGTTGGGAGAAGGTCGCCGAGTTGATAGGCTCGCCTCCTGCTGTTTCCGCTATTTTTTCAGGGTCTCATGTCCTCCAAATCCGATCTCTCCGCCGCCATCCGCTCCATCCGGGACTATCCGAAACCCGGTATCGTCTTTCGCGACATCACCACCTTGCTCGGTGACGCAGCCGCTTTCCGGCAGGCTGTGGACGAATTGGTGCGGCCCTATGTCGGGCTGGGCGTCGGCAAGATCGCCGGCATCGAAGCACGCGGTTTCATCCTCGGCGGCGCGCTGGCGCACCAACTCTCTGCCGGGTTCGTGCCGATCCGCAAGAAAGGCAAGCTGCCGCATGACACGGTCCGCATCGCCTACAGCCTCGAATACGGGGTCGACGAAATGGAGATGCATGCGGACGCGGTGAAGCCCGGCGAGAAGGTGATCCTGACGGACGACCTGATTGCGACCGGCGGCACTGCCGAAGGCGCCGTGAAGCTGCTGAGGCAGCTGGGCGCCGAGATCGTGTCGGCCTGCTTCGTCATCGACCTCCCGGATCTCGGCGGCCGCAAGAAGCTCGAAGCGCTTGGGGTCGAGGTCCGGACCCTGGTGGAATTTGACGGCCACTAAGGGCGAGGGCGGTTTTCCGGTTCGGATTACGCGAATTCGAGAACCGTGCCCTCGTAACGCATGACGACGTCGCCGTGCTGGTTCACGCCGTCGTTGATGGTCATGTTGATCCAGGTGCCGGAGCGCGAGGTGAGCGGGCGGCTTTCTGTGAGCTGGACGGAATAGGTGATGGCGTCGCCCGCATAAACAGGCTTCAGCCACTGAAGCTTCTTGAACCCGGCGGAGGGGCCGAGCTTCGGCGCCACCCTGCCTTCGGCTTCGAGGCGGGCGACCTCTTTCGTCCAGTAGGCGATGTAGGTCTTCATCCAGCCGGCGCAGGTATGCCAGCCGGAGGCGCAGAGCGCGCCGAAGACATAATTCTTCGCCGCTTCCGCATCCACGTGGAAGGGCTGCGGATCGAATTTTCGGGCGTAGCGGACGATGTCCTCGGCGGTAAAGAGAAGCGTGCCGGTGGTCACCTTCCGGCCCGGCGGGGAGAGTTCGATCAGCCTCATGCGGCGTCCTCCCGGGCGTCGCGCAAGCGCATCATGATGGGGTTTTCGCCGCGCATGACGATCTCGCCGCGCTGGTTCTCAACCTCATGAAGGAACTTAACGAGGCCGATACCCGGACGCGAGCGAAGGGGACGGGATTCCAGAACGGTGGACCTGCCGGAGAGCGTATCGCCGGCAAGCACCGGCTTCTTCCACTCCATGTACTCGATGCCGGGTGAGCCTTCGGAGGATGAGCGCGACAGCCAGCCGTCGAACATCATCCGCATGAACATGCTTGCCGTATGCCAGCCGGAGGCGGAGAGGCCGCCGAGAATGCTGGCCTTGCCGGCCTCCTCCGACAGGTGCATGGGCTGCGGATCGAACTCTTCGGCGAATTCGACGATTTCCCCGGCCGTCACCAGTTTCGACGCGAGGGGAAAGACCCGCCCGATCGTGAAATCCTCGAAATGGAAATCGGCTTCCGACATGAGGCCCTCCCGCTCTTGGCTATTCGATATCAGGTATTGAAGCGGAAATGGATGACGTCGCCGTCGTTTACGACGTATTCCTTGCCTTCGTCGCGACCCTTGCCGGCTTCCTTGGCGCCGACTTCACCCTTGAAGTTGATGTAGTCGTCATAGGCGATGGTGAAGGCGCGGATGAAGCCGCGCTCGAAGTCGGTGTGGATGACGCCCGCGGCCTGCGGGGCCTTGGTGCCGCGCACGATCGTCCAGGCACGGGTTTCCTTCGGACCTACGGTGAAATAGGTGATCAGGTCGAGCAGGTGATAACCGGCACGGATCAGCCGGTCGAGACCGGCTTCCTCAAGCCCGAGAGCCGAGAGGAATTCCTTGGCTTCCTCTTCCGGAAGCTGCGCCACCTCGGATTCGATTGCAGCCGAGATGATCACGCATTCGGCACCCTGTTCCTTGGCCATGGCGGCAACGGCTTGCGTGTGCTCGTTGCCGGTCGAGGCATCGGCTTCCGCGACGTTGCAGACGTAGAGCACAGGGTGCGAGGTCAGAAGGTTGAGGCCCTTGAGGATTTCGATCTCTTCGGGCGCGAGCGTTTTCAAGAGCAGGCGGGCCGGCTTGCCGTCGTTCAGGAGCTTGATCACCGCTTCCATGACCGGAAGCTGCGCCATGGATTCCTTGTCCTTGCCGGTCGCCCGCTTGCGTGTCTGTTCGACACGCCGCTCCAGGCTTTCCAGATCGGCGAGCATCAGCTCGGTCTCGATCGTATCGGCATCGCCGACCGGATTGATGCGGCCTTCCACATGGGTGATGTCGTCGTCTTCGAAGCAGCGCAGCACATGCACCACCGCATCGACTTCGCGGATATTGGCAAGGAACTTGTTGCCGAGGCCTTCACCCTTCGACGCGCCGCGCACGAGGCCGGCGATATCCACGAAGGAAATACGCGTCGGGATGATTTCCTTGGAGCCTGCGATTGCCGCAAGCTTCTGCATGCGCGGATCGGGAACGGCCACTTCGCCCGTGTTCGGTTCGATCGTGCAGAAGGGATAGTTGGCGGCCTGTGCTGCCGCCGTCTTGGTGAGTGCGTTGAAGAGGGTGGACTTGCCGACATTCGGCAGGCCCACGATACCGCATTTGAAACCCATGGGTCCGGACCCTGTATCGCTAGAAATTTCGTTGCTGTGGCTATGGGGGAACGGGCTCTCCGGGTCAAGGGTTTGACGCGGGTTGGTGCATGCTATCGAGCGGCAGTTGCTTGAAATATTCCGGTTGCGGTGCGATATAGCCGGCATGTCTCCCGATAGGATTGCGTCGTCAGGAGAGGCCGATGGCCGAGGACACTACCCTAAAACCGAAAACGACCACGAAGCCCAAGCTGGAGCGGCCGAAGCTCTACAAGGTGATACTGGTCAACGACGACTACACGCCGCGCGAATTCGTCATCATGGTGCTGAAGGCCGTGTTCCGCATGAGCGAGGAGACGGGTTATCGCGTCATGATGACGGCCCATCGCATGGGCACATGCGTGGTGGTGGTGTGCGCGAAGGATATCGCCGAAACCAAAGCCAAGGAGGCCGTGGATCTCGCCAAGGAAGCGGGCTATCCGCTGATGTTCACGACGGAGCCCGAGGAATAGGCTTCATTTCCCGGCTGCGACGCCGAGCGCCTCCGCGGTAACCCAAAATACGGCATCCTGGGATTCTGCCGTTTCCAGCCACAGCAGTTCGAGATCCGGAAACTCCTCTTCGAGAATTTCGCGGCCAGAGCCGATCTCGCAGATCATGCCACCGCCCGGATTGAGGTGCTTTGGCGCTTCTGCAAGCAACTGGCGGACGATATCGAGGCCATCGACTCCGCCGTCGAACGCCATGGCCGGCTCGGCCCGGAACTCTTCCGGGAAGCCCGCCATCGCCTCATGGTCCACATAGGGCGGGTTGGTGATGATCAGGTCGTATTTCTTCTTGCCGAGCGGCGCGAACAAATCGCCTTCATGAAGGCTGACCTGGCCTTCAACCTCATGCTCCGCAACGTTCAGCCTGGCGACGTCCAGCGCATCGGAGGATAGGTCGACCGCGTCGACTTCCGCATTGGGAAAGAACTTGGCGGCGAGAATGGCGAGGCATCCGGAACCGGTGCAGATGTCGACCGCGCTTTCCACACTGAGCGGATCCGGAAGGAAGGAGGAGCCTTCGTCACTCAGATATTCGGAGAAGAGGATTTCACCGATATGGGAGCGGGGTACGATGACCCGTTCGTCGACATGGAATCGGACGCCCTGAATATAGGCATGGCCGGTGATATAGGACGTGGGTTTTCGCGTTGCCACGCGTTCCTCGATCCGTTCGGCAAGGAGCTCCCGTTCGGCAGTGGTCAACCGGGCATCGAGAAACGGATCAAGCGCGTCGATCGGCAGGTTGAGGGTGTCCAGGATAAGAAACGCGGCGTCGTCGCCCGCCGTCGTCGTGCCGTGCCCGAAGCTCAGGTTAGCCGCGTTGAAACGCGAGATGGCGTAACGCCAATAGTCACGAAGGGTCACGAGTTCGCGGGCGATGTCGGTCGTGTTAAAAGCGTTGTTCATTCCAGATTTTCCGGTTGTCTTTGTCGTTTCGGAAGACGGGCCGAAGCCGCCTCACTTGCCCTTGTCGCCGAACATCTTCTTCAGCATCTCGGCCATCGGGCCGGTGGTCGGGATATTCGGCTTGGCGCCGCCGCGGGCCTGATGGATGTGCGATTTTCCCGCCGGCTTCGGTTGCTGGGGCTTCTCGGCTTTCGGCTTCTCATCGTCCGGCTTGCCGCCGACGGCGAGCGCCAGCTTGTTCATCAGCTGCGAATCCTCGGCCTTCACCAGCATCTCGGCATTGTCGGTGATCGCGTCGAGGAGGGGGGAAAGCCAGGCCTGATCGGCCTTGGCGAAATCGCCGAGCACGTGATTGTGCACCAGTTCCTTGACGCCGGGGTGACCGATGCCGAGGCGCAGGCGCCGATAGTCCTTGCCGCAATGGGCGTCCAGCGATTTCACTCCGTTGTGGCCCCCGTGGCCGCCACCCGTCTTGATGCGGGCCTTGCCAGCCGCCAGGTCGAGCTCGTCATAGATCGCAATGACGCTTTCCGGGCCGAGCTTGTAGAAGCGCATCGCTTCACCCACGGCTTCGCCCGAGAGATTCATGAAGGTCTGTGGCTTTATCAGCAGAACCTTTTCGCCTGCGAGTTCGCCTTCGGAAATCTCCGCTTTGAATTTCTTCGACCACGGCGAAAAGCCGGGCCGACGCTGGATCGCATCGACAGCCATGAAACCGATATTGTGGCGGTTGCCCGCATATTTGGCACCGGGATTGCCGAGACCCGCAATGATAAGCATGAAGAAATCCGTCCTTCGCTGATGGTCTTCACCAACGCGAAACGCCGGCAATGTCAACCGGTTTCATGAGCGTGCGGCGCTACTGGGGCTGGTTGATGCCGTAGCGGTTGAGGATGGCGGCCTGAGCGCCGTCCTTGATGAGCCTGTCGAGATTTGTCTGCATTGTCGCGATCAACGCGTCGGACGTGGTCCTGTTGCAGGCAATGCCGAGATGTTGCTCCGAAAATACGATCACTCTTTCGATTGCGGTTCCCGCCCCGCGAAGCTTTTCGTAGACGCCTTCCGACATAGGCATCATCTCGATACGGTCCTCGAGCAATTTGCGAAGCGTCGTATCAATATCGGCACTGAGGTCGATCTTCATGAAGCCGAAGCTCTTCAGAAGACCTTCCGTATAATCGGCGCGGTGAGTGCCGACCGTATACTGCCTGGCTTCGTCCATCGTCGCGGCCGACACTTTCGAACCGCCGTGCCGGACCAGAATACTCCGGTCGATGAAAAGCGGAACCACCCATTTGAAGCGGGGTTCGCGCTCCGCTGTGCGGGCTGCTGCGAAGACGCAGTGGCCAGCTTGCGTTTCCGCCATGGCGATCGCTCTCGCCCACGGCAGGATTTCCAGCGTGAATGGAACCTGCGCCTCGCGCATGATGACCTCCACCTGGTCGATGCCGGCGCCGCGATATTTGCCTCCCGGCTCCTGATAGCTGAAGGGCGGATAGGACTCGGTCATCAAGACAATCGGGTTTTGCGCAGCGGCGCCAGACGCGAAACTGAAACTGGCGAGAAGCAGTAATGCCGTTTTCATCTGTTCCCCTCCAAACGAGCCTGTTGTCTTTCTTGACCCAGCATGTCGTCCGGCGGAGACGATGTTCTAACTCGCCAGGGACCTCAATTCGGCCTGCCGGGCAGATAGGGCCGAAAGTAGTTCGGAAATTTCGCGGGGCCTCGAGAAGAGGTAGCCCTGGGCATAGTCGATGCCCATCTGGCGGAGCAGCGCGCGCTGCTCCTCCGTTTCAACGCCTTCGGCGACGACTTTGCAATTCATCTTATGGGAGATGGCGCTTATACCTTCGACCAGCATCCGGCTCTTGCTACCGATATCGCCCGCCTGTTCCGTGAGCGAACGAATGAACGACTGGTCGATCTTGACGATATCGACCGGAAAACGGCTCATGTAGCTGAGCGAGGAATAGCCTGTTCCGAAGTCGTCAAGCGCGATCCGACATCCGAGATTGTGAAGATCGTTGAGGATGGTGCGGATCTCGGGATTGTCATGCATCAGCACCGCTTCGGTAATCTCGATAACGAGGCGGGACGGCGCAATGCCATGGCGGCCGATCAGGCCGGCAAGGCGGGCGAGCAAGCCGGGCTCGAACTGCAGCGGTGAAAAATTGACGGCGACATAGGTATCCTCCATCCCGGGCAGGCGCGATACCCGTGCGAGGTTCGCCATTGCGTCTTCGAGAATGAGGTTGCCGATCTGGCCGATGGTACCGGTCTCCTCGGCGACGCAAATGATGCCTGCCGGCGACAGCAAGCCTTTGCGCGGATGACGCATGCGCATCAGCGCTTCGAAGCCAGACGGTGCGCCCGTGGCTATGTCGACGATCGGCTGGAAGTGTGCCTCGAACCAGTTGTCGGCAATGCCAGCTTCGATGTCGTTCTCGATCTCCGCCCGTTCCCGGGTCTGGTCGAGAATGGCCGGATCATAGACCTGCGACCCATTCTTGCCGTCGCGTTTGCGGGCATACATGGCCATGTCGGACTTCTGCAGCAGTTCTGCGGCGCTGGCGGCATGGGTGGGGTAAAAGGCGAGACCGATGCTGGCGCTGAGCCGCACACCGGTGCCGTGGGCACGGAAGGGCACTTCGAACATGTCCACGATCGTCTGAGCCAGCCCTGTCGCGCGATGCTGGGCGTCGGCGCCGGTAATCAGGATTGCGAATTCGTCGCCGCCGAGACGGGATGCGCTGTCGTTCTCACGCAGCATCGGTTTCGTTCGTTCGACAAACTGACACAGGATCGCGTCGCCGGCTGCGTGGCCGAGATTGTCGTTGATCGACTTGAAGCGGTCGAGATCGACGAAAAGGCATGCAACGTCGGTTTTTGCCTGATCCGCCTCGGCGATCTTGCGGTCGAGCATCGCCTCGAAGCCCTGGCGATTCAAAAGCCCCGTGAGGTGATCGGATATCGCCTGCTGATGATTGCGCAGTTCGGACTGCTTCAATTCGGTGACGTCGGTCATGACGCTGAGCGAGCCGGGGATGCTGCCGCTTGCGGCGCTCAATTCGGTTTCGACGATCAGAACGTTGATCAGACGGCCATCGGCACAGAGGAAACGGACCGTCACCTCGATCACCGGGCCGCTCGATTTTCCCTGCTCCTTGCGCTGGCGGTAGATTTCCCTGTCCGGGGGAGCCACGAGGTCGGAGAAGGGGCGATCGATCACGTCGTCGCGGCGATAACCGGTGGCGAGCAGCCAATAGTCGCTGACGGCGGCTATCTGATCGCTGCGGTCGAGCGAAAACAGCATGGCCGGAGTGAGGTTGTAGATTTCCGTCGTCTGCTGATGCGCCCGCTTCAGTTCCCGTTCCTCGCGTTCGAGGAGGGTCTGCATCTCATTGAAGCTTTTGGCCAGCCGGCCCATCTCGTCGTTGGAGCGCCAGTCGACGTGGTGGCGCGAGCCGAGGCGGCGGGTTGCCTCGATGGCGGCTGTCAGCCGCATCAGCGGCTTGATCACCATCACGCGGTTGCCGAGGATGGCAGCTCCGAAGACCGTCAGGATGGCGATGATGAAAATGGAGATGAAGGCCATTTCCATCTGATGCAGGGCCGAGAACCATCCAAGCTTCGGCACGTAGACAGTGATGCTGCCGACATTGCGTATTCCCTGCTGAGACTTGTAGAAGATCGGCTCGGATATCGATTGCAGTCCGCGGAAATCGACCGGATTTACATCCACCTCGGCTATGTTGAGCTTGCCGGTATTGTCGCTGATCTGCACGCCGAAAATGGCGGGGTCCGCGACGAGTACAGAGGCGATTTGATGGATGCTTTCGGTATCCAGGTCCCAAAGCGGCTTGCCAAGCGCCTGGGAGTTGGTGAGCAGCATTACATTGACGTGCTCACCCTGGATCTTGGCAGCCTGTTGCGAAGAAAGCGCCAGGAACAGCGTGAAAAGCGGAGCCACGACGACCAGCAGGGCGCCAGAAATGATCGTGATGAAACGACTCTCGACAGAACGAGTCATTCGTCTTCCCGCACTTATTCTCCGGCGATGCCGGATCGTTCCCTCATCCTAAACTCGTCCATGCTTTCATGCATTGATTAAACTTCACTGAACCTGGCGTGACCAAATCTGGTTCGATCGTAGAAGCGTAGTAAAGAAGTCGTATATTTGAACAATAAAAAAACCCGCCTCCGGATGAAGGCGGGTTTTTTTATTGGATCGTCTGCTTCGTTATTCGGAAGCAGGCGCTTCTTCTGTCGCTTCTTCGACGCCGCCAGCCGGGGCAACGATCGTAGCGATGGTGAAGTCGCGGTCAGCGATGACCGGACGTACGCCCTTCGGCAGCTTCACCGCAGAGATGTGGAGGCTGTCGCCGACCTTGGCGCCAGCCAGATCGACAGTCAGGAATTCCGGGATGTCGCTGGCCGGGCAGTAAAGCTCGACTTCGTGACGAACGATGTTCAGAACGCCGCCGAGCTTGACCGCGGACTTGTCTTCGTTGACGAAGTGAACCGGAACTTCGACCGAAACTTCGGTGTCGCCGGAAACGCGCAGGAAATCGACATGCATGGTGAAGTCACGGACCGGATCCAGCTGGTAGTCCTTCGGGAGAACCTGGATCTTCTGGCCATCGACTTCGATCGTTGCGACGGTGGTCATGAAACCGCCGGCGTGGATGCGCTTCGTCACTTCGTTGGTCGAGAGTGCGATCGCGAGGGGGGCCTGCTTGTCACCATAGATGACAGCGGGAATCAAACCGTTGCGGCGAAGTTCGCGGGAGGACCCCTTACCTACCCGTTCGCGCGCCTCGGCCTTGAGCTCGTAAGATGCGTGGCTCATGGCATATCCTTTCGAGGTTATTTGGAGAGTTCTTCGCAGCGAAGTCGCCGCGTCAAACCGAAGGGCATCGTCCGATGCGCTTCATCCGCGTTGCCTCCAAGGGTGTCTGCGCGGACGGGCGGGCTATAATACAAAGGCGCCGGAAGCGCAAGTATTGCGGTGACTCCATCACGGCCCAGCTTGACTTCTCTTCTGCCATATCCAAATTCACGTCTCGTTCAGCGAGGGAAGGGCTTCAATAAATGCGTCGGATATGGATTGCAGCGGGCATGGCAGCGATGTCGTTTGTGCAACCGCTTGCCGCAGCGGAGATCAACGATCAGGGTGCTCGAAACCTTCGCGACGACCTCGGCCATTTTCTGCCAGATTCGGTGCTGGGCAGCGGCTTTCTGACGGTCAAGCCTTCAGGAGAAAGCTACGAAATCAAATACGATTTCGCCAAGCTTATCGAGAGCATCGGGAATAAAGACTTTGTCGTCTCGGGCCTTGCTCCGTTTTCCGTTTTCGCCGCGCCGATGAACGGCGGACTGTGGAAATTCACCAGCGACAATGACCTGAACTTCTCCGTTCAGGGCAAGATGCCGGATGGCAAGTCCACCGATTTCACCTATTCGGTAACCGACGCGGTCTTTTCGGGTATTTTCGACCCGGCGATCAGCTATCTTCGTTCGGGCGAGATGACGTCCGGCCCGATCCGCATGGTATCCAAGACCGGAACCGAAGAGCTCGAGGCGAGCTTCGCCGGCATGAATTATTCCCTCACGTCGACCGCTGCTGCGAGCGCCGGCGCAACGAATTTCCAGGGCAAGGGTTCATTTTCGAGATTCTATGAACGGGTCACAACGGCCGAGAACCCGCCGATACAGATCCGTGCCGAGAGCCTCGACTTCGACGTCGGCGTCGAGGGCGTCGTGGCGGAGAAAATCCGAAATCTCGTGTCGTTCGGGCTCGAACTCGTCAAGGACGAAAAGCCCTCGCAGACCGAGATCGCAAAGCTGAAGGAACTGATCCGTGGCGCAATGCCGTTCTTCAGTTCGCTGTCGGAAAAAATCACTTTCAACCGTTTTGTGGTGGCAAGCCAGATCGGCGATTTCGAGGTGGGCAAACTGGATTACACGCTTGCTATGACGGAACCTTCCGAGGCGACCCGGATCGGGTTCGGCATCGGGGTAGAGAACATTTCCGCGCCATCCGGTCTCATCCCCGAGCTTTATGCCCAGTTGGTGCCTGAAGTCGCCGAAATACAGGTCGGGATCACCGATCTCAATTTTGCTCGCTTTGTCGACACCCTTATGGAGATGGACATTTCGAAGCCCGGCCCCGTGCCCGAGGCGGAGAGCGCACGCCTCGGCGAAGCCTTCCTTCCGGACGGCCAGGTAAGGATCGACTTTCCGAAGGTCGTTGCGAAGTCATCGCTCTATGATGTCGAAGCTTCCGGAGAGATGAGCGGTTATCCGGACCAGAAGGATCGCTATATGATCGAGACCTCGATTTTTGCCCGGGATGTGGACAAGCTCATCCAATATTTTCAGGGCGCGGCGAAGGTCGATCCGCAGTTCAATCAGGTCTCTTTCGCGGTGATGATGGCGAAGGGCATGGCCAAGACGGAGCCGGATGGCCGCCTGCGCTGGGACATCAAATTCGAAGACGGTAAAAGCCTGACCGTCAACGGACAGGTACTCCAGTAGGATTTTCGCTGACGGTCATTCCCGGTCGAATACAATATGGTTCCGTTTACCATCGGCGCGAACCATTCCAACATGTTTCACTGCTAAAGTTTTCAAAAGCCAATTGAAAACTATCAGAGTTTCATGTTTCGCGTCCTCTCCTGTCTATTGATCGAGCACGACCTGCGCTACATCGCCTGTGCGGCGCTGCTTTGCGTTGTTGGTTCCTTCCTCACGGTCCGGCTTTTCGCGCGTGTCCGGCGTGGCCGCGGCGTCGACAAAGCCATATGGCTTTTCCTCGCGGGCTTCGTGGGCGGCTCGACCACCTGGACTACACATTTTCTCGCGATGCTGGGATATCTCGGAGGCGGGCAGGCGACCTACGACCCGGCGCTGACGTTCTGGTCTTTCCTGATTGCGGTGATGACTTCCATCTTCGGCTTGGGAATGGCCAGCTACGGCGGTCGGTCGGCGGTCGTGGAAGCCGGCGGAGCCGTCATGGGGCTTGGTATCGCAGCCATGCATTACACGGGCATGTCTGCCTATGTGGTGCAGGGTGTCATCGAATGGGACCGGGATTACGTCTTCGCCTCCCTGGTTTTCGCGGCTCTCTTCGGAGCCCTGATCACCAGCCGGATCGTGCGCCCGGTAACCCGGTTCTGCAGATACGGCTCCATGCTCGCCATGATCCTCGCGATCACCGCCACGCATTTCACCGGCATGGGGGCAATCAACGTGCTGCTCGACCTCAAGGCAGCCGTTCCGTCCAGTGGCGTGCCGGCGGTCGTGCTGGGCTTTGGCGTTCTTTCGCTGATGCTGATCCTTCTGGCCCTCACGGCGGCAACCTATCTGCTCGATGCGCGTACCGCCAAGGCCGCGGTGGAGCAGTATCGTCATCTGTCGTTGCACGATCCACTGACCGGCCTTTCCAATCGCGCTGCCTTCAACGAACAGCTCCAGGAGATCGAAGCATATCCGGCGGATCCGACCGCTCGGACCGCTGTCCTGTCCTTCGATCTCAATCGCTTCAAGGAAATCAACGACGTGCACGGGCATGCCGCCGGGGACGCGGTGCTAAGGACCATCGGCGGCAGGTTGATGCAGGTCACCGGGGAGGGGGAATTCATCTGCCGGGTCGGCGGAGATGAGTTCGTCGCTGTGAAACGCAGATATTACCGGCGCTCCGATGCCATGCTTCTCGCCAACCGGCTGCTGGCCGAAATCTGCAAGCCGATCGAGTGGAACGGCAACAGATTGGCGGTGGGATCGAGCGTCGGCATCGCACTCTATCCAGGTGAAGCGAAGACGATCGACGATCTGGTCGCGCAAGCGGATGTGGCGATGTACCGGGCCAAGAAAACCGGCGACAATGCGATTTGCTTCTACGATTCTTCGATGGACCAAGCGGTGCGCGAGCGCAACGCACTGGCCATGGACATGCGGTCCGGACTGGCCGCCGGCCAATTCGAACTCTATTACCAGCTTCAGAATGACACCTTCACCGGCGACGTGATCGGTTTCGAGGTGCTGCTTCGCTGGAACCACCCCGAACGCGGACAGATATCTCCGGGCGAGTTCATTCCAATTGCGGAGCGCACGGGCTTCATCTGCGAGCTCGGGGAATGGGTGCTTCGGAGTGCCTGCACGGAAGCGGCCCGCTGGCGGAATCCACTGGGTATCGCCGTCAACGTGGCATCGCAGCAACTGGCTGATCCGAATTTCCCGCTGAAGGTACTCGCGATCCTTGAAGAGACCGGACTGGACCCCAACAGGCTTGAAATTGAAGTCACCGAATCCGGTATCATTGCCGACCACCAACGGGCGCTGCAGACGATCAGGCACTTGAAGAGCCTCGGGGTGAAGATCGCCATGGACGATTACGGCACCGGATATTCGTCACTCTCCACTCTGATGACCTTCCCTTTCGACAAGATCAAGATCGACCGCACCTTCGTGGATGGTCTGGCGGTCAATTCCCATTCGGCGGCGATCGTCAGGTCGACGCTGATCCTCGCGTCAAGCCTCGATATTCCGGTGCTCGCGGAAGGGGTGGAGACCGACGAGCATATGGCTTTCCTTCGCAAGGAAGGCTGCACGCAGGTGCAGGGCTATCTTTTCGGGAGGCCGGGGCCCCGCGCCGGCATCGAGCACATCGTCAATGCCGGGTTGGGGGAGTTTGCCGCCAAAGTCGCCTGATCGGATTCTAGCGGCGAGGCTCGCCGCCCGGCGCATAGATTGTTTTCTGTTCGAAGCGGAACTTGTGTCCGCACTGGCCGCAACGGAGCATGTATTTGCGGGGATCGGTCGACGCGAATTCGGTGAAGAAGCCGCGCGGCAGTTCGTCTATTCGGAAGTCGCGACTTTTGTGCCGCTTGTCGTCGGTCTCTGATACTTCGGCAAAGCCGGTGTTTCCGCACTGGGAACATTCGAGTTTTCGGGAATAGCGGTCGCGCGCGGCCATGCGGAATCTCCTGCGTCTGGTCCTTACCTAGCCAAAGCAGCCCGGCAAAGCAAAACACCAGGACGGTTGTCCTGGTGTTTTGCAAGGAAACGTCGTTGTGGCCGCCCGTTCAGCGGCGGCATTCTCCCGGTGTCACCGATCTGGCACCGGCATTCCTGGCCTCGCAGGCGTTCGGAAAGGTTTGCAGGGTTGGGCCAATCCGTCCGCAGACGGGATTGTATTCCCGTGTGCAGGCGCGGCCTCCATCCGGACGACCGGGCCTATCCCAGTCCGGACGGTCGGGCCTGCCCGGCCTGCCGGGGCGATCCCAGTCGGGTCGATCCGGGCGACGCGAGCACTCGCCGGTGCCGACGATCCGAAAACCGCGCTCGCGGGCTTGGCAGGCATTGCCGAAGGTTTCCAAACGTCCGCCGCGCTCGCCGCAGACGGGTCGATATTCCATGGTGCACATCTGCGGTCGCGGTTCGGGCCAGGGCCGTGGAGGCGGACCACCGCCCGGTCCTGGCCCAGCTTCGACGCAGCTCGAAAGCACGGGGAGAAGAAGGGCGAGTGCCCATGTCTTCGATTGTCCGGAAAAGCCGATCATGGCGAATGCCTCCTCGTTGTTTCTACCAGGAGTCTACCGGAATACTTGCAGTTGAAAAAGGTCAGTCGAACAGGCTGGAGACAGACGATTCCATGGCCGTCCGGTTGATGGCTTCGCCAAGCAGGTTGGCGGTCGTGATCACCCGAATGTTCGGAGCCGACTGCACTGCCGTCGTCGGCTGGATGGAATCGGTGATGACGAGTTCGCGCAGCTTCGAGGTTGCGATACGCGTGACGGCGCCCCCGGAAAGAACGCCATGGGTGATGTATGCGGTGACGCTTGTCGCGCCGTTCTTCAGCAGTGCTTCCGCCGCGTTGCAGAGCGTTCCGCCGGAATCGACGATGTCGTCGATCAGAAGGCAGTCCTTGCCGTCGACATCGCCGATGACGTTCATGACTTCGGATTCGCCTGCTCGCTCGCGGCGCTTGTCGACGATGGCGAGCTGACAGTCGATCCGTTTGGCAAGCGACCTAGCGCGGACAACGCCGCCGACATCAGGCGAAACGACCATGACGTTGTTGAGGTCGTAATGTTCTTTCACGTCGCGGGCGAGGATCGGCACCGCATAGAGATTGTCGGTCGGGATATCGAAAAAGCCCTGGATCTGGCCGGCATGCAGATCAAGCGTCAACACGCGATCCGCACCGGCCTCGGTGATCAGGTTGGCGACGAGCTTTGCCGAAATCGGTGTGCGCGGGCCTGCCTTGCGATCCTGGCGTGCGTAGCCGAAATAAGGAAGCACTGCCGTAATGCGCCGGGCGGAGGACCGCCGGAACGCATCGATCATGATCAGGAGTTCCATCAGGTTGTCATTGGTCGGAAAGGACGTCGACTGAATGACGAAAACGTCTTCCCCGCGCACATTTTCCTGAATTTCAACGAAGATTTCCTGGTCTGCGAACCGCCTTACGCTGGCTTTTCCGACTGGTACATTGAGATAGCTGCAGATCGCGTCGGCAAGATGCCGGTTCGAATTGCCTGCGAAAACCTTCATTGCGGTCCGCCTATTTTGAAGCTGGATGCGGGCCTTTTACCGCCGCCGCCTTCGAATGCAATAGCGTTTTGCGCCTCACCATGGATTTTTGTGAAGAAACCATGACCAGTGTCTTTTTGGGCGCGCCAGCTATCCGCTCCGCAACTGGCGCCAGCTCAGGTAGTCCTGAATGGTTTTTGCGGCGATCGCCTCCATTGTGGAGGCTGGAACCGCGGCCCACGGATCCGAGCCCTTTGCCGCGATGGTCTCCTGTCCCTGCATGCGGTGCAGGCGCGCACCGGAGCCGTCGAGAATGTCCCACACGTAGACGATCGTCACTTTGCCGCTATCGGCGAAAGCGGAGAAATAGCCTTTCAGGATGTGTTCAGTGCTCGCATCACCGGACGGTCGTATCGTCAGCCCGCCGGCGCGCGCCTGGGCGCCCAGCTGGCGCGACAGCGGTGTGACCGCCTGCACCGGTGCGCCGATGATCGGCAGGAAGCGGATCGTTCCGGCGGACTGACCGGATGAGGGGAGCGATGCGCCCTGTTGCGGAAGCGGCTGCCCCGTCGCTGCGGATTGCTGTGTCTGGGGTGGTTGCGCGCCCTGATCCTGCCATTGCGGAGGAGGGCCTGAGGATGCGGGTGAAGCAGCGTTTCCGGATTCCAGCGCGCGTGCCTGCGCTTCCAGTGTATTCTGAGGTCCGGATCGATATGCGCCGCCGGCTCCGCTGTTGATGGTCTCCGGCTGCGAAGATCGAGCCATGCGGTCGGTGTCCCCCTGGGTCACCGGCGTCGATGTCCGCCCATTTGCGCCCCCGACCTCGGCCTGCGGCGTCAATGCTTCCGTCGTGTTGCAGGATGAAAGGGCGAGCGCGACAAGCCAGGCGGAAACCAGTCTTCCGTAAAGCCGCATGCCCGCCCTCCTGCCAAAGATTCCCTAGCCCGAAGCTTATGGTTCCTTCGGAAACTGTCAATCGGCAGATGAGAGACTGGAATCAGCGCAAAATAAGGTCGAGATCGTGGCGCGAAAGCGGCTGCGGATCCGATTCCGTGGTCAGATAGGTATGGCCGAGGGTCATCGCCGCTCCGCTGTCGGAATCCATGATGATCATATGCACGAAAAGCGTCATGCCCGGGAGGATCTCCTGCGGGTTGCCGACGTGGAACATCTGGTGTTCCATCCAGGAGGGGGAGAAGCGGGCACCGAGGGAGTAACCGCAGGCGTTCAGGCGATGGCGCGACAGACCGCGCTCGTCCAGGATGCGCGCATGGGTATCGAAGACGTCGCCGAAAACCTGACCTGGCCGCAGCACCCCTTCAATCGCCTGAATGGTCTCGTGGCAGGCCTTGAAGAGTTCCTGGTGGCGCATCGACGGTTCGCCGATCAGGACCGTGCGCATCATGGCCGCATGGTAATGTGCTGCGGTACCGGCCCATTCGAGCGTCAGCTGGTCGGTGGCATCCAGATTGCGGCGGCCGGCCTTGTAGCGGCAGAGCAGGGCATCGGCGCCGGAGCCGATGATGAATTCGTTGGCCGGATAATCCCCGCCGCCCAGGAAGATGGCGCCTTGCATGGCCGCCAGGATTTCCGCCTCGTCGCCGCCGGCCCTGATCAAGGGCAGCGCGGCATCGAGCGCGTCATCGGCCAGTTCGGCCGCACGCTTAGCGTAGGCTATTTCCGCCGCACTTTTCACCAGGCGCAAGCCGCTCACGAGATAGGATGCGTCGCTGATCTGGCCGAAAGTGGAGAGCTGATTGTCGAGCAGGCGCGCGACCCGCCCGGTCATGCCATGCGTGTCATATTCGACGCCGATCCGAGCGCCGAGGAGATCCATGTCGCTCAACAGGTTCTTGAGATCGAGCGTGGGGTCGGCATTCGTGCGATCGACCCAGACGACGACGTTCTCGATCGTCGAGGTATGACGCGCCTGACGCAGATCGGCCGAGCGCGTGAGCAGTGTCATCGTGCCGTCCGCCTTGACGATCAGCGTCTGGAAAAAGCAGTAACCGAACGTATCGTAGCCGGTCAGCCAGTACATGCTCTCCTGTGCGAAGAGCAGGAGAGCATCGAGCTTCTCGGATTGCATCTTCTCCGTGAGCCGCGTGAGGCGATCGGCATATTCGCTCCTCTCGAAATGCAGGGCCATATCAATTCTCCCGAATAGCGATTGCTGAAATCTGACGGCCGTAATCCGGCTCCTGGGCGTGCGTGGTGCGGCGATAGGAGAAGAATCTCTCGGCATCCGGATAGGTATCCAGTCCGAGATTTTCAGCCCGCACGCCGGCCGCCGCCAGCCGCCTCATCGTCAGCGACGGCAGGTCGAACATCGAATGTCCCGGCTTTGCCGACGGCGTGAAAAAAGTCTCATAGGAAGGGTCGACGGCCAAAAACCGGTCGATGAACTCCGGACCGACTTCATAGCTTCGCGGGCCGATCGACGGCCCCAATACGGCGACAATCTTTTCGCGGGCTGCGCCGAGCGAAAGCATCGCTTCGATCGTGTTTTCGAGAACGCCGCCGAGCGCGCCCTTCCAGCCGGCATGCGCCGCTCCGACCACGCAGTTTTCTGCGTCTGCAAAAAGGATCGGGCCGCAATCGGCGGAAAGAACGCCGAGCACCACGCCCGGAATGCTGGTCACCATGGCGTCGGCCTGAGGGCGCTCACCCGAATAGGTCGCGTCGACAACCAATACGTCCGGCGAATGAACCTGATGAACCGTCGCGAGCTTTTCGACTGGGAGGCCGAACCAGGACGCGACACGGGCGCGATTCTCCATGACGTTCTCGCGATCGTCATCGGAGCCGATGCCCACATTGAGACCGGCATACAATCCTTCCGAAACGCCGCCCTGGCGGGTGAAAAAACCGTGCCGGATGCGGGTGCCGCCTCTTTCGTTGAGCGAAGGGCTTTCAATCGGCGTCGGCAAGGGCCTGTCCTGCATCGGCGTTGTTTATCCAATTGATTTCATGGAGTTTTGCGCAAGCGTTGAAGATTGACCGCTGCTTCGATTTAGGGCGAGAGTGGCGCAAGGGAAGGGCGGATGTCAATCCACCGAGCGGAAGGGCATCAAATTGAGGGCAGGGCTGGAGACGGCAATCACCTTGAAGAGTTCGCCCATCTTGCCGGCACCTTCACCGGCCAGCCGGTCGACAGCGGCGGCGATCAAGCGCTGTTCGGGCGGCTCCTTGTCCTTGGCAAGTGCGGTAGCGCGTTCCGCGAGGCCAAGGCCGAACAGGAAATCGCCCTGGTGCAGGCCGCCGTTGAGATGCAAGCCCATCGAGACCGCAACCTTGGCCAGATCCTCGAAATCCACATGGCTCGTCAGGTCGGCTTCGCCAGGATGAGCAAGTGGCGGGTCGAAGTCATGGTCGCGCACCGCCTGAAGCGTATCGCCGAAGTCGGTGACCATATGACCGTAGTCGATGATCAAGGCCGTTCCGCCAAAGGTTTTGAGCCGGTCGCAGAGGGTCTGCATCACAGCCTGCCTGGCGGGTGCCATTTCGAAGATGGTGCCATCAGGAATCGAGCCGAGCGGCGAGGGCAGCAGACTGGGATCAAGCGTCGCCACACCGGCGGCGAAGGCCAGATCGTCGTCCGCTCCGAGGCCGACGAGACGCTCCCGAAAGCCGGTAGGCGTCTTCACGAACTGGCGGATAGGGATTGCGTCGAAGAGTTCGTTCGCCGCAATCAGCGTAAAACCTTCGGGCACTTCCTCGAAGGCGTCATGCCAGGAGATCTTGGTCGAATAGGCCTCCAGCGTTACCCGCTGAACGCCACGCAGCCGTTCGCTGGTCTCGACCAGGTGCACATGCAGACCTTCGAAGAGTGGCGGTGCGATTCGCCTGATGACCCGCAGCATATCGGTCATCATCGTGCCTCGCCCCGGGCCGATCTCCACCAGCCGGACCGCATCGGGCATGCCGTGACGTTGCCAGGCATGCACCATAAAGATACCGACCATCTCGCCGAAGAGCTGGCTGATCTCGGGCGCGGTAATGAAATCGCCGTGGCGGCCGAAGGGTTCGCGGGTTCGGTAGTAGCCGTAGTCCGGGTCAGCCAGGCAAAGCGCGAAATAATCCGTGACGCTGATCGGGCCATTCGTCCGGATCAGGCTCTTGATCTTGTCGGCGAGAGGAGTGCTCACGTGGCCGCGCCTCCGTTCAGGGCTGCGCCGATGCCGCAGTCGCGGCACGGGCCCGAAGGACGGCCCAGAGACCCACGGCGATCATCGGCAGAGAAAGAACCATGCCCATGGTAAGCCAATTGGTGCCGAGGAGATAGCCGAGCTGTGCGTCCGGTTCGCGGAAGAATTCCACGAAAATACGGCAGAGCGCGTAGCCGATGACAAACGTTCCGGCGATCACGCCGGGTACCTTCAGCGCCTTGAACTGGAAGATCATCAGGGCGAGAACCAGCAGCAAGACTATGCCCTCGAGCCCCGCCTCGTAGAGCTGGCTCGGATGCCGAGCGAAAGGCCCTCCGGTCGGGAAGACGACTGCCCAAGATGCGCTGCTCAAGCGGCCCCAAAGTTCGCCATTGATGAAGTTCGCAATGCGGCCAAAGAACAGGCCGAAAGGAACGACGGCGGCGACCGTATCGAACATGCTCCAGACGGGAATGCCGTTCCTGCGCGCAAAAAGGATCATCGCCAGCGTCGCCCCCAGGAAGCCGCCGTGGAAGGACATGCCGCCGTTCCAGATCTCGAGGGCTCGCAACGGATTGGCCGCAACCATGGGGAAATCGTAAAACAGAATATAGCCGATGCGCCCGCCAAGCACGATGCCGGCGGCGACCCAGACGAGGAAATCGTCGAGATGGGTGGCATTGATCGGGGGCTGGCCGTTTCTCCAGAGGGAAGGGTTTGCGGCAAGCCGGCGGGCATAAAGCCAACCGAGCAGAATCCCCGCAACATAGGCAAGCCCATACCAGTGAACGGCCAGCGGACCGATGGAGAATGCCACCGGATCAATGTTCGGGAACGGCATAAGGGCGAAAAGATGAAGGCCGTTGTGCAATCTACATAGTTCCCCGCTAACCGTATTGCCGCGGAACATGGCGTTGCGGCCATCGGCGGTCAAGGCGAATCTAAGTAACGGCTCATGCTAACAGTGGATGATGCTTGCAAGCCGGCCTTCCAGGCCCTACTTCAGATCAAGGACATTGCCGGCAGATGCGCCGGCCGAAGACATACGGGAGTAAGACCATGGCAACCGGAACGAACCGCATCCTCGACGACTTTGCGCGACTGATGACGGATGCTGCCGGCGCCGCACAGGGCGTACGCAAAGAGGTTGAAACCGCATTTCACGCGCAGGCCGAGCGGTTTTTGAACAATATGGACGTGGTCAAGCGCGAGGAATTCGAAGCCGTCCGCGAAATGGCCGCGAGAGCTCGCGACGAGAACGAAGCGCTGAAGGCCCGCATCGACGCGCTGGAAGCCAAGCTCGCCGGACAGTAACTTTCCGGCGTGCCTGCGGCTCCCAGCAACTTGACATCAACCTGTCAAAAATAACGCTGAAGGATGACCTCGCGACTTTGATCAAGCCGCGAGCTCACACTTTTCTACTGTCCCCAGGTCATTTCGCCCTTGGCGACCTTCGCGCCGAGCTCCAGCGAGATCGGCATGGCGTCGTTGGGATAGAGCTTCTTTATCGCCTCGATCAAAGCTTTGGAGTCTGCGGCCTTGGCGGCCTCGGCTTCGAAGGCGACCAGATAGTCGCGGGTGTAGGTCACGCTCGAAGCGTCGGTCGGCCAGGCAGCGGTGGTGTGACCCGGCACGACGATCTTGGGCTTGCGAGCAAGGATACCGTCAAGCGCGGCACGCCAGGCCGCGCGTTCCTCGACAGTCGGAAGATCGGCTATCCAAGGATACATGCCGCCGAATACCGTCACGCCGCCGAACACGGCGCTGAGCGACGGGACCCAGATGTAGCGGCCGCGATCCTTAACGCCAGGCGCGGTGATGATCTCAAGCTTCTCGCCGTCAACGGTGAGTTCAGTGATGTCGCTGACCTCTGGAAAGACGAGTTCCGAGACCGATTTCGGGCCGTTGTCACCAAGGACTGGCGACCAGGTCTTGATCTTGCCCTCGGCCTTCTTGCGCATCAGTGCGACGGTGTCGGCCGCCGCGAGGATGCGAGCATCCGGAAAAGCCTGATGGACGGGCGCGAGACCGAAGTAGTAGTCGGGATCGTTGGTGGTGATGTAGATCGTGGTCAGGTGCTTGCCGCTGGCCTTGATGGCATCGGCGACGACCTTGCCGTCGGCAAAGCTGAAACTGGAGTCGATGAGTACCGCCTCCGTCTTGCCGGTCACAAGAACCGGAGCGCGCAGGAAGCCCGCCTCAGTGGTCTTGAATGCCGTCCACGACAGGGCAGGCTGCTCCTGTGCGACGGCGGATGTGGCTAGTGGGATTATAACCGCGGCGGCTGCGGCGATCGTCTTCAGGGTCGTGCGTCTGTTGATCATCGTAATTTTCCTGAGGTTTGTCGGGTGAGACCGTCCCTGCCTCCAAGGCAGAGGAGTGTGGCCGCGGCCGACACCGGGAATGATGTCGACCACGCTGGAGTGAGGGATTCAGTTTTGGAAGATTGAATTAGTAGCCGACGGTAAACCGCTTCCTGACATGCGCCGGAGCTTCGATTTCGTCGACAAGCGCGACGGCGAAGTCCTCGAAGGAAATGCTGCTGCCGTTCTCACTCGTCAGGAGCTGGTCCTTGCCGAGGCGGAAGCTGCCGGTCCGCTCGCCGGGAACGAATGCGGCCGAAGGCGACAGGAAGGTCCAGTCGAGGTCGTTTTCAGCTTTGAGCTTGGTGAGGTAGTCGACGCCGCCCTGCGCTTCTGACTTGTAGATCGCCGGGAATTCGGGGGTGTCGACAAGGAGGACGCCTGGAGCGACTTCGAGACTACCCGCCCCGCCCACCACGTAGTAGCGGCGAACGCCGGATGCTTTGACTGCGCCGATCAACGTGTTCGGATCGAAGGCAGCGAAATGCACTGAGCTGATAACTGCGTCATGGCCTTCCAGAACTTCAGCGAGAGCTTCAGGTGCCTTGATGTCACCGGAAACCGCAGTGACGTTCGGCAGAGATGCGACTTTGGAGGGATCTCGGGCAATCGCGGTGACCGCATGGCCACGAGCGGACAATTCGGACAGGATGCGAGAGCCGGCCTGACCGGAAGCTCCGATAAGAGCGATTTTCATGATATTACTCCTAGTTGACTGAGGGTTTATTCGGTTGCGGAAAGTTCGTTGAGAGCCGCGATCAGACCCGCCGGACCATGATAGAGTGTCTCGCCGCCAAGGACATGAGGCTCGCCGTTGACGACGGCGATGAGCTGCGGGACTCCTCGAATGTCGAGGGTATTCATCTGACGCTGTGTATCCTCCATCCGCTCCAGCGCGCGATCGCGCAGTTCGGTGTCGCTCCGGAGCCTTTCGGCGAGCGTCTCAGCGGCGAGTTCGATGCCGCGTTCGGCAGCTACGCGAGCCGCGACCTCGGCCACCTCGTCGATTGTGGACGTATCGCGCCCTTCGACATAGCGAGCGATTTGGACGGCATGCAGGAAACGGGGTTCAAGCGTTGAATCCCGTTTGCCAAGAGCGGTCAGCGCAAGTGTTGCAGGTCCGGAGTCAAAGATACCGCTCGGAGCCAGCAGAACGTTCCGGTGATACTTCTCTGAAAATTGCTGTCCCGTAATGCTCTGGATGCGCTGGTCGTTGCGCCAGGCGTGGTCGGCGATCGACGAGATCGGCCGCCCTCCGACGAACAAGCCGGACGGGCGCATCTTGAGCTTTTCTCCGAACGTGTCGGCAAGGCCGGCGAGTGCCGGCGCGCTTGCGTAGCACCAGCCGCAGAGGGGGTCGAAAAAATAGTGAAGTTCGATGTCGGTGGTCACTGCGGTCTCCTTTTGTTGAGGAGAATTTAATGTTGCGCAGATCACAGATAAATAGCACTGTTGTCCACAAAATGTTGCATGGATCGAGCGAATAGATGGACCGGATAACCGCCGCAAACGTTCTACTGAAAACCGTTGAGCGCGGCAGCGCCTCGGGCGCAGCCGAAGAACTGGGCATGTCCCGAGCGATGGCATCGCGCTACATCGCGGCCATGGAAGACTGGTCAGGAACACGGCTTCTCCACCGCACCACGCGGCAGCTCAGCCTGACGTCTGCGGGCGAACGCGTGATCGAACTCTGCCGGGAGATGGTCCGTGTCGCCGATGCCGTGACTGACGTGGCGGGCCAAGCCGATACGCCGCACGGCCTCCTCAGAGTGACCGCCCCGAGCATTCTGGCAGAGACGCAGTTGGTCCCGTTGCTCTCGGAGTTCGCGGATCATTATTCTCGCGTCAAGATCGATCTGCAGATTTCGGACAGGCCGGTCGATCTCGTGCAGGACCGTATTGATGTGGCGATCCGGATCGCCAACCGCCTCGATCCCTCCCTGATTGCCAAACGCCTGGGACAGTGCCCGTCGCGGCTCTACGCGTCGCACCAGTATCTGGACAAGCAAGGGACACCGAACGCGCCAGAGGATCTGAAGGACCACAGGTGTCTCACCTACACGAATCTCGGCGGCGCGGAATGGATCTTAAAAAAGGACGAGACGCAGGTGGTGGTTCCCGTAGCGGGAGGATTCCAGACGAACGACGCTCTCGCTCTGAGGCGTGCCACACTGTCCGCCCTCGGCATCGCGATGCTGCCGTGCTTTGCCGCCGATCAGGAGGTTCATGCGGGCAAGCTGGTGGTAGTCTTGCCGGAGTGGGAGCCGACCACGCTCGGCATCCATGCTCTCTATGTTTCCCGCAGGCATCTTCCCATGGCCGCGCGGGTGCTCATCGACTTCCTGGCTGCACGGCTACGGTAGACGTAGGAAACGCTGATTGTTTGATACCTTCGTCTGCCTCATTCCCTTCCAACCGTGCCCGACGAACCGTCGGTGCGGCTATGGTGTTTTCCTCCTCAAAAGCGCCCCGTTTCCTGGATCATCTTGGGACGGGCGATATCGTGATCGGCGCGGCGTATCGATCGTAATGCGCGTGCCGGTGCGTATCGCTCCAAAAAAATGATACCCTGTGGACACTGCCAAAAAAGCCTGTGTCCAGAGTCGGTTATGACTCCCTTCTGATTTCCGACACGAAGATGTTTCCACGGTTGATTGATCAAAATGGAGGGAGAGGGGCTGGCAGCCGGACTCCGTGTAGGTACACTGATTTTAAAGGATGATTCGAAACGGCTTGGTAAGCTCCAGACAGGGTGACTGCGTTATTCTGGTAGCGTCGGGCGATCGTCCAAAGTGTTGTTCCCGGTCATTGTTCGCGTGTTTGGCGTATCTCGCACCAATTCGCATTCATTCCGGTCAAGAAGGTGCCGCATGAGCCTTATGGAAATGGAAATCGAACGCCAGTCGAACCCGGTCGACATGATCGAGTTCGTTGCAGCTTCGAACGATTGGACGTTCGAACGGTCCGGCGAGGACGAAATCGCCATGACCGTGGAAGGCCGCTGGACTGACTACCATGTTTCCTTCTCCTGGATGGAGGAATTCGAGGCGCTGCATCTGGCCTGCGCTTTCGATATCAAGATCCCGGACATGCGGGTCAACGAGGTGATCCGCCTGCTCTCTCATATCAACGGGCAGGTGCTGATGGGGCATTTCGACCTGTGGCGCCAGGAAGATGTGATCATCTTCCGCCAGTCCTTGCTGCTTGCCGGCGGCGCGGAGCCCAACAACCAGCAGGTCGAAGTGCTGCTTTCCAGCGCGCTCGAAGCCTGCGAGGCCTATTATCAGGCATTCCAGTTCGTCGTCTGGTCGGGCATGGAAGCGAAGGCGGCCATGGATGCGGTTCTGTTCGAAACGGTAGGCGAAGCCTGATGGCCTTGGCGCAGCTGGCTTCCATCGTTCTCATCGGTGCCGGCAATATGGGCGGCGCGATGCTTTCCGGCTGGCTGAAGAATGGCGTGCCCGGAGCTTCCGTCACCGTTATCGACCCGTCGCCGTCGGAAGCGATGAAGGCGGTGATTGCCGACGCCGGCGCCCGTCATCTTGCTTCGCCCCCAAGCGGGCTTGCGCCCGATATCCTGTTTCTCGCGGTCAAGCCGCAGTTGATGGATGTGGTGCTTCCGCCGCTGAAGCCGATGGTCGGCGCAGGCACCGTCGTCGTATCTGTCGCGGCCGGCAAGACGCTTTCCTATCTGCAAGGCTATCTCGGCGACGCCGCCATGGTGCGCGCAATGCCGAATACGCCCGCCATGATCGGCAGGGGCGTAACGGGCGCCTATGCCAATCCCAAGGTCGCCGAGGCGCAGCGGGAGGCAGTCCAGGCACTCCTCAAGGTCAGCGGTCCGGTGGAGTGGGTGGCGAGCGAATCCGACATCGACGCGGTCACCGCCGTTTCCGGCAGCGGGCCGGCCTATGTGTTTTATCTCGTCGAGTGCATGGCGGAGGCGGGCCGGAAAGCCGGCCTGCCGGCGGACCTCGCCATGCGGCTTGCACGGGAAACTGTCTCGGGGGCTGGTGAGCTCCTCCACCAGTCCCCCGATGACGCCTCGAAGCTTCGTCAGAACGTCACCTCTCCAGGCGGGACGACTGCGGCTGCGCTGTCCGTGCTGATGGCGGAGGACGGCATGCAGCCGCTGTTCGACAAGGCGATCGCTGCCGCACGCAAGCGGGCCGAAGAGCTCGGAAGCTGAGCGACGCGATGGCCGAACAGATCACCTATGGCGATTTCGAGAAGGTCGATATTCGCGTCGGCACCATTGTCGAGGTTGAGCCGTTCCCGGAGGCCCGGAAACCGGCATTCAAGCTGAAGATCGACTTCGGTCCCGAAATCGGCGTCAAGAAATCCTCGGCGCAGATTACCGTGCACTATACGCCGGAGGTGCTGGTCGGCCGGCAGGTGCTGGGGGTCGTCAATTTCCCGCCGAGGCAGATCGGCCCGTTCCGCTCCGAAGTTCTCACCCTTGGTTTCGAGGACGAGAACGGCGCGATCGTGCTGGCCGCCGTGGAGCAGCCGGTGCCGAACGGCAGGAGGCTGATGTAGGCTTCCCGGTATCAGTGGATATCGCGGCTCTTGACCTCGGTCAGGCTGAAGGAGCGGAATTCCACCTCGAATCCTTCGCGCTGCGGCGAACAGAACATCATGCCGACTGAGAGATCGGTGAGATCGGGCGGGAAATAGGCGAGCCGCGCCATGCGCCAGTCCGGCTGGGTATCGGGGCGATACTGAATGAAGAGCGCGTCGCCCATTCGGGTCACCCTTACAAACATCTCGCTAAAATCGTCGGTCAGGCGGAACGCCGACCAGTCCGAGTGACCATTGGTGACGACCACGCTGAAATGGCGCGCGCCGTCGGTGAATTCGATGCCGCATTTCATCCAGTGCGTTTCGTCGTGACGGATCATCAGTCCCGCCTGATCGTAAAGCGCGTCGTAATGGCCCACGAAGGACGTTTCGGCGGTGAAATCGCCGGACCGGCGCCGATGGAGAAAATGGCCGCTGTCTCGGTGGAAACCGTAATAGGTGCCCTGCCAGAAGTCGGTGTCCTTGCCGGAGCGGACGCTCAATCGGTCGTCGTCCACGCGGCTTTCGGCCGGCGGGTTCAACCATTGCATATCCGAGAGATCGAACGACATCTTTTCTCGCTTCAAGCAGGCACCCGGACGACGGCCCGCAGGCCGCCCTTGGGGCTGTCGGAAAGTGTCACGTTTCCGCCGTGGGCACGGGCGACGTCGCGGGCGATTGCAAGCCCCAGGCCGGTACCGGATGCATTCAGGTTGCGGGCCTCGTCAAGCCGGTAGAACGGCTTGAACACATCCTCGCGGGCTTCGACAGGGATGCCCGGGCCGTCGTCGTCGAGCGTCAGCGTCAGCCATTTTGCGCTGTGCCGGGCATCTATATGCAGCGTGTCAGCATAACGCTCCGCATTCGAAACGAGATTGCCGAGAAGTCGGGTAAAGGCGTTCGGGCGGACGGCGATCTCGTCTTCGCCATCGATCTCGTAGGTCATGGTCTTCCCGCGGAGCGAAAAATCGCAGCGCAGCTTTTCGAGAAGCTCACTCAACCGCAGTTCGCCGAAATCCTCTTCCGCCTCACCCTTGGCAAAGGCGAGATAACCTTCCAGCATCGATTGCATGTCGTCGACATCCTGGCTCATGCCGGCAAGTTCCGGCTTGTCGCCGGCGAGCGCCAGCTGGAGTTTGAAGCGCGTCAGTATGGTTCTGAGGTCATGGCTGATGCCGGCGAGCATCGCGGTGCGCTGCTCCATCTGTCGCTCGATGCGTTCGCGCATCTGGATGAAGGCAAGGCCCGCGCGGCGAATTTCATCGGCGCCGCGCGGCGAAAAGCCTTCGGTCTTCTGTCCCTTGCCGAAGCTTTCGGCCGCCTGTGCAAGCGCCAGGATCGGCCGGATCTGGCCACGCAGGAAGAGGATGGAAATAACCGCCAGCACGAAAGCCGTGCCCACCATCCAGACAAGGAAGATATGGGTGTTCGACGCATAGGTCGAGCCGCGGCGGGTGAATACCCTCAACACCCTGTCGTCGAACTTGATGCGGATCTCGACGAGCCGGCTGTCTCCGACCGTGTCGATCCAGAACGGCATCTGGATCTGCCGGGTGATCTGTTCGGCCAGAATGTCGTCGAGGATGGAGAAGAAGGGTCGCGGGCGGGGCGGCGGCAACTGACCGTTTTCCTCGACGGCGACGGTGAGGTTCAGCGCGTCATCGGCAATGCGGGTGATCGCATCGTAGTTCGCATCCTGCGGATAGCTCTTGATGACTTCGATGATGCCGGCAATGTCGCGGACCGTGCCTTCGGAAAGACGCTCGGTGACCATGCGCCAGTGCCTCTCCATGAAGACGGCCGCGACGACACTCTGCAAAAGCAGCATGGGCAGGATGACGATCAGCAGCGAACGGGTATAGAGACCGGTCGGCAGGCGGCGGCGCAGCCAGCGGGTGAACGGGCGCCAGCCGGGGACGATAAACCGGTCCATGTCGCGTTTCAGGGTGTCAAAAAAAGCCATCCGCCTTCCGCTGTGCCCGCTTTCTCAGCTAATCGATACTCAGTCGGTATCCGATGCCGCGCACCGTCTGAAGATAGACGGGGTTGGCCGGATCTTCCTCGATCTTACGCCGCAAACGGTTTATCTGCACGTCGATCGTGCGCTCGCCGACCTCTGCATCGTCGCCGATCAGTTCGTGGCGGGGAATGGTGTCGCCGGCCCGCAGCGCAAAAAGCAGCATGATTTCCTGTTCCCTATCTGTCAGCCGGATGGTTTCTGCCGCCTTGCGCAATTCCTTGCGCGGGATAGAGAATGTAAACGGCCCGAACATGATCTGCTCGATCTTCGGCGTATCGGGCGACGAGCTGCGACGCAGGATATTGTTGATGCGCAGCACTAGTTCACGCGGATCGAAGGGCTTGGAGAGATAATCGTCGGCGCCGGCCTCGAGACCTTCAATGCGCGACTGGGCTTCGGCGCGCGCCGTCAGGAGGATCACCGGAATCGTCTTCTTCTGATAAAGCGATTGGGTGAGCGAAAGGCCGGATTCGCCGGGCATCATGACATCGAGGATGATCAGGTCGAAATGCAGGCCTTCCAGCTTTCGGCGTGCTTCTGCGGCATCGCCTGCAACCGTGATCCGGAAACCCTGTTCCATCAGATAGCGATTCAGAAGATCGCGGATGCGGGTATCGTCGTCGACCACGAGGAGGTGGGGGGCATCGTCAGACAGGGGCGTTTTCGTCATTTGCTCAATCCAGGTCACTATCGATCGGCTCGAGATTCTCATCGCGTCCGCGCATGCGGCGCAGGAACTGCTTTATCGCAGTCCGCATCTCAGGCGTCAGGTCCTCCATGGCGTGAGCGATACGGCGTGATTGCGGCTCGGAAAGGGCAAGTGCCAGCTCCCGGCCCGCCAGCGTCGGGTAGAGCCTGCGCTCGCGACGATCCTTGGCGCCCGCCATCTGGCGAATATAGCCAAGTTCGATCAGCTGCTTCAACACGCGTGCAAGACTCTGCTTGGTAATTTGCAGCGTATCCAGAAGATCCGCCACCATCATGCCCGGCTGACGGCTGACGAAATAGACGACCCGGTGATGGGCCCGGCCCATGCCGATCTTGGCGAGGATTGCATCGGGGTCGGAGACGAAGTCGCGGTAGGCGAAGAAGAGCAACTCAATCGTCTCGAAGTCGATCTGTGCTTCATCGACCGCCGGCATCGGCGGCATGGCCTTCTGGACGGCTCTTCCCGTCGATGTGCGCGCCACTCGCGTTCCCTTTCCTGACGGCTCCTTGCCATAGGCTGAAGCTCTTTTTGCTGACTATCGATTGTAACCTGCCGTTCGTCATAAAGCGCGAACGGTTTGAACAATCAACAGCATTTGTTGGAAGAGGGGATGGCACTATCCGCAACAGGTGAAAGGGGCGCCGATCCAAGGCGCCCCTTCAAGATGACGATCATTCGTAGATGTGCACGATGCGCCGGGTACCGGGATCGACGAGAACGCGCCGATCGTTCACGACCACGTAGTTGTAGTCATAATCGGGCACTTCGCTCACCACGACATCAGCAGGGAGCGTGGCACCGACGACCACCTCGTTGCGCACCTGGATCGATTGCGCCGGATGCTCCTCGATGTAGCTGATGACCGTATCCGGTGGCTCGACCACCTCCACGGCGCCGACCGGACCGAGCAGCATGTCGCCGGGAGCGGGGTCTGCGGGGATACTCGCCGTCGTTTCATAGGTGACGGCGGGCACTTCGTATTGGGTGCGGTATTCCTGAACGACCACGGGAGCGCCGTTGTGGCGGATCGTCAGATATTCCGCGAAGACCCAGCCGCGCATGCCGTTCACTTCGATCCTGCACCATTTGCTGCCCTCGATGCAGCCGTCCATCATGGCCGGGCTGCCGCGGGTGGCGACGCCGAGTTCAGGATACTCCTGGCCGGGGCCGGCGCGGACGGTGATGTCCGAGGCGGTCGTGGTCGTCATCTGGGCGGCGGCAGGCAGCGCCAGCGCCGATATCACGGCACCCAGGCCCAGGCATTTCAACCAAGTCGTCATGGTTTTTCTCCTCATGTTGACTGGCGGGGAAACCCTTTCGCCTCTCGGTGGTTCCGTTCAGTTGGGGTAGATTCTTCAAGCTGTGGCGTGCCCGCAACAACGGAAAGGTGGAGCGGAACTTTTGTCAGCGCCGGCCATTGATGTGGCCAAACAGACTGGAGAATAACCATGATCGCCCAAACATTTTCCGCCCTTCCTCCGATCAGGACGGACGCTGTCGCAGCTGAAAACCCGCTGAAGGGGGTCCTCGTCACCGTATTCACGCTGAAGATCATCGTAACGGTCTTCCTGCTGGCGACCGTATCGCTCGCTCCCCCCGTCGTGGCCGATGAGACCTACAAAACGCTCGCCTTCGCGGATTGATTTTTCGGCTGAAATGCGCCTCGTTTCTCGTTATACCGCGGCTGACCTTTCATCTGAGCCGAGGCATCATGGGCAAGTTACAGGCCGGTATCATCCCGGTTACTCCATTCCAGCAGAATTGCACGGTCCTTTTCGACGACGAGACCAAGGAAGGTGTCGTCATCGATCCCGGCGGCGACGTGCCTGAGATCCTCGAGGTCATCAAGGAGAACGGCATAACGCTGAAGGAGGTATGGCTGACGCACGGGCATATCGACCATGCCGGCGGCGCAGATGAGTTGCGTGCGGCGCTGGGCATCCAGGTGATCGGGCCTCACGAGGCCGATCTTCCGCTATTGCAACGGCTGGAGACCCAGGCGGAGAAGTTCGGAGTGAAGATGGCCGTGCGCAACCTGACGCCGGACCGCTGGCTCAACGAGGGAGATACGGTCTCCTTCGGCGATCACGTTTTCGAAGTCTTTCATTGCCCCGGGCACGCACCGGGTCATGTCATCTATTACAATCGCAATCAGAACTTCGCCCATCTCGGCGATGTACTGTTCAGCGGATCAATCGGCCGGACCGACTTACCCGGCGGCGATCACGAGACGCTTCTGGCATCGATCCGCGACAAGGTTCTGCCGCTTGGGGATGAAGTCGGCTTCATCTGCGGCCATGGGCCGGGAAGCCGGATCGGCGACGAACGGAGATCCAATCCCTTCCTTCGCGGACTCTGACAGAGGCCGCGGAACCGCCCAACAAAGAAAACCCGGCATAGCTGCCGGGCCTCAACTCGAATAGAAGCCTCTAGGGCTTAACCAGCGATCTGCAGGTTGACGGCCTTGGGGCCCTTGCCGCGACGATCCGGTTCCGTGTCGAAGCTTACCTTCTGATTTTCTGAGAGACCGGACAGGCCGGAAGCCTGTACGGCAGAGATATGGACGAAGATATCGGCGCCACCACTATCAGGTTTGATAAAGCCGAAGCCTTTGTCGGTATTGAAGAATTTTACAGTGCCAGTCTCGGCCATGCAGCAGGTCCTTTTCTTTCTGTCCGTGTTCAGCGGCGGACAGCATCATGGTATTGCCCCGAAGGGCGGCGGCAGGCAGCTTTAAGAAAGGGTCCCTGTCTTTACCGCGGCGACCGGCAGGAATAGCTTTGAAAATCTCTGCCCCCAGCCCCCGCCCGAAGTCTTGGCGCCTTCGGAGCGCGTCATTATAGGTCTTCCCATGCTCGTAAATTGCCCGAACTTGGACAGAGTGCTGTGTTTATAAAAAATTGGCAAGAAAAAGTTTTTCGAAACCTGAGGGCGCGCTGAAATTTAGAATCGCTAAAACCCCTAGGAATAAGGGGGTTGCGTCCTTTCATGAGCGAGCCTGGCAGCGATTCATCGCCAGCAATGTTTCCTTAACTCTGACCTGCGCCGTTTCGGGGCAGATGGCGGAAAGAGAAAAAGTTCTGTCGTGCGCGCGCCAGCTCGGCTGGCGCAGGAGCAGTCTCGGAAGGCGGTCCGTCAGCCGTCACGCTGGTTATCAATCACCGGCCGATTGTCTTCGCCCAAAGGCCCGTACCGGCCTCGCCGAAGAATTCCTGGTATGATGCGGTTGCAGAGGGGCGGCATAGGCGGAGGAAGCCGAGGGTTCGATCTGCGCCGTCGGCCCTGTCATCAGGAGGCTTTCCGGAAAGGTTTCATTGAACGTGGTCGGCGCCAGTTCCGGTCGGGCAAGCGCATAACCCTGTATCAGAGGAACGCCGAGCTCCTTGCACAGATCGACCTGCCAGGTCTCCTCCAGCCCTTCAAATATGGGCTCGATGGCATCGTCCAGCATCTGCCGGACGATGACGCGCAGCAGGGCAAAGCCGGCGGAATTGTCGAGAAAGTCGCGCACCCAGGATGCATCGAACTTCGCATAATGCGGCCGGATGCGTTTGAGGCGGGCAAGATCGGAATCGCCTGCGCCATAGTCGTCGATCGCCACCTGAAAGCCGATCGCCCGCATCTGCTCGGTAAAGGCGACCACGATATCGTCTGCGGCCCCGGATTTTTCCGATATCTCGCAGACGATGCGTTCCGGTCCGAAGCCTGCCTCGTGTGCCGCGAGCTTGATGCGTTCGACTTCCTGGCGCATCTCGGAAGGGGTGCGGAAGAGGCCCGGATGAAACTTGACGAAGATCCTCGCGCGGGCACGATTGAGGCGTCCGGTGTTGAGAATGTGGATCGTCCGCGAGATGCTGTCGACGTCGGCGATGTCGGCCGGTGAGACCAGACGGAAAAATTCGCCCGGGGACACCGGCTCTTCGCCACGGGAAACGCGTACCAGCCCCTCCAGCGCATCGATCTCCAGCTTGTGATCTGACGTCAGGCGAAAGATCGGCTGCAGTGCCGATTGCAGCACAAAAGGACCATAGGCGGTGGAGAAGGCGCCGTCTTCGCTACGCACCAGATTGGCAAAAATGCTTCTCTGCGTCATGCCATCGGACTTTCCTTGCTTGTCCTTCTGGTTGTAACAGTCAAGGGTTACGCGGTTGTAAAGAAGGTTTCGAAGGTTTTAATCAGCTTCTTTGATCGGTCGCATTCAAGCTTTCCGCTTGAAACCCCGTCATAGTTTAGACATAGAGCGTAGGGCGGTTTCGGCGCGCGATGCCGCCATGTTCAACAGCTCTTCAGGACGAAGATTATGGCCTTTCTTGCCGACGCTCTTTCCCGCGTAAAGCCCTCCGCCACCATCGCCGTTGCCCAGAAAGCCCGCGAGCTCCAAGCGAAAGGCCGCGACGTTATCGGGCTCGGCGCTGGCGAGCCGGATTTCGATACGCCGGACAACATCAAGAAAGCCGCCATCGATGCGATCAATCGGGGTGAGACGAAATACACCCCGGTCTCCGGCATTCCGCCGCTTCGGGAAGCCATCGCAAAGAAGTTCAAGCGCGAAAACAATCTGGACTACACGGCTGCCCAGACAATCGTCGGGACGGGCGGAAAGCAGATTCTTTTCAACGCTTTCATGGCCACTCTCAATCCTGGCGACGAAGTCGTCATTCCGGCTCCCTATTGGGTATCCTATCCGGAAATGGTGGCGCTGTGCGGCGGTACTCCGGTTTTTGTCGGCACCAAGCAGGAGAACAACTTCAAGCTGACCGCCGAAGATCTGGAAAAGGCCATCACGCCGAAGACCAAGTGGTTCGTCTTCAACTCCCCGTCCAACCCGAGCGGGGCTGCCTATACGCATGCAGAGCTCAAGGCTCTGACCGACGTTCTCCTAAAGCACGAGCACGTCTGGATCCTGACCGACGACATGTACGAGCACCTGACCTATGGCGACTTCAAGTTCGCGACGCCGGTCGAGGTCGAGCCGAAGCTCTATGATCGTACCCTGACGATGAATGGCGTTTCCAAGGCTTACGCAATGACCGGTTGGCGTATCGGATATGCTGCCGGCCCGCTGCAGCTCATCAAGGCAATGGACATGATCCAGGGCCAGCAGACATCCGGTGCGACTTCGATCGCCCAGTGGGCCGCCGTGGAAGCGCTCAACGGTCCGCAGGACTTCATCGGCAAGAACAAGAAGATCTTCGAGGGACGACGTGACCTCGTCGTGTCGATGCTGAACCAGGCCAAGGGCATCGTTTGCCCGTCGCCCGAAGGCGCCTTCTACGTTTATCCGTCCTGCGCCGGCCTGATCGGCAAGACCGCGCCGTCCGGCAAGGTCATCGAGACGGATGAGGATTTCGTGACGGAGCTGCTCGAGACGGAAGGCGTTGCCGTCGTTCACGGATCGGCCTTCGGCCTCGGCCCGAATTTCCGCATCTCCTATGCGACCTCGGAAGAACTGCTGGAAGAAGCCTGCAAGCGCATCCAGCGTTTCTGCGCCAACTGCAAGTAAGCGTTTCGACGCAATTTAACGAGAGGCCCGCCGGCGACGGCGGGCTTTTTGCTTTCGACGCTTCAGCCTTTCGTCAGCCGCAGGATCGTCGATCCTCCGCCGCCGCGCTGTTCGGTGACGGCATAGACGGCGCCGTCCGGTCCGACCTTCACATCGCGGATACGTGCTTTCAGCGGAACGCGCTCCTCGTAAGCAACTTTGTCGCCGTCCATGTGGAGAACGACGATCCCTTGCGAGACAAGGCCGCCGACCAGGAAGGAGCCTTTCCATTCGGGAATGGCGTCGGCGTTATAATAAGCCATGCCGGAGGGGGCGATGACCGGATCCCAGTAATAGACCGGCTGTTCCGTTTCTTTCATCGCGGTGATGCCCTTGCCTATCGGTTTGCCGCTATAATCGATACCGTAGGTGACTTCCGGCCAGCCGTAGTTCTTCCCGGGTTCGGGACGATTGAGTTCGTCGCCGCCGCGCGGACCATGCTCGACAGTCCAGAGGCGTCCTTGTCCGTCGAGCGTGGCCGATTGCAGGTTTCTGTGGCCGAGGCTCCAGATCTCGGGCTGCGCGCCTTCGCGCCCGACAAATGGGTTGTCGGGAAGAGCCTTGCCGTTCGTGTCGATGCGGAAGACTTTTCCGAGGCCGCTCTTCAAGTCCTGGGCTTGAACCCGGGGCTTCGGATCCGAGCGCTCACCTACAGTGACGTAAAGTTCGCCATTCGGGCCGAAGACGAGGCGCGAACCGAAATGCTTGTTGCCGTCATAGCTCGGCATCTGGCGGAAGACGACCTTGACGTTTTCCAGCTTGCCGCCGCCGCGGTCGTCGGTCACCAGTTTTGCCGAAGCGACAGATGTGCCATTGCCTCCCTCCCGCGCTTCCGAGAAGGAGAAGAAAATCATGTTGGAACTCGCGAAGTCGGGAGCCAGCGTCACATCCAGCAGTCCGCCCTGGCCGCCGGAGAGGACCTTGGGCACGCCGCCGATTTTCGGACCGGCTTGACCCTCCTCGGAAATGATATGCATGGCGCCCGCCTTTGCGGTAACCAGCATGCGGCCGTCTGGCAAAAATTCCATAGCCCAGAGGTGCGGCAGGTCCTCGGCGACGACTTCCTGGGCGATTTTTGGGATCTGCGTCGGCTGAGGCGCTCGCGTTTGCCCGCTGAAGGCTGGTTTCTGTTTGGGCGCATTGGGTTTCTTGGTTTCGGCGGGCTGGCTTGCGGTCTGGGCAAGGGCCGGAGCAGAAGCGACGCCGGCGGAGAGAGCCGAAGCAATCAGAAGAATACCGAGACGTTTCATTGTGAATTCCCTTCGATCGCGGCATTCGCCGCACGGCTAAAGCGATACTCCCCGCACGCGGTCATGGAGCATCAAGCAATAGCCTTCATCTAGGGCAGCCATCCGAAATGGTTGTACACGCATCGTTCAAGATAATTTTATCCTGGCAAGCGGCGCGGTTGATAGCAAAAGCCCGCCAGGAGGGCGGGCTTGCCTTCAGATTGGGGCGTTGAGGCTCAATCGAGGAGATCGGCGGGTACCTTGCCGCCATTTTCGCTCAGCTTCTTCATGAGAGCCTTGTGCAGCCATATGTTCATTTCGGCCGAGCCGTCCTTGTCGCCGGTATAGCCCAATTCGTCAGCCAGTTCCTTGCGGGCCGTAAGGCTTGAATCCAGATCGAGCGCTTTCATGAGATCGACGATTGACTTGCGCCAATCGAGCTTCTGGCCGCTTTTCTTGACGGCCGCATCGAGTATCGGGGTGATATCAACCGGGCCGGACGATGAAGGGGAGGCCTGCGCCGTCTGGGACGCGGGCGCGGCGGCGGAAGTGGATGCCGGCGCCGCCGAAGTCGAAGCGGCGACTGGAGCGGCTGGCTTCAATGGTTCTGCCGGTTTTGCGCCTGTCGCCGCTTCAGCGCTGCCCCCGAAAATCGCATTTTTGATCTTGTCGAAAATACCCATTGTGCTCTCCCTTGGATTGTCTCTCAGGGAAACGTCGGGCGGAGCGAGGATTTCTCAAGGGCCGACCGCGAGTAAAAAGACTACCCGCGGTCGGCATGGGCGACTAGGCCGTACCCCAGATGGTTTCGGCGGTTTTAACCACCAGTTCCAGCTTGCGCTTCTGGTCGTCTTCGGTGATCGAATTGCCTTCTTCCGTAGAGGCGAAGCCGCACTGGGGCGCGATGCCGAGCTGGTCGATATCGACATGTTTCGCCGCGTCGTCGAAGTGTCGGCGAAGCGAGTCCAGGCTTTCCAGCTCACCGGTCTTAGTGGTGATGAAGCCCGGATAGACGCGCTGCTTGGAACCCTTCTGAAGCAGGCTCAGCGGCTGCAGGCCGCCGGCGCGTTCGGTGTCGTATTCCATGAAGAACATGTCGACGCCGGTGTGATTGAAGATGGCGTCGGCTGCCGCATCATAACCGCCCTCGGCCGCCCAGGTGGAACGGAAGTTGCCGCGGCACATATGCATGCCGATCAACATGTCCTTCGGGCGGTCCTTGATCGCCTCGTGCATCATCCAGGCGTATTTCTTGATCAGCCAATCCGGATCGAAGCCTTCCTCGCGCTTCATGGCGCGCTGCTTTTCGTCGCCGAGATAGGCGAAGTAGATATCGTCCATCTGCAGATAGCGGCAGCCGGCTTCGTAGAATTTCTGCACTGCCTTGGAATAGGTCTTTGCGAGATCGGCAAACAGCGCCTCGACGTCCTGATATTCGGCCGGATGGATGTCGGCCTTGGCCGTGCGGTAATGCGCGACGCTCGGGCCGGGAATGGAAATCTTCGGCGTAACATTCGTCACGGATGCCAGGTATTTGAAGTGTTCGAGATGCGGATGATTGTCGGGGAAATCGAGCTTGCCGTTGATCGTCGGGAAGGTCGGGGGAAGCTTTACGCCGTGGAAGGTAACGCCCTTGTGGGCTTCGCGCGTGACGAATTCCATGCCGTCCAGTTCGCCCAGAAAGTCGTAGTGCCAGAAGTGGCGGCGCGCTTCACCATCGGTCACGACCTTGAGGCCGACGCCTTCCTGCAACTTGACCAGATCCTTGATCGCTTCGTCCTCGACAGCCTTCAATTCGGCCGCGGGAATGCTCTTTTCCTCGTAGAACTTCTTGCGGGCTTCCTTGACGGAAGCCGGGCGCAACAGCGAACCGACGTGATCGGCTCTGTAAGGTGGTGTCGACATGGGGTTCCTCCACTGGAATAGATCGAAGGCTTGAAGAATCTTTCCGGATGCCCGGCCTGTATACGCTCGGCCCGCCGTCCATGGCAAATGGAGAAACGGGTTTAAGAGGTTTTCAATATGATTCCGATCCAGCCAGCAAGGGCTCGAGGGATATGGATTTTCTATAGACCAAGAAGGGTCAACATGATGAATGTGGCGAACAAAACGAAGTGCGTCATACCCTCGATGGCGTTAGTCTGGCCGTCGTTCAGGTTGATGGCAGCGACAACCAGCGTGATCACCACCATCACCGTCTGAACAGGCGTCATCGCCATGATAAAGGGCTGTTCTGTATACAGGGCGATGCCTTCCATGACCGGCACGGTCAGGATCACCGTCGATAAAGAAGCACCCATGGCGATGTTCACGACGGACTGCATGCGGTTTCTTAGCGCCGCCCGCAGAGCCGTGAATATTTCGGGCGCGGCCGAAATCACTGCCACGGTGACCGCCATCAGTGCCGGCGGCGCGCCGCTGCCTTCGAGGCTGGTATTGAGGAAGGCCGACATGAATTCTGCAAGGAAGCCGATGATCAGCACGCCCGCGAGGATGATGGAGATCGAGAGCGCCGATGACTCGTTTTCGGCGTCTTCGTCGGGTGCAGGTTCGCCCGAAGCCTGTTTGGCCCGGGGATAGCTGTAGCTGAAGAAATAGCTGTGCGTGCCCACCTGCATCCTGAGAAAAAGGGCATAGAGGGCGACCATCGCGCCGATGGTGAATGCCGAGTAGTAATGCCATTTGGCCGCCGGAATGAATTCCGGCACCATCATGGAGATGCCCATGGCAGTCAGGATCATGACGCTGTAGGTGCGGCTGGAGTCGTCGTTATAGGGCTGCTCGCCATGTCGCAGCCCGCCGAGCAACGCCGCGAGCCCAAGGATGCCGTTGATGTCGAGCATGACGGCCGAGTAGATCGTATCCCTGACCAGCGTGGGGGATGTCGTGGTCCTCATCATGATGGCGAGGATCAGAACCTCGACCGCAACGGCAGATAGGGTCAGGATCATCGTGCCGTAGGGGTCGCCGACCTTGTGGGCAAGGACTTCCGCGTGATGGGCAACACGTGTGGAAGCGAGAATGATGACACAGATCAGTGCGGCCGCTGCGATCAGGGATGCCGCCTTGCCCGCCTCCAGGATGGAATGTTCGGTGAAAAAACTGATCCCGACAGCAGCGAGCGCGATGACAAGAAATTTTTCCTGCTTCACGAGAGAGGGCAATCCCACTGGCGGCTCCTGCTGTTGGTGTTGGCGCATGTAACGCCGCAGGCATCAGCATCAAGAGTGCCGTTTTTCCATCGACGGTTTGCGGCATCCGCGTTTTGATGACATAATTTCATCGTGGCCTGGAACTTCGCGGCACCCTTTTCGCTTTCCCACCCCGATGCCGCGTCCGGACTTGGTTCCGGCAGGATAAATGCGGCCACAAGGAACACGGAGGGAGTATGACCAAGGTTGTCTATAAAGTCGTGCAGCACGATGGTGGCTGGGCCTACCGTCTGGGTGACGTCTATTCGGAAACTTTTCCTACTCATTCCGATGCTTTGCAGGCGGCGCGCATCGTCGCGACGGAACAGCAAGTCGGAGGTGAGCCGGAAGAGATCAGCTGGCAGGACGAAAAAGGTGTCTGGCATACCGAATACAGCGATGGTGGTGACCGCCCCGAGGCGGAGGTGGTGGATGGCGAGGAAGGCGTCGATGCCCGCTGAGATCTCAGCCGCGGACGTATTCCAACAGGCCTTTGACGAGCGCATCGAATGTGACGCGCCAGCGCGGTGACGATTTCAAGTTCTCGTGCATCGCTACCCAGGTATCGAGCGGCAGTTCGAAGACCTCAGGAAGGACGCGGACAAGCTCCGGATTTCGCTCGGCAATACCAATCTGACAGATGCCGATCCCGGCGCCGCCTCGAATGGCCGCAAGCTGTGCGAGATTGCTGTCGGCCCGATAACTCCAGCGGATATCGTCGATGTCGGGAAAGCCCGGAGCCATGGAGCGGATGCGGACTGCCGCCGCCCGGACGAAGGCAGTCCGCCTGTCGAAACCGATCATCCGATGGTGTGCCAGTTGCTCCGGGCTTTCGGGAATTCCATGCCGGTCCAGATAGCGCCGATGAGCATAAAGGCCGAGCGGGATTTCGCCGATATGGCGGGCAATCAGTGCATCCTGAGCCGGATTGGTCATACGGACTGCGATGTCCGCCTCGCGGTTCAAGAGATCCTCCAGCGAATCCGACAATGACAATTCCAGTTCGAGCCCGGGATGCTCGTCCTGAAGGCTCGCCAGGATCGGCGGCAGCACTTCGACGCCGATCACTTCGCTTGCACTGATCCTCACCGTTCCCTTGACTGTGCCGATTTCACCCGACGCCAGCCGCTCCATGGCGGCGGCCGTGACCGCCAGATTTTCCGCATAGGGTTTCATCGCCAGCGCCGGCTCGGTCGGCAGCAATCCCTGCTGCGAACGGGTGAAGAGCTGATAACCCACAGCTTCCTCCAGCGCATCGATGTGCCGGCCGACGGTCGGTTGTGTCAGGCCGAGTTCGCGGGCGGCGGCAGACAGGGAACCCGAACGGAGGACGGCCAGAAAAGTCCGATAGAAGTCCCAACTAACGTCATTCATTTTTGTATGGATGCTCAATGAGATTCGAGAATTCCGTATATCAGAGGGAGGGACGATACTCCAATCATCAAAACGGCAACCCTGAAATGGAGTATCGATATGAGCAATATCTCGAATTTCCCGCCCGTCGCTCTCGTTCTCGGCGCTACCGGAGGCATAGGCGGCCACGTGGCCCGGGGCCTCGTCGCTCGCGGCTGGAATGTCCGTGCCTTGCACCGAAAGGCCGCCGAAGCGGCGAAGCGCGAGCCTCGTTTCCATTGGCTGCAGGGCGATGCGATGAGGGCGGCCGACGTTCGCCATGCCGCCCAGGACGCGCATCTCATCGTTCATGCGGTCAATCCGCCGGGCTACAAGGACTGGGAGAAGCTCGTCCTGCCGATGCTCGACAATACCATTGCGGCGGCCCGTGCCGTCGGCGCCCGTATCCTGTTGCCCGGGACTGTCTACAATTATGGGCCGGACGCCTTTCCGGATATCACCGAGGAAAGCCCGCAGAACCCGGTGACGCGCAAGGGCGCGATCCGCGTCGAGCTCGAGCGGCGACTTGAGACCGCCTCGAAGGAGGGCATCCCGGTGCTGATCGTGCGGGCCGGCGACTATTTTGGCCCTGGCGCCGCCAATAGCTGGTTCAGCCAGGGGCTGGTGAAGCCCGGAAAGCCGGTTCTGTCGGTCAGCCGGCCCAATGCGAAAGGTGTCGGCCATCAATGGGCCTATCTGCCGGATGTGGCCGAAACCATGTTGCGGCTGATCGATCGCGAGCGGGAATTGCCGCGTTTCGCACGCTTCCAGATGCGCGGGTTCTGGGATGAGGATGGCGAGCAGATGATCGCGGCGATCGGCCGGGTCACCGGTGGCAAGCCGAAAGTGAGGGCATTCCCGTGGTGGCTGCTGAAGCTCGGTTCGCCCTTCGTGCCGATATTCCGGGAGCTTGGCGAGATGCACTATCTGTGGAAGCTGCCGGTGCGGATGAGCAACGACAGGCTGCTGGCCGTGCTCGGCGAAGAGCCGTCAACTCCGATCGACGAGGCGGTTCGCGCCGCACTTCTCGATCTTAAATGCCTGGACCTGCCGGAACCTTCCATGGCGAGGCTGCCGGAATTGGCTCGCCGGCCGGGGAGGGCGGCATGACCGATGCTCTTGTCGAGCGCAAGGCCGTGCCGACCGCCTTTCGCATCCTCGCTATCGCGATGCCGGCCCTGATCGGCGGCCAGGTGTTTCTTGCACGTCTCGCGATCTTTTCCGACGGCTCCCTGTGGGAGTGCACGCTGCGACGGGCGGAGCGCTGGCCGTGCCGATCCTTGGAATGGTCGCGCTTGCTTTCCTGCGGCAGGAACTGCGCCAGTACAGGGTATCCGTCCTCATGCTGCTCGGCCTCTATTGCCTGCAATTTGTCTTCGTGATCGCGGGCAAGGGCATAGGCATAGGTTTCATCCAGTCCCTGCATCCGGCAAATGCGATTGCAATGACGGTCGTCAGCGTTCTCCTGGCGCGTTCCGTATTGACGGGACGCTAGAATGAAAAGGGGCCGCTCATGGCGGCCCCTTCGTCATTTTCGGTCAGGCGACTGCTTCGAGCGCCGGGTAGTCCGTGTAGCCCTTGGCGCCGCCGCCGTAGAAGGTGGACTTGTCGGCTTCGTTGAGCGGTGCATTGTCCTTGAAACGCTGCACCAGGTCCGGGTTGGCGATGAAGAGTTTGCCGAAGGCAACGGCATCGGCATAACCGCTTTCGACAGCTGCCTTGGCGCTTTCGCGATCATAGCCGTTGTTGACCAGCCAGCCGCCCGTGCCGCCTGCCTTCCGGTAGGCTGCCTTCATCTCCTGATAGTCGAAGGGCTTGTCTCCCTGGGAGAAGTTCCGGTCTCCGCCGGTCGCACCTTCGATCACGTGGATGAAGGCGAGGCCACGCGAGCCGAGCTGTTCGGCAACATGATTGAACAGCGGCTGCGGGTTGGTTTCGGTAATGCCGTTGCCGGGTGTCACCGGCGACAGGCGGATACCGACGCGGCCGGCGCCGATTTCCCTGGTGACTGCATCGACGACTTCCAGGACGAAACGGGCGCGGTTTTCAATGGAGCCGCCATATTCGTCGGTGCGCTGATTGGCGCCGGACTTCAGGAACTGGTCGATCAGGTAGCCGTTGGCTCCGTGGATCTCGACGCCGTCGAACCCGGCGTCGATTGCGGCACGCGCACCCTTTCGGAAGTCCTCCACAATGCCCGGGATTTCGGAAAGTTCGAGCGCGCGAGGATCGGATGTGTCGACGAAGGCGCCGCTGCCGTCCGGATTGATGACATAGGTCTTGCTTCCGGCGGGAATGGCGGACGGCGCGACCGGAGCGCCGCCATTCGGCTGAAGCGACGTGTGCGATACGCGACCGACATGCCAGATCTGGGTGACGATCTTACCGCCTTTGCGATGAACGGCGTCCGTGACCTTCTTCCATCCGTCGATAGCCTGCGGCAGGTAAAGGCCGGGCACATCCGCATAACCTTGGCCCTGCTGGGTTACCGGGGTACCTTCGGTGATGATCAGACCCGCTGCGGCGCGCTGTTCGTAATAGGTGACATTGAGGTCATTCGGAACAGCCCTTGGCGAACGGTTGCGCGTCAGGGGTGCCATCACGATGCGATTGGCAAGTTGAATATCGCCGAAGGAGGTTGGATCAAAAAGCTTGGCCATCAGAAATTCCTTTGTCTGCAGTTGGGAGAAGTCAGCCCGGGTCAAAGCGTCGACCGAAGCTCGTCGAGGAAGGTTGCAATGGTATCCTCATTGCGGTGATAGAACGCCCATTGGCCGACGCGGTTGATCTTGAGCAACCCGGCCTTTTCGAGCGTCGAAAGATGCGCCGAGACCGTGGATTGGGAGAGGCCGCAGCGTTTTTCGAATTGGTTGGCGCAGATGCCCATGCTGAGCGGATGCGCCTGATCGGAGAAATTACGCTCCGGCTCCTTCATCCATTCCAGGAATTCGATCCGGGTGGGATGCGCGAGCGCTTTCAGAATTTCCGTCTTGTCCATCGTCTGGATCTCGTATCGAACTTATACGATATATAGATCGCATAATGACGATATGAAGGGTGCGATTTCTAAAAGAGCGGCGGCTTTTAAAAAAAATGGGCCGCCGGATCGCTCCAGGGCCCTTTCAGTTGTGAAGGTCAAAACCTCCAGAGGGGAACAGCCAACGCGGACGACGGGGAGGTCGCCGGGGGCGTCAGCTGTCAGGTATATGGGGAGGGGATATCTGCCCGACAAGATGCAATCTTCGGTTTTGAAAAGAAGTTTCGCCGATGGCTTCCAGGGAGGCCTATCGCGCTGACAGGCAAAAAAAGAGGGCCACCGGATCGCTCCAGGGCCCTATAAGTGTGAAGGTCAAAAAACCTCCAGAGGGGAACAGCTGCTGCGGTGGAACTGGGAGGAAAAGCCACCATGTGCATCAGCTATGTGCGATATGGTGGTTTTTTGTGCAGTGAACAATGCCCTTTTGTGCAGGTCAGCCATGCGTGATGCGCAACACTGTTGCAGCAAAGAGGCAGCCTCCGCATATCTGGCGGCCGTATACGACTGAAATCATTGGAATATAAGGAGATTTAAGACCTCGCAGACGGCAGCTGAAAAATCAGAAATTCCAGTTGCGCGCCTTGCCGACGATAAAATCACGGAAGACTTTGAGCTTCGCCGCGTTCTTCATTTCGTCGGGATAGCAGAAGTAGGTGTCGAAAGAGGGAATGTCTGCGTTGATCGCGAGCTGAATGAGGCCCGGATCGCGGCCGACGATGTAGTCGGGAAGGCAAGCGATTCCGATGCCAAGCAGACAGGCGCGCTTGATCGAGGTCTGGCTGTTGATCTGCAGATGCGGCGTGCGGCTGTTGTCGGACGAGCGGCCGGCATATTCCAGCCAGTTCACGTCGAGCAGGTAGCTCGGCGCCGGTTCCCCGAACGTGATGATCCGATGCGTGTCGAGGTCCTCGACCGATTGCGGTTCGCCATAGCGGTTGATGTAGGAGGGGGCCGCGTAGACGTGCATATGGACGGTGAACAGCTTGCGCTGGATCAGGTCGGACTGCTGCGGCTGGCGCAGGCGAATGGCGCAGTCCGCGTGGCGCATATTCACGTCCACTTCCTCGTTATCGAGGATGAGCTGGATCGACATTTCGGGATAGAGCTGCAGAAACTCCTGCACCTTGTCGGTGAGCCAGCCCTGGCCAAGCCCGACCGTCGTCGTGACGCGCAGCTTGCCGGACGGTTTTTCCGTCGTCTCGGTGAGCTGCATCTTCACTGTTTCGAGCTTCAAGAGAACGTCATGGGCGGTGCGGTAGAGCAGTTCGCCCTGTTCGGTGAGAATCAGGCCGCGCGCATGCCGGTGAAAAAGCTTGACGCCGACATCCTGTTCAAGCGCGCTGACCTGGCGGCTGATTGCCGACTGGGAAAGATGGAGCTTGTCGGCGGCATGGGTGAAGGAGCCCGCCTCTGCCGCCGCATGAAAAATTCGCAACTTGTCCCAGTCGAGCGGCACACCCATGTCTCAATGTCACTCCGCGGCCACGGCCACCGGCTGAATGCCGGCAAGATAACGTTCGGCCTCGAGCGCTGCCATGCAGCCCATGCCCGCGGCGGTGATTGCCTGGCGGAAGGTGTCGTCGGTCACGTCGCCGGCGGCGAAGACACCGGGCACGTCGGTCGCGGTCGAATCCGGGGCCGTCCACAGATAACCGTTCGGCTTCATCTTCAGCTTGCCCTTGAAGAGTTCGGTCGCCGGCGCATGACCGATCGCCACGAACACGCCGTGGATCGGAAAGTCGGTGATGGCGCCGGTCAGGGTATTGCGCAGCTTCACCCCTTCCACCGAGGGTGGCATCGGCGCCTTGGCGGGCTTGCCGGTGATCTCGGCGATTTCGGTATTCCACAACACGCTGACATTCGGGCGCTGGAAGAGACGTTCCTGCAGGATCTTCTCCGAGCGGAACGAGTCGCGACGATGAACCACGGTGACGGACTTGGCGATGTTCGAAAGGTAGAGCGCCTCTTCGACGGCGGAATTGCCGCCGCCGACCACGATCACGTCCCTGTTGCGATAGAAGAAGCCGTCGCAGGTGGCGCAAGCGGACACGCCAAAGCCCTGGAAGTGCTGCTCGCTTTCGATACCCAGCCATTTGGCCTTGGCGCCGGTCGAAATAATGATCGTCTCCGCCGTCCAGACGGCGCCGGAGTCGGTGCGCACCGTGAAGGGGCGACGGTCGAGATCAACCTCGGTCACCAGGTCGTTGACGATCTCTGCGCCCACATGGGTCGCCTGTTTCAGCATCTGCTCCATGAGCCAAGGCCCCTGGATCGGATCGCCGAAGCCCGGATAATTCTCCACGTCGGTGGTGATCATCAACTGGCCGCCCTGTTCCATGCCGGCGATCAGCACCGGCTTCAGCATGGCGCGGGCGGCATAGATGGCGGCGGTATAACCGGCCGGGCCGGAACCGATGATCAGGACCTCGGTATGACGGGCGGACATGTGTGATTCCTTTCAAAGACCGATCGACTCGTATTCTATTGCCCCTCATATAGGGGGTCGATTTCCGGTCTGCCGCTTTCAAAATGCCATGTAAGATCGGTCTATGCAGCAATGCAAGGGCAGCCTTGCGTTAATAACAGATCAGTTGGCATAGAGGCTGCTCCTTGCGTTAAATCCCGTTTCCGCTAAAAGCCTTGCCGACAAAAGGGGAAAACCGTGTTCCGCGCCGATCTGGACGCCATCGACATCAAGATCCTCCGGGAGCTCCAGCGTGACGGGAGAATGACGAATGTCGAGCTCGCGGAACGCGTCGGCATTTCGGCGCCACCCTGTCTGCGCCGCGTGCGCAAGCTCGAGGAGGCCGGGATCATCGAGGGCTATCACGCGCTTCTCAATGGTCCGCGGCTCGGCTTCGATCTTGTCGCCTTCTGCATGGTCGGTCTCAAGCGCCAGTCCGATGCGGACTTGAAGGGTTTTGCTTCCAAGGTGCAGCAATGGCCTCTGGTGCGGGAGGCGTGGATGGTCAACGGGGACAGCGATTTCCTGCTGCGTTGCGCGGCGCAGAACCTTACAGTTTTCCAGGATTTCGTCATCGAAGTCCTGACCGCCGACGAGCATGTGGACACGGTTCGGACCATGCTGACGATCCGGCAGGTGAAGCAGCTCGGCCTGGTGGAGATTTAGTGGGTGCTGGCCCTGGGTGTCCGGATCTATGAAAGAGAGTTGAATGCCTGAGACGGTCTATCCAGCGCCGGGCATGAAAGGCGCGCTTTGGCGGCGTTCTCCCGTCGAGCGGCTGTTGACGTGGCATGGGACGAGGAAGTCGCGAAAGCGCATCCGCTCCCTGAGCCAGGCAAGCTCGCTCGGTCTGGCGTCACCGCGGCAGTTCAGAGTGCTCGCTCAGGACGACATTCCGCTCGTTTTCCTTTGCCGCAACGATCGCCGTCTGCTGCCGTCCTTCTTCTCCCATTACCGCCAGCTCGGCGTAACGCGCTTCATATGTGTGGATGACCAATCCACGGACGGGACTGCCGAATATCTGACCGCGCAGGCGGATACCGATCTCTGGGCTTCTCCGCTTCGCTACAAGGACGCCAGGCGCGGGAAAAGCTGGCGGGAGGAACTGTTTTCGATCTACGGCTTCGATCGCTGGTATCTGAACGTCGATTCGGACGAGTTCCTGATCTACGACCGCTGTTTCGATATACCGCTGCCCAGGCTGATCGCGCGGCTCGAAGAGCGCTCCATACGGCGGCTGGCGGCGCCGATGATCGACATGTACCCCTCAAGCGACATTTCAGCTGCCGAATTTACCGGCGAAGAGGGGCAGATGCCATGGCAGGTCGCGGACTGTTATGACCGCGACGGATATACGGTCGTCAGGAACGCGCGTTTCCAGCGGATCCGCGGCGGGGCGCGGAAACGCCTGTTCGGCTCCAACGTGGACCTGATGAAATATCCGCTAATGTTCTGGGACAAGGAATGTTCGCTCGGAGAGAATATTCATCAGCCCTTGCCCTATCAGCGGAATTTTTCGCCGATCTTCGGCGTCCTGCTGCATTTCAAGTTCTTCTCCGACTATCAGGAGCGCGTGCAGGAAGCGATCGCGAGCGGGCAGCATTTCGGTGGCGCTCAGGAATACGTGAAGATCATGCAGAAGATTTCCGCCGATAGAGAAGTCGAATTCGGCTATCCGGGGAGCGTGCACTTCCTTGACCCCGGTCAATTCGTCGCGCAGGGATTTGCGATGTCGCCCTTCGACAGGTCCGATGGCGGCGGTCATGTCTAAGCTTCCGATATCGGCCTTCATCATCTGCCAGGACGAGGAACGCTATCTCGGTAACTGCATCGAGAGCCTCGCCGATTTTTCCGACATCGTCATAGTCGATTCCGGGTCGGCCGACGGCACCATCGCACTCATCCAGTCCTACATCGACAGCGGGTGGCCGATCAGGCTCTTTCATGAGAAATGGCGCGGCTACGCGGCTCAGAAGCAATTTGCTCTGGAGCTTTGTCAGGAGAAGTGGTGCTTCAGCATCGACGCCGACGAGCGGCTCGATGCGCCGTTGCGGAAATTGCTCCCCGAGATGATCGCGGCGGACGAGGGCATTGTCGGCTGGAAGATGGCGAGGCGGCCCTATCTGATCGGCTACGGCTACACGCCCGAGCGGGTCAGAGAGCGCAAGATCCTGAGGTTGATCCGCAAGGGCAAGGGGGCTTTCGACCTGACGCAGGCGGTGCACGAGGGGATCGTTCCCGAGGGGCGGGTCGAGAAAACGAAGGCGGGCAGCCTGCTGCACTACCGACCGATCGTCATCGACGAGCAGATTCTCAAGGAAAACAAATACTCGACGCTCAAGGCGGATCAGAGATTTGCGGCCGGGAAAAAGCCGAGGCCGATCAAATTGTTCATTTCGCCGGTGCTTTACTTCTATCGTCTGTATCTGAGAAACGGACTCTGGCGTTGCGGGGCGCCCGGGTTCATCGAGGCGATGACTGTCGCCGTCTATGCGTTTCTTACCGAAGCCAAGCTATACCAGCGTCAGGCGCTCAAGGAGCGGCCGAACAGGGACGACGCGCTGACGCGTTGATGGAGAATACTATGAAGGTCCTGCACATCCATTTCGGGAAAGAAGGCGGTGCGGAACGGTTCCTGGTCAATCTTGCCCATTCGCTCCACGGGCGCGGCGTCGAGCAGAGGGTGCTGATCCGCCCAGACCGGACCTGGAAGGAAGAAATCGGCCAGTACGGACAGGTTTACGAGGGCATCTTCCGGCGGTATTCGCCCTCCCGCTTCCTTTTTGCTGCCCGGCTCAGGCTGATCCTCAGGGATTTCCAGCCGGATGTCATCATGGCCTGGCAGATGCGTGCAAGCCGCGCCTTGCCGAACTACAAGAAGGCCAGGCGGATATCCCGTCTCGGCGATTACCCGCACCATCTGAACTACTATCGAAACTCCGAGATCCTTGTCTGCAACACGCCGGACATCGCTCGCAAGGTCGGCGAACTCGGGTGGCAGCGTGGGCTGGAGGTGATCACCAACTTCACCTATTCGCTTCCCGGGCCCGTGGTCTCGCGTGAGACGCTCCAGACGCCTGAGGGTGCCTTTGTCGTCGTTGGCATGGGCAGGTTCGTCCGCCGCAAGGGGTTTCATACACTCGTTCAGGCCATGGCGAAGGTGGAAAACGCCTATCTCTGGCTGCTCGGCGAAGGCATCGAGCGGGAAAACCTGGAGCGTCTGGTCGATGAGTTCGGAATTCGGCATCGCGTCCGCTTCGCGGGCTGGCAGACGAACGTCTATTCCTTTCTGGCCGCCGCGGATGTGCTTGCCGTGCCGTCGACGCACGAACCACTGGGCAATGTGTGCCTGGAGGGCTGGTGTGCGGAGAAACCGACCGTCTCCACGAGGTCCGAAGGTCCTTCATGGATGATGACCGATGAAAAGGACGGCCTGCTCGTGGATTGCGAGGATTTCGAAGCGCTCGCCGCCGCAATTCGGCGGGTCAGGGATGATCCTGCACTCAGGCAGCGTCTGGTCGAGGGCGGGCGGCAGACCATGCGGGAACGCTTTTCAGAAGAGGCTGTCACCGACGCGTATCTGCGCCTGTTTTCCACGGGCACGAGCAAGCCATGAAGGTCCATCACTATCATTTCGGCAAGGAGGGCGGCCTCGAACGCTTTTTCACTCACTTGGCCAACGCATTGGCGCGCCGCGGCGTCGAGCAGCGCGCGATCATCCGACCCGGTCGGAGCTGGCGCAAGGATATCGAAAACGTCGTCACGATCACGGAAAGCAATTTCCGCAATGTCTCCCTCGATCGTTTTCTGCTGCCCTTGAAGACAAAGCGGCTGGCCGAGCGTGAGAAGCCGGATGCGCTGATGGCATGGGGCACCCGCGGCAGCGAGCTCCTGCCGGCCTATCCCGGCTGCATCAAGATTTCGCGCCTTGGGGACTATCCAAAGAGGCTCAGCTATTTCCGCAATACGGATGTGATCGTCTGTCTGACACCGGCGATGGCCGACCACGTGCGAGGCCTCGGCTGGACGCGCCGCATCGAGGTGATTGCCAACTTCACCAATACCCAAGCCGTGGCCTCGATCGCCCGGTCCGCGGTGAATACGCCGGAAGGCGTCCCGCTTGTCATGGCCATGGGGCGTTTCGTGAAGCGGAAGGGATTCCATACGCTGATCGCCGCGCTGGCGACCTTGCCGGACGTCTGGTTATGGCTTGCAGGGGAGGGTGAGGAGGGAGAGGCGCTGCAGGCGCTTGTCCGGGAATGTGGAATGACGGAACGCGTGCGCTTCCTCGGCTGGCAGACCGATACGCGGCCCTATGTCGCTGCGGCGGACGTCTTTGCCATGCCGTCCAGCCACGAGCCCTTGGGAAATGTCATCTTCGAGGTCTGGGCGCAGAAGCGGCCGATCGTCGCCACCCGTGCGGAAGGGCCGAGCTGGTGTATCCGTGACCGCGAGAGCGGTCTGTTGGTCGACATTGATGATGCCGCCGGTCTGGCTCGTGCCATCTCCCAGGTTCTCGGCGACAAGGAACTCGCGGCCAACCTCGTTCAGGGCGCTTCCAGGACTCTGGCCCAACGTTTCTCCGAAGAAGCGATCACCGACACCTATCTCGAGCTTTTCAAGCAGAAGCCGTGATCCGGTAGATGTTGCCGAGGCGTTTTGCTTCGCCCTCGATGCTGAAGTTCTCCAATACATGCGCCCGCGAGCGGGCAGCGGCCGCGTGTCTGCGGCTTTCGTTATCCATGAAGGAGGCTGCGGCTTCGATCATCGCATCGGCGCTGCCACCCGCAATGATCACGCCGGTCTCCTGGTCGCCTGTCACCAGAAGCTCCGGAAAGGCACCGACATCGGTGGCGATGACCGGAAGGGCGGTCGCCATGGCTTCGAGGGGGGTCAGCCCGAACCCTTCCCAGCGCTGCGGCGCGATAAAGAGATCGAGCGCCCGATACCACTCGTTGATATCAGTGTGCTCGCCAACGAAGAGGATGCGGTCGGCGAGACCCGCAGCGGCCACCTTCGCCTTCAGGCCGTTTTCGAAATCGACATGCGGGCCGGTGGCGCGACCGGCAACCACCGCGGCCCAGTCGGGCCGTGCCGGCAGGAGGCGGATCATCGAATCGACGAAAACATCGGTGCCCTTCTGGTGCCGCACGCGTCCGAAGCAGCCCACGAATTTTTTCATCGGGTCCAGACCTCGGGCGCGTTTCGCCTCGGCCTTTTCGACCGGCGGCGAGAAACGATCAGTGTCGATGCCGTGCAGGATTACCGTGTTCGGCACGGCAAGATAGTCGGCCGTCTTGTTGCTGGTCGCGATGACGGCGTCCATCTTCGAGATCAGCCACTTGGTCCAGCCGGTGTGGCGTCGCTGCGAGGCGGATGTAAAGACGATCTTCAAGGGCATGCGAAGCATGCCCCGCATCAGGATGGCCGGCAGCATCTCGATATTGCGGCGGGCATGCCAGACGCGGAACCGCTTGCCGCGCGGAGGAACCCATAGCGCCCAAAGATCGCGGTAGCGGATGTGCGGAAGATCGGCAGGCAATCCCGGCCCCAGCGTCGCCACCTTCTGGCCGAGCGATCTCTGTACGGGCACGAGCTGGATGATCGTCGAGGTGACGCCGGAGAGCCGCCGCTTGAAGTTCGGGGCGACGACCTCGACGTCACGGATATCGATGATGGCGGGATCGCCGTTTTTCCCCACGGACAATCAGCCCCAGGAAACGGACAGAATCTCGTAGGCCTTGGAGCCGCCTGGCGCGACAACTTCGATCGATTCGCCGGCTTCCTTGCCGATCATCGCGCGGGCAATCGGGGAAGAGATGGAAATGCGGCCTGCCTTCACATCGGCTTCCTGGTCGCCAACGATCTGGTAGGTCTTCTCCTCGTCGGTATCCTCGTCGACGAGCTTGACGGTGGCGCCGAACTTGATCTTCGAGCCGGACATCTTGGTGAGGTCGATGATCTCGGCGCGCGCCGTCAGGTCTTCAAGCTCGGTGATGCGGCCTTCGTTGTGGCTCTGGGCTTCTTTGGCGGCATGGTATTCGGCATTTTCCGAAAGATCGCCGTGAGCGCGGGCCTCCGCAATCGCCTCGATGATACGGGGACGCTCCTCCTGCTGGCGCCAGCGCAGTTCTTCCTGCAGCTTGGCAAAACCGTTTGGCGTCATCGGTACCTTATCAACCATTTCACTGTCCTTCAGACTCATGTCCGCGGATGCCGCGAACACAAAAAGAAACAGGTTCCGGAGTAAAACTTCGGAACCATCGTAAGATCAAAATTTGGTTCACTATAACAGAACTTTGACAACGAACGCTAGAAATTTCGAAGCTCTGTCGGGAGGGATCCAAGCCTCCGCATGAGAGTCCAAGCCCATCCATTTGTCAATGTCTTGACTTCCTTAAGCGGAACAAATAAAGAACACGTAATGAAGAAGTCGCTAAAAGAACGATTGGCAATTCTCTCCGATGCCGCGAAATACGATGCTTCCTGTGCGTCCAGCGGAACGGTTAAAAGGGACTCTTCCGCCTCGGGAGGGCTAGGCTCGACAGAGGGTTCGGGGATCTGTCATGCCTATGCGCCCGATGGCCGCTGCATTTCCCTTCTCAAGATCCTGCTCACGAATTTCTGCATCTATGATTGCGCCTATTGCATCAATCGCTCCTCCAGCAATGTCGAAAGGGCTCGATTTACTCCGCAGGAAGTGATCTGGCTGACGCTGGAATTCTATCGGCGGAATTATATCGAAGGCCTCTTTCTGTCTTCGGGAATCATACGCTCCTCCGATCACACGATGGAGGAAATGGTGCTGATTGCCCGCGAGTTGCGGACGACGCATAATTTCCGGGGTTACATCCACCTGAAAACCATTCCGGAGGCCTCGGCCTCCCTGATCGAGGAAGCCGGGCTCTATGCGGACCGGTTGTCGATCAATATCGAGCTGCCCACCGATAACGGCATTGCCAAGTTCGCGCCGGAGAAGCGGCCGGATGGCATCCGGCAGTCGATGGGCAATCTCCGGCTCAAGATCGAGGAAATGGCGGAGCCGACGCTGCAATCCAAACGGAGGAAGAAGTTTGCTCCGGCCGGGCAGAGCACGCAGATGATCGTCGGGGCCGATGGCGCCAACGATGCGACGATCCTCGGCACGAGCGCCCGGCTCTACGGAAGCTATGGTCTGAAGCGGGTCTATTATTCGGCATTCAGCCCCATTCCCGACTCGTCCAGGAACCTGCCGCTCATCAAGCCGCCGCTGATGCGTGAGCATCGGCTGTACCAGGCGGACTGGCTTTACCGCTTCTATGGGTTCGAAATCGGCGAGATTACCGCAACCCGGCCGGGCGGGATGCTCGATCTCGATCTCGATCCCAAGCTTGCCTGGGCACTGGGACACCGGGAGCAGTTTCCCGTCGACGTGAACAGAGCGGACAAAGAACGGCTGCTGCGGGTGCCGGGGTTCGGCACCAAGACCGTGAAGGGAATTCTCTCGGCTCGACGCTTCCGGCGGCTGAGGCTCGATGATCTCAAGCGGCTCGGCGTATCGCTGAAGAAGGTCCAGCCGTTTATTGCCTGCGATGGCTGGACACCGCATCGACTTGTCGACCGGTCCGACCTTGCTGCCATGTTCCAGTCGAAGCCGGAACAGCTTTCGCTTCTATGATGTACCGCTATTCGCTCAGGGGCAGGGGAGACCTTACCGAGTGGCGCGACGCGGCCCGAGCATATCTGATGGCGGGTATCGTGCCCGATGTCATCGAATGGCGGACCATGGACGACGCCGACGGCCTGTTCGGGTTCGACGACAACAACCTGCCGCCACCTCATGAGGCACATCCGCCGCTCTCCGTGCCGCCGGCCTTCATCCGGCTGGCCGGGGCCGTGATCTGTCATTCCGATCCGACACGTTTTGCTCTGCTCTACCGCTTGCTCTTCCGACTGATGCATGGGCGGCATCTCCTGCAGATGGCATCGGATACCGACGTCGTTGCGGCGCAGCGCATGGCCAAGGCCGTCGGGCGGGACTACCACAAGATGACCGCCTTCGTTCGCTTCAAGGAGTTGCCGTTGTCGGCCGGGACTGCAGGACGCCGGCGATTCTTCTCCTGGTTCGAACCCGATCATTTCATCCTCGCGCGCGTAGCGCCTTTCTTCCAGCGCCGCTTCACGGACATGGATTGGCTGATTGCCACGCCGAAGGGCTCGGCCTCCTGGGATGGGGAGACTTTGAGGACCTGCGACGAACCTGCGGCAAAACCTGACTTGAAGGATGAGACCGAGGATCTCTGGCGCACCTATTATGCATCCATCTTCAATCCGGCGCGGCTCAAGGTGAAGATGATGACAAAGGAGATGCCGAAGAAATACTGGAAGAACCTGCCCGAAGCTGCGCTCATTCCGGATCTGATCGCGAATGCGGAGGCGAGCGTGATCGAGATGGGGAAAAAAGCGGCCAGTGAGCCGTTGCCCTTCCACCACCGCATCCAGGAGGCCGCAGCCAGGGCGCCGGTGCCGTCGGCCCCCGCTGCCGGCACCCTTCCGGCTCTCAAGCAGGAAGCGCGGCACTGTACGCGTTGCGACATCCACTGTCTGGCAACCCAGACGGTTTTCGGGGACGGCCCAGCTGACGCCAGGGTCATGTTCGTCGGCGAACAGCCGGGTGATCAGGAGGATCTTGCGGGCAAGCCGTTCGTGGGGCCGGCCGGAAAGCTCTTCAACGACACACTGGCCGAAGTCGGCATCGATCGGCGCTCTCTCTATATTACCAACGCCGTCAAGCACTTCAAATACGTGCCGCGAGGCAAACGGCGCATCCATCAGAAACCGAATATGGGTGAGATCAGGCAATGCCGCTGGTGGCTGATGCAGGAGCTTGAACTGGTGAAACCGGAGCTCGTGGTAGCGATGGGCGCAACAGCCCTCTTCGCGTTGACGGATATGCGCCAAAAGCTCGAGGATGTGCGCGGAGAGCCCATGGCGATGGCGGATGGGCGCATACTCTTCGTGACCGTGCATCCATCCTATCTGCTCCGGATTCCGGATGAGGCCCAGAGAATGAGAGAGTTGGGCCGCTTCAGAGAAGATATGCGATCGATTCAACACCTGGTCAGAACCAATGCAACATATCATTCCGGTCCTTCGAACGTCGCTTAAGGGGGTAGGCAGGTCGATCTTCCGGGGGATTATCCACAAGCCCGAAATAGGGGTATTGTCGTTTTACGGATCACAAACGTGCGGGATTGGCGCAGGCGTAACGACACGAACCCCGGCTGTTCAGAAGCCATCAACCTTGATGATTGGCTAACAAAGACATGATGCCGGCTTGTTCTTAAATGCCTTCAGCGTCGATTCTGGAGGGCTCGCCTATGACGAGGCGGCTGAGATATCTGATTGTCTCGGTACTGATTTCGCTTGTGATGTGGGCGACCATCATCGCGGTCGCTTTTCTGGTGTGGCGGCTGATCCGGGACTATTTGTAGACTGGGTGTGGCGCCGATCAGAGGACGGAACGCCTAGCTTTTCCAGAGGTTTTGACAGACATGAGTGGACGCCCTTCGCGGGAAAGGGGCGTCCATCAGATAGCGAAAGCAGATCCGTTCAGGCGAAATAGCTTTGCAGCGGGCGGACTTCGAGATTGCCAGCCTTCAGCGCCTTGATGGCCAGGGCTGCGGCTTCGGCGCCGGCCATGGTGGTGTAATACGGAACCTTCTGCATCAGCGTGGCACGGCGCAGCGACTTCGAGTCCGAAATCGCCTTGTTGCCATCCGTGGTGTTGATGACCAACTGGACCTGACGATTGCGGATCGCGTCTTCGATATGCGGCCGGCCTTCGAGAACCTTGTTGATCTTTGTGGCCTCGATGCCGTTTTCGCCCAGGAAACGCGCGGTTCCGCCGGTTGCCAGAACCTTGAAGCCGATCTCGGTCAGGATGCGGATCGCCGGAAGGACGCGGGCCTTATCCTCGTCGCGGACGGAGACGAAGACCGTGCCGGTGCGCGGGAGTTCCACACCTGCACCGAGCTGCGACTTGGCAAACGCAAGCGCAAAATCGGTGTCGAGGCCGATAACTTCCCCGGTCGAGCGCATTTCCGGCCCGAGTAGGGTGTCCACGCCCGGGAATTTGGCGAACGGGAAAACCGCTTCCTTGACCGCGATGTGCGTCAGGTTGCGCGGGTCGGGTTTTTTACCGTAGGCGGCAAATGTCGGATCGAGCTTCTCGCCGGCCATGACGCGTGCAGCAATCTTGGCGATCGGCGCGCCGGTCGTCTTGGCGACGAATGGCACGGTTCGCGAGGCGCGCGGATTGACCTCGAGGACGTAGACGGTGCCGTCCTTGATGGCGAACTGGACGTTCATCAGGCCGCCGACATTGAGCGCCTTGGCCATGGCTGTCGCCTGCCGCTCCAGTTCGTCGATAAGTTCCGGCGAGAGCGTGCGCGGCGGCAGCGAGCAGGCAGAGTCGCCCGAATGGATGCCCGCTTCCTCGATATGCTCCATGATGCCGGCGACGTAGACGTCGGTCCCGTCGCAGAGGCAGTCGACGTCCACCTCGATCGCATTGGTGAGATAGCTGTCGAACAGCAGCGGGTTCTTGCCGAGCAGCGTGTTGATCTGGCCGGTCTTGTCGTTCGGGTAACGCTGCTTGATGTCTTCCGGCACGAGGCCCGGCACGGTGTCGAGCAGGTAGGTCTGCAGCATCGATTCCGAGTGGATGATCTGCATGGCGCGGCCGCCGAGCACGTAGGACGGGCGAACGACCAGGGGAAAGCCGATTTCGGCGGCGACGAGGCGAGCCTGCTCGACGGAGTAGGCGATGCCGTTGTTCGGCTGGTTGAGGTCGAGCTTCATCAGCAGCTTCTGGAAGCGGTCGCGGTCTTCGGCCAGATCGATCATGTCAGGCGCCGTGCCGAGGATCGGGATGCCGTTCTTTTCGAGCGCCTCGGCGAGCTTCAGCGGCGTCTGGCCGCCGAACTGCACGATGACGCCGACGACCTCGCCCTTTTCCTGCTCGGCGCGCAGGATCTCGATCACATCCTCGGCCGTCAGCGGCTCGAAATAGAGGCGGTCGGAGGTGTCGTAGTCGGTCGACACGGTTTCCGGGTTGCAGTTGATCATGATCGCTTCGTAGCCCGCATCCTTCAGTGCGAAGGCGGCATGGCAGCAGCAATAGTCGAACTCGATGCCCTGGCCGATGCGGTTCGGGCCGCCGCCGAGGATGACGACCTTCTTGGCGGCGGAGACTTCCGCTTCGGAGCGGAGCGCACCGACGAAGGGTACTTCGTAGGTCGAATACATATAGGCGGTCGGCGAGGCGAATTCGGCCGCGCAGGTGTCGATGCGCTTGAAGACCGGACGCACGTTGAGCGAGTTGCGGAGTTCGGCGACTTCCTTCGGACGCTTGCCGGTCAGCGAAGCGAGGCGGGCGTCGGAGAAGCCCATGGCCTTCAGCATGCGCAGGTTTTCCGCGTCGGTCGGCAGGCCGTGTTCGCGGATGCGCGTCTCCATATCGACGATCGCCTTGAACTGGGCGATGAACCACGGGTCGATCTTGCAGGCTTCGTGGACTTCGGCTTCGGTCAGGCCGAGGCGGAGGGCCTGGGCCACCATGCGCAGACGATCCGGTGTCGGAGTGCCGATTGCGGCGCGGATGGCGTTCTTGGAGTTCTCGCCGTCTTCCAGGCCGGGGATCTCGATCTCGTCGAGGCCGGTGAGGCCAGTTTCGAGGCCGCGCAATGCCTTCTGCAGCGACTCCGCGAATGTGCGGCCGATCGCCATCACTTCACCGACGGATTTCATCGCGGTGGTCAGGATCGGCTCGGCGCCCGGGAATTTTTCGAAGGCGAAACGCGGGATCTTGGTGACCACATAGTCGATCGACGGTTCGAACGAAGCGGGCGTCGCGCCGCCGGTGATGTCGTTCTCAAGCTCGTCAAGCGTGTAACCGACGGCGAGCTTGGCTGCTACCTTGGCAATCGGGAAGCCGGTCGCCTTCGATGCCAGCGCGGAAGAGCGCGAGACGCGCGGGTTCATTTCGATGACGACAAGGCGGCCGTCCTTCGGGTTGACCGCAAACTGCACGTTGGAGCCACCGGTCTCGACGCCGATCTCGCGCAGAACCGCGATCGAGGCGTTGCGCATGATCTGATATTCCTTGTCGGTCAGCGTCAGCGCCGGCGCGACGGTGATGGAATCGCCCGTGTGGACGCCCATCGGATCGATGTTCTCGATCGAGCAGATGATGATGCAGTTATCCGCCTTGTCGCGGATCACTTCCATCTCATATTCTTTCCAACCGAGAACGGACTCTTCGACAAGCACTTCGGTGGTCGGCGAGGCGTCGAGGCCCGAATTGACGATCTCGAAGAATTCCGTGCGGTTGTAGGCGATGCCGCCGCCGGTGCCGCCGAGCGTAAACGACGGGCGAATAATCGCCGGCAGTCCGACGACGTCGATTGCCTGGGCGGCGATCGCCATGGCGTGGCTCATGTAGCGCTGCTTGCGGTCGCTCTCTCCGAGGTTCCACTGGTTTTCCAGTTCGTCGAGCGCCTTGTCCAGATCCCCGCCGGAAAGGCTCTCGCGCAGCTTGGCCCGCTCGGCCTCATGGGTCTTGCGGTCGGTGTCCTTGATATCGGTGGCGTTCGCCAGCATCGATTTCGGCGTTTCCAGTCCGATCTTCGCCATGGCTTCGCGGAAGAGGGCGCGGTCTTCAGCCTTGTCGATGGCAGCGGGCTTGGCGCCGATCATTTCCACATTGTAGCGGTCCAGCACGCCCATGCGCTTCAGGGAGAGCGCGGTATTCAGCGCGGTCTGGCCGCCCATTGTCGGCAGCAGAGCGTCCGGCCGCTCCTTGGCGATGATCTTGGCGACGACTTCCGGGGTGATCGGCTCGACATAAGTCGCGTCGGCGAGACCGGGATCGGTCATGATGGTCGCCGGGTTGGAGTTCACCAGGATGACCCGGTAACCTTCCTCCTTCAGCGCCTTGCAGGCCTGAGTGCCGGAATAGTCGAATTCGCATGCCTGACCGATGACGATCGGACCCGCGCCGATGATGAGGATCGATTTCAAATCTTGGCGCTTGGGCATGGGGTATCTTTCCGCTTTTTTCCTGCGCGAAAAACCGGCACGGTGTGGAGGGCACCGGTCGGGTCGCGCGCGCATGTCTTTTCAGGCTAGACGCGGCTTATAGGCAAATGTTTCCCCGAACGGAACCCCATAAATCGCCAAATCGACAGGAAAAGCGCCTGGCGTCGATTGTGGAGAAATCTGCCTTTGATGCTACGGCATAATTAATGATTTTGTCGTAATCACATGGCCAGAACGTGGGGCGGATCATGTCTGGCAATTTGCGAAGGGCGCGGTATACGCTTCTGGGTATTGCAGCGACATCGTATGTGGCTGTTTTTCCGCTTCTTTGGATTGCCGGTTTGCGCGTGGACTACGGCGTTCTCCTGCCGCCACTCTTGTGGTTCGGCGGCGCCACTGTTCTGTGCACCGCATACTGCTCCTGGCGAAACATGCAGGCACTGAGAAGCGCTGTCGAGCCGCTATCCATCGGTTTGCTCCTGGTCGTCCCCACAGTAATCTCGACATATCTCGCCATCGGAGCGGGGTTGCCGCTTGCCGACGCCTCGTTGGCGATGGCTGATGCCGCTATCGGATTTGATTGGGTCGCTTTTGTCGCCTTTGTCGATTCCCGGCCGTGGTTGGCCAACAGTCTGGGTCTGGCCTATCAGTCGTTTGTTGTGCAGCTGCTTGCCCTGCCGGTATTGCTTTCCATTCTCGGTAGGGCGGAGCGGGCATATCTGATGGTTGCCGGTTATGCGTTGATCTGCTTCCTCGCCAGCGCCATTTCAATCTGGTTTCCCGCAATCGGAGCCTATCCTTACTACCGGGTTGATGCAGATGCCCTCCAGAACATCAACATCCACTTTGGCTATTTCTTTCTCGACCAGTTCAACGGCGTCAGGGACAATCCAGACTTCGTTTTCTCCATCGCGAACGCGGCCGGCATTCTGACATTTCCTTCCGTTCATGCCGCCACTGCCGCACTCTGTGCATGGGCGGCCTGGGAGATTCGTCTGCTACGCTATCCCTTGCTGGTCCTGAATATAGGCATGGCGGCAGCAGCCGTCTCGCATGGCAGCCACTATCTGGTGGACATTCCGGCCGGTATTGCGGTGGCATGCCTTTGCATCGCGGCTGTGCGCGTTGCAACCGGTGCGGCCAACGCCTTCCTCCATCCGCGTGTGGCTCTGTCCGCCTAGGGTAAAAGGTGGCTTAGGCGAATGCGCACCGCGTCTGTATAAGTGCGACTCACCGGGATCTCGGCACCATCTTTCGTAATCACGTACAGCTTGCCGCCTTCGCGCTTCAGTTTTTGCACATGCGCTTCCGCCACCCAATGCGAGCGGTGCACCTGGAGGCCGGGCGTATCGCCGAGTTCCTTCAGCGCGTCCGCAAAGCGCAGGAGGACAAGTTCGCGGCCGCGGACGGTGACGACCTCGGTATAGTGATCCTCGACGGACAGACGCACGAGCGGTCCGCGATTCTGCGGTTTCAGGCGGCCGAGGATCTCCGGGTCGGACGGCTGGCGGCTAGCACCTGAGGGGCGGCCGGGGAACTGTTCCGATGCTGCCGATGGCGTAGCCACCGCGGCGATCTGCCGATGCATCGCCGTATAGGTGAGCAGACAGAAGAGGGCGCAGAGCGGAAGCGCCATCAGCGCACGGTGGAAGCCGTTAGCCGTTTCCCCCCAGGCTCCGGTGAAAGCGAAGTCGACAAGACCGAGCGCAAAGCCGATCGGCAAGGCCGCGGCGAGCGAGCCGGTCATCATGCGCAGCAGCGTGTTGCCGAGCCGTTCGCGCAGGAGGACTTCGGCGGCGAGCGCAAAGGTGATGGCGATCGCCCAGGTGACGGCATGCACGATCAACCAATAGCCAAGCCGTATGCCGAACGTCATGCGTTCAAATGTGCCGTAGGGGCCGCTGACCGCGAAGATGAGGACGACGAGCGAAAAGGTCATCCAGAAGCGCGGCGAGCGGATGAAGAGTTGCAATTCACGAAGCGTGGAACTGAAAAACGCCTGTTTCACGAAGTTTGTCCGCTGTCTGCGCCATTTCGGTTGAAGATGCGGGCAGTCTTGGCCGAAACAGGCGGCGAGTTCAATCGCTTGATGATCCAGAGGTAGCCTTGTGAACCTTCAACCGCTTCTCGACGCCCCGCTTGCCGTGCAGATCCATGTGGCGGCGGTCCTGCCGGCCGCCCTGCTTGGCGCTTACATTCTCCTCGATCGCAAGGGTACGCCGCAGCACCGGCTGTTTGGCAAGATCTGGATGGTGCTGATGGTGGTCACTTCGCTCTCCAGCTTCTTCATCCATGGGATCAACCTCTTCTACGGCTTCAGCCCGATTCATCTGCTTTCGATCTTCGTCCTCGCCGGCGCCTGGCGGGCGATCAGCGCGGCGCGTGCCCATAACATTCGGGCGCACAAGGCTTCGGTGATCGGCATGTATCTCGGCGGTATCGTCGGCGCCGGCCTCTTCACGCTCATCCCCGGCCGCATCATGAATGCGGTCGTCTTTTCCGGCGGGCCGAGCTGGATCCTGTTGCTCACGCTGGCCGCCATCGTTGCAATGTTCGTCTTGCAGCATCGGCTTGCGTCCCGTCGCGCCTGATCCGACAAAAAATCCCGAACCGTACCGATATCAGCCTTGCTGTCATGGACAGCTGCGGCTTGCGGGAATAAACACCGGCAATAAGGAATTTGCCGCAACGGCCATCGCTGAGGACCGCTTGCGCGGAGGAAATGCTCATGGCCGATGCAACTTCGAAGCCCGTCGCCGCTGCCGCAGCGGAGGTGACGGTCCTGCCGATCATTTTTGCCGTCAGTTTCTGCCACATGCTGAACGACATCATGCAGTCGATGATTTCGGCGATCTATCCGATGCTGAAGACCGACTTTGCGCTCGACTTCTGGCAAATCGGGATCCTGACGCTCGCCTTCCAGTGCACGGCATCGCTGCTGCAGCCGGTGATCGGCATCGTTACCGACAAGAAACCGTTTCCCTATTCGCTGCCGGTCGGCATGGGCTCCACCTTTGTCGGCCTGTTCATCCTGGCATGGGCACATTCCTACCCGATGCTTGTGATCGCCGCCTCGCTGATCGGCATAGGCTCGGCCGTCTTCCACCCGGAATCTTCCCGCGTCGCCCGGCTTGCCTCCGGCGGCCGCTACGGTTTCGCGCAAGCGACATTCCAGGTCGGCGGCAATTTCGGCCAGTCGATTGGTCCGCTGCTCGCCGCCTTCATCATCGTGCCGAACGGGCAGGGGAGCGTTGCCTGGTTCTCGGTCATCGCCATGCTCGGAATTGTCATCCTGGCCTGGGTGGCGCGCTGGTACAAGGCGCATATGGCGGCCAACAAGGGCCGGAAAAGGATTTTGAACGCGCACAGCCTTTCCAAGCGGACGGTGGCGACGGCGCTCGTCGTGCTGGCGTTGCTGACATTCTCGAAGAACATCTACATGGCGAGCATCAGCAGCTACTACACGTTTTTCGTGATCGAACGTTTCGGCGTCACGGTACAGCAGTCGCAGATCATGCTCTTCATCTTCCTCGGCGCCGTGGCGCTGGGAACGGTTGTCGGCGGCCCGATCGGCGACCGGTTCGGCTCAAAGGTGGTCATCTGGTTCTCGATCCTCGGTGCGCTGCCCTTCACGCTCGCCATGCCGTTTGCGAACCTTCCCGTGACCATCGCGCTTTCTGCGATCGTCGGCTTCATCATGGCTTCGTCCTTCCCGGCGATCGTGGTGATGGCGCAGGAACTGGTGCCCGGCCGTGTCGGCATGATCGCCGGCATCTTTTTCGGGCTCGCCTTCGGCATCGGCGGCATTGCGGCGGCCGTGCTCGGCATCTTTGCCGACCTTTACGGCATCAGTTTCGTCTATACCATCTGCGCCTTTCTTCCGGCACTTGGGCTGCTGACGGTCTTCCTGCCTGGCAAGAAGATGCTGCAGGTCGCCTGAGAACAAATCTTCCGCGGGGTGATGGCTCCTTTTTCCCGTCATCTGCGTTATATCGCGTGATGAGCGTTATTCGCGATAGGAGATCCTGAGATGGAATGGAAAGGCCGCCGTCAATCGGACAATGTCGAGGACCGGCGCGGTGCCTCCACGGGCGGCAGCCCGTTCGGGCGTGGCGGCGGGTTCCGCATCCCCATCGGCGGCGGGCGCCGAGGCGGGGGCGGGCTCAGCATCGGCGGCATCGTCCTCATTCTGATCATCTGCTGGATCACCGGCATCAATCCCCTGACGCTGCTTTCGGGCGGCGATATCGGTTTGGATGGCTCCGGCACGCAGCAGCAGACAAACAGAGCGCCCGCCAATGACGACACCACTGCCTTTGTTCGTACCGTCCTCGCCGAAACAGAGGATACCTGGAACGGCATTTTCCAGGCGAACGGCCAGACCTACCAGGAGCCAAGCCTGGTGCTGTTTTCCGGACAGGTGAACTCGGCCTGTGGCTTTGCTTCCTCCGCAACCGGTCCCTTCTACTGCCCTAACGATCGCAAGGTCTATCTCGATACGGAATTCTTCGGCGAACTCGAGCAGCGTTTCGATGCCGCCGGCGACTTTGCGGAAGCCTATGTCGTCGCGCACGAGGTCGGGCATCATGTGCAGAACCTGCTCGGCATCCTGCCGCGCTTCAACCAGGCGCGCCAGCGGATGAGCGAGACCGAGGCAAACCAGATGTCGGTGCGGGTCGAATTGCAGGCGGACTGCTTTGCCGGCGTCTGGGGCAAATTCACCGAGCAAAGGGGCATTCTGGAACGCGGCGATCTGGAAGAGGCGCTGAATGCCGCACAGCAGATCGGTGACGATACGCTGCAGAAACGCAGCCAGGGCTATGTCGTGCCGGAAAGCTTCAACCACGGCACCTCGGAGCAGCGCATGCGCTGGTTCAAGCGCGGTTTCGATACCGGCGACATGAAGGCCTGCGATACGTTCTCCGGGGAGGTCTGAGGTTTAGCCGAGATTGGCCGGTCTTCAGCTTGCTTTAAGGTCGAGGGAGGCGCGGTGTGCCGACGGCAGCGGCGCCTCAATCTCTCGATCGAAGCTCACTTGTACATTCCCTCGCGGAGGTTGATGCCGTATTCGACATAGGCCTTCATGGCGCAGAGCATCTGAGACCAGCCCTGACAATTGCCGTAGGAGGCGGTCAGTCCGCCGGGTGTTTCCCTCCAGCCTTCTTCGGCGATCGTCACCAGGGTGCGGTTGTCTTCGAGTGGTTCGAAGGTCATGGTCACGGTCGTCATGTATTTGCCGGCCGGATTGTCGCCGGGAGCCTCGCCGGGTTCACCTTCATTGGCCTCCCATTTCAGAACGATCTCCTTGTCTTTCTCGACCTTCACGACCTGCACGGGGAAAGCGCCCGGAAAGTCGTGAAAATCCCAGGTGACCGTTGCGCCGGTTTCCAGTCGCCCTTGTGCGCCGCCAGTCGTAAAATAGCCGGAGAGCTTCTTCGGATCGGCGACGGCCTCGAACACTTCCTCGACCGGCTTTGCGATCCGGCCCGATACCTTGAACTTCAGTTCCATCATCCTTCTCCCTTGTTCCGTTCAGAATAATGTTATAAAAAAACAACATGTCAAGCCGCGAGAAAAGTACCGGGCTTTTCAGGGTGTTGGTTCTGCCGGTTCGCAGGGCGATTCAGGAAATAGAAGGGCGGGCGACCATCGCCTTTTCCAAGGTGCGATCGCTGCGGGACGCTCGACCGCGTGAAGCGGGGTCTGGAGGATCAGCGGATCAGGAGTGTAGATCCGTAGAGCCCGAGCGCGAAAACCGTGTGAGCGGCGAGATTGAGAAAGCGGACCTTGTTCGGCTTCGGCGTCTTCGACGCGGCCCAGCCAAGCTCCATTCCAGGCTGCATGAGGAACCAGCCGGCGGCGACCGTAACTATGCCGAAGATCCATGCCGGCACAAAGGTCGGGGCAGAGAACCAGCCGAGCCCGACGATGAAGGCGAAAGCCACCCCATAGACGACGCCGACTGCGTAGTGGCCCGCCCAGCCGAGCGCCAGCTCGTGGGTATGGGGTTCTGCTGCGGCGATGCTCTCGTGGAACACGGTCCCGCGGGAGAGATGCCAGAACCAGCGTCCGCCCGGTGCCCAGTTGGCCTTGGGCTGGCCGAAAACGCGGTGCAGCAGGATTGCCCAGAGGTCCATAAGGATGGTGGCGCCGATGCCGATCAGAATGCCGCGCCAGAGAAGTTCGATCATGGGAAGGCCGCCATAGGAGAAGAGTTTCTCTCTATGATCTCCAGCCGCGAATGTCGAGCCGGACCGTGCGGTCAGGGGAACATCTTATCGGCGGTTGCTGTGGCGATCGTCTTGCCGCCGGCGTCGAGCGCCTTGACCGTGAAACGGTATTTGTGTTTTCCCGACGGCGGGCAGGGGCCGGTATAGCTGAAGGCGCCGTAGCCCAGCGATTTCTGACCGGTATAGTCGACCTTGCCGCCACCGTGATTGTAGTCAGGGACGTTCATGTCCTTCATCCGGATGTCGAGCTTCTTGGTTCCGGCGGGAACCCCGGACAAAGATATCGGCGGCGACTTGGAGTCGAAGCACTTCTTCGTCGAGCCCCAGTCGAAAGAAACCTTCATGTCTGCCAATGCTGTGCCGCCCGACATGAGTATAAATGCGATTGCCAGCAGGTTGCGCATAAGAAGCCCCCATTTTTTTGCGGAATTCCCCTTCCGTTAGACTGTAGCGAACCGGCTTCGCTGTCAATCTTACTTCTGATGCACGTATTGCTGCCAGGCGAGCGGTTGGGCGCTCGCCTGGTGCTGCTGATCGACTATTTCTCGCTGTCCATATGGGCGAGTTGGGCGGCAGGATAACGCGCGCCGGCGGCGGCACCTTTCGGTACCGCTCTTTCGATGGCGGCAAGATCGTCCGAAGACAGCGTCACATCGAGTGCGCCGAGCGATTCCGTCAGCCGGTCGCGGCGGCGGGCGCCAACAAGCGGGATGATGTCGCCTCCTCTCGTCGCAACCCAGGCGATCGCGATTTGCGCCACCGAGACGGCCTTGCGGTCCGCGATTTCCCGCAACGCTTCGACCAGCGCGAGATTGCTGTCGACATTGCCCTCCTGGAAGCGGGGACTGAAGGCCCGGAAGTCGCCTTGGGCCGCGTTTTCCTTCTTCCAATGACCGCTGATGAGGCCGCGCGACAGGACGCCATAAGCGGTGATGCCGATGCCGAGTTCGCGGCAGGTCGGCAGGATTTCGTCCTCTATGCCGCGCGAGATGAGCGAATACTCGATCTGTAGATCGCAGATGGGGGCGACCTTGGCTGCACGGCGAATAGTCTCGGCTCCGACCTCGGAGAGCCCGATATGGCGGATATAGCCTTCCTTCACGAGATCCGCCATCGCGCCGATCGTGTCCTCGATCGGGACATTGGGATCGAGCCGGGCCGGCCGATAAATGTCGATATAGTCGACCCCAAGCCGGGTCAGGCTATAGCCCAGAAAGTTTCGGACAGCTGCCGGGCGCGAGTCGTAGCCGTACCAGTTGCGCTTCGGATCGCGCAAAGCCCCGAACTTGACGCTGATGATGGCGTCTTCCCGTCGCCGCCCGCGCAAGGCCTCTCCGATCAGCATTTCATTGTGGCCCATGCCGTAGAAATCGCCGGTATCCAGGACATTGATACCTGCATCCAGGGCGGCATGGATCGTGGCTATGCTTTCGCTGCGGTCCGTGGGGCCGTAAAAATCGGACATTCCCATGCAGCCGAGGCCGATTGCGGAAACCCGCGGACCGGTCTTTCCAAGTTGGCGCGTGTCCATTGCTTTGCTCCTTGCTTAAAATCTCTGTCAGATGCGAGGCCCTTTTACGCCGGATTTCTTTGTGCGATAATCCGTATGGTCATGCACAGGGTGTTTGGATTTTCGTACAATGCCTGATCTTCCGCTGGCCGATCTCGACGCATTTGCAACCGTTGCGAGGCTCAGAAGTTTCCGTGCGGCGGGCAAGGTGCGCGGCGTATCCGCCTCGTCGCTCAGCGAAGCGATGCGGCGGCTGGAGACGCGTCTGGGGGTCCGGCTCCTCAATCGTACCACAAGAACGGTAACGCTTACGGAGGTAGGCGAGCGATTGCTGGAGCGTCTCGGACCGGGGCTGGCGGAGATCGAAGCGGCAATCGATGGCATCAACAGTTTCCGCGATACGCCCGTCGGGCGGCTCAGACTGAACGTGCCGGGTATCGTTGCGCGCAATATCCTGCCGGACATAGCCGGTCGGTTCCTGAAGCAATATCCCGGCATCACGCTGGAGGTATCAAGCAACGACGCTTTTATCGATATTCTCGCCGAAGGTTTTGATGCGGGTGTGCGTTACGAGGAATCACTGCATCAGGATATGATCGCCGTGCCGATCGGTCAGCGGGTCCAGCGCTTTGTCGGGGCGGCCGCGCCGTCCTATCTTGAGGAATACGGGATGCCGCAGCACCCGCGCGACCTCCTGCAGCACCGATGCATATTGCACCGCTTTGCAAGCGGGCGGATCGTGCCCTGGACCTTCGAGGAAAACGGCAGGGAGTTCACGATCCATCCGCCCGCCGTACTGGTGGCCGAAACCACCGAGCTTGAAGTGAGCCTCGCCTGCCAGGGGATCGGGATCATCTTCAGCTTCGAGGAGTTTCTGGCTCCTGCCCTGGGTAGGGGCGAACTGCTGCCGGTGCTGGAAGGCTGGGCCCAGGAGTTCTCCGGTCCGTTTCTCTACTATCACGGGCGGCGGCACATTCCGGCCCCGCTGCGGGCTTTCCTCGATTTTCTCAAGGCGGAACAGCGGCGCGCGCCGTAACCGATATCAAGCCGGCTCATCTCGCATCAAAAACTTTGAAATGTTCACGGATTGTTTCCTTTTCCGTTTGCGTTTATGTAGGCTTCGCGGCGACACGGTCGTCTTTCCAGAAACCACCAGATCCTAGAGAGACATCCGATGCTCGACCCGAAATTCGTTCGCCGCGGTCTTTTTCTGGTCTTCATGATCCTGTTCCTGGATGTCATCGGGATCGCGATCATCATGCCCGTGCTGCCGACGTTCCTGCGGGAATTGACGGGCGACGACATGAGCGCTGCCGCCGTCGACGGTGGCTGGCTTCTCCTTATCTATTCCGCCATGCAGTTCCTCTTCGCGCCGCTCCTCGGAAACCTGAGCGACCGTTTCGGGCGACGACCGATCCTGCTGGCATCCGTCCTTACCTTCGCGCTCGACAACCTGATCTGCGCGGCGGCGACCAGCTTCTGGATGCTGTTCGTTGGGCGGGTATTGGCCGGCATTTCCGGCGGCAGCTTCGCGACGTGCTCAGCCTATATCGCCGATATCAGCAATGACGAAAACCGCGCCAAGAATTTCGGCCTGATCGGGATCGCATTCGGTGTCGGCTTTACCGTCGGCCCGGTCATCGGGGGCCTCCTTGGAGAATTAGGCCCACGCGTGCCGTTTCTGGGGGCCGGTCTCCTGTCACTCGCCAATTTCATCGCTGCCTGGTTCCTGCTGCCGGAGACCCTCGACAGGGCCAATCGCCGCAGGTTTGAATGGCGGCGGGCAAACCCGCTCGGAGCGTTGCGCCAGATGCGCCATTATCCGGGCATCGGCTGGGTCATGCTGGTGATGTTCCTCTACTGGCTGGCGCATGCCGTCTACCCATCCGTCTGGTCCTTCGTTTCGGCCTATCGCTACGGCTGGAGCGAAGGTCAAATCGGTCTTTCGCTAGGGCTTTTCGGAATCTGTGCGGCGCTCGTCATGGCATTTGTCCTGCCGAAGCTCGTGCCGGTCCTCGGCGAATGGAAGACGGCGGTCCTTGGTCTTTCCTTTTCGTGCCTCGGACTGATGGGATATGCTTTCGCCTGGGAAGGCTGGATGGTCTATGCGATCATCCTTGCGACGACGATCGAAAATGTTGCCGATCCGCCGCTGAGAAGCATAGCGGCCGGCAAGGTCCCCCCGTCTGCCCAAGGTGAACTGCAGGGCGCGATGGCCAGTCTCACGAGTCTGACGACGATCATCGGTCCCGCGATCTTTACGCAACTCTTCGGTGCCTTCACCGGTCCGCATGCGGCGGTGGAGTTCGCCGGCGCACCCTACATGATGGCGGCGATCTTCATGCTGGTGGCCATTTTGGTGTTTTTGAGCAAGATTTCGCGGAAAGTTCCACTCGTGGTGCGGGAAAACGAACTCAGCCATCAGATTTCTTGAAGAGACGGCCAAAAATTCTGCTGAATCGCGGCAAAGTGTTGCCGCCCGGCGAATGCTTCTTTATACGCGAGGCATCCGCCGCTCGCCAGTTCCTGGAAGCGGCGTTTTTCGTCTGCGGAGGTGCCCATGTCGAGCTCGAGCCAGGCCATGACGTTCCAGGGGTCCACGGACAACTCCTGGTCTTCGCATATGCGCGCGACCTTCGCCCTTGGCGTGCCACTGGTGGGGGCACAGCTTGCACAGATGGCGATCCACACGACCGATGTCATCCTGGTCGGATGGCTCGGCACGACGGAGCTCGCTTCCGTCGTGCTTGCGACGCAGATGTTCTTCATCGTCTTCATCTTCGGCACCGGCTTTACGAGTGCCGTGGTGCCGCTCGTCGCGCAAGCTCTCGGGCACAACGATGCTATCCGCGTCCGCCGCTCCGTGCGAATGGGCTTCTGGATCGTCTTCGCCTATAGCGTTCTCACAGCGCCGCTCCTGTGGTTTTCGGAACCGATCCTGCTGCGGCTCGGTCAGGCGCCCGATGTTGCAGCTCTCGCGCAGAGCTATCTCAGGATCGCTCAATGGGGCATCTTCCCCGCGCTCGGATTGATGGCGCTTCGCAGCTTCGTCACGGGCCTGGAGAAGGGCAGCATCGTGCTTTACGTCACGATCGGCATGTTCCTGATGAACGCAGCCGTCGCCTATACGCTGATTTTCGGCCATTTCGGTGCGCCGGCGCTCGGGCTGCATGGGGCAGCGATCGCAGCGGTGAGCGCCAATCTCTGCGGCTTCCTGATTGCCGTCATCTATGTGGAAAGCCAGCCGCGGATGCGGGCCTACGAGATCTTCGTGCGGTTCTGGCGCCCGGACTGGGCCATGGTCCGCGAGATTGTGGCGCTCGGCTTACCGATCAGCTTTACCATCCTGGCGGAAACCAGCCTGTTTTCCGCCGCCTCGCTGCTCATGGGAATGATCGGCAAGCTGCAGCTTGCCGCGCATGGCATCGCGCTGCAGCTTGCATCCATCGCCTTCATGATCCCGCTCGGCCTTGCCCAGGTTGCGACGGTGCGCGTGGGTCTTGCCAATGGCCGCAACGATCCGTTGGGCGTCAGGCGCGCGGCGGTCGCCGTGCTGGCTATCGGTATTTTCTTCACCGCGATCGGCAGCGTGCTTTACGCGGTGGTTCCACGCGCGCTCGGTGCCTTGTTCCTCGATACCCGGCAGGCAGATGCAGAAACCGTGCTGGCCCTTGCCGTGCCGCTGATCGCAATTGCCGGTGCGTTTCAGCTCGTCGACGGACTGCAGGCGGTGGGAGCCGGGCTGCTGCGAGGCGTCAAGGATACCAAGGTGCCGATGATACTGGCTCTCATCGCATACTGGCCGATCGGGTTTGCCTGCGCCTGGATCTTTGCCTTCCCGCTTGGTTTCGGAGGGGAGGGTGTCTGGTTCGGTTTTGTCCTCGGTCTTGCCGCAGCCGCTGTCTTTCTCTGCGGGCGGTTCTGGCTTCTCGTCCGCCGCCAGAAAACGGCCCGCTGAGAACAGCGAGCCGGCTGCCGCTTCACGCCGGCAGAAGTTCGCGTAGCGTGACCGGCTGATAGAATCCGACATTGGCTTCGACCCCAAGACGCCTGTTCAGGGCCTGGCGGTCGATGCCGGCCTCGGCATCCGATTTCGCGACTGCGGCGATGACGGGTTGAAGGACGTGTTCTCCTTCGAATTTTATGATGGTGAGGAGGTTGAATTCTCCCGGCCCCGAATGCTGTTCGAGGATCAGATCCTCGACGAAGCCGGGCTGCGACCGGATGACCTCGTGCGTCCTTCCGATGAGACGCATAAACTCGTCGCGGGCATCCTCCGGCACCGAGAACCTGTTGACGCGAACGACGCGTGCCTTCTGTATTTCGCTCATAGAAAAACCCCTGCTCGTTTTGAACAGGGGCTTTGTGCGACCTCAAGCAAGGTTGAGGTCAATAGGTCATGATCGATTTTTTACGGCTGCAGGTCAGCGCTCGGCGAGAGCCGGTTCGCCCTTGCGCTCGCGAACGAGGTTGATGAAGCGGCGGAAGAGGTAGTGGCTGTCCTGCGGTCCCGGCGAAGCCTCGGGATGATGCTGTACGGAAAAGACCGGTTTGCCAGAAAGACGCAGGCCGCAATTGGTGCCGTCGAAGAGCGAAATGTGAGTCTCTTCAACACCTTCCGGCAGAGACTTCGAATCGACTGCAAAGCCGTGGTTCATGGAAACGATCTCGACCTTGCCGGTCGTATGATCCTTAACCGGATGATTGGCGCCGTGATGACCCTGATGCATCTTCTCGGTTTTCGCCCCGAGCGCCAGGCCGAGGATCTGGTGGCCGAGGCAGATGCCGAAGGTCGGGATATCGGTCCTGATGACATCCTGAATGACCGGCACCGCATATTCGCCGGTTGCCGCCGGATCGCCCGGGCCGTTCGACAGGAAAATGCCATCCGGCTTCAAGGCCAGAATGTCTTCAGCCGAGGTTTGCGCCGGCACGACGGTAACCTTGCAATCCAGGCCGGTGAAGAGGCGCAGGATATTGCGCTTCACGCCGTAATCGACGCAAACGATATGGTATTTCGCATCTTCCGGCTGGAGATCGCTGTAGCTCTCGTTCCATACCCAAGGCTTCTGCGTCCACTGCGAGGACTGGCCGGAGGTTGCTTCCTTGGCGAGATCGAGGCCTTCCAAACCGCTCCATGCCCCGGCTTCGGCCTTCAGCGCTTCAATGTCGAAGACACCGTTCTGATCGTGGGCGATCACCCCGTTCGGCGCGCCGTTCTGGCGGATCCAGGCCGTCAGCGCGCGGGTATCGATGCCCGAAAGCCCAATGATGCCGCGGGCCTTCAGCCAGGCATCGAGGTGCTTGGCGGCACGGTAGTTGGAGGGCTCGGTAATGTCGGCCTTGAAGATGACGCCGACCGCGCCGCGCCGGGCGGCGGGCGTCAGGTCCTCGATGTCTTCTTCATTGGTGCCGACATTGCCGATATGGGGGAAGGTGAAGGTGACGATCTGGCCCAGATAGGAAGGGTCGGTCAGGATTTCTTCGTACCCCGTCAGCGCGGTATTGAAGACCACTTCGGCAGGCACCTTGCCGGTTGCCCCGATGCCCGTTCCTTCGATCACCGTACCGTCGGCAAGAACGAGTATGGCGGTGGGTTTCTTGGTGGTCCAAGGGGCGGTGGCTGGAGCGGTCGCAGTCATGTTCATCCTTCTGCCTCACCGGCCCCATCCCTTGAAGAGACAGGCTGTAGAGGCCATCTATGGTCGTAGGAACGGGCGCGCAGGAACACCGGCGCTAGCCCTGACATTCTAAATCTCGTGCAGGTGCCGGAAAATAAACAAAGCGGGCGGGATGGTCAATCACGTGAGCCGAAGAATCCCTGACGATTATCCTCGTCAGAATTCAGTGGCTTAAGTGAATTGAATTGATTGACCCCGGCCCGTCGTTTATGACACCGGCTTGGATGACAAGGAAAAGCCACAATTCACCGAGCCTGCCCCGGCTTTTCCCAAGGAGAAAAATGATGATGCGCGACAAGCTTTCCGAAGCGCTCAAGGATGCAATGAAGGCCAAGGATACCCGCCGGCTTTCCACCGTGCGCCTGATCCAGGCGGCCATCAAGGATCGTGACATTGGCAACCGCGGTGTGGGCAAAGATCCGGTCAGCGACGACGATATTCTGCAAATCCTGCAGAAGATGGTGAAGCAGCGCGAGGAATCCGCAAAGATTTACGAGGATGCCGGCCGCGCCGAGCTCGCCACGCAGGAGCGCGAGGAAATCGAGGTCATCAAGGGCTTTATGCCGGAGCAGCTTTCCGATGAAAAGGTGCGCGGCCTCATCCAGGCGGCGGTCACTGAAACTGGCGCGCAGGGCCTGCGGGACATGGGCAAGGTCATGGCCGTATTGAAGGAAAAATATCCGGGCCAGATGGATTTTGCCAAGGCTTCAGGCGTGGTGAAAGAGCTTCTGAAGTAAGCTCACCATAGCAGCCGGAAAAGCAAGAGGCGGGAATCCGATTTCGGATTCCCGCCTTCCTTGCTTTTCTTGTCGCTCGGTGGTGACTGGGAGGCATGCCGCGTCACCGGCGTGGGCAGTTCGTCCATCTCCAACCTGTGAATAGCGGGTACCGTGTGTCATCGGTGTGGCATTCCTTTGGGCCGGCGCTTATATGAAGTTTGGCTCAGAGGTGAAGATGCGCTTTTCCAACAGTTTTCTCGACGAAATCCGCGATCGCGTGCCGATATCGGCTGTGGTCGGCCGTCGGGTGACCTGGGATCGCAGGAAAACCAATGTCTCGCGCGGCGATTATTGGGCCTGCTGCCCGTTCCATGGCGAGAAGAGCCCGAGTTTTCACTGCGAAGACCGTAAGGGCCGATACCATTGCTTCGGCTGCGGCGTATCCGGCGATCATTTCCGCTTCCTGACCGACCTCGAGGGACTGAACTTCCCGGAGGCTGTGCAGCAGGTTGCCGACATGGCCGGTATCTCTCTGCCCCAACCGGATCCGCAGGCCGAAAAGCGCGAGAAGGAGCGGACTTCGCTGCTCGACGTCATGGAAATGGCGACGCGCTTCTTTCAGGACCAGCTCCAGGGTGCGGGTGGCGCCAAGGCGCGGGCCTATCTGCGCGACCGCGGTCTGACAAGTCGCACCATCGAGACGTTTCGGCTGGGTTACGCACCGGAAAGCCGCAATGCACTCAAGGAGTTTCTTGCCGGCAAGGGCGTGCCGAAGGAGCAGATCGAGGCCTGCGGCCTGGTGCGGCATGGCGACGACATCCCGGTCTCCTATGATTATTTCCGCGACCGCATCATGTTCCCCATATTGTCGTCGCGGGAAAAGGTGATCGCCTTCGGCGGCCGCGCCATGGCGCCGGATGCACCGGCGAAATACATGAACTCGCCGGAAACCGAACTCTTCCACAAGGGGCAGGTGCTCTACAACTTCGCGCGCGCCAGGCGGGCGGCGCAGGCCACCGGCGGCAAGACCGAAGGTGCCACGATCATCGCGGTCGAGGGCTATATGGACGTGATCGCGCTGCATCAGGCCGGCGTTGAAAATGCGGTCGCTCCCCTCGGCACGGCATTGACGGAAAATCAGCTCGATCTTCTCTGGAAGATTTCGCCGCTGCCGGTCCTCTGCTTCGATGGCGACGGGGCGGGTCTCAGGGCCGCGAGCCGTGCCGCGGATCTGGCTTTACCGTTCCTGAAGCCGGGACGCTCTGTGCGTTTCGCGCTGTTGCCTGATGGTAAGGATCCGGACGATCTGGTTAAGCATGAGGGTAGGGCGCCGTTCGACAAGGTGATTTCGGATGCACGGCCGCTTGTCGGCATGATCTGGCAGCGCGAAGCCGCCTCGGCCAATTTCGAAACGCCCGAACAGCGCGCAGAGCTTGAGGCCCGGCTGAAACAGATCGTTTCCGTCATCGCCGATGAGAATGTCCGCCGTCATTACCAGCAGGAGATCCGGGACCGCCTGAACAGTTTCTTTTCGCCCGTGCAACGTGGCGGCAACGGCCGCCGCGAGGGTTTCCAACGTGGTGGAGCTCGGGCAGGAGGGCGCGGCGGGGTCGCACCTCAGGGAGCGGGAGCGAGCAGCCGCGGCGTAGGCGTTTCCGATCGTCTGGCCCGTTCCGGCCTGGTCCGCGGGCATCGAGACCTTCCGGCTCTTCGCGAGAGCGTGCTGGCGCTGACCATCGTCAACCATCCGCAGCTTCTGCTCGAGGAATACGACGAGATAGCCGCCATCGATTTCGAGAACCGGGACTTGCAGCGTTTCTGGTCCGCCATGCTGCCGGCTGCCGCAACTGCGGGTGCGAACCTTTCACGGGAATATCTCACACAGCGGCTCTCCGCTGAAGGTTTCGACGCGATCCTGAAATTGCTGGATCAGCAGATACGCAATGCCCGGCTGTGGACGGCGACGCAACAGGCAGCTCCCGAAGACGCCCGCGAAGGTTACCGCCAGGCTCTGTCCCTTCACAAACGAACGAAGGCGCTTCGCTTCCAGAAGATCGAACTGGAACGCGAGATTGCCGAGACGACCGAGGCGGGCGATGCAGGGGAAATCGAGCCGCTGCTCAGGGCGCTTTCGGAAGTCCAGCTCGAGATTATCCGCATGGAAAACCAGGAGGCCATCATCGACGGCTTCGGGGTCTTGTCCGGGCGGGTGAAGGGTGCTGCCGTCAGCCATGGCTGACGAAGCGAGTAATCCCGCTCTTGCCGAACGAGGTCTCGATCCTACCCTATGGCGAGTGATTCTGTTGTTGGGGAGATCAATGAGAATTTCGGGAAGCTGCCATTGCGGCAACATCACCTTCGAGGCGGAAGGCGAGTTCGACAAGGCCATGGAATGCAATTGTTCCTTCTGTCGCCGAAAAGGCGTGCTGCTTGCCTTCGTGCCGCGCGACAGGATGCGTCTCACGACGCCACGGGAGAACCTGTCGACCTATCACTTCAACAAAGAGGTGATCGCCCACCATTTCTGTGCCAGTTGCGGAGTGGCTCCGTTCAGCGAAGCGGTTTTGCCTGACGGCGCCGAGATGGCGGCGATCAACCTCAGATGCGTTCCGGAAATCAATCTTGCGGCCCTTGCGGTAACCCAGTATGACGGAGCATCTCGCTGAGGAACGCGGCTGAGCGACGTGCGCTCCGTTTGTGTAGACGCAAACCCTTGTCTTTTAGGGGGCGCCGCCTACATATCGGCTAAATCTGGTGAGTATACCCACAATAAAACCGGTTTTGACCGGGTTTTCCCAATTTTCCTGGGCATAACTTATGGAAAAGCTTGACGGAGCGTTAATTTGTGGGAATCACCATTTCAAGGCAGAATAGGCGGAGTGGGTCAATAGCACCGAACATGACCGGTGATCTCCTGACGGGACGGTCCTGTGTCAAATGCGGCCGCCGAATAGTAATCGGGAATTAAAGGTCATTCCGTTACGTGTTGAACAGTGATTCGCGGCAAGGCGAGCGGTCGTCTTAAGCCGGTGTCCACGAAGCGCGGCGAAAGTGGCGTTCAGGGAAAGTGACGAAATACATGGCAACAAAAGTCAAAGAAAACGAAGAAGCAGAAAACGAGCGCGAAGGCACGCAGGACGGTCCGCTTCTCGATCTTTCTGACGACGCAGTCAAGAAGATGATCAAGGCCGCCAAGAAGCGCGGTTATGTCACCATGGACGAATTGAACTCGGTCCTGCCTTCGGAGGAAGTTACCTCCGAGCAGATCGAGGACACGATGGCCATGCTCTCTGACATGGGCATCAATGTCGTCGAGGACGAAGAGGCGGAAGACGCCGCCGGTGGTGACGACGACAGCGATAGCGACAACGATGGTGAGGAGAGCGAAGGCGGCGAACTCGCCCCCACCTCCAGCACCGCGCTCGCGACCGCGAAAAAGAAAGAGCCGACCGACCGGACCGACGATCCCGTTCGCATGTATCTGCGCGAAATGGGTTCCGTCGAGCTTTTGTCGCGCGAAGGCGAAATCGCTATCGCAAAGCGGATCGAAGCCGGCCGCGAGACGATGATCGCCGGTCTCTGTGAGAGCCCGTTGACGTTCCAGGCGCTGATCATCTGGCGTGACGAACTCAACGAAGGCACGACCCTGCTGCGCGAGATCATCGATCTCGAAACGACCTATTCCGGTCCGGAAGCAAAGGCTGCCCCGCAGTTCCAGAGCCCGGAAAAGATCGAGGCCGACCGCAAGGCGGCTGAAGAGAAGGAAAAGAGCCGCAAGGCGCGGATGACTGCCGCCAACGACGACGACATCACGGCTGTCGGCGGCGACGGGCTTATCATGGAGGAAGAGGAAGAGGACGACGACGAGTCGAGCCTTTCTCTCGCTGCCATGGAAGCGGAACTGCGTCCGCAGGTCATGGAAACCCTCGACCTGATCGCCGACACGTACAAGAAGCTGCGGAAGCTGCAGGACCAGCAGGTCGAGCAGCGTCTTGCTGCGACCGGCACGCTGTCGTCCGCCCAGGAGCGCCGTTACAAGGAGCTCAAGGACGAGTTGATCACGGCGGTCAAATCGCTGTCGCTCAACCAGAACCGCGTCGATTCCCTGGTCGAGCAGCTTTACGACATTTCCAAGCGCCTGATGCAGAACGAGGGCCGCCTGTTGCGTCTCGCCGAATCCTACGGCGTCAAGCGCGACAGCTTCCTGGAGCAGTATCAGGGTGCCGAGCTCGATCCGAACTGGATGAAGTCGATCGCCAATCTGGCCGCCCGCGGCTGGAAGGAATTCGCACGCGCCGAGAATACGACGATCCGCGACATCCGCCAGGAGATCCAGAACCTTGCGACTGAAACCGGCATCTCGATCGCCGAATTCCGCCGGATCGTGTCGATGGTGCAGAAGGGCGAGCGCGAAGCGCGCATCGCCAAGAAGGAAATGGTCGAAGCGAACCTGCGCCTCGTCATCTCCATCGCCAAGAAGTACACCAACCGCGGCCTGCAGTTCCTCGACCTCATTCAGGAAGGCAATATCGGCCTGATGAAGGCGGTCGACAAGTTCGAATACCGCCGCGGCTACAAGTTCTCGACCTATGCGACCTGGTGGATTCGTCAGGCGATCACCCGGTCGATCGCCGACCAGGCCCGCACGATCCGCATTCCGGTGCATATGATCGAGACGATCAACAAGATCGTCCGCACGTCGCGCCAGATGCTGCACGAGATCGGCCGCGAGCCGACGCCGGAAGAATTGGCCGAGAAGCTCGCCATGCCGCTCGAAAAGGTCCGCAAGGTCCTGAAGATCGCCAAGGAGCCGATCTCGCTCGAAACCCCCGTGGGTGACGAAGAGGATTCGCATCTCGGCGATTTCATTGAGGACAAGAACGCGCTGCTTCCGATCGACGCCGCCATCCAGGCGAACCTGCGCGAAACGACGACCCGCGTGCTGGCCTCGCTCACGCCGCGCGAAGAGCGCGTGCTGCGCATGCGCTTCGGCATCGGCATGAACACCGACCACACGCTCGAAGAAGTCGGCCAGCAGTTCTCGGTTACCCGCGAACGTATCCGTCAGATCGAAGCGAAGGCGCTCCGCAAGCTCAAGCATCCCAGCCGCAGCCGCAAGCTGCGCAGCTTCCTGGATAGCTAAGCAGTCCGAGACTTCACATCAAAAACCGGCCTGTGAAAGCAGGCCGGTTTTTTTAATGCGAAATCGAACTTGAAACACGTTGACCACCACGACGCCGGCAATGATCAGGCCGAGGCCGATGATGGCGGCGGTGTCGAGCGTCTGACGAAACAGGATCAGGCCGACGGCCGAGATCAGAACGATGCCGAGGCCGCTCCAGATCGCGTAGGCGATGCCGACCGGCAGGGTGCGGAGCGCGATCGACAAAAGATAAAAGGCAGCCAGATAACAAATCCCCATCAGGATGGTCGGCAGGGCGCGGGTGAACTGCTGGCTCTGCTGCAGGAAGGTCGTGCCGATGACTTCCAGCACGATCGCGGCGGCGAGGGAGCCATAGGTGAGGATTGCGGGGTTCATGGTACTCACTCTTATTTCGTAAGGTTCTTCAATTGCGCGCGGAGCGCTCCGAGTTCCTTCGGCGATAGACCATTGGTCTCGGTAAGGTTTGCGAGCCAGATGCCGTCGGCAGCGTAGCGAGCAATCTTCAGATCGGGATAATCGTCCGTCTCGGCATGACGCTCGATCCGTTTTTGCATCCAATCCGACCATAGCGTGCGCAGATGCGGATCGGTCATGCAGGAGATCGAGAGCGCTGCCCAAGGGCTTTCCGCGCCCTCGGAGGCCACCTCGAAAAAGGCATCGATATAAGCGCGGGTGAAGCCGCCTCTCTCGCTGTCGTCCTCATTCATCGATCGGTCGATCTGATCGTCGAGTTTCTGGAGCAGATCCTGGAAGACGGCTTCGATCAGCGCCTGCTTGCTTGGAAAGTGGTGCAGCAATCCGCCTTTCGTCACGGAGGCCGCATCTGCGACCGCCTGCAGCGTCAGGCTGCCGAGCCCTTGATCCACGGCGCATCGCGCCGCCTGATCCAAGAGAGAGCGCCGCACCTGTTCCGGTTGTTTTTCACGTCGATGAGCTTCTGACATGACATAAAGATACCGTATGGTCGGTTTCTTTGCAATGCCGGAATTTTTCCTGTGGAGGCCAGGTAGAAGGGGAAAGGGCGGTGAAGAAAGGGAAGAGCTGGAATTTGTTCTGTTTTGATCAGCCGGGACTCGATCCTGACGGTTTTCCATCTTACATCGACTGCCATGACGGATGAACTTGAGAAGCGGCGCAGCGATATGGGCTGGGGCATTCCAGCCTCGATCCTCCTGCATGTCGTTTTCGCTTTCGTCCTCTTCTTCCATCTGCCCCTCGATTTTTCCGAGCCGCAGAAGGAGGAGAGCGTGAACGTCGAAATCGTCCCGCCGCCGGAAGAGCCGGAAAAGAAGGCGGAGGAAGAGCCGAAGGCAGCGGAGGAACCGCAGCCTGAGGAAGTAAAGAAGGAGGAAGTGCCGACGCCACCTCCGCCACCACCCGAACCACCAAAGCAGGAAGAAGCCAAAAAGGAGGAGCCGCCTCCGCCGGAGCCGGAGCCGAATCCCGAAGACCAGCCGCCCGCGAAGGAACAGGCGAGGGGGCAGCCTATACCGGTCCTTCGCCCGGTCTTTGAGTTCGGTGAAAAGGATGCCGGGCCGCGAAAGGCGGGGGACGGCAATTCGCCGGAGGAGGGGGCGGCGAGGTCGCCTCCCGAGATAGAGCCGGATGCAAAGCCCGCGGAATTGCCGAAACCGCCAGCCGAAGAGCCACCTGGGACCGAAGCTGCCGAAGTGTCGAAGCCCGCGACGGTACAGCAGGAGCCTGCCGAAGCGCCGCCTGCCAATCCCGTGCCAGACGATATCCAACTGCCGGAGGTGGACGTAACCGCTGTCAACCCCGAGCAAGATGGCCCGATCTCGCAGGCGGCGCCGGCCGATACGAAGATGGCAATCGTCGCATCACAGCCGGCGGCGCCGAAGACCGAGCCGGTAGAGACGCCACCGGCGGAAAAGCCTCCCGAGTTGACGGAGGCTAAGACGCTGTTTTCCAAGCATATGACAAACGATGCGGTTGCTAAGATAGCCATGGCCGGCATTCCTAGAGCCGCACGGGTCGGTGAACTCTGCTCTACGGAACTGGTTGAGCAGCTAAGGCACACTTCCTATCAACCGGACTACTATCCAAGGATGGGTTTGCCGCATGGAACGGTTCTCGATGTTAAAGAGGCAGGTTTCCGTGCCGACGGGCAGTGGTTTGATGTCACTTACCGTTGTGAAGTAAACGATGATGCGACTAAGGTTCTCTCCTTTGCCTTCAAGGTTGGAGCCCCCGTGCCTCGCAGCGAGTGGCGCAAGCGTGGCTTTCCGGCATTCTGATCGAGTGCATGCTCCTATGGATTCGGACGCGGAACGTTTTTTGGCTTCGCCACCCTGAACAGAGGTAGCCTTCTGGAGTTCCGAAGAACTCGTCGAATTCCAGCCTTACCTGGCAACACTCGCCGCCACCGCTCTACCTATGCCATAGTGCTGTTCTTCCCACGAAAGCGATTCCATGGCCCGAACCCAGAACAGCACCGATCCCCTGTTTGACGACGAAGGTGCGAAAAATCCGCTCGCCATTCTCAAGCAGATCTATGGTTATTCCGCTTTCCGGGGAAAGCAGGCGGCCGTGGTCGATCAGGTCGTGTCGGGCGGCGACGCGGTCGTGCTGTTTCCGACGGGGGCGGGCAAGTCGCTGTGCTTCCAGATTCCGGCGCTCTGCCGCGACGGTGTCGGCATCGTCATCTCGCCGCTGATCGCGCTGATGCGCGACCAGGTGGAGGCTTTGAAGCAGCTCGGCGTCCGGGCGGCGGCGCTAAATTCGTCGCTGACGCGCGAGGAATTCGCAGATGTCCGCCGGGCGATTGCCGGTGACGGTCTCGATCTTCTCTACGTCACCCCCGAGCGCGTCGTCACGTCAGGCTTCAAGGAACTGATCGGCAATGCGAAGATCGCGCTCTTTGCTATCGACGAGGCTCATTGCGTTTCCCAATGGGGACATGATTTCCGGCCGGAATATCGCGAACTCGGCCATCTTGCCGAGCAGTATCCCGGCGTGCCGCGAATCGCGCTGACGGCGACAGCCGATCCGCATACCCGCGAAGACATCATCGACAGGCTTGCCCTGCGCTCGGCGGAAGTCTTCACGACGTCGTTTGATCGGCCTAACATTTCCTATGAGATCGTCGAACGCGACCAGCCACGCCAGCAACTCCTGCGCTTCCTGTCGCGCCACAAGGGTTCGAGCGGCATCGTCTATTGCCTGTCGCGTGCCAAAGTCGAGGATACTGCCGAATGGCTGAACGGGCAGGGCGTCCGCGCGCGCGCCTATCATGCCGGCATGGACCGCAGCGTTCGCGACGCCAATCAGGATGCGTTTTTGAAGGAGGAAGACCTCTGCCTGGTGGCAACCGTCGCCTTCGGCATGGGGATAGACAAGCCGAATGTGCGGTATGTCGCACATCTCGATCTGCCCGGTTCCGTCGAGGCCTATTACCAGGAAACCGGCCGTGCCGGCCGCGACGGCCTGCCATCCGATGTCTGGATGGCCTATGGCATGGCGGACGTCATCCAGCGCGGCAGGATGATCGATGAGGGCGCGTCGGGCGACGACGTCAAGCGGGTAGAGCGCGCCAAACTCAATGCACTGCTCGGCATCTGCGAAACTCCCGGCTGCCGCCGGCAGGCGATCCTTGCGCATTTCGGCGAGGCGCATGCCGGCCAATGCGGCAATTGCGACACCTGCCTCAAGCCGGTCGAAACCTGGGACGGGACTGAGGCGGCCATCAAGGCTCTGGCGGCGGTCTATCGGACCGGCGAGCGCTTCGGCACCGGCCATCTGATCGACGTGCTGCTCGGAACCAGGAACGAGAAGACCACCCGTTTCGGCCATGTCGACATGCCGGTTTTCGGCGTCGGCAAGGACATTCCATCGAAAACCTGGCAGTCGGTCTATCGTCAATTGCTGGCGGCCGGCCTCGTCAGCGTCGATCACGATGCCTTCGGTGCGCTGAAGCTGGAGCCGGAGTCCCGCGCCGTGTTCAAGCGCGAACGCGAAGTTCGTTTCCGCAAGGATCGGCCGACGACGGGCAAGGCATCGAGAAACGCGTCACCCGGTTCGGCGAGCGCCCGGTCCGCGCTGGAAGGGGCCGATGCCGAACTCTTCGAAGCGCTTCGCCTCGCCCGCCTGGCGATCGCCAAGGAGCTTTCGGTGCCGCCCTATGTCGTCTTTCCCGACTCCACGCTGGTCGCTTTCGCGACCGAGCGGCCGACGAGCCGCGACGCGCTGCTCGGCATTTCCGGCGTCGGACAGTCGAAGCTGGAGCGTTATGGGGATGCCTTCCTGAAGGTCGTCCGCGCGCATCAGCGATAGAGGCGGACACGCGGTTGATTGACCGGTGGGACCGTTGGAATATGCTGCTGCGACTTCATCCAGGGAACTCGTCATGAAAGCAATGTTTTACGAGGCCTTTGAAAAGGCGCCGGAAATTCGAAACCTCCCGGATCCCGAGCCGACATTCGGGGGCGTGGTGATCAAGGTCGGCGCGACCGGACTTTGCCGCAGCGACTGGCACGGTTGGATGGGCCACGACCCGGATATAAATCTGCCGCATGTGCCGGGCCATGAACTGGCCGGGAAGGTCGTGGCCAGCGGCAAGGGCGTGATGCGTTTCAAGATTGGCGACCGGGTGACGGTGCCCTTCGTTTCCGGTTGTGGACATTGCTCGGAGTGCCATTCCGGCAACCAGCAGGTCTGCCCGAACCAGTTCCAGCCGGGCTTCACCCATTGGGGATCTTTCGCCGAATATGTGGCGATCGATTATGCCGACACGAACCTCGTGCATCTGCCTGACGAGATCGACGATGCGACGGCGGCGAGCTTGGGCTGCCGGTTCGCGACCTCCTTTCGCGCCGTCGCCGACCAGGCCCGCACCGGCCCGGGCGACTGGGTGGCGGTGCACGGCTGCGGCGGCGTGGGGCTCTCGGCGATCATGATCGCCACCGCGCTCGGCGCAAATGCCATCGGCATCGATCTGTCGGAGGAGAAGCTGGCGCTCGCCCGTCAGTGCGGTGCGGTCGCGACCATCAATGCCAGCACTGTGGCGGATGTCGTCGAGGCGGTGCGCGAGATCACCAAGGGTGGCGCGCATGTGTCTATCGATGCGCTGGGCCATCCCGTCACCTGCTTCAATTCGATCAAGAACCTGCGCCGCCGCGGCCGGCATGTGCAGGTCGGGCTGATGCTCGCAGAACATGCGACGCCGAGCATCCCGATGGCGCAGGTGATCGGTCATGAACTCGAGATCTACGGCAGCCACGGCATGCAGGCCTGGCGGTATGATGCCATGCTCGCGATGCTGACGGCCGGCAGAATGAAGCCGCAGCAGCTGATTTCCAAGAGAATCAGCTTAGGGGAGGCAGTGCCGGCCCTGATGACGATGGACAAGTCGGAGACGCCCGGGATCAGCGTGATCACCAGCTTCTAACGCCCGCGCTTGTTCGCCTGAGCGGGACAAAGTATTCCGGCAGCCCTGCTTGGTGGCCGCGATCGGCGCTCTAGATTCCTCCTCACGCTTCGAAACCGAAAGGGCGAGCCATGAGTGTCAGGACGCAGAAAATTCCAGGTCCGGATCATCCGATTACCGTTGAGCACAATCCTTCGCGCGTGGTGGTGACGCTCGGCGGAAAAGTCATAGCCGACAGCGTCAATTCCCTGACATTGCAGGAAGCCTCCTATCCGCCGGTGCACTACATTCCGCGCAGGGACGTCGACATGGCGCTCCTTGAGCGGAGCGACCACGAGAGCTACTGCCCCTACAAGGGCGAGGCGTCCTATTTCAGTATTCCTTACGGGGGCGAACGTGCGCAGAATGCCGTCTGGTCCTACGAGGACCCCTATGAGGCCGTCGGCAGCATCAAAGATTATGTCGCCTTCTATCCGAGCAGGGTCGACTCGATAGAAGAACTTCCTTCACCTGAAGTAGGCCAGTTCTGACGTGTGAAGAAACGAGCAAGCCGCTGTCGGCTGCGCCGCGATAGGATCGTATTTGGGCTGTTCAACAACGGAGGAGGAATGACGATGCCCTATGTCGACGGATTTATTCTGGCTGTGCCCACAGCCAATCTGGAGCGTTACAAGGCGATGGCGCGCTTCGCCGGCGATGTCTGGAAGGAGCACGGCGCGTTGACCTATGTGGAATGCATCGGGGATGACGTGCCGTATGGAGAGCTCACATCGTTTCCGCGGTCCGTGCAGGCAAAGGAGGATGAGACCGTCATCTTTTCGTGGATTACCTACGAGAGCCGCGCGCAGCGTGACGAGACCAACCGCAAGGTCATAGCGGATCCGCGTTTTTCCGGGGACGAATGGAAAGAAGTCTTCGACGGCAAGCGGATGATCTACGGCGGCTTCGAGAGCTTCGTGACGCTTTAAACCGCCAGCGACCCGTGAAAGGACATACATGCCCCAGACCGTGATTTCCGTCTCCACCCGCGGCCAGGGTCTCTACGAATTTACAGAGGCCGCGCAGGATTTCGTGGGCGGCCTCTCCCCGGACGAAGGGCTGCTGACGGTCTTCGTGCGGCATACATCCTGCTCCCTGATCATCCAGGAAAATGCGGATCCGGATGTGCGCCGCGATCTGAAGATGTTTTTCGCCCGCCTCGTACCGCCGACCGATGATCCGGAAATGCGCTGGGTGACGCACACGACCGAAGGTCCGGACGATATGCCGGCGCATATCAAATCGGCGCTTACTGCCGTCTCGCTCGGTATTCCCGTGAGAAACAGGCGTCTGGCGCTCGGTACCTGGCAAGGCATCTATCTTTTCGAACATCGCGACCAGCCGCATGTCCGTCAGGTGGTCCTGCATCTCTCCGCGTAAGCGGATATGAACGGCAGCTTAATGACGGATTCGGAAAGGGTTCAGGCGCGCCGGAATAGTGTTGCTCCAATCGCTTCGGAAAGGCGAGAGACAAGAACCTCGGGCATAGCCCGAATTTTCGGAGAAACACCCATGACCAGCATGCTCGTCAAAGCCGGTATTGCCGCTCTCGTCGCGTTCACCGGCATTTCCGTCACCGCGCCGATCGCGGCGGCAGGCGGACCTGAATTCGGTATCTATGTGCAGCACCAGGACCGCGGCTGGCGGGATGATCGGGGCTGGCGTGATGATCGCCGTTGGCGCCCGGATCGCCGTCCGCGTGGCTGCGCGCCTTGGCTGGCCGAAGCGAAAGCCGACCGGATGGGCCTGCGCCGCACCCGTGTGGTTGACGTATCGCGTCGCACCGTCACCGTCGTCGGCTTTGATCGCGGTGGCCGCGATCGCGTCGTCTTCGCCAATGTTCGCGGCTGCCCCGTCATTCGCCGCTAACGACTGCCGCTAAATTCTTCCGTCTCCATCGCCCGTTGACGGAGGGACGCCCTCGCCAGGTTCCGATCTGGCGAGGGTTTTGCGTTTTATCCGTCAGTCGAGGGCAAAGGTGACGTTGACGGTGACGGTGTAGGTATTCTCGCCGGTCGCGACCGGTACGGCCTCGGCGGCCATATCTTTCGCCATTGCCATGCGCATCATCGGCTGCGGCATCGACCTTCCGGAGTTTTCGCTGATTTCGATGATCCGTCCCAGCTTGACGTTGGCGGCTTCCGTCAGGGTCTTCGCCTTCGCGATCGCCTCGGCGACGGCCTGCTTGCGGGCGTCCGTCAATGCCTGTTCCGGATCGTCGTTGGTAAAGCTGATCTGGCCGCCCTGATTGACGCCGAGCTTCACCGATCTGTCAATCAGCCCGCCGAGCTTGGCGAGTTCACGAACTTTGAGCGTCAGCGTATTGGCGACCTCGTAGCCGATGATTTCCGGCGGAGGGGCGACGCCGTTCTTCGGCTCCGGATGGCGGTACTGAGGATAGATGGAGAAATTGCTCGTCTGGATGTCGCGGTCTGCTATGCCTTCGGCCTTCAAAGCGGCAAGGACTTCCTTCATCGCGGCGCTGTTGGCCGAGAGGGCAGCTTCGGCGGTCTTGCCGTTGCGGACGACCGACAGTGTCAGGATCGCCATATCCGGCGCCACGGAGGCTTCTCCTTCACCGGAGACATTGATGACCGGTTCGCGAGGCCGGACATCCTGGGCGGCGACCTGTGCGGCCGAGGAAGCCAGGGTAGCACCTGCAAGAAAGGATGCCAGGACAAGACGTGACGGCGAAAGCGCGAAGCGCATGGATAACTCCTGATCTGTTGGCGCGGCTGCAGCCGGGATGGCGCGTTGGCGGGCGGATATGGCGTGGCGGTGAGGCGATTCTACTTTGACGCACATCCACGCATTACGTGACGATAGATTGTGAAGCTATTGCGGCAACGGCTTGTGGCTTCGGGGGAATTGCGTTAGACGGACCTCCAAGGCAAGGCGTGCCATTGCGCCTCGCCTGCGCCTGACGGCGGGCCTGTAGCTCAATGGTTAGAGCCGGCGGCTCATAACCGCTTGGTTGGGGGTTCGAGTCCCTCCGGGCCCACCATCAGTCTTCATTGTCCGCGAATCGATATCCCACCCCCGGCTCCGTCCGGACGATCCTTGGTGCGGAGGGATCGCGTTCGATCTTTTGGCGCAACTGGCCTATGAAGACCCGAAGGTAATGCAGGTCCTCGCCATGGGCCGGGCCCCAGACGGATGTGAGGAGCGTCTTGTGGGTAACGACGCGACCGGCGTGCCGGGCGAGGAGGGTGAGCAGGTCGTATTCCTTCGGCGTCAGCCGGATATGCTCCTCGCCGCGGCTTACGAGCCTTCGCACCGTGTCGATCGACAGGCCATCCGAGACGATCACGGGCATAACCGCGTCTGCCTTGGCCCTGTGGCGCAGTGCGGTGCGGATGCGCGCCGTCAATTCGCCGATGCCGAACGGCTTTTCCACGTAGTCGTCGGCGCCGAGATCGAGTGCGGCGATCTTTTCACTTTCGCGGTCGCGCGCGGAAAGGATGACGATGGGGATCTGGGACCAGCCCCGGACACTGCTGACGACCTCCTTGCCGTCCATGTCTGGAAGGCCGAGATCGAGGATGACGATATCGGGCGCGGCGGTTGCGATCGCCTTTAGGGCTTCCGCACCCGTCATCGCCTCGATGACCTCGTAACCCGCCGCCCGAAGGGCGGGGCGAAGGAAACGCTGGATTTGCGGCTCGTCATCCACGAGCAGAACCCGCTCGAGCGTCATAGGGTATTCTTCTTCTCAACCGATGGACCGTTTGCCGGAAAACGCATCACGATGCGGGTTCCCTTCTTCTTCACTGCCGGACTTTCTGCGTAGATGCGGCCGCCCATCGCCTCGACGAAACCTCTGGCGATCGAGAGACCGAGACCGGTGCCGGGCGAACGGCCGTCGGCCTTTGCCCTTCGATAGAACTTCTCGAACACCCGGTCGAGATCGTCCGCGGGAATTCCTCTTCCGAGGTCGGTGACCGAAATCAGGACTTCGTCACCGTCGCGCCTTGCATAGATGTGGACGGGCTCGCTGCCACCGTATTTGACCGCATTGTCGAGCAGATTGAACAGCACCTGGCCGAGCAGCACGCTGTCGCCCTGGATGAGCGGCAGGTTCGGAGAAACGCCTGTCCCGATGTCGCGGCCGGGAAAATATTTACGCGCCCTCTCGACTGCGGATTGGATCACGTCGGAAACATCGATCCAGTCGCGCTTTGCCGCGATCGTTCCAGCCTCGATCCTGGTCATGTCGAGCAGATTTGCGACGAAGCGAGTGAGCCTCCCTCCTTCTTCCTCGATCGACTGGAGAAGATCGTCGCGGCTTTCAGCGCTCATGCGCCCGCCGAGCTGCCGCAAGCTGGTGACTGCGCCCATGATGGTCGCAAGCGGAGTTCGCAGATCGTGCGAAATCGACGACAGCAGCGCCTCGCGATAGCGTTCGCCTTCGAGCCTTGCCGCCTGATCGATACTCGCTTGCGACAGGCGCGCCCGATCGATGGCGATCGCGGTCTGGTCAAGGATGGCCGATAGAATTCTCTCCGCGTTGACGTCGACGACCTCCTCCTTCCGTTCGAAGCCGCAGACACCGACCACGCCGTGCGGGCTCGTCAGCGGGCGGAACTGGAAACGGCTGTTGGGCAGCGTGCCGGTTCCGCCGCCCGCCGGCTCTTTTTTCTCATGAGCCCAGCGCGCAGCGGCCAGGTCGGAAACGTCGAGTTCGGTATCCGGAGGCCAGGCGGCGGAGATCGTCAGGTCGCCTTTTTCAGGAAGAAGCAGGACGACGCTTTTTCTCAGACTCGCCTGCAGCTGGGTTACCGCAGCCCAGAGAACGTCATCGGCCCGTTCCGTTCCCGACAGCTTGCGCGAAAAGTCATAGAGCTGCTGCAGGGCCGTTGCGCGAACCCTTGCAACATCCGCCTGGTCGCTGATGCGCGACGCGAAGCTGCCGGTCACCAGGGCCACCGCCAGGAACACCACCAACGCGAAGACTTCATGCGGCGCGGCGATGGTAAAGGTGTGGATCGGTTCGATGAAGAAGAAGTTGTAGGCGAGCGCCGACAGCAAGACGGCCACGAGCGCCGATATATATCCCGCGGATATGGCCGAACCGAGTACGCCGAGCAGGAACAGCAAGGAGATGTTCGGTAAGTCCACAAAACCGTCGATCACGATTCCCAGGACGGTTGTGGTGAGCGCGAAGGCACATCCGATCGCGACGGCGCGCCAGATGCTTGCAAGGGCGAACCTCGGCCGCATCCGCGGGGCGGGCTGCGACTCTTCTTTTTCCGAGGTGACCAGATGAAGACCAATGCCCGCAGCACGCTTGGAAAGCGCGTCGGGCAAGGAGGGACGCAGCCAACCGCGTATATTGCGCCGCCGGATGCCGATGACGATCTGCGTGGCGTGTTCGCGCCGGGCGAGCTTCAGGATCTCCTCGACGAAGTCGTTGCCGATGATGCGCCGGGTCTCGGCACCCAGTTGTTCCGCCAGTCGGAAGATCTGCTCGGTGCGCTTGAGACTTTCTTGGTCCCGTGATTCGCGATCGGCTCGCTCGACGCTGACGACCACCCATGGCGCGTTAAGTCCGGACGCCAGTCGGCTCGCTACACGGACGACCTTTTCCGACAACGGGTCGGGGCCGACGCAGACGATCAGGCGCTCGCCGGTCGCCCAGGGGCCTTCGATTGCGTTCTGCCTGAGATAGTCGACCATCTGGTCGTCGACGCGGTCGGCGGTGCGGCGCAGGGCGAGTTCGCGCAAGGCGGTAAGATTGCCGAGCCGGAAGAAGCGGTCGATCGCCCGCTGCGCACTTTCGGGCAGATAGACCTTGCCCTCCCTCAGGCGCTCGATCAGTTCGGCGGGTGGCAGGTCCACCAGAAGCACGTCGTCGGCCTTCTTCAGAACCGTATCGGGCACTCGCTCCCGTACCGAGATCCCGGTGATCTGCGCCACCAGATCCGAAAGGCTTTCGAGATGCTGGATGTTCAGCGCCGTCCACACGTCAATGCCGGCGCCGATCAGCTCTTCGATATCCTGGTAACGCTTCGGATGGCGGCTTCCGTCCGGATTGCTGTGGGCGAGTTCGTCGACGATGATGATTCGAGGGCGCCGCGCCAGCGCCGCGTCGAGGTCCAATTCTTCGAGAAGCCCGCCGCGATGCTCGAATTTCGCCCGCGGCAGTACGTCCAAGCCGTCCAGCAACGCCGCCGTCTCGGTTCTGCCATGGGTCTCCACCAGCCCAACGACGATGTCGGCACCTTCACTCTTCAGCCGCCGTGCTCGTGTCAGCATGGCGTAGGTCTTGCCGACGCCTGGGGCTGCTCCCAAAAACACCGTAAGCTTGCCCCGGCGGTCCTTTTCCGCCAAGGCAAGCAGCGCATCCGGGTCGGGTCGGGCTTTGGGTTCGCGATCGTCCGTTGGCATTCTCGTCTCAGGTCTTGAGCGCATCGAGCGCCAGGTTCAGCTCTAGCACATTCACGCGAGGTTCGCCGATGAAACCGAGGGCGCGACCCGCCGTCATGCGCTCCACCAGTGCCGCGACTTCCGTTTCGGAAAGGTCACGCGCTTTCGCAACCCGCGCAACCTGCGAACGGGCGAATTCCGGCGATATATGCGGATCGAGGCCGGAACCGGAGGTCGTTGCGGCATCCGCGGGGACAGGGGCCTCAGTGCCGTCTGCCTTCAACCGCTCGACATCGGCCGCTACCCGATCACGAAGCTTGGCCGAGGTCGGTCCGAGATTGGAGCCGCTCGAGGCGGAAGCGTTGTACGGCTCCGGGCCGGTTGCGGAGGGACGGCTCCAAAAATAGCGGTCGGATGCGAAGGCCTGCCCGATCAACGCGGAGCCCACGGTAACGCCGTTTCTTTCAAAGAGGCTGCCATTGGCGGCATGGGGCATGGCGACCTGGGCGATGGCGGTGACGGCCAGCGGATAGGCGATGCCGGTGAGGGCGGTCATTAGCATGACCATGACGAGTGCGGCGCGAAGCTGATTGAGCATGATTACACCAGATTGAGAGCTGCGACGGCCATATCGATGGCCTTGATTCCGGCAAACGGCAGGACCAATCCGCCGAGCCCGTAGATGAGCAGGTTTCGGCGAAGCAGGGATGTCGCGGCGGCGGCCCGATAGGGGACGCCTTTCAAGGCGAGCGGGATGAGCGCGACGATGATGAGGGCATTGAAGATGACCGCCGAAAGGATTGCCGATTGGGGCGAGGAAAGGCCCATGATGTTCAGCGCATCGAGAGCCGGATAGGTGGCGACAAAGAGCGCGGGGATGATGGCGAAATACTTGGCGACGTCGTTGGCGATCGAGAAGGTGGTCAGCGAGCCGCGCGTCATCAGAAGCTGCTTGCCGATTTCGACGATCTCGATGAGCTTGGTCGGACTGGAATCGAGGTCCACCATGTTGGCGGCTTCCCGGGCCGCCTGGGTTCCGGTCTGCATCGCCACCCCGACGTCGGCCTGGGCGAGCGCGGGTGCGTCATTGGTCCCGTCGCCGCACATGGCGATCAGTCGGCCGCCCTGTTGTTCGCGGCGGATAAAGGCAAGCTTGTCCTCCGGCGTTGCCTGCGCCAGGAAATCGTCGACGCCTGCCTCCGAGGCGATAGCCGCCGCCGTGACCGGATTGTCGCCCGTGACCATGACCGTACGGATGCCCATGGCGCGCAAAGCCGCAAAGCGCTCCTTGATGCCTGGTTTCACCACGTCCTTGAGATGGATCACGCCGAGAACCCGGGAGCCGTCGGCTACGGCAAGCGGCGTGCCGCCGGTGCGCGCGATCCGCTCGACGGCCTGATGGAATTCCGCAGGAGCGTCGGAATGGGCAATGCCGGCAAATTTGAGCACGGCGTCGACCGCGCCCTTGCGCAAACGGCGTCCTGCCAGATCGACGCCGGAGAGCCGGGTTTCGGCTGCGAAGGGCACGACCGCATCGGCTTCGAGCGCCGGTGTCTTCAACCCGTATTCCCCAGTTGCCAGCGCGGCGATGGAGCGGCCCTCCGGGGTTTCGTCGGCCAGGCTTGCGAGAAGAGCCGCCTCGGCGACCTCACCCGGCGTCACGCCGGATATCGCCACGAAATCGGTGGCCATCCGGTTGCCGAAGGTGATCGTACCGGTCTTGTCGAGCAGCAGCGTATCGACATCGCCGGCTGCCTCGACGGCCCGCCCGGAGGTTGCGATCACGTTGAAGCGCACGAGCCTGTCCATGCCGGCGATGCCGATCGCCGACAGCAGCCCGCCAATGGTGGTCGGGATCAAGGTCACCAAGAGCGCGGCAAGAACCGTGACCGACAAGACGGTGCCGGAATAGCCGGCGAGTCCCCAGATGGTGACGACGACGAACAGGAAGATGAGCGTCAGACCCGACAGCAGGATCGACAGGGCGATCTCGTTCGGCGTCTTCTGGCGCTGCGCGCCCTCGATAAGCCCGATCATGCGGTCGACGAAGCTCGACCCGGGGGCGACGGTGATCTTCACCTTGATCACATCGGACAGGACCTGCGTGCCGCCGGTGACGGCAGACCGATCGCCGCCCGATTCGCGGATGACGGGAGCGGATTCGCCGGTGATCGCGCTCTCGTTGACCGAAGCGGCGCCTTCGATGACTTCGCCATCCCCGGGGATCAGTTCTCCGGCTTCGACGATCACGATATCGCCGATCCGCAGCGTCGTGGCCGGTATCGGCTCGATTTCGCCGTTTGCGGCAAGACGGCGGGCCGTGAGGTCGGATTTGGTCCGCTTCAGGCTCTCGGCCTGCGCGCGCCCGCGGCCTTCCGCGACAGCCTCGGCAAAGGTCGCGAAAATCACCGTGAACCAAAGCCAGGCGGCAATCTGGCTGGAGAAACCGGCCTCGGCCGGGCGGGTCCAGAGATCTCGCAGGAAGAGGACCGTGACAACAACGGCGACCGCTTCCGTTACGAAGATGACGGGGTTGCGTACGAGTTTGCGGGGATCGAGCTTCAGAACGGCATCCCTTGCCGCCGGGATAAGGATTGCCGGGTCAACGAGGCTGGGTGCCACCGGTTTGTGCGACATGAGGGTTTTCCTTCAGAAAGTCTGGCCGGCGAGCATGGCGAAATGCTCGACAATGGGACCGAGTGCGAGCGCCGGGAAGAACTGCAATCCCCCCAGGATCAGGATGATGCCGATGAGCAGGCCGACAAACAGCGGCGTGTCCGTGGGGAAGGTGCCGCCCGACGTCGGCAGCTTGACCTTCCCAGCAAGCGACCCGGCTATCGCCATGACCGGCACGACATAGGCAAAGCGGCCGAGCAGCATTGCAATACCCAGGGTCGTGTTGAACCAGGGGGTGTTGCCGGACAGACCGCCGAAGGCCGAGCCGTTGTTGCCGGCGGCCGAGGTGAAGGCGTAGAGGATCTCGGAAAGCCCGTGCGGGCCTCCGGTACCGACGCTGGCGACCGCGAACGGCAGCATCGCAGATGCGGCCGTGAAACCGAGGATGGCGAGCGGCAGGATCAGCACGGCGAGCATCACGAATTTCATCTCGCGGCCTTCGATCTTCTTGCCGAGGAATTCGGGCGTGCGACCGACCATCAGACCGGCGACGAAGACGGAGAGGATGGCGAAAACGATCATGCCGTAGAGGCCGGAACCGACGCCACCGGGCAGGACTTCACCAAGCTGGATCAGGAACATCGGCACCAAACCGCCGAGGCCGGTGAGGGAGCCATGCATGCCGTTGACGCCGCCGTCGGAAAGGCCGGTGGTGACTGCCGCATAGAGGGCGGTCATGGCTTGTCCGAAGCGGACCTCCTTCCCCTCCATATTGCCTTGCGCCGGGTCAAGACCGAGTGCGCCGAGGATCGGGTTGCCCTGGGTTTCCGCCCAGTAGACAAGACCGACGCCGGCAATAAGCAGGATCGCCATGGTGGCAAGTAAGGTCCAGCCCTGACGCCGGCTGCCGACCATCTGGCCGAAGGTGTAGACGAGGGCGGACGAAATCGACAGCATCGCGAAAATGTTGAGATAATTCGAGAATGCCGTCGGATTTTCGAACGGATGGGCGGCATTGGCATTGAAGAAGCCGCCGCCATTGGTGCCGAGCTGCTTGATGGCTTCCTGGCTGGCGACCGGGCCGAGGGCGATCGTCTGTTGCGCTCCTTCGAGCGTCGTGGCGGTTGCCGAAGCATCGAGCGTCTGGGGCAGGCCCATGGCGACGAAAACCACCGCCATCAGCAGCGAGATCGGCAAAAGCACGTAAAGCGTCGCTCGGGTGAAATCGACCCAGAAATTGCCGATGACGGAGACTTGAGAGCGAGCAAAAGCGCGTGTAAGCGCGACCGCCATCGCCATGCCGGTGGCGGCCGAGAGGAAGTTCTGCACGGTGAGGCCAGCCATCTGGCTGAAGTGGCTCATCGTCGTCTCGCCGGCATAGTTCTGCCAGTTCGTATTGGTGACGAAGCTGACGGCAGTGTTGAAGGCGAGGTCTGCCGACACATTGGCGAAACCCTGCGGATTGAGCGGCAGATATGCCTGCAGCCGCAGGATCCCGTAAAGCAGGATGAAACCTGCAAGGGACAGAGCGAGCATCGCAAGCGTATAGCCGAGCCAACCCTGCTCTCTGGTTCGGTCGACGCCGGCAAGCCGGTAGAAGCCGCGCTCAATCGGCGCAAGCAGCGGTGAAAGAAGTGTTCTCTCTCCCGCAAATACGCCTGCCATGTAAAGCCCGAGCGGCTTGATGACCACAAGCACGGCGAGGAAGAGGAGGCTGATCTGCAGCCACCCGATAATAGTCATGATGGTTCTCCGGAAGAGATTCAGAAGCGCTCGGGATGGAGCAGCGTCACGACGAGATAGATTCCGAGCGCCGCGGCAACGACGAGCGCGATCAGCGGTTCAAACATGCCGCACCTCACAAACGCTCAAGCGCACGGGCGTAAAATCCGAGCACGATGAGCGTGCCCCCGCCCAGGACGAGAAAGAGCAAATCAGACATTCCGATTCTCCTGTTTCAACAGGGGAATTCTGCATCCGAGTCGGGTCAGGTTTCGATTGGAAAGTTTCAGGCGGGCCATAAGGAAAAAATAAAGAGAGGCGCTTTCGCAGGAAAAGCACCTCTCTTGAATTTGCGGCCGTAGTTTACCCGGAAAGCGATCGTCGCTGGCGACAACGGCCGCGATCAGCCAAGCTTGGCGCGCCGCACCGTCGTCAGCATCGGCCCATACTCGAAGATAAAGAGGCCGAAGGCGAGGAGCCACAATAGCCCGGACACGGCGTAGATGATGTTCGAAAATTCCGGAAACAGACTGGTGCTCGGTCTGACAAGTGCACAGAGCACGATCGCGCCGTAGGATATCGTCGTGGTGCGAGAGGCGGTCAGGATCCTGCCGGTATGGCCGCGGGTGGCCCTGGTCATAACGGCCAGCATCATGGTCGCCACCGTGCCGACGCTCAGCATGTGAAGCGCGGCCGTCTTGTCGAACAGGTCGATTGCGGCAAGCGCTATCACCAGATAGCCGAGCGGCACGAACAGATAGGCGATGTGCAGGATCGCCACGAGCATTTCCGCCGCCGTCGTCCAGCCGCGCCAGCGACCGAGCCGGATTACCTGCATGAGCGCTGCACCGCCTGCGATGGTGGCCACGATCGGTCCGTCGTCCAGGACGACCCAGGTGGCCAGAGCGGCAATTCCCGAGATAATCGCTGCGGTATCGAAGCGATTATAAGGCGTTGGAAAGTCCGTACGGCCCGTCTTGTTGATCCAGTTGCGGGTAAAACTCGGAATGATCCTGCCGCCGACAATCAGGATCATCATGACATAAGCCGATACCGCAAGTTTGATCGCCGGTGCGGGGTGCTCACCGCTCACCACCTGGATGTGGTAGAGGATGTTGGCGGCTGAAAGCGCCAGCAGGCCGGCGATGACCTTCAGGTCCTTCCATTTCTTGCCCGCAACCACTTCGCGCACGCAGATCAGCAGGAGCACGGGAAGAAAAGCGGCGTCGATGAGAATAGCTGCGACGTTTCCGAGCCCGTCAGACAACAGCAGCGCCAGCCTGCCGGCCATCCAGATGAGGAAAAGAAAAACAAGCGGCCATCCGGAGACGGGAAGCCTGCCGGTCCAGTTCGGGACGGCCGTCAGGAGGAAGCCGGCGAGCACGGCACTTGCATAACCGAACAGCATCTCATGCGCGTGCCAATGGACCACACCATAATCGACCGCGACCTCGATCGCGCCGATGAGACTGGCGATCCACAACAGCATGACGACTGCAGCCCAAGCCGCTGCACCCAAAAAGAAGGGCCTGAAGCCATAGGAGAAGATCACCGGGGCGGTGGGCGACAGGCCTCTTGGAATGCCGCCGCGGCGGATTGCGGGGGAGGGAAGATCAGTCATTTCAAAAATTCCTTCGAGCGACAACTTGATCTATATCGCCCCGTTATTTTTGATCTTTGCGAAGTCGCAAGCAAACAAGGGAAAGTTTGTTTCAGGTCAAAGAAGACATGGGGAACCGGTCGTAGCTTCTCCTTCGACAGGACGGCGATCCACTCCGCCCTTTGTTCCGAAGGATGAGACCATGACTGACAAATTACAGATAACCAGACGTTCGATCCTGGCGGGGGCAGCTATCGTCGGTGCCGTGGCGCCAATCGTCCAAGCGTCGTTCGCCCATGCGGAAGAAGCTCCTCCGGCCAAGATGAAGCCGACCGATCTTTCGGCTCTGCGCCGCGTCAAGGTCGACCTCGTGAAGCCGCCCTTCGTCCATGCCCATACCCAAAAGGCCGATGGTCCTCCGAAGATCGTCGAATTCACCCTGACGATCCAGGAAAAGAAGCTGGTGATCGACAAGGAAGGTACGGAAATCAACGCAATGACCTTCGACGGATCGGTTCCCGGCCCGATGATGGTCGTGCACCAGGGCGACTATGTCGAGCTGACCCTCATCAATCCCGATACGAACGAGTTGCAGCACAACATCGACTTCCATTCGGCCACGGGTGCGCTCGGCGGCGGTGCGCTCACCATCGTGAACCCGGGTGAGAAAGCGGTGCTGCGCTTCAAGGCCACCAAGGCTGGCGTCTTCGTCTACCACTGCGCACCTCCCGGCATGGTTCCCTGGCACGTCACCTCGGGCATGAACGGCGCGATCATGGTGCTGCCGCGTGAAGGTCTGACGGACGGTCACGGCAAGGAACTGGTCTACGACAAGGTTTATTATGTCGGCGAACAGGACTTCTATGTGCCGCGCGACGAGGCCGGCAACTTCAAGAAATACGAGAGCGTTGGCGATGCCTATGAAGACACGCTGAAGGTCATGCGGACGCTGACCCCGAGCCACATCGTCTTCAACGGTGCGGTCGGCGCCCTGACCGGCGAAAACGCGCTGACCGCCGCCGTCGGCGAAAAGGTGCTGATCGTCCATTCGCAGGCCAACCGTGACACACGCCCGCACCTCATCGGCGGACACGGCGACTATGTCTGGCAGACGGGCAAGTTCAACAACGTTCCCGACCGCGATCAGGAAACCTGGTTCATCCCGGGCGGCACGGCCGGTGCGGCGTTCTACACCTTCGAACAGCCTGGCATCTACGCCTACGTGAACCACAACCTGATCGAAGCTTTCGAACTGGGGGCGGCGGCTCACTTCAAGGTCACGGGCGACTGGAACGATGATCTGATGACATCGATCGTCGCACCGACCGGAAGCTGATCAGGCGAGGCGGGGCAGGGTGGTCCTTGCCCCGCCGGCTTCCTCAACAGGCCCGCCTCCCTCAAGGATGCGGTTTCGCCCAGGAGGCGAACATGCCGCGGACAAAGCGAAATCTCTCGATCTTTCAAACTGCACTTCCGATCACGCTGATCGCCGCTCTGTCGGCCGGTATTGTTCAGCAGGCCGGCTTTTTCGATGACCCGGAGCCCCGAAGCGCGATCCATGAACCGAAGACGGTCGTGGTGCCGGCGCGGACATACAAATACCGGAGCGACGGCGAGTTCGTGAAGGGCACCGCGCCGGTTGATCCGCCGATGAAGACGGTGATCGCTTCGGAAAGCCTCACTGTCACGAAATATCAGATTACAGCGAACGAATACGCGGCCTGCGTCCTTGATGGCGCCTGCGCGGCGGCCGACGCCCCTCCTGCCGGTAGCGCGAACGTGCCGGTCACCGGCGTCAGTTTCGATGACGCGATGGACTACGCCCACTGGCTCTCAAAAAAGACCGGCCAATACTGGACGCTTCCATCCGATCAGCAGCTTGCGCATGCCGCAGGCAAGCTCTTTCCTGACGATGCGCTCGGGCTTGATCCCGACAGCAAGAACCCGGCGCTCCGCTGGCTGGCGGACTACGAGCGCGAGGCGCGGGAGCGGTCGAAACGCGATCCTGTTCCCCGGCCGCTCGGAAGCTTCGGCGAAAATGAACACGGGCTTGCAGATTTCGGTGGAAATGTCTGGGAGTGGACCTCGACCTGTCACCGGCGGGTGCATCTTCATGCGAACGGGTCGGTCCGGAATGCAGAGCCGATATGTGGGGTCTATGTCACCGTCGCGAGCCATCGTTCGCCGGTCAGTTCCTTCATCCGCGATCCGAAAGGGGGCGGGTGTTCGGTCGGAACTCCTCCCGACAATCTTGGCTTTCGTCTTGTGAAATCGACGAAATGGTATGCACCATTCCTGGTGAAGTTCCGCGAAAAGGGCTGGATGGCCTAAATCCCGAGGTGCGGCAATCCAGTGCCTTCGATCTCGCCGCGAGGCGTGCTAAGGTCGCGTTCAAATTAGCGGAGCGCATCGCCTTGAAGATCGACAAAAGCCTCGTCCGAACTTTCCCGCTTTTCGAGAAGATGGATGACGCCGACACCGAAGCCCTTCTTGTGCATTCGACCTCGCGTCGAGTACCGGTCGGCGAGGCCGTTTTCGAGCAGGGCGCGGCGGCGACCCATTTCTTCCTTCTCCTGCATGGCAGACTGAAAGTCACGCAGGTGACCGAGGACGGTCAGCAGATCATCGTCCGCGTGGTTCACCCCGGAGACCTGTTCGGCTTCGCCAAAGCGCTCATGCGCAGTGATTACCCCGGCACCGCAACAGCTGTCGCCGAAAGCATAGCGCTGTCATGGCCGACGGAACTCTGGCCTCAGTTCGTGGACAAAAACCCGCGTTTGGCCGTCACTGCGATGCAGACGATCGGGCAGCGTCTGGAGGAGGCTCATGCCCGGATCCGGGAAATGTCCACGCAGGAGGTCGAGCGTCGTGTCGCGCATGCGGTTCTGCGGCTTGCCAAGCAGGCCGGCAGGAAGGAAGGGGGCGCCGTGCGCATCGACTTTCCGATTTCCCGCCAGGACATCGCCGAGATGACCGGCACTACACTCCACACCGTTTCCAGGATCATGAGCGCCTGGGAGGCCAAAGGGCTCGTGGAGGGCGGCCGTCAGAAGCTGACGGTCAAGGATGTCGATGGGCTTTCAGCGCTCGCCGAAACCGTAAAAGGGTAGGCAACCGCAAATCATCCCATGTTTGCGGTGTGTCAAAGAAAGAGTCCGCTCCTGAGATAAGCTGCCTATCAACAGAGGCACGAGGTCTCTTGAAACAGGAGTTAGACGATGAAAAAGACTTTCGCTTCCCTTATCGGTGCAGCCATTCTCGCTGCAGCTTTCGGAACCGGCGCAATGGCCGCGGATTTCGAGGTCCAGATGCTCAACAAGGGCAAGGACGGTGCCATGGTTTTCGAACCGAGCTCGCTCAAGATTGCCAAGGGCGACACGGTGACCTTCGTTCCGACGGACAAGTCCCACAATGCCGAGACGATCGACGGGCTCATTCCGGATGGCGCCACCGCTTTCAAGGGCAAGATGAACGAAAGCGTGAAGATCACTTTCGACGTTGAAGGCGCTTATGCGGTCAAATGCGCACCGCATGTCGGCATGGGCATGATCGGCCTGGTCGTCGTCGGCGACGCTCCGAAAAATCTTGATGCCATCAAGGCGGCGAAGCTGCCGAAGAAGGCCCGTGAACGTCTGGATGCGGATATCGCTGCAGCCGGCGTCTAAGTCGACCGTCTCGATCGGGCGGTGGCCGCTTTATCTCCTCTTGGCCGCCGTCGATCTGTCATTTCTCTTCCTCAAGTTATCCCGATTTGAGCGGCCCCAGTTGTTCCCTCAAGGCGCGCTGCGGATCGGCTCGAGTCGGGCTAAATGTTTTTTATTCAGTGCTTTCATGCAGTTGCGGATTTTTTGCCGCCGGTTTCGACCTCTCTTCTTCAAGCCTATTCCCAGCCTACCGGCTCGCCTAACCGCTCAACTTCCGACAGAAGGAAGGTTGCGACGTCGCCGGCGGCCCCGATGGAGAGAATTTCCTCGGCCATCGCTCGCGCATCTTGGTGCCGCTGTTGATGAAGTTCGCCAAACGGACCTTCTGCCGGATTGAGGCGCGATTGCGCACGACGCGTTTCTGTCGTCTCACGCCAAAGGCTCATGATTGCATCATCTCCGGATGCCACATCGGCTCATAGGTGAGGGTAACCTCGACATTGCCGACGCCCGGTACAGAAGCTGCGCTGGATCTGACGGCGTCGGTGAGGAAGCCCGCCGCGGGGCAACCCTTTGTCGTGGTGGTCATGATGATGCTGACATCGCCTTCGGCGTTGATTTCGATCAGGTAGATCAATCCCATTTCCACGATGCCACGGCCGATCTCGGGATCGATGATCGTGGATAGCTGCCGTCTCACCCGGTCCGTCATTTCCTGCTGTTCGAACGGATCAAGCATTGCGGCCCCCCGAGCCGACGCGGATCATAATCCGATAGGCAGTGCCGCCCTGGTCGTAGTTGCCGACCCACTGATGCCCTCGGCGGGTAAGCTCGGGGAAGAGGAAGATCGGCTCGCGCGAGAGTACCGCGAAGATCACCTTGCCGGCTTCGAGGCCTTCGGCCGCCGCAAGGATCTGCTGCATCGGTTCGGGCGGCGGCAGGTCGGAAAGATCGAGCTGTACTGCGGGCTCAGGCCAAAGCGCGGGTGAAATCGCGTTTTCGGATACGGCGACCGCCTCTTCCATTCTGGGGGTGAAGCGCACCTCGAAGTGGCCGCCTTCTAGTTCGACGACATCGTGGTCGAAACCCTTCGAATCCATCACCCGAAAGAGCGGCTGCGGCCTGAAGGGCGCCAGCAGTCTAAGTCCCTGACCCTCCTGCAGCCCGGCAACCGCTTTCATGATTTCTTCAAATGGTTCGCCGCCGTCTCGCAGGATCGGTCTGACGTCGAGTTCCTTGAATTCCATGGTCATTGCGAACTTCCCTTGAAGCTGGGTAGAAACAGTTGCGGGTGGCGGACGCCGTCGGGCAGCCGGATTTCCTGTGGCACAATTGCGAGACGACGAGCCTGGGCAAATTCGAAGACCAGCGCGCAGATCGCCGCCAGCTGGGCCAGCGTCATCCATCTGAATACGGTCGGTGCCGCAGCAATCAGCGCGACGGTCGCGGCAACGGTGGCACCGAAATAGAGCAGGAACCATGCGGACGAGCGCCGCTCGTTGACGAGTTCCTGGACCCGTGGAACCGGGGCGCGGCCGAGGACTGGTCCGTAGCACTCGAGCCAGGTCATGAAGGCGACGATCTTGTAGAGCTGCCCCAGCCCGAGACCCGTCAGCCAGCCAAACACGAAGAGATACGCGGCCGGACGCGCGAGATCTATGGGCAGATCGCTCAAGGCAGATGCTTCAAACAAAACGAAAGAGGCAATCAGCATGGCGACTGCCGCCAGGCTAGCGAGCACGTTCATCTCCGCAGATTTGCGTTTTCGTTCGCGAAAGATGAAATGAACATCCAGGCCGTAGATCAGGGCGGCAACCCCTCCAATAGCCGTTGCGAGATAGATTGTTGCGGTCGAGCTTATTCCGGAGCCGGCCAGCAAGATGCCGCCGACGACTATCCCCAGTCCGGCCGCCATCAGCCACCCCACTGCTCGGCTCGTCATCCGGGATCGCTCCGGCGAGAGCAGGAACATTGCCAAAAGCCGGTAGCTGACGCCGATCGCGGTAACAGTCATCCAGCCGACGAGCCCGAGATAGGCGTGCGACGGAGCAGCTTCGAGCAGAAAGCCGACCAGATATCGGTTGGCGGTGACGCCGGAGAGCGGCAAGGCGAGGAGCAGGCCGCTGACAGCCACTCCAACGAGCGCCGCACAGCCAAGAGCAACGAATTTGGCGGGGAGCGGCAGGGGACGAGCTGCGGCGAGCGTCTTTGTCACCATCCAGAGAAGACCTGCAAATGCAAGTGTGAGAACGCTGCCTCCGAGCGGCAGAGTCCAGCTCCAGAGCGGCAGAATATCGGCAAGGCCCAGGAAGCCGGTGAGCAAAAGTCCGAGCCCGACCATCATCAGAAGCAGGACTGGCAGGCTGAGACAGGGCGTTTCCAGCGGCCGCGAGACGAGTACCGGCACGAACTGGAGGAGCGAGCCCGCGAACAGGAGCCCCAACCAGCCGATCGCAATCAGGTGGATGACCGCCAGGGACTCCGGGTCCTCGATTGCGGTCGAGGGATAACCGAAGCCCGAGGCAGTCAGGATCAATCCAGCGACCAGGCAGGACAATGCGGCAGCGAAATACGACATCGTCCAACGGGATAGGGTGGCGCCGGGCATGACCTTTTCTTTCAGTGGCCGCAGCAGCAGTCGCAGCCGGAACTCTGGGCGCGCTGGATTTCGACGCGCCAGACGGCTGGACCCTGCTCGAGATACTGCCAATGGAACTGCTCCGGATACCGGCTCTCGATCTGGTAATGCAGCGGCCGCGGATCGTGGTCGCTGGTCACGTGCATGATGCCGCCCGGGGCGAGCGAGGTCAGCACACCGAAGATTCTGGGGTGACGCTCGGCAGGCGCTAGAACTCTGACGTCGATGGAGGGAATTTGCGTATCCGGCATATTTTGTCCTTGCCTTTCAGAATGACGAGGCGCCGGGCAATCCCGGGCCATTTTCATGCACTAGCAGTGACGTCGCCTGAGAAATTTGTGGCTGAACAAACATTTCAGCGAAACGGGGGGCAGTCCTTGATTTCGCACAAAGATGAAGCGTCCCTTCAGCGTTAAAGCCTCTTCAACACTGAATTGAACGAGGTATCCGATATGTCCGAAGCGATCATCGAAAAATACGGCGATGCGCGATTGCCGCGTTACACCAGTTATCCGACGGCGCCGAACTTCTCGAGCGACTTCGATCCTGCCGACTATCACGGGTGGCTGAAGGCGTTGCCGGAAGGGCGGGCCACTTCCCTTTATCTCCATATCCCCTTCTGTCGGTCCATGTGCTGGTATTGCGGCTGTCACACCACGATTACCGAGCGGGACAAGCCGATCCTCGATTATCTGGAGGTGCTCCACCGGGAGGTCGAACTGCTGGCCGCGGTCAGGGGCGACAGCTTCCATGTGGGCGAAATCCACTTTGGCGGCGGCACTCCCACCATCATCAAGCCGGAAGAATTCGTGCAGTTGATGGAGGCTCTCCGGGATCGTCTCGGATTTGCAGAGGATGTCAACACCGCTGTCGAGATCGACCCGCGGACATTGACGGCCGAAATGGCGGACGCCCTGGGCGCGTCGGGCGTGACCCGTGCGAGCCTCGGCGTCCAGAGCTTCGACCCCAAGGTGCAGAAGGCCATCAACCGGATACAGAGCGTCGAAACGACGATGACGGCGGTGGAGCGGCTTCGCGGAAACGGCATTCAGGCGATCAACTTCGACCTCATCTATGGCCTGCCTTATCAGACCGTCCAATCCTGCATCGAGACCGTGGAGACAGCGATCCGCCTGCGCCCCGATCGTCTTGCAGTTTTCGGCTATGCCCATATCCCGACATTCAAGAAGCATCAGCGGCTCATCGATGAAGCGACACTTCCGGATGTTCGCGAGCGCGCGCTGCAAGCCGAAGCAATTGCGGCGACCTTGATCGCCGCAGGATACCAGAGAATAGGTCTCGATCATTTCGCCTTGCCAGCCGACGAGCTGACGCTCGCGCAGCAGGAAGGCCGACTTCACAGGAATTTCCAGGGATATACGACGGATGGCTGCGACGCATTGATCGGCCTTGGAGCATCCTCGATCGGCAAGCTGCCGCAGGGCTATGTTCAAAACGAAGTGCCTCCCGGTCTCTATGCTTCCCGCGTGGCGGGTGGCGAGCTGCCGACCTCGAAGGGCTATTGCCTAACCGCGGAGGACCGTTTGCGAGCCGACGTGATCGAGCGGGTGATGTGCGACTTCTCCGTCGACGTTGCGGCTGCTGCCTTGGCTCACGGGTTTGACGCGGACACTCTGCTGGCTGGGAACGAACGGCTGGATGCATTGCAGCGAGACGGTCTCATCACCCTTGAGGACGCCACCATCAAGGTGTCGGAGCAGCACCGGTTCATTGTCCGCGCCGTGGCTTCGGCATTCGATGCTTATCTTAACAAGACCGGCCGCACCTTCAGCAAGGCGGCCTGAGCTTCCGATCTGCGAGGGTCCCATCAGACAAACGAAAAAAGACGCGGCAGTCACGGGCTGCCGCGCCTTTTTTTAGGCCCGCCGCCTCGTTATGCGGTCAGACCCCGATAAATAGCGGGCAAGGCGGCCGGGAGCTTGGCGATGTCTCCGACCAGGGCGTATCCGTTTCGACCGAACATGGCCGGGAGGTAGGATTTCGCTTCCTTGTCCACCGTTACCGCAAACACATTGACCCCCAGACGGCGTGCTTCCTGAACAGCCTTCCGGCTGTCTTCGAGCGCAAACCGGCCCTCGTAGTGGTCGATGTCGTTTGGCTTGCCGTCGGTCAGCACGAGCAGCAAGCGGGTCCGATTGGGACGTTTCGTCAACTGGGAGGTGGTGTGCCTCAGAGCCGCGCCGAGGCGGGTGTAGTAACCGGGTTTGAGGGCGGCAATCCGGTCTTCGACAAGAGGCGATGTCCGCTCATCGAAACCCTTGACGGTTTCCATCCTGACCCAGGAACGTCGCCGCGACGTGAATGTCACTATGGAGTGATCCGTGCCGCAGGCCGACAGTCCCTGGGAAAGAACCAGCAGTGCATCCTTTTCAACGTCGAGCACCCGCCGGTTGTCGATCCATGCGTCGGTGGACAGAGAGACGTCCACGAGGATGCTGACGGCGAGATCAGGCGTGCGCGGCTGCGTGGTGAGATGGATCCGATCCGTCCCCTGACCGCCGGCCACAAGATCGGTCCTGCAGCGGACGACTGCATCGAGGTCGAGTTCGACGCCATCGAGCTGCGCCTTGAGCATCTCGTGACCTGGCCGAAGCAGTTCGAACTGCTTGCGTACCTTTCTGATCAGCGCCTTTGTTTCTTGACTGATTTCCGAATGCTCGCCCGTTGCCGAGGCGGGAACGGCGAGGACGCGGCAGTGGTCCCTCAGGTATGCAGCCTTTCGATAATCCCATTCCGGATAGCTCAATTCGGAGGCAATTTCCGCAAGGTCGACCATTTCCGGCGGAAGATCCAGATCGAAGCGGAAGCGGGAGGAGGGGCGCTCCCGACGCCGTCCGAGGATCATTTCGTCAAGGTCTTCGGCTGCCTTGCCATTCTCCTCGGGCGAATCGTCGGTCGGACGGTCGACATTGACCATTTCGGCCATAGACAGGATCTTTTCGAAACGGTTCAGGATGAACGGACTTCTTTCGGACCGTTTGCCGTCCTCGCGCTCGCGTTCGGCGGCAAAGCGCTTCTTTCCGCCGCCATCTTGCGGATCATCGACGGGCAGATCGGAATCCGGGGCGCTGGAACGACTTTCCTCTTGAGGAAAGAATTCCGGCCAGAGCGGAACGTCCATCATTGGCTGGTAGCCGGACGGCGCATGGCGCGGGAAGATCGCCTTCGGCGTGTCGTCCGGAAAACCCGCCCCGCTGCGGAGCAAGCTGACGATCCTGCTTTCCAGAAGCCGTTCGACTGCGGGAAGCGATCCGCGCCGACGTTCTGCAAGCGTTGCCTCGCACAGCTTGCGATAGACCGGCCGGAGGCCTGGGAATGCCGCAAGCGTCCTGTCCACGTTGGCGGATGACAGATGCAACCTCTCCAGATCCCTGACGAGAGGATCGCCGGAAGTGGGAAGGGTTTCGGGCAGCGTGGCGATAGACGCCGTGAGCCAGATGAACAGTTCCCGGTTCAGACCGCGGTCCGGAAAGAGATCAATCGTCTCCGGCAGCATCGCTCGCGCGAAATCCCTGCCGGAGCGGGCGATCCGTTCTTCGCCGAGGCCGACCAACTGGCGAAGCTTCAGGCGATGCTTGGACGTGCGCTGATGGGCTGCGACGAGCTGGACGGCGTGGTCGCCGCCAAAGCCGCGAAAGCAGGAGGCGAGGATCGTCTTGACCTCGTCCAGAGGGACCGCGTGTTCGGGATAGCGCGGCATGCTCCGTGTCCGGCCGACCAGCCGATGCCAGGCCTTGCCGACAGTTTCTTCCAGCTCGAGGAAGTCCAGCATGGCGATATCCTTTAAGCGACGACGGCTTTCGCCAGTTCGAATAGCGCGGCGCGGACATCCGCATCGTCGGTCAGCGGTTCGATCAAGGCGGCCCGGATCGCGTCACGCGGCGACAGACCGCTTTCGATCAGAGAGGCGCAATAGACCAGCAGACGGGTGGAGACTCCTTCCTCGAGATCGTGCCCCTTGAGGGCGCGCAGGCGATGGGCGAGTGCCACCAGCGGGGCGACCCGACGCTCTTCGAGGCCGCTTTCGGCAGCAACGATCGCAATCTCCTGATCCTTTGGCAGGAAGTCGAACTCGATTGCGACGAAACGCTGTTTGGTCGAGGGTTTCAAAGTCTTGAGGATGTTCTGGTAGCCGGGGTTGTAGGAGACGACCAGCATGAACTCAGGCGGGGCTTCCAACACTTCGGCGGTTCTTTCGAGCGGCAGAATGCGCCGATCGTCCGTCAGCGGATGGATCACGACGGCGACGTCCTTGCGGGCTTCCACGATCTCGTCGAGATAGCAGATGCCGCCTTCGCGGACCGCTCGGGTCAGGGGCCCGTCAACCCAGATCGTGTCGCCACCCTTGAGGAGGAAGCGGCCGGTAAGGTCGGCGGCCGCCAGGTCGTCATGGCAGGAGACGGTCGAAAGCGGCAGGCCAAGACGCTTTGCCATATGGCTGACGAAGCGGGTCTTGCCGCAGCCGGTCGGACCTTTCAGAAGCAACGGGAGCTGCCGCCTCCAGGCCGTTTCGAACAGTTCGCATTCGTTACCGGCAGGGACATAAAGAGGCGTCGCCTCGGCAGTTGCGGTCTTGATCTGGGGGATCGCGTTCATCGGAGTGTCCTTGATCTTTTAGGGGGATGAGCGGCTCCACCACGAGGATGGAGCCGCATCGCATCATTCGGCAGGCTGGATGGCTGCACGACCGGCAGGCTGGCGTTCCCGACCAGGAACGAAGAGCGCCCACAGGAACATCAGCGCGGAGAGGAGCACGAAGACCCCCGAACCCAGGCGGATCCAGTAGAACATCGCCAACTGGTCCTGCACGTCCATGTAGCCTTCGCCGAGAACGCGCTGCAGATGAACCTGGAGGACGCCCGCAAAGGTCAGCGCGAAGGTCATCACCGACATCGCCGTGCACATGATCCAGAAGCTGACCATGGAAAGCATCTGGTTATAGGGCGCGCGGCCGCGGATTTCCGGTACGGCATAGGCCATGACGGCGAGGTTCAGCATCACATAGGCGCCGAAGAAGGCGAGATGACCGTGGGCTGCGGTGACCTGTGTTCCGTGCGTGTAGTAGTTGACGGAGGAGAGCGTATGCAGAAAACCCCAGACGCCGGCGCCGAAGAAGGCCATGACGGAGCAACCGATCGACCACAGGAGGGCTGCGCGGTTCGGATGCTTGCGGCCGGCCTTCCAGGTCATCACGAAGGTGAAGATGACCATGGTGAAGAAGGGGGCGACTTCCAGCGTCGAGAAGAGCGAACCGATCCACTGCCAGTAACCCGGAGCGCCGATCCAGTAGAAGTGGTGGCCGGTGCCGAGAATGCCCGAGAACAGGGCAAGACCGACGATGACATAGAGCCACTTCTCGACCACTTCGCGGTCGATGCCGTTCAGCTTGATCATCAGGAAGGCCAGAACGGAGGCCATGATGAGTTCCCAGACGCCTTCCACCCACAGATGGACGACATACCACCAGTACATCTTGTCGAGTGCGAGGTTGGCCGGGTTATAGAAGGCGAACAGGAAGAAGATCGCCACACCCCACAGGCCGAAGATCAGGATGTTCGTGACGACCGTCTTGCGACCTTTCAATACTGTCATGGTGATATTGAACAGGAACATCAGGCAGACAACGACGATGCCCACCTTGATGATGAAGGGCTGTTCCAGGAACTCGCGGCCCTCGTGGATCTTGAAAAGATATCCGACGACAGCGACCGCCGCCGCTCCCAGGAAGATCCAGAACTGCGCGATGGCGAGTTTCGGGCTGAAGAGTTCCGTCTCCGCCTCTTCCGGGAGGAGATAATAGGTGGCGCCCATGAAACCGATAAGCAGCCAGACGATCAGCGCATTGGTGTGCACCATGCGAACGATGTTGAAGGGAAGAAGTTCGGAGAGCGTGTTCGGCAGGACGTAGATGGTGCCTGCAAGCACGCCGAACAGGACCTGGGCGACGAAGAGGCCGAGCGCGCCGTAGAAATACAGCATCGCGACCTTCTGGGTTTGATATTTCATGATGATTTCCTTCCCCTGAGATCAACCGGCGTCGTTCGGCGGCCAGTTCTGGGTCTTGATCTTGCTGGTCCACTCCAGGAAATCCGCGAGATCGTCGAGTTCCTGTTCGGTCAGATTGAATTGCGGCATCTGCCGTCTGCCTTCGATCCCGGTCGGCTGGGCAGCCATCCAGGCCTTCAGCGTGGAGCGGGCGGTGTCCGGGTCGGTATCTCCACCCCAGCGCTTCCACACGTTGCCGAGTTCCGGCGCGAAATAGGCGCCTTCACCGAGAAGCGTGTGGCAGTTGATACAGGAGTTCTTCTCCCAGACGTGTTTGCCGCGCGCGACCGCGTCGGTCAGCGTGGTCTCGTCTGTGGAGGAGGTGCGCATGTAGTAGTGGCTGTGGGCGGTTAGCCCCAGGAAGATTGCAAAGAAGAACGCGGAGCCGCCATAAAAGACGTTGCGTGCCCCGGTCTTTGTGAGGCGTTCTGACATCCTCATGTCCCCTATGTACGGAAGCCTTTCGGCAAGTGCAGGGGGCTGCGTCGGCAATTGCGGACGTGGACCCCGTACAGCTTCTATGAGGGGATTCCGGGATGGGTTCTTTGCGTTTTACCAAATAAAAGATACTCCCGCCGGGCTTGGCCTGCGGCGGGAGGTATGGAAACTCGTCGGTTCAGTCGGCTGCATGGCCGGTCGGCGCATGAGGATGCTCGGGATCAGGCGTGTGCGTGACTCGTTCCACGGTAGAGCCGACTATCCCCTCGCTTCCGTAGATGGCGACATGCAGCCCCCAATAGGACGAAACGAATAGGATCATGGCGGCGGCAAGACCAACAGGTACCCCCGCGAGCAACTTCTTCAGTCGAGGCATAAAGAAAACGTCGCGTGTGTGATCGGCAGCAATTGCCACGATCACGGCCATGATGAGGGCGTGGCCGATCAGGTCGATACGGCCGAAGGGATAGACCGCGGCGTTGAAGATCACGAAGAGCGCGATTGCCGAGAGCCGGCGGATGAGCGGCGTCCATAGAAGACCGAAACCCATCGTAAACTCGGCGACGCCGGCCATCGGAATGAAAACGTCACGCGGCAGACCAAAAGTCAGAAAGGGCTTTTCTTCGACCAGCGGATAGAACCAGTCCGGATAAGCGAATTTCTCCAGGCTCGACCACATCAAGGCGATGGCGACGCCCCAGCGCAGAGCCTGAAACCGGTGTTTGCGCAGTTCGGGGTTGGGCGAGGCCTCCAGAACGAGATAGGCCGCCACGCCAACGCCCAATGCCAGATAGTCGAGAAGATGGAAGATGTCATAATCGCGAAGGGCGAGCAGCCAGAGGCTGATGATGCCCGCGGCGGCGAGTGGCTGGGTTCGTCTCGAAAAGATCAGCATGGCGATCAGCAACTGACCCCAGGAGACGAGTTCCGATGGCGTCTTCAAATCAGGCGTGAGGTAAACGCCGCCGACGGCGAAGATCGCGATGAAAAACGCTCCGATGACGACCCTTACAAAGTCGTCCAGGCGCCGCCAGAGAGGGTCTGAAATCCGGTCCATGCCTGCCAGGATCATCTCTCCCGCAGAGGATTTCTCAATCATCCGAGTGGCGAGGAAGAAGACCAGCACAAGTGCGATACCCAGCCAGAACCAGGTATTGGAGAGGGTCACGCCAATCGCCTGAGGCGGGGCGCCGACAATGTAGGGTGCGAACCATTTGACATGAGCGGACGCTGGCTCGGCCGCCAGCAGAAGCGTGAACGCGGTTGTGAGCCATCCGGCCCGGCGAGCGGAATGCATCGTCTTGTCCTTTTACGATTGCCATACGCAGTCAGGATCAGATTGCCCGGTCTTGCTTGCGCTGCATTTGACAATAGCCAGGAACGGCAATCGTTAGTTGACGTATGTCAACTTCAGGCGAAAAAGTGCAGCAGTGCCATCTACCGCTCCCGCATCACTGCCAAACGGCAGGAGCAAGAGCTTTCGCCAGCCCCGCGACGGCAAAGAAGGCCGGCCACATCACCAGCGCCCGAGCGAGATTAGGCCGGGTGCCGCGCAGGCTCATGAAATCGAGGACGATGAGGCGCACCTTGGCGATAGTGAAGGCCAGAATGACTGCGAGCGCCACGACCGGGATGGCCTGATCTTTCCATTGCGCTGCGATCAACGCAGCGACGATACCCAGCATTATGACCCAGTTGGCGCTGCTGAAGAGTTTCGAGCCGTTCATTGCGGTGCTCCTAGGTCAGGTAGATCACGGGGAACATCACCAGCCAGACGATATCGATGACGTGCCAGACGGTTGTCAGGATGATGATCGTTGAACGCTCGAGCCGGATCGACGCGAACACGAAAAGGAGACCTACGAAGGCGACATGGGCGAGGTGGAAGCCGGTGACGAGAAAGTAGAGCTCAAAGAAGGTCTGCAGGTTCGGATCGCCGGTGGCGCTCCACTCGGAGCCGTACTCGACGAATTTGAGCGCGACGAAGACAAAGCCCAGTGTCGCAGCAAGGAGCAGGAACAGGCGCTGCAGCTGCGGCTTGTCCTGATAACGGACCGCCAGTGCCGCCTGCCAGCTGCTTGTCAGAAGGACGATGGTATTGAAGCCGGCCAGACGTGGCGCAAGATGCAGCTTGGCGAGCGCGAAACTTTCCGGATGCAATACCGACATCACGAGATAGCCAAGCAGCAGGATTCCGAAAGCTGCCAGTTCGCCCCATACCAGCACCCAAAGAAGAAGGTCGCCACCTTCATCCGACTCCTCGGTCGTCGAAATCGCCGCCATTCACCTGCCTCCGCTGTTCGCCGGACTGGAAAATGAAGGCAACTCAGCCGCCGCTCTTTGTCTTTTCGCAAAGAAATCGGAGGTCGGCCGGTTAGAATGCGGGCAAAATTAGGGATCTGTCATGTCTGACGCACAGCTCGGCCTTCTGATGGCCGCTCCGATCATCATCATATTCGCCATCGCCTTGAAGCGAATGGGCGTTCTGCAGGGCTATAGTTCGTTCGCCGCCGTCGTGTTCTCCGTGGCCATAGCGGGCGTTCTCTTCTGGCAGCAGTAGAGGCGAATTCCTGCTGGATTTCGCGACCTTCATTGCGCTGCATTCGACGGTGCCGCGTATCCGCGGCACGCTTGTCGATCACATGCGCTTTGCCTTCCTGCCAAGCAGCCAGAGAAGATACGGCCCACCGATCAGCGAGGCCAAGAGACCAGCGGGGATCTGATAGGGAAAGATCACTACGCGGGACAGCCAGTCGGCGAGCATGAGAACGCTGGCACCGATCAAGATCGACGCGGCGATCTGCTGGCGCGGCGTCTGAAGGCCGATCAGCCGGGCGAGATGCGGCGCGACAAGTCCGACAAGGCTTAAGGGGCCTACCAGGAACGAGGAGATCGCCGTCATCAGCGCCGCCAGGACGGCAAGCAGGAGACGGGAGGGCATGATGCGCAGACCGACGCTGCGCGACAGGCTTGTGCCGAGCGGCAGGATCGAAAGCCAGCGTGTCGTCAGGAAGAGGGGGGCGGTCAGCAGGGCAAAGGAAGCAATCGCCATCCATGCCTCGAAGGCGCCGGCGCGGTTGGTGGATCCGGAAATCCAGGTCAGCAGGATGTAGCTGCGCATGTCGCCCTGGGCCAGCGCCATGCCGATGATTGCCATGGACAGGGCGCCGATCGCGATACCGGCGAGCAGCAATCGTTCAGCCGAGAGGCCGGAGCGTGCGGTGACAGTGAGCATCACGAGGAATGCCACGAGCGCGCCTAGCGCCATGCTGGTCAGCATCACGACGGACGACGGAAAGCCAAAAACGAAGAGTGCAACCGTCAGGCCGGCGCCCGCGCCCGTCGATACGCCCAGCACTTCCGGGCTTGCCATCGGGTTGCCCGTTACCCGCTGCATGATAAGGCCGGCAACCCCGAGCAGGGCGCCGGCACAGCCTGCCGCGACTATGCGAGGCAGGCGGAATGGCAGAAGCTCGGAAAACAGTGGGCCGGTCGCAAAATGCCAACCGTCCGGCGTCGGGCCGAAGGCCAGAGCGGCAGCGAAAATCGCGATCAGCAGAATGGCGAGAGTAGCCAGAGCGGCTGCCGGCTTTCGCAGCGGTCGGAGCATGGTATCGGAGCTTGCCGTGACGGCAGAGAAGCCGTGAAGGCGAGGCAGCATGATCAACAGCAGAGGCCCACCAAGTAGCGCCGTGAAAGCGCCGGTCGGGGCAAGATCGGTAAAACCCGGCCCAAGCAGTTGCGTCAGGCAATCCGCGAGGAACAGCACCGCTGCGCCGGTCAGAGGTGCGGCGATCATGATCCGGCCGGTCGTGCGCGCGCCGCACAGCCTGGCGATCGTCGGTGCGGCAAGCCCGAGGAAACCGATGATCCCGACCATTGCCGTGACGGAGGCCGAAAGCCAGACAGCGAGGATGAGGATCGCGAACCGGGCGGCATGCAGTGTAACCCCCAAGCTCCGGGCGCTGGAATCATCGAGGGTGAGGACATTGAGCGGCCGCAGCAGGAGAAAGGCAGCAATTATGCCGGCGACAAGTCGGGGCGCGAGCGAAGCGACGCCGCTCCAGTCGCCCTGATTAAGGACGCCGGCACCCCATATATGGATCGACAGGGCATATTCGCCACGGGCAAGCACCAGAGCAACGCTCAGCGATGCCGCAATCATGCTGACGATCATGCCGGAGATGGCCACGGTGACAGGATCCAGTCCGCGCCGCCAACTGAGAGCAAGCACGGTTGCAACCGTTGCGAGCCCGCCCGTGAACGCCAGCAGCTCCCGCGAAAGAACGGTCAGGAGCGGCGAGAAGCTCAAGCCGAGCGTGAGCGCCAGTTCGGCTCCCGAAGCGATCCCCAAGGTCGACGCGTCGGCAATCGGGTTTCGCAGGACGCGTTGGAGCAAAGCGCCGGCAAGGCCGAGGGCCGCGCCGGAGAACAGCGCAATCGCGGCCCGCGGCAGCAGGCTTTGCCATAAAAGGATCTCGTCGAGAGCCGCCCCGCCGCCGGGGACCAGCGGACGGAGCAACACCAACAGGACGAAGCCGGCGATGCAGGCAATTCCAAGGCCGGCAGCTACAACCAGCGGCATTGCCTGAGCCCTGACGGGTGGTGCCAGGTCAGCCATTGCGGACATCCGAAAATCCCTCCGCCAGGAAATCGGCAAAGCGGCTTGCGGACGGCAGCGCCCCGTAGGGGTTGATGGAGCCGATCCTCAGGACACGTTTCTCGCGCACCGCCGGCAAGGCGTTCCAAAAGGTGCTTAGCGTCAACGACCGGAAGGCGTCTTCCGGATGAGGCGGGATGAAGATGATCCAGGCGTCCGGCATGGATGCCAGAGTTTCAATACCGACCGGCGCGGCAGCGGAATAGCTGGTTGCGCCTGTCCAGGCATTGTCGAGGCCGACGCGTTTCAAAACTTCGCCGAACATGCTGTCGGAGCCGAATACGCGGAAGTGCCGGGCATCCCCGAGATTGATCGGCAGCACAGGCCGGCCATCGCCGCGCGCAAAGAGTGGTCGGAGCCTGTCGAGTTTGGCTGCAAGATCTTCGACCATTTTTCTGGCCGTCGAAAGCTGAAGCCGCTCGCCGATGGCAAGTGTCGCCCGCTCGGCAAGGGAGTAGGGGCTCTCTCCGGGACTGTAGATCGCATGGCTTTCGACCGGGGCAATGCGGCTCATCAGGGGATCGGCCCAGGCGTAGAAATTCGAGTTGAAGATCAGATCCGGGCGGGCAAACCGCAGCACCTCGAAGTTCGGCGAGCCGCGCAGGCCGAGGTCAGTCACATGTTCCGGAACTTCGGGCGTGACCGCGATCTGCCGAAACTGTCGAAGCTCGGTTGCAGCCACGACATCAGCTCCGATTGCGAGTAGGGTTTCGAGAAGCGCCCAATCAAGCGTGGCAACGCGTTTTCCGCTGGTCTCCGCGCGAAGGACGGCGGGTGCGGCGAGAAACGCCGCAGTCGTGCAGGAAAGCAAGTTTCTACGCGTGAATTGCGGCACTCTCGATGTATCTCCAATGACAAAGGAAGGCCCAAAACGGGCCCTCCTGCTAACTCGTCCCGATCCGCTCGGCTACCAGACCTTGCTCAGCTTGAACGTGATGGTCCGGGCATCGCCATAGCCGCAGGTGAATTCGCCGCCGCAACCCTTGACGTATTCCTTGTCGAAGACGTTGGCGACGTTGATCGAGCCTTCCCATCCGTCCTTCTTGTAGCGGATAGCCGCATCGACCACCGCCGCGTCAGGAACTTTCAGCGTGTTCAGGCGATCCGCCCAGCTTTCACCCTGATAACGAACACCGCCGCCAAGGCTCAAGCCTTCAAGCGCACCTTCGGTAACCGTGTAGTCGAGCCAGAGAGAAGCGGTCATGTCCGGTACGAGATAAGGCTTCTTGCCGATATAGGCTGCAACGATGTCGTCCTTGACCTCGAGGTCCGTATAGGAGAACGAGCCGAGAAGTTTCCAGTTGTCGTTGAGGTTGATCTTACCCTCAAGCTCGATCCCGCGGGATTCCACCTCGCCGATCTGGCTGGACAGGAATAGCGGAGCGCCGCTGCTGACGACGACGTTTCTCTTCGTCAAATGGAAAAGCGAAGCGGTAAACGTTCCATCGATAAAGGTTGGATCGTATTTCAGACCGATTTCGTACTGCTCACCTTCTTCCGGTGCATTGTTGGGCGTCGCGCTGACCGCGACCGTCGGATTGAAGAAGGTGCCGACACTGGCATAGGGGGTCAGACCGTTGTCGAATTCATACGCAAGACCAGCACGGCCGCTCCAGGCCGATTTGGTGAATTCGTAGTCAGGCGAAGTCCCGAAGGCAGTCTCGCGATTGTCTGTATCCGTATGAACGTAGTCGTAGCGTCCGTTCAAGGTAACAAGCCACCCATTGCCGAAGCGCAACTGATCCTGGGCGTAGATGCCGAGCTGGTTCTGCGTAATCAGCTGGTTGCTATAGACGGCATTCGGACCTTGCGGCGTACCGTAGATCGGATCAGTCGCGCTGATCGGGGTCGATGGAGACGAGGCCTGCTTGTTGTCCAGCTGGTAGTATCTGTAGTCCAAACCGAACATGAAGTTGTGGCTGATCGGCCCGGTGTCTGCTTCGCCTTCCAGACGGTTGTCGGCGGCAAACGAATGGGCCTTCGAGGTGTGCTCGAAGCCAAGACGGTTCAGCACGCTGCCATCCGATCCCGGAACATAGGGGTTGCCGGTATCATATCCGTAGAGATATGGGCCTTGTTCGTGCTTCCAAAGGTGACCGTAGCGGGCATTGGAGACGAACTTCAGGCTATTGTCGAATTCGTGCTCGAACTCGTAGCCCAGCATCTGCTGGGTATATTTGCCCTCATCGATATCGGGTTCGCCATAAAAGGCATCGCGATCGATCTTGCCGAAGGCCGCGTCCTTTACTGTACCGTAATAAGGAAAGAAGCCGTTCCCGGTATGAACCTGGTCGAGGCCGGAAAGCGAGCCCCAGACGGTCAGCTTCGTTGCTTCATCCGGCGAAACGGTGAGCTGCGGCATGATGAAGCCGCGCAGGTCGTGGGAGAAATCCGAATAGTTGTCACCGCCGGATACCTTGCCGGTCAGCCGGTAGGTCATCGTGTCACTGCTGCCGACCTTATCGGAAATGTCGAAGCCGCCGAAGGCATTGCCGGTACTGTTGATCCCCGTCTCGGTGTAATAATAAGGCTCGTCGGTCGGGCGCTTGCGGACATAGTTGAGGATGCCACCGGCATTGCCGCCGCCGTAGAGCACCGAAGCAGGCCCTTTCAGGACGTCAACCCGCTCCAGCATGAACGGATCGATCTGGAAGCCGCCAAAGCCGTACGAGAAGAGGTTGAGGCCGTCTAAGAAGACGCCGGTCTGCGTCGCATCGAAGCCGCGAATATAGACCCAATCCGTATCCGGGTCGACGCCGAAAGGCTCGGCGGTCACGCCCGGCGTGTAGCGCAGAGCCTCATCGATCTTGTTGACGACGCCGCGATCGTCCATTTCCTCTTTGCCGACGACCGAAACGGCCTGCGGGATTTCGTTCAACGGCGTGTCGGATTTGGAGCCGGTGGCCGATTTCTTCGCGACATAACCCTTGACCGGACCGGTCGCACTTTCCGCCGCACCTTCGCCCTGAAGAACGATCGGCGCCAGTGTCGTATCGGCGTTCTGTGCCTGCGCCGACCAGCCGGCGCAGACGCCGATCAAAGCGACGCTTGCCCGCAAGCCAAAGCTCATCCCGAAAAGCCTCTTTTTCTTACCCATTTTCTCGACCCCACTCACGATTTCCTATTGGCCGCCCCCGAATGCGGCACTGCAATAACGTGAGTAATTAACTCAATTTTATTTTTTGGGCTTGGTTCGGTCTGCAGGAATTGAACGATTTTGGGCAAATTTCGAAGGCGCGAGCAGATCTTTGCAAGAAATTACGCCTGCCGAGCTTTCTTCCAGCGCGCCGGCGTGGCGCCGACGTGCTTGCGAAAAGCGCGCGTGAAATGCGCTTGATCGGAGAAACCGGCCTCGACGGCAACGGAGGTCAGGGGCTGATCGTCGGCCAGGAGCAGTTCTTTGGCGCGGTCGAGGCGGACGCTCATCTGCCATTCGTGGGGCGCCATACCGGTGGAAGCCTTGAAGGAATGGCTGAAATGCGATTGCGACAGGCCGGTCAGATCCGCCAGTTCCTGCAGGCGAATATTGCGCATGGAATTGGCGGTGATGAAATCGGTGGCGCGCCGCAGTTGCCAGGACGCAAGCGAGCCGCGTTTGCGGGGCGGAGTCTTCATCATCTTCAGAACATCGATGACCAGCGCCAGCGCCAGCCCGTCGCCGTAGAGGTCGTGCAGGGGGACCGGGTTGACGATCTCCGCCGCTATGAGCTCGGCGAGCGCCATGACCCTCTGGTCGAAGAAGAGCAACTGCGGATTCTTGAGTTTCTTTGGATCGATATCCTCCATCAGCCGCTTGCTGACCACATCCGCATCGAAATGGATATCGAGGTGGCGGACATACTGGACTTCGGTAATATCCACCCACAGATCCATGTCGGCAGGAATATAGGAGATCGGGCTCTCGCGTCTGTCCTGCGGTGATCCTGACGCCTTGGGGGAAAGCTTGACGCTCGGCCGGCCCCGGCCACGATGATCGAGCAGGATGAACAGCCGGGGATCGCGCGCGACATAGTAGCCGCCTGCGTAAGATGCACATTCCACATCCCAGAGGTCGGCGGTTATGCCGTTCCAATTGCGGCGACGAAGCCCGCCAAGAACAGAAAAACCTTCGATCCTGTTCTGCATTCGTGGCTGGAATGTCATCTGGATATCCCAAGCGATAAAAACATGTATGGATTTATCAAGTTTTTAAGGGGCCATCAATCGGTATGATATGGGCTGGCCGACAATCCGGCCGCTTGCGCTGCGTGCAGCCGGGTGTAGGGGCCGCGTTGCGCGATCAGATCCTGGTGTGTTCCCTGTTCCACGATGCCATTGCCGTCGATCACGACGATCCGGTCGGCACCCTGGATGGTCGCGAGCCGGTGCGCGATGATCAGCGTCGTCCGGCCTGTCGACAGCTCGGCGAGAGAACGCTGAATGGCGCGTTCGGTCTCGGTGTCGAGCGCCGAGGTTGCTTCGTCGAGAATCAGGATCGGCGGGTTCTTGAGGAACATTCGGGCGATCGCTACCCGCTGCTTCTGGCCCCCCGAGAGCTTGACGCCGCGCTCGCCGATCACCGTATCAAGGCCATCCGGCAGGCCTGCGAGCATCTCTTCGAGCCGCGCCTTGCGAGCCGCCTCGAGGATCTCCTTTTCACTCGCGCCCAGCCTGCCATAGGCGATGTTTTCGCGGATCGTGCCGCCGAACAGGAAAACGTCCTGCTGTACGATGCCGATCTGCTGACGCAGCGACACCATGGTCATCTTGCGGATATCGATGCCGTCGACGGTGATGCGGCCCGCGGCGACCTCGTAGAAGCGCGGCAGCAGCGAACAGACGGTCGTCTTGCCGGCACCGGATGGACCTACGAAGGCAATCGTCTCGCCTGCCCGGATCGTCAGGTTTACCTCTTCGAGCACGGGCTTTTCCGCGCTATAGCCGAACGAGACGCCCTCATAGGCGATCTCGCCCCTCAGATGGTTGACCTCGATAGCATCCGGGGCATCGGCAATATCCGGTTCCGTGTCGATGAGTTCGGTGAAGCGGCGAAATCCGGCGATGCCCTTCGGGTAGGTCTCGATCACGGAATTGATCTTCTCCACCGGACGGAAGAACACGCCGACCAGCAGGAGAAAGCCGATGAACCCACCGGCGGTCAGTTCGCCCGACAGCACGAAATAGGCTCCGGCGACCATGACCACCATCTGGGTCAGCCGCATGCTCATATAGCTCAGCGAGCTGCTGGCCGCCATCAGCCGGTAGGCTTCGAGCTTCACGCGGCGGTAGTTCTGGTTGTCCTGTTCAAAGAGCGTGCGCTCGTAGTGTTCGTTGGCGAAGGCCTGCACGACGCGGATGCCGCCGACATTCTCCTCGATGCGCGTGTTGAAGTCTCCGACCCGATCAAAGAGCCGGCGGAAGTTATTGGTCATCCGGCTGCCGTAGTGGCTGGTAACCCAGGCCGTCAGCGGCACGATGATCGCCGTCATCACTGCAAGCTGCCCGTTTACCGAGAACATCAGGACCAGCGCGCCGGCAAAGGTCATCAGTGCAATGAAGAGGTCTTCCGGCCCGTGATGGGCAACTTCGCCGATCTCCTCCAGATCCTTGGTGAGCCGGCCGACGATATGGCCTGTTTTCTGGTTATCGAAATAGCTGAAGGACAGTTTCTGAAGGTGATTGAAGGCGGCCCGCCGCATGTCCGTTTCGATGTTGATGCCGAGCATGTGTCCCCAGTAGGTGATGACCGCCATCAGGCCCGTATTGACGGCATAAACGACGAGCAAGGCCGCGGAAGCCAACAGGATCAGCAGCCATTCCTGGCTCAAAAGCAGCCGGTCGACGAACAACTTTACCGCCATCGGAAAGCCGAGTTCCAGGAGACCGGAGAGGATGGCGCAACCGAAATCAAGGATAAAAAGCCCGCGATAGGGCCGATAGTATGAAAAGAAACGGCGTACCATTTTTAAACTCTCGAAATGGCTCCAGGTCCGGCAGCAGGTTGACCGGGGAGGGAAAATTCGCGAAACATGAGTTCGTTTCTCATATTCGAAGACAAGCCCGGACGGATAGTGCCTTATGACGCTCAATGCAAAGCAACCAGAGCTCGCGGATGGAAAATCTCCGCTCCTGTCGCTCAAAAACGTCAGTTTTGCCGTGCAGGGCCGCGTCCTTCTGCATCCGCTGACGATCGATCTTGCCGCCGGCAGATCCATTGCTCTGATTGGCCACAACGGTTCCGGCAAGTCGACTCTCCTGAAGCTGATCGGCAGGCAGCAGGCATCGAGCGGCGGCACCATCCAATTCGAGGGAAAACCCCTGGAAAGCTGGGGTTCGCGGGCCTTCGCGCGCCGGCTTGCCTACCTTCCGCAACGGACGCCGGCAGCCCCTGGCATGTTGGTCAAGGAGCTCGTGGCGCTTGGCCGTTATCCCTGGCACGGCGCACTGGGCCGGTTCAGTCCGACCGACCGCCAGAAGGTCGAGGAGGCGATAGAGCTTACGGGCATCGCCCCGTTTACGGAGCGGATGGTGGACAGCCTTTCAGGCGGCGAACGCCAGCGTGTCTGGCTTGCCATGCTGGTCGCGCAGGATGCGGCCTGTCTGCTGCTGGACGAACCTATTTCGGCCCTCGATATCGGTCATCAGCTCGACGTTCTTTCGCTGGCCCATGACCTGTGCCGCGACAAGGGGATCACGATCATCACCGTGTTGCACGACGTGAACATGGCGGCGCGGTTCTGCGACGAGATCGTCGCCCTGCATTCGGGCCGCCTGATCGCCCACGGCGCGCCGGAAGACGTCATGACGCCGGAGGAACTCGTCCGCATTTACGACGTGCGTATGGATATCCTGCGCCAGCCATCGAGCGGAAGGCTGGTGGCGTTGGCCCAATAGCCGGCTCCGTTCCAGAGCTTCTTCCTCACGACGGCCGGGTTCGACTTCGTCACGCGACCTCCTATATCGAGTGTCATCCAGATCTTGGATGGTAACAAGAACGGAGGAAGATATGACAATAACTTCGCAGGACGTCATCGCCGTGCTTGGGCCTGTTGACCGGGCGCTGATTGCCGAGATCATTGCAACCGGAGCCGAGGCGGAGGAGCTCGCCGAAGCATGGGCCTGGGTCAATAGCGACGAAGCGCTGATCGGCGAAGGCCGACGTCTTCCGAACGGAAAGGTTGCCGAACTCGTCGACCTTCTCTCAGAGGAAGAGGAGGACCGGGAGGAATAGACCTTGCCGCCGATCACGCATGCGGACCTGCCGCTTCCTCAGGCTTCGCGGGAGGCCGCCTTCGCCTTTTTCGACCGGCTCGAGCCGGTATTGCCGGAGAGGCTTGTCGGGCTGTGGCGCGGACATACGATTCCCACGCAGCACCGGCTGGATGGGGTTCTCGAAAACCTTGGGTGGTATGGAAAGCGGTTCAACGCGGACTTACGCGCTGACCCGTTGCTGTTCCAGATCGGTCGCCAGAGATTGGCGCCGCTCGATCCCGGGGGGCTTCCGCTGAGGCTCGTTCTTCAACTTGCTGCCCATTTCGGCCGCACCCGGATGGCCCGCAACGGGTTCACCCACCTGCAGAGAGCGCTGCGGGCGCGGGGGCCTGTCGCGTCTTTGAAGCCCCTGCATTACAGAGGCAAGACCAGTGCGGCAATGGTCTATGATCGACAGCCGATTGCAGATCATTTCCGCAGGATCGATGACCATCGACTGGTGGGGGTGATGGAAATCCAGGGCGGCGGCGGGGGCTATTTCTTTCTTCTCGTCCGCGATCCCGATTCAGTCCGTCCCGAGGGCTGATAAGACCTCCATGCGCAGGATTGGGGGCGTGTACGTCGGATGGATCTTCTGAATTTAAGATTAATAGTTAATTCAGGGCGATATTGTGGGTTTTAATACCTGTGCTAGAAGTATTTCTGCCCGATTCTGGGTAGAGGGGATATTCAATTGACTAAGTTTATCTATGCGGCCGCGGGTGCTTTCGTGGCCATCTTCGCTTCGGCCGGCGCATCCAGTGCCGAGGATCTGGTATTCACGCTCACGAACAAGACGAAGGGCACGCTGGAGCGCTTCTATACGTCGCCGGTTGGCGTCGGCGATTGGGAAGAAGACGTATTCGGTGAGGATGTGCTAGGCCCGGGCGAGAGCATAAAGGTGACCATCGGCGACGGCCGCGATGTCTGCAAGTACGACATGCGCTTCGAGTTCACCGAAGACTCCGGCTTCGAGGATCTTGAAGATAGCCAGAATCTCTGCGCGATGGGCTCCTATACCATTCATCAGTAAGTCTCTGTCGAACTCGTCGAACCCCGTCAGCGATGGCGGGGTTTTTGTACGTCTCGGCTATGTTCATGCGAAACTGGCTGGGGCCAGGTGGAAAGCGCCTGCTCGGCGACAGCCTCGAGCATGTCGCGGCTGAAGCCTGCTTTCGCCTGCACCGCCATGCCGTGAAGCACAGCCAGGATGAATGCGGCAAGGGCATCGGGTTTGGCTGTCTCCGGCAAATCGCCCTCGGCCTTTGCTCGCTGAAGGCGTTCACGAAGTTGCATCTCAGCAGCAGCGCGAGCCTCGATCAGGGCCTGCCGGACAGGCTCAGCTTCATCCGATCCCGCCAGGACACCGTTGATGCCCAGGCACCCCGTATGTTCGGGATAACGCGTGTTGAGGTCGACAGCGCTGTAGAGGAGGTGCGTGACAACGTCCCGTGCCGCCGGGAGCTTCAGCGCTACCGGAAGGTAATCCAGGTATCGCTCATAGTAGCGCACCAGGACTTTGCGAAAGAGCGCTTCCTTGTTGCCGAATGCAGAATAGAGGGCTGGTCTCTCGACGCCGGCGGCCTCGGTCAGGTCAGCGTAGGAAGCACCCTCGTAGCCCTTGCGCCAGAAGACGCATAACGCGGCGTCGAGCGCCTTCTCCACATCAAATTCGCGATGGCGTCCCATCAGCTCAACTCAATCCTTTTCATAATGATCGTTATTAAACCTCTTGACCGTCGCTGTCAAATTTCATACCGGTCGTTATCGTAATGCTCATTAAGATATCCGGCGCTGCTCGAAGGATCGAGCGGAACCCAGTTGAAGAGAAAGGATACTCATGTCGAATATACTCAAGGGGAAGGTCGCCCTCATCACCGGCGGTTCACGCGGCCTTGGTGCCGCGACTGCAGAAGCATTCGCCGATCACGGAGCAGACGTTGCAATCAGCTACGCTGCCTCGGCCGACAAGGCGGAAGCCGTTGTCGAGAAGCTCAAGGCCAAGGGTGTCCGCGCGATCGCGGTCAAGAGCGATCAAGCGGACCTTGCTTCCGCCAAGCCTCTGATCGACCGAGTGATTGCTGAATTCGGAAAGCTCGATATCCTCGTGAACAACGCCGGCATAGCGGTTCAGGGTCACATGGTGGACGATCCGGAGCTCGACGGGGAGGCATATAATCGCCAGTGGCAGGTCAATGTCATGGGCACAATCGCCAACACCCGCGCGGCGGCGCAAAAGCTGACCGACGGTGGCCGGATCATCTTCATCGGCTCACTCCTCGGCTCCTACGTACTCTTCCCCGGCGTCGCCGACTACGCCGGAACAAAGTGGGCGCTCGCCGGATACGCGAAGGGCATTGCCCGCGATCTTGGCCGGCGCAATATCACTGTGAACGTGGTCCAGCCGGGAATCATGCCGACGGACATGGCCGCGGACGTTGCCGGTGAGCTTCCGAACCGTGACGCCATCCTGGACATGCATCCGGTCCGTCGCATTGCAACCCTCGAGGAAGTGGCGGAAACCATCTCTTTCCTCGCCGGACCACATGCGGGTTACATCAACGGTGAAACCATTAATGTAGCCGGTGGCCTCGGAATCTGAGCATCGAAAACCGAAGCTCCGACACACAGTCCAGATCATACCGGCTGCGCAAGATCCTGAGCTTCAAGCGAAGCTCAGGATCTTGCTTTCAACCACCTAGGCCGCTTCGACTGGAGGGGCGTTAGTGACATTTGCTACATAAGCCGAAAAAATTAGCGGTCCGCCTGGATTCAGAACTCGTAGAGTGCAAAGCTGACCCTACATAGGGAAGGCTCTAACTCATTTCGGCTCTAACTTTCGCGGGGGACGCCCGCTGTTCGGAGGAAATTTAGTCATGTCCCTGAAAAAGCAGTTGCTGGGTATCGCTTTTGCACTGGGTGCTTCGGCTACAATGGCTCATGCCCAGGTGGTGGTTTCCTCGAAGATCGACACCGAAGGTGGTGTACTCGGCAATATTGTGCTTGCCGTGTTGAAGGCCAACAATATCCAGGCGACGGACCGCATCCAGCTGGGTGCCACTCCGGTTGTCCGCAAGGCGATCGCCGCAGGCGAGATCGATATCTATCCGGAATATACCGGCAATGGCGCCTTCTTCTTCGAGAAGGCTGAGGATCCCGCCTGGAAGGATCCGAAAAAAGCTTACGAAACGGTCAAGAAACTCGACTACGACGCCAACAAGATCGTCTGGCTCTCACCATCGCCGGCAAACAACACATGGGCCATTGCCGTCCGCAAGGATGTTGCCGACGCGAACAAGCTGAAGACGCTCACCGATTTCGGCAAGTATGTCGCAGGTGGCGGCAAGATCGTATTGGCAGCCTCGTCCGAATTCGTGAATTCGGCTGCGGCGCTGCCTTCGTTCCAGACGACCTATGGTTTCAAGCTCCAGCCCGCCCAGCTCATCACCCTATCCGGCGGCGACACGGCCGCTACGATCGCGGCGGCCGCCAATCAGACCAGTGGCGCGAACGCGGCAATGGTCTACGGAACCGATGGCGGTATCGCGCCCTCCGGGCTTGTTGTTCTCGAGGACGACAAGGGCGTGCAGCCGGTCTATCAGCCGGCACCTATCATCCGCGAGGAGGTGTTGAAGAAGGCCCCGAACATCGAAGCGCTGTTGAAGCCGGTTTTCGAGAAGCTCGATCTCGTTACGCTGCAGGACCTCAATGGCCGCGTGCAGGTGGGCGGCGAACCCGCCAAGGCGGTTGCCGAGGATTTCCTGAAGAAAAACGGCTTCTTGAAATAGTTCCTTCCAAGGGTTTTCATGCGACATGGGCCGGACGCTTCCAAGTGTCCGGCTTTTTGATCGGGTAGGGGGCAGGGGCGGTTTGAGAATTCGGCTCGATAAACTCGGCATCGTCATTGCTCTTCTTGCGGCTTATGGAGGGCTTGGGGCTTCCTTCGCCGTATCGAAGCCGAACCGCATCGTGCAGGGGCAGGCGAAACCGATACTGGATGCGCTGCCGTCCTGGGCCGCATGGGCCCTGATGGCGCTATTGTTTGTGGCCGCGGTCGCGGCACTGCTGCGCACAGCCGCCTGGATCAAGCTCCTCGCGGCGGCGGCAACGCTGCTGGCGCTTGCTCTTGCCATGGGGTTGGCGGGGCACTTCCTCACGCCGCCGGGCAATACTTACGCGCGCGTGTCCCCGGCTTCAGGTTTCTGGATTCTCCTTCTCGCCTTCGCGCTTCTGGCCGCCGATGCGATCACGCGGCTGAAGCCGCCGCCGTGGATGCGGGTGCTGTTTCTGATACTGGCGGCCGCGGGTGTCGGGGGCCTCCTGGTTTCGGGAAGCTGGGACGGACTTTCGATGATGAAGGAATATGCAGGCAGGGCCGATGTCTTTTGGGTCGAAGCGGGCAAACACGTCACGCTCGCGCTCGGGTCACTGGTGGCCGCCGTGGCGATCGGCCTGCCGCTGGGCATCCTCTGTCACCGGGTCGAGCCCTTGCGGGCAAGCGTTCTGAACACGCTGAATCTCATACAGACGATCCCGTCCATCGCGCTTTTCGGTATTCTCATCGCGCCGCTCGGCTGGATCGCCGTGACGGTTCCCGGTGCGGCGGCGCTCGGCATTCGCGGCATCGGGGCGGCACCTGCATTTGTCGCGCTCTTCCTCTATTCGCTGCTGCCGGTGGTCGCCAACACCGTCATCGGACTTTCCGGCGTTCCGAAAGACGCGGTCGATGCAGCCCGCGGGATCGGCATGACAAATCGGCAGCGGCTCTTGAAGATCGAGTTTCCGCTTGCGCTGCCGGTGATCCTTACCGGCATCCGTATCGTGCTCGTTCAGAATATCGGCCTTGCAACGATCGCGGCCCTGATCGGCGGCGGAGGTTTTGGCGTTTTCGTTTTTCAGGGCATCGGTCAGACGGCGATGGATCTCGTGTTGCTTGGCGCCGTGCCGACCGTGGCACTCTCCTTTGCAGCCGCCGTAATACTGGATGCACTTATCGAGCTTAATTCCCGAGCCGTAAACGGAGCGAGGTCGGCATGATCGAGATCGACGCCATTACCAAACAGTATGACGGCGTAGCCGTCGTCGATAACGTCTCCATGGTGATCGAACCGCGCACGATTACTGTCGTCGTCGGTACGTCCGGTTCCGGCAAGACCACGCTGCTGCGAATGATCAATCGGCTGGTGGAAGCGAGTTCGGGAGCGATCAGGCTGGATGGCGAAGACAACCGGTCGATCGCAGGTTACGAACTTCGCAGGCGGATCGGTTACGCCATTCAGGGCCACGGGCTGTTTCCGCATCGCACGGTGGCGCAGAACATTGCGACCGTGCCAAGTCTGCTGGGCTGGGAAAGACGACGGATCGACCTCAAGGTCGCGGAACTGCTGACGCTCTTCCAGCTTGAGCCGGAAGTCTACGGGCCGCGTTACCCGCATGAGCTCTCCGGCGGGCAGCAGCAGCGGGTGGGAGTGGCGCGCGCCTTGGCGGCGGAACCCAATGTGCTCCTCATGGACGAACCCTTCGGCGCCCTCGATCCGATCATCCGTGCCAAGGCGCAGGAGGATCTGCTTGCGATCCAGAAGCATTTCGGCACGACGATCGTGCTCGTGACCCACGACATGAACGAGGCTTTCCATCTCGCCAACAAGATCGCCGTGATGGATCAGGGCAAGGTTGTTCAATACGGACCACCGGCCGAGCTTGTGCAGATGCCGGCGACATCTTTCGTAGAAACCCTGATCGGCGATGCGGAGCGGCCATTCCGTCTGCTTTCGATATCAACGGCAGGAACGGCCGCGGAGCCGGGTGAGGCCTCCGGCGAGCCAATTCGGGAAGACAGGACGCAGCAGGAGGCACTCGCCGATCTCCTCTGGAGCGGAAGAAGGGCATTGCCCGTCGTTTCGGTCACCGGAACGCCGATGGGGCGTGTCACCCTGGACGCTCTTCTCAAGCGGGCAGCGAGGCCTCTATGAAGGTCTGGTTGCCGACTGCATTGCGGGCACTGCTGCTTCTCCTGCTGATCGCCTTTCTGCTCTTTCCGGAGAGTTTCGAGCCGTTATTCAGGTCTCTGGTGCAGCCGAACGCGCCGGCCATCTACAACCAGGGCAGTCTGCTCAGCCTGACGCTCTTGCACCTGAAGACCGTATTTTTCGCCACGCTGATGGCGACGATCATCGCAGTGCTTCTGGCGATACTCGTCACCCGACCGTTCGGGAGCGAGTTCCTGCCGCTGTCTCGGAGTCTCGTGAATATCGGTCAGACGTTTCCGCCGGTTGCGGTCCTGGCTCTGGCTGTGCCGGCGGTGGGCTTCGGCGAAAAGCCGACCCTGATCGCACTGTTCCTTTATGGCCTCCTGCCGATCTTCGAGAACACCCTTACCGCGCTCACCAATCTGCCCCAGTCGGTCATAGAGGCGGCACGCGGCGCCGGCATGACGGGTTTCCAGCGGTTGATGCAGATCGAACTGCCGCTGTCGCTGGCGATTATCGTCGGTGGCATTCGGCTGTCGGTCGTCATCAGCCTTTCGACCGCGACGATCGGCTCGACGGTTGCGGCAAAAACGCTAGGCGAGGTGATCATCGCCGGACTGCAGTCGAACAACCTGGCCTTCATACTGCAGGGCGGCCTGATCGTCGGAGCTTTGGCCGTCCTGATCTATGACGGACTATCGGCCGTGGAAGGCCTGCTGGCGCGCCGCGCCGGCGCTCGATGATTTCGAGTATGCCGTAATCGCCAAACCTAGCCGTGGCTCGAATCCGTCGGAACGACAGCTTCGGTATCCTGTTTGACGTTGCCGCGATGGAAGATGAACAGGCCGGCAAAAACGATGATGCCTGCACCTATCCAGGTCTGAGTGTCCGGCAGATCGCCGAAGAATAGCCAGCCGAGGATGACGGCCCATAGCAGCAGCGTATATTGCAGCGGTGCAAGTACCGAGGCGGGGGCAAGCTTCAGCGAGCGGGTAATGAGCAGGTGCGCGATGCAGGCTACAATGCCCAGCAAGAGCAGCGCCAGGAGTTCGCCCACGTTGAACGGGCTCCAGTTGCCGACGCTGAGGAAAATCCCGGCGATGAGACCAGCCACCGTCTGCCAGGTCACCAAGGTCGCGTCGGAAGTGCCGCGGAGCCTGCGGTTCAGCACCAGCGTCAGGGCGAAGGAGAAGCTGCCGATCAGGCCGAAGACCGAGGGCCATGTCAGCATCTCGGAGGACGGGCGCAGCGCGATCACCACGCCCGCGAAACCGACGAGCACCGCGAGCCAGCGCCGCCATCCGATCCGCTCTCCCAGCAGAAAATGAGAAAGAGCGGCAACGTAGATGGGGCCGGCCATGTAGAACGTCATGACGTCGGCGAGCGGGAGGTAGACCACGGCGGCGTAGAAAAGCGCGAGGTCGCCGGTGGCGAAGACAACCCGCAATATCTGCAGTCCCGGCCGTTCCACATTGTAGAGAACTGCAATGGGTTGGCGGGCGATCATCGGGCCGAGGACCAAGAAAGCGCCGAGCGAGCGGATGACCAGAACCTGGCCGACGGAAAAGCTCGCAACCAGCCATTTGCCCATGGCGTCGTTCAGCGAGAACATGAAGTCGCCGAGCAGCATCAGCAGCACGCCGAGAAGCACCGCGTTGCCGCTCAAAGTGGAAGCCACTCTTTTGTTCATGATGTTCGAGCGCTCCGACTCAGGACTGTATCGAGGGTGGCTTATCCGGCCAGTCTGCCGCCTGGCAAGGGGCGAGGTGCGCCCGTCGTGGTCGGGAAGCTGATCGGCAGGCCGCGCAGGACGCGAACGGCGAGGAAGGCGAAGCATTCCGCCTCCACCGCATCGCCGCGCCAGCCGAACTGATCTGCAGAGGCGGCAACAACACCCGCTCTGCTCTCAATCATGCTCATGATCGTCGGATTGTGGCGTCCGCCGCCGCTGACGATCAGCCGTTTCGGCCGGCGGGGTAAAAGATCGAGAGCCTTGCCGACGGCGGACGCCGTAAAGGCCGACAGGGTTGCTGCGCCATCGGTCGGGTCGAGACCATCGGCCATGGCGGCGGTAAAGTCGAACCGATCGAGAGACTTCGGATAAGCGGCTGTCAGGTAGGGATGTTGCAGGAGATGGGCGAGGCGTTCCTCGTCGACCTTGCCGGCCGCACCCAGCGCGCCGTCGCGATCCATCTCGCCCAGGCCCCGTGCCTTGATGAAATCGTTGAGCGGGGCGTTTGCCGGACCGGTGTCGAAGGCGATGACGGTGTCGCTGCCGTCCCACCAGGTGATGTTTGCGACGCCGCCAAGATTGAGCACGGCCGTCTCGCCGCTTGTGTCCACGCTGCGCAGCAGGGCAGCGTGATATGCGGCGGCAAGGGGCGCGCCCTGGCCTCCGGCGCGAACGTCGGCAGAGCGGAAGTCGTAAGCGACCTTGGTGCCGAGGATGGAAGCCATGAGTTCTCCATCGCCGAGCTGGCGTGTATCGCCCAGTCGCGTGCTCGTCGGCGCGCGGTGCAGCACCGTCTGTCCGTGAAAGCCCACGATGCCGATATCTGCCATGCCAAGGCCGGTGCTTTCGACGAGGTCTTTTACCGCCTTCGATTGGGCACGCGTCAGGGCGTCCTCCGCCTCCCGGAAGATCGCCGGCTCCGGCCCCTCGAAGTTCCAGGCGCGCGCCTGCCGGAGCGTCTCTTCAAGCAGAGCGCGGATTTCCGGAGGGTAGGGGGCGAGCGTATAGGCGCCGAAGGTGTCGATCGTTTCGCCGTCCGTCTTCAGGAGCGCCACGTCGATATTGCCGTCCAGGACGGTTCCGGTCATCAGGCCGACGGCCCAGATAGGCTCCATGATCGAGATCCTCAGGATTGATTGATAAGATCGCCCACAGTCTGTCGCAACTGAACGATGCCGCTGTCGAAATGGCGGGTCGGATGGACGCGGTTGGTGAGCAATGTCCAGGCGCAGCACCGGTGGAAGTCGATCCAGAGTCCGGTACCGGTGAAGCCGGTATGCCCAATGGTGCCGGGGCTGCATGCGTGGCCGCCCGACCAGTTTTGATAGGGATGCTCCCAGCCGTGCGTCCGCTTGTCCGAGAGCGGCGTGCGCATCAGCGCAATCGCGTGCTTCGAGACACCGGTGCCGTTCAGCAAACCTTCGGCGAAATCGAGAACGGAATTCACTGTACCGAACAGGCCCGCGTGACCGGAGCCCTGGAGAGCGGCGCAGTTTTCGTCATGCACCTCGCCGGAGAGTACGCGCTGCCGCCAGGTGCAGTTTTCCGTCGCCGCCGATTGGTGGGGGTCGGCAGAAAACGCAAAACCCTGGCCGGGATCGAGGTCCCGGATAGGTTTGCCGGTCAGGCGCTCCAACGCCAACCCAAGCAGAATGAAGTTGATGTCGGAATAGACGGGCGGGCCGTGGCGCCACTCGCGCTGCAGGACAAAGGCGCGCAAGAGCTCCGGATCGCTGCCATAGGTATAGATCGCTTCCACCGCCGGAAAGGGCGTCTGGTGACCGAGGCATTGACGGAACGTCACCTTCCGTTCCCAGGCGTCTGCATTGTACTGGCGCAGGTCCGGCAGCACCGTGGTCAGCGGCGCGTCGAGATCGATCGTGCCCTGCTCGGCGAGCTCAAGAATGCGCGGCGTGGTGAATATGACCTTGGTCAGCGATGCCAGATCGAACCAGGTTTCGAGCGTCATGGGACGGATTGTCGGAACGATCTGCGCCGAGCCTGTGGCGCGTGTCGCGCGGCCATGGCTCAGGTCGACGAGGCCGAATACACCACCCGGTATGCGACCATCCGCAACCGCCCCTTCGAGGGGTGCGAAGGCACGATCGAACGTGTCCATCAGTTCGGCATCGGCAGCTAGTTGCTCGTCCATGGTTCCACCTCAAACTTCCGCCCGCGCGCGGTGATCCGGCCCGAAGCTACGCCATTGCGCCACCGGGGGCTCGAAACCCGGCGGCCGGACGAGCGACGGCACCTGGCGCGTGTCGAGTTCGAAATGCTGGTTGCGGCGATCGATGCTCGGCACAGCGGAGATGAGTCGCTTTGTATAGGAGTGCTGCGGATTGGAAAGCACCGAAGCGGCATCGCCGATCTCGACGATCTCACCGGCATAAAGAACCGCGATGCGATGGGCGATCCGCTCGACCACCGCCATGTCATGCGACACGAAGAGATAGGCGAGCCCGTATTCTCGCTGCAGGTCCACGAGCAGTTCCAGTACCTTTGCCTGCACGGAAACATCGAGCGCGGAGACCGCTTCGTCAAGAACGACAATGGATGGATTGAGCACGAGCGCGCGTGCGATGCAGAGGCGTTGCCGCTGGCCGCCCGAGAACTGGTGGGGGTAGCGTTCAAGGCAGTTTTCCGGCAGGCCGACGCGCTTCAGCAACGCGGCCATTTTGGCGCGTGTCTCCCCGTTTACCCGCCCACCGGCCGCGATTACCGGTTCGGCGAGTATGCTGTCGATGCGAAGCCGGGGATTGAGCGAGGCGTAGGGGTTCTGGAACACCATCTGGACGCTCGGATCGGTCGCCTCGGCAATCCTGCCTGTATGTGTCGAGAAGCCGCCGCTGGTCGGATGGACGAGACCGAGGATGGCGCGCGCCGTGGTGGACTTGCCCGAACCGCTTTCACCGACGATCGCCAGCGTTTCGCGCGGCATCAGATCGAAGTCGATATTTTCCACGGCATGGACGGAGCCGGGCGAGCGGCGGAACACGCCTCCGGCCACCTTGAAACGAACGGTCAGGCCATCCACCCTGAGAGCCGGGCTTGTCATTTCCGACTGGCCGCGAGCGTAATCCGAGCGCGCAGCACGACCGGATTCGAAATGCGGCACGGCGCTGAGCAGGTGCCGGGTATAGGGGTGCTGCGGCCGGTCGAGAACATCGCCCAGCGCACCCTGTTCGACCGCTTCGCCGGCCTGCATCACCATCACCTTGTCCGCTATGCCCGCGACGAGCCCGATATCGTGGGTGATGAAGATCATCGCCATGCCGGTTTCGCGTTTCAATTCTGCGAGCAGCGCCATGATCTGCGCCTGAACGGTAACGTCGAGCGCGGTGGTCGGCTCGTCGGCGATCAGCAGACGCGGATTGCAGGCAAGTGCCGTCGCGATCATCACCCGCTGAAGCATGCCGCCCGAGAGTTGGTTCGGCGTATATTTGAGCCTGCGCGCGGCATCGGGGATGCGCACCCGGTCAAGCGCGTCCTTTGCCGCTGCGGTCGCCTGCTTGCCGGTCAGGCCGCGATGGAGCCGGAAGGATTCCTCAATTTGCGTGCCGATCGTGAGCACCGGATTGAGCGAGGTCATCGGCTCCTGAAAGATCATGCCGATCTCGGAGCCGCGGATTTTTTCCAGTACGGGCTCGCTAGCCTGGGCGAGGTCGAGAATGCTGTTCCCGGTTCGGGCGAGATTGATGGTGCCGCTGATGATCTTGCCGCCGCCGAAATCGACCAGGCGATTGATTGAGAGCGCGGTGACCGATTTGCCGGATCCGCTTTCGCCCACGATCGCCAAAGTTTCTCCAGCGGCCAGGTCGAAGCTCACGCCCCGAACGACCTCGTTTTCCAAGGGGTTTCGACCAAAGCTGACGCGTAAATTCGAGACGGAAAGAAGCGGAGTCATGCGGCGGACCTGCGTGTCCTGGGATCGAAAATGTCGCGCAACGCATCGCCGAGAAGGTTGAAGCCGAGGATGCTGATCATGATCGCCAGTGCCGGGAAGATCAGCAACCAGGGGGCCGTTTCCATCAGGTTGCGGCTATCGGCAAGCATGAGGCCCAGCGAAGAGGCCGGCGGCTGGGTTCCGAGGCCGAGGAAAGACAGACCGGCTTCCGTCAGCAGCGACCACGCGAGCGCCAGGGTGACCTGCACCGTCAGCGGCGCGACGAGGTTCAGGAGAAGATGCCGGGTCAGGATATAGCGCCTGCTGCTGCCGAAGGTGCGAGCGGCGTCCACGAATTCTCGTGCCTTGATGGAGAGCGCCGGGCCGCGCACGACGCGGGTGAAGATCGGCGTATAGACGATCGCGATTGCTGCAATGCTTGTCCAGGTGCCCGGACCGGCGATCGCGATGATCAGCAGCGCAAGCAGGATCGCGGGGAAGGCGAGCAATACATCCATGATGCGCATGACGAGGCCATCCCAGGCCTTGCCGAACCAGGCGGCTGTCAGACCAAGCACGGTGCCGGCGAGCGTTGCGAGCGTCACAGAGCAGAAGCCGACGAAGAAGGATTGGCCGACACCCTTCATCAAGCGACTAGCGACGTCGCGGCCGAAGAGATCGGTGCCCATCCAGTAACTCGCATTCGGGGCATGCAGACGGTCGATGCGGTATTGCTGCAGCGGATTGTGCGGCGTGACGTCAAACATGCCGAGCAATGCGACGACGACATAGATCACGACGATCGTGCCGCCGATCCTGCCGCTCGGATGGGAAAAGATGGCCCGCAGCATCAGCCGCCTTCTCCAAGACGGATGCGCGGGTCGAGTGCGACATAGACGAGATCGACGATCAGATTGACCACCATGAAATTGAAGGCAATGAAGAGCACGCAGCCCTGCACCAGCGCATAGTCACGTTGCAGGATCGCATCGAGCACCAGCCGGCCGAGGCCGGGCAGGGCGTAGATCTGCTCGACCAGCACGGCGCCGCCGAGCAGATAACCGAATTCCACGCCGCTCAGCGTGACGACCGGGATCAAGGCGTTCGGCAGCGCATGGCGCCAGATGACGCTGCGCTTCGGCACGCCCTTGCTGCGGGCGGTTCGGACATAGTCGTCACTCAGGACGTCAAGCATGGCGGAGCGAGAGATACGGGTCACGGACGCGGCAAAGGCAAAGCCGAGCGTTACAGCGGGCAGGATCATCTGTCCGAGATTGCGCAAGGGATCGACGAGCAGCGGCGTGAATTCGCCCATGGTCGGCAGGATGCCGAAGCCGGCCGACAAGGCGTAGATGATCAGCAGTCCGACGACGAAGTTGGGCGTAGACTGGCCGATCATCGCAAAGATGCGCACAGCGAGATCGGACATCTTTTCGTTACGCGTGGCAGCGAAAACTCCCGCCGGCAAGCCGACGAGAAGCGCGACGCACATCGACATGAGAGCGAGTTGCAGAGTGAGTGGAAATCGTTCCAGGATCACGCCGAGTACCGGCTTTCCGTAGGTGACGGAGATGCCGAGATCGCCGCGGAAGACGCCGAGCAGCCAGTGCCAATACTGCACGGCAATCGGCTGGTCGATGCCGAAATAGTTTGCCAGAGCCTCTCTCTGTGCCGGCGTCAGAAGGCCTGCTTCGGTGCCGAGCATTGCGGTGATCGCATCACCCGGCACCATGCGGATCGCCACGAAGACGAGGATGGAGACCCCGAGCATAACGAGCGGGAAGGTCGATAGCCGTCGCGTCAGGTAACTCATAGGTCAGCCAGCCTTTTGTCTTTTCCTTCAGGTCGACGTCATTGCTGAACCGTGACCTTGCTCAGTCCGAACAAGGAGCCTTCCGGCGTCGGGACGAAGCCCTGAACGTTCTTCTGCTGAGCCGTGTAGCTGTAGGACGTGTAGAGCCAGACCCAGGGCGACATCTCGACCAAATGCTTCTCGAAGTCGGCAAAGATCGCCTTGCGTTTGGCGGGATCGGTCTCCTCGCGTCCCTTCTGCATCTGGCTGTCGAGAGTGTCGTCGATGTAGTTCGCGACCTTCTGCAGATTGCCTGCCTTCGTCCAGTACCTGTTGTACATCGAATAGGGGTCGGCCCGTCCGCCGTTCAGCGCGACGGCCATGTCGAAGTCGCCCTTCAGCCACGCATCGACATAGACATTCAGCTCCATCATCTTGATGTCGAGCTTGACGCCGATTTCCGCAAGCTGCGACTGGATGACCTGCGCTTCGGAGGCGGCCGTCGCCGGTTCGCCATTGGCGGCGATCACGGTTGCGGAAAAGCCATCGGCATAGCCGGCATCGGCCATCAGCTTCTTGGCCTTCTCCACATCGCGCTTGTAGCAGAAGAGCTGGCTTGCGTCCGTCGTATAGCCGGGCGCCGTCAGCGGACCGGTCACCTTGCCTTCACCCACGGAAGCCGTGTCGAGGACATCCTGGCGATCGATGGCGCAGGAGATCGCCTGACGAACACCGAGTTCGTTCATCGGCTTGCGTGAAGCATTCAGTTGGAGAACGTGGTAGGCAAGCACCGGCGTGCGGTTGAGCGTCAGGTTCGTTTCCTTGGGGACGAGCGTGGCCACAAGCGGATCGTTCAGGAGCGCGAAGTCGATCTGCTTTGTCCGCAGCGATGCGAGGATCGCCGTTTCGTCGGGAAGCACACTGATGTCGATCCCGTCGACGCCGACCTTGCCGCCCGCCCAGTCCTTGTTGGCAGTCAACACTTCCTTCGAGTTGGGATCCCATTTTTCCAGTTTGAATGGCCCGGAACCGAGCGCCTTCGTGCCGACCGATCCAGCGGTGATCTCGCTTGCCGGAACGATCGCGGCGTTGATGCTTGCCATCGCCGTCAGAAGAGGCACGTCCGGCTGCGACAACTTGAAGACGACGGTCGTCGGATCCGGTGTTTCGATCGACGCGATGGACCGGAAATTGGCGCGCGCTGCCGCCGCGGTCTTTTCATCCAGGACCCGCTCGAAGGAGGCCTTCACGTCCGCCGGCGTGACAGGCTTGCCGTCCTGGAACTTTGCGTTCGGATTAAGCTTGAATGTCAGCTGCTTGCCGCCGTCGGAGAATTCCCACGACGATGCGATCGCCGGAACGATCTTCAGGTCCTTGTCCAGGCGCACCAGCGGTTCGTAAATCAGCTCGAGCAGCCGGATCGACGAGAACGCGGTCTGTTTATGAGGATCGAGGCCGGTCGCGTCCTGCGACCATGCCATGCGGAGCGTCGCCGCCGACGCCGGCGACGTGACGAACGAGACGCCGAGCGTCGCAGCGAATGCGAAACCGGATATCAGCCGTGTAGAAAAATGCCTTCCCATTTCATTCTCCCTCTGAGATTGGTTTGCCCTTCCGGCCGGACCGCAGCAAGCGGCAAAGCCGTTCTTCCGCAGCTTTACGCTGTCTTTCCACCTATAGCCTTGCGAAGGAAGCCTCCGGCACCCTCAAGCGCCGCACGCGCGTTGCCGACTTCCATTCCCGTAAGCTGGATGAGGATCGCGAGCTTGACGTCGTTCTGCGTCAGATCGAGCACCTCTCTTGCCTCGTCGGGCGAACAGCCGGTCGCCTGCATGACGATGCGGGCGGCGCGCGCCACGAGCTTCTGGTTGCTGGCGTGGAGATCGACCATCAGGTTCTGGTAGGTCTTGCCGATGCGGATCATGCTGGCGGTGGTCAGCATGTTGAGGACCAGTTTTTGCGCCGTGCCTGATTTCAACCGCGTCGAACCGGTCAGGATTTCGGGACCGACAACCGGTGAAATGGCGATATCGGCAATGGCTGCAATCACCGAATTCGGGTTGCAGGAGAGGGCGACGGTCTTGGCCCCGAGTGTCTTCGCATAGGTGAGCGCGCCGATGACATAGGGCGTGCGGCCGCTGACGGCGATGCCGACGACCACGTCATCCGCCGTCAGCCCGATATCCAGGAGAGCCTGGCGACCCTGATCCGGATCGTCCTCGGCGCCTTCGATCGCATGCATCAGGGCCTCGGTTCCGCCGGCAATCAATCCCACGACCATGCCTTCCGGCACGCTGAAGGTCGGCGGACATTCCGACGCGTCAAGGACACCCAGTCGGCCGCTGGTACCGGCCCCGATGTAGACCAGCCGCGCGCCTTTCTGAAAAGCTCTGACGATCTCGTCGACCGCCTCCGCGATCTGCGGGATGACTTCTTCGACAGCCGCGGGGACGCCCTTGTCCTCCTCGTTGATCGATCGGAGGACCTCCGCAGTCGGGAACAGATCGATCTCCATGGAGCGGGGATTGCGGTCTTCCGAGACCAGTCCTTCCAGCTCGGATATCAGCTGCGCTTCCGTCATGTTCCTGCCTTCGACCTCGGGCGGAGCGCCCTTTTCCGTCCGCCGTTAACCTTGGTAAAGGAGTAGGATCGTTCATTCCGTCTGTCAATCAGAAAAGGAATATTATATTCCTAACTTCTACGATGTTCGCGTGGCTCGGCAGTAGCGGCTCAGCGGCTAACAGCAGCTTTTCGCGAGAGGATGATTGCGCCCGATACGGCATCGCCATCCGCCGGCTTCAGCCGCCGACGGACGTCCGGGGCCAACCACGCCTCAAGTGGGCTCGAGAGGCCGCCAAGCAGCGTGACGCGCGGCGCACCAAGTTCGAACAGGGTGCGGACCAGCGTGTCGATCTGCTCTGCTGCAGACTGGACTATCCGGCGACCGGCTGAATCGCCCTGATCCGCATGGCGCATCACCATTGGCGCCAGTGCCGCATAGTCGGTGGCGGTTGCCCGATCCATCCAGGCGACGGCCTCCATCGGGTCGCCTTTGAAGCGCTGCATGACTTCGCCGAGCAGGGCAGTTTTCTCAAGCCGACCGTCGTGGGAGCGCAATGCGAGCTGGATGGCTTTCAGGCCGAGGTCGGCACCGCTGCCCTCATCGGAGATGGGAAAGCCGTAACCGCCGACGCGAAGGTTCCTTCCCTCCACGACACCCAGCCCGATCGAGCCGGTGCCGGCGATCACGATCGCGCCGTCGCGGCCGGAATGCGCGCCGAGGCAGGCGCCCATGCCGTCGCTGGTAAATTCAACGCTTGCAAACGGATGCGGGATTGCCGTCAGGGCCTCCAGCGCGCCCTTGCGACCTATTCCGGCAAGGCCGATGCCGACATGGGTTTGGGCGACCTCATCTGGACCAAATCCGGCTTCGTCCAATGCAGCGTTGAAGGCGCGCGATATGGAGGCCCAAGCCTCTTCGATGCCGAGGCGGGTGGTGGCAGGACCGGAGAGGCCTTGTCCCAGCACGGCGCCTGAACCGTCCTCGACGCGTGCACGGCAACCCGTGCCGCCCCCGTCGACGCCCAGGAAATAGTGTTCGCCCGATGCCGTCATTCGCTGAGCCGTTCGATATCGGCGCCGCAGAGGCGCAGTTTCCGGTCGAGCTGCTCATAACCGCGGTCGAGATGGTAGACCCGGTTGACGACGGTTTCGCCGGTCGACACAAGTCCTGCCAATACGAGTGAAACCGATGCGCGAAGGTCGGTCGCCATGACCTGGGCGCCCTTGAGGGACGTGCCGCCCCGCACCAGCGCGGTAGTGCCCTGAAGGGAAATGTTAGCTCCGAGCCGCATCAATTCCGGAACGTGCATGAACCGGCTCTCAAACACCGTCTCGCGGATCAGGGACGCGCCGTCCGCGCAGGCGGCGAGCGCCATGAACTGCGCCTGAAGGTCAGTCGGGAAGCCGGGATAGGGTTCCGTGGTGATGTCGGCGGCTCTGAGCGGTCCGTCGCGCGACACGACAAGGCCACGGTCGCTCGGCCAGACGCTGGCGCCCATGGCCTCCAGCACCTGAACGACCGAAGCCACGTTTTCCAGCCGGGCATTGATCAATTCCAGCGAGCCGCCTGTAATGGCCGCTGCAACGGCATAGGTTCCGGCCTCGATGCGGTCGGGGATGCCGTGGTGTTTGGCCGGCCGCCAATTCGTCGGTCCTTCGATGAGCACACGGTGGGTGCCGGCTCCCTCGATGCGGGCTCCCATCGCACCGAGACAGGCGGCAAGATCGGCGACCTCCGGCTCGCGAGCGGCATTGAGGATTTCCGTCTCACCCTTTGCCGAAGTTGCCGTCATCATCGCCGTCTCGGTCGCGCCGACCGAAGGTGAGGGCAAAACGACGCGTCCACCTTTGAGACCATTGGGGGCAGAGGCGACAATGAGCCCGCTTTCGATGCGGATTTCCGCGCCGAGTGCAGCCAGAACCTTGATATGCATGTCGACGGGACGGGCGCCGATGGCGCAGCCACCGGGCAGTGACACGCGCGCATGGCCGAAGCGGGCAAGGAGCGGCGCCAGCACGAGAACGGTAGCCCGCATCCTGCGCACGGTATCGTAGGATGTTTCCGTCGAGACGATGGAGCCGGCATCGATAATCGTGGAATGTGCCGATCGCGTCACCTGGGCGCCATGCAGGCCGATGACGCCAAGCATATTCTCGACGTCGCTGACCTGCGGCAGGTTGGTGAGCTCGACCGGGTGGGGGCTCAGGAGGGCTGCTGCGATCTGGGGAAGCGCGGCATTCTTGGCGCCGGCAATGGTGACGGCGCCTTGAAGCTTATGACCGCCGATAATTCGCAATCTGTCCATGATGGAGCCTGCCGAAGGAGTGCAGGGATTCTGCTTAGACAACGAAAGTAAACGCACTATCTGCGGTGTCAATCTTTTGGAATTTTTTATTCCGACTTTTTGCTGCTAGTGTGATATGTCGACACGAGAGGCGCGACGGAAAGGCCAATGTCAGTCCTACGGAAGATCAACGCACAGCTTGAGGATATGGCTCCAGCGGATCGCCAGATCGGTCGGTTCATCCTGGACCACCCGGACCAGATGCTGAAACTGTCATCGGCGGCGCTCGCGGCGGAAACGGGCCGCAGTCAATCGAGCGTCGTCAAATTCAGCCAGAAGCTGGGTTTTGCGGGCTACCAGGAGCTGAAGCTCGCCGTCAGCAAGGCGAAGGCCCAGGAATGGCATGCTCCTCCAGGCATGATTCACGGCTCGATCGAAGTGGGAGACGGCTATCTCACGATCCTGCAGAAGCTGATCAGCAGCAAGATGCTTGCGATGCAGCAGACGCTTGCGGTCAACGGCGAACAGGAAATCGAGAGGGCGTTGACGGCTTTGAACGACGCGCGCCGTATTCACATGGCTGGCGTTGGAGCATCGTCGCTGGTTGCCCGGGACTTCTCCTACAAGCTGATGAAGCTCGGCCGCAATGTGCTGCATGACAGCGACAGCCATGTCCAGATGGCCAACGCCTCCACCCTGAATGCGGCTGATGTCCTGTTCGCATTTTCCTATTCCGGCGCGAGCATCGAGACGCTGAGGATTGCGGAACTCGCGCGAGAGCGAGGTGCCACCGTCGTTGCTGTCACCGGCCTTAACGGCGTACCGCTCACGCAGGTCGCCAATATCCGGCTTTATACCGTCGCCGACGAGGAGAGGGTGCGTTCGTCGTCCATCACGGCGCGCGATGCGCAGCTCATGCTGACGGACCTTCTTTTCATTCTCCTCATACAGCGCCAGCCCGACGCCAACGACTATGTCCACAACAGCGAGACCGCCGTTTCGGTCTTGAAGGCCAGATAGATATCTACACGGAAGCCGGTCGGTGCTTCAGGCGCATGACCTTGAAGAAGCCGTTCGGAAAGGTCCGGCGGATATCGGCAACCTCGAAATTGCCTCGACGCTCAGCCCATTCGGAGATCCGTGAGATACGGAAAGCCGAACTCCAGCCGACCTTGTGGACGAGCGGCGCGACCGCTTCCTCTATTACGCCCTGAATACCCCGTCCGTCGCCAAGCTTGCTGGCGATGATGATCTCACCGCCTGGCCTCAATACGCGGGCGCATTCATCCAGCGCCCACTCGGGATCGGGAATAAGGGTGACGACGAAGGGCAGGCAGACGGCGTCGAAGGAGCTATCGGCAAATTCAAGCCGGTGGGCGTCCATCACATGCAGCGCCACGACATGATCCAGCCCATCGCGGGCGACCTTTTTCCGGGCTTCGGCAATCATGGGTTCTGAAAGATCAACGCCCGTCACCCGGCATTGCTTGGGGTAGTAAGAAAGCATGAGGCCGGTGCCGACGCCGACTTCCAGAATATCGCTTCCGGCTTCAGCCGCCAGTTTCGCAACCGTCCGATGGCTGTCGCGCAGGAGCCCGCGATAGACACGATCGTAAATCGGAGCCCAGCGCTGATAGACCTTTCGCTGATGCTCTACATTGTTCCGGATTTCTGCCAAGATCGCCCCCCATCGATAGTTCGTCACGTTCCGTGAAACTCTCGATGGGGGATGATGGTTCCCGCAGATTGCCGTTTTACGACGGTGCAATCAGACTTTGCTCATGCGGCGCGCATGGCTTCGATAAACTTCTTTGCTCTTTCGGCAATGGTGGCGAGATCCGTACCTGGCTTATAGAGAGAAGAGCCAATGCCGAAGCCGGCTGCACCGGCCTGGCTGTAAGCGGTCATGTTTTCCGGCGTTACGCCCCCGACGGCGAGTACCGGAATTTCCTTCGGCAAGACAGCTTTCCAGGCCTTGATGATCAACGGCGGGATCGACTCGGCGGGAAAGGCTTTGACCCCGGTGGCGCCGGCCTCGATCGCCGCGAAGGCCTCTGTCGGCGTGGCTACTCCGGGCAGGCTCACCATGCCGGCTGCGCGCGTGGCTCTGATGACTTCCGGATTGGCATTGGGCGATATGATGACCCGGGAGCCGGTAGCGGCCACGTCAGCGACCTGGGAAGGCGTCAATACGGTGCCTGCGCCGATAATTGCCTGTTCTCCGAAACGTTTCACCAATTTCTCGATGCTTTTCAGGGGCTCCGGCGAATTGAGCGGCACTTCGATGATGCGCCATCCTGCGGCGATCAACGTTTCGCCCACCGCTTCGACTTCCCCCGGCGTGATGCCGCGCAGGATGGCGACGAGGTTGCAGGCCTTGAGTGCTTCTTCAAACGTCATGTCGAAACTCCTTAATGCTTCAGTGCTTTGCCGCCTCGGCAGCAATCAAGAGAATGCCGCGTTTGGCGGCGTTTTCCGGGCCGGGCTCGACAGTCAGAGCAAAGAGCGGCGCGACACGGCCATAACGGCTGTTCAGGATATTGTTGCCGACGATGCCGATCTCATCCCCGTTTTGAAACCAGCCGGCGGCGCGGGCCTGGCGGAACTCGGAGCCGATAACGAGGCCGGAAACGTAGTCGAGAATATCCTCGGGCTTCAGCTTGCCGTCGAGTATGCCGGTGCGGGCGCTGAAGATCGCCGAGAGGAATGCGTCGGCGCCGGCCGCGTCGCTTGCTGCAAATTCGGCGCCCTTGTCGAAGGCGCTCCATTTGGTGTCGCTGCCTGGCTGCGGCTCGAGGGCCTTGGCGATGAACGAGTGTTTCGTCAGAAGCGCGAAGACCTCGCCTGTTGCATAGGTCTGGAAGCCGGCGATCCGACCTGATGCGATGCGCGCCCATTTGCTGTGGGTGCCGGGCAGGACCAGGGTCCTGTCCTTGTCCAGGCCAAAACCGACGATCTGGGTTTCTTCCCCCCGCATGACATCTGGGAACGGCTGTGCGGCCGGGTTGCGCATGCCTGGCAGGAAGGTGATGACGGCGCCGTTTTCGAGCGTCTTTTTGCGCGTGCCGGCCGCCAATTCCGCGATGCCGGCAGGTGCATCGACGTATGGCACCTCGATCCAGCCGTTGCGGCTGGTGATCATACCGGTCGCAAGGACAGGGAGGGCCACGTGAGCCGAAAACCACTCGCCGACCGTGCGCATGAGAGCCGCTTCAAAGGCGCCGTCCTTGACGAACTGGATCCCGCCTTCGGAACTCTCACGCGTATCGAGCGTCTCGCCGGCTTCGCAAACCAGCATGGCACGCAGCGAACTCGTGCCCCAGTCCAAGATGATCGAGGTCGGTTGCGGCATGGCTATGTCATTCCTCCGGATGCGTTTTCGGCCCTTTCGATAGCCTGCCGCCTGGCGTCCTGTCGAGGGGTGATCTGGAATAAGTATGATAATTGCGAACAGCGCCCGGATGATCATCCAGTCGATGCTGCCCGGCATGGCGTCATTGAATTTCCCCGCCTGCATCGCCATTTTAGGGGCAAATCCAAAACTGAAGGAGGAAAGCATGGCGACGACTACCGAACGGGCCGTCCTGGCAGGCGGCTGTTTCTGGGGCATGCAGGACCTGATCCGGCGTTTGCCGGGGGTAATCTCCACTCGCGTCGGCTATAGCGGCGGCGACGTCCCGAATGCCACCTATCGCAATCACGGTACGCATGCCGAGGCTATCGAGATCATCTTCGATCCGGCCAGAACCAGTTACCGCGATATCCTGGAATTCTTCTTCCAGATCCATGATCCGAGCACGAAAAACCGCCAGGGCAACGATGTCGGCATGAGCTATCGTTCGGCGATCTACTACGAGAACGACGAGCAGAAGCGCGTCGCCGAAGACACGATCGCCGATGTCAACGCATCCGGACTGTGGCCGGGCAAGGTCGTGACGGAAGTGGAACCGGTCAGTGACTTCTGGCAGGCGGAGCCGGAACACCAAGATTATCTGGAGCGCTATCCGAATGGCTATACATGCCATTTCCCGCGTCCGAACTGGAAGCTGCCAAAGCGCAGCGAGAGTGCCAAAGTGGCTGCTGCCGAATAACCTATCTCAATTCATGAATCGGAGGCGCTGCCATGTCAAAATGGCAGCGCCTTTTTTGTTTAGGCCAAGGTGTAGGCGGTCTTCACGACAGTGAAGAATTCCGCAGCATACTTACCCTGTTCGCGCGGGCCGAAAGAGGAGGCTTTGCGGCCACCGAACGGCACGTGGAAATCGACGCCTGCGGTCGGCAGGTTGACCATCACCATGCCCGCTTCGGAGTTGCGCTTGAAATGGGTGGCGTATTTCAGGCTGGTCGTGGCGATGCCGGCGGACAAACCAAATGGCGTGTCGTTGGCAATCGCCAGCGCTTCCTCGTAGTTCTTGGCGCGGATAACGCTTGCGACCGGTCCAAAAATCTCCTCGCGGGAGATGCGCATCTGGTTGGTCGCTTCCGTGAACAGCGTCGGCTGCAGATAGAAGCCGGGGGTATCGCGCTTGATAACCTCACCGCCGAAGGCGAGCTTGGCGCCTTCCGACTTGCCGATGTCGATATAGTCAGTGTCCTGCTTCAGCTGCTTGTCGTCGACAACCGGGCCGATATGGCTGCCGGCCTTCAGAGCGTTGTCGACATTGAGCGTCTTCAGCTTCTCGGTCAGCGCGGCGACGAACTTGTCGTGGATGCCTTCCGTCACGATCAGGCGTGAGGAGGCGGTGCAGCGCTGGCCGGTCGAGAAGAAGCCGGAATTGGCCGCGGCCTCGACGGCGACATTGAGATCCGCGTCGTCAAGGACGACCATCGGGTTCTTGCCGCCCATTTCGAGCTGGAACTTGCGGTTATGCTCGATGGAAGCAAGTGCCACACGCTTGCCGGTGCCGGTGGAGCCGGTAAAGGTGATGCCGGCGAGGTCCGGGCTGTCGAGCATGGCCTGGCCGACGACCGAGCCGCGGCCCATGACGAGGTTCAGCACGCCCTTCGGAAGGCCGGCGCGGTGCAGGATGTCGACGATCGCCCAGGCGCAACCCGGAACCAGATCGGCCGGCTTGAAGACCACGGTATTGCCGTAGCAGAGGGCCGGGGCAATCTTCCAGGCCGGAATGGCGATCGGGAAATTCCAGGGCGTGATGATGCCGATGACGCCGAGGGGTTCGCGGGTAATCTCGACGCCGATATTCGGACGGGCGGAGGGCACCAGTTCGCCGGTCAGGCGCAGCGCCTCGCCGGCGAAGAAATCGAAGATCTGGGCGGCGCGGATGACTTCGCCGGTTGCTTCGGGAAGGATCTTGCCTTCCTCGCGGGCGAGCAGCGCGCCGAGTTCGTCCTTGCGGGCCAGGATTTCGTCGGAGGTCTTTCGCAGGATCGCGTGGCGTTCGAGGATGCCGGAACGCGACCAGGCCGGGAAGGCGGCTTTCGCGGCTGATATCGCCTGTTTGGCGTCTTCGGCGCTGCCCTGCGCATACATGCCCACGACGTCGTTGGTGTCGGATGGGTTGATGTTCTTGGAAGCATCGGAACCGACCCATTCGCCGGCAATCAGGTTCTGGTAGATGGTCATAGACCTCTCCTCTCATGTGAAAGGTCCCGCTTCTTAAGGCGGGACCGTCAGGAAACGTTATGCTCCGGCGCTCACTTGAAGAGGCTTGGCAGCCAGAGCGATAGGGCCGGGATATAAGTTACCGCCATCAATACTGCGACGCTGGCTCCAAAGAAAGGCCAGATCGTACGCATCGCCTCTCGTATCGAGATGCCGCCGACCGCGCAACCGACGAAGAGCACCGTGCCCACCGGTGGCGTGTTCAGACCGATGCCGGCATTGAGGATCATCACGACGCCGAAATGCACGGGATCAATGCCGAAGGCCTTGACGACCGGAAGCAGGATGGGGGTCGCGATGAGGACCATCGGCGCCATGTCCATGAATGTACCAAGGATCAGCAAGATGATGTTGATCATCAGCAGCACGATGATCGGGTTGTCGGAGATTGCCCCGATCGCGGCGATGATCAGCGTCTGTACCTGCAGGAAGGCCATCAACCAACTGAAGGCCGCCGCCGTGCCGATCACGAGCAAGACCATAGCGGTGGTGCGCACCGCGCCCATAACGGCCTCGACGAAACCGTCCCAGTTCAGTTCGCGATAGACCAGCATCGCGACGAGGAAGGCATAAAGGACGGCGATGCAGGAACTTTCGGTGGCGGTGAAGATGCCGGAGCGGACGCCGCCGAAGATGATGCCGATCAACAGCAGGCCGGGAGCCGCGGCGAGCAGATAATAGCCGACGCGCGCGAAGCCGGGAAACGGTTCGGCGGGATAACCGCGCTTGCGGGCGACCCACCATGCGGTGACCATCAGCGAGGCGGCGAGCAGCAGGCCGGGGATGATGCCGGCGGTGAAGAGATCTGCGACCGAGACGTTGCCGCCGGCCGCGATCGAATAGAGGATCATGTTGTGCGACGGCGGAACCATCAGCGCAATGATGGCGGCATTGACGGTGACGTTGACCGCATAGTCCTTGTCATAACCCCGCTTCGCCATTTGCGGGATCATCAGGCCGCCGACCGCCGACGCGTCGGCGACGGCCGAGCCGGAGATGCCGCCGAACAGTGTCGACGCGACGATGTTCACCTGGCCGAGGCCGCCTTTCAGGTGGCCCACAAGACCGGCCGCAAAGCGAATGAGCCGATGGGCGATGCCGCCGCGCACCATAAGGTCGCCGGCGAAGATGAAGAACGGGATCGCCATCATGGCGAAGACGTTCATGCCGGAGTTCAGTTGCTGGAAGACGACGATCGGCGGCAGGCCGATGTAGAGGACGGTAGCGAAGGCGGCGATGCCGAGGCAGAAGGCAATCGGCATGCCGATCAGCATCAGTAGCGTGAAGGAGCCGAAAAGGATCGTATAGGCCATCAGATCACCTCCGCCGCGACGATGTCAGCCGCGACTTCCTCGCCGATCGCAACATCGACGAAACGTTCAAGGGCGAAGATCGAGATCATCGCGCCGCCGACGATCATCGGGAAGAAGTCTGTGCCGCCCGGCCAGCCGAGAACGGGAATGGTTGCAGTCCAGGTGCCGATGGCGAGCAGGGTCGCATAGTAGGCCATGCCGATGCCGAACAGAACGATCAGGCCGAGGCTCAACAGGTCCATGGCTTTCTGAATGGCCGGCGGCATCATGTAGCGCACGATATCCAGACCCAGATGTACGCTTTCACGTACGCCGACCGCGGCGCCCAGCATGATGAACCAGGACATGAGATAGAGTGAAAGTGTTTCCGACCAGCTTGGCGAGTCGTTCAGGACGTAACGTCCGAATACCTGCCAACCGACGATGAGCGTCATGGCGATGAGGCCGACACCAGCAATATAAAGCGATAGGCGGCTGATGCCGGCCAATATGGGCCGGATAGTCCGCATGAAAACCAACATGTCCTTGTCCTCCAATACCCGGCCAGTTCCCCCGTGCCGGAAATAAAAAAACCGGCCCTCGCGAACGAGGGCCGGTTCTTGTTTTTGCGTTACTTGACTGCCTGGATCTGTTCCAGAAGAGCCTTCTGCTTCGGGTCGGTCACGAACTTGTCGTAGACCGGCTTCATCGCAGCCGCGAACTCTTCCTTGTTGACCTCGATGACATTGGAGCCGCCGGCGCGGACCTTTGCTTCCGACGACTTTTCGCGGGCAGCCCAGAGTTCGCGCATTTTTGTCGTCGATTCCTTGGCGGCCTGGCGGACGGCCTTCTGGTCCTCCGGCGAGAGCTTGTCCCAGGAGAGCTTGGACATGACCAGGATTTCCGGGTTCAGCGAGTGCTGGGTCAACGTATAGTTTTTAGCGACTTCGTAGTGGCGGGCCGACTCGTAGGACGGCCAGTTGTTCTCCGCGCCGTCGACCACGCCGGTTTCCAGCGACGAATAGACTTCGCCCATCGGCATCGGGGTCGGATTGGCGCCGAAGGCCTGCATCATGGCGATCCAGAGATCGGACTGCTGGACGCGAATCTTCATGCCTTTCAGGTCGGCGAGCTTCTGGATCGGCTTCTTGGTCGTGTAGAAGGAGCGGGCGCCGGAGTCGTAATAGGCGAGGCCGACCAGGCCGTGCGGTTCGAAGGCCTTGAGGATTTCCTCGCCGATCGGGCCGTCAACCACCTTGTGCATGTGTTCCGTCGAACGGAACAGGAAGGGCAGGCCGAGTACGGTCGTTTGCGGCACAAGGTTGTTGAACGGGGCGGCGTTCACACGGTTCATGTCGATGACGCCGAAACGGGTCTGTTCGATCGTGTCTTTCTCGCTGCCGAGCACCGAGTTGTTCATGACCTGGATCTTGATGCGGCCATTGGTGCTCTTGGACAGTAATTCACCCATATATTTGACCGCTTCCACGGTCGGATAGCCGTCCGGATGGATGTCGGCGGAGCGCAGCGTCACTTCCTGTGCGTGGGCGGTGGTTGCCGCCAGCGCCAGGCCTAATGCGAGGCCGAGCATCTTGGTGAGTTTCATGTTTTCCTCCTCAGTTGATCGCCGGCGCCTCCACGCGCCGGTCGTTGGGTATCAGTCTTCTGCGGCCTCCCTTGCCGTTTATTGGGCGGGCAGGCCGTAAAGTTCTTCTGGGTTTTTCACGAGCGCCAGCTCGCGTGCCGTGTCTGGAAGCCAGCCCAGCACCGTATCCGTCAGCGCCACGTCATCCGGATAATCGGCCTGTTCGCGGGCAAGGTTGTGGGGCCAGTTGGTGCCCCAGATGATGCGTTCGGGCGCATAGGCTGCGATCACCCGCGCCACGGCGGCGACGTCGGCATAGTCGGGGCCGCCCGATTTCGACGACTCGTAGACGCCGGCGAATTTGAACCAGCACCTGCCGCCGTCGATCAGCCGCTTGACGGCGTCGACCTGCGGACTGTCGGGCGTGACGCCTGCGAAGAACTTGCCGTGATGATCGAGCACCCAGCGGGATTTCAACTTCGCCAGTCGCGCTTCGTGGTCGAGAATGTTGCTGCCGTCGAACTGGACGGCGAGCATCCAGCCCCGGGAGGTCGCCTTGGCGTCGACGGCTTCGAGTTCGCCGAGGTTCACCGCGCCGCCGGGCAGGTCCATGATCCGCGCGCCGACATTGCCGGCTGCGGAAAGGCGCTCCAGTTCGGCGTCCGATGTGGTTGAGTCGATGACGCAGACGCCGCGGGCGATCGGTCCGAATTCGGCAAGGCATGCATTGAGGTTGGAATTGTCGCGCTGCTGGGCATTGCCCTGTGTGACGATGACCCGATCGATGCCGAGCCAGCGCATGAATTCGAGATACTGCGCGGGTGTCGGCAAATCTCCCGCCGGAAGGCCGGGACCGCCGGGCAGGGAGGGAAAGCCCGGCAGATAAGCATGCATCTGCGTATCGACCGCGCCCTTAGGCAGCTTAGTCTTGGGAGGATTGCCGGAAAGGGGGCGGACGAGCATCAGATATCTCCCATGCGGAATTCGGCGAGCGCATCGCGGTTGATTTCGATCCCGAGGCCGGGACCGTTCGGGATACTCACCACGCCGCGCTCGTGTTCGATCGGCGTTTTGATCACCGCCTGTCGGAACGGGTTGTGGGTGCGGTCGAATTCGAGGATCGGCTCGATCGGGTTGACCCGGACGGGGCTCGGGATCATCGCCGCCATGAATTGCAATGCGGCTGCAATATGCACAGCGGTGCCCCAGACATGCGGCACGACGCGGATGCCGTGCAATGCGGCGAGGTCGGCGACGCGCTTTGCTTCGGTGAAGCCGCCAACGCCAGCCAGATCGGGCTGCAGGATATCGACGGCGCGGGTTTCCACCGGCTCGCGCATGCCCCAGCGGCTGTGCCAGGTCTCGCCGCCGGCAACCGGGATCGGTTGGCGGGCACGGACCTCGCGATAAGCCGCGAGCTGTTCGGGCACCACAGGCTCCTCGAACCAGTCGATGTTGAGTTCTGCGGCTGCCTGGCCGAATCGGATCGCCTCGATGGCGTCATAACCGTGGTTGGCATCCACCATCAGCCGCATGTCGGGGCCAACGGCGTCGCGCACGGCGCGGATGACCCGGAGATCTTCCTCGACGCCGAAGCCGATCTTGATCTTGCTGGCGTGGAAGCCCTCATCCCAATAGCGCGCGACATCCGTCGCATTGTCCTCGACGCGGTCGACGCCGTCCCGTTTGAAGCTGCCGGTCGCATAAGCCTTGACCGACTCCCGGAAACGGCCGCCGAGCAGGATCGAGACCGGCGCGCCGAAATGCTTGCCCTTGATGTCCCAGAGCGCGATGTCGATGCCGGAAAGAGCCGTGACGGCAAGACCGCGCTGGCCCTGGTCGCGCAGCGCATTGTAGAGCCGCGCCCAGATCTTTTCCGATTCCAGCGGATTTTCGCCGATCAGCCAATTTGCATAGGCTGCGACGACCGCGGCATTCGGCCGGGCAGGGCCGAGGCACTCTCCCCAGCCGATCGTGCCGTCGTCGCACTCGATCTCGACCAGAACATGTGCACGGCGATCGAAGCGCATGGAAGCGCTCTCGAAGGCCACATCGAGCTTGTGTTCGAGAAGGTGAGTGCGAACCGACGCGATTTTCATGGCGTTACCGCTTGTGGGAGCCAATGAGCTGCAGAAGCATTTCTTCTTCTTCCGCCGTCAGATCGTCGAGCGGCGGACGTACCTTGCCGGCATCGAAACCCTGGAGGCGAACGCCTGCCTTGATCGCCGAAACCGCATAGCCCTTGCGGCGGCTGCGCAGCGCCATGAAAGGATAGAAGAAGTCCCGCAGGATCTCCTCGCAACGGGTGCGATTGCCTGCCCGCAGCGCCTTGTAGAATTCGACTGCCAGCCCCGGCACGAAGTTGAAGACGGCGGAGGAATAGGTCGTGAATCCGGCCCCGAGATAGGCTTCCGCAAAGAGTTCGGCAGTCGGCATGCCGCCGAGATACATCAGCCGATCGCCCATGCTGGCGGTAATCTGACGGACCAGTCCGATGTCGCCGGTACCATCCTTGAAGGCGATGAGGTTCGGGCACTCGTCACAGAGACGTTTCAGCGTGTCGACCTGCAGTACCGAATTGTCACGGTTGTAGACCATGACGCCGATGCCGACGGACTGGCAGATGCGCTTCACGTGCTGATAAAGCCCTTCCTGTGGTGCGTCGATGAGGTAATGCGGCAGCAGCAGAAGGCCGTCGGCGCCGGCCTTTTCGACAGCGCGGGCGAGTTCGACGCCGACATGGGTGCCGAAGCCGCAGCCCGAGACGATCGCAGTCTTGCCGGAGGCTTCCTTGGCGGCCGCGACGATGCCGGGAATTTCATTCGGAGAGAGCGAGAAGAACTCGCCGGTGCCGCCGGCCGCAAAGAGAACCGGCGCATCGAAGCCAGACAGCCATTCGATATGGCGACGATAACTTTCCGGCTGAAACTGGCCTTCCTTGTCGAAGTGGGTGACGGGAAAGGACAGTAGGCCAGCCCCAAGCGTAGCCTTGATTTCTTCAGGCGTCATGATTTTGGATTCCTCTGTAAGCGTGTCCTCCGGACGAAAATTGTCGTACAGGTTGGAGGTACATGTGTCAACAAGTTATCTTACAGATTCCCGCATCTCTCTCAAGAGGGTCCGGTAACGCAGTTGAGCACCGCGCAGATGCCGTCGCATGGCCTCGCGGGCACCTTCCTCGTCGCCATTGGAAATGGCCGCCACAATGGCATTATGTTCGTCGTCCAGCAGTTTGATATAAGCCGCCTGATCGGCCTCGGAGTCGTCCGGTCGCAGAGCCGCGCGTGGGATGAGATTGCGTCCGATCATCGTGAGAAATTCACGGAAACGGGGATTATTTGTCGCCTCGGCGATGGCGAGATGCAGTGCGAAATCCGCCTCGCTTGTCGGCTTTGCGGCTTCCAGGCAGGCGCGGACAGCGTCATGTCGCTCGAGGATGACTTCTTCCTGCGCCGGCGACCGCCGGAGCGCTGCGAGCCCCGCGGCCTCCACTTCCACCGCGGTTCTGAGCTCGAGCAGTTCGATCATCGACGACACCCGAGCAAGATCGGTATTCGAAAGCGAGAGCATCGTCGGGCGGTTTGGCGCGGAGGTCTCCAGCACGAAGACGCCGGCGCCTTGCCGCGCCTCGACCAGCCGGTCGGCACGAAGTGCTGCTATCGCCTCTCGCACAACGGTGCGGCTGACACCGTGGGCCGCCGTCAGCTGCGCTTCGCTCGGTAGTTTCGAGCCTGGCGGAAACTGGCCGCTGGCAATTGCTCGCCGGAGCGTTTCGTCAAGCTGGGACACGAGCGTTCCTGATTTTTTGCCCGTATCCGAATTCGTCTCCACGCTCATATGCTTCCTCATCGTTTCCGCTACGCCGAATGCGGCACTTGGACAGCGCGTCACTCTAACGCTCACTTCCATAACATGTATGATAAGTTTGGATGCTTGTCATCAACAACGTTCGCGCCGCGCGGAGAAGCGCGGTTGCTGATGCTGCTGGGAGATGGATGGAAGAGGCGGCGCAGTTGCCGCTTCAGCCTTGAGAAGCCAACGCGTTTTCAGGTTTGGCTGATGCCGCAATCACAGGTGCGGCAATGAGAGCAAGCGCCGTGGCGGAGGCAAAGAATATGCCGTAGCCGAAGGCATTGGCCACCTGGCCGGCCAGCATTCCGCCGACGATGCTGACCAAGGCGTCCATGCACTGAAAGATGGTAAAGTCGATTCCAGCCTGCCTTGGATCCGACCAGCGCATGAACTGGGCGTAGAGCGCGACGAAGCCGAAAGCCATGATGCCGGACGAACTGCCGATCGCCGCGACGATAAGCAGGCTTTCCGGGAGCAGTTTCGTAAAGCCCGCAAAGCTGAACAACGCCAGAAAAGCGGCCTGAACAAGGAGTGAGAGTGCCAGCACCCATCGCACCCCCCAGAGCCTGACGCAGAGCCCGCCGAGAAGCGCCGCGGCCAAGCCCACGAAAAGGCTTCCCACTCCGTTCAACAGACCGATCGTCGCCACGTCGAAACCGGAATCGACAAGGAAAGGCCCGATCATCCCGAGCGCTGTTTTCTGCGCTATGACGAAGATCGCCGAAACCAGGAGGCCGCGCCGCAGTTCCGGTCGTCTCAGCGGCGCGACGAGCGATGGAACGTGCTGACGGGTTTCCTCCGGAAGGTCCCGCGCAGCGCCGAAGAGGAAGGGCAGGCCGAGGAGGAGCAGGATCGCTGCCATCGTCCAGGATGCCCAGGACCAGCCGAAGATCCCGACCAGGTAGAGGAAGAGGCCTCCGCCTATGGCTGAACCGAGATAGGCGCCGCCGACCTGAGCAGCGTTACCCCAGCCATGCTGCGCCTTGGACAGGGTTTGAACGGCAAAGCCGTCACAGGCAATGTCGACCGTCGAGGCGGCAAAGGCCACGATGGTCAGGCAGGCGAGCAAGGGAAAGGCCGCGCTCGGCGTCAGGCTCCCGACCAGCAACATACCCAGGATCGAGATCAAACCGCCTGTCGCGACGATCTCGGCGGACCGGTTCTTACCTCTTGGCGGCAGCCGGTAGCGCTCCACCCAGGGCGACCAGAGGAATTTGAGCGCCCAGGGCAGTGCGATCAGCGAAACGTAACCGATCTGGTCGAGCGGCACGCCCTCCGCGCGCATGATTGCGGGAAGGCCGGCCCAGGTGATGCCGCCGATGACGCTTTGCGCCACGTAAAGTCCGCCGATCCCCGCAAGCACGAACAGCGGCGAGGGCGGATTGCTGACCTTTGTCTCAGCCATCAGAAGCGATAGCGCAGGCTGCCATAGACCGTGCGCCCTTCGTCCCAATAGCAGTTGCCTGCCGAGCAGATTGCCTTCTGTGTATCGAACAGGTTCTTGGCATTCACCTGAAGGGTCAGCCCCTTGAGGTCCGGGTTCTGGTAGCCGAAGTCATAGGAGATGGCGGCGTCCACCAAAGTGCGCGAATCGTTCTTGAACGTGTTGGTGTCGTCGCCATAGCTTTCGCCGATATAGCGGACGCCGGCGCCAAGACCGAGCCCGGCCAGCGGGCCGTCTTCAAAGAGATAGTGCCCCCAGAGAGAAGCGATGTGGTTCGGTGTCGCGGAAAGCTGGTTGCCCACCGTGCCTGCCAGTCCCTTGTCTATCTCCATGCGCATATAGGTATAGGAGGCGATCAGGCTGAAGCCGTTGTCGAACGAGGCGTTTGCTTCGAGTTCGATGCCGCGCGAATGCAGGTCGAGCTGGCGCTGAACCTGATTGCCGTCGGCGTCGAACGTGCCGTCGTAGACGACGCCATCGGTCTGCTTGATATCGAAGTAATTGGCCGTGATAACGGTGTTGGTATCGGGGATCTCATACTTCACGCCCACTTCGACCTGATCGGCCAGCGTCGGTTTGGCAATAGATCTGACGCCAGAGGCGTCATACACGAAGCCGAGATTGGGTGAGAACGACCGCGAATAGTTGGCATAGGGTATTACGCCCCATTCGGTTTCGTAAGATATGCCAACCCGGCCCGAGAAGGCGCTATCGGTATTGTCGATCTCCGTCAGGGCGGCGGTGACGCTGTGCGACTTCGCCCAGTCCTGCCGGCCGGTTACGAAGAACGTCCACTTGTCCCATTCCATCTGATCGTGGAGATAGAGGCCGTATTGGTCCATCTCCTGGCTGCCGGAGAAAAAGAAAGGCTGCGACTTCAAATCGTCGATCGACACGAAGGAAGAGGCGGAACGGGCGCTGTAGTCCGTCCAGCTGTAGTTGAAGCCGGCTACGGCAGTATGGCTGACCGGGCCGGTGTCGAACTCGAACTGCGCCATGTTGTCGATGCTGAAGTTCTTCACGTGCTCCTTGTAGTGTCCCCAATAGCGGGTGGGGGCGGCCGGATAGAAGCCGCTATACTGGAGATCTGCATCCACGTCGTGATAACGCAGGTTCTGACGCAGCGTGACGACGTCGTTCAGGCGATGCTCCAGTTCGTAGCCGATGCGGCCCTGCTTGGTCGTGAAGTCGTTCCAGTCGGGATCGCCGGCGTAGGTCCGCGAAACCGTCCCATAGGTTGGGTTGTCGTAGAAGGCCGTGCCGCCGGTGACCGAGCGGGAATATTCGCCGAGCAGGGTAAACTTGGTGTCCTCGTCCGGCTTCCAGGTGAAGGCGGGGGCGATATAGAAGGTGTCGTCCGGGTAGCCTTCTATATGCGTATCGCTCTTCCGGCCGAGCGCCGTGAGGCGGTAAAGAAGCGTGTCTTCTTCATCCACTGGTCCTGACAGATCGACTGCCGCCTGATACCGGTTGTCCTGGCCGACCACCGTCTCGACTTCATGGAAGGGTTCGTCCTTAGGGCGCTTGGTGACGAGATTGACGATGCCGCCGGGGCCGCTCACGCCGTAGAGCGATGAGGCAGGTCCTTTCAGTACCGTGATGCCCTCCAATCCGTAAGGTTCGGTACGGAACCAGGCGGAGGGACCGTTGAACTGCTTCAGGCCGTCGCGGAAAAGACCGGTATAATAGGCCGGGAAGCCGCGAAGATAAAAAGCGTCATATCGGGAATCGTAGCCGAACGTATTCGGATTGGCACCTGCCGTGTAGCTCAGCGATTCATTGAGCGTGCGCGGTTTCTGGTCTTCGATCTGATCCTGCGTAACGACCGAAACGGCTTGTGGAATCTTGATGATCGGGGTGTCGACCTTGGTTCCGATCCGATCGGATTTTGCCACATAACCGTCCTGAACGAGGATGTCGTCGCTTTCCGATTCGAGAACGATCGGTGCGAGCGTGGTATCGGCATTGGGGTCCTGAGCGTTAGCCCAGCCACAGGAGGTGATGACCACGCCCGCCGACAGGAGGCCTATACGCACTTTGATTCTCATAAACTTGTCCCCGATACTCATGAATGGCCCGAGGTCACAAATATGATATTGTCTGTCAAGTATTAATGGCGATCGGGCGGGGGACAATCGGCAGATATCGGCCCGTGTATCCGATGGGCATCAGATGGCGGAACGAAAGCTGCGTCGTTTTTCGGGTGACCGGTGCGCATTCTTGTTTCGAGACCTCCCACCCACCACATGCGATTCTTCTTCCGCTTCTTTCATTTTCAGAAGCTGAATGTCTGGAGTTCTGCCATGGGTTTCATCGACATCAATCCTCCCGTTCCCGAGGATGGCGCCCTGCTCGACGCCTATTCGGAGACTGTCGCCGGCGCGGTCGATCGCGTCGGTCCTGCGGTCAGCCGCATCGAACCACTTGGTGACAGCGGCCATGGTTCCGGCTTTGCCATATCGCCCGACGGACTGATCATCACCAACCACCATGTCGTCGGAGACGCGAAAGCGGTACGCATCCGCAGTGCCGACGGCGCGGTGGGGCAGGCGAGCGTGCTCGGCCGCGATGCGGACACCGATATCGCACTCGTTCGTGCCGACATGGACGTCCAAGCCTGGGCCAGACTTGGCGATTCGAAGACACTGCGCCGCGGCCATGTCGCAATCGCAATCGGCAATCCACTCGGCTTCGACTGGTCGGTCACGGCGGGCGTCGTCTCGGCGCTCGGTCGCTCGATGAGGGCGTCGACCGGCCGGCTGATCGAAGACGTTGTGCAGACGGACGCGGCGCTCAATCCCGGCAATTCCGGAGGACCGCTCGTATCGGCCGCCGGAGAAGTCGTCGGTGTCAACACGGCCGTCATCCAGGGCGCACAGGGCATCGCTTTCGCCGTCGCCTCCAACACGGCGAATTTCGTGGTCTCCGAAATTCTGCGTTTCGGGCATGTGCGCCGGGCCTTCGTCGGTATCGTCGTCGATACGATAGCGCTGCCGCGTCGGATCGCCCTGAAGGCCGGCATGACCCAGGAGACGACGGTGCGCATTCGCCGCATCGATCCCGGCAGTCCCGCGGAGAGGGCCGGGCTGAAGGAAGGGGATTTTATCCTGGCGATCGACGGCCAGCCGGTCGCCGGCGGCGATGATCTCATCCGCCTCCTGGATGGTACGCGAATAGGCACGGAAACGCCGATTGCCCTCTATGACCTCGATTCGCGGATCACCCACCGGGTGCTGGTTCCCGCGGCACGGCCGACGACCAGATAGTCATGCCAGCCGGCGTCGGTCGGCCGTGTTTCTGATCAGGATCGTTGCTGCGTGCATCGGAATAGACGCGGTGATAGACGGCGATGGAAATTGAAACTTGTGGCGGCTCTCGCTACGATTTGGCCGAAACACGCGCGGGGGATCGGTTGTCGAAAAGTATCGGGTTTTGGGCTGTAGCCTCTTTTGCACTCCTATCGGCTGAGGCATCGGCCCAGGTTCAATGGCAGCCGGTCGAACAGGTGCAGACCTATCCCGTCACCGGAGATTCCGGGATCGATCTCTATGCGTCGATCGGCGAACGGGGCCCAAAGGTTGGGAAGGAGGTGCGCGCCATTGCGCATACCAACTTCAAGCTCACCTGGACGAGGAAATACGAACCGCAGCCGAATGGAGCCTGTATCCTGGTCTCGGCAAAACCAAAGCTCATCGTCACCTACCTGGTGCCGAAGCCCGTTTCGCCTCTGTCGCCGGAGCTCAAGAGGAAATGGGATACGTTCATCGCCGGGGTGCGCCGGCACGAAGACGTGCACGGGGTCATGATCGTCGACATGGTGAAGGAGATCGAGCGGACGAGCGTCGGCCTCACCGTCGCCAACGATCCGAAATGCGCAAAGATCAGGACCGAGCTGACTGCAAAGCTGGGTGAGATTTCCAAGGCGCAACGCAAGCGCAGCAGTGATTTCGACAAGATGGAGATGAACGAGGGCGGCAATGTCCATCAGCTCATTCTGAACCTGGTGAACGGCAAATAGCCGCCAGTAGCCGCCGGCGCGGCTGCCAGTGACTATTCAACAAGGCGGCGTAACTAGCTCTCGCCGCTAAGCAAGCGGTTCATCTCTTGCGCATCAGATTGACGACCAGTACGCCGAGGATCGCCATGATGCCGCCTGCAGCTCCGATGACGGTCGGCACCTCGCCGAGCCAGAAAAAGCCGATCAGGGTGGCGGTCGGGGGAACGCCATAGAGGAAGTTCGCGGCCCGGGCGGCGGAGAGGCGCTTCAATGCGATGGCCCAGGTGACGTAGCCGATGACGGTCGGAAAGATGACCAGATAGGCGACGCTCCAGTTCACGTCGGCGGGTGCGACGGCGAGAGCCTGTATCGTGGAGGGAACCGCAGGCAGCAGGGGAATGGAACCGATCAGCATCAGCCAGGCCGTGACGGCGAGCACCGGCATACGACCGAGAAGGGGTTTCTGCATAACGCTTGCCACTGCCGAGCAGAGGGCGGCACCGAGAATAAGGATCGCGTTCGGGTCGAGATCGAAGCCGTTTTCGCTCGAAATCGCGATCAGAGCGACGCCGGCAAAGGAGACCGCCGTGCCGACCCAACCCCATCGCCCGAACCGTTCGCCCAGGACGAAGGTCGCGATCAGCGCGGTGAAGACGGGCATCGTGTTGATTATGAAGCTTGCCGGGCCGGCGGCGACCGTCCGCTCGCCCATATTCAGGAGGACCGCGTAAGCTGCAATGAACAGGATTGCCGCGACCGAGAGCCTCAAGACATCCCGTCTTGCCGGAAGCATGGGTCTGGCCGCGGCGAGATAAAGGACTGCGATCAAGGCTGCCGAGACATAGCGCGCGGCGGCGAGTTCGACGGGGGTCAGCGATCCCAGGCCGATACGGATGGCTGCGAAGGACGAAGCCCAGAAAATGATAGTCACGAGGATCGCTGCGAAAGCGATCCAGTCAAATCCCTGTCTTTCACTCATCGTTTGAGATTCCAGCGCAACAGTGCTCATGTCTGCCTCCGTCTGACGTTGTCAAGACTGACTTACGCTCTTGGTCTATGCTTGAAAAGCAACGCGATCGATGATCATATGTGCGTATGGTTCACAGCTCCCAGGCTTTGCCGCCGCTCGATACTCTGGAGACATTTGCCCGCGCCGCGCGTCTCGGGTCCTTTTCCGCTGCAGCGGAGGAGGGCGGCGTGACGCACGGGGCCGTGTCTCGGCAGGTATCGCGGTTGGAACGCTGGATGGGTGTCCGGCTTTTCCTGCGAGAAGCGCGGGGCGTGACGCTGACGCCGGAGGGGATCCGGTTTTTCGCCCGCGCCGAGGAGGCGCTTGCGCTCCTCGGCAATACGGACGAGCGATGGCTGCCGCGGCGCAACAAGACGGTGGTGCGGCTTTCGGTGACGCCATCCGTCGCGTCGCTCTGGCTGTTCTCACGGCTGCCCGGGCTGGAAGGAGACGACATTCATCTCGAACTGGTGCTCGAGCATCGCCTAGCCGATTTCAGCGAGGGGATCGATCTTGCGATCCGTTGCGGAAAAGGGCCGTGGGCCGGGGTGCGCAGCCTGCCGCTCTGGCAGGAGAAGCTCTACCCGATCGCCGCGCCTGTGCTGGCGGAACGCCTAGGCCCCCATCCCGACGCAAAGTCGCTGCTCGAATGGCCGATCCTGCACGATTCCAACATCGAAGCCTGGCGACGCTGGCTGGCGGACGAAGGGGTGAACTACGTGCCGCGCGGTCATGACCGGCGCTTCGAGGATTACAACCTCGTGATCGATGCCTGTTCGCACGGACTAGGCGTTGCGCTCGCCCGTCCGCCGCTTGCCGACGCGGCGATCGCCAACGGCCGGATCGTGAGGGTTTCGGAGAGAACGGTCGATCATCACGTCGCCTTTCATCTTATCCGATCCAACGAGGCTTTGCGCGGGGCGGCGGCGCAATTTGCCCAACGATTTCTGCGCGAGGCGGGGCACGACGAGCCGGCGATCGCCGCCTTCCTCTCGCCAGGGCGGATGAGGTGAGCCCTATTTTTCATATGGAATAGGATGTTGTCTCTTCGGGCCGCTGTTCTACTTCCTCCGGCAGACGAAGCCGAGGAACGTTCATGGACACCAAAGCAACGATCGCACGCATCTGGCGGGGCCGAACGCTGGCCGAGGCGGCCGACGAATATGAGGCTTATCTGCGCGAGGTCGGGATTCCGCCGCTCGAGAAAACGGCCCTTGCGGTACAGCTCTTTCGCGATGACCTCGGCGCCGAGACCGAGTTCATCACGACCTCCTATTGGCGGGATTTCAACTCGATGGCGGCGTTTACGGGCGGCGATCCGGATAAGGTCCATCACCTCGACCGCGATCCCGAATTCCTCGTCGCTCTTCCGGAGAGGGTGGCAATCACGAAGATCCTGATCGACCGGTAAAAATCGAGCGACTGGGGTCACGCGGTCCCGGATTGAAGGTAGCTGATCACCGCGTCGGCGATCATGCCCTTGTGGCGCTGCAGCGTCTCCGGTTCGGATAGATCGCGGCGGAAGATCGTGCCGAACGTGTAGCGATTCGAGACGCGGAAAAAGCAGAAGGCGCTTATCAGCATATGCACGTCGATCGGATCGGCTCTTCTCGTGAAGACGCCGCCGGCGATGCCGCGGTCGAGAACCGATGCGATCGTCTCGATGATGGAAACGTTCAGGTCACGGATCGCGTCCGAACGCAGCATGTGGGCCGCGTGGTGGATGTTCTCGATACTGACCAGGCGCACGAAGTCCGGATTGGTTTCATCATGCTCGAACGTGGTGGAGATCAGCGTCCGCAACGCCTGCTCCGGCGGCAGATTGGAAAGCTGGAGATCGGCTTCCAATGTACGGATCTTGCGATAGGCGCGCTCCAGAACGGCGAGATAAAGGCCTTCCTTGCTGCCGAAATAATAGTAGATCATCCGCTTTGAGGTGCGGGTCTTTTCCGCGATGGCGTCGACGCGGCCGCCCGCGAGGCCATGGGTGGAAAACTCCTCCGTGGCGACCTCCAGGATATCCTCCTGCGTGCGCTGCGGATCGTTCTTCCTGGTGTTTTGGCGTTTCGCTGCCATCCCCAAAGCCGCCTCTTCGAATTTTCACATCTTTTCCAAAGTCATAGCGGGCCGCTTCGGCAATTTCAACAGATCATGCTTGACATACTCACTAGTTAGTACATTTTATCCAAAAGCCAGCGGCCCTGAGGAGGCGGCGCTGGTTAAGCTTCTTGTCAGGTGCGGGGTGTGACATTTTAGAGGTCACCGCGACAGGCTAGGTGGCGGAAGCTTGGGGAGGACTGAATGACACGAATCATCGATTTCTATTTCTTTGCCTTGAAGGTGATCATCGCGCTGCTGCTGGCAGCCATGGTCGTGCTCGTCTTCGGCAATGTGGTGCTGCGTTACGCCTTCAATCAGGGCATCACCGCTTCCGAAGAGCTTTCGCGGGTTTTCTTCGTCTGGCTGACTTTCCTTGGTGCTGTTGTCGCAATGCGCGAGCACGGCCATCTCGGGGTCGATTCGCTCTTGAGGCGGCTGCCGCCGGCCTTGGCCAAGATAGCTGTGCTGCTGGGGCACGGGCTGATGCTTGGCGCCACGTGGCTGATGGTGAGCGGAAGCTGGACCCAGACGATTATCAACCTGCCTGCCAGCATGCCGGCCACGGGCATTTCGATGGGCTGGTTCTACGGAGCCGGGCTTGCCTTCGGTGTCCCGACCTTCCTCATCATTCTCTATGACGCCTTTCAGGTGGCGACTGGCCGCATCGACCTTGCGACCGCTCATCTCGTCCGGGACAGCGAGGAAGAGGTCGCCCTCGACAGCCACCCGGAAGCCGCCGTCGCCGGCGCCACCAAGGTCTGAGGAGAGCCGCCATGACATTGACTATTTTCCTCGGCGCACTTCTCGGCCCCATGGCGCTCGGCGTACCGATCGCGTTCGCGCTCATTCTCAGCGGCGTCGCGCTGATGATGTATATGGACATCTTCGACGCGCAGATCGTTGCCCAGAACGTGCTCAACGGCGCCGACAGTTTCCCTCTGATGGCGGTGCCCTTTTTCCTGCTTGCCGGCGAGATCATGAACACCGGAGGCTTGTCGAAGCGTATCGTCAATCTCGCCATGGCGATGGTCGGCCATATTCGCGGCGGTCTCGGCTTCGTCGCAATCTTTGCCGCCTGCATCCTGTCCAGCCTTTCCGGCTCCGCGGTGGCGGATGCTGCGGCGCTGGGTGCGTTGCTCTTTCCGATGATGATCAAGTCCGGTCATGATCCGGCCCGCACCGGCGGCCTCCTGGCTTCGGCCTCGGTCATCGGCCCGATCATTCCGCCGTCGATCGGTTTCATTCTCTATGGCGTTATCGGCGGCGTTTCGATCACCAAGCTTTTCCTCGCCGGTATCGTGCCGGGTCTGCTGATTGCCCTGGCGCTCTGCATCACCTGGCTGATCGTTGCGAGAAAGGAGCAGTTCGAGCTCCCGCCGCGACAGAGCCGGCAGGTCCGTATCGAGGCGTTCCTTGAAAGCATCTGGGCGCTGATGCTGCCGGTCATCATCATTGTCGGGCTGAAATTCGGGGTCTTTACTCCGACGGAAGCCGGCGTGGTTGCTGCCGTCTATTCGCTCTTCGTGTCGATGGTGGTCTATCGTGAACTGGCGCCCTCGCAGCTCTTTTCCGTCTTCGTCGCGGCGGGGAAAATTACGGCGGTGGTGATGTTCCTGGTCGCCTGTGCGGCAGTCTCCGCCTGGCTCATCACGGTCGCCGACGTGCCGGGCAGTCTCGTTGCACTCATCGAACCTCTGATGGACAACCAGACCCTTCTGCTTATTGCGATCATGGTGCTGATCGTGGTCGTCGGCACGGCGATGGACATGACGCCCACCATCCTGGTCATGACCCCCGTACTGATGCCGATCATCAAGCAGGCGGGCATCGATCCGGTTTACTTCGGCGTGCTGTTCATCATCAACAATTCGATCGGCCTCATCACGCCGCCGGTCGGCACCGTGCTCAACGTCATCTGCGGCGTGTCCAAGCTGTCGATGGAAGATCTCATGAAGGGTGTGATGCCTTTCATGATCGCCGAGCTGATCGTCCTTTTCCTTCTCGTTCTCTTCCCGCAGCTGGTGACCGTGCCGGTCGCCTGGTTCGCGCGGTGAGACCGAAAGGTGCCTTTGCAAGTGCATGTCAACCGGCCGCGAAGATCCCGGCCATTCTTTGGGAGGAAACTATGTTCGACAAGATGATGAAACTGGCGCTGGGAATTGCCCTGCCGGCACTGCTGTTTGCGGGCACGGCATCGGCCGAGATCGGCGCGCATACGCTTAAGTTCGCAGCCGCCAACAACAAGGGCCATCCGCAGGTCACCGGGATGGAGAAATTCGCCGAAATCGTCAAGGCAAAGAGCGGCGGCAAGATCGACGTGAAGCTGTTCCCGGGCGGCGTTCTCGGCGGCGACGTCCAGACCGTCTCGGCGCTGCAGGGCGGCGTGGTGGAAATGCTGGTGCTGAACGCCGGCATTCTGGCGAGCAATGTCAAGGCCTTCGGTGCCGTCGATCTGCCGTTCCTCTTCAACAGCGGCGAGGAAGCGGACAAGGTGATGGACGGCGCGTTCGGCAAGAGCCTCGCCGACAAGCTGCCGGCGACCGGTCTCGTCGGACTTGCCTATTGGGAACTCGGCTTCCGTAACCTGACCAACGAACGCCGCCCCGTGACAAAGCTGGAGGACATCAAGGGCCTGAAGATCCGCACTCTGCAGTCGCCGATCCCGATCGAGATGTTCAACAGCCTCGGCGCCAACGCCGTGCCGCTGCCTTATACCGAACTCTATACGGCGCTTGAAACCGGCACGGTGGACGGTCAGGAAAATCCGGCCGCCAACATCATCAACGCCAAGTTCTACGAAGTCCAGAAGTACATGACGCTCTCGCGTCACCAGTACAATCCGCAGATCGTGCTGATCAGCAAGAAGTTCTGGGACAAGCTGAACGACGAGGAGAAGGCAGTGCTCCAGTCGGCGGCGACCGAGGCGCGCGACTTCCAGCGCAAGGTTTCGCGTGACGCGGATGCGAAGGCCGTGGCCGAGATCAAGGAGAAGGGCATGCAGGTCGACGAACTCAGCGCGGCCGAAACCCAGAAGCTTCGCGATGCCGTGAAGCCGCTGATCGACAAGTTCAGCGCCGACATCGGTGCCGATACCGTCTCGTTGCTCTTCAAGGAACTCGACGCCGCACGCAAGAAGTGACCCTTCCATCGGCCCGTCCTGAAGGGGCGGGCCGATCCACCCACGCATACGAGGCACGAAAATGATGGCCGAAACATTGCTGAAACCGTTGAAGGCCGGGCTGATCGGCGCCGGCATCCAGGCCTCGCTGACGCCCGCCATGCACATGAAGGAAGGTGCTGCACAGGGCATTCGCTACGACTACGAGCTCATCGATCTGAACCAGATCGGCCGGACGCCGGACAGCCTGCCGGACCTGCTGGGCGATGCTGAAGCAAGAGGTCTGAGCGGTCTCAATATCACCCATCCGTGCAAGCAGCTCGTCATTCCTTATCTCGATGAACTCTCCGATGAGGCGAGGGCGCTGGGGGCGGTCAATACGGTTGTGCTGAAGGACGGAAAGCGCTTTGGCCATAACACCGACTGGTGGGGCTTTGCCGAAAGTTTCAAGCGCGGTTTGCCCGGTGCGGATCTGCAGGCGGCGGTTCAGCTCGGTGCCGGTGGCGCTGGCGTCGCCACTGCTTACGCCATTCTGTCCCTCGGCCTGAAGAAGCTGACGGTTGTCGACCGCGAGCCGGAGAGAGCGGAGCAGCTGGCAGAAAGCATGTCGGCACTTTTCCCGGATGCCATGATTTCGGCTTCGAACGACATTGCTTCGGCCATGGAGTCGGCGTCGGGATTGGTTCACGCGACGCCGACCGGCATGGCGAAATATCCGGGTGTGCCGCTGCCGCCCGACCTTTTGAAGCCGCATCACTGGGTGGCGGAGATCGTCTATTTTCCGCTGGAAACGGAGCTTCTGACGAAGGCCAGAGCGCGCGGATGCCAGGTTCTCAACGGCGGCGGTATGGCCGTCTTTCAAGCTGTAGGTGCCTTCCGGCTCTTCACCGGCCGGGAGCCGGATGTCAGCCGCATGATACAACATTTCGAGACCATGACCGCTTGATTGCCTATGCCGGCGGATCCTGAAATCTGCCGGTGTCCTACGGGCCGGTCGCTGTTTCTTCTTCGACAGGCAGACCAGGATTTAAGTCTGGCGATCCCTGGATGGCTTATTATAGTGGGCGGGCCGCGCTTTTGCGGCCTCTCGTCGCCCGCAATCTTCCTCCAGGTAGTTTTTCCATGACGCTTGCCATTTCCGCCAGAGACATTGACGACCTTGCGCTGATCGAGGAACTGAAGCGCTGGGTCGAGATAGAAACGCCGACATCTAGTGCAGAGGCCGTCAACCGTCTTGCCGATCGTGTCGAGGCACTGGGCCGACAGGCGGGCTTCGAGATCGAGCGGCTGCCGGGTACGCTCGGCTTCGGCGATATCCTGGCGGTCCGTTCTCCTCGCCCGGCCGGCAGCAATGAAAAGACCCTGCTCGTCCTTGCCCATCTGGATACGGTGCATGCGGAAGGCGTCATCGCTAAGCAACTGCCACTGCGCCAGGAGGGCGACAAACTTTACGGTCCCGGCATCTATGACATGAAGTCCGGTGCCCTGATGGCGTTCGAAGCCATGAAGTTTGCCGTCAAACAGTCAAGCCATATGCCGATCGACCTGATCTTCGTGCCGGATGAAGAAACGGGCAGCCTTTCTTCGCGGGCCTTCATGGAGGATGCTGCGCGGAAGGCCGGATATGCGCTTGTCGTGGAACCCGCGCGCGATGGCGGCAAGATCGTCGTCGCCCGCAAGGGCGTCGCCATGTATGACGTTACCGTCCACGGTCGCGCGGCTCATGCGGGGGTAAGGCCGCAGGCGGGCCGCAGCGCGATTCGCGCCGCCGCCCGGCTGGTGCTCGAACTGGAGGCGCTCAATGACATGGAACGGGGCATAACCGTAACCGTCGGCACCATTGAGGGCGGCACAGGACGCAATACCGTTCCTGCCGAATGCCGGCTGCAGGTCGATGTGCGCGTGCCCAACGAGGTCATCGGCAAGGAAGTGACGGGCAAGATCGAAGCGATGGTGCCGGTCGATCCCGACATCACGTTCGAGATCCTCGGCCAGATGAACCGGCCGCCTTTTGCGCAATCGGAAGAGGGCCGAAGATTGTTCGATGTCGCGGCCGCCATAGCCCTCGGCCTCGGTATCAAGCTTGAAGGCATGGCAACCGGTGGCGGATCGGACGGCAATTTCACCGCCGCCCTCGGTGTGCCGACGCTCGATGGTCTGGGTGCGGATGGTGCCGGTGCCCATACATTCGACGAGCATATCTTCTTGAGCAGCATTGCGCCGCGCACCGCATTGCTCGCCAATTTGATGATTTCGCTCCGGGCATAGATTAGGCCGGTAGCGGCACCTCGAAGGAGTTGCGGATACGACTCTTGCCGACATCGATGACGTGACGCATGGCGGCGATGGCTTTCTGGGGATCACGCGATGCGATCGCATGAGCGATCTTCAAGTGATTGTTGGCCACTTCGTCGATCATCTCGGGAGAGGCTGCCGGAGAGGATAGCTGGAATGATATCGCCAGTGCCGCCTCTATCAGAGCGCTCGCCGACCGCATGAACGGATTGCCGGACATCCGGGCGATGGCAAGATGGAACTCGAGATCCACATTGGCGATTGTTTCCGGAGTGTGGGAGAGATCATCAAATTTGGCGGCAATGGCATAGAGCGCGATGATGTCGTCGCTGGAGGCCCGCAAGGAAGCCGCCGCCGCCGCCGCGGGTTCGAGAGCCATTCGCATTTCCGCCAGGTGCTCGATGAACTCGTAGTCCAGCCCGGACTCGAAACGCCAGCCAAGAACGTCGGGATCGAAGAAGTTCCAGCTCGCCTTGTCGAGGACGCGGGTCCCGACCTTTGCTTTCGCTTCGACAAGCCGTTTGGCGGCAAGCGTCTTCATGGCTTCCCGAAGCACCGTGCGGGACACGCCGAAACGAGCCGAAAGTTCGGCATCACCGGGAAGCAGCGACCCTTCCGGTATCTTCCCGGATACGATCCCGCGACCCAGCTCCGCCACCACATGCGCGTGGTTGCTGCGGCGCTTTCGTCCACTGATCGTCGTTTCCAGAAGACCCAATCAAACCTCCCTAAGCCGTCCCTCGGCCAATCGCCTATTCGAATACCAGATGATTCCGCGCTGCAACACAATGAATATGAAGAGCAGGATGCCAATGACGATCTTGGTCCACCAGGAAGACAGCGTACCATCGAAGACGATGTATGTCTGGATAAGGCCTTGAATGAGAATGCCGACGAACGTTCCTGCGACGAGGCCGACGCCGCCTGTCAACAACGTGCCGCCGATGACCACGGCCGCGATCGCGTCCAGCTCGACGCCGACGGTCGCCAGCGAATAGCCCGAAGATGTGTAGAGCGTATAGGCAATCCCGGAGAGACCGGACAGGAAACCGGAGAGCGCATATATGCCGATGGTCGTCGGCCCCACGGGGACACCCATCAGTTCCGCGGACTGTTCGCTGCCGCCGATCGCGTAGACATTGGCACCAAAGCGGGTGCGCCCAGCAACGAAGGCTCCGATGATGAAGACCAGCAGCATCAGCATTGCGAGCGCTGTCAGCCTGCCTCCGCCCGGAATTCGGAAGTAGAAGCTCTGGATCGTGTCGATCATCTCGTGCGAGATCGGCACGGATTGGGTGGAGATGAGATAAGCCGCGCCACGCGCGAGAAACATTCCTGCAAGCGTGACCACGAACGGCGGGATGCCGAGATAGCGGATCATCGCTCCCATCAGGCTGCCGAACAGCGTCGAGATCACCAGCACTGCGGCAAAGGCGGCAAGCGGATGGACGCCGAGGGATCCGACCATCACGGCGACGAAGACGCTGGTGAACGCGATGACCGAACCGATGGACAGGTCTATGCCGCCCGAAAGGATCACGAATGTCATGCCGACAGCCGCAATGCCTAAGAATGCATTGTCGGTCAGGAGATTGCCGATCACTCGGGTGGACAGCATGTTCGGGAACTGCAGGATGCAGAGCGCGTAGGCAATGACGAAGATGCCGAGCGTGGTGACGAAGGGCAGGTTGCGGCTATGGATCATCGCGCTGCTCCTTCCGCTTTGCTGGTTGCGGTTTCAGGCCGGGTCTTCGCCGTTTTCATGAAGCCGAGCAGGTTCATGATCGCTGGAGATTGAAGTGTCAGCACCACGATGATGATGCCCGCCTTGATGATGAGGTTGAATTCCGGCGGGAATCCCGAGACCAGGATGCCGGTATTGATGGATTGGATGATCAAAGCGCCGATCAGCGAGGCCAGGATCGAGAAGCGCCCGCCATTCAGCGAGGTTCCGCCGATGACCACAGCCAGGATTGCGTCCAGCTCCAGCCAGAGACCGGCATTGTTGGCGTCGGCGCCACGGATGTCGGCGGTGACGATCAGGCCGGCTACGGCTGCGCAGATACCGGAAACGGCATAGACGAAGAACAGCAGGAAGCGAGCGCGGACGCCTGCAAGTGTCGCGGCGCGTCGGTTGATGCCGGTCGCCTCGATCAGAAGACCGAGAGCCGAACGTCGGACGAGCACGCCGATCAAAAGTGCCGCCAGGATCCAGATCAGGATCGGGATTGGTACGCCGCCCAGAGAGCCGGAACCGAGAGCCGAGAAGCCGTCATCGTTGAAGGTGAGGATGACGCCCTCGGTAATGAGCTGTGCGATGCCGCGCCCGGCCACCATCAGGATCAGGGTGGCAATGATCGGCTGTATGTCGAGGAGCGCGACGAGGACGCCGTTCCACAGACCGCAGACAAGGCCGACGCCGAGCGACGTCAGGATCACCACCGGCAGCGGGTAGCCCTTGCTGATGAGGGTTGCGGCAACGGCGCCGCAAATGGCGATCACCGCGCCGATCGAAAGGTCGATGCCCCGGGTTGCGATGACCAGTGTCATGCCGATCGTCAGCAGTGCCACCGGGGCAGCGCGCACCAGAATGTCGATCAAGCTGCCGTAGAGGCGGCCGTTCTGGAAGGAGACCGTAAGGAAGCCAGGGGCGATCGCAGTGATCAGCGCGAGGATGATCGCCAGCGCGGCGATCTGCGGAGCGAGGCGGCGCAAGCGGCGGGTAAGGCGGTTCATCACGCGGCCTCCGTGCGGGCTGACGTGGCGATCGCCTGCATGATATTGTCGGCGGTCAAGGCATCGCCTGACAGTTCCGCGACATGCCGGCGGTCCGAGAGCACGATGACCCGATGGGCGACCGCAGTCAGTTCCTCAAGTTCGGACGATATTACCACCAGGGACATGCCTTCGGAACACAGGCGCTCGATCATCTTAAGGATTTCCGCATGCGCGCCGATATCGATGCCGCGCGTCGGTTCGTCGAGGATCAGGAGGCGTGGCTCGGTCGCCAGCCAGCGGGCGAGTATCGCCTTCTGCTGATTGCCGCCGGAGAGGAATTTGATCGGCCGTTCGGGATCCGGGGGACGGATGTCGAGGGATTTGATGAAACTCTCGGCGAGGGCCTGCTTTTCGCGCGAAGAGATCGGCTTTGCCCAGCCCTGCCGGGCCTGTAGTGCGAGGGCGATGTTGTCGGCAACCGAGAAGTCGCCGATGATGCCATCCGTCTTGCGCTCCTCAGGGCAGAAGCCGAAGCCGTTGACGATCGCCGCCTCGGGTGAGCTGAGGGAAACCGGCTGGTTGTCTATCGTCGCAGTGCCGCTGTCGGCGCGGTCGATGCCGAAGAGCAAGAACGCGGTCTCGGTCCGGCCCGAGCCGAGAAGCCCGGCAATGCCGACCACTTCACCGGGGCGGATATCGAGGTCGAAGGGCGCCACGCTGCCGCGCTTGCCATAGCCAGCAAAGCGGATGGGAGCCTCGGCGGTTGCCGCAACCGTTTCTTCCTGCGCCTGATGTTCGCGGGTGATGTGCTGCAATTCGCGGCCGAGCATCATCGAAATGAGCTCCAGTTGCGGCAGTTCCGAAAGTTTGCGGGTGCCTACCAGGCGTCCGTTGCGCAAAACGGTGACGCGGTCGGCAATCGCATAAACCTGGTTCAGGAAATGGGTGATGATGATGATGCCGAGACCTTCTTCGCGAAGCCGGCGCAGCACCGAAAACAGCATCTCGACCTCATGGGAATCGAGGCTGGCGGTCGGCTCGTCGAGAACCAGGACCTTGCCGGACAGATCGACGGCGCGAGCGATCGCGACGATCTGGCGAACGGCGACGGAATAGGAGGAGAGCAGGGCGTCGACATCGATATCGAGGCCATAGCGTGCAAGCAGCGTCTTCGAGCGCTGGCGCATCTCGCGGCGGTCGATCAGGCCGAAGCGGTGCGGCTGGCGTCCAAGAAAGAGGTTTTCGGCCACCGTCAGGTTTTCCAGCAGATTGACTTCCTGGTAAACCGTGCCGATGCCGAGCGCCTGAGCCTCGGCCACGCTTGCCGGCGTCACGTCGCTACCGTCGAGGTGCATCGTTCCGCGGTCGCGGCTGTAAACCCCGGTCAAGATCTTGATCAGCGTTGATTTGCCGGCGCCGTTTTCGCCGAGCAGCGCGTGGATTTCGCCCCGCTCCAGAGAGAAGTCGACGCCGTCGAGCGCCGTGATGCCGAGGAAGGCTTTGCCTATGCCGCGGGCTTCCAGAAGAGAATAGGAGTCTGACATGCCGATATTCCCGCACGTATCAAAGAACCGGAGCGGTATGGGGGCTCCGCTCCGGTTTCAGTTAGCGCCCGGCCCAGAATGAAGAGCAGGCCGGGCGGCGGGAGGACTTAGTAGCCGAGACCCTTCTTGGACTCATAGACCTTCATCGGGTCATCCTTGGCCGTATAGAGCTTGGATTCCGTCTGGATCCACTTCGGCGGCTCTTTCTTGTTCTTCAGATAGGCTTCGAGCGCATCGAAGGCGGGACCGGCCATGTTCGGAGTCAATTCCACCGTCGCGTTGGCTTCGCCCTTGGCCATGGCCTGGAAGATATCCGGCACGGCATCGATCGAAAGGACCTTGATGTCGGTGCCCGGTTTCAGGCCGGCTTCCTTGATCGCCTGGATGGCGCCGACTGCCATGTCGTCATTGTGGGCGTAGACGGCGCAGATACCCTTGCCGCCGCCTTCGGCCTTGATGAAGCTCTCCATGACTTCCTTACCCTTGGTGCGGGTAAAGTCGCCGGTCTGCGAGCGGGCAATCTTGATGTTGGCGTGGCCGGTGATCGCCTGCTCAAAACCCTTCTTGCGGTTGATGGCGGGCGAAGAGCCGGTTGTTCCCTGCAATTCGACGACCTTGCAATCCTTGGAGCCGACTTCCTTGACCAGCCACTCGCCGGCGACCTTGCCTTCGAAGACGGTGTCGGACGTTACCGCGGTCAGGTAGAGGTCCTTCGGAGCATCGATTTCACGATCGAGCAGGATGACCGGGATTTTCTCTTCCTTGGCTTCCTTCAGGACAGCGTCCCAGCCGGTTGCCACGACCGGTGCGATGAAGATGGCGTCAACGCCCTGGGCGATGAAGCCGCGGATGGCCTTGATCTGGTTTTCCTGCTTCTGCTGTGCATCGGCAAATTTCAGATTCACGCCACGTTTTTGTGCTTCCTGTTTGGTAACGGTGGTTTCAGCCGCACGCCAGCCCGATTCGGAGCCGATCTGCGAGAAGCCAACGGTGAGTGATTGTGCGGATACGCCTGAAGCGAGAGTCAGACCGAATGCGACGGTAACCGCCGCGAGTGCCCTTTTCATCTTTAATCCTCCCAGAGATGAAGCAAACTGACGAGCGGAGGATGAGCATATAATATTACTTTTTCAAGAGGCATTTTGAGTGAAGTTGCCCCAAACTTCAGGTCGAACGCTTGTTCTCTATTTTTAAATTATTGATTTTACTGGATAATCACTTCTTAGAAAAATTTCCGGCGTGTTTAGAATGCTTCCGGATCGTTCTTGACAAGCGTGCGATCAATCCAATAGTCGTATTTATGGCCGCATCGGACCTGAAGGTTCTGATGGGAGGGCGCATGGTGGCAGGAGACGCCATGCAGGTTATGAAATCATTGGGTAACGGAATCGATGTTGCGCATTCTTCAGGTTAAAGATGGCAGCGGTAAGCTGCAGGTCGTCGCATGGGATGGAGAAGGGGCAGCCCGCGTCGTGCAGGGCGTTTCTTCGACTTATGAGCTTGCCCAGCAGGCGATCGCCGCCGGCCAGACTTTGGCGCAGCGCATCGATGCGGCGGGCCTGGGCGATATCGTGGATGTTCAAAGGGCTGCGGACGAGGGGCGTCTTGCCCTGCCGATCACGCATCCAGACCCCGGCCATTTCGTGGTGGCGGGGACGGGGCTCACACATCTCGGTTCCGCGGACGGTCGCGACAAGATGCACAAGGCGGCTCAGTCGTCGGAAAAGCCGACTGATTCCATGCGCATGTTCCTGATGGGCGTCGAGGGTGGCAAGCCTGCTCCCGGGCAGATCGGCGCGCAGCCGGAATGGTTCTACAAGGGTAATGGCACGCAGCTGCGCGCAACCGGTGACGATCTTGCATCGCCTGCCTTTGCCCTTGATGGCGGTGAAGAGCCGGAACTTGCCGGTATCTACCTGATCGGCCCGGACGGCACGCCCTTCCGCATTGGCTTCTGCCTCGCCAACGAGTTTTCCGACCACGTGACCGAAAAAGGCAACTATCTCTGGCTTGCCCATTCGAAACTTCGCCAGGCTTCGCTTGGCGCCGAGTTATTGGTCGGCGATCTGCCCGATCATGTGGAGGGAACGTCGCGGGTGCGCCGCGGCGATCAGGTGATCTTCGAAAAGCCCTTCCTTTCCGGGGAGGCGAACATGTCGCATACGATCGCCAATCTGGAACATCACAACTTCAAATACGAGCTGTTCCGCGAGCCGGGTGATCTTCATGTGCATTTCTTCGGCACGGCTACCCTTTCCTTCTCCGAGGGCGTAAAGACCGAGCCAGGCGATGTCTTCGAGATCGCTGCGGCGCCTTTCAAGCTGCCGCTCGTCAACCGGCTGACGGTTGCCGCCAACAAGGCGGTCACGATCAAAAAGCTCTGAGGGTGCCATGGCTTCCATTCGTCTCGCCATAGTCGGTCTCGGAAAGATCGCAAGGGATCAGCATCTCGGTGCGATCAAGGCAACCGAGGGCATCGAGTTGGTGGCTGTCGCGAGCCGCAATGCCCAACTCGATGGCGTCGCCTGTTTCCACGAAATCGGCGATCTGCTTGCGTCCGGCATGGAAATTGACGCCGTTTCGCTCTGTACTCCGCCCCAGGGCCGTTTCGAGCAGGCCAAGGCGGCGCTTGACGCAGGCAAGCACGTGATGCTCGAAAAGCCGCCGGGTGCGACGCTTTCCGAGGTCTATGCGTTGGAAGCGCTCGCCAAGGCGAAGGGGCTGACCCTGTTTTCGACTTGGCATTCCCGCGCGGCGGCTGCAGTCGAGCCGGCGCGTGCGCTGCTCGCCAAGCGAAAAATCCGCAGCGTGGCTGTCGAGTGGAAGGAAGACGTTCGTCACTGGCATCCGGGGCAGGCCTGGATCTGGGAGCCGGGCGGTCTGGGCGTATTCGATCCAGGCATCAATGCGCTGTCGATCGTCACTCAAATTATGCCTGAAAAATTCCATCTCACCAATTCCGAACTGACCTTCCCGGCCAACCGTGCGGCGCCGATTGCCGCAAGTCTCGCCTTCGAGACCGATAGGGGGCTTCCAGTGTCGGCGGAATTCGATTGGCGGCAGACAGGTCCGCAAACATGGGATATTCGAGTCGAGACCGATGAGGGTCCGGTCGTTTTGACACATGGCGGCAGCCGGCTTTTTGTCGATGGTCAAAACGCGATTCTCGAGGAGGATCGCGAGTACCGTAACCTCTATCGTGATTTCGTAGCATTGGTGGCTGCCGGCCGGAGTGATGCCGACTTTTCGCCGCTGGTGCATGTCGCCGATGCCTTCATGCTGGGCCGGCGCATTCAAACAGATGCATTCGAGGACTGATTATGAGCAATTCGGAAAACGCTCCATCCAATGAAATCGCCGAAACCGATCGGCGCCGGCAGGAAGTGAAGAAGCTCCGCTCGCGCGCCTGGTTCGACAACCCGGCGAATGTCGACATGACGGCGCTTTATCTCGAGCGTTACATGAATTTCGGTCTCAGCCAGGCAGAACTCCAGTCGGATCGGCCGATCATCGGCATCGCGCAGACCGGGTCTGATCTTTCTCCATGCAATCGCCATCATCTCGAACTCGCTCATCGCCTGCGCGAAGGCATCCGGGAAGCCGGCGGCATCGCGATCGAGTTCCCGGTCCACCCGATCCAGGAGACCGGCAAGCGTCCGACCGCAGGTCTCGACCGTAACCTCGCCTATCTCGGCCTCGTCGAGGTGCTCTACGGCTACCCGCTGGACGGCGTCGTTCTCACCATCGGTTGCGACAAGACGACTCCGGCCTGTCTCATGGCCGCTGCCACCGTCAACATCCCGGCGATCGCCTTGTCGGTCGGCCCCATGCTGAACGGGTGGTTCCGCGGCGAACGGACCGGTTCCGGCACGATCGTCTGGAAAGCGCGCGAGCTGCTCGCGAAGGGCGAGATCGATTATGCGGGCTTCGTCAAGCTCGTCGCGTCGTCTGCCCCGTCGACGGGTTACTGCAACACCATGGGCACGGCAACGACGATGAATTCACTTGCCGAGGCGCTCGGCATGCAGTTGCCGGGTTCGGCCGCAATCCCGGCACCCTATCGCGACCGTCAGGAAGTTTCCTACCTCACCGGTCTTCGCATCGTCGAGATGGTCAAGGAGGACCTGAAGCCTTCCGACATCCTGACCAAGGAAGCCTTCATCAACGCGATCCGCGTCAACTCGGCGATCGGCGGTTCCACCAATGCTCCGATCCATCTGAATGCGCTGGCGCGCCACATCGGCGTCGATCTTACCGTCGACGACTGGCAGACTTATGGTGAAGAGGTGCCGCTGCTGGTCAACCTCCAGCCGGCCGGCGAATATCTCGGCGAGGATTACTATCATGCGGGCGGCGTGCCGGCCGTCGTCAATCAGCTCATGGAACAGGGCCTCATCAACGAGGACGCTATGACCGTGAACGGCAAGACGATCGGCGAGAACTGCCGCGGCGCCATTATCGAGGATGCCAAGGTTATTCGCCGTTACGAAGAGCCGCTCAAGGCGCGGGCCGGTTTCCGGGTGCTGCGCGGCAACCTCTTCTCCTCCGCCATCATGAAGACCAGCGTCATCTCGCCGGAATTCCGTGAGCGTTATCTGTCGAACCCGAATGACCCGGAAGCTTTCGAGGGCCGCGCCGTGGTGTTCGACGGACCGGAGGATTATCATCACCGGATCGACGATCCGTCGCTGGAGATCGACGAGCACACCGTCCTCTTCATGCGCGGCGCCGGCCCGATCGGTTATCCAGGGGCTGCGGAAGTGGTGAACATGCGTGCGCCCGACTACCTGTTGAAAAGGGGCATCACGTCGCTGGCGTGCATCGGCGATGGACGCCAGTCGGGTACATCAGGCAGCCCGTCCATCCTCAACGCGTCGCCTGAGGCGGCGGCCGGGGGCGGCCTGGCTCTGTTGCGTACCGGCGACCGCGTGCGAATCGATCTCGGACGGGGCACGGCCGACATCCTGATCTCTGACGAAGAATTAACCGAACGCCGTAAGGCTTTGGAAGCAAACGGCGGCTACGAATATCCGAAGCATCAGACCCCCTGGCAGGAAATCCAGCGCGGCATCGTGGGTCAGATGGAAACCGGCGCGGTTCTGGAACCGGCCATCAAATACCAGCGGATCGCCCAGACAGCCGGGCTGCCGCGCGATAACCACTGATCGGTAACGATCCCCAGGGGCGGCGGGGGGCCGCCCTAACCTTAGCTACGGCGGCTCAAGGAGAGCCGACCTCAAGGAGGAGTACTACATGAGCATTTTGAAGTATATGACCACGGCTGCCATGCTGGCGGGCCTGGCCTTTGCGGCACCTGCCGCAGCCCAGGAAAAGGGTCTCGTCGGCGTTGCCATGCCGACCAAGTCTTCGGCGCGCTGGATCGCCGACGGCGACAACATGGTGAAGGTGCTCAAGGAGCGCGGCTACAAGGTCGACCTGCAGTATGCGGAAGACGACGTTCCGAACCAGCTCTCGCAGATCGAGAACATGATCACCAAGGGTGCGAAGGTTCTCGTCGTGGCCTCGATCGACGGCACGACGCTCTCCGACGTGCTGCAGCAGGCCGCTGACCAGAAGATCAAGGTCATCGCCTACGACCGCCTGATCCGCGATACGCCGAATGTCGACTACTACGCCACCTTCGACAACTTCCAGGTCGGCGTGCAGCAGGCAACGTCGCTCGTGAAGGGCCTGAAGGCTGACACCGAAAAGGGTCCGTTCTACATCGAACTCTTCGGCGGTTCCCCGGACGACAACAACGCCTACTTCTTCTACAACGGTGCGATGAGCGTGCTTCAGCCGCTGATCGACAAGGGTACGCTGATCGTCGGCAGCGGTCAGGCCGGCATGGATCAGGTTGCGACCCTTCGTTGGGACGGCGCGACTGCACAGTCCCGCATGGACGCGATCCTTTCCTCCACCTATTCCGACAAGAAGCTGAACGGCGTTCTGTCTCCCTATGACGGCATCTCCATCGGCATCCTGTCTTCGCTGAAGGGCGTTGGTTATGGCAGCGGCGACATGCCGATGCCGATTGTCAGCGGTCAGGATGCGGAAGTACCGTCCGTCAAGTCGATCCTCGCCGGCGAGCAGTATTCCACGATCTTCAAGGACACCCGCGAACTTGCTAAGGTGACTGTCGATATGGTGGATGCAGCCATGAGCGGCAAGGAACCCCAGGTGAACGACACGAAGACCTACGACAACGGCAAAAAGGTCGTTCCGTCCTACCTGCTGAAGCCTGTTATCGTCGACAAGACGAACTGGAAAGAAGTCCTGATCGGCAGCGGCTACTACACCGAAGCCCAGGTCAAGTAATGTCATCGACCCGCGCAGCGGAGCAATCCGCTGCGCGGGCTTTCTAATCGCGGAGTGATCATGCTCGATCCCGTCTCTCTTCCCGAAAAGCCGCCGATCCTCGAGATGCGGGGCATTTCGAAGAGCTTTGGCGCCGTCAAGGCGCTTTCCGATGTCAGTTTCACCGTCAAGGAAGGCGAGATTCATGCGCTCGTCGGCGAAAACGGTGCCGGCAAGTCAACGTTGATGAAGGTGCTGTCGGGGGTCTATCCGCATGGCTCCTATGAAGGTTCGATCCTCTATGATGGGGAAGAACGGCACTTCCGCGACATCAATGATTCCGAAAAGCTTGGCATCATCATCATCCATCAGGAACTCGCGCTCATCCCGCTGATGTCGATTGCCGAGAACATTTTTCTCGCCAATGCACCGTCGCGTTTCGGTGTGATCGACCGCGATGTGCGTCGCAAGCGTACGCTCGAGCTTCTGGCAAAGGTGGGTCTCAGCGAGGCGCCCGAGGTGCTGATCACCGATATCGGCGTTGGAAAGCAACAGCTTGTCGAGATCGCCAAGGCTCTCTCGAAGGACGTCCGGCTGCTTATCCTCGATGAGCCGACGGCAAGTCTGAACGAAACCGACAGCGCCGCCCTTCTGGAGCTGCTGAAGGAATTCAGGGATCACGGGATCACTTCGATCCTGATCTCCCACAAGCTCAACGAAATTTCCGCGGTCGCAGACCGCATCACCGTCCTTCGCGACGGCCGCACCGTCGGCACACTTGATTGCCATGAGGGTGTGGTCGAGGAAGACGAAATCATCCGGCGGATGGTCGACCGCGATCTGGAGAGCCGCTACCCGAAGCGCGACCCCAAGATCGGGAACATCATTTTCGAGGTCGAGAACTGGTCGGCCCACCATCCGCAACATCCCGAGCGCAAGGTCGTCAAGGGCGTTTCCATGAAGGTGAGGGCCGGCGAGATCGTCGGCATCTCCGGCCTGATGGGCGCCGGCCGCACCGAGTTCGCGATGAGCATCTTCGGAAAGTCCTGGGGGCGCGATATCTCCGGCACCGTTCGCGTCAAGGGTGAGGAGGCAGACGTCTCCGATGTCCACCGCGCGATCAAGTCCGGACTTGCCTATGTAACCGAGGACCGCAAGCATCTCGGGCTGATCCTGGCCGAAGACATCCGCAAGAACATCTCGCTCGCCCATCTCGGCGGGGTCTCGTCGCGTGGCGTGATCGACGATATCAGCGAGATGAAAGTGGCCCAGGAATTCCGCGGTCGCATGCGGATTCGCAGCCACAACGTCTATCAGGAAACCGGGAAGCTTTCCGGCGGAAACCAGCAGAAGGTCGTGCTGTCGAAATGGCTGTTCACCGATCCGGACATCCTGATCCTGGACGAGCCGACGCGCGGTATCGATGTCGGCGCAAAATACGAAATCTACACCATCATCAACGAACTTGCGGATGCCGGTAAGGCAGTCGTCGTGATTTCATCAGAGATGCCTGAATTGATCGGTATCTGTGATAGGATCATGGTGATGCACGAAGGTGAATTTGTCGGCGAAGTGGCCGGCGAACAGGCAACGCAGGAAAATATCATGCGCGCTATCATGCGTCGCAAAGGGAGACAAGAATGAGCACTCCGCAGGAAGCAATTGCCGCTCCCAAGGCGGCGACCGGTTTCTGGAAGGATAACCTGCGCGATTACGGCATGCTGATTTCGCTCGTCGTGATCGTGGTCTTCTTCCAGATCGCCACCGACGGTGTACTCCTGAAGCCGCTGAACCTTACCAACATCATCCTGCAGAACAGCTATATCGTCATCATGGCGCTCGGCATGCTGATGGTGATTGTCACCGGCCATATCGACCTGTCGGTCGGTTCCGTTGCCGGCTTCGTCGGCGCGGTCGCGGCGATGTTGATGGTGCAGTACAGCTTCGACTTCGTCACGGCGAGCATCATCTGCCTCGTGCTGGGTGGCCTGATCGGTGCGATCCAGGGCTTCTGGGTCGCCTATTTCAAGATTCCGTCCTTTATCGTCACGCTGGCCGGCATGCTGGTCTTCCGTGGCCTGATGATCGCCGTGTTGAGTGGCCGTTCGATCGGACCGTTCGATCCGACCTTCCAGAGATTGTCCTCCGGCTTCATTCCGGAGCTGATCTCGTCGGCGAACGGCCTTTATCTGACGTCCTTCATTCTTGGCCTGCTGCTCGCGGTCCTGCTGATATGGCAGAACTACAAGAGCCGCGCGCGCCGCTTGTCCCACGACGTCGAGACGGAACCGTTCGGCTTCTTCGTCGGCAAGAACATCGTTGTCTTCGGCGCCATCGCCTACGTCGCCTATCTGATCTCTTCGCACCGCGGCATGCCGAACGTGCTGATCATCATGGCGGCGCTGATTGCGGCCTACGGTTTCTTCACCAACCGCACCATTATCGGGCGACAGATCTACGCTGTCGGCGGTAATGCCCGCGCGGCCGAGCTTTCCGGCATCAAGACCACGCGCCTCGTCTTCTGGACCTTCGTCAATATGGGCGTTCTGGCGGCTCTTGGAGGGCTCGTCGTCGCTGCCCGCCTCAACAGCGCGACGCCGAAGGCCGGCTCCGGCTTCGAACTCGACGTCATCGCGGCGTGCTTCATCGGCGGTGCCTCGGCCTATGGCGGCGTCGGCAAGGTTACGGGTGCGGTCATCGGCGCATTCCTGATGGGCGTGATGAACAACGGCATGTCGATCCTCGGCATCGGCATCGACTATCAGCAGGTCATCAAGGGGCTGGTGCTTCTCGGCGCCGTCTGCGTGGACGTTTACAACCAGCGCCGTTGATCGTCTGAACAAACAGGCATCTGCAAACAAAAGATCGCCCGGAAGCGGCTGCCGCTTCCGGGCGATTTTGCGTTGGAGAATGTTGAAAGGGAGACACGCCGGAGCGGGTCAGGTCGCCGATTCCGTGACGGCTTCCTCGATTATCTCTTCGGGGATATCGTCGAACGACGCGTAGTTGAGGTTGTAGAGCTTGGCATAGAGCTTACGGTTCCGCATCAGTTCCCCGTGGTTGCCGCTTTCGATCAACTCGCCGTTTTGCAGCACGATGATCCGATCTGCCTCGCGGATGGTCGCGAGGCGGTGAGCAATGACCAGGCCGGTGCGACCTTCGAGCAATTTCACCAGCGCCTTCTGGATCAGCATTTCCGTGTAGCTGTCGATATTGGCGGTCGCCTCGTCGAGCACCAGGATCTTGGCATCCGCCACAAGCGCGCGGGCGAAACTGATCAACTGCCGCTGGCCGAGCGAGAGGTTACCGCCGCGCTGGCCGAGTTCGGCATCGTAACCGCCCGGCATGCGCATGATGAAGTCGTGGGCGCCGACGGCCTTGGCGGCTTCGATCACCTGCTCCCGCGTCGCTTCGGTCTTGTGATAGCGGATGTTGTCGAAGACGGTGCCGGTGAACAGGAAGGGCTCCTGCAGCACCATGGCGATCTGTCGGCCCAAAGAATCCTGCGTCAGTTCCCGCACGTCGTGTCCGCCAACCAGAACCTGGCCCTGCTGGACATCGTAGAAGCGATGAATGAGCGACATGCAGCTCGATTTGCCGGAGCCCGTCGGCCCCACAAGCGCGACCGTTTCTCCCGGATTGACCTTGAAGCTCACATGTTTCAGCACCGGATGCCTTGGATTGTAACCGAAGACGACATCGCGGAATTCGACCGAACCATCCATGTCCGGCGACAGGGCCTTCGCATTTGGTGCGTCTTTGATGTCTACCGGCACGTCCAGCACTTCGGTGAGCCTTTGGCCCGACGCCATGGCGCGCTGCATCACCGAATATTGCAGCGTCAGCGAGCGAATTGGATCGAAGAAACGCTGGATGTAGAAAAGGAACGCAACCATCACGCCGACGTCGAGTGCCTGGTTGAGGACGCGTGCGCCTCCCACGACGATAACCAGCGCCATCGCAAGGCCGGTGAGCGTATCGACGATCGGCACCATGACCTGCGCGTATTTTGCGGCCGTCAGATGTGTCCTGAGGTTTGCCTGTGCCTTGTCGTCGTAGAGCATGAAGTTGGTCCGTTCCCGGTCCATGCTCTGGACCGCGCGGACGCCATGGATCGCTTCGGCAAGAGCGCCGTTCGCGACGGAATTGGTCTCGTGCGCGGCCATGAAGGACTTGCGCGCTCTGGGCAGCCAGAAGATGCGGACGACGAAGAGCACAGGCAAGGCGGAAAGCGTCAGCAGGCCCAGTTTGAAATCGAGATAGAGCATCACGAAGACGATGCCGAAGAGAAGGGCGATATCGCCCACCGACAGCACCGAGGTTTCCAGGAATTCCTGCATGGAATTGACGTCGCCCTGCAGCCGCGACATCAACCGGCCGACTTCGGTCTTGTCCATCCATGAAAGGGAGACGCGCTGCAGATGGCTGAACATCGCCTTGCGGATGTCGAACAGCACATCCTCGGCGACATTTCCCACAAGCGTTTCCTGCGCGTAGCTCGCGCCGAAATTGATGACGATCGCTCCGAGAAAGGCGATGATCGCCCAGGTGAGCACGCCGTGATCGGCGCTTCCGGGCTGCATGCCATGGTCGATCGCGTAGCGGATGATCAGAGGGATCACCAGCTGCATTGCGGTGAAGACCAGAACGGCGACGACGGCCCAGTAGATTTTTCCCCGGTAGGGCCGCACGAAGGCCCATATACGCTTGACGATATCGCCGTCGAAGACCTTGCCGAAGATTTCCTCTTCGATCCGGTGCGAACCGACCACCGCCCGGGGCGGGCGCCTGCCGTCGTCGCGCACGTCGGCGCGTTCGGTTTCCAGTTCATCGGCCATTACAGGCTCCTCCTCAGGCCGTCATCAAGCGGTAAGCACATCGTCGTCGGGGCGAATCTGCAGATCGTAAAGCGCCTTGTAGCGGCCGCCCAATGCGAGCAGCTCTTCGTGCGTGCCGCTTTCGACGATCCGGCCTTCCTCCATGAAGAGGATCCGGTCGGCATGCATCAGCGAACTCAGACGGTGTGCGACGATGATCGTCACGCGGTCCGTGGCGTATCTCCGCATGGCGCTGCGGATGCGCTGTTCGGTGCCGGCATCGATCGCAGCGGTCGAGTCGTCCAGGACCATCACAGCGGGACGCAGCATCAGGGTGCGGGCGATCGACAGGCGCTGGCGCTGCCCGCCGGAGAGAGAGACGCCGCGTTCACCGACGACAGTGTCATATCCGGTGGGTAGGCCGAGCACATAATTATGGAGCTGGGCACTTTCGCTGGCACGCTCGATGCGGCCTTCCTTTGCCCAGGGATCGCCATAGGCGATGTTGTTTTCGATGGTGGTGGTAAACAGGAAGGAGTCCTGCTGGACGACGACGACCTTGCGGCGAAGGGACTGCAACGTCGCTCCGCGGATGTCCTGCCCATCGATGGTGATGCGTCCACCGGTCACGTCATAGAAGCGCGGGATCAGATGCGCCAGGGTCGACTTGCCGCTGCCGGGAGGTCCGACGATGCCGATCGTTTCGCCACGTTTTGCTTCAAACGAGATGTCCGTCAGAACCCGGTGTTGTTCCGCGCTGGGATAGGCGAAATCCACATGCTCGAAGCGCAGCGTGCCGTGAGGGACGGCGAGTTCCCTGGCGTCCTTTTCGTCCTTGATCGCAATGTCCAGATCCAGCAGTTCGAAGAGCCGCGCTCCGCAGGTGGAAGCACGGGCAAAGGCGTTGACCATCAAGCCGAGCTGGCGCACCGGCATCTGCATGATCGTCATGAAGGTCAGGAACGAGGTGAGCGTGCCGACCGTCATCTCTCCGGCCATAACCTTGCTGCCGCCCAGCCAGAGCACGAGCACCATGGCAAGGAAGAACGAGAAGGTCATGGCGCTGGTGTTTGCGACCCGAATGCCGACGCGTTGATGCGCCAGGGTGACGGCGCTCTGCGACGCCGTCTCGAACTTGTCGAGTTCATGCTCCTGCGCGGCGAACGCCCGGACGACGCGAATACCGCCGAGATTTTCCTCCATCACGCGGGTCAGCACCGAAAGCCGCTCCTGCAATTCCAGCCAGGTGGCGCGCAACCTAAGCTGGGTGACGGATGATCGCCAGCCGACGAAAGGAACGAAGCTCAGGGCGAGAAGGCCGAGGACGACATCGGTGGAGAGCAACAGGTAGGCGCCGATGCCGATCAGCATGGTGAGCAGTACCATGCGCACCAGAGCCGTCGAGAAATACATGCGCACACCTTCGAGGTCGAGAAGCCCGACGGTGATCAGGTCGCCGGAATGCATGCTGTCGTGGAAGCTGAAGGACAGGCGCTGGATCTTCTCGTAACACGCGAGCCTCAGCCGGTAGCCCATGTGGTGCCCGACGGATTCACTGTAGTAATTTTGCACGAGCGTGAAGATGCCGCGCAATACGCTCGCGCCGAGCAGAAGCAGTGCGGTTGTCAGAAGCGCGTCCTGGGCGGCCCGACCGGCATCGCCGCCGGTGAGCACGACCTGTGTGTGATCCACCGCCTGGCCAAGCAACTGCGGGATCATCAACTGAAAGGTCGATGCGACGAGTGTCGCGCCGATCGCAAAGCTGGATTGCCAGGGATGGCGGAAGGCCATGACGGTGATGCGGGTGAGAATCGAGAGGCCTTTGCCCCAGCCTGTCGCATTCACGAACGCCAACGAAGCCGACGGCTTCGCGGCGCGAAGTTTTGCTTCGCTGCTCACGGTTTTATTCCAAATGAATCACTGGGCCGGATAGCATATCCGGGAAGACCACTATGAGATGAGACTCGCTAGATGACCTAGCGTGCACAACCGTAATTGCCAGTCAACTCAATTGACAAAATGCAGGTGTTTTGAGCGGAAAATCTTGCAAGTCCAAAACGGAGTGGTCGGAACGGCTGAGAACTTGAAGAAACCCGTTTCATGGGCGAAAAGGTCGGGTCGGTTGAGGGCAGGCAAGTCGCTTTGCCCCGGCCGTCTTTTACCAAACCCGAGAATCTGGATATGAGCAAGCTGGACCGTTACCGCCTTCGGAAGACCTCGGTCGGCTCGACGATAGGAGAACTCACGTGACCAGCGGCCTTCATCACGTCACAGCCATAACCCGAAAGGGCCAGGCGAATGTGGACTTCTATGTGGGTTTCCTCGGGCTGAGGCTCGTAAAGCGGACGGCAGGGTTCGAGGATGCGCAGCAGCTCCACCTGTTTTACGGTGACGGTGGTGCTTCTCCGGGCTCGCTGGTGACGTTTCTCTCCTGGGAGGATGGATCGCTCGGTCGAGTGGGCCATGGGGCTCCGAGCGAAATCAGCTTTTCGATCGCGCCGGACGCGATCGGTTTCTGGCTGACGCGGGCGCTGCAGTACAATGTCAAACTCAGCGGCCCGACACAGGAATTCGGTGAACCCGTCCTGCGGCTCACAGACCCGGACGGCATTATCGTGAAGCTGGTCGGGGTCGAGGAAACCTCGCCCTGGATCTGGTGGGCCGGCGGCGGCATTGCCGAGGCGGATGCGATCCGCAAGCTGCGTGGCGCGACGATCCTCTCGGAGAAGCCCGAGGCGACCGCAGATTTCCTCACGCGTCACATGGGGCTTGCGCTCGGCCCGAAGGAGGGCAATATCCAGCGGCTCGTCTCGGATGCGCAGGACATCGTCGATGTCCGTGACGCCGGCGGCTTCTGGACCGCCGCTCCGGGGACCGGAACGATCGACCATATCGCTTTCCGGGCGCCCGACCGGGCACAGGTGGAGGCGGTGCATTCGACGCTGGAAGCGGAAAACAGCGGCGAGATGAACGTGCACGACCGGCACTATTTCTATTCGCTCTATGTGCGGGAACCATCCGGGACGCTGATCGAACTTGCGGCTGACGGCCCCGGTTTTGCCATCGACGAGCCGGTGGAGAGCCTCGGGACGAAGCTTTTCATTCCGGCACATTTCAAGGTCGACCACGACGACCTTCGGGTCATGCTTCCACAGTTCGGCCTGCCGGGAGAGGAACGGATCACCTATCGCGACCTGTCGTTCGTACACCGGATCCACATGCCGGATGAGCCCGACGGTTCGACGCTGGTGCTGTTGCATGGCAGCGGCGGCAGCGAGACCGACCTTTTGCCGCTCGGACGGAAGGTCGCGCCGAATGCCGTATTGATCGGCGTGCGGGGCCGGGCGACCGAGGAGGGCATAGCCCGCTTCTTCCGGCGCCTGAGCATGATGACATTCGACCAGAAGGACATTCTCTCCGAGGCCGAAGCGTTCGCAGCCTTTGCCGAGGACATCGGGCCGGCCTACGGCGTCGATCCGGCGCGGACCGCATTCATAGGTTATTCCAACGGCGCGAACATGCTGGGTGCGCTCATGCAGCTTCATCCAGGCGTGGTTCAAAAGGTGGTGCTGCTTCGGCCGATGAACGTGCTGGAAGAGCGGCCGGTGGTCGATCTCTCCGGTACGCAAGTGCTTTCCGTCAGCGCGGCCCAGGATCTCTACGCTTCCTATGCCGCAGAACTAGAAAACCGGCTCATCGCAGCCAAGGCTGACGTTACGTCAAGGCAGATTGAATCCGGTCATGCACTCGAGCGTGCGGATGAGGAAAGCATCCGGAACTGGCTGAACGAAAAGGGTTTCTGATCAGTCGGTATGGTGAAACGAGATCGCGGCCGCGGCCGCAGCGATATCCGCTTTGAACCCAAGCTTGCGCAAGGCCATGCCATAGGCCAGGACATCGCCGAGCACGATATCGAAGCGGGCGCGGCGGCCCGTGTGGTTCAGCCGCACCAGCCGCTCGGCGCCGGGACCGACACCGGCCGATAGCTCCATACCAAGCGGTGCGGCAGCGGCAAGCGCAGTTTCCAAGTGGGCGCCATCCGGCAACTTTACCGTCGTGACGAGGTTGGAGCCTTTCACCTGATCAATCCAGGGGGTGGCCCCGAGCGCGATCAGACCTGCCCGGGTTGCCCTTGCGGCTCGGGCATGGCGGGCGACGATGTTGTCCACCCCTTCGGCTTCGACGCGATCCAGCGCCGCTTCCAGCGCGAAGAATTCGATCGGCGCCGTGGTTCCGGGCAGGGCGCCGCGGCCGGCATCCAGCCATGCCTTCTGATCGAGAAGCGAGAGGATCGAGGTCGTCGGCCCACCTGGCTGCGAGATCAGTTTCCAGGCGGCGGGGCTGACCGAAAGGGCGGAAATGCCGGCCGGGCCCGCCAGCGATTTCTGCGGGCCGATAACGGTGATGTCGATACCGAGTTCGTCGACGTTTAAGGCATGGCCGCCGACAGATGCAACCGCATCTACGATCGTCGCTATACCGCGGGCGCGGGCGAGCAGCATGATTTCCTCGAGCGGATTGCGGATGCCGCTTGCCGATTCCGCATGGACGAGCGCAAGGACCGCTATCTCCGGATGCGCCTTGAGGCTGGCCTCGACGGCTTCCGCATCGATCGGGCGCGCCGGTTCGGCCCTGAGTTCGATCACCTCGGCACCAGCGCGTCTCAGCCAGCTGCCGAACCAGCCGCCGTAAAGGCTCGTAACGATGTTGAGGACCTTTATGCCCGGCCGCGCGACACTGGCGGCCACCGCCTCCAGTGCCACCACGGCCTCCGCCTGGATGAGCAGCACATCTCCCCGCGTCTTCAGGACGTTTTTCAGCCGATCGGCGACCGAGGCATATCGTGCGGCCGGGAAGGCCGGCGGATCGTTGAGCGGGTTCCAGGATTCAAACGTCATAATGGTGTCTTTCTGGCAGTCCGGTGACGAGACGCGGCACGGCGGCGATCAGTGCCCGCGCCGCCGACGATCGCGGATTTTCGATCACTTGAGAAGCGGCGCCGATTTCCACCAGCCGCCCGGCTTCCATGACCGCGATTCGGTGAGAGACGGCGCGCAGCACCGCAAGATCGTGCGAGACGAAGAGATAGGCGATGCCTCGCTCCTGCTGCAGTTCGACAAGCAGTTCGAGGATCTTTCCCCGGATGGAGACATCGAGCGCCGAGACCGCCTCGTCGAGCACGATCAGGGATGGCCGCGTGGCAATCGCTCGGGCTATCGCGATCCGCTGCCGCTGCCCACCGGAAACCTCGCGGATCGAACGGGTGGCGTAACTTGCGGGCAAGCCGACCCGTTCGAGCAGGGCGGCTATCTCTTTTGGCCGCTCGGCCTTCGGAACGATCTCGTGGATCCGCAATGGATCATCGAGCACCGAGGCGACGGTAGCGCGCGGATTGAAGGCGCCAAGTATATCCTGAAACACCATCTGCATTTTTGCGCGACGACGGCGCAGCTCTGCACCCGAAAGCTTCAGCCAGTCGTTCTCTTCAAAATGGATCGTGCCGCCATCGGCCGGGATCAGCCGCAGGAGGATGCGGGCGAGCGTCGACTTTCCGCTTCCCGAAGCGCCTGCGAGACCAAGGGTTTCCCCGGAGGCGAGCGTCAGCGAAACATCGCTCAGCGCCGCAACGTCGCGGCCGCCGGAGGAAAAACGTCTGGAAAGGTTTGCGATATCGAGCAGCATCATGTCGCTGCCTCACGGATGAGCGGTGGCGTGGAGAGGTCGCGATGGCTGGCAAGCAGCGTCCTGGTATAGCCATTCTCCGGTGCGGTAAGGACGGCGCCGACCGGTCCGGCCTCGACCAGTTCGCCGTTCCGGAAGATTGCCACCCGGTCTGCAAAGCCGGAGGCGAGTGCAACGTCGTGGGTGATGAAAACAAGCGTCATTCCGGCTTCGCGCACCAATTCGTCGAGCAGCGAGACGATTTCGGCCTGAACGATCATATCGAGCGCGCTGGTCGCTTCGTCCGCGATCAGAATGCCGGGTCCGGTCGCGAGGGCGGCGGCGATCGCCACGCGTTGCCTTTGTCCCCCGGAAAGCTGATGCGGAAACGCCTTCAGTACCTTTGCCGGATCGGGAATGCGGACCCGCTCCAGCATATCGAGAGCCCGCTCATGGGCGGCCTTCCATGTCAGTCCGAGGTTGCGGCGCGCACCTTCGGCTACCTGTTCGCCGATCGTCAGCACCGGGTTGAGGCTCGCGGAAGGGTCCTGGAAGACAAATCCCATGTCCCGGCCGGGAAGCGGCGCCTGGCCGATGGACCAGCGCATCTCTCCGCGCACCCTCGCACCAGCCGGCAGAAGCCCGGCGATCGTTCGTGCAAGCGTACTCTTGCCGGACCCGCTTTCTCCGATGATCGCCAGCCGCTCGCCGGGGTGGATATCGATGTCGACATTTGTCAGAGCCGGCACGGGATGACCTTGATAGGTGACCGAAAGACCTCTGATCTCGCAAAGCGCGCTCATGCCTCGCTCCTGCGCCCGGCGAGCGCTTTGGTCAGCCCCTCACTCAGGAGATAGACGCCGATCACCGTTACCACCAGAGCGATGCCGGGAAAGATCGAGAGCGACGGCGACGAGCGCAGAACGTTGCGGCCTTCGGCGATCATCGAACCCCAGGTGACGATATTGGGATCGCCGAGGCCCAGGAAGGAGAGCGCCGCTTCCGTGAGGATCGCGGCGGCGACGATGATTGCCGACAGCGCCAGCACCGGCGGCAGGGCGTTCGGCAGGATTTCCTTCCAGGCGATTTCGACCGGGTGCATGCCGATAACCCGGGCGGCGGCGACGTAGTCCCTTTCCCTAAAGGAAAGCACCTGCGCCCTTGTCAGCCGCGCCGGGTCCGCCCAAGCGCCCAACGCGATTGCCAGCACCACGACGGGAACGGAGGCGCCGATGACGCTGACGAAGGCAAGCGCCAGAAGGAAGCTCGGCACGATCTGGAAGGCATCGACAACGCGCATCAGCGCCTCATCGACGGCGCCGCCGGCAAAGCCGGCCGTCAGGCCGACGCAGAGCCCGATGGCGATGGCCGCAATCGCCGCCGCAATGCCGACCACAAGTGAAGTGCGGGTTCCGTGTATGATGCCGGCCAGTACATCCCGGCCGAGCCGATCCGTGCCGAGCGGGAAGGCGGGATCGATGAAGGGCGCCAGCAACGGGCTACCTGCAATACGCAGAGGATCACCGGGCGACAGAATTGGTGCGAACAGCGCGACGAGCATCAGCGTGGCTAAAATGCCAAACCCGATCGCGCCTTCCGACGTTTTCATGAGATTTTGAATCCGCCTCATGCATCCGCCTCCTGGGCGCCGACGCGTGGATCGAGCGCGGCATAGAAGATGTCGATCATGAGGTTGATGCAGATGACGAGCACGGCGCTGACGAGGATGATGCCCATCAGGAGCGGCGCGTCGCGGCCGCCCACCGCCTCCTGAGCCAGCCGTCCGAAGCCGGGGATCGCAAAGATGCTCTCGATGACGACGCTGCCGCCGAGCATCGCTGCCGATTGCAGGCCGAGCATGGTGACGAGCGGCAGGAGCGCGTTGCGGGCGACGTGGCGCAGTACGATGCGGCTGCGGGAAAGGCCCTTGGAGCGGGCGAAGAGCACGAAATCCAGTGCCCAGACCTCGGCCATTCCGGCACGCATCACCCGCAGGAAAAGCGCCATGTAGATCAGCGCCAGTGCCCCGACCGGCAGCGCGAGATGGGTGGCGATGTCGGCAGCGCGGGCAAAGCCGGCCTTGCCGGAGGCGATCGTCTCTATGCCGGAGGTCGGCAGCCAGCGAAGCTCTACGGCAAAGACGATGCTGAGCACCAGGCCGAGCCAGAAGCTCGGGATGGCGTAGAGAATCAGGGAAATGGTGGAAAGCACTCTGTCGCCGGCACTTTCCGGCCTTGCGCCGGCGACGATGCCGAGCGCCGAACCGAGCCCGAAGGAAAGCGCGGTGGCGCTTCCCATCAGGAGCAGCGTGTTCGGCAGGCGTTCAATGATGAGGTCGAGCACCGGCCGATCGAAGGCGACGGACCAGCCGAGATCAAGCCGTGCCAGCGAGGAGACGTAAAGCAAGAGGCGTGCGAGCATGGACTGGTCGAGGCCATAGGCCTGGCGCAGCGATTGCGCCACCGTCGCATCCCCGCCGCCGATCGACAGCAGATAGGCGTCCACGGCGTCGCCGGAGGCGGATTCGAGCAGCAGGAAAGTCAAGACGATGACGATCAGCAGCACCGGAATGCTGCTGATCGCGCGACGCCTGATCAATCGAAGGGCACGGTTCACGCTGCGGAAGGCCTTGAGACTCGGTTTTCGGACCCCGAGCCTATCACGATTGCAGTGCCGTATCCGCCCAGTTGGAGACTGCCCAGCGGGGATTGTTCGAGACGTTCAGCACGCTGTCGCGCGCCACGGTGATGAAGCCCCATTCGGCCACGTTGATCAGCGGGAGGTCGGTGGCGACCAATTTCTGGAACTGCTTGTAGAGATCGGTGCGGGCCTTGGCGTCGACCGTCTCTGCCGCTTTGGAGATGATGTCGTCCAGCTCCTTGTTGGCGTAGCCGCCCTGATTGGAGAAGGGCACGCCGGCCGGGGTGCCGGATTTCACGAGAATTGTCGTCGAGATCGCCGGGTCGCCGCGGAAGACCGGAGGAGCGACAGCGAGATCGAAATCGTGGTCCGTATAAACCGCTTTCTGGTGAGCGGCGGAATCCGCGTTGACGAGCTGAGCGTCGATGCCGATCGCGGCGAGCGCCTGGCGGAGATAGGCGCCGAATTGTTTCGTCTCGTTGAAATAGGGGGCCGGGCGCAGCTTGAGCGAAAAGCGGTTGCCGTCGGCGCCCTTCGGATAACCGGCTTCATCGAGCAGTGCATTGGCCTTGGCGACGTCGAAATCATAGGCCGGCACGCCGGAGTCGTAGAACTCCGGGGCGTTCTTCGGCACCGGCCCGGTCGAGGCTGCGGCATAGCCGAGGAAGATGGTGTCGACGACGAATTTCTTGTCGATCGCGTGCGCGATCGCCTGGCGCACCTTGAGATCGGCAAGTTCCTTGCTGCGGTGATTGATCTCCACCACGAGCTGGTAGGTCATGCCCTCGTAACCCTTGGAGATGACCTTGATGCCCGGCACCTTGGAAATGCGGGCAAGGTCGGTGAGCGGCACGGCCGAGAAGGCGGCGAGCTGGATTTCTTCCGCCTCGAGGGCGGCGCCGGCGCCGGCGCGATCCGGCAGCACGCGGAAGATCACTTCGTCCAGCTTCGGTTCGCCCTTGTTCCAGTAGTCGGCATTCTTCGTCAGGCGATAATATTCGCCGGGCTTGTATTCCGTGAACTTGAACGGGCCGGTGCCGACGAGCTTCACATTGGCAGGATTGGTGGCGATATCGGTGCCTTCGTAGAGATGTTTCGGCACGACGCTGCTGACCACGGGCAGAGCATTGCGGATGAGCTGGAAGGGCGTGGGCTTGGAGAAGCGGAAAACCGCCGTCGTCGCGTCCGGCGTAACGACCGCTTCGAGATTGGCGAAGACGAGGCGGCCGAGATTTTGCAGCGGCTTCCAGATGTTGAGCGCCGAATAGGCGACATCGGCGGAGGTGAACGGCTTGCCGTCATGCCATTTCACGCCTTCGCGCAGCTTGAACGTTACCGACTTGCCGTCCGCCGATCCTTCCCAGGAGGTCGCAAGGCGCGGAGAAAGCCCGTCCTTACCCTCGAAGGCGGCTTCCGCAAGCGGTTCGACAACTTTGCTCGCGATGAAGAAGACGCCGTTCGAAGCGACGATTGCCGGGTTGAGGTTTTTCGGTTCGGAATCCGCCGCGACGATCAGCCGCCCGCCCGCAGGAGCATCTTGAGCGCGCGCCAGCGTCGGCAAGGCGGTCGAAGCGAGCAGGGCAGCGCCTGCCTGCAAAAGGGTGCGTCGGGATAGGTTGGCGATCGTCATGGCTCTCTCCTCGGTGCGGTCCTTCGCAGCATATTGGCAGCGAAATGACCGGCCGCACAGGCACGAAATTTCTTTGCGGGGCGTTCGGGAACAAATTCTTGGATGCGGGTAGGCGTAAGACGCATTTCCGTTGCGCCATAAGGGCTTAGTGCCGAGTTTCCAGTTCGTCGCGAAGGGCGGCGAGGATTTCCTCTGCGAGCGGAACGCTGCCCACCGCACGGGCGAGCGTCAGCCCTCCGATCATTTGAGACAGGATGACGATCGACTTGCGGCGGCGATCCTCGTCGCCATTGCCGACGACGATCTCCTGCAGTAGCTGCAGGTGGTTTTCGATGCCCTCGGCGAAGACGGATTGCACTCCTTCGCCTTGGCGGGAGGCATCGCCGCAGAGCGAGGCGAAGGTGCAGCCCTTGGCCTTGAAGATCAGGTTCGGCCGGGAAAGATACATGACGGCGATCGCCTTCAACGCCTTTTCGCGGGTGCGGTTGATCGTCTCCCGCCAGGTGGCGGCGTTGAGCGCAAGCGCCTGTCGCGACGCCTCGGCCGCCAGATCCACCTTGGATTTGAACTGTCCGTAAAATCCTCCATGCGTCAGGCCGGCCGCCTTCATCAGGTCGGCAATGCCGATGCCGTCAAAACCGTATTCGCGGAACAGTTCGCCGGCTTTCAGCACCACGCGCGTGCGGTTTTGCTCGCTCGGCGGCGTTGCGGCCGCCGATCTCGGCGAAGACCCCTACGGATAGATCTTTTTCGCGAGCTCCATCAGCGGCCCGTATTCGTTCATTTCGCGCGTTCCGAGCAGCTTGGCGCTGGCAAAGCGTTTGGATTCCGGATCGAGCTGATCCTCGACGCCCTTGGCGACCGGCAACATCCAGGCCTTGGCGTAGGTGACTTGCTGCTCCATGTCGAGGAAGTGATCGATGAAGAGTTTTGCAGCGTTCGGATGCGGCGCGTTCTTCATGATCGCGAAGTGGATTGAGACATAGGGGACACCTTCCTCGGGCACGATCACCTTGATCGGCAACCCTTTGAGGTCATTGGCGAAGGCGAACATCTGCGGGATGTAGACCGGATATTCGCCGCGGGCGACGCGACGCGCGTCGTTGCGCAGGTCGCGGCTGAAGACCGGCTTGTTCTCGGCGAGCTTCTCGTTGAAGGCCTGCCCGTAGGTCTTGTTGAAGACCACGAACATGGTTCCGCCTGAACCGAGCGGACGCATGTCGTCGGACAGGATCTTGCCCTTCCACTTCGGGTCGGCAAGGTCCTTCCAGCTCTTCGGTTCGTCCTCCGGCTTCACGAGGCCGGTATTGACCAGGATACCGTAAGCCTGCAGGAAACCCGGCACATGATCGGCCGTGACCTCTTTTTTCATGTCGTCGCGGATATTGGCGACGTTCGGTATCTTGCCGAGAGGTTCGACCAGAATGCCTTGCGTCTTTCCCGTTTCGATCGAATTGGCGGAGTGCATCTGGATGTCGGCCAGATAGCGTCCGGCCGCCTGCTCGGAGCGGAGACGCTCGGTCAGTTCGCTGGCGCGTACGTCGAGCGACTCGACCTTGATGCCATGTTTCTTCTGAAAGGACTCCGTTACGGCGACGAAGTTCGGCGCGCCGAGCTGCGAATTGTAGACGGTGACGGTGCCTTCCTTCTTGGCGGCCTCCACCACCTTGTCCCACTCCGCATCCTGCGCGAAAACCGGACCTGCAACGACCGCGGCAACCGCAAAGGCTGCCAATTTACGGATAAGCGACATTTTTCTCCTCCCTGGAATATTCGCCATCTTGGTTTTTATGTGGGTTCAGATCTCCACCACGACGTAGTCCTCATCGATGGAGACCGGAAAAGTTTCCGCCTGGTAGGGACCTTCCGCGAGCGCTCCGCCTTTCGTGACGGAGACGTCGAAACTCTTGACGCGGGTGCGGGCCGGGTCGCACCAGGATTTTCCCGTGCGGATGTCGAATTCCCAGCCGTGCCAGGGGCAGCGCACCAGTTCGCCGTGCCGCGTCATGCGGTATTGGCCGGGTTCGTCGGATTCGGCGAGGCCCACGACCTGGCCGCGGCAGAGATCGGCGCCCTCGTGCGGGCAACGATTGGCGATGGCGAAGAACTCGCCCTTGACGTTGAAGAGGGCGATGTCGCGGCCGGCGACCTTCACCAGTTTGGATTTGCCGATATCGAGTTCATCGACCCTGGCGACGACGTGACGAGCCATTCTCAGTTCAATCCATAGAAGTTGACAGCATTTCCGGCGAAGATCGCCGCCTTTTCGGCCGCGCTGAGCGGCACCTTGAAGGCGTGGCGGGGATCGTCGAAATCCCAATGGGGATAGTCGGTCGAGAACATTAGCCGGTCGGTCCCGATCCAGTTCAGTGTATCGGTGAGGTTTTTCGCCGGGTTCGGCTCCTCCATCGGCTGGGTGGTGAACCAGATGTTCCGGCGCAGATATTCAGACGGGGGGCGCTTCACATGCGGGACCTCGTCGCGCATCGTTTGCCAGGCCTTGTCCATGCGCCAGCCAAACGATGGTACCCAGGAGAAGCCGCCTTCGACGAAGGAAACCTTCAGTTCCGGGAAATGCTCGAAAACGCCCTCGAAGATGAGGCTTGCGATCACCGCCTGCATGGTCTGCACCTGGCTGTGATGCTCCTCGAGATAATAGGAAGGCCAGCCGGCCCCGGTCGCCTGATGCCCGCCGACGCCGCCGACATGCAGCGACAGCGGCAGGCCATGGCTGACGGCGGCCTCGAAGATCGGCCAGTGGCGGCGTTTTCCCAACGGCTCGATGGAGCGCGGGGGCAGCAGGACCTGCACGAAGCGTTTGTCCGAGGCACGGCGGTCGATCTCGGCGACGGCGCTGGCCGGATCTTCCTGCGTGGCGATGATCGAGCCGCGCAGGCGCGGTTCCGGATCCAAAAACTTGCCGATCTGCCAATCATTGATGGCTGTGGCGATCGCACTGGCGAAGTCCGGGTGGCGCTGGCCGCTGGCGTTGAAGCGCAGCGGCACGAGGACGCCAAGGTCGATGCCGAGGTTGTCGAGATGCTGTTCACGCAGGAAGGGCAGGTCGGAACCCGGCGGGCCGCCCGATGGCGGCCAGCTATCGACGCGCGAGACTTCCGGCACCATGCGCGGATGGGAAAGCGTTTCCGACAATCCCTGGCGCGTATGGCCGCCATAGGTCGCGAGATGGTCCTTCCAGCGCTGCGAGAGGTAGGGTTGAATCTCGGCCGGCGTTTTCATCGCCGGATGAATGTCGCAGTCGATCAGATTGTATTTGGTCTTCGTCTCGACCGGGCGATCCAGTGTGCGGGTTTCCGTCATTTCGCGACCTCCTCCTTAAAATCCGCGGCGATCCGCGGATAGGTGGCAAGCGGGTTGTCGATCAGGATCTTTTTCGCAAGCGTCTCGCCGAAGGCCGCCGGGAGCGCGTTCAAGCCATCGAATTGCGCATGCGGATAATCGGTCGAGAAGAGCAGGATGTCGTCGCAATCGATGTGTTCGAGCGTGCGGGCGAGTGCGTCCCGGTCCGGCGGCGCGTCGACGGGATGGATCGTGAAGCGCACATGACGCTTGACGATATCGCTCGGCTGTTCCGTCAGCCATGGCGTTTCGGCGCGCACGCCGCGCCAGGTCTTGTCGGCCCGCCAGAAGAAGGACGGCAGCCATGTGAAGCCGCTTTCGGCGAAGACCACCTTGAGGTCCGGCACCTTGTGAAAGACGCCTTCGGCGACAAGGCTCAACAGCTGGCTTTCGAAAATCGATGCCTGCGCCACATAGGTCTCGACGAAATAGCTCGGCCAGCCGGTGGCGGTGGGCGCTTGGCGGTTGCTGCCGCCGGCATGGACACAGAGCGGCAGCTTGTTGCGGGCGGCTGCCTCGTAGATCGGCCAATAGCGCCGGCGACCGAGCGGTTCGTCGTTCTGGGCGAGGATCAGGACCTGCACGAAACGGTGGTCTGCGGCGCGTTTTTCGATCTCGGCGACCGCGAGGTCCGCATTCTGGGCGGAAACAATGATCGAACCCCGCAGCCGCGGTTCCCGGTCGAGCCATTCCCTGGCCAGCCATTCGTTGACGGCGCCGCAGAGGGCTGCGGCCATATCGTCCGAATGCATGATCATCGAGCCGTGCAGGACATTGCAGATCGCCAGCCGCGTGCCGAACGGATCAAGCGCCTGGGCGCGAACCGCGTCAAGCGTATCGCCGGCAAAGCCGCTCTCGGCCTTCCAGTCGGAGCGTACGTTGATCGGCGCGCGCGGCGGCGAGGAGGTCATCGCGAGGCTCAAACGATCGACGCCGCGCATGACGAAAGTCTCGCGCCAGTATTCCTCGAGATAGGGAAGCAGCGTCTTCGTTGACGGCGATGCCGGGTGAAGGTCGCAGTCTATGCCGCCGACGGTCGAAAGCCCCGGCTTGTTCTCCAATGATCGGATCATCTCATTCATGAGGGCACTCCCGTATCAAGGCAGGCGGTAGACCTGTTTTGCGTTTTCGCGAAAGATCTGCTGGCGCTCCGTCGGCGACAGCGGCACCTTGAAGGCGTAGCGCGGGTCATCGAAATCCCAGTGGGGATAGTCCGTCGAAAACATCAGGCGGTCGGTTCCCACCCATCGCAACGTATCGAGCAGGTGACGATTGTTTTCCGGCTCCTCGATCGGCTGGGTGGTGAACCAGACGTTTTCGCGGATATATTCGGACGGTGGCCGCTTCACATGCGGAACTTCGGAACGCATCCGCTCCCACTGCTTGTCGAGCCGCCACATCAACGGCGCCGCCCAGGCAAAACCGCCTTCGACGACAATCAGCTTCAACTTGGGATAACGGTCGAAGACGCCTTCGAAAACCATGCTGGTTACGACGCTCTGGAGACTGTGCGAAAAGGCGTAGTGTTCCTCGATATAGAAATTCAGCCAGCCGGCGCCACTGTTGGTGTGCCAGCCGAAGGCAGCAGAATGCATGCCGATCGGCATGTCGTAATGTTCGGCGGCTTCGTAGATCGGCCAATAGCGCCGCCGGCCGGCCGGCTCGATGGTACGTGGCGGGATGGCGATCTGGACGAAGCTCCTGTCGCCGATGCGCGCCTCGATCTCGGTGATCGCCGCGGCTGCGTCTTCCTGGGCAACGGAAATGGAAGCTTTGAGACGCGGTTCCGGACCCGTCCATTTGTCGAGCTGCCAGTCGTTCACCGCCGCGCACATGGCGGCGCCCAAGTCCTGATTGAGTGTGGAGGACCCGGCGGCGAGCGGCTGAAGGATCCCGTATTCGATGCCGAGCGGATCGAGGAGCTGTTCCTGCAGATAGGCGAGATCCGAGGCCGGCGGCCCGCCATTCGGCGGCCAGGCGTCTCGGCGCATGCCATTGCCGGGCGTCATGCGCGGGTAGGGCAGGGTGCCGACCAGCGGATTGGCGCTCCGCTGGCCGTAGTCCGCCAGGTGGTTGCGCCAGCGCTGCGGCAGGAATTTCGCAAGCTCGTTCGGGGTGCCGAAGGCCGGATGGATGTCGCAGTCAATGATACCGAGTTTGGCTTCGGCGTTTTTTTCCTTTTCGAGAACAGCTTGGTTCACGGCCGGCCCTCCAGTCGTGGGTAGGTGGCGAGCGCGTTCTCCCGCACCAGACGATCGATAAGGCGTTCGGGGAACCCGTCCGGGATCGCGGCGCCACCCTCAAATTGCGCATGTGGATAGTCGGTGGAAAAAAGCAGCATGTCGTCCGCGTCGAGATGCTCGATGATGCGCTCCAGCTCAGCCGGGTCGCGCGGCGCGTCGAAGGGCTGCGTCGTCATGCGGATCTGGCGCCGAACCAGTGCCGACGGGGGCTCCTTGACCCAGGGCACTTCAATGCGCGCGCCGCGCCAGTCCTTGCTCATCCGCCACATCTGGCCGGGGAGCCACGAAACGCCGGATTCGATCAGTACGATCTTCATGTCGGGGAATTTGCCGAGCACGCCTTCCGCGACGAAGCTACCGACCTGGGCCGCAAAACCCTGAACCTGGTGCACGTAATCTTCGGCCAGATACGAAAGGAACCCGCTCTGACTAGGGGCATGGCGATAGGCGCTGCCTGCATGAATGCCGAGCGAGAAACCATGGCGCTGGGCGGCCTCGTAGATCGGCCAGTAATAGCGGCGACCAAGGGGCATTTCGCCCATACAAAGGGTCAGGATCTGGACAAAACGCCGGTCGTCCGCGAAGCGCTCGATCTCTTCCACGGCGGCTTCCGGATTTTGCATCGGGAGAACCAGAGAGGCGCGCAGCCTTGGATCCCGGTCCAGCCATTCTGCCTTCAGCCAATCGTTGGTGGCGCGGCAGATCGCGGCTGCCAGATAGGGATCGTAGATCGCATGCACGCCGGTGACGCAGTTCAGGATCGCGTATTTGAGACCGAACGGATCGAGCAGATTGCGGCGTAACTTTTCAACACCCTTGCCTTCCGCCGCCTTCCAGTCCTCCCGGAAGAACGGTTTAGCCCGAGTGGGGAAATTGGTGAGCTCAAGCCGATCGACGTCGCGGGTGGTGACGATTTCTTTCCAATACTCGTCGAAATAGGGCAACAGGTCGGAGCGGTCCGGCGCATCGGGGTGAACGTCACAGTCGATTGCGCCCAATTGCGAAAGCACCGGGCGCTGCCTGGTGACAGCAGTGTCCACTACACAAGCCTCCCTGTTTTCGCCGGCCGACACATCCTCTTCCCAGACGTTGCCGGCTTCCATTCCCGGGTGATGCACTCAAAGGCGCAAGGCACCCCCGCATTTGCGATGCGTATCCTCGATGCGAAAGGGTAAGGGGCTGGGGAGCCCGAGAGAATACGCTTTTTCGTCGTAGCGGTTTTCTCGAATCGAGAAAGCTGAACGGGGTTTGCCTTTTCTCTGAAGGCAAAGATAACCGTGCTTATGCGGATTTTTGGCCGAGAACGAGCGCCGTGTGCATATGAATCCGAAGCCATTCCATGACGGCTCTCACGGTGGGCTTGCGGGCCTGGGTTTGCGGGATCAGCGCCTTCAACCAGAGTTCGGCGACCGGATATTCCGGCAGCAGTTCGATCAGTTTGCCCGTTCGAAACGAGTCTTCCGCGACATAGGTCGCCACCATGGCTATGCCGCGACCGCGCAAGGCCAAGTCATGCAGCACCTGGGTGTCGTTGGCGCTGAAGGCGGAGCGGACCTCCACGTCGATCGGACCGCCGGGACTGAGGAACGACCAGGTGGACCCGGTGGCATGAAAGGTGAGGCAGATGTGATCGACGAGATCGCGCGGGTGTTTCGGGACGCCGCGGCTCTCCAGATAGGATGGAGCAGCACAGAGTTTGCGGGGATAGGGACAGAGCGGTTCGTCGACCACGTTGGAGTAGGAGGCCGGAAGTGCGCCAAGCGCAATATCGTATCCCTCCTCGGCCGGGTTGACCGAGCGGTCCACCAGCGCGACATCCATCGTCACGTTGGGGTTCTCCTGCTGAAAATCGCTCAGGATCCGCGCCAGAAAGGCAATCGTCACCGTCGTCGGGGCCTTGATGCGCAGATGCCCCTCTATCCGCTGGGCGACCGCGGCTGCACCGCCGATGGCATCGTCGATTTCCTTTACCAATGACTGGTAGCGCGGCAGGTAGCGTTCTCCGACCTCGGTCAGGATGAGTTGGCGCGTCGACCGGATAAACAGTTTTACCCGCATCTGGTCCTCCAGACGGCTGATCCGTTTGGTGACCACCGAGGGTGCGACACCCAGATGACGGCCGGCCGCAGAGAAGCTTCCGGAGCGGGCGACCGCGAGAAAGGTACGGATGTTGATGAGTGTGTCCAATGCTTTAGGCCTCCCAACCTAGCGCTATGGTCAAATCCTGGGCGACCCTAACACAATTCATCTTTCTGCTTTCGAGAAAAGTGAATGTAAAAAAATGATGCTTTTCCACTGCGAGGGAAAAGGTCAATCTAACAGGCGAAGGAGTTTTGCCTGCGAAGTCTGCGCGCTTTCGAACCGGCAAGGTTACAGGTGGAGCTCGAAGAGCAGGAGTTTGTTTGGCGAACCTGATCCTTGTGGGACAAACCTCGTCGCGCCGTGTCGTACGGCGCATATCAGGGTTCTTGTCACACGCAAAACGGGCCTCATATCGCGAGGATATAGGAACCGGTAAGGATCATCTTTCAAGATAGATGAACGTCGGGAGAATCCGGCGGTGCCGGTCGGGAAAACGGTGCCACCGAAGCGGAGAAGGAGAGGGCGGCGATCGAGCCGCAGATAATTCGGTGTCGAAAGCGGGGCATGGCCCTGCGATTGCGCTCAGTCGTCAGTTCCAGGGAGGAGAGACACGTGACGAGCAACAAATCCATGACGGCAGCGACCATCAGGCAATGGTCGAGACGGTTTTTTCTGACCGCTGCGGGCGGCATCGCTATCGCAACGGCGGTATGGCAGCCGGTGCAGGCACAGGATGCCGAGTGGGAGAAGGTGGTCGAGGCGGGTAAGAAAGAGGGGACACTCGTCCTTTACACCGCACTTGTCGGGCAGCCGAGCACCAAGAAGATCGCCGAAGCCTTCACCGAGGAATATGGAATTTCAGTGGAGGTTCTCGAGGCACGCGCCAGCGAAATCCGTGAGCGCGTACGCGTCGAGCAGGCAGCAGGTCGGTTTGCTGCGGACGTGATGTTCACGAGCGAAGGGCAGACGCGGCTTTACGATGCGGAGGACAAGTCCGTCGATCCGCTTCCGGTGACGCCGAATTCCCAGAAGATCAAGCCGCAGTTCAAGCTGCAGGTGCCGATGGCGTCGGTCATGACCATCCCCTATGGCATCATGGTCAATACCGGGCTCGTCAAGCCGGCCGATGAACCGAAGAGCTGGAAGGATCTTGCCGATCCGAAATGGCAGGGCAAGATACTCGCCGACGACCCGCGCGCAATCGGGGCCGGTTATCTCTGGTTCTTCTCCACTTATGACCGGATCGGTGAGGACTATGTCAGGAAGGTCGCCGGCCAGAAGCTCGTCTTTACCCGCGACCAGCGGGAATCGCAGCGCCGCACCGCGCGCGGCGAATATTCGATCTATATGCCCGTCATTTTGACGGACATGTCCGATTTGAAGGGTTTGCCGGTCAAGTTCGTCATACCGGAAGAGGGCGTCGGCTACGTGCTTTACGGCAACGTGCTTCTGAAGAAGGCGCCGCATCCGAATGCGGCCAAGCTCTATCTCGATTTCCTCCAGAGCCCGACTGCGCAGAAGATCTATGCGAGCCTCGGCAATGGACCGGTGATCGAGGGCGTGACCGAGGGATTGCCCGCAGACATCAAGGCAATCTCGGAGGCCAAGCTCTACGGCACGAGCGACTCGCGCCGACAGAACGAGATGCTCGCCAAGGCAAAAGACGTCTTCAAGTGAAGCTGTCGCGTCGTTGCCGGCATGCCCGGTAACGACTCGATATCCAATGCCATCGGAGCCGCGAGGACCGCATGACCATAATCCATAATCGCTCCCTCGACGATATTGCCGAAACCGCACCCACACTCGGCGGTAACGCCGTTACCCGCGCTTTTTCGGGCGGTTCGATCGGGCGATTGATCGGTATGCTGGCGCTGATCGCCATACTGGGATTCCTGACGATCTATCCCCTGGCCATGCTGCTTTACGGCAGCCTCCATTCGACCCCGCCCGGCCTTGCCGGCGAGTTCAACCTCAACGGCTATCGCGCCATCATGACGACCCAGAACCTTCTCGTTCTGGTCAACACGGTGGGCATCTCGCTTGCGAAGACCGTTCCGTCTCTGACGATCGCGGTGTTTCTGGCCTGGATCATCGCCCGCACCGACACGCCCTTCCGTGGCACCCTGGAAGTGCTGATCACGCTGCCCTTCTTCATTCCGCCGATCCTGACGGCCATGGCCTGGGGCATGCTCGGCAATCCGCAGGTCGGTGTCATCAACCTCGTCTGGCGCTCGATCAGCGGCTCGCAGGATCCGCTCGTCAACGTCTATTCCTATGGGGGCGTGGTCTGGCATATGTGCCAGTATTCGATCCCGTTCCTCTTCCTCTTCACCGTCGATGCCTTCCGGGCCATGGACCCCTCGCTGGAGGAATCGAGCCGCATGTGCGGCGCCTCGCGGTGGACGACCTTCCGCAAGATCACGCTGCTCCTGATGCTGCCGGTCCTGACAAGCTCTTTCATGCTGAGCTTCATTCGCGGCATCGAATCTTTCGAGTCGCCGTTGTTCTTCGGCCTTCCGGCCGGCATCAAGGTGATCACCACCGACATCTACGAGTCGATCAACCACCGCGCGACGCCCGACTATCAATATGCGACGGCGCTGTCCTTCGCGATCATGGGGCTGATGTTCCTGCTGGTCATCTGGCAATGGGCGCTGCTGCGCGGCAAGAGTTTCCAGACCGTTACCGGCAAGGGCTTTCGGCCGAACGTGATGGAGCTCGGCCCCTGGCGCTGGGTGACCTTCGGCTTCTGCGTGCTCTTCTTCGTCATCACCGTGGTCCTGCCGGTCGGTCAGCTCCTGCTCGGCTCCTTCTTCCGCTTCTTCGGTTTCTACACCTACGAGATGCTGACGCTGGAGCATTACAGGGCGGTCTTTTCCAATTCCGAATTCTGGCGGGCGGTGCGCAACACGATGATGCTCGGGCTGCTCGGCGCCACCGCGACGATGGCGCTCGGTGCGGTGGTCGCCTATGTCTCGGTCCGTACCCGCTGGCGTGGCCGCAGCCTGATCGACGGCATGGCCTGGCTGCCGTGGATGATGCCCGGCATGGTGCTCGGCGTGGGTTTCCTCTGGGCTTTCGCCATGCTCCCGGGGCCGATCCCGATCTACGGGACCGTCTGGGCGCTGCTGCTCGCCTATCTGGCGCTCGGCACGCCGGTTGCCGTGCGCGTGATGACCGGCGCCTACCACCAGCTTTCCTATGATCTCGAGGAATGTTCGCGGGTCCATGGCGCGAGCTGGTTCCAGACCATGTGGCGCATCATGGTCGCGCTGGCATGGCCGGCGTTTGCGGTCGGCTGGGTGCTGACGTTCTTCGGCATCATGCGAGAACTTTCCGCGTCGATCCTGCTCTATTCGGTGGGATCCGAAACGTTGGCCGTTGTGCTTCTCAAGCTCTGGGCGAACGGCAACGCCGAACAGGTGAGCGTTATCGGCCTGATGATGATGCTGCTCGTCATTCTGTTCCGCTGGGTGCAGCTTCGATTCATCAAGGCGCGCATCAGCAAGCTTTAAAAATCCAGGACCTGGCTCCCGGGCGCGCCGGTTTTAGTTGGCGGCTGCAAATGTCCGCACCGAAAGGAAGAGAGAGTATGGCTTCGGTAACACTCGAGAACGTGACCCGCATGTATGGTGCAATCACGGCCGTGGATCAGGTGAACCTGAAGGTCAAAAGCGGCGAATTCGTCACGTTGCTCGGACCGTCCGGCTGCGGCAAGACGACGACGCTGCGCATGGTGGCGGGACTGGAGAAGAACACCGGCGGGCGCATCAGCATCGGAGACAATGTGGTTTCGGATGCGGACAAGGGCTATTTCGTCCCCTCCGAACGGCGCAGGCTCGGCATGGTTTTCCAGTCCTATGCGATCTGGCCGCATATGACGGTGTTCGACAATGTCGCCTATCCCTTGCGTATCCGCCGCCGGACCGACAAGGAGATCCAGGACCGGGTGATGAACGCGTTGCGCCTCGTCGAGATGGAACAATATGCCGAACGTCCGTCGCCGGCGCTGTCCGGCGGTCAGCAGCAGCGCGTGGCGATCGCCCGCGCGCTGGTTTTCGAACCGGAGGTGCTGCTGCTCGACGAGCCGCTGTCGAACCTCGATGCGCGGCTGCGCACGCAGATGGGCGACGAATTCCGCCAACTTCAGCAGCGGCTCAAGATTACGGCTCTCTACGTGACCCACGATCAGTCGGAGGCCATGGCTCTTTCCGATCGGGTCGTCGTCATGCATGGCGGCAAGATACTGCAGGTCGGCGCACCGGAGGACATTTATCGGCGGCCGGAGAACCGGCAGGTCGCCGCTTTCTTCGGCACGCCGAACCTGCTCGAGGCGAAGGTCAGGAATTGCCGTCCGAACGGTGGCCAGTATTACAAGCTCTGTCACTTATACACATCTGA
>NZ_PVBN01000068.1 GCF_002968635.1 Neorhizobium alkalisoli | reverse complement strand
GCCTTCGCCACCGGTATTCCTCCAGATCTCTACGCATTTCACCGCTACACCTGGAATTCTACCCCCCTCTACGAGACTCTAGCTTGCCAGTTTCAAATGCAGTTCCCAGGTTGAGCCCGGGGATTTCACATCTGACTTAACAAACCGCCTGCGTGCGCTTTACGCCCAGTAATTCCGATTAACGCTTGCACCCTCCGTATTACCGCGGCTGCTGGCACGGAGTTAGCCGGTGCTTCTTCTGCGAGTAACGTCAATTGATGAGCGTATTAAGCTCACCACCTTCCTCCTCGCTGAAAGTGCTTTACAACCCGAAGGCCTTCTTCACACACGCGGCATGGCTGCATCAGGCTTGCGCCCATTGTGCAATATTCCCCACTGC
>NZ_PVBN01000067.1 GCF_002968635.1 Neorhizobium alkalisoli | reverse complement strand
CGGCCAAGCTGGTGCAAAACGGCACGCTCCATACCTATAAGGGCGCGCCGCACGGCATACCGACTACCCATGCCGATCAGGTCAACGCCGATCTGCTGGCGTTCGTGAACAGTTAAGCGCGAACAAGCACTTTTGCTCCGCCCTGAGTGGGCGGAGTTTTTTTCATTGCGATGAGGAACGCCAATGCAAACGATCCTGGGCGCCAGTGGCCAGATCGCCCAAGAGCTGGCGCGTGAACTGAAGCGCGCGTACACCGATGATTTAAGATTGGTCAGCCGCAACCCGAGGAAGGTCAACGACAGCGATACGCTGGTCGCGGCCGACCTGCTCGATGCACAGCAGACCCTGGCGGCGGTGAAGGGCAGCGACGTGGTGTATTT
>NZ_PVBN01000066.1 GCF_002968635.1 Neorhizobium alkalisoli | reverse complement strand
GCCCAGCTTACCTGCCATTGCACTAAATACTGATAATGTTGTCTTAACGGCGATTGCCAACGATCGCTTACATGATGAAGTGTATGCAAAGCAGGTGCGGGCGCTGGGTCATGCGGGAGATGTATTGTTAGCCATTTCCACCCGTGGCAACAGCCGCGATATTGTTAAAGCAGTTGAAGCCGCCGTTACGCGTGATATGACCATTGTGGCATTGACCGGCTATGACGGCGGCGAACTTGCAGGTTTGTTAGGGCCACAGGATGTGGAGATCCGCATTCCTTCGCATCGTAGTGCTCGCATTCAGGAAATGCTTATGCTGACGGTAAATTGCCTGTGCGATCTGATCGATAACACGCTTTTCCCTCACCAGGATGATTAAGG
>NZ_PVBN01000065.1 GCF_002968635.1 Neorhizobium alkalisoli | reverse complement strand
TTTCTATACAAAGTGTGCAGGACAGGCACGCTAAGGAAATTAAAAGTGAATCTTGATAAAAGAATAAAGATTAGGAATCTCGATGTTCTGACTCCTGCCGGGGAGAAATTCCGTCTGCGTTGGAAGGAGTATCAAATTCTTTCGCTGCTTGTCGCCAGATCCCCCGAGCTGGTTACCCGAACGGAAATTATAGAAAATATCTGGAAAGGAACCTATTGTTCAGATTCAACGATAAATCAAACAATTAAATCCATTCGTCAGAAAATTAGCGATTCGGAACACACGCTTATCAGAACCATTCCACGCTTGGGTTACAAGGTGGAAAATCAAGCGGCTTTTCACTTTATATCTGAAGATGAAGACTACGCCGATGATGATATATTAAAC
>NZ_PVBN01000064.1 GCF_002968635.1 Neorhizobium alkalisoli | reverse complement strand
TGTCATATCAGCGTAAGCACAATACCGGTTACATATTGCGAATTTGCGGCATCGCCGCCCTGGGCGGCATTCTGTTCGGCTACGACACCGCCGTGATCTCCGGCGCGATCGAAGCGTTGAAAACCTATTTCAATCTCAGCCCGGCCGAAACCGGCTGGGCCGTCTCCAACGTGGTGATCGGCTGCGTGGTCGGCGCCTTCGCCGCCGGGCCGCTGGCGGCGCGCTGGGGCCGTAAAAAAGCGCTGATGCTGGCGGCGCTGCTGTTCACCGTTTCCGCCGTCGGCGCCGCATTGGCCCCGACCTTCACCTGGTTCGTCATTTACCGCATCATTGGCGGGCTGGCGGTCGGCATCGCCGCCACCGTGTCGCCGATGTACATGTCGGAAGTG
>NZ_PVBN01000063.1 GCF_002968635.1 Neorhizobium alkalisoli | reverse complement strand
CATTCAGAATCTTATCTAAAAATTCGGCCGTGTGGTCGTACAGATCAAAGTTAAATTCTAAATCCACCATCTGTATGATGGCTTGTTGGAACTCTTTGCTCGAATTTTCGAATAAATTTTCACAGCGCACCTGAGCGTGTAATTTAAAACTGGTCAAAGCGGCGATTAGAAAAGTGGCGCAGATTTTTTTAGTCATGCGCGCACTTTAACTGAAGGAGTAAAAAATTAAAAGAAACGAATTTTACCGGGTAAATAATAGTTTAAAAGTTTAGACAGGTGACCAAAAGCGCTCTTTGAAAAGCGCCCAGAACTAAGACTCAAGATTGATTTCATCGTTACTATCACTCGAAATTTCAGCAGCCGTATCGCGGTCGTCGCTGCTGGTTTCTTTT
>NZ_PVBN01000062.1 GCF_002968635.1 Neorhizobium alkalisoli | reverse complement strand
CTCTTTCCCACTGGTGTAACGTTTGAAAAGATCGTTGTAAGCCAGCGGGAATCGCTCTTCCAGATGATCCCAAAGCTTCCCGGCGATCGTTGCCTGAACGCTAAGATCCCACCATTGGTTATTGAAAGCATACCGAGCCAGTTGAGCCTGCTCTGTTTTTGACTTGCTCTTCACCAGATTGGCCCACTCGCTACGCGCGGTGTTATCGAGATTCCAGTACATCAACTCGCGCACGCGCGCCATCTCCGGCCCCTGAGTCAGAGCGCTGTCAACATTCTGCGGCGCTTTATCAATCTTCAGCTCATACTCTTCTCCGATGCGTTGTGCTGCAACCATCGGGTAGAAACCACGCTGTTGCATGAGTTGATGCAAAATCTCTTTCGCTTCAGCTT
>NZ_PVBN01000061.1 GCF_002968635.1 Neorhizobium alkalisoli | reverse complement strand
ACCCCGTGCGTGGCAAGCGCCTGTGCGCTCGCGGGCCCCACTACTGCCACCGGTACTTCCTGCGGCCAGCGGAAGCCTTCCGGCATGGCGGAAAATGCCTGCTGCACGGCGTTGGGGCTGACGAACACGACCAGCGCATAGCGCGACGGATCGCCCAGCGCGGCACGCAAGTCGTCGAGATTGGGCGTCGGCGCAATGTCGAGCAGCGGAAACTGGTGCGTGCGCAGGCCGTGGCGCTCAAGCGCCGCCACCAGCATGGGCGCCTGTGCGCGCGGACGCGTGACCACCACCACGGGCGGGGTTGCCGATTGAACAGGCGGCGTGCTGGAAGCGGGCGACGATGGTGACAAGCGCGGTGGCAAGTGGTCGTCCATGGCGAGCCGTGGGATTCAG
>NZ_PVBN01000060.1 GCF_002968635.1 Neorhizobium alkalisoli | reverse complement strand
AGTTTATCCTCAGCATTTTGTCGACCATGCTGTCGACCTACCTGCTGCTGGCGCTGATCCTGTCGGTGTCCATCACCTGGTGCATGAACCGGCTGATGGTGCATCCGCTGCGCGCGATGGCCAAAGAGCTGGAGAACATCTCGCAGGACGAAGCGCCCTATCATCAACTGATGCTGCCGGCGCTGCACCAGGATGATGAGCTCGGCCTGCTGGTGCGCAATTACAACCGCAATCAACAGACGCTGGCCAAGGCGCATGCCGACATGAGCCGCCTGAGCACCCGCCACCCGGTGACCGAACTGCCCAACCCGGCCTTGCTGAACGCGTTGCTGGAACAGCATATCGCCTCCAGCCTGCGCCCCGAGCGTTTTAACCTGCTGGTGATCGGCATCGAGA
>NZ_PVBN01000059.1 GCF_002968635.1 Neorhizobium alkalisoli | reverse complement strand
GATTGGTGTCAAGAGTTTGGTGATTTTGACAAGAATGTCATAGAAGACAGTCTGCATTTGACGGCGTTCCAGTGATTTGGCACCTTCAATGTAAACAACATCTTTGGCAAAATCAAGGTAGAAGGCTGACAAGTCAACGTTGATAAAGTTCACCAAGGCCTTGTAGATCGTCAAGAATTCAAAGTCTGCATAGGCATCACGAATGGTCTTGACAAGCTGGTTAAAGCGAATCGTCATGTACTTATCAACTGAACGAAGCTCATCGTAAGCGACTGTATCTTGAGCTGGGTTAAAGTCAGATGTATTGGCAATCAAGAAACGAAGAGTGTTACGAATCTTACGGTAAGTTTCAGAAACTTGGCTCAAAATATCCATAGAGATACGCACGTCATTGCTT
>NZ_PVBN01000005.1 GCF_002968635.1 Neorhizobium alkalisoli | reverse complement strand
CCAAAAGCGAACGATCGAGGACACGTGGCGACACATCGGCTCTCTCGTCACAACAATCCAACCCGGCGAATGCAGTAACTACTTCGTAAACGCCGGATACGCTTCCGTCAAAACATGAACCGCTCTAATGCGTCCGCGCGACCGCTCCTCTGATTTCGCCATTCTCGACAGACCAGCTTGAGAGAAGGTCAGCAAGCTTCGCCCTGTCTTCAGCATCGAGCCTGGCCAGACCGGGAATGCGTACCTCGCCGACCGGCGTTCCCAGGATGCTCACCGCCTCCTTGACCACGGTGACATTGGCGCCGTTTCGATATTTCGTGCGCATGCGCTCGAAGGGCTCGATCAGATCGATGATCCGACGGGCCTCGCCAAAGTCGCCTCTTTCGAGCGCGGCATGAATGGCGAGTGAAAACTGCGGCGCGACGTTGACGAGGCCGGACGTGAAGCCGCGGGCGCCTGCCGCTGTGAAGGCGGGCGCCCAGCTCTCGGCGAGCCCGCAGACGAAGAGTGCATGGCCGGGATCGGCGGCGGCAACCGACCGCGAAAGCAGGAGAATATCGGTTGTCGCAAATTTTACCCCGGCAATGTTCGGATGGCTTGCCAGCCGCAGCATGTCGTCGAGGCTGAAACCTTCCGCCCGCACATAGGCCACCAGCGGCAGAGGCGATTCTTCCGCCAGTTGGCGAAAATAGTCGATCTGCGCTGCCGGCGCCGCGAACGGATCGACCGGCTGGTGAGACATGACCGCTGAAGCACCCATGTTTTTGGCTGTTTTCGCCATGGCGATTGCCTCGCGGAGCGAACGGCCGACAGCCGCAGTCACCGGAGCCTTGCCATCGACGCCAGCGATTGCCGCCTCGACGACGCGGCTGATCTCCTCGGGGGCCAAGGCATAAAATTCGCCGGTGTTGCCAGCTGCCACGATGTTGTGGATGCCTGCCGCGGCGACCCGCGCATAGATCGCGCGGGTGGTGTGGATGTCGACCTCGCCGTCGTCTCCATAAGCGGTGATGGGCACGCCGGAGATGCCGGTGAGGACGTTGCGGAATTCTTGGATGTTCATGTTTTTCCCTCTCCAGATGGGGGAGATGATGGATCAGATCGCGAAGCGATGTACCGGCACACCGCGCGCCCCGGTCTCGAAGGCGAATAGTGTTCCGTTCTCGAATGTGCCGTTGTTGTCAGTGGAAAGCGTGGTGACATAGATCGTGTCGAGGTCCCGGCCACCGAAACAGGGCATGGTCGGCGATTTCGCCGGCATCTTGTAGATTTCGACGACGTCGCCTTCCGGCGAAAGCCGATTGACGCCCCCGGACAGCACGCCGGCGATCCAGTAGAAGCCGTCCGCATCCATCGCCGCACCGTCCGGACGGCCTTCCTCTGGGGTGAAGTCGTGCAGCCGCCTGGGCGCGCTGGTGACACCTATAGTCGGATCGAAATCGAAGACCTGGGCAAAGAGCCCGCTGCTGTCGGAATGATACATCGTCCGGCCGTCCGAACTCCAGGCAAGGCCGTTGGACGTCAATAGGCCATCTGCAATCGTCGAAAAGCTGCCGTCCGGCATAACCCGGTAGAGGCGGGCATTGCCGGTCTGCGGCACCGCCTCGTCGCGTGTGCCGACCCAGAAGCACCCGTCCGGCCCGATCTTGCCGTCATTCAGTCGGCTGTCGGGGCGCCCGCCATCGGGATTGCAGAGCAGCTTTGTCGTTCCCGTTTTGGGGTTCAGCAGATGAACGCCGTTCTCCAGGGCAACGGCGATATCGTCCCCCTCGCAGAGCGCCAGGCAGCCGATCTTGAAAGGCATGTCGAACCGGTCGATACGTCCGTCGGCCCTCAGGCATAGCGCTGCGGGGGCGAGGATATCGACGAACCAGAGGTCGCCCGTCCTGTCGTCCCACACGGGAGATTCGCCGACCTGCAGGGGCAGCTCTATGACGCGCCTCACCTGAGGGGTGATGATTTTGGTTTTGCTCACAGCATCGCCTCCAGGCATGCAACCAGTCCATTTTTGTCACGCATTCGCATTGTCCCGTCATGCTCGGGGGCGCAGAACGCACCGCCCTGAAAGGTGGATTCAACCGTGCTTTCCGCTCGACCTTCGATTCTTAGATGGTCGCGCGCCATGTCCTGCGGCCGATAGCCCAGGCGTTCGGCAACCTCGTCTCGCCACCAGCCGGCATCGGTGCGCGACATGCCGTAGACGACCGCCGCTGCGATATCCGGGTGGGTGAGGCCGATCTTCACGAGTTGCCAAAGATCGCGGGCGCTGATCCAGATCGCCGCCGATCGCTCGCTGTTGGGATAGGGGGCCGCGTTGCCGATCCGGATGGAGAGCGTTCGAATGCCGGCGGTGTCGTAATAGAGGCCGGCAACGAGCTCTCCCCAGCATTTCGACAGGCCGTAGCGGCTGTCGGGGCGTGCGGGGTCGAGCTGCGTGATGGTGTCGGTGCGGGGATAAAAGCCGGTCGTATGGTTGCTCGATGCAAAGACGACCCGGTCGACACCGTTTTCCCGTGCCGCCTGGTAAAGATTGTACGTGCCGAGGACGTTGCTGTGCAGGATCTCGCCGATAGCCGCCTCCCGTGGAATGCCGCCGAGATGGATGACGCCGTCCATATCCTTCAACGCTGCGGCCATCGCATCGGCATCGGCCAGATCGGCCGCAAAGAAGCTTTCATTGGAAGCGAGCGCCTTCGGCGGCCGGAGGTCGATGAGCCTCACATGTTCGACTTCGGGGCCGAGAAAGGCTCTCAGCTGCGAGGCGATGTGGCCTGAGCCGCCCGTCATTGCGATCCGTTTCAAAACATCCTCCTCCGTGCGCCTCCCCGCGCCGCGGCTTATGGCAGGTCTTATCCTCCCACGCCCTGGAACATGCGGGCGCGTGCGTTCAGGATGTGGGTCTTCATAGCGTGATGTGCTTCCAGCTCGTTTCGGGCCAGAATGGCTTCGACGATTGCCGTATGCTCGTCCTGGACGTTGCGGACATGCAGTGGGGTTCGTTTCAGACTGAGACTGCGCGTGACCGACATGCCGATGGCGAAATGCGGCTTGAACCATTCCCTCACCGTGGTGTGGAACTGATTGCCGGTCGCCATCGCGATCGCATCGTGCAGGGCCTGATCTTCCTCTGCCCCGAGTTCGCCGACCTCGAGACAATGTTCGAGCGCCTTCAGCGCCGCGGTGATGCGGATCTTGTCGTGAGGTTGCCAATTGCGGGCCGCCAGTTCCGCGGCCTCTGCCTCCAGGCCCGCCCTGAACTCGAAGAACCGCTGCACATCCGCAAGGGATCCCACGGGAACCTGCTTGAGCACCGATGAGTCCGGTCTCTGGCGGACATAGGAGCCCGACCCCTTGCGCGAGACGATCAACTGGTCCGCCCTTAGCCTTTCCAGTGCCTCGCGGACCACAGGTCTGGATGCACCGAACAGGATGGCCAGATTCGGCTCCGACGGAAGCCGTTCGTTGACGGGAAAGCGGCCGTCGGCGATCATTCCCACGATCTTCTCGTAGATGATGTCGCTGAAACGAGGTTCGGCTTTCGCCGCCGCTATCACGTCGGACTGGTCCATCAACGTCCCTTCTCACGTCTCCAATCGCGGAATTCCGCTTCGGCTTCGGGGCCGGGCGGATAGAGACCGAAAATGCCTCGCCCCGCCTTCACGCGATCCTCGACGAAATCCTCGAAAACCGTCTGCTCGAAAGCCTCGTCGGCGACCTCTTGCGCTATGCCCGCGGGAATAACAACCACACCCTCGCCGTCACCGACGACAATATCTCCAGGATAGACCGGCACGTCGCCGCAGCCGATCGGCTGATTGATATCCAGTGCATGGTGGCGGATGAGATTGGTCGGGGCAGAAGGCGCGGAGTGATAGGCGGCAAACGGCAGTTTTGCGATCTCTGGTGTGTCGCGGAAGCCGCCGTCGGTCACCACGCCCGCCGCGCCGCGCATATAGAGCCGGGTTACCAGAATTCCGCCGGCGGAAGCGGCCGACGGGTCCTTTCTGCTGTCCATCACCAGAACATGGCCGGGCGGGCATTCTTCGATCGCACGGCGTTGCGGATGGGTGCGGTCGGTAAAGACGCCGATATTGTCGATATCCTCACGAGCGGGAATGTAGCGCAGGGTGAAAGCCGGCCCGACCAGTCGCGGCGCATCCGCATTGATCTTGTGAACGCCGCGAATGAACACGTTCCGAAGCCCGCGCTTCATCAGGACGGTCGTCAATGTGGCCGTTGAAACGGCCTTCAGCTTTTCGCGCACTTCCTCGGTGAACGTCATTCCTGTCCTCCCAACGGGACTGGGTATTTTGGGATACAGCTATGTAATCTGTAAAAATCTGTCAATACTTGTAATCATCTGAAAAGCGGCTTATGGTCCGGAGCGATCGGATGGAGGTCCGAGGCGTCGCGGCTGGGAGGCCGCTCGGGCGGGACGGCCTGACGAGAAGCTCGGTCTGGATTTGGGAGGAGATCAGGATGCACGACGACGATTTTATTTCTACCGGTGTGACCCGCCGGACATTCTTGGCAGGGGTGGGCGGAGCCGTCGCTCTCTCCGTTGCCGGCACCAGCGCACAGGCGGCCGCCGGAAAAGAAGCACCGCAACTGGCGGCACTCGTGAAAGACGGCAAGCTGCCGCCGCTGGCCGAGCGCCTGCCGCAGAATCCATTGGTTATCAAGCCTTTCGAGAAGATCGGCACCTATGGCGGCACGTTGCGGCGCGGTCTGCGCGGCTCGTCGGACCACAACGGCATTCTGCGCATGGTCGGCAATCAGGGTCTGGTGCGGTGGAATATGGATTTCACCCAGGTCTTGCCTAATCTTGCCGAAAAATGGGAGGTCAGTGCGGACGCAACCCAGTTCACATTCCATCTCCTAAAGGGTGCAAAGTGGTCCGACGGCCATCCGTTCACCGCCGATGACGTCGTCTTCGCCATTGAGGATGTCGTCAAGAACAAGGAACTCTACAGCGCGACGCCGGCCCAGATTTCCGTTGCCGGCAAACCGGTCACCGTCGAAAAGGTCGACGACTATACCGTCAAGTTCACTTTCGCGGCCGCGAATGCGCTCTACCTGGAAAACCTGGCGACCCCTCTCGGTCAGCATCCGACGCTCTTTGCCAAGCACTACTGCAGCAAGTTCCTGCCGAAATACAATACGAACCTCGATGCCGATGTGAAGGCGGCGGGCGTATCGAGCTGGACGGAGCTTTTCCGCGCCAAATGCGGCGACATCGAAATCCCGTCGCGATGGGGCAACGTCGACAAGCCGACGCTCGACCCCTGGATCGTCAAGGAAGCCTATTCCGGCGGTGCCACGCGGGTGCTCATGGTCCGCAATCCTTATTTCTGGCAGGTCGATACGGAGGGCAATCAGCTTCCCTATGTCGACGAGATCAATTTCGGCATTTCGCAGGACGTCGAGTCGCTGATGCTGAACGTCATCTCCGGCAAGGTCGACATACAGGAGCGTCATATCAGCACGCTCGCCAACAAGCCTACGCTGTCGCAGAACATGCAGAAGGGCGACTACCGGCTGCTACAGCTCGTGCCGTCCGCCGCGCAGCAGTGCCAGCTCTATCTGAACATGACCCACAAGGACCCGGCGATGCGAAAGATGTTCGCCGACAAATCCTTCCGCCAGGCTCTCTCTATTGGTATCAACCGGCAGGAGATTATCGACATCATCTATTTCGGCCAGAGCGAAGGTTATCAGACCGGCCCGCGCCCTGGACATCCCTGGCATCACGAGAAGCTGGGGCGGCAGTTCACGGAATATGATCCGGACAAGGCCAGCGCAATGCTGGACAAGGTTGGCTTCGACAAGAAGAACGGCAGCGGCATTCGGCTTCGCCCGGACGGTCAGCCCGTCTTCTTCGCCGTCGACGTCATTCCGACGCTCTATCCTGATCTGGTCGACGTGCTGGAGCTTGTGAAGGCGCATTGGGCGCAAATCGGCATAGACATGAAGGTCAATACCATCGAGCGGGCGCTCTATTACACCCGCGGTGACGACAACGCCCATGATGCGCAGGTCTGGCCAGGCCCAGGCGGCCTCGATCCGATGCTCGATCCGCGTGACTACTTTGCCTTTCATCCGCAGGGTTCGCGTTACGCTATCCCGTGGACGCTCTGGTACACGTCCAACGGTCAGAAGGGCGAGGAGCCTCCGGAAAGCCAGAAGAAGCGCATGAAGCTTTTTGACGAGGCCCGGTCGACGGCCGATCTCAACAAGCGGGGCGCGATCATGAAACAGATCTTCGACCTCGCGGCTGAAGATTTCGAGACCATCGGCGTCTGCCTTGCAGTCGGCGGCTTCGGCGTCATTCGCAACAATCTGCGCAATGTGCCGGAGAAACAGCCCGATAGTTGGTCATGGCCTAATCCCGGTCCTGCCCTCCCGCAGCAGTTCACCTTCACGAGCTGATTTGCCTCGCCGATGCCGCCGCCACCGCGGCGGCATCTTCTCCCAGTCCCGTTGCAAGACGCCGGGCGAGCCCCACGGTTCGCATCGACGCATCATGCAACCCGAATTGCGAGCATTCCCATGCTGAAATTCGTCGTCAAACGACTTTTCTGGATGATCCCGTCGCTGTTTGCAGTGAGTTTTCTCGCCTTCGTGCTGATCCAGCTCCCGCCGGGCGACTTCGTCACGACTTACATCGCCACCCTCGCATCGTCCAACGAAGTGGTCGACCAGAATACCGCCGCCCAGCTGCGCGAGCGTTTCGGTCTGGATCAGCCGATGCTGGTTCAGTATCTCAAGTGGATCTGGGGCATTGTCACTCGCGGCGATTTCGGGCTCTCGTTTGAATGGCAGCAGCCGGTCTCTGGATTGATCTGGGAACGCATGGCGCTGACGCTTGTTCTGGCGCTCGCAAGCCTGATCGCCACCTGGGCCTTGGCCCTGCCGATCGGCGTTTATTCCGCCGTCAAGAAATATTCGATCGGCGACTATGCTTTTACAGCCTTCACCTTTTTCGGCCTCTCCATTCCGTCCTTCCTGCTGGCGCTGGTGCTGATGTATGTCGCCGCGGTCGAGTTCGGGCAGGATGTCGGCGGCCTTTTCTCGTCGCAATACGAAACGGCACCCTGGAGCATCGGCAAGATGTACGATCTGCTGACGCATTTGTGGCTGCCGGTGGCGATCCTGGCGGTCTCCTCGACAGCCAGCCTCATCCGCGTGATGCGCGCCAACATGCTGGACGAACTGCCGAAGCCCTATGTGACGACGGCGCGCGCGAAGGGCCTCTCGGAATTTCGGCTGCTGGTCAAATATCCGCTGCGGATCGCGCTCAATCCGTTCATCTCGACCATCGCCTGGCTTCTCCCGAACCTCATTTCCGGTTCGGTCGTAGTGGCGATCGTGCTCAATCTGCCGACCGCCGCGCCGCTTCTGTTGCAGTCGCTGATGGCGCAGGACATGTATCTCGCCGGAGCCTTTGTCCTGTTGATCTGCGCCCTGACGCTGATCGGTTCGTTGATCAGTGATATCCTGCTTGCGCTGGTCGATCCGCGCATCCGTCTCGAATAGGAGGCCAGCCAATGGTTGATGTTTCCATCGCCACCCTGCGTGCGGATCGTGCTGCCGTCGCTTCCCAATGGCAGCTCATATGGTGGGCATTCAAGCGGCACAGGCTCGCCATGGCCGCGCTCTTCGTGACGCTCGCCATGTATGTCGTCGCCACGGTGCCGGGCTTTTTTGCCATCAATGACCCGATTGCCCAGAATGCCCGCGCAACATTCCATCCACCGCAGGCTGTGCATTTCTTCGATACGAGCGACGGCTTCGATTTTGGCCCCTATTACCATCCCATGCGGCTTACCCGCGATCCGAACACGCTCGCTGCGATCTTTATCGCGGACACGTCGAAGAAAGTGCCGATCGAGCTTTTCGGGCGCGGTTTCAGCTATTCCGTGCTCGGGCTTTTTGAAACCGACATACACCTCATCGCGAGTACCGATAAGACGCGGCCGTTATTCCTGTTCGGTGCCGACCGTCTCGGGCGCGACGTCTACAGCCGCGTGGTGCAAGGGGCGCAGGTGTCTCTCTCCATCGGCCTCGTCGGCGTGTTCCTGTCCCTGCTTCTCGGGATCGTGCTCGGTGGTATTTCGGGTTATTACGGTGGCCGTATCGATTTCGTCATGCAGCGCGTGATCGACTTCGTTCTTTCGCTTCCGACGATCCCGATCTGGCTCGCCCTGGCTGCGGCCCTGCCGCAAGGCTGGCCGGCGACGCTGCAATATATGATGATCACCATCATATTGTCCTTCACCGGCTGGGCCCAGCTTGCCCGCGTGGTGCGGGGACGGTTCCTGTCGCTCAGGACCGAGGAGTTCGTGGCTGCAGCGCGTCTGGATGGGGTGTCAGAGGGAAGAATTATATTCCGTCACATGCTGCCGAGCTTCTCAAGCCACATCATCGCTTCGATGACGCTTGCCGTTCCCGCGATGATCCTTGCGGAAACCTCGCTTTCCTTCCTTGGTCTCGGCCTCCAGCCGCCGACGATTTCCTGGGGTGTGCTGTTGCGCGAGGCGCAGAACATTCGCTCGATCGCCACAGCGCCCTGGCTCTTCCTTCCCGGGCTCGCGGTCGTCATTGCCGTCATGGCGCTCAATCTTTTCGGCGATGGTCTTCGCGACGCCGCCGACCCCTACAACAAGTGAGGCGCCGATGACCGATATCCTGTCCATCGCACCCCGCCCTTCAATGACAGCCAATAAGCCGCTGCTTGAGGTCCGCAATCTGGTGACGGAATTTCCGCTCCGAACCGGCATCTTCCGAGCGGTCGACGACCTCTCCTTTTCCATAGAACCCGGTAAGACGCTCTGCGTCGTCGGCGAAAGCGGTTCCGGAAAGTCGGTGACCGCCCGCTCGATCCTGCAGATCATCGATTCCCCCGGTCGTATCGCGTCGGGATCGATCCTGCTTCACCAGCCGGACGGCACCTCGCTCGATCTTGCCAAACTCGATCCGCGCGGCCGGGCGATCCGCTCTGTCCGCGGACGCGACATCGCCATGATCTTCCAGGAGCCGATGTCCTCGCTTTCTCCGGTGCATACGGTGGGAGACCAGATTACCGAGGCTCTCCGTCTGCACCTCAGGATGGGCAAGGCGGAGGCGAGGGCGGAAGCGATCTCGCTGCTGCGCCAGGTGGAAATCCCCAATCCCGAAAAAGCGATCGACCGCTATGCATTCCAGTATTCAGGCGGCATGCGGCAACGCGCGATGATCGCCATGGCGCTGGCCTGCAAGCCGCAGCTGCTCATTGCCGACGAACCGACCACCGCGCTTGACGTGACCACCCAGGCGGAAATCCTCGACCTGATCTCGCGGTTGCAGAAGGCGCATGGCATGGCCGTGCTGTTCATCACCCACGACATGGGGGTCGTTGCTCAGATTGCCGATGATGTTCTCGTCATGCATCACGGCGTCGCGAAGGAATACGGGCCGGTGGAACAAATCTTCCATTCGCCCCAGGATCCCTATACGCGCATGTTGATCGGTTCCGTTCTGAAGCTGGAGCAGAAGGCCGAGATCCGGCTTGCGCGGCCGCCGCTCGATACCACCGCCGCCCCGCTTCTCGACATTCGCAATCTGTCCATGCACTTCGGCGATATGAAGGCGCTGGATGACGTCTCGATCTCCCTGCTTCCGGGCGAAACGCTCGGCATCGTCGGGGAAAGCGGCTCGGGCAAGACCACCATGGGCCGGTCGATCATGCGGCTCTACGATCCCACCGCCGGTGAAATGCACTACCGCCGCGCCGATGGCACGGTCCTGGACCTCGCGAAAATCGGCGGCGGCGAGCTGAAGGCCGCAAGGCGGGAACTGCGCATGGTCTTTCAGGATCCGTTCGGATCGCTCAATCCGCGGATGACCGTCTCCCAGGTCATCGGCGAGCCGCTGCTCGTCAATGGTATAGCAAGGGGCAAGAATCTGGACGAGCGCGTCTGCCACCTGATGGAGCAGGTCGGCCTCGATCCGACCACACGCGAGCGTTACCCGCATGCCTTTTCCGGCGGCCAGCGCCAGCGTATCGGCATCGCCCGCGCGATCACGCTCAATCCGCGCATCATCGTGGCCGACGAGGCGACGTCGGCGCTCGACGTTTCGGTGCGCTTCCAGGTCCTCGATCTCCTGATGCGGCTGCAGGATGAACTCGGCCTCGCCTACATCTTCATCAGCCACGACATCGGCGTCATCCGCTACATGTGTGATCGCGTCGGCGTCATGTATCGCGGTAAGCTCGTCGAGGTGGGCGAGGCGGACAAGGTCTGCAATGCCCCCGATCATCCCTATACGCAGGCGCTCATCTCGGCCATTCCACGGCCGGACCCGCGTGATCGTGACCACTCCAGACGGTTCCGCTACACCGAACCGGGCACTGTGAAAAACGGAAGTTCTGCGCGATGAAGATCACAGGAATCCGAACCTTTCTGATGCAGGCTGGTGCGCCGGATGTCGGCAAGCGTCAGACGGCGCCGCTCTCCAAGGCGGAGCAGCCCTTTGCCGGGACCCGCAACTGGCTGTTCCTGAAGATCGAAACGGACGAGGGCATTACCGGCGTCGGAGAATGCTCCGGTTGGCCGCGTGTCGTCGAGACAGCCATCAAGGACCTGACACCGCTTTTGATCGGCGAGGATCCTGTTCATACAGAGAAGATCTGGCAGAAGATGGCGGTTGCCATGATGGGCCATGGCATGCTCGGCACGGTCGGCGGTGGCGCCATGACGGGGATCGACATGGCGTTGTGGGACATCAAGGGCAAGTCGCTTGGCGTTCCCGTATGGATGTTGCTCGGCGGTAAACTCCGTGACCGCATACCGATCTATTCGCATGCCAATACGGCCGAACTCGCCCTCAAGCTCAAGGACCGGGGTATCAAGACGATCAAATGCGGTGGGGTCGCCGACCCCGTACGCAAGGTCGCGATGTTGCGCGAGGCGGTCGGCGACGACATGGATATCGCCATCGACCTGCATGGTCCGCCCTGGCTGACGCCAGCCGATGCCTGCCGTCTGGTTCGGGCGCTGGAGCCCTATGAGCTTTTCTGGGTCGAGGACCCGATCGCGCCTGAAAACGTCGATGGGTATCGACGCATCCGCGACGCCGCGCATATTCCGCTCGCCGCAGGCGAGCGAATGGCCACGATCTTCGGCGAGCGGCAGCTGATCGAAGAGGAGCTGGTGGACATTATCCAGCCGGATACGGGGCGGGCGGGCGGCATCACCCAGATGAAGAAGATCGCCGCCATGGCGGAAGCCCATCACATTCAGATGGCGCCGCATTCCGGCTCGCTCGGGCCCGTTGCCGAATATGCGGCATTGCACCTCCTGGCTTCCATTCCAAACGCACTGATGCTCGAACGTCTGGATGACGATTGGGAAGGGCGCAAGCACACGATCGTCCCGCATCCGATACAACAGGATGGATCGATCGCGGTGCCGGATGCGCCAGGCCTCGGATGCGACATTGACGAGGAATTCGTCGCGCGCTTCCCGAGCGAAGGCAATTTGGCAATCCCTGTGACGGAAAGCTCGGGATCCTACAATCCCGGCACCTATGGCGAACATCTATATGTGCAGACACGCCTTTCCCGCCGTTCTTATTTCAATCCGTAAGGAAGCTTAAGACAATGAAAATCGACCGCATGCGGGTTTTCATGACCCGCGACAAGGATCGCCCGCGCGTCATCGTTGCTCTCGACACCGATGATGGCCTGACGGGTTGGGGCGAGTGCTATAACCATGGTCCGGACAAGGCGCTGCCGCCGCTACTCGACTACCTCTACGGCTTCATTGCCGGACAGGATCCGACGCGGGTGGACTTCCTCGTCAATCTGATGATCCAGCAGAGCCGCTTTCCGCCCGGGGCAATGGGGCTGGCGGCAATTTCCGGGTTGGATCATTGCCTCTGGGATCTTGCCGCCAAGGCCGCCGGTGTGCCGGTCTATAAGCTGCTTGGCGGCGAGGTGCGCGACCGTGTCAAGGTCTATGCCGGCGTCTACACGGCGCCCGACGCGCCGGCGGCGAAGGAGGAGCTGGACAGGCTGAACGAGGGTTGGGGCTTCACCGCCTTCAAGCTCAGCCCTTGGCGCATCGACATGCATGCCAACCGCTGGGGCAATGTCGTCAAGGCCTCCGCCGACTATTTCCGCTCGCTGCGGGAAACGATCCGGGATGACTACGAGATTGCCTTCGATGCGCATGCGAAGATCTACGAGCCCGCAGCCGCCCGCCAGCTCGGCAACGCGCTGGCTCCCTATGATCCGCTCTTCTTCGAAGAGCCGCTCCGGCCGGAAAACATTGAAGCCTGGGGTGATCTGAAGCAGGGGCTGAACTGCACCCTCGCCACCGGCGAGTCGCTCTACAGCCGCTACGAATTCCTGCGGCTCCTGCAGGTAAAGGGCGCCGATCTGATCCAGCCGGATATCTGCGTCGTCGGTGGATTGTCGGAGATGCGGCGGATTGCAACGCTGGCGGAAGCCTTTTACGTAGGCGTGGCCCCGCACAATCCGATGGGCCCGCTCGCTACTGCCGTCAACGTGCATTTCTCGGCGGCGCAGCAGAACTTCAAGATTCTCGAATACCGACTGCCGACCGGTCAGGCTTACGTCTACGGTGGAACCGAGGTTGAGAAACGGGAAGACACGACCCGCTATGTTGTCGATCCTTACCTGCCCAAGGACGGCTATCTCGAGCTGAGGCCGGATCGTCCGGGTTGGGGCGTCGAGATGGACGAAAAGGCCATGCAGGAGGACGGCTACATCCATTGGCAGCGGCGTGTGCCGAAGCGGCCGGACGGATCCTATGCCTTCGCCTGATTGGTTCAAAATCCGAAGCGGGCCGATCGAGGCCCGCTTCCTGCCTAAAAACGGCGGGCGGATGACGCATCTCGTCCATGACCGGCTCGGCAATATCCTGGTGCCCACGGCAAGCGCGGAATTCGATCCGCTGAACTGGCCGAAGGCCGGCGCCTACCCGCTCTTTCCCTATCACAACCGGCTGATCGGCGCAGCCTTCGAGCATGAGGGAAAGCGCTATGAGGTGCTGCCGCATCCCTCGCTCGTGCCGGATGCTCAACATGGCCCCGCTCATCGTCGGCCATGGCATGTCGTATCCCACAAAAGCGACAGCATCGAACTCGATGTCGACTATGCTGCCAATGCCGACTGGCCTTTCAATTTCCGCGCTGTTCAGCGCTTTACCCTTACCGCTGATCGCTTGGACGTCGAATTGTCTCTTGCGAACACCGGTCAAACTTCCATGCCCGGCGGCTTCGGCTGGCACCCTTATTTCGCAGCCGATTTCAAGCAGGCCGCATTAACAGATGCCGGAAAGATCTGGCCCGTCGGCTCAACGGGTATTCCCGTCGGCGCGCCGCCAGTACAACGCGAAGATAGGCTCCTCCCGGATGAGGGCTTCACCATCTTCCTTTCAAAATGGCACCATGCCACGGCTGCCTTGAACGATGGAGCCCGCATCATCCTGACTGCCAGCCCGGCGCTGCCGCATCTCGTGGTGCATCGCATGCCTGCGTATCTCTGCATGGAACCGGTGTCGCATGTCGCGGGCGTTTTCGGTTTTCCTCCGGAATTGCAAACCGCCGCCGGCCTTTTTGTCCTGCAGCCGGGAGAGGAGCGGTCTGCAGGGCTGTCCATCGAGATCACCGCCGCCGGTTGATCCGCCGCGGCCGTTTCGTGCATCAGGCGGTTGTGGGACGACCTGTCGTGCACAAGGGTGACCGCTCGCGGTTGCAGGAATTCCGGATCAGCCGCATGTGCGTAAAGATATCTGTGCTACGATCCGGCACGGACTATCCGAAACGGAAGAGATTGCATGCCTGTCCAGCGTATCAGTTTCTATGTGCTCCTCGTGTTTGTGAGCATGGCTTTCATCGCCGTTGTACTGCCTTTCTATTCCGCGATATTCTGGGCTGTGGTCCTGGCGATCATCTTCTTCCCGCTTCATGCGAAACTGGAGGCGGGACTGGGAGGGCGTCATCCGAATATCGCGGCGGGGCTTTCCGTTCTGGTCTGCCTTTGCCTCGTCATCATACCCGGCCTGATCATCCTCAGTTCCCTCATTCAGCAGGGCAACAGTCTTTACCAACGGATCGACAACGGCGAGATCGACGTCCGGCGGCTTCTCCAGCAGCTTCAAGACGCGCTGCCCGTGTTCCTGCAGGACCGGATCCGGACGTTGGAGCTCACGGGTTTCGCTGAATTGCGGGATCGGGTATCCGGCGCCCTCATGCAGGGTGGCAGCTTTTTTGCCGGCCGTGCCCTGAGCCTCGGGCAGAACACGTTGCAATTCTTCGTCGCTTTCGGTGTTATGCTGTACCTGCTGTTCTTCCTGTTTCGGGATGGCCGTTCGCTGGCCCGCGACGTCCGAACCGCGCTGCCGTTGAGCGACGCGCATACGCGGCGGTTCAGCGCCAAATTCACTTCGGTGATCCGGGCGACCGTTCGGGGCAATGTCATCATCGCGCTGATCCAGGGGTCGATCGGCGGTGTCGCCTTCTGGGCGCTGGGGGTCGAACCTGCATTGCTCTGGGGCGTGCTGATGAGCTTCCTGTCCCTGCTTCCGGCCGTCGGCGCCGCTTTGGTCTGGATACCGACGGCCATTTACCTCGCTCTCGCGGGGTTTTGGCTCAAGGCTGTCATTCTAGTAGCGATCGGAGTGCTGGTCATCGGTCTGGTCGACAATCTTCTGCGGCCGCCCTTGGTGGGGAAGGAGACCAAGCTGCCGGACTATGTCGTGCTGATTTCCACCGTCGGCGGTATTTCGCTGATCGGGATCAACGGTTTCGTCATCGGGCCGCTGATTGCAGCTCTGTTCATCGCAGCCTGGGGCATCCTCGTGGAAGAGCAGCGCCAATCGAGCGCCGAGGACAGTTGACCCGAAAATACGGCCGGCTTGGCCGGGAACAGTAGGCCTGCTCCCAAGTTCGGTGGGTCACGGACGCGCTTTGGCGGAGGCAGGTCAACAGCGCTGTCCGAGGTTCGTGGATCTCACCGGAAGCAGGAGGAAGAACGATGAAAGTTTCAGATATCATGTCCCGCGACGTCAAGATCGCCAGCCCGCAGCACACGATCGCGGAGGTGGCGAAGCTCATGGCCGACGAACAGATCGGCTTCATGCCCGTAGGCGAGGGCGACCGCTTGGTGGGCACCATCACCGACCGCGATCTGGTGGTGCGCGGCCTTGCCGATGGTCTCGGTGGTGATGCCAAGGTGCGTGAGGTGATGACGCAGGATGTCAAATATTGCTTCGAGGACGAGGATATAGATGACGTCGCCCAGAACATGGGCCGGGTACAGGTGCGCCGTCTTCCGGTCGTTAACCGCGACAAGCGCCTTACTGGCATCGTCTCGCTCGGTGATGCCGCTCTGGTCGAGGCTGCCGCCGCCGGCGCCAGTCTGAAGGATGTTGCCCGTCCGGGCGGACAGCACGCCCAATGACATAAAATCGGATACTCGAAACACCGCCCGACCGGTGCTCTGAGCTTTTTGATGGAAGTAGGTTTGCTCCCCCGCGGGAGCCTCAAACTCTGGCAACTACCAGAGTTTGTAGGGCGTGGTTTCGCGCATGTTGTGGTCCACCGAGATTTTGCGGCGGAAGGGTGGCACGGCTCGGCTTGTGCAGTTCGGCCGCTCGCAGATGCGGCAGGATATACCGATCGAGTCGAAACCCCCGCGATCCGTGAGATTCAGTCCGTCGGCATAGACGAAGGCTTCCGCGTAGGAGATCTCGCAGCCAAGCGCCAGCGCAAAAACCGGCTGGTGCGTTCTGAAGCCGCCGATGCCCTTGCTCACCTGCATGGCAAGACAAAGATAGCGTACCCCGTCCGGCGTTTCGGCAAGCTGGCGGATGATGCGTCCCGGCGTTTCGAAGGCCTGATGCGCGTTCCAGAGCGGACAGGCTGCGCCGAAGCGTGCGAATTGCAGTTTGGTCGCGCTGTGCCGCTTGGTGATGTTGCCGGCGCGGTCGATCCGGGCGAAGAACATCGGTACACCCTTGAGGCCGGGGCGCTGAAGGGTGGAAAGCCGGTGGCAGACCTGCTCCAGCGACGCGCCGAAGCGTGCCGCCAAAAGCTCGATATCGTGCCGAAGCTCCCGCGCCGCCTTCAGGAAGGCCTGATAAGGCATCAAAAGCGCGCCGGCAAAATAATTGTGAAGGCCGATGCGGCAGATGTCCACCGCTTCCTCGGTCCTGAAACCGGCATTGCGGGCGATCGTGTCGGCAAGCGCGCCGGCATGAAGCTGGGCAATCTCCACCGCCGTCTGAAAGACCCGCGTATGCGCAGGCGCATAAGGGTTCAAGGTCAGCACGCGGGAAGCGGGTTCGTATTGCCGGATAGCGTGGGTCGCCATCGGCCCGAGCACGACACGCACGCCGAACTGCTTTTCTAGGTAAGCCGTCAAAATTGGGTGGCTGTCCGCGGTCGGCAGGCCGAGGTCGTGTGCCAGCTTCTCCGCGGCCGTGTCGAGATCATGGAGGTAATTGTCGACGAAATGAAAGAAATCCCGCACCTCGTCATAGGATGTGGTTTCGGCTGCCGCCGACCGCCCCAGCCTGTCGTCCATGCTGGCGAGCTGCTCGCCGTTGCGGCGGTAGGCCTGATGGCAGGTGATCAGCGCATGCGCCAGTCCTGGCGCGTTCTGGGTCACCAGCTTCAGCTCCTGAAGGCTTGGCGCATACGCCTCGAACAGCGGGTCGGACAGCGCCTCGGCGAGCGCCGAGAGGAGCCGGTCCGTTTCCCCTGTCGACAGTTCGGCAATGTCGAGCTGGAACTTGTCGGCGAGTGCCAGAAGCACGGTCGCCGAAACCGGTCGCTGATTGTTCTCGATCTGGTTCAGATAGCTGGTTGAGATGCCGATGCGCTCGGCGAACTGGCTCTGGGTCGCATTGCTCGCGGCCCGCAATTCCCTTACCTTCCGGCCGATGAAGAGCTTTCCGATCGCCATGTTCGCAAATTCGCAATTTGAGGTTTGCGATTTTATAATTTCACAAACGCACGTGTTCAATGGTTTTCTCAAGCACGGCGACGGAATAAGAAAAAATCGAAGCATCCGGGAGTGATCATGCGCGCAGTTTTGGGTGAGGTTGAGAGACGTCGGGCGGAGGCACGGCTCGGCGGGGGCGAAAGACGTATCGAGGCACAGCATGCCAAGGGCAAGCTGACGGCGCGCGAGCGCATCGAAGTGCTACTCGACGAAGGCTCCTTCGAGGAGTTCGACATGTATGTCACTCACCGCGCGGTGGATTTCGGCATGGCCGAGCAGAAGGTCGCGGGCGACGGCGTCGTCACCGGCTGGGGCACGATCAACGGCCGCCAGGTTTATGTCTTTTCCCAGGATTTTACCGTGCTCGGGGGCTCCCTCTCGGAAACGCATGCGCAGAAGATCTGCAAGATCATGGATATGGCGGTGCGTGTCGGGGCGCCGGTGATCGGCCTCAATGATTCCGGCGGCGCCCGTATCCAGGAAGGGGTTTCTTCGCTAGCCGGCTACGCGGAAGTATTCCGCCGAAATGCTGAGGCGTCGGGCGTCATCCCGCAGGTTTCGGTCATCATGGGCCCCTGTGCCGGCGGTGCTGTTTATTCGCCGGCCATGACCGACTTTATTTTCATGGTGCGCGATAGTTCCTACATGTTCGTCACCGGCCCTGATGTGGTGAAGACCGTCACCAACGAGATCGTCACTGCGGAAGAACTTGGCGGGGCCGGTACCCATACGAAGAAATCGTCGGTCGCCGATGCCGCCTTCGAAAACGACATCGAAGCCCTGGAAGCGGTGCGGCAGCTCTTCGATTTCCTGCCGCTCAACAACCGCGAGAAGCCACCTGTTCGTCCCTTCCACGATGATCCTGCCCGCATCGAAGACCGGCTGGACAGTCTCATTCCCGATAGCGCCGCCAAGCCTTACGACATGAAGGAACTGATCCTGGCGGTTGCCGACGAGGGCGATTTCTTCGAGATCCAGGAGGCCTTTGCCCGCAACATCATCACCGGCTTCATCCGTATCGAGGGCCAGACGGTCGGCGTCGTCGCCAACCAGCCGATGGTGCTTGCCGGCTGCCTGGATATCGACAGTTCGCGCAAGGCGGCTCGTTTCGTGCGCTTCTGCGATGCTTTCTCGATCCCGATCCTGACCCTGGTCGACGTGCCGGGTTTCCTGCCCGGCGTGGCGCAGGAATATGGCGGTGTCATCAAGCACGGCGCCAAGTTGCTGTTCGCCTATTCGGAAGCCACCGTTCCGATGGTGACGCTGATCACCCGCAAGGCCTATGGCGGCGCTTATGACGTGATGGCGTCCAAGCATATCGGTGCCGACATCAACTATGCCTGGCCGACCGCCGAGATTGCGGTGATGGGAGCGAAAGGCGCGACCGAAATCCTCTACCGCTCCGAGCTTTCCGACCCGGAGAAGATTGGCGCGCGCACGAAGGAATACGAGGAACGATTTGCAAACCCCTTCGTGGCCGCCGAACGCGGCTTCATAGACGAGGTGATCATGCCGCATTCGTCTCGCCGCCGCATCGCCCGGGCCTTTGCCTCGCTGCGCAACAAGCAGGTCGCGACGCACTGGAAAAAGCACGACACAATCCCGCTTTGAAGGGCGGCAAAGCGCTCAGACAGTGCCTATATTGACCGCGTAGCGCTCGCCGAATGCGAGGCCCGTCAGAGAAACAAGGATAGATTTTGATGACCGAAAAATCACCCGCCGACAATTTCCCCGCCGGCTACGAGCCTTCGAAGGTATGGACCTGGGAACAGGGCAATGGCGGCGCGTTCGCCAATATCAACCGTCCGATCGCCGGCCCGACACACGAAAAGGTCCTGCCGGTCGGGAAGCACCCGTTGCAGCTTTATTCGCTCGGCACCCCGAACGGCGTAAAAGTCACGATCATGCTCGAGGAATTGCTGGCTGCCGGCCACACCGGCGCCGAATACGATGCCTGGCTGATCAGGATCGGGGAGGGCGACCAGTTTGGCTCCGGCTTTGTCGAGGTCAATCCCAATTCCAAGATTCCGGCGCTGCTGGATCGCGCGCCGAAGGGCGGCGCCGAGCCGCTGCGTGTCTTCGAGTCCGCCTCCATCCTCGTCTATCTGGCGGAAAAATTCGGCGCCTTCCTGCCGACCGACCTCAAAGCACGCACCGAAACCTTCAACTGGCTTTTCTGGCAGATGGGTTCAGCACCCTTCCTTGGCGGCGGTTTTGGCCACTTCTACGCCTACGCGCCGATGAAGATCAAATACGCGATCGACCGCTATGCGATGGAGGTGAAACGTCAGCTCGACGTGCTTGACCGGCATCTCGCCGACAACAAGTTCATGGCCGGGAACGAATATACGATCGCCGACATGGCTATCTGGCCCTGGTATGGAAATTTGGCGCTCGGACAGGCTTATGGTGATGCCGGCACCTTCCTCGACGTGCAGACCTACAGGAACGTCCAGCGCTGGACGGCAGAGATCGCCGCTCGACCGGCAGTGAAGCGGGGCCGAATGGTCAACCGCACATCGGGTGATCCGTCCGAACAACTGCATGAACGCCACGATGCCTCCGACTTCGAAACGAAGACGCAGGACAAGATCGCGATAGCCTGAGGAGAGCGGAATGGCCAACCTGCCCGACATGACGAAACACCGGGGCTTCCCGTCCGGCATGCCCGGCACTGGCATCCAGTTCACCATCCGCCGCGCCAATCCGAAAGGGGTGACGCCGGTCAAGGCTTTGCCCCGCCGTGCCCGCCCCGGCACGGCGGAACACCGGGTCGATGCCGCCTTCCTGCATGCGCTCTGGCACCATTTCGGCCCGGAACCCTTCGAGCGTGGCAATCTCGACGCTGCCCGCCTCAACCTTCTGTTCGGCCGCGAAGTGGTGGCGGTGGAGAAGGATTTCGATCCGCTATCCTATGAAGCTCTGCTCCAGATCAACGAGAAGGTCGCGCGCCAGAGTTTTCCGGAATCCTTCGAAGATGTGTTCGAGGTGTGATGATGGTTAGCCTTCCTACAAAAGAACGGGACGCTTGATGTTCAATAAGATCCTTATTGCCAATCGCGGCGAGATCGCGTGCCGGGTCATCAAGACGGCAAGGAAGATGGGCATCAAGACGGTGGCCGTCTATTCGGATGCCGATCGCGATGCGCTGCATGTGCGGATGGCCGACGAGGCGATGCATATCGGTCCGGCGCCTTCGTCTCAGTCCTATATCGTCATCGACAACATCCTTGCGGCCATCAGGCAGACCGGCGCCGATGCCGTGCATCCGGGCTATGGGTTCCTCTCGGAAAACCCGGCCTTTGCGGAAGCTCTGGAAAAGGCGGGCATTGCCTTCATCGGTCCGCCTGTCGGCGCCATCCGGGCGATGGGCGACAAGATCACCTCGAAAAAACTGGCAGCCGAAGCAGGCGTTTCCACAGTGCCTGGCCATATGGGCCTGATCGGGGATGCCGACGAGGCCGTGAGGATTGCCTCTTCCATCGGTTATCCTGTCATGATCAAGGCGTCGGCGGGCGGCGGCGGCAAGGGCATGCGTATCGCCTGGAACGACATCGAGGCACGAGAAGGTTTTCAGTCCTCGAAAAACGAGGCGAAGAGTTCCTTCGGCGACGATCGCATCTTCATCGAGAAATTCGTCACCGAGCCACGCCATATCGAAATCCAGGTGCTCGGCGACAAACACGGCAACGTACTCTATCTTGGCGAGCGCGAATGCTCGATCCAGCGGCGTAACCAGAAGGTCATCGAGGAGGCGCCATCGCCATTTCTCGACGAGGCGACCCGGCGGGCGATGGGCGAACAGGCCGTGGCGCTTTCAGAGGCGGTCGGTTATTTCTCCGCTGGCACGGTTGAGTTCATTGTCGACGGCAGCCGCAATTTCTATTTCCTCGAGATGAACACCCGGTTGCAGGTGGAGCATCCGGTCACCGAATTGATCACGGGCATCGATCTTGTCGAGCAGATGATCCGGGTTGCCGCCGGCGAGAAGCTCTCGTTCGGGCAGGATGACATCAAGCTGAACGGCTGGGCGATCGAAAGCCGGCTATATGCCGAGGACCCCTATCGCAGCTTCCTGCCCTCGATCGGGCGGCTGAGTCGTTACCGCCCGCCTCGGGAAGGTAAGCAGGAAAACGGCACCGTGGTCCGTAACGACACCGGCGTGTTCGAAGGCGGTGAAATTTCCATGTATTACGATCCGATGATCGCCAAGCTCTGCACCTGGGCGCCGGATCGGTTGAAGGCGCTCGATGCCATGGGCGCCGCGCTCGATGATTTCGAGGTGGAGGGCATAGGCCATAACCTGCCCTTCCTCTCGGCGGTTATGGGGCAGGAGCGTTTTCGCTCCGGCCGGCTGACAACCGCCTACATCGCCGAAGAGTTTCCGGAAGGATTTTCCGGTGTCTTGCCGGATGAAGCGGTGGCCCGGAAACTTGTCGCCGTCGCTGTCCTTGTCAATCAGGTTCTTCAGCAGCGCGCCGTCGAGATTTCCGGCACGATAGGCAATCATCGCCGCGTGGTCGGCAGGGAATGGGTGGCGACGCTGGCCGGCTTTGAAGAGGCCGTCACACTCGAAACCAACACCGATGGCACATCCGTAATCTTCGCCGATGCTACGCGAATGTCGGTTGCGAGCGGCTGGTCGCCGGGACAGAGCCACGCGGTCTTCCACCTCGACGGCGAGGGCATGGGGATAAAGGTAAACCTTGTCGGATCGGCAATCCGGTTGCGCTGGCGCGGTATGGATGTGACGGTGCGTGTCCGTTCACCGCGCGTTGCGGAGCTTGCCCGCCTGATGCCGAAGAAAGCTCCGCCGGACACTTCGAAAATGCTGCTTTGCCCCATGCCTGGCGTCATTACCTCGGTAGTGGTGAAGGCCGGCGATCAGATCGAAGCCGGTCAGACGCTCGCCACCGTCGAAGCGATGAAGATGGAGAACGTCCTGAAGGCTGAGCGGAAAGGTGTCGTGAAACGCGTTGCAGCGACCACGGGACAGAGTCTGGCGGTGGACGAGCTGATTCTGGAATTTGAATGATGAAGCCGCTGCTCACGACCGCCCGTTCCATTGGCTGGCGCCTTGTCGCCGGCGCCGTCGTGCTTTGTGCGGCGGCCTCGCTTGCGTCAGCAAAAGAACCGCGGGTTGAACTGCATCGGAAGTGGGTGGAAGAAAAGGACGCGGAGGGCTTTTATCCGGCGACATCCACGAAGGGACATTTCTCCATTCGGTCGCCAATCCCTTTCAACGACTACACAATTATCGCCGATGATCCGACTGTCGGCCAGCTGGTGCTGCATGGCATGGGCAGCAAGAGCACCGACGGTTATGAATTCGGCGCCATCGAAACGGAAATGAACGAGAAGACGAAATCACCGGATCTCGTCGCGGTGGTTCACGATACCGCAGCGAAATTGGGAGGAACGGTTCCACCGTTAAAGGTTGAAAAGAGTGGCGATGAAGAGTTTGTCTTCGCTGCCGTCGCTGGTCCCAGCAGAAGCGCCTTCATGCGGGTCTCCAAGACGCCGCAGAGCGTATTTACGGTCGTTTGCGAATATCCGACGGATCAACGGGAGATCGCCGAAGACCTTTGTGGCGGCTACCTCGCGAGCTTCCGCCTTTCGCGGTGATCGATCTTGAGAAATTCCGCGCAGAGGCGGGTTCTCACGGTTGCAAGCAATCCTAGTTATAGGCCTAGTTTTAGGCAAAGAGCGCGACGATGCGCATGTTTCAATCACATGCCGGGAGGAATCGGTGCCGAAAAAAAATGTCGAAGCGGTTGAGGCCCCAAGGGCGGTAAAAGACTGGGAGGCGTTGGCCGAGAAGGAGCTGAAAGCTTCGCCGGAAACGCTCGTCTGGCACACGCCCGAAGGCATCGACGTCAAGCCGCTCTACTCTGCCGAAGATCTTCAGGGCGTGAATCATCTGGACTCGCTGCCGGGCTTCAAACCGTTCGTGCGTGGGCCCCGTGCCACCATGTATGCCGGAAGGCCTTGGACCATTCGCCAATATGCCGGCTTCTCGACGGCCGAAGCCTCCAATGCCTTCTATCGCCGCAACCTCGCCGCTGGCCAGAAGGGTCTGTCGGTGGCCTTCGATCTTGCCACCCATCGTGGCTATGATTCCGATCATCCGCGCGTCGAGGGCGATGTCGGCAAGGCAGGGGTGGCGATCGATAGCGTCGAGGATATGAAGATCCTGTTCGACGGCATCCCGCTGAAGGACATGTCTGTCTCCATGACCATGAACGGTGCGGTCATCCCGATCCTCGCCTCCTTCATCGTTGCCGGCGAGGAGCAGGGCTGTTCGCGGGCCGAGCTTTCCGGAACCATCCAGAACGACATCCTGAAGGAGTTCATGGTCCGCAACACCTACATTTATCCGCCCGAGCCTTCCATGCGGATCGTCGCCGATATCATTGAATTCACGGCGAAGGAAATGCCGCGTTTCAATTCGATTTCCATATCCGGCTATCACATGCAGGAGGCGGGTGCGACGCTCGTCCAGGAACTCGCCTTCACGCTGGCCGACGGCCGCGAATATGTCCGGGCGGCACTTGCCAAGGGCCTCAGCGTTGATGAGTTTGCCGGCCGGCTGTCCTTCTTCTTCGCGATCGGCATGAATTTCTTCATGGAAGCTGCCAAGTTGCGCGCCGCCCGCCTGCTCTGGTCGCGGATCATGGAGGAATTCAAGCCGCAAAAGTCCTCGTCGCTGATGCTGCGCACCCATTGCCAGACGTCGGGCGTCTCGCTGCAGGAGCAGGATCCTTATAACAACGTCATTCGTACGGCCTATGAGGCTCTCTCGGCCGTTCTCGGTGGCACGCAGTCGCTGCACACCAATGCGCTGGACGAGGCAATGGCGCTTCCGACGGATTTTTCTGCCCGCATCGCCCGCAATACCCAGCTCATCCTGCAGCACGAGACCGGCATCACCAAGGTCGTCGATCCGCTGGCCGGCTCCTACTATGTCGAAAGCCTGACCAATGAACTGGCGGAAAAGGCCTGGGCTTTGATCGAGGAGGTAGAGGCCATGGGGGGCATGACGAAAGCTGTCGCCGAAGGTCTGCCGAAGCGGCTGATCGAGGAGGCTGCCACCCGGCGCCAGGCTGCGGTCGACCGCGGCGAGGAGATCATCGTCGGCGTCAACAAATACCGGCTGGAGAACGAAGACGAACTGGACATCCTGGCGATCGACAACACTGCGGTCCGCAAGGCGCAGATCAAGCGGCTGGAAGAGGTGCGCCGCCAGCGCGATCCCAAGCGCGTGGCGGCGGCGCTGGCCGTCTTGGAAGAGGCCGCTGAGACCGGGGAGGGAAACCTGCTGGAAGTAGCGATCGAAGCCGCCCGCGCCCGGGCTACCGTCGGCGAAATCTCCGATGCGATGCGTCAAGCCTTCGGTGGTCACTTGGCTGTGCCGGAGGTCGTCAGCGATATCTACGGACCCGCTTATGCGGACGATCCGGAATATAAGACAATCGTTTCGCGTCTTGGCAGCTATTCCCAGACGCTCGGCGCCAGACCGAAGGTCATGGTTGCCAAGCTCGGTCAGGACGGCCACGACCGCGGCGCCAAGGTGATCGCCTCGGCCTTCGGGGACATCGGTTTCGACGTGTTTGCCGGTCCGCTCTTCCAGACGCCTGAAGAGGCAGCCAATCTCGCGATCAAGGAAAAGGTGCAGGTGGTCGGCATGTCGTCGCTTGCCGCCGGTCACAGGACGCTGGCGCCGCAGCTCGTCAACGCGCTGAAACAAAACGGCGCCGAAAATATCATCGTCGTCGTCGGAGGTGTCGTCCCTCGGCAGGATTACGATTACCTCATGGAGCACGGCGTCGCGGCGGTTTTCGGCCCGGGCACCAATGTTCTCGATGCCGCCAACTCCATCCTCGACCTGCTCGAAGGCAAGCGGCGCAATATCTAGGCAAGGATCGCGCGGGCGCTGTCGGCATCGGTGATCAGCACGTTGGCAAGGCCGCTTTGTGCCACCGCATGAAGAATCGTGTGCTTGTGTGCGCCTCCGGAGGCGACGATGCGGCAGCCGATGCGACGGAAGTCATCCAGTTCCGGCGATAGCACCTGCCGGTTCAGTGGGTGGTCGATTTCTTGTCCTGAGGCGTTGAGATACCGGCCCATAAGATCGCCCACCGCGCCGGCCTTCTGAAGGATTTCCTCGCTCGTGCCTTCGGGCAGACCGTAGCGCACCTGCAGCGATTGCTGCGATACGTCGCCGACGCTTAAGTAGGCCACGTCCACCTCGCAGATCTGCCTGAAAGTCCTCTGAAAGACCGTCTGGGATATGATGGCGTCGCGTGATTCGGGGCTTTCCGCATAAATCGGCGCTGCGAAATAGCGGCATTGGGCGCTCATCACCTGGGCGAAACCGCGGACGATTTCGAATGTGTTGATTTCAGAGCCGTGGGTAAGGCCGCCCATCATCGAGCGCACCTTGATCTGCGGTTCGTTGAGCGACGGCATGTGCTGGATCGTCTCGCGGAGCGTCGAGCCCCAGCCGATGCCGATTGACGCCGGCTTCTGCGTCTGGATCAGCCGGCCGAGGAAGCCGGCGGCGCCCCGTCCGAGCACGGAATGCAGGAGAGCCGTCTCGGTCGGGGTCGGAACCACGACCGCGTCCCTGAGCGCAAAGCGCTTGCGCAGCTTCACCTCCAGCTCGACGCTTTCCGAGAGCGCGGAATCGAAACTGATCCGCACCACGCCCGTTTCCAGCGCTTCCGACAGGATTTCGTTTACCCGCCGCCGTGTGATGTTCATCCGCTCGGCGATCTGCTGCTGGGTAAGTCCCTCCACGTGGTAGAGCCAGGCAGCCCGCACCATCAATTCACGATGTTCCATATCCCCATCACCCGCTTGTACAAACGTCACAACGATGTAACATATGTAACGTAACCCGTGCATGTCATGGCTAACCCAGACTGATGGAGATGGCCAGAACCGAAACAAGGCGGGTCATGAGAAAGACCCGGTAGAAGGATCCGAAACATGGCTTCGACATATATGAAATCGGTTGCCGGCCTGCTTGCCGCCGGTGCGTTGCTGATGGGCGCGGCCGGTGCTTCAGCGGCGGAACGCGTCAAGATCGAATGGTGGTACGCCATTTCCGGCAAGCTTGGCGAAACCGTGCAGCAGTTGATCTCCGACTTCAACAAGTCGCAGGACAAGTACGAGGTTGTCGGCACGTTCAAGGGCAATTACGAAGAGACGATGGCGGCCATGGTCGCCGCCTACCGCGTCAACCAGCAGCCGGCTATCCTTCAGTCGGCGGAGCGCGGCTTCATGACCATGCTGAAATCCAGCGCCATTATCCCGGCGGATGAATTGATGGCCAAGCAGGGCTATAAGATCGACTGGAGCGATTTCGTAAAGCCGGTGGCAGGTTTTTACATTGTCAACGGCAAGCCGGCGGCACTGCCTTTCAACTCCTCGACGCCGATCCTCTGGTACAATGCCGATGCCTTCAAGGCCGCTGGCTTTGACGCGCCCGCCGATACCTGGCAGGGGCTTGAAAAGCAGCTCTATGCGCTGAAGGAAAAGAAGGTCACCGACTGCCCCATGGCATTGCCGGGCGACTTCCAGTGGAGCCTGATCGAGAATTATTCGGCCATCAACGATCAGCCTTTCGGCACCAAAGCCAACGGCTATGGCGGCCTTGACACCGAATTCGTCTACAACAAGACTTCCGTCGTCGGGCAGGTCGCGCGACTGAAGAAGTGGATCGATGACGGCGTGCTGAAGATCGCCGGTCAGGGCGTGGCGCCGATCAGCCTCTACACCTCGGGCACCTGCGCCTCGATCATCAATTCCACAGCCAGCCATTCGGCCGTCGAGGCGGATGCCAAGTTCAAGTGGAGCGCCGCGGTCATGCCGCATGAGGAAGGCGTCCAGCCGAAGAACAGCACGATCGGCGGCGCCGCCCTTTGGGCGATCAAGGGCAAGCCGGAAGAGGTTCAGGCAGGTGTTGCCGCCTTCTTCAACTATGTTGCTCAACCCAACGTGCAGGAATGGTGGAGCAAGGCGACCGGTTATGTTCCGGTGACCAACGCCGCCTATGCGAAGATTAAGCAGGAAGGTTATTTCAAGGATCACCCGACCCGTGAGATTGCTATCGAGCAGCTCTCCCGCGGCGAGCCGACCGACAATTCCCGTGGCTTCCGCTTCGGCAACCACAATCAGTCGACCGCGATCCTGCTTGAGGAAATGCAGGCTGTCTGGACCGGCAAGAAGACTCCGCAGGAAGCGCTCGACAGCTCCGTCAAGCGCGGCAACGAAATCCTGCGCCAGTACGAGAAACTCCATGCCGGCAAGTGATGCCATGAGGCTGAACGTGGGCGCGGCGACGCGCCCTCGTTTCCCGTTGCGGCTCAAGCTGGGTTCGCTCGTCGGGTCGTCGGAAACTGGGTTGAAGGCCTCGCATTTCCGGCGGCCCTGGTTGGCAGCGGGTCTTCTTGCCCCGCAGCTCCTCATCCTGCTCTTTTTCTTTTTCATTCCCACCTGGAAGGCGCTTTCGCTCGCTTTCGTGCAGGTGGATCCCTTCGGGGCGACGATGATCTTCGTCGGCCTTGATAATTTCACCATGCTGTTTTCGAGCCCGGAATACCGCGACAGCGCGGTGCTGACCTTATGGTTCACCACGGTCCAATGCTTCGTGACGCTCTTTGTCGCCGGCCTCTTCGCGTTTGCCACCGATCAGGTGATGCGCGGCCGGGCGATCTACAAAGGCGTCATCCTCTTACCCTATGCCATCGCGCCGGCGATTTCCGGGGTGCTCTGGGCGTTTCTCTTCAACCCGACCGTCGGGCCGCTGGCCCAGATGCTGCACGAGCTCGGATATGCCTGGGATCCGAACCGCCGCCCGTCCGATGCGCTTCTTCTGGTCTCGGTGGCGGCAATCTGGAAACATGTCTGTTACGACTACATCTTCCTCGTCGCGGCCTTTCTCGCGGTGCCAGCCTCCGTCATCGAGGCAGGCGCAATCGACGGCGCAGGGCCTATTCGGCGTTTCCTGACGATCACGCTGCCGATGGCCGCGCCGACGATCTTCTTCCTGATCGTCATGAATTTCGTTTACGGTCTCTTCGAGACCTTCGGTATCATCGACGTCATTACCCATGGCGGCCCGGCCGGCAGCACCAACACGCTGGTCTACAAGGTCTACCAGGACGGATTCCGCCAGCTCGATCTCGGCTCTTCCGCCGCCCAATCCGTGGTGCTGATGGCGATTGCCGTCCTCTTCACGGTCCTGCAGTTCCGCGCCGTCGAGCGTAAAGTCAACTATCAGGTGTGACCATGGTCGAACGGCATATCTGGCTTTCCCTGTTCTGCCATGTGGTGCTTCTGATCGGCGCCGCCGTCGTCTGCCTGCCACTCTACTTCGCCTTTGTCGCCGGTTCGCTCACAGTCAGTGAGGTGCAGCAGGTACCGTTCCCGCTGGTGCCGGGCGACCATTTCGTCGAAAACACGGTTTCGGCGTGGAAGGAAGGCGATTTCGGGCGACTCTACCTCAATTCGATTATCGTCACGGTCGGCATCGTCGTCGGCAAGCTGGCTGTCTCTGTCATTGCCGGTTTTGCAGTCACCTATTTCCGCTTTCCTTTCCGCATGACGGCTTTCTGGCTGATCTTCATCTCGCTGATGCTGCCGGTCGAAGTGCGTATCATCCCGACCTATGAGGCTGTGGCGGATGCTGGAGGGCCGCTTCGTTCCTTCTTCGGAGCGATTGGCTTGACCGGTTTCCTCGCCAGCACGACCGGCTATCAACTCGAAGCGGCCCTGCAGTGGAACATGATCAACACCTATGGCGGCCTCATCCTGCCCCTGATCGCCTCGGCATCCGCGACCTTTCTGTTTCGCCAATTCTTCCTGACCGTCCCGGACGAACTCTGCGAGGCGGCCAAGCTCGATGGTGCAGGTCCTTTGAAATTCTTCCGCGACGTGCTGCTGCCGCTATCCAGCTCCAATATCGCGGCGCTGTCGATCATCCTCTTCCTCTATGGCTGGAACCAGTATCTGTGGCCTCTGCTCTTCACCACTGAAAAGGAGATGTACACTGCGATGATCGGACTGAAGGATCTGATCCCCGTGGCCGATGCCCAGCCAGCCTGGCACCTGGCAATGGCGGCTTCCTTTTTCGTTATGGCGCCCCCTGCGCTCGTCATTCTCCTGATGCAACGGTGGTTCACCAGGGGCCTGGTGGATTCCAGCAAATAAGAGGTATTTCCAATGACCACTCCGATCATCGTCGGCCATCGCGGCGCTCGCAATCTCTGGGCAGAGAACAGTCTCTCAGGCTTCCGCAACCTCATCGGGCTTGAGGTCGAATCCGTGGAGTTCGACGTGCATCTCAGCGCTGCTGGCGAATTTCTGGTCATCCATGACGCGACGCTTGATCGCACGACGGAGCGGTCCGGCCGTGTGGCTGATCTTGCCGCCGGCGAATACCGCTCGGTCATCCTCAAAGGTACCGGTGAACGCATACCGACCCTTGAGGAGGTGCTGGAGATCTACGCGCCGACCGGCCTCGAACTGCATGTGGAGCTCAAGGCGGATGCCGACGGCAAGCCCTACGACGGTCTTGAAGCAAAGGCGGCTGCGGAGCTGGACCGCTTCGGCCTCGCCGATCGCGCGTTCCTGACGAGCTTTAACGGTGATGTCCTGAAGAAAGTCGGTGACGTGGCACCGCATATCCGCCGGCTTTCTTCGCTCAATCATAAGTCCGTCGAGGTTCGGGGCCTGAGGCAGTCGGTCGAGTTCATGCTGCAGGTGTCCGACGTGCTTGCCATCGAGAAGGCGCTGCTCTCCGAGGAATGGGATCTGCTTTCCGCCTTGATACCGGCGGAAAAGCTGGGTGTCTGGGTGCCGAACGAGCCGGATGATCTGTCGTTTTGGCTGAAGCAGCCGATCCGCCAGATCACCACCGATCGACCGGACCTGGCTGTGAAAGCGCGAGAAGGACTGTTCGATGCCGCGCATTGACCGGCGAAGCCTGCTGGCAGGCGGACTTGCGGCGGCCGCCGTCTGGCGGCCGCTCGGACTTGCACGTGCAGCAAACTTCAAGGCTGATCCGTTTTCTCTTGGCGTCGCCTCCGGTTCGCCAAGGGCGGACAGCGTCGTCATCTGGACGCGACTGATTATGGACGATACGTCTGCGGCCACCGCCGCCGATCCATTCGCCCTGGCTCCCAAGCTTGTGGCGGAACCCGTGGACGTGGAATGGATGGTCGCCGAGGACGAGGCGTTTTCGAAACCGGTCCAATCCGGCCTTTTCCGCGCCGTGCCGGAATTCGCGCATTCGGTGCACGTGGAAGTGAAGGGCCTTGAGCCCGGCCGCTGGTATTTCTACCGCTTCCGCTCCGGGAACGCGACAAGCGCCGTCGGGCGCACCCGAACTGCGCCTGAACGTGCCGACGCCTTCCGGTTTGCCTTCGCTTCCTGCCAGCAGTACGAGCAAGGTTTCTACAGCGCCTATGGCGACATGGCCGGGAAGGATCTCGACCTCGTCGTGCATCTCGGTGACTACATCTACGAACGAAGCTATGGTACCGAGCTTATCCGCCGGCATCAAACCGGCGTGCCTTCGCTTCTCTATGAATTCCGCGATCGTTACGCGCTCTACAAGGCTGACCCGCAATTGCAGGCGGCGCATGCCGCTTTCCCCTGGCTCGCGGTGTGGGACGATCACGAGGTCACAAACAATTACGCGGCTGATCGCGCGCCGGATGCCCCGAACCCGGCGGAATTCCTCGCCCGTCGCCGTGCTGCCTATCAGGCCTGGTTCGAGCATATGCCCGTCTCGCCGGCGCTCGCTGCCGGCTTCGACGCGCTCCGCATCTATGATCACTACCGCTTTGGCAATCTGCTCGGCTTGACCCTGCTCGATACACGGCAATACCGCTCGCCGCAGCTCCGGGGTTCCGCCGCCGCGGACCAGCCCGAGCGCACCATGCTCGGCCCGGCACAGGAAGAGTGGCTTGGCAGGACGCTTGTCGGCTCGCAGGCGAAATGGAACATCATCGCCCAGCAGACGCTGCTTTCGGAACGGGACACCAAGGCGGGCCCGGAGACGGGTTACAATCTTGACGGCTGGGACGGCTATCGTGCCGCGCGCGGCAGGCTGCTGAGTGCCGTTCAGTCTTCGGCGCCCTCGAACCCCCTTGTCATCGGGGGCGATCTGCACGCCTTCTATGCTGCCGATGTGAAGCGCGATTTCGCCGATGAGAAGGCTCTGCCGGTCGCCAGCGAATTCGTCTGCGGCTCGATCACCTCGGATGCTCCGTCTGCGGCGAGCCTTTCAACGGCTCTCGCCGAGAATCCACATCTCAGGTTTGCCTCCGACAAGCATGGTTACGCCATCGTGCGTCTCAGCGAGCGTTCCGCGGAGGTGGATTTCATCGGTATAACCGACCGCAAACAGCAGAATTCCGCCGCCGCCGTTTTCCAGCGTTTTGCCGTCGCCGACGGCGCTGCTGGCGTCAATCGGCTTTGACGCCTCATTTGAATTGGACCTTCATGCAGATAGATCTTCTGATTTTCGATTGTGACGGCGTGCTGATCAACAGCGAGCCGATCGCCAGCCGTACGCTTGCCAAGGCTCTCCAGGATGCCGGCGCGGCGATCACCGCCGAAGAGGTTCTGGTCCGGTTCACCGGCAATTCCGCCACCGCTATCCGCCGCATCTGCACGGAAGAGCTCGGCATCGGCAATCTGGATTCGGTCTTCGAGGCCTGGCATCTCGATATTTATCCGGAATTCGCCCGCTCGCTGGAGCCGATGCCCGGCATGGAAAAGCTGGTCCGGTCGCTGCCGCACCGAAAATGCGTTGCCTCCAACAGTTCGACGGAGCGGCTGGCGAAGAGCCTCGGCCTGTTCGATCTTTGGCACGCCTTCGCCCCGTCCGTCTTTAGCGCCGATGTGGTAGAGCGGCCGAAGCCGGCGCCGGATCTCTTCCATTTCTGTGCTGAAACCGTCGGGGTCGATCCCGCGCATTGCGTGGTAATCGATGACAGCGCCCATGGCATCAAGGGGGCGAAGGCGGCTGGCATGACGGCGATCGGTTTTGTCGATCCCGCCGATCCGCGTCCAGACCGCGCGCTGGTACTCAAGGAAGCGGGTGCTATCTTGGTGGCAACCGGCGCAGACGAGCTCGCAGAAGCGCTCATCCGCCTCGAAGCTTCACTGCCCATGGAAGTCTGAGCTGACTATCCTTGCGCTTCTCCATATAAAATAGCCGGTGTCATCCGCTTGTAAAACTCTGGCCCTAAGAAGCCTCCAGCAAGGTTGCACGGCTGTGCAAGAGGGGGCTGGATGGAACGGGACGGGTTTTTGGAATTGCGCGGGGTCGCCAGTCGTTATGGCTCCACGCAGGTTCTGAGCGATATCGACCTGTCGATCGCCAAAGGCGAGTTCGTAGCCCTGCTCGGCTCGTCGGGCTGCGGCAAGACCACGCTTCTGCGCCTGCTGGCCGGCTTCATCAGCCCTTCGTCCGGCGAAGTGAAGGTGCGCCATCGCGACGTGACCCATCTGCCGCCGGACAAGCGCGGCATGGCGCTCGTTTTCCAGTCCTATGCACTCTGGCCGCACATGACGGTCGCGCAGAACATCGGCTACGGGCTGAAGCTGAAGGGCGTCGCGCGGGCGGAGATCGCGTCGCGCGTTTCCGCCATGCAGGCGATGCTTGGCCTGGAAGGGCTGGAGGCGCGCAAACCGCAGGCTTTGTCCGGCGGCCAGCGGCAGCGCGTTGCGCTCGGCCGGGCGCTTGCCATCGATCCGGAAATCCTGCTGCTCGACGAACCGTTGTCGAACCTCGACGCTCGCATCCGCCTGTCCGTACGTCACGAGCTGCGCGCACTGCAGAAGCGCCTTGGCATTACGGCGATCCACGTCACCCACGATCGCGAGGAGGCCATGGTGATGGCCGACCGCATCGTCATCCTCAATGCCGGCCGCATCGCCCAGCATGGCTCGCCGGAAGAGGTCTATAACCGACCGGCCTCAGCCTTCGTCGCGGCCTTCATGGGTGCCGAGAACGTGCTTTCCCTGAACGGTCATCCGGATGGCGACGCCTTCATGCTGCAGGCAGGCCCTGCGAACGAAGCGACGACGGTGCAGCTTGCTGGTCGGCACCTGTTGCCGGGTGCGGTCGAAGCGCGGTTTCGTCCCGAAGCAGCACACCTGTTCGCCAAGGAGGAATTTCTTCCCCGCAGGCCCGGTGTGGCTTTTCGTGGCGAAGTTCTCGCCGTCGCCTATCCGGGCGGTCACTGGCGGCATGTGGTCCGGCTTGGCGACCGCGAGATCATGGCCGATGCGCCCCAAGCCTTTTCGCCGGGGATGCGGGTTGCCGTGCATGTGCCGGCCGAAAGCTTGTTCCTGTTCAATTCGCCGACTTCCTGAACCGGCTCCTCATTTCCCGGCGCTTAGACCGGGAAAATTCTGCCTGCCTTAATGCCTTAACGAGACTGCTCAACTCACGGAGAAACCCCATGAAGAGAATGTCCTACGCAGCTTTCGCCGTCGTGCTGGCGGCGCTTCCGGTTCGCGCCGGCGAGCTGACTGTTGCGACCGCCGGCGACCAGAACATGGTCGACTATATCAACCAGTATCTCGGTCCGCTGTTCGAGAAGACCTATCCGGGCAACACCGTCCGTGCCGTCGGCACAGGCCCCGGTGATGCCGGTTCTCAGAAGATCCTCGAGCGCTTCGATGCCCAGGCTTCCGCCAAGGCGGAAAAGTGGGATGTCGATGTTGCTGTCGTCCACGAAAAGTTCGTCGGCCCGATGGTCTCCAAGAGCTATCTCGACAAATACCGCGGTGATATCGAGACCGGCAAGCTCGTCACCCGGGCCAATGCCAAGATGGCGCTCGGCACCAATGTCGAGGGTTACGTCATGCCGATGTTCAACAGCCAGACGGCAATCGCTTACAACCCGACGCTCGTTCCGACCCCCCCGAAGTCCTATGCGGAGCTCGCAGAATGGGCAAAAGCCCATCCGAAGCAGTTCGGCTACAACGGCATCAAGGGCGGCGCTTCGGGCGTCTCGTTCGTCATGGGCTGGATCTACGCCTTCGGCGGCGGCGATGCCGACACGCTGATGAACGGCCCGTTCAAGGAAGAGGAAACCAAGAAGTGGGATGAGGCCTTCAAGAGCCTCGCCGATTTCACCAAAAACGCGACGCTCACCCCTGGCAATGCCGGCACGCTTGACCTGCTGTCCCGCGGCGAAATCGCCATGGGTCCGGTCTGGGTCGACATGTTCTATTCCTGGCAGGCAAACGGCCAGCTGCCGCCGACCCTCAAGCTTGTCCTCCCGGCTCCCGGCATGCCCGGCCAGCCGATGCACTATGTCGTGCCGGAAAAGGCTGCGAACAAGGATCTGGCGGAAAAGTTCATCGCGCTCGCCACCAGCCCGAAGGTCCAGGCCGAGGGCATCGTCAAGCGTTTCAACTGGTATCCGGGCATCGACGCGGACAAAGTGAAGGCCGAGTTGGACGACGCCACCTGGAATAAGCTCTTCGTCGATATCTCGCCGGCTGATCTTGCAGCGAAGGGCAAGCCCTTCCCGATCGCGCCCTACAATACTGCGATCTTGGAAGCCTACGAGAAGTCGGTGAAATAAGCCGCAATCTCACCTTCTCCCCTCGGGGAGAAGGTGGTCCAACGGGCCGGATGAGGGGGCCGCAAGGCATATCATTCAATGTTTTGCCCCCGAGCCCCCTCATCTGTCCTGCCGGACATCTTCTCCCGAGGGGAGAAGAGACGACCCATCCGCCCATCGAGCTCGAACCATGTCCAGACGACTTCTCGGCCTTACTCTCGTCTTTCCCGCGCTTGCAGTGATCGCGTTCCTGTTCATCCTGCCGCTGATCATGTCGGCGGTCGGCGCTTTTCAGGTGGATGGAGCGTTCGGCTGGGGCAATTTCCAAAAGATGTTTGATCTCTATACCAAGGACATTGTCTTCACCGTCGTCATCATCTCCATCTCGACGGTGCTGATCGGCATCGCCTCGATCGCCATCGGCGGATATCTGACCCTCGGAGAGCACCCGGTTGCGGTGGCGATCCTGCGCTGGCTCTACCGCTGGCCGATGTTCATCCCCTTCATCGTCGTCGGACAGATTCTGCGCACCTTCCTTTCGAAGAACGGCATGATGAACAATGTTGCCATCAATCTTGGCCTCCTGACGCCGATCGATGCGGTGAGCTTTCTCGACTGGCGCGGCATCGTGATCGCCTTCGTCTGGAAGCAGACGCCTTTCGTGGCGCTGCTTGTTGCCGGCGCCATGGCCTCGATCAATCGCGAAACTATAGATGCCGCACGCAATCTTGGCGCTTCGCGGCTTCGCGTCCTTATCGAAATCGTCGTACCCCAGGTGGGAACCACATTGACGGTCGGGCTCATCCTTTCGTTCGTCACCATGATGTCGGTCCTGTCGGTGCCGCTCATGATCAATGCGCAGACGCCCACCATGCTGACGGCGGATATCGCCTTCCGTGTCAATTCCTATGGCGACTACGGCGTCGCCAATGCGCTCGGTCTCATCTCGCTGCTGCTCGCCTCCTCGGTTGCTTGGATCTATCTGCGTGCCAGCCTCAAGGAGCGCTCATGAACGCCTCCCGCAATCCCGTTGCGGCGCTCTGGTGGGTGCCGCGCGGCCTGGTATTCGGCCTTATGGCTTTCTTCATCTTCGGGCCGCTGTTCAACCTGTTGCTCTGGACGGTCGCGGAGAAATGGTACTTTCCCCACAGCCTGCCGCTGGAATACGGCTTCAGTTCCTGGGCGAAGGTCTTCGCGCCGCGCGGAGGAGCGGTCGAGTCGCTGACCAACTCCATTGTCGTCGCGCTGCTGACCGTGGTCGTGTCGCTGTTACTGGCAATCCCGGCGGGCTATGCACTGGCACGGCTTAAATTGCCGCTGAGGGGATTGATCCTGCTTGCCTTCCTCATTCCGCAGGCATTTCCGAACCTCACCGTCTATGTCAACGTCGCCCGGATCTTCTACGAGATCGGCCTGAATGGCACGATCCCCGGCGTCGTGCTGGTGCATGTATCGCACGGCCTTGTTTATGCCGTCTGGATCGCGACCGCTGCCTTTTCGGCGATCGACGTCGAGCTTGAACAGGCGGCTCGCAATATCGGCGCCGGTGCCATGCGCACGTTTCTGGACATCACGCTGCCGCTTGCCGCACCCGGCCTGATGGCGAGCGCGATCTTTGTTTTTCTGGAATCGCTCGATGAATTCACCGGCAGCTATTTTGTCGGCGCGCCGGACGTGAACATGCTGCCGCTGCTCCTTTACACGGCCGGTGCCGGCGGCAACTACCAGATCGCATCGATCACCGCCCTCTTGCTGCTCGTCCCGTCACTGGTTTTCATGTTGATCGTGGAGCGGTTCCTGAAGGCGGATGTCCTTTCCCGTGTGGGGCATTGAGGAAAGCATGAAGGACGAAAAGAGGATGCGCTTCGTCAGCGCCGAACAGGTAGCAAAGTTGGCCGGCGTTTCCCGTTCCGCCGTCTCCCGCACCTTCACACCTGGCGCCAGCGTTGCGCCGGCAACGCGGGAAAAGGTAATGCGCGCAGCGGAAGAACTCGGCTACCACGTCAACGATCTGGCGCGTGGCGTGCTCGCCAACCAGAGCCGGCTTGTAGGCATTGTCGCTACCAAGCCGGAGCTCGGCTTTCGGGCCCATCTGACGGCAGCACTCGCCAAGGCGCTCATTGGGCGCGGCAGCATTCCGATCCTGATCAACACGGGTCAAACGGAGGAGGAACTACTGGCCGCCCAGAAGATGCTGATCGGTCACCGCGCCGAGGCGACGATCATCATCTCCGGTTCGCCGCCGGCGAGTTTTTTCGAACTCGCGCAACGAAACGGGCAGCCGCTCGTGGTAATCGGCCGCTCCGAGCAGAATGTGGACCACGTCCGCGCCGGCAATTCGGAAGCCTCCCGCAACGCGGCGAATGCCTTCGTGGAAGCCGGTCGGCGGCGGCTTGCGGTGGTTGGTTCGCTGTCCCGCACGCCGAGCATCGCGGAGCGCGAAAGCGCCTTTCTCGCCGCCGCCCAGGCCCTGGATATGGACGTCGTGGCGGCCAGAGGGCCGGACTCCGATTATGACAGCGGCACCGCAGCGGCGCGCGACCTGTTTTCCTCCGGTGAAAAGCCTGATGCGGTCTTTTGCGCCAACGACCAGATCGCCTTCGGTGTCATGGATTTTATCCGCCACGAACTGGGCTTGAGCATTCCGGAAGATGTGGCTGTAATTGGATTCGACGATGTGCCGGAGGCGAACTGGCTCAGCTACAAGCTCACCACGTTCCGGCAGGACCCGGCCGTCATGGCGGCGCGCGCCGTCGACTTTCTGGAGCATCGCTTGGAAAACCCGAACGCTGCGCCGGGTTACGAGCGGGTTATTCCGGAACTGGTGGTCCGAAAGAGCTTCGTCCCTAGATCTTGAGCAGCTTGCGGGCGTTTTCCTTGAGGATCAGCGGCCGCACCTCGTCCTTGATCGGAATGTTGGCGAAGTCCGCCATCCAGCGGTCGGGTGTGATCGCCGGCCAGTCGGAGCCGAACAGCATTTTGTGTTTCAGGATGGAATTGGCGTACTGCACCAGGATCGGCGGAAAATACTTGGGCGACCAGCCGGACATGTCGATATAGACGTTCGGTTTGTGGGTCGCGACCGACAGCGCCTCTTCCTGCCACGGGAAGGAAGGATGGGCCAGGATGATCGGCATATCGGGGAAATCGACAGCCACGTCATCGAGATGGATGGGGTTTGAGAATTTGAGCCGCATGCCCATGCCGCCCCGCATGCCGGCGCCGACGCCGGTCTGGCCGGTGTGGAAGAGCGTGATTGCGCCTTCCTCGGCGATTGCCTCATAAAGAGGATAGGCCATCCGGTCGTTGGGGTAAAAACCCTGCATGGTCGGGTGAAACTTGAAACCCTTGACGCCGAACTCCCGCACGAGGCGGCGGGCTTCCCGTGCGCCGGCCTTGCCTTTCGCCGGATCGATCGAGGCGAAGGGGATCATGATGTCGCTGTTTTCGGCGGCGATCATCGCCACTTCTTCGTTGTTGTAGCGACGAAAGCCCGTTTCCCGCTCAGCGTCGACCGGGAAGATCACGCAGCCGATCTTGCGTTCGCGATAATAGACGGCAGTTTCATTCACCGTCGGCAGCATGCCCTTGTGGCCGGCCGGGTTCTTGAAATATTTCGCCATGCCGGCCTGGAATTCGTCATAGCCGTCGTCGCGCGGACCGCAGCAGGGCTCCTCCGCGTGGGTATGGATGTCGATCGCGAGCAGTTCATCGATATTCAAGGCCGGCTCCTCCCGATCCTGTTTCAGTCAATCCCGACGAATTTCCGCAGCAGGCCTGTCAGTTGCTGGCGTTCGTCCTTGGTAAGGTTGGCGCCGACGGAATCCTCGTAGGTAAAAAACCAATGGCTTGCCTGCCTGACTTTATCTGCGGCAGCCGGCGTAAGTGTGATTTCAACCGCCCGGCGATCGTCATCCGGGACCCGGCGCGTGACGAGGCCCTGATCTTCCAATGCGCGGATGAGCTTGGTCATGTGGGCGCGCTTGATCATCAGCCTTTGGCCGAGGACGCTCTGGCGGATGCCGGGGTTGTGAAGGATGACCCAGAGAACGGAGAACTCGCCCGGTTTCAGGTGGTACTCTCCGACTTCCTCGAAAAAACGTTCATAGATCTTGAGCTGCGCGAGCCGCATCAGGAAGCCGAGCGCCGTGCTGAGCCGGTCTAGATCGACGTCTTCTGACGTGCGGACTGGCATATCCATGATGATGTCCTCTCAGGCCGAACCCGGCGCCTTCAAACGTGCAGCCCGTTTTTCCAGGAAGGCCCGCAGCCGTTCCTCGGCCTCCGGACTGGTGGCGGTAAACGAGGAGATGAAGGATTCCACGAACAGGCCGTCTTCCTTCGCCATATCCTGAATGCGCGGGAGCGCATTGATGACCGCGTAATTGGAAATCTCGGCATTGCTCGCGGCCGCTTCGGCCAGCTCATGCGCCTTCTGCCGCGCAGTGCCTTTTTCGACCACATACTGGGCGAGGTTCCAGCTCTCCGCCTCCTCGGCGGAAGCGACACGGCCGGTCAGCATCATGTCGGTCATACGTGCCACGCCCATCAGCCGCGCGACCCGCACGGAGCCGCCGCCGCCGACGAAGATGCCGCGCTGGCCTTCCGGCAGCGCAAAAAAGGCGGAGCGATCTGCAACGCGGATATGCGTGGCCGCCGCAAGCTCCAGGCCGCCGCCAACCACCGCGCCATGCAGAGCAGAAATCCACGGGATGGTGCCGTGCTCGATGCCGGAAAATACCGCATGCCAGCGGCGCGAACCACGCACGCCTTCGATCGGCGTCTTCTTCACATGTTCGGCAAGGTCGAGCCCTGCGCAGAAATGGTCGCCATGACCGAAAAGGACGACGGCCTTCGCCTCGCTTTCGGCGCGGGCTACTGCCTCGGCGATCATCTCGACGAAGCGGTCGCTGATGGCGTTGCGCTTTTCGGGGCGGTTGAGACCTATATGGGCGATCTTGCCCTTGAGTTCATAGGTGACGAAGCTCGTTGCCGTCTGATCGGCCATTTTCTGCTTACTCCTCCAGCAACGGACGCTCCCATTCATCCGCCTTGAGTTTTTGATCGTTTACATGGAGATTGTTTCCTTGTAAACAAATTTTTGGAAGCCTGTGGAGGCATTGACGTCTGGGAGGAGTGTCATGGCCGGTCAATCCGCGCGTGATGTAAAGCTGTGGTCGCCTGTGGTAAAGTGGGAGGAGCGGCCGGGTGGCGAGTTCCTGGTCTGGCGGGAAGATCCACTTGGTGCTTATCCGGACAAGCTCAACGAGCGGCTGGTGCATTGGGCAAAGACTGCGCCCGATCGCGCCTGGATGGCCGATCGCGACGCGACGGGCGGCTGGCGGACCGTAACCTATGGAGAGGCGCTCGACCGGGTACGGCGCATCGGCCAGTTCCTGCTCGACCTGAAACTTTCTGCCGAAAGTCCACTCGTCATTCTCTCCGAAAATTCGATCGAACACGCGCTGATAGCGCTAGGCGCGCAGCATGTCGGGATCCCTTCGGCAGCGATCGCGCCGGCATATGCAACGCTATCCTCAGACTTTGGCAAACTTGCTGAAATTGCCGCGCAGATCACGCCGGGCCTGGTGTTCGCCGATGACGCAGCCGTCTTCCGCAAAGCAGTCGATATAGCCTTCGGCGCCGACACTCCATTCGTTGCCACCCGCAATCTGCCGGGTGACCGCCCCAATTCCTATCAGTTCGATGACGTCATCCGAAGAGAGCCGACTGCGGCCGTGGACCAGGCCTTCGATGCCGTCGGCCTCGATACGGTCGCGAAATTCCTGTTCACCTCCGGCACTACGGGTTCGCCTAAGGGGGTGATCCAGACGCAACGCATGCTTTGTTCGAACCAGGAAATGGTGGCCGATTGCTACGGTTATTTTCGGGACGAGCCGCCGATCCTCGTCGACTGGTCGCCGTGGAACCATACGGCGAGCGGCAACAAGTGCTTCAACATCGTCATCTATCACGGCGGCACCTATTACATCGACCGTGGCAAACCGACGCCGAAGCTGATCGGCCAGACGATCGCCAATCTGAGGGAGATCTCGCCCACCTGGTATTTCAACGTTCCTGCCGGTTACGAGATGTTGGTGCAGGAAATGCGCGAGGACGATACGCTCCGCCAGAACTTCTTCAGGAACCTGAAAATGATGATGTATGCCGGCGCCGGTATGGCACAGCACACCTGGGACGCGTTGACCGAACTTGCGGAAATGACGGTGGGGGGACGTATCCCACTCGGCACGGGCCTGGGCTCCACGGAAACGGCGCCATTTTCGCTCTTCTGCACCGATCCTCAGGACAAGCCGGGCAATATCGGGATCCCTGCTCAAGGTGTTACGCTGAAGCTGGTGCCCTTCGAGGACAAGTACGAACTGCGCCTGAAGGGTCCGAATATCACTCCCGGCTACTGGCGGAACGAGACGCTGACGGCCGCTGCTTTCGATGAAGAAGGATTTTATCGCATAGGCGATGCCGTGAAATTTGCGGTTCCCGGCGACCCGAGCAAGGGGTTCTATTTTGACGGCCGGACGGCGGAGAATTTCAAGCTGCAGACGGGCACCTGGGTGGCCGTCGGCATGCTGCGCGCGCAATTCGTCAACCAGTTCGGCGGACTGATCCGCGATGCTGTCATCACTGGCGAGAATCGGGCGGAACTCGGCGCGCTCGTCGTGCCTTTCATGCCGGCTTTGCGGGAGATCATCGCAGGCGAGAGCGGTCTTTCGGATGAGGCGGTGGTCGCTCACCCCAAGGTAAGGGCGGCGATCGCTTCTCGCCTCGCCGAGCATCAGCGGCAGGCGAGCGGTTCGGCGACGCGCATCATGCGTGTGATGCTGATGACCGAGCCGCTGCGTTTCGAAAAGGGCGAGGTGACCGACAAGGGTTCGATCAACCAGCGAGCCGTGCTCGCTCAACGCAGCGATCTTGTCGATGCGCTTTATGCGGACGGCACAGATGTCATCCGGGTGGGGAAGGAGCTTGCGGCATGAAGATCGAAGGGGCGAGCGCGGTCGTAACCGGCGGCGGATCGGGGCTCGGCGAGGCGACGGCACGATTGCTCGCGAAGCTCGGAGCGATCGTGCACATCTTCGACCGCAACTCGGCAGCCGCCGAGAAGGTGGCGAGTGAAATTGGCGGCGCGGCGCTTTTGGGCGACGTAACGAGCGAAGACGATGCATCGCATGCGCTGGATATTGCCGCTCAGGCCGGAGACGGCCTTAGAATTCTCGTCAATTGCGCAGGCATCGGTACGGCGGGACGCATCCTCGGCAAGCAAGGCCCGATGCCGCTGGGGGATTTTGAAAGAGTGATCCGCATCAACCTGATCGGCACGTTCAATATGATGCGGCTTGCGGCCGAGCGTATGTCGACACTGCCGGAACGGGAAGACAAGGCGCGCGGCGTGATCGTCAACACCGCTTCCGTCGCAGCCTTCGAAGGGCAGGTCGGCCAGGCGGCTTATGCGGCCTCCAAGGGCGGCATCGTCTCCCTGGCGCTGCCGGCGACACGCGAATTCTCGCGTTTCGGCATCCGCGTCAACACGGTAGCGCCCGGCATTTTTCTGACGCCCTTGCTCTACGAATTGCCGCAGGAGGCGCAGGATAGCCTGGCCGCTGCCATCCCTTATCCGTCAAGACTCGGCGATCCGGCGGAGTTTGCAGATGCGGTGCGGTTCCTGATCGAGAACCAGTATGTCAACGGCGAAGTGATCCGGCTCGACGGCGCCATTCGCATGCAGCCGCGGTGATGCCGATGTCTTTCGCGGATCAGGCAAACCGTACGCTGGAGCTGCTGGCTCTGACGCCGGGCTGGCATCGGCTGCGTGATCTTCGGCAGGATTGCGACGATGAGACGGTCGTGGCGATCGTCGAGGAAGCGGCGAGTTTTGCCGAAGGCGTACTGGCGCCGTTGAATACGGTCGGTGATCGGATCGGCGCACGGGTCGTTGACGGTCGGGTGAAGACGCCTGACGGTTTTGCCGATGCGTTTCGGCAATATGCCGAAGCTGGTTGGCTCGGAATGGACGTGCCGGAGAAATTCGGCGGGCAGGCCGTTCCACTCACCCTGCATGCCGCTTGCGCACCGCTCTTCGAGCGCGGCTGCGTCGCCCTGATGATGGCCGCGGGTTCTACGCGCGCCGCCGCGCATCTTCTGGCCGAAACCGCCGACGAGGCGACCGCAAACGAATGGGTGCCCAAGCTCGCCTCGGGCGAATGGGCGGCCACGATCTGCATCTCCGAGCCAGAGGCCGGGTCCGATGTCGGACGGCTTCGGACAAAGGCCGAGCAGCGAGATGGCGAATGGCTCATCACTGGCCAGAAGATCTGGATTTCCTTCGGCGATCACGACATGGGGGCGCGCATTGGCCATTGCCTGCTTGCCCGCACCAACAATCAGCCGGGCACGCGCGGCGTCAGCCTCTTTCTCGTGCCGAATTTCGTCGAGGGCCAGCCGAACGGGGTCACGGTCGACCGGATCGAGGAGAAGATGGGCCTGCACGGATCCCCGACCTGCGCCATGCGGTTCGACAATGCGAAGGGCATATTGCTCGGCAAGGAAGGGCGAGGCCTGCCGCAGCTCTTCACGATGATCGAACTGATGCGGCTTCTCACAGGCTGCCAGGGGCTGGGCATCGCTTCTGCCGCCGCCGATATTGCCGAGGACTATGCCAGGGAGCGCCGGCAGGGCGGCCCGGCGGACCAGCCGCCGGTGTCGATCGCCAGCCATCCCGATGTTCGTCGACAGCTCCATGAGATACGCAGTTCGACCGAAATTTTGCGCGCAGCAGTGCTGGAACTGGCGACGGCCATGGATCTCGCTCGGCTAGACGCAGAGCCGGGGCTGGAAGATTTCACGGGCTGGATGCTGCCGCTGGTCAAAAATTTCGGAGCTGAGACGGGCTTCGATGTCGCCCATCGAGCGATCCAGGTGCTCGGCGGCGTCGGCTTCACCCGTGACTGGCCCCTTGAGCAATACCTGCGGGACTCTCGTGTCATGACGATTTATGAAGGCACGACGGGCATGCAGGCGCTGGATTTTCTGACGCGCCGCCTCTGGCGCGACGAGGGCAGGGGGCTTGCCGTTTTTCTGCAGAAGGTGCGGGACGAGGTGGATGCCTATTCTGCCGAACATCCCGATGCGTCAGAGGCGCTGGTTGTCGTTCTCGACGATTTCGAGGCGCTGAGCGAGCGGATGATGGTGATGCAAGACGACCCTGACGCGGCGCTTTACCGGGCGGATGCCTATATGCGCGCCGCCTGGTCGGCCGTGTCTGCCTGGCTGGCATTGCGCCTTTCCGAGACCAGGGCCGTCGAAAGAGTGACTGCGGAATTCCAGTTTCATAGCGCGCGTTGTAATTAACAGTCGAGTTGCGCAGGCTTCGATTTGCATGTCTGATGCCATTCCGATTTTTTCTCGAAATGAGAAAGACAGTGAATATACTTCTCGATATCGGAGCCTTTCTTGCAACTGCCCGCGCCGGGAGTTTTTCCGCAGCCGGTCGCGATCTCGGTGTTGCGACTTCCGTCATCACCAAACGGGTGAGGCGGCTCGAAGACCATCTGAAAACGCAGCTTTTCGTGCGCACGACGCGACGTCTGGCGTTGACGCTCGACGGGGAGCGGTTAAGGCCGCGGCTGCAACTTCTGGTCGGAGAGATCGAGGAGACCTTGGCCACTCCCAACACGCAGGAACTGGGATTGACCGGCTCACTGCGCATCAAGGCGCCGACGACACTGACCTCGATGTTCTTCGGCGATATCTGCGCGGCCTTCCAGGCGGCCAATCCGCGGGTCAAGATGGAGATCGTTCTGCTCGATCGGTCCGTAAACCCGCTGGAAGAGGGTTTCGACGTGGCGGTAGGCGCGCTGCCGCAATCCTATGCCTATGTGATCGACCATCCGCTCTGCCCCTATCCGCGGGTTCTTTGCGCGGCGCCGAGCTATTTCGCGAACCGCAGAAGGCCCAAGACCCCGACGGAGTTGGTCGGTCATGAATGCATCACGTTCCACACGATCGGCACGACCTGGACTTTCCAGCTGGAATCGAGCACACTCAACGTGGAGATAACCTCGAATTTCACTGCGAACGACAGCCGTATCCTGCTTGCAGCCGCCAGACAGGGGTTGGGCCTCGCGATACTGCCGCGGTTCCTCGCGCAATCGGATCTGGACAATCGTATGCTGGAAGAGGTGATGCCGGAGTTTCCGGTCGAGCCCTTGTGGGTGAAGGCGTCGGTGCCGCGGATCAAGATGAACAGGAATGTCGTCGCCGAGTTCATTGCTTATGCACAGAAACGGTTTGACCAAGGAATTCCAGCGCAGGCTATTCCTGCCTTCTGACTTGAGATCACGCGTCCTTCGCTTCCCAGCTTTCGCAAAACACGAAAGCTGATCGCGCCACTTGCCGGGTTCCGGCGATGGTATCTTCGGTTACCATCCGACTGATAAGTGCCGGGAAGACACAGGGCACCATGCGAGAGAGGCGTGATGACGCAGATGCTGAGCAGGGAAACACGGATCGTCAGGCGCGAAAAGGCCGCGCCCTTTCGCAAGCTGAAGGCAGATATCTGCGTCGTCGGCGCCGGCATCGCCGGGATTTCGGCAGCCCTCGAAGCCGCACGGCTCGGTCGCACGGTGGTCATCGTGGATGGGCAGGCAGCACTTGGGGGCCAGGCGGTCAATTCCATCATCTCCACCTTCTGCGGCCTCTTTTCGAACGGTACTCACGGCTATCAGTTCACCCATGGCGTTGCCGACCAGCTGCTTGCCTATCTCGAAACACAGGACAAGGCTGTCCACTACCGGCACGGGCCCAACACCACCGTCGTCTATTATGACGAAGTGGTGCTCGGCCGCTGGATGGAGAGCAGCGTTCTCGATGCGGGAATTCAGGTCGTGCTTGGCGCCACCATTCTCGATGTGCATGTCGAGGGAAGGCGTATCGTCCAGACGGATTTCATGACGCGTTACGGCGGCGTATCTGTCGAGGCCACGGGCTGGGTCGAGGCGAGCGGCGATGCTGCCCTCGTCTGGCAGGCCGGGTTTGCCTGCCGCGAGCCCGAAAGGGGCGGCGTCTTCGGCACGCAGATGGTGGTGCTGGAGAATATCGACGAGGCAAAGCAGCCGACGCGCTACGAGATCGCCGACCGGATGAAGGACAAGGCGGCGAGCTACGGCCTCCTGCGTCGCGAAGGGCTTGGCTTCACCATCCCGGGACGCGGCATTGCCGCCATGAACATGACTCATGTGGAGACGCCGCTCGATCCGGTCGAGGCTTCGAAAAAGGCGCTTGAGGGCAAGGATCAGGCTGCGCGTGCTGTCGAGTTCCTGAAGACGGAGTTTCCGGAATGCTTCGGCAATGCCCGCATCCGCTCGTTCGGCCTGCCTGGTATCCGCCAGACCCGCTGGATCGCGGGGCGGCATCACCTGACGGTGGATGAGATCCAGGCCGGCACGAGGTTCGACGATGCCGTCGCACGGACCGCCTGGCCGATCGAGCTGCACGATCATGGCGACGGCCATCACTGGATTACCTTCGACAAGGACCATACCCATTACATTCCGCTCGGCAGCCTGACGCCGGACGAATGCGACAATGTTGCCGCCGCCGGCCGCTGCATCGATGCCGACTCTGCAGCGCTCTCGAGCGTCAGGGTCATGGGGCCTTGCATCGGCATGGGCATGGCGGCCGCCAATGCTCTCGATCTTGCCGGGACCGGCAGCGTGCACCAGATCGATCTTGCAGCTTTGCGGGAAAGAGTTTCCGATAATGTCGAGAAGAAGCATTATCGCTGGTCCGATGAGGAAATGCGCGCCGCATCGTGAGGAGGACGCGATGAAGCTGAGCGACTGCGAAAAGGCAATGTATGACGGCGAACACGGCCGCGCAAAGGCGCGCGCCATGGATCTGCTCGTCCGCTACGGCGAGGCGCTTGGCGCCGAACGACTGGTGGAGACCAACAATGTCGCGGGCGCCTTCAACGCCTCGACCCCTTCGGTGCAGCCGATTGCCCGGAAGGGCATGGAGCATGTCTATTCCGAGCTCAACCTCGACAGCGACGAGGTGGTGGAAGTGCCGCACATGGTGGCGCATACCTGCCAGCTCATCACCGGCATCGACAACGACAATTGGGAACTTCAGGGCGTCGATAAATCGCTGCTCGACATGCAGCGGGAAAACGAAAAATTTCTCGGCCGCCGCGGCGTCAACATGTTCGCCACCTGTACGCCCTATCAAGTCGGCAACGTGCCTGTGAAGGGCGAGCATTGCGCGTGGATGGAGTCGTCTGCGGTCATCTATTGCAACTCCGTGCTCGGCGCCCGCACCAATGTCGAAGGCAAGGAAAGCACCGGTGCCGCGGCGCTGACCGGCCGAATTCCCTACTGGGGCTTCCACATCACCGAGAACCGTCGAGGCACCCATCTGGTCGAGCTCGATATCGAGGTCGACGAGATGATGGATTGGGGGTTGTTGGGCTATTACCTCGGCGAGGTGGTCGGTGAGGATATCCCGGTCGTAAACGGCGCTGCCCGCCGGCCGGATCTCATCAAACTCAAACACTTTGGCGCGGCAGCCGCATCGTCCGGTGGTGTCGAGATGTACCACATCCCGGGCATTACCCCGGAAGCGAATTCGATCGAGGAAGCCTTTGGCGGGCGCAAGGTTGAGGGCATCTTCCGCTACGGGGTCGCGGAGCGGCGCGAGACCTATGAGAAGCTGCAGAGTGCGACGGAGAAAAAGGTCGATTTCATCATGCTTGGCTGCCCGCACAATTCCATCGACCAGATGTCACTGGTCGCTCATCTCCTTGAAGGCAAGCGGATTCACCCGGATGTGGCATTGTGGGTGCACACCCCGCGAGCCATCAAGCAGGTCGCCGAACGCAACGGTTATATCGATGTCATCAAGGAAGCGGGCGGCGTCGTAATGAGCGACACCTGTCCCGCCATCTCCCGGCGCCTGCCGTCAGGAACCCGCGTCATCGCCACCGATTCCGCCAAGCAGGCGCATTACTTGCCGGCGATCACCGGGGTGCAGGGCTGGTTCGGCTCCGTGCGCGATTGCGTCAACGCCGCGTTGACGGGGACATGGAGCGGGAGGGCCTGATGGATATTGCGGCCGAAACCAAGACCGAAACCATCGTCCTCAAGGGACGCAAGGTGGTGGGAGGCCGCGCAGAGGGCGAGGCGCTGGTGACGACAGAGACGATTTCCGGCTGGGGCGGCATCAACGAGCGGACTGGCGCAATCATAGAACGTCGCCACGAGCTTAAAGGAGTTTCATTCGCCGGCAAGATTCTGGTCTTTCCCGGTGCCAAGGGCTCGTCCGGCTGGTCGGCCTATTTCCATATGACGCGATTGAACGGCGTTCAGCCTGCGGCGATGATCTTTACGCGGATGACGACGAAGATCGCGCTCGGTGCCGTCGTCACCCGCGTGCCGGCGGTAACCGATCTCGATCAGGACCCGCTGTCTGTTATCGAGACCGGTGATTGGGTGACCGTTGATGCCGATGCCGGCACGGTGACCGTGATCAAGACGAAGCCGGCATAAGTCACGTCCAGGCGCCGCGGGCTGCGGCACGTTGGGCATAATCCGCAAAATCCCTGGGCGGACGGCCAAGCGCGCGTTGCACGCCGTCGGTCAGATACTCGTTGCGCCCGTCGAGCACCACGGTGAACAGCTCGACCAGCAGTTCGGCAAGATCGGCGGGCACTTGCGCTGACTTCAATCCGTCCTCGAATTCCTCGTTGGAGATTGTATGGAAAGCGACCTCGCGGCCGCTCGCCCGGCCGATTTCGTTGACCGCTTCCGCGAATGTGAGGAGCCGCGGCCCGGTTACCTCATAGAGTTCTCCAATATGGCGCGTGTCGGTCAGCGCCGCCGTGACGACGTCGGCGATATCGCCGGCATCGATGAAAGGCTCGCGCACAGTGCTTACCGGCAGGGCGACTGCGCCGTCCAGGATCATCGGCGCCAGCTGGCCTTCGTCGAAATTCTGATTGAACCAGCTTGCCCGAACCACAGTCCATTCTGCGCCGGAGGCGATCAGTCGCTTTTCGCTTTCCTGCGCTTCCGGCTCGCCGCGGCCGGACAGCAGCACGAGACGTTTGACGCCGAGCGATACTGCGAGCCTCGCCAGCGCGTCGATATTGTCCGCTGCACCCTTTGCGGCGAGATCGGGGTAGTAGGTGATGTAGGCCGCAGCCGCGCCTTCGAGCGCTGCGGCCCAAGTGTTGCGATCCGTCCAGTCGAAACCGGTGGGGCGCGACGCAAAGCGGATTTCTTTGCCTTTGGCCTGCAGCCGTTCGGCAACGCGCGAACCGGTCTTGCCCTTGCCGCCGATGATGAGAATTGGCTTTTCCATGTTTCCATCTCCCAAATGCGAAGTTTTCTCATGTTTTAAATGTGATAAATCCTCGCGTTGCATTTGTCAACAAGAAATGCGAATATTCTTCATGTTCAGAATCAAGGTACGGAAAGAGAATGGAAATTTCTGTCTCAAGCCCACGACAACCGCAGCAGAAACGAAGTCGCGAAAGAGTTGAGCGCATCCTGTCGGCAGCAAAGGAGCTGATCGCGCGTGGCGGGAGCGACGTGATGAAAATGGGTGAGTTGGCGGAAAAGGCGGCCGTCCCGATTGGCTCGCTTTACCAATTTTTCCCGGACAAGGCCGCGGTCGTCCGCACCCTCGCCGAGCGCTACAACGAAGAGGGCCGGGCCTGTATCCGGGAAGCTATTGAGCCGGTGCGCGATGAGGCAGCTTTCGCCGGCGCCTTCAACGGCCTGATCGATACCTATTACGGCCTGTTCCTCGCCGAACCGGTGATGCGGGATATCTGGTCGGGTACGCAGGCAGACAAGGCATTGCAGGATATCGATCTCGCCGATGCTCGCGAAAACGGCGCCATTGTCGCCGCAGCGCTACGGTACATTCAGCCCCAGGCGGATCCGGAAGAACTTTTCAACCGGGCCATGCTGGTCATGTATCTCGGCACATCCACCATGCGACTGGCCATTTCCGTTGAGCGTCAACGGGGAGATGCAATGGTGGAGACCTACAAGCGGCTGGCGTTGCGGGAACTTCTTGCATCCAGCTGAGGGAGCGTGTCGATCGATTTCAAGGATTCGAAGGCCTGCGAGCGAGCGGCGCCTAACCTCGCGTCTGATGTCAAGCTGGAGATCGAGTTGAGACCGGCTCAGGCAGCGCGAATGAAGCGGCTCGAGAGCGCCGCGCGTTTGTGCAGCGGCACGCGGCGGAGCATTTCCAGCGCGAAAAGCCGCGCATTTTGGCGGGCCTTGTCGAGATTGCTGATGCGGGCTTCGTCCATCGTGTAAAGCGTGCCGCCGAGATCGAAGATATCGCGGAAAGCGGCACGTTCGATGATCGGCGTATCGAGCACGTCGACGTTGCGCTGCGCGAGCAGCATCTTGACCGTCAGCAGGGCCCGGGTCGTCACCATGGAGTTGACGCGCGTCAGCACCACCGAATGCGGCACACGAAGGTTGGCCTTTTCTTCCAGATAATGCAGGAGCTCCAGCACATTGGCGCCGCCCTGGGCATCCATGGCGCAACCCTGGATCGGGATCAGCACATGGTCGGACAGGCCGATCGCCTTGGCGAGCAGGGGGCTCTGGGCGCCGGGCAGGTCCAACACGAAATAGTCCGTCTTGTGCCGATTTTCGGCGATATGACGTTCGATCGAGGCCTGGGTGACATAGGAGATGACGTTGAGTTTGTCGTCCGGCGGGGAGAGTTGGTGCCAGCGCGAGATCCAGTATTGCGGATCGGCGTCGAGGATCGTGACGCGATAGCCTTGCTCAACGAGTTCTGTGGCGAGAAGAAGCACGGCAGTGGTCTTGCCTGCTCCGCCCTTGGTGTTGGCAAAGGTTATGACTGGCATCTTGGGGTCCTTGTCCGGCTGCTGAGCGCAAATTGCTCTCTCACCGCACCCTCATGATGCGTGGCGCCATTCTTGCCAAACATGGTTAACGAGGCATGAAGGCCGAGTTGGCAGATTTCACCGCCGGCGGTCGGCAGCGAGGATTTCCCGCCCGATCTGGTCGAGCGGCACGATCCTGTCGACGCCGCCATGCGCAATCGCTTCCTTCGGCATGCCGAAGACGACGGAGGTGGCTTCGTCCTGGGCTACCGTATAGGCGCCGGCCTGATGCATCTCGTTCATTCCGCGGGCACCGTCGTCGCCCATGCCGGTCATGATCACGCCCATGGCATTGGCGCCGGCCGACCTCGCGGCGGAGCGGAACAGCACGTCGACGGAGGGGCGGTGCCGACTGACGAGCGGTCCCGACCGGATCGAGACCTCGTAGCGTGCACCACGCCGCTCGAGCAGCATATGCCTGTCGCCGGGCGCAATCAGCACATGGCCGCGCAGAACGGGATCGCCATCTGCCGCCTCCTTGACCTCGACCTCGCAGAGGCTGTTGAGGCGTTGGGCGAAAGCGGCGGTGAATCTCTCCGGCATATGCTGGACGATGACGATGCCCGGCGAATTGGCGGGCAGGGCCTCCAGAAGCTCGCGCAATGCCTCGGTGCCGCCGGTAGACGCGCCGACGCAGACGACCATTTCGGTTGTTTTCGCCATGGCGCCAATCTTTGGAGGCGGCAGGATCGCATCCGCGGTAAGCTTGGCGGTCGTGCCGCCTTCCGCAAGTCGCGATGCGCGCAGTTTGCCGACCCGGGCGCGAGCGGCACCTTTGACCGCAGTGCGAATGCGATCGGCCGCCTCGGCGAGATGATCCGCGGCGCCGATCTTTGGCTTCAGGATGACATCCACGGCGCCGGCTTCCAGCGCCTGCATCAGAGTTTCCGATCCGGCTTCCGTCAGCGATGAACACATCACCACCGGAATCGGATGCTGCGACATCAACTTGCGCAGGAAAGTGATGCCGTCCATCTGGGGCATCTCGACATCGAGCGTGATGACGTCGGGGATTTCTTCGCGAATCTTGCGGGCCGCCATGAAAGGATCGTTGGCGACCCCCATGACTTCGATATCGGGATCGGCCGACAGGATGGAAGACAAAATCTGCCGGACGCTCGCCGAGTCGTCGATGATCAGGACGCGGATCTTGCCGGTCATGCTCATACCCGCCTGAAGATCGTGTTTGCGACTTGTCTGATCGGCAGATCGAAGCCCGTCACCGTTTCGGAATGACCGATGAACAGATACCCCCCCGGCATCAGCCGGTCGCAAAGCCTTGTCAGCACGTGGCTCTGGGTCGGTTTGTCGAAGTAGATCAGAACGTTGCGGCAGAAGATGATATGCATCGGATCGCCGACGGGATAAGCGTCGTCCATCAGGTTCAGCCTTGCAAACCCCACGTGGGAACGGAGTTTGGGGGTGATGCGCATTTCCTGGCGGCGAGCATCCGACGCCCGCATCACGTATTTCCGCATCATTTCGGAAGACACCGGCTGAAGAAGTTCGCTCTGATAGATGCCGCGTTGGGCCTTTTGCAGCACGTCGGTGGAAAGGTCGGTTGCGAGTACGAAATAGTCCCTCTCCGGCGCGTTGGCCGTGAGATAGTCGGACAGCACCATGGCCATGGTGTAGGGTTCGGCGCCTGTCGAGCAGGCGGAGCTCCAGGTGCGGATGCGCCGCTCTTTGAAGTTCCTCAGGATGTCCGGCAGCGCCGCTGTCGTCATGTACTCGAAGTGTTTCGGTTCACGGAAGAAGTCGGTCTTGTTGGTGGTGACGGCATCGATGAGGAAAATCGATTCCGCCTCGATGCCGCCTTGCTTGAAGAGATAGTCGCAATAGCTGTCGAAGGTCGGCATGCCGGTGACCCGCAGGCGCCGCCGAAGCCGCCCCTCCAGCATGGTCATTTTCGTATGCGGCATCTTTATGCCGCTGTAGTTGTATATGTATCCCGCCAGTACGTCGAAATTGCGCTCGCTCAGTCGATCGTCCAGCGGCTGGCCTCTCATCGCCATGCTCACGCGTTCACCCCCGTCATGTTGCCTTTCAGGTCCGCGTTCCTGTTCTTACGCGACTTGAGTCTGCGGGCCGACATCGGCGAGGGCCGAACCGGAATCCGAAAACAGTCGCGCAAGATCGACGATGACGACGAAGCCGCCGTCCCGCCGCACGACGCCCGCGATATAGTCCGAGCGCCAGCGCACGCCGATATCCGGGGCGGACTCTATCTGTTCGTCGCGGAACGGCACGACTTCGAAAACCCGGTCTGCGACGAGGCCGAGGGCCAGAACGCGACCGCCGACAGGCACGTCGAGCACCAGGATCCGCGTATGCGGCGTCTTGACGGTCCTCGACATGCCGAGACGCAGGCGAAGATCGATGACGGGGACACCCTGGCCCCGCACATCGCGCAGCCCCAGAAGGTATTCCGGGCCATGCGGGATCTTGAACGGTTCCTCGTGGTCGAGGATCTCGCGGACCACTTCCACAGGGACCGCGAAAAGCTCATCGCCGAGGGCGAAGGTTACGAATTGCGCTTCGGAAGATATTGCAGCCATTATGCACGCTCCCTGAAATCATCGTCATCCGAGTCCGGCCCGCCCATTGACAGGTCGAGGGCAAAACCCTTGGCGCGGGCCTGCTGCGCCGTCACCGATTGTTCAGCCGCCCGTGAGGTGTAGTTCTTGTGCGCCGAGGATTTCGCCGGGCCCAGCTTGGGAGCGGCGATCTGGCTTCGCGGTATCGAACCGGCGCGGTCGACCTTGAAGAAGGCGATCGATGCCTGCAGTTCCTCGGCCTGAGCTGCAAGTTCTTCCGAGGTGGCAGACATCTCTTCGGAAGCACCGGCATTTTGCTGCGTCACCCGATCAAGCTGCTGGATCGCATCGCTGATCTGGGCTGCACCGATATCCTGCTCGCGGCATGCGGCGGAGATTTCCGACACCAGTTCGGCGGTCTTCTGGATATCCGGGACCAACCTGTTGAGCATCTCGCCGGCTTCCGTCGCCACCTGCACCGTTTGACCGGAAAGAGCGCTGATTTCCGCAGCTGCGGCCTGGGACCGCTCGGCAAGTTTTCGGACCTCCGAAGCGACCACTGCAAATCCCTTGCCGTGCTCGCCGGCACGGGCCGCCTCGACGGCGGCGTTCAGCGCCAGAAGGTCGGTCTGGCGGGCGATTTCCTGTACGATCGAAATCTTTTCGGCGATCGTCCGCATGGCACCGACAGCGCGGTTGACGGCCTGGCCGGAGGCTTCGGCATCGCGGGACGACTGGCGGGCGATCTTTTCGGTTTGTGCGGCATTGTCGGCGTTCTGCTTGATGTTCGCAGCCATCTGCTCCATCGAGGCGGAAGCCTCTTCGGCGGACGACGCCTGTTCCGTTGCGCCCTGGCTGAGCTGCTCTGAGCTCGACGACAGTTCCTGGCTGCCTGAAGAGACGTTGGTGGAGGCGGCCAGAGCGTCGCCGACGACACCGCGAAGACGCTCCACCATGCTCTGCAATGCGATGCCCAGCACATCCTTGTCGGAGAGCGGCTTCGGCGAAACCATCAGGTCGCCATTGGCGATCTGATCCGCCACATGGGCAGTGACACGCAGGTTGGCGACCATGCTCTGCATCGCCAGCCCCAGCACATCCTTGTCGGAAAGCGGCTTTACCTCCACCGTCAGATCGCCCGCGGCGATACGATCGGCAATCGCTGCGGTGTTGCGCAGGTTTGTCGTCATCACGTTGATCGTATCGACCAGATCCTTGATTTCGTCGTTTGTCTTGATCGCGACCTCCTGGTTGAGATCGCCAACGGAAACCGCGCTGACGGCGGTTTTGATCCTGCGTAAATTGCCATTGATGCCGAACGCGATCCAAAGGGCCGCGGCAATCGCGACGACAAGCGCGGCGCTGGCCATCGCCAAAATCAGGTTCCGCGTAACGGCATAGCTTTCGTCGATATCGCTGGCCGCCTGGATCATGAGATTCTTACTGGAGGCAACGCGCGCATCCAGCGCCTTGGTGATCTCGTTGATCATCGCGCTTCCGTCACCAAGCGCCAGCCGCAACGCGTCATCGCTCTTGCCCGTGGTAGCGAGCTCGCGAATTGTGTCATCGACCGAAAAAAGACGTTCGGACATGCCGCGAATATCATCGAGGCCCTTCTTGCTGGCCTCGGTTGTTACCGCGCCCCTCAACCAGGTCAGCTTTTCGAGATACTCGCTCCGGTACTGGTCACTGGCCAAGGCAATCTTGACCGCGGCTGCGGGGCTTTCAGCCGTTGCCATACTCATCTGCGACTGCGCGATGCGCAGTTGCAGATTGGCCAGATCCTGAGCGCGTTCCAGCCGCAGCGCAGGTCCCTGAACCGCGCCGGTTGCCGAGGCGTTTAGCTTGGAAAGGCTGAAGACGCCGTATCCCGCGGTTATTGCCAGCAGAGTGATTGTCAGGCCGAAGGCCAAACCCAATTTCAGCTTAATGGTAAAACGCATCTGTCGTTTCCCTTGAGATGTCTCTCGGATGCGGGCCTTGCCGCTGGATCGTAAGTCGTTGAAGGTCGGCGGGCGGATGTCCGCCCGCTTCGCCAGCCTTGATCCGCGTCATGCGCTCTCTCTGAAGTCGTGGTCGTCGGAATCCGGCCCACCCATGGAAAGATCGAGGGCAAAGCCCTTGGCGCGAGCCTGCTGGGCCAGAACCGAATGCTCGGTCCGCTGCGCGCCGGCAGCCTTGCCAGCGGGCTTCGGCGCCGCTCTCGATGTTCCGGAAGCCCGTGCAGCAGTCTGTGCCCTGTCTCTCGCCGACCCAGCGCGGTCGACCTTGAAGAAGGCGATCGATGCCTGCAGCTCCTCGGCCTGAGCTGCAAGTTCTTCCGAGGTGGCAGACATCTCTTCGGACGCACCGGCATTCTGTTGGGTCACCTTGTCGAGCTGCTGGATCGCCTCGTTGATCTGGGCCGCACCGATATCCTGCTCGCGGCAGGCGGCGGAGATTTCCGACACCAGTTCGGCGGTCTTCTGAATATCCGGGACCAGCTTGTTGAGCATCTCGCCGGCGTCCGTCGCCACCTGCACCGTTTCGCCCGAAAGCGCGCTGATTTCCGCAGCCGCAGCCTGGCTGCGTTCGGCAAGTTTCCGCACTTCCGAAGCGACCACTGCAAATCCTTTGCCGTGTTCGCCGGCACGGGCGGCCTCGACGGCGGCGTTCAGCGCCAGAAGGTCGGTCTGGCGGGCGATTTCCTGCACGATCGAGATCTTTTCGGCGATCGTGCGCATCGCACCGACGGCGCGGTTGACGGCCTGACCGGAGGCTTCGGCGTCGCGCGACGACTGACGGGCGATCTTTTCCGTCTGGGCGGCGTTGTCGGCGTTCTGCTTGATGTTGGCCGCCATCTGCTCCATCGAGGCGGAGGCCTCTTCGGCGGACGATGCCTGTTCGGTGGCGCCCTGCGACAGGGTTTCCGAACTTGCCGAAAGTTCCTGGCTGCCTGAAGAGACATTGGTCGAAGCGGCCAGCGCGTCGGCGACGACACCGCGCAGGCGCTCCACCATGCTCTGGAGCGCCAAACCAAGAATATCCTTGTCGGAAAGCGGCTTCGGCGAAACCATCAGGTCGCCATTGGCAATCTGATCGGCGATGTTCGCGGTATTGCGAAGGTTGGCCGTCATCACATTGATCGTATCGACGAGATCCTTGATTTCGTCATTCGTCTTGATCTCGACATTCTGGTTGAGGTCGCCGATGGAGACGGCGTTGGCGACACCCATGATCTTTCGAAGGCCGGAGCTGATCCCAAGGGCGATCCACAGAGCGACAAGGAACGAGAACACGACAAGTCCGATACCCATGCCGATGAGCAGGTTCCTCGAGTTGGAGTACTGTTCGTTGGTGGCTTCGTCCGTGGCATGCAGATCGGTCTTAATAAGACCCGTCAGGTCCGACATCAGCGTGAGCAGGCGGTTGACCAGGGCAGCGCCCTCGGTCATCGAAATCTCGCCGGCGCGCTGGTTGCTCTCGGTAGTATTCTGGGTAGCGAGAGTCAGCACATCATTCTGCAAGGCGACGAACGAAGGATAGACTGACCGGATCTCCCCGATCTTGGAGCGCAGTTGAGGATCAGTCGTCTTTTCGAATTCGGCCAGGGTCTCTTCGATCTCCTTGCGAGCCAATTCGACATTCTGACGGTATGTGCTGATCTTCGCCGGATCGTTATTCAGTATGGCGTTCTTCTCACCGCGGATCGTGTTTGCTAGCGAAGTCGAAAGCGCATTCAGGCTCTCAAGATGGCTTGCTGGACCCTGGACAAGGCTGGTGATCGAGGAATTGAGCGAGGAAAGGTTGATGATCGCCAGAACGGCCATGCCGACCGACATCAATATCACCAGGCCAAAGGCGATCGCGAGTTTGAGCTTAATGGTGAAGCGCATGGGTATCGTGTCCCTCGATTGCAATGCGATAACAAATCTGCTCCATCCGGAGATGGTAGCTTTGCAAGCGCAGTCAGGCAGATACATTCACCCTCTGCAGGCCGGCGAACCGGCACGACGTCGCCGCATACACGCGACGACGGTCCCCTGGGCCGAAGCCCAGGGTCTTGTTCTCTTCAGGCGCCCTTAGGCGCTTTCGCGAAAATCCGCGTCGTCGGAGTCCGGCCCGCCCATCGACATGTCGAGGGCAAAACCCTTGGCGCGAGCCTGCTGGCCGACCACCGAATGGTCCTGCTTGAACTGGCGCGGCGCCGGGCGGTTCGCCTGCGCGGGCCTGACGGCAGGCTTGTTGCTGGAAACGGGTGCATTCCGCTTTGGCAGCTTGTTGCCCGCGGTCTGGTCGACCTTGAAGAAGGCGATCGATGCCTGCAGCTCCTCGGCTTGTGCGGCAAGTTCTTCCGAGGTGGCAGACATCTCTTCGGATGCGCCGGCATTCTGCTGGGTCACCTTGTCGAGCTGCTGGATCGCCTCGTTGATCTGGGCCGCACCGATATCCTGCTCGCGGCAGGCGGCGGAGATTTCCGACACCAGTTCGGCGGTCTTCTGGATATCCGGGACCAGCTTGTTGAGCATCTCGCCGGCGTCGGTCGCAACCTGCACCGTTTCGCCCGAAAGCGCGCTGATTTCCGCAGCCGCAGCCTGGCTGCGTTCGGCAAGTTTCCGCACTTCCGAAGCGACCACCGCAAATCCCTTGCCGTGTTCGCCGGCACGGGCGGCCTCGACGGCGGCGTTCAGCGCCAGAAGGTCGGTCTGGCGGGCTATTTCCTGCACGATCGAGATCTTTTCGGCGATCGTGCGCATCGCACCGACGGCGCGGTTGACGGCCTGACCGGAGGCTTCGGCGTCGCGCGATGACTGACGGGCGATCTTTTCGGTCTGGGCGGCGTTATCGGCGTTCTGCTTGATGTTGGCGGCCATCTGCTCCATCGAGGCGGACGCCTCTTCGGCCGAAGATGCCTGTTCGGTTGCGCCCTGCGACAGGGTTTCAGAACTTGCCGAAAGCTCCTGGCTGCCCGAGGAGACATTGGTCGAAGCGGCCAGAGCGTCGCCGACAACACCGCGCAGGCGTTCGATCATGACGTTTACATGGCCAAGCAGGTCGCCGATTTCGTCCTTGGTGGAGATCTCAACCGTGCGGGTAAGGTCACCCTCTGCGACGTTGCGCACACCTGCGGTGGCTCGGGCGAGGCCGCGGCTGATCGTTATCGAGATCCAGATGGCGGCGAACAAGGCGATCATGACCGCAATCGCCGCAACGCCAACCATAAGGTTTCGCGTCGTTTCGTAAAGGACGTCGGTCTCGGCATTGGCATCGCTTAGCTGTTGCTTCGACAGCGCCACGAGCTCGTCGACGGCCGCGTCCAGTCCGTTGGCGGCCTCGCGCGCTTCGGTAACCGACAGGCGCTGGGCCTGATCCACTGCTCCTGCCTGGATGGATGTGCGAATGCGGTCATCGGCGGCGTCCGCCTTGGCGGCGAATTCCTGGATCTTCAGCCAGCGCGGCTTCCCTTGCTCCGTGGCGATGCTCAGCGCTTTGTCCAGTGCGCTTTTCAACTCGGCGCGTGCTGCGTCACCCTTCTCGCGCGCCCCATCGATCTCCGCCGGAGTCGTGGCGGCGATCAGGTTCTTCTGCTGACGGATGCTTTGGAGCTGCGCCACGCTGATCCTTTGGGCGAGCTCAAGGCGAGCGACAGGTCCGTTGGACATCTGCGTCATCGCATTGTTCAGCTCGGAGAGACTCGTAACCCCGTAGATCGCCGTTGCAAGCAACAGGACGATCATGACGGCAAAGGCCAAGCCCAGCTTGAGTTTGATCGTGAATTTCATGGTCTCACCTTTGTGCTGAGCCGTGGGAGATGGATGAACCGGTGCGATCTGCCTCGGCGGCAAAAATCGCGTTGAGATTGGGGACGATGATGAATTCCGTCCCTCGCTTCACAAGGCATTCGATGAAGTCCGGCCGCCAGCGCATTCCGACACTCGGCGGCGGCTCGCCCGCAGCACGAAGGAGTGTCGTCACCTCGTGCACCTTGTCCGTGCGGATGCCCGCAAGAACAGGTTCGCCGTCGATGTTGATCGCGATGACGATGATGCGGCTGTCGATCGTCGGTTTCGTCGCTTCCATACCGAAAGCGAGCCGTATGTCGGCGAGCGGGATTACCTTGCCGCGAAAATTGATCACGCAGCCGACGAAGGCCTTGGCCCCCGGCACCACGGTCTCGGGCAGGAGATCCAGGATTTCCTGTACGATCACGGCTTCCAGCGCGAACATCTCGCCGGCGATGTCGAATGTGAGGACTTCCAGCTCGTCACGGCCGTTCCAAAGGTCTTTCGAAATCTTTCTGACTGCTTCGTTCATCCCGCCGCCCGCAGATGCGCCTCCTGTTGTTGTCCTTCCGCCACCAGGTGTCCGACGTCGAGGATCAGCGCCACGTCACCGTCGCCGAGGATGGTTGCGCCGGAGAAGGTTGCGACGTCGTGGTGCAGTTTGGACATGGCCTTGATGACGGTCTGATGGTCGCCGATGATCTGGTCGACCACCAGGCCCACACGTTCCGAGCCGGTCGAAATGACCACCACTTTCTGGAAAGGATCGGGCTTGGTGCCCGTGCGGAAGAGATCGCGGAGCCGGAGGAAAGGCACCAGGCTGTCGCGCAGCGAGATGAAGCTGCGTCCGCGCGAACGCATGTCTTCCTCGATCGACAGTTCCAGGCATTCTTCGACGGCCGAGAGAGGAATGACGTATCTGCCGGCGCCGACACGGACGAGCAGGCCGTCGATGATCGCCAGCGTCAGAGGGATTGCGAGCGAGATTTCGGAGCCTTCGCCCGGATGGCTGATCACGTTGATCGTGCCGCGCAGTGCATCAATGGTCCGCTTGACCACGTCCATGCCGACGCCGCGGCCGGAGAGGTTGGTGACCTGCTGGGCCGTCGAAAAGCCCGGCTGGAAGATAAGCTGATAGAGTTCCTGATCGGTAAGGTTCGCGTTCGGCTGGATGAGGCCGGATGCTTCCGCTTTCGCCCGCACGCGCTCCCGGTTGATGCCGCGACCGTCGTCCTTGATGGTGATGATGACCTCGCCGGCCTGCTGGCGGGCGGAGAGCATGATCCGGCCTGCCTGAGGTTTGCCCGCAGCACGGCGTTCATCCGGCGTTTCGAGCCCGTGATCACAGGAATTGCGGACAAGATGGACGAGCGGATCCGCGAGCCGTTCGATGACGCTTTTGTCGACTTCGGTGCTTTCACCCTCGGTGACGAGCTCGATCATCTTCCCGGTTTCATGGGAAAGGTCATGCACAAGGCGGCGAAACCGGCCGAAGAGCTGCGTGACGGGCACCATGCGCAGCACCATCATGGTATCCCGGAGTTCCCCGGAGAGGCGCTCCACGTCTTCCGAGACGGCGCGCAGCTGCAGATCGCCGCTGCCGCCCGCAAGCTGGCTGAGGCGGGACTGGGCGATGACCAGCTCCCCGACCCGATCCATCAGTTCGTCGAGTTTTTCCGCCGGCACGCGGACATTTTCGGAGGCCTTGTTGGCCTTGGCATCGGTTGGGGCCGGAGCGGCAGTCATGGGTGCTGGTACGCGCGGGGCTGAGACGGTGACGGGCGCCGGCTCCGCTGCGACTGGCTCGGCCGCCTGGATCGGTGTCGCCGGCTTTTCCGGGGATTTTGCCGCGGCAGTGACGGCCTCGACCACCGTGATTTCGAGCCGCATGTCGTCCATGACGAAGATGAAGACATCCTCGATCGCCGAGCGGGGCTGGGACGTCAGCAGTTCCACATTCCAGGAGATATGGAGATCCGTGGGTGAGAGAAGATCGAGTGACGGAATGGCGGACCGGTCGGCGACGATCGTGCACTCGCCAAGCTCGCGCAACTCGTCAAGCAACGGAAGGGGATTGGTGCCGTTCGCCATCGCATTCTGCGGCAGGCTGAAGCGGATCTTGAAGAGAGTCTGCGCAGGGGCCGCGGCCTGATGTACGCCCGGACTTTTCGCGCCGTCGACGGCCGCCCTCAGGTTTGCGAGCAGCGCTTCGCTGGTTGCCTCATGGTCGCCGGCCGGTGTTTCCACCAGGGCCCGCATGTGGTCCTTCGCTTCAAGAACGGCGGTGACCAGTGCCTGGGTTGCCGGCACTTCACCCTTGCGGACGCGATCGAAGGCCGTTTCGCAGTGATGGGTAAAGGCGGCGAGGGCCTCGAAGCCGAACATGGCTCCGGAGCCCTTCAATGTGTGGAGACCGCGGAAGACCGCGTCTATCTGATCCTTGTCGCCGAGGTTTACGTTCAGGTCGAGAAGGCCCGCCTCGATCTGCTCCAGAAGCTCGGCCGCTTCCGTTCTGAAAACCGCGATAGGATCAGGAAAGCTCATTTGCCAAGCACCTTTCGGACGATTTTCACGAGGCTCTCCGGGTCGAAAGGCTTTGTCAGCCAGCCGGTGGCGCCAGCGGCCTTGGCCTGCTGCTTCATGTCGTTGTCGGATTCCGTCGTCAGGAAGATCACCGGGACCCCCATGTGAGCCGGCATCTTGCGCAACTCGCGGATCATCGTCAGGCCGTCCATGTTCGGCATATTGAGGTCGGTAACGATCAGATCGAATTGGCCGGCATTGAGCTTGGCGATCCCGTCCATGCCGTCCACGGCTTCGGTGATTTGGTAACCCGCATTGCTGAGAGCAACGCGCGTCGTCAGCCGGATACTGGCGGAGTCATCGACCGTGAGGATACTGGCGCTCATTGAATTCCCCCTTGATGAAGCCAGAATTTTGCATCGTCAGCGGACATTCCTTCCAGAAAGCCACTGCGTTTCAGGACATCGAGCAGCGGGCCGTTTGCGGGCTCGGCGAGCGCGATGTTTTTTCCGGCGGAGCCGGCGTAGATGCGCGCAGCTTCCATGAGCTGGACAAAGCTGATGTCCACCTGACAGTCACCCGTAATCGCAATAGTTGTGGATTTGTGCTTGTCGATCAGCTGGAGCATTTCCTGCCGGACCGTACCTATCGCACGTACCGTCAGGTTCGGTGGCAGCTGAAAGCAATCTTCCTTAAAATCGGCGAGAGACATCTGACCTCAATATAATCTGTAACAGCTGAAATACTCGCGAAACTCTGGGCTTGCATCGTTAATGGGATGTTAATGGCCCGTGGCGAAATCTCGCGGCATAATAATAATAAGTTGTAATTTGCATTCATTCTCTGGACAGAAAATTAACTACAAGTGGCAAAACCGGCGATCTGTTTCGTCGGAATTAACCCCTTCACCCAAAGATCGGTCCCTGCGCAGGGCAAATCCATGCCACGACTTTCTGGTGTGGCAGTGTCCCAAAAAAATGCAGGCGAGTTTATCGCCCGAATTTCGGCAGGTGAGAGCCCCACGAGGGCTGGAAGGTGAGGCAAAGTGGCTGTCAGGGCACCCATTTTTGAGGTCGCGGAAAGCTCGGAGGGCATTCTGTTCTTTGTTGACCGCATGGAAGCGGCCCGGTCGCGTATCGAGGAACGATTCCTCGAGGGCGGCGCCGCACTTCTGTCTATTCTCGACGTGCTCAACAAGCTGATAAGTTCACTCGATCAGTTGACGGGTTCGCTTGATGAGGGAACGGCAAACGCCACCATGGCGGAGCTGAAGAATACCGTTGACCGGTTGTCGCATCTGACCGGACTGGAAACTGCCCGCCAGGTGGGGTTTCAGGAAATCGCCCTGACGGAACGCAAGCTTCAGCCGCAGATCGAGGAAATGCAGGAGACGCTGCGCTACCTGAGAACCTTTGCCGTGACCGCCAAGATCACCGGGGCCGGTATCGCCGACTTTGCCGGTTTCGCCGAGGAAATCTTGGAAAGGATTCAGGAGGGCACGCGACAGGTCAACGACTTTGCCGGCAAGCTCAGCACGCTTGGCCAGGGCCTCGGTCCAGTCATGGTCAAAGGCAAGGCAACTCTGGCAAGTTATGACAAGACGGTGCCGCGCATCGTGGAAGGCCTCACGGAAGGGGCCGCGGAGATAGGCAAACACCGCAAGTCGCTGGTCGAACGCGCCGCCAGGGTGCGCACCGTCGCCGGCGCCATTCAGATGAAGCTGGCCGCTACGCTTTCGGCGATGCAGGTCGGCGACATTACCCGCCAGCGTATCGAACATTGCCAGGCGAGCCTGCGGATCCTGTCGGACTACCTGCAATCGTCCGCTGCGACAGAATTGAACGCAGAGCAGCGCGAGAGCCTGTCATTGATTATCCGGATGCTGGTATCACAGCAGCTCAACCAATCGATCTCCGATTTCGATCGGGACACGACGAAAATCGTTGCGACCGTTGCAAGCTTTCGCTCTGACCTGTCGGAGATCGAGGCACTGCGCACCGCAGTGGCCGAGAACGGCACCGGCGGAAGCGACAGCGCGATCCGCGAGCTGGAAAACAGCGTTGCGGCTGCCCGCAGCGCCGTAAGGGACGTGGAGGGCGTTGCCCGCCAGGCAAGCGAACTGAGCCGTTCGACCGGCCGGACGGTGCAGGAATTGCTGAACGGTATCGGGGTCGTCCGCGCAGTGCGCACGGACATCCACTACATGGCGCTCAACACGAACCTGCGTTGCGGCAAGATCGGCGAAGAGGGCAGGGCAATCAACGTCGTCACCGCCGAACTCAGGAATTTTGCCGCCCTGCTTGACGAGACGGCCGAGAAGATTCTCGCAGAACTCCACACGTTGGAGGCCGCTTCCAACAAGCTGATTGGCGGCCAGGGTGAAAACGAAGAGGAATGTCTCGATCTGCGCCTGACGACGGCGCTCGAAAATATTCGCGCGGTGGGTGACCGGATGGATGCCCAGATGGCGGCACTCGGTGATCAGAGCAAGACGGCGGTCGGCCAGATGGACGCGTCGCTGGCGCGCCTCAACTTCAATGCCGAGCTTGGGGAAGTGCTGCGCTCCTGCGCCCGGGAACTTGAGCTTGATGGTCCCGTGTCCGAAGCGCCGGGTATTGACGAACCGCTCGCCGATCTCGGCGCCCGCATAGCCCGTCTCTACACCATGGTTGCGGAACGCGAACTGCATGCCGAGGTGCTGGGCACGGCTCCGCCGGTGGAGATTGCCGCCGTTGCGGCGGTCATGTCCGACGAGGACATCGAGGACGCGCTCTTCTGACTTTTACCAGCGGGGAAGGGCAGAATTCTCTTACAGCCAAGAAGAAGCCGGCTTCTCCGTCGGTCGTCTTCATGGCGTCAGAGGTGGCGCTTGCAATCCGTATTGTTCGACGAATTTGGTGAAAGCCTCGCGGGTCGCCGGATCGAGCGGTATGCCGTGCTGCCGGCGTTCTTCCGCGACCGCCCATTCCCGGTCTCCCGGTGCCATGACCTGCATACCTTCTCGTGCGGGCGAAGTGCGCAGCACCTCCAGGTAACGTTGCATGCCGATCTGAAAGACCTCTTCGGAAACGAAGGCGCCGGGTTTTATGGCCAGAACAAAGGCGCCAAGGGCGCGGGGCGTGGAAAAGTCCGGCCCGTTCATCGGCAGCAGGTCGAAACTCAACCCCATGCCGGAAAGAACGGCGCTCAGGATTTCCACAAGGCCCGCCAGCCCCGCGCCCTTGAAACCGAATTCCGCGCCGAGTGGCGCCAGCATTTCCACAAGCGACGGATCCTGCGTGTCCTTGCCTTCGATATCCGACGCGACCGCGGGGGGAAGTTCTCGTCCGAGGCTGCGATACAGCTTCACGCGGTTATAGGGTATGGCGCTCGTTGCCATATCCAGGAACCATGGGTTTTGGCCGTGAACGGGTACGGCGAAGGAAATCGGGTTGGTGCCGTGAAAGCGCATCGCGCCATCGTGCAGGCGAACAAAGCTGTCCGAGTTGCAGAAGGCGCCGCCGATATAGCCTTTCGCGGCCGCCTCCAGCGCATAGGCGCCGGCCGGTCCGAAATGCGAACTGTTGCGGATGGAGACGGCACCGATGCCAGCGGTTTCGGCAAGTTCGACAGCCTTTTCCATGGCCCGATAGGCAGCAAGCGCGCCATGGCCGTGGCCTGCGTCGAGCGAGGCCACGGCGGCCCCGGTCTGGTTGATGCGAATGTCGGGCCGCGGATCGACCCTCCCTCCCGTCATGGCGGCTACATAGTGATCAAGAAGCCTTATCCCGTGGCTGTCGACGCCGAGCCGGGAGCCGTGCATCATCGCGCGCGTGGCGGCATCGGTCGTGGCTTCATCGGCTCCCGCGGCAAGGAGTACCGCTCGGCAAAACCGATCGGCGTCTTCGATAGAGACGCGCATGACGACCTCTTCGGCTCTTTGCTTGGTGTTCATAGCTTCGTCCTGCTCGGGCAACTCTGTGTATTAATGTATTATGTGTACACTAGACATCGTGATGATTGTAGCAAGAACTTTATGCCGCTTATTTGGCTGCATGGTTGTGCGCGTGAATTGAATGCCGGCGAGCGAACTGGTAAAATTTAAAAGGCAAATATCGCGGTCTCAAGACGATCGCGGACGGGAGACGGCGCGCATGGGCAGCGTGGAACGGCAGAGGCCGGCGGCAGGCACTGCCCCGCGTCTATATCAGCAGGTTTTTGAAATTCTCGCCGGCCACATCGCGCAGGGCAGTTTGGCGGCTGGTGTACGCCTCAACGAATCTTCCGTGGCCGAACAGTTCAAGATCAGTCGTGCTCCTGCCCGGCAGGCCCTGGTCGAGCTGGAACGACGCGGGCTTCTCGAAAAATCCTCCGGTCGTGGTTACGCCGTGCGCCCGAACGCCTTCGGCGGCGCGGAAGCCATTGCGCTCGTTCGGCCCGCTGAAGACCTTCGCCTTACGCAATTCTCCAGCTGGGAGAAGATCTATGGCGAGGTGGAAAGCGAGATTGCAGCCCGGTGCTCCTTTGCCGGCTGGCGGGTCAACGAGACGGAACTCGCCCGTTTTTATGATGTCAGCCGCACTGTGGCTCGTGATGTCGTCGGTCGGTTGCAGCAGCGCGGCATCATTCGCAAGGACGAGCGTTCGCGGTGGATCGCGCCGGCTATGACACCTGACTATGTAGGCGAACTCTATGAGCTGCGGTGGCTTCTGGAGCCGGTGGCGCTGGAAAAGGCCGCGGCGAAGACTTCGCCGCAATTTATCGCCGGCATGCGTGCCAATCTGGAGGCGGCCGTGGAGAAGGCAGGCGAACTCACCGGCCCGGATCTCGATCGTCTGGAGGAGGAGTTGCATATCACGCTGCTCGGAAACTGCGAAAGCCGCACCCTGATGCAGGCCATCAGCCTGCCGCAGGCGCTCCTCGTCACGCACCGGTTCCTATATCAATGGATGCCGCGGCTCTTTGGGACGGAGCCGTTCCTCGCCGAACATCTGGAAATCGTCGAGCGCCTTCAGGCCGGAAAGACCGAGGAGGCTGCGCAGTCGCTCAAGCGGCATCTTCAGGTCTCGCGGGAGCGGGCGATAGACCGGATTACACTGGTGACGCGACAGATCCATCCGCACGATTTGCCCTACCTGGAAAAGCTCGCTTGAGGTTGGGGGATTGCGCTCCGCATTGAGATAGCTGCACCTAAAGCCTTGACCTTTGACCGCGTCTCGGTCATTTGGACCGCCTTTACGTGATGTAGCGCCGGATATGGGACGAGCCCCGACGGCGCTTTGGAAGAGAAAACAAAAATGACCAAGGCTACATCCTCGGCGCCTTCCCAGCGCATGCTTCGCGTTGGCGAGCAGGTCCGCGCCGCCATAACCCAGGTCCTGCAGCGCGGAGACGTGCGCGACGACCTGATCGAGAAGACGGTGATTTCCGTGTCCGAAGTGCGTATGTCGCCCGATCTGAAGATCGCCACGGCTTACGTGACGCCGCTCGGGCTTCCGGATCACGCGGCAGTCATCGACGCGCTGAACCGCAACGCCAAATTTATCCGAGGCCGGCTCGCCGGTCAGCTCCGGCAGATGAAATACATGCCGGAAGTCCGCTTCCGCGACGATACCAGTTTCGACAACTACAAGAAAATCGATGAGCTCTTGCGTTCGCCGGAGGTCCAGCGGGACCTCGATGGCGAGAGTGAAGACCAGGAATAACCAGAGAACGCATGTCCAAACCACGCAAACCCAAAGGTCGGCCGGTTTCCGGCTGGCTGATCCTCGACAAGCCGATTGATTTCGGCTCGACCGAAGCCGTTTCCAAGATCAAGTGGCTGTTCAACGCCCAGAAGGCCGGACATGCAGGCACGCTCGATCCGCTCGCCTCCGGCATGCTGCCGATCGCGCTCGGCGATGCGACCAAGACCGTCCCTTACGTCATGGATGGCCGCAAGATCTATGAATTTGCAGTCAGCTGGGGCGAAGAGCGCTCGACCGACGACCTCGAAGGCGAAGTCACGGCCGATTCCGACGCCCGTCCCGACGAACAGTCGATCCGCGACCTGCTGCCGAAATACACCGGCACGATCTGCCAGATCCCGCCGCAGTTCTCGGCAATCAAGATTGCCGGCGAGCGCGCCTATGACCTCGCCCGCGATGGCGAAACGGTCGAGATCCCGTCTCGCGAGGTGGAGATTTTCCGTCTGACGCTACTCGGCACGAGCGCCGACAAGGCGCATTTCGAGGTCGAATGCGGCAAGGGCACCTATGTTCGCGCTCTGGCTCGTGATTTCGGCCGTGATCTCGGCTGCTACGGACACATTTCCGAGCTGCGCCGTACATTCGTCGCTCCCTTCGGGGAGGATAAGATGGTGCCGCTCGCCGATCTCGTCGCGCTGGAAACGATTGAAGACCGCGACGAACGTCTGGCCGCGCTCGATGAATTCCTGATCGATACGGCGGAGGCGCTTTCGAACCTGCCGCATCTGCCGGTGACCGACGATCAGGCGCATCGCCTGAAGATGGGCAATCCCGTGATCCTGCGCGGCCGCGACGCTCCGCTGGCGGAAGCCGAGGCTTATGCGACGGCGCGAGGAAAACTGGTCGCAATCGGCGAGATCGGACAGGGCGAATTCCGTCCGAAACGGGTCTTCGGCTGACCGTTCCTAGCCCTGAACATCGGCTCTTCCAATCTGCCAGTGAATGGTTTATAGGCAGCGCCAGCATAAAGGTGCCTTTTGGCGCTCCTTTTGCGTTTTCATGGCCAAGGCTGGACGACATCCCGGCTTTTGGCGTCCCTTATTCCTCTCCATAGAAAGGATCGTACGATGTCGATCACTGTAGAGCGCAAAGCCGCCCTCATCAAGGAATACGCTACCACCGAAGGTGATACGGGTTCCCCGGAAGTACAGGTCGCAATCCTCACGGAACGCATCAACAACCTGACCGAACACTTCAAGGACCACAAGAAGGACAACCACTCCCGTCGTGGTCTCCTGACGCTGGTTTCGAGCCGCCGCTCGCTTCTTGACTATCTCAAGAAGAAGGACGAAGGGCGCTACACCAAGCTGATCGGCAGCCTGGGTATCCGTCGCTAAGAACTCTTCCGGCGGGCCTGGAAACGGTGCCCGCCGAATGCTTTTCGGGCCTTGCCCGATGACAATAACTCGCTGTGCGCTAAATAGCATGGCACAAACCGACGGCGAGCCCGGATGGGCCGGTTTCGCCAGCAACCACTGACCTGTCATGGGGCAGGATTGCCGGATGCTTTCGGCCAAAGCTAGATCGCTTTGGCCAGGTTTCCTAAAAGGGGACCGATGGTTGAGAAGCCTCCTGTTGTCTTGCCCATGATGCGTCACATTGATTGCGGTCGATCATGCGCTGCGCCGGAACAGGCGGTGCGTGTGCTTCCGCATTGAAGGACAAGACATGTTCAATACCCACTCCGTAGAAATCGAATGGGCCGGCCGCCCGCTGAAGCTTGAAACGGGCAAGATCGCCCGTCAGGCTGACGGCGCTGTGCTCGCCACCTATGGCGAAACCGTCGTTCTTGCCACCGTCGTTTCCGCCAAGGCTCCGAAGCCTGGCCAGGATTTCTTCCCGCTGACCGTCAACTATCAGGAAAAGACCTATGCCGCCGGCAAGATCCCGGGCGGGTATTTCAAGCGCGAAGGCCGTCCGAGCGAAAACGAAACCCTCGTTTCCCGCCTGATCGACCGCCCGATCCGCCCGCTTTTCCCGGAAGGCTACAAGAACGATACCCAGGTCGTCGTGACGGTTGTTCAGCACGACCTTGAAAACAACCCGGACGTCCTGTCGATGGTTGCGACCTCGGCTGCGCTGACCCTTTCGGGCGTGCCCTTCATGGGTCCGGTCGGCGGCGCTCGCGTCGGCTACATCAATGGCGAATACGTGCTGAACCCGCATCTCGATGAGATGGACGAATCGAGCCTCGACCTCGTCGTCGCCGGTACCCAGGATGCCGTTCTGATGGTTGAATCCGAAGCCAAGGAGCTTCCGGAAGACATCATGCTCGGCGCCGTCATGTTCGGCCACCGCGGTTTCCAGCCGGTGATCGATGCGATCATCAAGCTTGCCGAAGTCGCCGCTAAAGAGCCGCGCGATTTCCAGCCGGAAGATTATTCCGCGCTCGAGGCGGAAATGCTTCAGCATTTCGAGGCCGAACTTCGCGAAGCCTATAAGAACACCCAGAAGGCTGAGCGCTACGCCGCTGTCGATGCCGTCAAGGCAAAGGTCAAGGCTCACTTCCTTCCGGAAGGTGTCGCCGAACTGAAGTACACGGCTGAAGAAGTCGGTGCCATCTTCAAGCATCTGCAGGCCAAGATCGTCCGCTGGAACATCCTCGACACCAAGAGCCGTATCGACGGCCGTGATCTGGAAACCGTTCGCGCGATCGTTTCGGAAGTCGGCATTCTGCCGCGCACCCACGGTTCGGCACTCTTTACCCGTGGTGAAACGCAGGCGATCGTCGTTGCCACGCTCGGCACCGGTGAAGACGAGCAATATGTCGACAGCTTGACCGGCATGTACAAGGAGCGCTTCCTGCTCCATTACAACTTCCCGCCCTACTCGGTTGGTGAAACCGGCCGCATGGGCTCCCCGGGCCGTCGCGAAATCGGCCATGGCAAGCTTGCATGGCGCGCCATTCGCCCGATGCTGCCGTCTGCCGAGCAGTTCCCCTATACGCTGCGCGTCGTCTCCGAAATCACCGAGTCCAACGGCTCGTCCTCGATGGCAACCGTTTGCGGCACCTCGCTCGCCCTGATGGATGCCGGCGTTCCGCTTGCAAAGCCGGTTGCCGGTATTGCCATGGGCCTGATCCTCGAAGGCGATCGCTTTGCTGTTCTCTCCGATATCCTCGGCGACGAAGATCATCTCGGCGATATGGACTTCAAGGTTGCCGGTACCTCCGACGGTATCACCTCGCTGCAGATGGACATCAAGATCGCGGGCATCACCGAAGAGATCATGAAGGTCGCTCTCAGCCAGGCCCAGGGCGGCCGCAAGCACATCCTCGGCGAGATGGCGAATGCCCTCTCCGAAAGCCGCGGCCAGCTCGGCGAATTCGCACCGCGCATTGAAGTGATGAACATTCCGGTCGACAAGATCCGCGAAGTCATCGGTTCGGGCGGCAAGGTCATCCGCGAAATCGTCGAAAAGACCGGCGCCAAGATCAACATCGAAGACGACGGCACCGTGAAGATCGCCTCCTCGTCCGCCAAGGAGATCGAAGCGGCCCGCAAGTGGATCCACTCGATCGTCGCCGAACCGGAAGTCGGCCAGATCTACGAAGGCACGGTCGTCAAGACCGCCGATTTCGGCGCCTTCGTGAACTTCTTCGGCGCCCGCGACGGCCTCGTGCATATCTCGCAGCTCGCCTCCGAGCGCGTTGCGAAGACGCAGGACGTCGTCAAGGAAGGCGACAAGGTCTGGGTCAAGCTGATGGGCTTCGATGAGCGCGGCAAGGTCCGCCTGTCGATGAAGGTTGTCGACCAGGCGACCGGTCAGGAAGTCCCGCAGGAGAAGAAGAAGGCCGACGGCGAAGCCGCCGAATAAGCTTCCTTCCTCCCAAAAAGACAAATTGAGGCGCGGAAGCTCTTCCGCGCCTTTTCTTTAGCTGAAACCGAGATCTGCCAGAGAACGACAATGAGCCGCGACGCTTTGAAAACCCTGCTCCATCCCTTTGTCACAGAGGCGGTTCCCATGCCTCGTGAAGGCGAACGCGTCATCTTCCTGGGCGCGGAAGGGGGCAGTATTCTGCCTGAGGGGTTCGCGGGCGAGATAACGGCCGTGCAGCCGTTCCGACCGCTTTTCCGCACTCTGCGGGAAGGTGCTTTTCCCGAGGCCGAGGGCGAGGGCTATGACGTGGCGCTGGTTCTCTGCGGCAAGCATCGCGGTGAGAATGAGAACCGCGTGGCAGAGGCTCTGGAGCGGGTGCAGGCAGGGGGCATGATCGTCATAGCCGGGGGCAAGGAAGACGGCATTCAACCGCTCCGAAACACGCTCCTGAAGCTCGGCATCGAGCTGGATTATACGCCGAAATACCACGGTGTCGCCGTGTGGTTCGCGCGACCGGAAAACGCCGATGCGGCGGTCAAGGTACTGAAGAAGCAGCCCGTAACGGTCGAAGGCCGGTTCGAAGCCGCTCCCGGCATGTTTTCCCACGACCGCATCGATCCGGGTTCGGAACTGCTGGCCAGCCGCCTGCCCACGGATTTCGACGGCAACGCCGCCGATTTCGGCGCCGGCTGGGGATATCTGTCGGTGATGCTGGCGGAAAAGTCTCCGCGGGTAAACCGCATAGACCTTTTCGAGGCAGATCATCATGCGCTGGAATTCGCCAAGAAGAATCTCGCGCGCAACTGCCCGGAGCTCAATGCCCGTTTCTATTGGCAGGATCTGGGCGCGGAGCCCCCGAAGGAGAAATACGACCTGGTGATCATGAATCCGCCGTTTCATGAAGCTCAGGCGGCCGATCCCGAGCTCGGCAAGACGATGATCCGGACTGCGGCTGCTGCGCTCAAGAATGGCGGCCGATTGATGCTGGTCGCCAATCGCGGCCTGCCCTACGAGCCGGTTCTGGCATCTGACTTCCGAGAGCACGGAGAGACCTGCCGTAACGCACGGTTCAAGGTTCTCTGGGCCAAGAAATAAGTCAAAAGAAAAAGACCCTGCCGACATCGTCGGCAGGGTCTTTTTCTTGTCATACCCGAGATCGGGAGACTACTCCACGTCAGCCTTGCGAAGCTTGTCGAGCGTCGGCAGCGATGTGATGCTGTAGCCGGCGTCGACATAATGAACTTCCCCGGTGACGCCGCGGGAGAGATCCGACAGAAGGTAAAGCGCGGATCCGCCGATATCCTCGATCGTCGGCGTGCGACGCAACGGGGCGTTCTGCTGGTTCCATGAATAGATCGCGCGCGCATCGGAAATGCCGGCGCCCGCCAGCGTCCGTACGGGGCCGGCGGAGATGGTGTTGACGCGGATGTCGCGCGGACCGTAGTCGGCGGCGAGATAACGAACAGACGCTTCGAGAGCGGCCTTGGCGACGCCCATGACATTGTAGTTGGGAATGACGCGCTGGGAGCCGTTGTAGGTCAGCGTCAGCATAGACCCGCCGTTCGGCATCAGTTCGGCGGCGCGCTTCGCGACTTCGGTGAACGAGAAGCACGAAATGACCATCGTCCGGCTGAAGTTTTCACGCGTCGTGTCGGCGTAAAGGCCCTTCAGCTCGTTCTTGTCGGAAAAGCCGATGGCGTGGACGAGGAAGTCCAGCGTGCCCCAGCGTTCCTTGATGGCCGCGAAAGTGGCATCGACCGAAGCGATGTCTTCAACGTCACAGGGCACGATGAAATCGGAACCGAGTTCGGCTGCAAGTGGCTTCACGCGTTTTCCGAGCGCCTCCCCCTGAAAGGTGAAGGCGAGTTCGGCCCCCTGCGCCGCGATCGCCTTGGATATGCCCCAGGCGATCGAATGATTGTTGGCGACCCCCATGATCAGGCCGCGTTTCCCCTGCATGATTCCTGTCATGGAATTATCCGTTATAGCGCTGGAAGACGAGCGTGGCGTTTGTGCCGCCGAACCCGAAGGAGTTGGAAAGAGCAATATCGATCTTGGCATTGTCGATGCGGCTACGAACGATCGGCACGCCTTCGAATTCCGGATCGAGGTTCTCGATATGGGCGCTCTCGCCGATGAAGCCTTCCTGCATCATCAGGAGGCTGTAGATCGATTCCTGTACACCGGCACCGCCCAGCGAATGGCCGGTTAGCGACTTTGTCGACTGGATGTGAGGCATCTTGGCGCCAAACACTTCACGGATGGCGCCGATCTCCTTGGAATCACCAACCGGCGTGGAGGTTCCGTGAGTATTGATGTAGTCCACTTCGCCCTTCACGGTCGAAAGCGCCTGACGCATGCAGCGCACGGCGCCCTCGCCGGAGGGGGCGACCATGTCGTACCCGTCCGAAGTAGCGCCGTAGCCGACGATTTCTGCGTAGATCTTTGCGCCGCGGGCCTTCGCATGCTCCAGTTCTTCCAGAACGAGAACGCCCGCACCGCCGGCAATCACGAACCCGTCACGGTCGACGTCGTAGGCGCGCGAAGCCCTGTCCGGATCATTGTTGTATTTCGTCGACATGGCGCCCATGGCGTCGAAGAGGTTGGACATGGTCCAATCCAGATCCTCATGGCCACCTGCGAACATCACGTCCTGCTTGCCCCACTGGATCATCTCGGCCGCGTTGCCGATGCAGTGGGCCGACGTGGAGCAGGCCGACGAAATGGAATAGTTCACGCCATGGATCTTGAACCAGGTTGCGAGCGTCGCGGAGGCCGTCGAAGACATGGCCTTCGGTACGGCGAACGGGCCGATCCGTTTCGGGCTGTTGTTCTTGACGGTGATTTCCGCCGCTTCGATCAGGGTCCGTGTGGACGGACCGCCCGAGCCCATGACGATGCCGGTGCGCTCGTTCTCGCTGTAGTCCTTCTCCTCCAGTCCCGAATCCGCAATCGCCTGCTTCATCGCGACATGGTTCCAGGCGCCGCCCTGTGAAAGGAAGCGCATGGCGCGGCGGTCGACGAGATCCGTCGGATCGAGATTGGGTCTGCCCCAGACCTGGCATTTGAAGCCGTGCTCGGCAAAATCGGGGGAGAATGAAATGCCGGACTTCGCCTGACGCAAGGATTCGGTGACTTCGGCGGCATCGCTTCCGATTGAGGATACGATACCAAGACCCGTGACAACTACCCGTCTCATCTCATCAAAACCTTTTCTTGCTATCCTGTTTCGGCGTGAAGCCGCCGTCAGGCCGCCTTTTCCTTCGACAGACCCACGCGGAGATCGCTTGCCTGATAAATGGTTTCTCCATCCGCCTTCAGCCAGCCGTCGGCGGTGCCGAGCACCAGTCGGCCACGCATGACGCGCTTGAAGTCGATCCCATATTCGATCAGCTTGGTATGCGGGCGGATCATGCCCTTGAATTTCACTTCGCCGGTCGATAGCGCCATGCCGCGCCCTTCCTCGCCGAGCCAGCCCAGGAAGAAGCCCGTCAGCTGCCACATGCCATCGAGACCGAGGCAGCCAGGCATGATCGGGTTGCCTTCGAAGTGGCAGGGAAAATACCAGTCGTCGGGGCGCACGTCGTATTCGGCCCGAAGGTAGCCCTTGTCGAAAGCGCCGCCCGTTTCGGAGATATCCGTGATGCGGTGAACCATCAGCATGGGCGGCAGGGGAAGCTGTGCGTTTCCAGGCCCGAATAGCTCGCCATGTGCACAGGCAATAAGTTCGTCGTAAGAGAAGCTGGACTGTCTGCTTGCCATAAAATTCCGTTCCCCCCGTTGAGCCTTCGACCTTTTATTGTCTGACCATTATTGCAAGAACGGTCGGATTTGAAGCGCGCCGACGGCGATCCCGCACTCCGCCCGGGGATGGCGGCCAGATGCGGGAACATCCGTCTATTCAGGTTCGCATATAGGAAGCTATGGGCGCAAACCAGAGGCTTGTGAAGGAAATAACGTGATTTTCAGCGCGTTGCGATGGGTATCCTGCGGAAAGTATTGAAAGTGGTCCCTGTAAAAGTTATATCGCAAAGTCAAGATACCTTATATTCACGTGAGCGGTGGGAGCTGACAGGTACTATGGCTGAAGCCATTACTGACATCGAGACGAGATTGCGCCATTCCGGCCTGCGTCCCACCCGGCAGCGCGTGGCGCTGGCCGACCTGCTGTTCGCCAAGGGCGACCGTCATCTGACCGTCGAGGAATTGCACGAAGAGGCGACGGCAGCAGGCGTTCCGGTGTCGCTCGCCACGGTCTATAATACGCTTCATCAGTTTACCGAAGCCGGCATGATCCGCGTTCTTGCCGTTGAGAGCGCCAAAACCTACTTCGACACCAATATCTCGGACCACCACCACTTCTTCGTGGAAGGCCGAAACGAAGTGATGGACATTCCTGTAAGCAATCTGGAGATCGGCAACCTGCCGGAAGCTCCGGACGGCATGGAAATAGCCCATGTGGATGTGATCATCCGCCTGCGCGAGAAGAAGGCCTGAGAAGGCTTACTCTCCCCTTTTCCCCTTGATCGCTTCGGAGGCCGGCCTGCCCGGCCGCGGTCTGTACCGTGGCAAGGTCCACCCGTAGTGGATCGCGCCGCCGCGCAGCAGGAAGGCGGCTGCCACACCGAGGCAGGAGCTGACGGAGAGGGGCAGATCGAGGGCGTTCGCAGCGGTAAAGGTGCCGGCGCCGGCAAGGGCCGCCGTAATATAGATTTCCGGGCGAAGCAGTACGGACGGTTCGTTGGCGAGAAGATCGCGGAGGATGCCCCCGAACGCGGCGGTCAGTGCGCCGGTGACGATGGCGATGGTCGGTGATCCGGAGACGTCGAAGCCTTTGGCCGCGCCAAGCACGCTGTAGGCTGCAAGTCCCACCGCATCAAGCCAGATCAGCATCCGATACCGCCACTCCAAGCGATGTGCCGTGCAGAAAACGAAGGCCCCGGTGGTCACGCAGATCAGGATATAGGTGGGGTCAAGCACCCAGAATACCGGTGTGCGCCCAAGGATGATGTCTCTCAACGTGCCGCCTCCGAGCCCGGTGACGGCGGCAAAGAAGAGGAAGCCGACAAGGTCGAGTTCCTTTCGCGAGGCAGCAAGCGCACCTGTTGCCGCGAAGAGGGCGACGCCGGCATAATCGATCATCATCAGCAGTGACATACGAACTCCAGCGTCGCGCAAGTGGCAGAACCTAACATAGCCGCGGATAGTCGCGCCCGTCATCGGTGGCTGCGCGCCATGAACAGATGAATTTGCGGAGGAAAGCCGTGCATAGGCTCCTGATCGTTCTTGCCCAGGCACTGGCGCTGATCCTGGTTCCTGCTCTTGCCCTTGCGCAGCAGCCACTCGTCAGTGATCCGGAAATCTATGAAAAGGACCATTTCCGCAGCGAGTGCAAGGTCGCCCAGTTCGATCCGGGCTTCATCGAACGGTTCGATATCAACAACGACGGGATCATCGATCTCGTCTCCAATCAGGGCAAACTCGTCTGCGACGGCAAGCGCGGTCCGGCCTGCAGCAATGACGGCTGCCCCTATAACTTCTACCTGCAAGCCAAGGAGGGTGGTTATTTCATGATCGCCACCGCCCAGCTCTACGGCTATGATTTCGTCAAGTATTTCGGAAATATGGTCTTTCTGCTGAAGATGCATCCGCGCTATTGCGACCGCACCGACGCAGAACCATGCGAGATGCGCGTGCGTGTGAAGGGCGGGCGCTTTCTGACGATCTCGAAGAAATAGTCATTTCGGAAAGATCCCGTCGATTCGTCCCGTCAGATAATAGGCGGCAAGGCTCATCCATTCCCGCGCTGCGGTCGTGGCCAGTTGGGCGTTGAGGGACGGCTGGGTGAAATCCAGCGACAATCCCACGACACCGCTCGTACGGTAATCCACCGGCCAGGGCGTGACCGCGATTCCCGCTTTGCGGAAGAGGGCGACCGAGCGCGGCATATGGTAAGCCGAGGTGGTCAGCAGGCAGTTTTCGAGCCCTTGGTTCTTCAACACTTCGGCGGTGTTGAGAGTGTTCTCATAGGTCGTTCGGGAGTCATTCTCCTTGATCAGCCGGTCCGGCGATATACCGAAAGCCGAGAAAAGGCGCTCGGCGGCGGCGGCCTCACCCTCGTAGGTACCGCTGATCGAGCCGTCGCCGCCGGAAACGAGGATGCGTGCCTCCGGATGGCTGATTGCGAGCCGTAGCGCTTCGACAAAGCGATCGGCCGCCTGGTTGAGTTCGATGCCGCCGCGTGCGGTCGTCACCTCGTTTTCCAGCGCTCCTCCAAGCACGATCACGCAGGACAGCGGTTGGGGAGCCTGGGACGGTTTTGGAAAACGCGCTTCCAGGGCCTGCAATGCCATGGTGCCGGCAGTCGTGAAAAGCGTGATGAACAGGACGAGGGCGGCCAGCAGCGCAGAAAGGCCGCCGAGCCTGCGCCGTCCGGCAAAGGCGAGCAGTGCCGCGAGAGCGCTGAACAGAAATCCGATTGAGAGCGGTTGGGCGAACACCCAGAAAAGCTTTGAAAGCAGAAACATAAGGACCTTCGAAAGCAGCTATGTGCGGCGTCTTGCTGCCACGATCGGCTGCTGGTGGAAATGCAGATGCAAAGACCGTGGCAGAAGAATGGTCGCGAAGGCCAGCAAAACCACAGCCAGCACGACGACCCAAAGGGCATTGTTGCCGAGATATTTCGTGACGAACGCCCCGGTTACGGCGCCACATGCCATGCCTGTCCAGGGCACGGTCTGAATGACCCACCCCGTCGGATTGCGGTCCCCCACGATCCAGCGGCCGATCCCGCGCCCGAAGCGTGACAGCGCGCCGGTGATATAGGTGAGACCGATCGGCAGCCCCTCGATATGTTCGACGGTGGCGTTGATCATGCCCATGGCCAGGATGACGAGGTAAAACTGTATCCGCGGATAATCCGCCTCTGGAAGGAACGCCGCCACGGCAAGCGTCACAGCGACGCCCGAAAGGACCACAAAGGTTCGCAGCGCCGAAAGCGTGTGGGCGAGAACAATGCCGAGCGCATTGCCGAGGACGAAAACCCACAGGGCGAAATAGAGGATCAGCGCATGGGAATAGTCGTTGCTTGCGAAGGACAAGGCTGCGCGGGTGGTATTGCCCGTCATGAACGAGACGAAGTCTCCCGAAAGAAGAAGGCCGACCGCGTCCGTCATCCCGGCAACAAAGGAAATCGCTGCGACGAGCGCAAGGCCGGTGATGGTGCGTCTTCTCTTGATGATATGGCGGCGTCGTGCCCTGCTCATGGAGGCCCTTTCCTCCTGTCGTTCTGTCCGATTCGGATTGCGGATGCGTTGATCCAGAACAATGCCGGATTACTCGGAAAGAAATCGCAAACAATGATCGCAGGCGAGTCCTATTTCGCCCGCAACCATTCCTCGATACCCTTGGCCGCAGCCCGCCCGGTCGAAAAACAGGCGGTGAGCAGATAGCCGCCGGTCGGTGCTTCCCAATCCAGCATTTCCCCGGCGGCGAAAAGTCCCGGCACGGCCTTCAGCATGTAGTTCGCATCGAGCTCGTTCCAGTCGAGCCCGCCGGCGGATGATATGACTTCCGCGATAGGCCTCGGGCGAAGAAGCGGGATCGGCAGGGCCTTGACAAGGGTTGCCAGTTCCTTGGGCGACGCCTGGTTTGCATGGGGCACAAGCTCGCGGATAAGAGCTGCTTTTACGCCTTCAAGGCCCGCGCCTTTGCGAAGTCGGTTCGAAAAGCTGGCTTTGGCATCCTGCCGGGCGAGGTCCCTCTCAAGGCGTTCGAGCGATCGGCCGGGAGCGAGATCGATAGGCAGATCAGCATGCCCCTCGTGTTTCAACCTGTCCCGCAATGCCGCCGCGTGTGCGTAGACCAGGCTGCCCTCGATCCCATGTCTGGAGATCACAAGTTCGCCTTGGAGCGTGCCTGCGGCTGAGGTGGCCGAAACCGATTTGACGGGCGAGCCTTCGAAGCGCTGGCGAAAGGGATCGCTCCAGTCGACGTCGAAGCCGCAATTGGCCGGCTGAAATTCGCTGACCGTAACGCCCATCTGCCTCAGCCTAGGCACCCAGGCGGCGTCCGAGCCAAGCCTCGGCCAGCTTGCGCCGCCAAGCGCCAGCAGTGCTGCCTCCGGACGAAGGGTAAGCACGTCTTCCGGCGTCTCGAACCGATAGCCGCCATCGGCGAAGCCGATCCACCGATGCCTTGTCCGGAGGTTCACGCCTTGTGCCTCGAGCCTTCGCAGCCAGGAACGCAGGAGCGGTGAGGCTTTCATCACTACAGGAAAGACACGGCCGGATGTGCCGACAAAGGTTTCGGTGCCAAGGCCTTCGGCCCATTGCCGGACATCCTCCGGCGTGAGAGCATCGAGTGCCGGCCGCAAGCGAGCGGAGGCGGCGCCAAATCGCCCTGCGAAGCGCTGAAACTCTTCCGAATGGGTGATGTTGAGGCCGGATTTGCCGGCCAACAGGAACTTGCGCCCGAAGGTCGGCATGGCCTCGTAAACCGTCACCGCATGACCGGCGGCGGAAAGCACTTCCGCCGCCATAAGTCCTGCCGGCCCGCCGCCGATGATCGCAATCTGTTTCGTCATCATCTCCGGTTAAGGCAGATCACGCCGCTTTGCCATAGCCTCCTGCGGTCGGCGTCACGACGGTGACGGCTTCGCCCGCTTCGATGATGGTCTGGGCGCAGCCGCCGAGTTCTTCCAGCGTGCCGTCCAGCCGGCGGACGATCATATGCCCGAGTTCGCCTTCCTTTCCGCCGGCAAGGCCATGCGGACGGATCGTCCGGTGCGAGGAGAGGATGGCGCAGTCCATCTTTTCGAGGAAACGGATGGTGCGTCTGGTGCCGTTGCCGGCCGAGAACTTGCCGCTTCCGCCGGAATTCTCGCGAATGTGGAAGTCTTCGAGTAGCACCGGATAACGCGTTTCCAGGATTTCCGGATCCGTGAGACGCGAATTGGTCATATGCACATGAACAGCGTCGGTGCCGGCAAAACCGCTGCCGTCGTTGAAGCGGCCCGCAGGCGAGCCAGAGCATAGCGTCTCGTAATACTGATAGGTCGCATTGCCGAACGTGAGGTTGTTCATCGTTCCCTGGCTGGCGGCCATGGCGCCAAGCGCCCCGAACAGGGCATTGGTGACGTGCTGGCTCGTTTCCACATTGCCGGCGACGACGGCGGCCGGATATTGCGGCTTCAGCATCGAGCCCTCCGGCACGATGATGCGGATCGGCCTCAGGCAGCCTGCATTCATCGGGATCGAACTTTCGACCATGACGCGGAAGACATAGAGCACGGCCGCGCGCGTCACCGGTTCCGGCGCATTGAAGTTGTTCTTCTTCTGCGGGCTGGTGCCGGTGAAATCGACGGTCGCTTCGCGCTTTTCCTTGTCGACCGTGATTTTCACTTCGATGACGCTGCCCTGGTCGGTCGGATAGGAGAATTCCGCGTCGTTCAGCTTCTCGAGAACGCGGCGGACGCTTTCTTCGGCATTGTCCTGCACATGGCCCATATAGGCCTGCACGACGTCGAGCCCGAACTGCGCGATCATCTTGCGCATCTCGTGCACGCCCTTTTCGTTGGCGGCGATCTGGGCGCGCAGGTCGGCGACGTTCTGCGCCACGTTGCGGGCGGGGTAGGGGTGATCGGAGAGAAGCTTGGTGATGCCTGCCTCGTCGAACCGGCCGCGATCGACGAGCAGCACGTTGTCGAACAGCACGCCTTCCTCGTCGACCGTCGTCGCAAGTGGTGTCATCGACCCCGGTGCCGTGCCTCCCACATCGGCGTGGTGGCCGCGCGAGGCAACATAGAACAGGATCTTTTCGCCTTCTTGATCAAAGACCGGCGTCACGACAGTGATATCCGGTAGGTGCGTACCGCCGTTATAGGGGGCGTTCAGTGCAAAAACGTCGCCGGGGCGGATCTTGCCCTTGTTGGTGGCAATCACGGTCTCGACCGATCGGTCCATGGAGCCCAGATGCACCGGCATATGCGGGGCGTTCGCCACCAGCGCGCCGTTCTCGTCGAAAACGGCGCAGGAGAAGTCCAGCCGCTCCTTGATGTTGACCGAAGACGCCGTGTTCTGCAGCGTCACGCCCATCTGTTCGGCGATCGACATGAAGAGATTGTTGAACACTTCGAGCAGCACAGGGTCTGCCTGCGTGCCGATCGGCCTTGCTCGTGAAAGCGCGGTGATGCGCGTCAGCACGACGTGATTCAATTTGGTGATCTCAAAGGCCCAGCCATCCTCGACGACGATCGTCTGGTGCGGCTCGACGATCAGGCACGGACCGTTGGCGCGCGAGCCCGGCCGGATGTCGGCGCGACGATAGACCGGGGCGTCCCGCCATGCGCCGCCGGAGAAGAATTTTGTCTCCTGCGACGCCACCGGAGCAGAGCTGTCGAGCGAGAATTCCAGTTCGGCGGAATCCGCGCCGCCGCCGATCGCCTCGACTTCGTAGGCTTCGAAGATGATCTCGCGGTTCTCAAAGATGAAGCCGAATTGCTTCTTGTGCGCCGTCTCGAAACTAGCTGTCATATCGGCCGCGCCGCCGAGAGTTACAGGCAAAGTCGTATCCGTACCCTGGTAGCGCAGGTGGGCGCGGTGCAGCACTGTTACCCCGGCTCCGGAAACGCCCTGGCTTGCCATTTCCTCGACCACGCTAACCGTCAGCTCGTCGCGGATCGGGCCGAGCGCTTTGAGCGCCGCCGCAAGCTCTTCGGAAACCGTGCGCTGGCGGGTGGCTCTGATATCGGCGAGCCCCATTCCGTAGGCCGAGAGAATGCCCGAGAACGGGTGGATCAGCACAGTCGAGATGCCGAGCGCATCTGCCGTCAGGCAGGCATGCTGGCCGCCGGCACCGCCGAAGCAGGTCAGCACGTAATGGGTCACATCGTAGCCGCGCTGGACACTGATCTTCTTGACCGCATTGGCCATGTTCTCGACCGCGATGGCGAGGAAGCCGTCGGCCACCTCTTCGGGAGAGCGACCGTCACCGATGACCTTCGCCATCCCCTCGAACGCGGCGCGTACGGCAACCGCGTCGAGCGGCTGGTCGCGGTTCCGACCGAAGATCTTGGGAAACAGGTCCGGCGACAGTTTTCCAAGCATCACATTGGCGTCGGTGACGGTTAGCGGCCCGCCGCGTCGATAGGCCTTCGGGCCGGGATTTGCGCCGGCCGAATCCGGCCCCACGCGGAACCGCCCGTTTTCGAAATGCAGGATCGAACCACCGCCGGCAGCGACCGTATGGATCGACATCATCGGCGCGCGCATCCGCACCCCGGCCACCTCGGTCTCGAAGGAACGTTCCAGCTCGCCGTCGTAGTGGGAAACGTCGGTGGACGTACCGCCCATGTCGAAGCCGATCATCCGCTCGAAGCCTGCCAGGCGAGAAGTTTCGACCGCGCCGACCACCCCGCCTGCGGGACCCGAGAGGATAGCATCCTTGCCCTGGAAGAGCCGGGCGGCGGTAAGCCCGCCCGAGGACTGCATGAACATGAGCTGCGGGCCGTCTTCGCCGTCTGCACCGAGTTCGGTAGCGACCTGATCCACATAGCGGCGCAGGATCGGCGAGAGATAGGCATCGACAACCGTTGTATCGCCGCGGCCGACCAATTTGATCAACGGCGAAACTTCGTGGCTGACCGAAACCTGAGTGAAGCCGATCTCGCGGGCGACTTTCGCCGCCAGCTGTTCATGAGCCGGGTAACGATAGGCATGCATAAAGACGATGGCGACGGCGCGGAAACCGTCCTCGAAGTGCTTCTGCAGGGCCGATCGGATTGCGGTTTCGTCAGGGGTGGCCTCGACGGTCCCGTCGGCATGCACGCGCTCGTCCACCTCGACAACCGCCCGGTACAGCAATTCCGGTTTGATGATCTTCTTCGCAAAGATATCGGCGCGAGCCTGGTAGCCGATCGCAAGGGCATCGCGGAAACCGCGCGTGGTGACGAGGAGCGTCTTTTCGCCTTTCCGTTCCAGTAGCGCGTTGGTGGCAACCGTCGTACCCATCTTTACGGCGCCGATCAGTTCGGAAGGGATCGCCTGCCCGGCGGGAGCGCTCAGCAGTTCACGAATTCCCTGTACCGCGGCATCGCGATAGGCTTCGGGATTTTCGGAAAGGACTTTGTGCGCGATGAGTGTTCCGTCCGGTTTCCTGCCGACGATATCGGTAAAGGTGCCGCCGCGATCGATCCAGAAGTCCCATTTGCCCGTCGTCATCTTCCGCGCCCTTGTTCCAAGCTGCTTTGCACTAACGAAAACATTTCGTCGATAAAACGTCAATGATTAGTTGACAGCAATTTGCCTCTTGAAGCATCATGCCTTCAGAAAGGGCAAGGAGCCGCAAAGAGCTTCGCCCGAATAACGGCAACCGAGGGGAGCCGACCATGATCATTTGCCGTGTTTGCGGGAGGATACCGCATGTCCTCCGTTGATCCGCGCCATAGCGTATTGCCGGATTGGCTGCGCAAAATCCTCGATGGGCTCTATCTGGTTTCCGGCTGGTTGGCCGGGCTGTTCCTGGTCGCCATTTTCCTGCTCATGCTGGCGCTCTCCGCCGGCCGGCCGCTCGATATCGACGTGCCTTCAGGCGACGATTTCGCCTCCTGGTGCATGGCCGCAAGCGCCTTCCTGGGTCTCGCCCATACCTTCCGTTCCGGCGAAATGATCCGCGTTGGTCTGCTGATCGAGCGGATCAGCGGCCCGGCAAGGCAGGCGATGGAGGCTACTGCATTGGCGATCGGGACGGTAGCCGCAACTTATTTTGCCTGGTTCGCCTTCGACATGACGCGCACCTCCTTCCGGTTCAACGACCTGTCGCAGGGCGTGATCGCCGTGCCGCTTTGGATCCCGCAGCTTGGTTTCTGCGGCGGACTGATCATCCTGGCGATCGCATTCGTCGACGAGCTTTTGCACGTCCTGTTCGGCGGATCGCCGCGCTACGAGAAGCCGGAACCGGTCACCGCTGAGGAAGTCATCGAACGCGCCATGCAGAGCGGGGCCTGAGCCGATGGGGACAATCGAACTCGTTGAAATAGCCGGTGTGGTCCTTCTTGCGCTGCTGGCACTGCTCGCCGGCGGCGTGTGGATCGGCATCTCCCTATTGATCTGCGGCTTCATCGCCATGCTGTTCGTGCCGGGCATTCCGGTCGGCGCGGTGCTCGCCACGAATTCCTGGAGCGGCGGCGCCTCCTGGTCGCTTGCGGCTCTGCCGCTCTTCGTCTGGATGGGAGAGATCCTGTTCCGAACCCGATTGTCGGAAGAGATGTTCCGCGGCTTGTCGCCCTGGCTCGGCTGGCTGCCGGGCCGCCTGATGCATGTGAATATCCTTGGTTGCGGCCTTTTTGGTTCGATCTCCGGATCGTCGGCCGCCACGACCGCGATGATCGCCAAGATCGCCCTGCCGGAACTGAAGAAGCGCGGCTACGACGAGATGGTAAGCCTGGGCTCGCTTGCAGGCGCTGGCACGCTCGGTATCCTCATCCCGCCGTCGATCACGATGGTGGTCTATGCGGTTGCGGCAAACGTCTCGATCATCCAGATCTTCCTTGCGGGTTTCCTGCCGGCCCTCATCGTGATGGCGCTTTATTCCGGTTACATCATCGTCTGGTCGCTCCTCAATCCGGACAAGACCCCGCCCGCGCCTCCGAAAATGAGCTTCAGGGAGAAGCTCAGGGAATCGGCGAATCTCATTCCAGTCACGCTCCTGATCGTCCTCGTCTTCGCGACCTTACTTCTCGGTTGGGCGACGGCGACCGAATGCGCCGCCTGGGGCGTGCTCGGGTCGCTCGCGATCGCGGCGTGGTCCGGTTCGTTGACCAGGAAATCTTTCTGGGAAAGCGTCATGGGCGCGACCCGGCTCACTTGCATGATCATGCTGATCCTGACGGGCGCCGGCTTCATGTCGATCGCGATGGGCTATACCGGCATCCCGAATGCACTCGCGAACTGGGTCGATAGTTTCAATCTGAGCCCCTATGCGCTGATTGCGGTTCTGACCATCATGTATATCCTGCTGGGCGCGGCTCTCGATGGCCTTTCGATGATCGTGCTGACCACCGTCGTCGTTCTGCCGATGATCCAGCAAGCCGGCTTCGACCTCGTGTGGTTCGGTATCTTTCTGGTGCTGATCGTCGAAATGGCGGAGGTTTCCCCGCCGGTCGGCTTCAACCTCTTCGTGCTGCAGACGATGAGCGGCCGAGACAGTTTGACCGTGGCGAAAGCTTCGCTGCCCTTCTTCTTCCTGCTCGTGGCGACCGTCGCCATCATCACGGTCTTCCCGGATATCGTGATGGTCCTGCCGAAAATGGCTTTCCCGGGTTAGCTTCAGAGAAAAAGATTAGCTTCACAGAAAAAGGAAGGGAACTGACATGAAACGCTTGCTTTCGAACCTCATTTGCTCGGGTCTTGCGGGTGCGGCGCTGATTGCCGCCGCAGGCTCGGCACTGGCGCAGACCGCATGGGTTCTGCCTTCGGCCTATCCGCCCGCAAACTACCACGTCCAGAACCTCAGCCAGTTCGCATCCGACGTGGATGCCGCGACCAAAGGCGCGTTGAAGATCAACATTCATCCAAACGCTTCGCTCTTCAAGGCGCCGGACATCAAGCGCGCTGTGCAGACTGGCCAGGCCCAGGCCGGCGAGGTGCTGATCTCGCTGCATGAGAATGAAAACCCGGTCTTCGGGATCGACGTGGTGCCGTTCCTGGCGACCAGCTTCGACCAGTCGAAGAAGCTGTGGACGGCCTCCCGGCCCGCGATCGAAAAGGCGCTGGATGCCCAGGGGTTGAAGCTGCTTTACACCACGCCGTGGCCGCCGCAGGGCATCTTCACCAAGAAGGACGTCAACAGCGTCGCGGACCTCAAGGGCCTGAAATGGCGGGCCTATAATGTCGGCACATCCCGTATCGCCGAGCTTGTCGGTGCCCAGCCGGTCACGGTGCAGGCGGCCGAGCTGCCTCAGGCGCTCGCGACCGGCGTAGTCAACGGCCTGATGACGTCGAGCGCTACCGGGGTCGATTCCAAGATCTGGGAGTCGCTGACGCACTACTACGACACCCAGGCCTGGATCCCGAAGAACGTCGTCTTCGTCAACAAGACGGCCTTTGCCGCTCTCGATCCTGCCGTCCAGAAAGCCGTCACGGATGCTGCCGCTGCCGCGGAAACCCGCGGCTGGGGCTTGGGCGCCGAAAAGACCGCTGCCTACATGGAGACCCTTAAGAAGAACGGTATGCAGGTCGTGGAACCCAGCGCCGATCTGAAGAAGGGTCTTGGCGACGTCGGCGCCAAGTTGACGGAAGACTGGTTGAAGAAAGCCGGTGCCGACGGTGCCGCTATTCTGGACGCCTACAAGAAGATGTGATTTGAGAGGCGCCGCCGGCATCCCGCCGCCGGCGCCTTCATTCCCGGGAAGAGAAGCCATGTCATCGGAAAAGGATAATTTCGGCCCGATCGTTTCCTCCGGGCACCTGGCGAGCGGTGCATTGCCCTCTCTCTCCGAGATCGAGTTCGGCATGATCATGCTGAACCACGCATTCAATCGCTGGATGATCCGTTGCATGGCTGCAGCCGGCGTGCCGGACCTGTCGCCAGTCGACATCCTGGTGCTCCACAATATCAACAGCCGCAACAAGCCGAAGACGCTCGCCGATATCGCCCTCGTTCTGAACATCGAGGACACGCATGTGGTGACCTATGCACTGAAAAAGCTCGAGCGCCTGAAGCTCATAAAATCGGGACGGCGCGGCAAGGAAAAGCTGGTCATGGTGACGGAAGCCGGCGCCGATGCCTGCGCCCGCTACAAGGCGATGCGCGAGAGCCTTCTGGTCCGCTCGGTGCTTGCGACAGAAGTTTCCGCCGAATCGCTTTCCGAGGTGGCAGCCCGTCTGCGGGCGCTCTCCGGCCACTACGATCAGGCGGCTCGCGCTGCTGCATCCCTTTAGGAAAACAGCGCATCCACCAGCGGATGATTAGGGTCTCCCAGTCCGTCCAGCACGTTGAAATGATGCTTGTCGGGTTCCTCCACCGCGCCCGTCTCGGCGCCAAGCCCCCTCCAGATGTTGGCCAGCAGCGCGTTCTGGCGGATGAATTCGGATCGTTCGGCAGCTCCCACCCAGCAGGTTACCCGCGCCCCAGGTGTTGGCTCGAGAAGCGCCGGGCTTTCCCGGTAGGCTTCTTCCCGGTCTATCCGCTGTTTCTCGTTCATTTTCGTCTGCAGGAGGGGCCGCAGATCGTGGACGCCCGATAGAGAAACGACGTTGACGATGCGCCCGCGCACCGCGTCTGGCAGGGGCGAGGTGGAGGAGATCATCCGCGTCACCAGATGTCCGCCGGCAGAATGGCCGATCAGCCGGATTGGCCCTTCCACCTCCTTGGCGGCGGCCTCGATCGCCTTGCCGATCTCAAGCGTGATTTCGGCGATCCGGCTTTCCGGGGCGAGGGTGTACATCGGCATGGCGACCGCGTAGCCCCGTTCCACCGAGCCCCGGGCAAAATGCGACCAATAGCTGTTGTCGAGTCCGATCCAGAACCCGCCATGGACGAAGACGACGAGGCCGGAGGCTTGGTCCTGCGGCAGGAACAGATCGTACCTGTTGCGGGGGCGTTCGCCGTAGGGGAGGTTAAGCTTGGCGCGTCCGAGGGCGGAAAGAGCCTCGCGATAGTGCCGGGCCGGTTCGACCCATGCCGTCGGCCAGCGATCGCCCTGCGGGATGTTGATGCCGTTGGCATAGGCATTGTCCCAGTCGCTGATCCGGTGGCGCATTGTCGTTTTCTCCCGTGGTAGCTGTCGAAGTGGCGTGAATACTGGCATCGCGGCTCATCCGTTGGAAGCCCTCAACGGAGGGCTGCGAAAATTATTACAAACTTAAAATTTCTCTCTTGCCACTGAGGAAAAGCAGTGCTTTTCTGGACAAAAGGCAAAAAGCCGCATCGATAAGAATATCTGGGAACTGAAAAATGCTGGGACCGTCAGGCCATCGGGACACGTTTGCCCGTGATAATCTTCCGCCGTTCGATCAGTGGCCGGATATCAAACTCGGGGCCTTCGATTATCCGGAATGGATGAATGCGGCGGTGGAACTGACCGACCGCATGGTGGAAAAAGGTTTCGGGGATCACACGGCCCTGATCGGCAACGGCCGCCGCCGCACCTACAAGGAACTCTCCGACTGGACGAACCGGATCGCTCTGGCGCTCACCGAAGATTATGGTCTGAAGCCCGGCAATCGCGTGCTGATCCGTTCGGCCAACAATCCCGCCATGGTCGCCTGCTGGCTGGCGGCCACCAAGGCCGGTGCCGTCGTGGTCAACACCATGCCGATGCTGCGCGCCGGCGAACTCGCCAAGATCATCGACAAGGCCGAAGTCTCCATGGCGCTCTGCGACACCCGCCTGATGGATGAGCTGGTCGCCTGTGCCAAGGAAAGCAAATTCCTCAAGCAGGTGATCGGCTTCGACGGCACGGCAAACCACGATGCCGAACTCGACCGGGCCGCACTCAATAAACCGGTGCGCTACGATGCGGTGAAGACGGGGCGCGATGACGTGGCGCTTCTGGGCTTCACCTCCGGATCGACCGGTGTCCCGAAGGCGACGATGCATTTTCACCGCGATATCCTGATCATCGCCGATGCCTATGCGAAGGAAGTGTTGGCCGTGACGCCGGACGACGTGTTCGTCGGCTCGCCGCCGCTCGCCTTCACCTTCGGTCTCGGGGGGCTCGCCGTTTTCCCTCTGCGCTTCGGCGCTGCCGCGACGCTTCTGGAGCAGGCCACGCCGCCGAAGATGATCGAAATCATCGAGACCTACAAGGCGACCATCAGCTTCACCGCACCGACTGCCTATCGCGCCATGTTGGCGGCAATGGACAATGGTGCCGATCTGTCCTCGCTGCGCATCGCGGTATCGGCCGGCGAAACCCTGCCCGCGCCCGTTTTCGAGGAATGGGTGAAGAAGACCGGCAAGCCCATTCTCGACGGTATCGGCGCGACGGAATTGCTGCACATCTTCATTTCCAACCATCTGGGTGACGCCAAGCCGGCCTGCACCGGCAAGCCGCTTACGGGTTACGAGGCCATCGTCGTCGACGAGGACATGAACGAGGTGCCGCGGGGTACGATTGGTCGGCTTGCCGTCAAAGGCCCGATCGGCTGCCGTTATCTGGCAGATGAACGCCAGCGAGACTATGTCAGGAACGGATGGAATATCACCGGGGATTCCTTCATCGAAGACGAAGAAGGCTATTTCCATTTCGCCGCCCGTTCCGACGATATGATCATTTCCGCGGGCTACAACATTGCAGGCCCCGAGGTCGAGGCAGCTCTTCTGAAACACGAGTCCGTGCTGGAATGTGCCGTCATCGGCGTGCCGGACGAGGCGCGTGGAATGATCGTTGAGGCGCATGTCGTCCTCGTCCCGGGTTCCGAGGTCTGCGACGCCATGGTCAGGCTCCTTCAGGAGCACGTGAAGAACGTCATCGCTCCTTACAAATATCCACGCTCGATCGTCTTCACCGACACGTTGCCGAAGACCGAATCCGGCAAAATCCAGCGCTTCCGCCTAAAGCAGAGACCGTCGGCGTAAGCACCGCTCACAACGGTTGCTTCGAGCGCCGAATGTAGAGTGGAAGTTTCCGCGCAAATGTGGAAGGTATTGAAAAGGCTTGGCGGGTCGTTTTCCGCTGACGTAATAAAACTGGGAACGACACAACAACAAACGGGAGTTCGTCACATGAAGAAACTGCTTGCGGCCGCCACCTTGGCGCTGAGCGTCAGCACCTCCGGCCTTGCTTTCGCAGAGCCGCTGAAGATCGGCATGATCACCACGCTTTCGGGTGGTGGCGCCGGCCTCGGCATCGATACCCGTGACGGCTTCATGCTGGCTATCAAGAATTCCGGCAACAAGGACGTCACGGTCGTTACCGAGGACGATGCGCAGAAGCCGGAACTGGCCGTGCAGATCGCTGACAAGATGATCCAGAGCAGCCAGGTCGATATCCTGACCGGCATCGTCTGGTCGAACCTTTTGATGGCGGTCGCGCCGAGCGCGGTCGCGCAAGGCAAGTTCTACGTCTCGACCAATGCCGCTCCGGCGGCGCTCGCCGGCGCCAACTGTAACAAGCTCTATTTCAACGCGGCCTATCAGAACGACAATCTTCACGAAGCCATGGGCGAATACGCCAACAAGAGCTACAAGAAGATGTTCATCCTGGCCCCGAATTACCCGGCGGGCAAGGATTCGCTGACGGGCTTCAAGCGTTATTACAAGGGCGAGCTGGCTTCCGAAGTGTACACGCAGGTCGGCCAGACCGACTACGCGGCCGAGATTGCCCAGATGCGCGCATCGGGCGCCGACGGCATCTTCGTCTTCCTGCCCGGCGGCATGGGCATTGCCTTCATGAAGCAGTTCGCCCAGTCGGGCGTGAAAATCCCGGTCATGGGCCCAGGCTTCTCCTTCAGCCAGGACGTCCTGCCGGCAATCGGGGATGCGGCGCTCGGCGCCAAGGCTTCCGGTCAATGGGCTCCGGACTTCGACAACGAGGCCAGCAAGAAGTTTCTCGCGGATTTCCAGAAGGAATACGGCCGGCTGCCGTCCATCTATGCTGTCCAGGCTTATGATGCGGCGCAGCTCATCCTCTCGGCGGCCGGGAAGGTAAGCGTCAAGGATGCCGATGCCTTCGGTGCGGAACTCCGCAAGGCGGACATCAAGTCGCCACGCGGAAAATTCACGTTCAACACCAACCAGCATCCGATCCAGGATATCTACCTGACCGAAGTCGTGAAGCAGAACGGCGTCCTGACCAACAAGACGGTGGAAAAGATCTTCACCGATCATAAGGACGCCTATGCCAAAGACTGCAAGATCTAAGGCAATCCGGTGACCTTCGCACTTGCTCTCGAGCAGTTGCTGAACGGCCTGCAGCTCGGCGTCATGTTGTTTCTCATGGCTGCCGGGCTGACGCTGATCTTCGGCGTCATGGGCCTGATCAACCTCGCTCACGGTTCGCTCTACATGGTGGGTGCTTTCGCATGCGCCGTCGTAGCTGCCTGGACCGGCTCGTTCTGGATCGGGCTTGTCGCCAGCCTCGCTTGCGCGGCGGCAGCAGGCGCGGTCGTGGAGCTCCTGGTTATCCGCAGGCTTTATGACCGTGATCACCTCGACCAGGTGCTGGCCACTTTCGCGCTGATCCTGATGTTTTCCGAGGGCACGCGATGGCTTTTCGGCTCCTTCCCTCTTTATCTCGATATCCCGCCGCTGCTTCAGGGCGCGGTGCCGTTGCCCGGTGGTGCGGAATATCCGGTCTATCGTCTGGCGATCATCGCCGCCGGGGCGGCCGTGGCATTCGGGCTCTACATGCTGATATCCAGGACGCGGCTCGGCATGCGCATCCGTGCCGGCGAAAGCGATCGCGAGATGATCGGCGCGCTTGGTGTCGATATTCGCACTCTCTATACGGTCGTCTTTGCACTTGGTGCGGCGCTGGCGGGCCTTGCGGGGGCGCTGGTCGGTGCCCTGCAGTCGGTGCAGGTCGGCATGGGGGAGCCCGTGCTGATCCTCGCCTTCGTGGTGATCGTCATCGGTGGTATCGGCTCGATCAAGGGGGCGCTTCTCGGTGCTCTTCTGGTGGGCGTCACCGATACGATGGGTCGTTTCCTGTTGCCGAAAATCCTGGCGCTCTTCGTGCCGCCGGCTCAGGCGGGCATGATCGGCGGCGCAGCGGCCTCCATGCTCATCTACATCGTGATGGCGCTCATCCTGGCGGTGAAGCCGCGCGGCCTTTTCCCGGCAGCGCATGCGTGAGGCCATGATCGTGAACCGCGAGAACCTTATCAACGTCATTCTGGCTGGGCTCTTGCTCGCCGTTCCCTTCGCCGCGAATGCGTTTGGCGAGCCATTCTACATTACACTTGCGACCCGTGTGGCCATCCTGGCGCTCGCCGCGACCGGACTCAATCTGGCACTGGGCCTCGGCGGCCTCGTCTCATTCGGCCATGCGGCCTTCTTCGGGCTTGGCGGTTATGTGGCCGGCATTCTCGCGTCGCATGGTTTTTCCGGCGAGCCGCTCCTGTTCGGTTTCTCGGGCACGAACCAGATGTGGGTGATCTGGCCAGTGGCGGTGATACTTGCGGGACTGGTCGGACTGGCGATCGGCGCCATCAGCTTGAGGACTTCAGGCGTCTATTTCATCATGATCACGCTCGCCTTTGCGCAGATGGTCTATTATTTCGCTGTGTCCTGGCCGGCCTATGGCGGCGAAGACGGGCTTTCAATTCTCGTCCGGAACCAGTTTCCGGGCGTGATGACGATGCGGCCGATGAGCTTCTTCCTGATTTGCTATGTGGTCCTGCTTGTCAGCGTCGGACTTTTCGCGCTGATCCGCGCCTCGCGTTTCGGTTCGGCGCTGCAGGCAACGAGGCAGAACGAGGTGCGGGTCGCGACGGTAGGCATCCAGCCTTACCGCATCCGGCTGACTGCCTTCGTGATCTCGGCGATGATGACCGGACTGGCCGGCGCTCTGTTTGCCGATCTCAACCGTTTCGTCAGCCCATCCATGCTTTCCTGGCATATGTCCGGGGAATTGATCGTGTTGATCATTCTCGGTGGAACCGGCCGCCTGTTTGGGCCACTGGCGGGCGCAGCGCTCTATGTTGCCTTCGAATATGCACTCGGCGGAATTACCGAGCGCTGGCAGTTCTTCCTCGGTCTCATCCTGCTTCTCGTCGTGCTCTTCGCCCGTGGCGGATTGCTCGGCCTTCTGGCCGGGAGGGCGCGCCATGGGTGATGCAGTTCTCGAAATCTCCAATCTCGCAAAGAATTTTGGCGCGCTGCGCGCAACCGATGGTGTGACGCTCGATCTGCGCCCGGGGGAAATCCATGCGCTGATCGGCCCGAACGGCGCGGGAAAATCGACCCTCATCCATCAGATATGCGGGACGCTCAGGCAGGACAGCGGGACGATCCGTTTTGCAGGCCAGGATATTGGCGGTCTCGGTGTCGCCCAACGCGCGCGGCTGGGGCTCGGGCGCACATTCCAGGTCTCGTCGCTGGCATCGGACTTTTCCGCACTTCGCAATGTCATGCTTGCGGTACAGGCCAGACGAGGGTCGAGCTTCCGCTTCTTCAAACCGGTCATGCGCGACAAGGGCTTGATCGACACGGCCATGACCATCCTTGAGCGCGTCGGGCTCGCCGCGCGGGCTCGCGTGCCCGCAGCCGAACTTTCGCACGGCGAACGCCGACAGCTTGAAATCGCAATGGCGCTGGCACTGCAGTCCAAGGCGTTTCTGCTCGACGAACCCATGGCGGGCATGGGTCCGGAAGGTTCGAAGTCGCTCACGCGCTTCCTCGATACCCTGCGCCACGAAGCGCCGATCCTGCTTGTCGAACATGACATGGACGCGGTTTTCGCGCTCGCCGACCGGATTTCCGTCTTGGTCTATGGCCGCATTATCGCGACAGGTACGGTGGAGGAAATCCGCAGCGATCCGGCCGTGCGGACTGCTTATCTCGGAGATCACGCCTGATGTTGCTCGATGTGTCGAAAATCGAGGCGTTTTATGGTGCGAGCCAAGCCCTGTTCGGCGTCGATCTGTCCGTTGCCGAAGGCGAGGTCGTGGCGCTGATGGGCCGCAACGGCATGGGCAAGACGACAACCATTCGCGCCATCTGCAACCTCAACCCTCCGCGTGCGGGGGCGGTCAGGCTCGGCGGTGCGGACCTCAAGGGCAGAAGGCCGCATCATGTGGCAAAGCTTGGCATCGGCCTGGTGCCGGAGGGGCGGCGCTGCTTCCCGAATCTCACCGTGCATGAAAATCTGGTGGCCGCCGCCCGGCCGGGCCAGTGGACCCTCGACCGCGTCAACGAATTGTTTCCGCGGCTGAAGGAACGGCATACCCAGATGGCGCGTTCGCTTTCCGGGGGAGAGCAGCAGATGCTGGCGATTGGGCGCGCGTTGATGACCAATCCGCGGCTTCTGATCCTCGATGAGGCGACCGAGGGACTTGCGCCGGTCATTCGCCAGGATATCTGGAAGGCCATACGTAGGCTGAAAGCCGAAGGTCTGTCGATCCTGGTGGTGGATAAGACGCTTTCCGAGCTTTTGCCGGTTGCGGACCGCGGCATCATCCTGGAAAACGGACGGAGCGCCTGGAGCGGCAAGCCCGCCGATCTGACGACGGAACTGCAAGATCGATATCTCGGGGTGTGAGCGATGAATGGTGAAGCAACCAGCGCCGATCTGGAACTGATCGCCCATGGACCGCACGGGCGCAACAAGCCCGAAACGCGGCTCTGGCTGCGCATGCTCTCCACGACGAAGCTGATCACCAACGAAATCCGTCGCCGGCTCCGCACCGAGTTCGGTGCAACGCTGCCGCAGTTCGATCTCATGGCCCAGCTTTACCGCGAGAAGGATGGCCTGCGCCTCGGTGAGCTTTCCAAGCGCACCATGGTCACCAATGGCAATGTCACGGGTCTGGTCGAGCGGCTGGAGGTCGACGGCCTGGTGCAGCGTGTCACACCCGATGGGGACCGGCGCGTCACCGTCGCCAAACTGACCTCTGCCGGAACCGAACTCTTCGTCTCCATGGCGGCGGCTCATGAAGGCTGGCTCCGCGATATCATGGCGGATGTCGACCCGGAGATGATCGCCTCGTTGTGGTCGGAGATCGGTGCGGTAAAAGCCTCCGCCAGCAACCATCTTTCCGACGCGGCCTTCGAATAGTAAGGATCGTCTGCGTAAAATAGTTCGGGTGAAAGATGGCAGACCTGCAGGCGATCGTAGACGAGATCCATGAAAAACTGACTCCGCGGCTGGGTGAAGGCAAGGTTGCCGACTACATTCCCCAGCTCGCACATGTGGATCCGAAGAAATTCGGCATGGCGATCGTCACGGTCGATGGCGAGATGGTCAAGGTAGGCGATGCCGACCTCCCCTTTTCGATTCAGAGTATTTCCAAGGTTTTCACGCTGACGCTGGCTCTCGGCAAACACGGCGAAACGACCTGGAACCGGGTTGGTCGCGAACCCTCGGGTTCGGCATTCAACTCCATCGTCCAGCTCGAGCACGAAGAGGGCAAGCCGCGCAATCCCTTCATCAATGCCGGTGCAATAGCGGTGAGCGATCTCGTACTCGCGGGGCACACGCCGCGGGAGGCAATCGGCGAGATCGTCCGTTTCGTGCGCTATCTTGCCGATGACGATGCCATCGCCATCGATCCGGCGGTTGCAAAGTCCGAACAGGCGACCGGCTACCGCAATTTCGCGCTGGCGAATTTCATGCGCTCCTTCGGCAAGCTGGATCATCCCGTGGAGCATGTGCTCGGCGTCTATTTCCACCACTGCGCGCTGGCCATGACGTGCATGCAGCTTGCCAAGTCCGGCCTTTTTCTGGCGGCATCAGGCAGCAATCCCCTGACCGGGCATACGGTTGTCTCGAAACAGCGGGCGCGTCGCATCAACGCGCTGATGCTGACTTGCGGTCACTACGACGGTTCCGGAGATTTCGCCTACCGGGTAGGCTTGCCTGGCAAGAGCGGCGTTGGTGGCGGAATTCTGGCGGTGGCGCCGGGGCGCGCGTCAGTCGCCGTCTGGTCACCGGGACTCAACCACAATGGAAATTCGCTGCTTGGCTCTCTGGCGCTGGAAATGTTGACGACGAGGACCGGCTGGTCCGTCTTCGGCCATTGAACATCCAATAAGAAAAAGCCCGGTCGAAGCCGGGCTTTTTTAGTCTGGTGGCAACGTTCGTGATCAATCCTCGCTGGCTGCCATCTGCGAGAGCACTTCGCCGCGCCCGCGTGCCCTAAGGATCAGCGGAACGATCAGCGCCAGGGCCGCGAGAACGAGCAGCACGGCGGCGATCGGTGATTGAACCAAAGTCGTGACGTCGCCCTGGCTGATGGCGAGCGACCGACGGAGCTGCTGTTCGGCAAGCGGGCCGAGGATCAGGCCGACGACCACGGGGGCGATCGGATAACCGAAGACTCGCATGACATAACCAAGCAGGCCGAAGGTCAGCAGCATGCCGAGCTCGAACACGGACGGATTGGCGCCGATCGTGCCGAGCGTCGCAAACATCAAAATACCGGCATAGAGCCATGGTTTTGGAATGGTCAGCAGCTTTACCCAAAGGCCGACCAGCGGCAGGTTCAGGACCAGCAGCATCAGGTTGGCTATGAGCAGCGACGCGATCAGGCCCCAGACGAGCTGCGGGTTGGTCGCAAAGAGCAGCGGACCGGGCTGCAGACCGTATTGCTGGAAGCCGGCGAGCATGATCGCTGCCGTCGCCGTCGTCGGCAGACCGAGTGTCAGCAGCGGCACCAGGGTGCCGGCAGCCGAGGCATTGTTGGCGGCTTCCGGCCCCGCTACGCCTTCGATCGCGCCGTTGCCGAATTCTTCCGGATACTTCGTAAGACGCTTCTCGGTCGCATAGGAGAGGAAGGTGCCGATCTCGGCGCCGCCCGCCGGCATGGCACCGATCGGGAAGCCGATCAGCGTACCGCGCAGCCAAGCTTTCCAGGAGCGAGCCCAATCCTGTGCACTCATCCAGATCGATCCGCGCACGGCTTCGATCTTGTCGGGGCCCTTGTCGCCCTGGGCGGCGATGAACAGCGTTTCGCCGATCGCGAACATGGCGACGGCCATGGTCGTGACTTCGATCCCGTCCAACAGGTCCGGAATTCCGAAGGACAGCCGGTTCTGGCCTGTCAGCTGGTCAATACCGACCACGGAGAAAGCGAGACCGATAAACAGCGAGGTCAGGCCACGCAGCGTCGAATCCCCGAAAGCCGACGAGACGGTGACGAAGGCAAGCACCATCAGCGCAAAATATTCGCGCGGGCCGAAGACCAGCGCCAGCTTGACGATGTAGGGGGCGATAAAGGCCAGCAGCAGTGTCGCGATGAGGCCGGCAACGAAGGAGCCGATCGCCGCGGTTGCCAGTGCCGGCCCGCCGCGCCCGGCGCGGGCCATCTTGTTGCCCTCGAGCGCGGTGACGATCGAAGAGCTCTCACCGGGCGTATTGAGCAGGATCGATGTCGTCGATCCGCCATACATGCCGCCATAGTAGATGCCCGCGAACATGATGAGTGATCCGGTGGGATCGAGCCGATAGGTGACGGGCAGCAGAAGTGCCACCGTGAGCGCGGGGCCGATGCCGGGCAATACGCCGACGGCCGTGCCAAGGGTAACGCCGATCAGCGCATAAAGCAGGTTGAGCGGCTGTGCGGCAGCCAGAAGCCCCTGCAGAAGGAATTCAAATGTAGCCATGGTCTTTTTCTCCGGCGCCGATCACAGGAAGAGGTGTTCCAGCGGGCCTGCCGGAAGCGAGAGCTGCAGCAGTCCGGCGAAGATCAGCCAGATGACGAGACAGAGGACGATCCCGACGGGAATCGTGATCCAGAGCTTGCGTTTTCCGAAACCCGCCGCCGTGAGCGCGAACAGGATGCCGGTTGCAATGGAAAAGCCCGCGGTGGTCAGAAGTAGCATCTGCGCGGCAAGGCCGGCAACGATCCAGACGACGGGGCCGAATTGCTGCTTTTCCCGTTCGGGGAAATCTCCCCGGAAAGCCTCGACGACGGTCCAGATTGCCAGGCCGATGAGGGCGAAGGCGATCCAGTTCGGAACCGTGGCGGGGCCTACCTGTGAATAGCCGGCCATTTCCCTCAGTCGGGAGACGTCCAGGAAGATGACCGCGGCAATGGCGGCAAGAGCGGCGGCGATAGCAAGCGCCGCCCTGTCAGGGCGGCGCTGTTCGGTGCTCGTTTTGTTGTTGTCCCGGCTCATTTGACGAGTCCGATGTCCTTCAGGACCGCTTCGGTCGCAGAAATATCCTTGGCGAGCTGGGCGTCGAAAGCATCACCGGACAGGTAGGTGTCGGCCCAGCCCTTGGTCTTCAACGTTTCCTGCCAGGTCTTCGACTTTACGAGCTTCTCGACGTCGCCCTGAATGGCCTTCTTCTGCTCGGCCGAAAGGCCCGGAGCGGCTGCAACCATGCGCCAGTTCTGCAGCACGACGTCGAAGCCGGATTCCTTGAGCGTCGGAGCATCCACGCCTTCGATCTTCTTGTCGGCGGAGAGAGCCAAGAGGCGCAGCGTACCGGCCTTCACCTGGGATTCGAATTCGCCGTAGGACGAAACGCCTGCGGTGACCTGGCTGCCGAGAATGGCGGCCAGCGCTTCGCCGCCGCCGGAGAACGCAATGTAGTTGATCTTTGTGGGATCAACGCCGGCGGCCTTGGCAAGCAGACCGACGAGAATATGGTCGGTGCCGCCCGCCGAACCGCCGCCCCAGGAAACGGCGCCCGGATTTGCCTTCAGCTTGGCAACGAGATCGCCGATCGTCTTGATGTCGGAGGAGGCCGGGACGACGATCGCTTCATATTCGCCGGTCAGGCGGGCGATCGGAGTGACATCCTTCAGGGTGACGGGCGATTTGTTGGTGAGGATAGCGCCGACCATGACGTAGCCGCCGACCATCAGCGCGTTCGGCTTGCCCTTCTGCTGGCTCGCGAACTGAGCGATGCCGATGGTGCCGCCGGCGCCCGGTACGTTCATGACCTGCACGTTGCCGGAGATTTTCTCCTGCTGAAGCGCAGTCTGCAGCGAACGGGCCGTCTGGTCCCAGCCACCGCCCGGTGCCGCCGGCGCCATGATGGTGTAGTCTGCGGCATAGGCCGGCAGTGCGAGTGCGCCGGCAAGAATGGAAGCGAGAAAGAAGTGTTTCAAGGGTAGATCCTCCGTTGGCGTCCTGATCTGACGCGAATTGTTTCTCAAGCGAAACGAAGGGATGGATAGGGTGTGCGAGAACCGCCAGCCCGAACTCCTCCCGTCGTTGATCGGGGTCCCGCCTCCACGGGGCCGATTAGACATAAGCCAGCATATCAAGCTGACATCTACCTGACAGATTTCGCCGTCTTGGCTTTTGGCAAGAGGTAATAGGCGTTCCGTCGGAATTTTTGTGGCTATTGCAGCCTGAGAACCTCGTTCCATCGGGCAATCAGCCGTGCCCGTTTGACCTGATCGAGATAAACCATCAGCCCGAGGCTAACAGGCACGGGCTTCAACTGGCCCCCGAGCATCTCCCGCATCGTCGTGGCGGTGTTGTTGCCGGCAACTTCCGGGCTGACAGCCGGGATCTGCAATTCACGGGCCATGATCGTCTGACCTTCCTTGGACATGAAGAACTGCAGATATCTCTTGCCGAGGTCCGGTGTCGTCGCAGCCTGCGGCACCAGGCCGATGCGCGACATGACGACCGTATAGTCCTTCGGCAGGACAATCCCGACATCCGGATATCGGGACGCCCAGTCGGCCGCATAGGAGCCGAGAATGTTGTAGCCGAGCACGAAGCGCCCGTCGGCCACGCGTTCCAGGATGGCTTCACTGGTCGAATAAAGCTTGACGCCGGCGGCGCCCATCGCCTGGATCACCGACCAGATGTCGCCGAACTGTTCCTGGTCGCGGGCCATGAAGAGGAATCCCACTCCGGATCGCTCGATGTCATAGGTGCCGATCCGCCCGTAGATCGCATCTCCCTGTTTTTGAAGGAATTCCACGAACTCCGCCCGTGTCGAAGGGGGAGGGGATTCCTTGAAGCTGGGTTTGTGGTAGACGAAAACGGCGGGCTCGAAAGTCAGGGCATAGGCGGTGTTGCGCCAGTTTGCCCAGGCCGGCCATTGGCCGCTCATGGGAAGGTCGCTGCGTTGGGCATAGCCGTCGTTGGCGAGCTTCACCTGCAGATCCATGGCGGAGGAAAAGGCGAAGTCCGCAGTCTTCTTGCCCATGTCCGTCTCTCGCACGATCCGGTCGTAGATCTCGCCCGTCAGCATATCCTCATAACGGACCGTCACGTCAGGGTTGGCGTGCTGGAAGCCGGCGATCATCGGTTTTGCGAGCGGCTCGTCGAGCGAGGAATAGACATGCAGGACCGGCGCGTCCTCGCGGCCTGAAAGCGCTGGAAACATCGTCGTGTCCGCGACCGCAAGGCCGGACGAGAGCGCAAGACAGAGCAAAGAGAGGAAAGGACCTTTCATGCATCAACAATGCCTCACCGATGGCGCGCGGACAAGGCGGCGGCAGGCACGTGGCATTCCCGTCACGGTCATCCGAATGCATTTCTCATCCGCTTGTTTTACGATCGGACATCCTTACGTTTGGTCGGTCTTTTCCGCCTTCCGGCAGTGCAACGCAATTAGTTCAATAAGGTCAGATCCATGTCGCTTTCGCTCTACGATATTTCGGTGCCCGTCTTCATTCGCGCCTTCGGCAATCTGACAGATATTCTCAAGAAAGCGGAGACGTTCGCCAATGAGAAGGGCATTGCACACAAGGAATTGCTGGAGGCACGGCTGATCGAAGACATGTATTCGCTCCCTGCCCAAATTCAGCGGGCAAGCGATACGGCCAAATTCGTGCCCGTTCGTGTGGCCCAGTTGGAAAACATACCCATGGCCGATAACGAATTGACCTTCGCGGATCTGCATGCCCGTATTGAAAAAACGGTAGCTTTTTTGAAAAGTGTCGACCCGGCCAGCATGGAAGGTCGCGATGAGGCGGAAGTGGTCCTAAAGACGCGAAGCGGTTCCACGACCTTCACGGCGAGAAATTATGTTCTCGGCTTTGCGGTTCCGAATTTCTATTTCCATGTGACGACGGCCTACGCGATCCTTCGCCACAAGGGCGCACCGATCGGCAAGATGGATTATATCGGGCGGTCGCAGTAAGCGCTTCAAGCACCTCCGTGACATCCTCGCTTCCGCGTTTATAATCGCGCTCTGAAGTGGGGGGATTTCGTGCGCATTCTTCTGGTCGAGGATAATCAGGCGCTGGCCGAAGGGCTGTCGGCGATCCTGCGAAGCAGCGGTTATGCGGTCGATGCGGTGGCTGACGGAGCTTCCGCGGAGGCCGTCGCCGCAGCCGAAACCTATGATCTGGTGATCCTTGACCTGAACCTGCCGGAAATGGACGGGCTCGACGTGCTGCGCGCCATGCGCGCACGCGCGAACAAGGCCGCGGTGATGATCCTGACCGCTCGCGGGACGCCCGAGGAGCGGGTGCGGGGCCTCGATCTCGGTGCCGACGACTACATGATCAAGCCTTTCGACATCTCCGAGTTCGAGGCGCGCATCCGGGTGCTCTTGCGCCGGCAAGCGGGCTTGAGAAGCTCGATCGTCAATTATGGCGGCATTACCTTCGATCTCACGTCCCGGACCTTCTCCAGCCAGGGCGTACCGCTCGATATCCCGGCCCGGGAGGTAGCACTCCTGGAGCTCCTGTTCCTGCGCGCCGGTAAAGTGGTCTCCAAGGATGCGATCATCGGTTCGTTGAGCGGGTTCGACGACGATCTGTCGGCCAACGCCATCGAGCAATATGTAAGCCGCTTGCGCCGCCGTCTCGCGCCGTACGGGCTGACGGTCAAGACCGCTCGCGGCATTGGATATTATCTCGAAACCCTGGCGACGGGCTCATGACACCGGCCAGTGCTTATTCGCTTCGGCGCCGGCTGCTCGCCTGGCTTCTGCTTGCCACTGCCGTGATCGGCACGGCCGCCATGATCGATACCTGGGACGAAGCGGTCGATACGGCCAACGAGGTCTCCGACCGTGTTCTTGCCGGCTCGGCACTCGCCATCGCGGAACGGGTGATCGTCGCCGAAGACGGATCGCTTGAAGTCGACATTCCCTATGTCGCGCTCGAGATGCTCACCTCGGCCGCACAGGACCGGGTTTTCTACCGCGTTGACGGGCCGCCTGGAACATTCATCACCGGCTACCAGAATCTCCCGTCGATACCGCGTCGCGAGGGACAGGCCGCCGCATTCGAGAATGCCACCTTTCGCGGCGAGCCGATCCGTGTTGCGGCGCTTGCGCGCTCCGCCTCGACAGGCATCAATTCGGTGCCCTTCATCGTCACCGTCGCCGAAACCACCATCGCCCGGCAGCAGCTGACGCGGACGATCCTCATCCGGTCGGCCTTGCGCCTGCTTTTCATGATTGCTGGCGCCGCGGTGATCGTTTGGGTGGCAGTGACGCTGTCGCTGCGCCCGCTCTACCGTTTCAGCGAGGCGATCGCCGAACGCAGCCCGGACGATCTCCATCCGATCAGCGAACGTGTGCCGAATGAAGTGCAGGGACTTGTGGATACCGTCAACTCCTTCATGGTGCGGCTTGAGGGAGCGTTGGATGCGCTCCGGCATTTCACCGGCAATGCGAGCCATCAGCTGCGCACGCCGCTCGCCATCATCCGCACTCAGCTGGCGCTTGCCGGCCGCGCCACGGATATAGACGTAGCCAAGGAGGCCACCCGCAAGGCGGACGAAGCCGTTGCCGATGCGGAACGTATCCTGGCGCAGCTTCTGCTGATGGCGAGGATCGATGCGACAAGGCGGTCGGCCTCGATGCAGGAGATCGACCTGGCTGCCTTGGCACAAGGGGTGACGGCCGACCATGTGCCCTTCGCCGCGGAGGCCGGCATCGACCTGGGTTTTGAGGGCGAGGGGGATGTCACGGTTGTCGGCGAGCCGCTGCTGATCGGTGAACTCCTGAAGAACCTGATCGGCAACGCGCTGCTCTATGCCGGCGCCGGCGCCGAGGTGACGGTTCGCGTCAAGCAGGAGGATAACGTCGCCATGCTGGAGGTGGAGGACAACGGTCCCGGCATCCCTCCGGAGAAGCAGGCCCAAGCGTTGAAACGCTTCGAACGCGGCGGGACGGAAAAATCCGGCACAGGCCTCGGTCTGCCGATCGTGGAAGAGATCGCCCGCCTCCACGGCGCTGCATTGGCTCTCGCACAAGGCCGCGAAGGCAAGGGCTTGAAAGTGCAGATCGCTATTCCGGTAGCCGGCTAGTAGTTTTGATACAGCTTGTTGCCTCCGATCCAGGTGCTCTTCATGCCGAGATCATCCGTGAGGATCACGAAGTCAGCATCAAAACCTGTCTTCAACGATCCTTTTCGGTCCGCGATCCGAACGGCTTCCGCGGGATAGGCCGAAGCCATTCTGAGCGCCTCCTCGAGGGGCAGGCCAAGGGTCCGGTGTACGAAACGCACGGAAGAGATCATGTCGATATCTGCACCGGCGAGCGTTCCGTCGGCGAGCGTCAGGCGGCCGTCCCGACGCAGGATTTTCCGGCCGTTCAGGGTAAAGCTCTCCAGCTCCGTTCCGATCGTGGACATGGCATCTGTAACGATGAAGACCTTTCCAGGCCCGGTCTTGGCGTTCAGGGCAACCTGCATCGAAGCAGGGTGCACATGAATGCCATCGGCAATCAGCCCCGCATGCAGCGTGCCGGTGTCCAGCGCGGCTCCGACAAGACCCGGCTCCCGGTGACCAAGTGAGCTCATCGCGTTGAAAAGATGCGTCACCGTCCGCGCGCCTGCTTCTGCATAGGCTCTCGCAGTTTCGTAGCTTGTCTCCGTGTGGCCGAGGCTGACGGTGAAGCCGGCTTGCGCCAGGCGCCCCGCCTGGTCGACAGTCACGTTTTCCGGCGCGATGGTGATCATCATCGCCTCGAACTTCCCCTGGCAGGTCAGGATGAGTTCGATATCCTTTTCTTCCATCGGTCTGATCAGCCTCGGGTCGTGAGCGCCCTTGCGCGCCACCGATAGATGCGGGCCCTCCAGATGCAGGCCGAGGAATCCGGGGATGTCCGCAGCCTTCGCCAGCTTGCCGGCCGCAACCGTCCTGGCGGTGATTTCCGGCGTGTCGGTGATCAGCGTCGGCAACAGCGCTGTGGTGCCGAACTTCGCATGAGCCGCGCAGATCTGCCTGATGCCTTCCGCCGTCGGCTCCTCGTTCAGCAACACCCCGCCGCCGCCATTGACCTGAAGGTCGATGAAGCCAGGTACGACCAGCCCGCCTCCGGCATCGATGATTTCCATGTCCGATGGCAGATGCGCTGCCGGCAGCACCGATTCGATCTTGCCGCTGGCGATGACGAGCGCGGCACCCTCATGCCAGATGGTGCCGTCGAAAATGCGGGCGCCAGTGATGGCCTTGCGTGTCGTCATAATGTCTCGGTCACTTTCTTGAGTGCAACAGGCGCATCCGGATTGAAACCTTTGGCGCGCGACCAAGCCTCTACGAAACCGTAGAAAGGCAGGATCAGGGCAAGCGCATCGGTCAGGGGATGGCCCGTCGCGACAAACGGCAGCTGTCTCGCTTTCGTCACCTTGCCGGACGTGGCGAAGGCAAGCGCGCCCTTGTCGGCCAGGCCGTCGGCAATCTCGACCGCCGAGGCTTCAGCGGCATCGCGCGCTGCAAAGGTTACGACGGGAAACCGCTTTTCGACCAAGGCGACCGGTCCATGCAGGACTTCTGCCGCGGAATAGGCTTCCGCATGCATGTTGGAGGTCTCCTTGAACTTCAGTGCGGCTTCGCTGGCGATCGCAAGCGCCGGACCGCGGCCCAGCATGTAGAGGGAGTCCGCCTCGCCGAGTTCCCGTGCAAGCTCATTCCAGTCGAGCTTGACCGCAGTTTCGAAATGCGACGGCAGATTGCCGATCGCCGCCTTCAGGCTCTCGTCGCCCACCCATTCGGAAAGCAAAACCAGACCCGCGACGATGGAGTTGACGAAGGACTTCGTCGCGGCGACCGCAAGCTCCGGCCCCGCATTGATGTTCACGGCATGGGCAGAGGCGCTGGCGATCGGCGAAGGCAGCGTGTTCGTAAGCGCGATCGTCACCGCGCCGGACTTGGTTGCGGCTTCCGCCATCGCCACGATATCGGGGCTCTTGCCCGATTGGGAAATGGCGATTGCCGCTCCGCCGCCGAGCTTGAGCTTGGCGCCATAGATGGACGCAAGCGAGGGGCCGAGCGAAGCGACGGGTCTGCCGGTCGTGAGTTCGACGGCATATTTGATGAAGGTGGCCGCATGATCGGAGGAGCCGCGGGCGATCGTGATCAGGAAAGCCGGATCTTTCTCGCGAAGCGCACGACCTGCTGCGGCAAGTTCGGATTTCGACAGGTCGAGCAGACGCGCAACGGCCTCCGGTATCTCGTTGATCTCCTTGCGCATGTGAGTCTGCATCATCTCGTCCTCAACGTCATTGTTCGCCAAGCGAAAGCTCGGCCACGAAATCATAGGCATCGCCGCGATAAAGAGAGCGCGTCAGCTCGACGACGCGGCCGGACGCCAGATAGGAAACGCGCTCGATCGACAGGCCTGCCGCTCCGATCGGCACCGCCAGCAGCCCTGCATCCGGATCTTTCATATTGCAGGCGGATATTCGCTGAATGGCCCGCACGGGTCGGGCGTTTTTCTTTTCCAGCTCCGCGTAAAGAGAGCTGGTGACGGCAGAAGGGTCCGGCAGGAACTCCACCGAAATACTCGCGCGCTCGATGGCAAGCGGCATGTCGTCCGCAATGCGAAGACGGCCGAGACGGGCGACCTTGGTTCCCGGCGCCAGGCCAAGCATCATCATTTCTTCGGGGGAAGGATGAAACAGTCCGCGCTCCAGCCATTCCGACTTCGTTACAAAACCTCGCCGCGCCATGTCCTCCGTGAACGACGTAAGCCGGGTCAACGGCTGTTCGACACGCGAAAGCGGCTTGACCACGAATGTCCCTGAGCCGTGTTTGCGGGTGAGCAATCCGTCCTTGACGAGGTCGTCCACGGCCTTGCGGACGGTGACGCGACTGACATTGGCATAGTCCGCAAGGTCGCGTTCGGCCGGCAGCGCGTCTCCATGCCCGAGCCTGCCGGTACGGATCGCGTCTTCCAGACTTTGCCGCAGCTTCATGTAGAGCGGCCCGGTGCCGGCCGATTGCAGTCCATCGAGCGGAAGGATCGCGGCAAGCGTATCGTTCATACGCGCACCTCCGCTGGGCCATGGGTCTTGACGGCAAGGGCCACTGCACCGGTCAGGGCATCCGCAAGCGGTTCGGACAATCGCAACCGGTGCCGTTCCGCAAGATACTGCGGATAAAGCGGTGCCAGCCCGCCCAGCAGGCAAAGCCGGCCTCTTCCCTTGGTGATGGAACTCACCGCATCGAGTGCCTGGTCTATGTCCGCCGCTCCTGCTTTCAGGATGCGAATTGCCGCTTCGTCGCCACGCTGCGCGAACTCGAATACCTTGGGCGTATGGCGGCCAAAGTCGCCCGGTTTTGCAAGCCGAGCGAAAGCGACGACATTTTCAGGATCGTTGCCGAATTCGGCAAGGATCGCTTTCGAAAGCTCTGTCATCGGGTGGATCCGGTCATAGGCAAGCAGGCTCTCCTGCAAAGCCAAGTGGCCGAGGCGGGCGCCACTGCCGAGATCGCTGACCTGAAATCCCCAGCCGGCGACCGAATGAAGCGTTCCTTCATGCCGGGCGATGTAAACGGTGCCTGTGCCGACAATGCCGATCGCGCCGTCGTCGTCTCCGATCGCGCCTTGCAATGCGATGACGCCGTCCGAGACGATATCCGACGTCCTGAAGGGCAGACGCGCCTGCACATAGCTGACCGCATCGCCGACATTGTTGCCGGCCAGGCCGAGTGTGGCGGCGGCGGATGCAAGATCAGGGACAAGTCCGGCATTCTCGAACGCAAAGCGTGCGGCATCCGTAATATGCTTGAGCGCGGTATCGGGATCGGTCAGAATATTGGAGGCGCCGCTTTTCCCGCGCCCGACGATCTCGCCCGCCCCATTGGCCAACGCCGCACGGCAGCTCGTTCCCCCTCCGTCGATTCCGATAAAATAGTCGCCCATGAACACCTCCATAACTGACAATACCAAAAAAATACCATTAACCAAGGCCAATTTGAGTTTTTTGAAATAGCTTGAGCTTTCAGTTTGAAATTTAAGATATTTTTTCGAAATCTGGGCGATACAATCCGCCTTTCTTCATAAAAGTTAATTTTCCTTCTGGACAATTGGTATTTTTTTGGCATCATTTTGGCCAGAGGGAGAAACCGGATGAGCAATAGCGCCACCGAAGCCAGGCATGGGAAGGCAGATGGGCTGGATATGCGTCAGCCCGCCGAGATCCTGCAGCTCCTGGCGACTGGTCAGCAGCAGGCGGCGAAGGTCGTTGATCACGCCATACCGGCCATTGCCCAAGCGGCGGAAGTCGTGGCGTCGACGTTGAGGTCCGGAGGCAAGCTTGTTTACGCCGGCGCCGGCAGCTCCGGCCTGATGGCCATGGCGGATGCCCTTGAGCTGCCCGGCACCTATGGCATCCCGCGCGAGCAGATCGTGCTTCTCTTCGCCGGTGGCATATCGAGCCTTGTTGACATGGAAGGCGCACCGGAAGACGACGTCGTGCTTGCGGAGAAAGACGCCGCGGTTATTGGTCCAGGCGATTGCGTTTTTGCCGCGTCGGTGAGCGGTTCGACCCCTTACACGCTCGCGGTTGCCAATCTTGCTCATCAGCGCGGAGCCAGGCTTGTTGCCATGGCCAACAATGCCGGCGCCGAACTGTTCAGAAAAGCCGATGTGGCGATCCTGCTTGAGACGCCGCCGGAAGTGGTTGCCGGCTCGACCCGCATGGGCGCCGCTACCGCCCAGAAAATGGCTTTCAACATGCTGTCGACGCTCGCCGCGGTAAAGCTGGGTCATGTCCATGACGGCCACATGGTCAATCTGCGCGTTGATAACGAGAAGCTGCGTGCCCGGGCCGCGCGTATGGTGGCGGAAATCGCCGGCATCGACGTGGCGGAGGCGCGCAGCTGGATGGCATCTGCCCAAGGTTCGGTGAAGATCGCGGTTCTGCTGGCTGCCGGCGCCTCCGGCACGGAAGCGGCGAAGGCGCTGCTCGCCCGTTCCGGCGAAGTGCTGCGCGTCGCGCTGGACGAGCTGCAGGCAACTAAGAGTTCCATGAAGCGCGCCTGAAGGCGCAAAAAAAGAGGGAGAACATCATGACCCGCATATTGAAAGGCATGCTTTTCGCCACGACCGTGCTCGCGCCTGCGGGCCTGGTTCACGCGGCGGATGCACAGCTCACGATCGAAAGCTGGCGTAACGACGACCTGGCGATCTGGCAGGAGAAGATCATTCCGGCGTTCGAGGCGAAGAACCCTGGTATCAAGGTAAGTTTCGCGCCGATGGCACCGACGGAATATAATTCCGCGGTCAACGCCAAGCTCGAAGCCGGCACTGCCGGAGACCTCATCACCTGCCGCCCCTTCGACCTCTCGCTTGCAATGTTCCAGAAGGGCCAGCTTGCTCCGCTGAGCGATCTGCCGGGCATGGAAAACTTCTCCGACGTGGCGAAATCCGCTTGGACCACGGACGACGGCAAAACGAGCTTCTGCGTGCCGATGGCTTCCGTCATCCATGGCTTCATCTACAACAAGAAGGCCTTCGAGGAAGCCGGCGTCAAGGTCCCCAAGACCGAGGACGAGTTCTTCGCCGTGCTCGAGAAATTCAAGAAGGACGGCAACTACATCCCGCTCGCCATGGGTACCAAGGACCAATGGGAAGCGGCGACGATGGGCTACTACAACATCGGCCCCAACTACTGGAAGGGCGAGGAAGGCCGCAAGGCGCTGATATCAGGCAAGGAAAAGCTCACCGATGCGCAATGGGTCGAGCCCTACAAGGCGCTGGCGAAGTGGAAGCCTTATCTCGGCGACGGTTTTGAAGCGCAGACCTATCCCGACAGCCAGAACCTCTTCACGCTCGGCCGCGCTGCAATCTATCCGGCGGGTTCCTGGGAAATCGCGCCGTTCAAGGCCCAGGCCGACTTCGAGATGGGCGCTTTCCCGCCACCGGTGAAGAAGGCCGGCGATACCTGCTACATCTCCGACCATAACGACATCGGCCTCGGCCTCAACGCCAAGGGCAAGAACCAGGAAGCCGCGAAGAAATTCCTCGCCTGGGTAGCCTCACCGGAATTCGCCGAACTCTACGCGAACTCGCTGCCCGGCTTCTTCAGCCTCAACTCCAAGCCGGTGAAGATGACGGATGGTCTCGCCCAGGAATTCGTATCCTGGCGCCAGAACTGCAAGACGACGATCCGCCCGAGTGCTGCGATCGTCGGCCGTGGGCAGCCGAACCTCGATCTGGAAATGTGGCGTGTTTCCGCGAACGTGATCAACGGCACCCAGACACCGGAACAAGCTGCCGCCGAAACCCAGAAGGGCCTCGATAGCTGGTACAAGCCGGCCAAGTGAGCTGAACTTCATCTTCGAAAGATGTACCTCACCCTCTCCCTGCAAGCAGGGGGAGGGGACGAGCCTCGCTCGGCCCTGAGATCGGGGAGGCCCTCGCCGCATCGTGCCTTTCCCCAATAGACGGGGAGAAGGTTGCGGTAGCTGGATGAAAGGCATTGCCGTAACATTCTGCCGCACATTGTTAACAGCTGGAATCGAGCCATGAGCGATACCGAAATTGCCGATATCGAAGCGGCTCCGATCAGGCGGTCGACCCGCTGGCACATTGCCGTTTTCCTGGCGCCAGCCTTTCTTGTCTACACGGCGGTAATGATCCTGCCTCTGATCGAGACGCTGCGCCTGTCGCTGTTCAATATGGTCGAGGGCCAGCTCGCCTTCGTAGGCCTCGGTAATTTCAAGGTGCTGTTCAGCGATCCGCGGCTTTCAGCCGATTTCTGGAACGCGCTGGGCAACAACGTCATCTTCTTCATCATCCACATGCTGGTGCAGAACCCGGTCGGCATCGCGATCGCCGCCATGCTGTCGCTGCCCGGCTTGCGTTTCGCAGCCTTCTACCGCTCGGCGATCTTCGTGCCGACGCTGCTCTCTTTTGTCATCGTCGGCTTCATCTGGAAGCTCATCCTTTCGCCGATCTGGGGCATTGCCCCGGGCCTGATGGACCTGGTCGGCCTCAAATCCTTTTTTGCCCCCTGGCTCGGCAAACCGGATACCGCGTTGATCACGGTCTCCCTCATCTCGGTCTGGCAATATGTCGGCATCCCGATGATGCTGATCTATGCTGCACTCCTCAATATCCCGGACGAAGTCCTGGAAGCGGCCGAATGTGACGGCATCACGGGCTGGAGCCAGTTCTGGAAGATCAAGCTGCCGCTCATCCTGCCTTCGATCGGCATCGTCTCCGTGCTGACCTTCGTCGGCAACTTCAACGCCTTCGACCTGATCTACACGGTGCAGGGCGCTCTGGCCGGCCCGAACGGCTCCACCGACATCCTGGGCACGCTCCTCTACCGCACCTTCTTCGGTTTCCAGAACCAGATGGGCGACCGCTCCATGGGCGCCACCATCGCCGCCGTGATGTTCCTCATCATCCTGGCCGGCGTCTCCCTTTATCTCTTCGTCATCCAGCGGCGCATGCGTCGCTATCAATTCTAGGAGCGCAAAGATGTCGAAAGCCCGCTCCGCGCCGCTGCGCACCGCGCTGATCCACCTCGCGCTGATCGCCTATACCGTGGTTGCGCTTTTCCCGGTCTTCCTGACCCTGGTCAACTCGTTCAAGAGCCGCAACGCCATCTTCCGCGAGCCGATGGCGCTCCCGACGCCCTCGAGCTTCAGTCTCGTCGGTTATGAGACGGTGCTCCAGCAGGGCGATTTCATCGGCTATTTCCAGAACAGCCTGATCGTCACGGTTGCCTCCATCGCTCTGGTCCTGCTGTTCGGCGCAATGGCGGCGTTCGCGCTGTCGGAATATCGTTTCCGCGGCAACACGCTGCTCGGGCTCTACCTGGCGCTCGGCATCATGATCCCGATCCGTCTCGGCACGGTGGCGATCCTGCAGGGCATGGTGGCCGCCGGCCTCGTCAACACGCTGACCTCGCTCATCCTCGTCTACACGGCGCAGGGACTGCCGCTTGCGATCTTCATCCTATCGGAATTCATGCGGACCGTATCCGACGACCTCAAGAATGCCGGCCGGATCGACGGTCTCTCGGAATATTCGATCTTCTTCCGCCTCGTCCTGCCGCTGGTCAGGCCCGCCATGGCGACGGTCGCGGTCTTCACCATGATCCCGATCTGGAACGATCTCTGGTTCCCGTTGATCCTCGCCCCGGGCGAGTCGACCAAGACGGTGACGCTGGGCGCCCAGATGTTCATCGGCCAGTTCGTCACCAATTGGAATGCGGTGCTTTCGGCACTGTCGCTCGCGATCCTGCCGGTCATGGTGCTTTACGTCATCTTCTCGCGGCAATTGATCCGCGGCATCACCTCGGGAGCGGTGAAGTGACGGCGGTATTGCGTGTTGAAGCAGGCTACACCCTCATCCACCCTTCGGGCACCTTCTCCCCACGGGGAGAAGGTGAGTTGCCGCAGCGTCGCCGCTCCCCCTCTACCCGGCGGGGAGAGGGCGGCCCAACGAAGTGGAGGCCGGGTGAGGGGGCCACACGGCACACCGGTAAAGGGAAAAGCCTATGAAACCCATTCGCGTCCTCGTCGCCGGCCTCGGCAATATGGGCAAGAGCCACGCCGTCGCCTATCACGACAATCCGGGTTTCGAGATCGTCGGCCTCGTCAATCGTTCGAAGCGCGATCTGCCGGCAGGGCTCGAAGTCTATCCGTTCTTCACGGATTTCGAGCTGGCCTTGCGGGAAACCAACCCCGACCTCTGCTCGATCAACACCTATTCGGACAGTCATGCGGACTATGCCGTCACGGCCTTCGAAGCGGGCTGCCACGTCTTCGTGGAAAAGCCATTGGCGACGACCGTCGCCGATGCCGAACGTGTCGTGGCGGCGGCGAAAAAGCATGGTCGCAAGCTCGTGATCGGTTACATCCTCCGCCACCATCCGTCCTGGATGCGGCTGATCGAGGAAGCGCGCAAGCTCGGCCCACCTTTCGTCTTCCGCATGAACCTGAACCAGCAGTCGTCAGGCGAAAAATGGGACGTCCACAAGGCACTGATGCAGACCACCTCGCCGATCGTCGATTGCGGCGTGCACTATGTCGACGTCATGTGCCAGATCACCGACGCCAAGCCGGTCGAGGTGCGCGGTATGGGCCTGCGCATGTCCGAAGAGATTGCCCCGGACATGTATAACTACGGCCATCTGCAGGTGATGTTCGAGGACGGCTCCGTCGGCTGGTACGAGGCGGGCTGGGGTCCGATGATGTCGGAGACGGCCTTCTTCGTGAAAGACGTCATGTCGCCCAGGGGATCGGTCTCTATCCTCGTCGACCACAAGGCCAAGTCCGACGACATCGACACGCATACCAAAACTTCGGTAATCCGTGTCCACAGCGCCGAGACTGGCCCCGGTGGCCGGTTTATCCGGCCGGATGAAGATCTTTCCATGTCCGGCGAGCCGGATCATCAAAAACTCTGCGACCTCGAACAGGCCTATGTGCTGAAAGCCATCCGCGAGGACATCGATCTTACCCGACACATGGATGATGCCGTGCAGTCGCTCAGAATCTGCCTCGGGGCGGATGAGAGCGTACGCACCGGCAAGCCGATCCGTTTATAAGGAAAACACCCTTGGGTTCTCTTGAGCTGAAATCCATCCGCAAGGCCTTTGGCACGCACGAGGTGCTGAAAGGCATCGATCTCGAGGTTAGGGACGGCGAATTCGTCATTTTTGTCGGCCCGTCCGGTTGCGGTAAATCCACCCTCCTGCGGGTAATTGCCGGGCTTGAGGACGCCACCTCGGGCAGCGTTCGGATCGACGGTGCGGAAGTGGTCAACACGCCGCCGGCAAAGCGCGGTATCGCTATGGTCTTCCAGTCCTACGCGCTTTACCCCCACCTCAACGTCAAGGACAATATGGGTCTTGGCCTCAAGCAGGCCGGCACCGAGAGAGCAGAGATCGACGCGCGCGTCGGCAAGGCGTCGACCATGCTGTCGCTTGATCCCTATCTTGCCCGCCGCCCGGCCGAATTGTCCGGCGGCCAGCGCCAGCGGGTCGCCATCGGTCGAGCCATCGTGCGCGAACCGAAGCTTTTCCTGTTCGACGAGCCGCTCTCGAACCTCGACGCGGCGCTCCGCGTCCAGACGCGGCTGGAGATCGCGGGCCTCCACCGACGGCTGAAGGCGACGATGATTTACGTGACGCATGACCAGGTCGAGGCGATGACGCTCGCAGACAAGATCGTCGTCTTGAACGCCGGTGCGATCGAGCAGATCGGCTCTCCCATGGAACTCTACAATAAACCGGCAAATACCTTTGTCGCCGGCTTCATCGGCTCCCCGCAGATGAACTTCATTGCGGCGGAAAAGCTTGGCCCTTCGGAGGCCAAAACGATCGGCATCCGTCCGGAGCACATCGCCCTTGCGCGCGAAAGCGGCGACTGGAAGGGCAAGGTGATTCACGTGGAGCACCTCGGCGCCGATACCATCGTCTATCTGGAAACGGAGATGACGGGCCTTCTGACCGTGCGTCTGTTCGGCGAGCATCGCTATGCGCCGGATGACGTGGTTTATGCCACGCCGGACAAGGCGAGCCTTCACCGGTTCGACACCAACGATCGGGCGATTGCCTAAACTGTCGCAGCCAGCAACATTGTGCCGCCGGCCGGTTTTGGCGAGCATCACGAGATGGCCGTCGATCCAGAAAGCCGTTCACCAAGGCCCGTTAGCAAGACGACGTGAACGGATGTGAACGGGAATTGCGGAGGTCAGCCGAACTTTCAGCAAGTCTCGGCGTTAAGAACGAACAAGGAGGCGTATATGCTCGCTCTGTTGTTCATTCTGGCCTGCATCGCGATTTTAGCCGCTACGTTTATCGTCGTCGTTCGGCAAGTGGCCGAGGCGCGCCGGCAGCAATATCGGGATGAACTGCTCGTAGACAAGTTTGCGTCTGCCCGCGAGCGTCGGGCGGACAGGGCTGCAAAGCACAGGCGCGCATGCAATCGCCGCATAAGCCTCGTGGCAAAGCCAACCTTACGCAAAGTCAGCCGTTCAATATCATCCCACATGGGAGAAAGAAATTCATTGTCTTGAAGGATTTGGTGGAGCTAAGCGGGATCGAACCGCTGACCTCTTGCATGCCATGCAAGCGCTCTCCCAGCTGAGCTATAGCCCCATCAGGGTGGTCCGGTATCTTCCGGTCCTGGGAACCCCAGGGCGTCAGTCCTCTGGAGTGGCGGCTTCATACTTCCGGTTTCCGGAGAGTGCAAGCCGAAAATTTCAAGCCCGGCAATTTTTATTGTTTTGCCGGGCTTTATCATGAATTGACGGTCAGACTTCGTCGTCGTCGCCGGTCACGCCGATGATGCCGGACATGTCGTCGTCTTCATCGTCTTCGTCGGCTTCCAGGAATGTGTCGTCGTCGTCATCGCCGAGATCTACGTCGTCGTCGCCGATGTCAGGCAGATCGTCGCCGCTGGCGGCTTCGTCGCCCTCTTCGAGAGAGACGAGTTCGACTTCCGGATTTTCGGTATCGACTTCCTGAACGTCCTCTTCCTCGGCCTGTTCCATCTTCACGGCCACGCTGTTTTCTTCGAAGAAGGACAGCGGCCAGGACTTGCCGGTATAGGGAGAGACCACGGGATCGCGGTTCAGGTCATAGAATTTCTTGCCGGTATCGGGGTCGGTGCGCTTGGTTCCGAGTTCCGCTTTTGCCACAGTCAGAGCCTCATGAGGATGGCCGAATAGATCGGCTCGCCGCCTGAGCGGCTTCTATTGGGTGAAAAATCTAAGCCGGTCCCCATAAGGCCTGTGCCCTTTGATGTCAAAGACAAACTTTCATGCATGCCGTCAATGCGGCAGCCGTGATCTTTGCGGCCTGATGTGGTAGGCCTGTCCGTATCGTTTTTCCCGAGAACGCGCTGTATCAGCGCCCACTTTTTCGCGAAGAGAATTTGCGTATGCCGCAGCCGGAACGGTCGGCACGCGGTGGTGATGGAGTTGCGCGGGACTTGATGAGATGCCCGATAAGCGCGATATGGCAAACCAAAACCCGCCGTGACGACCCGTTGCGCCCAAGCCTGAGTTTGAGAAATTGACGCCTGGAATGATCATCGCCATCGACGGACCTGCTGCAGCAGGAAAAGGCACGCTGTCCCGCATGATTGCCGAGACATACGGTTTTCACCATCTCGATACGGGTCTGACCTATCGCGCCACCGCGAAGGCGCTGTTGGACGCTGGCCTGCCGCTGGATGACGAGAAGGTGGCGGAAAAGATGGCGAGGGAAGTAGAACTTGCAGGCCTTGACCGCGATGTCCTGTCCAGTCACGCGATCGGCGAGGCGGCTTCCAGGATTGCTGTGATCCCGGCAGTTCGCAGTGCCCTTGTCGAGGCGCAACGCGCGTTTTCGCTCAGAGAGCCGGGAACCGTGCTCGATGGCCGGGACATCGGAACAGTCGTTTGCCCCGATGCGCCGGTCAAACTCTATGTCACCGCCTCGCCGGAGGTGCGGGCAAGGCGCCGCTACGACGAGATTGTCGGCAAGGGTGGCGTGGCCGATTACCATCGTATATTCGACGAGGTGAAGATGCGCGACGGGCGGGACATGGGCCGTGCCGACAGTCCCTTGAGGCCGGCCGACGATGCGCACTTGCTTGATACGTCGGAAATGAGTATAGAGGCCGCGTTTCAGGCAGCGAAGACGATCATCGACGCCGTCCTGACGAGACAAATCAAGTAGGAAATAGCCCGAAGTTCAGTCCCCGCGCCGGATTGCCTCCCTTGAGAGAGGCGGACTTGAACCTTCGGACATGTGCAACACGAACCACCGGCGCAGCCAGTGCCCCTTATCGGCGGCACTCTAGGAGATTTCATGGCAGTATCTAACCCCACGCGGGAGGACTTCGCAGCCCTCCTCGAAGAATCCTTTTCCAAGACCGATCTGGCCGAAGGCTATGTTGCCAAGGGCATTGTGACGGCGATCGAAAAGGATGTTGCGGTCGTTGACGTCGGCCTCAAGGTCGAAGGCCGCATCGCGCTGAAGGAATTCGGCGCCAAGGGCAAAGACGGTTCGCTGAAGGTCGGCGACGAAGTCGAAGTTTATGTCGAGCGCATCGAAAATGCTCTCGGCGAAGCGGTTCTTTCCCGTGAGAAGGCTCGCCGCGAAGAAAGCTGGGTCAAGCTCGAAGCCAAGTTCGAAGCTGGCGAGCGCGTCGAAGGCGTTATCTTCAATCAGGTCAAGGGTGGCTTCACCGTCGATCTCGACGGCGCCGTTGCCTTCCTTCCGCGTTCGCAGGTCGACATCCGTCCGATCCGCGACGTTACCCCGCTCATGCACAACCCGCAGCCCTTCGAAATCCTCAAGATGGACAAGCGCCGCGGCAACATCGTTGTTTCGCGCCGTACGGTTCTCGAAGAGTCCCGCGCCGAGCAGCGTTCTGAAATCGTTCAGAACCTCGAAGAAGGCCAGGTTGTTGACGGCGTCGTCAAGAACATCACCGATTACGGTGCGTTCGTTGACCTCGGCGGCATCGACGGCCTGCTGCACGTCACCGACATGGCATGGCGCCGCGTCAACCATCCGTCGGAAATCCTGAACATCGGCCAGCAGGTCAAGGTTCAGATCATCCGCATCAACCAGGAAACCCACCGCATCTCGCTCGGCATGAAGCAGCTCGAGTCGGATCCGTGGGATGGCATCTCGGCCAAGTACCCGGTCGGCAAGAAGATTTCCGGTACCGTCACGAACATCACCGACTACGGTGCGTTCGTCGAGCTGGAGCCGGGCATCGAAGGCCTGATCCACATCTCCGAAATGTCCTGGACCAAGAAGAACGTACATCCCGGCAAGATCCTGTCCACGAGCCAGGAAGTCGACGTTGTGGTTCTCGAAGTCGATCCGTCCAAGCGCCGTATCTCGCTCGGCCTCAAGCAGACGCTGGAAAACCCATGGCAGGCATTCGCCTACAGCCACCCGGCCGGCACTGAAGTTGAAGGCGAAGTCAAGAACAAGACCGAATTCGGTCTGTTCATCGGCCTCGAAGGCGATGTCGACGGCATGGTTCACCTCTCCGACCTCGACTGGAACCGTCCGGGCGAACAGGTCATCGAAGAGTTCAACAAGGGCGACGTCGTCAAGGCTGTCGTTCTCGATGTGGACGTCGACAAGGAGCGCATCTCGCTCGGCATCAAGCAGCTCGGCCGCGACTCGGTCGGTGAAGCTGCCGCTTCCGGTGAACTGCGCAAGAATGCTGTCGTTTCGTGCGAAGTCATCGCCGTCAACGACGGTGGCGTAGAGGTTCGTCTCGTCAACCACGAAGACATCACCTCCTTCATCCGCCGCAACGACCTGGCACGCGATCGCGACGATCAGCGTCCGGAGCGTTTCTCGGTTGGCCAGGTTTTCGACGCCCGCGTCGTCAACTGGTCCAAGAAGGACCGCAAGGTCATGCTGTCGATCAAGGCTCTCGAGATCGCAGAAGAGAAGGAAGCAGTCGCTCAGTTCGGTTCGTCCGATAGCGGCGCTTCGCTCGGCGACATTCTCGGCGCGGCTCTGAAGAACCGCGGCAACAACGAGTAATCGACGCCTCGTAGGAAATAAGAAGCCGCCGGATCGAAAGTCCGGCGGCTTTTTTCATGCCCGTTTGTCGCCATCCCCATCCTCGAGTTGACCCCGGGGATGGCCTAAGGATCAGGCCCAGCCTGCCATGCGCCAGTAAAGGTCGTTCGCGCGGCCTTCCTCCTCGGCATTCTCGCCGGGAGTATTGTCTTCGGCGTCGTCGCCCGCGTCTTCCGTCTCGCGATCGTCCTCGAAGGCCTGTTCGCCCGGCGAATGCTGTTGCTCGGCGTCCTCGTCTGTTGCCGATACCGCACGGGTCTTGCGCTCCTCGGGATCCCGCTCGCGCTCCTCCGGCGGATAGGGGACATAGGGCAGCGGCACGCCGTCGCGGAAAACCTGCGGCGGCACCAGAGGAAGTGTCATTTGTTCGGCGCTATCTCCCGCGGTGCTGGCGGCTTGGCTGCTGGCGCTGGATTGTGTCGCGGCCGGCTTGCCGGCAGGAGCAGTGTCCTCCTGGCCCTCGTAAGACGGGCTTGCCCGCCCGGCGAGGAACTCGTTGGTCGTCTCTTCCGGCTCAGCTACAGGCTGTGCCAAGGTTTCGCTGTCGAGCAGCTCCTCCAGTGCCTGCTGCTCGGGCGAGGGCTCGGCAGCGAGCGGTAGAAGCTCCAGAAGATCGGTATTTCCTTCTGCGAAAACCTCCGCAAGCCACCCTGTCACGGTCGCTGTCGATGTTCTGTCGTTGCGCGGCGTATCCGCGGCCGTTGGCTGCCTCGGGTCTCTTTGGGAAAGTCTGGCAAGCGCCGGGCCATCATAGAAGACGGGCGCGGATCCCCGCCGGTCGCCCGAGCTTTCGGGCCTCGCATTTGGTTCAGAGCCTTCCGGGTGCCGACTATCGGCCGACACTGCTGGTTCTTCTTCTCGTGGCGGCATCGCAAGGTCAGACACATCGCCTTCGGGCAATCCCGGCGCGACGTCCTGCTCAATCCCGGTCCCCGTATCGACGGCTGAGTTGTCGCCGTGTGCTGCAGCCAGCAGGCGTTCCTCGGTCTCTGCCGCAAATGCAGCCAGTCCGTCCTGGAGCTCGGCTGCATCGGCACCAGGCTCCGCAGCGGTTTGCGGCGGCACTTCCGCACTGTCGGCATCCGGACTCTGTAAAACGTCGGCATCCGCAGCGTTGGCGGCGATGGGGGTGCCGCTTGCCTCATCCTGCTCCACCCATGGCTCCTCCCCTGTGATAGAGGCGGGCGCGGCGGGTTTGGTGGATACCTGGGCCGGAACTGTTTGTTGCGGGAGCGAGCCGGTCGGCTGTTCGGCTCCGGCGTTCTGTCGATAGGAACTCACCACAGCTTTCGCGGCGAGATCGCGGTCGAGCAGTTGCGCAGCCTCCATCCGCATGGCAAAGCGCGCCGCGTCCGGTCCGGCGGGATTGTTGAGGATTTCCGCCAGCAGCCGAAGCGTCACTCCTTTGACGAGCTGATTGAGGATACGTTCCAGGGCCGCTCTTTCGGCGGGATTCATGGCCTTCACCGCTTCGGAAAGGCGCTGGGCGTAATCCAGAAGGGCTTCCCCTTCGCGGCGGGGCAGCTTGATGAGCTTACCGATGGTTTCGGCGAAGATGGAAAAGCCCTGAGCGAGCTGAAGTTGAGCCGAGAGCGAGAGGATGTCCAGGCGGCCGCCGGACAAAGGCGCCGAAACGGCCGGCTGGGCATTGGCGGAATTATTGGCGACGTCGATCCGCTGACGCTGCAACGGCTGTTGCGATGGCGCGTGATAGTCGACGGATGAGCTTAACGCGGCACGAACCGGAGGCAGCATCGTCCCCTCCATGTCTGATTGCGACGACAGGGCAGCTCGGCCAGCGGTTTTCGTGTTTTCGCAACGTAGCGGCGCTGCGACCGTAACGCCTCATGGCGTTTCCAATGCCGATATATGAAAAATAGTCTGGAGCAGAAAGGTTAACGTTTCGCTAACGGGTCACCGATTTCGCTCACGAATGAGCGAAGTGACCATAATCGATACAAACAGGGGAAAAAGCTCGGGCTAGTTGAGGGTCACGCAGCCAACTTCTTCTTCAAAAGCTCGTAGATGCCGATGTCGTCGACATGGATGGGCAGGATGTCGGCGGAGGTTTCGAGGGTTTTCTCGCTGATCTCCTCGATGGCCGCCTCGGCTGCAAGTTCGCTCGCCGGAGCCTCTTCCTTCAGCGCGGCCGCGGTGGTGGAGGTGCTTTCGTCGTCAGCGGAGGTTTTCTCGGCAAAGGAGCCTTCCGTATCGGAATTGGCGATCTGCTCTGCTGCGGCCGCGAAAACAGCGAGGAGGGTGGTGTCGTCGGTTCCCGCAGCCGGCTGGGAGCCATCGCTGTCAGGCTTTTCCGCGGACTTGTCGTTCTTCTCTTCGACGACGTCCTGGACCTTTTGAACGTCCTCGAGCTTCTTGCCGGCTTCCGCTGCCGCGATGTCTTCCGCGCGTTCGGCACGGGTTTCCTCGTCCTCCACTCGCGTGGGATCGTAACCCTGGGGACCGAGTTTCAGCTCTTCGAGCGTCTTCGGATCGGCCACATTCTCGAGACGTTGAACAACCCTCTCGACCTCCGTGCCGAGTTTGCCGCCGTTGGCCTTTCTGGTCAGGCCTTCCACCAGCCGTGCGTTGGCGTCTCCATAGGGGTTCTTGATGGCTGCCAGCAGGGTATCCATGGTGATGCCCAGGTCATCGAGGCCGAGGTGGTCCGCAAGCTCGCTGACCTCGTCCGGCATCATCGACTTGAGCGCATCTTCCAGCGCCTTCCCGAGCCGGTAGGAGGAGCGTGCCTCCTCTGTATCGATGCCGAGCCTGGCAGCCAGGCGGTCGACGAGTTCGATCTTCAGTTCGTTCGGATCGGTCTGATTGGCGCCGAAAAGGGCGGAAGCTATCTTTTCATTGGCGCGCTTGGCATCTTCGCTTGCACTGATGCGCGCTTCGGAGATCGGATCCCGCTCCTTGCCCGTGCGCTCCGCTTCCTCTTTCTTGCGCTGCTCCTCGACGCTTTCGAGCATCGATTGCATCACGTTGGTCGCGGCAAGCCCATAGGTCTGCTGGGTGGGAAGCAACATTGGCCGAGTCCGGTCTCGTTGGAAGATACACCGTCGGTGAAAATAGCCTCGGAGGGTTAACGAGAAGCTACCGATCCGGTGTTTGTTCCAGCGTCGCTGGTGGCCGCGGTTTCACGACAAGGGTCACCAGCACGAAACTGACAAAGAGAAGCAGATACCAGGATCCGAGCTTGCCGAACGAGACCATGTGCCAGGCCCGCTGCGTCGGGTAGATCCATGTGCCGGTGATCGTGCCGATATTTTCCGCCAGCCACAGGAAGATCGAGGAGAAGAAAGCGGCGACGACCAGCGGCATATGCAGCGTCGTCCGGTCGGTCGTGAAGTGGATGTCAACCCGCCGGAAGACCATCACCGTCATCGCGAAAAGCAGGTACCGGATGTCGGGTAGGTAGTGATGGCTGAAGAAGTTGATATAGATCGCGATTGCGAGCAGATAGGTCTGCCATATGGGCGGGTAGTTGGTGAACCGCATGTCGAAGACCCGGATCGTCCGGGCCATGAACGAGCCGACCGAAGCGTACATGAAGCCGGAAAACAACGGCACGCCGGCGATCTGAATGACGGAGGGCTCCGGATAGGCCCATGACCCCATCTGCACCTTGAATATTTCCATCACGGTGCCGGTGAGGTGATAGACCAGGATGACCTTGGCCTCATCCAGGCTTTCCATCTTGAAGCGCAGGAAGAGCACTTGGATCGCCAATGCCGCGATGAACAGGAAATCGTAGCGATGAAGCAGCCATTCAGGCTGCCACGCGAGCTTCGTCAGCAGGATCAGGCCAAGCATGATCGCGGCGAAGAGGCACGCCCATGCCTGTTTCAGCCCGAACAGAATGAACTCGGAAAGCCACCACGGAAGAGGAGCCAGCGCCCGGCGGATAACCAGCCGTAGCGGCTCGAGATAGGGGCCGGTCTCGTGTGGTCGCCGGCGTTTTGGAACATTCTGCTCCATCAGCTATGGGCGAAGATATCCGTTTCCTCCCAACCGAGCAGATCCAGCTTTGCGCGCGTCGGGAGGAATTCGAAACAGGCCTTGGCGAGTTCGCTGCGGTTGTCGCGGATGAGGCGCTCGTTCAGCTTGTCGCGCAACGCGTGCAGATGCAGCACGTCGGATGCGGCATATTCGAGTTGAGCCACGGACAATATTTCGGCCGCCCAGTCGGATTGCTGCTGTGCCTTGGAAACATCGATATCGAGAAGTTCCTTGAGATTGTCTTTCAAGCCATGCCGGTCGGTGTATGTGCGCGTAAGCCTGGAGGCGATCTTGGTACAGAAGACGGGTGTCGTGGTAACGCCGAACGTCTGAAAGAGGACGGCGATATCGAACCGTCCGTAATGGAAAATCTTCTGGTGAGCCGGGTCCGAGAGCAGGGCGACGAGGTTCGGTGCTTCGTTTTGGCCCGCGGCGATGCGAATCACATCCGCCGAGCCATCCCCGGGAGAAAGCTGCACGACGCAGAGGCGGTCGCGGCGGGGCACGAGGCCGAGCGTTTCCGTGTCGATAGCGATTGACCCCGTATAGCGGGCCGCGTCCGCCGGGGAGATATCCCCCTCGTGATATCGAATTTCCGCCATTGCTGCCTCCGTACGCCTTTCCGTTTCGTCGATTCGCTATACATCATGTTTTTGAGGGCGGCGCTACGATGTCGAGAGACTGGGAACGCGCCGTTTTGCCAAGATTTGACGAGCGACGGTCCGGAGTGAGAGCAAATGCTCAGCTCTGCGCTGAGTGCATTGCTGCATTGCAACAAGGTGACTTGGCGGGCTTAATCGATTAGCCTATATCTTGGTCATCGAGCGACGCACTCCTCCTCCCAGTGTCGCTTGATACGGATCGGCAACATCCTCCTCCTCCCAGTTGTCGATCAAGTTTAAAGCCTGGCGCACCTCCTCCCGCGCCAGGCTTTTTCATTTTCAGCTCCCGCTCCCCTCGATATTTCTGCTTCCTATTGACGCCAGCGCCCGCGCGTCGGCGAACTTTCGGCCGTCACGTATGTGTCATGGGCCGGCGATATAGAAACTTGCCTTTCCCACTGCACTTTTTGTGAGGTTACTATGCGCAAGTTTTTTGCCGCCCTGGTGGTTTCCACCATTCTTGCCGGCACCGGCCACGCTGCCAGCATCTATCCCATTGATCGCGCGACGATCCTTGCCGGATCGCCTTTCGATTTCAAGGTCGAGTTCAGCAATGTCGTGAAGCCGGAAGACGTCAAGATCACGATCAACGGTCAGGACTACAAGTCGGTTCTCGGCAAGGACGCCCAGTTCGTCGCGGAAGAAAAAAGCAAGGACAAGATCCTTGGCTCCTCCGTCATCCTGCGTGGCGTGACGATTGCCAATGCCGGCGACTACAAGATTGAAATTGCAGCCGGTGCCGAAACCAAAAAGGTGACCTGGAACGTTTACGGCACCGCAGACAAGCCTGCCGCCAAAAACGTCATCTTCTTCCTCGGTGACGGCCTGTCGGTCGCGCATCGCACGGCCGCCCGCATCATGTCCAAAGGCATGACCGAAGGCAAAGCAAACGGCCGCCTCAATATGGACAGCCTTGACCGGATGGCCTTTATCGGCACATCGGCGGCCGATTCCGTCACGACCGACTCGGCAAACACGATGTCTGCCTACATGACCGGCCACAAGGGCGCTGTGAACTCGCTCGGCGTCTATGCCGACCGCACGCCAGACACCCTGGACGACCCGAAGGTCGAAACCCTCGGGGAAGCACTGCGCCGCCAGACCAACAAGGCGATCGGCATCGTCGCGACTTCCGAAATCCAGGATGCCACCCCGGCCGCGATCGTCTCCCACACGCGTCGTCGCGACGACAAGGCCGAAATCACCGGCATGCTTCTGGACGTAAAGCCGGAAGTCGTCCTTGGCGGTGGCTCCGCCTATTTCCTGCCCCAGGCCACCAACGGCTCGAAGCGCAAGGATGACAAGGATTACATCAAGCTGTTCCAGGACGCCGGTTACAAACTCGCGACCGACAAGACCGAACTGGCTTCCGCTGCAGGCTCCGACAAGGTCCTCGGCCTGTTCCACACCGGCAACATGGACGTAACCTGGGACCGTGAATTCTCCAAAAAGGGAAGTGTCGACAAGTTCCCGAACCAGCCGGGCCTGGTGGAAATGACCAAGGCTGCCCTCGACAATCTTTCGAAGAGCCCGAACGGCTTCTTCCTGATGGTCGAAGCCTCCAACATCGACAAGATGACCCACCCGCTCGATAACGAGCGCGCAGTCGTCGATACGATCGAGTTCGATCAGGCTATCGGTGTTGCCCAGGACTTCATCGCCAAGAACCCTGACACGCTTCTCGTCGTGACCGGCGACCACACCCACGGCATCACCATCGTTGGCACCGTTGACGACACTGTCGAGGGTACGGAGATGCGTGAGAAGGTAGGCGGCCGCTCCTTCACCAACTACACCGACGAAAACAAGGACGGCTACCCGGACAAACTCGATGTGACGAAGCGTCTGGCCATGTTCGTCAGCAACTATCCTGACCACTACGAAACCTTCCGTCCGAAGCTCGATGGCCCGTTCACCCCGGCCCTTCAGAACGACAAGAAGGAATACGTGGCAAACGAAGCCTACAAGGATGTTCCCGGCGCCGTATTCGTGCAGGGCAACCTGCCGAAGGGTGCGGCCACCGGTGCCCATACCGTCGATGACGTGGTCCTCCAGGCAACCGGCCCCGGCTCGGAAGGCTTCAAGGGCTACATGGAGCAGAGCGACGTCTACAAGGTCCTGGCCGACGCGCTCGCGCTCGGCGTGAAGCAGACCAACTAAAACGAAAAGGGCGGCATGTCTTCGTTTCGGCATGCCGTCTTGCCTCTTAGTTCAGTACCGCTTGCTTTGCGGGTTGTGAGGGGGCAAACAGTCGGTATGGCAATGATGGAGGGCCGCATGGCAAAGGTGTTTGAGGCGCAATTCAATCGCCGCTGGACGCTGAGATTCATGGCCGGCCTGCCTCTATTGATCGCAGGAGGCCGAACCGAGGCGTCCGAAGATCTCACTTTTGATGACCTGTATGGCAAGATCAGCGTTCTGGGGCTCGAGTTTTCCGAAAAGGTGAAGGCGCTGGCTGGAAAGCCGGTCGGGATGCGCGGCTTTATGGCGCCGCCTTTGAAGGCGGAGGCTCAGTTCTTTGTCCTTACCGAAGTGCCGATGTCGATCTGCCCCTTCTGCTCATCCGATTCCGATTGGCCGGACAATATCGTGGTCGTCTACCTTCACCGAAAGCAGACATTCACGCCCCCCAACGAAACGATCGAAGTCCGCGGCGTGCTGGAAGTCGGCTCATGGACGGATCCGGAAACCGGCTTCGTCAGCCGTCTGAGGATCCGCGACGCCGCATATCAGGCCGTCTGAACATGCTTTCCCTGCGTATCGAAGATCTGGCCAAATCTTTCCCAGGGCTCGGCGGCCCTGTCCTGGAGATCGCCTCGCTTGCCATCGCTCCCGGTAGTCGCGTGACCGTGACGGGTGGTTCCGGCTCCGGCAAGAGCACTTTTGTCAATGTCATTACGGGCCTTGAGCGCGCAACATCCGGCAAACTGGTTTGGAACGGTGACGATATCAGCCGGTTTTCCGAATCGGCGCGGGACCGATGGCGTGCCCGGCATATCGGGCTCGTGATGCAGGACTTCCATCTTTTTCCCGGTCTTTCAGCTTTTGAAAACATCCTGCTGCCGGCAAGGCTCGCACGGGTTGCGGATGCGGTGACCATCGGGCGGGCAAGGGAGCTTCTGGCGACGGTCGGCCTTCCTCGGCCGGATCAGCGCATCGAAACCATGTCGCGTGGCGAAATGCAGCGCGTCGCCATTGCCCGCGCGCTGCTCCGCAAGCCCGGTGTGATCGTCGCCGACGAACCGACCGCCAGCCTGGACGCCGAGGCTGGGGAAGCCGTCGGGCGGCTGCTTCTCGATTTGGCGGAGCAGGCGGGCACGACCCTCATCGTTGTCTCGCACGACCAGCGATTGATCAACCGGCTTGATCGCCGGTTGACGTTTCAGGCGGGGCGTATCGTTTCTGATTCTGTTTCGGACGAGGTGGCGGCATGATGCGGTTCATCCTCGCGGATCTTCGCCGTCTTTGGGCCGGCGCCACGGTCGTTGTCCTGCTGGTGGCACTCGCGACGGCCGTTGGCGTCACGGTCACGCTTCAGGAGCGCGCGCTGCGTCTCGGCAGTGCCCGGGCTGCCGACAAGTTTGACCTGGTCATCGGCGCGGCCGGCAGCGAGACCCAGCTTGTCCTGTCCTCCGTCTTCCTGCAGCCGGCGCCCCTCCCGTTGATGTCGGGCGACGTGCTGGCGAAGCTATCGAAGGACCCACGCGTTGCCTGGGTGGCGCCGGTCGGTTTCGGCGATTCTTTCGCCGGCTATCCTTTGGTCGGTACGACGCGTTCGCTGATTTCGAGCACGGTCTCCGGTTTTGCCGAAGGCGGCATGTTCGGCAGGGAAGGCGAAGCCGTCATCGGCGCTGCCGTGAAGCTCCCGATCGGCGGAGAGGTCAAACCGATGCATGGAACGGCCGCCACAGGCGGCGAAACCCATGCCGGTGTGGCCTATCGTATCACCGGCAGGCTGCTGCCGACCGGCACGCCATGGGACCGCGCCATTCTCGTCCCGATCCAGGCCGTCTGGCATGTTCATGGCCTTGGTCATGAACATGGCGAGGAAGAAGAGCACGACGGCGAAGCAGCACGGGAGATAACCCCTGCTGCGGCGGCCACCGACGAACATGGGCACAGTCTTTTCGAGGCTGCACGCGAACACGGTCACGACCACGGCCACGCACGCGAGACGGCCGTGGCCGCCGGCCAGGGTGCGCATGGAGAGGAAAATCCCGATCATCATGGGATTGATCCGGATGCACCCGTCGTCGAAGACTTTGCCGCGGATGCACCGGGCCTGCCTGCGGTTCTGGTGAAGCCGAAAACGATCGCCGATGCCTACAAGCTCCGGCAGGAATATCGCAACGGCAATACGCTGGCGGTCTTTCCCGGCGAGGTGTTGACCAATCTTTATGGGACGCTGGGAGACGCCAAGCTGGTGCTCGGCGCCGTTGCGGCAGGTTCCCAGGGCTTGGTGGCAGCCGCTCTCGTGCTCGTGACCGTCACCCATATCGGCCAGCGGCGGCGCCAGATCGGGGCCCTTCGCGCTTTCGGAGCGCCGCGATCCTCGGTGTTTGCCATCGTCTGGCTCGAGCTCTTCCTGCTGATCGCCCTGGGTATTGGCTTAGGCTTTCTGATAGGCCTTTTCGCCGCGCAGATGATCGGTAATGTCTTCACGGACCAGAGCGGCATCGTACTCCCGGTCGGCTTTACGGACGAGGATTTGAAGAGCGCCATTCTTCTTCTCGCCACGTCAGCCGTTCTCGCCGCGATTCCTGCCGTCCTCGCTTATCGGCAGCCGCCGGCCGCAGCACTGCGGGCCTAGACCAGCGCCTTGATTGACGCGAGGACTTCGTCGTCGATATGGAGTCCGGATTCGATTGCTTTGCGGCGGGCATTCTGGCCTCTGCGGCCCGGCAAACGAACCCCCTCTTCCGAAACCATCTCTTGCGCCAGTTCAGCGATCCGTTCGCCGGCCGAAGCCGTGCCGGCAGCGGGATCGATGACAACAAGCATCTGACCGACCGAAGGCGGGGTACCGTTCTCCTCCATGAACGAACTTGCTTCACGGGAGAAATTCGAGCCCGTCAGCCCTGCCGCAAGGATCTCGACCATCAGCGCGAGCGCTGCGCCCTTGGCCCCGCCGGACGGCGCCATGACGCCCCTGAGTGCCTCATTCGGGTCGGTGGTGGGGTTACCATCGGCATCGAAGGCCCAGGCTTCCGGAATGCTCTCTCCCTTCTGCCGGGCCGCCATGATCTTGCCGGCCGCGACCGTCGAAAGCGCCAGATCGATGACCAGCGGGTCGTCACCCGCAACGGGTGTCGCAAAGGCGATCGGATTGGTGCCGAAGAGCCGCTTCCTTCCGCCCCAGGCCGCCATGGAAGCCGGAGCATTGGCAAACATCAGCGCTGTGAGGCCTTGCTCGGCGAAGCGCTCCACCGTCAGCGCCATTACGCCGGCATGGTGCGAGCGATGGATGAGGCAAAGCGCGATGCCCTGCTCCCGGGCAATCTCCGGAAGCCGCTCCACGGCAAGGTCGAAGGCCGGATAGGCATAACCGAGGGCGGCATCGATCGTGAGGACTGCCGGCCGGGGACGGGAAGCGACATATCGTGCTTTGCCATCCACCTTGCCGCTGCGGGCCTGACCGATATAGGCGGGCACGCGGCGCAAGCCATGCCCGTATTGCCCTGCCGCTTCGGCCTGTACCAGCGCATTTGTGACGGATCGGGCCGTTTCGGGCAGAACGCCATTGGCTTGGAAGGTGGCTTGAACCAGCGTTTCGGCTTCTTTGAGAGGCATATGCATATCTGGAATATCCGGATCAGATTAGCGAAGGATATTCCGCATATAGCCGATCGTTATTCGCAGGTCAGCGGCTGATCGAGATAACTTGCCACTCCGGTTGGCGGAGCGGGGATCGGCGAAGCGCGCCGCACGGCCGAAACGATGTAGTTATCGATCGCCGAATCGCCGGATGACCGCAATACCGAGACATTGGTGACAGTGCCGCCGCCATCGAAATTGAAACGCACGGTGGTGCTGCCCGTGCTGTTGCCGGGGCACTTGCGTGTATTTCTGGCGATCTTGGCCTGCACGCGCGATTTCCACTTGGCTGGCGAGACAGACGGCGCGATGGAACCGGTCGAGGTCTGGGTTGCTGCCGTCCGGTCGGACTCCTTGGCCTGGATTTTTGCCTCGGCCATTTCCTGGCGAGCCTGCTGTTGCTGCTGTTTCGGTTTTTGAACCTTCTTGACCGGCTCTTTCTTCGGCTCAGGCTTCTTTGCCTCTTCCGGCTTCTCGGTCGACGGCGGTTCGGGCCGCACCATTGGCAAAGGCACCTCGACATTTTCCAGCGCCGCGGTCATCTGCTGCTCGATAGGATCGATCTCCTCGATCGGCTCCGGCGTTGGCTCGGGAATGGTTTCGGTAACCTCGGGTGTCGGCTGTGGCTCCGGCAGAGGTTCCTCGATCACAGGTTCTGGCGGTGTGGGTTCAATCGGCTCCGCAATCTCCTGCGGTGGAGGCTCGACCGGTTCCGGAGGCTGTTCCACGATTGGTTCCGGCGTCGGCTCGGGTTCGGGCTGAGGTTCCTCAACCGGTTGCGGTGGTGGTTCCTCGACCGGCTCCACCTGCTCGCTCTCGACGACCTCTTGGTCCACAGTATCAGGTGAAACCTGTTCTTCTTCGGTGTTGACGGCTTCCGGTTCGGGCGCCAGTTCGATCATGATCGCCGCAGGCGGCGCGTTATCGGCAGGCGCCCCCGGATCTTCCTTGAGCAGATAGGCTGCGCCGCCGACATGCACCGTCAGCATGACCAGGCCGGCGACAGCCCAAAGCGCCAGCTCGCCGACGCGTCCGCCAGGACCTGTCTGCGAGACGACGAGGCTCATGGATTGCCTCCCGCGGATGGAGCCGCCGGCTGCACCTGTGGAACCGCGGTCGGCGCTTGTCCATCGCCGCTCGGGGACGCCGCCGGAGCTTGCGGGGCCGGCAGGGTTTCGAGGCCGACCAGCGCGATCTTCAGATAGCCGGCGTCGCGAAGCAGGTTCATCACTTCCATGAACTGGCCGTAGTCGACCGCCTTATCGGCGCGAAGAAAGATGCGCGTGTCCTTGTTGCCTTCCGTCATCCGGTCGAGCGACGCAGCAAGCTGTTCGCGCGCCACGGCGTCGTTGCCGATGTTGAGGCTAAGGTCTTCCTTGACCGTCAGATAAAGCGGCTCGTCCGGGCGTTCGGCGGGCTTGGCTGTGGAGGCGGGGAGATCGACATTGACGTCGACGGTCGCAAGCGGCGCGGCCACCATGAAGATGATCAGCAGAACCAGCATGACGTCGATGAACGGCGTCACGTTGATTTCGTGATTTTCGGAAAGCTCGTCGCCGTGATGTTCGCGGATGCCGCCGGCCATGGTCGATCAGCCTCCAGCCACCAGCGATACGGGAGCCTTGCGGCCTCCCGGGGGAATTTTCCGAAAATCGAGATCGCGGCTGACCAGCCGTTCGACGCCGGCCGCGGCGTCCGCCAGAAGCTGCCGGTAACCCGTGATGGACCGCGCGAAGACGTTGTAGATGACGACCGCCGGAATAGCGGCGACGAGACCGATCGCGGTTGCGAGCAGGGCCTCCGCGATGCCAGGAGCCACGACCGCCAGATTGGTCGTGTTCGACTGGGAGATGCCGATGAAGGAGTTCATGATGCCCCAGACGGTGCCGAAGAGGCCCACGAACGGCGCGGTGGAGCCGATCGTTGCGAGCACACCGGTGCCGCGCGACATGCGGCGGCCCGCATAGGCCTCGATGCGCGAAAGTGCCGATCCCACCCGCTCCTTCACGCCGTCACCATGCACATGGTCGATCGCGGCTTCGGAAAGCTGCATTTCCTCGGTTGCTGCACGCAGCATGAGGGCGGCCGGGCCGCCGCGGCTGCCCGCTGCGTCGACCGCCTCGAAGAGCGTGCGGGATGAGCGGATGATCTTCAGCGTCCTGCCGGCTCGGGCTCGGGCACCGGCAAGCTCCAGCGTCTTGGCAAGCCAGACAGTCCAGGTCACCAAGGAGGCGAAAGCCAGTCCAAGCATCACGCCTTTGACCACCCAGTCCGCCGCCATGAACATGCCCCAGGGAGAAAGGTCATGCGGCAGGTCCGAACGGCGTTCCGGTTCCAGGAACTGGGTGAACACATCGGTTGGCCGCTGCGGGTTGGATTGTGCCGGTGCAGGTGCGGCGGAGGCCGGCGGCTCTGCCGCAGACGCGCCGGCAACAGGGGCACCCGCCTCGGGAGCCGGCGTTGCCGGAACTGCAGGCGCCTGGGGCGCATTTGTCGGATCTGCGGGTGCCTGGGATGTCGCCGCATTCGGAACCGCCGGCGTAACCGGCTGGGGCTGTGGCGGTTGTGGAGCTGTCGTGGCTGCTGGCGGCTGGGTCGCTGCATCAGGGGCAGGGGTTTGCGCCATGCCGGTTGAAGCCGCCAGGATCAGCATCGCCAGGGTCAGGGGAAGCCGGCGCCTGTTCGGCTGGCGCGTGGGAAAAGCGAGCTTCAGGGCAACAGGCATGGCAGGCGATACTCCGGACTATTCGACAACGCGATCGGCGGGAGGGCGATCAGTGTCGCCGCAAATGGGCACCGGAAGAGGGCGGCTGCCGCCCGACTTCGCGATTATGCTGCTACCCGATAATAAACATGACTGGAAATGGCAACTAATAAATCTTGAGAAAACCGATCAAATTCGCCTGAGGCGACAGTTACCGCGCCACGTACCTCGATGAGGGAGCGATCGCCGTTGGATCACCGCCTGATCGAGGCGGTGGCGCTGAGTTTGAGATATCCGTCTGTCGGCTCGTCCCGGCGGCTATGGGGCCGTCAACGTGCCAGCCAGCCGCCATCGACCGGTAGAACCACGCCATGGACGTAGTCCGCGGCCGGCGACGCCAGAAAAACAGCCGCACCGCCAAGTTCTTCGGGCTGGCCCCAGTGACCTGCGGGGATGCGGCCGAGGATGGCCGAATTGCGGTCGGGGTCGTTGCGAAGCGCTTCGGTATTGTTGGTCGAGAAATAGCCGGGCGCGATCGCGTTCACGTTGATGCCTTTGCCGGCCCATTCGCAGGCGAGCAGGCGCGTCAACCCGGCCAAGCCGCTCTTGGAGGCCGTATAGGAGGGGATGCGGATACCGCCCTGGAAGGAGAGAAGCGAGGCGATGTTGATGATCTTGCCGCCCTTGCCTTCGCTGATCAGACGACGTGCGAAGGCCTGGGAGAGGAAGAAAACCGTTTTGAGATTCACATCCATCACTGCATCCCAGTCGGCTTCGCTGAAATCGATTGCATCGGCCCGGCGGATGATACCGGCGTTGTTGACGAGGATATCGGCGCGGCCGGTCAAGGCGATCGCCTGGTCGATCACGTCCTGAACCGGTTCGATAGTCGAAAGGTCAGCCTTGATCGTGTGGCTTTTTCCGCCGCCGGCGGCGGCGATGGCTGCTTCCGTCTCTGACATCGAGGATCGTCCCACCAGCGCCACGTCCGCGCCCGCGCCGGCGAGTGCTACGGCTATCGCCTGTCCCAGCCCGGTATTGGCGCCGGTGACGATTGCCGTCTTGCCGCTCAGGTCGAATGAAACTGCCATGCTTTCCTCCTCAGAAACTGGAAAATACAGATATAGGGCGATGCTTACCGCCGGGAGCTCTCTGGTAGAAGCTGAAAATTTTTGCCACCGCGCGCTGGTCTGGGACGCACGGTGCTCTAGTGCCGGCGGATCAAGTCGCGAACGTAGCGTATGTAGAGTTTAGCCGTCACGTCGTCCGGAAAAATTCGCCGGGGCAGGAGCAGATGCCCGCCGTCGTAGAAAAGAACCAGCCAGTCGCCGAGCTCTATCAACTTGCTGAGCCGCTTCGCGTCCAGTTCGATCAGCAGGCCGTCCCCTTGTGCCCGGACGACGTCAGGCCCGAATTCCGCCTTGATGGAACGTATCTCCCGCTTTTCCGAGACGATCAGCGGGGAGGGGTTCTTCTTCCGGAACTTTTTTGCCAGGGAATCGTAAAACCCCAGCAATCCAAGTAGCTTTTGCCGCCGCTCGAAATAGTACTGCACCACAAGAGTGATGCCTTCTTCCAGTTCCTCGTCGGAAAGCATGTATTCGAAATGCCAGGAGCCGCCCGTGAAGGTCACGGACGGCTCCTGAAATTGCTGAGGCTCGTTGCCGGGGGTCACAGCGTGCGCGTGACGTGCTCCACGCGGAAGCACTCGATGACGTCGCCTGCGCGGATGTCTTCGTAGTTCTCGAAGGCCATACCGCATTCCTGACCGACAGGCACTTCCGAGACTTCGTCCTTGAAGCGCTTGAGCGTCTTGAGCTTGCCTTCGTGAATGACGACGTTGTCGCGCACGAGGCGTACGCCTGCACCGCGCTCGACCTTGCCTTCGGTCACGCGGCAACCTGCAACCTTGCCGACCTTGGTGATGTTGAACACCTCCAGGATTTCGGCATTGCCGAGGAAGGTTTCGCGACGTTCCGGAGAGAGCAGACCCGACATCGCTGCCTTCACGTCATCCACCAGATCGTAGATGATGTTGTAGTAGCGGATTTCGATGCCCGAACGCTCGGCGAAGGTGCGTGCCTGTGCGTTGGCACGGACGTTGAAGCCGATGATCGCCGCATTGGATGCCTCGGCGAGCGAGATATCCGACTCGGTGATCCCGCCTGCGCCCGAATGAACGACGCGAGCGCGGACTTCGTCGGTGCCGAGCTTGTCGAGCGCGCCGATGATGGCCTCGATCGAACCCTGCACGTCGCCCTTGATGACCAGCGGGAATTCCTTCAGGCCGGAGGCCTGCAGCTGCGTCATCATCTGCTCCAGCGAGCCGCGTGAGCCGGACTGGCGTGCTGCGGCCTTGTCGCGGGCGAGACGCTGGCGGTATTCCGAGATCTCGCGGGCACGGCTTTCGTTCTCGACGACGGCGAACCTGTCGCCGGCCGCCGGGGTGCCGGAAAGACCCAGCACTTCGACCGGCATGGCAGGACCGGCTTCCTTCACATGCTCGCCCTTGTCGGTGACGAGCGCCCGGACGCGGCCCCACTGGTCGCCGGCCACGATGATCTGGCCGGGCTTCAGCGTGCCCTTCTGGACGAGGACCGTTGCGACGGAGCCACGGCCGCGGTCGAGCTGCGCTTCGATCACGGTACCCTCGGCGGTCCGGTTCGGATCGGCCTTGAGGTCGAGGATTTCCGCCTGCAGCAGGATCGCTTCGAGCAGCTTGTCGAGGTTGGTGTGGTTCTTTGCCGAAACCTCGACGTCGAGCACCTCACCGCCCATGGATTCGACGAAAACCTCGTGCTGCAGAAGCTGCGTGCGCACCTTTTGCGGATCGGCAGCCGGCTTGTCCACCTTGTTGATCGCCACGATGATCGGAACGCCTGCCGCCTTGGCATGGTTGATCGATTCGATCGTCTGCGGCATCACGCTGTCGTCGGCCGCAACCACGAGGATCGCGATGTCGGTCGCCTGTGCACCACGGGCACGCATGGCCGTAAAGGCGGCGTGGCCAGGGGTGTCGATGAAGGTGATCTTCTGACCGTTCTGTTCGACCTGGTAAGCGCCGATATGCTGGGTGATCCCGCCGGCCTCGCCAGCCACCACGTTTGCGTGACGGATGGCGTCGAGCAGCGAGGTCTTGCCGTGGTCGACGTGACCCATGATGGTGACGACCGGTGGACGCGAAACCATTTCGCCTTCGTCGTCGGCAACGTTGAAGATGCCTTCCTCGACGTCGGATTCCGAAACGCGCTTGACGGTGTGGCCGAATTCGCCGGCGATGAGTTCGGCAAGGTCGGCGTCGATGACGTCGCCCGGCTTCATCATCTGGCCTTCCTTCATCAGGTACTTGATGACGTCGACGGCGCGTTCGGACATGCGCTGCGACAGTTCCTGAATGGTGATGGTCTCAGGCAGAATGACCTCGCGCACGACTTTTTCGCGCGGTTCCTGCATCTGGCTGCGGCGGAACTTCTCCTGCCGACGCCGCATGGCGGCCATCGAACGGCCGCGGGCACCACCCTCGTCGTCCTCGCTGACGGTTGTCACCGTCAGCTTGCCACGGCGGCGGTCTTCCTCGGCCTTCGGCCGGGCAGGAACCTTGGCGGGTGCTGGCGCTGCGACGCGGCCGCGGCCAGGTGCACCGCGAGCCGGAGCCCGTTCCTCTTCCTCTTCCTGGCCGGCCCGGCGGCCGCGACCGGCAACTGGCGCAGCTGCAGGGGCCGCCGGGGATGGGCGCGGAGCCTGTGGGCGTGCTTCCTGCGGGCGGCCCGCGGGAGTTGCGGTTTGTTCTGCCGGTCTTTCGGCAACCACTGGGGCCGGAGCCGGAGCTGCGTCGGGCTCTTCCTTCGCCGGTTCGGCCTTGGCTTCCGCCGCACGGCGAGCAGCCTCGGCCGCCTCCTCGATCTTGCGGCGTTCGTCTTCGACCTTGCGGCGCTCATCTTCTTCGGTGCGACGCTTGGCTTCCACGACTTCGCGGGCCTGAGCTTCCACGAGCGCCCGGCGGCGCGCTTCCATTTCGCCTGCCGACAGGTCGTGCAGAACCTGCGGACGCTGCGGCTGACGCGGCGGCGGTGCCGATGGGCTAGGCGAAGGGCGCTGCCCTTGCTGGGGAAGTGGACGCTGGCCACCGTGAGGGGCGGGCTGATGAATCCGCGGTTGCGGAGTGACAGGCTGTGGCGCCGGCTGTGCCGCTTCGACGGGTTTTGGAGCCGGAGCTGCGGGCGCAAACGTCGGCTTTTCGTCTTCCGGGCGGATCGGGCGGCGCTTGCGTGTCTCGACCACGACGGCTTTTGTGCGACCGCGACCCATATCCTGGCGCACGGTACCCTGGCTTACGCCCGTTGGCTTCAGTGTAAGGGTTTTCTTAACGCCGAGTGTCTTGTCGTCTTTGTTGTCGGTCATTCCGTTCCTGTTCCTTCGGACAGGAACGGATGGAAACCATCAGAACCTGTCGTTCAATTCACGTATTTCGATAATGCGTCCGGCTGAAGCCGGTGACCGCGTCATTGCTTCGGCATGTCGGCGACATCCTTTTTTTGGGACAGGCCGCCTGTGCGGTACTGTTCAAGTAGGTTTGCGCGCTTCACTACACCTTCACCCGCCTGCCCTGCAAGCGCACAAGCATGGATAAAAGCATTCTGACCCATCACTTCGTCCAATTCGGCTCCGGTAAAGAGCGAAAAGGACGGAATATCTTCCCCGGCACTGGTGCCGAGCTTCCAGGCCTTGCGGGCCTGATCGATCTTTCTCACCCCGTCGGCGGCCGCATCCGCCGCATGAAACACGGCAAGCGCTGCGCCCGCGCGAACGGCGGCATCCACCTTCATGGCGCCGGAAACGAATTGGCCCGCTTTGCGGGCCAAGTTCATCATGCCGACGAGATCGGCCGCGAGCAGCCTGTCCACCAGCGCGCCGAGATCGGCATCGGCCTTTGCCTCGGCCTTCAGCGCGCGGGCGAAAAGCTTCTTCTGAACCGCCCGGTCAACCAGAGCCCGGTCCGCCTTGACCCAGCAGCCGCGGCCGGGAAGCTGACGCTTCAGGTCGGGCACCACGCGCCCGTCCGGGCCGGCGACGAAGCGGATCAGCGCTTCCGGCGAGCAGGTCTCGCGCGTCACGATGCAGGTGCGGTCATTCACGACAATCTCGCTCCGCCCGTCATCGTCGCCGTCTGGCTCGCCAGCGAGCGGGATCATTCCTGCTCGGCGGCATCCGCCTCCTCGACCTGCTCCTGCTGCTGCGCAAGATCCTCTTCGGTGATCCAGCCCGCCAGCAGACGCGCCTGAACGATCATGTTTTCAGCTTCGACGCGCGAAACGTCGAACTTGGAGAAAAGACCTTCGAACTTCTTCGTTTCGCCGTCCTTGCGTTCGCTCCAGCCGACCAGATCGTCGGCTGCGCAGCCGGCAAAATCCTCGATCGTCTTGATGCCGTCCTCGCCGAGGGCAACCATCATCTGCGCCGTCAGTCCGTCGATCTGACGCAATTCGTCAGTCACGCCGAGTTCCTTGCGTCTGGCGTCGTTTTCCGCCTCGACGCGATCCAGATATTCGCGGGCGCGGGTCTGGATTTCGGTCGCCGTGTCTTCGTCGAAGCCTTCGATCGAGGCAATTTCGTCGAGCTCGACATAGGCCAGTTCCTCGACCTGCGCGAAGCCTTCCGAGGCAAGAACCTGGCCGATCATTTCGTCAACGTCGAGCGCTTCCATGAAAAGATTGGAGCGTTCGTTGAATTCCTTCTGGCGGCGCTCGGACTCTTCCTGCTCGGTCATGATGTCGATGTCCCAGCCGGTCAGCTGAGACGCGAGGCGAACGTTCTGGCCGCGGCGGCCGATGGCCAGCGACAGCTGTTCGTCCGGCACCACGACTTCGATGCGCTCGGCATCCTCGTCGAGGACCACCTTGGCGACTTCGGCCGGCTGCAGCGCGTTGACGATGAACGACGCCGGGTCTTGGCTCCACGGAATGATGTCGATCTTCTCGCCCTGCAGTTCGCCGACAACGGCCTGGACGCGCGAACCGCGCATACCCACGCAGGCGCCGACCGGATCGATCGAACTATCGTTCGAGATGACGGCGATCTTGGCGCGCGAGCCCGGGTCACGGGCGACCGACTTGATCTGGATGATGCCGTCGTAGATTTCCGGCACTTCCATGGTGAACAGCTTCACCATGAACTGCGGATGCGTGCGCGACAGGAAGATCTGCGGGCCGCGCTGTTCGCGGCGCACGTCATAGACATAGGCGCGGACGCGATCTCCGTAGCGCATGTTTTCGCGCGGGATCATCTCGTCGCGGCGGATAATGCCTTCGCCACGGCCGAGGTCGACGATGACGTTGCCGTATTCGACGCGCTTGACGGTACCGTTGACGATCTCGCCGACGCGATCCTTGAACTCGTCGAACTGGCGGTCGCGCTCGGCTTCGCGCACCTTCTGCACGATGACCTGCTTTGCAGACTGGGCCGCGATGCGCCCGAAGTCCATCGGCGGCAGCGGGTCGGCAATGAAGTCGCCGATCTTGGCATCCGGATTGCGGTCACGGGCAAGCGCCAGCGGAATCTGCGTGCCGTAGTCTTCAGCGGCTTCCACCACTTCCAGCAGGCGCTGCAGGCGTATTTCGCCGGTCTTGGAATTGATGTCGGCGCGGATGTTGGTCTCCGAGCCGTAACGGGAGCGGGCAGCCTTCTGGATGGCGTCGGCCATCGCGGCCAGCACGATCTCGCGGTCGATGACCTTTTCGCGCGCCACTGCATCCGCGATCTGCAGAAGTTCAAGCCGGTTCGCACTCACTGCCATTGTCGTTGGTCTCCGTAGGTCGAAAGGTACCTCTCCTCGAGGCTCCTAATCTTTTCTGTTATTCGTCGTCTTCGTCGTTCTGGTTCGCTGCCTGCGTTTTGGCCAGCTTGTCGGCCTTAAGGGCGTCGCGGATCAGATCGTCGGTCAAAATGAGCTTTGCTTCGGCCAGCGCCGAAAATGGGATTTCGATTCTCGGCTGCTCGCCGTAGGCGACCTGGTCCCGCTCGATCGTGAAACCGTCTTCGTCGGCCTCGGTGATCTTGCCGCGGAACCGCTTGCGGTTGTCGATCATGATCGACGTTTCGCATTTGACCAGATGGCCCATCCAGTGGGTGAAATCCGATTTCCGGACCATCGGGCGGTCGATGCCCGGCGAGGACACTTCCAGATGATACGCTTTATCGATCGGATCTTCCACATCAAGAACAGGCGAAATCGCCGTGGACACGGCCTCGCAGCCTTCGACATCCATGGTTCCGTCATTGCGCTCGGCCATGATCTGCAGTGTCAGGCCGTTCTGGTTCAGCAAGCGCACGCGAACCAGCCGGAAATCCATGGAAGTCAGCACGGGCTCGATGATTTCGGCGATCCTGAGGTCGAGCCCGGTCTCGATGATGAGCCGCGGCTCGTGTTCGGTTTGCGGCATAAGCTCTCCGGCAAGCATTGCCGAATCCGGCGCTGCCGGGATTCGGGTTGAACCGACCGCCTAACAAAAAAGAGCGGGTCCGGTCCGGGCCCACTCTTCATCGGACGATCAAGAATATGGCCTGCATATACGCTTTCGGATGATGGATTGCAAGTGTCGGTGAATTTGCCGGCCTGTTGAGCTCTCGCCCCGGTGCGTCGACCACGGCAGGGGATACGTAGAGCGCGAAATTCGACGATATCGCATTTGCCGACGCCGAACGATTGACCTATTCGCGGACCTCTCTAACTCTACCTACGATAGTTGTTTCACCGGCGAGATTTTCATGACGATGGACACTTTAGTCGCCGCACCGACGAAGGTCGGCTGCATTTTTTGGCCCATGGCCCGATGCTGCTCCCAATTGGTTGTCATTTGATCATCAAGTCTTCAGCCTGTTCGCTGGCGAAGACGGCCTGATGCATTCGCTGTCTGCAGGCCCCGCAGCAAACACGCGGTTACTCGCACCGCCGGTTCCGGATTGACCGCATGGAAAGCCGGTTTTCGACAGTTCCCTTTCATGCGTGGCCGATGAGATCCCGCAGACAGGTTATCCGGAGCAAATACACATGCCCTATTCCGACTACGAACCGCTTCTGGCCCATGCCCGCAATCTCGATAGCGCAACGCCGGTGCGAGAGGCAGAGATCGCCCCCTACCGCGGCATTCTGCCGGATGGCCTGCTGGAGTTCTGGGCGCGCCACGGAAACCAGCTCGTTTTCGGCGATGGTTTCGTACAGATGTGCGACCCCGCAACCTTCGCGCCGGTCATCCGGGCTTGGTTCGAGGGCGATCCGGAATTCGATCCGCAGCGATTGGTGGTCTATGCGATGGGCGGGTTTGGAAGCCTTTACATCTGCGACGGTACCAAGATCCATCACAATATCCATACGCAGTCCAGCGAATTCACTGCGATGAAGTTCAATCCGCCGCCAACGGGGGAAGACTATCTCGATTTCTTTCTCTCTCATGCCCTGAAGCTCGGCACCGTGACGCCGCGTTATATCGACGACGACGATCTTCATACTGAGGCCGTGGCGCAACATGGCCCGCTGTCGCGGGGCGAGATGTTCACCTGGGTCCCGGCCCTGCAGATGGCCAGTGTGGGGAACCGGATCGAGAAGGTCGATGCCGAGGTGCAGATTTCCATCCTGCAGGATTTCGGCCCGCTGAAATATATTGCTGACAATTTTACTCCTGTCGGCGTCTATATGGGAACCGAATTCCGGCGTGTCATCGGACCTCGGGGATAGTGGTGACATCCGTTGGTCGGCACGCGTCTCAGCGATCGGCGACGGCAAGGTTTGGTTCCGGGCGCTCTGGAGTTTCGGTTCCAAAGGCCTATAACCGTCGTCCTGGGCATCTGCACGAGAATCGTCACGAGGAGGAACAGTGCCGGACCGCATATCGACCCTGGCTCCCTTCCGTCACGAGACCTTCAGGACCATCTGGATAGCAAGCCTGGCCTCAAACTTCGGAGGGCTGATACAGGCCGTCGGCGCCGCTTGGATGATGACCTCGATTTCCGATTCGCAGGACATGGTCGCGTTGGTTCAGGCCTCGACGGCTTTGCCGATCATGCTCTTCTCGCTGATCGCGGGTGCTCTCGCCGATAACTTCAATCGCCGCAGCCTGATGCTGACGGCGCAGATCTTCATGTTCGTCGTCTCGGTCATTCTCACGCTCTGCGCCTACTTCGCCCTGCTGACACCATGGCTGCTCCTGGCGTTTACCTTTCTGCTCGGCTGTGGGGTTGCGCTCAACAATCCTTCCTGGCAGGCCTCGGTGGGCGATATGGTCCCCCGGGAGGTGCTGCCCGCAGCCGTGACGATCAACAGCGTCGGCTTCAACATCACCCGCAGCCTTGGTCCGGCCATCGGCGGTGCGATCGTGGCAGCGGCAGGCGCCGCCGCCGCCTTCGCCGTCAATGCATGCAGTTATTTCGCGCTCATCTACGCGCTGTTCCGTTGGAAAATCCCTGTCCGCGACAATGCCCTGCCGCGTGAAACGCTGCTGCGCGCGCTTTCGGCCGGGCTCGGCTACGTCGCGATGTCGCCGAACATCCTGAACGTCCTGTTTCGGGGACTGATCTTCGGCCTTTCGGCCAGCGCCATTCTCGCCCTCCTGCCGATCGTGGCGCGCGATCTGGTGGCAGGCGGCCCGCTTACCTACGGCGTCATGCTCGGCGCTTTCGGGGTCGGGGCGATTGCCGGTGCGATGGGCAACTCGCGGCTGCGCGAGAAACTGTCGAGCGAGTCGATCGTGCGCCTGTCCTTTCTGGGTTTTGCCGCAAGCGCCAGCGTTCTCGCCCTGAGTTCCAATGCCTGGCTCAGCACTGCGGTCCTCCTTGTCCCTGGCGCCTGTTGGGTCATGGCGCTCTCATTGTTCAACACGACGGTGCAGCTCTCGACGCCGCGCTGGGTCGTCGGCAGGGCGCTTTCCTTTTATCAGACGGCCGCCTTTGGCGGCATCGCCGGAGGCAGCTGGCTGTGGGGCGTCCTCTCGGAAGGCTTCGACGTGTCGGTTGCGCTGTCGTTGTCGAGCCTTGCGATGCTGTTCGGCGCGGTGATCGGCATGCGGGCACCGCTGCCGCAGCTGAGCGACCTCAATCTCGATCCGCTCAACCGGTTCAACGAGCCGCTGTTGAGGCTCGACCTCCAGCCCCGCAGCGGCCCGATCGTTTCGCTGATCGACTACATCATTGCCGATGAGGATGTGCCGGAATTCCTTGCCCTGATGTCACGCAGGCGGCGTATCCGCATTCGCGACGGAGCCCGGCAATGGGCCCTGATGCGCGACCTCGAGCATCCGGAGATCTGGACGGAAACCTACCATACGGCGACCTGGGCCGATTACGTGCGGCACAACCAGCGGCGCACGCAGGCGGATGCCGAGGTTTGGGACGCGATCCGTGCACTTCATCACGAAGCACAAGGCCCGCGCGTCCATCGCCTGATCGAACGGCAGACGATTCCACCGGACGACGACGTGTTCCACAAATCGCCCCCCGACCTGCATCATTGACCGCTATTATGATCCTTTTCAGAAAAGCCCGCCATTCCGACCTTCCCGCTGTTGTCAAACTGCTGGCGGACGATCCGCTCGGCCAATCACGGGAGAGTATCTCTCACCCGCTCGATCCACGCTACGAAGAGGCCTTTGCGGCGATCGATGGCGATGACAATCAGCTTCTGGCCGTCGCGGTGGACGCGGCCGATCAGGTGGTCGGCTGCCTGCAGCTATCGTTTATTCCCGGCCTCTCGCGTACGGGCATGTGGCAGGGCCAGATCGAAAGCGTGCGCATTGCCGCGGGCGAACGAGGCAGCGGCCTCGGTTCGCAATTGATCGAATGGGCGGTGGAAATGGCGCGGGAACGCGGCTGCGAGCTGCTGCAGCTCACCTCCGACAAGGCGCGGCCGGATGCCATCCGCTTCTACGAAAAGCTCGGCTTCATAGCCAGCCACGAAGGGCTGAAACGAAACCTCTAACGAATCTTGCCCTTCAGCGACGAGTTTGGATAGCAGGTGGCGGCTAGACCGTTCTTGGTCTGCCAGTCGCCGAGCGAACGGCGTGTCTTATAGCCGGGCAGGCCGTCGACGTTGCCGACGTCATAGCCCTTGGCGACCAGCGCCTTCTGCATCGCGAGCACGTCGGAACGCAGCATCTTGCCGATATCGCCCCAAGATGCCTCAAACGGTCCTGCCCCTGAGGCGATCCGGTCGGCCAGGTTGCCGATGAAGAGGGCGTAAAGATCGGAATTGTTGTATTCCTTCAGGACGTAGAAATTCGGGGTCACGATGAATTCGGGCCCGTGCCGGCCGGCCGGAACCAGCATCATGCCCGCGGCTTTCAGATCGGCGGCGGGGAAGGCTTTTCCCGAAATGCGGGCAATTCCCGTTGCTGCCCATTGCGAAATCGGCTTGGCGAGATCCGGCCCCTCCTGTGCGCATGAGACCTTTTCTGGGATCGTCACCTCGAAGCCCCAGTCACGGCCTTGGCTCCAGCCCTCCTTCTGGAGATAGTGGGCGATCGACGCGAGCGAGTCGGCCACCGAATTCCAGATATCGGGATGGCCGTCCTTGTCGAAATCGACGGCGTATTTCAGATAGCTCGAGGGCATGAACTGCGGCTGGCCGAGCGCGCCGGCCCAGGAGCCTTTCATGGTCGCGGCATCGACATCGCCTCGTTCGATCATCTTCAGCGCGACGATCAGTTCGTCGCGGAACATCTCCTTGCGGGTCGACATGAAGGCTTTGGTGGCGAGAACCTGGACTGCGGAATAGGGAAGTTTGGCCCTGCCGAAGCCGGATTCGCGTCCCCAGATGGCGACGACGATCTCGCCGGGAACGCCGTAGGCCGCTTCGATCCTCTTCAGCACCGCCGCATGGGTGGACGCGAGGCCACGCCCTGTCGCGGCCAGGCCCTGCAATCGTTTCTCGGAGAAATAGGCCCCGGGCGAGGAAAACTCCGCCTGAGTTTGATCCTGCTGTTTCGGCGGGGTCGTACCGGGAGGCACGAGGTCAGGCAGATCCCAATTGAGCGTGACGCCTTGAAAGGCGGCCTTCAGGGTCTTCTCGGAAATCCCCGCCTTCCTGGCCGCCGGACCCAGATCGCCGGCGATCCATCCTTGGAATTGCTTCTCGATGTCCGGACGGTTCTGGGCCAGCGCGGGAAGGGGGAGGAGGGTGAGAAATGCTGCGAAAACCAATGCGGCTGCTCGCCTGGCGGCACCCCCCTCTGTCCTGCCGGCCATCTCCCCCTCAAGGGGGGAGATCAAATTGTTGCAACGTCTCGCCCATCTCCAACGCTGCCCCTGAAGCGATGTCGGAGCGTCTTGCGGATCTCCCCCCTTGAGGGGGAGATGGCCGGCAGGCCAGAGGGGGGCGAGCTTGCTCATCGTTATCCTCTTCAAACGCTAAATCGCCGTCCGCGCCCTGAGCGCCGCAGTCAGCGTGCCCTCGTCGAGATAGTCGAGTTCGCCGCCGACCGGCACGCCATGCGCCAACCGGGTGATCTTCACCTCGATGCCGGAAAGTTGGTCGGTAATATAATGCGCCGTCGTCTGGCCTTCGACGGTCGCGTTGACGGCGATGATGATTTCGCGGATCGCGCCCTCGTTGACCCGGTCGATCAGGCCACGAATGTTGAGGTCATCAGGACCGATGCCGTCGAGCGGAGAGAGCGTGCCGCCGAGCACGTGGTAGCCCGCATTCATGGCGCCCGCCCGCTCCAGCGCCCAGAGGTCGGAAACGTCCTCCACGACGATCAGCAGGGTTTGATCGCGGCTGGCATCGGTGCAGACGGTACAGGGGTCGACGGTATCCACATTGCCGCAGCGCGAGCAGATCTTCACTTTGTCATAGGCCTCGCCCATCGCGTGGGAGAGCGGTCCGAGGAGTTGCTCTTTCTTCTTGATGAGGTGCAGCGCCGCCCGGCGGGCCGAGCGCGGCCCCAGCCCCGGGACTTTCGCCAGAAGCTGAATGAGTTTTTCGATTTCGGGACCAGTGACTCGCTTTGCCATGTTCTCCCTTTAGCCCATATGCTCCCGAAACGGAATCGCGGAAGGAATGTCTGCATGAAACTTCTCGCCATCTGTCTCGGTCGCCCGGAAAAGTTGCCGGGCAAGAGTTTCAAGACCGGCATCTACAAGAGTGCCCTGAACTCTGCCGTGATGATCGACCGGCTCGGCCTCGTCGGCGATGCCGTCTGCAACACCAGACATCACGGCGGCGAGGACCAGGCGGTGCTGCTCGAAGGCTCGCTGACGCTGGACTGGTGGACAGCCCAACTCGGCCATGATCTGTCGCCTGGGACGTTTGGCGAGAATCTCATCATCGAAGGCCTCGACAACCGGAACGTTGCCGCCGGAGATCGTTTCCATGTGGGCGAGGTCATCCTCGAAGCCAGCTGCGCCCGCTCGCCCTGCAACACACTGGCGGTGAAGATGGGTGATCCGACCTTCGTGAAGACCTATGTCAGAGCCGGTCGCCCCGGTATCTATTGCCGGGTCATCGCGCCCGGCATGGTCTCGCCGGACGATCCGGTACGCCACGAACTCTATGCCGGCGAACGCGTCACAATCTCGGAAATGCTGTCGGCTGTCGGCAGAAGTCTCTCGGATGCGGAAAAAGCCCGCTTCCTTGCGGCACCCATAGGCCGCCGGTGGAGGCCGACGTTCGAAAATTAGGGCAATCCCAGAAAAGTGGACAGAAGTTCTACATTGTCCGACAAAGGCTTATCGCGTTGCGATCGCCGCAGCGGCGCTGGCCATGGCGCCCGCCGAGACGCGGTTCGCCATCTGTACGGCGCGCCGGCTCTTGAGAAAACCGCGCGCCTTGCCGGCGAGTAGCATCCAGGAAATGTTGACCGTCATCAACACGAAGAACTGGCAAGCGACCAGCTCCAGCCAGCCTGTCATCGTCACCGCATGGATGTCGATGATCGACGGCAGGAGCGCGATATAGAACATCATGATCTTCGGATTACCGAGTGCCACCGAGATCGCCGCAAGGAAGAGCTTCAGGCTGGACCCGGCCTCGGGCGGCTGCCCCTTGGACTCATCCGGCAGAGAAGTCCACATCTTCCAGGCGAGATAGAGGAGATAGGCGACGCCTAGCCACTTGATGGCGACGAAGACGTGATGGAACGTGTCGGCGATCGCCGACAGGCCCGCGACCGCGACCGTCAGCCAGATCGCGTCGCCGACCCACATGCCGAACAGGAAAGGGAAGACCCCGCGCGTGCCGCGGGAAATGACGCGTGCGACCAGGGCGGCGATGCTCGGGCCGGGCGTACCGGCAGAGACGAACAGCACACTCATGAACACGAGCAGCGAAGTCAGCGTCATCGGAACCTCCCAGTTTCCGTATATATTCGGATCAGAACGGCATCTTGAAGCCGGGCGGGATCGGCAGGCCGGCGGTCAGTTCCTTGGTCTTTTCGGCAGCGATCGCCTCAGCCCGTTCCTTGGCTGCCTTGTGAGCCGCCACGATCAGATCTTCGAGGATTTCGACCTCTTCTTCCTTGAAGAGCGAAGGATCGATCTTCAGGCCGAGCATTTCGCCCTTGCCGTTCAGGCGGACGGTCACGAGGCCGCCGCCAGATGTGCCTTCGACGTCGAGAGCGGCGATATCCGCCTGCATCTGTTCCATCTTGGCCTGCATTTCCTTGACCTTGCCCATCATGCCCATGATGTCGCGCATGTCGAAAATCCTCTTCTCTTATAGTTCAATGTCGTCGCCGGGCAGGATGTCGCCCTCTTCGGATTCCGCGGTTGCCGGTGCGGTGGCTTCCGCCGCCTCGTCTTCCTCTTCTTCGGCGCGAATACGCACGTCGATGATCTTGGCGCCCGGGAACTGGGCGAGAATGGCCGCCACGTCCGGATCGGCCCGGGCATCGGTCCTGCGCTGCTCCTTGGCCTGTTCCTCCGCCTGAGCCAGCGTCGGAGCGCCCCGCTCGTTGGAAAGCGTCACCCACCAGGTGATCCCGGTCCATTCCCGAAGCTTCGACGTCAGATCATTGATGATGGATTTCGGCGCATCGGGTTCGAGGTTGATTTCGAGCCGCCCGGGTTCCAGCTTTACCAGGTGAACCGACTGGCGGACGCGGGCCCGCAATACGGGTTCGCGATTTTTGGCACAGAGATCGCCGATGTCTTCCAGCGACCGCACGTGAACCTTGGGCTCCGGCTGGGATTCGGCCACCGTTTGCATTGCCGGCCGTTCCAAAGGTTCCTGCGCGTTTTCGGATGAGGGGACGGCTCGCAGCATCGCGGTCGGCCCGCCGGCCGGAACGCGCGGTGTCGACATATCCGAGCCGCGTGCATTGACCGGAGACTGAGAGGGCGAGGCCACCCGTCCCCCGCCGTTCGAAGAGGGCGCCGAACGCTGTCCATCGCCGCCGGAGAGGTCAGCGAGCCTGCGCGCGGCATCTTCCGGGGAGGGCAGGTGAGCCGCATGGGTCAGACGGATCAGCACCATTTCGGCAGCACCGGCCGGGCGCGAGGAATTCTCGGCTTCCGGAATGCCCTTGAGCAGCATCTGCCAGATGCGCGACAGCGTGCTCACGGCAACGCTCTCGGCGAATTCCCGGCCGCGCAGGCGTTCCACTTCGCTCAGTGAGGGGTCGTTTGCCGCATCGGGAATGTATTTGAAACGGGTGACGAGATGAGTGAAGTCGGCAAGGTCGGTCAGCACAACGACCGGATTGGCCCCGGCCTCGTACTGTGCCCCGAATTCCGAAAGCGCAGCCGTCACGTCGCCCCGCACGATATGGTCGAACAAATCGACGATGCGCGCCCGGTCAGCCAGGCCCAGCATGCCGCGCACGGTCTCCGCAACCACGCTGCCGCCGCCGTGAGCGATCGCCTGGTCGAGCAGCGACAGGCCGTCGCGCGCCGAACCTTCGGCCGCACGGGCGATCATCGACAACGCTTCTTGCTCGGCCGCAATGCCTTCTTTTTCAAGGATGGTGGTGAACAGGCCGAGGAGATCGGCCGCACTGATGCGGCGCAGGTCGAACCGCTGGCAGCGGGAAAGGACGGTGATCGGAACTTTTCTGATCTCGGTCGTCGCGAAGATGAATTTCACATGCTCCGGCGGCTCTTCGAGCGTCTTCAGGAGGCCGTTGAAGGCCTGCGTCGAAAGCATGTGCACTTCGTCGATGATGTAGACCTTGTAGCGCGCCGAAACCGGACGGTAGCGCACCTGCTCGATGATCTCGCGGATGTCGTCGATGCCCGTATGGGAGGCGGCGTCCATCTCGATCACGTCGACATGCCGGCCTTCCATGATCGCCTGGCAATGGTCGCCGGGGATACGAAGGTCGATCGTCGGCTTATCGATTTCAGGCGTCTTGTAGTTCAGAGCGCGGGCAAGGATGCGGGCGGTGGTCGTCTTGCCCACGCCGCGAACGCCGGTCAGCATATAGGCCTGGGCGATGCGTCCGGTGTCGAAAGCGTTGGTGAGCGTGCGGACCATCGGCTCCTGGCCGACCATCAGGTCCGAAAAATCCTTGGGGCGATATTTGCGGGCAAGCACCCGGTAAGCGTTGCCGCCAGAAGGACTGGCAACGGGAGCATTTGATGACGTGGGCCCGGTATCGCTCATTCAGTCCAGCCTGCGGGGGCCGTTCCAGTCACTTGACCGGACCGGAAGCTGACCAAGATGGTAGAAAAGGGTGGGAGGCTGGCACGGCGACCCGTGCCTGGCTCGTTAGGGCTGCTTCCTTCCGGACCTGACCCGGTTGGCGAGTGGCTCGTCCACCACCAACCTCCCGCCGCACATATCGTCAATAACGCTTCCAAATGCAAGCCAGACCTGTAAAAAACTGCTATCGAACAGAAAACACACGGGAGGAAAGCTTGAGCGCATTCGAACTGGACGGACGGATCGACAAGGATTCCGAGCTCGTGAAAAAGCTGGACCTCTGCCAGTTGCGTCTCCAGAACGATAGCCGCTGGCCCTGGCTGGTCATGGTTCCTGAGCGAAACGGCATGAGCGAGATCTTTGACCTCTCCCCTTCCGACCAAGCCCTGCTTTCCGTCGAGGTCAATCGGGTTGCTGCGGCTTTCAGGGAGATCACGGGCGCAACCAAGATCAATGTCGGCGCTCTCGGCAACATCGTGCGCCAGCTGCATGTCCATGTCATTGCCCGGTTCGAAGGCGATCCGAACTGGCCCGGCCCCGTCTGGGGTTTTGGTCAGGCGGTACCCTACGAACAATCGCAGAAGCAGAATCTCATCAAGAAACTGGTTGAAGCTCTTTCATGACTGCTACCCTTTTCGATACCGATGCACCTCACCCCGAGCCGAGCGAACTCACTGCCTTTTCCGGCAACAAGCTCGACAGGCAGGCCGAATATCGCGCGGATGATTGCGTGGAGAAGGCGCTGGCCGTCGAAGGCACCCATATCCTCGCCTTCAGCGGCAGCCGGCTCATCCTCAAACATGACGGCCAGATTCTCGATCCGCTGTTTTCGGCCTACGAGCTTGCGGAACTGAAGCCGGATTTCGATGGCGCCGTCCTGCTCGGCTACAAGGAAAACGGCGAGCCTCGCATCGCCGTGCCCGTTCTCATTCCCGCGGAAGAGCTGGCAAGCCACTACAAGCCCACGGAGGCGCGGGCGCTTTTCCGTGATTCCTTGATCGAGGGCGAACTGCTCGGCGAAGTCGCCCAGGCTGTCGCGCTTCTCAACTGGAATTCGGCAAATCTTTTTTGCGGCAAGTGCGGTTCGCCGACGGAGATGAAGATCGGCGGCTACAAGCGCGTCTGCACGAAATGCGAACACATGATGTTTCCGCGAACCGATCCGGTGGTCATCATGCTGACCATCGACGTGGAGCGGGATCGTTGCCTGCTTGGCCGCAGCCACCATTTCCAGGAAGGCATGTATTCCTGCCTGGCCGGCTTCGTCGAGCCTGGCGAGACGATCGAAAATGCCGTCCGCCGAGAAACCTTTGAAGAGGCGGGTATCGAGGTCGGTCGCGTCCGTTATCACGCGTCGCAGCCCTGGCCGATGCCTCATTCGCTGATGATCGGATGTTACGCCGAAGCCAGGTCGGTCGACATCAAGATCGATCCTCAGGAAATGCAGGACGTCCGGTGGTTTGGCCGGGCGGAAACGGCCGCCATGCTGGAGGCAGGCCCCGGCAGTCCCTATTTCTCACCGGTCGAAGGCGCGATAGCCCATCGGCTGCTGCGCGACTGGATCGAGTGGGGTGAGGACTGGTCGGCGAAACCGACGGAATGATCCTGTGAATCATCCCGAAGGACGAACGCGCTGAGTTCAAGCGTAGTGCTGGAAACTTCAATCTGATGACTGTTGCCCGCTCGGAGCGTCTGCTGACCCTTCTTCAGACGCTCCGGCGTTATCGGCAGCCCGTCAGCGGCGCAAAGCTCGCCGCCGAAACGGGCGTCAGCCTTCGCACGCTTTATCGGGATATCGCGAGCCTCCAGGCGCAGGGCGCCTTCATCGAAGGAGAGGCGGGCGTCGGCTACGTGCTGCGGCCGGGCTTCATGCTGCCGCCGATGATGTTCACCGAAGAGGAAGTCGAGGCACTCGTGCTGGGCTCGCGCTGGGTCGCGAAGACGGCCGATTCACGGCTCGCGGCCGGCGCTGTCGATGCGCTTGCCAAGATCGCTGCGGTCCTGCCGCCGGAACTGAAGGAAGAACTCGATACCTCTACGCTCCTCGTCGGCGCCCCGCGCCGCCATGAGGACAAGGCCGATCTCGCCCTGCTCCGCAAGGCCATCCGGGCCGAGCACATTCTCGATCTTGGTTATGAGGACGAAAAAGGCGCACTGACTCGCCGCAACGTCTGGCCCTTCGCGCTCGGCTTTTTCGACAATGTTCGGGTGATGGTGGCGTGGTGCGAGGTGAGGCAGGGCTTTCGCCATTTCCGCACCGATCGCATCACATCGGCCAGCTCCCTGGAAAAGCGTTATCCGCGCCGTCGGCAGGTGTTGCTGAAGGCGTGGCGCCAGGCGCAGGGCATTCCAGCCCCGCCTTGATCGCTACTGCCATTATCTGACAGTAGGGTGAGATTAGTTTCCGGTCAGTCCCAAACAAAGGAGCACTGACATGGCAAATCCCAACCTCATCCTGCTTTACGTCGAAGACACGGCGAAAAGTACCGCATTCTACCGCGATCTGCTCGGCCGCGAACCGGCGGTCGAAGCGCCGAATTTTGCATCCTTCCCCCTCGACGGAGGCTTCTTCCTGGGCCTCTGGGCGGAAAGCAAGGTTTTGCCGCAGCCGACAGGGCAAGGCAGCCGCAGCGAGATCGGCATCATGGTCGACGGCGAGGGCGCCGTCGCCAAACAGTATGAAAAGTGGAAGGCTGCTGGTCACCGGATCGCGCAGGAACTGACGACCTTGGACTTCGGCCCGACCTTCGTAATCCTCGATCCGAATGGACACCGCATCCGGGTTTGTGAGCCGGATAAGTAATTCCGTAGAGCCGGAAAGCGTGGCTCCTCTTCTCCCGCTGGGAGAAGAGGAGATCACCCCTTTTGCAGGGCGCCGCGCATGGGGTGGCCCTTGTACGTTCCGAGAATACGGACTTTTTCCGAGAAGAATCGCAGCTCCTCGAGCGCCCGGCGTACCGGCAGATCGTCCGGATGGCCTTCGATATCCGCGTAGAACTGGGTCGCCACGAACTTGCCGCCGAGCTGATAGCTCTCGAGCTTGGTCATGTTGATGCCGTTCGTCGCAAAGCCGCCCATTGCCTTGTAGAGCGAGGCCGGAATGTTGCGGACATTGAAGACGAAGGTGGTGACGATGATTTCCGACGGATCGTTGCGCTGTACCCATTTTTCGTCGCGGGACAGCACGACGAAGCGGGTCACGTTGTTTTCCGTGTCCTCGACGTTTTCCGCGATGATCTCAAGACCGTAAAGGTCGGCTGCAAGCCGGGGCGCAAGCGCTGCCATGGTGCGGTCCCCCTTTTCGGAAACCAGCTTTGCGGCCCCGGCCGTGTCGCCGGCAACCACCGCTTTCCAGCCGTTCGCCCGGATGATCTTTCGGCATTGGCCGAGCGCGTGAATATGGCTGTGAACCGTACGGATCTCCTCCCGCGCAACGCCGGGCAGCACCATCAGCTGAAAGCGGATGGGCATGAAATATTCGCCGACGATATGAAGCCGGGACTCGGGCAGCAGGTAGTGAATGTCGGCAACCCGGCCGGCGATCGTGTTCTCGATCGGGATCATTGCAAGATCGGCGTCACCGTTTTCGAGCGCCTGGAAAGCGTCCTCGAAGGTCGGGCAGGGAAGCGGCTCCATGGCCGGGAACATATCCCGGCAGGCCATGTCGGAATTGGCGCCGTTGTCGCCCTGGAAGGCGATGCGATTGGTGACTGCGTTCATTGGAGTATCCGTCAGGAGGACGCGCGTGCCGAAAGGATCGCCCGCGCCTTTTCAAGGTCGGCCGGAGTATCGACACCGAGGGGTACCGAGTCAACGATCTCGACGTCGATCCGCATGCCGGCTTCGAGCGCGCGCAATTGCTCGAGCGATTCGCGCTTTTCGAGCACCGAAGGACCGAGAGATACAAATTTCTCGAGTGCGGCACGGCGATAAGCGTAAAGCCCGATGTGATGGTAAAGCGGCCCGTTGCCATGGGGTGCTGTGGCGCGCGTAAAATAAAGCGCCCTCAGCCGGGTTTCCGACAGCGGTGAGCCGACGATTTTCACGACGCTGGGATTGGTCTTTTCATGCTCGTCGGTGATCTCCACGGTGAGCGTTGCAATGTCGGTCGACCGATTTTCGAGCGGGCGAAGCGAAGCGCGAACGGCCTCCGGTTCTATCGTCGGCAAGTCACCCTGAACATTGATGATGAACTCCATCTCGGCATTCGGGTCGGCCTTCTGCACCGCTTCGAAAATGCGGTCCGATCCCGATTGATGGTCCTGGCGCGTCATGACGACTTCGAAGCCGGCTGCAGCCACCGCATCGTAGACCGCCTGGTCGTCCACCGCGACGATGATTCGCCCTGCTTCGGCTTCCTGAGCTCGTTTTGCAACCTGTACGATCATTGGCAGGCCTGCAATATCAGCCAGAGGTTTTCCGGGTAACCGCGTGGAGGCCATGCGCGCCGGGATCAGCACCAGCGTCCGGTCAAAAGCCGAGTACTTCATGGGGATACCCTTCTATTCCCGCTGAAACAGTGTCAAAAAGTCTCAAGGGCGGGATGATTATCGTGTTGCAACAAAGATGCAAAAGACATAGGTTCCGCGCAATTTCAAGATGGCCCGCCTTGTGACAGGCGGTTGCAAAGGAGCGGTTGCGGATGAATCCCTACGTAAACATGGCGGCAGGCGCCCTGCTTGCTACGGTCTTCGTCATGATGTCGGTGTCGATTGCCTCGGAAGGGATATTTCACGCGCCGGAACCTGAGAAGGAAGGCTTTGCTATCGTCGCGGCTGAGGAGCCTGCGGCCGGCGAAGGCGGTGGCGAAGCTGCTCCGGCTGCCGTTCCGGTGGGACAGCTTATGGCCAAGGCCGATGCCGCGGCCGGTGCCGCTGTTTTCAAGAAGTGTCAGAGCTGTCATGCGGTCGAAAAGGGAGGCGCGAACAAGGTCGGGCCTGGCCTTTGGGGGGTCGTCGACCGTCCGATCGCCTCGCATGAAGGCTTCGCCTACTCGGCTCCGATGAAGGATTTCTCCAAGGGGGGTGCCGAAAAATGGACCTTCGAGCACCTGAATCACTTCCTGGCTGCTCCCAAGGCTTATGTGAAGGGCACGGCCATGGGCTTCGCTGGACTGAAGAACGACACCGAGCGCGCCAATCTGCTCGCTTATCTGCGTGAACAGGCCGACAGCCCCGCTCCGCTTCCGGATCCGAACGCCGCTCCGGCCGCTCCGCCTGCGACCAACTGATCGGTGCAGACGAATTCCATTTGAAATGCCCGGCTTGATCAGCCGGGCATTTTTGTTTCTGACGATTTCCACCTGCTGAAGGGCGTCAGCTCAGCAGCCAGGCCCAGAAGCTGACGGTAACGACACCGAAGGCCGTGGTGATGCTGATGACCGAGGCTGCGAGCCCATGGCCGGAGCGGAAGCGCTGGGCGATCAGCCAGGCATTGATGCCGGTCGGCACGCAGGAGGTCAGCACCAGGGCCGCCGCCCAGTCATGAGGCAGTGCGAGGAGATAGCTCATCAGGAAGACGAGCGCCGGCAGCAGCAGCAGTTTCAGGATGGCGGCCGTTCCGGAAAGGCCGATATCCCCGCGAATCGGATATTGCGTCAGCGCCATGCCGATCGAGATCAGTGCCACGGGCGCGGCTGCCGCTGACAGATGATCGATGACCATCGCGATCGCGACCGGCAGATGCAGGTCGAGGAAATTGAAGGTCACCCCGATCACAAGCGCGATCACAAGCGGGTTGCGGGCGAGGTTCGAGCCAACCTGTTTGAGAATCTCGGCGATGGAGCGTTTTTTTCCCCCGTCGACCTTCGAGACAGCTCCTTCCATCAGGATCGTGCCCGCCACCATCATCAGCGGCAGGTGGATCGCGAGCAGGATGGAGATCGCAACCAGCCCGTCCTTGCCGACGATATTTGCGACCAGCGGCAGGCCGATGAAGACGTTGTTGGCAAACGAGGCGGACATGCCCGTAATGATCCCCACCTTGGCATCACGACCGAAAAGCCGCGTGGCGAGGAGATGGCCGACGGTCCAGGTGCCGGCAACGCCGAAGAAATAGGCGGCCCACAACCGGAACGGCGAAACTCCCTCGAAATGCGCGTCCGCAAGCGTCCGGAAGATCAGCATGGGCACCGCGATCTTGAACACGAACTCGCCGAGCGCGTCGCCGGTTTCCTGCTTGAGGATGCCGATCTTGGCAGTCATCCAGCCGATCAGGATCAGGATGAAGACGGGCACGACATTCACGAAGACGGAGGACAAGGCAAAGGCTTTCGCAGAGGATTTCCTATGCCTCTACCGCATGTGGGAGGCTGCGACAAATGCGTTTCGCGGCTGGAGAGACCCTTCCGGGCAGAGACCGCGGCACAGGACAAAACAAAAAGCGGGGCAATACCCCGCTTTCCCTCCTGGTCTCGTCCAGGCTCCGGATTGTCTGCCGCCAGTTCATCCGTGGTCGGCAACACAACCGGATGGCTACATTCTATAGCCCCTAATCGTGACAGCGACATGACGCAGGTCAAAGCCCCGTTTTTGTGGGGTCGGGGCTGTTTTTTCTTTCAATCGTCTGAAAACCCGACTACCGCTTCCCGCGGTAAAGTTTCCAGGAAGGACCAAGACCGGATGCCCAAGTTCGACGTGCTGACGATCGGCAATGCCATCGTTGATATCCTCGCCCGCTGCGAAGACAGTTTCCTGAGCGAGAATTCGATCATCAAAGGGGCCATGAACCTGATCGACAGCGAACGCGCCGAACTTCTCTATTCGAAGATGGGTCCGGCAGTCGAAGCTTCGGGCGGATCGGCCGGCAACACGGCGGCGGGCATTGCTGGTTTTGGCGGCAAGGCAGCCTATTTCGGAAAGGTCGCGGTAGACCAGCTGGGCCATATCTTTCAGCACGATATTCGTGCTCAGGGCGTCTATTACCAGACGACGCCGGAAGGCACCAATCCGCCGACGGCTCGTTCGATGATCTTCGTCACCCCCGACGGTGAGCGCTCGATGAATACCTATCTCGGCGCCTGTGTCGATCTCGGCCCCGAACATGTCGAAGCCGATGTCGTGGCCGAAGCGAAGGTGACCTATTTCGAAGGATATCTTTGGGATCCGCCGCGGGCCAAGGAAGCGATTCGCGAAGCCGCCAGAATCGCGCACGCCAATGGCCGGGAAGTCTCCATGACACTCTCCGATCCGTTCTGCGTCGGCCGTTATCGCGCGGAATTCCTCGATCTCATGCGTTCCGGCACGGTCGACATCGTCTTCGCCAACAAACAGGAAGCGCTCTCCCTCTACGAGACCGAAGACTTCGAACTGGCACTGAAGAACATCGCGCGGGACTGCAAGCTTGCAGCCGTGACCCTCAGCGAAGAGGGCGCGATCATCCTCCGCGGTGAGGAACGGGTGAAGGTCTCGGCCTATCCGATCAGGGAATTGGTCGATACCACTGGAGCCGGTGATCTCTTCGCGGCCGGATTCCTGTTCGGCTACACCCAGGGCCGCCCGCTCGAAGACTGCGGCAAGCTCGGCTGCCTTGCGGCCGCAATCTGCATCCAGCAGATCGGCCCCCGGCCGATGGTATCGCTTCAGGAGGCCGCCCGGGAGGAAGGCCTTATTTGAAGGCTTCGCCCGGATAGGCACCCCAGATCTCGGCCTGGGAGACCCAGCCTTCGGTGCCGTTCGCTTCGGCGCGGCACCAATCGCCGTTGCATTCCTCCACCTTCAGAAAGACGCCCGGTTCCAGCTTGGCGGTGATGGCGGCGCTGCTTTGCGGATCCCGGCGCATGTTGACGTAGATGTCCTTGCCCTTGCCGCGCATCCACGGTGCGGCGACGGCTGTGCGGTCTCCGGACAGCAGCGCCTGGTTGACCCAGCCTTCCGTGCCCTCGGCATCGCGGACGCGCCGCCAGTTTTCATATTCCTGGATGATTTCCATCGGCGTCCCGGACTTCATGTACATCCACGAGACGGCGTAGTCGGTGCTCGGACCGATTCGGATATTCACCTTTTTGGACTTCAGGCTGACGAAGCGTGGCAGCGGCAGGCCACTGGCGCCTTTCGCGCCTTGTGCGTAAGCCATGGCCGAAGCGGAGAGACAGGTGGCGAAAGCGAGAGTGAAAACGGTAAAGGCACGAAGAATGACGCGACGCATGGGCTTGGTTCCGGCTGAAGGACCATCGGGCGCCACGCAGACCGTGCGAGGTTTTGTTTGTCTTCGCCAACGGGTCTGGTAGAAAACGCCCTGGATGAACCCGAATATCGCGCGACTTGGTTAAGGACCTCCTAAAAGGCCAGACAGAGAGCTGCATGACGGCGAAGAAGAAACCCACGGTTTACATTACTCGCAAGCTGCCGGACGCGGTGGAAACCCGCATGCGCGAGCTCTTCGAGGCCGAACTCAACACCGATGACACCCCGCGCTCCCGCGATGAGCTCGTGGCCGCGATGCGGACCGCCGACGTGCTGGTGCCAACGGTGACCGATCGCATCGATGAGGCGCTGATCGAGGAAGCCGGTCCGCAGCTGAAGCTGATCGCCAGCTTTTCGAACGGCATCGACCACATCGACGTGGATGCCGCGGCCAAGAAGGGCATCACCGTCACCAACACGCCGAATGTCCTCACGGAGGATACGGCCGACATGACCATGGCGCTGATCCTTGCGGTCAACCGCCGGCTGGTGGAGGGTTCGCGCATCCTGACCGACAAGCCCGGCGACTGGGGCGGCTGGAGCCCCACCTGGATGCTGGGGCGGCGGATCTGGGGCAAGCGGATCGGCATCGTCGGCATGGGCAGGATCGGAACTGCGGTGGCGCGCCGCGCCAAGGCTTTCGGCCTGTCGATCCACTACCACAACCGCAAGCGGGTAAACCCGGCGACGGAAGAGGAACTGGAGGCGACCTATTGGGACAGCCTCGACCAGATGCTTGCCCGGGTCGACATCATCTCGGTCAATTGCCCGTCGACGCCCGCGACGTTTCACCTGCTCTCGGCCCGCCGGCTGGCGCTGATCCAGCCGAGCGCGATCATCGTCAATACCGCTCGTGGCGACATCATCGACGAAGCGGCGATGATCCAGCTTCTGCGCGACCACAAGATCTATGGCGCCGGCCTCGACGTCTACCAGAACGAACCGGCGGTGAACCCGAAGCTCGTCAAGCTCGCCCATCAAGGCAAGGTCGTGCTGTTGCCGCATATGGGCTCGGCGACGCTTGAGGGGCGGATCGACATGGGCGACAAGGTGATCATCAACATCCGTACCTTCTTCGACGGGCACCGGCCGCCGAACCGGGTGCTCCCGGGCCGCAACTGATCAGGCAAGCCGCTTCTGCATTTCGATCGACGTCACCCTGTTATAGCCGGGATGGGAGTTTTCAGCCGTCTTTTCGAATCCCCACTTTGAGAAAGCCAGATGGTTGCCGGCGAGTTCGATCCGGGTCTCAAGCCGCAGCACCGGCAGGCCATTATTCCTGGCGGTCTCCTCCGCCACCGTCAGCAGCCGTCGGCCAAGTCCTCTTCGTTGATGGGCGGGGGCAATGGCGAGCTTGCCGACATAGAGAGAGGCCGGTTCCAGCTTGAAGAAGACGCAGCCGATGAGCTTTCCGTTTTCGACGGCCGCAAAGCCGATCTCGTCCCGTGCCTTCTGCGCCAGGGAAGACGGCGTCAGCCGGTGAGCGGAAGACGGCGGGTCGATCACCTCGTCCATATAGGCGAAGGAGGCCACGATAAGCGCAAGAAGCTCGTGCCAGCGGCCGAAATCCTCGCCGATCCGGACGATCTCGATCATTTCGGGGTTCGTCATTCGGCGGCAGCTCTTGCCGTGCGGCGCTTGTACTTGATCACGTCGAAACGCGCCGAAAGCGCATCGTAGAGCATCAGACGACCGACCAGCGGTTCGCCTATGCCAGCGATAAGCTTGATCGCTTCCATGGCCATCAGCGTGCCGATGACCCCGGTAAGCGTTCCGAGCACGCCCGTTTCCGCGCAGGACGGGATCAGGCCTTCCGGCGGCTTTTCCGGGAAAAGATCTCTATAGGTCGGATTGAGCGAACCGTCTCGCCCGGCCTCGTAGGGCTTGAGCACCGTCAGCGATCCGTCGAAGCGACCGACCGCGCCGGTGACGAGAGGGATTTTTTCCAGTTCGGCGGCATCGGCGGCCGCATAACGCGTATCGAAATTGTCGGAGCCGTCGATCAGGAGCGTGAAGCTCAGCAGGTGCCGCGCCGCCCATTCCACCGAAAAGCGCTCCTCGAAATCCACGATCCGGACATGCGGGTTCAGCCGCGCGAGCGTCTGCCGGGCGCTTCGGGTCTTCATCTCCCCAACCGTGCCGGTATCGTGAATGACCTGTCGCTGCAGGTTGGAAAGCGAAACGCGGTCATCGTCGATGATCCCCAGTGTACCGACACCGGCTGCGGCGAGATATTCCAGGATGGGCGCCCCAAGGCCCCCGGCTCCGATCACCAGCACGCGAGAATTCTTGAGCTTCTGCTGCCCCGTGCCGCCGATCTCCGGCAACAGGATGTGGCGGCGGTAACGTTCGATTTCTTCAGGCGTCAAGCTGTCCATGAGGACATCATAGCACCGCCGGTAGATCCGTGTAACTCAGGATGTGACAGCGCCGTGGGTGACCGTAAAGAATTGCGCGCGGTCGGAGAGGGCCGAAAACATGCTCCGGTCCGTGCCGGTCATGAAGGCCTGGCCGCCCAGACCGTGAACCAGGTCGAACAAAGCGGCGCGGCGGCCTTCGTCGAGATGGGCGGCAATCTCGTCGAGAAGCAGGACCGGCGCATAGCCGGTCATATCGGCGGTCAGCCGCGCATGCGCCAGCACAAGGCCGATCAGCAGAGCCTTCTGCTCGCCGGTCGAGCAACGCTCGGCCTCCATGTTTTTTTCCCTGTGCCGAACCAGCAGGTCGGAACGATGCGGGCCGTCAAGGGTACGGCCGGCGGCGGCGTCACGCCCGCGGTTGATCCGCAGCATTTCCAGATACTCCTCCTCCAACTCGGCCGCGGGACGGTCGAAGGAGCTATCCATGAAACCTTCAAGAGCCAGAACAGGAGTCGGAAAGGGTGTCTCGCCGGACCCGGCCGAGAGCGTTCGCAGCAGGCCCAGCATTTCCTGCCGGGCGGCAGCCATCGAAATGCCGAGACCCGCCATCTGGGTTTCGATACCGGAAAGCCAGGCGGGGTCGAAGCGTCCTTCGGACAGCAGCCGGTTGCGGCTGCGCATGGCGCGTTCGAAATCGCTCGCGCGGCGACCGTGAGCAGGGTCCAGCGACAACACCAGTCGGTCGAGAAATCGCCTGCGATCGGCGGAAGGGCCGGTAAAGAGGCCGTCCATCGCGGGGGTCAGCCAAAGGACGCTCAGGTGATCGGAAAGCTCTTCCGTCGATTTCGCCGGCGTCCCGTTGATCCGTATCTTGCGGGCGACGCTCTCGCCATCTGCAGCCTCGATGCCGGTGCCGATCGCGACTTCGCCTTCCATGCCGTCGACGCCGGCGAAGATGGTAAAGCCCCCGGATGCTCCGACGCGGCTGACATCGGTGAGCACGGCGCGGCGAAGGCCGCGTCCCGGAGAGAGAAAGGAGACTGCTTCCAGAAGGTTGGTCTTGCCGGCGCCATTCTCGCCCGTGAGCACCACGTGCCTGCCATCGAGGGTCAGCGACACGTCCGCGTAATTGCGGAAGTCGGTGAGCTTGAGCCGGGAGAGAAAAGTCTTCTGCGCCATCGGAATTCTTGTTCGTTCTGGGACAGGAGCTAAGGGCTCGGGCGAAGGAACGCAAGCGTTTGCCTTCACGCGACAGCTTTTGCCCGTGTTTTGGAGAGCCCACACGAATGCGGAACCTCATTGGAATTGTATAGTGTGGCTCCGCATTCGCGTGGCCTTCGGCGTCTTTTCGGAACTTCCGGTCCCTACAGGTGATCACCTCGCCTCGCTGCGTGGCTTCATTTGCGATTTCCTTTCGGGAAACCTTGCCACTTGGACGGCTATACCGAACCGGACATGGCTGTCCGGGGGAGGCTTGATAGGAATGTTCGTCTTTCGACGAGCACTCCGTGGCTTTCACCTCTTCCACCGTCCCCGCACGTTACGGTTTTGATGAAAGCGCCGGCTCCCGCCTGCCCGCGAACGTCTCGCGAAACACTCCGGCGACGGAAGCGGAGAGATTTTAGGCATGGGTGCGGAGGGTGGGATGAACAAAGAGACAAGCGATTGAGAACATTGAGGCTGCGTACGCATTTCCTGCCCGCGAGCGGGCTTGTCGCATCACCATGGCTATCGGCGGGGCGTGAGAGATCAACATGGACCCGTGGGTTTCTCTCGGCTAATGTCGCGCGGTTTCCGAAGGAGGCCGCGTATGACCGATAAAGACCGCTCCTGCATCGTCCATTGGGCGGAGATCGAAGGACCTGACAACAAGCGTTACAGCGGCGACGACGAGCTTATGGCGATCGGCGCGCCGCTGGCACGGCATCTGGGGCTGACGCGACTAGGCATCCATCATCTCCGCGTGCCTCCCGGCCGCCGCACCTCTTTTCCGCATGCCGAAAGCCTGGAGGAGGAGTTCGTGTATGTTATCGCGGGCACGCCGGAAGTATGGCTGGATGGGGAAGTCCATCGGTTGAAACCGGGTGATTCTGTCGGCTTTCCCGCCGGCACCGGGCTCGCGCATACCTTCATCAACAACTCGGACCAGGAGGCCGAGCTGCTGGTAATCGGCGAGGCAAACAAGGACGAGAATCGCATCTTCTATCCGAGAAACCCCGAACGGCGTGCGATGCGATCCGACTGGTGGGAGGATGTACCGGAGCGGCGGCTCGGCTCTCATGACGGCATGCCGGATACCGTAAGGGTCTGGAAAGCAACGAAGGGATCTTCGGGTGAGTGATAACGAAAGGCTGGTCAAGCTGGAGGAGCTTGCCGCGCACCAGGCCAAGGTGATCGAGGAACTGTCCGACCAGCTCGCCGAGCAATGGAAGGTCATCGAGCAGACCCGCGCCAAGCTCGACCGGCTGACGGAGCGTTTCCTGTCGCTGGAGGAATCGTCGCTCGAGGCGCCGCCGATCACCAGGCCGCCGCATTACTGACGATCAGGCGGCGGCACGGCGGAAGCGCCTGAGTGCCACATATTCCCACAAGGCCACGAGAAGCAGGATTGCCGCGGCGATGCCCTGCATCGTGAAGTTGGCGGCGAGCGGGACAAGCAGGAATGCGCCGAAAAGCAGACAGATGCCGACCACATGCGAATAAGGCAGCAGGCGGGACGACGCTTTCTTCATCCAGATCACCCCGGCAAGAAACAGGATTGGCCCGCCGAGCTGGGCGAGCGCGTGATGATAGGATCCGTGTTCGAGAGGATGGGACAGACTGAATTCTTCTCCGACCGCGGTCAGGATGATACCCGCAACGATCGGCAGGTGGCCGTAGGTGAAAAGGTATTGAGCCGTCGTCTGCGGTTCGCGGCTTTCCTCGGCCTTGTCGGCCGCCTTTTCCTGGCCGTCATGGAAGTAGATCCACCACATCAGCACCGTGGTGAGAAAGGCGAGGCACAGGACGAGCGGCGTGCCGCCGGCGTCGAGATGGCTTGACGCGTTCTTGCCGGTGGTCACGATGGTTTCGCCAAGTGCGATGATGACGAAGAGCGCGCAGCGTTCGGCAAGATGCTCCCCGTCGATATCCAGGGTTTCCGCCGGTGAGGCTCCGATTGCCGGCAGCCAGTAGCGCAGCGCCGGACCGGCATATTCGAAGGCGAGTGCTGCCATCCACAACACGACCCGCAGATGCGGCTCCGATAACCCCCCTGCAATCCAGAGAATGGCGGAGATGACAAGCCAAATGGTGATCCTGAGGAAGGTCATGAAAGAGCCGGCGTCTCCTTGCCGGAAGGCGTAGAGGGCAAAGAGAGACCGGCTGAGCTGCATGGCCGAATAGGCAAGCGCGAAAACGAGGCCCTGGTCGCCGAATGCCCTCGGTAGTGCGATCGCCAGCACGATCCCGAAGAACATCAGGGTAAACAGCAGCAACCTGACGGGTGCGAGTTCCGTATCGAGAAGGTTTGTCACCCAGGTCGTGTGAATCCACACCCACCAGAGGGCAAAGATGAAGAGCAGCGCTTCGGCCGCGATGCCGAAGGTGAAGTCTGCCGCGAGCGTCTCGGAGAGCTGGATCAGCGCAAAAACGAAGACAAGGTCGAAGAAGAGTTCGGGAAAGCTCGCCTTCGTCTGATCCGGATCATCTTTTCGAAGCCAGTGGCGCGTGCCTGCCGCCATGAATTTTCCCCCACACATATGACTTTGGCCGCCGAGAAGGCTCCCGAACGATTAGATAGGGCAGGTGGCGCAGGAGCGAATGACGAACCTCGGGATTGGCAGCCGGGCGAGGTTGATCGACGTCAACTGAAAGTGCCGAAAAGCTGGTAGAGCAGACGCGACACTCGTTTCCTCAGGCCGATCATGACCCTCCTGCAGTTCACCTTCGCCATTCTGCTGCTCCTCTGCACGCCCGGACCGACGAACACGCTGATGGCGCTCGGCGGGTTTTCCCGCGGCTGGGCAAGGGCGCTGCCGCTTATCGCGGGCGAACTCGGCGGCTATCTCGCCGTCATCGTTCCGGTCGCGACGGTCGCCGCACCATTCTTCACCGCTTATCCTCAGGCCTCGCTGATTGCCAAGGCGGCAGCCTGCGTCTGGGTGCTGTGGCTGAGCTACGGGCTATGGACCTCGGAAAAGAAATCTGGGAGCAGCGTCGAAATTTCGCTGCGCCAGGTCTTCCTCACCACGCTGCTGAACCCCAAGGCGCTGATCATCGCGCTCGTCATCATGCCGCACGGCGGCCCCTTGGAGCTTCTGCCGTGGCTTGGGCTGTTTGCCGGCCTGGTGCTGCTGGCCGCCAATGGCTGGATACTGTTCGGCAGCATGCTCGGCCGCGCGGAAAGGTTCGAGATCAAGCCGGTTCTGGTGCGTCGCGTGGCGGCGGCATGCCTTCTGGTGTTTGCGATGATCCTCACCACTTCCTCCATCCAGTCGCTCGCATAAAAAACGCCGACCCTTGCGGATCGGCGTTCTTGATTTCAAATCTGCCCGCGAAGCTCAGTTCTCGAAGAATTCCTTCATCCGGGCAAAGAAGCCGGTCGATTCGGGATTGTTCTCCTTGGAGGAAATCTGTTCGAATTCCTGCAGCAGTTCGCGCTGCCGCTTGGTGAGCTTCTGCGGCGTCTCGATCTGGATCTGGATATAGAGATCGCCCGTCTGCGACGAACGCAAGACCGGCATGCCCTTGCCCTTCAGGCGGAACTGCTTGCCCGGCTGCGTGCCTTCCGGCACGGTGACGCGGGATTTCGTTCCATCGAGGGTCGCAACATCGAAGGTGCCGCCGAGCGCCGCCGTTGTCATCGAGATCGGCACGGCGCAATAAAGGTCGGCGCCGTCGCGCTGGAAGAACTGATGCGGCTGAACCGACAGGAAGATGTAAAGGTCTCCCGCGGGTCCGCCGCGTGCGCCGGCTTCGCCTTCGCCTTGCAGGCGGATGCGGGTGCCGTCCTCGATGCCGGCCGGGATATTGACCGACAGCGAACGTTCTTCCGTCACCCGGCCCTGGCCGTGGCACTTGGTGCAGGGATCGGTGATCGTCTGGCCGCGGCCGTGGCAGGTCGGGCAGGTGCGTTCGACGGAGAAGAAGCCCTGGCTCGCCCGCACGCGACCCGAGCCCTGACAGGTGGCACAGGTTTTCGGCTGGGTGCCCGGCTTGGCGCCGGAACCCGAGCAGAGGTCGCAGGTGATCGAGGTCGGAACCCGGATCTGCGCCGTCTTGCCGGCATAGGCTTCTTCGAGCGTGATTTCCATATTGTAGCGAAGATCGGCACCGCGTTCGCGTCCGCCGGACGACCGGCGCGCACGACCGCCACCCATCATTTCGCCGAAGATGTCTTCGAAGATGTCGGAGAAGCCGCCGGTCGAGGAGAAGCCGCCGCCGCCAAAGCCGCCACCGCCCATTCCGCCCTGTTCGAAGGCGGCATGGCCGTAGCGGTCGTAGGCCGCCCGCTTCTGGGGATCCTTCAAGGTCTCGTAGGCCTCGTTGAGTTCCTTGAACTTCTTTTCGGCTTCCGCGTCGCCCGGGTTCTTGTCGGGATGATATTTCATGGCGAGCTTGCGGAAGGCGCTTTTCAACTCCTTCTCGTCAGCTGATCTGCCGACACCCAGCGTTTCGTAAAAGTCTGCTTTTGCCATGGAGGTAACCGGCTCCGGAAAGGATTCCGGCTGCACGAGGGCAGCCGGATACGCTGTCAACTATGGTCGAGGTATTGCCATCAGGCAATCGACGATCAAGCCGACTTCTTATCGTCCTTGACTTCCTCGTAGTCGGCATCGACGACGTCGTCGTCCTTGCCGCCCTCGGAGGCGCCACCTTCCGCCTGCTGGGCCTCATAGATGGCCTGGCCGAGCTTCATGGAGACTTCCATCAGGGTCTGTGTCTTCGCCTGGATGTCGTCGGCATCCGGCTCGGCGGCCTCGACGGCGGTCTTCAGCGAAGCGATCGCATCCTCGATCGCCTTGCGGTCGGTCTCGGAAACCTTGTCGCCGTATTCGTTGAGCGACTTCTCGGTCGAATGCACGAGGCTTTCGGCCTGGTTCCTGGCTTCGACGCCGGCACGGCGCTTCTTGTCGGCTTCGGCATTGGCCTCGGCGTCCTTGACCATCTTCTCGATCTCGGCGTCGGAGAGACCGCCGGAGGCCTGGATGCGGATCTGCTGTTCCTTGCCGGTGCCCTTGTCCTTGGCCGAAACCTGGACGATGCCGTTGGCGTCGATGTCGAAGGTGACTTCGATCTGCGGCATGCCGCGCGGTGCCGGCGGCAGGCCGACGAGGTCGAACTGGCCGAGCAGCTTGTTGTCGGCGGCCATTTCGCGCTCGCCCTGAGACACGCGGATCGTCACGGCCTGCTGGTTGTCCTCGGCGGTCGAGAAGACCTGGGACTTCTTGGTCGGGATCGTCGTGTTGCGGTCGATCAGGCGGGTGAAGACGCCTCCAAGCGTTTCAATTCCGAGAGAGAGCGGGGTCACGTCGAGGAGCAGAACGTCCTTGACGTCGCCCTGCAGAACGCCGGCCTGGATGGCGGCGCCGAGAGCGACCACTTCATCCGGGTTGACGCCCTTGTGCGGTTCCTTGCCGAACAGCTGCTTGACGACTTCCTGGACCTTCGGCATGCGGCTCATGCCGCCGACGAGAACCACTTCATCGATTTCGGCTGCGGTGACGCCGGCATCCTTCAGCGCTGCCTTGCACGGCGCGATGGTGCGCTGGACGAGATCGTCGACCAGGCTTTCGAACTTGGCGCGGGTCAGCTTCAGCGTCAGGTGCTTCGGACCGGAAGCGTCGGCGGTGATGAACGGCAGGTTGATTTCGGTCTGCTGCGAGGAAGAGAGTTCGATCTTGGCCTTTTCGGCAGCTTCCTTGAGGCGCTGCAGAGCGAGCTTGTCGTTCTTCAGGTCGATGCCCTGATCCTTCTTGAACTCGGCTGCAAGATATTCGACGAGACGCATGTCGAAGTCTTCACCGCCGAGGAAGGTGTCGCCGTTGGTGGACTTCACTTCGAAAACGCCATCGCCGATTTCGAGAACGGAAATATCGAACGTGCCGCCGCCAAGGTCGTAGACGGCGATCGTCTTGCCGTCCTTCTTGTCGAGGCCGTAGGCGAGAGCGGCAGCGGTCGGCTCGTTGATGATGCGGAGGACTTCGAGACCGGCGATGCGGCCGGCATCCTTGGTGGCCTGGCGCTGCGCGTCGTTGAAGTAGGCCGGTACGGTGATGACGGCCTTTTCGACCTTTTCACCGAGGTAGGATTCGGCTGTTTCCTTCATCTTCTGAAGGATCATCGCGGAAACCTGTGCGGGAGAATAGTTCTTGCCCTGAGCCTTGACCCAGGCGTCGCCATTGTCGCCCTTGACGATGTCGAACGGGACGAGGCTCTTGTCCTTCTCGACGGTCGGATCTTCGTAGCGGCGGCCGATAAGGCGCTTCACTGCAAAGAGGGTATTGGTGGGGTTGGTGACTGCCTGGCGCTTGGCCGGCTGGCCGACGAGGCGTTCGCCATCCTCGGAAAATGCGACCATGGAGGGCGTGGTACGCGCGCCTTCGGCGTTCTCGATCACCTTCGCATCTTTGCCGTCCATGATGGCGACGCAGGAATTGGTGGTTCCGAGGTCGATGCCAATTACTTTTGCCATTTCTTCTCTCTCCTTTAAGCGAACCGTCGGAACCCCCTGCAGGCATTCCCTTGACAGTTCCTCGACTGGGATGGTTTCGCAGCATCGGCTGCGGTCATGGGGTATATAAGGACGGGTTTTTCGGACTGCAAGGCGAGAAGTCGCGCGTATCCCAGCAAATATAAGACTTTGCCATGCGCCTTTGCGAAATCGCTTTATTGCCCCATGAGGATGTCGAAAAGCGTCGTCTGCCGAGGCTGCCGCGCCGAGGCGCTGGCGCCGACCTCGCCGGGCGGGACGGGACCGCGGCCGACCTCCATGGGAGGACGTGGCGCAGGCGTGTCGTAAGGCCCGCGATATTCCCGGTAATCGCGCACTGGAACATCGGCAGGTGGGACGACATCGCCGTATCGGTTGCTACCGCCATAGGCTGAATCCTGGGCCGGGGCACGCGGAGCCGGCGGATAGTCCGGAGGAAGCTCCTCCTGCGGGCGACGCGCCGCACCCGGCAGAATGCCCGAAATAATGTCGCCGATCGTGGTGGGCTCCGCATCCGGCTGAACGGCCGGCGGCGGCAGATCGAGGCTGCGTCCGGTGCCGAAGAGAGGGGTCGGCGTATAGCCGTTCATGGCCGCCGTCATATATTCCTTCCAGGCCTTCGCGGGCAGTCCGCCGCCGGTCACCTTCTTCATATAGGTGCCGTCGTCATTGCCGAACCAGATGCCGGTCGTCATGATGCTGGTATAGCCGACGAAGAGCGCGTCACGGAACGACTGGGTGGTGCCGGACTTGCCGGCCGCCTGCCAGCCATCGAGTCTCGCGGCCTTGCCGGTGCCCTCGTTGATGACGCGGCTCATCATGCTGTTCATCGTTGCCGCGACGGGCTCGCTCAAGACGCGGGGCGGATTGGCATAGTCCGCTTCGTAGAGCACCTTGCCTTCGGTATCGACGATGCGCTTGACGATATGCGGTGTAGCCTTGTAGCCGCCATTCATGAATGCGCCGTAGGACGAGGTCAGTTCGACCAGCGACACCTCCGAGGTTCCGAGCGCGATGGATGCATTGGACTGCAGCTCCGACTCGATGCCGAGCCGGTGAGCGAGACTGATCACATTGTCCGGCCCGACCTCCATGACCAATTGTGCGGCGATGGTGTTGAGCGACTGCGTGAGGGCGGAGGCAAGGGTCACCTCGCCGCGGTATTTCTCGTCATAGTTTTCCGGCGTCCAGTTGCCGATCCTCACAGGCGCATCGTTGCGCACGGAATTCGGCCGCGCGCCAGCCTCCAGGGCAGCCGCATAGACGAACGGCTTGAAGGCGGAACCCGGCTGGCGTTTCGCCTTGACGGCGCGGTTGAACTGGCTCGTCGCATAATCGCGGCCGCCGACAAGGGCGCGAATGGCGCCCGTCGCATCGACGGAGACGAGGGCCGCCTGCGAGGCATTGAGCTTGCCGCCTTCCTTCTTGAGGACGTCGTTCAGGGCCTTTTCGGCGGCCTGCTCGAGACGCAGGTCGACGGTCGTCTCCACGACGATATCCGCCTTCGGCTCTCCGATCAGGCTTTTGACTTCGTCGACGACCATGTCGGCAGCATAGTGCTGGGCACCGGACCAGTAGCTCTTGGCCTTTGCGGGCGGCTGCGACATGGCGGTCTTCAGGTCGCTATCGGTGACGTAACCTTCTTCCCGCATGGCGCCGAGCACGACCTGAGCGCGAGCCTCGGCGGCTTTCGGATCGCGAGCGGGCGAGAGGCGGGAGGGCGCCTTGAGGAGGCCGGCGAGCGTCGCCGCTTCGCCGAGATTGGCGTCACGGGCGGATTTGTTGAAATAGCGCCGCGACGCCGCTTCCACGCCATAGGCATTCGACCCGAAGAAGACCCGGTTCAGATACATGGCCAGGATCTGGTCCTTGGTGAACTTGTGCTCCAGCCAGAAGGAGAGCAGAACCTCCTGGATCTTGCGCTCAAAGGTGCGCTCCGGCGAGAGAAACAGGTTCTTGGCAAGCTGTTGCGTGATGGTCGAGCCGCCCTGGATAGGCCGGCCGGTCAGGTTGTTGACGAGGGCGCGCGCAAGACCGAGCGGATCGACGCCAAAATGATAATAGAAGCGCCGGTCTTCGATGGCGATCACCGCCTGCGGCAGGTAGGGCGACATTTCCTCGAGCGCCAGCGCTTCGCCGCCGGTCGTGCCCCGGTTGGCGATGACCGAGCCGTCGACGGCCGTGATCTTCATGTTCGGCGGCCGGTCGGGAATGGCCCAGGAACTGGCCGACGGCATCTGCGCGCCATAATAAAGGACGAGGCCCCCGACGCCGATGCCGGCCCATATGCCGAGTACCAGGCACCAGTAGACAAGAGTCCGCAAGGGCGAAAAAAGCCCGCCTTCGGTGCGGCGGCGCGACGGTTTGTTGCGGGATGGACGGGCGCGCTCGGATTGTCCGGACCGGGCGCCGCTTTCGGAGCGTTCCTCGCCGCCCTGCTTCGGGGAGCGCTTGCCGGGCCGACCATTGCCGACGATCCGTTCCTCCGCGTCGAGGCGTAAATCGTCGTTCTGGCGCGAGCCCTCGAAGGACGGCTCGACGCGTTTGTCTGATCTGCCTCTGAACCCCATAATGAGCTGGCGTACCCCCGTCACTTCGCCTGCGGAAACAGGCTCTTACTCGATTGTCTCGTCGCCCAGGCCACTGCTGGACTCTAAATGCGGCGATTTAAGGAGGGGTAAAGGCAGGATTATCCGTGCCGGCCTCACAAGCCTTCAAATATGGAGTGGCTTGACTTTGGCTCGTATTTGTGAGAACAAAGAGAGAACAAATGGAGTTGCCGATGACCAGAGCAGAACAGGTTATTGAACGCGCCATGGCCGCCGTCGCTGCCTCCCGGGCAATCCGTGAGGCTGAAGCCGAGCGCCGGCGTGAGACGTTTCAGAAAATCCAGATTGCCAATCAGCGCCGCCCGAACCTCCCCAAGGGTATCCAGCTTCCTCTGGATCTTCACTAGCACTCGGCGGGGCCATGCGGGGTAGATCGATTCGCCAGCTTGATTTTTTTCTCAAAAAAAGCCGATTCTTCCGGGAACAATAAGAAGAGTTCCGCGTTTTGACGGATTCCACCTTGGAGGAGGGGAGGAAATGATCAAGATTGTCGAAGCGGTCGTGCGTAATGGCGACCAGCGCGTACCGGTCGGGCTGGTGAGCATCAAGCAGGCGCTCGAGATGCCCGAAAAGGAAAGTTTCGAATTCAGTCATCCGGCTTACGAAGCCGGCAAGACCGATATTTTTGTGAATCGTGAGACGCTCTCGAAATTGATGTAGCCGGCTGAATGCAATCAGCCGGGCATGGGAAATTTGTGGATCTTGCTGTCTCCAGGCGGCCGGAAACGCGGATTCGTGATTTCGGGTTCATCGCTGTATCGGGTAAATTTCAGGCCGCAACCATAGCGAAGGAGAATGATATGAAGACATTTCTCGTTGTCGCCGCCGTACTAGGCCTTTCGTCGACCGCAGCCCTTGCGGAATGCGCCGGCCACAATGTCACGGCGTCTGCCAAGGTGGACAAGGAAATCACCACGGCAAGCATTGCAGCTTCTGCCGCCGACAAAACCAGTGAACAAGCAGTCCTCCTGAAGCGTCAGCAGACGGAAGAAGAGGCTGAGGTCACGGAATAATCGGCCTGCCCGCGTCGGCTTCTGCAGGCGCGGGTTTTCGATGCCTTGGAACCTCCTTTCCCGCGCTGGGTTGTCTCTGCAAAGGAGACGATAATGGCCAGGAAATCATTGGGCACGGGCTTTACCGGCGATATCACCCAGGAAACAGGCGTCGCTGCCAAAGCGAGGACCGCAGTCGATCGTGTCAGGGACGAAGCCGGAATGGTGGCGGCCCATGCGGTGGACCATCCGGCCGCCACAGGCTCCGCGATTGCGGCCGTTGGCCTCCTCGCCTTTACGGTGGGTTACATGATCGGCCTGTCCTCCTCGCCGCGCGATCGGCGCTGGTAGCGATATGCGGGCGAAAGATTGCGGAACCGGGATTGATTTGGCCCGTTGGACTCCCTGAACAGGAAGGAGTTCCCCATGCCAAATCGTGACCCTATTCCGACGCCGGCCCCGGAAACGCCGCGGGGACCGACACCCACGGACGGCATTCCAGACAGGACCCAGGAAAAGCCGCCGCTTACCCCCGCGCAAAACCCGGGAGATACCAAAAATCCTCAGGATCCGACGCTTGATCCTGCTCTTCTGCCGATCGGCGATCCCGCCGGTATGGCCTGATCCAATAAATAGTTTCGGGCCTGTCCGGCCGCCCCGGGCAGGCTCGCCTAGGTGGAATCCCTTACGGATCTACCCCAATATTGTACCCGTTTTAACTTGTTGTTGCTAATCCATTAGAAAAGGCTCACGGTTAATAACCTTTGGTCGGAAAACGTTACCTCCCCAGCCCGGCAATGCTGGCGCAAGACTGCGGCATTAGAAGCCGGCCTCCAGTCGGTGCCGCCGTTGCGACAGTGGGAGATTTCGCCGATTGTGCCCAGTGTGATCGGGAGGGTTATATGCCTAGACAAATGGTTCGCAATCCGGTCCATCCGCAACAGCTCAGCTTGTTGCAGGAGGTCTTTGACGAAACCTGCGCCGAGCATCAGATCGACAAGGATAGTCCCGATGCGGAAGCGTTGGCGCTCATCCTGGTGAACTCCTTGCAAAAGGGTTCCGACGACAAGGATCAGTTGGCAACGCTTGCCGAGAACCTGGCAAAAAGTCTCTAGCATCCCGGCGGAACGAGGAACCTATCCAGCCTTCGACAGTTGACCGATCTCGATCAGCAGCAAGGAGGCCGGTATGGCAGAGCCAATCAGAAATCTGAAAACGCCCGTCAAGACGGACACGCCGTCTTTCGATCACGAGCCCAGCGAAAACGTCAGCGGCGAAATCGCGACGTTGCGGTCGGAGATCGCCAACCTGCGCCAATTGCTCGCCGAAAGAACCGGCGTAGCCTATGAAAAGATCAGCGGGCGAGCCAGCGATGCCGCTCACTATGTCCAGAGCGAAGCTTCGTCGGTTGCCGGCACGATCCGCGAACACCCCGCTGCCACGACCACGCTTTTTGCCCTGATCGGCGCGATAGGCTTTGCGATCGGTTATGTCGTCGCGACGGCGTCGGCGGAAAGCAAGCAGGCCTGGTATCGCCGTTACCTGAGCGACCGTTTCTAGGCGACAGGATCCCCGTTTGTCGCGGGGTCCTGACTGATGTCGACCCAGATCCCTCCGGCGAGCTCCGCCATATGCTCCGGGCTGATGCGGACGGCCGCATTGATGGCGCCGGCGGCCGGCAGGACTTCGGCATGTCTTCTGAGCGACAGGTCGCAATAGACCGGTATCGGCGAGGCGAGCCCAAAGGGGCAGACGCCGCCGACCGGATGACCGGTGAGGGCAGTAACCTCTTCGGCGCCGAGCATGCGTGGCTTCGTGCCGAAGCGATCCCGGAATTTGCGATTGTCGAGCCGGCTTGTGCCGGACATGACGACCAGCACGGTCATCTCGCCTGCGCGCACGCAGATCGTCTTGGCGATCTGATCGGGCGCCACGTCATGGGCGGCTGCGGCAAGCGCCACGGTCGCCGAACTGTCTTCCGTTACGATGACGTCGATATCGGAGGCGTGGGCGGCGAAGAAAGCGCGGACGGATTCGAGACTCATGATCGGAAAATGGCCGAGCAGGAGGAGGATCGCAAGAGGCCAAAAGAGGCATGCAAAATTTGCAATGCTGCGGTGCAAAATTCTGGCTGTTTTTTAAGCTTGGATGGTGTATAACACAATCATCGACGGGCGCACTCCTCCTCCCAGCGCCCCCGATGGGACCAACGACACCTCCTCCTCCCAGTTGTTGGTCAGTTTCAGGAACCCGGCGCACCTCCTCCCGCGCCGGGTTTTCTGCTTTTTAACGGTCGATGAGTCTTGCTGCTCCTGCTGGCTTCCGTCACTTTCGCGATCTTGACCTTTTTGTGGTAAGACCCTAGATGGTGAGCCATCGATATTTGTTTGATAGCCAGCACTAAGCGCCTCCGGCGTCTGCGACGATCTTTCTTCAAATACGAAACTTCACCGTTCCAAGCGCAAAGCGCGGAATAGTCGGTCATTTGCAAGGGAAAGGCATCGTTATGGCGACCGGTACTGTAAAGTGGTTCAACGCAACCAAGGGCTATGGCTTCATTCAGCCGGATGACGGCGCACAGGACGTTTTCGTTCACATTTCGGCTGTCGAGCGCGCTGGCCTCGGTCAGCTCAAGGATGGCCAGAAGCTCTCCTACGAACTCGTCACGGACAAGCGTTCGGGCAAGGTTTCGGCCGACCGTCTGCAGTCGGCTTGATCGTAGCAATACGACCACCACGGAAGGCCGGCTTTGCCGGCCTTTTTCTTTTGGCCGTTTGAGCACCCTTGCAAATCGGAACAGGCCTTCCCATCTAGGGTTCAATGGCGTTTCCGACGCACCGCAGGTCTGAGCCAAGAGTTCAGAGACTGCGCGTAACGGCAAATACGGGAAACCGTGCCGTCTTGAGACGATATCCATTTCCGCGTTAACGGGATGTTTACCGTTCGGAGAGACGATGACCGCTAGAGCCGCGCTGACTTCATTGAGGTCGCAAAGCGGCCGCGTCGGAAATGCCTGTCCCATTAAGAGTGACCACGGATGTACTGGCACCCATGAATGGGAGTGGAAAGGTCGGGCTTGCCCGGCCTTTTTGTTTTCAAGGCCCCGCAGTGGAAACTGCGGGGCCTTTTCTGTTTTTCCCGATCAATCGGCCAGCGCGGCCAGGATGCGGGCCCAGGAGCGGATGCCCTTGTGGAAGGACTTCAGGTCGTATTTCTCGTTGGGCGAATGAATGCGGTCGTCGACCAGGCCGAAGCCGACGAGCAGAGAATCCATCCCCAGCATCTTCTGGAAGTCGCCGACGATCGGGATCGACCCGCCCATGCCGATCACGACGGCAGGATTGGCCCATTCGTCGGACAGGGCGTTTCTTGCCTTCGTGAGAACCGGAGAATCGTAAGAGAGCTGAATTGCCGGCGAACCGCCATGCTCATGGAATTCCACCGAGCAGTCACCGGGGATCCTCGATCGGACATAGGCGCGAAATGCCTCGCGGACCCTGGCCGGCTCCTGCTGGCCGACGAGGCGGAACGATACCTTGGCAGAGGCTTCCGCTGCGATGACGGTCTTGAAACCTTCGCCGGTATAGCCGCCCCAGATGCCGTTCACTTCGGCGGTCGGACGTGCCCAGGTGAGTTCGAGGACCGACCGGCCCTTTTCGCCCGACGGGATCGACAGGCCGACTTCGCCCAGGAAGGATTTTGCGTCGCGGCCGAGTGTTTCCCAGCCGGCCTTGATGTTCGACGGGGTTTCTTCGACGCCGTCATAGAAGCCTTCCAGCGTCACCCGACCGGTCTCGTCATGCAGGCCGGCCAGGATATCGGCAAGGATATGGATCGGATTGGCGGCGGCACCTCCGAAAAGGCCCGAATGCAGGTCCCGGTCGGCCGCCTTGATGGTCAGTTCCTCTCCCACCAGCCCGCGAAGAGCCGCGGCGATCGCCGGTGTATCACCATCCCACATGCCCGTATCGCAGACCAGGGCGCAGTCGGCCTTGAGTTCGGCCGCATTCGCTTCGAGGAAGGGCTTCAGTGACGGCGAGCCGGACTCTTCCTCCCCTTCGAAAAGAACCGTCACCCGCACTGGCAAGTTACCATGAACCTGCTTGTAAGCCCGGCAAGCCTCGACGAAGGTCAGGAGCTGGCCTTTGTCGTCCGAAGTCCCGCGGCCGGTGATCACCTTCCGGCCATTGGCGAGGTCCTTGATCCTGGGATCGAAAGGGTCGTCTTCCCAGAGTTCGATCGGGTCGACCGGCTGCACATCGTAGTGGCCATAAAACAGCACATGCGGCGCATCGGCATCCGGGCCCGGATGATGACCGACCACCATGGGATGACCGGCCGTATCCCGTACCGAGGCCTCGAAGCCGAGTTCTCCGAGTTCGGCAACGAGCCATTCGGCAGCCTTGCGGCAATCCGCCCTGAAGGCCGGATCGGTGGAGATCGACTTGATGCGGACGAGGCCAAACAGACGTTCGAGGCTTGCGGGAAGATTTTGGTCGGCGCGGTCGAGAACGGCGGAAAGATCGGTCATGAAATGATCCCTGTCTTTGAAATGCGAGACCCTTCTCTTCATGGACGAAGAAGGGGTCAATCGTTGTGGCGCGTCCCTTGTTAGCAAGCCTATGCATAGAGGCACAATGGCAAAGCGAGGTTCGCGATTAACGCGTTTGCTCGCCGGTCGCCCGCTCGTTGCTGGCGAGGCGGCCGATGAACAGGAAGGCGAGGACCGCAATCGCGCCCAGCCCTGCCGTCACGCCCAGGGACCATATGACGCCGATCCACGTCATCGACAAGGCCAGGGCGAAAGGAGCGATCGCCGACGTGATGAGCCTCGCCGACATCATCTTGCCCTGTAGCCTGCCGTACCCTTCGCTGCCGAACAAAGCCAGCGGCAAGGTGCCGGCAACAATGCTCAGGAGGCCGTTGCCCATACCGAAGATCACTGCGAAAACCATGGCTCCCGGCACTGAAGGGGCAGTCAGGATCAGCACCAGAACGCCTCCCGGCAAGAGCGCTGCTGCGATCTTGGCAAGGTGGAGGGGCGTCAGATCGCGGCCAAACAACATATTGATGAGCCGGCTAAGAACCTGAGAGGGGCCGAAAAGCGTGCCGACCACTGCGGCAGTTGCGCCGAGCCCCAGGGCGGAGAGCAGCGGCACCATGTGCACCAGCGCCGCAGAGCTGACCAGCGATTGCAGCGCGAAGCCGGCGACCATCAGGGCGAACCCGAGGCGCCTGGAGCGGGGAGCGAGAATCCCCTCCATCCGCAAAGGCGCTGCCGTGTGGAGGGGTTCTCGACTGTTTGCACCGCGCGCCAGCCAGGCATGCAGCGGCATGCAGATCAAGAGATTAAGGGCCGCGAAAACTAGATAGACGTTCTGCCAGGAAAGGTGTTCGTGCAGCGCTGCCGTCAATGGCCAGAAGATGGTCGAGGCGAACCCGGCGATGAGGGTCAGATAGGTGATGCTTCGTTGCGCGACCTCGGGTCGGAGCTGGACAAGAAGGGCGAAAGCAGCGCCATATTGGACGACGTTGGCCGCGACCTCTATGGCGATCAACGCAGCAACGAAGGCGATCTTTCCCGGCGCCATGGCGCAAGCCGCGAGTGCTGCAGCTGCAATGACCGAACCGAGGGTCATGGCGCGGCCCGCGCCCCACCGGTCGAACAGCGAGCCGAGCCAGGGGGCGGTCAGGCCGCCGACGAGAAGCGCCGCGGACAATGCTCCGAAGATCCATTCGGTCGACCAGGCGAAATCTGCCGCCATGTCGGCCGCCAGGATGCTGAAGCTGTAATAGAGGGTGCCATACCCGATGATCTGGGTGACGCCGAGGGCGGCAATGGAAGCAATCGGAATGCGGGCAGTCATAAGGATTTAAGGCTCATGCGTTGTTCCAGTTTTCCGACTTCTTCCTTGCGGTTGCGGTAGGGCCCGATATGAGCGGTTTGGTAAGCAATGCCGCCGAGGCCGGACAGATCGATGCCGCCTGCCGGCTCTGCAGGATCGCGACCGGAGCCGTTGCACGGTCGATCTTTGCAAACCCGAGGCGTTCGAAGAACGGGGCCGCAGAGGTGGTCAGGAGATAGGCCCGTCGGGCTCCGGCTGAACCGACCATATCGAGGAGGAGGCGGGTAGCCAGATCTCCAAGACCTTTGCCGCGATGGTTTTCGAGAATGACGAGCGACCGCAGCAGCGCGTCACCGTCATGCAGTTCGTATCCGCCGAAGCCGATGGTATCGGCGCCCTGGGCAATTCGGAAAAAGTGGCGTCCGTCCTCGCTCAGATCGTCGGTCGGGAGTGCCGCGGCAGCCAGAGCGGTGCGCAGATCGGCATCATCTCCCGATATGGGCTGCAGGGTCAGCGCTGTTGCCCCTTCCAGTTCTCCGATCGTGCCCACTTTTGCCGAAGGGTCGCCGCAGGCCGCGACGGTCGCGGCGGGGGTGCAGATTCTCGGGTCACCGGCGCAGCAGTCCTCCATCAGGAAACGGACCAGGTCTGAAAGTGCGTCGTATTTCGCGCTGTAGATGATCGATCGCGATTCCCGCTGCTGCCCTATAAGCCCGGCCCGATCGAGCTCCTTGAGGTGAAAGGAGATGTTCGATGGCGACATCCCCATCTTTTCAGCAATCGCTCCAGCCTGCATCCCGGTCGGCCCGGCAATGACCAGCATCCGGACAATCTCCAGGCGGGTTTCCTGCGAAAGTGCGCCGAAGGACGCGAGGGCTTGACGTTTCTCCATAATTCAATGATCCTTGAAATATTGAAACAAGGAGTAGCGGAAATGAATGCGATCGACAAGACCCACACGACCGATATCAGTCTGGGCCTGATGCTCGACACGCTTGCGAATAACGCCGACCTGCCGCTCGTATTCCACTACGACGGTCAGGCCATCAGGCAAGGCTATCATGTGACCGAGGTGAAGGCGGGCAATTTTTCCGCCCTCGATTGTGGCGCCAACCCCGAAGCATGGTCGGAGATATTCGTCCAGCTCTGGGATATCGAGGAAGGCGACCGTACCCACATGCCGGCGGCGAGGTTCTCCAAGATCATCCGCAAGGTGTCGGAGCATGTGCACCTTGACGGAGCCGCGAAGCTGACCTTCGAGGTGAGTGACGGCGTGCAGCCGATGCAGCTTTATTGCGCGTCACTTCCTGTCCGGCAGGATGGCGCCCTGCATGTGGAACTGTCGCCGCGTCCGGCGAGCTGCAAGCCGCGGGACCGCTGGCTGGCAGAGGAAAGCCGGAAGGCGGCGGCCTGTTGCGGGCCGTCTTCGGCAAACAGCGCCTGCTGCTCCTGACGTGAGGGTTGCTGAGGGATCTGTCAGAGCTTGCGTGCGGTTTCGACGATCGTTCGCATGTATTCGATCATCAGCTCCCGCTCAAACCGCTTGAAGCCCGCAAAAAGGGCCGCATCTGCCTCCGCCGCGGCTTCCACCGCCTCGGCTTCAAGATCGCGACCGGCCTGGGTCAGCGTGATGATCTGCGCCCGTCGGTCGTTGGGATGCGGTGTGCGCTGGATGAGGCTGTCGCGCTCCATGCGGGAAAGCGTATTGGCAAGCGTTGCCTGCTCCACCTCCAGCCGGTCGAGGAGCTGCTTCTGGGTCAACCCATCCTCCTGCCAGAGTTCGAGCAGAACGGGAAACTGCCCCGGAGAAAAACCCAGCGCCGCGGATCGCATCTGCAGCGAGCGCGCGAAACCCTTGGCCAATTGACCGGCAAGATAGGTCGCCGAACGCGAGCGGTCGAATGCCATGGCTTCGGTCTCCATCCTCTCCGATCTGCCTCATGGGGCAGCCGGATATATCGCAGGCCATGCTTTCGCCAAGCCTGTGCGAAGACAGGGGAAATGACAAGTCTTCTATGCTCTTAAAAACGGAAAAACCGCCATGGCAGGGAGGGGACAGCCATGGCGGTTCTGATGGAAGGGCAAAGACCCGGAGAGGGGGGTAGGTCTTTGCCCGGTCTGGAGCGGCGGGGGACAGGCCGGCTTCCAGACTGCGGCGTGATCAGTCGCCGGTAATGGAGAGATGTGCGCCGCAACGGAGCTTTTCAAGACACGGGGCCATTACAAATCGGTAACGTTCCGGTGAGGCTCTCAAGCGCGGCGCGAGCCCAAGTTTTCGTGGACGGAACGAATGCCCCACGCTATTGCTTTGGCCCATGAAAAAAGGTGATCATCTCTTCCTTATCGACGGCTCTGGCTTCATTTTTCGCGCCTTCCATGCGCTGCCGCCGCTCACCCGAAAGTCCGACGGACTGCCGATCGGCGCCGTTTCCGGCTTCTGCAATATGCTTTGGAAGCTGTTGACCGATGCGCGCGATACATCCGTGGGCGTCACGCCCACCCATTTCGCCGTCATCTTCGATTATTCGGCCAAGACGTTCCGCAAGGATCTCTACGACGCCTACAAGGCAAACCGCTCCGCGCCGCCGGAAGAACTGATCCCGCAGTTCGGCCTGATCCGCGAAGCGACCCGCGCGTTCAATCTGCCCTGCATCGAGACCGAAGGTTTCGAGGCCGATGATATTATCGCCACCTATGCCAGACAGGCCGAGGCGATCGGCGCGGACGTGACCATCGTCTCTTCCGACAAGGACCTGATGCAGCTCGTGACGCCGAACGTCCACATGTACGACAGCATGAAGGACAAGCAGATCGGCATTCCAGATGTCATCGAGAAATGGGGCGTGCCGCCGGAAAAGATGATCGACCTGCAGGCGATGGTCGGTGATTCCGTCGACAACGTGCCGGGTATCCCGGGGATCGGCCCGAAGACGGCTGCCCAGCTTCTCGAAGAATTCGGCGACCTCGATACCCTGCTTGCGCGGGCGGGCGAGATCAAGCAGGTGAAGCGGCGGGAAAATATCGTCGCCAATGCCGATCTTGCGCGGTTGTCGCGCCGGCTCGTATCGCTGCGCACCGATGTGCCGCTCGACCTGCAGCTCGATGCGCTGGTGCTGGAGCCGCAGAACGGACCGAAGCTGATCGGCTTCCTGAAGACCATGGAATTCGGCACGCTGACGCGGCGCGTCGCGGCCGCCTGCGATTGCGATGCGGACGCCATTGAACCGGCCGTGGTCAAGGTCGAATGGGGCGACGCCGCCCGCGGTCCCGATCTTGATGCCGGATCGGCAGTACCTGCGGATACCGGAGAAGCCGCGGCCAGTGCGCCTGCCAACACGGCCAAGGCGCCGGTTGCGAAGGGGACGGAGGCAGCAACGCCGGCCGAACTTGCCAAGGCTCGTATCGACGCCTTCGCAAATGCCAAGCTCGATCCGAGCTGCTACGTGACGATCCGCGACGTGGAAATGCTGGACGACTGGATCAGGGCAGCCCACGAGACCGGCCTGGTGGCATTTGATACGGAAACCACGTCGCTCGATCCGATGCAGGCGGAGCTCGTCGGCTTCTCGCTGGCGCTTGCCGACAATATCGACAGCCCGAGCGGCCTCAATGTCCGCGCCGCCTATGTCCCGCTCAACCACAAGACCGGTGTGGGCGACCTGCTGGGCGGCGGGCTTGCCGAAAACCAGATCCCGATGCGCGAGGCGCTCGCCCGGTTGAAGCCGCTGCTGGAAGACCCCGCGGTTCTCAAGGTGGCTCAGAACCTGAAATTCGACTACCTCCTGATGAAACGCCACGGCATCACCGTCGAAAGCTACGACGACACGATGCTGATGTCCTATGTGCTGGAAGCCGGCAAGGCCAACCATGGCATGGACGCGCTTTCGGAACGCTGGCTGAACCACAAGCCGATCACGTTCAAGGACGTCGCCGGCAGCGGCAAGGCCGGCGTGACCTTCGACTTTGTCGATATCGACAAGGCCACGGTCTATGCTTCGGAAGATGCCGACGTGACGCTGCGGCTCTGGATGGCGCTGAAGCCGCAACTCGCAGCGGCCGGCCTGACGCGCATCTACGAGCGTCTGGAGCGTCCGTTGGTAGCGGTTCTCGCCCATATGGAAGAGCGCGGCATCACCATCGACCGGCAGATACTTTCCCGCCTTTCCGGCGAACTGGCTCAGAGGGCGGCAGCCTTCGAGGACGAGATTTATGCGCTGGCCGGGGAGCGGTTCACGATCGGCTCGCCAAAACAGCTCGGCGACATCCTGTTCGGCAAGATGGGCCTGCCGGGCGGCGCCAAGACGAAGACCGGCCAATGGTCGACCTCGGCAAGCGTCCTGGAGGATCTGGCAGCCGCCGGGCACGACCTGCCGCGCAAGATCGTCGACTGGCGTCAGCTTACCAAGCTGAAGTCGACCTATACGGATGCGCTGCCGGGCTATGTCCATCCGCAGACCAAGCGGGTTCACACCTGCTATTCGCTGGCGTCGACGACGACCGGCCGCCTGTCGTCCTCCGAACCGAACCTGCAGAACATTCCGGTGCGCACCCTGGAAGGCAGGAAGATCCGCACCGCCTTCATCTCGACGCCGGGTCACAAGCTGGTCTCGGCCGACTATAGCCAGATCGAACTGCGCGTGCTCGCCCATGTGGCGGACATCCCGCAGCTCCGCCAGGCCTTTTCCGATGGTGTCGACATTCATGCCATGACGGCGTCCGAAATGTTCGGCGTGCCGGTGGAGGGAATGCCGAGCGAGGTTCGCCGCCGCGCCAAGGCGATCAATTTCGGCATCATCTACGGGATTTCCGCCTTTGGCCTTGCAAACCAGCTCAGCATCGAGCGGTCGGAAGCCGGCGACTACATCAAGAAGTATTTCGAACGTTTCCCGGGCATCCGCGACTATATGGAAAGCACGAAGAATTTCGCTCGCGAGAACGGCTTTGTGGAGACGATCTTCGGTCGGCGCGCCCACTATCCGGAGATCAAGTCTTCCAATCCTTCGGTGCGAGCCTTCAACGAACGGGCTTCGATCAACGCGCCGATCCAAGGCTCGGCAGCCGATATCATTCGCCGGGCCATGGTGAAGATGGAGCCGGCGCTCGCCAATGCCAGCCTCTCGGCCCGCATGCTGCTGCAGGTTCACGACGAACTGATCTTCGAAGTAGAGGACGACGAGGTGGAGCGCGCGCTACCCGTGATCATCTCGACCATGGAACAGGCTGCCATGCCTGCGATTGCCATGAGGGTACCGCTGAAGGTGGACGCGCGGGCTGCGACCAACTGGGACGAGGCGCACTGACCGGCTCAATGTTCCCTGGGATAAAGGGATAGAAGCGCCGTCGACAGCAGTTCGTCGGCATAGGAGCACGCGGTGAGCCGGGCATCGGACGGCATGCTCATTTCATCGCAGCGCTGCCGCACGGTGTCCATGATCAGATTCGTGATGCCGCGGGCATAATCAACATCCGCATTGTCGGAGGTGTCCATGGCAAGTGCGAGCGCGGTCATGGAAACGATCTCAAGCACCACCACGCGGGCCTCGAGGTCGGCAATCGCCACGGCTTCCCGGTGTTCGTCACGCGCTTTGATCTGGCTCATACTTTTCCTCGTTGATACATAAGGAAAAGCAAATAGAGCCTCTTGGGAGACTTTAAAGCGCCGGGGGAGGTTTTCGCCGAATTATCTTGCGGCCGGCAAGCAGCCTTGGAGCGCTTCGACCATCGCCTGACCGGCCGTTTCGACCGAGCCGCTGTTGTCGATCGTTATCACGCGATAGTCGCCGGCGACGGCAAGAGAACTGCGTTCCAGCCGGCGAAGTATTTCAGCCTTCGTCTCCCGTCCGCGAGCCGCCAATCGCGCTGCCAGAACATCGGGGCTGGCGGTCACGTTGATCACGAAAAGGGACGGATAGACGGCCTTGAAGCGGCTGAGGGCCGACCGGGAGCCGTTGGCGACGACAAGCTGGCCGCGATCAACCGCAGCCTTCGTCTCTGCCGGAATGCCATAACGTAGTCCGTGGGCTCCCCAGGATACGGCAAAACGGCCAGCGCTCTCCAGCGTCTCGAACGTTTCTTCGGAAACGGCATCATGGTCCTCGCCGCCGGCCGCCCCGTCGCGCGTGATGACCCGGCGAACGAAAAGGACATCCTCCCGGTTCGCGAAATGCCGCGCCGCATAGGCCATGAGCGTGTCCTTGCCGGCGCCGCTCGGACCGACTACCACGACCATCGCGCCGGACGGTCCTGTTCCTGTCGGTCGCGTGTCCATCAGGCGACCCGTTTGCCTTCCCGCCAGACGGCGCGGACCACCGGCACGCCCTGCTCGTGGTGGACGCGTACCAGATCGGCACGAAGGCCTGCCTCTATCCGCCCGCGGTCATTGAGGCCAACGGTCCGGGCAGGGGTCGCGGTCACCATGGCAAGGGCTTTCGGCAGGGAAACACCTTCAACGTCATCGGCAAGCACGAATGGCGCATGCAGGAGGCTGAGCGGCACATAGTCGGAGGAAAGCACGTCGAGTACGCCGCGTTCGGCAAGGTCGCGGGCCGCGATATTGCCGGAATGGGACTTGCCGCGCACGATGTTCGGCGCGCCCATCAACACACTCATGCCCGCTTCGTGCGAAGCTTTGGCCGCATCGAAACTGGTCGGAAATTCCGCCAGCCGTACGCCGTTGTCGATCGCTTCGTCCACGTGAGCCAATGTGGCGTCGTCGTGGCTGGCGACCGTAATGCCGCGCTCGGCGCAGACCTTCGAGATGGCGATGCGGTGCGGGGTCGAGTTGCGTGCAGACTCTTCCTGCCTCTTGGCGATGAACTTCGCAAAGGCCTCGTCGGTCAGGCCACGCTTCTTCTTGTAGTAGAAGACGTACTGATCCATGGTCTGGAACTGGCGCTGGCCGGGCGCATGATCCATCAGGGAGACCAGCCGGACATAGGGGTCATGCTCGAAATCGACGAAGTGTTCGAGCACGTTGTCGGCCGAGACCTCGCAGCGCAGGTGGATAAGGTGCTCCGAGCGCAGGCGGCCCTCCTGGCTTGCGGTGTGGATGGCGTCGGCCATCTCGCGCATTTCGCCCCGGACAAAGCCTCCGTCCTCGTCAGCACCCATGCGAAGGCAATCGAAGACGGTGGTGATACCGGAGGTGGCTACCTGCGCATCGTGGGCCTGAATTGCAGCGATCGTGTTCCAGCGCACGCCGGGACGCGGGGAGTAATGCTGTTCCAGATGGTCGGTGTGCAGTTCCACCAGGCCCGGGATCAGGTAGTCGCCTTCGAAATCCTCTCCCGTCCGGGTGAGGCCTTCCGAAATGTCGGCGAGTTTGCCGTCGCGAATCTGGACGGAGCCGTGGATCACGCTGTCCTCCAGCACGATACGGGCATTGGCGAGCACGAGTTCGGCGGTCATGAGGCAATCTTTCTGTTTGCGGAGCTGCGCGCCAGCGGGAACCAGCGATGAACATGGAAGGGCGCGCCGCGCGAAGGTTCGATGAAGAGCGCAAGCCCATCGACAGCAAGCGCCGAGTGGGCAAACGCGGCAAATCGGCGGTCTAGCTCAAGGCGCATGGCAGGGGCCTGGTCAGGCGGAACCTGGCCGGTGAGCGTCATATGAAACCGGAATTCGTCCATGACATAGGGATAACCCCAGCGCTCCAGATTGGCGCGCTGGGCGGCGCTCAAGGTTTCCGGCTTGCGGCGAGCGATATCGGTATCCGCGAGCGGGGCGCGGAACGGTTCGAATTCTTCGACCGCCCGGGCCGCGAAATGTTGCAGCTCAGGATAGATCGTATCCGGCACGAGCGCAAAGAAGCGCCCTAGCTGACCAATGATGATGTTTGGGATTTCGAATGCGGACGTGTCGGCGGCAAAGCGTTCCGTGGCGGCGATCAGTTCCGGCTCGGTGCGATCCGGATGCAGCTCGAAGGGCGCCTTCAGCGTCGCATGGAAGCCGTAGCGGCGCGGATCGGCCGTCAGCGCATGGACCGTTTCCCTTGGCAATCCATCCATGTCGGGTGTCGGAAATATTTCTCCGCTAAAGGCATCGCGTCCGAGCCAATGCGACGCCATCCTCGTCAGCGGATGGTTTTCAGCGGGCGAAAAATAGAGAGCGTAGCGCAAGGCAGGATCCAGGAATCAGGAGGGGCGATGGAAGACTAGCCTGTCGGTGTGCCCCGATACAGGACCTCGGCTAAAAGATTTCCGTGACATAATGATGATGCGTCAGCCATGGCGAAGGAGGAATTCTTCCGCTGAAAGGGCCCGGAAATCATCCAGCGCGGCTCTGAGTTTCAGATGGTCCCAGTCCCACCATGCAAGCCGTTCCATTGCCTCGCCTATCTCCTTTGTGAAGCGTTCCCGGATGAGCTTTGCCGGCACACCGCCGACGATTGTGTAGGCAGGGACATCCTTGGAAACGACCGCGCCGGCGCCGATCACGGCGCCATTGCCGACGGTCACGCCCGGCAGGACAGTCGCTCCGTGTCCGATCCACACGTCATGGCCGATGACGACGCGATGGTCGCGCCGCCATTCGAAAAAGTCTTCGTCGTTCTCCGCATCGTCCCAGTAGTTCGCGGCGCGATAGGTGAAATGATGCAGCGTCGCGCGCCATGTCGGATGATTGGTGGCGTTGATGCGCACGGACGCCGCCATATTGACGAACTTGCCGATCGTCGCGCACCAGATCGAACCATCCTGCATGATGTAGGAATAGTCGCCGATCTCCGCCTCATCGATGCGGCAGCGCTCCGAGACTTCCGTGTAGCGACCGAGCTTGGAGTTGTTGACGCGGGCGCTTGGGTGGATCGCAGGATCAAGACCGACCTTGACACTCATGCCGCGGCCTTTCGTGGCGAAAAGCGCGTAACGTCGAGGATGCGGTCCGCAACCGCCTCACGGACTTCTTCGTCATGGAAAATCCCAAGAAGTGCCACGCCTTCGCGCTTCTTTTCGGCGATCATATCCACCACCACCCGCCGGTTCACCGCATCGAGCGATGCGGTCGGTTCATCGAGGAGAAGAATGCTGTGGCTGGTGATGAAGCCGCGGGCGATGTTGACGCGTTGCTGTTCGCCGCCCGAGAAGGTGGCGGGCGGCAAGCTCCAGAGTTCGCGCGGCAGATTGAGCCTCGCGAGCAGATCGGAAGCTTTCTCCTTTGCTTCCGGCGCTTGGATTCCGCGGGCGACGAGCGGTTCGGCGACGACATCCAGAGCCGCAACCCGCGGCACCGTGCGCAGGAATTGGCTGACATAACCCAAGGTATGACGGCGGACGTCGATAATGGTGCGCGGATCGGCGCTTGCGATATCGACGAGCCTGTCCTTGTGGCTGACGAGGATCTGACCCGCGTCGACTGCGTAGTTGCCGTAGAGCATCTTGAGAATCGAGCTCTTGCCGATACCGGAAGGTCCGCCCAAAACGACGCATTCGCCGCTTGCGACGGAGAAGCTCACATCGTTGACGACCGGCAGCTTGATGCCGTCGCGCAGATGCATGGTGAAGCTCTTGAAGACTTCGGAAACGACGAGAGGGGTGGCCATTGATTTATCCTTCTTTTCGCATGGTCTTGTCCGAAAACCGGGGCTCCTTTTTCGGGACCATGCATTTCCCTCAAACCTGAAGAATGGATGACACGAGAAGCTGGGTATAGGGTTCGCGCGGGTCGTCGAGCACCCGGTCGGTCAGCCCGTGTTCGATCACATGCCCGTCTTTCATCACCATCATCCGGTGGGAAAGCAGGCGGGCGACCGCAAGGTCATGCGTGACCACGATGGCGGAAAGCCCGAGATCGTTGACGAGGCCGCGCACGAGATCGAGCAGGCGCGCCTGGACCGACACGTCGAGACCGCCGGTCGGTTCGTCCATGAACACCAGGCGCGGGCTCGTGACGAGATTGCGGGCGATCTGCAGGCGCTGGCGCATGCCGCCTGAAAAGGCGCGGGGCTGGTCGTCGATACGGTCGGTGCCGATCTCGACGCGGGTGAGCCAGTCATTGGCCGTCGCGCGGATATTGCCGTAGTGCCGGTCGCCCACCGCCATCAGCCGCTCGCCCACATTGGCGCCGGCGGATACGGTCATGCGCAGTCCGTCTGCCGGGTTCTGATGAACGAAACCCCAGTCGGTGCGCATCAGGAAACGGCGTTCGGCCTCGCTCATGTGGTAGAGGTCGCGGAAATTGCCGTCGCGCATGCGGTATTCGACACTGCCTGTCGTCGGCATCAGCCGGGTGGACAGGCAGTTCAGAAGCGTCGTTTTACCCGAACCGGACTCGCCGACGATAGCCAGCACTTCACCGGGCCAGAGTTCGAAGGAGACATCCTTGCAGCCGATCCGGCTGCCATAGAATTTCGAAACGCCGCTGACTTTGAGAAGAGGGGTGTCGGTCATTACATAGTTTTCCGTATCAGTCTGCGGCGGCTAAAGACCCCTTCTGGCCTGCCGGCCATCTCCCCCACAAGGGGGGAGAAAACCAGTGGCAAGGCGTCGGTCCCATTCCGGCGTCGGTGCGGCAGGTTAAGCCCCTCCCCCTTGTGGGGAGGGGTTGGGGAGGGGTATTTACGCGACGAGGGGATCACTCCGCCGCCTCCTTGTTCTGCGCCAGCAGCTCGCCGGCGTGCCCGTGTTCGCGGCGGTCCTCGCAGTGATCGGTATCCGAACAGACGAACATGCGGCCACCCTTGTCGTCGAGCACCACTTCATCGAGATACACGCCCTGGGCGCCGCAGAGCGCGCACGGTTGTTCGAATTTCTGGATCTCGAAGGGGTAGTCCTCGAAATCGAGGCTCACCACCTCCGTGTAAGGAGGCACGGCATAGATACGCTTTTCGCGGCCTGCGCCGAAGAGCTGCAGGGCTTCCGACATATGCATCTTCGGATTGTCGAACTTCGGCGTCGGCGAAGGATCCATGACATAGCGGCCGGCGACCTTGACCGGATAGGCATAGGTCTTGGAGATGCGGCCGTTATGGGCGATGTCCTCGTAGAGTTTCACATGCATGAGGCCATACTCCTCGAGCGCATGCATCTTGCGTGTCTCGGTCTCGCGCGGCTCGAGGAAGCGTAAGGGTTCCGGGATCGGCACCTGGTAGACGAGCACCTGGCCTTCCGTGAGTTTCTGCTCGGGAATGCGGTGGCGCGTCTGGATGATCGTCGCATCCTTCGTGTGGGTGGTCACCGCGACATTGGCGACCTTCTGAAAGAAGGCGCGGATTGAGACCGCATTGGTCGTGTCGTCCGCGCCCTGGTCGATCACTTTCAGTACGTCTTCCGGCCCGATGATCGAGGCTGTGACCTGCACGCCGCCCGTACCCCAGCCATAGGGCATCGGCATCTCGCGGGAGGCGAAAGGCACCTGGTAGCCGGGGATGGCGATCGCCTTCAGGATCGCGCGGCGGATCATGCGCTTCGTCTGCTCGTCGAGATAGGCGAAGTTGTAGGTGGCGAGGTCCGTCATGTACGGTTACCTTTGAGCAATTGGGAGGGCATTTCATGGAATTCAGTGCCGAGACGCTTTCGAGCATCGTGCTCTTCGGCCTTATCGCGCTCGGGCTCATCTATCGCGCCACCTTCGGGTCTGGGAAGGGCAGCAGTTTTGATGCGGACGGCGGCGATGGAGGGGACGGCGGCGACTGAAGGATGTCCGGCGATTTCCGTCATTCCGCCGCCTCCCGTCGGTCTTTTCCGCCATTTCGAGTGGCTTCGATATCGGCGCGCATCTTGCGCACCAGCGCAAGTTCGGCTTGAAAATCGACGTAGTGCGGCAGTTTCAGGTGCTCCACGAAGCCGGTCGCCTGGACGTTGTCGGAATGCGAGATGACGAATTCCTCGTCCTGCGCCGGCGCGGTGATATCCTCTCCGAGTTCTTCGGCACGCAGGGCGCGATCCACCAGCGACATCGACATCGCCTTGCGTTCGCTCTGGCCGAAGACCAGGCCATAGCCGCGGGTGAACTGCGGCGGCGCCTTGGACGATCCTTTGAATTGGTTGACCATCTGGCATTCGGTGACGCGGATGCGGCCAAGCGAAACGGCAAAGCCGAGTTCGGGAACCTCAAGCTCGACATCTACCTCGCCGATCCGCACTTCGCCGACGAAGGGGTGATTGCGGCCGTAGCCGCGCTGGGTGGAATAGCCGAGTGCCAGCAGAAAACCTTCGTCGCCGCGGGCGAGCGCCTGCAGGCGGAGATCCCGTCCCATGGGAAATTCCAGCGGTTCGCGGGTCAGGTCGCCGGCCTCGTGGTCATCAGGAAAATCGCCGTCCGCTTCGATCAGGCCTTCGTGGGCGAGAATGTCGGAAACCCGCATGACGCGCTCGTCGGATGCGTTTTTGCGCGCCGGTTCCTCAATCGGCTCGTCGGTCAGCAGAGACGGATCGAGAAGACGATGGGTGTAGTCGAAGGTCGGGCCGAGAAGCTGGCCGCCGGGCAAGTCCTTATAGGTCGCCGAGACGCGGCGCTCCACCTTCATGCTTGCCGTATCGACCGGAACCGAAGTGCCGAAGCGAGGCAGCGTGGTGCGGTAGGCGCGCAGCAGGAAGATCGCCTCGATCAGGTCGCCCCGCGATTGGCGGACCGCGAGCGCTGCAAGCGTCCGGTCATAAAGCGAGGCCTCCGCCATCACCCGATCGACGGCAAGTCCGAGTTGTTCCACGATCTGCTCAATGGTGACCGAAGGAAGCGAGCGATCGCCGCGGCGCCGGTCGGCGAGGAGCCGGTGAGCGTTGTTGATGGCGGCTTCGCCACCCTTGACGGCAACATACATGGTTCATTCTCCTGCCCGTCTTCGGCACCGCTTGCGGTGCGGAAGGATTGGTCGTTCAGTCGGAAGACGCCCGGCCGCGGTTTTCATTGGACCGCGATGTTCGTGGTCCGGGGCAGGCACAACAGGCTCTTGCCCGCCGTCAGGATGACGTCGACGCCGCGCGGAAAGAGCGCGCGGTTGTCGGCCCAGAGCCGCGGGAAGACCTCCGGCAGGCCTTTCAGCTTGACTGTCGTCGCCTGTTGAATGCCAGGGCCTCTCAGCGTCAGAGCCTGTCCCTGGCCCAACGCGCCGATCTCGATCACCAGCGTCGTGGAGCGGTCGGGATATTCCTGTGTCCCGGCGGCGAAGAGGCCGAAGGAGGAGGGTGCCACGCCGGCCTCCACGAACGCAAAGCGGGATTCCGCCTTCTCGCGCGTGATTGGCGCACCGGTATGAAAACCGATCCACTCGGCCACCGGCGACTTGAGGAGGCCCGCGCTCAGCCAGGTCGGGGTGTCGTGGTCGCAGACCGTCAGCGCGATTGCGCCCGCAGCCTCGCCGAGTGGTTCGGGCTGTCCGATATCCGTGGTGATGGTGTGGATCGTCCCCGGTCGCGCCATGCCGTTCATCAGCATGCGAAACACGCCCTGCGACTCGAATACGGGTTCCTGAAACCCGCCGGATAGAGCTTGCGTCTTGATGTTCATCAGTCCTCCCCCCGCACCATGGTGAAGAAATCGACGCGGGTGGCGGCCGTTTCCTCGGCTGTCCGGTTGTCTTCCGCCGCGACCCGCGCCTCTACCGGACCGAGCAGGGCGCTTTCCACGAAGCTCCGCGTTGCCTCTTCCTGCCAAAGCGCGTCGAAAATGGCCGCAAGTCGCGCCTTTATCTTGTCGGTACCGAGCGCATGCGCGTGGCCGGCAACGCCGGACGGAAGAAGGACCGTTGCCCGCGTCACGGTGGCTTCCCCGAGATTGAACGGGGCGCCGCCGCCGCCGATCCGCCCACGTACCATCACGAGGCCGGTTTCCGGTCCGCGGACGGCTTTCACGTCGGGTTTGTCGGGAAGCTTGTCCCAGGCGGCCCGCAGCTCATCCGCGCTGGCCTCTGCCAAGAGGCCAGCCGTGCGACGGCGGCCATCGATATCAGCAGTCGGCTCGATTTCTTTTGCCAGGTCCATTGCCAAACCTCTAAATGTCTATTAATATAGACAACCATACAAGTTACTTTACCTGTAACCTTTGGATATAACAAGCGTGTGACATGGATGTGGGGCAAGTGAACGTTCAGCGGCAGAACGGCGTGGCGCTCTGGCGGCAGATCGCGGACCGAATCCGTGCCTCGATCGCCAATGGCGAATACGACGCCGCCGGCAAGGTGCCGCCGGAAATGGTGCTGGCCGCGCAGTTCGGGGTCAACCGTCATACGGTGAGAAGTGCGCTTGCGGCACTGGCGCAAGAAGGCATCGTGCGTGCCGTACAAGGCCGCGGCACCCTGATCGAGCGCAAGGAGCGCCTGAATTTCCCGATCACGCGCCGCACGCGGTTCAATGAGGGCATCGGCGATCAGGCGCGGGAAAAGGAAGGTCTGCTTCTCCAGTCGGGGGAAGAGCCGGCCTCATCCAGCGTGGCGACGCCGCTGGGCCTTGTGGAGGGCGCTCCGGTGATCCGGCTGGAAACTCTGCGCAAGGCGGACGGCCGGCCGGTTTCACGGTCTACCGCATGGTTTCCAGCTGCCCGCTTCGCAGGGATTGCGGAGGCTTATCGAGACAGCGGTTCGATCACCGTGGCCTTCAAGGCGCTTGGTCTTCCCGATTATCTGCGAGTTTGGACGGAAATAACGGCGAGCCATGCCGATGAACAGGATCGCGTAGATCTGCGCCTGTCGCCGGGAGCGATCATTCTGATTGCCCGAGCCTTGAACACCGATCCGGACGGGATCCCGATTCAATATGCGGTCAGCCGGTTTCCGGCCGACAGCGTTCAGTTCACGATCGAGAACTGAACGGCTCGCTCAGGTCTCGATCGTGAGAGGGGGCCCGCCTCAGTGGGCGCCGGACATGTCGCCAAGGACTTCCTTGGAGGCGACGGTCGAATCCGGGTTCAGCTTGTAGACCATCGGCACGCCGGTTGCGAGGTTGAGCTTCAGGATCTCTTCCTTGCTCAGATGGTCGAGCACCATCACCAGCGAGCGCAGCGAATTGCCGTGGGCTGCGACGAGTACTGTCTCTCCCCGCAGCACGCGCGGCAGGATTTCGGTCAGATAATAGGGCCAGACGCGGGCGCCGGTGTCGCGCAGGCTTTCGCCGCCAGGCGGCGGCACGTCATAGGAACGGCGCCAGATATGCACCTGCTCCTCGCCCCACTTGGCACGGGCATCATCCTTGTTGAGGCCGGAAAGATCGCCGTAGTCGCGCTCGTTGAGCGCCTGGTCGCGGATGGTTTCGAGATCCGGCTGGCCGACCTTGTCGAGCACGATCTTCAGCGTATCCTGGGCGCGCTTCAGCACCGAAGTAAAAGCGATGTCGAACTTGATGCCCGTATCGGCAAGCGCCTGGCCACCGGCCTCGGCCTCCTGAATGCCGAGCGGCGTGAGGTCCGGGTCTCGCCATCCGGTGAAAAGGTTCTTCAGGTTCCAGTCGCTCTGGCCGTGGCGAACAAGGACGAGAGTTCCACTCATAAGATCAATTCCTCCAGGTGGATTTCAGGAAAGCCCGAGCACGTCGAGCATCGAATAAAAACCGGGTTTCTTGTCACGCGCCCAGAGCGCTGCCGTGACGGCGCCGCGCGCGAAGATCGAGCGGTCGCGCGCGCTGTGCGAGAGCGTCACGAGTTCGCCTTCCCCGGCAAGGATGACGGAATGGTCGCCGACGACCGAGCCGCCGCGCAGCGTCGCAAAGCCGATCGTTCCGGCAGGGCGCGGCCCAGTGTGACCGTCGCGTACGCGCACCGACTGGCTGGCCAGATCGATGTCGCGACCCTTGGCCGCCGCTTCGCCGAGAAGCAGCGCGGTGCCGGACGGCGCGTCGACCTTGTGCTTATGGTGCATTTCCACGATCTCGATGTCCCAGCCCGCGGCCGGCAGCGCCTTTGCCGCCTGAGCGGCCAGGACGCCGAGCAGATTGACGCCGAGGCTCATATTGCCGGATTTGACGACGCGGGCGTGGCGGGCGGCTGCCTGGAATTTCTCCTCGTCCCCGACCGAGCAGCCGGTCGTTCCGATCACATGGACGATACGTGCCTGCGCAGCAAGACCGGCGAACGCGACGCTTGTTGCCGGCGTGGTGAAATCGAGCACGCCTTCCGCATCCAGGAAGGCCTGTAGGGGATCGGTGGTGACTGGAACTCCGAGCGGTCCGACACCGGCGAGCTCTCCGGCATCCTTGCCGATAAAGGCCGAACCTTCCCGCCCGACGGCCGCATGCAGCTTTACGCCTTCGGTTTCATGGATCACTCGGATCAGGGCCTGACCCATCCGGCCTGCCGCCCCGACCACTACGAGTTTCATGTCGCTATTGCTCATTCCGCCTCACCAGCCGACACATCACGGCATCTGCTCCATGCCGCGTCGATAGCAGAGAGGTCTGGTTGCACGGAACTTTCGGCAGGTCAAGGCGACACCGCCCTGGACCGGTCGCGCGGTCCGTCAGCCGGCGAGTTTGATCGCGTCCGGTCTCGGGTCGAGACGTTCAGGCTGGGGTTTCGATTGCATGGCCTTTGCCATCTTCCAAAGCACCTTGCGGTGATAGCGCTCCAGCTTCAGCCCATTGAAGTAGCGGCTCGCGGAATAAAGCTTGAAGAGGCTCTTGTCACCGGTGCCGTCGATGCAGACGATGTGCTCGCCGCCGTCGGCTTTAGGAGCAACGACAAAGTTGCCGGGCGTCTTGTCCATCAGCACGATATGCCTCTTGCGACATTCCTCGAAGAACTCGGCCAGCATGTCATAATGCCGCTGCGTCAGCTTTCCTGAGCGTGCAAGTGAAAGAAGCGTCGGCGCTAGCTGGCCGTTCCGGTCGCGAACCTTCTCGACAACGAGACCGAGCCCCAAGGATGTATGAACAAGACCAAAAACCTTCGCGATGGGAAGATCTTCAGAGTTCCATTGGGCAGATTTTCTCGCCTGCTCCAGATATTCGTCGAACTCGCGGCGGAACGTCATATACGCCCCGAACCGGCGGTACTTGCGAAAGAACAGGAGCTTGTGCCTGGTCTTGCGGCTTCCGTTCACGCCGATGCATTCCGGTTTGACGAGTTTCAACAATACGTCCGGATAGTCCGCGGACGCGTAGACGTCTCGTGCGGAGCCTTCGGCAATCTTCGACCAACCGTCGGCTAAGTCTAAAGATGATGCAAACAATGAAGAATCCCCCGGCAGCGCCCGTCACAAAACTGTAACAAACCTGCGAAGACAGATCAACGAGCTACGCTTACCTAAAAGAGTTCGGAGCCGGATGTCCGTTGGAGATTGTTCAACCGGGCATAGATGCCGTTGTTCATCTGTATCAGCGAATTGTGGTCGCCTTCTTCAACGACCTTGCCCTGCTGCATCACGATGATCTTGTCTGCTCGCACGACTGTGGACAGCCGATGGGCGATGACGACGACGGTGCGGCCGTGCATGACCTCGTCGAGCGCCTTCTGGACCGTAGCCTCCGATTCGGTGTCGAGGGCGGAGGTCGCTTCGTCCAGGAGTAGAATGGGCGCGTTGCGAACAAGAGCGCGGGCGATGGAGAGTCTCTGCCGCTGGCCCCCTGAAAGGGTTACGCCATTTTCGCCAACGGGGGTTTCATAGCCCTCTGGCTGATCCATGATGAAGTCATGCGCATAGGCCAGGCGAGCGGCTTCTTCCACTTCGAGGTCCGTGGCATCGGGGCGGCCGTAGCGGATGTTGTCGCGGATCGTGCCCTCGAACAAATAGGGCTGCTGCGAAACGTAAGCGAGCTGGCTGCGCAGCGATCTTTTGGTGATGTGGGCGATATCCTGCCCATCGATCAGGATCGCCCCTCCCACCGGATCGTAGAAACGCGGGATCAGGCTGATGACGGTCGACTTTCCCGCTCCCGACGGTCCGACCAGGGCAGTGGTCTTTCCCCCCTCGGCCGTGAAGCTCACGCCGTTGAGGACGCTGTCGGCCCCATAGCCGAAACGGACATCCCTGAACTCGATCTTTGCCTCCGTCACGACAAGATCCTTGGCGTCCGGCAGATCGCGCTGACGCGGCTCCATGTCGAGAAGCTCGTAGATCATCCGGGCGTTTACCACCGCCCGCTCCATTTGCACTTGAAGCCGCGCCAGGCGGCGTGCAGGGTCGTAGGCCATCAGCAGCGCCGTCACGAAAGCGAAGAAAGCTCCGGGGGGAATGTTGTCGTAGATCGAACGGAAGGCGGCATAGGCCAGCACGCTCGAGATGGCGAAGCCGGCGAAGGTTTCTGTGAGCGGTGCCGTCCGCTCGGTGAGGCGCGCAATACGGTTTGCGCGGTTTTCCGCGGCCCGGATGATCTTTTCGAGCTTGCGCGCCAACTCCTCTTCCATCGTGAAGGATTTGACGATGGTCATGCCGAGGATCGTTTCCTGGGTTGCCCCGAGCACGTGGCTGTTGAGCACGATCGCTTCCTTCGTTGCCGCGCGCAGACGTTTGGACACGTAGCGAAGAGCCAGAAACAGCGGTGGCGCGACGGCAAAAACGATGAGCGACAGGACCCAATCCTTCAGGATCATCACGCCGATCAGCGAAACAAGGGTCAGAAGATCGCGCGCCGTCGACGTCACGGTCAGGTTCAAGACGTCGCGGATGCCGTTTATGTTCTGGCTGATCCGGGCCGCCAGATGAGCCGAGCGCGACTCGTTGAAGAAACCGACCGACAGCGTCATCAGGTGCGAAAAGAGCCTTCGCTGGTAGCTCGCGACGATATTGTTGCCGATCTTCGAAAGTGTCACCGAATGGCCATAGGTCGCGAGACCTCGAAGCACGAAGGCAGTGAAGATGGAGAGGCAGATCAGCCAAACGACATCTGCGCGTTTGTTGGCAAAAGCCTCGTTGACCACCGACTCCATGATCCAGGCGGTAAATGCCGTCGACAGCGCCACGACGGCGAGACAGAATATCGCGAAGGCATAACCGCGGATATGAGCGCGACCGTTTTCGGCAATCACGCGCTTCAATACGGCAACAACGGTCTCTGAATCGACTTGTCGTTTGATATTCTTGGCGGCTTTCAAAGGCTTTCCCGTTTCGGCCCATCGGCCGGCAGCTTCATGTGCCGGCGGTATTAACCGTTCGGACCGCGTTTTGAAAGCGGCAGGTCAAGATTCGACAGAAATGTTGCATTCCGGCAAGCTTTGCTATCGCCGTCAGCGGTCCTGCATGATCCTGACGATCTTGGCTGTTATGTTGCCTTGCCGAACCTTCTCAAGGTCCTCATAGCTCAGCTTACCTGAAGCGATCGCGTTGACGACACGCTGGCACGCAAGGTGCGGGACCTTGTTTTCGGAAACATCCATCACAAGAGCGAGACTCTCGGTCGTTTTCGGGTTCCACTCGCTCCTGGTGCATTCTTTAATCGTTTTTGCCCGCAGCGCGGCGCTCCCTTCGAGAGCCGTGGAAACCGTTTGATATCGCTCCTGCGTCATGCATCCGGCAAGCGCCACCGTCATGCAGGCGATCGCAAACATCCGGCAAGCATTGGCAAACATAAATCTTCCTCTGTTAGCCTCCGCGCCAAAACCGGGGGCATCCGCAAACGATGAAGTTGAAGCCTGGATCGACCTGCGCCCCGCGGCTTATTTTCCGCGAAGAACTCTGATCGCGTTCGGCGTCAGAAACTCGTCACTGAAGGAGTTCAGGTCCTTCAAGGTGAGGCGGCCCGATGCGATACCGTTGGTCAAACGTTCGCAGATCAGGCGTTTGTTCCGGGAATCGGAGGCTGTCACGATCGTCGCGAGGCCCGTGCGCGATTCACTGGACCACAAATGACGATCATTGATGCATTGGCTTGTGAACTTCGCCCGTAGCGAGGCGCTGCCTTGGAGCGCGGTAGACAGGGCTTCGTATTTTTCCGGAGTCAAGCATCCGGAAAGAAACAAGCAGATGGCAACAATGCCTAAGCCACGAAAAACATTAGCGAACATTAAAATAAGTCCCTTCCCCAGAAGGGAGGTTACTCCACCAAAAATTGAAAGAATACAAGAGGGTTCACGCCTGCCAGCGGCGGCCATCCATGGAAATTCCGTAGGCGGCGGGGGTTCTGGCGAAGCTTGCAAGCCCGGCCAGTGCCGCCTGCGGATGGGTCACCACGAAGGTCGGGATCGTGGCCATCAGCTCGCTATGAGGTGCCTTGTCCTCGAACGCGGCCCGGAAAGCCGGCGCTCTCAAGGCAGGAAGGATCTTCTGGGAAATGCCCCCGGCGAGGTAGACACCGCCGCGCGCCATGAAGATCAGCGCCATGTCGCCTGCTACGCGGCCAAGATAGGTGGCGAAGAGGGAAAGCGTCTCGACGGCCTGCGGATTGGTGCCATTGAGGCCATTTGCGGTGATGTCTGCGGGGTCGGAGAAGGCGATTTCAAGTCCGTCGGCGGCGCAGACGGCCTGATAGATGTTGACGATGCCTCGGCCGCTCAGGATCTCTTCCGCTGAAATGCGGCCCTCTATCCTCTCAAGATGGGGAAAGATCTCGAAATCCCGCTCCGACCGGGGGCCGACATCCACATGCCCGCCTTCGCCCGGAACCGGAAACCAGATGTGGCGGGCGTAAACGAGGCCTGCGACGCCGAGGCCGGTGCCGGGTCCGAGCACGACGCGGGAAGCCATATGCGACTCGCCTTTCGGCCCGAGGGTCTCGCGATATTCTTCCGGGAGGGCGGCAGCGGCCAGGGCCTGCGCCTCGAAATCATTGACGACCAGAACATCCTCGAAGCCGAGATCGGCAATCATCGCTTTGGGACGCACGACCCAGTCGCAATTGGTCAGGTCGATCTCGTCACCATCGATCGGACCGGCGACGGCAAGTATCGCGGAACGCGGTTGGACGGACGTGTTGTCGAGCACCACCGCCTGGATCGCGTCGTCGATGGTCGGATAGTCCGCTGTCCGGACGTTCGGAAAGGCCTTTGGTTCCGCATAGGCGTCGATCAGGATGGAGAAGCGGGCATTGGTGCCGCCGATATCGCCGATCAGGATGGGAAAGGGCAGCTTGTCGGTCTTCATGCTGTCGGCCATCGCGGGGCTTAGTCCTTCTGAAAATCGATGAGTTTTTCGGCTGTAGCACGATTGAGTGCCATCGGTATGTCGTAGACGGTGGCAAGCCGTGTCAGCGCCTTGACATCCACGTCATGCGGCAGTGCGCTCAAGGGGTCGATGAAGAAGATCAGCATATCGACTTCGCCGGTGGCGATCATCGCGCCGATCTGCTGGTCCCCGCCGAGCGGGCCGCTTTTCAACCGTGTAACGTCGAGGCTCGGACAGGCATCCTGAACGCGGCCGCCTGTCGTGCCGGTGGCGACGATGCGGAAACGGGAGAGCGAGCCCTGATGATGGCGGGCGAAATCCGCCATGTCGTCCTTTTTCTCGTCGTGCGCGATCAGCGCGATACACGGCTTGGGCGACATAAACGAGCCTTCTCCCAGGAACGGTTTCAATCGATTTACCCGCTTCTAGCGTGCCCGACTGTTCTTGGGAAGGTGGGGGAGCCGCCGACGCTTTCAAGCGCCGGCTTTGTCCATGGCTATTGCAGCGGCCGGGGCTTGGGGAGGGGAACCTCCGCAGTCGGCACGGGCGGATCGTTGATGATCGCTTCGATGTTGCGAGCCGGCGCGGACGAGGCCGGCTGGGAGGTGAAGGCCATGGCGCCGCCGCCGAAGGTCGCTTCCTCTTCGGCACGCGCAGGGGCCGCGAGCACGGCTGCGCAAGCCTTCGGCAGATCAGACAGCATGACGGGCCGCGGCTTCACGGGCTTCTTGTTCGGATCGGGTTTCGGTGCCGCCCAGGGTTCCTTGGTAAACCACCAGGCAAGCGACTTGTCGCACCCGTCACCGGCTGTGACCGGCGCCTGCTTCTGGCAGCCGGATGCTCCGGCAGGGCAATGGATGCGGATGTGGAAGTGCTCGTCGTGGCCGTAGATCGGCCGTACTTTGCCGAGCAGCGAGCGGTCGCCTGTCCACGTCTCGCAGAGCTTCTTTTTGATCGCCGGGTTGACGAAAACCCTCTCCACCTGCGGATAGCTCGCCGCCTGCATCACCACGCGGGCATGGGTGGTTGTCCAACGCTTCGGATCGACGGTCAGGAACTTGCTCTTGTCGAGCATGGAGGTGAACGGCATGCTCTCACGTTCCTGCGGCGAAAGCGGTTGGTCGGGCTTGGGCGTGAACCAGATATCCGCGTCGAGGCCGATCTGGTGCGACGAGTGGCCGGACAACATCGGACCGCCGCGTGGCTGCGAAATGTCGCCGACAAGGATTCCAGATCCCCAGCCGAGCTTTGTCGAGTCGCGGGAAAACTGCTCCAGAAGCGCAATCATCTGCGGATTGCCCCAGCGCCGATTGCGTGAAAGGCGCATCGCCTGCCAGGTCGGACCATCGGTCGGAAGGGCCACTGCGCCCGACATGCAGCCTTTGGCATAGAAACCGACCGGCTGGGGATCCGTCTTGCTCGGCAGCGTCACACCGCCGAAAAGCTGTTTTGCCGGGGTGCCCTCCTGTGCCGTCGAAGGTCCGGCCAATGCCGTGCAAAGAAAGGCGGACGCAACCGCCTGCAAAATAATTGAACGCGAAATCGATGCCATGCCCATCCGCCGCAAATCACTCGGTAGCTTTGAATCTACTGTGAAATAGGATTTTGGTGAAATGGAGATCGAAAGAGGTTTGTCTATATGCGGCAGATAAAGCGCTTGTGAGCATGAGTTCCTGTTTTTTGCCGCCTTTTGCCCTATGCTTCGACGCAACAAAGAATTTGAACAAGGGATAGCGAATGAATTTGGCTCGACTGAAGGTGATCTCTGGAACCTTCCTCATAGCAATTGCAGTGATGACCGCGCCCGCCGCGGCGCAAGAGCCGCAATGGCGGCACGCAATTGCTGTTCTCGACGAGCCGAAACTGCCGGCAGACTTCAAACGGCTTCCCTATGTGAACCCCGATGCGCCGAAGGCTGGGGAATTGCGCCTTTCCGAGGAAGGGACCTTCGACAATTTCAATCCCCTCATCGACCGAGGTACGCCGGCGGTTGGACTTGGCAATCTTTTCGATACGCTTTTGAAGCATTCCGAGGACGAAGTTTTCGGTTCTTACGGCCTGTTGGCCGAGGCACTCTCATATCCGGAAGATATGTCGTCTGTGACCTTCCGCCTCCGTCCGGAAGCGAAATGGGCGGATGGCCAGCCGGTCACGCCGGAGGACGTGATCTTCAGCTTCGAAAAGGCAAAGGAGCATAGCGCGCTTTATTCGAACTACTACCGGCACGTAACCGTGGCGGAAAAGACGGGCGAGCGCGAGGTGACGTTCCGGTTCGACGAAAAGAACAATCGCGAACTACCCTCCATCGTCGGCGATTTTCCGGTGCTACCGAAGCATTGGTGGGAGGGCAAGACTGCCCAAGGCCAGCAGCGGGATATCTCCCGCACGACGCTTGAACCTCCCATGGGTTCCGGTCCCTATAAAATGGCTTCCTTCCAGCCCGGCTCGACCATTCGCTACGAACTGCGGGACGACTACTGGGGCAAGGATCTGCCGATCAATGTCGGTCAATACAATTTCAAGGTGATCAGCTATACCTATTTCGCCGATCGCGACGTCGAGTTCGAAGCATTTCGCGCGGGCAATATTGATTACCAGCAGGAAAACAGTTCGAGCCGCTGGGCCACTCGCTATGATTTCGATGCGGTGAAGGACGGCCGGGTGATACGCGAAGCGCTCACCAACCCGTTTCGGGCTACGGGCATAATGCAGGCATACGTGCCGAACATCCGCCGGGAAATCTTCAAGGATGCTCGGGTGCGTGAGGCATTGAACTACGCTTATGATTTCGAGGATCTCAACAAGAACCTTGCCTATGGCGGTCTGAAGCGTGTCGACAGTTTTTTCTGGGGCACCGAGCTCGCTTCCTCCGGCCTGCCGCAGGGACGCGAACTGGAGATCCTGAAGGACCTTAAGGACAAGGTGCCTCCGCAAGTTTTCACGACGCCTTATACCAATCCCGTCGGTGGTGACCCGCAGAAGGTGCGCGACAACCTGCGAAAGGCCGTTGCGCTCTTCAAGGAAGCCGGTTGGGAGCTGAAGGGCAACCGGATGGTCAACATCAAGACCGGGCAACCCATGGGCTTCGAAATCTTGTTGAACAGCCCATCGCAAGAGCGCACGGTGCTGCCCTATGTGGCGAGCCTGAAGAAGATAGGCGTCGATGCCCGCATCCGAACCGTCGATGCTTCGCAATACGTCAACCGGGTCCGAAGCTTCGATTACGACATGATGTATGGCGTCTGGGCACAGACGATGAATCCCGGCAATGAGCAGTCTGATTATTGGGGCTCAGAATCGGTCAGTCGTATCGGCTCGCGTAACTATGCTGGCATTGCCGATCCGGCGGTCGATCAGCTTATCCGCATGATCACCGCCGCGCCCAACCGTGAGGAGCAGGTGGCGGCGGTAAAGGCGCTCGATCGCGTTCTGCTCGCCAATCATTTCGTGATTCCGATGTTTTACTCCGGCGAAGCGAAGATCGCCTATTGGAACAGGATTGCCCGGCCCGCCGAACTGCCCGCCTATGGCATAGGATTTCCAGGAATCTGGTGGTCGAAGAGTGCCGGCAAGTGAGGAGACTTGCGCCGCAAGCCGGCTCCTGTTCCAAATGGGACCAGATGATTCGCAGGCAGGGACGAGGAAAACGCCATTTGACGTTCGCTGAGATGCGCGGCGGGGCAAAGTTCGCCATGACGGACAGGGAGTTCTAATGGGCGCCTATATCCTCCGCCGTCTCCTGCTGATGATACCGACGCTTGTGGGCATCATGGCGATCTCTTTCCTTGTCGTGCAGTTTGCGCCCGGTGGGCCCGTAGAGCAGGTGATTGCCCAGCTCCAGGGGCAGGATACCGGCGACCGGCTTTCCGGTGGTGGCAGCGACGTGCTGAGCCAGGGTGGCGGGGAAGAATCCCGCTATCGCGGCGCCCAGGGCCTCGATCCGGAATTCATCAAGAAACTCGAACAGCAGTTCGGCTTCGACAAGCCGCCGCTGACGCGTTTCCTTAACATGATGTGGAACTACATCCGCTTCGATTTCGGCGAGAGCTTCTTCCGCAACACGTCCGTGATCGGACTGATCGGCGAAAAACTGCCGGTGTCGATTTCGCTCGGCTTCTGGATTCTCGTGGTCTCCTATCTGATCTCCATTCCGCTTGGCATCCGCAAGGCGGTGAAGGACGGATCGACCTTCGATGTCTGGACTTCAGGCATCATTGTTGTCGGTTACGCGGTGCCGAGCTTCCTGTTCGGCATTCTGCTGATCGTGCTTTTTGCCGGCGGCTCCTTCTTCGATTGGTTTCCGCTGCGCGGCCTCGTCTCGGACAACTTTTCCGAGCTTTCCTGGTGGGAAAAGGTCCTCGACTACTTCTGGCATCTGACCCTGCCGCTGATCGCGCTTTCGCTCTCCGCTTTCGCGACCACGACGCTCCTGACCAAGAATTCCTTCATTGACGAGATCAAGAAGCAATATGTCGTGACCGCCCGCGCCAAGGGCCTCAACGAGCGCCAGGTGCTTTACGGCCATGTCTTCCGCAACGCCATGCTGATCGTCATCGCGGGCTTTCCCGGCGCCTTCATTTCCGCCTTCTTCACCGGATCGCTTTTGATCGAGAATATCTTCTCCCTCGATGGTCTGGGCCGGCTGAGCTACCTCGCGGTCGTCAATCGCGACTATCCGATCGTCTTCGGCACGCTCTACATCTTCTCGCTGATCGGGCTCATCGTCGCCCTGATCTCCGACCTGATCTATACCTGGATCGATCCGCGCATCGACTTCGAGCGGAGGGATGTCTGATGGAGGCATCCGCCGCAAAGACCACGGCTCCGGTGGAACGGCCGCCCAGGCGGCCCTGGCTTTCCCCGACCAACCGGAGACGGCTGGACAACTTCCGTGCCAACAAGCGCGGCTACTGGTCCTTCTGGATTTTCATGATCCTGTTCGTGCTGAGCCTGATGGCCGAGTTCATCGCCAATGACCGGCCGATCCTTGCCTCCTACAAAGGTGAGATGCTTTACCCGGTCTTGGTCGATTATCCGGAGGAGAAGTTCGGGGGCTTTCTGGCCACCACCGACTATCGGTCGGATTTCATTCAGCAGGAGATCGATGCCAATGGCTGGATGATCTGGCCGCCGATCCGCTACTCCTACCAGACGGTCAACTCCAATATTCCCCATTCGGCGCCCACCGAGCCGTTCTGGATGATGGCGAAAGGGGATCGCTGCAAGGCCTATCCGCAAGGCGATCAGGATCCCAACTGCATCCTCGGCAACCTGAACTGGCTCGGCACCGACGATCAGGCGCGCGATGTGACCGCGCGGATGATCTATGGATTCCGTATTTCGGTCCTGTTCGGCCTGGCGCTCACCATCTGCTCGGCGATCATCGGCGTCACGGCCGGCGCGATCCAGGGCTATTTCGGAGGCTGGACGGACCTTCTTCTCCAGCGCTTCATCGAAATCTGGTCGTCCATGCCGGTTCTCTACATCCTGCTGATCATCGCGGCGATCCTGCCGCCCGGCTTTTTCGTCCTGCTCGGCATCATGCTGCTTTTCTCATGGGTGGGCTTCGTCGGCGTCGTGCGGGCGGAGTTTCTGAGAGCCCGCAATTTCGAATATGTGCGGGCGGCGCGTGCGCTCGGTGTCGGCAACTGGACCATCATGTACCGGCATCTCTTGCCGAATGCCATGGTGGCGACGCTCACCTTCCTGCCGTTCATCCTGTCCGGCTCGATCGCGACCCTTACCTCGCTCGATTTCCTCGGCTTCGGCATGCCTCCGGGTTCTCCTTCGCTGGGCGAGATGGTCGCGCAGGGCAAGAACAACCTGCAGGCACCCTGGCTGGGGCTGACCGCCTTCTTCACCATGTCGATCATGCTGTCGCTGCTGATCTTCGTCGGCGAAGCGGTGCGCGACGCCTTCGATCCAAGAAAGACGTTCGGTTGAGCCCATGAAAGAACCGCTCCTTTCCGTCCGTGATCTGTCAGTCGCCTTCCATCAGGGACGCAATACGTCGCTTGCCGTCGACAGGGTATCGTTCGATATCCATCCGGGCGAGGTCGTGGCGCTTGTGGGAGAATCCGGGTCCGGCAAATCGGTCACGGCCAATTCGATCCTGAAGCTTCTTCCCTATCCGGCCGCAAGTCATCCGTCCGGCGAGATCTTTTTCGAAGGCAAGGACCTGTTGAAGGCCTCCGAGCCGGAACTCCGAAATGTCCGCGGCGACGACATCACGATGATCTTCCAGGAGCCGATGACATCGCTCAATCCGCTCCACACGATCGAAAAGCAGATCGGCGAGATTCTTGAACTGCACAAGGGCATCAGCGGCCAGATCGCCCGGATCCGCACGCTCGAACTGCTGAACCAGGTAGGCATCCGCGAGCCCGAGAAACGGCTGACGGCCTATCCGCACGAGCTTTCCGGCGGCCAGCGCCAGCGTGTGATGATCGCCATGGCCCTGGCGAACCGGCCGAAACTGCTGATCGCCGACGAGCCTACCACGGCACTCGACGTCACCGTTCAGGCGCAGATCCTCGACCTCCTGCGCAGCCTCAAGGGCGAGCATGGCATGTCGATGTTGTTCATCACCCATGATCTCGGCATCGTCCGGAAATTTGCCGACCGCGTCTGCGTGATGACCAAGGGCAAGATCGTGGAGAGTGGGACAGTCGAGGATGTCTTCACCCGTCCGCAGCACGAATACACCCGCCACCTCCTCGGTTCCGAGCCGCGCGGCGAACCGCCGCCGGCCGACCCGACGAAGCCGGTCGTCATGGAAGGCAAGGACATCCGTGTCTGGTTTCCGATCAAGGCAGGCCTGATGCGGCGGGTTGTCGACCACGTGAAGGCGGTGGACGGCATCGATCTTACCTTACGTGCCGGCGAAACTCTGGGAGTCGTCGGGGAGTCGGGCTCCGGCAAGACCACGCTCGGATTGGCGCTTGCTCGTCTCATCTCGTCTCAAGGCCGCATCGCCTTTATCGGCAGCGAGATCGACAAGTTTTCGTTCAAGGAGATGCTGCCCTTCCGCGACCGGCTGCAGGTGGTGTTCCAGGACCCCTACGGATCGCTCAGCCCCCGCATGTCCGTCGGAGAGATCATCGCCGAAGGACTGAAGGTGCACGAGCGCTCCCTCTCCGCCGACGCACGGGATGAACGTGTCGCCTGGGCGCTGGCGGAAGTCGGACTCGATCCGGCCACACGCTGGCGATATCCGCACGAGTTTTCCGGCGGCCAGCGGCAACGGATTGCGATCGCCCGCGCCATGGTCCTGAAGCCGCGTTTCGTCATGCTGGACGAGCCCACATCCGCACTCGACATGACCGTGCAGGCGCAGGTGGTCGACCTCTTGCGCGACCTGCAGAAGAAGCACGATCTCGCCTATCTTTTCATTAGCCACGACCTGAAGGTGGTGAAGGCGCTTGCCAATCATGTGATCGTCATGCGGCTCGGCAAGGTGGTGGAAGAGGGGCCGGCCGAGCGGATATTCAAAGCGCCGAAAGAGCAATATACGCGCGCCCTGATGGCCGCCGCTTTCAATCTAGAGGCAGTGGAGACCTCTGCCATCAGCCAGTAGTCCCAAGGTAGCATCATGCCCGCCAAAAAGCCCATCGTCATCGATCTCAAATTCGAGCGCCGCGAGGTCGACGCCGCACTCGCCAATGCTTTTTCCGGCTGGCCCGTGCTGCGTGCCTCCGATCCGGACCTTGATCTGTCTGAAGCCCGTTATGCGATCATCTGGAAACCGGACCCAAACCTGTTTCAGCGGGCTCCAAATCTGGAGGTACTGTTTTCGGGTGGAGCGGGCGTGGATCACATCCTTACGCTGCCTGATCTGCCGGATATCCCGATCGTTCGTTTCGTGGACGAAAGCCTGACGACCCGCATGAGCGAGTGGGTGGTGCTGCAGGCCTTGAGCCATCTGCGTCAGGTGCCGGCCTATCTGAAGCAGCAGCGCGAGCGGCAGTGGCGCGAACTTTCGCAACCGGAAGCAAAGGATCTGACAGTCGGAGTGATGGGCCTCGGCGTGCTCGGGCAGGACTCGGCTAGGAAGCTGAAGATCATGGGCTTCAACGTCATCGGCTGGTCGCGCAGCAGGAAGGTGATCGACGGCATCGAGACGTTCGATGGTGGCGAACTGGACGCATTCCTCTCCAGGACGGACATACTCGTCGGTCTTCTGCCTCTGACGCCGGATACGCATGGTATCTTCAACGCGGCGCTGTTTTCCAGGCTTCGGCAGGGTGGGGCGCTCGCAAGGCCGGTCTTCATCAATGCCGGCCGTGGGGGCAGCCAGGTCGAGGCCGACGTTGTCGCCGCACTTGAGGCCGGAGTTCTCGGCGGCGCGTCGCTCGATGTGTTCGAAAAGGAGCCGCTGCCGACGGACAGCCCCTTGTGGCGGATGGAGAACGTCATCGTCACGCCGCATGCCGCTTCGGCCTCTGATGTCCGGGCGCTCTTCCGCAATGCGCAGGCCCAGATGGAACGTCATGAGAAGGGCGAGCCATTGCAAAACGTCGTCGACCGCCGCTCCGGCTACTGATCCTCGTCGGAACATTCCCATTCCAAGGCCGTTTCTTGCGCAAGAGCCGGGCATTCCGGCAGACAAGGAGCGAAATCATGAACACCCGTTTCGATCCCAAGGAGCCTGCAGACCGCCGCCCAAACCTTACCGGTTCTTCCGTGGAGGAACCGATGAGCGCGACGGAAGCCCGTCAGGGACGAAAAGGCTCGCCAGTCCTGATCGTGCTGGTGGCCGGCCTCGTTCTCGCGCTGTTCGCATGGGGTGCTGCGGAATGGTGGGGCGAGGCGACGGATCCGCCGGCGGAACAGACGGCGACGCCACCTGCAGCCAGCACGACGCCGGAAAATCCGAATGCCGCGCCTTCGGCCAATCCTGCCAATCCGCCGGCCCCGACACCGCCCGCGGGCGCTCCTGCCAACAACAACCCATAAGAGCCGCTATCGGCATCATTCGGCCGCGATCCGTCGCGGCCGAATTGCGTTCTGGACTTCCTCCGCTTTTTTTTCGATAAAACTGCCGGAGGTTGATCAGCCGCTGCCTCCGGATGCATCTCACTCGGCGGAGCCGGTCCGTAGCGGATCGGGGGCAGGCAGGGCATGACCAAGACCGATATTGCGAGCAGGGTTTACAATCATACCTGGAAGCTCGACCCGATCATCCGAAGCTTGATCGATACGGACTTCTACAAGCTCCTGATGCTTCAGATGATCTGGAAGCTCTATCCGGACGTCGACGCGACCTTTTCTCTCATCAACCGCACGACCAGCGTCAAGCTTGCGGAAGAGATCGATGAGGGCATGCTTCGCGAGCAGCTCGATCACGCCCGCACTGTCGGGCTTTCGAAGAAAGAAATGATCTGGCTGGCCGGTAACACGTTCTACGGCAAAAAGCAGATCTTCGAGCCGGAATTCCTGAACTGGCTTTCCACCTACAAGCTGCCTGAATACGAGCTGTCCAAACGCGACGGACAGTTCGAGCTGAGCTTCCATGGCCGCTGGATGGAAACCACGCTCTGGGAAATCCCGGCACTCGCCATCATCAACGAACTCCGCTCGCGCGCGGCCATGCGGCGCATGGGCCCGTTTGCCCTGGACGTTCTCTACGCCCGGGCAAAAGCCAAGATGTGGGAGAAGGTCGAGCGGCTGCGCACCCTGCCGGGGCTTCGCATCTCCGACTTCGGCACGCGGCGGCGCCACAGCTTTCTCTGGCAGCGCTGGTGTGTCGAGGCGCTGAAGGAAGGAATTGGCGAGGCTTTCACCGGCACCAGCAATGTGCTGCTCGCCATGGATTCCGACCTCGAAGCCGTCGGCACAAACGCTCATGAACTGCCGATGGTCGTGGCAGCCCTGGCCAACAGCGACGAGGAACTGCGGGCTGCCCCTTACAAGGTCCTCAAGGACTGGAACCGGCTCTATCACGGCAACCTGTTGATTGTTCTGCCGGATGCTTTCGGCACCACGGCATTCCTGCGCGATGCTCCGGAATGGGTGGCTGACTGGACCGGCTTTCGCCCGGACAGCGCGCCTCCCGTCGAGGGCGGAGAAAAGATCATCGAGTGGTGGCAGCGGATGGGTCGTGATCCAAAGAGCAAGCTGCTGATCTTCTCGGACGGGCTCGATGTCGATGCCATCATCGATACCTATCGCCACTTCGAGGGCCGGGTCCGGATGAGTTTTGGCTGGGGAACGAACCTCACCAACGATTTTGCCGGCTGCGCACCGCAAAACGTCGAAAGTCTGAAGCCGATCTCGCTCGTCTGCAAAGTCAGCGAGGCCAATGGGCGGCCGGCCGTCAAGCTTTCGGACAATCTGCGAAAGGCCACCGGCGATCCGGCGGAGGTCGAGCGCTATCTGAAATTTTTCGGGCAGGAAGACCGCGTCGATCAGGCGGTATTCGTCTGAGGAAAAAAACAGGCCCTCCGGTTGTGTGGAGGGCCTGTATCATCGGGTTGGCTGGGTTACTGGATAACCTGAACCACCGTATGGGACTGCGGGTCGACGATTACGCGCTGGTCGTTGACGACTGCATAACCGTATTTCGGATTGCTTGGAACCGGGGTCACGACCACCTTCTTCGGAAGAGGCTTGCCGACCACGATCTTTTCTTCCACCACGACGGATGTGCTCGGAGCGGGCTGTTCTTCCACGTAAGTGATGACCTCGCGCGGAGGCGGGTCGATCGCTGTGCCGGCCACGGCACCGACGACACCGCCGACTGCTGCGCCGACAGGCCCGCCGACGATCGCGCCGGTTACTGCACCGCCGGCCGCACCGTTAACAGTGCCTTGTTGTGCGCCTGCCTGAGTAGCAAAGCAAGCGGCGAGAATGGCGCAGGAAGTCAGAATAATCTTTTTCATAGTTCTTCTCCTTCGTTGAGCTTCCGAGCAGATAACCCTTGAACCTTCGGCCGGTTCCGATGCGGTTGTAACCTTTCGTAAGCGGATGAAAACTTGGGAGAGCGGCGGCGGTGGCCCTGAGTGACTTTGGAGAGGAGCTTTTATCTTGGTTTGAAGTTTCGGCGCTTGTTAACGATGTCGGCTCGTGCCCGCCAAAAAAAACATGCCGAAAACGCTCCTCCTATTGCCAAGTAAGGATCGGATTCTATTTGTTTTCCTGAAGCCGGGAGGTTCTTGTATGGAATACCGTTTCCTTATCGTCGAAGACAGCCTGCTGGTGGCGATGGATATCGAGGATGCTATTCACCGGAGTGGTCACGATGTGGTGGGCATTGCGCCGGACATGACGGTGGCACTGAATTATACCCGAGATACGGATATCGCCTTCGTAGATGTCCGCCTTGCCGACGGCGAAACCGGGCCGGAGATCGCCAAGGCGCTTGCTGAATATGGCATCGTCGTGATCATGATCACGGGCAATCCGGGCCTTGTTGCCTCCGGTGTTTCCGGTGTCCTCGGCGTCATGGCCAAACCGCTGACTGACCAGGCTTCCATGGACCTGATCCAGTTCGCCGTCGACCGCAAGAATGGTCGCCCCGGCACACCGCCCGCAAGATTGCGTCTCTTCCACTAAACATTGCCGAGGCCAGCAATAGCTGCCGAACCAGCGGATGACAGGCCGCGGCTTCCGCTGTATGGGAGGTGCCACGGCAGCAGCGGGTTTATCAATGCGTTATTTCATCACCGGGACGGCAGGCTTCATCGGGTTCCATCTGGCACGGCGCCTGTTGGAGCAGGGGCACGAGGTCCTCGGCTTCGACGGGATGACGCCCTATTACAGCCTGCGGCTGAAGGAGGCCCGGCATGCGGGCCTCGCCCAGTTTCCGACCTTCCAGCCGGTGATCGGGATGCTCGAGGACGGGCCGCTGCTGGAGAAGGCGATCTTGGGCTTCAAGCCCGATGTCATGGTCCATCTCGCCGCCCAGGCCGGCGTCCGCTACAGCCTCGAAAATCCCAAGGCCTATCTCGATTCGAACCTGGTAGGCTCCTGGAATATCCTGGAGCTCGCCCGCGCCCATGGCGTAGGCCATCTGATGCTGGCCTCCACCTCCTCCGTCTACGGCGCCAATCCGGATGTGCCCTTCCGCGAGACGGACAAGGCCGACGAACCGCTGACCTTCTATGCCGCCACGAAGAAGAGCATGGAGCTGATGGCCCACAGCTATGCTCATCTCTACAAGCTGCCGATCACCGCTTTCCGCTTTTTCACCGTCTACGGCCCATGGGGCCGTCCGGACATGGCGCTCTTCAAGTTCGTCAAGGCGATGATCGAGGAGCGCGAGATCGAGATCTACGGCGAAGGCAAGATGAGCCGGGATTTCACCTATATCGACGATCTGGTGGATTCGATCATCGATCTCTCACGCATCTATCCCGCTGAAGACAATCGCGTTGCAGATGTCGATACGTTGTCCCGCCAGGGCCTGTTCCGTGTGGTCAATATCGGCGGTGGGCAACCGGCCGGCCTCATGGATTTCGTCGAAACCATCGAACGGATCATGGGAAAACCGGCCAGGCGCAAGATGCTGCCGATGCAGAAGGGCGACGTGCCGCGGACCTATGCAAGCCCCGATCTTCTCGTTGCACTGACCGGCCGCAAGCCCGAAACCGGGCTGGACGAGGGCGTCAGGGCTTTCGTCGAATGGTATCTCGATCACCGCACCGAGATCGATTGATCTTGTCAGGGAGTCAGGGAGCGGACGCCGCCAGCGGCGGCGTTACCCTCATCCTCTTCCGAATTCGTCGGTTATGCGGATGATGTCGTCTTCGCCGAGGTATGAGCCGGTCTGGACCTCGATCATCTCAAGGGTGATCTTGCCGGGGTTGGCGAGGCGATGGACTTCGCCCTGGGGGATATAGACGGATTCGTTTTCGCGCACGATCTTGATCTCGTCGCCGACCGTCACCTCGGCCGTACCCTTGACGCAGATCCAGTGTTCGGAGCGGTGATGGTGTTTTTGCAGCGACAGTTTCTTGCCGGGGGTGACGAACAGCCGTTTGACCTGGAACCGGTCGCCGTTGAGGACCGAGGTATAGCCGCCCCAGGGGCGGTAGGATGTGGGGTGGGTTTCGGTGAGCGCGGCGGTCGCCTTTGCGGCGGCGAGCTGCCTGACGAGCTTGCCGACATCCTGGCTGTCCTCCAGCCGGCCGACATAGACGGCGTCCTCGCTGGCGATGACAGCCACGCCGTCCAATCCTTGCACGGCCAGATGGCTGGTGCGCGACATGACGAGCGAGTTCCGGGTGTTGACGAGCGTCGCATGGCCGGAGGCGACGTTGCCGGCCGCGTCGCGGGCCCCGAGCTTCCAGACCGCATCCCAGCTTCCGAGATCCGACCAGGTGAACGAGGAGGGTACGACCGCCGCATTGGAGGTCTTTTCCATGATCGCATAATCGACCGAGATGTCGGGGCTGGCCGCAAAGGTTTCCGCATCCAGCCGGATGAAGTCGAGATCGTTTGTGGCCTTTGCAAGCGCGGCGCGGGCGGCCGTTTCGACCTCCGGTGCAAACGCCGCCAGTTCCTTCAGCACCTGGCCTGCCGCAAACATGAAGATACCGGAATTCCAGGCAAAGCCGCCGGCCGAAAGCATCGTCTCGGCTTCAGGCAGGGCGGGCTTTTCGACAAACCGCTTGACCTTGTGGGCGCCGGAGGCGAGCGCCTCGCCGATCTCGATATAACCATAACCGGTGGCCGGTTCGGTAGGCGTGATGCCGAAGGTCACCAGCTTGCCGGAAAGAGCGGTCTCGCGGGCGATGCGGATCGCCTCGAAGTAACCTTGATCGGCGACGATCTCGTGGTCGGAGGCGAGCACCTGCAGGATGGCGTCCTCGCCGAACCGACCGGCAACGAAGGCAGCGGCGGCGGCAACGGCGGGTGCGGTGTTGCGGGCAACCGGCTCGAGCACGATCCCGGAAAGTTTGACGCCGAGTTCGCGCGCCTGTTCGGCCACCAGGAAGCGGAAATCCTCGTTGGTGATCACCACCGGCGCTTCATAAAGCGCCGGGTCCGAGACGCGCGACAGGGTCGCCTGGAACAGCGTCCGGTCGCCGATAAACTGGATGAACTGTTTGGGCGCGCTGGCTCGCGACAGCGGCCAAAGCCGCGTGCCCTTGCCGCCGGCCATGATCACGGGAATGACTTTGCTCAACTCACTCTCTCCAATAGCTTCGTCGCCGGCGCTCAAGGCCGGTTCCTGATTGCCCAGTCGCGGATCAGCCGGAGCCCCTCTCCAAGCAGAGCCTTGGCCTCGTCTTCCGTGCGGGCCTCCACATAACAACGCATCTCCGGGGCATTGCCCGAGGGCCGCAGATGCACGATGCGGCCGTCGGCAAGCGTGACGCGCAATCCGTCGATCTCGCTTCTGGCCGCCACCGAAGAGATCGGCGCCAGGAAGGCGGCCAGATTGTCGTCCGACGCGCCGAGATGCGCCATCAGCGCGGCACTGGTTTCGACCGCAAAGTTTTCCAGCCGGTCGGCCGCCGCAAACGGCAGGCGGAAGGAGGCCACGATCTCCGACAAGGGCTGCTTCTTGTCCGCGGCAAGCGAAAGAGCGGCCAGCACCGGCAGGAAACTGTCGCGGGTCGGCAGCGGGTCGAGTCTGCCGCCGGCGACGGTGAACGGTGACGCGGTCAACAGCCCGCCATTGGCTTCGAAGCCCATGACCCTGTCCCGCCCGGCCTTCAGCGCCTCGAGCATCCCGGCGATCACGAAGGGCGAGCCGACCCTGGTGCGGACGGTTTCGAAATCGCCGGCCGTATCGATGCCGGAATTGGAGGTGACCGGCGTCACCACGACATTGGCCTTGAGGAACTGCGCCGTGATCAGGCCGATGAGGTCGCCGCGTAACGGCTCGCCCGTCTCGTCGGCGACAAGCGGCCGGTCGCCGTCGCCATCGGCCGAAACGATCGCATCGAGCCCGTGCTCCTGCGCCCAGCCCTTCAGAAGCCCGACCGTCTCGGCCGAGACGGCTTCGGTGTCGACGGGCAGGAACTCTTCGGAACGGCCGAGCGGCACGACCTTGGCGCCGAAGCCCTTGAGAACCTCGACCATCAGGTCGCGGGCGACGGTGGAATGCTGGTAGACGCCGAGCTTCAGGCCAGCCAGCGCATCGGCAGGCAGGACGTTTCTGTTGCGGGTCAGAAACAGCGCCTCTGCCTCTGCCGACCGGTCCGGCGCCTCACCCGGCGCAAAATCCACCTCTCGGCCGTCGAGCTCGGCGGCGATGGCCGCGATCCGCTGCTCGTCGGCTTTGTCGATCTCGCCGTCCGGCCGGTAGAACTTGATGCCGTTGCGGTCGGCCGGAATATGCGACCCGGTCACCATCAGCGAGCCGGCGCCCAGCTCCAGCCCGTAAAGCGCAAGCGCTGGCGTCGGCAATGCGCCGCAATCAACGGGCGACAGGCCGGCACGCTCAAGCGCGCCGATGCAGGTGGCGGCAATGTCGGGGCTCGAGGCGCGGAAATCCCGCCCCACCAGCACCAGCCCGCCCGCTTTCGCTGCCCCGGTTTCCAGAAGATGCCGCGCAAAAGCCTCCGCATAAACCGACGAGGCCCGACCCGCCAGATCCTCAACAAGCCCGCGAAGGCCACTCGTTCCAAATTTCATCAAGTACCTATAAAGAAATTCAGCCGCTCAATGTCCTAGTTTATTTTGCCTGAAAATAAAGAGGTAACTGTCGAGTAAGTTAATCGGCACGCCCCGCGACGGGACGCACGGGCGCTGCAGATTTCGAGAGCGGTTCTTTCCTCGTGGGATGCCATCATGTTTCCGGTTGCGCTTGGCCGGATCGCCGCAAGGGGTTATCCTTCTGGTTCGATCTGGTCTGTCTGATAGTCGGCTCTGCGAGATTTGGCCGGCTGCTTCCGCTTCCCAGGGAGGAGATCCTAATGGGATCACGTATTTGGACGTCTGTCGCGTTTGTCGCTTCGCTTGCCGGCCTGGTGCTTCTCATGGGCTTCGGTGAGCGGATCGACGAAGGTGGCTGTTCGGGAACCCTGGCCTTCGAGAAATCGAGACAGTTGCTGGAAGAGCGGCCGGAGGTGCTTGATATCGCCCCGGGAAACTTCCGTTGGGCGGGCGACTGCCGATTCGCCATGCAGGGCTATGTCGATGTCGCGACTGCGGGCGCACCGAGCCGCAGGAGTTTCGAGCTTCTGGTCGCCTTGGACCCGGGAGGCCATCGCTGGCGGCAGCTTAGCCTTTCCATGGAGGACTAGCCTTTCCATGGAGGACTAGCCGTTCGGGATCGCGCAGGTGGTACCGGAAACTGGGACAAAAATGCGATTTTGGAAAATGGCGGACAGAGAGGGATTCGAACCCTCGATACGCTTTCACGTATACACGCGTTCCAGGCGTGCGCCTTCAACCACTCGGCCACCTGTCCTTGGATAAGGGCTGCGTGCAAATCGGAGGCAACACAGCGGTCGGGCGCGATATATACCGATCAATTCTGAAGGATCAACCGGAATCTGAACGATTTTTGACAGCAGGGCGCAAAACCTTGGTGGTCGCGTTGCCAACCTTGGAGCTGGGAGCTATCTCTTTTCCACAAGAGGCCGCCGCCGGCTCGTCGGCGGTCGACAACGAATGGCTACTGGAAAATGCGAATCCTTCGCTTCGTCTTCCATGCGGTGAGCGCTCTGGCGCTTCTTGCTGCAATCATCGCCGGCACACTGGATTCGATTCAGTCCGTCTCCGCGTCTTCCGTTGTGCTGACGAGCCTCGGCAACGCCTGGCTCAATCTCGATCCGGAAAGCCTGGCGCTGAGCGAAATTTATGCGGAAACCTACATTAGCCCTGACCTTTGGCGGCCCTTCGTAGCGCCGGTTCTGGCGCAGCCGGCATTCGCGGTCTTCCTGGCCTTGGCGTTTCTCTTCTGGATGGCTGGATACGAGAAACCGCGTTTCGCGGGGCGGTTTTCCGCCTGACCCTTTCGGCAACCGGGCCGGGACGCTGGTGTTCGTTGTGAATTGGAGAGGGTTATCCGCTTCCTGAATGGTCTGAAACTAGACGCCAAGCCATAGAATTATGCAGTTATTTCGGGCCTTTGTGCAAGTTTTCGGCAGCCCCGCCATTCTTTACCAACTGAAAAAAATCTCGTGAATTTTTCCGAAACCCGTGCAAGAGTGCCCGCAGCCAGACCCTGAAAAGAAAAAAAGGGCAGGTGGCCGCAGAAGTGCCCGGGGGACGGGCTTGCGGGAGGATCAAACAGCTAAAAAACAGGGCTGCACGATGAAAAGAACCCTTTTAAGCCTCATTGCCTTGGCCGCCATGTCGGCTACCGCGCTTTCAGCGGAGGTGAAGCCGGCGCTGGTCTATGGTACCGGCGGCAAATTCGACAAATCCTTCAATGAGGCAGCCTTTGCCGGCGCCGAACAGTTCAAGAAGGAAACGGGGATCGAATACCGGGACTTCGAGCCCACCAACGATACCCAGGGCGAGCAGGCGATCCGCAATTTCGCCAGCCGCGGTTACAACCCCGTCGTTGCGGTCTCCTTTGCCTGGACATCCGCCATGGAAAAGGTTGCAGCCGAATTCCCCGATACCAAGTTTGCGATCGTTGACTCCGTCGTGGACCTGAAGAACGTCCGTTCGGTCGTCTACAAGGAAGAAGAGGGCTCCTATCTCGTCGGTCTTCTCGCCGGCATGGCGTCCAAGACCGGCAAGGTCGGCTTTATCGGTGGCATGGACATTCCGCTGATCCGCAAGTTCGGCTGCGGTTACGTCCAGGGCGTGAAGGCCGCAAAGGCGGATGCGCAGGTTTTCCAGAACATGACCGGCACGACCGGTGCGGCATGGAACGATCCTGTGCGCGGCGGTGAGCTGACGAAGAACCAGATCGACCAGGGCGCCGACGTGGTTTATGCGGCGGCGGGTGCGACCGGCCTCGGCGTACTGCAGACGGCGGCCGACAACAAGAAGCTGTCGATCGGCGTCGACTCCAACCAGAACCACCTGCATCCAGGCTCCGTGCTGACCTCGATGGTCAAGCGCGTCGACCTTGCCGTCTATAATACCTTCAAGGACACCAAGGACGACAAGTTCACCGCCGGTGTGCAGGCTCTCGGCGTCAAGGAAGACGGCGTGGCTTACGCACTCGACGACAACAACAAGGCATTGATTACGGCCGAGATGAAGGCTGCTGTGGAAAAGGCCAAGGCCGACATCATTGCCGGCACCGTCAAGGTGCATGACTATATGTCGGACAATTCCTGCCCCAAGTGAGATACACGCCTGAAGGGCGCATGGCGGTCGGGATCGCCATGCGCCCTTTTTCATAGAGTGTGGAAAGGCGAACCATTGAGCCTCGACCTCCCCAAAGAGATTGAGCCTGCAATCGAGCTTGTCGGCATAGACAAGAAGTTCGGTGCGGTGCATGCCAACAAGAACATCAATTTGACCGTGGCCAAAGGATCGATCCATGGCATCATCGGCGAAAACGGCGCGGGCAAATCGACGCTGATGTCGATCCTCTACGGCTTCTATCATGCCGATCAGGGCGAGATTCGCATTTCGGGCAAGCCGATCGCCATCCGTGACAGCCAGGCGGCGATCGCCGCGGGCATCGGCATGGTGCACCAGCATTTTATGCTGGTTGAGAATTTTACCGTTCTCGAAAACGTCATGCTGGGCGCCGAAGGCGGGCAATTGCTTCGCAAGGGTGTCGCGAGTGCGCGCAAGGAACTGAAGCGCCTGGAGGACGACTACGGCCTCGAGGTGGATCCCGATGCGGTCGTCGAGGAATTGCCGGTCGGCAGCCAGCAGCGCGTCGAGATCCTGAAGGCGCTGTATCGCGGCGCCGAAATTCTGATCCTGGACGAGCCGACCGGCGTGCTGACGCCGGCGGAGGCAGATCACCTCTTCAAGGTGCTGCGTGTCCTGCGCGACCAGGGCAAAACGATCATTCTCATTACGCACAAGCTGCGCGAGATCATGGCGATCACCGATACGGTCTCGGTCATGCGCCGCGGCGAAATGGTGGCAACCCGCAAGACATCCGAGACGACCGTCGAGGAACTGGCTGAACTGATGGTTGGTCGCCGCGTGTTGCTGCACGTGGAAAAGGGTGACGCAAATCCCGGCCGGGTTCTGCTGTCGGTCAGGAACCTGTCGGTCAAGGACGCTCGCGGCGTCACCATGGTGGACAATGTTTCCTTCGACGTCCGCGCCGGCGAGATCGTCGGCGTCGCCGGGGTTGCCGGCAACGGCCAGTCGGAGCTTCTCGAGGCGATCGCGGGTATTCGCAAACCTGCCTCCGGCGAGATATTGATCGACGGTAAGCCGGTTGCCGGTATCGATCCGGCAGGGTTGCGCGATCTCGGCCTCGCTCACATTCCCGAGGATCGGCACCATATGGGCCTGGTCCTGAAATTCGAGGAATACGAGAATTCGATCCTCGGCTATCACCGCGATCGGCGTTATGGACGCGGCGCCATGCTCGACCTCGAAGCCATGCGCAAGGATGCGGAAGAAAAGATAGCGAAATATGACATCCGCCCGCCGAACCCGCGGTTGAAGACGGCGAACTTTTCCGGCGGCAATCAGCAGAAGATCGTCGTCGCACGCGAAATCGAACGGGATCCGAATGTGCTGATCATTGGCCAGCCGACCCGCGGCGTCGATATCGGCGCTATTGAATTCATTCACAAACGGATCATCGACATGCGGGATGCGGGCAAGGCGGTGCTCCTGGTGTCGGTGGAACTCGACGAAATCCGCTCCCTCTCCGACCGGATACTGGTGATGTTTGCCGGCAAGGTTGTCGGGGAGAAAACCGGGGATGCCGGTGAGCAGACATTGGGCCTGATGATGGCCGGGATTGCCGCATGAATACCGCATCCGTTCAGCTTCCCGCCTGGATCAATTACGGCGTCATTCCGCTCCTCAATCTCGCGCTTGCCTTCTTTTTTTCAGGCCTCGTGGTCTGGGCCATCGGCGAAAGCCCGGTCGAGGCGCTGCGCCTCTTGTTGATCGGCGCGCTTGGCCGCGGCGAAGGCATCGGCTTCACGCTCTTCTATGCCACGAGCTTCATCTTTACCGGCTTGTCGGTGGCGGTCGCGATCCACGCTGGCCTCTTCAATATCGGCTCTGAAGGACAGGCCTATCTCGGCGGCCTGGGGGCGGCGCTCGTTGCGCTTTCGTTTGATCGCTACGTGCCCTGGTACGTGACCATGCCCTTCGCAGTGATCGGCGCGGCTCTCTTCGGTGCCGCTTGTGCCGCAATTCCGGCCTGGCTCCAGGCCAAGCGCGGCAGCCATATCGTCATCACCACGATCATGTTCAATTTCATCACGTCGTCGCTGATGAACTATCTGCTCGTGCGGGTGCTGATCGTGCCCGGCAAGATGGCGCCGGAAACGCGTACTTTCCTGGAAGGGGGACAGCTACCGAAGCTCGACTGGCTGATTTCGATGTTCGGGGGCAGGCTGGGCGCCGCGCCGCTCAACTTCTCTTTCCTGATTGCGCTTGTCATGTGCTTTCTGGTCTGGGTGCTGATCTGGCGGACCAAGCTCGGTTATGAAATGCGTACGCTCGGCATCAGCCCGACGGCGGCGAGCTATGCCGGCATTCCCTACGCCAAGATCGTCATGATCGCCATGCTGATCTCCGGCGGCCTTGCGGGTATGATGGCGCTCAACCCGGTCATGGGAGCCTCTGCGAGGCTGCAGATCGAGTTCGTCGGCGGCGCCGGCTTCGTCGGTATCGCCGTATCGTTGATGGGCCGCAATCATCCCGTCGGAATCATACTCGCCGCGCTGCTATTCGGCATTCTCTATCAGGGCGGCGCAGAGCTCTCTTTCGACATGCCCAGCATCACCCGTGACATGATCGTCGTCATTCAGGGTCTTGTGATCCTCTTTGCAGGTGCGCTCGAATACATGCTCCGACCGGCAATCGTCCGGCTCTACCAGCAGATCTCCGGGAAGTAGCTCATGGATTATTTCGATATTTTCATCGGCATTCTCGGTTCGGCGATCCGCCTCTCGATCCCTCTGCTGTTCACGGCCCTCGCGGGGCTGTTCTCGGAGCGGGCGGGGATTTTCGATATCGGTCTCGAAGGCAAGATGCTGGTTTCCGCCTTCGCCTCGGCCTGTGCCGCCTATTGGACCGGCAATGCCTGGCTCGGCCTCATGGCCGGCATTGTGGTGGCGATCGCTTTCTCCTTCCTTCACGGGTTCGCCTCGATCACCAACCGCGGCAATCAGATCGTCTCCGGTGTGGCGTTGAATTTCGTGGCAGCCGGGCTGACGATCGTGCTCGGTCAGGCGTGGTTCGGGCAAGGAGGACGGACTGCGCAGGTGCCAGGCTCGGGCCGGTTCACGCCGATTATCCTGCCGGGTGCCGACGCAATGCGCGAGGTGCCGATTCTCGGACCCCTCTATGCCAACGTCATTTCCGGCAACAATATCCTCACCTATATCGCTTTTCTGATGGTGCCGATCTCCTGGTGGGTGTTGTATCGGACCCGTTTCGGGCTGCGTCTGCGCGCGGTGGGTGAAAATCCCGGCGCCGTGGATACGGCCGGCATTTCAGTGAGCTGGCTGCGTTATCGCGCGCTGATTGTCACAGGCTTTCTGGCGGGGTTTGCTGGGACATATCTCGCCATCGCTCAATCGGCCGCCTTCATCAACAATATGTCGGCCGGCAAGGGATATATTGCGCTCGCGGCGCTGATCTTTGCGAAATGGAAGCCAGTGCCTGTGATGCTCGCCTGCCTGCTCTTCGGTTTCCTCGATGCCTTCGCGAATTTCATGCAGGGCAAGTCGATTCCGCTGATTGGAGAGGTGCCGGTACAGATCTTCCAGGCGCTGCCCTATATCCTGACCTGCGTGCTGCTTGCAGGATTCATAGGCATTGCCCGTCCGCCGAAAGCCGGCGGCGTCCCCTACACGAAGGAGCGGTAAGAGATGTCTCACGAGCTGTTCGAAGCCGCCCGCGACGCGATGAAAAAGTCATACGCGCCCTACTCCAAATTTCCGGTGGGCGTTGCGATCCGCGCCGATGACGGGAAGGTCTATCTCGGCGCAAATATCGAAAACCTGTCCTTTCCGCAGGGCTGGTGCGCCGAGCCGACGGCAATCGGCGCGATGATCATGGGTGGGGCCAGGAAGATCGTCGAGCTCGCCGTCATCGCCGAAAAACTGCCGCTCTGCACGCCATGCGGCGGTTGCCGTCAGAAGATTTCCGAGTTCGCTTCTGCCGAAACGCGCATCTACCTTTGCGACGATGCCGGCGTCCAGAAGACCGTCACCATGGCGGAGCTCCTGCCTTATGCCTTCGAAACGGACGTGATCGGATGAAGAACGTCATCGACCTCCTCGTCGATCGTCTCGACGGTCTCGTGCCGCGTCACGCGATCGTGCTCGGTTCCGGCCTCGGCTCGCTGGTGGGGGAGGTGAGGGATCAGGTTCGCGTACCCTATGGAGCACTCGAGGGGTTTCCGGCAAGTGGCGTCACAGGTCACGCGGGCGAACTGGTTGCCGGCTATCTCGGAGCCGAGCCTGTCATCATGCTCTCCGGCCGCGCGCACTACTACGAGCATGGCGATGCGAAGGCCATGCGCTTTCCGATAGAGGTCATGAAGGGCATCGGCGTCCAATCGCTGATCCTGACGAATTCAGCGGGATCGCTGCGTGAAGACATGCCGCCGGGATCGGTAATGCAGATCACCGATCACATCAACTATTCCGGCCTGAACCCACTGATCGGGGAAGAGGGGGATCGTCGTTTCGTCGGAATGACCAGCGCCTATGATGCGGCCCTTTCGCTCGACATGCATAACGCCGCGATCCGCTGCGGTATTCCGCTGTTCTCAGGGGTCTATATGTGGTTTTCAGGCCCGAGCTTTGAAACTCCTGCCGAGATTCGCATGGCCCGTATTCTGGGCGCCGACGCGGTCGGCATGTCGACTGTGCCGGAGGTTATCCTGGCACGCTATTTCGGGATGAAGGTTGCGGCCGCCTCGGTCATCACCAATTTCGGCGCAGGCATGACCGGTGCCGAACTCAGCCACGAAGAAACCAAGGACATGGCGCCGGTCGGCGGTCAGCGTCTCGCCGTCGTTTTAAAAGAAATGTTGGCTTGATACACGATAGATTTCAATCGGATACTTGGCGTGTGACGATCCGCGTGAACTCGGCGGGTTGCTTCTAATCGTTTGAACGATAAATATACCGGCTCGATCAAGCCCGGGGAGGCACGAAATGGAACTCCTGAGCCCGCGCGAGGCGGCAGCCTTTGCGCTATCGCTTCTCGACCTGACGAACCTGCGCGACGATTGCGACAATGCCGCGATCGAGAAACTGTGCCTGCGCGCCCAAACGCCCTATGGCCATACGGCGGCAATCTGCATCTGGCCGCGTTTCGTTGCGCATGCGAGGGCGATCCTTGGGCCGGACCACGCGGTGCGGATAGCGACCGTCGTGAACTTCCCGTCCGGTGATCTTCCGGTCGCAACCGTGATCGAGGAAACCCGCAAGGCCATCGAGGACGGCGCCGACGAGATCGACATGGTCATCCCCTATCGCAAACTGTCGGCCGGCGACGAGGCGGCGGTAACTGAAATGGTCGAAGCCGTGCGGGCCGCCTGCCCGCAAGCCTGCCTGAAAGTGATCCTGGAGACGGGAGAACTGAAGGACAGCGCGCTCATCCGCCGTGCGTCCGAACTCGCGATCGCTGGCGGTTCCGATTTCATCAAGACCTCGACGGGCAAGGTTGCTGTCAACGCGACGCTTGAGGCCGCCGACATCATGCTGCAGGCGATCCGCGACTCCAAGAAGCGTGTCGGCTTCAAGCCGGCCGGCGGCATCGGCAGCGTCGCGGACGCGGACCTTTACCTCCGCCTCGCCGAAACCATCATGGGCCCGAACTGGATCATGCCCTCCACATTCCGTTTTGGAGCCTCCAGCCTTCTCGACGATATTTTGGGTGTGTTGAGCGGCGGTACCAGCGCCCGCGTCTCGAGCGGCTACTGACAGGATGATCCCTCAGGAAATCATCCGTCGCAAGCGCGACGGGAAAGCACTCGCCGCTGATGAGATCGCAGGCTTCATCGCCGCGCTCGCCAAGAATGAAATCACCGAAGGGCAGGTAGCCGCTTTCGCCATGGCTGTCTTCTTTCAGGGCATGTCCCGGGATGAGACGGTCGCGCTGACGCTGGCCATGCGCGATTCCGGGACTGTGCTGAATTGGCGCAGTCTTGGCCGGCCGGTTGCAGACAAGCATTCGACTGGCGGTGTGGGAGACAATGTCTCGCTGATGCTGGCGCCGATCGTTGCCAGCTGCGGCCTTGCCGTTCCGATGATTTCCGGCCGCGGTCTGGGTCATACCGGCGGAACGCTTGATAAGCTGCAGTCGATCCCAGGCTACAATGTCATGCCTGACGAGGTTCTGCTCCGGAGGGTCGTGGAGAAAGTCGGTTGTGCCATTATCGGGCAGACGCCGGCTCTCGCACCTGCAGACCGGCGCCTTTACGGCATTCGAGATGTGACGGCGACCGTGGAGTCGGTACCACTGATCACCGCCTCCATTTTGTCCAAGAAGCTAGCGGCCGGACTGGGCAGTCTGGTGCTCGATGTGAAGGTCGGCAACGGCGCTTTCATGGAGAGCGTGGAAGAAGCCGAAGTGTTGGCGCGTTCGCTGGTCGAGGTGGCGAACGGCGCAGGCCTGAAAACGGCCGCACTGTTGACCGACATGAACCAGCCGCTGGCCGATGCCGCAGGCAACGGCTTGGAAATCGTCAACTGCCTCAAGTTCCTGTCCGGTTTGAAGGCCGGTTCGCGTCTCGAGGCCGTGGTCATGGCCGAGGCGGCCGAAATGCTGGTGCAGGCGGGTCTCTTTCGTGATCTGCGGCAGGCAGAGGAAAATGCGCGCCGGGCGCTTTCATCGGGCGAGGCGAAAGAGCGTTTCGGGCGCATGGTGCACGCTCTTGGCGGGCCGATCGATTTCTGTGACCGGCCTGATGCCTATCTGGAGCGTGCTCCGGCAAGCCTGCATGTCCCGGCATCGCGCGATGGCTATCTCGCATCATATGATACGCGCGGGATCGGGCTTGCCGTGGTGGAACTCGGCGGCGGCCGCAAACGCGCGGCGGACTCGGTCGACCACAGGGTCGGCACCAATGGATTTCTGCCGCTCGGCACTCAGGTCTCCAAGGGCGAGCCCATTGCCACGGTGCATGCGAAAAGCCGCGAGGATGCGGAGCGCATAGCCAGAGATTTCGCCGGGTTTTGCGCCATCGCGGACGCGCCGCCGGCAATTTCACCTGTTGTTCTCAAACGGATCAGTTGATCACTGGGTGAGCTTCAGATTGCGTCCTTCGACCTGGAAGGATTTCAGCTTCTTCAGGAAGCTCATCCCAACGAGCGTTCCGGAGAGCGCCTTGTCGTGCAGCACGAAGGCATCGACCTCCTTCACGCGCACCCCGCCGATCTCGATTCGGTCAAGCACCACACGCGCTGCATCCGTGCCGCCGTTTGCGGTGTTGACGGTGTAGCGAAAGTCGAGACTGTTGACGCCGAAGCCGAGTTTGCGGGCCGTACTTTCGTTGATTGCGACAAGCGAGGCGCCGGTGTCGACCAAGCCATCCACGGATCTGCCGTTGATGCGGAACGTTCCGTTGAAATGCCCCCGGCCATCGGCTTCGAGCGTCGCGCTGCCGGCTGCCGCGGAGACCGATTTCGGTTGCGGCGGTTGTTCAACCGTCGCCGCAGTGGCCGGTGGATGATCGGCCAGCCGGATCATCGACGGGATCTGGGTTGCGAGCAAAGCCGCTATCGCCGCGAAGATGACAGTGCGCAGGAGCATGAACGTCCCTCGATCATGGGAACTCGATAGTCCTTGTCGATAGCGCAAAAACCATAACAAAAGAGCCCGCAAAGGCTTTGCAGGCTCTCCAGTTCGAAATTTGGTAAGTAAATCCTGAAGGATTACTTCGTGCCGTACATGCGGTCGCCGGCATCTCCGAGGCCAGGAACGATATATCCCTTCTCGTTGAGGTGGCTGTCGATCGAGGCTGTGTAGATCTTCACATCCGGATGCACCGCTTGAAAGTTCTTGAGACCTTCCGGCGCAGCGAGCAGGCAGAGGAAGCGAATGTTGTGTGCGCCGCGTTCCTTCAGCTTGTCCACGGCCGCGATCGAGGAATTGCCGGTTGCAAGCATCGGGTCCACCACGATGACAAGTCGTTCCGCAATATCCTCAGGCGCCTTGAAATAGTATTCCACCGGCTGCAGCGTCTCATGGTCGCGATAGACCCCGATATGCGAGACGCGAGCCGAGGGCACGAGATCAAGCATGCCTTCGAGCAAACCGTTGCCGGCGCGCAGGATGGAGGCGAAGACAAGCTTCTTGCCCTCGAGGATCGGCGCCTGCATCTCGACGAGCGGCGTCTCGATCGTTTCATAAGTGAGTTCGAGGTCGCGCGTTACCTCGTAGCAGAGCAGGGTCGAGATCTCGCGCAGCAGCCGCCGGAAGCCGGCGGTTGAGGTTTCCTTCTTGCGCATGATCGTCAGCTTGTGCTGCACCAGCGGGTGATCGATGACAGTGACGCCGTTCATGAGCTTCCCTCGTTGTTGCCAGTCTCTTCTTTTGAGGAAAAAGCCGCGTTCTGCAAGCCGTCAGGTGCGTTTGGCGGCCTCATCCCCAATCGCCTCACGTCAAGCCAGCCCCAGCGTCGAACCGGGAAAGCAGGCGTGACCGCGTTCTGTCGTCAACAAAGGCCGCCTCAAGCGCCGTCCGGGTCATGGCGCCGATCTCCGCATCGGACATTTCCATTTCCTTCGACGCGATTTCGTATTCGCGGGCGAGCGACGTATGGAAAAAGGGCGGGTCGTCGGAATTGAGGCAAACGGGCACCCCGGCAGCCTTGAGCTGTTTCAGAGGATGGCTATCGAAGTCGGGAAAGACCTTGAGCGCAATATTCGAGCCGGGGCAGACTTCCAGGACCGTACCGAGTTCGGCGAGGCGCTCCACCAGGGCAGGATCTTCGATCGCGCGGACACCATGGCCGATGCGCGAAGGTTTCACGAGATCGAGCGCGTCTGAGACGCTGAAAGGCCCGCAGACCTCGCCCGCGTGGATGGTGAGGCCGAGCCCTGCGCCACGGGCGATATCGAAGGCGCGGGCATAATCGGCAACCCGGCCCATGCGTTCTTCGCCTGCCATGTTGAAGCCGGTTACCAGCGGGTTCTTGGCGTTGGCGGCATATTGCGCTGCGGAGATGACCCGATCGGGGCCAAAATGCCGTTCGCCGGTGACGATGATGCGCGCCTCTATGCCGGTCTTTTCGCGGGCCGCATGGATGCCGTCGCAGATGCCGGAAAGGTAGGCGTCGGCGCCGAGGCCGATGCGGTCGCCGTGATCGGGCGAAACGATGATCTCGCTGTAGATCGTGTTCGCGGCCGCAAGCTCGAGGAGATAGGACTCCGTCAGCAGCGCATAATCCGCAGCCGTCCTGAAGAGCGCGGCCACTGCATCATAACAGACGAGAAATTCGGCGAAGTCAGACCACTTGTAGGCGCCGTCTTGCAGGATGTGGCTGGTGTCGACGCCATATTTCCGAGCTTGGGCTTCGGCAAGCGCAGGCGGCGCAGCGCCTTCGATATGGCAGTGGATCTCGGCTTTCAAAAGATGCGCCGTCACAGGAAGCTCCGTCCTTGCTGGCCCGGTGGAATGGCCAGATGCTCTGCGATAGTCTCCGCGATATCGGCGTAGGTCGACCGCAACCCGATCGAGCGCGACCGGATTCCCGGTCCGAACGCCATGATCGGAACCCGCTCGCGGGTATGGTCGGTGCCGCGCCATGTGGGATCGCAGCCGTGGTCGGCGGTAAGGATGACGAGATCGCCCGGCTTCAGCCGCCGATGGATATCGGGTAGTGCGAGATCGAAGGCTTCGAGCGCTGCTGCATAACCCGGCACGTCGCGACGATGTCCATAGAGCATGTCGAAATCGACGAAATTGGTGAAAACCAGATCGCCGACCGCTGCCTCGTCCATCGCGGCGAGCGTCGCCGCCATCAGGGCGGTGTTCCCATTGGCCTTGACGACCCGGGAAACGCCCTGGTGAGCGAAGATGTCGCCGATCTTGCCGATCGCATGCACCGATCGGCCGCCTCGGATCAGCCGGTCGAGGAGCGTCGGTTCCGGCGGAGGGACGGAAAAATCGCGCCGGTTGCCGGTGCGCTCGAAGGTTCCCGCCGTCTCGCCGATGAAGGGCCGGGCAATCACCCGCCCGATATTCAGCGGATCGAGCAACTCGCGGACGACCTGGCAGAGCGCGATCAGTCGATCGAGACCGAAATGATGTTCATGGGCGGCGATCTGGAACACGGAATCGCTCGACGTGTAGCAGATCGGCTTCCCGGTCTGGATATGCTCTTCGCCAAGCTGGGCGATAATCTCGGTGCCGGACGCGTGGCAGTTGCCGAGGATGCCCGGAATATCACCTTCCCGACAGATGGCCTCCACCAGCTCGGGAGTAAAGGCGTCGCCCTCGCTGGAGAAATAACCCCAATCGAACATGACAGGCGTACCAGCGATTTCCCAATGCCCGGAAGGAGTGTCCTTTCCGCGGGAAACCTCGTCCGCCGCTCCGAACAGGCCGAAAATCCGCTCCGGCATCGGCATTCCGGCCGGATAGTCACCGCTGGCAAGCCTGGCGATTTCGAGAAGGCCGAGCGCCGACATGTTGGGCAGATGCAGCGGGCCTTGCCGAAGGCCCAAGCGGTCGCCAACTCCGGCGGCGCAGAATTCCGCGATATGGCCGAGGGTGTTGGAGCCGAGATCGCCATAGGCATCGGCATCCCGCGCGCCGCCAACGCCAAAGGAGTCAAGAACGAACAGAAAGGCACGAGCCATCGGTCACCCGGGATATCAAACGCAGTTCACCGGCCTTCGGCCGCGTGGAATCGCGATTCATACAGCCGTGCCTGCCGCTTGGCAAAGGGGGAAGATGGATGAGGCGCCTCAGCAATCCGGACAGGAGATACTGTTTCCGATTCTCTGACGGTAGAAGTAATCCCGGGCGATGGTGATTGTCTTGAGCTCGGACGGCATCAGACCCGACATGAACATCAGAAGGTCGTGGGAAACGGAGACCTCCGAATGTATCAGGAAAGAATTGGGTATGCGCATCTCCGTCGGGACATCGACCACCGCACCGACCGCATAGGGGCGAGCATCGGTGTCGTCCCAGGACCAGGCAACCGTGGGATTGCCGGTTGCGTCCAGCGCCACGCCGGTGACGCGGATGCTCAGCGCGTTAGGCGCGTATGGCGCGAAAAGGCTGTTTGTGACGTCCTCCATCGTTGTGAGGAGGACCTTGTTGACGCTTGTCTCTCGCGTCACGAGGTCCGCGATCGTGCCGGCGCTGCGGGTCACCCGTTTGGAGACGCTGAGACCAAGCGTAATCTCGAAGGATGTGATGTAGAGACTGAGGAGAAGCGGCGCAATCAGCGCGAATTCGACAGCACCTGCGCCGCGTCGGTCGACGGCCAGACGCCTGAGGCGAGCCAGGAAGGTTCCGGAACGCCGTTGCGGATGCGGATCTTGCGCTTCCATCACGGGTAATCCTCATTTCGGAATGTGGCCGTTTCCACGATCAGGAAATAGTTCGGGCGGCCCCCGGAGGGCCGAACGTTGGTGATGTAAGGCCGAAGCAGATCTGTAACGACATCCCAGCGGTAATAGGCGCGCACCATGTTGATCGTCTTCTGGGCGCCCGGCGTATAGTTGTTTACCGAAGACGTATCCAGATCCTGCGACGAATTGAGCGGCACATTTCCCGGTATGTCGGCAAAGCTCGGAAAACTGCGGACGTCCAGCCACAGCTTGTCGGGGGTCGCTATTTCCTCCTCGCTGCATTTGATCATGATCGAAACTTCGTTGCAGAAGGTTCGCCGGAATGCGGTCCGATCGGTGTTGGAGGCGGTGATGTTTCCGGTCCTGAGCTTGCGCGCCATCGTATCGACGGCATTGGCGACAAGCTGTTCGCCCGTGTAGGCAATGAAGGTTTCCAGGATCGCAAAGACGATCATGAAATAGGGGATCGCCAACATTGCGAACTCTATGGCCGCCGCACCGTCTCGCGACCTGAATATCCGGCCGAGCGCACCTCCGCGTCTCGCCGGCGCGACCTCTCCCATCTCGTCATGATCCTGGATCATCATTCCCGCCCACAGCCCGCTTTCGAGCTTCGGAATCGTACGGGCCGATTATTGAGATTCCGTTGCGGCAAACGGCGCGAGTTTAATGGATTGTGCCTGATCAGGGCGCCCCGTCGGTCTTGAACTCGGCATGCTGCTCGCAGTTGGGCGTGCAGGAGAGGATCGAGCGTTCGGTCTGGCGGAAGACGCGAACGGTATTTCCCTCGTCGATGGAGACAAGAACGCGTTCGTCTGCGATCGCGTTTCCTTCCGCATCCAGAAGTACGAGATTGGTCGTCCCGAAGCTGCGGCCCGTGACCACGATGGTCGTGGAATCCGCAACGGTGGCGTCCGCCACATTGGAGTTGCCGACAATGACCTTGCTCACCGGCCGGTCGAGCCGCAATACGCGAGCGTGATTCATGAAGACGCGCAAAAGATCGCCGTCCTCCTGAGCCAGCACATTTCCCGTAGCCGCCACAAAGGCGAGGCCGCAGACGGCGGCGAGTCGGACCATGACGCGACGGAACAGCATTGTGGGCAGCCTTTGGATGCGGTTGTATCGCTCAAGGATGGATGCGATTGGTGAACGAACGGTTAAACGGCACAACGACTGGCCTTTTTATCCGATATTAACCTCATCGCCCGCCGATACGTTTGGCGCCTGCGCGTCTCACTGCCGGTGCGACAATGCCGTTAAGGCGTTGCGCGATAGGGAATATTAGTGGTCTCCAGCGTCACCGAATATTGTTCAAATACTATCTTGTTGCTGGTCTCTTCATTTACCATTCCTTCCGGCAACCTTCCATTAACGAATTGATAACGCTCTTCCTTAAGTGCTTGGCAATCGTCGCTCTGTAGATTGCTGCCATCCGAACAACGGAAAACAGTTGTCGGGAAGTGCTGAACAACAAGTTGTGGAGTAGGAGAGTCCCATGTCCAAGATTTTCGCTCGTTTTCTGAAGGATGAGTCCGGCGCAACCGCCATCGAGTATGGTCTCATCGCCGCCCTTATTTCCGTTGCTCTGATCGCTGGTGCTACGACGCTCGGCAATTCGCTGGAAAATACTTTCACCGCCATCTCCGACAAGATGGAGCAGGCTGAAAAAGACATGTAATCTAGATTGCTCCGGGGCATTATTCTCAGGGCTTTTTGTAAAGCCGCCGACGGGCGGCTTTATCACTTTATCGAATGCGGTGGCCATACAATCCGGGCCATTCCATCGCCAGAGGGCAGATGCATGATAAGTCTGATCATAGCAATACTGGTCCTGGTCGTCCTGCCGCTGGGGTTAGCTCTTGCTGCCGTTAGCGACCTCTTTACGATGACGATCCCGAACTGGATCTCGGCTGCGCTTCTCGCGTGCTTTCTCGTTCTTGCGCCGCTGTCTGGCTTGGCCTGGTCGGAAATAGGCATCAACATCATGGCGGGCCTCGCCGTCTTCGGCGTTTGTTTTGCCCTGTTTGCCATGAATGTCATGGGTGGCGGAGATGCGAAACTGCTGACGGCCGCGGCCGTCTGGTTCGGCTTCAATCACTCTCTGTTAGTGTTCCTTGTCGCCGTAGGCTACGTGGGCGGGGCAGTGACCTTGTTGTTCCTTCTTCTCCGGTCTCAGGCAAACTCCGTCATGGCCATGGGGATTCCCCTGCCGGCCTCCCTGGTTACGGCCAGAAAGATCCCCTATGGCATCGCGATTGCGATTGGTGGTTTCCTGACATTCGAGCAGGCTCCGATATATTCCCTGGCGATCAAGACTTTTCAGTAATGCCGTCTGGCGACGGAAACATATTGTTAACCTAAATTGTAAGCGTCTCATTAACCATAATTACACCATTCACGGCCATTCTTCCGGGGAAGTAGAGTTCCCAAGGAATGACCATGAAGCCCACCCGTATCATCATACTCGCGGTCGCCGTAGTGGCCGCAGGTCTGGCAGGCCTGCTGGCCGTGCGGCTGGCGGGCGATAAGGGTCCCGAACTTGTCGAGACCGTGATCAAGCGCGAACCCACGGTGAAGGTTCTCGTTTCCGCTGAAAATCTGCCGGTCGGCAGCCGCCTGAACGCGAAGGCGATGGAATGGCTCCCATGGCCGAAAGATGGCGTGGTGGATGGCTTCATCACCGCCGACAAACGGCCCAATGCGATCACCGAACTTCAGGGCGCGGTAGTGCGCATGCCCATGTTCAAGGGTGAGCCGCTTCGCGCAGAGAAAGTGGCAGATTCATCCAGCCGGGTCATGTCGTCGCTTCTGCCCGCGGGCAAACGGGCCGTGGCGACCGAAATCTCGGTCTCCACCGGCGCAGGCGGCTTCGTACTTCCGAACGACCGCGTCGACATTATCATGGTGCGGGAAAACAAGGATGACGGCCGCTACATTACGGAAAACATCCTGAGCAATATCCGCGTGCTCGCAATCGACCAGCAGATCCAGGAAACAGAGGACGGCAAGAAGGCGGTTGTCGGTACCACAGCGACGCTCGAACTGACGCCGGACCAGGCCCAGGTCATCGCGGTTTCCCAGCAGATGGCGGAGCGGCTCACTCTTGCCCTGCGCTCGGTCGCCGATTCCCAGGAAGCTGATACGGCGGTCGCCGACTACCTGCTTCACGGACGGGACCGCAAGGCGGATATACAGGTCATCAAATCGGGCTCGATCGTCAAAAGCACAGCCGCGACGCAGGCGCCAGCGCAATGAACGGAGCGGATCAAGTGAGCATCCTGAAGCGGAAGATTCGTAGCTCGGTAGCGGCGGCGATAGCCTTTTGCCTCGCCTTTTCCGGCGTTCCGGTCACTGTTGCACCCATTAACTTCGCCTCTGCCGAAGCTGTGGCTGCCGATGCCAGCGTGATTCGCATCACAGAAGGCGGACCGGGAGTCCGAAAGCGGTTGGAGCTCGGCCTCAACAAGGCCATCGTCGTCGATCTGCCGGCGGATGCCCACGACATCCTTGTCGCCGATCCCACCATGGCCGATGCCGTGACCCGCACCTCGCGTCGCATCTATCTCTTCGGCAAAATGGTCGGTCAGACCAATATTTTCGTATTCGGATCACATGGCGAGGAAATCGTCAGCCTGGATGTCGAGATCGAACGCGACATCTCCGGTCTTCAGTTGAATCTTCGCAGGTTCCTGCCGGAATCCGACATCAAGGTGGAAATCATCTCCGATAACGTTGTCTTATCTGGGACCGTACGGACACCACAGGATTCCGCGCAGGCGGAAAAGCTAACCAAGGCCTTCCTGAAAGGCGGCGAAGCAACGACCCGCAGTATTACGGTCGAGGGTAGCGATGGCGGCACCGGCGATATCTTTGCGGAAGACCGCCAGCAGTCGCAGATCGTCAACCTACTGACTATCGAGGGCGAGGATCAGGTGACGTTGAAGGTCACCGTCGCAGAGGTCAGTCGCCAGGTGCTGAAGCAACTGGGCTTTAACGGTTCGGTTTCGGGGCCGGATGGTTCTATTGGCTTTTCCAACCCCTCCAACCTTGGCAATGCGATCAACACCTTCGGCATGGGAACCCTAGCTGGGTCGATCGGCAATGTCGGGCTGGCCACCTACATGAATGCCATGGAGCAGGCAGGCGTCATGCGGACCCTGGCCGAACCAAGCCTGACGGCGATCTCCGGCCAGCAGGCGAAATTTTACGTCGGCGGCGAATTTCGGTTGCCTGCGGAGCAAGAGGTTGGGGTTGACGAAGAAACCGGCGCGCCAACGGTCACCCGAACCACCAATTCGGTCGATTACGGTATAGAATTGAACTTTAAGCCGGTCGTTCTGTCCCCAGGGCGCATCAGCCTGAATATCGAGACCAACGTCTCTGAGCCTACCTACGAGGGTTCGGCCACCACCGGCAACGGAAGTTCGCTCCGTATCCAGGGCAACACCTACATGTCGATCCGCAAACGCGAGGCGTCCACCACGGTTGAGCTTCCTTCCGGTGGTTCGATCGTGATCGCCGGCCTGGTGCAGGACAATATCCGGCAGGCCATGTCCGGCCTTCCCGGAATTTCCAAAGTGCCGGTCCTGGGCACCCTCTTCCGCAGCAAGGATTTCGTCCGCAACGAGACCGAACTCGTCATCATCGCGACGCCTTATCTCGTCCGGCCTGTCGCCCGCAACGAGATCGCGCGCCCGGATGACAATTTCAATCCGGAAAACGACGCCGCCACCTTCTTCCTGAATCGCGTGAACAAGATCTACGGCCGCAAGGAACCGGTCGCGACCGGCCAGTATCACGGCGCGGTCGGCTTCATCTACAAGTGACCCTGGCCATGGAAACGCAAGTAAACACCGCCGCCGAAGGACAGAATGCCATGAGCAAGGGCGCCGCCACGTCTTCCCGATACACCATCGCCTCAGCTGCGATGCTCGTGGCATCGGCACTTCTTTTGTCGGGTTGCGGCAACAGCCAGCTTACCACCGGCTCCATTCCCGATGACTACCGGACCCGGCACCCCATTGTGCTGGCAGAAGGCGAACATACGCTCGATATCCCGGTCGCCTCGGGCGATGTGCGGCTGTCCATCGGCATGAAGGACACGGTAAAGGGCTTCGCCCAGAGTTTTGCCTCGTCGCCGGCAGGCGTCGTTCAGATCCAGGTTCCTCATGGTTCCTATAATTCCGGAGCGGCCCAGCGTCTGGTGGGAGATATCCGCCGGACCCTGACGACCAATGGGGTCAGGACCGATAGGATACTGATGAGCAGCTATGCTGCTTCTCCAAGCGGTGATGCTGCGCCGATCCGGCTCACCTACGTGACGACCAAAGCGATGACGAGCCCCTGTGGAGAATGGCCCGCCGATCTCTCCGACAACACGTTCGGCAACAGGAACTGGTACAATTTCGGCTGTGCGAGCCAGAACAATCTTGCAGCCCAGATCGCCAACCCGACCGATCTTATCGCGCCGCGCGGGATGACGCCGATCGACGCCACGCAGCGAGCAAAGGTCATCAGCGACTACCGCGGCGAGTCCAGCGATGATTGAGCGGATGGCCAGGAAGCGGAGAAGAAGATGAGCCCGATCAGCTACGAGATTCGTGCGTCCGGCGAAGACGAACATTTCGATGACGCCGAGCGTCCTGCGGATATGGACGCACTGCGTCCGCTGCCGCGCATCTCGATTCATGCATTCTGCGAGAGCGAGGCCATGCAGCGGATGATGGACCGCATGGGGCGGGATCGCCGCATGTCCAAGGTCAATCTTCGCGTGACGGTCGGCAGCACCGGCGCCGCAGCGAACATGTTTGCTTCCGCGCCAACGCCGAACCTGATCATTCTCGAGACGGAGGCCGAGCCGAAGAACCTTCTTGAAGAGCTGACGCCGCTTGCGGAAGTCTGCGATCCCTCCACGAAGGTCATCATCGTCGGACGTTACAACGATATCTCTCTTTACCGGGAGCTGATCCGCAACGGCATCTCCGAATATCTGGTCGGGCCGGTGCAGATGTCCGATATGCTGGCTTCCGTTTCGACGATCTTCGTCGACCCGGAGGCCGAGCCGCTCGGGAAATCCATCGCTTTCATCGGCGCGAAGGGCGGCGTGGGCTCGTCCACCATCGCGCACAACTGTGCCTTCGGCATTTCGAGCCTGTTTTCGACCGAGACTATCCTCGCCGATCTCGACCTCCCATTCGGCACGGCCAATATCGACTTCGACCAGGATCCCGCTCAAGGTATTGCGGAAGCGGTTTTTGCGCCGGAACGGCTGGACGAGGTATTCCTCGATCGCCTGCTGACCAAGTGCTCGGAGCACCTGTCGCTTCTTGCCGCGCCGTCGCTGCTCGACCGGGCGTATGATTTCGAACGCGGTGCCTTTACGCCCATCATCGAGCTCCTACAGCGCAGCGCGCCGGTCGCCGTCCTGGATCTTCCGCATGGTTGGACGGAATGGACACGTGCGGTGCTCTGCGAGGTGGACGAGGTGGTGATCTGCGCCGTTCCCGATCTCGCGAACCTTCGCAACACCAAGAACATGATCGACGCGCTGAAGAAGCTTCGGCCGAACGATCGCCCGCCGCATATCATCCTCAATCAGGTAGGCATGCCGAAGCGTCCCGAAATCGCGCCTGCCGACTTCATCGAGCCGCTGGAGATCGAGCCGATCGCGATCCTGCCCTTCGATGTTCAGCTCTTCGGCAACGCAGCCAACAGCGGCCGCATGATCTCGGAGATCGATGCAAAGTCGCCAGCTGCGGAAACATTCTCCCAGATCGCCCATATCGTCACCGGTCGCGTCGCGGTGAAGAAGGCGAAAAAGGGTGGTCTGGGGAAGGTGCTCGACATGCTTGGGCGCAAGAAGGCTTAGACGTTAGGAAACCGGAATGTTTGGCAAGCGCGGAAACGAGGGATCTGGGAAGGGCGCGGCAGGGCTTGCGCCACCGCCGGCGGCCGTCCCCGCCGCTACGCTGGCTGCAAGACAGGCGGCCCCGGAAGTTCTCGCCGAGCCCGCTCGCGATATGGCCGCCCCGCGTCAGCCGGTCCCGCCGCCGCTTGCGCCGCAACCTGTCCGCAAACGGCAAGCCCGCACCGAACTGTATTACGATACAAAGAGCCAGGTCTTCTCCGCGCTTATCGATACGATCGACCTTTCCCAGCTCGCCAAGCTCGATGCCGAAAGCGCGCGTGAGGAAATCCGCGACATCGTCAACGATATCATCACGATCAAGAATTTCGCGATGTCGATTTCCGAGCAGGAGGAACTGCTCGAGGATATCTGCAACGATGTTCTGGGTTATGGCCCGCTGGAACCGCTGCTGGCCCGTGACGACATCGCAGACATCATGGTCAACGGCGCCGGTCAGACCTTCATCGAAGTCGGCGGCAAGACGATCGAGTCCGAAATCCGTTTCCGCGACAATGGCCAGCTCCTCTCGATCTGCCAGCGCATCGTCAGTCAGGTCGGGCGTCGCGTCGATGAATCCTCACCCATCTGCGACGCGCGCCTGCCCGACGGCTCGCGCGTCAACGTCATCGCGCCGCCGCTGGCCATCGACGGCCCGGCGCTGACGATCCGCAAGTTCAAAAAGGACAAGCTCAATCTCGACCAGCTCGTGAAATTCGGAGCCATCACCCCCGAGGGTGCCGTTCTCCTGCAGATCATCGGCCGCGTTCGTTGCAACGTGGTTATTTCCGGCGGTACCGGTTCGGGCAAGACGACGCTGCTCAACTGCCTGACGCGTTATATCGACGCCGATGAACGTGTAATCACCTGCGAGGACACCGCCGAACTGCAACTGCAGCAGCCGCATGTCGTGCGTCTGGAAACGCGTCCGCCGAATATCGAAGGCGAGGGCGAGATCACCATGCGCGATCTCGTCAAGAACTGCCTGCGTATGCGTCCGGAACGCATCATCGTCGGCGAAGTGCGTGGTCCAGAAGTTTTCGACCTGTTGCAGGCGATGAACACCGGCCATGACGGCTCGATGGGCACCATCCACGCCAATACCCCGCGTGAATGCCTGAGCCGTATGGAATCGATGATCGCCATGGGCGGTTATTCACTGCCGGCCAAGACGGTACGCGAGATCATCACGGGTTCGATCGACGTCGTCATCCAGGCGGCCCGTCTGCGCGACGGTTCGCGCCGCATCACGCAGATCACCGAGGTGATCGGCATGGAAGGCGACGTGATCGTCACCCAGGATCTGATGCGCTACGAAATCGACGGCGAGGATGCCAACGGGCGGCTGATCGGCCGGCACATGTCCACCGGCATCGGGAAGCCGCATTTCTGGGATCGCGCCCGATACTACAACGAGGAAAAGCGTCTCTCCGCGGCTCTCGATGCCATGGAGCGGGTGAAGGACTAAGGAGACTACCTCCATGTTTGGGCTGGATATCACGGTGGTGGCGATCATCGCGCTCGTGGCAGTTGCCGCGGCGGGGATATGCTATGCGCTGCTGTTCTCCCGCATGGAGGTGGAAAAGAAGGCTGACACCCGGCTTAACCGGGTTAAATCCGCTGAAACGGATCTGGCGCGGGCGAAGGCCGCAAGGGACCGGGTGCAGGAACTTTCCAAGCGCCGCAAGTCGGTGCAGGATTCGCTGAAGGATCTGGAAAAGAAACAGGAAGAGAAAAGCAGGAAGATGGGCGACGGGAGCTTGAAGTCCAAGCTTTCCCAGACCGGTCTTTCGCTCACGATGGGCCGCTTTTATCTGTTCAGCGTATTGTTCGGCATCTTCATTTTTCTGGTCACCTTGATTGCCGGGCTGCCGTTGCTCGCAGTTCTTGGCGCGGCATTCGTCGGCGCCATCGGTCTGCCGCGCTGGGTGATCGGTTTCCTGGTGAAGCGTCGCCAGAAGAAGTTTCTGGAAGAGTTTCCGAATGCGCTCGACGTGATGGTGCGCTCGATCAAGTCCGGCTTGCCCCTCAACGACTCCCTGCGCCTGATTGCTTCTGACGGACAGGAGCCGGTGAAGACCGAGTTTCGCCGCGTGGTGGAATCACAGCAGGTTGGCCTGAGCGTTCCGGAAGCCTGTGCCCGGATGATGCTGACCATGCCCCTGCCGGAGGTGAATTTCTTTTCGATCGTCATCACTATCCAGGGCCAGGCGGGCGGCAATCTGTCCGAAGCACTCGGCAACCTCTCGAGGGTCTTGCGTGACCGCAAGAAGATGAAGGCGAAGGTGAGTGCGCTGTCCATGGAAGCGAAGGCTTCTGCCGCGATCATCGGAGCCTTGCCCTTTATCGTGACACTCCTCGTCTATCTCACCTCGCCCGAGTACATCGCGATTATCTTCACCGATCCGCGGGGTCACCTGATCCTTCTGATCTCGGGTTTCTGGATGTCGATCGGCATCTTCGTCATGCGCAACATGATCAACTTCGATATTTGAGGAGGGTGAGGTGAAGGAACTCGCGGCGACATTCACGGATCCGGCCACGCTGCTGGCGCTCCTGGTTGCCGTAGCGGTCTTCGCAACACTGTATACGTTGGCGGCGCCCTTTCTCGAAAAGGGGGACCTCGACAAACGCATGAAGGCGGTCTCCACCGAGCGCGATCAGATCAGGGCACGTGAACGCGCGCGCATAAACTCTGAAAATTCCAAGACCTCCCTGCGCGCGCAGAACAACCAGTCCGTCCGCCAGATCGTCGAGCGTTTCAACCTCCGCAAGGCACTCGTCGACGACAACACGGTCAACAAGCTTCGTGCCGCAGGCCTTCGCTCGCAAAACGCCCTCAATATGTTTCTGGTGGCGCGGTTCCTGCTGCCTTTTGCCTTTCTCGCCGCTGCGGTCGTGTGGATTTTCGTTCTCGGCAACCTTGCGTCCCGGCCGCTCCCGATCCGCATGCTGGCGGCAATCGTCGTCGCCTATATCGGTTTTTATGCGCCTAATATCTATGTCACCAATCTGGTGAACAAGCGTCAGGCATCCATCAAACGCGCCTGGCCGGATGCGCTGGACCTGATGCTGATCTGCGTCGAATCGGGGATTTCGATGGAGGCGGCGATGCGCCGTGTCGCAGAGGAGATGGCGCAGCAGTCGCCGCCTCTGGCGGAAGAGATGGTATTGACGACAGCAGAGCTGTCTTTCTTGCAGGACCGTCGCACCGCGCTGGAAAATCTCGGTATCCGCACGCAGCTCGACGGCGTGAAGGCGGTGACCCAGGCGCTCATCCAGGCGGAACGTTACGGTACGCCGATCGCCCAGGCGCTACGGGTGCTTGCCCAGGAAGGCCGTGACGAGCGCATGAACGAAGCGGAAAAGAAGGCGGCTGCCCTGCCGCCGAAACTCACCGTGCCGATGATCCTGTTCTTCCTGCCGGTCCTCATAGCGGTGATTCTAGGCCCTGCCGGCATCCAGGTCGCTGACAAGTTCTGACGACTTCCGCATCCCGGTCGCGCTGGTGTGAACATTTCCTGAATTTCAGCTTCAGGAGCCATTCAGCGGTGCCTCGCTAACCTCTCCATGTAATCAAGCACTTGGTCCCTCAAAGGCCGGTGCTATGGCAAGTGGAGGATACGACAATGCTGGCAAGACTTTGCATCAATCTCGTGCTGATCGGCGGTATCATCACCGTGGTCTCACGTTTCGTCTAGCGCGAGCAACAATCGCCCCCAGAAATGCAAAAAGGCCAGCTCAGCGCTGGCCTTGTGCGTCGAGAGACGGTCTCATCAATTCGTGTTGTTCGGTTTTGCCTTGCCGCCCTTGTCGGCAAGCTTGCTCCACGAGTTCTGCTGCGACAGCATCGAGCGCAGGTACGTGACGTTGGCATCCGCCTGCTGCTGCGAGAGTTCCTTGCGGGCGATCCCTTCCGCTTCCGCGAAGCGCCCTTGCAGGCCGACCACGAGCGCGAGGTTCTGGCGCACCCGGCTGTCGGAACTGGGCTGGGCGGCGGCGTTGCGCATATAGGTTTCGGCCGTGCGAAGGTCGCCGGACAGGACATAGGACATGCCGAGATTGGAGATCACGCTCGGTTCGTTTGGTTGCGCGTCGAGCGCCATGCGATATTTCTTCCGGGCTTCGTCTGAGCGGCCCATCTGGTCCAGGACGGCACCTTCGGCGGAATAGAGCCGCCAATCCGGATGGTCCGGCGTCTGGGCACGGTTGATCGTTGCCAGCGCCTGTTCGAGCTGGCCGGCGGCGGCCTGCGCCTTGCCGTAGGCTGCAAGGACTTCGCGATCGGCAGGATGGGCAATCGCCACCTGCTGCATCACCGCAAGCGCCTGCGCCGACTTGCCGGTCATCCCGAGCACGGTCGCGTATTTCAGGCCGACATCCCTGTTTTTCGGGTCGCGCACATAGGCAGCCCCTATCGATCGCTCGGTGGCCGAAAGCCCGGCCGTGTCCATGCCCTCGAGCGAAGCGGTGGAGATTTTCGGGATCGAGCCGGTTGTCTCCGGATCCTTTTTCGTGCTGGCGCAACCGGCGACGGCGAGCGTCAGAAGGGCGATCGCGGTCGTCTGGACGAGGCGGTTCTTGCGAGGCGTCAGGGCGGCAGAAGCAATCATCAGGCGTCTCGTCGGTCGTCGCCGCTGTCGAGCTTTTCTCGCACGGCGGCATGTGGCGCATTTTCACTCCAGCAATAAACTGTTAACCCTAACAGACCGTTAAGATGAATGATTCCAGCCCTTTGCAAAGGCCACCCATGACGCCGTTCCAATATATCGAGCGCCCCGCCGTCTTCAGCGCCAAAGGTGCTGCAACGAAGCCCGTTTACGCCGTGACGCCTGCGGAGCTTGATGAGGGCAGAATTAAAAGCTTTCCCTTCACCCTCGAGGAGGGGGCTCCAAAGTTTATCCCCAAGGCAGGCATACTTGATTCTAAGGCACTCGCATGGGCGAAGGCTTCGGGTTTTAAAGCCGAGGCCGGCGCGTTTCTGTTGGTTCCAGATGAAAACGGCGACGTGGGTAGCGCCATTTTCGGTCTTGGAAGTGATCCGTTGGAGGCGCCGTTCATCGGAGGTAAGCTATCGAAACTCCTGCCATCCGGTGACTGGCGGATTGAGGCAGCCTCCGTTGCGCCCAAACAATTCGCGTTGGGTTACGGTCTCGGCTCCTATAGCTTCACCCGTTACAAGTCTGAAGGGTCGAAGGATGTACGGCTTTCCGTAGACGATGCCGCCGATATCGAACGCCAGCTTGCCGCCGTCTTTCTTGCCCGCGACCTCGTCAACACTCCGACCAACGAGATGGGCCCGATCGAACTGGAGACCGCCTTCCGCGCTCTCGGCGACTATTACGGCGCGACCGTTACCTCGATCGTCGGCGAGGATTTGCTGGAAGAAAATTTCCCGCTGATCCACACCGTCGGTCGCGCCAGTGTGTCTCCACCGCGACTTCTCGAATTGCGCTGGGGCGAGCAGGGGCATCCGCGCGTGACGCTGGTCGGCAAAGGCGTCTGCTTCGATACCGGCGGTCTCGATATCAAGGGCGCCGCCAACATGGCGCTGATGAAGAAGGATATGGGTGGTGCGGCAAATGTCATGGGCCTAGCCCTGATGGTCATGGATGCCGGACTGAAAGTCGATCTTCAGGTCCTGGTGCCGGCGGTCGAAAACTCCATTTCGGGCAACGCCTTCCGCCCCGGCGATATCTACCGGAGCCGCAAGGGCATTACCGTGCAGATCGACAATACCGATGCCGAAGGCCGTCTGGTCCTGGCCGACGCGCTCGCCTATGCGGACGAAAACCCGCCGGACCTGATGATCGATATGTCCACTCTCACCGGCGCGGCGCGTGTCGCCCTCGGGACGGAGCTCGCGCCCTATTTCACGGACGATGAGGCCCTTTCGGCAAAACTCGCGGAAGCCGCAAAGACGGAGGCCGATCCCATGTGGCGGCTGCCGCTCTGGATGGGCTACGACAAGGATATCCGCGCCCGCGCCGCCGACATCACCAATTCGCCATCCGGTGGCATGGCGGGTGCGATTACCGCAGCGCTTTTCCTGAAACGCTTTGTAACGGCCACCAAGAGCTGGGCGCATTTTGATATCTATGCCTGGGTGCTGGCCGATAAACCCCATGCGCCGGTCGGCGGCGAGGCCTTTGCAATCCGTGCACTCTACCGGGTCGTTCGCGACGTGGCAGCAAAGTGAGCGCCGAAACAAACAAGTAAGACCTTCGGCCTAAAATCTGCGGGATTTTGAGCCGAGGGTCATCATGACGCTGGAACTGACGGCCACGCAAGCATTAGGCTTGTGGCACCGGGTCTCGCTGGAGCAGGTACGGCATGACGGGCGGGATCTGACGTTGCGCCAGATATCGATCCTGCTGCATATTTATCTGGTGCCGCCGCCCCACACGGTAAGGGGACTGGCGGCCACGCTCGACGTATCCAAACCGGTGATTACCCGCGCATTGGACACGATGGGTGGCATGGGCTTGGTAGACCGCGAACGTGATGAACGCGACCGCCGGAACGTGATCATCAAGCGCACGGTCGCCGGCGCCTTGTTTCTTGAAAAAATGGGCGACCTGATCATTCGGGAAGCCCGCCGACCGGGAATGTGAAATGACGAAGCTGCTCGACAGACGCCTGCATGCCTTTCGCCCCGACCTGGCCGATGAGTTGCTGAAGGGCAGCGTCGAGGCGGAAAACTTCGTGCGTGGCGAGCCGGCCCAGGTCATCGTGCCGGCCGCCCAATTGCGGCCGTCGCCCGATCTCGCCCTCGGCATGGATACGGAGCTTCTCTTTGGAGAGACCGTCCGGGTCTTCGATCGCGCCGGTGGCTTTGCCTGGATCCAGGCGGATCAGGATGGCTATGTCGGTTATCTGCCGGAGACGATGCTGGGCGAACCGGAGGAGGCGACGCATCGCATCGCAGTTCAACGCACCTTCGTTTATCCGGAGCCCGAACTTCGCAAGCCTCCGATGACGGCTCTCTCCATGGGCAGCCGTGTCATGGTTGTCGGCGAGGCGGAAACCCGCGGCACGCGCTATTGTCTCTTGTCGGGCGGTGGCGCGGTGATCGCCAGCCATTGCCTTCCCATGGCCGAGGCCATGGGGGACGACTATGTGGCGGTCGCCGAGAAATTTATCGAAACACCCTATCTCTGGGGCGGTCGTTCGGGCTTCGGGCTGGATTGTTCCGCTCTGGTCCAGCTCGCGCTGATGATGGCCGGCAGGACCGTCCCTCGTGATTCCGACATGCAGGCCGCGATCGGTGTCGCCATCTCGCGCGAGGAACTTTGTCGCGGCGACCTCGTTTTCTGGAAAGGCCATGTGGGCATCATGGAAAACGAGGAGACGCTTCTCCACGCCAATGGCCACACAATGAGCGTCGCGCGCGAAAATTTCGAAGCGGCAGTCCGACGCATCGGCTGGCTCTATCAGCAACCGACGGGTTATCGCCGGTTGGAAATCGGCTGATGATCACGCAAATGTGGGCCTCGGTCCATGGAATGGGCGCTTGGTCGTCCATATCTTGGAAGCAACTCGCTGCGTTCGCGAGTGAGGAGTTGAGTGATGTTTAAGAGTGCATGGATATTGCCCGCTGTGATGCTCGTGGCGCTCATCATCGCCGCGTTTGCGCCCGTCGACGTGTTCGCGGCCGAGCGCAAGGGTTTGGATTTTTCGTCCGGCACCTATTTCCGGGATCTTCCAGGCGTCGTGCCGGAAGAGGAACGCGTCCAGAAGCAGGCCTATAGCTGCACCACGGATATCGAGGATGTCTACCGCCCGCGCGGCCGTTTCGACATCCTCTACGGCGACAGCATGCCCACGCGTGTCTATCGGTGTGAAACCGAAAGCGGCATCACCTATACCGGCACCCGGATGCCGAATACCCAGTGGGTACCGGGGCTGAACCCGCATCATCTGCCGAAATAAAGGCAATCTTTTTTCAAAGGGCTTTCCGGAAACGACCGGATCTTGCGATCTCTGTTTGGGTCATTGACGATCCCTCGCGGCTGCCCCACAACTTTCTGATAGATAAAAATCTTGGCACACCGGGAGGAGACAAGGTGTTCCACTCAAGTATGGATTTCGCTCTCGGCGAGGAGGTCGAGGCCGTGCGCGGGACCGTTCATCGCTTCGCGCAGGAAAAGCTGGCGCCCCGCGCCGATGAAATCGATCGCAGCAACGAATTTGCCCGCGATCTCTGGCCCGAACTGGGCACGCTCGGCCTGCTCGGCATCACCGCCGATCCGGATTTCGGCGGCTCGGGACTTGGTTATCTCGCCCATGTTGTCGCAGTCGAGGAACTGGCTCGCGCCTCCGCCTCGACGTCGCTGAGCTACGGTGCGCATTCCAATCTCTGCGTCAACCAGATCAACCGCAACGGCAGCGCGGAACAGAAGGCCCGTTATCTTCCGAAGCTGTGTTCGGGGGAACATGTCGGGGCGCTTGCCATGTCGGAACCCGGCGCCGGCTCCGACGTGGTCTCGATGAAGCTGCGCGCGGAAAAACGCGGCGATCGCTTTGTGCTCAACGGCAGCAAGATGTGGATCACCAACGGGCCGGACGCCGACGTGCTGGTGGTCTATGCGAAGACCGATCCGGTGGCCGGTCCGAAAGGTATCACCACTTTCCTGATCGAGAAGGGCTTCGAAGGCTTTTCGACCGCTCAAAAGCTCGACAAGCTCGGTATGCGCGGCTCCAACACCTGCGAGCTGGTTTTCCAGGATTGCGAAGTGCCGGCCGAAAACGTCATGGGCACTGAAGGCGGCGGCGTGCGTGTGCTGATGTCCGGGCTCGATTACGAGCGCGTCGTTCTCGCCGGCATCGGCATCGGCATCATGCATGCCTGCCTCGACGTGGTCATGCCCTATGTGCATGAGCGGAAACAGTTCGGCCAGCCGATCGGCGAATTCCAACTGATCCAGGCGAAGGTGGCCGATATGTACACGGCCATGAATTCCGCCCGCGCCTATGTCTATGCGGTCGCAGCCGCCTGCGATCGCGGCGCGGTGACGCGGCAGGACGCCGCAGCCTGCTGCCTTTATGCATCCGAACAGGCAACCCAGCAGGCGCTGCAGGCCATTCAGATCCTCGGTGGCAACGGTTATATCAACGACAACCCGACCGGTCGGCTGCTGCGCGATGCCAAGCTGATGGAGATCGGTGCCGGAACCTCGGAAATCCGCCGCATGCTGATCGGCCGCGAACTTTTCAGGGAAACGGCCTGATGGCAGTCCTTCGTTCGCAGGTGAATCTGAGGAGCGAGACGGCCGAGGCCAACCGGGCCGCCATGGAGATGAAGATCGCCGAGGTTCAGGCGGCCGTTTCGCGTGCCGAAGCGGGCGGCGGCGAGGAGGCGCGAGCCCGGCATGTGAAGCGCGGCAAGCTGCTTCCACGCGAACGCATCGCGCGTCTTCTCGATCACGGCTCGCCTTTTCTCGAAATCGGAGCGACGGCCGCGCACGGGCTTTACGGCGGCGCAAGTCCGTCCGCCGGCATCGTCACCGGCATCGGCCGGGTCGAGGGCCGGGAGGTGATGGTGGTCGCCAACGATGCCACCGTAAAGGGCGGCACCTATTACCCGATGACGGTGAAGAAGCATCTGCGCGCCCAGGAGATCGCCGAGGAGAACAGTCTCCCTTGCGTCTATCTGGTCGATTCCGGCGGCGCCAACCTGCCGAACCAGGACGAGGTCTTTCCGGATCGGGATCACTTCGGCCGCATCTTCTATAATCAGGCGCGCATGTCCGCGAGGGGGATCGCCCAGATCGCTGCAGTGATGGGCTCCTGCACGGCAGGCGGTGCCTATGTGCCGGCCATGTCGGACGAGGCGATCATCGTCAAGGATCAGGGCACCATCTTCCTCGCCGGTCCGCCACTGGTAAGGGCCGCCACGGGTGAGGAGGTGAGTGCCGAGGATTTGGGAGGCGGCGACGTCCACACCCGGCTCTCCGGCGTGGCCGACCACCTTGCTCGCGACGATGCCCATGCCCTCGCACTGGTCCGGCGTGCCGTTGCCGGCCTCAACACCCGCAAGCCGGACACTGTGGTGCTCGAAAAACCCGAAGATCCGCTCTACGACCCCGAAGAAATCGCCGCGATCGTGCCGGCGTCGCTTGCCACACCCTATGATATCCGCGAGGTGATTGCCCGCGTGGTCGACGGCTCGCGTTTCGACGAATTCAAGGCCCGTTTCGGCACGACCCTCGTCTGCGGCTTTGCGCATATCTTCGGGATTCCGGTCGGCATCATAGCCAATAACGGGGTGCTGTTTTCCGAAAGCGCCCAGAAGGGTGCGCATTTCATCGAACTCTGCTCGCAGCGAAAAGTCCCGCTGGTCTTCCTGCAGAATATCACCGGCTTCATGGTCGGAAGGCGCTATGAGGCGGAAGGCATCGCCAAGCATGGCGCCAAGCTGGTGACGGCGGTCGCCACGACATCGGTGCCCAAGGTGACGATCCTTGTCGGCGGCTCCTTCGGCGCCGGCAATTACGGCATGGCCGGCCGCGCCTATTCTCCGCGTTTCCTCTGGACCTGGCCGAACAGCCGCATCTCGGTCATGGGCGGACCACAGGCTGCCGGCGTGCTGGCGACCGTGCGGCGCGATGCGATCGAGCGCGGCGGCAAGACGTGGGAAGCCGAAGAGGAGGCGGCCTTCAAGAAGCCGGTGCTCGACCAGTTCGAAGAGCAGAGCCATCCGCTTTACGCTTCGGCGCGCCTCTGGGACGACGGCGTCATTCATCCGGCAAGCACTCGCCAGATCCTGGCGCTCAGTCTCTCCGCCGCGCTCAACGCGCCGATCGAGGAAACACGCTTCGGCGTGTTCCGCATGTGAGGGCGCCATGATCAGGAAAGTCCTCATAGCCAATCGCGGCGAGATCGCCTGCCGCATCATCCGCACCTGCCGTCGGCTGGGTATCGTGACCGTCGCGGTCTATTCCGATGCGGACCGCGACGCTCTGCATGTATCGCTTGCAGACGAAGCTTTGCACATAGGGCCGTCCCCTGCGGCAGCGAGCTATCTGTGCGGCGATCGGATCATCGACGCGGCCCTGCGCACTGGCGCCGATGGCATCCATCCGGGTTATGGGTTCCTTTCGGAGAACCCCGCCTTTGCTGAAGCAGTCTCGGCCGCCGGCATCCGTTTCATCGGGCCGTCACCGGATGCCATTCGCGCGATGGGATTGAAGGACGCCGCCAAGGCGCTGATGGAAAAAGCGGGCGTGCCGGTCGTGCCGGGCTATCACGGCGCAGAGCAGGACGCGGATTTCCTTGCGGGCGAAGCGGCGCGGATCGGTTTTCCCGTGCTCATCAAGGCACGCGCCGGCGGTGGTGGCAAGGGGATGCGCCGCGTCGAGGACGCCGCCTCATTCAAGGAAGCGTTGGAGTCGGCCCAGCGTGAGGCGCTGGCGGCCTTCGGCGACGCCTCATGCCTCATTGAGAAATACGTTAGCCATCCGCGTCACATCGAAATTCAGGTGTTTGGCGATAACCACGGCAATGTCGTGCACCTATTCGAGCGCGACTGCTCCCTGCAGCGCCGTCACCAGAAGGTTATCGAGGAAGCGCCGGCACCCGGCATGCCGGAGGACATGCGTCTGGCGATGGGGCAAGCCGCGGTTCGGGCGGCGCAGGCGATCGGCTATTGCGGTGCCGGTACCATCGAATTCATCGCCGACGCTTCCGAACGCCTTCGGGCTGATCGCTTCTGGTTCATGGAGATGAATACCCGCCTGCAGGTGGAGCATCCGGTGACGGAAGCGATCACCGGCGTCGATCTCGTCGAATGGCAGCTCCGCATCGCGTCTGGGGAACCCCTGCCTCGTCGGCAGGAAGAGCTTTCCATCCATGGCTGGGCCTTTGAGGCGCGGCTTTATGCCGAGGACGCCGAACGGGGGTTCCTGCCGGCGACAGGCCGGCTTACCCATCTCGATCTGCCCGAGCATCTCGCCCGCGTCGACAGCGGCGTGCGCGCCGGAGACCGTATCTCGCCCTACTACGACCCGATGATCGCGAAGATCATGACCCGTGGAGCCGACAGGGTTACCGCGCTGTCGGCGCTGTCGACCGCTCTTGCGGAGGTCCGCGCCACGGGCGTCACGACCAATGCGACTTTCCTTCGCCGGCTAACAATACAGACGGATTTCGCCGAGGGAAGCCCGGATACGGGCTTTATCGATCGTCATCTTGCCGAGCTGACGATGATGCATCCGGCTCCGCACGATGTTGTCGCGCTGGCGGCTCTTTTACTGGCCGGTGCGCTCGACCAGAAAAAATCGAATGATCCCTGGGACGCGCTTTCCGGCTTTCGGCTGTGGTCGCAAGCCGCCGATTTCGTGTCGCTCGAGCATCGCGGCCATCGTCTGCCGGTTTCATTTGCCACCAGGCAGGTGGATGGATACGAGGTCGTGGTCGATGGCAAGGTCTCCACGCTTCGCGTTTCACACGCCGGCGCCGCCTATGTCGTCGAGGCCGATGGCCGAAGCCACACGGTCCACGCGGTCCGCGGCCCCCGGGATGTGACGATCTTCCGAGACGGCGAAAGCTGGCACTTCGTCCTGATGGATGTCCTCGCCGGCGAGGATGAGGCGGCCGCCGGCGGCGACCGTATTGTCGCGCCCATGCCGGGCCAGGTGAAGCTGATGCGCACGTCACCCGGTGCCACTGTCGTCAAGGGCGAGACACTGGCGGTCATGGAAGCGATGAAGATGGAATTGACGCTGTCAGCCCCCCGCGATGGCACGATAGCCGATGTGCTGGTATCGGAAGGGGAGCAGGTACTGGAAGGCGCCGTGCTGCTCATGCTGGAGCCGCTCCCGGAGACGGAACATGGCTGACTTCGTCCGCATCCACGAAGTCGGTCCGCGCGATGGTTTGCAGAACGAAAAGCGCATCATTCCCGTCGCGGACAAGATCCGGCTGGTGGACATGCTCTCCGCCTGCGGTTTTGAGAAGATCGAGGTGACGAGCTTTGTCCGTGCCGATTGGGTGCCGCAGATGGCCGATGGGGCCGAGGTCATGGCAGGCATCACCCGCAAGCCCGGTACGCTCTATACCGTGCTGACGCCGAACCTGCGCGGTTACGGAGCCGCATGTACCGCAAAGGTGGACGAGGTTGCCGTCTTCGCTTCCGCCTCCGAGGGCTTTAGCCAGCACAATATCAATTGCAGCATCGCCGAAAGCCTCGAGCGATTTGCCCCGCTGATCGAACAGGCCCGGGAGGATGGCATACCCGTCCGTGGTTACATTTCCTGCGTAGTAGATTGCCCCTACGATGGGGCGACGCCTCCCACCGGGGTGGCGGACGTGGCGGAGAAACTCCTGAACCTCGGTTGTTACGAGATTTCGCTTGGCGATACGATCGGTACCGGCACACCCGGCCGAATTGTGGCCATGCTGGATGTGGTTCTGGAACGTGTGCCTGCCGCGGCTCTTGCCGGTCATTTCCACGACACCAACGGCCGTGCCGTCGACAACATCACGGCGTCGCTGGAAAAGGGGCTGCGTGTCTTCGACGCGGCGGCCGGTGGACTGGGCGGTTGTCCCTATGCGCCGGGTGCGGAAGGCAATGTCGCAACCGGCAGAACTGTCGACCATCTCCATGCGCTCGGCTTCGAAACCCGCATCGACCCCAGCCGGTTGGCAGATGCGGAGGCCTTTGCCCGTAGTTTGAGAGGTGCGCGCTGATGAGTGGCTACGAAACCCTGACCATCGGACGGGATGCCCCCGGGCTCGCTGAGCTCACGCTGAACCGGCCGGAAAAACACAATGCCATGAACGCCCTGATGATTGCTGAGCTGGCCGATGCGGCGGCGAAGCTTGCATCCGACGACACGGTGCGGGTCGTTGTGCTGGCCGCTTCAGGCCCGACCTTCTGTGCCGGCGGCGATCTTCAGTGGATGCGCGATCAGGCGGGGAAGGATCGGAATGGCAAGGTCGAGGGCGCGACAGAGCTCGCGATGATGCTGAAGGCCCTCGACGACCTGCCGAAGCCGCTGGTCGGGAAAGTGCAGGGCAATGCCTTCGGCGGCGGCATCGGCCTGATGTCCGTCTGCGACATCGTCGTCGCCGCCCGGAGCGCAGAGTTCGCGCTCACCGAAACCCGGCTTGGCCTGATTCCGGCGACGATCGGCCCTTATGTCGTCCGGCGCATCGGTGAGGGCCATGCCCGCCACCTGTTTCTGAATGCCCGTCGTTTTGATGCGGAGACGGCGCGCGAAATCGGGCTCGTCTCGGTTTCCTGCTCAGCCGATGACCTCGATGCAGCGGTTCGGGAGGAAGTCAGGGCCTTCCTCGAATGTGCGCCCGGAGCGGTAGCAAGTGCCAAAAGCCTTGCGAAATCGCTGGCTCGCCAGGCGATCAAAGATCCGGTTGCCTATAGTATCGCGCTCCTTGCCGACCGTTGGGAAACTGCCGAAGGACGCGCCGGAATTGAAGCCTTCCTCAGTCGCCAGCCGATGCCTTGGGCGACAAAGAACGGGAAGCCTTAAAAAGAGAAACCCGGGCCGTCTGCAACGACCCGGGTGGTTTGCAATCCAGTGGCGTTCCTACTGCTTGGGAATGCCGGCTTTCTCGATCACCGCCGACCATTTGGCGATATCGGACTTCAGGCGATCGCCGATCTCCTGAGGTGTGCTGGAACGAGCTTCGACTCCCAGATCGGCAAAACGCTTCTGGATGGCCGGATCGGCCAGAACCTCGACAAGCGCGGCATTGAGCTTCTTCACCACTCCTTCAGGCGTTCCGGCTGGTGCAAAAACGCCGTTCCAGGACGTCACGTCAAAGCCGGCAACACCTTGTTCCTGAGCGGTCGCCACATCCGGCAGCAGCTTGGAGCGGGTCGGACCGGAGGAAGCGACGGCAGTGGCCTGTCCCTGTGTCAGTGCGGCCTTCAGCGCGGTCTGGCTGTCGACGATCACGTCCAGCTCGTCGCCGAGCAGGGCTACCAGGAGATCCGGCGTCGCCTTGTAGGGCACGATGGTGAAATCGATCCCGGAGGTCGATTTGAAAAGCTCGGCCGCGAGGTTCTGGCTGCTGCCGACATTGATGGTCCCAACGTTCAGGTCGCCCGGATTTGCCTTTGCCGCTTCCAGAACGTCCTTGAGCGTCTTGAACTTGCCGCCGGCCTTGGTCACGAAGACGAAGTCGAAATAGGCAAGGCTCGATACGGGCGTGAAATCCTTGACCGGGTCGAATTGCAGGTTCTTGAAGAGCGGCACGCTGATCGCGGTCCCGTTTGAAAGCAGGGCGAGCGTGTAGCCATCGGCCTCGGCATTGAGGGCTGCTCGCGCGGCGGTAGCGCCGCCTGCACCCGGCTGGTTGAGAATGACGATCTGCCGGCTGAGCTTCTTGCCCAGCGCATCCGCCACGACCCGCGAAGTGATGTCGGCAATGCCGCCCGGACCGAAGGGCAGAACGAGCGTAATGTCACGCGAGGGATAGTCCGCCTGCGCCTGAACGCCAGCGGGAGCTGCAGCCGCCAGTGCCATGGCAGGCACCAGCCATTTCATCACCCGAACGGTACGCCGGAGCATCCCCTCCGGCTTCCGCGCCATATCAAAATACATCTTCTCCTCCTCCTCTTTTTGAAAGGCCGCTCAGGCGGCGAAACCGTAAAGCCGCGCGGGGTTGTCAACGAGCAGCCGCTGCCGTTCCTCCGCGGTCGTCGTGAAGCGTGGAACGAGATCGACGAGGTCGACCTCGTCGACAGGCTCCTTGAGATTGGGATGCGGAAAGTCCGTGCCCCAGAGCGTCCGCTCGGGGCTCGCTTCCACGAGCGCCCGAGCGAACGGCACCGCCGCATCGAACGGGAAGCGCGAAATCCGCTCGGAACCGCTGACCTTGATCCAGCAGTTCTCCCGCCGGGCGAGATCCAGGAGTGCCTGGAATGCCGGCTGCCCGGTGCCGAGCGTTGTGTCGACGCGGCCCATGTGATCGATCACGAAGGGCACCGGCAGGCTACGGATCATGTCGGAAAGCGGCACGAGGTCAGCCGCATCGAGATGCAGGACGACATGCCAGCCGCGGCCCTTGATCCGGTCGATCACGCCGTTGAAGACGTCCATGTCCGGGGCTCCGCCGAGATGGCGGACGAAATTGAATCGCACGCCGCGCACACCGCCGTCGTCGAGCTGCTGATACGCCTTGTCGTCGAAGCTGCCGTCGACGATGGCCACGCCGCGATAGCGGTCGGGCCGCCAGGCGATCGCATCGAGCATGGCCCGGTTGTCGGTGCCATGGCAGCTCGCCTGCACGATCACGGCGCGGTCGACGCCGAGCCGGTCATGAAGTGCCGCCAGCGCCTCTTTCGGCGCATCAGCGGGTGTATAGCTGCGATCGGGCGCGTAGGGAAAAACATCTCCAGGACCGAATACATGGCAATGGGAATCGCAACCGCCGGCTGGGAGAGTGAAATCCGGCTTGCGCCGCGTCTCGCTCGCATGGGAGGCAGTGGTCATCAGCTATTACCTTTCATGATCAGTGGTGCAGACGCGGCCAGTTCGGTGGAGAGACTGCGGAAGCTCGCATAGCTCGCCTCGACGATCTGGTTGACGGCGGCTTCCCGGTCTTCCCCATCCACGGCCCCTTCGGAAAGACGCGTCACGCGCTCCGGATTGACGAGGGCATAATAGAGGGCGCCAAGCAGGAACTGGCTGCGCCAGATGAGCCCCTCCACGGATGCGCCCGGCACGCATTCGGCAAGTGCATCGATGAAGACGCGGCTTGTCTCGTCGAAGGCGTCGGCGATGATTTTGCGGGCGTCCGGATTGCCTTCGGCGGAAAGCACGGCGCGCATCCGGGTAAACTCGGCACCGCCGCCATCGCCATCGGTCGAAGAAATAAAGGCCGGTACGACATAGGCTCTGAGAACGGCCATCAGCCGCTCATCGAGATTGCTGATCCGGCGGGCCTCGCCGAGCAATTCGACGCGGCGGGCATTCATCGGCCTCGTGTGAAGTTCGTAGATCTCCCGAAGCAGGTTGGCCTTCGAGCCGAAATGATAGGTCAGGCTGCCGACATTGGCGCCGGCCGCCTTGGCGATATCGCGCAGGGAAACGGCATTGTAGCCGCTCTGCGAAAACAGCGTCACGGCATGTCGAAGAAGTGTCTCTTTCAGACTCTGGCGCATCTGGCTCTTTGTCGATTGACCTTGTAATTTGTACAGTTGTACAAATTGAGCCAGATGTCAACGCGCGCTCAAGCGGCCCGTCCCGGCAAGGCCATGAACCCGTCGAAGAAGGCTGTCAGTTCGGCATGGCTGTCGAGTGGAAGAACCTGGGCGACATACTGGTCGGGACGGACCACCACCAGACACCCTCGCTGCCGATTGATCCCGCGCATCTCGAAAATGTCCTGACCGTGCTTGAGGTCGGGACAAAACATCTTTTCGTAGTCGCAAAGCCCGTAGCGTCCCTTTCCGGGCAGAAGGAAGGCCGGCATCCTCTCCACCGCGAGATCGCGATGCCGCTGTTGAAAGATGGCGCGAACATCGATCACCGAGTCGACGTCCTGACCGGCAGCTGTGTATTTCCGAACGGGTGATGCGGGGGAATTGGACAGAAAGGTGCACAGGGCATGGATGCCGGAAGTGGGCTCGGCAGGGCCTTCAGCGCCCGCAAAGGCGAAGATGCGCCAGCGGCCGTCCGCCTTGGTCACGTGCCCGAGATCAACCGGCTTCGCGTCCGCCAGGCGGATCACCGGCGCGGAATGAAACCGCATGCCGATCGGAAACCCCTCCGCAAGATGTTGGTGGGTTGCGTCTCCGGTGAGTATCGAAGGCTGGTAACGGACCGCCGTGCCCGCGGTATAACGTCCGTGGCGGACGAAGTAGTCCTGAGTCTCGGCCGGGTCGACCTGTCTTCCTTCTGTGGAGGATGCGCTGAGCATTTTCGCCCATTCGCGGTCGAAATCGATCAGCTCCTTGGCGATCGCCTGGCGCTCGGCCGAATAACTGTGCAACAGATGCGGAACGCTCTGTCCGCGCAGGACCGCAGCGAGCTTCCAGCCCAGATTGAAGGCGTCCTGCATCGAAACGTTCATACCCTGGCCGGCCTTCGGGCTGTGGGTATGGCAGGCATCGCCGGCGATGAAGACGCGGGGGAGGCGTTCGGCGACCGCGTCGTCCGGCACGTCGTCGAACTTTTCGCAAAGCCGCTGACCGATCTCGTAGACCGACCACCAGGCGATCTCCTTTACCTCCAGCGTGTAGGGTTTCAGTATCCGTTGCGCCGCGGCGATGAGATAGTCGGAGGTGATACTGCGGTTTGAAACCCGTTCGCCGGCGTCCAGCTTGTCGAGCTCGACATAGATACGGACGAGATAGCCCCCTTCGCGGGGAATGAGCACGATGCTTCCTTCGCCAGGCGATTGGATCAGTGCCTTCAGGCGGATGTCAGGAAAATCGGTGATCGCGAGGACATCCATGACACCCCAGGCGTGGTTGGCGGAATCCCCGGCGAGGACCCGGCCGATCGACTTCCGCACGCGGCTGCGCGCGCCGTCGCATCCGACCACGTAGCGGGCCCTGATCGTTTCGATCTGCCCCTCGTGCGTTGTATCGAGCCGCTCGAATCTGGCGGTTACAGGATGAGAGGACGGGTCGGAAGAGGTCGCCGTGTTGACCGAAAGGTCGATCAGGCGCCGATCGTAATGCGGCTCGAGCTTGGCCGGCGATTTGCGCATCACTTCGAGGAAGAAGTCGTGCACCCGCGCCTGGTTGAGGATGACATGAGGGAATTCGGAAAGTCCGTCTTCGGTGTCCTGTATCCGGCCGCTTCGGACGATCCGGCCAGAGCCCTTCTCTCCAGCTTTCCAGAAGGATGTCTCGTTGACCCAATAGGCCTCCTTCAGGACCCGTTCGGCAAAGCCGAAGGCCTCGAACATCTCCATGGTGCGGCAGGCGATGCCGTCCGCCTGGCCGCGAAGCAGCGGGCCGTTTTTCTGGTCGACGATGCAGGTCCTGATATCCGGGAAGGCGGAAAGCTGGGCCGCGAGCGTCAGGCCCGCAGGCCCGCAGCCGACGATGAGCACGTCGACTTCCTCTGGCAGCGGGCCGGGGGCACCGGACGGCGCAATGCGTTCGTCAGGGTCGGAAATCTCCGGATCGCCGGGCTGGTAGCCGTTTAAATGAAATTGCATCAGCGCTTCTCCTCCGCCTGGGTTCTTACGGGCTCACCGAGCACGGCCGCGACTGTTAGGCCCGCCGTTGCGGTTGGTCTCGATGTCGACTGCCGGATCGCTCCGTGATCTAAGTCTATGCCACCCTGCCGCCATGAATTCGGCAGGATTGCAATTGATTAGCATACTGATCATCAGTATGCTGTCAACAACATGATTCCGCTGTGGAGAGGTCGGTGAAGGACAATAATGACATGCCGGGGCATCTCGCCCGCCGGTTTCAGCAGATCGCCGTGGCGGTTTTTCATGCTGAGGTGGAGGAAGCCGGCTACGATCTGACGCCGGTTCAATATGCTGCGCTTGCAGCGATCAGCACCAATCCCGGGATCGACCAGATCACGCTGGCCGGACTGATCGCCTACGATCGGACAACGATCACAGGGGTCGTGGACAGGTTGGCGCAAAAGGGATTGCTGGAACGCCGCGCCAGCAGCCGGGACCGGCGCGCCCGCGAGTTGCAGGTCACCGAAAAGGGGCGGCAGACACTTGAGGCTGTGAGCCCGGCGGTGGAAGCGGCGCAGGAACTGCTGGTCCGCGGTCTGACCGGCGATGAGCAGCAGGAATTGATGCGGCTCCTGCGCAAGGCGATCGCTGCCGGCAACGAACTGAGCCGCGCGCCGCTAAGGGATGTTTCGGCGGAGACTTCCAGGAACGGGTGAGAGACGCGCGTTGGGCTTGCCGTCACCTCAGGTACGGATGTGCCTCGTAAGTTGGTATCAGATGACAGTTCTCAACGTTGGCCGCCAAGCGCTAATCTCGGCGGCCAACTTTTTCGCCAATGGGCGTTCAATCCGAAAGAGGCATACCGTCATTAAAGGCCGGCCAATTGTTGTCACGGCCACCTCTGTTCCTGAGTGGATAAGGTAGATCGCGCACCTCGCCGGAGTTCATGATGCCGGAAGTCGTCATGGAGTCCGGCGCAAGAGCAGAATAGCCCTGTCCGGGAATGCTATCGTAATAATCTCCCTCCTCCGCAGTTGCTACGCCGAAGGTCAGCGAGGGGAACCCGATCGAAAGCGTCAGGATTAGCAGGCACAACTTGTTCATCTCGGTATCTCCTATCTGGACACCGACGTCACCTGGTCTGGACTAGCCGACGCCCGTGTCTTGACTCAGTCAACTTGGGCTGTGCGGTTGCGTCCGATTTCGCCGTCATGCTGACGACGAATCATCGATTCACGCGGCCGCCTTCATCTCTCTGGCCGCTGAACGGATTGCTATGGGTGCAAATGGGCCGGGTTCCCAACAGTAGAGCACTGTCCCGACACCGGTTGAGGATACGCTCATGATCCCGAGAAGCAACTCAGCCGTCCTCAATACAGCGGTCTAGTCCCGGCAATTCTCTCCGGGCAATTCTCGCCCGAAATCCTCCATTGGATTGACTCGCGTTCCTGCGAACTTGGGCGTTAACTGATCTGGCCTGAAGGAGGAGGCAAGCCATGGCCTTGTATCTCACGAGTTTCAGCTATACGCCCGAGGCACGCGCGCGGATGATCGAAAATCCGGAGGATCGGCGAGAGGCAGCACGGGCATCTATCGAATCCGTGGACGGAAAACTCCAGGGGTTCTGGTACGCTTTTGGCAAGCATGACGGCTGGTGCCTGTGGGAGGCACCCGACAACGTCTCGATGGCAGCCGTAGCGCTCGCCATCGGCGCCGGTGGTGCGTTGAGTTCTCTCGAGACTACCGTGCTTGTCAGCGTCGAAGACGCGATGGAAGCGATGCGAAGGGCGAAATCGGTTCGATATCGTCCACCCGCAGCGCGAGGTTGATCTGTCCCCGCTTCCACCCCTGTAAATGAACATACGGTGCGTATGCCAATTGACATACGCACCGTATGTCTTATATGCACTGACGTACGGCGCGTATGTGAATGGCGCCGGCCAAAGCACATTCAGGTCTCTCCGCCCGCCGATGAAATGCCATGGTGATCGTTGCGGCCTGGTGCTTCCTTCAACAGGAGTGCGAGTATGACTAAACGCGATGCAATCTTCCCCGCCGGCCGACAGGCTCTTTATGAGAACCACAAATATTCGGCGGCGATCCGCTCGGGGGATCTGCTGTTCGTTTCTGGCCAGGTTGGCAGCCGCGAGGACGGGTCACCGGAGCCGGATTTCAAGAAGCAGGTGGAGCTCGCCTTCCAAAACCTTGGTGCTGTTCTTAAGGCCGCCGGCTCCACATTCGACGACATCATCGACGTAACCACCTTCCACACAGATCCGCAAAACCAGTTCGAGGCGGTTCTTGCCGTGAAGGACGCTACCTTCGCTGAAAAACCCTATCCGAACTGGACCGCTGTCGGTGTCAACTGGCTCGCCGGATTTGACTTCGAGATCAAGGTGATAGCACGGATCCCGCCGGCCGCTTGATTGGATGCGGAAGATGGCGGGCGAGTGTCTCGCGCAGGTGGCACGGTGGGTTCTCTCCAAACCACCGTCCTCCTCGGCGTCGAGGCGGCGACGGAAGCCATGCGAAAGGCGAAGTCGCTGGGCATCGTCCGCCGGCCGCATGGGCTGGATTGAAGCGATGAAGATGAAGGGGATGTATGAGCGGCATCAGCCCCATCTCCCCTTCGACTTCCCACAACGAGACCGAACTTACTGTATTGCCGTTGCGTGCGACCAAACGATCATCCAGCGTCCATCATGATACTCATAGGTATCTGTATGCCAGTAGTCGCTCAGTGGAACCCGATGTCCGTTGAAGATGACTTCGAGTGCCGCACGGTAGCGGATAAGTGCCACGTCCTGGTGGAGCCGAACCGTGATCTCCTGAGGCTGCCATGAAAGATATTTGATCGCTCCCTGCGAAATGGCACCCAAATACTGGTCCCGCGACAAAGGCATGCCGATTGGAGTTATCAGTTGAAAATCAGGGGAGTGCAGAGGCAACGCAGTCTCCATATCGCCTTCCACCAAGGCTTGCAGCCGCCTATGCTCTATAGCTCGTAGGCGGTCCATTTCTGCCAATTCGGATGGCGTGCAAGTCGCGTCCATTCTGATTCCTTCTCTCAGTAAGGTTAGCTACATTGTCTTCTGGCAAGGAGTTGGGGAATAAGGCCCGCAGCGGCTGCGGTGATGCTTTCCATCCATAGCAAGGATACTTCGGCGGACTCCCAAATTGTGCCAGTTCGTTCTTGGGCGCAAAAACTTCAAAGTCCGTGAAGATAGGGAAAAATCGTCCCAATCGTATTCATTATAACGCCAATAGGATTCGCCTTCTTCGTGTTCCGAAGGACGGCCTTTCAGGGCTGCAATAAGCGCGTCCTGCAAGATTTCGACCTCCCCGAATAACCGTAAGGACTTCCTGTATTGCCGTTTGCCCCGCGAATCCTAAGTGCTCTGAAAACCGGTGTGTCAGAACCGGTAAAGCGCCAAGGGAGGCAAATCATGCAACGCGGACCATTGAAGGCACTTCTCGCGGTTCTGGCCGTTGCCGGCTACCAGAACAGGGACAAGATTGCCGACATTTTGAAAAACATCACCGAAGGGCGGCAGGCGGTGCCCCCGGGTGGAACTGAAGGAACGGCTGCTTCGCAGCCCTCGGGAGGACTGAACGACGTTCTCGGTAAGCTCAGCAGCGGCGGCCTCGGCAGCATTCTCGCTGGAGGCGGGGTCGGTTCGCTCCTCAACGGGGGACTGAACGACCTGCTCGATCAATTCCGGGAGACCGGCCACGACCAAAAGGCCGATAGCTGGGTGAGGACGGGAGCCAACGATCCGATCAACGACACGGAGCTTCAGGAGGCCCTTGGGCCGGACGTCGTGCGCGACGTGGCGGCAAAGACGGGCCTTTCCGAAGAGGAAGTACTGAGGAGGCTATCCAGGGAACTTCCCGATGCCGTCGATGGTCTCACGCCCGACGGCAAGGTGCCGCCCGCGCAAGGTACCGTGTAACATCAAGTCCGAGGGTGACCCGCGGCCTCAATCGTCCTTCATCTTCAACGCGGCAATAAACGCTTCCTGTGGGATGTCGACCTTGCCGAACTGGCGCATGCGCTTTTTGCCTTCCTTCTGCTTGTCCAGAAGTTTGCGCTTGCGGCTGGCGTCGCCACCGTAGCATTTCGCGGTCACGTCCTTGCGCATGGCGGAGATCGTTTCGCGCGCGATCACGTTGCCACCGATGGCGGCCTGGATCGGGATCTTGAACATGTGTCGCGGGATCAGGTCTTTCAGCTTCTCGCACATGTCCCGGCCACGCTTTTCGGCCGCCGAGCGGTGGACCAGCATGGAGAGCGCGTCGACCGGCTCGCCGTTCACCATGATCGACATCTTCACGAGATTGCCCTCGCGATAACCGTGCAGATGGTAATCGAAGGAAGCATAGCCCTTCGAAATCGACTTAAGGCGATCGTAGAAATCGAACACCACTTCGTTGAGCGGCAGCTCGTAGGTGAGCATGGCACGCTTGCCGACATAGGTGAGTTCGGTCTGAATGCCGCGCCGGTCCTGGCAGAGTTTCAGAATGCCGCCGAGATAATCGTCCGGCGTCAGGATCGTTGCCTTGATCCACGGTTCCTGGATTTCGGCGATCTTCACCACGTCCGGCATGTCCGCCGGATTGTGGAGTTCGCGTTCGGAACCGTCGGTCATCGTCAGTTTGTAGACAACCGAGGGAGCCGTGGCGATGAGATCGAGGTCAAACTCGCGCTCCAGGCGCTCCTGGATGATTTCGAGATGCAGCAGGCCGAGGAAACCGCAACGGAAGCCGAAGCCGAGGGCGGCGGAGCTTTCCATTTCGAAGGAGAAGGAGGCGTCGTTGAGGCGCAGCTTGCCCATGGCAGCGCGCAGGTCCTCGAAATCGGCGGCATCGACTGGGAAGAGGCCGCAGAATACGACGGGCTGGGCCGGTTTGAAGCCCGGCAGCGCGTGAGCCGTCGGCTTCTTGTCCTCGGTAATCGTATCGCCGACGCGGGTATCCGCTACTTCCTTGATCGAGCCGGTGAAGAAACCGATCTCGCCCGGGCCGAGGCTGTCGACGGCGAGCATCTTCGGTGTGAGCACGCCGACGCGCTCGACCTGGTATTTGGCGTCGGTGCCCATCATCCGGATGGTCTGGCCCTTGGTGAGGACGCCGTCAAGAATACGCACCAGAACCATGACGCCGAGATAGGTGTCATACCAGCTGTCGACCAGCAGCGCCTTCAAGGGCGCCTTTTCGCCGCCTTCGCTTTTCGGCGCCGGCAGCTGATGAACGATGGCCTCCAGCACGTCGGGAATGCCGAGGCCTGTTTTGGCCGAGATCAACACCGCCTGCGACGCGTCGATGCCGATCACTTCCTCGATCTGCTCACGGATGCGATCGGGTTCGGCCGCCGGCAGGTCGATCTTGTTGAGGACGGTGACGATCTCGTGATTGTTGTCGATCGCCTGATAGACGTTGGCAAGCGTCTGGGCTTCCACCCCCTGGGAGGCATCGACGACCAGCAGCGAGCCTTCGCAGGCCGACAGCGAACGGGAGACTTCGTAGGCGAAGTCCACGTGGCCGGGCGTGTCTATGAGGTTGAGAATGTAGGTCTCGCCGTTATTCGCCTTGTAGTGCAGGCGCACCGTCTGGGCCTTGATGGTGATGCCGCGCTCGCGCTCGATATCCATCGAGTCCAGCACCTGTTCCGACATGTCGCGCTCTGCAAGACCGCCGGTCGTCTGGATCAGCCGGTCGGCGAGCGTCGACTTTCCGTGGTCGATATGCGCCACGATCGAGAAGTTGCGGATATGGTCAAGCGGAGTGCGGGTGGAATTGGTGCTCATGGCTCGCGCATATAGCAGCGCGAATCCCTGTCGCAAAGCGGAAAGATAACCATTCGTTGAGGATAAGGGCCGGTTCCTCGGCCTATTTCAGGGCTTGCCGGTCTCCGGATCGGTGAGGACCGAAGCGTTCGGAACCTGGGCGCTGCGGATACCGATATTCTCGCGCTCGTCCGCCGGCACCGGTTGGCGCTCCTTGAGGCGCCAGATCACGTAGGCTGCATAAGAGACCGCCACCAGGATGATCGCGTAGACGAAGGTGTGTTGACCGAAGATGGGCGTCAAAAGCGTGACGCCGAGCGGAACGATCGTCGCGGCCGTCGACCAGGCGACGAGCAGCGTCGAGGAGAGTGGCACGAAATCGCCGGGGTCGGCGCGGTCGTTGGCATGCGCATTGGCGACCGAATAGACGGTCTCGATCGCGCCGCCGAAGATGAGAAAGACGATCATCAGGAGAACGATCGTTGAGAAGGAAACGAAGAGCGCCGCGATGCCAGCCGCGACGATCAGGCCACAGGTGACGACCAGAACGGCGCGGCGATCGATGCGGTCCGACAGCGCGCCGAGTGGATATTGGATGAACAGGAGGCCGGTCTGCATGATGAACATCAGGAACGCGACGTCCTTCTGCGAGACCTGATTGGTGGCGGCATAGATCGGGGTGAAGCCCTGCACGACCATGGAGAGCCCGCCCGACGCCAAAACGCCGACAAGACCGACCGGCGAGATGCGCCAGGCCATGGCGATGTTGACGCTGACACTCGCCGGCGGCGGTGGGTTCGGCAGGCGAGTCAGCCCGATCGGAAGGATGGAAAGCGCGGTGAAGAAGACGACCGCGAGCGGCGCGAGATTGCCGTCGGTCGGGATCTGCCCGAAGATCCAGGCGCCGCAGCCGAGGCCGAGAACGTAGGCCATGTAGAAGAAGGACATCGCCCTGCCGCGCCATTCGTTCGATGCCGCGTGGTTCAGCCAGCTCTGGGCGATGATGAAGTTGACGTTGGCAGCCGCGCCATAGAGGCCGCGCGCCAGAATCCAGTATGCGGGCGGCAGGTCGGCGGCGATCAGCACGGCGGCGATGATTACCATCGCCATCGAGCAGGCGAAGAGCCGCGCATGCCCGACGCGCTTGATCAGCGGGCCGCCGACCATGCAGCCCACAAGTCCGCCGAAAGCGACGGCGGTGACGGCCGCACCCGCCGCCCACGGCGCGACAGAATGGGTCAGCATGAAGGGCACATAGGCGAACATTACGCCGCTGCCGATCGCCGCTGTCGTCATGGAGATGACGATGCTGGCGATCGAAAAGGGCGAAGATGCCTCCGATGTCTGGCCGTTCATCTCGTCTCTCCGGCAATAGGCGGGGATTGCTACCGGCCGGTGCATATCCTCATGCTGCTCCCTTAGCCGATCGATGGCCTCGGTAGCTATCGCGGAAACGGCATTGCCCTGCAAATTTCATGCGCGTGACATCGAGGCACTTGATTCCATCATAAGAGAATGCAATTCTCAAATCATGGAAACGACGGATCATGACATCGAGAATGCCATCAGCGAGCGGTTGAAGAGGCTCAGAGGGCGGGCAGGTTTGACATTGGACGACCTGGCGAGCCGCTCCGGCGTCAGCCGTGCGATGATCTCGCGGATCGAACGGGCTGAGGCGAGCCCGACGGCGGCGCTGCTGGCAAGGCTTTCGGAGGCGCTCGGCCTTTCGCTTTCAGCCTTTTTCGCCGATGACGAGCCGGCAACCTCGCCCCTCAGTCGTCACGCCGACCAGCGGCTCTGGCGCGACCCGCATACGGGATATGTCAGGCGTTCGGTGTCTCCGCCCGGCACGCCGAGCCGGGTCGATATCGTCGAGGTGGATTTTCCCGCCGGTGCGCGGGTGAGTTTCCCGCCGCGCGAAGAGAGCCGGGTCATGACCCAGCACGTCTGGCTGTTCGAAGGCGTGCTGGAGATGATCATCGGCGAGACCGTCCACAGGCTCCATCCGGGCGATTGCCTTTACATGGATATCGGCGACGCCTTCGACTTTCACAATCCGTCCGACAGGCCGGCCCGTTACGCTGTCGTCCTCGACCGCGGCCGCTAGAACCCGAAAGAACCGAACATGACAAGCATCCGCATCATCAACGCAGACGAAACCCGCGCAAGCATATCGGATCTTTGCGAGGTGCTTTCCGACTGCATCAATGGCGGCGCTTCGCTCGGCTTCATGCTGCCGTTCGAACCGAAGGACGCGATCGGGTATTGGCACGAGATCGCCGATGCGGTGGCAAAGGGCAGCATCATCCTGGCGGTGGCCGAGGTGGACGGCAAGGTGGTCGGCACGGTTCAGGTGGGGCTTGCCTCGAAGCCGAACCAGCCGCACCGCGGCGACCTGATGAAGCTTCTCGTGCATCGTTCGGCGCGCGGGCTCCGCTTGTCGCGCAAGCTGATGGAGGCGGTAGAGGCGGAAGCAGCGTGCCGCGGCCGGACGCTTCTGGTACTCGATACAGCGACCGGCAGCGAAGCGGAAAGTATTTACCCGCGCTTCGGATGGGAGCGCGTTGGAGTCATTCCCGATTATGCCATGTGGCCGGAAGGCGGCTTCTGCGGCACGACGCTGTTCTACAAGCGGGTCGCCTGAATTTCATCCATCTTTCACTTGGACGAACGCATATTTCATGCGAGCCATTGGGAAGATGATGAGGAGGCTCGCATGCGACCGCCCGTATATGTTCTGGCCGGCCTGTCGCTCCTCTTGAGCGGCGGGATCTTCGGCTTCTTCTATGCTTGGGTCTGCTCGACCATGTGGGGCCTCGATGCGATCGATCCGGCCGTGGCGATCGAGGCGATGAAGGCCATGAACGCCTCGGTGCGCAACGTGGTTTTCGCACCGGCGTTTTTTGGTACGAGCCCGATCCTTTTGGTAACGGCTCTCCTTGCCGCTCTCTCGGGTTTCAGAGGTGCCGCAGTTGCTTTCGCGGTGGCAGGTGTCGTCTATCTGGTTGGAGGTCAGATCCTGACCATGAGCGTCAACGTGCCGATGAACGAGGCGCTTGCGGCCACCGCGACCCCGCCTGATGTAGATGCCGCAAGACGCGTTTGGCAGCAATATTCGCAAACCTGGCAGTTCTGGAATATCGTCCGCACGATCGCAAGCGGCATATGCCTTCTGCTGACGGGCCTCGGCCTTTTCCTGCTTGCCCGCGGCAATCCCGTCGCCAGTCGCACTGCCTGAGTGGAAGACGGGAGATGATAATAGCCTCGCATTCTCACATACGGCATCAATCTCATCTTCTGGTTATCGGAGATCGTCATGCGTGGGTTCCAGGTCGTCGGGATTCTGATCGGCATCTGGCTTGGCATCGCCGCTTCGGCGGCGGCTGAAGAGGTGCCGCAGTTCTCCGCATTTCCCGAGAAGATCTATGCCGGGCCGAACGCTCTGGTGAGGCTGGCGACGAAGGATGAGCGGAATTTCGCGACGCGGCTCCGGCGCGCGGTCAGCCAGCCGGCCAATTTCGCAGGCCACTATATTTTCGCCACATGGGGTTGCGGGGCTGAATGCCTCGGCGGCGCGGTCATCGATGCAAGAACCGGCAAGGTTGCATGGCTGCCCTATTCGGTCTGCTGTTGGGGCAAAGGCGAGCCATTCTCGTTCAAAAACGACAGCCGCCTGATCGTCTTTTCCGGTATTCTCAACGAGGAAAGCCCCAAGGGTGCGCATTTCTTCGAGTTCAGGAACGGAAAATTCAAACACCTGACGAGCCGTGCAGAGGACGGCTCGATCCTTTCCGGCATTCCGAAGCCGGCGAAATAGGCGACGTCTGCCCCCCTTTATGCGTCTGACGGGTCAGTGACCGGATTTGAGCGTGCGCTCGAAAGTCTGCATGATGAGGCCGATAAGCTCTTTGTGGATATCGGTTCGCAACCGAAGTCCATCCTCCTCGCAGATCGGATCCGGATCACCGATCGAATCCAGGAATTCCGCAGCACCTTGCTTGCAGACGGGCAGGAAGCTGAAATGGTCGGAATTGTCCACCTGCGCATAGGCGGCATTTGGGATCTGTTTGACCAGCTTGTCCGCACGCACTGCGACCGGGATCTTGCCGGTACTGCCAAGGTTGATGATGGTCAGCGGGATATCGATGCCTTTCAGGCTTTCCGGTTTGAAGGCTGCAGCAAGACCGGGATCGACCACGACCGCCGAAACGATGCGCGGATCACGGTTCGATTGTTCGAAACGGGCCTTGTCGATGGTCCTGAGATCGAGCTTTTCGACCGTGACCGGCTCGTTGTTGGCGAAACCTCGACCGCCCTGGAACCAGCGGCAATCCATCATCATCGCGTAGTCTTCGCAATAGCGAATATAGGCATCGAGATCGGCGCGGGCGCCGGCCAGTTCCATGGCCGTGCTGCCGCCAAGCGAAAAGCCGAGGACGCCGATGCGGTCCTTGTCGATCGAGGGCTGCCAACGAGGGTCGTTGGTCAGTGCGGTGATGATGGTCGAAAGATCCTGCGCGCGCTCCCAGATCTTCGGCGTAGCAGCCGGCGTGGAATCACCGCTCGTCGTGCCGGGATGGTTCGGACCGGCAACGATGAAGCCTGCTTCGGCCAGTTTCGTGGCGATCCAGGCCATTCCTTCTACTCGTGAGCCGGAGCCGTGGGAAAGCAGCACGAGCGGAAAGCGGCCCTTCTCGATCGTGGCATTCTTCGAAGCGGACATGCCTTCAAAGACCCTGTTTTGCCCGATCACGATCGGCTCACCGTCGCCTTTCGAAGGATAGAAGACCGTGACGTCGAGGGCCGCGCCACGCGCCGGCGAGGCGATGCTGACATTCTGCACGCCGGCAGGATTGCCGGCAAAGGCAGGGACGCTGGCATATAGAAGAGCGATAAAAGCAAAGGTCAGTCGCATGGGAACCTCGTTCGGTTGGAGAAGCGATGACTGACCTTTCGAAAAATATAGAATCTGTTCGACCTCGATCATGTTCGAGGGCGTCCTTGAACATGATCTGGTCCTGTCGTCTCAGGTGCCCAGCCTTCTATTCTGCCGGCGCCGGCCGCCGCCGTTCCGTCAGGAAATAAAGGAAGGCGAGGACTGGAAGCGCAAGGCCCAGCATCGAGGCGAGCAGCCAGCCGCCCTCCGCAAACGCCCAGGCGCCGACGGCCGAGCCGACCGCGCCGCCCATGAAGAAGGTCGCCATGAAGAGACCGTTCAGGCGGCTGCGCAGATCGGCGCCGAGCCCGTAGATCGCGCGCTGGCCGATGACGAGCGTCATCGTTACGCCGAAGTCCAAGAGGATCGCGGCAAATGTCAGGAGCGCAAGCGCAATGGTGGATCCCTCCGGCGCAACGTGGGTGATCAGGAAAGCGATTGCGACGGCCACGATGCCGAAGATCGTGGCCGGGCGGCCGAGATCCCGGTCCGCAAGACGTCCCGCGATGGGCGAGGCAATCGCTCCCGCGACGCCGGCAAGGGCGAAGAGCGCGATGCCCGCCTGGCTCAGCTGGAAGGCGGGGCCGGCGAGGACGAGCGGAGTGACCGTCCAGAACAGGCTGAAGGCGGCGAACTGGCAGGCCTGGTAGAAAGCCCGGCGGCGCAGCACCGGCTGGGTGGCGTAGAGGTGGCCCATCGACGCGATCAAGGCAAAATAGGAAAGTTTCGTTTGCGGCGCCCGTTTCGGAAGGCGCGTGGCAAGCACGAAGCCGAGCAGGACCATGACCGCTGCGGAGACAAAAAAGACAAGGTGCCAGGAGGAATAGCGGGCAATGAAGCTGGAGACCGGCCGGGCCATCATGATGCCGACCATCAGTCCGCTCATGACATTGCCGACCACCCGGCCGCGATGGGCATCCGGGGCGAGGCTCGCGGCAAAGGGTACGATCATCTGCACGGCAGTGGAGGCAAGCCCGATTGCCAACGAGGCGGCTAGAAAGGGGACGACCGCCGTCGAGAGGCCGGCGGCGATCAACGCCACCGTAGCTGCGGCAATCATGGTCACGATCAGCCGGCGGTTTTCGAGAAGGTCGCCGAGCGGCACGATGAGCAGCAGGCCAAGGCCGTAGCCGACCTGGGTCAGCGTGACGATGAAACCGGTTGCATGCGCCGGGAGACCGATGGACGCAGCGATGGGACCGGCGAGCGGTTGGGAATAGTAGAGATTGGCCGCGATCAGGCCGCAAGCCGCGGCCATGATGAAGGTCATGCTGGCCGACATGGCGGAGGGAGCGGCCGGGCTGACCAGAGTTGCTGTATTGCTCGTCATGAAAAGCTCCTTGGGAGGAAAGGATCGAGTAAATCAGTCGAGAAGTTTCATGGCCGCGTCGATGACGGCGAAGGCGCGGTCCCGGTCCGGTCCGGTCTTGCCGAGCACCCGCAGGCCCTGGGTGACCGAGAGCATGAGGCGGGCCGTCGCTTCCGCGTCTATCGTCTTCGAGATCGAGCCGTCAGCTTGGCCTTCGCGAATGAGGTGCTCGAACAAAGCCTCGCTGCGCGCCATCGACCGACCGACGCGCTCGGCTGCCTCCGCATCATAGACCGCAAGCTCTATCGCCGTCCCGACCACTAGACAGCCCCGCCTTCCGCTTTCGCCATGCGAAGCCTCCGCATAGAAGCGCAGCATGCGAAAAACCTTGTCGCGACCATCGGAACCGACGCCGATTTCCTGATCGAGAAGTGCGTTGCGGACTTGCTTATAGCGGTCGAAAGCGGCCAGAAAGATCGCCTTCTTGTCCTTGAAGGCCTTGTAAAGACTGCCGGCCGTCAGTCCCATCGCCTCCTTCAGTTCCGAGATCGAGGCGGCATGATAGCCACGCTCGGAAAAGACGACGATTGCCTTGTCGAGCGCTTCGTCGATCGCGAATTGCCTGGGGCGGCCCGGTAGGCGTGTCGTTGCGTCCATGTTCATCGCGAAAGGTCACAATTGGAGAACGTTCGTTTCCAAATAGGTTCCAAGTTGGCTTTCGTCAAGAATATTTCAGAGATTTCGCCGCGCCGCGCCGCCGGCCTCGGCGAAATATTCGGGAACACCTCGCCAATGAAGCGGTTAACTCACTGTCACCAACCCACAAGCTGGAGGACAGACATGAGCAAAAGCGACGTGAAAGAAGCGGTAAAACGCGCCGAGCGGCAGGTTGAGAATACCAGCGGCGGCGGCCACCTTGGCGGTACCTATTACGGCCAGGAGCCGGACGGCAAGACCGCTTCGACCAACAGCAATGTCGGCAAGGCCCGTCCGAATACTGGCAGCGACTGAGATCGCGCATCCGCGTCACAACGACATCGGTTCTGGAAGCCCCGCCGCGTGCGGGGCTTTTTGCATTGAAATCCTGCTGCCGCTAAAAAAGACGCAAGATCTGTCGGGAGAGACCGGGCTCGGACGTCATAGGTTCACGGAGCCGTATGGGTGAGGCCAGCGGATCCATGTTTCGAACCTGTGGAAAGGGGAGTGGCATGAGCAATAATTATCGATGGGTCATCGTCTTTGCGGGGGCCCTGATGGGCTGCGTCGCCATCGGCACGATGTTTTCACTCGCAATCTTCCTGGAGCCGATTGCCACGACGACCGGTTGGTCGCGTGCCGGTATTTCCAGCGCCATGACATTAAATTTCATCGTCATGGGTCTTGGCGGTTTCATGTGGGGGGCAGCCAGCGACCGCTATGGTGCACGCATCGTCGTGCTGATCGGAGCCCTGTTGCTTGGGCTGGCCCTGGTGCTGGCAAGTCAGGTGGAGAGCCTGCTGGCGTTTCAGTTGGTCTACGGCTGCCTCGTGGGATTGTCGGCAAGCGCCTTCTTTGCGCCGATGATCGCCGTGACCATGGCCTGGTTTGACGAGCACCGCAGTCTGGCCGTCTCGCTGGTTTCGGCCGGCATGGGCATGGCGCCAATGACGATCTCACCCTTTGCGCGCTGGCTGATCTCCGCCTATGACGACTGGCGCATCGCCATGCTCCTGATCGGCGTGGGTGCGTGGATCCTGCTGCTGCCTACGGTGTTCCTGGTGCGCAATCCGCCAGTCGCGGCGGCTGCCGGTGCGGCAGCGGCGCCAGGTGCGGATCGTGCGGACATTCCGCTCTCTCGCGTGTTCCGTTCGCCGCAGTTCCTGGTGCTTGCCTTTACGTTCTTCGCCTGCTGCGCTGCCCATTCAGGCCCGATCTTCCACATGGTCAGCTATGCCATGTTCTGCGGCGTCGGACCGATGGCAGCCGTCAGCATCTACAGCGTCGAGGGTGCCGCAGGTCTCGGGGGCCGCATTCTTTTCGGTGTCCTCGCCGACAAGCTGGGCGTCAAGCCGGTATTGATCGGCGGGCTGTTGATCCAGGCGGCAGTGATCGCAGCCTATACAATAGTAAGTGATCTCACCCAGTTCTACGCGCTGGCGGTGATTTTCGGCGGCACTTACGGCGGCGTGATGCCGCTTTATGCCGTCTTGGCGGGTGAATATTTCGCGGCCAAGATTCTGGGCACGGTTCTCGGTGCCGTGACCATGCTGTCCGCAATCGGCATGGCCTTCGGGCCGCTGGCCGGCGGCTGGGCCTTCGATCAGTTCAACAACTACAACTGGCTGTTCATCGGCTCCGCGCTGGTGGGCCTCGGCGCTGTTCTCATCGCCCTTGCTTTCCCGCCGTTGCCGAGCCGGCTGAAGCTTCAACCGGCATAGCTGCTGGCGCAAAGTTTTCCTCTAAAGAAAAAGCCCGGGATCCCCGGGCTTTTTGAGCATCAATGGTCTGCTAAACTCTTGCGGCTCTTCGATCGAGCGGGCGCCGGCGAAGGTTCGGCGGCTTCCTTTTCAAGGCGAAGCAGCCTCAGTTTCTCGGTTTTCTTTTCCCGCTGATTGGCTTCCGCGGCAATGATGGCGCGGGCTGTCTGGTCGGTAGCGGCGGCCTTGTCACGCGCGGAAAGCTTGGTGGGATTGAAGAATTCGTCCTTGGTTGCAGTCATGGGAATCTCCTCCTTCCTTATGGATGTCCGAGCAGTGAACGGATATCAGCGCGCCGGACGCGCGACTTTCTTCGGTGCCGGCAGCAGGCCTTCGCGCTGCATCTTCTTGCGCGCGAGCTTGCGGTAACGCCGCACGGCTTCCGCCTTTTCGCGAACGCGCTTTTCGGAAGGCTTTTCATAAGCGCTCCGTGCCTTCATTTCGCGGAAGACGCCTTCGCGCTGCATCTTCTTCTTCAGCACCCGAAGTGCCTGGTCGACATTGTTGTCTCTAACTAGAACCTGCAAACTATTTCCTTTCCATAGCGGGCAAAACCCCGCGTTCTATCAATGGGTTGAAATTACTTTCCGATACGCATGCGTGACGGCTTGAGCCACGACCCGCCGGGCGCTTCCCGCGAGGCCTCGCCTTTGACGGCGGAGGTTGAGGTCGCCGACGCGTCGATATCGCTCGCAACGATACGACGTTCGAAGTTTTCGTTATCGAAACGAACCCGATACTGACGCTCGCCCCGATCAGCCGCCGGAAGCAGCCCGACGATACGGCATGTCCGGTCGCCGGTGGCTGTGCGGGTCAAGCCCGCCTTCAAGACGATGATATCGTCGATGGCATAGACGTTTGGGCTCATCATCTTCTCCTTCAGACCCGGCCGAAGCCAGGCAAAAACAAAAAGGCCGGGCGTTACCCCGACCTCTTCCCGTCATTCAAGCGCTCGCTGCCAGTACATCCGTGGTCAGCCGAGGCGAATGACATCCTTATGCGGCCCGCAGATTGTCGGCCGAGCTCTTACCAGACTTGCGGTCGCGAACGATCTCGTAAGAAATCTTCTGACCTTCCGTCAGGGAGGACATGCCGGCACGTTCGACAGCGGAAACGTGAACGAAAACGTCCGTCGCGCCATCATCGGGCTGAATGAAGCCAAAACCCTTGGTGCTGTTGAACCACTTTACGGTACCAGTATTCATAACGATTTCCTTTCAATCGCTAGCGTTATCGGACAGTATTTCGTCCGCATTGATCGATATTTGAGAGGAAATCTGACGGAGCGCGAGGCTCTTTGACAAAGGTCGCAAGCAATTTTCGATGACAGCAATATATGCCTTATCGCCAGATAATCAATGCTGGGCGGCCAATTTAATTTTTCGCGGCCTTGTTGCGGGGGAAGATTTTCTACGGCAACTTGCTGATTTAACACCGTAATATTGGCAAGTCGGATTCTCTCCGACCGGATCGTTGATCATCACCGGCGGCAAGAGCCTGGAATTTTTTCCAGGCTCCGTTCGTCGTGTTCCGGATCAGAGCGCGCCGTTGCGCTGCTGCGTCATCATATAGGTGTCGTAGCTGTATTCAGCAACCTGAGCCCAAAGATAGGCATCCTTCTTGAAGGCCTGCTGGCTGTCGTAGAGTTTCTTGAAGGACGGGCTCCTGGCCGAAAGGTCCGCATAGGTTTCCATCGCCGCCTTGAAGCAGACATCCATGATCTCGCGGCTGAAGGGCTTCAGGATGGCGCCTTCGGCAACCAGCTTCTTCAATGCGGTCGCGTTGTGGGCATCGTAGTTGGCGAGCATGGTGTTGTTGGCGGAGGCGCAGGCATTGGCAAGGATCTGCTGGTAGCTCTTCGGCAGGTTCTTGAACTTCTCCAGGTTGAAGAAGGCGTGCATGGCCGGACCACCTTCCCACCACGCCGGATAGTAGTAGTACTTGGCCACCTTCACGAAGCCGAGTTTCTGGTCGTCATAGGGGCCGACGAACTCAGTCGCGTCGATCGTACCCTTTTCGAGCGCCGCATAAACGTCGCCGCCGGCGATCTGCTGGGGTGTGACGCCGACCTTCTGCATGACTTGGCCGGCGAGGCCGGCGATGCGCATCTTGAGCCCCTTGAGGTCGTCGATGGAGTTTATTTCCTTGCGGAACCAGCCGCCCATCTGCGTGCCGCTGTTGCCGGCCGGAAGCGCATAGAGATTGCGGGGCGCAAGGAACTCGTTGATCAGGTCGTTGCCGCCACCGGCTGTGAACCAGGCGTTGGTCATCCGGGCATTGAGGCCGAACGGAATGGCTGTTCCGAGCGCGAAAGCCGGATCCTGCCCGATATAGTAATAGGAACAGGTGTGCGCCATTTCGACCGTGCCATTGGCGACCGCATCGGCAGCCTGCAGGCCGGGCACGATTTCGCCGGCGGCGAAGATCTGGATGGTGAACTTGCCGTCGGTGGCGTTCCTGACGCTCTCGGCGATCTCGTTGGCAGCGCCGAAGATGATGTCGAGGCTTTTCGGGAAGGAGGAAGTCAGTCGCCAGGTAATGGTCGGGTTTTCCTGGGCAATCGCGGGGGCGGCGAGCACTGTTGCCGCGGCAGCACCCGTTCCGGCGGTCGCGGCCTGCCGTAAGAAATGTCTGCGATCCATGGGTTCCTCCTGCTTGGCCTGGGAGATTGAAGCTGAAACCCGTGTTCTACCGCTCCAGAGCCGATCCGCAAGCAGCAAGCGAATATAAAAAGCCCGGAGGTTCGCTCCGGGCTTCCTGTAAATCGGCGTGAGCCTGACGATTACAGCGTGCCTTTGCGCTGCTGCACCATCATATAGGTGTCGTAGGTGTATTCGGCGATCTGGTTCCAGAGATAGCCGTCCTTCTTGAAGGCCTGCTGGCTGTCGTAGATCTTCTTGAAGGCCGGGTTCTTGGCGGTCAGTTCCGCATAGACCTCCTGGGCAGCCTTATAGCTCGCGTCGAGGATTTCCTGGCTGAAAGGCTTCAGGATCGCACCTTCTGCCACGAGTTGCTTCAGCGCCTTGGCATTCTGTGCATCGTAGCGGGCGAGCATGTTCTGATTGGCGTTGGCGCAGGCATCCTTCAGCATGCGCTGATAGCTTTTCGGCAGAGCCTTGAACTTTTCCAGATTGAAAAAGGCGTGTACGGCCGGGCCGCCTTCCCACCAGGCGGGATAGTAGTAGTATTTCGCGACCTTGACGAAGCCGAGTTTCTGATCGTCATAGGGGCCCACGAATTCGGTCGCGTCGATGGTGCCCTTCTCGAGAGCTGCATAAACGTCGCCGCCGGCAATCTGCTGTGGCGTAACGCCGAGCTTCTGCATGACCTGACCCGCGAGACCGGCAATGCGCATCTTTAGGCCGTTCAGGTCGCTTACCGTATTGATTTCCTTACGGTACCAGCCGCCCATCTGGACGCCCGTATTGCCTGCCGGCAGAGCGTAAAGATTGTAGCCGGCGAGAAACTCGTTGATCAGCTCGTTGCCGTCGCCGACCGAAAACCAGGAATTGGTCTGCCGGGCGTTGAGGCCGAAAGGGACCGCCGTGCCGAGCGCGAAAGTCGGATCCTTGCCGATGTAATAATAGCAGCACGTATGCGCCATTTCGACGGTTCCACTGGAAACGGCGTCCGCGGCCTGCAGGCCCGGCACGATTTCACCGGCGGCGAAGGGGTGGATGGTGAAGTTGCCGTCGGAGGCTTCCTTCACGCTCTCGGCGATCTCGGTGGATGCCGTGAAGAGGACATCGGTATTTTTCGTGAAGGACGACGTCATCCTCCAGGTGATCTTCGGATTTTCCTGGGCGATAGCTGGTGCGGCAAGCGCGGTCGCAGCGGCGGCGCCCACGCCGGCGGTCGCTGCCTGCCGGAAGAAATGTCTGCGATTCATCGGAATAATGCCTTGTTGACTTTGGGAGGTGCGCGGAATTCGCCCGCGCGGCCGCTCTTAATCCTTTAATTTCTGGAACAGCAAGCGGAAAATCCTGAAGATTGCGATGCGATACGGTCTTTCTTTCCAGATATTGCGTTGATTGCCCGCGCGGCAGGCGCCGTTCCTTGCCGCCAAAAACCGCTTGAACTTTTCCGATCAGGGCTTAGATTAGAATTATTCTAAACAAAGGATTCCCATGTTCGGCCGCCTGCTACCCACTTCCAAGCGTTCGTTTGAATCGCTGAGCGAAGAGGAAATTCTCGCCCTTGCCATCGCCTCCGAGGAGGAAGATGCCCGCATTTACTTGTCCTATGCGGACAGCCTCAGAGAGCAGTATCCCGCCTCGGCCAAGGTTTTCGAGGACATGGCGGAGGTCGAGCAAACCCACAAGAATTCCTTGATCGAGATCTTCCGCTCCCGTTTTGGAGAGAGAATTCCCCTGATCCGGCGTGAGCACGTGCGTGGCTTCTACGAGCGAAAGCCGGATTGGCTGCGCAAGAACCTGCCGCTGGAGACGGTCAGGGCGCAGTCTGAAGCCATGGAGAGCCAGGCAGCGCGTTTTTATACGGAGGCAGCCAAGCGCATTTCCGACGCATCGACGCGAAAACTGCTCGGCGATCTCGCGCTTGCGGAGCAGGGACACGAGGATATTGCCCGGATGCTCGACGAGAAGCACACACCTGGCGAAGTGAAATCGGAAGAGGATGCAACGGCCCACCGCCAGTTCATTCTCACTTACGTGCAGCCGGGTCTCGCCGGGCTGATGGACGGCTCCGTATCGACCCTGGCGCCCATCTTCGCCGCCGCTTTTGCGACCGGCGATACCTGGTCGACCTTCCTGATCGGTCTTTCCGCCTCCGTTGGCGCCGGCATTTCCATGGGATTCACCGAGGCCGCCCATGACGACGGCAAGATTTCCGGCCGCGGTTCGCCCATCAAGCGCGGGTTCGCATCCGGGATTATGACGGCGATCGGCGGTCTCGGTCACGCCCTGCCTTATCTTATTCCGCATTTCTGGATCGCAACGACGATCGCTGCAGTGGTGGTGTTCGTCGAGCTGTGGGCGATCGCCTTCATTCAAAACCGCTACATGGAGACGCCTTTCATGCGGGCCGTTTTCCAGGTGGTGTTCGGTGGCTCGCTGGTGCTGGCGGCGGGCATCCTGATCGGGAATGGGTGAGGAACGGTCGGGCAAAGCCCGAGCAATCGATCCAGTGAATCGATTGCAGCGACGAACGCCCTGAGCCCAAGCGAAGCGCCGGGCGCCGGGCGCCGGTGCGCAAGCGCGACTTCTGCTGCTTTCCACAAACAAAAACCGCCTGCGATCATCCGATCACAGGCGGTTCGTATCCGAGTGAAAATCCAGCCGACTACTTCAATGCGCCGACGAGCAGATCCTTGCCATTTTCGATGCTGACCCAGCGGCCGGTATTGAAAGACGCCTGGCGCTTCAGGAAGGTGTAACGCGTCTGGTACCACGGTTTGACCTGGTCATCGAGATTGTCGAGGACGAAGTCTCCCTCGGAGGTCCGAAGGGTCAGGACCGCATGACCCTCGCCATCGGGCTTGCGGACGACCGTCATCAGCAGATCCGACAGTGCAAATCCGCGGGCCACCAGTTCCTTGCGCTTTTCGAGGGCGAAGTCCTCGCAGTCGGCGAAGTTGGTCGGATAGCTCCAGACTTCTTCGCGGCCATAGACCTGCTTGTCGGTCTTGGCGATGTAGCGGGCATTTACTATCTGGTTGATCTGACGGACGATCGCCCAGCCTTTGGCGCTGACTTTGGGAGCCGGAGCGGAGCGGCTCTTGACCGAACATTCCGCCTGATACTTCTGGCAAAATTCATAATGCCCGATCGGCTGGGAGGTAATTGCTCCGGTAACCATGGAAGCTATCGGCCGTGGGGCCGGCACTGCTGCACTCACTGGTACAAGTACACTAACTAGGATCACGGCAAGCCGCCGTGCCTGCAAGGCTATCATCATGGACCCGTCCCTTCAAATCCTAACGAAAAGTTAAGGTCTGAACGGTGGCTGAGTCAATCATTCAGCCTTTGTTAATCTTCGGGGATCACTTCTTATGGTTAAGGCTGCATCATTTTTGCCTCAGCCCAAAATTTGATCATTCATTATTAGGTTCCGAACCGCGGCCCGCAGTTTCTCGATATCCTGGGGGCGGGATAGCCGGTGATCGCCGTCGCGGATCAAGGTCACGACGACATCGTCGGCGGGCAGGAATTCGACGAGCTTCAGGGCGTGCTGGTAGGGAACGTCGGGGTCTTTCATGCCCTGCAGGATATGGACGGGGCAACCAGTTTCGATAATGCCTGTCATCACCAGGTTCCGGCGGCCGTCCTCGATGAGGTCGCGGGTATAGATATTGGGCTCCGGGCTGTATTCGGACGCTTCCTCGAAATAACCTCGCTCGGAAAGGGATTGCCGCTGTGGCTCCGTAAGGTGGGGTTCGATGAGTTCGGCGGTGAAATCCGGTGCCGGCGCGATCAGCACGATCCCGTCGATCTTCGGCGCCCGTTTCCGGCTCTTCAGTTCCTGCACGAGGCGCAGCGCGATCCATCCGCCCATGGAAGAGCCGATCAGGACAATGCGTTTCGGCTTGATGTTGTTGAGGACGGCGATTGCCTCTTCCAGCCACCGCGAGATTGTTCCGTCCCGGAAGACGCCGCCGGAGGCTCCGTGTCCGGAATAGTCGAAGCGGATTGCCGAAAGTCCGAGTTCTCGCGCCAGTGCCTCGATCTCCATTGCCTTCGTGCCGGACATGTCCGACCGGTATCCGCCGAGCCAGACGAGGGCCGGACCCACGGCTTTCTTTTTCGCCGGACGATGGAGAATGGCAATCTCGCGGGCGGATGGACCCGCGCCCACGGCGATCCTCATTTCAATGGTGTTGGCTGCGGCCTCTGTCATGGTGGTTTCCTCGGTCCTGGCGCCGCTTATAAAACAGATTCGCCGCCTGCCGACAGCAGGTGATTTTTCTATGACGATATGCTATTGACTTCGCGCGAGTGATCACGACATTGCCCTCGGTCGCATGCCGGGCGAGCAAAAGTCGTCGCTTGCGTTCCGAAACAACATGGAGAATACGACCATTCGCAGACCATTCAAAGCCGATGCCCCCGTCAAGGAGGGGCCGCGCTCCAACAGGGAAATTCGCATTCCCAAGGTCCAGCTTATCGATGCCGAAGGACAGAACCTCGGTGTGGTTCCGACCGACCAGGCTCTCCGCATGGCAGAAGAGGCCGGCCTAGATCTCGTCGAGATCTCGCCGAACACCGAACCGCCGGTGTGCAAGATCCTCGACCTCGGCAAGCTGAAATATGCGAACCAGAAGAAGGCGGCCGAAGCCCGCAAGAAGCAGAAGATCGTCGAAATCAAAGAAATCAAGATGCGCCCCAACATCGACACCCATGATTATGAGGTGAAGATGAAGGCGATGAACCGCTTCTTCGAAGACGGCGACAAGGTCAAGGTGACGCTGAAGTTCCGCGGCCGTGAAATGGCCCACCAGGAGCTCGGCATGAAGCTTCTGCTTCAGGTAAAGGACGACACCACGGAAATTGCCAAGGTGGAAGCCGAACCGAAGCTCGAAGGCCGCCAGATGATGATGGTGCTGGCGCCGAAATAAGCGCCGGTCACCCGCCTGCTTGCGGATTACCGGCAGTCCAGCCGGGTTTTTACCGCGCTTTCTTTCCCCATTGCGCTTTTGACCGACTGCGGTTATAAGCGCGCGTCCGAACGGTCCGGCAGGGCATGCCGTGGCCGTTCTAAATGCTTGAAGCCAGCCTCGTCTGCCGGTTTCGATACAAGAATGGAGTAGCAAAATGCCCAAGATGAAGACGAAGTCCGCTGCCAAGAAGCGGTTCAAGGTCACTGCAACCGGCAAAGTCGTTGCAGCCGCCGCCGGCAAGCGCCACGGCATGATCAAGCGGTCCAACAAGTTCATCCGCGATGCACGCGGAACGATGATCCTTGCCGAACCAGATGGCAAGAAGGTTATCAAGAACTACCTGCCGAACGGTCTCTGAGACCCCTCGTCACTTTTGGATCAGTTAAGGAGATCATGATATGGCACGCGTAAAACGGGGCGTCACTTCCCGCGCCAAGCACACCAAGACTTTGAAGGCAGCCAAGGGCTTCTACGGCCGCCGCAAGAACACGATCCGCGCAGCCAAGGCCGCTGTGGATCGCTCCAGGCAGTTCGCCACGCGCGACCGCCGCGTCAAGAAGCGGAATTTCCGCGCCCTGTGGATCCAGCGCATCAACGCTGCCGTCCGCGAATTCGGCCTCACCTATGGCCGCTTCATCGACGGCCTCAACAAGGCCGGCATCGAAGTCGACCGCAAGGTTCTGTCCGACATGGCAATCCATGAGCCGGAAGCATTCGGCGCTCTGGTTGCCGCTTCCAAGAAGGCGCTGGAATACCTCAAGGACGCCGGCACCACCAACGAGTTTGAAAGCGCGGTTCGTTAACCAGCGCTTCCCAAGCTTATTGCTTTACTGATTTTGGGAAACCCGCGCTGGTTACGGCTGGCGCGGGTTTTTCTTTTGCCCGTCACGACCTCGCCCTATACCTCGCCGAGTATCAAACGGAAGAAATCATGTCCGATCTGGAAAACCTGAAAACCTCGCTTCTGGCGGAAATCGCCGGTGCCGGCGACGAGGCGGCGATCGAGGCCGTACGCGTCGGTGCCCTCGGCAAGAAGGGCTCCGTCTCCGAGCTTTTGAAGACATTGGGCTCGATGTCGCCGGAAGAGCGCCAGACGCGCGGAGCGTCGATCAATGCGTTGAAGAATGAGATCACCGACGCGATCACCACCCGCAAGACGGTGCTGAAGGATGCTGCGATCGACGCCCGGCTGAGAGCGGAAACGGTCGACATATCTCTGCCGGTGCGATCTTCGCCCGCCGAGCGCGGACGCATCCATCCGATCAGCCAGATTGTCGACGAGATCACGGCGATCTTTGGCGATATGGGCTTCTCGATCGCCGAAGGTCCGGACGTCGAGACCGACTACTACAACTTCACGGCGCTCAATTTCCCGGAAGGTCATCCTGCCCGCGAAATGCACGACACCTTCTTCTTCCAGCCCGACGAAAACGGCGAGCGCAAGGTTTTGCGCACCCATACCTCGCCGGTGCAGATACGCACGATGGAAGCTGAGAAACCGCCGATCCGGATTATCATTCCGGGCAAGACCTATCGCCAGGACAGCGACGCCACGCACTCGCCGATGTTCCATCAGGTCGAGGGGCTGGTCGTCGACCGCAAGTCGCATGTCGGCCACATGCGCTGGATCCTGGAGGAATTCTGCAAGGCGTTCTTCGAAGTGCCGTCAGTGACGATGCGCTTCCGCCCGTCCTTCTTCCCGTTCACAGAGCCGTCGTTCGAGGTGGACATCCAGTGCGACCGCTCCGGTCCGATCGTCAAGTTCGGCGAGGGCACCGACTGGATGGAAATTTTAGGCTGCGGCATGGTGCACCCGAACGTGCTGAAGGCCGGCGGGCTGGACCCCGACGAGTTCCAGGGTTTTGCCTGGGGCATGGGCCTCGACCGTATCGCGATGCTGAAATATGGCATGCCGGACCTGCGCGACTTCTTCAACGCCGATGTCCGCTGGATGAACCACTACGGCTTCCGCCCGCTCGACATGCCGACGCTGTTCGGCGGTTTGAGCGCTTAAGGGAGGATTGACACATGAAATTCACGCTTTCCTGGCTGAAGGATCATCTGGAGACGGATGCCACCCTCAATGAGATCTGCGAGCGCCTGACGGCGATCGGCCTTGAAGTCGAGGACGTCGACGACAAGGCGGCCTACAAGCCTTTCGTGATCGCCAAGGTCGTTTCCGCCGAAAAGCATCCGTCCGCCGACCGGCTGAAGGTGCTGATGGTCGATGCCGGTGACGGCAAGCCGGTGCAGGTCGTCTGCGGCGCGCCGAACGCCCGCGCCGGCCTGGTCGGTGCGTTTGCGAAACCTGGCACCTATGTTCCAGGCATCGACGTGACGCTCGCCGTCGGCAATATCCGCGGCGTCGAAAGCCACGGCATGATGTGCTCGGAAAAAGAGCTCGACATGTCGGACAATCACGAGGGGATCATCGATCTGCCAGAGGATGCGCCGGTCGGCACGCCCTTCGCCTCCTATGCGGGCCTCGATGACCCGGTCATCGAGATCAACCTGACGCCGAACCGTCCGGATTGCACCTCGATCCATGGTATCGCGCGCGATCTCGCCGCCGCCGGCCTCGGCACGCTGAAGCCGCGGGCGAAACCGTCCTTCAGGACGGAAGGCGAGACCTCCGTCGGCCTCAAGATCGTGCTCGACGATGAACGACTTTGCCCTGGCTTCGGCCTGCGCCTCGTGCGCGGCGTCAAGAACGGCCCGAGCCCCGTCTGGATGCAGCAGCGGCTGAAGGCAATCGGTCTTCGCCCGATCAATGCGCTGGTCGACATCACCAATTACATGACCTTCGACCAGGGCCGGCCGATGCACGTCTTCGACGCCGCCAAGGTGAAGGGTGGCCTGACTGTGCGGCGTGCATTGGAAGGTGAGAACGTGTTGGCGCTCGATACGCGCGAGTACAAGCTCAACCCGAACAACGTCGTCATCGCCGACGAAGACGGTGTCGAGTCGATCGGCGGGATCATGGGCGGCGAGCATTCCGGCTGCGACGAGAATACGACCGACGTGCTGATCGAAGGCGCTCTCTGGGACCCGATCAACATTGCCAAGACCGGTCGTTCTCTCGGCATCATCACCGATGCGCGCTATCGGTTCGAACGGGGCGTCGATCCGGAATATATGGTGCCGGGTCTCGAGCGCACGACCGAGCTGGTGCTGCAGCTCTGCGGCGGTACGGCGGCGGAAGCAAAAGTCGTCGGCTACAGAGGCCATCAGCCGAAAGTGGTCGATTTTCCCTTCTCGGAGGTAAAGCGTCTGACGGGGCTGGAGGTCTCGACGGAGGAAAGCCGGCAGATCCTGACCCGTCTCGGTTTCACCGTGCAGGGATCGGGCGAGCGCGTTTCTGTGACCGTTCCTTCCTGGCGGCCGGATGTGGATGGTAAGGCCGACCTTGTGGAAGAGGTCATGCGCATCCACGGCGTCGACCAGATCAAGCCCGAGCCGATCGACAAGCTTTCGAGCGTCAACGCCAAGATTTTGACCATCCTGCAGGTGCGCACCCGCACGGCCAAGCGGGCGCTCGCTTCCCGCGGCATGCTGGAGGCGGTCACCTGGTCCTTCATTCCCGAGGATCAGGCCAAGCTCTTCGGCGGTGGCCAGCGCGAATTGAAGCTCGCAAACCCGATCGCGGCCGATATGTCGGACATGCGGCCGTCGCTTCTGCCGGGCCTGCTGACGGCCGCGCAGCGCAATGCCGACAAGGGCTTTGGCGACGTGGCGATCTTCGAGGTCTCCGGCACTTATGAGAACGACAAGCCGGAAGGCCAGCGGCGTGTGGCCGGCGGTGTACGTCGCGGCACGGCCTCGCTGAACGGCGCCGGCCGTTCCTGGTCGAATGCGGCCAAGGGCGGTGGTAAGCCGGTCGATGTCTTCGACGCGAAAGCCGATGCGCTGGCCGTCGTCGAGGCCTGCGGCCTACCGATGACCAATGTCCAGATCGAGAAGGGCGCGCCGGAATGGTATCATCCCGGCCGCTCCGGCACGATCAAGATGGGCCCGAAGGTCGTGCTCGGCTATTTCGGCGAATTCCATCCGAAGACGCTGGGTTCTCTTGATGTCTCCGGCGCGCTGTGCGGCTTCGAAATCTTCCTCGATGCCATGCCGGAGCCGAAGAAGAAGGCCACCCGCACCAAGCCACCGCTCGAGCTTTCGCCCTTCCAGGTGGTGAAGCGCGACTTCGCTTTCGTCGTGGGAAGCGATGTGGAAGCCGGCGCGATCGTCAAGGCGGCTACGAGTGCCGACCGCAAGCTGATTACGGGCGTCAATGTCTTCGACATCTTCGAAGGCGCGTCGCTCGGCGAGGGCAGGAAGTCGGTGGCGATCGAAGTGCTGATCCAGCCGGTCGAGCGCACGCTGACCGACGAGGACTTCGAGACACTGACGGCCAAGATCGTCGCCAATGTCGAAAAGACGACAGGCGGCGTTTTGCGCGCCTGAAACGGGTGGTCTGAATCACTCTTGAAAGATAGCCTGTTCCTTCGGGAGCAGGCTTTTTGCTGGAGGGACGATGCGCGTACCAGGATCGATGAAGGGGCTGGAGGAACTCGGCCGCGTCAGGTTGTCAAAGAATTTCTTCTTTCGCGATTTCCTGTTTTCCGAGATCGCCAACTTCTACGGCATTCCTAACATTCCGGAAGATCCGGATCTGGCGATAGAGGCCGGCCGTCATCTTTGCGAAGAACTGCTGGAGCCGCTCCAGGCGACATTCGGCAGGCTGCACCTGCGCTCCGGTTACCGGTCGGCCGAGGTCAACGAATTTGGCAACCGAAACAACCTTAACTGCTCATCCAACGCCAACACGGCGGCAGACCATATCTGGGACCGGCGTGACGCCAAGGGCTTCATGGGCGCCACGGCCTGTGTCGTGGTGTCTTGGCTGATTGATAACTACGAGCGGGAGGGCGATTGGCAGAAGCTCGCCTGGTGGATACACGATCACCTGCCTTATTCGTCGATCATGGTCTTTCCGAAGCTCTGGGCGATGAACATCCAGTGGCACGAAAAGCCGGCGCGCCGTATCCGCAGCTTTGCCGAGCCGCGCGGCGTGCTCACCAAGATCGGCATGGCCAACAACGAGGGTGACCATTCCGAAGCCTATGCAGGCTTTCCCGAGCTGAAACGATAATCCGCAGGCCGTCAGGAATGTAGGTAGTAAAGCTTGTTGACGATCATCCAGCGTCCGTCGATCTTCAGGAGTGAGAGATAGTCGGAAAAGCGCATGCCGGCGAACTCGTCGACCACTTTCACGGTCGCGGCGTCGCCGGTAACGTCGAGCGCCTCGATCTGGATGAGGGGCTGGGTATCGGCGGGCGCGGCGCCTTCCGAGGCAATCGCAGCGATAAAGTCGTCAAGCGACAACCATTCGACGGTGCCTTCGTAATTGCCGATGATGCAGGCCTTCGGGTGGAAAGCCTTGCGAAGTGCCCCTTCATGGGCAAACGTCATCCCGTCAACATAAAGATGGACGACCGCCTGGACTGCCTGTTCTTCCGACATGTCCGTACCTCCTGAAAGAAGTATAGCGCGGAGTCAAAGCCAGTCCAGACGGGCGCTATCACCGCTTCGGGGTCCAGGCCGCCGCCTGCTGCCCGTAGCGTGCGCCGGAAAATTTCTCAGGCGCCAGCATGTCTCCCAGCGTTTTTATCTCCTCCGCCGAGAGCGCGATCTCCGTCGCCGCGACGTTCTGTTCGAGATGCGGAATTTTTCGTGCGCCCGGAATAGGTACAATGAAATCCCCCTGATGCAGCACCCAGGCAAGCGCAAGCTGTGCAGCCGTCACGCCCTTGTCGGCGGCCATCTCCTCAAGCAATTTCACCACAGCAGCGTTGGCCGCCATGTTCTCCGCGCTGAAGCGGGGAAGCGAGCTGCGGAAATCATTTGCGCCGAACTGGTCGGGGCTCTGGATCTTGCCGGTCAGGAACCCGCGGCCGAGCGGGCTGAAGGGAACAAAACCGATGCCGAGCTCGCGGCAGGTATCGAGGATCTCGCCCTCCGGATCGCGCGTCCAGAGCGAATACTCGCTCTGCAGCGCCGAGATCGGATGCACCGCATGGGCGCGGCGAATGATGTCGGCTCCCGCCTCGGAAAGCCCGAGCGCCCTTACCTTGCCCTCTTTTACGAGGTCCGCCATGGCGCCGACGGTATCCTCGATCGGGACATCCGGATCGACGCGGTGCTGATAGAAGAGGTCGATGACTTCGATGCCGAGCCGCTTGAGCGATGCTTCCGCCACGTCGCGCACATGTTCCGGCCGGCTGTCGAGGCCGGACATGGCACTGGAATCTTTCTTTTCCGGATCGATCCGGAAGCCGAACTTGGTCGCGATCACGACCTTGCTGCGGAACGGTTTGAGGGCACGGCCGACGAGTTCCTCGTTGACGAAAGGTCCATAGACTTCCGCGGTGTCGAAGAATGTCACGCCGACCTCCACGGCCCGGTGCAGGGTTCGGATGGATTCCTGTTCGTCCTGGCCTCCATAGGCATGGCTCATGCCCATGCAGCCGAGGCCGATTGCAGAGACGTCGAGTTCTTTTCCGAGCTTCCTCGTTTTCATGGGGATTCTCCTGTGCGAGCGGAATAACGGCAGGCGCGGGGTGCCGGGATATCAGGCGCCTGCTTCGTTGAGCAGTTTCATCTGGTCGTCGGAAAGCTTGAGATTGCCGGCGGCAATGATCGCGTCGAGTTGATCGACACTGGTGGCGCTGGCGATCGGTGCGGTGACGCCCGGCCGCTGAATGAGCCAGGCAAGCGCGATCGAGGCATGTTCGGTATTGGTCTCGACGGCCACCTCATCGAGAGCGGCAAGGATGCGGTAGCCCTTGTCGTTGAGATAGGTAAGCGCGCGGCCGCCGCGGGCCTTGCCTTCCGCATCCGACTTATCGCGGTATTTGCCGGTCAGGAAGCCCGAGGCGAGGCCGAAATAGTTGATGACGCCGATATCCTCCCGGATGCAGAGGTCGGCAAGCGGTCCTTCGAAGGTGTTCCGGGTATAGAGGTTATATTCCGGTTGGAGCACATCGTAGCGGGGTAGGCCGGATTTTCCGGCAACGTCGAAAGAATCCTGCATCATCTTGGCGTCGTAGTTAGAGCAGCCGATCGCGCGGATCTTGCCCTGTTCCTTGAGCTTCGCGAAGGCGCCGAGCGTTTCCTCATGAGAGGTAGTCTCATCGGGCCAATGGGCGAGATAGAGGTCGATATAATCCGTCTGCAGGCGGCGTAGCGAATTGTCGGCTTCTTCGAGGATCCACTTGGCCGAGAGGTCTCTCTTTCCCTGACCCATGTCCGAGCCAACCTTGGTGACGATGATCGCCTTGTCGCGCGAGCGCCCGCTTTTCTTCAGCCATCTGCCGATGATCGCCTCCGACTCTCCGCCCTGATGGCCGGGGACCCAGCGGCTGTAGGCATCGGCGGTGTCGATCGTGTTGAACCCCCCGTCGAAAAAGAGGTCGAGCATATCGAAGGAGGTTTTCTCGTCCGCTGTCCAGCCGAACACGTTGCCTCCGAAAACGACAGGGGAAATGGAAAGGCCCGTCCGGCCGAGTGCGCGCAGCTCCATGACATTTCTCCAAAATTTCTAGATGAGCGGATAGGTGTAGGAAAGGAACCCGAGATTAACGGATGTTCCGCCGCCGACCAGCTTCTATTTCGAGCGTCCGATCACTTTTTCAAGCGCGAGCGACTCTTGCGTCCATTGCGCCTCTCGGAGCGGCTTAATATGGTGCGGCCCCGCAATGTGTGATGGAGGGCCCTATGCTGTGCTTTGGAATCCTGTCGACCGCGAGGATCGGTCGCGAACTGGTGGTGCCGGCTATTCAGGACGCCGAAAACTGTGTTGTGACTGCGATTGCCAGCCGCGATCTCGTCAAGGCCCGCGCTATGGCCGACCGCTTCGGCGCCCCGCATGCCTTTGGTTCCTATGAGGAAATGCTGGCCTCTGATGTCATCGATGCAGTCTATATCCCGCTGCCGACGAGCCAGCATGTGGAATGGTCGCTGAAGGCTGCGGAAGCCGGCAAGCACGTGCTCTGTGAAAAGCCGATTGCGCTCAAGGCAAGCGAGATCGAAAAGCTGATTGCGGCGCGCGACCGTCACAACGTGCTGATCGCGGAAGCCTTCATGGTGACCTATGCGCCGGTCTGGCTGAAGGTGCGCGAGCTTCTCAAGGATCAAGCGATCGGCGAGTTGAGGCAGGTGCAGGGCGCCTTCACCTATTTCAACCGCGACCCTTCCAACATGCGCAACATTCCCGAACTCGGCGGTGGAGCTCTGCCGGATATCGGCGTTTACCCGACCATCACGACCCGCTTCGTGACGGGCGCCGAGCCTGCGCGTGTGCAGGCCGTGACGAGACGGGATCCGGAGTTCGGCACCGACATCTATTCGAGCGTCAAGGCCGACTTCGGCTCGTTCGAAATGACTTTCTATATCGCGACCCAGATGGCCGGGCGCCAGGTCATGGTTTTCCATGGAACGGACGGTTATATCGAGGTGAAGTCCCCCTTCAACGCCGATCGCTGGGGCGCGGAAGAGATTGAACTCACCAATCAGAAGCACAATGTTTCCCAGATTTTCCGTTTCCAGGACAGCCGCCAGTATCGCCGGCAGGCGGAAGCGTTCGCGCGTGCCGTCAAGGGTGAGCCGGCTGAGGTGGTGACGCTCGAAAACTCGCTCCTGAACCAGCGTTTTATCGATGCTATCTACCGCGCGAGTGAGCACGACAGCTGGGAAAAGATCTGAGGCCGACTATTGGCGGAAGACGAAGCGCGAATAGCCGAAAAAGCTGTAGAGCATGGCGGCGAGCGATGCAAAAACGATCGCCACCACGGGCTGCAGGAAGGGTACACGATAGAGCAGCAGGGAATAGACGGCGTAGTTGAGAAGCGCCGAAGTGATCCCGACCGCCCAGTAACGGAAGCCTTCGACTGCCAGTGAATGGCGGGAGCGGCCGAACGTGCGGTTGCGGTTGATGAACCAGGTCCAGGCCATGGCCGCCATGATTGCCGGAACGCGGGCAGCAAAGGGGCTGAGCCCGAGGACGGTGATGAGGACCTGGGTAAGGGCGGCATCCACGAGAAACCCGCTGCCGCCGGCAACCACGAACCAGAAGAGCCGTTTCATGCCGCACTCTTGTCGGTTCTGGTGCGTGTATCGGAAAGCGTTTTCGGCTGCGGCTCAGACGAGATCCCGCGTTGTGGCAGGTTGATGTACTGGATGCGAAGCTGTTCAGCGCGGGCCCGCGAGACAGAATCGAGGATCAGTGCTGCGGTAAATATCAACAAGGACATCAGCATCAGCACCAGGGAGAAAACCCAGGTGGGCATCCGCTCGACGAGGCCGGTCTGAAAATAGGCGATGAGTACAGGCGCCATGAAGATCATGCTCGCCGCCATGAAGGCGCTACTGATGATGCCGAAGAAAGCGAATGGCCGCGTCTCCTTCATCAGCATGGCAAACATCCAGAGAATTCTGAAGCCGTCTCCGAATGTCGAAAGCTTGGAATGCGAGCCTTCAGGACGCCGACCATAATCGAGTTCGATCTCGCAGACCGGCAACTTGAGCCGGGAGGCATGAACCGACATCTCGGTCTCGATTTCGAAGCCCCCGGAAACGGCGGGGAAGCTTTTGACGAACCGCCGCGAGAAGGCACGGTAGCCGGAAAAGATGTCGGTGAAGTCGGATCCGAAGATCGTCCGGTAGAGGAGATTGAACAGCCTGTTGCCGACTGCATGGCCCTGGCGCCCGGCATCGGCATGTACGCCCCGGCGAGTGCCGACCACCATGTCGGCGCGTTCCGTCAGCAGTGTGCGGATCAGCTCTTCGGCATCCTGCGGCGCATAGGTGCCGTCGCCGTCGGCCATCACGTAGATATCGGCCTCGATATCGGCAAACATCCGCCGCACCACATGACCCTTGCCCTGCCGTCGTTCGCGCATCACCTCTGCGCCGGCGAGCATGGCCTGCAGCGCCGTGCCGTCGGTGGAGTTGTTGTCGTAGACATAGATGCGCGCACGCGGAAGCGTTTCCCGGAAACCGCGGACAACGGACGCGATCGTCGTTGCTTCATTGTAGCAGGGCAGCAGGATGGCAATATCCGGATGGCCTGTCAGCGCGTCGTTCATGATTTTCACTCGATACACGGAAAATCCGACGCAGGGACTGCCTGCGCCGTTGGCTTTACTATTTCTTGGGAAGGTTAAGGCTAGGTTTCTGCTACCTCAACAGATGAAACTTCCCGGATGATTATGGCGGAAAACACGACGGACAGACCCGGTGGAATTGCGGCGGATCGGTTGGTCGCGCCGTTGTTCTCCAGGTTGTTGCCCTCGGTCGCAGTTTATTGGCTGACGACTGCCGCAATGAGCCTTCTCATCTTTCTTCCAAGAAGCGAGGACTATATCGGCCGCGACAACGACGATGTCATGCGGCTCGTCGAGGTGCGCGATTTCCTGGCAGGCCAGAACTGGTTCGACCTGATGCAATACCGGCTCGGGCTTGCTGAAGGCACCCTGATGCATTGGTCGCGTCTGGTCGATCTGCCGATCGCGGCGCTGATCAGGCTGTTTTCGCTGGTTCTGGAGCCGTCTCAGGCGGAGGCTGTGGCGGCGACGCTCTGGCCGATCCTGCTGATGCCTTTCCTGCTTCTCCCGCTTGGCCTAGCCTGCCGGCGGCTCGGCGGCGCGCCCGCAATGCATATCGGGCTCGGGCTTGGTGCGATTTTCATTTTCACCTGCGTGCGCTTCTCCCCCGGGGCGCTCGATCATCACAACGTCCAGCTCGTCTTGTCGATGTGGATCGCCGCCATGCTGGTTGATCCGGACAAGAGGGTTCTAAGTTATGCGGCTGCGGCCTTCGCTGGCGGCCTGGCCATGGCCATCGGTGCCGAGACCACCCCGCTCGTGGCCGTTGCCTGCATTATCGTCGCGCTGCAGTGGCTGTGGCATGGAGAGGCATTCGCCCGTCCCGCGCGTGCCTTCGGCCTTTCTCTGACCTTGTCGATTTCAGCCTTTTTCTTCCTGACGGTGCCGCCACATTCTTATGGCGTCGTCACTTGCGACAATCTCTCTTTCGGCTTTTATACGCTCTCGGCGCTGGGGGGCGCGGCACTTTTCCTCATGGCGAGCCTGCCGAGAGCGCCCACGCGAACCGGGCGCTTGCTGTTGATCGCGATAACCGGCGGTCTTGTCCTTCTGGCTGCTTTCCTCGTCGCGCCGGCCTGCCTCGGGGATCCGCTCGGATCGCTGGATCCCATGCTTGTAGAGTTATGGCTGAAGGCCGTGACCGAGGCGCGGCCGTTCCTGGCAGAGATCGCCGCCGAACCCGGCGTCGCGGCCGGCTTCTACGCGGTGGGCTTCTTTGCCATCGTGATATGTCTCTGCCGCAGCCTTAGAGGTGAAGCGCCCGAACTCCATTTCATCCTTGCAGCCCTCATCGGCGTCTCGTGGGGCGTGGCGTTGTTGCAGGTGCGCGGTGCGTTCTTTGCCAATATGCTGAGCATTCTGCCGTTGTCGCTGTTGATCGCAGACCTCAGGCAGCGTGCGGCAGCCAAACCAAAACATATTGGCCTTGCGCTCGGTTATGCGAGCACGGTTTTGGCTTCCGTGCCGATCATGTGGGCTTTTGGTGGCGTGATCGTGATCAACGGCTGGAGAGACGGCTTCGACTTCTCCGCGCTTTCCCCGCCGGGAGAGACCCATGCCGAGACGGGCGAGTGCGGCAGCGCCGCAGACATGGTCGGTCTCAATGCACTCGACACCGGTGTGATCGCCGCCCCGTCGAACAGCGGAGCGGAAATCCTGCGCTGGACGCCGCACAGGGTCCTGTCTGCCCCCTACCATCGCAACCAGAGAGGCATGCTGACGGAACTGCATATCGGTCTCGCCCCGCCAGCGGAGGCCGAGGCTTTCCTCAGAGGGGCAGGTGTGACGATCGTGGCGTTTTGCAAGACGGACCCACAGACGCAGAGCCTGATCCGCCTGAAGGCAGATGGCCTTTATGCGGGACTCGCACGCGGCGAAGTGCCGGGCTATCTGCAGCCGGCAGAGGAAACCAGCAGCGAAGGTTTCCAGCTCTATCGGGTACTGCGGGCAGGCAATTGATCTGAAGAGCGGCCTTGGATCAGGCGGTACGCAGACGCCGTACGATCAGGAAGCCTGCAAGGAAATTGATAAGGCCTGCATTATAGCCGAGCATGGCGATCAGCAGATTGAGATAGGATGCTGGGCCGGGCGAGGTGATTGTCGCGAGCGCGAAAGTCAAGACGATCAGGAAGGCGACGAAGGCAATGGAGAAGGCAGACCGCATGATGCCGGCACAGATGCCTATCGATGCAGCGGTCAAGAAGAGCACCTTGAATCTCCGTTTTGCCCTGTGTTGCCGGAAGCATATGGAGCACCTCCTAAGAAATGTTTACCCGCTTCCGTTCAAAAATTCCCTGTTTCGGGCGGAATTGGCTCGATTTGACCCACAGCAGAATCGGAAAATCGGGCTGCGAACGCATCAGGCAAGACGTGCGGCCTCAATGCGTGCGGTACCTCTCCCCTCCAGACGAGGTTGATGTGGTAGCCCGACATGGCAGATGTCAGGGCAACCACTTCACCTTCGAATGCGGCTGTTTCGCCTGTGGTTTCATGGAGCGTGCCGTCGTTGGGAATGGCATCCTCGGGAATGCCGATCGCGCTCAGCACGGAAACCGCCTGTGGCCGGTCCTGGAAGCGAAGCAACAGACGTTCAGGCTGCATGATAGGCTATCTTCGTCGTCAGAGCAGCCCGGCGATCGCCCCTGCCGTTGTTCCGGTTGCAAAGACATGGGTGACCCGGAGCGGGAGCAGGCTTCCCGATGTGACGTTCGAAAGCGTCAGGGTTTCGCCAGAAAGCATCCGCATCGAAAGACTGCCGCCTGCTCCGATATAGAGCGCCCGCGTCGTCTCCGGCAGGGCGTTGACGTCGCTGGGTGAAATGGAAAAGCCGGACGAGGCTGGTCCGGAAAGAGAGGCTTCGGAATTGGCGAAACGGTCTGGCATGAGCGAAATCTCCTTGAATGTCGTTCGTTGCCATTGTCGCTCTCCTCTGCTCCCCGGGGAAATCGCAGGCGCGAGATATCGTGTGGTCCGGAAGTGGCAGGCCGTTCTCCAGGACAAGATGTAGCCGAGGCGAAAAAAGAAAAGGAGCGCCCTCAAGCAGTTGATAGGTCCTCGCACCGAGAACGACGTTGCCGAGGTGCCGCAGGAAGTTGCCTTCGAGGCGCGCTGGTTTGGGTTTGATCGTCCACGGTTCTGTGGCGACTGCGGTGATGAATTTGCCGGGCATATCCTCTAAAAGGAAGAAATGACCAGTCTCATCTCCAACGATTCGCCGACGAACCTGACCGAATTTTCAGTGTCGGAGCTTTCGGGCTCGATCAAGCGCACAGTCGAGACTGCATTCGACCATGTTCGGGTAAGGGGCGAGATTTCCGGATACCGCGGACAGCATTCGTCGGGACATGCCTATTTCTCCCTCAAGGACGACCGGGCGCGCATCGACGCGGTGATCTGGAAGGGCACCTTCCCGCGGATCAAGTTCCGCCCGGAGGAGGGCATGGAGGTGATTGCCACGGGCAAGGTCACCACCTTCCCTGGTTCGTCGAAATACCAGATCGTCATCGAGAATCTCGAGCCGGCAGGCGCAGGCGCCCTGATGGCGCTGCTGGACGAGCGGCGCCGTAGGCTTGGCGCCGAAGGGTTGTTCGACCAGAGCCGCAAGCGGCCCTTGCCGTTCCTGCCGCATGTCATCGGCGTCGTGACGTCCCCGACGGGAGCGGTTATCCGCGATATCCTGCACCGCATTTCGGATCGTTTCCCGGTGCATGTTATTGTCTGGCCGGTGAAGGTGCAGGGCGAGGGTTCCGGTGACGAGGTGGCCGCGGCCATCCGCGGCTTTAACGCGATCGAGCCGGACGGACCTGTAAGGCGGCCGGACGTGCTGATCGTCGCGCGTGGCGGCGGCAGTCTGGAGGATCTCTGGAGCTTCAATGACGAAGCGGTTGTTCGCGCGGCGGCCGATAGCCGGATTCCGCTGATTTCCGCCGTGGGCCATGAGACGGACTGGACGCTGATCGACCATGCGGCCGATGTTCGCGCCCCGACCCCGACCGGTGCGGCTGAAATGGCGGTGCCGGTGAAGGCCGATCTGGATGCTCAGCTAGCGAACCTGACGGCCCGGCTGCGCGGCTGCGCCAGCCGGCAGATGGATCACCGGCGGCAATCGGTGCGGGCGCTCGTTCGTGCGCTCCCTTCGCTCGACCAGTTGCTGGCTTTGCCACGTCGCCGGTTCGATGAGGCCGCTGCGGGCCTCGGCCGCGGACTGGAGCGCACCACGGTCGTCAAACGGCGCAGTTTCGAGCGCGTTTCCGCCGGTCTGAGGCTGGATCTGCTCACCAACAGGCTTACCCAGCAGCGGCAATTGCTGGCGGATCGGCTCACCCGCAGCGAGCGCTGTCTGGAGCGGCAATTGCTGAAAGAGCATAATCGGCTGTCGAAAGCGGGCGCTTCGCTGTCTGCCCTGCCGCCGCGGCTGCTCGGTCAACTGGCGCGCGAACATCAGCATCTGGTCTCGCTTGGCCGTCATGCGGATACCGCCATGTCGCATACGCTCCTCCGCAGCCGCTCGGCGATCGTGGCGCAGGATCGGGTGCTGCAGTCGCTTTCCCATAAGAACGTGTTGAAGCGCGGCTTTGCGGTGGTGCGTGGCGAGGATGACAAACCACTCACTCGGGCTGCCGGGATCGGCGAAGGGCTTGCGTTGTCATTGGAATTTGCCGATGGCCGGATCTCCGCCATCACGAGCGAGGAAGGCGAGGCTGCCGGCCCGCGCGCAGGCTCTGCCCCCCAGCCGAAGAAGCGGTCGGCCAAGGCCGAACCCACAGGCAACGCGCCGAAACAGGGCAGCCTTTTCTGATGCATGTGCTTCTGGTTCTGGCTCACCCCTTGCCGGAAAGTTTCGCCGCATCGGTCGCGCTCACTGTCCGGGAAACGCTGGAGGGGAATGGCCACACGGTCGATTTTCTCGATCTTTACGCCGAGAACTTCGATCCACGGCTCACGGAGAAGGAGAGGCGCGGTTATTTCGATGTGCCTTACGATACCTCCGATGTAGCCGGTCTGGTGAAGCGGCTGCGAGAGGCCGAGGCATTGATGCTGGTCTTCCCGCAATGGTGGTTCAATCTGCCGGCGGTGCTGAAAGGCTTCTTCGACCGCGTTTTCGCACCCGGCGTGGCATTCCGGCATGACAAGGACGGCGGCAGGATCGTACCGCTTCTTACCAATATCCGTCATTTCCGGGTTTTCACGACCACCGGTTCTCCATGGTGGGTCGTGAGATTCTACATGGGCGATCCGGTGCGGCGACAGCTCAAGCGCGGCATTGCCGTGTTCTGCAACCGGAAGGTCGATTTCCGCATGCTTGCACTGCACGACATGGATCGGGCAACAGACGGTAAGCGCAGGCGACATCTGGAGCGCGTAAAGGCCGCGCTCCAGGACCTCCGGTAGATCTCAGCGAATGCGCATGCCCGCCTTGTCGTCGAAATGCAGAGGTTTGTCGAACTTCTGTAGCGGCGCTTCCGGGACCGCCCCGACTGTCACGCCATATTGCCAATCCGGCGGGCAGATCGCGATGTAGCGGGCGTAACCGCCCACTCCGCCCCCAAATTTCGGATAACCGATGGCGACAAGCGCACCCGTCTCCGGCACTTTGTCGAGATTGGCGACGCCTTCGGCCTGTGCGAAGCCGTTATGCATCAGCCAGTGCTCGCCTTCCAGTGTCGGAGTTGTATCCGTATCCAGCGGCTCATGTCCGTGGAACAGGATCTTTCGCTCCAGGTGAAGGAACTTCAGCGCGTCGAGCGAAACGCCCGGGAAGGGCCGGGTTGTGGAGAGCGAAGGGTCCGGCCATTTCTTGTACCAGCCGGAGCGCACGAAGACGACGGAGCCCTCCGGTATGCGCCCGTGCTTTTCCTCAAAACCCGTAATGTCGGCGACCTGCAGGTGATAACCCGCATCGGTTTTCACCTTGTCTTCGATGTTGATGACCACGAGCGGCCGCACCGCATAGGTCGCAGGGATTTCATCGATGGCGGCATATTCGGGGGCCCAATGGGCCGGTGGATCGAGCTGCGTGCCGAGCTGGTCGGTCGCGAGGTCGTAGGTGGAGGCGTTGAAGCCGTGCTTTTCGTATGTGAACGTGTCGCCCTTCTTCGCAAAACCTTCGAGATCGGTGCCGGCTGCTGCCTGGCCGAAACGCGATTTGCCGAAGCCGGCCCAGACCGGGATGTTCGGTGTGATTGTATGGGTGAGGTCGACATATTTGGCGCCCTTGAGCGTCTCGTTATAGACTTTCCACAGCCCGGGGTCCTCGGCAAATGCGGTGGAGATCGGGGCAATACCAAGAAGCGCCGCAGCAATAGGCGCGGCCAGACGAACAAATGAGCAAAACATGGCGACTTTCCTCTTTGGCTTTTCGTCATCGTCTGCCGGAAGCTGAAATATGCCGGCATTCTCAATCTCCGGCCGCAACGGAGGAAAAGTCAACTTGGCTCGGAGCAGTTTCTTTCGCCGTCCGGGTCCGGCCTTCCCGAGGCAGGTTGTCCGGACATGCAACTGCAACAGAAGCGTATTACCTTCTGAGGGATACAACGGGAGGGACACATGAGGTTGGCGGCATTCAACGTGGAGAACCTGTTCGATCGCGCGAAGGCGATGAACCTCGATACCTGGGCCGAAGGAAGAAAGGTGCTGGAGCAGTTTGCCGAGCTGGACAAACTTCTGGGGCAGGTAAAGTATAGTCCCGCGGACAAGGCTCGGATGGCGGTACTGGTTGTCGAGCTTGGTATGGAGAAAAGCGACACCGGCCCTTTCGTCATCCTCCGGCGCAATAGAGGCAACCTCCTCAAGCGGCCGAGGACCGGTGGTGTCGTCATCACCGCCAACGGACGGATTGACTGGGTGGGATCACTCGAATTGCGTGAAGAGCCCGTGGACGAAGAGGCCATGCGCAACACCGCCCGCGTGATGCACGACATCGAGGCGGATGTTCTGGGAGTTGTCGAAGCGGAAAGCCGACCAGTCCTCTGGGCATTCAACAACCAGATTCTTCCGGCGGTCGAAGGCAGGCCCTATCGTCAGGTGATGGTCATCGACGGCAACGACGATCGCGGGATCGATGTCGGCATCATGACCCGCGAGAACTACGCCATCGACACGATGCGCAGCCATGTTGACGATCGCGGTACAAATGGGGATCCGATCTTTTCCCGCGATTGCCCGGAATACTACATCACCACCCCAAGGGGGACGAAGCTGGTGGTTCTGGTCAACCACTTCAAGAGCAAGGGTTTTGGCAGCGCTCAGTCGTCCGATGCGCGTCGCAAGGCCCAGGCGACCCGGGTTGCGGAAATCTACGAACAATTGTTGTCGGCCGGCTTCGAATACATCGCCGTCATCGGTGACTTGAACGACACGCCTGACAGCGCGCCTCTTGCGCCCTTGATGCAGACGTCGCTCAAGGACGCCTTTGTCCATCCGCAATTCGATGACGGAGGCCATCCGGGGACTTTCGGGCTCGGCAATGCCGACAACAAGATCGACTACCTTCTGCTCTCGCCCAAACTTTTCGAGACGGTCGAGCGGGGTGGGGTGTTCCGCAAGGGCGCCTGGCCCGGATCAAGGCCGAAGCGCTGGGAGACCTACCCGCAGATCATAAGCCCGAACCAGGCGGCGTCCGATCATGCCGCCATCTGGGTTGACCTCGATATCTGACGAATAATCTGGATGGGACCGGCGACGAGAGATCGCCGGTCCGGCGCCTCAGGCCCACTCACCCTTGCGCATGACCGGAACCTTGACGCCATCGGCTTTGATGCCGTCGATGTCGACCTGGTTGGAGCCGATCATCCAGTCGATATGAATGAGGCTGGAATTGCCGCCCTGCGCCTTGATCTGATCCTGGCTGAGTGACGCACCGTCCAGGAAGCATTTCGAATAGCATTGGCCGAGCGCGATGTGGCAGGAGGCGTTTTCGTCGAAAAGGGTATTGTAGAAAAGCACGCCGCTCTTCGAGATCGGCGAGGAGTGCGGCACGAGGGCCACCTCGCCGAGCCGCCGGGCGCCCTCGTCCGTGTCGAGCACCTTGTTCAGCACTTCCTCGCCCTTTGAAGCCTTGGCGTCGACGATACGGCCGCCTTCGAACCTCACCTGGATGTTGTCGATCAGCGTGCCCTGGTGTGACAGGGGCTTGGTGCTCGAGACGTAACCCTCGACCTTGAGCGCATGCGGCGTCGTGAAGACCTCTTCGGTCGGAATGTTCGGATTGCAGGTGATGCCGTTCTTGGCGGTGGACGCTCCGCCATGCCATTCATGGCCATCGGCAAGGCCCACCGTCAGATCGGTGCCGGGGCCGGTGAAGCGGAGTGCCGAGAACCGCTCGCCATTCAGCCAGGCCGAGCGTTTCCTGAGGTTGGTGTTGTGCTCCTCCCACGCCGCCACGGGATCGGCGACATCGACGCGCGAGGCCGCGAAAATCGCCTCCGCGAGCTTGCCGACGGCAACATCGTCGGGAACTCCCGGGAAGACCTGGCGCGCCCAGGAGGGATTGGGATAGGAGACGATGTTCCAGTTGATGTCGAAATTGGCGATCTTTTCGAGTGCCGGCTTGTAGGCCATGGAATTGGCCTTGTTGGCGCGAGCCACCTTGGCGGGGTCCTGAGCTGCGAGCAGCATCGGATTGTCTCCTGAGATCGCGAGCCGTGCCGCCCCGTTCGCATAAGCCTTGGCCATGCCCTCGTAGAGCCATTCGGAGGCTTTGTCGAAGCTGGCGTCCGGAGCGTGCTCGTAGCGGGCGAGCGTCGTTTCCTCGTCGGAATAGAACGTGGTGACGAGACCGGCACCGGCCTTGTAGGCATGTTTGGTGATGAGGCGCACGAGCGGCAGGGCGGGAAGCGGTGCCGTGATCACGAGATCCTGGCCCTTTTCGAGCCTGAGACCCACCTTGACGGCCACTTCCGCCAGCTTTTCGAGTTTCTGAGGATCAACGACGGTTTGAAAATTCGGCACGATTGTCATGGATGGCCCTCTGCTTTCTCTATCCGGGTGATGAGACTTAAAGAGCTTTGAGGCGAAAATGAAGACGCGAAGCCGACAAACCGGCACCAAAGAACCATGCTGAAGGTATCGCGGCCGCCGCTAAGCTTGCCTCAGCGCGGCTTCGACCGCCGCAATGTTGCTTGCATGAACTGCCTCATAGGGCGCGAAATAGATAACCGCGCCCGAGGCGATCTCTTCCGCGACGAAGGACCGAAGTAACGGCTCCACCGGTCTGCCGGCGGCGAAAGCGCCTGCCAGGCGCTGAAGATAGGCGCGGTTGGCGTCGATCAGGCTCGGTTCATATCCGCCGGAGGCGATACGGTCCGCATCGCCATGCGCCGGCAGCACTTTTCCGATCGACCAACTCCGCATGCGCGCAAGCTCGGCGATATGCGTCCCGATCTCGGCGGCTTCCGAAATATAGGTGACCGTGTCCTCGAGCGTATCGCCGGCAAACAGCAGCTTTTCATCGGGCAGCCATAGAACGTTGCCGTCGGCACTATGGATTGCGAAGTGGTGCAGTTCCACGTTGCGATGGCCGACCGTGAACTCGAGCCGTTCTTCGAAAATGGTTGTCGGCATGACCAGTGGCAGGATCGGCGGATTTGCCCTCTCTATCTTCTCGCGGTTCTGCGCGAGTTTCTCCGCAGTCAGCTGGAGGGCGATGATCTCGCAATCAGTGAATACGGCATTTCCGGCAATGTGGTCCTTGTGCCAGTGGCTCAGCACGACGCGAATCTTGGTGACGCCAAGATCTTGTAGGTGACGCCGGATCACCTTGGCGTGCTCGATGGAGATATGCGTGTCGTAGACCAGCGCCTCGCCTTGATTGACGACGGCATAGGAGGATACGCCGAGAGAATAGGCGCCGTCGTCCAACCAGTTTGCAGCTTCCGAATATAGCCGCTTGGCGGCCACACGGCCGTCGTAATAGGCGAAGATGCCCGGATAAGGTTGAAGGATGCGAAGCGTCTCGATCATCTCAAGCATGGGGAGCCTCACGCGACCAATGGGGCGGCAATCGCCTTCAGGACATCGCGAGCCGCTTTCGGATCAAGCCGGACCTGCAAGCCGCGTTGCCCACCATTGATATACACGTGCTGCTCGTCGAGTGCAGTGATTTCGATCGCCGTGGGTACCAACTTCTTTTGGCCGAAGGGACTGATGCCGCCGACGTGATAACCGGTGGCGCGCTCGGCTTCCGCCGGCTTCATCATGGCCGCCGACTTGCCGCCGAAGGCGGCAGCCAGCTTCTTCATCGACACCTCGCGATCGGACGGTACGACGACGCAGACCGGCTTGCCGTCGACCTCTGCCATGAGCGTCTTCAGAACCCGGCAAGGATCTTCGCCGATCGCTTCCGCCGCCTGCAGGCCGATCCGATCGGCATTCGGGTCGTAGTCATAGGTCACGACAGTAAAGGCGACGTCCGCCTTCTCCAGGGTCTGTGTGGCGCGAGTTGTCTTGGACATGCTCAGTTCCCGCCGAACGCCTCCTCGTAGATCTCGGGCTTGAAGCCGACGATCAGCTTGTCGTCGGCTTCAAGCACCGGGCGCTTGATCATCGAAGGTTGAGCGAGCATCAAATCGATCGCCTTCTGGCGGTCGAGGCCAACCTTGTCGGCTTCATCGAGTTTCTTGAAGGTCGTCCCGGCACGGTTGAGCACGATCTCCCAGCCGGCGCGGCTCGTCCACGCTTCCAGAAACGTGCGATCAATGCCGGCGACCTTGTAGTCATGAAAGTCATAGGTGACACCCCTGCGGTCCAGCCACTCGCGGGCTTTCTTCATCGTATCGCAGTTCCTGATGCCGTAGATCGTGATTGCCATCGAATACCCCTTGCCATGAGGGATCGATATCAAGAGGCACCCTCTCCATGCAAGTCGTTGATCTGGCTCAACTGGCGTTATGTGACAGTTGCATGGCTCCCTTGTTCTGTTGTGCGTTGCACAAAAGACGGTCCGACCTCATATTTCAGCAGAAGGAAAGAAAAGGAGAGAATATCATGACCGTACAGAAGAAGAACCGTGGTGCGTTTGGTCGCGCCTTTGCCGTCGTCAGCGCCGCAATTGCAGTTTCGGCTGCCGTAGAAAACCATCGTCGTCCGACGAGCCGTGATCTGAACACCCTCGGCATTGACCCCAACGCTTTCGACAAGCTCGTCTAAATTGCTTCCGGTGTAACAGCCGCGAGTGTAGAGGCTTCATCCTAAAGTATAGTTTCGCGCGCATTGCGCGCGGAAACTGTCCGTTAACCATAGCTATCCTATTGTCTCCTAATATTTGGGAGGTCGAGGTGAGCGTGAGCGGACAGGTCTTTAAAATAGCCGAGCGGCCGGATTCGGAGGCGCTCGATGCAGAAGTATTGAAGCATTCCGTCGTCAAGCTGGCGGGCGAGGCTTCGGCTCTTGGTCTCCACCTCGTCGATATTGCCGGGGCTGTCCAGGATACCGCCGCTCAGTCTTCACAGCATGCTGCACTTCTGGGGCGTCTGACGCAATCCGCCCAATCGATCGCCGAAGCCAACGGCCAGATCGCTCGCTCACTGCACGAATCCGATGAACTGACCGCGAGCGCCCGCCAGGTATTGGGCGCGCAGGCCGAGCAGCTTTCCGGTTCCGTCACCGCCATCGACCATATGGTCAATGCCTCGCAGGAGATCGGAGCGGAGATCAAGCTGTTTTCCGCCGCGCTGGGTGACGTCGGGCGGTTGGCCGACGCCATCGGCACGATTGCCCGGCAGACGAACCTTTTGGCGCTCAACGCGGCGATCGAGGCCGCGCGAGCAGGCGACGCGGGCAAGGGTTTTGCGGTGGTCGCAGCCGAGGTTCGGGCGCTGTCCCTGCAGACCTCTCAAACGACCAGTTCCATTCAGGCAACGCTCGACCAGCTGAACAGCCGTATCGACCGGCTTGTGGCGGCCGGCGAGGGTGCAAGCCGTTCCGCCGAAGGTGTAAAGACGACCGCGGTGAAAGTGCAGGGGTCCTTCAAGGGCGTCGAAGACGTCATGACACGGATTCTCGACAATGCATCCGCCCTAGCCGGCACCACCGAAACCGTCGACCGGCAGTGCGGTGAATTCGCTTCCTCGATTGCCTCCGCTGCCAGCGCCATCCTGAAATCCAACGATCAGCTTCAGCAGACCTCTGCTCGCGTCGGCGATATGGTGACGATTTCCGAGCGGATGATACAGGCGACGGCGAATGCCGGCGTGGAGACGCCGGACAGTCCCTACATCCGACAGGTGATAACGCTTGCCGCGGATGTCTCAGCCGCTTTCGAAGCGGGCGTCAAATCCGGCCGTATCGACATGGCCTCGCTCTTCGACCGGCAATATGCGGCGATCCCCGGCTCTGACCCCGTTCAGTACATGACCCGCTTTACCGAATTCACAGACACTGTCCTGCCGCCGATCCAGGAAGCGTCGCCGGAAAGCGACGAGCGTATCGCCTTCTGCGCGGCGGTGGACGAAAATGGCTACCTGCCGACCCATAACCGCAAATTCTCGCAGCGCCAGCGCCCCGGTGATCCGACCTGGAACACTGCCAATTGCCGCAATCGGCGCATCTTCAACGATCGCGTCGGGCTCGCCGCAGGCCGTAACACGGAACCCTTCCTTCTGCAGACCTATCGCCGCGACATGGGTGGCGGTCAGTTCGTGCTGATGAAGGATATTTCCGCCCCGATCACCGTCAACGGCCGCCATTGGGGTGGCCTGCGCCTGGCGATCCGGGTCTAGGCTCGCGCGGCTTCCAAGGTAGTACTTTCTTCATAGGCTGCATCCAGTGTGGCGATGTCGATCTTTTTCATCGACAGCATCGCCTCCATCACGCGGTTGGCCCGGAGAGCATCGCTGTCCGTCAGCATTTTCGGCAGCTTGGCGTAGTTGACCTGCCAGACGAGACCGAACCGATCCGTCAGCCAGCCGCAGGGCTGTTCCTGCCCGCCTTCGGCCAGCTTTTCATAATATCCGTCGATCTCCTTCTGCGTCTCGCAATGGATGAGGAACGAGACCGCGCCGTTGAATTTTGCCCACGGTCCTCCGTTGATCGCTGCAAAGCTCTGGCCTTCAAGCTCGAAGCCCATGGCCATTACCTGGCCCTTGGGGCCGGGTCCGACATCGCCATAACGGGAAACGTCGGTGATGCGCGAGTTTTTAAACACCGATATATAAAAATTGACGGCTTCTTCCGCATTGTTCTCGAACCAGAGATGCGGGACGATCTTGTGCTTCTGGATGGCCATTTTGCTCTCCTCTATCGTGTGACCGTTCTTAGAACGTGGCGGAGCCGACCGATCCGACATGGCTCCGAAAAATATTCCTTCATTCAGACCGCCAGCTTCAATTGTTCGAAATTCGACGGGTAGGGCACGGCCTTCGGATCGAAAGCCCATCGTCCAAGCTCTTCGTGGCGGGCTTGGCCGTGGTAGCTATAGACGAGCATGAATTCGCCGGAGATCCACGCGTAGTTGCGTGCGAGGGGCAGGGGCTCGATATCTCTGCAGTCGTAAGCCAGCGTCACATGCGGCATGAATGCATTCGCTTGAAAGCCCGGAAGATTGTTTTGAGCCAAGGCACGGCCAAGCATCCCCACGAACTGGTTCACCAACCCATTGCCCTTCGGACGATAGAGAGCAAGATGTCGGCTGTTGCCGAACAGGCCGGCGCTATCGAGGGTTATCGGAATTGGCCGCGCCTGTATTCCGGCTGCGATCGCTCTCGTTCTCTCGATGAGCCGCGTCGGAGGTTTGTCGAACTGGCCCATGCAAAGCAGGCTCATATGCAGCAGATGTGGCGGGTAGGCGTCCCGTCCGCGCTGAACTGCCAAATGAGTCGTGGCATCCTCATGCATCCGCAAGGCCACCGGATTTGTCGGTCGAAGAACGAACATCAGCTTGCTCTTGGGTCCGGTAACGGCAGTCGGCGTGGACGGCCATTCGTCCTTGTCGAACAGCAGGAGCTGGTCGGCAGCGACTTTCCGATTGGTCCCCCTGCTTCCCATCCCCGTGCTCCAATTTGTGTTGCGCGCAGAGTAATCGGATCGGCGCCGGGAGTAAAGAACAAAAGAGGAACATGCGCCTCGCCGGCCGGGCGACTTTTTGCGCGGTCCGGCGCCCCTGCGGCAAGAAACGGGTTGAATATCCTGGCAAGAAGCACGATTCTTGACACATCGACATGTGGAGGTTTGCCCATGGCTACGCATCAATATCTCGTCTTTGAAACGGCTGGCGGTTTCTGTGGAATTGCCTGGAACGACAAGGGGATCGCGCGTTTTCAGCTCCCTACCAAGGCCGCGGAGTCGACGGAACGGTTGCTTCTTCGCCGCCTGCCGACGGCCAGCCCGGGAATGCCGACCGCGAAAATTCAGGAAGCCGTCGAGGCGGTGAAGCGCTACTTTGCCGGCGAGCCGGTGGATTTTTCGGGCTTCCCGTTGGACCTCGATGATCAGGACGATTTCTTCAGGGAGATTTATTCTGCCGCTCGACAGGTTGGCTGGGGCCATACGACCACCTATGGCGCCATTGCCAAGGAGCTGGGTGCAGGTCCGCAGGCGGCCCGGGATGTCGGCCAGGCGATGGCAAAGAACCCCGTGGCGCTGCTCATTCCTTGTCATCGGGTACTTGCCGCCGGCGGCAAGCTGGGCGGCTTTTCGGCACCCGGCGGCGCCGTGTCCAAGGCCCGGATGCTCGAACTGGAAGGCGTCAGGCTCGACCCGCCGGAACCGGCGCAGCAATCGCTCGGCTTCTAGGCCGGGGACCCGTGTGGTGCTGAGATGGCAGGCCTGCCTGGCGTCACCTCCGCTTAGTTGCGCGGCGCGAAAAGGCCGCTTGGAGAAGAGCGACCTTTTCGTTTGGGGCCAATTCAGTCAATCCGTCGTGAAAAGTTTGAGTACCAATTCCATTCCCACGTTGTGCCTGCATCAGCGGAGAACGCACGGCTATAAATCGGTGTTTTCGGGTTGCGCTTGTCCCAGTGGAACTTCACGATAACGTCCTTGCCGGCGACGACCTCACGGCCGAAGAATTCGCCTTCGTCGCCATCGAACGAGCCCACCTTTCCGCTGTCGAGTTTGACCGTGCGGGTGTCGGCCCAGTAGATCGTCCACAGACGTGTCTGCGGATCGAACAACCGCACGGTGAGGCCCTCGAATGGCTTTCCGCCAAACTCCGTATGAAAAATATCGAAATTGCCCAAGCCCAGCAAGATCGGGCGGAACTCCTGGGTCGCGTCAAATTCCTCCCACTCGTCGTTGCCGACCAGCTGTTCTTTCAATGTACGATTTCTGATGTTCCAGTTGCCCACCAAATAGTCGAAATCATTTTTGGACGAGGTCTCGCTCGCCCTTATCGCAAGTTTCCCGTCCGATGAAAGAGAGAAGGCACTCATGTACTTTCCTTTGGAGCGGCGACGCCAGCACCCCATTGCCGCGGACATGGCGAGTGTATGGTCGTTTCTTCGACGACTGCGGCGCTTCGCATATTCCCGATCGCGGCAACAATTGGACTGGGCGCCTCGCGGCGCATTGTGATGCATGCACGCTCGCCGCCGTCTCTATCCTCCAAACGCGCGACCCGACGACCCGTTCCGGGTCGAAGCAATTCAAGGCAGATCAGCTAGAGACACCGTCGCATTAGTACGGCGGCGAAAAGGCCGATCCGACAACGCGGTTTCCCTCTACTCCCACTCGATTATTTCCTGCACCTACAACCAATTGATTTTGCTTGTCAAAAAAATTCTCGCGCGGCCCTATACCGTCAGGCACACCGTCGAAAAACCGGGCTTTTGAAATCATTGGATTTTTTCGCCGAAAGGCGAAAAGCGTGGTTTCGCCATCTATCGCGGAGCACGGCCGATCGCCTCCGCTTCGCGAACGAGTTTCGCCGCGTCAGGACCCACACAGCGAACGAGTGTGTCCTGATCGAGAGCGTATGCCGCTTCGACCGTCCCTACACCAGCCGCAAACAGTCCGAGATACTGCCCGCGAGACAGTGCAACAGGCAGATCGATCAGCTTGAGCGCGCCTTTCGGCAGCCCGAACTCGAGCCTTCGTAGCAATTCATCGAGGGCGTCCAAGAACGCTGGCTGGTCGGGAAATAGCGCCGACAGGATCTGATGCGCGGATCGTAGGTGGAAGCGCGCACCGTCAGCGATCCGAATGATATCCCCGTACCCAACCGCACCCTGGAACGGAGTGGTCGAATAGCGACGCTCCAGCTCATCAACCGATGTACCCTCGACCCAGTCGAACAGGATCGATGCACGCTTGCATCGTGCCCAGAACTCAAACTCGTCACGGCAGTACCTCTGAAGCCCTTGCGCCATCGCATGTCCGAAGCATTGTGCGACGTCACCTGCGCGCACGCTCTCGGACCGCCCGCGCTTCATCACCGGCGTGTAAATGCCGTCCATCTCGGCCAAGACCTGAATGGTGCCGAGCACCTGGACCGGATCGGTCTGCGCCACGTTGAGCTGCCGCATCAGTTCGATAAGGCGCAGGCTCGATTCAAAAGACAGCGACGAGGCGCCACAGGCTCTTCCAAGCAGCGTCAGATGCACCAGCTCGCCATCGAGTTCGGCAAGGCCGGCCTGCAGCAGTCGCGCCACCAGCGCTGACACGTCTCCTTCTACAATGCGGATCCATTGCGGATTGGCGCGAGAGGCAGAGTATCCGCCAAACGTATTCACAAGAAGGCCAGGGATTTCTTCGGGGCGCACCCCACGCACCTGGCTCAACAACCGCAGCGTCCACGTTGGCAGGTCGCGTTGCTGGAACGACGACCTCACGTCCTCCGGCGTTCCCAAGACATATTTCTGGAAGAGTTGGGCGCGCTCGATCGGCGTGTCAGCCAGGATAATCGCCTTCCCGATCTCATTGTAGCCGAGGCGACCCGCCCGGCCTGCCATGTTCTTGTATTCTGCAATGGTGAACGGCCGGCCATCCTCACCAACAAATTCGTTCTCCGCCAAAACGACGGTCGAGGCTGGCGTGTTGATTCCCGCAGCAAGCGTCGTCGTAGCCGCCAAGACGTGAATGCCTCCGTTGGCGTTGCGATAGCCTCGTTCGATCGCTTCGCGCTCTGCTCGAAGCAGGTTTGTGTTGTGGAAGGCCGTACCGCCCTGCAAGCATTCACGCAGGTCCTGCGAAGCCGCAGTCAGATCCAGAGTCGGCAAGGCGGCGATGACGCCCGTGGCAGGCGCGAGACCGAGTTCTCTCGAAAGATATCGGGCGCAGCCCTGAGCTGGGCCGCGCATGTTCCGAAAAACAAGAAGCTTCTCACCTTTGGCCACCAACTGCTTGGCTAGGGGAACAATGACGTCTTGCGACGACGGCTTGTCTCTGCGCTGCACGATTTGATGTGATGGCAGCAGCGCTTCCGTTTTGGTCGTCCCGTCGACATCGACAAACTGAAAGACGCCTCGCCGATCGAGGACGCCTTCGATCAGAGGGACTGGTCGTTCCCGCGAAGTCAGTAGCGGCAGGTCCAGCCAACGGTCGAAGCTGTTGAGATTGCCGATTACAGCCGACAATACGACGAGTTGGGGCTCGACGCCGCGCTCTCGAGCCCGAAGCAACAATGCAAAAATCAGCTCGACGGTGATGCCGCGCGTCGGGTCGGTAATGAACTGGCCTTCGTCAAGGACCACCAACCCAAGCTGATTCAAAAGACGCGGCGATGCGAGCGCCAGATTGAGGAACATCTCGTAAGTGAAGAAGGCGAGGTCATATCGGCCGCTCATGACCGGACCAACGCCATCCGACGCGTCGCCGCTGCATCGCATGACCCGCAGCCCGGCGGGCGCGAAGCGCGCACTGAAGTCCTCGAATTTCTCATTCACGAGGGCTCGGTACGGCAAAAGGAAGACGGCCTTCTTCCCCGCCGTGACCGCGCGGATCGCGGCCACTTCGCCGATCAGGGTCTTACCCGAACTGGTCGGCGCCACGACGAGCAACGACTTGCCCTCAAGAACGCCATGTTCATTGACGGCCTTGAGTTGCAGCGGATTCAACCCCTGCGGAAAATGCTCCTCCCACTGCTGGACAATCTCCTGCGGGAAGCCGTGTTCGGCCAATTCAGCGAAGGAGCCCGACATTTGCCGAACGGCGACCGTCGGGAATGCCGCCGCAAAATTGTCGCCGCGTTTGAGGACCGGAAAAACAAGGCCACCCTGAACGGTGCCGAGGAACACCGGCGTCTGGGTCACACAAATTTTCTCGGCTTCGACGCGGGCAAGGCGAATGATCTCGCCGGCCACCTCTGGGAAGCTGACCGTTTCGCCCGCAGCCTTGGTCAGGGCTTGGATGGTGGCGTAGGTCAGAAGGCCGTGTCCCGTCCCGGGCTGCTCCCATGCGGCTTCATTCGTCCCGCAGGCTGCAAGGAGGATGCGGCCTTCGCCGTAAACCTCCGCCAGGGCGAAGGCATTGCGTGGGCGGGCCTCTGTTTCGAGGACGCGCGCCGGCGCCTGGCCGCTGAAGCAGCAGTCCAAGATGCACAGCACCGCCCTGGCCTTGGTTCGCTTAAAGGCCTCCGCCAAGGAAGCCATCGGAAGCGCGGTCCCCGACAGGTCCGCAGCATCTGTGTCAAAGAGCACCAGGCTGCCATCCGGCGACCCATGGCCGGCGAAGCCTAAGATAACGACGTCGTCCTCTTGCGCCGAGTCAAGCGCGCCGAGGATGGCGCCAGATACATCCGCATGGGTCGCCCGCTCGTCGACAAGGAGATGTGCCGAAAGCCCCTCTATCGTGTCGGTGAACAGAGCCCAGAGAGCTGTGGCGTCCCGTCGCGCACCGCCGAGCTCTGGAATCGCAGGGTCCCGATGCTTGTTCACGCCGACAAAGATCGCTCTCGTCGCCATATCGCCTCTCAAGCCGATGCTGCGTGTGGGCTGATCGAAGATGAGGATTGGACGGACCACTCCACACCATCCTTGCCAAGCCCTAGCAAGTTCAACGTCGTGCAGGGGATGCGGCGCGAACGGAACTTGCGCTGCAGAAACTCGGCTTGGGCGACGTCATGGGTCGAGAGAAGAATTTGATATCCCTCCGCGCTGACCAGGTTGCCCATCAGATCTGCGAACGCCGCTGCATGAATCGAGTCATTGTGCTGTAAAGGATCGTCAAGAACGAGCGCCTTCCATCGCGACCAGGGGAAAGTCAGGCTTGCGGCGCACAGCATACTGACCGCAAGAGCAGCCATTTGACCTTCGCTGTGAACGAGCACCGGATCGATCTCTCCGACCGCCTTCGGAACTTCACCTCCCTTAACAGCGCTCTGCTCAATCTTCTTCTTTTTGACGTGCAGATCGATCCCAACACGTGGGTCACACAGAATCGCTTGGTTAATCCGCGACATCAAGAACCCAAGGGGCTTGATGTATTCCGAATTGAAGTCCTCCAATTCGGCGCTGATATCGGCGCTCGCACCCTTAGCAATCTCTTTGACTTGGCGGACTGCCTCGGCGTCAGCCTCTTTTCGGGCACGAAGCGATGTAGCGCTCGTTAGCAACTCGTCGCGTGTCCCGTTTGGCGGCCCATCAACCTGCTCCCGGATTTGCTCGAGCACGGCGCGATGGCTGAGCTGCCGGGCCCAAGCGAGACGCCCTTCGCGCAGACGCGAAAGTTGCGCCGTCGCTTCCTTGACCGCCAGTCTCGAGCTGGCAATGTGACGTTCGAGGGTCTGCACAGGTGCAAGATCCGGAGCGGAGCCGAACCTCTGCAGGGCGAGCCAGTCGTCACCGATCCTCCGCTGCGTCTGATCAAGATTGGTCTTTCGGGAATCGATTTCTACCAGACGCGCTCTCAAACCGGCCTGATCCGCTTCGAGCGCAGCGACAGCGGTGTCGGCGTCTGCTAGCGCCCGCGTTGCGGCAGCGGAGGCCTCCTCAGCACGGCGTGACGTTGCCTCTGCTTCCTGAAGCATCCGCGAGAGGTCATTGGGACCAATTTCGCGATCCAAGCTCACTGCGGAATTTGCGTTAGCCTCATCCATCCTCGCCCTTTCGAGAGCGGCTGCGAGGTCTGCGGACGTGCGGGTGGCGGCGTCCAGCGTCCGTTGCGCTGCGTCGCGTGTGCGGATGGCGCGCGAGTGTTCGACGTTCGATGCCTGACCACCCAAGGCTGGGTGTGTTTGCCAACGGGCCTTTCGGTGGCGTCTCGCGCTAATTGCGGCGATGGCATCAGCCAAACGCGCTCGTCTCGCGCTTAGGTCGGCGGGGCCGTCCGTTGGGTCACCTTCAAGGCGGGAGAGCAGTCGGACTCGTTGCTCTCGCTCAACGTCTAGCGCCGCCCGGGCTGAACGGATGGCCGACTGTACGCCTCGCAGTTGCTGGAGTTCGGCTGCACGGGCGTCACGAGCGGCCGACAGGGTCTTAAGCGTTTCCTCCTGGGCGACGAGGGCAGGTGCGAGGCGCTGTGCAGCGGTCGAAACCCGAGCCCGCAAAGCCGATGCACTGTCAAAGGGGGTCGCGCAGAGCGGGCAGTCGCATGCATCTGCGGGCAAGTGCGTCGCGATCGATGCGATTGCGTTAGACATCGTGTCGACGGTGTCGCGAAGGCCCTCGACAACTGCGGTCTGTGCGGTGACGCTGTCGGCCGCGGCCGTTGCGACTTCTTCGCCACTTTCCACGGCCCGATCGATGTTCGGATTGTCGGCTTCGAGTTGAGCAAGCCCGTTCGATTGGTCCAGAATGCGAGCCTCGCACGCGATCGCCTGATCGACCATCGTCACGCTGTCACGCAGGCCATCGATCTCCTGATCACATTGGCGAATTTCGCCGTTTAGTCGCTGTAAGATTTGCCGCCTGCGCTCGGCTAGCGTGACATCGCGCTCCGCTACGATCTTTGCCTGATCGGCAGCCGCCCTCGCAGCGGCACCCTCGCGATGTTCGGTCACCAGTCTAGCGACCAAAGCGCGCGCGTCGCGCAACTCCCGCAGACGCGAAACGGCCGTAGACGCGCCAACCGCTTCCTCCTGATGGGTCGCAACGTCCCTACGCCGACCACTCTGAAGCTTCTGAGCCTGCTCAAGCTCGCCGGCGAGCGCGTCCAGTCGCGTCTGTGTAGCGGTGCGCGACGCTCCCACTTCGGCGATGTCCGTTAGAACGCGCTGCCGTTCGCCGTGGAGACGCCGCGCGTCTCCCAATTGGGCTTCGGCGGAAAGACATTCGCGCTCAATCCGATCTGCCGTGGCCTGCAGCCGATCGATCGTTGGCTCGGTTTCGACAGCCGGCGTATCAGAGGCTTCCAGATCGCCGAGCCGCGCGCGCGACAACTGCTCCGCAATCCGGCGGGCCTCGGCATCCGCGCTGGCCTCATCGATTGCGCCCGAGATTTGCGCTTCAGCCCATAGTGCAGCCTCCTGCTCCAGAAGGTCACCCAAGCTCTTGGCATCTCGCTCAAAGGCTTCGATTTGCCGGGCGTAGGCGCGAACGACCGTGGTGTTACCCTGACCATGGAGAGCGTTGGCAATTGCCTCAATAGCCGTGCTCTGAGCAGCTTCCTTAAGAATATCGAACCGCTCGGTAGACTTTCGGTAGGTTAACCGCGAGAGGGTCGACTGCCCCAAGAAGTGGGTCAGCAAGAGATAGCGCTGTAATTCCGAAATGCGCTGCTGCCATGCCGGCGCACGCAGAAATGCGGTAATATCAGGAACGTTGCCGCCGAGCTGCGACTTGGTCGACCTAGCGGACAATAAACTTCGTTCGACGGTGCTCTCATCCGAGAATACCATTGTCGTGCTGGTCGGCCCGGGCTCTCCCTCCCGCCAGCGGCACAGGTAGGTTCCAGGCTTATTAACGCCGTTTGCGTCGCGGAAATGGTCGATCCGGTCGGATAGCGCCCATTCAAGCGCATCGAACAGAGAGGATTTGCCCAACCCATTGCTGCCGTGGACAATAAGCACGCCAGGCTGTGCCGGCAGATCTACGTCGAGCTTGGCAAAGCTTCGAAACTGTCTAAGTGCAACGCGCTTCAGATACAGCGGTGTCATTTGGATTGCTCCCGGGCGGCGACCAACTGCGGGATCAATCCGTCTGGGTCATCCTTGTAGGTCTCTGCAAGCGCAACCCACCGCGTGGCCGTAGGTTCGGACAGCCCGTGCTTGACGAGGATGCGCTCAGCGAGTCCCTGGTTATGATCGAGTGGCGCGTTAAGAACCGCTTCTAGCGAACGCCAAGGTTGAGCCAGAAATGTTCGCGCTAGGAAAAGGTCATAGGATACATCCAAGGCATCCGAGTCCGGCATCCAGACCACTTTCCGGCAAACGGTCTCGTCCCTTTCGGCAAGATCAATAATACCCCGCCAGTCGGCCTGGGAATCCGTCGCCGTCACACAAAGCATGATGTGGGCGTTGATCACCTCTTCAGCGCGCATATACGAGCGGGCGATCACCATCTGGTTATGCAGCGCTTTGAGCGACGTTTGCATTGCCTCGCTGCTATTCAAGGGAATGGGTGCCACCAAGAGAGGGTATGCGCCAAGACGCAGGCCGATTGCAGTTTCAGGCAGCGACGCGGCAGACGCGTCCTGGCGCCCCCTGAATTTTGGCGATGCAAAGTCTGGCTCAATCGTCGCTGGCCATCCTAGCGAATTGGCTGACGCTATGAGCTTGTCTCTAAGGATTTCGGGAGTCATTTGGAAAGCTCCTCTAGTTCCTTGTCCTGCCGCGCACGCAAGGCTGCAAATTCCGCTTCTACGGCGGCCCTCCAGACAGCGAGATCACCTATAAGGCGTGCACGCCATTGCTTGTCGTTGCGGATCACCACGGGACGTACCCGTCTCGCTGCCGCCATTCCCATGGCGAGCTTGCCGCCATCGAGAACCCGGCCAGGCGGATCCAAGACTTCGACTTCTGACGAGCCCGATAAGATCAGCGCATCGACACCCCACTGGTCAGGCTGGTCCCAAATTGCGATGGGTTGTTGGCCGACCATCTGGCATCCCGAGCCCAGAGCTACCGCATTATGGCTGAATTTGAGATTGCCGCGGTCGGCAAATGCCGGCTCGAGCGGTTCGCCGTGATGCGTCGCCAGCATCATCACAAGTGCCGTCGCGAGATGCGGGATGCTGGCATGATCGCCGTTCCAAGGCGAACGTTCATCCTGCTCGACATCGGCAAGCCAACGCAGAAAGGCGCTGAGCAGCGCTTTGTCGGCTTTCAGCGAGGCATGCCACGCCGTCCACGTCGGTTCGACAGCCCCGGCGATCGATCCGTTGAGCGGACCAAGTGTATCGCAGTGACAGCTAGCCAAGGCTGATCGGACCCGTTGATCCAAAAGGCGAAGCAGGCAAGCATCGATCGCCTCACCCAATCCGGTCATGTCCAGCGCGAGTGCAGGATAGTGTGAGACCGCAGCCGGCACTCCATCAATCGTCGGCACGAGCTTCTGCCAGTCGGACACGCCATCAGGCCCGGCGACGAGCACGATGCGACCACCACTGGCCCGCGCCAAACGAACAATGTCAGCCGACCCGGCTATCTTCGCGGGAGCGACAGCGAGGTGGAGAACGATGTTGCCGGTCAGCCGCTCGCATTTGTCGGCGATGTCCAAAAGGCGCCGGCTTCCCCGTTCGACCGGAACATGGGCTGCCGGATCAATCCCCATGACCAGCGTTGCCCTCGCGGTGGCCACACTGATCTGAGACGCTTGTTGCGACGCATGGTCTTCTAGCTTCTCAATCCGGTACGCTTCAAAGAAATCATAGGTCTCGCTATCAAGGACAGGCGGCACGTTGAGGTCGGGCCGCGCCGCAAGGAGCGCAGTCACATGCGCTCTATAGGCTTCGAAGTGGGCGCCGGCGGGCGAATAGCGAAGCGCGCGGTCAGGGCCGTGCCGCAGGATGACATGTTCGAGCGTCTCGGTCAGAGGTGCGCCCTCGACATTCAGGCCGCTGACCTGGAAGCCACCGGCGCTTGCGACGACGTCCGTTACGTACCCCGAACTTCGCTGGACCGGGCGGTCGACCTGTTTCGCTGCCTCAAGAACCGCGAAGACCATCACCTGGTTGAGCTGTGCTGCCTTTGCCGCGGCAAACAAGGGACCGAAGCTGTTGATGGTGACCTTTCGGTCGGATCGTAGGAGTTGGCTGAGCCGATCGAGTACGCCCCACTCGCCGAACAGCGGCAAAAGATGTGTGATGAATGCTGTTTCGAGATCATCTCCGACAGCTACGCCAGCGCACGCGGCTTCAGTTGTTACGCGAAGCGCATCATCAGAAAAGTAGTTCAGGAAGCGCCGCGTAAATCCGACGTGATCGAAATCCTGGATCAGCAGGTTTAGTAGGTCGGTGAGCCCACCGTCGCCATTGCCGCTGACGATATAGGTCGCCGGGCTGTGCGGTTCAGCCGCGGCCGATCCTGTGGAATTTTGCTTCCAATAATGAACAGGGATGGCGGCCCCACAGGAAATTTCATCGCCGAATCCGATCGCGAGCACGACGTGGTCAAATTGACGATGAGTGATCGCGCCGTTCGTTGTGAGCCCAAGCCGCCACCGCGCCCCAGCCCGATCGAGTGACGTCAAGGTATGCGCCGGTTTGAAGGTAAGATTTTGCAGGCGCGCCTCCGCAGCGTCGAAGTCCGCCTTGAGCTGGGTGCAAACCACGCCACCGTGGTTCGCAGACCAATCCAAGACCGGTAATCCCGCGCGGTCATCCAGAGATCCTAACCCCGGCCACTCGTAGATATGAGGGTGCAACAGTCGGGGTGACGCGCTCTGCAACTGCAAGATCGACGCGGCTGGATCGTATAGCGTCACGTCGTTACCGAGCAACGCTAGCCCAAGCGCGGCCGTGACACCTGCCGCCCCCGCACCGACCACTGCGATGTTATCGTTTGGTTTCAGTTTGCCGGGGCGACTCAGGGCGTGAGCGAGCCGCAGCGCGCGGACCTGCTGCGAATAAAATGTGATCCGTCGATCAAATGCACCGATGAAATGAAGTCCGCTGTCAGCAGGATTTCCTGCAACCAGAAGCCAATCATCAAAAGGAAGCCCCACCGTCATATAAGATCAGCAAGGTAAAACTTGCGCTCACAGCGAATGTTCTGGTCAGGCAAAGCAACAACGGACAACGGAACACCACTTATCCCGCTCTGGCGTACACATCGCCTCATTAATTCGAGCGCTAACCGCGTGGTGCGTGTTAAATTCTTACTCATCAACATCCCCCCAAAAAAAGTCCTTATTTGGCTGTGCCATTTGCTCGAACTGCAATGTCCGCGCAACGCTCCATGAGCGCCCCGAAAGGTTCGGCGTCTTCCAACAGAAGCCCATCGTCGACCATGCGGGCATAGTCCTCCTCCAACGCCTTCAGGCCCTCTCCTGCGGGCACAAGCCGCAGGCCACCATCAACCGCCGCCGCGTAATCGATAGGTGTTCGATCGGACGCCTTCTCGGCGAAGAACATGGTTTTGTGGCGCGCGACAGCGTTCGCCAGCTCGCGATCCGCGAAAGCCGCCTCCGCCAGACCGGCTTCATCCAACCGCACGACATCGTGCCAGTGACGTGCGAAGCGATCTCCGCGGAGCCGCTCCTGCAGGCAGAAGACGTGGATCGCCGTCGCCTTTTCCCAGAAGGTTCGCTCGGCGTGCATCACGCGGGGCCGGGCCGTTGGAAACACCACGCCTTCGACCAGGCCCGATGCGTCGCAGGCGATATCCCGCAGACTTGCCGGCTCGCCCGTCGATCGCGCCCCGAACTCTAGCATCACGCTCGGCGCTACGTAACCGGAGCCTGCCGCAGTGGGTTCGTAGTCGATGAACAGCTTCTCGCCCTCGACGCGGATCGTGGCGGCCAACGTCTCCGCGGCCAATGCGTCCGCGATGACCGGCTGTGCAGTCCCCGCCACCCACTCCGGCAAGCGCTTACGCACCTCGCTCGACCAGCGCTTCTCCTCGCTTCGTGTTTTCGGCAACGCCTCACCGTCGCCGTCCACGAGGTCGGGCGCGATCGCCCGGATGTCGTAGGTCAGGTCGACGTCCTCGGAAAACCGCCGGATGACCCCATAGGCCTTCGACAGAGACGTGCCGCCCTTGAACACTAGATGCTCGCCGAGCGCCGATCCGTAGAGAGTGGCGAGCGCCCACACCACCCATACATCCTTCTCGAGAAGGTGCGCTGGTCGTCCGGACTTGTCGGCCGCAACGCTCAGCGCCTCGCGGCGATCGACGACCGGAAGGCGGAGAAAGGTGTCAGCCATGCGCCGCCTTTCCCACGCTGCGCGCGAGCCAGGTCGGAAGCTGCGGCGCCGCCGCCACGAGTTCGCTGAAGGTGGCCGGCGGGAGCTTCCGCTTCAATGTTTTCAGGGCGGCTTCCGCCTTGTCCGGCCCAAGCCAGGCAAGCGCTCGCACCGCCTGGCCAGCCGGCTTATGAGCCAGGGCAAGTTGCCAGCGCGGAGCGTGACGAAGTTCGACGACCTGCTTGCCGAGGTTCATCGTTCGGCTGCGGCCGGAGGTCAGATAGACCGACCGAACCGGCACCTGTGTCGTGAGGCCGAGGGTGTTGGCCGCCGCCGCCCCGCTCGGAACAATGACTTCACCGCGCTGGCTGGCGAGGGCCTCGACCGCCTGTTCAACGGAGGGAGCCCTCGTACCGAACCGGTTCGTGATGGGACGCAGATAGACGCCGCGACCGGCCCGGATCAGCTGCCCCCGTTCGGTCAAGCGCGACAAGGCCTGATCCACCGCAGCGCGATTACCGAGGTGCAGCAAGCTCTTAGCCGCCACGGGCGTACCTTCCGGCAACCCTTCGGCATGCGCAAGAATCTGTTCGGTTAACCGTTGCATGGCTATTCTCCTGTCAGAAATATACGCGGTTTTCTGACAGTTTTCAAGGTGGGCCGACCAGGACGAGGGGTGTCAAACCCACGGCTCCGGGCCTGTTCAGGCCATGGGCAAGGCCCCCCAGTCCGACGACGAAGTCGACCGACGTGAAGCTCAACCCTTCAGCTTCTGTTTTCCTTCTTCGAGAAAGCCCGACAGCAATGTCTCCATCGCCCCCATAAAGTCGTCTGGCTTCTCTTCGCGGAGCTTTTCCGCCTGTTCGACGAAACCCGAGAGCAGGCCTTTCATTGCATCCGGCGCCTTTTCCAGCCGCCTGAGCATCTTCAGTCCGTTGTGGGCATAGCCGAGAAATTCGGCATTTCGCTCCGTAATCTCGACCAGCATCTCATTGGTAATGCGCTCGCTTGGCGCGACGAATTCGCCGTCGACCCAATCCACGTACAGCGAGGCGTTTTTGGCGCGGTTTGATGTCTCGTGAAATTCGTTCTGGGTCTGCCGGAATGCTTCCATGGCAGCGTCCCAATCGCCGCGGGCTTTCGCATCTGTTTCTGCCTCAGAGCCCTTCAGCATGTACGCATTGGATTTGTTCTTGGCGGCGTGACGCCCGAAGGCGGCAAGGACCTTCTTTTGATCGACTTCAAACCCCAGAACCAGGCTGACCGCCCAGGCGCCCAAGTTGTTGACCTTCGAGCATTCCTCAAGGGAGATCTGGTGGAGGCAAAGTGCACGTGCCATCGCGCCGCCCTTCGCCAGAAGCTCCGCCTCATGAAAGAGGCGCTCCGCGTTATCAAATGTCTTCTCGGCTCCGCGGACGAGAACCTCCAAAGGCGCCTGATCGGGCTTCGCAGCCATCTCTCCCCTGCCTTCTCGTTCGATATCGTTCATTGTTGTTCCAGCATATTGTAAGCAGAAATACTTCAACCACTGCAGACGCTTGCCCGTCGAAACAGGAATAGCACATGACTGTCGATTGGACGCCGGTATTCGTCCTGCCGAATATTCCGTTGGAAGCTGCGATCGGCTGCGACATCGCGGCGCTCGCGCCCGCGCACGACCGCCGCGTTGCGGCCCTCAAGCGGACGCATCCGACGTTTAGGCGCTTCCTCAACCGTTTCGCCGACAATTTCGGACAGAAGTTCGAACCCTCGGTCCTGATCCTGGACACGGGCGCGCCACCGATCTTTCGCGACGTCACGGCGCTGGCGAGTTTCCGCGACCTCATCGCGCTCTCCGCGGTCACGCACAGCCGGGCGCTGGAGCTCCGGCATCCGCGCGGACATCGTGTGCTTTTCGGCGAGGCATTCGCGATCTACCCCTGGATGCTCGACCGACACTACGAGGATGTGATCGGCAGCACGCCGGCGATTCTCGGCACGCATGAGCTCTCTCGCTTCAAGGGCCAATCGACGCCGGCCCTGTTCCGCACCTCGCTCGGCGAGAGCGACATCGACCAGCCGCTCCTTTCCGCGCTTATGTTGCGCTGGCGTCGACGCTATGAAGCTGCAGAGCCCGCCTGGGAGGACGTTGCGCTGATGCGCTCGCTCAACATGGCGTATAACGCCTCGCTCCTGCCGGCCGGGACGGACACGACCTTCTACGACGTCGGGCGGGTCGTCTCGCTCTGGGTCAGCGCTTTCGAAATTCTCGTACATCCTGGCGGAAGCGGTCAGGCTAACCGGGACAAGGTGTTCGAGATGATCGAGCGGACGCTTTGGGCAAACTCGGAAATCGGCCAGCTCGCGCACGACACGGGCGGCAAGACCAAGGTAAAGCGCACCTTGGCATCTTGGCTCTATCAGGTGCTTTACGAATGCAGAAACGACTTTCTGCACGGCAATCCTGTCGAGCGCAGCAATCTATTCCTCACCACGCCGCAGCGGACGATTTTCGAATATGCCGCGCCGCTCTACCGTATCGCGCTGACAGCATTCCTTCCGCTCACATACGGCGTCACGATGCCATCGGCCAAAGACGCTCCCGCGTTCGGTGCCTATATCGCCGATCGCATGGACTTCATGGGAGCGCAGAAATCCGCGGAGGAAGCGCTCCTGACCGCGACGCGCCCACCAGCGGGCCGCGCCGCGCGACGCGCACGCGTCACTCGCCCTGCTCCCTAGTCGACGGGGCCAGCGTCGGGCTCCGCGATCAACTCTTCCGCCAGCTCCGAAAGCCACGGCGATACGTCCTCGATCTGGACCGCGCCGGCATGGACGGCGTAATACTCCCCGACCGTCCGAAACGCCTCGCCGAAGCGGTCCGCGAATATCTTCTGCAACTTGTCATTCCGGCTCAACACGCTCGATAGGGCGCGACCGCCCCGCAGGAATTTGAGCGCGTGTTCGGTGCCGAGCAGATAGAGATATTTTCGCTTCGCCGTCAGATGCTCCGCCAGCAGCAGATAATCCTTGAAGACGGAATTCTGCCGGATCGATTCCGCGCCGCCCCGCCATCGAATGAATTTGAACTCAGCGACCCGCAGGTTGGTCTCCAGGTCGAACTCGCGCCCGGTATTGCCGGCACCGAGCGACACACATTCGACCCGCTCCTCTGGTTCGAGGATGTGCGGAAGGCACAGCAGGATGCCGAGCGCATGGATCGTCACATTGATCTGCCCGGCCAGGCGCTTCATTTCGGCCGCCGCGGCCAACGCCTCCCGACCCACGCCAGCGCCCTCAAGAAAGCTTGCGCAATCCTTCGCCGCCACGCCGCGCACCGCGCTCTCGATCCGCGCAAGCGTCTGCGTCAGGTCGGGGCCCGTGAACCGCAAGAGCAGATCGCGAATATCCGCAGGATTGGTCACGCGCCCGCCTGGCCGGCGAAACGAAGCCGATCGATCTGATTATAGTTGATCACCGCCGGGTCGGCGCCGATCACCGGAAATCGGCTGACCACGTAATGCACCACCTTGTCCATCCCTAGTTCCTGCTTGAGCAGATGCTCGCGACCCCGCTCCTTCTTCAGCGCGCGCGCATAGTAGTTCGTCAGGGATCGGTTATATCGGACGAACAGCGCGCGCTCAGCCTCAATCTTGGAAAGATCAATCCAGTTATTCTTGCACTGGATATTGAAGATGACACCGCCGCGCGTGGCGACGACGTCGAACTCCTTTCGATTGATCCGTTTGATGTTTGTGACGGTGAATCCCATGCGCTCAAGATCGCGTTTCACCATGTCTTCGAAAATGAAGCCCGCGTGGATCTGAAAGCGCCGGCGGCTGCCGAGGTGGACATTCTTGAACGCGTAGAGAAAGCGCGACAGAAGGTTGACGTTCGAGACGACCCGATCCCCCAGGTCGAGGAATGGCTGGTAGGCATTGGTGTTCGTCGCGTAGTCCGAGGGCTTGTTGACGAGGAGCGTCTCAAGCTCGGCGGGGTCCAGCTCGGACTGCGCACGCAGCATCGAGCGAAATTTCTCTTTCTCGATCTCGACGTAATAGTCGTCGCGGCAATGGCGCGCGAAGGCGATCACCAGCAGGCCCATAGCGGAAAAGTCGGAGTCCTTGAGGCCGAATGCCTCGTAGGTCGCACCGATCAGCCTCACTCCGTTCCGCAGTTCGGCCGCTGAAAAAATCTTCGTTCGATCCAGCTCCTCCATGGCAGGCATCATGAATTGATCACCGCGCAGCTCAGCCATCACATGGATCGACGCACGCTCCGGTTCGAGAAAATAGTCGTCCAAGGTCTCGAAGCCGTGGCTCGCCATCGCGCCGATGCTGTCAATCTCCAAATGGAAATCCGGCAGCGTATCGAGAAGCGCGAGTTTCTGGTGAAAGCCGGTGATCGCGACGCAGCTATGCTCGACCTGCGGCAACAACACCGCGAGCGCGTCGTGTCGCTCAAGAACCCCCGAACCGGAGCATGCATAGGGCATGGTGTAGAGCAGCGAGACGAAGTGCCGTCGCCGCGACTGAAAATAGTCGACTGCGCCGCCGATCGTGTCGAGCGTGATCTGAGCGCTGCGGGCGTCTTGGCCATGCATGGCGAAGGCCACACCCATCGCGCCCGCGTACAGCATGGTCCGCGTGAACCGAGCAATCACCGACGGCTCGAGATGGGGCGCGAGCGCCCGACGCACCGCCAGCCATGTCGGACCCGGATTCGAAACGAACGGACCATCCAATCGTATCGCGCACAACCAGATCCGAAGCTGATCATCCGCAATCCCGAATTTCGGCAGGTTGATGAACTCCTCAACCGCTCGGATCGTCTCATGCCACGCAGCCACCGCGTCCTCGCGCCGATACTGCGCAAGGACGGAGAGCACGCCGTTGCCGTGCGCGGCCAACTGGCTCTCAATAAGGGCCTTCGCCTCAGCTCCCGATATCGTGCGCGTGGCGCCGCCAGCACCACCGCTAACCATTGCGGCCCGGCCTGATGGTTTCGACCAGCGTTCCGTCAGTGACGAAGCGCGAAAATTCGCCCCGCTGTGTCTGCACGCCAAGCTCCAGGGCTTGCAGCACCTCGCAGTATTCTTCCCACCTGACATGTAACTGATAGTCGTTGCACATGCGCTGTAAGGTACGTTGGGCCAGGCTGAAATTCGAGACCGCTGCGGACCGATTTCACGGGAGGGGAACGCCTTCCCCTGCGCCCGAGCCTTTCGTCTCGGTCGACCCCTTCTGCGGGGAGACCCCCGCAACGCCCCCTCTCCTAGCGAGAACGCGGCGATCAGGATGCTACTGGCTCAAGCCTTCTGGGGCTCCATATCCTGATCGTTACGCCCGGCCGCCGCTTCGCTTTGACCGGGCCGGTTGCTTGGGGGCTCTGCCCCCTGGCGCGGCGCAAGGGATCGCTGGCGCTCGACCGGGACGGTCTCCCCAGCCTTCCGCGCGGATGCGTGCTTCTCACTCTCGCCCATGGCTTTGATCTGCTTGTGCAGGCCGGGTGATCCCCCTCCGTCCCGGCCGCCCTTGCACCTTGCACCCCCCGGTCTCGGCGACGGCCAGGGTTGCAGCGCAGCGCTGCGCTCCAACCCAAGCCCATAGGAGAAAGACCATGACCACGACCGAAACCAACGCCCCGACCGTCGAAAACGGCACGACCGTCTTCATCCCGCTCAACAAGCTCAAGAAGCACCCGAAGAATGCCCGCAAGACCCCGCACAGCGAGGTGTCTATCGAGGCGAAGGCCGCGAGCATCGCCGCCAAGGGCATCCTGCAAAATCTGGTGGTGGAGCCGGAAGCGGACGCGGACGGCGTGCCGACCGGCTTCTATCTCGTCAGCATCGGGGAAGGCCGCAGGCAGGCGCAGATGCTGCGTGTGAAGCGCAAGGAGATCAAAAAGACCGAACCCATCCGCTGCGTCATCGACACGGCGAACGACGCGGCGGAAATCAGCCTCGACGAGAACGTGACCCGCGAAGACCTGCACCCTGCCGACCAGTTCGAGCGCTTCCGCGAGCTTTCGGAGGATCGTGGATGGGGCGCGGAGGGAATCGCCGCCCGGTTCGGCGTGACCACCCATGTCGTGAAGCAGCGGATGCGGCTCGGCGCTGTCAGCCCGAAACTGTTGCAGGTCTATCGCGACGGCGACCTGACCTTGGACCAGTTGATGGCCTTCGCCATCACCGACGATCACGCGCGGCAGGAACACGTTTATGAGAACCTGTCCTATAACCGCGATCCGTCCATCATCCGGCGCGACCTGACCAAGATGAGCGTCGCGGCGACGGATCGCTGCGCGGTCTTCGTCGGCGCGCAAGCCTATACCGAAGCGGGCGGCAACATCATCCGCGACCTGTTCACCGACGATCGCGGCGGGTTCTTTGAAGACCCCGCCTTGCTGGACCGGCTTGCCGTCGAGAAGCTGGAACGGATCGCCGCCGAGGTGCGGGAGGCCGAAGGGTGGAAGTGGACCGCCGCCTATTTGGACTTTCCCCATGCGCACGGGATGCGCCGCGTCTATTCGCATTCGGTAGAGCTTTCGGCGGAAGATGCCGCCGCGTACGACGCCGCGCAGGACGAGCTTGAGCGCCTGACGGCGGAATGGGAGGACGCCGATATCGACCTCCCGCCCGAGGTGGATGCGCGCCTTGCGGAGCTTGAAGCCGAGATCGAGCGGATCGACGCCAAGCGCCATGCCTACGATCCCGACGAGATCGCGCGCGGCGGTGCGTTCGTCGTCGTCGGCCATAATGGCGATGTTCGGATCGAACGCGGCTTCATCCGTGCCGAGGACGAGGCACCGGAGCCGGAAGCGGAAACCGTCGAGGACGGCGAAACCGTCATCGACGGCGTGCGCGTCAACGCGGACGGCGAAATCCTCGACAGGGACGGCGAAGGCGGCGACCTGCCCGAAACCGCGCCGGAGCTGGAAAAGGATGCCGGCGATGCAGGCAAGCCGCTGTCGGACGCGCTCATCCGCGACCTGACCGCGCATCGCACCCTTGGCCTGCGCCTTGCTCTTGGCGAGCAGCCGGATATGGCGCTCATCGCCGTCATCCATACGCTGGCCGCGCAGACCTTCTATCGCGGCGGCGTGGATGTGCATTGCCTCGAAATCCGTCCGACCAGCAACTATCTCGCGGCCCACGCGGACGGCATCGAGGACACGGCGGCGGCGAAGATGCTGGATGACCGTCATGCGGGATGGGCAGCGGACATGCCGCGCGATGTGGCCGACCTCTGGGGCTTCGTCGCCGGTCTGGATCATGCGAGCTTGATGGTCTTGCTCGCTCATTGCGCCTCGCTCACCGTCAACGCGGTGAAGCTGCCATGGGAAAGCAATAAGCGCCGCGCTCATGAAACAGCCGAGAAGCTGGCGACGGCGGTGACGCTCGACATGACGGCACACTGGACGCCCACCGTGCGGACCTATCTCGGGCGCGTCACCAAGGCGCATATCTTCGCCGCCGTCCGCGAGGCCCTTGGCGAAGAGGCGGCGGAGCGGATCGCGGACAAGAAAAAGGTGGAGATGGCGGAAGCCGCCGAACAGCTTCTGGCTGGAACCGGCTGGCTTCCGCCCGTGCTGCGCACCGAGCGCCCGGCATGGCTCGACCAGCAGGTCGAGACCTTCGCCGCCGATACTGTCGAGCCCGCCCCCTCGCAGGAAACCCACGATGACCATTTCGCCATCGCTGCGGAATGAGGAAAGCAGGCCGGGGTCGCATCAGCAATCCCGGTTATTTTTCCATCCCGAAAAATCGCGGGCCGCGCGACTGCGCGGCCCGATCACCTCGACCATCGCCACGGTCGCAACGACCGTGAAGGAGGAACGCCTTGATTGCCGTCATGCTGATGAGCGGTGTGCTAATCGCCGGACTTTGCGTCCTGGCCTATACGCTCGCCGTCTATGCCTTGCCGTTCATGCTCGGCGTCACCGCCGCGCAGTTCGCCTATCAGACCGGCTCCGGCTTCATCGGCGCGGGCCTTGTCGGCTTCGCCGCCGCCGTCGCCGCCGTCGGCATTCTGGCGCTGTTGTTCGAAACGCTGCGCTCGCCGATCCTGCGCCTGATCGTGGTACTGGTCTTCGCAGCGCCCGCAGCCCTCGCCGGATATGCGCTTGTCCACGGCGTCACCAAGGGAGCCATGCCGTCCGAAACCCGGCGGCAAATCTGCTGCATCATCGGCGGGGCGTTCGCCTTCGTCTCAGCACTGATGCGGTTGGCGACGCCAACCGCCTGATGCTGGCGCTGGCCAACAAAAAAAATGTGTGATGTCGCAAAGTCGGTCGGGAAACTCCGATTTTCGCAAGGGAGTTTTGCGGCAGGAATTGCCAAGCAATTTCAACCGGCCGCCGCACTTGCTAAAAAATCAGGATTTTCGCGACAGTAGGGCGTCTGGCGTCAGTCACGTTACTCCCATAAGGCGATACCTTCTTGGGAAAGTGCGGCTTGAACGGCTTTCCTGTCAGCCAGCCGCTTCGCGTGGTCTGTCCAGGCTGGATAGTCCCGCTGCATATCAATCTTCATCCGGTTTCCCCATCGATTGAAAACCAGCAAATACGGATCGACCACCGAATATCGGCTTCCCAACGTCCAAGGCCGGTCTTTCATCTTGGCTTCGATGAGGGAAAAAGCTGCCATAAGGTGCTCGTGGCCCTTGGCCACAATCGCGGGGTGATATGAAGCATCGTCAAGAAAATACTCAGACCTCCAGATCATTCTCACAGCCACGGCATGTACAGTGCCGGACAGCCAGTTGAACCACTCTACAGCTCTAATAAAACTCTCCTGGCCCGACTCTAACAAGTTTGATGTAGGGCTTGTTTGGGCAAGATGGAGCAGGATGGCAGGCGCTTCCGTGAGGAAGAAGTTTTTCCCCGTCAAGACCGGAATCCTACCTTTTGGATTGAACCTCCGAAACTCCTCCGTTCGCGCGTCACCCTTGTCCGTTGAGATTAGAGCGAGGTGATAGGGCACACCGATTTCTTCGAGCACGATATGAGGAGCTAAGGAGCACGATCCGGGCGCGGCATGGAGGGTATAGATCATGGTGGATATACCTTATCTGAAATTCACCTTTTCGCAGAAGTCCCAAAACATGCAACATAGCGGGCTTCAGGAGCTGCGCGACTGCCTACGGATGCGGCAAAGGAAAACCATGCCGCTCTGACAAAGCAGCGAGAATCTTGTCCTTCTCCGAAATGACCCCCCGGCCCTGATACGTGCCCGTTTGATGGGGTGACGTTACCCCATTCGCCAGCACCAACAACGGGAGAGACTGGTTTTCTTCCCCTACAAGCGCAATGATCGGAAGCCTCGGCCGGGGCCACTCGATTCGTTCTACGTCGAGCCGACTTGCCAGCGCCGGAAATGAGGCTAGTACGCCTTCCATGAGAGCACAGTGCCAGCAATAGAACCGCTGGCCCGGATAGGCCGGGTCTTCAAAATCCGGACGCAATAAAAAGAGCTTGTCGCGGGTCATCTTTCATCCCTGATTGGTATATTGGGATAGAAATACCAAAAATGCGCATAAAAGTCAGACAGATCGTCCCAAAACCCTTAGCGTGGTTCCTGATGGGAGTTTTCAGACGATCTGTGGGATTTGCGCGACAGCTATTCCACGATGATCGCGGTGACTTCGATCTCAACTCGCGCCTCAGCAGGCGTAAGACCTGAAACCTCTACGATGGTGCTCGCTGGCCTGACACTATCGAAGCTCTCGGAATGGGCGCGGGCAATTAGGGACGCATCGGCCATATCGCGCACATAGGCCACCGTCCGCACCACATGGCGAAGGTCTGCGCCAGCCTCGGAAAGAGCGTGCGCTATCGTCTCTAGTACTGCCCGCGCCTGCACATAGGCGTTCCCGTCGAGATGGGGCGGGCGGGCCGTCGTGCCGGAAACGAACACCTGATCGCCAACCCTGACCGCGCGGGAGTAGCCGTAAGTATCCTCGTAGGAATAGCCTGATGATATGTTTTTTCTCATGCTCTCTCGGCCCTGTTGTCGCGAATTCCAAATTAAATCGAGACTTTCGCGTCTGATTTATGCTGCGTCGCAGAATACCAATTTTTGCGACGGCTCATAGGCGCAAGATTCTCGCAGAAAACATTGTGGCGTCCCCTTCGGGCCGCGCTTTTGGCTGCGCCGGAACCACGCCAATGGCGCGTTTCCACCATACGGCTTCAATCGCTGACGCGAGATGCGGCGGCGGCCATTTCGGGAACGGCCCACAGCGGCGAGGATTCCGAGGGGCCGGTCCCAATCGTCAACGCATTGACGCCAACAAGAGTCGGGCTGCTGCGCTCGAACCCTGCCCGGTGACAAAGAAAGGCCGGAAGGCGCGGAGCGCCCATTCGAGCTGGGACCATCCAGGCGGCGGTGTGCGGGGAAATTCGGCAGCGTCGTCCGTGGATCGTCGCGCGATGGTGCGGGAACAGGACCGCGTGTCCATCTCTCTCGCCCAGGCCCGGAGCATGGCCGTGGCGGCGAGGATCAGGTTGCCGGCGCCATCGACCTTGCTGAGCCGCGCCGTTTCCGCTCTCGAGCGCCGATGTGCGAGAGGCCGCCACCAGTGCCGTATTCCGCCGATCTCCTGAAACGGGCGCTCCATCCGCGATCTCGATTGGCATGGGTCTGACCGAAGACTGGCTTCGCCTCGCTCGTCTCCCGCAACGTCCGTCACCAGCTTTTTTCCGCCGCCTTCGGCTTGCATCGCGAAGCAAAAAAGCCGTCGCCGGCCGCCTTCCACTTCGTTCCAGCCCTGTGAGTGCGGGCCGATCGTCCCCGGTCTCACGCCCCCCATCGAGGTCGTAATGTTGCGGCCCGACAGGAAAAGGAACACGACAATGGCGACCATCGGCACCTTTACCAAGAACGAAAACGGCGCGGGCTTCACCGGCGCGGTCAAGACCCTGACCCTCAACGTCAAGGCCAAGTTCGTCCCCTCGGAGGGCGAAAGCGAGCGCGGCCCGGACTTTCGCATCTTCGCCGGCGCGACCGAGTTCGGCGCGGCCTGGAAGAAGACCGCCCGCGAAACGCAACGCGAATACCTCTCCGTCAAGCTGGACGATCCGAGCTTCCCGGCCCCGATCTACGCCAGCCTGGTCGAAGCCGAGGACGGCAGCGGTCACAACCTCATCTGGTCCCGCCGCAACGGCGACTGAGGCCAGCGTTTCAGAAGCCCCGCCGAGAGCGGGGCTTCTCTATGCTCATGCTCGCCGCCTTCAAGGAACAAGGAGATCGGCATCCCGATCGGATCTTCTCCCCGGCTTGCGCCTGCGCTTCAGCCGACAGTCTGGCTAAGGGCGCTGCCCTCGCGCGGCGCAAGGGATCGCTGACGCTCGACCGGGCCGGTCTCCCCAGCCTTCCTCCACGTCGTTCCTCCGTTCCGTGCAGGCCGGGTGATCCCCCTCCGGCCCGGCCGCCCTTGCACCTTTCTACCCCGGTCTCGGCGACGGCCAGGGTTGCAGCGCAGCGCTGCGCTCCAACCCAGACCCACGGAAGGAAAGACCATGTATCACCAGCTCGCCACCCGGTTCGGCCGCAATGCCCATCAGATCACCGGACGCGAACCGCTCGATAACGAAGCCCTGTTCCGGCACGTCCCGTCCATCTTCGCCCGCGAGGCGCATGACAGCCGCTCCGAGCGTTACGTCTATGTCCCCACCATTGACATCGTGGAGGGCTTGCGCCGGGAAGGATGGTTTCCGTTCTTCGCCGTGCAGTCTGTTCCCCGCGATGGAAGCCGCCACGGCCACACCAAGCATATGCTGCGCCTGCGCCGGGATGGCGGGATCGGCAAGCCGGAGGCGGCGGAAGTCATCATCGTCAACAGCCATGACGGGACGAGCGCTTATCAGATGTTCGCGGGGTTGCTGCGTTTCGTCTGCACCAACAGCATGATCGCGGGCGAGCGCTTCGAGGAAATCCGCGTTCCCCACAAGGGCGGCATTCAGGATCAGATCATCGAGGGCGTCTATACCGTCGCCGAGGATTTCCCGCGCCTCATCGACGCCGCCGAGACCATGAAGGAAACGCGGCTTTCGCGAGACGAGCAGCGGGTTTTGGCCGAGGCCAGCCTTGTCGCCCGCTATGGCGAAGAGGAAAGCCCGGTTCAGCCGGACCAGATCATCATGCCCCGCCGGCACGAGGATGCGGGGCAAAGCGTCTGGAGCACGTTCAACGTCATTCAGGAAAATCTCATCCGGGGCGGATTGCGGGGACGCCGCCAGACGTCAGACGGCCGCATTCGTCGCACCCAGACCCGCGCCATCAACGGCATCGACCAGAATGTCGGCCTCAATCGCGCGCTCTGGACGCTGGCGGAGGGTATGCAGCGCTTGAAGGGGCTTTGACCCCGAACCCGACAGGGCCGCCGTCCCGGCGGCTCTGCCTCGCCCGGCGATCACAGGGGCGGAAAAAATCGCGCCGATCCGGCGTTGCGGATCGGCGGGGCGACCACGCCCGAGAACATGTCCGCGCTCGCCGGGCTGCGCCCGGCTCGCAGAAACACATAAGCACTGTTAAGAAGAAAATAACCAAGAGATTGATCGTGTTAGCCGATCTACTTATCGCGAAAGCGCGGCTACAGTTGTTTCAACCGATGCTCGAAGGTCTCTATCCGGGCGTTGCTTTACGCGTGTCCGGTGTAGAGAGGTAGCGCCATGCTAAGCATCGACTGGCGTTCTCCGGCGGCATACAGATTTGCCAAGAGCATCCCCGCCGCCGGTTTCGCCTGGGAATATCTTCGCCGCGATGACGAGTATCGTCGCGAGTTTCAAACCATAACCGCGTCGCACGAGCCAGACCCGGAGCGGTTGGAAGCCTTCATGCAACGCTGGGGGCTGCGATTTTCCGACCGATCCTGAAACCCCATCGGATCGGCAGTCCCTGTTCTGGAGCCCAAGCCTTCAACCGCAAGCCATATGGCTCTCTCCCGTGCAGCATCACGACAGCGAAACGGAGCCGATGATCACGCTGGCGCATCTAGACGGCCTCGATCTGCGCCAAGCTGCAGATGGCTGGCATGGCATCTGGCTGGTCGACGGCGTAACGCATCAATTCTGGTTGCCCCACGCCGTTCCTGACGCCGCGACTTTCTATGGAACAGTCCTGCCGATGGATGACCTCTACGACCTGCGGGCTCACGCCGCCAGGAGGCTTTGGCGCTCCCTCAAAGGCCGACCGCCCGGTCCCGATTTTCGCGCGCTGCCGGAGCAACTTCGGCAATGGCACATTCTATCCCTGCGTGCGCTGGACGCGCGCTTGCGCGGCGAAAGCTACCGCACCGTCGCCGAAGTCTTGCTTGGTTTCAGCGGCACTAAAGAGGATTTCGAGGGCGACCCGCGCAAGAATAAGGCCCGTCGCCTCGTCGCTCACGGGATCAAGATGATGCGCGGCGGCTATCGGCTGCTCCTGCAATATCCCATCAAGGCTGTGAGCAAATAAGCCTACGCCTGCCTGCCACCGCGCGCAGCCAGTGCGACCGCCTGTTCCAGAATGCGCCGATAGCCTGAGCCTGAGAGCCACTGCGCGCGGGCAAGATGGGTTTCCCAGCAACGGCGGCTGCGCGCTTCCTCAGCAATGGGGTCGCGGTGCAGGACGATGCGCGCGACCTCCTGCCAGTCCGCGCCGTCTCGGCAGGCATCCAACAGCCGCAGATAGGTGACGTAGTGCTGTTCGTCATAGGTCGTGATATCTGGCCCACTGGGAGCCTCATCTTCAACATCTGGATCAAGCTGAGGCCGTCCACGCATTGTTTCTGTCCTTTTGCATCGAGGACACGGACGCAACGAAGAGTCCGGCAATCTCAACGACTAACATGCCGCGATACGAATAGGAATGATCGTTCCTAGAATGATCGTTCCTATGCTGGTTCCCCTCCTACCATGGATCTCAAGGAGGTCATGGCGAGGAATCTGCGTCGGGCACGTCATGATAAGAAACTGACGCAAGAAGAACTCGCCGACCGGGCGGGCCTGAGTATGCGCTATGTCGGCGCGATCGAGCGTGGCGACGTATCCGCCAGCGTCACCGTCCTTGGCCAGATTGCCGATGCCCTTGAGATCGAGCCCGGTGAATTACTGAAGAAGGTCGGCGCGCCAAAATAGCAGGCCGATCAGAGGGCCGAACGTCGCTGGCTAGGTCCGCCGAGCGACCGTAACGACAATCCCAGCCACAACAGCCGGAGGGGTGCCGCCAGCGCATGAGCGCAAATGCGGCACGCTACCTGCCGCCGATCCCTCGCCATGGTTCGCCGTAGCCCGCCGCTTTGCCTGCGGCGCGCATCAACGACGAACTCCAGAGGTGATCCCATGGCCAACCCCTTGGCGGGCCTGCCGCCACGACTCTTGCGTACGCAGGAAGCCGCCCGCTTCCTCGGCATTTCCATCCGTACCCTTGAGAAGCATCGAACTTATGGCACCGGCCCGACTTACCGCAAGATCGGTGGCCGCGTCCTCTACACCGTCCAAGACCTCGAATCCTGGTCGGAGATCGGCAGCCGCAAATCCACCCGCGAGACGACGGCCGGCACGGTTTTCCCCGCGCGTCCGCTGACGCCCGAAGAGCGGGGCAAACGCTGAATGCTGCGCGACGACGATCATAGACCCGCGCAGCCGACCGATGCGAGCGAGCGCAGCCATCTCAACCCTTTCGTGGTCGCGACCGGCGATGCCGCCCCGCGCGACCAGCGCGATTTGATGGAGCGGCCCTTCTTCTCGCTGGCGAAGACGCCGCGCACCAAGCCGATTCTCTACAAGGCCGCCGATGTCGAGGTGCAGGTGCTCGCCATGCCTGAACACGGCATGGCGACCATCTGGGATGCCGACGTGCTGATATGGGCCGCCTCGCAGATCGTGGCGGCCGAGAATGACGGCCTGCGCACCTCGCGCTTCTTCCGCTTCACGCCCTATCACCTGCTGCGTGCCATCGGGCGGCCAACCGGCAACCGCCAATACGTGCTGCTGAAGGCCGCGCTCGCGCGCCTGCAATCGACTGTCATCGCCACCACGATTCGCAACGGCCCGCATTGGCGGCGTCGGCAATTCTCCTGGATCAACGAATGGGAAGAGATGACGACGCACACCGGCCGCGTCGAGGGCATGGAATTCGTCCTGCCCGAATGGTTCTACAACAGCGTCGTCGATCGCTCGCTAGTCCTTACCATCGACCCGGCCTATTTCCGGCTAACCGGCGGCATCGAACGCTGGCTCTATCGTGTCGCCCGCAAGCACGCCGGCCACCAGCGCCACGGCTGGCTGTTCGAGGTCGCGCATCTCCATGTGAAGTCCGGCAGTCTCGCCCGCGTCTCCGACTTCGCGCTCGACCTGCGCCGTATCGCGGCTCGCCAGCCTCTCCCCGGCTATCGCCTTGAGATCGAGCGGGAGCATGGCCGCGAACTGCTGCGCATCCGCCCCGAAATCCTGTCCACAGTGCCTGTTGAAAAGGGTGTGAATACCATCGGCACATCAGGCGCACGCGGTATCGGCACATCGGGCGCAGCCATATCGGCACATCAGGCGCGCGGACCGCAGTTAAGCCTATGGCCCGAAACGCGGAATCCGACTGCTAACTTAGAGTCTAACAGAGAATCTAACTCTTCTTCTTTGACGCACGCGCACGCGAGGCGTGGTGCCGGTGCCGCCCGATCCATCGCCGACGTGCTGCGCGACATGCTCGCCGCTGATGATCGCCATGGAGGCCGGTCATGAGCGGCAGAGCCTCCCACCGCGCGCACGGCCGTCCGCTGACGGACGGGCCAGCGCCGTTCACTACCTTGGTCGAGCTGACCTTCGAGAAACGCAAGGTCGAGCACTGGATCAGGTTCGGACGCAAGAGCTACGAACAGATCCTCGACCGCCGCCGCAGCGTCGTCGGCTTCGCGCCCGACAGCATCTTCGCCTTCGTCCGCTGGGCCGCAGGCGAGCATGGCACGATCATCTCGCGCATCGACGTCGTGCGCGCCATCCGCCGCGGCGAGCCGTTCCAGACGCTTCCCTTTGTCCGGCCTGGCGGCGACATCCTCTTGCGCCTCGACGGCTGGCCGAAGGTCCAGCGCGCGCTTGTCGCCATTGACGCCGTAGAAGCGCTCGGCCTCGATCCAGCCGACGCTTCGCCCGATCACTGGCGGTACGTCCATAACCGGCTCTCCGCCGGTCTGGAGCCGAGCGCCTACACGCCCGAGCGCCATGCGGCGTGGATCGGTCGCCGGAGGATCGACCCATGAGCCGCCGCCGCATTCTCGCGGCGGCGCTGCTCGCCGTCATCGGCATCGCCGTCACCAGCGCCGCCGATATGCCATTGATGCTCGTCTGGAACGCCACGGCAAGCGCGCCGGTCGGCTTCTACACCATCGAACCTGCCAACCGGATCGAAGTGCCGGAGTTGGTTGCCGTCAGGCCGCCGGAACCGCTCGCCGGCTTCATGGTGGAGCGACGCTATGTCGGTCGCGGCGTGCCGCTGTTGAAGCGCGCCGTCGGTCTTCCTGGGCAGCAGGTCTGCCGCATCGGTCGCGACATTCTGATCGACGGAACCGCCATCGGCTCGGCGCTCGCCCGCGACCGTCTCGGGCGAGAGCTGCCCGTCTGGCAGGGATGCCGCGTCATCGCCGACGGCCAGCTCTTCTTCATGAATTGGGACGCCCCCGACAGTCTCGACGGCCGCTACTTCGGACCCATCCCCGCTAGCTCCGTCATCGGCCGCGCGCTGCCGCTCTGGACCGATGAGGACGGCGACGGCCGCTTCGTCTGGCGCGCGCCGACGCATTGAACTCCCCCACCACAACCACCATCGAAGGAGACTACCCATGCCGCAGATCGGTCTATTCACGCGCGAAGAATCCGGCTTCACCGGGCGCGTTCACACCCTCACGCTCTACCGCGAGATCACCATCGTCCCCGCCGAACATTCGGACGCGGAGAACGCGCCGGACTACCGCGTCCATCACGGAGCCGACGATGGCCCGGAGATCGGCGCGGCATGGAAGCGCACTGGCGAGAAGGCCGGCGAATATCTCTCCGTCCTGCTGGACGATCCGGCCTTGCCGCAGCCGATCCGCGCGAACCTGTTCCGCGACGACGAGGCCGGATCGTCATGGTCGCTGCACTGGACGCGCCCGAAGCCGCGCGAAGAGCGGGACTGAAGCCATGCGGTCCCGTGTCATCATCGCGCTCAAAGCCTCGATTCCTTTGTTCGCGGGAAAGCCGTCTCATTCCTTCGTCCCGCTCGACCATACGTCGGCCGGCGCGCGCAGCGAAGGTCAAGGGCGGCCTTTGGCCGGCGCTTCGCGCGCACCCTTGACCGCAGCGAGCACGCTGGCAGGCTGGCGGTTCGGTGGAGAAAGGTCGACTCGACGCTATGCCGTTCTCCTGTTCGTTTGCGGGCTTCTGTTGGGCGCGGGACCGGCGATGACGCTGGCACAGTCCGCACCGGTCGCGCGCACGGTCGCCGCCGATCCGCATGGCGGTCATATCGCGGAGGCGTCGCAGCGCTTCGGCATTCCCGAGCACTGGATTCGCGCCGTGCTGCGCGCCGAGAGCGCGGGCGGCGTGCGCGCGATCTCGTCGGCCGGCGCGATCGGGCTCATGCAGGTCATGCCAGATACCTGGGCGGGCCTGCGCGCCCGCTATCGCCTCGGCCGCGATCCCTACGATCCGCGCGACAATATTCTCGCAGGCACGGCCTATCTGCGCGAGATGTGGGACCGCTACGGCAATGTCGCGGCGATGCTCGCCGCCTACAATGCCGGTCCCGGCCGCTATGACGAGCACCGCGCGACGGGCCGTCCGCTACCGGCCGAAACCCGCGCCTATGTCGACGCGCTCGCTCCGGCGCTGGGCGGCGCGGTTGCGGCCGGGACACCCGAGAAGCAGGCCGGATCGCCTCCCGATTGGCGCGATGCAGCGCTCTTCGTCATGCGCCCGAGCGACAAACGAACCGCCGATCCGGTGCAGACTATCGGTACATCAGGCGACGCTCGCTCAACCGTTCCGGTGCGCGAGCGCCGTGATGCGGAGCCGCGTGACGGCAGCATATTCGTCGCGCGCGCCGATGATGGGAGAGCGCCATGAGGATGGCGTTCCCCCGTCCGCTTGCGCTGGTTCCGGTGTGCAGTCAGGTAGGGTCGCGCCTGGCTGCATTCCCGGCAGGAAGGGCGGAAAGGTCAGAAAAGGCGGAGGGCAAGATAAAGGAAACCGGCACCACGAGGCGGCGGTTTCAGGGCAAGCCTTTGTCTGCACACTGTTTTGGAGCGCCGTTTCCGGCACCTTGCTTCTGGAGCCCGCGTGCCGCGCCTCGGCGCAAAACCTTGGCTTTGCAGGGTTTCGACCGGCACCATTGCCCGAAATCGGGCGTTCTCCTGCGTTTTGGGCCGGAGGCGCATCCTTGAGCGCCGACGACGAATTCCGCTTCCGGCCGAAGCCCGGCCGCATCCGCGCCGACACGCCGAAGCTCGGCAAGGCCAAGAGCTTTCTCACCCAGGCGAAGAAGATTGCGCGCCAGCAGAGCAACAGCCCGTCGCGATCATCGGCGTCACACTCCCGATCGCAGGTAACCACCAAGGGCGGCAAGGCTTCGCAGACGAGCGGCACGCCGGGCTTGAAGCGCGGGCGCGGCGCCGCCTTCGTGCGCGCCCGCACCTTGTCGGGCGGCTGGAAGCACAGCACGCCCGGCCAACGCCGTGTCGTCGTCAAAACCCGCTACGTCCAGGGCGCGGGCAAGAACGGGAAGTCCGCCGCCCATCTGCGCTATATCCAGCGCGACGGCACCTCGCGCGACGGCGAGCGCGGCCAGCTCTACTCGGCGACCGAGGACCGCGTCGACGGCGCGGCCTTCGTCGAGCGCGGCGCGGACGATCGCCACCAGTTCCGCTTCATCGTCTCGCCCGAGGATGGCGCGGACCTCTCCGACCTCAAGGCCTATACCCGCGACCTCATGAGCCAGGTCGAAACCGATCTCGGCACCCGGCTCGATTGGGTTGCGGTCAATCACCACAACACCGGCCATCCGCATGTCCATGTCATCGTGCGCGGCAAGGACGAGCTGGGCGAAAACCTTGTCATCAATGGCGACTACCTCGCCAACGGCATCCGCGAACGGGCGAGCGAGCTGACCACGCTGGAGCTTGGCCCCGTCACCGAGATCGAGCAGAGCCGCAAGCTCTCGGCCGAAATAGACCAGGACCGTTTCACCCGCATCGACCGCGCGATGACTGAGGAAGCCCAAGACCGCTTCCTTGACCTGCGCCATGAAGCCGCCGATCCGAAGCGCCAGTTCAACCGGACGCTCCGCCTGCGCCGTCTCGCCAAGCTGGAGAAGATGGGCCTCGCCACCGAGCACGCGCCGGGCGTCTGGCAATTGGGCGAGCGCATGGAACCGGCGCTGCGCGAGCTGGGCGAGCGCGGCGACATCATCCGCAACATGCACAAGGCACTGAAGGCCGACGGGCTGGCGCGCGACCCCATGACCTTCCAGATTCACGTTGCCGCGCCGGAAGTCCCGATCGTCGGTCGCGTCGTCGACAAATATCTGACCGACGAGCTAGGCGAGAACCTGACCGTCGTGGTCGACGGCATCGACGGCCGCACGCACCATGTCGCCGGCATCGATCCGGCCCGTATCGCGGACGCCCGGATCGGCAGCGTCGTCGAGATCGGCCCGGCCGACACTGCGAACCGTCCTTCCGACCGCACCATTGCGACCATCGCCGAGGGCGGCGTCTATCGGCCGAGCCGCCATCTCGAACGAGTGAGGTTCGAGGGCCGCGTGCCGGGCGGCGACTACGAGGCTTATGTCGATGCCCATGTCCGCCGGCTGGAGGCGTTGCGTCGCGCCGGCATCGCCGAGCGGATCGACGCCGACCAGTGGCGCATCCGCGAGGACTTTGAGAGCCGCGCCGCCGCCTATGACGCCGGCCGCAACCGGCAGGCCAATATCCGCATCCTCGCCACCGCGCGCCTCGAACAGCAGATCGGCGCGGACGGTGCGACCTGGTTGGACCGGCGGCTGGTCTCGGCCGAGACATCGGATCTCGCGCCCACCGGCTTCGGCCGCGAGGTGCGCGACGCGATGGACCGGCGCCGCGAGCATCATATCGACCGGGGCGACGCCGCCCGTCAGCCGAATGGCGGCATCGCCTATCGGCGCAACCTTCTCGCCACGCTGCGCGAGCGCGAGGTTGCCCGCGTCGGCGGCGAGTTGGCCGCGACGAAGGGCCTGCTGTTCCGCGCCGCCGCTGACGGCGAGATCGTCTCCGGCAAGTTCACCGGGACCGTGCAGCTATCGAGCGGCAAGTTCGCGATCGTTGAGCAGAGCCACGAGTTCACTCTTGTCCCGTGGCGGCCGGTCATTGACCGCCGGCTCGGCCGCGAGGTCAGCGGCGTCGTGCAAGGTGGATCGGTGTCGTGGCAGTTGGGGCGGCAGAGGGGATTGGGATTATAAAGGTATATGAAATCTCTTTTCTTGCAAAACTTATCAATATTATAGATTTCTAAAGGCATCGGCCAACAACTTTGTCCCCAAATCAGCCTCCTTTTCGGACAAGCCTGAAAAGCCAAGCATCAACCTTTTTGTGTCTGAACTTGCGACATTCATGCGCGATAAAGGCATGACGACAACACCTCTCTTCAACGCAGCGGACGATACAGCGTTATCGCTACTCCACGTCCCCGTGCTGTGAGCAGTCAGATTGATCCCCTGATCCGGAAGTACGACAGAGAGATGTTCGCTGATGCGGTCCTTCAGCAGACTCGTGAGCAAGTCTCTAGAAGCGCGCAGCCGCTCCCTGAGCCGGCGCAGGTGTGCCGGAAAATATCCCTCAATGAGAAAGTCAGCTATGACACGTTGCTGGAACGTTGGGGGGCAGCGATCGAGCGCAGGGCGTACCGCGCGAAACACCGGCACCAGATCGGTCGGAACGACGAGATAGCCAAGGCGCAGGCTGGGCAACAGGGCCTTGCTGAATGTGCCCGTGTAGAGGACGCGATTGGACTGATCGAGACCCTGCAGCGACGCGATCGGATGCCCGTCATAGCGAAATTCGCTGTCGTAGTCGTCTTCGACAATCCAGCAGCCATGTTCGCGCGCGTAGGAAAGAAGCTCCAGCCGCCGGGGCAGGGAAAGAACGGAGCCCACCGGATACTGGTTTGAAGGCGTCACGTAGAATAGCGCCGGTGGTTCCAGATCATCGGCGGCCAGCTTCTCCGTCACGACGCCTTCGTGATCCACAGGCAGACCTACGATCTTCGCACCATTGAGCGCGAGGCATTGTCGGGCGGGTGGATAGCAGGGGTCTTCGACAATGACGGTATCGCCGGGAGATGCCAGAACACGGAAAGCGAGATCGAGCGCCTGCTGTGTTCCGGCCGTGATAAACAACTGGTCGGCCGTACACCGCACCCCGCGCGAAACCGCCAGATGGGCAACGATCGCAGCCCGCAGGTCGTATTCCCCCTGGATATCGCCGTAGCCTTCGAAGGCGTAATTCATGTGCCGGCCGGCAATGCGGTTCAACAACCCTGCCGTCCGGTCGTCATGCGCGATCCGGCCCGTTACAAACGGCAGCATTTTTTGCGGTTCAAGGCTCGGCCCCGAAGTCAGAACCCTGGTGACTGCCACCGAAATGCTGCGGCTGGTCGAGCAGGTTGCAGCCTCCTTGCGCTCGTCAGCTTTTAGGAGCCCATCGCGAGAGCCTGACGAGATGTAGGTGCCGGAGCCATGGCGAGCAACGGCATAGCCTTCGGCAATCAGGATTTCATACGCCTCGGCAACCGTGCCGCGCGACAGCTTCCATTCCTGCGATGCCAGACGGGTGGAGGGTAGCCGCTGCCCCGCATCCAGGCGGCCATCGGCAATCGCCTGGCGCAACGCAAGGTAGAGCCGCCGGGCCAAAGATGCCGAAGAGGATGGATCGACATTCGGCTGGAAGCCGGCCGATGGGCTCTCTCTTCGCCTCTTCAGGTTCATCGTCACTACTTCCAAGTGGCTCACAGCGCGTACTTATAGTGGCTCTTTAAATTGAAGCCATATTGCATTTCTATTGATCCACTTTCAAGTCGTTACCGCCGCCGTTCGGCGAGGAATCAGGGATCGAAATGCAGACAACCAAAGTGCCGTACTTCAGCCAGTGGGAAACGCCCGAGATGACGCTGCCTGTCATCGCGGAAGGGGCTGCCGCCTTGCTGAGCGATCCGCTTTGGTCTCAATCCGGGGCCAAGTCGGTCGAGGAATACGCGCGCTGGGCGGTCAATCTTTGCGGTATGGCGTGCCTGAAAATGATTCTCGCGGCGCGCGGTGAGTTTTACCCCACGCTTGAGCTTGCCCGCGCCTGCACGCAGTACGGCGGTTATGTCGTTAGTGACGACAGCACTTCCATCAAGGGGTTGATCTACGCGCCCTTCGTTAGGCTGGTTTCCGAGCGTTTCGGGCTGAAAGCCGAAACTGTGACAGGTGTTGAGGCGACCGCCATCCCGCAGCTTCTGTCAGGTTGGCAGTTCTTCATGGCCTCGGTGCATCACTCGATCCGCTGGCCTGACCAAGTTCCGGCGTCGAAGGGTGGGCATCTGGTGCTGATAACCGCGGCCTCTCCGCAAGCTGTCCGGTTCCACAATCCATCCGGCCACGATCGGGCCAGCCAGGCTGATGCCGTGCTGCCGATCACTGTCTTCGATCGGTTCTTCGCCAACCGCGGGATCGCGGTGAGTTTGTAATCCTGCTTTCAAAGCATTCATTTGGAGTTCCTATGCCTGTTTCTTCAACCAGATTGAGGATCGCCGTGCTTTTCGGCGGACGCTCTGCCGAACATGACGTTTCCGTCCTTTCCGCAACCAATGTCATGGATGCTCTGACGCCCGAAAAATACGACGCGATTCCAATATTCGTGACGCGCGAAGGGCAATGGCTGTTGAGCAGCTTTGAGAACGGAGTGCTGGCCAAACCTGAAAACGGTACAGAGGTCTCTCTTATCCCCGGTGAACGGGGGCGAATGATCGCGATCGGGACCGGTGGCAGGATTACCGAGGCTGGCAAGATCGACATTCTGTTTCCAGTTCTGCATGGGCTCTATGGCGAAGACGGCTCCGTGCAGGGCCTTGCAGAGGTGGCGCGAGTGCCGCTTGTCGGGTGTGGGATTCTCGGCTCTGCAACAGCGCTGGACAAGATTATCGCCAAGCGTCTGTTTCAAGCTGCCGGCCTTCCTGTTGCCCGAGCTGTGACCATCAGAGAGGGCGTAGAGCCTGACCTTGCGGCGCTAGAAAACGAACTTGGCCTTCCACTCTTCATCAAGCCGGCCCGACAGGGTTCTTCGGTTGGCATCAGAAAAGTCTCCGGAAGCCAGGAGTTCATGCCGGCGCTAGCCGAAGCCTTCCGGTATGACCGAAACCTGCTAGCCGAGGAGTTCATACGGGGACGCGAGATAGAGTTCAGCGTGCTGGAATATCCGTCGGGCGAATTGTTCGTCTCCCGCCCCGGTGAGATCATGCCTGCCGAGAGCCACGGCTTTTATAGCTACGACGCAAAATACATCGACGAGGACGGAGCCGCGCTGAGGGTGCCGGCTGAGCTACCGCCCGAGGTGGAAGTGGCCATGCGGGAGATGGCTGCCAAGGCATTCAGGATCCTTGGCTGTGACGGTATGGCGCGTGTTGATTTCTTTCTGACGGCGGACATGCGGTTCCTCGTGAACGAGGTGAATACCATTCCGGGCTTCACCAATATCAGCATGTACTCCAAGGCGATGGCGGCGAGTGGCGTCAGCTATCCTGAACTCATCGACCGCCTCGTCGCACATGGCTTGGCTCGGGCCGGCCAGGTAGCCTGAAAATGACGGTGCCCAAGATCGATGCAACCGAGATCGCCAGCGGTTGGATCAATGGATTCATTGGCGTCGTCATCTTCAGCGGATCATTGCCGGCAACCCGAATAGCTGTGCAGCAATTCGATCCCGTTTTCCTCACTGTAACGCGGGCCGCAATCGCAGGCATATTCGGACTTGGTATGCTGCTTCTGTTTCGGGAGAAACGCCCAAAAAGCCGTGATCTCGTGTCCCTGATCGTTGTCGCCTTGGGCGTCGTTGTCGGCTTCCCGTTGCTGACTGCGCTTGCATTGCAGCATGTGACATCGGCGCATTCGATCGTCTTCATCGGTCTGCTCCCGCTATCGACGGCCATTTTCGGTGTGTTGCGGGGTGGAGAGCGCCCGAGACCTGCATTCTGGGTATTTTCCGCGCTTGGAAGTGCGCTCGTGGTTGGCTTCGCATTGGCGCAGGGGCTGACGGCCTCGCCAACTGGTGACCTGTTGATGCTGGCCGCCATTGTCGTATGCGGACTCGGTTACGCCGAGGGGGCGAAGTTGTCCCGAGTTCTTGGAGGGTGGCAAGTCATTTCATGGGCGCTCGTGGCTTCGCTGCCCGCTATGGTCGCGCTTTCGCTACTCACCATGCCATTATCCTTTGAAGCGATCACGCTGCCGACGTGGATCAGTCTGGCCTACGTGTCGCTATTCAGCATGTTGATCGGGTTCATCTTCTGGTATCGCGGTCTCGCCCAAGGCGGCATTGCCGCAGTCGGCCAATTGCAACTGCTTCAACCGTTCTTCGGCTTGGCGCTTGCTGCAACCATCCTTCATGAATCGGTTACTTGGGTGATGTTGTTGATCACGGCGGCGGTGATCATGTGCGTCTTCGGCGCGCGGCGGTTTGCGAAGTAGTGGCGCAATGCGAAGGAGGCCGAAGAGCACCAAAATTTCAGAAGGAGCCTCTCAACCCAAGCTCGGACGAATTCCTCTTGTCGCGCTGCGCCACGTAGTGGCTGTCGCGGAGCATCTGAACTTCCGTCATGCAGCCGATGCGCTCGGCACTAGCCAGTCGAGTGTCAGTGCGAGAATACAGGCGTTGGAGGAAGAGCTTGGCATTCTGCTATTCGAGCGCAACACCCGCGGTGTCCGCTTGACAGAACCCGGCAGGCATTTCGTGGAGCGCATCGCGGCCGGCATCGACCAACTCGACCATGCCGTGAAGATCGCCGGCATGGCGGCAACAGGGGAATGCGGTCGCCTGCGCATCGGCATCCATGCTCTCATTCCGCGCAGCTTCCTAGCAGAGTTGATTGGACAATATCGCGAAGATCATCCCGGCATTGAGGTCGAGATTGCCGAAGGCACCGCCCGCGATGCCGTCATGCAGCTTCGCGCCGACCGGCTGGACGTAGTGTTTGTCGTCGGCACGCCCGATCTGCCCGATTGCCATAGCCGTCCGATCTGGACGGAGCCACTGCTGGCCGTCCTGCCGGAACAGCATCCGCTCGCCGCGCAGTCGTCCGTCACCTGGGCCGATCTGGCAGACGAGACCTTCCTTGTTCGCCACGGCGGCACCGGCCCACAGGTCTACGACCATATCGCGCTGCGCCTCGCCGGGCGCTGGTCCGCCCCGTCGATCCTGCGCTTCGACGTGGGACGCGGCACGCTGCTGTCCATGGTCGGACAGGGTTTCGGCGTCACCATCGTCGGGGCTGCCACGTCGCTCTTGCCGACGACCGGCGTCGTGTTCCCGCCGATTGCCGACGAGCCGGAGCCGGTCGCCTTCTCGGCCGTATGGTCGCCGTCCAATCGGAGCGCGGCGCTGCGAAATCTCTTCGACCTTGCGAATAAAATGACGGGATTGATCTGCCCCCGCTCATAAGCGCGCGCATCGCTTTCACGCGAACCCATCCTATTCACCGCCGATACTATCCGGCAGCCCACTGGACGCGCTTTGGCTATTGCGCCTTCCGTACCCCCCCATTCTCTGATCGGCTCCGACATTTTTGCCGATTGGAGCCTGTATGCGTGGTGGCCGAATTCTCTGGGGTCAGATCGCCGTCGTCCTGACCATCGTTCTCATGACGACATGGGCGGCGACGGAGTGGACCGCATGGCGTCTCGGTTTCCAGCCGCGGCTTGGACACCCATGGTTCGAGCTGGCGGGCAGGCAGATCTACTATCCGCCGGCCTTCTTCTGGTGGTGGTTTTCCTACGACGCCTATGCTCCGTCGATCTTCAACGAAGGCGCGATCATCGCCGCATCCGGTGGCTTCATCGCCATCACCGCCGCGATTCTCATGTCCCTCATCCGGGCGCGCGAAGCCCGCAACGTCGCGACCTACGGTTCGGCGCGATGGGCCGAGAAGGAAGAGGTGCTGGTCGCGGGGCTACTTAGCCCCGATGGCGTCGTGCTCGGAAAATACGAGCGCGACTATCTGCGCCACGACGGCCCCGAGCATGTCCTATGCTTCGCGCCGACCCGCTCAGGCAAGGGCGTCGGCCTCGTCGTGCCGACTCTGCTGACCTGGCCGGGAAGCTGCATCGTCCATGACATCAAAGGTGAAAACTGGACGCTGACGGCGGGCTTCCGCGCCAAGCACGGCCGCGTGCTATTGTTCGATCCGACCAACGTCCGATCGTCAGCCTATAATCCGCTGCTCGAAGTCCGCCAGGGTGAATGGGAAGTCCGCGACGTGCAGAACATCGCGGATATTCTGGTCGATCCCGAAGGGTCGCTCGACAAGCGCAATCACTGGGAAAAAACCAGCCACAGCTTGCTTGTCGGCGCGATCCTCCACGTCCTCTACGCCGAGAAGGACAAGACGCTGGCTGGCGTCGCCAACTTCCTGTCCGATCCGCGCCGCCCCGTGGAAGCCACTTTGCGCGCGATGATGGACACGCTGCATCTCGGCGAAGCCGGCGTCCATCCCGTCATCGCATCGTCGGCACGCGAGCTGCTGAACAAGTCCGATAATGAGCGGTCGGGCGTCCTCTCCACGGCTATGAGCTTTCTCGGCCTCTACCGCGATCCCGTCGTGGCCCGCGTCACGGCGCGCTGCGACTGGCGCATCGCCGATCTCGTCGGCAGCCGAAAGCCCGTCAGCCTCTACCTCGTCGTGCCGCCATCCGACATCAACCGCACCAAGCCGCTCATCCGTCTCATCCTCAACCAGATCGGCCGCCGGCTGACCGAGGAGTTGACCGCGACCGCGAAGCGCCACCGGCTGCTCCTGATGCTCGACGAGTTTCCGGCGCTGGGGCGCCTCGACTTCTTTGAATCGGCGCTCGCCTTCATGGCGGGCTACGGCCTCAAGGGCTTCCTGATCGCCCAATCGCTCAACCAGATCGAACGTGCCTATGGGCCGAACAACGCCATCCTCGACAATTGCCATGTGCGCGTCAGCTTCGCGACCAACGACGAGCGCACCGCCAAGCGCGTGTCCGATGCGCTCGGCACGGCGACCGAACTGCGCGATTCCACCAACTATGCCGGCCATCGTCTCTCGCCCTGGCTCGGCCATCTGATGGTCTCGCGGCAGGAAACGGCCCGGCCGCTGATGACGCCCGGAGAAATCATGCAGCTCCCGCCGTCCGAGGAAATCGTCATGGTCGCCGGCACGCCGCCGATCCGCGCCACCAAGGCCCGCTATTTCGAGGACGCGCGTTTGCAGGAGCGCATCATCACGCCGCCCGAGCTGGGGGCGGCTCCCGCCAACGCCGCCACGTCCGACGACTGGTCGGGCCGTGTCGTCGGCGCCGCAGGCCAGACGGGCGCGATCGGCGCGGGCGAAGACGGCGGCGATCCGGCCAATGCCGGCATCCGCCGCGAGCCGGAATTGCCCGAGCATGAAGAAATCATCCCGCCGCCGTCGCCCGCGCAGGAATTCGAGCTTCTGGACGACGAACCCGATGTGGACGCCGCCAAGGCCAACGCCATGCGCAACCGAATGCGGATGGTCGCGCGGCAAGCCTCGCTCGACCCCGGCGACGGCATCGAACTGTAAGGACCGCGCCATGCCGACCCGCACCCGCAGGAATGTCTATTTCGATCCGGCTTTGCTCAAACAGGTCGATGCTCTCGCGATGCGCCGCAAGGTCTCGGCATCGGCCATCGTGGAGGCCGCCGTCGCGTCGTTCCTCTCCGGCGACACGACCGAGAAGCTGGAGGCGGCCATGTCGCGCCGCCTCGACAAGCTCGGCCGCCAGATCGGCACGCTCGACGAAGATCTCGCCGTGCTCGGCGAGACGCTCTCGCTCTTCGTCCTGATCTGGCTCTCCTCTACGCCGCCGCTGCCGGAGGACGCTCAGGCCGCCGCACGCGCGAAAGGCGCCGAGCGGTTCGAGGGCTTCATGCAGAATCTCGGCCGCCGTCTGGCGAGCGGCGACAGGTTCCTGAAAGAGCTTTCGCGCGACGTCGAGTCCATCCCCGAAGGTCCGGCAACAGACCAGAAAGATACGAACGGCGTACCGCAAGAATAATCGACCCGTCCTATTCACCGCCGATAGCCGTCGACCGCCGCACGGCTCTCGATACTTGTTGAACAGGCCCGATTTCGAGCTCTTTTAATCATCCCCGATCGGGGAACTGTCTGTTGCGTCCCCTTCCGAATTTGGGGATGGCATGACTTCTTCTCACCAGAAACCGGAGGCGATCCAGCGCGGCGCGCGAATGCTCCGCACGGCGCTCGGCCCGGCTATCGCACGCTTTCTGGAAGACCCCGCCGTCGTCGAGGTGATGCTGAACCCCGATGGGCGCATCTGGATCGACCGGCTCTCCGACGGACTGTCCGACACCGGCGAAGTCCTGTCGCCCGCCGATGGCGAACGCATCGTGCGCCTGGTCGCCCATCATGTCGGCGCGGAGGTTCACGCCCGAAGCCCGCGCGTCTCGGCCGAACTGCCCGAGACCGGCGAGCGGTTCGAGGGGCTTCTTCCTCCCGTCGTCGCATCGCCAGCCTTCGCCATCCGCAAGCCCGCCGTCGCCGTCTTCACGCTCGACGACTATGTGGCCGCCGGGATCATGCGCGCCGATCAGGCCGTGACGCTGCGCGAAGCCGTCGCAGCGCGCGCCAACATCCTCGTCGCGGGCGGCACCTCCACCGGCAAGACCACGCTGACCAATGCGCTTCTCGCCGAAGTGGCGAAGACCGCCGATCGCGTCGTCATCATCGAGGACACGCGCGAGCTGCAATGCACCGCGCCCAACCTCGTTTCCATGCGGACCAAGGATGGCGTCGCCACGCTCTCCGATCTCGTGCGCTCCTCGCTGCGCCTGCGCCCCGACCGCATCCCGGTCGGCGAGGTGCGCGGCGCCGAAGCGCTCGATCTCCTCAAAGCCTGGGGCACCGGCCATCCCGGCGGCGTCGGCACCATCCATGCCGGAACCGGCATCGGGGCGCTGCGCCGGCTCGAACAGCTCATCCAGGAAGCCGTCGTCACGGTCCCGCGCGCCCTGATCGCCGAGACCATCGACCTTGTTGCCGTTCTCTCCGGCCGCGGGTCCGCGCGCCGACTCGCCGAACTCGCCCGTGTCGAAGGGCTCGGGCCGGACGGTGACTACCGCATCACGCACCCCAGCCCTTTGGCCACCCCCACCAGCACAGGAGAACCCTCATGATCCGTATCCCCATGCGCGTGCGCCGTACCGTCGCGACGGTCGCTGCCGTCGCCTACGTCAATCTCGTCCTCGCTCCCGCCGCCCATGCCTCCGGCTCCTCCATGCCGTGGGAAGCACCGCTCCAGAAAATCCTCCAGTCGATCGAAGGCCCCGTCGCCAAGATTATCGCGGTCATCATCATCATCGCGACGGGCCTGGCGCTCGCCTTCGGCGACACGTCGGGCGGCTTCCGCAAGCTGATCCAGATCGTCTTCGGCCTGTCGATCGCCTTCGCGGCGTCGAGCTTCTTCCTGTCGTTCTTCTCGTTCGGCGGCGGGGCGCTCGTCTAATGGCGGTCGCGTTCGAGCAACTGGACGTGCCGGGATTTACCGTCCCGGTTCACCGCGCGCTGACCGAGCACATCCTGCTCGGCGGTGCGCCGCGTTCCATCGCGATCCTCAACGGGACGCTGGCCGGGGCCGTCGGCCTCGGCCTGCGTCTCTGGCTGGTCGGCCTCCTCATCTGGGTCGTCGGCCATTTCGCGGCGGTCTGGGCCGCCAAGCGCGATCCGCTCTTCGTGGAGGTCGGGCGCCGGCATCTGCGCATTCCCGGTCATCTGTCGGTTTGAGGGAGGCGCAAGCATGATGAACCTCGCCGAATATCGCCGCACCGCCAGCCGCCTTGCCGACTATCTGCCCTGGGTCGCGCTCGCCGCCGAAGGCGTCGTACTCAACAAGGACGGCAGCTTTCAGCGCACAGCGCGCTTTCGCGGTCCCGATCTCGATAGCGCCGTCGCCGCCGAGCTGGTTGCTGTCGCCGGTCGCATCAACAACGCCTTCCGCCGTCTCGGCTCCGGTTGGAGCATTTTTGTCGAGGCGCAACGCTCCGAGGCCGCGACCTATCCCGACAGCACCTTTCCCGATCCGGCGTCCGGCCTGGTCGATGCCGAGCGCAAGGCCGATTTCGAGGAAGCCGGCGCGCATTTCGTGTCGGGCTATTTTCTGACCTTCCTCTATCTGCCGCCGGCCGAGGAAGCCGCGCGCGCCGAAACTTGGCTCTACGAGGGCCGCGAGCGCAGCGGCGTCGATCCGCATGAGATCCTGCGTGCCTTCACCGATCGCACCGACCGCGTGCTGGCGCTGCTCGACGGCTTCATGCCCGAGTGCGACTGGCTCGATGACGGCGAGACGCTGACCTATCTGCATTCGACCGTCTCGACCAACCGGTATCGCGTGCGCGTCCCGGAGACGCCGATCTATCTGGATGCGCTGCTCGCCGATCAGCCGCTGACCGGCGGGCTCGAACCGCGTCTTGGCAGCGAACATCTGCGCATCCTCACCATCATCGGCTTTCCGACCGCGACGACGCCCGGCCTGCTCGATGATCTCAACCGGCTCGCGTTCCCATATCGCTGGTCCACCCGCGCGATCCTGCTCGACAAGACCGACGCAACCAAGCTCGTCACCAAAATCCGCCGCCAGTGGTTCGCCAAGCGCAAGTCCATCGCCGCGATCCTCAAGGAAGTCATGACCAACGAGGCGTCGGCGCTCGTCGATACCGACGCCGCGAACAAGGCGGCCGACGCCGACATGGCCTTGCAGGAACTTGGGCAAGATGTCGCCGGCATGGCCTATGTCACGGCGACGATCACGGTCTGGGATGCCGATCCGCGTCTCGCCGACGAGAAGCTGCGGCTGGTCGAGAAGGTCATTCAGGGCCGCGATTTCACGGCCATGGTCGAAGGTGTCAATGCCGTCGATGCCTGGCTCGGCTCGCTCCCCGGACATGCCTACGCCAATGTCCGCCAGCCGCCCATCAGCACCTTGAATCTCGCCCACATGATCCCCCTGAGCGCCGTGTGGGCGGGGCCGGAACGGGACGAGCATTTCGGTGCGCCCCCCTTGCTGTATGGCAAGACCGAAGGCTCGACCCCGTTCCGGTTATCCCTTCATGTCGGAGACGTCGGCCATACGCTGGTCGTCGGCCCGACCGGCGCAGGCAAGTCCGTGCTGCTCGCGCTCATGGCCTTGCAGTTCCGGCGCTACGAACGCGCCCAGGTCTTCGCGTTCGACTTCGGCGGTTCGATCCGCGCTGCCGCGCTCGCCATGGGCGGCGACTGGCACGATCTCGGCGGCGGGTTGACCGAAGGCTCCGACGGTTCGGTCTCGCTCCAGCCACTTGCCCGCATCCGCGACACCTATGAACGCGCCTGGGCGGCTGACTGGGTCGTGGCGATCCTGATGCGCGAGGGCATCACGATCACGCCGGAAGTGAAGGAGCATATCTGGACGGCGCTGACCTCGCTCGCATCCGCGCCGGTCGAAGAGCGCACCATCACCGGCTTCGCGGTCCTGCTCCAGTCCAACGACATCAAGCAGGCGCTCCGGCCCTATTGCGTCGGCGGAGCCTATGGCCGGCTGCTCGATGCCGAGGCCGAACATCTGGGCAGCGCCGACGTGCAGGCGTTCGAGATCGAGGGGCTGGTCGGCACAGGGGCCGCGCCCGCCGTGCTCGCCTATCTCTTCCACCGGATCGGCGACCGGCTCGACGGCCGCCCTACGCTGCTCATCATCGACGAAGGCTGGCTCGCTCTCGATGATGACGGCTTCGCCGGCCAGCTCCGCGAATGGCTGAAGACGCTGCGCAAGAAGAACGCGTCCGTCATCTTCGCCACACAGTCGCTCAGCGACATCGACAATTCGAGCATCGCGCCGGCCATCATCGAAAGCTGCCCGACGCGGCTCTTGCTGCCGAACGAACGCGCGATCGAACCGCAGATCACGGCGATTTATCGCCGCTTCGGCCTCAACGATCGCCAGATCGAGATCCTGGCGCGAGCGACGCCCAAGCGGGATTATTATTGCCAGTCGCGGCGCGGCAACCGGCTGTTCGAGCTGGGTCTGTCCGAAGTCGGCCTCGCGCTCTGCGCAGCATCCTCCAAATCCGACCAGACCCTGATCGCGAACCTCGTCGCCGAACATGGGCGCGAAGGTTTCCTCGCCGCATGGCTTCGCGCCCGCGACGCCGGATGGGCGGCCGACCTCATCCCGACTTTTCCCACCGCAGCAAAGGAGTCCTGACCATGATGATCCGTCGTTTCCGCTCGCGCGCCATGGCGCTCGCCGCAACCATGCTCGCGGCCGCGCCGCTCGTGATCTCGCCGATGGTGGCGACGCCCGCGCACGCCATCATCGTGTTCGACCCGTCGAACTATGCGCAAAACGTGCTGACGGCGGCGCGCACGCTGGAGCAGATCACCCACCAGATCACCTCGCTTCAGAACGAAGCGCAGATGCTCATCAATCAGGCGAAGAACCTCGCCAGCCTGCCGTTCTCGGCGCTCCAGCAGATTCAGCAGTCCGTCCAGAAGACGCAAGCGCTCTTGCAGCAAGCGCAGAACATCGCCTTCAACGTCCAGCAGATCGACCAGATGTTCCAGCAGAAATACGGGAACGTCTCGCTGTCCGCGACCCAACAGCAGCTCGTCGCCGATGCACGGTCGCGCTGGCAGAACACGGTGGGCGGCTTGCAGGACGCGATGCGCGTGCAGGCCGGAGCGGTGGGCAACATCGATACCAACCGCACGCAGATGTCCGAGCTTGTCGGCCGCAGCCAATCGGCGACCGGCGCGCTCCAGGCCACGCAGGTCGGCAATCAGCTTCTCGCTCTTCAGTCGCAGCAGCTCTCCGACCTTGTAGCGTTGCTCGCCGCCAATGGCCGTGCCGGTGCGCTGACCGAGGCGGAGCGCTCTGCAGCGGCTGAGCAAGGCCGTGTTCAGCGGCAGCGCTTCCTCACTCCGAGCAGCGGCTACACCCCCGGCAACGCGCAGATGTTCAACAACGGCAACTGAGGCGCGGGCGATGGATGGCAAGATGCTGGCCCGGCTGGGCGCAATCATATTCGTCGCTGTCGCAGTGACCGCGACGGCAATCGAGATGACCCGCGAGGAACAGGCTCCGCCCTCCGCGCCCGTGCGTCTTCACGAGCCCTCGGGCGATCCGTTGCGCGAGGGCCAGCGCCGGTGCCAGCAGCTTGGTCAGAAAGCGGCAGAGGATACCGACTGCCTGCGTGTCTGGGCCGAGACCCGCGACCGCTTTCTTGGCCGCACGACTGCGCCGGCCGTGCCGTCCACCGGCGAAGGGCGGTGAGCCATGGGCGGCGCAGGCGTCATCGACACATTCCTCGGAACCTTCACTAGATACATCGACTCAGGATTCGGCCTGCTCTCCGGCGAAGTGGCGTTCATCGCCACCACGCTCATCGTCATAGACGTGACGCTGGCCGCGCTGTTCTGGTCGTGGAGCGCCGATGACGACATTATCGCGCGCCTGGTCAAAAAGACGCTGTTCGTCGGCGTCTTCGCCTATCTGATCGGCAACTGGAACAATCTGGCGAAGATCGTCTTCGACAGCTTCGCCGGCCTGGGCCTGAAGGCGAGCGGCACCGGCTTCTCGACCGCCGACCTGATGCGTCCCGGCAAGGTCGCACAGACCGGCCTCGACGCCGCCCGCCCGCTGCTCGAATCCATCTCCGACCTGATGGGCTGGGTCGCCTTCTTCGAGAACTTCATCCAGATCGCCTGCCTGCTCTTCGCATGGGCGCTGGTGATCCTCGCGTTCTTCATCCTCGCCATCCAGCTCTTCGTCACGCTGATCGAGTTCAAGCTGTCGACGCTGGCGGGTTTCGTGCTGATCCCGTTCGGCCTGTTCGGCAAAACCGCCTTCATGGCCGAACGTGTACTCGGCAACGTCATCTCCTCCGGTATCAAGGTTCTGGTGCTCGCCGTCATCATCGGCATCGGCTCGACGCTGTTCAGCCAGTTCACGCGCGGCTTCGGAGGGGCGACCCCGAGCATCGACGACGCCATGGCCGTCGTGCTCGCCGCGCTCTCGCTGGTCGGCCTCGGCATCTTCGGTCCTGGCATCGCCAACGGCCTCGTCTCCGGCGGCCCGCAGCTCGGCGCGGGCGCAGCCGTCGGCACCGGCCTTGCCGTGGGTGGCGCTGCTCTGGCCGCTGGCGGTGGCGCGATGCTGGCAGCGAAGGGCGGAGCCGCGGCCCTGTCCGGCGGTGCAGCCGCCGTCCGCAGCGGTGCGACCGCCGCAGGCGCGGCCTCCGCTGCATATAGTATCGGTTCACTCGGTAAGTCCGGCGCATCAGGCGTGACTTCAGGTCTTAGCGGTGTCGCCCGTGCAGCAGGCAGCACGACCGGCAACGCGGCGACGTCGCCGCTTCGCCGCGCCACAGCCAGCGTCAAATCCAGCTTCTCCGATGGCGTGAAGGCCGGCTTCGGTGCGACCGGCGGGACTTCGACCGCCGGCACCATCGGTGGGTCCGACGCGGCCAATGACGCCGCATCCGCCAGTTCTTCGGTCGCTGCCTCCGGCGGCGCTCCCGATTGGGCCAAGCGCATGAAGCGCGGCCAATCCTTGAGCCATGGCGTCCAGGCGACCGCCCATGCCGTCCGTTCCGGCGACAGCCACGGCTCCGGCTCTTCCGTCAACCTTTCAGAAAGTGACCGCACATGAACCTCTTCAGACGACCCGCCGCGCATTACGGCAAGACCCCGCAACCCGAGACTCCCTACCAGAAGGCCGCGCAGATCTGGGACGAGCGCATCGGCTCGGCCCGCGTGCAGGCGAAGAACTGGCGATACATGGCCTTCGGTTCGCTGATCCTGTCGGCGGGCTTCGCTGCTGCACTCGTCATTCAGTCGGCGCGTGGCACCGTCGTTCCCTGGGTGGTGCAGGTCGATAGGCTCGGGCAGGCACAGACGGTCGCGGCGGCGACCGCCGACTATCGCCCGACCGATCCGCAGATTGCATGGCATCTCGCCCGCTTCATCGAACAGGTCCGCTCGATTCCGGCGGACCCGATCATCGTCCGCCAGAACTGGCTTCGCGCCTATGAATGGACCACCGATCGCGGTGCCGGCGCGCTCAATGACTATGCCCGCACCAACGACCCATTCGCCAAGGTCGGGAAGCAGCAAGTCGCCGTCGAAGTCTCCAGCGTCATCCGCGCTTCGGCGGATAGCTTCCGCGTCGCCTGGACCGAGCGCCGCTACGAGGACGGCAAGCTCGCTACGACCGAACGATGGACCGCCATCCTGACCATCGCGCTTCAGCCGCCGCGCGATGCCGACCGGCTTAAGGTCAATCCGCTCGGCATCTACGTCAACGCCATCAACTGGTCGCGGGAGATGAGCCAATGAACCGCGCAATCCGCAAATCCACGGTCGCCGTCCTGTTTCTTTCCGCTACGGCGCTCGCCGGCTGCGCCACCAATCGGCCGCCCGAGATCAACTACGACGCCAATGTGCCGCCTTTGCCTGCCGTTCCCGTAAGCGTGACGGACGACCGGCCGAAGCCTTTGCATATCCCGCCGGCCTGGACCGTCGCGCGTGGCGGTCAGGCAGCGGGCACGCCGACCGCGCGCGTCGATAACGCAAATGCAGCGGCCCGCGTGCAGCCACGCCGCGAGGGCTACTTCAACGCCATTCAGGTCTATCCGTGGAGCGAAGGTGCGCTCTATCAGGTCTATGCCGCGCCCGGCCAGATCACCGACATCGCGCTCGAACCCGGAGAGAGCCTGACCGGCGCAGGCCCGATTGCGGCCGGCGATACCGCCCGCTGGATCATCGGCGATACGGAATCCGGTTCCGGCGTGACCCGGCGCGTCCATGTGCTGGTGAAGCCGTCCCGCGCCGACATCGCCACCAATCTCATCATCACCACCGACCGGCGCACCTACATGGTCGAGTTGCGTTCCGGCGAGAAGCCCTACATGCCCGCCGTCGCCTGGGCCTATCCGCAGCCGGCCGGCGGCGGGCGTCAGGCCGTTCCGGCAACGCCGGTCATTCCGGCCGTCGCCGCGCGCAACTATCGCTATGGCCTGACCGGCAGCAATCCGCCTTGGAAGCCGATTGCCGTCTATGACGACGGCCGCCGCGTCTATGTCGAGTTCCCGCGCGGCATCGTGCAGGGCGAGATGCCGCCGATATTCGTCATCGGTCCCGAGGGCGAAGCGCAGATCGTCAACAGCCGCATCTATCAACACATTCTGATCGTCGACCGGCTGTTCGGCGCGGCCGAGCTGCGCCTTGGCGCCGGCGACCGCCAGCAGACCGTCAGGATCGACCGCACCGACGGGAGGCCGCAATCATGACCGAAGCCGAAACCAACGCCGAACCCATGCGCCTGCGCAGCGAGCCGCCGCGCGTCACACGCCTGTCCCGCAAGATGCTCGCCAGCGTCGCGGCCGTCGCCCTGGTCGGCATCGGCGGTGCGCTGATCTATGCCCTCCAGACTCGTGCGCCAGGCGATAGCGGCGAAGAGCTTTATTCCACAGCCAACCGTCAACCTGCCGATGGTCTCGCTAGCCTGCCGCGCGACTATACCGGCCCAATCCTTGGGCCGGCGCTACCGGGCGACCTCGGTCGGCCGATCCTGTCCGCGCAGAATGCCGGCCAGCCCGTCGCGCCACCCGTCGTCCCAACGCGCGGTAATGATGAGGCCGAACAACGCCGCCGTGCCGAGGAAGAGGCTGCCCGCACCAGCACCGTCTTCTTCCAGTCGCGGGCAGGCTCGACCACCACGAACACGACGGCGACCACGCCTGCGTTGCCGGGATTCGATCCCGCCATTCAGCCCGGCCAGTCGACTGCGCAGGACAGACAGCTTGCCTTCCTCAATGCTGCCGCCGACCGGCGCACCGTGACACCCGATCGCGTCACGCCGCCGGCATCGCCCTTCGTGCTCCAAGCCGGCGCCGTCATCCCGGCGGCGCTAATCACCGGCATCCGTTCCGATCTTCCCGGCCAGATCACCGCGCAGGTCACGGAGACCATCTATGACAGCCCGACCGGCCGCATCCTGCTCATCCCGCAGGGCTCGCGGCTGATCGGGCAATACGACAACAACGTCCAGTTCGGGCAGCGCCGCGCGCTCCTCGTCTGGAACCGGCTGATCTTCCCGAACGGCCGATCCATCGTGTTGGAGCGCCAGCCGGGCGCGGATGCGAGCGGCTATGCCGGGCTTGAAGATGGCGTCGATTACCACTGGTGGGATCTCGCCAAGGCCGCGGCGCTCTCGACCCTGCTCGGCGTCGGCGCGGAGCTGGCGACCGACGACAATGACCGCCTCATCGCCGCAATTCGGGGTGGCGCGCAGGACACGATCAATCAGGCCGGTCAGCAGATCGTCCAACGCCAGTTGCAGATCGCGCCGACGCTGACCATCCGGCCCGGCTTCCCAGTCCGCGTCATCGTCACCAAGGATTTGGTGCTCGAACCCTACAGGAGCTGACCATGGCCAAGCTGAAACTCGGCCCCATCGCCGATGACAAGCCCGTCAGGATCACGGTGGAGCTGCCTGCGGCGCTCCACCGCGACCTGATCGAATACGGCCGCCTGCTCACCGAAGGCGGCACGCCGATCGAACCCGCCAAGCTGATCGTGCCGATGCTCGAACGCTTCATCGCCACCGATCGCGGCTTCGCCAAGGCGCGACGGACGCCTGGCTAAGCCGTTGGGGGCAGCGGCTACGCTCCCGCTGCCCAACGCTTCGACCTTCTCCAACCAGCACCGGCGATGAGAATCCTGCGTTGCGCCAGTCCGAGCCTCCCGAGATTCTATTACCGCGGATCGACAGCATCCCCTTGAGCCAGGCCAATCGAACCAACGCGCGTTCATGACCGGGGGGTGCCTTCTGCGCGTAAGCGCGAATACGGCACGCTACACGCCGCCGATCGCCCTCCACAGTCCGCCATGCGCCGAGGAGATCGCAGTCACGTTGCTGGCCGCCTCCCGGCAAACGCTGGACACGGTGCTGAAGGAGCGAGGCGCGCTATGGCGACCCTGAACATCGGAATTGCCGATCACGAAGACATGGCGGCCTGCACCACGCGGATCGCGGGCGACGGGGGCTGGAAATGAGCCAATCGCCCCCACTGACCAAGCGCACCATTCGCCGGCATCAGCTCCGCGAGATCGTCCCCCTTGCCGACACGACCATCTATGACATGGAGCAGCGCGGCGAGTTTCCGCAGCGCTTCTATCTGACCGCCCGAACCGTTGTCTGGGATCTCGGTGAAGTGGAGGCTTGGCTTGAGCAGCGCCGCCAAGCCTCCAGAGCAAAAGCTGTCAAGCGGGCGCCGTCGCCTGACGTCAACCTGAGGAAAGCCCGGCCCGTCAAAGGCTAGGCTCGGGAACCAGAAGGTCCATGGACGCTGGATAGAGCGTCGGAACGTATTTCTGGCCTGCGACCCAGGCGTCGATGAGATTGGCCCATTCCTGCATCATGTGGCGGCGCTGGTGCTCATATTCCGCCTTGTTGTAGATGCCGCGCGACGACCGGCCGTCCTCATGCGCGAGGCACTTTTCGATCCAGTCGCTGTTGAAACCCAGCTCATTGAGCAGCGTCGAGCCCGTCCGGCGGAGATCGTGGACGGTGAACGGGTCCAGCGGCAGTCCCGCCTTCTTGGCCTGCTCGACGACTGCATAGGTCACGCGGTTGAACGTCGCCCGCGACATCGGCGCGTCCGCGTCATAGCGCGACGGCAACAGGTATCTGGAGTTGCCGGCGCAGGTCTTGAGCGCAACGAGGATGTCGATCGCCTGCTCCGGCAGATAGACATTGTGGGCCTTGGAGCGCTTCATCCGCTCCTTCGGGATCGACCACACCGCATTCTCGAAATCCACTTCATCCCAAGTCGCGTCCTGCAGCTCGCTCTTGCGAACCATGGTGATGAGGAACAGCTTCAGTCCGAGCCGGATGGTCGGCAGGGTCGCCACATGCTCAAGTTGGCTGAGCATGACGCGGATTTCAGCGGGCGATAGTGAGCGGTCCTTGGGAACGAAGGTGGCGATCGAGGCCGGCCCGACTTCCTCGGCGGGATTCGGCACCTTCTCCCCGTGCAGGATCGCGAAGGCGTAAACCAGCTTCACGATGTCCCGGACATGGACCGCCGTTGCGGGCGCGCCTCGGGCTTTCACCTTTGCGCACATCGCCCGCAAATCCTCGGAGCTGATTTCCGTCAGCAGCCGATTCCGAAATGTCGGAAGGATGTCCCGCTCGTAGATAGAGCGGCGCATAGCACGGGTGCTTTCCGCCATCCGGTGCTCTTGCAGCCAGCGCTCGCCAAACTCGCCGAAGCTCTTGGCCTCCTTGATCCGGCGCTTCTCCCGCTGCTTTTCCTGCGCAGGCGACCGCCCTTCGAGAATGGCGCGCTGCGCGTCGATCAGCTTCTCCCGCGCACGCGCCAGAGACAGGTCGGCCGAGCCGTATCGACCAAGCGTCAATGTCTCCCGGCGACCGTTCATGCGGTAGTCGTAACGGAACACGATCGCCCCGGAGGGCTGGACCGCGACGTACATACCGTCACGGTCGGCGACCTTGTATAATTTATCTTTTGGTTTCAGTGCCTTGATGGCGGCGTCAGTCAGCATTGGACCCTCCGAAATCGTTCAAAAAAAGCTAGAGAGCCACCAATTATACCGTCAGGCCAAAACAGGCCTCCCTGAACGGCGAATTTCCTTTTAATTTCAAAGGAGTAATTCCGAAAAAAATACCGTCACAAGCTCTCTAAGCCGTGACGGTATATGCAATCTGACGATGAAACAAGAGCCGCCATACCGTCAGCTATACCGTCAATCCCGAGGCTTGCCCCGCGATAGATGGCGATAGATGTCGGAAAATTTATTTAGCTATTTCAGTGTGTTATGGAGGGCTATAGCGTAAAATCGACGGCGTTCGGATGGGTCTGAATTATTCCCACTCGATCGTGCCGGGCGGCTTCGACGTTACGTCGTAGACGACCCGGTTGATGCCACGCACCTCGTTGATGATGCGGGTCGCCGTGCGGCCGAGGAAGTTCATGTCGTAAGGGTAGAAATCCGCTGTCATGCCGTCGACCGAAGTCACGGCGCGCAGTGCGCAGACGAAGTCGTAGGTACGGTAGTCGCCCATCACGCCAACCGTCTGCACCGGCAGAAGCACGGCGAAAGCCTGCCAGATCGTGTCGTAGAGACCGGCCTTGCGGATTTCGTCGAGATAGATCGCGTCCGCCTTGCGCAGGATGTCGAGCTTTTCGCGCGTAACGCCGCCGGGGCAGCGGATTGCGAGCCCGGGACCCGGGAAGGGATGACGACCGACGAAACGGTCCGGCAGGCCGAGTTCGCGGCCAAGTGCGCGGACTTCGTCCTTGAAGAGTTCGCGGAGCGGCTCCACGAGCTTCATGTTCATGCGCTCAGGCAGGCCGCCGACATTGTGATGGCTCTTGATCGTCACGGAAGGGCCGCCGGAGAATGAGACGCTTTCGATCACGTCCGGATAGAGCGTGCCCTGGGCGAGGAAGGCAGGCGCGCCCTTGCCGTCCTCGGCGATCTTCTTGGCTTCCGCCTCGAAAACTTCGATGAACAGGCGGCCGATCGTCTTGCGCTTCACTTCAGGGTCGGAGACGCCGGCAAGTTCGGTCAGGAACAGGTCGGAGGCGTCCACATGCACAAGCGGAATGTTGTAGTGGTCGCGGAACATCTTGACCACTTCCTCGGCCTCGTTGAGGCGCATTAGACCATGGTCGACGAAGACGCAGGTGAGCTGCTCGCCGATCGCCTCGTGGATCAGCACCGCCGCGACGGAGGAATCGACACCGCCTGAAAGGCCGCAGAGCACGCGGCCGGAACCGACCTGTTCGCGGATCTTGCGGATCATCTCGGCGCGATAGGCGGCCATCGTCCAGTCCGACTTCAGCCCCACGATCTTGTGCACGAAGTTGGAAAGGAGCTTGGCACCGTCAGGCGTATGCACCACTTCCGGATGGAACATGGTGGTGTAGTAGTGACGGCTCTCGTTCGCCGCGATCGCAAACGGCGCGTTTTCCGACGTTGCGATGACCTCAAAGCCTTCGGGAAGCTTGGTTACGCGGTCGCCGTGGCTCATCCAGACCGGATAACTGCTGCCGACGTCCCAGATGCCGTCGAAGAGCGGGCTCTTTGCCTTGATCTCCACATCGGCGCGTCCAAATTCTGCTGCGTGACCGCCTTCCACTTCCCCGCCGAGCTGCAGGCAGAGCGTCTGCTGGCCATAGCAGATGCCGAGGATCGGGATACCCGAGTCGAAAACGGCCTGCGGGGCACGCGGGCTGCCTTCCGATGTTACGGAGGCTGGCCCCCCGGAGAAGATGACGCCCTTGGGCTGGAGTCTCTCAAACGCGGCGGCCGCGTTCTGGAACGGGTGGATTTCGCAATAGACGCCGGATTCGCGGATGCGACGCGCGATCAGCTGCGTCACCTGGCTGCCGAAATCGATGATGAGGATGCTGTCGGGATGAGCTATCTGGGTCATGGCGAGCCTTTAAAGAAAAGTTGTTTTTAACGCAACTGCTCAGAAGGCCAATTCGCCATCCTCAAGCGCGTTAAAAAGACCGTCCACCGAATCCGCCAGCTTTACGTCGATCACGTGCAGGTATTCCCTCCAGTCGTCGACATGCTTGAGCTCTTCCTTTCCGTCCGAAATACCGCGCAGCCCGATGAGCGGAATTGCGAAAAACTGGCAGCAGCGCATCACGGCGAAGGTTTCCATATCCACCATGTCGGCTTCGATGAGATCGTAGGCGCCGCCGGAGACGATATTGCCGCCTGTCGAGAGTGAGGCGCTCGGAATGCCGGGGATACGCAAGGGGAGGGGCATCATCGCCGGATGGTCGAGGAAAGGCGTCCGGCCCTTCTCGAAGCCGAGCGGCGAGGCGTCCATGTCGCGGTAGGAGACCGAGGAGACCTGATAGACTTCGGTCTGTTCGAGGCTGCGGGAACCGGCCGAGCCGAGCGAGACGATGAGATCAGGCAATTCGCCCGAGGTCTTCAGCGTCGTCAGCACATGGCTCAACACGACGGCAGCCTCGACCGGACCGACACCGGTCATCAGCGGCTTGATGCGCGATTGAAGGGTCGGACCATATTCGGCGTCGACAGCCATGACGAAGAGAATGGATTTGCCGCCGGCAAGAGCCGGCTCGCCCAAGGGAAGCGGTTGGTTCATCCGGTTACGTCCTCCCGGCCGCGGATCACCATCATGGTCCCGGTCATGGATGCAATGAGTTTGGCGGGGCCGTCTCCGATGGCATAGGCACGGCCGTCTGCGACGATGATGGTTGAACCCGGCTTGGTGATTTCGCCGCGGAAGAGAAAGCGTTCGCCGCGGCCGGGCGACATCAGGTTTACCTTGAATTCGATCGTCAGAATGGACGCTTCCGGCTCGATGACCGTATAGGCGGCATAACCGCAAGCGGAATCAAGCGCGGCCGAGATGACGCCGGCATGCAGAAAACCATGCTGCTGGGTGAGTTTCGGGTCGAAGGGCAGCTCGATTTCCACCATGGCTTGTTCGACGCGTGCCAGTTCGGCGCCAAGCAGGCCCATCGCGCCCTGGCGCGCGAAGCTTTGCCTGATGCGTTGGCGAAAGTCGCCCGTATCTCTCCCGTTCATGTCCTATTCCTTTCGCAGGTGCGAAATTGGCATGGGGAGGGATGTTCGGCAAGCGAATGCTATGGATTGGGTTAAAAGGCGAGCCGAACGATGTGCTGATCCCAGGCGACGCGGCTGCGGGTCTCGTTGAACCGCCCGTCGTAGGAGGAAACGGCGATGCCACGCGCGGCGGGGGCGACACCGGCAGTGTCGCGGACAAACTCTTCCTTCAGGACAGCCCCGGTGTTCGCATCGAGGGTGACGGCTGCGCCGCCGACGGGCGACGTGATGCCGACGATGCCCTCGTGGCGGTTGACGGCGATCGCACCGACATAGTTGCCGAGCCGGATCGTTGTCTCCTCCGGCAGCGAGACGAAGGAGATGTCCTCTCCCTGCGAGAGCCAGCCGGCGAGCGGCGGCAGCGCGTTGCGCGCGCCTTCCCACTGGCAGGCGAACCATATGCGGCCATCCGCGCCGATATCGAGATGTCGCGTCGAAAGCTGACGAAGCGCGGGGGGCAGACCGTGCCGCTGCACGAGCGCGCCCGTCCTGGCGTCGAGCAGGACGAGCGACGGCTCCATGTGGTCGAGGTTGAGCTTGGTGCGGCCGAAATCCGGATGGGTCTCAATGCCGCCGTTGGCGATCACCAGGAGCGTGCCGTCATCCGAGACGGTCATGTCATGCGTGCCGATACCATGCGCTTCAAATTCGCCGATGCGGCGGAATTTATCCCGCGCGTCGTAGATGCCGATCATGCCGCGATTGCCGTCGAAATCATTCTCGCTGGCGTAAAGCAGAGCACCATTCGGGGAGAAATGCCCGTGGCCATAGAAATGCCGGCCTTCAGGCGAGGTGATGACGACCGGCTCTGCCTGGCCATCGGGGTCAAAGACCATGGCGAAAGTACCGGGCCGGCGGGCGAACGCGACGGCGCGGTTGGTGACGGCACTATAGGCCATGCCGTGGGCTCTGGCGGGTAAAGCGACGCGGTCGATGATTTCGCCGCGCTCGGAAATCGTGGCGATGCCGAAGGAACCGTCGGGCGCGCGAAAACCCGCGGCATAGACCGCGTCCGCCCGTTCCAGCGCCATCAGCGCGCGTGGCGAAAGCGCGGCGGTGAAGGCAATACCTGCCGCCTTCAGGAAGCCGCGCCGGTCAATGGCCTCGCCGCGCCACATGGCCGTCAGTCTCCATCCGAGAAGGAAAAGCCGGAACTGAGACCGATCGCGCCGCCGTAGCCCTCATTCAGGCTGGTGATCACTTCGCGGCCCTGGCCGAGCAGCGTGTCGAGCTTTTCGCGCTCCTTTGGGTCCTCAACCGCCGTCTCGAGGTCAGGCGTGACCTGCTCCGAAAGCTCGATCATAGATTTGAGGAGCGCTTGCGTGGAAGCGATGATCGGTCGATCGGATTGCTTCAGGAGGTTCTCCATGCCGGATACCTGCAGCAATGCCGCAAGACCCTCGAGATTGCCTTTGACGGAAGGCCAGGTGTTCTCGGAGCGCCAGAACAGCGCCTGCTTCGGGAATTTCGCCTTCTCCGGTCCCTTGTAGAAGGTCTCGATGCGCTGATCGCGCACGGTTTCGGCGCCATGGACGAGGATGCCGAGCAGCGCAGTGACCGCTTCTCCACCAGTGCGGAAGACCGGGTTGGCGGCCCCTGGCTGTTCCCACGCTTTTTGGATGCCATCAGGCGCATCCCAGATGCCGGAAATCTCCTTGGCAACATTGGTTATGTTGCCGGCAACCGCCGTGGCGTATCGGCAGCGAAAGCCGTTCTTCTCGGTAGAAAGGATCTCCGACCCCGTGCCAAAGAGCAGATATTCCAGGGCGCCGAAGCCCTGCGTCGCCACGCTCTTCGTCGCGAGCGTGGCGGGATCGGTCGCCGTTTCGTCCGATTTCGACAGAATTCCCTGAACCTGCTTGAGGCCGGTGCTCTTGCGGTCGGGATAGAACAGGATGCGTTCAAAGCGGTTCTGCTCGATGACAGGCCCGACGCGGACGATCTCGATATGGGCCCAGCTCACCGCAGCTGTACGGAAGGCGTTCCTGGCAGAATCGTAGTTTGCCGCCGAAGGCGCTTCGCAAAGCGTCTTCATAACGACCGTCATCTTCTCTGCCGATCGATGAAAGGCGCCATAGCCCGGCCGGATAAAACCGTCGACTGCAGCCGTCATGACTTTGGTGACCTCCGTTTCCGGCAGGTCGACGGATGGCGTGGGCTCGCCCTCCTGTGCAGCAGCCATGGCGGGTAGCAGCGAGATCAGGCCGGCGGCAAGGATCATGCGCATCAGAGAGACTCCAGGAATTTGATCAGCGCGGTGCGGTCGTCTTTGGAAAGCGAAGCAAAGGCGTCGCGAGCACGCTGGGCCTCGCCGCCGTGCCAGAGGATGGCTTCTGTGAGATTGCGAGCCCGCCCGTCATGCAGAAAGAAGGTATGGGCGTTGACGGTTTCGGTGAGGCCTATGCCCCAAAGCGGCTGAGTGCGCCACTCGTGTCCATCGGCAACGCCAACCTGCTGTCCGTCAGCCAGTCCCTCGCCCATGTCGTGCAGGAGGAAATCCGAATAGGGCCAGATGAGCTGAAAAGCATGGGCCTTGTTGCCGGCATCGCGGCGGGTGACGAATTTCGGCGTGTGGCAGGCAGTGCAGCCGGACTGGTAGAAGATCTCCTTGCCCTTCAGCACCGTCGGGTCGGCGATATCGCGTCTTGCCGGTACAGCGAGGTTCTCGGAATAGAAGGTCACGAGTTCCAGAACGGGGTCCGGCGCTTCGACAGGTCCGAGCCTTTCCTGTACGCCGGTCGGCATCGCAAGGCATTCAACCTCCGCCTTGGTGCAGTCTCCGTGATCGAAAGGATTGTCCGGTGTCGAAATGCCCAGATCGCCGGCAAAGGCTCCGGAACTCTGGTCACGGACGGAGGTGTTTTGGGCCTTGAAGCCGAAGCGGCCAAGCTTCAGGCCGCCCGTTTTGTGGTCGCGCGCGAGCGCGGGCTTACCCGATATCCCGTTGCCATCCTTGTCGTCGGGATCGGCTTTGGCGAGGATGTCCGCCTCGTGGATCGCCTGGATGAGCCCCATGCCGATCATCGGAGGCGCCACGCGCGGCGACAATGTCACGTCGCCTTCCAGCGGGCCATGGCTGAGATCGACGGCGGAATACGTCGGCTTGCGCAGCTGTACGACCTGCCCATCACCAAGCGTCACCGGGATTTCCTCATAGGAAACCTGCATCCGGCCTTCCGATTTCAGGCCGGGCACCGCCAGGTCCTGCAACTGCTCGCCATAGGTCGCGTCAGGGAAATTGAGTTTTCGGTAGTCTGAGATTGCCTCACGCTCGTCGTCAGTGCGGGCGGCGCGGGCAAGCCGGAGGAACATCGAGGTTGAATCCGCGGAGCCTTCGGGCGGATGTCCACGCCCATCCTTCAGATGGCAGCTTTGGCATGCCCGGGCGTTGAAGAGTGGTCCGAGCCCGTCGGACGCCTGGGTCGATGAAGGCGAGGAAACCCACAGCTTACGGAACAACGCATTGCCGAGCTTGAATTTCTCTTCCTCGTCGAAGTCGAGATTTGCGGAAAAATGCGAAAAGGCATCTCCGTTGACGAGCGCCTTGGTGGTCGCAGCGCCACCCTGCATGGTCTCGAATTGCTCAGGCTTGGAAAAATCGGTTGCAGGCCGCGTGACGGTTTCCACGCGCTTCTGATCTTTCGGATTGATATCCGTACGTGTCGTTGGAAAAAACGTCTCGCCGCCGACGGCTATCAGCGGTGCGAGAAGAAGAGCGCCCGAAACAAGCGGTAGCAGGAACAGCGAGGATATTGGCGCTCTCATCGGTCATCGGGCCGCAAGCTCATCAAGCCGCGGCCCGCCTTTATTGGAAATTATTTGAAAACGGCGTCAGGATTATCAAGGCTGTCGGAACCTTCAAGCTCGATCTTGCCGAGATCCAGCGACGCAATGACGCGCTCGGTCGTTTTGGTTTGATCGATCAGGCCATCGATCGCCTTCTGGACGACCGCATTGCCCTTGGCATTGTTCTCGCCGATCATCTGGTCATAGGCCTCGACCTTCTGTGCCCGGTCTGCCATGGCGTTCATGGCGGCGAGCGTCGCATCGAGCTTGCTCTTCATCTCCGTATCGAGCGCCTTGTCCTTGGCGGCGACCAGTTCCGAAAGCGAGGGGCCTTTCAGCTTCTTGCCGTCAACGCGGGTGTATTCGCCCGTATAGGCCGACTTGATGCCGATCGCGTCGTTGAGATGCGAGGCATAGGTGTTGTCGGAGAAGCAGTCGTGTTCTTCCTCCGGATCGTGGAGGAGAAGGCCGAGCTTCATGCGTTCGCCGGCAAGTTCGCCGTAGGACAACGAGCCTATACCGGTGAGGATTGCCGTCAGCCCCGCCTTCGGGTCGCCGGTGACGTTCTTGGTGGCATCGCCATCGGGAGCCCAGGCCTTCACCATGTCCTCGAGATCGGTAACGAGCAGGGTCGATGCGGCTTTCAGATAGGCGGCGCGGCGGTCGCAGTTTCCGCCGGTGCACTTGACCTTATCGTAATCGGTAAAGGGGCGCTTGCCCGCTCCCGCGCCCGTACCGTTCAGATCCTGTCCCCAGAGGAGGAACTCGATGGCGTGATAGCCGGTTGCGACATTCGCCTCGATCTCGCCGGCTTCGTGCAGGCTCTGAAGGGTCTCGGGTGTGATGTTGGTGACATCGATCTCTTCGCCGTTGACCTTGATTTTCGGATTGGCAATGACATTGGCGGTGTAAAGCTCGTTCCCGTCGCTTTCCTTGCCGTAAGAGGTGTCGACATAGTCGATCAGGCCCTCATCGAGCGGCCAGGCATTTACCTTGCCTTCCCATTCGTCGACGATCGGGTTGCCGAAGCGATAGACTTCCGTCTGCTGATAAGGAACGCGCGCAGCGATCCAGGCGGCCTTGGCGGCCTTCAGCGTTTCGTCGCTCGGCTTTGCGATCAGCGCATCGATTGCGGCGTCGAGCTTCTTGGCCGTCGTCAGCGAGTCCTCGTATTTGGCATGCGCAAGCTCGGCATAATGCTTGAGGACGGCGGCGGCATCGGCGGCCTTTGCCGGCGTGACGGTGTAGGCCGCGGAGGCGGCAAAAAGCGCCAGCGCGGCGCTCAGAACGGTCTTGCGGATCATAATCCCTCTCCTTTGGCGGCCGAGGTTCCCTTGCCGCCTATCGCGTTCTTCGCGCAAATGGAAACTGGTGTCAAATGATCTAGTTTAGAACGTTTTGAAAGAAGGAAAGGCGGTTTTTGACCCTGCCGTTCGCGGTCAAAGCTTGCGCTGCATCCGACAGAAAAAGAAACCGTCGGTATCGGTGCTTGCCGGGGTAAGCGTGACGGAGAGATGATCTTTCGATCGCGGCTTTGGCGCATCTTTTCCGAATGCCTGGCCCCATTGCGGCTCGGTCGGCACGACCGAAAACTGCGGGTTTTCTGCGCAGAACCGCGCCGTCTGCCGGTCGTTCTCTTCCGGCAGGATAGAGCAGGTGACATAGAGCAGCGCACCGCCCGGCTTCACAAAGGCTGCCGCTTCCGCCAGCGCCTCCTGCTGTTGGGCGATGCGCTCATCGAGGTTCTTCGGCGTCAGGCGCCATTTCGTATCCGGACGTCGGCGCCATGTCCCCGTGCCGGTGCAGGGCGCATCGACGAGAACGGCATTGAGCTTGCCCCTCAAGGGCTCGAGCTGACGGGCGTCGTCATGGACCTGAACGTTGCGGGTGCCGGCGCGGCGCAGCCGCTCGATGATCGGTGCAAGCCGCTTGCGATCGGTGTCGTAGGCGTGAATCTGACCCTTGTTGTGCATGGCGGCCGCCATGGCGAGGGTCTTGCCGCCGCCACCGGCGCAATAGTCGAGAACCTGATCGTGTTCGCTGGGCTGCACGAGTTCGGCGACGATCTGCGAACCTTCGTCCTGAACTTCGAACCATCCTTTTTGGAACGAAAGCTCGGCCGTGACGTTCGGCAGACGGGATGCTCCTTCGCCGGCGGCAATCCGGATGCCGTTGCGGGCGATGCGCGCGGGTTTGGCGCCGGAGCGTTCCAGCGCCTTGACGACCTTCTCTCGTGATGCCTTCAGCGTGTTGGCGCGGAGATCGAGGGTCGGCCGGCCACTGAGTGCCTTGGCCTCGACAAGCCAGTCCTCGCCGAAATTGGCTTCGAAGGATGGCTGTATCCAGTCCGGGATGTCGCCCTGAACATTGAGCGGCGCATCTTCGAGATTGCGGGAGGCAAGTGCCGAGAGGTTCGCTTCGGTAAGAGCAGGCGGCGCAAAGCGGTCATCGGCGAACTCGACATGCAGAGCCTCGGGCGAGAGGCTCCATTGCCGGATGAGGACCGCATAGGCGAGAGCAGTCGGGCTCTCGTCGTCCATGAGCCAGGCATGCGAGAGCCGCATCCTCAAGGCGTCATAGACGATGTTTCCGACGGCGGCGCGATCGCCCGAGCCGGCAAAACGATGTGCAAGGCCCCAGTCCTTGAGGGCGTCGGCGACAGGGCGCTTCCGCGTCTCTATATCGGACAGAACCTCGATGGCTCCGGCCACTCGTCCGCCCAGTCGCATGTCGCTCTCCGTGTCGGTTGCACCCGTATGGGAGGGCTCCTAGCTGCGATTGCTCCGAAGAGCAAGAGGCGGTGCCGTCCAGCCTCAGCCGTCGATTGCTTTCAGGCCCTTGCCGGCGATCTTCTGGTTTCCGGCGTCGACGATCTGATAGCAGACCTGTGCGGTGCCGGAGCTTACCATGCCGATGTTCTTGGCGGCGGCCCTAGAGACGTCGATCACCCGGCCACGGATAAACGGTCCGCGGTCGTTGATGCGTACGACGACGCTCTTGCCGTTGCGTTTGTTCGTTACCTTCACCTTTGTGCCGAAAGGCAGTGAGCGGTGCGCGGCGGTAAGCAGTGAGGCATTCATCCGTTCACCGGATGCAGTCTTGGAAGTCAGAGCATACCAGGATGCGTGACCGCACCCGGGCGCAGCATTGGCCTGCGCGGAGCCGAGAAGTGCAAAAGCAGCAGTTGCGGCCACGGCGAAAGTCGAGCGTCGAATTGTTGTCAAGTCGGTCGTCCCCGTTCGATTGGTCCCTGCACGTTGCGTGCAGGAATGGCTAAGCGGGGCGAAAAGTGGCGGAAAAGTGGGACCTTTGATCACGGAATATTACTGATTGTAATATTCGTGATTATAATTACGCCGATTCTTTTAAGAAGCCAGCTAACTTTCTTCGGAAGAAAACCTTTAAAAACAGACAGAAAGCGGAAAGCTATTCCTGAACGATTCCCAAAGTCCGGCCGTTCACGAAAAGTGCAGAAAAAAATTTGTTGCGATGCAAGATTCTTTGCCTCATTTGGGCAAATATTGTGGCGAGTTGCCGTAGGTCTTAAGAAATAATAACCGGCAGAATGGCAAAAGATGGAATTTTCACCCGTTTCAAAATGGGAAAATTATCCTCTCCAGCGGCCCGACGACCACATTTCTGCAAGTGACATGCGATAGTCTGGAAAGCGGAATTGGAACCCCAATGCGCGGATCTTGGCATTGGAAACACGCTTGTTGGCTCCATAAAAGGACCGGGCCATAGGGGTCATGTCGGCTGTCTCGAAATCCTGTTCCGGCGGTGGCTCCACCTCCATCAGCCGGGCTGCCTCGACGATGACGTCCTGCGGCGGCCCGGGCTCGTCGTCCGCGATATTAAATATGCCTCCCACCTTGCTCTTTGCGAGAAACAGGGCGGCCCCGCCGATGTCTTCGACGCGGATTCGGTTGAAGACCTGGTCCTTCTTTATGATCCGCCGCGCGGTGCCACGTGCGAGATTGACGAAGGCGTTGCGGCCTGGTCCGTAAATGCCGGCAAGCCGCAGGCTTGCCACCAGTATGCCCGCGTTTTTTCCTTCGTCGGCCCAGGCCTCCTCCGTGTCGACCCGCTCGATAGAGCGGTCGAGAATAGGGCTGCCAGGCGTCTCCTCGGTCACCCAACCCCCACCATGGTCGCCATAGACGCCGACGGTAGAGAGGTAGCCGATCCATTCGAGCTTCGGGCAAAGCTCGCGCAGTTTGCCAGAGACGAGTTTCAGCAACGGATCGCCTTCGTGGCTGGACTGCTGGCTCTTCGCTTTCGTTGGCGGAATAGACTGGATGAGGTGGGTCACCTCCTTCAATTCGGCCAGCAGTTCGTCGCTGAACGGGCTGCCGTCGAAAATGAAAGCCTTGATATCTTTCGACACCAGTTCCAGTGCCTTTTCCGCGGTCCGGACCGTACCGGAAACCCAGGCTCCGTCGGCCCTGAACGCCTCGGCGATCGCCTGGCCCGAATAGCCACATCCGAAGATCATCACGCGCATTAGGCAACTCCCGCCAGTTTCCATTCGTTCAGGACCTCCGGGTCGTTCTCGAGGTTCCGCGTCTGCGCAAACCGCAGGAATTCACCTTCCCGCATCAGGCGCTTCAATGCCCATATAGCCATACCGCGAACGACAGGCGAGGGGTCGTGCGAGAGCTGGATGCAGCGCGCAACGAGATTTGCGTCACCGGAATTGCCGGCGGCGATCAGCACGTTGCGAATGAAGCGGTCCCGGCCGATCCGCTTTACCGGAGAACCGCTGAAGAAGATGCGGAAGGTCGGATCGTCCAACGTCAAGAGAAATGCGATCGACGGTTCCTTCAGGTCTTCCCGCGCCTTCAGCTTCATTTCCGAAGCGCTTGCCGCGAACTTGTTCCACGGACATGCGGCCAGGCAGTCGTCGCAGCCATAGATGCGGTTGCCGATCAGCGGGCGGAATTCCGGATCGATCGGCCCTTTGTGCTCGATGGTCAGGTAGGAGATGCAGCGGCGCGCATCGAGCCGGTAGGGCGCCGGAAAAGCGGCGGTGGGACAGGCGTCGAGGCAGGCACGGCAGGAGCCGCAATGATCGTCCTCCCGTTCATCCGGAAGAAGGTCGGCGGTTGTGAACAAGCTGCCGAGGAAGAGCCAGGAGCCGTGAGTGCGGCTCACGAGGTTGGTATGCTTGCCCTGCCATCCAAGTCCGGCCGCCTCCGCCAGCGGCTTTTCCATCACAGGAGCCGTATCGACGAAAACCTTGACATCCTCGCCGGCGCGGGCGGCGAAGCGCGTCGCGATTTCCTTCAGCCGGCCCTTGATGATGTCGTGATAGTCCCGGTTCCGGGCATAGACGGAAATCGCCGCCTTATCGGGTTTCTCCAGAATGCCGCGTGGATCTTCATCCGGTCCGTAGTTGAGGCCGAACATGACGATCGACCGCACCTCCGACCAGAGCACCTTCGGGTCGGCGCGGCGTTCGCGGGTCTCGGCCATCCACTCCATGGTGGCGTGGTGCCCGTCAGCCAGAAAGGTGCCGAGCCGTTCGGGAGCTCTGGGAATAGTGTCCGAGCCGGTGATGCGACAGAGGTCGAAGCCCTGCGCGGCGGCCTCTTCGCGGATGAAGGCGGTCAGCTTCTCCCGCCGCCTAAGCGCCTTGTCCTCCTCTCGCGCTCTCGCTTCAGAAATCAAGGTCCGCATAGTGAGATACCGGAGTGATGCCGCGGATGCGTTCGGCAAGCAGCGGCCGGAAAGAGGGACGGGATTTCAGCCGCTGATACCATTCCTTGGCGACCGGCGTCTCGGCCCAATCGATCTCGCCGAGATAGTCGAGGACGGAAATCGAGGCGGCGGCGGCAAGATCCGCGTAGGTCAAACGATCTCCGGCGAGCCAGGGCCGCGAGCCGGCGAGCCAGGAGAGATATTTCATATGCTGCCGGATGTTGGCGCGCGATGTGCGCAGCACTTTCGAATCCGGCGCGCCGCCCCCTTGCGCCGCCGTCATCTGCAGCTTGTAGATCAGTTCGCGGGTCAGCGGCCGCGTCACATCCTGTTCCATCTTCTGGAGGAACCACTCCATGAGGCGGCGGATTTCGGCGCGCTGCCAGGGATCCTCGGCGAGCAGCCGGCGGTCGCGTTTCAAGACGCCGTGTGTCTCGTCCAGAAATTCCATGAGCACGGAAGGGCCACAAAGTACTCGCATGCTGTCATCCACGTAGACGGGGAGCGTGCCCGCGGGATTGAGCGTGAGGAATTCGCGGCGCTTTTCCCACGGCTGCTCTTCGACCAGTTCCGCCTGAAACCCGTATTCGGCAAGAATCAGCCGAACGAAGCGGGAAGCCGAAGACATGGAGTGATGGTAGAGAGTGGGCATCGATAATTGAACTTCACGAACATCGTCTAGGAAGGGTAAGGCTGCTTTTTGCGCCCGCCTGACATATGACAGCTATATGGATTTGGTAGGGCCAACACAAGCAACGGCTCATAGAGTGCTTAAAACTGCCCTTATCTACTCAATAAAGGATTAAGAATGGCGGATCAGTCCATTTTCAGCGCCCTCGTTCTTGGCTTGATCGAGGGGCTCACGGAATTTCTTCCCGTTTCGTCCACCGCCCACGTTCTGCTAGCCGGCCATTTTCTAGGGTTTCAATCTCCAGGCAACACATTCGCGGTATTGATCCAGCTCGGTGCGATTTTGGCGATCCTGCTTGTCTATTTCCGCAAGCTTCTGCAGATCGCCACCGACCTGCCCACTAGCGCAAAGGCCCGGCGCTTTGTCGCCACCGTGCTCATCGCCTTCCTGCCTGCGGCGGTCATCGGCGCTCTGGCGCATGATTTCATCAAGACGGTACTCTTCGAAACACCGATGCTAATCTGCGTCGTCCTGATTCTCGGGGGGCTCGTACTGCTGGCTGTCGACAAGATGAAATTCCAGCCGGTCTATCACGACGTGATGGACTACCCTCCGTCGCTCGCCTTCAAGATCGGGCTTTTCCAATGCCTCGCGATGGTTCCGGGCACATCCCGTTCGGGTGCTACCATCGTGGGGGCGCTGCTTCTCGGCGCCGACAAGCGTTCGGCAGCGGAGTTTTCCTTCTTCCTTGCCATGCCGACCATGCTCGGTGCGTTCACGCTGGATCTCTACAAGAACCGCGAAGCGTTGAGTTTCGATGACGGTGCGGTAATCGCCGTTGGATTTGTCGCGGCTTTCGTCACTGCCATCGTCGTCGTGCGCTCCCTGCTCGATTTCGTATCGAGCCGAGGCTATGCACCTTTCGCCTGGTGGCGGATCGCCGTTGGTGCCGCCGGTCTCATCGCCCTTCTTTTGGGGGCGTGAACAAAAAAGGCGGCCCGGAAGGCCGCCTTGTTTTCGGATCAGGTCACCTTAGTGCTGGACAGACGCCGTGCTGCACGGGTCGACGCCGTAGGCTGGCGCGCATCCGCTCTTGGTGGCAGCGCCTGTCTTCGGGGCCATGAACGAGCCCGCCAGGATGATCAATGCCGCGCATGCAAAAAAGAGGGCGATGGGCTTGCCCATGGAGGAATGCCTTTCCAAGGATGATTTGATCGTCACGGGTGAATGTCTGTTGGGAGGCGAGCTTTATTGCTCGCATTCAAACAATTCAATAAAGGATTTTGCTGAACCCGGCGTTAACGCCACTGCATTGATCACTGCGGCCTTTGTGCCACATCTCATGCCCGAAAGTTAAGCCGAAACAAAGGACTGCTCGCTTTTTGGGCGAGCAGGGCCTCTTTCCGCAAGGGCAAGCAAACGTTCAGCAAGATAAAGAAAAGTCAGGCAGCCCGGCCGGACCCGGTATATTGGCCCTGGGGACGATACTGCACGAGGTAGGATGGCAGGATGGACGTCGCGAGCGTCGGACGGATGCCCATCCCCTGGATCGTGCGGTCTTCCTTGGCTGCTGCTTCGGAGACGACATTGTCGACCTTGAGCAGTTGTACCTGATCGCTGGTGATCGGCGGCTTCACGAAGGGGATGAGCGATGCGATGCTGCCGATCAGCGATGCTATCCCGAAGGGCAGCGAGACGAGCTTATTCGACCGATTGGTAACACGCAGCATCGTTTCGAGACATTCGCGGAACGTCATGACTTCCGGACCGCCGAGTTCGTAGATCTTGCCGGCGCGGATCGTACCGTCGACCGAGCGGGCGACGGCTTCGGCGACATCCTCGACATAGACGGGCTGGAACTTCGTCTTGCCGCCGCCAACGAGCGGCAGAGCCGGAAACACCTTCGCCATCGCTGCGAACTTGTTGAAGAAGCTGTCTTCAGGGCCGAACATGATCGAAGGGCGAAGGATGACGGCATCGGGCAGCAGAGAGAAGATCGTCGCTTCGGCGCGGCCTTTGCTGCGCGCGTAGGACGACTTGGAATCCGGATCGGCGCCGATTGCGGAGATATGCGTAAGTTTGGCGCCGGCCGCATGGGCGGCTTCCGCGATCGAGCGGGCGCCGAAATCCTGAACCGCATCGAATGTGTTGCGGCCCGACTCGAACATGATGCCGACGCAGTTCACCACATGAGAAGCGCCTTCGACAGCCCGGAAGATCGACTGGCGGTAACGCAGGTTAGCCTGTACGAGCGCGATCTGGCCGACATAACCGGCCGGCAGCAGAAAGCCTGCAAGATCGGGGCGGCGCACCGCGACCCGCACCCGGTAGCCCCGTCTGACGAGCGTTCTTACCACATGCCGCCCGACGAACCCGGATCCTCCGAAAACGGTGACGAGGGGCGGAAGGTTACTGACGGTCATGACATGCTCCGGGAGCCGATTGGAAAGGTTGAATGGTCTTTAGCCGAATCGCGACAGAGGTGGAAGTGCCTACACTGCCGCATCCCTGCAGGTTTCCGAGCTTCAGGCGCCTTCGACGACGACCAGTTCTCCATCTGCCGCTTCCTGGCGGATTTTTGCAGCGATCTGATATTCCGGCGAATTATAGCAGTCGATCGCTGCCTGTGCCGAGGGGAACTCGAGGACGACATTGCGCGCACGCGCCTTGCCTTCCAGTTCCGTGAACGCGCCGCCGCGAGCGAGCGCCTTCGCGCCATACTTCTCAAAGGGGACTTTCGTCGCGGCAACATAATCCTTGTAGCGTTCCGGATCGCGAATATCGATGCGGGCGATCCAGTATCCCTTGGCCATGAGAATTCCTCCGATACGATGCTAAAAGCTGGCTTCGATCAAATTGGGCGGCCAGTCAATATGATCAAGGCCACAATATGCCGCCATGGCGGATAGCCGCGGCGCAAAGGTCTTTAGGAAAGGACGGTTTGCATCTCGGCTAAAATTGCCTCCGCCGCCCCCTTCGGATCGGGTGCCTTGACGATCGGGCGGGCGACGACGAGATGGCTCGATCCGGCGCGCAGTGCATCTGCGGGCGTCATCACCCGCTTCTGATCGCCGGCGTCCGAGCCGACCGGACGGATGCCCGGTGTGACGATCGCCATATCCGGGCCGACGATCTTGCGCACCGCAGCCGATTCCTCGGCCGAGCAGACAATACCGCCCATGCCGGCTGAAAGCGCCTGTTCAGCGCGGCGCAGCACCAAGGTATGCGGATCGTATTCGTAGCCGGCGTCCACGAGGTCGGTCTCATCCATCGACGTCAGCACGGTCACGGCAAGGAGGCAGAGACCGGAGCCGTTGGCTGCCTCGACGGCGGCACGCATCGCCTTCGGATAGGCATGCAGGGTCAGCATGGTCATACCCATCTTGGCGATATTCTCGACGCCCTTCGCCACCGTGTTGTCGATATCGAGCAGCTTCATGTCGAGGAAGACATTTTTACCGTCTTTGGCAAGATCGCGGGCGAATTCGAGCCCGCCCGCAAAGGCGAGCTGATAGCCGATCTTGTAGAAGGAAACCGCGCTGCCGAGCGTTGCGACCATCTTTTCTGCTTCGCCGACGGTCGGAATGTCGAGGCCTACGATCAGACGATTACGCGCGTTCATCGGCTCCAGCTCCCTGCCATGTCTCGATGGCCGTCCAGTCGCATGAGACGGTTCGATCCGCAAGGGCGAAGTGGAAGAGATTTCCGCCGCCGCCGGGCTGATCCCGGTCCCGCGAAATCGGCATGCCGAGAAGATGGCATTTCAGAAGGGTGCCGACGCCGCCATGGCCCACGAAGGCGATCGGCACCTCGGGGTCGTGGCTGTCGAGAATCTGAACAACGGCGGAGACGATCCGGGCTTGCGCGTCGACGGCCCGCTCCCAGCCCTTGAAGCTCTCCTGCGGATGGGCAAAGAACCAATCCGCCGCTTTTTCGAACTCGGGTGGCGGCAGGAAACCGGTGGCCGACCGGTCGTTCTCGTGCATCCGAGGGGCGACCTCGACTTCAATGCCGGCGGCAGACGCAAGTATTCTTGCGGTCTCCACGGCTTTCACCTCATCGCTCGAAACGATCCGGCCGATCTTTTTCGCCCAGTCCGACCGGCTGGCCTGTTCGGCACGCGCCTGCCCAACGTCCGAAAGCCCCCAATCCGGCACCGGCACGTCGGGATCGATCCGAACCTGGGGATGGGTAATGTAGAGGCCGAACATCAGGGCCGCGTATAGGTCCACAGCTGCGCCGGCGGAATATTGCGCATGACGAAATCGTAGTGCTTGATCTTGTAGCGGTCCGGATTGGCGATGATCGGCGAAATGGGGCCGTAGGTGATCTGCATCATCGGCCGGCCCGCCGGCATGCGGTCGAGCAGGTTTTCCAGAAGGGCGATGCGACGCTCCATCGGGAAGCTCAGCAGCGGAATGGCGGAGATCACGCTGTCAAAGGTCTTGTCTTTTAAATTGCCCAAAGTCCGGTCGAGATCGAAGGCGTCGCCGTTGATGAAATTCACGCCGGGAAAGGTCTTCAGGAGATGCTGATAGAAGTCCGTCGAATATTCGACGGAGACGAGCTCCTCCGGCCGGACGCCGTGCCTAAGGATAGCCTTGGTGATGATCCCCGTGCCGGGGCCGAGTTCCAGGACAGGCAGACCCGACCCGGTATTGATGACGCTTGCCATTCGTTTCGCGGTGACGGAGGAAGTCGGAAGAATGGCGCCGACCTGTTTCGGCCCGTCGATCCAGCCTTTGAAGAACCGGATTTCCTCATCGAACTTGCGGCCCAGCCGCTCTTTCAGACGCAATTCCATCGCCTGTCCTCCCTCTTAAGTGCCCTATGTGGACGTTCATGCCGCAAAGGCAAGAGCAAATGTCGCGTTTGGCACAGGTCATGAAAAAAGCGGCTGACTGTCAGCCGCTTCGATGATTCTAGACGCGCATCGGCATCAAGACATAAAGGGCGTCGTCCCCGGCGGTATCCCGCACCAGCGTCGGAGAACCCGCATCCGCCAGCATGAAGATCGCGTCATCGCCGGACAACTGCGCGGTGATGTCGAGCAGATACTTGGCGTTGAAGCCGATCTCCATCGGATCATTGTCGTAGCCGACCGCCACTTCTTCCGTCGCGCTGCCGGAGTCCGGGTTGTTGACCGTCAGCATGAGCTGGCCGTCCGTAAGCGACAGTTTGACTGCGCGGCCACGCTCCGAGGAAATGGTGGAGACGCGGTCCACCGCCTTGGTGAAGCTTTCGCAATCGACCCGCATTTCCTTGTCGTTGCCGGTCGGAATGACACGCTGGTAGTCGGGGAAGGTGCCGTCGATCAGCTTCGAAGTCATCACCACCGTGCCGATCGTCAGGCGGATCTTGGCATCTGAAACCTCGACGGTGACGACCGCTTCCGGATCGTCCATCAGCTTCTGCAATTCGCCGACCGTCTTGCGTGGAATAATGATCCCCGGCATGCCTTCCGAGCCGGCCGGTGCCTGAACATCGGCCCGGGCCAGGCGGTGCCCGTCGGTCGCGACAGCGCGAAGCTTCAGGTCGCCGCCAGCCTCGATCGTATGGAAGAAAATGCCGTTCAGATAGTAACGGGTCTCTTCGGTCGAGATCGCGAACTGCGTGCGGTCGATCAACATCTTCAGATCGGTCGCCTTCAGCTTGAAGGTATGGGTGAAGCTGCCGGCAGTGAGATCCGGGAAGTCCGATTCCGGCAGGCACTGCAACGAGAATTTCGAACGGCCGGACTGGACGGTCATGGAGCCGCCGTCGGGATTGGTGGCGAGCAGCACTTCGGAGCCGTCGGGCAGCTTGCGGACGATTTCATAAAGCAGATGCGCCGGAACCGTCGTTGCCCCCGCATTCTCGACCATGGCCGGGAGGGCTTCGGTGATCTCGAGGTCGAGGTCGGTCGCCTTCAGATCAAGGCTGTTTCCGGAGGCGCGCATCAGCACGTTGGAGAGGATCGGGATCGTGTTCCGCCGCTCGACCACGCGGTGCACGTGGTTCAGCGATTTCAGAAGGTTGGACCGCTCAAGAGTAATACGCATGGACGCTATCGCTTTCGACCGTGACGATCCGGCAGGGCCGGACCCTGATATTGTGCCGGCAACGCAGCCGGATGATGTGGACGCGCAAAATGGCAGAGAACGGCGGCGAAAAGCAAGAGGTGAACAAGGAGTTACGACGCCAAATCGCCAGATCGGCCTGCACTGCACACAGAAAACATCCGCTGCGTTTACTTGCCGAACCGGGCTGGGTTGCTCATAAAGAGGCATGAGCATCCTATTCCGTATGGTATCCCGTGGCAGACGAACATAAAGCCGCCCAGCGCGGCTATCGCGTTGCCAATACATTCGTGCCTGCCAGACCGCAGGAACCGGCGCTTTATCTGGTCGCGACGCCGATCGGCAATCTCGGGGACATCACCCTGCGTGCTCTTGAGACGCTTGCCGGTGCCGACGTGCTCGCCTGCGAAGATACGCGTGTCACCCGGGTCCTGCTGGACCGCTACGGCATCGTTAACCGGCCTTTTGCCTATCATGAACACAATGCCGACGAGGCCGGGCCGAAGCTGATCGCGGCGCTGGAGGAAGGAAAATCGGTGGCGCTCGTCTCCGATGCCGGCACGCCGCTCGTCTCCGATCCCGGCTATCGGCTGGGGCAGATGGCAATCGAGGCCGGTCACAGGGTCGTGCCGATCCCCGGTTCCTCTGCGCCGCTTGCTGCTCTTGTCGGCTCCGGCATGCCGTCGGACGCCTTTCTTTTTGCCGGTTTTCTGCCGGTCAAGGACAAGGGACGGCGCGATCGGCTGGCGGAGCTTTCGAAAGTGCCCGCCACGCTGATCTTCTTCGAATCTCCGCATCGGATTGGCGCTACTCTTGCGGCGGCCGCGGAGGTGCTTGGCAAGAGCCGCCGGGCCTGCGTCTGCCGGGAGCTCACAAAGACCTTCGAGGAGTTCCGTCGAGGATCGCTGGATGAACTTGCGACCTACTATGATGAAGAGCGAACCGTGAAAGGCGAGATCGTATTGCTTGTCGCGCCGCCCGAGGCGGAGGAAGCGCCGGGCGAGCTCGAGGTGGAAGCGCTGCTGCGGGAGCTCTCGGCCACGATGCCGACGGCCAAGGCAGCCGCGGAAGCCGCCCGTCTCACAGGTCTTGGCCGAAAGGATCTCTATCAGCGACTTCTGGACATGAAGGAAGCCGATGGCGGCGGAGAATGATCCGGGCCTGAAGCGGCGCAAGGCCGAACGCCGAGGCCATGTCTCGGAATATCTGGCCGCGTTTTATCTGATGGCGAAGGGTTATCGCATTCTTGCCATTCGCTATCGCACCAAATTGGGCGAGGTCGATCTCATCGCCCGCAAGCGCGACCTCGTAATTTTCGTGGAGGTCAAGGCACGCATAGGCGAGCGCGAAGCCATCGATGCGGTCGGCTACATCACCCAGCGGCGAATCCAGGCGGCTAGCGATCTTTGGCTTTCAAAGCGTAAGGATGCGGCTACGCTTTCGCAGCGCTACGACATTATTGTGGTGCTCCCAGGACGCTTTCCCCGCCATTTTCCGGACGCCTTCTGATAGCTGGCTTTGGTCCTTGAAATATTTGATCCTTGCACTGTCACAAAACTGACATAAAACTGTAAAGGCGGTGTCATGGGAGGACCCTATTGGGGGCCGGCACCAATCAAGGTGGAGGACATAACAATGTTGAAAAAACTTTCGATGGCCGCATTCGCGGTCGCGCTTTCGGCAACGTCGTCGCTTGCCGCGACGGAAGTCACCTGGTGGCACGCCATGGGTGGCGAACTTGGCAAGAAACTGGAAGAGATCGCCCAGAAATTCAACGACAGCCAGGCCGACTACAAGGTCGTTCCGGTCTACAAGGGAAGCTACCCGGAAACGCTGACGGCCGCGATCGCTGCCTTCCGAGCCAACCAGCAGCCGGCTATCGTTCAGGTCTTTGAAGTTGGTACCGGCACGATGATGGCCGCCAAGGGCGCCGTCTACCCGGTCTACAAGCTGATGGCCGACGAGGGCGAAACCTTCGACCCGAAAACATTCCTGACACCGGTCACCGGTTATTATTCCGATACCCAGGGCAACATCCTCTCGTTGCCCTTCAACTCGTCCACACCGATTATGTATTACAACAAGGACGTCTTCAAGAAGGCTGGTCTTGATCCGGAAGTCGCTCCGAAGACCTGGAAGGAAGTCGAGGAGTTCTCCAAGAAGATCGTTTCCTCCGGCGCGGCCAAGTGTGGCTTCACCTCGGCCTGGATCACCTGGGTTCAGACGGAAAACCTCTCGGCGCTCCACGACAAGCCCTTCGGCACCCTGCAGAACGGCTTTGGTGGCGTGAAGTCCGAATTCACCTTCAACGGCCCGCTCCAGGTCAAGCATTGGGCAAATCTGAAGAAGTGGCAGGACGAAGGCCTGTTCAAGTATGGCGGTCCGGTCGGCGGCGACCAGGCGGCGACGATGTTTTACGCGCAGGAATGCGCAATCACCATGAACTCGTCTGCAGGCCGCGCTGGCGTCATCAACAACGCCAAGACCTTCACGCCGGGCTTTGCTCCGCTGCCTTACTATGACGACGAGATCAAGGAGCCGAAGAACTCCATCATCGGCGGCGCCACTCTCTGGGTGCTGAACGGCAAGGACAAGGCCACCTACAAGGGTGTAGCCAAGTTCTTCAGCTATCTCTCCAAGTCGGAAGTCCAGGCTGATTGGCACCAGTTCACCGGTTACCTGCCGATCACCAATGCTGCCTACGACCTCGGCCAGAAGCAGGGTTACTACCAAAAGAACCCCGGTTCGGACATCGCGATCAAGCAGATCACCCGCGGCACGCCGTCGGAAAATTCCAAGGGCGTTCGCTTCGGCAACTTCACCCAGGTCCGCACGATCGTCGACGAGGAGTTCCAGGCACTTCTCGCCAACAAGAAGGACGCCAAGCAGGCGCTCGACAGCGCCGCGCAGCGTGGCAACGCGCTTCTGCGTGAGTTCGAGGCGGCCAACTCGAACTGATAGTCCCGATCACTGCAGGGAGGGCCGGCGTTCGCCGGGCCTCCTTCGCTCGTTCATTATTTTGTGGTGAGGGAACGGTGGATACCAAGAGAACAACTTTCAACAACCGCCTGCTGCCCTATCTGCTGCTCGCGCCCCAGCTCGCCATCACGCTTGTCTTCTTCATCTGGCCTGCCGCCCAGGCCGTGAAGTCCTCCTTCGAGCGGGAGGACCCCTTCGGCTTTTCCACCGTCTTTGTCGGTTTCACGCATTATCAGCGGCTTCTCGCGGATCCGAATTATCTGGATTCTCTTTGGCGCACTGCCGTGTTTGCCGTATCGGTAACGGTTCTTGCGATGGTGCTTGGCCTTGCCTTCGCGGCTGCTGTCGATCGCCTGGCGCGGTCCGCCAAGTTCTACACCACGCTCCTCGTCTGGCCCTATGCTGTCGCCCCGGTGGTCGCCGGCGTCCTCTGGTGGTTCCTGTTCAACACGTCCACGGGCCTCTTGCCCTACTTTCTGGAACGCTTCGGCATTCGCTGGGATCACGATCTCAACGGCACCCATGCCATGATCCTGATCATCATCGCCGCGGCCTGGAAGCAGATCTCCTACAATTTCCTTTTCTTCCTCGCCGGCTTGCAGTCGGTGCCCCAGTCGCTGATCGAAGCCGCGGCGATCGACGGTTCCGGCCCGGTGAAACGCTTCTTCACGATTTCCTTGCCGCTTCTGTCGCCGACGACGTTCTTCCTGTTCATCATCAACGTGAACTACACGATGTTCGACACCTTTCCGATCGTGGATGCCACGACGGGTGGCGGACCGGCGCAGGCCACGACCACGCTGGTCTACAAGGTCTATCAGGATGGTTACGTGGGTCTAAATCTCGGTTCCTCTTCGGCTCAGTCGGTGCTTTTGATGTTGATCGTGATGCTGCTGACCTTCGTGCAGTTCCGCTTCGTCGAACGCCGCGTCCAGTATTGAGGAACGATCATGGTTGAAAATCGCCCCTTCCTGACCTTCCTCACCCACGCTTTCCTGATCCTGGGATTTCTGGTGGTCGCTCTGCCGGTCTATGTCGCGATTACGGCGTCGACCCATGATATTTCGACGCTGATGAGCGGTCCCGTTCCGCTTCTGCCGGGTTCGCATTTCATCGAGAACTATTCGACCATCCTGACGAGCGCCTCGGCCGCCCATGGTCTCCCGAACTACTCGCATATGGCGCTGAACTCCCTGGTCATGGCGCTGGTAATCACCGCAGGAAAGATTGCGATCTCGATCCTCTCGGCCTTCGCGATCGTGTATTTCCGGTTTCCCTTCCGGCAGTTGGCCTTCTGGATCATCTTCGTCACTCTGATGCTGCCGGTCGAGGTGCGCATCATGCCGACCTACAAGATCGTGGCCGACCTGGGCATGCTGAATTCCTGGGCCGGTCTGACGGTCCCCCTGATCGCATCGGCTACGGCCACATTCCTGTTCCGCCAGTTTTTCATGACGGTGCCGGACGAGCTTCTCGAAGCGGCCCGTGTGGACGGAGCCGGCCCGCTGAAGTTCTTCCGGGACATCCTGCTGCCGCTCTCGCGCACCAATATCGGCGCGTTATGCGTCATCCTCTTCATCTATGGCTGGGTTCAGTATCTCTGGCCGCTCCTGGTGACCACGGATCCCGGCTACTACACGCTGATGATGGGCATGAAGCGCATGGTCACGGTGCAGGACGGCGTCATCGAGTGGCACCTCGTCATGGCAGGTTCGGTGCTTGCCATGCTTCCCCCCATCCTGGTCGTGGTTTTCATGCAGCGGTTGTTCATCCGCGGCCTTACTGAAACGGAGAAATGACATGGCCGGTATTCACATCGCCGAGGTTTCAAAGGTTTATGCCGGCGGCGTAAAAGCCGTGAATTCGGTGTCGATCGACATCACCGACGGAGAATTCATCGTGTTGGTCGGTCCGTCCGGCTGCGGCAAGTCGACACTTCTGCGCATGGTCGCGGGGCTGGAGACGATTTCCGGCGGTCAGGTGAAGATCGCCGACCGCGTCGTCAACAACGTGGAGCCGGCCGATCGGGACATCGCCATGGTGTTTCAGAACTATGCGCTCTATCCGCATATGACGGTCTACAACAACCTCGCCTATGGCCTGAAAAACCGTGGTACGCCCAAGGCCGAGATTGATGCCCGCGTGACGGAAGCGGCCCGAATGCTGGAGATCACCCAGTATCTCGATCGCAAGCCGCGTGCGCTTTCCGGCGGCCAGCGCCAGCGCGTCGCAATGGGCCGTGCGATCGTGCGCAAGCCGGCCGCTTTCCTGTTCGATGAACCGCTGTCAAACCTCGACGCGAAGCTGCGTGTCTCCATGCGCGGCGAGATCAAGCGCCTGCAGCGCCGCCTCGGCACCACGTCCATCTACGTCACCCACGATCAGCTCGAGGCGATGACGCTCGCCGACCGCCTCGTGGTGCTGAATGGCGGCAGGATCGAGCAGATCGGTGCGCCTCTGGAAGTTTATCACGCGCCGGCGTCCACCTTCGTCGCGAGCTTCATCGGCTCGCCGGCCATGAATCTCGTCAAGGGCGAACTGCACGGCGACAAGCTGGCGATCGGCCCGGCAATGGTCGGCCTCAACGGTTTTGCGCCCACGTCCGGCACCGTTACCGTGGGTGTCCGCGCCGAGGATATCCGGATTGCCCGTGCGGATGAGGAGGCTCTGCCCTTCCGTCTGGAATATGCGGAGGAACTGGGTGCTCAGCGTCTTATCCACGGCACGGTGGGCGATCAGCAGATTACCGCCGCCGTATCGCCTGAAATCGAACTTGCGCCCGACATGCAGATTGCTTTCGATGCGAGCCGCCTGCATTTCTTCTCGGTCGATACCGGCAAGCGCCTGCCCGGCAATCTGCCGGCAGAGGCGAAACTCGCTCCTATCGAGCCAGTCGTCTGACCGGCGTCCTGAAATCGTGCTGATCGCTAAAATTGTAGCATTGGCTTGAACAACCAGGTTACGCTTTGCCGCTATCGTCTCCCGATCTGACAGCTACAGGGGGGCAATATGAGCTGGCAAATTCTTGCTGCGAGTGTGGCGGCCATGGCCGTTCGGCACAAGTCCTACGCGCCGGAGCAGACGCCGGTTAAAGCATTCGTTGGCGCCTGTCCGGATTCTCTCGAAATGGCGCCGCTGCCGATCGAGCCGTCCTGGATTATCTCGGGCGACCCGCAGGCGCGCGCTGCCTCCCATTCCAAGGCCGACGATCAATGCGCCGCGACCGGGGTGTGGGATTGCACCGCCGGCACCTTCCGCTGGTTTTTCGGCTGGGACGAGACCGTCGTGATCCTTGAAGGCGAGGTGCATGTAACGGCCGAAGACGGCACCCAGAGCACCCTGCGCAGCGGCGATGTGGCCTATTTCAAGGGCGGCACCTGGGCCACCTGGCGGATCGATAACTATGTCCGCAAAGTCGCTTTCCTGCGCAAACCTTTTCCGGCGCCGCTCGCGGCGCTCTATCGTCTTCGCAACATGCTGCGCCCCAAGGCCCAGGTCGGCCTGGCGGCTTGATATCGGTTTGATTTCCGTTGCCTTCGAGCGCCCGCCGTCCTACATCAGGCGGGCATTTTTTGAGGGGCTGAAGTCATGGCGAAAATCCGCACCGTCGCGTTCCAGATGGACCACATCTCCGGCGTCAACATAGCCGGCGATTCCACATTCGCCATGGCGCTGGAAGCGCAGGCCCGTGGCTTCGAGCTTTTCCATTATACCCCCGACCGGCTGACCCAGCGAGATGGCAGGATCTTCGCGACCGTGGAGCCGCTGCAGGTCCGGGACGTGAAGGGCGACCATTTCACGCTCGGCGAAAAGGAACGCGTCGATTTGTCGACCATGGACGTCGTCCATCTGCGCCAGGACCCGCCCTTCGATATGGGCTATATCACTTCGACGCATCTGCTCGAACGTATCCATCCGAAGACTCTGGTGGTGAACGATCCGGTGTGGGTCCGCAATTCGCCGGAGAAGATCTTCGTGACCGAATTTGCCGATCTGATGCCGGCAACCCTCATTTCGCGCGACCCTGCGGAAATCGCACACTTCCGGGAGGAGATGGGCGACATCATTCTCAAACCGCTCTACGGCAATGGCGGTGCGGGCGTTTTCCATTCGGCGCGCGACGATCGGAACTTCACGTCTCTTCTGGAAATGTTCGGCCAGATGTATCGCGGCGAGCCCTATATCGCTCAGGCCTATCTGCCGGCTGTGCGCAAGGGAGACAAGCGCATCCTGCTGGTGAATGGGGAACCGGTCGGCGCGATCAACCGGGTGCCGGCCGAACATGACAGCCGCTCCAACATGCATGTCGGCGGGCGTGCGGAGGCGACCGAGATCACGGCGCGCGAACAGGAGATTTGCAAGCGGATCGGGCCGGCGTTGCGGGAACGCGGCTTCCTCTTCGTCGGCATCGACGTGATCGGCGACTACATGACCGAGATCAACGTCACCTCCCCGACCGGCATCCGCGAAGTCAAGAAGTTCGGCGGCGCAGACGTCGCAAGCCTGCTGTGGGACGCCATCGAAGCGAAGCGGGGCTGAGGCCAACGGGCTCTCTCGTTCGCTTTTGTTCCAGCGATGCAACCCGATACAACTCGGTTGCACCGCAAGCGTGAATTTGTTCCCTTAATGTTCTTGTATTTCCGCTGATCCTGTGTCAGGTTGCAATCGCTGGCGCGGAAAGCGTGTGTCGCTGACGCTCCGGACATGATGTTTGGGGGCAGGGTCACATGGTTTCGCGCGTCAGCACGGTTGCATTCCAGGGCATAGAGGGCGTTCCGGTCGACGTGCAGGTCATGGTCGGTCCGGGTAAGATGAACATGCATATCGTCGGCCTGCCAGACAAGGCGGTGGCCGAAAGCCGGGAGCGGGTGCAGGCGGCTCTCCACGCTTCGGGGCTTGCCATGCCGCCGAAGAAGGTGACGGTCAATCTTGCGCCGGCCGATCTGCCGAAGGAGGGTTCGCACTACGACCTGCCTATCGCGCTTGGGCTGATGGCGGCGCTCGGGGCTATTCCCGGCGATGCGCTGACTGATTATGTGGTGCTCGGAGAACTCAATCTCGACGGCACGCTGGCGCCCGTGGCCGGGGCTCTTCCGGCAGCCATCGGCGCCAATGCGATCGGCAAAGGCCTGATTTGCCCGGCCGATAGCGGCGCGGAGGCCGCGTGGGCTGGTCCCGATATAGACATCCTCGCGCCCCGCAGTCTGATTGCGCTCGCCAACCATTTCCGCGGCACGCAGGTTATCTCGCGGCCGCAGCCGGCAATCCGCGCGCTACCGGCCAACCTGCCGGATCTTGTGGATATCAAGGGGCAGGAAAGTGCTAAGCGGGCGCTGGAAGTCGCCGCGGCCGGGGGCCACAATCTCTTGATGGTCGGCCCACCCGGATCGGGAAAATCCATGCTTGCCGCACGGCTGCCGTCCATATTGCCGCCGCTTTCCGCGGTCGAGCTTCTGGAAGTATCGATGATCCACTCGATCGCCGGCCAGCTTTCCGGCGGCAAGCTTTCGGATCGCCGCCCGTATCGTACGCCGCACCATTCCGCCACTATGGCGGCATTGGTCGGCGGCGGCTTGCGCGCCAAGCCCGGTGAAGCCTCGCTCGCCCATCACGGCGTGCTCTTCCTGGATGAATTTCCCGAATTCTCGCCTCAGTCGCTCGATGCGCTGCGTCAACCGCTCGAAACCGGCGAATGCATCATCGCCCGCGCCAATCACAGGGTCTCCTATCCGGCGAGTATCCAGCTTGTTGCGGCCATGAACCCCTGCCGCTGCGGGATGGCCGGCGAGCCGGGGCACACCTGCGCCCGAGGTCCCCGCTGCGCTGCCGATTACCAGGCGCGCATTTCCGGGCCGCTGATGGATCGCATCGATATCCGCATCGATGTCCCGGCGGTTTCCGCGGCCGATCTTATCCGCCCCATGCCCGCCGAAAAAAGCGCCGACGTCGCCAGGCGCGTCGCCGCGGCGCGAGAGAGACAGCGGGAGCGTCTGGAGCATGCCGGCCACCCGGCGATCCTCACCAATGCCCGGTGTTCCACGTCGTTGATCGAGAAATTCGCCGAGCCGGACGCAAATGGCCTGCAGTTGCTGCGGGATGCGGCGGAGAAATTGAAATTCTCCGCCCGCGGTTATCATCGGGTTCTGAAGGTTGCCCGCACGCTTGCCGATCTCGACGGCAAGGATACGGTCGGCCGCATCCACCTGGCCGAAGCCATCTCATACCGCATGGCCGGCGAGCGGCTGGCAACGGCTGCGGCGTGACGTGGGCGGAATAGGGGCCTAGCCTCCCAACCCTTCGAAGAGCGCGGTCGAAAGATAGCGTTCCGCGAAGGAGGGGATGATGACCACGAGGTTCTTGCCGGCATTCTCCTCGCGGCTGCCGACCTTGACGGCGGCGACGAGAGCCGCACCGGAGGAAATGCCGACCGGCACGCCTTCGAGCCGGGCCACGAGGCGGGCCATCTCCATAGCCTCCGGGCCGTTGACGGTGACGATCTCGTCATAGATCTTCGTGTCGAGAATTTTCGGCGCGAAACCGGCGCCGATACCCTGGATCTTGTGCGGGCCGGGTTGGCCGCCGGAAAGCACGGGAGATTCTTCAGGCTCGACGGCGATGACCTGGAGGTTGGGGTTGCGGCCCTTCAGTACCTGGCCGGCCCCGGTGATCGTGCCGCCGGTGCCGATGCCGGAAACGAAGATATCCACCTGGCCGTCAGTGTCGTTCCAGATCTCTTCAGCGGTCGTCTTGCGATGGATTTCCGGATTGGCCGGGTTTTCGAACTGCTGCGGAATGATCGCGTCAGGCAGCGTCGACGCAAGCTCTTCGGCTTTGGCAATCGCGCCCTTCATGCCTTTCGGTCCTTCTGTCAGGACGAGTTCCGCGCCGAGCAGCGCCAGCATCTTCCGGCGCTCGATCGACATGGTTTCCGGCATTGTGAGGATCAGCTTGTAACCCTTCGCGGCAGCGGCGAAGGCAAGCGCAATGCCGGTATTGCCGGAAGTGGGCTCCACCAGCGTCGTCCTGCCGGGCGCAATCTTGCCCTGGGCTTCCAGGCTTTCGATCATCGCAACGCCGATACGGTCCTTTACCGATGCGATCGGGTTGAAGAATTCCAGCTTGGCCAGGAGATTTGCCTTGATGCCCTTCTCCTTGGCGAGCTTGTCGAGACGTACGATCGGCGTGTCGCCGATGGTTTCGGTAATCGAAGAATAGATCCTGCCGCGGCCCGGCGTTCTCGTCTCTGCCATGGTGCTCTCCCTGAGTTTGAGGGAGAAGGTAGGGCTTGTTCGGGTCGAATGCCAGCAACGTCACACCGGCGGAAGCGAGAAATGGAAATTTTGTTTCCGGAGAAGGCGGAACCCGAAAATGGCGTTGCGGTTCAAACGCCGGTCGAGCCGAAGCCGCCAGCGCCCCGGGCGGTCGCGGTCGCCTCTGCGATCTCCGCAACGCGCGCCTGGGTCACCGGTGCCACGACCAGCTGGGCAATCCGCATGCCGCGCGTGATCACGAAATCCTCTTCGCCGAGATTGATCAGCAGTACCTTCACCTCGCCGCGATAGTCGCTGTCGATCGTACCAGGCGTATTAAGGCAGGTAATGCCGTGCTTGAAGGCAAGGCCGGAGCGCGGGCGCACCTGCATTTCGAACCCGTCGGGGATTTCGAAGATGAAGCCGGTTGGTACCAGCGCCCGCTTGCCCGGTGCGATGGTGATCGGCACATCTTCGGCCACCGCCGCCCGCACGTCCATTCCGGCCGCACCGGCGGTCTCATAGGACGGCAGGTCGATGCCCATGCCATGCGGCAGGCGGATGAGATTGAGCTTCGGCGCGGAGGGGGTGTGCATGTTCATAAGGTATTACTTTGCCCCCGTAGCCGGCAGGTCAATTGCAATGGCGGGCTTTAATCGCTAGATACGCCGGCAATTCACAGGATTTACACTATGCCCGAAACCATTGCCGAGGCGGTTGCCCGCCGCCGCACATTCGCGATCATTGCCCACCCGGACGCCGGCAAGACGACGCTGACCGAAAAGCTGCTGCTTTTTGGCGGCGCGATTCAGCTGGCCGGCGAGGTCAAGGCGAAGAAGGATCGCATCCAGACCCGTTCGGACTGGATGAAGATCGAGCGCGAGCGCGGCATCTCGGTGGTCACCTCGGTGATGACCTTCGAATATGGCGGCAATGTCTTCAACATTCTCGACACGCCCGGCCACGAGGATTTTGCCGACGACACCTATCGCACGCTGACCGCGGTGGATGCGGCCGTCATGGTCATCGACGCGGCAAAAGGTATCGAACCGCGTACGCTGAAACTCTTCGAAGTCTGCCGGATGCGGGACATCCCGATCATCACTTTCGTCAACAAGATGGACCGCGAAAGCCGCGATCCTTTCGAGATCCTCGACGAGGTGGAAGAGAAACTGGCGCTCGACACGGCGCCGGTGACCTGGCCGATCGGCCGCTCCAAGACCTTCTGCGGTTCCTATCATCTCGCCGACAACACCGTGCGGGGGTCGGACACGGAAGTGAAGCCGACCAAGGTCAACGGCCCCCAGTCGGTTGCCGATCGCCTGCCGGAAAACGAACGGGCAGCGTTTATCGAGGAAACGGAACTCGCGATCGAGGCCTGCAGGCCTTTTGATCGGCAGGCCTTCCTCGAAGGCCATATGACGCCGGTCTTCTTCGGCTCCGCGTTGCGCAATTTCGGCGTCCGCGATCTCATCGATGCGCTGGGCGATTTCGCGCCGCCGCCGCGCGACCAGGTCGCCGACATCCGCAAGGTCCATGCTGCCGAGGACAGGATGACTGCCTTCGTCTTCAAGATCCAGGCGAACATGGATCCTAACCATCGCGACCGCATCGCCTTTGCCCGCGTCTGCTCCGGCAAGCTGGAACGCGGCATGAAGGCACGGCTTGCACGGACCGGAAAGCAGCTCGGGCTGACGGCGCCGCAATTCTTCTTCGCGTCGCAGCGTCAGTTGGCGGATACCGCCTATGCCGGCGATGTGGTCGGTATCCCGAACCACGGCACGCTCCGTATCGGCGACACGCTGACGGAGGGCGAGTCGCTGGTCTTCCAGGGTGTGCCGAACTTCTCGCCGGAAATCCTTCGCCGCGTACGGTTGGAGGATGCCATGAAGGCGAAGAAGCTGAAGGAAGCCCTGCAGCAGATGGCGGAAGAAGGCGTCGTGCAGCTCTTCTCGCCGGAAGATGGCTCGCCGGCCATCGTCGGCGTGGTGGGCGCGCTACAGCTCGACGTATTGAAGGAGCGGCTTTCCGCCGAGTACGGTCTGCCGGTCTCGTTCGAAATGTCTCGCTTCTCCGTCTGCCGCTGGATCTCGTCGGAGCAACCGGCCGATCTTGAGAAGTTCCTCACCGTCAAGCGCGGCGATATCGCCCGCGATCTGGATGGCGATCCTGTCTTCCTGGCGCAGGATGCCTTCTCGCTGCGGTACGAGGCAGAGCGTTACCCAACCATCAAGATGGTAGCGATTAAGGAATATCACGTCGCCAAGGCGGCGTGATTTCCGTCAGCCCGCGGCGATGATATCGATCTCCACAAGCCAGTCGTCGCGCAATGTCTCGACGACGATGGCGGTCGTCGGCACGCAATGCGGGCCGAGCGCGGCAAGCCGAGCGTTCTGGTTCGCCTCCACGTAGGATCCGTCGCGCAGGTAGCTGGTCACGCGCACGATATTGTCCGTCGTCATTTCCGCTTCAGCCAGAATTCGCTTCAGATTTGACCAGATCAGCCGCAGTTGCGTGTCGAGATCGGCTCCGGCCGTTCCCGTTTCGTTGAGACCCATCGTGCCGCTGACGAAGAGAAAACGATCCGGATGGCGCACTTCCACGGAGTGCACATAATCGGGCGTAGCAGCATAGATGCCGTCTCGCGGATTTCTAGCAATCATTTCCATCTCTGTTCCTCTGGAATTTCTACGGCTTTATCGCATTATTCCCGAACATTATTCGGCGTGAAAGCAGAAAGGGCGGCATAATGGAAAATACAGAAGCCATTCGGCCGAAACGGCGAGAGGCGGCCGCGCTGGACACATTCGACCGAAAGATATTAGCCGCACTCGCCGCCGACGCAGACCAGAGCTATGCCGCGCTCGGCCAAAAGGTCGGGCTCTCGCCGCCGGCGGTGCATGAGCGGGTGAAGCGCCTGAAGCGCTCCGGAGTGATCCGCGACACCGTCGCGAGGATCGACGGTACTGCGGTCGGCAAGCCGCTCCTCGCTTTCGTGCATGTTGAGGCGGCCGGCTGGGGAAAGAGCGAGCGGCTGATGCGGATCGCCCGCTTTCCGGAAGTCGAGGAAATGCATTCCGTCGCGGGAGACGCGAGCATGATCCTCAAGGTTCGGACGGAGAACCCGCAGGCGCTGGAATTCCTGCTCGGGCAAATCCATTCCGTACCCGGCGTGCGCGGCACCCGCAGTTATGTCGCGCTCTCCACCTATCTCGACCGTCCTGTGCAGGCGGACGTGACTGAGGATTGGCCGTCCGTGCCGTTACCGCAAGAGTGATCAGCCGAACTTGACCGCAGTCGTATTGGCGCCGCAGACGAGCACGCAGACGCGTTCGTCAGGTTCGGGCACATATCTGCCGGAGAGAAGAGCGGCGAAGGCTGCAGCCCCGCCGGGTTCGGCCACGATCCGTGCGCCGGCCCATAGCGCCTTCTGGGCATTGAGTATTTCGTCGTCGGAGACCAGCACCGGCGGCAGGACGAATTTTTGTGCCACCGGGAACATCAACGCGCCGATTTGCTTCGGCGCAAGCGAGTCCGCGGCGATGCCGCCGGCCGGCGCGTCCACCGGCCTGCCGGCCTTGAAGGCGTGATCGAGCGTCGGCGCGCCGTCCGATTCGACCGCGACGATCTTTACCCGGCCGCGGAACCACGAGGCGATGCCGCCGATCAGCCCGCCGCCGCCGACAGCCACCAGCAATGTCGTCATATGCGGCAGGTCCTCTTCGATCTCCTTGCCGAGCGTGCCCTGGCCCGTCAGCGTCTCCATCTGGTCATAGGCATGGATTTGCAGCGCCCCGCTTGCCGCCGCATATGTCTCGCTTGCCGCCAGGGCATCCGCATAGCGGTCGCCGCCGACCACCAGCTCTGCGCCATAGGAGCGGATCAGATCGATCTTCGCCTGCGAGGCGACGCTCGGCACGAAGATGTGCGCCGGCACGCCACGTTCGCGGGCGGCATAGGCGACCGCCGCACCATGATTGCCGCCGGATGCCGCCACCACGCCGGCCGCCGGGACGTCGCGGGTAAGCAGGCTGGTGAAGGCGCCGCGCACCTTGAAGGAGCCGGAATGCTGCAGCAGTTCGAGCTTGAGGTCCACTGGCCGCATCGGGCCGCCGAAATCCTTCATGTCGACCCGCATCACCGGTGTGCGGCGAATGAACGGACGGATCTGCGTCTCGGCTTCGGAAATGCGTTCGGGCGTGACGAGATTTTCGATCGACATGATGGCCTCTTTTGATTGGATGGCGATGGGTAGCCCGTAATTCGGCGAATGAAAAGCGCTTCAGTCGCCCACCCGCTCTGCGAGGAAGTCGACGACCGCGCGAACGGCCGGAAGCTGCCCGCGCCGATGCGGCATCAGGATCGTCGTGGTGATGCTGCCGGCTGTCCAGGCAGGAAGCAGACGAATGAGCTTTCCTTCGGTAAGTGTTCCCTGACAAACCGAGGTTGGCAGACACGCCACACCAAGCCCCGCAATCGCCGCCTTCATCATCACCATGGGTTCGTCCGCAGCGATCACCGGCGTCGGCGCGATCTGAACCTCTTCTCCGTCCTGCGACGTCAGCTGCCAGCGGGTGTCTCCGAGACCCGCCGTGATGGCTCGATGTCCGGCAAGGTCCTCCGGCCGCCGCGGTTCCCCATGAAGCCTGACATAGTCCGGGGAGGCGACGACGAAGAAAGCGTGGGTAGCGAGCTTGCGCTGCAGCAACGTCGAATCCGGCAAGGGCGCCTGATGGCTGCGGACTGCGATATCGAACCCCTCCTGCACGATGTCGACGAACCGGTCGCTGACATGCAGCGAGAGTTGCAGCTTGGGATATCGCGCCGGAAGTTCGACCAGATGTTCCGCGAGCACGAACTGGGCGGTCGGCACGGCGGCGGTCATTCGCACGATGCCGCTCGGCTCACCGAGATGGGTGCGCACGATTGCCTCGGCCATCTCGGCTTCGATGACCGAGGCCTGGGCATGCCGGAGGAATTCCCTTCCCAGATCGGTGAGAGCAAAGCTTCTTGATGTACGCTGGATCAGCCGTACCCCGAGCCTGCTTTCCAATTCTGCCACCCGCTTGCTCACGGTGGATTTTGGCACACCCAGCATTCGCCCGGCGGCCGAAAAGCCGCCATGCTCCACCGCTTGAACGAAAAAATTCAGATCGTTGAGGTTGAGCGGACTGCTCATGTCAGCTTCCAGATTTGTAAACTTTGAGGCGCTGAAATGGCATCTACACATTCAGCGTCCACAAATCATATTGGCTTCCAGCATCAACGCAAGGAGTGAAATCATGACACCGATCCTGTTTTATGGTGTGCCTGAAGGATGTTCGTTCGGTTCGATTGTCGCGCTGGAATGGACCGGCGCCCCCTATCGGCTCTGCCGTATCGACATGCCGGGTGTAGTCTCGAGTGAGACTTACAGGCCGCTGAACCCGATTGGCGAAACGCCGTCGCTGATGCTGCCGGACGGCCGGGTGATGAGCGAGAGCATGGCAATCCTCAACCACATTGCGGCACGCACCGTGCATAAAGGTTGGGGTTTTCCTTCGGACTCGGAGAAATTCGACCGGCTGAACCAGATGCTGGCCTTTCTCAACACCAGCTTCTTCAACGCATTCGGCCCGCTCTGGCATACGGTGGAGCATGAGCTTGAGCCGCAAGCCAAGGAAGCTCTGCGAGCCTACGGCATTGAGAAGGTGGAGAAGGCACATGCTCAGCTGGAAACGCTGCTTGGCGGCCGCCCATGGCTGCTCGGCGAGGAAAAGAGCTTCGCGGACGCCTATTTCGCCGGCATCGCCCGCTGGAACGACTTTCACCAGGTTGTCGACCGGCGGAAGTTCCCCTCTCTGAATGCTCTCTACGAGCGGCTTCAGCAAGATCCCGCAGTGCGCTTCGCCTGGGCGATCGAGCACGAAGAGGATGCGAAGACCACCGGCAGGTTCCTGGGGCATGTCAGCCTCGACGAGGCGCTGGGATCGCTGAAGCAGGCAGCTTGAGAAGGACGTGGGGGATATTCGGCTGGATATCCCCCGATGCCGAGGGTGCGGCCGTATTCCCGCGACACCCGGTTCAGGCGGCTGCAAGATCCTTCAGGAAGTCGTCGCACCAGTGGTTGATATCGTATTTCAGGAGATGGTCCATCATCTTCTCCCAGCGCTGCTTGCGCTCTTCCAGCGACATCGTCAGCCCGCGTGCGATCGCATGTGCCGTGCCCTCGATATCGTAGGGATTGACGAGCAGCGCGCCGGTAAGTTCGCGGGCCGCACCAGCGAAGCGCGACAGTACGAGCACGCCGGGATCCTCCGGGTCCTGGGCGGCGACATATTCCTTGGCGACGAGGTTCATCCCGTCGCGCAGCGGCGTCACCAGTCCGATCCGCGCCAGCCTGTAGAGGCCGGCCAGCACCGGTCGGGCCACGGAGCGGTTGACGTACCGGATCGGCACCCAGTCCACGGTGCCGATCGCGCCGTTCACCCGCCCGGCCTGTTCGGCGACGGTGCGCTGCATCTGTTCGTATTCCGGCACTTCCGAGCGGGATTTCGGGGTGATCTGCAGATAGGTCACCTTGTTCTGGTAGGCGGGATTGATGGTGATGAACTGTTCGAAGGCGTCGATACGTTGGGTAATTCCCTTGGAATAGTCGAGCCGGTCGACGCCGATGATGAGGTCGCGGCCTTCGACGCTCTGGCGGGCCTTGCGCACGATCGCGTTGGAGGCGGCTTTGCGGGCGAATTCCGCGAAGGCGGCCGTCTCGATGCTGATCGAATAGGCACCGCCCTTGAATGTGCGCCCATAAGTGCTGAACTTGCCTTCGCTGAGGCGTTCGCCAATGCCCTCGCGCACCAGCCCGCCGCCGAAATTGTCGAGGTCGAAATCCGTCTGGAATCCGACGAGATCGTACTGGGACAGCCCGCGCATGATCTGCTCGTGCACCGGCATGGAAAACAGCACGTCCGCGGGTGGCCAGGGAATGTGCAGGAAGAAGCCGATCTTATTCTTGAAACCCATCTGGCGCAGCTCGGAAGCAAGCGGGATCAGATGGTAGTCATGCACCCAGATGACGTCGTCTTCCTTGATAAGCGGCGCCAGCCGATGGGCGAAGAAACGGTTGACGCGGAAATAGCCGGCCATTTCCTTGCGTCCGTATTCCGCGAGGTCCAGCCGGTAATGGCAGATCGGCCAGAGTACCCGGTTGGCGAAGCCATGGTAATATTCCTCCACATCGGTCTTGGTAAGATCGGTCAGCGCGTAGGTGATGTTGCCATGCGTCTGCAAGTGAAGGGCGGCAGGCTCCTTCCCGCCGCTCGACTTTCCGGACCATCCCATCCAGATACCCCCGCGTTCGGCTAGCGCCGCCTGCAGGGCGACGGCCAATCCGCCCGCCGGGGCGGCCCCGCTTTTTTCCGGAACGGTGACACGGTTGGATACGACCACGAGACGGCTCAAGGTTTCTTCCTTTTATTCATGCAGCGGTTTTATCGTCGGCAAGCGCAGCAAGGATGCCTCGGAGCGCTTCGGCCGATCGGATGATCGATTTTGCCTCGGTCCCATCCAGCGTCTCGGCAATGCGGATCGAATGTCCGCCAAGTTCATTGGCGATGCGGAACATGGCTTCGTCGGTCACGTCGTCGCCGATGGCTATCGGCTTGCGGCCTTTGAACGGGGCTTGGTCGAGGAAAGCTTTGAGGGCATGGCCTTTGCTCGCGCGTGCGGGTCGGATCTCCATCACCATCTTGCCCCGCTGAAGGATGAAGTCGGGGCCTGCCATTTCGAGATAGCGCGGCATGGCGTCCTCGAGCACGTCCTGCTGCTCGGGGGCCAGGCGGTAGTGAGCGGCGACCGCAGCCCCCTTGTCCTCCACCAGCACGCCGGGCCATTGTTTTGCCTCGCGAGAAAGCGCAGCTTTCAAGTCCTCGAACGAGGCGCCCGGTTCTATCCGGCTGATGGCGCCCGACGGATCGCGTCGTTCCGACCCGTGCAGCCCCGCAATCGGAAAGGCATAGGGAGCAAATAGCCGGTCGGCATAAGGCAGTGCCCGACCCGTTACCAGGGCGAGCGCACCGTCGAGTTTCATGGAAATCCGGTGGAGATGCACCGGCAGATCCGGGGGCACGACTATACCGTCAGGGGTTTCGGCCAGATCGATCAGCGTGCCGTCGATGTCGAGAAATAAGGCCCACTCGTGAGGTTGGTTTGCCAGTTTGGAGAGGACTTGCTCTCCCGGCAGAGCCGATGTTTGCCCTGCCTGAATGGGATGTTGCTGATGCGACATAGTGCCTGATTTAGGCCACAAGTTCACGCCGGCAACCCGTGCTTGGCAACATTACGTTGCAAAAAGTGATGTCTGCCCTGCCGAAAACCTGTCATCAGGGATTCCGGTTGAAGTTCCGTTAACCATTTACCGGGACTCTGAGCTTTACAAGTTTCTGGCCGCGGTCGGGCGGCGATGTCGGAGCAGCAGATCCATGTGCCGTTGGGCAGCCTATCGCGGTGAACCTCTTTATCTCGAAGAGCTCGTATCCTCGCCGGCCCATTCTCTCATCGAGCAGTCCCATTGCGCCACCCGTGCCAAGACGGCCACCAATGGCGACGGCTTCGGCATCGCATGGTATGGAGACCGGCCGGATCCTGGCCGCTATCGCGATATTCTCCCGGCCTGGTCGGACTGCAATCTGAGAAGCATCGCCCGCCAGATTCGCTCCCCGCTGTTCCTTGCCCATGTCAGGGCCGCAACTGCAGGCGGCACGCGGCGCGACAACTGTCATCCCTTCGTGCACGGCAATTGGTCATTCATGCACAACGGCCAGATTTCCGGCTTCGAACGTATTCGCCGGAGCATGGAAAGCATGCTTTCGGACGAGCTCTTCCACGTCCGCACCGGCACGACGGATTCCGAGCTTCTCTTTCTGCTTGCGCTGGAACTGGGCCTTGATACCGATCCGTTTGGAGCGATGGAAAAGGCTATCGCGACGGTAGAAGACCTCTCGGTCGAAAAATCCGGCGACGCGCTGGTGCGCTTTACCGCGGCCTTCTCGAACGGTCAGGAGCTTTTTGCGGTGCGTTATGCCACCGATCACAAGCCCCCGACCCTCTATGCCGCGCCGATGGGCGGCAAGACGGGTTATTGCCTTGTCTCCGAGCCGCTGAACGATGATGTCGATGCGTGGGCGGAAATACCCGACGCCAGTGCCGTGAAGGTCAGCAGCGAAGGCGCACAGGTATCTGCCTTCGCTCCTCGCCTCAAGGATGTGGACACCGTCAGGAAGTCGGCGCAATCCCCAATTCCTGCCTAAGTTTCTTCGTCAGGCCGGCCGCCACAAGGTGATATGATTGTGTGAGGTAGTGGACGAGCTCGTCATCCGAAAGCGGCGATGAGCTTCCGATCTCCACCCATTTGCGTTTGGCAAAATGGGGAGCCTGGCGAATCCCCTCGAGCGCCGTCAGGATCTCGAAACTCTCTTCCGGGCATTTCGCCACCACGCGTGCCTCGTCGCCTTCTCCTGAAAGCAATGTAAAGACCTTGCCGCCCACTTTGGCAACGTGGCTGTCCCACTGATCGACAAGGGACGTGCCCGGCAGACTTTTGACGAAGGCATCGAAGCCCTTGCGCCCGAAAACGCTCATGTCAGGCTCCCGTCAGCCGTTCGGCGATAAGCTGTGCCAATCGTTCCGCGACCTCGTCCTTGCCGAGATCCGGCCATTCGTCGATCCCGTGGGCAGAGATGATCTTTACGCGGTTGCGACTACCGCCCATGATGCCGGTCTCGGGGGAAACGTCATTGGCGACGATCATATCGGCGCCCTTGCGTTCGAGCTTGGCGCGCCCGTTCTTCTCGATATCCTGCGTCTCGGCGGCAAAGCCCACGACCAGTTTCGGCCGCCTGTCGTGATGTCCCACCGTTTTCAGGATGTCGGGATTTTCGGCAAGCTGCAGCGGAGGTGGGACCTCTCCCGGCCGTTTCTTGATCTTCTGTTCAGCGGAGGAGGCGACGCGCCAGTCGGCGACGGCCGCCACCATCACCGCGATATCGGCCGGCAAGCGGGAAAGCACGGCATCGAGCATCTCTTCCGCCCGTTCCACATGCACGGCCTTGACGCCGGACGGATCGGGGATGGTCACCGGGCCGGAGATCAATGTGACGTCGGCACCAAGTCTTGCAAGTGCTGCAGCTATCGCATGGCCCTGACGGCCGGAAGAGCGGTTGGCGATGTAGCGGACCGGATCGATCGGCTCATGCGTCGGACCTGACGTGACGATTGCCGTCTTCCCGGCCAATGGTTTCGCTGTGCCGTCCAGCAACCGTTCCACCGCCGCGACGATTTCCAGCGGTTCGGCCATGCGGCCGATCCCCGCCTCGTTGCTTTCGGCCATCTCGCCGGCCATGGGGCCGATGAAATGGATGCCGTCCGCCTTCAGCGTCTCGGCATTGCGCCTTGTCGCGGGTGCGGCCCACATTTTCGGATTCATGGCGGGTGCGATCAGCACCGGCCGGTCCGTCGCCAGCAATACGGCGCTAGCGAGATCGTCGGCAAGCCCATGCGCCATCTTTGCCATCAGGTCGGCACTTGCAGGCGCCACGACTACCAGATCGTTCTCGCGTGCAAGCCGGATATGGCCGACATCCTGTTCGTCCTCGCGCGAAAAGAGATCGACATAGACATGGCTGGCGGAAAGTGCGCCGACGGCAAGGGGAGTGACGAATTCCTGGGCCGCCCTGGTCATGATCGGCCTGACCGATGCACCTCGCTCGCGTAGCCGGCGGATGAGATCGAAGCTTTTATAGGCCGCGATGCCGCCGGAGATGATCAGAAGGATGCGCTTGCCTGTCAGTGCCATGCTCTTGTCCGGATAGGAGATATGTGACGGAAGCTAAGCCCTTGCCCACAAAGTTGCAATCGGCGCGACTTCCGGTGTCATGGAACTGTGACGAGAGGGTGGGCGTTCTTTTTCCGCAAAGGAGAACTTTCATGGCCAAGAAGAACGCAATTCCTAAAAAGGTCGCTGGTTTCAAGATACCGAGATCCATTCGCAAATCCTCGTTCCTGAGGAGCATGCTGGCCAGCAAGACGGGTCGGGATATCCTGGGTAAGGCATTGCTCGCAGGTGCCGGTGCTGCAGCCGCCGTGTTGGCGGAGGAGCGTAGTGAGATCGCTCAGGCCGGAAAGAAGGGTGCCCGCAAGGGCGCAAGGGTCGTGGGTATTGCCGGCGAGGCCATCCAAAGCGCGGCGCATGCCGCCATGGACGTGGTGGCCGATCAGACCCGTTCGATTTTCCCGGCCAACAAGAAGAAGGAAAAAGACGATCGCCCTTTAAGGGAAGCGGTAAGGCACTAGCCACGAGAGGTGGTTCCTCCCGCCGCAAGCGGAAATCTCGCCTGCCGCGACCGCTGACGCGCTTGGTTCTGAAACGGTACGGCAAAACGCCGGCGGGCCGAATAGGGGCGGCTGCAGTTTTGAAGGCGCTCGGCGTACTTGTGCGGCGCCACCCGAAGACGGCGTTGGAAATGGTGGGTGCCGGTTTGGGCGAAGCCGGCCGCGTGGGTTTCCAGGAAGTGAAGGCGGCCGTCATGCCGTCCCGCAATCCGCAAGAGGAAGGGGGCGCCGCCGCTCCGGCCGCGTCTCCCAACAGCCCTGCGGAGATGAAAACCGTCTGAAGTGACCTTCTTCTTCGAAGCCGTGGAGACCGGATTGATCACCCTGCAGATGTGATGCTATCGATAGGTCGGCCGGATGCGGCCAGCCGTCTGCGGGGCTTTCAGCCCATGGTGAACGCATCCACCGCCTCTCATCCTCAGCCACCCGGCCGATGATGACGAACGGATCAGCAATGCGGACACTGATCTTGCCGTTCGTCCTTTGGAGGGTGATGAGATGCGCGATTTCCGCGATGCTAAACTGATGGCCAGAAGCCTGCGGGAGGCGCTGGCAGAACGTAAGATAGATCTTACCAATAGCCAGGTGCTCGAACTCGTCGCGAGCCAGTTCGGCTACGACAACTGGAATGTGCTTGCCGCAAAGATCGAGGCAGCGGAGCCTCCCCGAAAGCAGGAGGCTGCGTCGATCCAGCCCGCGATCCCGATCTTCCGCATATTCTCCGTCGATAAGGCCACAGAGTTTTATTGCAGCTTTCTGGGCTTCAAGGTGGATTGGGAGCACCGCTTCGGCGACAACTCCCCGCTCTATTGCCAGGTTTCCCGCAGCGGCATGCTGATGCATCTGAGCGAGCATGCGGGCGATGCTTCACCCGGCGCGCGGGTCTTTGTGCCGATGCAGGGTATCAGGCAATTCCATGCCGAACTGATCGGCAAGAACTATTCCTATATGAGGCCCGGGCTCGAACAGGCGCCGTGGGGCCTGGAGGTCACGGTCACCGACCCCTTCAGCAACCGGATTACCTTCTGCGAGCGCGAGGAAGCGTAGCGGCTGGCCGCTAGAGCGTTTCATCGCTTGACTGAATCTGATGGGATTCCCTGTGGGCCGGTTTTGTGATTCAAGGTGCTGGCTGGGCGGAGGCCAGCATCTGATGACACGAGCTCTTTCGAATGATCTTCGCGAGCGTGTTGTGGCGGCGGTTGTGGCCGGTGAGAACTGCCGTTCGG
>NZ_PVBN01000058.1 GCF_002968635.1 Neorhizobium alkalisoli | reverse complement strand
GGGGCAGCCTCCGCGGGTCGGAGGGCTGAGCCACGCTGGGCGAGGCGTGGAGCCACGGGCTCGGGCGCCAGCACCCCGTGCCGCCAGTCGCAAGACTGCTAAGGATCTCGGCGACCTGTTCGGTCAAGGCCGTCAGCCGCCACATGATTGCTTGTGAAGGTCCTCGCGGCAGTCATCCACGGAGAGCCTGGAATCGATCCGTGGAGAAAGACTCGCTAGCAACTTTCATGGTCGTCGCCGCGCCCGCAAATCTGACCTCCAGACAGTCGTCTATGCGACTGAAGACCAAGGCGGACCGCTCCTCTGAAGGCCATCCGGCAAGCGAGAACTCGGAGACTCCGTCGAAGGCGAGCCTGATCAGTCCGGTCAGCGCCACATCCCATTTTCTAGGAAGTTGGA
>NZ_PVBN01000057.1 GCF_002968635.1 Neorhizobium alkalisoli | reverse complement strand
AGCTTCCACCACAGGTCGTCGTCGGACCAGTTCTCTACCATCTTCGCCGTGCGCGGGTCCTGGCCGAAGAAGTACTCGCGGACGTAGGCACCGTCATTGGCGCGGATCGTCTGGTAGTCGCCGTCACGCGTCTTGTTCATGATGTTGACGAGCGCACCGTCACGATCCTGGGCGAGCAGCGGATCCCAGCCGCGGCCCCACAGCACCTTGATGACGTTCCAGCCGGCGCCGCGGAAGAACGCCTCGAGCTCCTGCACGATCTTGCCGTTGCCGCGCACGGGGCCGTCGAGACGCTGCAGGTTGCAGTTGACGACGAAAGTCAGGTTGTCGAGGCCCTCGTTGGCGGCCCACTGCAATGCGCCACGCGACTCGACCTCGTCCATCTCGCCGTCACCGAGGA
>NZ_PVBN01000056.1 GCF_002968635.1 Neorhizobium alkalisoli | reverse complement strand
TCACACGACATGGCGGTGGTGGAGCGCATCAGCCACCGGGTGGCGGTGATGTACCTCGGGCAAATTGTCGAGATCGGCCCGCGGCAGGCGGTGTTCGACAACCCGCAGCACCCCTATACCCGCAAGCTGATGGCGGCGGTGCCGGTGGCCGATCCCGCTCACGCCCACAAACGGCAGCCGCTGCCGGCCGATGAGATCCCGAGCCCAGTGCGCGCGCTGGGCGATGAACCCGTTACCGCACCGCTGGTGCAGGTTGGCGCCGGGCACTTTGTCGCCCGCCACCCGATCGCCGGTGCTTTTTAAAGACCTCAGGAGAGACAAGCGACATGAAGCACACATTCAAACGCAATGCGCTGTTGGCCGCCGTACTGCTGGCGGCGGGAACCGGCCCGGTCTGGGC
>NZ_PVBN01000055.1 GCF_002968635.1 Neorhizobium alkalisoli | reverse complement strand
CGTCAACACCAGGTAACGCGAGTCGTTGCTTTCGCGCAGGCGGCGCCAGGACGCATATTCCGGCGTGGTGAAAATCTTGCCGATATCCCGCGGGTTGCCCAGTTCGTTCCACTTGCTCATCTGCAGCAGCGACGGCGACGCGGCGGAAATGAACGGACAGTGCGACGCCGCGGAAATTTTCGCCAACTCGGTCAGCAGCGTGACGCTCATCGGGCTGTGATCGAATTCAAAATCGCCGATGATGCAACCGAACGGCTCGCCGCCGAACTGACCATATTCCTGTTCGTAAATCTGTTTGAACACCGGGCTTTGATCCCAGGCGGAGCCCCGATAGCGGCGCAAATTGCGCGTCAGCTCATCCTGACTGATGTTCAACACCCGGATCTTGAGCGTTTCGCTGAC
>NZ_PVBN01000054.1 GCF_002968635.1 Neorhizobium alkalisoli | reverse complement strand
GTGACGCCCTGTTTCGGGGCACGTCTGGTGCAGGAGGGTAACCGGTTGCATTACCTTGCCGACCGCGCCGGTATCAGAGGCCTGTTCAGCGATGCAGATGCGTACCACCTGGACCAGGCCTTTCCGCTGCTGCTGAAACAACTGGAACTCATGCTCACCAGCGGTGAACTGAATCCCCGCCATCAGCATACCGTCACGCTGTATGCAAAAGGGCTGACCTGCAAAGCCGATACCCTCAGCAGTTGTGGTTACGTTTATCTGGCTGTTTATCCGACGCCCGAAATGAAAAATTAACTCTCCAGAATAGCCTTCTGCTACGGCCTGGTGTTTTCACCACGCCACTTTTCCATTTTTATATCTGCATATCAGGAAAATCTTCAGTATGAAAACATTACCTGTATTACC
>NZ_PVBN01000053.1 GCF_002968635.1 Neorhizobium alkalisoli | reverse complement strand
GATCCGGGCCGTGGCCGAACGCGCCAACGCCGACGTGTTCATCCGCCAGTTCCCCGACGGCTACGACACGACGATCGGCGAACGCGGCCTCAAGCTGTCCGGCGGCCAGAAGCAGCGCATCGCCGTGGCGCGAGCGATGCTCAAGGACGCGCCGATCCTCATCCTCGACGAGGCGACGAGCGCGCTCGACACCCAGTCGGAGCGACTCGTGCAGGCCGGCCTCGACGAGCTCATGGAGGGCCGCACGTCCCTCATCATCGCCCACCGCCTGTCGACGATCAGCGCCGTCGACCGCATCGTCACCCTGCGCGACGGACGCATCGACGAGGTCGGCCCGCCCGCTGAGCTCGCCACCTCCGGCGGCATCTACGCCGAGTTGCTCGCCCTGCAGGCGTCGGGGTCGAAGCG
>NZ_PVBN01000052.1 GCF_002968635.1 Neorhizobium alkalisoli | reverse complement strand
GGACTTTGATACTGGAGGAGTCATAAGAATTCGACATCAACGTTTCTCGCTCATTTAAACTTGGGTTAATCCGTTATTTTACCCTTTTCCACGGTAAACATCTTCGAATTTTCATCCGACATGTCCATAACGTGTTCAGCGCTGATCGCGCTGACAAAAACCTGTGACTGCGTCGCTTTTAAGCGGCTGGCCAGCAGCCCGCGACGCGCGTCATCAAGTTCAGAGGCAAAATCATCTATCAGGTACAGGCAGCGCCGACCGCTTTCACGGGTCAGGAACTCGCCTTGTGCCAGGCGCAGTGCGCACATCAGCAGCTTAAGCTGCCCGCGCGACAGCGTATCTTCCACCGGCGCGCCGTCGGCGCGTATGCGAAAGTCCGCTTTATGCGGGCCGTGCGCGGTGTAGGTC
>NZ_PVBN01000051.1 GCF_002968635.1 Neorhizobium alkalisoli | reverse complement strand
CCGCAGAGCACCCCGGTAAAGGGCGGCTTTTTGCTGAGCCCGGCGCACAGCGGCGCGCCGCTGGGTGGGGATTTCGCCAATAACCCGAATACCGCGCGCTTTATCGAGAAGATGGTGCAGGAACACGGTTTTGACCGGCAGCAGCTGCACGACGTGCTGGCGCAGGCTCGGCGATTGGATTCGGTGCTGCGGCTGATGGACAGGCAGGCGCCGACGCCGTCTACCCAGGGGCCAACCGGGCCGAATGGCTCCTGGCTGCGCTACCGCAACAAGTTCATCACCCCGGATAACGTGCAAAACGGCGTAGTGTTCTGGAATCAATATCAGGATGCGCTGCAGCGCGCCTGGCAGGTGTACGGCGTGCCGCCGGAGATTATCGTGGGGATTATCGGCGTGGAAACCCGTTGGGGC
>NZ_PVBN01000050.1 GCF_002968635.1 Neorhizobium alkalisoli | reverse complement strand
ACCTCGCGCAATGGCTGGCAACTGGGGGCGAGTTCGCCCAGGCAGCGGTCGCACCACTGTTCCAGGCGCTGTAGTTGCTGCTGGCAGGCGAGCAGGCTGGCCTGCTTGCGCTGCCATTGCACCAGGGGCTCCGCGCGCAACGCTTCGTCTAGCTTCTTCTGCTGAAGTTGCGCCGCTTCCAGCGCCGCCTTGGCGCTCTTGCTGTCGCCGCTGGCGACCTGCTGGCGCTGCAACCTCTGCCAGGCATAGAGGGTGATCTCGGCGAACGCGCCCTGCCCCATCAGCGGCAGGCGCGTGTGCAGCAGCTCGGCATAGCGGCGCAACAGCCAGTCGATGGGCGGCACCCGCCACGACTGGTCGCCGTCCTGGGCTTGCGGATGCACCTCCTCGGGGTAGCGCTCGCAGAGTTCCGCC
>NZ_PVBN01000049.1 GCF_002968635.1 Neorhizobium alkalisoli | reverse complement strand
GCCGAGGCGATCGACGACGGCGTCGAGGTGATGGGCTACACTAGCTGGGGGCCGATCGATCTGGTCAGCGCCTCGAAGGCCGAAATGTCGAAGCGCTACGGCTTCATTCACGTCGACAGAGACGATGCCGGCAACGGTAGCCTCGAGCGCCGCCGCAAGAAGAGTTTCTACTGGTATCGCGATGTGATCCACAGCAACGGCGCCAGCCTGAAAGACCGACGCTAACCCTTCAGCCCGGCGGCAAGCGCCGGGCGTTAACTAACGTTATTCGCTGCTGTTCATGATGGGAAATTCTCTCCCAGGGAATGCTGTTGCTCGCAGTCAGCCGTTATGCGGAGAAATATAATAATGATGAAAAGCTTATTACCTCGTTCCATGACCCTGGCGGCGCTGGCGCTGCTCTGTAGCCAGGCGCAGGCG
>NZ_PVBN01000004.1 GCF_002968635.1 Neorhizobium alkalisoli | reverse complement strand
TCGGATGCGGCTCCCGACATAAACGTCAATGGGGTTCGGCTTCTTCTGGTCCATTACGAAAGGCCCTCCGTCTTCATCGAAGACTGATCCAATCGTGAAACTATTTCAACTAGTGCTCGAAAAAATACCTCGCGCCAAAAAGCCAGATCGTCGGCTACGATCTGAAAAACTGCTCATGCACAGCTTCATCTGGAGAAGTTCAAGAACCTTCCATCACCGAACTTCACGAAAAGCGCTTCCTCACCTTCACATTTGCAAGCGGCTGCGGTTTCGCCTTTGCTCGCTTCGACGAAGGGGAGCTTGAAGAGCTGCTTGCCCGGGTGAGGCAGTCATTGGAATGTCTACGAGCGAATGCAGCGTGATAGCGCAATCCTGATGCAGCGTGCCCCTTAGCTTTGCGCTGATGCTCAGCAGACAGCGTGTGTTCAACATCAGTTGTGTTATCCGTCGCTCCGCCCTCTTTCGCTGCCGCTGATCTCTGTCGAACCCGAGGTGCAGATTGTTCGTGCAGCTGCGCGCGAATGTCCTTTCCTTTGCCCTTTCTTGGCCGAAAATGGACGATATGTGACAGTTCCGTGACAGACTAAGGAGCGCACATGGCCGTCATCCGACAGGAGAACAGTGTGGAAACCGGGGGCGTCGCTACAGCTTTTCCGCCTCTCTTCGTTCAATCGAGAGCCCGGTGGGCAATTGTCGCGCTGGCTTCCATAGCGGTTTGCACGCTTACCGCAGCTCTGGCTGCGGTTCTTGTGCCGGGTGCGCGGCCCCTGCTGCTGCAGGAAGACGGCATTATCGAAATGGCGAGTGTCGCTTGCCTTGCCTCCGCCGTGATTGGTGCCGCGGTGGCATCCGCCACATGGAAAGGCCTGCACCTTCCGCTTCTGGTGGCGGGTTTGATTGGTTTCGCCGAGTTGATGGATGAAACCAGCTTCGGTTCCCGCCTTGTCGGCTTTCATCCTCCGGCCCTTTATGGAGGCGGCGAACTGGACGGCTTCCACGATCTGCTGATTTTGGCTTATCGCCTGCTGCGCGACATCCATCCCGCCCTGGCCTGGGTTTGGGTGGGACTACTGCTGGCCGCATCCATCGGCATGATGATGTTTGCACTGAGCCAGTTGGGGCGCGAAATTGACGAAAGGCAATCCTGGTTGGCCGACCACTTCCTGATCTTCCTGCACGTGGGCTTCATTGGCCTTGCACAAGTGATCGACGTTGCCACAGAATCCAAGATGCTCTCGGCAGTGGAAGAAATGTTCGAGTTCAACGCAAGCCTCGCGCTGCTATTTTACGTTGCCCATCAGGCGCATAGATCACGAAAGAAAACGGCAATCAAATGAGCTTCTATGCCGACTGTAGGATTGAAGAAAACTTGCCACGATGATGGCGCGTGCTTGTTGCGATGAATGAGGCAGCGATGTCGAGCGGCGTTATGGATGCGTGACGCACCTGTTTGAGACAGCTACAGACGAGCGACGACAACTACGGTGGTATCTTTTTCGCCTTGAAGGGATTGGAACCCAGGACACCGGCCGCCTCCATTGTATTTCCCAGTTTCAGGACAACAGAACGCAGTCGGCCAGAAACCTTGAGAACACAACCCGGGATCGAAAGAGGTTTCGACAAGGGGACTTTCCTCTTACTGGCCGACGAGGTCGACGGAGCTAGCGGCGAAGGATAACGATATTTGCCCCTGCCCGCCCTACTGCGGTCATTCCTCGGCTCAGTGCCTCTCGGAGCTCAATCTTGGTGAAGGGTTTCACCACCACCGGCACGTCCACGTTCTGCCCCTTCTCTATCGCCTCGCTATACCCGGTCATGAGGACGAATCCCAAGCTCGGATGGCGCTTGCGCACGATCTCCGATAGCTCGATACCGCCTATATCGGGCATCATGACGTCGCTGAGCACCAGCTCAATATCCTGATGGTCGTTAAGGATCGACAAGGCCTCCCGTCCGCCCGAACATGCGACTACCTCGATCCCCTCGTCCTGCAGAGCAAGTCTTGCAACGGAAAGGGACGAAGGGGTATCATCAACGACCAGCACCTTTCGTGGTAGAACTTCCGGAGCCGGCTCCTGCGCAACCTCAGGCACCGGCCCGCTTGCTCTCGGGAGGTAGATCGTGAAAGCGGAACCCCGACTTTCCACGCTGGAAACAGCAACATAGCCGTCCGAGCGATCGGCAAGGCTGTAGACTTGGGTAAGTCCCAGCCCCGTGGCGGTGTCGCCCTTGGTCGTGAAGAAGGGCTCAAACACTCTCGGAAGATGCTCCTGCCTGATGCCCGGCCCATCGTCGGACACGACGATGGCGATACCTGGTCCGCTGAGTTTCCTGATCTCAAAAGCCAAATCGTCGACGTTCCTCGCTCGCACCGAGACCCTCCCTCCTGAGGTCATGGCTTCACGGGCGTTTGTGACCAGGTTGATCAAAGCCGCATCCACTCCCTGAGCGTCAACAGTTACCGGCCAGAGGTTTGGAGGGAAATCCACCTCGAGCTCCACACCATCCTGAACTGCCTTCTTGAGCAGCTCTCTCAACGGCTCCGCTCTCTGTTGGAGGAAGATGATACTCGCATCTCGGTTCGATCGGCGCGAGAGGGAGAGGAGGCGCTGCGTCATCGCCTTGCCGCGACCCACCGCCTCCAGCATCATATCCGCGACCTGGCGGACACGCTTCTCGTCTTCACGTCTGCGTAACATGCTCTCGACGCCGGACTGGAAGACCATGAGGAGGTTGTTGAAATCGTGGGCAACACCGCCGGTAAGCTTGCCGAGCGCGTCCATACGCTGCCAGCTGGCGAGTGCGGCGTCCTCGCGCCGCCGGCTCTCCTGCTCCCGGAGAAATACAAGGGTGGCAACACCCGACAACAGGAGGCTGATTGAAATGGCGGCTCCCAGGATCTGGTAACCGCGGAGGGAGAGCTCGTGGAACTTCGACAAGGGCATAGCGATATTAACCGTCCATCCAGTGTCGGCGACGGTGGCTGTGCGAATTCGAATTTCCTGTCCCGACGCAAGAGCGCCGAGATGAGGTTCCGCGATCGACACATGCGAGACGGCGAATTTCACGGCGTCGCCACCAACCAGAGAGGGGGCGTCCCTGCTAGCAGCTACGAGCTTGCCGTCGCGGTCAGTGATCCACCCTACCCACGAAGAGGGCAGGCCGGTGGAATGAAGCACGTCGGTCACGGCCTGGGGCCGGATCACGGCCGTCAGCCCGTAGACCGTCCTCTCCTTCCTGATCACGGGAACCCGGACCGGAAATGCAACTGCGCCTCCAGGCCCCCGCATGACATTTCCGATAGTCGGTTGGGCCTTTTCCATCAACTGCTGGTGACTGGCGGTGTCTACCAATGGAACCTTCGGTCTAGAGGCATCCTCCGGAACGGTGAGGACGATACTCCCTTCTCTGTCAGTGATCCTCAATCGATCCCAGGTTGGAACCCGCAGCCTCAGCCTCTCCGCAATCCTCGCAAACTGGGACGTATTCAGCGGCGGATCCAGGCGCGGCGATTCCGATAGAATCGTCAGGAGTTGGACCTGCGTCTCAAGTTCCTTCGCGATTGCAACGGACGACCGCTGAGCCTGTGCAAGCATTGATTCATCTAGAGCCGACTTCTCCTTCTGAATGAAGTAGTAGCCTGCAGCTCCGGCCACAACGATGATAGGGATGACAGCACTTAGAAGCAGAAGCAGGGCTGGACGAATCCCACCCCACCGAATTCGCCCAAATACGTTCGTTGTCATCCCACCCGCCACTCAGCTAAGTCTCGTTGTGATATACCAGCCAGCCTGTCTAGCATGAACTTGGTTCGCTCCATCGAGAGATCAACACCCGACCGGAGCTTGTGACCGCCAGCCTTAACCGTAAAGGCTGGAGGATCGTAGTTCTCGAGTCTTTGACGACATGCGTCGAGCTGTTGGGGCGATCAGCATCTCGTATCCTGTGGATCGCCCGATCTAGGCGGGCGCCTCGAAGAGATCGGACCAACGACCTACGTTTTATCTGTATCAGTTTCTCTAGCCCAGACGCGAATAATGAACTGACAGCTTCGACGCACCAAGATGCATAGCTCTTTTCGTCGCGCTGCGGAATTGCTAACGAAAAGGCCAGATGATCGAAAAGAATGACAGCTGCGGGCTGAGCATGCCCCATAGCTGCCACTGATGCCCGTAAGGGCTGAAAGTGCAACCGCCGGAATATCCAGGCACCAAACGCGACCGGAGCGGTGATCGCCATCGGTGACAGGCCGATTGCGGGCAGCGGCGCGAACCCAAGGCCCATCAGCATGGCGGCGATCATCAGATGCCGGTGGACGGAACATACGCCCGACGGTCGCCTCCCGTAGACGATGACGAACCACTTCCGTCGGACAATTATCCGCGCCTCCCACCAGCCGCAGATGGTCTGGCTGCAGGTCTGAGGCTTCCGGGGGCACTCCGCGTCGCCCCGATAAAGTTTTTACGCGGCTTTTGTCTTGCCCTTCTTGTTGACCTTGGCGTCGGCAAGCTGCGTCAGCAGTTGGTCGGTCTTTTCCTCTTCTGCCAATGTGGCTTCGAGAAGCTGCGCGATGTCTTCCTTTTGGAGCTCGCGCGCCCAGTTGCGGAGCGTACCGTACCGGGCGATCTCATAGTGTTCGACAGCCTGCGCGGCGGCGAGAAGACCGGCGTCCAAAGCTGGCGAATCCTTGAATTCTTCCATAATCTCCTGACCTTCTTCGACAATGCCGTCGATGGCCGGGCAGGTCTTTCCACGCGCTGGCTTCCCGAGCAGTTCGAAGACCTGCGCAAGGCGCTCGATCTGTCCTTCGGTTTCCTGCAGATGGGTTTCGAAAGCGGATCTGAGGTCTTGAGACTGCGCGCCGCGGATCATCTTCTTCAGTGCCGCGACGATCTTACGCTCGGCATAGTAGATGTCCTTCACGCCGTCGATAAAGAGGTCTTCGAGGGTCTTCGTTGACATGATGTCTCCTACCGTCCATGGGTTGTAAGGCGTGGCACTCGAGGCCACGAGGGACTCAACACAAAGCCGCCCTATTCGTTCCACGAGACCGGCGGGTCCGGTGACAGGGATCCAGGCATCCGTTACTGATAAGATGGAGGGTCGCAGGCGCAAGGGACTTCAATGGCTTTCAGGTGGGGTGGACAGAAAGTTGCCACGGCGGCCACGACGGTGATCGCAGTGATGTTCACCGCCCTTCTCGTGCTCTTGGGGCTCTGGCTCAACGAAAGCTACTCGTCATCCGTTCGGCGGTCGGGGGAGCGGGCGACTGCCGCCTCGAAGATCGTCGCGACGAATGCCTCTTGGATCAATGCGTTGGCCTGGCAGGCTCTTCAGCGAATCGACGATGCGTTGGGGCCCGATATCGGTGTAGCCACAGAAGCAGTGCGGGACATCAATGCCTCCGTCGCAAACCTGCCGGGTGAGGTTCAGGCTTACGTGGTGGATCGCAATGGAGACACATTGTTTTCGACGGACCCGGCGATAAAGCCGGTCAACATAACGGATCGTGACTATTTCTCCGCTCTTGCGAAGGGCGCTAGAACCTATGTCTCAAGCCTTCTCGTAAGCCGGCTGACGGGGGAACAGATATTCGTGTTCAGCCGTCAATTGAACCGCAACGGACAGTTCGCCGGAGCGGCGGTGGTATCGTTCCAGGGCAAGCTGCTTGAGGACGTTTGGAAGACGGCTGATCTTGGGCCGGGTTCCACAGTCGGAATCATCCGTCGTGACGGTCAGCTCGTCGCACGCTACCCCGTCCCTGCAGGACCTGTCGACATGAGCGGATATGTACTCTTCACCGAACTTCTGCCGAAAGCACCGTCAGGCATCTACAACGCCACCTCGCCCGCCGACGGGGTCCGTCGCGTGGTGGCGTACACGACAGTCGAAGGTACAGAATTCGTGGCAATTGGTTCGGCCGACGCCGGCGTCGGGCTGGCACGGTTCTGGAGCGACCTCTTTATCGCGGCCGCCGTCCTGTCTCTCGCCACAATCGGGTCGTTCGCCGCCGGAACATGGATCAGGCATCTGCTGGCAAGAGACGCGGCTAAATCAGCCAGGCTGGCTGAAGCACTCGAGGAAAACCAGCTTCTCATGCGGGAAATCCACCACCGGGTGAAAAACAACTTCCAATCCGTGCAGGGACTGATCAGAACGCAACAGCTTCCAAAGGAAATCCAGCAGTCTCTCCTGGACCGGATTTCTGCAATGATCGCCGTGCACGAGCAGATCTACAGCCGGGACCAGTTCAAAAACGTATCCGCCCGGGACCTGATCCCTGCCGTCGTGGACACCCTTCTCGTTGCCTGCGGCGACCGCGTGAGCGTCAGTTATGACATCGACGACATAGCGGTGTCGGCCGACCACGCAACTCCGCTTGCGCTTCTCGCAAACGAGGTCGTCACCAACGCTCTCAAATACGCATTCCCTTCGGGCCATAGCGGCGTGATTGCGATTTCATTGAAGCCTTTGTCTAGCAATCGCGCGTGCCTTGTCGTCTCGGACGACGGCGTCGGGTTCGACACGGCGATGGCCACAACCGGAATGGGAACGAGATTGATCCGCGGTGTAATGGGCCAGCTGCGCGGCGACTTTATCTACGAGCGGAAAAACGGCACGGTCTTCACGGCTGAGATGGAAATCGTTGAGCCGATCCAGACGGATATAAGCTCCGGAAGCGACACCGCGCTGTGGTAGCATATCATTCCCGCCTCGGTTCAGGTGGCTTGTGTCGACGGATAAAGTTCGGGCGTCACCTGTTTCAGCGACGGCTCGAGCTGCGCGGCAATATCGGTGCCGTTTCACCTGCGGCCTCATGATGGAGCCGCGCAGCAAGACCGTACGTGACGTCCCGACAGGAATTCGTTGCAAAACGCGACGCCCTCGCTCGACTTGTGCAGTGGAGCGCGAGATTTGGTACATTCTTGGAATGAGTAGCAGCCCAGCAGCGGCGACCAAGTATGGCTCCGCTCATGGATCAAGAACCAAGACGGCATCCACTACCGACCGCTGCGAGTTTGGCCCGAGATCTGCCGGCACCCTTTAGAGAATAGGTTTTTCCACCGGTCAGAGTTCTCCGGCCATCACGGGACATGCCGCACATGGAAGGTGACGTTGAGTCAATTCGGGAGCAAATCCAGCGTCCGCTCAATGTCGTTAACGTCCGCCACGAAGCTGTTCTGATCGCCCTCCCCGACCACGAAGGCGAAGTTTTGTCCCTGGCGGTCCGTTGTCGTCTTCAGGACCGAGACCACGCTGTCGGGCGGTTGTATTACCATCAAGGTGGAGTCCAAAGGCATAGTCATTAACCCATGCACGAGCTGGCTTCCTTCGATCCCCGCCACCACGCGAGCCGAACAGCAGGCAGCCACGAGTTCCTCCACCGACGACTTAAGTGGATCCAGAATACGAAAGCCTCTGCTCGCCGCCAGCTTCTCCGCCAGTATGTCCTCGTTTAAAAGAATTCTCGGAGTACCGGCCCGGCCTCGTAGCAGAAAAACCCCGGGATGAGGAGGTGGGTAATACGAGGGAGCGAGGCGCCGCCGAATCCCATTCGACCGCTTTCTCTTGTTCTCGTTGTGGCCTCCATCGCGGAAAAAGATCAGATCGTCGAAGTGGACATCGCCGACGATCTGCGGCCGTTTGGCTGTTTGCCGCGCAGCCCGATGTAGCAGTAGAAGCGCAGTTGCAGCTGATCCTCGAAGAGCTCGTTGACGATCGCTCCCTCGCGTGGGCCTGTGGCCTGAAAGAAGGTGACCTTGCCTTGCGGTTCCAGGGTAATGATCTCGCGCAGATCCAACCCGGCAATCGTCGCCTCGCGCACGAAATGGGTTGGGCTTTCCTCCACGACATCGCAGCGAGTGCAGAGACCGGCGGGAAGAAAGAGCCGGGCGTCGCGCGCCTTGCGTTCCAGACCCTGCCAGGCCTGGGCGCGCGTCAAAGGGGTTTCGCCTTCCGGATTCACCGGAACTGTGGCGGTCGAATAGATCATGGTGATCGTCCTTTTTGAAATCGCTGTTGCCTGCGTCAGGCGGAAGCGACAATTTCCGAGGCGAAGGCGGAATAGGAGCGCAGCGGGCGTCCGAGCAGCTTTGTCAGACGCTCGACGTCGCCGGTCTCAGGCAGCATCCCGTCGGTCAGGAAGCGCTCACCCATCAGGCGCATGTCGTAGGCCATCCAGGCAGGCATGAACTGCTTGAGATTCTGCTCGAAGCCCTCGGTATTGTCGCCGCCATAGTGGATCGGGCGGGCGAGCGCGTCTGACCAGATGGCGACGATACCAGCCCCAGTCAGCGTTTCCGGACCGACGAGGTTGATCCGGTCGAGCGCCAGCGGCTCCGCGGACCGTTCGCGGCGCAGCAGCTCAAGGGCGGCGATCTCGGCGATATCACGCACGTCAATCATGGCGAGACCCTTGTCGCCGATCGGCATCGGATAGGCGCCGTAGCCGGTTATGACGTCTTTGACCATCAGATCGTTCTGGATGAAGTAGGCCGGGCGCAGGATCGTCGCCTTGAAACCCATCTGCTCTATCATCCGCTCGACACCGAACTTGCCGGCGAAATGCGGCACGTTCACATAGACGTCGGCGTGGATCACCGAGAGGTAGACGATCCGCTCGATGCCGGCCGATCGGGCGACGTTCAACGCAACCAAAGCCTGGGTGAATTCGTCCGGCACCACGGCGTTCAGAAGGAACAGTGTCGATACGTCAGACATGGCGTGGCGCAACGAGCCGATATCGAGGAAGTCGCCCTGAACGACGCTGACGCCAGCCGGAAAATCCGCTTTCGACGGATCGCGGACAAGAGCACGGACATCGGCGCCGCGCTTGACGAGGTGTTCAACGACTTGGCGGCCGATATTGCCTGTGGCGCCGGTGACGAGAATGGTCATGGTTTTTCTCCGTGTCGGGTTGCTTGACACGTCGAATATGTGTGGTTCACTAACAGTCCGAAAGGCAGCGATTATAGACACGCCGTCTCACTGGTGGAACACTCATGGACCTTCTTGCACTTGCCGATTTCAATCTCGTTGCCCGCCATGGCGGCCTCGGCAAAGCGGCCAGGGCCACCGGCCGGCCGAAGGCGACATTGTCGCGGCGCGTCGCCGAGCTGGAAAGCAGCCTCGCTCTGCGGCTGTTTGAACGGGGTTCGCGCAACCTGAAGCTCACCGAAGAAGGACGGGCGCTGTTCGAGCGGACGGGGGCTTTGCTCGCCGAACTGGACGAGACGGCTGCGACGATTGCCTCTGGCGGTCAGAAACCCAAGGGAAGATTGCGGATCAGCGCACCTATACATTTTTCCCAGACCGCCATGGGCAGGATCGCCGCCGGCTTTGCCCTCAAATATCCGGAGGTGAGGCTTGAGGTAACGAGTGAGGACCGGTCCGTCGATATGATCGAGGAAGGCTACGATCTGGTCATCCGGGTTAATCCAGATCCCGACGAAAGCCTCGTCGGACGGGCGTTTCTGCGCGACCGGCTGGTGGTGGTGGCAAGCCCCGACCTTCCCTGCCCGACCGGCGGCCGCGCCGCTCCAGGCGTTGCGCGTGGCGCAAGCGAAGCGCAAACATGGCAGGTGAAGACAGCCGCCGGCCGGTCGACGATCAAGATCGAACCCGTGCTCACCTTGTCGACGCTTATCACAATCCGCGATGCGGTGCGCGCCGGTGTCGGCGCAGGACGTCTTCCCATTTCGCTGGTGAGCCACGACCTGGCGGACGGCACGCTGGTCAATTGGGGGGAAATCGATGGCCCCGAGGTCACTCTCTGGACCCTCTACCCCTCTCGGCGACTGCTCAGCGCGCGCGTCTCTGCGTTCCTGGACTTTCTAAAACAGGCTTTTCCAAATGGAACGCCGGACGAACTGGCTGCCTATATCGGCAGGTGATGGCCACGCTTTGCCAGCCGAGATTTTCGCGCACTCCGGAAAATGGCTTCCCTGCCGGTATACCTCTCCGGAGGCCGCGCTTCGAAATTCTTCAAGGGCTGTCTCCTATTCTCCCACCGGAGAGGCTGTTTTTACGCTCTTCGGCTCGCCGCCTGGATTTGGCATCACGTCGCGCAAGCCGCAACTCCGCCAGATCAGGTATCCACCAGCCGCGTCGAGTTCGCCTTGATCCGATGGGGTTCGTGCCGGCCAGCTTGTCATCAGCTCCTCCAGTGAGCCCGGTCGCCAGGAAGCCCAGACATATTCGTCGCCATCTGCGGTTGGAAAGTAAAAGGCACTCACCGTCGCTCGATCCGCCAGTTCGCCCTCGGTGCCGATGACGAAGACGATCCCGACATGCGTGCCGACCGCGCGCACCAAAGGCGGCCTATCAGTGGCAGGGATGGGTATCGCTTCCGCCGGCGCTCCCTTGTCCTCGCTTTTGACGCTTCCTCTTCCTCGGTCTCCTTGATCGCCTCGCGCCGCGCCCGCCTGGCTTCCGGCTCATTGCGCCCGGAGGCCGCCCCGGTCGCCGGCCAGCGCTGCCGGAGATTTTTGAAAGAGCGGTAGGGCACGGTCCAGAGTAAGCATCCGACCAGGCACGCGGGGGAGAGGCGCGCGCACGATGGGGAGTTGAACTATGACGCAGGGATGTGGTTTCAGGCAGCCTGCTGATGAGGCGAGACTTCTGCCTGGCGACGGCGCTTCCATCCCCATGGCAGCAGTTCCGGGAGGCGAGAAGCAGGTAGGTCCGCGATGCGGGCCAGGATAACCGCCCCAACTGAGGACGGCGCTCGTCGCCATAATGATGATCTTCCTCCCATAAGGTGCTGATACGAGATAGCTCGACGTGTTAGGCGCGTAGTAGAATTCGGTCCTGGTTTCATCGCCGGAGACGTCGGTTCTTCCGAGGTCGCGGACTTGGATGATGTTTCCATATGTGTCGAAGTCGCGTTCCTTGCGCACAGTACACTTCTAGCAAACGCTTTATGTGCCCAAGGAGTTGCGCGAAGGCATCCCCAACGCCCGCCCCGGTTCAATCTCGCCAAGGGTCGACCAAGATCACGCCTGTACCATCAAAATCCTGAACATTGCGCGTGACCACCGGAAGACCGTGAACCAGCGCAGTGGCTGCTATCAAGGCATCAGCCTCGTTGCGGCGGTCTGGAATATGTAAGTGGGCGCAACGCGTAGCGACCGCATCATCGATTGGGAGAACTCGCTCCGCAAATTCAGGGCGAACCCGACTATCCATCCAGCCCCGTAAGCGAGAACCCTGCGCAGCATCGCGACGTTGGATGCTTAATATTCCGCGCTCAAGTTCCAAAATAGTAATCGCGGAAATGAATAAGTCGTCGGAAGCTTGCGCACCGACCCACCTCGTGACATTCGCATCGGCTTTACCGTCCCCGACTTTGCGCAGCTCGGATACGACGTTTGTATCCAGCAAATACTTCACGATAGGTCGATCCGGCGAGGCGCAATTTCGACTCGAGGTGGATCGAGATCGATATCTGACAAACCAGGCTCTGAAAGAGCCAAGACAAGATTGCGAGTCTTGCCGGTCAGGCGTTCGAATTCACTGTAGGTCATCAATACATGCGACGGCCTCCCGCGATCTGTGATAACTACGGGGCCTTTTTCGGCAGCCTTCTTCGCCCTGCTGACGTCGTGGTTCAACTCTCGGCTGGACAGGCGGGTAATGCTCATGCAACGCCCCATTGTAGGAACATACCTACATATATAGCATCATCTAGTGGGAGGCAAGATTGCCAACCTCGGAGATAGGTGACCTTTCGGAGCGGGGGCTTCTTCCGCGCTGAGGAAGCCGGCGCTTCCAGGAAAGTCCGGGAGGTGCATCTTGTTCAAGTCGCCGTCCCGTCCGCGGCACTCGTGCACTGGTCGCATGGCAGAGGGGGATAAGAATACCTTGTCAGGTGTCAGTCGCGTTCCGCCGCCAGAAGGCAATTGTCACTGCCATCCCTTTACCCGGATCCGTCTCCACCTCGATTTCTGCTCCCGCATTCTGTTTGACCGATTGCACTATCATGGCGCTGAGCTTGCCTCGTCGAGGCCAATCGGCCTTGTCGGAAAGTCCGACCCCATCGTCGGCGACGAGGACCCTGCATCCCTCGTCATCAACGGTGCAGCGTACCTTGACCTCACCGCCATCGCGGCCGGCGAAAGCATATTTCAGGGCATTGGTCATCAGTTCATTGACAACCAGGCCGACCGGCATCGCGACATTGACCGAAACTGGCCAGGTGTCGACCTTCATATCCAGGCGAATACCCTCGATCGCATGGGCCGCCATCACAGAAGAAGCGATCTGACTAACATAGATCCCGAGATCGACGGTCTCGGCCTCGCTACCAGTGTAGAGTGAGCGATAGAGGATCGACAGGGCCTCGATCCGTCCCGCCAGCCTGTTGAAGCGCTCACTTTCCTCCAGACGCTGAGCGTTTCGCGCTTCCATTCGGATCAACGCGGTGATCATCTGCAGGTTGTTCTTGACCCGATGCTGAAGCTCTTTCAGCAGAACATCCTTTTCCGCAAGCGCCTCAGTCAGGGCTCCCGTATGGTCGGAACTTTCCCGGGCGGACATCGCTAGCAGTCGGAATAGCGGATTGCCGGCATCATCGACGATCGTGTTGGACCACGCGTCGACGATCCGTTTTTCCGTACCCGCAGTGACGGCGAAAGGACCGAGATACTCTTCATTTTCGAGTAGCGCGACCGCGAGCTCAGCGCCATCTCCGAGAGAAGGGGTAGCCGGAAGGATTGACCAGGATTGGCCTTGCAACTCTTCAGCGGAAACGCCGGTCAGCCGCTCGAATTCTATATTCCCATAAACGAGCGCCTCCCTCTCGCCGAGTTCGGAGACAGCGACCGCGAAGGGGACATGATCGAGAAACTGCCGAAATCGGTTGTCATCGAGCGCTTCCGCGAGATGCGGTAGATCGGAAACGGCTCTGTGGGGCGGCATCGGATCTTCAGGATTCGTCATGGGCGTTCCGCGCTACTATGAGGGGGAAACCTATCACGGCATCAAAAGGAACCGATAGATATTTTAATGAATTGAGCTAGGAGTTACGACATCAACCGCGTCAGGGCATTGATGATCGTCTGGTGAGCATAGGGTTTTGGGAAGAACACCGAACCGTCTGGCATCCGATCTCGCTCTAGCCACCGCTTACCAGAGGTTATAATGATCCGGATGGGTGGCCACCGCTCGTTGACGATCCAGGCAAGGCTCAACCCGTCAAGTTCTCCGTGTAGATCGATATCAGTGAATATCGCATCGATCGAGGCTTCAGTAGAAAGGATGCGGAGAGCATCGTAAGCGTTGGCAGCTTCCAAAGCGTTGAAGCCTGCCTCGCGCAAATCGTCCGCCACGGCCATGCGTATCAATGGCTCGTCCTCGATCACCAATACGGTCGTCTGCGGCATAGGCTGCACCGATCTGATCTGCGTCACGCGAGCAAACTCACTGGCTCCGCAACATGTTCCTGTTCGATCGGTGGCCAGTGTACTCTTGGTAGCAAAAGGCCTCGGTTAAAATGGCTGTCTATCCGGGGAAGTTGCCACCGTCTGGTCGTGAAATTTTAGGCTGCCGTCCGGGCAAGACTCCGACATTTGACGCATTTCGCGGGGAGACCTGACCTTGTAGGTCGGAACTAAAATACATTTGGCGTGTTTGAGGGTGTTAAACTGGAATCGATTGAGGGGGCGAGAAGACCGCATGGGTAAGGTTGAGTTGGTGAGTGGCGGTCCGGCTGTCTCTGGCACCGAGGTTTTCTACGACGATTACGAAGACTTTTTCGAAAATGGGGCCTTTGCCCTGCATCTAGTCGGTGCCGACGGTACCATCCTGCACGCCAATCAAGCAGAACTTGATCTGCTTGGCTATGCTCCCCATGAGTACATTGGTCGGCCGATTACGGCGTTTCACGAAGATGCGGATACGATAAACGAGATCCTTATCCGCCTCGGCGCCGGGGAAAAGCTAATCCGATTTCCAGCCCGAATGCGGGCGAAAAACGGCTCCATCAGGCATGTCGAGATCACCTCCAGTGGCCAGTTTTGCAATGGCGAATTTATCAACACCCGTTGCTTCACGAGTGATGTAACCGAAATCGTCGAGACAAGGCGTCAGCTGACGCGGAAAGACGAAGAGTTACGTCAAGTTCTCGAAGCACTTCCTGCTGCCGTATACACAACGGACGCACAGGGAAAGATCACCTATTTCAACCGTGCGGCCGCCGAGCTGGCCGGTAGGGAGCCAATCATTGGCCAGGATGAATGGTGCGTGACGTTTCGGCTGTTCACCGCAGATGGGCAACCGCTGCCGCATAACGAATGTCCGATGGCGATCGCTCTTAAGGAAAATCGCCCTGTGCGAGGTGTGGAAGCCATGGCACAACGGCCCGACGGCTCGCTCTTTCCATTCCTCCCCTTCCCCACTCCTATGCGGAGTGAAGACGGAGACGTCGTGGGAGCGGTGAACATGTTGGTGGACATCAGCGACCGCAAATTGGCCGAGAACAATCAGCGGGTCTTCCTAGACGAGCTCAACCATCGCGTCAAAAACAACATGATGATGCTCCATGCCTTGCTCCGTTCAGCGGAGCGCGAAAGCAACAGCGCCGAGGCGCGCGCTGTTTTGGGTGATGCGGCTCAGCGGGTTGGAGCAATGGCTGCCGCACAGCAGGCTCTCTATAGCGAGCATGATCGCACGGAGGTTGATGCGCGCAACTTTGTCAACGCCGTGTGCGACAGTGCAAGACAAGCGTTTTCGCAAAACGTCACGCTGCATATCGACGTCGAGGCCGGACATTTAGGGAACGACGTGACAATGCCTCTCGCGCTCATCCTTAACGAGCTTGTCACGAATGCGGTGAAGCATGGCTGTGACGAGGCAGGCAATTGCGAAATCTGGGTCTCGCTCAGCCGCTTGGATGGAGACTTCGTGTTGACGGTCCGCGACAACGGTCCTGGTTTCGATCTCAAGGTCACGGGCCGGCGTTCGTCCGGAACCGGCCTCGTCTCTGGGCTGGTCCGGCAGCTGCGAGGCTCGTTTACGGCTGCTCCGGGGCCTGGGGCGCATTGCGCCGTCCGTTTCACCGCTCAATCTCGAACGGAAAGCAGCCTTGATTTATGACCTCGTTCGGGCCACCCGCGAATACCCCGACTGGGTCCAATCCCGGAGCTAACGAGAAAGCAAACCGGGTAGGCGGGGGTGGACGACCGGCGCGGATTCTCATCGTGGAGGACGAATATCTTATAGCGCTCGAGCTTGAAAATCGCCTCCTAGATGCAGGTCTTGTAGTCGTCGGCATCGCAGTGACCGCCGATGAGGCAGTTTCCCTTGCGGGATCAAACAGTCCCGACCTTGCGATCATGGACATTCGACTGGGCGATCGCACAGATGGAGTTCAAGCGGCTATAGAGTTGTACACGACGCTTGGTGTCCGCTCGATTTTTGCATCCGCCCATGCAGATGCGCGAACCCGCGAAAGAGCCGCGGCAGCATCGCCGATCGGATGGCTGCAGAAACCGTATTCCGCTGAAGCCTTGATCAATCTGGTTAGACAGCATCTCGGTTCGTGAGCGCATGATGTCGAGAATTTGTCGCGGCTCGCGGTTCAGCAACGCGATCCTCTCCAAAGGCGAGAAAGCAATCTCCTGGCTGGAGATCAGCACTTCCATGCTCTGGCCATCGATCTCTGCTGTCGACGGCTTGTATTCAGTCCTCGCCCGGTCGTTCCGTCGCGCGCGGCACGGCCTTCATGGTGTGCTCTGGATGGCCATGCCCCGCGTTGAGATCAGGATGGCCGGCCCGCGAGCTGCCCTCCTGGATGGAGCGGTGACGTCGCGGGACCCGCGTGGGGGACAGCAGGCTCGAGGCCCCGTACGCTGTCACGCCCTCAAGATGAGGCAATGACCTGCTGGCATCCAGGGCTGAGACTCGTACTGAAGGTCTCCGGCGCGAGCAGCTGATGTCGCTCTGCAAAGGCCGCGAAAAGGCCACGCGCGGTATCGGGCTCGACTTCACCACGGATGGCCGCTGCGCAAGCGTTTTTGGCTAACGTATGCCACTTGTCCCTCGCGTTGTGGGGACAGTCGGCGAGATATCTGTAAGCTTCCATGACCGAGTAGATCGGCAGGGGGAAGCCAAGCCCAACGAAGATCGTTACGGGCGACGTGAAACGATCGGCTATCATTTGGACTCCTTTCTGTTGTTCCCGATTGTCTATCCGTGAGAGCCAGCCTTGTCTTCGGCTCCATAAACGTCGGAAGGTCGAAGGCGAGCCTCTTCGCCTCCGTCCCATTCATCACGTCGGCTGAGGGGACCCCAGCGGTCCTATTTTGGTTTTAAGCGGAGCGGCGCGGACAAGCCAGCCACGTCTGTCCTCAACTGGCTTGATCCGACGACGACGCTTCACTTCGACCACAAATGGCTTCTTAATCGTGCGCATCGGTCAATTCACGCGACTTGTCTCTCGGGTTCGATCTGGAGTGGCGCAGCCATCTGAGGTAAATCCCCACCGATCGTGATCTTGCGCGGCTTCATCGCCTCAGGGATTTCCCGTTTCAGGGAGATGCTGAGAAGACCATTCTTGAGCGAAGCGGCGTCGACCTTGACGTGATCGGCAAGTTCAAATCGGCGTTCGAAGCCGCGTCCAGCGATACCACGATGTAGGTATTCCCCTCGCAACTCTTCGGACTTACCGCCTTTTACGACAAGAACATTCCGCTCCTGCGTAATGTCGAGATCACCGTCGCCGTAGCCTGCCACTGCCATGGTGATCTGGTAATCGTCCTCACCCGTCTTGACGATGTCATAGGGCGGCCAGGTGTCGATGGCGTGGAGACGCTGCGCATTGTTGAGAAGGTTGAAGACCCGGTCGAAGCCGATGCTGGACCGGTAGAGGGGAGCGAAGTCAAAATCGGTTCTCATGACCAAAACCTCCGTAAAGCGAGTTGGAAGGAGACGCCTCGGAAACCTGCGTCTCCGTATAATCGGTCCCTGCTCGGCGACCGACAGCATCGATTTGGTTTTTCGTATTTGGTCGTTCAAGAGGCGGTTCGAAAAAAAATCGGGTATCCTGTGTTGAATCTCTTATCGATTGTTATCTTTGAATAAAACAGGTCTTATCATCGTCATTTCTGAGTGGTCAGGAGGCTTTTGGAGACGAGATGAGTGCGATCGAAGTCAACCTTCTCCGCCTTTCGAAGGTCGCCAGATTTCGGGCGACTGGTGCGTTGTTTGGTGCTCGTCTGCCACGAGCTTTCGTCTCTTGGCGAGCCTGAACGACCATGGACAAGCAGATGTTCCGGCAAGAGAACCTCGCGTCGACCAAATGAAGGCAATAGGTTCGCACGTCGGTTCCTGAACCCGAGGAATGCTTGAATGATGTCGGCAAACAAGCGGGCGGATCTAGGACGTTGAAGAGTACGGATCACGTCTGATTTCCTGGCGTCAAACCATATTTTGAGTGCTATCAAAGCGCCTGCCGTCGTCGCCACGGTTATTGAGGCGCCAACGCGACGAGACGAGTTGAAGCCATGATTTCGATCCGGCATGCAGGTCCTGTAGTTCGGAAAAGAAAGGCTCGCCGGAGTGCGAACCTTTCTATCAACATCATCAAGCGAGACGCGAGGCAAGAACCGGTGGCGACAACCCGCTTCGTGGGCTCACACCCGCTCGCCGTGGAAAAGTTCCGGCTCTATCGCACCTGGGCGGAGCAGGCGTGACAAAGCCCGCGCCAGTTTCCCCAGCCGCGGGCTTCATCAGCCGAGGGTCTTCGCTACTCGGCTTGTTTTACCAACATACGCCTTTGGGCAGGTCCAACAACCGCTCCCAAAGGGGTAGCTGGTACTCAGAACAATTTCACCTTGGGGAGGGATATTCCGAACACTGCGAATGGCCCGCGATTTACGGATCCGGGTGAGCATGGCGGGAGGCAGTAAAACCGGCTGGGTTGACCCAGCCGGAGGGCGTTAGCTAGGTCCGGTCGGAACCTTTCCTGCTATCGTCGGAACCAGCGCCACCTTTTTTATCATCGGGGCGGCTTTCCATTGGACGTTTGGTCTGATCGTCCTGCTGGTTTGACTTCTGGTCGTTCTGTTGACCAGGCTTCGGCGTGTTTTGCATTCGCGTTACTCCTCCGCCGCATAATGCGGCATATGCCTAACTGCGCGAAGGTCGTCGAGTTCCCCCCGTGCTGCTGGGTTGGATATGAAATCAGCATCGGCTATCGCGGACCGGATTGCGTTCGGTGGATGCGAAGGAACCCTAAAATCGTCCCGGGCTCTTCGAGCCTGCAAGTCAGGTGTAGAAAGAATAGGTGTGAGCACCCTAGCGAGAAGATTAATGTGCGATGTTGCTTTCGCAACGGGTCGATACAGCAGGGCACCTTGAGGACGGTGCGATGCGTGCTCGAGGGGTGGGTTCGGGTACCTCCGGAACCGTATGTTTGATCTCTCGTCCACCGGGCGTAGTTCACGCATGATGATAGAGATACCCGGGTCACCTTTGAGACGTTTCCGCCTTCGGCCGCGCCCTTGGAAGCCACCTGCGGATGGTGAAGCAGGCAACGCGGCGTAGTCGAAGTCAGCCAGCCAGGCATTCGTCGCAGATGCCGCATCCGTCGTCGTCCATCCGCCTAGCCGCACGCTGACAGCATAAACAGATGCGGGTGTCCTCTCTTTTTTCCTGGTCTTCCGGAGGGATGATTTCGACCGCCGCGTCGAACAGAAAATCGGCTACAAGTTCCGTCATCTCGTCGCTCCTTCGCTGTGGTGGAGATGAGATAGGGGCGCAAATTGCCGACAACAAGATCGAGGAATTGATGTGCATAAGGGGCTGGCGACCGATCCTCGGATTCTGCGCGTTGATAAGCCAAGTGTCGAGGGAGCTCCGATGATGACAAACGAGCGCCCGAGTGTGTCTTTAATCCTTCCAATTCTTCAGGAGCGCGCGACAGGTGGTGGTCATTAGCCCGTCGCGGCATCCTCAATCGCGATAGCGATTGGGCAACAAATCGAGCGGGGCGACCACGGCAGCCGCTCAGAACCTGAACCTGGATCTCTCCTCGCGGAGCGCGGGATAAAGTGCGCGCGCTTCTATCGTCCAGCAGCCTTGGTCTGTTGCGGCTGGTCCAGCGATTCGCATTCAAATGCAGAGTTCCGCCGATATCGAGTGTTCCTCGGCGGCGCGGACTTTGACGGGTCATCACCCCTCGCCGGTCGCTCGCGGCGAACTCTCCATCGCTATCCCGGTCAGGAAACGGGCCACCGCGCGCCGCACGTCGACGCGGGTCTCCAGAGCGGATGGTCAAGGAACTCACGCCTCTTCATCTGGTTCGTGCCTCGCCGCCAATCACTGATTTGTGGAAAAGTCGGTCGGGATGACGCCAGGAAGCCTCCACATTCGGCCCGGTTGGTATCGTCCTTCGGCTGAGCGGCTTACTCTCCAGTAACCGATCTGTAGTCATGGCGAGGGAGCGGTGCGTAAGATCAGAATCCTCATCTTCGGGCCCTCGGCCTTCCTGGCCGCGGAGGTCCGCGTTGCCTGGCATCAGGCCGGAGTTGAACTTATTGGACCGTTCGGCTCGCTGGCCGAGTGGGTGACCACGCCAAAAGAGCATGCCGATGGTGCTGTCATAGACCTCGACTTCGACACCGCGACGCTCATCGAGCTGACCGACGCGCTCGACGAGGCCTCAATCCCTTCGAGGTTCGCCACGTCATCGGCGGTCCGGCCCGGATATGGCGGGTTCGAGCTATCGGCGTCGCTTGAAGCGATCAATGCCATCCTCAGGGCGCTCCTCTCCCCCGAAGATTCCGCGACACATTAACATATGAGGTGGAGCGCCCTTTTGGGAAGCGTACGGTCTGTGTGGTCGCATTGCCTACCAGGAGGAGCGCACGTGGAAACCCATCGCGATTTTTTCCCGCATATCCTTTTTCCCGATGACCTCGCCGTCATGTCGCTCGCGCATCGGGACGCGATGGCCAAGACGGGATGCACCGACCTCGACCCCGAGGAAGTGGCGAGGATCGCCTTGCATTTCTACCAGATGGGTCTGGTCGACGAGACGAAGCTGGCGCAGGTGACGGCCGAGGTCGCCCGCCGAGCCAATCCGCTAGCTCAGAACTTGCATGTCGAAGTTCGCGAACCAACATCCAAGGAGATGTCATGCCAAGCGCCGAAGCAGGTGACGCCGTCCGAGCGGAGATGATCAGGATCATTCCCGACCTGCGAAATTTCGCAACCCGATTTGTGCGCGACCCAAACGAAGTGGACGACCTCGTCCAGGAGACGCTCGTACGCGGCCTTGCGAACCTCGATAAATTCCAACCGGGGACGCGGTTGCGTTCCTGGTTGTTTACGATCCTGCGCAACACCTTCTGCACCGGATATCATCGGAGCCGCCGAGAGATCGCCGGACCAGATGACTGCATCTCGTTGCGGGCATCTGTGCAACCCGCTCAGGAGTGGGCACTGACGATGCGCGAGTTCGAAGCTGCAGTCCTCAGGCTCTCGCCGGACTTTCGCGAGGCCTTCAATATCGTGCTGATCGAAGGCGAATCCTACGAGATTGCAGCACGTCGCTGCGGCTGTCCGATCGGCACCGTGAAGAGCCGGGTCAACCGCTTGCGCCTGGCGCTCACCCAGCAGATGGGTGGTCTGAATTAACGATAGGGGCGATCATAATGATGAATGCTCCCGCTTATATTCTGGGCCTTAACCTATGTGGTGGTGCTTCCAGGACATATCGTGTCTAATCAACGCATCGAGGGCATCCTTTGCGGCCCACCCTTGACAGAGAGACAATGCGCTCCCGCCGACTGCAGGGAACGTGCGCATGAAACGGTATTTCTTTCACGTCTTAAATGGCAAGACCAATCTCGACGACGTCGGAGTGGAGTTGGCTGATATGGACAAGGTCCGGGCCGAAGCCATCCGTGCGGCAGGTCAAATGCTCAGCGATGGAAAGCAAGAGTGGACGGGAGAAGCTTGGCGGATGGTCGTGACAGATGCCGACAGCAACATCGTATTTGGTGTTAATTTTTCCGTTGACCGGCATGGGATTTAGGCGGCTCAGGTGCTCGGTTATCCCGAGTTATTGGCCGCTACCGGCCAACGCAGGTGCAGGTAACTTGAATCGAAGTCGGAATATTCCCTCAGTCGGTGTATATCCGGGATGGCGATCCGCTCGTTCCTGAGGCTGACAAGCCCCGCATCGCGTAGCTCCTTGAGACTTCGGTTTACGTGAACGATCGATAACCCCATCGTGTCACCGAGTTCCGATTGCGTCAGGGGCAGTTCGAATGAACCGTCCTCGGTCAGGCCCACAGCCTTCATTCTTTCGTGCAGCTCGCAGAAGAGATGCGAAATCCGATGTGGAGCCGACCGCTGGCCAATGTTGAGGAGCCATTCCCTCAGTGTTGCTCCGTCCACCAACGAGCACATCCACACCGCTCGCACAAGGGAAGGCCGCCGCTCGGTCATCTCGACGATAACTCTCCGCGGTAGCTGAACCACCTGGCACGGACAGAGCGTCCCGATGCTGTGATCCATCTTGTCGAGGAGAGCGACGTGGAGGTCGCAGAAATCCCCGGGGATCAGGTAGGCGAATATTTGCCTGCGGCCGTTCGCTGTCATCTTGTAGCGCATGGCGAACCCACTGAGGATCAGGTGTACATTCTCCGGATTGTCGCCCTCCCGCAGCAAGTCCTGGTCCGCCCCTACATCCTTGGCATGACTGGAGATAGATAGAAGCCAGTCGCGGTCGTCGGGATGCAATCGCTCGAATCCGTCGAGCTTCCGGATAAAAGCGTTTGGCATCTTGAGCCTCCTGGCTGCCCATTGAGCTATTGTCGCGGAAAACGACAATTCCGAACGCTGGTTCCCAATGATGAGCGCCATCCTTCCCGGCGATCACCAGCTTTACGCCGGATATCATCTTGGTAAGCTTGGGGACCAACGACGGTAGACAGGGAGGCGCTGACAACAGCATCGCGACTCTCCCCACCAACATGCAGAGCTTGATCAACAAGACCACGTCGGGAGGCGGCAAGGTTGCCTTTGTCATACCGCCGCCTCGGATACGGCACGCAGTATGTCGGTGCAGCTTCACCTATGCACATATGATCGATGCCTTGGCGCTTGCTGCGAGGCGCGTCTGTCCCGTTTACAGGACTGGCCAAATTTTCGGATGATGGGCCGCTGTCTATGGTCATATGCTCACGGCATTGCGACGGTGGTGAGGGAAATCGCAAGGGGCCGACTTTAGGGCGCAGTACCATCACCCTAGACAGAAAGACGGCTAGCCTCTGCGGCTGCCTTGACCGCCTTGTCCTTTGCCTCTTCGAGGCACGCATTGGCGGGTCAGTTCCTCACGACGGAGTCGTTTGTGGAACCGCGCGATTTGGCCCTTAGGGCATTTGCCATCGTCGTAGAAAACGCTGGTTCCGTCCGGAACTGAAGAAATGGTCGGTTTATCGAAAACACGGCGCCTCTGTGCATGTGCTCCATCAGGAATAATGGATGCCAGCAGAATCACAGCTGATGAAAGCGCGATAGTGAAGTGTGACATACAGGAAAACTCTCCGCCAGCACCTGATATTGCCCATCAGAAGGTGCGCGTTGCGCTGAAACGCGAAAGGTCCGCGCCACCCCCTCTTCGCGCGGACCTCGATCCTAAAACTGACTTTTCTTAGCAGAATTTAGGATGGTTCTATTCTACTCCCGCGCCGAAGCGCCTCCTATTACGACAAAGGAGGTAACGCGAACGGACGAAAAAACGGGGCCGGGTGTTTGGGAAGACCGGCCCCGTCGGGGATGTTGAGCGTGGGGGTAACACTCAATATCAGGCGTTCATTAATGGTGATCACCGCCTTCATGTTCAAGCTAATAGTTTGGATGATGTCACACGACGTGTAAGCACCAAGACCACAACTCCTATGAAGACAGACCAAACGATATTGATCGAGGCGATGTTGAGTTCCAAAAGGCCCGTCGATGGGCGAACTAAGTTTTCCGTGTGTGGTATCCCATGCGCGGTGAGGAATACCGTCTGCGCCACATGCCGTTAACCGAGCCAATCAGCTTTTCCTGTGGCGGCCCCGGACGTAGCGGACAGCAAAATTGAAGCTGAACTGCATCATCTTCAATGAGGCGCAGTCTGAAAGCACAATCGGTGAGGGAACGGACTGAGACGATGTTCTGCTCCTCGGTCATGGGGCATGGTCCTCAATAGAGCGTGAGCGCCGGTATGAAGCTCACTGCAAGCAGCAGGGCCATTGCCATGGCGAAGAAGGGCCAGAGCTCCCGGGTCGTCTCGCCGAGTGGTGATTTTGCGATCGACGACGAGATGAAGAGCGTCGTGCCGATCGGTGGCGTGTAGAGTCCGATACCGAGATTGATCACCATCATCAGCCCGAGCTGGACCCGATCCAGTCCGATCGCGTCGGCAAGCGGCACGAAGATTGGTCCAAGCAGCAGGATGGCCGGCGGCATATCGAGCGGCATGCCGACGATGAGCATGAGGATGTTCATCATCAGGATGATGACGATCGGGCTCGAAATGTTGGCGGCGACCCAGTCGGCCATCTGCTGCGGCGCCTGGTCGAAGGTCAGCACCCAGCCCACGGCCGCGCTGCCCATGATCACCAGCATGATACCCGACTCAACCCGATGCAAGGCTTCTGCGCGGAGACGGGTGGCGCTCTCACCCTGTTTGGTGCGACATGGCTTGGGATTCCTGTCTCCACGACGCACACCATTACGGGTGCGATTATTGGTGTCGGCGCAGCACGTCGTGTATCAGCGGTTCGGTGGGGTCTTGCCGGAAACATTCTGATTGCATGGATCATCACGATGCCGGCAGCGGCAGCGATATCCGCGATTTCTTTTGGATTGGTGAGCCTGTTTTCATGACCCAATCCCGTGACGTCCGCGGCTGAAGAAGCGCTGTGCCGGCCGAGAACCGTCGGCGAGGGGGCGAGGGTCTGCAGAAGTTTTAGGACCGGAAGTGCCTGCCGATCAGCATTGACCGCGCGGGCTCCCTCCCCCCGTATCGCTCCCACCCTCCCGGTGAACGGGAGACCTTGCAATGTCAATGAGGTCGTCGCGTGAGGTTGTCGGATCTTCCTTGTTACCGGGCAATACCAAGGGCGATAGCCGGATTTTGTCGGTCATCCCTGACGAAGGCAGCTATGATGTCCTGATCATAATCGACGCTGACGAGGAAAGTCTCGGCCCCCGCTCCCCCTGCTGCATCAATATACATTCTGCGTTTACATCCTTGGTACGAGCTGAAGGCAGGGCTATGAGTGTCTGATGAGAAGCCAAAGGACCTGAGAGCCGTGCCGCGCATTGTCTTGTTTTCCGGTGGCACCGCGTGCCGCGCAATCAACATCGCGCTTTCCAAGAGAAGGGTCCACCTGACCCGGATCGTCCCTGCCTGGGACAGCGGTGGCAGCTCGAAACTCATCAGGGCGAAGCTCGGCGTCCTGTCAGTGGGGGACGTCAGGCAGGCCCTGATGACCATGGCTCACGGCGAGCGCTGCTCCGGCGATGTCGTCAGGATTTTCAACACCCGCATTTCAGCGTCCCATGCGCTGAAAGAAGCCAGACAAGAATTTCAGTTCTATGCCGAAGGACGCCATCTTCTATTGGAGCGCATGGAGCCCGGCCTGCGCGGCGCGATCCTAAACTATCTGCGGACGTTTGCTTCGGCGGTGGGCGATGACTTCGACTACAGGAACGGCAGCATAGGCAATTTCATTCTCACAGGCGCGTGCATCGCTCACAACGGCGACATTAACACCGCAATCTTCGTGTTCCGCAAGCTTTGCGGCATCGATGGGAATGTTTGGCCTTCTTCGCTTGATAATGATCTCGTATTGTCGTGCACCCTTAAGAACGGAGAACAGCGTTCGCCGCAGGACGTCGTCACCAAATTATCCGAAGCAGATGCAATGATTGGCATCGATGAGATCCGACTTACGAACGAGAATGGTGATCAGCCATCAGCCAACAAGGCTGTTATTGAAGCCATTCAGACCGCCGACCTGATCGCCTTTGGCCCGGGAAGCTTCTACACCAGTATCCTGCCTCACCTTCTTGTTGGCGAAATTGTCGACGCGGCGGAGCGTGCTCAATGTCCGGTGCTGATGATAGGCAACATCTTGCAGTGCCGAGAGACGATGGGCATGACGCTGAACGAAATCGTAACTCAATTTGTCGGCCAGTGGCAGCGTGTCAGCTCATCTCGAACCGCTCCTTCGCTGCAGGTTCTCGCCAATCGGATATTGCTGCCCTTTGAGAAAGCTGTGGGTAATTATCCGTACCTTGTGGCGCACTCCCCGTCTCAAAGCGGAGGCTACATCCTCATCAATGGCGAGTTCGAGGACGCGTGGGCCCGGGGGCAGCACGATGGGGATCTGGTTGCCGATCAGATTCTGGCCCTGGCATCGCGACGGGAAACATAAGCGATGTTTGAATACCTATCTCTCATAAACGAGATGCGCGTCGGGCAAGGTTTCCTCTCTGTTGAAGAGACCGTTTTATTGTCGCAGCAGGGCATCACCATCATGGACCCCTTCTCCACGTTGGTGTCCAAACGTGCTCAGCTCTCGGAGAGCCTGTTGATCTGGCCGAACGTGACCATCTCGGTCGGTCCACGAGGCAGCCTCACCATCGGTTCTCAAACCGTTCTCCACAGCGGCCTACGCATTGAGGCGAATGAGGGATCGATCGAGATTGGATGCCGGGCTGAACTGGGGCACGCGGGAGGCTTTACCATTCTGGCTTCAGGGAATGCAGACCTTGTTACCATTGGCGACGAGGTGCGGCTCAATGGCGGCGGGTCGGTTGCCGTTAAGGCTGAGATTGGTCATGGGGCGCAAGTCCTTGGTCCGATTAGCGTCCAGCACTGCAAGCTTGGAGCCGGAGGATCTCACCGTGAACCTGACCCTGATAAACGGGGCGGCGTGCTGAAGGGATGCGGAGTAGCTCGCCACCTCGAAATTCCGGCTGGAATGGTCATCCAGGCGTTTGGTGATTTTGCACAGGCCCCTTTGCGTCCGCAGACGTTCTTCCACCCGAAGCTCTCGTAATCCGCCGATGTGCCCGCACTCGACGGAGCTGGAGAAGGCCAGTGGTGCGCGAATGCACACCGCATCGGCACCGGGCCGCCTAGCTTAAGCCCCGGCCGCCCGACTGCGCCACAACGTGAAGCGGTAGGTGGCAATCTTAAAAACTCGGCTGCGACGGGGTCGCTGCTGCCAGAAACGCGATGTCATGCCCTACTATAGCCGCCGTGGCTTGGACTGTGCCGGTGCGACGATCCGGGCATGGTCAAGACATCTTCATTGACACCTTTTGATGCCTTGATGGGAAACGAACCATGACCTGCGGTGGACGGCCTGGGGATTTTAATCGGCATGGATTGCAAACAGATCGACATAGGCGGTCTTATTGCTGGCCAGCACTGGATGGCCCTGCAGCAAAGCTTCACCCTCAGCCGGGAAAGGGAGATGATCTCCACCGGCCTCCTTGACGAGGCAGTAGCCGGCCATGCAGTCCCAAGCACGCATATAAGGCTCGTAGTATCCAACGAGGCGACCTGCGGCCACATAGGCCAGCATCAGGGCACCGGAGCCATTGCGGATGAAATTCCCACCTTTGCCAAGCAAGGCACAGATAATCGCGCCTACCCGTTCCGGGGTGACATAGGTGTTGCAGCCGATGCCGGTCATGCCATTTTGCAAAGTCCGCGACGGATCGAGGCTGAGCGTCTTGCCGTTCAGGGTAGCGCCCACGCCCGCTGCGGCTGCGTAGAGTTCATCATCGCATGGAACGTGGATAACGCCGATTACTGGCGTACCACGATGCAGAACGGCAATCGACACGCACCATGTCGGCATGCCATTGACGAAGGCGGCCGTCCCGTCAATCGGATCGACCACCCATGTCAATCCCGACTGCCCTTCCTGATAACCGTATTCCTCGCCGAGAAATCCGTCAGCCTCAAAGGCCTCTGCGACGCGCTGTCTTATGAATGACTCCACGTTGCGGTCGGCAATGGACACGACATCCTGCAAATCCCGCTTGGTCTCGATCACCAGCGTGTCGCGCCGGTTGAAATACTCAAGCGCCATGGCGCCTGCCTCACGTGCAATCGCTTTGGCGAGAGCGAAACGTGCATCAATTTCAGTCTCTTGCGACCTCATGCTCGTACTCCTTGCAATAGTTCTTCTCGTTGGCTGTTTTAAGTGGTCCGTGCCTCCAACCTCGCAAGGCTGGCATGGCGGCAGGCAGGCTTGACCTGGAAAAATCGTTGCCGACCGGCAGCGCGCATCAAAACTCTTCAGGGAACGGAGCGCTGGCACCGGGACGACTGCTCAGGCATCCACCTGCACGCTGTCGCATATTGTCAGCTCCGATTGCTGCTCACTGACATTGAGACGGTTCACATCAATGACGCTCATACCTGCCCGTTGAGCTGCTTCAAGACCTTGTTCGCTATCTTCGAAGACGACACACCCGCCCGGTCTTATTCCCAACAAAACGGCCGCATGCAGGAACAGGTCTGGCGCCGGCTTTGGATTTGCCACGTCGTCGATCGTGACCACATGGCCAAAATACTTGCGCAGACCCACTACTTGTAACGTCTCCGTAACGATTTCCCGCGAACCGCCGGATGCAACAGCCATGGGAAGCAGGCCGGCCAACCGGCGAACGGTTGCAGCAACTGCAGGGACCTCGCGCACATTGTGTAAATCCTGTAGGAAGTGCGATCGCATGGTGGCAATGACGGATTGGCGATCGAGCACAATGTCGAACTCTCGCTCAAAGGCGTCCATGAGAACCCCTTCGGACATCCCTGCCCGTTCCAAATACCAGGCTCGGTTCATCCGTTTGCCGGAAAGCGAAAAACCGGCTGCCCATGCGTCCGCATAAAGAGGCGGAGTGTGCACAAGTGTGCCGTCGCAATCAAAAATCACAGCCTCGAAATCATTTTCGAGCGAGAGAATGTCAATCATATTTACTCCTTTGGGCGAGCGCGACATCGGCTTAACGCATGAGTTCCATGCAGGAAAAACCGATCTGGCGAATTTTGGGGCCGTATCCAACGCTTGCATCCCGAGCGTGATCCAGAGGCTCTCACGCGCTGATAAGGGCGATGCCGCGGCTGCGAAAGCCGAGGGTGGCATCGGACGCGGCGGGCAGGATGCGGTCGACGGCGTGGTCGACGATGAAGAGCGTGCCGACCTCCGTTTCCACCTCGTATTCGACGTGATCTCCGAGATAGGCCGAATGGAGGATGCGGCCGGCGAGTCCTTCCCCGCGCCCCTCGGACAGTGAAACAGCCCCGGGACGGACGGCGAGGCTTGCTGCGCCTGGCTTCGCCCGGCCCGCTGGCACGCGATGCCGGAAACCGCCGATGCGGATCTCGGCCTCGGCACCATCAATGCCGACCACGTCGCACGGGATGACATTGGCTTCGCCCATGAAATCGGCGATGAAAGAGGACGCGGGCGCCTCATAGAGTTCACGCGGGGCTCCGGACTGGGCAATCTGGCCATCCTTCATGACGATAATTCGGTCGGAGACGGCGAGCGCCTCATCCTGATCATGCGTGACATAGACTGCAGTGAAGCCGAGACGCTGCTGGAGTTCGCGGATTTCCGTGCGCACCCGGCGACGCAGGCGGGCATCGAGATTTGAAAGGGGTTCGTCGAGCAACAGAACCTGAGGCTCCAGCACAAGCGCACGAGCCACCGCGACGCGCTGCTGCTGGCCGCCGGAGAGCTCGGCCGGCAGACGTTGACCCATGCCCGCCAGGCCAACCAGTGCCAATCCCTCCTCTGCCCTCCTCCGCGCATCCTTGCGCGACAGACCGGACGATTCGAGACCGTAGGCGACGTTTTCAAGTGAAGTCATATGTGGAAAGAGCGCGTAGGACTGAAACACCATCGAAACGTCGCGCTCGTTTGCCGGCAGCATGGTTACGTCCTTGCCGCCGATCAAGATTTTCCCCTCTGTCGGATGTTCGAGACCGGCCAGCATCCGCAGCGTCGTTGTCTTGCCGCAGCCTGACGGTCCAAGCAGGGTGACGAGCGTGCCGGGCTCGATGGTGAGCGAGAGGTCGGGAATGGCGGTGAAGGCGCCGAAGGTCTTGCGGACATTCTGGAAGACAACGGAACCTGCTTTCTGGTTGATCATGCGATTTTCTCCTGACGAGAGGAAGCGGAGGTGGCGAGGCCGGCGACGCGGTTTTCGCGCCTCAATCGGCGTTCGCCCACGAGAAGTTGGAAGCCGGCGATGACGGTGATCATCACGACGATCAGCATAGAAGAATAGGCGATCGCCACGCCGTATTCGCCGTTTTCGACGAGGCCGACGATGTAGGAGGTCGCCATGTTGTATTCGGCACTGACGAGGAAGATGACGGCGCTGATTGAGGTAATGGCGCGCACGAAGGAATAGACGAGCGCGGCAGTGATGGCGGGACGCAAGAGCGGCAGGATGACCTTGCGGATCGTCCGGAAGCTGTTTGCCCTGAGCGTCAGTGAGGCCTCGTCCAGGCTCTTGTCCAGCTGGCTCATCGCCGCGATACCGCCACGCACGCCGACGGGCATGTTGCGGAAGACGAAGCAGGCAATCAAGATCAGAGCAGAGCCGGTCATTTCCAGCGGCGGCAGATTGAAGGCCATGATGTAGCTGACGCCGATGACCGTACCGGGAATGGCAAAACTCATCATCAAGGCGAACTCGAAGGCATTTTTGCCAGCAAACTTTTGACGCACGATAATGTAGGCCGTCAGCAGACCGACGACGGCCGTCAGAGGCGCGGATATCAGGGCGATCTCGATCGTCGTCCAGAACGAGTTCCAGGCAACACCCGTCCAGGCGATCCCGTTGTCGAAGCTTATCGAGAAGGCCTTTGCGTAGTGGTCGAGAGTGAGTGAATTGTCGAGGCCCCAGGTCTTCACGAAGCCGCCGATCAGGATCATGCCGTAGATGACGAGCGTGAAGAGGATCCACGGGATGACGACGGCGTGGACGCCGATCGACAGCCCGCGCGGCAGGGCGATATGCGATCCGCTATCGCCCTTGCCGGTGACGGTGGCAAAGTTCTTGCCCGACAGCCAGACGCGCTGGGAAAGGAAGGCGGAGAGCGTGAAGGCGAGCAGCACCATGGCGAGTACGGCAGCACGCGAGGGATCGTTCTGTGAACCGACGACGGCGAAGAAGATTTCTGTCGAGAGCACGCCATGGCTGCCGCCGAGTACCAGTGGATTGCCGAAGTCGGCCATGCTTTCGATGAAGCCGATGAGGAAGGCATTGGCAAGGCCAGGCTTCATCAGCGGTAGCGACACGCGCCAGAAGGTGCGCCAACGGTCGGCCCGCAGCGTCGTGGACGCCTCCTCCATCGACGGGCTGACGCCTTCGACGACGCCGATCAGCACGAGGAAGGAGATCGGCGTGAAGGACAGCACCTGCGCGATCCAGATGCCGGAGAGGCCGTAAAGCCAGCGGCCAGGCTCGATGCCGAACAGGTCGGAAAGTCCCTGGGTGACGACGCCGGCGCGGCCGAAGAGCAGGGTCAGTGCAAGGCCTATGACGAAGGGCGGCGTGATGATCGGCAGGATCGTCAGCAACCGCAGGCCCTTCTTGAAGGGAAAGCGCGTGCGTGTGGCGACGAGCGCGAAGGCAAGGCCGAGCAGGGTCGAGCCGAGGCCGGTCATGATGGCAAGCCACAGCGTGCGCCAGGCGACGCCGCAGCGACCGGCGCCGATCACGCAGTTGAGGCTCCAGATGCTCGGATCCTGCATGTTGCGGATGAAGTTATCCGCATTGAACGAGCCGTCGAAATCCTGCACCGAACCGACGAACATGCTGCCGATCGGGTAGAAAACGAAGACGGCGACGAGGAAGACAAGCAGCGAGATCGCACTGACGACGAAGGCGTCCCCCTTCATCACGCCCCTCTCGGCAAGACCGAAGGCAAAGAGTAGTACGAAGGAGACAGCTGAAAGTACGGCGCCCGCGCCCATCGACGGTTGGCCATCGGAAAGCGGGCCGAACAGGGTTTGGCTGATAGCCCATGTCCAGCCGTCGAAGCTGACGGCAAGTCCCTGGAGCGACAGGAAGAGAACGCCAAGCGCACCGGTCGAAGCGAGCACGGCGCCGCGACGCATCGGGTCCGCTATGCCGCGAACCGCGACCGCCAGGAGAAGCAGCACGAGCGCACCGGCAAGCCACAGCCGGCCATGCGCGAAAATCTGCACCAGGCCCGGCGCGGCCTCCGTGGAAAGGGGGAAACCGGCCAGCCAACCGAGTCCGAAGAAGCCGTTCTCGATCCGATACCAGGGCAATAGGGTCAATGCGACCGCGCCCAGGATCAGGACCACGTCCAGCCTGCGATTGCCATGTCTCATGGCTGACCTCGCTGTCTTTAAGTGTGAGGAGGCGGCGCCGGGGAGACAGGCGCCGCCGTTCAGGACATCAGTTCGCTGCGGCGCCGATTTCGCGATCCCAGCGTTCCAGCAGTGCCTTGCGTTTTGCCGGGTCGCCATAGGTTTTGAAGTCGTAGTCGATCAGTTTGATGTTCTCGAAGCGCGGAGCCTCCTTAGGAATTTGAGCGGCCTTGTTGGACGGAAGCTGAAAGGACTTTGCATCCTTCATGCGCGACTGGACCTCCGAGGTCAGCGCCCAGTCGTACCAGATCTTCGCATTGTCGAGGTTGCGTGCACCCTTGATAATCGACATGGAACCGATCTCGTAGCCCGTACCTTCGCAGGGCGTGACCGACTTGACTGGGAAACCTTCCGCCGTCTGCGCGACCGCATCATGCACGAAGACGATACCGAGCGCCGTTTCCCCCCGGGCGGCGGCCTTGACCGGGGCAGAACCGGACTTGGTGTATTGTGAAATGTTGTCGTTGAGCTTCTTCAGGTAGTCGAAAGCCTGGTCCTCGCCCATGATCTGCACGAGAGAGGCTAGAGCCGTATAGGCGGTACCGGACGAATTCGGGTTGGCGATCTGGATTTCGCCCTTCAGTTCGGCAGCGAGGAGGTCGGCCCAGCAGGCCGGCTCCTTGTAGCCCTTCGACTTGAAGATTTCCGTGTTGTAGCCCCAGCCGAGCGCGCCGGCATAGACGCCGACCGTCTTGTAGCCGGAGCTTTCGGCCTGCTTCTTCGCCCAATCGTTAAGCTCATCGAGCTTCGGCGACTTGTATTCGAGCGTCAGGTCCTCAGAGGCGGCCTGCAGATGCGGGTCGCCCGTGCCCGCCCACCAGATGTCCGTCTTCGGATTGCGCGCTTCCGCGCGAACCTTGGCGTAGGTCTCACCGGAAGACAGGCGCACCATGTTCACCTTGATGTCGCTGTGGGCTTTTTCAAAATCGCCCTTCATTTGCTCGCAGATGACGACATCGGCCGAACAAATGAGATTGAGGTCGCCGGCCGCATGCGCCGGGAGAGCCGCAAGCGCCGTACCGGCGAAGAGCATGAGGGAAAGGGTCTGTTTCATTAGGGCATCCTCCTGTTGCCTGGCTTGAATTTCTGGCACGAACGAGACACGGCATGGCCTTCGGCCTGCTTGGAAGCGGCGCGTTCTCCATTTCGAATTGAGATTGCTATTGGCCGTCAGTTCGTCGCGGTGATTACTGCATCGAACTGTTCGAGCAGTCGGCTTCGCTCTTCCGGCGAGCCAAAAGTTGCGAAGTCATAGTCAACCATCTTGATCAGCGAGATGTCGGGTGCCGCGAGCGGCAAGGTCGATTTGGCGTTCGACGGCACCTGGTTCTGGCCCGAGGCGGCACCCGTGCCCTGCCCTTCGGGGCTCAGGGCGAAGTCGACAAAACGCTTCGCCTCTTTTGGATGCTGCGCACCCTTGACGATGCTGACGGCCCCGATCTCGTAGCCCGTACCCTCGCAGGGCGCGACAATGACGAGGGGCGAGCCCGCCTGTTTTTGCGTTACGGCATCATGCATGAACGAAATGCCGATCAGGGTTTCACCCCGCGCCGCTGCCTTGACCGGTGCCGAACCTGCCGCCGTGTAGTGATCGATATTGCGGTTGAGCGCCGCCAGGAAGCGGAAAGCCTCGTTCTCACCGAAAAGCTGCACGAGCGTCGCGAGCGTCGTAAACGCGGTCCCCGACGACTTCGGATTGGCGCTCTGAATACGGCCGCGATAGGCAATGTCCGTCAGGTCCTTCCAGCAGGTCGGCGCCGGGAGCTTCAGCTCACGCAGCAGGTCGGCGTTGTAGGCAAAGCCGAGCGCACCGGCATAGATGCCAGCTGAGCGGCTACCGGACATGGCGAAAAAATTCTGCGCCCAGGGCAGCATGTCGCGCTCATGCGCCGGCTGATACGTTTCCAGGAGGTTTTCCGAACCCGCCTGCAAATGCGTGTCGCCGGTGCCGCCCCACCAGACGTCGACGGTCGGGGCTGCCTTCTCGGCGCGGATTTGGTTGAGAATGTCACCGGTGCTCTTTCGAGTCATCGAAATTTCCAGGCCGGTTAACGTCTCATAGGTCGTCTTCATCTTGGCGCACCACGCCTCATCGACACCGCACAGTACGGTTAGCGACGGAGCGGTCATGCCGGCCGAGACGCTGCATAACCAGAAAACCATGCCGGCGCTGAAAGCGCTGATACCTCTCACGATACTCCTCCCTTTTGGAACGGCGAACGTCCCAATCTCCACCGTCAGGATGTCACATCTTGCGCCTGCCGCAATCCTCAGAATGGTTACCGTTCTTACAGCGGCGGGCAGGATCGGTATCGCAAAAATGACAAAGGTTACAAATGTGACAATCGGCATAACGCGAGCCCGCTTTGAAGATTGGGCCACCCTGCCTATGATGGGCTCGGGAGGACGTGCCTATGTTGAATGAGAGGATAAGGATCCTGATCGTGGAGGACGATCCGGATATGGCAGAGCTCATCTCCGACCTGGTCGAGGCGGAGGGCTGGACGCCACTGACCGCGCCATCGGCAGAGGAGGCCGCAGGCGTGATCAGCCGGGAGACCGTGCATCTGGTGCTGGTCGACCACAATCTACCGGGTGCCTCCGGCCGCACCTTCGCGCAGCGCCTTCGCGCGCAGACCAATATCGGCATCGTCATGGTGACGGCAGCCGGCAGTGCCGCGGACCGGGTGCTTGGTCTGGAGACTGCGGCAGACGACTATGTCGTCAAACCCTTCGAGCCCATCGAACTGACGGCGCGCATCAAGGCGGTGCTGCGCCGCACGATCCCGTCCCTGAAGCCGGAGGTGGAAAGCGACCGCAAACACGAACCGGCGGCACTCAGGCTCGGCGACTGGTCAATCGATCTTAAAAACCGACGCGCCGTCTGCGTTAGTGATCCTGCCAAGTCCCTGACCAGTGCCGAGTTCGCCCTACTCGAAATCCTTGCCGAAACACCGAACTTGCCCGTCAGCCGCGCCCATATCCTCGACAGGCTGGGCGCCGAGAGCGAGCGCTTTATAGATCGGAATGTCGACGTGCTCGTGCTGCGCCTTCGCCGAAAGATCGAGCGCAATCCGGACTTTCCAAGACACATCCAGACGCGCCGCAGCAAGGGCTATGTCCTGAGTACCGACGGTGGTGAGCTATCACCGTGATCAGCCGCCCGTTTCTCTCCTCGATCGCCTTCCGGCTGCCCTTCGCCATCGCCTTCATCTGCGTGCTGGTCTTCAGCTTGGCCACCGTCACGGTCTACGGCCTCCAGCAGGCCCGGGAGGAGATGGCAGCTTATGGCCTCCAGGCGTTTTCCAGTCTCGCAAAGGCGTCACTCGTCTCGCGGCAGGTCTCCGACCTGGTGTCGAGTGCACCCTTCCTGATGAACGCCACCTCGCCCTACAGGGTCTCCAGCGAAAGCAGGTCGGTCGTTGCCCAAGTTGATGCGCTGCTTCTCACCATGCAGCCGAAAATCAATGAGGCGACCGTGAAAGGGTTTGCCGGCACCGGGATCGTCGAGCTGCTGGAGACGATCCGCACCCAGACGATGACACTGGCTGGCGATGCGGAAGCTGCCCAGCAGCACAAGGCGGAGGCTGCGGCCGCGCTCGGGGAGATTGCCACCGGCAGCCGCATCGCAGACCCTGATTTCCGCCGGCAGCTCAACGACATCGTGCAGTCGGCTTCGAACTCAGATAGTCTTTTTCAACTTGGCGAGTTGCGCCGCCGTTATGTCGCCGAAACGTCGCCACGCCTTGAACGCGCAGCACCGGACGCGCGGATTTCCCCCAGCGAGCTGATGCCCTATGAGAGCGTCTTTGATGCGCAAACCCGCTACCTGCTCGAAATGTTTTCCATTCGCGCCGCAGTAGCACGCCTCCATTCCGTCTCCCGCGATCTCTCGCATGCGACCGAGACCCAGAGCGAGGCTGTTGCCCGGGGCCTTAACGAAGATCTGGTCTCGACTTCGGATGCTCTGAGCCGCCTGCTTGTCATCGTCGCTTTTGCCTCGCTTCTTGTGCTTGTCATGGCGATCTTCTCCATCCGCTCCGTCATGCGTGTTTCGCGCGGCATCGTCGCACTATCGACCGGCATGAATGCTCTGGCGGAAGGACGCAAGGATGTCGAGACCCCCAGCTACAACGGCACGGAAACAGAGCTGGTTCGTCTGCTTGAAGCCTTCCGTGCGTTCCGGGAGAGCGTCGAGCGCGTCACGCGGCTGCGGCGCACCGCCGAGGCCGCCGCTCGCACCATCCGTTCCACATTCCGCAGCATGAACGAGGGCATCGCGCTGTTTGATCCGCGCGGCCGTCCTATCACGATGAACCGACGCGTCATCGAGCTGGTGGGCCGGTCTGGTTCGGCACGGAAACTGCCGCTCCGAAGTTTCGTTGCGCACCTGCAAGAGATCGATCCGGCGCTTCTGCCAGCCGAGAACGATGTCGGCCTGCTCCACGACCGATCCGTGTTACGCCACCGCTCCCAGGCCGGCAAGGTGACGGAAGTGTCGCTGTCGCGCCAACCGGATGGCGGCATCGTCCTTCTGGCGCGCGATATTACGGACATGGACCGGCAGGAAGCTGAGGCAGCAAAGGTCCAGCGCCTCGACGGCATCATGCGCATGACCCACCAGGTTAGCCACGAGGTCGGTAACATGATCGGCATCATCACCGGCAGCCTTGGCCTGCTGGAGCGCGAAACCGGCTTCAATGACCGGCAAAAACGGCACATCACCCGCATCCGTAAGGCCGCGGACCGAGGCAGGTCGCTTGCCGGAAGTATGCTTTCCATCGGCAGCCAGCAGCCGATCAATCCGGGCGCGGTGGAGATTGGCGCAGTGCTGCGCGGCATGGCGGACGTGCTGGAGATCGCCATCGGGGAAAAATGCCGGCTTACTCTCGAGATAGCGGAGGACTTGCCGACTGTCCTTATCGATGCGGCACTCTTTGAGCAATCAATTCTCAATCTCTGCCTCAACGCCGCCGCGGCCATGCCAGCGGGTGGAACAATTCTCATCCGCTGTTCCCGTAGCGAGGCCGGCGTCAGCCTCAGCGTGACGGACGATGGCGTCGGGATGACATCGGAGGCCATCGACAAGGCCTTCGAGCCCTACTTTACCACCCGCGGCTCGGAAGGCGGAGCTGGTCTTGGCCTGGCTGTGGTCTATGGCTTCGTGCGCCAAAGCGGCGGGGACGCACGCATCGCGTCGCTGCCGGGCAAGGGAACGGTCGTTGAACTTTTGTTTCCAGCGTGAGATCCAACGGTCCCTTGAGCCATTGCCTTCAACATTGTCCGGGGTCGAGATGAAGCCTTGGAAAGGAATAAGAGTTGATGCGGCCTTCCCCCAGGACGCCGTCGTGGTCAGACCTGATCCGCTGGTCAGCAATCCAGCGAAGTCTCGAACCCGTAGCCGTAGGTGTCAGTCCTTATCGAGGTCCTTCGCCATCTTGTGGTGGCGTTCGAGGGCGGGAAGCAATTTGCCTGCCCATGCCTTCAGGTCGGCGTTGTCGCCTTCTTCGGCATAGCGCTTGAACAGGTCGACTGCATCCTCATGAACGTCGACCTGTTCATCGAAGTATTCTGCAGTGAACTCGGCGCCTTCGAGTTTTGCCAACTCGTCCAACTTTTCCTTATGATCGCCAGTGAGCCCGGTTACCGCGGATCCCTGCACCTTACCATTTGACACCAGACCCTTCAGTTCCGCGCTTGCCTTTTCGTGATCTGTGATCATCTGTTGGGCGAATTTCTTCGCGACGTCATCACCCTTTTGCAGAGCAAGCTTGCTGGTTTCTATTTCGAACATGTCGCTCGCAGATGCCTTCGCTACGAAATCCTCTGTCTTGGGAGCAACGCCCAAAACCGAGTTCACGCCTGTTTTTCCGCCGCGGATTGGGCGAACGCGGCACTTGAAATCGTGATCAGTGCGGCAGCGAGTGAAATATTTTTCATTTGGTTAGCCTCCTATGCCTGCGGAAAACAAACGACAGGTCTACAGGTTCCAGTTCATCATCGGGCTGAAACCAAGTATCGACAAAACGCTTGAAGAAAGCAGCTAGCGAGTGCGAAGACCGGCGAGATACCGGTTGGGAGGCGGACGACCGCAGCGGATTCTCATCGTACAGGACGGATATCCTATAGCGCACGAGCTTGAAATCGCTTCTTGACGCAAGTCTGCGGTGGTCGGGCATCGCAATGACGGCCGATGAGGCATTTTTCATTGCGGGATCAACCACGGGACCTTGCGATCTGGACGTTCGACTGCCGATCGCCCCAATGGGGTTCCACCGGCCATACAATTGTCCACTACGCTTGTTGTCCGCTCGGTTTTTTGCCTTCGCTCATGCACGCCCCGCCATAATACGGGCTTCGATGAAGTGTGGAATAGGGAGATCAAGAAAGAGTCCCATACCCCGAGGACTTTGCTGATCAAACGGGCCGGCATTGGTCAAAGAGCGAGAACTGAAGCTCATGATGCGATACGCAAAAGCTGGGTTTCATCATCCGAAAACCGCTGTCACTGCGTCAAGCGCAGGCGCCGGATTGCCGTCCAGTTCCATGGGACCACGGTGAGATGGATCTGGCCGGCCAACCGACGGACCGCTCTCCCATACATCATTTCTTGAAACTTCGTCGCGCACACGGGGATTGACAGCAAGTGCACGGGTAATGTTATTACGTTTATTATCGAAAACGTAACGTAATAACGTTTGCATCAGCCGAACCGCTTGCACCCGCTGCCTCATAAGGATCGTTGAGGAGGAACCATGTCTCAGATCGAGCCTCCCCGCGTCACAGTGTTGACGGGTAATCTCGGCGCCGGCAATAACACGTTTCTCAACCGCATTCTGACGGAGCCGCACGGCAAGAAGTTCGCCGTAATCGTCAACGAGTTCGGTGAAGTCGGCATCGACAACGACCTGATCGTCGAGTCGGACGAGGATGTGTTCGAGATGAACGACGGCTGCATCTCCTGCATGGTGCGAGGCGACCTGATTCGCATCATCGAAGGACGGATGCGCAGCCCGGGCCGCCTCGACGGCATCCTCATCGAGACGACAGGTCTGGCTGATCCGGCGCCGTCAAAAACCCGCTTGGATTCGATCATCACCGTCGTCGACGCCACGCATCTTCTCGGCGAGATCGACCGCGCCCATGAGGCACAGGAACAGCTCGCCTTCGCCGATACGATCGTTCTCAACAAGACCGATCTCGTCAGTGACGATAACACCGCCGCCGTCGAGCAGCGCATTCCGATCAATTCCACCGCCAGCATAATCAGATCGTCCCGTTGCGATGTCGATATAGCAAGCCTTCTGGACCGCAAGGCGTTCGACCTCAACCGCATTTTGGAAGTCGAGCCTGATTTCCTCGATGAGGAACACGATCACCAGCATGACGCCCATCTCACTAGCTTCTCGCTCGTCGAGCGGCAACCTATGGATCCAGGCAAGTTCCTGAACTGGCTGCTGACGACGGTGCAGGCCTTCGGCATGGATATGCTGCGGATGAAGGAGATCATCTCGTTTGCCGGCGACGACAACCGCTTCGTCGTCCAGGCCGTGCACATGCTGCTGGGAGGTGATCACCAGCGGCCTTGGAAGGATGATGAAGACCGGGTAACCCCGCTGGTCTTCATCGGTCGCGATCTCCCCAAGGACGTCATCAGCGACGGCTTTGCCAAATGCCGCGCGGTTAAACAGCCCGCCGCGCACAATAAATCACAAAATGAAGGAAGGAACCCGATGAGACTGTCTCTCACCCGAAACCGCTTGCTGGCTGCCGTGGCAGCGAGCCTGGTCTTCGCCGCGTCAGGCGCATTCGCCGAGGATCACGAAACCAAGGAGGCCTGGCGGCTATTCGTCGCCGACCATACAAATCCAATCGTGCGGGCCATCGATTTCGAGGACGGAAAGGAGCTTGGCCGCTATGACGTCAATGGATATGCCTCACTGACGGCGAGTGCCTCCGGTCAGACGGTGTTTGCGGCCCAGACAGAAGCGGATGTCATTCACACGATCAAAACCGGCATCAATTTTTCGGATCATGGCGAACATCGCGATCTCGAAGTTTCCGACCCCGCGCTTTTGCCTGTGGCGCTTGAGGGCAAACGCCCGGGCCATGTCGTCCCGCATGATGACCATGTCGTCCTGTTCTACGATCGCGCCGACAAGGCAGAAATCGTCGATGAAGCCGACATCCTCGACGGAAAAATTGAGAAGCGGATTGTCGATACAATCAGGCCTCATCACGGCGTGGCGGTGACGATGGGCCGCTACGTGCTCGTCTCGGTCCCGAACACGGACATCGAAACGAAACCAGATGGACTGCCCCCGCGGATCGGTGTTCGCGTCTTGGACGAGAAGGGCGAGCAGGTTGGCGAGATGGCCAAATGCACCGACCTTCATGGTGAGGCGACCTCGGCCCGCCTGGTTGCCTTCGGCTGCAAGGAAGGCGTTCTTGTTGCTCGCCCGGGCGGACTTGATGGGCCCAAGCTCACGATGCTGCCTTATCCCGCCGACTTCCCGAAGGCCTACACCGGCACACTCCTCGGCGGCAAGGCGATGCAATTCTTCCTCGGCAATTATGGGGATGATAAGCTGGTTTTGATCGACGCGGATGCCGAACAACCCTACAAACTGATCGAGCTGCCGACGCGCCGCGTGGATTTCCAGCTCGATCCGGCAGAACCGCGCAACGCCTACGTCCTGACGGAAGACGGCGACCTGCATGTTCTCGATGTCGTCAAGGGAGAAATCGTCAACAAGGCCAGGGTCACGGAGCCTTACAGCAAGAATGGCCATTGGCGCGATCCGCGCCCGCGCCTTGCTGTCGCCGATGGCCAGGTCGCCGTCACCGATCCCCGCCACTCGCTTGTACGGGTTGTCGACGCAGACACGCTGAAAGAGACACGCACCATCGCGGTCGAAGGTCAGCCCTTCTCGATTGTTGCCGTCGGCGGTTCGGGCGCTTCCCACTGATACGATGAAGCTATGGCCCGGAACTGCAACGCAGTTCCGGGCAGCCCCTCAAACGGCACTGTCCGGAGATAGGCTTGATGTTGCAAAAATATAGAACCCAGCCTTTAGGGTGGCCGCTCCTATTCCCGAACAGGCCACGGGGAACACCTCCATCATAACACGGCCTTAAGCTGCGCCACGTTCTCGTCTGACAACATCGGCGTTGGCGGCCGCGCAGGATGACAGGCAGTTTTGCTGTCTCTTCCAGCTCTTCCGCTGCATAGACGGCAGAGGAAATTCTTTTCCGGTGACGAGCGGTCCCTGATTTGCGAGAAGCACTACAGCATATTTCCCACAGAGCTCCGGATCAAATCGTCCGCCTTCTCAGCCCCTGCCGCACGTACTCCAAGAGTTTGATCTGACGCATGTCAATGAGATAGGTGAGCGCAGTCACCATTCTCCATTTGACGGCCGTTGGTCCAATCAGCTGCGGCTTGCGACGATCAGCGCATGGGCGGCGTCGCGGAGCAAGCTGGTAGCCTCGCCGGGTTCAAAGAGCTGCATGCTGACGAACGCGCCGTTGATCAGGACCGCGAGTTGACCGGCAAGCCGGTGAGGTGCAGCAACCGCCAGGCCCTCAGCTATGGTCTTCAGCCGTCGCCGCAGCTCGCGCATGTGGGCCTCTGCGACCTTGCGGGCAGGGTGATCGCTCTCTGGAAACTCGGCCACCGTGTTGATCTGCGGGCAACCCCGATAGTTGTCCCGTCCGACCCTCTCGCCGATCCACTCGAAATGCGCATCGAGCTCGGCCGAGGCATCGTCCGGATGCTGTTCTCTCACCCGGTCCCAAGTGCTCCAAAAATCCAGGTCCTCTCGCTTGAGAAAGGCGGCGATCAGGTCGTCCTTCGTGCCGAAATGGCGGTAGAGGCTGGTTTTCGCGACACCGGATTTTTCCACCACCAGATCGACGCCGACAGCGCGCACGCCACGTCGATAAAAAAGCTCCGATGCTGTCTCTAGAATTCTCTCCCTCACGTCGTTGGTACCGGGGGTGGGAGCGTTCGTTATGTGCTTTGCCATGTCTGACCTCCAATCTCCCTTTGTAGCAGGAAAGCGATTGACACGCTACAGACCTGTATGTTTTATATGCTACAGACAGGTCTGTATCGAAGGAGAGAGCGATGACCATTAGCCAAGCCGATACCACCGGGACACTACATCCCGTAGCAGTCATAGGCGCCAACGGCCACACTGGCCAGTTTGTCGTCGCCGAACTGTTGCGGCGCGGGCTCAAGCCGATTGCGATCGGTCGCAGTAGCAGGCGGCTGGCCGAGGCGGGCTTTTCCGAGCGCGGTATCGACTGCCGTGAGGCCGCGGTGGAAGACGACGCGGCGCTGGACCGGGCACTCGCCGGGGCGGCGGCGGTCATCAACTGCGCTGGGCCGTTCATGGACACGGCCGACCCTGTGGTGCGCGCCGCCTTGCGGGCGGGCATCCACTATCTGGACGTGACGGCCGAGCAGCCGAGCGTGCAGGCGATGTTCGAGCGCCACGAGACCTCAGCCCGCGACGCAGGCGTCGTCGTCATCCCTGCCATGGGTTTTTACGGCGGCCTGGCCGATCTGCTCGTTTCGACCGTCATGGGTGAGTGGGATCACGCCGACGCCATCGAAATCCACGTCGCGCTCGACAGCTGGCTTCCAACAAAGGGCACGCGCATCACCGGGGAAAAGAATACTGCGAAGCGCCTTGCCGTCAGCGGCGGGCAGATGGAGCCGGTGCATCAGCCACCTGCAGAAAAGGTATCCGTCCTACCTGCCCCGTTCGGTCGGCAGACCTTCGTCGAGCTTCCCTTCTCGGAAGTACCGCTGATTGCCCGTCACGTTCGGACGAAGGAACTACACACCTTTCTCAACACGACCGCACTACGGGATGTACGCGATCCGTCCATGCCCACGCCGCAACCTATCGACGAAACCGGACGTTCGGCGCAGCGCTTCGCCGTGGAGGTGATCGTCATGCGAGGAGGTCTGCGTCGCCGGATCATCGCGCAGGGCCAAGACATCTATGCCGTCACCGCACCGATCATCTGTGAAGCGGTCCAGCGCATCGTGTCGGGCGACATCCGCGATACCGGTGCAAAGCCGCCGGCCGCGATTTTCGATGCCGCTAGCTTCCTGCGCGCGCTTGACCCGCATCTGTCGATCGAGACATTGGAAATGTAGCTCGGGACCGCTTGATCTAAGACCAGAAGGTTCCTCACAACGGTGTGGGACCTTTCTCACCGCTCATTCGAGAAACCGGAGCTTGCAAAACACACAAGACGCGTCACAGGTCTTGACGCCTTCTTGATTCACACCGACGGAGCGGCACCCAGACGTAGACACCGAATGCGAAAGGATGGCTCGACGACCCCAGCGGCGAAGCCTGGCCATTAGGTGCGCTGTGTCGGGTGCCAAGGAGACGGAACCCTAGCCAAAGGGACCGATCGCTATTGCCATCAAGGGAAGTTCTTCGTCCCTGAAAGCATAGCCAGTAGTTGTCGCTCGTCGCGGATACCGTGTTGAAACAGCGAGATCAGATCGGCGGCAATGCGCGACGCGGCTTCCGTCTCTTGGGCAATCGCGCGACGGTTCAGTATCTGATCGAAGACGCGCTGCAGCATACCCAGCTCGCTGGGTTCAATTTCGGACGTGAGTTGAACATGTCTATCGAGCATTCGCGCTGGAGATAGAGCGGCTGGTTCATTTTGAAAGATGATTGACCTAATTCCACTAGCTCGTCGAGGCAGAGCTGTTCAAGTGGTCCGCCAGGCATCCTCAAGTATGTCAAACGGGACCACTCCGGTGAGGGCATCGAGAACTGAAATTTTCGCCAGGGCCTGGCCCAGTTCATCGCGGATCTCGATGCTCGTGAACGTCAGCTGCCGGCCGGCGGTCAAATGCTCTGCGATATTTTCCCGCATGGCTTCGCGAGCCTCTGATTTAGCCGCCTCGAGATTTGCCACCTCGACCCCATCCAGATCTTCAATCAGGACCTCACCTTCCCTCAGGTGAAAGTAGTACCTTGCCACAACGTGGGCCTTCCTTGATTGGGCTCCAAACTCTGAGGGGCAGGAAAATGTTTCAGATCAAATGCCTAGCGGGCGGTCGAGCAACAGATGTTCGGCATTAGGGGGCCGTGTCAGCTGCAAGCATCGTAAGGAACTGGGCCTCACACCGAACCCCACGCTGAAACAGACCGATCACATCAGCTGCAATGTCGGTCGCTCGCCCGCTGTCCTTGATGATGCCGCGTCCGTCGCAGATCTTTTGGACGACCCGCTGAAGCAACTGCAGGTCTTCAGGTTCCATGGCGACGGCAATAGGATCGTGGTTCCGGAGCATTTTTAAATGGTAGCGCGTGGAACAGTCGTACACCATACGGCCAAAGGTCTGATGGGCCGAGAACCGCTAGGTGGGTTGGTCTCTTCCGGGTGCCGTGGCCAATGGACTGGGTATCGGCACCAGCCAGCTCATGTGTTCCGCGCGTCGCTCCGCGCCTTCACGGCTAACTGCCTGCATCTCAAGCAATCACGTCCTCCACGCACAACGTCAACCGGGCGATCCGGACGCCCAGCCCGCATAAAGACCCTACAAACGAATAGGGACTGATTGGGTTGCCATAAGGCTGGCAACTGAAACCAACCTCCGACCAGACGGATTGAAAGGTGTCGGCAAAGAGCGACGTTATATGTTGGTGAATACCATTCTACTGTGATCTTCACCGCCCGCTTCGACCAGCTTCCGGCGTGCCAGCGGATTGATTCTCCGCATGCTAAGCAATTTTCCGCAGGTCGTATGGGGTATTGCGCGCAGTGCCTGGGATGGTAAATTGGCTAATCAACTGACGTAGCGCAGCACATTCGTCGGCAAGGGATACTGAAGCGGCGCTGGTCTCTTCGACCATGGCAGCGTTTTGCTGCGTCGTTTGGTCCAGGCTGTTGACGGCCGTGTTGATTTCCGACAGGCCTAGTGACTGCTCACGCGCGGAGACCGCGATGGCCTCTACATGTTGGTTCATTACAACGATCAACCGCACAATATTTTTGAGCGATTCGCCAGTCTTGGAAACCAGATCAACGCCCGACGCCACTTCTCCCGTAGATGTTTGAATGAGTGCCTTGATTTCTTTTGCCGCCTGCGCAGAGCGTTGGGCAAGCTCTCGGACCTCCTGTGCCACAACTGCAAAGCCCTTGCCGGCCTCACCAGCCCGGGCCGCCTCGACACCGGCATTAAGGGCAAGCAGATTGGTCTGAAAAGCGATCTCATCGATCACACCGATGATGCTGGAAATTTGGTTGGACGAGTCCTTGATTCGGCTCATCGCCTGAACTGCCTCGTCAACAATTTCGCCGGAGGCTGTAGCGCTGGTATTCGCATCAGCCGCGACCTGTCGTGCTTCGTCGGCCCGTCTTGAAGCAGATGTGACATTCGCCGTGACTTGATCGAGCGCCGCTGCAGTTTCCTCAAGAGCCGAGGCCTGCTGCTCGGTCCGCCTTGCAAGATCGTTTGCGCTGTTGGCGATCTCGGCCGATCCGCTATCAATGTTGACCGTGGATCCTGCCACCTTCGCGAGCGTTTGGGAAAGCTGGTGGACCGTAGCGTTGAAATCGCTACGCAGTGCCTCGAAATCTGGATCAAAGGGATCTTTAATCTCTGTGGTAAGGTCTCCTTGAGCAAGTTGCTTCAGCCCCGCCGCCAGCCTGGTGGTGACTTGGGCCATCACCTCCGCTCGGGCCTGATCACTCTGCTCACGGATCTGTCGTTCAGATTCCGCAAGGGACCGATCGGTCTCCGCTTGCCGATCGGCGCTGATCTTGGCCAGTGCCGTCTGGCGGAAAACTTCAACAGCCCCAGCCATGGTGCCAATCTCGTCGTGCCGATTTGAATAGGGTATCTGCGATTGGGTATCCCCCGCGGCAAGCTTCGCCATCGCCTCTGTGATCGTTCCGATCGGACGCGAGATCTGCCAGGCTACGTAACACACGGCCGCTACCACAATCGAGAGGACCAAGACAATCACTATCCAGGTAACTTGGAGAACCGTCGAATAGGTTGCTTCGCTGCTTGCATGGGAGGCTTCCGAACCCGCGACCTTGATGCCAAGCAGTTGATCAACCAGCTTTTCCGCGTCGTGGACAAGGGGTTCCATGTCGCTATAGAAGATGCGTTTGGCGTCCTCGTTTTGATTCAGACGCGACTTCTCGAGCATCGGGACAGCCGACTTCTGATAGTCTGCCAGGTGCTTCTCAATTCGTTGCAGGAGGTCAGCCTCGCTGGTCGACGATACAAGCGGCCGATAGTGGGAAACAGCGTTGGTCAGTTCGGCTAGATGACCCGAAACACTCAGCTCTGCTGTGGCAATCGCCTCGTCGCTGATTGACATGATGTGATTTGCATAGGCAAATTTGAGCTGTTCAAGCTCAAAGCGGATCGTTCTCACCTTCGAAACACTGGGAAGCCATTTGTCCGCAATTGCAGTCGTGTCGTCGTGAATCTTGTGCATGCTGGCCAGGGAGAACAGCGCGAACGCGAGGAAGATCAATCCAAACATCAGATTGATGACAACGAGCGACGTTTTCACCTTCGGCTTGCGCATGCGATCATCTCCAGCTGTGTGGCCGACGGATCGTCGGGCCGAACCTTCATAAGGTGGTGCTAAATTTAGCCTCGTCGGATTAAAAAGATTTTAAGGTTATCCCAAATCGCACGTAGAGCACGGCTGGCCGTCTCCTTGAGAGAGCGGTGCCCTGTCTGGTTCCGAATTCGACGATAAGGACGACAACGCATGAAAATCACTAGGTATCCGCTGGCTCGCCGTCTTGGCGCCTATGCGGTAGCTTTGTTCACGTTGCTCATGGATGGTCAGTTCTTAGCGGGATCGAGATATACATTAGAAGACGACGTGTTCTCAAAGGGGCGCAACGAGGCTGCCGCTGCCCTTCCCGGCCAGCGGCACTTTCGTGGATATCCGGTTCAACGATGACGATGCGATTATTGGCAAGCACGAAATCACGGTACGAACGATAAGGCCGGCAGGATCTCCACAGCCCTGGGTGGAAGCGGATGCAGTTCGATTGTTTTCGGGACTGCCGCGCCGACCGAAACGCTGAACTCGGCCTGATCGGCTCGACCTTATTCTCCACGATGACGTTTCGAATTTCGGTCTTCTGTTCCGTGGAAATATTGATGCTGCCCGTGACCGCGTTTGAGGGCCGGTCAACCGAGGCCGCATCTGTCTCGCTGGACTTGCGCTGCTGTGCACCGCTCGCTGTATTGGTGTTGTTGTCCGGACTTGTCTGGGTGGTGCTGCTTCGGGCATTCGTATCCTTCCCTTCCGTCGAAGCACTAGAGTCCGTGGCCAATGCTTTGTCTGATCGGCATTTGAACCGGCCAACTGGACCATCTATTACTGGGCCTGGTGGGTGTCCTGGGCGCCGTTCGTCGGCGTGTTCATCGCCCGCATCTCACGCGGCCGCACGATTCGCGAGTTTGTTATCGGCGTGCTGCTGATCCCGAGTGCCGTCACTTTCGTCACATCGGAGCGAAACAGAGATATCTGCTAATATCATTGATCAATATTTGCAAAATCAAAGGCTACGTTGATTTGATATTATCATATAAGGTGTCTGAAGTGGCTAGACCGCGGCTGTTCGGATCTAGGCCGTTGAATTTTCGACGACGGCGTGGCAGATGTCCATTTCCAGGGGAAATTACTGACTGATGTCGAAATCCAAGAGGCAGGTGAGTGTGGGGCGTCCAACGATGATGGATGTTGCTGCAGCGGCAGGCGTCTCACAAGCCACCGTCTCACTCGTCCTCAGTGGTACGAAAGGTGCGAGACTAGCCGAAGCGACTCGCGGCCGCGTTTTGGAAGCCGCACAGGCGCTTGGTTATCGCTTTGTGCGTCGTGGAACCAAGACAGCCCCGGGCGGGCAGTCCACGATAATTTTCGTTGCGGATGAAACCTCGACCGATCCCTGGATGTCATTGGCGTTCGAAGGCGCTCGCGACAAGGCCCTCGAATATGGCCTCAACATGCTGATGGCCGTTAGTCATGGCGATGCCGATGTTGAGACTAATATCGTCGCCGGCGTCAGCAAGTTGCCCATCCTCGGCCTGATCTACGGTACGATCCTGACCAGGCTCGTTCAAATTCCTGCAGCCCTTGCCGACCATCGTATCGTCCTGGTGAATTGCTATGACGAGCATCGCAAGCACTATTCCGTTCTGCCCGGCGATCTCCTGGGCGGCCGCACTGCGACTGAACATTTGCTGCTGTCGGGACGTCGGCGGATCGGTTTCATCAATGGCCAACAGGGGGTCGACGCAGCGCGAGACCGCCTCAAAGGCTACAAGCAGGCCTTGGCCAGCAACGATATCGTCTTCGATCCTGCTCTGGTTCGTCCAGGTAATTGGGAGCCATCGGCGGGGTATGAAATGACGTTGGAGCTGATGGCATTGGACAATCCACCTGATGCCATCTTCTGCGCCAACGACATGATGGCGATCGGCTGTTTCGACGCGCTCAAGCAATTGGGCGTCACGATACCGGACGACGTGGCGGTTATCGGCTTTGACGATCGCGATATCGCGCAGTACACGCACCCTCCCCTATCAACCCTCATTCTGCCATTGTACGAAATGGGGCGGACGGCTACGGAACTGCTTATTGATGCCGCCGGCGGTCTGCACACAACTCCAAGCCGCATCAAGGTTGAGTGCGAGCTGATCGCTCGAGAATCCACCGCCAACCGGGGCCTCCGCAATGCCAAAGCCAATGTGGCGGCGGAGTGATCGTTTGACGGCGCCCCCACATGGCCCCGTTATACCTCAAGACCCATTAAACAGATAATCTCTTCCGCTTGCTCACATGAGATACCTTGTTCAATGACCGGCTTGACGGCTACTCCGGCCACCGAGCCTCACCGCGCTTACAAACCCCTTCGGCTTGACTTGCGGCTTCAATTGCCGGCTTGGGTCGGCTCGGCGCCAAACGAAAAAGCAAACGCAGCTTCACCTGACCCGGTTTCTGGCCGCCGCGTTGCTAAAATTCTTGCTTGACGGCTCCGGTAATTAAGTGCTGTTATTAGCACGTTCTTGATCATAACACCGACACGACAGATCCCTAATATTAGCCCTGTGGATTATGCCGATGTCGCGACGCAACTGAACGCTTCGCATGGGCTGCCGAGCGTGGAGATCTCGACGCCGTTTCACAGCAACTGGTTTGACAATAGCAAGGCACGGATGCTGCTGGGTTGGTTTCCGGCCGTAGATCTCAAACGCCTAATACAAAGTGCTTGGGCCTATACCCGGGCGTCCGACGACCCGCGTCTTGTTGGTACCCGGGATAGGTCATGCGTGGAAACCAATATCCGACGCCGGCGCTGGGGCGATCTAGTTCGATCGCCCGGGCGGGCGCCCAAAGCAACGGATACGTATCGCCCTGCGGCCGAGATTGCTGCCGGGCATTCAGTAACGCCAAGACGCATGGCGTTGCCATGCTCTTGAAATGGGAGGAAAACTAGTGAACCTGAATCTTGCCGTCTCTGTCGCCATGGTAGTTTCCGGTCTGGCCGGCCCTGCTGTGGCCCAAGATAAGCCCCAATTGGCTTTTGTCGTTAATGCCGCTTCGGACTTCTGGAAGCTCGCCGAAGCCGGGGTCAAGAAGGCCCAGGCAGAACTGCCAGGCTACGAACTGCAATTCCGTTATCCGGCTCAAGGCACTGCTGCCCTGCAGAATGCCCTGATGGACGACCTTGTCGCCGCCGGTACCGACGCAATCATGATATCTTCTGCCGACCCGAAGAATTCCATCGATGCTTTCAATCGCATTGCAGCACAGGTACCGCTTTTCACCACCGACAGCGACGCGCCCGGTAGCAAGCGCATCGCCTATCTGGGCTCCTCCAACACCTTAGCGGGCGTGCAGGCCGGCGAGGTTGCCGTCGCCGCGATGCCGAAGGGTGGAAAATGCATGGGTTTTGTCGGCTTCCTGGGGGCCGATAACGCCGTCGAGCGCATCGCCGGTTTCCGCAAGGCCGTGGAAGGATCGGGGATCGAGCTTGTTGATGTGCGGGGCGACGACGTGGATTTCGCACGTGCCCGCTCAAACGTCGATGATGTGCTCGCGGCCAATCCAGACATATCTTGCATGGTTGGATTTTACTCCTACAACCCGCCCAAGATTTACGAGGCGCTTCAGGCGGCCGGCAAGCTCGGCGCGATCAAGGTCATCGCCTTCGATGAGGACCCGATCACCCTCGGTGCTGTCCGCCAAGGCAGCTTCGCCGGAACCGTCGTGCAAGACCCCTACCAGTGGGGTTATCAAGGCATGAAGCTGATGGCGAAATATCTTGAAGGCGACAAGTCGGGTGTGCCAGCGGATGGCCTCATCATTGTTCCGACCAAAGTCATCAACACGTCCAATGTCGATGCTTTCGAAAAGGAACTCAAAGAGCGCATTGGCGGGTAAACTCCCCCGCTCAGCGCGGCCGCATTAGGCTCGGGCCGCCACTCGGCCCGCTTCCCTAGTATTTTGAATACCCACTCAACGGGCCGAAGCATTGCCGTTGCCGCAAAATCAGATGGCCATGACTGATGACGACTAAAGAGGATCGGACGCGCCCCTTATTGGTGCTCGAGAACATTTCCAAGGCCTATACCGGCGTGGTGGCACTTTGCAATGTGTCCATGACGATCCTGGCCGGTGAGGTGCTGGCCCTAATCGGAGAAAATGGCGCCGGCAAATCCACGCTGATGAAAATTCTGGGAGGCGTTGTCCAGCCCAACTCGGGTCATATCATTATCGATAATGTGCGGTATGACGGATTTTCGGTGACTGAATCCCAGTCCGCGGGCATCGCGTTCGTCCATCAGGAACTCAACGTATTCGACAATCTCGATGTGGCCGCCAACATGTTCCTAGGCCGCGAAATTCGCGCGGGTTTCCTCGGACTGATGGATGTAAAGGCGATGCATGCCGCAGCCAAACCGCTTCTGAGGCGGGTCGGCGCTACGTTCGAGGCCGACACGCCGGTCGCTGCTCTGTCATTGGCGGAATGTCAATTGCTTGAGATCGCCAAGGCACTCTCCATCAAGGCGCGGATCATCATCATGGATGAACCAACGTCGTCGCTCACTTTGTCGGAAACGAAAACACTGATGAGTGTCGTGGCAAGCCTTAAAGCCGAGGGCATCGCAGTCATCTATATATCGCATCGCCTGAGCGAGATCGAGGAATGTGCCGACCGTGTCTTCGCCCTGCGCGACGGCAGGGCAGCCGGTGAGCTCGGCACGTCGGACATACATCATGACGCCATGATCCGTATGATGATCGGCCGCGACCTCAATTCGCTATATGCGCCGCCTGCTCGCCCCGTCGGTGAAGCGATCCTGTCTCTAAGGGGTGTCAGAACTCGCGCGAAGCCCAGAGCCTTGGTGGAGTTCGATCTCCATTCCGGTGAAATTCTGGGCGTCGCCGGATTGGTCGGCGCTGGGAGAACGGAGTTGGCGGAAGCCATTTTCGGTATTGACGCCATTCTCGAGGGCAAGGTTATGCTGGCGGGCAGGCCGTTGAGGGCGGCTTCGCCGCGGGCAGCCATCGAAGCCGGCGTCTATCTCGTGCCAGAGGATCGCAAACGAGCAGGCCTCGTGTTGGAAACAGCTATCTGCGAGAATGTATGTCTTGCTGACCTCTACGCGGTGTCCCGTCATGGGGTCGTTTCGCAGAGTCTGATGAAGGCGCGCGCCGAGGATCAGCGAGTAAAACTCGACATCAGGACGAATGATGTCATGCGCAAAACCGCCGAGCTTTCCGGCGGCAATCAACAAAAGGTTGTGCTGGGGAAATGGCTTTCCATGCGGCCAAGGCTAATCATTTTCGACGAGCCTACCCGTGGCATCGACGTGGCCTCGAAGGTAGAGATCTACAAACTGATGCGCGCGTTGGCGGATGCAGGTGTCGGGGTCATGATGATTTCCAGTGACATGGAAGAAGTGATCGGCGTGTCAGACCGCGTCGTTGTGCTGAGGGAAGGGGAAATTGCTGGATCGTTGTCGCGATCGGAGTTGTCCGAACACAATGTGCTCAAGCTCGCCGTTGGGGCAAATTAGGAAAAAGCCGATGCAGAAAAAAGATTTCGGCTTGGCAGTCCTGATTATAGTTGTTGGAGCAGTAGTGTACCTCAGAAATCCGCTGTTCCTATCGCCTATCAATCTAGGGAATACCGCCAATTTGATCGGCCTATTCGGTCTCTTTGCAATCGGGCAGGGCTTCGTGATCATGACCGGAGGGATCGACCTGTCGGTGGGATCGATGATTGCGTTGCTCGGCGTCTTATTTGTCGACATGGTCGGAAAATACGGCGTCCCATGGCCGGCGGCGATCCTCGTCGTCATCCTGGTCGGGACGCTCTTGGGGCTTGCCCATGGCCTGTTAATCACCAAACTCCGGATGCAACCCTTCGTGGTGACCCTATGTGGTTTGCTGATTTATCGCGGCGCCGCGCGGGGATATACGGGCGAAGCCACTGCCGGCTTCCCTTTCGGGGCGAATTATCCGGCGCTTGAATGGCTGACGATTGGTCGCTCTTTTGGTGTTCCTCACTCCTTCTATGCCATGATTATCGTGGGAACCGTCTGTTGGTTCGTGCTTCACCGCTCTGTCTTTGGCCGGCATTTGCAGGCCGTGGGCAAGAATGAGGATGCGGCACGCTACTCCGGCATCCGTACCGGTTTCGTCATCACCGCTGCCTATGTTATCTGCGCTGTGCTGACCGCGGTCGCCGCAGTTTACTTCGCTATGTTCACCAGATCGGTGCAACCGTCGTCCCATGGCAATTTCTACGAACTCTACGCGATCGCTGCGGCCGTCCTCGGGGGCTTCTCATTGCGTGGTGGAGAAGGTTCAATCATCGGCGTCGTATTAGGCGCAGTCTTGCTTCAGGAGTTGCAGAACCTGGTCAATCTTCTTGGCATACCTTCTTCGCTCAACTTCGCGGTGATGGGAGCGGTAATCCTGACCGGGGTTCTGGCGGATCAGCAATTCAACCGCTACCGGGCAAAGAGGAGAGCCATGATCGCGCTCGGTGTACTGAATCGAAAAGAGGCAGCGCCTCGACAGGAGCAGGCAGCAGAAATCATTTGTCCGGATTGACCGTGGCTCCCATTGAAGGAGGGCTCATTCCGCGCCTTTGAATGACGCTACTCCATCTTGGATATGAGAAGGGCAATCGGTCGTTCCCTTGCGTCGCCTCTGCCAAGGTCGGCAGTATGCTCCGAGTTGGCGCCGTAGCCCGCGCCAAGATGGACTACCGCCCGAGAATGGCATCTGAGGCCTTTTCTGCGATCATGATGACGGGGGAATTGGTGTTACCCGAGATGATATTTCGGCATGATAGACGCATCGACAACACGCAATTTCTCTAGGCCGTGCACACGCAGGTTTGTATCCACCACGGCCACACCGACCTTCCTCACCATCGCCATTTACCATCACAATGACCTTGACGGATCTGATATAGACGGAAATTCCAGCGTCGAGAATTTGCGTGCACTTGATGACTGGGTGCTCTTCGTGAAAACTCCCCCAAAATGTGCGAGTAGAGGGTGCCGGGTGTTTGGCCTGCCGATAGCGCATGAAATCGTCGATCGATCATATGCCGCCTCGCAAGCAGCGAGAGATTGGCCGGGGCTTGGAAATCCTGCACGAGGAATTCGAGGACGCGCTGAAAGAGGGGACGGCCGAATTCAAGAAGCGCGGCCGGATCCTGAAGATCATCCTGTTCGGCCCCTATGCCAAGGGCGGCTGGGTCGACGAACCCTTCACCATGAAGGGCTACCGGTCCGACTTTGACCTGTTGATCATCGTCAATGACCGCAGGCTCTGCGATTTGCGGATTATTGGCACAAGGCCGCCGACCGGCTGATCCGTGACAAGTCGATCGAACCGCCGGCCAGCATCGCCGTGATCCCGAGCTGCTTCCGGGACGTCATCCGTCTTTTCCGCCACTCACTGAATGGCCTCAGATCTTCGCCGCCTGACCGGCTTCCTTGAGGTTGGCGAACTTGATCGTTGTCTGGCGCAGATTGATCTCGAGCCATTTTGCCATCCCGATCTCCTCGTCGAGGTTGGCTTGAAGGACCGGGACCGATCCAGCAAAGCCGCCAAGTTCGGCGACAGTGATAAGGGAGTTGTAAGCTGCGATCTCGAAGTTCTCGAAGGCGAAGTTGGCGAAACTGTTTTTGAGGATTTCGTCACCTGCGACAGAATGGCCGAGAGCAGCCATGGTCCCAACCGCAGAGAGTGCCATGTCTTTCAGTGAGGAGTGATCTTCCGCGAGGCTCGAGAGGATTTCCTCCAGTCGTGCAATCTGTCCCTCGGTCTCGCGAATGTGCTGCTCGAGCCTCGCGGCGACGTCGGGATAGTTCTCGATCCGCTTTACCTGCGGCTTCATGATGGAGAGAGCCTGGTTCTCCATGGCGTGGGCGTTCTTCAATCCGGTCACGAAGATTTCGCGGGTCTCGTTCTCTGTCATCGTTGGTCTCCTTTGGTGGTGGCTGAAACCAAGCGCGAGCAAAAAAGTTCCTTGCCCTTTGGAAGGTCGCTTTTGGCGCTGAGCGCTTGCCTGCACCGTCCGCCGGATGAAGCTCTGCAACACACAGTCCCGGAACATAGTCCAACTATTTTCCCCACGATCACGCAGCACTTGGACCAGGGTCATCGTCACATGACACGACGGCTTTCCTGGGTCGCGGCCGGAAACTGACGACCTGCGGAGCCTGGTCGACCGGTTCGGCCGTTCGTTGCCTCGTCTGCTTCAACCGCGCCTCCGCCTCGGGTTGAAACAGGACACGCTCGACAGAAAGCATCTCAGATCGTCCATCCCTTGCCGAGATTTCGACCTTTTCTCCGACCGCCAAGCCCAGCAGCGCCAGGCCGCGCATCGAATGAACCGAGAGAGCGAAGCTGGGAAGCCCCCCGTCAGCGTTTCGGACGAGAACATGTGGTCCAACGCTCGACCCGTTGACGGTGTAAACGACCTGGGTGTCGATCGTGACCACGTTCGCGGGGATATCTTCGCGAAAGTACACGTTCGAATGACTGAGCTTCTCCCGAAGCAAAACCGAAAACGGGGCGGGTTGGTCGGCCTGTTCGAGCATGGACATCAGCACATTGGCATCTCCTGCGGTCAGTTGGCAAAATACTTCCCTGGACATGGTTCATTCTCCAGCACATATCTCTTCGGGGTAGAAAACAGGCCGGTCACACTCGCCAGCCTGCTTAGTTGGTTGTTGGGCGGCCCGATGACGTAGAGCCGCGTCAGCGTAGCCAAATACGAATGTCTCGCCGCGGCGCAGTGGCGTCATCCTTTGAAATGATCGTCGCGATCACCGTGCGAGCCGCATCGGCTGCAGCCTCCCGAGTTGGATAGCAGCGCGAGGGCAGCACCCCGTCGAAAACGGTCGACCACGCGTGTGCGGTCCCGCTCAGGTGGTCGTAGTGGAGCTGAACATATATCGCGTCGCCGGAAGGATTGTTCGAGAAGGAAGGATATGTCATCGCACTGCCTCGCTCTGAGAAGAGAGAAACCGCGTTTGCTCGAAATCATTCGACGGGCCGGCGCGGCGTGCCGCTCCCATAGACGTTGCCGAGGGCGCGGCTCCAAAGATCGCCCTGAGTTCCCGCTGCGGCTGGTGAAGGACTCGTTTGAGCGAAAGAGTCGCGTTCGAATTTTGATGAGCCTCAAGGATTGCGACCTCGCCCTCCTGGAGACCTAGAATGGCAAGGCCCACCAGGCTGCGCAGCGGGACGATCTCCTGAAACAGCCTGATGGGCTGCCCGGTGTCCACCAGATACGCCGTTGTCGGCACGTCGTTTCCGACTTGAAAGGTGACGCGGCTGTTGATCGTCGCGACGTTTCCAGGAAGGTTCGCGGCGTCCACCGGGCGAGCCCTTGCAAGTTTCTCCCGGATCAAAGCTTTCGCACGATCAAGCAGAGTGGTGTCGTCGAGCAGACGGCGCAAGACAGCGGTGTCCTCGTCGAAAAGTGTAAGCGGCGGGAGGGCCGTAGTCATCGTAGGTCTCCTATGGATGTCCATGCTGGTTCGACAGGAACGCCTGTGCCGACCACGATGGGCGACACAGGGCTACGGGCCTGCGGTGAGGCAACCTCCCCGGTGTTTTCTGTGTCTGCGGTTGCGCAATATCATTGCTGTCCTCAAGACGATGATGCTGATGTCCGACGAGGACTAAAGCGGGAGGTCGGCAAATTGTCTGTCGACAACGCGAACCACAATCAGTTCATTGCGCTGACCGTCTCGCGAGAACCATTGGCTGCACTGTCCCTGACGAAGGCCGAGCAGCGCAACTCCGATGGGAGTCAGCACGGATATCCGTGCCGCCTCGACATCGATCTCATCCGGATAGACGAGAGTTATGGCGCGGCGGGATGCGCCTTCGGCATCGAAGGTAACGGTGGAACCAATCCGGGCTGCATCGTGCGGAGATTGTCCATCGGGCACGACAATGCTCTTCTCGAGCTTGTCGACCAGCTCGGCTGCGACATCGAAGTCCTTTGTCAAGGCAGCATAGGCTAAGTCGATGAGCGACGAGTAATCCGATGCTCCGATAACGGATATCTGATGCTGCGAAGAGGAAATATTGTTTGACATTGCTCGCGATACCTCCGGTACAAGCATGGCGGTGCCATGCAATGCAATCCCTGTTCTGGAAAGGATTGTCGCGCCGTCAGCCATCGTGCTGACCGCATTCACCCAGGATCCGGCAGGCGACGAGGCCGGATCCGGGTTACGATCCTGCGATCGGGCAGACCCGGAAGGCTGCGATCGGGAGTATGTCGCGATTTGTCAACATGGCCATAAGATTGCCATCGGGGACTTAAAAGTCAAGCCATCCGGCCGGGTGCACCAGGTGTGGCGCGCCGCCGCACCCGATACGAATGTTCCTTTCCCTAGCTCCAATGAGATCCCGCCAAGGGCGTCCGTCGCTTCAGCGACGCGGACAAAGCCCCATATTGGTATTGGCTCCCAGGACATGGTCGCATGGGTTCCGTATTCGTCGGCCGTCTCGGCGGCCGGTCGTGGTTGACGGTTTGATTGAGGGCTTCTTGTGTGCGGCTTGACTTCCTCTTCGGACATGGCATCATTTAAATACCATGACGAAGATTGCGAATTTCCATTCCTGTCGTCTCCGCGGAGAGTGTTCTATCGCAGAACACTAGCCCAGGGTCTTTCGCCGTTGTCGCGCACCTGAACCCTGGGATCGTCATACCGTCAACGCTGGTTCCGCGCGACTCAATCACCACGGCATAACTCCGACCCAGCGTGGCTCAAGGCTGCGCGAAGAGGCATGAAAAATGGAAATGGACTCAACCCAAGGCACCAAGCCGTCAATCATCGTGCGCCAAACGGAGCACTCGCGTCTCACGTCCCTTGCCCTGGCGGCGCCCGGTCGCGACCTCGACGTCGCCGACGAGTTGCTTAGCGAACTCGAACGGGCGTCGGTCGTGGTCGACGTTGATTTTCCGGGGGAAGTCGTCGGAATTGGATCCACCGTCTCCTACGAGACGGAAAGCGGGCAGACCCGGACCGTTACACTTTGCTATCCTGGCGACGCTGACATCGAGCAATCAATGGTGAGCGTGATGACACCCATCGGAGTAGCCCTTCTCGGGCTCTCGCCTGGGCAGTCCATCAACTGGAGCGGCCGAGACGGGCACGTTCACAGGCTGACGGTCACCTGCGTCGAAGCCTTCACGCCTTCTCGCGCAGCCTGACGACCACAGGGACATCGCCCCAGTCACTCTCTCGAAGCAGAGACTGTGCTCGCCTCGTATCAGCGAAAGCCGCCGAGTGCGGCGGAATGTCTCCGGCGCTTGTCCCAGATATCAGAGGACCTATCTACACGTCATGAACCAGGCAGAGCTGATATCCGCATTGGGTAGCAAAACTCAAGCACATGTCTCCACCCGGGGCGGTGGACAGCAGTAGCTCTTCCACGCTCTGGGCAAAACACGATCTTTTCAAAAGTAGGTCTTGTTCACCGGACCCATCCGGCAGAGGAGCTTGGATATGATGCCCGTCAGCAACAGATATTGTTGTCGTGATTGTTTCCGCAGGTTGCCACGCGCAGCCACGCGATGCCCCTGGTGCGCTCACCCGCCTGCCACCCAAACGGCGGGAGCAATCTCTCCTACCCTCCCATCTACCCTATCGTCGATAAAGGAGGACCGGAATGGAGCGCTCAGATAACATGCGCGATCTTCCAGCGTTGAAGGGCTCCGTCGCCGATGCCCCGTTAGATGGTGCGGCGGCTGCGGACGACGGTCGTCGTGACGACCCGACCTTGACTGGTCTTCCGGCGCTCTCTCCTGCACTGTGCCGTGCCGCCCGTGGGGCGCTGGCGTGGACTCAAGAGGAGTTGGCCGACCGTTCGGCTATATCCCGGTCAACGATACGGGACTTCGAGGGCGGCAAGCGCGCCATCCCCCGGCAAACTGCCTTCCAGATCTGTTCGGCGTTCGAAAAGGAGGGGCTTGTGTTGATGCATCTTCCGGGCATCGGCCTCGGCATCTGGGCTTTCGAATGCCCCGAGCCACTTTCAGAGGCTATGCTTCTCAAGACTCTTTTCTAACCATTAACGTCAGGCTGCACATCCTTCGGAATGTGGTGCACTTCACGGCGCAATATTTCGGGACATAGGTATCGTTCTCCTTGCCGCTCGCCTTGGTGTCCATTCTCGGCGGCGTTCTTCGTCTGGAAATTCGTGAAGGAGAGTCGGTCTGGACAACGGATCTTCGCCACCGTCGGAGGTCTCATTGGAGGTCCTGTCATCGTCAGACCCGGCTTAGGGATAGTCGATCCGAGGGCTGGTCTGGTTCTGGCCGCGGCTGCGGGCTACAGGCTCTCCCTGAATGGGCGTGGCGGGGACTTGTTGAAGCGGTTCCCTCCGCAAAGGGGCGAGCCGCCCTCTGGAGGGGTCAAGATCAAAGCTCTAATAAACCGCACAGGTTGCGCGATCATCGCGACTGCCGCCGGCCAGGCAAGTCGCACGCCTTATAGAGACGGACCCAGGGCGCTTAGACACTAGGTCGGCAAACATGGGTTCGGCTATCCGGACGACGCACCGCTCGCGCTACAGAGCCCCGTACCGCAGCCCTGAACGTTAAGGAACATAACGCCTCCTTGTGTGAGGGCCATGAGTAGCTGCGCCTCGGTCGCGCGATGCAGTCCGTGGCGCTCCCCCTCGAAGTCCCGGATGGTGCTGCGGGAGACTAACGAGCGCGCGGCCAGATCCTCCTGGGTCCAATCGAGCAACCCGCGAGCGGCGCGACATAATGCCGGGGTGAGGCTGACTTCTTCTGTGGCACGACCCATATCACTGATATATCCCATAATGGGCGAAACTCAACCCAGGGCCTTGAAAGCACCCCGAAGAGATTCGGAAGGCTTACAGCAGTTTAGATCGGTGCCTGGAGAGATCAGGAGAAGTAGCAATTGGGATAAATACCGCGTCAACCATACCCCTAATGGTAGTGATCCTGCCGTTTGTTGGAAGTTTGCTGACGGCATTTTTGCTTCGCACCAACTCCAGGCTCCTGCCTGCCTCGATTGCTGGCTTCGTGGCTGCAACTGTCGTGCTCATGACAGCCGCTCTTTATCCATCTGTCGCCAACGGAGGCGTTGTCCGGTTCGAGATCGAGTGGCTGCCCCAGCTAGGCGTCAACCTGAACCTTCGGGTAGATGGTTTCGCTTGGTTGTTCGCAATGTTGGTTGGGATCATCGGGGTCCTGGTTGTGCTGTACGCGCGCTACTACATGTCCGAAGAGGGCCCCGTACCTCGGTTCTTCTCCTTTCTCCTGGCATTCATGGGATCGATGTTGGGGATCGTTTTTTCCGGCAACGTCATCCTGCTCTCCGTCTTCTGGGAACTTACAAGCCTTACGTCGTTCCTGTTGATCAGCTACTGGAATCAGAACCCGGCAGCCCGCGATGGCGCCCGCATGGCTCTGACCGTAACCGCAACCGGTGGCTTTTGCTTGCTGGTCGGGTTGGTGATCCTCGGAAACATCGCAGGCAGCTATGATCTCGATGTTATCCTCTCATCGGCAGAAGCGATCACGGCTCATCCGCTCTATCTGACCTGCCTGATCTTGATTCTGCTCGGCGCATTTACAAAGAGCGCGCAGTTCCCGTTTCATTTCTGGCTGCCGAACGCGATGGCAGCTCCCACGCCTGTTTCGGCCTATCTTCATTCCGCGACAATGGTCAAGGCAGGCGTGTTCCTTCTGGCACGCCTCTCGCCAGCGCTTTCTGGAACCTATGAATGGTTTATGCTTGTCGGCCTCGCAGGCGTATCAACCCTTCTTCTCGGGTCCTATTTTGCTATGTTCCAGCAGGACCTGAAGGGCCTGTTGGCATTTTCCACGATCAGCCATCTTGGGCTGATCACCACGCTCCTGAGCTTGGGAAGTCCGGTTGCCACGGTTGCGGCGATCTTCCATATGGTCAACCACGCCACCTTCAAGGCCTCTCTGTTCATGGCGGCAGGGATCATCGATCACGAGACCGGTACAAGGGACATGCGCCGGCTCAGTGGATTGTTGCGATATCTGCCAATCACCGGTCGGCTTGCCATGGTCGCCAGCGCCGCCATGGCGGGCGTCCCGCTCCTGAATGGCTTCCTCTCCAAGGAGATGTTCTTCGCGGAGGCCGTCGAGACGCATGCCAATTCATGGCTGGATACGGCGACACCCTATCTGGCCGTGATCGCAAGTGCCTTCAGTGTCGCCTATTCACTCAGGTTCATTCACTCAGTGTTCTTTGGGCCGCCGCCCATGGGTCTTCCCAACCAGGCTCCCCAGGAGCCGCCCCATTGGATGCGTTTTCCAATAGATTTCCTGGTCATCGCCTGTTTGGTTGTCGGTATATTTCCGAACTTCACCATCGGCCCTTTCCTGCACGCTGCTGCCGTCAGTGTCCTCGGCCAGTCCACGCCGCAATACAGCCTCTCGGTCTGGCACGGTTTCAACGTCCCGCTGCTCATGAGCCTGGTCGCGATGACAACTGGATGCGCAATCTATGTGGGCTTTCGGTCATATTTTTCGCGCTGCGAAGGCACGCCCGTGTTTCGGCACTTGGCCGGCCAACGGATCTTCGAACGAGTTCTCGTGACCTTATCATGGCGCTGGGCGAGAAGCCTGGAGAGCCGACTTGGGACACGGAGCCTGCAACCACAGCTTAGATGGATTACATTCCTCGGCTTCCTAGCCGCTTTTTTGCCGCTCTACCTCGCGGGATTTCAGTCGCGGATGCTATCTCCCTCCGACCTCGATGCCGCTTTTCTCGGAATCTGGACAATCGGCTGCTGCTTGGCGATCGGAACGGCCTATCTCGCTAAATACCACCGCTTGGCAGCGCTCGTCATGCTGGGTGGCGTCGGACTGATCGTTTGCATTACCTTTCTATGGCTTTCCGCGCCGGATCTCGCCCTGACCCAGTTGCTGGTCGAAATCGTGACTACTGTCCTGATTCTTCTCGGCCTGCGATGGCTGCCGAAACGCGTCGGGGACCTTAAGGACGAGATGACTTTTCGTGCGCGGTTCCGACGATTCCGCGACTTCGTGCTTGCCGCCGCCTGTGGTGTCGGGATGGCCTTCATCTCCTACGCTGTGATGACGATGACCGTACCGGATACGATCGCCAACTTCTTTCTAAACAATGCCTATACACAGGGCGGCGGCCGCAACGTTGTGAATGTGATCCTCGTCGACTTCCGGGGCTTCGACACCCTTGGAGAGATTACCGTTCTCGGCATTGTTGCCCTCACCGTATACGCCCTCCTGCGCCGCTTCCGTCCCGCCCCCGACAGCCTGGCTGCGCCCGAACAGCAACAGGTCCAAGCGCTTTTCGACGAGCAACAGCCAGATCGTGACGCCGGTGACACAGTGCGCGACTATCTGTTGGTACCCTCGGTCATCATGCAATGGCTGTTTCCGGTGGTCATTACGTTGGCGGTCTATATCTTCATCCGCGGCCACGACCTGCCAGGCGGCGGTTTCTCTGCAGGCTTGACGATGTCGATCGCATTTCTGCTGCAATACCTGGCAGGGGGCACACGCTGGGCCGAGGACCGTATCCGTGTGCTACCCCTGCGTTGGATGGCGTCTGGCCTAATCACAGCAGGAGGGACAGGCATCGGAGCGTGGCTGTTCGGATATCCGTTCCTGACCTCACATTCCCGCTATCTGGACCTCCCCTTGATCGGAAAGGTGCCGGCGGCTACGGCGATGATCTTCGATCTTGGCGTGTTCCTCCTGGTCGTGGGCTCCACCGTTCTCATTCTCGTGGCACTCGCTCATCAGTCCATCCGGATCAATCGAATTCGGGCCATGGACGAAGCTAAAGAAGGAGCGCCTTGATGGAACTCGTACTGTCTGCAGCGATCGGCTTCATGACAGCCTGCGGCGTCTGGCTGCTCCTTCGTCCGAGAACCTATCAGGTGATCGTCGGGCTCTCTCTTTTGTCTTATGCCGTCAACCTGTTCATCTTCGGTGTGGGAGGTGTCAAGTCGGACGAGCCTCCCCTCCTCACGGAAGGTGCGTCGGTTGCATTGCTGGCCGATCCCGTTCCACAAGCGCTTGTGCTCACGGCGATCGTCATAGGTTTTGCGACAACCGCTTTGTTCCTCGTGGTCCTGCTTGCTTCCCGTGGGCTCACCGGTAGCGACCATGTCGACGGAAGGAGCGACCCCAGATGATCGCATGGCCGCAGCACCTCATCGTTCTCCCGATCCTGATCCCCCTCATTGCCGGTGCTGGCCTTCTGTTCATTCCTGACCGACAACGATCCGTGAAGGCGATGGTCAGTCTGGCGGCGACCATAGCTCTGGGCGCGGTCTCCCTCCTGCTGATGGCGGCATCGGGAGAAAGCAGATTTGGAGCCGTCTATTTGGTCGGCAACTGGGCTGCGCCCTTCGGCATCGTTCTCGTGCTTGATCGCTTATCTGCCCTCATGGTGGTCCTGACGGCACTCCTCGCAGTCCCGGTCCTGTCGTTTGCACTGGCACGCTGGCACTCCGCCGGCGCACATTTCCACAGTCTTTATCAGTTTCTATTGATGGGTCTGAACGGCGCCTTCCTGACAGGTGATCTGTTCAACTTGTTCGTCTTTTTCGAGGTGATGCTGGCGGCGTCCTATGGACTGATCCTGCATGGCTCCGGCCCACTTCGGGTCAAGGCCGGCATGCACTACATCGCAATTAACCTCGCCGCCGCCCTTCTGTTTCTGATCGGTGTCAGCCTCATCTACGGGACGACCGGGACGCTGAACATGGCCGACCTTGCAGAACGTCTCCCAACGATCGAGCCCGACCGACGCCTACTGATGGAAGCCGGGGCCGCGGTGCTTGGCGTCGCCTTTCTTGTCAAGGCCGGGATGTGGCCCCTCTGCTTCTGGCTTCCGAGCGCCTACAGTGTGGCTGCAGCCCCGGTGGCTGCAATTCTCACGTTGATGAGCAAGGTGGGCATCTACATCATCATCCGCCTAACGTTGCTGCTCTTTGCCGAAGGACCGTCGGCTGGATTTGGCTCCGGCGTGCTCCTCTATGGCGGCCTGGCTACATTGGCCTTCGGAACGATAGGTGTTTTGGCGTCGCAGGCATTAGGGCGAATTGGTGCCTATTCGGTGCTTGTCTCGTCGGGCACCCTTTTGGCAATCACCGGATTGCATGATGAAGCTGCGACCTCGGGAGCACTTCTCTACCTTCTCAGTTCTACCCTGACACTGGGGGCGTTCTTCATGCTGGTTGAGCTGGTCGAAAGAGGCCAGGATGCCGGGGCTTCAGTTCTGGCGGTGACAATGGAACTCTACGGCGATGCAGACAACGAGGTGCCCGAAGAGGGTCAGGGAACCACAATGCCCGCAACACTTGCGGTGTTAGGTATCTGTTTTGCTTCCTGCGCGATCCTTCTGTCTGGCCTTCCCCCCCTGTCAGGCTTCGTCGCCAAGTTCGTCATGCTGTCCGCGTTGATCGGCACCGGGTCAGTTGGATCGTCGCCGACCGGAGGCGCGCTGATATTCGTCACCCTGGTCATCCTCGGTGGCTTAGCCACGCTCATTGCGCTGACGCGCGCCGGGATCCGCGCGTTCTGGAGCTCGATCGAGGGAACTGTGCCGCGAGTCCTGGTCATGGAGATCGTCCCGATAATGCTGCTCCTGACCATAACTGCTACGTTAACTGTCAAAGCCGGGCCAGCACTTGCCTACGCTGATGCAGCCGTGCGCTCGATTGTCGATCCAGGTATCTACATCAAGGCTGTCCAAGGCGTGGCTCCCCAAAAATCGCGGCGAGACCACACTGCAGCTCCGGGAGAGTGACATGTTGCCTTACCCGCTCTTGACGGTCTTCTTGCTGGTGATGTGGCTCCTGCTCAACCGCTTCACACTCGGGCACGTGCTGCTTGGTGGCATGGTCGCGGTCTGCTCGAGCTGGGCGATGGCGGCCTTGCGACCGGACAAGCCGAAGCTGCGCAGATGGTACCTCCTGCCGAAACTTTTCGGCGTGGTGATGCTGGATATCATCCGCTCCAACATTGCCGTCAGCCGCGTCATTCTACAGGGGCGAGCCAAGGAGCATCGATCCGCATTTATCAATGTTCCACTTGAACTGAGGGATCCTACTGCTCTGGCAATCCTGTCTATCATCGTGACGGGGACTCCAGGCTCTGCCTGGTTGGAATACGACTCGCGCAACAGCTCTGTGCTCCTGCATGTGCTTGATCTCGTCGATGATGACGAGTGGCGCGATCTTCTTAAGAATCGTTACGAAAAGCTGTTGCTGGAGATTTTCTCATGAGCGCGATCATCTTATTCACCGCCGTCAGCGTCGCCCAACTGATGTTGACGACAGCGATGGCGATTTCGTCAGTGCGCATGTTCTATGGTCCCCGCGCCCAGGATCGGATTGTCGGACTCGATGCGCTCTACGTGAACTCAATGCTGCTGCTTGTCACTTTCGGCATTGGCACCGGCAAGACTGTCTATTTCGAGGCCGCTTTGGTCATCGGATTGATTGGCTTCGTTTCCAGTGTTTCCTTGGCAAAGTTCCTAATGCGCGGGGAGGTGATCGAGTGATCTATTCCGCCGCAGATATCCCCGTATGGATGGCAGTGGTTGTCGCGTTTTTCGTACTTGCTGGGGCCGCATTAGCCCTAATCGGAGCGATCGGTTTCTTACGTCTGCCGACATTCTACGAACGTATCCACGCGCCTACGCTTGCTACGAGTTGGGGAACGGGCGGCATCATGTGTGCTTCGATCCTGTTCTTCAGCGTGGCTGGCGGTCGCCTGGTAGCCCACGAAGTGCTGATCGGAGTGTTCATCACTGTCACCACTCCCGTGACGTTCATGCTGCTTGCCCGGGCGGCGCTCCATCGCGACAGGTTCGAAAACAATCCCAAGGTGCCGCGGCGAACCGGTCCTGTCAAACTGTAGTTTGGATGCTGGTGCGGCGACGCGAGGTCGCCGCAACCGCTCTTGCTCGACGCTCGCGCGCCGGACGACGGGAACCGACCGGCGGTAGCACGGAGTACGGGCGGGATCAACGGAGGCTGCTTGGCACCACCAGCACATCGCTTCGGATCTCATTCATTATCCGAGATGCCACGCTGCCAAGCAGCATGTTCATCATTCCTGAGCGCGCATGAGTTCCGGTGATGACAAGATCGACGTCTCCCTCATCAACTAACAATTGCAGAGCTTCCACCACGTCGCCACATTTGACGTTGATCTCGAACCTATCGGGCACGCGCGCGCCAATAGTCTCGGTTATGAATCGAGCGCATTCGTCGATGGCGAACGTTTCGGCCTGTCGAACGTAATCCGCCTTCTCGTCCGCCCACATTCTATAAGGCGGGTCAAACGCGTGGAACAACCCGTGCTGCGCGTCCGAGAACCAATGAAGGGCGACCTGCAGTGCAGGTCTGGATGACGCGGTAAGGTCAGAGGCCAGCAGCATTCGCGCACCGGTGTCCATGACCCTTTTCTTTACCACAAGCACCGGAACAGGGGACAACCGCGCCAAGGCGCTCACAGTGTTGTCAAATGGCAGCGCGCAGGGGATCTTGCTCCCTGTGAGGCCGGTGACGATCAGATCCGCACGCTCTCTCGTGGCCAATGTCTGAACGACCGTTGCCGGTAAACCTTTTTCGACATGAACGGACGAGCGGAGGCCCTCGATCCCCGCGAACTCTTCCCGCAGGCGAGCCATGTTTCGACGCGCAGCACGCCGATAAGCAAAGCGGGATCGCGAGTCTGCCATCAGGCGGACATCGTCGATCGCATGGACGGCGGTGAGACTGGCATTCCATTCGAGTGCAAGTTGCACCGCCCGGTCCTGAGCACGATCACATCGTGCCGTAAAATCGGTGGCAAGCACAATATGCCGGGGAGGTCGGTGAACGATGGCTTCGCTCCCCATGTCCCGTGAAAGGTTCAACATGTTTCCATTCCTATGATCTGAGACACGGCGGCCTATTCCTAGAGGTCCGACGCGTCAGCGGCAGGCGTGCGCCTCCGCAGGCCACGTTTTCCGCGAGATCGCAGATCAACTGGAATTCCAGGATGTAACTTACGACTTCGCGATCCGTCGCACACAACAGCAGAGCTAGTTGATAGCACCCAGGACCCGGGAGCGACAAACCGGGTCCGGGTCTAGTGCTCTGCGAGAGAGCAGATCCGGAAGGAAGAGTGAGGGAATGTGTCGCTGATCTTCATAGTGCCCACATCCTCGCCCGCGAGCACCACTAAGTCAAGTCGAGCGCGCCACGCGCGAAATCCGAGAATACGGGGTGCCGTAGCAGGCAGCCTACCCGCATATTATATTCGAACCAGCCGTAAAAAACGCCGCTCCGGTGGTCTATTGGCTCCAGCGGAGGAAGTGCAATGCGCCGCCCAAGGCTATCCTATCTGAGAGGCCCAACCTACACCGGCGACGGTGCGTCTCTCAAGGGAAGGCGGCGTGAAGATGAAATGAGCGAGCGCCAGCGCGAAGCTCCCGGACCTCGCCGCGGCGCAATGCCCTTGATCATGTGCGCAGCCTTCGTCGGTGCAGAGAACACCTGGCCTTTGCTCAGGGGACATCATCCGAGCCGACGATCCCACCTTCGCCTTCGAGAATGGAAATCCTTCTCGTCGAAGCACCGTCGAACTTGAGACGCACACCCACCCCTCCGCCGTCTTTGCTTTCATCGAGGAACACTGCTCCGGCCATCTCGAGGGTCGCTTGAATCCTCGTGATGGTTGTCGGATCGGGTTTCTCCACTCGGTGTTCAAAAGCCTCAACAACGGAGACGTCGATGTCCGACAGCTTCGCAAGGGTCTCCCTCGATATCTCGACGAGTGCCCGCGCGGCGCGACATTGAGCGGGGGTGATCATTGATACCTCCAGTCCCTTCATCCTGTGAGCGAGGCACCATATCCGGTTTCATAAATGGTTCCGAGTCCCCTACTCCTTTGTTGGTGCCTTGCGACACATCGCGCGCAAGATTTGGCTATGTTTGCTCCGGGGCTGTCACAATTGCTTACCTTTCCTGCTCACTGGATTATTCGCCGCACCGCCCTACAATCCATGTGATCAATCGCGAACAGACGCGTGCGAGGTTGAGAGACATGACCGTCAGATCCACCCGATCATATGCTCCACCGCTCCATCCCCTCCACGCTGTCTTGCTCGCCTTTTCATTCCCTCTCTTCCTTGGAGCGCTTGCGAGCGACCTGACCTACTTTCAGACATACCAGGTTCAATGGGCAAACTTCTCCTCCTGGCTGATCGCGGGAGCATTGTTGGGGAGCGCCTTCGCCCTAGTGTGGGCACTGGCTGACATGATCCGCTATCGTGCCACCCGGGCGCTGAAACTGTCGGTCTACTTCGTCTTGCTGCTTGTTATGTGGATACTTGGCTTCGTCAACGCCCTGGTTCACGCCAAGGATGCCTGGGCCACGATGCCGGCAGGCTTGTATCTTTCCATTGTTACCGCCGCGCTCGCACTTGTCGCGACGTTGACAGGCCACGCACGAACTCGCGCTCGCAGGTGATGTGATGCGGATCTTTCTCGTCGTTACCTGCACAGGACTTTTGGCAAGCTGCAGCAAGGATCCTCAGGCATTGCAATACGGGGCCAGTCCGGATTTGCCGGCACCTCAGCGTGGGCTCCTACCTGACATGAAAATAGCCCTGCCGGCGGCGTGGGACGGCGAGCTTCCAACGGTGCCACCTGGCTACGAGATCAAGCCGATCGCCACGGATCTTGCCGTACCGCGCCAAACCCTGGTCCTCCCTAATGGCGACATTCTTGTAGCCGAAGGTTCCGGCGGCGGCGCGCCTTCATTGCGACCAAAGGACCTCATCGCGAATTACATTAAAGGCCTCGGCAAGACAGACGTCAGCGGCGGCAACCGCTTGACGCTGCTACGCGACATGGACGGTGACGGTACCTACGAAGTGCGTCGCATCTTCGCCAACGAACTGAATGCACCGTACGGCTTGGCTTTTGTCAACGGCGTCATCTACGTGGCAAACCAGGACGCGCTAGTCCGCTTCGATTATGCAGGCGGACAAATACAGGCGGGCGCGCCTCCGGTCAAAGTCACCGATCTTCCCTCGGCGATCAATCACCACTGGACCAAGGCAATGACTGCCAGCGCCGACGGCCGCTTCCTCTTTGTCGGGATTGGATCGAACAGCAACATTACCGAGCGCGGGATGGATGCAGAGGTCGATCGTGCCGTAGTGTGGCAGGTTGAGGCGCGATCTGGAGCGCATCGGTCGTATGCCACTGGCCTTCGCAACCCGACCGCCCTCGCCATTCAGCCTGGCACCGAGCAGCTCTGGGCTGCGGTAAACGAGCGCGACGAGATTGGTCCGAACCTCGTCCCCGACTATCTTACGTCGGTGAAGGAAAATGGCTTCTATGGGTGGCCCTACAGTTACTGGGGACAGAATATCGACCCGCGCGCCCAGCCCCAAGACCCGGAGAAGGTAGCATCTGCCCTCGTTCCCGACTACAGCCTCGGATCGCACGTAGCAGCGCTCGGCCTTGCGTTTTCTACCCCTGCAATGGGCCCCGAATTCTCCGACGGAGTATTTATCGGTGAACACGGAAGCTGGAACCGCACTCCACCTGTCGGGTACAAGGTGATCTTCGTTCCGTTTCGCGACGGTAAGCCCGCCGGCGAGCCAATGGATTTTGCCACCGGCTTCCTGACGGAAGACGGCAAGGCGCGCGGTCGACCGGTGGGTGTGACCGTGGACCCTCGGGGGGCGGTTATAGTTGCCGACGATATGGCAAACACCGTGTGGCGGATCACGCCTAATCGGCAGAACCTCTCTTCCTTACGGTGAGCGGAGGTCGGTCTAGGACGGGCCTACGTCTGTTGCAGTCTTGGTTACGCAGCCCACTGCGTTCTGTGCGGCTCGCTCCCCGCGAATCGCTTTTAGATAAACCCTTGCGTTGACAGCCAGTAGGAGGACCAAATGTCGGAATTTACTGTCGGTTACTTCGTGGGAAGCCTTGCGAAAAACTCCATCAACCGAAAGCTGGCCAAAGCTCTCGTCCGGCTTGCGCCGGCGGAACTGCAGATGCGTGAGATACCCTTTGGCGATCTTCCGCTATACAGCTATGACTATGACAGTAACTACCCACAAATCGCCAAAGATTTCAAAGCCGCAATCGCCGATGTGGACGCCGTCCTATTCGTCACGCCGGAATACAACCGCTCCATCCCTGGCGGATTGAAGAATGCCATTGACTGGGCGAGCCGGCCGTACGGACAGAACGCCTTCACGAGAAAACCTTCCGCGATCATCGGAACCTCTCCGGGAGCAATCGGTACGGCTGTTGGGCAGCAGCATCTAAAGAGCATTCTCAGCTTCTGCAACTCGCCCATGATGAATGCGGTTGAGGCATATATCCAGTTCAAGCCGGATCTGATCTCGGACAATGGTGATGTAAGTGTCGAGGGGACGGCAGAGTTTCTCCGTGACTACATGCTCGAATTCCGCGACTTTATTCGGCGAGTGCTTACTGTTTATCCTCGTTCCACCTGAAATCATCAGCAGGCCGGAGCAGCTTGATTTCGGTCAAGTCGTCACTATTTCTATATTATGATGAAACTTCCGACGCTCTATCTCCGAAGAGAGCCTCAGCGCCTCAAAGCAGGCGCTTAGCCCGGACGCACGACAGCCGTTGCGTCCGGGGCCGGTAGTATTTCGGCCCATTCAAATGACATGTCGGGCAAAGACAGCGACCGAGCCTTGGCTCGCGACCGCGTTTGTCCGCATGGAGGCCATGATGATCTCCGAAATTCCTCCGGCAGGAGCCATTTGGCTTGACCTAAGGACAAAGGGCAAGCACTCCGCTCTATCGAAAATCGCCATTAAAATGGCGCCGCGATCCAAACTCGACCAGAAGACACTCCTCCACGCTCTTTTGCGACGTGAGTGTTCCGGCTCGACAGGTGTCGGGCGGGGCATTGCTATCCCGCACGCCTTGCTCGATATTCCATCACCCTTGGCGTCATTTTCCCGCTTGGAACCGCCCATAGATTTTGACGGGCCGGACGACGATGCCGTCGATCTCGTTTACACGCTGCTCTGGCCACGAGGTGCCGGTTTCTCGTTCCTTCCAGCTCTTTCAAAAGTGTGCAGGACACTTCGGGCACCCTGGATTCGAGAAGGGCTCCGGCAGGCTCAGTCGGCCGACGAGGTGAGGTTTATGCTCGGCTGCGACCCGCGCCGGCCCCCTTCCCCAAGTCCTGTGTTTGTCAAGCCGGACTTAGGACTGTCACCTGTCGGCCGCAGGGCGGATTCTGGTCTGTAGCAAAGGACGGCGGTAGGGGCGAAGCAACTTGATTGATCCCGCGGCGACAGAGGGAAAGGCGGGAACCTTTTGGTGGAGCCGGCATCAACGGATATCGAAAGGAGGATGCTGATGTCAGCTTTGCGAAATAATCTCCGTCCCGTCGTCGCCGAAGAGGAAGCAAGCCTCGTTCGCCGGGCAACCGGCGGCGAGACGGACGCCATCCGGAATATCATCCGGTCCAATAAACAACGTCTTTATCGGCTCGTGCGAGCCGTAGTCCGGAACAATGCAGATGCCGAGGACGTGTTGCAAGAGACGTATTTGCGGGCCTTTGCCAGCCTCGACACATTTCAGGGAGAAGCCGGATTATCGACATGGCTGTCGCGCATCGCGCTCAACGCTGCTTTGATGCGTCTGCGGGCGCAGAAGCGGCTGAAACGTGCCGCCTTTATAATAGCGCCGGCGGAGGCTGAAATCGTGCCTTTCCCGCTTGGCTCTTCCAGCGCTGATCCGGAGCGAGTCATCGCACAGCGACAGCTTCTTGACCTTGTCGAGGAGGCGACCGACGCGCTTCCTGAAACCTTCCGCCTGGTCTTCGTCGCCCGGGTTATTGAGGGTCTGAGCGTCGAAGAGACGGCCGCAGCATTGGCGCTACCACCGGCCACGGTGAAGACGCGACTCCACCGCGCCCGAAAGCTCATCCGCACCCGGCTCGAAGCACAGATTGGTCCTGTGTTGATGAACGCCTTCCCCTTTGCCGGCGCGCGCTGCGAGCGGCTGACGGAAACCGTCATAGCAATGCTCCAACGAGCGGAATCGCGGGAACCCGGACGGGAGACTGGCATCTAATCCTGCGTCAACAGTAACAGGCGTGCGGTCGATCCGGCGCCGAGGAGAACCCGATGAAAACCGTTATTGCCGTGCTCGGCGCAACCTGCCTCTCTCTTGCCGCTCAGGTTGCAAGTGCAGCTGACAAACCGACTGATCCGCAGATCGCCCATATAGCCTACAGCGCCGGCGTCATCGACGTGGAAGCGGCCAAACTTGCACTTTCGAAAACTCAAAACCCTGCCGTCAAGGCGTTTGCGGAATCTATGCAGAAAGACCACACCACCGTCAACGAAATGGCTCTGAAACTCGCTAAGAAGCTGAACGTCACTCCGGAGAATAACACCACCAGCCAAGCGCTTACCGACGCGGCTGACGAGAAACGCGCGGAACTTGCCAAGCTAGACGGCGTCACCTTCGATAAGGCTTATATCGCGAGTGAAATCGCTTACCACAAGCAAGTCAATGACGCGCTTGCAACTCTGCTGATCCCATCTGCTGAGAATGGTGACCTGAAGCGCTTGCTGGAAACCGGCCTAAAGCTCTTTCAGGGGCACCAGCAGCATGCGGAGCATGTCGCGGCTGACCTGAAATGACGGCTCTCCTTAACCGCAGGCAGCTTCTCGCGGCAGGCGCCACCTTGCTCGCGGGCAACTCCCCAACCCGCGCCCATGACGGCACGGTCCATGTGGTAATCGAAAAACTGGCCTTCCTGCCGGCCGATATCGAGGTAAAGGCCGGCCAAATCATCGAGTGGACCAACAAGGATGCCTTCGCCCACACTGCGACGGTAAAAAGCAGCTGGGAGGTCCTTATCCCCCCAAAAGAAGTGGCGACGCATGTGGCGGCTGCCGGCGACAGCGTCGACTACTACTGTCGATTTCATCCCAATATGAAGGGGAAGATAACGGTGTTGGTCTAGTCAGCGTAGCTGTCCGGCTTGGCATCCGGCAGCTACGACCGCCTCGTCCTTCGACAGCCTGGAATCCGGGGGCTTTGACCCCGACAACCGGATCGATTCCGGCCCTCACCGAAATGCTCGCCGCGCCGGCGGGGATCAGCCAGCCACTGGCGTGTTGAGAAGCTGCTGCTCCCAAAGATACGCGATGCCGCTGCCGCCGAAGTGCTGGATGAGAATCTCGGTCAGCGCCTCGACATGCTGGGTACGTGCCCAATCGCGTTGCCATTCGCCGGCCAGCGCCATCGCGGTCATCACGTTCGCGCCGGCTGCGATCATTCGCTGGATGGCAACTTCGTGAGACTCCTTCGAAATCCCGCCCGACGCGTCGGTGATCACGCTCACGTCCCAGCCTTCACCGGCGGCCTGGATCACAGGCATTGCGACGCAAACCTCGGTCCACAGGCCGGCGATGATCAGCTGCTTGCGGCCGGTCGCCTTGACGACGTTCACCACGGTCTCGTCCTGCCAAGTGTTCACCCAGGTGCGATCGATGACTTCCTGGTCCGGAAATACGTCGGTGATTTGCTTAAAGAGATGACCACCGCGCGCCGCGATCACGCTCGTGAGAATGGTCGGAACATTGAAGGCTTTTGCTAGCTTCGCCAGCGCGGTCGTGTTGTTGACCACCATGTGCGGATCATGGCTGTTGAGATTTGCGAGCTGGTAGGGCTGATGGTCGATCAGAACGAGGACTGAATCTTCGGGACGAAGAAGAGAATCGAGGCCGTTACGGAGGGTCATCAAGACTTCCTTTCTCTGCCGCCATGGATGGCGATGGGTTCAAGAGAGGCACACGTCCGCGGGAGACGTTGGCAGAATGCAATTTACCGTTCCGCCTGATGGTGCAATAGTGTCAAAGTCAGGCAAGCTGTGTCGCGGAGCGGGGAACGCTGGAATGGACATCGAAGATCTGCAGACATTCGTGGCAGTGGCCGATGCAGGAGGCGTATCGGCGGCCGCTCGCCGGCTCGGCGTCTCCAAATCGATCGTCAGCCGGCGTCTCTTTCGGATTGAAGCCGAGCTTGGCGTCCAACTCCTTGCGCGGACGACGCGGGGCGCCGCACTCACGGAAGCGGGAATCACGTTCAGGGACCATTCGGCCCGGGCCACCGCCGAGATCGACGCCGCCAGAGAAGCGATCCTTCCGAGCGGTGATCTCCGCGGCCGCCTGCGGGTTGCCATGCCGCTTACTTTCGGCCCGACCCACTTCGCCCCCGTGCTTGCTGAAATGGCGCGCCAGCACCCAAAGCTCCACATCCATACCTACTACAGTGATCGTTTCGTCGATCTCATCGCCGAAGGTTTCGATTGCGCGATCCGGGCTGGCTACCTTCAGGATTCCAATTTGATCGCGAAGCGCGTCGGGCCGTTCCATGGCAAGCTTGTCGCAAGCCCGGCCTATATCGAGGCGCACGGTTCACCTGAGACGCCAGACGACCTTGTTACCCATCAGGCCCTCATGCAGGGAACAGAAACCTGGCAATTCATGGATGGCAGCAGGATTGTCACGGTTCAGCCGCAGGGCAGGTTCAAGGCCGACAACGCTATGGCACTTGCGGCCGCGGCGGCGGCAGGCCTCGGCATCGCCTGGCTCCCCGATTGCATCATACATGACTATGTGGCCTCCGGCGCGCTCGTTCCGATCATGACACGCTATCCGGTACCGGCAGCAGGTGCGTATGTCGTCCGTCCGCCGGGCCAGTATCCCGCGCGGAAAGTGTCAGTGCTAACCGAGATGCTGACTGAGCATTTCAAACTGAATCCAGATATTTGGGGTCTCGACCCCTAGGACACGAACGGTACGAAGCCTGGTCTATGACCTTCGCTGGACGTTGGCACTACTTCGGCGACATGGCCCGCACGTTCCACTTCCTGCGACACAGCTTGACGTGTCGTGGGGCTAGCTCGACGGGCCGTCGCGCGTCAGTTTCAGCATTCCGGAAGCTAGGAGAGGATCGCGTGCATGAGTTGGAACCCGGCAATCGAACCCGGCTCCGCCGATGAGGTGGACATCGACGGGATCGAGACACTCATCATTCCGCGATCCCGCGACCTGGGTGACTTCGAAGTCCATCGCGCCTTACCGGCGCCGAAGCGGCAGATGGTCGGCCCATTTATCTTCTTCGACCAGGCCGGACCTGCCGAGTTCCTGACTGGACAAGGCGTTGACGTCCGGCCGCATCCGCATACAGGTCTGGGCACCGTCACCTACCTGTTTCGCGGTGACTTCCATCATCGGGACAGCACAGGTGCCGACCAGATCATCCGCCCGGGCGAATTGAACTGGATGGTCGCCGGGCGCGGCGTGACGCATTCGGAGCGCACGTCGGCGACGGCCCGGAGCGGTCCGAACAGCCTGTTCGGTATCCAGACCTGGCTAGCGCTGCCCGATGCGCAAGAGGACATGGCGCCATTGTTTGAGCACTATGGCAAAGGATCGCTTCCGATGATCGAGGATAGCGGCGTCTCGGTGCGGCTTATCCTCGGTAACGCCTACGGCAAGAACGCGCCCGCGAGGATGCTGTCCGAGACGTTTTATGCCGATGTGACATTGGAAGCGGGATGTCGATTGCCGATGCCGGACGATCACGAGGACAGAGGCATCTACATCGTCGACGGCTCCATTTCGATCGCCGGGCAGGAATACGAGGAAACTCGGATGATGGTCTTCCGGCCCGGCGACAAGATCACTGTCGCCGCCGGCGACCGAGGCGCGCGGCTAATGATCCTCGGCGGCGCGACCTTTTCAGGCCCCCGTTACATCTGGTGGAACTTCGTCGCCTCATCCAAGGAGCGCATCGAAGAGGCCAAGGCCGAATGGCGCGCCGGAAACTGGGGCAAGGGCCGCTTCGATTTGCCAGTCGGCGACCGGAATGAGTACATTCCGCTGCCGGACTGAGTGAAAACGATGGAATGATCGGGCGGTCGCAATTCAAGCGACCTGGGCCACAGGAATCGCTCCCGTACAGAGCAGATTCCGGATGGAGAAAAAAGCCAAATGAGCAACAAGTGGCCTCACCTTGACTACCTCAGCTGGCGTGAGAGTTGTTCAGCTCTGCACCTCTACTTGCAGGTCGCCGGCAAATACCGGCTAGCGCATACGCCGTGGCTGAACCATTCGTGGAACGCGACCTTCTATGTCACGCCGAACGGGCTGGCATCCTCGCCGGTCCCCGACGGCCCAGGCATCGAGATCTTGTTCGATCTTCGAGAGCACAGGGTCGTGGGCACCTGCGGCAACGGGAGCAAGGCGTCGTTCGCACTCGAGCCGATGACCGTCGCGGTGTTCCACGCCAGTTTCGCGGACTTAATTTCGAAGCTCGGCGGGACGCCGACCTTCAACGGACAACCCAACGAGGTCCCCAACCCGGTACCCTTTGCCGAAGATCATCGCGACCGGCCCTACGACCGCGACGCCGTTCATCGCTTCCATCAGGCGCTGATCGCGGTCGACAAGGTCTTCAATCGGTTCCGCACCTCCTTCCTCGGCAAATCCAGTCCTGTTCATCTGTTCTGGGGCGCTCTCGACTTGGCCGTCACCCGGTTTTCAGGACGGCGCGCGCCGCTCCACCCCGGCGGTATTCCCGCCTTGCCGGACGACGTGGCTCAGGAGGCCTATGACCGCGAGGTTTCGTCGGCGGGCTTCTGGCCGGGCGGCGGTGGCATCGACTATCCTGCCTTTTACGCCTACGCCTATCCGGCGCCGAACGGTTACCGGGCAGCAATGGCCCGGCCCGACGCCGCATTCTGGCACGACAGTCTGTCTGAGTTCATCCTTCCCTACGATGCCGTGCAGTCAGCGGCCGATCCCGACGAAACCCTGATGGCTTTCCTCGTCTCGGCCTACGAGGCTGCCGCCGAGCTGGGTGACTGGGACCGCGATCTTCTGGAATGTGCGCATGGACAGCCTCGTAAGGTTCGCCGCCCGGACGCGGCGCTTGCGATGGATGCGCCTTCAGCCGGTGACGAAGCGGTGGAGCGGGAGGATGGGGGATCGAAAGGGCGTTATCGACTGATCATCGACGGCGTCGAGGCAGAGATGACCTATAGCCGGGCCGGCGAAGGATTGATCATCATCGATCACACGGAAGTTCCTGCGGGCTTGCGTGGCCGCAAGGTTGGTGAGCGACTGGTGAGACAGGCGGTCGAGGATGCCCGCAGCGACGGGATCACCATCATGCCGCTATGTCCATTCGCAAAAGCTCAAATCGCTCGTCATCCGGAATGGCAGGACGTGCTTCGTCGGTCATAGGAGCGTGGCTGTCTGCCGGAACATCCAACATCACGGCGACGACTGTGTTCGGCGTTGGCGAGGTTGGTGGCCGCGACCGAGGAAAGCGTAAGCCGAAACCGGCATTGCCGTTCGCAAAATGCCCGGCGTGGACTGGTCAGTGGCATCGGACCGCGCATCACTCCGGAAGGTGGTCGCGTTGTTCGGTTTGGGAAGCCATCGGCCTGCGTTCCCCCTTTCGCAACACAGCTCGGCATTTCTCGACACTGAAAGAAACAGATCCCAAACACCAAATTCTCGATCAGGCCTTTGACCGCCTGCCGCGTCTCACGCGAATCGCGTGGGCGCCTGAACCGACAATGACAAAAGAGGACAAACATATGATTGATCTGAATGGGAAGCGCGCATTGGTTACTGGAGCTTCGCGGGGCATCGGAGCCGCAATCGCATTAGCGCTGGCAGAGAACGGTGCTGACGTCGCGTTCACGTACCAGCGCTCGGCCAAAAAAGCTGAAGCGGTGGCCAAATCCATCGAGAGCACAGGCCGTCGCGCAGTCGCCATCCAAGCCGACAGCGCCGCCCCGGAAGCCATCGTGCGCTCTGTGAGCCAAGCTGTCTCGGCGCTCGGTGGCCTCGACATTCTCGTCAACAGCGCGGCTATCGGCCACTTTGGAACGATCGCCGACATCGACGTGAATGACTATCAGGCCGTGATGGATGTCAACGTGCGAGCGCCGGTGCTGTTTGCGAAAGCGGTGATCCCGCATCTCACCGAAGGAGGACGCATCATCACGATCGGTTCGGCGTTGGCGGAGCGGGTCCCGTTCCCAGGCATAACGGCTTATGCGATGTCCAAGGCGGCACTTACCTCTTTCACACGCGGTCTTTCGCGCGAACTCGGCCCGAAGGGTATTACCGTGAACCTTGTTCAGCCCGGGGCGACCAACACGGATGCAAATCCGGCGGATGGGGAGGCTGCCGATTTGCAGCGAAGCCTGACGTCGCTGGGACGCTACGCCGAGCCGCGCGAAGTCGCGAACGCAGTGGTCTTTCTGGCAAGTCCCGCCGCGAGCGTGATTACGGGCGCCATCTTGACCGCCGACGGGGGCGCAATCGCCTGAACCTACTCAACGTTCGCCAGCAGGCCAATCGCCTGCTGCAAGTTGCATCGGGCACAGCGTCGTCGAGAACTGCATGTGCCAAACCGGCCCTGCTCGTCGTATTGAGGCCCGGCGCGGCCGGGCCATCGCCATGGACGCGCGCAAAGGGGCGCGGTCTTCGTTCTGGAGACCCTAACGTCGGATTACCGGCGAAAGGAAAGTTTGTCTGATCGTCCAAGTTGAGGGCGCAAAGCCGACGTTCAGGGAGCGAATCTTCCATCTGTGATCGGGGTGCCATTGCGAAGGTGGGCGATGTTCGCCTTGATGGGAGTAGAACCTGCGACCCCGTCATTCTACATCTTGCTTGCAGTCGACGGGAATGAAACGGGAGGTCCATTTTTTAGCGGGCGAAGTTTCAAGAATGCTCGAGGCTGGAGACTGAAGCTAAATTCCTACGCGCTAACGCCACAATGCCGAAATTGGCACGGCGTGCATGCGCTCCCCGAACGGGACCACCTTGTCGTGGTCGTACAGGACCATGCCTGAAACGAACCGCTCTCCACATGCTTCGGCCAACATTCGCAATCCGGAAAAATCGGAAGTCGAGACGGATGCTGCCGCTTTTATCTCGATACCGACAACCCTCCCTCTTCTGACTTCGATGACGATATCGACTTCGTTCTGCTGCTTGTCGCGAAAGTGTGAAAACTCAAAGCGGGTATGTTCGCTGCTGGCGAGTTTAAGAATCTCGCCGAAAACGAAAGTTTCCAGCAACGCTCCGGACGGCCCCCTGTCACCCCGGAGTCTCTCGAGAGAGAGGTCGCGAAGGGAGGCGAGAAGACCAGAATCGAGGAAATGTAATTTCGGCGTCTTGGTCAGGCGTTTCAGTTTGTTGGAAAACCAGGGCTGGATCGTTCTGGCGAGGAAGAGGCTTTCGAATATGGCAACGTATTTTTGCGTGATGACGTGGTTCATCCCGATGGCGGCGCCGATTCCGGATTAGTTCACGAGTTGTCCCGAATGTTCCGCCAGAATGCGTAGTAGGCGCGGCATCTGCGCGATCTGCTCGATTTGCGCTACATCGCGAACGTCGCGTTGAATGATCGCTCGGATATAATCCCCATACCAGTCCTGTCTGCGGTTCAAGGTTTTGCGAGCCAATGCCTCCGGATATCCACCTGCCAGAACTGCAGCCACTAGGTCGTCACCGACGATTGGTTGTCCGGGTTTAGCTTCGTTTCGGAAGGCGTCGACCAAAAAGCTTCCACCGGCCGTTCTGATCTCGCTTTGAGCGAGCGGCAGCAATCGGACGACCTCCATACGCCCTGCGAGCGAGTCTGCGACGCGTGGCAGCGTCATGAGATTGGCTGAACCTGTCAGGAGGAAGCGCCCTGGACGCTCGTCGGTATCCACGCTTTCCTTGATCGCCAACAACAGCTCGGGAGCGCGCTGAATTTCATCGAGAATGGCGCGATCCATTCCTCTTACAAAGCCAACTGGATCCCGTCGCGCGGCACTGAGCGTCGTCGCATTGTCCAGCGTGTAATACTCCATCCCCTCGTTGGCCATCTTCTTCGCCAAAGTTGTCTTTCCGGATTGTCGGGGACCCACGATCAGCACGACTCGCGTGTCTGACATGGCGTCGGCAACGCGTTGCTCAACGAGCCTTGGATACAGCGGCATAGCTTCATTCTTTGATAACCGGTTGAAACTATGAGGGTGACCGATTGAAAGTCAAGGAATGTCTAGCTGAAATCCGTATGGCGACTGATTGAAAACATAACCAAACTAGTTGGACGCCAGATTGCGGCATAGAGGGAGGTGTGGGGTCACGCAGGCACTGCTGAACCTTCGCTCATTGGCACCGGAACTGGCTTAGCTGATGCTCAGCGTAGGGGGTATCCGGAGCGAAGCGAAAACAAAACTGTGCATCTTTCCATCACACCGCCAAGCCGACCAGCTTTTGACAACTGGAAGGAAGCCAAGCTCTTGAACCATTTTACTGTGCCTGTGGTCACGATAAACTCGTTCAAAGCATGATTGATCAACCGCGCAGCCGAGGCAACGCGGATGATGCTAGCGACGTTTTTGAAAGGAAGGTTCGTTCAAAGCGCGGTGCCAATCGCGCGCTAACCAAAGCTCAGCAAGCAAAAGATCGATAAACTCAGAATAGAGATCTTGCGTCAAATTCAACCTTTAATTTTGCGACATCATTGAAGGCGGGTAGCCCCGCTCCATATCATCACTATGGAAAAAACTCAGAGTGACGATATCAACGCCCAGATACTCAAGCTTCGTATAGCCCTACCGATCTGGGGGGTTGAAGCGAACGACCTCGTGGAGCTTGCCCAAAACGCGGAGCGCGCGGCGATCCGGGTCGACGAGCGAACGATGCAACGCGTGCGTGGCCTGATCGAAACGACGACCGGCTGGCACAATACCCTTCTTTACTGGGAGGAGCAGGACGCGGCTCCCGCATTAAGTGCCGAGATCCGCGTTTTGCGAGGGTCCCTGGATGCGATGCGGACCGAGGTTGCGACTGCCACGGGCATGTTCCCGCGTGAGGATTGTTGAACCGTTCTCCAACGAAAAATTGGCCCCTCTTTAACCGCTAGAACAGTCAGGCCCGCTTTCGGCGCCCGTGGCTGCAATGGAAGGAATCAACATGAGCGAGATTAAGGGATTTTCCGTGAGCACGAATGGCGACCGTTGGTCTTTGGAAATGAGCGAGGGAGAGACAGTCGTCCTGCACACGGCAAACGAACCATCGGGAGGGCATCAGACCCGGACGGCCCTCGCCGATTTCCTGAAGGAACGAGCAGGTAAACCCGAACACGCGGCACTGCTTCAAGTCCTTGGCCAATCACAGGATGAGGTCGAGCATCAACTGGGCGCCGACGAGACGGAAACTTCGTCGCATAAAGCAGCGATGGAGTAATTGCGTCTTGGGGGATCCCAACTGGCAAAGGTTGACGATAACACGGTGAGCACCATAGCTCGGGAGAACGAGCCATCGGAAGGAGTTCTGGAAAACTCATATCGAGCCATTGGACGAAAAGGAACAACGGGAGGTCGCCCCTCGCCTTCCGTTCTTCGCAGCCTCCAGATGGGGAGCCTGAAGCCTTCCAAACCGACTACCTAGTCGTGCAGGAAATTCAGGAGGAAGAAGTAGCTATGCGTCAGAACCTCCGAGCCAACACCAACCGAACCAGCAACGGCAAAAGAAGTTGCGGTCGAATAGCGTAGGAAGTAGCTTCCACCCGCCCCATCATCGGGTGGTCACCAAATCATTCTTGGATAATGCCGTGACGGCGGTTTGTATCTTTTGCATTAACAATAGTGCAGTACATGCCGGCCTGACCTTGTGAAAGGTCTACCAGTGCCCAAGTCGAAGGTTTCGCGGGCTGTCCCGTAAAGACATCGAAGACTGTCCAGCTGCGATCAAGTTCCTGACGAACGGCATACCTCATTGTTTCGTGGGTCATACGATCCTCCTGAAGGATGGCAACGACCGGAATGGTCCGTGCGTTCATCAATCGCGAACATCCTAGCACCTATCGCGGGATAAGTCCGCGTTGCTCACAGCTCCACCGCTTTAGGCGTAAGTGCCCTTAGGTGGGAAACACGGGAGAGGTACTTTGGAAATCATAGCCGACTACAGCAGGGCGTTGGAGTCCGCCGGTCGCCACCAGGATCGGCTACGGATCATTGGCGTTGATTAGGGCCAGCGGAAGCGGCTCACTATCTTCGGCATCTCTCAGTTGCAAAGAGAAGGCCCAGACGTTTTTCCCGCCTGGGCCTCCAAACAGTCCGTTGGACATTCATAGGGTCACCTGTCGGTTTGGGCGTCAATAGCTCCAACGGGTAAAAGGACCAAGTGCGCTCTATCATAAGGGGAACCCCCAGCCGATCTCTTGCGCGACATCTGTTGCGCTAATACCGTGCAGTACATATTGGCCGATTTTCCGACAGGTTCACCAAGCAAAAAGTTGAGAGCATTGCTGGCTTGCACATGAAGATGTCGTAGACCGTCCTTGGGATCAATTCTACGACCAAATTCAGGCTCTGCGCGGGCTTGAATTCTTGAACCGCCTTATCTCAAGAATTCACCGCGACAAGACAATGCTTAATATGAACAATTATTTCGGCGCGTTCCAATTTCTGTCCCGATGATTATGGATCAACACATACTATCTTTCCCATAAATAATATTTTCTTGGCAATCCTATCAATCGAGTGCCAGAGAGGCTATAAAGAGATTGCAGCCGCCCTATGCGCCGCCAGCAGAAAGATTTCTCATGACATTCCGTCCCCTCCACGACCGCGTCGTCATCCGACGCGCCGAAGGCGAACTCAAATCCGCGGGCGGGATCATCATTCCCGATACCGCCAAGGAAAAGCCGCAAGAAGGCGAAGTGATTGCCGTCGGTCCGGGCCTGCGCGACGAAAACGGGCGGTTGATGCCGCTCGATGTGAAGACCGGCGACCTGATACTGTTCGGCAAATGGTCCGGGACCGAGGTCAAGATCGATGGTGAAGACCTTCTAATTATGAAGGAAACCGACATCATGGGCATCGTCGAGAAGACCGAGGCAACCGCCGACCAGGCTGCCTGATCCGCCGAATTCCGTGCCCGTATCTCAAGACCGAACTGGACCACAGACCATGTCTGCCAAAGAAATCATCTTCTCCACCGACGCTCGCGACCGGCTGCTTCGCGGTGTCGAACTGCTCAACAATGCCGTCAAGGTAACGCTCGGCCCCAAGGGCCGCAATGTCGTCATCGACAGGTCCTTTGGCGCGCCGCGTATCACCAAGGACGGCGTCTCGGTCGCCAAGGAAATCGAGCTTGCCGACAAGTTCGAGAACATGGGCGCGCAGATGGTGCGCGAAGTGGCATCCAAGACCAACGACCTTGCCGGCGACGGCACCACGACCGCAACGGTGCTTGCGGCCTCCATCTTCCGCGAAGGCGCCAAGCTGGTCGCCGCCGGCATGAACCCCATGGACTTGAAGCGCGGCATCGACCTTGCGGTTGCGGCGGTGCTGGAAGAGATCAAGGCGCGCGCCACAAAGGTCAGCTCATCGAGCGAAATCGCGCAGGTCGGCACGATCGCCGCCAATGGCGATGCGACCGTGGGCGAGATGATCGCCCACGCGATGGACAAGGTGGGCAATGAGGGCGTCATCACGGTCGAGGAGGCTAAGACGGCCGAGACCGAACTCGATGTCGTCGAGGGCATGCAGTTCGACCGCGGTTATCTTTCGCCCTATTTCGTGACCAATACGGAGAAGATGCGCGTAGAGCTGGAGGATCCCTATATCCTCATCCACGAAAAGAAGCTCGGCAACCTTCAGGCATTGCTGCCTATCCTGGAAGCCGTGGTACAGAGCGGCAAGCCGCTTTTGATCATCTCCGAGGATGTCGAAGGCGAGGCGCTGGCGACATTGGTTGTCAACAAGTTGCGTGGCGGCCTGAAAGTCGCGGCGGTCAAGGCTCCGGGCTTCGGCGATCGCCGCAAGGCCATGCTGGACGACATTGCCGTTCTGACGGCCGGCCAGATGATCTCCGAGGATCTCGGGATCAAGCTGGAAAATGTCACGCTCGACATGCTCGGCCGCACCAAGCGCGTGCTGATCGAGAAGGATACGACCACGATCATCGATGGCGCTGGCGAAAAATCTCAGATCGCTGCGCGTATTGGCCAGATCAAGGCACAGATCGAAGATACGACCTCCGACTACGACAAAGAAAAGCTGCAGGAACGACTGGCGAAACTCTCCGGCGGGGTCGCGGTGATCCGTGTCGGCGGCTCGACCGAGCTTGAAGTCAAGGAAAAGAAGGACCGGATCGACGACGCCCTCAATGCCACCCGCGCGGCGGTCGAAGAAGGGATCGTTCCAGGCGGTGGCGTCGCCTTGCTGCGCGCAAAATCGGCTCTGACGGGCCTGACGAGGGAGAATGCCGACGTGACGGCGGGGATTTCGATCGTGCTCAGGGCTCTCGAAGCCCCGATCCGGCAGATCGCCGACAATGCCGGCGCCGAAGGCTCGATCGTCATTGGAAAACTGGCTGACAGCACGAACCCCAATCAGGGTTTTGACGCGCAGACGGAAACCTATGTCGATATGATCGAGGCCGGCATCGTTGATCCCGCCAAGGTGGTTCGGACCGCCTTGCAGGATGCCGGTTCGATCGCAGCACTTCTGATCACCGCTGAGGCAATGATTGCCGACGTGCCCGTGAAGGAACCTGCAGCCGGCAACGGCGGCGTGGCCGGGATGGGATACTGAGAGCAGAGCAGTGCCTGAACCGCTCGGCCGGCGCGACCGGGAGCGGATCCTCAACATCCATAAAAGGATATTCCCATGGCCATGCAGAGCAGCAGCAAGACATCGATATTCCAGCGTTTCGACAGCTATCAGCCATCCAAGACCGTCTTCGTCTGGGCCTGCGTCGTGACGGCAGTCGCCACGATCGTGGTCGGATTCAACTGGGGCGGCTGGGTAACGGGCGGCACCTCCCTCAAGGCGGCGACGACTGCGGGCGAGACGGCAAGCAGACAACTTGCGTCAGCTATATGCGTTGACCGGTTCAGGACTGCGCCGGATGCCGCCGCAAAGCTGACGGAATTCAAGGCTCTCACGGACACCTACAAGAAGCGCCAGTTCATCGAAGCCGGTGGCTGGGCAACCATGCCAGGACAAACGTCTATCGACAGCAACATCGCCGAAGGCTGCAGCACCGCGCTCTCCGCCTGAAGCCGTGCTCTTCAACGCTCGCTCCGGCGCCCCATCGGGGCGCTCCCTTATCTGTCACAGCAGGAGAATGACGCGTGATCCGTTTCGAAAAGCAGGCAGCATCTGAACCCGCGCCGAAGGAGGCCGAGAACAACCGCTTCGATCAAATCCGCGAGGCCGCGGCAGAAGGACATAAGAAATCGACAGCAGACCGCACGCGTCGCCACGCGCTGTCAGCGAAGAAAGACGACCGCCTTATCTGAGATCATCCTGCATCTGTCTCGGATGTTGATAGATGGCAGGCGTTATCCACGCACAGGCGATCCCGGGGGCGGCATCACGCAGGGTCCGGGATCTTCGAAAAGCAAAAAGCTGCGAGCGGGTATTGTTCACCGCAGCGGCAGAAGCGAAATAGCTCAGCCGTCGAGCGTTCGCAGAAGATCTGCAATCTTGATCGTCGAAAAATTCGAGAAGGTGTCGCATACCGCGTATGGCAGCACGATCTGGTCGTTGTGGCGCATGGCGCCGCAGGTGTAGACGACGTTCGGCACATACCCTTCCCGCTCCGAGGGCTCCGGCCGCACCAGTGGTTCGCTCGAGCGGGCGAGGACCTTGGACGGGTCCTTTTTATCGAGCAGCGCTGCGCCAATCGCATATTTGCGGACTGCGCCGACGCCATGGGTCAGCAACAGCCATCCTTCGTCGAGCTCGATCGGTGAGCCGCAGTTTCCCATCTGAACGAATTCCCACGGAAATTTGGGCTGCAGGATCAGTTCCCCTCCATCCCAAGAATAAAGGTCGTCGGAATAGATGAGATAAAGGTTCTCGTTGTCCTGTCGTCCGATCATCGCATAGCGGCCATCAATTTTGCGGGGAAACAGTGCCATACCCTTGTTTCTTGCCGCCGACCCACCAAGCGGGGTCATCCGGAAGGATATGAAGTCGCTGGTCTCCAGCAACTCGGAGCGGATGCCCTTGCCGCTATAGGCCGTATAGGTCGCGTAGAACGTCCTCTGCCCACCTTCCTCGAATGCCACGAAACGCGCATCTTCGATGCCGTTCGACTGCGCCGGCGTGATCGGAAAGATCACCCGCTCGCTGATATGCTGCCGGGCGCTGAAGCTCAGCTCGACGGGCTCGCCGAGCGGGTCCGATATCCGCGTGAGCACTGTCGGAGTGGAGGCAAGCCGCGCGGTCGGCTCTATTTCCACGCTTCCATCCTCCGCGATCAATCCGGTTCGAAATGTCAGCGAGGACACATGCCCTTCGCCCACGGCGCGCAGGCTGAGGATGAACCGCCGGCTGCCCTGGAGGACTCCGGACTGATCTGGATGGACGACGATGCTTGGGTTGAACAACGCCGATGCCTCGAAGGAATATTCATGCAGAAAATAGGCGCCGACGAGCTGACGTTGCACCTTGGTGAACTCGACGTGAGGTGAGAATGCCTCCTCCATGTCGCTCGCCCGATTTTCAAACGTCGCAAGCAGGTTCCGGTGGCGGCCTTCGAAATTTTCCAGGACATCGGCGAGCAGGCTTTCCGCCGTTTGGTGGTCGAGCGTCAAAACCCGATCGACGATGTGGTTCGCTCGCGTCTTGTCCGTCGGATTGAGGTCCCGCGGCTCAGTCGCGGGCTTGAACGGGCGCACGACGACGCGTGTGGGATCGGGACGTAGGAAAAGGGCCTGGCGGTTCAGAAAAGTGGCTTGTGACAAAGTAATCTCGATTTTATCTGGATTGAACTTCACGCACTCAGGGCGTGAAGCGGAACGAATGTTGCGGGATGGCCGCTTATGCGCGCGAGCTTGCGAACCTCCACCAGCCCCAGCAGATAGGAGACGACGGATTCACCGCCTCTGTTCTCGTTAACCCGCGTGCGGTGCAGCCCGTCTCTGCAGCTGCCCGTGTCGAGATCGACGAGCGGCAGCGACAGATCGTTGCTGCCTAGGAACCAGGCAAATGCGCGGGCTGCGTCGTCTTTCCATTCGCTGCCGTGGTCGGCCCGCCACGCGGCAAGGCAGGCCGAGATGGTGGCTGCGGCTTCGACGGGCTGCTGGTCAAATCCTTTCGGCGGCATCCGCCTGTCGAGGAAACCGTCCGTTCCAATCGGCCTGAAATGGCCGAGGGGGGCCGTCTGCAAGATCATGAGCCAACGTAGGGTTTTCAACCCGGCGGCGACATATGCAGGCCTTTCACTGGCAAGCCCGGTCAAGATCAGTGCCTGGGGCAGGCGCGCATTGTCATAGGAGAGACCTTCCTCAAACCAGGTCCAGTCCTCCGTCTCCACGCGGGTGAGCAGATCCATCAGACGGTCCGCGAACAGCAGCCGCAGGTGTTTGGCGAAGATGTCGTCCCCGCGTATCGCGCAATAGCCATCCAGCCCGAGAAGCGTAAAGGCCCAGGCGCGCGGCGAGAGAAACCCTTCGGCCGTCGGCAGGGCTTCGGCAAACAAGCCGGTCGCCCATCGTCTCCGGGAGGGATTGACATCACTACGGGCACATTCTCCCAAGGCCCATAGCGTTCGGCCATGGCTGTCTTCGGAGCCTCTGTCTTCAAGCCAGCGACGATCGAACCCCATGAAATTGCGGAAATGCTTTTCGTCGGGATTCCAGGCGTGCTGCACGAAGGACGCGAAGCGCGCCGTCAACGGTTCCGGCAGGAGCTTCTCGCCCGGTGTGTTGAGCGCGACCGCCAGAAGTAGCGCTCGCGCGTTGTCGTCGACACAATAACCATGCGAGCGGTCGGGCACCGAGTGGACGGCATGCTGAAACAGCCCGGTGTCGTCACACATCGACAGAAGATAGGCGAGCTGCGGTTCGGGAGAGGCAGGCAGCCTACGCACCACGGTGTTACTAGCCGGTACGAGTACATTGGGGCGAGGTCTGCGCAGGGTCGCCTCCCCGAACAGCGAGAGATAGCGCTCGGCTGTTCTCTGCCATGTCATAGGCCGGCTGCTCGCATAGGCCCACAAGCGCATGGCATTGCGCCGGACATCGTCGGTAAGCAAAGTCGCGATCTCCCTGCCGATCGTCTCCGCATCGCTGAAAGGAACGAGGATCCCGCGTCCATCCGCCAGAAGTTCGCGCGCGTGCCAATAGGGCGTAGAGACGACCGCCTTCCCCAGGCCAAAACTATAGGCCAGCGTGCCCGACGTCATCTGCGCCTCGTTCAAATAGGGGGTTGCATAGACGTCGCACATGGAAATGAAGTCCAGGAGCGTCGCCTGGTCGACGAACTGATCGAGGAAGACCACGTGGTTCTCAATCCTGAGATCCAGCGCGCGGGCAACCAGGCTTTCACGATATGCTTCCCCCTCGTTGCGGACGAGATTGGGATGGGTCGCGCCCAGCACCACATAGACGGCGTCGGGCTGGCTCTTCAAGATCAGCGGCATCGCGTCGATCATGATCTCGATTCCCTTGTTGGGCGACAGCAGCCCGAACGTCAGGATGACGGACCGATCCTCGAACCCGAGCTTCGTCTTTGCCAGGTCGGGTTCACAGAAGGCGATGTCCGGAACTCCATGGGGGATCACCTCGATTTTCTCGACTGGAACGCCATAGACCTCGCGCAACAGTGCCCGGCCCTTTTCCGCCATCACCACGACTTTCGCAGATGTGTCGATGATCTGCGTGAGGACGCGACGTTGAGCCGGACTGGGCAGTGCGAGCACGGTGTGCAGCGTGGTCACGATCGGCATCTCCAGCCGCGAAAGCAGCGCGAGAATATGGCTGCCGGCCTCGCCGCCGAAAATGCCGAACTCATGCTGAAGGCAGACGACATCGAACCCGCCGGCATTCAGAGCTTCCGCAGCACGGATATAATCCTGCGGACTTTCGTCGGGGATCTGAAGCCAGACGCTGGCTGGGTAATCGTAGGCATGACCGTGATCCGTCATCGCGACGATCGCGGTCTCCACACCGGCAGGTGATTTAGAAACGGCCTGCTGCAGGTCGGTCGTGAAGGTCGCAATACCACAACGACGAGGGAGCGAGTTGCCAATGAACGCAATATTCTTGAGATCGGTCATGGGCGCCCCTCCATCGAGCGGAACGGTAAGCTGGACGGGTTTTCGTCATAAAGACCCGCCTGCGTTAAATTGTGGATCGCAAGGTCGGATTTACGATCGTCGAGATCGCGCAACAGTCCGGGCTGAGGTGCGCTGTCGGCATAGGCCAGCAGGACCGTCAGTCCATGGCGCCCGACATTGATGACGGCTCGGTCCGCTTCGGCAAAGAATGCATCTCCGACACCGGCGTTCATCGAACCTATGGTTGCGCTCCCGGCGGTGACCAAGCCCCAGGTTTCGTGCTGCGCCTGCAATTCCCAGTTTGCGTCCGGCGGAAGATCAATCCGCTCCAGGACGAAAAAAGCGCAGGATACAAGTTTCATTCGCTCGACGGTCAGATGCATGGGCATCCTATCCGTTTTCGCCGGCTCCAGATCGGCCACGGCCACCGCCTGGTCTATATGGAGTTCGCGCGATCGCCCGTGGTCGAAGAGGCGGAATGTCGTGTCGCTTCTCTGCTGGATTTCGGCAATCACGAGACCGGCGCCGATGGCGTGGATGGTTCCCGCTGGAATGAAAAACACATCGCCAACTTCCGCGGCCTGCCATTTGACAAGATCGGCGATCGATCCGTCAGCGATCGCGCTTCGCAACTCCGACAGGGTCAGCGTCTGCTTCAATCCGATGGCGACCTGGGCGCCGTCTTCTGCAGACAGCACATACCATGCCTCGGTTTTGCCGTTGGCCATCCCCATCGTTTGCGCGAAGGCATCATCAGGATGAACCTGGATCGACAGTTTCTGCTTCGTGAAGAGCAGTTTGAGAAGCAAGGTCGGATCAGGCGCCTGTGTCTCGGCACGATCAAACTTGAGTTCACCGATTGCGGCTTCGCGGTTGCCGCTGCGGTTCCAGGGTCCTAGATCGTGGCTGCCCCACGGTTTGGAGGATGTCCGCACGTTTGCGTGCTCGAATGTCATGGAGGCCTCCTGGATCTTACCGCTAAGATCGGAGTGACCTGAGATCGGAGTAGCATTCCTTCGAGGCGTCACCGCCTTAAGGTCTAAGTAAATAGAAAGCTTTCCGCGGTTGAATTTGGTGGATTCAGCAGGAATTTCTCAATAATTATAACGATACAATCAGAGAAACCGCACTTTCACGCGAATTTAGTTCACCATTCACCTAAGAATATGTGCCTGTTTTGAAAATTTGCAAGTTATAGTAATTGAACTAACCGCTAAACTGCCGATTATTAATCGGAATCTACATTCAGCGTCAGGAAAGTCCGGCAAGATGGGCTCACCGCTCGACCACCTTTTTTGAATGCGGGATTTTTCGGGGACATGACCGGCCATTCTGGATGCCTCTGGACAACCTCGGATAATTCCGCGCCGGAACGTGTACTTTTTCTCGCGCAGGGTGCCAAAGGTCCTGTAATTCCTCCAACTCGACTTGTAATTGAAGGCCCTGTATACGATATATATCATCGATAGCAGCTCTTTTCACGGGCGCTGCCTTTGAGGGCGTGACCCTTGCCCCAACAAAGGAGGACGATATGTCTTCCAATCCATCATTTGAATACATCGATCCCGTTGATGTTGCGATGATCAGGGATGTCCTGAGAACTGCAGGTTTCAGAGGTGTCGAAGCCGAAGCCGGTTCCGACGCGAAACACATGGCCTCACTCTTCCTAAATTCGGAGTTCCGAAACGGAAACAGGACGAAGGAGGCGTTATTGCACGCCCTGGAGGGCCAGCGCGAAGAGCTCAAAAACGATCTTCGAATTGGCAGATTGCCAAAAGGCAAAGCGTTAGATCGATGGCAGGATGAAGGGGGCCGATAATGGCCCTTTCCTTCCCCAATCTCGCGCGCAGTTATGACGAAGTACATCGACGCGTTCGTTTTCTCGGGCATGACGGCATGTTCGAGGTCCGTTTTTTCGTATCCGCCGACGTGCTGGCCGGTGAATTGTCCCAACGAACTGCGAGCGCCGGTGATTATCTTGCTTCCTTCGATGCGCTGCGGCCTCGAATTCAAAAAGTCGCGATGACGGCTTACTCTGCAGCTCGCAACAGCACAATCATCCTGGATCTCGGACACTTCAAGTGAATGCCTCTTATATAAAAGGATCCCGGCATGCAGTATCCGATCCCTTCGCACCAGATAGGCCGACCCGGAAAAGACAAGGTCTGGTATGTTAGTGAGTTTGCGCAGCGATTTCGCCTCGATAAAAGGGAAGAAAATCGCCTGCGGAAGTTGCTCGGACCGATCGCCAAGGAGATCGATCTGCTCAAAAACGCCGGCAGGTAGCGATGACGGGTCGTATCCGGCGGCGCTGTCCGGCGGCCAGCCACTAGAGCATCGGATTGGTCGCGCCAAGACATATCAAGCCAAATCAAGTTAAGATCAGCCTTCGTCCATTTGACGGCCAAACCCTCAGATAAACCCATCCAGCGAGTTCAATCTTGGAAAGAGCTTCCGGCCGCCCCTTGTTCAGCTAAATTCGCGCCGTTTCAGTGCTTCCTAATGGGCGGCCAGCGGTGGTTTCAACACCGTTGGCGGTTAACTATCTGAGGCGGTCATACGGCTTTTGAACGGACTCGAACCACGACCGGCTATTTCGAGCCTCGGCGCTCGGCCGACAAAGCCGCCCCCTCACGCGAATAGGACAACGTCGGGATTAGTCAGTGCGGAACGTGGGCGGCCGGTCTCAAATTAACTGCCAGGAGCCGCTCAAACGGGCACATTCCCGCCCGCTGATCGCCTCCTTCGCCCAGCCCATCCCGGCATCACGATCGACGCCACGGTGACCGACGACATATTCGACATCGTCGCCCCCGGCTTCGATGCGGGGGTCGGCTGGGTGAGGTGATCGAGCAGGATATGGTCGCGGTGCCCTGACCAAAGAAGAGAGACAAGTAGTGGTCGTTACGCCGGGATACTTCGAGGTCCACGGAACGCCCCGCCATCCTCGGGACTGGTGCATCATCGCTGTATCGCTGCCGTCCATCTCTCAGACTGAACCAGCTATAGCCGTCAGTGGCTGGAGTTCGCTGGGTTTTGTACGTCGGATTGGACGCCAACGCCCGGCCCTTCCCTGGTCCGGTGGACCCGGACCAGGTGCGGGTGGCGCCTATTGGTGAGGATGGGCACGCTCGTCTGAAAGGTGAGATCGGCAGGAACCGTGGCGGAACGACATTCGTCACTGCAGAAGAAGAGGCTATTGTGAAGCTTCTTCGGCCGGTTGCCTGATCCGCCCGTTCACTGGACGATCGCCGGTCGCCCGGCCTTAAGCGTAGTTGACCGGCAGCCAGTCGTAGTTCGTGCTGTCTTTACGCACATGGCCGATGCCCGGAAAGGCGATATGCGCGCCTGCCACCAGATATTTGTCTTCCGCCGCCCGCTTGAACGCAATGTCGCGTGCAGCCACGGCCGCCTTCTGGTCGATATCGAATTCGATTGCGACGCCGGGCTCATCGAATTGCAGAATATCACCATGGGTGATGTCGCCCCAGAATACGATCTTCTGGCCTTCGCTTTCCAGCGTGATGGCGCTGTGACCCGGCGTATGTCCCGCGTAAAGAATGGAGCCAAGACCTGGAACGGGCGCCGCGTTATCCGCGAAGGTTCCGAATTTTCCGGCTTCAACGTATGGCGTCACGCACTGATCCGCCTCGCCAAAATGCTGCTTGACGAGGCCGGTCGCCGCCTTGGCGTTTGCCGCACTCAGCCAGAATTTGGCCTCCCGCTCATTGACCCTCAACGTGGCGTTCGGGAAGGTGCGCTTGCTATTGCTCATCAACCCGCCGGAATGATCGGTGTGGATATGGGTGAGGACGACATCATCGATGTCATCCGTATTGTAGCCGGACGCCTCAATGTTGGACACGAGTTTGCCGAGCGATGGTCCTAGATAGGCACCGGTGCCTGCGTCGATCAGTACCAGTCTTTCCCCGGTGTTGACGAGGAAGGCGTTGACGGACGTTGGTACCATTTCCGGCAAAAAGGCATCGTTCAACCCGCTCTGCGCATGTTGTTCGCTGGTGTTGGTGTAAAGCTTGGCCAGCGGCAGAGCTACAGTGCCGTCCGACAGGGCCGTGACCTCTATGGAGCCGATTTTCAGCCGGTAGAAAGCCGGCGCCTGAACAACGGCATAGGGTGCCTTGGCGAAGGCGATCGACGGTGCGACGAAGGGTGCAGCGATCAGGCCGCTCAAAGCAGTTTTGAGAATGGAACGACGGGATGGCATGGGTTTACTCCTTCGGTAATGGTTTGGAACGGCTTGCAAGTTCCAGCCCATCAGCTAAGGATGTCCCGGTCAGCAATCAAATCGATATCATTCATGCAAGTCATCGATCACTTCAATCTCCGTTCGTTCGACCTCAATCTTCTCGTTGCCTTCGACGCAATGATGGAAGAGATGAGCGTGACCCGTGCGGCGCAGCGGTTGAAAATCCAGCAACCCGCCATGAGCCACAATATATCCACCCTGCGCACGCTGTTTCAGGATGAGCTTTTCATCCGTGTAGGACAGGTGATGAAGCCCACGGCACGTGCCCTCAACTTGTCTGGTCCCGTGCGGCAGGCCTTGCGGCAGGCGCAGGCGGCCGTGTTGACGGCGGACGCATTCGATCCGGCCACCGAGCAACGCACGTTCCGGCTGGGACTTTCCAGCGAAGTGGAACTACTACTGCTTCCCGATCTGACGGCGCGTCTGCGGGATATCGCGCCGGGCATCCGTATTCTGGCTCGCGGTGGTGATGCGCAGGAGGTCGACGCGATGCTCGATGCGGGCGTCATCGATCTGTCTGTGGGGTGCAGTTATCTGCCCGACTCACGGCACCACTGCGAACCGCTGTATCAGTCCAGCGTATTGTGCTGTTTCAATCCGCAATTGCTGACGCTCTCCAATCCGGTAGGCCTTGATGCCTATATGGCCGCACAACACGCTGTGATCTCCCAGACCGACAGCCTGCATGGCTGCGTCAAGGATGCTCTGGAGCATGCGGGTGCAGAACTGGAAGTGGTGGCGGCAGCACCCGATTTCATGTCGATATTGGCGACGGCTCGTTCGTCTGCGGTGATTGCCACCGTATCATCGCGCATCGCGGCCCGTTATGGGCCGCTGTTGGGGCTCGAGGTCAGCCCGGTGCCGCTGGCGCTTTCTTTTCCACCCGTGGCAATGGTCTGGCCGCTTCCGATGGACAGCGATCTTGGCTGTGCATGGTTGCGGCAGCAAATCCGAGACGCGATGCTGAGGACGAACGGGAGCAACGTCGCGGATATTGCAGCGTAACGTGCGGCGTATTTGGAGGCCACGCCTCGAGGGGATACGAACCGGTGCGAACACAGGTGGTCAACCACTCCGTTGCCGCGTATTGCAAAGCAGCGATGTGAGGACTTCGAAATGGCACCCGATTGCATTTGAAGGTCGACCGTCAATACCCCGTCATTTCGAGGTAACCTCGCCCTGCACTGCTTCCCGTGAAAGTCACAGGCCCTTCCCAATAGGGCGTGGTGGTCGCCATCCATGCGTGGTCATTCAGCGGATCGGTCGTCACGTCCAATCCCCGCAGGGGGATGCGCACCCGCCATGCCACAGGAACATCCCTGTCCCCGATCCGCGCCGAGCGAACGGGCGTAACTTCCAACGATCCCGGCGGCAGGGGCATCGGTTTGCCATCGGCCGAGATCCAGTTCGCGGACGTATAGCCACCGCGGCTGTCGCGAAGCCGAAACGCCATGACCTTTTCGCCGGTATCCAGATGCAGAGAAAACCACTCCCATCCAGTCTGGTCCTTGGCCAGAGGCTGCGAGGACCATTCCCGATCTAGCCATGCCTTGCCCGTCACGCGAACCGTCTTTCCGGCAATGTCGAGAGAGCCTGAGACGTCGTAAAATGGCTGCGAATAATAGTAGCTCGCCTGCCCTTCGGCCGACTTCACCGAATAACCCTGATCGCCCTGCAGCACGAGAGGCCCTTTTGCCGAAAGGTCGAGCGCATAGCCGAAATCCTTTCCGGTTGCGTGCAGGCTGACGCTGTCCAATGGGTCGGCGCCCGGGTTCGGCAGACCCTTCATTTCCCAGTCGTCGATCCAGGCGGAAAACGGCTGGGCCTCTACCCCGGACTGGCCGACACCGCCGCGGGCGAGCTTCTCGGCAACGAAGTGCCGGCCTTTTGTGGTGACAGCTGCATGGCCCATCCAGATTTGCGGGTTGGACCAGCCGCTCTGGTTTCCTGGGGCAAGTGCCGAACGGAACAGCGTCCATTGCACGCCATATTGCGCGCCGTCTTCGCCTTGAAGGTTTGCCGTGACGTACCACCATTCGATCCGGAAATCGGGATGGGCACCATGATCGGCGGGAAACAGCAGCGGCACCCCGGGATGAGGAACCGCGAAACCGTCGGCCGTGCTTCCCAAACCGGCAAACCCCTGCGGGATGGCGACTGCCGGCAACGCCATGGCCAACGCTGCCGATATAAGAACAGCCAGAGTTCGTCTACCGTTCATTGGCGAACACCCTCAGTAGATCCGATGGCCCAATCGTCGCCAGGCGCCTGAGTGGGATGACGACGGACACAATCGCCGCGGCAAGCGCCACCAATCCGAGCACGAGCCAATCCGTCGGAAAGATCCGCATCGGCAGGCGCCAGCCGAATGCCTCGACATTGACAATCGACAGCAGCACCCAGGCAAGCCCCAGGCCCACAGGAACCGCGACAACGAAGGTTGCGAGCCACAGCGCCAAAGTACGCAGCATTTCAAGCAGAGCGAGATCGCGTCGCGTGATCCCCATCGCCCAGACGGGCGCTAGCTGTGGGAGTCGGACGCCTGACAGGGTCAGCAAGCTGGAGAACATCGCAAAACCTGCAACGCCGAGCGTAAAAACGTTGAGGGCGCCGGTCACGGCAAAGGTCTGATCGAATACGGCACGGGATTGCCGCTTCAGCGAGGCCTGGTCGATGACGTTTTCGGCCGGAAGTCCGAATTCGGATGTCATCCGCTCCTTCAGTGCCGGGGCGTCCGCCGGCGCAATACGCACGCCATATCTGAGTTTCGGAACGTTCGGATAATGCGCCGCCAACGCGTCGATGCCGACGATCACCTGTCCCCTCGGATTACCATAGTCGGAATAGATCCCGACGACCGGAACGCTCCATCCGCCCGGCAAGGCTAGCTCGTTGCCGATTGACAGCTTCTTTCCTCGCCAGAGCTGTTCGTTGACGAGCGCACCCTGTCCTGCGGCGACGCGGTCCCAGACATCGGCGGTGCCCAACAGAAGCGGCCAGTTTTCCCGATAGGTCGAGTCATTTGCCGCCGCGCCAAAAATCTGCAGCCGGTCGCCGAGCACGTCGCCTTCAACGCTCCAGATCGGAAGTACCGACGTCGAATGCGCTGGTAGCCATGCCCGCAGCCGTGACGCTTCGTTTTCGTCCCGCGCTGTCAGGTAAAGCTCGGCAGCCAGCCGCTGGTCGAGCCAGCCGATGAATGTCAAGCGGAAGCTGGAGACCATCGTGCCGACCCCGATATTGGCCGCAAGCGCCAGCAGCAAGGCCATGAGGGCAAGGCTAAGCCCCGGCAGTTGCTGCCGCGTATCGGCCCAAAACCAGGTTACCAGCGCATGCGACGACTGCCTCTGCAGCAGCGCCAGGAAAGCGGACAACACCCCTGGCAACATCAGCGCCGCGCCAAGCAGCAGGCAGCCGAGCACCGCGAAGCCCGTCGACAGCCCATGTCCGAACACCGCCAAAATGGCCGACGTGATCAAGAGAACCAGTCCACCCAATAACTGCAGGCGGATGCCGACCGCCCTCGCCCGTGCCCAGGCGCGCGGTTGCGCAGCGGTCAAGAGCGGCATGCGACGGACCTGCCAAAGGCTTTGAGCCGACGAACCTATGGTTCCGGCAATTGCAACCACAAGCCCCGTTGCCCACCATTCAGGCCGGATAGTGAGCGTGCCCGGAACGCTTGCGCCATAAAGACCCTGTAGGGTGGCGGCGACACCCGGCAATAACAGCGAGGCGACGAAATAACCAATCATGACGCCGACGAGTCCAGCAAGGAAGGCGAGCACCAGTAGCTCCGTCATCAGCAGGAGGGTCAGCGAGGAAAGGGAAACGCCGAGCGAACGCAAAGTCCGGAACGTCGCCCGCCGCTGCTCGAAAGCAAGGCCGATCGTCGCGTAGACGATGAACAGGCCGACGGCGAAGGCAAGGAAACCGAATGCCGTCAGGTTGAGGTGAAAGCTGTCGGTGAGTTGTGCGACATCGGGCCGGTCGCCCGGCGGTTTGATAGCGATCTCGGGGGCGAGCCTGTCGAGCGCGGGCAGATCCGGCCGCTGATCCGGCGCAACAACGAGCCGGCTCAGTTCACCGCGCCTTTCGAGGATGCGCTCAGCCATGCCGATATCGGTGAAGGCGGCGCCGTCCGGAATGTCCGGCGCGATCTTGATCTGCATATCCGTGTGGCTACTGAGTTTCAGGGCTGTGGCTTGCGAGACGATCAAGACGCCCGGCTGCGACACGAAAGCGGCAAGATCGTTCGATCCGTCGGGCTCAAAGCCCCCCACCTTCCCCGGCGTCGTCAGAGGGTCGATACCGATCAGCCGCACGCGAACGTTTCCGAAACGATGATCGCCCTCGATGACGGGCGAAATATTCCAGCCCGCTCTCCGCAAATTAGCGAACGTGGCTTGCGGGATGGAATTGCCGTCGCGCGGCACGAGTTGCGTCAACGCGTTTTGATCGAGCACAGAAGCGGCCCGCGCATAGCTCGCCCGCGCCTCGGCATTGATCGCCTGGACGCCGGACCACAGTGCCGTCGCCAGCGAAAGCCCAAACACGAGGGTCGCAAACTGGATGGGCCGGCAGCGCCAATGGGAAAGAAGAGCCGTCGCGGCGGTCCAGAACATCAGGCGATCTTTCCGCCATGCAGGTGAACCCGTCGATCGAGCCTCTGCGCCAGCCGGGAAGAATGCGTCACCATCAGCAGAGCGGCACCGGCGCTCCTGGTCAAAGACAGCATGATGTCGAGGACGGCGTCCCCGGTCACTTCATCGAGATTGCCTGTCGGCTCGTCGGCCAGAACCAGCGGCGGCCGCGCCGCAAGCGTCCTGCCGATAGCCACTCTCTGCTGCTGACCGCCGGAAAGCTGGTCGGGATATCGGGCGAGAAGCGGCTCGATCCCCAGCCGCTGCACGAGTTCTCGCTCCCATCCGGGATCATGTCGGCCGGCAAGTCTTGCGTGAAAGGATATGTTGGCGCCGATGTCGAGCGACGGAATGAGGTTGAACTGCTGGAAGACCAGCCCGACCGCCGTCCGGCGGTATTCTGCCCTCCCCTGATCCTCGAGTGCGGCAATGTCCCGGCCGACGGACAGGATCTGCCCGGTGTCGGGGTGATCGAGCCCGCCCGCGAGGTGTAGCAAGGTGCTCTTGCCACTGCCGGACTCACCGGTCAGCGCCACGCTCTCTCCGGCATCGAGATCGAAATCGATGCTCTTCAAGATTTCGAGGCGACCCTCAGCGGTAGTATAGGATTTGCTGACATTGCGTAGGGAGAGCAACATTGGACCCGGATCGATAAGTGAGAACTCAAGGGTATGTAAGCTTTGCCGCCGGATTTGTAAGCCATGCCGGCGGGCTATCACGTCCAGCGAAGCTTAGCCACGCGTGCCTGAACTCACCTCACGCCAATTCGGAATTTGCAGCAAGTTGAAGGAGGCGGCCACCGACCATTGGCGGAGCAGGGTAGCCGTACGAAAAACCTGCCCAACCCCCGCGTTGGCCCTCCTCTAAAGGTCTCCCTGAGTGGGGCGGCTCCTTGGGCAAGAAAAGAGTGAGCCCAGATAGAGCGTTGAAACGTTAAAAGCGCACGGAAGCTGTGGAAATCCCCCCAACTGGACCACGCTTTCTGCAGTGCGCCAATGACAGCGCCTGGATCAGCTGTCAGATTCGCATCGATAATGATGCGGAGTACAACAATGACCACTACCAAATGAAATTGCTGATAAGATCGCCACTGACCATGGTCTGACTAAGGCCCAAGGCAAGACGATTGTTGAGGCTGTCATTGCCTCGATCATTGAGGCTGCTATTGCCGGCAATGAAACGTCCCTGCCCGGCTTCGGAAAATTTAAGGTCAAAGACACGGCAGAGCGCGAAGCCCGCAATCCGGCGACTGGCGCGACGATCAAGGTTCCCGCCGCGAAGAAATTGGCCTTCGTCCCAGCTAAGGCGCTAAAGGATGCGCTCAACAAGTGAGATAAAGGGCTCCCGCGCAGCCCGTGGAACTGACCGCACGGCAGCAAGGAAGTCACAGACCCGGCAAAGCAATCTTCGAACGCTTGAACCGTGCTCCTGCTACACTCAGCTGTTGCTGGTAGTAGATCCGTTTGCTTCCGGTTCTGCCTAGGACAAGCTCTTGCCGTGAGAGCCACGTGCTGGAGTTTTGTGTATTCCTGCGTGCCAATTTGGACGCAGATTCGTCATTGCGGCCGGCTGACGACGTGGGGCGGCCTGCCCTAAGGGGAGCATGGGCGTAGTCTAACGGGACGGTGCCTTATGTGATACGGCGGATGATGTCGATGACTATCCTAGTTTCCGTTCTGGAGGCTGTCGCGAGCAGGTGGTTTTCCGCCAACTCAACGATCGCGGACGCCACCTCTTGTTCACTCCAGTCTGCTGCCACTGCGCGATCGAGAACACTTTGAAACTCGTCTCTAAGGCTTTCCTGACAGTGGGCGTAACGGTCGGGATGATCAGCGGAGACAAGGGGTCGAGAAATGGTGCTCATCGGCCCAGGATGGCGTGGAACGAGCGATTCGGGAATCCGCTCCCTGTTACGTCTTTCGAGGTAGGAATGCCGTGACTCGGCACTCGCAGCGACACATTCCGCGACCTACGCTTTTCGAGAAGTAGCATAGGAAATTAATTCTGGGCGAGACGCACCGCTGCCAGGAATGTTTCGCGGGCAACGTCGGGGGAAACTCGTCCATCCATGGCGGCCGTAAGGGCGCTTTCAGCCGCAGAACGTTGATCTTTGGTGCGATTGTGCCTGATGCGGTGTAAAAATTAGATGATCGCCGACAACCGCCGGCTCGTCCCAAACATGACCTGCCATCACGGGCCTCTCCGTTAAGAACTCAAAAAGCTAATGTGAAAACGCGAAGTTGCAGGTACTTCATCGGGTGATGGAACAGCTGAAGCGGCCAGAAGTACGCATCTTCGCCGCGGAGCGCGGTGAGGTTATTAGGGATGAGGCCGTGGGTTGAGCACGCCCGGACACGACCTCCGCGCCGAATGCAAGGCTGAGACGAAACGCAGCACTGACGTTTCCCCCCACCCTGCCCCGTCTATTGGGCCGGTGTCCTGTTTACCAAAGGGATAACAGAGCAGCACTCGAAACCTTCCACCCAGGCTAGAAATCGCTCTGGGTCAGAAACTGCACTGTAGGGACAGGAGGTAGCATCTCCTCGGTGCCTGGCGGTTTCGGTGCCTTGCGCGAACGCCAGCAACAGCGCCTCCTCAAGATCCAGTGGGGAGCCACCATATTCCCTTGAGATATATTCGATGAAAGCCTCTTTGCAACGAACATCCAGCACTTTCCACCCACCAGTCAAACGTCAGAGAGGTTATGCGGTTGAGGGATGCCATTGTCGCCAACAGACCTGTACAGCAAATGAACGATCCGTTGAGCGGTACGTTCAAAGCCTTCATGATAACCGGGCGGCAACTCGCTCCGTCCAAGCTCCTTAGCCGTCCGATTCCGCGGCCCTTGTCGATGCGCCAAGGCTGAACCGAGCTGCAAAAGACGGTCTGGCTTGCCTACACCGTATGATGGAAGAGCCGGAGCTCTGGTTTCTTCCGAATTGTGTTTTTGGGGCCGTAGCCTTCGTCTGCTACGGCGACCTTGCTCGTTTCGGTGACGTAAAGGTTTAGAACCTGACCTGAAAGCGTTACAAAACAGCGCTGTGGTTTTAATATGTAAATGTCCTTCAGTCTGCTCATTATTACCTCCCATGCGTCGAACATTAGGAAATGATAATGCTTTGTCTGGCTGTCTCAATGCATCCTATCTGATGATCTAGATCGCCCACCAATCACGTGCTTTTGTTCATGGTCGAATGATCCCTCCCCAGTCCTGGGGCAGTGCTAGCCGCCGTTGACTTTTATGCCGGGTTTTTTCGAGCAGTATCGATGAACGCAGCAAGCCATCGCCGGAGTGGTTGTGGCGGAGGGCGTGTTTCCCGATCAAATCTATCTGACACTTTGTGTTGAACTATCATCCCGCCCCTACTCTCGCGATGGGCCTTTTCCAGTGCCCGATCGAGGTCTCTCTTCAAAGTCGTCGCAGGCCCCAGGACCGCATGAGCTCGAGGGGTGCCGAGATTGCAGCAGGAAGAACGAAAGGATCCTCCGAACTCCTTCCGGCGCTATCATTGCGCGGCTTAACCGGAAGGCCATGCGCCACGCCGTTCATCGAATAGAGCGTCACACGAGAAAGGCCGGCGCCTTTCCAGCTGTGCATTTCGCCCCAGGGCTTTTTATCGATCCGCCCAGCGCTTCGGTCGATGCTGCCGGCTTCCAACCACTGGGCAACGTTCGCCGCGGCGTTCCGGGGATTGACGACCTTGTCGTCCTTTCCCTGCCATATGCTGATGGGAGGCCATGACACCCGTTGCGATGATACAGCGGTCACCAGGCTTCCCCATCCGGCCGGCGGCGTGTGGGCCCCTGATTTCATTGCCTGAAGAGCAGACATCGCATCGCGTGCGGATCCAAACGGCATGCCGGCCACGATCGCAGCCCCTGCAAACATCGCGGGGTAGTTGGCGACAAGCGCCGCCGTCATCGCGCCGCCGGCCGAAAGCCCAACGATGTAGATCCGTCCGCGGTCGATCCGGTACCGTTTGCAGATCTTCTCTATCATCTGCTTGATGGAGAACAGTTCGCCACGATCGCGAGCAACGGCGCTCGGACGAAACCAGTTAAAGCATCTATGCGAGTTATTGCTCCTCACCTGCTGCGGATAAAGGAGAACAAAGCCCTTCTCCTTCGCGAAGCGGGAAAAACCGCTCGCGGCATCCAGACTTTCTGGCGTCTGGCCGCATCCATGAAGCACGACCACGAGCGGCGGATCCTTCGGCAGCTTGGTCGGTGCGAACGACTTCATCACTAGCCTTCCTGGGTTGCTCCCAAAGGCTGCGGTTGTTTCAAGCAGGAGTTTGGCAGGTCGAACAGGCTTGCGTCGCGGTGCTGGCATCACCGATTCAAATAGTTTGGAGATCTTCTTCTGGGTCCTCAAAGCGCTGGAAAGCGGTCGCGAGAAGCCGAACCTCATAGGGCTCTCGTCTGAAGTTTCGACAGTAGCATCCGCAGCCCCGGCTGAGCCGCTGCCCGGATTGCTGCCTCTTGAGGATGCCATCTCTGCTTGCGGGTGGCCTTCTCTGGAAACCTGGTAGCGATTTCTGACTCTTCCAAAAGTTGTACGACCACATGGTAGCGGTTGGGCGAGCTGTCTTTTTCATAGGCGAACGTGCCGAACATGTCAGGTTCGACGGGGCCCAACACACCTGCCTCCTCGTAGGATTCCCGCTGTGCGGCAGCATGGCTCGACTCGCCGGGATCGAGATGGCCTTTTGGCACTCCCCATCGTCCGTTCCGGCCGCTCACGACCAGAAGAACCTGAAGCTTTCCGTTGCCATTACAGCGATAACAGATTGCGGCCGCTTGCTGGACGTCCTGGCCGGTGCTGATCGGAGACGACTGACTATCGCTCGATATCCTGGCTGTTATGTTTTTCTTCTTTCCTTTCATCAAATCGCTTCTGGCGAAAGGTTTCCTCATCTCGCAAACCGCCGTGGCTCAGCGATCCGGCGGCTCTTCGGAACTCAATCCGGGCTCACCGTCGATGGCGGCCGAACGTCGGTCGGTGATCCAGGCCTGTTTCTGGCGTCGTTGAAGGTATCGGAAGCCTGCTGGTTGGCATGGGTGACATCGGCGCCCTCCCGATCGGTCGCCTCATGCTTTTCTTCAGCTCGCCGCCAATGATCCTGGTCAAGACCCTCGGGGCGACCTTCGGCTTCCCAGATCCTGTAGGCGCGCTCGCGCCGTTCCTGTTCTTTGTCCATCGTCAATCCTCTATCTGATCCACAATAACTTCTGCTGAAGCGGCAAAGTTCCTCATCGGCCGAAACTGGCAACTCCCACGAGCAACTCAAGCCGCCGTTGCGCACCTGTAGTGCGGCGAGCCTCTGGTCTTAATCCATCACCGCTCCACATTGCTTCGCAGGGCCGCGTGAACATCTTCCGACGGCGCGAGGGAGCGAGAGTTAAATGGCAACAGGTACGGTCAAGTTTTTCAATCAGGATAAGGGTTTCGGCTTCATCACCCCAGATAACGGCGGCGCGGATGTGTTCGTGCACATCTCCGCAGTCAGTGGCGGCTCGCTGCAAGATGGACAGAAGGTGAGCTACGAGTTGGGACAGGACCGCAAGACGGGCAAGTCGAAAGCGGAAAATGTCAATCCTGCCTGAAGGGCAAGCTCCGTCCACTCACACCCGCGGTGGAACGATATGCCATCTGAGAACATCGGAAATCAATTACCTGTATCGAAAAATGCTTATATGAGATCAATCATATCGAAAATCGATTAACGATGGTCATGAGCCTCATCGAAACCATGTGCTTTGCATCGAAAATCGGTTAGAAACAGAGGCCGCCATAGAAATCTAGTTAGGAAACTCAGCGACTGACGAAATCGGCTTTCGCCACAACGCACTAAAAGCGTCCTTGCCAAGTTGATGATGCTGCGACCCAACCGGACCGCCACCGCGAAATTCAAGTATTTGTACTCCAATGCTCTCTATTTTCATCGCACGATCCGCGGCAACTACGAGGCCGTGCGACGAAAGACGGCATGCGGCCCTGGAGAGCGCTCACTTACCCCCAATTTCGCATTCACATCGGCGACCTTTCGGCTCAGTTTTCCGATGAGCGGCGGTTCGCCCGAAACCGAGGATTGCATGACAGCGAAACGGAAAAGGGCCGCCCGCTCTGCCTATGGAAACGCGGAGAGCTGGGGCCATGAAGTTGATCTCAACCGGCGACGCATCTCGTCCTCGCCTTCGCCGGGTAGATGTGCCGGCCTACCTTGCTGCGAAGCATGGCATCGACATTGCAGTCTCGACGCTCGCCAAAATGGCAACGGTCGGCGGCGGCCCGCCGATGCAATACAGCGGCCGCATCCCGCTTTACCATGTTCAGGATCTGGACGGCTGGGCAAACGAACGGCTTTCCAAGTCCGTCCGTTCAACGTCGGAAAGACGCTCAGGTTAAGCCCGCCTTGGCTGTTTCTCCGCTTCGACCAAGTCCGTCGTCATCATTCGGTAAACCTCGCCAGAAACCTTGTCGGCGGCAGCAATAAGAACACTATCCAGATGATGAACATATCGCTGCGTCACATTGCCGGCCGCATGCCCGAGCAGCGCGGAGATCGTGATCTCCGTAAAGCCCAGGTCGCCAGCCACGCTGGCATAAGAGTGCCGAAGGGTATGCGACGTGACGCCGCTTAGACGTGCCTTCTTCGTCAGGCGACCGATGGCCGCATCCAGTGAAGTGTAGTGTCCATCTGCATCCCTAGGGCCTGGAAGCACGTACGGGTTTTTCCCCTGTTTGCTCACCTTAGACAGGACCTCAAAAACGGGCTTCCCCACCGGCCGGATTGATGCGTCTTCCTTCGAGTCATCGAGACGAAAACAGCTCCCAGTCTCATCGACCTCAATCCATTTCAAGCCGGCAATTTCACTCAGGCGGAAACCTGTCAGCAGAAACAGCGTTGTCCCCACGACACCTTGCCAAGTCTCATCATCAGCAGTTTCCAGCGCCTTTCCGAGGGCACGGTACTCTTTTGCATCGAGGCGCCGCGTTCTCTTTCCAACTGCCGGCCTCTTGATGCCGCGTGCTGGATTATGCTCGATAATGCCTTCTGAAACGGCATAGGTCAGCACGGCGCTTAGGAGTGTCACAGCCTGCGAAGCCGTACCAGGGCCGCCGAGCACAATCGCCCTTCCCCTCACCTTGTCGGTCTTCTCGTCCACCGCCGTCTTGCCGGTGGTGATATCCCGCATCATCTTCACCGCGTCGGCGGTAGTCAGGTCCCTTACCAACTTGGTACCGATCAACGGGATGATATGCCGATTGATCCGGCCGCGGTCGACATAAAGGGTGGATGCCTTTTTAGGCTTGCCGCGCTTGCCGAAAACGAGCCCCTTGTCCGCCGCGTCGAGATAGGCTTCACATAGCTCTTTGACCGCTAGAGATTTGCGGCGAGTGGCACGATCCAATTGAGGATCGTCGCCACGTGCGACATCACCCAAGACGACCTTGGCCTCCTTCCTGGCTTCCTCGACGGTCAGCGGGCCATGGACGCCGATTTTGAAGCGCCTTGTCTGCTTACCGGCTCGGTACTGAGCTAGGTAGGTTTTCCTACCGGTTGGCCAGATGCGAACGCCAAAACCAGGCAGCTCATCATCCCATTCAAAGTAGTCTTTGTCGCGTGCCTGGAGGCCGTCGATTATTCTCTTCGTCAGCTTCACCACTGGGGCACCTCACCATTTACAGGAAGCATATAGGAAGCAGCAGGAAGCAAATTCGGGTAAATTTAGTCCAAACCGTTGGAATCTCGGTAAGCACTTTCTTATTGATTTATCTTACGAAATACAATTCAATCTAACAAGAGGAAGCACCGGGAAATCGGTTAGACCTGTTTTCCGATTCCAAAGGTCACAGGTTCGAATCCTGTCGGGTGCGCCATTTTCTTTTAGAGCTAAACATAAGACCGGATTAGTTACTGATGGACCGGCACCCGTGTCTTGGTAGCAGGTCCTATTGACGAATAACCAGCAATTCGGTGAGATCGGATCCATCGCCACAGGCTACGCACCGACTTGTGGGGAAGTTCGCCCACATCTAGGACTGAGGCCGCCTGTTGAAGCCGAATGTTTTCCGTAGACTGCTATCAACCGCCAGTGCCGGCATAAACCTGCGCAGCCTGCTCAGCAATTTTGCCTGCCCGCCAGCCGGTTGCCTCATACGGTAGGGGCCGTTGATTGCTGCCAGGATCTGGTTGGCAACGATCTCACGAGACGGTGCCGCCTTTATCTGTGCCTCGATCGTTTTGGTGGTTGCCATGGCCTGAGCCGCATAGACTCCGAGGGGGGCACTAGTGTGCTTTGCGTTGACGTCAAGGTTGGTGTTTGTGAACGTTGGCTCGATGAGGACGACGCGCACGTTGTACTCTCGGATTTCATGATCCAGGGATTCCGACAAGCCTTCAAGCGCGTGCTTGCTGCTCGCGTAGATGCCCATAAATGGTGCGGGCAGAAAGCCGAGCACGGAACTCATGTTGATGATGATCCCGCTTCGCGCGGCACGCATCGAAGGCAGTGCCGCGCGAATCATGCGCAAAGGCCCAAAAAGATTGGTGTCGAACACCGATTGAGCTTCAGGAGTCGATGTATTTTCGATGGGGCCTACAAGCGATACGCCCGCATTGTTAACGAGCACATCTATCCTGCCGGCTTCGGACAGTACCCATTCAATGAATTGGGAGACTGAAGTTTCATCGGTGACGTCTACAGTTCCGAAGCGGACACCGGGTATCGCAGGCGCGCGGCTGAGGTCGCGAGCACCCCCGAAGACCTGGAATCCATTCTGCGACAGAAGACGGGCCGACGCTTCACCAATTCCCGATGATGCTCCCGTAATCACGACAACTTTTCGATTTGACATAAATGCTCCTGGAGTTAGCTGGTTGGGTCGCGAGACGAATGAATTCATTTGAAAATGCGGGATCAGAGTCTGTTGGAATTTGGAAACTGCCGCCGCGGGAATCCTAGGCTGATGTGCTGAGCGCTGCGGCGATGAAGTTGGTCTGAGCTAAAAGGCCAGCCTCTGTATCTTCACCGCTTCGGGCACCCTGCTCTATGAGAACGGGATGGTAGAATGGCATGAAGGATCTCACGACATCGCGCGCGGCCTGCGCGGAGTCCTTGACGCCAAACTCGCCTGCTTCAATACCCTCGCTCACGATCGTTTCGGTCAGTCCCACTAGCTGTTCGTTGTGTGCTCGGTTGACAGCCCAGTTCTCGTTCGTTGCGGCGGTGATCAGATCGTGGATCGGCTTCTGTTGCATAAAAGTGCGCCTTCTTTCGCGATGGAGGGCGTGCAAGAGGGCTACAAGCTTGGTACGGGCTGGCCCTGGCACATCTGCGATCGATCCCCCAAACAGGATTGTTCGGTTAAGGAAACGGCCACAGACCGACTTGTTGATCGCCGCCCTCGAAGGAAAAAAGCGATAGATGTTCGCGCGGCTCACCCCGAGGTGGACTGCTATGTCGTCCACCGACGTTTTTTGGTGTCCAATGCGGCGAAAGTGCTCTTCCGCCACATCCAGTATTCGCTCGCGGAAGAGACTGACGTCGATCTCTGTAGGTGTCGGAAAACCCATGTCACATCCACTCAAGCTTTCTTTTTCAATGGCTCGACCGCACTCCAGGGCTTCCGCGATTTTCACCATGTTCCTAGTCTCCACGACCTCTTGTGAAATTGAGATTCGCCGCTGAAAAATGGATGGGACGTATTGATCACGAGCCGACTACTCCGCCGCAATCGCCCTTGGAGGTTCGTGTGCGTAAGTCACTTCCCGAAGACCACTTTCCTTCGGGGGCTTGATCCGGAACCACACCGCATACAGAGCCGGAAGGAAGAGCAGGATCATAACGGTGCCCGCGGCCGTGCCCCCGATCAGGGTATAGGCCATCGATCCCCAGAAGACCGAATGGGTCAGGGGGATGAACGCTAGGACGGCTGCAAGCGCCGTCAAAATCACGGGTCTCGTTCTCTGGACTGTGGCTTCGATGACGGCATGATAATCATCGAGGCCGGCCGCCTGGTTTTCCTTGATCTGCTCTGTCAGAATCAGCGTGTTGCGCATGAGGATACCCGCCAATCCGATCAACCCGAGAATGGCGTTGAAACCGAACGGCTGGTTGAACAGGAGCAAGGTCGGGACCACTCCGGCAAGGCCAAGGGGGGCGGTAAGCATCACCATTGTCATCGTCGACAGACTGCGAACCTGCAGGATGATGACGATCAACGTGGCGGCGATCATCAATGGGAAGACCTGAACCAATGCAACATTGGCCTTCAAGGACTCCTCGATGTTCCCACCCATCTCGATGCGGTATCCGACGGGGAGTGATGCGATCAGCGGCTGGAGGGCCTTCATGACCTGCTGCGAGACCTCCGGGGGCTGCGTCGCCTCGTTGATGTCGGATCTGATCGTGACCACCGGCATCCGATCGCGACGTTTCAGGATCGGTTCCTCGAACCGGATCTCGGAATGCCCGATCTGGTCAAGGGGCACCTGACGGCCGTTCCTGCTCATCAGGGAAAAGTCGGCAAGCCTTGATGGATCCAGGCGGTTTTCTCCAGCACTTCGGGCAACGACGGGCACGTTCCGGATGTTGTCGCGCACCTGCGTCACCGGGATGCCGCTCAGCAGCAACTGCATCTGCTGCGCAGCCTCGGCGGGAGAAAGACCGATGAGATTAAGTCGTTCCTGATCCGGGACGAACCTTAGAACAGGGGTCCGGTTGCCCCAGTCCCTGTTTGCCTGCCGGACATCTGGAACCGCCTTCATGATCGCCAGAGCCTGCCCGGAAATTTTGTAGAGCTCATCCTGATCGGGTCCCGTGATCCGGAACTCAACCGGGAACGGCGTGTATGGCCCGAACACAAGCTGGGTCACGCGCACGGATGCCTCAGGAACAAGGCCGTCCGATATGGCGGCCCGAAGGCGGTGTTTCAATTCTTCGCGTGCATGGGCATCGGGCGTGAGCACAACGACCTTGGCAAACGAGGGGTCGGGCAACTCCGGCGCCATGGCAAAGAAGAAGCGGGGCGCGCCCTGCCCCACATACGCGGTGACGATGTTCGTCTCGGGTTGGGCTTGCAGCCAGTCTTCGACTTTCTTCACTGCTGCCGTCGTGGCCTCGATGCTTGTGCCCTCTTGCATCCGTACCTCGACCAGCACCTCAGGGCGATCCGAAGTCGGAAAGAACTGCTGTTTTACGCCCCCCATACCGACGACCGAAACAGCCATCGTGATGCCGACTACGGCACACACCATGAATTTGTGGCGAACAGCGAACTCGATGACGGAGCGCAGGCGACGGTAGTTCGGCGTATTATAGAGAGCGTGATGACCGCCCTCGACCGGCTTGATGTTCGGCAGCATCTTCACGCCCAGGTAGGGCGTAAAGGTCACGGCGACGATCCAGGAAACGATCAAGGCAAAACCCACGACCCAGAAAATATTGCCTGCGTATTCACCCGCCGTTGATTTCGCGAAGCCAACGGGCATCAATCCGATGATCGTGACAAGTGTACCAGACAGCATAGGTGCCGCGGTATGGCTCCAGGCATAGGCGGCCGCCTTGATCCGATCCATGCCCTCCTCCATCTTCACCACCATGACCTCGATGGCGATGATGGCGTCGTCGACGAGAAGGCCAAGCGCAAGGATCAGGGCGCCGAGCGTGATGCGATCGAAGAACCGTCCGGTCTCCAGCATGATGAGGAAGACGACAGCAAGCGTCAGCGGCACTGCGAGTGCCACGACAATACCGACGCGCCAGCCGAGGGCGACCAGACTGACGAACAGCACGACACCGAGCGCCATCGCGAACTTGAGCATGAACTCGCCGACCGCCTCGTCGATATTGACGGCCTGATCGCTGACCTTGGAAAGCGTCATGCCCAGCGGCAATGTCTGCGCGATCGCAGCAGATCGTGCTTCAAGCGCCGCTCCGAGCTCAAGACCATTCCAGCCCTGTTGCATCACTGCGCCCAGCATAATTGTCGGCTCGCCCTCATGGCGGATGATGTAGGTCGCCGGATCCTCATACCCGCGCCGCACATCCGCTAGATCGGAGAGCTTCAGGGTTCGTCCGGCCGCAACGATCGGCGTATCGGCAATCGCCTGCACACTGTTATAGGCTCCGTCGAAACGGATAAAAACCTGTGGCCCACGCGTGTCGATCGAGCCGGCGGGCGTGACTGTATTCTGTCTTTGCAAAGCCGCGGCGATATCCTGGGCCGATACTCCAAGTGTCGCGAGCTTGGCATAGGAAAATTCGACAAAGATCTGTTCAGGCCGCTCCCCGAGGATATTGATCTTCTTGACGCCCGGAACATGCAGGAGATCCTGACGGATCACTTCCGCCTGCCGAACGAGGTCGCGCATCGGCATTCCCTTGGCCTTGAGCGCGTAGAGCGCAAAGCTCACATCGGAATATTCATCATTGACGAAAGGGCCAATGACGCCAGGCGGGAGATTTCGAGCCTCATCGCCAAGCTTCTTGCGCGCCTGGTAGAATTCCTCTTCGACTGCGGACGCCGGCGTATTGTCCTTGAGCGTGACCGTGAGGAAGGCATAGCCTGGCCGCGTCGTTGTTTCGACACGGTCGTACCATGTGAGTTCCTGGATACGCTTCTCAAGTGGCTCGGCGACAAGATCCTGCATTTCACGTGCAGTGGCGCCCGGCCAAACTGACGTGACCGTCAGCGTCTTGATCGTGAAGGAGGGATCCTCGGCACGTCCTAGCTTGACGAAAGCGTAAACTCCCGCAGCGGCCAACAGAACGATGAAGAACAGAGTGACGGCGCGCTCGCGAACCGCGATGGCGGAAAGATTGAAGCTCATTTTTTCACCTTTTCCTGCACCGAGGTCCGGACAGCCGCACCATCTTCCAGCAGATGGGCGCCCAGAGCGACAACCTGCTCACCGATGCCAATTCCGGTGACGAACGCCGTCTCGTCTCCGATCCGTTTGATGGCTATGGGAGCGAAGTTCACCGTTGAAGCGGCGCCGTTTAGAACCCACACGCCCGTCCGGATACCGTCGTCCAGGATAGCACCTACCGGAACAGCGACCTCCGCCTGCCTGTCAGCGTCCAAGATTTTGATCGTCACCGTCGAGCCGAGCGGGGCGGAGGCGGCGGCGCCATCGAGAACATAGCGCGCCTCGTAAGTACGGGTTTGCGGATCGGCAGCATCGGAGATCTGTCGTAAGCGGGCTTTCCCGCTTAGACCTTCGCCGCCATAGACACTGGCCTCCACTTCGGATCCGATGTCGGGACGCAAAGCCTCAGGTAGCCAAACAACAGCTTCACGCGGCCCAGCCTGCGCGAGTTGAACGACCGTCTGGTCCGCAGCCACAACCTGTCCCGGCTCACCAAGAGTATCGACGACAGTTCCGTCCGAGTCTGCAAGAAGTACGGTATAGGTAGCCTCGTTTTCTGCGATCTTAGCGTCAGCTTCGGCCGCGGCAAACTGTGCCGAAGCCGTGTCTAGGGCCGCCTTCGCCTGTTCATAACGCTGGGGAGTAGCAGCCAATCCGTTTTTCACCAGCGCCGCATAGCGCTTCTCATCGGCTTGCGCCTGAATCAGGACAGCACGCGCTGCGATGACCGTGTTGCGCTTGGCTGTCAGCGCGAGCTGGAGATCGGATTCGTCGATGCGCAACAGGGCTTGGCCCTGTTTCACCTGCTGACCCACATCGACCATCCGCTCGATGATCTTGCCGGGAACCCGGAACCCGAGGTTGCTCTGTACGCGTGAAGCGACAGTTCCGGTGAATGAGCGCTCCGCCGTTTCAGAATTCTTTGCGTTTGCCACCATGACCAATGGCGGCGCCGTCCTTGGGTCGGCGGTTTCGGCCTTCCCTTCGGTGGTCTCAGTAACGAGGAAGAGGGTAGCGGCGGCAACCGCTGCTGCCACAAGGCCCACAGAGGCCACGACATGTTTGCGTTTCATTTGAATTTCTCTTCTTGACGAGCCATCTGCATAAATTAGATTGCGATCTAACTCTATTTGCGATATAGATGTCAACTGAAATCTAATTGGAGATCAACATGAGAGTGAGCCGCGCACAGGCCGAGGCAAATCGGGAAACCGTGATCAACGTGGCCAGCCGACTGTTTCGAGAGCATGGCTTTGACGGGATTGGCCTGAAGGATCTGATGAAGGGTGCGGGCCTGACGCAGGGCGGCTTCTACAAGCAGTTTTCGTCTAAGGACGACCTTGCTGCACTGGCATCGAGGCGCGCGATGGAAAGCGCTACCAGCAGATGGTCGACAGCCGCTGCGGACAGCTCCGATCCCCTCGAAGCAGTCATGGAGTTCTACCTCTCACCGGGACATCTCGGCGAAAAGGCCGACGGTTGCCCTTTGGTCGCGCTGGGAGCAGATGCGGCGCGGCAAAGCGAGGAGGTCCGGCGACCATTCGAGGATGGTATCCGCGCTCACTTCGAAGTTCTGGATGAGCTGATGGACGATGCCAACAGCTCGAATCCCAGCGGCAAGGCGATGGCGATACTGTCTCTCATGGTGGGCGCAGTCACACTTTCACGGATTATGACGGACGAGACGCTGTCGCAAGGCATCCTTGACGCAGCCGCGGGCGAAGTCCGGCGCATCGCGCGTGGCGAAGGTGCGCCTAAGGTGGTCACTTCACCGGATTAGATCATCTGGCGGCGGTTCCCAGTCGCCCGGTAATCCAACCACCCGAGTGTGTGGGCGAATAGCGCGCTTCGATCCCTCGCAAACTGCATGCGTGAGAACCCTCGGCTACAGCGCCGCCGGCACTTCTGGCCATGCCAATTTCATGAGAAAACAGGCGGAAAAGCAATGCGTCGTATCGTTGTTACAGGAATGGGAGCGATCAGCCCCCTTGGATCGAACGTCGATGTCTCCTGGTCGCGTCTTCTCGCGGGTAAGAGTGGCATCCGTCGGTTGGGCGACGATGTCGTCGGAGATCTCCCGTCAAAAATAGGTGGAGTGGTGCCCTCTGTCGCCGAAGACCCGGAAGGCGGTTTCGATCCGGATACAGTCATGGCTCCGAAGGATCAGCGCAAGGTGGACCGCTTCATCATCTTCGCACTGGCGGCCGCCGAAGAGGCGCTTGCCCAGGCGAACTGGAAGCCGGTTTCGAACGGTGACCGACTGCGAACCGCGACGATCATTGCTTCGGGCATCGGCGGCTTTCCGGCAATCACCGAGGCGGTCCGCACGGTCGACCAACGCGGTGTCCGTCGTCTTTCGCCCTTCACCGTGCCGTCGTTTCTCGTCAACCTCGCAGCGGGTCAGGTTTCGATCCGCTTCGGTTTCAAGGGCCCCCTCGGCGCGCCGGTCACAGCATGCGCAGCCGGTGTTCAGGCAATCGGCGATGCCGCCAGGCTGATCCGGTCGAACGAAGCAGACATTGCCATCTGCGGCGGAACGGAAGCCTGCATGAACATCGTCAGTCTCGGTGGTTTTGCAGCAGCCCGATCTCTTTCCACCGGCTTCAACGAAACACCGGGCCAGGCATCGCGCCCTTTCGATGCGAAACGTGACGGCTTCGTTATGGGCGAAGGAGCCGGAATCCTGGTGATTGAATCCCTGAGCCATGCGCTTGCCCGCGGCGCTGCTCCACTTGCCGAACTCGTTGGATACGGCACGACAGCCGACGCCCATCACGTTACGTCCGGTCCCGAAGACGGAAATGGGGCGCGCCGAGCCATGGAGATAGCCATCGCGCAGGCGGGAGTAGCCCGGAGGGAAATTGGCCACTTGAACGCACACGCCACCTCCACGCCCGTAGGAGATCTCGGTGAAATCAGGGCCATCAAGAGTGTTTTCGGTTCCGACAGAACAATCGCTGTCAGCGGCACGAAATCGGCGACAGGACACCTTCTCGGCGCCGCCGGAGGGCTGGAAGCCATCTTCACGATTCTGGCGCTTAGAAACCAGATCGCACCGCCTACGCTGAACCTGAACGCGCCGGACCCGGAAGCCGAAGGAATTGATTTCGTTGCAAACGACGCGCGACGCTTAGAGATGGAATACGCGATATCCAATGGCTTCGGCTTCGGCGGGGTCAATGCCAGCGCTTTGTTCAGGCGCTGGACATAAGGAAGCGCTGGCGACCCATCCTTCTCTGGCTGCGACCTTTTCCGAGTGGCCCATTCGAAGAGGAAATGGCGGTTCGGATCCTGTAAGGGGCTCGATTTGGCCGAGGTCTCGGTGATCCGGTGACCATCCCAGATAAGGCCGCATCGGCTGGCATCTATTGAAACATGATCGAACGCGAGGACAGCTCCGGATGCTGAAGAAGTTTCGAGAAAAATGGCGACTGTGGGAACAGGCACTCTCAGGCATCGATGACTTGCACGGGGATTATATGGTCGGGCTGGAGAAGCGACTATCCAGGTTGAAACCGTTGCGGCCGAGCTGCAAGGCTCTCCCCGCGAAGGGTTCCCGCTTGAAGACGGGCGCATAAGTGATGGGTGAGACCGATGACTATCCTGGGTTGGACGGCCAACGTATCAAAGGCATGCTGAGGTCAGTTGGCCGAGCGTATGGCAAACGCAACGAATATTGCGTGTCCCCGCCCATCTGCATTGCCAATGCCTCTTCGAATTCCTGAAGATGTTTGAGTGCCATCTTGAGCCGCTCGCTCCCGTCGCCGGTAAGGAAAAGTCTCCTTGCTCTGCGGTCACCAACATCCACCCGCACAGTCACCCAGTTCCGTCTTACCAGGGGCTTGAGGTTAGTAGCAATCGTAGAGGGATTGAGGCCGAGAACCTGGGAGAGATCAGCGGCTCGTGGGGAGCCTGCCTCGGCAATTGCGGCAAGCAGCAAGCTCTGCTCCGCAGTCAGTCCTGCCGCACGCAACGTCGTGTCGGCCCGCCGAGAGATGGCGCGGTACGTCCGTTGAAGAACAAAACAAAGGTTTTCGGCAACCGGGCTGTTGGTGGCTTCGTCTCTGATCGATTCCCGACCGGATGATGTGGGTTTGGACATTTATTCGGCCCCGGGCAAGCGTCTGAACCATGATTTTTTAGATTGCGTATAACCTCTATGTATGATTTAGATGTTAAACGAAATCTATCGTCAAGGGACACCAAACTCCGGTCTCGCCTCACACGCGCCAATGCCGGGGAAGAGCTCGCTCGAGATATCCGCGATAACGGCATCATGAGTTGCTGGAAGTCTCACATCGAAGCCGCGAACCGCCATAAGGACTACCAATGACCGACGCGTCCCAGCCGACGGATGCATCCGCCCTGAAAGCCTCGCGGACGGCCCCTCCGGGAGTTCTGGATGGCCCGATCACACCTGCGCTGCTCCGGCTGGCATTGCCCACCGTTGTCGTCCTTGTGGTTCAGACACTTGTCGGGGTCGCCGAGACCTACTTCATCAGTTTCCTCGGCACGGAGGCACTGGCAGGCGCTACCCTCGTCTTCCCGGTGCTCATGCTGATGCAGATGATGTCGAACGGCGGCATTGGCGGGGGCGTTTCCTCGGCCATCGCACGTGCCTTGGGAGCCAATCGCCACGCCGATGCCAATGGACTTGTCTGGCATTCGATCATTCTCGCCATCGCATTCGGAGCCATCTTCTCGGTCGCTGCATTCCTTTTTGGACCGATCCTCTACCAGTCGATGGGCGGGACAGGAGCGACCCTTACGGCAGCCCTCACCTACTCGGGGATCGTGTTCGCAGGCTCTATCCCCATCTGGATCACGGCGCTGCTGTCAGCGGCCCTCCGCGGTGCCGGGAACGTAAACGTCCCGGCCCTTGTGATCATTTCGGGAGCCGGAATCCTGTTCGCATTGTCGCCGCCTCTGATCTTCGGCTGGGGGCCTTTTCCGCAGCTCGGTGTGGCTGGCGGCGGCGCTGCAGTGTTCATATATTATCTGCTCGCGGCGCTTGTGCTTGCACTTTACCTGCGGTCGTCACGAAGCCCGCTGAAACTCAGAATTGTTCCGCTGCAGAGCCGACTGTTCAGGGAAATACTGGGGGTCGGCCTCCCTTCTGCGGTCGGTACGGCTCAGGTCAATCTCACGGTCACCTTCGTCACCGCTGCCGTTGGCCACTTTGGCGCTGACGCGATCGCCGGATTTGGTATTGCTTCGCGCCTTGACTACCTTCAGATCCCTATCATCTTCGGCCTTGGAACAGCTATCGTCACCATGGTCGGCATCAACATCGGCGCCAGTCGGATCGAGCGCGCGCGCCGGGTCGCATGGGTTGGCGCCGGTATTGCATTTGGAATCACACAGATCATCGGCCTCGCCGCCGCGCTCTTTCCGGACATCTGGATGGGCCTTTTCACGACCGACCAAACTGTGCAGGAAATGGGCTCTCTCTATCTGCGAACCGTGGCACCCGCCTACGGGGCGATTGGACTAGGATTGGCACTCTATTTCGCCAGCCAAGGGGCGAAGCGCGTGCTTCTTCCCGTACTTGCCGGAACCGTGAGAATGATCATCGCCGCCTTTGTGGGGTGGTCGGCAGTTCTCTGGTTTGGTGTAAGCCTCGGCACCCTGTTCCAGATGGTGGCGCTCGGAGCCCTCGCCTACGGTGTCCTCACAGCGGCGGCCGTTCTTCCTCGCCGGATGTTCTTCCAGGAACGGGAACCGGATGATCGCGCCACGCGGTAATGGATCATCGTCCAAACGCGATACGATCGAGCCGCTCAGGCGGGGTCCTGCGGCGTCCCGTTACGCTGGTCACGTCGCATAAAGGCCCAGTCAATCAGTTCCGCCATGGATGGACCCAGTGCGATTCCCATCTCACTCAGCGCATACTCGACCCTTGGCGGAACCTGGGGGTAAACCGTCCTCGTGACGATGCCGTCTTTCTCCAGTTCTTTCAGTTGCTGGATAAGCATCTTCTGGTTTACGCCTTCAACCCGCTTCTCCAGCTGGGAAAATCGGAGCGGGACTTTGGCCCCGAAGAGTTGGCAGATGATCACGATCTTCCACTTCCCTTCGAGCACGCGCAGGGCATCTCTGGTGAGGCCGCGAGAGCGCGGGCGAACATTGTTTTCCCCGTCCCCGGCGGACCGGATAGCAGCACTCCCTTGTCGACATCCTCCCAAGAGATCGTCCCCGCGCGCCAGTTCAAGGCCCCACTCCTTGGCTTCGCCGTAACCCTCCATGTCTTCGAGACGGATATCTGAGAGCGCTTCTTTTTTTGCAGGACCGCCGCGGTGCAGTCGAGCGAACGGTCCGAGTGGTTCGGCAGGCTCCGGATACTCTCGGAAGCTGATGCGAAACGACGGCTGAAATACCAGAGTGCCCAGGTTGGAAGCGTAGGTATTAGTTTCATCCACGCTGGGGCACCATTTTCTTCCCCGCAGCCGACAGGCTCGGCTAGCGCCTACTACCTACCTCCCGCGCCGCCGCATTGACGAGGCAAGATAACCGAGGGCAAGCGCCATGGCGGCGACTGCGATTCCGGTGCTGATGACGCCAATGGGTGTTATTCTGGCGCTGCCTTGCAAGGTGATGTTTTTCCCCACACGCAGCTCAAAAATCGACTTGATTTCCTCGGGATGCGAGGGGACCGCGATCGAAGGTTCTTCCTGAACGACTGCCATTTTGAAACTCCGGTGCAAATAGGCCGCAGCCGAACGCCATTCCGAGGCGGCCTTAGAGATAGCGACGTCACAATAACATGGCAGTTTCCAGTCATCTTGTTCGGTGCGCAATTGATTTTCTGAAATCGGAAGGCTCGGAGAGACATGACCCCACGAACCCGACACAGCAACAGGGCGCGCGGTGGTTGCCGGCTTTCGCGCCCGACCTCGCCACACGACGTCCGCACTTGCCCACCGTGCTCCACAAAACCAACATTATTCGCAGCCAAGGAGTTGATGACGGACCTCTAGCCTTGGCTTTTGGCTCCACTATATCACCCGTCGGAGGGGGCGATCGTCGTCAGTCACGCAAGCCGTGGCAAATTCCATCAGGGAGGAGATTGTAGATAGGGGGCTCAATGACCGTAGTGCCCAACAGGCAACCCGTGTCTTCTGGACGCGGTTCACCAGGAAGAGCTTGCGCATCGTACAAGCGACATCGACTGATTGCGGCCGCCTCGCGTAGCCGTGTCAGCCCGCGGCTCGAAAAGGAGCCAAAAACCTGCGCGAAAAAGGGTGGCTATGGAATGACCTATGCCCGACATTGCATCGAGGGGGCCGGCCATGAGCATTGCTGACCGGTTGGTGACGGGAAGTCTCTGGGTCACCCTTTCGAGGGTCATCGTCAATGGATTGTCGACGCTCAGCACCATTATCCTGGCCTGGTATCTTCTGCCCTCGGATTTTGGCGTGGTGGCGCTTGCGACAACCATGCTCGCCATCATCACGACGGTGACCGAGCTTTCGCTCGGCGAAGCGCTCATCCGGCATGAAGATCCGGGAGAATCCCATTTCAGCGCGGCATGGACATTGGCTGCGACGCGCGGCCTGATATTGTGCCTTCTCTTCGCCGCATTCGCCTATCCGGCATCCGTCCTCTACGAGGAACCGCGTCTGTTCGGCGTTCTCCTCGCGCTCAGTCTCAGCCTCCTGATCAACGGCCTTGCCAATCCGCGCAGGATCATGCTCCAGCGGGAGCTGATTTTCTGGCAGGAGTTCGTATTGAACGTCGCTCAGAAAGTCGCCGGATTTGTCGCGACCGTCGCCATAGCTGTCATCTATCACAGCTATTGGGCGCTTGTAGTAGGCACGTTGGTGATGCAGGCGACGAACGTTTTGACCTCTTATCTGGTCATGCCGTTCCGTCCCCGCATAACCTTTTCCCATATGCGGGAGTTCTTTTCGTTCTCCGTGTGGATCACAGCCGGACAGATCGTCAACACGCTCAACTGGCGGTTCGACTACCTGCTCATCGGCAAGCTGCTGAACGGCTCCGCGCTCGGCTATTATTCGCTCGGCGGCCAGCTTGCGATGACGCCGACGCGTGAGGCGACGGCACCGCTGACCGCGACCATCTATCCCGGATTCGCCAATGTCCGCCACGATCCCTATCGTCTGGCGGCGGCCTATCAGCGGGCGCAGGCGCTCCTGACGGCCGTTGCCTTGCCTGCCGGCATCGGTATGGCGGTCGTTGCAGATCCCCTCGTCAGGCTCGTGCTCGGCGAAAAGTGGCTTCCGGTGATCTTCATCATCCAGGCGCTCTCGTCGGTCTACGCGTTGCAGACGCTGGGCTCTCTCAACCAGCCGCTCGGCATGGCGCTCGGACATACCCGCACCCTGTTTATCCGCGATACGCAGATGCTTCTCGTGCGGGTCCCGGTGATTACCATCGGCCTGGTGTTCTGGGGCCTTCCGGGGCTGATCGTGAGCCGGGTGCTCACCGGTCTCTTCAGCGCTTTCGTCAACATGATCATCGTGAAGCGCTTCATCAATGTTTCGGTCGCGGCACAACTATGGGCGAATTTCAGGGCGCTCGCGAGCTCGGCCGTCATGGCCGCCGGCGTCTTGCTTGCTCACCGGCATATGGGGGTCGAGACCGCGCCGATGGCGCTGGCTCTGCAGCTCGCCATCCTCATCTGCCTTGGAGGCCTTCTCTATTGCGCCTCCAGTATCGTTCTTTGGCTGGTCATGGACCGTCCAAACGGTCCTGAGACCGAAATAAGAAGAATCGCCTCCAAGGTGATCTCCAAAGTCAGTCACGCCTGATCAGAGGCTTGTTTCATTACAACTTTCGAAAGAGAGGCACGATGCCCGGCGCACAGCAATCCGAACTCATCACCAGACTGCAGGACAGAACTCACGATTGCCTGAAGCAATTCGTCAAGCCTGATGAACCTTTGGCGATACTGGACTTTCCCGACATCAAGAATTGCGGGGATTCCGCGATCTGGCTGGGAGAGATGGCCTATCTGCGGGATCGCTACGCAAAGCGGCCCGCCTATGTCTGCACGACGGACGATTTTTCACCGGACGAACTCACGAGCGCGGCCCCCAATGGTCCGATCTTCATTCACGGAGGCGGCAATTTCGGCGACGTATGGGTGTTCCATCAGGATTTCCGGGAGCGCGTCATGGAGCTGTTTCCCCACCGGCAGATCGTCCAGTTTCCGCAGTCGATTCACTACAAGTCTCCGGAGCGGCTGGAGCAAAGCAAGCGGGCGATCGGCAAGCATGGGAATTTCGTGCTCCTGGTGCGCGACGAGGAATCGTTTCAGTTCGCCAAGGAAAATTTCGACTGCCAGGTGTATCTGTGCCCGGATATGGCCTTCTGCATCGGCAGCATAGAGCCCGAAGCGCCACAATTCCCTGTCCTTGCGATGCTCCGTGAGGACAAGGAGCAGGTTGGAACGGTTGATTTCTCCGCCTATCCCGATATCCCGAAGGAAGACTGGATTACCGAGAACCGTTCCAAGGTTCGCGTTGCAAAGGCACTTGGTGCTGCATCAGCATTGCTGCATCTCAGCCCCTCCGAAATTCGGCTGCGTAAACTGGATGCGGCGGCCAACAACCGCTTCCAGCGCGGTATCCGGCAGATTTCCCGCGGCAAGGCCATCGTCACAGACCGCCTGCATGTGCATATCTGCTCGCTGCTGATCGGGCGACGCCATGCCGTGCTCGACAACAATTACGGAAAGATCCGGCGTTTCATGAATGCTTTTTCAGGAGGCACGGATCTCTCCTACAAGGCAACGTCGCTCGACGACGGCATCCGATGGGCACGGGAACAGGCAGGTATTGCAGCGTGACCCAGCCCAGAGACAAGGACCGGAGGCCGTCATGAGTGTTGTAACGTTCATCATCCCTGTGAGGCATCAGAAAAACGCCCGCGACTGGGGCCTGCTGAAGAAAAACCTCACGCAGACCGTTGCCTCGATCGCCAATCAGACCAGCCGTGACTGGCGAGGAATAATTGTCGCCAACAGAGGCGCCGATCTTCCGGTGCTGCCGGATAAGTTCTCGGTGACGTGGGTGGATTTTCCGCCGAACGACATCCATGATCGAGGTAACGCGACCGAGGCGGATTTTCTCGACTCCTTCCGTGCCGACAAGGGCCGGCGAGTGCTTGCGGGCATGCTCGATGCGCGTGAAAGCCGCTTCTTCATGATCGTCGATGATGACGATTTCGTAAGCTCTCGTATCGTCGAGTATGTTTCAAAGCACCAGAACGAGAACGGCTGGACGATCGACAAGGGCTATATCTGGGACGATGGCGGCAGTCTCCTGCTGGGCCGCGACCAGTTCAGCCACTATTGCGGGACATCGCTGATCATTCGCTCCGATCTGTACGGACTGCCGCCAAGCGCGGAGGAGGCTTCGCTCGAGTGGATCAAGGATATGCTCGGCAGCCATGTCCGCATAGCACCGGCTTTGGCCGAACGCGGGACGCCACTGAGCTCGCTACCATTTCCGGGCGCCGTCTACCGCGTCGCTCACAAGGGATCGCACAGCAAGGCGCCCAGCCTCATCGACATGTATTTCCTGAACAGGGGCGCTCTCAAGCGGCCGGTCAATACCCTCAGGAACCTGTCGCGGTTGCGGCTTCTGTCGGCTGAACACAAGAGAGAGTTCTTCGGGCTCTCGAAATAGGTCAATGGCCGTCCGCGCCCCTGAAATGCAGCTTCGCATTTCAGGGTGCGTGCCAAATGGCGGTCGACTGGAACACGGGTTTCGTGCCTGAACAGGAGAGCGGCAGGCGACGCTTGCCGTCTCCAGCCTCTCCGACGCATTCGGGCGAGATCAGCTCTCGCCCGTCCGCTTCAAGCAGAAAGTCGGGCTTCGGATGGTGCCTCGTCGTAGTGTATCCGCAGACAGCTACGAACGCCTTCGGGCGCAAAGACCGTCTCCACCTCCCCCATTCCTCCCGAAAGAGCAGCGGGAATGAGCTTGCTGCCGAATCCCTGGCGCTCCGGCTGAGTGACCGAAGGGCCGTTGCTTTCGGTCCAGTGGATCTCGACGAGTTGGGGCAACATCCGCCATTCCACGCTGACAATTCCCTCCGGTACCGAAAGGGCGCCGTATTTGGCGGCATTGGTGGCGAGCTCGTGGATGATCAAACCGATGCGCGGCGTGATGGCTTCCTGCAACTGAACGCTCGGCCCTGAAAACCGGAACCGTTCCGGGCCATAGGGTGAGAGCAGGACGCGAAGAAGCGCGTGCAGATCGGGCGGTGCGCCGGCGCTGCCCGAAGAAATGCGATGCGACTGCGAGAGCGCCGATAGCCGACCTTCAAACAGCGGCATGAAGCGTTCCGGCTCCTTGGTATTGCGCCATGTCAGCTGTGCGATGGACAGCACGAGCTGCATGATGTTCGAAACGCGATGGCGCATTTCGCGCGCCATGATTTCCGCTTCCCTTTCGGCCGCCTGCTGAGCCTGAATAGCCTGCTGAAGCGCGTGGATGATGGTGACCATCAAGCCGCCGAACACGACGAACATGACCGTCGCCGCCATCGTGCCCGCCCAGGCACCACCCGTGGTAGCGCCTGCCAGAGCGAAAGCGGCGGCCGAAACGATCACCAGGGCCCCGGCCCAAGGACCTCCCCACGCCGCCGACACCACGATCAGCGGATAGAACGTCAGGAACGGCGCGCCAGTCAGCCATATCGAAAGGAAGGTGCGTATGGCGAAACCGCCGAGAAGGCATGCAATAGCGACGACCAGCCCGCGTTTCCATGATGGGGGCTCATCCGGCAGGAGACGCTTCCAAAACTCTCCGCCAGCCCAGACTCGCTTACGCTCCATCAAATTCCCCTCTGCCGGCCGCATCTGCGACGATAATCCCTGTCCCGAGCAAATCATCGTCAGACAATGCTGACGCAGCATAGCCGGAAGTTCTAGACCGCGCATCCCCTGATCCACAAGATCAGCAGCAAGCGCGCGCTATTCAGTGAACGCTTCCATGGCGCCTGCGCACCGGATAGAGACATTTTGTCGCCATTCGATACAGTCGATGCACATGCCCGACACAGTCGATGCACGCGCCGTGCCGATCCGCGGACAGGTTCCCCAAAGCAATCCCCTTGCCCCAATGCAACTCACGTCGCTGACTTCGCGATCTGGTACCAGGTCCGGTTCGCGCTGACGACCTGATTGCGCCCCGCTTCCTTCGCGCGATAAAGCGCCGCATCGGCCTGTGTGAACAGGGCCTGAGCGGTGATGTCGCCCGGCGCCTCCGGCGGCAGGGTGGCAGCGCCAACGCTGACCGTGACGTGGCCGAACGGCAAATTTGCCGTATGCGGCAATTCCAGCGCGCTCACCTGCACGCGGATTCTTTCAGCCACCGTCCAGGCTCCACCGACATCCGCATCGGTCAAAAGCACCGCCATCTCCTCGCCGCCGTATCGGGCAGCGATGTCGCCGGGACGTTTAACACAACTCCTGACGACGGCGGCGATCTGTGTGAGGCATTCGTCGCCAACCGCATGACCGTAAATGTCGTTCAACAGCTTGAAACGGTCGGCATCGATCATCAGAAGAGACAACGGCGTCCTGCTGCGACGGGCACGCTTCATCATCTCCTCGAATCGCACGTTGAAGGAGCGCCGGTTGGCGAGCTTCGTCAGATCGTCGGTGCTGGCAAGCTGATCCAGCTGGTCATGCATGACCTTGTGCGTCGTGACGTCGCGAGTGATCGCCACGACCCGCGTCGCGCTCGCCTTGTTTTGCTCCGGCAATTTGCTCAGGGCCGTCTCGAGCCAGACCTCCTCGCCGCTCGGCTTCACATGCTTGATGAGGAATTTCTCATGGGTCGATCCGATTTGCAGCCGCGCTGCAGCCTCGCGGACGGTCGCCTCGGCTTCTTCCGTCATGCCGGCATAGACGCTTTTTCCGATCAATCTGTCGGGCTCGATGCCGAGGATCGCGGCCGAGGATGGAGAGACATATTCCCGGATACCGTTCTCATCGAAGCGGGAAATCACGTCGCTCGAAGACTCCGCAAGCAATCTGAATTCGGCCTCACGCGCCGCAAGCTGGGCCTCGCTTTCCTCACGCCGCTTGAGCTGCTGGCGCCAATGCGATGCGGCGAGGACCGAAACGGCCATCAATACGGAAGCATAGATCCAACGGATCCTGGCCTCCTCCATCCACGCAACCAAAATCTGTCGCTTCGAGGCCGCGGCGAGTACGACGATGCCGGTTCGGTCGCTCTGATAGAAGCCTCCTATCCGCAGCTGCCGGTCCACCGGCGACCGGTAATGATAGGCTCCGGCCGTTCCCGCCTTCAGGTATCGCGAAAAGAGTTCGTGCGCGGCAATGTTGGTGCCCAACAGGCTTTCCGCCATCGGGCCGCGGGCGAGAACCATGCCGTCGCCACGCGCGATCAGGAACGACCCGTCGTTCCCTACCGGGAAATTCCGGAAGAAGTTGATGAAATGCTTGACGCGAATGGTGGAGACGACGACGCCCCCGAACGAACCGTCCTCCCGGAGGACCTTCTGTGAAATCGGCCAGACCCAATCGCCCGAAAGGCGGCTCTTGATCGGCTTGCCGAGAACCGGCAGCGGGAAAGGCTTGGCCTTGTGGAACTGGAAATATTCCCGGTCCGTATAGAGCGCGCCCGCCGGCGGCCGAGGGGCCGAGGTCGCGATCATACGGCCTTCCGCATCGATAAAGGAAAGTGTGTCCAGCGTCGGGGACGCCTTCATCTGGCGCGTGATGAGCGACGCGATCTTTTGCGCCATGTGAGGATGGCCCTCTTCATCGGTGATCTCCGAGATCAGGCTGGCAAGAGGTAGCCGCGAGGTTTCGATGACATCGTCCGCGTGTTGGGCAATTGCCTCCGCGGTCTGTTCCAGGCTCATTTCGGCCCGTCCGACCTCGGCTCTCCAATTTGAATATTCCGTCCAGCCGAGCAACGCGGAAAAGGCCAGAAATCCGAACAAGACGGCGACGGGTGTCGTCTTCGTGGACCGGATCATCAAGGCCTTCATAGAAACTACTCCAGAGCCGCTCTCGAACATTTCCAGAAATACATTACAAAGAGCTAAATAACGTAACTTCTGCTAGTCCGGGAAATCACCGGCAAAAAACAGTAGGTGTAGCGATGTCTAACACCTTCAAGGTCTTCGACGAATTTCAACGGCGCAGTTCCCGCGATTCCAACGGCCCGATGGAACCTTCAGCGCGCTTTTCGGCTTTCTAGTATCGGAAACCTCAGCTTCAGCGAACATCCGGACCTTGAAAAAATGTCCTCGTCAAACGGACACAACAACATATTCGACAGATTCTCGACTGCCGTTGCCGAATGGTCCGGCAAACCCATCGCTTTCGTCCTGGCGGTAATGCTCATCGTCATCTGGGCGCTGACCGGGCCTGTCTTCGGATTTTCTGAGACATGGCAACTCGTCGTCAACACCGCCACGACGATCGTCACCTTCGTGATGGTGTTTGTTCTGCAAAATTCGCAAAACCGCGATGGCCGAGCAGTTCAGGCGAAACTCGACGAACTCATTCTGACCAGCCAGGCAGCCAACAAATTCGTCGGCATAGAAAAGCTCGACGAGCGCGAACTGAGAAAATTGAGCGACCGCCTCGAGGAACAGGCCAAAGTCCTCGATGATCATGCAGACGACATTGAAGAAGGACAGACCGGCACTCGCCCGTCGCTTTCGCCAGACGGCATAAGATCTTCGGTACCCGAGGTACCTGGTGAGGACGTGGATGTTCAGCGCCCTGAGAAGCGGAGCGCAGCAGAATGAGACCCGAGGACGAACCCGGTCTGGCGCCATCAGCCGATAGCCACGGGCAGAAACTAACGAAGGCCCGCGCTGGCCGCGGTCTTGTCCTCTTCATCGCCGGCGTGGCGATCGCGGCGTTGCTGCTTTACCTGACCATCGTGATCTATGCCGGTATCAGCGCCGGCTGAGGCGGCAAGCGGATGCGAAAAAGGCGGCTCGCGCCGCCCTTTCCTTGATCGAAACCCTATTCCGCAGCCTGACGCGACATCGGATTGTTTGGGTGGGTCGTCCAGTTGGCATAGGTCGGCTCGACCACCTTGCCGGTGCGTTTGTCGAGATCGCCGGCGGCAAGCGGCTCCATCGTGATGCAGTTCTGGACCGGACAGACATTGACGCAGAGATTGCAGCCGACGCATTCCTCCTCGATCACCTCGAAATGCCTGATACCGTTGACCACGTTGGTGATCGCCTGGTGCGAGGTATCCTCGCAGGCGATGTGACAGCGGCCGCACTTGATGCAGGCGTCTTGGTCGATATGCGCCTTGGACACATAGTTGAGGTTCAGATACTGCCAATCGGAGACGTTCGGGACGGCACGGCCGGTAATGTCATCCAGCGACCGGTGGCCCTTGGAGTCCATCCAGTCGGAGAGCCCGGTGATCATCTCCTGGACGATCTTGAAGCCGTAGGTCATGGCTGCGGTGCAGACTTGTACGTTGCCGGCTCCGAGGACGAGGAACTCCGCCGCGTCGCGCCAGGTCGTGACGCCGCCGATGCCGGAAATCGGCAGTCCGTAGGTTTCCGGATCGCGGGCGATCTCGGCCACCATGTTGAGCGCGATCGGCTTGACCGCCGGGCCGCAATAACCGCCATGGCTGCCGCGGCCGTCGATCGAGGGCTCCGGCGAGAAGGTATCGAGATTGACCCCGGTGATCGAGTTGATCGTATTGATCAGCGAGACGGCATCGGTGCCGCCGGCTCGTGCCGCGCGCGCGGGCTTGCGGATATCGGTGATATTCGGCGTCAGCTTGGTGATGACAGGCATGCGGGTGTATTGCTTGCACCAGCGCACGACCATTTCGATGTATTCCGGCACCTGGCCGACCGCCGAACCCATGCCGCGCTCCGACATGCCGTGCGGACAGCCGAAATTGAGCTCGATGCCATCGGCGCCTGTTTCTTCGACGAGCGGCAGGATCGCCTTCCAGGCGTTTTCCTCGCAAGGCACCATGATCGAGGCGATGAGCGCCCGGTCCGGCCAGTTCATCTTCACCTGCTTCATCTCGCGCAGGTTGGTGTAGAGGTCGCGGTCGGTGATGAGCTCGATATTGTTGAGACCGAGCAGCCTTCGGTCGGCGCCCCAGATCGCGCCATAGCGCGGGCCGTTGACGTTGACGACCGGAGGTCCCTCCTCGCCGAGCGTCTTCCAGACCACGCCACCCCAGCCGGCCTTGAAGGCGCGCTCGACATTGTAGGCCTTGTCGGTCGGCGGCGCCGAGGCCAGCCAGAACGGGTTCGGGGATTTGATGCCGACGAAATTGTTGCGGATATCAGCCATGGTTCGATCTCCCTCAGGCGACGGCGATCGCCGGCCGCGCACCGGCGGCCAGGACGCGGTTGATGCTTTCTGCCGCGTCGCGCCCCTGCGCGACTGCCGAAACGGTGAGATCCTCGCGCAGGCCGATACAGTCGCCGCCGGCCCAGACGCCCTCCACCGAAGTCCGGCCTTCGATATCGGTCGAGATCTTGCCCCTTTCGATCTGAAGCGCCCCGAGACCGGAGGCCAGGAAGCTCTGGCCGATCGCTTTCATGATCTGATCGGCGGCGATGACGCCGGTCTCCCCGGTGCCGACGAGCTTGCCGTCGCGCATCGCGGTATATTCCACCTCGATGCCGGCCACCTTGCCGTCCTTGCCGAGGATTGCCTTGGGCGCCAGCCAGTGACGGATGATGACGCCGTTGGCGGTCGCGAGATCCTGCTCATAGGCGGAAGCGTTCATGTTCTCCTTGCCGCGGCGATAGCAGATCGTCACCTCCTCGGCACCGAGCAGCTTTGACTGGATCGCCGCATCGATCGCGGTCATACCGCCGCCGAGGACGACGACCCGCCGGCCGATCGGAACGGTGGCCTTGTCGTCTGCCTGGCGGAGCGCCGCTATGAAATCGACGGCGTCCTCGACGCCCTCGAGTTCCTCGCCCTCGATGCCGAGCCCGTTGACGCCGGCAAGCCCCATGGCGAGGAAGACGGCATCATAGCCCGCGGTCAGATCCGAGAGCGAGAAATCGCGGCCGAGCGCCACGCCGTTCCTGGTCTCGATACCGCCGATCGCGGTGACGTAATCAACTTCGCGCTGGGCGAAGTCGTCGACCGCCTTGTAGGTGGCGATACCATATTCGTTGAGCCCGCCCGCCTTCTCGCGCGCTTCAAGCATCACGACCGAATGTCCGTGCATGGCAAGCCGGTGGGCGGCCGCAAGTCCTGCCGGCCCTGCTCCGACGATCGCGACCGTCTTTCCGCTGGATGCTTCCCGGCTGTAGAACTGCCGCCCCTGCTCCATGGCGATGTCTGTCGCATAGCGCTGCAGCCTGCCGATCTCCACGGGACGGTCCTCGGCCGTGTTACGCACACAGACCTGCTCGCAGAGCGTTTCGGTGGGACAGACGCGGGCGCACATGCCGCCCAGGATATTCTGGTCGAAAATCGTCTTGGCCGATCCGATCGGATTGCCTGTCGATATCTGCCGGATGAACAGCGGGATATCGATGGAGGTGGGACAGGCCGTCATGCACGGCGCGTCGTAACAGAAATAACAACGGTCGGAAGCGACCAGCGCCTCGTGGCTGTCGAGACGCGGGTGGAGATCGGCGAAATTAGACTCGTATTCCGCCGGCGTGAGGCGGCCAGCCTCAATACCGTTTCCCAGTCGATCCATCTTATGTTCCCTCTTTTATCGGATTCATGGACAACTATTGGGCAAAAGGTACCACCAGCATAAAAATTTATCAAACGGTAAATTTTTCCCGAGTTCATGCCAATACCAGGCAATTCGATATCATGATTATCTAAGTCAACTTTAATCTTTACTCTGAAAATCAACTTTATTATGGTGCGCGCCATCGAGGGGGTTCCGCCGGAACAGACTCGGCCAAACGGGGAGCGTCATGGCAAAGAAGCAGAAGCGCAAGAACGGCAATAACGATGCCGGGAAGGCATCCAAAGCATCAGCCGCCACCAGCAACGGCGCGATCGATGTCCGCAGTTTCCTCTATGTGGGCGGCCGCGATTGCCAGGTGGCGCATCTTCGCGAGATCGCCAGCGATTTCGGCGCGGAACTAATCCATCACGACGGGGGTTTGCGTGAAGCAGTTTCGCGCATCGACACGGTGCTGCCCTCGGTGGACTGCGTCTTCTGCCCCATCGACTGTATCAGCCACGATGCGTGTCTGAGGGTGAAGACCGGCTGCAAGAAGTTCGGCGTCACCTTCGTGCCCCTGCGCAACGGATCAAAATCGAGTCTGGAGCGGGCGCTCCAGACCATGAAGGAACGCAATAATGAACGAAGAACGTCGTGACGTGAGCCTGTTTATCGGCCTGCACAAGCTTGCCGAACAAAATGGCGACGGTCTGGTGCCTGAGCTTTACGCGCTGCTTTCCGCCCGCGCGGAAGCGGCTGCGGACATGACAAATGTCGTTGCCTTTCCCGCAGGCTCCAAATCCCCGACCTCCGACGTTCCTGATGACGAGACAGGCAAGGTGCTTGCGTTCAAACGTTAAGTCTGCCGGTTTCTGAAAAACGCGCCTGCTGCAACGATCAGCCAGCCGAGCATCATCATCGTGCCGCCTGTCGGTGCCGCAAAAGGAAAAAGCCGGTCGCCGATGAAATGCCGGAAGACGAGATCGCCGGCAAAGACGATCGTGCCGAGACCAAGCACGACTGCGGCAAGCGTGGCCGTCCGGAAGAACCTGTGGCCGAGATAAAGCGCGAGCAATACGGGCGCATGGGCAAGGCACATGGTCGAAGCCGAACCAAGGAAGGCCGTATCGCCGCCGTGGCTCGCCGCCGCCGCCAGGGCCACGCCGCAGGCACCCATCGCACCGCTTATCAAAAGTATCAGCGGGCGCAGATTGTCGAGCTTTTCCATCCGGCTATTCCTTGTTCTGCATGTGGAATGCGAGCCGCTCGACCGGCGTCCAGATAATCTCGCGCAGTTTCGGGTTCTCGATGGTCTCCTCCATGGCCCGGCGGAAACAGAGGATCCATTCGTCGCGCTCCTCGGGACCGATGGCGGCCCCGAAATGGCGTGAGCGCAGCCGCGGATGGCCGTATTTCTCCACATAGACGGGAGGGCCACCGAGGTAACCGGTGAGGTAGTCGTAGAGTTTTGCCTCGCTGCCTTCAAGGCTCGGCGGATGCACGGCCCGACAGCGCGCTGCCTCGGGCAGCGTGTCCATCAGCTCGTAGAAGCGCCTTACCAGTGCACGCACCGTCGCGTCTCCGCCGATCGCTTCATAGAGTGTGATTGTTTCACCTGCCATGCCCGCCGCCCTATTTGCCGCGTCATGGTGTTAATGGCGTCCCTTCACCCAGGCAAGGGGCACGGCGTCGCACCTAGTCCGGTCCAGCGTCGGTTTCCGTCGCCTCGGGATCCGGCAGGGAACCGGTGCCCGGCGTCTTCTCGTTGTCGGTAAGGTGCGGCTTGGCATGCGGTCCGGCTGGCGGGTGCTTCGCAGCTTCTCCCGGCTTACCGATATGCTCCACCGCTTCCTGGGCTTTTTTATCTTCAGCCATATACGGTCCCTCGAGTTTCATCTCGTCAGGCAAAACGTTCGGCGGGAGAAAGGAGTTCCGGCGATCGCTCTCCAGCCGCTGGAGGGCTCATATGCTTCCTTCGTCGATGGGTTCGCCCAGAACTTCGAGCATCGCGCGCAAGGCGCGCGTCGCGTGCCGCTCCGCGTGATGGAGCGCAGAAAACTGCCGTACCGGCATGGAAAAATCGGCGACATGCAATCGGCCCGAAGAAGAATGAGGTTGCGCCGCGCGGCTCGAAACCACCGTCGCCGCAAGGCCCGCCTCCACTGCGGCCATGGCTGCTTCGTTCGACGGGAGTTCGAGCACGACGGACAGGGACTGCGGCTCGATGCCGAGATTGATGAGCAATGCCTCGAAAGCCGAACGCGTGCCAGACCCTTTTTCGCGCATGATCCAGTTGGTCTCGAGAAAATCGCTCGAGCGTATTTTCCGCCCGTCCGCCCAGGAATGGCGGCGGCCGACGACGAGTACCAGCCGGTCCTCCGCCACCTTGCGACGCTTGAGGCCTGACAGGAAGACTTCGCCTTCCACCACCGCCAGCTCGGCCGTACCGGCGAGCACGGCTTCCGCAGCGCTCTGGGTATTGCCGACGGTCAACTGCACGTCGACGCGGGGGAAGCGCTCGTGATAACTGACGAGTCGCGCCGGCAGCCAGTAGCTGGCCACCGTCTGGCTGGCATGAACACGCAGCACGCCTGAAGCCGAGCCCGCGAGATCGGCAAGCATGTGCTCGGCCGTGCGCGCTCGCTCCAGCACCGCGCGGGCCTCCGGCACGAAGAGTCGCCCGGCCTCCGTGAGTTCGATGCGGCGCCCGACACGATTGAACAGGATCACGGAATGCCGCGCCTCCAGCGCGGAGACCGCCGCACTGACAGCGGATTGGGTGAGGCTCAACGCCTCCGCCGCCCGCGTGACATGTTCGCGGGACGCCACTTCAAGAAATATTCTGAGCTGTTCGAGCGTCATTCCATCCAACCATTCGATTTCAGCGAACGATATCACAATAGTTATCAATTGGATTTGTGTTTCTCCAAGATGGAGAATGATTTTCCATAGCAGTTTCACACTTTGGAAAATTCATGAAGCCGATCCAGCCGACAGCAGAACAGCGCTCTTCCATTTCGTTGGGCTTTTTCTCTGTCGCTCCCGTCCTTCCGGGCCTTGTTCTCACGGCAGCGATCGCCGCGACCGCGATTGCCATCCGCAATCTGACGGGATGGATGACGCTGAGCCCGCTCATCCTCTCGATCGTCTTCGGCATGCTGATCCGCAACGTCATCACGGTTCCGGCAACGACGGAAGCCGGCATCAACTTCTGCCTCAGGCGAATCCTCCGCGTCGGCATCGTCCTGCTGGGTCTGCAGGTGACGGCGGCGCAGATTCTCTCGCTCGGGACAGCGGGCCTCTGCATGATCGCATTGACACTGGTCGCAACTTTCGGCGCAATCCGCATTGCCGGCCGGGCCATGGGCGTAGACCGCTCGCTGACGGATCTGATTGCCGCCGGCACCTCGGTCTGCGGCGCCTCCGCAGTCATCGCGGCCAACACCGTGATACGCGGAAAACAGGAACACGTGGCCTACGCGGTCGCCTGCGTGACATTGTTCGGGTCGCTGTCGATGCTTGGCTATCCGTTTCTGGCCGCCGCTCTTGGCCTCGATGCCCGCGGCTACGGCCTCTGGACGGGCGCGACCATCCATGAAGTGGCACAGGTGGTGGCGGCCGCCTTTCAGGGCGGCGACGTGGCAGGCCAGTTCGGCACGATCTCGAAGCTGGCCCGCGTCGTCATGCTGGCGCCGCTGATCATGACGCTGGCGCTCGCCATGCGTTCCGGTTCGGATGGCGCCACGAAGGCATCCGCGCCGATGCCGTGGTTCGTGCTGGGGTTTGTCGGCATGATGCTGCTCAACAGTACCGTCCCCATCCCCGCCGACATCAACCAGCTGCTCTCGACGGTGACGGCGTTTCTTCTCTCCATGGCACTCGCGGCCATGGGGCTTCATACCGATATCGGAAAACTGAAGGCGGAAGGCTGGCGCCCCCTTGCTCTCGGCGCCTTCGGATGGCTGTTCATCGCAGTCTTCGGTTATGCGATGCTCAAACTGTTTGGTTTTTGAGGCCGTCAGAGAACGGCAAGGCTCCGCCAAAAGAAGGAAGAGCGTCTCTGCGGGAATTCAGCAGGGTTTAGGGCGCTCGCCATTTTTCGGCGCAGCATCCTTTACCGCTTCGTCGTGATACCAGCAGGTATCGACGACGCTGACGACGATTTCCAGATCTGAAGGCACCGTCGCGCCACTTTCGAGCCGCCGCCGGGGGCGGATGGGAAATTGGTAGATCCTGGCCGTCTCACGATGGATGTCAGTGGTCATCCTATCGTCTCCTAAACCTAATAGTGCATATAAACACACGCAGGCACAAATTTGCACATTTTTTGTGCTTGTTGCACGATTTTATATCACTTCACTCTCAAGCGCTAGGCGCTAATTTAGCCAAGCAGTTTTCGCCAGAGTTAAATCTGCTCTTTCGAGCGCCAGGCAGGCAAACGCCTTTCATCGCTTGCAGTTCCAGACTCCGGGCATGGGCGAAGCGGAAAAACCGCCATTTTCATGAGCACGCACTTATTTACGGCACGAAAGCGTTCAGCCGGACGCTCCGGCTCGGCGTGCATTCACACTTTTTTAACAAAAAATGACACCCAGCCTGCAAACTGGCACGGGATATGCACTCTCCTTGTCATCCCGGAGGCGCGGTTCGTAAAGAAGCCGTTTCCTCAGGATTGCTCAACCATGAACACCACGGCCTGAGAGATAAAAAATGACGAAGTATAAGCTCGAGTACATCTGGCTCGACGGTTACACCCCGACCCCGAACCTGCGTGGCAAGACGCAGATCAAGGAATTCGACAGCTTCCCGACGCTCGAGCAGCTTCCGCTCTGGGGCTTTGACGGTTCGTCGACCATGCAGGCCGAAGGCCGCAGCTCCGATTGCGTGCTGAAGCCCGTCGCCATTTACCCGGACCCGGCCCGCACCAACGGCGTGCTCGTGATGTGCGAAGTCATGATGCCCGATGGCGTCACCCCGCATCCGTCGAACAGCCGCGCAACCATCCTCGACGACGAGGACGCGTGGTTCGGCTTCGAGCAGGAATATTTCTTCTACGAGAACGGCCGTCCGCTCGGCTTCCCCGAGCAGGGCTACCCGGCTCCGCAGGGCCCGTACTACACCGGCGTCGGTTATTCGAACGTCGGTTCGATTGCCCGCGAGATCGTTGAAGAACATCTCGACCTCTGCCTCGCCGCCGGCATCAACCACGAAGGCATCAATGCCGAAGTGGCCAAGGGCCAGTGGGAATTCCAGATTTTTGGCAAAGGCTCCAAAAAGGCCGCCGACCAGATCTGGATGGCTCGCTACCTGTTGCAGCGCCTGACGGAAAAATACGGCATCGACATCGAGTATCACTGCAAGCCGCTCGGCGACACCGACTGGAACGGCTCGGGCATGCATTGCAACTTCTCGACCAAGTTCATGCGCGAAGTCGGCGGCAAGGCCTATTTCGAAGCGCTGATGGCCCAGTTCGACAAGAACCTGATGGACCACATCAACGTTTACGGCCCTGATAACGACAAGCGCCTGACCGGCAAGCACGAAACCGCTCCGTGGAACAAGTTCTCCTACGGCGTTGCCGACCGCGGTGCTTCGATCCGCGTTCCGCATTCCTTCGTCAAGAACGACTACAAGGGCTATCTGGAAGATCGCCGTCCGAATTCCCAGGGCGACCCCTACCAGATCGCTTCGCAGGTTCTGAAGACGATCTCGGAAGTTCCGACCTCAGGCTTCGCTTCGGCTGCCGCCTGATCGCATACCCCCCAAGACTGAAACGCCGGCCCCAGGCCGGCGTTTTTTTGCGTTCTGCGGAAAGATGTCCGACCGTCAGCCGGCCCGGATCCGCAATCCATCCATGTAGAGCTGTTCCAGAAACCGGGCAGCGTCCTCGAAACGCCTATCGCCCGCCGATTCCTGACTCAGCACCGCGCGAACCTGGACGTCGAAATCCGCATAATGCTGCGTCGTCGCCCAGATCGAGAAGATCAGGTGATAGGGATCGCATCCGGCAATCTTGCCGGCCCGCGCCCAGGCGCGGATGACCTCCGCCTTCTCGTCTACGAGTTCCTTGAGTGGCCCCTTCAGCTCGTCCTCGATATGCGGCGCACCCTGCAGGATTTCATTGGCGAAGAGCCGGCTCTCGCGGGGGAAATCGCGAGCCATCTCGAGTTTTCGGCGGATATAGGAGCGGATTTCCGCTTCGGGATTGCCCTCGGCGTCGAATGCGCGCAGCGGCTCCAGCCAGGTGAACAGCACCCGGTCGATGAGCTGGCGGTGGATCGCCTCCTTGGTGCGAAAATAATAGAGGAGGTTCGGTTTCGACATGCCCGCCGCCTCGGCGATCTGGTCGATGGTCGAGCCACGGAAACCACTGGAAGAAAAGACGTCGAGCGCCGCTTCGAGGATACGTTCCTCCTTCTCCTCCTGGATGCGCGTGCGCCGCTGCGTCTTTGCAGCCCTCGGAATGGCCATCCCTTCCCCTCCCTTGTCCGCTTCGCTTCGCCGATCACGATTTCTCTGGCTTTTTGCTGATTTTCGGCTTGAGTGATGCTGCGGAAATTGTAATGTTTTACCAATCGGTCAAATTATCGGCGACAAGCAAAACAAAGGCAATGCCGATCTTCGAACGCAATGCGCACGAAGGACCGCGGGAACGAAAAAACATGCCGTCCGCTGCAAAGAGGACGTGTGAAACAGGTGAGGACAATGTGATGGTGGCAGCACCAGGCGAGAACTTGCGCATCAACGGCGACCGTCTCTGGGACATGCTGATGGAGATGGCGAAGATCGGTCCCGGGATTGCCGGCGGCAACAATCGCCAGACCCTGACGGACGCCGACAAGGAAGGCCGCAGTCTCTTCAAGACGTGGTGCGATGAAGCCGGGCTGACACTCGGCGTCGACCAAATGGGCACGATGTTCGCCACCCGCGCCGGCACCGATCCCGGGGCCCTGCCCGTCTATGTCGGCTCTCACCTCGACACCCAGCCGACCGGCGGCAAATATGACGGCGTGCTCGGCGTCCTCGGCGCACTCGAAGTGGTGCGCACCATGAACGACCTGGACATCAGGACGAAACATCCGATCGTCGTCACCAACTGGACCAACGAGGAAGGCGCACGCTTCGCGCCCGCCATGCTGGCTTCCGGCGTCTTCGCCGGCGCACATTCGATCGATTACGCCTATTCCCGCAAGGATCCGGAAGGCAAAACCTTCGGCGAGGAATTGAAGCGCATCGGCTGGGCGGGCGACGAAGAGGTCGGCACCAGAAAGATGCACGCCTATTTCGAATACCACATCGAGCAGGGGCCGATCCTGGAGGCCGAGAACAAGCAAATCGGCGTCGTCACCCACTGTCAGGGCCTCTGGTGGCTGGAATTCACGCTGACCGGCCGGGAAGCCCATACCGGCTCGACGCCGATGAATATGCGCGTCAACGCGGGGCTCGCCATGAGCCGCATCTTCGAAATGGTGCAGGACGTGGCGATGAGCGAGCAGCCGGGTGCCGTCGGCGGCGTCGGCCAGGTCTTCTTCTCGCCGAACTCGCGCAACGTCCTGCCGGGCAAAGTGGTCTTCACCATCGACATTCGCACGCCGAGCCAGGAAAAGCTCGACCGCATGCGGGCAAAGATCGAGGCCGAGGCGGCGAAGATCTGCGAAAAGCTCGGCGTCGGCTGTTCCGTCGAGGCTGTCGGTCATTTCGATCCGGTAACCTTCGACCCGGTGCTCGTGGGACGCGTCCGTGAGGCGGCGGAAAAGCTGGGCTACAGCCACATGAACATCATTTCCGGCGCCGGACACGATGCCTGCTGGGCATCCAAGGTTGCACCCGCGACGATGATCATGTGCCCCTGTGTCGGCGGCCTCTCGCATAACGAGGCAGAAGACATTTCCAAGGAATGGGCCGCCGCCGGCGCCGACGTTCTGTTCCACGCCGTGCTGGAGACGGCGGAGATCGTGGAGTAGCATTGCGATTGAAAACCGTCGTGAAAGGAACGGCCATGGGAAGACCCAGAGAAATATCCCCGGAAGAACGGGCCGAACTTATCCGCCAAGGCTATCGGCCGATTGAGATATGGATACCGGACACGACGAGCGAAGCCTATCTCAGGGAGGCCGCGAGGCAAGCACGCGCCGCCGTGCAAGCCGATCAGCAGGCTGGCATTACGGAGCTTGTCGATGAAAATGCCGCAGAGGACTGGGATAAGCCGTGAAGTTCAGGCGGGGCGATGTGGTAACGGCGGCATTCCAAGGCGACCTGGGCAAGCCGAGGCCGGCGGTCATTCTCCATGCCGAAGAATTCATCGAAGATCACGTCACTCTTCTGTTATGCCCGCTTACGACGTTTCTCGCCGACTCTCCAATTTTTCGGCCGACGATCGCCCCCTCAAGGGACAATGGGCTGCAAACGACGTCCCAGATCATGGTCGACAAAATGACCCATCTGCGGAAGTCTGCAATACGCCAGATCATCGGTCATCTGAATGATGACGAAATGCAACGACTTGAGACCGCCGTCATCGCCATCACCGGTTTGCGGCAGTCCGTGCTGCCCATAACCAGGGTTCAATCAGGGGAACAACCATGACCACAGTCATCAAGGGTGGAACCATCGTCACCGCCGACCTGACCTACAGGGCGGACGTGAAGATCGACGCTGGCAAGATCTTCGAGATCGGGCCGAACCTCTCCGGCGACGAGGTGCTGGATGCGGCGGGCTGCTACGTCATGCCGGGCGGCATCGATCCGCATGTGCATCTGGAAATGCCGTTCATGGGCACCTATTCCTCCGACGATTTCGAGAGCGGCACGCGTGCAGCCCTTTCCGGCGGCACGACCATGGTGGTCGACTTCTGTCTGCCCGAGCCCGGCCAGTCGCTTCTCGATGCGCTGAAGCGCTGGGACAACAAGGCGACCCGCGCCAATTGCGATTATTCCTTCCATATGTCGGTCACCTGGTGGGGTGAGCAGGTCTTCAACGAGATGAAGGCCGTCGTGCTTCACCACGGCATCAATACGTTCAAGCACTTCATGGCCTACAAGGGCGCGCTGATGGTGAACGACGACGAGATGTTCGCCTCCTTCCAGCGTTGCGCCGAACTCGGTGCGCTACCCCTCGTTCACGCGGAAAACGGCGACGTGGTTGCCGCCATGCAGCAGAAGCTGATGGATGAAGGCAATAACGGCCCCGAGGCGCACGCCTATTCCCGCCCCGCCTCCGTCGAGGGTGAAGCGACCAACCGCGCCATCATCATCGCCGACATGGCGGGCGTGCCGCTCTATGTGGTGCACACCTCCTGCGAACAGGCGCATGAGGCGATCCGGCGGGCGCGCCAGAACGGCATGCGCGTTTACGGCGAGCCGCTGATCCAGCACCTGACGCTCGACGAGAGCGAATATTTCAACAAGGACTGGGATCATGCCGCCCGCCGTGTGATGAGCCCGCCCTTCCGCAACAAGCAGCATCAGGATTCGCTTTGGGCCGGTCTTGCCGCCGGCTCGCTGCAGGTGGTGGCGACCGACCATTGCGCCTTCACCACCGACCAGAAGCGGACCGGCGCCGGCGACTTCCGGAAAATCCCGAACGGCACCGGCGGGCTCGAGGATCGTATGCCGATGCTCTGGACCTATGGCGTGGCGACCGGCCGCATCACCATGAACGAGTTCGTGGCCGTCACCTCCACCAACATCGCCAAGATCCTCAACATCTATCCGAGAAAGGGCGCGATCCTTCCCGGCGCCGATGCGGATATCGTCGTCTGGGACCCCAAGCGCTCCAAGACGATTTCGGCCGGAAACCAGCAATCGGCGATCGACTACAACGTCTTCGAGGGCAAACAGGTCACGGGTTTGCCGCGCTATACACTGACGCGCGGCGTGGTCGCCATCGAGGAGGCTACAGTCAAGACCCAGGAAGGGCATGGCCAGTTCGTCAAGCGCGAACCGTTCCAGGCGGTCAACAAGGCTTTGTCCACCTGGAAGGAACTCACCGCGCCACGCAAGGTGGAACGGTCAGGCATTCCGGCGAGCGGGGTGTGACGGTGAAGGGGACGCCGCTGGACCAGAATACCCCCCTCTGTCCCGCCGGACATCTCCCCCTCAAGGCGGGAGATCGGATAGCGACAAGGACCTGCTCAGGATACGACTGTCAAACTGCCGCAACGGTTTTGAAATCCGCTGATGTCTCGGAAAACCGGAGCCTCTTGCCGATCTTCCCGCTTGAGGAGGGTGAGAGGCGACCGGCGAAGCCGAGCAGACGATCCCGTGAATCGATTGCAGCCTTGAACGCCGGCGAGACAAAGGGGGGTGAAGCGTTAACCCTCCCCCGACCGCAATCAAGCCGGCACCAACCCATCCAGCTCCGGCAGAAGCACGACGCTTTCCTGCTCTTTGGGATCGGTGCGGGCGATGATCGCCGTGCAGGGCGTGCTGGAAAGATTGGCCGGCAGGTGGGGCACGCCGGCCGGGATGTACATCAGTTCGCCCGCATGCAGCACGACATGGTTCTCCAGCCGGTCTCCGTACCAGGTATGCGCCGAACCGGAGAGCATGTAGATCGCCGTTTCGTGCGATTCGTGCAGATGTGCCTTCGCCCTCACGCCCGGCGGAATGGTGAGCAGATGCATGCAAATGCCCTCGGAGCCGACGGTCTCGGCGGCGATGCCCTGAAAATAGCTGAGCCCCTGCTTTCCGTCATAGGTGGCGGCGGGTTTCACAATGCGGCAGGTGGATTTTGAGACGGTATCCATGGCCATTTTCCTCCGGAGCGCAGGATTGTTTTGCAACCTACCATGATCCGGTGGCTTTTGGTGATAGGCCTCCATCCCGGAATACGCCCGGCCTTCCAGACGATATCCAGCATGGACCTTATCTCCAATGTCAGTGACCCCTCCCTCCGTCGTATCCGCCAGAAAGCTTGGTCTGACCTTTCAGACCGGTGACGGTCCGGTGCATGCGCTCTCGAATGTCGATCTGGAGGTCAGGAAGGGCGATTTCGTCTCCTTCATCGGGCCGTCCGGCTGCGGCAAGACCACCTTTCTGCGCGTCATCGCCGATCTCGAAAAAAACACCGACGGCGAAATCACCGTCAACGGCATGACGCCCGAGGAGGCGCGCAAATCCCGTTCTTACGGTTACGTCTTCCAGGCGCCGGCCCTTTATCCCTGGCGGACGATCGAAAAGAACGTCGCCCTGCCATTGGAGATCATGGGGCATTCGGCAGCCGAACGCGCAAAGCGTATCGAGCGCACGCTCGATCTCGTCAACCTGTCGGGCTTCGGCAAGAAATATCCCTGGCAGCTTTCCGGGGGAATGCAGCAGCGCGCCTCGATCGCCCGCGCGCTCGCCTTCGATGCCGATCTTCTGCTGATGGACGAGCCATTCGGCGCGCTGGACGAGATCGTCCGCGACCACCTCAACGCACAGCTTCTGAAGCTCTGGGCGCGAACCGAAAAGACCATCTGTTTCGTGACCCACTCCATTCCGGAAGCCGTCTATCTGTCGACGAGGATCGTCGTCATGTCGCCCCGCCCCGGCCGGGTGACCGACGTCATCGAATCCACTTTGCCCAAGGAAAGACCGCTCGAAATCCGCGAGACGCCGGAATTCCTGGAGATCGCGCATAGGGTGCGCGAAGGCTTGAGAGCGGGGCATAGTTATGAGGAATAATGCCTTGTTGCGTGGGTATACCCCCCTCTGTCCTGCCGGACATCTCCCCCACAAGGGGGGAGATCGGACAACGGCACTGCTTCACCCTCAATCCGGAAAAGAGATTGCAGCGCCTGTAATCTATGAGCTGAATGTTTCGGGAAGCCGGTTCGTCTTGCCGATCTCCCCCCCTGTGGGGGAGATGTCCGGCATGACAGAGGGGGGTGTTTCTTCTCCGCGATACTCAAGGGTACTCGCATGAAACCCGACTCCCTCACGCAACGCATTGTCCCCGTCCTCACCATCCTCATCCTCATCGTCGCAGTCTGGTACGTCGCCGCCTATTTCATGAATGCGCCGTTCCAGCGCGATCTCGATCGGCGCGGCAATGTCACTTCGACAACAATGGAATTCATCGGCAAGACGATGGCCCAGCCGAAGCCGGTGCTGCCGGCACCGCATCAGGTGGCGCAGAACCTTTTCGAGAACACCTTCCTGCGCCGCGTCACGTCCAACCGCAGCCTCGTCTACCATGCCTGGGTAACGCTATCCTCGACGGTCGCCGGCTTTACCATGGGCACGCTGCTCGGCATCCTGATCGCCGTCGGTATCGTGCATCTGAAGGCGCTCGACCGCAGCCTGATGCCCTGGATCATCGCCTCGCAGACCATTCCGATCCTGGCGATCGCCCCGATGGTGATCGTCGTGCTCGCGGCGGTCAACATCACCGGCCTGCTCCCCAAGGCGCTGATCTCCACCTACCTCTCCTTCTTCCCCGTGGCCGTCGGCATGGTGAAGGGCCTGCGCTCGCCGGAACTGATACAGCTCGACCTCATGCGGACCTATAATGCCAGCGCCGCGCAGACCTTCTGGAAGCTGCGTGTGCCGGCATCGATCCCCTTCCTCTTCACCTCCATGAAGGTGGCGATCGCCGCAAGCCTGGTGGGTGCGATCGTCGGTGAATTGCCGACCGGCGCGGTCGCCGGCATCGGCTCCAAGCTTTTGGCCGGTGCCTATTACAGCCAGACCATCGATATCTGGGCAGCGCTGATCGCGGGTTCCGTGCTTGCGGCCCTCCTGGTCACGATCGTGGGGATCGTCGCCAGGATCGTTGATCGCTCCATGGGCGGGAGGCCGGCATGAGGCGGTTGAAGCGCAATTGGCAGCCGCTGCTTGCGAGCACCCTGACGGCGATTTCGGCCGCGTGGCTGCCCCTCACCCTGCCCGGCGCACCGGTTCCCATACAAGGCATGACGATTGCCCTCCTACTCCTTGCCGCAGCACTCAACGTCATCCTGACGCTTGAGGATCGAGGGCATGCAGTGCGCGCCGGTGTTCTCTTCATCGGAGCGCATATTTCAGCCGGCATGCTGCTTTCGGGGCTGGATGGAAATGAGGGGCAGATGTCGGCCTCTTTTTTCCTGATGATCGCCGCGAGCTGGCTCCTCGCCTGGGGCACGGTTTCCGAACTCGCGCAGATCGAGCCCCGGTCTTCCGCCGCCCGCTCCTTCCTGCGCCTGCTGATCCCGGCGATCTTCGGCGTCTGGATCCTGATCATCTGGGAGGCCATCACCCGAGGAGCCGGAATCCCCTTCATCCTGCTTCCGCCGCCCTCCGCGATCGGTGCAAGGATTGCGGGCTCCGTCGCAACGCTCTGGGCAGATGTCCAGCAGACCATCTTCAAGGCCGTCCTGTTCGGTTATGTGGTCGGCTGCGCATCGGGTTTCGCCGTCGCGATCCTCGCCGACCGCTTCGCCTTCCTGCGCCGCGGCCTCATCCCGATCGGCAACATGGTCTCGGCGCTGCCGATCATCGGCGTCGCGCCGATCATGGTCATGTGGTTCGGTTTCGACTGGCAGTCCAAGGCGGCGGTGGTCATCATCATGACCTTCTTCCCGATGCTGGTGAACACCGTGGCGGGGCTTGCTACGGCAGGCAGCATGGAGCGGGACCTGATGCGCTCCTACGCATCCGACTATTGGCAGACGCTGATCAAGCTGCGGCTGCCGGCCGCCATGCCCTTCATCTTCAACGCGCTGAAGATCAACTCGACGCTGGCGCTGATCGGCGCGATCGTCGCCGAGTTCTTCGGCACACCGATCGTCGGCATGGGCTTCCGTATCTCAACCGAGATCGGCCGCATGAATGTCGATATGGTCTGGGCCGAAATCGCTGTTGCAGCGCTCATCGGTTCGGTTTTTTATGGCGTCGTGGCGCTTGTCGAGAGGGCGACGACATTCTGGCATCCGTCTAACCGTGGTGGCTAGACGCTGATATCCGGCTCGGGCCAACGGGGTCGGCAAACACAGAGGGAAACGACAATGAAAAAGATCATGATGGCATTGATGGCGGGCGCCATGTCGCTTGCCGCAGCCCAGGCGATCGCCGCCGACAAGGTGACCCTGCAGCTGAAATGGGTGGCGCAGGGCCAGTTCGGCGGCTATTTCGTCGCCAAGGAAAAGGGCTTCTACGAGGAGGAAGGCCTTGACGTGACGATCAAGCCGGGCGGCCCGGACATCGCGCCGGAACAGGTGATCGCCGGCGGCGGCGCCGACGTCATCGTCGACTGGATGGGCGGAGCACTCGTCGCCCGCGAAAAGGGCGTCCCGTTGGTCAACATCGCGCAGCCCTTCCAGAAATCCGGCCTGCAGCTGATCTGCCCGAAGGACGGTCCGGTCAAGACCGAAGCCGATTTCAAGGGCCAGACCCTCGGCGTCTGGTTCTTCGGCAACGAATATCCCTTCTTCGCCTGGATGAACAAGCTCGGCCTGAAGACCGACGGCAGCAAGGACGGCGTAACGGTTCTGAAACAGAGCTTCGACGTGCAGCCGCTCGTCCAGAAGCAGGCGAACTGCATTTCGGTGATGACCTATAACGAATACTGGCAGGCGATCGATGCCGGCTTCAAGCCGGAAGACCTGGTCGTCTTCAACTATACCGCCATGGGCAACGACCTGCTCGAAGACGGTCTCTACGTCACCGAGACCAAGCTCAAGGACCCGAAGTTCAAGGAAAACATGGTCAAGTTCGTCCGGGCCTCCATGAAGGGCTGGAAATACGCGCTTGAAAACCCTGCGGAAGCCGCCGAAATCGTCATGGACAATGGCGGTCAGGATGAGAACCACCAGAAACGCATGATGGGGGAAGTCGCCAAGCTGATCGGCAACGGCAAGCTGGACATGGCAACCTATGACCGCACGGTGAAGGCGCTGCTGGACCAGAAGATCATCAGCAAGAAGCCTGAAGGCGCTTATACGACAGAGATCACCGCGGCAGCGCTGAAATAAAAATCGCCTGCCGTTCACTTAAAGAGAACGCACGGCATAAGGTTCGTGCGTTCTCTGAAATTTTTTTGACGTAAACCATAACCAAAACTCATCCATTCCATAACGGGCATGGATTGATTTGTGCGGCGCAAACACGTAAAAGTTCAGTCCTGATGAATCTTTCGCTGTCGGTCTTGTAACCGCTTTTTGCGGTTACCACCTTGATCCGGGATATCGCGCGCAGAGGGGGCGCGGCGAGACCGGGGAGGTACCCAGCGAAATATTTGCCCCTTTAAATCCAGGTCGGACGTAAACGCATGTTTCGCAAGTTCTCGAAGTCTGCCGGCATTTCGGCGCTCCTCCTCTCGCTTGCCGCGAGCTCCGCCCTGTCGCAGGAGGCTCCGCCGGCAGCCGCCGCGCAGCCGAAGCTGCCCTCCATCGTAGTGACCGAGACGGTAACCAAGCCGCTTGTCGACCGGATCATCGCAACCGGCACGATCAAGCCCGTCCAGGAAGTCTATGTTCAGCCGCTGGTCGAAGGACTGTCGATCAAGACGCTTGGCGCCGATATCGGCGACGAGGTGAAGGCCGATAGCGTGCTGGCGACGCTGAACGAAGACGCGCTGCTCCTTGAAAAGAGCCAGCTTGAAGCCAACAAGGCGAAGGCCGAGGCAGGCCTTGCCCAATACAAGGCGCAGGTGATCGAAGCCGAAGCCAATCTGGCTGACGCCACCCGCCAGCGCGACCGCACCAAGCGGCTGAGCCAGAGCGGCACCAGCACGGTTTCCCAGGTCGAGCAGGCAGAAGCGCTCGTCGAAGTTCGGCAGGCGCAGCTGAACGCTGCCAAACAATCCGTGGCAGTGGGTGATTCCGACATCAAGGTCGTGGAAGCCCAGATCGAGGATATCGATCTGAAGCTCGCCCGGACCGGCGTCAAGGCGCCTGTGTCCGGCGTGGTTTCGGCGCGCAGCGCCAAAGTCGGCGCGATCGCCAGCGGCACCGGCGAACCGCTGTTCACGATCATCCGGGATGGCGCGATCGAACTCGTGGCGGATCTCTCCGAAACGGATATCCAGAAGGTCAAGGTCGGACAGAAGGCGCTCGTCTCCGTTGCCGGCGGCAAGACGAAGATCGAGGGCAAGGTGCGCCTCGTCTCCCCGACAGTCGACGCGACGACAAGGCTTGGAGCGGTCCATATCGTCATCGACGACGAAAGCGGCGCCCGCGCCGGCATGTATGCCAGCGCGGAGATCGTCGTTACCGAGACCAGCGCGCTGGCGCTCCCGCTGTCTGCCGTCATTACCGGACGCGATGGTTCGAGTGCCCGCAAGGTCCAGGACAATGTGGTCAAACAGGTGAAGATTGAAACCGGCATCCAGGATGGCGGTTTCGTTCAGGTGGTCAGCGGCCTTGAAGCCGGTGATCTGGTTGTTGCCAAGGCTGGTGCTTTCGTGCGGGATGGCGACAAGATCGCCCCGGTCCCCGCCGAGCCCGGCGCTGTTGCGAACTGAGCTGAGGTTGACTCATGAACTTTTCCGCCTGGTCGATCCGTAACCCGATCGCGCCGCTGCTCGGCTTCGCGCTGTTGCTCTATCTCGGGTTCCAGTCGTTCTTCACCCTGCCGATCACCCGTTTCCCGAACATCGACGTTCCGGTCGTCTCGATCAGCGTCACCCAGAGCGGCGCTTCGCCTGCCGAACTGGAGATGCAGGTGACCAAGGAGATCGAGGACGCCGTCGCGTCGATCAGCGGCATCGACGAAATCCAGTCCACCGTGACGGACGGCCAGTCCCAGACGGTGGTGATGTTCCGCATCGAAAAACCCACCGAAGAAGCGGTTCAGGACACCAAGGACGCCATCGACAAGATCCGCAGCGATCTGCCGGCCGGCATCGAGGAGCCTGTCGTTTCGAAGATCGACGTCGAAGGCCAAGCCATCCAGACCTTTGCCGTATCCTCGCCCAACATGACGCTCGAAGAGCTGTCGTGGTTCGTGGACGACACGGTGAAGCGCTCGCTGCAGGGCCAGCCGGGCATCGGCCGCATCGACCGTTACGGCGGTGCTGACCGTGAAATCCGCGTGTCGCTGAATGCAGCCAAGCTCGATGCCTATGGCATCACTGCAGCGGACGTAAACCAGCAGCTTCGCGGCACCAACGTGGACCTCGGCTCCGGCCGCGGACAGGTGGCCGGCAACGAGCAGACCATCCGCACGCTCGGCGACGCCCGTGATGTGGCTCAGCTTTCCGACACGTCCATTTCGCTTTCCAACGGACGTTTCGTGAAGCTGTCGCAGCTCGGCACGATCACCGACACCTATGAAGAGCCGAAATCCTTCGGCCGCTTCAAGGGAACGCCATCCGTCACTTTCGCCGTCTTCCGCGCCAAGGGAGCAAGCGAGGTTTCTGTTGCGGAAACGGTCGCGGAAAGCCTTAACGAGGTGCGCAAGGCCAATCCGGATGTGGCCATCGAGATGGTCGATGACGCCGTCTACTACACCTACGGCAACTATGAGGCGGCTCTCCACACCCTCATCGAAGGTGCGATCCTCGCCGTCATCGTGGTGCTACTCTTCCTGCGCAACTGGCGTGCGACCCTGATCGCCGCCGTGGCATTGCCGCTGTCGGCGATCCCGACCTTCTGGATCATGGACCTCATGGGGTTCTCGCTGAACCTCGTGAGCTTCCTGGCGCTGACGCTCGCGACCGGTATTCTGGTGGACGATGCGATCGTCGAGATCGAGAACATCGCCCGCCATATCAAGATGGGCAAGACGCCTTATCGAGCGGCGCTCGAAGCTGCCGACGAAATTGGTCTCGCGGTTATCGCGACCAGCTTCACGATCATCGCGGTCTTCGTGCCCGTGTCCTTCATGCCGGGCATTCCGGGACAATACTTCATCCAGTTCGGCCTGACCGTCGCCTTCTCCGTCTTTTTCTCCCTGATGGTGGCACGCCTCGTCACGCCGCTGATGGCCGCCTATTTCATGCGCGCCGAAGACGCGATGGACGACCATCACGACAACGACAGCCGTCTGATGAAGGCCTATACGCGCCTCATCAGCGGCACGACCCGCAAATGGTACTGGCGCTATACGACGCTGCTTGCAGCGATCGCCTTCCTGGCCGGCTCGGTGATGCTGCTCGCCCAGGTTCCCGGCAGCTTCATACCGCCGGAAGACGCCTCGCGCGTCGTGCTTTCGGTGGAACTGCCGCCGAACGCCACACTTGACGAGACCGACGCGACGACCACCCAGATCTATGAGGCGATCCGCGATATCGATGGCGTCGAAAGCGTCTTCGTTCTGGGCGGCGCCTCGCCCAAGGGTGACCTCGAACTGCGCCGGGCCACCGTGCGCGTCATCCTCGGCAATATCGAGCATTCGCTGGTCAAGACCCTTGTGAACAAGGGTCTCGGCTCGATCCCGATCCTCGGCAATTATCTGCCGAAGATGGAGGTGAAGGGCCGCATCCAGCCGCAATGGGAGATCGAGAAGGAGATCCTCGCCAGGCTGCAATCCATTCCGGATGTTCGCGTCGCCAAGCTCAACGACCGGGCCGAGCGCGATCTCTCGTTCAACTTCCTCTCCACCAACGAGGCGGACCTGAACGACGCTGTCAGCCTGCTCGAATCGCGCCTGCGCGCTTCGCCGATCCTTGCCAATGTCAGCTCGGAAGGCGCCCTGCCCCGTCCGGAACTGCAGATCCGGCCGCGCATGGACGAAGCTTCGCGGCTCGGCATCACGCCGCAGCAGATTTCGGAAACCGTCCGTGTCGCGACGATCGGCGATGTCGATGCAAATCTTGCGAAAATCTCGCTCGATGACCGGCAGATCCCGATCCGCGTGCAGGCCTCGCTCGATGTCCGCCGGGATCTGGCCGCGATCCGCGCGCTGAAGATCAAGACCGCGAGCGGCCAGAGCGTGCCCCTCTATAGTGTCGCCGATATCGATTATTCGGAGGGCCCGAGCTCGATCAAGCGCAACGACCGCAGCCGCGTCGTCTCGATCGGTTCTGACGTGCCCTTCGGGACCGCGCTCGATACGGCAAGTGCCGAGTTCAAACGGATCGTCGACGAAACCAAGCTTCCGCCGACCGTGCGGCTTGCGGAAAGCGGCGACGCCAAGATCCAGGCCGAAATGACGCAAAGCTTCGGCAATGCGATGCTGCTTGGCCTGATGCTGGTGCTGGTGGTGCTGATTCTCCTCTTCAAGGATGTGATCCAGCCGTTCACCATCCTGTTCTCGCTGCCGCTTGCCATCGGCGGCGTGGCGGTCGCGCTGATCCTGACGCAGAATGCCATGTCCATGCCGGTCCTGATCGGCATCCTGATGCTGATGGGCATCGTCACGAAAAACGCCATCCTCCTTGTGGATTTCGCGATCGAAATGCGCCGCCACGGGATGGAGCGGGTTCACGCCATGGTCGAGGCCGGCCGCAAGCGCGCCCGCCCGATCATCATGACCTCGATCGCCATGTCGGCAGGCATGCTGCCTTCCGCGCTCGGGATCGGCGAGGGCGGCTCGTTCCGTGCGCCGATGGCGATCGCGGTGATCGGCGGCATCATCGTTTCGACGGTGCTCTCGCTGGTGGTCGTACCGTCCTTCTTCCTGATCATGGACGATATCTCCCGCCTGCTCGGCAAGCTCTTCGGCCGGTTCGTCGGCAAGAAAGAGGTCGAGGAACTGGGCCTTTCGTCGGAAGAACTCACGCAGGAAGCACGTAGGAATGCACAGTCGATTGCTTCGCTGGAAGAGCGCCTCAACCAGATGGAGCGCCAGACCGGCGCCAACGACGACCGCGCGGCACCTGGCGCGCAGGGCGGCAACAAAGTGCTGCGCCTGCCTCCGATGGCCGCTGAATAAGCGGCATTCGCCAATCCTGTCTCAAAAACGCCGGGCCTTGGGTCCGGCGTTTTTAGTTGAAAAGAAAATGGCCGGAAAAACGCGCATATTTGATCGGCGTCAAAAACCGCTTTCATGAAACTGTTATCTTGGCGTCATCGTGAGGTAGCGGCCGACGTCATGGAACAGGCGATGGAAATCATAAACACCAGCATCAAGCTCAACAGCCGGGACCGGGCGGTGCTGATGAGGACGCCGTTCCTGAGCGGCTTGAGCGGCAATTCGCTCGGGCGGATGTTCGGCAGCATGACGATACTGAGCCTGCCGGCACGCAAGTCCGTCTTCCGCGAGGGAGAAGATGCGGACGCCTTCTACTGCGTCCTGAGCGGCTATGTCAGGCTCTACCGGCTGAACCGGGAAGGACGCGAAGCGGATATCCGCATCTGCGTACCGGGCGACACCTTCGCCGAGTGCCTCCTTTATGGCGACAGGAAATATCCGTTTCAAGCGCAGACCGCGGAAGCTGCGACGCTTGCACGCTTCGATGCACAGGCCGTACGGGAACTCGCCGAACAGGAAAGCGATGTCGCCAAGGCGGTGATGATCTCCCTGTCCCATCATCTTCTGACGGCCATGGAATGCGTTGCGAACGACAGGCTGCATACGGCGCCGCAACGGGTGGCGAATTATATCCTGACGCGCTGTCCTGTGGACGGAGGCCCGGCCTCCATTCGACTGCCCTTCCAGAAGAGCCTGCTGGCGGGCATGCTGGGCCTGGCGCCGGAAGCCCTTTCACGCGCTTTCTCCGCCTTGCGGAAGACGGGCGTCACCGTGCGCGGCCGGGTGATCCAGGTGGGCGATGTACAGGCGCTTCGGGAAATGAACGTTCATCAAGGTTGACGTGAGGGACGTCCGGCTTGGCGGGGCCGGCACCCTCTGAAAGCATGTCGCACGCGGGCGGCGGCGACATGCAGCAGGCCGGTGGCTTTCGAGGAGCCCCGGCCATAACTTTTTCAAGGCTGTGCTTAGAGCCCGCCTTGCTCCTTCAGGAACCGGACGACGTAGTCGACCCCCTCACCGCGTTTCAGATCGGTGAAGAGATGCGGTTTCGCCTCGCGCATGCGATGGGCGTCCCGGTCCATCACATCGAGATCGACGCCAACATAGGGGGCCAGATCCTTCTTGTTGATGACGAGCAGGTCGGAGCGGGTGATGGCCGGGCCGCCCTTGCGGGGAATTTCCTCGCCCTGGCAGGTGGAGATCACATAGATGGTGATATCGGCCAGATCGGGCGAGAAGGTCGCCGCAAGATTGTCGCCGCCGGACTCAATGAAGACAATGTCGAGGTCGGGAATGCGCTCGTTGAGATCCGCAATCGCCTGAAGGTTGATCGTCGCGTCCTCGCGGATAGCGGTATGCGGGCAACCGCCAGTTTCGACGCCGACAATGCGGTCCGATGAGAGAGCTTGGCAGCGTACCAGCGCTTCGGCGTCTTCCTTCGTATAGATATCGTTGGTGACCACCGCGACGGAATAATTGTCCCGCATCGCCTTGCAGAGCTTTTCCGTCAAAGCTGTCTTGCCGGAGCCGACAGGCCCGCCGATGCCGACGCGCAAGGGGCCGTTCGCCGATTTCATGTGAGTTCCTTTCATAAGTCCCAGGCAGCTTAAGGCCGCCCTCACGAGCGGAAAAGCCGCGAATTTTGTGTTTCGTGCCGGAGCGAGGCAATTTCCGCCTGCACCGCCGCGCCGCCCAGATCATCGAGCGTGGCCTGCGCTGCGCGCTGCGAAATCTCTCCCAGCAACCCTTCGAGAGAGGCCAGAACCTTCACCCCTTCCGACTGCCCGCAGACCCCGAGCCGGATCGCTGCCGAAACCGATTGAGAGACGGTGGCATGCAGATAGGCCGCCAGCGCCTTATCCGTCGGAATGCCATGCGCTGCCGAGACCGCGCCGACCGCGACGGGAAAAGGCACCTCGCGCGGCAGGCGCTCCAGCACGGGATCAGGCCAGGCGGAGGCCGCGACAATGAACGCTTTCCCCAGCGACAGCGTTTCCATGAACCGCTCGGCCGAACCGGCGAGCGCAAGCCCGAGCTCTGCGACCTCTCTCAACTCCGCCCCGTTCTCCACCTGCCGCCAGGCTTCGGAAAACAGAAGCGCATCGTTCCAGAGGCTGCCATGCCGGACCAGCGTCGATATCCACTCCTCAAGGCCTGCGGCATCCTTGAGCAGCCCGTCAAAGACTGCGCGCTCCAGTCCGCCGGAATAGGCAAAGCCGCCGATCGGGAAAGCGGGAGACAGCCAGGCCATCAATCTCAGGAGAGCCTGCGTATCGAGGGCCTGGCTCATGCACGCTCAATCATGATGATGGTCATGGCCACCATGTCCATGCGCGTGGCTGCCGTGCGAATGCCCCCCATGCGAATGATAGGCGCCGCGGGCCGGCTGGAAGCCTTCCTCGACGTCCGTCACCGTGGCGCCGAGCCCTTCCAGCATGGCGCGGATGACATGATCGCGCAGGATCAGGATACGCCCTTCCTCGATTTGCGCCGACAGATGCCGGTTGCCGAGGTGCCAGGCGAGCTCGATCAGATGAACCGCATCGCGCCCCTTCACCTCAAATAGCTTCTCCGGCGCCGCACGCACCTCGACCGTATCGCCGCTGTCGAGCACCAGCCGATCGCCGTGGTGGAAGAGCACCGCTTCCTTGAGATCCAGCATCACCATGTCGCCATTCGACAGATGCAGAAGCTTGCGTCGGAGATGCCGCAGATCATGCGGCAGCGTGACGATATCGACCGGCGGATCGGTGACCTCGCCGGCGGGACGGTAGGAATGGATGTGCTGCATGCGATACTCCGGTCAATTGAACAGTTCGAGTGAGAGGGTAAGCGTCTGCGGCAACGGATTCCAGAGTCCGGTGCGCAATCCGGCTGCTCGCAGCGCCGCCGCCGTCCAGGTGTTGCAGCCGACGACAGCGTTGAAATAACCACGCGCCTCAAAGAACTGGTCGTAATCTCCATAACCCGCGCCGGGTACAGCGGCAACCTCACCCGCCACTCGCACGAAACTTGCCTGGATGAAGTCCGAAAGGCGCCGGAACTCTTGTGGATCGAGATCGAAGGCCGAGACCGCCGTATGGCCCTCATCTATGCCGCTCGCGATATCGACGTGCAGGACCGAACTGTCGATAGTCAACGCGCGGAATACCGGCAGCGGCTTCAGGTCCGCCCAGGTCGGCGTTTCCAGATAAAAGGCACGCCCGCCCCAGCCGATCACCAGCCATTGCGCACCGGGGTCAGCAACGGGAATTCCCGCCCCACTGAGAAATGCGAAGGTAGCCCGGTTATTGTCGGAAAGCGGGATTGCGATATCGGTGTGAATGGGGTTGGAAAGCACGAGGATACGTATTTGTGCCCCCGCATCTTCCGAACGCGCCGGAGCGATCAGCGGCCGCGGAATGAAGGTCCCGGCAGCTACCGCAAGCACGATGATCAGGATCGCGGCGAGAAGCCGGCGCAAAACCTTTGTCATCCCTGATCTCCGCAGCGCACGAGCCTTAGAACAGGAAATAACGCTGTGCCATCGGCAGCACGGTCGCCGGCTGGCAGGTCAAAAGCTCGCCGTCGGCACGAACTTCGTAAGTTTCCGGATCGACCTCTACATACGGCGTTGCCGAATTGTGGATCATCGACGCCTTTGAAATGCTGCCGCGGACATTCTTCACCGCCAGTAGCTTTTTGGCGACACCGAGGCGCTGGGAAAGACCGGCATCCAGCGAGGCTTGGGAAACAAAGGTGACCGAGGAGTTGGTCCGGAGCTTTCCGTAGGCGGCGAACATCGGCCGATAGTGCATCGGCTGCGGCGTCGGGATCGAAGCGTTCGGGTCCCCCATGGGTGCTGCCGCGATCGATCCGCCGAGCAGCACCATTTCCGGCTTCACGCCGAAGAAGGCCGGGCTCCAGAGCACGAGATCGGCCCGCTTGCCGACTTCCACCGAGCCGATTTCATGGGAAACGCCATGGGCGATAGCCGGGTTGATCGTATATTTGGCGATGTAGCGCTTGACGCGGAAATTGTCGTTGTCCCCGGTTTCCTGGGCCAGTTGGCCGCGCTGGCGTTTCATCTTGTCGGCCGTCTGCCAGGTGCGGATCGCCACCTCGCCAACGCGGCCCATCGCCTGGCTGTCGGAGGAGATGATCGAGAAGGCGCCGATATCGTGCAGGATGTCTTCGGCGGCGATCGTTTCCTTGCGGATGCGGCTTTCAGCAAAGGCGATGTCTTCGGGGATCGACGGCGACAGATGGTGGCAGACCATCAGCATGTCGAGATGTTCGGCGAGCGTATTGACCGTATAGGGCCGGGTCGGATTGGTGGACGACGGGATGACGTTCGGATTGCCGCAGACCTTGATGATGTCAGGCGCGTGTCCACCGCCCGCCCCTTCCGTGTGGAAGGCATGGATGGTGCGCCCCCTGATCGCGGCAACCGTATCCTCCACGAAACCGCTCTCGTTCAGCGTGTCGGTATGGATCATCACCTGCACGTCGAAGGCATCGGCGACTGTGAGGCAATTGTCGATCGCGGCCGGTGTCGTCCCCCAGTCCTCGTGCAGCTTCAGCGACGAGGCGCCGGCTAGAATCATTTCTTCGAGCGGTGCGGGAAGCGAGGCATTGCCCTTGCCGGCGAGCGCAAGGTTCATCGGGAAGGCATCGAAGCTCTCGATCATCCGCTCGATATGCCAGGCGCCGGTGCAGGTGGTGGCGAGCGTGCCATGCGCCGGACCGGAGCCGCCACCGAGCATGCAGGTGACACCTGACATCAGCGCTTCCTCGATCTGCTGCGGGCAGATGAAATGGATATGCGCGTCCATGCCGCCGGCGGTCAGGATCTTGCCTTCGCCGGCGATCGCTTCGGTCGAAGGACCGACGATGATGGTCACACCCGGCTGGGTATCCGGATTGCCGGCCTTGCCGATCGCATGGATGCGGCCGTCCTTCAAACCCACGTCAGCCTTGTAGATGCCCGAATGATCGACGATCAGCGCATTGGTGATGACCGTATCGACCGCCCCTTCGGCGCGCGTGGCCTGGCTCTGCCCCATGCCGTCACGGATGACCTTGCCGCCGCCGAATTTCACCTCTTCGCCATAGATGGTGAAATCCTTCTCCACCTCGATGAAGAGTTCGGTATCGGCAAGCCGCACCCTGTCCCCTACGGTCGGACCGAACATCGAGGCATAGGCGGCACGGGACATCTTGTGGGGCATTTTCGGTCTACCTCGTAAGTTGGGGCAATCGGTCAACGGCCGTTCTGGCCGATGCGGGATATCAATTCCCCATGATCTCGGTGAGCTGTTTCAATTCGGCCGTGCGTTTGCGGGTCAGGTCTGCCTGGCAGCCGTAGATGAGCTGCGGTTCCATCGTGCCCCCGTGCGCCTGGTAGCCATAGGATGCGCATTGGGCGTCGCGATAGGCGACCCAGGCGCGCTGCGCCTTGACGAGCGCATCCTCGGCTCCTTTGGAGCCGACCTCGGCGCCCGCATCCCATTTTTTCATGACCTTGCGGGCCTTCTGATACTCAGCATTGAGTATCCGGTCGGCGGCACCGAACTCCTGCTCTTCGCAGTAAGTCATTTCCATCTGCGTGATGGGGTTCTTGCAATCGGGCTTCGGCTCCTGGGCAAGCGCAGGCAAAGCGGAAAGCGCCAAAAGGGCAGTAGCAATAATAAACTTCACAATGCACCCATGATCTTTTGCTGGAAACCGTAGACTTCTCGCTTGCCCGAAAGCGGGATCAGCGTCACCTGCCGGGTCTGCCCGGGCTCGAAACGAACCGCCGTGCCAGCCGGGATATCGAGCCGCATGCCGCGGGTTTTCTCGCGGTCGAAGGAAAGGCCGTTGTTGGTCTCGAAAAAATGGTAGTGGCTGCCCACCTGCACCGGCCGGTCGCCGGTATTGGAAACCTCCACGGTCACCGTCGGCGCGCCGGAATTCAGTTCGATTTCGCCTGCTGCGGCAATGACTTCGCCCGGAATCATGAATCTCTCCCTCAAGCCGCCTTGGGCGCGCAGCCCTCGGCCTTCAAAACGCGTTTGGTGGATGCGGGATATTTTTCCAGCTTCGCCACCGGGCGCACGGGACGGCGCACCAGTTCGCCGCCGCAATTCGGGCAGGTGTCGGCAAGCACATCTGTCGCGCAATCGACGCAGAATGTACATTCGAAGGTGCAGATCATCGCCTCCCGGCTCTCGGGCGGCAGATCCTTGTCGCAGCACTCGCAATTGGGGCGCAGTTCCAGCATGGGCCGCCTCCTCAGCGGATCGGTTCGTGCACGGTGACGAGCTTGGTGCCATCCGGAAAGGTCGCCTCCACCTGCACGTCGTGGATCATTTCCGCAATTCCCTCCATCACCTGATCGCGAGTGACGACATGCGCCCCGGCTTCCATCAGATCGGCAACGGAGCGGCCGTCGCGCGCCCCTTCGACGACGAAATCGGTGATCAGCGCAATTGCTTCCGGATAGTTCAACTTGACGCCGCGCTCGAGCCGGCGGCGGGCGACGATCGCCGCCATTGATATCAGCAGCTTGTCTTTTTCTCTGGGCGTCAGGTTCATGGGAATCCCGCAATAAAAATCAGATGTTCCAGACTTTCGGCACTGGCGCGCCGTTACGCAATACGGAAATTGCCGGTGTCAGGATTTTTCTCAAGTCAAAACCGGTCGGCGCCACCAGCCGCGCAATCAGCTTGCCGTTCCAATGGCTGGCTCCGCCGGTCCACAGGCTCGCGCCACCGGAAGTATGGTCAAGGCAGGCACGGAGTTTGGGGAAAAGTACCTCGGCAAGCGGCCCGGTATAAAACAGGGTCGCGAAGGCAACCTGGCCTGAGAGAACTCCTGCCGATTGCGTCATCCGCTCGATCTCGCCGTCGAACCGCAGCTCTTCGGCATGAATAAGCCTGCCGGAGCGACGCACCCGCCAGCGGTCGCGAAGGAAGCCCTGTGCAACGGCTTCGCCCATTGCCTTGCGCCCGAGCAGGACAGCTTCAACCGCCAGAAATTCGGAGGTTTCGGAAAGATCGACGTCAAGCCGGCGCGTCAGCGAGGCTCGGTCGAACAGAATGGTTTCCTGGGGAAGCCAGTGGACGGAGGCGTCCTTGCCGACGGTGATGTGGGTGGAAACGGACGCCGTGTCTGCGGCGGCCTTGTAGATCTTTTCGTTCGCCTGGGTGGTGATCGAAAGCCTGGTGGAATCAGCGGCGGCGACGGACCATTCGATCACGTCGCCGCCGGTCAGTCCCCCTGACGTATTGATGAGAATCGCCTCCATTTCAGGCGAAAATGTTTCCGGAAGGCGAATTTTTGCGCAGCCTTCCTGGTAGAATTCGGCAAGCCTCGTGCGGCCGCCGAAGACCTTGGTTACAAGGCGTCCTGCACCCCTTGCCCGTTGCGGCGCATATTGATCGGCTGGCTGCTGCTGCACGTCGTCCCCTGAAGATCGGTGTCGGTCGCGCAATCCGATGCAACGCCCGTGCCAGACTTGCCCTTCGCGGGTGCGGCGGTGGCGATCACATCGGTGCTGTCGGCCTTGCCGAAAAACTCCCACATCCGCGATGCCGGATCAATATTCGCGTCGAAGGCGGGTTTGGCGTCAGCAACCGTCGCGACCTTGGTCACGCTTGCGGCACCATCCTTGGCGGCAGCCATGACCGCCTCCGTTGCGGGTGCCGGTTTGGGCCAGGCATGTGTGCCGTCGGAAAAGACGTAGGATGCTATGCGGGCGCCGTTCTTGCAGGTGCCGTAGAGGCTGAAGGTCACGCCCTCGACCTTCTTGGGGTCGCCGTTACCCTTGCAGCCGTCGAGTTCGCTCCAGCGCTGGATTGCAGTCTTGAACCCGTATTGCCAATAGGCCTTGCCGCCGCCGGCATAGGGGTTGGCATCATCCTTCTCACCCGCGAAGGCCATGATGGAGATCGGCCTGGCTGGCGAGCAGTTCTCTGCATCAGGACCCCACTTGCCGTCAATTTCGACCGGCCGGCCGGCACGCAGCGAATGCACGAAGCCTGCAGCGGCGAAGTCGTCATTGCCGGCGCAGAGATAGGCCGAAAGCATGCGGCCGCCGCCGGAATAGCCGGAAGCGTAGATACGGGCCGGATCGACGCAGAGGGTTTCCTTCATGGTCTCCACCGCCCGCTCGATATAGGCGATCTCGTCAAGACCGCCGGGCTGGGTGGTCACATAGGGCACGTTCCAGGCATAGGTGCCGGCAGAACTGCCGGCCAGGCTGCCCTGCAGCGCCATGACGATGAAGCCGCTCTTTTCGGCGACCTTGTCCCATGAGCTTCTGTTCAGCTGACCTTCGGGATTGCTGTGGCTACCATGGAAATCGAAAACGACCGGAACCTTCTCTTTGCCCGTATAGGAAGACGGAATGAAGTAGACGGCCGAACGCGCGACCCCTTCGCTCTCTATGCTAACCGAGTGGCGCCCCGGCTCCATGGGTTCGCCGCAGCCGGCATAGGCGCCGCTGGCAGCCAAGAAAAAAGCCCCTACCGCGATCGCGCGCGTAAGAGCGGTGTTGGAAAAGGTACCGGCAACGCGAGCAAAATCCATCAGCGCCTCATCATGGGTGCAGGAGTGGTTGTCAACAATGTGCAAGGGTCCGCCTCAGAGTGTTCCAAGCTTACATGGAACGCTCTCTACGCCGCCTAGGTAACACATATGAGCTGACAACGAAACGCACGAAGTGCTGCGGCCCGATACAAACATTCACCATGGAAATACTAGGACTACACAGTCAGGTGCCGCCTCGCTTCTGCCGTATCCAATGTCTCGGCGGCGCCCTGATGCACAATTTCGCCACGATCCATGATGTAAACCTGATCGGCAAGCTCGCGGCAGAAGTCGAGATACTGTTCCACAAGCAGAATGGCCATGCCGGTCGAGTCGCGGAGATAGCGGATCGCACGGCCGATATCCTTGATGATCGAAGGCTGGATGCCTTCGGTCGGTTCGTCGAGCACCAGGATCTTCGGACGGGTGACCATGGCGCGGCCGATCGCCAGCTGCTGCTGCTGACCGCCCGAAAGGTCGCCGCCGCGCCGCCCGAGCATGGTTTTCAAGACAGGAAACAACGAAAAGATCTCGTCTGGAATGGATCTGTCTTTCCGGGAAAGCGGTGCATAGCCGCTTTCCAGGTTTTCCTGCACGGTGAGCAGCGGGAAGATTTCGCGTCCCTGCGGCACATAGCCGATGCCGTGCTTGGCGCGGGCATAGGGAGGCAGCCCGTTCAGCACCTCGTTGTGGAAGCTGATCGTGCCGGCACTGACGGCGTGCTGGCCGGTAACGGCGCGGAGAAGAGAACTCTTCCCCACGCCGTTGCGCCCCAGCACGCAGGTGATCTTGCCCATCTCGGCTGAGATCGAGACGCCACGCAACGCCTGCGCCGCGCCGTAGTGAAGATTGATATTGTTGACCGTCAGCATGTGGCATCTCCCTTGACGCGATGGCGGTAGGCGTTACCTGCCAGTGGCGCAACGCTCATCATAGTCACTCACCGCCCCAGATAGTTCTCGATCACCTTCGGATCGTTCGAGACGAAATCGATCGAGCCTTCGGCGAGCACCGAGCCTTCCGCCAGACACGTCACTTTGACGCCGAGTTCGCGGATGAAGCCCATGTCGTGTTCCACCACGACGACGGAACGCGTTTTGGCGATTTCCTTCAGGAGTTCCGCCGTCTCGGCGGTCTCCGCATCGGTCATGCCGGCGACCGGCTCATCGACCAGAAGCAGCTTCGGCTCCTGGGCGAGCAGCATGCCGATCTCCAGCCACTGCTTCTGACCATGCGAAAGGTTGGCAGCAAGCTCGTCCTTGCGGTGGCTGAGGCGGATGGTCGAGAGGATTTCCTCGATGCGAGCCTCGTCTTCCGGCGAGAGCGTGTAAAACAGCGTTGCAAAGACGCTGCGGTCGCGGTTGAGCGCCAGTTCCAGATTGTCCCAGATGGTATGGCTTTCGAAGACCGTCGGCTTCTGGAATTTCCGGCCGATGCCGAGCTGGGCGATATCGGCCTCGTCCTTTTTCGTCAGGTCGATCGCATCCTCGAACAGCACCGTACCGGTGTCCGGCCTCGTCTTGCCCGTGATGATGTCCATCATCGTCGTCTTGCCTGCGCCGTTCGGGCCGATAATGGCGCGCAGTTCTCCGGGCTCGACCACGAAGGAAAGCGAATTCAGCGCCTTGAAGCCGTCGAAGGAGACGGAGACGTTTTCGAGATAGAGCAGGCTCTTTTGTCTTGTTTCGGAAATCGTGTTCATCATCCGCCTCCTCGCCTATTCCGCCGCCTGGGCCTGCGCGACCGGTGCCGCCTCATCCCTGCCTTTTTCGGCCTCCACCGCAGCCTTCATGGCCTTGCGAGCCTTCAAGCCATGCTGGACCGTGCCGACGATGCCCTTCGGCAGGAAGAGCGTGACGGCGATGAAGAGGCCGCCGAGCGCATAGAGCCAGATTTCCGGAAAGGCGCCGGTGAAGAAGCTCTTTCCGGCATTGACCAGCACCGCGCCGATGATCGGGCCGATCAGCGTGCCGCGGCCGCCGACCGCCGTCCAGACGACCACTTCGATGGAATTGGCCGGTGCGAATTCGCCCGGATTGATGATGCCGACCTGCGGCACGAAAAGCGCGCCGGCAATTCCCGCCATCATCGCCGAGACGACGAACGTGAAGAGCTTGATGTTTTCCACCCGGAAACCGAGAAAACGGACCCGGCTTTCGGCATCACGTACGCCGACCAGCACCTTGCCGAACTTCGAACGAACGATCGCCGATGCGATGAGGAGGCAGAACGCCAGCATGATCGCCGACATGGCGAAGAGAACCGCACGCGTGCCGTCCGCCTGGACCGGGAAGCCCAGGATATCCTTGAAGTCGGTCAGGCCGTTATTGCCGCCGAAACCCATGTCGTTTCGGAAAAAAGCGAGCAGTAGCGCGTAGGTCATCGCCTGGGTGATGATCGAGAGATAAACGCCGTTCACCCGGCTGCGGAAGGCGAACCAGCCGAAGATGAAGGCAAGCAGGCCGGGCACGACCAGCACCATCGCCATGGCGAAAACGAACCAGTCGAAACCATGCCAGAACCAAGGCAGTTCCTTCCAGTTCAGGAACACCATGAAATCAGGCAGGACAGGGTTCCCGTACACCCCGCGCGAGCCGATCTGGCGCATCAGATACATGCCCATCGCATAACCGCCGAGTGCGAAGAAGGCGCCGTGGCCGAGCGAGAGGATGCCGCAATAACCCCAGACGAGATCGAGCGCGAGCGCGAGCAGCGCATAGCAGAGATATTTGCCGAACAGAGACACGGCATAGGTCGGGATATGCAGCGCGCTGTCCGGCGGTGTCAGAAGATTGAGGGCCGGAACGAGGATCGCGATGACAAGCAGAATGGCGATGGCGACGACGATCTTGCCTTCGAGAGCGCGGAAAACAAAGCCGGAAATCATGCTTCCACCGCCCTTCCCTTGAGCGCGAAGAGGCCGCGCGGACGTTTCTGGATGAAGAGGATGATGAGGACGAGCACCAGGATCTTGCCGAGCACGGCACCGACCGAAGGTTCGAGGAACTTGTTGAGCACGCCGAGCGAGAGCGCGCCGACGAGCGTGCCCCAGAGATTGCCAACGCCGCCGAAGACCACCACCATGAAGCTGTCGATGATGTAGCTCTGGCCGAGGTTGGGCGAGACGTTATCGATTTGACTGAGCGCCACGCCCGCAATGCCGGCAATGCCGGAACCGAGCGCGAAGGTGAAGGCATCGACCCAGGGCGTCTTGATGCCCATCGAGGACGCCATGCGACGGTTCTGGGTGACGGCGCGCATGTTGAGACCGAAAGCAGATTTCTTCAGCAGCACCAGCAGCGCCACGAAGATCGACATGGAGAAAAGGATGATCCACATGCGGTTCCAGGTGATCGTCATGCCGCCCACCGGGAACGAACCGGACATCCAGGACGGGTTGCCGACTTCCTGGTTCGTCGGCCCGAAGATCGAGCGGATCGTCTGCTGCAGGATGAGCGAGACGCCCCAGGTGGCGAGCAGGGTTTCGAGCGGGCGACCGTATAGGAAGCGAATGACGCCGCGCTCGATCACCAGGCCGACGGCGCCGGTGACGAGGAAGGCGACGGGCAGCGCTATCGCCAGCGACCAGTCGAACAGGTTTGGCGCGTTGTCACGGATCACGTCCTGCACCACGAAGGTCGAATAGGCGCCGAGCATGACCATTTCGCCATGCGCCATGTTGATGATGCCCATGACGCCGAAGGTGATCGCGAGGCCGATTGCGGCGAGCAGCAGGACGGAGCCGAGCGACAGACCATACCAGACGTTCTGTGCCATATCCCAGAGTTGCTGTTCGCTCTCTATCGCAGCGATGGCGGCATCGAGATCCCCCTTGAGGCCGGCGTCGATCGAGCCGGAAACGGAATTCAGGATGCCGAGCGAATTGCGGCCTCCGAGATTTTTGATGGTTTCAATGGCGCCACGCTTTTCGTCGATGGAGCGGTCGGAGGACAGAACCGAAACGGCTCGTGCTTCCTCCATGCGTGCCTTCACTTCCTTGTCCGTCTCCTTGGCGAGCGCGGCTTCGACCAGATCGAGGTTTTCCGGGCTCGGCGAGCGCAGCACGGCATCGGCAGCCTGCAGCCGCACGGCCCGATCCGCGCTCAGAAGCGTGAGGCCGCCCATGGCCGAGCGGATGACCCGGCGCAGATTGTTGTTGACCTTGATCTTGGTGACGGCGTTCTTGGCCGCCTGCCCGGCGGAAGCGCCCGTCAGCGGATCGATCAGCTCGAAACCGGAACCAGCGGTCTTGGCGATGAAGACGAGATTGTCGGATTTGCGGAAATAAAGATCGCCTTCGGCAAAGGCGTTGAGCGCCGGTACGACGCGGGCGTCGCCGCTCGCAGCGATCTGGCCGAGCAGTTTTTCGGCTTCGTTGAAATCGGCCTTGGCCAATGCATCGATCAAAGGTTTGGGATCGCTCTGCGCGAAAGACGGCGCGGCGAAGGAAAGGATCAGACAGGCAAGAAAAGCCTGGAGAAGAGATTTCAAGGTCATGATTTCGCCCCTGTCCGCCGGCCGGAACGTCCCCCCTCGTCTGAAACCCTGAGACCGGAAGAACGACTGGCGGCGACGCCGCAATTCCCTCTCCCCGACCTCGTTCAGGGCGGGGAGAGGGTCTGACCGGGGGCCCAACCCCCAGCCCCTCAGGTTTCACCCACCAGGATCAGCTACCCTTGCCGCCGCACTTGCCGGAAGCAACGTTGAAGTTGCCGCAGGACATCGGCTTGCGCCAATCGGAGATCAGGTTCTTGGAGTCCGGCAGGTAATCGGACCATTCGTCACCGACGACGGCAGGTGTTTCCTGGACGATTTCGAACTGGCCGTCCGCCTGGATTTCGCCGATCAACACCGGCTTGGTGATGTGATGGTTCGGCATGACGGTGGATGTGCCGCCCGAAAGGTTCGGAACGGAAACGCCGATGATCGAATCCAGAACCTTGTCGGTATCGGTGGTGCCGGCGGCTTCGACGGCCTTTACCCAGGCATTGAAGCCGATATAGGCAGCTTCCATCGGGTCGTTGGTGACGCGCTTGTCGTTCTTGGTGAAGGTCTTCCATTCCTTGATGAAATCGGCATTGACCTCGGCATCGACGGACTGGAAGTAGTTCCAGGCGGCGAGATGGCCGACGAGCGGCTTGGTGTCGAGACCTGCAAGTTCTTCTTCACCGACGGAGAAGGCCACGACCGGGATGTCTTCGGCCTTGATGCCCTGGTTGCCGAGCTCCTTGTAGAAGGGAACGTTGGCGTCGCCGTTGATGGTAGAGACGACGGCGGTCTTCTTGCCGGCGGAGCCGAACTTCTTGATGTCCGAGACGATCGTCTGCCAGTCGGAATGACCGAACGGCGTGTAGTTGACCATGATGTCGGATTCGGCAACGCCCTTCGACATCAGGTAGGCCTTGAGGATCTTGTTGGTCGTCTGCGGATAGACATAGTCGGTGCCGGCCAGAACCCAGCGCTGCACGCCTTCGCTTTCGGCCAGGTAGTCGACGGCCGGAATGGCCTGCTGGTTCGGCGCAGCGCCCGTATAGAAGATGTTGCGGGAGGATTCTTCACCCTCGTATTGGACCGGGTAGAAGAGGATCGAGTTCAGCTCCTCGAAGACCGGCAGCACCGACTTGCGCGAAGACGAAGTCCAGCAGCCGAAAACGGCAGCGACCTTGTCCTGGGAGATCAGCTGGCGAGCCTTTTCGGCAAACAGCGGCCAATCGGAAGCCGGGTCGACCACGACGGCTTCCAGCTTCTTGCCGAGTACGCCGCCCTTCTTGTTCTGCTCCTCGACGAGCATCAGCATGACATCCTTGAGGGTGGTCTCAGAGATGGCCATGGTGCCCGAAAGCGAGTGCAGAACACCGATCTTGATGGTGTCGTCTGCGGCGAAGGCGCCGGAAAGCGCCGTCGTCGACATGACGGTGGCGAGCAATGCGCCAGCAAACTTTGCTTTGAAAGTCATTGGTTCGAACCCCTCTTCTCGTTCGTCCGCAACGAAAACTTTAACCGTTGCTTAAGCGACTATCGGGTGCTGCATCGCAAAACCGTATACGTCGAATGACGTACCGGAGGGGGAGAACCGGGAAGAATGGGAACGTAGGAAGGCAGGCAGGCAGTACGGCTATAAAAGGCGTGGCAGTTTTACGCCAGAGCGGTCATTGCCGCGCGCGGCTGCCTCACCTTCTGGACAAGGAAAGTATACGTCATAGATACCCGCCGATATTCTATGTCCGGACGGGGCCCCTATGATACTCAATCGATTTCGCCACGATGGCTGCTTTTTTCTCGTTACACTTGGCCTGCTGCACTTTTCTTTCGGTGGTGAAATCGCACACAGCGAAGGAGCAGTGGCTCCGATCATTGAAAGGGAAGCCCTTGCTTCGACCAAAAACGAAAGCATCGGCGTTTTGATCTGCGGCATCGAGACCGAATATTTCTCCCGCCTCAAAGTTCTTTCGGGCTCAGTCGCAAATAATGCTGCTATCGAATTCAAAAACGGTAGCGGTGTGATGATCAGTGCGAAGCTTGCACAGCAGCTTTCTCTACATCCGAACGAGGTTATTACGCTTTTCAATCCCGTCGGCCAAATCACAGTAATGGGCGCTGCTCCACGCGTTACGCGATATCATATCCTGGCGATTGTCGACGATGAAGCTTTTGCTGGCGATCGCGGTGCAGTTTACATTCAGCAGGCAGAAGCAGAAAAATTCTCCAAGTCCGGCCAATGAGCAAGCGACAAGCGAGGTCCCAAATCGCGGTCGCCTTCCTCCTTCTCTTTAATGCCCGCTGCGGGGCGGAAGACGGTGCACCCCATTTATGACCTCCGAGGTAATCGACCCGCCGGCCGGCGGCATCTAATCCAATGGAGAGCTTTGTAGTGCAAAAGGATCAGCCATGCCCGTCACCTATGTCATCCGTTTCGATATCCTCCCGAACGAGCGCGAGCGCTTCATGAGGCTGCTCAACGACGTGCTGGACGCCATGCGGCACGAGCCGATGTTTCACCAGGCGGCGCTGCATGCCGATCCCGAAAACGAAAACCGCATGATGCTCTACGAGACATGGGAGGATCATCAGGACGTATTGAACGTGCAACTGCAGCGCCCCTATCGCGAGGCCTGGCACACGGCCCTTCCCGATCTCCTCGCCGGGCCTCGCGACATTTCGATCTGGAAGCCACTTCGTTCAGACCACGCAGGGTGATTGCGCTCACAGCACGAGTTCGCGATCCTCATCCGCCGTATGGATGGATTGATGTCGACCGTCTTCAGGTTCATTGTCCGGGTCCACCCTGTGCTTCGAGGGCATCGAAATGAAGCGCGCGCTGTTTCTTGGCATGATTGCCGTTACCGGTTTGCTGGTCGGCGCCGTGGCCTTCGTCGCCGGGCAGACCAAGGTCTCGCCGGAAGCGATCCAATCTTCAGTCATCCGTGTTCCCGAACTCATCGAGGCAGCCTGGAAACTGCCGGTGGCGGCGGCCTTCGGCACCGGAATCACCTGGCAGACGAACGGATCCCGCTGTGGGCCGGCGAGCGTCGCCAACGCTTTCCGTTCGGTCGGTGAAGAAGAGACGACGGAAGCCGAGGTTCTGGACGGAACCGGCATGTGCTGGACGGGCTACTGCATCATGGGCCTGACGCTGGATGAGCTCGCCGGGCTTGCTCAGACGAAAACCGAACGGAAGGTCGCGATTCTCCGCGACCTGACGGTCGATGAGTTCCGGCAGCATATGAAGCGCGCGAACGATCCCGGCCGCCGCTACATCGTCAACTTCACACGAGAGAAAATCTTCGGCGCAGGCGCCGGTCATCATTCCCCGATCGGAGGATATCTTGAGGCCGAGGACATGGTGTTCGTTCTCGATGTCAACGAGAACTATAGGCCCTGGCTGGTGGAGACGGACCGTCTGTTCTCCGCGATGAATACATTTGATGGAGACAGCAAGCGGGGCTTACTTCTGATCGAGTAGAAGCGTGAGATCTCCGTTCGGTTGAAATGAAGCGGGCAAGAGTGCCCACGTCAGGCGGCATTGGTCCTACGCCGGGAACAATTCCGCCATTGAGCGATTGCCCTCCCCGAACCAGCTATTCGAGGAGCTCGCCCGTGATCAACGACCTCTGGTACAAGAACGCCGTCATCTACTGCCTGTCCGTGGAGACCTTCATGGACGCCAATGGCGACGGGGTCGGCGATTTCGAGGGGTTGGAACGGCGCCTCGACTACCTTTCCGGCCTCGGCGTCAACGCGATTTGGCTGATGCCGTTCCAGACCTCGCCCGGGCTCGACGACGGTTACGACGTCTCCGATTACTATAACGTCGATCCCCGCTACGGCACGCTCGGCGACTTCGTCGAATTCACTCACGGCGCCAAGCAGCGCGGCATCCGGGTGCTGATCGACCTCGTCGTCAACCACACGTCGGACCAGCATCCCTGGTTCAAGGAGGCACGAAGCAATCCGGACTCCCCATACCGCGACTGGTACATCTGGTCGGACAAAAAGCCGGCCAACGCCGATGAGGGCATGGTCTTTCCCGGCGTGCAGGAATCGACCTGGACCTACGACGAGAAAGCCAAACAGTATTATTTCCACCGCTTCTACCATTTCCAGCCGGACCTCAACACGTCCAATCCGATGGTGCAGGCGGAGATCCTCAAGATCATGGGCTTCTGGATCCAGTTGGGTGTCTCCGGCTTCCGGGTGGATGCCGTCCCCTTCGTGATCGCCCAGAAGGGAGCGGAGGTGAAGCGGCCGCGGCCGCAATACGAAATGCTGCGCGGCTTCCGCGAATTCCTTCAATGGCGGCTCGGGGATTCGATTTTCCTGGCGGAAGCGAATGTCGTGCCGAAGACCAATCTCCAGTATTTCGGCCACGACAGCGACCGAATGCAGATGATGTTCAACTTCCATGTCAACCAGGCGCTCTTTTACGCCATGGCGAGTTCCGACACCCGACCGCTCGCAAAGGCGCTGGACGCGACGCGTGAAAAGCCTTCCACCGCGCAATGGGGCATCTTCCTGCGCAACCATGACGAACTTGATCTGGGCCGGCTGACGGAAACGCAGCGGGAAAAAGTCTTCGAGGAATTCGGGCCTGACAAGGACATGCAGCTTTATCATCGCGGCATCAGGCGGCGGCTGGCACCGATGCTGGAGGGCGACCGCCGCCGGCTTGAACTCGCCTATAGTCTGATGTTCTCCCTTCCCGCCACGCCGGTCATTCGCTACGGCGATGAGATCGGCATGGGAGACGACCTCAGCCTGCCCGAGCGCAACTGCGCCCGCACGCCCATGCAATGGTCCCCCGAACCGCATGGCGGCTTCACCAAAAGCGACAAACCGATATTGCCTGTCATCAATGATGGCCCTTTCGGATATTCCTACGTCAACGTCGCCGATCAAAAGCGAGAAGCCGAGTCCATGCTCAATTGGACCGAGCGGCTGATCCGCATGCGCAAGGAGACGCCGGAAATCGGCTGGGGCGAATGCACGGTAGTGGATACCGGCGACGACGGCGTGCTGGCCCTGCGTTTCGACTGGCGCAACAATTCGGTTCTGACCGTGCACAACCTGCTGTCGAGGCCTGCAGAAGTTAACTTCGATGCCGGCGTCGGTGAGGAAGGGCATCTGCTGATCGACATCGCCGATGGTGGCAACAGCCGGGCCGGCAAGAACGGTCGCCACCGTCTTCTGCTCGAAGCCTATGACTACCGCTGGTTCCGGTTGGGCGGGCTGGACTATCTGCTGAAGCGGGAGGAGATTTAACGCGCGGTCACTCGACCATCCGCAGTTCCCGCACCCCGCGGCCGAGCTTTTGGCGCAGCAGCGCCCGAAGCGTTACGCCGTCAGCGTAACCCACCAGCGGAGCGATCTCGTCCGGGGTCTTGCCGCTGGTTTTCAGGAGATGCACGGCGCGTTCGACACGCAGGTCCTGAAAATAGGAGAGCGGGGTTTTGCCGAGCACCTGCCCCAGGCGCCGGGCGAGCGTGCGCTTGCTGGCACCGACGGCATCGGCCGCATGGTCGAGCGAGAACCCCTCGGATAGGCGGCCGCGAGCCCAGCGCTCGAATTTTTCCACCAAGGGATCGGCATGCGCCAGATGGTCGGAAATGACATAGGCCGATTGCGCCGGCCGGCTGTCGACGATCAGATAGCGCGCGACGAGACCCGCAAGCTCGGGGCTCGCCTGCCGCACCAGCCAGAGCGCCATGTCGAGATGACCGAGCGCGGCACCTGCCGTGACGAGCGGACCGGATTTCACAAGCATGCTTCCGTCTTCGAGCCCCACGGCGGGGTAACGCTGGCGAAAGAGCGGCGCAAGCCACCAGGTGGTCGTCGCCTTCTGTCCGTCCAGCAACCCGGATTCGGCAAGCACGAAAGTACCGATGCAGGCAGCGGCGATGTTCGCGCCACCGCCCCTCGCCTGCCGGAGCGCCACGATGGCATCCCGAACGTCCGGCCGCTCCAGCGCGGGCAGCAGCAGATCCGGCACCTTGTAACCGAGCGCGGGCACAACGAGCCATCCGCCTTCGGCCGGACGGACCCCACCGGAAAGCGGCACGGAGAAACCCTGCGCGGTCAGAACCTTCTTCCGCATGCCGACGACGGAGAGTTCGAACGGCGGCGCGTTCAGCGACAGCATCGCGGCGAGTTCGTTGGCGGTCGTAAAGACGTCGAGGATCGCGGAAAGCCCCGTGTCGAAAACACCGTCCAGCGCGAGCACCTGCAGCTTCATGGCAAGATCCATATCCAAAATGTCAATATTGACAATAGCAGGTGCTACCGCATTCCGCCATGATGACGCAGAGGAACGAGGATACCGGCATGAGCATCGACGTCACCACGATCGGTTTCACCAAGACGACGGCCGAGGATTTCTTCGGCCGGATCAAGTCCGCAGGGGTGAAAAGAATGATCGACGTGCGGCTTCACAACACCTCGCAACTCGCAGGCTTTGCCAAGTCCGATGACCTCGCCTTTTTCCTGAAGACGGTCTGCGGCGCGGCCTACATACACCAGCCCCAGCTCGCGCCGACCGAGGAGATCATGACCGCCTTCAAGAAAAAGAAGGGTGGCTGGAACATCTTCCAGAATGATTTCATCAACTTGATGGCGGAACGTAAAGTGGAAAGTCACTTGAAGCCGGATGAATTCGACGGCTCCTGCCTCCTCTGTTCGGAGGATAAGCCGCATCACTGCCACCGACGGCTCGTCTGCGACTACCTGAACGGCAAATGGGGCGGCAGGCTGAGCGTCCGGCACCTCTGAACCCAACCATTCGCAGCTACATTTTTGAGCGCGCCGGGAGCCCGCCTCCCCACGAAGGAGCATTTTGCAATGACCTACGAGACCATGCTCGCGATCGGACTTTTTTCGCTTGTCGGCTCGGTGACGCCGGGACCCAGCAATTTCATGCTGCTCGCCTCCGGCACGAATTTCGGCTTCTGGCGAACGGTACCACAGATCCTCGGCATCACCATCGGCTTTTCGTCGGTATTGCTGGCGGTCGGTTTCGGGCTTGGAACCATGATCATCACTTATCCGCCGCTCGGCCTGGCGCTGAAGATTGCGGGCGGTACTTACCTGCTTTATCTCGCCTGGCGGATCGGGATGTCGCGGACCGTCGCGAACGGCGATACTGATGCCGCCCGGCCGCTGACCTTTCTGGAATCCGCCGCCTTCCAATGGGTGAACCCGAAGGCCTGGATCGCGTCGCTGACCGCCATGGCGGCCTATGCGAATGTGGACAACCCGTTCCTGTCGGTGATGCTGATCACGCTCGTCATCGCCATCGTCAACCTGCCGGCGGTGTCGATCTGGGCGGGCTTCGGTGTGATGCTGCGGCGCTTCCTGTCCGATCCTGCCAAACTCAAATGGTTCAACATCGCGATGGGACTGCTGCTCGTCGCTACGCTTTGGCCGCTGATGCGCTAGACAGTGGCGCCGCACAGGCTGGATGCGGCACCACCTGACGTTCACACGGCTCCGGTCATTCCTTCACCTCGGGGCGATTGCGCCAGGCTTCGGCCTGGGCGTAGAACTTCTTTTCCCATTCCTTGTGGTTATCCAGGCCTTCCTTGATGAAGGGCGTGAAGATCGCCATGTGCATCAGCAGCCAGTTCACCAGCCGCGCCGGGAATCTCAACGGCTTCACAAAGTCCACGAAGAGCACCACCCGCGTCTTGTCCGTATGGTTCCAGGCCTCGTGTTCATAGGCGTCGTCGAAGATCAGGGCCTTGCCCTCTTCCCAATGGCAGATCTGATCCTTGACGCGGATCGCAAGCTTGTCGCGCGGTTCCGGCACGATCAGGCCGAGATGCAGCCGCAGGACGCCATTGTAGGGGCCGCGATGAGGCGGCAGGTGCTTGCCCGGCTCGAAGATCGAGAACATCACGGTCGTGAGGCCCGGGATCTTCTGCATCGCCTTCCAGGTTTCGGGGCAGGCCTGGATGTTCTGCTCGGATTTGACGCCGAAGCCGAGCAGGAAGAACGTCTTCCAGCCTCTGTCGGTGGAGATCGTCTTCACGTCGGTGGAAATGTCCTGAAAGGTCGGCAACTCGTCCTTGCGGACGAGGATCCGGTCAAGCTCGGCGCGGATCGCCGGCGCTGCCTTTTCGATCTCTGCCGCCCAGGGAAATGTAGCATTGTCATAAACCGGCGGATTGCCGAGTTTCGCATATCTGAAGTTCAATCGCTCCGCCCAGGCGACGATCGACATGAAGAAACGGGTGACCGGGCTCGGACGCTCCATCGGCGCGATGCCGGTGGTGCCGAAACTCTGTTCTGGTTCAGGGATGGTGGGGGATGACGGTTTCACGGAAATGCGCCTGACAATATGGTTGATGTGAAGCGTTAAAGGCACTTGCCGCCATACCTTTTCCGCCTGGGTTAGCGTTTCTTGACATGGGATGTCATGTTCCAGCTTGCAAGCGTCTGTGTCGCAGTTGTGGCGGCGTGGAACATTATTGCTACGGCTGCGGCAGAAGGTTCCGGTCGGCCAGCCCTGAACGAACGATGTCTCACCCGTCCGAGCCGGCCAGTCGAAGCCGAAACTATGCTTCGCAACTGCGAAAGCGTACTTGCAAAACATTGCGCCACAGCCGAAAGTGCCTAATAGACAGTCTTCTCTCTCAAGGTGCTAGAAATTAGGCATGGCAGCGCGGCAACGCATCATCCCGGTCCGGCGGGAATACAATCGTTGGGTCGCCAACCAGACGCTGGAAGACTACGCGCTGCGGTTTACCGCCAAAAGCGCCCGCCGCTTTTCCTCCAGCCGTATTTCGCAAACGGCAATCGGGGCGATTTCCTTTCTGGCGCTGGAAGCGATCGGCGGAGCCATCACCCTTTCCTACGGCACCACGAACGCCTTCTTTGCGATCGTCGCAGCCGCGATTGCCATGCTCCTCATCGGCCTGCCGATCAGCCGCTATGCGATCCGCCACGGAGTGGACATCGACCTTCTGACCCGCGGCGCAAGTTTTGGTTATATCGGTTCGACGATCACCTCGCTGATCTATGCGAGTTTCACATTCATGCTGTTTGCGATCGAAGCCTCGATCATGACCGGGGCGCTCGATCTCGCCTTCGGCATCCCGCCCTGGATCGGCTATATGATCAGCGCCGCGGTAGTAATCCCGCTGGTCATCTACGGCGTGCAGCTGATCTCCCGTTTTCAGCTGGTGACCCAACCCTTCTGGATCGTGCTGAACGTCCTGCCTTTCGTCTTCATCGCCTTCCTCGACTGGGAAAAGTTCGACCTCTGGCGCGCCTTTGCGGGCATCAATCATTCAAATGCCGAGGTTGGTGGCGCAGCGCCCTTCGACCTCCTCGAGTTCGGAGCGGCCTCGGCCGTCATCCTCGCGCTGATGCCGCAGATCGGCGAGCAGGTCGACTTCCTCCGCTTCCTGCCCTCGGAAGGCGTGCGAAAATGGCGCCATCGGCTCGCTGTATTTCTTGCCGGCTCCGGCTGGGTGGTCGTCGGGGTGCCTAAACTTCTGGCGGGTTCCTTCCTGGCCGTCCTGACGCTCTCGACGGGCGTGCCGATCAGCGAGGCTGCCGATCCCGCGCATATGTATCTCGCGGCCTTCGGTTACATGATCCCGAACGAAACGGCGGCGCTGCTTCTGATGGCGGCCTTCGTGGTTGTCTCGCAGCTCAAGATCAACGTGATGAACGCCTATGCGGGCTCGCTTGCGTGGTCGAACTTCTTCTCGCGGCTGACCCACAGCCATCCGGGCCGCGTCGTCTGGCTTGTCTTCAACGTGCTGATCGCGTTGCTGCTGATGGAGCTCGGCATCTACCGGTTGCTGGAAGCCACCCTCGGCGTCTTCTCGATCATCGCCATGGCCTGGCTCTGCACCATTTCGGCGGATCTCTTCATCAACAAGCCGCTTGGCCTGGCACCTCCCGGCATCGAGTTCAAGCGCGCCCATCTCTATGACGTCAATCCCGTCGGCCTCGGCGCGATGTTCGGTTCCGCCGGCGTGGCGCTGGCCGCCCATTTCGGCCTGTTCGGCGCGTTGATGGCCTCCCTCGCCACCTATGTAACGCTCATCGCATTCGTCATCTCTCCGGCAATCGCCTTCGCCACCCGCGGCAAATTCTACCTCGCGAGAAAACCGCGCCAGAGCTGGAAAACCCTGGGCTCGATCACCTGCTCCATATGCGAGCATCCGTTCGAGCACGAGGACATGGCCTGGTGTCCGGCCTATGCGGCACCGATCTGCTCGCTCTGCTGTTCGCTCGACAGCCGCTGCCACGACATGTGCAAGCCGCGCGCCCGGCTCAATACCCAGGTCGGCACCGTCGCCCGCACGGTCCTGCCGGAAAGCGTCATCGCCCGTCTCACCACCCGCCTCGGGCGTTATGCGACGACAGCGGTTTTGTCGGTCTCCGCGATCGGTGCGCTTCTCGGGATGATCGCCCATCAGGTGGGCCGGGCCGCACCCGCCAATGCCGAAGTCATCTATGGAACGGTGATGATCGTCTTCTTCGTTTTCGCCATCATTGCCGGCATCGTCTCCTGGTTCTACGTGCTCGCCCATGACAGCCGGGTGGTGGCCGAGGAGGAGTCCTCCCGCCAGAATACGCTGCTCCTGAAGGAAATCGCCGCCCACAAGAAGACGGACGCGGCACTGCAGGACGCAAAGGAAACGGCCGAGGCCGCCAACCGCGCCAAGAGCCGCTATGTCGTCGGCCTCTCCCACGAATTGCGCACGCCGCTCAACGCCGTGCTGGGGTATGCCCAGATCCTCGAGCGGGACGAAACCATCCCCCCGCCCCGGCAATCGGCGATCAAGGTCATCAAGCGCTCCGCCGACCATCTTTCCGGCCTGATCGATGGCCTTCTGGATATATCCAAGATCGAGGCCGGCCGGCTGCAGGTCTATTCCAACGAGATCAATATCCAGGATTTTCTGGATCAGATCGTCGAGATGTTCGGGCTGCAGGCACAGGCCAAGGGCCTGGAATTCGAGCACGAGCGCGCGCGGTCCCTGCCGCAATATGTGCGCACCGACGAAAAGCGGCTGAGGCAGATCCTCGTCAACCTGCTTTCCAATGCGATCAAGTTCACCGACGAAGGCAAGGTGAGATTCGAGGTCGCCTACCGCAGCCAGGTCGCGACCTTTACCGTTTCCGATACCGGCCGCGGCATTGCCGAAAAGGATCTCTCCCGCATCTACGAGCCCTTCCAGCGCGGCGAGGCCGAAAGCATCCGCCCCATGCCGGGGCTCGGCCTCGGCCTCACCATCACCCAGCTCCTCACCAACACGTTGGGCGGCGAGATCGCCGTCGCCAGCACCAAGGGGGAAGGATCGATCTTCAAGGTGCGGCTGATGCTGTCGGCGGTCGAGCGGCCCAACACGGCGCCCGCCGCCGAAAAGAAGATCGTTTCCTATACCGGCCCGCGACGCACCATCATGGTCGTCGACGACAACGAGGACCATCGCGACCTGATGCGCGAACTGCTCGTGCCGATGGATTTCGTGGTGCTGACGGCCAATAGCGGGCCGGATTGCCTGACGCTGATCGAGGGCGTGACGCCCGACCTCTTCCTGGTCGACATCTCCATGCCGGGCATGAGCGGCTGGCAGCTCGTCGGGCGGCTCCGCGAGATCGGCCAGACGACTCCGATCGTCATGCTCTCGGCCAATATCGGCGACAGTTCCGGCGCAAGCTCCGGCGACGAAGGCCACAATGACGCGATTGCCAAGCCCGTCGATATCCGCCGCCTCGCAGACAAGCTCGCCGCCCATCTCGGCCTCGTCTGGGTCTATGAGAGCGATGCTCCGGTTGCTGTTCCCGTGAGCCCCAGGAAGCCGATCAAAAGTCCGGGGACGAGCCACGTCGAGGACCTTTTGCGGCTGGGCGAAATCGGCTACGTCCGCGGTATCGAAGCAAAGCTCGCCGATCTCGCCAAACAGGAGGAACACAAGCCCTTCACGGAAGAACTCGGTACCTATGTGCAGGCCTTCGATCTTGCCGGCTACATGAATTTCCTGACCCGTATCGAGCCAGAAAGGACGAGTGATGGCTGAGACTGCCCTGCCGCGCGACATCGTTCTTCTGGTGGACGACAGCCCCGAAGCGCTCGGCTTCCTCACGGAGGCGCTGGAAAAGTCGGGCTTCTCGGTGCTGATCGCCACATCCGGTCAGGCAGCGCTGAACATTGTCGAGCGCATTACGCCGGACCTCATCCTGCTCGATGCGGTGATGCCGGGCATGGACGGTTTCGAGACCTGCCGCAGGCTCAAGATCAACGGCGCGGTGGCGCAGGTGCCCGTCATTTTCATGACCGGGCTGACGGAGACCGAGCATGTGGTCAATGCGCTCGATTCCGGCGGCGTGGATTATCTGACGAAGCCGATCAACATCGACGAGCTGCGCGCCCGTATTCGCGTGCATCTCTCCAATGCCCGTTCAGCCCAGAGCGCCCGCGTGGCGCTCGATGCCGCCGGCCGGCACCTGCTCGCCGTCAAGGCCAATGGCGCGATCCACTGGTCGACGCCGCAGGCGACGCGGCTGATCAATGCCGCGACCGGCAGCGACGACGGGCTCGACATCGTCGCCCAGCGGATCAGCGCCTGGATGGCCGAGCGCGACAGGCCGGGCTTTGCGCGGGAGGCCGCCTTTTCATTGACCGAGGATAGCCAGGCGAGCCTGCACTTCTCCTTCCTAGGCGCGATCGGCGCCGACGAACATCTCTTCCGTCTGACAGCCACCAACAAGCGCCCCGACGACGAGGTGCTGCGCCGGCACTTCCCGTTGACCCAGCGGGAATCGGAAGTGCTGCTGTGGATCGCCAAGGGCAAGTCGAACCGGGATATCGGCGATATTCTCGGTCTTTCGTCCCGCACCGTGAACAAGCATCTGGAACAGATCTATGTGAAGCTCGGTGTCGAGAACCGTGCGTCGGCGGCGGTCAAGGCGGCACATGCACTGCATGGTGAGGAACGGTCAACGTAGCCGAGAAACGATCCGGCGAACCGTTTCGAGCCACAAGCAAGCTCCTTTGCATGGCGGCGACAGACGCTTTGCTGCAGTCAGGCTTTTTTAAAAAACTTGTTAATGACCAGACCTACGACGATCTGAACAACAAGCCCGGAAATACCGCCGCCGACGAGTTGACCGGCGAGCGCTGCAAAATCAACGCCTCCGGCCGCCGCGCCGCCGCCTCCAAGAAGCGAGCCTAGGATTGAACCACCGCCAACTCCTCCGACCGCGCCGGTTATCATATTTCCGATCTGACCGAGATCGGCATCCTTCAGAATTTTCCCACCTGCGGTCCCGCCAACGGCACCGCCGATGATCTGGGCAATAATGGCACTTAGATCCATAACATTACCTCTCCTGGACTTGGACTACCTGGGGTCGGGACCTGTTAAATTCATCCAATCTGCGAGACGGATTTTGTGCCTGGCTAGGGGGAAGATGCCGGAAATGCTCCCACATCTTCAAATTTTCCAGACGCAGTCCCGGCACGAAACCCGTCTCGCCCTCGGGTTAGGCTGCATGGGCCACCTGATCAGAAACAATGCTCGACAAGGCTTAAATGCTCTAGAAGGCGTAAAAGCCTTGCACTTGTGTCCTTCCATCCAATTCCATGCAGCCGACAGATTGGATGAATTTGACAGGTCCTGACCCTAGATCAAATAATGGAGATTTCCAAGTCCGGAACTCACCTGTCGGTTTAGTGGAACCCCGGCGTGCCGCCTATAAGTGCTCCAAAACGCAAAGAAGCCCGGCTTTTGGCCGGGCTCCTTCTATAATACGGCTTGGCCGATAACAGCTAGCTGCCCTGCGGGAAGTAGCTGTACTTGCCGTCCGGACCCTTCTTCCACTCATACATGACGTAGCCGGGAAGCTTCGGGTCGCCCTTGGCGTCGAAGGCCATATCGCCGAGAACGGTCTTGAACGGACCCTTTTCGTGCAGCGTCTTGGCAACGGCTTCAGCGTCGTCGGCCGAACCGGTCGCCTTGATGCCTTCAGCGATGACCTGAACGGCAGCGTAGGAGTACAGCGTGTAGGCTTCCGGATTGAAGCCGGCAGCCTTGAACTTGGCAACCAGGTCCTTGTTTTCCGGGCGCAGCGTCGGATCCGGGCCGAAGGTGTTCAGCGTGCCTTCGACGGCGTCGCCGGCGATGGAGGCGAGTTCGTTCGAGACGATACCGTCACCCGAAACGAGCGTTGCCTTCAGGCCCTGGTCCTTGGCCTGGCGGATGATCAGGCCGGCTTCGGTGTGGAGGCCGCCCCAGTAGATGATCGAAACGCCGGCTTCCTTCATCTTGGAGATGAGGGCCGAGAAGTCCTTGTCGCCGACATTGACGCCTTCGCGGACGACTTCCTTGACGCCCTTGGCGTTCATCGCCTTCTTGGTTTCTTCGGCAAGGCCCTGGCCGTAAGGCGTCTTGTCGTCGATGATGGCGATCTTGGCAGTCTTGAATTTGTCGGCGAGGTAAGCGCCGGCAACGCCGCCCTGCTGGTCGTCACGGCCGCAGGTACGGAAGACGTTCCACAGGCCACGCTCGGTGAAGACCGGGTTGGTTGCAGCCGGGGTGATTTCCAGCATGCCGTTTTCGGCATAGACTTCCTTGGAAGCCGGGATGGATACACCCGAGTTGAAGTGGCCGACCACGTACTTCACGCCGTCAGAAGCAAACTTGTTGGCAACCGAAATGCCCTGCTTCGGGTCCGACACGTCGTCGCCGAGGACGATCTTGATCTTTTCGCCCTTGATGCCGCCGGCCGCATTGATGTCGGCTGCTGCCTGTTCGGCACCCTTCTGGAGCTGCGCACCGAAGGCGGCGTTCGGGCCCGTGAGCGGACCGCCGACGCCAATAATGATGTCGGCCCATGCGCTACCGCTGAAGGCGACCATGGCCGTCAGCGCAACCGCAGAAAGAAGAGACTTCTTCATCGAGTTACTCCCAATTTTTTAGGTGAGCTGGTTTTTCGAAACCGGGCGCAATACCCACCATCACTGCGCCGGAATTGTTCCACTCTAGGTTACTTATTGCTTCAACCCGAACTAATCTGAGGACAGAAAAGTGCGGCTGTCAATCTTTCTTCTTCCAGGAGAAAGCCGAAGTCGGCTCGTAGAGCCAATAGTAATTCTGCACCATCTGTCGCGTCCGGCGAATGCGAAATCCGGCACTCGAAAAGACCAGCAGGATGACCACGTCGAGGATGTAGTAGAAGGCGCTGATAAACGGCCCCTGGAACAGCGCGAAATGCAGAAAACGCATCACCACGCCGAGCAGTAGCGTATAGACCAACACCGTCAGATAGTTGTTCCAGCCCTCGGCCGCAGCCTTCCCCGCCCTCCAGGCGGTCCAGAAGCCGATGACCAGCACGAGGAAACGCAAGAGGTACCGCACTCCGGTATCGCTTTCGAAAAACAGTCCCTGCATCTTAAATTCCTCCGGCCGTCGAAATCACAACCCTTGCGATCAATGCCGTCCACCTTCGAGATAAGCGGCGCGCACTTCCGGATTGGCGAGAAGCTCCTTGCCGGAACCGCTCATCGTCACCTTGCCGTTGACCATCACATAGGCACGGTCGGAGAGTTTGAGCGCCGCGAACGCGTTCTGCTCGACGAGGAAGACGGTCAGTCCCTCCTCCTGGTTCAGCTTCTTGATCGCCTCGAAAATGCCCTTGACGATCAGCGGCGCCAGGCCGAGCGACGGCTCGTCGAGCAGGAGCAGCTTCGGCCGTGCCATCAGCGCACGTCCGATCGACAACATCTGCTGTTCGCCGCCCGAAAGCGTACCGCCACGCTGCATCTGGCGTTCCTTGAGGCGCGGGAAGAGCGTGAAGATCTTCTCGACGTCCTCGTTGAAATATTTGAGGTTGTCGAGGCCGGCCCCCATCTGGAGGTTCTCGTAGACGGTCATGCGCGGAAAGATGCGCCGGCCCTCTGGAGACTGGGCGATGCGGCGGCGCGCGATCAGGTGCGTCGGCAGGCGGGTAATATCCTCGCCGTCGAAGATGACCTGTCCGCTGCGAGCCTGCGGGCTACCGCAGATCGTCATCATCAGCGTCGATTTGCCGGCGCCGTTGGCGCCGATCAGGCTGACGATCTCGCCCTTGTTGACGTCGACATCGACGCCTGCAAGCGCGCGGATATTGCCGTAATAGGTTTCGACAGCCTGGACTTTCAGAAGGGACTCAGCCGCCATCAGCGCGTGCCCCCATCGAGTTCTTCCGCAATCACTTCTTCCACCTCGTCATCCTCGACGCCGAGATAAGCGGCGATCACTCGTGGGTCGTTCTTCACATGGTCCGGCGAACCGTCGGAGATCTTCTGGCCGTATTCGAGCACCACCACGTGGTCGGAAATCTCCATGACCACCGACATGTCGTGCTCGATCAGCAGGATCGACACGCCCTCGCCCCGGATCATATGCAGCAGCGCGTTGAGGGCTGCCGATTCGCGGGGGTTGAGGCCGGCCGCCGGTTCGTCGAGGCACAGCAGTTCCGGATTGGTGCACATCGCGCGCGCGATTTCCAGGCGCCGCTGGGCGCCGTAGGGGAGATCCCCGGCGGGGTCATCGGCGCGATCGGTCAGATCGGCCTTGTCGAGCCAGTATTTCGCCTTCTCGATCGAGGCGTCGACGGCCTTTCGATAAGCCGGTAGGCCGAGCAGACCGAGGATCGTATAGCCCGACGCCTTCATCAGCGCGTTGTGCTGCGCGACGAGCAGGTTTTCGAGAACCGTCAGACCAGAGAACAGTCGAATGTTCTGGAAGGTACGGGCAACGCCGGCCAGCTTGGTGATCTCGAAGTCGCGCAGGCGTTCCAGCAGGTACTCCTTGCCGTCCTTGCGCTGCAGCGTCAGCATGCCCATGGTCGGCTTGTAGAAGCCGGTGATGCAGTTGAACACCGTGGTCTTGCCGGCGCCGTTGGGGCCGATCAGCGCGGTGATCTCGCCGCGCCGTGCCTCCAGCGACAGATCGTTGATGGCCATCAGGCCGCCGAACTTCATCGACAGGTGCTCAACCTTGAGGATCGTATCGTTCGTCATAGTCGTCGTCGTTCCGAGAGCCATCAGCCGTGACCCTCCTTGGTAAAGCTTCCTGAGACGGCTCTGCGCTCCTTGAGGAAGGCGGTCGGTTCTCGCGATCCGACGAAGCCGCGCGGCTTGAACAGCATGACGATGATCATCGCCAGGCCGAACAGCAGCATGCGATAGAGTTCAGGCGTAAAGTCAGGCCCGAACACGACCTTGAGGAAGGACATTTCGCGCAACACCTCGGTGCCGCCCACCATCACCACCGCGGCGATCGCGATACCGGTGAGCGAACCCATGCCGCCGAGAACGACGATCGCCAGAATGACGGCCGATTCCAGGAAGACGAAGCTTTCCGGCGACACGAAGCCCTGGCGGGTGGCGAAGAACGAGCCTGCGAAGCCGCCGAACATCGCGCCGGTCGCAAAGGCGGTCAGCTTGGTGGTGACGGTATTGATGCCGAGCGAGCGGCAGGCGATCTCGTCCTCACGCAACGCCTCCCAGGCCCGGCCGATCGGCATGCGCCGAAGCCGGATGGTGACATAGGCGGTCAGCATGCAGAGCGCCAGGATCACATAGAACAGGAAGACCTTGTAGTAGACCGAGGATGCCGACAGGCCCCACGCCTTGACGAAATTGTTCGTCGTGCCGGCATCGAAGGACCAGATGCCGAAGAACGACGCCTTGGCAATGCCCGAGATACCGAAGGTTCCCTTGGTCACATCCGTCCAGTTGATCAGCACCAGGCGAATGATTTCCCCGAAGGCGAGCGTCACGATGGCGAGATAGTCGCCCCTCAACCGCAGCACCGGGAACCCGAGGATGATGCCCCACAGCGCGGCCAGAATGCCCGACATCGGTAGCAGCAGCCAGAAGGAAAAGCCGAAATAGGAGGATAGCAGCGCGTAGGAATAGGCGCCGACCGCATAGAAGGCGACATACCCGAGATCGAGCAGGCCGGCGAGGCCGACGACGATATTCAGGCCCCAGGCGAGCATCACGTAGATGAGGATCTGGATGCCGAAGTTGTCGACATATTTCAGCGATCCCTGCTTGCCGACGATCAGCAGCGACAGGAAGGGATAGACCAGCAGAAAGACCAGCGCGATCTTCAGGAAATGCCGGTGGAAGAAGCTCTTCTGCTCGGAGATTTCGAGAACGCCGCTCTTCGCCTTGGCGAGCTTGCGCCGATCGATATGCGGCTTGATGAAGCCGACGCTGAGGAAACGGCTGACCGCGGCGACCAGCACGAAGATGGCCAGAAGCCCCCAGCGCGTACGCCATACCAGCGCATTATTGATGTCCTGATAGGTCTCGATGCCGACGAACAGCAGGAACATGAGGAAGGCGACGACGCCCGCGAACACGCCTTCCCGCACGGCCTTGGCAAGCACGTTCGGATGACCGGTTTCGGTGGAAGCTGTCATGTTACACCTTCTCCACTTCCGGCCGGCCGAGAATGCCGGTCGGCTTGAAGATCAGCACGAAAGCGAGGATCGCAAACGTGGCGACATCTTTGTAGGCGATGGAGAAATAGGCCGACCACAGCGATTCGATGAGGCCGATCAGCAGCCCGCCGAGAACCGCGCCGGGCAATGACCCGATACCGCCGAGAACTGCCGCGGTGAACGCCTTGACGCCCGGGATGAAGCCGTCGTTGAACGAGGCGACACCATAATACATCAGGTACATGGCACCGGCGACGGCCGCGAGCGCCGCACCCATGATGAAGGTGATCGAGATCGTCCGGTCGACGTCGACGCCGAGTAGCGCCGCCATCTTGCGGTCCTGTTCGGTCGCCCGTTGCGCTCGCCCGAGCGGGGTCTTGTTGACGATGTACCAGAAGGCGAACAGCAGCACCGCCGTGATGATGACGATGAGGATCTGCTTCAGCGAGATCGTGATACCGCCGATCTGGAAAACGTCGGTCACCAGCGGCGGGATCGGCTTATTGCGCGGCCCCTGCGTCACCTGGATGAAGTTCGACAGAACGATCGACATGCCGATCGCCGTGATCAGCGGCGCAAGCCGGAACGAACCGCGCAGCGGCCGGTAGGCGACCCGCTCGATCGTCCAGTTCCACAACCCCGTCATCAGCATGCCGACGACGAGCATCAGCAGCAGAAGCAACGCCACCGGAATGCCGGCGAAGAAGGAAGTGAGGATCAGGAAGACGATGAGGGCAGCAAAGCCACCGAGCATGAAAATGTCGCCATGGGCGAAGTTGATCATGCCGATGATGCCATAAACCATCGTATAGCCGATTGCCACAAGGCCATAGATAGATCCAAGAGTCAGCCCGTTTATGAGCTGCTGGATAAAATACTCCATATACTTTCCCCCGGATGCGATCTTCGGACGGCCGCATCTCTTGTATTACGCCCCTTGCGGGTTCTTACGTTCTTGACCGCATTCCATACCGGTTTCGCATGAAATGTGAAGACAAAAAGCCGTCAATCGGCCAAAAACGCGGCACTTCTCAACAATCTGGCGAAGCAAAGATCAAAAATTCCAAAAAACCGGCAGGTTCTGTCAAAAAATTAGCCACGCAACGGCATTTTCAGCAATTTAACGTCGCGACAGCATTAACCTTAAGGTCGGAATTCGCTTCTTCCGGTCAGGGGTTTCAGTCTGCGAAGCCCCGCGTCAGCGCATGCGCCCTGCCTGCCTCCATAAGTTCGTCGAATACCGAGCCGGCAAAGGAGCGCGGGACGAGCAGCTCGAAGGCGTTGGGACCGGTGCGGGCGACGTTCGCCGCCACATGGCAGCACATCATCGCCGCTGAATGTCCCTCGCCGAATGTATCCGGATGCAGATCCACGGCCAGGCATTTGGAAAGGATCGATCGGACGCTCGGCCCGGAAATCGCCATCAGGACAAATCCGTCGCTCTGGTCGACGAACGACGCTCCGGGAATAGCTGTCAGAAATTCGGCCACGCTGCCCGCCCCCGCCGTCTGTGAGACGGCCAGAAATTCGGAGGGATTGCAGTAGCGCGATGCGATATCGTCCGCCTTGCGCAAGGCTTCAGCTACGGCCGCCTCGTACCCGGCATGGGCAAGCACGGAGAAAATCACTGGCCGGCGAATGACGCTCAGATGGTTCGGGTTGGCGTTGGTCTCGAAACCGGAGATATGGTCTTCGAGCACGTGCCGGTGGAGAAGGTTGATCGGCATCGGCGGCCCTCAGAGATGCAGTTTGGCGTTTTGCGGATCGATGAAGACCGGCGGACAGACTTCCGCCAGAACCTCGGCGCCTCGCAGTCCGTCCCAGACCATGATCCGCTCGCCGAACCGCTCCCGGCCGGATTTCAGCATGGCGAGCGCGACGAAATGGCCGAGCGTCGGAGAAAAGCAGGCGGAAGAGACGAAACCCTGATCGTTGGCGAGCGAGGGTTTTGCCTGCTCCTTCAAGAGATGCGCCCCTGCTTTGATCTCCTTCTCCGCCTCCACCGGCTTCAGCCCGACGAGCTGCAGCCGGTCGGCTGCCGTCAGCCCGAAACGGGTGGAAAGGCGCTTGCCGATAAAATCCGGCTTCTGCATCGCCATCAGCCGCCCGAGCCCGACATCGTCGGCGGTCGTGCGGCCTTCGAGCTCAGCGTGCGTGACATGCCCCTTCTCGATCCGCAGCACGTTCATTGCCTCGACGCCATAGGCACAGACGCCTTCTTCGCGACCGGCTTCCATGATGGCGTCGGCAACTGCCTCGCCGTAGCCCGCTGGCACGGCCAGCTCATACGCCAGTTCACCCGAGAAGGAGATGCGGAACAGCCGCGCCCGCAAACCGCCACGCAGCGTCACCTCGCCGGCCGCGAGGAAAGGAAAAGCGGCATCGGAAATATCGTCCTGGACGATACGGCTCATGACGATGCGCGCCTTGGGGCCCGCGACCGACATCTGCGCCCACTGATTGGTGGAGGAAACGAAGCGCACATCGAGTTCCGGCCAGAAGGTCTGCGCGGCAAATTCGAGATGGGAAAGGACCTCGGCCGCATAGGCAGTCGTGGTGGTCATGACATGGTGATGATCGGAAAGCCGGCTGGTGGTGCCGTCGTCGAAAACCACGCCGTCTTCGCGCAGCATCAGACCATAGCGCGCCTTGCCGACCGGCAACTTCAGGAAGCTGTTCGAATAGACGCGGTCAAGGAACTCGGCAGCACCTCTCCCGAAAATCTCGATCTTGCCGAGCGTAGAGATATCGCAGAGGCCGGCATTTTCCCGGACGTTCAGCACCTCGCGGTCGACGCTCTCGCGCCAGGTCTTTTCGCCTTCTCGCGTAAACCAGGCGGAGCGGTCCCAGAGACCGGATTCCACGAATGTGGCGCCATTTTTCTTCGCCCAGCCATGCAGCGGCGACGTGCGGACGGGGGCCGCGTGTTCGGCACGGGCGGTGCCGGCCAGGGCGCCGAAGGAAACCGGCGCATAGAAAGGCCGGAAGGTGGTGGTGCCGATCTCGGCAGGCGACACGCCGCGCATGCCGGCGACGATGCCGGCCGTGTTGACATTGCCGAGCTTGCCCTGGTCGGTCGCCATGCCGGCGGTCGTATAGCGCTTTGTGTGCTCGATATGGCCGAAGCCTTCGCGCTGGGCCAGCCCGAGATCAGCGACATGCACGTCGTTCTGGAAATCCACGAAGGCCTTGTCCTTCGCGCCCGGAACATACCAGAGCGGCGCAAAGGAGGAATCGTATTCACCCTCGACCTCAGGCACGTCAAGATGCCCGACCAGCCTGCCCAATGCTTCGAGTGCGGCATGCGCCTTGGCCGCGCCGTCCTTGAGGCAATCGCCGAGCGACGAATGGCCGGAAGCGGATCCGGCAGCCACAAAGGCGGCTCCGACATCCGGCGCCAGAAATGCCTGCCTATCCTCCGACCAGACGGGCTTGGCACCCCGCTGGCACATCAGATGCACGATCGGCGACCAGCCCCCCGACATCGCCAGCGCATCGCAACCGATCACTTCCTCAAAGCCGGAGCGTTCGAAGATCAGCCCGTCGATCCGGTGCCTGCCGCTGGTCGCGATCACCGATCCGCCGCGGATGACGCGCACGCTCTGAGGCACAGGGTCTGAGGATTGCGCCCGAGTATCGATGATGGCGGTAACATCCACGCCGCTTCCGACAAGGTCGGCGGCTGTGCGATAGCCCGAACCGCCGTTGGTGAAGACAGCCACCTTGCCGCCCACGGCAACCCCATACCGGTTGAGATAAGTTCGAACGGCGCCGGCCGTCATCACGCCGGGCTTGTCGTTGCCGCCGAAGACCAGCGGTCGCTCCTCGGCGCCCGACGCAAGGATCGCGCGCTTCGCCACAATGCGCCAGAGCCGCTCGGCGGGCAAATCCGGCGAGGGCGAGGCCAGGTGTTTCTGCACCCGCTCCACGGCGCCGAACACCATGTCGTCATACCAGCCGAAAACCGTCGTCCGCGGCATCAGCGTGACATTCGGCAGCGTGGCCAGCTCCTCGACAACGCCCGCGGCGAAATCCGGTGCTCGCATCCCGCCGATCACGGCGTTTTCCGACAGCAGCGATCCGCCGAACCTGAACCCCTCGTCCGCCAGGATGACGCGCGCACCGGCACGGCCGGCGGCAAGTGCCGCCATCAGTCCGGCAGGCCCTGCCCCGATCACGAGCAGATCGCAATGCGCCCAGCTTTTTTCGTAGCGGTCCGGATCCGCCTGCATCACGATCCTGCCGAGCCCGGCGGCGCGGCGGATCAGCGGCTCGTAGAGCTTTTCCCAAAAGAGCGCCGGCCACATGAAGGTCTTGTAGTAGAAGCCGGCACCGAGAAACGGCGACAAGCAATCGTTGATCGACGCGACATCGTGTTTCAGCGACGGCCAGCGGTTCTGGCTTGTCGCGACGAGGCCGTTGTAGAGTTCCGCGACGGTGGCGCGGACATTGGGCTCGCTGCGAACACCGGTCCCGATGGTCATCAATGCATTGGGCTCAGCCGATCCCGCCGTGACCACCCCGCGCGGACGATGGTACTTGAAACTGCGGGCCATCAGCATCTGATCGTTCGCAAGCAGCGCGGAGGCCAGCGTATCGCCCTCCAAGCCCTTGAAGGCTCGGCCATCGAACGTGAAGGAGAGCGATTGGGCGCGGTTGATCTCACCACCCAAACCGAGACGGTAGGAGGTCATTCCACGACCCTCGCCCGCTCGAAATCACTCGCATCCATCACGCCGAAAACCTCATGGGTGAAGTTGTCGCGATCGACCACCAGCCATCTCCGGCAGCCGGCCACATGGTGCCAGTATTCCAGAATGCGGCCCTTCGGATTGTCGCGGATATAGACATAGCGGTGCCAGACCTCGTCTTTTGCCGCCGGCGACGGGCGCTTTGGCGCGGCCGCACCCCGGATCGAAAATTCTTCCTTGGGTCTGGTGCCGCAATGCGGGCAGGTGATCAGGCTTGCCATGGGATGTCTCAGTGAAGGTTCGGTTGCGGGCCTTTGCCGGCCTCGTCGATCATATAGCCACGCTCGAACCGGTCGAGCCGCATGAAGCGCGAGACATGGTGGGTCTCGTTCTTGGCAATCAGGTGTGCGAAACAGAAACCGGAGGCCGGCGTCGCCTTGAAGCCGCCGTAACACCAACCGCAGTTGAGGTAGAGATTGTCGATAGGCGTACGGTCGATGATCGGCGAACCGTCCATCGACATGTCCATCACGCCGCCCCAGCTGCGGAGCACCTTGGCGCGCGACAGACCGGGGATCAGCGACACCCCCTCCTCCATCGTGTGCTCGACGGTCTGCAGGTTGCCGCGCTGCGCATAGGAGGAGTAAAAATCGATCTCGGCACCGAAGACCAGCCCGCCCTTGTCCGACTGCGATATATAGAAGTGTCCGGCGCCATAGGTGATGACGTGATCGATCACCGGCTTCAGCCCCTCCGACACGAAGGCCTGCAGCACATGGGTCTCGATCGGCAGATCGAGATCGGCCATGCGCCCGACCGTCGTCGTGTTGCCGGCCGCCGCCAGCGCCAACCTGTTGCAGCCGATAAAGCCTTTCGTTGTTTCAACGCCGACGACGAGGCCGTTTTCGCGGCGGATGCCGGTCACCTCGCAGTGCTGGATGATATCGACGCCCCTCTGGTCGGCACCGCGCGCATAACCCCACGCGACGGCGTCATGCCGCACCGTGCCGGCGCGCTTCTGGTAGAGGCCGCCGAGGATCGGAAAGCGCGCGTGATCGAAGTTGAGATAGGGCATCATCTTGCGCACCTGCTCCCGATCGAGCAGTTCCGCATCGACGCCGTGCATGCGCATGCCGTTGCCGCGACGGGCATAGTCGTCGCGCTGCCCGTCGGAATGGAAAAGGTTGACGATGCCGCGTTGCGAGACCATCGCATTGTAGTTGAAATCCCGTTCCAGCCCTTCCCAGAGCTTCAGCGAGAATTCGTAGAACGGGTTGTTGCCTTCGAGCAGATAATTCGAGCGGATGATCGTCGTGTTGCGCCCGACATTCCCCGAGCCGATATAGCCCTTCTCGATGACGGCGACATTGGTGATGCCGAATTCCTTGGCGAGATTGTAGGCGGTCGAAAGGCCGTGCCCGCCGCCGCCGACGATGATCACGTCATAATGCGGTTTCGGCTGCGGCTCCCGCCAGGCCGGCTGCCACAGCCGGTTGCCCGAAAGCGCCTGCTTCAAGATCGATAATGCCGAATAACGCATGAGTCGTCCCGTCGATTGCGGCCCAACATTCGCATATTCGTGAGAAGGAACAAGCGCAACGGGGACATTCGAGAGTTGCATATCAATGATACCGATCGGCACGGCGACCGTTGCTTTTCAGGCACGGCCGCGCGTCCGGCGGGCAAAACCCGCAATCGAGATCGAGCCTTATCAAGACCTTGCGCCAATCCGCCTCCCCGGCCTTCCTCCAAGGCTTAGACTCCGTTCCGACCGAAAAACGGAGAAGACCATGGCCGATACGACCGCGAACCTGGAAATGCCCTTCATCCTGCCTTCGCAGGCGCAGAAACACGTCACCCACAATGAAGCGCTGCTGAAACTGGACGCGCTTGTGCATCTGACGATCGCCGCGGAACAGGCGGTGCCGCCCGGTTCCCCGACAGAAGGGGACTGCTATCTTGTCGCCGCCGCACCAACCGGCGCCTGGATCGGCAGGCAGACGCAGATCGCATCCTGGCAGGATGGTTACTGGGCTTTCTCCCAACCGAAAACCGGATGGCGTGCATGGTTCGCATCGATCTCGAGGCTGAAGGTCTTCACCGACACCAATTGGCAGGACATTCCCCTGCCGACAAGCGGCAGTCTGGAGCAACTCGGCGTCGGCGCGGTCCCGGACAATACGAACCGGCTCGCCATCTCCTCCCCGGCAAGCCTGTTCAACCACGCGGGCTCCGGCCATCAGATCAAGATCAACAAGGCGGCGGCGGCCGATACCGCCTCTCTGCTCTTCCAGACCAATTGGGTCGGCCGCGCCGAAATGGGTCTTGCCGGCAATGACGGTTTCTCGGTGAAGGTCAGCGACGGCATCACCTGGAATACCGGCCTCGTCATTTCGGCCGCCGGGCACGTCGCGCGGCCAAACCAGCCTGCTGCCCGTGCCCACCGTACCGGCACCAGCTTCTCTCCCTCTGCCGGGCAACAGAGCGGATTTACGACTTTGGCGCTGGCCCAGGGCGGCATGGCACTCGGCGCGTCAACATCCGGCGGCGGCAATCGTGTCCAGGTGCCTGCCGCAGGCCTTTACCTGCTCTCAGTTAACATCGCCGTGCTGACATCGTCAGGCCATACGACCAGTCTGATGCTCAACGGTTCGCAGACGCTTATTTTCATTGCTGGTGTGGCCGGCGGAGCACAAATGCAGTCTGCCTGTGGAATTTTTTTCCTCTCGGCAGGCGATTATATCACTCTCGGGCATGCCGGGACGGCACAACTTGAGCTCGGACCCGGAAAAACTGAGTTATTTTTGATAATGCTTTAATACCGCAATGCGGTAAAGATTCTATTCATCATTAACCAGATCTTAACTTGGCTGATGACTCGCGCAGGAAGGTGTAATATTAGGGAACATCAGTAACCGGCAGGGGGCTGCAGGGGTTTAGTATGCGGGTGACGGGGTTGAGCGTTTCTGATCTGCATGAGGAGACTGCCTACGTGGCGGTGAATGACCGCGATGTGGGGCGGCGGGCGGCGGACATTGCGCTTTCCTCGCCCCCTGATGGACAGAATGCCGGCCTGCGATCCCAATTGGCAGTCAAGCGCGGGCTCGACATTGCCGTCTCGCTGACAGCCCTCATCACGCTTCTGCCGCTCATGCTGGTGGTGGCGCTCCTGATCCGGCTTGACAGCCCGGGTCCGGCGCTTTTCACCCAGGTCCGCTGGGGCAAGGACCGGCGCAGGATCAACGTCTACAAGTTCCGTTCGATGCGCACCGATCTCGGCGACGCGACGGGCGTTGCCCAGACGGTCAGGGACGATCCCCGCATCACCCGGATCGGCGCGGTCATCCGCAAGACCAATATCGATGAGCTGCCGCAGCTCCTCAACGTCCTGAAAGGCGATATGTCGCTGGTCGGTCCACGCTGCCACGCAGTCGGCATGTTGGCGGCCGGCATTCCCTACGAGGAACTGGTTCCGGCCTACCACCGCCGTCATCTGGTCAAGCCCGGCATGACCGGTTTGGCACAGATGCGCGGCCTTCGCGGACCCACGGACCGCTCGGGAAAAGCCCGCGCCCGCATCGCCTGCGATCTTCATTACATCGATAATTTTTCGCTGCTGCTCGACCTGCGCATCATCTTCGGCACCATCCTCGCCGAGATCCGCGGCGGCAAAGGATTTTGATTTTATTTGCTTTTTCGCCCGCAAAGGGATCGATGAAGCACACGGTATCCGTTCCTTTTCGGCAATCCGGCAGATCCAACCGAGCCGGCAAATGCACGTCAGGATGACCTTTTGGCGTCTAGGAACAAATGCGCTGGGTTGTTTAGTCAAATGTTAAAACTGGGGCGCTAGGCTCTCCGACGTGGTCTTGTGTTGTGTAGAGAGTCCAATGACCGAAATGATCCGTCCCCGAGTGAAATATGTCATCGGCCCCGATGGCAGCCCCCTTACGATTGCGGACCTTCCGCCGGCCAATACGCGCCGCTGGGTGATCCGCCGCAAGGCTGAGGTTGTCGCGGCAGTTCGCGGTGGCCTGTTGAGCTTGGAAGAAGCCTGCGAACGTTACACCCTGACTGTCGAGGAATTTTTGTCCTGGCAGGCTTCCATCAATGATCACGGCTTGGCCGGCCTGCGGACGACACGCATCCAGCAATACCGCCACTAGCGCGAATTCGCTTTTCCGCGCCGAAAAACAGGGTGCCGCTGCAAGAGATGCAACGGCACTTTTCAGTTTGTGCGATGCGGGGCGCTATTTTTGCCGGTTCCTGCCATCGAGGGCAGCAGCCCGGCAATGACGGCGGAAGCCGCGTAGAACCAAAGGCCGGGTTGAGAAACCGCCGTTGCCACACCACTGCTTTTCGCCGCGAACACGACGATCGCCACCAGCATCACATCCATCATAGACCACTTGGAGAGATGCGGCATCGCGCGGCGGAAAAGCCCGGCCTCCCCCGCCCGGCCCGAAAGCTGAACCGCAAGGCCGATCAGCTTGACGATCGGGAAAACGATCGAAAACAAACCGACCACCAGAAAAAGAGCGATATCCCCTTCCCGAAAAAGCGCCGTCACCAGGTCGATCAGCGAAGGTGCTTCGCTGAAGAAGTAGAGCTTGTCGAAACGGATGATCGGCAGGAAAAGGCCGAGCGCCAGAAAGCTCGCCGCCAGGACAAGAAGAAGCAACCGCAGCCAAATCATCCCATGCTCCGGTTGACGGTGCGTCTCCCCTTTGGGACGCGAACCGCTGTTTCCCTCTCATCTCCTCCGTATTACATCATGCACTAGCAGGAAAAAACGGAGTCCAGCATGAATATCGCACATGAGGAAGCACGGTCAGGCGGACGTTACATCGCCGAACTCGAGGGTCACTACGCCGAAATGAGCTATTCCCGTGCCTCTCCCGAACTGATCATCATCGATCACACCGGTGTACCCGACGAATTGCGAGGCAAGGGCGTCGGCCAAGCCCTGGCGCTGCATGCCGTTGAAGAGGCACGCAAGGGCGGATGGAAAATCATTCCGCTCTGCCCGTTTTTCAAGAGCCAGGTGGAGCGCCACCCGGATTGGCAGGACATCCTGCGATAGGTCCCCGCGGGGCTGTTTCACAAGACACTCACAAACGGAAATGGGGCGCAGGCGCCAAGGCGCCGCCCCGTATTAAGTTCCGCAATGGGACGCCCGGCTGATCAGGCCCGGGCGCGCATCCCGCCGTCACGCTCTTCAAGCGCCGAGGCCTTGGCGAGTTCGGCTTCCGCCTCCTCGAGCGCCAGTTCGGCAGCCTCCTGCTGGACCTTCAACTCGCGAATCGAAACCTGAAGATTGTCTGCCCGCTGGCGGGCGGCCTTCGCGAAGGTTGGATAGGCGAAGTGATTCGGGTCGGCGATCCCGGATTTTTTCTCCTCGACTGTGATCTGATGCTCGAGCTCTTTAGACATCCGCTCGAATTCGGCCATCATCATCTGCAACTGCTGCAGCTGGCGACGTTTTTCGTTGACCTGAAATCCTTTCAGGCGAACCAGACTGTCACGCGACTTCATACGCAATACTCCGTGGATAGCGAGACCCAGGCCCGTGTATCCGCTCTGTTACACTCCGGACCAAAAAATTTCCGCGGCGTTAATAAATTCGCCGCCGCGTTAACCTTTCGTTTACGGGCATCATTAATGATAATCCCGATCGTTTAAGGGTCGGTAAATGCCAAGGCCTGATTTGGCCGCGACGATGTGAGAGTCGTATGAATCACTTAGCGGAATTTCCTCATCCGCTGATTCAACTTTGGTGATGGCCAATCCGTAAGGGAAAACAGGCTGCTACTAATTTTGCTTAACGAATTGATGTACCTTGCCATAGGGAATCATAATTTGTTAACCATTTAGTGGCAGCTTCCAAATCAGGCTCAGTCTGGATCCGTAACGAGTAAGGGGGCAATCAGGTACCTTACGCGGCGGTAAAGGGGAAAAATATGCGGGTTCTACTCATCGAAGATGACAGCGCGACTGCCCAGAGCATCGAGCTGATGCTTAAATCAGAAAGCTTCAATGTATACACCACCGATCTCGGTGAAGAGGGTGTCGATCTCGGCAAGCTCTACGACTACGACATCATCCTTCTCGACCTGAACCTCCCCGACATGTCGGGTTACGAAGTGCTCCGCACTTTGAGGCTTTCCAAGGTCAAGACCCCGATCCTGATCCTGTCCGGCATGGCCGGCATCGAGGACAAGGTCCGCGGGCTGGGCTTCGGCGCCGACGACTACATGACCAAGCCGTTCCACAAGGACGAACTGGTCGCTCGCATCCACGCCATCGTCCGCCGCTCGAAGGGCCACGCCCAGTCGATCATCGTCACCGGCGAACTGATCGTGAACCTCGACGCCAAGACCGTCGAAGTCGGCGGCCAGCGTGTCCACCTGACGGGTAAGGAATACCAGATGCTGGAGCTGCTTTCGCTCCGCAAGGGTACCACCCTCACCAAGGAAATGTTCCTGAACCACCTTTACGGCGGCATGGACGAGCCGGAACTGAAGATCATCGACGTCTTCATCTGCAAGCTGCGCAAGAAGCTCGCCAATGCCGCCGGCGGCGCCAACTACATCGAAACCGTCTGGGGCCGCGGCTATGTGCTGCGCGAGCCTGATAGCAACGAATACGCCGAAACCGCCTGATAGACTGACCTTCCCCTTTTTAAAAAGCCCGCCGGCCCGTCCGGCGGGCTTTTTGTTGCCCGCGGCATGAACGAATAGAATCGCCCGCAAAAAGGTGGGACGACCGGTGTAAGGCAGGTTGGGGGATCAGGCGGCCTGAGCGAAGCCGGAGAAGACCGACGTCAGTATCTTGCGATCGAAGGGCTTCAGGAGGAAGTCGTCCGCGCCGGCACGCTTGCCGGCCATCATCCTCTTCAGATCCGCTTCGATGACGCAGTAGAAGATGCGCACGCTCTTTCCGTTCGGCATCGCCCTGACGGTGGCAATCAAACCCAGCGCATCGTCTAGTGTCGCGTCGACGATCAGGAAATTCGGCAATTCGGTTTGGCAGCGCGTGATGGCTTCACGGGCGCTGCCGGCCTCGGCGACGAGAAAACCCAATTCCGAAAGAATCCGTATGCCAACCTTGCGGACGACGTCCGACCCATCAGCAATCATCAAACGCTGCATCGTGCTTCCCTTGATGCTGCAGCCGCGCTGTGGCTGTAAGCAACTATCATTACGAACACGGCGCTAACGAATGGTTACCTGGAACAATGATTTTCCAGGTATCGTTTCAGGCTGCCACGGTTTCGGCGATGAAGACGATCTTGTCTTCCGACACCACATGCTTCAGATCCATGCCGCATTCTTCGGCAAGCAGGACCGTGTAGTAGGGCTGGACCGTATGGGCGTCCACCGGCTCTTCCAGCGTACCGTTGGCGATCTCCACGAACTTTGCCGGCACGCGCATCATGCGGCCCTTTATCGTGATGATGAACTTGGCGTCGTATTCCGGGTTTTCCAGCGTGACGTCCACCGAACCGCCGCGCGGAATGCCTGCATAGGCGACGAGGAAAAGGTTGAGGAGCAGCTTGACCTTGTTCTTGGCAATGATCGCTCTCGGACCATTCCAGGAGACCTCGGTCTTCTTTTCCGCGATGGCGAAATCCTTTGCCGCCTTCTCCGCCTCGCCCGTATCGATCGAAGCTCCCACGGAACCGGAGGCGCCGAAGGCCAGGCGGGCGAACTTGAGACGGACGGACGCATTGACGGCCGAGGTGCGGATGAGATCGAGCGCGTCGCTATCGCCGGCGCCCTCGTCCAGCAATTCGAGACCGTTGTTGATGGCGCCTACCGGCGAGATGACGTCGTGACAAACGCGGCTGCACAGGAGCGCCGCAAGATCTGGCCCACTGAGGGTGAGATTCGGATTCTTCGGCATGGGAGTCTCCTGATTTGCGATCTGCGCCGAGGTTGCTCTGCCACGCCAAGGTTGCGCGGAGATGGTGCGATGATGGCGGCCATAATGACACCATATTTGGTAAACCGATTATTAAGACCATGCCTCCAAAATAGCCGGGCCTTAAGCATGATGTAAAAGGCCCGTTCCCGGACGATACAATCGATGGATCTGACTATGCGCATCCGCACATCCTCCGCCTTCGCAAAGTTTGCCGCGACGCTGTTTGCGATGACCGCAGCCGTACTCTTCTCAGCCGGCGCGGCGTCCGCCCAGCAGGGTTCGAACCAGTATACGGCGCAGGAGATCGTCGACGCCGGTCATGGCTTCTTCGGCTCCGCCAGCGGCGGCCTCGCAAAAGTGGTCGAAAACGCCTTCCAGAAATACGGCCTCCCGAATGGTTATATCCTGGGCCAGGAAGGTTCGGGCGCCTTCATCGCCGGCCTGACCTACGGAGAAGGCGAACTCTACACGAAGAATGCCGGCCAGCACCCGGCCTTCTGGCAGGGCCCTTCGCTCGGCATCGACTATGGCGGACAGGGTACGCGCGCAATGATGCTCGTCTACGACCTCCCCTCGGTGGACGCGCTCTACGCTCGCTTCGGCGGCGTTTCCGGATCAGCCTTCGTGGTCGCGGGCGTCGGCATGACCGTTCTGCGCAACAACAACGTGATCCTGGTGCCGATCCGCACCGGGCTTGGCGCTCGTCTCGGCATCAATGTCGGATATTTGAAGCTTACCCGCGCGCCCACCTGGAACCCATTCTGAGCCCGGGCATTCTCCCCTCTGGATATCGGAGGGGCCTTCATGGAATTGACCAGAGCGATCAATCGACCGGGCAATCGTCCCGAGGGTGCTTGCCGGTTGCATCCGCGCATGCTTAAACATCCTCATTCCCGTCCAGCCTGCGAAACGGCCTCGTCGTGATCGAATTTGCTCTCCTGTTCGGCTTGGGTTTTCTGAGCGCCGCACTTCTCGCAATGCTCGTCGCGCCGGCGATCCATGGTCGGATCGTGCGCTATACGGAAAACCGCATCAAGGCGACATTGCCGATCAGCCCGCAGGAAGTGCGCGCCCAGCGCGACATGGCACGCGCGGTCTATGCGGCCGAAAACGCTCGCACCCAGCAGGAGCTGGTGCATGAACGGGAGAAGGCGATTTCTCTGCAACTTCGAAACGACACCTTTTCCGAAGAGGTGAAACGTCTGCAGGGCGAGGCGATAGAACTGCGCGTCCAGATCGAAAACATGGACGTCGAGGCCGCCGAGGCGCGTTCCCGTCTTCGCCGGGAAGACAGCTATATCCAGCAATTGAAGGCGGTACTGGAGGCGGCAGAAGAGAAAATCGCTGCCAAGGATCTGGAAATCGACAATCTTCAGCAGCGCCAGTTGCTGAAAATCGCCGAAGCCGACAATTTCCGCATCGACCTGTCGACCCGGGATACGGAGGTGGAGAACCTCAAATTCCGGATCACGGCATTGCGAGAGGAACGGGATACGCTACGCAACGATCTCAATGCCCAGACGGCCCGGGCCAAGGACGCCGAAAACCGGCTGGGCCAGGAAGAGCATCGTGTCCAGCGGCTGGAGGAAAAATTGGCACGCGAAATTGCCGACCGCGCCGACAAGGAAAATGCACTGGAACGGCGGCTGGCCGAAATCAGCCGCCTGCGGGAAAAACTGAAAGCCGTGAATGCGGAGGCGCGCGGCGCGAGCCGGGCGCTTCGCGATGCAGCCTTGGCCGGGTCAGAGATGAAAGCGCCCACGCCCAAGAAGAAGATAACGGCGCAGGACGTCATTCTGCGCGAACTCCCCCACGCGCCGATACCGGGCCAGTCCCTGGTCGCGCAGGAGGCGGATGCAAACCCGCTGATCGCGGACATGGCCGACGATGTGCGCAACCACGCCACGGCCCTGTCTGAACGTCTGCAGAGCGACAAGGGCGGCAGCGATCAAGCCATTCGCGAAGAGCTTGCGTCGATCGCCGCCGATATGGTGGCGCTGACGGCCCTGAGCGAGGGCTCCTCCTCGCCCATCCACAAGATCCTCTCCGGCAAGTCCACCAATGGCAACAGGGAGAGCCTGGCTGCAAAATCGAAGAAGAAACTGGCCGCCGCCAGGGACGCCGCCGAGTAGCCGCGGCCAAAACACCTATAGCCGGCCTTGAGCCATGGCGATCTCGTAGAGCGCGATGCCGGTCGCCGTCGCCGCGTTCAGACTGTCGAGGCCCGGCGCCTGGGCAATCCTTGCGGTATGGATGCGGGAGAGCACGTCCACAGGCAGGCCCTCGCCTTCCGTGCCGGTAATCAGCGCCATGCGGTCTGAAGCGGGAACCTCGCGCATTTCCACGGCGCCAGCCGGCGAAAGCCCCCACACGTCGCAGCCGTTCTCCATGAGGGCCGTCAGGATGTCGGGCATGGTGCCGCTGCGGGCATAGGGCACCGAGAGCACGGAGCCGACGGAGACCCTGAGTGCCTTGCGGTAGAGCGGATCGCAGCAGCTTTCATCGAGGAGCACCGCATCCGCACCGAAAGCGGCGGCATTCCGGAAGATGGAGCCGATGTTATCGTGGTTGGAAATGCCGAATGCCGCGACCACCAGCGCCTTTTCCGGCAGGGCGGTCATCAATTCGGCGAGGGTGATTTCGCGCCGCCGCCTGCCGAGCGCCAGCACGCCGCGATGCATGTGGAAGCCGGCAATCTCATCCAGCACCGCCCCGGAGGCGACATAGACCGGAACGTCCTCGGGAAAAGCGGAAAGAATATCGGCAAGCCCCGCCACGCGGTTTTCGAGCAGCAGGATCTTCTCGGCAACGAACGCTCCGGCCTTGCGGTGGGCGGCAGCGAGCATCCTCAGCACTACCGTGCCCTCGGCAATGAACCGCCCTTCCCGTCCCGTCAGGTCGCGGTCGCGGATAAACCGGAATTCGGCGATCCGCGGGTCGTCCGCATGGCCGATTCGGATGGGCGTCATTATCGGGGAATACCGACCGCCACATCAGCAACGATACGGCCGGCGGCGAGATCGAAGATGAATATCTTCCGGTCACCGGCAAGAAGGCCGTAGAACAGGATCTGGCCGCCGGACAGCGATACCGACTGAATGTCGAAGCCCGCCGGCAGCGCGGCCGTCGCAGCAAGCGGCTGGCCTGCGGGTACGGCAAAGCCGCCTGCCGAGGTTGCCGGCTCGGGCGTATCCGGCCGCTGCGCTACCTTGTAGACAACCGCTGCAAGGACGGCCATAAAGCAGACGAACAAGATCCCGCCCGAAACGAGTTGCAGAAGCACCATCTTCCGGCGGATTCTCTCCATTGCCGGATCAAGCGGCTCTTCCTTTTCCTCGATATCGGGTTGGGGCATGGGGGATCCTTTGCGTCGGATTGCTACCGGAAAGATGAAATGAACGATCCCTTTAACGAGATAGAGCGCCCGAGGAAAGTCCTCACTGCCGGAGATGAGGCTGAAGGGCGGCTGGACGCCTGGTTGACCGCCGTCCTGGAAGGCGAGTTTTCACGAAGCCGGATCAAGGCGCTGATCGAACAGGGCGCCGTGCTTCTGAACGGCAAACCGGTGACCGAACCTAAGAAGAAGATCACCATGGGAGACACCGTGGAAATCACGCTTCCGGAGCCCGAAGATCCCGAACCCAAGGGCGAGGACATTCCGCTCGAAGTGCTCTACGAGGATGACGATCTGATCGTCATCGCCAAGCCCGCCGGTCTCGTCGTGCATCCCGGCGCCGGCAACTGGACCGGCACCCTCGTCAATGCGCTGATCCATCACTGCGGCGACAGCCTCTCCGGCATCGGCGGCGTCCGCCGCCCCGGCATCGTCCATCGCCTCGACAAGGATACCAGCGGGGTGATGGTGGTCGCCAAGAACGACATTGCCCACCGCCATCTCGCCGACCAGTTCGCCGACCATGGCCGCTCGGGGCCTCTGGAGCGGGCCTATCAGGCCGTCGTCTGGGGCCGCCCCGGCACGCTGCGGGGCACGATTGACGCTCCGCTCGGCCGCTCTGGTGCCGATCGCACCAAGCGGGCCGTGAAGCGCGAGGACAGCGACGACGCCCGCGAAGCCGTCACCCACTACGAGGTGATCGAGCGCTTCCACGAAAAGCCGGACGCCACGGCGCTTGCGTCCCTGATCGAATGCCGGCTGGAAACCGGCCGCACCCATCAGATCCGCGTTCACATGGCGCATGTCGGCAACCCGCTGATCGGCGATCCGGATTATTCGGCGGGGTTCAGGACCAAGGCGAACCTTCTGCCGGAGACCACCAAAAACGTCGTCAACCGTTTTCCGCGCCAGGCCTTGCACGCTTATCTGCTCGTGTTCGAACATCCCCGCACCGGCGAGGTGATGGAATTCGAGGCGCCCATGCCGGAGGATCTGCAAGAACTGGTCGAGGCTCTCCGCACCTAACCCCAGCTAATAAACGTTGGCTTCGGCAACCGCATGTCGCCGGCGCAGATCCCAAAGCACGTGGAAGAGGACAGCGGCCATGACGACGCTGCCTCCGATCACGGTTGCCTCGTCCAGGCTCTCACCGAGAAACAGCCAGACCCAGAGAGGTGCGAGCGGCGCATCCAACGCACCGATAAGCGCCGTCTCGACGGGTGGCAAAAGACGCGCGCCATGGAGCAGCAGGCCGATACCCAGCGCGAAACCCAAAATGCCGAAGAAGGCAACGATCGCGACATCCTCCAGCGAGGCTGAAAGGGGTGAGGCAAATGGCAACGCCGCAAGGGCACTGAGGAAGGCTGCGAGCCCGGCGGAGGGAAGAACCGGCTGGTCGGGATAGCGGCGCATCAGCACGGTCATCAAGGCCACGCAAACCGTCATTCCCAGAGCCAGGAGATCCCCAAAAAGGCTGCCGGCCTCTCCGGTACCAACCATCACGGCAACCCCGCCCACGGCCACCACATTGGCCGCCAGCGCGCTCCGTCCCGGCCGTTCGCCGAGAAGGAGGAAACCGAGGCCGGCCGAGACGAACGGGCATGTCGCGAAAATGATCGAGACATGCGCAACGCTTGTCTGCAGCAGCGCCGCGATGAAGAGAACCATGCCGACCGCGGAGATAACGGAAATCGCCACCCCAGGCCAGCCCAGACGAGCAAGTTCGTGAAGCTTGCGCCTCCGCGAGGTGATCAGGAAGAAGAGGAAAAGGGCCGCTCCGCCCGCAAGACCGCGCCAGACGAGGATCGTCGCACTGTCCAGCGATACCAGTCGCGCCATCAGTCCCGCCGTGCTGAGGGCGACGGTGGAAAAGAGAACGATGGTGAGGCCGGCGACATATGGCGAGAATTTCATTGGCTGTCCCGAAGGCTGCGCGCGATCGAAGCAGGAACTATCAGATTGGTGCTGACAGCAGCCTGTCAGCAGTGTTCAATCGACCGGGATTACACCGGAGAGCAATGATGGCGCGTTCGAGCCGCATGTTCGAGATCATCCAGATGTTGCGCGCATCCCGCTCGCCGCTGACGGCCGAAGCGATTGCCTCCCGCCTGGAGGTGACAAAACGGACGGTCTACCGGGACATTGCAGCGCTGCAGGCGACGCGTGTGCCGATCGAGGGTGCGGCCGGCATAGGTTATGTAATGCGCAGCGGCTTCGACCTCCCTCCCCTGATGTTCACTCCGGAGGAAATGGAAGCGATAATCGTCGGCCTGTCGCTCATCGGGCGGACCGGCGATCGCAGCCTGGAAGAAGCGGGCACCACCGCCATGGCCAAGATCAGCGACGTCCTGCCATCTTCCCAGCCGCCGATCGGCGAGACCCATCTTCTGGTCTCCTCCTGGCACGCGATACCGGATCCCACGGTCGATATGCGGCTGCTGCGCCGTGCCATCCGTGAAGAACGAAAGCTAAGCTTCCATTATCGCGACGCGACGGGCCATGAGACGCAGCGGATCGTCTGCCCTCTTGCCATCGTCTACTATATCGACGGCGTCCTGCTCGCCGGATTTTGCGAATTGCGCCAGGATTTTCGCCACTTCCGCCACGATCGCATCGCCAATTGCGAAACACTCGACGCCGAGTTCAGGGGGCAAAGTGCGGCGTTGCGCAGGATGTGGCGCAGCTCGCATGATCTCTTTTACTACGAGGATGGAGAAAACTCGCCGTGAGACCGCAGCAGCCTCCGCAGGTCTCCTGAAACGGGTGGCTGTCGCGGCCGGCGAGGCGTATATTGCCCCGCAACAGATGAGAGGCCCATGAGCCAGTTCGCCGTCAAAAAGCTGCTCGACACCGACCTGATCGCGGTGCGTGACGTCATCTGCAATGGCGAGTGCCGGCACCGCAGCGGCGAGGAATGCTCGCATGCGACGAGCCTCGTCTTCCCCTACCGTGGCGTGTTCATGCGCCATGTCGGTCGCGACGACACGGTCGCGGAAGCCAATCAGGTGCTTTTCTTCAACCGCGACGAGGGCTACCAGATCAGCCATCCCGTCGAAGGCGGCGATGCCTGCCTCAGCATGGACGTTCCAGAACCGCTGCTGGAGGAGCTGGTGCCAAAGGAGCACCGGAATCCGAAAGGCTCCCGCTTCGTCTTCAACAGGCAGCGCCTCAGGACCGACGCCCGCGCCCAGGCGCTCGTGGCGCTGCTGCGCCACAGCCTGCTTCGCGGCACCGCCGAGACGCTGGAGGCGGAAACGCTGGGCCTGACGCTGGTGCGCCGGGCAGTGGGTGAGCGAACCGCACGTGCGGCGACCGCAAGCGCCGGCCGGCAGAAGCTCGTGGATCGCGCCAAGCTCGCCCTTTCCGCAGATCTTACCCGCCGCTGGACGCTTGCCGAGATAGCCAGGGAAGCCGGCGTCTCACCCGTTTATCTGACCCAGGTCTTCCAGCAGGTCGAGGGTACGCCGCTCTATCGTTACCAGCTTCGCCTCCGGCTTGCCCGTGCGCTCGATCTGCTCGGCAGCTATGACGACTTGACCCAGCTCGGGCTGGAACTGGGCTTCTCGAGCCACAGTCATTTCTCGTCCACCTTCCGTCAGGCCTACGGCCGCACGCCGGCCGAATTCCAGCGCTTTGCAGGACTGCGTTAGAGCGTGCCTTCCGAAAGTCGCTAAAGATTCTGACAGCGGCCACCCGGCCGACATGGTTTCATTCTCCGGTAAACAGCAAACATCGGGAGATGACACCATGAAAGAGAATACCTGCGCCGCCTGCGATTGCGAACTCGATTCAACCCGAATTGCCGTGAAGATCGGCGGCAAGACGGTCGAAGTCTGCTGCGAGGAATGTGCCGAGGCCCTGCGTGAGGCCGAAGCGGCAGCGCGTACCGCGCAGGCCGGCGCCAAATAGCCGGTCGACCGCGAGGCGGACGAACAGGCCGCCTCGCATCCTGCCGAAGACCGGCAGGCAAATGGAGGAGACACCACAATGAAAAACGAGAAACGGGCGGTCTTCGACCGCATGCCGGAGCGATGCGACTTTGTCTTTCGGCTGCATCGTGACGATGACGAACCTGCGGAAGACACGGGCAACGTCCTGACCCGTCGAATCGGGCTGATGCTTCTGCGGCTAATCCTGCTGGTCGTCAGAAAGTTTCGTGAGCACCGAAACCGGATGGCGCTTCTGGAGTTGACAGATGATCAGCTGAAGGACGTCGGCCTTTCGAGAAGCCAGGCCTATGGCGACTATAGCCGATATTGCCGTGGCCACTCGCATCGACTGGAGCGAAAAGGTCCGTGAGGAGGGAGAAAAATTGGATCAAAACATCTCCGAATATAGTTTCGGCTGGAAACGAGCATTTCGCATAGATCAAATGGGTTAGATCGTCGTCAAATTTTTGCCTCCATTTACCTTACTTGTTGCAATGCAAAATATCGCCGGACGAAGTTCAACCTTGGCGCGAGGTTGTTCATCACGCGAACTCATATGCCGGTTCGATAACTACAAGCCGAGGAACGCGTAAGACATGAACTCAAGCCTCCGGAAGTTCATTTTCCACGACCTTCAGACAGTCGAGGGATATATCGACCCGCCGGATGCGCTGGTCTTCCTCTCGCTTTTGCAGGCCCAGAAGCAGCAAGGGATGGAGGGAGGGATCGCTGAAATCGGCGTGTTTTACGGGCGTTCCTATTTTCTGCTGAAGAAGATCAGCGACGAGGGCGACAAGGTTCTCGGGATCGATCTTTTCGACATCGGCCAGGCAGCGGACGGCTCGGCCACGCAATACCGCCGCTTCATCGAAAACGGGCGGCGGCTCGGCATCCCGGTCGACGAGGACCTGATCATCAAGGGGGACAGCACCGGGTTGCAGGCGGAAGAAATCATCGCCAAAATCGGCCGGCCGCGTTTCTTCAGCATCGATGGCGGCCACATGCTCGACCACGTCGCCGCCGACAGCACGCTTGCGATGGATACGCTCGCCGACCACGGCGTCATTGCCTTCGACGACACGTTCAATCCGGCCTGGCCGGAGGTGACGGTCGGCGTCGCCGACTTCCTGCGGCAACAGAAGAGCGCGTTCTCGACCTTCTGCATGACCAAATACAAGACCTATGTGTGCCGCAGCCAGTTCCACGACTTCTACTACAATGCGATCACCGAGGCGTCGGACCTGCTCGCCTTCCGCCATGTGGAGACGGAATTCCTCGGCTCGAAGGTGGCAAGACTGCACAATCCCATGAGCCGGCGGATGGTGTATGAACTGATGATACGCTCCGGAATGCGGAAGTTTTCCGAACGCGTATACCGCTGAGAAGACCCCGCGCGACATTACCATATTGTAATGATATAACGCCGCCGTGACGACTTGAACCACGGTTCCGCCGTACTTATTTGTTACTTGGGTCGGTGCGGGGTCGGAAATGATCCGCACGACTTTGGCTCGCCTTCAGCATGCATTAGCGCACGTAAGATTGCCACACGTAAGAGGGAGCCGACAACGATCGGAAAGGGGTGCTTTATGGCCCGCAATACTCTGCCTTCAATTACCGCCGGCGAAGCCGGTCTCAACCGTTATCTCGATGAAATCCGCAAGTTTCCCATGCTGGAGCCCCAGCAGGAATACATGCTTGCGAAACGCTACGCCGAACATGGCGACCGTACTGCGGCCCACAAGCTCGTGACGAGCCACCTGCGCCTCGTCGCAAAGATTGCCATGGGCTATCGCGGTTATGGCCTGCCGATCGGCGAAGTCGTTTCCGAGGGCAATGTCGGCCTCATGCAGGCCGTCAAGAAGTTCGATCCGGAACGCGGCTTCCGCCTGGCAACCTACGCCATGTGGTGGATCAAGGCTTCGATCCAGGAATATATCCTGCGCTCCTGGTCGCTCGTGAAGATGGGCACCACCGCCAACCAGAAACGCCTTTTCTTCAACCTGCGCCGGCTCAAGGGGCGGATCCAGGCGATCGACGAAGGTGATCTGAAGCCGGACCAGGTGGCCGAAATCGCCACCAAGCTGAATGTGTCCGAGGAGGAAGTGGTTTCCATGAACCGCCGCCTGTCCGGCGACGCCTCGCTGAATGCGCCGATCCGCGCCAGCGAAGGCGAAGCGGGGCAATGGCAGGATTGGCTGGTGGATGACCGCGACAGCCAGGAAGAAGTGCTGATCGAGCAGGACGAACTCGATACGCGCCGCCGGATGCTCTCCAAGGCCTTGAGTGTATTGAACGAACGCGAACGCCGCATCTTCGAAGCTCGCCGCCTCGCCGACGAGCCGGTGACACTGGAAGAGCTGTCGTCCGAGTTCGACATCAGCCGCGAACGCGTGCGCCAGATCGAGGTGCGCGCCTTCGAGAAGGTGCAGGAGGCCGTCCAGAAGGAAGCGCTTGCCCAGGCAAACGCTCTGCGCGTGGTCGACGCTTAACTCCGACCTGATGATAGCTTAGGAAAAGGGCTGCCGACGCGGCCCTTTTCTGTATCTGGCATTCCGCGCGGAGCCACAGGAGATATCAAAGATGGCGCTCACGATCCCCCTCAAGGAACTTGTCGGCAGCTACGCAATCTGCCGCCTTGCATCCGGGGATGCAATTCCTGCCTGGGCGGACGGCGAAGGTTTCGTGAGCATTAGCCGCACCGAAGACGAGCTTTCGATTGTTTGCCTGGAGGAGCGCGCGCCTGCCAAAGTCAAGCGGGACAGTGGCTGGATCTCCTATAAGTTCGTGGGTCCATTTGCCTTCGGTGAGACCGGTATCGTGCTTTCGGTGATCCGCCCGCTATCGGAAAACGGCATTGGTATCTTCGTCGTGTCCACCTTTGACGGCGACCACCTGCTGATCAAATCGGAGGACAGAATGCGCGCGCACGAAGTCCTTCGCCTGGCCGGCCACTCCTTGGCCCAAGTGAAGGCTGAGTAGCAATCAAAAAAAGGCCCGGCTTCTTCGCCGGACCTTTTTCGTTGTGAGCCGAAATCTCTTACTGCCCGGTCGCGGGCGCCCCGAGTGTGGCCCATTCCCGGATCGCTTCGGCGAAGATCCGCTCGCCTTCCGGCCCCTTCTGGAGAGTGAAAAGCGCCCGGCGGCCGTTACGATAGGCGACGGGAATGTCGATCCAGTTGCGGCTGCGCAAAAGCTCCAGATTGGTGGTGCGGGCATCCGGGAAATCGTTGAGCGCGATCATGTGGAAGTCGTCGGTGATCTTCGCCGGCACCGCGATCAGTGCATTGCCGCGATCCTGTTCCGTCTGCTTCATGGCGATGCGCTGCACGCTGTCGATCGCGCCGCCTTCAAAATCCGGCGGCACCGCGAAGACGATCTCCACGAGATGGCTGGCCGGCAGCGACGGATCCGCATTGCGTTTGACGGTGACGAGCGCAGTCAGGCCGCGGCCTGGGATGTTGATCCGCCCCTGGATGACCGGCTCCGGACGACCGTTTACCCCCGGCTCGCGCTGCAGTGACCACGAGACCGCACCTTCGATCGCCGTCGGCGCCGTCTGGCCGATCCGCTCCTCGTAGAGGAACATCTTTTCCCCGGCGAGCGCTGGAGCATCGGACGGATTGGCCGCAGGTGCGGTGGCACCCTGGTTCGGCGTTGCCTGCGGGGTCTCTGTTGGGGCGGCTCCCGGGGCGGGTGCTGCAGGTGCAGTACCTGCCGGTGCTGCGGCATCTGGCATTGCTGCCTGTGCGGCCGGCGGCGCGTTGAGTTGAGCGACCGATTGACCCTCCGCATTCTGCGCAAGGCCGCCCGTGCCGCCCGGCCCCTCGTCGACCTCGCTGCCATCGGCCATCAGACGCTGTGTGAATTTCGTCGCGGTGGAGGATCCGTCCGCGGGAGCGGGTGTCGTGGGAGCGGTCCGGGCTGGGGCATTGTTCTGCGCCGCCGGGGGCGGCGTCGCAGGTGTCTGGCTCGGCGCCGGGGTCGCAGGTGCGGGAGCAGGCGCCTGCTCGGCGGTCTGCGTCGTCGGCACGCCCGACTGGAACAGGCCGTCCACCATGTCGTTCAGCGAATCGCGGTTCAGCCAGATTGCGTAACCGCCGGCGCCGACGAGAGCGAGACCGATGATCGCAAGGATGATGCCCGCATAGTTGCGTTTGCGCACCGGGGTCACCCGGTAGGGCCGCGCCGGCGCCGGCATCAGATCGTCTGCATCCGCCTCGCTGTGCAAGGTGCTGCTGCGCGACGTGCCGCCCGGGAGCGGAGCATCCTTGTTGAAGCCGATCAGTTCTTCCAGATCGGCCCAGGGATCGCTCTCCGGGGCTTTCTCTGCCGCCTTCGGCTGCGGCTCGAGATAGTCTGCGATCGGGTCCTTGGCTGCCGCTGCAACCGCCGCCTCAGGCAAAGGCAGGTCGGAGACTGACGGCATCCTGACCGTATCAGCCGAGACATGGGTTTCCGTGTCGAAATGCGCCTCGACCGGTGTCCCCGTCACTTCGTGACCGGCAGGGTCGGCCAACACGAGTTCGGGAACTTCGTTCCATACGGCAGCGACATTCGGGGCAGCACTTGCAGCTGGCTCCGGTTGGGATGGCGCCCATCCCCAATCTTCTTCCGCCTTCAGGGTTTCTTCTTCGGCCTTCAGGGGTTCTTCCGCCACCTGCTCCGTTTCCAGAGGATGCCGCTCGCCGACCCATTCCTGCACAAGTTCGGGCTCGTTGAGGCGCTGATCCTCCTCGCCCCGCGTCGGATACGGAAAATCGTCCTCGGCCGCATCTGCCGCGACGGGCTCTGCGGGCACCGGTTCCGACAAGGGCACAGCCTCCAGCGGAGGCGGCTCGTCAGGCCAGACGGCGGGCTGTACGGTCTCCGTCGCCGGCTCGTCATAGTCGAAAACCGTCGGAGCCGAGGGAGCCCCTTCCGGTGGCATGTCGTCGCGCCAATCGCCGTACTGGTGAACGGCCTGCGGCTCGTCAGCCGGAGCAGCCGCGATCTCCTGTTCTTCATGGTAGGCAGGCTGCTCGGCAACCGGCGCCGCCTCCTCCACCACCTGCTGTTCTGTCTCGGCCGGAGCGCGCTCCTCTTCGGCGATAACCGCTTCGGGTGCCTGATAGTCGTCTTCGCGGAAAACCGGAGCCGATTCATATTCGGCCGGCGCCGATGCAATCTCAGGTTCGCGAGCCTCTTCGGCGGCGACCTGCGGCTCTTGCGCAGATTGTTCGGCAGACGCCGGCTCCACGTCGGGATGCTCGGCAATCTGCGCAGCAGGCTCTTCGGCGATCTCGGCCGCCGGCTCGGCGGCGGCCGATTCGGAAATGGCTTCTTCGGTTGGATGCTCCGTCGCTGCGTCGTCGACGACCGGCGCCAGCGCTTCGGCATGCTCGCTCTCGACGTCGACGATCGCCGCCTCGAGCTTCTCCATCTGCCGGCGCAGCATGTCTTCCGGTGGACGCGGCTTCATGTTCTCGAGCTGCCGCTGCACGGCGCCACGAGCCTTATCATACACCTTCGCGCGCATCTCCGGCGTATTGCTCGCCAGTCCATCAACAGCGCGGCGGATAACCGCAACAAAATCAGCCATCAGCACTTTCTCATGATCGCCAATCCGAAGATCAGCCGAATGGTAACCAATTTTTGACTTTAATCTTCAAACGGGTCGGTCACAAGTATGGTGTCCTCCCGCTCAGGACTGGTGGAAAGTAGCGCGACGGGGGCGCCGATCAATTCCTCCACTTGGCGGACATACTTGATGGCTTGGGCCGGGAGGTCCGCCCATTTACGGGCGCCGACGGTCGATTCCTTCCAGCCTTCCAGCGTGACGTAAACCGGCTCGACGCGAGCCTGCGCGCCTTGGCTTGCCGGGAGATGATCGATCTGAACGCCGTCCAGCTTGTAGCCGACGCAGATCTTCAATTCGTCCAGGCCGTCGAGCACGTCGAGCTTCGTCAGCGCAATTCCGGTGATGCCGTTGGTCGCGACCGACTGGCGCACGAGCGCGGCATCGAACCAGCCGCAGCGGCGTTTGCGGCCCGTAACCGTTCCAAATTCATGGCCTTTTTCCCCAAGAAATTGACCGATCTCATCCTTGAGCTCGGTCGGGAACGGGCCTTCGCCGACACGCGTCGTATAGGCCTTGGTGATGCCGAGGATGTAGCCGAGCGCACCCGGCCCCATGCCGGAGCCAGCCGAAGCCTGGCCGGCGACGGTATTCGACGAGGTCACGAAGGGATAAGTGCCGTGATCGATATCGAGCAGCGATCCTTGAGCACCCTCGAAAAGGATACGGGCACCCTTGCGGCGTTCCTTGTCGAGCAGTTCCCAGACCGTTTCACGGAAAGGCAGCACACGCTCGGCGACCGAGGTGAGTTCCTGCATGATCGCCTCGTGCGAGACCTCCTTTTCCCCCAGGCCGCGGCGAAGCGCGTTGTGGTGGGTGAGAATGCGGTCGACTTTGCCCGGCAGCGTCTCCATGTCGGCGAGGTCCATGACGCGGATCGCGCGGCGGCCGACCTTGTCCTCATAGGCAGGGCCGATGCCGCGGCGGGTAGTGCCGATCTTGGTGCCGCTATTGGAAGCGGCATCCTCGCGCAGGCCATCGAGTTCGCGGTGCACGGAAAGAATGAGCGTCGCATTGTCGGCGATGCGGAGATTTTCCGGCGTGACCTTCACGCCCTGCCCGGCAAGCTTGTCGATCTCGGCGACCAGCGCATGCGGGTCGAGAACGACGCCGTTGCCGATCACCGAAATCTTGCCGCCGCGCACGATCCCGGAAGGTAGGAGCGAGAGCTTGTAACTGACGCCATCGATGACGAGCGTATGGCCGGCATTGTGACCGCCCTGGAAGCGCACGACGATATCGGCGCGTTCGGAAAGCCAGTCGACAATCTTGCCCTTGCCCTCGTCACCCCATTGCGAACCAACCACGACTACGTTCGTCATCTCTGCTTCCTGTGCTGCGGGCAAAGCCCCACGCGACCATACGCGCACCCACCGTAGATCGTTTTTGACCTACGGGTCGATGCACCACTTAGATTTAGGCTCCGTTCCCGGGCGCAATTATCCGAGAACAGTGCAAACGCGCGCATCTATAATGCCTTGGCCGAAGGAAAGCGACCTGTTTGTGACGCAGCCACGGTTTTTACGTGACAAATGCCCGAGCGGCGCGTTATTCCCCGCCCCGACTGTTGATACCGGCGCCCTGTGGCCGGAGCCGGAGAATTGTTTTGCATAAAAAGGCCTATCTTTCCCTCGTCATCGCCACCTTGTGCTGGGGCGGCAATGCGGTGGCGGGCAAGCTCGCCGTCGGCCATGTCAGTCCGATGATGCTGACCTTCTGTCGCTGGTTCGCCGCCGTCGCAATCATTTTCGCGATCTCGGTGCCGCAGCTCGTGAAGGACTGGCCGATCGTCAAGAAGAACCTGCCGATTCTCGTCTTCCTGGGCGTCGTAGGCTATGTCGTTTTCAACGCCGCGCTCTATACCGCGGTCAACTACACGACGGCGATCAACGTGACGGTCGAGCAGGCGGTCATCCCGATGCTGATCTTCGTCATCAACTTCCTGCTGTTCCGCATGAAGGTTTCCTGGGCACAGATCCTCGGCTTCACCCTCACCCTGATAGGGGGCGTGATTACTGCCGTCCACGGAGATCTCGGCACTCTCGTGACCCTTACCGTCAATTTCGGCGACGCGATCATGATGATCGCGGTCATGGCCTATGCGATCTACACCGTTGCGCTCAGATGGCGGCCGCAAGTCAATTGGCGCACCCTGATGGCGTTCCCCGCCCTCTTCGCGCTCATCTTCACGACGCCACTCGTATTCTGGGAATACTCCAACGACCGGCTGATCTGGCCCGATACCCGGGGCTGGGTGATCGTGCTCTATACCGGTATCTTCGCCTCGCTGATCGCGCAGGTTCTCTATATCGTCGGCGTTCAGAAGATCGGCGCCAATCGCGCGGGCCTGTTCATCAATCTCGTTCCGGTCTTCGGGACGCTGCTCTCGGTCGCCATTCTCGGGGAAGCCCTGCAGGCCTTCCATATCGTCGCACTGGCGCTGGCGCTCGGCGGCATCGCGATCGCCGAATGGGGAAAACCCCATCTGGACCGATAAATCCTGCTAAAAATGAAACCGCCGGCCCTTTGCAAAAGAGCCGGCGGTTCGGAAATCGGGACCGATGAAATCCCGCTATCGAAGGCGTATGGCGGGATCACCGATCGGAGCTACGTCCTCAGCCGGCCATCGCCAGCCTTGAGGGGGCGAACGACCGCTGATCGCGCACGTTCTTCCCGCTCACTTCGAAGCGCGCCAGCAGTTCGGAAAGGCGGCTGCTTTCCTGCGCCAGAGAAGCGCCGGCTGCATTCATTTCCTCGACCATGGCGGCATTCTGCTGGGTCATCTGGTCCATGTGGTTCACGGACGTATTGATTTCCGAGAGACCGGATGCCTGTTCGCTCGCGGCGATAGCAATAGCCTCCATATGCTGGTTGACCGCCGCGACAAGCTGGGCAATCTCCCTGAGGCCGTTGCCGGTATCGTTGACGAGAACGACACCCTGGTTGACGGCTGCTTCGGAATTACCGATCAGCGTCTTGATCTCCTTGGCGGCCTGGGCCGAGCGCTGCGCCAGTTCGCGGACTTCCTGGGCAACCACCGCAAATCCCTTACCCGCCTCGCCTGCGCGAGCGGCTTCCACGCCTGCATTGAGGGCAAGCAGGTTGGTCTGGAAGGCGATCTCGTCGATGACGCCGATGATCTGGCTGATCTGGTTCGATGCCATCTCGATCTTCTGCATCGCGTTGACGGCGTTGGAAACGACCGTGCTGGAGCTTTGCGCGCGGGAGCTCGCATCGCGGACGATTTCCCGTGCTTCGCTCGCCCTTTCGGAGGTCTGCTTCACATTGGTGGTGACTTCTTCCAGCGCAGCCGCCGTCTCCTCCAGCGAGGCCGCCTGCTGTTCCGTCCGCTTCGAAAGCTGGTCGGAAGCGGTCGAGATTTCGTCGCTGCCGCTGCGAACGCTTTGAGCGGTCCGGTTCACGCCTTCGAGCGCAGTCCGCAACTGGCGGACGGAACTGTTGAAGTCATGGCGGAGCGATTCGAATTGCTCGGAGAATTCCCTGTCGATCTCGCAGAGCAGATCGCCGGCAGCAAGGCGCTGCAGGCCATAGGCGAGTTCGGAGGTGGCCTGGGTCAGCCGCTCCTCGGCTTCGGCCTCGGCTCTGCGTTGGAATTCGATGCGTTCGGCCTCGGCAGCCTTGCGGGAGTGTTCGGCATCCGCTTCGAGCTGACGGTTCTGCTGCGCCGCCTCGCGGAAGATTTCCACCGCACGCGCCATGTCGCCGATCTCGTCCGTGCGGGCAGCGCCGGGAATTTCGACGGAAAGATCGCCGCCGGCGAGTGTGCGCATCACGCCCGTCAAGCGGCCGATCGGATTGGCGATCCGCACGATGACCGTATAGATGCCGAGAAGGGAAAGCCCAAAAGCGAGGACGGTTGCGACACTATAGATGGTGATGGACCGCGTCGCGGAAGCAACCTCCTCCGCCGTCAGCCTCGTCATCTCGTCAAGCGAGGCCGAAGCGATATCTGCGATCGAGGCTTGCGCGGGCGCGGCGGGCTTGCGCCAGTCGTCGACCGCCATATCAAAGGCGTTGCCGGCTTGAAACGCCTTGAGGGCGCCATTGCGCTGCTCGGCATAAGGTCCGCCGAAATAGGTCGTTTGCGCGGTCCGATAGAGCGTCTTGATCTTCTCCGGAGTGGTCTCCGCGCTGGAAAGCTGGGTGATCACATCCCAAGCGGTTGCCACGCGGGCATCCTGAACGGCGATTTCCGTAAGCTTTTCCGCCGGGAGCGGCTGCTTGGCGATGAGCGCACTGACGAAGGTGGAGTTGGCGCCGCCGAGCTGCGTGCGAGCCGTCCAGGCAAGGGAGCGCAGCTGGGTGAACATGATCATTCCCGGCCCGCGCGCATTGATGGTGGCCTCGACCTGATTGGCGGCCTTTTCGAGATCGGCCAGCATCGTATCGGCAAGTCCGAGCACGGCTTTGCCGAGGGCGGGATCGCGGTCCTTGACGGCCTGCGTAAGCGCCGTGTCGACATTCGCCCGATAACCCGCCCACTGCGTGTAGGCGTTGAGTACGGGAGAGATTGCATTGCGAAGGGCCGCCGGTTCGATTTCCGCGGTCAGGGTCTTCACCGCAGAGAAGGCTTTATCCATGGACTCCCGACCGGTATCCATGTTCTTGCGGCTGGATCCGACCTCGGCAGGCTCCAGCTTGATGGCCGAGGATATGCCGCCGCGCTCGCCGCGCAACCCGATCAGCGCGTCGAAAAGCGCTTCGTCGAGCTGTGCCAGTTCCGAGAGCCGGGTGGAATTCTGGTATCGGTCGATCTCCTGAGAGAGCATTCTGCTCATGAGACCCAATATGCCCAGGCTTAAAACAACAAAGGCCAGTATCAAGGTATGCTTGATTGAAATTCGCACCTGCATCACTCCTTAATTGAAATATCCGCCCGCTGGGGTTTGCTCGTGCATCAGCAATTTCGGAGAAATGCTGGACCAGCCGACGGCTTTCCGGACTTGGATGGGAAAGATGAGCCAGCCTCGCATAAAACTTTAAATATTGAATTAAATACAAGGCGCTCCCGAAGGTAGTAAAACCGTTTCCGGAGCTTGCGGCATGCCATCGCCGAATGGAAAAACCCGCCTCCGCATAGAGGGAGACGGGCAATGGAAAAGGACGGGGCAGTCGGGTGGCCGGTTCCGCCGAGATCAGATGTCGTAGTGAGAAACGGCGGGGAGCGGTTGGCGCTGCATGGCAGGCTGCGCGGCCTGGCTGCCCGAAAGGTCGATCATCGGGCTGTCGTTGCCGAGGATCACGTCGCCGCGGTCGGTCGAAATCGCCAATACGCGTTCCACGCGACCCTCGGAGCCGACGGCATAGGCAATCCGCATGGCCTTCGGCGACCAGCCGAGCGAAATCAGGTGCTGACGCTTGAGGTCGGCGCAATCGAAGCAGCTGCTCGGTTCGAGCACCGGGCCGCCGGCAACGCTGTCGAAATAGCTGTCGAGATCGGTGACCGTGCCGTTGACCGCGGAGTTGACCCGCAGCAGTTCGCTGCGCTTTTCGAAGGTCAGCGTCAACACTTCGTCCTCGATTGGCTTCTGGCTTTCGATCGCCCTGTTTTCGGCGACCTGGACTTGAACGGCAGGCGCGGAAGACAGCGCCCTGGCAAAACCGCCGGCGCCGGCGGCATTGGCTTCCTTGCCGGCAATGAGGGCCGTCAGAACGACCGCGGAAATAATGAGCTTCTTGATCATTGTGCTGCACCCTGTTTGTCGATCGGCTTGTTCGCCGTCTTGTCTCTTGATGGCACAACCATACGCGGCAGGGTTTTCGGCGCGCTTAAGCAGAAAGATGCAATTTTATTGAAATCCGCTTTTTTCCCGCCATGGCACAGCCCACCTCCTAACCTGCGCGCAAAAAGGCAACACGCCGGACGGAAATTGATGCTTTTCGAGACGTGCCCGATCTCCTAACCCTGTCTCAACATCGAGAAAGGCAGGGGCAGCATGGGCAAGCCGTTTTACTGGAACGAACTCAACACGCTCGATTTCGCGCAACTCTCGCCCGAAAAAACCATCGCCATCCTGCCGATAGCATCGACGGAGCAGCATGGCCCGCATCTTCCGATCGCCACCGACGTGGTGATCGCCAACGGCATGCTTGCCGAACTGAAGGCGCAGCGGCCGGAGGAACTCGACTTCCTCGTCCTGCCGACCCAGGAAATCGGCAAGGCGAACGAACACGTTTATGGCCCTGGCACCCTCTCCTTCGGCGCGGAACTGCTCATTCCGATGTGGACGGCAATCGGTGCCAAGGTGGCGGAAGCCGGCGTGAGGAAGCTGGTCATCGTCAATTCCCATGGCGGCAATGTCGATATCATGAGCATTGTCGGCCGCGAATTGCGCGTCCGCTACCAGATGGCGGTAATCGGAACGCAGTGGGGCCGCTTCGGCAACCCGGAAGCCCTGATCAGCGAGCATGAACAGAAATTCGGCATTCATGGCGGCGAAGTGGAAACCTCGCTGATGCTGCATTTCCGCCCGGACCTGGTGCGGATGGACAAGGCTCAGAATTTCGTTTCCAAGGCGGAATGGATGAAGTCCCAGTCAAAATTCATCCAGCCGACGCCACCCCACGCGCTCGCCTGGCTGGCCCATGACCTGAATCCGAACGGCGTGGTAGGCGATGCATCGAAGGGCACGGCGGAAAAGGGCGCATTGATCTGCCGCCATCAGGTCGCGGGCTTCATCGGGATGCTGCGCGACTTCGAAGCTTATTCGCTCGACAATCTTTACTCGCGCTGATCCTGGTCCCGCTGAGCATCCCTCGCCTGGGGCTGGGGCGGCACGTGCCCCTTCGCCTGCAGTTCGCCCACGAGGCCCGAAAGCTCCGACAGCAGAAACTCGACAAACAGGCTGGTTGCGGTATCGAGCGTGGCGCGGGAGCGGGCGAAGAGCTTCATCGGCTGATGACGTGCATGCGGATTGGCGAGCGGCCGGAAAACCAGTTCGCCCCGCCGGCATTCCTGAAGCACGTCGAGCGGATTGAGGAGCGTCAATCCGGTGCCCGCCTTGACGAGTTGCTTCAGCATCTCGGAGGCATTGGTTTCAACGATCGGCTCGACCGGCATTGAGAACGGCGAAAGCGCCAGATTGATGACGTTGCGCAGGCTCGTGCCCTGCTGCGAAAGCACCAGCGGTTCCTGCACCACGTCGGCCAGATCGACTGCGCCCTCGCCCGCCAGCCTGTGTCCCGGCGGCATGACGACACCGATCGGAATGTCGAAATTGGCGAGCGTCCGGATGCCGGGTGTCGCGGGGATATTGAAACCGATGCCGATGTCGACCTCGCCGTTTACCACCGGCTGAATGGTGTTCGAAGGGCCGTCGTTCCTCAAGTGTATGCGCACACGCGGATGCTGGGCGACGAAACGCGCAATGATGTCCGGCAGCGGCCCCGCCGCAAGTCCGACCGTTGCCACCAGCGCCACTTTGCCGGCCTGCGGCATCTTGAGGCCCCGGATGCGCGATTCCATCCGCTCATAGGTCTTCAACACCTCACGGATGTGCTCGATGCACAATTCTCCGGCAGCGGTGAGTTTCAGGCCGCGCGGCATGCGCTCGAAAATCGGCACCCCCAGCTCCTCTTCCAACGCCAGGATCTGCCGGTTGATGGCCGATGACGCGACGTTTAGGCGGGTTGCGGCCTTGCGGATCGATCCGCAGCGGGCAATCTCGTCGATATAGAGCAGCTTTCGCGAATGCAGCATTTGCACCACCATCATTGCATCATTTTTGATCATGCCGCACAATTTGGCAGATCATTTTTCAACCGATGCCGGAAAGGCATCAATGTGGACGAATTTTGATGCTTTTCAAAGAGCAAGGCAACCGTACAAATGCTGTAAAAGAAATGCTCTCACGATGCCGCAGGGTTTAACAGGGGAACGAGACAACATGTCCAATGCATTGACAATGAAGAGTTTTCTGGCGGCGCTTGGCCTCTCTGCGACGCTGCTCGCAGCAGCCCCGGCAGCGGCGCTCGATGAAGTATCCTATGGCACCAACTGGCTGGCCCAGGCAGAGCATGGAGGCTTCTATCAGGCCGTCGCCGATGGCACTTACGAGAAGCATGGCCTAAAAGTGAAGATCGTACAGGGCGGTCCGAACGCCGCCAACCGCGCGCTTCTGATTGCGGGCAAGGTCGATTTTTACATGGGCGGCCCGCTTGGCGACATGGATGCCGTCAAGCAGGGCATTCCGCTGATCAGCGTCGCCTCGATCTTCCAGAAGGACCCGCAGGTTCTGCTCGCCCATCCGGACGCTGGCGTCGACAAGTTCGAGGACCTCGCCAAGCTCGACACGATCTTCATGGGCAAGGAAGGTTACGTCACCTACTTCGAGTGGATGAAGAAGAACTTCAAGGGTTTCCGCGACGACCAGTTCAAGCCCTATACCTTCAACCCGGCTCCCTTCATCGCCGACAAGAAGTCTGCACAGCAGGGCTATCTGACCTCCGAGCCCTATGAGATCGAGAAACAGGCCGGCTGGGCGCCCAAGGTATTCCTCATCGCCGACGCCGGTTATGGCCCCTATTCGACGATGATCACCACGACGCAGCCGATGCTCGACAAGAAGCCCGAGGTCGTGCAGCGTTTCGTGGATGCCTCGATCGAGGGATGGTACAACTATCTCTACGGCAACAACAAAGCCGCCAACGATCTGATCAAGAAGGACAATCCGGAAATGACGGATGGCCAGATCACCTATTCCATCGCCAAGATGAAGGAATACGGGATCGTGGTCTCCGGCGATGCCGAGACGAAGGGCATCGGCTGCATTACCGACGAACGCTACAAGAAGTTCTTCGACTCGATGGTGGCGATCGGCGTCCAGCCCGCCGATCTCGACTACAAGAAGGCCTATTCGACAAAGTTCGTCTGCAAGGGCGTCGGCATGGCGCTGAAGAAGTAGAGTAGACGGAGCGGCAAACTTAACCCTCCCCCTTGTGGGTGTCCGGAGGACGGGACGGGGCAAGCGACCCGTCCCCGGTAGGTGGCCGGCAGGCGGGAGGGGTCTTCCGGTGCAAAAGATCCCTCCCCAACCCCTCCCCACAAGGGGAGGGACTTTAACCTGACGCACCGCCGGGCACCCATACACGATAGCCTCCCCCTCCAGGGAAGGGTGAAGCGGCAAATGCCGCCCTTCTGATCGAGTGAAGCATGATCACGTCCCAAGCCCCATTGATGCCTGCTCCCGGAGACATGCGCAAACGCCCGCTGGTCGTCATGCGCAACGTCTCGAAGATGTTCTCGAGCGGAACGCTGGCACTTTCCGATATGTCGCTGAGCGTCGAAGGCGGCGAGTTCGTCAGCCTGCTCGGCCCGTCCGGCTGCGGCAAGTCGACGGCGCTCAGGATCATCGCCGGGCTCGGCGACGTCTCGTCCGGCACCATCGACTGGCCGAGTTCCCGCATCAATTCCAAAGGCCTGCCGGAAGGCGACATTTCCTTCGTCTTCCAGGAACCGACGCTGATGCCGTGGCAGACGGTGTTCGGCAATGTCCACCTGCCGCTGAAGCTGCGCGGCTTTTCGAAAGCCGCTGCCGGCGACGAGATCATGAAGACGCTTGCGACCGTCGGTCTTCAGGATTTCGCCGACGCCTATCCCCGCGAGCTTTCCGGCGGCATGAAGATGCGCGTCTCGATCGCCCGCGCGCTGGTCACCAAGCCGAAGCTGCTCTTGATGGACGAGCCCTTCGCGGCATTGGACGAAATCACCCGCCAGAAGCTCAATGACGATGTGTTGAGGCTCTGGCGCGAGACCGGCATCACGGTGATCTTCGTCACCCATTCCGTCTTCGAATCGGCCTATCTTTCCAACCGCATCGTGGTGATGAAGGCGCGGCCGGGCCGGGTCCATGCGGACTTTCCGCTGGTGACCAGCATGTCGCGCGACGCGCATTACCGCACGTCGGAAGAATACCGGCAAGCCTGCGAAAAGGTCTCCAATATGCTCCTGGAAGCGATCGGCGGGGAGGAACACTGATGGCGACCGACCCGATCCTCATGTCTGCGAAGCCGAGCCTTTTTACCCGCAATCGCGAGACGCTGCTGCGCACGCTGATCCCGATTTGCGTGGTGGTCGGCCTGATCCTGCTCTGGCAGGTCATCATCACCGTCAACGGCATACCGCAATACATCCTGCCGGGGCCGCTGGCGGTGGCGAACTCTCTCTACAACGACTGGGGAACGCTCTGGCCTGCGCTGTGGGTCACGACACAGATCACCCTGCAGGCGCTGGCGCTGGCGCTGATCGGCGGCGTCGGCATCGCCATCTTCCTCGTGCAGTCGAAATGGATCGAGACGGCTTTCTATCCGATCACGGTCATCCTGCAGGTGACGCCGATCGTGGCCATCGCGCCACTGATCCTGATCTACGCGCCGACGACCCAGGTCGCACTTCTGATCTGCGCCTTCCTTGTGGCCTTCTTCCCGATCCTGTCGAACATGGTGCAGGGACTGAAGAGCGTCGACCACAACCTGCTCAACCTCTTCGATCTCTACGGCGCGTCGCGCTGGCAGACGCTGCTCTATCTCAAGCTTCCCTCCTCGCTCCCCTATTTCATGACGGGTCTGAGGATCGGCGGCGGACTGGCGCTGATTGCAGCCGTCGTGGCGGAATTTGCGGCGGGCTCTGCGGGTGCCGGTTCCGGCCTCGCCTTCCGCCTGCTGGAGTCCCAATATCGGCTCAACATCCCGCGTCTTTTTGCGGCGCTGATCCTGTTGTCGGTGCTGGGCGTGGTGATCTTCATGATCACCTCCTTCATCGCCTGGGCCTTCCTGCACCGCTGGCATGAAAGCAGCCTCAAGAGAGAAAACTGATGCCGGCCCAATTCACGACGCTTCCCGATGCCCGCCGTTTTGCACTCGTCAACGCCACCCTGCCGGCGGTGCTCGTCAAAGGTTTTGCCGCGCCGGCGAAGGAAGGCCTGATCGCAGCGGACCTGATCGTCTCCGAAGGCAAGATCGAAAGGATCCTTCCGGCCGCCACCGCACCCGCCGATCTTGTGACGGTGGACATGCGCGGCGGCATGGTTTGGCCCTGCTTTGTCGACATGCATACCCATCTCGACAAGGGCCATTTCTGGGACCGCAGGCCGAACCCGGACGGCACGTTCGAAGGCGCGCTGATGAATGTGCGCGAAGACCGCATCGCCAACTGGTCGGCCGAGGATATCCGCGCGCGCTTCGAGTTTTCGCTGAAAAGCGCCTATGCCTATGGCACGAAGCTGATCCGTACTCATCTCGATTCGATCCCCCCGCAGCCGGATATTTCCTTCCCGCTGTTTGCGGAACTTCGCGAGGAGTGGAAGGACAGGATCGCGTTGCAGGCAGTCGCTCTCCTGCCGCTGGAATGCGTGTCCGACGAGGCGGTTTTCAACGGCATCGTCGCGACGACGAAGCGTTATGGCGGGCTGCTTGGCGGCGCGACACGCATTCTCCCCGACTTCGAATACATCCTCGACCGGCTGTTCCGAGCCGCCAGCGACAACCGCCTCGATATCGATCTGCATGTGGACGAGACGGAAGACAAGCAGGTTCTGACGCTGGAAGCGATCGCCGACGCCAAACATCGCAACCGCTTCGAGGGCGCGGTCACCGTCGGCCATTGCTGTTCGCTGGCGCGTCAGGACGACGAGACTGCCAAGCGCGTCATCGACAAGGTCGCCGAGGCCGGCATCTCGGTCGTTTCGCTGCCGATGTGCAACATGTATCTGCAGGACCGCCACGCGGGCCGCACGCCCCGCTGGCGCGGCGCCACGCTTTTCCACGAACTCGCTGCCGCCGGTGTGAGAACGGCCGTCTCCTCCGACAACACCCGCGATCCCTTCTACGCCTATGGCGACATGGATCCGGTCGAAGTGTTCCGTGAGGCGGTGCGCATCCTGCATCTCGACCATCCGCTCGACACATCCGCCCACGTCGTCACCTCGACGCCAGCGGAAATCCTCGGCCGGCCGGATATCGGCGTGATCGCCGAAGGCGCTCCCGCCGATCTCGTGCTCTTCAGCGCAAGGCGCTGGAGTGAATTCCTTTCCCGTCCGCAGGCCGACCGCATCGTGATGCGGAATGGCATGGGCATCGACCGTCGCCTGCCGGACTACCGTGACCTGGACCCGCTTCTGGAAAGATAAGATGGCAGACTACGCACAGATCAAGAAAGAGCTCGAAGGCATCGCGGTGGAGGACAATCCGGCGCTGGTGCGCCAGAAGAGCCGCGATTTCTACTGGTATTCGCCGATCCTGAAAGAGGAGCTCGACACCGTCACCGCCGATCTCGTCGTCTCGCCGAAGAGTGAAGAAGAGGTGATCCGCGCCTTGAAGGTCGCCTATGCGCATGGCGTGCCGATCACCCCGCGCGGTGCCGGCACCGGCAATTACGGCCAGGCCATGCCGCTCTCCGGCGGCATCGTCTTGAACCTCATCAACATGAACAAGGTGAAAGAGATCCATCCGGGCCGCGTTATCGCAGAGCCCGGCATCGTGATCGCCGAGCTCGACCGCCAGACCAAGGCTCATTCCGGCCAGGAACTGCGCTTCCACCCCTCCACCGCCCAGACCGCGACGATCGGCGGTTTCATCGCCGGCGGCTCAGGCGGCGTCGGCTCGATCCACTGGGGCGGCCTGCGCGATCTCGGCAATATTCTGAGGTTGCGCGTCGTCACCATGGAAGCCGAGCCGCGCGTCCTCGACCTCACCGCCTGGGATCTCCAGAAGGTCACCCATGCCTACGGCACCAACGGCATCATCGTCGAGGTCGAAATGCCGCTTGCCCCGGCCTATGACTGGGTGGACGTGCTGGTCGGTTATGACGACTTCATGGATGCGGTCCGGTTCGGCGACCAGATCGCCCACAAGAACGGCATCCTTGTGAAGGAAATCGCCCCGATCGCAGCACCGATTCCCTACGACTTCTTTCCGCGCCACAAGCCCTTCATCCGGCATCGCGGCCAGTCGATCTGCGTGCTGATGGTGGCACCGCATTCCATGGATGCCTTCACCGCCTTCACCGAACGCCAGAAGGGCGAAATCCTTTTCCGCTCCGACAAGGTCGAGAGCATGAAAGGCATCCCGCATGCCTACGAGCTTGCCTGGAACCACACGACGCTGCGCGCGCTGAAGGTCGATCCGAACTTCACCTATCTGCAGGTCCAGTATCCGGGGCCCGACCATGTTGCCAAGGTCGAGAAAATGGTGAAGATCTTTGGCGACGAAGTGCCGGGGCATCTGGAATTCATCAAGTTCGACGGCCGCATGCAGTGCTCCGGCCTGCCGCTCGTGCGCTACACGACCCGCGAGCGGCTGGAAGAGATCATCAAGATCCACCAGGACAACGGCTGCCCGATCTTCAACCCGCATCGCTACACGCTCGAGGAAGGCGGCATGAAGCAGACGGACGTGGTGCAGCTCGCCTTCAAGAAGGAGACCGATCCGAAGGGCCTCCTGAACCCCGGCAAGATGATCGCCTGGGAAAACCCCGACTTCGATTTCTCGGCGGGCAAGAACTACCTCTTCCCCGGCCTTGCCGTCGCGGAGGGCTGATGAAGATCCTGCTTCTTCACTCCCATCCCGTCGAATCGAGCTATGGCGCAGCCTTGCATGCCGCGACGCGCGAAAGCCTTCAGAGGGCCGGACACGATGTGGACGACTGCAATCTCTATGCCGAGAACTTCAATCCGATCCTCTCGCGCGAAGAGCGGATCGGCTATCACGACGTGCCGGGCAATATCGAGCCGGTACGTTCCTATGTGGAACGGTTGCAGGCCGCAGAAGCGCTGGTGATCGTCACTCCGATCTGGAACTTCGGCTGGCCTGCCATCCTGAAGGGCTATTTCGACCGCGTCTGGCTGCCGGGCGTGACTTTCGACCTAGCGGACGGCGTGCTCACCCGCAAGCTCACCAATATTCGCAAGGTCGGCGTGGTCTTGACCTACGGCGCCACCCGCTGGCGGGCCTTCATGGCGGGTAATCCGCCGAAAAAGATCGCCACTCGCGTGCTTCGGGTCACCACCAATCCGGCACGCCGGGTGACTTTCCTCGCTCACTACGACATGAACAACTGCACGGCGGAAACCCGAGCCGCATTCCTCGCCAAGGTGAAGCGCGAGATGGAGCGATTTTAAGGGGTCGGCCGGACGTCGTCCTTGTGGCTTTTGCGGATACGCCTCACCAGCAGCCAGACCGCGATCACCACGACCGGAACGGCGGCACCCGTCAGCGTCTCCGGGGCCACCTCGACCCCGATATTGTGGGCGAATTTCGCGAGGTAGCCCACGAGCCCGATCACGTAGTAGGAAATGGCGGCGACCGAGAGGCCTTCGACCGTCTGCTGCAGGCGAAGCTGCAGATGGGCGCGCTGGTTCATCGAATCGAGAAGCTTGGTATTGAACTTCTGCAGATCGACGTCGATCCAGCTTCTCAAAAGCGCGGTTGCGCGTGCCAGCTTGCGCGACAGGTTTGCCTGCCGCTCTTCGACCGACTGGCAGGTCCGCATTGCCGGAGCAAGACGCCGCTGCAGGAACGAACCGAGGGACTCGTTCCCCGACAGCGGTTTTTCAGCCAGCATCGCGACGCGTTCGAGAACGATATTGTAATAAGCGCGGCTCGCTCCGAACCGATAGAGGCTGAGCGCCGCATTGGCTTCGAGCTCGGCCGCCAGGTGTGTGATCTCCGTCAGCATAGCGTCCGCTTCCTGACGGGCGCGTTGCTTCATGTGCTGGGTCACGGTCGTAAAGCCGTTTTCGATCCGGCGGATTTCGGGCGACAGCGTCAGCGCAAGCGGCAAGCCCATCATCGCCAGTGTTCGATAGGTCTCGATGTCGAGGATACGCTGCACCAGAGCGCCACGCCCGCCATCGGTCATTCCGTTGTCGAGGATAAGAAATTTGGTGAGCCCGTCGCCATCCTGGCGGAAATCGGTCACGACCGTCGCCTGGCCGTCGGCGACTATGCTCCGACAGAGGCTGGTCGGATCGAAACTGGAAATGACCTGGCTCAGGTCGTCGTTTGCGGGTCGGATTTCAATCCTGACGCCCGAGATGAACGGACCCGGAGCCTTGAAGCTCGCGCCAAACGGGTTGATCGGAATCTCGCCGCCAAACAGGGCCGGGGCCGGCGCATCCCAGAAATAGGTTGAAAATTCGGTGTGCTTCTCCCAGCGCAGCGTCCCATTGCCCCAGTTCATCGTGTGATGGCTGCTGTCTGCGGCTGGCGGCGCCACCCCCTGCCCCAGCGACATTTCCGCCAGGATCGCCTGGTCGGCAGCAAAATTTGCTTCCGTCAGAAAGGCAAGCTGGAAGATCACCCGGGGCAGCGAGACGAGCGTATAGGGACGCGAATGGACCTCGCCGAGCGCACGCGCACGGATGTCGGCGGCTGGAAACGAAAAGCTGCGTTTCGTCATGCACTCTCCCGATGGGCGCCACTGGCTAAATTAGCTCTTATCAAATGCCCGCCCTAGCACGAAGCGACTGTTTGACGCAGCAAGACAAAGAAAGCGGATTGTGCTGGATGGATATCATCCGCCTCTCAGGCTCATGAATCGCTGTCATGAAATTCCGTATCCCTTGCAAGGTGACCCCGGCCTTCGATTCATCTTGTCGGCGGGAGGTTCTTCCTTGCCATCGGAGGGATCTGCCTTCAGAAAACAGAAATCGGGATTCTTCGGTTGAGGGGGCAAGATGAGCAACGCATATTCCTTGAAAGATACCATCCTGCGCCCTCTTCTCCCGCGCGACCCCGACGAACATCACCGCGCCGCGACGCCCCTGGAACTGCTTTTCGATCTGGTGTCGGTCATCGCCATTGCGTCCGCCGCCGCCGGGCTGCACCACGCCATCGCCGAAAACCACGCAAGCCAAGGTATCGTTATCTATCTGATCGCATTTTTCTGCATCTGGTGGGCCTGGATGAATTTCACCTGGTTTTCGTCGGCCTACGACAATGACGACGTCGTCTACCGACTCCTGACGATGATCCTGATGGGCGGATCGCTGACCATGGCGGCCGGCATCCAGATCCTTTTCTCAGCGTCGCCGGATCTTACCATGGTCGTTCTGGGCTATGTCGTCATGCGTCTCGCCATGGTGTTGCTCTGGCTGCGCGCCGCCTACCATGATCCCGCCCGCCGCAGGACGAACGTCGCTTATGCCGTGGGTATCTTCCTCGTGCAGATCTACTGGCTGATCTTCCTGGCGACGCAGCTGCTGTCGACCGGCTTCGGTTACGCCCTCTGGGTCCTGGGCGCCCTGCTCGAACTCGCGGTTCCCGCCATTGCAGAACCGCTCACCAAGAACACGCCCTGGCACCGCCATCACATCATGGAACGTTATGGACTGCTGAACATCATCGTGCTCGGCGAGACCCTGCTTGCCGGCTCCATCGCGCTCCGCCAGTTCGCGGGCGAATTCAACCTCATGCTGGTGCACACCGCGCTTTCGGCGCTGGTCATCGTTTTCGCGCTCTGGTGGGCCTATTTCGCCCGGCAGGAACATCTCGGCAGCCACAAACTCACCCGCGCACTGCAATGGGGGTATGGGCATTTCTTCATTTTCATGTCCGGCGCGGCGGTCGGCGCCGGCTTTGCCGTGCTGGTCGACATCATCACCCACCATTCCGAGCTTCCGCTTATCGTCGGCGACTATGCCGTGGCAATTCCGGTGGCGATCTATTTCGCAAGCCTCTGGTTCGTGCGCGACCGCTTTGCCTGCGCCGGTGCCGGGCGTTATGCCCTCCTCGTTTTCGGTCTGCTCGGCTTGGCCGCACCGGCAGTCGGGTTCGGTCTCGAAGGGATCGCGGCAACCGCAGCGCTCGGCGTGATCGTCCGCAACTGGCTCGCCACCCGCTCGGTGCCCGCACCATCCGTGGCTCACTAAACTTTTCCTTAAATTTTACCGGTTATTAATCTCTCAGAACCGAGTGATTAAGCGATGCGTATTGCGTTTTTCATCGCCCTCATGGCGCTAACCCTGACTGCCTGTGCCTCCGCGCCGAGCCGGATCACCGATGCCTGCGCAATCTTCGAGCAGCGCGATGGGCTCTTCAACAACTGGGCGCGCGACGCCAAAAAGGCGGAACGGGAATTCGGCGTGCCCGTGCCGATCCTGATGGCGACGATCTACGTGGAATCAGGCTTCAAGGCCAATGCCCGTCCGCCGCGCACGAAGCTGCTCGGCTTCATCCCATGGACGCGCCCCTCCTCTGCCTACGGCTATGCGCAGGCGCTCGACGGCACTTGGCTGAGCTACAAGAAGGATACCGGCCGCTGGAGCGCCAGCCGCTCGGACTTCACCGACGCCGTTCATTTCGTCGGCTGGTACCACAACCAGAGCCATGTGAAGAACGGCATTCAGTTGAACGACAGCTACAATCTCTATCTCGCCTACTATTCCGGCCAGGCGGGTTACGAACGCGGCCAGTTCTCCTCAGGCACGCGGCAGGCGGCGCAGAAATCCGCCGGCATGGCCGCGAAATACGAAGCCCAGCTGAGGCGCTGCGGCTATTAAAACACCTTCGCGGCCGTCACTTCCACTTCGACCAGGAACTCCGCGCGGGTAAAGCCGCCGACGACGATCAGCGTCGAGACAGGCTTTGGGTCGAGCGTGTAGCGGTCGCGCACTACCATATAGGCGGGGAAATCCTCGCGGCTGGTAACGAAGCCCGATATGCGGATGACGTCCGCATAGGTCATGCCCGCCTCTTCGAGGATTGCGCCGATCGCCTGGAAGCAGAGGTCGGCCTGCCGCGTGACATCAGGCGGGATCTTGTCATCAGGCGAGATTCCGAGCTGACCTGAGGTGACGAGCAGGCTTGCGCCGGGCGGCACCAGCAGGCCGTGATTATAGGCGCCGAAAGGCTTGCGGACGACCGGCGGGTTGAAAACACGCTTCATGGCAACAACCTCTTTCTGTTTCAGACATGTGTGGAATCGGCGCCAGTAGACTGGCATTCGGGCGTGTGTTCAAGGCGTCGATACGTGATCGTGTCGACCGTCTCCAGCCCCTCTTGCTTCGCCGTGGTTTCTGCTTCTATCTTCTGACCGAAAAATGGGGAGTAGGTTCATGCCGCGAACTATCGATCAATGGTGGCGTTATCCAGGCTTTGCTCTTCGCGTCTTCGGAAGCGAAAAGTCCTTCCGCAAGAATCCGGTGATCGGCAATCCGCGTCTCAACGAACTGGGCCTCCATCGCGAGCGCGTCCGCCTTGCGGCGAATATGGCAGCCTATCGCCGGCGCCTGCTCGGCATCTCCGTGAGTGCGGCAGAACGGGAAGCATTCCAGCGGGACGGATTTGTGGTCCGCGAAAATGCCCTGCCGGCGGACGTATTCCAGCGGATACGCGACTACCTCAAGAACCAACCCTTGCCGGCTCGCGAAATGCGTCAGGGACAGACCGTTACGCGGATGACCCCCATCAACCCGAATGCGCTGGAGAAACTGCCGGATCTGGCGCGGTTCAGCCAAGATCCCTCGATTGCAGGCCTCGTCCGCTATGTCGGAGGCATCGGGGGGGATCCGGTGTATTTCATCCAGACCGTGATCGCAGAACCCGCAATCCAGGAGGCGGACCCCCAAACCGCCCTGCATGCGGATACCTTCCATTCGAGCTCCAAGGCCTGGCTTTTTCTCGATGACGTCGGACCGGACGACGGACCTTTCGTCTTCGTCCCCGGCAGTCACAAGCTGACCGAAAAGCGACTGGAATGGGAATACCGGCAGAGCCTCATGGCGAGTGCAGACGGCCGCACTCACCATGCCGAGGGGTCGTTCCGCGTCACTCCCGAAGAATTATCGACGTTGGGCGATTTTACGCCACGGAAGGTCGTGGTGTCCGCAAATACCCTAGTCGTGGCCGATACGTACGCTTTCCATTCACGCGCTGTCAGCCATCGGCATACGGTTCGGGTGGAATTGCATGCCTATCACCGCGGCAATCCCTTCGCGCCTCTGCCGCTCTCGGCGACCGCGCTGGTTCCCGGCCTCCGCGACCGCCGGCTGGATATCCATCTGGCGCTATCCGACAGAAAAGCCAAGCGCGACGGCAGGGTTCCGACCTGGAGGGATGTCGGAGCCTGCACCGCCTATTCCGAACCCCATATTTGATCGGCCCCGCACCGCAAACGGCCCGTCTGCGGACGCTCTGCCAAGCTAAACGCCGTAGCCGACGATGCCCTTGACCTCCAGAAAGTCGTGGATGCCCCAGTCGGCATATTCGCGGCCGTTGCCGGACTGCTTGTAGCCGCCGAAGGGCGCGGACAGATCCCAATCCGGATAGTTGACGAAGACCGAACCGGCCCGCAGCCGCGCCGCCACCTTGCGGGCATGCCCGATATCTCCGGACTGGACATAGGCCGCCAGCCCGTAAGGCGTATCGTTGGCGATCTCGACCGCCTGGTCTTCGCTTTCGTAGGGAAGGATCGACAGAACCGGCCCGAAGATTTCTTCGCGGGCGATCGTCATGTCATTGGTGACATGACCGAACACGGTCGGGCGGATATAGTAGCCGCGGTTGAGGCCCTCCGGCCGACCCGGCCCGCCGGTAACGAGTGTTGCGCCTTCCTTGATTCCTGCCTCGATCAGCCGCTGGATCTTGTCGTATTGCGTCTGGCTGACGACGGGGCCGAGATCGATCCCATCGGCACGCGGATCGCCGGTCTTCAGCTTTTCCGCCGCGACCTTGGCGATCTGCAGCGCCTGGTCATGACGCTCAGTGGGTACCAGCATCCGCGTCGGCGCATCGCAGGACTGGCCCGAATTGCCGAAACAGGCGGTAACGCCGTCCGCAACGGCCTTTTCGAACTCCGCATCGGGAAGGATGATATTGGGCGACTTGCCGCCGAGTTCCTGCGCCACGCGCTTCACCGTGTCGGCGGCGGTCTTGGCGACGATGATGCCGGCCCGCGTCGAACCGGTGAAGGAAACCATATCGACATCAGGATGGCCGGCCATGACCTGACCGACATCAGGCCCGGTGCCGTTGACGAGGTTGAACACGCCCTTCGGCGTGCCTGCGGCTTCCATCACCTCGGCGAAGATGATGCCGCTGATCGGCGCGATCTCGGAAGGTTTCAGCACCATGGTGCAGCCGGCGGCGATGGCCGGGCCGACCTTGCAGGTGATCTGGTTGAGCGGCCAGTTCCACGGTGTGATCAGCGCGCAGACGCCGATCGGCTCCCTGACGATCATGGTCGAGCCGCGCGCCGCGGTGAATTCGTAGTTTTCGAGTGCCTCGATCGTGGCCGCGAGATGCCCCTTGCCGGCCGCAGCCTGCGCATCGTGGGCAAAGGCGAGCGGCGCCCCCATCTCCTGGGAGACCGCCCGCGCGATATCTTCATATCGCTTTTCGTATTCGGCCAGGATGCGCTTCAGGAGCGCCAGCCGCTCTGCCTTCGACCATTGCGAAAAAGCGGGAAACGCCGCCTTGGCAGCAGCGACCGCCTTGTCCACGTCCGCCTTCGAGCCCAAAGCGATCCGCGTATAGGCCTCTTCCGTGGAGGGATCGACGACATCCAGCGCAACAGGAATTTCCGGCGTCACCCAGATCCCGTCGATGAAGAATTTCAGGTGGTTGCTCATGGAAGCTCTCCGGATCAAAACGGATATGGTGAGCCACTATCGGCGATGATTTTTTGACCCGCAAGCCCGCAAAGCGACATCGGCCGCTGCCTGCGCCTCCCCAACCCGATCAAGCGGGTTTCAGGCCGTAGCTGATACTTTTCGTCAAGCCGGTAATACTTCGACAACAATACGAATTCATCGAGACTTAAACCATAGCTGTTACAGATCGAGACAACTTTCAGCAATATAACGAGGGCCTATGCGACGCAGTCTTCTTCAAATTGCCTTGGCAGGCCTCCTGGCTCTGTCGGCGCCGAATGTGGGTGCTGAAACCCTGGAGGACGACCTCAAGGGCCTGACGGATGAGCAGATCGGCGACACGGTCGAGTTCGCCTTCGGCAACGCGCTGTTCTTCCTCTTCCACGAGGCCGGACACATGCTGGTCTCCGAATTCGACCTGCCGGTCCTTGGCCGCGAGGAGGACGCGGTGGATACGCTCTCCACCCTTCTGCTTCTGGAAGCGGGTGCGGACGTCTTCACGACAGCTTTGATCGATTCCGTCGACGGATGGACATTGTCCGCCGAAGCGAGCGAAGCGGCGGAGCACGAACAGATTCTCTGGGACGCGCACGGCCTCGACCGCCAGCGCGCCTTCAACATGGTCTGTCTGATGGTCGGTAAGGATGCCGAGAAATTCACCGAATCCGCAGACGATCTCGAGCTGCCGGCCGGCCGTCGGCAAGAATGCGTCAATGAATACCAGAAGGCTCATGCAAGCTGGTTCGGCGTATTGAAGCCGCACGTGCGGAGCGATGACCAGAAGAGCAAATTCACGATCACCTACAAGCCCGCGAAGAACAACGACCTCAAGGACTATGCGGACCTGGTGAAGGAAGCCCAGGTTCTCGAGATCCTGCAGGAACTCGTCTCCGGCCTCTACAAACTCGATGACGGCATCAAGCTGACGGCAGCCGAATGCGGAGAACCCAACGCCTATTGGTCGGCGGGCAACCGCGAAGTGACCTACTGCTACGAGCTGATGCAGTGGCATGCGCAGGCGATCGCCAGGTATTTCAAGGAAAATGCCGAGAGCGGCGAAGAAGAAAAACAGGAAGAGACAAAGCCTGGGCTGAAGTTTGTGTTCGGCAAGGCCACCGCTCGTCAGTAGGGTCTCGGGAGGCAATACGAGTGCCCGGTTTGCGCCATCGCGGGCTGCAGACCGGGCAATCTTTTTTTCAGCGTTCAGGCTCCGTATGGAGCGAAGAACTTCTTGGCCGCTTCGATCTCGTTCGGCCGGATCTCATGGCCGCCGACATGCCACTGGAGCGTCACCTCATCGCCCTGCCGCTTGAAATAGTCGGCAAGCTCGACGCTTTGCGGCACGGGGCAGATCGGATCGTTCTGGCCCGCGGTGATCAGCACATGCGCCGTCTCCTTGATCTTCCTGTCCTTCGGCTGGAACGGGATCAAAGGATGCATCAGCACACCCGCATCGAACAGGCCGGGTTTCTCGATCATGATGTTGGCGAGAATATTCGCGCCATTCGAGAACCCGAGCCCCAAGACGGTGGATGACTCGTATCGGTCGCGGTTGGCAGCCACGAACTCACCCATCCGCTCGGTCGCCCGGGCCAGATCCTCGCAATCGTAGACGCCTTCCGCCTTGCGCCGGAAGAAGCGCGCCGCGCCATGTTCGGAAATGTCGCCACGCGGCGAGATCACCGTGGCGTTGGGCAGAAGCCGCCCGCCGAAATCGAAGAACTGGTTTTCGTCACCACCGGTGCCATGGAAGACGAACAGGATCGGCGATCCCGGCGCACCGGGCCTCGCCCGGTGCACATAGCTGTCATAACTCATCTTGTTTCTCCTTACCCGGAACCTGCTAGACCAGCGGCTCCAGATGTTGTTCCAGCGCGCTTCTCAGATGCGCATGCTGCGCAGGCAGCTTCAGCGCTTCACCGAGATGTGCCGTGTCCTCGTCCCGGTCGAAACCCGGTTCATTGGTGGCGATTTCGAACAGCACGCCACCCGGCGTGCGGAAATAGATCGCCCAGAAGTAATCGCGGTCGATGACCGGCGTGACCTGATAGCCGGTATCCATCAGCGCCTTGCGTACTTCGAGCTGCTTTTCGCGGTTTTCGACCGCAAAGGCGATGTGATGGACCGAACCGGCGCCAAGCCGTGCCCCGCTGATGTTCGGCATGGTTTCGACGTCGATGAAGTCGGCACCATTACCGCCCGGGACTCCGAAGCGGGTCACGCCGTCCCTGGCGTCGATTTGGCTGTAACCCATGAACTTCAGGAGTTCGGCGGTGGCACCGTCGTCACGCAGACGCATCGAAGCCGAATGGAAGCCGCGGATTGCCTCCGCCTCACCGACGCCGTTGCCGGTCCAGGGAGCGCGCGGATCGTCCTTGACTTCGACAAGCGCAAACCCGTCACCATCGGGACCGGCGAAATGCAGTCGGTTGTCACCGAAGGCATTGTCCGTCTTGATCCCTTCGGCGCCTGCCTTCGTCAGCCGATCCGTCCAGTAACCGAACGAGCCCTGCGGGACGGAGAAGAGCGTCGTACCCACTTCGCCGGTGCCGGGACGGCCGCGGGCGATATGCGGGAACGGGAAGTAGGTCATGACAGAGCCGGGGGTACCGACTTCGTCGCCATAATAGAGATGGTAGACATCAGGCGCGTCGAAATTGACGGTCTTCTTGACCCGGCGCAGGCCGAGGGTGTCCGTGAAGAACTTGTTGTTGGTGCTGGCGCTCGCAGCCATCGATGTGACGTGGTGGAGGCCCTTGATCTGGTCGAGCATTTTAAACCCCTTTCTGGGACCGCCCTGGCGGCCCGTTGTTCTGGGGCAATATTTGGTTCATCGAACGCCGGTTGGATAGATGAACGCGTCAGAACGCATTGTTCACTATTCGAAGACGACAAATGATTAATTGTTCACAGGAGGCGCGGCCGATGGCAATTGCCAGTCGATTGGCTGCTTGCCGCGCGACGCGAGGAAATCATTGGCTTTCGAAAAATGACGGCAGCCGAAAAAGCCGTTATGAGCCGAAAGCGGCGACGGATGTGGCGCCTTCAGAACGAGATGTTTCCTTGTATCGACGAATGCCGCCTTCTTCTGCGCATAGGAGCCCCAGAGCATGAAGACCACGCCGTCGCACTCCTCGTTGACGGCGCGGATGACGGCGTCGGTAAAGCGCTCCCAGCCACGGCCCTGATGCGCGGCCGCCCTGCCCTCTTCCACAGTCAAAACGCTGTTCAAAAGCAGCACGCCCTGGTTCGCCCAATGCTCGAGAAAGCCGTGGCCGACCGGAGGAATGCCGAGATCGGTCTGGATTTCCTTGTAGATGTTGACGAGCGAAGGAGGAATGCGGACGCCGGGGCGGACGCTGAAACACAGTCCGTGCGCCTGTCCATGCCCGTGATAGGGATCCTGCCCAAGAATAACGACCTTCACCCGATCGAGCGGCGTGAGGTCGAGCGCGCGGAAATATTCGCCGCCTTTCGGAAAGATGCGCTTGCCGGACTCCTTCTCGGAAAGGAGAAAGCGCCTCAGCTCGCTCATGTACGGATTGGAAAACTCCGGTCCGAGCGCCCGCTTCCAGCTTTCCTCGAGCCTGACTTCGCCCTCCGCCATGACCCCGTCCTCAAACGACCAGATGGTTCGAGCGCGAATGCCAGTCCCAGGCGGAGCGGATGATGTCGTTCAGGCTGAATTTCGGCTCCCAGCCGAGCACCGCCCGCGCCTTGTCGTTATTGGCGACCAGCGATGTGGAATCGCCTTCGCGACGCCCGACATATTCCACGGGGAAAGGTTTGCCGGAAACCTCGGAAATCGCGGCCAGCAATTCCTTGACGGTCGTTCCGGTGCCGGTGCCGAGGTTCAGCTCAACGGTGTCGCCGCCAGCCAGCAGGTAGTCGACCGCCCGTACATGCGCATCCGCCAGATCGAGCACGTGGATATAGTCCCGCACGCAGGTGCCGTCGCGGGTGTCGTAGTCGTCGCCGAAGACCTTGAAACCCTGGCGGCGGCCGAGTGCGGCCTCGATCGCCAGCGGAATGGCATGCGTCTCCGGCGTGTGCCATTCGCCGATGCGGCCTTCGAAATCGGCGCCGGCTGCGTTGAAATAGCGCAGCATCACCGATTTCAGGCCCTTGTACTGACCATAGTCCTTGAGCGCCTGTTCGATGATGAACTTGGTGCGGCCATAGGGGTTGATCGGCGCCTGCTTGTGCGTCTCGTCCATCGGCACCCGGTCCGGAAGACCGTAGGTGGCGCAGGTGGAGGAGAAAACGAAGGCTCCGACACCGGCATCCATGGCGGCAGACATCAGGGTCAATGCACCGATGACGTTGTTATCGTAGAAGCCGACGGGATTCTTGACCGATTCACCCACTTCGATCAGCGCCGCAAAATGCAGGACGGCATCCGGCTTGTGCTTGGCGAAAACCTCGTCCAGCCGTGCGCGATCGCGGATATCACCCTCTTCGAGGGTACCCCAGCGCACGAATTCCGCATGGCCGTTGGAGAGGTTGTCGAAGACGATCGGCTCGTACCCCCGTTCCGCCAGCACCAGACACGTATGCGAACCGATATAGCCGGCTCCACCGACGACGAGCACCTTCTTCTTCGACATCATGTCCCTCTCGGTTGTTGAAGTCGGCGGCACTATAACGGGCGCTGCCCAAATGGGAAGGGTGAACCCGACCTGCGATATTGGATGACGCGAGCTTTGAACTTATCTATCCTACTCAGGATTTTTAAAGGCTCTTCATGCGTCTCCTGTTTCTTAGTCTCGGTTGGCTGTTCGTCGCGCTCGGAGTGATTGGCGCGTTCCTGCCGGTCCTGCCCACGACCCCCTTCCTGTTGCTAGCGGTCGCCTGTTTCGCTCGCTCGTCGCCGCGGCTTGAAGCGTGGATGCTCGACCATCCGAAATTCGGGCCGCCCCTCAGGGACTGGCGGGAAAGGGGCGCCATTCCACGCAAAGCCAAGATCGCCGCGGTGGTGATGATGAGCGCCAGCTACGCGATCTTCTGGTTCGGCACCTCACCGCCTTACTCTCGGGCGGCTCTGGTTGCGGCACTGATGATCGCGCCGGCGATCTTCGTGGTCACCCGTCCGAACGCGTAGGTCAACGATGCCGCGATTGCGGCAGGACGTAGGGAATAGCGGCAGCCGGCAAGCGTCCGACAGCGCCCGCGATCCCGTAGACGCTCGCAATAATCCCGTCATTGACCGTTTCCTGGCACGGACCTTCAGCGACAACCCGGCCATGGTTCAGGACCACCAGTTGATCGGCGAATTCGGCCGCCAGGTTGAGGTCGTGCAGGATAGCGAGCACGATGCCGCCGGCAGAGGCAAAATCGCGGGCGATTTCCAGCACGGAAATCTGATGGCCGAGATCGAGGCTCGCGGTCGGCTCGTCGAGGAAAAGCGCCCGCGGCACGCCGTCCGCAACCGGTTGCGGCACCTGGGCGAGAGCGCGGGCGAACTGGACGCGCTGCTGCTCGCCGCCCGACAGCGACGGATAGGGCCGACTTTCGAAACCGCGCAATCCCACCCGGGAAAGGGCCTGGCGCGCCTGTTCCGTCGGGTTGAGTGTGCCTTGCGCCACCGCCCCCATGCGGACGATCTCCAGCGCGGTAAAGGGAAAGGCGAGCTGTGTCGCCTGCGGCAGGACGGCCCGGCGTTTTGCCAGATCGGCCGGCTGGCAGAGATCTATGCCGGTTCCGTAATAGGAGACGAAACCTGTATCTGGCTTCATCTCGCCGGAAAGCACCTTCATCAGCGTCGATTTGCCTGCACCGTTCGGCCCGATGACGACCGTGAACCGGCCCGGCCTTAGATCGATCGCGACATTGTCGAGCAGCTTGCGGCCGGACCGCGCCACGGTGATATGTTCGGCGGAGATCATGGCATGTCCCGCATATGGAGGCCGTTCTTGCCGAGCAGCAGGAAGAGAAAGACCGGAGCGCCGAAGAGCGCCGTGATCACGCCGATCGGCAATTCCGCCGGTGCGGCAACGGTTCGCGCAACGCTGTCTGCAATCAGAAGCAATGCTCCGCCCCCGATCGCCGAACCCGGCAGCAGGAAACGGTGTGATGGCCCCATGGTCAGCCGCAGGAGATGCGGCACGACGATGCCGACGAAACCGATCGAGCCGGCGACCGCCACGGTCGAGCCGCAGGCAGCAGCGACCGCGACGATGATGATCCGCTTCAGCCGTTGCACCGGAATGCCCATATGGAAGGCGGCGGCGTCCCCAAGGACAAGGGCATCAAGCCCACGCGCCACGAAGGGAATGATCACGAGTACGGCGGCGGTGAACGGGAGGATGGAGAATACCCGCCCGAAGGTGGCGCCGCCGAGCGAGCCGAGGCTCCAGAAGGTGATGTCGCGAAGCTGCCGGTCGTCCGCCATGACGATCATGAGGCCCATAATGGCGGCAGAAAGCGCGCCGATCGCAATGCCCGAAAGGACCAGCGTCGTCGTGGAGGTCCGGCCGTCGCGGGTGGCGATGAGATAGAGCATCAAGGTGTTGAAGAGCCCGCCGAAGAAGGCCATCAGCGGCAGGAATTGGTTCCCGAGCAGCATGGAGACCGGCGCCAGTACCGTATTGCCCAGCACGATTGCCGCGACGGCCGCAAGGCCTGCCCCGGAGGTGACGCCGACGATGCCGGGATCGGCAAGAGGGTTGCGGAAAAGGCCCTGCATCATCGCGCCGGAGACCGCAAGCCCCGCCCCGACAAGAAGCCCAAGCGCCGTGCGCGGCAGTCGCACCGCTTCGAGGATCACCCTTTCCTGCGTCGAAAGGCTGTCGCCATTGCCCGTAGCGTAAATCCAAAGGTCGCGCAGGCCGACGCCGGTCGGCCCCACGCCGAGGGAAATCACGCAGGCGACGACAAGCATCGCCCCGAGCAGGATCAGGACCAGGACGCCCTGCTGGGTCCGGTCGCCATCCGGGGCCGCGCCGAGAGGCATCGCCAGCGACTTCGTCATCAGTTGATCGCTCCGGGATAGATCTGCTCGGCGAGCGACCGGACGGCCTCGGGTGTGCGCGGTCCGAAGCCCAGCAGCAGAAGGCCGTCCATGGAGATCAGCGCCTTGTTGGCGGCAGCGGGCGTCGTCTGCATGGACGGAATGGCGAAGACCTGTTCGGGCGTCAGGTGGTGGCTGCCGCGCGCCATGGAGAGGATGACATCCGGCTGAGCGCCGATCACGGCCTCGTCCGCGAGCGGCTTGTAGCCGTTGATCGTCGGCGCAGCATTGATACCGCCGGCCATCTCGATCACCGCGCCGGCCTCCGTATCCGCTCCACCTGCCATCACGCGATTGTTGGAAAGCGACAGTACGAAGAGAACCTTCTTCTTAGCCCCCGGGATTTTCGCGACGTCTTCGGCGAGCGCCTTGAGATCCTGTTCAGTTTTGACGGCGAGCGTCTCCGCCTTTTCCGCAAGCCCGACGGCAGCCCCCACATCGCGGATCTTCTGGCCGATCTTGTCGGCCTTCGGCGGCGTGGCAACCACGACCATCGGCACTTCGCTGGCTTTCAGGATTTCCAGCACCGGCGGCGGCCCGGACCCCTCTTCCATCAGGATCAGGTCCGGCTTCTGGCCGAGAATGCCTTCCGCCGAAAGTTGTCGCATATAGCCGACATCCGGCTTGGCGTTTGCCGCATCGGGATAGAAGCTGGTGGAATCCCGCGCCACGATGCGGTCCTGCGCGCCGAGTGCGTAGAGGATCTCCGTGATCGTGCCGCCGATCGAGACAATGCGCTTGGCTTCGGGATTGCCTTTGTCGGCCGCCATCGCGCTTCCCGTAGCGAGCGTCGCACCGAAAACAACGGCTGCGAACAGCCTGCCGAAGGTGAAGGAAGATCCCATGATATTCTGCCCCTTTCTTGCCCAAGCCGAGGCGCAATATGCCTCTTGTCCGCATACCCTACGGCAATAACTTGAGTTGACTACGCAAGTTTTTTCGGCTTTTCAAGAGCGCCGGCCGCAGATATCTTGAGCCGAAAATGAAACTTTTTGTGAGGGACGATTAATGTATATCGCGATGAACCGCTTCCGCGTCGTGTCGGGTTATGAAGAGGCTTTCGAGACCGTCTGGCGCAGCCGCCAGGGACGTCTCGCGGAACTGCCTGGTTATATCGAATTCCACATGCTGAAAGGCCCGAAGGCCGAGGATCACACCCTCTATGCGTCCCACACCGTGTGGGAGAGCTTCGAGCATTTTCAGGAATGGACGAAGTCGGAACAGTTCCGTGCGGCGCACGCCAAGGCCGGCGAGAACCGGGGCAAGGTCGAATACCTTTCCGGACCGCATTTCGAAGGCTTCGAGGTCATCATTCATGAAGACCGCAACGGCGTTCGCGCCGACGCAGCCTGAGGTCAGCAGATGAACGCCGTTTCTGAAATCAAGACGGACCGCCGCGACCGAGCTATCGCCGCCCTTGCCGAAAAGCCCGATGGCGTCGTCGAGGCGATCGCGGCGAACGCGGAGGTCACTCCCGCCGAAATCCTGGAAATCCTCCCGATAGGTCCCGCCATCATCGCCGGCAAGGAGCATTTTCTCGACGTCTGGTCCGAAATGACCGGCTGGGGAGAAGTCCTCTTCATCGTCCATACCGACGATATCGTATTGGAGGCGGAGGGAAGCCTGCCCGTCGGTTCCGAGGGCCATGGCTGGTTCAACATTCACGGCGACAGCCCGATCGGCGGTCACATCAAGAAGGACAATTGCGCGTCGGTGACCTTCGTCGACCGTGCCTTCCACGGCCGTCGCTCGTGCTCGGTCTGGTTCATGAACCAGGACGGTTCGGCCATGTTCAAGGTCTTCGTCCGCCGCGACGAGAACCGGGAACTGATCACCGAACAGCTTCAAAAATTCGAGGCGCTGCGGGACCGCTACGCAGCGATATAACCTTAGCGATCGGGGCGGAAAAAGAATTCGCTCCGGTCGTCAATCCCGCGGAACCGGCCGCGGTGATTGTCATTGCAGGATGGGCCGCCGCGCTACTGGCGGACCGCTCGCTTGCCTCGCACGCGCCGAGGAAAAGCGACGTTGGATGGCGCGGCGAGCCACCCTGAGCCGGCTCAGAGCGCCGGTACCCATTTCCAGAAAACCCCCTCCATCCTTTCGGGATAATACTTGAATTCGCATTCGAACCGCCGGCCATACGCTTCGGCGGCCTTCAGGGCCTGCTCGCTCACCGGCTTCATGCCGGTGCCCGGCGCGAACCAGTCCTCCATGAGATCATCGGGGACATAGACCCCGATCCGAAGCGGCAGAGCGGTCAATGTTGCATCCAGTTCTTCAGGCGGCATGGTCTTCCTCCTCACGAAAAGACGAGCGCTGCGAAAACGTCCGCCTTTGCGGGAAGTTCCGATATCAACTGGAAGTCCTGAGGGCGAACCTCAATGGTGTGCGACGTGCTCCGGCTTTCCCTTGCGCTTCGTGGAAGCCATCTTGTCGAGTTCTTTTTCGCTCATGGATTTCTCCATGCTCTTCGAAGCGCCCTTGAGTTCGCTTTTCTTGATGTCGCCACGCTTGGCGGCAAGCGCCGCACCGGCGGCCTTCTGTTGTGCTTTCGATTTTGCAGGCATGTCTGCCTCCTCGGTTTCACTCTGGAAAACAACATGCCGGCACCGCTTTGGTTCCAGATTTCGGGGCGGAACATGTGGTCCATTGACGGGTTGTCCTGATGAGCTGCCGCGCATCTGCGGTGCAAGATCTCAGAAAGGGATAATCATGAACGACAACCGCAAGACCCCAACCGACGGCGATCCCTCCCGTTTCGAACAGGATGGACGGGAAAGAGCGGACGACGCGCTCGACGCACAGATGGATATGAGCAATCAGGAAGCGATCAAGGAAGCATCGAGGCTTGGCGGCGGCGATACCTATCTGGTCGAAGCCGATCTTGAAGACCGCGACCAGCGCGAGGACACCGACCAGCCGGATGGCCGGGCCAGCCCGATGGCGAACGCCGACAACCCGGAACGCTGACCTTCCTGATCCGGAAAGGGTCGAGGCGGAACCTACAGGCATACCTGAGTGTTCCCCTGCGCGAGCCGAGATTGGGAGAGCTTTGATGAATGCCGAAGCCAATGCCGCGCTGACCCTGGCCCCGAGATCGGGAAAGGACGCGCTGAAGAACGAGCCGGACATGGAAGTGAAAGCTTCGCCGACCCTGGCGGATGCCGATTCGGAATCCTTTGTCGCCGAGGCTCTGGAGGATCTGGTCAATTGCCACATCCCGTTCCTTCTGGCCGGCACTTTCGCGGTCAGCGCCTATACCGGCATTTCGCGCCCGACCAAGGATCTCGATATTTTCTGCCGGGCGGGTGACTACGCCCGCATCCTCGCCCATTTCAAGGAAAAGGGCTACGAGATCGAGGTGGAAGACGATCGCTGGCTCGGCAAGGTCAAGAAAGGGCGGCACTTTTTCGACGTGATCTTCGCCGGTTCGAACGGCACCATGCCGATCGGCGACACCTGGTTCGAGAACGCCCGGCAGATCGAGATGAACGGCCATAAGGTCCGCATCATCGCACCGACCGAGCTCGTCTGGTCGAAATGTTTCGTGCAGCTCCGCCACAGATATGATGGCGGGGATATCGTCCACGTCATCCTGCGGGCGCACGATCAGATCGACTGGCAGCGGCTTCTGAACCACATGGAAGTCCATTGGGAAGTGTTGCTTATCCACCTCCTGAACTTCCGCTGGATCTACCCGACCGAGCGGGACAAGGTGCCGGACTGGCTGCTCGACGAGCTGCTCGACCGGCTGAAGGCTCAGCGGGAACTGCCGCTGCCGCAGATGAAGATCTGCCGTGGCCGCATGTTCAGCCGGGTGGATTTCGAGATCGACGTAAAGGAATGGGGTTTCGCGGACGTGGGCGGCGAAGGCGAATTGCGTGAAGGCGTGAAAGAGGAAATGGCCCAAGGAGGACCAGCGTGACAAAGACCACCAACGCCAAAAACGACACCGCGACAACGGATGCGAAAAAGGCGAACGGCAAGGCAAAAATCGCCGCCATGGGCGACTTGCATGTACGGGAGAACAGTACTGTCTCCTACAAGGAACTTTTCACCGAGATTTCCCAGGCCGCCGATATCCTCGTCCTGACCGGCGACCTGACCGATCTCGGCAAGGTCAAGGAGGCGGAAATCCTTGCCGCCGACCTGCGTTCCTGCTCGATTCCAATCGTCGGCGTGCTCGGCAATCACGACTATGAATGCGGCTGCGTGGAAGAAATCACGCATATCCTGAAAGATGCCGGCGTCCATCTTCTGGAGGGGCAGGCGGTCGAGATCAACGGCGTCGGTTTTGCAGGCGTGAAGGGCTTTGCCGGCGGGTTCGGCCGGCATATGCTCGGGTCTTTCGGAGAACCCGCAATCAAGGCCATGGTCTCTGAAAGCGTGGAAGAGACGATGCGGCTCGAAAACGCTCTCCGCCAAGTGCGTTCCGAGCGGGCCATGGTCATTCTCCATTATGCGCCGATCCGGGAGACCGTCGCGGGAGAACCGGAGGAAATCTATCCTTTCCTCGGCTCTTCACGTCTTGCAGAAACCATCGACCGCTTCCCGGTCAAAGCCGTCGTCCACGGCCACGCGCATCGCGGCACTTATGAAGGCAAGACGCCAGGTGGTGCCCCGGTCTATAACGTCGCATCACACATCGAGAAGCCGACGGGGAAACCGTACGCGTTGCTGGAGTTGTGAGGCATGCTCATACATGCAGCGCATGCCCCAGCGTCTTCAATGCCGCCTCGGCAAACGCCTCCGACTGGGTAGGATGCGCATGGATGGTGCCGGCAATATCTTCCAGTCGCGCGCCCATTTCGACCGCGATGGAAAAAGCGGCAGACAGCTCGGAAATCCCGGCACCCACCCCCTGGATGCCGAGCACCAGATGATTGTCGGCACGCGCCACCACGCGTACGAAGCCTTCCTCCGACGACAGCGTCATCGCCCGGCCGTTGGCTGAAAAGGGAAACTGGCCGATCTTCACCTCGCGGCCCGCCGCCCTGGCCTCATCCGGCGACAGCCCCACCGAGACGATTTCCGGATCGGTAAAGCAGACCGCGGGGATGGCACGCCTGTCCCAGCTCCGTCGCTTGCCCGAAACGATTTCCGCCACCATCTCGCCCTGGGCCATGGCCCGATGCGCCAACATAGGCTCGCCCGTCACGTCGCCGATCGCGTAAATCCCGCGCATGGAGGTGCGACACTGGTCGTCTATCCTGAGGTACCTGCCGTCCATGTCGAGTTCCAGTTCCTCGCGTCCCCAGCCCTCGGTCACCGGCTTGCGGCCCACCGTCACGAGCACCTTGTCGGCGGCGACCCGTCTTTCCTCGCCGTCGGCCGCGTCGGCGAGCAGGGTTTCGCCGTTCGAGGACATGCCCTTCACCTTGGTGCCCAGCAATACCTCGACACCCAGCGCCGACAGCCGCTTCGCAACCGGTTGGGTAAGCTGGGTGTCGTAAAGCGGCAGGATGCGGTCGAGCGCTTCGACGATCGTCACCTTCGAGCCTAGCTTGGCGAAGGCGATGCCGAGTTCGAGGCCGATATAACCGGCGCCCACCACGGCGAGCCTTTCAGGCACCTGCGCCAACGATAGGGCGCCGGTCGAAGAGATGATCTTGCCGCCGAACGGCAGCATCGGCAGCTCGACCGGTGCCGAGCCTGTTGCGATAACCACGTTTTCGGCACGGATCACCTGCTGGCCGGTCTCGGTCTCCACCTCCACCGTCTTGCCGTCGCGAAACCTCGCCCGGCCGACGACCATCTTCACGCCCGCCTTTTTTAGAAGCCCGGCAACACCCATGGTCAGCCGGCCGGTGATGCCGTCCTTCCAGGCCATTGTCCTTCCGAAGTCGATGGCGAGATTCTCTGCCCTGATGCCCATGGCATTCCTGCCTGCGGCCATGGCCGCTGTCCTATGAAAATCGTCGGCCGCGTGGATCAGCGCCTTGGAAGGGATGCAGCCTATATTGAGGCAGGTGCCGCCCGGCTTCGCCATCTCGACGATGACGGTATCGATCCCCAGTTGGCCGGCCCGAATGGCTGAGACATAGCCACCCGGACCGGCACCGATGACGAGAAGCTTGCAGGTGATTTCCTTCATTGTTCTTTTCTCACCTCACTCATAGAGCGCCGTGCATCCTCCAGATGCACAAAGGACGCTCTAAAGCTAGAATCTGCGAATAGTGCTTTCCGAAAATCGGAACCGATTTTCGGGCCTATTCGCTGACGAATATCAGCGCTGGCGTTTCCAGAAGCGCCTTCAGCCGCTGCACGAAGGTTGCCGCATCCCAGCCGTCGACCACTCGATGATCGAAACTGGAAGACAGGTTCATCATCTTGCGCGGCACGAATTGCGTCCCGTCCCAATGTGGGCGGATGGCGAGCTTGTTGACGCCGACGATCGCCACTTCCGGATGGTTGATGACCGGCGTCGAGACGATGCCGCCCATGGCGCCGAGCGAACTGATCGTGATGGTCGAGCCCGTCAGCTCCTCCCGCTGCGCCGTACCGTTCCTCGCCGCATCGCTCAACCGTGCCATCTCGCGGGCGCAGTCGAAGATGTCGCGTGCCTCGGCATGCTTGACGACCGGCACCACAAGCCCGGCTGGGGTCTGTGCCGCAATTCCGATATGCACGCCGCCGAACTGGCGGATGAAGCCGGCCTCATCGTCGAAATGGGCGTTGATCCCCGGTTGCTCGGCGACTGCCTTCACTATGGCCCGCATCAGGAACGGCAAAATGGTGAGCTTCGGTTTGCCTGGTTTCAGGCTTGCATTCATGCGGGCGCGCAGTTCTTCGAGCGCCGTCATGTCCACTTCCTCCACATAGGTGATGTGGGGAATGCGGGATTTTGCGAGCGCCATCTTCTCCGCGATGCGGCGGCGCAGGCCGACGACCTTGATTTCCTGGACGCTCTTGTTCGGATGCAGGCCGGCAGCGATGCCCGGACCGCTCTCGCGGCTGAGATAGGTGTCGAGATCCTCATGGGTGATGCGCCCTGCCGGACCGGTTCCCGAGACCTGACGCAGATCGATACCTGCCTCCCTCGCGCGCAGACGGACGGCAGGAGATCCAAGCGGCTTCTCGCCTTCGGCGCGCGGAGCCCCGTGAGCGGCGGCTGCCGTCTTCGGCGCCCCGACTGCAACCCGTTCGAGCGGGGCAATCTGCAGAGCCGGCTTGGGCTTTTCCGCCGCTGGCTCCTGTTTCGGCTCCATCGAAAGCGGCTCGGGCTGGGTTGCGGGGATCTCCGCCTCCGGTTCCTCCTCGCCCTCTTCGCCGGCTGTCCTGATCTTGAGGATAACGGTTCCCGTGGCGATCACATCTCCCACCTCGCCGTGCCGCCAGGTCACCTCGCCTTCGACGGGAGACGGAATCTCGACGGTCGCCTTGCCGGTCATCACGGCGGCGAGCACCATATCCTCACGCACCAGGTCGCCAACATTGACATGCCATTCCACAAGCTCGGCTTCCGCCACCCCTTCGCCGACATCCGGCAATTTTATGATGCGCTCGCCCATCTCAGGCCTCCATCATTTCGCGCAGCGCCTGGCCGACGCGGGCCGGCCCCGGGAAATAGTCCCACTCCTGCGCATGCGGATAAGGCGTATCCCAGCCGGCGACGCGCACGACCGGCGCTTCGAGGTGGTAGAAACAATGCTCCTGCACCAGCGCCGCCAGTTCCCCGCCGAAACCGGAGGTCAGCGTCGCCTCATGCACCACCATGCAGCGGCCGGTCTTCTTCACCGATTCCACGATGGTTTCGAGATCGAGCGGCATCAGCGTACGCAAATCGATGATCTCCGCATCGATGCCGGTCTCTTCCGCCGTTGCTTCCGCCACATGCACCATGGTGCCGTAGGCGAGGATGGTAACCGCCGAGCCCTTCCGCCGGACGACCGCCTTGCCGAGCGGCACGGAATAGTGTTCCGCCGGCACCTCGCCCAGCGGATGGCCCGCCCACGAGGTCACCGGCCGATCGTGATGGCCGTCGAACGGGCCGTTGTAGAGACGCTTTGGCTCCAGAAAGATCACCGGATCCGGATTCTCGATGGAGGAGATCAGCAGGCCCTTGGCATCATAGGGATTGGAGGGCACCACCACCTGCAGGCCGCAGACATGGGTAAATAAGGCCTCCGGGCTCTGGCTGTGGGTTTGGCCGCCGAATATGCCGCCGCCGGTCGGCATCCGCACCACCATTCCGCAGGTGAATTCGCCGTTGGAGCGGTAGCGCAGCCGCGCCGCCTCCTGGGTGAGCTGGTCGTAGGCCGGATACATGTAATCCGCGAACTGGATCTCGATGCAGGGTTTCAACCCGTAGGCCGCCATGCCGATCGCCGTGCCGACGATGCCGGATTCATTGATCGGCGCATCGAAACAGCGTGTCTTGCCGTACTTCTGCTGGAGCCCCTGCGTGCACCGAAAAACGCCCCCGAAGTAGCCGACATCCTCGCCGAACACGACCACATTGTCGTCGCGCTCCATCGACACGTCGATGGCGCTGCGGATTGCCTCGATCATCGTCATCCGAGCCATGGGCGGGCCTCCGCGGAGAAGTGGGCACCCAGATCGGAGGAGGCAAGACCCCTTCTGACCTGCCGGCCATCTCCCCCACAAGGGGGGAGAAGACTCGCGGCGACGCCTCGATCCCAATCTACGGAGTGAGCGGCCAAGTTAGCCCCTCCCCCCTGTGGGGAGGGGTTGGGGAGGGGTCTTTCAAGAACGATAAGTCTCATGAATCACACCCCCGCCTGCTGGCGCTGCCGCTTCAGATGCGGTGGCATTTCCGCATAGACGCCCTCGAACATATCGCGCATCGAAGGCCGGCCGCCGGAATGCAGCGTGCCGTGACGCTCGGCTTCCTTCTGCGCCGCAACGACCGTGTCGCGGATTTCCGCTTCCATCTGCTTGTGCCGCTCCTCGCTCCAGGCGCCGACACGGATCAGATGGTTCTTCAGCCGGATGACCGGATCGCCGAGCGGCCAGGCCTCCGACTCCTCCTTGGGACGATAGGCGGAGGGATCGTCGGAGGTGGAATGCGCACCGACACGATAGGTGACATATTCGATCAACGTCGGACCAATGTTTCGGCGCGCCCTCTCCGCCGCCCATTTGGCGACCGCATGCACGGCAAGGTAATCATTGCCGTCGACGCGCAGCGATGGCAGGCCGTAACCGAGGCCCCGAGCCGCAAAGGTGCCGGAACCGCCGCGAGCCACGCCCTGGAACGTCGAAATCGCCCATTGATTGTTGACAACGTTGAGGATGACCGGCGCCCGATAGGTGGAAGCGAAGACCAGCGCGGAATGGAAATCCGATTCCGCCGTCGAACCGTCGCCGATCCAGCCGGCTGCGATCTTCGTATCGTTCTTGATGGCGGACGCCATCGCCCAGCCGACCGCCTGTACATATTGGGTGGCAAGATTGCCTGAGATCGTGAAGAATCCGTAGTCCTTTGCCGAATACATGATCGGCAACTGCCGGCCCTTCAGGGGATCGGCGTCGTTGGAATAGATCTGGTTCATCATCTCGACCATCGGATAGCCGCCGGCGATCAAAAGGCCTGCCTGGCGATAGGTCGGGAAATTCATGTCGCCCGGCTGCAGCGCCCGGCGAAAGGCGCAGGAGACCGCCTCTTCGCCCAGATGCTGCATGTAGAAGGACGTCTTGCCCTGCCGCTGGGCCATCAGCATCCGGCTGTCAAAGGTGCGGAGCAGCATCATGTGCTTCAGCCCCTCCATCAACTCCTCATTGGTCAGCGTTCCGGCCCAGGGGCCGACGGCCTCGCCTTCCCGGTTCAGGACACGGATGATGGAAAAGGCGAGATCACGGATCGTTTCGGGATCGACGTCCACCTCCGGCCGACGCACGGAGCCCGCCTTCGGAATGGTCACGTTGGAGAAATCCGGCTTGCCTCCCGGCCGCACCTCCGGCTCCGGCACATGGAGGCTTAACTTGCCCGGCAGGCCGAACTTCATGTCATCCGTCATTCGCTTCTCCTCCCAAAGAATCGACTGTTATCCGTTCAGCGCGGCGCCATGCGAAGCGCTCCGTCGAGACGGATGACTTCGCCGTTGAGCATCGGATTTTCGATGATGTCGCGCACCAGCCGCGCATATTCCGAAGGTCTGCCGAGCCGCGGCGGAAACGGCACCGATTTGCCGAGCGAGGCGCGGACCTCATCGGAAAAGCCCGCCATCATCGGCGTTTCGAATATGCCGGGCGCGATCGTCATCATGCGGATGCCGTCGCGGGCAAGCTCACGGGCAATCGGCAGCGTCATGCCGGCGACCGCCGCCTTGGAGGCGGAATAGGCCGCCTGCCCGATCTGCCCGTCATAAGCCGCGACCGAAGCGGTGGCGACCAGCACGCCGCGCTCGCCCTCCTCGTTCGGTGGGGTCTTCGCGATCGCCTGCGCCGCCAGCCGGATCACGTTGAACGTGCCGATCGTATTTATCTCCAGAGCACGGGTAAAGTTCTCCAGCGCATGCACGCGCTCCCTGCCCAGCACCTTTTCCGAAGGCGCCACGCCGGCACAGCAGACGGCACCACGGATCGGCCCATTCGCTGCCTCTGCTTCCGCCACCGCGTTTTCGACAGCTTCGCCGCTGCGCACGTCGGTTTTGACGAAGATCGTGCCCCTGCCAAGCTCGCTCGCCCTCGCCTGGCCGCTCGTCTCATCGAGATCGAGCAAAGCGACGCAACCGCCTGCTTCGACGAGCATTTTAGCTGTCGCAAGTCCGAGGCCCGAGGCCGCACCGGTTACCAGAAAATTGCTGCCTTCGATCCGCATCCTCACCTCTCCTCAGTTCGCCAGACCGCGGGCGATGATGATCTTCTGGATGTCGGACGTGCCTTCGTAGATCTGGCAGACGCGGACATCGCGATAGATGCGCTCAACCGGGAAATCCGAGATATAGCCATAGCCCCCGAGCGTCTGGATCGCCTCGGAGCATACCTTCTCGGCCATTTCAGAAGCGAAGAGCTTCGCCATGCAGGCCTCGTCCAGACAGGGTTCGCCGCGATCCTTCAGCCGCGCCGCATGCAGCACGAGCTGACGTGCCGCTTCTATCTGGGTCCTTGCTTCCGCAAGGCGGAAGGCGATCGCCTGATGCTCGAGCAGCAGCTTTCCGAAGGTCTTTCGCTCCTTGGCATAGGTGAGCGCCACGTCGAAGGCCGCTTGGGCCATGCCGACGCATTGGGCGGCGATGCCGATGCGTCCAGCTTCCAGGCCGGAGAGCGCAATCTTGAGCCCGGCCCCTTCCGCACCGATCCGCTGGCTCTCGGGAATGCGCAGGTTGTCGAACATCAGCGCCGCCGTGTCGGAGGCCTTCTGGCCGAGCTTGTCCTCGACCTTGGAAATCGAGAAGCCCGGGACATCCGTGGACGTGACGAAAGCCGAAATGCCGCGTTTGCCGGCGGAAGGGTCTGTGACGGCGAAGATGATGACGGTGCCGGCGATCTTGCCGGACGTGATGAACATCTTCGAGCCGTTGATAATGTAGTCGCTGCCGTCCTTCGTCGCCCGGGTTCGGATTGCCGCCGCGTCGGAACCGGTGTCGGCTTCCGTCAGTGCGAAAGCGCCGATATGCCGGCCCTCCGCGAGCGGCCGCAGGAACTTGTCCTTCTGCTCGCCGGAGGCATGGGCGTCGAGCAACGAACAGACGGGCGAATTGTGGACGCTGACGAGCGTCGAGACCGCCCCGTCGCCGGCGGCGATTTCCATCAGGGCGCTCGCATAGGCGACGTAGGAACAGCCGACGCCGCCCCACTCCTCGCTCGTGCGCATGCCAAGAAAACCCAGTTCGCCAAGCTGCTGCAGCACCTCGGGCTCGATCGCGTGCGCTTTCTCGCGCGCCGCCGCACCGGGCTTCAGCACCTCGCGGGAAAACTCCGCGGCCGTCGAACGGATGAGCTCCTCCTCATCGGTCAGCATGCAAAGATCTCCTCCTCGAAACCGTCTGCATTTCCTTTAATCTAGAGCCGGAATTGCCAGCGGGCCACTCCCGCGAACTTGTTATTTGTTGCTCATTTCAGCAATTTTATTGCGCGACGGTAGGAAGATGGAACTTGCGAGCCCTTCGACCGTTTGGCGGTCTCTTTCAATGAGGGGCTGATCAATAATGCCGGACGTCAATGCCGCTGCCGAATTCCGGGCTTTCCCTAAGACTTGGGGGGCCGAATATGTCGCCGCCGGCGAGGTACGTTTCCGCCTCTGGGCGCCGGGCCAGGAGACTGTGGCGCTTCGGCTGGATGACGACGATACCGAAATGACCCGCACCGATGACGGCTGGTTTGAACTGCTTGCAACGGGCGTCGCGCCGGGTGTGGAATATAGCTATGTCCTCGCCGACGGCACGACGGTCCCCGATCCGGCGTCACGCGGTCAGAAGGACGATGTCAACGGCGCCTCGCTGGTCATCGATCCGACCAGTTACGCCTGGCAGAACACCGACTGGAAGGGCCGCCCCTGGGAGGAGACGGTGGTCTACGAACTCCATATCGGCACCTTCACCAAGGAAGGCACCTTTCGCTCCGCGATCGAAAAACTGCCCTATCTGGTCGAGCTTGGCGTCACCATGGTCGAGGTCATGCCGGTTGCCCATTTCGGCGGCAACCGCGGCTGGGGTTATGACGGTGCACTGCTCTATGCGCCGCACGCGGCCTATGGCCCGCCGGAGGATTTCAAGGCCTTCATCGATGCGGCGCACGGTCATGGCCTTTCGGTCGTGCTGGACATCGTCCTCAATCACTTCGGGCCTGAAGGAAACTATCTGCCACTGCTTGCCCCGCCTTTCTTCCATGAGGAAAAAAAGACGCCCTGGGGCGCGGCAATCGCCTATGACGTCGAGCCAGCGCGCCGGTACATCGTGGAAAACGCCCTGTATTGGCTGGAGGAATTCAACCTCGACGGCCTGCGCTTCGACGCAATCGACCAGATCGAGGACCCGTCGGAAAAGCATGTCCTTATCGAAGTCGCCGAACGCATCCGTGCCGAGATCGGTGAGCGGCCGATCCATCTGACGACGGAGGATTCGCGCAACGTCATTTTCCTACATCCGCGTGACGAGGACGGCAATGCGCCGCTCTTCACCGGCGAATGGAACGACGATTTTCACAACGCCGCCCATGTCTTTGCGACCGGCGAGACCCATGCCTATTACAAGGATTTCGCCAAAGACCCGGAAAAGCTGGTCGCCCGGGTGCTCACGGAAGGTTTTGCCTATCAGGGCGAAGTCTCGCCGCAGAACGGCAGGAAGCGCGGCGTCAAAAGCATCGACCAGCCACCTGTCGCTTTCGTGGACTTCATCCAGAACCATGACCAGGTGGGCAACCGGGCACATGGCGAAAGGCTGATTTCGCTCGCCCGTCCCGACAGAACGAAGGTACTGCTCGCGACGCTGCTGCTTTCGCCCCATATCCCGCTTCTTTTCATGGGCGAGGAATATGGCGAGACCAATCCGTTCCTGTTCTTCACGGACTTCCACGGCGATCTGGCGAAGATCGTGCGCGAAGGCCGACGCAGGGAATTCGAGGGCCATGCCGGCCATGAGGGCGATACGGTGCCCGATCCCAATGCCGAAAAGACCTTCGACGTCTGCAAGCTGGACTGGAAGAAGCTTGAAATGGGCGACGGCCGCAACTGGCTGGCGCTGACGAAGGAACTGCTGGAGCTTCGCAGGCGTCATATCGTGCCGCTGCTTGGATCGGCAGGCGGCCGCAGCGGCAAGGTGGTCAAGACGGACAAGGGCTTTCTCGCCGTTTCCTGGAGCTTCCCGAAAGGCACCCTCTCTTTGGCTCTCAACATCGGCGAAAAGGCTCAAGACCTGCCGGAACAGCCGGGCAAGGCGATCTTCGCCTGGCCCGAAGCGGGAAAGCGCCTGCCGCCAAACTCGGTGCTGGTCAGCGTCGAACCCGCGGGAGAGGCTGGATGAACGTACCGCTTGCAACCTATCGCATCCAGTTCCGCAACGGCATGACCTTCGACCGTGCCGCAGCACTGGTGCCCTATCTGAAGCGCCTTGGGGTAAGCCATCTTTATGCGTCGCCGATCTTCACCGCGACGACCGGATCGACGCATGGCTATGACGTCACCGATGCCAACGACATCGACCCGTCGATCGGCGGCCGTGAGGGTTTCGAAAGGATGGTCAGGGCGCTCAAAGCGGAAGGCCTCGGTCTTCTCCTCGATATCGTGCCGAACCATATGGCCGCTTCGCTGGAAAATCCCTGGTGGCGGGACGTGGTGGAGAACGGCGAAAAAAGCCGCTACGCCGGCCATTTCGATATCGATTGGAGCCGTCGCCTGACGCTGCCCTTCCTTGGCGACACCTTCGAGAAGGTGCTGGAAGCCGGCGAGATCTCGGTGAAATCCGACCCGCAGACGGGCAAGCCGGCATTCGCCTATTTCGAGACCTTCTACCCCCTGGATCCGGCAAGCTACCACGGCCGGGAAGCGAAAACCCTGTCGATCACCGACAAGGGCGAAATCGCCAGACTGCATGACGAGCAGCCCTATCGGCTGATGTCCTGGCGAAACGCGGCGAACGACCTTTCCTACCGGCGCTTCTTCGAAATCACCGGCCTTGCCGGCGTCCGTGTGGAGGACGGCAGGGTCTTCGACGACACCCACCGGCTGATCCTCGAACTCGTCCACAGCGGCAAGGTCGACGGCCTGCGCATCGATCACGTCGACGGGCTTGCCGATCCCAAGGGATATCTCGAACGGCTGCGCCACGAAACCGGCCCCGACTGCTACATCGTCGTCGAAAAGATCCTCGGCGAAGGCGAACACATCCCGGCCGATTGGCCGATTTCCGGCACGACCGGCTACGAGTTCATCGCGGCCGTCAGCGATGTGCTGGTCGATGCCGGCAAGCTCGATATCCTGCACGGTGCCTATCAGAGAGTGACCGGCAAACCTGCCGACATGGAGGCCGAACTGCGCGCCGCCAAGCTCCTGATGGCGGACAACAACTTTGCGGGTGAAGTGGCCAGCCTCTTGAAGCTCGCCATGCAGATCAGCCAGGCAGGGGACCGGGAGCCGTCGCTTTCTGAAGCCTCGGTCAAAGCCGCGCTGCGCGAACTATTGGTCGCCTTCCCCGTCTATCGTACCTACGGCACCCGCGAGGGAATGCCGCCGGAAGGCCGGCAGCGGCTCTCCGAAGTTCTCGACAAGGTACGCAACAACCCGACAGCGCCCGACAGCGAGGCGCTCTCCTTCCTCGAGCGCATCCTGATCGGCGACGTAGAACAATCGGCCGCCGGTCCGGCCTCCCTCTTTCGGACCCGGTTCCAGCAGTTGACCGGTCCGCTGATGGCGAAGTCTGTGGAAGATACGCTCTTCTTCCGCCACCATATGCTTCTGGCGCTGAACGAGGTCGGCAGCGAACCGCTCCCCCGCGTCTTTTCGCTCGACCGGTTCCATCAGCAGATGCAGACCCGCCTCGAGCGGCAGCCGGATGCCCTCTCCGGTTCCTCCACTCATGATACCAAGCGCGGGGAGGACGCTCGTGCCCGCCTCTACACTCTTATTGAGGCGCCGGAATTGTGGGCAGAAGCGGTTGGCCGCTGGCGCGACGCGAACAAGGCGGCTGTCGGTGCACTACACGACGGCCCAGCGCCCGAACCCGCCGTCGAATGGATGCTCTATCAGGCGCTTGCCGGCGCCTGGCCGGTGGACCTGCACCCGGAAGATCGCCAAGGCCTGGAAATGCTGGAGAAGCGTTTCGTCGGCTATGTCGAAAAGGCGCTGCGCGAAGCAAAGCTTCGGACCAACTGGGGCCATACCAATCAGGCCTATGAAGATGCCGTGATCGCCTATGCCCGCAGGCTGCTGTCGCCCGACAACCAGGCTTTCCTGACCGACTTCGCCCATACGCTTCGCCCTTTCATTCGGGCGGGCTTGGTGAACGGCATCACTCAGACGATTGTCAAACTCACCGCTCCCGGAGTGCCCGACATCTACCAGGGCAGCGAGGGGCTGGACCTTAGCCTGGTGGATCCGGACAACCGGCGGGAACCGGATTTCAAGTCCCTGCAGGAACGGCTCTCGGAAAAGGGTACGCTCGCCTCGGACGAAGAGGAGGAATGGCAGAGCGGAAAGCTGAAACAGCATATCATCGCGGCCCTCCTGCATCTTCGCCAGGAAGCCCCGACGCTGTTTCGCAAGGGCGAATATCTGCCGCTTGACGTGACCGGCAAGCGGGCGGAGAACATTCTCGCCTTCGCCCGCGCCGAGGCCGACGATGCGCTCGTGGTGATCGCCCCGAGGCTCGTTTTCAATGCGCTTCATACGGATTTGACGGATCCTGGTTCCGAGCGATGGGCAGAGACGGAAATCGCCCTTCCGGAAAGGCTGGCCAACCGTCGCTATCGCGATATCTGCAGCGGCAAGAGGATCGATCCGAAGGCACGGATCGCGGTCAACTGGGCTTTCGCCGAACATCCGTTCGGCCTTCTGCTGGCGGAATGACGTCACCAACAAAACAGGCACCGGCCCCCGTGGGACCTGGCGCCTCCATTCATTTTCCCTCGATCCTTGCCTCTCAGCCGATACCGATAAAGGACAAGATGGCAAGAACGATGACGACGGCTCCAACGAGCCAAACAATGCTGTTCATGACGATCTCCTGTTCAGGTTGCTGCTCGGAGGCGAAGCCTCCAGATCGAATTAATCAAGTCAAATCAAGCAAATCCGACGAGGTTCAAAACCGCGATCACAATCACCACGGCGCCGACCAACCAAACGATGCTGTTCATGGCATTCTCCTTTTGTTGTTGTGGATTTGAACGGCGCGGGCGTAAAAAGGTTCCGGTATTCAGGCTTGGAACAAACGCCTGCTCCGGGTGTTGAACGAGCGTCGCGCGGGGCTGCCAGCTCCGCCCAACGGGTGGGGAAATGGACGAGAAGAGCTCCGGAAACGAGAATAGGGATGGCGCGAGCCCGTCTCGCACGGCGCCCAGGGTCGTCATCGTCGGGGCCGGTTTCGGCGGCCTCGCGGCAGCCCGTGAACTCGGCAATACGGAAGTCGATGTCACCGTCATCGATCGACGCAACCACAACCTGTTCCAGCCGCTGCTTTACCAGGTCGCCACCGCCGCCCTATCGCCGGCGGACATTTCAGAACCGATCCGCCGCACCCTGGGACGCTACCGCAATATCAAGGTCATGCTGGCGGAGGTCGTCGGCGTCGATACCGCCGCCAAACGCGTGAATCTCGATTACGGCTCCTCGGTTCCCTATGACCAGCTGGTGATCGCCACCGGGTCGGAATACAACTATTTCGGCCACGAAGACTGGCGGGCCTGGGCCCCGGGACTAAAGACGATCCACGAAGCACGGCTTATCCGCCAGCGTCTGCTGCTGGCTTTCGAGAAGGCGGAACTCTCGCAGGATCCGGAAGAGAAAAAGGCGCTGCTGACAAGCGTCATCATCGGCGGCGGGCCAACCGGTGTCGAGATGGCGGGCGCGATTGCGGAACTCGGGCGCTTCATGATCACACGTGATTTTCGCAAACTGGAGCCCGACCACATGAGGGTCATCCTCGTAGAGGCCGGACCCAAGATACTGGCGGCCTTTCCGGACAACCTTACCGCTTACGCGCGGCAAGCGCTGGAGAAGATGGGCGTAGAGGTGATGACCGGCGTAACGGTGGAGGCGATCAGCAAGGACGAGGTGGTGGCGGGCTCCATGCGCATCCGCACCGGCTGCGTCATCTGGGGAGCAGGCGTCAAGGCATCTCCCGCCGGCAGATGGCTTGGCATCGAGGGCAAGGCGGGCGGACGCATTCCCGTCGGCCCTGATCTTTCCGTCACCGGTTTTCCGGATGTCTATGCTATCGGCGACACCGCCCTCGGGCTTGCCGAGGACGGCAAGCCGCTGCCCGCACTCGCCCAGGTCGCCAAGCAGCAGGGAGAATATCTCGGCAAGGCGATCAGGACCGGGTTGCTTGAGGGCAAACCTGCCGACCCGTTCCGCTTCCGCAACCGCGGCAATACGGCCGTCGTCGGACGAAATTCGGCGATCTTCGATTTCGGCAGATGGACGCTCAAGGGCTGGTTTGCCTGGCTGCTATGGGCGCTGGTGCACGTTTATCTGCTGGTCAATTTCGAAAAGCGGTTGCTCGTCAGCATCCAGTGGATCTGGCGCTACCTGACCCGCCAGCGCGGAGCCCGACTGATCGATGAAAATGCAGCCTCCTTCGTCCCGTCTTCCACGCAAAGGACAGAGACATGAACACAGCAAACCCGCAACTCGAAGGCCTCTATCTCGCACTTGCCGCTGTCAACCGGCTTCTCGTCGACAAGGGGATCGTGTCGAACGCCGAACTGCAAGATGTCCTCCAAGCGACGGAGCGGGCGGTTTTGGCCGACGACAAGCCGCTCAACGTTTCGAGCTCCCACCAGAAGGCGGTCGCCTTTCCGATCCGCCTTCTGCTTCTGGCGAACGAAGCGCATGAAGAAGGCAAGGCCTTCTGTTTTGATGACCTGGCCAGGGAAATCGGGCGAAGGACCTGAAAAGCGGAACGGCGGCATGCGCGCATGCCGCCGTTGTTCTCGAGGGGAGGAGAGCAGGTTAGATCATCGGCTTGCCGCCGGTGACCGCGATCGTGCTGCCGGAGACGTAGCTGGAGAGCGGGTCCGCCAGCATCACATAGGTGGTCGCAAGTTCCGCCGGCTGCCCCGGACGTTTCATCGGAACCTGCTTGCCGAATTCCTTCACCTTGTCTTCCGTCATCGTCGACGGAATGAGCGGCGTCCAGATCGGACCGGGCGCAACCGCATTGGCCCGGATACCCTTCTCGGCCAAAAGCTGGGCCAGACCGGCGGTGAAATTCTGGATCGCACCCTTGGTGGTCGCGTAGGCGAGCAGCGTGGGGTTCGGGCTGTCTGAATTGATGGACGCCGTGTTGATGATCGAGCTGCCCGGCTTCATATGCGGGACGGCCGCCTTGGTAAGATAGAACATGGCATGGATGTTGACCTTGAACGTCAACTCCCACTCCTCGTCGGAAATGTCCTCAATCGAGGAAAAGGTCGCCTGATGTGCCGCATTGTTGACGAGGATGTCGATGCCGCCGAGTTCGCCGACGGCCTTGTCGATAATGGCACGGCAATGGGCCGAGGTCTGGATGTCTCCGGGCACGAGCACGGCCTTGCGGCCCGCCTCTTCCACCAGTCGCTTGGTGTCCTTCGCGTCCTCGTCCTCATCGAGATACGAGATCAGCAGATCGGCTCCTTCGCGCGCAAAGGCGATGGCGACGGCCCGGCCTATGCCGCTGTCGCCGCCGGTGATGACGGCCTTCTTGCCTGCCAACCGTCCCGAACCGCGATAAGACAGCTCACCATGATCCGGCACCGGATCCATGCGGCCGGTAAAGCCGGGCATTGGCTGCTGCTGCTCGGGAAAAGGCGGTGTGGGATACTGGGGCATGGAAGGCTCCGTGTTTTTCGTTGGAAAGTTTTATCTTCCAACTAGCCTCACAGCGGGATGTTCCACTTTAGAGCAAGGCATTGCCGAAAAAGAAAAAGGCGCGCCGAAACGCACCTTCCTGCAATTCACGCCTCAGGCTCCGGGGGTTGCCGCGCCGTCTCCCCGGCGCAAACGCTTCAGCTGATTGACGATCCTGAGCGAGCTCGAGGCGCGGGCGGCAGAGAAATCGGAACTCTTCGACAATATCCGCAACATGTCCTCCGCCTCGTCAGCAGAGATCGTGCCGCGCGCAGCGAGACCGTCGATCAGAACGAGCATGGCCCCTTCGACGGCCAGTGATCGCCGGTGAACTTCCATTTCGATTTCGGCGGTGTCAGTCATGGCGGTCTCCTTGAATAGTAACCTCTCGAATGGCTTCAGGAGAAAATTGTTCCAGAATTCGATCGGCCCATTCAGAACCCTGGCCGCAGCCTGAGGTCAGCTGCTGCCCTTTTGTCGATCGTCTGCCTCCGTTCCGCTCGAGCCTCTGTCGATCCTCCCCTGCTCCGCCTTGTAGAAATACTGGCTGTTGACCAGCCAGCCCTTGAGCGGCCTGAGCGGCAACACGCAGGTGAGCACCAGTACCGGCAGCGAGATCAGCAGATGCACCCAGAACGCCGGCTGGAACATGATCTCGATCCACACCGCCAGCGCCACGCTCGGCACGCAGGCGAAGCAGATGACGAAGAATGCCGGACCATCGGCAGGATCGGCGAAAGAGTAGTCGAGGCCGCAGACCTCGCAGCTCGGCTTCAACGTCAGAAAGCCGTTGAAGAGATGCCCCTGGCCACAGCGCGGGCAGCGGCCGCGTATCCCGGTGCTGTACGGGGAAAGAGGCGCCCAGTTCCCTTCATAAGCCATGACATCTGCCTTTCGTGAGGTATGTCGACAATATTCTGCGGGGATTACTGCCAAACCTATCCTCCTCGCAACATGTTCCCCTGTCGCGCGTCAATCTGCCGCCCGTGGCGGCACTCGCGCGGTATCCCTCGATCGCGGACATTGTTCAGAATTCTGTCATCGATCTATGGCAGGGGACGCGTAGAGCATATCTTGGCTCTCTCGAGTCGTCCTCTCACCTTTGCGGATCAGCATGACATCCGAATATTCAGGCCTGAGCATCGCCTATCGCGGCCATTTCACCCGCCTCAAATGGCATCGTCTGCGCCGCAGCATGAGCGATCCGCTGTTTTCCGCCGGTGTCATGGCGGATGGGTTCCGGCTGGGCGCCTCGACCGAACTAGACCTCAGGGTCCGCGCCGACGGCGGCTTCGTCGTGCTGCATGACAGGGAACTGGAGGGTGAGACGGACGGGCGCGGACTCGTGCGCGAAGCTTCTGCGCAGGAGATCAGATGTCTGCGGATGATAGACGGCGGCAATCCCCCGATCCTCAGCGAGAATCTGGCGGCGATGCTCGAAACCGCCCACCCGGATGCGCTGCTGCAATTCGACATGAAGGACGAACTCGCGGTGATCGGCAGCGCAGGCCTCGACCATCTCGCCCGCCATTTTGCCGGTGCCGGCTCCTCGATCATCGTCAGCGGCGCCGATCTCGACCTCATCATTGCGGTGAAGGAAAGGCTGCCGAACCTCAAGCGCGGCATCGATCCCACCGACAAGCTCGTCGAAATCTACCGGCATCAGGGCCTTAAGGCGGTCGAAGCGGACCTTCGCTCCGATCTCGTCGGACCGACCGAGCCGGACACCGTTTATCTCGCCTGGGAACTCGTGCTGCAGGCGGCAGGCGACGGTCTTGACCTGATCGCGCTCTGCCATGACGCCGGCAAACTGGTCGATGCCTGGACCTTCAACCTCAAGAACCCGGATCAAGGATTCGATGAGACAGAGGCTCAAGCCTTCAGCGCGCTGATGGCTTTGAAACCGGACCAGATCACGACCGATGAGGCGCCTGCCACCGAGCGCGCCTGGGCAAAGATCGCCGGTTGATCTCCGTCAATCATCCCAGAACGGCCCGCGATAGACCCGGCGGCTGACCAGTTTTAGGCTGCGGTCCGGCTGGATGATATATTCCTCGTCCACCCGCTGACCGAAGGAATTGCGGAACGTATGCGGCACCACGCTGCCGACAGGAGCCTTTGTCAACCGGGTGCGCGGCTGGCCGCCATAGGTGATGCTGCCGGGAATGGGCTCGATCCCGGCACCGGTATTGAGACTGCCCGTTGCCGTGCTGCAGCCGGCCAGCACAACGGCAAGACCGGCAATGGCTATGATGTTCTTCATGGGAAGATCCTCCGACTGTTCCCGCTCAAGCGGGGACTCGCTGAACTGCATTTAGCCACCTGAAGTTCCCTTGCGCCGTTGCGGCGCAACAAATCTCCTGTCCATCGCGAAAATATCCGCTAAACCTGTGAACCGCCAGGAGTGGAAAGAGGGGAATAGTTGCCGTGACGAAGTCCTTTGGAGCGATGTCGATCGCCGAACTGTCCGCACTTATACAGACGGGCGCCGTCGACCCGGTCGAGGTGACCAAAACGGTCCTCGCCGGTATAGAAGCCTATTCCGATAAGGCGGTTTTTGTCACAGTTCTCAAGGACCGTGCTCTGGCCGAAGCCAAAGCGTCCTCTAAGCGCCTCAAGGAGGGCCGTTCGCTCGGCCTCCTCGACGGCATCCCGATCGCCTGGAAGGATCTGTTCGACATCGAGGGCCTGCCGACGACCGCCGGCTCCAAGGTGCTGAAGGCAGCCGAAGCGGCCACCAAGGATGCTGCCGTGGTCGATCTCCTCAAGCGTGCTGGCATGATCGCGATTGGCCGCACCAACATGAGCGAGTTCGCCTTTTCCGGCATCGGCATCAATCCGCATTACGGCACGCCGCATAATCCGCGCAGCAAGGATGCGCCGCGGGTTCCGGGTGGTTCTTCGTCCGGCGCGGGCGTTGCGGTGGCTGCGGGTCTCGTGCCGGTCGCGATGGGCACCGATACCGGCGGCTCTATTCGTATTCCCTCCGCCCTGAACGGCGTGGTCGGCTACAAGGCGACCCGCGGCCGCCACCTCATGGACGGCGTCTATCCGCTGGCGAAAAGCCTCGATTCGCTTGGGCCCCTCTGCCGCACGGTGCAGGATGCTGTCTGGATAGACGCGGCGATGCGCGGACTTGCCGCCTCGCAGATCGCGAGACAGCCGGCAGTGCCGCTCGATATCGTCGTTCCTATCAATATTGTCTTCGACGGTGCCGAGCCGGGTGTGGCCGCGGCCTTTGAAGCGGCAATCCAGCGGCTGGAGAAGGCAGGCTGCACCGTGACCCGTATCGCCGTCCCGGCCTTTGGGGAAATCCTGCGGCTGATGTCCACGCGAGGTGCCCTGGTCACCGCGGAGGCTTTCGGGCTTCATCAGGAAAGATTGGCAGGGCCGGAAGCCGCCGATATGGACCAGCGGGTCGTGGTCCGTGCCAGGCTCGGCGAAAAGATAACCCTGCCCGACTATCTCGCCACCCTGGAGACCCGAACGCGGCTGATCGCCGAGACGGAAGCGCTGATTGGCAACCGTTTCATCGCAATGCCTTCGGTCGCCCATGTGGCGCCGAAGATCGCCGATCTCGCGGACGATGAGGCCTTCTTCGCCGCGAACGGCAAGACGCTGCGCAATACCATGCTCGGCAACTTCCTCGACTGGTGCGGCGTTTCAATCCCCTGCGGGACTGGTGATGCCGACATGCCGGTCGGCTTCCTGCTCTCGGCCAATGCCAATCGCGACGACGCCCTGCTTCAGGCGGCCATGGCATACGAGGAAATCATCAGGGGATAGGAAGTGGTAGCGGGGGGCGGAATTGAACCGCCGACCTCAGGGTTATGAATCCTGCGCTCTCACCAACTGAGCTACCCCGCCACAGGGTCTGCGGAAAGCTCTGCAAGAGCCCGGTCCGCTTCGGTCGTGCGGCTTATAAGACCCCCGTCACCAAAGTGTCAAGCAGCCTTTTGGCAAATCAGGCGGCTATTTTCCGCGCCGCCGAAAGTTGCCCGATCAGGCCGCCACAGGCGCCGAAAGCAACGCCTTCAGCGAGGCTTCCGCATCCGCGGCACGCTCCGAGCGATCGATGAAGCCGCCGCCATAAACCCGCGCATCAGGCCCTTCGGCCGAATAGAGCACGCAGGCCTGGCCGGGCGCCACGCCCGCCTCTCCGACGGCGAGGTCGACATAGACGCCTCGGTCATCGCAATGGACCACGGCCGGCGTCGGCGGGCGCGTCGAGCGAACCTTGGCGAAGCAGGCAAAACCATCCCTGGCGTCGGCTTCGAGCGAATTGTCGCCGATCCAGTTGACGTCACGCAGGTAGACGCGGTGCGTGTCGAGCGCTTCCTTCGGCCCGACGATCACGCGCCGGGAGCGGGCATCGAGATAGACGACATACAGCGGTTCGCCCGTCGCCACCCCGAGGCCTTTGCGCTGGCCGATCGTATAATGCACGATGCCTTCGTGTCGGCCGAGTACGCGTCCGTCGATATGGACGATCTCGCCTGCCAGCGCGGCATTCGGCTTCACCTTGCTGATGATGTCGGCATACCTGCCCTGGGGCACGAAACAGATATCCTGGCTGTCCGCCTTCTTGGCGACGACGAGCCCCATGTCTTCGGCAAGTGCCCTCACCTCCGCCTTCGACATGCCGCCGAGCGGGAAGCGCAGATAGTCGATCTGCTCCTGGGTGGTTGCAAACAGGAACCAGCTCTGGTCGCGATCGCTGTCGACCGGACGGAACAGCGCACGCCGGTTCGGATTGTCGGGCGTCGGATTGTGCCGCGAGCGGATGTAATGGCCGGTGGCCAGCGCATCCGCGCCGAGCTCCCTGGCTGTCGCCAGGAGATCGGCGAATTTGACCGTCTGATTGCAGGCGACGCAGGGTATCGGCGTTTCGCCCATGGCATAGGCTTCCGCAAATGGATTGATCACCGTTTCCCGGAACCGCTTTTCGTAATCGAGCACGTAGTGCGGAATGCCGAGCGTTTCGGAAACGCGTCGCGCATCGTCGATATCCTGGCCGGCGCAGCAGGAGCCGGCCCGGTGCACCGCCGCGCCATGATCGTAAAGTTGCAGCGTGATGCCGAGCACATCATAGCCCTGGCGTTTGAGCAGCCCGGCGACGACGGAGGAATCCACGCCGCCCGACATGGCAACGACAACGCGTGTGTCTTCCGGCCTCTTGTCAAAATCCAGCGTATTCACGGGTAACTCTCTCGGTCTCTCAAGCCGCCGATGCCAAAGCCAAAGGGCGGAATATCCGGCCCGGCGCGGGATCGGCCGCGCGTCAGGCAATTCTTGGGGATATAGAAAGGATTGCGCTCCGGCGCAAGGAGTATGGGCATCAAGGGAAACGGGCCATTGATCTCGGCCTTACCCCCTGGTCGAGCCGAGAGGACCGGGAGGTTTCTTCTTATTGGTATCCGTGCGGCCGGATATCGTCTTCCAGATCGTCGGGTGTCTTGCTCGCAAGACGCATAACATAATCTTCGGCAGCATCGGCAAGCGCCAGCGCAATCTCCAACTTATCAAGCCCTTGCCGCTGCAGCTGATCTATAAGCTCGAGCATCGCTGCCTCAACCTTGAAGCGGTTGATGGCCAGCGGATCATAAAGTTCATCTTGCGTGGGATGTCTTTCGGTCATGTACCTGGTCTCCCATCCTCAGGAGAGCATCGCACACCACACGCGCTACGCAAGATAATGCTAAAATAAAGGTTAACGCAGTGCAGCAATGCAGGACACTTTTGCAAGCTGCGGGCGCTGGAAGTATGCCGCCTCCTGTTACCGATCGGAAGAACGATTCATGTCGTGGACGACCCAGCGGAAAAAGCCATAGATCACGCAAAAGAAGAGAATAAGCGGCATTAGATTCTCGACCTGTTCCATGGCTGCGTCTCAAGTTCGGGCTCTCTTGGGGAGCCATCTGTAACGAATCAAATTATTGGCACATGCTTCATTTCGAATTAACTAAAAAATTTAAGTAATCCAGCGACCTAAGGTATTTTATTGGACAACTCAGGACTGCAGCGACGGCTGCCGCATGGCCTCGCCGGCAATAGCGCCGTTTGAATTGGCAAGCGTTTCCGCCCGGACACGCGGCAGACTTGCGGGATATTCCTTCTGGATGAAGTCGATCATCTTCTCCCGCATCTCGCAGCGGAGGTCAAAAGTCTTCGGTGCATTGGAGGCCGAAATGAGAATGCGGATCTCCATGACGTTTTCCCTGAAATCCGTGATCTGTACCGCCACCACCCCCCTGTCCCACAGGTTTGACGCTGCCGCGATTTCCTCCGCCTTGCGGCGAATGGCCGAAACGGGAACCGAATAATCGAGATAGATCATCACGGTACCAATCAGGGCCGCCCCCTCGCGCGTCCAGTTCTGGAACGGCCGCTCGATGAAGTAGCTGAGCGGCAGGATCATCCGCCGCCAGTCCCAGAGCTTGATGACCACGTAGGTCGACGTGATCTCCTCGACATTTCCCCACTCGCCTTCGACGATCAGCGCGTCGTCTATGCGGATCGGCTGGGTGATAGCGAGCTGGATGCCGGCAAGAATGTTCTTCAGCACCGGCTGCAGCGCAAGACCAAGCACGATACCGGCGACGCCCGCCGAGGCGAGCAGGCTGACACCGTATTGCTGCACGGTCGGAAAGGTCATCAGCATGGCTGCGATGGTGATTGCCACGATCATCGAGCCGGCAATACGCTCGGCGATCCGCGATTGGGTGACATGCGCGCGGGCCAGCAGATTGTCTTCGGCATCGAGCTTGAAGCGGCGAAGGTAGACGATCATCCAGACATGCAGGGCGATCTTTGCCATCCATCCGACGACGGTGATGAAGCAGAGCAACAGAACGTGCCGCAGGAAGGTTGATTGATCAGCGCTCAAGGGGGCGACCGCCGCACCGAAGGACAGTGTCCAGGTCAGGATCGCAAGCCGCATCGGCCGCCGCGTGCGGGCCACCAGTGACCGCCAGAAAAGATCCTTGCTCTCGACCAGGCGCGTCAGGAAGCGGAAGCCGAAACGTTGAATGGCGAGACCAAACAGAAAGGCGACGGCGAGTACACCGATGCTGACGAACCCGTTCGGCAGCCATGCCGTGTCATTCCGGAATTCCTGAATGAAGCGTTCCATGCGCCCTCACCTAGTGTGCAATGCAGCACAGGAAAGGCCGGCCCCAAAAATATCACGTTTAAGGCTCTTCATGGCGTTGGGTGGATAAACCACGAAACCGGGCGGAGAAGATGAATGCAGTTCGATCTCATGCGCTTCGTCGATGCGCAGGCGCCCGTCTATGCTCAGGTGCTGGACGAACTGCGGCATGGCCAGAAACGCTCCCATTGGATGTGGTACATATTCCCCCAGGTCGCGGGCCTTGGCTTCTCGATCATGTCACAACGTTTCGCGATCGGTTCGAAGGCGGAGGCTGCGGCCTATCTCGATCACCCGCTGCTCGGTGCGCGGCTGATCGAATGCACCGAGGCGATGCTGCTTCACAAGGACCTTTCCGCGCATGCCATCCTCGGCTCCCCTGACGACATGAAGTTCAAAAGCTCGATGACGCTGTTCGACACGGTCAGCAAAAAGGGCTCGCCTTTCGAGCGAGCCCTTGCACAGTTCTATCATGGTCAGCGCGATGACAAGACGCTCGCGCTTCTGCAGCGTTAAGCGGCAGCCTGGATCGCGGAAAGTTTCCAGTCGTTGGCGGGCTTGCGCACGAAGGTCCAGACTTCGACAGTCTCGGTCACCTTGCCGGGGTCGCCCTCGGCAACTGCGCCGGTATTGCGATCCCGCATGAAGTCGACGCTGGAATAGCGCATCGCGACAGTCGCATAGTCCTGGCCGTTCTCGCGCCAGGCTTCGGCAAGGTCGCCCTGCAGCAGCTTGACATCCTGCACCTCGTTCTTCAGCCCGTTGGTGGCATTCTCACCGAGCTCTTCTGCAAGATAGGACATCGCCTCCGGCGTCGTGAGGTTGCGCAGCTTGGCGTAATCCTCGGCGGCGTAGGCGGACTGCACTTGCGTCAGCAGCTTCTCGAACTGGTCGAGGTCGCGGTTGGTGATGCCGATCTCGTCGGTCTCAGGACCTGCCTGACGCGGAGCTGCAGCATAGCCGCCGGCGGCGGCACCGCCGCCAAGAGACCCGATCTTCGGAATCTGGAAGCCCGACGCGTTGTTCTGCTGCGGTGGCTCATAGGCATTGCGCTGTTGGCCGTAATTACCGGCCGGGCCTGCAGGTTGCTGCTGACGGCGACCGAAGAAACGGAAGGCCAGCATGGCGAGACCGGCGATCAGCGCGATCTGCAGCAACATGCCGAAGAAGCCGGCCATGCCGCCGAAGCCCGTGCCCATCATCATGCCCAGGAGGCCGCCGAGGGCGAGACCGCCGAGCAGGCCGCCGGCCATGCCGCCGAACAGGCCGCGGCGCGGCTGCTGTGCTGCCTGCTGGCCGAAGCCGCTCTGCGGGGTCGTGGCGTTCTGCTGCGTGTTGGGGGTCATCGAGCGGTTGATGCCGGTCGGCGCAGCGGGGGCCGTGTTGGTCGTCGCGGGCGCCGAGTAGGTGCGCGTGCCGCGGCTGCCGAACCCGCCACCGCCGGCGCGGCGCGCCTCGGCCATATCGACGGCGGTCAGCGAAACCGCCATGCCGACCGCAAGGATCGCGAACAGTTTCTGGAAACGCCGAAGCTTGGATAACATCATTTTCTCCTCATGGCCGCAGGGTTACGGCATTCCCGGTCTATATAGCGATGGGCAGTATCCGATTTTAGTGGCACCACCAATTTTTCCCGTCGAAGTAGATAACCAACTTCAATAGGGGAGCCAAGTTCCAAAATTACAACCTTGAGAAGGTTTGATGCGAATGATCGCGGTTCCGGGAGCGTAGAAAAAGAAAAGGCCCGACCGATTTCTCGGGCCGGGCCTCTATTCCTTGAGAACCGATCTCAGGCAAAGGACTGAGGTCAGTCGACGTTAAACACCAGCGGCTTAGCCTGGCGGATCGCCGGATTGGCGGTCAGCTTGGCGAGCACATCCGCCGCAACCGGGCCGTCGACATAGAGCAGCGCGATCGCATCGCCGCCCTGTTTGTCACGGCCGAGCTGGAAGTTGGCGATGTTGACGCCCGCATTGCCGAGCGTCGTGCCCATGAAGCCGATCATGCCGGGAACGTCGGTGTTGGCGATGTAGATCATGTTGGCGCCGACATCGGCGTCCATGTTGATGCCCTTGATCTGGATGAAGCGCGGCTTGCCGTCAGAGAACACCGTGCCGGCAACCGAGCGGGTCTGGTTTTCGGTGGTGACGGTCAGCTTGATGAAGCCGTCATAGACGCCCGTCTTGTCGCGCTTGACCTCGGAAAGGATGATCCCCTTTTCCTTGATCATGATCGGTGCCGAAACCATGTTGACGTCGGCGACCTGGTTGCGGATGAGGCCGGCGAGCAGTGCGCTGGTCAGCGCCTTGGTGTTCATGCCGGCGGTCACGCCGTCATAGAGGATCTCGATTTCCTTGATCGGGCTCTCAGTGACCTGGCCGACGAAAGCACCCAGCACATCTGCGAGACGGATGAAGGGCTTCAGGATCGGAGCCTCCTCCGCCGTGATCGACGGCATGTTGATGGCGTTCGAGACGGCGCCCTTGACGAGATAGTCCGACATCTGCTCGGCGACCTGCAGCGCAACGTTTTCCTGGGCTTCCGTCGTGGACGCGCCGAGATGCGGCGTGCAGACGACGTTTTCGAGGCCAAAGAGCGGGCTCTCGGTCGCAGGCTCGACTTCGAACACGTCGAAGCCGGCGCCGGCGACATGGCCGGACTTGATCGCTTCGGCAAGTGCGGCCTCATCGACCAGTCCGCCGCGTGCGCAGTTGATGATGCGAACGCCGGGCTTGGTCTTGGCGAGGTTCTCCTTGCCGAGGATGCCGCGGGTCTTGTCGGTCATCGGCACATGCAGCGTGATAAAATCGGCGCGCGCTAGAAGATCGTCCAGTTCCACCTTCTCGACGCCCATTTCCTGGGCGCGCTCTACCGAGAGGAAGGGGTCGTAGGCGAGGACGTGCATGCCGAGACCGATGGCCTTCTTGCAGACGATACCGCCGATATTGCCGGCGCCGATGACGCCGAGCACCTTGCCGGTGATCTCGACGCCCATGAACTTCGACTTTTCCCACTTGCCGGCCTGGGTCGAGGCATCGGCCTGCGGAAGCTGGCGGGCGACCGCAAACATCAGCGCGATGGCATGCTCGGCCGTGGTGATCGAGTTGCCGAAGGGCGTATTCATCACGATGATGCCGCGGCGCGAGGCTGCCGGGATATCGACATTGTCGACACCGATGCCGGCGCGGCCGATGACCTTGAGATTGGTCGCGGCAGCGATCAGCTTTTCCGTTGCCTTGGTGGCGGAACGGATGGCAAGGCCGTCATAATTGCCGATGATCTCGGCGAGCTTTTCCTTGTCCTTGCCGAGTTTCGGCTGGAAATCGACTTCGACGCCGCGATCACGGAAGATCTGGACGGCGGTTTCCGAGAGTTCGTCGGATACGAGAACGCGAGGTGCCATTGGTCACGGGCTCCTAAAAAGGGGTTCTGTCTTGGATTCTGGAAAAGGCCCCGCTCCTGGAGCGGAGCCGGTATGCGGCGATCAGGCGGCAGCCTTGGCGAGCGCGGCCTTCTGGGTATTGAAGGCGTAGGAAAGCCAGGGCATCAGACCCTTCATGTCGGCTTCGTCGATCGTGGCACCGGCCCAGATGCGAAGACCAGACGGTGCATCGCGATAGGCACCGATATCCAGCGCAACACCTTCCTTCTCAAGGATCGAGACGACCCCCTTGGCGAAAGCGGCCTGGGCATCGGCGTCGAGCGCAGTCACGGCCGGATCGACGATCTTCAGGCAGACCGAGGTATTGGACCGCGTCGCCGGATCGACGGCGAGGTTCTCGATCCAGTCATTGGCGGCGACGAAATCGAAGATCACCTTGGCGTTCGCATCGGCACGCGCCATCAGCGCCTTCAGGCCACCGACCGACTTCGCCCAGTTGAGCGCATCGATATAGTCCTCGACGCAGAGCATCGACGGCGTGTTGATCGTCTCGCCGACGAAGATGCCTTCGATCAGCTTGCCGCCCGAGGTCAGGCGGAAGATTTTCGGCAGCGGCCAGGCAGGAACGTAGCTCTGCAGGCGTTCGACGGCGCGGGGGCTGAGGATGAGCATGCCGTGGCCGCCTTCGCCGCCCAGAACCTTCTGCCAGGAGAAGGTGACGACGTCGAGTTTGGCAAAGTCCATATCCTGCGCAAACGCCGCGGAGGTGGCGTCGCAGATCGTCAGGCCCTTGCGGTCGGCCGGAATGAAATCAGCGTTCGGAACGCGAACGCCAGACGTCGTGCCGTTCCAGGTAAAGACCACGTCGCGGTCGAAATCGACCGTGGAAAGGTCTGGAAGCAGGCCGTAGCCCGCTTCGATCTTGCGCACGTCCTTGAGCTTCAGCTGCTTGACGACATCGGTGACCCAGCCGGCACCGAAGCTTTCCCAGGACAGCATGTCGACACCGCGCTCGCCGAGCAGCGACCAGAGCGCCATTTCGACAGCGCCGGTATCGGAGGCCGGCACGATGCCGATGCGGTAATCCGCCGGCACATTTAGAATTTCACGGGTGAGGTCGATGGCCTGCTTCAGCTTTGCCTTGCCGACCTTGGCCCGGTGCGAGCGACCAAGCGGGGCATCGGAAAGCGCTTCGAGCGTCCAACCGGGGCGCTTCGAGCAAGGGCCAGAAGAAAAATGGGTATTGTTCGGACGTACGTCCGGCTTTGCGGTATCCGCCATTGTGCTATCCTTCCAGATAGATGGCCTCTCGTTGGGGAGAGGTGTCCCGCCGCCGTGGGTATTCTTCTCTGCCTTTACAGTCAAGAGGATTGCGTCGCGCAAAGACAAATTTTTGCCGCAGACCCGACGTGCTTTACGGCGCTTTTTCGCTCAAGCGATTGCCATCATTGGCAAAAGAAGTTCCGACACGGCTCCATACCCTGATATCGTCATCATGGCCTGCCGCAGCCGGCGCCGGATCACCCATTTGAGCGGCCGGAGCGACTGCCACAGTGCCGTCGAACGAAGAGCCGCAACGAGGCCCTGCCGCATCAGATAGATCTGCCCCTGGAACGTGATGGCTGCCTGTTTGGCCGTCAGGGGAAACGTCGTCTCGCAGCTTTCGATCTTCCAGGTCTCGTCGCCGATACCGAGATCCAGCCACTCGTAACCGTTGGCGTGAAGCCATTCTAGCGTGCGGTAATAGAGCGCGCTGCCGGGAGAGAATTTTGCCCATTCCCCTGCCTCGAAGGACAGCATGATTGCATAGTATCGCCTGCCGGCCGTCAGCCCCCAGATCGTCGCGATAATCGTATCGCCGGATCTGAGGGAGAAGAGTTTCAGCATCTGCTCCCGCGCGAAGATATCGGTGCCCTTGCGAAAGAAATCGTGCTTGTCCACATCGACATCGAATCCCGGCACGCGGGTCTGTTCGAAACGCCACTGCTTCTGGCGCAGGAATGCGGCGGTCGCCTCCCGGCGTTCCTCGCTATCGGTGGCGATCCGGAATTCGAGCGGCGCGATTTTCTCCAGGTTACGCATCTTGCGGGCGAGCGTCTTTCGCTGCGGGAACGCCGCCTCTATCTCCGCCCAGGGCCGCCGCAGATCGTTGGCGTGACAGGAAATCTCGTTCGGCTGGTCGCCGATGAGGCTCAAGGGATTGGCAAGACCGTCGATATCCGCCGGCATCTTGCTGAACATGAGGACATCGAACGGTGGCAACTGGCGGGCGATTTCGCGCCAAAGGCGCTCCGCAAGCTCCCTAGTCCAGGAGATCGACGTCCCGAAAAGTATCGGCGCATTGTAGTCGGCCGCGTCCGCATCGATGAATTCGAGAACTCTCGCTCCTTTGCGACGGGCGATGCAAAGCGGGACGAAGAGCAGCGGACGACCGCCCTCTTCCCGCACCTCGACGAAATGCAGGCTGCGCTGCCCGGAGCGGCCGAAGCTGGCAAGCCATGCCTTCAGGAAGGTGACGGTCTGGAATACGTGAAAATGTGCGCCTTCGGCAGTCGCATCACGCGGCCAATCAAGCGAAAGATCATCGAGCTTGTCGAAGACGGAGATCTTGAATGCCGGCACCATGAGCAAACCCATCGTCACATTGGGCGCTTGATAGCAACTCAGCCGCGAATTTTGAAATCGAAAGCGGATATATCGTTAATCCGGAAAACTTTAGCCATGAATGCAGAAAGCCGCCTCGAAGGCGGCTTTCGCTTGAATACGTCGGTAACCTACTTGTAGACGATCGGCTCCGGCGGCGGCTCGTAGGCGACCGGAGTGTCGCAGCCGCTGAAAACGTAGCGAGCACCGACACGCGCTTCGTGCATGTCGAAGCCCTTGTCCTGGCCGGGGCCACCGCCGAGGTTGTAGCCGAACATGTCGCCGCCGACGATATGGCGGTAGCGATAGCCGACGTCCGCCTTGAGGTTGCAGGTGATGTCGATGGAAGCGCCGGCCATAAGGGCATAGCTAAAGCGCCAGCTCTTCTTGCCTTCGTGGTCGGTGGTGTAGCAGCCCGGCGCCGCCGGATCGTCGCAGATGGTGTTGCGCAGCTTGCCCCACTTGACATAGGTGCCCCCGATACCGCCGCCGACATAGGGCGTGAAGTAGCCGTAGGTGCCCAAGTCGACATAGACGTTCGCCATCAGCGAGTAGGCATGCATGTAGGACTTGTCGCTCGAGGTACAGGTCACGCCACCGCAAAGACCCGTCGTCGAGCCCCGGAAGTCGGCCGAACTCAGATAGTCGAAGGTGACGTCCGTACGCAGGTAGTTGTTGATCTGGTAACCGACACCGCCGCCGAGCAGGAAGCTGTCCTTGAGCGACGCCCTGTCGAAATCCACCAGCGTGCTATTGGAGCCCTGGAAATATTCCGCACCGCGCATGTCGTTGAAGGAGTAGCCTACATCGCCACGCAGATACCAGCCGCTCGCCTCCTGGACGGCGACTTCCGGCGCGTCGAGGATCGGTTCGGGCTGCGGTTGATAAACATCTGCCGATTGGGCTGCGCTCACCGTCAGCACCAGCGCAAACATACTGGCCAGGGTTTTCTTCATGGCTTCATCTCCAAAGCTCATATCGCGTGTGGCAGGCAAGCGCGCAGCCAACGGGTTGATTGCGATCGATAATGGAGGAGAAAGGTTAAGTCTCACTTAACCATGCCCGTTTACCGCGCATTTCCCATAACACGCGGTATTGCGACAGATGCTTATGACGACGGCGCCCGTCGGCAGCCCCGCAATTGGCCCCGCTGTTTATACTTTACGCAGATTTAATGATTAACAGGTACTAAACACTGAAGTGCTAACTATCGCATAGTCTTGAAGGGCAGTTGAGACCACCTTCGAAGAATAGTCGAAACGAGACACGAGCCCCGGCGCAAAGGCGCCATGCCAAGGAAACACCCGCGATGATCAAGTTGAAAGCATTCGGCATTGCCCCCCGTCTGGCGGTCGGGTTTGGCTTCATTCTCCTCATGATGATCTGCCTGACCTTGTATTCGATCCTACAGGTCGAAACGATCGACAGAAACCTTGGCACGATCAATGATATCAACAGCGTCAAGCAGCGCTATGCGATCAATTATCGCGGCAGCGTGCATGACCGGGCGATCGCGATCAGAGATGTGACGCTCGTCACATCGCCGGCAGAACGCAAGGAGGCGGAGGCGCTAATCGAGAAGCTGGCAGCCTCCTACGCCGAAAACGAAAAGAAGATGGCGGAAATGGTCGCCTCGCCCGCAGGCGCGACGGAGCAGGAAAAGACTATCCTGTCCGAGATCGCCGCTATTCAGGCAAAGACCAATCCGCTGGTCGCCCAGATCATTTCTCTGCAGGAAAAGGGAGATGGCGAGGGTGCGCGCAAGATCCTGCTGGAGCAGGCCCGGCCACTTTTCGTCGCCTGGCTCGGAGCCATCAACAAATTCATCGACTTTCAGGAAGCATCGAGCAAGTCTATCGGCGGCGAGGTCCGCGACGCGGTCGGCGGCTTTGAAAGCCTGGCGTTGGTCGCCTTGGGTATAGCCACGGTTCTTTCGATCGTTGCAGCCGTATTTACCGCCCGATCGATTACAGGACCGCTTTCCGAGCTTCAGGAGTCGTTGAAGGCCATGGCTGACGGCAAGTTCCAAGGCGACCAGCGGCTCGAGGCTCGCGGCGATGAAATCGGCTTGCTGGCACGTGCCGTGGCAGCGTTGCGGAGTGCCATATCGGCCCGCGCGGAACGCGATGCGGATATCGAGACGAGGCGCGCCGTGGAAGAGCGTGAGAGGCTTGAACAGGATGCCGCCGAGCGAAGCTCGCTTTCAAAGCAAACGGACCACGCCGTCCAACAGCTTGCCGACGCTCTCCAGTCGCTTGCGAGCGGCGACCTGACCCGCCAGATTGAGGCGCCATTCATCCCCTCGCTCGACCCATTGCGGATCGACTTCAACGGAGCAGTCGTTCGGCTCCGGGAAGCCATGCAGAAGGTTGCAGAAAACGCGAGTGCGATCGCTGCCGGCGCTCAGGAAATCCGCTCGGCATCCGATGACCTTGCCAAGCGCACGGAGCAGCAGGCGGCGTCGGTCGAAGAGACGGCTGCGGCTCTTGAAGAGATCACCACGACGGTCGCCGATTCCAGCAGCCGCGCACAGGAGGCCGGCAACCTCGTGCGCAAGACCAAGGAAAACGCGGAGCATTCCGGGCGGGTTGTCCGCGATGCGGTAGACGCCATGGGCAAGATCGATTCGTCTGCGGTCGAGATCGGCAACATCATCGGCGTCATCGACGAAATCGCCTTCCAAACCAACCTTCTTGCGTTGAACGCCGGTGTGGAGGCAGCGCGCGCCGGCGAAGCCGGCAAAGGTTTTGCCGTGGTTGCGCAGGAAGTGCGCGAACTTGCCCAGCGCTCGGCCAAGGCCGCCAAGGAGATCAAGGAACTGATTCATACCTCGAACGACCATGTACGCAGCGGCGTGGCGCTCGTCGGACCATCTTCCGCCGCTTTTCTTGTTATTCTTTCCATAGCCGCATTGCGTTGGCTCAGCACTGCCTCGCGCTCGACGATCAGATCTTCGCGGGCATCGGCAAGGCGGTCGGCTTTCAGATTTAGGTCCGCCGTGGCAAGAGCGCCCAGAAAGGCACCGTTCAGAAGTGCCGCTCCCGCGTAAAGATCGCTCAGCACGTCATGCCTGATTTCCCCGGAGATATCGGCTGCCGCTTCTAGGGGCCTTGGCCAATAGGAAGGCAGATGAAAGGGGCGTCTCCGCCGCGCGGAGGCCTGCTTCCGCCAATACTTCCTCGCGCTTCGACATCTCCTCCGGCTCATCACGAGGCAGCTTCAGCGCGGCTACGTATTCATTGAAGACGTCGACATCCGCCTTTGCCGATTCCTTGAGGAGACGCGCAAGCTCGTCCAGTCGACTGACGGCACGGGAGATGGCGGCATTACTCTCAGGCCGGGTTATTTCCGCGGCCATGCGTATGAGCGACAGGCCGATCAAACCCGATAAGAGCGAGGCGGCTCCACCGCCGAGCGGCGGAGAGCGTCTGCCCATTACCTGGAGGATAGCCGAAAGGCGCTGGTTGAACATTTCCATGGGTCGTGCGTCCGTGTTGCGCCCGCTTTCAACGCCTTTCCGCTGACCCTGTTCCGCTTCCGCCAGCAGAAATTCCGGCGGTTCGCACGCACGGAAAAAGGAGTCGTCTGTCCTCACCTGGACAGAGAGAAGTAGGTGCAAATTGATACCGGATGCTCTAAGTACGCAGGCATGTCCGACAATATCATCAAGTTCCAGCGCCCGCCCAAACCGAAGCCGCCGCGGCAGACGCCGCCATGGCTGAAGCGCGTGCTTATCGGCCTCGGGGTTGCCGCGTTCTTCATCGCAGCCTTCGCCTATTTCTCGCTGACGGGCCAGGCGCGTCCCTGAAACAACCCATTCAGCGAAACAAAAAAGCCGGCATCGCTGCCGGCTTTTCAAGCGGAACTGTGAACCTCAGGCGACGGTGCGGGCGTTGGCGATGACGCCGACGAGACCTTCCACGACCCGTTCGATCTGCGCCCGGTCGTCGCCTTCCGCCATCACGCGGATCAGCGGTTCGGTTCCGGAAGGACGGATGACCAGGCGGCCCTTTGAGGCAAGCTCGGCTTCGGCATCGGCGATGGCCTGACGCACGATGATATCCTCCAGCGGCTTGCCGCCCTGGAAGCGGACATTTTTCAGAAGCTGCGGCACGGGCTCGAACCGGCGGCAGACCTCGCTCACCGGCCGGCCGAGACGTTTTACACGCGCGAGAATTTGAAGAGCGGCAACAAGCCCGTCGCCGGTGGTGCCGAAGTCCGACAGGACGATGTGGCCGGATTGCTCGCCGCCCACGTTGAAATCGTTGTGGCGCATATGCTCGACCACGTAGCGGTCGCCGACCTTGGTGCGGGCAAGCTCGAGGCCCTTGCCCTTTAGGAAGCGCTCGAGACCGAGATTGGACATGACGGTTGCGACGATGCCGCCTCCCCTAAGCTTCTCCTCCTCCGCCCAGCTTTCGCCGATCACCGCCATAAGCTGGTCGCCGTCGACGATCTCGCCGCACTCGTCGACGATGATGACCCGGTCGGCGTCGCCGTCGAGTGCGATGCCGATATCGGCGCGCACCTCATGCACCTTCTTCTGAAGCGCCTCCGGGCTCGTTGAACCGCAGTCGAGGTTGATGTTCGTGCCGTTCGGCTCGTTACCGATCGTGACCACCTCGGCCCCGAGTTCCCAGAGTGCGAGCGGAGCCACCTTGTAGGCCGCGCCGTTGGCGCAATCGATCGCCACTCTCAGCCCATGCAGCGTGACGTCGCGGGGCAGCGTGCGTTTGGCATGTTCGATATAGCGGTAGATATCACCCTCGACGCGCTTGGCCCGGCCGATATCCGCGGATTTGGCAAGCTGGGCGTGCAGGTCGCTGTCAAGCAGGTCCTCGATACGTATCTCCAGCTCGTCGGAAAGCTTGTAGCCATCCGGGCCGAACAGCTTGATCCCGTTGTCCTGGTAAGGATTGTGCGAGGCGGAAATCATGACACCCACATCGGCACGCAGCGAACGGGTAAGCATGGCGACTGCCGGCGTCGGGATCGGGCCGAGCAGGAAGACGTCCAGACCGGCAGCGGTAAAACCCGCCACCAGCGCGTTTTCCAGCATGTAGCCGGAAAGACGCGTATCCTTGCCGATCACCACGCGGTGGCGGTGGTTGCCGTTGCGAAAGATCGTGCCGACAGCAATACCGACGCGCATCGCCAGATCCGGCGTCATCGGAAAGATGTTGGACTGCCCGCGAATGCCATCAGTGCCAAAATAGCGGCGTGTCATATAAGCTCCTTGTCGTCGCGCCTTGCGTGGCGCGGTCTGCCGCACGGCCCTTCAAACTCGATCTAGAGGAAGGGACTATGCGCAAATCCAAAATCTTACAGCATCCTTTGCGCGTCGGAAATGATGCGCATCGCTGTAGCGGGATCCCGCCCTCGGGGTCTGTTGAGGGCCAGCCCGGCCTTCATCAATTGGCTCATGCCACAGTTCCCGGGCGCAAGCACATAAATTAGCGTCAAAATCGCATATATCCCGTTACTAAGGGGTTATTCGCCGCATCGCCGGCAAAACAAAAGCCGCTGCGGAGCTACCCACAGCGGCTTCTTCTGTCCGAAGACTTTGCATTCAATGGGGCTGAGGTTCAAGCCCGCTTTCCGGCTCTCCACCCTTCGGCTCATCCTTCTTGGAGCCGGTGGCGGGTACCGCCGAGCCACGAGCCGGCGGCGCATCGTCACCAAGATCACGCGAAGGTTTGTGCCCCTTGAGCAGCGCCTTGATCTCCTCGCCGGACATCGTCTCGTATTCGAGGAGACCTTCCGCGAGCGTCACGAACTCGTCGTGCTTTTCCGTCAGGATTCGGCGTGCCTCCGTATAGGCCTCGTCGATCAGGCGGCGAACTTCCGTATCGATCTTCTGCGCGGTCGATTCCGATACGTTTCTCGTCTGCGAGACGGAATGGCCGAGGAAGACCTCCTGCTGGTTTTCGCCATAGGCGACCTGACCGAGCACATCGGAGAAGCCCCACTGCGTGACCATCGCGCGAGCAAGCTTAGTCGCCTGTTCGATGTCTGAGGACGCGCCGGAGGTGATGTTCTCCTTGCCGAAGGTCAGCTCCTCGGCAACGCGTCCGCCCATCATGATGACCAGACGCGACACCATCCACTTGTAGCTCATCGAGTAGCGGTCGCCCTCCGGAAGCTGCATAACCATGCCGAGCGCACGGCCGCGCGGAATGATCGTCGCCTTGTGGAGCGGATCCGCGACCGGCACGTTGAGTGCGGTGATCGCGTGGCCAGCCTCGTGATAAGCGGTGAGCTTCTTCTCCGCCTCGGTCATGGCCGAGGATCGGCGCTCTGCGCCCATCATGATCTTGTCCTTGGCGTCTTCGAACTCGCTCATGGTGACGAGGCGCTTGTTGCGGCGCGCCGCCATCAGGGCTGCTTCGTTGACGAGGTTCATGAGGTCGGCACCGGAGAAACCGGGCGTACCGCGGGCAAGAACCTTGAGGTCTACATTCGGAGCAAGCGGTACGTTGCGGGCATGCACCTTCAAAATGCGCTCGCGGCCGATGATGTCCGGGTTCGGCACGACGACCTGACGGTCGAAGCGGCCGGGACGCAGGAGTGCCGGGTCAAGCACGTCCGGGCGGTTGGTCGCAGCGATCAGGATGATGCCTTCGTTGGCTTCGAAGCCGTCCATCTCGACGAGCAACTGGTTGAGCGTCTGCTCGCGCTCGTCATTGCCGCCGCCCAGGCCGGCGCCGCGATGACGACCGACCGCATCGATTTCGTCGATGAAGATAATGCAGGGCGCGTTCTTCTTGGCCTGTTCGAACATGTCACGGACGCGGCTTGCACCGACGCCGACGAACATTTCGACGAAATCCGAACCGGAAATGGTGAAGAAGGGCACGTTTGCTTCGCCTGCAATGGCGCGGGCGAGCAGTGTCTTACCGGTACCGGGCGGACCGACCAGCAGCACACCGCGGGGAATACGGCCGCCAAGCCGCTGGAATTTCTGCGGATCGCGCAGGAATTCGACGATTTCCTCGAGATCCTGCTTGGCTTCGTCCACGCCGGCGACGTCTTCAAAGGTCACGCGCCCATGCGCCTCTGTCAGGAGCTTGGCCTTGGACTTGCCAAAGCCCATCGCTCCGCGCGAGCCGCCCTGCATCTGCCGCATGAAGAACAGCCAGACGCCCAGAATCAGAAGCATCGGCAAAAGCGTGCCGATATAGCTCAAGAAACCGGAAGACCCGTCCGTTTCCGGGCGGGCCACGATGGTGACGTTCTTGGCCTGCAGCTTCTCCATCAACGAATCATCGATGACTGGCGAATAGGTCTGAAACCCCGAGCCGCTTTCCGTGTAGGTGCCCATCACCCGGTTTCCCGTAACGACGACATCCCGCACTCGCCCCGAATCCACATCCCGCAGAAACTGCGAATAGGGAACCTCACGCGAGTTGGTTTGTGTCGGTGCCGTCTGGAACATGCTGAACAATGCGACCAGCAGGAGGGCTATGATGACCCAGAGGGCGATATTGCGAATGTTTGGGTTCATTGAACTCCCCGGACTGTGACGGCCCACTTCTAAGGCGGCCGCCTTGCTTGCCGCATAACATAGGGTTGCGGGAAGTCCTTGCCAAGGCGAACTGGAGCCGCCACCTAGCTTTTCCGCGCAGAATCCTTAACTGGCAGCAGGGGAAAAACGTCGCATCCGAGCAAAACCGCAATTTCACTCGCGAGATTAAGATCAAACTGCGGCAAAAAACGGTCAAAGGGTGCAAGCACCGGCTCGACATCTATGCCACCTGCAGATGTCTTTTCGGACAAACTGGCTGCGATCCCCCCGTTTCTTTCGACGAGGGGGAAAGGCACGCCCGCTTCGATATGCGGCATCACCGAGACGGCCCGCATGGCGATGGCAGGCGGCACGTCGGGAAACAAGGCACATGCCTCCTCCCGGTCCGGTGCGGTCGGGCCGACAATGATCTCGCCAGGGCTTCGGTTGCCGATTCGGTAGCGCCCGTCCCACGTATCACTCTCACCCGGCGCAATATGCAGCGGCAGCATGCCGCGGTTTTCGCGAACGAGATAAAGTCCGTCCCGGCGAAGATCGAAGATGACCCTGCCGGCCGTCGCCCGCCCCGGCTGCCCGCTCTCGACAAAGGCAATGACCCGCTCCAGGCTGTCGGCGCCGAGTGCGTGTGTTCTGCCCCCCAACACCGCGGCGAGCACGGAGAGCGCGTGTCGGCGCGAAGCCGCCCCGGCCTTCAAGCCTTCCGTCGCGAGCCGGGCAAGCACCCCATGCCGGATCGTCACATGGTCGCGCAGGAAGATGGCGGCGGCATCCGACAAGCTGGTTCGCCGCTCCACCGCCCGCAACCATTGGCCCGGATCGAGAGATCCCTGCCCCGTCAGCTTTCCGCGTACCCTCACCCGCTCGTAATGGGAATCGAGATTGCTGGGATCTTCGATCCACCCCTGACCCTGCGACGCAAGCCATGCGCGAATGTCGGCCCGGCGGGTCCTGAGGAAGGGACGAATGAGCCAGCGCCGTCGATCGAGAAGCACCGCTTCCGCCATGCCGGCAAGGCCCGGCCTGTGCTCGGCCTCGCTGCGGGAAGCCCGCATCGCCACCGTCTCGGCCTGGTCGTCGAGCGTGTGACCGGTGAGGATGGCAGTGGCGTTCACCTCATCCGCGACCTCCGTCAAGAGGCGGTAACGCGCCTCACGCGCGGCGGCCGAAATTCCGGTAGCGGGTTTGGCGCCCTCCCAGCGCCGACTGAGATGCGGGATTCCGAGATCCGCACAAAGGGCCGCCACCGCCTTTGCCTCATCGGCAGATTCGGGCCGGAGGGCGTGGTCGACGGTCGCGGCAAAAAGGGAAATGCCGGCATCTTCCCGGGCTGCTTTCGAAAGGCTGACGAGGAGGCCGGTCGAATCGCTGCCGCCGGAAACGGCGACGAGAAGCCGAGCCGGTCGGACAAGGTCGCGATAAAGGCGTTGGACCGCGTCGTCCGGCGACAGGATGAGGGCTGCGGCAGCCACGGAGGGCGCCGTCAGCTGCAGCGCAGCCGCTTCTGTTCGCTGCCGACCTTGGCGAGCACCGCCTTGGATGCGCTCGGATAGCGCTTCGGCACTTCGCGCAGCGTTGCACAGGCGGTTTCGGTGTTGTCGAGGGCGGCGAGCGACATGCCGAGCTTCAGCAGCATTTCAGGCGCCTTCGCCGACTTCCCGTAGCTCTGGTGGGCATTCAGGAACGTCTTTGCCGCTTCGTTGTATTTTTCCTGCGAATACTGGGCCTCGCCGAGCCAGAAATTCGCATCGGCGATGCGCCCACCCTTGGGATAAGCCTGGATATAGGCCGAAAATTCCTTTTCCGCGAGCGTGTAGTCGCCGGACAGCACGTGATTGTAGGCGATCTGATAGGCATCGTTCTCGTTGCCGAGCGATGCGGTCTGCTGCGGGTCGGCCCTGCCTGGGGTGGCGGTTTTGCCGGGCGGCGCGGGGCCGGGATCGACGCCCGGAAGCCCTGCCGCATTGCTGCGGTCGTTGCGGGTCGCAGCGCGTGGATTGCCGTTCTGGTCAAAGTCGATGGAGCCGAGCGTCGTGGGCGGCGGCGCCGTCCGACCGTCGCCCCCCTGCTGCTGGCCGATATCGCCGTCGGAAGGCGATCCGATGATGCGGGCCACGTCATCCGAGGATTGAGCGGGAGGAGCGGGAGCGGCTTGTGTCGGCGGAGCACGATTGGACGCCACGGCCGGTCCCCCGGCCGTGGTATCAGCTTCGCTTCTCTTCTTCTTTTCCAGGTCCTGGAAACGGAACTCGTTGTCTTCCTGCGTCTTGCGCAGTTGCTCCTGCATCTGCAGCAGCTGAAAACTCATTTCCTCGATCCGGCCGTTCAGTTGCCGGACTTCTTCCTGGAGTTGCTGAATACGGACCGCTTCATTGGCCTGTGCAAGAACAACCGGCGGATTATCCGCTCGCGGCTGTTCTGCAGCAGACTGACTGCTGCCCTGGAAGAGTTTCGGCAGCGAGAAGGCGCCAGCCGAACCGCTTGTTGCCATAAGCCCCAGCATCGCTGCCAAGACAAGTTTCTTCATGAGTGTTCGTCCTGCTCTTTAGTGTGCGCCGATTTGGCGCGAGGGGGAGATTTTTCCAACTGCCGCCAAAAAGCAACCAAGCCCGCAGTCAAAAATCCCGGAAATCAGGGCCAAACTATGGAAAAAACAAAAAGGCGGCCCGAAGACCGCCTTTTATTCTTGAGCTGTGGCTCAGATCACATACCGGCGCCGCCGAGAACCGTCACTGCACGACGGTTTTGCGACCAGCAGGAGATGTCGTCGCAGACGGCGACCGGGCGTTCCTTGCCGAAGGAGATCGTCTTCATGCGATTCGCCGGTACGCCGCGGGAGGCGAGATATTCCTTGGTGGCGGCAGCACGACGTGCGCCGAGGGCAAGGTTGTATTCGCGGGTGCCGCGTTCGTCGGCATGGCCTTCGACGGTGATCGCGTAGTTCGGATAACGCTGCAGCCACTGGGCCTGACGGTCGAGGGTCTGCTGGGCGTCGGCACGGATCGAGGTCGAGTCGGTGTCGAAGAAGATGCGGTCGCCGACATTGACGGTGAAATCCTGGCTCGAACCGGGCGTTGCCGCGCCAGCTCCGCCAAGGCCGAGCTCGCCGGCGCTGTTCGGCAGGTTCTTCTTGTTGGCGCAGCCGGCAAGAGCAAGCGCGAGCGTCAGAGCGATGACGGCGGGGTTGCGAGCGAGGGTCTGCATGCGGCTCATCGCCGAAATTTCAATGCGGCTCATGGCCGGTCTCTCCTTGATCACTAATTATCAGAGTTGCCAGACTCTAACCGGGCTCGGTTAACCATGATGAAACACTTATGGTTAACGAAATATTCCGGTGTCCCTTAATTGGCCCTTTCTCAACAGAATAGGGCGGGAAAGAGGCGGAAAGCCGCCTCTTTCCTGTTAACTGCCGCTATTCGAGAAGCGGTGACCAAGCAGGGTCGGATGCGTAGGACGGGGTCTTGACCTGCTGTTCGTTGTAACCGGTCAGGTCGATCGAATAGAGCTGCGGGCCGCCGGCACCGGCATTCTGGCGGAAGAACATCAGCACACGTCCGTTCGGCGCCCAGGTCGGCCCTTCGTTATGGAAGCCGCTCGTCAGGATGCGTTCGCCCGACCCGTCAGGCTTCATGACGCCGATCGAGAACTTGCCGCCCGACTGCTTCGTGAAGGCGATCAGATCTCCGCGCGGCGACCAGACCGGCGTCGAATAGGAACCGTCGCCGAAGGAAACGCGCGTCTGGCCGGAGCCGTCGGAATTCATGACATAGATCTGCGGCCTTCCGCCGCGGTCACTCTCGAAGGCGATCCGCGCACCATCGGGCGCATAGGACGGCGACGTGTCGATCGCCTGGGTAGAGGTCAGCCGCGTCGTGGTACGAGACCGCAGGTCCATCGTGTAGATGTTGGAATTGCCTTCCTGCTGAAGGCTCATGATCACCTTCTGGCCATCAGGAGAGAAGCGCGGAGAGAAGGTCATGCCGGGGAAATTGCCCACGACCTCGCGCTGCCCCGTCTCCAGCTGCAGCAGATAGACGCGCGGCTGGTTACCTTCGAAGGACATGTAGGTGATTTCCTGACGGCTCGGCGAGAAGCGCGGCGTCAGCACGATGTCCTTCGAATTGGTGAGCATGCGGACGTTGAAGCCGTCCTGGTCCATGATCGCAAGCTGGCGCTGGCGGGCGTTCTTCGGTCCGCTTTCAGAGACGAAGACGACGCGGGTGTCGAAATAACCGTTCTCGCCGGTGATCTGCTTGTAGATCGCATCGGCGATGATGTGTGCGACGCGGCGCCAGTTCTCCGGCTGGGTGAAGAATTGCTGGCCGGTCATCTGCTGGCCGGCAAACGTGTCCCAGAGGCGGAACTCGGCGCGCAGACGTCCGTCCCCTTCGCGGGTGATACGGCCGGTCACCAGCGCCTGGGCGTTGATGACTTTCCAGTCTTCGAAACGCGGCGAGCGGTTCGGATCGGAAATCTTCTCGATGAAAGCGCTCTTGTTGATCGGCGCAAAAAGGCCGGAACGCTGAAGGTCGGCTGCAATGACCTGGGAAATCTGCGGCCCCAGTTCGTTGTTCGACAGGAAGTCCGTCACCGCAATCGGCAGCGGCTCGACATTGCCCTTGTTGATGTTGATCTCCACACGAGCCTGTGCGGGCGCGGCGAACATCATGGCCATGCCGGCAAGCGCAAGCACGAGGCGGATGAAAGAACGTTTCATCATGATACTAAAGCCTTTCAAAGCAATTCGCTCGGATCGAAGTTGACGACAACTTCGCTCCAGGCGTCGTATTTGTCGGCGGGCAGGTTCTTGAACGGAGCGGACCTGCGAACTGCCCGGAGAGCGCTCGCCTGAAGCGTGCGGCGTGCGTTGTCCGAGCCGCCAGAGGCTTCCACCTCCGGTTCCCCGACGATTTCGCCCGTCTGATCGAGCTTCATGGTGACGCGGATGAGAACGCCGTCGGCACCCTCGATACCGGCGATGACCGACCAGTTCTTCTGGATCTGGCCGCGCAGCGCGTCCATTTCACTCTGGCTGAGTTTGGCGCCGGTCGACGGCTTGGTGCTTCCTGTCGATGCCGGCGAGGATGAGCGCTTGGCGCCGCCGCCGGATGCTTCCTGCTTGTTGAGCAGCGAAGCGATCTCGTCGGCGTTGAAGTCGCTCGCTTTCGAAGACGAAGACTTGGCGGTCTCCTGCTTCTTGCCTTCCTTCTTGTCCGTCGGCTTCTCGGCAGCCTTGGCGGTTTCCGTCGGCTTTGCCGTTTCCGGCTTCTTCTCGACGGGCTTTTCAACCGGCTTCTCGACGGGCTTGGCCTCTTCTTTCGGCGGCTCCGGCTTCGGCTTGGCGGCCGGCAGCGGCACGGCATCCGGAAGCGGGATGTCCTCCGATTTCGCTTCGGCGGGTGCCGGCGTCGGTTCGGGTTTCGGCGGAGGCGTCGGCTCGGGCTTTGGCGGTGTCGGCGCGATCTCCGGCTTCGGCTGCGGCAGCGCGGCCATCTCGGTCGGCTTCGGCGCGGTCTCTTCCGGAACGATGTCCTTGACGTCGTTCTGCTCGGGCGTCGGTGTCGGCATCGGCCGTTCGACCGGCTTCGGCGCTGCGGCGGCCTCGGTCGGCGTCGGCTTCTTGGCCGGCGTCGGAGGCGTCTTCAGGTCAAGGTCGTTCTCGCCGGCATTCTCGGCGTTTTCCACGACCTTCTGATTCTTGGTTTCCTTGGGAGAAGGCTTTTCAGACATGGGCGCCTTCTTGTCGCCCTGCTGCATCTGGGTGATGGATTCGACCGGGATGATGTCGACCGGCAAAGCTTCGACGTCGGCCACCTCGAAGGAGGCGGGCGCGCTCAGCGACACCAGTGCAGCACCGAGCACCAGCGTATGCAGGATCAGCGATGTGCCGAGACTACCCTTCATGGCGCCGCGATCACTTCTCCTGTTCCTGCAGGGTCACAAGACCGAGGTTCTTGTAGCCTGCTGCAGAAATGCGGGCCATCACCTTCATGACGACGCCGTAAGCGGCGGTGGTATCGCCGCGCACATAGATGCGCTCGTTATATCCGGTGGTGGCGATTGCCTGCAGCTTCGGCACGATCTCGTCGATGGCGATCGGCGTTTCCTGCAGGTAGATTTCGCCTTGCGGATTGACCGATACGGTGATCGGCTGGGTATCCGCATTCATGGCCTTTGCCTGCGTTTCAGGCAGGTCGATCGGCACGCCGACCGTCATCATCGGCGCCGCCACCATGAAGATGATGAGCAGCACGAGCATGACGTCGACAAGCGGCGTTACGTTGATTTCGCTGATGGCGCCGCCGCGACGGCCGCCGCGCCTGCGACGCCCGCCACCCGATGCCTTTGCTCCTCCGGCCGACATACCCATGAGAGATTACTCCTTGGCTTCAACCGTTTACTGCGCCGCCTGACGCGGCTGCAGCTTCTCGTCGATCTGGCGCGACAGGATGGCCGAGAACTCGTCGGCGAAACCTTCCATGCGAGCAGAGAGCTTGCCGGCATCGGCGGTGAACTTGTTGTAGGCGATGACCGCCGGGATAGCGGCGACGAGGCCGATCGCGGTAGCAAGCAGTGCCTCGGCGATACCGGGCGCCACGACCGCAAGATTGGTGGACTTCGAACCGGCGATCGCCTGGAACGACGTCATGATGCCGACGACCGTACCGAAGAGGCCGATGAACGGACCGGCCGAACCGATCGTCGCCAGCGAGCCGAGACGGGCTTCATAGGTTTCAGCTTCCCGCGCCATGGTCACGTCCATAGCCCGGTCGATACGCATCTGCAGACCGATCGGCGAGCGCGCGCCGCGCTCGAAGCTCTTCTTCCATTCCCGCATGGCGGCGACGAAGATGGCGGCAAGCCCGTTGTTCTGACGCTCCGAAAGTGTACGATAAAGTTCTTCGAGCGACTGGCCGGACCAGAAGACCTGTTCGAACTGATCGAACTGGCGCTTGGCCTTGCCAAAGCTCACGTATTTGTCGATGACGATCGCCCAGGTCCAGACCGACGCACCGATCAGACCGATCATGACCAGCTTGACGACCAGACCGGCCTGCATGAACAGCGACCAGAGGCTGACGTCGCTCGCCGCTGCCGCCAAAACTTCGTGTTCCATCTACCTACTATCCCCGAATCCAAACGCCCGGCTTGTAAGGACCGGGCGGGTTCAAAAGCGCGCTCTCGCGAGAATGTCGTTGATCGCCGGGTGCGCCTGCCTTAACCCCAAGATACCCTGAGTTTCCAGCTTGGCTTCTCGCTTTCAATTTTGGTCAAAGGAAGGCGTGCGTTGCACAAATTCCTCACAAGCCAGTAAGACATCATTATCGTTAAGAATGCGTTACAGTCGCGACCGCGGTCTCCTTGGGAATTCACTTGCAGCGCACCTGAAATCTGATGGAAAACAAATCGGATTTTTGTACTTGTGGTGCCGCGAAACTTTGAAACCGGAGCGGCAGGCACAGCATGTGGCGCGCATTGACGATAATCTTGTTCGTACTGATGGCGACATCGGTCCACCCCGCTTCTTTCGCATGCAACAAGGGCGGCCTTGCGCCCGACGAGCGGACCGTCTGCAAGGATCCGCTCCTCTCATCGCTCGATACGCGGCTCGCCGAGATCCACGCCAAGGCGAAAGAACGTGACCCGGACCTGACGCTTGAGACGTCACGCGACTTTCTCGCCGACAGAAAAACCTGCGGCGCGAATCGCGCCTGCGTCCTCGCAACCTATGTCGCCGTCATCGAGACGCTCGGTGACCTGGAGGATCTTCCGCAAGACATCACCGCCAACACGATTGCGGGCGGACGAGCGAAGGCCTCTCCCACATTGCCGGCAAAGATCGGCCAGTGCGTCGAAACCAAGGTCACCTCCGTCCATCCCCGTATCGGCGACAACGACCCGCCGCTGCCCGAGGACTACGATAGCGGGACCGGTATCGAATTCGCCAATGACGGTTATCAGGTTTCCTATGGTCGCGAGGAGGCGCTGATTGCCTCGAAGCCCGGCGACGGGGTGACGATGTGCCTGATCTCCCTACCGCATCGCTGCCCGCCGGGTGACGATCGCGGCCGGGGATATTTCACCACCAACACCCGCACCGGCCAGAGTTGGGCGATGGGCGATTCGCAGCATATGTGCGGCGGGCGATAGGCGCCATTTCGGGACCAGCCCGATCTTTATTGGCCGACCGGATGCCCCAGAAACTTCTCCGCGATCGCTTCCGGCAGCCGGCGCGGACGTCCGTGCTTGTTGATGACGGCGATCACGACCTTGGCGGCGATCAGCAGCGTCTCGCCGCGTCTGATCTCCTGGTTGAGCACCATCTTGGCGCCGCCCGCCTTTTCCGTCACCGTCTGGATGGTCAGGATATCATCCATGCGGGCCGGTTGCTTGAAGTCGATCTCCATCCGGTGGACGACAAAGACGAGGCCCTCTTCATCGGCAGAGAGAAGCGCGCTCTGCTCGCAGCCGAGGCAGCGCAGATAGTCGGTGCGGCCGCGCTCCAGGAAGTGCAGGTAGCGGGCATGATAGACGAGACCGGAAAAGTCGGTGTCCTCGTAATAGACGCGCTGGAGAAGCCGATGGCCACCTTCGATCAATTCGCCCGATAACAAAAAATTGTGTTCCTGCATAAGCTTGCCTTGGAAAATTCCTGTTCCACCACTGGATGAGCGTGGGACACCGTTCCAGTTTCTAGGGACCGAACTAAGTCCTGTCACACTTCCTCCCTATCAGGAAATGTTCCAAAAACCAGCGGAGACTCCATCATGAAGATAGCAGTCCTGGGCGGCGACGGTTTCGTCGGCTGGCCGACATCGCTCCACCTGTCCGATGCCGGTCACGAGATCCATATCCTCGACAACCTCTCCCGCCGCTGGATCGATACCGAACTCGGCGTCCAGTCGCTGACCCCGATGGATTCCATCCAGGAGCGCACCCGCATCTGGCATGCCGAAACCGGCCGGCGCATCCACTTCCATCTGATCGATCTCGCCAGGGACTACGAACTTCTGAAGGGATGGCTGGGAAAACATCGGCCGGACGCCATCGTCCATTTCGCCGAGCAGCGCGCCGCGCCCTATTCGATGAAGAGCGACCGCCACAAGAACTACACCGTCAACAACAACGTCAACGCCACCCATAATCTTCTGAATGCGCTGGTCGAACTCGACCTCGATGCGCATCTGGTGCATCTCGGCACCATGGGCGTCTACGGCTATTCGACGGTCGGCGCCGCGATCCCGGAAGGATATCTCCCGGTCGGCATCGAGACGGCGGACGGGCGGGCGGTCTCACAGGAAATCCTCTACCCCGCCAATCCCGGCTCGATCTACCACATGACCAAGTGCCTGGATCAACTCCTCTTCCAGTTCTACGCGAAGAACGACGGCCTCAGGATCACCGACCTGCATCAGGGTATCGTCTGGGGCACCCATACCGAGCAGACCCGCCGCCACACCCAATTGATCAATAGATTCGATTATGACGGGGATTACGGGACTGTCTTGAATCGTTTTCTCATCCAGGCGGCGATCGGTTATCCCCTCACCGTCCACGGTACCGGCGGCCAGACGCGCGCCTTCATCCACATTCAGGATTCGGTCCGCTGCATCGAAATTGCACTGAAGAACCCGCCTGTCCGCGGTAGCCGCGTCGAGATATTCAACCAGATGACGGAGACCCATAGGGTCCGTGATCTGGCGGAAATGATCGCGAAAATGACCGGTTCGAAGATCGCCTGGCTGCCGAACCCGCGCAAGGAAGCGCCGGAAAACGACCTGATCGTCAAGAACGAGAAATTCCTGGGCCTCGGGCTCGAGCCGACGACGCTCGGCGAAGGGCTGTTGGGCGAGATCGTCGATGTTGCGAAGAAATACGCCTATCGTGTTGACAGGACTCGCGTTCCGGCCGTTTCCGCCTGGACCAAGGATATCGCGATCAAGGTCGAGCACGACCCGGAAGGCAAGCGGCTGAAATCGGTCTCGTGATGTTGAAAATGCCGAGGGTGTGAAGAGCGCGAAACCTATGAATAACGCTTTCGTCACGCTTGTAACCAATGCCGATTACGCCATGGGCGCCGTGGCGCTCGCCCGCTCGATCCGGCGGACGGGCACGGTGGCGGACATCGCCGTGCTGCACACCGACGGTGTTTCGCAGGACGCGCTTGCGCCGCTCGAAACTCTCGGCTGCCGTCTTATCCAAACCGATCACCTGCCGCTCTCGGACGCCTTTAACGAGCAGCACGGCAGAAACAGGCTGCACGGAACAGCCCCTTTCACCAAGGGCCGCAAGCCGGACTTCCACACGCCGCTCGACAATTTCTGCAAGCTCCGGCTCTGGCAGCTCGTCGAATATGACAAGGTGGTCTTCATCGATGCGGACGCATTGGTGCTGAAACCCATCGACAAACTGTTCGCCTATCCGGAATTTTCCGCTGCTCCGAATGTCTACGAGAGCCTCGCCGACTTCCACCGACTGAACTCCGGCGTCTTCGTCGCAAAGCCTTCGACGGAGACATTTGTCAAAATGCTGGCCGCGCTCGACCAGCCGGACGCCTTCTGGCGCCGCACCGACCAGACGTTCTTGGAGGCATTTTTCCCCGACTGGCACGGCCTGCCGGTCTTCATGAACACGCTGCAATATGTGTGGTTCAACATGCCGGCGCTGTGGGATTGGGAGAGTATCGCCGTGCTCCACTATCAATATGAAAAGCCTTGGGAGAAGGATCACCCGAAAGCCGACCGGTTGCGACCACTGATCGACCTCTGGCACGCCTTTTATGAAGACCGCGACCTGCCGGATCTCGGCTTGTGGCCGAAGCCCGGAGAACGGGCATGAAAGTCCTGGTCTCGGGTGGGACGGGCCTGGTAGGCCGCTATATCGTCGAGGGACTGCTTTGCGCCGGATACAAGGTGATTGTCGGCGGCCGTATGCCACCCGCGCCGGGCGTTTTCTCAAGGCCGGTCGGCTTCGTGCCGCTTTCTTTGGAGCCTGACGCCGACCAGATCGAAGCCTTCGATGACGCCTATTTCTTCGTCCACGCGGCGTTTGATCATATTCCGGGGAAGTATCGCGGCGGAGAAGGTGACGACCCCGCCCGCTTCCGCCGGCTGAACCTCGACGGCAGCGTCAAGCTTTTCGAAACGGCGCGGCGAGCCGGAACGCGGCGGGCGGTCTTTCTCTCCAGCCGTGCCGTTTATGACGGCCTGCCATCCGGCACGGAGATCACTGAAAGCCTCGTGCTGCGGCCCGACAGTCTCTATGGTGAAATGAAGCTCGACGGCGAACGGGCGCTCGCAGCGTTATCGCAACCGGGCTTGACCACCGCCAGCCTCCGGCTGACGGGCGTATACGGCAATCTGCAGCCGAACAAATGGGACGCGCTGATGGCGGATTATCTCGCCGGCCGCCCCGTCGCGGCTCGTGCTGGGACGGAGGTTCACGGCGGCGATGTGGCCACCGCGGTTCGCCTGATGCTGGAAACCGAGGCAGGCATCATCGACGGCCAGGTCTTCAACGTTTCCGACGTGCTGACCGATACGCGCGAAATCCTCGGCTGCCTGTCCCACTGTCCGCATCCGCTACCAGCGCCGGCCGACCGTAGCGCGGTGAACGCCATGTCGACCACGAAGATACAGGCACTGGGCTGGAAGCCGGGCGGCATCGAGCTCCTGCGGCAAACCGTCAGGGATTTTGCACATTCTCCTGGTGCGATCGGGTGAAACGCCGCATCTTTGCGTTCTCCTTGGCGTTTTCGATCGCCTTCTTGTGCTCTTCGGCCCATCTCTGGCCCGCATCGCCGCCCCAGAGCAACCAGGCGATATAACCGGTCGACGGGCTCTCGTCGTTTCCGAAATTCTCCGCCCGCTTGTCCACCTTGTGACGATGGAAATAGCTCACCATCTTTTTCACCGTCTTGTCGGAAAGCGCTCTGCGGTTCTTCAGGTCCCGGGCTCGGGCGATGCCGACTGTCGTTCCGCCGCGGCGGAACTTTGCCCGCAACTCCAGCCCCTTTTGTGCGGCCGCAGCCACTTCGGCAGGCGGCGTATGGTCGATATGCTGCTCAGCCATGGCTCTTCTTTAGCTCCGGCTGGTTTCTCACAAAGTGACCGCCGGCCTCCCCCTCAATGAAGAAGACAGGTTCTCTCTTATCGACCCTGGCGCGGCCGTCATTCCATTCGAGTCCGTTTCCGGTCCGGATGTTCTCCATGGCGTTCTCCCTTCTTGCGCAGGAGAACGGAGTGTCGTGCAAAGATGTTCCAAGGGTCAGGACCGGATATTGTCGAGATCGCCGTCGCGCCAGACAAGATGGCGCGGGCTTTCCGGCAGTGTCTCGATCTCTTCGGCAATGAAATAGGGCGGTATGTCGAGCGCCCTGAGTGCTGCCGTGGTCGCCGGCACCCATTTGAATTCCAGCTCATGTCCGTCAGCGACCCGATGAACGATGTCGGTCGGGTGGAACGGAAACTGCGCCGGCAGATCCATCAGGTAATAGAGCCCGAATTCATGCCAGTCGCGATCTTCGTAGTGGAAGAAGTTCTCGACCGACCAGAGCAGGCGGCCGACCCTCACCTCGACGCCGAGTTCCTCGATCATCTCGCGCTTCAGGGTCTCCTGCGAGGTCTCGCCGATCTCCGCCCGGCCGCCGGGAAATGTCCAGAAGGCTTCGTGCACCGCCCGATGCACCAGCACATGCCCGTCGCGAAAGCCGAGCCCGGCGATGCGCATCTGGAAAGCCTGGCTGGCATCGGTCTTGATGCGGATGAGGGTTCGCTCCGCCATGCGGGTTACCCCAGCTCGATGGCGACGATTTCCGGCGGGGCGCCGAAACGGATCGGCAGTCCGGAACAGCCAAGCCCGCCGGAGATAATGATGTTGCGGCGGCCTTCCTGCACATGGCCGTAAACATAACGATCGCCAAACCGCGACGGCACGACCGGCGCGTAGCCGAACAACCGCACCTGACCCCCATGGGTGTGACCGCAAAGGGTGAGCGTAACGCGATCGGGCACTTTCGGGAAAATATCCGGCTCGTGCGCCATGAGGATGACCGGCGCATCGTCGCTCACCTGCGCGAGCGTGGCGGCAAGATCATGCTTGCCATGTCCCCAGCGGCCGATCTTCCGGTTCGGCAGAATGCCGATCTGATCCTCGAGGCCCGCCAGCCAGAAAGCTTTGCCGTCTTTTTCGAGCCGCACCGAGCGATTGCTGTAGACGGGAATACCTGCTTCTTCCAACGCCCGCCGAGCGAAGGGAATGCCGTCGCCATTCGCCTGGACTTCCGGATCCTCCCACCAGTCGTGGTTGCCAAGCACGGCATGGACCCCGAGCGGCGCCTGCAAGGTCGATAGCGCCTTGGCCCACAGCTCGGGTTTCACCTGATCCAGCACGAGGCGCATGCCAGAGACATAATCACCAAGCAACAGGATCACGTCCGGCTGAAGCGCATTCGCCTGCCGGCAGATCGAGGCGATCCGGTCGGCAGTCATCCACGGCTGGCACGCGTGGAAATCCGCCAGGGCAACGACCCGCAGTTTCAGGCCGGGCGTCCATCCGGGCGGCGTGAGCGCATAGCGGGCAATCCTCAGGCGGAACAACGGTTCCGCCACCGCATAGCCGGCAAGCGCCACCGTAGCTGCGAGGCTGGTGCCAAGCGTCTTGAAGAGCCCGCGGCGGGTGATCACTCAATCATCCTCGAGATTCATCCTGAACTGCGCCGCTTCGAGATCCTTCGGCGGCTGGAGCCCCAGATGTTTCCACGCGGTTGCGGTCAAAACGCGGCCGCGGGGCGTGCGCTGGATAAAACCCTGCTGGATCATATAGGGCTCGATGATGTCCTCGATCGCGTCGCGGGGCTCGAAAAGTCCCGCAGCGATCGTCTCGATGCCGACCGGGCCGCCGCCGAAATTCACCGCGATCATGTTCAGGTAGCGCTTGTCGAGCTGGTCCAGCCCCATATTGTCGACCAGAAGACGCGTCAGCGCCTCGTCGGCGATCTCCCTGGTCACGGCCTCGGCCTTCGCCACTTCCGCGAAATCGCGCACGCGGCGAAGCAGCCGGCCGGCGATGCGTGGCGTACCGCGGGCACGTCGGGCGATCTCCCGGGCGCCGTCATCGGTCATCGGCAGGCTCATCAGCCGGGCGCCGCGCCTGACGATCAGTTCCAGTTCCTCGACCGTATAGAAGGCGAGCCGCACCGGAATGCCGAAGCGGTCGCGGAGCGGCGTCGTCAGGAGGCCGAGACGGGTGGTGGCGGCAACCAGCGTGAATTTCGACAGGTCGATCTTTACCGAGCGTGCGGCCGGTCCTTCGCCGATGATCAGGTCGAGCTGGAAGTCTTCCATGGCCGGATAGAGGATTTCCTCGACCGCCGGGTTCAGTCGATGGATTTCGTCGATGAAGAGCACGTCGCGGTCTTCGAGATTGGTCAGCAGAGCCGCAAGGTCACCTGCCTTGGCGATGACCGGTCCCGATGTGGAGCGGAAGTTCACACCGAGCTCTTTCGCCATGATCTGGGCGAGCGTCGTCTTGCCGAGACCGGGAGGTCCGACAAAGAGAACGTGATCGAGCGCCTCACCGCGGTTCTTGGCCGCCTCGATGAACACCTTCAGGTTGGCGCGCGCCTCCGCCTGGCCGGTGAACTCGTCCAGCGACTGCGGACGCAGCGTCGTATCCAGGTCTTCGCCCCGCTTCTCCGGCGTTATCAGGCGGGCAGGTTCACTCATGCGAGAAGTTCCATTCCGGGGATCTTACGGGTTGCTTTCACGTCAAAAGTCTTTGTGGACTGGCAGCCCTCTTCCAGAGAACGACTGGCAATCATGGCATCCGCAAGGTCCGCATTGCTCTTTTCGACAAGCCTCAGTGCCTTCACGACAAGCGTATGGTTCTCGACGACCAGGCCCCGCGTATGAAGCAGCCTGTCTATGGCAAGCGCGACGTGTTTCCTGTTGAACCCGTATTGCGAGCGAAGCGCCCAATCAAGCTCCAGTAATCCGAAGAGAGTGATGAAGGCGAAATAATCGCGCCCAAGCCCTTCCCCGAACTTGAGAGCTGCCGCTCGCTGCCTCGGATCGTCATCCACGAAAAGCCGAAGGACGACGTTGGTATCAAGTCCGAAAACCGTCATTCTGCGGCTTCCTCTTTGCCGTCATCTTCGGTATCGACCGCATTTGCGCCACCGGCCCTCAAAACCGTCTCATCGATTTCGTCCAACGTGGCGCTTCCTTTGGGAGGCTTGCCCAACAAACCGGCGAGATCATTGAAGTTGACGTTTTTGGGCGTCAACACCACGTCGCCGTCCACCACCGAGTAGATCAGCTGATCGCCGGGTTGAAGGTTCAAAGCCTCGCGCATCTCTTTCGGGATCGTCACCTGCCCTTTTGGCGAAAGCGTCACTTCCCACCGCATTTCTGAAATTCTCCAACAAAATTAGATTTGGCAGAAAATATAGCAGATTTCCGAAATCTCCACAAACCGCCGATCATCGCGCCAGTTCCTTCAGTCCCAGCCGGATGAGCTTGGCGCTGTCGGCCCCTTCGCCGCCGTTCTTGAGAGCCGCGGCGACCGCATTCGCGGCCTGATCCCGCGAATAACCGAGATTGGTGAGCGCCGAAACCGCGTCGGCAACCGGGGCGGAAGCCACGCCCTCGCCGATCTCCTGCTTGAGCCCGATAGTGGCGGAAGCCTCCCCGGCAAAGGCGGGAGCCTTGTTCTTCAACTCCGTAACGATGCGCATCGCCACCTTGGGGCCTACACCCGGCGCGCGCGAAACGGAGGTCTTGTCCTGCAGCGCGATCGCGTTGGCGAGCTCGGAAGGCGTCAAGACCGACAGAACGGCAAGCGCCACCTTGGCGCCGACACCCTGCACGCTCTGCAGGAGGTTGAACCACTCCCGCTCCAGCGCCGTCAGAAAGCCGAACAGCTTGAACTGGTCCTCGCGAACATAGGTCTCTATGAACAGCACGATTGCCTCGCCCACCGATCCCATCTTCGACAACACGCGCGAGGAACAGAAGACTTCATAACAGACACCATGCACATCGACGAGCACGTAGTCGTCGCCGATTTCGTCGATGGTGCCTTTGAGCTTGCCGATCATGAAAGAAGTCCGTCAGGGATGGGTTTCGGGAGAGATGATGTCGAGCCCGGGGAAATAGGCGCGGTAGCGGGCGGGGTCGCGTGTCAGCAAGCGGTGCGATCGAACGGCCGCATGGGCGCCGATCAGAAAGTCGGGAAGCGTACGCTCCCGCAGCCCACCCGCCTTGCGATAGGCGAAATGAGCCTTCCCCGCCTGATAGGCGGCTTCATAGGAAAGCGGCTCCCGCTTCAGATCGAGCCAGCCGAAGGCCAGATTGATTTCCAGCTCGGTCAGCGGCGAGGCTGAAAGCTCGGACCATATGATCGGGCAGAGGATGAGATCCCCTTCATCAAGGCAGCGCTTAAGGGCGGAGAGCGACCATATCCTTAAAGGTGTAGCCGGGCCGAGCACGTCGATCAGTATGTTCGTGTCAACGACGGTCGAGGTCATCACGCGGTCCCCGAAGCCATTCCATATATTCGTCGGTGGTCATTCCGCCGGTATCAAGCTTGCCTTCGACGCTTTTTGCCCATTCCTCAAAGCTTTCGAACTCGTCGCGGCCGGCCCCCGTCTTCACCAACATCACACCCTCGTCGGACATGACGAAATCCACCTCCGAACCCGGGCCGATATTCAGCCGGTCTCGGACATTCTTGGGGATTGTGACCTGGCCTTTTTCGGTAACGCGCATGGTAATACCTCTCAGGTATTACTTATGGGGCAGACGGGAACAAGTCAAGAACAAACTTAACCGGCAAGAGCGGCGCGCATGCGGTGACCGCCGCGGTTATGGGCATGGCAGATGGCGATCGCCAGCGCGTCGGCGGCGTCGTTGCCCTTGAATTCGGCCTTGGGCATCAGGATCTTCAGCATCATGTGGATCTGCTGCTTTTCGCCATGTCCAACACCGATGACGGATTTCTTGACCGCGTTCGGCGCATATTCGGCGACCGGCAAACCGGCCCGTGCCGGCACCAGCATGACGACACCCCTCGCCTGCCCGAGTTTCAGCGTCGCCACCGCATCCTTGTTGACGAAGGTCTGCTCGACGGCGGCCTCATCCGGCTTGTAGGCATGCACCACTTCAGCCAGACCATCATGGAGTTGGCAGAGGCGGGAGGCAAGGTCCATATCCCCGTCCGAAGTGACGGTGCCGGAAGCGACGAAACGCAGGCTGTTTCCCAGAGTCTCGATAATGCCCCAGCCGGTGCGGCGAAGGCCCGGATCGATGCCGATGATGCGAATCGCTTGTGTCATTCAACCACACTACCGCCTTGCCGCAGAAGGCGCCATGTGGGCCAACGGGTCCGACGGTGCTCGCGCTCGATACCCCCATCGTCGTTAACCATATCGAAAAGCTTTTGGGCAGAACCGCCCCAAATTGGGCAACCGACTTTCTTTCACCGCGTTGCTTAGTCAGAAAGGGGGGCCGAAGCATAAGGAGCCGCCCGAATGATACGGGATCGAGATCGGAATGAATTGGAATTGCAGCAGATGCGCGTCGTCGTCAACGCGTTGGACAGCGGCCTGAGACGGTTTGCCGCCGGGGACCTGAGCACAACGCTGGACACCCTTTTCCCCGCTCAATGGGAAGGAATGCGCCGGGATTTCAATCGCGGCCTGAATGCCCTCAACGGCACCATGGATTCGGTCGTCGGCAATGCCCGCCTTCTGCGTGAGGAGTCCGATACGCTGCGAAGGGCGGCCAAGCAGGCCGCCGAAACCGATACGGAACACGCCCACCAGCTGTCCAAGACGGTCGCAGCCGTCGGCACCCTGACCCAGCGTCTTCGTGAACAGAAGACTCGCGCCCAACACGCAGCGGCAATCGCCCAGAATGCCCAGCTCGACATTGGCAGACCCAGGGAAGCAGTCGAAACCGCACTGAAGCTCATCGCTGAAATGGGCGAAGACCAAGCCGGCCAGATAGCCACCGAGCGCCATGAAGCGCTGTCTTCGGCGACGCAGCAGGTCGGCCGGGAACTGGACGCTCTTTGTCTTTATCTGGACGCCCTGACCGACCATCTCGGCACGCTGTCGGAGACGGCGCAAGGGCAGGTTGAAACCGGATCCTCGATCTACGACGACCTGAACGAGATCGCAAAGTCTCGGCGCAGCGTGAGCCTGAAGGCGGACATGACAACCCTGACGCTTGACCGCGTCGACCGGCAGATTGCCGAGATCGATCAGAAGGCGAGCCGCTTTGCCCGGGTCACGGTCATCGTCGAGCCGCCGCACGATCCCGATCCGCATGGTTCAGGCCCGCACGGCCCTGGTCCGCGAGGCCTTCATCTGAGGCTCGTCAAGTCGTGATTCCCGGGGGCCGCCGACGCGGCCCTTTTTCTTGCTTTCGTTTTCGATTGCCGGGGGTCGTATTCCTGCACCGGGCTGCCTAGATAAGTCGAATATCTTGTCGCTTATCCCGCCTCCCAGGACGTGCAGATGATTCCCTTTTCCATTCTCGATCTTTCACCGATTGGTGACGGTTATTCCGTGCGCGACGCGCTCGATCAGTCTCGCCGCCTGGCGATCAAAGCGGAGGAGCAAGGCTACAAGCGGGTCTGGCTTGCCGAGCATCACGGCATGCCGGGCATTGCAAGCGCCGCCACCTCTCTGGTGATTTCGCATGTCGGCGCGGCAACCAAAACGATCCGTGTCGGCTCGGGGGGCATCATGCTGCCCAACCACTCGCCGCTCGTCATCGCCGAACAGTTCGGAACGCTGGAGGCCCTGCTCCCCGGTCGCGTCGATCTCGGCCTCGGCCGGGCGCCGGGTACCGACATGCGCACTGCAAGCGCCCTTCGCCGCAATCTCGACGCCGGCGCCGAGAACTTTCCGCACGACATCCTCGAACTGCAGCGGCTGTTTGGCGCGCCCGAGAAGGACCAGGCATTGCTGGCCGTCCCCGGCATGGATGCGCATGTCCCGATCTGGCTGCTGGGTTCAAGCCTCTACAGCGCCCATCTCGCCGCCGCCCTCGGCCTGCCCTATGCCTTTGCCTCCCATTTCGCGCCGGACATGCTGCTGGATGCGATTGCCATCTATCGCGAGCGGTTCCAGCCCTCGATCGAGCACGAAAAACCCTATGTGATGGTCGGCGTCATGGGGGTGGCGGCGGAAACGGACGACGAGGCTGAGCGGCTCTTCACATCCTCGCAGCAGCAGTTCGTAAACCTGCGCAAGAACGTCCGCACCCGCTTTCCAAAGCCGGTCGACAGCATGGAGGGCTTCTGGACCCCCATGGAGAAGATGAGTGTCGAGCACACACTGCGCTATGCCGCCGTCGGTTCGGTGCCGACCATCGAAGCAAAACTCAAGGACTTCCTCAAAGAAACCCAGGCGGACGAGCTGATCATCTCCATGCCGATCCACGACGTCGACGCGCGGCTCCGCTCGGTTGAGCTGTTCGCGAGCCTGCCGATGATGGAGAAGGTGAAAGCCTGAAAAACAGAACGGGCCGGTCGAGCCGGCCCGCTTCCAAATATCGTCAGGAGGAATCTCAAGCCGAGAGCTTGGCCATGACCTCGTCGGAAACCTCGAAATTCGAATAGACGTTCTGCACGTCGTCGTCGTCGTCCAGGTTGTCGATCAGCTTCAGGAGCGATTCCGCCTTTTCCTGGTCGACTTCGATCGTGTTCTGCGGCTTCCAGATCGCCTTGACGGTCTCGGCCTCGCCGAGCGTGGCTTCCAGCGCCTTCGACACTTCGCCGAGGCTTTCGAAGGCGCAGATGATCGTGTGGCCGTCCTCGTCGGAGGTCACGTCGTCGGCGCCGGCTTCGATCGCCGCTTCCATCACCTTGTCAGCGTCGCCGACACTCGCCTTGTAGGTGATCTCGCCCACATGGTCGAAGGAGAAGGAAACCGAGCCGGTTTCGCCGAGCGCGCCGCCGGCCTTGGTGAAGATCGAGCGGACGTTGGAGGCCGTGCGGTTGCGGTTGTCGGTCAGCGCCTCGACTATGACCGCCGTACCGCCGGGACCGTAACCCTCGTAGCGGACGGAATCGTAGTTTTCCGCATCCGCACCGGACGCCTTCTTGATGGCGCGGTCGATATTGTCCTTCGGCATCGATTGCGCCTTGGCGTTCTGGATCGCCAGACGCAACGCCGCATTCATCGCCGGGTCGGGCAGACCTGCCTTGGCCGCAACCGTGATTTCGCGGGCAAGCTTGGAGAACATCTTCGAGCGGATCGAGTCCTGCTTGCCCTTGCGGTGCATGATGTTTTTGAACTGTGAATGGCCAGCCATGGCACCCCTGACACTTTTAGCTTGTTTGGAATGGCGCCTTATAATTTCGAAGCCTTGGCCGTTCAAGGCATTTTGCGGTGGATCGGGAGGCTTTTCGAGGAGCGGAATGCCGGAACAAAGGCAAAAGCTTGTCGTTTTGTCACCTTGGCAAACAACAAGGAGACACTCGATGGCTAGCCTTACTGAAGCCCGCGAAGCGCCGGAACGTCAGCTCTGGGACGAGATCAGCAATATCCATGCCGGCATGCTCGGTATCGAAGGCTCCCACATGCATTTCCAGCCGATGGCGCCGAATGTCGACCGAAAGACCAACACGATCTGGTTCTTCACCAAGACCGACACGCATCTGGCGCGGGCGATCCGCGCAGGCTCCAAGGCGCATTTCTGCGTCGTCGGCAAGGATCACGATTACCACGCCTGCCTCACCGGCCCCCTGGAAATCCGCAAGGACCCCGCCAAGATCGATGAGTACTGGAGCGCCGTGACTGCGGCCTGGTATGAGAACGGCAAGGACGATCCGATGCTGACCATGCTGGCCCTGCGGGTCGAGGATGCAGAAATCTGGGCGTCCACCGACAGTTCGCTGAAATTCGGCTGGGAGATCGCCAAGGCCAATCTCCAGGACGAGAAGACGCCGGAGGTCGGCGTCAAGCAGCATCTCGCCTTCCCGCAGTTCCACTAGCAGACTGGATGCACAGGCAGGGGCTCAAAGCCCCTGCGGCACCAGGATGGTCGGCTTTTTCGGCAGGCTGCGCATCGAAACCTTGATGGTCTGCTCCTTGGCATAGGCGATGTCGAAGCGGCCATCGAACATGGCGAGGAAATTGTCGAGCGGCGGCCCCCACCGATGCATCGGCAGGATCAGCGACGAGCGCAGCCGCTGCACGACACGGCTCATGCTGTCCGCCCCCATGGTCAGACCGCCGTCCACCGGCACCATCAGGATATCCAGTCTGCCGATCTCGGTATATTGCGCCTCGGTGAGTTCGAAATGCAGATGGCCGAGATGACCGATGCAGAGGCCGGAGATTTCAAAGATGAAGATCGAATTGGCGTTTTCCTCGACGCCGCCTCCCCAGGAGCGGATGTCCGAAACGACATTGCGGATATAGGCATCTCCCACCATCAGCCGATGCTCGGCCTTCTCGCCCGGAACGTCGCTCCAGCCATGCAGGACATGCGGGATCTTCGGGTCCGGCTGGAGCGAGTAGTGAGTGGAATGCGCCTTGTTCATCGTTACCACATCCGGTAGCCGCGACGGCTGATAGACGCCGCTATAATCCGTCGCGATGCCTATGCCTTCAGGAGTTTCGATGAAATAGGTGGAATGGCCGACGAAGGTGATATTCACCTCCTCCCTTTCCGCAAGGGCAAGGTTCTTCTGCGCCTGGGCGAATTGCGGGCCCGGCGGTTTGAAGCTCGCGAACATGACGCCAGGGAGTTTCTGAGCTATCGCCTGGCACTGGCTGACGGGTAGTCCGCCATCCTGCGCCGGCGCGGCTAGGGCCGAAAGGAAGAAACCGGCCAGACCGAATGCGAGAGCCCGTAGCATCATGCCACTCCCAAGAACTGCGTTCCTGCTCATTCCCGCGCGAAAGATGCGGCAATGCTCAAGGCCGGTCCAGATCGAACTGTCCCGCACCCCCTCACAATTCTGTCATTGGTGAAGCCCCCGGAATTGATTAATGACAAGCTGGACTGCCCCGATGCAGCTCGCCCGGCGGCTGAACTGCAACCTGTTGAAAGGAGCCTCTCATGAAGCATGGCATTGAGATCAGGACCGCCGATGGCATCGCCAAGGCCACCGTCATCAGGGCCGACAGCGGCACCCGGACCGACAAGGGCGTCATCCTCTATATGGATGCCTTCGGGCCGCGCGAGGCCCTCTACGATATGGGGCAGCGGATTGCCGATGCGGGCTACGCGGTGCTCGTGCCCGATCTCTATTATCGGTCGGGCTCCTATGGTCCGTTCAACCCGAAGACCGCCTTCAGCGAGGAGGAGTCCAAGACGAAGATCCGGTCGATGATGCAGGCTATCCCCCAGGAACTGACCGCCCGGGATAGCGAGACCTTTATCGACACGCTCACCCGGGAAGGCGCGACGGGGGCGATCGGCGCGGTCGGCTACTGCATGGGGGGCGCCCGCGCGCTCACCGCCGCCGCCCGCTATCCCGACCGCATCAAGGCCGCCGCGAGCTTCCACGGCGGCAATCTCGCAAGCGACGCGGAAGACAGCCCGCATCGGCTCGCCGACAAGATCAAGGCGCGCGTCTATGTGGGCGTGGCGGGTGTCGACAACAGTTTCCCACCGGAACAATCGGCTCGTCTGGCCGAAGCGCTCCGCATCGGCGGTGTCGATCATGCGATCGAAAATTACGTCGGCATGGCACACGGCTGGACCGTGCCGGATCACAGCGTTTATGACCAGGCAGGCTCCGAGCGGCACTTCAAGCGCCTGCTGACACTGTTTGAAGAAGCACTTTAGGCCGCAAAGACGCCGGCAGGATCTCGCGTTTTGCCGAAAGCACAGTTCCGCCGGATCTCCAGGCGGAACTTTAGGTTGTCAGCATTGTTGGGGTCGGACTTCAATCAGAGGAACGTCCCGATGTTTATGCGAGTAGACCAACTGCAAGCCGCACTCCCGGCACCCAAGCGCGCCGATCCCAATGCAGCCGCAGCCCTGCAGGAGCTGCTGGGAGGCAAGTACGGCGAGATGTCAACGCTCGGGAACTATATGTTCCAAAGCTTCAATTTCCGTTCCAAGGAAAAGCTCCGGCCCTTTTACAGCCTCGTCGCGGCCATAACGGCCGAGGAACTCGGTCACGTCGAGCTCGTAAGCAACGGCGTAGCGATGTTGAACAACGGCCCCGACATCCCGGATGGCGATGCCGGTGACGGCGGAGATATCTCCGGAGCCCCCTTTGAGGATATGAAGGATATCCGCCTGGCTGCGGCTTTTCTCTCCGGAGGCGGCGGCGCGATGCCGGTCAACAGCAACGGCGTTTCTTGGAACAACGACTTCATCACGACGACCGGCAACGTCGTTTTGGACCTGCTGCACAACTTCCATCTGGAATGCGGCGCGCGTCTCCACAAGCTCCGCGTCTACGAGACGCTTTCTGATCCGACCGGTCGGGAGGTCTGCGGTTATCTTCTGGTGCGAGGATCTGTTCATGCACACGCCTACGCGCTTGCGCTGAAGAAGATCACGGGTGTCGAGATCGAAAAATTTCTGCCCACACCGAATATTCCGCTGAGCAAAATTCCGGAGAGCCAGAAATATCTCGACGAGGGCTCGCATCGCCGCCTCTACACTTTCAGCCCCAACGACTACAAGGAAATGGCCGGCATATGGGGGAACGGCGAAGTGACCTTGCCCACCGACCCGCCAGGCGAACTCGAAGTGATTGATGGGATGCCTGAAGGAGGAAAGATCCAGCAGCTTGTCGGCGTGCCTTCGGCCTTCACTCCCGACTATGCTCCGGAGGAAATGTTCGAGATCGCCCAGAAACTCTACCAGAAATCCCGCTAGAGAAGTCTGGCTGGAAGCATTGTGCTTCCAGCCAATTTCTCAATTCCAGAACGGCGGAATGGTTTCGGCCAGCCTCGGGCCGATCCGGAGCGGCGCGATCTTTTCGGCAAGACCGGTGGAATCGGAAATCTCGATGCCGAGGCCACAGATGGTGGCAGGCCCGGTCGCCGCCTCGAACCGGCCTTTCGGCATCTTCGAGATGAAGCGGTTGAGCGGTTCCTCCTTGTCCATGCCAAGCGAGGAGTCGTAATCGCCGCACATGCCGGCATCCGACATGTAGCCCGTGCCACCGTTCAGGATCTGGCAGTCGGCCGTTGGCACATGCGTATGCGTGCCGACCACGAGGCTGGCGCGGCCATCGACGAAATGCCCGAAGCACTGTTTTTCGCTGGTCGCCTCCGCATGGAAATCGAAGACGATCGCATCCGCCTGTTCCTTCAATGGGCAGGCCGCAAGGATGACCTCGGCGCTCTTGAACGGGTCGTCCAGTTCCGGATGCATGAAGACGCGGCCCATGATGTTGGCGACCAGCACCCGCGCACCGTTCCGGCCGTAATAGAGGCCGGAGCCCCTGCCCGGCGTGCCGGCCGGATAGTTGGCGGGCCGGAGAAACTGGTCGTGCCGGCCCGCGAAACCGACCGCGTCCTTCTGGTCCCAGACATGGTTGCCGGTCGTCACCACGTCGGCGCCGGCATTGATCGTCTCGAGGAAGATATCTTCGGTGATGCCGAAACCGCCGGCGGCATTTTCGCCGTTGACGATGACGAAATCGAGCTTCAGGTCGGAGACGAGGCCGGGCAGCTTTTCCCAGACCGCCGTACGGCCGGTCTTGCCCACCATGTCACCGAGAAACAAAAGGCGCATTCTTGTCCAATCTCTGTCTGGCCTGACTATTCGAAAGGCCGGTAGCCGCTTTCCGTCAGGATCGCGTGAAGTCTGATATCGTGAGGTTCAGCGGGAACAGATGCCACTTCCTGGCAGTCCAAGGCAACGCCGATCAGCTTCGGGTCCAGACCTTTTTGCTGCAGCCGGTGGATTGCCCGGTCGTAATAGCCGCCGCCGTAGCCGATCCGGTGGCCAACCGCGTCGAACGCGGAGAGCGGCACCAGCATGATGTCGGGATCGAGCACCTCTGCCTCCGGGCCCGGCCCGAAAGTGCCGAACGTTCCGGCGACCAACTCGGCGCCCTTGACGAGTTCGCGGAACACGATCGTCTGTTTGTCGAGGATGACCGGCACGCACAGCCGGGCGCCGCGATCCCTCAAAAGCGCCATCAGGGGCCGGAGATCGACCTCTGACCGGATGGGTAGAAACCCGGATACCATGGCGCCTGGCTCGGGAAAAATGGCGGCCGCTCCGTGGGAGGCAATCGAAAGGCTCTTTTCGATGCGTTCCTCCGGCGGCACGGCATCCCGGGCCGCCAGCCGTTCGCCGCGCAGCAGCGCTTTCATTCGGCCGCCCGACATCACGCCTTTTCCAGCGCCCGGCGGACGAGCAGCTTGTCGATGCGGCGGCCGTCAAGATCTATCACTTCGAAGATCCAGCCATGCGTGGTGAAGCTTTCGCCCAGTTCCGGCAGATGCTTCAACTCGTCGAGCACAAAACCGGCAACGGTCTCGTAGCCGGGATCGTCGCCGATGGGCAGGCCCATCTGATCGGCGAATTCGTCGACCGGCATCCAGCCGGCAATCAGGAACGAGCCGTCGTCGCGCACCACGATCGGTGGTTCCTCCTTCTCGTCCTCCTGGAAGACGCCGGTGATCGCTTCAAGAATGTCGCCGGAGGTGATGATGCCTTCGAAATGGCCATACTCGTCATAGACGAGCGCCATATGCGCGGGCGCCCGCCTCAACGCCTGGATGACGTCGAGCGCTCCCGTGAGGTCGGAGACGACCGGGGCGTCGCGCATGATCGCGTTCACGTCGAACTGTTTGTCTCCGGCCATGAACGCGTAGAGATCCTTGACGAAGAGGACGCCGAGAATTTCGTCGGAACTGCCGTTGCGCACCGGCAGACGTGAGCGGGGGGTGGCACGGAGCTGGGCGCGGATCTCGTTGAGGTCATCCTCGATATCGATCACTTCGACCTCGCGGCGCGGGGTCATGAGACCGCGGGCGGTGCGGTCCGCAAGCCGCATGACGCCGGAGATCATGGCGGATTCCTCCGTCTCGATCACGCCGGCGCTCTGGGCTTCCGCGAGCACGGTGCGGATTTCCTCGTCGGTCACGCGGTCGCTGGATTCACCCCTCTGGCCGAGCAGGCTCAGCAACAGGCGGCCGGATACGTCGAGAAACCAGACGAGCGGCGCGCCGATCTTCGAAAGCAGCATCATGGCCGGCGCGGCGCGTGCGGCAACGGTTTCCGGGGAACGCAACGCGATCTGCTTCGGCACCAGCTCACCGACGATCAGCGAGAGATAGGTGATGGCGACGACTACGGTACCCACGCCCAGCCAGCCGGCCAGATTTGCTGACAGTCCCTGGGTTTGCAGCCACACGGTGAAGCGTGCGCCGAGCGTGGCGCCGGAAAAGGCGCCGGAAAGGACGCCGACCAGGGTGATGCCGATCTGGACGGTGGAAAGAAAACGGCCCGGATCTTCGGCAAGCTCGATCGCCTTCGCCGCTCCCCGGTTACCCGCTTCGGCCATGACCCTGAGGCGCACCGGGCGGGAGGAAACGACGGCAAGTTCCGACATTGCCAGAACACCGTTGAGAACGGTGAGTGCAATGACGATGAGGATTTCGGTTAACAAACGGGGCTCTTCAGCTAGGACACTATTCCTGTACGCGAAACAAAAAAGCCGCTTCGAAAAACGGCCTCACCAGAATGATGGCGCCGGAGCGCCGCATTGGCAAAGTTTCGCGCACAGATCGGAAAACCGGAGCCCGGTTCTCGGAGCTATGCACCTTCGCTTGCACCGGGAAATCATAGGGTCCGGTTCGGCCCTTTGCAATGGCTGGAACAAAATCAGCAGGATCGGCGCCGGCTTACCGCTCCGGCCCAAGCCGAAATCAGCTCGGCAGGAGCCCGAAAAACCGAGGAGAGAGCCTTGAGGCGGAGAGAGTGCGATCCGCGGCAGCCGATGGAGATTTACGATCCTGGGCGCCTACAAACGTAGGTGGGCGCCGTGTGTCCAAGCCCACGGGCCTGGTCAGGGACAGCTCCCTTTGGATCGAGTATGGCCCCAGGGATTGTGGTTCCTGTCGAGAGGCGCAGATCGCAGCCGCAATATAAGGGCTGACTTCATTCCGCGCCAGTGGCGTCGTAGCGCTTTTTGCCGAATCTCAATTGACTGCGGCCGGTGCTCGCCCGTTCAGCTTGGCGGTAAGACCTTCGAGCCGCATGGCGAGCTCGCCGAGCGCCGAGACGACGACCTGTTCGTTTTGCCGCTGGTTTTCCAGAACGCCGTCACTGTTCGTCTTGAGCGACGCGACCTCCGTTTCGAGGGCGGCGATACGGCGGGAGGTCTCGGACAATTCGTCCATGATCATGATTCCGGCCATGACGGTGATCCTGAGATCGCCGATTTCGCCGAACTGGCTCTTGAGATGCCCGACATAGCGGTCGAAGCGCTCGGCGAGATCGGTCAGGTGGTCTTCCTGCCCCTCTTCGCAGGCCATCCGATAGGCCTTGCCGTCGATCGTTACCGTTACCTGGGCCATGGGCTTCCCTCTGTTCTCTGGCGTCAGCGATCCAGAACGGCGCGGATGGTTTCCATCGCCGTCACCAGACGCCGGGAGACTTCGCGATTGACCTCTTCAAGGCGGTTGGCTCGAAATTGCGACTGGTCGAGCTCCTGGGCCAGACGCGCGCGATCCGCATGGACGCGGCGAACTTCGCCTTCGACGTCCTGGGCCTCCCGCTGGCGCTCGATGCGGGCATCGACGGCGCTCTCCAGGCCGCCGATGGCAGCCTTGAGCTCCGAAATCACCGTTTCGATCGTTTTTTCCCCCGGCATGAAACGCCTTCCGTCGATACGCAAGGTGGACCGAATCGAAACAGTTCACCTCTCCAACAAGCTCAGCAGACTATTCACCGTCCGCGAGCCGGTCAATCAATCCAAGCGCGCCGAACATGTCCTAACTGTGGATCGCCGATGGAGCCCTTGGTCAAAGTTGCGACAGTGCGATGCAGAGGCCGCATCGGGGAAACTTGCCCATTCCGCCTCAGTTCAGGCCCCGCTTTTGTTGACTTGCGCGTTGCACCTGCTAAGGATCACCCGCTCTCAGACGGTCCATACCGGGGCCGTGATCGACACCCGTAAAAAGCGGATAAGCCATGATTTCTCGCGACAAACATAACCGGATGGCGAATGCGATCCGATTCCTTGCCATGGATGCTGTGGAGAAGGCCAATTCCGGCCATCCCGGCCTGCCGATGGGCGCTGCCGACATCGCGACCGTGCTCTTTACCCGCTATCTCAAATTTGATCCGAAGAACCCGTTGTGGCCGGATCGCGACCGTTTCGTGCTGTCCGCCGGCCATGGCTCGATGCTTCTCTACGCGCTCCTCTACCTGACGGGTTACGAGGACATGACGATCGAGGACATCAAGCAGTTCCGCCAGCTCGGCTCGAAGACCGCCGGCCATCCGGAATACGGCCATGCCTCAGGCATCGAAACGACCACCGGCCCGCTCGGCCAGGGCATCGGCAATGCCGTCGGCATGGCAATCGCCGAAAAGAAGCTCGAGCTGGAATTCGGCTCCGACCTGCAGAGCCACTTCACCTATGCGCTCTGCGGCGACGGCTGCCTGATGGAAGGCATCAGCCAGGAAGCGATCGCGCTGGCCGGCCACCTGAAGCTCAACAAGCTCGTTCTCTTCTGGGACAACAACAACATCACGATCGACGGACCGGTCAGCCTGTCGGATTCCACCGACCAGGTCATGCGCTTCAAGGCGGCTCACTGGAACACGATCGAAATCGACGGCCACGACACCGACCAGATCGCATCCGCGATCGAAGCCGCACAGAAGTCCGACCGCCCGACCTTCATCGCCGCCAAGACCATCATCGGCTTCGGCGCGCCGAACAAGGCCGGCACCCACAAGGTTCACGGCTCCCCGCTCGGCGCCGAAGAAATCGCCGCCACCCGCAAGGCGCTGGATTGGGAAGCCGAAGCCTTTGTCGTACCCGCCGACGTGCTCGATGCATGGCGGCTTGCGGGCCTCCGCTCCACCAAGACGCGCAAGGAATGGGAAGACCGCCTTGCCCAGACCCAGTCTGAAAAGAAGGCTGAGTTCGTCCGCCGTTTCGCCGGTGACCTGCCTGGCAATTTCGACAGCGCCATCGACGCCTTCAAGAAGAAGATCGCCGAAAACAACCCGACGGTCGCGACCCGCAAGGCCTCCGAGGATGCGCTCGAAATCATCAACGGTCTGGTTCCGGAAACGCTCGGCGGCTCTGCCGACCTGACGCCGTCGAACAACACCAAGACGAGCCAGATGAAGGCGATCACGCCCGCCGACTTCTCCGGCCGCTACATGCACTGGGGTATCCGCGAACATGCGACCGCCGCAGCAATGAACGGCATTGCCCTGCACGGCGGCCTGATCCCCTATTCGGGCGGCTTCCTGATCTTTTCCGATTATTGCCGCCCCTCCGTCCGCCTCGCGGCACTGATGGGCATCCGCGTCGTGCATGTCTGGACGCATGACTCGATCGGCGTCGGCGAAGACGGACCGACCCACCAGCCGGTCGAACATCTGGCCGCCCTGCGCGCCATTCCGAACCTCCTCCTCTTCCGCCCGGCCGACGAAACCGAGACGGCCGAGTGCTGGCAGCTGGCGCTCAAGGAAAAGCACCGCCCGTCGGGCCTCGCGCTCACCCGCCAGAACCTCGCCCCGGCCCGCAAGGTCTACGAAGAGAAGAACCTCTGCGCCCAGGGCGCTTACGAACTCGTCTCGTCTGCCGATGCCAAGGTGACGATCTTCGCGTCCGGTTCGGAAGTGGAAATCGCCCTCAAGGCACAGGCTCTCCTGGACGGCAGGGGCATCTCCACCCGTGTCGTTTCCGTGCCCTGCGTCGAACTCTTCCTCGACCAGTCGGAAGACTATCAGCGGGCGATCATCGGCAATTCGCCGGTCAAGATCGCCGTCGAGGCGGCGGTGCGCGAAGGTTGGGACCATTTCATCGGTCCGAAGGGTACCTTTATCGGCATGAAGTCGTTCGGTGCTTCCGGCCCGGCCAAGGATCTCTACAAGCACTTCGGCATCACCGCGGAAGCGGTTGTCGTTGCGGCCGAGAAAGAGCTCGCCTGAGCCAAACCATTCATTCGAAGACAAGCCAAAAGCGAAGACAAGCCAAAAGCGGGAGTATGTAAAATGACTGTCAAGGTTGCCATCAACGGGTTCGGCCGCATCGGCCGCAACGTTCTGCGCGCCATCGTGGAATCGGGCCGTACCGACATCGAAGTCGTGGCCATCAACGATCTCGGCCCGGTTGAGACCAACGCCCACCTGCTGCGTTACGATTCGATCCACGGCAAGTTTCCCGCCGACGTGAAGGTTGAGGGTGACACGATCACGGTCGGCGGCGGCAAGCCGATCAAGGTCACCGCCGTCAAGGATCCGGCAACCCTGCCGCACAAGGAACTCGGCGTCGATATCGCGCTCGAATGCACGGGCATCTTCACCGCCCGCGACAAGGCCGCCCTGCACCTGACTGCCGGCGCCAAGCGCGTCATCATCTCGGCTCCGGGCGAAAACTCCGACCTGACGGTCGTCTTCGGCGTCAACCATGACCAGCTGACCCGGGAACACCTGGTCATCTCCAATGCGTCCTGCACCACGAACTGCCTGGTTCCGGTGGTCAAGGTCCTCGACGACGTGGTCGGCATCGATCATGGCTTCATGACCACGATCCACTCCTATACCGGCGACCAGCCGACGCTCGACACGATGCACAAGGATCTTTACCGCGCCCGTGCCGCCGCACTGTCGATGATCCCGACCTCGACGGGCGCCGCCAAGGCCGTCGGCCTCGTCCTGCCGCACCTCAAGGGCAAGCTCGACGGCACCTCGATCCGCGTTCCGACCCCGAACGTCTCGGTCGTCGACTTCAAGTTCGTCGCCAAGAAGGCAACCTCGGTCGCCGAAATCAACGAGGCGATCAAGGCCGCCTCCAACGGCGCCCTGAAGGGCATTCTCGGCTATACCGAAGAACCGCTCGTTTCGCGCGACTTCAACCACGACAGCCATTCCTCGATCTTCGCGATCGACCAGACCAAGGTGCTCGAAGGCAACTTCGTCCGCATCCTCTCCTGGTACGACAACGAATGGGGCTTCTCGAACCGCATGTCGGACACGGCGGTGGCATTCGCGAAGCTGATCTGAGGACTAGAGAGGCTGCCCTTTAGGCGGCATCGGCAGGATATGGACCTCCTCCCGCAAGGGAGGGGGTTTTTGTTTGCGGGGATGCCGGAAGGACGGTGCTGGCTTCGATAGAAGCACGTCGAGAACAAACGCTACCAGCCGTGAAGCACTCATGGCAGCTTTGCGCCAATAGGAGACATTCGCTGTGCGTAGAGCGGTGACCGATTTGGGGCCGCTTCTTGACAGTCCGCTTTTGGCGTCGATGATCAGTTGGTTGCCGTCTAGCAATGGCTCCTCAACGGACCGCTCCGCGACCCGATCTCAGCCGTTCTTTCGCAGAAGGCCAGCTCCGAAACGTCCGCCCCCTAATGACGCAAGGCGGCCGTAGCCAGGCCATCGTCGGTTACAATGACGTAAGCTCGTCGAAGGGAGCGAACCGACGACCCGTCAGTGCATTCGCTGCGGCAACTTTCATTGTATACGATCTTCTCCAGCTCCTTTCTACACTACTTCCTAGTTATAAACGGTAATATGCAACCGAATATAGACATCCGAACTACAGGTTGGGGAAATGACACTTAACGACCGAGACATCTTCAATGCAATTAAGAATAGCCGACTTATCACCAATTTCGACGCCAAAGGCATTGCAGGGGCATGCTACGAATTGCGGATGGGCAGCGTCTATTACGACCTAAGCGAGGGTGGGAAACGCTTTGAGCTGGCGAAGGGCGAGCAAGTGCTAATCAAGCCTGGTCACCGAGTGGTCCTGATCACTGCAGAGGAGCTTACGGTTCCTCAAAATCTGCTGGTTCGAGTTGTCAGTAAGGGTGCGTTGTTCAGCATTGGTCTAAGTCCCGTTTCCACCTACGCAGACCCCGGCTTTGCCGGCAACCTAGGAATCGTGACCCAAAACATCAGCGACAAATACATTCTTCTTCCGCAAGGGGAGCCGATAGCAAAGGCAGATTTTACGCAACTCTCCGGAGATGCAGAGCGCCCCTATAAGGGTCAGCATGGATTTCAAGCTGGCATTTGGCCCATAAAAGCTCACCTTCAAAAAGATTACGCTGACGTTAGCGGCGACAAACGCGTGAACTCTGAGAAACAAGAGGCCTTGGCTCTTCTACCGTCAGCAACACGTACGGCGATCGAACGCCTAGAGCTAACCATAATCTTAACTTTGGCAGCAGTTTTCCTTGCGATAGCAATGAATGCCATTTTCATTTTCCTTGTAGAGGGAAAGGTCCTTGATCAGTTTTGGGGCATCGTGGGAAATCTGTTGGCGAGTGGGCTCATAGGGCTCGTAACGATCTTTATTAGTATCTTCAGAAGGAACAAGTGATGCAACTTTCCGAACTTATTAAATCCCAGATCGACGCTGACGAACGTCGCGGCTTCCCTGTCAAATTCGCTGGCGACATAGAGCGGCACGATCAGCTCATGCGGGACCTAGTAGGTCTAATTAGTGAGGTCGGTGAATTTGCTGACGGCTTGAAGAAGGTGGGCCTTGCAGTTTCAACTCCTGGCTACAAGGGGCCAAGCCTTGACGATGCGACGCCGCAACTTCGGTCTGAGCTTGCGGACGTGTCGATCTATGTCTTCCGCTTGATCTCAGTCCTTAATGGAGATTTAGAGAACGAGATTGTTCGGAAGATGAAGATTAACCGAGAGCGGTACCAATACCTTGAACAGTAGGCTTATTTTTTTTGCTGCAGTGAATACTGGTTTCGTAACTGACGGGCGCCCTGATCACCGATTTTTGGAATTTTACGAAAGCCGAAGTTCTCCTGAGCTATATTGCTCAATAGTTGGCAACGTTGTTGTACCCAACGGACATGGGAGCAACGCATCGACGCCTATGATCACTGGGGATTCTATTTGGGCTGAGCTTGCAAAGGGGATCAGTGACGGCGGAGCAAGTCCCGGCATTCAACTTGCGACAACTTGGGCAGGATACACCGGCTCTAGGAAGTTTGTGACGTTAGCGCCCAACACAGTAATCGCAGAAGGGCGAGAGCTAACTGCAAGCATGGGTCTGCAGGGCATAGAAAAAGTTATTGAGTCTTTCCGTGCAGGTGCTGCGATGGCAGTCAAACATGGATTTCGTCATATCCAACTTCATGCTGCTCATGGGTATCTCCTCAGCCTTCTGATCGACCGTCGCATAAATCCTCTAGCTGATCATGTTATCAATGAGCTAAAATTGCTCGCGGAGTGGTTGAATATGGAAGGAGTGGAGAGTTCCATACGCATGTCCTTAAAAACTGGAGATAATGACTTCGACAAAATTGGAACCGTCGGTTTTCAAGACGAGATTGCGACTCTTCCGTTTAGTTTCGTAGATTTGTCTTCAGGTTTTTACAATGTGGATAAGCGGTTGATCTATCCCGCCAGGCCGGAATTTATTGAAGCAAGGATTTCAGAGAGCCGAGAAGTTGCTATCAGAAACCCGAATAGAAAGTTCATCTTCTCGGGTCGTGTCCAGATGAACGGCTGGAACGATCTGCCTCCTAATATGCATCCCGGCTTTTGCCGAGATATTATTGCCAACCCCAAATTCCTGCGGGAAACCGAACGCGGTTGTTTAAGTCACAACAAGTGTCATTATTACTCTAGAGGCGAAGCTCACCTCACATGTGGGCAGTGGACACCGCGTTAGGCGAAGCCTCGAACCGCTAACGCGCTGCAGCGCTTCGTTCAAGACGAAGCCTGCTAGGTCAGATTGGGCGCTCGCCGCATCGACCGGAAGTGCAGAACCTGGCACGCAAGTTGCCGTCTCGCCGATCCACCACAAGTCCGCTTCTGGCCGATGGCAAGGATGCGGGCTTTGGCCGGGATGGAGGCGCAAAGTTCCCCCGCAGAAAATCGCATCTCTATTTCTGCTTCGGCCGAAGCGCCACCAGATTTTTTCATCCTCACCTTTCCCCGCCCCCTCCACCCATGCCTAAAATCTCCCCGCTTCCGTCGCCGGAGTGTTTCGCGAGACGTTCGCGGGCAGGCGGAAGCCGGCGCTTTCATCGGAACCGTAACGTGCGGGAACGGTGGAAGAGGTGAAAGCCATGGAGCGTCCGTCGCAAGACGGGCTCTCCTATCAAGCCTCCCCCTGGCCGCCGGGCCGGGTTCGGTTGAGCCGTCCAAGTGGCAGGGTTTCCCGAAAGGAAATCGCGAACGAAGCCACGCAGCGAGGCGAGGTGATCACCTGTAGGGACCGGAAGTCCCGAAAAGACGCCGAAGGCCACGCGAATGCGGAGCCACACTATACAATTCCAATGAGGTTCCGCATTCGTGTGGGCTCTCCGACACTCCAGCGTCCCCAAACGGTTTTGGGACGAGTCGCCGGGTAGAAAAGTGAAAAGCCATCGGCACCGAGGCACGAGTCCGTCTTTTTTCCGTCCCTGCCCTTCTCTTGCCGGAATTGTTCCCGCCTATTCAATACGTTCTATCGATTCGCCTGGCCTTCGGCCGGGATCTGCCTCATTCTGCAGGGCCGCATCGCGGCGCGGCACAGTTCCGGTTCCGGGACTGCGGGCGAGGATCGTGTGACGGGCGAGGTGCAAAGGAAGGGACCGTATAGGTGGAGGCGTTCTACATCATCCTGCTGGTCGGCACGGTTCTGGTGCTGGTGGCCGCCCTCTCGAGCCTTCTCGCCTTCCGCTTCGGCGCACCGCTTCTGCTTGTGTTTCTGTCGATCGGTCTGCTCGCCGGGGTGGATGGGCTCGGCATCAATTTCGAAAACTACTCCTTCACCTTCATGCTGGGATCGCTCGCCCTTGCGATCGTGCTCTTCGATTCCGGCTTCATGACGCCCGTCCACTCATTCCGCATCGCTGCGGCGCCGGCCTTGACGCTCGCCTCGGCAGGCGTCGTGCTGACATCCGGGATCGTCGCGATCGCCGCGGTCCCGCTCCTCGGCTTCACGTGGCTCGAAGGCCTGCTGCTCGGGGCGATCGTCGCCTCGACCGACGCAGCCGCCGTCTTTTTCCTGCTGCGCGTCAGCGGCATCAACATCCGCGACAAGGTGCGCTCGACGCTGGAAGTGGAATCCGGCACCAACGATCCGATGGCGATCTTCCTGACGGTGGCGCTGGCGGAACTGGTCGCCACCGGCCAGGGCTTTTCCGGGCTGAACGCGCATTTCCTGCTGCTGTTCATCGAGGAAATGGGGCTTGGCGTGCTCTTCGGCCTGCTCGGCGGCATGATGATCGTCTGGGTTCTGAACCGCTTCACCTCCGATCGCGGCCTTGCGCCGATCTTCGTGCTGACGCTCGCGCTCCTCGTCTTCGCCTTTACCGGCGCCATGGGCGGCAGCGGCTTTCTGGCGGTCTACGTCGCCGGCATCTATTCGGGCAACCGGAAGATGTTCGCCAAGCCGCAGATCGTCCGCTTCAACGAGGGGCTGACCTGGCTTGCGCAGATCATCATGTTCCTGGTGCTCGGCCTGCTCGCCACGCCGTCGCAATTTCCGGCGATCCTGCTGCCGGCAATCGGCCTTGCCCTTTTCCTGATTTTCATTGCCCGGCCGATCGCCGTCTGGCTGAGCCTGCTTCCTTACGACTTCACCCAGCAGGAGACCGGCTTCGTCGCCTGGGTCGGCCTGCGCGGCGCCGTTTCGATCCTCCTCGCCATCATGCCGATCCTGAGCGGCGTCGAGAACGGCACGGTCTTCTTCAACACCACATTCATCATCGTGCTGGTGTCTCTGCTGCTGCAGGGCTGGACGATCAAGCCCGTCGCCCAGAAGCTCGGCCTCATCATTCCGCCCCGCATGGGCGCCATCGACAAGATCGAGCTCGACCTGCCGGGCACGGCCCATCACGAACTGATCTCCTATCGCGTCATGAAGGACAGCCCTATCCTCGGCGGCGAGCGCATTCCCCGCTGGGCGATGCCTTCGCTCGTCATCCGCGACGGCCGCAGCATGCGTTATCAATATGCGGGCCGCCTGAGGGAAGGCGATCAGGTCTATCTCTTCATCTCGCCAGCCTATTCGAAACTGCTCGACCGCATCTTTGCGAGCCAGGTACCGGTCGACGAGGACGATGCGGAATTCTTCGGCGCCTTCGCGATCTCGCCGGCGCGCCCGGCCAAGGAACTCGATGCCGCCTATGGCCCGGGCCTGCTCTCCGCCAACGAGCAGAACATGACCGTCGGCGACCTCGTCACCACACGCCTCGGCGGCCGGGCGGATTACGCCGACCGCATCCGCTTCGGCTCCATCGTGCTGATCGTCCGCGACCTCGATGAACACGAGCATGTCAAAAGCATCGGGATTTCGCTTGAGCCGGTCGAGCCTGCGACCAACCTGCCGATCTTCATCAACATGCGCGAGATCGCCCACCGGATCCGCGATCTGCTGCGCAAATACCGCGGCAGGCCGGTGCCGGAGAAAAAGGGCTAGGCTCGAGCCGCCGCACGATGGCCGGGGCCGGGATGCGCGGAATGCGCGTCCGGCCGATCAACCGCTTGCGTCACCAGTCAAGCATAGTATGGTCCGCTGCGACTTTCCCAAGCAGATGGATCAGCTCATGCCGGCCTTTAAAACTCTCGACGACCTTTCCGATATCGCAGGCAAGCGCGTGCTCGTGCGCGTCGACCTCAACGTGCCCGTCGCCGATGGCAAGGTAACCGATGCGACCCGGATCGAACGCGTCGCACCGACAATCCTGGAACTTTCCGGCAAGGGTGCCAAAGTCATCCTGCTCGCCCATTTCGGCCGCCCGAAGGGTGAGCCGGTCGCCGAGATGTCGCTGTCGTTGATCGTTTCGGCCGTCAATGCCGTCCTCGGCAAGAAGATCCTCTTCGCCGCCGATAGCATCGGCCCGGAAGCCGAACAGGCCGTTGCCAAGATGGCGAACGGCGACATCCTGCTTCTCGAAAACACCCGCTTCCACAAGGGCGAGGAAAAGAACGACCCCGGCTTCACCGAAGCGCTGGCCAAGAACGGCGACATCTTCGTCAACGACGCCTTCTCCGCCGCCCACCGCGCGCATGCCTCGACCGAAGGCCTCGCCCATCACCTCCCCGCCTATGCCGGCCGCACGATGCAGGAAGAGCTCGAGGCGCTGGAAAAGGGCCTCGGCAATCCCGCCCGCCCGGTGGTCGCGATCGTCGGCGGCGCAAAAGTCTCCACCAAGATCGACCTCCTTCAGAACCTCGTGAAGAAGGTCGATGCGCTGGTCATCGGGGGCGGCATGGCCAACACCTTTATCGCCGCCAAGGGCATCAATGTCGGCAAATCTCTGTGCGAACATGATCTTGCCGAGACGGCCAGGGAAATCATGAAGACAGCCGAGGCGGCTAATTGCGCGATCGTCCTTCCTGTCGACGGCGTCGTTGCGCGCGAGTTCAAGGCGGGTGCGGCCAACGAGGTCGTGGATATCGAAGCGATCCCTGCGGATGCGATGGTGCTCGACGTCGGGCCGAAGTCGGTGGCGGCCGTCAACTACTGGATTTCCAAAGCCTCGACACTCGTCTGGAACGGTCCGCTCGGCGCTTTCGAGATCGAACCCTTCGACAAGGCCACCGTCTCCGCCGCGCAACACGCCGCCGCAGAGACCAGGGCCGGCAGGCTGACCTCGGTCGCCGGTGGCGGCGATACCGTGGCAGCGCTCAATCATGCCGGCGCGGCGGACGACTTCTCGTATGTCTCGACCGCAGGCGGCGCTTTCCTGGAATGGATGGAAGGCAAGGAACTACCGGGCGTTTCCGTCCTTTCCAGAACAGCCTGATTGGCGCATTATGAAAAGCAGGAAGCGCGCCGATATAGGGCGGCGCGCTCCAAAGTTAACCGGTTTAAAAAAATTTAGATATTTTAAACGATTGAAACCATTTCAATCGTTTCAATATGTTAGGCTAGGATTTCACTTTAAAAAAACTTCTGTTATCCGCGGATGGCAGCTTAGAGAGATATGAGCGCTTTAGCGCCAACTTTAGGGACAGGAGTGTAGTATGGTGGACGCGAAGATGTTGAACAAGATGAGTTCTGCGCCCGGATTTATCGCGGCGCTGGACCAAAGCGGTGGTTCAACACCTGGAGCGTTGCGTCTTTATGGCGTCTCCGAGTCCGACTATCAGGGTGACGAGGAGATGTTCCGCCTGATACATGCCATGCGCGTCCGCATCATGAGCGCGCCAGCCTTTTCGGGCGACAAGGTCATCGGCGCTATCCTGTTCGAGCGGACCATGGACGGCGACGTCGATGGTCAGGCTGTTCCGTCCTATCTCTGGGAAAAACGTGGCGTCGTGCCCTTTCTCAAAGTCGACAAGGGCCTCAACGCCGAGGAAAACGGCGTTCAGACGATGAAGCCGATGCCCGATCTGGACGCCCTCCTGATCCGCGGCCGCGAAAAGGGAATTTTCGGAACCAAGATGCGCTCGGTGATCGGCCATGCCGACAAGGCCGGGATTGCTGCCGTCGTGCAACAGCAGTTCGAGGTGGCGCGCCAGATCATCGGCCAGGGCCTCATGCCCATCATCGAGCCGGAAGTTTCCATCAAGAGCCCGACGAAGGAACAGGCTGAAGTCATTCTTCGAGACGAGATCGCGCAGCAGCTCGACAAGCTTCCCGCGGGCGAAACCGTCATGCTCAAATTGACGATCCCGACGGTCGACGATTTCTACGCCCCTCTGATCGCCCACAAGTCGGTCGTTCGCGTCGTCGCCCTTTCCGGCGGCTACAGCACCGCGGATGCCTGCGAGAAGCTCAGCCATAACCATGGCATGATCGCGAGTTTCTCGCGCGCCCTGGCGGAAAACCTGCGTGTTACCATGAGTGACGCGGAATTCGACACGAGTCTGGCCAAAACCATCGATCAGATCTACACCGCAAGCGTTCAATAAGTCCTGATGCGATCCTGATGATCGAAGTCTCGCCGCCAGGGGAGGCTGGAAGAAGGATCTGGAAAAGGCAGCGTAAGGACGCGCCTTTTCAAGGGAGGAAAGGGGCCGCTCCGGCAACGGAGCGGTCTTTTGTTTTGCATATGCGCCAGCAAGTCTTGATGAACCGAACCGCCGCCACCACGTTTCTTGCGGGCAGGAGATCGAGCCATGACGGAACTGGAAGCAAAGGTACGTGACCTTTTCAACGACTACGGCAGGATCAGCAACGAGGCTCTCGCGGATCCGGCCTCGGTGGATGTCGGCAGGGTGGCGGCTTTCTTCGCCCCTTATTTCGTCGGTTCAGCCCCGCAGGGTGTGATGGGCGGAGCCAATGACGAGAAGTTCCGCGAGGTTATTCCCCAAGGGTTTGCGCACTACCGCGAGGTGGGTGGCAAAGAGATGCTGCTGACCGGTCTGCGTGTCACGCCGCTCAATGATCTGCACGCCCTGGCGGAGGTGGGCTGGGAATTCGTCTACGTCAACAAGGCAGGCGAAAACGGCCGCATCTGCTTCACCAATTTCTACTTCGTCACCGTCGCGGATGGTGATGCCAGGATTTTCGCCTACGTCACCGGCGACGAAGACAAGGCGATGAGGGAACATGGCCTTGCCTAGGCGGGCCGCATTGCATTTGCTGATACAAGGATCAAAAACATTGGCTGGATCGGAGCATCGGGAAGGATTTAGATCGGCACGTCCCTGCTGCAGATGAGAGCGCCATGCCGACCGCCGATTTTGTTACCGTCGATGTCTTCACCGAAAAGCGTTTTGTCGGCAATCCGCTTGCCGTCGTTCCCGACGCGCGCGGGTTGACCGACCGGCAGATGCAGCAGATCGCCACCGAGTTCGGTTATGCGGAGAGCACCTTCGTGCTGCCGCCGGAAAATCCTCAAAACAGCGCCCGTGTCCGCATCTTCACGCCGACGATGGAAATCCCGTTTGCAGGCCACCCGAATGTCGGCACCGCCTTCGTGCTCGGCCGCCAGAAAGACGTCTTCGGCAAACCGGTCGGCGATACGCTTCGCTTCGAGGAAATCGCCGGGCTGGTTGAGATCACCCTTCTCCGGGAGGCCGATGCCGTGACCGGGGCCACGATCCGTGCGCCGCAACCGTTAGAGATCGCCGAAGAGATCGCTCCGGAACTGATCGCCGACTGCGCTTCGATTGACGCTGACAGTATCCGCACATCGAGCCACGCGCCGGTTGTCGCTTCGGTGGGCCTGCCCTTCGCCATCGCCGAACTCGAAAATCTCGAGGCGCTTGCCGCCGCCCGCCCGAACGTTTCGGCATTTCACGAAGCCGCCGCCAGGCATCCGAGATCGACGGGCGATTTCTCGCTCTTCCTCTATGTCCGCAGCGCCGAGGATCCATGGCATCTCCGGGCGCGCATGTTTGCCCCGCTCGACGACATCACGGAAGATCCGGCGACCGGCAGCGCCTCTGCAGCCCTTTCCGCCTTCCTTGTCACCCGCGCGCCCGGCTCCGAGGCCGAAACGCACATCACGATTGAGCAGGGTGTCGAAATGGGTCGCCGCAGCCTGATTGAACTCGATGTGGTGAAGACCGCCGGCACTGTCACCGATGTTCGCGTCACCGGGCGCTGCGTGTCCGTCATGCGCGGCTCGATCGACTGCTGATCAGGTAAAATCGCGCAGCAGCAGCGCCGCCGCCCAGGCGGCGAAGGCGATGATGGCGAGCTTCCAGAAATCGCCCCGGCGCCTGAGCCCGGGCAGCCCGAGCGGCTTGATGATCTGGATCAACATGGTGAGAATCAGCAGGACGGCAATCGCCTTTGTCATTCCTGCCTTCGTTTCCGCCGCCGCCATAGGCTGGACATTTTTGCGCTCCACCACAGATACCCGTGAACAGATTCGGGGGCATCCGCAAATCCGCTTCCGCCTTCGTTAACGCCCGGTTCATCGGCGCGCAACCATGCTTGCACGCCCCCGATTCCATTATCGATCGCATTCGCGAAAAGAGCTGACAGTACCACGATGAGACGAAATCTCCTCCCAGTCCTCGCCCTCCTTTTTGGTACGCTTTTCCTCTTTCTCGGCAACGGTCTTCAGGGCCTTCTCCTGCCGGTGCGGGGCTCTGCGGAAGGTTATTCGAACGAGGTGCTCGGCCTGCTCGGCACCACCTGGGCTTCCGGCTTCGTCATCGGCTGTTTCGTCGCACCGAACGTCGTGCGCCGCATCGGCCATGTGCGTGCCTTTTCCGGGTTCCTTTCGCTGATCTGCCTGAACGTGCTGCTGACCGGCCTTCTCGTCGACCAGAACACCTGGCTGGTCCTGCGGGCCATCACCGGCTTCTCGACCGCCGGCACCTCGATGATCATCGAAAGCTGGCTGAACGAACGCGCGACCACCGAAAGCCGCGGCACGATCTTTTCCTTCTACATCTCCATCACGCTCTTCGGCGTGGTGGGCGGACAGCTGATGGTGCCGTTCGGCGACGTGTCGACACAGGCGCTCTTCATGGTCTGCGGCATCCTCTACTGCGTGGCCGCCTTGCCGACGACGCTCTCGAAGGCCGCCTCCCCGCAGCCCCTGAAACGGGCACGGCTGGATCTTCCGGGCCTTTTCCGGACTTCACCGATCGCCTGTGTCGGCATTCTTCTGATCGGCATTGCGAACGGCGCCTACGGTACGCTCGGCGCCGTCTTCGGCACCCGGGCCGGGCTGGATAACGGCGCGGTGGCCGCCATGGTCAGCATCACCATCTTTGCCGGTGCGATCATGCAGTTCCCTGCGGGCCGCCTCTCCGACAACATGGACCGCCGCTACGTGCTGGCAGGTCTTTCGGCTGCGGCGGCGCTCGCCGGCCTGGCAATTGCCGTCATCCGTCCGACCGATGTCTACGGCATCGTCGTGCTGGTGGCGATCTATGGTGCAGCGGCCAACGCGCTTTATCCGATCGCCGTCGCCCATGCGAACGACTTCGCCGCGCCCGAAGACTTCGTGAAGGTATCGGGCGGGCTGTTGCTGCTCTTCGGCATCGGCACGATCATCGGCCCGACGCTTGGAGGCCCCGTGATGAGCTGGGCAGGCCCACATGCCCTCTTTGCGGTGACGGCCGGAGCGCATATTCTGGTGACCGCCTATGCGATCGTCCGCAGCCGCCAGCGTGCCGCTGTGCCGAGCGGCGACCGCGAGGCCTATACAACCGCCGCTGCCTCGACGGCGCCGCTTGCCACACCGGAAAGCCTGTCGCTTGATCCGCGTGCCCAGGCGGAGACCGGCGCAGACAGCAACCTCAAGAAGGAGGCACCATGAGCTTTCTCGATGACGATCGCCAGAAGAAGCCGACGGCGCATGAGATCGGCGCCGACCTTTCGATGCTCTCCGTCGACGAGCTCGACTCACGCATCGGCCTGTTGCGGCAGGAGATTACCCGCCTGGAGGCCGAGAAGGAGAGCAAGGCGGCTGGACGCCGTGCCGCCGATGGTCTTTTCCGGTCATGAAACCAAATATATCTCAAAGACGGAAAGTATTTCCAGCGTCCTTTTAACGGGATATTAATCATTAACGACGAATATGAAGACCGTCCGGGCCTCCCGGACTCAGACAGTTTCACCGTTCGGCGAATGGTCTGATTTCTCCCTGTTTTACCTTGAGAGCCGCCTTTCCGCGGCTCTTCTTTTTCCTGCCGATCCTTCCTCGCTGGTCTACACCGCGAGCGCCGGCACAAAAAGCCGTAGCCTTCCTCCCCGAAATGCTGTATTCGCCGGCCGAAATACGTCCCATTTCAGGAACCGGGCCTGCGTTTACCACTTCCTGTGGGTATTAACCTTTCCTTAAGAAACGGCTTGCGGATTTCCATTATAAGTACGATCTTCAAGCAGACAGAACGGCAGGGGAACTTTTATCCGCCGTTGCCATTGCCTGAGTGTGATTGCGTTAGCAGGATGAATTCGATGTCCGAACAGGGATTGAACACCGTCAGTTTCGCCGGCCGCGCCGCAACGTCGTCGCAGTTCAAGGCGCTCTACACGGAAGGCATGGCGTTGGTCGAGGAGACCGCAAGCTACCTCGACGGTACGGGCCGGGCTGCGTCCAAGGTCCTGCCGCGCATGGCATCGGTCCTCTACGCCGCCGAGTCCATGCGGCTCACCACCCGCCTGATGCAGATGGCTTCCTGGCTGCTCCTGCAGCGCGCCGTCAACAACGGTGAAATGAGCCGCGACCAGGTCATGTCGGAAAAGAGCAAGGTGCGCCTCGACGGCTTCAACGTCGATCGTAACGCTCCCGGCTGGCTCGACCTGCCGGAAGGTTTTCGCGATCTGGTGGAACGGTCGCTGCGGCTGCAGAACCGCATTGCGCTTCTCGACCGCGAGATCTACCGCGCATCCGACGCCGCAGTCCTCCCGGACAACGAAAACAGCGTTCGCGCCCAGCTCAATCTGCTGCGCACCGCTTTCGGCAACTGAACACGCTCTCCCGAGATTTATGGAAGTTAAGGCCGGGACATTGTCCGGCCCTCTTTCTTTGTGATTATCGACGGACCGATGTGCTCTTTTTGGCCTTTGCCAGATCCAGAAACGTCCCCCTGACCTTGGCAAACAGGGTCGGCGGAATGAAGCCGTAGCTGAATTCGCCAGGCTTGCCCGGCACTGGTGACAGCCCTGCATTCGGCCATTCGTCGACATTATGCTCCGAGACAATGACCCAACTCGGTTCGTCGTCCAGACCGATCGCTTGTTTCACTTTCAGGGGAATCTCTATTCCGACGGTGTCGCCGGAGGGCGGCGTATGCGTGATAGGCAGTAGCACCACGTAGCGAGGACGGGCGGTTTTGTCAGTGGCAGCTACAAGGCATGTGGGGCGATCCTTGCCCTGATTCTGTCCGGCGGTTGCCTCATGGGTCCACACATAGTCATAGCGGATGACGAGACCCGGCTTCGGATCGGGAAGCGCCACTTTGCACCCTCACTTCAGGAGTTCGTCCAGCGCCGCATGCTCGGCAGACATCTCGGCCTGCTCCACCGCATCGATGACAATGTCCGGCGCATCGGCGGTGCGATGCGACCGCTGCGCTGCCGCCTTCAGCCAGTCGTACTGATCGGCCGACATCAAGACGAATTCTCGCCGCCCATGTCGGGTTATTTCGACAGGCTCACGCTGCGCCTGATGCTGATATTCACCGAAGTTGCGCTGGAACTCCAGGGAGCCGACCCTTGGCATTCGAACCATCCTGATTAGTGGTTTACCCGAATTATACGTATAATCTGCAGGAGGGCAACTTTGGACGCTTACTGGTATTTCCGATCTCGCCTCCCGCCCCAAAACAAAAAAGCCCGGCTTTCGCCAGGCTTCTTATCGGATCGCTCGAAAAGCAGCTTAGAGGCCGAGGCCGCCGAAGCGCTTGTTGAACTTGGAAACGCGGCCGCCGCGGTCCATGAGCTGCTGGTTGCCGCCCGTCCAGGCCGGGTGCGACTTGGGGTCGATTTCAAGGTTCATGGTCGCACCTTCCGAACCCCAGGTCGAGCGGGTTTCGTACTCGGTGCCATCGGTCATGACAACCTTGATCATGTGGTATGCGGGATGAATGTCAGCCTTCATGTCGATAATCCTGCTCTGCGAGGTCCATATGTCGCAATTGCGAGCGAGAACCCTCTTTAATAAATGAAGCCGCAGACCGGTCCGGTCACGGCTTCCCAATTCGATGCGGAGCCTATACAGGAAGGTCGCCCGAAGCACAAGTACCCGCGCATTTCGAAAAGCGCCCCGACATCCGAGGGAAAAATTGGCCGAAGCCCGCGAAAACCAGCCCAGCGAAAGCCCTCAGAGAGGCAAGGCACTCAGACCGCTCGCAAGGCTCGTTCCCTATCTGGCACGTTACCGGCCGATGGTCGCGGCAGCAACGTTCTTCCTTGTCCTCGCCGCCGCGACGACGCTGGCACTGCCGCTCGCCGTAAGGCGCATGGTCGACCACGGCTTTGCCTTTTCCGACGGCAGCTTCATCAACAACTATTTCGGCATGCTGATGGCGCTGGCCGCCCTTCTCGCGATTGCGAGCGCCATGCGCTACTACTACGTCATCACCATCGGCGAACGGGTGGTGGCAGATCTTCGCCGCGAGGTCTTCTCGCATATCACCCGCCTGTCCCCCGCCTTCTACGACGTCAATCAGTCCGGCGAGATCGTCTCGCGCCTGACCGCTGATACGACTCAGATCAAGTCCGCCTTCGGTTCCGCCGCCTCGCAGGCGCTTCGCAACACCATCCTCTGTCTCGGCGCGATGGCGATGATGATCTATACGAGCCCCAGGCTTTCCGCCCTGGTGCTCGGTGCAATCCCGCTCATCGTCTTCCCGCTGGTCGGCTTCGGCCGCTCGGTCAGACGCCGTTCCCGCGCCGCCCAGGATACGCTTGCCGAAACCTCGGCCTTTGCCGCCGAGACGATCGGCGCGACCCGCACCGTGCAGGCCTTCGGAAGCGAAGCGACGGCGGCGAACCGCTACGGCAAAGCCGTAGAAAGCGCCTATCATGCGGCCCGGACCGCCATCAAGGCGCGCGCGCTGCTCACCGGCTTCGGCATCCTGCTCGTCTTCGGCAGTGTCGTCGGCGTCCTTTGGTACGGCGCCCAGAGCGTTCTCTCCGGCACGATGACCGCCGGGACGCTCGGCCAGTTCGTCCTCTATTCAGTCATCGCGGCGAGTTCGCTCGGGCAGCTTTCCGAAGTCTGGGGCGAGCTTTCCGCCGCCGGCGGGGCGGCCGAACGGCTCACCGAATTGCTGCACGAGGTCCCTGACATCCGCGACCCGAAAACCCCTGTCGCTCTCCCCTCGCCGTCGCGCGGCGACGTGGCATTCGACGCGGTATCTTTCGCCTATCCCGCCCGCGTCAGCGCCATCACGCTCAATTCCCTGTCGTTCCACGTCAGGCCTGGCGAAACGGTCGCGATCGTCGGTCCCTCGGGAGCCGGCAAGAGCACGATCTTCTCGCTGCTGATGCGATTTTATGATCCCTCCAGCGGAACCGTGAAGCTAGACGGCGTCGATCTGAGGCTGGCGAGGCTGGCGGATCTCAGATCCCGGCTTGCGATCGTGCCGCAGGACGTGACGATCTTTGCAGCCTCTATCCACGACAACATTGCCTTTGGCGCACCGGATGCAAGCAGGGAGGCTGTCCGCGCCGCGGCCATCGCCGCCCAGGCGGACGAATTCATTTCGAGGCTCGACCAGGGCTACGATACGCTCGCCGGCGAGCGCGGCATCACGCTTTCCGGCGGTCAAAGACAGCGCATCGCCATTGCCCGAGCCATCCTCAAGGACGCACCCGTCCTGCTACTCGACGAAGCAACCTCGGCGCTCGATGCGGAAAGCGAAACGCTGGTACAGAAAGCGCTCGACGGGTTGATGCAGAACCGCACGACACTCGTCATCGCCCATCGGCTGGCGACCGTGCTGAAAGCCGACCGCATCCTGGTCATGGAAAATGGCCGCGTCGTCGAGGAAGGCACGCACCAGAGCCTGGTTGCCCAAGGCGGGCTCTATGCCAAGCTCGCCCGGTTGCAGTTCCACGATATCGAAAGACAGAGCGCGACGGCGCTCTGATGCCGGCGCTCAGAGGACGATAATGACAACCACCAACTCTCTCTGGAAAAACCCGGTCGTCGTGTCGATCGGAGAGCCGCCCGTTGAAACCGTCATCGAAACCACGCAGGCGGCTGCCTGGGCGATGATCGAAGACTGGCCCATGGAAGATGGCACGGCGCTGGATCGAGCCCTCGCTGTCTGCGCCGCGGTGGATGCCGGCAAACGTAAACCCGAAGACGCAAGGCATGCTTTTGTGGAAGCCGCCAAGGAAGCGGGTGTCTTCATCCGGGGCTGAACCAGATGGCCGCCGCCTGGAGATCCGCTGTCTGGTGACAGCGCGCCATCCGCTCACGTCACGCGGGTGAAGGTCCATTTCACGACATAATCGCCGTTGCGCTTCATCTTGCTCTTCGTGCGCACCTCGACCGGACCGCCCAACTCGATTTCTGCCTTCGCGAAGGCTTCGCGAGCCTCCGCCATCGCCTTGTGATAGGCGCTGTTGTCGCGCTTCGGGCTTTCGGCGACGGCCTTTGCCAGGGCGTTCATATCCCGCTTGTCTTCAGCCATCGCTATCGCTCGGTGAGCTTCAGCTCGATGCGGCGGTTCTGGGACTTGACGTCGGGCGTGTCGCCCTGCGCGATCGGCTGGAATTCGCCGAAGCCCGCAGCCACCAGGCGGTTCGACGGCACGCCTTTGGAAATGAGATATTTCACCACCGAGGTAGCGCGGGCGGAAGAAAGCTCCCAGTTGTCGCGATACCGGCCGATGCCGGAAAGCGGCGAATTATCCGTATGGCCGTCCACCCGCAGCACCCAGTTGATCTCCGCCGGAATTTCCTTGGCGAGATCGAGAAGCGCCGTGGCGAGCTTGTCCATCTCGGCGCGGCCGGCATCGTCGAGGTCGCTGCCGCCCACCGGGAAGAGGACTTCGGACTGGAAAACGAAGCGGTCGCCGACGATGCGGATGTTCTCGCGATCGGAGAGGATTTCGCGAAGCCGTCCGAAGAAATCCGAGCGGTAGCGGTTCAGTTCCTGCACCCGCTGCGCCAGCGCCACGTTCAGGCGCCGGCCGAGATCGGCGATCTGCGCCTGGGACGACGAATCCTTCGCTTCCGAGGCCTGCAGCGCCTGTTCGATGGCGGCGATCTGGGCGCGCAGCGCTGCGATCTGCTGGTTCAGAAGCTCTACCTGGCTCGCCGCGCGGGCGCTCAGCTGCTGTTCCTGGTTGAGTTGGCTGGTCAGTTCGCCGACGCGCGCATTGGCCGCTGCGCTGCTGCCGGCGCCCTGACTCAGCAATTGCTGCAGCCGCGACCGTTCGCTTTCCGAAGCCGAAAGCGAGGATTGCAGGCTTGCAAGCTGGTCCTCGAAATCCTGGCTGTTGCCCTTTTCGAGCGCCAGGAGTTCGGTCAGCTCGGCGATCTGACTGTTCAGACGGTTCAGCACCTCATCGCGGCCGGTGATCTCGCGGCTCAAAAGGAACTGCGCCAGTACGAAGACGGTCAGCAGGAACATGATGGCAAGGAGCAGCGTGGAAAGAGCGTCCACGAAGCCAGGCCAGAAGTCGACGGACCGATCCCGGCGGCGGTTCTTCGCGAGCGCCATCGGCTACTTCCCCCCGACCTTGTCGTAAAGCCGGTCGAGCGTGCGGCGGAGCGCCTTGGCTTCCTCTTGCTGGGCTTCGATCCAGTCGCGCAGCATCTGCTGTTCGTTGCGCATGTTCTTGACGAGCCCCTGGATGCCTTCGGCAAGATTGGCCATCGCGGAAAGCGACCGGTCGGCATGGGGACCGTCCGGTGTCCTGGATTGGGCGGCGGCGAGAGCCTTGAGCTGTTCGGTCAATGCCCGGATTTCGTCGGAGGAACCGTGAGCGATGGCCTCCGCCACCACAGGCAGATCGGAACCCAGGTCGGTCACCGAAGAGAGCCAGTTTTCAAGTTCGGTATAGAAACGGTTCTGGGCGCGGCCCGCCTGCAGGTCGAGGAAGCCGAGGATCAGCGAGCCAGAGAGGCCGAGCAGCGAGGAGGAAAATGCCGTGCCCATGCCGGCGAGCGGCTGAGCGAGACCGCTCTTGATGGCTGCAAGCACGTCATTCGAATCGCCTGAATTGGGGTCCAGCGCGCCGATGACATTGCTGATCGAGCCGATCGTCTCGATGAGCCCCCAGAAGGTGCCGAGCAGACCGAGGAAAACCAGCAGACCGATGAGGTAGCGGGAAGTGTCGCGTGATTCGTCGAGGCGGGTGCCGATCGAATCGAGGATCGAGCGAAAGGCGGTGGTCGACAGCGCCATCTTGCGGCGGCCGCCGATCAGGGTTCGCATCGGCGCAAGCAGCTTCGGCTCGCGGCCGACCTTGTCGGCGCTGCCGGCGGCGCGGAAGGAATTGAACCAGCGCACTTCCGGCATCAGGCCGATCACCTGGTTGAAGACGAGAATGATGCCGATCAGCAGGACGCCGAGAATCAACCCGTTGAGGCCCGGATTGGTCTGGAAGGCATGCGCGGCCTGGCGATAGAGAATGGATGCGACGAACCCGACGATGATCAGGAAGATCAGCATCGTCCACAGGAATGACGCCGGATTTGAAAGTTTGTAGGGGTAGCCGCCGCGCGCTTCAGACTCGTCCAGATCGTCCACTTTCGCATTCGCCATGATACGCCTTCAGCCTCCGATACTCTTGCGCGTCGGAGGCTACGGCATGTCCCCCACAAGTGCAAAGCGGTTTCGGGACAAGGACATGCGTAAAACAAGAGTCTACAGCATATCGCGTGAATCCCTCTTTCACGCGATATGCTGTAGTTCAAAATTGCGACGAATTGAAGTGCGGAGGCTGCGGAAAAACAGTCAGCTATCGACTGTCCGCAGCGCCGGCAGGCTGGCTCCGGGTTACGTTCAGCGGGTCGGCACGGGCCGGTTGGCGACTTCGAGCAGCGCCTTCTGGATGAGTTCGTTGCCGGCGACGATGTTGCCGCTGCCGAAGATATCGGTGGTGCCCTTCATATCGCTGGTAAAACCGCCTGCCTCGCGGATCAGCACGATGCCGGCCGCCATGTCCCAGGCGGAAAGGTCGGTTTCCCAGAAGCCGTCGAGACGACCGGCCGCGACATAGGCAAGGTCGAGCGCGGCGGCACCCATGCGGCGGACGCCTGCGACTTCTCCCATGACATGGCGAAGTTCGATGAGGAACTTTCCGTGGTTGCCGCGGCCAAGATGCGGCACGCCGCAGCCGATCACGCAGTCGGAAAGCACGCGGCGGGCGGCGACCCGGATGCGGCGGTCGTTCATGAAGGCGCCGCCGCCCTTTTCGGCAGTGAACAGCTCGTCGGTCGCCGGATTGAAGATGACGCCTGCAACGACTTCGCCATTGCGTTCGAGCGCGATCGAGACGGCAAATTGCGGAATGCCGTGCAGAAAGTTTGTAGTGCCGTCGAGGGGATCGACGATCCAGCGATGGGCGCCGTCCGTGCCCGTCACCTCTTCGCTTTCCTCACCGAGGAAGCCGTAGGTGGGACGCGCCTTCATCAGCTCGTCGCGCACGATCTTTTCCGCCTTGAGGTCGGCCTGAGACACGAAGTCGCTCGGCCCCTTTACCGAAACCTGCAGGTTCTGCACTTCGCCGAAATCTCTGGAGAGCGACTTGCCTGCCTTGAGGGCAGCCTGAACCATGACGTTGAGAAGGGCGGAGCGGGCCATGCGGGAAATCCTTGGACGCAGTCCCGGATTGCATCTGCGGGACGATATTTTTCAGTTTTTCTTGATGGGCGGCTTCAAGACCACAAAACGGGGGGAAATTCAAGTCATGCGGGCTCGAAGCCGCATTTCGACCGAGCCGCACCCGTGGACTGGCAGCAAGTATGCGCGGAAACCTGACGCTCAACAGCGGCAGGAACGCATGCCACGCAATCATCCCGCGAAGAGATTCGAGGCCATGTAGTCGACAAAGGCTCGAACCTTGGGAGAAAGGTATCTGTTCGTCGGCCAGAGGACGCGAAACGTCCCGCTGTCCGCCAGATGATCCTCAAGCAGCGAAACCAGTTTGCCTTGCGCGACCTCGGAGGCCACGGCAAATGCAGGAAGACACGCAATCCCAAAGGATCGCTCTGCAAGGTATATGAGAGGCTCCAAGGTGCTCGCCACCGTCGTCACAGGCAGGTCGAGTTTGGTCTCGTGTTCCTTGCGAACCAGTGGCCACGGTTCGAGCTTCCCCGAATTGGCGAAGCGATGGTGAAGGCAACGATGCTGGAGAAGGTCTTCCGGTACTTTCGGGTGGCCATGGGCGATCAGGTAGTCCGGCGCGGCAACGATCCTGTGCCTGAACGTACCGAGCTTTCGGCTCATCAGCCGGGTGTCCCTCACGTCGCCTGTGCGGATGACCGCATCAAATCCTTCTTCAATGACGTCCACCAGGCGATCGGAAAAGTCGAGGTCGAGATTGATTTCCGGATATGTCCACATGAATGCCGATATTGTTGGCATCAGGAGCATGCCGGCCAGCGGAAGACTCACACGAAGCTGTCCGCGCGGAATCGCCTGCGAATTCGACAGCCTTGATTGAGCTGACTCGTATTCCGATTGGATGCGCCAGCACGCCTCGAGGAAGAACCTACCCTCTTCCGTGAGAGCCATGCTGCGGGTGGAGCGATTGAACAACCGAACGCACAGCTCGTCCTCGAGCCGGGCGATCGCCTTGCCGACAGCCGAACCCGAGAGGCCCAGGCGATGGCCAGCCGCCACAAAGCTCCCAACCTCCGCCACCTGAATGAAAATGCCGAGTGTTCCGAGCTTGTCCAAAGATCATCCTATTGAGGAATTTTTGACCGATGTGTCGCGAATAGCGGCCCGTTTATCCGCTATTTTGATCCCGATATCCAGATGTCGCTGCGGCCGCAACGGTCCGAGCTTTAGATGGAGACACTCATGGAAACGAAACTCATTGCCGCCTTCGCGGGCTCTCCCGCTCCAACAACCTTTATTGTCAACGTCATCCACGTCCATCCGGGAAAACAAGAGGAAGCATTCGAGATCATTCAAGACGTCGTGCACTACGTCGCCGAACGGAAGGAAGGATTTTTATGGAGCAGCCTGGCGAAGAGCACCGACGGTCAGACGGTCGTAAACGTCGAAGCGATCCAGGGTGCTGGAAATGTCGACGAATTCTTCGCAGACCCGGCATTTGTCGAGAAGTTCCGCCGGCTCGACGCGGTCTCTAAAAGCGAATTCCATACCTACACGGTCGGCGATCTGGTTCTGCCGCGACGCGCAACGGCGGTTTGACCGATATCACTGACGGCAACCGACAGGGGAATGTCTTCCTCTGTCGGTGTTGATCGGGCTTGCACCTGCGGGCTTCGTCAAGATCTCGACTCAAGGCGCTCCCAGCGCGACTGCGACCGCCGATCCCCACGACCGTTGCTCGACTAAGGCTGCCCTGCCGAACCGCTCCTCACCCTCGCCTGAACCTGTTGGCGGCTTCTATCGCCTGCTTCTGCGTCTCTTCATTGATCCCGAGATAGAAATCTTCGAGTTCCGGATCCTGCATTCCGGCCCGGCGCGAAAGGACGTACCATTTTGCGGCTTCGACGGGATTGGGTCGTGTGCCGAGCGCGTTGATGTAGAGATGCGCCAGCTTGTTCTGAGCCGCGACATTGCCGCGATGGGCGGCGATCCGCAGCCACTCGAAGCCTTTTTCGTAGTCGCGCTCGCCGGCCACGCCATTCACCAGCCAGATCCCCATGTCGAGCTGGGCGGTGTCGAAACCGGCCTTTGCGGCGCGCTCCATCCATTGACGGGCCCTCGCCTTCTTCTGCTCCGGCACGTCCTTGAGCGCCACATAAAGCTGCGCGACGGCATATTGGGCGTCCGCCACCCCCTGTGCCGCTGCCTTCTCGTAGAACGGCAGCGCCAGATGCAGGCCTTTTTCACCGGGGCTGTCGGAAACGAGGATCTGCGCCCAATTGAACTGCGCCGAGGAATTTCCGGCCTCGGCGGCCTTGCGCATGAAGTCGTCGGCCTGTTTCTTGTCGCGAGGAACATCGCGTCCGCTCATGAGGAGCAGCGCGTATTGGAACATGGCGGCCGGATCGCCGCCTTCCGCCGCCTTTTTGTACCAGAATGCCGCAGTCTTGGCGTCGCGCTTCAGGCCAAAGCCCTTGGTCATCATTTCCGCGACGAGCGTCTGCGCCGCCGCATCGCCGGCTCCCGCCCGCGTCAGCGCCCTGTCGAGCGCGGTCGCATAAAGGCCGCGTTGATAGGCGCCGTATGCCTCATCGATCGGACCGGCATAGGACTTTTCGGGCGGCGCGGGTGGCAGGATCGCCCCCATGCGCTGGTAGAGTTCGACGCCGCCGGAGGGAACGATGCTGTCGGCCTGGCCCTCGGGCTCCGAGTCTTTCGATGCATCCGGGACCGGCTGTGTCTCCACCCGATCCTTCTTCATCTGCTGGGTGCCGGGATCGATCGGCCGGGTCACGGCCCTCGTATCCTGCGCCAGAGCCAAATCGGTCAGCGCCGCCGATGCGACGACGCTCGCAAGCAGCCCAGTCAGAATCACGCGGAAAAATCGGTTCGACGCCATGGCGGAGCATCAAGCCTCAAACCGTGGCGCTTTTTCGTCCAGGATTGCGTTGACCTCGGCGACAACCGCTTTTGCCGTCTTTTCGGACGAAAAGACCGCCAAACGCAGCGCCACGAACTCCGCGCCGGTCTCGGCAACCGCAAGGGCGGACGAAGAATCGCTGCCGCCCATGACGATGCAGGGTATCTCGACCATGGAGGCCCACCACTCGGCAAGAGCGAGGTTCTTCGGATGCGCCTCCGGCTTGATGTCGCCGTCGAGCTTGCCGAAAAAGATATAATCGGGACGACGCTCGCCGATTTCGAGCGCCAGGTGGCGGTCGGCAGCCCCGCCCGTACCGACGATCATCTTGGGTACGAACTTCTCGATCGCTTCATCGAGCTCCGCCAATGGGCCGTTCATATGCAATCCGTCCGCCTTGACGCGACCCGCCACGCGGCTGTCGCCGGCAATCAGCGCCGCCGCTCCCGCGGCCTGAACGATCGGCACCATAAGCTCGGCGCGCTTCTGGAAGGCCTGATCGTCAAGACCGTATTGAGGAATGATCACCGAGGCGACATCCCCTCCCGCAAGCGCGTCTTCAAGCTGGTGCGCCTGTCCAGCGGCGTCATCGCTGTCAGGCACGATCAGCACGAGGCGGCAGCGGTCTTCCGGTTGGGTCATCTCAAATCCTGTTCGCGGATTCCGCTCAGTGAAATCCGCACTCGTTTTCTGTCTGCAAATTCGATAGACCGGACCGATTGAAGGATCAACCGCCTCTCCTCCTCCGAAAGCTTCATGCCCGACACCCTCAGCCTGACCTTTTTCACCTTTGCGGTGCCCGCCGTTTTGCTCGTCGGCCTTTCGAAAGGGGGAATCGGTGGTGCGATCGGCCTGATGGGCGTGCCTCTCATGTCCATGGCCGTCGATCCGGTCAAGGCGGCGGCGATCTTCCTGCCGATCCTGATCCTCATGGATATCGTCGCGCTGTGGTCCTGGCGCAATCACGACGACCGGAAGACGCTTCTGATGATCCTGCCGGGCGGCATCGTCGGCATTGCGCTCGGCTGGGCGACGTCGGCCTATGTTTCAGACCACGCATTGCGCCTCGTGATCGCCATCGCCACCATTCTTTTTACCGCCCGGTATTTCTGGCAGGTCTACGGCCCGCGTTCAAAAGAACCAGCCGCCCCCCTTCCGCATCGCTCTGGGGCCGCCACCTTCTGGGGAGCACTTTCCGGCTACGCAAGCTTCGTCGCCCATGCGGGCGGTCCGCCGTTTCAGATCTATGTCCTGCCGATGCGGCTGGACCCCAAATCCTATACCGGTGCCAGCATCCGGTTTTTCGCGATCGTCAACGCGGTGAAGGTGATTCCCTATTTTTTCCTCGGCGCTCTGGATCGGGAGAACCTGACGATCTCGGCGACGCTCCTGCCGGTGGCGCTGATAGCGACCGTATTGGGTGCGACGATCGTCAAGCATCTGAAGGCCGAACTCTTCTACCCCATGACCTACGGCCTCGCCTTTCTCGCAGGGCTGAAGCTGCTCTGGGACGGGCTGTCGCTCTGAAGAGCATTCCCGGATAGCGGAAATAAAACTGCCGACCTTGCTGCAGCGCACAATAAATCTTGCCGTTACCGCGGGATTACCGTAAGTTTGCGCCATGACGACAGTTGATCCCTTCGCAGCCATAGCTGATCCCAACCGGCGTTATCTGCTGGAGGAATTGCGGCGTTCGCCGAGAACCGTCAACGAACTCGCCCAGGGCCTGCCGATAAGCCGGCCGGCGGTGTCGCAGCATCTGAAAGCTTTGCTTGAAAGTAATCTTGTGACGGTAACCGCGGAAGGCACGCGACGGATTTATGCCGTCAACAGCAAGGGCTTCGACAGGCTCAACCTTTGGCTCGATCAGTTCTGGTCGTGATCTCGTACCACGACCAGAACTTCATTTCATATTTCTGGATTGGGTTTGGTGCCGCTTTTAGTATTGCCTCGTACTGATGATGAACCTGAGGCTGCGGCGGGTTTTCTCCTTTAGAGAATTAGTGACGCGTAGAGGCCTTAAGGCGCTGCATCTCGTCTTTGAGACGCAGCTTGCGGCGCTTGAGTTCGGCAATTTCCCGGTCGTCTGCAGAGGGAGATGCCAGAATGGACTGGAGTTCCTCTTCGAGAGCACCGTGCTTCTTTTCAAGCGATGCGATATGAGCCTGGACGGTCATGTGGCATGTTCCTTCCTTGGTCACCTGCCCCGACATTCCCTTCTGCCGAGGCTTCAGGTTTGCGACGGAAGTGTGACACGATCAGTCTGGTTTGTCGAAGGAGAAATCGTGGTTTCTCGTGGGCAAATTCGTGGCATCGGCTAACTTCCAGTTAACGTGGTTTGATGGTAGAGGCTTGCGGACATTGCCGGCAACCGCTCAAGAATAGCCGGGCATGGAGAATGGGGACCGTAATATGGCTGATCAGGAACAGGCGGATATCCGGCTGGCGCTCGCAAAACTTCGTCAGGAGCACGAGGATTATGACGCAGCCATCAACGCCATGATCGAGGTCGGCTGCGATGCGCTGAGGATCCAGCGCATGAAGAAGAAGAAGCTGGCGCTGAAGGACAAGATGAGCCAGCTCGAAGATCAGATCATTCCCGACATCATCGCTTGAGGGCTTCCGACATGGCTGAAAGACCTGCTGTCGCCATCATCATGGGCAGCCAGTCCGACTGGGAAACCATGAAAAATGCCGCCGACACCCTGGACGCGCTGGACATCGGCTACGAGGCGCGCATCATTTCCGCGCACCGCACGCCCGAACGGATGATGGCATTCGCCAAGGGCGCCCGCGCGGAAGGGTTCCAGGTCATCATCGCCGGCGCCGGCGGCGCCGCCCATCTGCCCGGCATGACGGCCGCGATGACGCCGCTGCCTGTCTTCGGCGTGCCGGTGCAATCGAAGGCTCTTTCCGGCCAGGACAGCCTGCTGTCGATCGTCCAGATGCCGGCCGGCATCCCGGTCGGGACGCTTGCGATCGGCAGGGCCGGCGCCATCAACGCCGCGCTGCTCGCCGCCGCCGTCCTTGCCCTCAACGACGCCGACATTGCCGACCGGCTGGACGAATGGCGCGCCCGCCAGTCGACCGCCGTCGCAGACTACCCGATAGACGAGGCTCCATGACCGACCGCACGATCGGCATCATCGGCGGCGGACAGCTCGGCCGCATGCTTGCCATGGCCGCAGCCCGGCTGAACTTCTGCACCATCATTCTGGAGCCGCAGGAAGATTGTCCCGCCGCCCAGGTCGCGAATGCTCAGATCACCGCGGCTTACGACGACCCCGCTGCGCTGGCCGAGCTCGCCAGCCGTTGCGACGTCGTGACATACGAGTTCGAAAACGTGCCGGTTTCGGCCGCCGAGGCACTCCAGCGCTCCGTGCCCGTGCATCCGCCGGCAAAGGCGCTCGAAGTCGCACAGGACCGCCTCACAGAAAAACGCTTCCTCAATGGCTGCGGTATCGAAACCGCCAGGTTCCATGCCGTCGACAGTCAGGCGGATCTCGAAACGGCCTTGGCGGATTTCGGCGGCAAGGGCGTGCTGAAGACCCGCCGCCTCGGTTATGACGGCAAGGGCCAGCGCGTCTTCCGTTCGCCTGAAGACGTCCCGACCGGAGCTTTTGAGGCGCTGGGAGGCGTGCCGCTGATTCTCGAAAGCTTCGTTCCCTTCGAGCGCGAAGTGTCGATCATCGCCGCCCGCTCCGGCGACGGCAGCGTGGCGTGCTACGATCCGGCGGAGAACGTCCACCGCAACGGCATCCTGCACACCTCCACCCTACCCGCCCGGATATCTGAAGCCACAGCGAAGATCGCTCGCGAATCGGCCGAAAAGCTGCTCGCCGCGCTTGATTACGTCGGCGTCATCGGCATGGAGTTCTTTGTTCTGCCCGATGGCACGCTGATCGCCAACGAGGTCGCGCCGCGCGTCCACAATTCCGGCCACTGGACGGAAGTGGCCTGCATTGTCTCACAGTTCGAGCAGCATATCCGCGCCGTTGCCGGCCTGCCCCTCGGCAATCCGCACCGCCATTCGGACTGCGTGATGACCAACCTGATCGGCGACGACATTCTCGACCTCCCCGCCTGGCTGGCGAAAAAGGACGTGTTCGTGCACCTCTACGGCAAGACGGAATCGCGTCCAGGCCGCAAAATGGGCCATGTAACGGCGCTTAAATCGCCGTCACAAGGTTGACATGAGTTAAGGCTCGGGTTATCTGCACGGCCAACTTGAGAGCGTGCCCCTCCAAGAAAAAGGCGGCGCGCTTTTGATTGATAAGGACAAGCGGCTTAACGGCCCACAGACTGCTGGATCAGTACAATGAAGATCAAGAACTCGCTCAAGGCGCTGAAGGCTCGTCACCGCGATAACCGTCTGGTTCGCCGCAAGGGCCGCATTTACATCATCAACAAGCAGAACCCGCGCTTCAAGGCTCGTCAGGGCTGATACGATTTTTTCGGCTTTGGCGCCATGCCGGCCGATCAAATTGTCGACAGACCGACAAATCGGGTTTGACCTTCGGCGCATGCGGATTACCTTATCCGCATGCGCTATTTTCGTTTGAAGCCCCTGATTCTGGCCTCGGCCCTCATCGCCTCGTCTGCGATTGCGCAGACGCCTGCGCCAACCACGCCGCCGACTGTGCCCGCCTCGGCGGCAAAACCGGCCAATCCCCTCGACCCTCTCTTTGATGCGCTGAGGCGCGAACGCGACCCGGATAAGGCACGCGGGATCGCGAGCCAGATCGCCTCGGACATGAGCGATTCGGGCAGTGCCACGGTCAACCTGCTGATGCAGTGGTCGGCAACTGCGATCAAGGAGAAGCGCAACGCCGCGGCCCTCGATTTCCTGGACCAGGTGACACTGCTCGACCCGGCCTATCCGGAAGTCTGGAACAGGCGCGCCACCCTGCACTACACCATGGGCAACGCCCGCAAGGCGATGGCCGACATCGCCGAGGTGCTGAAGCGCGAGCCCCGTCATTTCGGAGCCCTCGCCGGCATGGCCGGTATTCTCATGGAAGCCGACAAGGACGAACTGGCCCTGAAGGCATGGGAAGACTATCTCGCCATCTACCCGGCAGATCGAGAGGCGCAGGAAGCGGTGACGAAGCTTTCCGAAAAGATCGCCGGCAACCGGACCTGAGTCCCCCTTCCCCCATGCTGATCCCGCTCCTCGCTCTCATCGGCATCGTCGCTTCCGCTTTCGGTTTCACCGCCTGGAAGGCGAAAGCGATCGAGGCCGAATTCCCGAACACCGGCGAACTGATCGACGTCGGCGGCTTTCGTATGAATTCGCTGCATGTACCCCGGCCACCCAGCGCCGATCTGCCGGCCGTCGTCTTCATCCATGGCGCCAGCGGCAATCTCCGCGATCAGGAAATCGCCTTTGGAAAAGCCCTGGAAGGCCGGGCGGAGATGCTCTTCGTCGACCGTCCCGGACATGGTTATTCCGAACGTGGCGGCTCGGAAAACGACTTTCCCGACGGCCAGGCGGACGCGATCGCCAGGCTGATGGAAAAGCGCGGCATCCAGAGCGCGATCATCGCCGGCCATTCGTTCGGCGGGGCGATTGCCGCAAGCTTTGCGCTGTTCCATCCCGAAAAGACCGCCGGCCTGCTTTTGCTGGCGCCGGCAACCCATCCCTGGCCGGGCAGCATCGACTGGTATTACAAACTCACCGCGAGACCCGTTCTCGGTCGTTTGTTCAGCCATCTCCTGGCGCTACCGGCGGGACTGGCATTGATGGAAACCGCGACCCGGTCGGTGTTCTATCCCAATCCCCGGCCGGAGACCTACCTCGACGACGGCGCGCCGGCCCTTGTCCTGCGGCCTCGAAACTTCCGCAGCAATGCAATCGATGTCGCCAATCTGAACGCCTATGTGACACGCATCTCGCAACGTTACGGCGAAATCGTTGCGCCGACGGTCATCATCACCGGCGACACGGACGCGATCGTTGCGGAGGAGATCCACTCGCGTGGCTTGGCGCGCGACATCAAGGGTTCGGAACTCGTCTGGATCCGCCATCTCGGCCACAAGCCCGACTACGTGGCGACGGATGTCGCCCTCGCCGCGATCGAGAAGCTCGCAGGCTTCCCGCGCGACCTGCAGGCTGCCGCCCACCTGGCGGAAGCGCGCATCGCGCCTCAAGTCCAGGAAGCGCCGTTGGAAATGGATCTCTCGATCGAGAAGACGTGAGCCCGGCTTGTCGACGCCAGCCCGAAGCAAGGTGCCCGTCCCAACCTCCGGCCAGACGGAATCGGAGAGGTGCGATGGAGATCGGCAGCTTTGGCAGAGACTATCCGACGCGGCCTGCGAAGCCGGATGACGCGCCGACCTCGAAAGAGGCCGCAGGGAAGGCATCGTCCGACCCAGCCAGCCGCAAGGAAGAGTTCTACGATCCGCTCGTCCATGGCCTGACGTCGCTGACGAAGGCGACGGAGGAGGCGGAAGAACAGGCAAAGGCCCGCGCCAAACGAAAGCTCGAGGATGCCAAGCAGCAGCTCGAATTCATGCGTCGCTGGGGTCTCGACCCTGAGGTGATTGCCAGGCAGGCGGCCCAACTCGGCGTGATCGTTGCGGGCGCTGCCCGCGAATTCACCGAGGCTTTGACCGGCGGCAGCGGGTTCACGTCATCCGTTCCCGCCAGTACTCCGTCCGGAGCAGAGACAGCCGATCCCGTCCTGGATCGGAACCAGCAATCCTCGTCCGGCGGTGAGTCGGTGCAGGATCCGAGATCCGTCTCCCGCGCCGAGCAGGCCTATCTCGACGAGATGGGCGAAACGCCGCGAGACACGCCAGGCTATCCCCGGACGACATCAAGACGGCGATGGAATTCAGCAGCGTCGCGCGCCAGATCAAGGCGCTGCTGGAAGAAGCCGCCCGCAAGCTGCGCGAAGAAAACAGCGCCGCCACCGTTTCCGGCACCCAAAGCCTTGACGCCTCCGTCAACGCGCTGACCAGCACCGTCTCCGCCATGCCGACGATCAGCATCACAATCTGACCATACCGCATTCAATGCGAACCTTTACGACGTGCGAGATCAGAAATTTACGACAGCTCTATGTTGCCTGCCATGCTTTCAGCACGCGTATAGCTAAAGGCTCCGATTCCGGCCAAAGCTGCACAAGATACTGATCCTCCCCGTCAAGCCCGTCTTCGCTCAAAGTGTCGAGACCCGATAAGCTTACGCGCACCCCCAAGGGGCCTGCTTTCGCAGCAAGGCGAGGTGACGTAGTTTCGTCGTCAGTCATGCCGGCGAGCACGAGTTGACCCGTAAGGCAACTGAATCCTGCCTCGACTATATGTTGAAAGGTCTCGAGATCGGAGACAGGGCGCTGGTCATGCCATTCGACACGCACGGGTACGGTCATATTGCGCGCGGTATGGACGATGATCCCGTTGGGTCCGGCCATGAGGCGGCGCGCAAGGCTCTCATCGGTGTAATCATCCGGCAATTCGGAATGAGCCTCATCGCGCAGATATAGCTGGAAGTAGTCAGCGAACATCTCGCCTTGGTATAATATTCGCACCAATGATCCTCCGAGCGCTGATAATCGCAAAAGTCCAACTTAAAGCGATGATTTTGCGACCGAGTTTGCGGCGTCGCAAATGGCATTCTTCGGCTTCTGAGTGTGCAGGATATTTCTGGCCAGAAAGCCGCTTGCAACGTCTGATTTGCAAGCGGCTCGGCCTCAATATCTGCTTTGATTCACCATCTCAGTCGGGCGCCGGATCGCTCCGGCGGCCTTCATTCGTCCGGGAGCTGCGGCCTCAGATACCGGTCTGGCCGTCCGAGCCGATATAGGCGATCCGCAGCATGTTGGTCGCGCCGGGCGTGCCGAGCGGAACACCAGCCGAAATGATGACCCGGTCGCCCGGCTTGCCGAAGCCTTCCGACACAACGATGCGGCAGGCGCGATTGACCATGTCGTCGAGATCGGTCGCGTCGTGGGTGACGACGCAATGCGTGCCCCAGCAGATGGAAAGCCGGCGTGCCGTCTGGATGATCGGAGACAGTGCGATGATCGGCACCTGCGGCCGCTCGCGCGAGGCGCGCAGGCCTGTCGTTCCCGATGACGTGTAAGTGACGATCGCCGAAAGACGCAAGGTTTCTGCGATCTGGCGGGCCGCCAGCGATATGGCGTCGGCGCCGGTCGCCTCCGGTGTGGCGCGCTGCGAATAGATGATGCTCGGATAAAGCGGGTCCTGTTCGACGGTCGTGGCGATCGATGCCATCATGGAGACGGCTTCCACCGGATACTGGCCCGACGCCGATTCAGCAGACAGCATGACCGCATCGGCGCCTTCGAACACGGCGATCGACACGTCCGAGACCTCCGCGCGGGTCGGCACCGGCGAGGAAATCATTGATTCCAGCATCTGGGTCGCCACGACGACCGGCTTGCCGGCACGCCGACAAGCGCGGGTCAGCTGCTTCTGGATGCCCGGCACCGATTCGATCGGCATTTCCACGCCGAGATCGCCGCGGGCGACCATCAGGGCGTCGGAGAGCTCGATGATCTCGTCTATGCGCTCGATGGCCTGCGGCTTCTCGATCTTCGACATGACGCCGACACGGCCGCGGGCGATCTTGCGCACTTCGGCAAGGTCGTCGGGACGTTGCACGAACGAGAGCGCCACCCAGTCGACCTCACCGGTCGCAAGCGCTGCGTCGAGATCGACCCGGTCCTTGTCGGTCAGTGCGCCGACGCCGAGCAGCGTGTCGGGCAGGCTGACCCCCTTCTTGTCGGAAATGCTTGTGCCGGCGATCACGGTGCAGACGATGCTCTTGCCGTCCGCCTTTTCCGCCCTCAGAGCCAGCTTGCCGTCGTCGATCAGGAGACGGTGACCGGGCTTCACGGCTTCGAGGATTTCCGGATGCGGCAGGAAAACACGGTTTTCGTCACCCGGCTCCTCGCGATTGTCGAGCGTGAAGGTCTGGCCGACCTTGAGCGTCACCTTGCCGGCCGCGAACTTGCCCACCCGGAGCTTCGGGCCCTGCAGGTCGCAGAGAATGCCGATCGGCCGGCCGCAACGCGCTTCGACCGAACGGATGCGCTGAATGAGCGTCCGCATCAGGTCGTGGCTGGCATGGCTCATGTTGATGCGGAAAAGATCGGCCCCCGCTTCGTGCAGCTTCTGGATCATCTCCTCTTCCGAGGAAGACGGTCCGAGCGTGGCAAGGATCTTAACTTTGCGGTAGCGCCTCATCAATTCTGGCCTTCTTGTGTGCCAGGCGTGTCCGAAAGCTGGACCATCCAGCTCCCCTGACGGCCCGTGTCGTATTCCTTGAAGCCCATGCGCTGAAAGCCACGGGCGAAACAATCGTTGACGCCGACGATCTTGAACTCGTTTTCCGCGACGCACATGTTGACATTGCCGGTCCAGCGGCCGCCGCGGGCCGCATCCTCGGCATAGAGATAATAATAACGGGACTGCAACTCCCCCTCGATCAGCGTCGCGCAGGTGGAGGCCGGAACCTGCCACCAGCCTTCGGTGGTCCAGCCGTCCGTCGCGCGGTAGCCGATGGCCACCCCGACAAGGTTCTGCGTGCTGTTGCAGACGCGGAAATCCGCATGTGCAGCACCCGCCGCGAGCAGCGGCACGCCGGCCGCCGCCATGGCAATCAGCGCCGGGGCGGAAAGGAGGGAGCGGAGATAAGTTTTCGGGGATTTTTTCGACACGGTTTCCGTCAGGACTCCATGGTTATTCGTGAAGCACTTTCTTCGCGCGACGGACTCGGAAAGTCAACGAACGTCTAATCGATTAACCAACCTTCGCATCACTAAGCAGCGCCTTTCAACCGGCCTGACGCCGCTTGCGCCCGGCGTCTCCGCATGCCATCACCGATATCTACGAAACGACAATTACTCCCCGCGCCACATGCAGGACTTCATTCCTTTCGAAATCATAGAAGGCGATTATGACGCCGGCATGGTGTTGCTCGCCGATCATGCCATGAACCGGCTGCCGGCCCGCTACGGAAGCCTCGGACTGCCGCAGAGCGCATTCGGTCGCCATATCGCTTTCGATATCGGCATCGAGATGCTGACCCGTCGGCTCGCGGCCATGCTGAATGCCCCGGCCGTGCTTGGCTGCTTTTCTCGCCTGCTCATCGATCCGAACCGCGGTGAGGACGATCCCACCTTGATCATGAAGATCTCCGACGGCGCGATCATCCCCGGCAACCACCCGATCACCGAAGAGGAATGGGCACTCCGGCTCGATACATATCACCGCCCCTATCATCGCGCGGTCGAACGGACGATCGCCAAGGCGGGAGCTTCCGGCCGCGCTCCGCTCGTGCTGTCGCTGCATTCCTTCACACCCTTCTGGAAAGGTGTGCCGAGACCTTGGCACGCGGCGGTGCTTTGGGACAGCGATCACCGCGCCGTCCTTCCTCTTCTCGAACTTCTGCGGCAGCCGGGCGATATCCTCGTCGGCGACAACGAGCCTTATGACGGCGCGCTGAAGGGCGACACCATGTATCGCCATTGCATGACGTCCGGCACTCCGCACGCGCTCCTTGAGGTGCGGCAGGACCTGATCGGCGATGAGCCGGGCGTAAACGCCTGGGCCGAAAGATTGGCGCCGGTCTTCAAGACGCTGAATGCCGACCCCACATTGCACGAATACAGGATCTTCCCGTCACGCACGGGTCCGTATCCGGCTTGAAGAGAACCCAGGAGATGTTCCGATGACCGAACTTTCGAAGGAACAGCAGACGGAATTCGAGGCTGCCGCCTTCCGCCGTCTGGTGCAGCATCTGCGTGAACGGACCGACGTGCAGAATATCGACCTGATGAATCTTGCCGGCTTCTGCCGCAACTGCCTGTCCAACTGGTACCGTGACGCTGCGACGGAAGCTGGCGTCGATATCTCCAAGGATGCTTCGCGCGAAATCGTCTACGGCATGCCTTACGAGGAGTGGAAAAATCTCCATCAGGCCGAAGCCGACGGCGCTCAAAAAGCCGCATTCGAAGTAAACAAGCCCGCTCACGGTTGATCGACGGGGCGATTTGTCTTGACCTTCCGGCGGCTTTTCGGCAGTTGACGACCACTCATTCAAATTTCATCAGGAGACCCCGATGTCTGATGCTCATGGCGTCGCCCGCGACCAACTCCGCGCATTTGTCGAGCGCATCGAAAGACTGGAAGAAGAAAAGAAGACGATCGCCGACGATATCAAGGACGTCTATGGCGAGGCCAAGTCCATGGGCTTCGACACCAAGATCCTGAAGAAGGTCATTGCGCTGCGCAAGAAGGACGATCAGGAGCGCATGGAAGAGGACTTGATCCTCGATACCTATCTGCAGGCGCTGGGGATGATCGAATCCGCTCCGGACCAGGACGCCGCCTGAAGCTCCCCGATCCGAGAAAAAACCAAAGACCCGCCGCAACGGCGGGTTTTTTGTTTTCGCTTGCCCGACCTCAATCAGCAGGCCGGTATCCCCGATTGAACTCCTCGATCAGGAAATCGAGGAACACCCTGAGCTTGGGGGCGACGAACCGCCGGGATGGATAGATCGCGTAAAGGTGCGTCTCCACCGTCGCCCATTCGTCGAGTGCGGTCTGCAGGACCCCCTTTTCCAGATCTTCCTCAACATAGGGACGGGGAATGAGGCTCAGGCCGAAACCTGCACGCAACGCATCGCGCACCGCAAGGCTCGATGTCACCTTGTAGCGGCCGTCGACGGAGATCCGCATCTGACGGTCGCCCTTGCGAAACTCCCATATGCCGGGATGACCGGACAGGCTGAACTGGATGCAGTTGTGCCGCCCCAGATCCTCCGGCGTCTCAGGGCGTCCCTGTGTTTCGAAATAGGCCGGCGCGGCGCAAAGAACATGCGGCATGGACGCGAGCTTCCGTGCAATCAGGCTGCTGTCCTCCAGATGATCGCTTCCGCGAATGGCGATGTCATAACCGTCCCGGACGATATCCACCCGCCGGTCATCGAGATGCAGATCGAGCGACAGGTCGGGATATTGTGAGAGAAAATCGGGAAGCGCCGCCGAAAGCCTGGTCAGCGTCACGGTCATGGGAGCGGCGACCCTGAGCACGCCGCTCGGCGCATCCTGCAGCGGCCCAAGCGCGCGCTCGGCCTCCTCCAGCCCGTCTAGAACGCGAATGACGTGGTCGAGATAGAGGCCGCCGGCCTCGGTGAGGGCCACGCGGCGCGTCGTGCGGTTGATGAGCCGGACGCCCAGATGCGCCTCCAGCTCGCCGATATTCTTGCTGACCGCCGGGGGCGACAGGCCCATCCGGCGGCCGGCTTCGGCAAAACTCTTCAGTTCCGCCACATGCCTGAACACGTTGAGCGCGGTAAACCGGTCCATCTCTTTCTTTCCGTTCAGTGAATAATGTCCTGCCACCTTAGCCGATTATCTGCAGTAGGCGAACAGCGTATCTACATGCGATCGGCCGAGCCGCTTCCCCTGTCGAAAAGTTCGGCAGGCGGCGGAGCCACGACGAAGAAGGCAAAAACCATGATCAACTCCATCATCACACTGCTCGAGAAGCGCATATCCGCAAACCTCTTTGACCCCGTTCATGAATTGCCCATGGCCGATATCGAGGCGCTGGTCCGCGTGGCGACCCGGGCGCCCACCGCCTACAATCTGCAGAACTGGCGCTTTATCGCCGTCCAGTCGCCGGAGGCCAAAGCCAGGCTCCGCGTGATCGCCCATGGTCAAAAGAAGGTCAGCGACGCCGCCGTCACCTTCATCCTGTGCGGCAGGCTGCCGGATGCCGAAACCCTGCCGGACCGGTTGAGGCCTTCGGTCGAGGCGGGCTTCATGCCCCCGGCCATGGCGCAGTCCTGGCAGGAGGGAGCGCGGGCTCAATATGCCGATGCGCAGACCGCACGGGACGAGGCTGTCCGCTCGGCGACTTTTGCGGCAGCGACGCTCATCCATGCCGCCGAGGCGCAGGGGCTTTCGTCCAGCGCGATGGTCGGCTTCGACGCGGCAGCCCTGAGACAGGATTTTGGCCTCCCCGCCGACGAGATCCCCGTAATGCTGGTCGCGATCGGCCGGGCAGCGGATGGCAACTGGCCGCAAAAGCCGCGCCGCCCGGTTTCGGAGGTCCTGGATATCCTATGAAAGCCTCCAGTTCCGATCTCCTTATCACCGCGCTCGCACCGGCAATCTGGGGCAGCACATATATCGTCACCACGCAGTTCCTGCCGCCAGGTTATCCGCTGACGGTCGCCGTTCTCCGCGCACTGCCGGCCGGGCTGCTCCTGCTGCTGTTCGTCCGGAGGCTGCCATGGGGCATCTGGTGGCTGCGCGTGTCCATTCTCGGCGCACTGAACATCTCGCTCTTCCTGTCCCTGCTTTTCGTCTCCGCCTACAGGCTCCCCGGCGGCATAGCCGCGACCATTGGAGCCGTGCAGCCGCTGATGGTCGTCCTTCTCGCCCGCCTGCTGCTCGGAAATCCGATCCGTTTCCTGTCGATCCTTGCCGCTCTCGCCGGCCTTTCAGGCGTGGCGCTGCTGGTTATGACACCGAAGGCGGCGCTTGATCCCCTCGGCATAGCCGCAGGCCTCGCAGGTGCTGCCTGCATGGCCCTCGGCACGGTCCTCAGCCGCCGCTGGCAGCCGCCGGTCTCGCCGCTCGCTTTCACCGCGTGGCAACTGACGGTGGGCGGCATTCTCCTCCTGCCCGCCGCGCTCTACCTGGAGCCCGCCCTGCCGCCGGTCACGACGATGAACCTCCTCGGCTTCGCCTGGCTTAGTCTCATCGGAGCGGCACTGACATACATGCTCTGGTTCCGCGGCATCGCCCGTTTGGATTCCGCCGTGGTCTCTTCACTCACCCTCTTGAGCCCCATGGTGGCGATGCTGCTCGGCTGGACATTCCTGCATCAGACATTGAGCGCCATCCAGATTGCCGGAGCCGCCCTTGTGATTATCGCGATCGAGTTCAATCGCCAGGCCCAACTTCGCCAACAGTAGAAGAGCCCGGAAGGGGTGTCATGCAGCCGCGGCTACCAATAAAAAACCCGCCATTCCGGCGGGTTTTCATTGAAGCGAATTTTTGAGCGATCAGTTCGCCGGGCCGCTGAAGCGGTTCGGATCGATCGCCACCGTTGCGGCAACCGGCTTGAAGCCGCCGCCGGAATAGGCTGCCGAATAGTCGGCATTCAGCGTCCGATTGGTGACGCGCGGCGCCTTCATCGAGGCGACCTCTTCGGCGCGATTGTTATTGAGAGCCCATTTCGCAACCATATCACCGGTCAGGCCCTTGTTCGCTGCCGGAGCAGTTGCCTGGGAGGCAGGCTGGGCCGTGCGGCCACCCTTGGTCGGCGCCGGCAGGGCGCCGACAGAAGCAGCGACCGGGGTCTTCGGCCCGTCGAACCCGTCGCCGAACTGCATGCCCTTCTTGGTGGACGAAGACTGGATGACCTTGGGCGAAACCGCAGCCGTCTGAACCGGCTTCTGGGCCGGGGCGGCCTGAGGTGCGGGCAGAGCCGTGGCTTTGGGCTGCGACGGAACCGGAACGGCAGCCGCCGGCGCTGACGGCATTGCCTGACGCGCAGGCTCGACGCTCTGCGAGAGGGCGGCCACGAGCTCAGGCGTGAGTTCCTGCTCGCTGGAATTGGCCGGTGAAGCCGGAGCCGTCGCGGCAGCAGGGCGATCAGCCGGCAGCGGGATGGCGGCCATCTCCTGTGGCGTCTGCATCGGACCGACCGACGCGGTCATCACACCGTTGTCGGCGTCGCCCTTCAGGCCACGCGGGCCGAGCAGTGTCGGAACCGGAATGTTATAGGCGGAAAGATCCGCAAAATTCTCGCCGGTCTGCTGCGGCGCATTGGCCTGAGCGGAGGCCTGCATGGCAAGCGCTTCCTGCGCCGGGTTGCGTGCCGGCGAGTAGAGCGCGGTCGCAAATCCGCCAGGAGCCGCATCCGAGCGGAAGGCCGGACGCGAAAGCGGAACGGGCGCTGCGATATTGTCCTGAGGCGGCTGGGGCGCAGCAGAAGCGACCATCACGGGAGCCGCTGGCTCCTCTTCCGGTGCAGGCTTTGCGGCCGGTGCCGGACGTTGCGCCGTGGCGGGCGCCGGCGTGCTGCTTTCCTCGTTGTCCTCTTCCTCGTCGGCGCCACCGCCGCCGAACAGGAAGGCCAGCAGGTTCGGCTGCCGCTTGCGGCCGGACTCTTCGCCGCGAATGCCGCCGCCGGCCGTGCTGGCGATCTGGATCGAGCTGGAGCTGACGCGTTTCTTGTAGTCGGCAAGCGCCTGTTCATAGCCCGGGAGCGGCTTACCGTCGGCAGGAAGATGAACGGTGTTGCCCTTCGGGAAAATCTGCACGAGCTCCTGGCGCGACATGCGCGGCCAGGCGCGAACGCCGCCGACATCGAGATGCACGAAAGGCGAACCGGACTTCGGATAGTAGCCGACGCCGCCGACCTGCATCTGCATGGCAAGCGCGCGCAGCGTCGAAAGCTTCACGCCGGGAATGTAGAAATCCATCGCCTTGCCGAGCATGTGCTGGCTGTTCTTGGCAACACCCGTGGTGCGGGAACGCGAACGCAGCATGCCGTTGGTTTCAGGCGAACGAAAAGCCGAGACCACGTGGACGTAATCGGAAGCGCCGGAACGGCGATAGACTTCCCAGACGAGATCGAAAAGCCGCGGGTCCATCTTGGTCGGCTGATTCTTGCGCCAGTCGCGCAGGAGCTGGTTGATCTGCTGCAGGCCGCGCTGATCGTATCTGCCATTCCGCTTGAAGGTGATGACTGCCTTTTCGCCGGTATGCACGAAATAGAGCTTCAGGGTGCGATCTTCGGCGGCAGCCTGAGTGGCGGAGCCGGAAAGAATAGGCAACGCCGTCAAAAGCAGCAGAGCCGCGGCCACAACGCGCTTGGTGAAAGCTCCCATAAGCCCGGCTTTGCCGCCCGGCGCCTTCTCACCCGAAGGCGTTTCTTTTGCATACTGATCCGGCAAAACGATCCCCGTCCTGTCGACAACGTCCCACGTTGCCTCAAATGACTGTCAATTGCGGTGACACGATGGCAAATGTGCCACACATGTACAACCTTATTCCGTATAGTCAACAATTGACTAATAGGAGATTGACAGAGGGTGACAGGACTTCCTTGCGCGAAGGTTAACCATTTCTAATGCACTATTACTACGCTGCTTCTCTCAACGGATCGTCGGGATCAATGCCGTAATCCTTGAGTTTCCGGTAAAGGGTGGACCTCCCGATGCCCAGTTTGCGGGCGACCTGGCTCATCTGGCCGCGATAGAATTTGAGCGCAAAACGGATGAGCTCTTCTTCCACATCGGCAAGCTTCCGCACCTCGCCGGCCTCGTCGGTGCTGATGATGATATTGTCCGCCGTCGGATAGGCAGCGGCCAGCATGGCCTTCGGATCCGGCTTTCCGATCCGCGCTCTTTCGCTGTTGGCGAAGACCGGCGATTCGGCGAGCGCCTCGCGCACAGCGCGGTCGGCCACGAAGGACGGCGGCGGAGCGACAGCGGTTGCGACGAGTTCAGCGGAATGGAATTCCGGCACCTGCGCGGCGATCTGCGGAAAATCCGCGTCGGTCAGTTCATCGCCTTCCGCAAGCACCACGGCCCGGAAGACGGCATTCTCGAGCTGGCGAATATTGCCCGGCCAGTCGTAGGCGGTCAGCAGCGCGAGTGCGCTCGGACCGACCGTCAGCGTCTTCGGCAGCTTCTGTTCGGTGGAGAAGCGCTCGGCAAAGACGCGGGCGAGATGGGGAATGTCTTCCTTGCGGCGACGCAGAGCCGGGATCGTGATCGGGAAGACGTTGAGGCGATAGTAGAGGTCCTCGCGGAAGCGCCCCGCGCGCACTTCCTCGATCAGGTCCTTGTTGGTTGCAGAAATAAGGCGAACATTGACCTTCTGCACCTTGGCCGCACCGACGGTCTCAATTTCGCCTTGTTGAACGGCGCGCAGGAGCTTCACCTGAACGTCGAGCGGCAGATCGCCGATCTCGTCCAGGAAAAGCGTGCCGCCATCCGCCTCGACGAACTTTCCGGTGTGTTTCTCCGAAGCGCCGGTAAAGGCGCCCTTCTCGTGGCCGAAAAGAATGCTTTCCACCAGATTGTGCGGAATGGCACCGCAATTGACCGTGATGAACGGTTTGCCGGCGCGGTCGCCGTTCGACTGGATGGCGCGAGCGATCATTTCCTTGCCGACGCCCGATTCGCCTTCCAGAACCACCGGAATGTTCGAATGAGCCGCACGCTGGGCGAGATCGATGACCCGCAGCATATCGGGGCTTGCCGAAACGATATCCCCGAAACCGACGGCCCCGGGGCGTTGGCGCCGTCCGGCACGGGCTCTGGATTCCTTTTGGTCGAGCTTCAGCGCATTGGCGACGGAGGCTGCGATCCGCTCCGGCGAAACCGGTTTGACGACGAAATCGAAAGCGCCGGCGCGCATCGCCTGGACGACCGAATCGATGCTGCCCTGCCCGGTCTGGACGATCACCGGCGTCTCGATACCGAGTTCGCGGATCGCCGAGAGGAAGGTCAGACCGTCCATCTCCGGCATCATCAGGTCCAGCACGATGACGTTGACGTCGACCGCGGTCCGCTTCAGGAACTCAAGTGCGACGAGACCGTTTTCGGCGAGATGTGCGGAATGGCCATATCGCTCCACGGCGTTCTTCAACAGGCGACGTTGAATCGGATCATCATCGACAACGAGGATTTGCGCAATCATGCTCGGCTCCCGGCTACGTTCATCGTGCCCCCTTTCGGGCTCTTATGTAGCCGGTTGTGTCAGAAAGGCTTGAACATCCCCTTTTGAGAAAAGCTTGCATTTTAACTGAGGGCGATGAAAACAACTCCGCAGAAACCGGACCGTAAAATCAGAAGGACAAGGCGATGAGACGACCCGAAACCGCGTTCCGTGAAATTCCTGCCGCGACAGCCGCAGGCAGCGCCGCATCCGACCCGGCGCTCGGATTGCTGCCGGCCTGGAAGCTGTCGGATCTCTATCCTGCAAAGGATGCGCCGACTTATGCGGCAGACATGGAAAAGGCGGAAAAGCTTTCGCTCGCCTTCGAGGAGAAGTGGAAGGGCAAGCTTACCGAAGCCGCGACGAAGACCGGCGCCGGCGGTATCGGCGAGGCACTGAAGGAATACGAGGCGCTGGACGACCTCCTCGGCAAGCTCGGCTCCTTTGCCGGCCTCACCTATTTTTCCGACACGACGGATCCCGCCAACGGCAAGTTCTATGGAGACGCGCAGGCGAAGCTGACCGACCTTTCGTCGCATCTGCTTTTCTTCGCGCTCGAGCTGAACCGCATCGAAGACGCCGTCATGGATGCCTGCATGGATCGCGATCCGGCCGCCGGCCATTACCGGCCGTGGATCGTCGATCTCCGGAAGGACAAGCCTTTCCAGCTCGAGGACAAGCTGGAACAGCTCTTCCTCGAAAAATCGATGACGAGCGCTGCCGCCTTCAACCGGCTGTTCGACGAAACCATGGCGGAGCTGCGCTTCGAGGTGGACGGCGAAAAGCTGCCGCTCGAAGTGACCCTCAACATGCTGCAGGAGCCTGAGCCGGAGGTGCGCGCCAAGGCTGCCGCGGCACTGTCCAAGACCTTCGGCGAAAATCTCCGCGTCTTCACGCTGATCACCAACACGCTCGCCAAGGACAAGGAGATTTCCGACCGCTGGCGGGGCTTCGAGGATATCGCCGACAGCCGCCATCTCGCCAATCGCGTCGAGCGGGAAGTGGTGGATGCGCTGGCCGATGCGGTAAAGGACGCCTATCCGCGCCTGTCGCACCGCTACTATGCGATGAAGGCAAAGTGGCTCGGCATGGAGCAGCTGAACTTCTGGGACCGCAATGCGCCGCTGCCGGAAACCCCGACAGCGCTCATTCCCTGGACGGATGCGAAGGAAACGGTGCTTTCCGCCTATCGCGGCTTTGCGCCGGAAATGGCCGAGATCGCGGGGCGCTTCTTCGAGGAGGAATGGATCGACGCCCCGGTCCGTCCGGGCAAGGCGCCGGGCGCTTTCGCGCATCCGGTGGTGCCGTCTGCCCATCCTTATGTGCTCGTCAACTACATGGGCAAGCCGCGCGACGTGATGACGCTCGCCCACGAACTCGGCCACGGCGTGCATCAGGTGCTCGCCGGCGATCAGGGCGCCTTGATGTGCCAGACCCCGCTGACGCTCGCCGAAACCGCCTCGGTCTTCGGCGAAATGCTGACTTTCCGGGCGCTCCTCGAAAAGACGAAGGACAAGCGGGAACGCAAGGCGATGCTCGCCCAGAAAGTCGAGGACATGATCAACACGGTCGTGCGCCAGATCGCCTTCTATCAGTTCGAGCGCAAGGTTCACGCAGCTCGCAAGGAAGGCGAACTGACGGCCGAACAGATCGGTGAATTGTGGCTGTCGGTCCAGGGCGAAAGCCTCGGCCCTGCGATAAAGATCTCGGAGGGTTATGAAAGCTGGTGGACCTACATCCCCCACTTCATCCACTCGCCCTTCTACGTCTATGCCTATGCCTTCGGCGACTGCCTGGTAAACTCGCTCTACGCGGTCTACCAGAACGCCGCGCCGGGCTTCCAGCAGAAGTATTTCGAACTCCTGAAGGCTGGCGGCACCAAGCACCATTCGGAACTCCTGAAGCCGTTCGGCCTCGATGCCACCGATCCGTCCTTCTGGTCGAAGGGCCTGTCGATGATCGAAAGCCTGATCGACGAGCTTGAGGCCCTGGACAAGGGCGCCTGAGCCATTCCGATGGAGCAGAAGGCGCCCTACGCGCTCTTTCGCGATGACCCTGCCGGCCGGAGCCTCGTCTTCGACCGGCCTGAGGAGGTCGTCTTTGCCCACACTGCAGACGAGGTGCTGCCTGCGCTGCTGCGGCTGGAAGAAGCGCGCCGCGCCGGCCGCTGGCTGGCGGGTTACATTTCCTACGAAGCCGGCCACATCTTCGAGGAAAAGCTCAAACACCTGATCGTGCCCGAGCGGGATACGCCGCTGATCGCGATGGGCATATTCGAGAAACCGGCGGGAAACGAACATCCGCTGGCCTTGCCTCCCGATGCCCAGTCCACCCCAGCGCCGCCGTTTCTCGAAAGCCCGACGGCTGCCTGGGATTTAGAGACCTATCGGGAGCGTTTCGACCGACTGCACGAACACCTGCGCCGCGGCGACTGCTACCAGGCGAATCTGACGATGCCGATCACTGCCCGGTGGCAGGGCGATCCGCGCCAGGCCTTCTGGTCCCTCGTCTCGCGCCAGCCGGTCCGTTACGGCGCCCTCGTCGACCTTGGTGGTCCGGTCATTCTGTCGCGATCGCCGGAACTTTTCTTTTCCGTCGATGCCGAGCGGTTCATCGAAACCCATCCGATGAAAGGAACGGCCCCGCGCGGTAAAACCGCCGAAGAAGATGCAGCCATCGTCGCGGCGATGCTTGCGGACGAAAAGACCCAGGCGGAAAACCGCATGATCGTCGACCTCTTGCGCAACGACATCTCTGTCATCAGCGAGGTCGGCACGCTGTCCGTCCCAAAACTCTTCGCGATCGAGACCTACCCGACCGTCCACCAGATGGTGAGCCATGTGCGGGCAAAACTCCTGCCCGAGGTCGGTTTCCCGCAGATCCTTGCCGCCTTGTTTCCCTGCGGTTCGATCACGGGAGCGCCGAAGATGTGGGCCATGCAGATCCTCGCACGGCTGGAGGTCGGCCCCCGCGATGTCTATTGCGGCGCGATCGGTTATTGCGATCCGGCCGGGCCTATGCGTTTTTCGGTGGCAATCCGGACGATCACGCTTTTCAATGACGGAAAGGCGGTCTTCAATGTCGGAGGCGGCATCGTCTTCGACTCCGAGGCCGAAGCCGAGTATGATGAGTGTCTTCTGAAGGCACGTTTTGCGGTAGGCGATCAATGGATTTCTCGCTGATCGAAACGATGCGCTGGGAACCGGGTTCGGGTTTCCTGCGCGTGGAGCAGCACCTGCGCCGGCTCAAGCGCTCGGCCGATGCCCTCGGATTCCGCCCGCCGCCACCGGATACGCTGAAGCAGCTCGAAGCGGCAATCGGCGGCGGCGACGCCATGCGCGTCCGTCTCGTCATGACCTACCGCGGCAAGATCGAGATCACGGTGACGCCTTTCATCCCGGCTCCGGCCGAGACAGTGTGGCGTGTCCGGGTTGCGGCCACAAAACTTCCATCGGACGATCCCCTGTTCCGCCACAAGACCTCCCGGCGGGAACCCTACGAAGCGGCCCGCGCCGAATTTTCGCCTGACGACGCGGACGAGGTAATCCTTCTCAACGAGCGCGGCGAAATCTGCGAAGGCACGATCACCAACGTTTTCGTCGAGGAGGCGGACGGCCGGCTGCTTACGCCGCCGCTGATGAGCGGGCTGCTGCCTGGCGTATTGCGGGCCGAGCTGATTCGTGAGGGAAAGGCACGCAGTCAGATACTTCGCCTCGAAGACCTCGGGGATCGCCGACTGTTCGTCGGCAATTCGCTCCGCGGCCTCATCCCCGCCGAACTCATGGACCGCGAACAACAGTCAGAAGGCGTTTGCACCGATACGGTCGCGCGCAGAACCGCGGGGTAGAGACGGATGACCGCGTCGCAGTCCCTTGCCGACCACCTGCTCTCGCTCGAAGCGGCGCTGCAGACGCGCGAGGTCCGTAGCTCCGAGACGAGGCTGCGCGACCTCCTGGCGCCCGACTTCCGGGAATTTGGGCGTTCCGGCCTTGCCTATACGTTCAACGACATCATGACGCGTCTGGTGGTGGAGGATGGGCCGGCCAACAGCTCGATCTCCAATTTCACCGTTTCAATGCTGAGCGAGACCGTAGCGCTTGCCACCTATCGCGGCACGCGGCTCAACGCGGACGGCAACAGGCAGTTCACCAACCGCAGCTCGATCTGGCGGCTCGAGGTCGACGGCAAATGGCGCATGGTCTTCCATCAGGGCACGGCGACCGAATAGGGCGCTTCGGCCTCACTTGGGCAGGATGCCGGCCTGGTCCGCAAGTCGTATCATCGCCTCATGCATGGCGCCGTCATCGACAGGTCCCGTGAGATCGTAGAGGGCATTGTCGAAATCATCGCCCTTGCCCGCCATGAAATTCCGTCGCTGATTGAGGTCGCGCGGATAGGGCGACGGGAACATGTCGATACCTTTTTGTATGGCCTGCGCCTGTTCTGTCAGTTTCCAGGCTTTCAGCGCTTCCAGAACATCCGGCATCAGGTTGCCGGAAGAATTGAAAAAAGCCTGATGGACCGAACCGTTCAGCATTTCATATTCGAAAACGCTTACGACCGTGATCTGCGCGTAAAGCGGTGGCAGCCCGGCCAACCGCTCCATGACCACATCGAGATCGTCATAGGGTTGGATGCAGGACATAAGTCGGTCCACGAGAAAGCGCAGTCTGTCGTCATCGGAAGCACTTGCGCGCAGGGGTTCGTAGATTGCAGTGAGTTCCGAAGAGGCCTCGACACGGCTGACGGCCTCGTCCATCAGCCTCGGCAGTTTTCGATAGCGATCGGAGAGGTTTCTGAGCACACGTTCAAATGCCTCATCCCGGAAGTCACCCTTGATCCACCGTTGGTAACGCTCTTTCGCAGTGCCATAGTTGGGCCCGAACAGTGCCTTGCCTTCACGAAACAGCGCCGCATGCATCGCCAGCCCCTCGGCATCCAGAATGGCAAGCAGATCATCGACGAAGACGCCGTCCTGCAGCACGAAGAAGGTCAAAAGACCGTCTGGAGCATTGGTCCAGCTGTCTGCAGCGGCGAGCATGAGGATCGGCCGCTCGGCCGGTGGAAATGTTTCGAGGCCGCGCAACAGCGCCGCCCTGAGCCTGGCTGCGCCTTCGGCTTCCAGCATGGCTTCGTAATTCAACCTCTCATCCGGCGCCCGAAAAAACAGGTTAGGAGACTCGATCCGGATCGAACGAGTGGAAAGCGCATAAGCCATGGGATAACGCTTGAGACTTTCCAGATCGCAGCTTCGGTCCGCAGAGGAGGCGACTGTGACCGCCATGGTGCAGCCGATCAGGAACACCGCCCAGAACAGGAGCCACAGGCGCCACTCGCTGCGGCTTTGCTCAGCCTCCTGCTGCAGCGGCGATATCCGTGTCCAGGCCTTCACGGCTATCTCGCGCGGTCCCCATGTCCTCAACATTTCCGCCGCGACATAGAACGCCCTGCTCGATAATCTCATCCGATACGCCCCACATGCTGCACTGCAGTATAATTTGTAGGGCCGCCTTTTCGTGTTCCAAGTCCCGAGGAGCGATTTTTACAACCGGGTGAATATGGCTTAAACCGATCCTGAAACGGCACATTCGAACGGCATGATTGAAAGAAGTTTGATTTACACGCCCTATGACGGCTCATCGGCGCCCTTCACCATCGGGCTTCTGCAACTCGATCCTGCCCGCTGGATCGAGCCGGACGGCGATCTCGCCTACTATCTTTCGGAAAAAAAGAGGCTCTTCGCAGAGCATGCGGAGCAGGTTTTTCGCGCCGAGCCCGGCACCGGGCAAGCGCAGCAGGAGATCCTCGATGCGTTGGCAGAATACCTGCCGGCCCATCATCCGGCCCTCTATCGGCGGAACGGCAATCTCATGGAGATGGCCGGCCGGACCCTCGATCTTGCCGACGACCGTTTGCCGCCGCTCCTCTCGGCGGGACTTCTGGTGCAGGACGATCTCGTGATCATGCGCAGGGGCGACGACGGTTGGCGCATCGCTGCAGCCTTCCTTGCCTTTCCCTCCTCCTGGTCGCTCGCGGACAAGTTCGGCAGGGTGATGGACGAGATACATGCGCCGGTACCCGACTTTGCCGGCGGCAGCCGCAATGCCGGCCTCATCAACCGCATGTTCGACAACCTGTCGCCCGCCCGCTTCGTCGTGCGCTGGAACTGGTCGGTGAACTGGGGTTACGCCCTCTACCGGCCGGCCTCCCAACTCGCTTCCGAAACCGAATCCGTGCCATCTGAGGATGCCTTCATCCGCATCGAACGCCAGACGTTGAGGAAGATGCCGGTATCGGGCGACATCCTCTTCACCATCCGTATCTATCTCGATCCGGTGACGGCGCTGGCGGGCCAGCCGAACGGCAAGGAGCTCGCCTCGTCGTTTGCCGATCAGCTCGAAGCCCTGACGCCGGAGCAGGCGGACTACAAGGGTCTGCTGCGCAAACGCGACAGCCTGGTTGCCATGCTGCGGAAAATGGCAACCGAGACGGTGACGGCTGGATAATTGCCGGATTTTCCCGGAAAGCCCGGCAGCCTCTTTATTGTGACGCCGATTTATGATCTAGAGCGCCGCGAATTGCGCTTGCGCGAAGGTCATCCGTCCACTGCCGAAGAAGCGGGCCAGCGGCCGTTCGGCTGCCGATCCGAAGGAGAAAAATATGTCAGAGCCTAACTATCCGGTTTATGCCGAAATCACCGGTCCGATCGTGATGATCGGTTTCGGCTCGATCGGCCGCGGCACCCTGCCGCTGATCGAACGTCATTTCAAGTTCGACAAGAACCGGATGGTGGTCATCGATCCGCTCGACGACGAGACCGGTATCCTTGCCAAGCACGGCGTCCGTCACATCAAGGAATATGTGACCAAGGAGAACTACAAGGAACTCCTGAAGCCGCTTCTCACCGCCGGCAAGGGCCAGGGCTTCTGCGTCAACCTTTCGGTCGACACCGGCTCGCTCGACTTGATGAAACTCTGCCGCAAGCACGACGTGCTCTACGTCGACACGGTCGTCGAGCCCTGGCTCGGCTTCTATTTCGACAAGAACATGAAGAACGCCGACCGCACCAACTACGCCCTGCGTGAAACGGTGCGCAAGGAAAAGGCGAAGAACCCGGGCGGCGCAACGGCCGTTTCCACCTGCGGCGCCAATCCGGGCATGGTCTCCTGGTTCGTCAAGCAGGCTCTGGTCAACCTTGCCAACGACATCGGCGTGAAGTTCGACGAGCCCGACCAGCACGATCGCGAAGGCTGGGCGAGGCTGATGAAGAAGCTCGGCGTCAAGGGCGTCCACATCGCCGAACGCGATACCCAGCGCACCAAGCATCCGAAGCCGCTCAACGTCTTCTGGAACACCTGGTCCGTCGAAGGCTTCATTTCCGAAGGCCTGCAGCCGGCCGAACTCGGCTGGGGCACTCACGAAGAGTGGATGCCGAAAAACGCCAGGCGGCATAAGAAGGGCTGCCAGGCGGCGATCTATCTGGAACAGCCCGGTGCCAACACGCGCGTGCGCACCTGGTGCCCGACACCCGGCCCGCAATACGGCTTCCTCGTCACCCACAACGAATCGATCTCGATCGCCGACTACTTCACGGTTCGCGACAAGGATGGCGAAGTCACCTTCCGCCCGACCTGCCATTACGCCTACCACCCGGCCAATGACGCGGTTCTGTCGCTGCACGAAATGTTCGGCAACGGCGGCACGCCGCAGCCGGTCCACCACGTTCTCGACGAGGACGAACTGGAGGACGGCATCGACGAACTCGGCGTTCTCCTCTATGGCCATGAAAAGAACGCCTACTGGTACGGCTCGCGCCTGTCGCTGGAGGAAACCCGTCGCATCGCCCCCTACCAGAACGCCACCGGCCTGCAGGTGACCTCGGCCGTGCTCGCCGGCATGGTCTGGGCGCTCGAAAACCCGACCGCCGGCATCGTCGAAGCCGACGAGATCGACTACAAGCGCTGCCTTGAAGTCCAGCTTCCCTATCTCGGCCCGGTCGAAGGCCATTACACGGACTGGACCCCCCTCGACGGCCGCCCGGGCCTCTTCCCGGAAGACCTCGACGAGAAGGATCCGTGGCAGTTCAGGAACATCCTCGTTCGCTGACGCCTGCAACGCAAAAACCGCCTGTTATCGACAGGCGGTTTTCGCCTCTCGAAACTTCTGCCTTTTCAACGCCACATCTTGCGTTACATAGGTTCCGAACGGCATGTTTTGCCGAAAGGGACGACCGAGTCGCGGGAGACAGATCATGAAAATCAAAGCGAGCCTTGTGCTCATCGCCGCTGCCAGCCTGAGCGCCTGCGTTTCCTCTCCGCAGCCGACCCGGGTGTCGGCTCCGGCTCAGCCTCAGGGCGTCGAAGGTACCTGGGTCGATCCGAACGGCATCGTCTCCTCGTTCCAGGCCGGCACGTTCAACACCCGCTCCAGCGACAGCAACACGCTGCTCGCCTCGGGCACCTATACCAGCCTGTCGCCGACGCTCGTCGAGATCAACATGACGTCGCTGGTGAGAAAGACCCAGTCGCGCGTCAATTGCTCTCTGGTCAATCCGAGCCAGTTGAATTGCACGCAGGACAGCGGCGCCCAGTTCTCGCTGACGCGCCGTAGCTGAGAACCGCCATTTCGCAATTTCAAGAACCCCGCCTCGGCGGGGTTTTCGCGTTTGGGGAGAGGCACACCCTCGTGCAACCCTGTCATATTTCCCTTGAAACCGCTCTGGCTTGATGAAAACATGCGCTGCACAACGATTGTCACGGTGGGACGCTAGAACAATCGGGGCGAGGCGGCGAGAAGCCGACCGATAAAAACAGGAGAGAGAAATCAGATGATGAAGACATTGAGATTCGGGTTGACGACAGCTTCGGTCATCGCCCTTTCAACCGGCGCCGCGCTCGCCGACTACGAGCTCAATATCCTGCACATCAACGACTTTCATTCGCGTATCGAGTCCATCAACAAGACCGATTCCACCTGCTCGGCGGAAGAGGAAGGCAAGAACGAATGCTTCGGCGGCGCTGCCCGCTTGCTCACCGCCATCAATCAGACCCGTGACGGCCTGAAGGCCGAAAACAAGAACGTCCTCCTGCTGAACGGCGGCGACAACTTCCAGGGTTCGCTCTTCTACACCACCTACAAGGGTGCGACGGAAGCCGAAGTGCTGAACGCCATGAAGTTCGACGCCATGACCGTCGGCAACCATGAATTCGACGACAGCGACGACGTCCTCGCCACCTTCCTGGACAAGATCCAGTTCCCGGTCGTGACCGCCAACGTGGTGCCGAGTGCGGCGGCGAAGATCGGCAACCGCATCAAGTCCTCGATCGTGCTCGATGTCGGAGGCCAGAAGATCGGCATCGTCGGCGCGGTCACCAACGACACGCCGGAAATCGCCAATCCCGGCCCGAATATCCAGATCGCCGAAGACGTCGCCAAGATCACCGAAGCCGTACAGGCCTTGAAGGGCCAGGGCGTCAACAAGATCATCGCGCTGACCCATGTCGGCTATCCCCGCGATCTCGCCGCCATCGCCAAGATCCCGGATGTCGACGTCGTCGTCGGCGGCCACACCCACACGCTGCTGTCCAATACCGCCAAGGACGCCGCAGGGCCGTATCCGACCTGGTCCGACAATCCCGCCGGCTACAAGGTTCCGGTCGTCCAGGCCTATCAGTATTCGAAATATCTCGGCGACCTGAAGGTCGTCTTCGACGACAACGGCGTGGTCAAGGAAGCGAACGGCGAACCGATCCTCATCGATTCCAAGTTCAAGCCCGATCAGGCCCTCGCCGCCCGCATCAACGAACTGAAGGCGCCGATCGAAGATCTCAAGAAAAAGGTCGTCGGTGCATCCGAGGCGGTCATCGACGGCGACCGCCGCAATTGCCGCGCCAAGGAATGCTTCATGGGCAATCTGGTGGCGGACGCACAACTCGATCGCGTCAAGGACCAGGGCATCACCATCTCGATCGCCAATGGCGGGGGCTTGCGCGCCTCGATCGACGCCGGCGAAGTCACCATGGGCGAAGTCCTGACGGTCCTGCCCTTCCAGAACACCATCGCGACTTTCCAGATCAAGGGTTCCGACATCGTTGCCGCGCTCGAAAACGGCGTCAGCCAGATCGATGACGGCGCAGGCCGCTTCCCGCAGGTCGCAGGCCTGAAATATTCCTTCGACAAGTCGAAGCCGGCAGGCAGCAAGGTCAGCGACGTGCAGGTCAAGGAAGGCGACAAGTTCGTACCGATCGATCCGAACAAGACCTATGGCGTCGTCACCAACAACTACGTCCGCGGCGGCGGTGACGGTTACAAGGTCTTCGCCACCGGCGCCCAGAACGCCTATGACTTCGGCCCGAACCTGGAACTGGCGCTGGCTGATTATCTCGGCGCCCACAATCCGTACAAGCCTTACACGGATGGCCGCATCACCGATCTCACCCCGGCGAGCTACACACCGCCGCCGAAGCCGGCTCCGGCTGCTCCCCCGGCCCCGGCCCCGGCCGCTGCCGCCCCGGCTGCACCGGCTCCTTCCGCCGCAGCTCCGGCTGCACCCGCGGCTCCTGCTCCGTCGCAGACCGCGGCTGCACCGGCAACGCCCGCTCCGGCAGCACCTGCTGCTCCTACGCCCGCAGGCCCGACCAAATACATAGTCGTCAAGGGCGATTCTCTTTGGAAGATCGCCGAAAGCACCTATGGCGAAGGCGAGGAGTGGACGAAGATCTCCAAGGCCAACTCCCTCTCCAATCCGAACCTCATCCAGGTCGGCAAGGAGCTGGAGCTGCCGGCAAGGTAGCCATCGGGCTCAGCCGGACAATTTGTCTCTTGTCAAAATGCCGGTCCGGGCTTTCCCGGGCCGGCATTTGTTTCTAGATAACTCGCAATTCACAGGCGCCTCGCCATTCGAACAAGAGTATCCGTATGTCTTCATCATCCGCCCACATGCCTCCTGATCATCCCAAAGTGAGTTTCGGCAAGGTCGGCGTGCTGCTCGTCAATCTCGGCACCCCGGACGGGACGGACTACTGGTCGATGCGGCGCTACCTCGCCGAATTCCTATCCGACCGGCGGGTCATCGAATGGTCGCGGCTCTACTGGTACCCGATCCTCTACGGCATCGTTCTCAACAAGCGGCCGCAGAAGGTCGGCAAGGCCTACGAGGAGATCTGGAACAAAGATCTGAACGAAAGCTATCTGCGCACCTATACCCGCAACCAGGGTGAGCTGATGGCCGAGCGGCTCAAGGACTTGGAAGATGTCGTGGTCGACTGGGCCATGCGCTACGGCAAGCCGTCGATTGCCGAGCGCATCGACGCGCTGAAAGAAAAGGGCTGCGAAAAGATCGTGCTCTTCCCGCTCTACCCGCAATATGCCGCCTCCACGACCGCGACCGTCAACGACAAGGCCTTCGAACATCTGATGAAGCTGCGCTGGCAGCCGGCGGTACGCACGGTGCCGCCCTATCACGACGATCCGACCTATATCGAGGCGCTGGCCAACTCCGTCTGGCAGACCTATGCGACGCTCGACTGGGAACCGGAAATGCTGATCGCCTCGTTCCACGGCATCCCGCAATCCTATTTCAAGGCGGGCGACCCCTATTACTGTCACTGCCAGAAGACCGGGCGGTTGCTGAAGGAAGCGCTTGGGCTCACGAGTAAGAACTTCATGATCACCTTCCAGTCGCGGTTCGGGCCGGAGGAATGGCTGCAGCCCTACACCGACAAGACGGTCGAGAAGCTGGCGGAAGAAGGCGTCAAACGCATCGCGGTCATGAATCCCGGCTTCGTTTCCGACTGCCTCGAAACGCTCGAAGAAATTGCCGGCGAAGCGGGTGAAATCTTCCATCATCACGGCGGCGAGAAATTCGTGCACATCCCCTGCCTCAACGACAGCGAAGGCGGCATGACAGTGCTGGAAAAGGTGGTGCGTCGCGAACTGCAGGGCTGGGTGTAAGCCGGGTCGTCCTGCCCGCCCCTGATTTCATTGCCTGTCCGGGTTCAAGGCGCTCAGCGGGCCGGCAGTTCGAACACATCGCCGTCTGCCGGAATCAGCAGGCGTGATGGACTGATTCCGGCCGTGTCGGCCGCCTCGCGCAGTTGTGGACGCGAAACGGTGGCGTGATCGAGCGCCTCCATATGCACGGCAACCACGGTGGCCTCCGGCGCGGACCGGCAGAGTTCGATCGTTTCTGCCGCATCCATGACGATGAGGTCGCCATCCCAGAGCGCGCCGCAGGAATGGCTGACGATGACATCGGGCGCGACACGCTCCACCGTCTCCACCACCGGCGGGTAAAGAACCGTATCGCCCGCCCAATAAACTACCGGCTCGCCGGGCGCGGCAAGCGTCAATCCCATCACCGATCCCATCTTTTCCCGGACCGGCCCGAGCCCATGGCTGCCCTCGCAGCGCGAGATCGTGATGCCCTGCCAGACGATCTCACCCTCGAGCGGTTTCACATCGGCAAACCCCTCGCCCAGGATCGTAGCTTCATCGCCCGGCTGACAGATCAGCGGCAGATGTTTCGGGACACGTTGCTTGGCCACTGAATCGAAATGGTCCGTATGGAGATGGGAGACGATCACCAGTTCGACGCCCTGCAAGACCTCGTCCACCGACCGCGGCAGGTCCGTCATCGGATTGGCGGATTTGCCGGTATAGGACGGCAGGCTGTGACGCGGCGCAAAGTAGGGATCGATCAGGATCGTGCGGCCCGCATAGGAAAGCTTGAGCGTCGCATTGCGGATCAATTGAAGCTTCATCGAGGCACCTCGCGCGGAAAGAATGCGAAGCCTAGACCGGTTGGCCGTGATGATCCAATGACTGTTCTAGATGAGACCGCTATTCTATTAACGCGTCTCCTCGGCCCTGAATCCTTCCGTCGCCGCCCTCCAGAAGTCAGGATCTTCATACTCCGTCGGATCGGCGATGCCGGCGAGATGGAAAGCCTCCCGCCGCTCGACGCAGGTGCCGCAACGACCGCAATGGCGCGTTCCGCCCTTGTAGCAGGACCAGGTATCCGCAAACGGCGCCCCGTGCCGCGCGCCATCCACGACGATATCCGCCTTCGATCCATTGACGTAAGGGGCAAGCAGTCTGACCGAAGCATAGCCATCGAGCGCATGGTCCTGCATCGCCTGAAAGGCATCGATGAAGCCGGGCCGGCAATCCGGATAGATGAAATGGTCGCCGCCATGCACGGCGATCGCCACGGCCTCCGCCTGTCTTGCTGCAGCAACCCCGAAGGCGACCGCCAGCATGATGGCATTGCGGTTCGGGACGACCGTCGCCCGCATCGTCTCTTCCGCATAATGGCCATCCGGCACGTCCACATCGTCGGTCAGCGCCGACCCAGTGAGTTGGCTGCCGACCCCGCGCATGTCGATGATCTCATGAAAGACGCCGAGCCGCCTGGCGCAGATGGCCGCGAAATCGAGTTCCTTGCGATGGCGCTGGCCGTAATCGAAGGAGATCAGGCCAAGAAGCTCTTCCTCCGCCGCTATTTTGTGGGCGAGCGAAACGGAATCCAGTCCGCCGGAGCAAACGACGAGGGTTTTCATGACGGTGTCCTTGTTTTGACCGGGTAGGCTGCGACCGGGAATTTCAGAGCGTGTTTAGAACCATCACCACCGCTTGTGAATAGCGGGCCGGTTGAATAGGATCGCGCCATCTGGGGTAGCGGAGAAATTTCCATGGAGCTTGGTGGATTCGATATCGTGGTGATCGGCGTGGTCCTGCTGGTCATCCTGATCCTCTTTGCCGGGATCAAGACGGTGCCGCAGGGCTATCTGTACACGGTGGAGCGGTTTGGCCGGTACACCCGCACGCTGGAGCCCGGCCTCAATATCTTGACGCCCTTCATCGAACGGATCGGCGTACGCATGAACGTCATGGAACAGGTGCTTGATATCCCCACTCAGGAAGTCATCACCAAGGATAATGCCAGCGTTTCTGCCGATGCGGTCGCCTTCTACCAGGTTCTCAATCCGGCGCAGGCCGCCTACCAGATTTCCAATCTCCAGAACGCCATCCAGAACCTCACCATGACCAATATCCGCTCGGTCATGGGCTCGATGGACCTCGACGAACTGCTCTCCAACCGCGAGGTCATCAACGAGCGGCTGCTGCGTGTCGTCGATGAAGCCGTCGGCCCCTGGGGCATCAAGGTCACCCGCGTCGAGATCAAGGACATCCAGCCTCCGGCCGACCTCGTCGAATCCATGGGCCGGCAGATGAAGGCCGAGCGCGAGAAACGCGCACAGATCCTCGAGGCCGAGGGCGCGCGCAGTGCGCAGATCCTCAGGGCCGAAGGCGCCAAACAGGCTGCTGTCCTGAAAGCCGAGGGCGAGCGCGAGGCCGCCTTCCGCGAAGCCGAAGCCCGCGAGCGTCTGGCGGAAGCCGAAGCCAAGGCGACGCAGTCGGTCTCCCAGGCGATCGCCGCCGGCGATGTGCAGGCCATCAACTATTTCGTGGCCCAGAAATACACCGAAGCCTTGGCTGAGATCGGCAAGGCTCCCAACTCGAAGATCGTCCTGATGCCGATGGAAGCGTCGTCGCTGATCGGTTCGCTTGGCGGCATTGGCGCGATTGCCAGAGAAGTCTTTGGCGATGGTCCGACGCCCGGCGCAACGCCTCGTGTGCCGCCACCACCGCGCACGCCGACCGGGCCGAAATTGACGACCTCGCCGATAAATCCCTTCGCACCGCCCTCGCCATCCTCCGAGACCTGAAGACATGGTGCAAGAATTGGTAAGCGGCCTTGGTCTCTGGAGTTGGTGGATCCTCGGTCTGGTCCTGTTGGCCGCCGAACTCGCGGCGCCGGGCGTTTTCCTGATCTGGATCGGCCTCGCCGCAGTCGTGATCGGCGCGCTTTCGCTCCTCTTTTGGGAGGCAGCTTTCTGGAGCTGGCAACTTCAGCTTCTGCTTTTTGCCGTGCTGTCGATCGCCTTCGCACTTGCCGGACGCCGCTTCTATGCCGGGCGCAATCAGGCCAGCGACGAACCCATGCTCAATCGCCGTGGCGAAAGCCTGGTCGGGCGCACCGCGACCCTACAGGAACCTATAACCGAAGGGCGCGGCCGCATTCGGCTCGACGACACATGGTGGCCGGTCATGGGGCCGGACCTGCCGGCTGGAACTCGGGTAAAAGTGGTCGTCGCGACCGGTCGCGATCTGACGGTCGAAGCGGCCTGAAGCAAAAAGATCAGGCGACGCCGACGCGCAGCAGATCGTGGAAATGCACAATGCCGACCGGTTTGCGGCCTTCGTCGACGACGATCAGGGCGCCGATGCTGTGCTTGTTGAGCAGCGCCATGGCGGCCGTCGCCAGGGTTTCCTTGCCAACGGTCTTGGGATTGCGCGTCATCACTTCGTCGACGATCGTCTCGCCGAGATTGCGGTCCAGATGGCGGGCGAGGTCGCCATCGCTGACGACGCCGCACAGGCAACCGTCCTCATCCACCACGCCGACGCAGCCGAAGCGCTTGCGCGACAGCTCATGAATAGCCTCGGACATCAAGACGCCCTTTTGCACCAGCGGAACACGCTCGCCCGTATGCATGAGGTCGCTGACATGGCTGAGCATCGCACCGAGCTTGCCACCCGGATGATAGATCCGGAAATCGACGGCGGAGAACCCTCTTGCTTCCAGAAGAGCCACCGCCAGCGCGTCGCCCATGGCGAGTTGCATCAGCGTCGAAGTGGTGGGAGCCAGGCCGTGCGGGCAGGCTTCCTGTTCCCTCGGCAGAAGCAGCACCACGTCGGCTTCGCGAGCGAGTGTCGAAATCGCACCGGACGTCAGGGCGATCAGCGGGATCGAGAAGCGCCGGGTAAAGGAAACGATCCCCTGAAGTTCGGCCGTTTCGCCGCCCCAGGAAAGCGCAAGCACCACGTCGCCGGGCGCGATCATGCCGAGATCGCCGTGATTGGCCTCGACCGGATGGACAAAGAAAGAGGGCGTGCCGGTCGATGCGAGGCTGGCGGCGATCTTGCGGCCGATATGGCCGCTCTTGCCGACACCGGTCACGACCACCCGACCGTCGATCTCGCCGATCAGTTCCACCGCTTCCCGGAAACTGTCCCCGAGGCCGTTCTGAAGGGCAATCTCAAGCGCGTTAAGGCCTTGTTTTCCGAAGGAAACCGTCCTCAGCGCAGAATCGACGACGTCATGTTCTACGAGTTGCAAAGCTCTCTTGATCATGGCGAAGCCTTAGCGCCTTTCGCCCGCCAAGTCCATCAGGTTCGGCACCCGCTCACCAAGTTCCCCGCCTGGCACGTTGCCGCAACCAAACATTAACCACATGGCTTTACGTTTGGGTAAGCATTCGATCGCCCAGGCAGGCTCATGAAGATCATCACGAAAACAGGTAGGACGCGTGACCGGCGCCGCGCGGCGGTCGGCCTGCTGCTTGCCTGTTCGGCGCTTGCCTCACCTGCCGTCGCACAGACGGTCAGCCCTTTTCCGCCACGCAGCGGTTCCCTGCCCTCGCTGACGAACACCACGTCCTCTGCCCCGGCAACCAACCCCGCAGCGGGCACCACGGCGCAACAGCCCCCCAATGGCGCCGATGCAACCCCCGGGGCCAATCTGACGGATCCGAATGTTGCCACCGGCTCGGTACCGGGCAACGCCCGCCCGTCGGATGAGGAGCCCCGGTACGAGGAAGACCTGAACCAGCCCTACGAGCAGCCACTCGATCCGGGTGCCGAACCGCTCGAATCCCAGGAACAGCCCCGCGACCCCATCGACCCGACCGGCATCCGGCTCGGGAGCTTTCTTCTTCGCCCTTCGGTGAACAACAGCATCGAGACGGAGAGGACAAAATCCAACGGTACCAGCACCCGCCGCGACTATCTCTCCACCGCGATCCGCGGCACGCTCTCCTCCGACTGGTCGCGCCATTCGCTGACGGTCACGGGTGAAGGCACGTTCGAACGGGATTTTCACGGCGGCCAGGACGATATTCAGCCGGAAGGCCAGGTCGACGCCGACCTGCGGCTCGACCTTGCTGACGATACGATTGCACACATCACCGGCGGCTACCGCTTCAGCCGGGAGGAGGACTACGATCCGAATGCCGTCGGCGGCGCCGCGACGCAGCCGGGAGTGCATGAATTCAATGGCGGGCTATCCGTCGAGCGGGACTTCGGCAAGGTCCGCGGCATGGCGGCAGTCGACCTGTCCCGCGCCAGCTATACGGATGCCAAACTGTCCGACGGCACGACGATCAGCATGAGGGACCGCAACCGCACCGGCATCGACGGAAGGCTGCGGCTTGGCTACGAGCTTTCGCCTGCGCTCATTCCTTTCGTGGAGGTGGCGACAGGCCATACCTTCTACGACCTCAAGCGCGACAGTTCGGGTTACGCCCGCTCCTCGCAGAGCTATGCGGCGCGCACCGGCGTGGAATTCGATCTCGGCGAGAAGCTGCGAGGCGAAATCGGCGCAGGCTACGAACTTGTCGACTACGAGGACAGCCGCCTCAAGTCGGTCGATGCCATCACCTTCAACGGCAATGCCATCTGGTCGCCGCAGCGCGGCACCGAGGTCGATCTCGGCCTGCGCACCACGGTCCAGGATTCGACCACGCCCGGCCAGAGCGGCTGGGTTGAATACCAGTTGACCGCCGAAGTCGCCCATGAGCTGCGCGACAACGTCGTCGCACGCCTCACCGGCAGCACGACGTTGCGGGATTTCCCAAGCGGCAACAGCGACGAGACCGTCTGGGTGGCGGGCGCCGGTCTCACTTGGGCCATCAATCGCTATCTCGATTTCACCGGCGATGTCGAATACGAGCGCGCCGAGGGCGGCAGCTCCGACAACCGCATCGTCCGCGCCGGCGTCGGCCTGACGGTAAAACGCTGAAGCAACAAAAACCCGGGCGCAAGACCCGGGCTCTTCGCAACATGCGGTCATCTCACTTCAGCGACGCGATCAGTGCCTTCATCGGCCCCTCGATTGCCGGGCGGATGTCGGCGCGCTGCAGGGCGAAGGCAAGGTTCGCCAGGATGAAACCGTCCTTGGCGCCGCAATCGAAAGTGTCGCCCTTGAAGGGATAGGCGGCGAATTCCTGGGAGTTGGCGAGTGCCAGCATGCCGTCGGTGAGCTGGATCTCGTTGCCCGCGCCACGCTCCTGCGTTTCCAGGATCTTGAAGATTTCCGGCTGCAGGATATAGCGGCCGTTGATGTAGAGATTGGACGGCGCGGTCCCCTTGGCAGGCTTTTCGACCATCTGGGTGATCTTGAAGCCTTCGCCCACGGCCTCGCCGACGCCGACGATTCCGTATTTATGTGCCTGTTCCGGATCGCACTCCTGAACAGCCAAAACATTGCCGCCGGTCTGGGCGTAAAGATCGACCATCCCCTTCAGGCAGCCCTTGTCCGCCGACATGATCATGTCCGGCAGCAGCACGGCGAAAGGTTCGTTTCCGACGATGTCGCGGGCGCACCAGACCGCGTGGCCGAGCCCGAGCGGCACCTGCTGGCGCGTGAAGCTCGCGGTGCCCGCTTTCGGCAGAAGTCCGGCGAGCAGCGTCAGTTCGGCATTCTTGTTGCGCTCGCGCAGCATCTGCTCCAGCTCGTACTGGATGTCGAAATAGTCTTCGATCACACCCTTGCCGCGACCGGTGACGAAGACGAAATGCTCGATTCCCGCTTCGGCCGCTTCATCCACGACATACTGGATGACCGGCTTGTCGACGACGGTCAGCATTTCCTTCGGCACCGCCTTGGTCGCAGGCAGGAAGCGCGTACCCAGACCTGCTACCGGAAAGACTGCCTTACGGATCTTCTGTTGTTGTGCCACTCATGCCTCCTGAAGCACTTCATTGTGCGAATTCTGCGACTCCCGGCCTGTAGCGACGAATTACTACCGTTTCGCAAAGACTGCCGCGGGCCGGATTTCTATGGTAAAGAATTTGTTGACCCTATTCTGTTATTACATCGTTAAGCCGCTTGCCACTCTCGCCGTCAGGCTTGGTTAAAAGAAGAATGGACTCGACTGCCGATGAAGACATTTCGCACCAACCTCTTGCGCGGGTTTGTTATCCCCTTGCTCGGCCTTGCCGCCGCGGGCATGCCGATAGATGCTCGGGCTGATGTCGCTTTCAAGACTTGGATCGTAAAATTCTACGACACGGCCGCCAAGAGCGGCATTAGCCGTTCCACCTACGAAAAAGCCTTTGCCGGCGTCACCGAGCCGGACCGGGACGTGCTCGACAAGGCGGCCTACCAGCCGGAATTCAAATCGAAGATATGGGATTACCTGGATTCCCGGGTGAACCCCTATACTGTCCGTATCGGCCGCGAAATGGCGGCGAAATACGGTTCCACCCTGAACGCCCTGGAGCGGCATTTCGGCGTCGACAAGCACATCCTCCTCGCCATCTGGTCTATGGAGTCCAATTACGGCGCCGTCTTGGAAAAACCGGATCGCCTGCATCACGTGCCACAGGCTTTGGCAACTCTTGCCTGGGGCGATCCCAACCGCTCCAAGTTTGCCCGCACCCAGCTCATCGCGGCGTTGAAGATCCTGCAGTCCGGCGATGTGACGCCCAAGCAGCTCACCGGGTCGTGGGCGGGCGCCATGGGTCATACCCAGTTCATTCCGACGAGCTACCTGCTCTATGCCGTCGATGCTGATGGTAACGGCAAGCGGGACATCTGGCATTCGGTGCCCGATGCACTGGCCACGTCAGCCAACCTGCTGGCGAAGAACGGCTGGCAGAACGGCAAGACCTGGGGTTACGAAGCGGTGCTTCCCGCCAACGGCGCTCGCCTCGAAGGCCAGACCAAGCCGCTCGCCGAATGGGCAAAGCTCGGTTTTGCCCGCCCAAACGGCAAGAGTTTTCCGCGCGGCACCGATCGCGCGACGCTAAAGCTGATGGCAGGCGCGAATGGCCCCGCCTTTCTGATGCTGAAGAATTTCTTCGTGGTGAAGCGCTATAACGCCGCCGACAGCTACGCGCTCGGGGTCGGACTACTTGCCGACGAACTGGCCGGTCATGGCGGTGTGCAACAGCACTGGCCGCGGCCGAACGGCACGCTCGACATCAAGCAGAAATTCGAACTCCAGTCGCGCATGAAGGAACTCGGCTACTACGAAGGCGAAGTCGACGGCAATTTCGGCTCCGGTTCGAAAGCCGCCATTTCCGTCATTCAGAAACGTCTCGGCATGCAGCCGAACGGCGAACCGTCACGGCAGCTTCTCGAAGCTTTGCGTTGACAGGACGACATTTTGCTCCACATCGTTCGGATGGAAATGCCAGAGCGTATGAGGCGCGGTGGAGGCATGAAGGTTTTGCAGAAATCCCGGCGCAACAGGGCGTGGCTTCGCGCCTTCCTGTTTCTGCTTGCACTGGTGATCGCGCTGCCGGGCCAGCTTCGGCCGGCCACGGCTCAGGAGCCGGCTCCGCGTCGGAACATCTTCGACATGCTGTTCGGCGGCCCGCGCTACGAGCGTTATGAACGGTACGAACCCTACCAACCTCGCCCGCGCCGGCGTTATCAACGGGATGGGTCGGTCATCGAGACGCGTCCTCGGCCGCGCAATCGAGGCAGCGCCGGACGCGCCGCCGCGCCACGTCCGCAACAGCAGCAACCGGTCGCGCCGCCTGCGCCGGAGCCGGTGGCCAAGCTCGAAACCGCAAAACAGGTCCTCGTGATCGGCGATTTCATGGCCGGCGGGGTGGGCGGCGAGCTCGAAAGCACCTTTGCAGCGTCTCCCGGCGTTGTCGTCAGCGGGCGCAGCGACGGCTCCTCAGGCCTCGTCCGCCAGGACCATTTCGACTGGCCGGGGCAGCTTCCCGCCATGCTGGACGAGCTGAAGCCGACGGTCGTGGTGGTCATGCTCGGCGCCAATGACCGCCAGCAGATGTCGACCGGCAACGTGAAGGAGAAGTTTCGCACCGACGCCTGGTTCAAGGAATACGAGGCGCGCGTCGCCGAACTTGCAGGCCTTGTCGCCGCCCGCAAAGTCCCCCTGTTGTGGGTCGGATTGCCTTCCTTCCAGTCTCCGTCAATGACATCTGATGCGGTGACGCTGAACGCCATCTACCGCAATCAGACGGAAAAGGTCGGCGGAGAATTTGTCGATGTTTGGGATGGCTTCGTTGACGAGGACGGGAAATTCGTGATCACCGGCTCGGACGTCAAAGGTCAGCAGGTGCGGCTGCGCGGCTCCGACGGCATCACGTTCACCAAGGCCGGCAAGCAGAAGCTTGCCTTCTACGTCGAAAAATTTGTCCGCCGGTATCTGGGTGAGATGGCGAGCCCCGATCTCGTCAAGCTCGACGGCACCAATCTGCCGCCGCTCACCACGCTCCCGGCAGCACCCGGCCAGGCCGTGCCGGTGCATCCGATCAGCCTGTCAGACCCTGAGCTCGATGGCGGCAAGGACCTGCTCGGCGCCGGCCCTCTGCCGACGGTCATGGTGGAAACGCCACGCGACAAGCTCATCAAGCGGGGAGAGATCGCGCCCGCCCCGGCCGGCCGGATCGACGATTACCGGGTGAAAGTGGCGCAATAGTAGTCACCGCTGGCGCCGGAGCAAGATCGCCCCCTCTGCCCTGCCGGGCATCTCTCCCACAGGTAGGGAGATTGGCTGGGCGCACCGGTTTCCCCAAACAACAATCGTTGTCGACTGCCGCACCGTCCATTGGGCGGGAAGGTCATGCCGTTTGTAATCTCCCCACCCGTGGGGGAGATGGCCGGCAGGCCATAGGGGGCATGCTGGCTCCAACGTTACTGAATTCCGTCTGCCGCCTTACCGCGGCAGGACCGAGCTTCCCATAAGCGCCTCATCGATCGCGCGGGCGGCCTGGCGGCCTTCGCGGATCGCCCAGACCACCAGCGACTGGCCGCGGCGGACGTCGCCTGCCGTCCAGAACTTGTCGACCGAAGTCTTGTAGTCACGTTCGTTGGCGACGACGTTGGTCGACCCGCGGCGGTCGACATTGAGGGTCAGCTTGCCGTCGAGTTCTGCCAGAACGCCGTCGGTCAGCGGGCCGGAGAAGCCGATCGCGATGAAGGCGAGGTCGGCCTTGATGATGAAATCCGTGCCGGCGATCGGCCGGCGGCGGTCGTCCACCTCGCAGCAGCGCACGCCGGTGAGCTGGCCGTCCTCGCCGATGAATTCGAGCGTCGCGACCTGGAATTCGCGGACCGCGCCTTCGGCCTGGGAGGACGAGGTGCGCATCTTGGTCGCCCAGAAGGGCCAGACGGCGAGCTTGTCTTCCTTTTCCGGCGGCTGCGGGCGGATGTCGAGCTGGGTCACCTTGACGGCGCCCTGGCGGAAGGCCGTACCGACACAGTCCGACGCGGTGTCGCCACCGCCGACGACGACCACATGCTTGGCGCCAGCCAGGATCGGATCGGACGACCAGGCGACACTGTCGATGTTCTCGCGACCGATGCGGCGGTTCTGCTGCACGAGATAGGGCATGGCATCGTAGACGCCGTGCAGGTCGGCCCCGGGAATGCCGGCCGGACGCGGAGTTTCCGAGCCGCCGCAATAGAGCACGGCATCGTGCTCGGCGATAAGCTGCTCGACGGGCATGTCGACGCCGACGTTGACGCCGGTATGGAAGGTGACGCCCTCGCCCTTCATCTGCTCGACGCGGCGGTCGATGAAGTTCTTCTCCATCTTGAAGTCGGGAATGCCATAGCGCAGCAGGCCGCCGGGCTTCGATTCGCGCTCGTAGACATGCACTTCGTGACCGGCGCGGCCGAGCTGCTGGGCAGCCGCCATGCCGGCGGGGCCGGAGCCGATGACGGCCACTCGTCTGCCGGTGTGCACCGTGGCCGGCTGTGGCGCGATGAAGCCGAGCTCGTAGGCCTTGTCGGCGATCGCCTGTTCGACGGTCTTGATGGCGACCGGCGCATCCTCGAGGTTCAGGGTGCAGGCTTCCTCGCAGGGTGCCGGGCAGACGCGGCCGGTGAATTCCGGGAAGTTGTTGGTGGAATGGAGGTTGCGGATCGCCTCTTCCCACTTGTTGTTGTAGACGAGGTCGTTCCAGTCCGGGATCTGGTTATGAACCGGACAGCCGGTCGGGCCATGGCAATAGGGAATGCCACAGTCCATGCAGCGCGCCGCCTGCTTGGTGACTTCCGCATCCGACATCGGGATGGTGAATTCGCGGAAATGGCGGATGCGGTCCGACGCCGGCTGATACTTCGCCACCTGCCGGTCGATTTCCAGGAAACCCGTTACCTTGCCCATGTTTTTCCCTCTTCAAAACAGGGTTCCCGTAGGACCCCAGTACCAGTAGGCGAAACCTAGAACCGCCCCCAGCACCATAAATTCGATTGCGACGTCGCCGCTCGCTGTGAACACGGCCGCCGGTACGGCAACCGCGATCGCCACGGCGATCAGCCGATGAAGGGTCGGCCGACGGATCACTCCGCCGCGATGCCCATCCGCATGCGCTCCATTTCCACCAGTGCACGGCGGTACTCGACCGGCATGACCTTGCGGAATTTCGGCCGGTACTCGGTCCAGCGGTCAAGGATCTCCTTGGCGCGGGTCGAACCCGTGTAGTGCAAGTGGTTGGAGATGAGCTGGTAGAGGCGCTCCTCGTCGTGGCGGGTCATGTCCTCGGAAACGTCGACGCGTCCCTTGTGCATGAGGTCGCCGCCATGATGGTGCAGCTTCTCCAGCATGTCGTCCTCTTCCGGAACCGGCTCGAGTTCGACCATCGCCATGTTGCAGCGCTTGGCGAAATCGCCCGTCTCGTCGAGCACATAGGCCACGCCGCCGGACATGCCGGCCGCAAAGTTGCGCCCCGTCTCGCCGAGCACGACGACGATGCCGCCGGTCATGTATTCGCAGCCGTGGTCGCCCACGCCCTCGACGACGGCGATCGCACCGGAGTTACGCACGGCAAAGCGCTCTCCCGCGACGCCGCGGAAATAGCATTCGCCGCTGATCGCGCCGTAGAGCACCGTGTTGCCGACGATGATCGAGTTCTCCGCGACGAGTTTGGAGTTCTCCGGCGGGCGCACGATGATGCGGCCACCCGAAAGCCCCTTGCCGACATAGTCGTTGCCGTCGCCCACCAGATCGAAGGTGATGCCGCGGGCGAGGAATGCGCCGAACGACTGGCCGGCCGTACCCGTCAAGGTCACATGGATCGTGTCGTCCTTGAGGCCCTTGTGACCCCAGCGCTTGGCAAGCGCGCCGGAGAGCATCGCACCAGCGGAACGGTCGACGTTCTTGATCGGCACGTCGAAGACCACCGGCTCCTTGCTGTCGAGTGCTGCCTGCGACTTCTCGATCAGCCTGCGGTCGAGAATGTCGTCGATCGGGTGCTTCTGCCGCTCGGTCCAGTAGGTCGCCTGCTTCGGAGCCTCCACCTTGTGGAAGATCTTCGAGAAATCGAGACCCCTGGACTTCCAGTGAGCGATCATCTCGTCCTTCTCCAGCAGCTCGGACATGCCAATGATGTCGTCGAGCCTGGTGAAGCCGAGCGAGGCGAGGATCTCGCGCACTTCTTCGGCCACGAAGAAGAAGTAGTTGATGACGTGTTCCGGCGTGCCCTTGAAGCGCTTGCGCAGAACCGGGTCCTGCGTGGCGACACCCACCGGACAGGTGTTGAGGTGGCACTTGCGCATCATGATGCAGCCGGCGGCGATCAGCGGTGCGGTCGCAAAACCGAACTCGTCGGCGCCGAGCAGAGCCCCGATGATGACATCGCGGCCGGTCTTCAGACCACCGTCCACCTGCAGCGCGATGCGCGAGCGAAGCCCGTTCAGCACCAGCGTCTGCTGGGTTTCGGCCAGACCGATTTCCCAGGGGCTGCCGGCATGCTTCAGCGAGGTGAGCGGAGAAGCGCCCGTGCCGCCGTCGAAACCCGCGACCGTGATATGGTCGGCGCGCGCCTTGGCGACACCTGCCGCAACCGTGCCGACGCCCACTTCCGAGACGAGCTTGACGGAAATGTCCGAGGTCGGGTTGACGTTCTTCAGGTCGAAGATCAGCTGCGCCAGGTCTTCGATCGAATAGATGTCATGGTGCGGCGGCGGCGAGATGAGGCCGACGCCCGGCGTGGAGTGACGGGTCTTGGCGACCGTCGCATCCACCTTGTGGCCGGGCAACTGACCGCCTTCGCCGGGCTTTGCACCCTGCGCCACCTTGATCTGCAGCATGTCGGCATTGACGAGATATTCGGTCGTCACGCCGAAGCGGCCGGAAGCGATCTGCTTGATCGCCGAGCGCTCCGGGTTTTGGCTACCGTCGGGCAGCGGCATGTAGCGATCGCTTTCCTCGCCGCCCTCGCCGGTGTTCGACTTGCCGCCGATCCGGTTCATGGCGATCGCCAGCGTCGTATGCGCCTCGCGGCTGATGGAGCCGAAGGACATGGCGCCCGTCGAGAAGCGCTTAACGATGTCGACGGCCGGCTCGACCTCGTCCACCGATACCGGCTTGCGGCCGATAGCGTCGGCGCCCTTGATCTTGAACAGGCCGCGGATGGTGTTCATCCGAGACGAGGTCTCGTTGACCATCTCCGCGAATTCGCGGTAGCGGTCCTGGCTGTTGCCGCGCACGGCGTGCTGCAGGGATGCAATTGCATCCGGCGTCCAGGCATGGCTTTCGCCGCGCATGCGATAGGCATATTCGCCGCCGATATCGAGCGTCGAGGCAAGAACCGGATCCTTGCCGAAAGCCGCATGATGGCGGGCGACGGTTTCCTCCGCGATCTCGGAAAGGCCGATGCCCTCGATCGTGGTGGCGGTGCCGAAGAAATACTTCTCGACCAGTTCCGACGAGAGCCCGACCGCGTCGAAGATCTGCGCGCCGCAATAGGACTGGTAGGTCGAGATGCCCATCTTGGACATCACCTTCAGGATGCCCTTGCCGACGGCCTTGATGTAGCGATAGACGATTTCGCTCGCGTCCACTTCCTTCGGGAATTCGCCGCGCATGTGCATGTCGGTCAGCGTGTCGAAGGCGAGATAGGGGTTGATCGCCTCCGCGCCGTATCCGGCAAGACAGCAGAAATGATGGATTTCGCGCGGCTCGCCGGTTTCGACGACGAGACCGACCGAGGTGCGCAGGCCCTTGCGGATCAGGTGATGGTGCACGGCCGCCGTCGCCAGAAGCGCCGGGATGGCGATGCGGTCCGGGCCGATCTGGCGGTCGGAAAGCACGATGATGTTGTAGCCGCCCTTGACCGCCGCTTCCGCGCGCTCGCAGAGCCGGTCGAGCATTTCCGGCATGCCTTCGGCGCCGCGCTCGATGTCATAGGTGAAATCGAGCGTCTTGGTGTCGAACCGGTCTTCCGTGTGGCCGATCGAGCGGATCTTTTCGAGATCGCCGTTGGTCAGGATCGGCTGGCGCACTTCCAGGCGCTTGGCGTTCGCCGCGCCCTCGTGATCGAGAATGTTCGGACGCGGGCCGATGAACGACACGAGGCTCATGACGAGTTCCTCGCGGATCGGGTCGATCGGCGGGTTCGTCACCTGCGCGAAGTTCTGCTTGAAATAGGTGTAGAGCAACTTCGACTTCACCGACATGGCCGAGATCGGCGTATCGGTACCCATCGAGCCCACGGCTTCCTGGCCGGTCGTCGCCATCGGCGACATCAGGATCTTGGTGTCTTCGGACGTGTAGCCGAAGGCCTGCTGGCGGTCGAGCAGCGAGACGTCGCGGCGCAGCGCACGCGGCTCCACCGGCTTCAGCTCTTCGAGGATGAGTTGGGTGCGGTCGAGCCACTTGCTGTACGGATGCTTGGTGGCAAGCTCGAGCTTCAACTCGTCGTCGGAGATGATCTGGCCCTTCTCCATATCGATCAGCAGCATCTTGCCCGGCTGCAGGCGCCACTTCTTGACGATGCTTGTCTCCGGCACCGGCAGCGTGCCCGCTTCGGAGGCGAGGATGATGCGATCGTCGTCGGTCACCATGTAGCGGGCCGGACGCAGGCCGTTACGGTCGAGCGTCGCGCCGATCTGCTTGCCGTCGGTGAAACAGACGGCAGCCGGACCATCCCACGGCTCCATGAGGGCCGCATGATATTCGTAGAACGCCTTGCGTTCCTTCGACATGGACTGGTTGCCGGCCCAGGCTTCGGGGATCAGCATCATCATCGCATGCGCCAGCGAATAGCCGCCGCGGGTGAGGAATTCGAGCGCGTTGTCGAAACAGGCCGTGTCCGACTGACCTTCGTAGGAAATCGGCCAGAGCTTGGAAATATGGTCGCCGAAGAGCGGCGACGAGACGGATGCCTGGCGCGCCGCCATCCAGTTGACGTTGCCGCGCAGCGTGTTGATTTCGCCGTTATGGGCGACCATGCGATAGGGATGCGCGAGCTTCCAGGACGGGAAGGTGTTGGTCGAGAAACGCTGGTGCACGAGCGCCACGGCGGTCTCGAACCGCGGGTCGGACAGGTCCTTATAATAGGCGCCGACCTGATAGGCCAGGAACATGCCCTTGTAGACGATGGTCGAGGAGGACAGCGAAACCGGATAGAAGCCGGTTTCCTGGCCGCCGAACTGGTCGTAGATGCGGTTGGATATGACCTTGCGGACGAGGAAGAGCTGACGCTCGAACTCGGCGTTGGTCGCGGCATCCCGGCCGGCGCCGATGAAGACCTGCAGGTGATAGGGCTCGGTCGCAGCGATATCAGGCGCCTTGGACAGCGAGGAATTGTCGACCGGCACCTCGCGGAAGCCGAGGAACTGCTGCCCCTCTTCCGCGATCGTCTCTACGATGACCTTCTTGAAATGCTCGATCTGCTCGGCATCGCGCGGCAGGAAGAAATGGCCGACTGCATATTCGCCGGCCTTCGGCAGGGTGACACCCTGGCTTGCCATTTCCTCGCGGAAGAAGCGATCAGGGATCTGCATCAGAATGCCCGCGCCGTCGCCCATCAACGGATCGGCGCCGACAGCGCCGCGATGCGTCAGGTTTTCGAGGATGAAGAGGCCGTCCTTGACGATCTGGTGCGACTTCTTGCCCTTCATATGGGCGATGAAGCCGACGCCGCAGGCATCGTGCTCGTTGCGGGGATCGTAGAGGCCCTGGCGTGCCGGAATGCCGGAAGCCACAAAAGATCCATTGGAGGAAATGAGCGCTTTCGTCTCGGCGGACATCGGGGCCTCGGCGCCGGATATCTCGGAGATTATCTTCGTCATCGTCATTCCTCCTGTTGGCCGCATCTCGAGCGGGCAAAGTGGCTCTCTATTGTCTCTTCTGGATGACAGGATTTCCGCCATCCCTTACTCATGCGATGGCGCCGCTCCAGCGTCCGCTGCCGCCTTAGCAAGCGCAGCATAACCCGGATCGGCGTCTTCGTCAGCGGGAAAGAGAGGTTTGAGGCCCGTCCCGCTCCGCGAATTAGGTCAGCTATTCTGTCCTAATTTTCAATTTCTATGCCACAGATATGAATTCTTAACAAGAGCAGCTCCGCAAAAATCCGCAGCTCAAACGACACGAGCTTGCCGGAGAGTTGAATTTGGAGAAATTTAATTACGCAGACCGGAGAAAAGGATTCAGTTCATTGCCCTCGACATAGGTCCGCCGTGCGACCTGGCCTTTGACCGTTGATTACCGGACCAAAACGCTTAAGCTCCGGCTCGCTTTTCAAAGACCATCCAAGGTGCCTTCCATGTTTTTTGCTTCCGACAACTGGGCCGGCGCCCATCCCGCCATCAATGAACGCCTGTCGAAGGAATCGACCCGGTTTGCCGCAGCCTACGGCACCAGCGAACTCGACCAGGCCATCGAGCAGCGGTTCAACGAAGTCTTCGAACGCGAAGTGGCCGTTTTTTTCGTCGCCACCGGCACCGCCGCCAATTCCCTGTCGCTCGCGAGCGTTGCGAAGACCGGCGGGGTCGTCTTCTGCCATTCCGAAGCGCATGTCATCGAGGACGAATGCGGCGCGCCCGATTTTTTCAGCGGCATGCGAATGGTGCCGGTCGAGGGGCCGAACGGCAAGATGCTGACCGCCAATCTCGTCGAACGCATCGCTCGTTATCCGCAGGATGCCGTCCACCACGGCCGCGCCGCCGCGGTGACGATGACCCAGGCGACCGAGGCCGGCACCATCTACACGCTGGATGAGATCGAAGAGATCGCCAGGATCGCCAAGACGAACGGCCTGCCGCTTCACATGGACGGCGCGCGCTTTGCCAATGCGCTGATGGCGCTCGGCGCGACGCCGGCCGAAATGACCTGGAAACGCGGTGTCGATGTGCTGTCCTTCGGCGGCACCAAGAACGGCTGCTGGTGTGCCGAAGCGATCGTCTTCTTCGATCCCGGCCTTGCCAAGGACTTCGCCTTCCTGCGCAAGCGCACCGCCCAGTTGTTCTCGAAATCACGCTTCATCGCCGCCCAGTTCGAAGCCTACCTCAAGGACGATCTCTGGCTCGGCCTCGCCGGCCACGCGAATACCATGGCGGACCGCTTGCGGGCGGGCTTCGGCTCGCTCAACAGCGCCCGCCTCGCCTGGCCGACCGGCGCCAACGAGGTCTTCGCCATCCTTCCGAAGGCTTCGGCCAGGGCGGCGGAGGAAAAGGGCGCAAAATTCTACGACTGGCTGGAGCCCCGCGACATGCCGGAAACGGTCGGAACGGATGAAATGCTGATCCGCATGGTCACCAGCTTCGCGACGACCGAAGAGGACGTCGACCAGTTCCTGTCGATTTGCCGCGGCTGATCGCGCTTACGTCTGACGCTGCGGCGCGATCCGCGCCGCAATGAGGTCCGACAGCGCTTCCGTCAGCGCGGCGTCCGCCCCTCGCCGCGACACCAGCACGAATTCCACATCCTCCAGAACCGGCAGGCGATCGGCGGGCACTTCCTTGAGGCCCGCAGGCGCCATGCTGCGAGGCTGCACCAGAACGCCCATCCCCGCCCGCGCCGCCGCCGTAAGACCGCTCAGGCTGCCGCAAGTGCAGACGATCCGCCACGCCATCTTCTCCCGATCGAGGGTTTCCTGCGCCACCCGTCTCGTGATGGAAGGCGGCGGAAAGGCGATCAGCGGCAGCACGTCACTCCGCGAAAGCACATGCTCCGGATCGCGCGCCAGCCAGACCAGCGGCTCGCGATAGAGAAGCCGCCCTTGCGTCTCGCCGATATGCCGCTTGGCGAGCACGAGGTCGAGGTCGCCGGCATCCTGCATCTGGTAGAGCACGGCCGAAAGCGCCACGGTCAGTTCCAGATCGACCAGCGGATAGAGGCGAATGAAATCCTCCAGAATGGAAGTGAGCCTGTTGGCGACCACATCCTCCGACACTCCCAGCCTCAGCCGCCCCCGCAACCGGCTTTCGCCGAAAAGCGAGGCGACCTTGCCGTCGAGATCCAGCATACCGCGGGCATAACCGAGCAGCGCCTCGCCCTCCGCCGTCAGCTTGACCTGATGCGTGTCGCGAAAGACGAGCTGCCGCCCGAGCGACTTTTCGAGCCGCTGGATATGCTGCGTCACCGTCGATTGCCCGATCCCCAATCGGGCCGCCGCCTCCGTAAAGCTTCCCGTCTGCTGCAGCATGACGAAACTGTTCAGATGCGCGAGGTTCAGCATGATTATCTACTTCCATGATAACTGTTAGTGTTTGCATCCTGCTTCATGATGAACGATTGCAAAAGCCTCGGATCGAGGAATTTGTTCATGAGCCGCTTTCTGCCGGACCGCTTCACCGTCCTTCTCGTCTGCACCGTCATCGTGGCGTCCGTCCTTCCCATTAGGGGAGAGGCAGCCGACTGGTTTGGCATCGCGACGGATATCGCCATCGGCCTCCTTTTCTTTCTGCACGGCGCGCGGCTGTCGCGGGATGTCGTGGTGGCCGGCGTCCTGCACTGGCGCCTGCATCTGACGATCCTCGCGACGACCTTTGCCGTCTTCCCGCTCATGGGGCTCGCGATCGGCTTCATTCCGGAGAATATCCTCCCCTCGCCGCTCTACATGGGCATCCTCTTCCTCTGCGTCCTGCCGTCCACGGTCCAGTCCTCGATCGCGTTCACCTCGATGGCGGGCGGCAACGTGCCGGCAGCGGTGTGCGCGGCCTCCGGCTCCAACATCCTGGGCATGTTCCTGACGCCGCTGCTCGCGGGCATCCTGCTGTCGACCACGGGCGACGCCGGCTTCTCCATGGATGCGCTGGAAAAAATCCTCCTGCAGCTCCTGGCGCCCTTCGTGGCGGGCCAGCTCCTGCAGCCGTGGATCGGCGACTGGATCCGCTCGAAAAAGAAGATCCTTGCCCCGGTCGATCGCGGCTCGATCCTGATGGTCGTCTATCTCGCCTTCTCGGAAGCCGTGGTGGAAGGCCTCTGGCATACCTTCTCGGCGGCAGATATCGGCGTCGTCATCCTGCTTGACGTAGGACTGCTCGCGATCGTGCTCTGCCTCACCATGTTCGGCAGCCGGGCGCTCGGCTTCTCGAAGGAAGACGAGATCACCCTCACCTTCTGTGGCTCGAAAAAGTCGCTGGCGAGCGGCGTGCCGATGGCCAATGCGATCTTCGCCAGCCAGTCGGCATCGATCGGCGCGATCGTCCTGCCGCTGATGCTCTTCCACCAGATCCAGCTGATGATCTGCGCCGTCATCGCTCAGAAATATGCCGACCGACTGAAGCAAAGCGAAACGACTGCTGTAGCCGCAGCGATATGAAAAAGAAGCTGCTCACGGCTTCCCGATCAACGCCCCGGCCTTTGCTCTTATTTGTGAAAGCTCCTGAGCGGAGACCCTGCCCTTGCGTTGCGCATTGCGTGCCCGCCAGTCGAGGCTCTTGACCTGATCGGCCAGCACGACGCTCTCCGAGTCACCGGCGATCGCCACTTCGAATGGATATCCCTTCCGTTTCGTCGTCATCGGGCAACACAGCATCAACCCGAAGCGGTTGTAGCTGGCCGGACTCAACACGACCGCCGACCGGCGACCCGCCTGCTCATGGCCTGCCTGAGGTGAGAACTGCAGCCAAACGATATCGCCTGCGTCGGGAACATAGGACGCCGATGTCACAGCGCTTCCTTACCCATCGGCGGCCCGAAATCCACTTCATCATGCAGGTTGTCGGGCGTGATGCCTGCAACAAGCTGATCCAGATCGAATTCAGCCTCCCGCATCGGCTCGATGATGATGCGTCCATTTTCTTCCGACACGTCAACGACCGTATCGACCTGCAGCCTGGCGGCTTCCATGATGGCTGCGGGGATTCGCACCGAGGCGCTATTTCCCCACTTTTTTACCGTCACGCGCATCGCTATTCTCCAGGGTATCTACATTGTCGATACAATAAGGGAAATTGACGCCCTTCGTCAAACTCTTGCGCAAACGAAAAACGGCCCTTCCTTTCGGAAGGGCCGCGGGGCTTGCTACCCTCGGCTGGAGGTCTTGGGGCCGAGGATCAGTTGATCTGCTGCGGGGCGACCTGGGCCTCGATCTGCTTTGCGGTATCACCGGCTTCCGCTGCAATCGCGATGCGGCGGGGCTTCATGGCATCAGGGATGTTCCGGAGAAGATCGATGTGAAGCAGGCCGTTCTTCAGAGAAGCGGACTGGACCTCGACATGGTCGGCGAGCTGGAAGCGGCGCTCGAAGGCGCGCTTGGCGATGCCGCGGTAGAGATATTCGCTCTGGCCATCGGCTTCTTCTTCGCTCTTTTCACCCTTCACGGTCAGAACATGGGCATGGGCTTCGAGCGAAAGTTCCTTTTCGTCGAAACCGGCAACGGCCATGGTGATGCGATAGGTATTCTCGCCTGTCCGCTCGATATTGTAGGGCGGATAGCTCGGAGTCTGGTCGGCAACGCTACGGCTGTCGAGCAGATTGAAAAGACGGTCGAAGCCGACGGTGGAGCGGTAGAGGGGGGAAAAATCGACGTGACGCATATTGTCCTCCTTGGGAAGCGACGTTGCGGTTTGGATTTAGCCTTCGACATCCCTTTCTGGCGATGCCGGAGCCGTTCAGCGGACCCTCATCGGCGCCCGCAGGACTGAGATGGGAATTGAATTTTCCCGCTTCAAGGCCTTTTTTGAAGAAACCGGTTCTGCGCCTGAACGCCATATGAACGACCGGTTTTGGCGCCGTTCAGACGCGATCTGATAGAACATGGATCATTGGAAGGCAGACTGCCTCTGTGGTTGAAGCTCCATTCGTCCCTTCGCTTCAGCCCTTGCTTGGCCGGAGCCGACGGTTTCCCTGACCGCGGTTCCGGCTTTCTTTTGCTCTTGTCCGATAGAGGCCGTGCCGCAACGGCGCACCAAAACAATCGCCGCCGCAAAATCGTTCTGATCTGGCGCCGACATCAATCGTCGTCGTGGAATCGCTCGCGATAACGTCGCTCGCCGTGCCGGCCATCGCGCCGGTCTTGGCGGAATATCCGTTGCCGGACATAGCGCTCGCAATAGCCATCTTCGCAATATGTATCGACAACCCGCTGGCGCACGACGCCGTTGTTGGACGAGCTGTCCGAGCTCGTATTCGACGACTGGCTTCCAGCTTGGGCAGTGCCGGCTGTCAAGAACACGGCAGACAGAATAAGAATGACGTGCATGGCTCTCTCCTTCCATTGTCACCATGTTCGGCCAACGGCCTGAACTGGCGGTGAACAAAGGCGCCCGCAGGCGGAGAAGTCGGGCGGTTCCGGCGCCCTCCGCCACTTACGCCGACCTTTTCCCCTTGACGCGCCGCCGTCGCTGCTGTCGCTTAGGCATATGACCAAAGCGGCAGATTCCATGGACGATGTCCTCCACCTCACCCCCGGCAATCCGGCGCCTTCCAACTATACGGCCGGTTTTTTTAACGGCCATCGCGGCACCAAGCTGCGCTACGGCCTCTTCCGCTCGGAGCGTTCGCCGGCGATCGGCACTGTCGTCATCGTGCAGGGCCGCAACGAGTTCATCGAAAAATATTTCGAAACGATCCGCGATCTCAATGCCATGGGGCTGTGGGTCGCAACCTTCGACCTGCGCGGCCAGGGCGGTTCGGACCGGCTGGCGAGAAACCCGCGCAAGGGCCATGTGCACCGCTTTTCCGATTACGAGCGGGATCTCGAAATTTTTCTGGAGCACATCGTGCTGCCGGATGCCCGGCTGCCGTTTTTCCTGGTCGGCCATTCGACCGGATCTTTGATCGCACTGTCGGCGGCACCGCGGCTTTCCAACCGGATTCACCGCATGCTCCTGGCGGCACCCTATGTCGCGCTTTCCGGCCAGGGTGTGCCGGAAGGTTTGATCCGCACCATTGCCGGCCTCGCCTGTTATACCGGCTTCGGCCGGATGCAACTTGGCACGGACAAGAGCCGCCGCCCCTTCGAGGGCAACCCGCTGACGTCGGATTTCAAGCGTTTCCAGCGCAATGCTGAAATCATCGCCGCCCACCCGGAATTGACGATCGGTGCCCCCACTGCCCGCTGGCTGCGTGAAACCTTCAAGGCCGCGCGCCACGTATCGAGCCAGGCTCACCTGACCCGGATAACGATCCCGACGCTGATCCTCGCTCCGGTGCTCGACGGCATCGTCCCCTACCGGGCTCAGGAGGAACTGTCGCGAAACTTCCGCGCCGGCCAGCTCGTCACCGTCAACGGCGCTCGCCACGAGCTCTTCCAGGACAAGGACATCTACCGCGCCCAGGGATTGGCTGCGATAGCGGCCTTCATGCCCGGCCAGGACGGCGGCTTCGGGTTGTCTGAAAGCGCCGCCTGATCCTTCCGGTCATTTGCCGGAAAGCAGTTCCAGCGCTTGGCCGTGCACCGCCCTGCTTCCGGCCGCGACGATATTGCCGCCATTTTCCGGCCGCCCGCCGTCCCAGGTGGTGATGATCCCGCCGGCCTGCTCGATCAGCGGGATGAGAGCCCCGACGTCATAGGGCTGCAGGCTGCTTTCGACGACGAGGTCCACATGGCCCGAGGCGAGCAGCGCATAGGCATAACAATCGCAGCCGTAACGGAAGAGCCGCACCTTTTCCTCGACAGAACGGTAAAGGGTGAGATCCGCGCCGGTGAAGATATGCGGCGAGGTGGTGAAGAGAATGGCATTCTTGAGCTCGCCACAATCCCGCGTCTCGATCTGCCTCTCCCCGTCTGGACCGCGATACCAGGACCGCGTGCCATCGGCGAAATAGCGCTCGCCGGTGAACGGCTGGTCCATGAGCCCCATCGCCGCTCGCCCGTTCGACCGGAAGCCGATGAGCGTGCCCCAGACCGGCAGCCCAGAAATGAAGGCGCGCGTCCCGTCGATCGGGTCGATGACCCAGATATGCTCCCTGTCGAGGCCGATATTCTCGTGCTCCTCGCCCAGGATGCCGTGATCGGGGAATTTTTCCTCGATCAGCAAGCGAATGGCGGTCTCTGCGGCACGATCGCCCTCGGTGACGGGATCGAACCCGCTCTCGAGCTTGTTGACCACCGAAAGGCCGGTGCGGAACCGCGGCAGCGTTTCGGCCTTGGCGGCATCGGCGAGCGTGTCGAAAAAGTTTCGATCGGGAAGCATCGAAGAAAATCCCCCTCGTGGAATGGAGACTTCTTCTAATCGAATCGCCGGAACCTGAAAACCGCCTGAATCCGGCATGGCGCCTGTGGAAACACGCAACGCTGCCGTAAATCTCACCACCTCGCGTGGGAATGCCGCAAAATTAAGCACACAAAATAGATGCTTGACAATTGTGCAACGCAATACTACCGTCATCCTACAGTCTTTGACTGTAAATACCCTCCTTGGGTGTTTCCTCCCTAGACTTAGCCGCGCCTACAAGCGCGGTTTTTTTTGCCCGCGATCTGCGAGCAGACAAAGCCTGTGGAAAAACCGGGGAACGTTATTCGGCGGCGAGTGCGCCGCTGCTTCCGGAAAACTCGACGGCGAAATCCGCCATCTGACGCATGAAGGTGGAAAGCGCGGCCGCGATCATCGGAAAGTCCCGCTTCTTGGCGAGCGTCACCTCGTCCACATAGAGCGCCCGGTTGATTTCGATCTGCAGCGCGTGCAGGCCGCGCACCGGCCGGCCGTAATGTTCGGTTATGAAGCCGCCGGCATAGGGCTTGTTGCGGACGGCCGAAAAACCCATGCCGTCCAGGAACTGCATGGCCGCGCGGGAAAGCTCGGCCGATGCGCTGGTGCCGTAACGGTCGCCGATGATGAAATCCGGCCGGATGTCGGAACCGGAAAGCCGGATATTGCCCGGCATGGAATGGCAGTCGATGAGGATGGCAAGCCCGAAATGGGCATGGGTGCGGGCGATCAGCTTTCTCAGGCAGGCGTGATAGGGCTTGTAGATCGTCTCGATGCGGGCCATACCCTCGTCGACCGACAGTCGATGCCGGTAGATTTCCATGTTTTCCGCAACGATTCGCGGGATTGTTCCGAGCCCGCCTGCGACGCGCATGGAGCCGATATTGACGAAGGGCGGCAGCGGCCCGTCGAACATGCGCGGATCGAGTTCATAGGGTTCGCGGTTGACGTCCAGATAGGCGCGCGGGAAATGGGCAAGCAAAAGCGGGGCCCCGAGTTCCGGTGCATCCGCAAACAGATCGTCGACATAATGGTCGGCCGAGCGGCGGATGGCGAGCGAATCGAGATTGGTCTCGGCAAGAAAAGAGGGAGGGTAGAAGCGGCCGCTATGGGGCGAATTGAAAACGAAGGGGATTGTCTGCGCTGCGGGCTCCCTTACTTCGAAATGTCCAAAATCACCCTCGCTGCAATCCATCCTGCCTTTACCATGTCACTAACTTGTTCAAGACCGCATGTTGCCAGTTGCCTGACATGAAGTCCATACTATCTATACCCCACAAAAACCTCTTCCACCCCCATTAAACGGATGTTTACCGTGTCTTGGCAGTGTGAGACTTCTCTAACTTAAAAAGTTGCATTGGATGACGGTCCCGGAGATGATTCAGAAAATCCTTCTCGCCGAAGACGATAATGATATGCGCCGCTTCCTGGTGAAGGCGCTGGAAAAGGCGGGCTATAAGGTCGCTTCCTTCGATAATGGCGCAAGCGCCTATGACCGGCTGCGCGAAGAGCCCTTCTCGCTTCTCCTGACCGATATCGTCATGCCGGAAATGGACGGGATCGAGCTTGCCCGCCGCGCGACCGAACTCGATCCGGATCTCAAGGTGATGTTCATCACCGGCTTCGCAGCCGTTGCGCTGAACTCCGATTCGAAGGCTCCGAAGGACGCCAAGGTGCTGTCGAAGCCCTTCCATCTGCGCGATCTGGTGGACGAAGTGAACAAGCTTCTCGCCGCTTGAGACGCTGAATGCCGGGAAATGCGAGGCCTTCAAAAAAGCTTCGCATTTCGTGACAAAAACCAGTTGACGGCCCGACCAGTCTATGGTCTATGCGCCGCCACGGATGGGCGTGTAGCTCAGCGGGAGAGCACTACGTTGACATCGTAGGGGTCACAAGTTCGATCCTTGTCACGCCCACCATCCTTCTTTCCTGATCTTTCAGGCGTTTGCGCGGTTGACGACATAACCCGCTTTTTCACCTTCGCACCACCTCGGCCTCGCCCACCAAAATCCTGTTAGGTGGCAGCAAAGCTTTGCTGGCGGGCCAGCCGGCGCAATCCGGACGCAATTTCGGTATTGTTTCGGCAGGACGATGGTGATCGTGCCCCCGCATCTTGCCCTGCCGCTTGCTGATCTGCAATAACGCAGGCCAATGGTTACAGTCCGGCGGGGTCGCGGCGCACCGACGCCCGGTTTCGAACAAACAGGTGGATAATGGCAGGGTCGAGCAGCTTTACTCAGCATGCGGCGGAAGACGAAGCGGACATCATCCCGCGCGACATCCGTTTCGGAATCTTGGGCAACGCCACGCGGCACTGGTACGATGGCGACATCATCAAGACGGTGATGGCGGATGGCCTTTCCATCTTCCTGCCGGAAGGCGAGCGCTACTTCATCCGCTCCCTGAAACACTACGCGTCGAAGCTCACCGATCGGGAGCTGGCGGCGGAAATCAACGGCTATGCCGTCCAGGAAGCTTTTCACACCCGTGAGCACGAAGATTACAACAAGGCCATGGCGTCGCTCGGTTATGACGTCGAGGAAATGGAAAAGCCCGTCCGTTTTGCGCTCGGGGTCGCCAAGAACCCGCTGCACCGGCTGGCGGTGACCTGCGCCATCGAGCATTTGACCGCAACGCTCTCGACCGTGACGCTGCGCCGCCCGGACCTTCTGGAGAGTGCCGCCGCCCCTTACCGTCGCCTCTGGATGTGGCATGCTCTCGAGGAAATCGAACACAAGGCGGTGGCGCTCGATGTGCTCAAGGCGGTGACGCCGGACCTTCCCGGCTGGAAACGTTACCTGCTGCGGGTCTCCGCGATGAATGCCACGGTCATCCCGTTCCTGCTGATCTTCCTGCGAAATACGCGGCTCTACGCGCGCACCGACGGCGTCAAGACCGGCGTCCGCTTCTGGCTGCGCTTCATCTGGGTCGTTTTCTTCGCTCCCGGTTTCTGGCGGCGCTGCATGCCGCTGGTGTTGAAATATTACCTCCCCGGTTTCGATCCGAAGAACAGCGACGACGCCGAACTGGTGCGCAAGGGGCGGGCCTGGCTTTATCAGGAGATGCCGCCGGCAGCCGCTGCCGCGCCGGCCGGTTAGGAACGGTAATGTCGAGAAGCGTGTTCTCCAATGTCCTGAGCGCGGTCGAGCGCGGCGCCTTTCCGCGAACCCAGAAATGGGCTTGGCGCGGCGTTTACAACATCCTGTCCCGCTTCTGGCGGGACGACGACTGGCGTTTCATGAACTACGGCTTCGTGGCCGGAGGCGCTCCGTTTCCGCTGCATGCGGAGGACGAGCCCGAGCGGGCCTTCATCGGTCTTTATCACCAGGCGGTCGAGGGATTGCCGCTGGCAGGCGCACGGGTTCTCGAAATCGGCTCCGGGCGTGGCGGCGGATCGCGCTACATCGCTCGCTACCATGCGCCGGCCAGTGTCACCGGCCTCGACTATTCGCCGGAGACGGTTCGCCTTGCGCGACGGCTCAACGGGGACACGACCTCGCTTTCCTTTGAGATCGGCGATGCCGAGCGGCTGCCGTTTGCCGACGGGTCGTTCGATGTGATCGTCAACATCGAATCTTCCCATTGCTACGCAAACGTTCCCGCCTTCGCGAGCGAAGCCGCGCGGGTGCTTGCACCGGGCGGCTGGTTCACCTTTGCCGACATGCGGCCAAAGGGCAAGCTTGCCGAACTCGACCGTCAGCTCTCCGTACCGGGGCTTGAACTGGCGGCCGAACGTAACCTTTCCGCAGGCGTCGTTGCAGCACTTGACGCGGCCGAAGCGCGAAAGCGCGAGCGCATCGGTCGCGCCCGGCTGATGCGGCGCTTCATGACGGAATTTTCAGGCGCGCAAGGCTCGATCCTTTACAAGGGGCTTGCCGGAGGCGGGGTCGTCTACGTCGCCCGCCGCTACCGCAAAACGGCGTGAACGGACGATTTTCTTTCCGTCAACCGTACCGAATCAGCCCGAACTAGCCTCGCCGAGCGCTGCGGGATATGCGAAGGCCAACTCATCCGCGCCTGTTGGCACGGATTTTCCCCAACTGCCCTGCCCTATTTCGGCGGGGCTTTTCTTTTCCGGCTGTCTTACGCGCAGAACTCGGAGAGAGCCTGATCGGCGCTCCCCGCGTCCGCCTTGGGATTTGGAAGTGTCGGCGTTCGAAAATCCTACGTCAGCGCGCTGCCTGCCATCAGTGCCAGCACGAGGAAGACGAGGAAGATGACGAGCGCGATGAAGAACAGGATTTTGGCGATGCTCGCGGTCGCGGCCGAAATGCCGGAAAAGCCGAGAAAGCCCGTTATCAGCGAGATGACCAGAAAGATAAGTGCCCATTTCAGCATGGAATTATTCCTTCGCGTTGATGGGCGGATAACGTGAAAAAAGGTTCCAAGGTTCCAGGCGAAAGCATGTCGCGCAAAAGTGTGCAGCGGTTTTGCGGTCACGACATGCGAAAGAATAAACTTAACGGAAAACATGGGCCGTGCCCGTCACGCCGATCCTCACCCGGTCGCCGGGTAGAAATGTCTCGCGGCTCGGCATGTCTAGCCGAAAGGAGAAGGCGCCTTCGCCGCCGAGCGCGATCCGGACATCCGTCGTCGGACCGCAGAAGTTGATTTCGGTAATCGTGCCGGAGGTCCCCTCGCCCGTTTGAAAAACCGAAATCTGCTCCGGCCGGAGCATGATTTCCGCCCTGCCTTGACGGGAGGCGTCATCGACCGGCAGGAGCCCGAGCGGGCTCTCCGCCCGCCCGCCGGCGATCGTCGCCGGCAGCACGATCGCCTCGCCGAGGAAAGCCGCTGTGATGGGATCCACGGGCCGCGAATAGACCTCCCGGGGGCTTCCCACCTGCGCGAACCTTCCGGCCCGCATCACAGCCACCTGATCGGCGAAGGCAAGCGCCTCCGCCTGGTCGTGGGTCACGAGCAGCGTCGTAATGCCGGCGGCCGTCAGCACCTCGGTCACCGCCTTCCGGGTCGCGGTGCGAAGCCCCGTGTCGAGCGCCGAGAACGGCTCGTCGAGCAGCATCAGCCTGGGGCTTCTGGCAAGCGCACGTGCAAGCGCAACGCGCTGCTGCTGGCCGCCGGAAAGCTGGTCGGGCTTGCGGGAAAGCATGGCGCGGTCGAGACCTACCATGTCCATCAGCTCGGCCGCCTTCGCTTCCTTCACCGACCTCTCAGCCTCCATGCCGAAGCCGATATTCTGCGCGATGGTGAGATGCGGAAAAAGACAGCCGTCCTGGGCCACGATGCCGATGCCGCGCTTATGTGCCGGCACCTGCCCTGAGGCGTCCGCCAGCGTCTCGCCGTCAAAGGCGATCGTGCCGCCATCCGGCTCGTCGAAACCGGCGACGAGCCTCAACAGCGTGGTCTTGCCGCAACCGGAAGGGCCGACGATTGCTGTGCGGCTGCCGGCGGCGACGGAAAGATTGACGCCGTCGAGCGCCGCGACCGCGCCGTACCGTTTGCTAAGCGAGGTCAGTTGAAGCAGCGTCATCGGCCGGCGATCTTTTTCGATTGGTAGTGAAGGAGCCATGTCAGGGGCATGGAGAAGAGGATCATCAAAAGCGCATAGGGTGCGGCCCCCGCATAGTCGATCTCGCCGGTCAGCGCAAAGAAGGCCATGGCAAGCGTGCGGGTGCCGTTCGGCGCCAGCATCTGGGTGGCGGTCAGCTCGTTCATGATGCCGAGCGAGGCGAGCGCGACACCGGCAGCCGCACCGGGTGCGGCGAGCCTTACGGTGGTCGACCACAGCGCATTGCCCGGCGAACGGCCAAGGCTCGCGGCCGCCTGTTCGAGTTCCACCGGCACCTGGGCGATGCTGGCGCGCAGGCTGACGAGCGCGCGCGGCAGGAACATCACCATATAGGCGAGCACGATCGTCGCCACCGTCTGGTAGAGCGGCAGCATGACGCGTACGGTGACGGTGACGAGCGCCAGTGCCACCACGACGCCCGGCATCGAGCTTGCGAGATAATAGCAGCCTTCGAGGAAGCGGCTTCCCCGTGTCGGCCGGCGCACCGAAAGCCAGGCGATCGGCACCGCGGCGGCTGTTGTCGCGATCCCGCCGACCAGGCAGATCAGGAGCGTCTGGAAAAGCGAAAGCCCGACCTCGTCCACCCGCCAGACGCCCGCGCCGCCGGCAACAAGCCAGCGGCCGATGGTGAGCGTGGGGATGCCGAGAGAAAATCCGGCAGTGGCGATCGGCAGCAGCAGGCAGGGATATGTCCACTTGCCGAGCCTCGTGATCTTCGGCCGCCGCGCGGCACCAGACCCGAGCCGGGCATAACGGCTCCGGCCTCTGAGGCCCGCCTCCAGGCCGAGCAGCACGAAACAGCAGGCCACCAGCACCAGCGCCAGCATATGCGCTGCCACACCGTTATAGGTCGACTGGAACTGATCGATGATCGCCGTCGTGAAGGTATCGAACCGGATCATCGCGTAGAGCCCGTATTCGGAAAGCAGATGCAGGCCGATCAGCAGCGCGCCGCCACAGAGCGCCAGGCGAAGCTGGGGCAGCACCACGCGCCGGAAGACCGCAGGGGGCGCGAGCCCCAGCGACGCCGCCTGATCCTCCAGCGCCGGATCGAGCAGCCGGAAGGCCGCCGAGACTGGCAGGTAGAGAAACGGGAAATAGGCGACCACGGAAATGACGACCCCGGCAAACAGGCCGTTGAGGCTGGGCCACATGCCGATCCACGCATATGAATGCACGAAGGCCGGCACGGCGAGTGGCGCCACCGAAAGCCACGACCAGAGCCTTGCGCCCGGCAGGTCGGTCCGCTCCGTCAGCCAGGCGAGCGAAACGGCAAGCACGGTGCAGATCGGAACGGTGAAGGCGACGAGCAGGATCGTATTGACCATCAGGTCGCCCACCCGGGCCCGGAAGATCAGCTGGAAAGCCGTTGCCCAGCCGGTCTCGACCGTGGCCCAGAGGACGAAACCAAGCGGCAACAGCGCCAGCATCGCCAGCGCAAACGCAATCGTCAGCGTCCAGGATGCTGCCGCCTGCAGGCGGCGCCGTGGCGCTGCGGTTATCCTGGTGTCTGCGATGGAGGTCATTGTTTGTCCGAAGAAAACGAGACATCGCAGCTACGAGCCGCGATGTCTCCGTGCAATCCTTTTACCCGTCAGAGCAGGCCCGCTGCGGTCATAAGATCGGTGACCTTGGCATTGTTGAGCGCCGAGGGCTCGACCTTGGGCGCCTGCAGGTCGGCAAGCGGCACGAGCGCCTTGTTGGAAGCCTCACCCTTGCCGACGGCATATTCGAAGGACGTGCCGTCGCGCAGCACGGTCTGGCCGCCCTTGCCGGTTACCCATTTCAGGAAGGCCTGCGCCTGCCCCTTGTGTTTGGAAGACGCAAGCACGCCGCCGCCGGAGATGGACACGAAGGCGCCCGGATCCTGGTTCTTGAAGTAATGCAGCGCGACGTTCTTCGAGTTCTCGCCTGTCTTCGCCTGATCGCCGAAATAGTAATAGTGATAGATCAGCGCGCCCTCGGTCTGGCCCGCATTGACGGCCTTCATGGCGGTGGAATTGCCCCGATAGGCGGTGAAATTCTCCTTCATGCCCTTCAGCCATTCGCCGGTCGCCTGCTCACCCTTCAGCTGCAGCAGCGCGCCGACGATCGCCTGGAAATCGGCGCCGGAGGGCGATGCCGCCCAGCGGCCCTTCCATTCCGGTTTGGCAAGGTCGAGCATAGACTTCGGCAGCTTGTCTTCCGAGAGCTTCGTCCTGTCGTAGGCAAACACGGTGGAGCGCGCCGCAATCCCGACCCAGTGGCCATTGCCCGGCCGGAACCCTTCCGGCACCTGATCGAGCGTCGCCTGATCGACCTGCTCGAACAGGCCCTTGCCGTCGACCAGCGCCATGGCGGGGGAGTTTTCGGTGAGGAGCACGTCGGCCGGCGAGTTCGCGCCTTCCTGGACGATCTGGTTGGCGAATTCGAGATCCGAACCGTTGCGCACCGTCACGACGATGCCGGTCTCTTCCGTAAAGGCCTCGACCCACTCCTTCGTCAGCCCTTCGTGCTGGGCGTTGTAGATGGTGATGCTGTCGGCCACCTGTGCCGAAGCCGGCACAGAGCCTGCGAGGATGGAAAGGCCAAGCGCAGCGGCGCCCGCAGATGGGGTAAATACAGTGCTCAACATCGCCTCCACGCAGGAACTCGGGTAAGCCGTCATATCGAAACGGGAGAACTGGGGTCAAGTTAAGGCGCATTCCCAAATGCGTGAAGGCCCGAATGCGGAGAGACTGGAGAGTAAAGGAAGGCGAAGCCAGACGAATCAGCTAGAGCTAATTCGAACACATCGGGAACGGGCCCAATCAGGAACGGCCAATCAGGAACGGAATGTCGGTCGCCTATCTGGAAAAATTGAACGATGCACAAAGGCGCGCGGTCGAGCACGGTTCGGACGTACCGAACGGCGGGCCGGCAGGCCCGCTTCTGGTGATTGCCGGAGCAGGCTCGGGCAAGACCAACACGCTCGCCCATCGCGTCGCGCATCTGATCGTCTCCGGCGCCGACCCGCGCCGCATCCTCCTGATGACCTTTTCCCGCCGCGCAGCATCCGAAATGGCCCGCCGCGTCGAACGCATCTGTGCGCAGGTGCTGGGCAAGAATTCCGGCATCATGACCGATGCGCTCGCCTGGGCCGGCACCTTCCACGGCATCGGCGCCCGCCTGCTTCGCCTGCATGCCGGTGAGATCGGCCTCGATCCGGATTTCACCATCCACGACCGGGAAGATTCCGCCGACCTGATGAACCTCGTCCGCCACGAACTCGGCTTCTCGAAGACGGAGAGCCGCTTCCCGACCAAAGGCACCTGCCTCGCCATCTATTCACGCGCCGTCAATTCCGAAACGACGCTGGACGAAGCGCTGAAACACCATTTCCCCTGGTGCCAGAACTGGGAAAAGCAGCTCCGCGAACTTTTCGCGACCTATGTGGAAGCCAAGCAGGCCCAGAACGTCCTCGATTACGATGACCTTCTGCTCTATTGGGCGCAGATGATGAGCGAGCCGGCGATCGCCGAGGATATCGGCAGCCGCTTCGACCACGTTCTGGTCGACGAATACCAGGACACCAACCGCCTGCAATCCTCGGTCCTGATGGCGATGAAGCCCGGCGGCCGCGGCCTGACCGTCGTCGGAGACGACGCGCAGTCGATCTATTCCTTCCGCGCCGCGACGATCCGCAACATTCTCGATTTCCCGAACACGTTCGATCCGCCGGCCAATATCGTCACCCTCGACCGCAACTACCGTTCAACCAACACCATCCTCGCCGCCGCCAACGGCGTCATTGATCTCGCCCGCGAGCGCTTCACCAAGAACCTCTGGACCGAGCGTCAGTCCGAGGAGCGCCCGCGCCTCGTCGCCGTCAAGGACGAGACCGAGCAGGCGAATTACATCGTCGAAAAGATCCTCGAAAACCGCGAAACCGGAATGACGCTGAAGCAGCAGGCCGTGCTCTTCCGCGCCTCGCACCATTCCGGGCCGCTCGAAGTTGAGCTCACCCGCCGCAACATCCCCTTCGTGAAGTTCGGCGGCCTGAAGTTCCTCGACAGCGCCCATGTGAAGGACATGCTGGCCGCGCTGCGCTTTGCCCAGAACCCGCGCGACCGCGTCGCCGGTTTCCGGCTGATGCAGCTCATTCCGGGCATCGGCCCGCAGACGGCCGGCAAGATCCTCGATGCCATCGCCACCGATCCCGAACCGCTCGCCGCATTGCAGGAAATCCCCGCCCCTCCGCGTTCGGGTGAGGACTGGCCGGCCTTCGTCGACATGCTCGCCGCGCTTCGCAAAAGCGGCCCCGGCTGGCCCGCCGAGATCGGCCTTGCCCGCCAATGGTACGAGCCGCATCTCGCCCGCATCCACGAGGATGCGGAGACCAGAAAAGCCGACCTCTTGCAGCTCGAACAGATCGCTTCCGGCTATAATTCCCGCGAACGTTTCCTGACCGAACTGACGCTCGATCCGCCGGATGCGACAAGCGCCGAAGCCGGAACGCCGCTGCTTGACGAGGATTACCTGATCCTCTCGACCATCCATTCCTCCAAGGGCCAGGAATGGCGTTCAGTCTTCCTGCTCAACTGCGTCGACGGCTGTATTCCCTCCGATCTCGGCGTCGGCTCGACCGCCGAGATCGAGGAGGAACGCCGCCTGCTCTACGTCGCGATGACGCGTGCGAAGGACCACCTGCACCTCATCACCCCGCAACGTTTCTTCGTCCACGGCCAGGCGTCGCAGGGCGACAAGCACGTCTATGCCGCCCGCACCCGCTTCATTCCGGCAACGCTGCTGCAATTCTTCGAAACCGCCGCCTGGCCGGTCGTCGCCCCCATGACCGAAGCGGAACGCCAGGCCCGCCATCAGGTGCGCATCGACGTGACTGCCCGCATGCGGGGCATGTGGCGATAGGTTTCATCGCCTCCGTTCTGCGTCCAGAGGAGACCCAAGTGAACAATAGTCAATCCAACATGAAGGCCGCGGCCTGGATGATGGCGTCGATCGCCCTGCTTCTGCTGATGGCCGTTTCGGGCCGTGCCATCACGCGGGAGCTCGATGTCTTCCAGGTCATGGAGATGCGCTCCGTGATCGCGTTTTTCATGATCCTGCCGTTTGTCTTTCGCGAGGGCGGTATCGGCGCGATGCGAACGTCCATCCTGCCAAGCCATATCGGCCGCAACGTCGCCCACTATGTGGGCCAGTTCGCATGGCTGATGGGCCTCACGCTGATCCCGATGGCGCAGGTCATCGCCATCGAGTTTACCGCCCCGATCTGGGCAGCCCTGATGGCTGCCGCGTTTCTCGGCGAGCGGCTGACATGGCGCAAGGGTGTGGCGATCCTGTTTGGTGTCGTGGGCGTCGTGCTGATCGTCCGGCCGGGGGCGGCACCTCTCAACCCCGGTCATCTGGTCGTGCTTGGAGCCGCCTTCGTCTTCGCCATATCCTTCATCATGACGAAGCTCCTGACCCGTACCGACAGTGCGACGAAGATCATTTTCTGGATGCTGATCATCCAGTCGGTGGTCGGGCTCGTACCGGCACTCAGGGTCTGGGTCTGGCCATCCGCAGAAATATGGCCCTGGATCTTCGTCATCGCGTTTTCAGGCACATTTGCCCATTATTGCATGGCCAAGGCTCTATCCCATGGCGACGCGATGACGGTCATGCCGATGGACTATCTGCGGGTGCCGCTGTCCGCCTTGCTGGGATATCTGCTCTATACCGAGGCTGTCGACGGTCTGACGGCGCTCGGTGCAGCCCTGATCCTTGCCGGTAACCTCTTCAACCTGCGTCGGCCGAACGCCAACCGCATCCAGTGCACGCCGACCTGATGAATCGTCGCCGGTCGTCAGAAAAACTACCCCCGCTGCGTATCGCCCCGCCGCTCCAGAAGGTCGATCTGGATCTGCTGCAATTCGGCTAACCGCTCCCACTGATGCGCCATCTGGTGATCGATCTTCTCGTGGAGCTGGCGGATTTCGAGTTCGGCGCGCAGATTGATCATGTAGTCGTTCTCGGCGCGCCGCCTGTCCTTCTCCTCCTGGCGCCGCTGGCTCATCATGATCACCGGCGCCTGCAGCGCGGCAAGGCAGGAAAGCACGAGGTTCAGCAGGATGAAGGGATAGGGGTCGAAGGGCACGGCGAAAAGGCCGGAGACGTTGAGCGCCATCCAGGCGAAAAGCACGCCCATGAAGAACAGGATGAACGTCCAGGAGCCGCCGAACGAGGCAACCCGGTCGGCTGTCCGCTCGCCGAAGGTGGGATTGCGGTCGAGCACGCTGGCAGCGCTGCTCTGCACCGTGGAAACGCCCTTCTCGAAACTGTCGAGCACCTGTCTGTCGAGTTCGGAAAGCTCTCCGCGCTCCTCTGCGAGCAGCTTCTCGACGTAGCGGCGGCGATAGTGGGCGAGATCTTCGTCGCAGATCAGGCTTTCGGCCCCGCAATCGGCAACTTCGGCGGCAATCATTTCATGGAGACCCGGCCTGAGCTGGCCGATCTTGCGCAGCTTCGGCAACGGAAAGGCTCGGCCGCAGACAACGCACTGCGCCGTCCTGTTCGTTCCCGGATGGCGGGTCATGTCATGCCTCTTCCTTGGCCTCGGCCACCTTGTGAGAGCCGTTGCCGTTCTGATTCAATGGCGACAGATGGAAAATCGTCGGCGAGAACTTGTCGAGATAATCCTCCGCGCGGCCGATATAGACCAGGGTCGAGGTGTCGAGACCGGCGAGCACGTCGAGCATGCGCTCCCGCGTTTCCGGCTCGAGCCCTTCCAGAACGTCGTCCATGATCAGCCATTCCGGCTTGCGCAGCACGGCATTGGCAATCGAAAGAAGCGCTTCCTCGTCCTTGTCTAGAACCCTGTCCCACCGCTCCACGTCGTCCAGCCGGTCCACGAGCCGGTGCAGCCCGACCTTTTCCAATGCCTCGGCCAGCGCCTCGTCGCTACCCTCCGGCAGCCCGGTCGGATAGGTCATCGCCTCCTTCAGGGTCGCTGTCGGCAGGTAGCCGTCCTGAGGCAGGAAGATCATGCCGTCCCTCGGTGGCAGGTCGATCTCGCCGCGTCCCCACGGCCAGATGCCCGCCAGCGACTGGAAGAAGAGATGCCGGTCGGCGCCCGGATCGCCGTTGATCATCACCCTCTCGCCAGCCCGGATCAAGCATTCGCCTTCCCTGAGACGGATGCCGTGCCCTGCCTGGCCACGATTGGGGTCGCCGTAGACCATGACGTCGCACAGGCGGATGCCCTGCGCATCGGATTGCTCGCGATAGGTGAGCAGTTCACCTTCCACCGCCGGCGTGTCCATCGCAAGCAGCGCGTTGCGGAACGAGGAGACGCGAGCCAGCGTCGCCTTCCAGTCGGCGATGACGCCGAAATTGTTGACATACCATCTGAGCGCCAGGTTGACCTGGTTGAAGGCGCCGACGGCCATCATCAAGCCGCCGAAGGTCAGCCCGCCGGAGAAATACATCGGCGAGGCGATGATGATCGGCGCGACCAGCGCCAGCCATCCGAAGCCAGCCGAGACCCAGGTAAGGTTGGTAAGCGCCCAGGCAACCTTGCGAAGCATTTCCAGCACGTTGCCGATCGCCAGGTGGACCCGGCGGAGCTCGCTGTTTTCACCGCGGGCAAGCGTGATCGGCTTCATGTTTTCGTTCGTGCGCATCAGCACGGCGCGCAGGTCCGCTTCACGGGCGTAACGGTCCGCATTGAGCCTCGGCAACCGGGCGCCGACAACATTGCTGAGCATCGAGCCGATCACCGCGTAGAGTACGGTTGCCCAGACCATGTAGCCGGGGATCGAGATCCTTCTATCGCCGAAGTGGAACACGAAATCGGACGAAATGGCCCAAAGCACGCCGATGAAGCTTGCCAGCAGGATGGTGGAATTGACGAGCCCGATTGCCAGGTTTGTGGTGTTTTCGGCAAGGATGCGGGTATCCTCGTGCAGGCGCTGGTCGGGATTGGCGGCGATCGCGCCGGCGCTCGCGAGCTTCAGCGCCCGCCCCGGCACGAGCCAGACATTCGCCAGGTCGCGGGCCAGCCCCTCCCGCATCCGCATTGCCGTCATCTGGTTGAGCCATGCCTGGATGACGTTGAGCAGCGTCAGGCTGAAGGCGAGGACGGCGAACACGACGAGCTGGTTGAGGAATTCCGGCATGTCGCGCCGCTCGAGCGCATCGTAGAAAGGCCCGTTCCATTCGTTGAGACGGTATTGTGCGTATGTCGTGGAAAAGATGATGATCAAAAGCGCCACCGTCAGGACCAGCACCCGATTGCGGACCGGTGCTCCCCAGAAGGCGCCGATCATCATCCGAAGCTGGTCGCTGAACGCCAGCTCGTAGGTCTGAGGCCTCGCCTCCGGAATTTCAACCATTCTCCCGTCTCTCGCCCTCGAACGCCTTCACTAATAAAAACTCGCCCTCCGCTTCATTATACTGCACCCACCCCTACCACCACCCTAATGACTTTTGTTTGCAAAATCCTCCAAATGGTGATAATGACCGACCAGTCAGTCATATGTAGAATAAGCCGATGGTCGAAAAACGAAGAGAAAAGCGGGATCCCCAGCAACGCCGGGCCGAAATCCTGAACGCCGCCTTTGCCTGTTTTGCCGAGCGGGGGTTTGCCGCCACCCGAATGGAGGATGTCGCCGCCCGCGCCGGCATCGCCAAAGGCACCGTCTATCTGCATTTTCCGGACAAGGACGCGCTGTTTACCGAGCTGGTATCGGGTGTCGCCTCACCCATCCTCGGCCAAATGGGGGAGCTCGTCGCGAACGAAAGCGTTACGCCGCGCTTTGCCGTCTCGATGTTCTACTCCCTCTTCAGGCGGGAGGTTCTGGAAACGGACCGCCGGCATCTGTTGCGGCTGGTGCTGGCGGAGGGACCGATGTTTCCGGCCGTTGCCGAATTCTATCATCGGGAAATCATCTCCCGGGGGCTCGGCGTGCTGCGCATCCTGCTCGGCCGGGCGGCCGCCCACGGTGATCTGCGTAACCCCCGGATTGCCGAGACGCCGCAGATCGTCATGGCGCCGGCCCTGCTCTCGATCGTCTGGACGACGCTTTTCGAACCCTACGAGCATCTCGACACGCAAAAGCTCTTCGACACCTTTCTCGACACGCTCTTCGTGCCGGCTGCGGACCTCCCGGAAGGAGGCGCGCAATGAAACGGATATTCGTCATCGCGCTGCTCGCCGGTATCGCGCTCGCCGCCCTGCCTTTCCTCTTCGCGGACAGGAGCCCGCGGCCCTACCAGGGCTGGGTGGAAGCCGATACGCTCTTCATCGGCGCGGAAGGCACCGCCCGACTTGAAAGGCTCACCGCGGAGGAAGGCCGGGCGATCACCGCCGGCGCGCCGCTCTTCAAGCTCGAATCGGCAAGCGAAGAGGCCGCGGTTGCCGCCGCCCGCGCGGCCCTTGCCCGCAGCCAAGCTGAGCTGGAACTTGCCGAAGCGGCGCAGAAACGCCCGGAAGAGATCGATGTGCTGCGCGCCTCCGAACGGGAAGCGATAGCGCGGCTTGCGCTTTCCGAGCAGGAGCTCGGCCGCACCCGCTCGCTCGCCACGCGCGGCACCGCCACCCAGGCCAGCCTCGACGTCGCAATCGCCACCGAAACCGCCAATCGCGCAGCCCTCGACAGCGTCCGCAGCCAGATCACGCTCGCCAATCTTCCCGCCCGCGAGCAGAACCTCCGCCAGGCGAAGGAAGCCGTTGCGGCGGCCGAGGCCGACCTCGCCTCGGCGGAAGCGGCCCTCGCCCGCCGATCGGTCGCCGCACCCGCCGCCGGAAGCGTCGAGACCGTCTACTACCGCGTCGGAGAAGTCGTGCCCGCCGGCCGGCCGGTCGTCGCTCTCCTGCCACCTGAAAATATCCGCATCCGCTTCTTCGCCCCGGAAACCGAGATCGCCCATTTTTCCCCCGGCCAGCAGATCCGCGTCTCCTGCAACGCCTGTGAGCCGCAGGATGCGAAGATCAGCTTCATCGCCAAAACCGCCGAGTTCACGCCGCCGGAGATCTACAGTCTGGAAGAGCGTGCAAAGCTCGTCTTCCGCATCGAAGCGATCCCGGTGGCGCCCACGTCCTTGCGCCCCGGCCAGCCCGTCGATGTCGCCGCGGGAGCTCGGCCATGAGCACCGTGCCCGCAACCGATAAAGCTCCCGAAACGGTAATCGACGTCCATCACCTGACCAAGAGCTTCGGCGGCCGTAAGGTGGTCGACGATGTCTCGATGTCGGTGAAGAAGGGCCGCATCCACGGCTTTCTCGGACCCAACGGCTCCGGCAAGACCACTACCATCCGCATGCTCTGCGGCCTGTTGACGCCAGACAGCGGCGACGGCACCTGCCTCGGCTTCGATATCCTGACCGAGAGCGACCGCATCCGCCGGCGCGTCGGCTATATGACGCAGAAATTCTCGCTCTATCAGGATCTTTCGATCCGCGAGAACCTGGAATTCGTCGCTCGCGTCTATGGGCTTTCCGATGCACGCGGCAAGGCGAAGGCCGCGATCGAGCGGCTCGGCCTGAAAGGTCGCGAAAAGCAGCTCGCGGGCGAACTCTCCGGCGGCTGGAAACAGCGGCTGGCGCTCGGCGCCTGCATCCTGCCGGAGCCCGCACTTCTCCTCCTCGACGAACCGACCGCAGGCGTCGATCCGCAGGCGCGCCGCGATTTCTGGAACGAGATCCATGCGCTCGCCGCAGACGGCCTCTCGGTGCTGGTTTCCACCCATTACATGGACGAGGCGGAGCGCTGTCACGAGATTGCCTATATCGCATACGGCAAGCTGTTGGTGCAGGGGACCGTCGACGAGGTTATCGAAGGCACCGGCCTCGTCACCTGGACCGTCTCCGGACCCGATGTCCACCACCTCCAGGCCGAACTCTCGAAGCAGCCGGGCATCGACATGATCGCCCCGTTCGGGTTGAGCCTGCATGTGGCGGGACATGACGAATCTGCGCTCGAACAGGCGATCGCGCCCTATCGTGATCGCTCCGGTTTCAAATGGGAAAAGGGCGAGGCGACGCTGGAGGATGCCTTCATCGACCTGATGGGCCGCTCAGAGGACAATTTCCGATGACGGCGCCCTACGATCCGGAACTCAACGGCAATGGAGGTTTCTTCAAGCGCTTCTGGGCGATGACCGTCAAGGAATTCATCCAGATGACCCGCGATCGGGTGACGCTCGCCACCATGATCATGATCCCGGTCATGCAGCTCCTGCTATTCGGTTTCGCGATCAACACGACGCCGCACGACCTGCCGACCGCCGTCCTGATGCGGGAAAACAGCGATGTCGGCCGTTCGATCCTCGCCGCCCTGAAGAACACCGACTTCTTCGAGGTCCAGTCCGTCATCACCCGCTCCGAGGATATGGACTCGCTGCTGAAATCGGGCCGGGCGCTTTTCGTGGTCGAGATACCGGAAGGTTTCGAACGAGCGGTAAGGCGAGGCGAGACCCCCGCCCTTCTCGTCGCCGCCGATGCCACCGATCCGGTCGCATCCAGTTCGGCGCTCGGCGCACTGAGCGGCATCGTTACGTCGGCACTCGCCAACGATCGGCAGATCGAGTTTTCGGAACCCTCGAAGCCCGCCTTCTCGATCGTGCAGCACCGCCGCTACAACCCGGCGGGTTCGTCGACCCTCAACATCGTGCCCGGCCTCCTCGGCACGATCCTGACGATGACGCTTCTGATCTTCACCGCTCTTTCCGTCACCCGCGAGATGGAGCGCGGCACGATGGAAAACCTGCTGTCCATGCCGATCAGGCCGCTCGAAATCATGTTCGGCAAGATCACGCCTTATGTCCTGATAGGCCTCATCCAGGCCCTGATCATCATTTCGGCGGGCATCCTGGTCTTCCGGGTCCCGATTCTCGGCGACCTGCCGTCGCTCGCCTTAGCGACGGCGCTCTTCGTCATCGCCAACCTGTCGATCGGCTACACCTTTTCGACCCTGGCGACCAACCAGCTCCAGGCCATTCAGATGGCGATGATGTTCTTCCTGCCGAATATCCTGCTCTCGGGCTTCATGTTCCCGTTCGCCGGCATGCCGGGCTGGGCGCAATGGATCGGCGAGGCGCTGCCGCTGACCCACTACATACGCATCGTTCGCGCGATCATGCTGAAGGGCGCCGACATCGCCACGCTCGCCTATGATACGGGCGTCCTCGCCGGCCTGATGATGCTCGCCATGCTGATTGCCGTGCGCCGTTTCCGCCGGACGCTCGACTGACGGTTTTCCCGGCGCGTTTCGTCTCCATCACCGGAACAACGACAACCTCGGAATCCGCCTTGCATTATTCTCGTGCATTGCACAAAATCCTTGCAACGATCATCGATCGGCCATCTTAAAGGCCGGCAAGGGGCAGCATGGCGATCAAGGCGAGTATCTACCACCTCACCCATTACAAATACGACAGGCCCGTCCGCCTCGGACCGCAGATCATCCGGTTGAAGCCCGCCGCTCATTCCCGCACCAAGGTGTTGAGCCATTCGCTGAAGGTCACGCCGTCAAACCATTTCGTGAACCTGCAGCAGGACCCGTACGGCAATTATCTCGCCCGCTTCGTGTTTCCCGACCCGGTGACCGAGTTCAAGATCGAGGTCGATCTGATCGCCGACATGACGGTCTACAATCCCTTCGACTTTTTCGTCGAAGAGGAAGCCACCAAGTGGCCGTTCGATTATCCGGAAACGCTGGTCGAGGACCTGTCGATCTATATGAAGCCGGAGCCGGCGGAACCGGCCCTGGTCGATTATCTCAAGACCTTCGACATGTCCCCCGGCCAGCCGACGGTCGATATGGTTGTCGGCATCAACGCCCGCCTGCAGCAGGCGATCGGTTATGTCATCCGCATGGAGCCCGGCGTGCAGACGCCGGAGCAGACGCTGACCTCGGCCATGGGCTCCTGCCGCGACACCAGCTGGCTGTTGGTCCAGATCCTTCGCCACCTCGGTCTCGCCGCCCGTTTCGTCTCGGGTTACCTCATCCAGCTGACACCCGACCTGAAGGCGCTCGACGGCCCCTCCGGCACCGAAGTGGATTTCACCGACCTGCACGCCTGGTGCGAAGTCTATCTGCCCGGCGCCGGCTGGGTGGGTCTCGACCCGACCTCCGGCCTGCTCACCGGCGAAAGCCATATCCCGCTTGCCGCAACGCCGCACTACCGCAACGCCGCGCCGATCTCCGGCGGTTATTTCGGCGAGGCGGAAACCTCGTTCGACTTCGATATGAAGGTTGCCCGCGTCGCCGAGCATCCGCGCATCACCAAGCCCTTCTCCGACGAATCCTGGGAGGCGCTCAACGATCTCGGCGAAGAGGTCGATCGCATACTGCACGCGCAGGACGTCCGCCTCACCATGGGTGGGGAACCGACCTTCGTATCGATCGACGACTTCGAATCCGATGAATGGAACACGGACGCCGTCGGCCCCACCAAACGCGAAAAGGCCGATATCCTGATCCGCAGGCTGCGCGAGCGTTTCGCACCGGGCGGCTTCCTGCATTACGGCCAGGGCAAATGGTATCCCGGCGAGAGCCTGCCGCGCTGGACCTTCTCGCTCTACTGGCGCAAGGACGACCGTCCCATCTGGAGCAATCCCGACCTCGTGGCTGAGGAAGGCCGCGATTACGGCATCGGCGATGACGATGCGGAAAAGCTGCTGACCGGCATTGCCGACGAGCTTGGCCTGAGCCCGGATTACGTCGCGCCGGCCTACGAGGACCCGGCAGAATGGATCATCAAGGAAGGCAGCCTGCCGGAAAACGTCGATCCGTCGAATTCCAAGCTCAAGGATCCGGAGGAACGCAACCGTATCGCCCGCGTCTTCGAGCGCGGTCTGACGCGTCCGAGCGGCTACGTCCTGCCCGTCCAGGCCTGGAACGCCCAGGCCAGCGGAACGGCACCCCGCAAGCGCTGGATCAGCGAAAAATGGCGCACCCGCCGCGGCAAGATCTTCCTTGTTCCCGGCGACAGCCCCGTCGGTTATCGCCTGCCGCTCGGGACGCTCCCTTACGTGCCCCCGTCGCAGTTTCCCTATATCCACGAGGCAGACCCCTCGATCCCCCGCCAGCCCCTGCCCGACGTGATCGTGCCGGTGGGCCGCGCCATGCCCGAATCCTCGTTCAAGGCCGGCGATTCGGCCAATCTCGGCCGCGTCGAGCAGGTGCTCGGCGAGATCGGCGGCGCGGTGCGAACCGCCATATCCGTGGAGCCTCGCGACGGCAGGCTCTGCGTCTTCATGCCGCCGGTGGAAAAGATCGAGGACTATCTCGAGCTGATCGCCGCTGCCGAAAATGCCGCGGCCGAACTTGGCCTGCCCGTCCATATCGAAGGTTATGCGCCGCCGCACGACGAACGCATCAACGTCATCCGCGTCGCGCCCGATCCCGGCGTCATCGAGGTCAACATCCATCCGGCCGCAAGCTGGAAGGAAACCGTCTCGATCACCACGGCGATCTACGAGGAGGCCCGCCAGAGCCGGCTCGGGGCAGACAAGTTCATGATCGACGGTCGCCACACCGGCACCGGCGGCGGCAACCATGTGGTGGTCGGCGGCGCCAATCCGAACGACAGCCCCTTCCTGCGCCGCCCGGACCTTTTAAAGAGCATCGTGCTGCACTGGCAGCGGCATCCGTCGCTGTCCTACCTCTTCTCCGGCCTCTTCATCGGCCCCACTTCCCAGGCGCCGCGTATCGACGAGGCTCGCCACGATTCGATGTACGAGCTGGAAATCGCGCTGGCGCAGGTGCCGGCACCGGGGCAAGGCGTGCCGCCCCTGCCCTGGCTGGTCGACCGCCTCTTCCGCAACCTTTTGACGGATGTCACCGGCAATACGCACCGATCCGAAATCTGTATCGACAAGCTGTTTTCGCCGGACGGCCCGACCGGTCGCCTCGGCCTCGTCGAATTCCGCGGCTTCGAAATGCCGCCGAATGCGCGCATGTCGCTCGCCCAGCAGCTTCTCGTCCGCGCGCTGATCGCAAGGTTCTGGAAGAACCCGGTACAAGGCCGGTTCGTTCGCTGGGGCACGACGCTCGCCGACCGCTTCATGCTGCCGCATTATGTCTGGGCCGACTTCCTGGATGTGCTGCAGGATCTGCGCGAAAACGGCTTCGATCTTCGTCCCGAATGGTTCGATGCGCAGCTCGAGTTCCGCTTTCCCTTCTTTGGCGAGGTGGATTACAAGGGCTCGAAACTGGAGCTTCGTCAGGCGCTCGAACCCTGGCACGTCATGGGCGAACAGGGCGCCATCGGCGGCACCGTCCGTTATGTCGATTCCTCCGTCGAGCGGCTGCAGGTGCGCCTCGAAACCGGCAATCCGTCGCGTTACACCGTCGCCTGCAATGGCCGCGCCGTGCCCTTGAAGGAGACCGGCACGTCCGGCGTCGCGGTTGCCGGCGTGCGTTTCAAGGCCTGGCAGCCATCCGCCGGCCTCCATCCGGTCCTGCCGGTTAATACGCCGCTCACCTTCGACATTTATGATACATGGTCCGGCCGATCGATCGGCGGCTGCATCTACCATGTTGCCCATCCGGGCGGTCGCAATTATGAGACCTTCCCAGTCAACGGCAACGAGGCCGAGGCCCGCCGGCTTGCCCGGTTCGAACCGTGGGGGCACACGGCCGGGCGCTATGCGCTGATGCCGGAAACGCCCTCCCCCGAATTTCCGCTGACGCTCGATCTGCGCCGGCCGCTAGGAGTCTGAAACGCCCGATGTCCAAGGCACCGGCAACCGACCGTGTAACCGAAACGCGGACCCCGAAGGATCCGATTCTCGGCTACGCAGCATTGCCGGGCATTGCCGACGAGATGCTGGACGCCAACGGCCAGATCCGGCCGGTCTGGCGCAATCTGATCGCGCATTTGAGCCGGATGCCGGAAGGCGATCTTCAGGAGCGCTTCGCACGCGCCGACCGGTATCTCCGCGATGCCGGCGTCTTCTACCGGACCTATGGCGCGCAAGGCAGCGGCGAACGCAACTGGCCGATCTCGCATGTCCCCGTGCTGATCGACGGCAAGGAATGGGAAGCGGTCTCGAAAGGCCTCGTTCAGCGTGCCGACCTTCTGGAAGCGGTCGCCTCCGATATCTACGGCGAGAACCGGCTCGTGCAGGAAGGCATCCTGCCGCCGGCTCTGATCGCCGGCAATTCCGAATTCCTGCGGCCGCTGGTCGGTGTCAGACCTGTCGGCGGCCATTACCTGCATTTCTGCTCCTTCGAGATCGGCCGCGGCCCGGACGGCAACTGGTGGGTGCTCGCCGACCGCACCCAGGCGCCATCGGGCGCAGGCTTCGCCTTGGAAAACCGCGTCGCCACCACGCGCGCGCTTTCCGATATCTACGGCGAAAGCCACGTGCATCGTCTCGCTTCCTTCTTCGGCGCCTTCCGTGACGCGCTGCAGGCACACAAGCAATATCCGGAGGACCGGATCGCCGTGCTGACGCCGGGTCCGGCCAACGAGACCTATTTCGAACACGCCTATATCGCCCGCTATCTCGGTTTCATGCTGCTCGAGGGCGAGGACCTGACGGTCGTCAACAACCGCGTCATGGTTCGGACGGTGGCCGGCCTGAAACCGATCGGCGTCCTCTGGCGGCGTCTCGATGCCTCCTATGCAGATCCCCTGGAGCTGAACCAGAACTCCCATATCGGTACGCCCGGCATGGTGCAGGCGCTGCGCTCCGGCGCGGTCACCTTCGTCAACGCGCTCGGCTCCGGCATCCTCGAAACGCGGGCCTTGCTCGCCTTCATGCCGACCGTCTGCCGCCGGCTGCTCGGCGAAGACCTTTTGATGCCGTCGATCGCCACCTGGTGGTGCGGCCAGAAGGCCGAACGGGATCATGTGGCGAAGAACATCGAGAAGATGGTCATCGGCCCCGCCTATTCCCGCCTTCCCTTCTTTGACGACAACGGCCAGTCGGTGCTCGGCTCGTCGCTGCGCAAGGCGGCAAAGGAATCGGTGGGCGACTGGTTGTCCTCCGAGGGGTCCAAGCTCGTCGGCCAGGAGGTCGTGACGCTCTCCACCACGCCGGCTTACGTGAACGGAAAGCTCGTCCCCCGACCGATGTCGCTGCGCGTCTTCGCGGCGCGCACCGAAAACGGCTGGCAGATCATGCCCGGCGGCTTTGCACGTATCGGCTCCGGCCCCGACGTCGCGGCGATCGCCATGCAGGCCGGCGGTGCGGCAGCCGACGTCTGGATCGTCAGCGACAAGCCTGTGCCCAAGCCGACGCTGCTGCCGCCGGAGGAAAGCTTCACCCGCAACATGCCCGGCAGCCTGCCGAGCCGCGCGGCCGACAACCTCTACTGGCTCGGCCGCTATATCGAGCGGGCGGAAGGGGCGCTGCGCATCCTGCGCGCCTGGCATCTGCGCTACGCCGAATCCGCCGATCCGAAGCAGCCGCTGCTGGCCGACGTGACGCGTTACCTCAAGGCGATCGACATCGACATGTCGAAAGCCGTGCCGGCTCCGCTCCTGCGCAACATCGACAGCGCCATCTATTCGGCAAGCAACATCCGCGACCGCTTTTCGCCGGACGGCTGGCTGGCCTTGACGGACCTTGCCAAGACCGCCCGTCGGTTTCACGAGGCGGTCCAGCCCGGCGACGACGCCAGCCACGCCACCACCATCCTGCTCCGCAAGCTCGCGGGCTTTGCCGGTCTCGTCCACGAAAACATGTACCGCTTCACGGGCTGGCGTTTCCTATCGATCGGCCGGCATCTGGAACGCGCGCTGCACATGACCCGCCTGCTCGGCCATATGTCAGGCCCCGAAGCACCGGACGGTTCGCTGGACATGCTGCTGGAGATCGGCGACAGCGTCATGACCCATCGCCGCCGCTACAATGTCGCCACGGCCCGATTGACAGTCGCCGATCTGCTGGCGCTCGACCCCTTGAACCCGCGCTCGATCCTTTTCCAGCTGAACGAGATCCGCACCGAGGTGGAGCAATTGCCGAACGCCTTCGTCAACGGCCAGATGTCGCCCTTCTACCGCGAGGCGATGCGGCTCCATTCCGGCCTCGCCGTCATGACCCCGGAGGCGATGGATCACGAAGTCTACCGGAAGCTCGAACTGGAGATGGAGAAGCTGTCCGACATCCTCGGCCAGACTTACTTCAGCTAGGGCGGAGGACGGGTGGCGATGCTCTACGATCTCAACCTCCACATGGGTTACGTCTACGACGTTCCGGCCTCGGGCGCCCGTCATGTGATCCGGGTCCTGCCCTTGTCGCTTCCCGACCGGCAGCGGCTGATTGCCGGCTCCGTGACCGTCACGCCAAATGCCGACGAGCGAACCACCTTCATCGATTTCTTCGGCCAGCAGGCGACCTCGGTTCTCGTCCGCGCGCCGCACGACCGGCTTGATATCCGCATGCAGGCCCGCGTCATGGTGGAGGCGCCGACAATGACGGCGGACCTCTCCCCGGAGCTCGACGAACTCAGGGAGGAGCTCGCGGAGCTCTGGTCGGTCGATCCGGCCTCGCCGCATCATCTCGCCGGTCCGAGCCCCCGTCTTGCGGAAGAGCCGCAGATCGCCGCCTACGCCCGCGAAATCGCCAAGCCGGGGCAGACCGTGCGCGAAATCGCGCTCGCCTTGTGCGCCCGCATCCACAAGGATTTCACCTACGACCCGGAGGCCACCACGGTCGACACCACGCCGAAGGAGGCCTTCCGGCTTCAGCGCGGCGTCTGCCAGGATTTCGCGCATGTGATGATCGTCGGCCTGCGCAGCCTCGGTATTCCCGCCGGATACGTCTCGGGCTTCCTGCGCACCATTCCGCCGCCCGGCAAGGAACGCCTCGAAGGCGCGGATGCCATGCATGCCTGGGTCCGGGTATGGTGCGGCGAGACCGTCGGTTATCTGGAGCTCGATCCGACCAACGACATCCCCGCCGGCAGTGATCACATCGTCGTCGCCTATGGCCGCGACTATGCCGACATCGCTCCGGTTGTCGGAGTCCTCAAGGGTTACGGAAATCAGAAAGTCGTCCAGGCGGTCGACGTCGTCCCCCTGAAATCTTGAGAATTCCGCCTCGTTATGAAGCTAATCTTTTGTAATTACTAAAATTCTATTAATTCCATTAGGCCTTCCTACACACGCCTTAACCTAGCATGGCGCCAGTTGTTCAAATGATTTGAACGGGGATTGGGGCTATGAAAACCTGCACGCATTTTGCGCGCCTGATGAAGGACCGCGCCGGAAATTTTGGAATTATGACGGCCGTGGCGATACCGGTCCTCATGGGAGCTGCCGGCATCGCGATCGATCTGACGCGGGTCATCGAGGAAAAGACGCATCTCCAGGCCGCCGCCGACGCGGCCACTCTCGCCGCCGCCTCCGCCATGTCCGAGGAAGGCAGCATGAGCGAGACGGAAGCCGAAAAGCTGATGATGGATTTCTACATCGCCCAGGCCGCACAGACGATCAACACATCCGACATGACCGAGGAAGAAAAGGCCGCAGCCTTGGAGGAGCTTAGACGGAATGCGGAAGCCATGGCGACGAGCACCGTCACCTCCAGCACCGCCGCCAGCTATGACATCCGCCTCAAGGCAAGCTACGACGTGCCGCTGAGCGGCCTGACTGCGCTTCTCGGCTTCGACAAGATGACGATCGGCGTCGAGAGCCAGTCCGCAAGCGGTCGCGAGGGCAATGCGCTCTCCATGTATCTAGCGCTAGACGAATCCGGCTCGATGGCTTGGGACACCACCACCATCAACTCGGCGCAGCCGACAAAACTGGTCGCGACAGATCAAAAAGAAAAGTATAGCTGCCCCACGAAGCACAACCCTAACAAGATGTGCGAGCGTACCGTCTACAAGGAGGTACCAAACTATCTGACCAAGATGGCATCGCTGAAGGCCGCGGCCGCCGTCATGTTCGAGGAACTCGACAAGGCGGACCCCAACAAGGAACTCATCCGCATCGGCGCGACGTCCTATACCCATGAGACCAAGACGGAAGAAAAGATGGCCTGGGGCACCGATGAGGTGGCCGACTATGTCGATGACCTGCCGAACGTCCCTGCCGGTGGCACCGATGCGAGCGGCGCCATGGACAACGCGTTCAAGGCGCTGAAGAATGCGACCGCCACCGAGAAGACCGCCCATGACGGCAAGGGCAATACCAGTTTCGAGCGCTTCATCGTGCTGATGACCGACGGCGAGATGACCGGCTACAGCGCGAACTGGAACAAGACGCTGGACGACAAGGTCCGTGCCACCTGCAAGCTCGCCAAGGATGACGGCATCAAGATCTACGCGATCGCCTTTATGGCCCCCACAAAGGGCAAGCAACTCCTGGAAGCCTGCTCCAGCGGCGAGGACGATTATTACTACGAGCCGAACAACATGACCCAGCTTGTCCAGAGCTTCGGCGAGATTGCCCGCAAGGCGGCAAAGACCGGCACCCGCCTGACCAACTGACCCCGGCAAGCCAGACAACAGGACGCTCCGCCCTCGGCGGGGCGTTTTCCTGCGCGTTTGCCCAGCAAATGCGCAAAGATAAAACGACCGTTGCAACTGGGTCATATCGGTGCATAAACTGTCGTCACAACATCGTGCCAGATGGACTGAATCGGACGCTATCCTCCCGCTCCACCAGAAAGTTGGCGACTTATGAATGAAACGTCTTCTTCGGCTGAAATCCTTCAGCCGGCCCCCCGCAGCTCCCGCCCCGAGATCATGGCGGAAGAAATCATCGAACGCCTGACCTACCGCATCGGCAAGGATGCGAAGGTTGCCAAGCCGCATGACTGGCTGACCGCCGCGATCCTCGTGGTGCGCGACCGGATCATCGACAAGTGGATGGAATCCACCCGCAAGGTCTACCGCACCGGCGGCAAGCGCGTCTATTACCTCTCGCTCGAATTCCTGATCGGCCGGCTGATGCGCGACGCCGTCAGCAATATGGGCCTGATGAAGGAAATCCGCGACGCCTTGACCTCGCTTGGGGTCGATGTCGACGTGATTGCCGGCCTGGAGCCGGACGCGGCACTCGGCAACGGCGGCCTCGGACGTCTCGCCGCCTGTTTCATGGAATCCATGGCGACGGTCGACATTCCGGCCTACGGCTACGGCATTCGCTACATCCACGGCCTGTTCCGCCAGCAGATGGCAGACGGCTGGCAGGTGGAATTGCCGGAAACCTGGCTCGCGCACGGCAACCCCTGGGAATTCGAACGCCGGGAAAGCTCCTACGAAATCGGCTTCGGCGGCACGGTTGAAACGGTCGGCGGCTATGACGAAACGCCCCGCTATGTCTGGAAGCCGGCGGAGCGCGTCATCGCCATGGCCTATGACACGCCGATCGTCGGCTGGCGCGGCAAGCGCGTCAACACGCTGCGCCTCTGGTCGGCCCAGCCGATCGACCCGATCCTGCTCGACGCCTTCAACGCCGGCGACCATATCGGCGCGCTGCGCGAGAGCAACAAGGCGGAAAGCCTGACCCGCGTCCTCTATCCGGCCGATGCCAATCCGGCCGGACAGGAACTGCGCCTGCGCCAGGAATTCTTCTTCTCCTCCGCCTCGCTGCAGGACATCCTGCGCCGCCACCTGCAGCAGTATCCGGATTTCACCAACCTTCACGAAAAGGTGGCGATCCAGCTCAACGACACCCATCCGGCCGTCTCGATCGCCGAGCTTATGCGTCTCCTGAGCGATATTCACGGCCTCGACTTCGAGCAGGCCTGGGACATCACCCGCCAGACCTTCTCCTACACCAACCACACGCTGCTGCCGGAAGCGCTTGAAAGCTGGCCGGTTCCGCTGTTCGAGCGGCTTTTGCCGCGCCATATGCAGATCGTCTATGCGGTCAACGCCTTGATTCTGGTCGAGGCACGCAAGCACAAGAGCTTCTCCGATACCCAGATCCGCTCGATCTCGCTGATCGACGAAGCCGGCGAACGCCGCGTGCGCATGGGCAACCTCGCCTTTGTCGGCTCCCATTCGGTCAACGGCGTCTCGGCGCTGCATACCGACCTGATGAAGGTCACGGTCTTTGCCGACCTCCACACGCTCTACCCGACCCGCATCAACAACAAGACCAACGGTATTACGCCGCGCCGCTGGCTGATGCAGTGCAATCCCGGTCTCGTCTCGCTCGTTCAGGACGCGATCGGCGACAAGTTCCTGGACGACACGGATGCACTGACGGCGCTCGACGCCTTTGCCGACAACGCCGCCTTTCAGGAGAAGTTCGCGGCCGTCAAGCGGGCGAACAAGGTGCAGCTCGCCAACCTCGTCGGCAGCCGCATGGGCATCCGGCTCGATCCGTCGGCCATGTTCGACATCCAGATCAAGCGCATCCACGAATACAAGCGCCAGCTGCTCAATATCATCGAAGCCGTGGCGCTCTACGACCAGATCCGCTCGCATCCGGAGCTCGACTGGGTTCCGCGTGTAAAGCTCTTCGCCGGCAAGGCGGCGCCGAGCTATCACAACGCCAAACTGATCATCAAGCTCGCCAACGACGTGGCGCGCGTCATCAACAACGACCCGGCCGTGCGCGGTCTGCTCAAGGTCGTCTTCGTGCCGAACTACAATGTCTCGCTGGCCGAGATCATGGTTCCGGCAGCAGACCTTTCCGAACAGATTTCCACGGCCGGCATGGAAGCCTCCGGCACCGGCAACATGAAGTTCGCGCTGAACGGTGCGCTGACGATCGGCACGCTCGACGGCGCCAATGTCGAGATGCGTGACCATGTCGGCGACGAGAACATCGTCATCTTCGGCCTCAAGGCCGACGAAGTGGCGAAGGTGCGCACCGACGGCCACAATCCGCGCGCCATCATCGAAAAGTCCCGCGAGCTTTCCCAGGCGCTGAACGCGATCGCCACCGGCGTCTTCTCGCCCGACGACCGCTCCCGCTTCACCACTCTCATCGACGGCATCTACAATCACGACTGGTTCATGGTCGCCGCCGATTTCGATGCCTATGCCGAAGCACAGCGGCACGTTGACCAAATCTGGACCGACCCTAAATCCTGGTATTCCAAGACGATTCGAAATACCGCCCGAATGGGATGGTTCTCCTCTGACAGAACTATTCGCCAGTACGCGTCGGAAATCTGGAGAGCCTGATGAAGAAATCGCCGCGCGTCATCGATGACGGAAGAGCCCCAGGCGAAATTCCGTTATCCGAGATCGAGGCGATTTTGGAAGGCAGGCATACCAATCCCTTCGCCGTCCTCGGGCTTCACAAGCTCGGGGACGCGTTCCGGGCTCGCTGTTTCATTCCCGGCGCCGAGGCGGTCACCGCGCTGACGCTCGGCGGAACGGAACTCGGGGAACTCACCCGCCGTCACGACGCGGGTTATTTCGAAGGCCTCGTCAGCGCCGCTCACCTGCAGCCCGTCCGCTATCGCGCCCGCCGCGGCGACGATGAATGGGCGGTGACCGACCCCTATTCCTTCGGCCCCGTCCTCGGCCCGATGGATGACTATTTCGTCCGGGAAGGCTCGCATCTGCGGCTCTTCGACAAGATGGGCGCCCACCCGATGAAGCATGAAGGGGTGGAAGGTTTCCACTTCGCCGTCTGGGCGCCGAACGCCAAACGCGTCTCCGTCGTCGGCGACTTCAACAATTGGGACGGCCGCCGCCATGTGATGCGGCTGAGGGTCGATACCGGCATCTGGGAAATCTTCGCACCGGACGTCCGGGCAGGGTCCGCCTACAAGTTCGAGATCGTCGGCAAGAACGGCAAAGTCCTGCCCTTGAAGGCCGACCCGTATGCCCGGCGCGGCGAAATGCGCCCCAAGAACGCCTCCGTGACGGCGCTGGAACTGGAACAGAAATGGGAAGACGAGGCCCATCGCGAATTCTGGGAGAAGGCCGATCACCGCCGCCAGCCGATCTCGATCTATGAGGTACATGCCGGCTCCTGGCGCCAAAAGCCGGACGGTTCCTTTCTCACCTGGGACGAACTTGCGGCGGAACTGATCCCCTATTGCGCCGACATGGGCTTCACCCATATCGAGTTTCTGCCGATCACCGAACATCCCTTCGACCCGTCCTGGGGCTATCAGACGACCGGCCTCTTTGCGCCGACCGCCCGCTTCGGCGAACCGGAGGGCTTTGCCCGCTTCGTCAACGGCTGCCACAAGGTGGGCATCGGCGTCATCCTCGACTGGGTGCCGGCGCACTTCCCGACCGACGAGCACGGCCTGCGCGAGTTCGACGGCACGGCGCTCTACGAACACGAAGATCCGCGCCAGGGTTTCCACCCGGACTGGAACACGGCGATCTACAATTTCGGCCGCATCGAGGTCCTCTCCTACCTCGTCAACAACGCGCTCTACTGGGCTGAAAAATTCCATCTCGACGGCCTGCGCGTCGATGCGGTCGCCTCCATGCTCTACCTCGACTATTCGCGTAAAGAGGGCGAATGGGTGCCGAACGAATATGGCGGCCGCGAGAACCTGGAGACCGTGCGTTTTCTCCAGAAGATGAATTCGCTCTCCTACGGCGCCCATCCCAACGTGATGACGATTGCCGAGGAATCCACCTCCTGGCCAAAGGTCTCGCATCCCGTCCACGAAGGCGGCCTGGGCTTCGGCTTCAAGTGGAACATGGGCTTCATGCACGACACGCTGAGCTACCTGAAGCGCGAACCCGTGCACCGCAAGCACCATCACAACGAGATCACCTTCGGCCTCGTTTATGCCTTTGCGGAAAACTTCGTGCTGCCGCTCTCCCATGACGAAGTGGTGCATGGAAAGGGCTCGCTGATCGCCAAGATGGCCGGCGACGACTGGCAGAAGTTCGCCAATCTGCGCGCCTATTACGGCTTCATGTGGGGATATCCCGGCAAGAAGCTGCTGTTCATGGGCCAGGAATTTGCCCAATGGGGCGAATGGAGCGAGGCAAAGTCGCTCGACTGGAACCTTCTTCAATACCATCCGCATGAAGGCGTGCGCCGCCTCGTGCGCGACCTGAACCTCTGCTACCGTTCCAAGCCCGCCCTGCACGCCCGCGATTGCGAAGGCGAAGGTTTCAGCTGGCTCGTCGTCGACGACGCCGAAAATTCGGTCTTTGCCTGGCTGCGCATGGCGCCGGGAGAAAAGCCCGTGGCGGTGATCAGCAATTTCACCCCCGTCTATCGGGAAAATTACCGCCTTCCCTTGCCAAACGAAGGCAGATGGCGGGAAATCCTCAATACCGACGCCGAAATCTACGGAGGCAGCGGCAAGGGCAATGGCGGACGCGTTCAGGCAGTGAACGCGGGAGGGGCCGTCAGCGCCGAGGTTACGCTGCCGCCGCTCGCGACGATCATGCTGGAATTTGAACAATAGGGAGGGACCGATGAACGAAAAGAGAATTCAGCCTCTGTCGCGGGATGCGATGGCCTATGTGCTTGCCGGAGGACGCGGAAGCCGGTTGAAGGAACTCACCGACCGCCGCGCCAAGCCCGCCGTCTATTTCGGCGGCAAGGCGCGCATCATCGATTTCGCCCTGTCGAACGCGCTGAATTCCGGCATCCGGCGCATCGGCGTCGCCACCCAGTACAAGGCCCATTCGCTGATCCGCCACATGCAGCGCGGCTGGAACTTCTTCCGCCCGGAACGCAACGAGAGTTTCGACATCCTCCCCGCCTCCCAGCGCGTCTCCGAAACGCAATGGTACGAAGGCACCGCCGACGCGGTGTTCCAGAACATCGACATCATCGAGTCCTATGCCCCGGAATACATGGTCATCCTCGCCGGCGACCACGTCTACAAGATGGACTACGAATACATGCTCCAGCAGCATGTGGATTCCGGCGCGGATGTCACCGTCGGCTGCCTCGAAGTGCCACGCATGGAGGCGGTGGGCTTCGGCGTCATGCATGTCGACGAGAAGGACCAGATCGTCGCCTTCGTGGAAAAACCCGCCGATCCGCCCGGCATTCCGGGTAATCCCGATTTCGCGCTCGCGTCCATGGGCATCTACGTCTTCCACACCAAGTTCCTGATGGACGCCCTGAAGCGCGATGCCGCCGATCCGGGTTCCAGCCGCGATTTCGGCAAGGACATCATTCCCCACATCGTCAAGAACGGCAAAGCGGTCGCCCATCGCTTCGCAAGCTCCTGCGTCCGTTCCGATTTCGAGCGCGAGCCCTACTGGCGCGACGTCGGCACCATCGACGCTTATTGGCAGGCGAATGTGGACCTCACCGCGGTGACGCCGGAACTCGACATCTACGACAAGTCCTGGCCGATCTGGACCTATGCGGAGATCAATCCGCCCGCGAAATTCGTGCATGACGACGAGGACCGCCGCGGTTCGGCAATCTCCTCGGTCGTTTCGGGCGATTGCATCATCTCCGGCTCGACGCTCTACAACAGCCTGCTCTTTACCGGCGTACGCGCCAATTCCTATTCCCGCCTTGAAGGTGCCGTCATTCTCCCCAATGTCCGCATCGGCCGGCGCGCGCAGCTTCGCAATGTCGTCATCGATCACGGTGTAACCATTCCCGAAGGCCTGGTGGTCGGCGAGGATCCGGAACTCGATGCGAAGCGGTTCCGCCGGACGGAAACCGGCATCTGCCTGATCACCCAGCCGATGATCGACAAACTGGATCTGTAATGAAAGTTCTTTCGGTTGCGTCCGAAGTCTATCCGCTGGTCAAGACCGGCGGGCTCGCCGATGTCGCCGGCGCGCTGCCGCTTGCCCTGAAGGGTCACGGCGTTTCGGTGAAGACGCTGATACCAGGCTATCCGGCAGTCTTGAGTGCCGTGAAGGACGCCAAGCGCGTCCTGAGCTTCGACAGCCTGCTCGGCGGCAAGGCCGAAGTGCTGGAAGTCGAGCATCAGGGCCTCGACCTCCTGATCCTCCATTCGCCGACCTTCTTCGACCGGCCGGGCGGTCCTTATGCGGACGCCACCGGCAAGGACCATTTCGACAACTGGCGCCGGTTCGCGGCCCTCTCGAAGGCGGCCGCATTGATCGCCCAGAAGGGACTGTCGGACGGCATGAGCGGCTGGCGGCCGGATGTCGTGCATGTGCACGACTGGCAGGCCGCCATGGTGCCGGCCTATATGCGCTACGCCGATGAGCCGGAAGTTCCAACCCTCATCACCATCCACAACATCGCCTTCCAGGGACAGTTCGGCGCCGACATCTTTCCCTATCTCGAACTGCCCGCCCATGCCTTCGGCATCGACGGCGTCGAATATTTCGGAGGCGTCGGTTACCTGAAGGCGGGCCTGCAGACGAGTTGGGCGATCAGCACGGTCAGCCCTTCCTATGCCGAGGAGATTCTCACGCCCGAATTCGGCATGGGCCTCGAAGGACTGCTGTCGCTTCGGCACTCCGACCTGCACGGCATCGTCAACGGCATCGACGACGATGTATGGGACCCTGCCGCGGATCCCGCCGTGAAGGTCAATTACACAGCCTCGACGCTGAAGACCCGCGCCGGCAACAAGCGCGCCGTCGCCGAACGCTTCGGTCTGACAAAGGGCGATGGCCCGCTTTTCTGCGTCATCTCCCGGCTGACCTGGCAGAAGGGCATGGACCTGCTGGCCGAAGCGATCGATGACCTTGTGCATCTCGGCGGGAGGCTGGCTGTCCTCGGCTCCGGCGACAGGGCACTGGAAAACGCCTTCCACGCCGCTGCTGCGCGCCATCCCGGCAGCGTTTCGGTGCTCTCCATCTATGACGAGCCGCTGTCGCATCTCATGCAGGCTGGCTCCGATGCCATCATCATACCCTCCCGCTTCGAACCCTGCGGGCTGACCCAGCTCTACGGCCTCAGATACGGCTGCGTTCCGGTCGTCGCCCGCACCGGCGGCCTCAACGACACCGTCATCGACGCCAGCCACGCGGCGCTTGCCACAAAGGCCGCGACGGGCATTTCCTTCGGCCCCGTGACCGCCGCCAACCTGCGCCGCGCGCTGCGCCGTGCCGTCCGGCTCTACCACGACCCCAAGGTCTGGACGCAGTTGCAGAAGCAGGGCATGAAATCCGACGTTTCCTGGGGAAAGAGTGCCGGGCTCTATGCCGCGCTCTATTTTGACCTCCTTGCGAAAAAAGGTGCATGACCATGATTAAAACCGTCGCAACCGCCCCCTATCAGGACCAGAAGCCGGGAACCTCCGGCTTGCGCAAGAAAGTGCCGGTCTTCGCCCAGGAGAACTATGCGGAGAACTTCATCCAGTCGATCTTCGATTCGCTCGAAGGCTTTGAAGGCAAGACGCTCGTGATCGGCGGCGACGGCCGCTACTACAACCGCGAAGTCATCCAGAAGGCGATCAAGATGGCCGCGGCCGCCGGCTTCGGCAAGGTCACGGTCGGCCAGGGCGGCATCCTCTCGACGCCCGCCGCCTCCAACGTCATCCGCAAATACCGTGCCTTCGGCGGCATCGTGCTGTCGGCCAGCCACAATCCCGGCGGCCCGACCGAGGATTTCGGCATCAAGTACAATATCGGCAATGGCGGCCCGGCACCGGAAAAGATCACCGACGCCATCTTCGCCCGCTCCAAGATCATCAGCGAATACAAAATCGCCGATGTGGCCGACGTGAACCTCGATGTGGTCGGCTCCTTCGATGTCACCGGCATGACGGTCGAGGTGATCGATCCGGTCGCCGACTATGCCGAACTGATGGAGCAGCTCTTCGACTTCCCGGCCATCCGTGCCCTGATCGCAAGCGGCGTCCGCGTCGCGATGGATTCCATGGGCGCCGTGACCGGCCCGTATGCCAAGGAAATCTTCGAGAACCGGCTTGGAGCTCCGGCGGGATCGGTGCGCAACGCGACACCCCTGCCCGACTTCGGCGGCCATCACCCGGACCCGAACCTCGTCCATGCCAAGGAACTCTATGACGACGTGATGAGCGCGGACGGCCCGCATTTCGGCGCGGCTTCGGATGGCGACGGCGACCGCAACATGGTTGTCGGCAAGGGCATGTTCGTCACGCCCTCCGACAGCCTCGCGATCATCGCCGCCAACGCCACCGTGGCACCCGGCTACGCCAAGGGTATCGCCGGCATCGCCCGCTCCATGCCGACCAGTGCCGCCGCCGACCGCGTCGCCGAAAAGCTTGGCATAGGCATGTACGAGACGCCGACCGGCTGGAAATTCTTCGGCAACCTCATGGATGCCGGCAAGGTCACAGTCTGCGGCGAGGAAAGCTTCGGCACCGGTTCTGACCACGTGCGCGAGAAGGACGGCCTCTGGGCGATCCTCTTCTGGCTGAACATCATGGCCGCCCGCAACGAGAGCGTCGCCGAGATCGTCAGGAAGCACTGGGCCGAATACGGCCGCAACTACTATTCCCGCCACGACTACGAAGAAGTGGACACGGACGCCGCCAACAGCCTGATCGCCGCACTGCGCGACAAGCTTGCCGCCCTTCCCGGCCAGACCTTCGGGTCGCTCAAGGTCTCAGCCGCTGACGATTTCGCCTACAACGATCCGATCGACGGCTCGGTCTCGAAGAACCAGGGCATTCGCATCCTCTTCGAAGGCGGCTCCCGCGTCGTCTTCCGCCTCTCCGGCACCGGCACCTCGGGCGCCACGATCCGCGTCTACGTGGAGCGTTACGAACCCGACGCATCCCGCCACGGGATCGAGACACAGGAAGCACTCTCCGACCTCATCTCCATCGCCGACCAGATTTCGGAACTGAAGACACGCACCGGCCGGGATCAGCCGACGGTGATTACGTGATCGCTTGATGTACAGCTCTCAGGGGAGCGGTCGATGACAAGGGTGTCGTCCACGTGGTCTGCAACGGCGCGGCAGGTCAAGCCCCTCCCCCTTGTGGGGAGGGGTTGGGGAGGGGACTTTACTCCGAGTAAAAACCCCTCCCGCCTACCGGCCACCCTCCCCACAAGGGGGAGGGTTAAGGCTGTGGCACCGCCGGCAAAAACCCGGTCAGCCTGAGCGAGGTAGACTGCATGCCCAAACCCTCCGACCTAAGACTCGGCGTAACCCTCACATCAGACGGCGCGGACTTCGCCGTCTGGTCGCATCATGCCGGACGGATCGAACTCTGCCTTTTCGATGCCGAAGGAAAAAAGGAAACCGCCCGCCACCGGCTGGTTCGCGGCCGCGACGACATCCATCGCGTATCGGTGCAGGGCATTGCGGTCGGACAACGTTACGGCTATCGCGCCTCGGGCACTTATGATCCCGATCGGGGCCTGTGGTTCGACCCTTCGAAACTCCTGGTCGACCCATACGCCCGCGAACTCGACCGGCCATTCCGGCACGATACGAAACTTTCCGTATTCGGCGTCGATACCGCCGACCTGGTACCAAAGGCGATCCTGACCAGCGACCCGCTGGCGAAAATCCGCAATCCCATCCTGCCGCCCGGCGGCTTCATCTATGAGGTCGCGGTCAAACCCTTCACCATTCTCCACCCCGACATCCCCGAAACGACCCGCGGCACGGTCGCAGCGCTCGCCCATCCATCGGTCATCGCGCATCTCAAAAAGATCGGCGTCGATGCGATCGAGCTGATGCCGATCACCGCCTGGATCGACGAGCGCCACCTGCCATCGCTGAAGCTGACGAATGGCTGGGGGTACAATCCGGTCGCCTTCATGGCGCTCGACCCCCGCCTTTGCCCGGGCGGCGTGAGGGAGCTGCGCGAAACGGTCTCGGCGCTGCACCAGGCCGGTATCGGCGTCATCCTCGACCTCGTCTTCAACCATACCGGCGAGAGCGACCGCCATGGCGCGACACTCTCCATGCGCGGCCTCGACAACCTTTCCTATTATCGGCATGTGCCCGGCGAACCGGGCCATCTCGTCAACGACACCGGCACCGGCAACACCGTCGCCTGCGACGCGCCCCAGGTTCGCCGGCTGATCATCGACACGCTCCGCCATTTCGTCGTGCATGCCGGCGTGGACGGCTTCCGCTTCGACCTTGCGCCGGTAATCGGCCGCACCGCTGGAGGCTTTGAGCCGGAGGGGGAAACGCTGAAGGCCATGCTCGCCGACGAAGCCCTGAAGGACCGCGTGCTGATCGCCGAGCCGTGGGATATCGGCCCCGGCGGCTATCAGCTCGGCAATTTTCCCGCTCCCTTCCTGGAATGGAACGACCGCGCCCGCGACGATATCCGCCGCTACTGGCGCGGCGAGCGCTGGACGACCGGCGCGCTCGCCACCCGGCTTGCCGGCTCCTCCGACATCTTCGCCCGCCACGGCCGTCAATCCACTCGAACCGTGAATTTCCTCGCCGCCCACGACGGCTTCACGCTGATGGATCTGGTCTCCAACGAAAACAAGCATAACCAGGCGAACGGCGAGGAAAACCGCGACGGGCACAACGACAACTTTTCCTGGAACAACGGGATCGAAGGCGAGACCGACGATCCGGTCATCCTCGAAAATCGCCGCCGCGATGTCGAGGCACTCCTCTCCACCCTGTTCGCCAGCCGCGGCACCATCATGTTGACCATGGGCGACGAGGCGGGCCGTTCGCAGCGCGGCAACAACAATGCCTATGCCCAGGACAACGAGATCACCTGGCTCGACTGGAGCACGATCGACAAGACGCTGGTCGAGCACACCGCCACGCTCGCCGCCATTCGAAAGCGCTTCGCCGTCTTTTCCGAAACCGGCTTCTTCGCCGGCAATGGCGATATCGAATGGTTGGCCGGCAGCGGCCAGCCGATGGAGGTCGGCGATTGGGACAATCCCGACAATCCCGTCCTCGGCATGGTTCTCGCGTCGCTTGACCGAAAGACCGGCAGCAAGATCCGCTTGGCCGTCCTTTTCAATCGCGGTCATGAACAGGCGAGCTTCGCTCTGCCCGGCTGGGGCTGGAAGCATTTTCCCTCTGGCGACCTCTGGAATCAGGTCCTGCCAGCCCGCTCCGTCCGCTTCTGCATCGAGGAATGATGCGGCGCAAGATCTTCCCTCGCCAAGCGGGTCAAATCCTGTAAACTCCTATAGCCATTACGGAAATCAGTGAGGTCGCATGCATGAAGTTTCGCTCGCCGAAGTCGGCGGCCTGGTCGGCACCGAACTCGGCGTATCCGAGTGGATCACCGTCGACCAGACAATGATAAACCTCTTTGCCGATGCGACCCATGACCACCAGTTCATCCATGTCGATCCGGACCGCGCCGCGGCCGAAAGCCCGTTCGGCGGCACGATCGCCCATGGTTTTCTGACGCTCTCGCTGCTCTCGGCCATGAATTACGACTGCGTGCCCAAGATCCGCGAGCAGACCATGGGCATCAATTACGGTTTCGATCGCATCCGCTTCATGTCTCCGGTCAAGTCCGGCGCCCGCGTTCGCGGCCATTTCAAGCTTTCGGAGGCCCGCTTTCGGGGCGGCGGCATGTTGATGATCACCTATGACGTGTCGGTCGAGATCGAAAACGAGCTGAAGCCGGCGCTGACCGCCATCTGGACCACCATCGTCCAGTTCGACCCCAAAGACCGGCCGGAAGACGTTTGAGCGATATGGGAATTCTCAACCCCGCCGAGATCGAACAGACAAAACTTCTGGCGAATGCGCTGGATCGCGCGTCGACAGCTTGCTTTACCGTAGGCATCGTCACGCCCGTGGCGGCGATGCTGTATGGCATCGGCAATGTCGGTATCAAGTTCGGCTTAGCCGTGATAGGTTATCTGACGGGTTGGCTCGTGATCGCGGTCTTCCTACATTACATGGCGCGACGCGTTCTGAGGAAACTTGCATGACCGGAGAATGGCTTTTCGTTTCATTCGGCTTACCGGCGATTATCGCAGTCATCGCCTATACCGCCGTCCGCCTGCATGAATGGGATCTTGACCGGAAGCATAAGCATCGCCATCCGGGCGAGTGATCCCGCAGTTTACGCACCCATTTCCATGATCACGAAGGCAAGCATCGGCGGCACGGCTGTGCCGATCAGGATATTGGCCGTGGTGGGTGCCGAAAGGCCGAGCAAGGCACCGGACACGCCCGCCCCGATGAGGCCGGCGAGCGGCATGGCAAGGCCTCTGTCGAAGCCTGGAACGAAGAACGCCACGATTGCGGCCAGCGATGCCACGACGGCGACGAAGATCCCCTTCCATATCCCGACCTGTGCCAGCCTGGCGGCAATCGCCCCGCCGATCACCGCCAACAGGACCGCAATTGCCATTAACTGATATTCGCCCATGAACCCCTCCCGCTTCGATGTGCGAGAGTGCGGTTCCTGCGCCGCAAGTCAAGTCCGGCTATCGTCTTAGATCTAGCCCGGCCCGTTGCTTTATCACGCGATTTTCTCCGGCGGGCTGGAAGATCGGCACAGGCAGGACTTACGTCAAAAGGCGGCGATGCGTTCGCGGGAAGAGACGTTAGAATCGGACGACTAACCGACCACGAGGCCGTTATGGGCAAGTTGGTGTCTTTCGCACTCACACTTCTGATCTCAACGGAAGCCCTTGCGCAGCCGGGCGACCGATACGCATTCCATACAGGAACAGCCGAGCTTTCAAACCGCGTCTGGTCGCTTCACGGCGTTGCCGTCGATCGCCAGCAGAATAGAACGTGGTGGTGCGTCTACTACGTCAACGTGGAGACGATCGTCACAAAGCTTGAGTGTCTGCGTCGATCCAATCCGTCGCCGGATGTCGTTCCAAGTTGGATACCTCTAGCGCGCCGGAACACCTATCCGCCGAAAGTCGACTGGTCCGTCAGCTCGGACAGCGGTGTCCTGCAAGCCTGTATCTCGTTCACAAAAACCTCGTGCAAGAGTGTTCAGCTCGGACCGTTTCCAAGACTGCTCGAGACTGTTTCACCGACCACGATAAACAGATAGCGCTGAGGCTCAGAGATGGGTCATTTCCCGACCGCAGCGTCCCGCGCACCCTCCGACAGCAGCCCGAAGGCATAGTCGGAAAACGACCGCCAGACCTCGACCCGAAAGGCATCCTCGGCCGTCCTCAGCAGCACGATTTCCACCTTGCCGAAAATGGTCCGAGAGCATGCCCCGACTGGGAACTCCTTCAGCGACAGGTCCTGCGGGCAGCCGGCATTGATCGCTTTGTCGGCACCAGTCCCGGAGACAAGGATCGCTGTATTGCGGTGGGAAACATCGGCTGCGGAGTGCAACGCGCCGGAATTTTGGGCCGCCTGCATCAAACCGTTGCCGATTCCGGTCCCGCTTTCGTCGATCATCAGCCATTCGTCCGGTCCGAGCCAGAGCGCCGTGCGCCCGTTGGCGGAAGCGGAAGTCTTCGGCTTGACCGGCAGGTCGACACCGAGTGCGCCGGAAAGCGCCGCGACGTCTTCCGCTCTTACCCTGAGCGAAATCCGCTCGGCCGGCGGCGCGGCCTCGAGCCGGACGGTAGACGAACCACCATGAAAGCCCGCGAGAGGCAGGGCACGGGTAGCAGTTCCAAGATCAGCCATGGATGCGGCCTCCTTCCTTGTCGAAGAACACCATGTCGGTCACTTCCACTTCGATCGTCTGATCCTTGAGCGGCACGTAGAGCGTCTTGCCGACAAGCGACCTTCCGCCGGCAACAAGCGCCAGCGCGATCGAACGGCCGCAGTTTTCCGACCAATAGGCCGAGGTCACATGGCCGAGCATGGTCATCGGCTTCGGCTGGTTCGGATCGGCGACGATCTGGCCGCCCTCCTCCAGCACCACATCCGGGCTTTTGGTCAAAAGCCCGACAAGCTGCTTGCGCCCGTCGCGGACGAGGTCCGGACGCTTCAAACCGCGGATACCGACATAGTCCGTCTTCTTCTTCGAGACCGCCCAGCCGAGCGCTGCGTCGTCAGGAGTCACCGTGCCGTCCGTATCCTGGCCGACGATGATATAACCCTTCTCCGCGCGCAGCACGTGCATGGTTTCGGTGCCGTAGAGGCAGGCGCCCATGCTTTCCGCTCGCTCCCAGATCGCCTTCCACACCGCCGGGCCGTAATCGGCCGGCACGTTGACTTCGAAGCCGAGTTCGCCGGTAAACGACATGCGAAACAGCCGCGACGGCACGCCCATGACGGTGCATTCCGCAACGCTCATATGCGGGAAGGCTTCGTTGGAGATGTCGAGCCCTTCCACGAAGGGCTGGATGATCTCGCGCGCCTTCGGCCCCTGGACCGCGATCACCGCCCATTGCTCGGTGGTCGAGGTCAGCCAGACCTTGAGATGCGGGAATTCCGTCTGGAGATAGTCCTCCATGTGATGCAGCACGCGCGGCGCACCGCCGGTCGTGGTCGTCACGTGGAAACGGTCTTCGGCGAGACGTCCGACGACGCCGTCGTCGTACACGAAGCCGTCTTCGCGGGTCATGATGCCGTAGCGGCATTTGCCGGGCTTCAGCGTGTCCCAGGCATTCGTGTAGAGCAGGTTGAGGAATTGCGCCGCATCCGGGCCGACCACCTCGATCTTGCCGAGTGTCGATGCGTCGAATACGCCCGCCACGTCGCGCACCGTCCGGCATTCCCGGTTGACGGCAGCATGCATATCCTCGCCGCGCTTCGGGAAATACCAGGCGCGCTTCCAGTTGCCTACATCCTCGAACTCGGCGCCTTCGGCCGCTTCGAGCGTATGCATCGGCGTCTTGCGGGCCGGGTCGAAGAGGTCGCCGCGCGAATGGCCGACCAGCGTGCCGTAGGTCACCGGCGTATAGGGCGCCCGGAACGTGGTGAGCCCGACCTTGGGGATCGGACGCCCGAGCATTTCGGCGGCGATCGCCAGCCCGTGCATGTTGGAAAGCTTGCCCTGGTCGGAAGCCATGCCATTCGTGGTGAAGCGCTTGATGTGCTCGATCGAATGCATGCCTTCGCGCACCGCAAGACGGATATCCTTGGCCGTCACGTCATGCTGGAAATCAACGAAGGCCTTGACCACCTTGTCCGGCCCCGCTCCCTCGGCGGCGCCGATCATGCCGCCGGTCCATTCGAACCTGTTCTCGCCGGTCAGCGCGAGCGCGCCGCTACCGGCCGCAATCGCCTCGTCGATCAGGTCGGAAAGGTCGTCGGTGCCGTTGCAGGCGCCGACCGATATGCAATCCTGGGCGTAGATATCCGGCAGGAAACGCTGGTTGGCCTCGTCGAAGCGCAGCTTGCCGCGCGACTGGGAGAAGAGATGCACCGAAGGCGTCCAGCCGGCCGAAACGATCAGCGCATCGACGGCAATCTTGCGGGCATTCGACGCGCCGTTGCGCGCCACCGTCATGGAGGAGACACGCAAGCGTCCGGATGTGTTGGTGACGGAATGCCCGGTCAGCACGTCGATGCCGAGCGCGCGGGCCTCCGCGAGAACCGCATCGCCCGGATGGCTGCGGCAATCGACGATCGCTGCGATCGAGACGCCGGCGCGCTTCAGGTCGAAGGCGGCCTCATAAGCCGAATCGTGCGCCGTGTAGACGCCGACTTGTCTGCCGACCGCAACGCCGTGGTGGTTCAGGAAGGTTCGTGCCGCCGAGGCCAGCATGATGCCCGGCCGGTCGTTGTTGGCAAAAACCATGTGCCGTTCGATCGAGCCGGTGGCGAGAACCACGCGTTTCGCCCGCACCTGCCACAGCCGCTCGCGGGGGAGGTCCCTGCCCGGCCGCGCCAGATGATCGGTGACACGTTCCACAAGGCCGAGAAAACCGTGATTGTAATAACCGAACACGGTCGTGCGGGTCAGCACCGTGACGTTCGGCATCGCCTTGAGTCTGGCGGCCGCCGCCTGTGCCCACTCGTAACCGTTCTGGCCGTCGATCGTGGTCCCCGCATCGAAATGCAGCGCACCGCCGACTTCCGGCTGTTCGTCGACGAGGAAGACGCTGACGCCCGTAGCAGCGGCCGAAAGCGCCGCCGTAAGCCCTGCTACGCCGGCCCCGGCGATCAGCACGTCGCCATGGGCGTAGCGGCTGGTGTAGTGATCCGGATCCTCCTCCTTCGGCGCTTCGCCGAGGCCGGCTGCGCGGCGAATGAAGGGTTCGTAGAGTTTGTGCCAGGCTTCCTTCGGCCACATGAAGGTCTTGTAGTAGAAGCCGGCGGCGAAGAACGGCGAAAGCAGATCGTTGAAGGCGCCGACATCATGTTTCAGCGACGGCCAGCGGTTCTGCGAGGCGATCCTGACGCCGTCGAAGACTTCCTGCACGGTGGCGCGCACGTTCGGCTGGCGACGGCCCGCATCGCGGGAAACGTCGAGCAGCGCATTCGGCTCTTCCGGCCCGGCGGAGAGAATCCCGCGCGGACGATGGTATTTGAACGAGCGGCCGACCAGATGCACGCCATGCGCCAGAAGCGCGGAGGCAACCGTATCGCCTTCCATGGCCGTATAGGTCTTGCCGTCGAAGGTGAAGCGCGCGGTCTTGGCCGGCGTGTGGCGGCCCGCATCCTTGATGCGGAAGGCGCCGAGATCTTTGGGAGAAGCGCTCATCGGGCGTCTCCTTCCGTCGCTTCCCAGGTTTCGACGGTCTTTTCCTCTGCGATCGCTGCGGTTTCTTCCGCTGTCGGGATCGGCTGTTTCGGCAGGCCTGCCTTGTACGTCATCAGGAACCTGTCGCTCACGGTGTCGCGGGCCGCATTGAAGAAACGGCCGCAGCCGTGGATATGCCGCCAGCGCTCATAGGTGAGGCCTTTTTCGTTGTTGCGCAGGAAGAAGTATTCGGCGAATTCCTCGTCGGTGATCGCCGCGATGTTTTCCGGCCGGGCGATATGCGCCTCGCCGGCCCAGCGGAATTCGAGTTCCGAGCGATCTTCCTCGCAATAGGGACAATGGATCAGGAGCATCGTCGGTTCACCTAAAGAGCAGTATCCCGAAGCTTGGCTCCGGCGGGTTGATCACACAGGCGCTTTCCCATCGCGAGATAAGGAGAGAGCCGCTTTACGAGCTGTTCGAAATTGTCAAAGGGCCTGAGCACCGAGTTGCGCCCGAGGTTGACCAGAGCCACGGTCATCATGTTCTCATGGAGCGCGAACGGATATTCGCTCTCGCCCTCTTCATCTTCCGGCACGAAATAGACGAACCGGTTCTTCCAGCTCGGCGCGCAAAGAAGCAGCCCTTTTTCGGCAACGAAAGGCCAATCCGTTTCACCTCGGACCCGGTGAATCTCCTGGGTGCGGAAATCCTTGGGTTCCGGAATGAAATCATTGACTGACGCGGCTGTTGCCGCGCCTCCGATGCCGACTGAAAGAAGGGCCGCCGCCATCATCAATGTGCCACGGCGGCAGCCGCCGCTTCGTCGATCAGGCGCCCGGTGCGGAACCGGTCGAGCGTCAGCCCCGAGGCCAAGCGGTGTGGCTCGCCCCTGGCGATCAGATGCGCGAAGAGGTTTGCCGAACCCGGCGTCGCCTTGAACCCGCCGGTACCCCAGCCGCAGTTGACGAACAGGCCCGGCACAGGGGTTACGCCCTGGATCGGCGAACGGTCGGGCGTGTTGTCGGTGATGCCGCCCCACTGACGCATCATCTTGACGCGCCGGAAGATCGGGAAAAGCTCGCAGATCGCATCCAAAGTATGGGTGATGATCTGCAGGCCGCCGGTCTGGGAATAGGAATTGTACTGGTCGGTGCCGGCGCCGATGACGAGTTCGCCCTTGTCGGACTGCGAGATATAGGCATGCACCGTGTTCGACATGACGACGCAGGGGAAGATCGGCTTCAGGGGTTCGGAAACCAGCGCCTGAAGCGGAGTGGAATGCAGCGGCACGCGCACGCCCGCCATTTCCATGACGACCGAGGAATGGCCGGCAGCCGAGACGCCGATCTTCTTCGCGCCGATGAAGCCGCGCGTCGTTTCGACGCCCTGCACCTCGCCGTTCGGCCCGCGGCGGATGCCGGTCACCTCGCAGTTCTGGATGACATGCACGCCGCGATCCGACGCCGCGCGGGCATAGCCCCAGGCGACGGCATCGTGGCGGGCGGTGCCGCCGCGCCGCTGCAGGGTAGCGCCATTGATCGGGTAGCGCGCCGTCTTGGAGATATCGAGCGGCGGACAGTAGGCTTTGGCCTGCTCCGGCGTCAGCCATTCGTTGTCGATGCCGTAGAGCCTGTGGGCGTTGATATGCCGCCTGAACGACTGCTGGTCATGCACATTGTGCGACAGCATCATCACGCCCCGCGGCGAATACATGACGTTGTAGTTGAGATCTTGGCTCAAGCCTTCCCAGAGTTTCAGGGAATGCTCGTAGATGTCCATGCTCTCTTCATAGAGATAGTTGGAGCGGATGATCGTCGTGTTGCGGCCGGTATTGCCACCGCCGAGCCATCCCTTTTCGATCACCGCGACATTGGTGATGCCGTGTTCCTTGGCGAGATAATAGGCTGCGCCGAGGCCATGGCCGCCGGCGCCGATGATGATGACGTCGTAGCTCGAGCGCGGCTCCGGCGAACTCCACTGAGCCTCCCAGCCCTTGTGGGCGCGCATCGCCTCGCGGGCTATGGCGAAAATCGAATATTTGCGCATCTCGCCTCAAACTCCTGGGATCGACAAACCGGCCATTCTGGGTAGAGCCATACCCATCGCAAATCAATATGCGTCGCAATGGCTGTTTTGCGACGCATTCGAGGATTGTTTCGACACGGGAGATAGCGCGCCCGTCATGCCCTGAGCAGCACTTTGCCTTTACGCCCGGGCTCGGCCGCAGCAGCAGCGGCCTTCGCGACATCCGACAGGTCGAAGACTTCCGAGACCGTAAGCTGGACCGCACCGCCGGAAACGCCCTGAATGATCTCGCCGACCAGGCTTCTCAGCTTCTCGGGCGGCAGCGTCGGCGCGATTTTCGCAAGCCAGAATCCCTTGACCTCCGCCTGCTTGAAGATCAGGTCGCTGGCCGACAGCTCCATGGGCTCGCCGGACATCAGCCCGAAGGAAACGAGCACGCCCTTTTCCCCGAGAAGCGACAGCAGTTCGCCGGACGAACGCCCGCCGACACCGTCTATGGCAGCACCGATCCGCGCGCCGCCGGTCATCTCTTTCACACGGCCCTCCCAGTCCTCGCGCGCCGTGGAAACGACATTGTCGACGCCAAGCTGATTGAGTTCGGCAACGGCCTCGTCGCGACGGACAAGATTGACCACCCGGATGCCGCGCGGTTTCGCAAACATTGCAAGCGCCTTGCCCACGGCGCCGTTGGCAGCGTTCTGGACAATCCAGCCGCCCGCCTCGACGCCGACGAAATCAAGAAGCGTCAGCGCGCTCAACGGCATTGAAATCAGCTGTGCGCCCGCCTCGTCCGATATGGAATCCGGCAGCGGAACGACGGCGGCGGCCGAGGCGATATAGTATTCGGACCAGGTGCCGCGACCGGAAGCAGCAACCCGCTGCCCGACCTTCAGATGCACCACACCATCCCCGACGGCGTCGACCAGCCCCACGGCTTCCGTGCCGGCGACCGCCGGCAATTGGGGCTTGTAGCCGTATTGACCGCTGACGGTCAGCAGGTCGTGGTTGTGGATAGCCGACATGATCATCCTGATCCGCGCCTCGCCAGGACCGGGCTCGGGCAACGGCCTCTCGTCGAGCCGAAGAACGTCGGAAGGTGAACCGAATTGCGAATGGACTGCGCTGCGCATGAAACTCTCCCGGTGCTGTTTTCACGGATAGCAGGATCAACGGTTGTGATATAGGCCCGAAGCCCTCCATTCAAAGCACCGCGGCCCGAAAGCTTGTTTTGATCGATAAAGGGTATCGACCGTCTGGACTTCCGCAGACTCTTCTGCTATCTGCCTTCACCAATCGCTCAGGCTCACGCCGGGCGGACGTTATTTTTTCGCCTCGAATCGTACCGATCAGGGCGAGCAACCAAAACCAAAGGAACGGGATTCACGTGCAGGTACTAGTCCGCGACAACAACGTCGACCAGGCGCTCCGCGCTCTCAAGAAAAAGATGCAGCGCGAAGGCATTTTCCGTGAAATGAAGATGCGCGACTACTACGAAAAGCCGTCGCAGAAGCGCGCCCGCGAAAAGGCCGAAGCTGTTCGTCGCGTTCGCAAGCTTGCCCGCAAGCGTGCCCAGCGCGAAGGCCTGATCGCCGCCCCTGCGCGCCCGAGCCGTTGATCGGCCGTTATTTCGACGTTTTCTAATGCTTGTAGGGCGGTGGCGACATGGGCGCCGCCGCTCTTTTTGATTTGGTCCAGAACCGACTGCATGTTCGGCCCCGAATGGGGTAAAGGCATGCAGGAAACTACCCTTTCGCCCGATAAGAGGAAAAGCGTCTGATGGCCGCCAAAACTGCCGTTCTCAATCGTGGAACTGAAATTTCCGGCCCTTCGATCATCTTTTCCAGTATTCGCGGCAAGACCGCACTTTCAGCTACCCTTCTGACGCTTGCGCTCGCCGGTTGCTCGACGACCAATACCACCTCGGACATGATCACCGTGGACCGCGCACAGGGCAGCCAGGAAAACATTGCGTCGCTCTCCACCGTCATCAATTCCAGCCCGAACGATCCGGAAGGCTACAACGTGCGTGGGACGGCCTACGGGCGCGCCGGTGAGTTCTCACGCGCACTCAACGATTTCAACCGTGCCATCCAGATCAATCCGCAGTTCTACCAGGCCTATGCCAACCGGGCGCTCGTCTATCGCAACATGGGCAAGCCGGTGGAAGCCGCCAACGACTATAATCGGGCACTGCAGATCAATGCTAACTACGACGTCGCCTATATCGGCCGCGGCAATATCTACCGGCAGGCGGGCCGCACCAACGAAGCCTTCAACGATTTCTCCAAGGCGATCGATCTGGACACTACCGACGGCCGCGCTTACCACAATCGCGGCCTGATCTATCAGCTTCGCGGCCAGCATGCCCAGGCAATCGAGGACTTTGCCAAGGCGATCTCGCTCTCGCCGAATTCGGCAGAACCCTATAACGGGCGCGGCATTTCCTACGTGGCGCTGAACGACGACGACAATGCGTTTGCGGATTTCAACCATGCCATCGAGCTCAACGACAAGCTCGCCGAATCATGGGCAAACCAGGCATTGGTCTATGAGCGGCGTGGCGACAAGGCACGCGCCTACAAGTCCTACTCGCATGCCATCCGCCTGGACCCGAACTACAAGCCGGCCCAGGATGGCGCCGCGCGCACCCGCGCAACGAGCTGACGCGGCATCATAGCGGAGCTGCTGGACCAGGCTGACGGAGCGAATGCAGGGACACGGCTTGGCAGTATCGCCAGCCTCCGTCCGTTTATCCCTAATATGCGTAAACTATAAACTCTAATAAAGGCGTTACGCTTATAAGATATTCTGTGCCCGTCGAAATCGAGGGGCGCGGGATGCTTGAGAGATTACTGAGAGACAAATCCGGCAACTTTGGCCTGATGAGCGCTCTGATGCTCGTGCCGCTTATCGGCGTGGCCGGCCTCTCCATCGATTTCGCAGATGCCCTGATGATCAAGCAGCAGCTTCAGGATTCCGCCGACGCGGCGGCGCTCGGAGCCGTCGCTGAAAGTTCGATCGGCGTGGCGGAAGCCATGAAGATGACGGGCAACGGCTCCATCGAAGTTGCGATCAAGGATGCCGAGAACATTTTCCGCGGGCAGCTTGCGAAAAGCGGCGGATTCACGCTCAACGACGTCGATGCCAAGGTGGTCCGCGAGGACAATCAGCTCAAGGCCGTCTTCAGCTATTCGGCCACCATTCCGACCACCCTGCTCAACGTCATCGGCAAGGATACCATGACCATCGCGGGCACGGCCACGGCGGTCTTCCAGACGGAGACTTTTCGCGATTTCTATCTGCTGCTCGACAATACGCCGTCCATGGGAGTGGCCGCCACCCCTGACGATATCAACACGATGGTGGCAAGCACGCCTGACGGGTGTGCCTTTGCCTGCCATATCGTCAAGAATGGCGTGGAAGATCCGAACAGCTACTATAATCTCGCCAAGAGCCTCGGCGTCACCATCCGCATCAACGTCGTCGCCCAGGCGACGGCCGCGCTGATGGACACCGCCATAAAAGTCCGCAAGAGCCCCAACCAGTTCCGCATGGCCGTCTACACCTTCGGTGAAAAGGCGGAAGACACCAAGCTTCTCGAAATTTCCTCGCTGAGCGACGACCTGAAGACCGCCAAGGCCAAGGCCGCGCTGATCGACCTGATGTCCATTCCCAAACAAAACTACAACAACGACCAACAGACGGATTTCGACCGCGCCCTGAAGGATATCGGCAAGAAGATGGACAAGCCCGGAACCGGCCTCAGCGCCGCCAGCCCGGAAAAGATCATCTTCTTCGTTTCCGATGGCGTGAACGACAGCGCCAAGGGCTCTGGCTGCACGAAAAGAACGAAGGGAACCCGGTGCCAGGAACCGATCGACACCAAAGCTTGCGACAAACTGAAGGCGGAAGGCTATAAGATCGCAGTTCTCTACACGACCTATCTGCCCCTGCCCTCCGACGGTTGGTACAGAGACTGGATCGCTCCGTTCCAGGGCGAGATCAGCCCCCGCATGCAGGCCTGCGCCACGCCCGGCTACTTCTTCGAAGTCGGCCCCTCGCAGGGCATTACCGAAGCGATGAACGCCCTGTTCCTGAAAATCGTCAGCACTCCGCGTCTCGCCAGCTGACGCCTGGAGAACTCGTCAAATATAAAGGGCGGCCATTCTGCGCCAGGCCCCGGCCCGGTGGGCGCGCCCGTCCCATACATGCATCTGGTGACCGACGCCCTTTTCGGCCAGCACCTGGCTCAGGTGACGGTTGTTGTCGAGGAAGGGATCGGCATTGCCGATGGTCAGGACGATCTCGACCTGTCTCAGCCTGTCCAGCCGCCAATCACCGGAAAGCCCGGGAAGAAAATGTGACGGGGTGTGGAAATAGACTGCATCGTCGTAATAGCCTTCCAGAAGGTCGCCAAAGGACTCGACCCTGAGCGTCAGATCATAACGGCCCGAAAAGGCGACGAGCTTGCGGAAAAGATGCGGATGTCGGAAGACGAGGCTTGCCGCCTGATAGGCGCCGAGACTGCAGCCCTGCGCAATGGTGCAGTCGTGCGGGTTCTTCGCCGCCATCAGCGGCAGGACTTCGTTGAGGATATAGGCTTCGAAGGCTTCGTGACGGCGCAGGCGATCTGCCGGATGCCAGTGGCCGGCATAAAAAGTTTCCCTCGCGAGCCCCTCGACGCAATAGAGCTGCAGATGGCCGGCGGTGATCTTGTCGGTCAGGCTCGCGACGAGGCCGAGTTCTTCATATTCGAAGAAGCGCCCGTCCCGCGTCGGGAACATCAGCACCTTGGCGCCGGCATGGCCGAACACCAGGAGTTCCATGTCCCGGTGAAGCCTGGGGCTGTACCAGCGATGATATTCGCGGTTCATGACGCTCCGAAGAAAGACCTGACCTTCTCGCTGAGGATTGCGTGTTGCGCCTCCTGGCCAGGATAATCGAAATGCCCGGCGTCCAGGATGAAGATTTCATTAAATTTTGAGGGCGCCAAAGGCGGCGGCAGCGCATTGGCGACCGCGAACTGACAGGGCGGCGCCACCGCCGGATCGAAAAGCGCAACGCTCATCAGCATCGGCACGCTGATACGGCCAGCGGCAACCGCCGAATCGTGCAGCCGCAGCGTTGCAAGCGCGTTCCCATATGTCCGCTGATACGTCTGCACCGCCGCGGCGCTGCCGATGCTCGGCAGCCTGAGCCTCAACTCCTGATGCCCGAAGGTCGGCAGCGACAGATGTCCGCGACAGATGCGGCTGTCATAGGCAATCCCGAGCCCGCCGATGCCGCCGCCGAAGCTGACGCCGCTATAGCCGATCCGGCCGGCAAGCCAGGGGTAAAGAAGGAGCAGCGTGGTGACCGCGATCCAGAGATCGTCGACGCAGCCCCCGATGATGTAGCGCTCAGGCTTGTCGATGTCATGCAGCACATGCCAGCTGGACTCGGACGAGATCGGTGGCCGCGCGCTCCGCGACATGCCCCGGAAGCAGGGGAAAAGCAGCGCCGTCTCTTCCACCGGCATATCGAAATCCGGCGCGTCGCGCCCGCCATAACCATGCCCGACGACCAGCCCGCGCCGCACTTCGCCTTGCCGCGGCAGAAGAAGCCAGCCGCCGATCGGAAAGGCGCCGCTCGACATATAGGTGAGGTCGAAGACATGCCATTTCGGATGGGCGAGCTTGCTTTTCTGAAGTTTTGGCCGGGGATCGACGCTCAGCGCCCGCCGATAACGGCGCTCCCAGAACTCATCAAAACCCTCCGGCGCCTCCGGCGGCGCTATAGCCCGGAGTTCCTTGAGCCCCAGGCCACAAGTCGGATCGAAATCGAAGGGGTGGGAGGTGGGGATGGTCATACAGATCTTTTAAGAGGATTGATGATCGAAAGGCTCTCGATTCGGATGCCGTCTTGAAGGTCCTCGGAAAATAGAACGTCGCAATCGCTGGCAAGCGCCGCGGCAACGATCATCGCATCATATATCGAGAAATTATACCGTTCAGCCAATTGCAGGCCTTTGTCGTGGATTTGGGTAGTCAGGGGAACGACGGTCAACAGGGCCCGGATCGTTGTCAGAAAGGAATGAGTATCCTCCCAGGAAAATCCCATCTTGCGCCGTGCGACGTGAACGAATTCGTTCAGGACCTGAACGCTGATCGCTCCACCCAAATCGACCGCGCGCTCCGCCGCCGCCGCCTTTGTGGCATCGCCTGAAGCAAGATAGAGCAGGATATTGGTGTCATAGAAATTACCGGGCATTAGCCTCGTCCCGGTCGAACACGAAGTCCTCGGGCAGACGACCGCGGAATTTCCTCAACCGCTGAAGAAGTTCCTCGCGTGTAGGCTTGCGCGCCACTTCGAACTCCCTTGCGTCGACGGCGCGTATCTGGATCTCGTCGCCTTCCTTCAGTTCAAGAGCTTCGACCACTGCCGCGGGCAGCCGAACCGCGAGACTGTTACCCCATTTGGAAACCTGCATGGCGCTCTCCCGGATAAACATCTTGACGGTGTATATCTAGCATATCTGATGCATTAAAAAAGCCCGGCATCGCCGGGCTTTTCGTTCGTTATTCGCTGTCTGAGGATCGGTCAGTGCTTCATCGCCTTGACGATATCTTCCGTCATCTTCTTGGCGTCGCCGAGCAGCATCATCGTGCCGTCCTTGTAGAACAGCGTGTTGTCGATGCCGGCGTAGCCGGAGCCGAGCGAGCGTTTGACGAAGAGGCAGGTCTTGGCCTTGTCGACATCGAGGATCGGCATGCCGTAGATCGGCGAGGTCTTGTCGTCGCGGGCTGCCGGGTTGGTAACGTCGTTGGCGCCGATGACATAGGCGACGTCCGCCTGCGCGAACTCCGCATTGATGTCTTCGAGCTCGAAAACCTCGTCATAGGGCACGTTGGCTTCCGCGAGCAGCACGTTCATATGGCCCGGCATACGCCCGGCGACCGGATGGATCGCGTATTTGACCTCGACGCCGTGGCTCTTCAGCGTATCGGCGAGCTCGCGCAGCGCATGCTGCGCCTGGGCGACCGCCATGCCGTAGCCCGGCACGATGATCACCTTCTCGGCGTTCTGCATCAGGAAGGCCGCGTCGTCGGCAGAGCCTTGCTTCACCGTCCGCTGCACGCCGTCGTCGCTAGCTGCCCCAGCCGTCTCGCCGCCGAAGCCGCCGAGGATGACCGAGATGAAGGAGCGGTTCATGCCCTTGCACATGATGTAGGAGAGGATCGCACCCGACGACCCGACCAGTGCGCCGGTGATGATCAGCGCCAGGTTGCCGAGCGTGAAGCCGATGCCGGCGGCGGCCCAGCCCGAATAGGAATTCAGCATCGACACGACGACCGGCATGTCGGCGCCGCCGATCGGCACGATGATCAACACGCCAAGCACAAGCGCTAGGACGACGATCAGCCAGAAATCAGCATGGCTTTCGGTCTGCACGAGCCCGATCATGAAGATGACGATCAGCAGCAGCAGGCCGGCATTGATGAAGTGCCTGTAGGGCAGCATGATCGGTTTGCCAGACATGCGTCCGTCAAGCTTCAGGAAGGCGATGACCGATCCGGTAAAGGTGATCGCGCCGATCGCCGCGCCGAGCGCCAGTTCGATCAGCGCCTGGCCGTGGATCGCGCCGGGCTCGCCGATGCCGAAGGAATCCGGCGCATAGAGCGCTGCAGCCGCCACCATGACGGCGGCAAAGCCGACCAGCGAATGGAAGCCGGCGACGAGCTGCGGCATCGCCGTCATCGGAATGGTGCGGGCGATATAGGCCCCTGCCCCACCACCGATGGCGAGCGCCAGTACGATCAGGATGAACCCGCCGAAGCTCGGCGTGGCGAGAAGGAGGGTCGTGCCGATGGCAATCCCCATGCCGACCATGCCGTAGACATTGCCCTTGCGGCTGGTGGTCGGGTGGGAAAGCCCGCGCAGTGCCATGATGAACAGCACGCCGGAGACGAGATAAAGGAAGGCTGCGAAATTCTGCGACATATGTTTCCAGAACCCCTCAGCGATCTTTTTTCTTGTACATGGCGAGCATCCGGCTGGTCACCAGGAAGCCGCCGAAGATGTTCACCGAGACGAGCACCAGCGCGACAAAGCCGAAGCCGGTGGCAAAGCCGCTTGCCGCGACGCCGACCGCCAGAAGCGCACCGACGACGATGACCGAGGAAATGGCATTGGTGACGGCCATCAGCGGCGTATGCAGCGCCGGCGTCACCGACCAGACGACGTAATAGCCGACGAAGATCGACAGGACGAAGATCGCAAAGCGGAAAACGAAGGGATCGATCGCCCCGCCCGATACGCCATGGGCCGCCTGCGCCACGGCATCGGGTGCCGTTTCCGCGGCGGCCTTGACGGCGGCGACCGCCTGGTCGAGCCCTTCGAGCGCCTTGTTCATCATTTCGTTCGCCATCAAAGCTCCTCCCCCTTCGCGGCACTTTCCGCCACGGCCTTCTTGCGCGGCCGGGCGGTTTTTGCCGGCGCCGGCTCGGCGACGACGGCAGGTCCGGCCGGCGCCTCGCTGACGAGAGCTGCGACCGCCGATGCAAAATTCGGGTGCACGACGCGGCCGCCATGGGTCAGCATGGTCGCCTTGACGAGTTCGTCCTCCGGATTGACCGCGAACTCCTTCGAGTTCTTGTCGACCATGGTCTCGAGGAAGGCAAAGAGGTTCCTGGCATAGAGCGCCGAGGCGGAGGCGGCGATCCGCCCGGCCACATTGGCATACCCGATCACGGCAACGCCTTCGACGCTTGCCACCTTGCCCTTTTCCGAACCTTCGATATTGCCGCCGCGTTCGACGGCGAGGTCGACGGCGACGGAACCGGGCTTCATCGAGGCCAGCATCGCACGCGTCACGAGCCGCGGCGCCGGACGACCGGGGATCAACGCGGTGGTGATGACGATGTCCTGCTTGGCGATGTGCTCAGCCACGAGCGCCGCCTGCTTCGCCTGATAGGCTTCCGACATCGGCTTGGCGTAGCCGGCGGCCGTTTCCGCCGCCTTGAATTCCTCGTCCTCGACCGCGATGAACTTGGCGCCGAGCGAGCCGACCTGTTCCTTGGCCGCCGGACGAACGTCGGTCGCCGACACCACCGCCCCCAGGCGGCGAGCCGTCGCGATCGCCTGCAGGCCGGCAACGCCTGCGCCCATGACGAAGACCTTTGCGGCGGGCACGGTGCCGGCCGCCGTCATCATCATCGGCATCGCCCGTCCATATTCGTGGGACGCGTCGATGACGGCGCGATAACCGGCAAGGTTTGCCTGGCTCGACAGCACGTCCATCGATTGGGCCCGGGTGATGCGCGGCATCAGTTCCATGGAAAAGGTCGTCAGGCCCGCCTTGGCCATCGCGGCAAGCGCCGCTTCGTTGCCGTAAGGGTCCATGACCGCAAAGACGACCGCGCCGGATTTGTAGGAGGCCGCTTCTGCAGCCGTCGGCCGGTTGACCCGCAGCACGATGTCGGCCGAACCGGCATCCGAAGCTGCGCCGATGCGCGCGCCTGCCGCCTCGAAATCACCGTCCGGGATGCCGGAGGCAAGTCCCGCGCCGCGTTCGACCACGATGGTGAAGCCGAGACCCGAGAGACGCTTCACCGTCTCGGGTGAGGCCGATACGCGCGGTTCGTCAGAACCTTCGCGACTTACATAGATGATCTTCGCCAAAGACTGTCTCCTCCCAGTCGATATCGCAACAGAACGGAATGCTCCGTCCCTCCTCAGGCCACGGGCAAAAGCCGGCTCGCGAAGATCAGCGCAGCAGGAAGACGCCGGCGATGTTGAGAACGATGAACAGGATGAGGCTGCCGAGGAAGCCTACGCCGCCGAAGAAGCCGGCAGCCATGGCAATCAAAAGCACGACGACGACCATGGTGCCCCATTTGGAGGCGGCAAGGAACATGCCGTAGGTCTTTTCATGTTCCGCATAGTCCATGGGAGCGCCCGTTTCCACCGGTCCGCTATGGTGATTGTCCATCAGTCGCGTCTCCTTGAAGCAAGCCGCACACGGCCTTGCAGATGAAAGCATTCCGCGTGCGGAAAAAATCCTCGTCGCTGCCCGGAATCATGCCCTTGAAAGGCATGCCGGACGTTACCTCAGGCCTTACACAAAGGCGTGAGAAAGCGCAATGGCACCGAAGGGCTCTCGGGTACGCCAGCTCTGCGGAGGTGGTAAAATGCCGCAAGCGGCGCGCCGGGCGGGCTTATCCGGCCTCAGCGCGGGTCACCGCTCGGCAGTCGTGAGCCGGCGGGCGGGCGTCTGCCTGGCGCCACGCCGAACGGTTGAAAGCTTGACGGGTCTGGCTTCTGCGGCAAGGCCTGGAATCAGAGCCGAATCGACGGGCATGGAGAAGACGAAGCCCTGAACCAGATCGGCAAAGCGGTGACGGTTGATCAGCGCAAGCTGCTCCTTCGTCTCGACGCCTTCGACGACGATCTTCAGGCCGAGTTCGCGCGACAGATTGACGATGCCGCGCAGCAGCTTCAGCTTGCGTGCGTCTTCACCGACATTGCGGATGAAGGCCCGATCGATCTTCACGACGTCCACCGGCAGCGTGTCCAGATAGCTGAGGCTCGAGAACCCGGTGCCGAAATCGTCGATCGCGATGGTTACGCCGGTGGCGCGGAACCGGTTGAGAATGGCGCTGACCGCGACCGGCTCGTCCATGAAGCAGCTTTCCGTCACCTCCAGACGCAGCCGTGACGGCGAGAGCGAATAGCGCTCGAGAACCTCCGCCACGTGGGGCACGATATCGTCGTTGCCGAGGTCCTGGATCGACAGGTTGACGGAGACCGCCATCCCCTCCGGCCAGGTCGAGCAGTCGCGGCAGGCCTGCTCGATGACCTGGTGGGTGATCTGCGATATGAGGTTCATATCCTCGGCCATCGGAATGAACACGTTCGGCCCGACCACGCCGCGTTCCGGATGGCGCCAGCGCACCAGCGCTTCGCTGCATTCGATTCCCGAGCCGTCCGGAAGGTACAGGGGCTGGTAGACCACGTGCAGGGCGCGGTTCTGGATCGCCTGCCGGAGGTCGGCGCGCAGCTTCTGTTCGTCGATATATTGCGCATCCATTTCCGGGAGGAAGATGACGAGTGTGCCGTTGCCGTCCGATTTCGCATGGTTGACCGCAAGATCCGCCTTGATCTGCCATTGCTCCATGTCGAAATCCCGGGACGGCAGGATGACGCAGCCGCCGTTCATGGTCACCGGCAGGCGGAGCCCTTCCACCTTGTAGTCGCCCTGGACATCCGCATGAATCTGCCGGATCCGCTGCTCCAGCTCGCTACCGTCGGCATCACCGAGAAGCAGGAGGACGAATTCATCGCCGATGAGGCGGCCGGTGAGGATACCTTCCATCTCGAGCGCGGCAAACCGCGCCCCGATCGCGGCAAGCAGACGATCGCCCATCACATGGCCGCGCATGTCGTTGACGTGCTTGAAGCCGTCCACGTCGAAGACCACCAGTGCCGCAAGCGCTTCCGGCCGCTCGCGCACTTTTTCCCCTGCAAGATCGGCAAAATGAGCACGGTTCGGAAGGCCGGTCAGCGCGTCGAACTGCAGCATGTGCCGCATCTTCTCCTCGGCCTCGATCCGCGCGCTGACATCTTCGAAGATCAGTACCACGCCGCCGTCGGAACGGGGACTGACGGAGAATTCCAGATGGCGGTCGTCCTTGAATGTCAGAAGCGCGCGTTCCAGCGAACCATCCGCCAGCCGATGGAGCTGCCTGAGAGTGCCCGCCGGCACATTTGCCGCATCTTCGCAAAGCACGGCGGCGAAATCCCGGTCCTTGAGCTCGCGCTGCAGGTGGAGCCCCAGCAGATCACGGGCACGGCGGTTGACCACCTGAATCCTCCCTTCCCGGTCGAGCATCACGAGCCCGTGGGAGATGGTGTTCAGCGCGATGTCGAAACGTCCGGCGATGATCGCCATGGTCCGGGAGGAGATGACGTTCTGATAGAGAAAATCACGAATGCCGTTCGCCATGAACCGGGTCGTGAGCGCGAACGGAACCAGCAGGACGGCCAATACCGAGAGGTTGAGGTCGCCGGTAAACAGGCAGGCGATCAGGATCGGCCCGCAGCAGCCGAGCATCTGGAGATCGATGGCGGCACGCGAGCCGTAGTTGCGGCCGATGATCGACATCATCGAACCGAGCGGGATCGCCACCGCTGTGACGCTGACGAAGGGGTCCTGCAATGCCAGCAGGGCATATCCGCTGGCGACGCCAAGAAGCAGAGCCGTAAGAAAAGCGCCGATAACGTATTGACGTTCCCAGGCGGCGATCTCATCATGCTTGAGCGTTTGCTTATTCACCTGGTCGAACCGATGGAACCAGTACATGCGATAGGCAAAAATCGCAGCGAAGCACCCGGCGAACAGGAGATAGAGCTCGGAGCCGTTGAAATAGAAGACGAACAGGCACCAGAGGACATGGACGATCACGCCCGTCCACAGTGTTCCACGGTTTCCAAACAGCGAGGCGACGAACGACAGGAAAACATCCGTCGACAACGTCTCCGCTTCGATCTCTCTCATCGGGTTCATCCCTTTGCGTCCGAGGGACCGTGCGGAAAACCCTTTAAGATTTCATTGTTCCCGCCGCTCGCATCGCACTGTACATCGGTTTCCGGCGGGTTTGCTCAACAAATTCCGATGCCGAAGGCTAAAATTCTCCGGGCTTGCCGAAGACGATGCGTTTGCGCAGGATCAGCCGATTGCCCAACCGGCTCTGCTGCGAGATTTTACGGGCAAAAAGCCGGTTTATTAGGACTTTCCTTTTCATAGCCCTTGGTTTACATGGCCATTCAAGGACGGGCGGGATAACAGAGACCCGTTGGATGGGGAAAGCATGGCTGCACTGTTGAAGATCAGCGGTCTCATCGACCGCCTCAGCGAAATTATTGGCAAATTTTCCGGATATCTGGTTCTCGCCTGCTGCCTCATCAGCGCCGGCAACGCCGTGATCCGCTACCTTTTCAACTACAGTTCGAACGGCTGGCTCGAGATCCAGTGGTATCTCTTCGCCTTCATCGTATTGCTCGGCGCATCCCATACCCTGAGGCTCAACGAACACGTTCGCGTCGATCTCATCTATGGCGCCGTCTCCGACCGCGCCCGCCTCTGGATCGACGTGGTTGGCCTGATCGTCTTCCTCATCCCCGCCTGCCTCTATCTGGCTTGGCTTTCCTGGCCGTTCTTTTCGCTGTCCTACGTCCAGGGCGAGATATCTTCCAATGCCGGGGGCCTCATTCGCTGGCCCGTCAAATTGATTATCGTCGCTGGTTTTGCCCTGCTTGCCTTGCAGGGCCTCTCCGAACTCGTGAAGCGCATCGCAGGCCTCATGGGCGTCGTCCAGGTCGACACGACCTACGAAAAGCCGCTTCAATAACAACAATCCTTCGGGGATAAGCCAGTCATGTTTCAATACGGTATAATGCCGCCAGCCATGTTCCTGGGCATGATCATCTTCATGCTCTACGGATTTCCGGTGGCCTTCTCGCTCTCGGCCGTCGGCCTCTTTTTCGGTCTTCTCGGCATCGCCACCGGGCATTTCGAATTCGCCTTCATGCAGGCGCTGCCGCTGCGCATCTTCGGCATCGTTTCGAACGACCTCTTGCTCGCCATCCCGTTCTTCACCTTCATGGGTGCGGTGCTGGAACGCTGCGGCCTTGCGGAAGACCTTCTCGAGGGAACCGGAAAACTGTTCGGCGCAATCCCGGGCGGCCTCGCCTATGCGGTTATCGTCGTCGGCGCCATTCTCGGCGCGATCACCGGCACTGTCGCGGCATCGGTCATCACCATGGGCGTGATCTCGCTGCCGATCATGCTGAAATACGGCTACAACCCTCGGCTCGCGACGGGCGTCATCGCCGCCTCCGGCACGATCACCCAGGTCATCCCGCCGTCTCTCGTCCTCATCGTTCTGGCCGACCAGCTCGGCCGTTCGGTCGGCGACATGTATCTCGGCGCGATCGGCCCATCGATCCTGCAGGTCACGATTTTCATGCTCTTCATCCTGGGCCTGTCGATCTTCCGGCCGAAGGACGTGCCGCCGCTGCCGCGCGAAGCCCGTGGCGAACTCAATGCTGCGCTTGTCGTCAAGGTTCTCTGGGGGATGATCCCCTCGATCGTACTGATCTTCCTGGTGCTCGGCACCATCTTCATGGGCCTCGCAACGCCGACGGAAGCCGGCGCGCTCGGCGTCGTCGGCGCCATGGCCATCGCCGCGATGCATCGCCGCCTCACCTGGGATTTGCTGCGTCAGGGCATGCATTCGACGATGACGATCACCTCCATGGTCGTCTTCATCCTGGTGGGCGCGACCTGCTTCAGCCTGGTCTTCCAGGGCATGGATGGAGGTCTGTGGATCGAGCACCTGCTGAGCCACGTGCCAGGCGGCGCGGTCGGCTTCCTGATCTTCGTCAACATCTTCATCTTCTTCCTCGCCTTCTTCCTCGACTTCTTCGAGATCGCCTTCATCGTCATCCCGATGCTGGCGCCGGTGGCGAGTGCGCTCGGCATCGACCTGATCTGGTTCGGCGTACTGCTCTGCATCAACATGCAGACCAGCTTCATGCACCCGCCCTTCGGTTTCGCGCTCTTCTACCTGCGCTCGATCGCGCCCAAGAGCGTCAAGACAAAGGACATCTATCTCGGCGCCATTCCCTGGCTCTTCATGCAGCTGATCCTGGTCGCGATCGTGATCTTCTGGCCGGAATCGGTGACCTACTGGCTGGACAAGGCGCCGGACGTCGACCTCAACACGATCAAGATCGAAGTTCCCGGCTTCGGCAATGGCGGCGGCAATGAGATGCCGAACTTCGGCCTGCCGCCGATGGACGGAGCGCCCGCCCAGCCCGGACAACCGGCACAGCCCGCCATGCCGAATTTCAGCGAACCGCCCAAGATCAACCCGTAAGGGCGTGATCCCACACAAAAGACAAAGCCCCGGGGATGCCCTGGGGCTTTACCGTTTCTATGAGGGAGCAGATGCCTTTCGGCACCCCGGATTTTCAGGGCCGGATCGGCTGTCCGACGTCGATCCGATTGCCGTCTGGGTCTTCGAACACGAAGGCTCTCAGACCATAATCCTTGTCCTGAAGGCTCTTGATGATCCTTAATCCCTGGCGCTGGCAAATGGCGTGAAGGGCATCGACGTCATCCACCATCACGTGGGCAACATTGAAGTTTGCCGCCTCATGTCCGGGTTGCAAGGTCAGATGCAGTTCGGCCTGATTCCGCATCAGAATCATGAAGCCCACGGGATTTCCATTCTGAAAGGTTTTCTCGAAGCCCATGACCTTCGTGTAGAAATCATGAGCCTTGGCCATGTCCTTGACCGGCAGCATGGCGGCAATTCGTCCGAAGCGAATGCCGTGATCAGCGATATCATTCATCGCATAACCTCTAATTGCAAAGACGCGCCCGTATGCCGGACGGTGCCGGCCCACGTGACGCGCTTCGTTGTTTGGATCGGCAGGACGGTGCCTGCAAGACAGGTTCTAGCCCAAGCCCGTTTTCCAAGAAACAGCCGGCAACGATATTGCCGAAAATTGTTGAGTTCGGCGAAGATGTGCCGGTCCGGTTCGGCACAACAAAACCCCGGGCCTTTAGGACCCGGGGTTTGCTGTCGCGGAACTGGACGATGGATCAGAGCTTGCCGTTACGCTGCTGGATCATCATGAACGTGTCGAAAGTGTATTCCGAGAGCTGCATCCAGAGGTAACCCTCCTTCTTGAAGGCTACCTGGTCGTCGTAGATCTTCTTGAAGTCCGCGTTCTTGGACGAGATGTCCTTGTAGACTTCCTGTGAAGCGTTGTAGCAGGCTTCAAGGATTTGTTGGCTGAACGGACGCAGGGTCGTGCCCTGGGAAACGATCTGCTTGATTGCCGTCGGGTTCTTCGCGTCGTATTTCGCCATCATGCTGGTATTGGCAAAGGCGCAGGCGTCGGTCAGGGCCGCCTGATAGCTCTTCGGCAGGGCGTTCCACTTCTCGAGGTTGGTGAAGGCGTGAATGACCGGGCCACCTTCCCAGAAGGCCGGGTAGTAGTAGTATTTCGCGACCTTGTAGAAACCGAGCTTGTGATCGTCATAAGGACCGACCCATTCGGCCGCGTCGATCGTGCCCTTTTCAAGGGCAGGATAGATATCGCCGCCGGCGATCTGCTGAGGCACGACGCCGAGCTTCTCGACGACCCGGCCGGCGAGGCCCGCGATACGCATCTTGACGCCCTTGAAGTCGTCGACCGTGTTGATTTCCTTGCGGAACCAGCCGCCCATCTGTGCGCCGGTATTGCCGGCGATCATGCCATAGAGGCCGTGCTTGGCATAGAATTCGTTCAACAGCTTGTTGCCGTTGCCTTCATAGAACCAGGAGTTGGTCAGGCGGGCATTGAGGCCGAACGGGATTGCGGTGCCGATCGCGAAAGTCGGATCCTTGCCCACATAGTAGTAGGAGCAGGTGTGGCACATCTCGACCGTTCCGGCGCTGACGGCATCGGCGGCCTGCAGGCCGGGCACGATTTCGCCTGCGGCAAAAGGCTGAATGGTAAAGTTGCCGTCGGTAGCGGCAGCGACATGCTTGGCGATGTCTTCAGCGCCGCCGTAGATGGTGTCGAGCGACTTCGGGAACGAAGACGTCAGACGCCAGGTGATCTTCGGGTTCGTTTGCGCGATGGCCGGGGCAGCAAGCACCGTTGCGGCGGCGGCGCCGGCACCCGTCACAGCAGCTTTTTTGAAGAATGAACGACGATCCATTAAATACCTCCCATAGAGACAAACCGCAGGGTTTCCGTTCCCACTCCCCCGGTCCTGGATCGAAGTAAACATGTTGCCCAGTGGCTTGCAAGCGCCGCCGCCGATATTCCTTAACGCGGATAGTCTTTCATACTTAGACTTTCGTCGTGTTCTGCTCAAACGAGATTCATAAAAGATTTCAAAGGGGAAATGCTTATTCTTTGTGCAGCGCAAATTGCATGCCGCAGAGCAGGAACTTGACTTGCGGCACCTTCCGGCATCACATCGACGGAACGTAGTTCGCGTGCCCTCCGGAGATCCCGATGTCGAAACCGATCGTCGCATTGCCTGCCGATATCCGTGAACTGGATGGAGCGGTCTGGCATGCAACGCCCAATCAATATGTCCAGGCAGCGCTCAAGGTGGCGGAGGTGATGACCTTCATCATCCCGGCCTTTGAGGAAGGCAACGATATAGACGCGATCCTCGACCGGGTCGACGGCGTGCTGGTCTCGGGCTCCGCCACCAACGTCCATCCTTCGCTCTACGGCAAGCAGGCCGCGGAAAGCGACGGACCTTTCGATCCGGCGCGTGACGCCACGTCGCTGCCGCTGATCCGGCGGGCGATCGACCGCGGCATTCCGCTGCTGGCCATCTGCCGCGGCATCCAGGAGCTGAACGTCGCGCTTGGCGGCACGCTTGCCAGCGAAATTCAGGACCAGCCGGGGATCTGGGACCACCGCAAACCGCCCGTGACCGAGCGTGACGGCATGTATGCGATCCGCCAGCCCGTCTTCGTGCAGGAAGGCTCCTGCATTGCCCGGCATCTCGGGCTGTCGGGCGCGGTGCAGGTAAACTCGCTGCACCGGCAGGCGATCGCCGAGACCGCCCCGCGGCTGAAGGTGGAGGCCACCGCCGAGGACGGCACGATCGAAGCCGTTTCGGTGATCGATGCGAGGAACTTTGCCGTCGGCGTGCAGTGGCATCCGGAATATTGGGCGGAAACCGACGCTCCGTCGCGCGCCCTTTTCCACGCCTTCGGCGAGGCCGTACGCGCCTATGTCGCGCGCAAGACGCACACCGACGTCGCAGCCTGATAAACAGGTCGCGTCGAGCGCCCCGAATTCCGAAGCCAATTCTTCCTAGTGGGTCCGCGGCTTGTAGATGCCCGTCGACTGACGGATACGCATTTCCGGCTTGATGAGGTGAAGACCGTCCGGCTCATGGCTGCCGGCCAGCCGGTCGAGCAGCGCACGCGCCGCAAGCCTGCCGACATCGGCCTGACCATTGGAGACCGTCGTCAGCGCCGGCGTCGCGATCGAGGCCTCCTCCAGATCGTCGTAACCGGTGACGGAAATATCCTGGCCGGGCACGAAGCCGGCGCGGGCAATGCCGTTCATCAGGCCGATCGCCACGAGGTCGTTCCAGCAGACCGCGGCCGTCGGCTTCTGCGGCAGGGACAGGAAGTTGACCGCCGCCTCGAAACCACCTTGCTTGGAGCGCGGGCCGGGAATGCGCAGGTTCGGATCGACCTCGATCTCCGCCTTGCGCAGCGCGTTGACATAACCCTGATAACGATCGCGGCCGGTCGAGGTCTGATCGGTGCCGCCGATCATGGCGATGACCCGGTGGCCGAGCCCGATCAGATGGTTGGTGGCGAGCGAGATGCCGTAGCTGTCGTCGCCGCGATAGGTCGGCAGGTCGACGCCTTCCATGGAGCGGGCAACCAGGATGGCCGGCATGCCGTTCTGCTCGCAGAGCTTCACGTCCTCCACCGGCGTGCCGATCGCTGGAGACATGATCACTCCGTCGCCGCCGAGCTGCAGCAGGGTTTCCACGAAGGTCCGCTGCTTTTCGACCGAATCGTAGTGGTTCGAGAGGATGAAGGTGTGGCGGCTGCGGTCCAGCTCGCTTTCGATCGCCTTCAGGATTTCCCCGTAGAAGGGGTTCATGATGTCGTGCACCACGACGCCGATGATGCCGGAACGCGACGTGCGCAGGCTCGCGGCGCGGCGGTTGTAGATATAGCCGAGCGCCCTGGCCTGTTCCTTGATCTTTTCGCGTGTATCGATCGCCACCAGCGGACTGTCGCGAAGAGCAAGGGAAATGGTGGCAGTGGAAAGACCGAGGCTCTCGGCAATCGTCGACAACTTGACTTTCTGCGCCATATCCCCCCGCCCGCGCCGGCCGGCATCGCCTCCCGATGCTCGAATTAAACTTTAAATAAACAATTTAATCCGGAGGGACAAGAGGAGGGATGCTCAGCCCTCGGAAAGGCTGGGCTGGAGATTGTGCTCCACCGCGCGCAACAGCTTGAGAAGCGTGCGTATCTCCTTGTCGGACAGATCGCCTGCCGCCAGCGACCCGCAATCGGCAATCGAGTGGCCGATCCGCTCGACGGTCTGCCGGCCGATTTCGGTCAGATGCACCTTGGTAAGACGCCCGTCGGTTTCGTCCGGACGGCGCTCGACGAAGCCCTGCGCCTCCATGCGGCCGATCGTGCGGGTGATGGTCGGTGCCTTGACGCCGAGCTTGACCGCGAGCTGGCCGGGCGTCAGCCCGTCCTCCTCCGCCAATGCCAGAACGACGCCGTCCTGTCCGGCATAAAGGCCGGTTTCCAAAAGGTTGCGCCCCAGCATGGTCCGCATGGCACGGGCGACCTGAGTGATGGCCGGAGCAAGCTCGGCAGCAGAAAGACTGCCCGCGTCCTTTTTCTTGCCCGACTTGGCCTTCTTGTCACCCTTCTTCTTGCTCATTGGCTCCGCCCGCTTTGTCCTTTCGGATTTATCTTTATATCGGTATCGCGCTATCCATACCGAAACAGGGAGTTGACCGCCAGATGCCGTATCCGCTGTCGCGTTATCATGACAATGATCCGACGCTTGCGTCCACAGAAAGACGCGACTGGATTGCCGTCCTGCCGCTTGGCGCCCACGAACAGCACGGACCGCACCTGCCCTTCGAAACCGATACACTGATCGCCGAGGGGCTGGTCGCGCGGCTGATCCCTGCCCTGCCAGCCGATCTGCCGGTGACTTTCCTGCCTGCAGAGCCGGTCGGCTATTCGGTCGAACACATGGATGTCGCCGGCACAAGAACCCTTGGCTTCGACGAGGCCGTCAACCGCTGGCTCGGCATTGCCGGCGAACTGCATGGAAAGGGCATCCGCAAACTGGTGCTGCTCAACGCCCATGGCGGCAATTCTCCGTTGCTGACCATCGTCGCGACCGAAGCGCGGATACGCTTCAACATGCTGGCGGTGGCAACGAGCTGGACCCGTTTCGGCCAGCCCGAGGGCTGGATATCGCCGGAAGAAAAGGCGCTCGACATCCATGGCGGCGATATCGAAACCTCGGTCATGCTGGCGCTTTGTCCGGACCGTGTGAACATGGCGAAAGCCGAAAACTTCAGCTCCCGCCAATCGGACTATGCGCGCGAGTTCCGGCACCTGCGCGCCTATGGACCCCATGCCTTCGGCTGGAAGATGTCCGACCTCAACCCCAACGGTGTCGCCGGCAATGCCGCGGCGGCGACCGCCGAAAGAGGCGAACAACTCGTCGTCCATGCGGTGCAAGGCATCATCGAACTGCTGGAAGACGTGTCGAGGTTCGACGTGGATATATTAAAGTAGCGGAAAGCTACACAATCTGACACAATATGCTACACAGAAGGGTAGCACCGATGACGTTGAATATCCGAAATGAAGAGGCCGATGTGCTGGCGCGCGAACTGGCGCGCATCGACGGCACGACGATCACGGATGCCGTTATTTCCGCCCTGAAGGAAACCCTCAGCCAACGAATCCGGCAGGAAACGCCCCGCGAGACGGCGAGACGAATCCTGGCAAAGCGCGGTCTTTCATTCAAGCCCGATCGGCGGCCACTACCTTCCGACGCCTATCATGATCTGGATCATGATCTCGGAAGCCCATGATGTTCGTCGACGCCTGTGCGATCGTCTCCATGATGGCTGGCGAAGACACCGCAGAAGCCTATGAAACAGCTCTTGCGAGGGCTACCTCGCCCTACACCTCGCCGCTTGCATCATGGGAGGCGATCATCGTTCTGTCGCGGTCCGACCAGCTTGATTGCCGTTACGGAGAAGCGGAAGGCGCAGTTGTGGAGTGGCTGGATGCCCGCGGCATCGACATTCGGGAAAGTGGATCGCCCCGCGAAGTCCTCCGCTTTGCGGTTGCCGTTGCGGAAAAACATGGCATCGGCCGTCGCTATCTCAGTAATTTCGATTGCTTCCACTACGCCTACGCTCGTGTGACGGAACAACCGCTCCTCACGCCGGACCAGCTTTTACGGGATACGGACGCGGATACGCTACCCTGAATGCGGATGTGATCTTATAACATTCAAAACCCTTTGAACTCGTCCCGGCTTGCCCTTATATGAGGCGGACCAAGTTCCGCGCCTGCTGGCGTATATAACCCCTCGAGGTTTTCCATGACCGACACAGCCACCCAGAAGCCCGTTCCCGTCACCGTGCTCACCGGTTATCTCGGCGCCGGCAAGACGACGCTTTTGAACCGCATCCTGTCCGAAAGCCACGGCAAGAAATATGCTGTCATCGTCAACGAGTTCGGCGAGATCGGCATCGACAACGACCTGATCGTCGAGTCGGACGAAGAAATCTACGAGATGAACAACGGCTGCGTCTGCTGCACCGTGCGCGGCGACCTGATCCGCGTCGTTGAAGGCCTGATGCGCCGCCCCGGTCGCTTCGACGGCATCATCGTCGAGACCACTGGCCTCGCCGATCCGGTGCCGGTCGCGCAGACCTTCTTCATGGACGACGACGTGCGCGCCAAGACCGAGCTCGATGCCGTCGTTGCGCTGGTCGATGCCAAGCACCTGCCGTTGCGCCTGAAGGACAGCCGCGAGGCAGAAGACCAGATCGCCTTTGCCGACGTCGTCGTCATCAACAAGACCGACCTCGTCAGCCCGGAAGAACTGGTCGTGATCGAGGATGTCGTGCGCGCCATCAACCCGACCGCCCGCGTCTACAAGACGAGCCGCTCCGGCGTCGATCTCGCCCGCGTACTCGACCAGGGCGCTTTCAACCTGGAACGCGCGCTGGAGAACGATCCGCATTTCCTGGAGCACGGCCATGACGACCATGTCTGCGGCCCGGATTGCGATCACGACCACGGTCATGACCATCATCACCACGCACACGACCATCATGACCACGATCATCATGATCATGATCACCCCCATCATCACCATGGCGAGATGTCGCCGATCCATGACGTGACGGTGAAGTCGATCTCGCTGCGCGGCGGCGAAATGAACCCGGAACGCTTCTTCCCCTGGATCCAGAAGATCACTCAGACCGACGGCCCGAGCATTTTGCGCCTGAAGGGCATCATCGCGTTCAAGGGCGACGAGGAACGCTACGTCGTGCAGGGCGTCCACATGATCGTCGAGGGCGACCACCAGCGTCCCTGGAAGGATGGCGAGAAGCGGGAATCCCGCCTCGTCTTCATCGGCCGCGATCTCGATGTCGACAAGATCGAGAAGAGCTTCAGGGCCTGCGAGGCAACGGCGACGACTGCCGCATGATGCAGCAAAGTGCGAAGCGGTTTTCGGACCACATCATGCGCGAAAACAAGACTGTCATGACGCCGAAACGTGTAAAGCGGTGCTCGGATAGAATCATGCCGAGAGGACACATCGCGTAATGCCGACCGTTGCACCGCTTGATCTGGAAGGTCACGTCGTCGCCGTCCATTTTGTCGACGAGGTCCCCTTCTTCGCCAGTGCCACCGGCACGATCCACAGGCTCGACGGCGGCGAGAAAGTTAGCGAAGCCCATCAGGGTCTGCTCACCTGCATCCGCGATCCGTTCAGCGCGACGTTGCTGACCGGCGGCGAGGACGGCAAGGTCTGCCGCATCGCCAAGGACGGCACGGCGACGGTCGTTGCCGAAGCGCCGCGCAAATGGATCAGCGTCGTCGCCGGAGGCCCGCAGAACGCCGTCGCCTATGCCTATGGCAAATCGAGCTTCGTGCGCCAGAACGACGGTACGGTGAAGGAGTTTGCCGAGGAGCGCAGCGTCGAGGGCATCGCCTTTGCGGGCAAAGGGCTGAGGATCGCCGCTGCCCGCTACAACGGCGTATCGCTGCATTGGGTCGGCACCACCGCGCCGGCGCAGGATCTCGAGTGGAAGGGCGCCCATACCGGCGTCATTTTCTCGCCGGACGGCCGTTTCCTGGTCACCACCATGCAGGAAAATGCACTGCATGGCTGGAAGCTCGACGGCAAGCCGGGCGAAAACCGGCATATGCGGATGACCGGCTATCCGGCCAAGGTGAAATCCCTTTCGTGGTCGCCGAAGGGCAAGTGGCTCGCCTCCTCCGGCGCGCCGGCCGCGATCGTCTGGCCGTTCTCCTCGAAGGACGGGCCGATGGGCAAGGCGCCGCTGGAACTCGGCACCCGCGCCAACATCATGGTCACCCAGGTGGCGTTCCATCCGGCCGAAGAGGTGCTGGCGATCGGCTTCGTCGACGGCATGATCCTGGGCGTCAGGATCGCCGACTCGAAAGAGGCGCTGCTGCGCCGGCCGGGCAAGGGCGCGATCACCGGATTGAGCTGGAGCGCCAACGGCAAGCTTCTCGCCTTCTCCTCCGAAGCCGGCGATTGCGGCGTGATCGATATTTCTGCTTGAGACAGCGCGAAGGCCCGCGGCGGAGAAACTCCGCCACGGCCTGATCCATATGGGATGGGCAGGCAGTGAGTATCGGGTAGTGTGAGTGTCAGGCTTTTCTACCTGCCCGATCGCTTCGGCTTTTCCTAGAGCGGTTCATGTTTTGACGGAAGCGTATCCGGCGTTTACGAAGTAGTTACTGCATTCGCCGGGTTGGATTGTTGTGACGAGAGAGCCGATGTGTCGCCACGTGTCCTCGATCGTTCGCTTTTGG
>NZ_PVBN01000048.1 GCF_002968635.1 Neorhizobium alkalisoli | reverse complement strand
ACAAGGTTTGGCGTAAAACCGCTGCGTTGGTAATGAATATCGATGAGATCAGCAAGCGCTTGAAAGCTGTCGAACGTAAAGTCGGAAAAGACTAGTCATTGCCGCCCGCTCTCGCGGGTACAAAACGAAACGCGTTGGTCGTGAGACCAAAAGCGCAAAGAGATGTTAATTTGCGGCCTGCATGATGATCTCCTTTTGGGGTCAGCGCAGGCCGTGTTGTTGATGCCATCAGTTTTTAGAGACAGGAAGAGTATTTTGACTACTGACACTCATACTCTGGATATTGCAGAAATTTTGGATCTGCTTCCTCACCGTTATCCGTTCTTGCTGGTCGACCGCGTCCTCGAGTTTGAAGAGCACAAATATCTGCGTGCGGTGAAGAACGTATCGGTGAATGAACCGTTTTTCCAGGGCCACTTC
>NZ_PVBN01000047.1 GCF_002968635.1 Neorhizobium alkalisoli | reverse complement strand
GCGGTCTTGATGTCGTCCATGTCCTTCGCGGTCAGCGCCGGTGCGGTGAGGCCGCCGCCCTGGCGGTTGATGCCCTTGTTGTTGGACAGCTCGCCGCCGACGCGCACGGCGGTGTGGATCTCCGCGCCGACGACGCGATTGACCACCAGCTTGATGCGGCCGTCGTCGAGCAGCAGGACGTCGCCCGGCTTCACGTCCCTGGGCAGGTTCTTGTAGTCGAGGCCGACGCGCGTGGTGTCGCCCAGCTCGCAGTGCGCGTCGAGGATGAAGTCCGCATCCTTGTGCAGATGCACCCGGTCGCCGGCGAACCTGCCGACGCGGATCTTGGGACCCTGCAGGTCGGCGAGGATGCCCACAGGCCGGCCCGCACGTGCCGAGGCCTCGCGGATCGCGGTGGCACGCGCGATGTGGTCGTCGGCCTTGCCG
>NZ_PVBN01000046.1 GCF_002968635.1 Neorhizobium alkalisoli | reverse complement strand
CGATCACCGCGGTCGCCGGAAACTGCCCGCTAGAACACTGCGTCAAAAATGCGCTCATTTGCGTGGAAAAAGCGGGAACCTATGCTCCTCCGGTTTACGCCGGCATGGCGAAACCACTGTTTCGCACGCGCTATCACTCGCACCATATTCACGGTGAAGACGGCATGGGCGACATGGCCTTGCCGACCCCACGCTTGGCCGTAGAACCCGTTCATGCCGTGGACGCCATCATCGACTGCGCCGCACGGCTCAAGGGCGAGCTGGAAATCGTCACCCTGGGGCCGCTGACCAATCTCGCGATGGCGGTGCTGAAAGCGCCCGCGCTGGCCGAAAAAGTGAAGCGCGTGTATGTCATGGGCGGTTCCGGACTGACGCCAGGCAATATCACCCCGCTGGCCGAATTTAATTTTTACGCCGACGCCGAGGC
>NZ_PVBN01000045.1 GCF_002968635.1 Neorhizobium alkalisoli | reverse complement strand
CCGATACCCATACAGCGAGCGTGACATGTGGAACAACGCGCAAGCCTTAGTCAGGCTCACACGATAGCGGTCACGCAACTCGTCAATCAGCGTGCGCTTGCGGGAAGGCTTCAGAGCTTTTTTGAGAGCACGTCCTGCAGCATGGCCTTATCCAGGCTCAGGTCCGCCACCAGCCGCTTGAGCTTCGCATTCTCCTCCTCGAGCTGCCGCATCCGGCGCAGCTCCGAAGGGCCGACGCCCCCGTACCTCTTCTTCCAGTTGTAGAACGTCGCTTCGCTGATGCCCAGCTTGCGGCACACCTCCTCGACCTTCGTACCCAGTTCCGCTTGCTTGAGCGCGAACGCTATCTGCGCCTCAGTGAACTTGCTCGTCTTCATGGCATGTCTTCCATTTCAAATCGTGAAAATCATGCCGGATTCTCTACTTC
>NZ_PVBN01000044.1 GCF_002968635.1 Neorhizobium alkalisoli | reverse complement strand
AGATTGGTCACGCGGATCAACGGCACGTTTTCGGCGGCGCCGCAGGCCACTTTCTTGGCAGTGGCGTTCAACTGGGCGGAACGATCGCGGGGCACGATCACCGCGTGCACGCCGGCCGCATCGGCGCTGCGCAGGCAGGCGCCGAGGTTATGCGGGTCGGTCACGCCGTCCAGCACCAGCAGGAATGGCGTTTCCACGCTCTCCAACAGGCCCGGCAGATCGTTCTCCTGATACTGACGCCCTTCGCGCACCCGGGCGATGATCCCCTGGTGCACCGCGCCTTCAACCTTGTCATCCAGCCATTGGCGGTTCGCCACCTGGATCACGATGCCGGTCGCTTCCAGCTCGGCGATCAGCGGTTGCAGGCGGCGATCTTCGCGGCCTTTCAGGATAAACACTTCCAGGAAGCGTTGCGGATCGCGCTCTAACAGGG
>NZ_PVBN01000043.1 GCF_002968635.1 Neorhizobium alkalisoli | reverse complement strand
GTTGAACACGTAACCGTCGGTTACCGCGTCCGGTTGGGCCGCCACGCCGGGCAGCGTCAGTAAATCATTCAGTGGCATCAGTGATCCTCCTCAGGGTGTCGACAGACTGTAGGTGAAATCGATGCTAATCTAAAGTGATTGATTTTAACTAAAACGCTAACTAAAAGTGAATGATAGATGAAGCTGAGCCAGCTGAAGTTTTTCTGCACCGTGGTGGAACACAAAACCATCGCCGCCGCCGCCCGTGAGCTGCACTGCGTGCCTTCCAACGTCACGTTGCGGCTGCGCGAGCTGGAAGAGACGTTGGGCGGCGAGCTGTTTTTCCGCGATAAAAACCGGCTGTACGTCAATCCCAAAGGCCGGCTGTTCTACCAACAGGCGCGCGACATCGTGGCGCAGGCGGAGCGCAGCAAGCAGCTGTTCGCCGGAGAAC
>NZ_PVBN01000042.1 GCF_002968635.1 Neorhizobium alkalisoli | reverse complement strand
GTACAGGAACTGGGCACTTTCGTAGATCTCGCCGCTGACGCGGTTCTGCACCAGATACTTGCCTTCCAGCTGCTTGACGGCGGCATAAGAGAAGTTCATGTCGCGCCAGTGATCGATAAAGGAGTCCATCTGCTCGAACTCTTCAGCGCTGTAGTCTTCCAGCAGATGTTTATCGTATTTGCCCATCTCGACCATGCGGGTCACGTGAGCGTGCAGCTTCGGCGGTTCGAACTGGCCGTAAGCCTTTTTACGCAGGTGGAAGATCGCCAGGCGAGCGGCCAGGTACTGATAGTCCGGCGCATCGCGGGAGATCAGATCGGCAGCGGCTTTGATGATGGTTTCGTGAATGTCGGCGGTTTTGATGCCGTCATAAAACTGAATGTGGGAACGCAACTCTACTTGAGAAACCGAGACGTTGTGCAATCCTTCTGCGG
>NZ_PVBN01000041.1 GCF_002968635.1 Neorhizobium alkalisoli | reverse complement strand
ATCTTCTCGCGCGAACAATTCATCGAATGGTTCGACCTCGAGCACCTCGGCAAGTCGCCGGCCCAATACAACCCCGAAAAGCTCGCCTGGCTGAACAACCACTACATCAAGCAGGCCGATAACGTGCGCCTGGCCGATCTGGTGAAGCCGTTCATTGAAGAGCTGGGTGGCAAGGTCGATGGCGGCCCTGTGCTGGCTGACGTGATTGCGCTCGTGAAGGATCGCGCCAACACGCTCCGTGAAGTCGCGCAGACCGCGCTGCTGTTCTATCGCACGGATATCGCGGTCGAGCCGGAATTGGCTGCGCAGCATCTCACTGACGACGTACGCCCTGGCATTGCCGTGCTGGCAGAGAAGCTTGGCGCGCTGCCGGAGTGGAAGCGCGAGGCCATTGGCGCTGCCTTCAAGGAAGTGTTGGCGGCACAGGGCTGGAAG
>NZ_PVBN01000040.1 GCF_002968635.1 Neorhizobium alkalisoli | reverse complement strand
CACCTACCGCATCGGCGACGGCCGCGGCGGCGCAGGCGAAGGCCAGCAGCGCTTCGCCCCGCTCAACAGCTGGCCGGACAACGTCAGCCTCGACAAGGCGCGCCGTTTGCTGTGGCCTATCAAGCAGAAATACGGCCGCAACATCTCCTGGGCCGACCTGATTATCCTGACCGGCAACGTGGCGCTGGAATCGATGGGCTTCAAAACCTTCGGCTACGCCGGCGGCCGCGCCGACACCTGGGAGCCGGACGACGTCTACTGGGGCTCTGAGAAGATCTGGCTGGAACTGAGCGGCGGGCCGAACAGCCGCTACTCGGGCGACCGCGATCTGGAAAACCCGCTGGCGGCGGTGCAGATGGGCCTGATTTACGTCAACCCGGAAGGCCCGGACGGCAATCCCGATCCGGTGGCCGCCGCGCGCGACATCCGTGAAACC
>NZ_PVBN01000003.1 GCF_002968635.1 Neorhizobium alkalisoli | reverse complement strand
TTCAGCGGGCATGATTGCCGAGCAATCGCCCGAGACGAAGGATTTCGTCTGCGCACTTCATCAATGTTGCGGCAACAAGCTGGGGTGGCGCCTCGTCGAAATGTCTCAGAAATTTCGGCAAATCCGCGGTGATATCCTGTGTCAATGGAAGGACGCTGCCGACGGCTGCTAGCCGTTCTCGCTGATCCTTGATCGTCGATGCGGCTTTCGATAAGTCTCCTACTCTCGGATGTTCACACCACCTCGATCTGATTGGCAGCAGCGAACAACTCGCGGACAAAGTCCGACGTAACGGGCATGCCCCCCACCTTCCTTACACCGGAACAAAACACAACCGGTGCTGCCAAGCGTCAAATACTTATGGCGACATCGTTGATATCAGCCGGCAACGAAATTTAGGACCAGTAACTCGCAAAGCCGATGATTTAAGTCTAAGCGGCAGAGCGACAGGCGCGCTCAAGCAGGCGAATGCCTGAGCACCACGTCAGTTGGGTTATCTCTCTATACCAAGGGCGTGGCCTTGAGGCGGTGATTGGCTCAAGGCGGTTACAAATGAAGCCCCTGCGACCAAAAGTGAGAATGCGAGAGAAATGTACAACTTGACCATCTAACTGGATCACCGATAAATGTTTGATTTTGATACTGTTCCGTTCAGCCTTACTGCATTCGTTCGCCAAAGCCGCGTGACATCGACGTGACAAGGGCTTGGGCAAGCTCCCGGCAATCCCGAACGTGGCTTTCGCCGGTGGAGCCATCCTCTGGAAAGACTGAACATTTTTTCTAGTCGATCTTGCCAACCTGCGCGAAGATCGTGATCGTTCGTGGCGCTTTGCGAGCGCGGCGCGGGCTGGAAGCAGCACAGATAACTAGCTGTGAAAATGGTCTCATTTGAGACCTTCAATTGCAATTGCTTCCGGTTTTGATAGCGCTCGGCGCGACCGTCCTCGACAGTTCCATCGGCGGTCTTGGCGGCTGTCCCTTCGCCCTACGCGCGACAGGAAACATCGCCACCGAAGATCTGGACTATCTTCTTAACCGCGAGGGCATCCCCACCGGCTTGCATCATGCGGCCCTGGCCGAGGTGGCGGGATGGTTGAAGGATAAGCTGGAAATGAAGTTGAGCGGTCAACTCACCGACGCCGGGTGGCCAATCGGAATGAGCGCCGACCCCTCAGGCTAGGCAGTCCCCGCGTCCCGTCAAAGCTCAGAAGCAGAGGACCAGCGCGGCACGTGGTCGGCGAGCTTCTGCAGGAGCTTGTTCAACTGGGCGCGTTCAGGCTTGCTCAGGCATGAGAGCATCGCCTGTTCTCTGAGCTGCAGGCGCGGAATGTAGCTCTCGTAAAGAGCCTTCCCATTTTCGGTGAGGTGAAGGCGCTGGCGACGGTTATCCGACGGGTCGGGCGACCGGGTGATGCAGCCTTTCTTTTCCAGCTGGATGACGGCTCTGCTGACGCCTGCCTTCAGATGACCGGAGAACTCGCAGAATTCCGCGGCGGTGATCCCTTCGCGGAAATTGAGGGCGATCAGCAGGACGATTTCGGGCCGGGTCAGTCCCAGTTCCGCCTCGATGGCCCGGAACGACGGCTCCCTGAAGAAGTTGAGTACATAACCGATCTTGTAGGCCGTCGGGATCGCGGTCCCGTCGAGAATGTGCTTGAGTCCGTCCTGTTCCTTCACGGCGGCGATGCTCCTCAAGGATTCATTTAGTCTCATATGAGACTTTTTTGTTGCCAATACGCTCATTGCCTGATAACATATTCTGAACGGTGAAGAATGGGTTTAGCCAGTCTTCCGGGGGGAAAATCAGAAATGTCTGTCACGGCGCTGGCGGCGCCGGATGACGGTGAGACCACGCTGCGGCGGGGTGCACCGTTCTATTCCGGCACGCCCGAATGCATCATCTATGTGGACCGGGTCTGTCCGACTTCATTTTCTCCTTCTACCCCTGTTGTCATGATGCACGGCGGTTGCCACACTGGATCCTGCTATCTCGGCACGCCTGACGGACGGGAGGGGTGGGCGCAGATCTTCGCACGAGCGGGATACGATGTGTTCGTCGTCGACTGGCCCGGACATGGGCGATCTCCGGTCCGCAATGATCTCGCGACGCTGTCTACGCACGAGATGGCCTCCGCGATTCTTGCCTTGATCCGCTCGGTAGGGCCTGCGGTTGTTATGGCGCATTCGGCATCTGGACCCATGGCATGGTGGATCGCAGAGCAGGCTCCGGATTCTGTTGCCGCCATCGTGGGAATAGCTCCAGGCGCGCCGGCGAATATCCTTCGCGTGCTGCCTGAAGACCCGGAAGCCATCAAGGCGTTGAGTAACGACGAGTCGCTGGGATGCCCCGTCATGCTTCCGGAGCACGAACCCGTCGTCGTCGATGAGGAGTTCATGAGGAGCTACTGGGCGAACGCGCCGCGTTTTCCACGTGAAGCCTTCGTTCAGTATCGCCTTTCGATCGTCCCCGAGAGCGCCCGCCTCTTCAACGAGAGGTTCAATATCGGCGGCCGCGGGCTTCACATTTCGGATCCCGCGAACATTGCACGGATCCCCAAGGCGATATTCACCGGCGACTGCGACCCGCGCCACCCGCGCGAGATGGACGAAGCGACGGCCCGCTATGTCGGGGCAGACTTCATCTGGCTCCCCGATCAGGGAATCGTCGGGAATGGGCACATGCCGATGATCGAGAACAATAACGCCGACGTCGCGGAGCAGGTCATTCGCTGGCTTAAGAAAAACGGGCTCTGAAGGGATCAGATACCTGTCGAACTGAGTTTTCACGTCCTGGGAGGAGGACTTTATGCCCTACAAGATCATCATTGCAGGAGCGCTTGCAACTGCAGCCTCTGTGTTGCCGGCTCATGCCCAAATCAGTGACGACGTCGTCAAAATCGGCGTTCTCACGGACATGGCCGGAGTAACGGCCGACATCACTGGCAAGGGTTCGGTCGTGGCCACCGAGATGGCCGTCGAGGAATTCGGCAGCACCGTCCTCGGCAAACCGGTCCAGATCATCTCGGCCGACCATTCAGCACAAGGCGGATATTGGCGCGTCGATCGCCCGCAAGTGGCTCGACGCAGAGAAGGTGGACGCGATTGCTGACGTCCCGAATTCGGCGGTCGCGCTCGCGATCCAGAACCTGACACGTGAAAAGAAGCGGATCGTGCTCTTCTCCGGTGCCGGCACGACAGCGCTCACGAACGATCAATGCTCTCCGTACGGCTTCCACTGGACCTACGACACGTACAGCGTCTCGCACGGTACGGTGTCCGCCGTCGTCAAGGCCGGGGGCACGTCCTGGTTCATGCTGGCATCCGATTACGCCTTTGGCCATCAGCTCGCGAAAGACGCGGGCGACGTCGTCAAGGCAAACGGCGGCAAGGTTTTAGGCGAAGTCCGTCACCCGCTCGGAGCCTGACTTCTCGTCCTTCCTGCTGCAGGCCCAGAGTTCGGGAGCGAAGGTCATCGGCATCGCCAATGCCGGAGCTGACACGGTAAACGCCATCAAGCAAGCCGGAGAGTTAGGCATCGTCGAACAGGGGCAGAGCCTGGCGGCCCTCATTCTCTTCCTCCAGGACGTTCACAGCCTCGGACTGGACTTGGCGAAAGGCACATATCTGACCACCGCGTCCTACTGGGGCATCGACGACCAGTCGCGTGCGTGGTCCGAGAAGTTCAAGAGCCGCACGGGAATGATGCCGTCAATGCTCCATGCGGGAGTGTACGGCTCCGTGCTGCATTATCTCAAGGCGGTCGAAAAGGCCGGGACCGACGATGCCGACAAAGTCACCGCCGCTATCCGGGAACTGCCCATCAACGACGCGTTCACACACGACGCACGCGTCCACGAGGACGGTCGCGTGTTGCGCGACATGTATCTCGCCCGCGTGAAGGACCCGACGGCGTCGAAGGGCGAGTGGGACTATTTCGAGATCGTCTCGAAGATCCCCGCGGCAGACACGGTCTGGCCGCTCGACAAGTCAACCTGCCCGCTCGTGAAAAAATAATCAGCCTCCCAAGGCGTTCGGATGCCTCCATGTCGGCCCACCGGCCGCGCGAGGCATCCGAAAATGACCAGTGCGGAGCCGAGATCGTACCAATGAATGACGTGATCCTAGCAGCCGCGAACCTGACCAAGGAATTCAAGGATTTCGTGGCGGTCGACGGCGTGAACCTCAAGATCCGCCGAGGCCAGATCCACGCCCTGATCGGCCCGAATGGCGCAGGCAAGACAACCTGCTTTAACCTCCTGACCAAATTCCTGCGGCCGACCAAGGGCACCATTACCTTTGCCGGGAAGGACATTACTTCGCTTGCGCCTGCCGATATTGCGCGCCTTGGGCTGGTCCGCTCATTCCAGATTTCCGCAGTTTTTCCGCATTTGACCGCGGCGGAGAACGTGCGCGTTGCCCTGCAGCGCAAGCGCGGTACCAGCTTCGACTTCTGGCGCTCCCAGAAGGTCGTCTTCCAATACAACGACGCGGCGCATTCGCTGCTGGACGAAGTCGGTCTGTCGGAATTCGCCAATACCGAAGCGAGCGAACTGTCCTACGGGCGCAAGCGTGCATTGGAGATAGCCACGACGCTGGCACTCGATCCTGAAATGCTGCTGCTGGACGAACCGATGGCCGGCATGGCCCAGGCCGATATCGAACGCATATCGGCCCTGATCAAGCGCATCTCGGCGAACCGCACGATCCTGATGGTCGAACACAACCTCTCCGTCGTCGCTTCGCTTTCGAACACCATCACCGTCCTGGCGCGTGGCAAGGTCCTGGCGGAAGGCGATTATGCGATCGTTTCCAAGGACCCGCGCGTCGTCGAAGCCTATATCGGATCCGGACATGGCTGAAGAACCGCTGATCACTGCTTGCAAATCGGCAGAACCTTCGGCCCCGCTGCTTGCCGTGCGTGGCCTCGAGGCCTGGTATGGCGAGAGCCACGTCCTGCACGGCATCGACGTCGATGTGCGGCGGGGCGAGGTCGTTACCCTTCTCGGGCGCAACGGCGCCGGGAAGACGACGACCCTGAAATCGATCATGGGAATCCTGTCCAAGCGCAAGGGCTCGGTCGTCTTCGACGGCAAGGAACTCATGCATCTTCCGGCCCGCTGGATTGCGCGGGCGGGCATCGCTCTCTGTCCCGAGGAGCGCGGCATCTTCTCCTCCCTGTCGGTCCGGGAGAACCTGATGCTGCCGCCCAAAGTGCAGGCCGGCAGCCTGTCGGTCGACCAGATCTTCGCGCTGTTTCCGAACCTCAAGGAACGGCTTTCGAGCCAGGGAACCAAGCTTTCGGGCGGGGAGCAGCAGATGCTCGCCATCGGCCGGATCCTGCGGACGGGAGCCGACCTGCTTCTCCTGGACGAGCCGACCGAGGGGCTTGCCCCGGTCATCGTCCAGCAGATCGGCCGCACGATCGCACAACTCAAGCGGCAAGGATTTACGATCGTGCTGGTGGAGCAGAACTTTCATTTCGCGTCGTCAGTGGCAGACCGCCACTACATCGTCGAACAGGGCAAGACCATCGACATGATCGAGAACAGCGACGTTGAAGGCAACCTTGGCAAGCTGCACGCCTATCTGGGAGTCTGAGACATGTTCGAGCTCATAGGAATTTCAGCCCAGGCGCTGTTCGGCCAGCTTCTGCTGGGCATGATCAACGGCGCGTTCTACGCTATGCTGTCGCTGGGGCTGGCCATCATCTTCGGCCTGCTCAACATCATCAACTTCGCGCATGGCGCGCAGTACATGCTCGGAGCGCTGGCCTCCTGGATGCTCTTGAACTATCTCGGCGTATCTTATTGGTGGGCGCCGCTGTTTGCACCCGTGACGGTCGGCATCTTCGGAATAATCCTCGAGCGCGTGCTGATCTCGCGGCTCGACCATCTCGACCATCTCTACGGCCTGCTGCTGACCTTCGGTCTCGCGTTGATCATGTAAGGGGTGGCGCGCAACTATTACGGCATATCGGGCCTGCCGTACAAAATCCCGGCGGAACTCTCGGGCGGCCAAAATCTCGGCTTCATGTTCCTGCCGAACTATCGCGGCTGGGTGGTCATCGCCTCGTTGATCACCTGCTTCACTACCTGGTTCGTGATCGAGAAGACCAGGCTCGGCGCCTATCTGAGCGCCGCCACCGAGAACCCGACGCTGGTCGGGGCGTTCGGCATAAACGTGCCGCGCTTGATCACTCTGACCTACGGCTTCGGTGTGGCGCTCGCCGCCTTCGCCGGAGTGCTCGCCGCACCGATCTATTCCGTCAATCCGAATATGGGCGCCGACATCATCATCGTGGTGTTTGCGGTCGTCGTCATCGGCGGGATGGGCTCGATCCTCGGTTCGATCGTCACGGGATTCGGCCTCGGCCTCGTCGAAGGCCTGACGCGTGTCTTCTATCCCGAGGGTTCGGCGATGGTGATCTTCGTCATCATGGCGATCGTGCTGCTCGTTAAACCCGCCGGATTGTTCGGGAGGACTGCCTGATGACGATCGCCGTCGAGACCACCAATGGCCCCCTTTCCGTCAGCCATGCGGGCGGCACGATGCCGGTGACGCACCGCTTGATCTTTCTCCTGCTGATCCTGCTCTCGCTGATCGCGCCCTTCCTCGTCTACCCGGTGTTCCTGATGAAGGTGATGTGTTTCGCCTTGTTCGCACGCGCCTTGAACCTGCTGCTAGGCTTCGGCGGGCTGATGTCCTTCGGCCATGCGGCTTACTTCGGCGGCTCTGCCTATGTGGCGGCGCATGTCGCCAAGGTCTGGGAAACGACGCCGGAGGTCGCGATCCTCCTCGGTACGCTGTCGGCCACGGTGCTGGGCCTCGCCATCGGCTCGCTCGCGATCCGGCGGCAAGGAATCTACTTCGCCATGGTGACGCTCGCCTTCGCGCAGATGGTCTTCTTTGGCGCTGTGCAGTTTCCGTTCACGGGCGGCGAGGACGGCATCCAGAACGTGCCGCGTGGCGACCTGTTCGGACTGTTCAGCCTCCGCTCAGATTTCTCGCTCTACTTCGTCGTGCTGGCCATCAGTCTAGGCGGCCTGCTTGCGATCTACCGGATCATTCATTCGCCTTTCGGCCAGATCCTGAAGGCTATCCGGGAGAACGAGGCGCGTGCGGTTTCGCTCGGCTACCGGGTCAACCACTACAAGCTCATCGTCTTTGTCCTGTCGGCGACGCTCGCAGGCCTCGCGGGGGCGACGAAGACAATCGTCTTCCAGCTTGCATCGCTCACCGACGTCCACTGGTCGATGTCCTGCGAAGCGGTGCTCATGACGCTGATCGGCGGAATGGGGACCGTATTCGGTCCGGTCGTCGGCGCTGCGGTCATCGTGACGATGCAGAACTACCTCGCCTCGCTCGGTGCATGGGTTACGGTGATCCAGGGCTGCATCTTCGTGATCAGCGTGCTCCTGTTCCGCGAAGGTATCGTTGGACTGATCGCCAAGGTTTTGCGCCGGCCGCTCTAAATCGACGTGCGGGCATGCGGGCTTCACGGCCTGCCCGCGCCACCGAAACACCTTACTGGAAATCCGCCATGAACAAGCTCCCGCTGAACGGCTACAGCGTTGTCGAATTCTCCCAGATGATCATGGGACCGTGCTGCGGCCTGATCCTGGCACACCTGGGCGCTGAGGTCGTGAAGAACCGCTCAAGGGCGATAAGACCCGCGACCTCCCGGAGATGGGAATGGGGTTCTTCCCCACGTTCAACCGGAACAAGAAGAGCGTTGCTCTCGACGTCGGCAGCGCGGCCGGGCAGGCGGCGGTCAAGAAGCTGATCGCGTCGAGCGACATCCTGATCGAGAACTTCAGGCCCGGCATGATGGCGTCGAATGGACTCGATTACGTCAGCCTGAAAGCAGACAATCCCGCCTCGTTTACTGCTCGCTGAAAGGCTTCCTTCCCGGCCCGTACGAAAACCGGACCGCCCTCGACGAGGTCGTGCAGATGATGGGGGGACTTGCCTACCTGTCGGGCCTGCCCGGCAAGCCAATACGTGCCGGCGCGTCCGTGAACGACATCATGGGTGCCATGTTCGGAGTCATCGCGATCTTCGCCGCGCTGCAGGAACGTGTCGTCATGGGTTTCGGTCAGGAAGTGACCTCGGGCCTTTACGAGACCAACGCCTTCCTAGTGGCGCAGTCCATCGCCACCGAAGCCCTGTCGGGAAAACCCGCCAGACCGTGGTCTGAAACGCCTCGCCCGTGGCCCGTCTACGACCTGTTCCTGACCAGCGATGACCACCAGGTCTTCATCGGCGTCGTCAGCGACGGCCAGTGGCAGTCGTTATGCCGCGCGTTCGGAAGAGACGACTGGGCAAACGACGACCGCTTCCGGACCAACGCGGACCGCGTCCGACACCGTGACGAAATCCGTGCGGCCTTCTCCGAACTCGTGCGCGCCATCCCGCTATCGGAATGCGCCAGCCGACTCAAGCGGATCGGATTGCCTTTCGCGCCGGTGCAGCGGCCATTCGAACTGCTAGACGATCGCATCTCCAAGCCTCCGACGGTCTCATGGGCATAAGAGCCGACAACGGTCAGATGCTCCGCCTCCCAGGCCGGCCCATCTCCATGCACAGCACGCGTTTGCCAAAGAGATCGGACCCGCCCGGCATCGGAGAACACAACGCCGAAGTCCTCGGAGCCCTCGGTTCTCCGCTTCGTCCGTCGAAGGAGGTGGAACGGCCACGCTGATGATCCAAGCTTCATCGCAGAACTTGTTTGTCATCCTCACGGATCGGGTGCGACAAATGAGCAGCGTGCGCTCGGTTCCGCTCACCGCAGCCCTAGGCTGAACAAGGTTTCCCTGCAACACGCGAAATGGTTGCGCTTCAATCGTGCGTAGCAGGTCATTCCGGCTGTCCAGGGGGCCGTCGGTTCGATTCCCTTCGATGCAAAGGGTTCATCAACCATAAGTTGTCATTCAGCCTCGGTGACAGGGCCGAGTTTATTTTTGGCACCTTACCCCGTTTTCTGAATAATGCGCGCACTGGAGATTTCTCCGACCGAGTTGACACCAAGCAGCGCCATGTTCCGGTGGAGTTCTGCCTTCAGGATCTCTGCGGTCTTGGTAACGCCAGGGAACCCGGCAACCGACGCCGCATAAAGAAAAGGGCGTCCGACAAAAACGAACTGCGCCCCCAGAGCCAGCGCTTTGATGATGTCCGTACCACGCCGAATTCCACCATCGATCATGATCGGGACGCGGTCACTCAATCTTTCAACGATACCCGGCAGCGCGTCCAGCGGCGCGATGGCTCCATCAAGCTGGCGGCCGCCATGGTTTGAAACGATCACGCCGTCCGCCCCCATTTCCTCCGCCCGGACTGCATCATCCGCATGAAGAATTCCTTTGACGATGAGATTTCCCTTCCATCGATCGCGAATCCTCCGCAGGTGGCTCCAATTGAGATGATCTTTTCTGCCGAAATCCCGCATCACATTCGAGGCGATGATTGGGGCGCCCCTAGTCGCGTAGGAGTTTTCGAAATGTGGTATGCCATGCCGGGCAAACGTTCGAAGAAAGGTGCCAATCGTCCATCGCGGATGGGAGATCCCTTGCCAGGCCAGACGGAAGCTGGGGCGCAACGGAGTCGAGAAGCCAGACCTGATATTGTTTTCTCGGTTAGCCAGAGTAGCAGTGTCTACGGTGAGGACCAGCGTGTTATATCCGGCTACCGAGACACGGTCGACGAGCGCGTCGATCTTCTCGGGTTCGCCCGGCAAATAGGCCTGAAACCAAGTTCGAGGTGCTGCTGCGACAACATCCTCGAGCCGGATAAGCGAGGATCCGCTCATGATCATTGGAATCCCTGACCGTTCCGCACCCGTGGCAAGTACAATGTCGCCCCGGTAGGCCATCAGCGCGCTTATCCCCATCGGTGCAATACCGAACGGAGCAGCATAGGTAAGGCCAAACAGCGTGGTTTCCGTGCTCCGTTTGGAGACATCTTGCAAAACGCGCGGCCGGAACGAGTAGGCTTGAAAGGCCTGTTCATTTCTTCGCAACGACGCATTGGTCTCGCTGGCACCCGCAATATATCCGTAAAGAGGTTTCGGGAGATGCCGGCGCGCCCTGACCTCGAAATCATCGAGAGAAAGTATCGACTGCAGGGATCGAGGCCAGTTGTCTGTCTTTGCGCTTCTAAATGTCATGCTTTGGAATCCCGAGCGGGTAATCGTTGTCCCGGCGTCGCAGGAAAACTGCGACGCATTTCCTTTTGACCCTTAGTCCTCGCTCGCTTCGAAGGCTTCCTTTCGCCCCCGACGTATGGTGGGAAGAATTAGGGTCAGCATCATTCCCGCAGTCACCAGCAGCAGAGCTGCACTGATTGGTCTCTCCACGAATACCAGAGGGTCGCCTTGCGACAGGAGCAGTGCACGCCTTAGGTTGGTTTCGAGAAGTGGTCCAAGCACGAAACCGAGAAGGAGCGGCCCTGCTTCACATTTTGCCTTTCGAAGAATGTATCCCAGAACTCCGAACAGGATAACAAGAGCAACGTCGAAGCCGCGATTGTTGACGCTGTAGACACCAATGCAGCAGAACAGCAGGATGGCAGGAAACAGCAGGCGATAAGGCACCTTGAGCAGGCGAACCCAGATGCCTATGAGCGGCAGGTTGATCACCAAGAGCATCGCGTTGCCAAGCCACATCGACGCGACGAGGCCCCAAAACAGCTCCGGCTGATTTTGAATAACCGACGGGCCTGGCGTGATGCCGTGGATTGTCATCGCGCCGAGCATCATCGCCATAATGGAGTTGGATGGAATGCCGAGTGTGAGCAAGGGAATAAAGGAAGACTGAGCCCCGGCATTGTTGGCGGCCTCGGGCCCGGCAACACCGGCGATCGCCCCATGACCGAACTTTTCAGGGGTCTTCGAGAGCTTCTTTTCGACGGAGTAAGCGCTGAAGGCGCTGAGTGTAGCACCGCCACCGGGAAGCACTCCCAAGATCGTTCCGACAGCGGTTCCTCGCAGAACGGCTGCCCAGCTCTCCTTGAACTCCTGCCGTGTAGGCCATAGGCGGCCGATGGTGCTCTGCAGAACACCTCGCGCTTCCTTAAATTCCAGGTTGCTGGCGATTTCCGCGACACCAAACAAGCCGACCGCGATGACGACAAAGTCGATACCGTCGTAGAGTTCGGTTGAACCGAAGGTGAGGCGGGTTGAACCGCTGTTGACGTCGATACCGACCATGCCGAGCACGAGGCCGAGGCAGACCATGCCGATGGCCTTCACCACAGAGCCATGCGCCAGGATTGTCGCGGCAAGCAGGCCGAAGATGCAAAGTGACACATATTCTGCCGGTCCGAAGGACAACGCAAACGAGGACAACGTCGGACCCGCAATCGCCAGGCCAATTGTTGCAACCGTGCCTGCGAAAAACGAACCGAGCGCTGCTATCGCTAAGGCGGCTCCGGCTCGACCCTTGCGTGCCATCTGGTATCCATCGATCGCAGTGACGACTGCAGAGGCCTCCCCAGGCAAGTTGACGAGGATAGCAGTCGTCGAGCCACCATACTGCGCGCCATAGAATATCCCGGCCAGCATGATGAGCGCACCAAGCGGTGGGAGAAAGAACGTCACCGGCAGAAGGATGGCAACCGTCGCGGTTGGTCCAATGCCTGGCAGGACTCCAATCAGAGTTCCCAGCAACGCACCGATGAAACAGAATAGTAGATTGGTGGGCGTAAGAGCTTCGGAGAAGCCGAGCATCAGGACATCGAAGAATGCCATATCTATTCCTCTCTGCGCGGATCAGAACGGCAGCATCGGCATCTGGACGCCGAGACCGTAGATGAAGACGAACGCGCCGAAGACGGTAAGCAGCAGGGCGGAGATTGCGATCTCCTTCCAGCGCGAATCCTGGTCCGCCAGGCTTCCGATCACCAGGAGCCAGATCGTCGAGACCACAAACCCGAAGCCTTCAGCCAAAAACGCAAAGCCAGCAATCGCGACCACCAAGATGACGAGCGGTTTAATGTTGCTTTCGCCGATCGCCTCACTGGGCTTCGCAAACGCCTTGAGCAGGACGTAGCCACCGATGGCGATCAGCATGCCGCAGAGGACGTCGGGGAGAAAGCCAGGCCCCATTGCCGCGCCGGTACCGAAGCGGAGGTCGCGCCCGGCCCAAAGGCCAAGCGCTCCCAAGCCGATCATTACCGCTCCCGCCAAGATGTCGGGATAATCCCGTTTCAGATTGGAGGAGCCTGCCATCACTGCACCCAGGGAGTTTCGTTCCAGATTTTCTGGAAGCGCTCAAGACGGGTTGGCATCTGCTTCTCCCATTCCGGTCCAGAAAGGTAGGCGAGCGGCAAAGCGAGCTGCTTGGCCTGTTTCTGGAATTCGGGATTGTCGATGACCTTCTTCATGGCATCGGAAAACTTCTGCGTAATCTTGTCCGAGACGTCGCGCGGAGCAGCAATGCCCCGTTCAGAAGTCATCTCGACTTCGAATCCCTGCTCCTTTGCCGTCGGGACGTCAGGAAGCTGTGGGGAGCGTTCTGAGCCAAAATGAGCGACCATACGAAGCCCAGATGTGTCATTGCCTGCAAACTCGCTGATGTTCAGGCCGCCTCCGGAAACCTGCGAGCCAAGAATAGCGGTTCGGGTTTCACCTGCGCCGCTGAAGGGAATGTGCGTGAAGGTCGTTCCTGTGGCCGCGCCAAGCAGGATGATGGCAAGATGGTCGTCCGTCCCGACGCCCGAAGAAGCGAAGGAAATGGTTCCCGGTTTGGCTTTTGCAGCCTCGACGAAATCCTTTACGGTTTTGATCGGCGAGTTGGCCGGTACGACGATCGCGCTCGGATCATCAACAATGCGGGCAATAGGCTTGATCGACTTGGGATCGTAACCAAGCTTTCGCTGCACCTGCATGGAGAGGTAGCCGGGCGTGTTGATGTACGAGAAGGTGTAGCCGTCGGGTTTCGCTTTCGCCAGTGCCGTGTAGGCAATCTCTCCTGATGCACCAGGACGGTTTTCGATGACGATATCGGCCCCGAGCTCCTTTTCCAGGAAAGGTTCGAGAGCACGGGCCATGACGTCGGTGCTGCCGCCGGGGGCGAATGCCACGATCATCTGGATTGGTCGATCGTTAGGCCATTCGGCGTGCGCGTAAGACGCGGTTGCCGCCAAAGCGGTCATGGCAAGAGCCGTCTTCATCTTGGTATGCTTCATGTCCAATCCTCCATTGGAGATATGCAGGCCCGGCCCCGCGTTTATGTCCCGGGTTCTCCACCCATCGCGCTGGAGAGCCTTCTCGCGGCCGCCATGAGAATTTCGAGATTTCGTTTGATTGCTTCCTCGGTGAAACGAGCGGGTGGTCCCGTCAGCGCCAGCGAGCCAAAGAGGTTGCGGCCATCTCGGAAAACCGGGACGGCAACGCTTGCAACCTGAGGGTCGCGTTCTCCGAATGTGGCGTGGTAACCAGCCGCGCGGATCTCATCGTAAATCGTGCCAGAGCGCTCACTGTAAGCAAGGATCACGCGTCCCGGTGCACCACGATCCAACGGCAACGTGTCTCCGACGCGCGCAGAGTGCCGGATCGACTGGTGCGAATCATGCCGGAAAAGGCAGAGGCGTTCTTGTCCCTCACGAACGTAGACCGCGGCGCTTTCGCCAGTCTGCGCCACTAGATCGGCCAGCAGAGGTTCAATGATGTCCGATGCTCGAAATGTCGATTGATAGATATTTCCAAGCTTCATGAGCTTGGGGCCGAGACGCCAGCTCGCGTCTTCATTGCGGATAAGCAGTCCGTACTTTGCCAGTGACCGTGCGATCCGAAGCACCGTGGCTTTGTCCAGCTCGACACGGCGCGCAAGCTCGCCAAGCGACAACGTGAAGTCACGGTCGGTGAACGCTTCCAACAACGATGCGGCGCGCTCGACTGCGGCGACGCCAGCGGAATTCCCAGGCATGAAGTCCTCCCAAAAAGATGAAGTATGTTGTACTAGGTACAACACCTTTTCATTTGGTACAATACGCGATAAATGGATTTCGTCAACAGGCGCTCGGTTCTGCCTGTTCAGCGTGTTTTTCGGAGGATGAATTCGTGAACGAAATCGACACCAACGGTACTGCACCCGCTCGTTCAAGCGGCCGCCTCAAGGTGATGATCACCGGCGCGGAACTGGTTCAGGAGGCTCGTGACATTCTCGCCGAAGCAGATGTCGAAGCTATCTATGCACCCGCCTACGCCACGTCTGAGGACTTGGCAAAACTTGCTCGCGAAAACACCGTTGAGGCGATTCTCGTTCGACAGGGGCAGATCAACGCCTCCGTCGTCAACGCATCCACGGCTCTCAAGGTCATCGCCAAGCATGGCAGCGGCGTCGACAACATCGACCTCTTGGCCGCAACCGCCCGAAGGGTGCCTGTGCTGCGTGCCCTTGCCGCCAACGCGCAATCCGTCGCAGAGTTGGCGATTGCCCATACCGTGGCTCTCATGAAGGACGTCACGGTCTTAAACGCTGCGGTCAAGAGCGGCGAATGGCCCAAAACGAAATATGTCGGACGTGATCTCGCTGGAGCCGTCTTCGCAGTGATCGGTTTCGGTGAGATCGGACAGCGCGCCTCAGCCCTGGCGAAAGGGCTGGGGATGAAAGTGATCGCCTATGACCCGATTGCGTCGGGGGTAGCCGATATCCCGGTGAGCCGTGATTTGGACGACGTCGTTCGCGCAGCGGATGTGGTCAGCCTGCATTGCCCGCTGATGCCGCAGACACGCCATCTCATCAACGAGACGCGGCTGAGGCTCATGAAGCCGACCGCTTTCCTGGTGAATACTGCGCGAGGGGCGGTTGTAGATGAAGCGGCACTTATCGTTGCTCTCCGGGAACATGTCATTGCAGGGGCCGCCCTGGATAGCTTCGAGGACGAACCGCCTGCCAAGGATAGCCCGCTTTGGACGCTGCCCAACCTGATTGCAAGCCCTCACGTCGGGGGAGCTAGTCGTTCTGCGCTGCGAAACATGGCGGTTCAGAGCGTCAATCACATCCTCGGTGTCTTGGGCGGGAAGGGTTACGAACAGCGCGCGCTCGCCAACCAGGACCTTGTCCAGAACTAAAACAGCCGAACGAAAGGAAGAAAACACGTGGTCGGATTTCGGGTTTTGAAGCGGGAGAGAAAAGTCGAGGATCGGTGGGCCGAGGCCTTTAGAAAACTTCCGGTTGCCAACGTCAGCGATGTCATGGCCCGCACCGTCGCAGGGGGGACCGCCTTACGGCCCTATTACACGGGTGGCACTATGACCGGCGCAGCGATCACTGTTAAAACGCGCCCCGGTGACAACCTGATGGTCCACAAGGCGCTCGACATCGCCGAACCTGGCGATATCGTCGTTGTCGATGCTGGCGGTGACCTGACAAATTCTCTGATTGGCGAGTTGATGGTCGCCCACGCCAAACAACGCGGACTGGGCGGAATTGTTATCTACGGTGCGATACGTGATAGCGCCGAAATCAATGCCGGTTCGTTCCCAGTTTTCGCATGTGGTGTAACGCATCGAGGACCGTATAAAGACGGTCCGGGCGAAGTGAACGTACCTATCGCCATCAACGGCATGGTCATCAACCCTGGTGATCTGATCTGCGGCGACGCGGACGGGTTGGTTTCAGTGGCGATCGGCGACGCCGAGAGTGTATTCGCCGCAGCCAGCAAGAAGCATCAGTCGGAAACCAAGCAGATGGAAGACATCCACGCCGGAAAGAACGACCGCGGGTGGGTCGATGCGACGCTTGCGAAACTGGGATGCGAGATAGCTGATTAATGTCAGGAGCGCTGGCGTGGCGAATTCATTCGGGACGTCAGCTCGCGAGGGCAGTTCGTGCCACCGCTATTATTGGGACCATTGGCTGTCGGCAAGGATCAAGGCTTCCACCGTGCCTGGCATGCGCGCGACAACTTGCATTTCAACGCTTCGCGCGGGCTCGACCAGCTTCCCTGGACTGATCCGGATTTTGCAATGCGCGGCATAACGGTCAACTCTCTCACCAACGTCATCAAGAGTGGCAACCCAAACGCTCACAATGTTCCGCAGCCATTTCCTGAACTGGACGGCACCTCAATAACCGTCGCGACAACGGCAGACGCTTTGATGGTACTTGAACCATGGTCTGACACAGATAGCCCGACCGCGATCACTGCGAGAAATGCACTTTGTTGACGTCCTTCGGCGTGCTAGGCCAGCAAGTGAAGGACGGGCGGCGTTTGTCGATGCTGCTCGAAAACTCGGCATGGAAGTCAATGGCGGCTAGCACTGTTCCAAGACGAATGATGGGGTGCCCCGCTTCAGCTATGCCACAGCCGAATGAGGTACTTGCAACTTCGCGTTTTCACATTAGCTTTTTTAGTTCTTAACGGAAAGGCGCGTGATGGCAGGTCATGTTTGGGACGAGCCGGCGGTTGTCGGCGATCATCTAATTTTTACACCGCATCAGGCACAATCGTTTTTGCGAGTTCATCAAAGAAATCTCACCAAAGATCAACGTTCTGCGGCTGAAAGCGCCCTTACGGCCGCCATGGATGGACGAGTTTCCCCCGACGTTGCCCGCGAAACATTCCTGGCAGCGGTGCGTCTCTCCCAGAATTAATTTCCTATGCTACTTCTCGAAAAGTGGAGGTCGCGGGATGTGTCGCTGCGAGTCCCGAGTCACGGCATTCCTACCTCGAAAGACGTAACAGGGAGCGGATTCCCGAATCGCTCGTTCCACGCCATCCTGGGCCGATGAGCACCATTTCTCGACCCGTTGTCTCCGCTGATCATCCCGACCGTTACCCCCACTGTCAGGAAAGCCTTCGGGAAGTGTTTCAAAGCATTGTCGATCGCGCAGTGGCAGCCGGCTGGGGTGAACAAGAGGTGGCGTCCGCAATCGTTGAGTTGGCGGAAAACCACCTGCTCGCGACAGCCTCCAGAACGGAAACTAGGGTAGTCATCGACATCATCCGCCGTATCACATAAGGCCCTTTCTCGCTTCAAAACCAGGCTTCGAGAGTGCTGCCGTTCATTGTTGCGTCAGCCAGCTATCGGACCGTCGCAAGTGCTTACTGACAGCCTCGTAAATGCCCGCATGAGCAAGAAGGGTCAGATGCGCTGGACGCCGTTCGGCGCTCACCGGGTCCTTCAGGTTAGAGCAGCGGTTATTGATGGTCGGCTCAAACGGGCCAAACTTGCCCTTGCGGCTTGACCCCGACCTTTCCCGCTCTCCGACCTGATATCGTTTAATCGGAATTCTCGAAATTAAATGGGAAGTGGCACATATCCACCTGGCGCGGGTCACCGCCTGCAGATCCCGCTGAAGGGTCGCTTTGCGGAAAGATCGTGTTGCTGGGATAGCTTTCGGTCGGCGACAGCATTTGCGTTGCGTCCAGCCTCGAACGAGCTACAGTGGGTGTGTCTGATGGACCAGCTTGGAGGAGCGTTTCATGAAGCGGATGTGGCCCGACGAGTTCAACTTCATTCTGGATGGTGCAGAGGAAGTGACGCTGGAAATTCCCCATACGCCGGGGGCAGACGGCTCAACCAATACGGCAACCCGACGACAAGCGCTGAAAGTTCGGTTATTGCAACAGGACTATGAGCGTATATGGCCGCTTGCAGACGCACGGTTCCGGCTTGGAGGCAGGTTTGCCGGCAAGGCCATCACCATGATTGTCAACAATCCGCTCTATCACCAGTGGCACCCGGCAGACGGCGGAACACAAGGTGGGGCTGACGACCCGGTAAAGCAGCCCATCAAAAAGAACGTCGTCGTGCATTTCCTTCTGGACGATGTGCGTGAACCCGTGGTGACGTAAGCTGCGACAAGAGGGGGCACACCCGGATGTTAGGCGCCAAAAAACATCATGGCTGCCACTGACAAGGCTTGAAGTCGAGCCACCAGCGTCTCGTAGTAGAACCTACATCGATGGAGTGCGGCTATGCTCAAAACTTATCCAGGCCAGGTGAACGGGCGCAGTTTCACCCGCAGTCTTCGGGCTCGTTTGCTTCGGGGGCCCTTGCACGCATGCATGGGATAGGGGCCTGGAGAGCTTTCACCACTGCGGTCAGCCATGGTGTGGCACTCGCGTCCCGCGGGAAGTGCTTCCCTCAAAGTGAAGGGCTGCTACCGCGATGGCGCTGCTAGGCAGTCTGCGATCGGCTCGGGCGCTCATTTGCCCACGAACTGGCGGAGTTGCTCTACGAGTTCCGGGTGAATTCCAGGGGCTGAAAAAGGGCTGCGCGAGTCATAATCTCCATCTAGGGCCCTCGCTCTATGCATGGATATCAATCGGCGCGACACGGAAAGGCCTCGGACAATCCTTCGACCACCAGCGATGATGCGCTCCCTTTCAGACGTTCTGGCGCAAGGGTGCGAAGATAGGTATAGACGCGATCCGCAAGCTCGTGGGGCAGGACTGCCCCGGCCCCGCACCATCGCGTACCGCTCGTCGCGTCTGCTGCCCCGGCGACGTAGGCGTTGGCGCGAGCGCCCGACAGGATGCGGTCGCGCTCACCTTTTGGAACTCCATCGCCTGATCTGCCTTCCAGCGCCTCGATCAGCTCTGCCCCATTCATTATCCAATCACGCGCCTGAGCGCCGGCGAGAGCTGCACTGATAGCTGGGGCTACCGACAACAGCGCAGCAAAAAAAGTCGCGCGAAATTGGTACTTTGCAGTCATCCTGGGCCAGGTCCTTCCCCATTTTCATTTCGATCGGTGATGGCAACGCAGTTGCGGATAAAAAAACGGAAGCCGACCCAAAGCACGACGAGACTGATAAACCAATACAGGCTGTAAACTCCCACAAGCCAAGAAACTGCTGTTACAGCGAAAGCTGAAAGCGGCAAGAACAGGAACTTCGCTTCTCTCGTGGTCATTTCAATTTTCATCGGCATAAACATTACCTATCGCGCCAGTTAATTCGATCTTGCTGGCGGTATAACGCAGGCGTAACACGCTCTAGGATTCCGCGACCGCGTCATGTCCGACCGAAAGGGCCGCCAGCGAGTATTTTCCAGCGTTGAGCAGTGCCAGAAAACGGAATCTTGCCGCTTTACCTTAGATCCGTTCAGCCTTGTAGCGCAGCCACTTTAAAGATCTTTCGCCAAGGCAGTAAAAACGACCTCCGTCCAGGGCCGGAATATCGGGCGATGCTTCGCCGCCATATCGACGGCGAAGCATGGTTTTGCCCGATAACTCAATCATCGTCGTCCGAGGAGTTGGAGGACGAATTCGAACTTGAGTTGCTGGACGAATTCGACGACGAGTTGGAGCTGGAATTGCTCGACGAATTGGATGAACTGTTCGAACTCGAATTGTTCGAGGAGTTCGAGTTGCTGTTCGAGCTGGAGTTGTTCGAAGAGTTCGACGAGCTGTTGGAGTTCGAGTTGGACCGTGATCCGCGATCGTCGTCACGGTCGCGACGCGATTGACTGTAGCTAACCTTGCTGCTCCCCATCGACCTGTCGAGGAAGCGGCTCACGGGATCGTCCGCAATGGCCGGGGCAGGCGCCGAAACGGCTGTCGCGAGGAACGTGCTGAGTACGGCAATGACTTTTTTCATCGTGTTTCTCCTAGTTTGCCGCAGTCTTGGTGACTGCCTAGGAGAAACGTCTGCGAACGTCTGTTATTCCCGTCATAATAAAATAAATTCAATGGCTTATATAAATCGCTAAGGCGCGCGCCTTCGTCCGGAGCGTGTCCGGAGCAAAGAGATGCTGATAGGGTCAGACGTGCTTCAGCGCTGGGCGCGGGCAAATTTCCGATACCATCCGTCCGAAGCGGTAGTCTGTCGCAGGATCGTCTTGCGGACGACCGCTTCGTCTCCGCTTTCGGACCGGATATCTGCGGCCAGGTCCGTCGTGTCGCGACGGAAGGGAATGACTTGGACGATTGGTGTGCCGCGTTCCAGCACATGCAGTCCGTCTTCGCCGGTTGCAAAAAACGGGAAGTGGATCTCGGATCGATAGGTATCCGTATCCACGACGCCGGCGACGACCTCGAAAACGCCGTTTCGGCGGTTCAGCGGCGGCACGAACAGGCAGCTCCAACCCGGCGGCGTAACGATGGTCCAGTAGTTGTGGAACTTGCACGGTGGCATGGGATCGCGCGGATTTCCGGCGACCTGGTGGTTGGCGTGATTGCTGACCATGGTGCGGTCGAAGTCCCAGCCGCAGTTGACGGTCTTTCCGTTGTCCAGGATTTCCATACGGACCGTGGCGGCAAGACCGATCACCCAGCCAGTCGCCATGGCATCGAGAAACGGCATGCAGCGCTTGACTGTCAGGCCATTATCGCCAGGCGATACGCGGGTTTCGGTCACTGGCGGCAGCTTGCGGAACCAATCAGGCAGCGCTGTCTTGGCGCGCACCGGAGCCGGGATTACTGCCTCATCCTCCTTGCGGCAGAGAAAGGTCATTCGCGGTTGCGACTTGCTCAGGAAGGAAAGCGCCATGATTATTCTCCTCGCAAAACGTTGCAGGAAGAACGGTGCCGGTCCACGCTTATTCCCGCACCTTGAAAAAATCAGTCATCCCGTTTTGGAAGTAACCTTTGTTCCTGCTCGGCGGAAAGGGGCGCGCCGGCCTGTATCGAGGCAAGGTAAGCATCAATGGTTTCCTGTGCGGAAGCGGGAACGTAATCCTCAGTGCGCGGAACCGTCAAGGCGAGCCGCGGCACCCAGGTCTCCCCCTGTCGGCAGGCAACGGTTACCGTATTTTCCTGCCGCCGTCTCAGTTCGTACTCGCGGCATAATCCGCCTTTGCCATCCTGAAAGCTGGAAACGATATGAAGCGTCTCGGCCGAGGACCCGAGCGGAACGTCACGGCCCGAGGGTTGTCGGTCAAGGGCGGCGGCAATCGTCGCATCGAATGCCGGGTCAGGGGTGAGGCCGCGCCCGAGCAGAAAACCGCCAATACCGGCGACAGCGGCGAGAATAGAAGCTGCAGCCGGCATCAGCCAAGGAGGATGCGGAGCCCGCGTGGGACGAAGTTGGCGAGAGCGTAACGGAACGACGTTGTCATGCGGGTGCCCGGACTTGTGGGTGACCTTGGCGCCTCGCTCCGCCTCTTCCGCCATGCGGCGAACAGAGGCCATCAACGCCGCCGGCACAGGTTCTCCGATCAGCGGCTTCATTGCCGATGCAACAGCCATACGGCTATTGGAAAAGCCGGCCACCCGTTCCGCCAGCGTCTCGTCTTCCTCCAATGCCTTCTCGATGCGGCTACTCGTTGCCGCGTCGAGTTCGCCGTCGGCGAAGGCCATCAGCGTCTCGTCGTCAAAATATTCCCTGCTCATGCAACGCCGCCTTTCGTATCCGACGAACGTTTCTGCCCCATGCTTATTCCTGTCAGCTCGGAAAGATTCTTGCGCGCACGCGCAAGCCTGCTCATGACAGTGCCGATCGGGATGGACAGTACCTCCGCGGTATCGCGGTAGCTCAGCTCTTCAACGCAAACCAGCACCAGCACTTCACGCTGCTCGTGGGGAAGGCTTTGTAGCGCCACCGACACTTCAAGAAGCTCCATGCGGGCATGCGAGGCGGTCTCCCCCGAGGGGATGGCAACATCGCGTGCCGCGTCCAGGTCCTCCTGCGGGCCGGCAGTTCGGACGCGGCGCAAATGGTCGATCCAAAGATTGCGAAGAATACGGAACATCCACGCATCGAACCTCGTGTCGGGCACGAAGCTGTCGGCGGCGAGAATAGCCCGCTCGCAGGCAGCTTGCACCAGATCGTCGGCGAGTTCTCGCGAATGGCAGAGCGAGATCGCAAATCGTCGGAGGTTGGGCAGGAAGGCCACCAACCTTTGGGGCACAGTGGAGGCTTCGTTCGTCATACCGCCTGTCTGCCACGACATGGAATATTCTGTCGAGCAAAACGTCTACTCAGGGTAACATTCTCGCAGTTCCTTTTCAGGAACAGTCGATTTTTCAATCGGAGATAGAAATGCCGCGCACGATCGCACAATATCTCGCTCGCCTTTCCCTGACGGCAATTCTTGCGTTTGGCGCCATTGTCGCGATGCCCGTGCTGCAGTTGGCCGGGCCATGGCCCGAAACAGTATCTGCCCTTGCCGACGATGATGATGACGACGGAGGGGATGATGATGATGGCGGTGGAAGCTTCAGCGGCGTCGCGGGCGGCGATGACGATGACGACAATCGGCAGGGTGGAGACTTGCGGTCACTGTTTCCCCGGCTATTCCGCCAGGTCGACCGCGCTCCCGCCCGGCGGTCGGTTTCAGTTCCCGATCGCTCGCCAAACGAGATCGTTGCCATCGGGCTTAGCGAGCAGTCGATCTCCAATCTCATCCAGAATGGCTTCGGCGTTGATGGACGAACGCCGGTTGCCTTGACCGGCGGCGAGCTGGTGCGGCTGACGATCCCGCAAGGCGTAAGGCTTGACGAGGCGCGGCAGACGGTTTTGGCCGAAGCTCCATCCGCATCGGTGGACTTCAATCATTTCTATCGGCCAGAACAGCAGGGTACCTCTGCGTGCGGCGAGCGGGGATGCGCCCTTGTCCGGCATATTGTCGGCTGGCCGATCCAAACCGGCGCGTGTACGACGCCACCTCCAATCGGTCTGATCGATACGGCGATCAATGCAAACCACGCGTCGCTTACCGATGCCCGCATCGAAGTTCTGCGCCTTGGCGATGAAACGATACCGCAGTCGGGGGAACAGCACGGTACCGCGGTCGCAGCACTTCTGGTGGGGGCAGCCGGCAGTCGGGCTCCGGGCCTGCTTCCGGCCGCACAACTGGTCGCCGTCGATGCCTTCCGGCCTTACAAGGGCAGGGCCGACGTCGCCAATGTGTATGATCTGGTGCGGGCTCTCGACCTTTTGGCTGCGCGGGACATCAAGGTGGTCAATCTCAGCCTGACCGGTCCAGCCAACTTGCTGCTCGAACAGGCAGTACGCGCCTCGATCGGCAAAGGCGCAATCCTCATCGCCGCGGCCGGCAACGACGGCCCGAATGCCAAGCCCGTTTATCCCGCAGCATATCCGGACGTAATTGCCGTGACGGCGGTGGACAGATTCAGGAAGCCGTACAGGCGCGCAGTGCAAGGCGATCATATCGACATCGCTGCCCCCGGCGTGGGAGTATGGACCGCCGCCTCGGTTTCCGGTGCGCGGAAGAAGAACGGAACATCGTTTGCCGCACCTTTCGTGACTGCGGCAGTTTCCGTACTTTTGGGTGCCAACCCCGGTATGGGCCTACGCGAGGTCGAGACCGAGCTGATGCGGTCGGCCAACGACATGGGAATACCTGGCAAGGACGCCGTCTATGGGTGGGGGCTGCTCAATGCCCGAACGCTGTGTCAAATGTAATGCGGCGCGCTTAGGAGGCTTGCGGTGACAGCGACTTGAAGAGGGCCCGAAGCCCGCTCTTCGTCCGTCAGCTCGTCTTGGTGGATGAATCGCCAGTTGGCGCGGTAGAGCGACCATGTGATGCTCCATCGATTGGGCGGCCGCATCTCTACTCCGGCACGGTTCACGCCTTCGCGGAAGAGAAGTACCGTGCGGATGGGCTCGTAGATCAGGTAATCGAGGAACCGGAGGTTTTCCGCCGACGCACCGCCGAGGGCGGGCATGGGCGATGGCTTGCCCCTATATTCGTCCGATCCTCGGTTGCCCGTCAGGAACTCCACCCGATAGCTCTTGGCGTTCTGGAAGGCGACCACCTTGGCTTTGTCCGCCTGGTGCGGAACCGCTCGGAATTCGGGATCGACCGACTGGAGGATTTCCAGGGTCGGCGGCAAGTTGTCTTGGATGCTCGCAGAGATCGCGAAAGCCGCGTCACCTGTCTGCATGACGCCGAGGGCAGCCGGACGCCGAGCATCCCTAGATAGGTGCTGAAATGCCACCGATCCGATAAGGACGGCCCGTAGCCGGAACAATCCGGCGTCGGCTACAGCCTTCGTGACGTCGCCCGCGAATGGATCGGGTTTGCTGCCAAACGACAGCTGGCGCTTGCACGGCTCCATCGCTTTGCTCAGCCCGGCTAAAAGCACGTTGATCGCATCTTCAAACGAAACCGAAGAGTCTGTGGACGAGGATGAAGCTGACAAACTGACATCCGATGTTTGTCTCAGCGCAGGCAGGTTCTGAGCCGCTTTATCCTCGCTTCATCTAAGCCAAGTCTGATTAGATAGTCCCCTACGCTGCCGTAGGTGTCCCGGATATGGTCGAGCGCCTGGCGCATGCTGCGCGGCTCGGAAGCGAGAACAATTTCGACCAGGCCCGGCGACGTGCCGCGGCCCAGTGCCCGTTCCCGTAGCCTCGCGATCAGCGGGCCGGAAATCGTCGCCGTCAGGGCGTAATCCTCGATAATGGTTGTCTCATCGACGCCGGCATTGGCGAGCAGTAGCGCCGAGATTACGCCGGTGCGGTCCTTGCCGGCGCTGCAATGGAAAAGCACAAGCCCTTCAGGCGCGTCGGCGATGGTCTTCAGGACTTCGGCAATCGCCGGCTGACAATCGTCGATCGCCTGGCAATAACGATCCCCCATGTCGAAGCTGACCTCGGCATTTGCCATCATCTCGACCGGCGCCAATGCGGAAAACAGCGGCGTGTTGTGGTAGCGCACTTCGGCACGCCCCACGAATGGGTTGGCTTCGACGGCGATTTCGTGGGCATTGCGCAGGTCGATGACTGTGGTCAGCCCCTTATCCAACAAGGTGTCGATATCAGCGTCGCTCAGGCGGTGCAATGCGTCGCCGCGCAGGATCGAGCGCCAGCGGGTCAGGCCGCCGTCTGCGGTTCTGTAACCGCCGAGGTCGCGGACGTTGTGGGCGCCCTCCAGCGCAATCAGGCGTTCATGGACAAGCATATCAACGAATTCCGGATTTCATGAAGGATTCGATGACGTGGCGCTGCAGGATCAGGTAGATGACGAGGATCGGCAGGCTCGCAAGGGCGGCGGCGGCCATCAGCGGACCCCAGAGATTGCCTTCCTGGGTCATGAACATTTGCAGACCGATCTGCACGACGGAATTTTCCGGCTTTCGCGACAGCAGCAGTGGCCAGAAATATTCGTTCCAAGCGGAGATGAAGGCGATGATCGCAAGTGAGGCGATCGGAGCGCCCATGTTCGGCGTGACGATCTGCCAGAGGATGCGCCAGCTTTTCGCTCCGTCGATGCGGGCCGCCTCAAGGATCTCGGTGGGAAAGGAGCGCATCGCATGGTACAGCAGCAGGATCGCGAAGGCGGCCACGGCGTTCGGCACGACGAGGCCTGTCAGCGTATCGAGAAGGCCGAGCCTTGAGGCGAGCACATAATTCGGGATCATAGTCACCTGGAACGGCACGAGCCAGGAGAGCGCGATGAGACCGTGGACGAGGCCCGCGAGCCGGATACGCCAGCGAACCAGTGAGTAAGCCGCGAAAAGTCCGGTCGCGACCTGGAGCGCCGCCGTTGCTGCAGCCACAACCGTCGTATTGACGAGCATTTCCAGCATCGGAATGCGGGTCAACACAAATGCATAGTTTTCGAACGTGGGGTTCGCAGGCCAAAGCGCGGTCGAGAAGGTTTCGTTTTCCGGCCGCAGCGACGTGACGATCATCCAGTAAATCGGAAAGATTGACAGGATGGAGAGCAGGATCATCATGGCGTGAATGGCAAGGCGGCGAAGCCTGCCGCTTTTCGGCGTCACCAGGCCCGCAGCCCGGCTGGTTTCGGAGGCTTTAATTGTCATAGACCGCATACCTCTTCATGAGCCACATGCAGCCCGCCGCAATCACCGCGAAACCGGCAAACGCAATCATGCCGGCGGCCGAACTCCAGCCGGCCGACATGGTCTGGAAACCGTATTCCCAGAGCAGGTAGAAGATGTTGGTGGTCGATTTCAGTGGGCCGCCATTGGTCAGCACGTTGATATAGGCGAAGCTCCATTGCGCCCCGAACAGGATCGTCATCATCGACAACAACAGGATGGTCGGCGAGAGCAGCGGCAGGCGGATATCGCGAATAATGCCCCAGCGGCTGGCGCCGTCGATGCGGGCGGCCTCGATATAGGAAGGATTGATGCCAGCATTCGCCGCGGAGAAGAGTAGCGTCGAAAAGCCGATCAATTTCCAACCGGTGATCCAGGTGAGCGTCGCCAGCGCATATTTCGGATCGGTCAGGAAGCCGATGCGGCCGAGCCCTAGCCCCTCGAGACCGAGCGTGATCAGGCCCTGATCTTCGTTGAGTAGCCAGCGCCAGAGGATTGCAGCAACCACGGGTGCCACGATCATCGGAACGAAGATCAGCGCGCGATAAATCATTCTGGCACGGCCGGTAAGATCCTGCGTCCAGATCGCCACGAAGAGCGGGATGATCACTGACATCGGGAACAGGCCGAGAATATAGTAGAGGGTATTCCAGAGAGCGTTGCGCATCTCCGGAAGCGCCATGAGGCGCTGGTAATTGCGGAGTCCGACGAAGCGTTGCGGCGCGGTCGGCAGCATGTTCCACTGGTAGAAGGAGAGCTGGAATGCTTCGACCAGGGGAATATAGGTCCAGACCATCAGCAGGACGAGTGCCGGCGTGAGATAGAGCCATGGCAGGACGGTGAACGTGCCGCGCTCTCGTGCTGCCGGGGTGGCGCGGGCAAGGGTGAGCGGCCTGGCAAGATCGGCCTGAATATCTGTCATGAAGCCACCTGGATCGAAGAAACCGACGCGGGGCGGGAAAGCGAGACCCGCCCGGCATCTCCTCGGGATTTCGTTAGGGCATGAGATCCTGGCCCTGGACCTGGGCGGCCTTCAGCGTGGCCACCGGATCGCCGCTGCCGAAGACGGCTTCGCGGACCGAGTCCATCATCATCTTTTCGACCTGGCGGTAGTTCGGCCCCGGGAAGGCGACATTCGGCGTCAGGCGGTTCAGCTGCTCAAGATTGGCGCGGAACATCGGATTATCCTTGACCCAGGCGCCGAGGTAGTTCGGGTCGTCGACGATATCGAGCCGCAGCGGCAGGTAGCCGATCTTGGTGGTGATGACCGTGTAGGCTTCCTTGCTGGTCAGGAACTTCAGGAGTTCGTAGGAAGCGCGCTGCTTGGCCGGGTCTTTGCTGAAGACGAAAAGTGCGCTGCCGGAATTGGTCGGCGCCGTCGGCTTTTCGCCGAAGGACGGCATCGGGGCGAGGCGAAGATCGAACTTGCCGGCCGCCGCCTTCTTGAAGCTGCTCAGCGTCGCGGTCGTGTAAAGGAACATGCCGAGATTGCCGGCCGCAAAGGTATCCGTCGCGCTGGCCGGATCGATCTTGGCATGGGCGCCGCTGCCAACCATGTCGCGCATGGCCTTGACCGCTTCGGCTGCATTCTGGTCGGCGAAGGTCAGCTTGTTGCCTTCGCGCACCCTGCCGCCGTTCGACATGACGATCGCCTGATAGACGAAGGTGCCGTCGCTTGGGCCGTAGGCGCCGGGGAAGAATCCGTTCCTGCCGGTCTTTTCCTTGATCGCCTTGCCGGCAATGTCGATGTCGGCCCAGGTCTTTGGCGGGTTCTCGGGGTCGAGGCCGGCCTGCTTGAAGAGGTCCGCATTGTAATAGAGGATCGGCGTCGAGAAGGTGTAGGCAAGTCCATAGGTCTTGCCGTCCACCTTGCCGAGTTCGAGGCCCTTGGCGAACATACCCCTAAGGTGCGCCTTCAATTCGTCCGGTTTCACCATGTCTTCGAGCGGGTTGCCGCCGAGGTCGTTGGCGATGAAGATCAGGTCACGGAAGGTCAGCTGGGCGACGTCGGGCTGCTTGCCGGCGACGATATCGGCCTGGACGCGGTTGATGATCTCGTTCGACGGAACGGCGACCGTCTCGACCTTGACGTTCGGGAACTTCTTCTCGAAAGCCGCCAGCAGTTCCCTGGTCGCGTCGGCACCGGCGCTCGCGGAGGCGAGATTGTAATTATAGAAACTGATCGTCACCGGCTTTTCGACGGTCGCAGGCATTTCGGCAAGCGCGCCGAAGGGCAGCATAGAGGCGGCGGTGAGCGTCGCCATGAGTTTGAGCGTGGTTCTGCGCAGCATTCGCGGTCTCCTGGGCAAGTTATTCAGCGGCGACGGGCATTGCCCGTGCCATCAGAAGTTCAAGCGGATAGGTGTTGAGCTCGGCACGGTCGGACGGCAGTGGCACGAATGCCATAGTAAGGCCGGACGGGCGGATGGTGCCGATGCCGAAGGAGGCGCCGCGCACCATGCGGAGAATGTCGGTGCGCAGAATATCGGTCGCGGCATGCTGGCCGGTGCCCACGACAACCGGAATGCCATGCCAGACCGAGACACGGTCGTGATGGATATGGCCGCTCAGGATGCCGATGATATTGCGACCCCTCAGCAGTTCACGGAAGCGTTCCGACTGCGGGAAGTGGATCGTCCGCCAGTGCGCCGCATCGGGTTCTTCGCCCAGGGCCGGTGGATGATGGACAACGATCAGCTTCGGCAGGTCCGGATGGATCTCGAGCGTGGATGCGAGCCAGTCGAACTGTTTCGGATCGATCGTGCCGCCAATCAGGCCGGGGGTCGAGGAATCGATTGTGACGATGTGGATGCCGTCGATGACGGTGTCGTGGTCGTAAGGCGCATCCGGATCATGGGTCTCGATGTCCATACCCTCGTAGAAGCCCGGGCGGGTGTCGTGGTTGCCGAGCGCGTAGACGACCGGAATATCGAGTTTTGCATCCATGATCGCCTTCAGGCGGCGAAAGCTTTCCGCATCGCCGCGATTGGTCAGGTCGCCGCTGGCGATCACGAATTGCGGTTTCGGCGTCACGGTGACGACGAGATCAAGGATTTGGTTCAGCGTTTCAGTTGTGTCGCTGTGCAGATGGTCATCGTCGGCGCTGCCGATATGCAGGTCGGTAAGATGGATGAAAGTCGTTTCGCGTCGCACCGGATGCCTCCATGGATGACGGTTCGTCTGGAGGATCGATAGAAGGCCTTTGTTTCGCAGGAGTGACGGATTTCGAATGCTGTTTGAATTGCGCGAGGGGATCGGCCAGTGAGCGGAAGTGGCTCAGGCCATCCGCCGGAACATCGGGGCAATCACTTCGACCATTCGGGCAATGATGAGTTCGGGATCATTGAGGTCCATGCGGTTGTTGGTGAGCACTTCGGTACGAGAGCGACTTCGGGTGACCTGCGAACGGATGCCGAGCGCGCAGTTGAGCCGCCAGCCGATATCCACTTCGTCGAGCCATGGAGCAACTCGCTTCAAAGGAGCTATGAAGGCCCGATGGTGTTCGATATCGTCGATGATCCTACGATAGTACGACGCCTCTTCGCGGTGGACCTTCGCCATTGCGGTGAAATGCGAAAGGACCGGGTAGCTGGAGGTCGGATCGAGACTCCAGCGGATTGATGGCCCCACAAGCGCGGCGATCACCTCTTCGAGATCGGGCGGTTCAGGCGCCCGCCGGTCGACGGCCCTGCGCAGCAGACTTAGGCGTTCGGCGTTCAGCCTGCGATAGACCCGTTCGGCCACCGCCGCCACCAGCGCCTCCTGGCATCCAAAATGATAGGCGATCGCTGAGGGCGTAGCATGAGCCTCGACGGCAATGCGTCGCGCCGTCAGGTCCTCCAGCGCCGCGGATTCGCAGAGCAGATGCTCGCAAGCATCCATCAGCCTCATGGCGGTGAGATTGGTGCGACCGTGCATACTTCACTCCCCGAACAGCACGGTCTTATGCTCGGTTCGTGTAGCGTAGATGACACCGGTCTCCTGGGAAAATATTCTCCGGCGGTAAAAGCATCGATCCTGTGGGCAGCGCACCGTCATCAAGATGTTAACAAAGGAAAATACTTAAATTGTCAGGATTTCTTTTCGGATCATGCCCGGTCCCGATCGGAGGAGACCTGTCGCGGGATAATTTTGCCGCCGGTCCGGAGCATCTGATCGGACGCAAATAACGGCCACAAGGGGTACCCGATGGAACGTTTCTTTCGACAGATGCAGGGACCGAACGCGGCCACCGCTCGTCGTGGCGGCGTCATCCTTGCCAGTCTGCTGCTTTCGGCATCGGCGACAATGGCAGACCCGATACGCGGGGCTGGGTCGACCTTCGCTGCGCCAATCATCGCCAAATGGGCCGAGAACTACGAGCAGGCCCGTATGGACGACGGCGATTTCAGTTCGCCGGACTGGACCGTAGATTACGAGCCGGTAGGTTCCCTGGCCGGCTTGATGCGCCTTGACCAGCCCGAACTCGACTTCGCTGCATCAGACGTGCCCGTTTCACATGAGGAACTGGCCAAGCGTGGTCGCCAGCAGTTTCCGATCGTGCTCGGCAGCGTGGCTATCGCCGTCAACCTCGATGGGATCGAAAAGGGCGGGATCAATCTCACGGGACCGATCCTTGCCGACATTTATCTGGGAAAGATCAAATCCTGGGCTGACCCTGCGATCAAGACCGTCAACCCGGATATCGCGTTCCCTGACCTCGCGATCAGCCCCATCACCCGCAAGGATGGCTCGGGCACCACCTTTATGTTCACGGAATATCTGTCGTCTACCAGCCCGGAATGGAAGGCGACCCATGGGTTTGACACTCTGATCGCCTGGCCGGTGGGCCGAGGGGTCGAGGGTACGCGGGACCTGATACGCGCCGTACAGGCGACCAAGGGCGCGATCGCCTATGCCGATTTCGGCCAGGTGGAACGGGCAAATCTGCCTTTCGCAGCCATCGGCAACAAGGCGGGTAAGTTCGTGAAGCCGGGGCCGGAAGGTGTGCGGGCCGCCGCTAGCGCCACCGTCTGGGATGAGGCCAAGGATTTCGCCATGTCGTTGACCGATCAACCGGGTGAGGGCGCCTATCCGATCAGCGGCGCAACTTTCGCAATCGTTTCCACGAAAATCGGATCGAACAGGGTCGGGCGGGTTCGGGACTTCTTCCGCCTGGCATTCGAAAACGGCAGCAAGGACGCTGAAGCGCTCGGCTACGTGCCCGTGACGCCGCAAGTGGTCAGCCAGGTCGTGAAGTACTGGCTGAAGAACGACACTGCCGCCAGCCAGTAAGCTGGGGCTTTTGTAGGCGAGCTCTCGCTCAGGCGCCCTAGACCGGTAGCGAAGGGCCTCGTTGCATCGCGCCTCGAAGGCGCAAAGGGGGTAAGGCGTAATGAACATCGACATCTTTAAGGACATCCTGGTCCCGGTTATCGGCGGCCTTGGTATTTTCATGCTTGGCCTGGAGTTTATGTCGAATGGCATCCAGGCGCTCTCCGTCAACAAGATGCGGGCATTCCTCGCCAAGGCCGCAGGTACGCCGATCAAGGGGGTAGTTGCCGGTACGGTCATCACCGGCGTCATCCAATCTTCCACGGCCATGACCGTCATGGTCGTCGGTCTCGTCAATGCGGGTGTCGTCGGCTTGCGGCCGGCCATCAGCGTCATCATGGGCGCCAATATCGGCACGACGCTCGGAAACGGGTTGATCGCCCTGCCGCTTGGCCCCCTTGGTCTGATCTTCGCCGGTGTATTTTCGCTGGTCTATTGCTTTGCCAAGAGCGAGAAGGTGCGCAACATCGCGCTGGCCTGTATGGGCTTTGCGCTGATCTTCTACGGCCTCAATCTGATGACCGGCGGCCTTCGGCCGCTGCGCAACATACCGGAGGTCATGGCCGTTCTGTCGACGCTGACGGCGGACTCTTACTACAACCTGATCAAATGCGTGCTGATCGCTGCCGGCGTTACCGCGATGATCCACTCGTCGTCTGCGACGATCGGGATCGTCATGGGTCTCGGCGCGGCTGGCGTCCTCGATTGGACGACGGCGGTTGCCTTCTCGCTGGGTGCTGATCTCGGGACCACGATCACGTCGTGGATTGCCTCCCTCAACCTCTCGAAGAACGCCAAACGTGCGGCCTACGCGCATATGTCCTTCAACATTATCGGCGTCTGCATCACCGTACCGTTGTTCTTCGTTTCGATCGACGTGTTGGCATGGGCGATGCAATGGTTCGGCGGCGATCCAGGCGTTCCCGTCGTGATCGAGGGCAAGGAGACGTTTCCCTTGGTTCCGGTGGCTGTCGGTCTTTATTCCACTTTCTTCAACGTCTTCAACACGGCGCTTCTGTTTCCCTTTGTCGGAGTGTTCGACCGGGTTCTGTCGCGTATTGGCCGAACGGATGCCGAGGATGCGGAAGACTATTCGACACCAAAATTCCTCGACCGTAAGCTCACCGGCGATTTCGCACGCGCTGTCCCGGCCGTCCAGCAGGAGACCGCGCGCCATCTGCAGGCTGGCGCGATGTTCCTGGATATCGCCCGCTCCGCCAAGTCGGCCCCATCCGATCCGGGCGAGCACTATCTTGCGACCGATATCCTCAGCCGAGATATTCGTGACTATACCGCATCGCTGATGAAGGAAGATCTGCCCTATGAGCAGCTCGATCTGGTGGCCAGCCTGATCGAGGAGGCAGACTTCACCGCTGCCCTGACAGAATCGATGCATCAGGTGGCCCGACGGGTGAAGCGGGAGAAATTCAGCGATCCGGCCCGTGCGATCGTGGACGTCGCACTGAACAAGCTCGATGCTGCGTTGCAGGAAATCATGCCCGATCACGGCGTTGTTCGCCCCGACATGCCTGCCGGCCACGTCAGCTTTCCAGATGTCGAGGAATTGCGTGCTCGTACCCTGGCACTCGGCCCAAATGCGGGCGCTGCTGAACGCGGAACGATCCTCGCGCTCCTCGGCTCTATCGAGCGTGCGGAAATCCTGATCCATCGTATCCATGCAGAGCGCAAGTCCGTCAACCGGCAGAGTGTCCTCTCGAAGGTTTCGCCGAAACGGGAACAGCAGACTCGTCCTCCTCTAAACGAGGGCGGGTTGAGTCCGATGCCGGCCGAATAACGGCCATTGCCGCCAGGACCTGTGCGTGGCATCTTCCGGTGGACGATGCCACGTCTGCTTTGAGGGACGGGCTGCCCGTTGCCGCTGTGCAATCTCTCCTACCGAGGGAGGCTCGAATGAGCGTCGGCCTGATCGCCCTTCTTGATGATATCGCGGCATTGGCGAAGGTGGCTGCGGCCTCACTCGACGATATTGCCGGCCAGGCTGCCAAGGCTGGCGCGAAAGCGGCAGGTGTCGTCATCGACGATGCGGCGGTCACGCCCCGCTACGTCACCGGGTTTTCGGCCGCACGCGAATTGCCGATCATCGGCAAGATCGCGCTAGGTTCGCTGAAGAACAAGTTGCTGGTCCTTCTTCCCGCTGCGCTCATCCTGAGCATTGTTGCGCCGCAGGCGATCACGCCGTTGTTAATGATCGGCGGTCTCTTTCTCTGTTACGAGGGTGCGGAAAAAGTCTACGCGCTGGTGCTGCCGCATGCAGCCCACGCCCATGAATCGACGCTCGAGACGTCTAGTTTCGACGCCCAATCGCTCGAAGATGAGAAAGTTGCGGGCGCCATCAAGACGGATTTCATCCTGTCGGCTGAAATCATGGCGATTACGCTCGGCGCCCTGCCGACAGGCAGCATCTACACGCAGGCGCTCATCCTTGCTGCGGTCGGATTGGGCATAACAGTCCTGGTTTATGGCGGCGTAGCGCTTATCGTTAAGGCCGATGATCTGGGTCTGATGCTGGCGCGCGTGCAGATGGCGGCACCGGTGGGCGCCGTGCTGCGTGCGATCGGCAGAGGGCTTGTCTCAGGCATGCCCTATTTTTTGAAGGCGCTCGGCATTGTGGGAACAGCCGCGATGATCTGGGTCGGTGGCGGCATCATCGTTCATGGTCTTGAAAGCTATGGCGCCAGCGGCCTTGCGCATGTGATCCACGACGCCGGGGAGGCGACCGCGCATGCCGTTCCTGCCCTGGCGTCCGTACTGAGATGGATCGTCGAGGCAGCCGGAGCGGGTATAGTGGGTATCGTTGCCGGTTTGATGGCAATTCCGATCGTCGGCTACGGCATCTCACCGATGTGGCGCAAATTTAAATCGCTGCTGCCTCGCCGCCGGCGAAAAGAGGTGCTGGCGAACGGTGAGAAGTGAACCCTGCGGCCATAGATGCGACGCGATCTTGAGTAGTTCGACAGTCCACGGCGTCAAGCCACGCGTCATATCCAGCGGGCCCGTTTGAAGCGGATGAAAAGTGCAATGCACAAAACGGCAATAACCCCCAAGACGACAAAATAGCCGTAGCTGGTTTTCAACTCCGGCATGTTGTCGAAATTCATGCCGTAGATGCCGGCGATTGCTGTCGGAACCGCGAGAATGGCGGCCCACGCCGCGAGCTGCCTGGTGATTGTGCCCTGTCTTTGCTGCTCAAGCAGATTGCTCGCCTCGAAAACCGAGGTGATCACGTCGCGCAAGCTTGCAACCATGGTTTCGACGCGGTGCATGTGTTGAAGCGCGTCGCGAAAATAGGGCTTGGCTTCCTTGTCGAGCGACGGGAGGTCGAGATGGTAGAGTTTTCCGCAAAGGTCGAGCATAGCGTCCAGCACCCGCTGAAACAGGATGACTTCACGTCGCAGCTTGAAAATGCGCTTGATCTGGTTGCGATCAAGAAAAGCGTCGAGCATCTTTCTTTCCATGTCGAGAACGGAATCCTCGATCGTGCGCACAATGGGAAGATAGCCGTCGATGATGAAATCAAGAAGGGCATGCAGGATGTAGTCGGTGCCATGGCAGAGCGTCTGCGGCGATGTTTCCAGCCTGCCGCGCAGTTCTCCATGCCCCCGCTCCGATCCATTGCGGACGGTTATGATATAGCGCTTGCCGACGAAAATTGCTGTTTCGCCATAGGTGATGTGATCGGCCTCAAGCTGTGCCGTCTTTGCGATGACGAACAATTGGTCGTCATAAACGCTGAGCTTCGGCATTTGCAGAGAACTGAGGGCATCAGCGACCGAGAGTTCGTGAAGACCAAAACGGCTTTGCAGCAGAAGGAGTTCTTCCCGACTGGGCTTGTGCAGTCCTATCCAGATGAATTCGTTGTCCGCCGCCGGAATTGATACAGCCTCGAATGGTACCGCCTCAACCCGCCGTCCGTCGCGATAGAGGTAGGATGCGGCAACGCTCATGCAGGCTTCCCGGGTTTTCACGATCCATGAGACGCCCCCTCGCAGGTTCATGGCTACGATGTGATACCCGCAATGTCACGACGCTTTTGTGACTATGCTGGTCCAAAGTTCATCGACAGACATGTATCGATCCGGCGCAGCGGCCGACGCTTTGTCTCCAGACATTTCCTGGTCCAGCGTAAAATCACTGCACTCAAATGACGAAGTCGAAGCGTCCGAACCGACCGTCATCGGTTCCGTTTACGGTAAGAAGCAGAGATTCGTGGAAGATCCGATCATCGGCGTTCTCCGGCTCGTTGGGGAAGAAAAGTTGGGTGGTCAGGACACTTCCGCCGGAGCGTTGAACTTTAAAGTGGAAATGACGGGTTCGGCCAGGATAAAGCGCCGGCACGATCGTATTGAACCACCAGCGCCCCTGCGCGTCGGTAAACTGGTGTCCGCGCAGGCGAAAGCCTTCCCGGTCGTATTCGCCATTTTTGTCCGCGTGCCAAATCTCCACGAGGCTGCTAGGCAACGGCCGGCAGCGATTATCGAAGACATACCCCGCAACGGTTATCCGTTCACCGCCAGGCGAACCGGGATAGAGATCGCGATTGAGCGGCGAGTTCGGCTTGAAGAAGGGACCGGCTTCCCGTTCGAGAGTAAGTCCGTCACCATCATCGCATGCCCGGGTCAGGGGCAGTTCCGGTACGGCTTGCGCGAACGCCTTCACGTTGGCGGCATCAATGAGAGGCAGCGACAGAAAAGCTGTCAGAAGAGAGCGTCGGGTCGAGGGCAAGGTATTTCTCCCGGTCTTTGAGACGTTGCTACGGAGAGCGGCCGCGGTTGAATTGCAGCCGCCTTGCCGCGTTTGCCTGCGCTTCCCGGATGAGACCGGAATACATCTTTTCCTTGCCCGGATACCATGGCATGGATCCGATGGATCCGAAAGCGGGGATCGTTTCCATATGCGCGACCATGCGTCTGCGCGTGCGTTCGTTCGGAAGCGGGCCTGTCATCGCCTGAATGTTATCGCTCATATGATCGGGATTGGACGTGCCGCAGAGGACGCTCGTCACGGCAGGATGCGCCATGACCCACTTCAGGAAGAATTGCGCCCAACTCGTCGCGCCGAACTCCTCTGCGAACCCCGGAAGAGGATGTCCCTCGACCACTTTCATAAGCCGTGCCTTTTCGAGTGGCAGATTGATGAGTACGCCGACACCTTTGTCGGCAGCGGCAGGAAGCAAACGCCGATCGGCGTCACGATTGAAGATCGAGTAGTTCGTCTGAACGAAGTCGACGTCGTCGCGCTCCACGATTGCCGTCAGCTGCTCGTGCGCCGCCGACTCGTGATGGGTCACGCCGACATTGCGTATCTGTCCTTCCTTTTTCCACGCCTTCAAAAGCGGAATGACCACCTGGGCATTGGTGATGCTGTGGCACTGCATGAGGTCGATGGTTTCTCGCCAGGTGCGCAGTCGCGACTGCCGGAAGCTCTCCTGCGCGTGGCTTTCATCGCCGAGATATTCTCCCGTCGACCACACCTTATTGGCAAGGAAGAGCTGATCTGGTCCAGGAAACTCTCCCATGAACTGTCCGACGCTGACCTCGGCTGAACCGTAAAGGGGCGATGTGTCCACCACGCGACCTCCAGCAGCGATATACCTCTCGAAGACTTGCCGAAGATCATCACGACGGTCACCCGGCTTCCTGTCGAAGGTCAAAAACGTGCCTAGACCAAGGGCCGTCAGCCTTTCACCGGTACGCGGCAACGTGCGGGTCAGCACGTCCGGGTTCGATCCCGACGTGGGCGAAGCTGTATTCCTATCCTGGGCCTGTACGGTGGTGGGGACGGCTAAAGCCAGCCCCGTTGCGGCCGCCCCCACCGTTCCGAGAAAACCGCGTCGGTTTATCCTCGACTGGTCCATGAGATGTCTCCTGTGTCGCTGTTGTCGATTTCAGAACTGCCAGCCGGCAGGAACCCAAGCGTAGCCGCCATCGGTCTTGAGCATCCGCCCGAGGCCCGGAAACGGATAATGGAACCCAAGCACCGGAATACGATCGGCAGCCGCCCTGTCGAAGATACGGTGGCGAGAGGCGAGTGCGGTCTCCTTGTCGCGATCCGGTCCGGGACGCCAGGGATTGTCGACATTGACGACCGGATGGTAGGCAAGGTCCGCTGTCAGCAACAACTGATCATTTCCGGAATGAACGAGGAAGGTCGCCATGCCGGGCGTGTGGCCGGATGCGACGATCGTCGTGAGGCCCGGCACGATCTCGGCGCCGGCTTGGTACAGCTCGACATCCTTGGTGACGGGTTCAAGGCTGCGCTTGATTGCTGCGCCGAAACGCACGCGAAAATCCTCCGGCACGGGCATATAGGAAAGATCCGGATCGTTGCGGACGAAGAAGTCCCAATCCGCCTTTGGCAGGAAAACGGTGGCGCGGGGAAAAGCCTTGCTTCCGTCTGCGGTTCGCAGGTTTCCAACATGGTCGGGATGAGTGTGTGAGATCACCACGGCATCGATGTCTTCGGGGCCGAGCCCAATCGCCGCCAGATTGTGGAAGATACGGCCGCCGTTCGGACCCATCGTGCCGCCCGCACCGGCCTCGATGAGAATCCTCCGGCCGCCGGTTTCGATCAGAAGGGTATTCAGGTTGAGCTTCATGTGATCAGTCGGCAGGAATGCCTGCCGCAGTACTTCCTGAAGCTCCGCCTCAGGCGCGTCGCTCGCATAAACCTTGGGCGGGCCGCCGATAACGCCATCGCTCAGAACGGTTGCACTGATCTCGCCGATACGGAAGCGGTAGTGGCCCGCGTTTCCGGATGTCAGCGTCGCCTGGGCATTCGCGATACCGCCACCGGCCGCCACGAACATGCTCGATGCGCCGACGACGGCGGAGAGCATGACGGCGCGTCTCTTCAGAGTGAACACATTCATTGGTATTCCCTTCGTGATGATGAGCCGCCAAGTCGCCACGCCCAGCCGAGGGGTCGTGAAGGCGGCCAAACAGCATGGCGATCAGAGTTCGACGATTGACTGGATTGAGCATGACACGGCGTCTTCGCTCTGATAAGCCATGCAAACGTGCTCAGCTTGATAAGGTCAGCTTCGCAATGAATCCACCTCGTCTGGATAGTTTCGATGTGTTCGCCTCGATCGTCCGCTGTGGCGGCTTTCGCGCCGCGGCGCTCGAGCGGGGCGTCTCATCATCGGCGTTGAGCCAAACGATTAACGCTCTGGAAGAGGCTCTCGGTATCCGACTCCTCAATCGAACGACGCGGAGCGTGTCGCCGACGGAGGCGGGTCAGCGTCTCCTCGATCGTCTTAGTCCAGCTCTGAGCGATATCCAGCTCGCTATAGCGGAGATTGATGAGCTGAGAGAAAATCCCTCGGGGACCTTGCGCATAAATGCGCCAGCTCCCGCCGTTGATCATCTCCTCTGTCCGCTCGCGTTCGACTTCATGGAAGCCTATCCGGCGGTCAAAATTGAACTCGTTAGTGACGCTGCGGTGATCGATATCGTTGAGCAGGGTTTCGACGCCGGTGTCCGCTTCGGGAAGCAGTTGGCAAAAGACATGATCGCGGCTCCCCTGGGGCTGCCGCTCCGATATGCGATCGTGGCTTCACCGAACTATCTAACACGGCATGGGTGGCCGATGACGCCCCATGATCTGGTCCATCACGACTGCATACGCCGCAGATTTCCAGGTGGGACACTGGTTTCATGGAAGTTCCGCAACGGACGTGATGAGTTGGATATCAACCCGGAGGGGCGGCTGACACTCAGTTCGGCGCACAACGAGCTCCAAGCGGCTTTGGCGGGAAGGGGGATCGCGCATGTCTTTGAGGAGTATGCGCGGCCTTTTATCAATGCGGGTCGATTGGTTGAGGTGCTTCCCGATTGGAGCCCGATATTGCCCAGCTGGTTTCTCTATTATCCCAATCGCCGCCTTCCAAGCGCCGCCATGCGAGCGTTTCTGGATCATGTGAAGAGCTACAAATGGCACGCATCCACCCACCCAATTCATCCCGCTGGTGCGCCGAGTTCGAAGGATGCTGGTAGCCAATGAACAACTTGATCCGGCCAGTGATCAGCTGACCACCGGCTTAACTGGCTGAAAAAAATGTCTCTTTGATCGAGGCGAGTTTTTGGCGGAGCTGGAGTTCTCGCGGGAGTAGGCAGAATTGTCGATTAGCCGACGGGCGATTTCTCACGATCAACTGCAAACGAGCTCAAGATCGAACGAAGAAATCATTTCTCGCAAAGCCGCCGCTCGCCGGAATAGGGCTGATAGGTGCAGTCCGAGGGGCGGAATGAACGGTAGCTGCGAGAACAGGCGGTGATGTTACAAGATTGGGCTGAACTTTGGCCCGTGATCTCTTCCCCCGAAGCCGTAACATTGGGCGTCGGCTCGGCAAGCGCCTCTTTCATGAAATCCCGCCAGATTCGCGCGGGCAGTGCGCCGCCCGTAACTCCGTTCATCGGCGCATCGTCATCGTTGCCAACCCAGACGCCCGCTACGAGTGGCTCGGTGAAGCCGACGAACCAGGCATCGCGGTTGTTCTGGCTGGTGCCGGTTTTTCCCGCTGCAAAAGTGCCGGGATCGGCGCCACGCCCAGTACCGCGCTCCACAACGAGCTGCAGCAGGCCAAGCAGGTCTGACTGATAGAGAGAAAGGTCGGTGGCGGGCCTCGATTGCGGGCCAACACGAAATACATTCGGTTGCCCTGCCGCCTGGAAATCGATGATGCCCCAGGGCTCGACCGGCGCCTTGCCGAGATGGACAGATGCATAGGCCGCGGTGAGATCGAGGAGGTTTACCTCGGAGGTACCGAGCGCCAAAGATGGGGTATTTGCAAGCGCCGCGTCGATCCCGAGTTCACGCGCGGCGGCAATCACATTGTCCAACCCTATTTCCTGGGCGAGTGCCACCGTCGCGGCGTTCAGCGATCGGGCGAAAGCCTCGGCGAGCGTGACCCAGCCGCGATAATCTCCGCCGGAGTTTTCCGGCGACCAGCCATTGATATCGACCGGTGCATCCAGAACCCGATCTGACAATGTCAGCCCTCTCTTCAGTGCCGCATAGAATACGAAGAGCTTGAAGGTGGAGCCGGGCTGGCGCATTGCGGTGACCGCTCGATTGAACTGGCTCGCCTTATAGTCACGCCCACCGACCATCGCGACAACTGCTCCCTCTGGCGTCATCGCCACCAACGCTGCCTGCGACGCTCCCGACGCTTTCCCCTGCCGATCAAGAGCCTCGCTCACCACCCTTTCGGCGATCTTTTGCAGTCGAGGGACCAAAGTGGTGCGGACCGTGGTGGATCCAGGCGAGGAACCGGCGACTTCGCTCGCCTGCGGGGAGATCCAGTCGGCAAACCAGCTTCCCGAGCGAGGCGTGGGCGTCGTTGGTTGAAGTTTCGCGAAGCTTCCCTTTGCCGCTTCCGCTTCCGAGGCCGTGATCTTGCCGTTTGCAACCATGGCGTCGAGCACCACTGTCGTACGTTGCCGAGCCCCATCTGCATTGCTGATCGGGTTCCATTGGCTGGGAGCTCGCAACAGCCCAGCCAACATGGCCGCTTCAGGCAAGTTCAGTTCGCCGATCTCCTTGTTGAAATAAATCCGGGCTGCCGCTGGCATCCCGGTCGCGCCGGCACCCAGATAGGCGCTGTTGAGGTATCGGGTGAAAATTTCCTGCTTGCCGAGCTTCCATTCCAACCAAAATGCGATGACCAGTTCCTGGATCTTTCGCTTTAATGTGCGGTCGCTATCGAGGTACTGCAGCTTGATGAGTTGTTGTGTGATCGTACTGCCGCCCTGCACCACCGATCCCGCCTGGATATTTCGGAGGAGCGCTCTGGTAATGCCTTGAAGGTCGATCCCCACATGATCCATGAAGCGTCGGTCTTCGATGGAAAGTACGGCCTCGAGGAGGTGAGGGGGAAATTGGTCATAGCCGGCATAGGGGCCCTGATAGGGCCCCTGGCGTACGAGCGGCGCGCCATTTGCTGATTCCAGAACGACAACCGGCTTCAAAGAGCCGGCAGCGATTTCCCGCCATGGCACGTCTTTCAAAGCCCATATGAACATGGCTGAAACCGCCACCAAGCCGGTAAATCCGGTCAGGCCAAGCACGCCTCGGATAGAGCGCAGTGCGGGCAACCGGATCGACCCCGCACGCCGGCTCACCCCATGGAAAAATGCTGCCGCTGTCGCCCAGAGCCCCCCGCGCCCGTGGTCAGGCGGAAGTTCTGTTTTCTGTTGATCGCGAGCGCCTGGAGCTTTGCGAAGGTATTTCGCCCTGATCGTACTCATGAAGGTGCGGGCCGAAGACGATGCACTTGCGGCAGCACTTGCAACGTCCTGCCCAAACGCGGTGATCAGAGCCGAAAGCGCTCTCTGACTTTGCGAAAAGCCTTGGCTGCGACCTGACGTCGGTTCTTCGTTGCGGGCAGCCGGATGGGCCGGTTCCCCTAAGTGGGGCTCCGCGCTCGAGCGGGCAGAGCCACGAGCGTCGTGATGATCAGGTCCGTTGGAGTTCTCTTCAGAAATGGGCAGTCGTCCGGTTCAGTACCTCGACAAAACATAGCGCTTTGCTGATCCCGGAAAAGGCGCGATTTTCAATTTCGTCGGCATACTTCCTCTCAACTAGCCCCGCAGATCGTTCGAAAACTCTCGATGGCGATCGATCGGAGGAAAGGGAAGAGCCAGGCGACGGAGTTCGACTGGCGAAGAGGCGGAAAGGCCGTCAGATCTTGATCACCTGATCGCGCCAAAATACGACCACGTATCCTCCTGACGGCGCGGCCTCCGCTGCCCACGCCTGAAGTTGAGACATGTATGGCTCATGGCGCCATTGATCGGAAAAATCGGGATCGGCAAGGACTGTGATTTGCCCGCCCTGCCGGTATACCATCATGTTCGATCTTGACGGCTCCCACTCATCGCCAAGCGCTTCACTTGCCAGCCAAAGGCAGACGAATTCCCGGCACACTTCTGGGCGAGCTGGGTAAATCGAACAGCCTTGGCCGGCTAAACAGTGCTTGCACCACTCATCCGCTGGTTTTTCAAAATAATCGATATCGGGCAACCGGCAACAAAGTGTGCAAGTTCCGCAGGTGCGGCTGTTGACCGCGAGAAAGCTCAAATCCATGCCTAACCGTATCACGCTTTCCCGCCGAAGCTCCCACTCTTACCAAGGCACGCAGCAAGCGCGATGAGCAGAGGCTAAAAATACCAACTCGGTTTCCCCCTCGTCGGCCATACGCCCAGCTGCCCAGCTCGGTACCGATCATCATCAGTTAGGGCAGCCCGTCGACGCCGAGCCGCCTCGTAACGCCTACTGGCATACGACCGCTCGACATGTCTGATCGCATAGCCTCTTTACCTCGATGGCGATCAGGCAAGGCCGCAGCCAGCGGTCCGTGGGAAGCTGCTATCTTCTGATCCGTCGCATATCCACGACCCGGCCATCGCGCGAGTTCAATGCGACCTCAAATCGCCTGATGCCGAGATTGGCGCGGTAGAGGTAGAAGCGCCCCCGGCAATCGACGCGCCTGATATCACGGAAGCCCCTAAGGCGGAGCAGCCTCTCGCCTTGGGAGCAGGTGATCGACCTGCCATTGTTGAGACTTGTCCCTATGCGGATATCGACATTCACCGATTGGGCGAATGCGGGCTGGGAGGCAAAAGTCATCAGGATCAGTGTCAGGCATAGTTTGGCGACAAGAAAGTTGCGCATCGCGCCCTCCATCGATTGTGCCGATGAGCATCATCCTCCGAGGCTGTTGCCTGTCAAGAAGGAGTGCGAGCTGCTCCCTAAATTGGGGACGGAACGTCAAGGTTGTGGATTCTCAGCTTATGACTGCGCCCTGGCGACCACTTACCATCAAGGAGCCTGGCGGTCCGTCGATCAGCCCCCCGCAGTGTCGAACGCTATTTTGAGACTGTCCGCATACTCGACCGAAGAAGTCTGAGTTCGCCAGGGTCAGATATCCTCGTCAGGGATTGTCGCCGAAGTGGCGTGCCCTGATCTCCTCGATGACACCGTCTTCGTGAGCGCCTATAACGGCCACGGACAGAGGGCGCGTCAACGGGCTGCTTAATGGCAGGCCGAAACCGTATTTCTCGGTGTGAAAGATCGCTCCAACGACAATCAGTCGAGAGCCAGCGTGGGTATGCGTGTAATATTCAAGAACAGGGGTGTCGCCCACCACGGCATCGACTTCTCCATTCCTCAACGCATCGATCATCGAATCCATACTCGGAAAAGGCACGGGAGAGATTTGAAGCTCCCTCACAACGTCTTCCGCGCTGCTTCCCTGCAATATCCCCACAGGTCGCCCTGGTAGATCGGCGACCCCGCTGATCTGATTGGCCAAGGAGAGGGTCGTCATTACGCTTGTGACCGAAGACGTCACATACGCGACCACCGCAATTCCGACCACCAGCCAGAACCCTTGGCCGATGCGTCCCAACCAGCCGAAATAGTTCTTGTTCACGGGCGCTCTGCCGGATGCCGCGATGGACATCACGGAGTAGAAGCCCTCTGCAAGGCCATCGCGCCATCTCCTGGGATAATTGCTGTCGAAACGGCGGTTGAATATGGTGACGACGAGTGTGCCTAGCAGCAGGATAAAGGCCAGCCAGCCGTAGGCGCGCAGGTGGCCTGAGTCCTTCAAACCCGTCAGAAGGCTCCAGAATCCGGCTGTGTCATGATCGTTTACCATCACCCGCAGTCCCGAATCGAACCAGGGATGAGTGAAGTCGATCTTCTCAGCGCGGCTCTCCGTGATGGTCAGATTAGTTACAGCTACGTCGATGCGCGATGTGGACAAGGCGTCAATAAGCTGGCGAACATCGTTGAATTCCTCGTAGGTATACTCCGCGCGTAACTCTGCGGCCAGCGCCTCCCAAAGATCTACCGCCATCCCAGAGTATTTTCCCTGTTGCTGCATCACGAATGGGGGACTTTGAAGGAGTCCAACCTTCACGCGTGCGCGGGGCGTAATATCTTGACCGTAGGCCGCACCGACGATGACAATCGGCAGGGTCAGAACGACGAGATGGTGGGAAAGTCTAGCCCGAACCAAACGCATGATCGTCGGGCCGATCAGCCAGAGGTGGATGGAGTTGATCAAGATCTTGCACACCGCTGTGAGCTTCCTGCTCCGGGTGAGGAGGGAATGAGATCCGCCAAGCGAATGAGTCGGTTGATGCCCTCCGTCGCCGTCGGATTTTGGTGGTTCGCTTGGTCTCCGATGTCGAAGATGCTCAGCCACACTATACCCCGGTTATGGCGTCTCTCTAAACGATGCCGTCCTTCATAGTCACTTTCAAGGCCGCAGCACGGCTTCTGCCATGGTCAGCCACTTTGGGTTCTTCAGCCTCCAGATGCGCCAGGTGAGCGGCGCACCGGTGTTTTGAGTAAAGTGCTCAATCCATCTGAATGTTGGCGTTCTTGACGATCGGCCCCCACTTGGCAAGTTCCGCACTTACGTGCTTGCCAAGTTCCTCGGGAGTGGAACCTACAATCGTGGCGCTGAAGTCGTTCATCCGGGCGATCACTGCAGGATCCTGCAGGGCTTTGTTGGCGGCTTCATTGAGCCTGGCAACCACATCATTCGGCGTCTGGGCCGGGGCGAAGAGCGCGTTCCAGGTGTAGGTCTCATATCCGGGAATCGTCTCAGCAACGGTCGGCACATCCGGAAACGACGGTGCCCGTTTTGCCGTGGTAACTCCAAGCGCGCGCAGCGTTCCGGACTTGATGTGGCCTGAAGATGAGGGCAGGTTGTCGAACATGATCGGTATTTGATTGCCGATCAGGTCGTTCAGTGCGGGACCGGCGCCTTTATACGGAACATGCTGCATCTTCACGCCAGCCATGCTGTTAAACAGTTCGCCGGAAAGGTGGAGGGGGGTGCCGTTGCCCGAAGAGGCGTAGGAATATTTGTCTGGCTCCTTTTTCAGGAGCGCAATCAGCTCGGCGACATTGTTGACCGGAAGTTCCGGATTGACCACCAGGACATTGGGCACGACGACAAGCAGCGAAACCGGCGAGAAATCCTTCTCTGCATCGTAGGGCTTCCTCTTTAAGATCAAGGGATTGAGCGCGTGGGTTGCCACTGTTCCCATCAGAATCGTGTACCCGTCCGGTTCCGCACGTGCGACGCGGTCTGCACCGAGATTGCCGCCGGCGCCCGCAACGTTTTCGACAACAACCTGCTGCTTCAGGTTTTCCCCCATCTTCTGGGCGATGACCCGTGCGACGACGTCGGTGGAGCCGCCAGCCGCAAAAGGCACGACCAGGGTGATTGTCCGATCAGGGAAGGATTGGGCTACGGCCGAGGCACCGAGCGAGATGAGGGACAATACCGCCCCTGCGACGCCAAGGGCCGCCCGCCTTGTGAACAAACTATGCATGGAAATGCCTCCTATTAGTCCAAGCTGCCTGGTTCGGCAGTCGGTTCAAACTAAGCAGATTGCTGCACGGGTCAAATACAAATCTGACCTCGGCAGGGCAGGTGCCAACTGCTGAGGCACGAATGCTGGTTACTTTGACAATCGGATACAGATTCGGCTCGGACCCGTATTTGGCGCATTATTCTCATGTCGCGGCGATCCGCCGGGGCTTGATGATGATTGAGCTTTTCGCGCCGCCGCGCACGGGAAGATCAGGTCTGCCTGCAACGGCTTCCAGGCTTCTGCCATGGCGGCTCAAGACGGTTACCAGCTTCTCGAACTGCCTTCTTGATTCCGCAAGACGGGCGGCCGGAGCTATGGGTTGATCGATGACAGGCCCCAGGAGCCTGACGACGCGGGAGGCGGCCCGACGTACATCCCTCGGCCAGCAGGCGTTCGCCGCAGCATGCTCCGCAAACATGTACATGCGCCGATAGGAGAGAGGCTTCGCCTCAAGCGGCTGGTATTCTGAGCTGTTGACATTCATAGCCGAGCAAACGCATTCCGGCCGGAAAAGTCGCAGGAGACTTCAATCCATAGTCAATGTCGGATTATCCAAACGTTATCCGTGAATAAGTTCCTGCTAATTCGCTTCGGTCTGTCCAAGAGCTGTAGTCACATGGGACGGTCGATAACGACCTCAGAAGTCAAGGCAGCCCCAAATAGGGGCGGTCGACGCCGCCAACTTGTTGTGAACACATTCGACCTATAGAACTCAGCCATCGGCATTGCTGATGAGCGCTGGAATGAATTCGCCGCTCGCAAGCCGCTTCGCCATCTGGCTTTTGACCACGGATGTACTGGCACAGGTAAGTAGGCGATGATGAGGAAGGTCGGTGCGATTTCGCCCCGGCCTTTTTTGTTGTGCTGATTGCCAGAGACGTTCGATCGCGCTTGCCCCGGATGGCGATCTCGTTCTGCTCCAGCCGGGTCTCTGGTTCTCGTCTGTAGGAGGCCGGAGCCGTTTTTTGTTCGGCGCGAAGTCTTAGATCCCTGACCCGTCGAACTGCTGGGTGTCGCTGCCTTCCCAGGGTGTGGGCATAGACAGGCGATTGAGGCTGGCTGAGGGCATCGGCATCCAACACTTCAGTTCCGGCTCAGCGTATTCGATAATGTGTCCGGGCGAGGAATCAGAGGCGCGCCAGCCTTCCCCACCGAACTGATCGCCATTCGACCAATACGCAAGGTCAACTTCTGCCGGCCCCTGTTCGGACGAACGGATCGTGACTAAGATCCGACTACCGTCTTTAGGTGCGCTTGCCATGTGGCGCCAGCGGTCCGTCTCGACCATCATTTTTCCTCCTGCCTCGCTGCAGGTTGCAACTGTCGCCTCGCCATCCGAAGTGGTCAACCCAAACTTTGCAGAGCCATCCTCTATCGATGGGCTGCTGATCGCGATGGTTGACCCGAGTAAGTCCTTCATCGCTGACATAAAACTCTTACATGTCGAGAGGAAATCTGCTGCCGGCAGGCGCTGAGGTCGGGCAGGCGGAAGAGGACATTCTCTGATGACTACATTGCAGCAGGTGGCGATGAGAGCCGGATGCTCGCTGGCGACCGCAAGCCGAGCGCTCAATTGCAACGGCAATGTCAGCGACCACATGGTCCGTAGAGTTCGCCGCGCAGCGGCAGAACTCGGTTATCGACCGATAAATTCTGCTCCCGGCAGGGGCGGACAGCGACCGATCGTCGGGGTGCTGATCCCCAGCATCACCAATCCCGTCTTCGCCTCGTCGCTTTCCAGCATCCAGAACCGCATGCTGGTTGCCGGCCATGGCGTGCTGATTGCTCAGTCGAACTACGACCCTGCACGCGAAGCGGACGCAGTTGCCTCGCTTCTCAACGACCGGCCGACCGGCCTGATCCTGACCGTCTGCGATCCCGGCACGAGCGTTGCCCTCATGTCGTCGCTGCCGCCAACCGTGCTTCTCAACAACATGCCGACCTCCCTGTTTCCTGCAGCCGTGACGGTGGACAATCGCGGTGCCGGCCGCGAACTGACGCAGATGCTGATCGGTCTCTGCCATCGGCGCATCCTGTTCGTTTCCGGAAACTTCGCTGCTTCCGACCGCGCGCGTCGCCGGCATGAGGGCTATCGCGATGCGATGATCGAGAATGGCATTGCACCGTTGGAAGCGGTCCAGATTTCCTTCGTCAACGGCTACGATCAGATTGATCTCAGCGCGGCGCTGGCGACCGTATCGCCGACGGCGATCATCGCCTCAAACGATCTTCTTGCACTCGGCGTCATCGGAGCGCTGCGGCGTGAGGGGCTTTCCGTGCCACACGATATTTCCGTGGCTGGTTTCGACGGGATAGCCATCGGACGGCTGATGGACCCGCCGCTGACGACGGTGGAGATGCCGGATGCGAGCATGGGAGCGGCGGCGGCTTCGCTGCTGCTGGACATTGCGGAAAACGCAGCACCCGCTCGCCACTTCGATCTCGCCTATATGCTGCGTCGGGGCGGCACGGTGCGCGCAATTTGAACGTCTTCCCTCCATGCAAAATCGCCGCTTCCGGGACCGGAAGCGGCGATTTGTCGGTGGCCTAGGTCAAATTAGCTGCGAGGCAGCAGGCCTTCCACTTCATCGGCGGCGTCCTGCAGGGCTTCCTTCGGGGCAGCTTGCTGCTCCACGATGCGCGACAGGTTCTCGACGATCGCCTGGGTGACCTTCACGCCGTTGGTGCCCGGGAAGGCGTACCACGGAACCATTCGGTCCATCTGGCTGAGACCAGCCACGAAGAGCGGGTTCTCCTTATAGAAATTGCCGAGATATTCCGGCGACTTGGCCGCCAGTTCGTTATTCGGGACGTAGCCGGTGCCAGGAACGACGACCGAGGCGCCGTAAGGGCCGGCGGCGAACTTGGCGAATTTCCAGGCAGCTTCCTGCTTGGCCGTATCGCGGGCAAGGATGACGACGGCATTGCCGCCGGTCGGCAGCTTGCCTTTGACCGGATCGATCAACGGGATCTGGGCGGTGCGCAGGTCGAACTTGTTGCCAACGCTCTTGATCGTGTTGCGCAATGCGCCGGTCGTCTTGAACTCTATTCCGACCTTGCCAGCGAAGAAGGCCTGCTCGCCGGCAGCGGCGGTGAAGACCGGCAGGCCGCCTTTCTTGACCATCTGATCTAGGACGTTAACGGCCTTTTCACCTTCCGGGCTGTCAAAGGCGACGGACTTCTCGTCGCCGCCCAGCATTTGGCCGCCAGCGCCGAACAGGAGAGCGGAGAACATCCAGTCGTCACCCTGCCAGCGGAAGTCGATGCCTTCGACGCCGTTGCCAAGCGCCTTGATCTTGGCGCCGAGCGCGATGACTTCGTCCCAGGTCTTCGGCGGGACATCGGGATTGCCGCCGGCAGCCTTCACCAGATCGGCGTTGTAATACATGATCGGGTTGGAGGTCGCGAAAGCGAGGCCGACCTGTGTGCCTTTGACCTGGGCAAGCTTCAGGATGTTGTCGGAGAAGCCGAGCTTGCCCATGTCGCGTTCCTTGGCGATGAAGGGACCGAGATCGACCGGGATCGAACGCTCCTGCACCATGCGCAAGCGGTTGAGTCCGATGAAGGTCAGGTCCGGCATTTCCGCTGTGCCGGCCTGGCGCATGATCAGCTGGATGCCTTCTTCATACGTGGCCGAGGGGTTGGCGAACTGGATCTTGATATCAGGGTTTTCTTCCATGAATTTCTTCGAGATCGTGTCCATTACGTCCTTGAAGAAGCCCGGCATCGGATAGTGCACGGTCAATGTCGTTTCGGCGTGGGCCGGAAGCGATACCGTCATGGCGACCGCCGTAGCAGCGGCGGCGAGGATGTTGGTGAGATGCTTCATAGCATGTTCTCCTTGAGTTGATGCCGGTCAGCCCTTGAGACCGGTCATGGTGATGCCCTCGACGAAGCGCTTCTGGGCAAGCAGGAAGGCCGCGACGAGCGGAAAGGTGATGATGAGAGTGGCCGCCATCAGCGCGCCGTAATCATCGCCGGCCTCGGCAGCCCGGAAGTAGAGGAGGCCGAGCGGCGGCGTGGCGTAGGTCTGGTTGGAGATGACGATCAATGGCCAGTAGAGGTCGTTCCAGTGGGCGACGACCGAGAAGATCGCAAAGGCGGTGATTGCCGGCCAGGCGTTGGGCACGATCACGCGGCCGATAATGCCGAGTTCCGACATGCCGTCGAGCCGGGCGGCGTGGATCAGGTCATCCGGTATGGCGCGGAAGAACTGCAGGAAGAGAAAGATGCCGAAGACCGAGATGGTGAAGGGGGCGACCAGCGCAAAATAGCTGTTGAGCACCGCCATGCGGTCGAAGGCGACGTAGAGCGGCAGGGCGGTGGCATGGATCGGCACCAAAAGGCCGAGCATGACGAGCACCATCATCAGCCTTGCAGCACGGAACTTCAGCTTCGCCATGGCATAGGCGCAGGGGATGGCGATCATCACCTGGAAAACGAAGATCAGCGCGCAGACCACCACGCCGTTCCAGAGCAGCGTCGTCATCGAAACGCGGGTCAGCGCCTTGGTGAAGTTCGCGATGTAGGACCAGTGCTGGGGAATGAGCGAGAGCGAGGAGGAAAAGATGTCGCTCTGCGCCTTGCCGGCGGTCGAGATCATAAAGATGTAGGGTGCCAGGAAGATCAGCGCGCCGAAGCTCAGGAGGAAGAGGCGGATCGCCCGCCCGAGGGTGAAGGTCTGCGCGCTCATGTGTAATGCACCTGCCGGTCCTGGATCCGGTATTGCAGGAACATCAGGATCACGAGGATGATCAGGAAGACGACCGTCATGGCCGAGGCGTAGCCGACGCGCAGATAGACGAAACCTTCCTGGTAGATGGTGAAGAGCAGCACTTCCGAAGCCTTGTTAGGTCCGCCTTCGGTCAGCGTCTTGACCGTCTCGAACACCTTGACTGCATTGATGACGCTGATCGTGGTGACAAAGAGCGTCGTTGGTCCGAGCATCGGCCAGGTGACCAGCCGGAACCGGTCGAAGGCGGAGCGAGCGCCGTCGACATGAGCAGCGGCATAAAGTTCGCGTGGGATGGCGGTCAGACCGGCGAGGAACAGTACGAGATTGAACCCGACCGACTGCCAGACGCCGATGATCGAAAGGCCGTAGAGCACATAGCTCGAGGCGCCGAGCCAGTTCGGCCCCTCGATGTCGGCGAGCCGCAGGAGCGCGTTCACCGGGCCGATGGTCGGATGGAAGAGATATTGCCAGACGGTTGCCATGGCGACGAGCAGCGAGGCGACAGGCAGGAAATAGGCGGTACGGAAAAACGAGCGGCCGATGCCTTCGCTCTCGATCAGCATAGCAAGGCCGAGCGCCATGAAGATCGAGACAGGAGCGACGATCGCCGTGTAGACGGTGGTATTCCACAGCGAGCGGCGGAAGGTGCGGTTGGTAACGAGGTCGGCGTAGTTGTCGAAGCCCACCCATTTGAAGCCGGTATAACCAAGCTCGTAGTCGGTGAAACTCATCAAGATGACGGCCGCCACCGGAACCAGGATGAACATGAAGAGCAGGACTATGGCCGGCATGGACAGAAGCCAGCCTGTGCGGGATTCGTGGCGTTCGGCTGCCGAACGTGTCGTCGCCTTGCCGAAGGAGCTCGGAATGGCAATTACCTCAGCCATTAGCCGTCTCCAGCGCGACGTCTGCGCTCATGGGGAAAGAGGGAAGGCGTCGGCCGTTTTCGGCAAAGACGAACAGTCGGTCGGGTGCGAATTCCAGGCGCACGGACATCCCGACGGCAAGGCCTGTACCTTCGGCCGGCGACAGTTTGGCGATCACCGTTTCGCCGATCGCATCGAGGCGGCAATAAAGGATGATTTCCGAACCCAGGAATTCGACACGGTCGATGCGGGCGGGCAGGCCATGCTGACCGTTGCGGTTGACGGCCACGAATTCCGGTCGAATGCCGATCGTGACGGGCGTGCCTGGGGTAAGCTTTTCGGCAGACCTAAGGCGGATATCGCCGAACGCGACCGTACCGTCCGGTGCGGCCTGTGATGCGAAAAGATTGATGCGCGGCTGGCCGATGAACTTTGCCACCTCGACATGCTGCGGATCGTCGTAGATCACCTGCGGCGAGGCGAGTTGCAGCAGCGAGCCGCCGATCATCACAGCGACACGGTCGGCCATGGAGAGGGCTTCGGCCTGGTCATGGGTGACGTAGATGGTCGGAACGCCAGCACGGCGATGCAGTTCGACGATCTCGCCGCGGGCGTGAACACGCAGGTTGGCGTCGAGGTTCGACAGTGGCTCGTCCATCAGGAAGACGGCCGGTCGACGCACCATGGCGCGGCCGAGCGCGACACGCTGGCGCTGGCCGCCGGACATCTGGCCGGGCTTGCGGTCGATCAGGTGGTCGATCTTCAGTGACGCTGCCATGTCGCGCACTTCGCGTTTGATGTTGGCGATTGCCTTGCGCTGGCCGGGCATCAGCGGGCCGACGAGCGGCAGCCGTTGTAGGCGGGTCAGATTGCGCATGACGAGCGGCACGGCGATGTTCTGCGCGGCCGTCAGATGCGGGTAAAGCGCGTAGGACTGGAACACCATGGCAATGTTGCGGTCCGCTGCGGGCACGGGCGAGAGGTCGCGGTCGCCGACGACAATCTCGCCGCCATCGGCGCTTTCCAGGCCCGCGAGGATGCGGAGCAAAGTGCTCTTGCCGCAGCCCGAAGGACCCACCAACGCGATGAATTCGTTCTCGCCGGCATCCAGGCTGACGCCCTTGAGAATCTGATTAGCGGAAAAGGACTTGTGGATGCCGCGAAGGGAAAGCGCACTCATTCGGCCGCCTCCGTCTTCACCGGACGCGGATAAACCTCGTCGATAACGTCGTCGATGACATAGGCGGTCATGCCGGGCACGGCGACGATCTCAGTCTGTACGTCGTCGCCAAAGGTGTGAACAGCGGCACCGATCAGGCGCTCGCCCGGCATTTCACGCTCCAGCTTGTCGATGATGAAGGCAGCCGAGGGACACCAGGTGAGTGCCATATTCTCATGACGGCCCTGCCATGCCCAATGCAGGTGGCCGCTGGCAAAAAGCGCCACGTCATGCGCGGCGAGCAGGTCGAAAAGCTGGGCCCGTTCCTTCGGCCGCGCGCCCCAGTAACCGGTATCGCCCTCATATGGTTCGTCGACGAAAAGCGGCTTATGAGCAAAGAGGGCGATGCGGCGATTTTTCGCGTTTTCCAGTGTTTTGCTGAGCCATTCGAATTGTGTCTCTTCTTCGTGGTTCTCCTGGCCGAGGAGTAGCGAATTAAGCCCGACGACACGCCATTCGCCGGCGTCGTGAAACCAACGGTCCTCGCCTGCGAGATCACGCCAGCGCTTGAGACGCTCGGCATTCACCGGCTGGGCGGAGCCGGGTAAATGGCCGACATCGTGGTTGCCGGGCACGATCAGCATCGGGACCGATACCTGGCGCATCAGATCCATGCAGAAGGTAATGTCTTCCGCCTTGTCTGCGCCATCGACCGTGAGATCGCCGGTATGAATGATGAGATCGGCGCCAGCGTCTTCGATCCAGTTCAGAAGCGGCGCCCAATTGCCGTTGAAGTGCTGCTTTTCCGGGCTGAAATGGGTGTCGGTAATCTGGATGATTTTCACGGCAGTTCTCCGGTCTCGCAAGTACCTTCCGCAGGGGCGAAGGTGTTTACGGTTCCTTAGAGCGCTATCGTGTCAGGCCGGTTACAGAGTTTTCCAGCTTTCTTTCAGTTCTGTCACAGGACTGTAAAACGGGCCGTCCTCCCGAAGACCCCGGAAGACAAAACAATTTCATCGAGTGAAGGCGCAGTAGCGCCGACAGTGCCTTGGTGGATTCAAGAAGTGCCTTAGCGAAGACCGTTTCCAGATCGCGAATTGCGGCCCGTTCGGCTGATCAATTTTCGATCGCGGATTCTGATGCAGTTAATGCCAGCCTCTTTCGGCGATCGAGCAGGGTTAGCTCGAATAGGCAAAGCCGGACCGAAAAAACCAATAAGACTTTCGTTAAATCTCCATCGTGGCGGTTGCAAGTCCTGGTGACTGCTTGCAAAAATGCAGCTGATTGAGCAGTGCCCATATTCCGATTACAGCAGTTTTATAATCGAGTCGCGAGACATCCGGTGAGCGACATACATTTTGGACCGTTCACGATAGCACCGAGCCGACGCACGCTTCTTCGCGACGGCCGAACGGTGCCGCTCGGCAGCCGGGCCGCCGACATCCTTATCTTCCTTGCTTCGCATTCCGGAGAGCTGAAGACCAACGCCGAGATCATCAAACACGTCTGGCCGGATACCTTCGTAGAGGAGGCCAATCTGCGGGTCCACATATCCGCGCTGAGGAAGGCGCTGGACGACACGCAACGGGAGTCGAAGTTCATCGCGAACGTTCCCGGACGGGGCTATACGTTCATCGCGCAAATGATCCCAGAGCGGGTCGGCACGTCTTCGGCAGCCCCTCCGGCGCTTCCTTCTGGCCATCCGGTGGCGCCCCGAATTTTTGGGCGGGAGCAATCCATCGCTCTTGTGGCCGCGCAACTGCGTCGCTCCCGGCTGCTGACCATCGTCGGGCCAGGTGGTATCGGGAAAACGACGGTGGCGCGGGCCGTAATCGCGGGCGAGGGAATGCCCGAAGCGGTTTGGATCGATCTCTCCGAAGTCGCCCAACCCGGACTAATCCCGACCACCATCGCGTCGGCGCTCGGAATCCTTGCCCGTTCGAACGACATCATCCGCGACATCGGCGAATACCTTTCGCAGCGGGAGGTGCTTCTGGTGCTGGACAGCTGCGAACAGGCTGTCGACGGCGTGGCACCGATGGTGGAGGCTATAACGGCGGCATCGCCGTCCACCCGCATTCTCGCGACCAGCCGTGAGCCGCTCAGGGCGGACGGCGAGCGGGTCCATCGCCTGCCACCGCTCGAGGTGCCGTCGTCGATAGGCAATGCGAGAGATGCCTTGGCATCGCCAGCGGTGCAATTGTTCGTCGAGCGCGCCGACGCGTGTCTCGGGAGCTACGAACTCTCCGACGACGACGCGCCACACGTGATGGACATCTGCTCGAGGCTGGACGGTATCGCGCTCGCGATCGAGCTGGCGGCGGGCCGGCTCGAGGCGATCAGCGTGCAGGGGCTGGCTGCGTCGCTCTCCGACTGCTTCCGCCTTCTGACACGAGGCCGGCGCACCGCATTGCCGAGGCATCAGACACTACGTGCGACATTGGATTGGAGCTACACAATCCTTTCGCCGTCGGAGCGCACGGCGCTGCAGGAGCTTTCCGTGTTCCGCGGTTGGTTCGGCGGCGACGCGGCCGAAAAGGTGCTCTCGGGAGAATTCCCCGAGGACGACCTCGCCTCTCTCGTCTCTAAATCGCTTGTCAGCGCGGATACGCATTCGGCGGGGACACGTTATCGCCTGCTGGACACGACACGTATTTATGCGACCGAGAAGCTGGCAGAGTCAGACGGCACGAACACGACGATGTCCCGCCTCGCCGGATATATCGAGGATAGGCTTGGGCGCGCCGAACAGGAACTCTATTCGACCGCGGTCGACGACTGGTCGGAAGACTATGCCTCGCTCGTGGCGAACCTGCGATCCGGACTAGATTGGTCGTTCAGCGACCAGGGCGACCAACTGCTTGGCGTGAGGCTTACGGTGGCGAGCCTGCCGTTGCTCTTCAGGCTGTCGTTGCTGGACGAGTGCTTCGTCGCAGTCACCCGTGCGATAGCCTATTTGGAGGAACACCCCGGACTGGATGAGCGCCGCCGCATGAAGCTCTATGCCGCGCTCGGCTGGCCGCAGATGCGGTCGACCGACGCGCCGGAATACGGAATCCGGGCGTGGTCTACGGCGCTCACGATCGCCGAGGAAATCGGCGATGTCGATCATCAGCTGCGCGCCATCTGGGCCTTGTGGGTAGACGCCATCAATCGCGCCCAGCCTGCGCTGGGGATGGAGTTCGCCGACAAGTTCGGAGCGCTAGCGGGTTCTTCCGCCGATCCCACCGACGCCATCATCGGAAGGCGGATGCGCGGTGCTACGCTTCATTGGCAGGGCCGTCACTCGGAATCCATCGACGAACTTCGGCAGATGCTGCGGGAGTATTCGGGGCTTCGAGGGGGTCAACATTCCATTCGGTTCCAGTTCGATCAGCGCGTCACGGCCCGCATCATCCTCGCCCGGGCTTTGTGGGCGATCGGCGAGGAAGAGGAGGCGTTGGGTGAAGTGCGCGAGACGGTGCACTACGCTCAGGATATCGGCCACACACTCTCGCTTTCGAACGTCCTCGCCGAGGCTGCCTGCCCGATTGCGCTCCTGGGCGGCCGCAATGACCTCGCGGCAGAATATATCTCCCAACTCAGAGAGCAAACGAAGGCGCTGTCGCTCGATGTCTGGCACCGCTACGCCGATTGCTTCGAGGCCGAATTGATGCTTCGGCAGAGCCACCCGGATGAATGCATGCGATTGCTGAGATCGGCGATGGAAACGCTTTCGGCTGCGGGCTTCACGTTGTTTCAGACCTACTTCCAATCGGTCGCAGCCCGAGCGCTCGCCGCGCTGTCGCGTCATTCCGAGGCAGGGAGGATGATCGATGGCGCAATTGAGCAGTGTGGGAATTCCGGCGAAAGGTGGTGCCTACCGGAACTCCATCGGGTGAAGGCGGTGGTCATTCTGTCCGAAGGTCGCGAGGACCAGGCGACCGCGTTTGCGATGGAACAGCTGAAGGTGGGAGCCGAGGCCGCTTGGCATGATGGCGCCTATGCGTGGAAATGGCGGATTGAACGTGACCTCGCGGCGATTGCCGCGGGCGGGGCAGGCATTTCGGCACCAGTCCTGACCAGCGCGGTCTCTCCCTGACGGCATTGAATTTACACGAATTTACAACTCTAAACTCGTTCTCCGTCCTTGCACGCACGATGATTATGCGCAGAGCAGGAGAACAAGATGAACGAAGAGGCCGCTACGCGCTTTCTGATACTGATCGTCGAGGGCGAGGGCGAGGGCGAGGGCGGGGCAGGAAATCCGGAAGTGGACCTGGCGAGGATCGCGACACCCTACTACGCGTTCAAGAAACTTGGGTCGGAGGTAGTCTTGGCCACACCCTTGGGTGGTCCACCCAACCTCATCGAGGGGATGCATTCCGCCGGACTGTCGGATACTGCGGTCCAGCGGTTCAGGAGCGATCGCATAGCTCGCGACGACCTCGCCGACACGCTCGGACTTGATCAAATCGTCGTCGATGACTTCGCGGCCGCCTTCTGTATCGGCCTGTCAGGTAAGATATGGACCGACGACAACTTCGGGGTCGCTGCTCTTGTTCGGGATTTCCTTGATGTCGGCAAACCCGTGGCGCTGGTCCCAGGCAAGCACCTACTCCTTGCGCCGGAGGGTGCGGGCAACGGATTGCTGATCCTCGGCGACAACGACGAATCTCCGCTCTGCGCCGCCCGCGCCTTGATAAATGTCGTCGTCGATATGCGCCGGGACGGCCACGTCTGACGCGCCCGGCGGCCAGGCTTTCATCGATTTACGACGCCTAATTCGCGCGCGTCTGAACCGGCGACTACCCTCCTGACATCACGACCCCGTGACCGATCATCACGGGCGACGCCTGCACTAACGACACGATCTTCTTCGCAAGGCCGGACTGACACTTCGGTTTCGACACCAACAATGCCTACCGTTCTTTCTTCAGGGGGCGGGAATTTCCGGCCCCTTTTTCTTTCCTTCGCAGCGGCGAGGGTTTTGATTTTCATCAATTTACGACCCTTAACTCGTTTTACTGCCGTCCGTCAGGCACGTTGATCTTCGTCAACAGAGGCATCCAAGCTTCCAGGGAGACGGACATGAATGGTACCGCCATCGCAATGCAACTGGGCGCCACCCGGCGTGACTTCCTCCTCGCAGGAGGTGCTGCGGCGGCGTTCGCGTCGCTTCCGAAGAGGGCCTCAGCAGCCATCCAATCCACCGCAACCGAACAGGGGAATATGACAATGGCCTACATCACCACGACCGACGGCACCGAAATCTTCTACAAGGACTGGGGCCCGAAGGACGCCCAGGCGATCGTCTTCCATCACGGCTGGCCGCTCTCGGCTGACGACTGGGACAATCAGATGATGTTCTTCTTTGGGGAGGGCTTCCGTGTCATCGCCCACGACCGGCGCGGCCACGGGCGTTCGACGCAGACCTACATCGGCAATGAGATGGACACCTACGCGGCCGACGTCGCGGCACTCGCCGAGAAGCTCGACCTCAAAAACGCCATCCACGTTGGTCACTCGACGGGCGGCGGCGAAGTTGTCCACTATGTTGCCCGCGCCAAACCCGGCCGTGTCTCGAAGGCCGTCATCATCGGTGCCGTCCCGCCGATCATGGTAAAGTCCGAAAAGAACCCGGGCGGCCTGCCTATCGAAGTCTTCGACGGCTTCCGCGCCGCACTCATCGCAAACCGCGCTCAGTTCTTCCGCGACGTACCGGCCGGCCCTTTCTACGGGTTCAACCGTCCGGGCGCACAGGCTTCCGAAGGCGTCATCCAGAATTGGTGGCGGCAAGGCATGATGGGCGGCGCAAAGGCGCACTATGACTGCATCAAGGCCTTTTCGGAGACAGATTTCACCGAGGACCTCAAGAGGATCGATCTGCCTGTCCTGGTGATGCATGGTGACGACGACCAAATCGTGCCTTACGCCGACTCCGCGCCGCTCTCCGTCAAGTTGCTTAGGAAGGGAATGTTGAAAACCTATCCGGGTCTGCCGCACGGTCTGTGCACGACGCATCCGGATGTCGTCAATCCCGATCTCTTGGCCTTCTTCCAGAGCTGACGCAGCGGGCGTGTGTTTCCATCAGATAACTTGGAGAATTTCAATGACCAAGACTATCATGCTTATCCATGGGGCGTGGCTCAATGCGAAGAGCTGGGAAGGCTTCAAAGCCCACTACGAAGCGAAGGGCTATAACGTAGTCGCGCCGAACTGGCCCTATAACGACCGCGACCCGGGCGACCTCCGCGCCAGCCCGCATCCCAAGCTCAAGACGATCGGCGTCAAAGGCATCGTCGACCATCTCGAGGCGGAAATCCGCAAGTTGCCGGAGCAGCCGATCCTAATCGGACATTCCGCAGGTGGCGTCTTCACGCAGATGCTGCTCGATCGCAGTCTGGGGGTTGCGGGTGTCGCTATCGACCCCGCGCCGACAACGGGCGTCCGGCTCGGCATCCATGCGATCGTCTCGGCGCTCCCGGTGCTGGGATCGTGGGGAAGTTGGAGCCGTGTCATGCACATGTCGCGCAGGTTCTTCGGCAAGCGCTTCGCGAACACGCTGCCTCCGGATCAGGTCGAATACTACTACGATCGCTATATCGTGCCGACGGCGGGCAAGGTCTACTGGGACGGCATTCTGACCTCGGTCGGCAAGGTTCGCTGGGACAATCCCAACCGTGCACCGTTGCTCCTCATCGGCGGTGGGCTGGACTTGATCGCCGACGCCAGCATGACCAAGTCGATCTATAACAAGCAGAAGCGGGCGCCATCGGCTACCGCTTTCAAGATATTCAAGAATCGTTCCCACTGGACCTGCATCGATCCTGGCTGGGAAGAGGTTGCGGATTTCGCACTCGATTGGGCCATGCGCCATGCGAGGTCCAACACATCGAACGTGACTCCGCTGGATGTCATCAGAGCCGCTTGACGGGTCCCGTGCGGGCGGCGATGGCCTCACTCTAGCACCAAGGTGGATGCTCTTCAGCGAGCACTTAAAGCGTCCAATGAGCGGCCATCGCTTCCGCGCGATGTTCGATACTTGTGCGGTCGGCTTTCGGCAGACGGAGGCACACCGTCAACCCCGGATTGTTTGAGGAAAGCTCGATGTCACCCCCGTGGTGCCGCACGATCGCGCGCGCGATCGACATTCCAAGGCCGATACCGCCGGTTTGGCGATTGCGTGACTTCTCCATCCGGAAGAAGGGCGAAAACACTTTGTCCTGCATCTCCTTCGGAATACCGGGACCGCTATCCTTGATCAGAATTTCGAATGCGGTCGCCTTTTCGACGATCGATACGTTGGCACCTCCGCCATACCTGACAGCATTCTCGACGAGATTGCGTATGGCGCGACGCAAGGCCCCAGGACGACAGCGATAGTGCGCCTTCTTGCTTTCCGTGAATTCGACCTTGTGACCGAGGTCGCCCAGGTCGTCGCAAAGGCTCTCCACCAGCGCACATAGATCGATGGTGCGTGTTTCCTCAGTGGACGCCTCGCCCTTGGCAAAGGCGATGGTCGCTTCCGTCATCGCCTGTATCTCGTCAATGGTGTCGAGCATTCGTTGCTGAACGTCGGGATCAGACACGAATTCAGCGCGTAGCCGCAGTGAGGTCAACGGCGTTCGCAAGTCGTGACCGATCGCCGCAAGCATCCGAACCCTGTCTTCGACATAGCGATGCAGCCGCTGCTGCATTCGGTTGAACGACACAGCCGTCAAGCGGATGTCGTCCGGGCCAGTTTCGGGAATAGGTGAGACGTTCTCGCCGCGCCCCAGCGCATCGGCAGCGACGGCCAGCTCGCGCATGGGCCGAGTGATGCGCGCTGTCGCGAGGATCACGATAACAGAAAGGATGACGGCGCTCAGTGCGAATGAATAGAGCGATGGCGAACGCCACCAAGGCGTTCCGGCTATCTTGAAGTAGGCCGTATTCAGCCAAAGACCGCTCTTGAGCTGAACGGCCATCCCCATTCCCGAGCCGCCACCGTTCGACGTCACGAGATCCGTGTATCTAGCGGATTGATCCAAGGGCCAGAGCGTACCTCCAGCCTGAATCCATTCGAGGTTTCCGGCGGTGGGCGTGATCTTGGCTTCCACGCTTCGCGCCGCTTCCACCTGTCCTGAAACGGAGCCGAGCCCCCACTCGGGAGGCAGGGCTACGGCATTGCGGATCGGACGGACCAGCTGCGAGGTTGCGCTGCGCCGCCACGTTACAAGGTCTGTCGGTGGATCAGTCGTCAACCAGAAACGCGAGGTAGACGTCTCGCTGGCCTGCAGAACGTCTTCGCGGAGTTCCCCAGGGATAACCTCCAGAAGCCGAGTAATAGAGGCCGTCCGTGTGAAAAACTCGCTTTTGGAGGCCGCCTTCAACGCCTTGTCCTGCTCGTCCCATGAGATGAGAAACGAAAGCACCTGCGACACGACGAGCGCCGAAAGAATGAAGCCGATAAATTGTCTGGCCAGACTTCGTTTCCACCACGAGATCATAATTTCACCACGTTCGCCGAAAGGCTGTAGCCGCCGCCCCAATGGGTTTTGATGATAGACGGGTTCTTTGGGTCTGCTTCGACTTTCTTGCGCAACCGACTGACCTGATTGTCGATACTCCTGTCGAAAGGATCAGCCATTCTCCCGGCGGTAAGGTCAAGAAGCTGGTCGCGGCTGAGGATCATTCCAGGATGATCGAGAAATGCTTTGAGCAGCCGGAATTCCACCGTGCTCAGTGCCACTCCCACACCATCGCTGCCAGTGAGTTCCTGCCGGCCGAAGTCCAAGGTCCAGTGATCAAAACGAATGGTGTTTCCCTTCATTGGCGTGCTCTGTCGCGCCGCAGCCCCTTGGGCCCGGCGCAGGACGGCGCGCACCCGCGCAAGCAGTTCGCGAGGGTTGAAGGGCTTGGCGAGATAATCGTCCGCACCGATTTCAAGACCGACAATACGGTCCGTGTCTTCCGACATTGCCGTGAGGAAAATGATTGGGGTGGTCATGGATGCGCGAAGCTGCCGGCAAACGCTGATGCCATCCTCGCCAGGCATCATGATATCGAGCACGATGAGGTCGATGGCCTCGCGCTCCAAAATCTCACGCAGCGTCTGCCCACTTTCGGCGAGACTTACCCTGTACCCATGCCTTGTAAGGTACTGGCCGACCAGATCCCTGATGTCATGATGGTCATCCACGACAGCGATATGCGGCGAAGTCTCCATTGCAATTCCTACGAGATCCAATTCAGTCGCACCCCGGTGATCAAGCTTTGCCCGGAAAGGCGAGTTTAAGTTTGCATAACCGGACTGCGGCCTCCCTGTCGAAAGCCGCGTCCCACCAGTCCTCTGCATGGATGAGCAGGCGACTGCTGGGACGGTCTGGCCAGTAACCTCGCACAGCCTTGGCGGTTGAGGTCATTTCATTCGGCTCTAGCGCGAGAGACCTCCGTGGTCGCCGGTGCTGTCGCTACCGCTGTCGCCGATCTTGCGGTCGTCGCGGGTCGTATCCCACGCTGGTGTGGCAGGCCCAGATTTTGGAAAATAGAAGGTCCTGCTGTGATCGCCAATAGTATTTCGGGCTGGGGAGGTTATCGCGCCCGGCTCCTGGCGCTGAACGCCCTGGTAGTAGTCGCCTTCGGCGAGCGCCGGCGTGGTCAGAGCTGCCGATGCGAGCAGCAGGGTGATGCTGGTGATCTTGGTCATTGGATGAAGTTCCTTGTGCTTTTATGATTGCGCTTGAGTTTGCGACCTTGCGGCAATCGGGGTCTTGAATGAACTGCGGTTAGTTGGGTCGAAACGCACCCTCGTAGTAGTCACCGCTGTCGAAGATGCGGCGGTCGTCGCGGCTGGTGCGAGGGCCAAAAGGCGTTTGCTCTGAGCTGCGATAGGTATCCGTTTCGATGCTGTTCGTCTGGGTCCGGTCCAGCCGGACTTCGCCTTCTTCTGCGAGCGTTACGCTGGTGAAGGACAGACCTGCGATAAGTGCGATGATGAGATGCCTGAACATGGGGTTCCTTTCTGGTTAGCCGTACCTCTTGGGCACGAGAAAGGAGTAACCCTCATTTGTCGCAGAGCTATGCCGCGGTGCACCGAAATTGTATCAAAATGTCGCGCCGTGGGTGAGCCTGTATTTGCGGGCGTTAGACCGCTGAGTGATCCCGACGCCGTCCGCTGGGGTCAGGTAGACGACGCAACAGGCCGAATCCCGCAGAGCTTACCGGCTGCTGGCTATTTCACCTTCGGCTCGTTGTTGCCAACAACCTGCTGGTAGGCCATGAGGTCAAGGAAAGCCTCGGCCTCGACGACCACACCGTCTTTCATCCGGAACATCCAAACGAACTGGTTAAGCGCTACCATCTAGTGGCTTACAGATGCACAAAGGGCTCTCCACATCGTCGTCCCGATTGCGCTTGTTCGCTCAACCTGGAAGGCGAGGGTCAGTTGCGGGGCTGCAGGAACGCCAGGGCGACTGTAGAAGCGGCGAGAACCGCAGTAAGGGTCAAGGGCCCAACAGCGCCGTAGTGATCGACGACATAGCCGCCAAAAACGGCGCCTATACTAATGGCGACCTGAAAAGAGACCACCATCAGGCTCCCTGCTGCCTCCAGAGCGTCAGGTGCTCCGCGGGACAGGTTGGTCGGCAGCACCACCGGCGCCATGCCAAACGCAAAGCCCCAAAGTGCGACGAGGGCAAACGCAACACCGATATGAGCACCCCAAAGCACCAAGGCGAGCGCCGCAACCGCCATCAGTGCGGCGGTGACCCCGAGCGCCAGGTGGATACTTGCGTCGGCCATTCGGCCACCGGCGACGTTCCCGATCACAGAGGCGATGCCAAACCCAAGCAGCGTTAGGGCAATCGATTCTGTTTCCAGGAGCGTCACTTGTTCGAGGAAGGGGCGGACATAAACCGAGCCAGCAAAATGCCCCGTCATCAGCAAAAGGATGGCAAGCATTCCCAGTTGAACGCTACGCCGTCCTGTCAAACGGAACACGTCGACGAGGCTGTTGCTTGTGCTTGCGGGTAGCGTCGGCAAGCTGAGCGCCTGCAAAAGCATAGCAAGTGCGGCAAGTCCGGCGGTCATCGCCATGGCGATACGCCATCCCAGCCAATCGCTGATCAAAGCGCCCATCGATGGCGCAGCTATGGTGGCGAGCGAGACACCGAGGGTGACGATAGCCATGCCCCGACCGGTCGCATTGGCACCAACCAACCTCGCCACGACCGCGACCGAAAGCGCCCAAAAGCCGCTGAGCGCGATGCCCAATCCAGCCCGTCCCAACAACAATAGCCAAAAATCGGTCGCGAACGCCGCAAGAATATTGGAGCCGATCGCCAGCGCACTGAGACTGACCAGCACCGTCTTGCGGTTCAATCTGCCGATGAGAACATTGCTCAATAGGGCCGCCACAGCGCCGACGGAAGCGGTAGCGGTGACCACCTGTCCGGCTGTTCCCTCGGTAATCCCGAGATCGCGCGCCATTGGCGTCAGCAGGCCTGCCGGGAGGAACTCAGCCGATACCAGCGCAAAGCTGGTGGCCGCCATCGACAGAACGGCGAACCAAGTCGCGGCGCTCCAGGCCGCCGGCTCGGCGGTATCGAAGGCTATTGCTTCGTTGAGTTCCGATGTCGTGTCCGTCATTGAATTATCTCCCACGTTAATGGGAGTTCATAGACGAACTTCTTGGGATGATATGTATCCTAAAATCCGAAATTCATGTCTATTCGTCCAAAATTTGTGCGACGCACAGCGCCGGTGAGGCGCTTGAACGCAGGAGCGTGCGACGGATGCCTTCGACCCATAGGCTAAAACAGGCAGCAACTTCGGCAACTGACATGCCGTTTTGGCCAAGCAATTCGCGAGTAAGCCGCATCCGCAGACGGCCAGAATAACGTGCGGCGCCCTCCCTTAAAACAGCGCGATTGGCCTGCCGCTGTGGGCTCCAATCCCTTCAAGACGAGTATTGCTGCGGAAGTCAGGCTCGTATGACTTGCCCTGCCAATTCGAAAATATTTGAGTAAATGACTCATCTTTTGCTGTGCGACCTGTGCTTTCTGGCGTAGAGCACGGGTCGGCATGGCGGAGACTGGTGGTCGGATCATGAGTGTTGAAAGCGATGGGACGGACGGCCTGTATTTGCAGTACCGAGCAGCCCTGGTTTCCTACGCTACCCCGTTTGTCGGATCGCGTGAGGAGGCCGAGGAGATTGTTCAAGAGGCTTTTGCCAAGCTCGTACCGGATAGCCTGAAAGGGATAGAGAGCCCTATCGCCTATCTTCGCACGATCGTCCGCAACCTCGCAATCAACCGGAGACGAAAGCAACGATACGAACTCGAGCAGGCCACCATACATGCACCGGAATGGATCCAGCCGCTCAAGATACCGTCCCCGGAGCAACAGGCAGTGTTCAGCGATCAGATTCGGCTTCTGGCCGCTACGCTGCAAAGCTATCCCGAAAAGACCCGCGTGATCATCGAAATGCATCGGTTTGATGGCTACACCTTACAAGAAATCGCCAGCCGCCTCGATATGTCGGTGACGGCCGTGCACCGCGTATTGACCTCCGCAATGGCGGATCTAACGAAGCGGCTGAGCGAGGGGCTGAGATAGGAATGGAAAAAACTGTTGCGCAGTTTGTCTATCGATTCGTACCGGGAACCGTTCCTCACACCCAAGGCTAAAGGCGCATGAAACCATCAGATCATCAGGACGAACACGCCCTTGACATCGTGAGGGAGGAAGCGGCGGCCTGGCTGCTTCGCCCTGAAGTGCTGCACTGTCGAGACAATGGAGAGTTCGAGCAATGGTTGGCAACGTCGCCTCAGCACCAGCGCGCCTGGGAAGAGGCGCAATTGACGTGGCAGCTACTTGGAGAAACGCCTCCACATTATGAACGGTTGACGTCCCCTCGGGTCGCGTCAATTCCGAGTTTGCCGAGGGCGCCTGAACGCGCCCGTCGCCGAGCAGGATGGAGGATGTCCGGCGGAAGGCTCGTTGCCGGGGGTGTCCTGATTGCCATGCTTTGCCTCGCAGCCTTTTTTACGGTTCCGAGCCTTATGATCGGATGGCAGGCTGATTATCGAACATCGGTTGCTGAGACCCGTGCCGTCACATTGGAAGACGGAAGCATTGTGCATCTGGGTGCACAGAGCGCTATCAAAACAAACTTCGAGGAAGGTCGGCGGGAGATTACACTTCTTGCGGGCGAAGCATTCTTCGACGTTGTTCACGATGTCGCCCGCCCGTTTGTCGTGGACACCAGAGATCTAAAAGTCGAAGTCCTTGGGACGGCTTTTGACGTGAGACTCGGCGAAGATGCGACCGAGGTCGCACTCGCGCGCGGTGCAGTTCGTGCATCGGCATTTTGGAAAGATCCCACAAAGAGCGAACTGCTTTCGCCGGGAGACCGGCTGACGATAGACCGGCAATCGGGAGACATCTCCATCGAAAAACTTCTGCCGGAGGATATCGGCGCCTGGCGAAGCGGCCGGTTGTTCGTCGTCAATTCCAGCATCGCCGCCGCCGTCGAAGAGATCCAGCGATATCATCCGGCTTGGATCACCGTCCCGGATCAGACGCTCGCAAACACGCGGGTGACCGGTATCTATGACCTGTCCGATCCGGACAAGGCGTTGACCGCCCTGGTCAGCCCCTTCGGCGGTAAGGTCCGTAGCTTTGCCGGGATGGGGCGGTTCGTCACGCGATTTTGAACTTTTCGCGAGCAACAAGATTTTTTGAATTTTTGAGTTCAATTTCCGGAAAATATCCTGAGCCAATTTGTCTAGATTTCGAGCGTCCGATGGGGCGGGCGAGACTTTGAAGAGACAGGGGCAGGATGACGGGTTTGGTATCGAGTTCGATGCGCAGAGATCGCATCGTTATGGGGTTTTGGGCGACGACGGCGCTTGCGATGCTGCAGATTGTCGGGGCCGGCCACGCTCACGCGCAGCAAGCCGTAGCTTCGCAAGGCGCGCGAACGCCTCAGGCAAGGGCTTTCAATATTCCAGCTCTTCCGGTCTCAAGTGCAATCAGTGCCTTCAACCGGCAGACGGGTCTCCAGGTGAGTTTGCCCGCAAGTGTGGGTTCCAATGTCAGAACCAATGCGGTGCGCGGCAGCTACCCGCCGAATGAAGCGCTGCGGCTCATGCTGGAAGAGACCGGCGTCACCTACCGATTTGGTCAGTCGGGGGAAGCGATCCTTAATTCGGAAGGCGCCCAGGGTGCCGCCAATGAGACGACGTTGCGGCCGATCGTCCTCAAGACGGGACGGAACGCCAATACAGGGCCGGGTTATCAAGGCACGCCGGATTGGGTCTACAAAGAGCCGTCCAGCGTCAGCGTGGTGTCGCGTGAGGCGATCCAGAACAATCCCGCGACGCGTAGCGCCGCCGATACGCTGGACTCGGTGGCGGGGGTCATCACCAACCGGGCGGAAGGTCAGAAACCCGGAATCTCAGTCAATGTGCGCGGCCTCCAGGATATGGGTCGCGTGACGACCAGCATCGACGGTGCCCGGCAGAATTTTCAGCGATCCGGCCATGGCGGCTATCAGCAGACTTTCGTCGATACGGCCTTTATCCGCGCGATCGAGGTGGAGAAGGGGGCGGTGAGGGGCGTCGGCGGCGCCGGATCGCTCGGTGGCCTCGTGGATTTTCGCTCCGTCGGCGTGGACGACATTATCGAGGCGGGCAAGGACTACGGTGCTGAAGTCGAGGCTGGCACCGGTACGAACAATTACAATTTCGCCGGCTCTGCCATCGGTGCGGTGCGCTTGTCCGATACATTTTCCATCCTTGGTGGCATCGCGACGCGCAATATCGGCGATTACAAGATCGGCACTCACGGAGGAGAAGATCTGACCCTGCCGGACCTGACCGTGGTCGACGACGACGTGATCTTTTCGCGCCGCGAGATACTCAACACGCTGCTCAAGGCGGAATGGGACATCACCGACGATCTCAACTTCGTTGGCTCCTGGATGCACTACAAAGCAACCGGAGCGACCGGCGGTTATAACGGCATCGTCAGCGGCCTAAGGACGAACGAGCAGGACTATTTCAACGACACGCTGACGGCGACCTTCACCTACGATCCCGAGTCCGAACTGATCGATGCAAAGGCCCGCCTCTGGTATAACGACACCGTCAACGACGAGAAGCGCGACTACGGCACCGGCACGACTGACGACTACTCCTATGGTCTGAAAAGCCTCGGTGGCAGCCTTGAGAATACCAGCCGTTTTACCTTGCCCATTGGCGATCTGGCGCTGCACTACGGTGCTGAGGCCTACCAGGATACCGGCGATACGAGAAGCTTGACACCGCCCGCATCCGATCCGGGTTACGACCCGGGCTGGGGTTTGCGAGGAGCCAATCCGCCGGGAAAACGCTTGATGGCGAGCGGGTTTGCCAGCGCCACGCTGGAGCACAACGACTGGCTGACGCTGACCGGTGGCCTGCGGTATGACTATTACCGACTGTGGGGCTCGACAGTCGTGCATAACCAGCGAACGGTTGTGACACCGCCCAGCAACTGCCAGCAATGGTCCGACATTGATGGCGACGGCACGCCGGATCCGAACGGACTCTGGTTTGGCTATGACGGCAACATCTACACGGAACCCGGCCCCGATCGGGAATTTGCGCCGCCTAGCTGCGATGTTTGGGAAAATCCCGGTGGGTCGGAAACGGTCTATGACGCCTTCCCGGTCGACGTGGACAAGTCCGGTGGCGCCTGGCTTCCCTCGGCGACCATTGCTGTAAAGCCTTTCGAATGGCTTCAGCCGTTCGTCAGTTATTCGCGCAGCTATCGACCACCGGCCGTTTTCGAAGCACTGGTGGCGGGCGGGCATCCAGGACTGCCATTCGAGAATACGCCCAATCCCGACCTCGAACCTGAAAAGGGCGAAACCTGGGAGCTCGGCGTCAATATCTCGCAAAATGCCATGTTCACGGCCGACGATTCCTTCCGCATGAAGGCGGTCTACTTCCGGAGAAACATCGAGAACTACATCTCGATGGGTTACCGATATTTCGAGCCTGCAGGAAGGTATTATACGAGCAGCGTCAACCTCGAAGGCACGACGAAAATGAGCGGCGTCGAGATCGAGGCAAGCTACGATCTTGGCTATGTCTATATTGGCGGTTCCTACACCAATATTGAGACGGACTGGGCGGACACCTATGCGATGGATGGGCCGGACGGAGGATCCGGCAACACGCCGCGTCCGACCATTCTCTATCTTCCGCCCGAGCAGAAGTTCACGATCGATGCCGGCACGCGCCTCTTCGACGAGCGGCTCATGCTCGGTGTGCGGGTGAACTATGTCAGCGAAACCGAAACCGGGTTCGGCCAGCTCAGCGGTTACACGAACGAAGCTTATACGACCTACGACCTCTATGGTTCGTTCGACATAACTCCAGAAGCCAAGCTACGCTTCGGCGTCGCAAACCTGACGGACGAGCGTTACGTCCCGTCGCTCGGCATTCAATCCTATCCGGCGCCCGGTCGAACATTTACGGCCTCCCTGAAAATGAAGTTCTGACGCGGCGCAAACGAGCCATTCGCGGCGATGTCGCCGTGAAAACGAGGTTCGCCAGAACGGCGGACAATAGTAAAACCAAGGAGATGAACAATGGTTGCGACTATCAACCTGACGTTGGCCAATCGCGATTTGGTCGGATATTTCAACAATTGGACAGCCAATTTCGGTTACAACGGCAACGGCGACTTTAGCCCCAGCGCGGCAGCGGCCACTCAATGGGCTGCTGGAAACACCGCCGGTACGACCAATACCGGCGTCATCATGAATGGCAACTTCGCCTACGTTCCGCCAGGCGGCTTCACCGGCACGGTGAACAACCTCCAGTTCGGTACCGACCTCAACGGCTCCGCGCTGACGGGCTACAGCCTGGCGACCGCCGGTCTTACCGTGCAGATTGGTGACGCCCCGAACGCCACGCTCAATGGTGCGATCTACTCACTCTCGCATGGCGGCAGCTTTACGGGCGTCACCGCGGCAAGCGGCACTGCGCAGCCTGGCCTATACGACTATTTCGGCGAGGTCGGAACGGTGCAGAACGGCACCGCGGCTGCCGATACATTCTACAGTTTCGATGGCAACGATGCCTTGAACGGTGGCGCAGGCCGTGACCGCTTCGTGTTCGACCGCGATATCGACGGAGCTCTTTCCACGACCATCGGCCATGACACCGTCACGGGCTTCACCGCCGGCGCGACTGGAGACTTCCTTCGCTTCGCCCTTCAGAGCACCGCATTCGATACCTTCGCGGAGGTATATGCGGCCGCGTCGCAGGTCGGTGCGAATACCGTGATCAATCTTGGTTCGCTGGGCGACATCACGCTCGCCAACGTTACCAAGACCAATCTGGTTGCCGGCAACTTCGAATTCGTCGCTTGAACCCACGGAAACGAAACTTGTTCGGATTTTCCCAACAGACGCCGCCGCAGCATAAAGCTGCGGCGGTCGTCCCGGCCTCCAGACTGGCAATCCTCGGGATAGCCTTGATCAGCGGCGTTGTAAACTTGCTGGCGCTGACCTCGCCGTTGTTCATGCTGCAAGTCTACGACCGTGTCCTCACGAGCGGCAGCCTTCCGACATTGATCGGTCTCGCCATTCTTACGGCGGGGCTGTTCGCAATCCAGTGCCTGCTTGATGTCGTCCGCGCCCGTGTGTTGCTGCGTATCGGCGAAAGCTTTGACAGGAGGCTTTCGGGGCGGGTCCACGGTGCCATAATTCGGCTTCCGCTATTGACGCGTATGCCGGGCGACGGCCTGCAGCCCTTGCGGGACCTCGACAATGCCCGCGGCTTCTTGCAGAGCCAGGCTCCGACTGCTTTTTTTGACCTGCCGTGGATGCCGCTTTATCTCGGCATATGCTTCCTGTTTCATGTCTGGATCGGCACCACCGCGCTGATCGGAGCGCTGGTTTTGATAACCCTGACGCTGGTCACCAACGCTCTCTCGCAGAAGCCGGCGCGCGAGACGGTGCAGCACAACATCAGCCGCAATGCCTTGATGGAAGCTGCGCGTCGTAATGCCGAGGTTATTCACGCCATGGGGCTTGGCAGGCGGATCGCCAATCGTTGGGAAAAGTCCAATTCCGCCTATCTCGGCGCCAACCGTCGCGCGGGCGACGTTGCCGGGACGCTCGGAGGGATATCAAGGTCGATGCGCCTGGTAATTCAATCCGCCATGCTGGGAGTGGGCGCATGGCTCGTCATCCGGCAGGAGGTGAGCGCCGGCGTGATGATTGCAAGCTCGATCATGATGGGACGGGCGCTCGCGCCGGTCGATCTGGCGATTTCGAGCTGGAAGCCCTTCCTGATGGCGCGGCAGAGTTCCGCGCGTCTCGATGCACTGCTGGCGAAGATGCCTGCCGAAGTGTCGGTTATGGAACTCCCGGTTCCTGAACGGGAGTTGCGCGTGGAAAATGTCGCAATTGTTCCGCCGGGAGAGAAAAAGCCGTCGGTAACCGGCGTCCAGTTTGCGATCCGCGCCGGCAGTGCGCTCGGCATCATCGGGCCTTCCGGGTCCGGAAAGTCGACTCTCTCGCGTATCTTGGTTGGCGCCTGGCTTCCGGCCGCCGGTAAGGTGCGCATCGATGGCGCCAGCCTCGATCAGTGGGACCGGGAGATCCTCGGATGCCACATCGGCTATCTGCCTCAGGGCGTCGAGCTTTTTGAAGGGACGATTGCAGAGAACATCGCCCGTTTCGACGAAAACGCCGATCCGCAAGCGATCGTCGAAGCCGCGCAGACGGCAGGGGCACATGAACTCATCCTGCGCTTCGAGCAGGGGTATGAAACGCAGATAGGCGAAGGCGGGTCAGCGCTGTCGGCCGGTCAGCGCCAGCGGATCGGCCTGGCGAGGGCGCTTTACGGAAACCCGTTCCTGGTGGTGCTGGACGAGCCGAATGCCAACCTCGACACGGACGGGGAAATTGCGGTTGTGAAAGCAATCGCGTCGGTACGTGAACGCGGGGGCATCGCCGTCATCGTCGCCCACCGTCCGAGCGCAATCGCGGCCTGCGATATGGTTCTGATGATGGATGGCGGCCAGATGAAAGCCTTCGGGCCACGCGATCAGGTGCTAGCCAAGATTCTCAAGCCTGAGCCGCAACCCGCGGTCGTCCCTCAGGGTTTCTCCGTCACAGGGCAGGGCGTCGTGCCGCTGCGTGTCGTCGCAAATCAGAAACAGGCTGGCAATGACGATGCTACGACCGGGAATGAAAACAGTGCGGAGGAGGCGGATGCCAAATATTGACGACGACAGCGGCATTTCCCGCTCTGTTCGGCTTCATTTGCTGGTGGGCTTGTTCGCAAGCTTTGCGCTGGTGGGCGGCGCCGGCGCTTGGGCTACAGTAACGAACCTCGCTGGCGCGGTCGTGGCGTCGGGGCATTTCGTGGTCGATTCCTATGTCAAGAAAGTCCAGCATCCGACCGGAGGTGTGGTCGGGGAAATCCGCGTCCGCGAAGGCGATGAGGTGAAGGCAGGTGACATCGTGATGCGGCTGGACGCGACCCAAACAAGAGCCAGTCTCGCCGTCGTCACGCGGCGCATCGATGAGCTGTCGGCTCGCTTGGCCAGGTTGGAGGCGGAGCGTGATGACCGCGAGGAGATGGTTTTCCCCGCCTGGTTGTTAGCCCGCCAAGGAGATCCTGACGTCGCGTCGGCCATCAACAGCGAAACTCGGCTGTTCGAGTTTCGCAAAGAATCGCGAGATGGGCGCAAGGCGCAGCTTCGTGAGAGAATCGCCCAGTTCGAGCACGAGATCAGAGGTCTGGGGGCGCAGGAGATCGCTTTCAAACAGGGCATCGAGGTGCTGGACAGGGAGATTGCAGCGCTTTCCGGCTTGCGTGAGCAGGGCATCGTTTCGGATCAGCGATTGAATGCGCTGAAGACGCAGGTCGCCACGTTCGGTGGCGAGCGCGGGGAGAAGATCGCCTTTCAGGCGCAGGCCGCCGGCCGCATCTCCGAGACGAAACTGCAGATTCTACAGATTGATCAGGATCTGAGGACGGAGGTCGGCCGGGAGCTGAGGGAGGTGCAGGCGCAGCTTGGCGAGTATATCGAGCGCAAGGTCGTGGCCGAGGACGAATTGAAACGCATCGATATCATCGCTCCGCAGTCCGGTATCGTGCACCAACTCTCCGTGCATACCGTCGGTGGGGTCATCACGCCTGCCGACACCATCATGCTGATCGTTCCGGAGGGTGAGGACTTGGCGCTTGACGTGCAAGTCCTGCCGAAAGACATCGACCAAATCCATCTTGGCCAAAAGGCCGTATTGCGTATGTCGGCCTTCAACCTGCGCACAACGCCGGAACTCAACGCCGATGTAATTCGTATCGCCGCCGATCTTACAACGGATCAAAGGTCGGGGCTGTCCTATTATCTCTTAAGACTGTCGGTTCCGGTTGAGGAATTGCAAAAGCTTGGCGACCTCAGGCTGGTTCCGGGCATGCCAGCCGAGGCTCTGATCCAGACAGGCGAGCGGACCGCGCTTTCATATTTCGTGAAACCGCTTTCCGACCAGATCAGTCATGCTTTTCTGGAAGAGTGATTGAAAGCGGGGCCTGCTGCGAAACGCAGAAGTCGACCGATCTACGCGCGGTTTCGGGTCAGCCCTCTGAGAACCCCCGTTCCGGGAAATTACTCACTTGTCAGCCCGTCGAAAACCTCGAGCATTGCGTTGCTTATGGCCTTGCCAAGTGCGGCCGCAGTCTGTGCCAGCACTTCCTCGTTCATATCACGCGCGGCCATCGCAAAGGCTGCGCCCTCGGTCGTCACGATCTCCTGTGCGCGCTGGATCGCCCACAGCGCAAAATCGCTGCGACTGCTGATTTCGACGGTTTCCATAATTTCTCCTGATTCATCGAGCGACCGTCTTATAGCGGACTTGAAAAATAATGCATTCCGAACCGTCGTTTTGGAAATAAGCTCGCCCCGCGGGAACGTGGTACGCCCCTCCGTCGCTCGTCTTATGCAGGCGAGCCGGATACGATTGTTACATCTTCGCCTGGTCTGCAGACGCGGTCGAGGTGATTTCCGGCGGACGGCCTGCTGTCGATCAAATCCGCACGCTAGCCATCGTTTAGCACTTCTGCGAGGCGGAGTTGCCGAAAATGTTCAATAAAATCCGATCTCGTGCGCACGCCTGCGGAGCTCATTGACATGCCTGCAGATTAGATTTAAAACGTTTGCACAGATTGATTGGTCGGTGCTTTGGGAGGAGCATTTGCGCCCGAAAACGCTGAAGGAACTCGCGTCCCATCTTGATCTGTCGATTGCCACCGTTTCCAGGGCGCTCGCCGGGCATGAAAGGATCGCCCAGGCAACTCGTGATCGCGTGGCGAAAGCGGCGCGGGAGTTTGGCTATGTTCCGAGCATGGCAGGGCGCATGCTCGTGTCGGGCCGTTCCGGCTTTGTCGGAATGACCCTCGCCGTTCGGGGTCCGAAGCTTGTGGACTCCTTCCTTGGGGAGTTCGTTACGGGGCTGGGCGAGGGCCTGACCGAGCGCGGCAATGATCTCATTCTGGCGACCGTTGCGCAGGGACAGTCAGAACTCGATGTCTTGCGTCATCTCGTCGATTCCGGTCGCGCCGACGGCGTGGTCATTACCCGCATCGCCGAGGTCGACCAACGGGTCGACTATCTGATCGACCGCGGCGCGCGGTTCGTCGCCCATGGCCGGCTGCTTGAGTCCGAGCGCGCCTACAACTGGGTTGATACCGATGGCGCACGAGCGTTCGCCGAGGCCTTTGACATGCTGTATCAACTGGGACATCGGCATTTCGGCCTTTTAACGATTTCCGAACCGATGACCTTCCGCCACTTGCGCCAGGATGGCCTCGCAGGCGCAATCTCGCGATGCGGCGATCCTTCGCTAAAGCTCGATGTCATGACGACACCGCGTTTTGATCGCGGAGCGTGCATTCAGGCCGCCCATCGTCTTCTCAATGCGCCGGAGCGTCCCACCGCCATCATCGGTCTATTCGATGAACTGGCGCTGACAGTTATGGAAGAGGCCTCGCGCATAGGGCTTTCGATCCCTCGTGACCTCTCGGTGATCGGCTTCGACAATATCGCCGCTGCGGCCTATGCGCCGCCGGGCCTGACAACTTTCGACGCCTCGATCCGCGAATGCGCTCGCGAGGCGGCGGCGATGCTGGTGGATGTCATTGAAAATCCCGGTCAACCACCGCGCACCAAACTGGTGCAGCCGATGCTGACGGCGCGCGCCAGTCACGGCCCGGCACCCAGGAAGCATCGATAACCAGACTGCAATTTTCGAAACGTTCATCAGGGAGGAGAACGATGAAAAAGCTGCTTAAACTCGTTGCCGGCGCGGCGTTCGCCACGGCGCTGCTATCGGGCGCCGCCTCGGCGCAGGCACTGTTCTGGTCGACTCAGGCTAAGCCAGTCGAGGAAGCGCAGAAGATGCGCGATATCGTGCTGAAGGGCTTTCCCGGCGGCGTCGACTACCAGCCCTCCGACGATGGTCCCTGGTTAACCCGCCTGCAGGCCGAGATCCAGGCCGGTAAGGGCACGATCGCGGTGCTCGGCGCTCTGCATGGTTCGTTCTCGTCGATGTCGGGCGATCTGGTCGACCTTTCGGGCATCAAGCTCGGCGACGTGCGTGTGAACGACCAGTACAGGGAACTCGCCAAGCTTGGCACCTCGGAGCAGAAGTATCTTCCGTGGATGCAGGCGACCTACATCATGGCCGCAAACAAGAAAGCCTTGGAATTTCTGCCGCAAGGTGCTGACATAAATGCGCTGACTTACGATCAGTTGATCGAGTGGGCGAAGAATATGGCAGAAAAGACCGGCTCGCCGAAGTTCGGATTCCCAGCCGGTCCGGAAGGCCTGAAGCACCGCTTCTTTCAGGGTTTCCTGCTGCCTTCCTACACGAAGTCGATGGTGACGAAATTCCGCTCGCCGGAGGCCGAAGCCGGTTGGGGTAAATTCAAGGAGCTCTGGCAGTACACCAACCCGGCCTCGACCACCTACGCCTTCATGCAGCAGCCGCTGCTTTCAGAGGAAGTCTGGGTCGCGTTCGACCATGTTGCGCGTCTCGCCGATGCCTTCAACCAGAAACCTGCCGACTTCGTCGCCTTCCCGGTTCCTGCTGGTCCTGCCGGTCGCGGCTTCATGCCGGTCATCGCCGGCATCGGTATTCCCAAGACCGCGCCTGATATAGAGAAGTCCAAGGAGCTCATCGCCTATATGATGAAGCCGGAAACGCAGATCGCCACCCTGCGCGCCACTAATTTCTTTCCCGTTGTGAACGTGAACCTGCCGGACGACATGCCGAATTCGGTCAAGGTATCCGGTCCGGCGATTGCCGCTCAGACCGGCGCCAAGGACGCGGTGCCCGCGCTTCTGCCGACCGGCCTCGGCAATCTCGGCGGCAAGTTCAACCAGATCTACAACGACACCTTTGAACGGATCATTCTCGGCGGTCAGGACATCCGTCCGGCGCTCGACGAGCAGGCTCAAGCACTGAAGGCGCTGATCGATCAGGCCAAGGCGCCGTGCTGGCAGCCGGATCCGGTGTCGCAGGGTGCCTGCCCGGTGGAGTAGGGAGCCTTTATCGCGTCCGGGCACTTGATGCTCGGACGCCTCGACCCGATCCATGCTGATCCGATGGAGGCGGCGCCATGCGCTCAACGAAAGCCTTACCATACTTTCTATTGGCGCCGGCCACGGTCTTTCTGGTCGTGTTCTTTCTTTATCCTTTCGTGTTGGTCGCTATTGACGCCTTCACCAAAGGTGGAGCGGTGACGCTCGACAACTTCCGTACGATGACGAGCAACTGGAAGTTTTCCGAGACCTTCCGCAATACCATGTTGCTGGCGGCCGTTGTCGTGCCGATCCAACTGGCCATGGCTCTCTCGATGGCTACCATCGTCTCCAAGCTTTCGACGGGGCGAAGCGCCATTCTCTATATCTTCGCCATTCCGCTTGGCCTGTCCGATCTTGCGGCGGGCCTGATCTGGCTCGCCATCTTCGAGCAGTCCGGTTTTCTGAACAGCTGGCTCGTGAGCCTGGGTCTCATCGACAAGCCGATCATGTTCCTCGGCTACCAGAACAAGTGGGTGATCTTTATTGCCGTCGTGCTGGCTGAGGTCTGGCGTGCCACGGCGATCATGATGGTCATCCTTGTGGCCGGCATGGGGCTCATTCCCAAGGAATATTACGAGGCTGCGGAGGTGTTCGGCGCCAGTCCGTGGAAGCGTTTCGTCAAGGTCACTTTGCCTCTGCTCAGGCCCAGCCTGCAGACCGCGCTCATCCTGCGCGTCATCCTTGCTTTCGAGGTCTTCGCCGTCGTCGCCGCGCTCGCGGGCACACAGTTCCCCGTCCTGATGGGAGAGACCTATCATTGGCAGTTCGCATTACAAGATCGTGGCGTAGCTGCAGCTTTCGCCATGCTGATCCTGGTAATCTCCATCGCATTCACACTGCTGCTGCTCTATCTGCTGCGTGTTCCCAAGGAGGCCCGCCTATGACAGTCGTGACAAACGATCTGCCGGCTGTGCCGGCTGCCGTAACCGATGCTCGCAAGGCCGGCAGCGGGCTCCTGATCGCCTGCATTGTGGTGCTGTGTGTTTGGGTGCTGCTGCCGATCTACCTCCTGCTGGTCAACGCGCTCTCCTCGCCAGCCGAGGTGACCAGTTTTCCGAAACGGATGATCCCATCCTTTGATTTTGGTTCGCTTTCGTTCTTCCTGAACTTCCAGGGCGTCGGCAAGGCCTTGTGGAATTCGGTCGTGGTGGCGCTTCTGACCATGGTGCTTTCTATCGGCATCGGCGCGCCTGCGGGTTACGCGCTGTCGCGGTTCGATTTTCCGGGCAAGGAAGCGTTTCGCTTCCTTGTGCTGATGACGCGCGCCTTCCCGTTGCCCCTGCTGGCCCTGCCCTTGGCGGTGCTTTTCATTCGCACCGGGCTCGACGATACCGCCTTCGGACTCGCAATCGTGCATACGACGCTGTCGTTACCCTTTGCGGTGCTGATCACCTTTTCTCTGTTCTCGGGCATTCCGGTGGAACTCGAGGAGGCCGCCTGGACGCTCGGCTGCAATCGCTGGCAGGCTTTCCGAAAGGTCGTCCTGCCGCTCGCGCTGCCCGGGATTGCAGCATCGGCAGTATTTGCATTCACCATATCGTGGAACGAGGTTTTCGCAGCCGCCGTACTCACCATTGAAAATCGAACACTCACAGCTTTCCTGCTGCAATCCATCAACGTCTCGCCACTCTATCTCAAGTTCGCGGGCGGCGCGGCGCTCGTCGTGCCGGCGCTGATTTTCATCTTCGCCGTGCGCAAATATCTGTTCGCCATGTGGGGCATCGCCAACCGCTAGGAGGAAGACAATGGCTGAAATCGAGATCAAGGGCGTTGCCAAACGGTTCGGGGCCTTCACAGCGCTGCATCAGATCGACCTCACCATCACCAACCAGGAGTTTATGGTGCTGCTCGGCGCTTCGGGCTGCGGCAAGACCACGCTGTTGCGTATCATTGCGGGCCTCGAAACCCCCAGCGAGGGCGAGGTTTGGATCGGGGGGCGTCGGGTCGATCACCTGCCGCCGCGCCAACGCGGTATCGCGATGGTTTTCCAGAACTATGCGGTATTTCCTCACCTGACCGTCTATGAAAACATCGCTTTCGGCCTGCGCATGCAGAAAAAGCCGCAGTCGGAAGTCGACCATCGCGTCAAACGCACCGCGGAACTGATGCATATCGAACAGCTCCTGCAGCGATACTCCGGCCAACTGTCCGGCGGGCAGCGGCAGCGCGTCGCGGTTGCACGCGCCCTCGCCATGGAGCCCGACGTGATCCTGATGGACGAGCCGCTCTCCAATCTCGACGCGCTCTTGCGTCTGGAAATGCGCGCCGAGCTGAAGGGCGTTCTGGCTCACTCCAAGACCACGGCAATCTATGTGACGCATGATCAGGTCGAGGCGATGAGCCTGGCCGACCGCATCGCCGTCATGCATCAGGGCCGCATCGTGCAGGCAGCCTCGCCGGTGGAAGTTTATCGCAATCCGGCCGCGCGTTTTGTAGGCTCCTTCATCGGCAACCCGCCGATGAATTTCTTGCCGGCGACCAAGTCGGGCGAGGAGCGGTTTATCGTCGCCGGCAGCATGCTGAAAGGTCCGAAGGCTTCGGGCGACATCGAATTTGCCATTCGCCCCGAAGATATGGATATCGGCCCAGGCGGCATTCCCGCCACCGTGCGCGTGGTCGAGCCGCTGGGCGCGCACACGCTGATCACCACTGATGTCGAAGGCAAGATTTTCCGGGTCGTGCTCGATTCCAACGCGGAGGCCAAAACCGGCGACATGCTGTCGCTCGTGCCACGAGCCGACCGCATTCGCTGGTTCGATCCCCAGTCAACATCCGCCATACAATGATTTAGGAGAAGCCACCATGACGACGCTCAAGAAACAGGACGTCATCGACCGCGCTGTCGAGGTACTGAAGGAAAACGATCGGGGCGTATACACTGTGCCCACCAAGGGGCTCTATCCTTTCCAGTGGAACTGGGATTCCTGCCTCACCGCCCTTGGTCAGCGTCATTTTGACGAAGATCGCGCCTGGGTCGAGATCGAGACTTTGTTCCAGCATCAATGGCCCGACGGTATGGTGCCACACATTATCTTCCATGTGTATGACGACGGTTATTTCCCCGGCCCTGACGTGTGGAAATCCGGTCGTCCGACGCCGACTTCAGGCATCACACAGCCTGCGGTCGCCGGTTTTGCCGTGCGTCGACTCTATGACAATGCCAGGAACAAACAGGCGGCGGCGCGCCGGGCGAGGGCGCTGCTGCCCAAGATCGATGCCTGGCATCGGTGGTTCTACGAAAACCGCGATCCGCAGAAGGAAGGCCTCGTCGCCATCATCCATCCGTGGGAGGCCGGTCGCGACAATTCCATCGACTGGGACGAGGCTTTCGAGCGCGTGCCGACCCACGGCGTCGAGCCCTATGTACGCCGCGATACCCAACATGCCGATCCGAAACACCGTCCGACCAAGGAACAGTATGACCGCTATCTCTGGCTGCTACAGCATTTTCGCAGCCTCGACTGGAACAATTCCAAACTGCACGACGCCTCGCCGTTTCAGGTAGTCGATCCCGGCTTCAATGCGATCCTGATCCGCTCCTGCGCCGATCTGGCGGTGCTTGCCACGGAACTCGGGGAGCCGGCGCTGGCGCAGGCAAACCGCGATCGCTCCGAGAAGGGACAGGAGGCGATGGAAAAGTTGTGGAGCGAAGAACACGGGCAATATCTCTGCCTCGACCGTGTCATCGGCAAGCTGATCGACAGTGCCTCGATCGGCGGCCTGCTGGCGGCCTTTTGCGCCGTGCCGAAGGCTCGCGCGGAAGTGATCTCCAATACCATTGGCAAGCTGGCGGAGAAGGCGCGTTTCCTCGTGCCTTCGCACGATCCCGCCGATCCCCGCTTCGACGCCAAGCGGTATTGGCGTGGGCCGTGCTGGCTTGTCGTGAACTATATGATCGCCGATGGTCTTGCTGTCGCCGGGCAAACCGCGATGGCCGAACGCATCACGCAGTCCAGCCTCGACCTGATCGCCGAAAGCGGTTTTGCCGAATATTACGATCCGCTGGATGGCGAGCCACTCGGCGGCGGACGCTTCACCTGGACTGCGGCTATGGTGCTGGAGTTCGTCCAGGCGGCGTGATGGAACGCTCCCGGTCCCGACGCTCCCTGGCGAAAGGGAGCTTCGACGCCGCTAGTCTTCATGCCTGAACAAGGGCGCCTTATAGCCTGTTTCGGCTCCGCGGTTTCAGCGAACCTTGCCGAGCCTCGTCTTCTCGCGGATGAGGGTCGTCAGGCCGGCAAGTGCGACGATGACCAGGCCGACTATCGCCAGCCGGTCGGGATATTCCTGGAACACGGCCGCGCCGATTGCTGCCGCCCATGCTATCTGCGAGTACTGCGTCGGCGCCACGTGATTGGCCGGTGCGAGTTTCATGGCCTGAAGGAGCAGCACTTGACCACAGGCGGAGAACGCGCCGGCCGCCAGGACAAGGGAGATTTCCCTGACGGAAGGCACTTTCGCTCCGGTCAGCATCATGCCGGCAGCGTTGATAACAAGCGCATAGATCATCATGACCCCTAGGATCGTCGTACGCTTTTCCGTGCGGGACAGCGAGCGCAGGAGGATCACGGTCGTGGCGGTGAGAAAGGCGATGCCGAGGGCCGCAAGGTGACCGAGCGACAATTCGCGAAAGCCCGGGCGTACCACCAGGAGTACGCCACAAAAGCCGGCAAATACCGCGCCCCAGCGCCACGGGCCGATCTGCTCCTTCAGAATCAATGTCGACAGGAGCGTGACGAAAAAGGGAGAGAGGAAGATAAGCGAATAGGCTTCGGCCATCGGAATGGTGGTGAAAGCATAGACACCGAGGATTCCAGCACCTGAGCCGGTGATCGCGCGCGCCTGCACCAGCCATGGCCGCTTGGTACGCCAGAAATCGCGCCAACGCTCCTCGGGACCATGCGCGAAAAACAGGAAGAACGCAGCGGCCGCCGCTACCAGAAAGCCGATCTGGAACACGGACATACCGCCGCGAGACGCCTTGATGCAGGCGTCACCCCATGAAAAGGTCGCGTAGGACAAGAGGGCAATCAGGACGCCATTCTTCATGACAGGCGCGACAGGCGAGAGGACCGGAAATGAAAGTACTGGCGCTGGGCGCGCATCCCGATGACATCGAGATCTTCATGTTCGGTGCGCTCGCCGCATGGAAGGTGATGGGCGCCGACCTGATCATCGCCATCGCCACCGATGGAGCGAAGGGCGGAGCCGGCGACCCGGTCGAGCTGGCGCGCACGCGACGCAAGGAGGCGCAAACCGCGGCCGATCTTCTCAGCGCCGATCTGAGGTTCCTCGATTTCCCTGACGGCGCGCTGGTCGCCGACAGTGCACTCGATGCGGCGTTGAAGGCGCTCATTGACGATGTCTTGCCTGACATCGTCATCACCCATGGGGGAAACGACTATCACGGCGATCACCGCGCTCTGTCCGAAGCTGTTGCTCTCGCCGCGTCCTTCACCGCGCCGGTCATCTATGCCGACACGCTGCAGGGGGTGGGATCCGAACCGTTCTTCTATGTCGATATCAGCGAGCATTTCGCGCTGAAGGCACAGGCGATCCGGTGCCATGTTTCTCAGGACCCGGAGCGATTTGTCCTGGCGGCTGGAGCTCACAATGCATTTCGCGCCGGTCAATGCAACGCGCCAGCCGGCGCCTACGCAGAGGCATACAGCTTCAAGCCGATCTATCCTTTTGTGGATATTCGCGCAATGTTGCCGCCTGCGCCGGCGGTGCGCCCGGTTCGCAACCGAAGCAAACCTCGCTGACGTCATCATGGGCCGTCCCGGAACGACAGAACGCGCGATTGGAACGGTTCGAGCAACAGTTGCACGCCGGCTTCACTGGCCTGCACGGAGCGGCCATCTTCGGTGACCGAGCAAGGACCGCCGCGCTGCGCCAGCGTCCACGGAACCAAGCGATCGAGGTGATGTTCGCCGGTGTTGAAAATATTGAGGATTGTCTCGTCCCCGTGCTGCAGGCGCTGCACGATGACGGGATCGGCCGTCGTCGTCATTATAGGCTTGCCGGTGGGTCCGGTGCCCTCGCCGTGGGTCAGCTGCAAGGTGCCGGCAAGCGGGAAATCGCAGGCAAACGGTTTGCCGTCGCCGGTGAGCCGTGCCAGCAGTTCGCGGCGTTCCGCGGGTATTTCGTCGAGCTGGTCGCTCGTCATCAGCACGCCGCCGGCCAATCCTGCGAACAAGGCCAGCGAACGCACCTGAGCATCCGTCAGATCATGGAACCGATCGCGCAGCAGGATGCAGTCAGGATCGGCCTGCCACAGGATGCCATTGCCGAAGTTGCGCGCCGTCTGGTCGCGCAGCAGGGATTCGGCGGAGTAATGTCCCTTCCACGTAACGCCGATGTCGCGCCCGATGCGCATGGCGTCGGCCAAACCCACAGGAGCCCAGAGAGGCGCACCGCATAGTAGCAGCGGAGCATCGCCAATTTCCTCGCGCATCAGGCGCGTCATGATCATCCATATCTCAATGCGGCTGAGATCATCGCGATGCCATCGCGCGACTTCGGGACCATAGGTCGAACCGAGATGCAGGAAGTCGGCCTTGAAATAGCGGCAGCCCCAATCATGCCTCCAGGTTCGAAACACCTTCCGGATGTAAGCCTCCGCATCGGGATGGGTCACGTCGAGGACGTAATATTCCTCGCTGCGCTTGTGCCAGCGAAATTCGCCATAGAAGGTCATTGGAGCGAGCGGCTTGCCGGTTTGCCGATCCCTTACCACCCAGTCGGGATGCGCCGCATAGAGGTTCGAGCGGTTGCCGACCATGAAGGGGGCAACCCACAGACCCGCGGTAAAGCCGGCGGCGGAGATAAGCTCAAGGATAGGCCTGATGCCATCGGGAAATTGCGGCTTGGTTTCCAGCCAGTCGCCCATTTCTGGCGTAAAACCGTCATCAACCAGGAACATATCGAACGGCGCGCCGCTTGAGCAGCGGTAACGTCGCGCCGCCTCCAGATGCTCGATCAGCACGGGCGGGCTGAGCGATGCGTAGAGATTGTACCATGAACACCAGCCGGTCAGCCGGTACTCGGGCAAGCGAGGTGGAACCGGTGCCGCGGCTGCGACAGCCCGGGCCCAGGCGCGCATGCCATCCTCGTAAGTGGAAGCCGTGAGTATGATGAAGGGTTCACCCTCCACCACGCCCTGGCGCGGTACTTCGTCGATCAGCGTCTCTAGCGTGAAAGACAAGGGTCCGTCTGCAAAATCGAAAGCCAGCCGGCTCTGGAAGCGATCATGCCTGACAAAGCCCACGACCGCGACGTCGTCCTGCATCGAAACAAGCGCGGTGGCAGCATACCCCAACAGGACCGTAGGATCTGCCTTGGCGGCCTCGCGAGCATTGGCAGGCTCGACAAAATAGCTTCCGTCCCAGCTCATATATCCATTGCGCAGATAGCGCTGCACATTGCATGCGCGACCGAAGGCAAGGCCGAGCGATCGCAGCCGTCGCTCGCCAGAGAAACCGGTCAGGCGAAATCGACCCGACAGCCGCGCCGCGTCGCCGGCCGTGAGGTCGAGTTCAAACCGCGTGCCGTCCTCCAGCGGCCATCTCAGCAGATATGAGCCGGTGTTCTCGACAATCTGAGGTGTACCGGGCACGACAGCGCCGTCGATGATCGGCGCGAGGTCGTCCAGTCTGATCGAACCAATCTCAATTGCTCCTTGATCGGCGTTGAAGCTTGGCATCATAACGCGATCTCCCGGCGCTCTTCTGCCGATTGACGGGCGGCGAGCGCGATCTTCAGGGATGCCGCCCCGTCGGCCAGGGGAACAAGCGGCGCGCGGCGTTGGCGAATTGCCTCGGCCAGATCGCCGAGTTGCGCAACGAAGACGTCGCGCTCGTCGCGAATACTGATCTGTGCGGACGGCGTGCCGGTGACGAAGAATTCGGCATTGTTCCAGTCGGCGAATTGCCCGGTCATGCGCCCGGCGACGATCTGCCATTGCTTGGCCCATCGGCCCGGAACAGCGGCGTTGCTGGCGTGAAGCACGCCGATGCGGCCATCGTCGTAGCCCAGAATGATCGCGCTGACGTCCTCCGTGTCATAGCGCTCGACGTCGCGGTGATAGAGGTTTGCAGCGCGCGCATAGACCGTCTGAGGCATGCCGAGCGTGTGGCGGGCCAGATCAATCAGATGAATTATCTGTTCGACCATCTGCCCGCCGGCCTTGTCTCGCTCGCGCCACCATGGCGCATGCAGTGCGTTACAATGAAACTGCGCCGAGAAATGCCCTGCCACGCCGCTCTCGCCGCGGGCGCGTGCTGTATCCCAAGCCTGGGTCGCCGCGCCATGGCGATACATGAAGCCGCAGGCGGCGACGACGTCGCGTGTCGCCGCGACCTGCGCTTCGGCGCGCTCCATCGTCAGCGCGATCGGCTTTTCGACCAGCAGATTGACGCCAGCGCGGGCTGCCGCCTCGACCTGCCCCTGATGCGCAAAGGGTGGCAAGGCGACGATAAGCAGGTCCGGCTGGGTCATCTCCAGCATGCGATCGAAATCAACGAAGGGTTGCGCAAGGTAGCGCGCGGCAAAGGCAGCGGTCTTATCGGCCTCCCTTCCACAGCAGGCGACCAGATGCATCTCCCCCGGCAACTTGGCCACCGCATCCGCATGACGCGCGCCTATCCCGCCGCAGCCGAGCAAAGCAACCCTCAATCGCGCAGTCATTGGCCGGCCTTGAATGTTAAAACCGATTGCAGCACGTTCGGATCCCCTTTGTCGAGCCGGTCAAACAGCGCCGGTGCCTCGGCGAACGGGGTTTCGTCGGTGATCAACGGGATCAGGTCCAGTACGCCCTCGTGCTGCAGCCGGACTGCTGTCTGCCAGAGCCTCGGCTTTGACCAGCGATGGCTGGCCTCGGGTGCGACGCCGGAGATCTGGCTGCAGATCAGCTCGATGCGATTGTGATGAAACTCGTCGCCAAGATGCAACCCGCGCGTCTCCCCTTGAAAGAAACCCATTGCGACGACACGACTTGAATAGGCGACCGTACGTATTGCCTCCGCCAGGGCAAGCGGCGCTCCGGAGACCTCGATGCAGATGTCTGCGCCGCGTCCGCCTGTCTCGCCCTTGATGATATCGGCTATGGAGCCTTCGTTCGGATCAAACACGCGATGCGCGCCGAGCGTGGCCGCCAGTGCGCGCCGGTTCTCCAGGGGATCTACACCGATGACGGTCGCTCCCGAGGCGCGCGCGGCTTGCACCACAATCTGTCCGGGGACGCCAAGGCCAAACACGACGACCAGGTCGCCGAGACGAATGCGAGCGTCGTGGATGCCGTTCAACGCCACCGCGCCGATATGGGAGAACACGCCGATGCGCGGATCGGCTCCGGCGGGCATCAGTCGCATCGCGGCCTCCGCCTCGCTCATCACATGCGCAGTGCAATGGTTCCAGGTGCCGAAGACGTGGTCGCCGGGTTTAATCCGCGTCACCGCGGCTCCGACCAGCTCCACTATGCCGACTTCCTCATAGCCAAGATTTCGCACTGGGTAGGTCCAGCTCGGCGTACCGTCGCGAAACATGCGGGTTTCGACGTCCCATTGGCGTTTCATAAACGGGCTGGTGCCGCGATATTGCGACAGTTCCGTGCCGGCGCTCACTCCGGAATAGAGCGTGCGGATTAATACATCTCCGGCCTGTAAGGTCGAAAGGGCCAATGGCTCGAACGCCAGCCGGCGCTCTGCCGCAAGCACAAGACGGCACTCCTCCACGATTTCTCCTCCAAATCGCTCCTTCGACTAGTTAACCAGCATTTCAAACGTTTGCAATCTCATTTAGGCTTTGCGCAGAAGCGCGCTGTCTGGACCTGCAACGCGCTGCTGCGCGCCAAGCGAGAGGCTTCCCAGTGCCTGTCAGCGCGGACTCGTAGATCAGGTAATCGAGGAACCGCAGGTTTTCAGCCGACGCGTGGCCGAGGGCGGGCAACGGAAGGCTGTTGGACCCCGGTCGAGATCGCGAAATGCGCATCGCCAGTATGCATGGTCGATGAGGACGGCCTGCGTGATCTCGCGGCAGCAACGTGACGTCAATCGGTTGCCCGACCCCGATCTAAATCTATCGGCGGTCGCGTCCTGATCAGCTTGTGACAGAGCGGACCTCATCCGTCCATCCATTCAATACGGAGAACATCCGGGCCGGCGCATCAAATGAGGGCTTTCCCACGTCAAACGGTGGGAGGAGTTTCCTGTCCCGTTCTTTTCGGCTGCGAAAGTTGCAGCAACATTCCGAGGACAAGCGGACCATCGGGTAATGCTGCCGCAATTGTCTAAGCCTAGCAACCGGAGCCATTCAGTAGCGAAGTGCGACACGCCATCCGTGGGTGGTCGTGCTTCACATCCAAGGAATGTCGCTTATGGCTTTGAAATGGACGATGAGATTGACCAAGGCAGGGATGCTTTTGGGAGGCGTCTACGTCGCCGTCGTGTTTATCGATCCCGCACGCGGAACGATCGATACGAATGAACGGGTGAAAGAGGTCGTGAGGGCGGTTGCGGCAAGCCAGCTCGATAAACCGCGCTGACCCTGATCGCGTTGCCTGTCATCCTCTCCTACATCGACAGTCTGACCCACTGGATTGCAGGGAGAGTGCTGACGCATTCCACCGGCCAGACCGAACGTCAATCGCCGAAACAGGCAAAGCAATGACCCGTACCGCCATTCTCCGCCTCTTCGGCAGGTTTCTCCTTTCCGCCATCCTGATGGCCGCCCTTTTCGGAGGGCCGCTTGCCCTCCTGATTATTTTCTCGAGGCGGTTCACCATGTAGCTCGGGATGGATGACAATTGTTCCGATACAATGGCTGCGCAGCGCATCCTTGTTTGCGATCTCGCCCAAATGGCTGACGTGCAAGTCGTGCTGGTTTGTTGCAAAGGCCACGGAGCAGATGCCTTAAGTCCACTGAGTGAAGGTCAGCGTCCCGGCATTCAGAGCACCGGGGTCGTTTGCTTTGTATCGGGCGCGATATTATAGCCAGCAGTTTGAGCTATCGCAGTACCGAAGAGAGAAACTCGCGAGTTCGCTCCTGCTTCGGTGCTTCGAAAATCTCTTCGGGTGTTCCCTGCTCGCAAATGCGACCTTTGTCGAAAAAGCAGACGCGATCCGACACTTCGCGGGCAAAGCGCATCTCGTGGGTGACGAGCAACATGGTCAGATCGTGCTCATGCGCCAGTCCGCGGATGACCGACAGCACTTCGCCAACCAGTTGCGGGTCGAGCGCCGAGGTCGGCTCATCGAAAAGCAGGACACGCGGACGCATGGCCAGAGCGCGAGCGATAGCGACGCGCTGCTGCTGTCCGCCGGATAGTTGCACCGGATAGTGGTCTTTCTTATCCGCAAGTCCAACCATCCGGAGCAGCTCATTCGCACGCTCCTCAGCTTCCGCACGCGCTATTCCCAGCACTCGAACCGGTGCTTCGACAACGTTTCGAAGAACCGTCATATGCGGGAAGAGATTGAAGCTCTGGAAGACCATACCGACATGATTGCGGATCTGACGCAGATGTTTTTCCGAGGCCCGAAAAGGGCCTTTGCCGCCCGCCTCGTGATAGGAAACGTCGGCGAGCGTCAGCTTGCCCTCCTGGAACGGCTCTAATGTCATCAGGATGCGCAGAACTGTCGATTTTCCAGAGCCGGAGGGGCCGATTAGGGTGACCTTTTCGCCCTTCGCGACGCTGAAATTGAACTGGTCGAGCACCGTCAGAATGCCGAAGCGCTTGCTGACGTCGGAAAACTCGATGATGGGCGGGTTGATGTTGTCGGTCATCGCAAGGGTATTCCTGCTTTCGGAAGAACTTGCTGCAGGCGGTGGAGGCCGGCCGAGCAGATAAGCGTCAGGAGAAGGAAGATTAGGCCGACAAGCGTCAGCGGCACGAGATACTCGAAGGTGCGTTCGCCGATCATGTTGGCGAGGCCCATCATTTCAAGAACGGTGACCACGGAAAGAACCGGTGTTTCCTTGATCATGGCGACGAGATAGTTGCCCATGGCGGGCACGATGCGAGGGATGGCCTGGGGAATGATGATGTCGCGATAGGTCTGCGCCCGTGTCAGATTGAGCGCGGTCGAGGCCTCCCATTGGCCATAGTGTATAGCCTCGATGCCGCCGCGATAGACCTCCGACGTATAGGCCGCATATTGCAGACCGAGCGCGAGTGCACCGGTGAGAAAGGCGGGTAGCACGACACCGAAATCCGGCAGCACGTAATAGAGAAAGAATAGCTGCACCAGAAGCGGCGTGTCACGCAGGAATTCGACAATGAAGGCCGTAGTCCAGGAGATTGCCTTGACCCGGCTGCGGCGCAGCAGTGCAAACACGAGGCCGAGCACAAGCGCGATGGAAAAGCCGGCGGCGGCGGCCTTCAACGTCACCGTCAGGCCGATCAGGATGATGGGCAGGATCGAGGTCGTGTAGGTGATCCAGGTGGTCGTGTCCCACTCGTAGCCATACATCATGGAGATACAATCCTTAGGAATGGGCCGAGCGCGGGAAAACGTTGCCGCGCCGCACGAAATGCTCGATCACTCGAATCGCGACCATCAGCACGAGCGACATGGCGAAGTAGCAGACGAGCGTGATCGAATAGATGCTCGTACTGTCGAGGGTGATGTTGCGGATCGACTGGGCTGAAAAAGTGAGATCGGCAATGGAGATCAGAGATACGAGAGACGAGAGCTTCAGCGTCTCGATGGCGAGATTGCCGAAGGCCGGCATCATCTCAACGACCGCCTGCGGCAACGAAATGCGAAACAGCGTCTGAAACCGGTTGAAGTTCAACGCGCGGGCCGCTTCCAACTGCTGCACCGAGACTGACGAGAGCGCACCGCGCACGATTTCCGCGCCATAGCCGCCCGCATGGGCTGCCAGCACCAGAATGCCGGTCGTGATCGGGTCGAAGCTCAAACCAACCAACGGCAGTGCATAGTAGAACCAGAAAAGCTGGACGAGCAGCGATGTACCGCGAAACACCTCCGTGTAACAAAGCGCGATAGCCGACAGGATCGGCCCGCCTTCTACACGCAGGATTCCGAAGAAGAAGGCAAGCACGGTGCCTACGACAATCGCCGCCAGGGTGATCGTCATGGTGACGGTCGCGCCTTGCCAGAGCATAGGCAGGTAGGCTGTCCAGTCCATCTGGAAGTCTCCCGGGGTTCAACGGATGACGCCCGGCCAGAGCCGAGCGCCTTTTTCCGTTACTTGCCAGCACAAAGATCGGCGACGTTCTTTTCCGCAGCCGCAGCGATACTCTGTTCCGAGAGGCCGTACTTGGCGAGGATCTTCTTGTAACCGTCCGTCTTGCGGAACTCGACAAGGGCTGCATTGAAGGCGTCGCGCAGTTCCTTGTCTTCCGGGCGGAAGGCAAAACCGCCATAATTGCGGACCGGTGCGCCCTTGACGATAGGATCTTCGAAGGGGGCTACCTGCTCGACCTGGGCTTGGGCCTTCGCGAGTTCTGAGACGGTCAACTCCGTCGCCGCATAGGCGTCGGCCCGGCTCTGCACAGTCGGGATCGCATCGGCATTGGCTGGAATGAAGACGATCTGTTCTTCCTTGACGCCGACGGCGCGCAGGAAGTCGACATTGTTGGCACCCGAAACCACCGCGACCTTGAGCGATGGGTCTTTCGCGATGTCGGCATAGGTCTTCAGGCCTTTCGGATTGCCCTTCTTCACCAACAATCCTTCGCCATAGGACGAATTCGGCTCGGTGAAGGCGACCTGTTTGCAGCGTTCGGGCGAGATATTCTGCTCGGCTGCGGCGAAGTCGAAACGCCGTGCCTTCAGGCCCGGGATGAGCGTGCCGAAGGGCGTCACCGTCCAATTGACTTCCTCTACACCCATAGACTTCAGGACGGCGTTGGCGACATCCGGTCCGATGCCGGCGGACGTGCCGTCCGGCTGCATGTAGGAATAGGGGACTTCATTGGCGGTCGCGGCACGGATGTAACCCTGCTCCTTGACCTCTTTGACGGTGAGCGCGCTGGCAGATGTGATGGTCAGGCTGAGGGCGAGGGCCGAAAGCCCGGCGATTTTCATGATGTGCATGTTCATTCTCCTCTGGTTGATGGTTTGCGGTCCGTTTTCGGATCTCGCGTCGTGTTAGGGCTTAAGGTTTCTCCGCGATCGTCGCGATGACGGAAAGGCAATCGCCGGCCTTGATGAGACCGGGCACGTGACGGGCGGCAAGCACGCCGTCCATGGCGGCACGATATTTGATCGGAGCAATGCCGGTCTTGCCGATGGGGTAGACTTGGGCGATGATCTCTCCGATCTGAACTGGGTCACCGAGATCACGTGCAAACGCAATCAACCCGTCATCCTGCGCGAACGTGAAGCAATCGTTCGAGGGCATGTCCAGCCATCGCGTCGGCTGAACATTCAGGCCGCCCTTCAAGATTCCGGCATGACGCAGGAGATTGAAGCTACCTTTTCGCGCAATCTCGATGGATTTTGCGCTGGCCGTGCCAGCACCGCCGAGCTCGGTGGTAACGAATACCTTCCCCATCTCCTCAACCGTCGTATCCAGCATGCCGACCGCATCGATCTCCAGCATCCTCATCGAATAGGGGGCCGCGAAGGCGGCCACCGCGTCGAAACAACGCGCTTCCTGATCCTTGTCGGGCAGCTCGTGAGCTGCGGCATAGGGCAGGAAGTCGAGCGTCTTGCCGCCTGAATGGAAGTCGAGCACGATGTCGGCCAGCGGGATCAGATGGCGCGTCACATAGTCGGCGATCTTTTCCGTCACCGTGCCATCCGGGCGACCTGGAAAGCTGCGGTTCAGGTTGCCGCGATCAATCGGCGAGGTGCGCGTGCCGGCGCGAAATGCGGGATAGTTGAGCGCCGGGACGATGATGATGCGGCCGCTCACCTGTGACGGATCGAGCGTTTGCGCCAGTTCGAAGAGAGCGGCCGGTCCCTCATACTCGTCCCCATGATTGGCTCCAGTCAGAAGGGCGGTTGGCCCCTCGTCATTGGCGATGACGCAGATCGGAATCATCACCGAGCCCCATGCGCTGTCGTCTCGGCTATAGGGCAGGCGCAGGTGGCCGTGCTGCACGCCCTTTCCATCGAAATCGACGGAAGGAGTGATCGGCGAGGGGCGAAGCCCGGTGGTCAGCATGGTGTTAGCCCTTCACGAACAGCTGGCGCGGCACGTTCGACAGGCATTCGACGCCGGTTTGGGTGATCGCGATGCTTTCGGTGATCTCCAGCCCCATGTCCTCGAGCCAGAGGCCGGTCATGAAATGGAAGGTCATGCCGGGCACCAGTTCCGTGCGGTCGCCCGGGCGTAGGCTCATGGTGCGTTCGCCCCAGTCCGGCGGATAGGAGAGACCGATCGGATAACCGGTGCGATTGTCCTTGATGATCCCGTATTTCTTCAAGACGGCGAAGAAGGCGTTGGCGATATCCTCGCAGGTATTGCCCGGCTTTGCCGCGGAAAGCCCTGCGTCCATGCCTTCGAGCGTCGCCTTCTCCGCGTCGAGAAAGGCCTGGGTCGGCTTGCCCAGGAACACGGTACGCGACAGTGGGCAATGATAGCGTTTGTAGGCGCCGGCGATTTCGAAGAACGTGCCTTCGCCCAGCCGCATCGGCTTGTCGTCCCAGGTCAGGTGCGGCGCGGAAGCATCTGCTCCCGAGGGTAGAAGCGGCACGATCGCCGGATAGTCGCCGCCGAATTCCGAGGTCCCTCGAATACCGGCATCATAAATCTCGGCGACCAGATCGCATTTGCGCATGCCCGGTTCGACGACATCGACGATACGTTTGTGCATCAGTTCGACGATCTTGCCGGCCTTGCGCATGTAGTCGAGTTCTGTCGGGCTTTTGACAGCACGTTGCCAGTTGACGAGGCCTGCCGCATCCTTGAAACGAGCATTCGGCAGATGCTTCTCTAGCGACGCGAAGGCGGCGGCCGAGAAGTAGTAGTTATCCATCTCGACGCCGACCGTCAGGCCCGACCATTTGCGCTCGCCGATGATCTGCGACAGGAGATCCATCGGGTGGCGCTCGGACGACTGCACGTAGTGATCCGGGTAGCCGATAATATTGGCGTGGTCGAGGTAGGCGGTGCGCTTTGCGCCGTTGGCGTCCTGTTTGCGGCCGTACCAGATCGGCTCGCCGCTCGGCGGTACCAGCACGCATTGATGCACATAGAAGGACCAGCCGTCATAGCCGGTAAGCCAATGCATGTTGGACGGATCGGTGACGATCAGCAGATCGATCCCTGCCGTTTCCATGGCGCGGCGAGCCTTGGAAAGGCGCTCGGCATATTCCTCGCGCGTAAAGTTCAGCGTTACGCTCACGCGGCATCTCCCATGTTTGTGTCGTTCTCGATCGTCTGGCCACGGCCTGCTTGTCCCGCACGGGTGAGAGCCAGATTGGCGATTGCCGTGTCCTGCACGCCGGTCCCCGTGAGATCGGCGAAGGTAATTTCGTCGGCACTGGTCCGGCCCGTTGCCTTGCCGGCGATCACGGCGCCAAGCTCGGCGAACTGTCGATCGGGCTGCACGGCGCCGACCTTGATGGCATGGTGCAATTCGCCCAGAATCCGGGTCTGGCTGATGCGATCGGCGACATAGGTCGCGCGGGAAAATACGGCCGGGTCGATCTCGTTCTTGTGCTCGGAATCCGAACCCATCGCGGTCAGGTGCTGACCCGGTTCCAGCCACTCGGCGATCAGAATCGGCTTTTCCGCCGGCGTGGTGGTGACCACGATATCGGCGCCGGTGACGGCGTCTCGCGGATCGGCAACGGCCGAAATTTCGATGCCGTATTCGCGCGCAAGATCGGCGGCAAGTTTTTGCGCTCGGGCGTGATCCCGCGCCCAGATGCGGGCGGACCTGATCTGGCGCACGAGCATCAGCGCAGCAAGCTGCAGCCGCGCCTGCACGCCGGCGCCGAAGATCGTGGCGACAGAGGCTTCTTCGCGTGACAAATGCCGGGCAGCGACGGCGCCGGCGGCGGCGGTACGAACCTCGGTGAGATAGCCGTTGTCGAGAAGCAAGGCCTCGACCAGACCGGTCCTGGCGCTGAGGACGATCATAAGACCGTTGAGGCTCGGCAGGCCGAGCTTCGGGTTGTCGAAGAAGCCGGGGCTGACCTTGATCGCGAAACTGCCAAAACCCGGCACATAGGCTGTCTTCACATCCACTTCGCCGCGGAACTCAGGAATGTCGAGGCGCAGGATTGGCGGCATGGCGACGGCTTTGGTGGCGAGCGCCGCAAAGGCCTGCTCGACGCAATCAACCGCGGACAAATCGAGGGTGACGGTAGCGCGGAGGTCTTTTTCCGTCAGAATGCTGATGCGGCTCATGCTGCGGCCCCCTCGACAATGTTCCGGTGTTTTTTCGGGTCGATATTGCCGCCCGATACGATGACCGCGCTCGGGCCGGAAGGGCGAACCTTCTTTGCCAGGAGGGCCGCAATCCCAACCGCCCCTGCGCCCTCGACGATTTCGCCTTCTTCGCGCGCTGCATGGCGGATACCGGCAGCGATCTCGTCTTCGGTGAGCAGCACGACCTCATCGAGAAGGTCTCGGCAAAGCGCGAAGGTAACGCGGTTTGCATGACCGATGCCGCCACCGAGCGAGTCCGCCAGCGTTTCTTCTTCGCGGATTGCCACCGGTTTGCCTGCAGCAATGGCTGCATGCATCGCTGCTCCGCGCTCCATAGAAATTCCGACGATGCGGACCTGCGGCTTCAACGCCTTGACGGCTGCGGCGATGCCGCCAGCCAGGCCGCCGCCAGAAAGGGGAATGAGTACGATAGCGAGGTCGGGCAGGTCCTCGACAATCTCGAGACCGATCGTGCCTTGGCCGGCAACGACGTTCGCATCGTCGAAAGGCGGGATCGGGGTCAGGCGACGGTTCTCGACGAGGCGCTCGACCTCTTCCTGTGCATCGTCCTGAGAAGTACCGACGATCCGAATTTCGGCGCCGAGTGTGTGGATCGCTTCGATCTTGTTGGCTGGAACGAGCGCTGACATGCAAATGGTGGCCGGAACGCTCAGTTCTCGTGCGGCGTAGGCGACGGCGCGCCCATGATTGCCTGTCGAGGCGGTCACGAGACCGCGTTTGCGAGCCGCGTCGTCGAGCGACAGGATCGCATTCATAGCGCCGCGCAGCTTGAAGGCGCCGATTGCCTGACGCGTTTCGAGCTTGAGAAAAACGGGCTGGCCGATGGTCTCGGAAAGAGTTTTCGAATGAACGAGCGGCGTGCGCGAGACGCGACCAGCAATGCGTGCAGCCGCCTGCTCGATGTCTGCCAACTGGACCGGCAGCACCTTTTTCTCGGTTAGAATGGGTGGGGCGTCGCTCATCATAATTGTCATGTTGTGAGCGAAGCAAAATCATGTCAATTAATATATTGTCATGATTCAATGATTGTGCCGGTCAACCTACCCCATGGAGCCGATGTCATAGACCGGAGGCAATTGCTCGAATGCCTGGCGCACCGTCATCAGCGCCTTGGTCAGCGTCGTGTGGCTCATGCGCCCGCCGAGGCAGATCCGAATGCCCCCGCCGTGGCCAGGCCCGGCGATGAACGGGTCGGACGGCGTGACGGCGACATTCTGGATGGCGAGCGATCGCACCAGCCCGTCTTCCGTCCAGTATTTTGGAACCTTCAGCCAGGCGCAAAGCGACAGCGGGTGGCTGGAGGAGATATGGTCCCCGATGATATCCGTGGCGATGCCCTGGCGGGTCCGAGCCTCGTTGCGCTGGAGTTCGAGCAACCGCTGCGCGGTGCCGTTTTCTATCCAGCGTGTGGCGATCTCGCCGGTCAGATAGGTGCCGCTCCAACTCGATACGCGCAGGATAGAGGCGGCACGGATGGAGTAGGCTGGGGGGACGACGAGATATCCGACGCGCAGCCCGGTCAGCACCGCCTTGGTAAAGCTCGTCACGAAGAAGCCGAGATCGGGCAGCATCTCTGCGATTGAAGGCAGGTCCTCCTCGATCAAAGGGCGGTAGACCTCGTCCTCGATGACGAAAACCCCGTGACGTTCCGCGATCGCGGCTATCTCACGCCTGCGCCCCGCGCCCATGACGTGGCCGGTCGGATTGTTGAGCGTCGGAATCAGCACCAACGCCCGTACGCCGCCCGAAGCGCAAGCGGCCTCCAGAGCGTCGGGCAAAATACCTTCACTATCCGTCGGGAGGCCCTTCAAACTAAAGCCGAGTATGTTGGAAAGTCCGATAGTTCCATGGTCGGTAAGATTTTCGCTCAAGACCACGTCGCCGGAACGGATGATGCAGCTCAGCGCCAGGAAGATGCCGTGAGCGGCGCCATTGGTCATGAGGATGCGTTCGGCTCCGGCAGAAACGCCCAGAGTGCGCAGCCAGATGCGGGCGGCTTCGCGATGACGATCAAGGCCGGCGATCGGACGGCATGGGCGCATGAAGTCCGCGACGCTGCCTTCGGACATGTCACGAAAAATCTCGCGAGAGGCGGCTTCGTGTGCATCGAGATAAACGCCGCGAACGATCGAAAGGTCGAGCACCTCGTTCGGGCTATGATCGAGCATCATGCGTCCCGCCCGATCCGTAACGCGCGCCTTGACGAAGGTGCCGCGACCTATTTCACCGCTCAGATAACCGAGGCGTTCAGCTTCCTTGTAGGAGAGACTGACGGTCTGAACTGAAAGGCCGAGCTCACGCGCCAGGTCGCGATGCGTGGGCATGCGATCCAACGGCTTGAGGAGACCGGCATCAATATCGGCGATGATGCGCTCGGTGAGTGCCGCATGCTTCGTTTCACCCTTCTGTTTGGCGAGGTTCGGTCGCCACGCCACCGGTCTCGTCGCGGGAACAGGGGTCAGGGTGACGGGATTGGCTTGGCGGCGCATGAAATTGTCTCGTTTTTGGCGAAGATATTTTCATGACATTATGCACGCTTCATCGAAAAGATGAAGCGTTATACATTGCCGGTGGCGATTGCTCTGCAAATAAGCAGTGTCGTGGCGATACTGCCCGCAAAGCGGGCACAGCCGCGCAAGAAAATCCCGCCCGGCTAATTTATGTCAGATCTTTTCGCCAGCCTGCACCAATTCGTCCATGACGGATCGGACTGCGGACTCGGCGATGGCGACTATCTCGTCAATTTCGCCCTTTGTCGTCACGAGCGGCGGCGCAAAACCCAGGATGTCGCCGTGCGGCATGGCACGAGCAATCAGGCCACGATTGCGCGCAGCCTTCGAGACACGCGCCCCAACGGTCAGGCCGGGCGCAAAGCGCGTCTTTTTTTCACGATCCGCCACGAATTCGATTGCGCCCATCAATCCGACCCCACGTACTTCACCCACGATGGGAAGTTGTGCGAATTTCGCCTTCAGTTGTTCCTGGAAATAGCTGCCGACTTCGCGCGCATTGCCCGGCAAGTCCTCCTTCTCGACGATGTCGAGAACGGCGTTGGCGGCTGCAGCGCCGATCGGATGGCCGGAATAGGTGTAGCCGTGCGAAAAAGCTCCGACGCGATCGGCACCTTCTTCCAGCACCTTGTAGACCTTTTCCCCGACGATCGCGCCAGACAGCGGAAAATAGGCCGAGGTCAGACCCTTGGCGACGGTGATCAGGTCCGGTTCGATGCCGTAATGCTGCGAGCCGAACATCGAGCCCGTGCGTCCGAAACCGGTAATGACTTCGTCGGCGATGAGCAGGATGTCGTATTTCTTGAGGATCGCCTGCACTTCTTCCCAATAGCCCTGTGGCGGCGGGGTGATGCCGCCCGTACCAAGCACCGGCTCGGCGATGAAGGCGCCGATTGTGTCCGGGTCTTCGCGCAGGATCAGAGCATCGAGTTCCGCTGCGCGGCGCTTCGAAAACTCGAGTTCCGTCTCGCCAGCCTTCGCACCCCAGTAATGATGCGGTGCGCCCGTGTGGAGAATGCCGGCGCGCGGCAGGTCCATGTGGTCATGGTAGAAACTCATGCCGGTCATGGAGCCGGATACGACGCTGCAACCATGATAACCGCGTTCGCGGGATATAATCTTCTTCTTGTTCGGCTTGCCGCGCAGGTTGCTGTAGTACCACACGAGCTTGGCCTGTGTCTCGTTGGCATCAGAACCGGACATGCCGTAGAAAACCTTGCTCATATTACCCGGCGCCATCTTCACCAGACGGTCGGAGAGGATCGCGAGTTCGTCGGTCGTGTGCGCCGCATAGGAGTGGTAGTAGGCGAGGCGGTAGGCCTGGCGCGAAATGGCCTCGGCCACCTCGGTTCGGCCATAGCCGACATTGACGCAGTAGAGACCAGCAAAGCCATCGATCAACTGCTTGCCGTGAGCGTCCTGGATGCGGATGCCTTTGCCGGTTTCGACGATCGTCGGATCACCCATCTTGCCGCTGGCAAAATCCTTGAGCTGCGTAAAGGGATGTAGAACCGAATTGCGGTCCATCTGGGCGATCTGGTCGAGGTTGACGGTCATGGCAAAGGATCCTTTCATGCAGCGAGATTGCCGAAGCAGACATATTTTGCTTCGAGATATTCGGAGAGGCCATGGCGCGAGCCTTCGCGACCGAGGCCTGATTGCTTCCAGCCACCGAACGGAATCGGAGCACCGGTGAATTTCGGCGTGTTGACGGCAACCATGCCGTATTCGAGCCGGTCAGTCAGACGCATCGCCCGAGCGAGATCATTGGTATAGACGTAGGCGGCCAGCCCCATTTCGGTGGCATTGGCGCGGACCAGCACTTCCTGTTCGTCATCGAATGGCAATATCGCGGCTACCGGCCCGAACGTTTCCTCCCGTGCGATCAGCATATCGTCGGTGACTTCGGCAAGAACGGTCGGTGTGACGAAGTTGCCGCCGAGCGGGCTATCCTGCCCGCCGCATACCAGGCGTGCACCGGCGGAAAGCGCTTGTGCGATCTGCTGACGGCATTTTTCGGCCACCGATGCCCGCGTCATGGGGCCGATATCGGTGCCCGGTTCAAAACCATGGCCGACGGTGAGCTCGGAAGTGGCCTCGGCGAACCGATGGACGAACCGATCGTAAAGTCCGCGCTGGACGTAGATGCGATTGGCTGCAAGGCAATCCTGGCCGGACGTCGCGAATTTGGCGCCGATGCAGCCGACGACGGCCTTGGAAAGATCGGCGTCGTCGAAAAGAATGAAAGGCGCATGGCCGCCAAGTTCCAGCGAAGCCTTTTTGACGGTCGCCGCAGATTGTGTGAGCAGGATCCTCCCGACCTCAGTCGAGCCGGTGAAGGAAAACGCCCGCACATCCGCATGTTCCAGTAGACGGCGCGCGAGCGGTGCGGCTTCGCCGGTGATAACCTGAAATACGCCAGCGGGAATGCCGGCCTCCTGCGCAAGCTTTGCCAGCGCGAGCGCCGAAAGAGGGGTTTCCGGGGCAGGCTTGACGATCATGGTGCAGCCGGCAGCGAGAGCAGCGCCCGCCTTGCGGGTGATCATGGCAGAGGGGAAATTCCAGGGTGTGATGGCGACGGTGACGCCCAGCGGTTGCATGTGTACCGAAAGGCGGCTGCCAGGCAGGTGGCTTGGGATTGTTTCGCCGTAGGCGCGCTCGCCTTCGGCGGCAAACCAGTCGAGGAAATTGGCGGCATAGGAGATTTCGCCAAGCGCTTCCGCCAACGGCTTGCCTTGTTCGGCGGTCATGATGGTTGCAAGGTCCTGCGCGTTGTCGCGCATCAGCTTGCCCCATATGCGTAGGATCTGCCCACGTTCGGCCGGAAGCTTGTCGCGCCAATCGAGAAAAGCGCCCTTTGCAGCTTCGACCGCTGCATCGACATCTTCAAACGAGCAAGCTGCGACATCGGCAAGGCGTTCGCCATTCGCAGGATCAACAACTTCATGGGCCTCGTTGCGGGCAACCCATGCGCCATTAAGAAAGGCACGGCGCTCGATCAAGTCGGGTCGCGACAGGTTTTTCAGGGCAGCAGAGGCAATGCCTTTCATGGGGAGGCTCCGATTGGGGTTTACAAGGACCCTAACCGCGCGTCATGATCAATTGGCAGTGTTCAGCCCTGCATTTGCGCAGGATCTACGCTTATTTATGGATTCTTACGCAGGATTTCTGCATGATCAGACTTGATAGAGCCGACAGAGCGCTGCTTGACGCCGTCCAGAAGAACAATCGCCTGACTTCGGAAGAACTGGCGCAGATCGTCAATCTCTCGCCGACGGCATGCCAGAGGCGGCTGAAGCGGTTGCGCGAGGAGGGGGTCATCGAGGCGGACGTGGCGATTGTCTCGCCAAAGGCTGTGGGACGCGGCATCACCATGATCGTTCTGGTGTCGTTGGAGCGCGAGCGCGCGGATATCGTTGACCGGTTCAAGGCAGCGATCCGCGCCACCAAGGAAGTGATGATCGGCTATTACGTGACAGGTGATGCCGACTTTATCCTGGTGATCACGGCGAAGGACATGGAGGACTATGAAGCCTTCACACGCCGCTTCTTCTACGAGAACTACGATATCAAAGGCTTCAAGACGATGGTCGTCATGGATCGCGTGAAGGCAGGATTCGCCTTTCCCATAGACAACGATCCGATAGAGTTTCGATAGTCGTCGTTAGCGGTTTCTCGCTGTCAATCACCAGCGCAATGCAGGGTCCCGGCGGGAATCTTGTATCCCCGGTAACTGCATCAGGAGAAAAGTGAAAATCGGCTGTTTACAACTAACATGTTAGTGAGGTATCAGATTTCAATCTCATGGAGGAGTACCTTAATTGCCCACCAAATTTGGCCTTTCGGCAGCTCTCACAAGCCCGTTCAAAGCTGACGGTATGATTGATGTCGATGTCATGATCGGTCATGCACGTCGTTGCCTGGCCAATGGCTGCGATAGTGTCACCCTGTTTGGTACGACCGGGGAGGGGTGTTCGATCGGGAGCCGGGAGCGGCAGGCTGTTCTCTCGCGGTTCATCGAGGCGGGAATAGCGCCGTCCGCAATCGTGACTGGTGTTCTGGTGGATTCGATCGAAGATGCCGCAGATCAGGCGTCCCAGGCTCTCGAAGTTGGGGTGCGCAATATTCTTCTTGCCCCGCCATCCTATTTCAAGAATGTCAGTGACGATGGGCTGTTTGCATGGTTCTCGGCCGTATTTGAGAAGCTAGGCACGGCTGCCCGCGATGTTCTCGTCTACAACATACCCTCCGTCACCATGGTGACCTTGTCGGTCGAGCTGGTGGGGCGGCTACGCCGCGCATTTCCTGGTGTCGTCACCGGAGTTAAGGACTCCTCCGGAAACTGGGCTCACACCGAGCAGCTGTTGAAGGATCATGGGGACCTTATCATTTTGATCGGCGACGAGCGTGACCTTGCAAAAGGTGTGCGTCTCGGCGGTCAGGGAGCCATTTCGGGTGTTGCCAATTTCCTGCCGGGCGAAGTTCGTGCGATGGCCGTTGATGGCAAGAATGATCGCCGGGTAGAGGATCTTGTTGTCGAACTCCTGAAATTCCCGGTGACGCCTGCCGTGAAGGTGCTGCTATCCCACACGATGGGAGAAGACATCTGGCTCAACGTGCGTGCGCCGCTCGTGGCGGTCTCGTCGGAAGACCGAAGCAGGATTAAAGGCGCGTTCGACGCACTATTTCGCAAGCAGGCAGCCTGACGGCCGCCTACAAGGGGTGGGTATGGACGATACCGGTGAACAGACAACTTTGAGGGAGCGGGCGTATGAGAGCTTTACGCACCACCTTCTGTCGCGTGACGTTCGCCCGGGACAGTTCATCTCTCAGCGCCGCCTGGTAGAGTTGACGGGTCTGCCGCTAGGAGCAATTCGCGAGGCCATTCCACGGCTGGAAGCCGATGGGCTGATCAAGACCGTTCCGCAGCGGGGGTTGCAGGTTGCCCATATCGATCTCAACCTCATCCGCGAGGCATTCCAGTTCCGCATCTTTCTCGAAAAGGAAGCCTTGGCCCTATTTACCCTTTCTGCCTCTGACGAAACGATCGCAAGGCTTCTTAAGGAGCATCGCGACATCGCCGAGGCGGCAGAAAACGGCAACGTTTCACCGGAACTGGATCAGCATGCCCAGGCTGTGGACTGGGGCATGCATGATGCTTTCATCGACTCGCTCGGCAACTCGATCATCTCGAACGCCTACCGCGTCAATTCGATCAAAATGCGCCTCATCAATCAGGAGCGCTTCCGCATCGCCGGCCACGTGAGGTCGGTTATGAAGGAACATCTCGCCATTCTCGAAGCCATCGAGAGGCGATCCGTAGAAGAAGCCGTGGAGCGGCTGACGGCTCATATCCGCAGCGCAAGGGATAGGGCATTGGCAATTTAAAGAAGCAGCAAGCCGGGGTGAGGAGAATTTCCGGCTAGATGGAGGAGAAGGAAATGACACATTCATTGCTCAAGCCTACACGCCGCGGGTTTCTGGCGGGTACAACGGCAATCGGCGGAAGTGCCCTGCTTGGCATCCGCCCGGCATCGGCCGCGATCAATTGGAAGAAGCACGCAGGCACCACGCTCGAGGTCAATCTGGTCAAGAGCCCGCGCAGCGAAACGCTGATCAAATATCTGGGAGAGTTCCAGGAACTTACGGGCATCAAGGTCAATGCCGAGGCCACGCCTGAGCAGCAGCAGCGCCAGAAGGTCGTGATAGAGTTGTCCTCGGGCAAGCCGAGCTTCGATGTCGTGCACCTAAGCTACCATGTTCAGAAACGGCAGTTTGAAAAGGGCAAATGGCTGGCCGATATCAGCGGCTTTCTGAAAGATCCCTCGCTCACGGATCCTTCTCTCGTTGAAGCAGATTTCGCAGATGCCGGCATGCAGTTTGCCAGGGATGCGGACGGCGTGCTGCGTTCGCTCCCGTTTTCGGTCGACTACTGGATTATCTACTGGAACAAGGAGCTTTTCGAGGCAAAGGGTCTGAAATATCCTGAAACCTTCGAGGAGATGGTGACAGCGGCTGAAAAGCTCACCGATCCCTCTACCAACACCTATGGCTTCGTCGCGCGGGGCCTCAAGAACGCCAATACCCCCGTCTGGACCTCGCTGATGCTGGGGTATGGGGCAAAGCCCATCGGTGCCGACGGAAAGCTTGCAACGGATTCGAAAGAAGCCGTGGAGGCCGCAAAGCTCTATCAGCGCCTGATGACGAAGGCGGCACCTCCTGGCGTTTCCGGTTTCAACTGGGCGGAAGCGCAGTCTGCTTTCCTGCAGGGCAAGATCGGGATGTGGTTCGATGGCGTGGGCTTCGCTCCGCCGATCGAAAACCCTGAAAAATCCCGCGTCGTCGGCAAGGTCGGTTACGGTGTCATGCCCAAGGGACCGTCGGCACAAGCGTCCGGCACCTTCGGAGATGGTCTCGGTGTCGTGGAAGCCAGTACCAAGAAGGAAGCCGGCTATCTCTTCTGCCAATGGGCTATCTCGCATGAGATGGGCGCACGGCTGCTTCAGGCCGGTGCCGGCGTTCCGTTCCGCCAATCCATTCTGGAAGACCGGAAGGTGCGCGAGGGCGTGAAGATGCCGGCTGCCTGGCTTGATGCCGTCGTTGGTTCGGGCAAGATTTCGCAGTTGGCGCTTCCCGTCATCATTCCAGTAACGGAGTTCCGCGACAGCTTCGGCGTTGGCCTCACCAACATGATCGGCGGCGCTGATCCGGCAACCGAGCTCAAAAAGGCCACGGAGCAGTTTGCACCGGTTCTAGCGCGAAGCGAGGGATAATGGCCTCGGTGGGCATGGAAAATACGGCGGCACGCAGCGGCCGTGAAAAAGGGAGCAAGCCCGTGCGGCTTGCTCCCAATTATTGGCCGTTCGTCATACCGGCACTTGTCGTTATTTCAGCCGTGATCGTGTTTCCTTGGGTCTTCACCTTGTGGATGAGCGCGCATCGGTGGACCCTGGGGCAGGAACAGAGCTTCATCGGGTTCGACAACTATATCCGGCTGGCCGGCGACGCCCGGTTCTGGGAATCCCTGTGGCACACCCTTCTCTACACCGTGCTTTCGGTGGTGGCGCCGCTGTTTCTCGGAACCCTAGCGGCTCTGGTTTTCGACGCGCAATTCCCCTTGCGCGGTTTCCTGCGGGGCGTATTCGTCATGCCTATGATGGCGACCCCGGTTGCCATCGCGCTCGTATGGACGATGATGTTTCATCCGCAGCTCGGCGTGCTGAACTACCTGCTGTCCCTCGTCGGAATCGGGCCGCTGGAGTGGATCTACAACCAGTCTACCGTCATTCCCTCGTTGGTGCTGGTCGAGACCTGGCAGTGGACGCCGCTCGTTATGCTGATCGTGCTCGGTGGGCTGGCCTCCATACCGCGAGAACCCTATGAGAGCGCGGAAATCGACGGTGCCAACGCGTGGCAAAAGTTCCGCTATCTTACCCTGCCGATGATCGCACCATTCCTGATGATTGCCCTGATCATCCGCTCCATCGACGCCGTCAAAAGCTTCGACATCATCTATGCGATGACCCAGGGCGGACCCGGTACGGCATCGGAAACGATCAACATCTACCTCTACAACACGTCATTTGCCTACTACGACATCGGGTACGGCTCAGCCATGGCCGTCATCTTCTTCATAGCCATTGTGGCGCTCTCCTTCGTGCTGCTGATGGTTCGCCAGCGCACCAACTGGTCGGAGATGGAGGAACGCTGATGAAACGCAAGACACTCGACCGCATCGGCCTCTTCTTCGTGGCGCTGGTTATGATATCGCCGGTCGTCCTGTTCTTCCTCTGGATGATCTCGCTATCGCTGAAATACGAGATCGACAACGGTGCCTACCCACCGATCCTGATACCGGAGCGGTTTGCGTGGTCGAACTATGTGAGGGTTTTCGAGGAGAACAACTTTTTCCTCTACTTCTGGAATTCAGTTCTGGTCACCGGTGCCGCAACCATTCTGGCGCTGCTGATCGGCGTTCCGGCCGGCTACGGCATCGCTCGTCTCAAGGCGGAGAAGTCGGCTGTCGTCATCATGATCGCCCGCATGACGCCAGGTCTCTCCTTCCTTATTCCGCTTTTCCTGCTGTTCCAGTGGCTGAACCTTCTCGGCACGCTCTGGCCGCAGATCATCATTCACCTGGTGGTCACCGTTCCGATCGTCGTCTGGATTATGATCGGCTATTTCGAAACCACTCCCAAGGAACTCGAGGAGGCTGCGAGCATCGATGGCGCCTCGTCTTGGCAGGTCTTCCGCCTTGTCGCACTACCGATCGCAAAGCCCGGCATCGTCGTGTCCTTCATCCTGGCGGTGATCTTCTCCTGGAACAATTTCGTTTTCGGCATCGTACTGGCAAGCCGCGAGACCCGCACCTTGCCGGTCGCCGTCTACAACATGCTTTCCTTCGAGCAGGTCAGTTGGGGGCCTCTTGCGGCAGCCGCCTTGATCGTGACGCTGCCGGTGCTGCTGCTAACCATGTTCGCACAGAAACAGATCGTTGCGGGCCTTACCGCCGGCGCCGTCAAGGGCGGCTGAGATCAAACGCTTCATCACGGGATCATATCCATGGCATCGGTCAATATTCAGAATGTTCAGAAGCGTTTCGGCGCAGTCCGTGTGATCCACGGCATCGACATCGATATCCAAGACGGGGAGTTCGTCGCACTCGTCGGCCCGTCCGGCTGCGGCAAGTCTACGCTGCTGCGCATGATTGCCGGGCTTGAGGAATTGAGCGATGGCGAGATCCGTATCGGCACGCGCGAGGTCAGCAACCTGCCTGCCCGAGATCGGGATATCGCCATGGTTTTCCAGAATTACGCGCTTTATCCGCACATGACGGTCAAGGACAACATGGGCTTCGCATTGAAGTTGAAGAAGGCCGGTGCGGAAGAAACCAGGGCGAAAGTCGATAGAGCTGCGTCCATTTTGGGATTGGAGAGCCTGCTGGAGCGTTATCCGCGCCAGCTCTCTGGCGGTCAACGCCAGCGTGTCGCCATGGGCCGCGCGCTGGTGCGCGATCCGCAGGTTTTCCTGTTCGATGAACCACTGTCGAACCTCGATGCCAAGCTTCGCGTGCAAATGCGTGGCGAGATCAAGGCGCTGCACCAGCGCATCGGGACCACCACCATCTATGTCACGCATGACCAGGTGGAAGCCATGACCATGGCCGACAAGATTGTCGTGTTGCACGATGGGGTGATTGAGCAGATCGGCGCGCCGCTGGAGCTCTACGACCGTCCCGCCAACCTCTTCGTTGCCGGCTTCATCGGTTCGCCGGCCATGAATTTCATCCGCGGCCGCGTGGAAGAGGGCGTGTTCCGCACCGGAAACGGGCTGACGCTACCTCTGCCGCAAAGTGCAAATCCCGCAACGCTGGGGGGGCGCGAGCTCATCTGCGGCGTCCGGCCGGAGCATATTCGCGCAGTCGCAACCGGCGGTATTGAAGGTCGGGTGGAACTGGTGGAGGGCACAGGTTCGGAAATCTATGCCAAGCTCACCTGCAAGAGTGATGAAATCGCCTGCCTGTTCCGCGAGCGGCTGGCTGTGCGCTTCGGCGATACGATTCGGATCGCCATCGATCCGTCCACTGTCCATTTGTTCGACATAGAGACGGGCAAGCGTATCTGATCCGGTTACCGGCATGGAAACGAGTAGCTCAGAGTCGGAAAAGCACGCGAAACACGTGCTGTGCGTGGGCGCTGCCGTTCTCGACACGTTGTTTCGTGTGCGCGAGATGCCGTGCGGCGAGGGCAAGGTGCTTCCGTATGCCATGATGCAGATTGCCGAAGGCATGGCATCCAGCGCCGCCTATGCGGTTTTTCGCATGGGCGGCCGTGCCAGCCTTTGGGCTGCGGTTGGAGATGATGAGACCGGCCGTCGCATTTTGAATGATCTGAGCGAAAGCGGTATCGACACAAGCGGTGTGACGATTGTCGAAGGAGCTCAGTCCGCTCTTTCGACAATTCTGGTCGATGACAAGGGCGAACGGCTGATCGTGCCGTTTTACGATCATAAGCTGCATAGAAACAAACGAGCCTGCACCGCCAGCGACATCGCTGCCTTCGATGCCGTGCTGGTGGATGTGCGGTGGCCCGAATTGGCCTTCGACGTGCTGAACGTGGCCCGCAAGATCGGCAAACCGGCCATCCTCGATGGCGATGTCGCCTCGGTGGATACGCTTGAAAAGCTGGTGCCCGCGGCCAGCCACGTCATCTTTTCGGAACCTGCTGCCAGGCTGTTGACGGGTGCCGAACGGGTCGTGGATATGCTGCCGTGTCTTCACCAGCGTTACCCCGAGACGTTCATTGCCGTGACCGCTGGACCCGCCGGCTGCCATTGGAAAGAGCCCGGAGATGCCACCTTACATTTCGAGCACGCGATGCGTATCAAGGCTATCGATACGCTGGCCGCGGGCGACATCTTTCATGGCACGTTCGCACTTGCCATCGCCGAGGGAATGTCGAGCCGAGCCGCCATTCGCCTTTCTTCCGCCGCCGCCGCTCTCAAATGCACTATTTTCGGCGGTCGGTTAGGCGCGCCAAGCCGATCTGAAGCGCTAGCTGCGTTGCGGGCGTGGTGTGAACAGGCTTGAACCCGTTTTTCGGTATCGCAGACAGCTGGGTGCGGGGACCGATAGCTCAGATCCCTTCCGCAGCACAGGCAGACCGATCGAGACGTCATCCGTTTCCAATGTGATTGCCAAAGCAGATCAATAGAACGTCCGGCGGAAGGGCATAATCGCCGCGCCCATCGCCGGAGCGTCGCTCGCAATCTCGGAAATGATCAATTTCGGGCTGGCGCGATGTATGCCGTAGCGGGGGCGGTCGAAAATCTCCGTCCGATCAATCAGCATCTGCGCCAGCCCGGTGGGTATCTGGCCGCCGAATACGATGGCCTGCGGATCGATGGCGGCGCGAATGGCATTGACCAGACGATTGTAGGCTGGTGTCACCTCGTCCACCCATTCCAGAACACCAGGCCATTTCGGGTCGAAATGCCGGCGCATATAGTGAATGGAGGGAACGTTGACACCGTTCCGGTTCAGCCGGTTGATGATATATTGAAGGGCCGGCCGCCGTTCCGTTTCAACGGCGTCGAACATTCCGGAGAATTCCCCGGCGTTGCCATTGCCACCCTGCATCAGTTCGCCATCGCTAATGACACCGCCGCCGAAGCCGTAGTTGAAGCTCAGATATGCAAAATGCCGGATGAAGCGACCGGCACCGAACATGGATTCGGCAATCGCACCGGCCTTACCCCCATTGATCACCCAGGCCGGCCTGTCGAACAGGTTTGCGATGATCGGGCCAAGTTCGATCAGGGACCATTCGTGAAGGGGGAGCGGCGCGTTATGGCGCGTTCCGTCGACATGGTAACCGGCGATCGCAAAACCCACGCCAAAAAAGCCTTCATCGGCTAGATCATTCTGCTTTTGCAGATCGGCTACCTGCGCTTTCACGAGTTGCAGAGCCTGAGCCATGGTCAGTTCGCGCAGGGGAACCTCGCTTTCGCCAACGACATTGCCTGCAAAATCCATCAGGCAGATTCCGATCACGTCCGTATTGACCGAAATACCGCAGGCATAGGCATGGCTGCTGCTCAGCCGCAACATAGGGCTTGGCTGCCCTCGCCCGAGGCCGGGCTTTGCCGAGCCAAAAAGAATGATGCCGCGCTCGGCCAAATGGTCAAGGATGCGGTGCACGGACTGCTGCGTGAGATCGATATGCCCGGTGATTTCCGAGCGCGATATGCCCGGATTTCGCCAGATCAACTGCAAAATCCTCCGCTCATTGGGGGAAACCACCGTGTCTTCGTCGGAACGAAGAAAGCGCTTCGGTATCAGGGCTTCCGGCGAATAGAAATCCGTCACTGCTCAACCTTTACCATATAAGTGTAATAAATTCACTCATGCCCCATAGGTAGTCTCTGACTACAAGCGAAAACTGCAGATTTCAAGCCGTCTAGCCGTCACTCAATTGTTACACACAAAGTGTAGTAAGCGCTCGCAACGGCCCGAGATCGAACTCGGCCGGTTCAAAATCAGGCGAGGGCAATGATGAATAGGTTCACTCTGGCGGCCGCAGCCGCCCTCATGGCAGGCGCAGGTTCGGCGCAAGCAACCAATTTCGAATTCTGGTACGGCAACACGGGCAATGTCGAAGTGGCCATCAAGGCACAGTGCGAGGCCTTCAACGGCGCACAGAGCCAGCATAAGGTCAATTGCGTCGGACAGGGTAGCTACGAAGTCGCAATGCAGAAGGCGATCGCCGCCTATCGCGCGAAGAACCATCCGGTTCTGATCCAGTTCTTCGACGCCGGCACGCTCGACCTGATGCTGTCGGACGCCGTCGAGCCGGTCCAGGACCTGATGCCCGACGTGAAGTGGGACAATTTTATTGCCGGCACGCGTGCTTACTACGAAACCTCGGGGGGCAAACTGTTTGCCCAGCCCTACAATTCCTCGACGCTTCTCTTCTACACCAACAAGACCGAGCTTGAAAAAGCCGGCGTGACGCAGACCCCGACTTCCTGGGAAGAGATCATCGAAGCCGCCCGCAAGTTGAAGGCCGCAGGCCATGCCTGCCCGTTCGTCACCGATGGCGACACCTGGCGCGTGCTCGAACAGTTCTCTGCCCGCCACGGCCTGCCGATCGCGACCAAGCACAATGGTTATGACGGTCTCGATGCCGAATACGTCATAAACACCACCTTTGCCGCCAAGCATCTCGCCAATCTCGTCGATTGGCGCAAGGAAGGCCTCGTCCGTCTCGCCGCCGACACCAAGGCCGGCAACTACACCGCCGCCTTCAATGCCGGGGAATGCGCGATGATGGAACAGTCGTCCGGTTCCTATGCCGCCGCCGCCAAGGCTTTCGAAGGCAAGTACGAACTGACCGTCAACATGGCGCCGATGTACAAGAGCTACGAGCGCCACAACACCTTCGTCGGTGGTGCTTCCATCTACGTCATGAAGGGGCACAGCAAGGACGAAATCGAAGCGGCGAAGGCCTTCCTCGACTTCCTGCGCCGCCCCGAACAGCAGATGTTCTTCACCGCGGCCACCGGCTACGTGCCGGTCACGACCGACGTTCTCGACGCCATCGCCAAGAGCGACGAGGCCAATTCGCCGAAATACGCGACAGCCAAGGTCGGCGTCGAATCCATGAACCAGCCGGCGACGCCGGATACCCGCGGCATCCGCCTCGGCTTCTATGTGCAGTTCCGCGAAGTCTTCATGGAAGAAACCCAGAAGGCTTTTGCCGGCCAGCAGACCATGCAGGTCGCGCTCGACAACACCAAGAAGCGCGGCGACCAACTGCTGCGCCGCTTCGAGCAGACCTACAAGGGCAAGCAGCTTCCCTGACCTGACGCAAGCAAAGGTATAGGGCGGCGGACCGCCCTATCCCCGTTTCCTTTGTAGAGGCCTTCTCCATGTCTTTGGAATCCTCCCTGTTCAGCCACCGCTGGCTGCCGCTTCTCCTGGCGGTGCCGCTTATGTCGCTGATCGTCCTGTTCTTCTATGTGCCGGTCTTCCAGGCCTTCTACTGGTCGTTCTTCCTGGAACAGCCTTTCGGCGGCGGCTCGCAATTCGTCGGCCTCCAGAATTTCGAGCGCGTGCTTTCCGATCCGGAATTCTGGATGTCCGGTTGGCGCACCATCGTTTTCATGATGACGGCGTCGTCGCTGGCGGTCGTGGTGCCGCTGATGCTGGCGGTCGCCGCCGATCGCAAGATCGGCATGTCCCTTCCGGCGCGCAACATCCTGGTCTGGCCGAAGGGCATTGCCGGCGCCTCGATCGGTGTCGTCTTCGCCTTCATCTTCAACCCATTCGTCGGCATCATGGCGCCGCTTAACACCATGTTCCCCGGCCTTTGGAATCCCGGTATCGATGGGACCGACGCCTTCATCACGCTTGTCGCGGCGCATGTCTGGAGTGGCATTCCGTTCAATTTCGTCATTCTGCTCGCCGGCCTGCGCTCCATTCCGCACACCATGTACCAGGCGGCGGCCATGGACGGGGCCGGGCCCTGGCGGCGCATTTTCGACGTGCAGTTGCCGCTGATCCTGCCGCAGCTCTTTCTGACCTTCGTGCTGGAATTCACCGAGAGCATCACATCGGTCTTCGCGCTGATCGATACGATCACCGAGGGCGGCCCAGGCGGATCGACGACGCTGCTGGTCTACAAGATCTATGTCGACGGTTTCAGCGGCTACGATCTCTCCGGCGCCTCCACACAGACAGTACTCCTCATGATCTTCGTCGTCCTTCTCGCAGCTTGCCAGTTCGTCTTCCTCGGCCGGCGCATAAACTACGAGCGCTGAGCCATGGTCGAGAACGCACGCTCCATCAATATCGTCGCCAGCATCCTGCTGTTGATCGGCGTCGTCTACATTGTCGGACCGCTTTATCTGACGCTGTCCACCGCCTCGCAGTCCTACGAATTCATGCTGCGTAACGGGGTCGCCTGGTATCCCGGCAACCAACTGTTCGCCAACATGGGCAAGGTGATCACCGAGACGCGCATTCCCATCCAGATGCTCAACAGCCTGCTGGTCGCCTTCTTCAATGCCTTGGCCACCTGTGCGCTGTCCTTTCTGTCGGCCTATGCAATCGTCTATTTCCGCGTCCGCTGGGCCGGTTTGGTCTTCGCGCTGATCCTGGTGACGATCATGCTGCCGCTCGATATCCGCGTGATCACCACATACCAAGTGGCCTCCAACATATTCTCGCCGCTCAACGCGGTTCTGGATGTCACCGGCCTCAACGACGTAATCGCGAGCGTTTTCGGCACACCGGCTCATCTCGAACTCAGCGTACTCAACACGCATTTTGGCTTGATCGCGCCGCTTGTGGCGCATGGCACGGGCACGTTCCTTTTCCGGCAGTTTTTTCTGACGCTGCCCAAGGACCTGTTGAAGGCCGCACGCATGGATGGGGCGGGGCCGATCCGCTTCCTTTTCGACATCCTTCTGCCCCTGTCGCGCACCAGCGTCGCGTCGCTTTTCGTACTCACCTTCCTGAGCGGTTGGACGCAGTATCTCTGGCCGCTGGTCGGCGCTTCGACGCCTGACATGCAGACCGCCGTCGTCGGCCTCGCCCGCCTAGTACCGGATGCCGATGGCCAGGTTCCGGATTTCCCGATGATCATGGCTGGCGCCGTGCTCGTCTCCCTCGTCCCCCTGACGATGATTGCCCTTTTGCAGCGCTATCTCGTCCAGGGCCTCGTTCTTTCGGAGAAATGACGATGACCGCCACAGATACCCCCATGGGCACCGCCATCCGCGCTGCCGCGGCTGATATCAAGCTGAGCGCCGTCACCAAGGCGTATGACGCCAGGAACGTTGTCATACCGCCACTCGATGTCGAGCTTCGTGCCGGCGAATTCACCGTCGTGCTCGGCCCGTCTGGCTGCGGCAAGTCCACGCTTCTGCAGATGATCGCTGGGCTCGAAAGGGTCAGCGAAGGCAAAATTCTCATCGGCGGCCGGGAGGTGCAGGAACTCGAACCCAAACACCGCGGCTGCGCCATGGTATTCCAGAACTATGCGCTTTATCCGCATATGACCGTTGCCGAAAACATGGCTTACAGCCTGAAAGTGGCAGGCGTTTCCAAGGCGCAGCGGACCGAACGGGTTGCGAAGGTCGCGAAAATGCTCGGGCTTTCGGATCTTGTCGCTCGCAAGCCAGGGCAACTTTCCGGTGGTCAGCGCCAGCGCGTCGCAATCGGCCGCGCCATCATCCGCGAACCGGGCGTGCTCCTCTTCGACGAACCTCTCTCAAACCTTGACGCGCAGCTTCGGCACGATATGCGCGTTGAACTTGCCGACCTGCACCGCCGTATCGGGGCGACCAGCGTCTTCGTTACCCACGATCAGGTCGAGGCGATGACGCTCGCCGACCGCATTCTCATCCTCAACAAGGGACGTATCGAGCAGTTCGATACGCCGAAGGCGATCTACTATCAGCCTGCCTCCGTCTTCGTCGCCAAATTTATCGGGGCGCCGGCGATGAACATTCTGCGGGTTACCGGCGACGGAGACACGCTGCGGCTCTCAGATGGGCAGGTGGTTGCAAACTATGCGGGTCAAGGCAATTTTCAGCTCGGCATCCGGCCGGAAGACATAGTCATCGGTGCAGGCGGCCGGCTCAAGGCGGCGATCCGCTACCGCGAGGACCTCGGTTCCCATGAAATTATCGAAGCCGATCTCGCCGGCCAGCCTTTGCGCATCGCCACGCCATTCGGCGACGAAATGGACAAAACGTCCTCCTTCTCATTTGCTTTCCCACAGACGCGCCTTCACCTTTTCGACGCTGAAACCGGCCGCGCTATTCCCAATTCATTCCGACAGGCCGAAGCCGTTCGGCGATCGGCGAAGGAATACCAGTGAACTTCAGGGAATTTATCGCCGATCCTGGCCGTGACTGTGCCGTGGTTGCGCATCGGGGTCTTTGGCGGGGCGCGCCGGAAAACAGCCTTCTTGCAATCGAACGGGCGATCAGCGCCGGTCATGACGTGGTGGAGATCGACATAAGGCGCAGTGCCGATGGCGAACTTTTCCTGCTGCATGACGAGGCGCTTACCCGCATGACTGGTCTCGCTCATGCAGTGGAAGAATTGTCGTCGCAACAGCTGAAGGAGCTGCGCCTGCGCAACCGCGACGGTGGCGACGAAAATAGCTTCACCCAGGAACGAGTGCCGAGTCTCCGAGAGGTTTTCGACCTGACGCGCGACCGCATCTTCCTGCATCTCGACGTGAAGCAGCGCGCCGTCATCCCCGGTGTCGTCGCTCTCGCCAAGGGCATGGGCGTTGCCGGCCAGGTAGATTTCTGGGCCTCACTGAAGAGCGCCGAGGACCTCACCTGGATCCGCGAAACGATCGAGCCGCACGACGTTCTCTTCATGGCCAAGACACACCTCAACGTGCCGACTGCTGCATCCCAGATGGCACTTCTGTCCGAGCTTTCTCCTCCCGTCTGCGAGATCTATTTCGACCGTCTCGAGCAACTGTCTGCCGTCGATGGCCTCGTGCGTGAAAACGGCATGGCACTTTGGGTCAACACGCTCGATTCCGTCGCCTGCGCCGGTTTCACCGACATGGCCGCGCAGGCCGACCCGGACGCCGTCTGGGGCCGGCTGATCGACGCCGGCGTCTCCGTCATCCAGACGGACGAGGCGGCCGCTCTCAAATCCTATCTCGCGGCCCGCCGCACCTGAATCAATCAAAGGGAATGACAATGCACTACAAGGATTACATCGCCGATCCGGCACGGGATTGCGCCATCGTTGCCCATCGCGGCGCATGGCACGGGGCACCGGAAAACAGCCTTCTCGCAATCGAAAGGGCGATTGCTCTTGGTGTAAATATCGTCGAGCTCGACGTGCGCAAAAGTGCTGATGGCGAGCTTTTCCTGATGCATGACGATACGCTGCTGCGCATGGCCGGCATCGATCGTGATGCGGAAACCTTCACCATGGCCGAATTGCAGTCCATCGCCCTGCGGGAGGATGATGGCGGCGAGGACCGCAACGCGACGGACCAGCGCATCCCCACCCTAAAGCAGGCGCTCGAAATCATCCGCGGTCGCGTTTTCGCAGATCTCGACCTCAAAGATCGCGGCCTGTTTCCCGAAGTCGCCGCCTGCGCCCGCGAGATGAATGCCGCAGCCTATGTCGACCTCAAGACCCGCGTCATGACCCGCGAGGAACTCGACTGGGTTCGTGCCCAGGAGATCGAAGGCGTGCCCTTCATGGCAATGGCGCATTTTTCCAAAGAAGGAATTCGCGAAACCATGACGCTTCTCTCCGAGATCAAGCCGTTCATGTCCGAAATGCGCTTCGATCGGATCGAGACGATTGCCGGCAACAGGCAGCTTTTCAGCGATGCAGGCATGGCGCTCTGGATGAACACGTTGAACATGGCCGCCAGCGGCGAATGGCGGGATGAGACCGCGCTTGTCGACCCGGATCGTATTTGGGGCAGTTTGCTGGACGCCGGCATCAGCGTCTTCCAGACGGACGAGCCGGAAGCCTTGAAGGCTTATATCGAGGCGCGCCGCACATGAAGGCCGTCAGCGACGAACTCCTGGCTGGATTCATCGAAGATATGCGCATAGTTGCAGAGACAGAGATTCTGCCGCGTTTCCACGCCGTGAAGGCCGAAACGATCCGTGCGAAAACGGCGGCCGACGATATAGTCACGGACGCGGATATCGCCGCCGAACGCGTACTCGGCAACAGGTTGAGCGTGCGCCTACCGGGGATCACGATCGTCGGCGAGGAGGCCGTGTCGGACAATCCCTCGCTGTTGACGCGCCTTGCCGATGCCGACATTGCTGCCGTCATCGATCCGATTGACGGCACGTGGCACTTTGCTCACGGCACACCGATGTTCGGCAGCATTCTGGCCATCATCTCCGGCGGAGAAACGATTGCAGGCATCATCCATTACCCGGTCCTTGGTGACTGTCTTGTTGCGCGGTCGGGGCAGGGAGCCTGGCATCTCAGCGCTGATGGGACACAGACGCGCCTTTCCGTCGCTGGACCGACACCGATCGAGGAAATGCATGGGTTCATTCCGTTGCATATGTTCGAACCGGATCTGCAAGCAAAACTCGCGCCACGCATGACGCGCTTCGGACGTACCACGACCTGGCGCTGCTCTGCCTATGAATACCGGATGCTCGCAACCGGTGCGATGAGCTTCTGCCTCAACGAAAGCCTGAAGCCCTGGGACCACGCCGCCGGCGTACTGATCCATTCGGAGGCCGGTGGTTATGCAGCGGTGGTGGACGGTGAAATCTATCGGCCGACAATGACCGAAGGTCACCTCCTGTCGGCGCCGGATAAAGCGTCCTGGTTGGCCATACATGGTGCACTATCGGAGGCTAGAACATGAATACAGATCCAAACGGACTCTTGAATTTAGCTGGATATACGGCTGTCGGTACGCTCCCCTGGGTCTTTACGGCTGCAACCGTAACATTTTTGCCTCTGACCGGTCACCGTATTGGCGTATGCCTTAAGCCTGCGAGAAGCTTGATGGATAGCGCATTGAACTGCTGTTGCTCGGCCATCGTTAGTCCTGCCAATGCGAGGCGTTCGTTTTCGACATGCTTTGCGAGCATTGCATCGATCAACGAGGCCCCTTTCGGAGTCAGCGCCACCAGAGTGCCGCGTCGATCGGTCGGATGGCTTCGCCGCTCCACCAAACCCTCGCGCTCAAGTCGGTCGATGCGAGCCGTCATCCCTCCGGATGAGAGCATTGCGGACTCGTAAAGCCGGGTGGGGGTGAGTTCGTACGGCGCGCCTGAGCGACGCAGCGTTGCCAAGACGTCAAATTCGCCGCTTTGTAAGCCATGCTCCGCAAAAAATGGGGTGAGACGGTCACGCATGATGAGCAGCGTGATCTCGCCCAGGCGACCGAGCAGCTCCATCGGAAATGGATCAATGTCCGGACGCTCCCTCCGCCACTGTTCTGCCGCTGCCGCTGCGGGATCCAAATTGTCGATAGGCTCGTTCATATTGAATATCTCGACACTAAGCTTCTTTTCAAGTGAGTAGGGCCGCGGACCAGATTGGATAAACGTCCATGAACCACTCGCCAATGTATGAGCCCTTGGATCGCTCACGCGCCCTCCAATCCTGGAGCATTTAGTCTCGACCCCCGCCGTGATCGTACGGACTACGGCCGAGCGTTCGCATACCAGGCTTCATGTCGGCGGGGCATTGTCCCTGAAACGTTGCTTCGACTATTGAAGAAATCCTCTCATCTTTACCGTCAACTCCCGTGAACGAAGCGACAAACGCATACCGGTAGCGCGATTGGAAATCCCCGTCATACGTCACGGCGAGCTTTGTTTCGCCGGTCGTGGCTGTGCGGCAAGTCAATGTCAGCTCCCCGTTCGAGCGATCCGTCACGCTACGGGTTATCTCGCACTCATGCTCAAAGTCACTCCAGACATCAGTGCTCATAAAGTTGGTGTTTGTATCATCAACGCACAAACTTCCGTTGACAAAGGAATTATCCGGAGAGTCGAACGTCCACAGACCTGATTGTCGCTTTGGAAGGTCTGTAGCGTTTGCTGCCGCGGAGAGGCTGAACAGTGCCAGGACGCAGTAAGGAAGGATTTTCAATAGCATTTCAATTTGGTCCGTCGGTTTTTGAATGCTCCGCAAAACAGGGTGAGGCGGTCTCCGCTCTCTGCGGCGCTGTTTTACGAAACTGTTGATGCTTTCAACCACATCATATATCTCGACGTCAAGATTCTTAATAGCAAGATAGTGGCATATGTCGAGTTTCCAGACTGATCAACGTACAACGTATCAACCCACCCGCATTTCCAGCGCCCTTACGATAGTCGCGGTCGTTGCTGTTGCGCTGAACCTAAGGCCGGCTCTTGCCGCGATAGGCCCCGTTCTCGACCGCATCGAAGCAGCATCTGGCCTTACGTCCACCGGGACGGGCTTGCTCACGACCCTCCCGGTTTTTCTGATGGGCCTCGGCGCGCTCGCGGGCTCATCCCTCCAGCGGGGGATTGGGGAGCGACGCGGCATTGCGCTGGGGGCTGGCATCATCGCGCTTGCCTGCATTGCGCGGCTCTTCTGGTTTTCCAGTGTTGGGCTTCTCGCCAGTGCCGCGGTAAGCGGCATCGGTATAGCCGCCGTTCAGGCTTTGATGCCGGGGTTCATCAAGCGGGTCTTCCCGCTCGATGCAGGCCGTATCATGGGTCTGTACTCAACTGGCATCATGGGCGGCGCGACGTTGGCCGCCGCGTCGGCAGCTGGCCTTTCCCGCCACTTGGGTTGGGAAACGATGCTGGGATTGTGGGGAGTGCCTGCGCTTCTTGCGGTTGTTGTGTGGCATGTGTCACCCCCTTCGGAAGCGCACGGGGAAGGAGCGGTCTCCAGTGTCAATGCCGCGCCTCTTTGGCGCAGCGGCAGGGCTTGGCTTCTGCTCTTCTTCTTCGGTGTCGGCACAGGTGCCTACACGCTCGTGCTGGCGTGGCTGCCACCCTTCTATGTTGAGCTAGGCCGCAGCGAGGATACAGCAGGCTATCTGCTCGCGGGGCTCACGCTGATGGAGGTCGTAGCCGGCCTTGTTGTCTCAGCCGTGATCAATCGGTTTCCAGATCGGCGGGGGCCGCTTGCTGCCGCTCTTTTTGCCATTCTCGGAGGCTTGGTCTGTCTCGTCACCATGCCCCTGGCACTTGCCTTTCCGGCGATGCTCCTGCTTGGGCTGGGTATCGGCGCACTGTTTCCGCTTTCGTTGATCGTCACACTCGACCACGCCGAGGGACCTGTCCGTGCCGGCCAGCTCACCGCCTTCGTGCAAGGGGGCGGGTACATCATCGCCAGCATCATGCCCTTTGCCGCTGGTTGGCTGCGAAGCCATTCAGATAACCTGTCGCAGGCATGGGTCATGATGGCTGTCGGCATCGTGCTGCTCCTATTGCTCTCGCTGCGCTTCTCTCCGGAAAAGCGCATCGCTTGATTGCATTTGGCGGCAAGCGAGGTTGCAGTCATCGCTGAGCTCGTGGGTTGCAAAAATTCCCTTTTCATTTGATGGAGGGACCGGAAGTGCAAAAATACCGGCACAGCCGCATTGCCGACTACCATTGCCGAGGGCGCAGATGAGGCACGATAAACAGCGATTGAACTACGTCCTGCTCCTCATCGCGTGGTCAGGATTCGTGACCATCGCGCGCGCAACGACGCTCTCATTCCTTGCCATCAAGTTGCAGCAGTCATTCGGGCTCGGTCCCGCCATGATTGGTGCGCTTCTGGGGATAGGTCCCCTGGTGGGCGCCGTCGCGGCTCCCTTCGCAGGCTCGCTGTCGGACAGGGTAGGGCGCAAGACCGTGCTGACATTTACCCTGCTTTCCATGGCCCTTGCGCTAATCGGTATGGGATTGGCCGAAACCGTGCTGGCATTTTGCATTGCTCAGATCGCCGCTGCGGTGGCTCTTGCGATCTATGAGCCGATTTCACGCGCGCTGATGAGCGACGTCTGCCCCGAGCCGCTGCGTCTAAAGTATTTTTCGTGGCGTTATACGGCGACGAATGTCGGCTGGGCCATCGGGCCGCTGATTGGGATCGCAGCTGGGGCGGCATCCACCACTCTTTTCGTCATTGCAGGCGTTGTTTACGCGATGTTCGCGCTCATCCTGCACATGTTGCACGTTCCGATTCACCAAAGCGACGATATTTCCAAAGCACCCGCCTCCGCACCATTGCTTGAGAGCCTGAAGGCGGCGATCCGCGATCCACGGTTGGCATTCTTTGTTGGGGGCGGCACATTGCTGATTGCGGTTTATGGCCAATGGTCAGCGACACTCGCCCCGTACCTTACCGGAAATGTCGCCGGAGGCATGGAAATCTACGCCTACCTCGTTTCGATCAACGGTGCGGTTGTCCTGATTGGGAATCCGTTCGCCCGCAGGTTCATCGAACGCGCAGGCGCTCTCAACGGCCTTGTGATCGGCTGCACGCTGTTTGCCCTCGGCGAACTCGGTTTTCTCAGCGCCGCCGGCTTTTGGGGGCTGGCAATCTCGATGGCCGTTTTCACGATCGGAGAGATCCTCGTCGTGCCTTCGGAATATATGCTGGTCGATGGTATCTCGAATAATCGGAACAGAGGCAGCTACTTCGGCGCTCACTCGTTTTCAACGATCGGCAATTTCATTGGACCGACTCTGGGCGGTGCCATGCTTGGCGCTTTTGGCGGGGCTGGGATGTTCCTGCTCTTTGCCGGATTCGCGGCCGTCAGCGCAGTTCTGTTCGCCATCGGCACACATATGCCACCGCCGAAAGCAGCCGCCCTGCAACCCTCGGCAGGTTTGCCGGAAGCTGCAACCGGGCCATATTTGCGAGGCGCCTATCTTGTCGCATGAATTGTGCAGACTGGCTGAAACCTCCAGCGTTCGTCTGTGATCAGATGGATTGAACAGCGATCCGATTTCCTTCGCTGTCAGTGATTTCGGCGACAAACCCGCTTTTGCCAACTGGCGTCTTCGCAAAGAGTATTTCGCTTCCATGTTCCACAGCCTTGGCGAGGACAGCGTCGATGTCTTCGACGCTGAGATAGACGATCGCCCCATCCCGCGTTGGCACGTAAACGTCCCCTTGGGCGAGAGCTCCGCTGGCGCCGTCTTTTCCCTCCTCGAAAGGGAAGTAAGCCATCTTGTTATCGTGGATGCTCGCGACGTCTCCGAAGCTCACGCCGAACACAGCGTTGTAGAAACGCATCGCCCTTTCAAGATCGGTAACAGGTATCTCGACATGGGCAATCAGGTTCATTGACTATCTCTTTCCAAGGTCGCGGCTGATGCCGAGCGCTGGACTATTCAGGATTCGGAAGAATAGTTGCAGTGGATGGCACGCGTATCAAGGTCGCCAACCTCTTTGACCGGATGGGCCGCCCGACCCTCATCAAGAGCTCGTTTTAATATCCATTAGGTTCTTCATTCGCTCGACAATATTGTCGAGCACCATGATGCGTTGGGCACCAGATGGACGAATTGCGAAGTAAGATACTTCAATCCGCGGCTCGAAAGGCACGGCGACGACGTCTGTACCGGCCGCCCTTAGGCTGGTGTAGTCCACGATCCCGATGCCCATGCCAGCCGCCGCGAAGTAACAGCAATTCAGCATGGAGGTTTCCATCGTGCTGACCGGCTGATGCTCTTCGCGCGAAAAAGCTCTATCCAGAGAAAGACGCAGCGGCGAGTTTCTACCCGGGATAAGCACCCGCTCATTGATAAGGTCGACTGGCGTTATGACAGAACGCCCGGCGAGGCGATGACCGGCCGGCATGGCGGCGACGGCATGTGCGCTATGAAGCCGGGTCACATTCTTGTCGCCCATGTGCGGCGAACTAAACACGAAGCCGAGATCGTAGCGGTTCTTCTCGACCATGTCCCAGATGTGCCGGCTGTTCTCGACATCGATCACCAGTGGTATGTCCGGTCGATTGCCAACGACGTCGATGATCGCCTGGTGAAGATAGGGACGGACCAGCGATGTGACGCTCGCGATCCTCAACACGATGTTCTTGTGACGGCGGATATCGTCTGCGGCCTGGGCGATCTGGTCGAGGCCGAGATAAAGCCGCTCGACCTCCCGGAAGAGCTGCGTCGCTTCCGCTGTCGGCATAAGCCGGGTTCCGACCCGTTCGAATAGCCTGATCTCGACGATTTCCTCCAGGTCACGGATGAGGCGGCTGACGGCAGGCTGCGTGACGTTCATCGCCTCGGCGGCGGCGGTGATGCCGCCCGTCATCATCACGCTTCTGAAGGCTTCGACCTGTCGTGGTTTCAATCGCATCCGCTTGGGGCTCCCATAACATTAGGGCATGAATGGAATACCAAATGCAATTTTTCTTTTCTCAGCAGACGCTTTAATTGCATTTCCAATCCGCAGGGAGAGCGCGGATTTCGGAAACCCCGGAGGAGCTCCATCATGAAATTTCTTACGATCGCAGCCGCATTGGCAGCGTCAGTCTTTGCCGTACCGTTCGCAGTCCAGGCGAAAGATTTGACGGTCGGGCTGTCAGCCTCGACCACGTCCATGGATCCGCAGTTCTATGTCGTCGGCCCGAACAGCGCGATGGCGCGCAATATCTTCGACGGCCTCGTCAATCAGGATGCCAAGCAGCAGATCCAGCCGGCACTCGCCGCGTCCTGGAAGACGATCGACGATACGACCTGGGAGTTCAAGCTACGGCCGAACGTCAAGTTCCACGACGGCAGCGACTTCACGGCGGAAGATGTCGTGGCCAGTATCAAGCGCGTGCCGCTTGCCTCGAAGAACAGCCCGAGTTCGTTTGCGGCTTATGTGAAGGCGATCACGGAGATCACTGCCGTCGATCCGCTCACAGTCCGCATCAAGACGGACGGCCCGACGCCGCTCCTTCTGAACAACCTCAGCCGCATTGCTATCCTGCCGGCCGAGATGGAAAAGACGACGACCGAAGAGATGAATTCCGGCAAGGGCGTCATCGGCACCGGCCCGTTCAAGTTCGTCTCCTGGACGCCGGACGACAATGTCGTCGTCGCGAAGAATGATGCCTATTGGGGCGAGAAGGCCGTCTGGGACAAGGTGACGTTCCGCGTCTTCAAGAATGCCAGTGCCCGCGTCGCCGCCATGCTGTCCGGCGATGTCGATATGATCGAGAACATCCCGACTGCCGATACACGCAAGCTGCAGGCCTCTGACAAGCTGAAGGTCGTTAACGTCGCCGGCAACCGCATCATGTACCTGCACATGGACCAGGGCCGCGAGGAATCCCCCTTCGCCGAGGGAGCGGACGGCAAGAACCCGTTGCTGAAGCCGGACGTGCGCCGCGCGCTTTCGCTTTCGATCAATCGCGAGGCGCTGGTCGACCGTATCATGGACGGGCAGGGCGTGCCGGCCGGCCAGGTCGTTCCGGAAGGTTATTTCGGCTATGACCCGGCGGTCAAAGTCGATGCCTACGATCCGAACAAGGCGAAGGAGCTTCTGGCGAAAGCCGGCTATCCGGACGGCTTCTCGCTGACCTTCCACGCCTCGAACGACCGTTATCCGAACGACTCCAAGGTCGCGCAGGCGATCGGCCAGTTCTTCAGCCGCGTCGGCATCAAGACGGAAGTCGTGACGCTGCCGGGCAGCGTTTATTTCACCCGCGCTTCCAACCTGGAATTCAGCTTCATCATGGGCGGTGCTGCGGTCGAAACCGGTGAGGCCTCCGGCGTCCTCGGCCCGATCCTCGAGACCTATGGCGAGAAGGCGGGGCAGGGCAATCGCGGTCGGTATTCCAACCCGGAATTCGACAAGGCCCTGACCGAGGCTCGCGGTACGCTGGACGATGCCAAGCGCGAGGCGTTGCTGAAAAAGGCGACGGAAATCGCAATGACGGACCTCGGCGTCATTCCGGTCTTCTATCTCGCCAACACCTGGGCGGTGAATAACGACCTGTCCTATGAAGGACGTTCGGACGCCTATACGCTCCCCTATTACGTGAAGCAGAACTGATCCGGAAAGCGGTGGTCCGTCATGTCATTCAGCGGTGTTTTTCCCTATCTCGTTTCGCCGATCGATCGGTCGGGTGCGGTCGTGGAAGGCGTGTTGACCGACCTGGTGGATCATCTGATCGAGGCCGGTGTGCACGGCCTGGCGCCTCTCGGCAGCACTGGTGAATTTGCCTATCTCTCCCAAGAGCAGCGGCGTCACGTCGTCGACACGGTAATCTCGGCCAATCACGGCCGGGTGCCCGTTGTCGCCGGCGTGGCGTCTACGTCGGTGAGCGATGCCGTCGCTCAGACGGAATACATGGTCGAGGCGGGAGCCGACGGCATTCTTGCGATTCTCGAAGCCTATTTCCCGGTCAGCGACGAAGGCGTCGAGGCTTATTTCACCGCGATCGCCAAAGCGGCGAAGGGCCGGCCCGTCGTGCTCTACACCAACCCGCAGTTCCAGCGTTCGGACCTTTCTCTCCCGGTTATCGAGCGACTGAGCCGGGTCGAGAATATCCGTTACATCAAGGATGCCTCGACCAATACCGGGCGCCTTCTTTCCATCATCGAGCGGACCCGCGGACGGATGGAGGTGTTTGCAGCCTCCGCGCATATTCCGGTCTGCGTGATGATGATCGGCGGCGTCGGCTGGATGGCCGGTCCGGCCTGTATCGTGCCGCGCCAGAGCATCGCCCTTTATGAAGCCGCGAAGTCCGGTGACTGGGCGAAGGCGATGGACCTGCAGCGTCCGCTTTGGCGGGTCAACGAGATATTCGCGAAATATTCGATCGCCGCATGCATCAAGACGGCGCTCGAACTCCAGGGGTTTCCGGTCGGCGCGCCGATCGCGCCGCAGATGCCGCTCGGTGAAGCGGCCCGCACGGAAATCGGTGCGGTCCTGCGTGATGTCGGCGCGCTCTGAGCGCCGGCAGACGACCTGATTATGCAAAGGCAATTCGAAATGACCCCTATTCCGATCATCGTCGACTGCGATCCAGGGATCGATGACACGATCGCGCTTCTGACCGCTTTCGTTTCCCCGGAACTCGAAATCCTGGGCATCACCCCGGTTTGCGGTAACCAGCCGTTGGATCGTACCGTGCGTAACGCGCTGCAGGTCTGCGAACTCGGCGAACGGACGGATATTCCGGTCTTCGCCGGCTGTTTCCGGCCAATGTTTCGCGAGCCGATCCACGGCCAGTTCCACGGCACGACCGGGCTCGGCAATACCGTGCTGCCGGAGCCGGTTAAGACGGTCGAGAAGGCGTCGGCCGTCGACTTCCTGATCGATACGCTTACGGCCGCGGCGATCCTGCAGAAACGGATCACCATCTGCTGTCTCGGGCCGATGACCAATCTCGCCGTGGCGTTACGCATGAATCCGCAGATCGCTGACGGTATCGAGCGCATCGTGATGATGGGCGGGGCCTATCGCGAGCCCGGTAACCGGACGATGACGGCGGAATTCAACGTTCTGGCCGATCCGCACGCCGCGCATGTCGTCTTCTCGAGCGGCATCCCGATTGTTGCACTGGCGCTCGATGCGACCCATCAGGTCATGCTGAAGCCGGAGCATGTCGAACAGTTTTCCGCCGTCAGCGGCCGTATTTCCCAAACGCTTGCCGAACTCATGGCGTTCTGGGACCGCAACGACGTGCGCCGCTACGGCTCGCGCGGCGGCCCGCTGCACGACCCACTGGTTATCGCGTACCTGTTGGCGCCGCAGCTTTTCCAGACCGAACGCGCCCGCGTCTTCGTCGAGCACGAGAGCGAGCTCTGCATGGGTCAGACCGTCGCCGACTGGTATGGCAAGAGCGGCCTGGAGCCTAACGCGGATATCGTCACCAAGGTGGATGCGGAACGCGTGATCGCCTTTTTCCTGGAGCGTCTGTCGCGTTACGCCGAAAAGGCCGTCGCATGAGCCGCGCCCGGATCATCATCGATGCGGATCCCGGCCTGGATGATGCTGCAGCCATCCTGATGGCGCTGGCGTCGCCTGAGATCGATGTGCTCGGTCTCTCGATCGTGGCCGGCAACGTATCGCTGAAAGATACCGTAACCAATGCCTGCAAGCTCGTCGGGATTTCGGGTCGTACGGATGTGGCAGTCCATGCGGGTGCTGCCGGACCGCTGGTGCGCGACCAGGTCTTTGGCAAGTATGCGAAGATCGGCTCGTTCAGCGACGAGTTCGTCGCCCGTGGTGGCATAGTGCCATCGGAAGAACACGCGGTGCGCTTCATCATCCGCAAGGCGCGCGAGGCGGCAGAAGCCGGGGATTCGATCACCATCTGCGCCATCGGACCGATGACCAATATCGCACTCGCGCTCGTCCAGCACCCGGATGTCGCGCGAGGTATCCGGCAGATCGTCTCCATGAGCGGGGCGTTTACGGCACTTGGCCATCGCACGCCCTGGGCGGAATTCAACGTGCTTGCGGACCCGCATGCAGCCGAGATCGTCTATCGTTCAGGCATCCCGATCGTGGTGATGCCGCTCGACATGACCTTTCAGGCGCTGTTCACCGCCGAGCATTTCAAGAGCTTCGGCGATCGCGGCGGTGTCGCCGGCGGGGCGCTCTTCAATCTCTTCTCAACCTTCGATCGAAGCGATGTCGCACGCTTCGGACGGCCCGGCGGGCCGATCCATGATGCGACGACGATCGCCTGGCTGATCAGGCCGGAACTCTTCATCAGCCGCAAGGCTACGGTCGGCACTCAGGTAACCGGTCTCACCATGGGTTATACCTATGCCGATTTCCACCAAAAGATGGGCCGGGCTCCGAACGCCATCGTCGTGACCGATGTCGACGAGGCCGGGTTCATCAATCTGCTGATCGAGCGCATCTCGCTTTACGGAAGTTCTGCGTCCGATCCGAAACGCCGGGAGGCTTAAATCTATGAGCGGATATCTCTTGAGCCGATCGATCCAGACGGTCCTGACCCTGTTGGTGATGTCGGTCCTCGTCTTTGTAGGCCTCTATCTCGTCGGCAACCCGGTCGACGTGCTGCTGAGCCCGACGGCGACGCCGGCCGAACGCCTGCAGGTTATCCAGTCCTTCGGGCTGGATAAGCCGGTTTGGGAACAGTACGGGCTGTTTCTCACCCGTGCGCTGTCCGGCGATCTCGGCAATTCCTTCGTCTTCAACCAGCCGGCGCTGACGCTGATCCTCAACCGCATGCCGGCGACGCTGGAACTGGCTTTCGTGGCGCTGCTGATCGGTCTCGTCTTCGGAATTCCGCTCGGCATCTATGCCGGTCTGAAACCGAAGAGCCTCGTCTCCAAGTCGGTCATGACCTTCTCCATCCTCGGCTTCAGCCTGCCGACATTCTGGATTGGCCTCGTCATGGTCATGCTGTTCAGCGTCAAGCTCGGCTGGCTACCGGCGTCTGGGCGAGGTGATACCGTCCCGATCTTCGGAGTGCCGCTCAGCCTTTTCACGCTGGATGGGCTTTCGCATCTGCTGCTGCCGGCCTTCAATCTGGCGCTTTTCAAGATCTCGCTGATCATCCGACTGACACGCGCGGGCGTGCTCGAAACCATGCAGCTCGATTTCGTGCGGTTCGCTCGCGCCAAGGGCCTGCCCGAGCGCCGCATCGTGCGCGTGCACGTGCTGAAGAACACGCTGATTCCGCTGATCACCGTGATCGGCCTGGAGCTCGGTTCGCTGATCGCCTTCGCCGTCGTTACCGAAACCATTTTCGCTTGGCCGGGCATGGGCAAGCTCATCATCGACGCCATCGCCGTACTCGATCGCCCCGTCATCCTCGCCTACCTGATGATCACCGTCGTGATGTTCAGCATCATCAACCTCCTCGTCGATATCCTCTACTCGATCGTCGACCCGCGCGTTCGTCTTGAAGGGAATTCGTGATGAGCCACGATACCAATTCCGCAACGTCCGTTCATGGCGGCGGCCCGGCCCGGCGTTCCCGCTCGCCGTTTCGCCAGATGATCACGGCTCTTCTGCATGACAAGCTGGCGCTCATCGGCATTGTTATGGTGTCGATCTTCATTCTTGCCGCGGTCTTCTCGCCGTTGACCGCGCCGCAGGACCCTTACGACCTGTCGCAACTCGACATCCTCGACGGCCGCCTACCGCCCGGTTCCACCAGCGTGAACGGCATGGTCTACCTGATCGGCACCGACGACCAGGGCCGCGATCTGCTGAGCGCCATTCTCTATGGCCTACGCACAAGTATCCTGGTCGGCATTTCCAGCGCGGCGATCGCTCTGGTGATCGGCGCCTCGATCGGCCTCGTCAGCGCCTATGCCGGCGGTCGGCTGGACTCCTTCCTGATGCGCGTCGTCGACATCCAGCTGAGCTTCCCGGCGATCCTGATCGCGCTGATCTTCCTCGCCATCCTGGGACAGGGGGTCGACAAGATCATCCTGGCGTTGATCGTCACCCAATGGGCCTATTACGCCCGCACGATCCGCGGATCGGCGCTGGTGGAACGCAAGCGCGCGTATGTGGATGCGGCCCGCTCCATGGCGCTACCGGACAGGAGCATCCTCTTCCGGCATATCCTGCCGAACTGCCTGCCGCCGCTGATCGTCGTCGCCACCATGCGCGTCGCTTATGCGATCATGCTGGAAGCGACGCTCTCCTTCCTCGGTATCGGTTTGCCGGTCACCGAGCCGTCGCTCGGCCTTCTGATCTCCAACGGGTTCGAATACCTGCTTTCCGGTGATTACTGGATCAGCTTCTTCCCCGGCCTCGTCCTTCTGTTGCTCATCGTCGCGATCAACCTGATTGGTGACGAGCTTCGCGACATCCTCAATCCGCGGCGGGAAGGCTGATACATGACCACGCCAATCCTTTCGATTTCCAATCTCAGCACCTCGTTCCGAGTTGGCGGCGAATGGCGCAATGTCGTGCACGACGTCTCCTTCGATATCGGCCCGAAGGAGACCGTCGCGGTGGTCGGCGAATCCGGCTCCGGCAAGAGTGTCACTGCCATGTCGATCATGCGCCTGCTTTCGCCGGGCAATTCTCGCGTCACCGGCCGGATCGACTTCGAGGGCAAGAACCTGCTCGATCTGCCGCTCGAACAGATGCAATCCATCCGCGGCAACCGCATCGGCATGATCTTCCAGGAGCCGATGACGAGCCTCAATCCGGTACTGAGGATCGGCCAGCAGATCACCGAGGTCCTCGTTCATCATCGCGGCATGTCGCAGTCACAGGCGGAAGCCGAGGCGGTTCGGCTTCTCGAAAAGGTTCGCATTCCATCGGCGAAATCCCGCCTCAACGAATATCCGATGAACTTTTCCGGTGGCATGCGCCAGCGTGTCGTGATCGCCATTGCACTCGCCTGCGATCCGAAGCTGCTGATCGCGGACGAGCCGACAACGGCGCTCGATGTGACGATCCAGGCGCAGATCTTGGAACTCATCAAGACGTTGCAGGACGAGGAGGGCATGTCCGTCCTCTTCATCACTCACGACATGGGCGTGGTCGCAGAGATCTCCGACCGGACGGTCGTCATGTACCGCGGCGATGCGGTCGAGACGGGTACGACGCAGGAAATCTTTGCCGGCGCCAAGCACCCCTATACGCGGGCGCTGCTTTCCGCCGTGCCGCAGCTGGGCTCGATGACCGGCCTTGACCGGCCGCTGCGCTTCCCGCAGGTCGACATGGCAAGCGGTGAACTCCAGCCGGTCAAGCCGACGGCGGATACGGTGAAGCGCGATGTGGGGCCGATCCTCAAGGTCGACAAACTGGTGACTCGTTTCGACATCAAGAAGGGTTTCCTGCGCAGCACGATCGGCCGTATCCACGCCGTGGAAGGCGTTTCGCTTGAACTGAAGCAGGGTGAGACCCTGTCGCTCGTTGGGGAATCCGGCTGCGGCAAGTCGACCACCGGCCGTTCCATCATCCGTCTGACGGATGCACGATCCGGAACGATCGAGATCGATGGCAAGAATGTGTTGAGCGCCGGCAAATCCCAGCTCGCAGGCATCCGCCGGGAAGCGCAGATGATCTTCCAGGATCCGTTCGAAAGTCTCAATCCGCGGATCCGCATCGGTGATGCGATCGCTGAGCCGATCGTTACGCACGGGCTGGCCGGCGTGGCCGAAGCGAAGGAGCGGGTGGGCGAACTGCTGGAACGTGTCGGCCTTTCGGCATCGATGGCGGACCGCTTCCCGCACGAATTTTCCGGTGGTCAGCGCCAGCGCGTCTGCATCGCCCGTGCGCTGGCACTGGAACCAAAGCTGATCATCGCGGACGAATCCGTTTCCGCGCTCGACGTGTCGGTGAAGGCGCAGGTCATCAATCTGATGCTCGACCTGCAGGAAAAGTATGGTCTCGGCTATTTGTTCATCAGTCACGACATGGCGGTGGTCGAGCGGATCAGCCACCGCGTTGCGGTGATGTATCTCGGTGAAATCGTCGAGATCGGTCCACGCCAGGCCGTATTCGAGAACCCGCAGCACGATTATACGAAGCGTCTGATGGCAGCAGTACCGATCGCCGATCCGTCGCGCCGCCAGACGCGCCGGATTTCGAACGACGAGATCAAAAGCCCATTCCGTGCGGCCAACTACGCGCCGCCCAAGCGCTCCTATGAGCAGGCCGGTGAAGGTCATTTCTTCCAGCTTGCCTGAGGAAGTTCGCGATATTCATCACGTTCGGCTGGACCGCCTGAGGATATGCCACAGCTCGAGCCGCGTGGCTTGCAAACGCCTTTCGCATGGACGTGAGTGACAACGGCGCCTGGGAGCGATGAATGTCCGCATTTGCCCCGCCTTGGACAGCGCTTCCCGAGACTCGGGGGCTACTCGAAGCTCCACGCTTACCGCTGGTATCCAAAGTCTCGGGACGGAATTAAGGCAATCAGGGCAAATAAGACGAGATAGTCCGGCAATAAATTAAATAAGTTTAATATGACACTTTGACGCATAGGAGTTAACTTGATCTTCAGGTTGGTATTGCCGGCGGTATTCACCGCGACGCGACAGTATAGACAGCCTATATGAAGCTTGTTTACAATCTCATAAGGAGATATGTGATGCGCTCGCTTATTAATACCCATACCGTTATTGTCGCTCTCGCCCTGTCAACTTTTGCCGGTGGAGGAGCCTATGCAAAGCAGCTTGGTCATGCCCTGCCTGCCAGTAACGTCAGCATCATGTACATAGAACCCGAGGCCGATCAGCCCTATATGCCGGATGCCGCTTCAAACCCTTCCAAGGCGGACATTCTCGCCGCGCAGCAAGAAATACGCACGGATGCGGCTCTGCGGGCCACGCTCGTTCAACACAATGTGGAGCTTAACAACGTCGTGGATATCGGTGTTGCAGCAGATGGAAGCAGGACCGTCTACGTCCGTTGACAATACTAAAGAAAAGCAGGCCTCACCCAGTCGGCCTGCTTTTCTTTGGAGTGCCGTATCAGATTTAACCACCCGGCCTCCGAGGAGGTCGGCGATCTGCCTGGCCAGCTCCTGGGCCAATTCGCCTCCAGACTTCCCCGTCGTATCTTCTGACAGCCCGCGGAGCTTTTCGACCAGCTTGTCATCAGTGGCCCCGACGACGTCCTGATTGCCGATCGTCGTTACGACCCTGCCGCCGCCGACAATGTCTAGGTGGTTCTCGCGCGAACGTCCGCGGCCCACTCGCCACAAACCAAACCGCATAAACATGCGGCGTGGCGCCTCCATTCTCACCTGGTCGCTCGGCTGCCTGGTATGAGCCGGAGGCTGGTTTCGTCCGGAGCAACGGTAGGCGCTAGGGTGCCGCCGCCCCTTTGAAGTATCGGGAAACCGTCCTGCTCCAATCCGAGCAAACCCGTGAATGACAAGTGAGCCAGTGGCGGAACAAAGGGTTCGGTTGGATGTTTGCCATTTCAACCGAATAGGATTCCAACATGCGAGCGTTTTCCGCCATAACCTTGATTTGCGCCACGTGTCTTTCTTCGAACGTGTCCGCTTCGGAGGAGGACTTCTTGAAGTCGATCGAAGGTCAGTGGGCGGGCGGCGGCGAGGTCCTGACCAAGATCGGCGGAAACAAGGTAGACGTCTCGTGTAGGATGCAATCCGACGCTGAATCCTCCAATTTCTCGATGAACGGCACATGCCGAGCTCTAGCCGTCGTCACGCGCAGCTTCAAAGCGAGCGTCAAGGCATCCGGGGACTCTTATTCCGGAAACTATGTCGGAGTGTCCGGAAAACCCTCCACGCTCGCGGGTAGCCGAGACGGGAACACCATTAATCTCAACGTCACCTGGGCGAATACCATCTACGGGGATCGCAAAGCGAAAATGACGATAGAGAAGGTGGGAGAAGACGGGCTTCGAATTCGCACGATTGATCAAGATCCCGCATCGGGCAAGTCGATCGTCACAACTCAGTTAGACTTGCAGCGACGTTGAGTGGTTCTCTAGGGCGCCGCCTAACGCCCATCTAGTCCGCGACTACCAGGGAACTGGAAACAGACGTCGAAGCCTACTGCTTGAATTGGCTTGTGGAGGAAGTTTCCATCTCGATCAACACCGCCGCCGCTGGGGGCAACGCCAGCCTGATGACGATCGGGTGATTTCCTTAGGCGTGCGTGTGGCGTTGTCACGCAACAGGCAGGCCGGCTCGGCCCGGGTCATTCTGTGGGAGGTCAGGGCCACGAGGGCGATGCCGACAAGTGAGGCCATCAACCCTGTGGCCTTTCTCACGGCACTTCTGGCGGGAGATGCTGACATATTGAGCAGCGGTTACGCCACAGGATGAGTCATTTTTGAAGTTTTTTGCAAATTATTTTTCATGTCTCGACTTACGGTTCTGCGAACTTTCTAAATTATACAAGCTCCTGGAGGCGATAGGCTATCGAGGCGGTGCTCAGATTTAAGTCCAAAACGCCTTCATATTTCGAAATGCCTAAATAGCAAGCAGATCGCCCCAAGTTTCCTCGTAATCCCGGCTTTGCAAAATAAGTTTCATCGCTACTCTACTGGCATGTAGTTCTTTGATGAGACATGTCATGATCGCCTCGACTTCCCTGCTCCAAAATGTATCGCCCCGGGCCGAATTGCGCTTCGAGCGTCTGCTCGATGGCTTTAAACCTTCTTTCGAGTTCGAGCCGGTCGGCCCTTTGCCGGAAACCGAATTTGTGGATCGGCTCAGACGTATCCGGCGCGAGGCCGTTGTTGCTGGCCACGACGTGATCCTCATCCACGCAGACTCTATCGGGTCGTATAAGGTCTCGAATTCCTATTTGCGCTATGTCTGTGATTGGGCGCGTGAAGGCGTGCTGGTCGTGCCGACGGATGACGACAAGCCGCTGACCATGTTCTCCATCTTCAGCAGTTCCGTCCTGCTGCCGCCTGCAGGCGAACCGGTTCTGGTCGAGGATATCTGGCAGGTCGGCACCTGGGGTCGGGAAACCTATAACCGCCCTGGCAAGACCATCGACAAAGTCGTGGAGGCTGTAGCCTCCTTCCTGGAGCGCGAAGGCTTTTCAATCGCGCAGGTCGGAGTGATCGGCGACGCGACCTCGGCGCCTTACTGGAGTGGATTGAAGGCACGGCTGCCGAAAAATTCCTTCGTCAGGAGCGAGGGGATCATCGACCGCATGCAGAAGATCCGATCGCCGCGCGAACAGGCTGTCGTCCGGTCCGCGGCCCAGCTCGCCGATATCGGCATTCAGGCTGCCTATCACGTCATCAAGCCAGGCGTCACGGACTACGAAATCTATGCTGCCTTCACCTATGCCCAGATGTCGCGCGGTGGTGAAACGGGTGACGGTTACCAGATCGGCATCAACCGGTACGGCACCCATTGCGGGAAGCCCTACGGCCACGTGGTGCGTGATGGTGATCTGATTAACCTCTATATTTCGGCGGTTATCTACCAGGGATATACCGCCCAGATTGCCCGAATGATCGCCGTTGGCGATATCACGGACAAGCAGGAAGAAGTCCTGCAGATGTGCGTGGAGGGCGTGGAAAAGGCCGCCGCGCTGGTCCAGCCCGGGCGGCTTGTCTCGGACATCGCCAACGCCTCGTTCGAACCCTATCTCGCTCGTGGTTATCTCACGTCCGCCGACAGCCGGACCATGCCCTATAACTGGGTTTCTGAAGACGACGGCACGCCGAGACTCATCCCGCGCAGGCATGTCGTGGATGAGGATTGGGAACGTCAAGGTCGCAAGCTGATGCACGTCTATCCCGCGACACTTGGACCCCACAATCCGAATGTCGGGCATTCGGTCTCGATGCAGAAGTTCGCCAACTACAACATCCAGTCCAACAACCACGACAGGCTTGCAGAGGGTATGACCTTCGTCCTGCATGCGCAGTGGTTGGAGCCGGAGGTGGCCGGCTGCAACGTCGGCGATTGTTATCTCGTCACCGCCGACGGCGCCGAGAACCTGAGCTGCCATACGCCGCTTGCGCCCCACCGCGTCAAGGCAGGCTGACGATCAGACCCACAATAAAAAAACAAGAAAACAAACCCCAGAAGGAGAACCGAAATGTCAGAGAATATTCGCCGCCGAAAGCTTTTGGCCACTGCCGCCGTCCTGGGTGTAGCGCTCGCGGCCGGCATGGCCGACAGCAGCCATGCCCAGTCGGGTGAAAAGTTCACTTTGAAAATCGCCAATTCGCAGTGGCTGGACGCGCTGCGCGGCAAGAACCTGTGGGTCGCCGTTCAGAAATACCAGGAAGTGGCGCCGAACGTGACGCTGGAGCAGGAGGCAATCCCGTCCGCCGAATTCGCCGACAAGCTGACGACCGAGATGGGCGCAGGCCAGGGTCCGGATATCGCCATCATGCAGGAAGGCCTCTTCTATGCCTTGGCGGATGCCGGTTTCCTGGTCGACATCGCCAAGGCGGCCGACGGCGTCGCGCTCAACAAGACGAACGACAACGGCATGATCGATGGCGTCCATTACGGCATTGCCTGGCAGCGCGCTGCCTATGCACTGATCTACAACAGGCCGGTGATCGAAAGCGCTGGCGCCAAGGTGCCGGCGACGGTGGAAGAGTTGATCGCATCCTCCAAGGCCGCTTCCGCGAAAACGCCAGGCGTCATTGGTTTCACCGCTCGCCACCAGATCAACGACTTCAGCGGCTGGTTCATGGATTTCCAGAACTGGGCCTACGGTTATGGCGTGAACTGGGTCGACAAGGACGGCAAGCTGACCATCGATACGCCGGAGGCTGTCGCCGCCGTCACGGCCTTCAAGGAGACCTATGCGTCGGGCATTATCCCGATCGGCGACAGCATGCCGACGCAGCGCACCCGCTTCAAGGAAAAGCACGTTGCGTTCTCGATCGACAACTCGGGAGGGACCCTCAACATTGCCTCAGGCGGCGCGCTTGCAAGCGCCGATATGGGCGCTGCCCCGATGCCCTTCAAGCATCCGGGAGCGCACCAGCAGATCTTCCTCGGTGTCAGTTCACACAGCAAGCATCCGGAAGAGGCGATCAAGTTCCTCTCGTGGCTGGTGAGCAAGCCGGGCCAGCAGGCTTTGCGTGAGGCTTCCGGTCCGGATGCCTTGGCAACCGACGTCCCGGTCACCGATGCCTTTGCGGCGGCCAACCCCTGGGCTCCGACCTTCGCAAAATTAGCTCAGAATTCGCGTAGCACGCTCATTCCCGGTCATGAGATGGAAACCGCGCAGATCATGCGTTTCGTCATGCAGGCCGTGGAAAAGGCGATCCTGTCCAACATGGATCCGAAGATTGCTCTTGCCGAAGCCCAATCTGCTGTCGGCAAGCAGTTTTGAGCCGGGTCAGAGGAAGAACCTGAATGAGCATGAGAGGCTCGAAGCTACGTAACGGCACGACGCGTCTCGTGCCTTATGCCTTCATTCTCCCGCCTATGATCTACCTGATGGTGTTCATGTTCTGGCCGCTGGCACGGCAAATGTACATGAGCCTTACCAACACGCGGATCATCAATCCGAACCGGGGCCGATTTATCGGCCTCGGCAACTACGAAAGGCTTTTCGAGGATCCGGCCTTTTACCTGTCGCTCAGAGCGACGCTTGTCTATGCCGTATTGGCGGTCATTTTCGGCGTCACGCTTGGTGTGATATCGGCGCTGGCGATCGATCGTCCATTCAAGGGCAGAACAATCGTGCGTGCGATCCTGCTCTTCGGCTGGGCCGTGCCGAATGTCGCTGCTTCGTTGATCTGGTTGTGGATGTACAACGATCGTTCGGGCGTCTTCAATCGGATCACGGAATACCTCGGCATCGGCCGTTTCGGCTGGTTGACCAGCACTGATCTGGCGCTCGGCGCGATCCTGGCTGTGACTGTCTGGCAGGTGGCACCATTCGTGATGCTCGTCGTTCTGGCGGCACTGCAGTCGGTGCCGCACGAGGTGAGGGAGGCTGCACGCATCGACGGCGCCGATGGCCTGAATACCTTCCGGGCCGTCACCTTGCCCCACATCAGGCCGGCCGTGCAGCTTGCCTCGCTTCTCGTCTGCGTCTGGTCCATCCGCCGCTTCGATATCATCTACCTGCTGACGGGTGGGGGGCCGGTCGGCACCACCAGCACGCTCGTCGTCAAGATCCGACAAACGGCGTTCGAGGGTCACGAGTTGGGCATGGCCAGCGCCTATGGCGCCGTCGGCCTGGTCCTGGCGTTGGCGATCGCCTCTGTGCACTACGTTGTGGAACAACGCCGCATGAAGTGGATGTCTCGCTGATGTCGTTCAATAAGCTCACACTCAAATTCCTGCGCTACCTGCTGATCGGCGTGCTGGTCGTTCTTGCCGGCTTTCCCGTCTACTGGATGGCAGCCACCGCCCTGTCGTTGAACTCCGAACTCTACGGCACCGGCCAAGTCGTCTGGCCGCAGCCGCAGAACTTTCCCGAGCTCATGCTCGAGCTTGGCCAGGTACCCATTGGCCTCTGGCTCTTCAACACTCTCCTGATCGCGGCGGGCGGCACGGTGCTTAGCCTGACCCTTGGCTCCCTTGCCGGTTATGCGCTGAGCCGCTTCCGCTTTCATGGCAAGGGAGTGGTCGGCTTCCTGCTGTTCATGACACAGGTCGTGCCCGAAGCGCTGATCCTCGTTCCGCTCTATGCCATGTTCATCACCTTCGGGTTGCTGAACAGTCTGACCGGGCTGGTACTCGCCAACGTTGGCTTTTCATTGCCGGTCGCTTGCTTCGTGCTCAAGGGAGCGATGGATGCCGTTCCCTATGAGATCGAGGAGTCCGCGATCATCGACAATTGCCCACGCTTCAGCGTGTTGACGATGATCATCCTGCCGCTGATCATGCCGAGCATCGCGGCGGCAGCGGTTGTTGCCTTCTTCGCGGGCTGGAACGAGTTCCTGTTTGCCTCCACCTTCCTGATGGATCGGGGCAACTGGCCCGCCAGCGTTGGCCTTGCCTCGTTCGTCGGCCAGTACGAAACTCCGATGTCGGCTGTCATGGGGGCTGCGCTCGTCTTCAGCCTTCCGGCCATCGTCTTCTTCCTTCTTATCCAGCGCAAAATCGTCGCCGGCCTGACCGCCGGTGCCGTAAAGGGATAGCTCCATGCCCGCTTTGACCTTCACGAATGTCTCCAAGACGTTCGGCGACAACACCGTTATCAATGCCTTCAGCGCCGATATTCATGACGGCGAATTCCTGGTTCTTCTCGGCCCGTCCGGCTGCGGGAAGTCGACCCTGCTGCGTATGATCGCGGGGCTGAGCGATATCACCTCGGGAGATCTGCTCTTCAACGGCGATATTGCCAACGACTGGGAACCGAAGAAAAGGGGTGTCGCCTTCGTTTTCCAGACCTATGCGCTCTATCCCCACATGACGGTCCGCGAAAATATCGCTTTTCCGCTGATCATGGATGCATTCCGCAAATGGTATCATCTGCCGATCGTCAACATCGTAGCGCGCCATCGTTTGATGAGGCGGCCGGATATTGCCGAACGCACTCTGCGGATCGCGCAGCAGCTCGAACTGGAGTCCTTGCTCGACCGCCGTCCGGCCAGCCTCTCCGGCGGCCAGCGGCAGCGTGTGGCCTTGGCACGCGCATTGGTGCGCAACCCGTCGCTCTACCTCCTCGACGAGCCGCTCTCCAACCTCGACGCTAAGCTGCGTACCCAAATGCGGTCGGAAATCTCCGCATTGCACCACAAGGTCGGCAAGACCTTCGTTTATGTGACGCATGACCAGGTGGAGGCCATGACGATGGCCAGCCGTATCATCGTCATGAACAAGGGTATCGTGCAGCAGGTGGATACTCCTGACGAGATCTATGATCGGCCGGCCAACACCTTCGTCGCGCGCTTCGTCGGCTCGCCGCCAATGAACCTGATCGCGGCCTCGGTTGGAGACAAGGGTCTCAAACTGTCGGGAAAGCTTGCCGTCGAGCACGGCACGGCGCTGCCAAGTCAGCGCGAAGTCACCTTCGGCATCAGGCCGGAAAAGCTCTCTCTCCATGCCGCCGGTGAAGGCCGGCTCCCCGCCCGGGTTACCGTGGTCGAACGGCTTGGCGCCGAAACCGTGATCGGCTGCCGTCTGCTAACCGGAGAGGACGATCAGAGCGGGCGGTTGCTGGAAACCGACCTCGTCTTCGTGCGCGTGTCGGGGAACCCGAAAATGCAGATCGGCGAGCCTTGCTCGTTGGATTACCGGGCCGAAGATGTCTTGTGGTTCGACGTCGATACCGGGCAGCGGCTATCTTGAGAGAGAATAGAACATGCAGAACTTCCATATTTCCGCCACGGGTCACAGCCTCAACTACCTTCCTGAATATGTCGCCGTCTGGCAGGGCTTCTTCGAAGAAGAGGGATTGAACGTCACCGCAAGCGTTCCCTCGCCATGGGATCTCGTCCTCGGCGACATCGGCTCTGGCACGGCCGATGTCGCACTCGGGGGTATCTGGGTGCCTTCAATGTTTCATGGCCGTGGCAAGCGCTACGTGCCTTTCGCCCAGGTCGCCGCACGTGCCCCGCTTGCCATCGTTGGTCGCCAAAAGCCCGCAGAATTCGACTGGAAGGCCATGCCAGGAACGACCGTCTCGATGAAGGGCAGCAACGGTGCCAGCGTCGGCCTGTTCATCAAGTTGTTGCTACGTGAACGCGGGGTCGATCCAGCCGATGTACATTTCGTACAGGACCTCGACGGCAAGATGCTGACGGATTTGTTCGTGGGCGGCCTGGGGGATTATCTGGTTATCGACTATCCGTCGGCGGTGACGCTCGAGGCGGCAGGCCTTGGCCATGTGGTGCAGGCACTGCCGGTCACCGGCGGCAACGTCCCCTGGAGCGTTTACTATTCGGATGGCGAGGCAGACGATGTGCGGCTTGAAACGCACTCTCGCTTTGCGCGTGCGCTCCGGCGCGGCATGGAATGGATCCTCGCCAACGATGCCGAATGCTACCGCGAATTCCTGGCGAAAACCTTCCCCAAATTCGCTCCCGATATTCTGGTCAGACTGACCAACGTCTATCGCTCCAACGGAATGTGGACCACACCGCACATAGATCCAGATGCTTACGCTCGCTGGCAGCGGGGAATTTCTGAAGGACATCTGACGACGGCGCCAATTCTTTACGGCGAACTGATTGACGAGCGGCCGACGGCGGTTTTCGCCAAGTCTTAACAGTAGGGCAGGAAAATGATGCGCATCGCCGTTATCAATCCGAACGCCACCGTTTCCATGACCGATCGCATCGCTGCTGCGGCGCGCCGAGTGGCGGGCACCAGTACCGAAATCCTGGGACGCCAGCCGGCGCTCGGACCGGAAGCAATCGAAGGACCCTTTGACGGTGCGCTTTCGGTGCCGGGATTGCTGAGGGAGATCGTCGCCGCCGAAGTCGATGGCGCCGACGCACACATCATTGCCTGCTTCGATGACACCGGTCTCGATGCCGCGCGTGCCATTGCAACCAAGCCTGTCATCGGCATCGGCGAGGCGTCGTTTCACGCTGTCAGCCTCGTCGCGCACAGCTTCTGCGTGGTGACGACCTTGTCTCGTTCCGCACCTGTGATCGAGGACAATATCCTGCGTTACGGTTTCAGCCAGCGCTGCCGCCGCGTCTTTGCGACGGATATTCCGGTGCTGGAACTGGAGAATCCGACAAACGGCGCCGCCGAGCGAATTTCGGCTTTCATCCGCAAGGGCAAGGAGATCGGCGCCGAAGGGGTCGCTCTCGGCTGCGCCGGCATGGCGGAATTCGCAGAGGACCTGCAACGCGCCCATGCCATTCCCGTTGTCGATGGCGTCACGGCTGCCGTCGGGCTCGCTGAAACGCTCGTGAAATGCCGCCTCACGACGTCGAAGGCCGGCGTCTGGGCACAGCCTACGCGGCGTCACATCCTTGAAAAATTCTGAAATTTTTACTCAGCGACCCACGTTAGTCTGCGGCGTCGACACGTCGTCCAGCAATTTCACCAGACGGTCGATCTTTTCGTAGCGTTTCAAGCTGTCTTCGCCCATCGCCGTCGCCACGCTCCAGGCGAGATAGTTGATGATCGTCAGCGCCGCCACGAACGAGTTGAACGGGGAGGGGGACTGGCATCTGCAGCGCAGCACGTGCTCGGCGGCCTTTGCGCTTGCGGCAGCGCTGAGATCGGTAATCAGCACGGTCACTGCGCCCGCGGCCCGCGCCTCCTTGATGATCGTCGGCAGCAGGCGAGGCCTTCGCCGAAAGGCAATGACGATCATCACGTCGCCCTCGGCGATGGAGGCAATTTCGTGGGAATAGCTCGCCCCGCCGGCTGGAAGAACCTGCACATCGTTTTTCATCAGGGTTAGGTAATGCGCGGCCTGATGGGCCAGTCCATAGCCACTTCGCAGGCCCATGATCCAAACGCGTCGCGCTGATACTATCGCGTCTGTGACATCCTGGAGGGTTTTGTCAGACAAGCTCTCGGCGGTCGTACGGATGTTGTCGAGATCCATCTGCACTGTCTGGGCGATCAAGACTTTCTCAGAAGGAGCGCGATCGGGATCGGCAAGGCCGCCTCGAGGGGCCCCCCAATGTTGGTCGGTGCGAATCTGCCGCTTCGCGTCGGGATAGGTCTTATAGCCGAGGGTCCGGATGAGACGGGCAGCCGTCGCCTTCGAGACATGCGCCTTGTCCGCAAGTTCACCGGCAGTGTAGCTGGGAAGATCCATCTGGTACTGCAACAACACGTCAGCCAGCCGTTTTTCGGCCGGGGACAGCGAGGAGTAGATGGCATAGATGCGGGCTTCGAGTGATCGTGGGCGTTGCGTGCCCTCTAGCTTTGTTGCGGATCTCACGAAACTTCCCTTACTTGCGTCCTTCTCCGATCTAACCTGGAAAATTGCGCACCGGCAAGGCCAACGCTGGGCGGTGACGTGCGACAGCCGGCCAGCGACGAACGAAGGCCGAAACGAAGTCACTAAGTTTCATAACTGGAAAGCAGACTACAGGGCCGCGAGGTTCGTTCGCCCAGGAGCCGGAATCAAACCCTCTCGCCTGAAGGTTTTCGACCGCGCGCCGTCGCCTTGGTCGGAACGCTTTTTCCGTACTCGTTCCACCAGGCCGTCAGCGCCTCCATCGTGGGGCCGAGCCCCCGTGCTTTGGGTGTGATCTCATATTCGACACGGGGCGGCACCTCGGGGAACACGGTGCGCAAGACCAGACCATCGGCTTCGAGTTCCCGCAGCTGCGCCGTCAGCATGTGCTGGGTGACGCCGGGGATGGCCTTCCTCAGTTCACCGAATCGATAGACCCGCTGGTTGAGGAGCCACATGATCTCCAGCTTCCATTTGCCTGAGAGCAGCGCGAATGCGCGCCGCATCTCCTCGTGCATATTGATCTCTTCGTCGCCCATAGTCTGCTTTTCCATACTAACTGCAAGTAAATCATCCTACTTGATAACATCGATATTAGTTGTCATTTTCAATATAGGCTGCAAATTGAAAGATAACCGCTATTATTCAGCAGCAATCATAAGTTGAACAAAGAAATATTGATGCGGAGGAAATTTATGTTCGAGATATACATATACTGGATCAGTACGACGCTTCTGTCTCTGCTCTACGTGACTTCTGCCTATATGTACGCAACCAAAGGAGACTGGATCCGCCAGGCACTCGCCGATCTCGGATACCCCGCTTATCTCGTACCGGTCATGATCGTCGTGAAGGTCCTGGGAGTAGCTGCAGGTACTCAGCGATCTCGCCTATGCCGGCATTTTCTATCATCTGCTTCTGTCGGGCTTGGCCCATATCGGCGTCCGCAAGCCTTCGGGTGCAGTGCCGGCGATCGCGGGGCTTGCTTTGCTGATCGCTTCTTTTGTCACGCAGAACGCCGCTCGGGAAATCCCGTCACCCTATGTGCAGGCGATGATGTTCTGACGCGGCACACCACCAATACTTTATGGAATGGAGACGAAGATGGGTAGACTTGACGGAAAAGTAGCCATTGTCATGGGCGCCGGCCGCGGCATCGGTCGCGCCGTTGCCAAGCTGTTTGCGGCGGAAGGCGCAAAGGTCGCCGTGGTTTCGTTCACGGCCACGAATGTGGAGAAAGTCGTCGCCGACATCGTTGCCGACGGCCGTTCTGCACTGGGCCTCGTCTGCGATGTTTCTGATCACGAACAAATCCACCGAGCGGTGGAGAAGGTGGTAGCCGCCTACGGCGGATTCGACATTCTCGTAAACAATGCATTCGATCCGTCCGTGGTCCAGTCGTCGACCAATGACCTTTCCGTCGAACAATTGCAGCGCAATTTCGACATGGGGCCGATCGCCTACTTGCGGACGATGCAGGCATGCTATCCCTACCTCAAGACCAGCGGAGAGGGCCGTGTCATCAACTTCGCCTCGCTTGCAGGTATCACCGGATTGTTGCCCTATGGACCCTACAACATGGCCAAGGAGGCGGTTCGCGCGCTGACGCGGACAGCAGCGCGAGAATGGGGCGGCGACAACATCACCGTGAACAATGTGCTGCCGGTCGCGGATACCTGGGGCGCGGCCACTTCCAATGCACCCCCGCCGAACAACGCGCTCGCCCGCTTTGGCTCGCCGGAGGAAGACATTGCGCCGGTGATCCTGTTTCTCGCCAGTAAGGATGGGCAGTACATCACCGGGTACAGCCTCACTCCAGATGGCGGTTCGATCATCGATAGCGCGCTGAGCTTAAGAACGCTGCTGTTCCGGGGCGCAACGCCGGTGAGCTCAACGGAGATTCTGCCGGGCCAACCAGACGCTTTTCGATACTTGCCGGGAACCTTGGGAGGAGAAGCCGGTTTGCGCAACGCTAGGTCGGCGTAACCGGCAAGGATCACCTCGATGACAAACAATCAAGCCGAGAACGAGATCGCAATCGACAGGCTTGCCGAGAAGCTCGGGATACAGGCGACTTATGAGGATCTTCAAGGCGTCGTGCAGGAGGTTCCACGTTCGACGAGGCTTCGGCTGCTGCAAGCACTCGGATTTCACGATCAAGTCCCGCGGGGCTCGGTTGAGAACCGGCAAACACCCCGACTGGAAGTGCCGGAGGGCACGAAATGCTATCTTCCGGATATGCTTCAAGAGAAGCGGGTCTGGGGGATTTCCTTACAGCTTTATGAACTTAGGTCGTCGCGTAACCATGGAATAGGGGACTTCGAAGATCTGAAAAACTTCTGTCGGATCGCGGCAGACGCCGGGGCAGACTTCATCGGGCTCAATCCCCTCCACGCGCTCTTTTTGTCGGACCCGTCCCGCTGCAGCCCATACTCACCTTCCAACCGTCTGTTTTTCAACCCTCTCTACCTTGCCGTCGACAACGTCCCGGGGTTTTCCGAGGATATGATCGACCAGAAAATGGCCGCCAGACTCAGATACTCTGAGACCGTGGACTATGTTGGAGTGGCCGACGTCAAGCTTGCGGCGCTCAAAACGCTCTGGCAGCGGTGGAAAGGCAGCGATCCATCAAATCCCCGCTTCAGCAGCAGCGCGTTCAGAGATTTCAAAACCGCCGGCGGCCATGACCTTTGTGGGCATTGCCTGTTCGAAGCCATTTCGGGCCAGATGACGGAGAAAGGTTACGGGAGTGGTTGGCTGGATTGGCCCCAGCCGTTTCGCGACTGTCAAAGCCGGGAGGTTCAGGACTTCGCGACCGCGTATGAGGAAGACGTCGACTTCCACGCGTGGCTCCAGTGGCTGACAACGCTGCAGATCGAGGAGGTCGTGACCTACGCCAGGGCCGTTGGCCTTGGCATTGGTCTTTATTTCGACTTTGCCGTAGGCGATGTTCCCGATGGGTCTTCCACCTGGTCTAGGTCTGACCTTGTGCTTCGGGGAATGCATATTGGCGCACCGCCTGACGCCTTTAGTGCCGCGGGGCAAGACTGGGGACTGGTGCCGTTGTCGCCTGCGCAGTTGACCGACCAATCCACCTCTCACTACAAAAAGCTGGTCGGCGCCTCGATGTCATTTGCGGGAGCTCTCCGGCTCGACCATGCCATGAGCCTATGGCAGCTCTTTCTCATCCCCGAGGGAGAAACACCGGCGACTGGGGGGTATATGCGCTACCCGTTCCCCGAGATGATCCAAAGCCTGGCGGAAATTTCTCAGGTCCAGCAAACGCTCATTGTGGGGGAAGACCTCGGAAACGTTCCAGAGGGATTCCGCCCCGCTATGGAGAAGGCGGGAATATTGGGTTACCGGGTCCTTTACTTCGAAGATTACGACGATCAGGGCTTCAATCTCGAAGCTATCCCCTATCATTCGCTCGCCTGTCTCTCGACTCACGATCTTTCGCCGCTTGCCGGCTGGTGGCGCAGTGACGATATCTCCTTGGAGGAAAGTCTTGGCCGTATCGATCCGCAGGTCGCCTTGCAACTGCGTTCCGAAAGGCAGAAGCGGAAACGGGCATTGCTTCAAGGGTTAGTGCATATTGGGCTTCTTCCGTCCGACATGGTCATCCCGACCGACGACGAGGCAATTGCCCCCGAAATCGCGGTCGGCCTGCACCGCTTGCTGGCACGGGTATCAAGCATGCTGGTGACCGCGCGCCTATCCGATTTGATAGGCGAGAGCCTCGCGACGAACATCCCGGGCACATCGAGCGAATATCCGAACTGGCAGCTGAAACTGAAAGTACTGGTGGAAGACCTGCCAGCCAATCCAGTCTACAGAACGATCTCCGCGGCTCTATCAGAAGAGCGGCCCAAACCACACCGTTGGCTAGGCCCTCATTCTCTTTCTGGCGGCGCTGATCAAGCTTGAGTGGTCGAGAGACATGCCCCAGGTTCAACGGCGCCGTCGATGGATCCGCCAATGCTCCGTCTCAGCCGCCAAGGTGTAATGCTGTGCGATATAGCCGGCATAGACGTTCCGCATCCCCAAAGCGGTCCAGATTTCGATGGGCGACTTCGGGTCGAGGATGAATTCTGCATGTGCAAAAAGCTCTTCTGCAGGGGGATAGCTGTCACCGTGGAGGGTGCGGCCCCAATGGTACCAAACGCTGTCTCCTTCCGGAGCCGGAAGCGGCATGCCGGCCGAGAGCGGATTGACAAAATCCAGCACTACGGCCGGCTTTGGCGCCGCCTCGATCCTCCAGAGAGCTGCGGCAGCGTCGGCTAGCGTTTCGTTGTAGAGGTGGAAATACCGGTACTGATCTTCGTCCCACATCTTTACCAGACGGATACCGGAAAAATTCCCAAGCGAAATCCGCTCGCCATTGCCAGAGATCGCCGTGCCCGCATGGATGCCGAGCGTGGCGGCATTGCTGAAAGTCACTGGCAAAAGCTGCATCACAAGAAGGAGAGGAAGCCCCGTTGCCAAAGCCCGATATTTGCTTGGCAGTCGCGATCGCAAAAGCAGGTCGGCGATCACCGCGGCGCTCGCCCCAAGCGTTAAGATACCCACGAACTGGAAATTCTGGTCGATGATCAGCAGCCCGGTTGCTGCGCAGAAGACGATATAAAAGACATCCCTGAACCTCCTTCGGGCAACGACAAGGATGCACGCAAATATTCCATAGACGACAATATCGTGCAGGTTCTTGGAAACGACATCCGCCAACCCTTGCAATGTCGGCAAGCCGCCGCTGACCTCTGCCGCCGAGCGAATGTCAGAGAGATACATCCCCCCACCTTGCCAGATCAACTCGATGAGGAGCGGCACGGTTACAATGGTAAGCAGAGCCTGCAGAACCCAGCGGAACTGGTGCCGATCGAACAGCATAAAAACCAGGAAGGCGAGCTGGACTAAACCATAGGTGACCTTCGTGTAGAGCATGAGAAGCACGAGAAAAGACGCGCAGATCCCGTCCAGCAGGTCCGTTTTTGCCGACCGCACCGGGCGCGGCAGATACATCACCAGCAAAAGACCCAACGCCGCCCAGCCCATGCGGTTATAGAACATCGCGAAGGAAAGTTCGCCGATCCTTTCGCCCGGGTTGGCAGGAGCGGCTGCTATCAGAAGCAGGAACAGTGATAGGGGGAGACCGGTCATCCAACCCATGCGGCTGCCGATTATCTCCGCAGAGACCACCGCCAGCATGAGAACCATGATAGCCATGCCCACGGGCATTGCAGCGCCCATGCTGCCGGTGAGGCCAAATCCCGCGGCGGGCAGATAGAACACAAGCGGGCCGAGGGAGCTGTGGAAGTCGAGATTCGGCACCTGGCCCGACCAGATCCGGTATAATCCGTCCAGAAAAATGAACAGGTCGTTGACATATCTCGTCGTAACGGTCCGGCCGGGCAGTGCAAGGGCGGCTGCAAGCAACAGACCGATACAGATGATAGTCCCACGCAGCCCCATAAAGTTGCAGATGGCCGTCAGGCGGGTAGGGGCTTCCGGGACTTCTGCCATGCTCACCTCAATCACCCGCTTGACGTCGCAGGTAGACTGTCCACTCGCTGGTCTCCTTTAGCAGTTGGAACTCCCTCGAGATGTAGTTCCCGTAAAGGTCCTGTAACGGAAGGCCGTTGATGCCGGGCTTCGGGATCATTACGATCTTCACGTCGGCAAAGAGGACTTCGGCAGGCGGATGGTTTCGTTTGTTGATGTTTCGCTCCCAGTGCAGCCAGGAGCTGTCTCCCGTCGGGGGACGAATGTTCAATCCCGCCGAAAAGGGATTGACGAAATCGAGCACCAGCACCCGTTCAAGATCAACGCCAAGCGTCTGTAGCAGGTCGCCACCGCTCTTTATGCTGTCCACATACTGCATCATGAACCGGGGCTGGCCCTCCGGCGGCTCGAAGTTTCTCAGGTCGTCAAAGAGAGGCGGTCCGAGAGGCTCGCCGGCATCTGCTCCGGCAAGCGCTGAATGAAGTGCCAACGCCGCCCCATAATGGGCAATGGGGGGGAGGAAGAAGAAGAGGACAAGCAGCGGCAGGCCCAAGATGAGCTGCGGCAGCCCGGGGTTCGGTTTTTCAGCGGAAGCCAATCGCACAGTGCGCTCCACCGCAACAGCGACGCCACTGTAAAGGGTGATGATGCCCCAGCCATGGGCGTTCTGGTTTAGGATGAGCAGACCTGCAACGAAGCAGAACCCGTAGAAGAGAAGGTCAGCGATACTGCGCGCTCGCCAAACCGCAATACCCGCGACCAACCAAAACAGGGTCAGGTCCGAGATGTTGTCCAGCATGTTGCGGATCAGGCTCGCCACATCGCGCCCGCCGCTTACGCTCGCCGCCGCCATCAGATCCGCCAGATGCTGGCGGGAGCCGCCCCAGGCCAGCTCGATCGCAATCATGGCGCTCGCCGTCAGAACCAGGGACATCATTGCCCAGCCACGCTGCCGCCCGTCGAGAAGCAGAATGACGACAAAGCCCAACCCCACCACGCCGTAGGTCGCCTTCGTGTAAATCTGCACCAGGAGGAGGAAGCTTGCGGCCAACGCGTCGAAGAGGCGGGATTTCGCCGTCTGCTCGGCGGGCCGGAGATACATCACAAGCAGCAGCGCCAAGGCCACCCAGCCGATGCGATTATAGAACATGGCGAAGGTCAGCAGCGTCACCGGGCTGCCAAGGTTGATCGGGGCGGCGAGGATAACGATCAAGAGGGCGCCAAGCACCACAGCCAGAAAAGGAGAAAGGCGCGATGGGAGGATGCGGATCATCGCGGGGAGAAAGCCGATCAGCAATATTGCCATTCCGACCGGCATCGCAGCGCCGAAACTGCCCGATAGCCAGTATCCAAGTGCGGGGAGGTAGAAAACAAGCGGTCCGAGCGCCGAATGGAAATCGCGGTTCGGCACCTGTCCGAAGGCGATGCGATGTGCACCGTCGACGAATATCAGCACGTCGTTGATGAAGCCGGCCGTAATCGTGCGGCCCGGCAGCCAGAGCATTGCCGCACAAACTATCGCTATTGCCGCGATCGGAACTGCTGCCTGAACACTGCGTGTCATGGTGAGGTCTGCCGTGACTGCCCGGGAACCGGTTGTTGCCGGTGAAAGAGCATCCAATTCTCACTTTCGCCGACCTGCAGGTAGTTTTGCTGCAGGTACGGCAGATAGAGCTGCCGCAAATCGTCCGCGGGGTCTTCAAACTTCCGCAATAGAACCGTATCGGCTGATCCGAGCAATTCTGCCGGCGTGGCGGTTTTAGGCTGTTGGTCAGCGAAATCCCACCGAACGTCCGCAATGACCCTTTGCGTGGGTTCAAGGTCCAGAGCGGCGGAAAACACGTTGACGCTGCCGAGTACGGACAGGTTCTTGATCGGCTCTTGATGCCGGTCGAGCAGGCCTCGCCCCTCCTGCACCATTTCAAGATAGAAGGATGCTGCTCGGAAATCTCCCGTAGTCCAAAGATCGGCGAGCTGAATACCATCCATGCGCGGCAGAGCGAGGGATTGGCCCGCTTTGGCGACTGCAGCGCCAGCGTGCAACGCCAAGGCCATCCCGCACTGGAGAATGGTCGGCAGCACGAAGGCAAGGAAGAACAGGCTGACCCCTGCGGGATTGACCACGAGTCTCTCCCGGTATTGTGGATCCTCGTCCATTCGGCGCAGGAGGAGTTCTGTCATCACCAGGGCTCCTGCATGAACCGTGATGATGCCCCAGCGCTGCAGGTTATGGCTTAAGAGCCACAAGCCACCGGCGGCACACAGAAGCACGAAAACAAGATCGCGGAAGCTTCGATTTCGCCAAAGCACAAGCGAGGCTAGAACCGAAAGAAGCAACAGATCGGCAAGGTTTCCGAGCCCCTTGTCGAGCAAATCCGGCAGACCTCCACCCGCAACGCCGTCCGATTTGATCCGGTGCCAGACGTCATTCACATAGGCGAAGGAGCCTATGAAGGTCGTCTCGACGGTGATGATTGCGACAAAGACAAGAAAAAGAGCTGCGGCAGCCCATAGGCGCTGGCGCTTGTCCGTGAGCATGAAGATGAGAAAGGCGAGGGCGAGCAACCCATAGGTGGCACGTATGTAGACCAGGACCATCGTCATGATGGCAGCGGAAACCGCGTCGATAACCGTTTGCCAGCCCACCGGATGATTTGGCCGTAGATACATGGCGAACAGGAGCGCTATGACGGCCCAGCCAATCCGGTCGTGGTATAAGCCGAAGGATAACGCGGTGACAGGCTCGCCGAGCTTTATCGGGGCCGACAGTATCAGCAGCACGAAGGCTGCAAAGAGAATTGCTAGATAAGGTCGCAGTCGGGTGACGAGCACATGGCTCGATACGATCGTCATGACCACAACGACGAGCGCAAGCGCCGCCGGCAGGGCGCCGCCAAAACTTCCGGTGAGGCGATAGCCGAGCGCCGGCAGAAAATAGGCGAGGGGGCCAAGGCTGCTGTGGAAGTCGGCGCTTGGCACCTGCCCTTTCAAGAGGCGCTGTATCCAGTCGAAAGCGAGAAAAAGTTGATCGAGCGATTTTGTTGTGACCGTAACCCCAGGGATCGCAAGAAGCGCTGCCAACAAAAAACCAAGCAGCAAGATGCACATGGTCGGCGAGAGCCGGAGCCGCCTGGAGGTTCCGAATGTCTTCGTACCGGTCAGAGATTCGCTCATAACCGCAGCCTTTTGAAGATCGGCTCCGGGATCGAGCGAATTGCAAGCATGATTGGCCACCACAGACCCCGGACGTAAATGACCTCGCGCTGCTTCTTCGTCTCGGACGCGGAAAAGATTGCGTCGGCAACCTGGGCCGGCTCGGCCGTGAGCAGAGGTGGGAGTTTCATTGCTGCCGTCATTCGGGTGCGGACGAAGCCGGGTTTGACGGTGAGGACTCGAACACCCGCAGATGCGAGCCGGTTTCTCAACCCGGAGAGGAATGCGCTAAGACCTGCTTTTGCAGCGCCATAGACATAGTTCGACCCCCGACCGCGGTCGCCTGCGACCGAGCTGATGCCAATGATCGTACCGAAGCCCCGTTTCGCGAAGCGTTCGGCAAACAGGCCCAGAAGCAGCGCCGGTCCTTCAAAGTTCGTCCGCAGCACCTCCGTTGCATGATCGAGTTCGCGTTCGGCACGCCGCTGTTCGCCAAGCTGGCCAACAACACAGACAACCGTGTCCGGCAATTTCGGCAAGGTGTCACAGAAGTCCTCAAATCGGCTGGTGTTCAGAATATCCAGCTGATGGACAGAGACCGAGGCGCCGCTTCGCGTTCCGATGTCATCCGCTTCGCGGTGAACGGCTTCGAGGTTTCGCCCCGCAAGCTGCACGTCCCAGCCGGCCATGGCATAGACCAGCCCGGTTGCCCGGCCGATGTCCGAGGTCGCGCCGATCAGGAGAAGGGTTTTCCCGGTTCTGTTCATATGCCGAGCCTTGTCGAAAGATGGGATCGAAAGCGACGATCGGCGCCGGTTACCCGCCGCAGCTCTCTGAATGCCGAAAGTTGCGGGTAACCGGCTTCGAATGTATGACGGGATTGTCGCGCATCCTTGGCTAGATAGAGCCGACCCCCTGCCTGGACAACGATCTTGTCTATTTCCTCCAGAAGCGGAAACACGTCGGTGGTCGCTGGAAGGTCGAGGGCTAGAGTGTAGCCCGACGTGGGGAAGGAGATGAGACCGCCGCCCCGACCAAGCTTCTTGAGTACGGCGAGGAAGGAACCTTTGCCCGAGCGAACAAACCGTTCGAGCATCTCGCCGAGGACAGCAAGCGCGTTGCCCTCTGGCACGACACATTGGTGTTGAAGGAAGCCTCGCCTGCCGTAAAGGCGGTTCCATCGATGAATGCCGTCCAGTGGGAAGAAATAAGGGTTCCAGTGGACCAGCGATGGAGATCCGGCCTTCCGTGCACCGGCCCTGAAATACATCTCATTGAAAGCGGACACGCTCACGCCATTGAGCATCCAGGCGGGAAAATCAAACGGGAGGCCGAGCTTCGGTTCCCTTGCCGCTGGAAAGAACTCCGCTTGCGGCATTCGAGCGGAAACCTGCTCCCGCGTTGCATGCTCGCCGGTAAAGACGAGTGATCGGCCCATCGACTTCCCCCCCGCCAGGCAGTCGATCCAGGCGACCGAATAGGTGAGTTCATCCGTCGCCTGCAGCACCTTCAAAGCCCCGGCCAAGTCCTGCGCGACCGTCGTCTTCTGCAGGATCCAGCCGGTCTCGATCGGCTTCATTTCAAAACTTGCCTCGACGATGACGCCGGTCAGGCCCATGCCGCCGATGGTCGCGTAGAAAAGCTCGGGGTTTTCCGTGCGGCTGCAGGTCACCAGTTCCCCGCTTGCGACGACCAACTTGAACTGCGTCACGTGATCGCCGAACCCGCCTACCCGATGGTGGTTCTTACCGTGCACGTCGGATGCGATCATGCCGCCGACCGTGACGAACTTGGTGCCCGGCACCACTGGCGGAAAGTAGCCGCGAGGAATGAAGGCCCGTAATATGTCTGAAAGCAAAGTGCCGCCTTCCACAGTGAGAATGCCGTTGCCCGCATCGAAAGCTTTCATCCGGCTGAGACCGCCACATATCAATGTCGCCAGCTCGCCAACTGCGGCATCTCCATAGGAGCGACCATTACCGCGTGCGATGAGGCCCGCCCGGGAAGGCACCATGGCTCCCACAGACTGCGGAAGGAGGCATTCCAGCACCTCGCTGTCGTAGTTCCGATAACGCCCCCAGCCCTGCAGGCTCATGTCACGTCCTCTCCGACCTGAATACGAACCTACGATCCAGGGCGTATTTCGATATATATCCGATCGCGAGTCCGAGGGCGCCACCGAAGTATTTCGCGAACTCCGTCCGCCAAAGCGACCAGAAAGCGACTTCAAAACACCAGAATACCGCCGTCGTCAGTACGCTGAACATGCCATAGAGAGCGATCTTCCGGATCTCGCTTTCATGCGAAGTATAGTCGTCGAAGAAGATCCATTTCTTGTCGAGGACGTATTTGACGGCGAAGCCGGCAACCGTGCCGGCCAGGATCGACAGTGCCAATGGCTCGGTCGGCGCGGTCTGCACAACCGTCTCCTGGACTGCAAAATTTACAACGGTTGAGGCGACGGCGAAGACGACATAACGAGCGGCAAGCCTCATCAGGCGTGACCTCGGGCAACAGCGAACAGAGTAATGGGCATGTGGCTGTGACCTCAAATTGCGCCGATGACGACGGCCCCGACTGCACCGAGCGTCGCGAGGCTTATTTTGTCCTTCAGCGCAAAGACGACGGGATCGTCATTCATCAGACCTCTGTGTGCGAGCATCAATACCCTGGCCATCCAATAGGTCAGGATCGGGCCGACGAGCCACAGGATTTCGGGCCGGGCATAGAGGTCTTGGACGCCGTCGCTTGAAATATACAGAGCAAACAGAGTGAGCCCATTCAGACCGGATGCGGTTGCCAAGGCGCCGACCACATCGAGGTCGCTGTTGCGGTAGCCCCGGCTCTTCGAATCCGGCAGGTTCGCCTCGCGCCTGGCCTTGAGTTCGACGTAGCGCTTGACGAGAGCAAGCGACAGGAACCAGCTCATGACAAAGGCGAGCAGCCAGGGGGAAACCCAGACGGAGAGCGCCACGGCGCCGCCAATCACCCGCATCGTATAAAGCCCCGCAAGGGCCACCACATCGATGATCATCTTGCGCTTCAGAAGAAATGAATAGGCGGTGGTCAGTGCGAAATAGGCCGCGAGAACGCCGAGAAAATCCAATGAAACCCAGGCTGCTATAGTGAGTGACAGCAGAAACAGGATCGGGATGGCCATCAGTGCCTGGCCCAGGGCGATGTCTCCACATGCCAGCGGCCGCCGACATTTGGTACGGTGCGCCCGGTCATCCTGCAGATCGACGAGGTCATTCAAGATATAGACACTTGAAGCGCAAAGGGAAAAGGCGACCGCGGCGAGGAGTGCCTGCAGCACACTTTGCCAATCGAAAAGGTGATCGGTCAGAAGGGGAATAAACACCAGCCCGTTTTTGGCGTATTGGTGTACCCGCAGTTGCCTTGCCCAGGTTCGCCACGTCGGCTTGTCATGCGACAGATGTTCGACGTCGCTACATTGGCTCGAAAGCTTTCGCGCCACCACCGTTGGCGTTCGAATTGCATAGGATTTTGCGGCGCGACGCCAGACCGGGAGATCGGCGGAATCATTGCCGATATAATCGAAGCCCCTTTCACCGAAGGCTGCGACGAGTTTCTCCGCCTTGATTTCGGCAGCGCAGTTCGTAACGGCGTCGGTCGCAAACCAGCCTGTGAAAAAGCCGAGATGGTCGGCAATCGCGGACACCAGGCGCTCATGGCTGGCCGATGCGAGGTAAACAGATCGCCCCTCGTCCAGGGCGTTTTGGATCAGCTTCAGAACCGTCCCGTCATAGGGCAGCATGGCCGGATCGAAATCGGCGGGTTCGGAAATGCGGTGCTTTAGGCACGCCTTCCCTTTTGACAGCGCGCGGATCATGTCGATGATCGAATAGGGGCGGTGACTGAGTTCTGAAAAGGCCGTCTCGATCAGGAGATCCGAACGAACCAGCGTGCCGTCAAGATCTACCACCAGCGGCCGTGCCGGTCCTGAGAGCGCCGATGCCGATGAGTTTCCGGTGGCGACTGCCTTTGTCTGACGGCGATGCTTCTGGCGGCCCTCTTCCGGGTTCCGAAAGCGGAATTGTGTGGGTGATTCGGGAAACTCCTGCTGCAGTTCGCTCACATCGCACCCTTTCCTGCAGCCCCCAAGGGCGCGGAGGCTTCGAGGTGTGCTAACAGCATTCCCGCCTGTTAGGTTCCATCGACGGCCGAGCTGTCTGTCGGGATATCGAAAACAGCAGACAGTGTCAGATTGAGGCGGGATGGGTAGTTCAATACTTCGCCGTTGCCGTCCGCAGTCGGCCCGATCGGTATTGCTCTGACAGCCGACGGCAGGCACGGACGGTCAAAGCCATCACGGTAAGCGTCGTTCCGGCGACGCCGCTGGTAGGAAACGAACTGGCGTCGGTGACAAGAAGATTGGGAACGTCCCAGCTCTGGTTCCACGGGTCTAGAACCGACGTCTTCGGCGAAGCTCCCATCCGCACTCCGCCGCTTTCGTGGATGGCCGCACCCATCGACATGCTCCTGTGGAACATTCTTCGGAAAAGGAAGCGGCTAAAAGCGTCGGCATTGGGATAAGCGCCCTTGCCCATCTCCTTGAGGCCAAGCGGTGACCCCACGAACTCCAACTCGCCGCCGGCCGTGTTCACCAGATCGACCAATGTCTGCTCCTGCCTAGCCAGGAGATCTCGCTCTTCGGTCCGCATAACGCAACGGATGTGTGGAACCGGAATTTTCCAGGCGTCCGTCTTGCGGACATCCAGCGTGACTCTGTTGTCCGGATGCGGCTGCATCTGGCCATAACCGAAGAAGGCCAAACGAGCCGGCGTATCGCTGGAAACCGGCCCCCTGCCGATCGTCCCCTGGTAGGCGAAATCGCCCCTCTGCCCGCCGTTCGACGACGGCTCGAATCGCGGAATGAAAATACCGCCCGAGGCATTGTAAAATGGATCCGGTGGAGCAGAATCATCCTTCGACCAACCCGGGACTGGCGGAAATGAACCGACCGCCAGGCACGGCAATTGATCCATGAAGTAGCGGCCCAAGGTCCCAGAGCTGTTGCCGAGGCCATTTGGGTGGCTCGACGAGGCCGAGTTCAGGAGAAGCCGGATGCTTTCAATCGGGGAGGCACACACGACCACGTTGGATGCGCGAACTGTTTCGGTCCTGCCGGTGACAATGTCTGTCAGTTCCGCGCCGGTTGCCATACCGGTGTTGTCATCTGTTGTAATGCGGCGCGCGATTGCGTTGTACCGGACAGTCAGCCGGCCGCTTGCCTGTGCATCTCGCAGGGCACGGGGAATGCGTTCCGCTTCGGGCGCAACATAGCGCCAGGAAACGACACGCCGTTCCGGCCAACGTCCTTCGACAGCGACCTTGAAAGATTCCTCTGCCTGCGTGAGTTTGGCTCGCTTCGCATAAACGCCGTCGGGCAACGTCGAGACATGGTCTTTCTGGCCGTAGAGGCCAAGATAGGATTCGACCTCCGCATAGAAGGGGTCGAGATCCGCATACGACAAGGGCCAGTCGACACCCTGGCCGGTCTGGGTCTGCGCCCTGAAATCGTCGTCGCTCCAGCGCAGAAGAACGCGACCGAAGGTGTGCAGCCTTCCGCCGGCCTGGCGCCCTCTGATCCACAGGAACGGAGCATCCGGCGGCGTCGTGTACGGATTTTTGCGATCGTTGACGAAGAGGTGGCTCATCCACTCCTTGAAGAAGACAGCGCGCGCCTGGACCGCCTGCCCGTTTGCCGTGGCCAGAGCCCGATCCCAGATATTGATGTCCTTTGGCGACGCCTTCTTGCGGGAAGGGTCGAAGTCCTTCGGGCCGATCGAAGGGCCTGCCTCAAGAAGAAGGACCGACAGACCCTGGGCGGTGAGTTCCTTGGCGGCAAAGGATCCAGCCGCGCCTGATCCGATTATCAGCGCATCATAAATGACTTGAGACATCGTTTTTCAGTATCCTGTCCACCATGCTGCTCAATGGGAGGAGCGTGAAGGGCGTCGCAACTTCGCCAGCCATTCGGCGCTGACCCTGGCGCACTCGAAGGGCGGCAGCGTCGGGAAGTCGACTTCTGCGATCAGCCAGCCGTCGAAATCGCTGCCCAAGGCAGCTATCATCCCGGCAAGATCGAGTTCGCCGGTACCGGGCTCGGCCCAAAGACCCGAAACGACGGTCTCCTGGTAGGTCATTCCCGTGGTCCTGGCTGCATCGCGCACACTCAGCCGGCAATCCTTGACATGCACCACCCGTGTCCGGTCTCGGTAATCGGTGATCAGCCCGATAACGTCGGCGCCTGCCCATGACAGATGCCCCGTGTCCGGGCCGAAACCGAGCTGATCGGAGCTGATATTGTCCAGGAGGTGGCGGGTTTCGGCCTCGGTCTCGATCCAGGTGCCGATATGCGGATGGAGGGCCGCCCTGATGCCTTCTTCCTTCAGTATGGAAGACGCCCGATCGACGAGATCGAAGATCAATGCAAAGCGGCTCTCGTCAAACTCCGCCCCGACGCCTGGACGTGTAACGCGCGGCGCATCCTTGGTCATTCGGGTGGCGATGAACATGTCGGTGAGGCCGAGCTGCGCCTGCTGCGCGGCACTCGTACGTGCCATTTCGAGCGTCGCCTCCATTTCGACGCCGTGTTCCGGGAGCGCCATCGACAGGTAGCCCGGCGCAGGTTGAAGCCCAGCGTCCTCCAAGGCGTTCTTATATTCTTTTATCGTCCACCCGGCCGGGACCTGCGCGTGGACGGCCTGAAATCCGGATCGTGCGATCTCCTTCAACAGGTCCCGCGGCGCCGGTCCCTTGGTCGGATCGAGCCAACCGTCCTCTGTGGCGAACCACTGCATGGGGTTGAGAGCAAATCTGTAGCCGCCGGAAGCAAGGAAAGGTTCTGTCATGGATGATGCCCGCTTTGGTTTCCATATCCCTCGTCCCCGTGCTCAGGCATGCTTTCGCACGCAGCCGGACGAGGTGCCCGGATGATGTGAAATGCCTTCACGGCACGGATGGACGTTGGGTTCGCCGGGTTAACGATTGGCTGGCGACGACCGGGCCAAGAGGTACATGAGTGCGTTCATCGAATAAAATAACTTCGACTGGCGAAGGTATAACTCATCGTCATAGGGCGCTTATTCCGGCGAAGGGGATGCGTTTATACCGCTGGATCGTTCGATTTCCCGCAGAAGCACCGAAACTGTCGGACGGACCTCACCCTTGCGGCGAAAGACAGCATATATGTCTCGGGTCAGTGAAATCTCGTTGAAGTCGAGAGCAACCAACCCCAACCCGCTTCCTTGAAGGTTCGCTCGCGTCAGATAGGCCAGATGGTGAGTGCGCGAGACCATCGACGTCAGAAAATTTATTGATGTCGTTTCGACGGCTACCACAGGTTTTGGCAAGCCCGCGCTGCGGAAAAGGGATTCGAGTAGCAGCCTGTCTGTCTCCGGTAGCGGCGGCAGGACCCAGCTGTATTCTGCGAGATCGGAGACTGTCAGATTTTCGCGATCTGCAAGCGGATGTGATTGATGTGCAACGATTCGCACCGGCTCCCTCGCGACAAGTCGCCATTCAAAATCCTCGTTCAGGATCTCGCTGGGTTTTACGGTGAAAACCACGTCGAGCTTTCCCGCGAAGAGCTGGGGAAGCAGGACTTCATTTATGCCCTCATGCACCATGAGGCCTACATCCGGGCGGGCGACCGCAAATTGGGTCAACGCGTCGGGGATAAGCTGCCGCAAGGCGGCGGCCATACTTCCGATCCGAAGCGAGCCACGGCGCGCGCCGCGAAGTGCATCTATTTCATCGACCGCCTCGTTGGCCAATGACAACAGCAATTCGCTGTAGCCGATAAGGCGCTGACCGAACAGCGTGACTTGAACGCCGCTTGGCCCCCGGTCGAGCAAACGAACTCCGAGCGCCTGCTCCATGCTGCGGATGCTCTTGCTGAGCGCAGGTTGGGTGAGCCGCAGGTTTTCGGCCGCCATGCTGAAGCTTCCCGTGTGCACGACCGCAAGGAAATGCCGGAGCTGCCGAAGATCGAGCCGGTAAAGGTTTCTGTTCATGATTCCTAGTCGCGAAGAGACATTTTTACCGAGACAGTATGACTAAAGGTTATACCTCGGGCAATGTTAGTTGTTTGACTTCGAGCCGCCGGCGAACAGACTGTCGCGTAACAAGACGGGGCTTAACACCGTCATGAGATATCGCCGCCGAGAAGCAGTCACGGCGATATGGTTGGCCAAAACATTGGCCACGATAGGGGAACATGATGACTACGCACGAAATTCCGAAACCCACAGGCTTAGCGTTAAAGTCACGGAAAACGTGAAAACGGCCGGCCGCAGCCGTGCCGGAACCTAATCAGACGACCGAATGGCCAGCATCCTGAAGATGCCGATGAAGTCGTGTGCGCAGACGTCAGAGTGACGAACAGACCGTATAAGAGGAGGCAATTGCATTATGATGTTCCGAAAGATCCAAACGACATCGCGCGTATCGACCCGGCTATCCACGTGTCTCGTGGCGGCCATGGCTCTGGCATCATCCGAAAGAGGAGCGCATGCCCAGGCGGTTGAGCTTCCGAAGCCGCTTATCGATGCCGCGCAAGACTATGCGTCGAAACTCACCGGTGGGCAGAAGATCGGCGGTAAGGTCTCGGTACTGGGCGTCAATGGTGGCCGGGAGCTCGAGATGTTAAAGGCCGCCTGGGCGCCTTTTCAGGCGGCGACCGGCATTACGGTCGACTATACCGGGACCACCGACTTTGCCGCCGTGCTGCAGACCCGGGTTCAGGCAGGCGATCCACCGGATCTTGCGGGCTCCACCAACATCAACAACCTCGTCCGCTTTGCCAAGCAGGGGGCTTTGAAGGATGTCGGCGCCATGATCGGCGAAGGCGCTTTGAAGGGGAAGTTCGATACCGGCCTCGTCGACGCTGCGAGCTTGAATGGCAAGATCTACGGTGTCTGGACCGAGCTCAACAACTTCATGGTCTGGTACAACGTCCACACCTATGATGGCCCGAAGGATTCCCCGACTTGGGAACAGTTCGATGCTTGGGCCGTGCAGCGGGCGGACGCCGGCAAAACGCCTTGGTGCTATAGCGATGAGCGTGGCGCCTCCTCCGGCGCGCTCGCCGGCAACTGGATCCAGGCGTATATCCTGAAGAATTCCGGCCCCGAGGCGCTGCAGGGTCTTGCCGATGGCTCCGTCTCCTGGACCGCCCCGGAGGTCAAGGCGGCCTTCGAAGCCTTCGGTAAAGTCGCCCATGACCCCAAGATGGTTCCAGGCGGTCCGGTTGCGGCCATGTCGACACCCGCAGTCAAAGTCGGGACCGGACTTTTTTATGAACCGCCCCAGTGTTCGGTCCTTCTCTGGGGGACATATGCAGGCAGTCTGACCACCCTGATCTATCCGAAAGTCAAGCCGATCGCGGACCTGGACTTCATGCCGGTACCCGGAAAGCCGGAAAACGCGGCCTATGAGACTTTCGGCGGCACACTCTACATGGCGTTCAAGGATACCCCGCAGGTCAAGGCGTTCCTGTCCTATCTCGTCTCGGACGAGGCGCAGAAGCTCGTGGCTTCCGCCGGCAACTGGACCGTCGCAAGCCAGGCTGTTCAGCCAGGCGACTATTCCAATCCGCTCCTCAAGCGGGCTCGTGAAACGTTGCTTAAGCCGAGCGTCACGCTTGTCGCCCAACCGACGCAGGTCGTCGACCCGCCCGTGATCCAGGCCTTATGGAAGGGGATAGTACAATATGTGCTTGACCCCAACAGCCTCGACGGCGTGCTGCAATCCATCGACGCCGCGAGATAAGCCTGGCGATCAATTCCGGGAGTGGCTTCAAGCTACTCCCGGCAAAAGACGGAATAAGCCTCATGAGCAGTCAGATTCTGCAACTCTTCTTCGGGCTCCTCGCCTTGCCCGCCGTGGCCCTGGTCATCATCTTGCCGGGCGAACTGGCTCTGCGACGATTTCCTCAGAAACGTCAAAACAGCCTGCGGCCGTGGATCTGGCTGTCGCCGGTTCTGGCTCTGGTCGGCCTGGTTATCGCCTATCCGCTCGTGGCATCGATCGTCTTCAGTTTCCGCGACGCCACTGCCAGCAAATGGGTCGGGCTTAGCAATTTCGTCTGGGCCTTTGGGACCGCGATGCGGCCCGTCCTGATCAACAACGTCTTGTGGATCGTGGTCTTCCCTCTGCTCACCGCCTTGCTCGCCCTTTCGGCCGCCATCATGCTCGACCGGGTCAGATACGAACGCATCGCCAGGACCTTCCTGATCCTGCCCACCGCGATGTCTTTCGTCGCGGGTGCCGTTATCTGGAAGATGATGTACACCTACGCGCCGCCCATGCAGCCCCAGACCGGTACGCTCAATGCGCTCTGGACAAAGATCACCGGTGGTATGCCGATCGCCTGGCTGATCGATCAGCGCGTCAACAACTATGCCCTGATCTTTGTTGCAGTCTGGATGAGCATCGGTGTTGCGACGCTGATCCTCTCGGCGGGTGTCAAGAACATTCCCCGGGAACTGGTCGAAGCCGCCCGCATCGATGGGGCCGGAGAGTGGGCGATCTTTAGGTATGTGACGCTTCCCTCGTTGTGGCCAACGATCCTGGTGGTCCTGACGACCCAGGCGATATTCTCCCTCAAGGTCTTCGACATCGTCTACGTGATGACCAATGGATCCTTCGGCACCGATGTGATCGCCAACAAGATGTATTCGGAGCTTTTCGTGAAGCAGAATCTCGGAACGGCGAGCGCCATCGCTGTCCTTCTGCTCATACTCGCGTCGCCGGTGATCTTCATGAATATCAGGCAGATCAGGTCGGAAGGAGGAGAATAAGGATGACCGTTGTCGAAAACCGCGAAACCATGCCCGTATCCTTACAGGTGACCTCCAAGCTGACAAACAGGCTGAAGCAGATAGGTCTCCACACCGCAGTCTTCCTGCTTTGTCTGGTATGGTTCACGCCGATCCTGTCGCTCTTCGTGACGACGTTTCGAACCGAAAGCGACTCCTCGCTGACGGGCTGGTGGTATGCCTTCGTCGAGTGGCGGCCGGTACTGTCGAACTATGTCGAGGCGATGTATCTGACCGGCGTCGGCCGCAGCATCGTGAATTCGATCGTGCTGACCATTCCGACCGTCCTGGGTACCGTCCTGTTTTCCGCAATCGGCGCCTTTGCCCTGGCGCGGATGCGGTTTCGGGGGCGCACGGCCCTGTTCCTTGCGATGGTCGGTTTCCAGGTGCTCCCGCCCCAGCTCGTTCTGGTGCCGATGCTCAAGTTTTTCCTTGCGCTCGGCCTCACGGGGACCTTTGTCCCGGTCTGGATCATCGAGATGGGGTTGACGGTGCCCTTCGGTATCTTCCTCCTTTATGGCTTCTTCGCCAGCATTCCGTCCGATCTCGTGGAGGCCGCACGCATCGACGGCGCTTCCGAACCGCGGATATTCTTCCAGATCATTCTGCCGCTCTCGGGAGCCGTCCTCGCATCGTTGGCAATCCTGCAGTTCATGATTGCCTGGAACCACCTTCTGATCCCGCTGATCTTCTTGGGATCCGGCTCGCTTTCGCCCCTGACGGTGCAGGTCGCGAGCCTGGCGCAAACCAACGCTGGTGGCCTCAACACGCTGACCGCGGCGACCTTCATTTCCGTGGTCGTACCTTTGGTCCTGATCGTGACCCTTCAGAAATACTTCGTACGCGGCGTGCTCGGCGGCGCCGTCAAGGGATAATCATCGACGCTTGCGATCCCTGCAACGCGAAGCAATCCGCTGCGCCGGACGGAGAGTCGGGCGCACAAGACGAGGAATTGAGAATGGCCAACGTAAATCTCCGCGACGTCAGAAAAGTCTATAACCAAACCCAGGTCATCCATGGCGTGAATGTCGATATCGACGACGGCGAGTTCGTCGTTCTGGTCGGGCCGTCCGGATGTGGGAAGTCGACATTGCTGCGCATGATCGCCGGGCTGGAGGAAATCAGCGACGGCCAGGTTCATATCGGCTCGAGGGTCGTCAATGACATGTCCCCGAAGGACCGCGACATCGCCATGGTCTTCCAGAGCTACGCGCTCTACCCGCATATGACCGTCGCTCAGAATATGGGGTTTTCCCTCCAACTTGGCGGAGCCACAAAGGCAGATATCCGCGTCAAGGTCGAAAAGGCCGCCCAAACTCTCAACCTCGAGCCGCTGCTCGAGCGATATCCACGGCAACTATCAGGCGGCCAGCGGCAGCGCGTTGCCATGGGACGAGCGATCGTGCGTAATCCCCAGGTGTTCCTGTTCGACGAGCCGCTATCCAATCTGGATGCCAAGTTGCGCGTCACGATGCGCGGCGAGATCAAGGCGCTCCATCAGAGACTGGCAAGCACGATGATCTACGTGACGCATGACCAGATCGAGGCCATGACGATGGCCGACAAGATCGTGGTGATGAGGGACGGCTTTGTCGAGCAAGTCGGCTCTCCCCTTGCTCTTTATGACCGGCCCGCCAATCATTTTGTCGCTGGCTTCATCGGTTCTCCGGGCATGAACTTTCTGACAGGCCGATATAGCCAAGGGGCGGTGCGGACCGGGGATCTCGCGCTTCCGGTTTCGGAGCCTCCGGCCTCCGCAAACGAAGGGCGACAGGTGATTTATGGCATCCGGCCTGAAAATCTGGCCATTGTTGAGGAAGGCGGCTTGCCGCTTGTCGTTGAGGTTATCGAGCCGACAGGTGCTGAGACGCATGTCGTAGGGCACATGGCAGGGCAGCGGATCACCGGTGTGTTCCGGGAGCGGGTTATGACGCGCCCCGGCGACATCCTTCGCGTCGCGGTCGACCTTGGCAAGGTCCATCTATTCGACCACCAAACCGAACAACGAATAAACTAAGCGATCGTTCTCTTCCGAAAACGCTGCTGTTGCACAGTCAGCTGCGAATGGGATGGGGATCGCTTCAGAAAGACGCGCGCGGGAATATTATGCAAAACCGGCACCAGGAAACGATGATGAGAGCGCAAGAGATCGAGTTGTTGAAGGAGGCTAGTGTCTTCGGCCTGACCAATGTTTTTCCTCCTTCGACGCGAACCGTCCCCGAGATGTTGATCCGGCAGGCAGAGCGTTATGGCGCCCGGAAACTGATCACAATCGGCAATTCGACGCTGAGCTTTTCAGAAATCAAAAGGTTGGCATCGAGCGCCGGCAAGACCTTGCGGGCTGCCGGTATCAATCCCGGCGATACCGTCGCGATCATGTGTAGCAACCGCTTGGAGTTTCTGCAGATATTCCTGGGTTGCGCATGGTCCGGTGCAATCGCTGTGCCCATCAACACGGCCTCCCGCGGCGTCCAGCTCGAGCATATCTTGAAGAACTGCGGGGCCAAGCTCGCACTTGTGGAGGTCAGCCATCTACAGGTTTTCGGAAATTTGGCGTCCGCTGGCGTGCCCCTTCAGCAAATCTGGACCGTCGGTGAAGTTCCTGAAGGCGCGGACGTGCAATTTGCGCACGCGCCTCTGCCGGAAATAACGGGCGATATGGAGCCTCACGCAAGTCGTCCTTCCGACACCGTGGCGATCCTCTATACCTCCGGCACGACAGGGCTTTCAAAAGGTGTATGCTGTCCTCATGCGCAGTATTTCTGGTGGGGTGTGCATACCGCTGCCCTGCTCGGTGTTTCCGAAGACGACGTGTTGTTGACCTGCTTGCCGCTTTTTCACACCAATGCCCTCAACACGTTCTTCCAGGCGCTTCTGACTGGCGCTCCGGTGTTTATCGAACCAAAGTTTTCAGCTTCTCGGTTCTGGACGTCTCTGGCGAGCTCAGGAGCTACCGTTACCTATCTCCTCGGCGCAATGATCCCGATATTGCTGTCCAAGGAGGCTTCAGAGGCCGATCGGGGGCACAAGACCCGAACCGCCCTTGCACCAGGCGTCCCGCCACAGTTTCATGCGCCCTTCACTGAACGTTTTGGTGTTTCGATTATCGACGGATACGGTTCAACCGAAACCAACTTTGTTATCGGCAGTCTTCTTCATGAACAGAAGCCGGGCAAGATGGGCAAGGTCAGGCCCGGCTTTGAAATTGCCGTTTTCGACAGTGACGACAATGAGGTACCCGACGGTACCCACGGAGAACTGGTCGTCCGATCCGTGGCACCGTTCTCGATCGCGACCGGCTATTTCGGCATGCCGGAGAGGACCGTCGAGGCTTGGCGCAATCTTTGGTTCCATACGGGCGATCGGGTAACCAGAGACAGCGATGGATATGTGCGGTTTCTTGACCGGATGAAGGATGCAATCCGTCGACGTGGAGAGAACATTTCCTCCTTTGAAGTGGAGCAGGTTCTGGTTGCTCATCCGGCCGTGGAAAATGCCGCGGTCTTCCCTGTTCAGTCGGAATTAGCGGAGGATGAGGTGATGGTATCCATCGTTCTCAAGAAGGATTCCACCATTTCTCCGGAGGAAATTCTCGATTTCTGTCAGCCCCGCATGTCGTACTTTTCCGTCCCCCGCTTCATCGATTTTGTCGATGAACTGCCGCTTACAGAGAATGGTAAAGTTCAAAAGTACAGGCTCATAGCGAAAGGTGTGACGGACACCACCTGGGATCGGGAGAAGGTTGGCTACGTACTTTCACGGTGAAAGCAACTGTTCGATTCAGGATGCCAGGCGAACCCTTTAAGGGCGTGGTTGCCTAACGAAGATGCACCACCATCGGGATGCCGTCGATCGTTTCCACCCGCATCTCAAATCCAAAAATGGCGTGCAAGGTTTCCGGGGTGAGTAGCTCTGACGGCGCACCATCGGCAACCACGCGGCCGGTTTTCATCGCCACGATCCGGTCCGCATAAAATCCTGCCTGGTTGATGTCGTGCAGGACGATGACTACAGTTTTGCCCTTGCCATCGGCGATTTTGCGCAGGGACCGCATCAGTTCTCGGGCAAAATACATGTCGAGATTGTTGAGCGGTTCGTCGAGGAGCAGATAGTCCGTGCCTTGCGCAAAGGCCATGGCCACGAGAGCCCGTTGACGTTGCCCGCCGGAAAGGGTCTCGATGAACCGGTCGGCAAGGTCGGTCAGGTCGAATTGTTGTAGCGACTGGTCGATGATCGCCTGGTCTTCTGCGGTCAACCGGCCGCGACCATGCGGGAAGCGACCGAAGCCGACGAGTTCGCGGACACGCAACCGGCTAGTGACGATCGAGTCCTGACGCAGGATCGCGATGATCTTCGCAAGATCCCGGTTCGGCGTCGTGTCGACCGGAAAGCCTTCGATGCTGATCTTTCCCACCTGCAGCGGTTGAAGCCGCGCAATCAGCGACAGTAGCGAGGATTTGCCCGCACCATTAGGGCCGATCAGCGCAGTAATACCGCCTTTCGGGATCTCAAGCGAAATATCATGCAGGATCGGCGTCGATCTGTGCTTCAGCGAGACGTTTTCAACCTGGATCATCGGCGGCTCCCGAGGAAGAGGAGAATGAGGAAGGCGAGGCCGCCGGCGAATTCGATGACGACGCCGAGCGTCGAACTGTTACCTAGCCCGTGCTGGAACAGCGTCTGGCCTCCAACGAGGATGATGACGGCGGTAAGGGCCGCTGCGGGCACGAGGATGGCATGGCGCCTGCTATCGACGATCCGCTCCGCGGCGGCCACGACCAGCAGGCCGAAGAATGCAATCGGCCCGACAAGTGCCGTGGAGACCGCGACCAGCGCCGAGACGAGCAGCAAAAGACCGGTCACGGTTCTCGTCCAAGTCACCCCGAGCCCGATCGCGCTATCGGCACCAAGCGCCACGATGTCGAGGACATGTCGTGCCCGCCACGCGATAACTGCGGCTATCGCAGTCAGGATCGTGGCAAAGATCAGCAAATCGGTGCGCACATTATTGAAATTGGCGAAGCTCATGCTTTGCGCCACGGCGAAATCATTTGGATCGACAAGGCGCGCCAGCAGCGATTGCAGGCTGCGGAAGAAAACACCGAAGATGACGCCCGCAAGCAGCATCAGTCCCATGTCCGTGCGGTGCCTCAGCATCGGCAGCAGGAGACTCGTGGCAAGGCCCATGAGGAGCAGTACTTCGCCGCCGAACTTGATCTGCGGATCGAGCGCCGCGTAACCGACACCGCCGAACAGGAAGACGAGCAGCATTTGGCCGAACAGATAGAGCGCGTCGAGCCCCATGATCGCGGGGGTCAGGATACGGTTGTTGGTGACCGTCTGGAAGATCACGGTGGAAATGGCGATCGAGACGCTGACCTGGATAAGGGCAGCAAGTTTCGTAGCTCGCAGGGTCAGCACGAAGCCGAGATTGCCGCGCAGTCCAATCGACATATAAGCGGCGATGCAGACAAGCGCAGCCGCGCCAAGGCAAAGGAGCCGGCGGTCACGCATGGGCCGGTCGCCGAAAGAGAAGCCAGAGAAAAATGATGCCGCCGACGCAGCCCATCACCGTGCCGACCGGGATCTCATAAGGGTAGCGGATTAAACGGCCGAGAATGTCGCAGCCGAGCACCAGGATCGCGCCGCTCATGGCAACGACGGGCAGCGTGCCACGCAGATTGTCACCCATCAGCCGCGACACGATATTCGGTACGACAAGACCGACGAAAGGGATCATTCCGACGACGACGGTGCTGAGCGCGGAGATGACGGAGACGATGACGAGGCCGAGCTGCAGCATGCGGGCGTAGTCGATGCCAAGTCCAATGCTGGCGTCCCGACCGAGCGCCATGATCGTCAGCCGGTCGGCGATCATCCAAGCTGCCACCAGCATGGCCGCGCCGATCCACAACAGTTCATAACGCCCGCGCAGCACGCCGGAGAAATCTCCGTTGGTCCAGACCGAGAGATATTGCAACAGGTCTGCCTGCCAGGCGACGAAGGTGACGGCCGCACCGATGACGCCGCCATAAACAATGCCGAAGAGGGGAACGAGGAACGGCTGGGTCGGCGGCAGCCGATGCGCCGTCATGAGGAAAACCGATGTGCCGAGAAGCGCGGTTGCGGTTGCAACGATGCTTTTTGCAAAGAGGTTCGCCGACGGCCACAGCAGCGTGACGAGAAGCACGCCAAGCTCGGCACTCTGGGCGGTACCGGCTGTCGAGGGCTCGACGTAGCTGTTGCGGGTGAGCGTCTGCATGATGAGACCGGCGATCGCCAGGCCCGAGCCGGCAAGTAGGGCCGCGAGCGTTCGCGGCAGGCGGCTGATCAGAAGAAGTTCCAGTGCTCCGGCGTCGGCAAGCGCCCGATGAAACGGCACGTCGATGACACCGACGAACAGGCTCAACATGAAGAGAGCCGCGAGGACGAAGCCCGCTAACAATCCTGTGCGCGATGACTGCTGGCGAGCGGCGTTACTCATCTGGCGTCGGCGAAGGCCTCCGCGACGGTCGCCAGCACACGCTGCATCGATTGAACCCCGCCGGCGGCGATGTAGAATTCCGCGGCCGGCAGATAGATGACCTGTCCCTTCTTCCAAGCGATCGTCTGGGCAACCAGTTCGTTGTCAAGCGTCGCTTTGGCGCCCTGTTCGCCGGAGCCGATCGCCGCCGCGCGATCCAGAACGAGCAGCCAATCGGGATTGGCCTTGCTGATGAACTCGAAGGATACCGCTTCGCCGTGGTCTGCCGCCTTCACGTCCGGAACGGCGGGCGGCAGGTCGAGCGCGGCATGTACCCAGCCGAAGCGCGAGCCGGGACCATAGGCAGTCACCTTCGGCCCGTTGGTCATGATGATCAGCCCCTTGCCCCGGCCTGCGACGGCTGCCTTTGCGGCTCTGATCTGGTCGTCCAGTTCGCTTGCAGCTTTTTCGGCTTCCGCTTGCTTGCCGAAAAGAGCGCCATAGGCGGCCAGCCGCTCCTTGGCCTGCGCGATCAGATCGTCGCCATCCATTGTCATATCGATGGTCTGGGCCACCTTGACGGCGGTGTCCACTTTTGTCGAGGATCGCCCACCGACGATGATGAGGTCCGGCGAAAGAGCGCTCAGCGCCTCAAGATCCAGCTCGAAGAGATCGCCGACGACGGCCGCACCCTGTTTGAGGGAGTCCAACCGCGAAAGATAGAGCTTTTCCGGAACGCCGGCCGGCTTGATGCCGATCCGGTCGAGCGTGTCGATGGCTGCGATATCGAACACCGCAACCTTTGCCGGCGTCTTCTCGATGGCAACCGGTCCGCGGGCGGTACTGATCTCGGCCGCATGCGCTGACAGCACAGAAAAAGCAAAAGCGGCAGCCGCCACGATCGGCCTGATATTCATCGTCTCACCATGTATCCGTCGTCTCGATCGGCTCAGACGCGATCCTGCGCCTGCCATTGCAATGCTTCCAGGTTTTCCCGGAAAGCAAAACGTACGAGATGTCTCTCGATCACCGATTCCGTTTCGGCGAGTTGTTCCTGGTCCACGGCCATCGCAAGGATCTTCAGTCCTTTGGGATCGGCGTCCAGCACGGCCGTTCCGCAGGAAAAGCGGCACTCGCCATGAGTTTCGGAATAGGTGACCTCGAGCTTGTGAGCGAAATGCTTGCACAGCTGCACGAGATACTTCCCACCGTGTTCAGTCTGCCATTCTGCGATTGCCTGGAACAAGTGTCGCTCCTTTATATGAGTATAGTATTCCACTTATCGCGACGTGCGTGTGGCGGCAACCTTAAAGGCAGCCGCCACACGTCGACGTGAACAGAGGTCACCTGCTTCAGAATGTCGCTTTAGCCGTCAGCAGGAAACTGCGGCCCGGTTCGTAAAGCGGCGTTACATTGCCGAATTCCTGCCCATAGGTGGCACGATCCGAATAGGTTTCATCGAGCAGGTTCTTCACTTCGGCACGGAAGGTGAAGTTCTGCATGGTTTCGGGCTTCCACTCGGCAAAGACATTGACCACCTCATAGGCCTTATAGGGCGCCGTGCCAGCGGCAACATGATCGTATTCAGGGGCGATCTCGATATCGCCGCCAATCGTCAGGCCCCAGTCGACGAACGTATGCGCAGCAGTAATCATGATGATATCGCCGACCGGCGTCGCCAAGTAGTTGCCGGTATCGGAGTCGGCGGGCCGGCCATCAACATCGACATCGATATGCGTATATTTCACCTTCACATAACCGCTGGCCCACTCATAGCCAGCGCCGAGTTCGAATCCTTTTGATTCAAGATCTCGATTGATGAGCGCTCCCGTTGCGGGCGTTCTGTATGCCGCGATACGGGCATCATAGATATCCGTCCGGAAGATGCTGGCTTCCGCGGTGAAGCCTTCGTATTCGGCTTCGAGCCCGATCATGTAGTTGTTCGCCGTTACGGGTTCAGGACCGTCGGCTCCATAATCCCAAGCCGGGTTCAGGACAAAGTTTTCGGCCAGCGGAACACCCGCCCAGACATGCGAGAAGCCTGCTTTTGCCGTCAAGAAGTCCGTCAGGTCATATTCACCGGAAACATTGGCGCTCAGGCCGCCGTTGTCGAACTCCTGTCCGGCGACACCTGTGAACCACTGATGATCGGCGCGTCCGCCGAACGACAGGCGGGTACGGTCCCATGGCTCGAGCCTGGCCTGAGCATAGATGCCTACATTGGTGGCCTTCTCCCGACCGGGTTCAAAAAAGTCGTCAAGTTCTGCCCTGTCGCTGTAAAAATCAACGCCTGCAACAACATTGCCCATATCGAAGGAGAACTTGTTCTCGAACTTCCCGTTTAAGCTCGATGTTTCACCGATCGCGTCATAGGGCGAGGGGGTAAGGGGCGGCCGCAAAAAGACAGGAACTGTCACCTCGGTCGAGCTGTAGGCCAGCATGATCTTCGGGTCCCACCAACCCTCCGGTGAAGTATCCGTGTAGGTGAAGACCGTGTTTTGTCGGTCAAGACGATAATCCCGAAGGCGCGGTTCCCATGGGCGACCGGTATCGACGAAGCCGGCGTTGGCGCGGAACGGGCGAGGGGCGTCGTCCAACACCCGGTCGTGGCTGATCTCGAAGCGGTGACCGTCTTCGGATTCATAGGCGAGCTTGCCAAGTCCGCTCAGTAAGTCAGTTTTCGTCCCGCCCACCTCATGGCCTCTGCCCGAGTGGAAATCATCACCCTTGCCGAAAGTGAAATATCCCAGGAACTCGAAACCCTCATGCTTGCCATAGGCGGAGAGGCCGGTCGTGACGGTGTCGCTGTTGAAATTGTAGGTAGAGGTGACGAAACCGCCAATCGACTGGCCTGGCGCCAGCAGATCGATTGCATCCCGTGTCTCGTAGTTGATGGAGCCAGCAAGCGCGCCGGGGCCTGCATCCGCCGGTGCAATGCCCGCATCGACATCGACCGCCTTCAGGATCGAGGGGTCGATCAGATTGGTCGCGTTGTGGTGGAAGACCTTGTTGTTCTGACGCGCACCGTCGATGCTGACGGCGAGGTTGGTCTCCTCAACGCCGTGGACATAGACCTTCTGAGACATGGGCAGTGAACTGCCCACCTGCACGCCGGGCTCTTCACGAAAGACATCGGCAATGTCGGTTGGATTGATCCGCTCCAGCTGCTCCGGGCCGATGACCGTTTCACCCACATCGCCTTCCGCACCTGGCTGCCCCCGCAGCACGATCGGCTGGAGCGTAGTTGCGCCTTCGACCGGGAGGTCGCCAGCAGAAGGCGCCGGAGCGCCGATCACGACGGTGCCGTTGGCGATCCGATAGTTGACGCCGGTACCGGCCAGCATGCGGGCTAGCGCCTGGTCCGGGGTGAGATTGCCGCTGACCGCCTGGGCATTGACGCCGCGCGAGGTCGTAGCCGCAAGCGTGACCTGCAGGCCGGACTGGCGGCCGAAGGCGTTGACAGCCGATGCGAGCGGCTGAGCCGGGATATCGAAATTGCGCGTGGCTGTCTGCGCCACGGCAGGGGTTGCGACGATCGGGCTTACCGCGATCGTGGCTACAGCTACCGTTGCCATCAAACCCAGTGCAAAGGCCCTGTTCCTGCCCTTCGTCTTCGCACCACGCAAAACTCCACTTACCGGAAAGCTCATCCGCCCGTCTCCTGCTACGCACTGCACGCCAAGGCCCCCCGGCCAGCGTTTCAGCGTAGAGACGACTGCAGGCGTCGGTTTTTTCACCGCTCGTGAAAATTTTATGAAAATTTAACGGCCTAGAAGAGGGCGAGCACGCGCAGGTAGGGCGAAATGCGGTGTATCTTACCGCCATAGGGCTGGACGAGCGCTTCGAGCGCCCGGTCAGGGTTCGAAAGGTCATAGAGGCCCGTTACGCGGCGATGGGCAAGGTCATTGCTCGGAATACTGATCCAGGCGGGGTGGTAACGCTGGAGTTCCTCGACCACGGAGGCGATGGTCACGTCGTTGACAAACAGGCGACCGTGTCGCCAGGCCGCCATGTCCTCGGGCGCAGTTCGGCTGCGTGATATCCGACCGTCGCCACGGCCGATCACGACGGAATCGCCGGGCGACAGTTCGAAGGGGTGTGCGGCCCCTTCCACCGTGAGACCGACCAGGCCGCGCACAAGGTCAACCGTCGTATCTTCCGGTTTCATCCGGACGTCGAACGCCGTGCCCAGCACCGTGACCTTAACGCCTGCGGCATTGACCACGAAGGGACGCGTCGGATCGTGCTTCACGTCGAAAAAGGCTTCGCCCTCAAGCAGCGTGACGTTGCGTGTGCCATTGGCGAAGTCCGTATCGACCGCACTCCTCGGGCCTAGTTCGACCGTCGTGCCGTCCTCCAGCGTGACCTTGCGCAATTCGGCTGTCGCGGTTGCGAAATCCGCTTGGTAATGAAGGAGAAGCGAGGGGCCGGCCAAAGCCAGCACAAGACAGGCCGCCAGCGCGAGCGCAACGCTGACGCCCCAGGCCCTCCGCCGGCGAGGGAGAGGTACTGTCGTCCGGGTCGCTCGGGGCTGGAGCCTGTCATCGACAGGCTTTGCCTCGCCCATCAGGTCCCAGGTTTTGCACGCTTTCATCCAGGCATCGCGATGCGCTGGTGATCGGTCTCGCCAGAGATTGAAATCGCGTTGGTCATTGGGTGAACAAGATGGCTCGCGCAGGCGCAGGAACCAGTCCATAGCCTCTTCCAGAATGCTCTCATCTGTCTCGTCGTGCCGCGTCAAGTCGTACCTGCTTCGGATATCTCGCTGCTTGTACCCGAAATTTCTTTCCTTTCGTAGGAACGATCGATCTGTCGGGATTTTTCGCGCAATCTGGGTTTCAAGTATTTTTTCTGTCGAGCGCGGTGGCGATCTTCATCATGGCAGTGCGCACGTGCCGGTGTGCCGTCGCCACCGAGATGCCGAGATGTTGTGCTACCCCATCCAGCGTATGGTCACCGAAGCGGTACATTTCCGCTGCGGCACGAATCTCGCTCGGCAGCGAGTTCAGCACCTCGGCGACAATTCGAACTTCGTCGCAGAACATTACCGTCTGCTCCGGAGTTTCGACAGGCTGAGGCACTGTCCAGAACAGTGCGTCGCTCGATTGCCCCCGACTTTCGATCTTGCGCCGTTTCAAAACATCGAAGGAAAGATTGCGAACGATACGATAAAGATAGGCAATCGTCTGTCGCGCCGACTCGCCCGTCGTCCTTCCGGGTGCCAAGCGCAGATAAGCTTCCTGGACAATGTCTTCTGCCGCTTCGCGTGAGCCAAGGATGCGTGCGGCATAGTCCACCAGCGCGGAGCGATGGGTTAGGTAAAGACTATGTCGATCGTCGATTTTCAGCGTCATTGATCGGTTTGCTAGACGTCCCTCGGAAGACCAGACGCATCAGAGCTTGCGCCGCGAGCACGCTGCCTCGCGCCCGCGGTCCCATCTAGCATCAATAACATGAGAACAACAGTCATATTATGCCGCATGCTTGTTCGTCACAAAGCATGCGGTTAAAGGTTGTCGAGCCAGCTGAAAGAGCCGCGATCAGAGATCCCGGTGACTTGGCTCCAAACGATGGCGGTTCGAGACCTCCCTTTGGCGCCTCGTTGCCATCTGTCGCACCTGCGTCAAGTCGTTGCGCAGTGTTTCCTGGCAATTGCCGCCGAACCATTCCAACGAGGCTTCGGCGTCTGCATCCTCGATCAGATCGGAAAGAAAGCGCGAATAGTCGAGAGCCCCTTCGAACAAGGCCGTCATTCCGCGGCGATCGCCGCCTGGCGCGTAGATGTTGGCAGGCTGGAAAACGCCGAGATCTTTGCGGTGACGGACGTTTTTCAGGTGATAATGGCGTATGGCGGCACCCATTCGTCGGCGCGTGGCGACCGGATCGTCGCCGCCCTCCCAGACGTGCAATGCGTCAAAGTTGATCGCAAAGAATGGATGGTCCACCTCTTCGATCAATTGCAGCGTTGAGGCGGCAGTATCGGCGAGTGTGTCCGGGTGAGTTTCAGCGAGCAGATAGATTCCATAGCTGGCAGCGACATCGCAAACCTCGCGCAGCCCGCCTGCAATTAGCCGCCGCTCTTCGCCGGAAGCCGTTTTACTGGCGGTCTTGCCTGCAAAGGTCCTTATCTTCGCGGCTCCCCAGTTCTTGGCCAATTGGCAAAGCTCGATGGTCTTTTGCCGCAGCAACCGGACGTCGGCGTCAAGCGGCAGGTAGTCGCTGATCATCGGCGCCGACAAACCATAATCGTCCAGCCATGCACCATTTCGCTCGGGATGAGCGGCGAGATTGCGTGCATGCACGCCCCAAAGTTCGATGCCCTGGAAGCCGGCTGATCGTGCCCAGGCAGCCATCTCACCGATCGATATCAGGTGATGGCGGAAGCTGATGCTGCAGATGGAAAGTTTCATGCCATCGCCCTCTTCAGGTCGGGGATAGCTTCTGTTTCCTGCCGATCGCACCACATCGCAAAGACCTCGCCAAGACGGTCTTTCAGCTTGCGCTCCAACCCGCGGCGGGAAGTTTCAGTGCGCGCCAGAAAAAGGCAAAGCCGTGCTCATAGGCATATTTGCGGATGGTGATCACCGGCAACTCACGGACTGCCGAGGCAAGGTCAGCGAGTGCCAATCCGCCATCACCCTCAAGATGTGCCGTGACGATGGCGTGGACCGCATCTGCCAGCGGATTTCTGTCGGCGACGAAGCAAGCTTCGAAATAAGCCTTCAGGTCTTCCGGTTCTGGCGGGCGAGCCAAAGCGTTGTCGAAGACGTAACCGCCGCCGACGGTTGGCTGCATGATCGCATGGATCACCTTCTCCCGCTCGATCTCGCCTTCCCAACGATAGTCGGGGTCATGCACGAACCATCTTTCCGGATCCGCAGTTTTCTGCAGCATCAGGTAATGCGGGAAGGGGTTCTGGTTGAACTTGTTCTCGCGTTCGGGAAGGTGAAACATGTCGAGCATCACCATGACCGAGCCGGTTTCAGGACGGGTCTCGACGAGTTCGATGAGCGCGGTGAGGTTGTCTTCTTTCGATTTCGCCGGATCGTACCATTCACGGATCGGAACCCGGTAGAGCCGGGTGAACCAGTCGCGGAAGAAGTCCTGGGTGATCTCCGGCGAATGATAGAGAAGCTCGAAGCGGTCGCTGACCGTGAGCTTTGCGTCCCAGACTCCGAAATAGAAAGGCCGCTGGTCGAGACCCTGACGCTTCAGCCCGTCGCAAACACAGCTTACGAAGCAATGGACCTTGATATCGTAATAAGCTTCGCCATGGACGCCTTCGTCCGTGGATCCACCGGTCATTGGAAATGATGGAATGGTGGTCTGCGGCGCATAGAGCGCGACAAAATCTGCCATCGTGGCGAGTTCCTGTCGGGCGATCGCCTCTTCCGGCATGGCAAGCCCGTATTCCAGTTCGAGATTGAGGAAGATCTGCAGGATCAGCACGGAGTCCAGATAGAGATCCTCGTTGAGGCGGGCTTCCGGCGCGAAGCTTTGCATATGCGGATGAGCCATCTGCTTGGAAAGCACAGTGCGGACAGCTTCCAGAATTTCGTCGCGATTCATGAGGCAACTCCTGCTCCAAGTGCGACGAACTCGCCGTCAGCATGGCGGGCCGCGACGTCGCGCCGACTGATCTTGCCGTTCGCCTGGCGGGGAATTTCGCTGACCTGAACCATCTCCATGGGCAATTGGTGGCTTGCGAGATGGCGGCTGCACCATTCGCGGATGTCCCGCGACGAAACAGGCTGGCTGGCGCTGTAGAGGAGGGCGACGCGCTCCCCGGCGAAACGGTCGGTCTTGCGGAAGGCAACGGCGTCGGTGACAGCAGGCATTGCCATGACCGCGTCCTCCACATCGCCGGGATAGACGTTGAGGCCCGACACGTTGATCATGTCGTCCATGCGCGACACGAAAACCAGCATGCCGTCTTCGCGTCGATATCCGAGATCGCGCGTGTGGATCGCTGTGCCCCCATCGCTTTGAACAACGACTTCCCCGGTGTCGTCGGCGCTCTTCCCCGTCGAGGCTTTGAGGTGCGGCAGGACGAAGCCCATGTCTGCGGCGGCGCGCATATCCGGGTTGATCGCGATGCAACCGGATTCCGAGCAGCCATATTGCTGGAAAAGATGCTCGCTCCTCGCGCGGATCTGCGTGAACCATGGATCGGGCAGCAAAGTACCGGATGTCATGGCCGCATAGAGCTTCTCCCCCTCAGGCAGAAGCCGGGAGAGTGTGTGGAGGATCGCGGGCGACGAATAGAGGAGCGGGCGCTCGATCTCGCGCAGCACCTTGAGGAGATGTTTCGGGTTTCCCGTCTCCACGATGACCGGAACCTGTCCGCGTTTAAGAGCCACGAGAATACCGCAGATCAGGCCGTAGGAATGGGTGGTCGGGCACGCGATGACCGGAGTCATATCTTCCGGTTCGCGGAAGGTTGCAACGTAGCTTTCAACCTCCCGGTCGATCTCGTTCCAGCTCCTGGCGATGCATTTTGCAGCCCCCGTCGTGCCAGAGCTCATATGCAGCAGCCTACCGGGTCTTGCGGCCTCCTCATGCGCCTCCAATACTTCCGCCGTCAGGCTGTCATAGAAAAGCCGGTCGCAATTCGCCGTAATCGCCAGCTTGCGCGCAGCTGGATAGGGCGTGGCGGGATTGATCGGCAGCACACTGGCGCGCGCCTTGCGGATAGCGAAGAAGAAGGAGAGCCATTCGACGGTGTTGTCGAAGCAGACGGCGTAGCGGCCGGTATTGCCCGCATCAAGGCCGATCTGCCTGCCGATCCGGTCTCCGGCTTCCTCGAAATAGGCATGGTCGTAGAGCTGTCCATCGATCTGGATCATGGCTTCCTCTTTCGTTCGGTTGTTCTCGCGGCCAAGGCATTCGGCACTTCGTGGTGATATTCCGGCTTTTGGGCGAGGAGCTTTCGGGGGATCAGGGATTCGGTTCGGATGAACTGTTGGTCATGCCCCAGTTCAGCCAAGCGCTGCTCTACCGGCCAATCCTCCCGATAGGCCGCCAGCAGAGTTTCGACCCGTTGCCAGAAACGGAATTCGGGAAAACCGTAGCAGACATCGAGAAGATGCGAGATTTCGCTGAGGTTGAACACGAAGAGCGTGTCCATGACGAGTTCGCGAAGCGAATCGAGATTGTCCGTCCAGTAATATTGGTCCGGTTCGGCGTCCCGATAGTCCGGGTTCAATGACCGGAAGTCCGGCGCCTTGTCTGGCTCGCGCAGGAAGGCGGAGGAAAATTCGACGCTTTCATGAAAGTCACGCAGGATGAGCCGTACGGGCCAACCGTCGCGATGCACCAGCAGCATGTTCTGGCCATGGGCTTCCACCGCTATGCCGTGCCAGACCAGCAGATGCCATACGGGCAGGATGGCGACCTCCTGGAGCCTGTTCATCCAGGGCATCAGGCCGAAGCGCTGGATCCACTCGTCTGCGAATGGTCTTCCGTCGCCTTCGATCATCATCAGGGCATTGAAGGGGACGATGGCTTCGCCGGGCTGCAGGGTGGCTTCGGCGTTCTCGCGCCATATGGCCCCGATCTGGCCGGCGAGCGGGCCGCGGGCATCCGCGATGAGGCCCGCATATTCCTCGAGGATGGTGAGCGGATATCGTTCGTGAAATACCGGATCACCGCTGACGATCTCGGCGATCCAGCCGGACAGCGTCGGCGCAGTGCAGACCGAATGCGGTTCGAGCGAACGGCGCGAGGAGGTGTTGATGATGTTGAGCGGCAGCTTGATGCTCGCCGCGCTTGGTCGGTCGATGTTCAGAAGCGACCGAACCGATTGCGTTGCCAGATACCGGTCACCCAGCGCGCCGAGATAATGAGCCTCCCCGGTGGATATCCACCCAGCGGCAAGACCTTCCCTGAGGCTTTTCCATTGCCATGGATGCAGCGGCACGAGCCCGAAATCCTCGGCCGACAACCCTAGTGCCCGTCGTTTTGCCCCGATGAGCGCCCATGTTTTCTCACCGAGCTCTCGGTGCCAGAAATCTTCTTCGCGGTCCGGAAATGCGTTGCCAAGATGTTTTTGCGCGATCAACAGCCAGACGAGCTGAAACGGCTGCCCGGCTTCCGGACTGTAGGCGGCGTGGTCGGTGAGCGAAAAGCCCAAGCGGGCACGGTAGCAGGGATGATATGGATGCCCTTCGTCCAGTGCACCCTCCAGAGCCGCAAAGGACATATCCCGTCGTTCCTTCGGCGGGATATGATGATGGTTCCAATCCGAGAAGATGATCGTTTGTTCGAGCTCTCCGAACAGTCTGCTGCGGGTAACCCCCGTTCCAGGCAGTTCCGGAACGATCGCAGAGAGGGAGGCGGCTTCCCAGCGGTTGTGGGGACCAAGCATTTCGACGGAGCCCGGCGCGATACGGAGTCGTCCAAAGGGCCCGATCCCGCCACGGCAGCGGAACTGCTTTCCGCCAAGCGACCAATCGAATTGCGTATCGTCTTTGCCGATTTTCGTGCGCGTCTCAACGATGCCTTCGAAGAGCAGTGCCGAAACGAGCTGCCGGACCACCCTGTCGCGGGCTTTGCCAGGTTCCTCAAGAGGCAATGGCATGGTTTGTCCTCGATGCCGCGAGCGCGATGGCAACGCGCAGCGGGTTGGGAATGGGGCGGTAGAGGGGGTTGTTGCCGCTGGATTGGAGTTCGTCCACGTCGAACAGGCGGGTCGTCAGATTGGCTTTGGAGGTGATCGTCGGAAGGTCGAGAACGTGCCTTACGAATTCTCTGCCGACACCAGACATCGTCTGTGCGCATTCTTCGAGATGCGTCCGCAACGCGTTTAGAAGCGTGCCTTCGTCGCAGAGGCCGTCATGGCCCATACGGCTGATGACGGAAAACACCTGGTTGACGATCAGGTAATAGGCGAAGCGGTCGCGAATCTCGGCATCGGCGAAATAGAGGGACGCGATGGTCTCCGTTTCCGGGACAAGGCTGGCGAGCCGGCTGCGATGGCGTTCGGAAAGATAAAAGCCCTGATTGTCGCGATAGTAGCTGACGGAAGGGTAGCCTGATGAAATATCCAGAAGGCTGTTCTGCTGGTGGGCTTCGAGCGCCACGCCATGATGGTCGTAGAGCCGGATCAGCGGCTCGACGGCGCAGACGAGGTAGCGATTGAACCAGGCAAGCGCGATATAGGGTATCCCATCGCCGCTTCTTGCCGCCAGTTCACGGATGGTCCGCTCCAATCGCGAAAGCCTCCCGGGGAGGGGATCGGCGGTCAGCGCTGCCAGGGTGACGACGCCTTGTCCCTTCTCTTCCCGGAAGGGGTTCTCACGAAGAATGACTTCAAAGCCGCTTTCCTCGCGATCTGGCAAGTCGAGGGTGATATAGGCGCAATCATGGATGACGCGGAACTTTTCTTCCCGTTCTGCAAGATGGATACGCTGCATTAGCCGGGCCATGGCCACACCAGCGTCGAGTTCCTGGCGACGGTTGATCCGGACGGAATTGGTGATCCGCACGGGAAGTGAGAACTTCAGCATCCAGTCGGCGCCATCGCTATAGACGGTCCGTACGGAGGACGTCGCCGTGAATTGAAGTCCCAAAGGACCCAGTGACCGCAGCTCACCGTTCTGCTCCAGGGCTTGGATTTCCGGCTGAAGGAGGAGAGCCTCGGCCTGAAGCGGATGCATGGGAATAATGCATTCGTCATCACCGATGTAAGGTTCGCGGCCCGACGTCCCTAGCAGAGTACACACCATTTCGCCGGCCTGCATCCTGCCTGCGGAAGCTTGGCGCACCAGACCTGCCCTTGCGGCGAAATAATGGAGCCTGAATTGCCCGCGCAGCTCGGGCGCATATCTCTCCTGCTGCCAATAGGTCATACCCTGCCGGCTCTTTGGCGTCGGATGCTGCCAATGGCCGAAAACAAGCGACTGTTCTGCGTCTATGAAATGGCCTTCTTCTCGATGTCCATGCTCTGCTCGCTCGATGTAATTGTGCATCTGCTGATAGCTGTCCAGAACTCGCGTCAGTAGCTCCACCTCGAATGTGCGCAGCTCATCCCGCCAGGCTCCATCCATACGCCGGTAGGCTTCATGAATGAGAAAAGTGAGGGCCGATAGAGGTTCGATCTGACGCCAGGAGGCGTCGGACGCAACCCGGGACCAAAGCCTGCCAAAGTACTGAGGTCCGCAGATCGACGGCGAAACGATCTCCGCGCGCAACAGCATTTGCTGACGCGGCAGCGACCACTCGATGCAGTCGACCGGCTCGGTGGCTGCCCGATGTACAATCGGCGTGCCGGGATTTACTTCACGAAGATAGCAGTTCGCGAAACTCTGGAATGTTGCCGTTTCCGCCGCTTGCCTTGACGATTGCATGCTTCTCCATCCCCGCTGCGCAAATAGCGATCACGCAATGGTGCTCCGTTTTGGCTTCGCCCGCTAAGAGCCGGCGATCTGCCGGTTCTTGGCGAGACTAGTGCCGACAGTGATCCGGCTGGCGGGTATTGCGGCTGTTGGTTTCGGGGCGAATGGAGGCTTCTACTTGCCTCTGATGTCGCGCCAATGAGGCCGAGGCGGAGGAGCGCAGCACAATTGGTCTGCCCGGCTGTGCATGAAGATGAGATTTCATGGCGGCGAACTCGTTCTTGATCAACCCGGTTTCGGCGCATGCTGAGCAGCGCTCCAGACCCTAAGACGACCGGCCCACCGGTTTTTTTCATCGGCTCTGCATTTTTTCCCGACGGCCCACAGACAGGCAGCGGGATCTACGTCGGCCGCCAGATAGATATCTCTTGTTGATTCAGTGCCAATAGGCAGAGCTGGTCGATATAGGCCAGCAAAACGGAGGTAGACTATCGAATGCGTCCGCCACTGCCGTTAAATGCAAGTCCCTTTCCGGCCGGCATGGACAACAAGATAGATTGCCCGTTCTCGATAGCGATATTCGTACGATCCTCGACCGTGAGATTTTGTCCGTCCGCGAGCCTGGTGTAGATGTATCGGGTGCCGCCGAGATATTCGCTGAACTCGACCGTTGCTGGCATGCCGCTGCGGGCATCTCGGTCGACCTCTACGTGTTCGGGTCGGATTCCGTACTCGACCTCCGAGCCCTCGGGGGGAGCGGCGACCGGCATAGAGACATCGATCTCGACGCCCGAGACACGGACGCGGCCGGGACCGACCCATCTGCCCCGAAGCAGGTTCATGCGCGGCGAGCCGATAAAGCCGGCGACAAACGTATTGGCCGGATCCTCATAGATCTGGCGCGGTGTGCCGACCTGCTCGATGCGGCCGTCGCGCAGGATGACGATACGGTCGGCAAGCGTCATCGCTTCGGTCTGGTCGTGGGTCACGTAGATCATCGTATTGCCGAGCTCGCGGTGGAGCCTTGCAAGTTCGATGCGCATGGTGACGCGCAGTTCCGCATCCAGATTGGAGAGCGGCTCGTCGAAGAGGAACACATCGGGCTTGCGCACGATTGCCCGGCCGATTGCGACGCGCTGGCGTTGGCCGCCGGACAGCTGCCCCGGCCGTCGGTCGAGCAGGTGATCGATCTTCAGGACCGCCGAGGCCTGAGTGACGCGGCGGTCGATCTCGGCGACGCTCGTGCGCGACATCTTGAGGCTGAAGGCAAGGTTTTCGCGCACGCTCATGTGCGGATAGAGCGCATAGGATTGAAAGACCATGGCGATACCCCGCTCCGAGGGATCGAGGTCGGTGACGTCCCGACCCTTGATGGTGATTTCGCCCTCTGTCACCTCCTCGAGACCGGCGATCATGCGTAGCAGGGTCGACTTGCCGCAGCCCGAAGGGCCGACGAAGACGACGAACTCCCCTTCCGTAACCGAGAGATCGATGCCGTGAATGACCTCGAGGCTGCCGAAGCTCTTGCGGATATCGGCGAGAACGACGCTTGCGGCTGTCGGTACAGTCGTCATCGTTTCGGTTCCTACTTTTCGGCCTGCAGCCAGACGAGCATGGCACCCGCTTCCCGGTTGTCCCAAAGGTGATAGGGCACCAGACGGGCCGACCCCGCTTTTCGTTCTGCCCGCGTCGATCGGTAGAGCGAAGAGCCCCATCCGGCGGTGTCTTCCCTCAGCACCGGAAGATCGACAGCGACGGCGCCGCCTAGCTCTTCGAGGACAGTTTCCGTCGTTGCGGGCAGCACATCCGGTATGACGATCGCGTTGAGATCCCCGCCATTGTCGGTTTCTTCCACGCAATAGACGAGCGGGCCCCGCATCAGGGCGACGCGGCCGGCATCCTGCCGCACTTTCGGGTTGGCAAATTGAGGACGAAGGGCAAGCGGCAGGTCGAGGTTGATGCGGTCGCCGTCCTGCCATTCGCGCTCGATCCGTACATAGCCGTCGACAGCAATTGACTGGATTTCCAGCACTTCGCCGTTCAGCCGTAGCTGCGCCGCACCCTCGGCCCATTCCGGGATGCGGAGAGAGACGGTAAAGCGAGCCGGCTTTTCAAGGGCAACGTTGATGCTGACCGCGCCGTTCCAGGGATAATTGCTCACCTGTTCCAACGTGACCTTTGCTTCACTGCAAAGTTCGGCCCTCAGCTTGCTTTCGCCATAGAGGTGCACAGCGATCTCGTCATCGGCAACGGCATACATGTACGACCCGATCGACGCGACGAGACGGGCGATGTTCGGTGGGCAACATGGGCAATGATGCCATTTCCAGCGATGATGCTTCCCGGTGCTTTCCAGCGGATTGTCGTAGAAGAAGGTCCGTCCGTCGATCGCAAGTCCCGGCAAGGCACCGTTGTAGAGCGCCTGCTCCATGATGTCCGCATAGCGGCGGTCGGGTCCGCGCCCCAGCATGCGGTTCGCCCAGAAGACGAGGCCGACCGAAGCGCAGGTCTCGGCATAGGCCGTGTCGTTCGGGAGGTCGAAATAGTCGGTGAAACCTTCATTGGAGGCCGCCGGACCTATGCCGCCCGTGATATACATCTGCTTGGTGACGAGGTCATCCCAGAGCACTTCAAGTGCGTCCGTCAGGCTGTCGTCCTTGTACTCGGTGGCGATGTCGGCCATGCCCGAATAGAGATACATGGCGCGCACGGCATGACCCACGACCTTTTCCTGTTTGCGCACCGGTAGGTGCGCCTGCCCATATTCATAGGTCTTCTGGATGAAGTCGCGGGGGTCCCGTCCATCCCGCCTTGCTTCTTCGGTAAAGAAGTGAGGCTCGGTGCCGCGCTCGTCGATGAAGAACTTCGACAGGTCCAGATATTTGTTTTCACCCGTGACCCGGGCGAGCTTGACCAGAGCAAGTTCGATTTCCTCATGGCCGCAATAGCCAGGTATCTGGCCGGGGCCGTGGCCGAACACCTCGATCATATAGTCGGCATAGCGGCACATGATGTCGAGCAGCTTGCGTTTGCCGGTCGCCTGAAAGTAGGCGACGGCGGCCTCGATCAGATGGCCGGCGCAATAGAGTTCGTGATGATCCCGCAGGTTGGTCCAGCGGCGATTGGGCTGGACGCGCTGGAACCACGCATTCAGGTAGCCATCCTTGTCCTGTAGCTTTTCATAAAGGTCGATGATCGCGTCTGCTCGGGCCTCGAGTTTGGCGTTGGGTTTTCGATAGAGCGAGTAGGCGATCGTCTCGATCGATTTGCCAAGATCGCTGTCCCAGAACATTTGCGTGGTGCCGCCCCATTCCAGAATAGGAATCACGATACCGGGGCTTGGTTGATCGACATCGATTGCCTGCAACATGCCGGCCTCAATGCAACGGTCGAGCAGAATTTCGGCTGTAGCGTTGCAAACAGCGTCCTGCCATTTGCCCCAGAAGCCGTTGAGGTCGACATCCGGAACGGCGACGGGGCGGAACTGGCGATCTTTACGGGTCTTGCTCATGGGCTCACTTTCACTTTGTGGATCGTTATTTCACCGCGCCGGCCATCAGCCCGCGCATGTAGTAGCGCTGGAGAAGCAGGAAGACGAACAGGCAGGGGATGATCATCACGGTAACGCCGGCCTGGACGGCCCCCCAGTCGATCGCCCCGAGACGCCCGGCGCGGACTGCGGTCATCAGCACCGGCAGGGTGTAGTTCCCGTTGCTGGAGAGCAGCACCAGCGCCGCGAGAAATTCGTTCCATGCGTTGAGGAAGGCGAAGATCGAGACGGTCGCGACCCCGGGCATCACCAGCGGCAGAAGCACGCGCACGAGCAGTTTGATGTCGCGGGCGCCGTCGATGCGGGCGGCCTCCTCGATCTCCTTCGGTACCGCGTCGAAGGCGTTGCGCATCATGAAGACGGAAAAGGGGAGCTGAAGCGTCACATAGATCAGCATCAGGCCGAAGAGCGAATTGTTCAGCCCGAGCTTTGCCAGGATGATGAAGAGCGGCGTCAGGATCGACTGGAACGGGATCATCAGCGTCGCGATGATGAGAACAAAAAGCACGTTCTTCAAAGGAAACCGGTAACGCGAGAAACCGTAGCCGGCGAGCACGCTGATGGCGACCGTCAGCACCACGGTTCCCAGCGAGACGATCAGCGAGTTGATCGTGTGCTGCCAGATGCCGGAGCCGAAGCCGTCGAGCGTATGATAGGCGTCGAAGCTGAAGCCCGTCACTGGCCAGGGCGGCAGAGGCGGACGACCGCTCTCTGCGCTCGGCCGGAACGATGCCAGGATGGTGACGAAGAAAGGGGCGAGAAAGAAGAAGGCCGTCCCGAGCCCGACGCCATGGTAGGCGATGCCGTTCCAGAAAGCCCGGCGGGCGCGCCGCTTGCTGCGCGTCTTCATGGCCGGTCGTCCCCCACTTTGAGCAGCCAGAGCTGGATGACGCTGATCAGGACCAGGATTACCAGGAGCGCGATGGAGAGGGCAGCGCCGTATCCGAGATTGAAAGACACGAAGGACTGATTGAAGATGTAATAGACGACGGAAATCATGCGGTTCTGCGGGCCGCCGCTCGTCATGATATAGAACTGGTCGAAGGCGAGGATCGAGCCTGTGATCGAAAGGATCAGGGCAAGGGCGAGGGTGCGGCGCATCAGCGGCAGAGTGAGGTGACGGAAGCGCTGCCATGGACGCGCGCCATCTATCCGGGCAGCCTCGGTCAATTCAGTTGGAATGGCCTGAAGGCCGGTGAGCAGGATGATCATCGTGAAGCCTGCGATTTTCCAGACGACCATGACGATCACGGTCAGGAATGCCGTATCGAAGGTGGCTAGCAGGTTGAGACGCCGTTCCGTGAGGCCGAGCATCTGAAGGAGCGGCGACAGAAGGCCGCTGTCGACATTGGCCAGCCACACCCAAAGGAGCGAAGCCGAGGCAAGGCCAACGACGACCGGCAGGAAAATGACGGTGCGATAGGTGGAGACGAGTGGGCGCTGCTTTTCGACGAAGAAGGCGAGCGGAAAGGCGATGGCAAAAATGGCAATCGTCACGACCACGGTATAATGCGTCGTAAAGCCGAGCGCGGCGAGGAAACGAGCGTCATCGAACATGCGCAGATAGTTCCCGAGCCCGATCCAGCGCGGCGCGCCGAGCAGCGGCCAGCGGTGAAGGCTCATCCAGAGCGTGAAAATCACCGGCAGCACGAAGAAGACCGTAACGAGCGCGATCGCCGGAGCGATATAGGCAAGGCCTTGCCAGCCGGAACTGCGTCGTCTGCGTTTGCGCGCGGGCGAGGATGCAATGGCGGGCATCGTCATAGTGTTACTTTCGCTCTGCTCAAGTCGAGGGAGGAGCGTAGACACGCCCCTCCGTGGCTTCCGGCTTTCTATTGAGCTGCGTCGATTATCGACTGCATTTCGGACTGGGCGCTTTCAAAGGCTCCGTCGACGTCGTTCCCAAAAATCGCAGCATTGATGAAAGTCGCCCAAGGGCCGTTGGCGCTGTTGATCAAGTCGTTGAACTGCAGCGTGTACGGCGTCTTGGCGACAGCAATCGCATCTTTGGCGACGTCGAGCCGCGGATCCAACCCTTTCAGCACTTCGTCCGCAATGTCGCCGCGGGTCGGCAGGCTGCCATATTTGGCCATGATCTTCTGGCCTTCCATCGAATAGGTATATTCGATGAACTTCTTCACGGCGGAGAGCTTCGGGGTGCCTTTGGTGACGACGAAATTGTCGCCGCCGGCAAAGGAGGAGGGTTTGCCGTCCACGCCCGGAATGAGCGCCACGCCGAAATCGATCTCCGGATGCTTCGTGACAAGCGTGCCGATTGCGAACGCACCGAGGCTCTGCTGGCCGATCTTGCCGTTGGTGATGCTGAGGAAGTTCACCCCGTTGTCGCTCGCCGCGCCCGCGGGCACCGTGTCCTTTGCAATGAGATTGCGGTAGATATCGATCGCTTTGCGCATCTGCGGCGTGTCAAGCGTCGCGGTCTTTCCATCCTCCGACAGGATGTCGGCGCCTGCACCCCAGACGAGCGGGGTGAAAGTGAAGATGGCACAGCCGCCGCAGCCGCCGCCGGAGAAGTAGAAACCATAAGTATTGTCGCCGAGTGCACGGATCTTTTCGGCATTGGCGGTGATTTCCTGCCAGGTCGTCGGAGCCTTCTCGGGGTCGAGGCCGGCTTGCTTGTAAAGGCCCTTGTTCCAGGCGAAGATCGACGTCTCGACGAGCAGCGGCAGACCGTAGACGCGCTCTTCATAGGTGCCGAGCTTGACGTGCGAAGGCGACAGAGAACCGAAATAGGTCAGCGATTTTGCCCAGTCCGTCATATCCTCGAGCTGGCCGGCGGCAGCGAAGGCAGGTGTGTAGATGAGATCGAGGGACAACGCGTCTGGCGCCTGACCGCCCGCGATGGCTGTCGCATACTTCTGCACCAGTTCCGAGAACGGTACCTCGGTGAGTTCCACTTTGTCCTGCTGCGCGGTGTTGTAGGCCTTGACCACCTCCTTGAAGGAGTCGCCGATCCCCGAACGAACCCACATATTGATCGTTTCGGCGGAGGCAGCCCCGGAGCCGAGAACGGAGACGAGTGCTGTCGCGAAAAGTAATTTCCTGAGCATGTGCTTCCTCCTTGTCATGGAGCCGCTTCGGCTCCTTCCTCCTGGTTATGATTGTGCCCTGCCGCCGCAGGACTGGCGCACGACCAGCCGGCAGGGCAGCTTGCGCAGGCCCGCCTCCACGGGCTTGCCTTCGCTGAGCGCGAGTACCGTCAGGCCGGCCTGACGGCCGAGCTCCTTGAGATTCATGTCGATCGTGGTCAAAGGTGGTCGGCTCTGTGCGGCGACGATCTCCCAGTTGTCGAAGCCGATCACGGAGACGTCTTCTGGCACGCGGACGCCGCGCTCACGCAGGGCGTCGATGACGCCGCGGGCAATCTGGTCGTTGCCGCAGAAAATGCCGTCGGGGCGTTCTTTGCCCGCTCCCCACAGCTGGTCGATTGCCTCATGCCCCCAATTCTCCGACCAGGCTCCGTAGAGAACGGGAACATCGAGGCCAGCCACGTCGCGGAAAGCTGCGGCGCGCGCGTGAACGGCTGCGAAATCATCCGGACCCGTGACGTGAGCCAGACGTTTGCGTCCGATCTCCTTGAGCCAGGCGGCCGCAAGCGTTGCGCCATGGCCGTCATCCGCGGTGAGTGTCACGCTGTCCGGAGTGCCGGTTGTAAACGCATAGACGACAGGTACTGGCAGGCCGGAGAGATCGACGGGCAGAGAGCCGTCGATCCGCTTGCCCGTGGCTATGATGCCGTCCACCTGTTTGTCCAGCATGGCGTCGACATGGATCTTGCCGAGCGCGGGATCGTCTTCGATCGCGCAGAGGAAGACCGAAACCCCGTGATCGACCAATGCCTCCGAGATTCCGGCCATGACAGGCAGGGTGAACCGCCCGTAGGTGTCGTTGGTCAAAAGGCCGATGGTGAAGGAGCGGCTGGAAAGCAGGCCGCGGGCCAGCGCATTGGGTCGGAAGCCGATTTCGGTCGCGATGCGCTTGATCCGCGCGCGGGTTTCGGCCGCCATCCGCCCATTGTCGTTCAGGGCTTTCGATACGGTCGAAACGCTGACCCCGGCAGCCGTCGCGAGGTCGTGAATGGTGACGCGGCCGTTTCTGTTTCGCAGCTTGATCAGATTGGCCTCCCTTCCAAATCTGGGGTGAGAAAACCTTTTCTCTATCAAGGAGTCAATATGAGAAAACCTTTTCTCATATGACAGATCGATTGGTGTATGCGAAAGATCGGGCTGGATTTCGTAACTTGCGGCACTGTTCGATGTCGCGCGTCTGCGTCGTCGGCAGGCGCCGGTGGTGGAACCAAGCCCCGGGCTGTGATAGCCGGGGCAGGGAGTGATGCCACCTGGGGTCAGGATCTGAGTCAACCACGGGTCCGATGACTTCGAAGCACCCCCACGAGGAACTTCGTTCTATTTTCGCCGACCCGAATTCAAGCTACCCGAACCTTGCGCCCGGAACGCGCCCATTCCGGCAGCCAGGTGTCGTGAGCATGCAACAGATCGTCGACGAGCGACCAGATCTGGTCGAGATCGAGTTCGGCTGCGGTGTGAGGGTCCATCATCGCTGCGTGGTAGATGTGTTCGCGATTTTCGGTCATCAGCGCCTGCACCGTCAACTCTTGCACGTTGATATTGGTTCGCATCAGCGCGGTGAGCTGCGGCGGCAGGTCGCCGATAAAAGTCGGCTGGATACCGGAGGCATCGACAAGGCAGGGCACTTCCGCCGCACAATTTTCCGGCAAGGAGGTGATGCAGCCGTTGTTACGGAGATTGCCGTAGATCACCGAGGGCTCGCCCGTCCAGATCGAATTGATGATGGAGGAAGCATATTCCTTCGAGGACTCCACTTCGATCCTGTCGGCACCGCGATAGGCCTCAGCTTGTCCCTTCCAGCGCTCGATCTGCTCGATGCAACGTTTCGGGTATTCATCAAGCGGAATGCCGAACTTTTCGATCAGGTCCTCGCGACCGTCCTTGATGAAATAGGGCGTGTATTCGGCGAAATGTTCCGAACTTTCGGTGACGAAATAACCAAGCCGCGTCAGCATTTCATAGCGCACCTTGTTCGGGCAGCGCGGGTTCCAGCCGGGCTTCGGGGCTCTCCCTTCGCGATAGGCGCGATGAAGATCCGGGTAGAGATTCCTGTAGGAGCCGTCCGGCTGGCGGTGCTCGAAGGTGAGGAAGAAGGCCATATGGTTGATACCGGCCGACCGGTAGCGGATCTCTTCGTAGGGAATGTCGAGGTCGTGCGCGAGTTCCATCGCTGTGCCCTGGACCGAGTGGCAGAGGCCGACTTGCTTGATGTCGGGATATTTCTCCGCGATCGCCCAGGTATTGATCGCCATCGGGTTCACGTATTGCAGCATGACAGCATTCGGGCAGACCGAACGCATATCTTCGCATATCTTCCACAGATGAGGCACAGTGCGAAGCCCGCGCATGATGCCGCCGACACCCAGAGTGTCGGCAATCGTCTGTCGCAGACCATATTTCTTCGGCACCTCGAAATCCGTGACGGTGCAGGGCTCATAACCGCCGATCTGAAAGGCGACGACGACGAAATCCGCATTCGCCAGCGCCTTCTTCTGATCCGAATAGGTCTCTGCCTTGGCTTTGACGCCGAGTGTCGAGATCAGCTTGTTGACAACGATGGCGCTTTCTTCCAGCCGCTGCGGATTGATGTCCATCAGCGCGATGGTTGCGCCTGACAGGGCGGGACGCTGCAGGACGTCGCCGACGATATTTTTCATGAAGACGGTCGATCCGGCCCCGATGAAGGTGATCTTGGGATTAGCTGCCATGTAAACCTCCGGCATTCGGCAGTTAGGCGACATCGAAAGCGGCTTTGACCAGCCGTTCCGTGTAAGCGGTCTTGGGGTGGGTGAGCACCTCGTCGACGGGGCCCTCTTCCATGATCTTGCCATGCTGCATGACGATGACGCGGTGGCAGAGGGCGCGTACGACCTTCAGATCGTGCGAGATGAAGAGATAACTTAAGCCGCGCTCGTCCTGCAGCTTGCGCAAAAGTTCGATGATCTGCGCCTGAACGGAGAGGTCGAGAGCCGATGTCGGCTCATCGAGCAGGATAAATTCGGGTTCGAGCGCGATGGCGCGGGCGATCGCGATACGCTGGCGTTGTCCGCCGGAAAATTCGTGCGGAAAGCGCGAAAGGATGTTGCCCGGCATGCCGGCGGCAGAAAGCGCTGCCCGCACGCGATCGAGCCGCTCCGCCTTTGTGGTGCCGAGCCCGTTGACGATGAGGCCCTCCTCGATGATCTGGCCGATCGTCATGCGCGGGTTCAACGATGCAAAAGGGTCTTGAAAGACGATCTGCATGCGCGAGCGCAACGGGCGCATTGCAGCCCGCGAGAGGTGGTGGATGGGCTGGCCGTCGAAGGTGATCTCGCCATGATGCGGTGTGTTGAGCCTCACCAGCGATTGACCGAAAGTGGTCTTGCCCGAACCGGATTCTCCGACGAGGCCGAGCGTTTCGTGCCGCCGCAGCGTCAGGTCTAGGTTGTCGACGGCGACCAGCTCACGCAAGTCAGGTTTGAAAAACCCGCCGTGCCGCAGCGTGAAGGATACGCGCACGCCTTTCGCGTTCAAAATTATGTCCGAGCCCTCCGGCAGCGGATTGGCGCGGCCGCGCGGCTCGGACCCGAGCAGATGCCTGGTATAGGGGTGCTGCGGATTGGCAAACAGCCGGTCCTTCGTATTGTGCTCCCGGATTTCGCCATGCTGCATCACATAGATGTAGTCGGCGAACTTGCGCACCACGGTCAGGTCGTGGGTGATGAGGATCACCGCCATCCGCAACTTCTCTTGGAGGTCGCGAATGAGATTGAGGATCTGCGCCTGTACGGTGACGTCGAGCGCGGTCGTCGGTTCGTCGGCGATCAGCACGTCCGGTTCATTGGCCAGCGCCATGGCGATCATCACGCGCTGGCGCTGGCCGCCGGAAAGCTGATGGGGATATTGTTTCAGCCGCGCCTCGGGATCGGGGATCTGGACCTGCTTCAAAAGCTCCAGTGCACGTGCTTCGGCCTGTCTTCGGTTCATCTTCCGATGCACACGGATCGCCTCGACCAACTGGCTGCCGATCGCATAGATCGGGTTGAGCGAGCTCATCGGTTCCTGGAAAATCATCGATATGCGGTTGCCGCGCAGTTTGCGGCGCGCCTTTTCCGAGAGCTTCAAGATATTGCTGCCGTCGTAGTCGATGCTCGATTTCGACAAAACGACGGCTCGCTTGGACAACAAGCCCATCACGGTGCGGGCGGTTACCGATTTTCCCGAACCGGATTCTCCGACGATGGCGATCGTCTCGCCGCGGTAGAGCTGGAAGGAAATGTCTTTCACCGCCTGGACGGTGCCGTGCTCCACCTTGAAGCTCACCCCGATATTGCGTGCGTCAATGATCGGCCTGTCGGAGCGCAGGTCGTGATCGTGCCGGAGCGGCGGAGCAAGCGAACTCGCAAAGGAAAGAGCCATCTCTTTATCACCTTAGTAAGGATCGACTGCGTCGCGTAGCCCATCGCCCAACGCATTGAATGCGAAGACCGTAACCAACACGAAGAAGACGGGAGCGAGAATCCAGGGATAGGTCCCGATGACGGAATAGTTCGCCGTATCCTGCAGCATCAGCCCCCAGGAAATCAGCGGCGGCTTCACCGCAAAGCCGAGGAAGCCCAGGAAGGATTCCAGCAGAACGACACTCGGGATGTGCAGAGTGACGGCGACGATCACATGGCTCATCACGTTTGGGAGGATGTGCTGGAAGATGATCCGCCGGTCGGTGGCGCCGACGGCGATCGCCGCACGCACGTATTCGACGCGCGCCAGCGCCATGGTCTTGCCGCGCACTTCGCGGGACATTTGCGCCCAGCCCAGGGCGGACATCACAATGATGACGAAGCCCAGAAAGACATTGGTGGGGGCCGTGATCGGAATGAGCGACGTCAGAGCGAGATAAAGGGGCAGTTGCGGGAAGGCGAGAACCAGTTCGACAAACCGCTGCACCCAGACGTCGAAGGTTCCGCCGAAATAACCGGACACCAAACCTACGGTGGTGCCGATAAGCGTCACGATGGCAACGACGACGAGTGCGATCATCAAAGAAATGCGTGAGCCGACGATTGCCCGCGATAACACGTCCCGGCCGAACTTGTCGGTACCGAGGAAGTGTACGGGTTGCCCGTCGACCGTGCCGAAGAAATGTCGATCAAGGGGTATGAGGCCGAAGAGCCTGTATTCGGCGCCTTTTACGAAGAAGCCGAGATGGCGCGGATTGTCGTAATCCGGCCCGACAATGGGCTGAAACGTGACCGGGTCGAGCTCCTCGGATTCAGAAAGCGCATAGACGCGCGGCGGAAAGGCGAGGTTTCCATCCTTGTCGCGGAAACTGATCATCTGCGGCGGGGCAAAACCCACATGGGTGGCCTTGGGGTCCATTGGGGCAAAGAAATCCGCAAAGATCGCCATGACGATCAGAAGGGCAACGAGTACGAGGCCCATCATGCCTGTCCAGGATCGCCTCAGCCGACGCCAGACAAGAGTCGTGTAGCTCTCATTGCGGTGCAATTCGTCGTTCACCGTTTCCTCTGGCGATGATGATGGCGCGGTATCGAAAGCGAGCATATCAGGCTCCCGCGAACTGGCGGACACGCGGGTCCAGCATTACGAGCAGCAAATCGGCGATGATGTTGCCGACGATGAGGGTTGCCGACAGCACCATCATGAAGGTGGCCGTGACATAGACGTCGCCTATCGCCATCGAGCCTACGATCGCGGGACCGACGGTCGGCAGGGCAAAGATGATCGCCGTCTCGATCTCGCCGGTCAGCATGTAGGGGAGGGCGACCCCCTGATACATGACCAGCGGATGCAGCGCGTTCGGGACGGCATGCTTCATGACGACCGCACCACCAGACAAGCCCTTTGCTCGCGCCGTTTCGACATATTGAGCGTTCAGCGTGTCGAGCAGATTGCCTCGCATGACCCGCATATTGTAAGCGAGCCCGCCGAAAGTGGCGATCGCCACCACTGGCCAGACGTGGCTGACGAGATCGGCGAATTTTCCAAAGGACCACGGGGCGCCCCCATACTGGGGTGAAAAGAAGCTCCCGATTTCAGAGGCGTTGAACTGAAAGACGAGCAGGTAAACGATGATCAGCGCCATCAGGAAGCGGGGCACCGTCATGCCGAGGAAGGAAATACCGGAGAGCAGATTGTCGATCCAGGTATACTGCCGCGTCGCCGCCCATATCCCGAAGCCGATACCGAGCAACGAGGCGAGGAGATGGCAGACGAGCGCCAGTGCCAGCGTGCGCGGCAGACGTTCTCCGACAACATCCGCTACCGGCTTGTTGTAATACATGCTGTGCCCGAAATCGCCTTCGGTGACGATGCCCTTGATCCAGTTCAGGTATTGGATGACCAAGGGTTTATCGAGACCGTGCTCCGCACGGTATGCCTGCGCCTGGGCTTCGGCCTGGGCATAGGACGCGCCGCTCTGATTGATGAGCTGCGAACGAATGTAGTCGGCATAGTCACCGGGCGGCGCCTGTATGATCGCGAAGGTCACTATGCTCAGGATGACGAGGACGGGGATCGCCGAGACTATACGCACGAGCAGGAATCGTAGCATCGGACGGTCCGTTCTCCTGATGGCCGCATAGGCGGCAAGTTTAAGGTTCGTCCCGGCCGCGCGCCACGACGCGCGGCCGGTTGCTTCACTGGGAGGGGTACACGGTTAGTTCATGGGGCCCTTGTCGCCGGGCTTTCCAGGCAACTGTTCGGGAAAGAGTTCGTATTTGCCTTGGAGGTCGGCCGCCACCCAGAGGCGTTCGCGGATCACGGAATCTTCGGCCCAGTTGAACATGAAGATCGGAGTGCCCTGCGGAACATTCGAGAAGCGTTTGTTGATGATCAGCGCGCCCGGATATTCGGTGAGGCCGACAGTATCGACGTGCTCGGTCGCCGTTTTCTGATACTGTTTCATCAGGCTGACGCGCTCATCGCTGTTCTGGCTGGTCTGGAACTTGCCGACGATATCCGCGAGCTGCTTCTCGTAAGGCAGGAGATCGAGCGTGCCATCTTTGCCCGCACGATGATGCCAACTCGTGCGCGGGCCGACGGGCGCAAGTTGCTCGGTGCTCTGCACGACGGAGGCGAGCTCGGGCATGTTGCGTTGGATTGCCCAGTCGAAACGTCCGCCATAATGAGCATCGTCGCGCTTCGGACCGTCGAGGGCGTTGAAGATGATCTTGAGCCCGAGCTTCTCCATCTGGCCAATGACACCTTCGGCCAGGCTCTTGTCGGTCGCGTAGCCGTTATGGACCAAAAGCACGATTTCGACGTTTTTCCCGCCCGCCGTGCCCGAGGGGAAATTGACCACGCCATCGCCGTTCGTATCCTTCAACCCGACCTTGCCAAGCAACGCCTTGGCACCGTCAAGGTCGTAGGGATAGTAGACGGTCGAGTTGCGGTCGTAGAAACTCGTGCCGGACGAAATGCCGCCCGGATAGATGGCCGTGAAGGGACCCTTGACGAGGGAATCACCGATCGCCTTGCGGTCGAGCGCCATGGTGATCGCCTTACGGAAGTCCTCGTTGCGGTTGAGCTCGCGAATTGCCTGTCCGCGCTCGTCGGGATCGCCCCAGCCGTTGCCCGAGAGGTTCAAACGCATATTGTAACCGATCAGCCGCGGCCCGAAGGCGAGGCGCGCGGGCGCCGTCTTTTCGGCAGCACGCTTGAGCGAAGCGACGAAGTTTTCGGGCTGTTCAAGATTTGAAATATCGGCTGAGCCGGCGACCGCCTGCACGTCGCGGTCTGCCCAGGTCGAGAGCTTGTAGTGGAGCTCGTTGAGATAAGGCAGCTGGTTACCCTTCTCGTCGACCTTCCAGTAATATGGGTTGCGCCGCAGGACGATGATGTCGTCCGGCCGGTATTCGACCGGCACCCAGGCACCCATCACCGGCATGTTCAGGAACTCCGGCGGGAAGGCGTTCTTGAATTGGTCGTAGGTTTTCTTCGAATATTTGGGATGATGGGGTTTCAGGACATGCGACGGGCCTGGGCAGAAATTTGGATAGGCCATGGTGTAGAGATACTGCTTCGGGAAGGCCTCCTTGAAGGTCCACTCCACCGTATGCTCATCGATCTTCTTGAGGGTCGTTCCCGCACCGAAGGCTTCTGGGGAGGCGCCGCCGCCGAGCGGTGAAATATTCGGGTCAACGACCTCGTCTTCCCAATAGAACATCACGTCGTCAGCCGAAAACGGCGCGCCATCCGACCATTTCGCACCTTCGACCAGGCGCATTGTGAGCTTGTGGCCGTCCGGCGACCATTCCCAGCTTTTCGCGAGGTTGGGCAGCGGTTCGGTGTCCTTTGCCTCGACCTGGAAAAGAGGCGCAGTGCGCGTCAGGCATTCGGACAGACCGATATCGATGCCACCCCAGCCCTGGGTCTGGCCGGCTCCATAGTTCCAGCCTTCGGGCCGGCCGCCGATGACATGACGCAACGTGTCGCCATAGGTGCCGGTGCCGTCCGGCATGTTCTCCGTCTTGAAGACCAACGGCTCCTTCGGCAATCGGTCTTTGACCGACGGCAGCTTGCCGGTGGCGACGAACTTTTTAGTGACCCAGTCGGGTTCGTGATACTCGGGCATCGCCTTGAACTCCAGGATGGAGTCGCGCGACACATATTTGATCTTGCCTTCCGCCGGAAATTGCGGCGGAACCGGCGGCGTGGTCGGCTCGGATGCATGAGCGGTCATCGCACCCACCGAGACGCCGAATGCCAATCCGGCAAGAATGCCGGCAGTTTTGAAATTGCGCATCGCCTCTCCCTCCTGTTCGGAGCGCCGCGGCGTCTCCGTTTCTCCTCGAACGACTTGCGAACGCGGATTTTGCGGCGCGAACCTTCCTCCCGAAGGTCTGACCCCTCCGCCTCGCCAAAGCATTTTCACACAGCCTGTTTCAGCCTCTCCTTTTCCGCGCGCAGCTCATCTATGGAGCGCACGTTTCGACGGGCGGCGCCCGCCCAGTCGCGGGTCTTCACCGTGCTTCGGGCAAGCCGCTCCCTGGCGCCCGGTACGGCGTTCGCATATTGCGGCAGCCACGGGGCCTGCGCGACGACCATCTCGTCCACCATCTGCCAGACTTCCTCGGGCGTGCAGACCGCGCCGACCAGCGGGTCGTGCAGGACGGCGAGCTTCAGCAGATCGATATCGCCGCTGATCGCCGCATGGACAGACATGCGCTGCACGTTGATGGATGCGATGCAGGTCGCCGCACAGGCTTCCGGCAGCGTGATGCCGGCGACCATGTTGATTCCGAAACGATCGACGAAGCCGGGCGACTCGATGATAGCGTCAGCGGGAAGGTTGGTGATGACGCCGTCGTTCTTGACGTTGAAATGGCCACGATAGATCCGGCCGGTTTCCAGCGCTTCCAGAATATGGCTCGCGTGCTCATTGGACCGCTTGGTCGGATCGACCGGCTTTTCGGCAGAGGCGAGGAACTGCGGGAATTCGGTCTCGAACCAGTTGCGGGTTTCGGTCGAGTAGCGCAGATAGCCGCCGGTCTCGCCATGGATCCAGTCGGACATGTCGATCCACCTGGCAATCTCGTCCGGGCGCTTGCGGTACCAGGGCAGATATTCCGAGAGGTGGCCGTTGCTTTCCGTCGAATAGACCCCGAAGCGCTTCAACACATCTATGCGCAGCTTTTCCTGCTGGGAAAAGATCGGATGGGCCTCGAAGGCGGCGATCAGCTCGTCCTTGCCGATCTTGCGGCCGTTGAGGCGCAGGTCGACGAACCATGTCTGATGGTTGATGCCGGAGCAGACATAGTCGAGCTCCCTCAGCGACTTGGCACCCAGCACTTCGGCGATCTGCTCGGCACCGTGCTGTACACCATGGCACAGGCCGATCGTATCGACCTTGCCATATTCGATAGCAGCCCAGGTGTTCATCGCCATGGGATTGGCATAGTTCAGGAACTTCGCACCGGGTGCCGCGACTTCGCGGATATCCTTGCAGAACTCGAGAATGACGGGAATATTGCGCTGGCCGTACAGGATGCCGCCGGCGCAGATCGTATCGCCGACACACTGATCGACGCCATATTTGAGGGGAATGCGGATATCGTCCGCATAGGCTTCAAGCCCTCCGACGCGCACGCAACTGATGACGTAGCGCGCGCCCTCAAGAGCCCGGCGGCGGTCTGTCGTGGCTGTTACTTTGGCAGGCAGGCCATTTGATCTGACGATCCTGTCGAGGATCGCTTTGATCATTTCGAGATTATGTTCGCTGATGTCGGTCAGGGCAAATTCCACGTCCCGAAATTCAGGCACGCAGAGAATGTCGGTAAACAGTTTCTTGGTGAAACCAACGCTCCCCGCGCCGATTATAGCGATTTTGAAACTCATGTCCTTCACCCTGGTCTGAGAAATGCTAACTTGGAGTGGCGCAAAGGAGGATAGACGGCATACTCACGCATATGGCCCGAAAATGCTTCGTTTTGAGCTTTTGGTCCCTCGGCCCTACGTTCGGCCGCGGTTCTTTTTCTCTGTTGCGCAGGATTATGCCCAAATCGGAAGAGGCCACCAGAGAAGTATTATGCTTTCGAGGGTAAATTTGTGCTGCAAGATTTGATCGCTCACGGGCAATCGATGCGAACGATTTCTTTCCCGCGGGGACGGCAGCGGCTGCATGCCATGCCGACCAGCGCCGGATATGAAGTGCGCCAGAACGAAGTCTATGACTGGGATGGCAGGAAGCGTGGCCAGATCCCTTTTACGGTTCTGCAACACACGATCAGCGGCTCCGGCCGACTGCGTTACCAAAATCGGAACTATAGGCTGCAGGGCGGCGATACTTTCCTGTTGCTCGTGCCCCACAACCATCGCTACTGGCTCGAGAAGGATGAGCGCTGGGAGTATTTCTGGATCTCGATGCATGGCGAAGAGACGTTGCGCATCCACAAGATGGTGCTGGCCCTCGCCGGTCCGGTGCTCAAGCTGCAGCCCTCGACGATCGATCACCTCGCCGACTGCAGCCTGAGGCTGGTCAAGGGGGCGACCACGCCAGGCACGGCCTCCGCCATAGCTTACGAAGCGGCGATGGCACTTTACGATGGCGTCTTTGGCTCACCCGCCTTTGTGGCTGAACAAAGCGCGATGCAACCTGTCATCGATTATATCAACGCCAATCTCGAAAAGCCGCTTCCCGTCCACGAACTGGCAGAAATCGTCGGCCTCAGCCGTGCGCATTTTTCACGAAGCTTTGCCGAGAGTGAAGGGATTCCGCCTGCAGAATACGTGCTGCAACAACGTCTGCAGCGTGCGGCGAAACTTCTGACGAAAGCCGACTTCCTGCCCGTCAAGGAGGTGTCGATCATGTGCGGTTTCGATGACCCGAATTATTTCGCCAAAGTATTTCGCCGCATCTACGGCATCACACCTACGGAATTCAGGACCACCGGCATGTATGCCAGCATCGGTAAGATTAGGTAGGCATCGCCCAGGTCGGAGGCTCCATTTCGGCTCACGGCATTGCATGGGCCGCAAAGCGACTGTCCCGCCGGAAATCGGATGGCGACATGCCGGCAATATGCCGGAAGGACTTGTTGAACGCACTGATCGAACCGAAGCCGCTGTCCATCGCGACCTGCAGCACGTTGGCTCCCTCTCGCATCAGAAGAGCCTGGGCACGGGAGAGCCGCAGGAGGTTGACATATTTGCTGAGCGTCATTCCGGTCGACCTCCGGAAGATGTTCATCGCGTATTTCGGATGAAGATCGGCGGCGCGCGCGATGTCGATCGTGTCGATGTCCTGCATGAAATTTGCTGCGATGAAGTCGCACATGCGTGCGACGCTTTTGGCTGACTGTGCATAAGGTTGATCCGGGCTGAGCGGATCGGTGCCGGCAGCGGCCTCCGGTACCATGCAAAAGGAATCGAGCACGATCCGCTCTATCCGCAGGAGCAGCTCATCCACGGCATGCTGTCGTTTGAGGGGATTGCCGGAGGTCACATATTCGAACCAGCGCGCGAAGTTCTCCTTGTCCGCTGCGTCGGTGGCCGATGTCAGCAAAGTCGCGCCATGCATCAGCCTGCTCGCGAGATCGCCCGGCAGGCGCAAACGAAAGAAGTGCACCAGCGGAAGGTGCGCCCCGGCATAGAAGGAGTCGTCGGAGGATTCGTCCATCCGATGCGGCTGCCCGCCCCAGAAGAGACACATCTGGCCGGCGTGGAGCCGCACATCATGCTCTCCCATGCGATAGCGGACCGTGCCGCGGATCACGTAATTCACCTCCACCTGCGCGTGCCAGTGCGGCATCAGCATGATCGGCGGGTGCGTGAAGAACATCTGCAAGGCAGTCGGCGAGCCTTCTATGCTGCTTGCACCCGGTTGGTAGATCGCTCTGCTGACTACCTTACTTTCCGCCAAATCCATGTTCCCTTTTTCGGAGACAGATGTTTCGCAGGCGATAATTTAGGCACGTTCCGAAGGGACAGCAATTGAAAAGGGAGGTTTTCAATGCGCTTCAAACTCGCCGGCCCGATGGCCGCCGCCGTACTGCTTGCATCGAGCACCGCGTTCGCCCAGTCGGGCCAAGTCACCATCTGGAGCTGGAACGTCGCGGCCTCGTCTCTCAAGGCGACGCTCGAAGGCTTCAACAAGAAATATCCAGGCATCAAGGTAACAGTGGAGGATCTTGGCAACGACCAGGTCTACGACAAGACGCTCGCGGCCTGCGCAGCGGGAGGAGAAGGCCTGCCGGATATCGTCTCGATCGAGAATTTTGAAGCCGAGGTTTTCTGGAACCGCTTTCCCGATTGTTTCGCCAATCTGAGCGAAGTCGGCTACACGCCCGAAATCCAGGCCCTCTTTCCCGAATTCAAGCGGACCGAGCTGGAAGTCGATGGGATTCCTTACGCCGTGCCGTGGGATTCAGGACCGGTCGCGGTCTTCTATCGACGCGATTTTTATGAAAAGGCCGGCGTCGATCCAGCAACGATCAAGACGTGGGACGACTTCATCGCCGCTGGAAAGAAGGTGATGGCTGCCAATCCGGGAACCGTGATGGCTCAAGCCGATTTCAATGGCGACAGCGAATGGTTCCGGATGATCTCGAACGAGCAAGGCTGCGGCTATTTCTCGACCGATGGCCAGACGATCACGATCAGCCAGCCGGCCTGCGTCGCAACGCTGGAGAAGGTCAAGCAGATGAAGGACGCGGGCCTGATCACGGCTGCGATCTGGGACGAAAAGATCCAGGCGAGCACGGCAGGCAAGGCCGCCAGCCAGATGTATGGCGCCTGGTACGAAGGTACCATCCGCTCAACCTCCCCGAACCTCGCCGGCAAATGGGGCGTTTACCGGATGCCCAGCCTCACCGCCGACGGCCCCCGGGCAGCCAATCTCGGAGGGTCTTCGCTGGCCCTCAGCGCTGCCTCCGAAAACAAGGAAGCTGCCTGGAAATTCATCGAATACTCGCTGACCACGAATGAGGGCCAGGTCACCATGCTGAAGTCCTTCGGGCTGGTTCCGTCACTCTTGTCGGCGGTGCAGGACCCGTTCGTGAAGGAGCCGCAACCCTACTGGGGCGGGCAGACCGTATGGGCGGATATCCTCGCCACTCTGCCGCAGATCGTTCCAAGCAGAGGCACTGCTTTCCAAAGTGACGCGGACGCTATCTATCAGGCCACGCAAACGAAGTACTTCGCCGGTGGCTATCCGAATGCGAAGGCCGCACTCGACGACGCGGCAAAGCAGATTGCGACTGCAACCGGCCTGCCCGTTGCGCAATGAGAATGCCGGGCGGCCTAAAGCCGCCCGATCTTTGCCGCTCAGCGTACCCGACAGGAGAATGAGATGCTTTCGAGGAATAGGGCGGCCTATGCCTTCCTTGCCCCCTACCTTTTGATCTTCGTCACCTTTTGGCTCTGGCCGATCATAAACTCGCTTCTGATCTCGTTTCAGAACACCCGCGTCAATCCGTGGCGGTTCAGTCTCTCGGCCAACTGGGGGCGTCTATTCGTTGATCCCGCTTTTTATAACGCGCTTTACAACACCCTGATCATCCTGGTGATCCAGGTGCCGGTAATGATCGCACTTGCTACCGTCATGGCCGTCCTTCTGAACTCCCCACTCCTGAAGGCGCGACCGCTCTACAGGTTCGCCTTCTTCGCACCGGTCGTCGTTGGCGAAGTGGCCTATGCCGCGGTCTTCAGGCTGATGTTCAGCGCCGATTTCGGCATCGTCAACAAGCTGATTACCTCGGTTGGCTTGTCACCGGTGTCGTGGTTCGACAATGCCAACGCGGCGATGGCGCTGGTGATCATAGCGATCACCTGGCGATGGGCGGGTTATAACGCCATCATCCTTCTCGCCGGCTTGCAATCCATACCTGACGATGTCTACGAAGCCGCGACACTCGACAAGGTGAGCAAGTTCCAGCAATTCGTCCACATCACCCTTCCGCTCTTGAAGCCAATCATCAGTTTCTGCGTCGTGCTGTCGGTCATAGGCACCATGCAGCTCTTTACAGAACCCTTCTTGATTACCAATCGCGGTGGCCCGGGTGGGGGAACTGAAACCCTCGGCCTGCTCCTCTACCGCCAGGGCTTTACCTCGCTGAATTTCGGCTATGCCTCGGCAATCGCCTATACGATCGCAGGTCTGGCCGTGGCGATTTCTCTGCTCAACCTCGTCCTGGGGAGGGAGAAAAAATGAAGTCGAAATCCCGCTCGCTGCTGCTCCAGAAGATCGCGTTGCACGCGGTTTTGACGCCGCTTGCGATCCTGTGGCTTTTCCCGCTCTGGATGATGTTCGTGTTCTCCACCATGCCGGACCACGGGATCTTCAGTCCGGAGATCGTACTCTGGCCGTCGGCGGAATTTGCAGCCAACTTTCAGAACCTTCAGGCGGACACGAATTTCGTCCGGGCAATGTTTATCTCGATTATCGTCGCGATCGTCTACACGGCCCTGTCTGTCATGCTGACTTCCATGGCAGGCTGGGCGCTTGCGCGCTACCGTTTCGCGGGCCGGTCCATCGTGGTCGCGATCATCCTCGGGACGATTACGCTGCCCTTTGCAGTGGTCGTCATCCCGCAGTTCATCATGGTCGCGCGCGAATTCAAGCTCGCGAATACCTGGATCGCACTGATCGTGCCGCCGCTGTTCAACTCCCTCGGTGTCCTCTTCATGCGCCAGGCTTTTTCGATGATGCCCGGTGAGCTCTTCGATGCCGCGAGAGTGGAAGGCGTCAGGGAATGGCGGATCTTCCTCCACATCGCGCTGCCATTGGCGCGCCCGACCATGGCAGCGCTGGCGATCATCCTGTTCCTGGCGTCCTGGAACAATTATCTGTGGCCGCTGCTGATCAATTCGCGGCCGAACATGATGACCGCGCCGGTGGCACTTGGAACCTTGATCGGCCTCACGAAAGTTTCCTGGGGCGGCATCATGGCCGGCGCGGTGCTGCTTACCGCGCCCGTGCTCGTCGTCTTCGTTTTCTTGCAACGCCACTTCATCGCCGGGATCTCGGCCGGTGCCGTCAAATAGCCGGGGAGGGATCATGGCAAAAATCAAACTCGAAAATGTCGTCAAAAGTTTCGGGGCCTATCAGGTGGTCCATGGGGCAAACCTTGAGATCGACGACGGTGAGTTCACCGTTTTCGTTGGACCGTCCGGATGCGGGAAATCGACCCTCCTGCGCATGATCGCGGGCCTTGAGGATATTTCTGCCGGCACCATCAGCATCGGTGGAAAAGTGGTCAACAACACTGAGCCATCCGATCGCGGCATAGCGATGGTTTTTCAGTCCTATGCGCTCTACCCGCACATGACCGTCCGACGGAACCTCTCCTTCGGACTGGAAATGAATGGCAACCCGAAAGACGATACCGCCCGCCGCGTCGCGCTTGCGGCGAACATATTGCAGATCAACGAGCTCATGGATCGGCGTCCCGCCCAGCTTTCCGGAGGTCAGCGGCAGCGTGTCGCGATCGGACGGGCCATCGTTCGCGAACCGCAGGTTTTTCTTTTCGACGAGCCGCTTTCGAACCTCGACGCCGAGCTGCGCGTCCAGATGCGTGTCGAGATTTCCAAGCTGCACAAACAGCTTCGGACGACGATGATCTATGTCACGCACGATCAAACCGAGGCGATGACGCTTGCAGACAAGATCGTCGTATTGCGGGCCGGTCACATCGAGCAGGTGGGCGCGCCGCTGGATCTCTACGACGATCCTGCCAATCAATTTGTTGCCGGCTTCGTCGGCTCGCCGAAGATGAACTTCCTGAAGGCGGAGGTGGTCGAGAAGGGGCCCGGCGGAGCGGTCGTGGCACTCTCATCCGACCGGACTGTCCGGTTCGCATTCTCGCTTTCGACCGAGATCAATGCCGGTGCATCTGTCACGCTCGGCATTCGGCCTGAACATTTTATCCTGCCCGGGGAAGGTGATGCGGACCTGACAGTGGCTGTCGAGGTGGCGGAGCATCTCGGCAATACCAGCTACGTCCACGCACGCCTTTCCGGTGAGACGGTCGTCATCGAGCAACCTGAGAGTCGCCACAGGGGCGACGGCCAACACCTGACCGTGGGCGTGCCGGCCAGGCGCGTCTTTCTTTTCGATCAAAAAGGCAATCGCCTTCGCTAAGCAATTTCAAAGGATATCAAAGGAAAATCCATGACTGAAGAGAACCATGTTCGCTGGGGTATTATCGGCCCGGGCACCATCGCACGGGCTTTCGCTGAAGGTATCGCGCATTCGCGGACCGGCAGGCTGGCCGCCATTGCCACCCGCAATCCGGAGAAGCCCGGCCTTTCGGAGGCCTTTCCGGGGGCGAGAATCGTCGCCGGCTATGATGTGCTGCTCAGCGACCCGGAGATTGATGCGGTCTATATAGCGGTTCCCCACGTCGGACATGCGGAATGGGCGATCAAGTCGGTTCGCGCCGGCAAGCATGTGCTGGTCGAAAAGCCGATGGCGCTTTCTGCATTCGACGCTGATGTGATCTTCCACGAAGCAAGGAAGGCCAAGGTCTTTGTCGGTGAAGGCTATATGTATCGCCTGCATCCTCAGACAGCGCGGCTCGTGGAGCTAGTCAAAAGCGGAGTTATCGGAGATGTCAGGATCATCCGCTCGAGTTTTGGTTTCAACATGGGAAGCTTCAAGCCCGAGCACCGGCTTTTCAACGGCGATATGGCGGGCGGCGGTATTCTGGATGTCGGGGGCTATCCGGTATCCATGGCCCGGCTTATTGCCGGTGCCGTCGAGGGAAAGGATTTCGTGGAGCCCAAGACAGTGGCGGGTGCCGCACATCTCGGTCAATCCGGCATCGACGAATGGGCCTCCGCCGTCCTCAAGTTCGAAAACGGTATCGTCGCCGAAGTCTCCTGCTCGATCATGGCGCAGCAGGACAATACGCTCCGTATCATCGGTTCCAAGGGCCGGATCGAAGTGAAGGATTTCTGGTTCGCCTCGGGTCGCCAGGGCGGGATCGGACGGATCGAGATCATCAAGGGTGACGAACGCGAAACCATTGAACTCGAAGAGAAAGGGTATCTCTATTCCTTCGAGGTCGATGCGGTCGGCGAAGCGATCCGTGAGGGGAGAGGGGAGTTCGCGTCGCCGGGGATGAGTGCGGCGGATTCGCTCGGCAATCTGCGCGTGCTCGACCAATGGCGCGCATCCGTCGGCCTGGAATACGCTGCTGAAACGGCCGTTGGACGCCCCACCAACATAACCGGCGGCAAGGTGCGTCTCGGCAGCGGTATTCCGAAGCGACCGATTCCGGGTGTGGCGAAGGAGGCCTCGGCGCTCAGCCTCGGCTTTGAATTCTTCCCGAATTTCGCGGCGGCATCATTGACCATGGATGCCTTCTACGAAGCCGGGGGCAATGTATTCGATACCGCCTACGTCTACGGGGCGGGCAAAACGGAGAAAATTTTTGGCGACTGGCACACAAGCCGGGAGGTGCCGCGCGATGAATTCGTCCTGATCGGCAAGGGCGGGCATTCACCGCTTTGCTATCCGGATGTGATTGCCAAGCAATTGGATCAATCCCTCGACAGGCTGAAGACCGATTATGTCGACGTCTATTTCATGCACCGGGACAATCCCGAAATACCGGTCGGCGAGTTCGTCGATGCGATGGATGCGGAGGTGAAGCGGGGCAGGATCCGCGGCATTTTCGGCGGGTCGAACTGGAATCGAGCGCGCATGGACGAGGCGATCGCCTATGCCCGCAAGAACGGAAAGACGGCCCCGGGCGCCCTGTCCAACAATTTTTCGCTCGCAGAGATGCTCGATCCGATCTGGGCGGGATGTGTCGCTGCGTCCGACGACGATTGGAAGGCATGGTTGACCGAAAAGCAGATCCCGAACTTTGCCTGGTCGAGCCAGGGCCGCGGGTTTTTTACGAACCGGGCGGGACGGGACAAGCGGGACGACGACGAACTGGTACGCGTCTGGTATTCCGAGCGGAATTTCGACCGCCGAGATCGAGCAATCGAGCTTGCTGAAAAGCTCGGTCGCCACCCGATCCATGTGGCATTGGCCTATGTCATCGCACAACCCTTCCCTGTGATACCGCTGATCGGGCCGCGAACCGTGGGCGAACTTGAGGATAGCCTCTCGGCACTCGATATCCGGCTTTCGCCGGAGCAGGTCCGATGGCTGGAGAATGGTTCATAGGACTTTTGACAGAGGCTCGGCGGCGCCTATCGCATACGCCGCCAAGCCTCCGGCCGTAGGCGGGGTAACCAATGGGGTCTCTACAGCACGGACAATATTGTCGCCGCCTCGGCATAGTTCCAGGACCGTTAGCAAACATGATCAACGTTTTGTGAATACCCACAGCCATCGTTTCAAAACGACACACTCAGCAGTCTGCCCGCTGCCATGAAATACCGTTAGATCGAGGGGCAGGAAGGCTCGATCCTGCCCCTTCGGATGCTGTCATCCGAGGTCGTCGGGAACGGGGCCGATCCTAGATCAGCCAGTCATTCGTCGTATCCGCCGTCGATGATGTAGCAGCAGGCGGATTGTCTTCGAGCGAATACGCGCGAATGTAGTCAATCTTCATTTGAGAACCATTGACCAGACCGCTTGATGGGCTTCCCGCGGCTCCGCCCACGGCCAGATTGACCAACATATACATCGGGTCGTGCATGTCTGCCGGCGTATCGGCATGCGCTATGGCAACATCGTCGAAATACCAGACGATCTGGTCCTGGTCCCACAACATCCCGTAGGTATGGAAGCCGTCAGTGCTGGGCACGTTGACTGCCGAGGTCTGGGTTGTCTGCTTGCCAGTCGCGTTGGAATGGGCCGAGACGTGGAGGGTGTTAGGGTCCTGTCCCCGCATTTCCACCACATCGAGTTCCGGCGGCCAGGCTCCGTCTTCCGGAAGCAGCCAGAAGGCCGGCCAGACGCCGCCATCGTTGGGCATGTCGGCCCGGATTTCGAAGTAGCCGTAGGTTTGGGCGAAGGTGGAGTGTGTATTGAGCAAGCCCGAGGTGTAGTCATACCCGTTCACCAGGCTTTCGATAGCCGCCGGCGTCTGCTTCGCAGTGATCGTCAGCACGCCGTTGTTGATGGAGAAGGGATTTGCCGAGGCCGTGGGCGCATAGAGTGGATTGATGTACCACTGCTGTTCGCCATTACTGGAAAGGGAGCTGCCCTTGTCCGGAGCCCAGGGGAATTTGGCGTCCCAGGTGCCGGTTGTGCCGTTGTGAAGCGACAGCGAGTTGAAATTGTCCGAAAAAGTCTGTGTCAGCCCAGAGCGGTCGAGGCTCAGCGCGAACTGATCGGAGTTGAGTTCATCGGGAGTGGTTCCGGCAAAAACGAGGCTCTCGCCACCACCAAGATCAAGACGCAAATTCGCGCCTTCCTGTATGAAACGGCTGCTGAGCTGTTCGAAGGACGTGAAGCCGTAATTGTTCAGCCTGATGGTATCGTCTGCGCCAAAGTCGGTAATCAGGTCGCTGCCGTTGCCCTTGGCGAAGATGAAGGTGTCGGCGCCGCCTCCACCCGTGAGCACGTCATTGCCGTCACCGCCGTCGAATGTCTGTCGGCTTGAAGATCCCGAAATGATGTTGTCGACGCTATTTCCGAAAGCGAAGCGTTTGTCGCCTGTCACCCTGAGGTTTTCGAAGCCGGCGGCGAGCGTATGGCTCATCCAGGTGTCGATGGTATCCACGCCGGCATTCGCGGCTTCATAGGCGCGATTGATGCTGGAATAGAGGTAGTAGATGTCGTCGCCTGTGCCGCCGCTCATCGTGACGTTGACCGAACTGTCGCCCCACATGGAGTCATTGCCGGCAGTTCCAGATAGTGTCGGCCCGGAGCCGGTGGCGGAAAACCACGCCTTTGAAGTGCCACTATAATAGAGCGTGTCACCGACGGCGTTCAAAACGGTTTTGGTCATCAAAGCCTCTCCTGTTTTGGCTAAAACCTCCCGTTTCCTCCTCTAAAAGATGTCTGCACAACCGAGCGGACATCGATCCTCCAAAACCATAGGTACCCCGCGAGGGTTCCCATGACCAGTCAAACTTGGTCGGCGGACGATTTAAATTCGGTCGCGGGACACCTCAGCCGATCCGCCTGCGAAGGACTGCATAGGCCGCAGCAGCGCTCATCGCTGCCAAAAAATACCAGGTGATTGCGTAGATGAGATGGCTGTTGCGGAACTGGGCGACAGTCAGCCCTCCGACCGGCAGGTCGCCGGCGTTGGGGGTGGATTGGGCATCGATGAAATAAGGCGCAACGTTTGCGAGCCCCTTCGCTGCGGTGATCGCCGCGACGTCACGGGAATACCAGCGGTCATTCTGGGGTGCATTGGTTCGCAAAAAGGCGCCGTTGGGCTCGGTGATACGCAAAAGCCCGCTGATCTCCACCGCACCCGGGACATCTCCATCCGTCCGTGACGCCCGATCGCGCCGGTCTTCGGGCACGAAGCCGCGGTTGATCAGGATCGTCGTACCGTCCGGCCGTTGAAGCGGGGTCACAACCCAGAAGCCGGCGCCAAGCGCCGTCACCGCCTGGACCAGGACTTCCTTGTCATGGAGGAACGCACCGATTGCTATGACCCTACGGTATTCGTCCTTTTCCGCAGTGATGCCGGCCCAATCGGTCGGTCCGGGGGGCGGGACGGGATCGGTATGCAGTCGGGCGTCCACCCGCTCGATCAGGTCAAGCTTCCAGAAAAGCCGCTGCACCTGCCATGTGCCGAGACTGAGGAAGACCGCGACAAGGACCAACATGGCCGTCGCGAAAATGACCCGGGACCGGCGGGACCGAAAGGATTTTTCCTCGCCGAACCTCAGGTGATCTGCATCCGAGCTCACAGTTGTGGACCCTTATGGCATGTTCTTCATCATTTCAGGCGACATGGGCATCATGTTCGCGTTCAGATGATGCATGACCCAGAGCGAACCGGCGAGCGTGATGCCGACGAGCACCAGCGTGAAGATCAGCGCCATGATCGTCCAGCCCCCTTCCGAGCGCGGGTTCATATGGAGGAAATAAACCATGTGAACGACAATCTGGATGACGCCGAGGCCCATCACGAAGAAAGCCGTCACCAGCTTGCTGTCGAAGACCTCGCCCATGACCAGCCAAAACGGGATGGCGGTCAGGATGACGGAAAGAACAAAACCGATTAGGTAGCCCTTAAGAGTGCCGTGGCCGGCTTCATGGCCGTTGCTGTGGCCGTGATGGGTGGCAGAGGCGCTTTCATGGGCGGGGGCGTGCGGGTGCGAGATCATCCTAGGACTCCCAGGAGGTAAACGAAGGAAAAGACACCGATCCAGATGACGTCGAGGAAGTGCCAGAACATTGAAAGGCACATCAGCCGGCGGCGGTTCTCGGGGATCAATCCCCGCATCGAAACCTGCACCATCAAGGTGATCAGCCAGATGATGCCGAAGGTGACATGCAGGCCATGGGTACCGACCAGCGTGAAGAAGGAGGAGAGGAAAGCCGAGCGGGTAGGACCCGCGCCCTCGTGAATCAGATGGATGAATTCGTAGAGCTCCAGCCCGAGGAAGATCGCGCCGAACACGCCGGTCACCCCGAGCCAGAACAGCGTCTCGGTTTTGGCATTGCGCTCCATCTGCAGCATGGCAAAGCCGTAGGTGATCGACGACAACAACAGCATGGCCGTATTGACGGCCACCAGCGGCAGATTGAACAGATCGGCGGGCGAGGGGCCGGCGGCATAGGAGCGGCCAAGTACCCCATGGGTCGCAAACAGCGTCGCGAAGATGAGGCAGTCGCTCATCAGATAGAGCCAGAAGCCCAGCATGGTGCTGCCTTCTGGATGATGCTCTTCAGTCAGGTAGAATTCCGGCTTATCCGTATCTTGGGCCTGGATATTGCTTGCCATGTCAGGTCCGCTCCGCGAGCAGTTCGGAGCGCGCGTCCTCTGTTGTCGTTACGGTTTCGGCAGGAATGTAGAAATCCCGGTTATAGTTGAATGTGTGGCCGATCGCGACCGCGAGCATCGCGACGAAGGAGAGGATCGCCAGCCACCACATATACCAGATCATCCCGAAGGCGAGGGCGACGCTGAGTGCGGCCAGGATCAAACCTGTCCCGGTATTCCTGGGCATGTGGATCTGTTTGAAACCGCCGAGCGGGCGCTCATAGCCGCGGCGCTTCATGTCGTACCAGCTGTCATGATCATGCACGACTGGGGTGAAAGCGAAATTGTAGTCCGGAGGCGGTGAGGAGGTCGACCATTCCAGTGTGCGACCATCCCAGGGGTCGCCGGAGTTGTCGCGTAGCTGGTCGCGCTTCAGGAAACTGACGACAAGCTGGATTATGAAGGACGCAATGCCGATCGCTATCAGGAAAGCTCCGAATGCCGCGATGATGAACCAGATCTGCAGCGACGGATCTTCGAACTGAGAGACGCGACGGGTTACGCCCATCAGGCCGAGTACGTAGAGCGGCATGAACGCGACGAAGAAGCCGATCTGCCAGAACCAGAAGCTCATCTTGCCCCAGAACGGATCGAGCTTGTAGCCGAAAGCCTTCGGCCACCAGTAGACGATGCCTGCCATCAGACCGAACAGGACACCGCCGATGATGACGTTATGGAAATGGGCGATCAGGAAAAGCGAGTTATGCAGCACGAAGTCGGCCGGGGGGATGGCAAGCATGACCCCGGTCATGCCGCCGATCACAAAGGTCACCATGAAGCCTATCGTCCAGTACATCGGCAGCTCGTAGCGGATACGGCCGCGATACATGGTGAAGAGCCAGTTGAACATTTTCGCGCCGGTAGGAATGGATATGATCATCGTGGTGATGCCGAAGAAGGCGTTCACCGAGGCGCCGGCACCCATCGTGAAGAAATGATGCAGCCAGACGATGTAGGACAGGATCATGATCACGCAGGTCGCATAGACCATCGAGGCATAACCGAACAGCCGTTTGCCGCTGAAGGTGGCGACGACTTCCGAGAAGATGCCGAAAGCCGGCAGCACCAGGATATAGACTTCCGGGTGGCCCCAGATCCAGATGAGGTTCACATACATCATCGGATTGCCGCCAAGGTCGTTGGTGAAGAAGTTCGTGCCGACATAGCGGTCGAGCGACAGGAGCGCGAGCGTAGCCGTAAGGATCGGGAAGGTCGCAACGATCAGAATGTTGGTGCAAAGCGAGGTCCAGGTGAATACCGGCATCTTCATGAACGTCATGCCGGGTGCGCGCATTTTCACGATCGTCGCGATCAGATTGATGCCCGACAGCGTCGTACCGACACCTGCCACCTGCAACCCCCAGATATAATAGTCGACCCCGACACCAGGGCTGTAATCGGCACCCGAAAGAGGCGGATAGGCAAGCCAGCCGGTGCGGGCAAATTCGCCGACGAACAGCGACATCATGATGATGATGGCTCCGGCTGTCGTCATCCAGAAGGAAAAGTTGTTGAGGAAGGGAAAGGAGACGTCGCGCGCGCCGATCTGCAGCGGCACCACGTAGTTCATGAAGCCGGTGACGAAGGGCATCGCTACGAAGAAGATCATGATCACGCCATGAGCCGTGAAGATCTGGTCGTAGTGGTGCGGATTGAGGTACCCTTCATTGCCGTTGAAGGCGATGGCTTGCTGGATACGCATCATGATCGCGTCGGCGAAGCCGCGCAGCAGCATAATGATCGCGAGAACGATATACATGACGCCGATTTTCTTGTGGTCGACGCTGGTGAACCATTCCGTCCAGAGATAGCCCCAGAGCTTGTACCTGGTAATCAGCGCCAGCAGGGCGATCCCGCCCAGAACAACCGCCGCGAATGTCACGACAAGGATGGGCTCGTGGTAAGGGATGGCCTGCCATGAGAGGCGTCCGAAGATGAATTCCGTCAGGGTAGAGTTGCCGAACATTGTATTGTCCAAAATCGATTGATGTGCCGGTCAGGGCTGCGTGGTGCCTTGGTTCATCTGTGGCGCGGCGGGTCCGCCCGGAGCGCTGCCTGGAGTTGTGTGGCCTTCGTGCATGTTTTGCTGGATCGGCGTTTCGGTCGGCTGATGCGGTGCATCTATGCCTTTGGCGGGTTCCGGGCTGCGAGCAGGATTTCCTGTCGCCGGGAAGGTGGCTCCGGGTGCTGCTTCTCCGTGTGCCGCGTCATCGGCATGACGATTGTCGTATTCCAGCTTGGCGCGGTTGTCGTGGCTTTCGGCGCCGCCGCCTCCGGCCATGTCGATATGCATCATTTCGCTCATGCACATCTGGCCGGGACGCGCGCACATATTCAGGATTGCGTCGAATAGACCGTTCTCGACGCTCGCAAAGTAGCGGACCGGTTCCCTGGCGCTCGGCTTTTCTAGCTTGAGATAGGCATCCCGGCTGAGAGCCGTTCCCTGCGCCTTCACCCTTGCAACCCACTCATCGAAACCGGCTTGCTGCAGGCCGTGAAACTTGAAGCGCATATGGGAGAAGCCATCGCCGCTGTAGTTGGTCGACAGACCCTCGTATTCGCCCTGCTCGTTCATGACGGCGTGCAGCCTGGTCTGCATGCCTGGCATGGCGTAGATCATGCCGGCAAGCGCGGGAACATAAAACGAGTTCATCATCGAGGAGGCCGTGATCTTGAAATTGATCGGCACATCGACCGGCGCGGCGATTTCGTTCACCGTCGCGATCCCGTAGTCCGGATAGAGGAACAGCCATTTCCAGTCGAGCGCGACGACTTCGACCGTAAGCGGCTTCGCTTCGGCGGGAATGGCGCGCTCGGCATCCAGCCGGTCGAGCGGCCGATAGGGATCAAGCTTATGGGTGCTAATCCAGGTGACCGCGCCCAATGCGATGATGATCGCAAGTGGCGCCGACCAGATGATGACTTCAAGCCGCGTCGAGTGGTGCCACTCCGGATCGTAGGGTGCGCTGGTGTTCGAGCTGCGGTATCGCCAGGCGAAAAACAGTGTCAGGAAAATGACCGGCACGATGATCAACAACATCAGCACCGTCGAGACGACGATGAGGTCTCTCTGCTGTACGGCAATATCCCCCGAAGGCGACATGACCACGAGGTTGCATCCGGCAAGAGCCGGAAAAGACACGAAAAGGAAGAGGCGGCCGACGAACTTGATTAGACTTTGCATCTCGGGCTCGAATTTGCGTTTTGTCTAGTTGGACTAATCGCGACGATGCATGGTCGGGAATGAGGTCGTTCGTCGCAGTGCAGCAATATGTCGCAATGCAGCAACGAGACCTTTCGGGCCGATCAGCACTTGCCGCTGCTGAATCCCGAGGGGTCGCCGATGCCGCTCGATCACATCTAGGACGCAATGCCTCTCCGGCTAGAGGGGCGGCCGCACACGACCCTCGGGCTTTTTCGGCCGGCTGTCCTTGATCTCGCCGGCAGTTTGATCAACATTTCCAGAGTGAGGCGGAGTCACGCCAGGAGGAAAGCATGAACACGGTCGTCAATCCCACATCATCTGGCCTGGAACGGGATGCCCGCCGCATTCATGACGACAAGCCGATATCGCCGGGCAGCATCGCCATCGGCGTGGTCATTGGTCGCATGTCGGAATTTTTCGACTTCTTCGTTTACGGTCTTGGTTCCGTCCTCGTCTTCCCGAAGCTCATTTTTCCTTTTGCGCCCGATCCGGTCACCGCAACGCTGATGTCGTTTGCGATCTTTCCGCTCGCCTTCATGGCGCGTCCGGTTGGGTCCTTCGTGTTCATGTGGGTGGACCGCAACTATGGACGCGGCACGAAGCTGACGGTCGCGCTCTTCCTTCTGGGCGGATCGACGGCTTCGATCGCCTTCCTGCCGGGATATGAAACGATCGGCTACTGGGCGGTGGCGCTTCTGGCGCTCTTCCGTCTCGGACAGGGATTTGCGCTCGGGGGGGCTTGGGATGGTCTGGCTTCCCTCCTCAACCTCAACGCGCCACCGAATCATCGCGGCTGGTATGCGATGATCCCGCAGCTCGGAGCGCCAATTGGCTTTGCGCTGGCGAGCATCCTGTTCGGCTATTTTGTCGCCAATCTTTCGGAAGCCGACTTCCTGGCCTGGGGCTGGCGCTACCCGTTCTTCGTGGCTTTCGCAATCAATGTTGTGGCGCTCTTTGCGCGGCTACGGATCGTGGCGAGCAAGGAGTTCGGCTCGGCGCTGGAAGCCAATGAATTGCAGCCGCGGCCCGTCTTTGAAATGCTCAGCAAACACGGCCATGACGTAGTGCTCGGCGCCTTCGTGCCGCTCGCAAGCTTTGCCATGTTCCACCTCGTGACGATATTTCCGCTGAGCTGGGTGACGCTCTACGGCGGTCAGTCGGCGGCGGAATTCCTTTGGGTGCAGGTGGCAGGGGCGGCTGTCGGGATCATCGGCATCATTCTCTCAGGGGTATTGGCCGACCGCATCGGCCGTCGCAGCCAGTTGATGGTCGGCGCAGTGATCATCGCGATCTTCTCGTTCTCGGCACCCTTCCTGCTTGATGCCGGGGGGAAGGGGCAGGATGCTTTCATCATCATCGGCTTCGGTATCCTGGGCCTGTCCTTCGGCCAGGCCTCCGGTGCCGTTTCCTCCCGCTTCAGCCAGTATTACCGCTATACCGGCGCGGCATTGACGTCCGATCTTGCCTGGTTGGTTGGGGCCGGGTTCGCGCCTTTGGTGGCGCTTGGCCTTGCCAGCAATTTCGGCATCATCTTTATCGGCGGGTATCTGATCTCAGGGGCGATCTGCACCCTGATCGCGCTCAGCGTGAGCCGCGTTCTCGATCAGAGCAACGAACCGGGTCCCGGGCGCTGAAATCGAAAATGCCGGGCTTGTCCCCCGGCATTTTGCAAATTCCATTTCCAAAAGGAGGCAGCTTTTCAGGCGGCCTTCTTGCTGAGCGTCGGGCGCGTCGCGGCAGCCTTCTCGACCATGGCGGTGACTTCCGCACGGCGGGCGCCGGTGAGCGACATGCGCGGCATGCGCACGCGCTCCGTTCCGCGGCCCATGATCTGCTCCGCAAGCTTGATCGACTGGACGAGATCGTGCTCGGCGTCGAGATGCAGCAGCGGCATGAACCAGCGGTAGATGCGACGGGCTTCCTCCCAATCGCCGCGGGCTGTCGCAGCGACGAGCGCCACCGATTCCTGCGGGAAGGCGCTGGTAAGGCCTGACACCCAACCTTTGGCGCCGAGCAACAAGCCTTCAAGCGCCACATCATCAAGCCCGGCGAAGATATCGAACCGATCGCCAAAGGCGTTGATCAGGTCGGTAAAGCGGCGGGGATCAGGCGCACTTTCCTTGACGGCTTTGATGTTTGCCACACCTTCGAGCTCGCGCAGCACCTCGTTGGTGATGTTGACGCGATAGGCGGGCGGATTGTTGTAGAGCATGATCGGCAGGGAAGTCGCTGCCGCCACCGCCTTAAAATGCGCGATCAGTTCCTCCGGCTTCGGCACATAGACCATGGCCGGCAGAACCATCAAACCGTCGGCTCCAAGCTTTTCCGCGTCCCGGGCATAGGCGACGGCACGGCGCGTGTCGAATTCGGAAACGCCTGTGATCACCGGCACCCGCCCATTGACCACTTCGACCGCGGCTTTGAGGATCGTGCGCTTTTCTTCCGGATCGAGGGAATTGTTCTCGCCACAGGTGCCCATGACGATCAGCCCGTTGACGCCATCGCGCACGAGCGCGTCCTGAACGCCCTGCGTCGCGTCGATATCGACCGAGAAATCTTCATTGAACTGTGTCGTCACGGCGGGGAAAACGCCGCTCCAGCCTGTGGTCATTTCAAGCACTCCTATGGTTGTCGGATCCGTCGCCGCCGGCGAAGCGGTCAGGCAAAGGGTTCGGTCGGGCTCCTTGCCGGTTGGGTAAACCATTCCGGCCCGGTTGCGGTCATGTGGATATGATCCTCGAGACGTATGCCGAAGCGTCCCGGAAATACGAGCATCGGTTCATTCGAAAAGCACATTCCGGGCTGGAGCACGGTAGAGTTGCCCCGAACGATATAAGGCTCCTCGTGAATTTCCATGCCAAGTCCGTGGCCGGCGCGATGGGGCAGCCCCGGGAGGACATAGTCCGGGCCGAGTCCGTGGCTTGCCAGGACGCGCCGCGCCGCGTCGTCGAGGCTGCCGCAGGTGGCGCCAATCCGCGCCGCCTCGAACACGGCCTGCTGTGTTTCCCTCTCGATCATCCAGGCTTCGGCAAACTCGCTTGTCGGTTCGTCCAACACGTAGGTGCGGGTGAGGTCGGAATGATAGCCGTCCAACCGGCAGCCGGTGTCGACCAGGACGACATCTCCCGGGGAGTAGACCTGGTCGCCATCGGCGCCGTGGGGCAGCGACGTCGCGAGACCGAAGGAGACAATGCAGAAACTCGATCCTCCGGCGGCTCCGAGCGCCTTGTGCTGTTCGTCGATATAGCGAATGACTTCGGAGGCGCGGATGCCCGGCCTGATGATGGAATGAGCGCGGCGTTGCACCTCCAGCGTCAGGTCCATCGCATACTTGATGATGGCAATTTCTGTTTCCGACTTTCTAAGCCGCATATCGCGGATTAGCCGGCCTCCGTCGACAAGGCGATCGGCACCGAAGACCGCGGCGAGCTGATGATAGACGAAAAGGGGCAAGGCGTCGTCGAGAGCGAGTTTTGCGCCGGGCGGCAGGAGTGACGCCACCAGAGCCGCACCGCTTTCGTCTTCCTGCCAAACCGCAATATCGCCTGGAAGCCGGAAGAGGGTTTCGACGCGGCTCTGCTCGAAGCCGGGCACGATGTAGCGGATTTCATTCGGTGTTACGAGCGCGCCGAGAAGGCGTTCGCTTGGGTGCCAGACCAAGCCCGTGAAATAGCGAAGGCTCTCCGTCGCGCCCAACAGCAGTCCGCCCAACTCCCTTTCCACGAGCGAAGCCTGCAGTAGCGAAAGCCGCCGCTGGCGTTCGTCGTGTGCGATGTCAGGAACAGGGTGAGGCCAAGACCAAGACATATGGGGTTCCTTGCTGCTCAGCCCTTTATACGCTTCTGTATTCAGTTTGTCGACACCAATATTGGGGATCTGACTTAGACGATTTTGTTGAGATCGAGGGGATTGCCGAGATCGCGGGCAAGATAATCCTGGATCTGCTTGACGATCTGTGCGGCATGCTGAAGTGCGAGCTCGTCGGCTTGTCCGACATCCCGAGCCTCGATCGCGGCGATGATCTTTTCATGTTCTTCGACGTACTGCCGAGGCAGGCGGTCATCGAATGTCCGGTAATAAAGCCGCAGGATTCGCCGTCCCTCATCGAGGAGTCGTGCGAAAAAGGTGATGTAGTAAGAATTGCCGGCAAGCTCGGCGATGGCGACATGGAATTCGCGGTTGGCTTCGATCATCCCCAACGCGTCTTGCGCCTCAACGGCCGCGGTGAATTCCGCCTGGCGGGCGCGAATGACATCCATGGCCTCCGGCTCCGCCCGGGTCGCGGCCCCGCGGGTCGTGACCCGGTACATCAATGTCAGAGCGTCGAAATAACCAGGCAGCGATGCAAAGTCGATCGGCGAGACGATGGTATTGCGGTTGGGTAACGTGGTGACGAGGCCTTCGGCAGAAAGACGCAGAAGCGCCTCCCGCACGGGAGTGCGCGACATTCCGAAGCGCTCCGACAGCCGCACTTCATCAAGCGGGCTTCCCGGCGGCAGCGCCATGGCGAGGATTTCCCTACGCAATACCGCATAGACGCTTTGAGTGCCGGAACCGCGAGGGCGGGGAGCGTCGTTTTCGTCCGGTTCTATTCTTGCCATGGTGTCGCAACCCCTTGTCTAACGTCTGAGAATACGCGCGCAGCCACTTGTTTTCCCGCCACGATGGCTCCTTCGATGTAACCTGGGAAAGATGGCGAGAGCTCCGATGATGCGAAATAGACAGGCGGTGCGCCGTGGTTGAGGACATCCTCGGCGTCTGCGGCATCGAGCTCGACAATGACGTCGCTATAGGCGCCGCCGCTCCAGGGATCGGCGACCCAATCACGGATATGGACTTCTTGTGGTTGTCCGGCCTCCGGGCCGAACGCGTCGACAAGCAAGCCCAGGATAAAGGTTCGCAGCTCACCGTTGGACTTCCTGTGCCAATCGTCCGCCAGCGGGCCGCCGATAAAGACAACCAGTCCGGCATGGTCCCCGTGGCTTGCATCACAGGCATAGAGCCCTTGTGGCTCCTGCCACATCACCGATCCATTCAGCGCGTCAACGCGCCAGAAGGGTCGAGCATAGGTCACGTGCACCTTTATCGCATTGCCGGCGCCCCAGGCGGCGAGTGCGCGACCTAAAGCGTCGGAGAGAGCAGGTGAGAAAGACAGCCGGCGGCTTATGGTCGGAGGCAGAGCGAGGATAAGCCTGCGCGCTGAAAAAAGCTCCTGTTCCACCCCTACCGTGACACCGCCGGGGGAATGATCGACATGGGTGACACGGGCATCCAGCCGCAGTCGATGGTCGAGGTTGGCGGCGATCCGCTCGGCCAGCCAGTGCATGGTTTCGGCGAGGAACATCTCCAGTTCCCAATGAGTATTGGTTATCCGCCGATCGTTCGAAGCAAGGTAGGCGAAGGAGATTTCCTCGGGCGAACGACACCATAGGCCCTTCACGAGACGAAGAAAGCCTTGCGCGACATTTGCAGGAATGTCCTGCCGCGCAATCCAGGCAGCAACTGTCAGTCCGGCCAGTTCCGGGTCGTGCGGGTCCGTTGCGATCATTTGCTCCCGAAGCGCATCAACCCGATGCCACAGGGCAAGACCCTCGGCGGGTGAAACGGGAGGACGGAAAACGGTGTCCCCATCAGCATAGGACATCATCGGCATCGTGCCATGGGCTTCGATGAGCGCCATCAACTGCGGCATGTCACGGCAGAAGAATTGCCCGCCCGTATCAACCCGCCTGCCATTCGTCAGGACGGTGGATTCGACCTTCCCGCCCACCCGGCTGCGTGCTTCGAGCAGGAGAACGTCGAGGCCGGCGTCAGCCAGCTGTGATGCAGCGACAAGGCCGGTGAAACCTGCACCGACAATGATGACGTCCCGTTCCGGCATGCATTTCTCCGCTGCCACCTTCTTCGTCAGGCATTAGCGGAAGAGGACCACGACGTCCATTCGCCAGGGAGGCTGGGCGAGCATCTTTCATCTCGATGACTCCCTTCGTCGGCCATGCGACTTCGTGGGACAGGTCGTCAATCAGCCTGCGCGCGCTGGAGCATGCCGAAGAGGTCGCGCGGATCGTCAGGATCCGCGATGATGTCGATCTCCTGATAAAACTCCGTTCCTCGAAGCTTTTCCCGGACGTAGCGGAGGGCGGAAAAATCTTCGATGGCAAAGCCGACACTATCAAAGAGAGTAATCTGGTTGGCGTCGCGCCGTCCAGGAGCCAACCCGGCGACGACCTGCCAGAGTTCCGTCACCGGATAGTCGCGAGCCATCTGCTGGATTTCGCCCTCGATCCGCGTCTGCGGCGGATATTCCACGAAGGTATCGGCGCGCAGAAGGATGTCCCGGTGGAGTTCTGTCTTGCCGGGGCAGTCGCCCCCGATTGCATTGATGTGCACGCCGGCGCCAATCATGTTGTCCGTCAAAATGGTCGCGAACTGTTTGTCGGCGGTGCAGGTCGTGATGATCTCTGCGCCTTCGATTGCCACCTGAGACGAGCGGCACCCGGTGACAGACAATCCAGAGCCGGCGAGATTGCGGATTGTCTTTTCAGTTGCGGCAGGATCGATGTCGTAAAGGCGGACGTTCTCGATGCCGAGCACCGCCTTCATCGCTAGCGCCTGGAACTCAGCCTGCGCACCGTTGCCGATCAGAGCCATCGTCTTGGCGCCTTTCCGCGCAAGATGACGTGCCGCCATCGCCGAAGTTGCCGCCGTGCGCAAAGCCGTCAGCAATGTCATCTCGGTAAGGAGCACGGGGTAGCCGGTGGAGACTTCCGCCAGCAGACCGAAGGCTGTCACCGTCTGGAGCCCGTGGGACATGTTTCTCGGATGTCCGTTGACATATTTGAAGCTGTAAATCTCGCCATCGGAGGTGGGCATCAGCTCGATGACGCCTTCACGCGAATGAGACGCGACGCGAGGCGTCTTGTCGAACAATTCCCATCGGCGAAAATCGCCTTCGACAACGCCTGCCAGCTCCTCAAGCAGGGTCTCGACGCCGATGTGATGGACCAGGCGCATCATGTTTTCGACGCTGACGAAAGGAATAAGCGCTTTCTGGGAAGGGGCCTGCAGCACATCGATCTCCTTGTACTTCCAGCAAGGATACCAGCCCACTGCGTTCGGCTAAATGCCAAACCTGTGTTGCATCGGTCAGCATTTTGAGCAAATTGATCAATGATCTTGCCAAATTCGCCAAGAGGATTTGCTATGGATGTTGCCAAATATATCCCCGATGATCTCGACCGGCGGATCATCGCCCATTTGCGAGCGGACGGGCGCGCCTCGCTGTCGAGGCTTTCCCAGGCCCTTGGCGTGGCCCGAGGCACGGTACAAAACCGCCTCGACCGGCTGATGGAAACCGGAACACTGCTTGGTTTCACCGTGCGGGTGAGGGAGGATTACGATGCGCAATCGGTGCGGGCGGTCATGATGATCGAGGTGGTGGGCAAGTCCACCACCCAGGTTATCCGCAGGCTCCGTGGCATAGCTGAAATCTATTCCCTTCATACCACCAACGGCAATTGGGATCTCGTCGCCAATATCCGCGCATCCAGCCTCTCGGATTTCGATCGCGTGCTCCGCGAAGTGCGCATGATCGACGGCGTGTCGAATAGCGAAACCAGCCTTTTGCTCAGTTCCGTTTGAGCCGCATAGCTGCTGATGACATGGACATACCCGCGATCATCGATTCTGCCGAAATCGCATGCATTGATGCTATCCGGATAGCTTTCCCTTCTAGTTCTTGTCGTTCATCGCGGCCCGCAGGATCGCATTGATGCGGTCCTGCCAGCGGCTACCTTCCGACTGGAAATAGGCCAGCACTTCGCTGTCAAGCTTGAGCGTCACGAGTTCCTTGGCGTTCGGCAGTATTGGTCGTTCCGCAGGCGCCGGAGGCGGCTTTTTCGCCGGGCTGAACAGCGCTTCGGCGGCGTCGCGGGGGTTGGCGGCTCGTCTCGGTGTCTTCATGGGTTCGTTCCTGGTTGGCCTTGATGGTATCATCTCAACGGCAACATCGATCGCTCGGATCATACCGTCGCTTTCGCGAGATTTAGGGGAGGTAGAAATGTCTTCCTTCGTCCTTCGGTCGTCTGATCTGCCCGCAAGCAGATAGATGACACTGGAAGCATCTCTTCGATTTCGAACCCTTTGCGATCGCAATGTCTTCAACTTCGAATCTGATCTGGACTATCCTTTAGACAAGGCAGGATAGCAATCGGAGAAAACCCGCCACCCTTCAGTTTCGCTGAGTCAATAGGAACCACCGCGAGCAGGGGGCAAGTTTAATTTCAGGCGCGCCAGCAAGAGGTGGGTTCCAGCATGAGCATTTCGGGCAGGGGATTGATTTCGCCGCAACGGATGGTTACCGCACGTCCTCGAGAAATCGGCGGGGCGGCGGACGAAGTCTCTTTTCCAGACCTAGCCGTATTCGCTGAGGAAGATCCGTTTCGCGCATTGGAAAACTGAATGAAAGTTATCAAGCTGCTTTTGATCGCCGCAATTGCATTTATCGGCATTGTCGGCTTCCGTTGGTACAATTACGTCACCAATACCGAAAGCCCTTACAACGAGATCGGTATCGAGTTGAACAGCCGTATGCCGGGCCCAATCAACAAATGGGGTTGCGACAAGCTGCACGAAACGTTTGGCAATGTTCTTCCGCCATACGGCTGCCAGACGGCTGACGGTCGTCAGTGGCTCTGAGGGGCATGTGAACCTTCTGACGCAATCCGATCAGGATCCTTCGGCAACCGAGAACCGTCCTTTGATACCTGGTCGATGTGGCGGTGAAAGCGCCAACTGAGCAGCGAAAGAGATTTGTGTTTAAGCCGGCTTTGCCGAGGGCGACATCGGCGAAGAGACCTGCTGATACGATCAGCAGGTCACCGGCGCTGATGCGCCATTGAGCTAAGCGGCTTCGCCAAGCAAACCGTATCACGCTCGTCGTCCCCCTATTGCGGTCCTCGGCAGCCGGGGCTGGCCGCCCATAGTTCGGAATTGGCCAGCGGAGCCACCCCTCCATCCTCAACATTCACCGCTTCATCCGCCCGACATTTGGCTGCGTCGCCGGCGCATTGACAAAGTATCCATGCCGATATTTTATTGCTCAGATGTCAGACCAATTACGCACGCCATGAACAAGCCCCTGATCCCTTTGCTGCCGCCGATCGACAGAGCTCGCCAAGTAGGCGAGGCTCTTGCCGACTACGTGGAGGGCGCCGACCTTAAATCCGGCGATCGATTGCCGGCCGAGCGGGAACTTATGGCCGCACTTGGTGTCGGACGCTCTACCATCCGTGAGGCCATCCGCTGGTTTCAGGCGCTCGGCGTGGTGGAATCCCGAAAGGGAAGCGGAAACTATCTGCTGAAGCCCATATCCAGACGCACGATCCATATGCCGCTATCACTCGATACGGCCAACCTGCGCGATGCGCTCTTGCAAACACTGCAGGTGCGGAGGGGGCTGGAATGCGAAGCCGGGATGGTCGCGGCACGGATGAGGACTGCCTCTGACCTGGAGATGATCGAGGCACGGCTGGAGGAGATGGAGCGGGTGCATCACGCCAAGGGCGCTTCGGGACCGGAAGACCTGGCATTCCATCTGGCTGTCTACGACGCCACCCACAATCCGCTCTTCCGTCAACTGCTTGAGCAGATGCGCGAAACGTTCGAGCGCTTCTGGAGCCATCCGTTCGAACGTTTCGACTTCGCACGCCGGTCGTTTCCGTACCACCGGACTCTGTTCGACGCGATCGTCGCGCAGGATCCGGAAGCGGCGCGTAGCGAGACACTGAAGATCCTCGAAATCGTCGAGGAAGATATCAAGGAAATGTCCAAATGAATGACGGCTCGGAACAATTCGAACTTGCCTCGCTGATCACCGCCCATGACGACGGTAATTTTGCCGAGGCAGTCGTTCCGCCGATCTTCCAGACGTCGCTGTTCACCTTTTCAGACTACGACGACATGATTTCTGCCTATCGTGGCGAGAAGGTGCGGCCGATCTATACGCGTGGCCTCAATCCGACTGTACGTGCCTTCGAAGAAATGCTGGCGAAGCTCGAAGGCGCCGAGGATGCACTGGGTTTTGCAAGCGGCATGTCGGCGATCTCGTCGGCCGTGCTCAGCTTCGTCGAGCCCGGTGATCGGATCGTCGCGGTCAAGCACGTCTACCCCGATGCCTTCAGGCTGTTCGGGACCATCCTCAAGCGGATGAAGATCGAGGTTACCTATGTCGACGGCCGCGACGAGGAAGCCGTGGCCAAGGCTCTGCCCGGCGCCAAGGTCTTCTACATGGAAAGCCCCACCAGTTGGATCATGGAGGCCCACGATGTCGGCTCCCTCGCAGCACTTGCGAAGAAGCACGGCGTGGTGTCGATGATCGACAACAGCTGGGCGAGCCCGTTCTTCCAGCGCCCCATTACTCTGGGGGTCGATCTCGTCATCCATTCGGCCTCGAAGTATCTGGGAGGCCACAGCGACGTCGTCGCCGGTGTCGTTGCCGGCTCGAAGCAGATGATCGCGCGGTTGAAGGCGGAGGCCTATCCCTATCTCGGCGGCAAGCTTTCGCCCTTCGATGCGTGGCTGCTCATCCGAGGGCTCAGGACGCTGCCAATCCGCATGAGGGCGCATGAGGCTGCGGCGCTGACGATTGCCCGCCGTCTGCAGGAACTCGACGTGGTGGAACAAGTCTGCCATCCAGGCCTCGCGAACCGACTTCCGGCCGGCCTCAACGGAACTTCGGGCCTCTTCTCGTTCATCTTCCGAGATGGTGTCGATATCCGCGCTTTTGCCGATCATCTCAAACTCTTCAAGCTCGGCGTCAGCTGGGGCGGCCACGAAAGCCTGATCGTACCGGGCGAGGTGGTGCTGCAGCAGAAGGCCCAGCCGAATTCCGCGCATGCTTTCGGCATTCATGCGCGGTCAGTCCGCCTCCATGTCGGCCTTGAGGGAACCGAGGCTCTGTGGAGCGATCTTCAGGAGGCGATCGCCGTCGCCACTTAAAGCATCAACCGACAACAACTGGGAGAAGACAAATGAAAACACTGATAACGACCGCGCTTTTGGCAACGCTGATGGCCAGCAGTGCGCTGGCCGATACCACACTCAAACTGGTTGAAGTCATCACCAGCCCGGAACGCACCGAAACGCTGAAATCGATCGTCGGCAAGTTCGAGGCCGCCAATCCCGGCACCAAGGTCGAGATCATCTCTCTGCCTTGGAACGAGGCTTTCCAGAAATTCGCGACCATGGTTTCCGCCGGCGATACGCCTGATGTGATGGAGATGCCCGACACCTGGCTGTCGCTCTACGCCAACAACGGCATGCTGGAGAGCCTTGAGCCCTATCTTGCGAAGTGGGAGCAGACCAAGGAACTGACGCCACGGGCGCTCGAACTCGGCCGCGACGTCAAGAAGACCGCCTATATGCTGCCCTACGGCTTCTACCTGCGCGCCATGTTCTACAACAAGAAGCTGCTGGCAGATGCCGGTGTCGCGACGCCGCCGAAGACCATGGAGGAGTTCACCAAGGCCTCCGAAGCCGTCTCCAAGTTGCCGGGCAAATACGGCTACTGCATGCGCGGTGGCCCGGGTGGCCTGAACGGCTGGATGATCTTCGCCGCCTCGATGGCGGGTGACAACAAGTACTTCAAGGAAGACGGCACCTCGACCATGAACAGCGAAGGCTGGGCAAAGGGCCTCGAGTGGATGGTCGACCTCTACAAGAAGGGTTACGCGCCGAAGGACAGCGTCAACTGGGGCTTCAACGAAGTCGTGGCCGGCTTCTATTCCGGCACCTGCGCCTTCCTCGATCAGGATCCGGATGCTCTGATCGCGATTGCCGAGCGCATGAAGACGGAGGACTTCGGAGTCATTCCTCTTCCAAAGGGGCCGGACGGTAAGTCCTTCCCCACGATCGGCTATGCAGGCTGGTCGATGTTCTCGACGACCAAGGACAAGGATCTCGCCTGGAAGCTGATCGCGACGCTTGAAGGAAAGGAAGGCAATCTCGAATGGAACAAGAAGATCGGCGCGCTGCCGGCCTATACTTCCGCCGAGAAGGATCCGTTCTATGCGGGTGACCAGTTCAAGGGCTGGTTCGAGGAGCTTGCCGATCCGAACACGGTGCCGACGGTGATGCCGACCTATCTCGAGGAATTTGCCTTCTTCAAGGATTCGCTCGCGATCAAGACATCGCAGCAGGCGCTTCTCGGAGACATCACGCCCAAACAACTCGCCGACCAGTGGGCCGAATATCTGACCAAAGCCCAGCAGAAGCACCTCAAAAAATAATCCGGTGCGGGAAGTCGGTAGCGGAAGCGCTATCGGCTTCCCGAACAAGCAATGATGAAGACGGCGAAAAGCCGCGAACGGGAAAAGCCTGCCAATGATGACTGCTACCGGCTCCATAAACGGCCATTCTGTGCGAAAGCCATGGCTGAGGCGTCTTGCCGATGCTTCCGAACCCTATCTGTATAGCGCGCCGTCGCTAATCCTGATCATCGTTGTCATGCTCGTGCCGTTGGTCATCGGGATTTCCTATGCCTTCCGCGATATTCAGCTCCTTAATCCGTTTTCCGGTGGGTTTATCGGTCTCGAGCACTTTCGTGAACTCTCCAAGGATGCCGCCTTCTATGGAGCCTTGAAGAACACCCTGTGGTGGACAGGTGCTTCCGTCGCGCTGCAGTTCGCCTTCGGGCTCGTCCTGGCGCTTCTCCTGGACAAGCCGTTCTGGGGCAGGGGGCTCGTCCAGGCGCTCGTCTTCATTCCATGGGCCGTTCCTTCCTTCCTCGCCGGTCTAAACTGGGCTTGGCTTTTCAACCCGGTGATCGGGCCGTTGCCGCACTGGCTTTTCGGGCTCGGTCTGATGTCTCAGCCGGGAAATATCCTTTCGGACCCGCAATATGCCATGTGGGGGCCGATCATCGCGAATGTCTGGTGGGGGATCCCGTTCTTCGCAATCACCCTGCTTGCGGCGCTGCAGGCGATCCCGCGCGATCTCTATGAGGCCGCATCGATCGACGGGGCCAACTGGTTTCAGCGTTTCTTTTCGATCACCCTGCCTTTCCTGGCGCCAACGATCGCTATTACCGTGCTGCTCCGCACCGTGTGGATCTCGAATTTTGCCGACCTGATCGTCGTCATGACGGGCGGCGGCCCGGCAGACCGCACCCAAATCGTCGCGAGCTACATCTTCACCCAAGCCTTCAAGGCGCTCGATTTTGGCTACGCATCGGCGATCGCGCTGGTGCTGCTCGTCCTCCTGCTCGCCTATTCGATGCTCATCATCCTGCTGCGGCAGACATTGCTGAACAAGGATTGAACCCATGAAGCAGTCCCTTCTGCCGATCATCGCGCATCGCATGGCGATCCTTTGCTACATCGTCTTTGCGCTTTTCCCGCTGTTCTGGCTGCTCAAGGTTTCGGTGACGCCGAACGATCTTCTCTATTCCGAGGGGGTCCGCATGTGGCCGTCGCGCACGACATTCGATCATTATGCATTCGTCTTGCGGCACAGCGCGTTTCCGACCTTCTTCAAGAACAGCCTGATCGTGTCTGCGTCGACTGCGGTGGTCGTAACCGTCTGCGCTTCGCTTTCCGGTTACGCGCTTTCCCGCTTCAGCTTCCGGGCGAAATACTGGATCGTTGCGCTGATGCTGCTGACGCAGATGTTTCCACTGGTCATGCTGGTCGCGCCGATCTTCAAGATCCTCTCGCCGCTCGGCCTTACCAACAGCCTGACGGGATTGATCATTGTCTACTCGGCCTTCAACGTGCCGTTCGCCACCTTCCTGATGCAGTCCTTCTTCGACGGCATCCCGAAAGATCTGGAGGAGGCGGCGATGATCGACGGTGCCACCAAGTTCACCGCCTTCCGGCAAATCATCCTGCCGCTGACGCTGCCGGGCATCGCGGCGACGCTCGGTTTCGTGTTCACGGCCGCCTGGAGCGAGCTTCTCTTCGCCTTGATGCTGATCAACGGCAATGCAGCGGCAACCTTCCCGGTCGGGCTCTTGACCTTCGTGTCGAAATTCTCGGTCGACTTCGGTCAGATGATGGCAGCCGGCGTGCTGGCTCTCATCCCGGCAGGACTCTTTTTCCTTCTCATCCAGCGGTATCTCGTCCAGGGCCTGACGGCCGGCGCGGTCAAGGGTTAGTGACATGGCATCCATTGAGATCGAAAAACTCGAAAAGTCCTATGGCCACGTCTCCGTGCTGCATGGCATCGACCTCGATATCCGTGATGGGGAATTCATCGTGCTGGTCGGACCGTCGGGTTGCGGCAAGTCTACGCTGCTCAGGATGATCGCCGGGCTGGAAGGCGTCAGCAAGGGCGAGATCCGCATCGCCGGCAACCGTGTCAACGACCTGCATCCGAAGGATCGGGACATCGCCATGGTGTTCCAGTCTTATGCGCTCTATCCGCATATGAGCGTCGCCGCCAACATGAGCTACAGCCTGCGCTTGCGAAAGATGGCCAAGGAAAAGATCGGCGTGGCCGTCGCCAGCGCGGCTTCCAAGCTCGGGCTAGAACCACTGCTCGAAAGGCGGCCGAAAGCGCTTTCCGGTGGCCAGCGCCAGCGTGTCGCGATGGGCCGGGCCATCGTGCGACAACCGAAAGCCTTCCTGTTCGATGAACCCTTGTCCAACCTCGATGCGCGACTGCGCGAGCAGATGCGGGCCGAAATCAAGAAGATGCATGGCGATCTTAAAGCCACCTCCATCTACGTGACGCACGACCAGATCGAGGCGATGACACTGGCGGATCGCATCGTTGCCATGCATGGCGGCGTGGTGCAGCAGGTCGGAAGCCCTCTCGAACTCTACGACCGGCCAGCCAACCTGTTCGTCGCCGGCTTTATTGGCTCTCCGGGAATGAACTTTCTCGAGGCGACCTATGCTGGTGGCTCCGTAAAATTGAAGGACGGAAGCGGGATCGAGGCTCGCCTCCCCACATCCATCCAAGAGGGAAGCGGCCTCACCCTCGGCATCCGGCCAGAGCACGTCGTGATCACCAGCGACGGTAGCGGCCGGCGCGCCGCGGTGGAGCTCATAGAGCCAACCGGCTTCGGCATCATCCTGCACCTTTCGCTGCATGGAATACCCTTCAAGGTCTTTACCCTGGATCGGCAGGCACTGGCTGTCAGAGGGGAGATCATGGTGTCTTTCCCGCCCGAGTACATTCACCTGTTCAACGATGAGGGGACTCGAATAGGCTAACGCAGTGGCGTTATCGTTTTTCGATCTAAGGAACTTTGGCACCACTGCCTCAATCCGGCTCGAAGAAGCGTTAGAAAAACTAACGTATTTGTTCGACTTTCTAAATTGAGCTAAGCCCTCCATTGCCATACCCTACCTCATAAGCCGCTCGGGAGGCGGCTGGGAGTGGCGGTTGGAGCCGCGCTTCCCCGGAGGAATTCAAGGTGCATTCGGACCACACGCGGTCGGCGAGGTGTCATGCCTCGCTGTCCCCTGATCCAATGCGCGCTGAAGTCAGCGGGGCACTCCTCACATTCATTCCCTAGCTGAGGACGCCTCATGAATCTTTCTTCTCTTCTCTCGCTCCGCGCCGCCAATGGTCGTCCGGTACGGGTGGCGCTCATCGGAGCCGGCAAGTTCGGCTCGATGGTGTTGGCGCAGGCCCAGCGCATCAGCGGCCTCCATATGGTCGCGGTCGCCGATCTCGACGTTGGCAAGGCACGTGAATCCTTGAAGCGTGTCGGTTGGGCAAAGGAGCGTTACGAAGCGAAAAGCTGCGGCGAAGCACTGAAGAACGGCCAGACCTACGTGACCAGCGACGTCAACGAAATCTTCGACTGCGACGAAGTCGAATGCGTCATCGAAGCGACCGGCCATCCGATTGCCGGAACGCGCCATGCTCTCGGCGCGATCGCAGGCAGGAAGCATGTCGTCATGGTCAATGTCGAAGCCGATGTCATGGTCGGTCCGATCCTTGCCGAAAAAGCCCGCGCTGCCGGGGTTGTCTATTCCATGGCCTACGGTGACCAGCCGGCACTGATTTGCGAGCTAGTGGACTGGGCTCGTGCCACCGGTTTCGAGGTGACCGCTGCCGGTAAAGGCATGAATTTCGAACCCCGTTACCGCTACTCGACGCCCGACACAGTCTGGGGTTTCTTCGGCTGGAGCGAAGAAGAGGTCGCCAAGGGCGACTTCAATCCGAAGATGTACAATTCCTTCACGGACGGCACCAAGGCGGCGATCGAGATGGCAGCGGTGGCCAACGGGACGGGGCTCGATTGCCCAGACGATGGCCTGGCCTTCCCGCCGGCCGGTCTGCACGATCTGGCTCGCGTCTTCCGTCCGGCGACTGATGGCGGCCGGATGGCGCGCTCGGGTCTCGTCGATATCGCCGCCAGCCAGGAGCCGGATGGCCGGGAAGTGTTCAACAACATCCGCTACGGTGTCTTCGTCACCTTCAAGGCGCATAACGAATATGCGCGCGCCTGCTTCAAGCAGTATGGCCTGCTGACCGATCCGTCCGGCTGGTATGCGTCTATGTGGCGGCCTTTCCATATCATCGGTCTGGAAACCTCTGTAAGCGTGCTGTCGGCCGTACTGCGCAACGAACCGACCGGCTGCTCCAGGGAATTTCGAGGCGATGCCGTCGCGACGGCGAAGAAGGACATGCAGCCGGGCGAGATGCTCGACGGCGAGGGCGGTTACGCGGTCTGGGCCAATGCAATCCCGGCGACACGCAGCCTCGATCTCAAGGCATTGCCGATCGGTCTCGCCCATAACGTCAAGCTCAAGCGGCCGATCAGGAAGGATCAGATCGTTTCCTTCGATGACGTCGAGATCGTCAACGACCTCGACGTCGTCCGGCTTCGTCAGCAAATGGAAGAGCACTTCCGTCCAGGCAAGATTGCCGCAGAGTGAGTATGGACAGACGATGGCTCAGAACGCTTTTGTAGTGATTGCGGAATTCGAGATCAGGTCCGGTCAGCTCCAGGCCTTTCTGGAAGCTGCCCGCGACGATGCCAAACATTCGCTTGCAGACGAACCCGGTTGCCGGCAATTCGACGTCATCTGCCCGGAAGGTTTAGAAGACACGGTTGTCTTCTACGAAGTCTATGACAGCCGCGCCGCTTTTGATGCTCATCTGGAAACGCCTCATCTGGGGCGCTTCCGGGACGCGTTTCCGCCACTCGTCGTGAAGGAGCGGCCTGTCCGCTTCTGCCAACGACAGTATCCATGATCGGGGAGGTGACCAGCTCGATGTCGGACACTCTTATCCGCATTGCTGTCATCGGCACGGGCATTATGGGTGCCCCCATGGCCGGCCGGTTGGCCGATGCCGGGTTCGCGGTTTCGGCGTGGAACCGGACCTCGGAAAAGGCCGAGGCTCTGCAGCAGAATGGTGTGGCTGTTGCCCGCAATGTTTGCGAGGTGGTCGCCGGAGCCGATGTCGTGATCTGTATGCTGAGCTCCGGGCCTGTTTGCGAAGCGGTATTGGTCGGCACAAACGGGGTGATATCCACGATGCAGGCTGGAGCAACGCTGGTCGTGATGAGTTCGATACCCGTAGAGACAGCTGTCGTGCTCGCAAAAGCGGCATCCGAGCGCGGGATAGCTTGCCTCGACGCGCCGGTTTCAGGCGGTGAGAAGGGAGCCAGGGAAGGAACGCTTGCCATCATGGCTGGTGGCGATGCGGTGGTCGTCGACAGGCTTCGACCCATCTTCGCGTGCCTCGGAAGAGTGACGCATGTTGGGCCGTCGGGAAGCGGCGCCCTGACAAAACTCGCAAACCAGTTGATCGTCGCCTCCACGATCTGCGCCGTTGCCGAAGCTCTCACGCTCGCGGAGCGCGGCGGCGCCGACCCGGCTCGGGTGCGAGAGGCTTTGCTGGGTGGGTTCGCTGAATCGACCGTCTTCCGTCAACACGGGTTACGTATGGTGGAAGGAAATTTCGAGCCAGGCGGTCCAGCAAAATACCAAGTGAAAGATACGTCCACGGCTCTCGGTTTTGCACGGAGCCGCGGCCTGACACTACCGGTCAGCGAGGAGGTTGATCGACTGTTCCAAGCCATGGTCGACAATGGCGATGGCGATTTGGATCACAGCGGGATTATCCGCGAACTGCAACGCATGAACCCAAAGTGAGCATGCCGATGAGGCGCTCACTTTGAAAATCAACGGGAGGAACAACCATGAAATATTTCACGATCCGCAGCGCAGTGGCAGCGGTGGCAATGCTGGCGGCGTCGATCGCACACGCTGAAACACTGACCTTGTCCACCCCGGACCCGGATACATCCGAAATTACCGTTGCCGCCAAGAAGTTCGCCGAACTCGTATCGAAAAAAACCAACGGCGAACTGACCATCAAGGTGTTCCCCAATGGTACGCTGTATGGCGGCGACCCCTCGGCTGGCGTCAAGCAACTGGCGGGCGGCTCGCTGGACATGCTTTTGAACTCCACCTCGCTCTACGCGACCTTCAATCCGAAGTTCACGGCGATCGCCATTCCCTACCAGTTTCGCGATATCGACCAGCTGCGCGCCTATCTTGCCAGCGATCTTGGGCAGGAACTGCAGTCGGATCTGAGCAAGATCGGTATCCAGGGCGTCGATCTCTGGTCCCGTCCACTACGGCAGATTACCAACTCCAAGGTGGCTATTACGTCGCCGGCGGATCTCAAGGGCATGAAGCTGCGCGTGCCGAACAATCCGCTGTGGGTCGAGTTCTTCGGAGCCATGGGTGCTGCGCCGACACCGATGGCTTTTGCCGAGGTCTACAATGCGCTTCAGCTGAAGGTCGTCGACGGCCAGGAAAACCCGGTGAACGTCCCGGTCAGCGCAAAACTCTACGAAGTGCAGAAATACGCCACCATCAGCAACCACATTGCCGATGCCTGGGTGCTTGGCATGAACCCGGCCCGGTACAAGGGCCTGAGCGACAGCTTCAAGGCTGCACTGAACGAAGCGGCGACGGAGACCGAAGCCTGGAAGGCCGCCAATGATGCGGCGGACATCGAGAAGTCTCTGGCGACGTTGAAGGCGAACGGCATGGAGGTCAACGAACTGACGCAAGACCAGCGCAAGGCCTTCGTCGATGTGGCGGCCGGCCTGACGGACAAGTTCTCCGCCCTCGTGAAAGATAAGTCCTTCTTCGAGCGCACCCGTACCTTCATCACCACGAACTGACTGCTAGCCGGCACCTTGCCGCGAGGACAAGGTGCCGGCGTCATCGGCCTTAGCACCCGTTGGAAAGGGCCCATCATGCGAGCTCCTCTAAGTTCCCTTCTCGGCACATTCGTGAAGATCGTTGCCGATGTTGCTGCCGGTGCAGCTTGCGCCGGCGTGCTGATCGTCGTCCTGCTGCAGGTGATTGGACGACTGACCGGTCATCCGTTGCCATGGACGGAGGAAGCGACCCGGTTCCTTTTCATCTGGATGGTGTTTTTGGGGTTGGCGGCGGGTTTCCGCACTGTCGAAAGCGCGCGTGTCGTCGTTTTCCTCGTCATGGGCCAGCGCATCTTCCATCATCTGGCCGTACCGATCTACGTGGCGTCGTCAGTCCTATTTTTCGGCCTCATGGGTTGGACCGGGCTGACGCTCGTCCAGCAGCAGATCATGATGAACGAGACGGCTGCGACCTTGCCCATTCCCATGTGGGTCATCGGGATGGTGATGCCGGTTTCCGCCGTCATCGCGATCCTAGCGATCGTTGAATCGCTACGCACGCGCCGCGAACTGATCGCGCTCCCTGAACTCGGCTTGCCGGCTGGCGAAAGCGCCCATGCCGATGTTTCCATGACCGCAGGACACTGACTCATGTCGCTCTTTCTCCTCATCTCCTTCTTCGGGCTCAGCATGCTGGGTGTCCCGCTGGCCGTCGCGCTCGCGCTGGCAAGCGTGGTGACACTGTTGCTGTTCACCCCCATGCCGCTCGACCTCCTGTCGCAAACCATGTTCTCTTCGATGAACTCGTTTCTCTTGGTCGCCGTCCCGCTGTTCATTCTCGTGGGCACCGTCATGGAGCGCGGCAGGGTCGCGGAACGCATCTTCGATTTCGCGGAAGCGATCGTCGGCTGGCTTCCTGGAGGCCTTGGCCATGTCAACGTGATTTCTTCGGTGATTTTTTCCGGCGTTTCCGGTTCTTCGGTGGCAGACATCGCCTCGGTGGGTGCTATCGAGATCAAGGCCATGGAGCGGCACGGATTTCCGAAGGGTTACGCGGTCGGAATGACGCTCTGCACCGCAACGCTTTCCTCGATCATCCCGCCGTCGATTCTGGTCGTCATTGCCGGGTCGATCGCCAATGTGTCGATCGGCACGCTGCTGGTGGCCGGCCTGGTGCCTGGCCTGTTCATCGCTTTGGCGTTCCTCGTTTTCAATCACTGCTATTCGGTCTACTACGGCTACAATCCTCCGTCCCCGTTCAATTTCCGTGTGGTGGTCGTCACCGGATTGCGGGCGATCCTTCCCATGCTGACACCACTGATCCTCATCATCGGCATTGTCAGCGGTCTTTTCACGCCGACGGAAGCTGCGGCGATCGCCGTGGTCTATGTTGCCGTGCTTGGGATCATCGTCTACCGGACGCTTCCAGTGAGCGAAGTGCCGGAAATCCTGATTTCCACGGCCCGAATCTCCGGAACCATTCTTTTCATTGCAGCCACGTCACAGATCGCCGCTTGGGTCTTCACCTATGACGGCCTGCCGGAGAAAGTCGCCGATCTTCTGCACGCGATGAACCTTGGTCCGCTGACCGGCATGTTGGTCATCTTCGTGTTCCTGCTGATCATAGGCATATTTATGGAAGCAATTCCGGCTATGTTCATTCTGATCCCCGTGCTTATGCCGCCGGTGCAGGCCATCGGGATTGACCCGATCCATTTCCTCGTTGTTACCGTGATGACGCTCACCCTGGGCCTCGTGACGCCGCCCGTTGGGGTCTGTTTGTTCGCAGCGGCTCAGGTGGCGAACATGAGGGTCGAAGACGTTATCAAGGGATCCCTGGCTCCGATGACCGTTCTGACCCTTGCCATTTTTGCCCTGGTGCTTTTCCCGATCCTGACCTTGGGACCGATCCGTTTCCTAGGGATGTATTGAAGCCACTGACGGTTTGCTCTGATGTAGAAAAGCAGGATGGAAATGCTTGCCCATCCGTCAGCGGCGTAGTTCCGGATGTCACGCAACAGGATGGATTGGTGGAACCGCCTCGGCGCCGGAACTAGCGCCGCAGATGTGTCACCTCGGGCGATTGCTGGCTGGCTTGCCAGGCATCACGTTCCGCTCGCAGCCATTCGAGGAAAGTTCGCACTTTGGGCCGGCGTAGATGCTCAAACGGGCAAACGATCCATTGTGTAACAAGACGCAGCGGCGGAGGCGATGTCACGGGGCAAATCAAGCGTCCCGAGGAAAGCTCTGCTCCCATCATCAGCGTACTTTCAAGCGCGATCCCCATGCCATTCACCGCGGCGTCGATAGCCATGTGACTGCGGTCGAACAATACCCGCTGCCATCGGTCGCCAGGGGTCACGCCCGCCAATGGAAACCAGCTGGTCCACTGGGCCTGCGACTTGGCCGAGTGGATCAGACGATATCGGGGAAGATCCTCCGGCCGAAGCGTGCCAGCCGCGGCGTATCCAGGTGAACAGACCGGGAGGAAATCCTCTTCAGCCACACCCTCGACAAACAGACCCGGCCAGCGTCCGTCGCCATGGCGAAGTTCGATATCGACGATTTCCTGACGAAAATCGGTCGGCTCATTGGTGCCGTCAAGTCGCACCTCGAGATCAGGATGCATGTCCAGAAGCGAGTTCAGTCGCGGGAGGAGCCATTTGTTCGATAATGTCGGCGTCGCCCGGATCGTCAGACTGGTGACCGAGCGGAATCCCTTGATGGTCGCCGTCGCCTCCGAGATCTGTTCCATCTGATCCGCTATCATCGAGAAATAGCGCTCGCCGGCTTCGGTCAGGACTATTCCGCGCCCGGCTTTCGCAAGCAGAGCCACTCCCAGCTGCAATTCCAACGTCTGGATCTGCTGGCTGACGGCGGACGGCGTGACGCTCAGCTCCTGGGCCGCCCTTGAAATACTGCCCGCACGAGCAGCCGTATGGAAAACAAAGATAGGTTTGATCGGGATCTGCATCTCTACAACTTCGTTGCCGGCTGCAGACTACACCACGGATGAGCGAAATGGCCAGCTACCGGTGTGGCAACTACCATCACGGCTCCTCGGGTTACTCCGCGGACACTACGCGCGGTTCTGTCGCTGCAGTACGCGCCTTGAAATAGAGGGGACGGGCCTCTGCCGCTTTGGTGTGACATAGCTCGCTGACCGCCTGGCAGCCGAAGGTGCGGATAAATCTCCCATTGGCCGTTGAAGGAGTATCGGGGGGCGCTAGTTACACCGGCTCTTCCACAATCGTAGCTGCCGTTGCGTCCATTCAGTCATGTATTTCCTTGAAAACTTCCGCTGCTCGCGCAGCCGGTCCCGCCCTCACTGTGGCCCTCATGCTTGTCGGCATATCTGCCACGATATCCGCATCTCCAATCTCGAGACCAGCCTCAAAGGGCAGAACAAGCTTTGCCAATTGGAGATCGTATGAACGAGTCCTTGCGCGTTGCCGTGGTCGACGATCATCCGTTGATGCGGGAAGGGCTGTCGCGGACACTGACGGAATACGGCTTTCGGGTGGTCGCGGAAGGCGATACGCGGGACGATGCGATCCTGATCGCCAGACGGGAGAAGCCGGACATAATGCTGCTCGATATCTCCTTGCCTGGAAATGGTCTGGAGGCGATCAGCCCGATCATCGAACACAATCCCGACCAGAAGATCGTGATGCTGACGGTCTCCGAACGGGGCGAAGATATCCGCCGAGCCATGTCGCTCGGTGCCTGGGGTTATGTCCCCAAGGGGGTCGGCGCAAGCGCACTGGCGGATGCGTTACGGATAGTGAGCAACGGCAGCAGATATGTGGCCCCTGACGTGAGCGCCAAGCTGAACACCGTTCAACCGAGCCTGAGCGGCGTATGGAAGACGGCGCGACTATCCCCTCGCGAGGTTGAAGTCCTGGATCTCATATCGTCGGGAATGACCAACAAGGCTATCGCGAAGTGGCTGGGTCTTCAGGAGAAGACGGTCAAGAACCACGTGACCGCGATATTGCACAAGGTCGGCGCGACCAACAGGACACAGGCGGCGATAGATTGGCTGGAACTGCGACGCCGTTCAGCACCCGCGATGCCCACCCAAACCACGTGATCACTTTCCTGCCAGGGATCGAATCCTTGCCCGGTCTGCCGCAGTCGCTGCCCGGTTGATGATCGTGCGGCCACGGTTATCCCGCATCACGTATCGGTCGTTGGCAAGTTCTTCCTCGATGCCGCTCCCGTGGCGGACTCCGATTGATGCCTCAGTGCCGCTGGCTGTCCTGCCGCCCCGTGTACCAGGCTCGGGGCTTCCAGTGCCCCGCGAAGACGCGGAGGACGATTTCCCGCCCTTGCCGTTTCCACCGCCCCCATTGCCATTGCCGTTCCCGTCGCGGCTTCCCCCGCCACTGCCGTTGCCGCCTCCATTTCCACCGCCCTTGCCACCACTGTTCCCACCCCCTTTGCCGCCACCATTTCCTCCGCCATTGCCGCCACCCTGTTGGGCCATGGCGGTGTGGTCCGTAACCAGCAGAGCGAGGCCTCCGAGTGAGATCCGGGCAGAGGTTGCGGTCAGAGCGAACGTCGAGGAGAAGGATCCGGCCAGTAGATGCCTGCGAGAGAACAATGATTTACTCCTGGTGCCTTTCAGCGGGTTACGCGGGTTTCCGGTCAACTCACCATAGGCAGTGTTTTCTGTCTTCGGTCAATTCCGCAGGGACGACATCTATCCGGCCGCAACACCCGCAGCCAGAAGTCCTCCTGCGAGAATGATGACGGTGAACAGCAGCCAACGTGCCTGATAAATGCTCTCGTCCATATTCGACTCCATCTGTCGAGGTGCCAATATGCGAAGTGGCGGCCATGTTCCCCAGATGGGACCTAATTCCCTGCAGCCCGGACCTTGGTCCGTGGGATCCGAGGCCGAAGGTCCCGTCTGTCAGGGTCTTAAGTCTCAGGGTGGAACTCAGTCCGGCTACAATCATTCAGCCCATAACAGAGCCTCCGACAGGAACGCGAGGAGGTAAGGACCTGGGATGAGGAAGTGGTCTTATATCACCATGCCGTGTCTGCATAAGGGTGGATCCAGAGCCTGGGTCGCCCGCAGTGCCTTTGCGCTGCCGCTCATCCTCGTCCTGTGCATCTTGGCGGTGATCCTTTCGGCGGAACCGTAGATTTCGGCACCGGCATGACCTACTGCCGCCGACAGCGTAGGGTTCTGGAGCGAGGTAATCCTGAGGATCAGGGTATGGGGAATATGGCCGCGGTCTTGGGGGATCGCCTACTTCGGCTGCATATCGGCCATTGCTCTCGTTGCTGCAGTAATTCTGGCCATTACTTGACCTGTTGCGAGTCCTCCGGGACGAATACTCTTGCGGAGGCAGGCGGCTCCTGGAATAGCACCAGTAAGGCCAAAATCGCGCCCATCGCCAGCAACACCGTGAATATCGGCAGCCCGAAGCCACTTCTCTTGTTCGTATGTCCCATGAACGTCCTGTTTGAATTAGCCAATAGTGGATTGGTGAAGGGGTCGGGGAGGTCGGCATTCCTCGTCTGCCGAACGGGGATCCAGAACGTCAGGTCACGGGTCCGGTTCCTCCTAATCGGCATGTTTGGGCTTAGGTCCTAAGCTTCGTTTGCTGCCTGAGGCCTTTGGTCCCATGGCGACCTCGGACTGAAGTCCATGGCTGGAACATGGGCTTCATCCGGATGTTGTTCCAACGTCTCGCGAGGCGAGTTCGATCAGCAACAACACGAGGATAACCAGATGAAAAAGATCATGATTTCCGCTGTAACGGGACTTGCTCTGACTGCAGGCGCATTCGCTGCGGCGGCCCAGACAGTGGTGATCGCTCCAGAGCAGGAGACCGTCATCAAGGAATATGTCACCAAGCAGAAGGTAAAGTCGATCGACGTGCCGAACGTCACCGTCAGCATCGGTACGGCGCTTCCTGAAACGGTTGAGCTCCACACGGTCGATGTCCCCGATGTGAAGTACCGCTATGCGGTGGTCGGCGGCAAGACAGTGCTGGTCGAGCCCGGCACCCGCAAGATCGTCCATGTGATCAACTAAATCGTCATGCCAACCCGTCGGCCCGGTGAACCTTTGCCGGGCCGTTTAGCGAGCTAATTGTGGAGCCCGACGTAACGCCGCTGCCAGGGGAGGGCGCGGCGTTACTTCTCCTTCAGACGCGGCGGCTAACCACGGAGCCTTAAGGAGCGCCACCAATGCGGCCAAACTTTTCCGGACTCGATAGGTCCTGTATTTAACACCGTTGTGATCGCCGGCCTATCGTTTTTTATCGCTTTGTGGTTGAAGTAGCGATAACTTAAGTACGGAGGTGAATGCCCGCGCCCAAATTTTTTGAGCGGCTCGGCGGAGGTCTCCTGAATATGCTAATTAAGGCCTCTATTGCGGTGGCCTTTGTGTTGCTGGTGAAGGCTGTCTTCAAGCGGAAGCCACCTCAAAAGCCACTGACTATCGAAAGAATGATGCAGATCGGCGCAGGCAACTAAAGCGTCGAGTCCATGCGGACAGCGCCTGTTGCCGCGAGCAAGACGAAGCCCGACCCGCCCGATGAGAACTGTTCTCGGCGCGTCGAAGCGCGTAAACTCCTGGGTTGTATTACCGGCATTGTCACCTAGACAGGATCGGCGCGTTCCACTTCTGCGCATCCTGTCGGCGTGAGGGGTCTGAGCATTTCTTTAAGTTGATCCGGGTGCTTTACACCAAACAGATACCAATTCACGAGTTCCCGAGCGATAGTCTTCGCCTCATCACCGTCGAGCTGAAGGCCCTTGTCCGCGCAGACGTCCTCCAGCACCCGGCGCAGCAACGTCAGGTCGTCATTGTCGAGGGTATCGTAGGAAGAAAACATATCGAAGCCGCCCCAGCCATTGTTCGAGGTTGGAGCGGAGACTCATGTCTGTCAAAGAAAACCTAATATGAGCCGATCCGGGAGAGCTTTATCTTAGGTAAATGTTGCCGGCACAACACATCGATGTCTTTGGGCTGACCCACAGGCACGGGAAGGCTGACGTCGCGTACGCCATTGCCGGAGGCGTTAAGGTCGCGGGCCTGGGAGGAGCGAAGTCGTGTCGAGCGTCCGTCATAGCCGCGAAGGGTGCAGGGCGGAGACACCGGTAATCTCGGGAACGAAGGAAAATACCTTCTGAGGCGATGGCTGGCCGGCGGCTACCGCCTCCCGCGCCAGCTTTCCTGCGGTCTCGCCGATAGTGCGGCGAGGGGATCTCGATGTGGCGATCCTAGCCGGAAGCGCCAGTGCGAGATCCAGTCCGTTGAAGCCGGCAATCAGGATATCGCCAAGCGCCGAACCGCCGAGTTCCATGCAGGCAAATAGACCGCCAGTCGCCATGTCGTCGTTGGAATAGTATATGCAATCCAAATTCGGGGCAGGCGCAAGCATCTGCTGCGTCAGATGCTTTCCAAGTGCAATCGAGGAGAAGGCGTCGTCGATCTGCTGTTCGACGAAACCAAGGCCGTTCTCGTTCAACACACGTTCGAAGCCTGCCTTGCGCTTGCAGGCGCGCAGATCCCGGTTCAGGGCGCTTCCAATATAGCCGAACCGTCTGCGCCCGGCCGCGAGCAATGCTCTTGCCATGTCTTCACCGGCTTTGCCGTGCGAGAGCCCGACGTTGAAATCGATCGGCGTCCCGTCGAGATCCATGATCTGGATGACCGGAATGGCAGCGTTCTGCAGCATCCGAACGGTCTCCTGTGGCTGGTCGAGGCCGGTGACAACAATCGCTGAAGGCTGCCATGAGAGCATGTCCCGGATGATGGTATGCTCTTTTGCCGTGTCATAGTCGGATATGCCGAAAACTGCCTGCATGCCTGATCCCTCGAGCCCCGCAGAGATACCTGCCAGCACCTCGGGAAAGACGATGTTCGACATGCTGGGCACCACCACCGCGACGAGGTTTGTTCGCTGCGATGACAGTGAAAGCGCAAGCCGGTTGCCGACATAGGACAGGCGCTCTGCCGCCAGCAGCACCTTTTCGCGGGTCTCCTTGGATACATCGGCCACGCCGCGAAGTGCACGCGACGCGGTCATCTTGCTCACACCCGCCGCGGCGGCGACCTCTTCTAGAGTGGATTTGCGCATCCCAGAGAATCCCGATCGAATAGCCATTTAAGCTCGCGCCCAACACAGTCATATTTCGTATGGCGACGAAGTAAAGCCATCCGCAGTTGACATAGGGCATAAAAATGGCTCATGTTACCGATACCGGTATCGCTAACATAGATATCGGGATGTGGCTTGGCGTCTTAGGAGGAGCCATGCAGGGCGAAAAAACGGCAGCGGTCATCGGCTTGGGCTCCATGGGTTGGGGCGCGGCCCATTCGCTTCTCAAAGCGGGTTTTGCGGTCCACGGATGCGATGTGCGTCCGGATGTGTTGCAACGTTTTGCGGATGCGGGTGGGGAATCCTGCACCACGCCCGCCGATGCGGCCAAAGCAGCCAACGTGATTTTCGTATTCGTCGTCAACAGCAGTCAAGCGGAGGACGTGCTGTTCGGCCCGCAAGGAGCACTGGAAACGGCAACCCTTGGCACCGTCTTCCTGCTCTGCACCACCATGGCTCCGAGCGCCACCATCTCGATCGCCGAAAGGCTGGAGGCCGCCGGTATGCTTGTTGTCGACGCACCGGTATCCGGCGGTCACCTAAAGGCGCTTTCGGGCGAGATGACGGTGATGTCGTCCGGGTCGGATGAGGCTTATGCACGGGCGGAAGCAGCACTGGATGCGGTCTCGGCGAAGATATTCCGACTGGGGGATCGGCCCGGTCCCGGCTCCCAGGTCAAGATGATCAACCAGCTTCTGGCTGGCATACACATCGCCGCGACTGCCGAGGCGATGACGCTCGCCGCAAAAAGCGGCATCGATCTGAAGACGCTTTACGACGTGCTGCGGGTGTCCGCCGGCTCATCCTGGATGTTCGAAAACCGTGGCGAGCATATTGTTTCAGGCGATTACACGCCGCGTTCGGCGGTCAATATCTTCGTCAAAGATCTTGGCATCGTCACCTCAGAGGCGAAGAGGACCGGGGCGATAACGCCTCTCGCCGCAACCGCGCTGAATCTCTTCGTCGAAGCATCAGACGCCGGCTTCGGCCTGGAGGACGATGCGGCAGTCGTAAAAATCCTAGCGCGCAAGAGCGGCGCCATCCTGCCGGGCGTGGAGGGACAGGGCTGATGGCAACGGTGCTCGGTTGCATCGCGGACGATTTTACCGGCGCAACCGATCTCGCGGCGCTGCTCGCGCGTAGCGGCCTGCCGGTCTCATTGCGGATCGGTGTGCCTGCCGAAACCGAAGGGGTGGCAGATGCTGCCGCGTTCGAAGTCGTCGCCCTGAAATCCCGCACAGTACCGGTCGACGACGCGATCGCGCAAACACGACAGGCTTACGCCTGGCTGAAAAAGGCCGGCGCGACGCGCTTCTTCTGGAAATACTGCTCGACCTTCGACAGCACGGCGGAAGGCAATATCGGCCCGGTGGCCGAAATGCTGATGGCAGAGCTTGGCGCTACACAGACGATCTATTGCCCGGCCTTTCCGGAGAACGGCCGCAGCGTTTTCATGGGCCATCTCTTCGTCGGCGAACAGCTTCTGTCCGAAAGCCCGATGAGGGATCACCCGCTGACGCCAATGCGGGATTCGAGCCTTGTCCGACTGCTCGCGCCGCAAGTCCATAAAAAGGTTGGCCTTGCCAATCGCCTTGTGGTGGCGGAGGGCACTGAGGCGTTACAAGCAAGGCTGGAGACTCTTGCCGCCGAAGGTGTCATGCATGTCATCACCGATGCGGTGTCGGATCAGGATCTCGAAACGATTGCCGCTGCGACCGCCAACCTGCCGCTTCTCACCGGCGGCAGTGCCATTGCGGGAAAATTGCCGCGCCTTTATCTTGAGCAGGGTGTCGTCGAACCGTCTGCTGCGAGGAGCTCGGATAGCTTGCCGAAAGGGGGCCAGCTGGTGCTCTCGGGCAGCTGTTCGGCCATGACCCGCAAGCAAGTCGCTTATTACGCGGGCAAGAGCGCCAGCCTGCGGCTCGATCCGGTTGCGCTGGCAGGGGAGGGGGTTGGCCCTACGGAAGCTTGGCTGCAACGGCGTTCAGCCGAAGAACCGAAACTGATCTTCGCCACCGCCGAGCCGGAAGAAGTGCGCAAGGCGCAGGAGAAGCTTGGCTTCGAAAAGGCGAGCCAACTGGTGGAACAGGTTCTCGCGGATCTGGCACGGCAGGCTTTCCAGTCTGGCGTGCGTCGTTTCGTGGTCGCTGGCGGCGAGACATCCGGGGCAGTCATCCAGGCGCTCGGCATCAAACGGTTGGAGATCGGCCCGGAAATTGCGCCCGGCGTGCCCTGGACCTTCGCGGAGCTGGAAGGCGAGCGGGTCGCCCTGGCGCTGAAATCCGGCAATTTCGGTGGGGAAGCGTTCTTTGAGGATGCATTCAAACTGCTGGAGGCCGCATGAGCGAGGAAGCGCGACTGCGGGAAGATATCTGCCTGATGGCAAAGTCGCTCTACGACCGCGGTCTGACGGCCGGTTCGTCCGGCAATATCTCTGCGCGGCTTTCCGACGGGCGGTTGCTGGTGACGCCGACCGGCAGCTCTTTCGGCCGGCTCGACCCGGCAAGGCTTTCCTCCTTCGATCCGGACGGGCGATTGATCGGAGGCGACAAGCCCACCAAGGAGATGCCGCTGCATGCGGCCTTCTACGAAACCCGGCCAGACAAGACCGGTGCCGTGGTGCATCTGCATTCCTCTCATTCGGTGGCGCTGTCGCTGCTTTCGGATATCGATCCCGACAACATGCTGCCGCCGCTCACCGCCTATTCGATCATGAAGCTCGGCAAGGTGAAGCTGCTCCCCTATTTCATGCCCGGGGATCCTGCGATGGGCGATGCGATCCGCGGCCTTGCCGGCAGGCGAAGCGCGGTCATGCTCGCCGCCCATGGTCCGGTCGTATCTGCCAAGGATCTCGAGGCAGCGATCTATGCAATCGAGGAGCTTGAGGAGACGGCGAAGCTCGCCATGCTGACGCGCGGCGCCAATCCCTCTCTGCTCAGCCAGGCGCAGATTGCCGATCTCGTCCGAACCTATGACGTGGAGTGGGATTGAGCATGTTACGGTTCTCCGCCAATCTCGGTTTCCTATGGCAGGAGCTTTCGCTCCCCGATGCAATCCGGGCTGCCAAAGCGGCGGGTTTCGATGCGGTTGAGTGCCACTACCCTTACGATGTTTCGGCTACAGCGGTATGCGAGGCGCTTCAGGAAACCAAGTTGACCATGCTTGGCCTCAATACCATCCGGGGCAATGCCGAAGCGGGCGACAACGGACTTGCGGCCGTGCCGGGACGCGAGGATGAGGCCCGCCAGGCGAGCGAGCAGGCGATCGACTATGCCGCCGCCACTGGAACGCTCAACGTGCATGTCATGGCTGGCAAGGCTTCGGGCGAAACGGCGCGGGCGGCCTTCGTCGCCAACCTCAGGCACGCGTGCGAGCTCGCGGCCAAAGCCGGAATTACCATTCTGATCGAGCCGCTCAATCATCATGATGCGCCCGGCTATTTTCTGCAGACGTCCGAACAGGCGCTGGAAATCATCGCCGCGGTCGGCGCGCCGAATATCAAACTGATGTTCGACTGCTACCACCTGCAGATCACGCAAGGTGACTTGACCCGCAGGTTGCAAAAGTATCTGAATTCCATCGGGCATATTCAGATCGCATCGGTGCCTGACCGGCGGGAGCCGGATCATGGGGAGATTGATTACCGCTACATTTTCCGTCTGCTGGAAGAGCTAGGCTACGACCGCCCCGTAGGGGCCGAGTACCGGCCGGCTACCTCAACAGACGCGGGTCTCCAATGGTTGAAGGACTACCGGTGAAGGAGACGACGACGTCATGCCTGGCATGACGACTGCACGGAATTCGAATGGGAAACGGGCCGGATTTCGATGCGGCATCGAGACGATCTCGACGAAGGAAGACTGACGGCACTGGGAGGAATAGCCGACATGCATGTGATGATTTTGGGTGCAGCGGGCATGATCGGCCGCAAGCTGGTCGAAAAAATTGCGCGCGAGCCGCAGGTGCTTGGCAGCGCGATCAGCCGCCTGACGCTGGTCGATGCCTTTCAGCCCCCTATACCGGAGGCGCTTCAGTCTGTCACAACAACCCAGACGACCGATCTTGGTCGGACCGGCGTCGCAGAAAAGCTGATCGAGACCCGCCCGGATATGATCCTTCATCTCGCCGCGATCGTCTCCGGCGAGGCGGAGACCGATTTCGACAAGGGCTATGCGGTCAACCTTGATGGCACCCGGGCGTTGTTCGATGCGATCCGCCAGCAAGGCCTCAGGTCTGCTTACGTGCCGCGGGTGATCTTCGCATCCTCCATCGCGGTATTCGGCACACCCTTCCCGAACGTCATTCCGGACGAATTCTTCTCCACGCCGCTGACCAGCTACGGCACCCAAAAAGCGATTGCCGAACTGTTGCTCGCAGATTATTCCCGCCGCGGTATTTTCGACGGTATCGGTATTCGACTGCCGACGATCTGCGTGCGCCCGGGCGCACCGAACAAGGCGGCGTCCGGCTTCTTCTCTAATATTCTGCGCGAGCCTTTGGTCGGCAAGGAAGCCGTGCTGCCGGTCAATGATAACGTGCGGCATTGGTTTGCGAGCCCGCGCTCAGCCGTCGGCTTCTTCGTGCATGCCGCGACACTCGATACGGCGAAGGTCGGGCCGCGGCGTAACCTGACCATGCCTGGGCTTTCCGCGCTCGTTTCCGAGGAGATCGAGGCGCTGCGCCGGATTGCGGGCGATAAGACCGTCGCTCTGATCAAGCGCGAGCCAGACCCCGTGATAGAACGCATCGTCGCCGGCTGGCCGACGCAGTTCGATGCGAGCCGGGCCTCAGCGCTCGGCTTCAAGGCGGAGACGGATTTCGATCAGATCCTTCAGGTGCATATCGAGGACGAACTCGGTGGGAGGATAGCATGAGCGTTGCGTCTTCAAAGATCGCGCTGGTGACTGGCGGCGGTACGGGTGTCGGGCGCGCTATCGCCAAGGCGCTGGGTGCGGCCGGCTACAAGGTCGTGATATCCGGACGGCGAGCCGACGTGCTGCAGAAGGCCGCCGGTGAGCTCGGCAAGGAGACCGGCGCCGAGTTTCTTGCCGTGCCCGCCGATGTCGGCGAGCCGGCGGCGGTTAGGGCGCTGTTCGACGCGGTCTCGGAAAAACACGGCCGGCTCGACCTGCTCGTCAACAATGCCGGCATCAACGTCCCGAACGTGCCCATGGAAGAGCTTTCCTTCGAGCATTGGAACACGATCGTCGCGGCCAATCTCACCGGCGCATTCCTCTGCACGCAACAGGCATTCCGGCTGATGAAGAGCCAGAACCCACGCGGTGGCCGCATCATCAACAACGGCTCGGTTTCGGCCACGACCCCGCGGCCGAACACGGCGCCCTATACGGCGACCAAGCATGCGATCACGGGACTGACGAAATCGACGGCACTTGATGGGCGCGACTTCGACATTGCCTGCGGCCAGATCGATATCGGCAATGCTTCCACCGACATGACGAAAAAGATGGCCGCCGGTGTGATGCAGGCAAACGGCTCCCTGGCCGCTGAGGCGACAATCGATGCCAGTCACATAGCCGACGCAGTCGTCTATATGGCGAGCCTTCCACTCAGCGCCAACGTGCTGACGATGACGGTAATGGCGACTCAAATGCCCTTTGTGGGGCGCGGGTAGCCAGCCTATGGTGCCGGTAAGATGTAAATTGATACAAATACATAGCATGTAGTGCTCGAAATCTGGGAGGAGGGAGTATGGCAGGCGTTCAATTCGCGGACGTTCGGAAATCGTTCGGTCAGTTTCCGGTCATCAAGGGCGTGAACATCGATATCGCCGATGGGGAATTCGTGATCCTGGTCGGCCCGTCGGGCTGTGGCAAATCCACTCTCCTGAGGATGCTGGCCGGGCTTGAGAACATTTCCGGCGGAGAGATCAAGATCGGCGGGCGGGTCGTCAACACGCTACCGCCCAAGGACCGGGACATCGCCATGGTGTTTCAGAACTATGCGCTCTATCCGCATATGACGGTGCAGCAGAACATGGGCTTCTCGCTAATGCTCAACAAGGCGCCCAAGACAGAAGCCGAGAAGCGGGTGAAATATGCCGCGGGCATCCTCGGCCTCGACAAACTGCTCGACCGTTATCCGCGCCAGCTTTCGGGAGGCCAGCGCCAGCGTGTTGCCATGGGGCGGGCCATCGTGCGTGATCCGGAGGTCTTCCTGTTCGACGAACCGCTATCCAACCTTGATGCGAAGCTGCGTGTTGCGATGCGCGCGGAGATCAAGGAACTGCACCAGAGGCTGAAGACGACCACGGTCTACGTCACCCATGACCAGATCGAGGCCATGACCATGGCCGACAAGATCGTCGTCATGCATGACGGCGTTGTGGAGCAGGTCGGCACGCCACTTGAGCTTTATGACAGGCCCGCCAATCTCTTCGTCGGCGGCTTCATCGGCTCGCCGGCGATGAACATGATCAGGGGCAGGCTCGATCCCGAAAATCCGACAAGCTTCAGGGCATCGGATGGCACGGCGCTCCCGGTCTCCAATCCGCCGGCCGGCGCCATGGGCCGCGACCTCGTCTACGGGCTCCGCCCGGAATATATCTCTCTCGACGCAAATGGCCTGCCCGGCGAGATCGTGGTGATCGAGCCGACCGGCTACGAGACCCATCTCACCCTCAAGCTTGGCGGCAGCGATGTCAGCTGCGTCTTCCGCGAACGCGTCAGCGCGCGGCCGGGCGAAACCCTGCGCGTCGCGATCGACGCCTCGCATGTTCATCTCTTCGATGCCGAAACCGGCCGGAGGTTGACCGACTGACGCCTGTCCTGCGGCGGCGCGGGGGTGGAGGAGCTCTCCCGTCGATCACAGGTCGGCAAGCATCCCGCTCACGGGATGCAAGGAACCGCCGTTCACCAAGCGGGAGGTGAATGCCGGAGAGTTCGCTCCCGCGTTTTTGAAGAGGAGGAATATCATGACGATCAAGAGACGTGACTTTCTTGCTGCCTCGGCTACCGTCGCCGGCGCCGCCGGCTTTGGCATCCGCCCGTCCTTTGCGCAGGCCGAGCCGGCCTACAAGCCGGAAAGCGGGGCAAGCCTTCGTCTGCTGCGTTGGACGCCCTTTGTCAAAGGCGACGAGGAGGCCTGGCTTGCCAATACCAAGAAATTCACGGATGCAACCGGCGTCCAGGTGCGTATCGACAAGGAAAGCTGGGAAGATATTCGCCCAAAATCAGCCGTCGCGGCCAACGTCGGTTCGGGGCCTGACCTCGTTATGTGCTGGTTCGATGATGCCCACCAGTATCCCGACAAACTTGTCGACCTGACCGAACTCGCCAACTATCTGGGCAACAAGTATGGCGGCTGGTACGATGGCGTGAAGGGCTATGCTTCGCGCGGCGACACATTCATCGCCATGCCGCTTGCGGCGATCGGCAATGCCGTGGTCTATCGCGACAGCCATGTGAAGGCCGCCGGTTTCAGCGAATTTCCCAAGGATACCGCAGGCCTCCTCGAGCTTTGCAAGGCGATGAAGGCGAAAGGCACGCCCGCAGGCTTCCCTCACGGCAAGGCCGTCGGTGACGGCAACAACTACGCCCATTGGCTGCTGTGGAGCCATGGTGGCAAAATGGTCGACGAAAGCGGCAAGGTGACAATCAACAGCCCCGAAACGCTTGCTTCGATCAACTACGCCAAGCAGCTCTATGCGACATTCATTCCGGGCACCGAAAGCTGGCAGGACATCAATAACAACCGGGCCTTTCTCGCAGGCCAGGTATCGCTCATCGCCAACGGCGTCTCCGTGTACTACGCTGCAAAGAACGATCCGAAGCTCGCCGAGATCGTCAAGGACATCCGTTCGACGAATTTTCCGATCGGCCCGGTGGGCAAGAGCGTCGAGCTGCATCAGACGAGTTCACTGCTGCTCTTCAAGCATACCAAATATCCGGAGGCGGCGAAGGCCTACATCAAGTTCATGATGGAAGCCGACCAGATGAACGCCTGGATCCAGGGCTCCAGCGCCTATTGCTGCCAGCCGCTCAAGGCTTTCGCAAAGAACCCGATCTGGACCGCCGATCCGATCCACGCGCCCTATGCACGTGCCTCTGAAACGCTGCGTCCGAACGGCTACGCCGGCCCGCTCGGTTACGCCTCCGCAGCGACCATGGCCGACTACGTTCTGGTCGACATGTATGCGGCTGCAGTCACCGGCCAGATGTCGGCGGAAGATGCAATGAAAGAAGCTGAGCGTCGGGCGAACCGCTACTATCGCGTCTGATCTGCGCTCCAAAGCATGCGGCATGTCGGTCCTCGGCATGCCGCAAAGTCCTCAGGGAGTTCAAACGCAATCTGGAGATAAGCAATGTCGACCGTGAATTCGGGAGGTGATCGCAGGCCGATCTCCTCGCTCCTGCAGAATAACAATGTGCTCGGCTTCCTGTTCATGCTGCCGGCGGCAGTGTTCCTCGTCTGCTTTCTCACCTATCCGCTTGGGCTCGGCGTCTGGCTCGGCTTTACCGATACGAGGATCGGCCGCGACGGCATCTTCATCGGGCTGGAGAACTACCAGTTCCTGATGGACGATTCCGTCTTCTGGCTGTCGGTCTTCAACACCATTCTCTACACCTTCGTCGCCTCGGTGCTGAAATTTGCGCTCGGTCTCTGGCTGGCGCTTCTGTTGAACCAGCACCTGCCGTTCAAGTCCTTCTTCCGGGCAATCGTCCTGCTTCCCTGGGTGGTACCGACAGTGCTGTCGGCGCTCGCGTTCTGGTGGATCTACGATTCCCAGTTTTCGATCGTTTCCTGGTCGCTGATCGAGCTCGGCCTGATCAACGAGCCGATCAACTTCCTCGGCGATCCCGTCAACGCGCGCATATCCGTCATCATCGCCAATGTCTGGCGCGGCATTCCCTTCGTGGCTATTTCGCTGCTGGCGGGCCTGCAGACCATTCCGGCGTCGCTGCAGGAGGCCGCCTCGCTCGACGGCGCTACGAGCTGGCAGCGTTTCCGCTATGTGACGCTGCCGATGCTGACGCCGATCATCGCCGTCGTGATGACCTTCTCGGTGCTTTTCACCTTCACGGATTTCCAGCTCATCTACGTGCTGACCAAGGGGGGGCCTGTTAATGCCACGCATCTGATGGCGACACTGTCGTTCCAGCGCGGCATTCCCGGCGGGCAGCTCGGCGAGGGTGCGGCAATCGCGGTCGCCATGGTGCCCTTCCTGCTCGGCGCGATCATGTTCAGTTTCTTTGGCCTGCAACGCCGCAAATGGCAGCAGGGCGGCCAGGACTAGGGAGAGTGACGATGTCGACAAATTCAAGCACAGCCGATCAGGTCGTTACCGACAATGCCGAGGGCATGAGCTATCTGAACCGCTTGCCGCGGCGGATCGTGACGCTCTACCTGCCAATGGCCGTCTTCGTCTTCGTTCTGCTCTTTCCGTTCTACTGGATGGCAGTCACTGCGGTGAAACCCAACGAACAACTGACCGATTACAGCAACTACAGCCCGTTCTGGGTGGTTGGGCCGACACTAGCGCACATCAAATACCTGTTCCTCGAGACATCCTATCCAGGCTGGCTATGGAACACGATGCTGGTAGCAGTCTGCTCCACCTTTCTCTCGCTGCTCGCATCCGTATTCGGCGCCTATGCAATCGAGCGCGTGCGCTTCACGGGCTCGCGTTCCGTCGGTCTGGTGATTTTCCTCGCTTATCTCGTCCCTCCGTCGATCCTCTTTATCCCGCTTGCCTTCATTGTCTTCAAGCTCGGGATCTACGACTCGCGGCTTGCGCTGATCTTCACATATCCGACCTTCCTCATTCCCTTCTGCACCTGGTTGCTGATGGGTTATTTCCGCTCGATCCCGTTCGAGCTGGAAGAAAGCGCGCTGGTGGACGGGGCCAACAGGTGGCAGATTCTCACCAAGATCATCCTCCCGCTCGCAGTGCCGGGGTTGATCTCGGCTGGGATCTTCGCCTTCACGCTATCCTGGAACGAGTTCATCTATGCGCTTACTTTCATTCAGTCTTCGGAAAACAAGACTATCCCGGTCGGCGTGCTGACCGAGCTGGTACGCGGCGACGTCTTCGAATGGGGATCATTGATGGCGGGCGCATTGTTCGGCTCGCTCCCGGTGGTAATCCTCTACTCGTTCTTCGTGGACTACTACGTCTCCTCGATGACGGGCGCGGTGAAGGAATAGCGTCCGACCGGATTTCGTTGACCGCAGCAACCTGCAACAGCTGCCTCCGCGTCCTTACCGTATCGGTGAGGACGCTTTGACGGTGCTTTCGGCAGGGAATCGGAAAGAAGCAGGGTTCTGATCCGGATGCCCACCAAGTGCATCGAATAAAACTCGTGCCGAGCCCGATATCTTTGGCAGCATGTGCCGCCTCGACGATTGCGTCACTGCCGAATATGGCATCAATTGCTTCGAGCAGTGGCCATGGCAATTTGCCGAGAGAGCCCTAATTCTATTCATTATTTTTGATGGGGGGCTTCATGCCAAATCGAAGCGGTGACGTGCAGCGTGATCTTGTTGGCTCCGAGCAACCTGGCGATACGGATGTAGACGCGATCGCGGCAGACGAAACCAGTGCACTTCTGGATGTTCTTCTAGCGGTGCGGCGCGGCGATTTTTCAGTGAGGATGCGGTCCGATCTCACCGGCTTGACAGGAAAAGTCGCCGATGCGCTCAACGACATTATTGCAGCCAACCAGCGCATGGCACAGCAGCTCGAGCAGGTGGGGCAGGTCGTCGGCCGGGAAGGGCGGACCAGTACGCGGGTCCGCTTCGGGCTTTCGGACGGCTCCTGGTCGGAAATGGAAGGTTCCATCAACCAGCTTATCGATGATCTCCTGTGGCCGACGACGGCTGTCACCCGAACCATCACGGCCGTGGCCAAAGGCGATCTCCTCCAGACGGTTCCTCTCGATGTCGACGGTCGGCCGCTGAAGGGAGAGTTCCTGCGCTCTGCCGATATCGTCAATACGATGATCAAGCAGCTCAGCGTCTTCACCTCGGAAGTCACGCGCGTGGCGCGCGAGGTTGGCACGGACGGGAAGCTAGGTGGTCAGGCGCAGGTGCCCGAGGTGACGGGGGTTTGGAAAGACCTGACGGAGAGCGTCAACTCGATGGCCTCCAACCTGACGGCCCAGGTGCGAAACATTGCCGAGGTCACGATCGCGGTGGCAAACGGCGACCTTTCCAAGAAGATCACGGTCGATGTGCGGGGCGAAATCCTGCAACTCAAGGAAGCCATCAACACGATGGTGGATCAGCTCCGCTCCTTCGCGTCGGAGGTGACGCGCGTGGCACGCGAGGTAGGGACCGAGGGTAAGCTCGGCGGCCAGGCATTGGTGCCCGGCGTGGCTGGTACATGGAAGGACCTGACCGACTCGGTCAACGCCATGTGCGGCAACCTGACGGCTCAGGTACGTAACATCGCCCAGGTGACCACGGCCGTGGCGCGCGGCGACCTGTCTCGCAAGATCACCGTGGATGTGTCGGGGGAAATTCTGGAATTGAAAGAAACCATCAACACGATGGTCGACCAGCTGAATGGCTTTGCCGGCGAAGTAACGCGCGTCGCCCGTGAAGTGGGCACCGAAGGCCGACTCGGCGGCCAGGCGCAGGTGCCGGGCGTCGCCGGCACCTGGAAGGATCTGACCGACAACGTCAACTCCATGGCCTCGAACCTGACCGCGCAAGTACGCAATATTGCCGAAGTTTCGACCGCGATCGCCAACGGCGACCTGTCGAAGAAGATCACGGTCACCGTGTCGGGTGAAATCCTTGAACTGAAGGAAACCATCAACACGATGGTCGACCAGTTGAACGCCTTCGCTTCTGAAGTAACGCGCGTCGCCCGCGAAGTCGGAACCGAAGGCCGGCTCGGAGGACAAGCGAATGTCCGAGGCGTCGCCGGTACCTGGAAGGATCTGACCGAAAATGTCAACTCGATGGCGGGCAACCTGACGGCTCAGGTGCGCAACATCGCGGAGGTCTCGACGGCAATCGCCAATGGCGACCTCTCCAAAAAGATCACGGTCGACGTCAAAGGCGAAATTCTCGAGCTAAAGGAAACTATCAACACGATGGTCGACCAGTTGAATGCCTTCGCGTCAGAAGTGACGCGCGTCGCCCGAGAAGTGGGAACAGAGGGGCAGCTCGGCGGACAGGCCAATGTGCGAGGCGTTGCAGGCACCTGGAAGGACCTGACCGACTCGGTTAATTCCATGGCATCGAACCTCACCGCCCAGGTCCGCAACATTGCCGAAGTCGCGACCGCCGTGGCGCAGGGCGACCTGTCGAAAAAGATCACGGTCACGGTGTCGGGCGAAATTCTCGAGCTCAAGGAAACCATCAACACGATGGTCGACCAGCTCAACGGTTTCGCCGGCGAGGTCACACGCGTCGCGCGTGAGGTCGGTACGGAGGGACGGCTTGGCGGACAGGCGAACGTTCTGGGCGTCGCCGGCACCTGGAAGGATCTGACCGACAGCGTGAACTCGATGGCCGGGAATCTGACCGCGCAGGTTCGCAACATCGCGGAAGTCTCGACAGCGATCGCCAATGGCGACCTGTCGAAGAAGATTACCGTGACGGTATCGGGCGAAATCCTGGAGCTCAAGGAAACCCTGAACACCATGGTGGATCAGCTGAACCGGTTCGCCTCGGAAGTGACGCGCGTGGCCCGCGAAGTCGGAACCGAAGGCAAGCTCGGCGGTCAGGCCCAGGTTCCGGGTGTCGCCGGCACCTGGAAGGACCTGACCGAAAACGTCAATTCCATGGCATCCAACCTTACCGGGCAGGTCCGCAACATCGCTGAGGTCACCACGGCAGTTGCACGCGGTGACCTGTCACGCAAGATCACCGTCGACGTGAAGGGGGAAATCCTCGAACTGAAAAACACCATCAACACGATGGTCGATCAGCTCAACGCCTTCGCCGGCGAAGTCACCCGTGTCGCGCGCGAAGTGGGTACCGAAGGCAAGCTCGGCGGTCAGGCGCAGGTTTCGGGCGTCGCCGGCACCTGGAAGGACTTGACCGACAGCGTGAACTCGATGGCAGGCAATCTGACGGCGCAGGTGCGAAATATCGCCGAGGTGGCTACAGCCATTGCCAACGGCGACCTGTCGCGCAAGATTACTGTCGACGTGCGCGGGGAGATTCTCCTGTTGAAAGATACGCTCAACACGATGGTGGACCAGCTGCGTTCCTTCGCTGGCGAAGTTACCCGTGTCGCCCGCGAGGTGGGTACCGACGGCCGTCTCGGCGGTCAGGCGGTCGTTCCCGGGGTTGCCGGCACCTGGAAGGACCTGACGGACAACGTCAACCTGCTCGCAGCCAACCTGACGACCCAAGTCCGTAATATCGCGGAAGTCACAACGGCGGTTGCGCGTGGCGACCTGTCGCGCAAGATCACGGTCGATGTGAAGGGAGAGATCCTCGAACTGAAAAATACCATCAATACGATGGTTGATCAGCTCAACGCTTTTGCAGGCGAAGTCACACGCGTCGCGCGTGAGGTGGGCACCGAAGGTAAGCTCGGGGGCCAGGCACAGGTGCCGGGCGTTGCCGGCACCTGGAAGGACTTGACCGACACGGTCAATGTCATGGCTGCCAACCTGACCGAACAGGTGCGCGGCATCGTCAAGGTGGTGACCGCCGTTGCCAACGGCGATTTGAAGCAGAACCTGACGGTTGCCTCGAAGGGCGAAGTTGCCGCTCTTGCCGAGACGATCAACAACATGACCAACACGCTTGCGACTTTCGCCGACCAGGTGACGACGGTGGCGCGCGAAGTGGGCGTCGAAGGGCGGCTGGGTGGCCAGGCCAATGTGCCGGGCACGGCTGGCACCTGGAAGGATTTGACCGGCAACGTCAACCTTCTCGCCGCAAACCTTACCACGCAGGTTCGCGCGATCGCCGAGGTAGCTACCGCGGTCACCAAGGGCGACCTGACGCGATCTATCCAGGTCGAAGCTCGCGGAGAAGTGGCGGAGCTTAAGGACAATATCAATACGATGATCGACAACCTCCGCCTAACGACGGAGCGCAACACGGAACAGGACTGGCTGAAAACGAACTTGGCCCGGTTTACCAACATGCTGCAGGGGCAGCGCGACCTGACGCTCGTCGGCAAGATGCTGTTGTCGGAGCTCGTCCCACTCGTTGGTGCCCACCAGGGCGTCATCTATCAAGTGGATGGCGTCGAGGGACATCAGCCGACCCTTTCGCTGTTGTCGGTCTACGCACAGGGTATCGAGGCAGCACATCCCATGCGCCTTGAGTTTGGCCAGGGGCTCGTCGGCCAGTGCGCAAGCGACGCTCGAAGGATACTGATTACAGATCTCCCAGCCAACGTCGTACCGATAAGCTCGGGGGTGTTTTCGACCCTTCCAAGGAGCGCAATCGTCCTGCCAGTCCATTTCGAGGGGCAGGTCCAGGCGGTGATCGAACTGGCTTCGGCAGGCACGTTCACCGATCTCCAGCTGTCGTTCCTCGACCAGCTGACGACCTCGATCGGGATCGTCCTCAACTCCATCGAGGCAACCATGCAGACCGAGGGACTGCTCAAGCAGTCCCAGAAGCTCGCAGCCGAGCTCCAGACCCAGCAGCGCGAGCTCCAGCAGACGAACGAGCAGCTTGAGCAGAAGGCACAGCAGCTCGAGGAGCGCAATGTCGAGGTCGAGGCCAAGAACCAGGAAATCGAGCAGGCCCGCACGGCGCTCGAGGAAAAGGCTGCCGAGCTGGCGCTAACCTCGAAATACAAGTCAGAATTTCTGGCCAACATGTCGCATGAACTGCGTACGCCGCTCAATTCCATCCTCATCCTCGGCCAGCAGCTCGGGGAAAACCCCGAAGGAAACCTCTCGCCAAAGCAGGTGGAATTCGCAAAAACCATCCACGGCGCCGGCACCGATCTGCTGAACCTGATCAGCGACATCCTCGACCTGTCCAAGATTGAATCGGGAACAGTTTCGGTCGATGTCGAGGAAATATTCATCACCAATTTGCTCGAGGTAATGGCGCGGCCGTTCCGGCATGAAGCCGAAAACCGCGGGCTCTCCTTCGCGCTGGAGGTCGGCTCGGACGTCGAAAAGAGCATCATCACCGATTCCAAGCGGCTTCAGCAGATCCTCAAGAATCTGCTCTCGAATGCCTTCAAGTTTACCGCTCAAGGCGGTGTCACCCTCAGGATCGCGACAGTGGCCGGAGGCTGGTCTCCCGATCATCCCTCCCTTAAGCATGCCCCGTCGGTCATCGCCTTCGAGGTTGCCGATACCGGCATCGGCATCCCGCCTGAAAAGCAGCGGATCATCTTCGAGGCATTCCAGCAGGCGGATGCATCGACGAGCCGCAAATATGGCGGCACAGGGCTTGGTCTCGCCATCAGCCGAGAGCTTGCGAACCTGCTTGGTGGCGAGATTCAACTCCGCAGCAGCCCGGGCGTCGGCAGCACGTTCATCCTATATCTGCCGCTGACCTACGTGGGAGCGGGCGCCGCCGCCCCAAAACCCATGTCTGTTCACAGCAATGTTGTCCAACTCGCCGAAGCCGCAGCGAGCAGGCGAGCCGACAAGCCAGTCGAACAGATCGAAGACGACCGCGGGAATATCTTGCCGGGGGACGCTGTGCTGCTCGTCGTCGAGGATGATGCGCACTATGCCCGGGTGCTGCTCGACCTTGCCCGAGACAACGGTTTCAAGGTTTTGGCGGCGATGCGCGGCAGCGATGCGTTGAACCTGGCGCAAAAATACCAACCGGCGGCGATCTCGCTCGATATCTTCCTGCCTGATATGCTGGGCTGGACGGTGCTCAGTCAGCTCAAACAGAATGCGCAGACCCGGCACATTCCGGTTCAGATCATCAGCCTAGACGAGGACCGGCAACACGGGCTTACCCGCGGTGCGTTCGCGTTCATGAGCAAACCCACGACGCCGGAAGGCCTCGGTAAAGCGCTTTCCCGTCTGAAGTCCTATTCGCAGGCGAGGCGAAAGCGCCTTCTCCTAGTTGAGGACAATGAGGCGGAGCGTATCAGCGTCGCGGCACTTCTTGGTCATGACGATATCGATATTGCCAGCGTGGGTACCGGCTCCGAGGCTCTGGCCGCACTCAAGCAGGACCCCGCTGACTGCGTGGTACTCGATCTGTCTTTGCCTGATATGTCGGGATTTGAGGTGCTGGAACGGATGCGCGACGACGAAGCGATCGGCGAGGTGCCAGTCGTCGTGTTCACCGGGCGCGAACTCTCTCCCGAAGAGGATGCGCAACTCCACACCATGGCGCAGAGCGTGGTGGTGAAAGGTGTGGAATCGCCGGAACGACTGCTGGATGAGACGGCGCTGTTTCTGCATCGCGTCGTGGCGAACATGCCTTCTGCCAAGCAGGCAATGCTGGAGGAACTTCACAGTTCCGACGAGAACCTTGTGGGCGAGACGGTGTTGCTGGTCGATGACGACGCCCGCAACATCTTCGCACTCAGCAGCGTGCTTGAACGCCGTGGTATGAAGGTCCTGACAGCCACGACCGGTAACGAGGCGATCGCCGTCATCAACAAGGAACCCCAGCTCGCCATCGTTTTGATGGACATCATGATGCCTGGAATGGACGGTTTCGAGACGATGCAAGTCATCCGCTCCGATCCGAGATTTCGACGTCTGCCGATCCTGGCACTGACGGCGAAGGCGATGAAAGGTGACCGCGAGAAGTGCCTTGAGGCGGGCGCGTCGGACTATCTGGCCAAACCCGTCAATACCGAGCAACTCCTGTCTGCTCTGCGCATGTGGCTTCACCGCTGAGGATCCGGCCATGAACCCTGTCAACATTCTCCTCGTCGATGACCAGCCGGCAAAGTTACTGAGTTATGAGGTTGTTCTCCAGGATCTGGGGGAAAACCTCATCAAGGCCCAATCCGCGCGGGAGGCCTTGGAGCATCTGCTTCGCAACGAAATCGCAGTGATCCTGGTCGACGTCTGCATGCCAGAGCAGGACGGCTTCGAGCTGGTCAGCATGATCAGGGAACATCCCCGCTACCAAAACACCGCGATCATATTCGTCTCGGCGGTGATGATGGCTGAGCCGGATCGCCTGCGGGGATATGAAGCTGGCGCGGTGGATTACGTCTCCGTGCCGATCGTCCCGGAGGTATTGCGTGCAAAGGTCCGCGTTTTCATCGATCTTTATCGAAAGACCCATGAACTGGAACTCCTGAACGCCGATCTGGAGGCAAGGGTCCACCAACGGACGGCAGAACTCGAGGCATCCTCGACACAACTGCGCCAGCTAAACGAAGAGCTGGAGCAGCGGATCGAACAAAGAACACGCGAGCGGGAAGAGGCGCTTGCACAGCTTTTCGAGGCGCAAAAGCTTGATACCATAGGTCGGCTGACCGGTGGTGTAGCCCACGACTTCAACAACCTACTCATGGTGGTGCTCGGAAGCCTGAACCTGCTGAGGAAGCGGCTGGCCCCTGACGAAAAGAGCGAGCGCCTTATCGGCAACGCGTTGCAAGCCGCCGAACGTGGAGCCGCGTTGACGCAGCGTCTGCTAGCATTTGCTCGTCGCCAGGAGCTAAAGCCGCAAGCGATCGATTTCAGTCAGCTCTTCGAGAACATCGAAGACCTTCTGACTAAAGCGCTGGGTCCCAGCATAGACATCAGAAAAGAAATTCCGACAGGTCTCCCCCGGTTGGTCGTTGATGGCAATCAGCTCGAACTCGCGCTCCTCAATCTTTTCGTAAATGCGCGCGATGCGATGGCGGGAGGCGGGACGGTCGTGGTGTCGGCTGAGGAGAACGAAGATCTGCGTCCGGCCGGTCTGACTGCCGGTCGTTATGTGCGTATCTCGGTATCGGACAACGGCGAAGGCATGGACGAAACCACCGCGGTTCGCGCGGCCGAACCATTTTTCACTACGAAGGGCCTTGGAAAGGGAACGGGACTCGGACTGTCTATGGTCCACGGTCTTGCTGCGCAATCCGGAGGCGTTCTCGACCTCCGGAGCATCAAGGGAGAGGGGACAACGGTTTCCTTGTGGCTGCCGGTCGCCCAAAATGTTGAAGCCGCATCTTCTGCAGAATCCGACCGGCAGGAATCTGCCGCCAGTCCGTCATCTACTCTACGAGTGCTTGTGGTCGACGACGATTTGCTGGTGAGCATGGGTACGTCGGCGATGCTGGAGGATCTGGGACATGCCACTGTTGAGGCGGGGTCAGCGGCGATCGCGCTCGAAATGCTCGCTTCGGACAAGAGGTTCGATCTCGTCATAACCGACCACGCCATGCCTGGCATGACCGGTGCGGAATTGGCGCGTCTCATCCTTTCTTCGTTTCCCGGCCTGCCGGTGATCCTTGCGTCCGGTTATGCCGAGCTGCCGAACGATCATGGACTCGCGAAACTGTGCCGCATGACAAAGCCGTTCACCCAAGAACAGCTTCAAGTGGCGGTTCAACGCGCGACCACAGCATCGGCATCTGCAGCCTAACTATCTCGCTGCTAACGGCGGTATCGTCTCACCACGGTGCCGTTTTTCGCGCAGCATCGAATGCGCCGCAGGCTACTGCCAGAGCCGTTCGCACTTTTATTGTAAAAACGGAAGGAGTTATGGCCCAACGAGCACTGAAAACTCCTTGTTTCCAGCCAAAAACAGAACGCCCGTGGCCCGAACCGGAACGTAGCTTGGCCCAGAATTTCAGGCACAAAAAAAGCCGGGTCGCAGACCCGGCTCATGACATTTCCTATAATGTAATCAGTTCGGAAGTTCCGAGATCAGCGTCGGATATCGCCATCGAGCTGCGTTTTCCAAAACCTTGATAAGGTCCCGATATCCCGGTTGCTCCAACCGCTGAAGAAGCTCGACGGGAAGCCGACCTAAAAGCATGGACAGCGAGACTTTCCGGCGAACGGTTTTAAAATCGAAAAACGGCTCAAGTGTCGTTTCGACCGCCTGACGACCGCGAGACACTATGTCGAATCCGATCTCGGCGACCTCGATCCAATCCTTGTCCTCAAATTCCTCAAGGTCCGGTTCGCGACCGTCACGAGACATGGCTCCAAGCAATTGCGTGAAATGCGCCGCCGCCTGCAAAGGAAATTCGTCCAACCAGATTCCTTCGGGCTCGCCCCCTCGTAATCGGTTAATGACGTAGTTCTGGAGCCGCATCGGTCTTCGAGACGATTGCTTTCTGGCAAGGCGCTCAAGATCGTCTAGCCGAGTCCGTAACTGTGCGGAAAAGTCGGCTGCCTTGAGCCGATGGCCGGAAACTTTGCTCAGACCAATCCCGTGATCGGGGCAGGTATGGATGAACTTCAACATCCACTCAACCCGGCCATAGGCGCGATGCAGTCGGTATGTCGGCCCTACATCGGTTGCAACGCAGGTGGGGCAGAAACGGCACCGATCCGTATCGAGAAATTCCCGCGAAAAAGTCCCGCCGGAGGTTTTCACAAAACCTTTGGTCTGGATCACCACCCCGGTTTCCAGATTGCCCTGGGGGCTTCCGACCAGCCGAGAAAACACCCCAATATCTGCCTGATAACCGTCGACCAATCGACCAAAGTTAAACCCAAAATGAGAGGCGAACTCAGTCGCGCTCTCCATTCCGTTCATAGCCGCGATCCGGGAGCAATAGCTTGCCAATGTCTCGTGAGGGTGAAGGGGAACTTTCAACAAGAGGCTACTCACAGCACATGTCCTACCGCTTGCGGAACTTCAAGAACCTCTTCACACGTGCGTCCACTTCACGATGGGCTGGCTCGTACGGCTCGACGTCTTTCCAGTTCTTTACGAGGAAAACGTTTTTGTCATCCTCGCAGCCGGTGTTGTTTTCGAACCATTTCGCAAAGTGATCGTTAGCAATTTCGTTGCCGTTAGCGCTTATTGCCTCCTCGACGGCACCACGGATCATCTGCACAATCGTTCCAAAGTCCTGGTCTCCCCCATGGATCAGGCGTTTGACAAAGTCATTCGCCTCACCCTCACCATCCTCGCGAAGATCGCTCTCATCGAGGAGCTTTGTCGTCAACTCGGCGTGGTCGAACACGATTGTCCGAATAACCTCGGCAATGATCTCTTCGCCCGAGGAACCGGCCATCTTGTCGAAATGGATGATCGTTGACCGATTGGCCAACTGCTTCATGGAAAGGAATTGCTGGAGCGGCTCGACACCAGCGAGGACGATGCGCAGCGGCCAGTCCGGCATTTGAACAAGGTTTTTCAGACTGTTGGCAATTTTGGTGATTTCAAGGATGTTCGAGGCATCAACAGCATGTTGGGCTTCGTCGATTACGAGCCACATCACACCGTGAGCCTTCAGGACATCCCGGAAAACCTTCCACATCTCGTTTTCGCTCACGGTGCTGCGGATCGGGTAGCCGAGTTTGTGCAATCCTTCATAAGCGATTAGCCGGGGTGTAGACGGGCTCGGCGCAGTCATCATCAGGACCGGGGACCGGGTGTTACCTTCCTCATCGATATATGGCTGCATCGCAGGCGTATTTGCAATGTGGCGCAAGAGGGCCGTCGTCTTGCCCGCGCCGGAATCACCACAGATCGCTACGATCCGGCGTTTATCGGGCTTCGCCACGTCGTCCAGATCGACGACGGCAATGCTCTCCACCAGCGCGTTGAACGCCTTATTGAGCCTCTGGTCGCGGGACAGACCGATATAACGGCCGTTGATCCTGGCGACACGGTCTGCCTTCGACAGAGCTTCTTGCGACATGAACGCCCGGACGCGGGCGATTGCCGCTTTTTGAGTTTGCGAAGTATTCATGGGCGTTCTCCTTCAGAACAGTAATGTTGACAAGATCGGAAATGACAGCCGGGCGGTGCAATCTGCCCGGCGATGATCAGAGATCGAAACTGGGATCGAGCTTGTTGCGACCAGAAGGCTTCGGAGCGTTTTCGACGACAGGAACGGGTTTGGCGGCCTGTTGCGCTGCCTGCTGGATGCCGTGGAGGTCCCACGCCTTGATCAGCGAAGAGACGTCCATTTCGACAGGTCCGGGCTGTTGCGCCTCTTCGCGTTGACGCTCGACAATTGTGACCGACCATGCCGCTTTTTTCTCAAAGCGGAGGATGTCGCGCTCCGTCAGGACGGCGCTGCCGAGTTCGGCTTCAGCTCGGGCCAACAACGCTTGCTCGCGAAGCCAATTCTTGGTGTCTCGGACAATTTCCGACGACACTTCGGCGTTCTTCTTATTGACGAGGTTGAGTCGCTGATTGAACGCGAGCCATTTCCAGAGCGTCATTCCGGCAACTTCGTCGTGCACGGCAGGCACTGTCACCCAGCCTTCCGGGAGACGAACCGAAATTGCGCCAAGATCAAACCGGTCAAACCTGACTTCGACCTCCTGGTCACAGGCGCGGAAAAACGACTGAAGCTTGCTGGACGAATATTGAATGCCCAGGACGCGGACGCCGCTCCGGGAAATCTTGCGTTTGAGCTTGATCCCAAAGACGCTGCGGCGAACACGCGGTGACAAGGGTGGTGTCGGCTTGTGAAACTTGCGCAGGCGCAGCCATGCATCGCGTGGCTTCTCTCCGTTCAAGCCGTCATGCGGCGTGTTATGATAGACATCGACAACGAACCGCATCATCAGCTCGGCGGCCTGGTCGAAAGCAATGCTTGCTTCCTTCACAGCGTCGTAGTCGCCCTTTTCCTGCGACGATCCCCAGGTGCGGCCGGTGAAGAACAACAGGGCTTGGCGATTAAGCGTGCGCATAAAACGTTCAAGCGATCCACGCGCGGATGCGTCACCAGCCCTGGGTTGAAAGAGCGCGGCACCGATGTCGTTGGTAGCAATGCGAAGCTCGGCACTGGCGAGCCAGGTCGCAGAATCGACCGGCACCTCGTCGGGAACTCCATCCATGTCCCAAGGGGTTACGCACCCGATACTCTTCGCCAGTTCGGTTTTGTCGCGGGTTACCATTTCCAGCGTAGCGACGGCGCTCGCCGCACTGGGTGCCGAATGGTGAAAACGAAGTCCTACGACGCACTTCGTCGCGACATCATAGGCGACCGTCGCATAGAGCCGAATGCGTTCAATGAGGTCCCGTTCCTTTTGCGTGAGACGGTTCCACTCTTCAGCCTGGATGAAGGGCGTCTGCAGATCGATGATACACTCATCGATTTCCACCCGTTCGAGAGGGCGCAGCACATCGACGCCACCCATGATCACACTGAAATGCTTATGGGCGTGATCCCGACCACGATGCCCAAGAGCGACGTGTGAGCGAGGAAGCTTGTGGATGCGGTCGCTGAACGTGTCGATGTTCGGGATGCGCAAGTCCTTCAGGACAACAGCCCCATATTCCTTGTTCTTGAGCCTGCGCTCGACATTCGCCGCGTCGATGGCCTCTCCCAGCAGGCGATGCAGTTCCTTAATCGGCAACCGGTCACTCGACCCCGCCATCCGGACATACTTGTTGATGTGCTCAAGCTCATCGGGCGTGAAGTAGTCCTTGCGGTAGGCGGCACTGTTCTTGTTCAGCAGTGCGACAGGGTCGAAATTTCCTTCTTCCAGATGCTGAACCCAGCGGCGCAAGCTACGACCCGACGGCGGCGAAGGAAGCGCAACCTTGGTCCGATGGGTTTTCCCTTGCGCCTTGTGAGCCGCATCCGCTTCTTTCTCAAGCTTGTCCTGGGTCTCGGCGATGTATTTCTCCAGGCTGGCGTCCGACCGCGACAGTTGCGGGTCGGCGGCTTCAGCTGCCAGGAACCGCATGCACCAGGCATGCTTTTCAAGAACTTCGGTCTGCTGCTGCGGCTTCAGGCCACTGAGAAGTTCGTTCGCCGCACCGTCCCCTTCAGGCGCGGATCGGCGGCACGGCAAATATCCCATCGGATCGCGTTTGCGATCAAAGCCCCGGGAAATTTCTTCGAACGAATAAAATTCCGGCGGAGCCACGTCATCGACACGCTGAAACCAATAGCCGGTGGTCGACGTGCTGACCCAGCTGAAGATGCGATGTTTGTCTTCAATGCGATCACCACGCTTGAATTCAAAGAACTTCACCTGGTAGGTCTGATCCTGGCGAACCAACATATTCATGTCATTTTCCATTTTTTGGACGCAGTTGTCCGTTCCGCGCAGAGACGGGCAAATTCACTCAGCTATTTCAGCAAATCCGGCGTTCAGACCGGGGACGACGTCACCGCGTTACGGTGGGCGGGGTCGGCGTGATTTACTGTCCAGCATGAGAAGCTCACCTCTCCGCTTTACAGAAGCGAACCCAGGGCGCATCGACGAGCTTCCGGTCGGGTTCGGCCAACTCGATGATGCCGTCGTAGATCAGGCACCAGATCGCGTTCAGACCGTCAGCGAAACGCTCAAAGGTTCGAGCGACTGCATAGGCGCTAAACACACCCTGGATTTTCGCGATGATTGCCAGCATCCGAGTGCAATCCCGTTCATCACGCACCTTCAACGCCCGCAGGATTGCTTTCGCGTTCCAGGCCCGGTCTCGGGTCAGGGTCCTGTCGGTCACGAGGAAGGCAGCGTTCGCAAAACCCGGAAGGTTTGGCTTGAGCCGCTCAAGGATATCTTCAATCTTTGACGACTCGACCTGGTCGAGCGGCTTGACCGCAAAAGCGAGCTGAACGCCGTTCATGAGCGTTGCGCGATAGTCGAAGCGATGATGCCTCTTGACCCCTTCCGCGTCGATGTAATGCAGGGCAGGGGGCTGATCCTCGATATCCACGACCGCTTTATTGATGAGGAGATCAAGCGCACAGTGAAACTCGTAGGTGCTGGCAAAGCTTACCGCACGGTTGGTGCGTGTATCAACGAGGTAGCCACGGCTATGGCCCTTCGTGCGGGCGGGCGGAAGATGCGTCGCCGTCGACGGACCAGGAGGAAGCCAGACCTCATCGGTCTGGATCATGCCATTTTCGTCGCGGAACTCGATCTGCACCATACGACCGGCAGGAATGAACTCCTGGTGGTCGGAGGAGGGAAGGTCCTCGACATAATTGTCGATGCCATGATCGACCTCGATCATGTAACGCAAGACGCGCTTCGTCTTCATTTCAACACCCGTCCGCGCGCAATTGCGCTGCTATTTCGATTCTGGAAACCACTGCTCAACGCTGAAAATCAGCGGGAATGAGATAGGTGGAAGCCCGCTATCGGGGTGATGACGAAGGAAGAATGCTGCACGCGGAGGCCGCTATTGTCAGGCACATGGTCGACAATAGCTCGCACAATCGCACAGAAAGGCGCGACCACCGGCAAGCCGAAAAGACCTGCAGCGGGCACGAGATCGGCAGCCTTGTCACCAGACAAGCTGAGCCGATTTTCCGTAGGTGAAGTTTTCGACACGAACGACCTCCTTGACGACCTTGCGCCTATGGGAGGGATTTGCCGCAGCCTATGGCTCGGCAGATTAGGCCGAGCTAGAGGTTGTCGCGGTAAACCCGCACCCTTCCTGCTATTTCTAGACCTATGCGCATCAGTATCGCTTTCGCGTTCGTTTCGATGCTTCAATAATGCACACCGCCGGTACCGTCGGGAAGAGGCCGACGGCTTTTTGCCGATCTGTCTCGCTTTTTCCCAGAAACATGGTTAACGCCGACGACGCGACCGCGCGATTTGTACGGTTCCGTTACATCATGTCTTAAAACCAAGTTCTTGCAGGTATGAAAATTACCGATATCTCGTGACCCTCTGCACCGCGCTCAGTCGCGACATGACTAATTCAGAGATTGGCAATAAGCGAGTTTTCGGGATTTGCCACTTGACCCGTCGAAGCATGTTCACTAAACGTTCTGTCCATGATGAAAACGGCTCGCACCATACGAATATCGATCTGATCCGCCGCCTCCACTGGAGGCAGTGAATTTACCGTATTCGAGTGGTCCGATGGAAATCCTGCCGATTGTCGCCCGTGGCGCGTCATCAATTCCGACGAAAATCTTCTATCCCCGGCAAACGGTTCGGTGTTCCGGCCCCGCCGCGTTTCGCAACCAACTGGCGCGCGACATCGCCTGCCTTTTGGATGTCGACGACAGCGTCACATCGTGGTCTTGTCTCGGTGAATCGTTCCATCATGACGGCGAGACCTATTTTCCCGATCTGATTGCGGAACGGGAAGGGTGCCGAACCATTATCCAAGCCAATGAACAATCTGAAGAGATGCCAACCTGGCTCCCGGACGGCGCTCGCTCGGCTGGTCACGAATTTCAAGTCCTGAAGCGTGATGATCTGCCCGCCATTCGGCTTCGAAACGCAAAAGAACTCCTCCGCTACGCAGGTTACGAAGTAGGCCTTGATGATCGTGTGCGATTATTGGCCGCTCTGGAAGATCAGGGCACTCTGACCGTTGCTGAATGCCTTCCCGCTTTTCGAAGCGTTCCAGCGATACCTGGTCTGGCCAGCTTGATCCTTTCCCGTGCCGTCGCCGTCGACCTCGACGATGCTCTGATCTCCCCCGAGACCGTAGTTCGCCGCTATCGCGGCTGACCCCCTCAAACATCTTGCTCTGCGTTTGCGGCTCTGACCGCGAGGAGAACCCGTGTCCAAATCATCCCAGTATCTGAAAACCCCGCAGGATGTTGCCCTGTATTGCACACTCAAACGTGCGCTGCGAAAGGCTCCTGATTTTATCGGCGGGTATGACAGTGTGGTCCTTTTGAACGTGCCCCGGGACCGATCTGGTGAAGACTACGATAATTGCGCAGCCGCCGTACTCTTGCGTCTTTCCGTTGATCGAGACGACATCGCCTATGTGATGATTGCCGCTGCCGATAAGCCGAGGGCAATCATCAAACGGCTGGAAACGGACCACAACAATAAGCGCCGACTCCTTATTTTTAAGGAACAGGGTGCTGACCTTCCGCTCCAGGTGTCTTTGGCCATCGATGTAGAAGTCGATCTTGCGCCGATCTCGGTAATGGATTTTCGGATCGGTTGCCGAGTTGCCTATCAGATCGATGCTACTGCTGCTGAAGCGGAAGTCGCCATGAAATATCCGCTGGACCATGTCTGGGCGGCACTTCGTCGAGGACGGCCGATCAAGACTGCTCTGGCTCGTTTGGAAAAAGCGTCGAAACTCGATGGCAACGACTCGAAGGACAAGGGCGAGTTGCCGCTCCTGGAGGCGATGTACGGCTATGGAGCTGCAAAGACCTGGGGCCTTGAACTTGCTCAAGACCTGAAAGACTGGCAACGAGGCACTATCGATTGGTCTGAGGTCGACACAGGGATTGTATTATCCGGCCCGCCAGGTGTCGGCAAAACCCAGTTTGCTGCCGCGCTCGCCCGACAATGCGGTATTCGGATTATCGCGGCATCGCTGGCTCGATGGCAGTCTAACGGGCACCTGGGTGACCTGCTTAAGGCAATGCGAGCGGATTTCGCCAAGGCCAAAGACAGCGCGCCATGCATCTTGTTCGTGGATGAGTTGGATAGCTTTGGCGACCGAAACTCCTTCACGCACGACCACAAGGATTACAGTGTCCAAGTGGTCAATGCATTCTTGGAACAGTTAGACGGCATCGACGGGCGTGAGGGTGTCGTCATGATCGGTGCGACCAATGACATTGACCGGATCGACCCCGCCATCCTGCGACCGGGGCGATTGGATCGACATGTTGCCATCCCACTGCCGACCGCCACGGACAGGATCGCCATCCTTCAACAGCAGCTTGGCCAAAAACTTCCTAAGAAGCATCATTCGAGGCTAATCGCCGCGACCAGCGGCTTTTCCGGGGCCGATCTTGCAAAGGTCGCACGCGACGCAAAACGAGTTGCACGACGAGCGAGACGTAACGTGACCATGGATGATGTTGTCGAGGCATTGCCGGAACTAGTCCCGATCACAGGTAAGCTCCGGCGGGCGCTTGCGGTTCATGAAGCCGGACACACGACCGCCGTTACCGTTCTTGAACATGGCACGTTTCATGGTGCCATGATTATCGATCATACCCGCAACGACGCCGAGACGGTTCCGGGCGGGGGTGCTTATTTCGAGCTTCCGAAGGTGGCCTATCGTACCGTTCAGACCTACCGAAACCAGATCGCTGTCCTGCTCGCCGGTATCGCGGCCGAGGAGGTCATCATGGGTGCCGTCAGCGACGGGGCAGGGGCCGGTGCAAATTCCGATCTGGCACAAGCGACACGGATCGCCACCCTGTTGCAGACCTACATGGGTCTCGGAAGCCGCCTTCGGCATAGCATGGCGAAAAAGGACGAAGAGCTGGAAAAGCTTCGCCAGGTCGATAGTACCGTGATCACATGGGTCGAAGAGGTCCTCCAGGCCGAGTTTGCGAGGGCAAAGCAGCTTATGCGGGACAACCGACACCTTGTCGAGCGTATTGCCAACGAGCTGGAAGCCAAGGGCAAAGTCACAGCCCAGCAAGTTGCCAAGATGGCGGGAGCATCTGACGGTCCAAAGGACATAGACGCGGCGGCCTGACCGCCGTGTTCAAGTGGATGCAGGCATCCACGCCAGCAACCAATTCCCCACATCTCAAAAAGGCCACCACAGATGAAAGCGTGGATCGTCAGCGATCTGCATGCAACGCATGCCGACTTGAGTTCAGTACCATTCGATATTCCAGAAGGCGATATCTGCCTTTGCGCCGGGGACATTTCCGACTTCCTTGAAATGAGCCTCGATTTTCTGAAGAAGAAAATTGCTCCCTCAATGCCGATCATCGCAGTGCTCGGCAACCATGATTTCTACGGCGGTTCGATTGAACAGGTTCTGAAGTCGGCACGACGGGCAACCGTTGGGACCAATATTCGGATTCTGGAGAATGAGGTCATCCAGATCGGCGACATCCGTGTCATCGCAGCGACGCTCTGGACCGATTACGAGATTCCGTTCGACGTCGAAGCGGAACAGATGTCAGCCAATGAACGCCGGGATTTCGCCGTCAATTTTTGCCGTCGCTACATGCTCGACTACCGTGAAATCTATCGGTCGAACCCTTTCAGCGACGGGATGCCCGGGCTCGTCACCAGTGGTGAACTGATTCAGCGGCATCACGAGAGCCGAGCGTTTATTGCTACTGAGTTGGCTAAGCCGTGGAGCGGAAAGACCATCGTCTTGTCTCACCATGCGCCATCGCCACGCTCGTTGCTGGCGCGTTTCGCAGGCCATCCCAGTAATGCGGCTTTTGCGTCCGATCTGTCGGAAATAATTCATCGCGGCAAGCCAGACTTCTGGATTCACGGACACGTCCACGAATTCTTCGATTACGCCAAAGGAAAAACGCGCGTGATTTGTAATCCTCGGGGCTATCGACAGGAACGACAGATCAACGGCTTCAGGCCCGACTTCGTGATCGAACTTTAGCCTTCCGCCAGACGCCGCCGCGAGCCTGCTTTGGCGATCATCGACACCGGTTCACCACCCCGATTAATAGGAATTTGCGATGACCGCTACCCTGGTATTAAAACCGGTATGGGCCAATGGCCGCTGCACGTACGCGGCAAGATATAGGAGCATGTCGCCGGATGAGAGGCTCGAAATTGTGTGGTGAGAAACGTTTTGCGCAGGACGCTTAGTTTTTAGCCATTTATGAAGGTGATGACGGCCTTCAGTGAGAACGAGACGGTAACTGTTTTGCGATAGATGCCGCAAACGGTGCAATTGCAGGGTACTCGATATGTCACTGATCGTTATTTACGAAGGAATTGAAGACCAAGAAGGCGTCTATACAGTGCTCATTGGTGGCCAGGTTCACCTGAAAGGTCCTGGCCTTTCTGGCAAAATTGCTGGGCTGTTGGCTTTGGATAGATACAAGGATTCCGCCACACCCAGCGGTGAAGAGCTTTCTAAAGCCACGGATGAATGGAAAGAAAACCTCAAGGATATCGAAAATAAATTTTCGAGTGCTGTGATTCTTACTGAAATCCTCGAAGAAGGCCGAGGACTTTATGTCCAGGTAGATAGGAAAACCTTCTTCAGAGGTGTCAAGCTGCGCGATCTATCGAAGGCTCTTGCACAAATTGAAGCGCCCAGAATGGGTCAGAAGGGTCCCGGACGTTAGTGGACTGAAAGTTTTTAGCATTCTCGATGTTGGATACGCCATACACCCATGGCGCTGAACACTTTAATATGTCCCTGTAGTTGAGCAGGGAGCCAGCGCCATGCGTCTGCTCAAGCATCACCCAAGAAGTCAGAATATATTCTGCGGCTGAGACAATTCTTTGGTGTTCAGTTGAGAGGAGAAGTTCGTCCATTTCAGCGATTCGCTTCAGACGAAGTGCCAAGCCTTTCGTATCACCAGCCACTATGAAGCTTATTACCATGTCTATGTGTAAATTCCACACGCGCTTAAGGTTGCCTTGCCCACTTGACTTCAAGATTTGGGCACAAATTTCCTCCCGAATGACATTCAAATGTTCATAATGCATCAAATTTCCTATCGCGAATGGCCGAGCGGATTTCACTGCGGTGCAACTGATATAGTCAAACAGATTCTCATCGGCGCAAATAGCTGCACTCGCGTTTTTCGCGGCCTTTAGCCTATGATCCCAATCGGGGATTGATTCGGGGTGCGCGATGCTGGAGGTCGACAAAAAACGCGAAGCAACAGCTTCGATCAGGGGCTATTTTTACCAGCTCGACGCTGCCTTGCTTGAAATCTTGAATGCGGGCCTAGACGAAAACGTCGTCATTGAGGGCATTGAAGACTTTGACCGCTACACGGACGAAGGCGTTATTTACAGCCAGGTAAAATACTACGCGGAGCAGAACCTGACAGACTCGGTGCTGCGTGATCCCCTGCATAAGCTCTTTGTTCATTTCCAGGGGCTCGAAGAAGCACAACGCGCAGGCAGAAAATACCTGCTGTACGGGCACTTTGCGGAAGTTAAGATCGATACTGGTGAGCTTTCCGTCGAGCGCTTCAAATCGGTGATGGAATACCGGAAGGAAGTGAAGGCGGCTGACGGTACGAAATCCTACGAAAAGAAGTCCTTACTCGACGACATGGCCGCGCCAGATGGACTTATCGAGGCATTCTGCAAGAGCTTCAAAATACAAATCTCGAAGGAATTTTCTGAACATCGCAACATCGTTATCGAGGAAATACGGAAAAACCAAAATGTCTCCGCGTTTGAGGCCGAAGGCTTTCACTATCCAATGGCCTTCGACTACATTGCCACACTTGCCACGAAAAAAGATCACAACGACCGCAAGACAACCCGTCGTGCCCTGCAGGAACTGCTTAAGGGCACCCAAGCTGTCCATAATCGTTGGCTTCTCCGAGAGAAGGATGCAAGCGAGTACGCGAAGCATATGAAACGCCTCTATTTCTCGCCCACAAACGGCGCAGGAATTGTCCGTGCTTTCATCATTGAATGCGATGCGGCAACAGAGGGTTCGGTCGTTTGCGACCAGCTCAGGGCAATCGGCAACAAGTGGAGTTCGGCTAAGAAGCGCCGCATCCAGAATTCCGAGCGCTACGCGCCATTCATCCTGCTACGCGGCGCGGATGAAAAACTCATCATGCAAGTCAAGAACGAGCTCTTCGATACTGGAACCGTTTTCGTAGACGGTTACCCATATCGCGGATCGCCCTTCCGCAACGATCACGTTCAGAGCCCGCAGACCCAAGAGCACCAGATCGAAATTCGTTTTGTCGACGACGTTGACCAGTTGCTGGAGGCCCTCGATGGGGTGGGACGGAAGTTGTGCCACATCTACGACTTCTTCCTTGAACGCCCTGCAGCCATGGCTCTGCCGGGTCCAAAGAGTCGGATGTATTCGATCCCCGTCAGCAGCATCTCCACAATCACGAAAATTATCTGAGGACGAACAATGACTGAGGAAATCGCCAATGCCGAGGTTGTCGCCGTTTACCCCAACAAGGTTCGAGTGGCCGTCGACGATCTTTTGAACTTCCAGACGGCGGGTGAATCTCTTCGCGTTGGGTCCTTTCTCAAAGTCTCGGACAATGACAACGTTTCCCTCATCTGCATCATCGAAAGCTTTTCAATCGAGATGAAAGAGGTGAAAGGCGACGGTGGCAGTGACTACAAGCGCGTCTATATGATCGATGCGTATCCTCTCGGGACCCTTAAGGACGGAAAGTTCAATCGCGGCGGTGACGAACTGGCCATTCCACCAAAGAAGGTCGTCCCGGCGACGAAAGCGGAAATCGCGGCCATATATGCAGACTGCTATGCGGCTGAAGACCGCTTTTGCTTTTCTTCACTGACGAGGCAACGTGATATCGTCGTACCTGTTCACGGCGACCGGTTCTTCAACAAACATATTGCCGTTGTCGGTGCTTCGGGATCGGGCAAATCGTCGAGCGTGTCGTCAGTTCTGCAGAAGGCGATATCTGCCAAAACTGGCGAATACCAGGGCCTCAACAACTCCCATATCCTGATATTCGATCTTCATTCAGAATATGCCACGGCGTTTCCGAAGGCGAATGTCATCACGGTCGATGACCTCGTCCTGCCATATTGGCTTCTCAACGAAGACGAGATGGAGGACATGTTCCTGGAGTCAGGGGACAACAACAACTACAATCAGGAGGCATTGCTCCGGCAGGTTGTCACCATCGCAAAAAAGATCAGTAATCCCGAGGTAGAGAAGGTCAATTTCGACAGCCCGCTTCCATATGAGATCGATCACGTCGCAAATGCCTTCAGAAATCTCACCAGAGAGACAAAGAACGCTGACAATTCTTTGCTGATAAAGTTTAAGGATAACACGGAAATCGATTTCCCTGACGTCGATGCCCAGATCGAGCACTACTGCATGGAATTGCGCGAATTCGCGCCGACCAAACGTAGTGAGATTAATAAAGGGCCATATGCCGACGGTACTATCGACAAGTTCGAACGACGGGTCAGATCAAAAATTGCGAACACGCGGCTTGGGTTCATTTTCGGTGAAAAGGCAAAGAAGGCCTCATTGGAGGACGTGCTCAGGCAGTTCACTGGCTACAATGACGCGGGCGAGACCAATGTCACGATTATCGACCTCAGCGGCATCCCCTTTGAACTGCTCAGCATTACCGTTTCCCTGATCTCCCGTCTAATGTTCGATTTTTGCTATTATGCCCGGCGCGTTGAAAGCAAAACAGAGCAACCGTTCCTCATGGTGTATGAGGAAGTACACAAATACGCACCAAAGAGCGGTCTTGCCCGCTACAAGGCTTCCCTGGCTGCAATCGAACGCATTGCCAAAGAAGGCCGAAAGTACGGCATCAGCCTCCTGATTTCGAGCCAGCGACCTTCTGAAATTTCAGAGACTATTTTTTCGCAATGCTCCAACTTCCTGGCAATGCGTCTTACCAATCCCGATGATCAAAGCTATGTCCGCCGACTATTGCCGGATACCCTTGGCAATCTCACCGAGGGCATGCCTGCGCTTGAGCAAGGGGAAGCGCTTCTCATCGGGGACGCCGTCATCATGCCGTGCGTCGTGTATGTGGAGAAATGCGATCCCGAACCCTCGTCCAGTGACGTGAAATACCTGACGCTTTGGAAGGAGGAATGGAAGAAGATCGATTTCAAAAAGCGGGCCGACAATTGGCGTGGATGAGGGCTGAGATCGTCAGTTTTGACACAGGGACTGGCCCTATGAGGCTGATAGCCGCTCTTGTCATGTCAAATGTATCCGCGAGCGAGCGCCCAGTTGGGCCATTATCATCATAGCTCAAGTGGGCCAAACTTCTGTGGCCTATCTCGGAGTTTGGTCCTTGGCTAGCAAGTCGGCCTCAGCTTTCAGCTGTCTCGTCGCGTTTCTTGCACTATTGATCAAACCAATCGTTGCCGATCCGTTGTCTGGGGTTCACCCCGAACTTCCTCCAGGACGCGAGTTGATGATATTGCTCGATGCCCTTGTCAGGGGATCATCTACGCTTCCAAGTGTCTGAACAACCCTCGCCAGAAACTCGCGACTTCGTCTTTTTGAGCCATGGTCGGCCAGATAGCTCATCTTTGGTGTCAATTGCCACTCTTCATGAATATCCAATAGCCGGACGGTGCCTGCCCGATAGTGAGGGTACTCAAGGGGACAGCTGAAGCAGCAATAGGGTGGGCATCTGACATCAAGCAGCCTTGCGTAGGTCTGCGATTTTCTGAAATTCCGACAAGATATCCGGATGAAATTGAGCCAGATAGCGCACGACCCGTACGCTTCCTAGCAATCGTGTCAGGTAACCGGTGGCAAGGACGAGGTCGAGATGATCAGCTCCGTAGTCCTGTTCAATGGTCTTGAATTCCCGATCAAGGATTGCGGCCTCATGCTCCATGAGGGCGATCTGTTCTTCGCTTAGGCCGCCGATCTTCTTTTTGGGGCGGACGAGCATCGCGTCAGGTGTTGCCGCTACGAGCGATTGTGCGTACGAGACGGTGAACTTGTTCATCGCGATCATCAACTGCGCCGCCTCGATCTGACGCATCGGCTTCATTTTTTTCAATTGGCCAATTGTATTGAGGGGGACGTGCTTCTCCTTGAGCATCTCAACCGCTTCATTGCACATGCCTTCGAGCAGACTCTTCTTGTGCCGAATGCTGGAAATATTTACGTTCAGTGCGCGTGCTAGGCGCTCTTCTGGCACACCCTTTTCGATGGCCTTCAGGATCATTTTGTGTTCTTGGATCGTAGCCAAACGGCTTATTCGCCGATTATAGGTGTAGGCTTCATCTTCAGTGGCAACCAAACAGACCACTTCTATTTCGCCTCTTTTTGCGAGTACGTCCAATCGGATGTGCCCGTCCAGGAGATGGAACTTGTCGGACTCGCTGCGATCTCGGATGACGACCGGCGGCTCGATAATACCGACCTCAGCAATTGAGGCTGCAATTTGGGAATACTTTACCGATTTCAGCACAGAGACGGAGAGTTGCTTCAGTGGCAGAATTTCGGCAATCGGAATCCGGAGGCTGGTGCTCTCAAATGATAGGGGAACGGAGGCATCGCCACGAGAGGCTGTCATGGCGTTGATCCTCTCTGACCTTCGAGTCTCGAAACAAGCGCCGCTGGCAGCGAGATCAAACCCTCCTCAGCCAACACGTCGGAGAATTGCCTATCGGCTAAGAGCTTTCGAACAGCTTCGGTGATGAAAGTAAGACGCGCCTTGGCAGTTTCGGCCCGGCGTATCAGAATCCGCTTGCGATCAACATCTTCTTGAAATGCTTTTAACAAAGCGTCTGATGATAGAGGTCGGGACTTCGCTTTGATGCTGTATTTCAACCCCTTACCCTGTTGTCGTCGCTGTTCGACAATCCGCTTGGCAGCCATCAGCTTTTTGCCGCGCAGGAGCTTCTTCTCATATGCGGACTGAAGAGCAGCTTGAATGTCCTGGTCGTCAGCTTCGGCGATTTCCACCGCGACGCTGAAGGGGATTTGTCCCGTTTCAACGGAGCGCAACAGACGCTCTTCTCCATTTTCCAAAAGGCGAACAACCGCGTATACATACTCGCCGGATAGACCTGTCATCCGGGCAATTTCCGGGACACTATGTCCTCGACCTTTCATTGCTCCTATGTCTTGAAGGAGATCGATTGCTCTGTGTTGCCGTCGAGCGCAGTTCTCAACAATGCTGGCAACCAAACAATCTTCTTTGTTCGCGTTCACGACAAGGGCCGGAACTTCTTGCTGTCCCAACGCCTTGAAGGCTTCGAGCCGTCCCTGTCCGCAGACGAGATCATAGAAAGGTCCGCCTGCTTCCATGCGGCGCGTCACCGTGATGGGACGTTTAAGCCCAACTTGGCCGATGTTCGCGATTATCTCCTTGAAGTGCTTCTTATTCCGAATGCGGGGATTTACGACTGTGATCCGCGCAATGGGGATCATTTCGACCTTCTGAGCGGGAATCGCGGTCATCACGCTACCTCCATCAAAACCCGACGTGCCGCCATCGCATAGAAACGTGAAAGGTCTTCGCAGCGATACGCGTCAAGCGATAAGCCATTGAATTCGCAAAGTCGCAATACAGCCTCGTGCATGTCCAGCAGCGGCAACAGGTAAAAGTCGTACGGCTCGGCGTTGCCTGGTCCCATGCGAACCACCACCGTGATGTCCGGCTTGAGCGCGCTGTCCAATCGCACTTTCCATCGGAGAGACCCTGCAGAGGTCTGAATGCAGCGAACAATGACAACTGAAGCCGTGAATTCTCCGTTGATGGTCAGCAAGTCTGTTTGTATGTCTTGATCAGCCGTGCCGCCTGCTAAACGAAGGCCTTCAAGCACTTCTTTCAGTAGCTTGGGATACATTCTGCGTAGCGCGCGGTTGATCTCAAGGTACTGGTAGTCGTGCTCCGGTACAAAGCCGACCAGCGCATAAGCTCGTAACAAGCTGCCGAACCGATGAGAAAATGAACTGCTGGATGGGCAATCCTCTGTTTCATCTATTATCAGACCAGACAGATAACCTTGCTGTTGGAATATCTCGGCGAGTTTTTGAAGCATGGCCTCGTCCGACAGACGGTCAGACCTTGCGGCGATGATGCCGCGAGCCTGTCGGAAAAGCGCGGGGGAGACGATGCCGGTGAATGCACCGTCAGCGCGTATCCACTCCGTTTCAGGATTCTTTATGTGGGATTGCTTAAGCTTGAATGAGGTGCGGCCCCATACATTGTTTCCGACATATTTTTCGTTGATCAGCACCTGATGGATGGTGCCTCGCGTCCACGGCCGATCCCAGTCGGTCGAGATTCCTTGCCCGTTCAGGAGCGATGCGATTTCCAACTCGCTCCGCCGCTCGGTGACAAACAGGTCGTAAATCGTCTTGACGACCTCAATCTCATTCTTCGGGCCAGGAACGAGAATAACTCTGTCAGTCGCGATACTTTTATGTTCTCCGCGTGTGAGTTCCCCTTTAAAATTGCCATGCTGGTCAATCAACTGGCGACGAAGCCCGTAACCAGGAGCGCCACCTTGCCTGTAGCCAAGGCGGATAAGATTGGCCTGCCCATTAAAGACCTTCACCGATAGCTCTCGGCTGTACTCACCGGCCATCGCGCGCTTGACGGTTTTGATGATCGACGAGCCCATACTGCCGTCATTCTCAAATTGCTCAGCGCAATAATGGACCAGAATTCCGTGCCTCTTGCAGCGCAACTCGACTTCAGCGGCTTCGTCAGGGTCTTGGAAGCGCCCCCATCTGCTAACGTCGTAGACGAGCACTGCTTTGAAACTCGCCTGATCTCCTTCCACATCGGCCAGCAGAGTCTGCAATGCGTCGCGACCGACTAAACGTAACCCGCTTTTTCCTTGGTCAGCATAAGAGCGGACAATCTCGAAGCCATTTCTATCGGCATATCGTTGGATTACCGAAAGCTGGTTATCGGTCGAGTATTTCTGATGTTCAGTAGACATCCGAACATAGGTTGCAGCCGGAGTTCTCGCACCGGGGGTGCCGTCATGGCCTGTTTTTTTGCCCCATTCGATGACCATGAGATGTCAAATATTGCCTCTATGGTGTCCTGAGTGCGCGGAGTATATCCCGAAGAGGAGGGCAAGATGGTTCAGAATAAGGGCACAGATGTTCCGTTCACGGCTGCAGAAATTCGGCGCGAGTATGCTCCGTCAATCTCGCGTGCTTTGAATTTCGAGCTAGGTCAAAGTGGCCGCGCTGCAAAAACCATAATGAAGTGGACCGGGGCCAGTGAGCGGGCCGCAAAATATTGGTTGTCTGGTTCTCGTGGGCCGAACGGCTCACAGCTGATTTTGCTCGCCCGAAATTCTGAGGCTATTCTGCGGGAATTTCTACGCTTGTCCGGACGAGACCTATTTACGGTATCCATTGAACTGGGTGCCGCTGAGGCATCGCTCGCCCGGGCGACGGCGATTGTTCAAGCACTTCGCGCTGACAACAACTTCAATGGCCAGATATGACTAGCCAAATATTCCGATTGGGTGGAGGTGGCGGAAAACAAAGGCGTTTCAGGCCGTTTCACCTTCGTAGTTCTGAATTCGCAGAAATTTCTGCGGAATCAATTTGACCCGCTGCTCAGGCATCCACACAGCAAGGCCCTTAATATGAATGAATTAATTTTGTAGCCGATTATAGATCAAAGATGTCGGCCATGAACCACTGGGAGATCAACTTCTTCAGAGACCGTTCTAGTACCTTCAATCGCCACTGATTTCACCGGTGTAGCGCCGACACCCAAGGCTCGAACGATGGTGATATTGCCGCCGTTTTCACCAAGCTCGGCCCGCAAGGACGAGAATGCATCGCAAAAAGTCGTTTCTGCCGCCCGATCCTGCTCTGCAGTGCGGTTAGCTCCCGGGCGGTCATAGGCGACAGTCCTGATTTGAACGAGGTTCTCCGGGTTTCCGCCAACTTCCACACCATACGTATCCGATGCGCTATTCCTCAAAACGACTTTTCCGTCTCGGACCCATGCTGTCTCCATACCCTCATGAACCTCGTAGCCGAGCTGCGAGAGCCCGGTCAGAAGCGACTTCCGCCTGTAATCGGCCGCCTTGCGGTTTTCCGCTTCAACTAGAACGACCTCAGCTGCGGCAAGCAGATCATTCAGCGCGGCCTGAGTCGCGGGCGTTTCCAAGGCAGACGCGATTGTCGTCGCCGAGGTAAGCGCCGCTAGGTCGCCTGTTGCCCTGAGCCGCGATGTCATGGCGTCGAGCTTCATCATGAGTTTTGCCTTCAGCAGAGCATCGGTTCGCGCAGCTGACGCATCCAGCATAAAGCTATCCCGTACGAGCCTTTTGCGCGCGGGGTTTTCTTCTCTGGAGAGGGCGGCCACTCGCCCGTCGAATGCGCTTGCCGCACTCTGATCGACAGCTCGAAGTTCCTCAACGATGCGTTCCAACGCGATAAGCTCCGGGTCCGCATTGTCCTGCTCTTGCGCACTAAGCCATTCGGACAGTGTCTGGCGGGCTTCGCCTGCACCGAGATCACGGGCGATTTCGATTTGCCGCTCACTCATCCCGCGATCACCGTCAGGAGGAGCGAGGACCGAGAAGGCCTTCGAGATCGCGAACGACAGGTCATCCGAGGAATGCTTCTCCGGCGAATCCAGGACGTCTGATGGCGCGAACCCGCGCTCCCTAAGCTTCGATCCAACGCTATACGCGGTGGCCTCCATCCGGCGACGGGATATCCGGGCCTTCACCGCCGCATCTGCCGCTTTCGTGATACGCCGTTGAATGTCGTCCTCAAGGAACGCGATCTCAGCCGGAACCTGCTTCTGGACCTCCTCGAAGCGGTCGGACGACAACAGTGCACGGATTGCCTCTACCCGTTCGGCGGACGCGGAAGCATCGGCCTCGCCGATAACGTCATTACGCTGGCCGATCTTGAGCCATCGCGTCTGGCACGCCTCCAATGCCGCGATCATCCCCTCGCAGATAGCGATGAGTTCCTCTCGCGTGATGATCTTGACGACCTTTGGCCCACTCATTCGGCTGCCTCCCGACGCAGGGCGGCTTCCACGGCCGCGCGAAGTCTGTGCTTCTCCTCATTCCTGGAATGATACCATCCGTGGCAGGACACCCGGTGAACATGCGGGATTGAACGCGATAGCACTGAAGGTCGCCATATCTCGCGAGCCCTCGCGTTTGCGAGAATGTGGTGGCGCGGCGCGGCGCATTCGATTGCAAGCGCGTATAGACCGGTTATCGGGTCTTCAATCGCAAAGTCCAGCCCGAACGCGCTGCCGTCGCTGACGGAGCTGGCCTTCACACCCAGCTCATCAAGATATTCGGCGACTGAAACAGCAAAACCGTCGAGCGAATCGTCCTCAGCCCGCTGCGCTCCACTCCTCTCCGTGACAAGCCGTCCGAGAAGCCCGCGTCCCGTTTCAAATTCGCCCGCCGACATGGCTCTTGCATATTCGAGGTAGCCTTGCAGGTAGTCACGTGGAATCGATGGGCGTCGTCTGCTGGAAAGCATATCGGACACATCGCCAACGGGAATAGAAGTGATCATTACCACCTTCGAGCGGGCCCGGGTGACAGCGACATTCAAGCGACGTTCGCCGCCCTTCTGGCCGAGAACACCAAAATTGCGGCGGAAGCTGCCTTGCGCGTTTCGGCCGAAGGTGGACGAGAAGATGATAAAGTCCCGTTCGTCACCCTGGACGTTTTCGACGTTCTTGACGAAGAAACCGACGTCCTCGCCTCCTTCGACGCGGTCTCGTTCCTTCGCGAGCATTCCTCCGAACCAGGAATCGCGCTCCGCTTCTTCCTCCAGGGCGTCCTCGATTAGATCAGCCTGCTTTCGATTGAACGTCACGACGCCCACTGTCGGTGTCTTGCCACCCCTGTTCCATATCTCAGCCAGGGTTTCGACGACCTTTTCCGCCTCAGCCTTGTTCGTCTGGTTCTCGTAGACGCCGTCAACGCGGATCACCTCGATTGGCTTGGCGCGCTGGATTTCCTCATCGGGATGGCGAACCGGTACGTTCAATCGGTTGGCGTAGAACGAGGCGTTTGAAAAGCCGATAAGTTCGCGATACGCGGATCGATAGTGAATTTGAAGAGTCGTGGTTGGGAGCACCGATTTCGCGAGCTGCAGAAGGTCCGGACAATCCTTGATCTCGCGGCGGTTCCAGGTTTCGTTAAAGGAATCACGCTCCGCTTCCGAGGCATCGTCTTCGATATCCTCGTCAAATGCATCCGCCTCGTCGTTCTCGACCTTGCTATTGAAGAAGGCGGTCGGCGGCATCTGTTTTTCATCGCCGCTGACTATCATGACCTGGCCACGATACAATGAGGGTAGGGAGTATTCGACAGGCATCTGAGACGCCTCGTCGTAGATGACGATGTCGAACATGCCCTTTCGCAGAGGAAGGACGCGGCTGGCGACATCGGGGTTCATTAGCCAAACCGGGCGAAGCTCCATAAGACCAAGGTCCGTGCCCTTCTCCAGGAACTCACGAAGGCGCTGAGCCCTCTGGCCGCGCAGTCTCGTTATCGGTTCCCACTCCCGTTCAGACGCAATCCTCGAAAAATCGATGCCCTTTGTGAGTAGAGTTCGATTGACGCGCCTCATTTGAACGTCGGCTTCCGCGAGCGATCTGACTTTGTTCTGGATTTCCGTAGATTCATACAGCAGGGAAGGGGTCTCCGTTTCAAGGCGGACCTTCGTCGCGAGAAGGGCTTCTCGCCGAATGATCCGTCGGACATCCTCTTCGAGCTGATGCGCCGGTAGCGACGCGAGCGCATCCGCGACACCACGTAAATGTGCAAAGACCTCCATCGCCTTTGCGGGAATCGCGTTCTGCCGAAGACGGAAGCGTTGGAAGGGTTCAAGCACCGGCAGCGCCTCGGAAATTTTCCCGATTTCGTAGGCGTTAGTGCCATCAAGATTGATGGCGGCCTCACGCTCACCGACCCAGTTGATTTCAAACCACTGTTCGGCATTTGAGAGTGCCGCGTGATTGAATTGTTTGGCCTCATATCGCTCGTAGGCGCGTTCGGCGCTACTCCTCAGGTTCTGATATTCCTGAAGCGATGAGGCCTTCACAACGGCCTCCATCCGCGTCCGGGAGGGAAAGGTCTTGATAGCATCCGAGAGCGATTGGACCTTCCACAGGGCGGTGGCCTTTTGCGCGGCTATCGCCGCCAGCCCAGACGCGGGTATGTTCTCGGTGACAAGTCCATCTTCGCCGATCTCGCGAAGGATATCAGCGAGCGCCAGTCTCTGTGGTCTTAGCCACAGCTCCCACACGGCCGCATCGAAGAACGTTTGAACTTCCCTTGGGTCGAGGTGGAGACCTGAGATTTGGCGTACGAGCGCTCGGGCGCGCGACCAGCGCATGGGGTTAAGGCGTCCAAGGAATGACGGTTTCCTGAGAACCATTTTCGCGAGCAGGATGGTTTCCTCCAGCTCGCGATCTCCCAGGGCGGTCATCGCCGCTGAATACTCCGGCGCGGGAGGTCGGCCCGGTCCGTTCTCGAATTCATTCCGGGCGGAGACAAGTTGTTTCACTATTGCCGTCGCGCGGGATTCGTTCGTTGCGTCGCGGGAGCAAATTCCGTACCACCTGCTCAGCTCCATCCTTTCTTCGGCGTCGAGGTTCTGAAACTCCGCATCGTGATCTGCATACCAACGTTGATACAGTTCAGGCTCATCCATCGGCAACGCACCTTCGGTGCGTCGATAGACAGTCTGCCTCTGATTTTCGGCGTTCCTGAGAGCAGTGAGATCAGCGATGAACGCCTCGACTGTCGCCGCGTCAGGTTGGAATATCTTTAACGGCTGCAGCGCGTTACCTTCGTATCTGGAAGGGAGCCAAAGGCGCGCGTTCTGTCCACAGACGTCCTCCAAGGCATAGACTTCCTCGGCGGTGAGTGGCGCAAGAACACGCCGTAAAGCCGGAACGTCGACTGGTGGCCGATCCCCTTCGACAGAAAGCAATTCACCAAGGACGCCGCGATAGGACAATCCCGACGCGCTGTCCTCGTCATGCATCGCCGAGTGATGGCGGTCGAGATCAGCCTCCAGGCTTTCGATCCTCTGCGCCACCAGCTGCCTATCTCTTCGCCAGGATTGATTGCCGTAGCCAGCGCGGTGAGATTCAATTTGATCACGGACCGCCTTCAGGACGGGTTCCCGATCTTTATTCATATCGGTTATCATGAATATCCGATCTTCGAGGCCTTCTGCCTCCAGCCGCTTTTTCACAACCTCCAGGGCCGCCTGCTTCTGGCAGATCACGAGCAGGCTTTTCTTGCGGCCAATCGCGTCGGCAACCATGTTGACGATGGTCTGACTTTTGCCCGTGCCTGGAGGCCCTTCGATAAGTAGGCCGGGGGCCTGGCGGGCCTCGATGACGGCCGCCTCCTGCGACGGATCGCTTGCCACCGTGAAGAATTTCTCGACTTCTGGAATCCGCTCAGTGGCACGCGTCGGAGGCGGGGCATCCGTCACCTTCAGCGCTGTCTGCAAGGCGGTGGCGTCGAGCGGGCGGCTCTTTAGGTGCCTCAAGTCCTCGACTATCGCCTGACCCATGTAGGCCAGATGGAACAGCGTCGCGGCGCAAGCGACTTTTGGACGGCCCATCTCGGTGTTCACGTCCTTTCCAGGGAGGCCCACCAATCTCCTTCCGATGGGGTCGGCAAGCGCGGCGAACCCGTCCACGACGTCGGCGGTGGTCAAGGTCGCGCGACCCAGGAGATCATTCGTGGCTTCTTGCCAGCGACGTGAAGCTTCCAATCCGATCATGCCCTCAAATGCTGGGTTGAGGCGAACTTCCTCACGTTCCCGGTCGAACGCGATTGTCGCGTGGCCACGATTTCCAACTTCAGGAACGAGCCTGATCGGCCAAAGCAAGATCGGAGCGATTTTAGGCTTTGTCCGGTCGTCGCGGTGGATCAGAAACGGAAAGCCCAGATAGAGGCCGTCGATGCCGGTGTCGCGCTTGTAGAGGAGGGAGTGCTGATGGAGCGCCCTCATGCGCCTTTCAAGGGTTTCCGACGTCATGAAAGCTGCCGGATCGAGGCTTTCGTATCGATCTGTTCGGGCGAGAATGAGGTCGAGCAGGGCGGGGGCGGGACGGCGGACCGTGTCGAGTTCCATGAGATCGACGCGCGGTGTCGTCTTACCGATGGTCATACGGGTAAGCGCGCCGCGCAGGATGCTCCCGGCAATTTTCTTCGAGAAGTAGTCGAGAAGCGTCGAGACATAGGACTGCTTCGGCGGCTCGTGCCACCGTTCTTCAGGGATCGAGAGAAGGACCAGAACCCTGTCCAACGATATGCGGCGATCAAGTCGGAATTGATCCGCCCATTCGTCGACCCGGACGATGCCTGATCGCGCAAACCCCTCCAGCCTCTGGTCGATCATTTTGTGGAGATCGCGCCTCGAACTGGACAGAAACTCTGCCGCGCTGACGCGGTCGAAATCCGGTACGCCCGCGCGCGCCGCCGTCTGTTCCGCCTCGGACAAAATCTCGTCCGCTGACCGGAATTGGCTGACTTCTGCAGCAAGGAGGAGTATGAAATCCTCCTCTGTCGTCTGGCGGCGTTCCAGCAGCGAGTTCAAACCTGGGTGATCGGTGTCTGGAAGCAGCTTCCGCTTTTCGCCCCATAGGGCGGCAAGACGAGCCCTGGAGGTCGAAAGCAAATGAATTTTCAGTTCGTCTTCATTGAGGGCGATTTCGAACTGTTTCGCTCTTGCCCTGACCGCCGCCCCGCGTTGGCGCAGTTTTGAAAGCCACTCCTCGGCACCCAACCTTGCGAGAAATTCCGTGGCCGCGCCAAAGACCAGATGAGTGGCTTCCTCCGGGTGATCAAGGAGCCATCCGGGCGTGATGATGTTGCCCTTCAAGACAAGCGGCATCGATGGGTGAAGAACCTTCAGCGCCAAGGCTAGCCGGAAGTCTTCTGAGATGTCTTCGGTGTGCGAAAGCCTTCTTAAACCGGAAAGTTCGGCGCTTCCGACATTGGCTTCCTCCGCCCACGCGACGAGTGCACCCCGAACAGCTTGAGTTCGTGCTTCGTCCCAGTTAGCGGGTTCCGCTGCGGCCAGTGCGTAAGCGGACGGGCGATGGAATGCCTTCCCGCCGAGTTGGATGCTTGCTTGACTGGTCTCGTCCCCGCTGGATGGGGCGACGGTTGCCTCGGGCGGTAGCGCGACGTCCTCGCCGTCGGCCCAGCGGCGCATCTCATCCCATTGCCATCTCGTGCGATGGTCGCGAGCCAACAGCCCAAGCAGCAGGCGACGCAGCGAAGGGTCGAGATCGAACGGTACATCGACACCATTCGTCAGCACGTTGATCAAGAAGGCCTGTGGATTTACGCCTTCAAAGCAGGAACCGGTCGTGGCGAGTTCGAGGAGAACCATACCGAGGCTCCACCAGTCGGAAGCGGCGGCTACGCCCCCCGCGATGGCTTCAGGAGCCATGTATCGCGTTGTTTCGAGTGGTGCGACGACATCGAGGTCGAAGTCCGACAAACGCGCGGACCCGAACCCGGTGATGACGAGGTCAAGGGGATCGCGTGTTCTGATCAGAACATTTTCCGGCCGCAGATCACGATGACGGAGGCCTGCTTGGGAAAATGACGCGAGTGCTCGACCAAGCTCTATCGCCACGGCTTTGATGCCATCGAAATCGGTTGACGCGATTTTCAGTGCAAGAAGATTTCCACCACCGACATTCTCTCGAACCTCGAATGGACGATCTTGCCAACGGCCGAACTCGATCAGTTTGGGGAGATGGTCCAGTGGCATCGTCGAAAGCGCGTCCTGGACGGCTCGGTCGGGCTCGGAACCGGGGGTATATAATTCGAGCACAGCTTCACGGCCATCATCCCGGTGTCGGGCGATGAATACCTCTCGCACTGAACTCGCATTAGAGAGACGATGTTGAAACTCCCAGGCACCGATCTCAGTCGGTAGCGCGTCCGTGCGAGGACCAGTGTCGGGTTCGGTTGCGATGATCGCTGGTGCGGACACTGAACTTGGCACGACCTCCGCGCCACAAATCATGCAAATTAGATCGCCTTCATCAACGTGATGGCCGTTCGGGCAGGTTCCGGTTGGCGCTTCCTGCACAACCGCTTCGTTACCAGAGACGGGGGACGGTCGCGACAACAGTTCCGTCGAGCCTGCTCCGGGCGGTCGAATTGCGACGCTTGAGAGGTCCCAATTGCAGGTTTGCCCGTCGGCGAGTTGGCCCTCGCAGTAAAATTCGCTGAGCGGACGTTCTGTTTGGCAGTTCGGGCAATATCTGATCATTTTGATGCAGCGATTTTCGAAACGGAACGATCTTGGGTGGTTGTGAAGGTATCGAACGTGTTGAGCAGTCCGGCGAGATTCTTGAAGTCGTGCCGACCAGGAATTCCCGCCATCCAAACCTCGCCTGAATCATCGATCATCAAATCGAAGCGGCGCGCGGAAAAGCCATCACTGTCGGTTTTGAACCGAGCGCGACCCATTGGCGTCAACAAGTGAAGCCGCTGATTGTCGCTGCCACGCAACCCCAGTGTATTCGGCTCATCAATCTCGAACGGATCGGTGATGAGGGCGTCGATCAGTCCATCCATCATGGCCAAGCGAGAATCGAGCGCCTCGCGGGGATGGCCGCTATAGACCAAGATGTCACCCGCGATTCGCTCGCGCAGACCTCGCAATAGCTCAAGGAGAGCCTCAGGTTGATCGAAAGGCTCGCCACCCGAAACAGTGATTCCATCGGCCTTTCGCGCCCAACGAGTGATTGCTTTCAGAACGTCATCGACGGTGGTCCGTCCTCGGCCAGTCGCCCAGGTGTCTGCCGAAATGCAACCGGGACAACGGATCGAGCACCCCTGAAACCAGATGCCGACGCGCCTGCCAGGCCCGAGCGTCGTGATTGGGAAATGAAGTCGCGATATGTCGATGGACGTCATAAGACGCTCCGTTCCTCAACCATGAGATTGATTTTATCGCCTACGACGAGATTGGTGATCTCGAAGGAACCGGATAACTTGCCGGTATCGAAGACCGCGCGGGCCAAGGGATTGGCAAGATAAGCCTCGATCATGTTGCGGATACCGCGCCCGCCATTCGAAAGGTCGGAAAGACATAGATCACGCAAGCTTTCCCGAGCCGCAGTCGAAAGAGTAACATCGAAACCAAGTGCGCGAGTGTCCCAAAGCAGCCGTTCAACCTGCTGATCAAAAATCTGCTCGGCGATATCTCTGCGAATAAAGTCGAAAACGATGATGTTTTCGCCAATACGGTTGAGTATCTCGGGACGGTTGAGAACCAGCTTGAAGTGGTTTTCGATCTCCTGTCGGACCTTCGCGGTCAGTACGTCTCGTTTATCGGCTGGTCCAACATTAGCGACGCGTTGCCCTGTCGCATCAGTCCGGTAGATGCCGAGGTTCGACGTAAATAGAATAATCGCCTCGGAAAAATAGACCCGATCCCCACGTCCCGATGTCAGCACCCCATCATCGAGCACCTGCAGGAACTTATCGAGTATTCGAGGGTGGGCTTTCTCGATCTCGTCAAAAAGAACGACACTGAACGGCCTTTCGCGAATTGCATTGGTCAACTCGCCGCCAGCGTCATATCCCACATATCCAGGAGGCGCTCCGATCAGGCGCTGGTCGGCGTGCTCGGCGCTGAATTCGGACATGTCGAAGCGGATGTAGGCAGATTCATCCCCAAACAGCAAACTCGTTACTGTCTTGGCCAGCTCGGTTTTCCCGACCCCTGTCGGCCCCGCCAGGAATGCCACTCCTCGCGGGCGGCCACTTGCATTCGAGCGGCCGACGCCAGTTACCGCACGCTTTATTATATCCACCAGATGCTGGACGGCGTGGTCCTGCCCCTTGACCCTGTTTCGGACGAAACCTTCCGCAGCAGCAATCTTCGAGCGGTCAATTCTTTTCCAAGGGTCCTCGGTCACGCCGACCTTGTATCGGCGGACAGCGTCAGCGATTTCAGCAACACTGATGCCCTCGCTTCGGCCGAGCTGCGCGATTGAATTGAGATCAGCGAGAAGAAGTCCCTCAGTCAGGTTCACGAACAAGTCAGCCTGGGCGGCCAGCTCGGGACTGCCGCTTGCGGGGGCGTCAGGCAAGGTTCGCAGCATCATCGGCGCAACTGACTTACGAATGATGCTATCGGGAACAGGAATGCTAATGTGCCGGATGCGTGGATTTTCTAGGGTCAGCCAGCCGGGAAGATCGGTCTCGCGATCTGCTACCCAGATAATCGAGTTGTAGAATGGTGCTCGCGTCGGGCCACCGGGACGAGGGCGGGCGGTGTGGGAAGCGATCTGGGCTCTCGTGAACAGACCCTGTTCCGCCGACGAAAGTACATCAAGCCGATTCACCAGCCTAGATGCGAAATCAATAATCAGGGCGGCGGGCGCTTCGTTTGACTGAACGAACGGATCAATAGCGGCGGCGAGAGCGTCGATGCCGTGTCCGCAGGGGTTCTCAGAACCGAGGCCGTGCCTTGTCATCACCTGTGTCAGCTGTTCGGCTGATCCGCCCGACGGCAGGCTGAAGCCTGAGAAGGGGCGAAACGTGACTACGTCACTGTAGCCGACCTCCCGCAGTTCGCTTTCCAAGCAGTTGATGAGGGACAGGGCGGCGACAACGCCATCGCTTACCTCACGTGCCTGGAGATCGCGGACGCAGCCAGTTATGACGAACTGGCTCTTCAATGGAAGAAATCTGCGTAAGTCTCGAATCCATCGCGGCTTTTCAAAATGCACGGTAGTCACTTCATCCCCCAAGATTGCCGGATGTTACGCCCTCTACCGCAAGTTGGCCATAGAGAAGCAGATGTTACGCAGCGGTTCGATTCAGAAATTTGAGTTGCTTGTTGAGGGTAATCGCCGGATGACGGCTAGCTTCGATCTATAGGAATCGACTCGACTCAGTGTTGAACTATGACATGATGCTCTCCTGGGTTGGGGATTACCAATGTGGAAAACTTGGAGAGTGGTGGCTTTCTTGCCACTGTTGCTGGCTAGCTGCGGATCGCTGACAGTTCCCGCCGCAGTAAAGATGGATAGCGGTGAAGCTTTAATCGGAACGACGACGGCTGCGGTATCTGGAGGGACGTTTACCGTTAACAATCCGAGTGGTTCGGTCGGATGCTCTGGCACTTACGACGCGCTCGACACTCGTCCGACACTGTCCGCTCCCTTCCGGTGCTCGGATGGTCGATACGGAACGATAACCGTTCTTCGGTCTCCCGGCGGTCGAGGGGGGTCAGGAACCGTCTTGTTAGCGGACGGTGGACGTGGGCCGGTCGCCTTTGGTGATCAAGCAAGCAGTGTGCTCCAGCCATCGCTGACCGGTACATCGGAATTGGCTTCCCTGGGGGCGGCCGGTGGATTCGGTATGCAGCCGAGTACCGGATCATCTAGCTTGGCCTCGAACTCGTCAGTACCTGTAACCTATTCAACGACCTATCTGCCATCTTACGGCGGTGTGTCCTCGGGGCGTGTTTACACCGGTAATTGTCCGACGCCGGAAAGCCTCGACGCGGCTGGACGTCGTTGCGGCGCACGTAGCGCTGCGTCTCGGCCAGGTGGGTACGATGGATATAGTTCTTGGGCATCGCCACGTTATAGTGGTGGCTCAACGTACGTCCGTGGGCATTATCGAAACGGCCATTATGTGCGCGGACATTACCGGAGGCGGTAAGCAGCCATCCCCCGGCTGCCACGGTCATGATGGCCCGCGAAACTTACCCAACCGTCAAGCGGTCCCGCCAGAGGACCAGGCAGGGGAAACAGAAATTTTCGTAGGAGCGGGCGCAGAAAGAAATCGGACTCAAGCTGGAGCTGTCGTCGCGGACGATTGAACATCGGATCGAGCGACTCAAGGCGGGAGTAGGGGCCAAGAACCTCCAGCACCTCGTTGCGCTTTGGATTTCGAGCAGGCTAAAAGATTGCCGCTGATAGATCGGCGCGCATGGCATAGACTGCTGTATCAAATTTCTCGAATGTCCGCGAAGGGCAGGGGGCTCATTCGAGCATGCCAACTTTCTTCCATCGGATTGTAGATGCCCGGCAGTGGATAACATCGATCAATCAGCTCAAAGTCCCGCACATTCATGGTTGCGATGGGAAGCCGATGAACAAGAGCAAAGGCAGCGATATGCAAGTCCTGCCCGTTACGTGGTTTCTTTGCTTTGGCATGCCCAACAACCAGATTTCTCAGGCGTGGATCAGCGGCAAGGATACCCCACACCTCCGCAACCTCTTTGGTCGTATCCAAGATAGGAAACCCGGCAGACATCACGCGCTGGTACCAGTTACTTAGCTTGACTGCGCGAACAGGGTCCTTTGCCGACGCCTCAGTGATGCCAAGCTGGAACTCCATCAAAACCGCACTGGGCAATTTCAACTCTGCCGCCATCTCAAGAAATCGGACCACTGAGCGATTTGGTCGGTCTCTGCTGACTTCACTCAAAACGCATGTGTCCAAAATATAAGTTTCTGTCATCGCCATCACTCGAACTGTAATGACGCTTCTTTCCGAATTAAACGATCAATCAAACGTTAATATTTTACAAGAACTATAAATATATTACTTTTTATTCCCTATTTACATATCCATCAAAATAATAAATTAGAAATACATATATAAGCCCTCATTTATGTGATTGGTTGCCAAGCATCTCCTCTTGATGTTAACAAATCCGGCATAATCTCCTATAAGCCCGATTACAAAAGCGAGCTGACTGCAAGGAATTCTGATTTGAGAGGGTGGATTTGGCCAACACAATACGACCAGAATTCCTTGAGCTGAGCGAGCAGGATAAGGAATTGAAGCGTTTTTTTGACTTCGTCCGGACCGTTGGAAAGCTGGTGGTCACAGATGGCGCTGACGAGTTCGTCGTCGAATGTCGGCGCGTGACGATTACCCAAGAGGCACGTAAACGTCTGACAGAAGGCGGGCCGGGCGGCTCATAGACGAACGCTTGTTTTGAAGCGCATCGTCACTAGAACGCTCTTTTGGCAATGCAACTTAGGGGAAACCTGGCCCCGTAGCGAGGTGCTCCTTGCTTGCGGCCAGTTACTGCTGGCATTTTATCGACTAATCGATTTCATCATCCGAGCCCCTGATGCGTTTGTACCCTCTCCAAAAAGAAATCGTCCTTTACGAAGAAGGTTTCGGCGAAAACGACTTGTTGCAACGAAAATCGGCTGGAGAGCAGATTTCCGAGCTTTTAGAGCGGGTAGAAGACCCGATAGTCTTAGCCGTCGATGGGCCCTGGGGCAGCGGTAAGTCCTATTTTCTCAAAAGGTGGGTGGGTGCACACCGGACCGAAAATGGCGGTTCGGCTACAACGGTGTACTTCGACGCTTTCGCCAATGACTATTTGGACGACCCTTTGATCAGTTTGACTGGGGCCATCGGCGAACGCCTACCGGCCGAGAAAACCGGGGCAACCTGGAAAAAGGCAAAGAAAATAGCCGTTACTCTCGCTCGTCCTGCTCTGCGAATTGGTGCTGCTGTCACGACTGCGGGGGTTACAGAGATCGCAGGACCTCTCGTTGACGCGGCGATAGAGGCTGGTGGAAAGGAAGCAGAAAAGGCGGCGGAAGCTTTCTGGAAGCGTGAAGACGGCCGGAGAGCCGCCATGCTACAATTTCGATCTGCATTGGGTGAACTAACAAAAGACGGCAATCCGCTCATCATCGTTGTCGACGAACTCGACCGTTGCAGACCGGATTACGCACTCTCCGTCTTGGAGGTGATTAAACACTTCTTTGCGGTAGAGAGAGTTCACTTCGTCTTGGGCGTGAACTTGGACGGTTTGGAACATATCGTCCGAGTTCGGTACGGGGCAGGGGTCGATGCTGCGGACTACTTGAAGCGCTTTGTGTCCCTATCTACGCAGTTGCCGCAGTTGGTCGGCCAGCACTCTAACATGCATGCGACGATAAAATACCTGCAGTCAGCTGGCTCCGAGATGGGGATCGAGCCGAAAGCTATCGAGATTGCCGTTGAGCAAATCGAGCTGGCTATCAACAAGAACAACGTGTCACTCCGCGACGTTGAAAAACTTCTCACGCGCCTCGCACTGTTGCCGCGCAGAAAGGAGTTCGGACAATTCTACTTCGGTTATCAGGTCGTCATCATTTCTCTGGTCCTCTGGCAGGTCCTAAAGCCAGATTTCTTTCACCGGGCAATGAAGCAAACTCTCGAAGTCGGCGAGATCGAGGCTTTTTTTGGGATCAGCAAAAGCATGCTTGACAGCAAAGCGGATCAGTACAACCACGGTGCTTACTTACTGAGCGGGGTCTGGCGTTTCGCGTTGACTGGAACTGCTGAGAAAGAAGAGGACAAATCGAATTTTGCAAAAACCTTCGACACCTTTGGCCGGGCTGTGAAAATCCTGCCGAATATCGAACGAGATTACTTTCGGATTTTTCAGGTGGGTGAGAAGTAGGTCAGCTAACAACTTTAAGACGGGGCGACTGTCATCGTTGGGGACAGGTATCGTCTCGGAGTGACACCATTCCAATGGGCGGTTGATGTGCGCCGTCGACATTTGGGCGCAACTGAACACGATTGCGCGGTCGTGGTGACCGCGCAATCGTGGTGAATTCAATTCCAGATCGTAAGCGACTTGATTGCTAGATCGAGCTTTCGGACCAAAGTCCGGACGGGCTCGCAATCCGGATACTCCTTCCGAAGGATGGCTTGGACCTTTCGCAGCCGTTCGGTGTGGACTTCCCGACCCTTCTTGCCTTGCTCGTTATCTGGCACCTCGTGGCGCTCGTGATAGTAGAGATCGAAGAAGACTTGGTCGCTGAGTTCCTCGCTGGTGTATTCAGCTTGCACCCAGTCATCCAGTTCGCACCTAACCTTATCGATTCGCTTGTAGACGCCTTTCCGCTCATAAGTAGCGCTCAACACATCTTTCAAAAGCTGCCCCAACTCAGCATGTTTTTCACTCGCCATCCGAACGCTCGGCCGTCGGCCAGATGCCATGAACATCTGGTATGGAACAGTCGTAGCTGAAGCCCGCTGCTTTTTCTCGCCCTTGGGCCGCGTCGCCTTGGTCTGGGCGCTGATTTCACCGGGCGAGCGAAAATAGTCGCCGTCTTTAACTTCGACTGATTTGCAGTTTTCCGGAACAATCGGAGCATCCAAGGTTGCCAAGGCAGCGGCAACCAACTCGGCGGACAAACCCTTCTCTTTGTCGGAAATGAGATATAGCTCGCTGCCACCCTCTGGATAGTACATACCCGCCCATTCGGGTTTCACGATCTCTTGTCCGAGACGTGTCGCCCAGGCCGCCCTTTCTGTCTTCTTTTCTTCAACTGAAGCGGCATAGGGCTCGTCAACGCCGATATACTTCTTGCTAATGGGATCATACCAGGAACTTGGGTGGTCGCGTCCCGGCAATTTATTGCGCCCATAATCGCTCATCGGCAGGCTTTTCGGGGATGGTTTCAAGCCTGTCGCCATCATGAACTGCAGAGCACGTGCTGCTTTACAAGCTTCTGCAATCGCTGAGCTTTGGCCGTCGATTGTGACTTGGCAGAGGATATGATCGGATGCCCAACGTTTGAATCTGCTGAGCCCGCGCACCTTCTTATAGTAGCGGCTCTCAATGATATCATCGAGCGGCTTGGAGAGAGGCACCTCGATAATCTCTGTGCCTGTTTCCTTTGTCTTTGAATCTTTCCAAAAGACATTGATGTAGACGGGAAATGAGCTTACGGCGGGCTCCTGCCTACGGCTATCCCTATGGCTTGCGGACGAGCGGAGGTTTCGGCGAGCATTTTGATAGTTTGCAAAGCCAGCCTGGTGAGAAGCTAGATCAAGTCCGGAAGAGTGCGGGACGCCTTGCTCTTTCGACAGCAATTTTGCGAGCCGCTTAATGCCTTCAAGGGTTGTGGGACGAACACTTGCAGATGACATGTTTTTCTCCTGGCCTTCAGAAGCGTCACCCGTCAACCACCTCTTGAGCCCCGAGTAAAACATGATCGGGTTCAAAGTTCATCTAAGGCAGTGCTGTCAACAGCTTCGCAACTGACGGGTGGCACGTTCCTGCCAGGGAACATCAAGAAAATATGAGTGATTCGCGATGAGAGCAAGTCCATTTTAAAAGCTGTCCACGGCATATCGTCTGTTCGACGACCGCATGAGTGACGACCTCAGCCCCATGCCAGGCAAGCTTATGGCGAGGCGCACCTGCAGGGAAAATCCATTAAGTCTGTTGGTTTCCGTTCGAAGAGCCGGTATTCGTTGAGGCGTTCGAATTTCGTCAGATGAGGGATTGGGCCACGCTACGTTCCGGTTTGGGCCAGAAGCTCACAGTTTGGGCCATACTTGGTTCCGTTTTTACATTTATCGATGATATCCAGGGGTGTCGTTGCAGTTCCATAATTCATTTTATGCGATACGCGGACAACACAGGGTGAGTTCAAGAATGAAGTGCGGCTTGCAATGAGACCCACCTGCTCTCATTAATCCGGATGAACGCGTAAGATCGCCGCTGGCGCGCGGCGAAACCTAGCTCGCCTTTCTCAGAAATGCCCATCTGGCCATCTTTTATCTTCTGCTATCAGCAGCTCATGGCTCAACGGCCAGTGGATATCCACTCGCGCCAAGGCCAGCCATCACCGTGGTGATTGGGCCTTTGAACATCTTTAGGGCATCGAGCAGCGCCAGCAAGGTAAAGGTGAATGCTGCCGCTTGTTGATGATACCCTCCCCCATCGATTGCCTCCCCTTCCCCATCGAAGCAAGCGCCGTCCGGCCGCTCACCGGTCATCGAATAATGGAGTTGGAGATCGATCCGCTATCCGGTCCGTATCGAAAACCCGGCTTAGATAACGGCGCATCCGGCGGCCGTCCGGAGAAAGGCCGATCCCGTTGCTGACGATCACGTCGTCCGGAGCACTGCTTACGGTTGAAGCGGCCGAGGTCAACAATCCGAACCGCGGCCGTGCGAATTCCCGCAACGGCACTCCAGAAATCAACGAGGAAGGCGCTATCGCCGCAACGGAAGAATTTGCAGCGCTCAACCGGGTCCGGGAAGAACGGTTCTACGCCGAACTGCTGAGAGAACAAGCAAGCGCCGGGACACTAGTGCAGGCCGCCCACGCCAAGGAACCGGTCCACAGCGTCACGGTTCGCGGAAAGCTCTTGCGGGGTGCCAGTCCAGGCCAGTCTGCCGCGCTCCAGAATAATGACCCTGTCAGCGAAATCGAGTGCGCTCTGGATGCGCTGTTCGACCAGTAGGATGGTCATGTCGCCCGTCTTTGCGAGTTCGGCAAAAGCCACCATCAATTCTTCGCAGATGACCGGCGCCAGCCCTTCCAACGGCTCGTCGAGAAGCAGGACGGACGGGCGGCCAAGGATGCTGCGCGCGGTCGTCAGCATCTGCTGTTCGCCACCGGAAAGCTGATTGCCGAGGTTGCGCCGGCGTTCCTTCAGGCGCGGAAACATCTGGTAGGCTTCCTCAAGCGCCGTCTTCGGCCGACCCTTGAGGCCGACGAAGAGGTTTTCCTCCACCGTCAGTGTCGGGAAAATGCAGCGCGCCTGCGGCACGTAGCCTAGCCCCTTGAGAGCACGGGAAGCGCTCGGCGCAGTCGTAATGTCGGCATTGCCGAGGCGGATGCTACCCTCATAACGTTTCGTCTGGCCGGCGAGCGAGGCAAGCAGCGTCGTCTTGCCCATGCCGTTTCGACCGAGGACGGCGAGCCGCTGGCCCGCGGGCACCATGAAGGATATGCCTTCCAGAACCCTGGTCGGCCCGTATCCTGCGGAAAGGTTCTCAACCTCAAGCGACGTGGCTGGCATTGGCATAATTTCCGAGATAGGCCTCGCGAACGCGGGCATCCTTGGTGACATCGGCCGGCAGGCCGTCGAAGATAATGGTGCCGGCGGCCAGCACGATCACCCGCTTGGCGAACCGGAAGACGAGATCCATGTCGTGCTCGATCATCAGCACGGCCAAGTCCGGCGGCAGATCCGCTAGCGCCTGCTCGATTCGGCCCGTATCACTCTGCGGCACGCCGGCCGCAGGCTCGTCGAGTAGCAACACCTTCGGCTTCAGAGCCAAAGCAACGGCGATTTCCAGAAGCCGCTGCTGACCGTAGGCGATCTCGCGCACCTTGCGATACGCCAGCTCCGCCAAGCCCAGTTTTTCCAGCAGTTCAGAGACTTCCGCCATCACCTCTGTCATGTTGAGGAAGCGGCCGAAGAGGCGACCGGCGCGGCCATCGCGCTGCAGGACCGCAAGCCCCACGTGCTCGGCAGGCGTCATGTCCTGGAAGAGCCGCGTCACCTGGAACGAACGGACGAGACCGCGACGCACCCGACCGATGGCGTCGACCCTGGTAACGGTCTCGCCACCGAGGCGAACCTCGCCGGAACTCGGCGGCAGGTTGCCGGTCACGAGGTTGACGAAAGTTGTTTTGCCGGCGCCGTTCGGCCCGATCAGGGCAACCCGGTCGCCCGGCGCCATGGAAAGCGACACGTCGTTGGTGACGACAAGGCCACCGAACGACCGCTTGAGATTGGCAACTTCGAAAACGGGGCTCATCGGTTCGCCTCCCCGCGGCGGGTAAAGTACGCAGCCGCGGTTCCGTAGATGCCCTTCGGGGCAAACAGCACGACCGCGATCAAGAGCACGCCGACCATGGTGAGCCAATGGAAGGGGTTGGCGGCCGATACATAGTCTTCGAACAGCATGAAGATCAGCGTGCCGGCAAGCGCGCCGAACAGAGATCCCGTGCCGCCCAGCACCAGCATGACCAGCGCTTCGGCCGACTGGGTAAACGATAGCGCATCGAGCGCGACCACCTGCGTCGAGATCGCGCTGAGTGCACCCCCTGTGCCGGCAACTGCACCGGAAATCACGTACATCTTGGCAAGTGCCGCATTCGGCGAGGCGCCCATGGCGCGAATGCGCAAGGGGTCCTCCTTGATGCCGCGACACAACATGCCGAACGGAGAACGGACCACGAGGCGCAGCAGGACGAAGGCGATCAGCAGCAGCGCGACGCCGAAGAAATAAGCGGTATGGCCAAAGAGGTCGAACTCATACACGCCGAAAACGGGATCCGGCATGATGCCTGAAAGGCCGTCGCTGCCACCCGTCCAGGAGGAAGCCTTGTTGGCAAGTTCGTGAAACAGGTAAATCAGCGCGATCGACAACACGAGCTGTGGCAAACCATGCGCGCGCAACATGACGACGGCACAGAGAAGCCCTGCGACGGCGCCGGCTACGATGCCACCGAGCGTCATCAGCAGCGGGTCGTTGATGCCGTAGTGAGCTGAAAGAATGCCGGCGGCATAGGCGCCGGAACCGAAGAGCGCGGCATGGCCGAGCGTCGCTACGCCGCAATAACCTGTCACCAGATCGAGCGCGAGAACAAGCAAGGCGACTGCCAGAATGCGGGTCAGCAGCGCGAGATTATCTGGGAAGAGGATGTAGCCCGCCGCGGCAAAGACGGCGATCACCGCGACGCCGATCAGATCGCGCCTGAAGGAGCCGCCCCGCGGCCGGCTAGGTATGCTCTGATTGTTCACAGCCAATGTCATGTTTACCTAGTTCGCCTCACTTCACGCGCCCGGCAAGGCCGCGGGGAAAGACGCAGATGATTGCGATCACCGCGAGATAAAAGAAGAACTCGCCGAATTCCGGCATCAGGTAACGCCCCGTTGTATCGATCGCCCCGAGCAGGAGGCAGGCAATCAGCGCGCCGGGAATAGACCCCGCCCCGCCAACGGAGACGACGACCAGGAAGGTGACCATGTAGCGGAGCGCGTAATACGGCTCGACCGGCAGCAGTTCGGCGCCTACCACTCCACCGAAGGCGGCAAGCCCGACAGCAACCGCAAAGCTGATCGCATAAACGATCTCGGTTCGCACGCCGAGTGCCGCTGCCATGGCGGCATTGTCCACCGAAGCGCGCAGCTTCACGCCGAAACTGGTCTTCTCGATCGCGAACCAGAGACCAAGCGCGACTGCCAGGCCACAGATGATGGCAAACAGCCGGTGGATAGAAATCGTGCGGAAGCCGAGATCCACCGATCCCCGTAGCGGCTCCGCGAGCGGAATCGTCTTCAACGTCGGCCCCATCGCATAATTTGCAATACCGATGATGCAGAAGGTGATGCCGATGGTCATCAACACCTGCGTCAGTTCCGGCTGGCCATAGATGCGGCGATAGAGAAGCCGCTCGATCGGGATGGCGATGATGATGGTGATGACGACGGCAGCGATCACCGCGACGGCATAACCAAGTCCCAGGTCGCGCGCCACGTAGGAGGCGATATAGCCGCCGATCATCGCGAAAGCGCCATGCGCGAGGTTGACGACGCGCATCAGGCCCATGGTGACCGAAAGACCGATCGATATGACGAACAGCACCATGCCATAGGCAAGCGCGTCGATGGCTATGCTGAAGACTGTCTGCATCAGGATGTCCTGTCCGGAAACGGCGGGCCACGGCAAGCCCGCCGAGGGTTCGGAACTCTCTCGACGTGTTACTTGGCCGCAGCGAGGCCCGGATCGCCCTGCTTCTCGAAGGTCTGGGTTTCCTTGTTGATGTAGGTCCCGTCCGTACCTTTGGCGACTTCGCGCAGATAAATGTTCTGCGTGATGTGACGACTTTCCGGATCGATGGAAACCGGGCCGCGTGGGCTCGTCCAGGAGAGGCCCTTTACCGCTTCTACTGCCTTCTCGGCATCCTGTTTGCCGCCCGTCGCCTCGATCATCTTGTAGATCACATGCATGCCGTCATAGGCGCCGACAGCCGGGAAGGAGAGTTCCGCCTTGTTGCCAATCGCCTTGGCCGCAGCATCGACGAACGTCTTGTTTTCCGGGGATTCGTGCGAGACGGCGTAGTGGAACGTCGTCTGAATGCCGAGGGCCGCATCACCGAGTGCGGGCAGATCCGATTCCTGCGTCAGGTCGCCGGGCGCGAAAAACTTGATCCCGGCGGCCTTCAGGCCGTTGTCGTTATAGGCCTTGACGAAGCCTAGGGTTGTCGGACCGGAAGGCAGGAAGGCGAAGACGCCCTGGGCACCGGAATCCTTGATGCGCTGCATGATCGGGCTGAAGTCGTTGGTGGCGAGTGGTATGCGGATCGACTCCACCACTTCGCCGCCAGCTTTTGTGAAGCCTGCCTTGAAGGCGTTTTCCGCGTCGATGCCCGGACCATAGTCGCTGACCACCGAGATCACCTTCTTCACGCCCGCATCGAACGCCACCTTCGCGATCGGCGTGGAAGTCTGCCAGGTGGTGAACGAGGTCCGCACGACGAGCGGGCTGGTTTTCATGATCGCCGAGGTGGCGGCGTTCATGATGACCATCGGCACGTTGCCCTGTTTCAGGATCGGCGTAACGGCCATGGCGTCCGGGGTGAAGTAGAAGCCTGCGAGATATTTGACCTTTTCCTTTACGATCAACTCCTGGCCGAGCGCCTTGGACTGCGCCGGATCGGCGGTCGGGATGTCTCGGTAGATGATCTCGATCGTGTCGCTGCCGACCTTGTTGCCGTTGAGCGCCATATAGGCATCGATGCCGGCCTTGAAGTTCTTGCCCTGCAGCGCGAACGGACCCGAGAACGGACCGACCACGCCGACCTTGATGACGTCGGCATAAGCCGTGCTGCTCAAGGCCAAAGCCGCAAGGGCGCAGAGAATGGTCTTCTTCATGTTTAGTCCTCCCTTATCAAACGGTGCGAGCGTTTTAGCCCGTGCACCGGTTTCAAAATCAAAGCAGCGTGGATCCGCCGATGCAATTATCTCCGTGAAGCCAACTCCCGCGGAAAGCTCAGAACGGCAAGCCCACGTAATTTTCCGCGAGCGCCGTGGAAGCGGCCCGCGAATGAGTGAGATAATCAAGCTCGGCTTCTTGAATCTTCTGATCGAAGTCGCCCGTATCGGGAAAGCGATGCATCATCGTCGTCATCCACCAGGAGAAGCGCACGGCCTTCCAGACACGAGCAAGCGCCTTTTCCGAATAGACATCAAGACCGGCCTCGGAGCGGTCGTGATAATGCTCCCGCAGTCCGTTGAAGAGGTAATGCACATCGCTTGCTGCGAGGTTCAGTCCCTTGGCGCCGGTCGGCGGCACGATATGCGCCGCGTCTCCGACGAGAAACATGCTGCCGAAGCGCATCGGTTCGGCGACGAAGGAGCGCAGCGGCGCGATCGACTTCTCGAAGGACGGTGCAGTGATGAGTGCCTCGGCGTGGTGCGCAGGCAAGCGGCGGCGGAGCTCGTCCCAGAAGCGTTGGTCGCTCCAGTTCTCGATCTTCTCGTCGAGGGCGCATTGGATGTAGTAGCGGCTGCGGGTTGCGGAACGCATCGAACAGAGCGCAAAGCCGCGCGGATGGTTGGCATAGATCAGCTCGTGACTGACCGGCGCAACCTCGGCCAGGATGCCGAGCCAGCCGAACGGGTAGACCTTTTCGAATACGCGGATCGCCTCTTCCGGCACTGCCTTGCGGCTCGCACCGTGAAAACCGTCGCAACCGGCGATGAAATCGCAGTCGATGCGGTAGGTCCCGCCGTCTTTTTCGTAGGTGACGTAAGGCGAGCCGCCGTCAAAATCGTGCGGCTGAACATTGCCCGCCTCATAAATGGTAATAGGGCCGCTCTTCTCGCGTCCTTCCATCAGGTCGCGCGTCACCTCGGTCTGACCATAGACTATGACCCGCTTGCCACCGGTTAGGCCATAGAGATCGATACGATGGTCGCGTCCATCGAAAGCAAGCGAGAATCCGTCATGTGGCAAACCTTCGGCATGCATGCGGCTACCGGAATGCGCCTGGTCGAGAAGCGCAACCGTGCTTTCCTCAAGCACTCCGGCACGGACGCGGCCAAGAATGTAGTCCTTGCTGACCCGATCGAGAATGACGTTGTCTATGCCCGCTTCGGTCAGAAGCTGGCCAAGCAAGAGACCTGACGGTCCGGAACCAATAATGGCCACCTGCGTCCTCAAGCGCATCCTCCCATGCGTTTTTGCCTTTTGACAAATTCTGCTCGGCTTCCGCGCCGGCAGCAATGGACTTTCAGGCCGAAAAATTGCACAAAATGAACATTTCACCCCGGAGGCCACGGATGTACCGGCACGTACCCACGTATCAGCTTTACGGCGAAGAAACCGGCAAGGAGCCGGACTTCTGGGTGCATTGCGAAACGATCAAGTCCCGAAGCAGCCGGCACCAATGGGAAATCCGGCTGCACCGGCACGAGTCGTTCTTTCAGATATTGTACATCGAGGCAGGCTCGGGAGATGCCACCTTCGACCGTAAAAGCGTTCCGATCCATCCACCATCGATCCTGACGGTCCCGCCGGGCCTGAACCACGGCTTCAGGTTTTCCCGCGACATTGAGGGACTGGTAATCACAGTCCTTGCTTCTCACTTGAGCCATGCTCCCGGCGAACGCGGCCGCTATGGCGAATGGCTGGCATTACCGCATCTGACGGCGCTGGATCCGCAAAATGTGGACGCGGCCTACCTGATGCAGACGGTGAAACGTATCGGCGACGAGTTCGAGCATCGAAGCAGTGGTCGCAATGAGCTCCTGTCATCCTACATAGCGCTTTCCCTCAGGCTGACCGCCCGGATCTCCCACAAAGGCAATGTAAGCCAACTTCCTGCAGAAGAAGGCGAAAAGCGCATGGAGTTGTTGAGCGGCCTCATCCAGCGGCATTTCCGCTCGCATAAACCGGCGTCTTTTTATGCCGCCGAACTCGGCATATCGCTGACTCATCTCAACCGTATCGTGCGCTCAACGACCGGCCATACGGTCCATGATTTGATCAGCGCGAAGCTGGTGGAGGAATCAAAGCGGGAACTCGTCTTTTCTCTCGCTTCCGTGCAGGAAATCGCCCATCGCCTCGGTTTCAACGATCCGGCTTATTTTTCGCGGTTCTTCTTCAAGCAGACCTCCGAGACGCCCCGCGCCTGGCGGATGAAGGAAAAGATGCGGCTCGACGGACGGTAAAAGGGTAACGGCGGCCTCGAGCTCGGGCCGCCGTCGATTACTCAGGCAACGTCCGGCAGGCCACCGATCAGCTTGTCGAGCGTGATCGGATAACGCCTAACTCTGATGCCGGTCGCGTTGTAGATGGCGTTGGCAATCGCGGCGGAGACGCCACAAAGTCCAAGTTCGCCGACGCCCTTTGCTTTCATCGGTGACGACATCGGGTCGGTCTCCTCCATGAAGATCACCTCCTGACGGGGGATATCTGCGTGAACGGGAACCTCGTATCCGGCAAGGTCGTGGTTGACGAAGAAGCCCGATCGCGTATCCACGGCAAGCTCCTCGTACAAAGCCCCGCCAACGCCCATGGTCATCGCACCGATTACCTGGCTGCGGGCGGTGATCGGGTTGAGGATGCGTCCTGCCGCGCACACCGCGAGCATGCGGCGGATGCGGCTCTCACCCGTTGCGACGTCGACGCCAACCTCCACGAAATGTGCTCCAAAGGTCGATTGCTGATGCGTCTTGGAAAGGTCGCCCCACTCAATTGTGTCCTCACCGACAAGACCGTCCGAACCGGCCGCCTCGGCCAACAGCACCGCGCGGTTCCCCGAACGGACTTGACCATTTTCGAAGACAACATCATCGGAGTTGAAGCCAAGCTTCTGCGCAACTGCCTCCCGAAGTTTCACGCAGGCCGCATAGACACCTGCAGTCGAACAGTTGCCGCCAAACTGTCCGCCCGAGCCCGCAGATACGGGAAAGCGGGAATCGCCGAGCTGGACCGCAACCTTTTCGATGGGTAGTCCCAGCATCTCTGCCGCGGTCTGGGCGATGATCGTATAACTGCCGGTCCCGATGTCGGTCATATCGGTTTCGACGGTCACGATGCCCTCGCGATCGAGCCGCACCCGCGCTCCCGATGGCACGAGGAGGTTGTTGCGAAAGGCTGCCGCAACTCCCACTCCGATCAGCCAATTGCCGTCGCGCCTTGATCCTGGTCCTCTGCGTTGGTTCCAGCCGAAGCGCTCTGCGCCGACCTCCAGACAGCCGATCAGGTTGCGCTGGCTGAACGGACGCTCGGGGTTTTCCGGATCGACCTGCGTGTCGTTGAGGATGCGGAACTGCACGGGATCCATTCCGAGCTTCTCGGCCATCTCGTCGATTGCGATTTCGAGCGCCATCAGACCGGGAGCTTCACCTGGGGCCCGCATCGCGTTGCCTTCCGGAAGATCGAGCGCGGCAAGCCGCATCGCCGTCATACGGTTCGCTCCGGCGTAAAGCAAACGGGTCTGATTGACGGCAGTCTCGGGACCACCGCCGGGAAGGTCGCCCGACCAGCTTTGGTGAGCGATCGCTGTGATCCTGCCGTCCCGATCCGCCCCGATGCGAACGCGCTGGATTGTGGCGGGGCGATGGGTCGTGTTGTTTGGCATGAGAGGTCGTGGAAGAGCGACCTTGACGGGGCGTCCCGCCTCCTTTGCCCCGAACGCAGCGAGCACGGCATCAGCTCTCAGGAACAGCTTGCCGCCGAAACCGCCGCCAATGAAGGGCGACATGAGATGGAGCTTTTCCTTGTCGATCCCGAGCGTCGTCGCCAGGTCGGAACGCCACCAGTCGATCATCTGGCTCGATGTCCAAACAGTGAGTTCATCGCCGTTCCAGGCTGCAATGGAGGCATGCGGCTCCATCATGCAATGCGATTGATCCGGTGTCGTGTAGGTTTCATCCAGGGTCACCGGGGCAGACGTGAACGCCACATCGAAGTCTCCGACGGCCGTGTCCGGCTCCTGCGACTCCTCCGGCTTGACCGCCGTGTCCATCGCCTTTCCAAGGTCGAAGACACCCTTCTCCTCGGCATAGTCGACCCTTACAAGTGCGGCGGCGGCGCGCGCTTGCTCGAAGGTCTCCGCGACGACGACCGCAATCGCCTGATGATAGTGCTGGACCTCGTCGCCGCCGAAGAGTTTTGCAGTATTGAAATTGCCTTTCTTCAGTTCGCCGACGTCCAGTGTCGTCACGACGGCAAGCACGCCCGGCGCCTTCTTCGCGTCGGAGACATCCATCGACTTGATGCGCCCCTTGGCGATGGCCGCGCCCACGGGATAGCCGTAGGCATATGACACATTGGGATCGTTCCATTCATAAGCATACATCGCTCGGCCGGTCGTCTTGAGCTGGCCGTCGATGCGGTGGATAGGTTGCCCAACGACCTTCAGGCGGTCGATCGGGTTCGTGGTTGCTGGTGTATCGAACTGCATGACTACCCCCTGGCTTCCGAGATGACGGCTGCGAGCGTGCGCTCGACCAGCTCCACCTTGAAACGGTTCTGTTCGGTAGGACGGGCGTCCGCGAGAAGCACACCGGTGGCGGCGCGCACTCCTGTCGGCAGCTCGGCCTCGGCCGCCTCGACGCGCCAAGGTTTGTGAGCGACGCCCCCGACGGCGATGCGACCAGTCCCATTCGGCTGGATGACGGCGCCGACGGAGACGAGAGCGAAGGCATAGGAGGCCCGGTCGCGGACCTTGCGATAAATCTGTCGGCCTCCGATTGGCGGCGGCAGCACCACTGCCGTAATGATCTCGCCGGCTTCGAGAACCGTCTCAATGTACGGCGTGTCGCCCGGCAGGCGATGGAAATCGGCAATGGGGATGGCGCGACGGCTGCCGTCTCCTTTCACGGTCTCCACGACCGCGTCCAGCGCTCGCATGGCAATGGCCATGTCGCTCGGGTTGGTCGCGATGCAAGCCTCGCTCGTGCCAACGACCGCGTGCTGGCGGCTGAAGCCGCCGATGGCGGAACAGCCGCTGCCGGGTTGGCGCTTGTTACACGGCTGATTGGTGTCATAGAAATAAGGACAGCGCGTACGCTGCAGGAGATTGCCCGCGGTGCTGGCCTTATTGCGCAGCTGCCCGGACGCACCGGCCAGGAGTGCTCGGGAGAGGAGCCCGTAGTCGCGACGGACGGTTTTATGCGCGGCCAAATCCGTATTGCGGACAAGCGCTCCGATGCGCAGACCGCCTTCCTGTGTCGGTTCGATCTTGTCCAGGCCGAGGTCGTTTACATCGATCAGATGCGTCGGCGTCTCGATCTCGAGCTTCATGAGATCGAGCAGGTTCGTTCCGCCTGCGATGAACTTCGCTTCGGGATTGGAGGCGGCCGCCTTGGCCGCAGCCTCGACAGAGGAGGCGCGTTCGTAGGTGAAGGCTCTCATGCTCTTGTCCCCGCGACTTCCGTGATGGCGTCGAGAATGTTGGAATAGGCGCCGCAACGACAGATGTTGCCGCTCATCCGCTCGCGGATCTCTGCAGGCGTGACCTGTGCCTGTGTCGTAAGATCGCCGGTGACGTGGCTCGGGATGTTTGCCTTGATCTCCTCGAGCACCGCCACGGAGGAACAGATCTGTCCGGGCGTGCAGTAGCCACACTGGAAGCCGTCGTGTTTGACGAAGGCAGCCTGCATCGGATGAAGATTTCCGGGTTTTCCGAGACCTTCGATGGTCGTGATCTGGTCCCCCTCGTGCATGACCGCCAGCGTCAGACAAGCGTTGATGCGGCGGCCGTCGATCATCACGGTGCAGGCGCCGCACTGGCCATGGTCGCAGCCCTTCTTGGTTCCAGTGAGATGCAAGTGCTCGCGCAGGGCATCGAGCAGCGTGGTTCTGTTGTCGAGGTGGAGATCCCGCCTTTCGCCGTTAACGGTGAAGGAAATCTTCGTTGTGTGATCCATTATCTTTCCCGCAGATTGTGCCGCCGCTCCCTCAGCTGCGACTCCGGTGACCGCGACGGCCGCGGCCGACGAGATAAGTAAATCTCGGCGGGAGATTTCAAGTTGGGTGGGGCTTTGCATGTCCGGCTCCATTTCGATGGTGAGGACCATGGGGGTAAGGCGCATGAGATTGCTCGAGCAATAATGCGGCTTAAAAGGTAGAGGACAGTCGTGCGGCGATTAGGGGGCTCCAATCGCATAGAGTTATCGATCCTGTTCATGAAACCCGAGAGGAAAGCGATCAGGTATCGGATAAACCTGCGCTTTTTAGCGAATTCATGAACTGGAGCGATAGGTACACTCGCATGTCGACACCCTCTTGCGGGGTGAGCAGCTCTATGTCTCCGGGGCGGCAATCCACCCGCCTGTCAGGTAGGAAGGGAGGGTAAAAATCCCAGGCTCGCTCCGCTGAGCATCAAAGAAAACTCGATTCGAAGAGCTCGCGGGAATAAGCTGCGTGCGTGACGCCCTCTGCGAGATCTGCCTTGGTGAGTTCGTCGACGAAGATGCCATTCTGCATGACCAGCACCCGGTCGCACATATGCGCGATGACGGAAAGGTCATGGCTGACCAACACATAGGTCAGGTTGCGCTCTTCGCGTTGATCGGCAAGCAGGTTCAAAACCTCCGCCTGGATCGAAAGGTCGAGCGCCGATGTTGGTTCGTCGAGAAGCAGGATCGGGGGCGAAAGGATAAGCGCCCGGGCGATTGCCACTCGTTGGCGCTGTCCACCCGAAAGTTCATGCGGAAACCGGTTGGCAAAATGCTCCGGCAACCCCACCTGCCGCAGTGCCTTGGACGCTTCCGACCAACCGTCGCTCAGCCCCATTGCCCGAAGAGGCTCTGCAAGTGCGGTGCCGATGCGATGACGTGGATGCAGGGAACCGTAGGGATCCTGAAACACCATTTGCGCCAGCTTTAACTCTTCGCGATTGCGCGCTGTTCCGACCGGTTTGCCGTCAAAGGCAATCGAGCCCGTCCAGCCTCGTTCCAATCCCGCCAGGGATCGCAGCAAGGTCGATTTCCCGCAACCGGATTCTCCCACGATACCCAAGGTTTCACCGCGTCCAACGTCAAAGCTGACGCTCCGCACGACGTGGTTCGACGCATTCTTCGAACCATAGACAACATCGAGATTTTCAACTTTGATCATGGGGCTATGTTCGCTTCAATCGATGCCCGATCCAACACCTTGAGACGACGGACGGGGCGGCGTGGGTCTGGCATCGCGGCAATCAACCCTTTGGTATAGGGGTGCTGCGCCTCTTCCAGATTTGTCAGAGTTTCGACGATACGGCCGGAATACATGACCAGGATACGCTCGCAGAAGGCCGCGACCATGCGGATATCGTGGCTGATCAGGATCAGACCTGAATTGTTTTCGCGAACCAGTTCGTCGAGCAGCACAAGCACATCTTTGCGGACGCTGACGTCGAGAGCCGACGTCGGTTCGTCCGCGATCACCAGCTTCGGCTTGGCAAGCAGCATCATGGCGATCATCACGCGCTGGCCCATGCCGCCCGATATCTGGTGCGCATAAAGCTTCAGCACCCGATCCGGATCCTTGATGCGTACCCGCTCCAGCATGTGGCGCGCATGCGCCATCGCGCCCTCGCCCTTGAGCCCGAGATGAAGCTTGGCCGATTCAGCGATCTGCCTGCCGATCGTCAATACCGGATTGAGCGAATAGCGCGGATCCTGCATGATCAGGGCAAGGTCCTTGCCTCTGAGTCGACCCATCTCTTTCTCGGTTTTCTCGAGAAGCGGCTCACCGTTGAAATCAAGCCGGTCAGCAATGACATTGGCGCGGGCAGGAAGCAGGCGCATGATAGCCCGCCCCGTCGTCGATTTTCCCGAGCCGGATTCGCCGACAATGCCGATCCGCTCGCGGGCCACGTCGAAACTGACGTTGGACACGGCCGCGATTGCATTGCGGCCGAAGCGCACATTCAGGTTTTGGACGGAAAGGATGGGCGAGAGATCACGATCTTGCATGGCGAGGATCCAGTAGATCGCGCAACGTGTCGCCGGCGATGTTGAAGGCAAGGCTGGTCAGCAGGATCGCCACACCGGGCATGACCGCAACCCACCAATAATCCAGCATGAACTTGCGGCCGCTCGATATCATCGCCCCCCATTCGGGCGATGGCGGTTGGGCGCCAAGGCCCAGAAACCCAAGGGAAGCGGCCGTCAGGATGATACCGGCCATGTTCAATGTCAGACGCACGATAACGGAGGGTGCGCACATAGGAGCAATGTAGAAAAACAGGACCCGCAGTGGCGATGCACCGTAAAGACGTGCGGCCGCGACATAGTCGGCGTTGCGGACGACCAGCGCTTCGGCGCGCGCAAGGCGTGCAATGGGTGGCCAGGCGGTCAACGAGATCGCAACGATTGCGGTACCCAGTCCCGCACCGAGCGACGCCGCGAAAGCCAATGCGAGGATCAGCGAAGGAAACGACAGCACGATGTCCGTCGCGCGCATCAGAATCGCATCCGTCCGTCCACCGAAGAAACCAGCGACGACGCCGATGACAAGGCCGATCGGGCCAACGATGAGCGAGACCGACAGCACGGTCTGAATTGTGATGCGGGTGCCGTAGATGAGCCGGCTCAGGATGTCGCGGCCGAATTCGTCGGTGCCGGCCCAATGCGCAAGGCTCGGAGGCTGCAGCGCATCGCCCAGCATTTGCCGCGCTGGATCGTAGGGCGCAATCAGCGGAGCGAAGATAGCGATCAGGACGAGCAGCGCAAGGATCAGGAACCCGGCCATTCCCAAGGGCTCGTCGGCGAGCTTGCCGATTACCCGCGACGTGCTGGCCCAGAAACGTTGCGTCATCCCAGGCGGCTGCACCGCCTGTGTCCCTTGCAAGGTGCGGGTCATGCGGCCTCCCTGGTGCGTGGGTCAAGCAGCACATAAGCGATGTCGGCTGCGAAATTGAGAAACATGAATATGAAGCCGACGATGATGGTGCTCGCGAGGATCGCGTTCATATCGCCGATCATCAGCGCATTCGTCATGTATTGACCGATACCCGGCCAGGAGAAGACGATCTCGGTCACCACCGCCCCTTCGAGAAGGTTGCCGTAGGAGATGGCGAGCACCGTGATAAGCTGAACGGCGATATTCGGCAGAACGTGATTGATGACGGTGCGGGCCGGGCTAACCCCCTTGGCACGCGCGGCGATGACATAGTCCTGATTAAGCTGCTCCAGAGTGAAGCTGCGGGTCATGCGGGTTATATAGGCCATCGCCATATAGGCGAGGATCGCCGCCGGCAGAATGATATGCGAAAGCGCATTCCAGAAAATTTCCGTCTCGCCCTCGATAAGGCTGTCGACGAGCATCAGCCCCGTGGTCGGTTCGATGATTCCTTCATAGAACACATCTACCCTGCCCGGTCCGCCGACCAGTGAAAGCCACGCATAGAAGATGACGAGGCCGACGATACCGAACCAGAATACCGGGATCGAGTGCCCTACCAACGCGAAGACGCGTGCGAACTTGTCGATGAAGCTGTCGCGAAAGAGTGCGGCGGCTAGGCCGAGAGGCACGCCGACAATCGTCGATATGAGGATCGCAAGCGTGGCAAGCTCCAGCGTGGCCGGGAAAGCTTGAGAAAGGTCGCGGCTGACCGGATTTCCGGTCAGCACCGCCGTCCCGAAATCACCGAACAGCAGCCCCTTGAGATAGATGAAGAACTGCTGGTAGAGCGGCAGATCGAGGCCGAGCCTGACGCGCATGGCCTCGTAAGCCGCCGGATCTGCGAGCTCGCCGACAATTGCACCGACCGGATCCGTCGGCATGATGCGGCCGATCACGAAGGTGACACATAAGAGGATGAATAGACTGACGACGAACTGCAGGACGCGTCGCGCCAATCCGCCTAGGGACAATTCCTTCATGATCGGCTGCCTTGGCTAGTCTTTGGTCACACCTTCGAGCCGCGTCGTCGCGTTCGGGTGACCGACATAGTTCTTTACCCGCGTGGTGACGACGATGGGCTCATAACGTTCGAAGAGCGGCAGCACCGCCGGCTTCTGGGCGACGAAGGTTTCCTGCATCTTCACGTAGATCTCGCCGCGTTTTTTCGCATCCGGTTCAAGCGATGCCTTTGCCGTCAACGCCGTCAGCTCCGGAATGTCCCAGGCCGACCGCCATACGAAATTCCCGGCATTGTTGGCGGCAAGCGAGTTGTCTGGGTTGCTGGAAAACTGCTCCATCGATCCAAGTACGTTGGGCATATAAGCGCCGGTCTGCGGGATTAGCAGATCGAAATCGCGTGCACGGTGCGCGGCGATGATGTCCGCACCGTTTCCTTGCTGGATGTTCACCTTGATGCCGATCTGACCAAGCGAGGCCTGGATGGCGGTGGCAAGATCGATGCGCGGCGTCTGGGCGATGGTCTTGAGCGTCAGCGAGAAACCGTCCTTGTAGCCGGCTTCGGCAAGAAGCGCCTTGGCCTTGTCAACGTTAAGCTGCCAGTCGGGGCTTGGAATGGCATATTCGAAATTTTCCGGAACCGGTATGGTGCGGGCTCGGCCATATGGGCCCATGATCGCCTTTTCCATACCCTTGTAGTCGATGCCATAGGCGATCGCTTCGCGGACTTTCGGGTTGGAGAGCGGTTCCTTGCCGGCATTCATCGACAGCACGTAGAAACCGCCGGTCGGCACTCGCTGAATCTGGAAGTCCTGCTTGCCGTTGAATGCAGAAAGATCCGACGCGGTGAGAGCGCTGGCGATATCGACGTCGCCGCGTTCCAGCATCAGACGCTCCACCTGGCTTTCAGGAACGTGGCGTATGACGACGCGACGCATCTTGGGTTCGCCACCGGTATAGGTCTTATTCGCCTCCAGGATGACGATCTCATTCGGGGTCCAGCGGTTGAGCGTAAACGGGCCGGAACCAGCGGAATTGGTGCGCATCCAGCCGTTACCCCAGTCGCCACTCGCCTCGTGCGACTTGACCTCCTTGCTGTCGACGACGCTCGCAATCACCATTGCGAGACGGTAGAGAAGGAGTTCGGAGGTGGTCTCGCCGGAGAGGTCGATGCGCACCGTCTTTTCGTCCGGGGCGGTCACCAGTTTCTGGACATTTCCCCCATTGTATCCGACGCGCTTGAGGTTTGCGGCGGCGGCCTGATCGAGCTTGAGCAAGCGGGTAATGGAGAAGACGACATCCGCGGAGGTTACAGGATTGCCGGAAGCAAAATCGGCCTTGCGCAGCTTGAATGTGATGCCCTTCTCGTCGATCTGCCAGCTTTCCGCAAGCTGGGGGGCAATCTTGCCGGACCCGTCGACGGAAACCAGCCGATCATAGAGATTGGCCATGATCTCGTTGGCCTTCGCCTCGGTGGCCTGATGCGGATCGAGCGACAGAACCTGCGCGAGCGATGTCGCGATGACAAGCTGGTTGTCGGGCGTTTTGGCGAAAGCCGTCGGCGAAGTCAGCGTCATGATGCTGATCGCAGCACCAACGAGAAGTCGCGCGCAAAATTGCTTCATAGATTTCCCTCCCAAGGATAACATACATAACATAGTATGTTGCTCGTATGTCATGATATGATTATCGGCCCGGGATGCAGATGGCAAGGGGTCTGAACCCGAAGCGGGAAATGAAAGTGGGGTGTGAATGAAACCGGTTCGGCAGCGGCTGGCGCAGAAAGTAATCGATCATTTCCGCAATGAGATCGAAATAGGACGCCTCAAGAATGGCGACAGGCTTCCCACCGAGCCGCAACTCGAAGTGCAGTTTGGCGTCAGTCGCACGGTCGTGCGGGAAGCGATCGCCGATCTCAGGGCGGCAGGTCTCGTCCGTCCGGTCCAGGGCAAGGGCGTGTTCGTTGGCGATCCTCAGCCAGGTCATGGCTTTAGACTGACACCGACAGAGATCAACAATATTCCGGTAACCCTGGAGCTCCTGGAGTTCCGGCTTGCGACTGAAGGAGAGGCCGCTGCAATCGCCGCCTATCGCAGAACGGCCGAACAGGAGAGCGAGATTCGCTTGGCAAATAGGCGCATGTGGCAGCTGATCGAACAGGGGCTGCCGACCGTCGAGGCCGACCTTGCTTTCCACATGGCGATTGCTGCGGCCACCAACAACCGTATCTATGTGGAGGTTTTCCGCCAGTTCGGCGCCAAGGCGATTCCTCGCGGCCAGTTTCCTACCCTTCCTGAGGTTACCGATAAGGTCTACCTCTTCAAGGTTCATGCCGAGCACGTGGCCATACTGGATGCGATCACCGATCAGGACCCCGAGCGGGCAAGGAAGGCGATGCGCGATCACATCAACGCCAGCCAACGCCGCTATCGGATCATGGCAGAGCAGCAACATGCTCTCGACATGAACCTATAGCTCATATTATGTCATATGATGATGATCCATTAGGGAGAGGTTCAAAGTGTATCTGGGAACACAAGTCGCAGCACGGGATGACGACGACTACAGGGTATGGGCGCAGCTTGGTGTGAAAAATATTTCCGCCGATCCGCCAGGGCCGCCTTCGAGCTGGACCCTTGAAGATCTGGAACGCCATCGTGATCATGTGGAAAGTTTCGGGCTTGTCCTCGACATGGTTCAGCTTCCCCTCCCCTCGAAACCGATCGAACAGGCGTCTTATCCTGATATCCTGCTTGCCGGGCCTGAGCGCGACCGTCAAATCGACGCCGTTTCTCAAATGATTGAGAATTGCGCCAAGGTTGGAATTCCGGCTGTCAAATACAACCTGAATCTGATCGGTATTCCGCGCACCGAGCTGGAGCGCGGTCGCGGCGGCGCGTTGAACGAAGCCTTCCGGTGGGAAAAAACCGACCAGGAAGCCGCGCCCGGACTGGCCGGCGTGCTCTCGGAGGATGAAAACTGGGAGCGAATCGACTATTTCCTCGAACGCGTCGTGCCTGTGGCGGAGAGCAACCGCGTTCGGCTCGCCTGCCATCCGCACGATCCATACACGCCACCGGGCTACAAGGGTGTTACGCGGGTGCTCGGCACCGTGGAGGGCCTCAAGAAATTCGTCTTGATGCGCGAAAGCGCCTATCACGGCCTCAATTTCTGCCAGGGTTCGATCGGCGAGATGCTCGACAATCCGCGCGAAGAGATCGACGATATCATTCGCTGGTTTGGAAGCCGCAGCAAGATCTTCAACGTCCATTTCCGTAATATCCGGGGCGGCAAGCTCTCGTTTATGGAGACCTTTCCGGAAGAGGGCGACATGGATATGGTCCGCTCCTTGAAGGTGTATCAGGAGGTGGGATACCCGTACATGGTCATGCCGGATCATGTACCGCGCATCGACGGCCGCGATCCAACCGGCGTGGCCTTCGCCTTTTGTTATGGCTACATCGCTGCGTTGCTCGAAACATTTGGCGCAGACACAGCCAAATTCGCCTGATCAGCGGCCCGCAAGGGATCTCGCCGTGAACGCGGCTGAACAGGGTTGACCTTCTTCCTCTTATGGACGCTCGTCTTGCAAAAGCCGGGCGTCTTTAAGACAGCAACAATCTCGTCCAATCAGGCAATGAACGGATTATCTCCAAGATTGAGGCCAATCAGCAACGGATCATGGTCCGATGTCGCATACACGTCGTCATTGTAGAATGCAGGGTCTTTGAACTCCGTGGAATAGCTGAAGAGACCCGGCTCCTGCGCGTTGATGTGCCACTCAGTAACGCCGCTGACCTGACCGGCCAGAGACTGTGATGCCAGGCCTTGGTCCAGCGTCCCCTGTTGTCCGTCGAAGATGTAGCTGAACGCGTCCTGCTGACCGACAAAACTGTCGATCAGATCGACATAGCCGGCATCACGCATGGCGTCGACCGGGTCTTCCTGAGCGTAGGAATTGAGATCTCCGATAACAAGGACATCCGTATCGCCGACGCCGTTCTGCGCAAGATATCCGTCAGGATTGTCGGACGACAGCCATTCGGCGAGTTGCTGGGCCGCGGCCGTCCGGGTTGCGTTGAATGCGCCCTGTCCGTCGCCCTGGTCTGCATCGGCGCCTGTTCCGGTCCCGCTCTTCGACTTCAGGTGGTTGACCGAGACGGTAAATTGCTCACCGGTGCCGTTCTCTTCGAATGTCGCCGTGACGGCCGGCCGGCTCTGCTGCTGGCTGCCATCATCAAAGACAAGGAAGTCGGACGCGACGAGACTGACCTCGTTGGTTTTATAAATCAGACCGGTGGTAATGGCATCGGTTCCGATGAAACCGTCAGATCCCGGCTCCGTAGGATCGACAAAGGCATAGGTCACGCCAGGCTCAGCGGCAGCGTTCAAGGCATCGACCAGGGTGGAGATAGCCGAAGCGCTGTCGAAACCGTTGTTCTCCAATTCTTGCAAGCCGAAGACGCTGGCATCGATCTGCAGCATGGCCTCCACGATCTTGTCGGTTTGACGCGCAAGATCCTCCGCGCTGATCGCACCGCGCGGCTCGAGATTGTTCGGACCCGACCCGGCGCCGGAGCCGTCATTCAAGGTGGTGAAAAAATTGAGAAGATTGAAGCTGGAAACCGTCAGCCTGCCGCCGACGTCCTCCGGTGCATCGGGACGAGCGGCCCCATTGGTCGTCTCATCGACAGGCAGGATGCCGTCAACCAGCATTTTGTATGCCCCGAAGCCATAGCTGAGGACGCCTTCGACCGATCCCGTGAGCTCAGCACCAAGCCTGAGCGTGGGGCCATCTTCGGTAAATGTATCGCCGGCATCCAGATAACCGTTGCCGTTGTCTCCAGTGGAGGCCGGAATGTAGCGGAATTCGTCAGGATTCTGGACGGAGGATCCGTCGTCGATCGTCAACCGGTTGTTGGCGTTGGCCGCCTGTAGGGCCTGGATCTCTGACTGCTGAGTGGTGGGATCATAAATCTGGGTCGGTTGAATTTGGGAGCCTGCTGAGACGGTGATCTCGCCATAACGGTCGAGATCGAAGTTCTCAATGACCGTCAGCGGATCGTCCGTGCCGCTCATCAAGGTGATCGCCATGCCCTCGTAATGTTCGAGATTGGCTGCAAAGTCCGGTGAGAGCGAAAGCGCCACCGAGGTCGGCTGCGTGTTGCCGCTCGAGATGGAGATGATGTCGGTCACGTCGGTGATTTCGGTAAAATCGAAATATTCCGTCACCGTTCCAGCGACCTCGACCTTGTCGCCGACGGCCACGCTCGGCGCACCTCCGGTGAAGACAAAAATGCCTTCCGAAGTCGCGCCATTGCCGTCCGCGTCGCCGTCTTCCTCCTGCAGATAGAAACCGTCCGCAACGGTGTAGGTCACGATCGCAGAGACGAGCACATATTCGCCGGTAAGCAAGCTTGCCGTGCCGCTGCCTTGAATTTCCGAGATGAGATAGGACGTCGGCTCGCCACCACCAGGGTCGCTTTCATTTGCCGATCCGGGGGTCTGCTCTTCGGGGCCGACCCACTCCGTCGGACCGTCGCCTATCCGCTGGAGTGACAGGCCAACCGCATCGTTGCCCGCTTCCACCACTCCGATGTCCGTGGAGGCCGTGCCCGCGGCAGATCCGTTCGCCGCCGTAAAGCTTCCCTCGTAGGAGAGGAATTCGATCAGGGTTCCATTTTCGGAAAGCGCCACACCGTCCGGGGCGCCGTTCTGGATGCCATTGGCCGGCAGGTTCCATAGGTAATAGTCGTATTCTCCGTCCGAGGTCATCGAAAGACCGGATACGGCGGTCGAACCATATGTGGAACCGCCATTGCCGTTGTAGAGTTCGACCAGGAGCCCTGCGACATCAGAGCCGGCCGCGACGCGAACCTCGACGAACTCACCCGCATCGGTGCCGACGTTGTCATAGTGGATTTCGTTGATGCGTGGCGCGGCAGGAGCGGTGTCATCCGCTCCGTTGATGGTGATCGTGACCTCTTGCGCGGTCCCATCGGTGCTCAGGACCGTGAAACGGTCGATGAGACTTTCGCCGCTGCCGAGTGCATCGACGGCAGCGTTCTCGTTGTCGAGCGCATAAGTCCAGTTGCCATTTTCGTCGATGCTGTAGATGCCGTAACCCATGGCGCTCGCCTGGTCGCTCGCGGACCGGAAGCGGTCATTGTTGTCGACATCGTCGGAAACGAGAGTGCCGGTCGTGGTCGACGTTTCCGAACCGGCACCGGAGGCCTCGACGACCAATCCGCTCGTGTCGCCCGAAACGACGGCGGCATCATTCACGCCGGTTATCGTCACCGCGACCGTTGCGGTATCGGTGCCCCCCTTCCCGTCATCCACGGTATAGGTGAAGCTGTCGACAGCGGTTTCGCCTTCGTTCAGATACTGAAAGATGGTGCCGGAATTATAGGATACCACACCCTCCGCCAGCGCAACGGCTGCGCCTGCCGCGCTTGTTTCCGAAACGGCGACAACCCCGATCTGATCGCCGTCAAAGTCCCGATCATTCGACGTAAGATCGGCCACGTTGATCGCCAGCGTGCTGTCCTCGTCGGTCGCAACCTCGTCGCTGGCCGCAAGCACTGCATTGTTGCGCCCATCGAGGTAGAGCGTGTAGTCGCTTGCCTCAAAGCGGATGGCCTCGACATCGTTCAAGATATCCCGATCGCCGTTGGCATCGGTGACCGTAAAGATATTGTCGGATAAGCTGGTTAGCCGCGGCAAACGATAATCGAACACACTTCCTGAATAGATCGCGGTGTCGAAGCCTCGTCCACCCAAGATGAGATCGCTGCCTGCGCCGCCGTCGATCTCGTCGTTTCCTGCTCCGGCGACGATCCTGTCGTCCCCCCCACCCGCAACAACGCGATCATCACCGTCGAGGCCAAAGATGAAGTCGTCATCGGCGCTGCCCTCAATATGGTCAGCGAGGCGAGTGCCAAAATGAAACCGTGGGAGAGAGAAAAGGAAAGACATCTTTGCAATCCCTTGCTGAAAAGAACAGGCAGTTTGACATAGCAGCCGACTGCGACAGTCGCTTGACATAAGGCCGCCTCGCCAAAAGGCCAGATGCCGGGATCAGAAGATGATCTCCCAGGCCTACAGGATTGCCCGGGAAGCAAAAAGAACGCTGAGATTGGGCAGGACGGCGCGGAAGAGTGCTGTCGCGGGAACGCCGCTGACGACGAAGAAGATCATTACTCCCGAGAGCATCTAGTCCCCATCCGCGTTCCCGCGCCGGGGATCAACGGCAAAGTTCAGCCGCGCCCCGGGGGTCACCACCGCTTCTGCTCCGCTCCGTCCATGGAGCTGTGTCATTCACGGCAGTCAGTTCCATTTCCGATGGCAAGGTAATCGTGAAGGTCGAACCCTGGCCTTTCTTGCTGGCGACCTCGATAGTTCCCTTGTGCAGTTCGATGATTTGCTTGATGAGATTGAGCCCGATGCCGGTCCCCGCAATACCGCTCGATGTCCGCGCTCGGAAATATCTCTGGAACATGCGAGGCAGGTCTTCTGCGTCGATGCCGAGGCCCCCATCCCGCACTGCGATCTTTATCCCTGCTGCGTCCTTCCATCCCGAAACGTAGATATCCGGAGCGGAGGGCGCGTATTTGACGGCGTTGGAAAGGAGGTTCGTAAACACCTGCTCCAGCGCCCTCTGGTCCCCTTCGATCTGATCGGGAAGGCGCTCGAGGTCTGCGTGGATCCGATGGGTTGCTGCGATCGACTGTTGTCGGTCACAGCAGGTCTGCACCAATTCCCTCAAGGACAGAGGCTCACGGGACATCTCGACCGATCCGTGATCCAGTCGTCCCACCGAAAGTATGCTCTCCATCAACTCGACGATCCGAGAAACGGCGCCTCGAATCCGGTCAATCTTGTCGGTAACGAATTCGCTGTCCAACTGACCGCGACGGCGGAACAACCGCTGTGCAGCCCCGTCGATGATCGTTAGCGGGGTGCGAAATTCGTGGGAGGCCATGGCGACGAACTGGCGCTGCAGTTCGTTGATCTGTCTCTCCTGGGCGAGCATTCGCTCCAGTTCCCGAGCCTGACGTCCAATTTCCGCTGTTCGGGCTTGAACGGTCGCTTCCAACATGTCGCGCTGTCTCACCAACTCTTGTGACACCGCAACCGCAGCCGTCACATCCTCATGTGTCGCGACGTAGCCGCCGTTTTTCATGGGATTGTGGGTGATCTTGATCACCCGGCCATCAGATAGGACAATATTCTGGCTGGCGACCGAACCGATCACATTGGCCTCTGCCACCACGTTGAAGTAGGTCGCTTTGTCGAGGGGGCCGATTCCCTTCAGGGCACGATGTTCGAGTATCGCATCGAGCGGGGTGCCTGGCCGTGTCAGCACCTCTGGCAAATGATACATGGCCGCATAAGCGGCATTGCAGACGATCAGTCCCTTCTCGGAGTCGAACATGCACAATCCGTGCGGCATGTTGTTGATCGCCGCATCAAGCCGCGCCGTCTGATCTGCCAATTCGCTTTCAAGCCGCGCCAGTGGCGAAAGATCTTGGAAGGTCATCGCGAACAGCCCTTTTCGCCAGGACGCACCGACCCTTCACGATGAAACTGACAACGATCATCCGTTTGTTGCATGATGTTCAGTTCACACCTCCACGAGGCAAAATTTCTGTCCAGAAGTCGCGCCGGTTGGATAGCACCATCGAAAAGAACCGAAGTTCAAGCCATGGCGTTACTGTCAGCCGAACATCAACACATTGTTGATCGTCTGCAGCATCCAGCAAAATTCATAATGCTTCGGTAATATCAGGGCACCTGCCGTCAAAATCCTAACAGGCGGTCACGTCCGACAGATCTGGCGATATTGGAAACGGCTCGGAACACGATCATCCCGGCTCCATCGCAAGTCTTCGCGCGTAATGTCCGGTTTCATATTCCAACGCTTCATTTTGCGGCACGCCCGACCCGCGGCGAATATCCTCTACCTCTTCGGATCGCAGATGCGCCCGCGGGTCGTCGAAGCGTATCTGCGGGTCCGGCACGGCCGACAGCAGCAGCCGTGTATAAGGGTGGATCGGATTTTCAATCACCCGCTCGGTCGGCCCCCATTCGACGACCTGACCGGCATACATGACGGCAATGTCCTCAGCGATATAGCGAGCCGTGGCGATGTCGTGCGTGATGTAGAGCAGCGCAAGGTTCATTTGCTGCTTCATCTCGTTCAAAAGGTTGAGAATTCCGAGCCGAACCGAGACGTCCAACATGGATGTCGGCTCGTCCGCGACGATCACTTCAGGCCGTATGGCGAGCGCCCGGGCGATATTGACGCGCTGGCGCTGCCCTCCTGAAAGCTCGTGAGGGTATTTGCCAGTAACGATATCCGGATCCAGTTGCACCTGCCGCAGCAGGTCATGGATGGCCCCATGAATCGCCGCGCCTTCGATTTCTGGCCGATGAAGCTTCAGCGGCCGCGTCAGGTGATAGGCGACGGTATGCGCAGGATTGAGCGAAGCAAATGGATCTTGGAAGATCATCTGCACCGCTCGCCGGTAATCTGCAATGTCGGACGAAGTCGCACCAGCGAGGGGTTTGCCCTTGTATAGGATCCGCCCTCCGGTCGGCTGATATTCCCTCATCGCCATGCGCGCGCAGGTCGTCTTGCCGCTACCCGATTCCCCAACCAGCGCCAGCGCTCGGCCAGCATGAAGAGAGAAGGAAACCGATCGCGCGGCATGCACGGTCGACGGTCCATGTCCGAAGGTCTTCGTCACACCGTCGAGGACGAGAATGGCCTGGTTCACAACAGCGCGCCTCCATGCAGCGAGGGGAAGGACGACCAGAGCTTTTTCGTATAATCATGGCTCGGCGTCCGGAAGATTGCCTCGGCTGCGTTTTCCTCAACCAGCCTGCCTGCCAGCATGATGCCTATCCTGTCGCAGAACTGCACCATCAGGCCGAGATCATGCGTGATGAACAGGACTGAAAACCCGAATGTGCGGCGAAGATCGTTGATCCTTTGGAGGATCTCCCGCTGCACGACAACGTCGAGGGCAGTGGTCGGCTCGTCCATGATCACCAGCTTGGGGTCGAGCGCCAGGCAGATGGCGATCACTATGCGCTGGCGCATGCCACCGGAGAACTGGTGCGGATAGTCGCGCAGGCGATCGGGGGAAATATCGACGAGCCGCAGCATGTCGGCGGCACGTTCGCGCGCTTTCGCTTTCGTCATCGCCGTGTGGGTCGTCAGGACATCATAGAATTGGTCCTCGATCCGCAATACAGGATTGAGCGAATTCATGGCGCTCTGAAACACCATTGCGACTTCACGCCAGCGGAAGGCCGCGAGTTCCCGTGGCGCCAGATCCAGCACATCGCGCCCGTTTAAAAGGATCTTGCTCTCCCGGCGGATCAGCGCCGGGGGTTTATGCAGACGGCTGACGGCAAAGGCTATCGTGCTCTTGCCGCATCCAGATTCCCCGGCAAGTCCGAAGACTTCGCCCGGTGCGACATCAAAGCTGACGTCGTCAACCGCTCGGAAATCCTTGTTGTCGCCGATGTAATCGATGGTGAGGTTTTTTACCGAAAGCAGGGGCGTTTTCAAAGCCGTCCCTCCCCCGACCGAACGAGGAAGACCCAGCGATTGCGCCAATTTCCCGTGCGCAGCCGCGGGTTGGCGACCTCGTCAATTGCAAAGTTGAGGAGCGACATGCCTAGACCCAGAAGCGCCAAGGCGAAGCAAGGGATCAGAATTTCCCACCAGGCGCCGACCGAAAGCGCCGATGCCTTCTGGGCATTGTAAAGCATTGTTCCCCAAGAGACTGCTCTTGGGTCGCCCAGGCCCAAAAATTCCAGCGTCGCCTCAGTGATGATTGCGAATATGACGCTGCCGATGAAATTGATCCCGACGATGGAAATCAAGTTGGGGAACACCTCGAAGGCCATGATCCGCCACTGCGGCTCGCCTATCATCTCCGCGGCCTTGACGAAATCCTTCTGCTTGAGCGACAGCGTTTCAGCCCGAGTGACGCGTGCTCCCCATGCCCAGGAGGTTAACCCGAGGATGAGTGCAATCACCAAGGGGCTCGCCTGACCGATGAAGGCGGCAAGCACGAGCAGGAGCGGCAGGTTCGGAACAACCAGAACCATATTGGTCAGGAAACTGATGACTTCGTCCGTCTTGCCGCCGCGATAGCCGGCGATGATGCCAAGCGCCGTCCCTACCGCAGTGATCAGCAAACCTGCGCCGAACCCCACGGCAAGCGACGTGCGGGCGCCATAAAGCAAACGCGCGAAGACATCCTGGCCAATGCGCGTGGTTCCCATGAGATGGTCTAACGACGGCGGCTGATGCGGCCGCCCCACGCGCGCCGAGGGATCATATTGGGTCAGAAGGGGTGCGGTGATCGCAGCCAACAGGACGAAGGCAAGAATGATCGCGCCGATAAGCGCCTTGCGGTTGCGCAACAGGCCGTCGAACAGAACCCTCATGTCACAAGGCTCCCTTAAGCCGCGGATCAAGCAGGACATAGCTGACGTCGACGATAAAGTTCGCGATCAGCATCGTTGCCGTCATGATCAGAAGCTGTCCCTGGATCACCGGATAGTCGCGCGCCAGGATCGCCTGGTAGAGAATGTTGCCGAGGCCGGGATAGTTGAAGACGACCTCCGTCACGAGGGAGCCTCCGAGGATCGTGCCGATGGCGATCGCCAGCGAGGATACGGTGGGCAAAAGCGCGTTTCGAGCTGCATACCAGATCATCACGTAGTGATCGGACAATCCCTTGGCGCGTCCCATGACCACATAGTCCTCGCCGAGGAGATTGATCATGTTGTTACGCATCGTCACCGCAAACCCGCCGGTCAGCACGGCGCAGAGCGTTACCATGGGGAGGAAGCCGTGGTAAAGGACGCTGCCGACATATTGCAGGCTGAAGGCGGGATCGAGACGAGGATCGGCGGCATAACCGCTGGGAAACCAGCCAAGCGTAAATCCGAAGACAAAAACCACAATCAGCGAAGTCACCACCGCCGGCACCGAGGTAGCGAAGATCGCTCCGACCGAGACGATCACGTCGAAGGCACTACCGCGCCGCCAGGCTGCAAGAACACCAAGCAAGCTGCCGACCGTGAAGCTGATGATCGTCGCGATGCCCATCAGCCCCACCGTCCAAACGAGAGCTTGGCCCAGCACCGACGTGACCGGAGCCGGGAAATACTTGATCGAACGGCCAAGGTCGCCGGTGAAGATGCTGGCGAGATAGGTGAGATATTGCTGCCAAAGCGGCCCATCGACGAAGCCGAACGTCAGTTTCAACGACTGCAGGCTCTCCGGCGGCAATTCGGCGCCTGCGCTGGAGAACATGATCTGTACGGGGTCGCCCGGCATCAGGCGCGGCAGGAAAAAGTTTACGGTCGCTGCCGCGACGAAGGCAGCCAGATAAAATCCCAGCCGACGTAACAGGAAAGCCATGTAAACTCCCTCGATCAGGAAGCGGCGCAAGGCCCGCCGCTTACCAAAGTCATCACGCGCTTATTGGGCCGGCTTCAGCGCCAACAGATGCAAGAGGCGGGCCGGATTGGTGCGTGAGATGGAGGGGTTGACGAACGGATTTTCCTTGGTCGACCACCCGGTGAAGCGCTTGGTGTTGTACTGATACCAGTTGGGGTTATTGAATACCGGGATCATAGGCATGTTTTCAGCAACGATACGCTGAGCTTTGTTCATTGCTTCCTTTTGCTTTGAAAGGTCGGCGGTCTGGGTGAATTGCGTCACTAGCTTTTCGACCTCGGGATTGAACCAGCGCTGTGCGGTAAACCGCGTCTTGCCCTTGTCCGATGCACTAAACGCACGTTTATAGGGATAATAGGGTGAGGCGGAGGCCGGCAGACTGTTGATGGCCGCATCGAATTTGCCGCCGATAAGGCTGGAGGTCCAGACGGCCTCCTCCGGTGTCTCGATCTTCGCATCGATCCCGACAGCCTGCATGCCCTCGATGGCGATGTTGACCGTGTCGACCCAATCGGTCCAGGAGTTTGGTACGATGATCGAGAACGAGATCTTCGAACCGTCGGGATTATCCCGGAAGCCGTCACCATCCTTGTCCTTATACCCGGCCTCATCGAACAGAGCCTTGGCGGCTTCGGCGTCATACTTGGCATATTTGCCGAAATCGGCCTGAACGGACGGGTCTGCCCAGCTCTTGTAGAGTTCACCCATCAGACCGGGATCTTCGTTCAGCGTTGGGTAGCCGTAACCGGCAATGTCGATCATCGTCGCGCGGTCGAGCGCCATGGAGACCGCGCGGCGGAATTTGACGTCATTGAAGGCCTTCTTGTTGTTCTCGTTGGCGGTTTCCAGATTGAACAGGAAGGCGACCATGCTGCTTGGGGAATACCAGTAGTGGTAGTGTTCAGGATCCTTGGCTACATAGACATTTTCGACATCAGGAATGAACGACACCCCCCAATCGAGCGTCCCGTCCGCCGTCGCGGTCAGGATCTGGTTGTTGTCCGCAAGCTGAGGAAAGCGCAGGCAGTCTACCTTGAGGCGCTCCGCATCCCAATAATGGGGGTTGCGGCATTGGTCATAGGTCTGGCCGGTAAAGCGAGGGATCTCGGTCATCGGGCCGCTGCCGACAGGTGCCTCGTTGGCAAATGTTACGGGATCAGCGATGTCCTTCCACACATGTTCCGGCACAATGGGAAGCTGAGAAAGCTGTTCGGCCGCAAGCGAACTCGGATTGGCAAGCGTGAACCGGATCGTTTGCGGATCGACAATCTCCACGCCGCTAATGAAGGTCCAGATGCTGACGAAATCGAGGGCCGGGAACTTCTTCAGATAGTCATAGGTGAATTTGACGTCGCTCGAGGTGAGCGGCTTCCCATCCGACCATTTGAGGTTCTGCCGCAGCTTAAACTCAATGCTCTTGAGGTCGTCAACAAGCTTGAAGCTTTCGGCCAACCGGAAGATCGGCTTGTTGCTGTCGAAACGATTGAAGACCACCAGGGGCTCATAGATAAAGTCCAGCGTACTTTGACGCGCCGAGGTCTGGTTAAACGGGTTGAAGTTGCGCACCCAAGTCGTGGCCGGTTCGATATTCGCCGTCAGGACGGTCTGTGCCATTGCCGGTCCTGAGACCAGCGCCAGGGCCGTTGCAGCTGCAAGAACAACTTTATTCATCTCATTCCCCTTTGTTGATTATTGGCTTGATGGGCTATTCAGGCGACAACCGTGCTCTGGAAAAGCTCCTCCACTTCCGCGTGAGCGGCGCGATAGTCGATCTTGAGATTTCCGAGACGGGCCTTGCCGGCGGCGATCCGCTTCTGCGCGACATCCGTCAGCGGGCGCGCCGCCTTAGCTGCGGCCTCGCTTTCGGGAATGTCGCCGTGGCTGTGCAGAGCGATATCGAAACCGGCATCGAGGACCTGCGTGACCCGCTCTGGTAAGCTGCCGCGCAGCGATTCCATGAAAATGCAGTCGGAAATCAACACCCCTTCGTAACCTATGTCCCGGCGGATGACGTCGTGCACCACCGGCGAGATGGAGGCAGGCAGTTCCCTGTCGTAAGCGGAGAAGACGACATGGGCGACCATGGCCCAGGGCGTGTCCTTCAAGGCAACGAACGGCTTGAAGTCAGTGGCCTGGAGCGTCTCTGCCGAGGCATCCACCACGGGCCGCTCCTTGTGCGAATCCAGCGTGGCCCGGCCGTGGCCCGGAATGTGCTTCATCACCGGGATGCAGCCCGTCTCCATCAAACCATCGACGACCTCGCGGCCGAGAGCGGCAACGAAATCGGGATCTGCCCCGAAAGAGCGCTCACCGATGACATCGCTCGTCGTGGGAAAAACCAGGTCGAGAACTGGCGAGCATCCGCTCGAAAGGCCAAGCTCCGTCATCATCGCCCCCATGGCACGGGAGGACAGACGAAGGGCGCGCTTCCCCCGCTCGAGATCTCTGTGTGCAAGTTCCGCAAACTGCGCAAAACTCCTGAACCGCGGCCATGGGCCTGCATCAAGATGCTGTACTCGGCCCCCTTCCTGATCGGTGAAGACCGGTGCATCGTCGCGGCCGACGGCCTCGCGGAAGCGGGCGATCAACCGCTTGGCCTGATCCGGGTCCTTCAAATTGCGGCGCCCGACAAACAGCCCTAAGGGATTGGTTTCCCGGAAGAGGGCAAATTCCTCGTCGGACAGGACGGGGTTTGGCAAGCCCACGAATAGAGCGAGCGGGGTTTTGGACATGTGCTGGCCTCCCGATTGGATTTCATGTCTTGGCTGTGGTTCTGAGCATTCCTTCGTAAATCCCCCTATCGGAAGCAGGGATCACGATGGCGCCCGCGCTGCGGACGTAAAAATCCACAGGTCCTGCATCACCGATAAATGCATAGGCATGCCCCAGCGCTTTCATGGACTGCAGACAAGCGGCAAGAAGCGCAACGCCGATCCCTTTGCCGCGCGCCTCGGGAGCAACTCCCGTCGGACCGAAAAACCCGCGCGCTGTCACGTCGTAACAGGCAAAACCTTGCAGGCCTGCCTGATTGACGGCAATGAGGCAGCTGACAGGCTGGCGTGAAAAAGCGACCATCACCTCGCTTGCCCAATTCTCGCTGAACTGTGCAAGGACCCAGTCCCGGACGATATGCAATTCGGGGGCAAGAGGCGCGCGAATGACCACACCAGATGGCGCCACCGCTTTAGAAGTGAGCGTCTCGACTTCCTTGGAATATAGGCTGACAAGCAGGTCTGGCACTCGCCGCTCCCAATATTACACTATAATGTAATATGTATTCTTCTAGTGTCATAGTAGGGGTGATCTTTTCCCTGTTGTCAACGGTCAATTTTCGAAGCGACGAGGAATGAAATTGTCCGTCTGGCGGCAGGGGCATAGCAATTTTCTCATGGTGACTTCGCGAGGTTCGCCGGATCAAGGCCAGGATTGAGGAGGAGAGACTTCCCAAGCTACCGCAAAGAAGGCAGCATGACCGTCGCTAGATGACAAGGTGGAAAGAAGAATGAGCTTGAAACCATATGACCCTGCAGAGGACGGTGCGGAAATGTCCTTCGGCGACCGGATGTCCTATTCCGACTACCTCCATCTCGAAGCCATTCTCGACGCGCAGAAGCCACTCTCCGACGCGCATGACGAGCTCCTTTTCATCATTCAGCATCAGACGTCGGAGCTGTGGATGAAGCTTGCCATCCACGAAATAGCGTCCGCAATGACGGCTATTCGAGCCGACAATCCGCAACCGGCGTTCAAGATGTTGTCGCGGGTGGCTCGTATTTTCGAGCAGCTCAACAGTGCCTGGGATGTGCTGCGCACGATGACGCCAAGCGAATATACCGAATTTCGTGCCTCCCTCGGCAAGTCCTCCGGTTTCCAATCCTATCAATATCGCGCCATTGAATTCCTGGCCGGCAACCGCAACCAGGCGATGCTCGGTCCGCATGCACACCGGGGTGACGTCATGACCGTGCTGGAAGATATTCTGGCACGGCCGAGCCTCTATGACGAGGCGCTGCTGCTGCTCGCGCGACGGGGGTTCGACATCGGCGACGATGCCACTCGCGGCGACTGGCGAACGGCCCGCAATCCCAGCGAAAAGGTGCTCCATGCTTGGGAACAGATATATCTTGCACCGGAACGCTATTGGGAACTCTACGAATTGGCGGAGAAACTCGTCGACTTCGAGGATTATTTCCGTCGGTGGCGCTTCAATCACGTGACGACCGTGGAGCGGGTGATCGGTTTCAAGCGCGGCACGGGTGGAACGTCAGGCACGCAATACCTGAAGAGAATGCTCGAGGTCGAACTCTTCCCGGAGCTTTGGCGGGTGCGGACGGTTCTCTGACGGAGAATATCCGGCCGCCATGTCGGCTATCTGCGTCGACCGTTGAGTCAATCGACATCACTTGAGATGGGCCTTAGAAGGTTATGCCGGGCAACCGGATCGGGATGAATGGGATGCTGACGAGGCGACCACACGAATTTCAGATATTGAAATGCCGCATCGTCGGCGTGCAGGCGATCGTGGCCCGATCGGGTCGGCACTTTGCCCGCCACACCCATGATCAATTCGGGATCGGCGTGATCCATGATGGCGCCCAGAAATCGGCAAGCGGTCGCGGCCCCGTCGAAGCTGGTCCGGGTGATGTCATCACCGTCAATCCCGGGGAAGTACACGACGGTGCGCCCGTTGGCGATGCCGCTCGTTTCTGGCAGATGCTCTATTTTGATCCGGGCGTTATTGCGAGCGCTGTTGCCGACATCCGGCAGGGCAAAGAGGAAGACGTCGAATTCTCCCATCCGGTGATTTCCAATCCACCGCTCGCAGGGACCGTCCGACGGCTCTTTTCGGCAATGACAAGCAGCGAAACCGGAGCCGATCTGGATAGCCAGGAACTGCTGCTGGCCCTGCTGACCGATGTGATCGACAAGCCGCATAAGCCCGGTTCCGTCGCGCGAGAGGTACATGCAGCGCGAGAGCGGATCGATGACGATCCGGCGGCACCCGTTTCGCTAGCCGATCTTGCTAGCCTCGCAGATATGAGCCAATTCCAGCTGCTGAGAGCCTTTCGACGGGCGACCGGGCTTACGCCGCACGCCTATCTTGTTCAGCGGCGGATCCAGCTAGCCCGCCGAATGATCGCGACGGGTACCGGCCTTGCCGAAGCAGCGCTGGCCAGTGGGTTTGCGGACCAGAGCCATATGACCCGCATCTTCACCAGTAGCTACGGTTTCTCCCCTCGCCGGTTTGCGCGCGTGGTCCTCTGATCAGCTCAATGCGAGATCGAAGACGTGGTGGTGGATATGCCCCTCGAACATCTCCATCAAACCTTTGGTCATCTCGCGGCTCTCATACCGGACCGGCGACTGAAGTGCTGCGCCGAGCGCTTCGCGGCTTTCATACACGGTGGAGAGCACCATCGGGTATGATGGCGCACCATCGTCACGCTCAAAATTGTAGAGCACGCGCACTTCCTTGACACCGGGGAAAGCGAGCCACATCGGCATCAGCTTTTCCGCGACATAGGTCCTGAACCTGTCTTCCTTGCCTGAATGGACGGTGCCTTCGAAAAAGGCTTGTCGAACGATCATTCGTTTTGCCCCGCTCAGTTGACGGTAGTCGGCGGTTTTTCGCCGGCGAAATGGGCAGCGATATTGGCAAGCACCAATTCCCCCATGGCCACACGGGTCTCCACCGTCGCGCTGCCTTGATGCGGCATCAGCACGGTGTTTGGCGCGGAGAAGAACTCTTCGCGGATGTTTGGTTCATTGACGAAAACGTCGAGGCCAGCCCCGGCGATCGTTCCATCGTTGATGGCAGCGAGCAACGCATCCTCGTCGACGACCGTACCGCGGGCGATATTGATCAGGAGCCCCTTTGATCCAAGCGCCTTCAGCACCTCGGCATTGACGATGTTACGGGTTTCGGCAGTCGCCGCGATGATCACGCAGAGCACATCGCTGTCTTCCGCGAGCGCCACCGGAGAGGCGCAGGACTTCCAAGTCGTGTCCCTGACGGGCGACCGGTTCCAGTAGCGTACGGACATGCCGAAAGCTTCCGCACGGCGGCCGAACGCCTTGCCGATCTGGCCGAGACCGAGGATTCCGACCCGCTTGCCCTTGGGGCTATGGCCAAGTGGAAACGGTTCCTTGCCCCAGCGCCCGTCGCGAACAAAGGCGTCACCCTTAGCAATGTGCCGAAGGGCCGCAAGCATCAGGGCAATGCCCGTGTCGGCCACGTCGTCGGTCAGCACTCCGGGCGTTGTGGTGACGTCGATATTGCGGCTGCGTGCAAATCCGAGATCGACCTTGTCGGTTCCGACGCCGTTGATGGCAATCACTCCGAGCGCCGGCAGTCTTTCGATCCATTCATTTGCGATGCCCGAGCCGCCCCCAGTCGCGACTGCGCGGATCCTCGGGAGGGCGGCTTCAAGCGATGCTTTCTGGCCCGGATCGTACATCCGATGCACCGTGTAGGCAGCGTCAAGTTTATCCTCGATGAACTGCATCATCGGTTCCACGAGAAGGATGTCTGGTTTCACGTCAGAAACTCCGTGTTTTAATTAGATGCCGCTCAGGAGATCTGGCCGAGGAACGTCTTCAGCCGGTCGTTCTTCGGGTTAGCGAAGAATTCGTCGGGCGTGCCCATTTCCAGAATCTCGCCCCGATCCATGAAGATGACCCGGTCGGCAACCTGGCGGGCAAAACCCATCTCATGCGTGACGCAGAGCATGGTCATGCCTTCCTTCGCAAGGTCGATCATCGTGTCCAGCACTTCCTTCACCATTTCCGGATCGAGTGCCGACGTAGGTTCATCGAAAAGCATGATCTTGGGGTTCATGCAAAGCGCGCGGGCGATTGCCACGCGCTGCTGCTGGCCGCCGGAAAGCTGGGCCGGGTATTTTTCCGCCTGCTCTGGAATGCGCACCCGTTCCAGGAATTTGCGGGCAGTCTTGTCTGCCTCAGCCTTGGAAACGCCGCGCACCTTCATCGGCGCCAGCGTGCAGTTTTCCAGAACCGTCATGTGCGGGAAAAGGTTGAACTGCTGGAAGACCATGCCGGTCTCCTGCCGCACGATATCGACATTCCTGCCGCCTGCGGTGAGATCGTGGCCATCGACGACGATCCGGCCGGTCTTGATCGTCTCAAGCTGGTTGATGCAGCGGATCAACGTCGACTTGCCGGAGCCCGAAGGACCGCAAATGACGATTCGCTCCCCCCGTTTAACCGAAAGTTCGATATTTTTGAGCGCGTGGAATTCGCCATACCATTTGTTGACACCTTCCATGCGCACGGCCAGATCGGAAGCTCCCCGCACGTCTGCTGCCGATGCGTTTGCATTTACTTCATTCATGCGAGGAACTCCCTTTCGATTTTACTTCTTCGCTCCGGCAACGAAATCCGGCAGCGGCGCTCCAAGCCACTTCTCGTGGATCTTGTTGAGTTCGCCGTTCGCCTTCACTTTTTCGACGAAGGCATTGATAGCCGCCAGGAGCTCTGTCGAACCCTTGCGGACCGCAATGCCCTGAACCTGCTGGCTGAGCTGGATTTTCTGGTCGAAGCGACCGGGCGCGGCCTTTTCGATCTGGGCAGCGACAACGTTTGAAACGCCGATCAGCTCGACCTGGCCGGACAGGAGAGCCTGGACCGCACTGGCGTCGTCGTCGAAGCGCTGGATCTTGGCGTCCTTCGGAGCGATCTTGGTAACGCCGGTGTCCTGCGTGGAAGCCCGCGCAACGCCGATCGTCTTGCCGGACAGGTCTTCGGGCTTGGAGACTGCGGTATCCTTCGCCCCGAAGACACCGATCGAGATGCCGGCATAGGGTTGCGAGAAGTCGACGCTTTTGGCGCGTTCCTCGGTGATGCCGAGCGAAGCGACGAGAAGATCGACCTGGTTGCTTTGGAGATACGGGATGCGGTTCGGGCCGGTGACCGGAACGATCTGCACCTTCACGCCGAATTCCTTGCCGAGCAGTTTTGCGACGTCAGCGTCATAACCGTCCGGTTCGTTGGAGGTGTTCATGATGCCGAAGGGCGGGAAATCGACCAGCATGCCGATCTTGACGGTACCCGCGGACTTGATGCTTTCGACCGTCTGCGCCGAGACCGTCGGGGCCATCGCGCCGACCATCAGGCCTGCTCCGATTGCCGCCATTGCCATGCGTCTAGAAATGTTCATTTTCCTACCCTTTTCTGTTGTGCCGGATTCCTCCCCCCGGCTCGGGGTCCCGTCAACGAGCCGTTGCTCGGGAAAACCTCGTTTCCATACGCCGCGCCAGCACCGACAACGGCCAGCACAGCACGAAATAGACCGCTGCGACCGTTCCGAAGACCATGAATGGGCTGAAGGTCGCATTGTTGATAATCTGGCCCTGGCGGGTGAGTTCGGTGAAGCCGATGATCGCTGCGAGCGACGTACCCTTGATGAGCTGTACGAGAAAACCAACCGTCGGCGCCACGGCGATGCGAGATGCCTGCGGCAGGAGGATATAGCGCATACGGTTATAGTAGCGCAGACCAAGTGCCGTCGCCGCTTCCCTTTGCCCGGGCGGTACCGCCTCGATGCAGCCGCGCCAGATTTCGCCAAGGAAGGCGCTGGCATGCAGCGTCAAAGCGACCGCGGCCGCAAGCCAGGGATTGATAGCAAAGCCCATGATGTTCATGCCGAAGAAAACTAGGAAGAGCTGCATCAGGAGCGGCGTTCCCTGAAAGATACGGATGAAACCGGTCGCAAGAAGACGCGGCCACTTGGAGTCCGAAACGCGCGCGAGAGCGATGAAGAGGCCACCGATGCCACCGCCAGCGAAAGCGATCGCCGACAGCGCGATCGTCCACTGCGCCGCCATCACGATGATCCAGAATTCGTTCCAGCCGAAGGGTCTGATCAGCATAACGCCACTCCTATCGGCTCAGCGGATACTTGAAGGCGGCCTTCTCGATGACTGAGAAGACTGCCGAGAAGCCAACCGACATGGCGAGGTACATGAGGGTGATGACGATATACACCTCGAAGCTCGCGAACGTCGCCGACTGGAGGTCGTTGCCGGCGGCAGCCAGATCGTCGGCAGAGATCGCCGAAACGACGCTTGAGGTCAGCATCAGGTAAATGAACTGGCTGGTCAGTGCGGGATAAACAGTGCGCAGCGCCGGCTTCATGATGATGTAACGGAAAATCTGAAGCTTCGAGAGACCGAGCGCGGTACCCGCCTCCACCTGTCCCTTTTGGATCGACTCGATACCGGCGCGGATGATTTCGGTGCCGTAGGCGCCGAAATTGACAACCAATGCCAGGAGTGCGGCGCTGTTCGGCGAGAGACGCAGGCCGAGTGACGGCAGGCCGAAGAAGATGAAGAAAATCTGCACCAGGAAGGGAGTGTTGCGGATGATCTCGATATAGGCGTCAATCACCCATCGCAGCGGCGCTATGCCGGAGGTCTTGCCGGCGGCGCAAAGGATCGAGACGATCAGCCCGAGGATCATCGCCGCGCAGGAAAGCTGGATCGTCAGCCAGGCGCCGATCAGCAGCTGATCGAATCCCGCAAGCACGGGCTCGAAGTTGAAATTATACAACTTGGGTCCTCCCCAATGATGCCGGACATCCATCGCTCCTCTGCGATAGATGCGCATTTAGATCGATCTAAAATCTTTTCGACCTTGCGTCAACCGGATTTAATCGCGTCAGACCGCGGCAATCATCGCCGGCGCGCAGGACTGACGTACGTGGAGTTGCGTTTGCTGCACAATTTTTTCCGGTGACCGGAGCGGATCCCGCAATCGGCTCAAGAGCAGCCGGGCAGCATTCTCGCCAATAGTCGCCGGCGCAGTCGAAACGGATGTGAGCCGCGGCCGCATTGCCTCCGCGTCGGTCACATCGTCGAAGCCGATGAGCGAAAAATCCGAACCTATCTTGACCCCGCAGTCATAGAGCCCGGCCGAAAGACCGAGCGCTATGACGTCATTGAAGCAGATGACCGCAGTCGGTGGTTCGGAGTGATTGAGGAGGAGATTTGCGGAATTGGCGATCTCGCCAAGTTGGTTCGGCACGCGGATGATCATATCCGCGCCGAGGCCATGCGATCGCATTGCTTCGCCAAAGCCGCTGATGCGCTCGTGATAGGCCGAATGGATGGGGCCGTGCACGGCAAAAGCGATGCGGTGATGGCCAAGCGATACCAGATAGTCGACCGCCTGATGCATCCCGCCGGCATAATCCACGCCCGCATAATCCGCTTCATCAGAAATATGGCGCAGGACCTGCACAAGCGGCAGGTTCCATTCGGTGGCGCGTCGCAGGTATGTGGGTTCGGTCCCTGCTGCGGGACACAAGATAACGCCATCGACGCCGTGCTCCCGCATTCGCTGCATCACCACGTCCTGCCGCTCGACCAGATCGCCGCTATTGGCCAGGATGACCACCAGACCTGCATCATCGATCATTGCCTCGATACCGGAGAGCAATTCTGCAAAAAACGGATTGGTAAGGTTGGGTACGATGACGCCGACGGTGTGACTGCGTTCTGCGCGAAGGCGTGCCGCGCCCATGTTGTAGACATAGCCGAGTTCGCGCATGACCTCCTCGACCCGCGCTCTGGTTTCGCTCCCGACCAGCGGGCTCTTGCGGATGACAAGCGAAGCGGTCGCACGCGAAACATTGGCGTGACGCGCCACATCAAGGAGCGTTACGCGGCTTTTCTTTTGGTCTCGTAGGGGCATGAACGTCACTTGGCAGAGGTATGGGAAGGATCAACGATCCCTCCTATACATTGACCCGACAGCGGTCGCGGTCAATCCATCTTGATGCCCGGCAGTCACGACGCTGCGGCGGAGAAATCCTCGATCTCGAGCAGGAATGCGAATTCATCGGCCAATCCGGGGGAAGAAGCCATCACCGGTCCGCCGTGCCGAAGCAATTTTTCAAGCGGCGGCATGGAAACCGCCGCGCCGGCCTCAGCGGCAATGATCATGCCGGCCAGCATGTCCCAGGCAGACAGATGCCGTTCGTAATAGAGGTCGGATATGCCTTCTGCGACACGGACCAGGCCGATCGCCGCAGCCCCCATCCGGCGATAGTCGATACCACGCTCGTAGAGCTTGCGGGAGACGGCGAGATAATCCTCAAAGTCGGTGCGCCGGGAATGGCCGAGGATGGCGATAGCGTGGGAGGGATCGCTGGTTTTGGCCGCAGCGATCGGTTTGCCTTCCTTGAAGGCGCCCTGCCCGCGGATCGCGTGAAATACCCTGTCCTGCGCTGCGTCGTAGATTACTCCAATCAGGATCCTGTCACCGGCGACGAAGGCGATCGACACACCCCAGTGACGAAAGCCACGAATGAAATTGGTCGTACCGTCGATCGGATCCACCACCCAGGTGCCGCCGTCACCCGCTCCCGCCCCATCCTGACCGCCGCCCTCTTCGCCCATGAAGGAATCGTGCGGAAACTCCTCGAGCAATGTCGAGCGGATTGCCAGTTCGGCTCGCCTGTCCGCGATGGTAACAAAATCCTGCGGACCCTTGTTCTCGATGCCAAGCATTTCCGGCAGAGCTTCCGCCCGGAAGACGGCAGCCTCCTGGCCGACCTGGCGGGCGATCGAGATCGCAGCCTCGGCGCGGGCTCTCAGGGAAGAGATATCGAATGCGAATGCCATCTATGCGCTTCTTCTCTTGATCAGCGTCACGGGCGTGAATTCCACCCGCGAGACCGCATCCGGATCGGACATGCGGCTGGTAAGGAGATCGATCACCTGTTCCGCCTGCACCTCGCAGGGCTGAACGAAAGTGGTGAGGTCATAGGCGGTCCAGCTTGCCTGGGGAATGTCGTCATGACCGATGACCTTCACCGTTCCGTAGCTGGCTCCCGCCCTGGCAAGCCCGTCGAGAACGCCGCAGGCCATGTAGTCGTTGACCGAAAAGACACCGTCGATCCCAAGATCCAGAAGCCTCTCTACCGCCTCATGACCGTGCCTGTAGTCGTTGATCGCGACGGGTATCAGCGGTGCCTCGATGCCGAGGCTTGCACAGCGGCTCTGGAAGGCCTCTGCACGGCGGCGCGAGGAATAGGAGACGCCCGTCCCGGCGAGGACGGCGAGCTTTGTCGCACCGGCTGCGAGCAAGTGGTCGGCCGCGGTATAACCCGACATCCGGTCATCGGAGACGACGCGGTCGACGAAAGGAAAATCTTCGCCCTTGTTGATCAGCACGATCGGCACGCCTTCGGCGGCGCATTCCTCGCAGATATGCGAGGGTGGCGCGTCGGAGGTGACGATCACGCCGGAGACCGCGTAATGCAGCAGCTGCCCGATAACGGTCGACGTATCCGCCTCCTTGGAGGTCGGCAGCAGAATCGGGCGGTAGTTGCGGGCGATCAGCGCCCGCGCCAGATGTTCGAGTTGCTGGGTGCGGAACGGGTTGTCGAGGCCGGCGGCGACGAGTCCGACGAAATCGGACCGCTTGTTCGTCAGGCTGCGAGCGAGATAGTTGACCCGATAGCCAAGCTCTCTTGCGGCCTGATAAACCTTCTCCCGGGTCTTCTCCGAAACGCTGGCATCCGGCGTGAATGCCCGAGATACGGCCGCGCGGGAGACGCCCGCCGCCCGTGCCACGTCGAAGGAGGTAACGCGCCGCTGCTCACGGGTCGCTCCGTTCGGCTCCTTCGAACGCATCAGGTCCGGCAGGTCGGTACAGATGCCGAGAACCGGCAGTCCCATGATGTCCTTCAATACATCCGGTCGCTCTTCGTGCCATAGCACGATCTCCTTACCGTCGGAAAAAGCCTTTTCGATCAATTCCTCGGTGACGAATTCCTGCGGCGTGTCGCTCGCCTTTTCCCAGCAGAGATGCAGGATATCGGCGCCCGAATCCTCGCCCAGCAGGTGCGGATCGTGACCGACGCGGATCAGCACCGAAAGCGGAAAATCGCAGCCCATCTCACGCAATTCACGCACCTGCTGCACGTCGAACGAGCCAAGGCAGGCAAAGCGCTGGTTCATGTCTTTCAGATGCTGCCAGCAGAGAGGCCCGGTGCCGGGCCGTTTAAGCTCCACGTAAAGCCCACAGCCGGTCGCCCGACCAAGCGCCGCCACCTCCTCGAAGCTCGGCACATCAGGCACGGTCTCGCGAAGCTCGGCAAAGCTCATCTGCGAAATATATGCGTCATTGTCGAATACCCGTTCCAGGTGATCGTCATGGGAGACGACGACCACCCCGTCAGCGGTCATCTGGGTGTCGAGTTCCCACATCTCGGCACCGAGCTCGGCGGCTCGGCGGAAAGCGGCGAGCGTATTTTCCCGTTCGTAGCCGCTGGCGCCGCGATGGCCGATGCAGAATGGCATCCGCCCCCTGTTTTCCGGCCACCCGAATCTTCTGAAGAAAGCAGCGAAGCGATCCATGATCAGAGTCTCCGGCCATCTTCCGCAAAGACGAATGCCGCCTCGCTGGAAAGGTTCCAGCGAACGCAGTCGCCGAGCTTCACGTCATCGCGCACCGGCTGGATCGAACGCAGCACGGACCCGTCCGCAAGCACGACGTCATAGAGATTTTCACGCCCCTGCGTTTCCGCAAAAGCGACCTTACCCTCGATGACCAGGTCGCCCTTTGGGCCGAAATGCTCGGGCCGGATACCGAGCGTCAAAGCCCTGCCATCACCGATGTCGCGAAGCGACCCGAGAGGCAACCTGAAATTACCGTCGCCGGAGACGAACGCCCCGCTCAGTGCCTTGCCCTTCAGGAAAGAGATTGGTGGATTGCCGAGGAAGCCGGCGACGAAGGCGGTGCGTGGATCGTTGTACATCTCCGACGGCGTGGCGATCTGGACGATCTCGCCTTCTTTCATGATGGCGATACGGTCGCACATGCTCATCGCTTCCACCTGGTCATGCGTCACGAGGATGGCGGTAATGCCCGTCTCCTTCTGCAGACGGCGGATTTCTGAACGCATCTCGAGGCGCAATTTCGCATCCAGATTGGCAAGCGGTTCGTCGAGCAGCAGCACGTCCGGCCGGCGGATGAGCGCCCGTGCGAGCGCGACGCGCTGTTGTTGCCCGCCGGAAAGCTGGGCTGGTCGTCGGCCGAGGAGATTGTCGATGTGGACGAGTGCCGAAATTTCCGCGACCCGCTTTTTGATATCGCCGGCAGGCAGCCGCCGCACCGTCAGCGGAAAGCCTATATTCTCCTCAACGGTCATATGCGGATAAAGCGCGTATGACTGGAAGACGACGCCGACATTGCGCTCCTGGCTCGGGAGGCTAGTGACGTCTCTTTCGCCAAACAGGATGCGACCCGACGTTGGCCGGTGGATGCCGCAAATCGCAAATAGGGTCGTGGATTTGCCGCAACCGGAGGGGCCGAGCAGCGCCAGCATTTCTCCGGAGCCCACCTCGAGGTCCATTGCCTCGATCACTTTGGTGTTCCCGAAACTTTTCGAGAATTTATCGAGCAGAATACGCATCAGCCCTTTGTGCCTCCGCCGTAGATGTTCATGAGATGCTTCTGGAAAAAGACATAGAGAACGAGGACCGGGACAACGTAGAACACGCCGACCGCCTTGAAAGTGGCAAAATCGAAGTTGTTGTCGTCCGCGATCAGGCTTGCCAGATAGACCGACAGCACCTGCACCTGCGAGCCGGGCGCAAGCACTTGCGGCAGAATGAACTCGCTCCATCCGGTGAGGAAGGAAAAGAGGCCGAGCGCCATGATCGCCGGCTTGATCTGCGGCAGGACAAGCCGCCGCCAGACGGTGAACCGCGAGGCGCCGTCGACGAGACCTGCCATCTCTATTTCCCATGGCACCGTGTCGTAGAAGCCCTTCATCAGCCAGATCCCAAGCGGCATGTCGATCGCCGCTTTCACCAGGATGACGCCGATCAGTGAATTATAGAGGCCTACATACTGGAGAACGATGAAGATCGAGATGATGAGGGTCACCGAGGGAAAGGCATGCAGCACCATGACGCCGGCTAGCAACAAGCCGCGCGCCGGGACATTCAGCCGCGACAATACATAACCCGCCATCGAGGAGACGATCAGGATCACCGCCGTGATGCTGCCGGCAAAAATGAAGGTGTTGAGGGTTACGAGCCAGATGCTGGCCTTACCTGGCCGGGTTTCCCAGAGAAATCGCCAGTGTTCGAGGGTCAGCTCGTTCGGGATCAGCGAGCCTGCCTCCGAATTGCTGATCGTATCGATGAAGAGATAGGCATACATCAGCACGAGCGGCAAGCTGACCAGCGTCAGCAGCAGCATGACCGGCACGCTCGAGAAGTTCGCGGAAGTCTGAGTCTTGTCAGCCATCATCAATCCTCGATCAACGGCTTGGAGATCAGGGTGTCGTAACGAAAGATGCGCAGGTAGATCAGCGACAGGATGACCCCGATGATCACCAGCATCAGCGCAAGGGCCGCGCCCAGGCCGTATTCCAAGTTACCGGTATAGTTGTTGAGCGCTGTGTGGTAGGCGGCGAGCGACCAGACTTCGGTCGCCCGCCCCGGCCCGCCGCGGGTCGAAAGAAGGATTTCGTTGAATGAAGCGAGCAGCGAAAGCGTTTGATAGCACGTCACGAACAGGATCGGCCAACGCAGCTGCGGCAGGATGATGTAACGGATCTGCTGCCAACGGCTGGCGCCATCCACCTCGCTTGCATGAAAATGCGTTTGAGGGATCGCCTTGATCGCCGAGGAAAAGACCAGCATTCCCATCGACGCGCCGATGAAACCGTTGATCAGGATCACGAAGAACCAGGCGTTGTATGCATTATCGAGCAGATAGTTCTTCGGCGGCACCCCGAACTGGCCCATGAACATGGAAATAAAGCCGTTGTCCCAGGTCAGCCATTTCCACATCAAGACATAGATCACCACCGGCGTGATACGCGGCAGGAGCCAGACGGCGCGGAAAATGGAGGCGGTCGCAGGCGGCATATAGTGAGTCGTCACGGCCAGGAAAAGCGCGTAGCTCACGTTGAAGAGCATAAGGGTTACAGCGACATAGAAGGCGGTATTGAGAAAGATCTTCGCCATGTCGGGTGAGTTGGCAATGACCTTGAAATTGTCTGTTGTCCAGACCCAGCCGGTATAGGTTTCCCTCGCGACCTTGTCCTGCTCTTCCGGCTTCAGCCTGAAACCCAGTTTTTCCAGGTTGCCGATCAACGCATCGCGCGTCTCGAACCGGGTATTGAGGACCGAGCGATTAAAGAGATCGGAAATCTGTTTCACCTCACGGGTCGAAGGCCGGTCTTTGAGCGCCTTTATGACCCGCTCCGCCTCTCGCCGGGAGGCAAAAACCTCACCGATGTGCTGGCCCCTCAATTCGGCGGCATAACCCGGCTTCAGCTTCAACGCCTCCAGCGCCGCCAATCCCTCCTCGTCGATGACAAAACGCGGCTCCGCTATGCCTGATGCAAGCTCGGGCATATCAGGCCCCAGCCGGTTCACCGCCCCTTGGGTGACCTGAAAGACGCCGCCGGAAATACCGGTCGCCGTACTCATGTTGGTCATGGCGAAGATGCCCGTCAGGATTGCCGGCATCAGGTAGAATAGGAAGATCATGATCGCAGCAGGCGCGATCATGACTATGCCGAGCGTTCGCGACGTTCGCATGGGGGAAACCTTAGGAAGAAAGGCGGGCGGCGGAGTGGTGCCGCCCGCGACCTCAGCGACTTTGATCAGCGGATGACGATGGCGCCGCCGAGCGTCGACTTCAGCTCGGCTTCGGCATCGTTGACTGCGGCATCGACCGACTTGGCGCCAGTCCAGGTCGCTTCCATGTTCTTCCACATGATCGTCCAGTATTTGCCGAAATCCGCATTGTTCGGCATCGCATTGGCATGCGGCAGAAGACGTTCGGTCGCTTCCGAGGCCCAACGGTTGGAGGCGTAGAGATCGACTTTGGTCTCAGATGCCGAGATGCCGAGATGCGCCGACTTGATCGCATGGAGCGCGTTGATACGCGGCTCGGAGGCGATCGTGACGAGATTGGCAGCAATCTGCGTCGTTTCCTGATCGTGGCCGGCCATCAGGAGATAGGTCAACGGATGGGTGAGCGTATTCGCTTTTCCGCCTTCGCCTGCCGGGATCAGCGTGAACTGGACGTTGTCGAAGAAGTCCTTGAGCCCCTCCTGGTTTACCAGCCGCGCATAGTGCCAGGTGCCGCCGTGCCAGATCCCGGCCTTGCCGGTCGCCACTTCCTTCCACCACTGGTCGCCCGGCATGCCGATATGATTCTTTTTGGTAACGCCTGCTGCAACGAGATCGGAAAAATACTGGTAGGTGCGCTTCATCGCCGCCTTGTCGAAGACGAGCTTGCCTTCTTCTTCCATGACGCCGCCGAAGGAGGTGTAGAACTGCCAGTAATCCGGGCCGTTGTTGGTACGCGGATAGAAGCCGTAGCCGGCCTGGACAAGGCCCTTGTCCTGCATCTTCTTGGCATCTTCCAGGACGTTTTTCAGCGTATATTCGCCCTTCTCGACCTTGGCCGGCAGCGCTTCGATGTCAGCGTCCGTATAGCCGATCGCCTTCATGTAAGGCTTCCAGAAGAACAAGGGGCGGGATTCGGCGTCCTGCGGGATGCCGTAAACCGTGCCGTTGAACGAGGAGATTTCCATCAGATTCGGATAGATATCGCTGATCGGCCACGCGTCGAGATCGATATAATCCTCAGCCGGAACGATAAGACCTGCCTGGGCCCACGGGCCGATATCCTCGTGACCAGTCGCGACGATGTTCGGGGCCTTTTTGGCTTCGGCGGCAAGCGTCAGTGCCTGCTTGAAGTCTTCCCAGCCGGAATAGGGCGTCTTCTGCACGATGATGTTGAGCTGTTCGCCGCGGATCGCGGCTTCACGCTCGAGAATATCGGCGGCAATTTCGATAGCATCGACGCGGTAGTTGTCGTTCGGTCCTGAACCGCCCGACCAGACGGAAATGCTGACATCCTTGGCTGAGGCAAAGACCGCCGTGGACGTGAGAAGAACGGCCGCGAGTGCGGCGGATTTCAATATCGGAAGAACAGTCATGGTTTAACTCCCCGAAGAGCGAAAATGGCTGCTTCCGGGCACCGGCGGGCACCTGCCCTTGTGCGGCGGAAGCACTGAATTCATGATCAACGAGAGCGGTTTATTGGGCCTCCATAACACCCGAATGACAAAATGTACGCGTGTGCAAAATTTTCTAAGCGGCCTTCTGAGGCTGCCGATCAGCGTTCCAACGCCACAGTCTTGACCACCGCAAAGACCGGCTCTTCGAGTTTCAGGGCAAGCCGTTCGGCGGAAAGCGCGGTGATGCGGGCGAGCACAATATCGTCGCCGCACCGGATGCGGACGCGCACCATACCCTCGCCATCGGCCTCGATCGACGCAACACGGCCCTCGACAATGTTAAGGGCGCTCAGACCCTCAGGCCGCCTTGTCGCAACCATCACATCCCGTTCCGGGATATGCAGCCTGACCGTCGCTCCAGCCTCCACCTGCGCAGTCGGAACGATCAGCCGGAAAGTGGAGAGCCGTATCGTCGCCAGGCGGTGAACTGCATCGATCGTCTCCACGACGCCCGAGAGAACGGCGCCGGCTTCGCGACGGTCGGACGACAGGAAGGAAAAGCCGGCCAAGATTTCCGCAGTGGTTCCGACCGCCTCGACCCTACCGTTGTGCATCATCACCACCTGATCGGCCAGGCGCGCTACTTCGGCGGTCGAATGACTGACATAGACGATCGGTGTCGACATCTCGTCCCGCAACCGTTCCAGATAGGGGAGGATTTCCGCTTTGCGCGGGTCGTCCAGAGAGGCAAGTGGTTCGTCCATCAGCAGCAGGCGCGGCCCGGCAAACAAGGCTCGCCCGATCGCCACACGCTGCTTTTCGCCTCCGGAGAGTGTTCCAGGCCGCCGATCCAGCAATCCGCCGATCCCGAGAAGATCGACAATGTGCTGGAAGTCACGAACGCGCGCAGACTTCGGCGCAAACCACCGGCCATAGTTCAGATTCTGGCGGACGGTCAGATGCGGGAAGAGCCGGCCTTCTTGAAAAACATAGCCGAAATGGCGCCGGTGCGCGGGCACGAATATCTCTTTTTCGGTATCGACCAACACCTGCTCATCGATTAGGAGGCTTCCCCGCTGCGGCTTGGAAAGCCCGGCAATCACCCTGATCAACGAGGTCTTTCCTGAACCCGATGGGCCAAACAGCGCAGTCACGCCTCGTCTGGATGTGAAGCGGGCATCAAGTACGAACCCACCCAGCGTCTGTTGCACATCCACAGCCAGGGTCATTCAACGTGCACTCTTTTGCCGACAAGATAGGCCATGAATTCGGAGGCGAGCAGTGCAGCGAAGGAAATCGCGATTGCCACGATCGTCAGCCGCATGGCCCCCGCGTCACCGCCTGGAACCTGAGTAAATGTGTAGATCGCCGCAGACAGCGTCTGCGTTTCGCCGGGAATGTTGGAAACGAAAGTGATCGTCGCGCCAAATTCACCCATGGCCTTGGCGAACGCGAGGATCATGCCGGCGATAATGCCGGGAAGGATCAGTGGCAGAGTAACGGTCACGAACACCCAGCCCGGGCCGGCGCCGAGCGTCCTTGCTGCCTCTTCGAGCTTGCGGTCCACGGCCTCGACTGAAAGACGAATGGACCGCACCATCAGCGGGAAACCCATTATGCCGCAGGCAAGCGCGGCACCTGTCCACCGAAACGAAAAGACGATCCCGAGATATTGGTCCAGGAAGGAGCCTATGACACCGCGCCGACCGAAGACGACGAGCAGGAGGAAACCGGTCACCACGGGGGGTAGGATAAGCGGCAGATGCACCAGGCCATTGAGAATCGACTTGCCCCAAAATCGGCCTCGCGCCAGCAGATAGGCGATGAGAATGCCAAAAGGCAGGCTGACGATCATCGCTACGGCGGAAACCCACAGGCTCAGCCTGATCGCGGTCCATTCCTCGTCGCTCAATTGAAGCCAGTCCAAATGCCGATCCCGCCAGTACAATATATAGCTTTGGATATATCGAGATGGCTTGAATGGCTAGGTACTGCCGGAAAACTTCTCTTGTGATACCGGCGGCGGTGGCGGGAGAACCCCGGCCTAAGCCGACCTCTCCCAGCACCGGGATATCACTGCGTGAGCAATTCTATCGGGCTGCCCGCGCAGACTTAAAAACCACGAACAGGATTAGCGATTGTCGCGGTTGGTCTTCTCAAAGATCGGCTGGCTGTCGCTACGGCCATCGATGCGGACCTGATCTATGCTGCCGGTCCTGACATTGTCGACCGTAGAGGAAACCTGCGTCTTTGCAGTGCCTTCGAAATAATCCCCTTCGGCAAGCGCGGAGCCTGCAAAAGCGGTGGCCGCGATCATGGCGGAAATTACAGAGATGGAGGTCTTCATTGTTTAGTTCCTTTCAGAGTGCATCCGCGGCTGAAGTTTGCGACCTGCCAGGCGGATGATATTCGGTATCTTGAATGAAATGCGTTCGTCTCGAGTACCGTCAGCGGTTATCCCGGCTCGTGTGGCCGAAGATCGGCTGACGAGCACCTTGGTCGTCGCCATGCGTCTGCTCGATACTGCCGGTGTGGACATTGTCGATTGAGGCATGGGCTCGGGAGGTAGCCTGTGCCTTGGAGGTGCCGTTGTAGTAGTCGCCTTCGGCAAGCGCAGCACCGGCAAATGAAGCCGTGACAATCATGGCTGCAGTGATGGTGGAAATAATGCTTTTCATGGTCGTATTCTTCTTTCGAGCGGAGCCGTAAAAATTGAACTCCGAGTTGGTTGTCCAAGAAGCAATTGCTTGCTTCTGGCAATGGAGATGGAGGTTGTGGCACTCCTGCGGTAGGTCATGATTTCCAAACGCAATGTTCGGGAATAGGGAACAAAGGATACTGAAGAGATCGTCGATGCATCGAATGACCATTGACGATGAACGAAAAACGGCCCCACCCCGGAGCCGTTTTCCCGTTCGCCATTTGGGTCCGGCAGTCACTTTAAAACTGCAAAACCCTCTTTTTCGAAGAATGGCGCAGCTTCAGCCGATTTGAGGAAATCGAGATAGGCGGATGCCTCGGGGGATTTCGAATTCGCAAGGATTGCGATCGGATAGATGATCGGCGGGTGACTATCTTCGGGAAAAGTCCCGACTACCGTGACGCCCGAGTCCGCGGCGGCATCAGTCTGGTAAACGATGCCATAGGGTGCTTCCCCGCGGGCCACGAACGCCAGTGCGGCGCGGACGCTTTCAGCACCTGCAATAGCCTTTTCAACTGAAGGCCAAACGCCGAGCTTTTCGAGCGCAGCCTTGCCATATTTTCCGGCCGGCACGGAATCCGGCGCCCCCATGGCGAGCCTGCCTCCGGAAAGAAGGCCGGCAAGGCCGAAGCCGGGCTTGATATCGACGGGTTTGGCATTGTCGCTGGGAGCGACCAGAACGATCCGGTTGCCGAGCCAGTTGGACCTGCTCCCCTGCTTCACGAGCTTTCGGTCGGTGAGATAGTTCATCCAGTCGATGTCAGCCGAAATGAAGATATCGGCCGGCGCGCCCGCCTCGATCTGCTTGGCGAGTGCTGAGCTTGCAGCATAGGAGACAGTCACCTGTTTGCCGAAGGCCTTATTGGCGTTGTCGAGCGCATTTTTCATGCTGGCCGCGGCAAAGACGGTCACTTTGTCCTGCGCCAATGCCGAACTGTGCAAGCCGGCCGCTGACATGAAAACGCCTATTGCAAAGGCGAAGGAAATCTTTTTCCAGGAGCGGCGTTTTTCGATGGTCATCAATATCCCCCATGATTTTCAGCGACGTATTCAATCGAATATATCGCTTCGCGATTGTTTGGCCAGCGTTATATTCGCGGAGATATCTTGATGCCCCGTCCGCGGCTCCCTTATGGAAACACTTTCTTAACCTCCGCGGGCCACCCACGGATTTGGATGGATACCTTGAGGCTCTGGTGCGTTAAGGCGGCGGGACAGTGAGGGACACTATGAACAGCATTCCTGCCATGTTGCTGGCCTTGGCCGCTTTGATTGTTATCGGATTCTATGTCGTTTCCTTCTTCAATATTCTGGCGGGATGATTTTGTGTCGGTACAGAGCCAGACTGCTCTTCCCGTCACTATATAATTTGATGCCAAACTATCTTGCCGATTTGGTTCCGCTGCGCTAGCTTTGCGGTTGGGAGGACGGCACGATGACGGCGAAGCTATCGATTGAGCGGACGGACGATGCCCAGGCATCCTCCAAAGGAACCCAGGATCTCATACCCGCCATATTTCAAGATCGCATCGGCTATCATTTGCGGGTGGCGCAGGAGGCCTCGTTTCAGGCTTTTGCAAAGGCAACTGGAAGGGCCGACTTGAAGCCCGGCTGGTACGCTTTGCTCACCGTGCTCACGCAGCGCGACAGCATGACGCCGTCGGAACTCAGCCGAATTTGCGGCCGTGATCGCTCCACGCTCACGTCGAGCCTGAAGGATTTGGCCGATCGCGGTTTGATCGAGCGGCATCCGAATCCCGATGACCAGCGCAGCTACAGTGTCAGGCTCACCGAGGAAGGTCGCGGCATGCAGGAGCGGCTCCAGGTGATTGCCGACGCCCATGATCGGCTTCTGGAGGAGATTACCGGCGAGGATAAAGAGGTGTTCCTGTCTGTGCTTGCGAGGCTCACGACAGTCCTAGGTTGAGATCCTGTCCGGATCTTTGACGCAGGCAATTCCTCGGCAGGCTTCATCATCCTGCTGGCCCTTGGCCATGCCCGCATTTTCAGGAGGAGATTATCATGGATACCACACAGGCCGGCAGGATCACCGCGGGCGGTGCTATTCTGGCGCGATTGAAGGCGGTCGGCGTCGACTACATCTTTGCCAATTCCGGCACCGACTTTCCACCGATCATCGAAGGTCTGGCAGAGGCGGCAGCCAAGCAGATCCCGCTTCCCAAAGCGGTCGTCATTCCGCACGAGAACGCCGCCATGGGGATGGCTTACGGCTATTATCTCGCGACAGGCAAGCCCCAGGCGGTGATGGCGCATACTAATGTCGGTCTCGCCAATTGTGCGATTGGGGCAATCAACGCCGCAACGGAACACATTCCCATTCTTCTTTTTTCCGGTCGCACGCCCGTGGTTGAAAAAGACCGGCTTGGCGCTCGCACGGTGCCCATTGGCTGGGGCCAGGAAATGCGCGACCAGACCGCGATGATCCGCGAAGCCGTGAAATGGGACTACGAACTGAAATTCCCCGAGCAAGCCATCGAGATTGTCGACCGCGCCCATGCGATCGCAACCTCGACGCCACGCGGGCCTGTCTATCTCAGCCTTCCGCGCGAGGTGCTCTGCGAAACCTGCGCTGCTGCGGAGCTGGAGGTTCCCAGTCGGATTGCACCGGCAACTTCCGCCCCACGCATCGAAGACCTGGACTTGGCGGCGGGGATGCTGAGGGACGCAAGACGACCGCTGATCATCTCTCAGCGCGGCTCCGGGTCGCCGGAAGGCTTTGCGGCTCTCTCGAAACTGGCACTCGATTGGGGTATCCCGGTCTGTCAGTACTGGGCAATCCAGCTCGGCGTCGCGACCGACCATCCTCTGGCCGTGGGTATGGATCCGGCAAAATGGCTTGCCGAAGCCGACCTCGTTCTGGTTATCGACTGCCTGGCGCCCTGGTCGCCGGACGTTCATAAACTGAACGAGGATTGCAAGGTCGTCCATATTGGTCAGGATCCACTCTATTCTCGCTTCCCGGTCCGTAACTTTCCTTGTGATCTTGCGCTGATGGGCGAGACCTCGGAGATCATCCTGGCGCTTGCCGAGGCGGCAGAACCCCATCTGGCTGCCACCGTGACCGAGCGCGACGCACGACGCGCGGACGTGATGGCGACTGCGGCCAAGCGCCGGGCCGACATGCTTGGAGAGGCGGAAGCCGGCAGCGGCGAACGGATGAGCAAGGCCTTCGTCAGCCTCTGCTTGTCGAAGGCGATCGAAGGCCACAAGGCAACGGTGCTCTCCGAACTGGGCGTGCCGCTCGAGCCGCTCGCTCTGCGGGAACATGGGTCCTGGTATCAGGAACCTCACTCCGGCGGGCTTGGCTGGTCGTTTCCGGCAGGGCTTGGCATGAAGCTCGCAGATCCGGCTCGGCTCGTGATAGCCACCATGGGAGATGGTTCCTACATGTTCGCCAATCCTGTCGCCTGCCATCAGATCGCCGAAGCGCTTGCCATCCCCCTGCTCGTCCTCGTGCTCAACAACGCGGAATGGGGTGCCGTACGCCAATCGGTGCTGGGCGTATATCCGCATGGCTATGCCGCAAAGTCGAACGATATGCCGCTCGTTTCGCTGACGCCATCGCCGGATTTTACTCAGGTTGCGTCAGCCAGTCGCGCCTGGACGGCAAAAGTCGAAATCGGCGAAGAACTGCTTCCTGCCCTTCTGGCGGCGATCGAACATGTGACGGTCAAAAAAACGCAAGCGCTCGTCGAAATTCGGATCGCTTGATGGCCTACGGTGAAATCACCGAATGAAGGGAACGGAGGGCTTCTGAGCGCGCCAATGGAGCCCACCCACGGAGCCGCCGCTCGTGCCGCTCGACTCTAGTTCGACGGCCGCCCAAGCGACCGGACATTGGCGGCAAGCTCTGCCGCAAGACGTAAGGCGGCTCCTGTTGCCATCACAAGCGATGGAAGGACTAGCCATTCCAGCGTCCATGCAGCACCCGATCGCTCCTGTTCGTGAACCATCGATTGCTGCATGGCCGAAAGCTGAACAGCATTGAACCGGGCAAGCGCGACCAGCACTTCCGCAGCCACAGGGTTCTGCTTATGAGCCATGGCGGAAGAGCCACCTCCACCGGCGAGCTCGATTTCGCCGCCCATTTGAGCGAGCAATGCCACGTCCTGGCCGAATTTTCCAAGCGAGCCGGAAGCCATCGTCAGAATGCCGGCCAATTCGACCAGACGGTCACGCTGGCTCTGCCACTGCGGAGCGTCGCCGAGTGAAAGCTCGATGGCGAGCCCCTGGCGCACGACATCCGCCTTGCCGGCCAATTTTTCCAGCGTGCCCGCTGCCCCCCCGAATTGCAGGACAAAGCCAGACATCGAGAAGCTTTCCAACCGCTGGCGATGACGTGCCAGGGGCTCGCGCCAAGCGCGAACTCGATCGGATACGGTTACAGGAATCGCCGGTTGCATGCGGGTATGGCCCATCAGAGGCCGATCGCCGAAGACGCGGTCCATCTCCTCGAAGGTCTTCTCGATCGCAAAAAGGCGTTCTTTGAACACGCCGCAGATCGGCTTCAATCGAAGAACGAGCGCAGTGTCGATGACATCCTGACTGGTGGCGCCGAAATGCACGTATTGCGCCGCATCGCCGCCGACTGCCTGGCGCAGTTGCCGCACAAGCTCGGGGACCACGACGCCGTCCACGCCGGTACCGGCACGAAGGCCCTCCAGATCCGGCACGAATGTTTTACAGGCGGCACTGATTGTTTGCGCCGCTTGTGTGGGGATAACCCCGGCGTTTGCTTCCGCGCTGGCCAGAGCATCCTCGAATGCCAGCATGGCTTCGATTTCGGCCTCGACCGATAACAGCCGCCTGGTCTCCTCATCGCCGACAAGACCGGACAGGTAAGGATGCTCGAAAGCCAAAACGCTCATGCCGTCTCCTGATTCTTCGTGTCCTAGATATCGAAGAAGATGGTTTCGTTTTCGCCTTGAAGATAGATGTTGAAGGTGACGGTATTGCCTTCACGCCTGCCAATCAGAGTGGGAACGCGCACGCGGTGCTCGATACGCGACAGGATCGGGTCTGCCGCATTGGCCTCTTCCTCGTCGGAGAAGTACATGCGGGTGTTGAGGCCGAGATTGATGCCGCGGGCGACGATCCAGAAATTGACATGCGGGGCCATCAGCCGGCCGTCGCGAAACGGCACCTTCCCGGGCTTGATCGTCTCGAAGGCGAATTCGCCCGTCGCCATGTCGCCGGGCTGACGAGCCCAGCCGAAGAAGTTCGGATCGGCCTTGCCACGAGTTTCAGACGGGCTGCTGTAGAAGCCGTCCGCATCCGCCTGCCAGATCTCGACCAGCGCATCCTTGAGCGGCGTACCGACGCCATCATAGACAAAGCCGCGAATGGTGATCCGCTCGCCGCGGGTGTTGTCATTGACCAGGGAACCAGAGCCCAGGTCCTCGGCATAAACGCCGGTGATGCCCGAAAAATTCGGCGTGCAGCCGATATGGACGTACGGACCTGCCGTCTGGGAGGCGGATTCCTTGAAGTAAGTCAGCGGCTGAACCATGGATCAGTTACCTTCCTTGCGGTTCTCGAAGAATGTCGAGCGACGGCCACGCAAGATGATGTCGAACTTATAAGCCCGCATGTCGTGCGGGACGGTGTTTTGCATGTCGAGAGCGGCGATCAGGCCCTTGATGGCGTTCTCGTCCGGAATGGTCTTCACGATGGGACAAATCCAGATCATCGGATCGCCCTCGAAATACATCTGGGTGATCAGGCGCTGCGCGAAGCCATGGCCGAAAACCGAGAAGTGGATATGCGCCGGGCGCCAGTCGTTGACGCCGTTCGGCCACGGATAAGGGCCAGGCTTGATGGTCTTAAAGACATAACCGCCGTTCTCGTCGGTGATGGTGCGGCCGAAACCGCCGAAATTCGGGTCGAGGGGGGCGAGATAGGTTTCTTTCTTGTGGCGGTAGCGGCCGCCAGCATTGGCCTGCCAGAATTCCACCAACGCACCCGGGATGCCGACGCCCCGTTCGTCCAACACACGGCCATAGACGAGGATGCGTTCGCCGAGCGCCATCTCACCCGGCTTGGCGTAGTTGACGATCAGGTCGTTGTCGAATTCGCCGAGAATGTTGTGGCCGAAGACCGGGCCGGTAATCTCGCTCTTGGTGCCCTCAAGCGAAATCAGGGCGCGCTGCGGCGAACGGAGCACCGAAGTCTTGTAGCCCGGCGTGAATGCCGGCGGGTGCCAGGCTCTGTCGCGGGCAAAGAAGGGTGTAGTTTCGGGCGGCGTATTTTTCATCTTACCTCCTCCGCGGCCTTTTCCGCGTCCATTTCAGCATAGGTCGCCTTGGCGACCTTGAACGCATGATTGGCCGCCGGAACCCCGGCATAGATCGCCACATGCATCAGGGCCTCGCAGATATCGTCCCTCGTCGCACCGGTATTGGCCGTGGCGCGGATATGCATCGCGACCTCTTCGTGATGGCCAAGCGCGGCAAGCAATGCGATCGTCACCATGGAACGTTCCCGCTTGGTCCAGTTCGGACGCGACCAGACGGTACCCCATGCGCTTTCCGTGATCAGTTGCTGGAACGGCTGATCGAACGGGGTCTGGTTTGCCTGTGCGCGGTCCACATGGGCATCGCCGAGCACCGAACGGCGGACCTGGAGACCATCAGCATACCGGTCGGATGGCGCTTGAGCTTCGGCCATGTCTATTCCTCGTCCAATTCTTCGATGAAACTACGGATCAGGGCGGCGTAAGCGGCCGGAGCCTCCACGCACGGGATGTGGGCCGCGCCTTCGATGACCTCGTAGCGCGAACCGGGTATGAGATCGGCGAGCGACTTGACCACCTCAGGCGGCGTGGATCCATCCTCTCGGCCAACGATGCAGAGCGCCGGCACAGCGATTTCCTTTGCCGCGGCTGTGAAGTCGGCGTCACGAATTGCCGCGCAAGTACCACTGTAACCCCGAGTGGGCTGCCGCACGAGCATGTTGCAATACCCTTGGTAGGCGGCATTGTCCGGCCTGCGAAAGCCTTCGGTAAACCATCGCTGCATGATGGCCTCCAGGATACTGCCGATCCCGCTTTCTTCGACCGCCGCGATGCGCGCCGCCCAAATCTCGTCTGTGCCGATCTTGTGCGCCGTGTTGGAAAGCACAAGTGCCTTCACCAGGTCCGGCCGGCTCTTGTACAAGCCCTGGGCAATCAACCCGCCCACCGACAAACCGCAGAGGATGACGCGGGACAGCGCCAGGTGATCAAGCAGGGCGGCGAGATCGGCAGCGTGGTCCTCGATCGAATAGGGTGGGTTTCCGAGGCCGGACAGGCCGTGGCCACGCTTGTCGTAGGTCAGGACAGTATAGTCCTCGGCAAGCTTCGGTAGCACCTGATGCCAGATGCGGCTATCCGTCCCGAGCGAATTGATGAAGACGATGGTGGGCCTGCGGTCATCCGCACGGCGGATGTCGTAGTGGATCACAATATCGTTGATGTGCACAAACTGCATTCGCGCCTCCTCTCGCATTGATAGATTGCACTAGTTTCTGGTTAGGTAAAATGATATTTTCAGCACGTTTCCCTAACCCCAGGGTTATTTGATCTTGATCAATTCACGAATCAAGTTTCGGCATCTGCATACATTTGTTGAAGTCGCACGCCAGAAAAGCGTCGTAAGGGCTGCCGAAATTCTCAATGTTAGCCAGCCGGCGGTGACAAAGACGATCCGTGAGCTCGAGGATGCCTTGGGCGTTTCGGTTTTCGAGCGCGAAGGACGAGGCATCCGCATTACCCGCTACGGTGAGGTCTTCCTGCGTCATGCCGGTGCAGCGCTGACCGCGCTCAGGCAGGGGATCGACTCCGTTTCCCAGGAACTCTTCGATTCGGCGCCTCCGGTCAGGATCGGCGCTCTGCCGACGGTTTCGACCCGCGTCATGCCGAGGGCGATGGCATTGTTCCTAGCCGAGAAGACTGGGAGCCGTGTCAAAATCGTGACCGGCGACAATGCGGTTTTGATGGAGCAGCTTCGGGTCGGCGATCTCGACCTCGTGGTCGGCCGGCTGGCGTCCCCGGAGAAGATGACCGGTCTTTCCTTCGAGCACCTCTATTCGGAGCAAGTGGTCTTCACCGTCCGCTCGGGCCATCCCTTGCTGGAGAGCAGGCGGTCTGTTTTCGAAGGGCTATCCGAATATCCGGTCTTGATGCCCTCGCGCGGCTCGATCATCCGGCCAACAGTGGAGCAATTCCTTATTGCCAACGGCGTTGCCAGCCTGCCAACCCAGGTGGAGACGGTTTCGGACGCGTTCGGGCGCGCCTTCGTCAAATCGAGCGATGCGATCTGGATCATTTCGGCCGGCGTCGTCGCCGCAGAGATTTCGGATGGCAATCTCGCAGCCCTGCCGATCGATACTACGGAGACCCGTGGCCCCGTCGGCCTGACAATGCGGGTGGACGCCGAAACGTCGACGCCGCTTGCCATCCTTATACAGACCATTCGACAATCGGCCGCCGAAATCATGTCCTCCCGGTAATCAGTTTGCTCGGAGTTCCGGAAACTTCTTGCGCAACTCCTCCATCGAGCCGACCACAGCGTCATCGGCGCGCAATGTCACCGATATGTTGTCGGCAACGTTCAATGTCTCCTCGAAATGCACCGGGACCCGATTGCCATCCTGCCGCACCAGGGTCGCTTCCTTCCGGAATCCGTTTTTCAACAACCAATCGCGCGGCGCTGTAAGACTGACGGCGACGTGGAAGGCGCCATCGTCCTCCTTGCGCGCCTTGAGCTTATAGGTGACGGCCGACCGACTGCCGCCGATGTCGATTTGACCCGGATAGCCGGCTTCCTTGATATGTTCAGTCATGTCTCACTCCTTCTCCATGCGGCGAACCTAGGGACAACCGAGTGTCGCTCGGTTTGTTCCCCGCAACCGAATGCCGGTCGATCAAGCCTGGTTGACGGTCGTCAGCCGCCGTGATCGAAAGAGAGCGGAATTTGAGGAGGGAGCGATGGAAGACAGGGACTTGCTGGCGGCGCTGTTCCAAGCAGCCGTCAAGGCGGCCGATCCGTTGACCGGGATCAGACAGCATCTTCCTTCGCCGCCCAATGGAGGTCGCACGGTCGTAATTGGTGCCGGCAAGGGAGCCGCGCAGATGGCGGCAGCGCTCGAAAGTGTCTGGCAAGGGCCTCTCTCAGGCCTGATCGTCACCCGCTATGGCTACGGCTGCCAGACGAGGGCGATCGATATTCTCGAAGCCTCCCATCCCGTGCCGGACGCGGCAGGGCTTGCCGGCGCAAAACGACTGGTCCAGGCGATCAGCGACCTGACCGAGAAGGATCTCGTCATTGCGCTGATCTGCGGCGGCGGCTCCGCGCTCCTGCCTGCTCCACCCGTCGGTCTGACGCTCGGCGACGAGATCGCGCTCAATGAGATACTGCTCGCGTCCGGTGCGCCGATCTCGGCGATGAACGTCGTCCGCAAGCACCTTTCGACCATCAAAGGAGGGCGTTTGGCGGCTGCGACCAAGGCGCGCGTCGTCAGCCTCATCGTTTCGGACATTCCGGGGGACAATCCGGCATTCGTCGCCTCCGGTCCGACTATTCCCGACGCCACGACCAGGCATGACGCTCTCGCCATCATCGAACAATACAAGCTGGATCTGCCCGATGCCATGCTTGCGCATTTGAATTCCAAGGCGGCCGACGCGCCGATGACCGACGATCCGGTCTTCTCCCGCCACGAGCATTTCGTCATCGCTTCCGCCGGCGTCTCGCTCGAAGCGGCAGCAGAGGTTGCCCGCGCAAATGGCGTTACCCCCTATATCCTGTCCGACTCCATCGAAGGCGAGTCACGGGATGTGGCGCTGGTTCATGCGGCACTGGCCCGCGAAGTTGCTTTACGCGACAGGCCCTTCTTAAAACCAGCGGTGCTGTTATCGGGGGGCGAGACGACCGTGACGCTACGGGGAAAAGGTGGTCGGGGCGGACGCAACGGCGAGTTCGCGCTGGCACTGGCGCTGGCAATCGACGGTCACCCGATCACGGCACTTGCGGCGGATACGGACGGCATCGACGGGTCTGAGGACAATGCCGGGGCCTTTGCCGATGGCACGACGGCAAGACGGCTTCGCGCAGCGGGCCTGGACGCCAGGAAGCTCCTCGACGCCAATGACAGCTTTACCGGCTTCTCAGCAATCGGAGACATCTTCCAGACGGGGCCAACCGGCACGAATGTCAATGATTTCCGGGCGATCCTGATAAGGTAGAACAATCTCGGCTCGCGCCGTAAATCCTGCCGGAGCGGGAGGGGAACTGCTACTGCAATTGCGGCTTGCGCAGGAAATCGTTGCGGTCGGCCGACCGGACTCTCAACCATGCTTCCCGTCCATCGCGCAGGATGCGTATGGGAATCTCGGATCCGGGCGGGCCGGTCTTCCAGAGTTTGCGGTAGAAATCGGCAAGTCCGTCGATCTCGTCATCACGAATCTCGGAAATCACATCGCCACGGCGAAGTCCCGCCTGCGCGGCTGGTCCGTTTTCGGTGACGCTCATTACCACGACCTCGCCATTACTTTCGGCCGAATAGGCGCCGAGCCAGGGGCGAGGAAGGCGATTGAACTCACCGTGATTGAGAAGGTCGTCGAGGATCGGTTTCAACAGGTTGATCGGCACGGCCATGTTGATATCGGCGATCTCACCACCTCGGCTCATCTGCAATCTGAGCGAACCGACCCCGATCAGCTTGCCTTCGGCGTCGATCAAGGCGGCCCCGCCCCAGGACGGATGCGCCGGGGCAATGAAGATTGCCTCATCCAGGAGGTATTCCCAATAACCGGCGAATTCCTGCTTGGCGACGATATTGCCACGTACGTAGTGACCTTCGCCATCTGCGAGCACGACCGGATCGCCGAGAACGGTACCGTCGGAATCGCCGATCGGCAGAGCCGGCAAATCAAGGGGAGCAAGCGCCTGCACCAGTCCGAAGCCGCTTTCCTGATCATAGGCCAGTGCGTGCGCGGGCACCACCTTTCCATCATGCCTTGTCAGCCAGACTTCTTCGGCTTCGGTGATCAGATAACCGATCGTCAGCACCAACCCGTTCTCGCGAATGACGACGCCGCTTCCTTCCCGGCGGGTGCCGAGCGTATTCGCCGTAAAGGCGTTCTCCGGAATTGATGCTCGTACGGACACCAGGGACCGCAAAATCTTCTCCATATCCATCATGCAAATCCTGATGAGGCGCTCACTGGCTCAAAACCCCGCAAGTTCTGCAGGATCAAGCCGTATCCTACCATTAAGGTATGAATATGAACGGCCTGCGGCAAGGGGGACACCGAAGGACCGAGAGCAAACGCAAGACCCTTGATCTGGTATCGACCTAACGTTGGGTTGGCCTATCTGTGGCATTTTCCTCAATGGTCGTCGTGCAGCCGTAGTGGACACAGCCCTCGGGAAGGGCTGTGTCCATACAATCAGCTTGCAGGAGTCAGTGTCACCGATGTTCCGGTCGCAGCGAGGTTGAGGCCAAGCTGACCGGTGACGCTCACTGTCTGCAGATGGATGGAGCCGGAGGTCCCGCCCACGAGCAGGTTGGCACCAATGCCTGCGCCGACCGTCGCTTCGGCCGTGGCCCCCTGATAAAGGCCGCCGAGCGAACCGTGGTGATACCCGGCGGTCGGGGCGAAGACGGCCCAGATCAGGCGCGAACGTGTGGTGAAGCCCACATCAATGCCCATCTTGCGGACGACACCGCTATAGTGATCGATCGGCTCACTGCCGATCGCCGATGTAAAGACGCAGTCCGCTTCCTTGGCTGAACCGAGAACATAGCCGACGCCGCCGCCAATCGTGCAATCCAGATAGCCGATGCGGACGCCACCGCGCTGGTCCGGCTCCTCGTAAGTTGGAACCGGGTCACGGCGGGAAATCACATCGGCCGCAAAGGCGGCTCCTGCACTCGTAATCACCGGCAGGGCGGCAACCGCTACCGCAACAAACTTCTTCATCCCTGTACTCCTTTAATTATCCTCGCCGCCCTCATACCGAAACACTTAAGCGAGCTGGCGAAGCAGCGTTGGCTAACGCATGTGGCGGAAGAATGATCCCGACGCGGCGGCGCACGAATTGTCACGGGTGTCGCGTCAATGTGAGCGGAATGGTTGATGCTATCCCGACTGGCCACAGATCCTAGGGATCCGTGTATCCCAAGGCCCGGATCCTGATCTCCCGCTCGCCCGGATCCTGAAGGAACAGAATGGCGCCTGAGGCTTTCGAATCGGCCGGGACGTAATCGAACGTGATGTCGGCCGCCTCGACCGCCTTTCCGCCATCAAGCACTTCGCCGCGCACGACGACGGCTGCCGCCGTCTGGTTCGCCTTGTTGAGAATCACAAACTCGACTCGATGTCCGCCCTCAACTGCCGCGCGACCGGTAATGGCAATCGAAAACTCAGGGGGCAGGTCCTCTTCCATCAGCGCCTCAAGGCCGATCCAGCCAATCATGGCGACAACCAGCAGCGCCGACACCGTGCCAGTCACCCATTCTATCCAATGGGGTTCTCCCGTCTCTCGGTGCGGCCGTGTGGATATCGTGGTCATAGCTGCTCGCTAAAGGATAAGCCGGGCGGCGGCGGCACCGATCGCACCCGGAAAGGCCAAGACAATGACCGACATCAGGATTTGCGTCGGAGCCGCATCGTCCAGGCGGCCGAAGGTCCAGAGAACGTAGAGGCTGATCAGCATCGCCACCATATAGCCGGGCAGTGTGAAACGGATGAAAGCATGCCACCGCGGGGTGCCCTCCCCCAACTCATGCGCACCCTTAAAGGCGACCGCGTAGACAAAGCCATGCATGATGGCGATCGATATGACGACCATCACAAGCGCGTGCCACGGCGTCATCTTGAAGGAGATCAAGATGATCTCCTCCGTCGGCGCGACATTCAAGCTGAGAAACAAGGCACCGACCGCCATGAGGAATAGCTCGCGGCCATAGCTGGTGGACATCTGATCGGGTACCGCGTCGCCGTCTTTACCCTCATCTTGCCCATCGTCTTTATCGCCGCCTTCGTCATTACCCGCCTGGCCGCCGAGCTGCGACCGACCAAGCAGTGCTCCGATGCTGGCCGGTACGGCCTGGATGGCAATCTTACCGAGAATTTCAGAAAACGGCATATCCGGTTCGAGGTCGCCCAGGAGTGCCAGGACAAGCGCGCTCATGACGATGCCAAGGCCATAAGCAATAGTCGCGTCCCGTACCGCCTCCTGCCATGTCGACGTATGTTCGAACCCGATGCGGTGGGCGAGCACAATGAGAAGCGGAATGTTGACCGTCAGAAGGAGGAACAGGCGAACCCGATCGATATAGAAGCCGAGGTGCCATAACTCCATCGTCATCAGCATCGGCATACCGAACAGCATTGCCCCAGCGGCGCCGCGACCAAGACCGACCAGCAAATGGTGAGGCGGGCCGGTATCGGCGCCGCGCTGGACATTCGTCACGCTGCTCAAGATCCCTCCTCCTCCGTCTGGAAGCGGACGTAAACACTTCAAAGGCAAAAATGTTCCAGGTCGACAGGTGGAGAAAGAAAACGGAAGCGTTCGGTCAGCGTCCATCCATGGCGGTGATCTCAAACAGTCGATTTACCGGTCAAAAAGATCCTGCCACTGTTTTTCACCGATAAGACAATCGCTGCCGGGCACTCCGGCGGCTTTTTGCACCCTGGCTGGAGGCGTGATCCCGCTGATCTCCGTTACAAGCTTGCGACGCACGGCGACGGCAAAATCCTCGATCTTGTGGACTGGCAGGACAAAGGAGCCAGGCCCGCCGATAACGCAATCCGCATAATATTTGTCGAGCCCGCCCGGCGCGCCGGACGGACGCAGCATCAATGCGAGCCCGTTGATGATGATGCCCGCCTCCATCGCCTTGTCGCGGGCGGGAACGACCGGATTGCCGGAATTATTTGGGCCGTCGCCTGAAATGTCGATCACCTGACGCATGCCCCGGTAGGAATTCGCAACAATCATCGTCGCGCCCTGCGCGATTGCCGCCGATATCGACGTCCGTCGCTGGGTATTGACCGGCCTCGCTTCAAGCAGGTTTGCAAAATCGATCGCATCCTGCTCCGTCTCGATCACCCGCCACTCTATGACGGAATTCGGCACCACATCGCCGGCCCACTCGAAATAGCTGATCGCAATCTTGCCGAGCAGCCCAGTCTCCACCGCTTCAATGAATTCCTTGTGCTTGAGGGCCTCGACATAACCCTCGCGCTGGATGCGCACTTCTTCGTAATCCATGGAGCGGGAGGTATCGACGGCAAGGACCAGCTCCACGTCGACCTCCCCTCCCCCGGCCTGTGCCAAGACCGGCGCGGCGGAGAGACTCATCAGCATCGCGAGTGTGGTAAGCATCGGCAATCCCGTCACTGCGTTTGAAGTCGTAAAACTGTAACACAGCCGTGCCCGGGAGCGACTCCCGGCATTCTCCGTCCCTTCAACTTTCAGTGATAGAGGACCCGTCTTGTCTTTCCTCTGCAATAAGCTTTGCAAGGGTTGCGATGAGCCGACGGTGCTGGTGGGAATGTCGCGAGCGAACATTCGTGGCGACATAGGCCGTTTGGGCGATCACGGGAGCGTCAGAGACGATTTTAGCAACCTTCTTTTTTTCCAGTTCTTCTGCAGTTGCGCGCGTGACATAGGCCGCGCCACCTAACCTAGTGACAAGTTCGGCGACCATGAGATTACGGCCGGTCGAGAGCGAGGAGCCGGAAAACTGCGGTAACGCCAGCCGATGCACCCGGTCGAAAGCCGGCGAATAGTTGGCGTAGATATAGTCCTGCTGCCTTATCTCGCTGAGTGTCGCGGCCTGCGTACTGACGAGAATGTAAGAAACCTCTCCAAGCCGTTCGTAATGCAGATCCGGCAGGTGATGCGGCGTGTAGAGGACGGCAAGATCGAGATCACCGGCGCCAAGATCGCGGTTCATCTGGTTTGAATAGTCTGCTTCGAGATAGATCGAGGTGCCCTGCAGCTCTTCACGCACCGCCTTCAGAAAACGTCCCGCGATCATCTCCGCCACGTCGTGTTGAATGCCGATTCGCATCGCCCGCTCGTAGGCGCCGGCCGCCTCCACTGCGCGGGTTGCCTCATGCCATTGCTGTTGCAACGCCTTGGCGTGGTCGAGCAGGCGCATCCCCGCCACTGTCGGCACAGTACCGCCCTTTCCTCGGACGAAGAGTTTCCGGCGAAACGTTGTCTCCAGCGCATTCACGCGGTGCGAAACGGTCGACTGGGTGATGTTGAGACGCTCGGCGGTGCGATTGAAGCTCCGCGTCTCCATGAGGTCCAGGAAGGTCTCGATCAATTCAAACTGCATGACTGCAATCTAATCGAAATCTTCGATCAATAAAGGCCGATCTTCCAACTTGATACCGGTCAATTCAGCTGCAAATCTCGTTGTGAGATCAGGGGAAGAGCAATGGCGGAACTGCCGGAACGAGCGCGCGTAGTCATCATCGGCGGAGGAGCGGTTGGAGCATCGTCCCTCTACCATCTCGCCAAGGCCGGCTGGACGGACTGCGTGCTGCTCGAAAAGAACGAGCTTACCGCTGGCTCGACCTGGCACGCGGCCGGCAATGTGCCGACGTTTTCGTCTTCCTGGTCGATCATGAACATGCAGCGTTATTCAGCCTCGCTCTATCGGGAGCTTGGTGTGCTGGTCGACTATCCGATGAACTACCACGTCACCGGTTCGATCCGCCTCGGTCATTCCAAGGAGCGGTTGCGGGAGTTCAAACGCGTCGTCGGCATGGGCCGCTATCAGGGAATGGACCTCGACATCCTCTCCTCCGATGAGATGCGCTCGAAGTACCCTTTTCTAGAAACCCATGAGCTGACAGGCGCTCTTTACGACCCCCATGACGGCGATATCGACCCCGCGCAGCTGACCCAGGCGCTGGCGAAGGGCGCTCGTGACCTGGGCGCCAAGATCATCCGCTTCTGTCCCGTCACGGCCGCGCGCCGTGAGGGAGGCGAGTGGATACTGACGACGCCGAAGGGCGAGATCGCCTGCGAATACGTCGTCAACGCTGCGGGATATTACGCCCGCGAAGTGGGCAAACTCTTCGGCCGCGACGTGCCGATGATGGTGATGAGCCATCAATATATCCTGTTTGAAGAGATTCCGGAGCTTGCCGCCTGGTCAAAGGAGGTCGGCCACAAGCTGCCGCTCCTGCGCGATGTCGACAGCTCCTATTATCTCCGGCAGGAAAAGACCGGCATGAATCTCGGCCCCTACGAGCGGAACTGCAAGGCGCATTGGGTGACGCCGGACGATCCGATGCCCGAGGACTTCTCCTTCCAGCTTTTTCCGGACGATCTCGACCGGCTGGAATGGTATCTGAACGATGCCGTCGCTCGCGTGCCTGTCCTTGGTACGGCGGGACTGTCGCGCATTATCAACGGTCCGATCCCGTATGCGCCGGACGGCAATCCGCTGATCGGGCCGATGCCCGGTGTGCCGAATGCCTTCGAGGCCTGCGTCTTCACTTTCGGAATCTGCCAGGCGGGCGGCGCCGGCAAGGTACTCGCCGAGTGGGTGACGGAAGGGCAGACCGAATGGGACATGTGGAGCTGCGATCCACGCCGCTATACGGCTTTTGCCTCCGACCCGGACTACTGCGTCAGCAAGGGCATGGAGATCTATGGCCACGAATATGCCATGCACTTTCCCAAACACTACTGGCCCGCGGCACGGAACCGAAAACTCTCGCCGATCCACGACCGGATCGCGGCGCTTGGTGCTCAGTTTAAGCCCTACAACGGCTGGGAACGGGCCATGTGGTATGCCAGGCCCGGCGACGACACATCCGAAGAGGCGACCCAGACCTGGAGCCGCCAAGGACCGTGGAGCCGGCGCATCGAAGGCGAATGTCTTGCCGTGCGGGACGCTGCCGGTATCCTCGACCTACCCGGTTTCTCCCGCTACCGGGTCAAGGGGCCCGGCGCCACCGAATGGCTCTCGACGTTGATCACCGGCAAAGTGCCGAAGCCCGGCCGCATCGGCCTCGCCTACTTCGCCGACGACAAGGGTCGCATTGTCACGGAAATGTCGATGATGATGCTGGAAGAGGATTTCTTCTTCCTGATCACCGCCGCAACCGCTCAGTGGCACGACCTCGATTGGCTGAAAAAACATCTGCCCACCGATGCATTGTTTACAATCGACGATGTCACCGACGATTTCTCCTGCCAAATCCTCTCCGGCCCAAAGAGCCGCGACATCCTCGTCGAGGTAACCGATGCGGACCTTTCCAAGGGCTGGCTCACACACCAGTCGACCCAGATCGCCGGCCGCTGGTGCCAGCTGGTGCGTGTTTCCTTTGCCGGCGAGCTGGGCTGGGAAATCCATACCAGGTTCGATGACACGGCGGCCGTCTTCGACGCCGTCTGGGCGGCGGGGCAAAAGCATGGATTAAAGCCCTTCGGCCTGGAGGCTCTCGATTGTCTGCGCATCGAGAAGGGGTACCGCGCCTGGAAGGGCGATCTCTCCACAGATTATACCGTATTGCAGGGCGGGCTCGAACGCTTCATCGATTGGTCGAAACCGGATTTCAAGGGCAAGACCGCGCTGGCCTCCGAGAAGCAGCAAGGCGTTTCCAAGCGCTTTGTCACGTTGGTGGTCGAGGCCGGCGATTGCGACGCGCCCTACATGTCGACGCTCTGGCATTCTGGCGAGGTAGTGGGGGAGACGACCTCCGGCAATTGGGGTTACCGCGTCGGCAAGTCGCTGGCGCTCGGCATGCTCCGTGCTGATCTCGCCGAACCGGGCACCGAGCTGGAGGTCGAGATCTTCGGCGACCGTTTCAAGGCCGTCGTCCAGCCCGACGGACCGTCGTGGGATCCCGAGAATGAGAGGCTGCGCGCATGACGAAACCCATTCCCCAAAAGGCGCGCGCGGTGATCATCGGCGGCGGAGTGTCCGGCTGCTCCATCGCTTATCACCTGGCAAAGCTCGGCTGGACCGATATCGTGCTGCTCGAACGCAAACAACTCACCTCTGGCACCACATGGCATGCGGCTGGCCTCATCGGTCAGCTCCGCGCCTCGCAGAACATGACGCGCCTCGCCAAATATTCGGCCGATCTTTACGTCAGACTGGAGGCCGAAACCGGCATAGCCACCGGCATGCGTCAAAACGGCTCGATGACCGTGGCTCTCACCGAGGAGCGCAAGGAGGAGATCTACCGTCAGGCCTCCCTCGCCAGGGCCTTCAACATCGACGTTCGCGAGATTTCTCCGGAAGAGACGAAGGCGCTCTACCCGCATCTCAACATCGGCGACATCAAGGCTGCCGTCCACTTGCCGCTCGACGGTCAGTGCGACCCCGCAAACATTGCCATGGCGCTCGCCAAGGGAGCGCGGCAAAACGGCGCGAACATCATCGAAGGCGTCAAGGTCATCGAGGTGCTTACGAGGAATAATCGAGTGGTCGGCGTCGCCTGCGAGCAGGCTGGCGAGCGCTTCACGATTGAGACGGAGCATGTCGTCAATTGCGCCGGCATGTGGGGCAGAGACCTGGCTCGGCGGTCCGGTGTCACCTTGCCGCTGCATGCCTGCGAGCACTTCTATATCGTGACGGAGGCGATCCCCGACCTTAAGCAGCTTCCCGTGCTACGCGTGCCGGACGAATGCGCCTACTACAAGGAGGATGCCGGCAAGATGCTCGTTGGCGCCTTCGAGCCGGTTGCCAAGCCCTGGCCGCCAGTCGGTGAGGCAATCCGTGAGGACTTCTGCTTTGACCAATTGCCGGAGGATTTCGACCACTTCCAGCCGATCCTGGAAATGGCGATCAACCGCATGCCGATGCTGGAAACCGCCGGCATCCACACCTTCTTCAACGGCCCCGAAAGCTTTACGCCGGACGATCGCTATTATCTCGGCGAGGCGCCGGAACTGAAAGGTTACTGGGTGGCGGCCGGCTACAATTCGATTGGCATCGTCTCTTCCGGCGGCGCCGGCATGGCGCTCGCCCAATGGATGAATGACGGCGAGCCGCCCTTCGACCTGTGGGAAGTGGATATCCGCCGCGCCCAGCCCTTCCAGAAGAACCGGCTCTACCTGAAGGAGCGCGTCTCCGAGACGCTCGGCCTACTTTACGCCGACCACTTTCCCTATCGGCAAATGGCGACCGCGCGCGGGGTACGCCGTTCGCCGATCCACGAGCACTTGAAGGCGCGTGGGGCCGTGTTCGGCGAAGTGGCTGGCTGGGAGCGCGCCAACTGGTTCGCAAAACCCGGCCAGGAGCGCGAGTATGAATATAGTTGGCAACGGCAGAACTGGTTCGAAAACCAGCGAGAGGAGCATCTGGCGGTCAGGACCGGCGTTGGCCTGTTCGATATGACCTCGTTCGGAAAAATCCGTGTCGAAGGGCGCGACGCCTGCCGTTTCCTGCAACGGCTCTGCGCGAACCAGGTGGACGTACCCTCCGGCCGCATCGTCTATACGCAGATGCTGAACCGCCGTGGCGGCATCGAAAGCGATCTCACTGTAACCCGGCTCTCCGAAACCGCCTTCCTGCTTGTCGTTCCAGGTGCCACACTGCAGCGCGACCTCGCCTGGCTTCGCAGGCACATGACCGACGAATTCGTGGTGGTTACCGAGGTCACGGCGGCCGAAAGCGTACTCTGCCTGATGGGCCCGAAGTCCCGCGAACTGATCCAGAAGGTCAGTTCTGACGATTTCTCCAACGAGGCCCACCCCTTCGGGACTGCGCGCGAGATCGAGATCGGCATGGGACTGGCTCGCGCTCACCGCGTCACCTATGTCGGCGAGCTTGGCTGGGAGCTTTATATCTCAACCGACCAAGCCGCCCATGTTTTTGAGGCGCTGGATTTGGCGGGAACAGACCTCGGTTTGAAGCTTTGCGGCATCCATACGCTCGATAGCTGCCGCATCGAGAAGGCGTTCCGCCATTTTGGCCATGACATTACCGACGAGGATCACGTGCTGGAGGCAGGCCTCGGCTTTGCTGTCAAAACGGGTAAAGGGGAGTTCATCGGCCGCGATGCGGTCCTGCGCAAGCAGGAAAGAGGGCTTGGCCGGCGCCTTGTGCAATTCAAGCTCACAGACCCCGAACCCTTGCTCTTCCACAACGAGGCGATCGTACGCGACGGCAGGATCGTCGGCACGATTACGTCCGGCAATTACGGCCATTTCCTCGGCGGCGCGATCGGCCTGGGTTACGTGCCCTGCGAGGGAGAAAATGCCGCCGACGTGTTGGGATCCAACTACGAGATCGAGATCGCGGGCCGTCGAGTGAAGGCGGAGGCATCGCTTTCTCCGATGTATGACCCTAAAGCCGAGCGGGTACGGATGTAGGAAAGGCCCTCCCCACCCCTCCGCCAGGGGAGACGGCCGGCAGGCCAGAGGGTTTTAATTACTGTTGGAATATGCGCGCCGGAGCGTCGAATGTCCGGTGGTCTTTATGGAGCAACACCCATGCCGGCGTCTGATCTGAAGAACGATATCACTGCCGACGATCGCATAGACCGCCTCCTCGTCGCGCACAGGCCGGGTTACGGGCTGACGCGGCCCTTCTACCACGATCCCGACATCTTCGAACGGGACATGGATCGCCTCTTCTTCCGTCATTGGCACTGTTTGGCGCATGAAAGCGTCATTCCCGATCCCAATGATTTCGAGCTGTTCAAGCTCGGCGCCGAGCAAGTGATCCTGACCCGAGCTGGCGATGGCACGGTGCATGCAATGCTGAACGTCTGCCGCCATCGCGGCGCCGAGGTCTGCACCCAGCAGAAGGGCAATGCCAAAGCATTCGTCTGCCCCTATCACGCGTGGACCTATGGCAACGACGGCAAGCTCAAGGCCGCACGGTTGATGCCGAAGGATTTTCGCCGTGAGGAGCATGGGCTGAAGACGCTGCATGTCCGGGTCGTCGAAGGCCTCGTCTTCATCTCGTTTGCGGAAACCCCGTTGGATTTCTCCGAGGTGGAAAACCTGCTGCACGCCACTTGCGGTCAATATGGCTGGGCCTCGGCGAAGGTCGCCCACCGACAGAGCTACCCGCTCGATGCCAATTGGAAGCTTGCCGTCGAGAACTACGTGGAGTGCTATCATTGCGGCCCGGCGCATCCGGAATATTCCGAGACGCACGCGCTGGAACAGCCGCTACACCTGATAGAGGAACTCAACGCCAAGATGGAGGCGCGTACCTGCGCGCTCGGTATCGAGATCGGTTCCGGCAACCACTGGCAGACCTCTCGCGAAGGCCGGGAGGCGATCCACGCGTTCCGTTATGCGCTCTACGACGGGGTGAAGACCGGCAGCAAGGATGGCCAGCCCCTTGCCCCGCTGATGGGTCGGTTCTCCGATTTTGACGGTGGCGTCACATCCGTCCATCTCGGTGGCACGAGTTTCCTCGTCTGTTACGCCGACCACGGCATGATCTACCGCTTCATCCCGAAAACCGTCGATACCTGCGAAATGGAGCTGATCTGGCTCGTCGATGCCAAGGCCGAGGAAGGCCGGGATTACGATCTGGACAAACTCACCTGGCTCTGGAAGGTCACAACCGACGAGGACAAGGCGATCATCGAACATACCGCCCGCGGTGTCGTATCGCGTTTCTTTGAACCAGGCCCGATCGCACCGATGGAGCAGAACGAATTGCGCTATATCGAGTGGTATTTGGAAGAGATCGGCAGGGCGTGATCGTTTGCCATCTTGTATTTTTCGTATATTATGATCATATACAGGAATGATTGACTGGGATCGGATCACCGGCTTTGAATGGGATGCGGGCAATGCCCGCAAAAGCGTTGCAAAGCATGATGTCAGTCAGGCGGAGGCCGAACAGATTTCCTTCAATGAACCTCTGTTCATTGTTCCCGATGTGAAGCATAGCGAAGCAGAACGTCGTATTCATGCACTTGGGCGGACTGACAACGGACGTTTGCTGCATGTCACGTTCACGCTCCGGCAGGACGAGACGAAGATAAGAGTTATATCCGCCCGCGATATGAGCCGCAGGGAGCGAAGCTATTATGAACAAACATAATAAACCTGGCCCGGAATTCAGCAGCGAGGCTGAAGAGCGCGCCTTCTGGGAAAGTCATGACTCTGCCGATCATATCGATTGGAGCAAGCGCGAGCGGGTGCGCCTGTCCAATCTCAAGCCGTCCTCTACATCGATCTCCATTCGTCTGCCTAACAGTTTGCTCGAGCGGATCAAGATCGCAGCCAACAAACGGGACGTGCCCTATCAGTCGCTCATCAAGACATGGCTGGCAGAGAAGGCCGACCCAAAGAGCTAGGGTACGCGTAGACTGATGACAAGATTGACCGGCAGATGCTTTTGTGGCGGAGTGGAATATGCAGTCGATGATGCCTTCGTGTATGCTGCTATCTGCCACTGTTCCGATTGCCGCCGCACGACCGGCTCGGCCTTCAAGCCCTTCGCCGGCATAGAGCATGAGAAGTTCTCACTCACGAAGGGCGTGGGCAGTCTGCTGATCTACGGCGAAGCGGAGAGCCACGATGCCCATTGCGTCACCTGCGGATCGCTTCTCTATTCTTTGGTCCGGGAAGCCAAATGGGTGCATGTAGCGATGGGCACACTCGTAGACGCGCCTACTATCCGCCCGACGCACCATATCTTTGTCGGCTCAAAAGCCCCGTGGTACGAGATCACGGATGACCTGCCGCAATATCAGGGGCATAAGAAGTAGTCAGGCCTGCCCGGCCAGCGCCACCAGATTTTCGCCTTCCAACCGGTAGAAGATGCGGTCTTCCTTCCGATCGGCGCCCAGTCCGTCGTAGAAACTCAAAAGCCGATCGTTGGCTCGCGCTGCCGTCCAGTCGATGCGGCCGAATCCTCGCTCGACCGCAAGCGTCGCAATCCGCTTCATCAACGTCGTACCGATCTCCCTGCCGCGCTCGGAGGCCGACACATAGAGTTCCTTCAGAAAGAACCCCGGCTTCAGTCCAGGCCCCGGATAGATGGCGGCAAAGGCTGCAAACGCAACGATGCGGTCGGTGGCGACGACGAGAATTTCCGTCTCCGGCGGGCGGCCAAGAAGGCCAGCGAGGATCGTCTCGCGTGGTGGGCAGAAGACGCCGTAATACGTCTGCATTTCCTCAAAAAGCGAGGCCAGCTCCTCCGTGTCGTCGAGTTCGAAGAAGCGAATATCCATTTGAACGAGCCCGATTAAAAATCCGGGCAACTATTCCGGCCATGCGGGAGCCTGTCAATGTGGCTTGCCTGCCTTGTATCCGGCGATTTCGGCCGGCTGCTGTTGACTTCCCCTCGCATATCCACAGAGTGACCGCAAAGAAGGAAATGTCATGTCCAGATCGGAAAAGTTCATCGTCCTGCCGTTCAAGAAGATCCGGGGCAATATAGCGCCGGGCGAAATGCGGGTGGCCTCGAATGCCGCATCCGCCGAAAAGATCGCACGGGCCATGGCCGACCGTTTCGTCGGGGTGGCGGCCTATTCCGTTCAGGTGGACATGGAGAGCGGCGACATGTCGGACCCGAAAATCCTTTGGCAATCCGGGGAGATTGCCGACATCGCTGCATAACGAGGCTATTTTCCCTTCCAGACCGGATCGCGTTTTTCGGCAAAAGCGCGGGCGCCTTCAAGCTGATCCTCGCTGGAATAAAGGATGTCGACCGTTCTGAACTGTCGTTTGGTGATCTTGTTCATGGTGGTCTGGAAGCCCTCGCCTTCCGCGGCGCGGACAACCTCCTTGATGGCGGCGTAAACGAGTGGCGGGCCGCTTTCGAGCAGCCTTGCCAGTTCCCAGGCCCGCGCCATCAGCCCGTTCGCCGGCAGAATCTCGTTGACGAATCCCCAGCGGTGCGCCTCCTGCACGTCCAGCCAGCGGCCAGTAAGCAGCATGTCCATGGCGATGTGATAAGGTATGCGCTTCGGCAGCTTGATCGAAGCAGCGTCGGCGACCGTGCCGGAACGAATCTCGGGAAGTGCGAAGGTGGCGTGTTCGGCGGCAAGGATGAGATCCGTCGACAGCGCGATTTCCAACCCGCCGCCGCAGCAGATGCCGTTGACGGCCGCGATGATCGGCTTGTTGAGGTCGCGCAACTCCTGCATGCCGCCAAAACCGCCCACGCCGTAATCACCGTCAACCGCGTCACCGGCCGCCGCCGCCTTCAGGTCCCAGCCGGGGCAGAAGAACTTCTCGCCGGCCCCGGTAATGATGGCAACACGCAGGCTCTCGTCGTCGCGGAAATCCCGAAAGATCTCACCCATGATGCGCGAGGTTTTGAGGTCGATGGCATTGGCTTTCGGCCGGTCGATGGTCACTTCGAGAATGCCGCCCTCGCGACGGGACTTTATCGCCTGATCACTCACGGTATCCTCCTTCGCACCATTGCATCCACGGCAACGACACCCTCACCCTCCGGCAGCACCAGAACCGGGTTGATGTCCAATTCCTCGATATCCCCGGCATTGGCCACAAGATAGGCCGTAACTGCTTCCACCGCCTGTTCGAGAGCGGCGATATCGCCCTTCGGCCCACCCCGATAGCCGTCGAGCAGCTTCTTCACCTTCAGACCTGATACGGCAGCCGCGATCGATTGCTGCGAGGCAGGCAGGGTAATCAGCGCGGAATCCTCCAGAAGTTCAACCAGGACACCGCCGGCACCGAGCGTCAGGACCAGGCCTGCGACCGGATCCCGCATCGCGCCGATGATGATTTCCGCAACCGGCCGACCGGCCATCTTTTCGATCAGATAACCATTGGAGACGCCGGCCATGGCATACGCCGCGGCAACGACCTCCTGCTTGCTTTTGAGGTTGAGCTTCACAGCGCCGGCCTCGGTTTTGTGGGCGACCCCGCGGCCCTTCAGCGCCACCGGGAAGCCGAGCTTTTCCGCGGCTGGTCCGGTATCGTTCGGCTCGATCTCCACAAGCCCCTCCGGAATCGGTAGGCCGAAGGCGGAAAGCTCTCGTTTCGCCTCGTCCTCGTTGAGCGTTACCACCTTGCCCACACCGACCGCATGCCTCAGCAGCGGCGCAGGCGCCGGTTCTCGCCAGGCAGCGCCGATGAAGGCTGCGGTTTCCGCGGCGGCAAGCGCTTCTTCGATGCCATGGAAGGGTACGACACCATCACGGATCAGCTGTTCGGCAACGGATTCCGGAAGATTTTCGCCCATGCTGGCGACAATGCCAGCGTTGGCGCCTGTTGCGGAGTGCGCGGCTACGACTGCGTCGACAGTCGCTTGCCAGTCCGCCGCGTCGCAGCGGTCCAGCCGCGGGAAGTCCAGTACTACGAGGTTCAGCCCGTAGCCGCCCTGCATCATCGCCGTGAAGGCCGCCGTCTGCTTCTCCCCGTTGCCCCAAACGAAGGTGTGGTAATCGAGAGGATTGGCAAGCGTCACCATCAGCCCCAGCGTCTCGCGCAGCGGCTTGAGCTGTTCGTCACGCAAGGGCCTGTAGGAGATCTTTCTCTTCACCCCGGCATCGGCCATCAGCGAAGCCTCGCCACCCGAGCAACTCATGGAAGATATGTCGGCAGTATCGAGCGGCCCGTAGAGATGCAGTAGTTTCAGCGTCTCCAGGAGCTCCGGGAGCGTTTCCACGCGGCCGATGCCAAGCCGCTCGAGCAGTGCGGAGGATACTCTGTCGTTGCCGGCAAGCGATGCGGTATGGGAAATGGTAGCAAGCTGGGCCGCCTCCGACTTACCAACCTTCAGCACGACGACCGGTTTTTTCAACATCCTGGAAAGCGCTGCCAGCCGCTCCAGTGTTTCGAGACTGTCAAAACCTTCGATATGGAGCCCGACTGCTGTCACTCTCGTATCCTGAATCACCGTGCAGGCAAGCTCTGCAAGTCCCGTCTGGGCCTGGTTGCCGGCAGTCATGAGATAGGCGAGCGGCAGGCCACGCTGCTGCATGGAGATATTGCAGGCGATATTGGAGGACTGGGTGAGGACCGCGACGCCGCGTTCGACCCGCAGCATGCCATGCTGGTCCGGCCAGAGCAGCGCGCCATCCAGCATGTTGATAAAGCCGTAGCAGTTGGGGCCGAGAATCGGCATGTCGCCCGCCGCCTCGATCAGGGCTGCTTGGAGGTCATTGCCATCGGCAAGCTCGCTTACGGCTTCGCGGAAACCGGAAGCGTAACACACCGCGCCACCCGCACCACGTGCCGAAAGGTCTGCTATTATCTCGATCGTCAATTGTCGATTGACACCAACGAAAGCGGCATCCGGCGCCGCTGGCAGGTCCGCTACCGAACGGTAGCACCGGCGGCCGAGGATCTCTTCATTCTTTGGATGGACCGGCCATATGTCTCCTGAAAACCCCACCTTGTCGCATTGCTCGATGACGCGCCGCGCCTCCTTGCCGCCGAACACGGCAATGGTTTTCGGGCGGGTCAGGCGGTCGAGGGTTTTCGTCATTTACGCCCCCAGCGGCCGCAAGAGTTCGCGACTGATGATGTGCCGCTGGATTTCAGAGGTCCCGTCCCAGATGCGTTCGACGCGCGCATCGCGCCAGAATCTGGCGAGCGGCAGGTCGTCCATCAGCCCCATGCCGCCAAAGATCTGGATCGCTTCGTCGGTGACCCGCGCCAGCATTTCCGTTGAAAAGACCTTGGCCGAGGCGATCTCGCGGTTCGACGGCAGCCCCTGATCGAGCCGCCAGGCTGCCGAAAGCGTCAAAAGGTCGGCAGCGTCGATCTCGGTGATCATGTCGGCGAGCTTGAAGGAGACGCCCTGGTTGGCGCCGATCGGCTTGCCGAACTGCTTTCGGTCGGCAGCGTAGTTCACCGCGTAGTCGAAGGCGCGGCGTGCCCTGCCGACAGAGGTGGCCGCGACGGTCAGACGCGTCGCATAGAGCCAATCATTGGCGATGTCGAAACCCTTGTGCACCTCGCCCAAAATCTGACTTTCCGGCAGGCGGCATTCGTCAAAGGTCAGGATGCAGTTCTTGTAGCCGCGATGAGAGACCGAATTGTAGCCTTCGCGGATCTCGAAGCCCGGCGTGCCGCGATCGACGAGAAAGCAAGTGATCAGCTTTTTCGGCCCGCGCGTAGTTTCTTCCTCACCCGTCGCAATGAAGACGATGACGAAATCGGCGATATTGGCATGGGAAATGAAGTGCTTGGTGCCGTTGACGATCCATTCGTCGCCATCCTTCCGTGCAAAGCACTTCATGCCGCGCACGTCGGAGCCCGCATCCGGCTCCGTCATGGCAAGCGCATCGAACTTTTCGCCTTTCACCGCCGGGAAGAGATATTTCTCGCGCTGCTCGCCATTGCAAGCCATCAGGATGCCGGAGGGGCGGCCGAAAAAGACGGTGAGCGCCATGGAGCCGCGACCTAGTTCGCGCTCCACCAGCGTGAAGGACGTGTGATCGAGGCCGGCGCCTCCGACCTCTTCGGGGAAATTACAGCCGAAGAAACCGATTTCTCGACACTTGCGGGCGATCTCTTGACCGAGGTCCGGCGGCACGAAGCCCGTTCGCTCCACTTCGTTCTCATACGGATAGATTTCCGTCTCGACAAAGTCACGGACGGTTTTGACGATCATTTCCTGTTCGTCGGTCAGTCCGAAATGCATGATTTCCCTCCCTGCCCTTCTTTCAGATCAACGCTTTTGGCCGACCGACCTGCCAACGCCCTCCGGCACCGGCAGATCGGCATGGGCTTCGGTGATCGGCGTAAGCCTCGCCAGAACCTCCGTCGGGGCGGGAGCGGACTTGCCGGCCTTCGAGTCCACATGCAGCATCAGCTGTTCGGCAGTCGCCAGCGCCTCATCGGTTTCGGCATTGTAGATAGTGGAGAAGAAGCGGATACGCTTTTCGTCCGATGAGAGTATTTGCAGCGTCGAGTAGAGCCGCTGCCCGAGCTTGGCCTCCCCAAGATGCCGGATATGCGTTTCCACCGTGTAATAGCTTTGACCGGCTTCCACATAAGCGAAATCGACTCCGATCAGACGCAGGAGCGCGTCTGATGTGTCGCCGAAAACCTGCAGGTAACGATGTTCGGTCATGTGGCCGTTGTAGTCCACCCAGGCCGCGCTGACCTGTGTATCGATAAGCCGGAGCGGGGCGGAATGATCGGGCGCCACCTGCCTAGCGCCGCTCCCGATCCCTCCCTGGGCCCATAGATGCTTCTCGAACTCGGCCAGGATCTTGCCCGAACCCCAGCCACGACCGGCATCGCCGCCCTTCAGCGCCTGCATGATGCCAACGAGGTTTTCGTCGCGGATGCGCTCGAGTTCGCGAATACCGCGGGCGCCCGATTGCGCGTCGGACTGGGCAGCTATCTTGTCGACAAGGGCATCGTCGAGATCGACGACATCCGTAAGCTTCGTCCAGGGCCAGGAAAGGCACGGGCCGAATTGCGCAAGAAAGTGGCGCATGCCTGCCTCTCCGCCGGCGATGCGATAGGTCTCGAACATGCCCATCTGCGCCCAGCGCATGCCGAAGGAATAGCGGATCACGTCATCCAGTGTCTCCGTGTCGCAAATGTCATCGTGAATCAGCCACAGGCCCTCGCGCCAGACGGCTTCCAGCAGCCGATCGCCGACAAAAGCCTCGATCTCCTTTTTGATGATGACGCCTTTCATGCCGATCGGCGCCAGCTTTTCCTGTGCCGCCTTCAGCGTTTCGACAGACGTTTTTTGCCCACCGACCAGCTCGGCGAGCGGCAGGAGATAAACGGGATTATAGGGATGCGCGACGAACATGCGCTCGGGATGCTTCATGTCTCGCTGCAGATCGGTCGGCATCAGCCCGGAGGTGGAAGAACCGATCAGCGCTTTCGGATGGGCGGCCGCGTCGATCTGAGTGATGACGCTGCGCTTCAGTTCCAGCCGCTCCGGCACGCTTTCCTGGATCCAGTCGGCGCCTTCCACGGCTTCTTCGACGCTCTTGCAGAATGTGATTTTGCCCTTTGGCGGCAATGGCGCCATTGTGAGCATGGCATAAGCGCGCTCGGCATTCGCCAACACCTCGCCGACGATGCGTTCGGCTTCCGGATGAGGGTCGAACATGTTGACGTCTATGCCGGCGAGAAGGAAGCGGGCTGCCCAGGCACCGCCGATGACACCGCCGCCAATGCAGGCTGCTTGACTGATACTGGTCATGGGGTTCACCGCTTGGTCAGCTTGAGTTTTTCGCGCACCTGGGCAGGACCGATGATCCGAGCCCCCATGCCTTCGATGACGCCAGCCGCCTTTTCCACGAGCTGCGCATTGGTCGCGAGCTGGCCCTTGCCAATATAGAGGTTGTCTTCCAGCCCGACGCGGACATTGCCGCCGGCGAGCACCGCCGCCGCCGGATAGGCAAGCGCATTGCGACCGATCGAAAAGGCAGAGAAGGTCCAGTTCTTTGGGACGTTGTTGACCATCGCCATGAAGGTGTTGAGATCATCGGGCGCTCCCCAGGGGATGCCCATGCAGAGCTGGATCAGCACCGGATCCTCGATCAGCCCCTCCTCGACGAGTTGCTTGGCGAACCAGAGATGCCCGGTATCGAAGGCCTCGATCTCCGGTCGAACGCCAAGCGCCGTCATCTGCCGCGCCATCTCGCGTAGCATCGAAGGCGTGTTGGTCATGACATAGTCACCGAGCGAAAAGTTCATCGTACCGCAATCGAGCGTGCAGATTTCCGGCAGGCACTCGGCGACATGGGCGACACGTTCGGTGGCGCCGGCCATGTCGGTGCCGTCAGGGTTCACCGGAAACGGCGCCTCGACATTCCCGAACACGAGGTCTCCACCCATCCCGGCCGTCAGGTTCAGCACGACGTCCACATCCGCCGAGCGGATACGATCGGTCACTTCCCTGTAGAGTTCCTTGTTGCGGGCTGCGGCCCCTGTTTCAGGGTTCCGGACATGGCAATGGACAACCGCTGCTCCGGCTTTGGCGGCATCGATTGCAGATTCTGCGATCTGTTTCGGGGTGATTGGAACGTGGGCGGACTTGCTCACCGTATCACCGGCGCCGGTAATGGCGCAGGTGATGAAAACTTCGCGGTTCATCTCGAGCGGCATGCTCCCCTCCTTTTTCGTTTCGTCCATTACGTGCCGGAAAAGCGAACAATGCTTTTCATAATCGGTGCCATTCCATACATTACCGGTGACGAGGGATGGCCGCGAGCGGCAGATATCTCCAATTCCTCCCCGCAGTTGATGCTTATCAAAGAGCGCTGTGGCGGAAGAGCGCATAGACAAACATGACTGTTGCGTGCAACTAAGCAGCGGCAGATCGATGGCAACCCGCAAGCGATGAACCTATCGTGAGAAACCGCAGACCGCATAAATGGAGCACGGCAGCCGCGTTCATCGCAGCGCATGCGCTCGTTTTGCAGATGCTGTTTGCATCTCTCGGCATGGGGACCGCGCTCGCCGCGCCTATGTACGATGCATTCGGCAACCCTCTCTGCATCACGCATGTGGAGGGCCCGGCCGATACCGGCCACGAGGATCACTCTCAGGCTCTTCAATGCTGCACCCAGGCGTGCAGCACGTTGGTCTTGCTTCTTGCTGCCCCGGCCCCAGGCAATTTCCTGGTGAACCGGCTGCCGGCCTTTACGACAAAGGTTCGCATCGAAGATGATGTGGACGCTCTGAAGCGACCCGAAACGGAACCGGGAAGGCCACGAGGCCCACCGCTGACCATAGTCCTTCGGTCGAAGGGGTTCGGGTTCAGGATGTCCTCTGCCTAGACGACAATCCGCCCGGATCAAGAGCCGTCCACCCTGCATTCATTCCCACCCAACGACACCCGCCATGCGCCATCGGGCTGCTGGCTCGTCATCGGCCGACGTTTGTCGGCATCCATGGAGAATTCTATGTTGAAGAAGATCATCATTGCCGCTGCGGTTACCATGTTCACAAGCACCGCTGCGTTTTCGCACGTCACCCTCGAAGGGAAAGAAGCGCCTGCCGGTTCGACCTACAAGGCAGTGCTGCGGGTACCCCACGGCTGCGAAGGCAAGCCTACCAATGTCGTGCGCGTTCAGGTTCCGGAAGGCTTCTACGGCGTCAAGCCGCAGCCGAAAGCAGGCTGGAAGCTCGAGAAGGTCAAGGGCGCATATGCAAAGGCTTACGACAATCACGGTACCCCGGTGACCGAGGGCGTGAAAGAGGTCGTCTGGAGCGGCGGCAATCTCGGTGACGACGAGTACGACGAATTCGTCCTTCGGGGTACGATCGCCGCAGATCTCAACGCCGGCGCCACCTTGTACTTCCCGGTCATCCAGGAATGCCCGGAAGGCTTAAAGGAACGCTGGATCGAAATCCCGGCTGAAGGTCAGAAGGCATCTGATCTGGAACTGCCCGCACCGGGCGTCAAGCTGCTGCCAAGGCTCAGCAACTAACATCCGGGCGTGACATTGATGATGACGTCGCTTCGAACGAAGCTATCGCCCCCGGTCGTTCTGCGGCAAGTCGCACTGGCGATCCTGCTGTGGCTGACTTTCGTGGCGACGGCATCCGCCCATGCTGCCTTGAATGCGACCGAGCCACGCGACGGCTCGGTCCTATCCTCATCACCCACGGTCTTCAAATTGTCGTTCAGCGAGCCCGTCTCGCCGACAAGCCTCAAGTTGACCCTGCCCGATGGCCGCCCGATCGTTCTTGATGCCTTCACCGTCAAGGACAAGCTGGTCGAGATCACCCCACCCGCCGATCTCGCAACCGGCACCCATGTGCTCTCCTGGCGGGTCGTCTCGCAGGATGGTCACCCGATCGGAGGATCGGTCATCTTTTCGATCGGGCATCCGGGCGGAGCTTCCCCTCGGACCGGAGACACCGTGGACTGGCCCGTGCGGGCTGGCCTCTGGAGTGGAAAGGTCGGTCTCTATATCGGTCTTCTTTTCGGGATCGGGGGAACCTTCGCCGCCTCCTGGTTTGCCCGCGGATCCAGGAGCGCATTAAACTTCACGGTTGCCGCTCTTTGCATAGGCCTGGCCGGCACATTGCTCTCTGCCGGATTTCAGGGATTGGACACCGTCGGCGAACCAATCCGGCGGATCCTTGACCCCGAAGTCTGGAAAGCGGGCTTTGCAACAAGCTTCGGGCGGACCGTTGTCTTCATGTTTGCGGCACTTGCACTTGCGGTGCTGGCTTTGGCAAGCGGACCGGGCCGGAGCGGGCGATGGATTTCGCTCTCGGCGCTGCTTACGGCGGCCTTCGCCCTCTGCCTCAGCGGACACGCCAGTGCGGCTTCCCCTCAATGGCTGATGCGGCCGGCGGTTTTCCTCCATGTGGCGGCGATATCCATCTGGGTCGGCGCTCTGCTCCCTCTCACAGCGGAGTTCAGAAGAGATGGCTCCGAAGCGGCAATGGCGCTCCGCCGCTTCTCGAACTTCATCCCGCTTGCGGTCGCCGCGCTGATCGTCGCCGGCATGGTCTTGACCTACGTGCAGGTTCTGAGGATCGAGGCACTGGTTACGACGAGCTATGGATGGGTTCTTATTGCCAAGTTGAGCCTTCTCGTCGTGCTCTTCGGACTCGCCGCCGTCAACAGATGGAGGCTGACGAACCGGTCGGAACGAGGCGAAAGGGCCGCTACCCGTCTCCTCGTCCGCTCGATGATGGCCGAAAGCCTTGTGGTGCTCCTCATACTTGGCGTTGCTGCAACGTGGCGCTTCACGCCGCCGCCGCGCTCTCTGATCGTGGAGGTCACCGAGCCTGCGGTTGCTCATATCCATTCCGCAAAGGGGATGGCGGAGTTGCAGGTCAGCCCCGGTAATGCCGGCCCCGTGACGGCAACCGCAATCATCATGAAGGAGGACTTCTCCCCGCTCGATCCTCAGGAGGTGTCCTTCGCGTTCTCAAATTCGGCGGCCGGAATAGAGCCCATCAGGCGCAAAGCTGAGAGGCGGGGAGACGGCACCTGGGGTTCTACTGGTCTGGTACTGCCCGTGGCGGGTATCTGGGCCATCCGGGTCGACGTCATCGTCAGCGACTTCGAAATCATCAGGCTCGAAGGCGAAATCGAGATCAAGCCGTAGATCACGGCAAGCTCTTTTCTCCGCTCGCATGCACCTCTGCCATGACCTTCCTCAATTCATCGACAGCATTGGCGCTTGGCAGGACATCGCCCTCCAGCTCGTCCGGCATGTGCCAGCCCGGATTCACACCTTGCATGTTGGGTAACTCATGCGCGATCCCCTTGTGGCAGTCGATGCAGGTCGCTTTGCCGCTCAAGAGATAGCGAGTGTGGATGTCGGCGGCGCGCTGGGTCTGCTTTGAAAGATCCATCGCCACGGAAGAATGGCAGTTGCGGCACTCAAGGCTGTCATTCGCCTTGAGCCGGTGCCATTCGTGCTGAGCCAGGCGGAGCCGTTCATCGAGAAACTTCTGGCGTGTGTTGATCGTACCAAAGATCTTGCCCCATACCTCCTTTGAGGCCTGCATCTTGCGAGCGATCTTATCTGTCCATTCATGCGGCACGTGGCAATCCGGGCAGGACGCGCGCACGCCGGACCGGTTGGAGAAATGCACCGTTCGCGTCATCTCCTCGTAAACGTTGGCGCGCATTTCATGACAACCGGTACAGAACGCCTCCGTATTGGTGAGCTCGAGCGCGGTATTGAACGCACCCCAGAAGAGGACCCCTCCCACAAAACCGCCAAGGGTCAGGAACGCCAGGCTCAGCGTGGCGGCAGGCGTACTGAGAATCTTCCAGACCCAGGCGGCCAGGCTTTTGATACGTGCGATCAACCTACTTTCCTCCCAGATGCTCGACGCCCATTTCACTCATGTCGCGGAAGGTATTGCCGACAAGCGGCTGCACCTGCGCTTGAGGCACATGGCAGGCGGTGCAGAAATAGCGCCGCGGGGAGACGTCCGCGAGCATCTGCCCCTCGCGTGTCATGTAATGGGTGACGCTGATCATCGGAGCACCGGCGCCTTGGGTGAATTCCCGCTTGTGGCAGGAAAGACAGCGATTGGTATTGACGGAAAGCTGATACCCTTCGATCGAGTGAGGTATGACCGGGGGCTGGTCGGGATAAGCGCGCATTTTGCGGACATCATCCACATTCCATTTCGGCATCGGCTTTGCGGGGACCACGTTCATTCCGCCAGGCGGTCCCGACAGCTCCGGTACCATCTGAGCCACCGCAAGGGTCGTCGAGAACACTGCGGCAGCCACGGCAAGGACCGTCAAAAAAGGACGGAGGGTCATGCGACGGGGAGAATCTTCACAGCGCATTTCTTGTAGTCCGTCTGTTTGGAGATGGGATCGGTGGCGTCGAGCGTGACTTTGTTGATCAACTGACTGGCGTCGAACCAGGGCACGAAGATCACGCCCGGCGGCATGCGGTTTCGTCCGCGGGTTTCAACGCGAGACCGAATTTCACCGCGTCGGGAGACAATCCTGACCTCCATTCCCTGATTGAAGCCGCGTTTCCTGGCGTCATCGGCATTCATGAAACATCGGGCACCGGGAAACGCCTTATAAAGTTCCGGCACCCGCATGGTCATGGAGCCGGAGTGCCAGTGCTCCAGCACACGACCGGTCACCAGCCAGAAATCGTACTCGTCGTCGGGAGTTTCGGCCGGAGGCTCGTAGGGAACGGCGAGAATGACGGCCCTGCCATCCGGGCGGCCATAGAATTTTACGCCCTCCCCGGCTTTGACATAGGGATCGTAGCCCTCACGGTAGCGCCACTTGGTCTCCTGGCCATTCACGACCGGCCAGCGCAGGCCGCGCTCCTGATGATATCGATCATAGGGCGCCAGATCGTGGCCATGGCCTCGCCCGAAGGAGGCGTATTCCTCGAACAGCCCCTTCTGGAGGTAGAAGCCAAATGCATAGGCTTCGTTGTTGGGGTACGACTGATCGATCTCGCTGAGCGGGAACTGGTCTACCTGGCCATTCTTGAACAATACCTCGAACAATGTCTTGCCGCGATAGTCCGGATGCTTGTCGAGCATTTCGGCCGGCCAGACCTCATCTGTCGTGAAACGCTTTGAGAACTCCACCAACTGCCAGAGGTCGGACCGCGCTTCGCCCGGCGCCTGAACAAGCTGATGCCAGACATGCGTACGGCGCTCGGCATTGCCATAGGCGCCTTCCTTCTCGACCCACATGGCTGCGGGCAGGATCAGATCGGCCGACATGGCAGTAATCGTCGGGTATGCGTCGGACACCACGATGAAGTTGTCCGGGTTGCGGTAGCCTTGATAGGTCTCGTTCTTTGTGTTCGGAGCAGCCTGAACGTTGTTGTTCACCTGCACCCAGTAGAAGCTGAGCTTCCCGTCCTTGAGCATGCGGTCCTGCTGCACCGCGTGGTAGCCGGGTTTGTCCGGAATAAGGCCCTCCGGCAGCTTCCAGATTTCCTCTGCATGGTGGCGGTGTTCGGGGTTGGTCACGGTCATGTCGGCCGGCAGCCGGTGTGCGAAAGTGCCGACTTCGCGCGCGGTACCGCAGGCTGATGGCTGCCCGGTGAGTGAGAACGGGCTGTTCCCAGGCTCGGAAATCTTGCCCGTGAGAAGATGGAGATTATAAAGCATCTGGTTCGCCCAGACGCCGCGGACGTGCTGGTTGAACCCCATTGTCCAAAGCGACATCACCTTCCGGTTCGGGTCGGCGTAGAGTTCCGCGAGCTGCTGCAGAAAACCGGGATCAGCGCCGGTGAGGTCCGCAACCTTTTTAAGCGTATAATCGGAGACGAACTTCTTGAAGGATTCGAAGTCCGTCGGCTCCATGTTGGCCGGATTGGCTGCATTGGCCGCCTTCAATTCCAGCGGATCTTCCGGCCGGAGGCCGTAACCGATATTGGTCACGCCCTTCATGAAGGTCGTATGGTTCTTGACGAATTCCTCGTTGACCTTGCCGCTGGTGATGATGTGGTTGGCGATGTAGTTCAGGATTGCAAGATCGGTCCCGGGCGTGAAGATAACGGGGATGTCTGCAAGGTCCATGCTGCGGTGGGTGAAGGTCGACAGGACGGCAACCTTCACGTGCTGATGACCAAGCCGCCTGTCGGCAAGGCGAGTCCAGAGGATCGGATGCATCTCCGCCATATTCGAGCCCCAGAGCACGAAAGCATCTGCATTCTCGAAATCGTCGTAACAGCCCATCGGCTCATCCATGCCGAAGGTGCGCATGAAGGCGTAGGCCGCCGACGCCATACAGTGTCGGGCATTCGGATCGAGGTTATTGGAGCGGAAGCCGGCGCGCATGAGCTTGGTCGCGGCATAGCCCTCAAAGATCGTCCATTGCCCAGAGCCGAACATCCCGACCGCCGTCGGACCCTTCTCCTTGAGCACCTTTTTGCATTGCTCGGCCATGACGTCGAAGGCTTCGTCCCAGCTCACCGGCTCGAATTCGCCATCCTTGGCATATTTTCCATTGCGCTTTCTGAGCAGTGGGGTCTTGAGGCGGTCTTCGCCATACATGATCTTCGAGAGGAAGTAGCCCTTGATGCAATTCAAGCCGCGGTTGACCTCGGCCTGCATGTCGCCGTGGGTGGCCACGACTTGGCCCTCCTTGACGCCGACCATGACCCCACAGCCCGTGCCGCAGAACCGACATGGGGCCTTCGACCACTTGATTTCCAGCGACTCTACCCCGCCTGGCACCGGCTGGGCCGCGGCCGGAAGGGCGATCCCGGCAGTAGCGGCCGCTATTCCCGCCGCATGCGCCTTGATAAGGTCACGCCGCGTCAATTCTCCGATCATCAGACATTGCCTCCTCTTTTTCGGAATGTTCGAACACCATGTTGGCGGCCACCACTCCTTCGATTGCAGAAATAGCCGACAAGACCGCACCGAGCTGGCCGCTGCTGGTGCCCTCGATGACGACAACGATCTTGCCATCCTGGATAGCGTGAACTTCGACCCCGGGCATCGCCGCCACGTCTCGCACGACGCGTTCTTCGGCTTGCGGTATTACGATGATGACGGCGCTGGAAATGTAGTGACGGTTTGCGTCTTCAGACATGTCTCACCTCCAGCGTTTGTATCCAGATCGCGATCGGCCTGTGCGGATGCGGGCGCGACACCTCTGCGGGCTTCGCCACCGTCATCAGGCAGGAAAATATCTCCGTTCATCGGCCGGAAGCCGATTGCCGACCCGCCGTTCGGCATGGCAGCGATTAAGGTGGGACATCGACCGGGGAGGCCGGCACCTGACGCAAAGCCCATAAGCCGCTTACGCAGGGAGCCCTTCCGCGGGGAAAGTGACGCCGCAAACATCAGAGCGCCTCAATGACCTGGAGGTCCGGGCGGACCGGTGATGATCTGATACATCCACACGAGAAAGCCGTAGCCGCCGACCACTCCTATGGCCACGATGGGCCAAATGCCGAATGCCAGCACAAGGAAGGTGAGGAACTCCCTCAACCGGCTCCGTGGCAGCCTATCGTCGTGTTGCTGAAGGGGAAGATCAGACACGCTCACCTCCTGCTTTAGCCATTTCTGATAAGGTAACATGGATCATCGCTTGAACTCGTCAACCCGCGTCGGCAGTCTCTCTTCGCCACCCCTAAAGGCGAGGTGCGAGTGTGCCGAGACTAGCACATCGACGGCTCGGTAACTTGCGCTAGCGCAAAGACATGTCGTCGGCGGCCCGGCAAATCTCACGCATGAAAGCAGATGCCATTCCCCGCCGCTACGCAAGCCTTCAGGACTTCGTCAGCTTCCTTGAGCGGCGTGGCAGTCTCAAGCGCATCGCCCGCCCCGTTTCGCTGGTCCACGACATTACCGAGATCCACAGGCGCGTGCTTGCAGACCACGGACCGGCACTGTTGTTCGAGCACCCGGTTGATGCCGCGGGCATAACGCAGGCCATCCCACTTCTGGCAAACCTCTTCGGCACACGCGAACGGATCGAATGGGGCCTGGGGCTGGAAGCCGGAGGACTCCCTCGGCTTGCTACCTTCCTTGGAGACCTGCGTGAGCCGAGGCCACCGAAATCACTGCGCGACGCCTGGGAAAAGCTGCCTCATTTGAAGGCTGCGCTGTCCATGAACGTCCGTCCGGTTTCGCGTGCGCCTTGCCAGCAGGTTGTCTGGCAGGGCAGCGAGATCGACCTCGACCGACTGCCGATCCAATCCTGCTGGCCCGCAGAGCCAGCGCCCCTCATCACCTGGCCGCTTGTCATCACTCACGCGCCTGACGACCCGAGCGATCTCAACGTCGGCATATACCGCATGCAAAAGCTCGGCCGAGATCGGCTGATCGTGCGTTGGCTGGCCAATCGAGGCGGCGCCCGGCATCACCGCATGTGGCAAGCACTCGGCCAGGATATGCCGGTCGTCGTCGCGATCGGAGCCGACCCCGCGACGATCCTTGCTGCCGTCATGCCTCTTCCGGACGGGATGAGCGAGCTGAGTTTTGCAGGTGTCCTGAAAGGCAGGAGGCAGGAAACGGCGACCGCGCTGACGGTTCCCCTTCCCGTTCCCGCGCAGGCCGAAATCGTGTTGGAAGGGACGGTTTCTGCAACCCAGACGGCTGAAGAGGGACCTTACGGCGACCATACCGGATACTACAACGCCGTTGAGCCTTTTCCCGTGCTTCGCCTTTCGGCCATCACCATGCGCCATCAGCCGATCTACCTCTCGACCTATACGGGCCGACCGCCGGATGAACCTTCCCGGCTCGGCGAGGCGATGAACGATCTCTTTCTGCCGCTGATCAAGGGGCAGTTCCCGGAGATTGCCGACCTCTGGCTCCCCCCTGAAGCCTGTTCCTATCGCGCCATCGTCGTTTCCATCAACAAACGGTATCCCGGTCAGGCAAGGCGGGTCATGATGGGGTTGTGGTCGATCCTGCCGCAGTTCAGCTACACCAAGCTCATCATTGCCGTAGATCCCGATATCAATGTCAAAAGTTGGCCGGACGTCATCTGGGCGCTTTCGACGCGCTTCGACGCCAGTCGCGATCTCGTTGTCATCGACAAAACGCCGATCGACTACCTCGATTTCGCCTCTCCGGAACCTGGGCTCGGCGGCAAGCTGGGGCTCGACGCCACAGCTAAGATCGGCGCGGAGACCCACCGCGAATGGGGCGATGTGCTCTCGATGCCTCCAGAAGTGAGCGAGAGGGTCGATGCCCTATGGACGTCGCTTGGGATCGATGAAAATCGTCATGGCGAGTGAACGAACCATGACGCGCTATCGACCTGCAACGAGCTGGAAGCAACACCCAATCCAATCAATCATAGGAGGATAAGATGACCGACCTGACACCGGACCGAACTGTCGGCGCAATTGCAGCAGAGCTGCCGGGAGCGGCGGAACTGTTCCGTCGCCATGACATCAGCTTCTGCTGTGGCGGCAAGATCTCGCTTGCCGAAGCTGCCGGGAAAGCCGGTTTGTCCGCCGAAGCCCTGCTCGCCGATCTCAATGCGTTGGCGCAAGCGGCGGGGCGCGACGCGCCGGCTGAAACGGAAGAGCTTATCTCTCACCTTCTGAGCCGGTACCATGCAACCCACCGGGAAGAACTCGCTTGGCTTATCCCGCTTGCCCAGAAAGTGGAACGCGTGCATGGAAACCATCCCTCGGCTCCGGTCGGACTTGCCGATGTTCTGGCCAAGCTTCGGGACGACCTCGAGGCCCACATGGCGCGGGAAGAGCAAATACTTTTTCCGATGATGCGACGTGGCGGCAGCCCGACAATCGGGCATCCGATAGCCGAGATGCGGCATGAGCACGACGACGAGATGGAGCATCTGAAAGCCATCGAGCATGTGACGCATGGGCTTTCCCTGCCCGTCGGCGCCTGCGGCTCCTGGACGGCTCTCTATACCGGCCTGCGCAAGTTTACCGACGATCTGGTCAATCACATGCATCTCGAAAACGCCGTGCTGTTTCCTCGTTTCGAGAACGTGGCGTTGGCCGATTGACCACCTGTTCTTCGGAGGGCATCTGGCGCTCCTTATGGGTTGCACCGCACCGTCCGTTGTTTTTTCTGGCCGGTCTTTGGGCGCTTGTCGCGCCCGGCGTCTGGCTGCTTCCGGAAGGTCTCGCGCTGGATCGGGTTAGCTGGCACCGGAACGAACTGTTTTTCGGGATGGGTGGTGCGGCGGTGGGTGGTTATCTGCTTACCGCCCTGCCTGCCTGGACGAAACGAGGGCCGATATCACCAGCTATCTCAAAGCTCGTCACCATCCTCTGGCTTGCTGCACGCTTGGTTGCTCCTTTCAACGTCCTGCCCCTTCCTGTCCGCGCGGTGGTGGGCAGTGTCTATTTTTTCGGCCTGGCCCTGATTCTTGGGTATCATCTTCTGTTGACCAAAGCCTGGGACAGGCTGTGGGCCGTGCTGGCAACCGCCACGCTTGGAATAGCCGCTGCGCTGTCCTTTTCAGACCAAGGAGCTTGGATGTATCTGGAAGGGATAAACGGCACCCCCCTACTGTTCGTCACGATCGTCGTCATCGTGGGCGGTCGGGCTGTACCTGCGTTCACGCGCCATTGGCTCGAACGGACGGGCGACACGGCGCTCGAGTGGGACCGGCCTTGGCTTTCGCGCGCAGCAATTGCCGTTGTCCTGGGCGCTGCTTATCTCGGTGGTACTGAACATAGTAAGGCCGCGGGCTCTCTTCTCGTCGTGGCGGCATTGCTTCTGTTTGCACGGACGGCAGGGTGGTACGGCTACAAGACCTTTCGCTATCCGGCATTGCTCATGCTGCATATCGCGTGGATGTGGACACCCGCCGCCTTGCTGGTCATCGGTTCGTCCCTGCTCAACCCAAACTGGCTTCCATTGAAGGACGCTGTCCATGCCATCACCATGGGCGCCATGGGAAGTATGATGATGGCCATCATGATGAGGACCGCTATGATCCGCAAGGGTCCTCAACTCGTTCTCAGTCCAGCTATGGCAACCGCGTTCTCGCTCGTCTGCCTGTCGAGCTTCCTTAGAATACAAAGATCTTGGATCCCTGGCGGATTTATCGACCCCGTTGCCTTGGCAGCCTTGTGCTGGATGACGGGCTGGGCACTTTTCCTATGGAGCTATCTACCTGCGTTGAGCGGGCCATTGCGGAGACCAGTCCTCAGTTCCGGGCTGGAAGGATAAGCGGAGCGGACCTGAGAAGCCCAAAGCACCGGCAGCCGATCAATCATCTTTCTGCAGTTTTTTTAAACCGTGACATGTGGCAGCTTCCGGGAAAGGCAGGAGCGGGCATCGACCTCCCTGTCCGCTCACTGACGAACTCCATGAACGGGATGAGTGGAAATAATGGCTTACCAAAGCGCAACGTCGGCAGATGGCGAGCCCTTTGCCGACGAGCAGCACTTCGACATTCTGGTGCTGCCGGAGACAAATTTGATCCTGGTCGCTTCGGTCATCGAACCCCTTCGTGCCGCCAACCGGATTTCTGGCCGTGAGCTTTATCGTTGGACGCTTTTCTCGCCGGACGGTCGTTCGATCGAAACGAAAGCCGGCATTCCCATCCCCGTCGTAGCGCCTTTCCGTCCTGCGCGCGAGACAGATCCGCTCTTTGTGCTTTCAAGCTACAACTGGAAGAAAAGCACCACGCGGGAGCTGAAATTCCTGCTCTCGCAAACGGCACGTCATCGCACCTTGATCGCTGGTATCGAGGCGGGTTCCTTCGCTCTGGCGGAGACCAGCCTGCTCGACGGTTTTTCCGCTACCACGCACTGGGAAGACTTCGAGGATTTTTCAGCCGCCTATCCGCAGGTGAACATGATCCGGGAACGCTTCGTCATCGACGGCAAACGTATCACCACCGGCGGTTCGCTGCCGACGTTGGATTTGATGCTGGAGCTGATCCGCCGCTCACATGGCTACTCGCTGGCGCTCGAAGTGTCGCGTCTCTTCATCTATGAGCAGGAGCGTACCCGCGGCGACCTCCTCCAGATGCCGGCGATCGGTAACATGCGTATTATCGACAGCCGCGTGCAGGCGGCCATCAGACTGATGGAGGAAACAGTGGAGGCACCACTTCCCCTGTCTCGACTGGCACGGCGCGCAGGTGTGAGTTCTCGGCATCTGCAAGACATTTTCCGGGGCACGATGGGTGTTGCACCGCGTGAGCATTATCTTGCACTCAGGCTGAACGCCGCCCGCCGGAAGGTCATCGAAACACGCGCCTCTTTCGCAGATATCGCCGCGGCGACCGGTTTCAATTCCGCCTCGGCTTTTTCACGCTGCTATCGTGCCCATTACCGCGAAAGCCCAAGCGACACCCGCCGCAGGCTTAGGGCAAAGGTCTGACTGTCATTTCTTTAGGATCACCCAGAGCGCATGCACGATGCCGGGCAGCCAGCCAAGCAAGGTCAGCAGGATGTTCAGCCAAAAATGCAGGCCTAAACCGACCTGCAGAAACACGCCGAGCGGCGGGAGGATGAAAGCAAGCAGAATGCGGATGATGTCCAACAGAGTTCCTCCGGAGTGAAATCCTGCGGACAACGTTCCTCCCGGTGGAAGGTTTCAGCCGATCGCCATGTCGGCAACACCATGGAACTTGCTTGTGCGCTTACCGTTTCTCCGCTACCCCAGATATATAATCATTTCAGCAAGAAGGATCACCACGCAGTGATGGCTGAACATCTGCAGACCAAGGACGCGAACTCCACCGCATGGAGAATGCAGCATCCCCGCGCTATCTATTTCCTCAATCAGACGAGCCACGCGGTGCGAAGCCGGTTCGAACTGGCGCTTGCTCCACTGCAGATGACCCCGATCCAGTATACCGTCCTCAGCGTCATCGGAGCGCGCGACGGTCTTTCCTCAGCCGATCTTTCCCGCCGCTTCTTCGTGACACCCCAGACGATGAACGAACTGATCGCAGGTCTACAGCGGCGCAAACTCATCGTCCGCAAGGAAGATCCGGGCAACCGCCGGATCCTCCGAATGAGCCTGACCGGGGAGGGCAAGCGGATGGTCGGGGCATGCGACACCGCGGCCGATGCAATCGAGCGCGATGTCTTTTCCTTTCTTCCGCAGGAAACCTACGAGCAGTTCCGCGATCTCTGCCGGCTGATTGCTCGCAATCTACGTGAGCGCGACGAGGCAACAAAGCCGGAATGACGCATGCGACGGCTCGAACGCTCTGAAAGCTGGGCTTACCGGAACAGCCTATCGACATAGCCGGCGCCGATCCCCACCTTCTCGTAGTGGTCGCGACAGAGAGCAATATAGTTGTGAACGTCGAAGAACCCATTGGGCTCGCCCTGTTCGTCGAGCCAAATCAGCGGGCCGGTTACCTGGAAAAATACCTTCATGGGCTGCTCGTGTTCGTAGGCAACGAGTGTGTGCCCTTCGCCAGGCGTCTCATATACGAAATCGCCGGCGGTTGCCGTCCAGTCATGTTCCAGATAACCCCATTTGCCGGAGATCGTGTAGGCGAATACCTCATGCGGATGGTAGTGTCGGTTCACCAGACCCGCTTTCTTGGCCATGAGAATGTCGCACCATTTGTTCTGCGTCGGGGAAATCCATAGCGGCCGAGAAGAGACCGTATCGGTAAAGGGTACATAGTAGCGCTCGTCTTCGGTAGGAGCATTGTTGACGTAGACCTCCGGCAGCGCGTCCGGTTGGAACACCTTGGTGAGCGGGGCAAGATCCTTCCAGAATTCCGTAGTCGCGAGTTCGGGCATGGTTTCCTCCTTGTGTGGTTCGTCTTCAGACGCTCATGCCGCCATCGACCATCAGCGTCGTGCCGGTTACGAAACTCGATTGGTCGGAAGCGAGATAGAGAAGGGAGCGGGCGATCTCGTCAGGCGTGCCATGGCGACCAAGCGGGATCATGGCGTTGAAGAATTCCGTCCCGTCGCGCCCGATCGCCTCTCCCAAGCCCTTTTCGACATCATGTTGAAAGCAATTGTCGATCGGGCCGGGATGAATGGAATTGACGCGAATTCCTCGAGGCGCGAGCTCTTTGGCGAGGCAGCGCATCAAGCCGACCTGGGCGTGTTTGGCCGTGATATAGGCATAGACGCCCGGATCACCGCGAAACGCCGCGACCGACGAGGTTATGACAATCGATCCCCCGTCGTGCATATGGGGAACGGCGTATTTCGCCGCCAGGAAAGCCCCCTTCACATGCACTTCCTGGACGCGATCGAAAACGTCCTCCGGATAATCGTCAATCGGAGCAACCCGACCGAAATTACCGGCGTTGGAGACAAGCACGTCAATCGGGCCGAAACGCGCAGCAGCCTTTGCGACATAAAGCGCGACATCGGTCGACCGCGAGACATCGGCCGCTACGAGTTCGATCCTGTCTTGTGGAAGGTCCTCAACCGCTCGTTCCAAACTCTGCATGGAAAGGTCGACAAGGGTGACCTTGGCGCCTTCTTTCAAAAAGAGTCGGGCGGCGGCTAACCCGAGGCTGCCTGCTCCGCCCGTGATGACACAGGCCTTGCCTTGCAATATCGCCAAAGCGGCCTCCGCGATCAGATCGGGTAATGGATGTGGCCGTCCTGCACGGTGATCCATCGCAACTCGGTGAATTCCGCAATGCCGGCCTTGCCGCCGAAGCGGCCGTAACCGGAGTCCTTGACGCCTCCGAACGGCATTTGGGCCTCGTCGTGGACAGTCGGACCATTGACATGGCAAATGCCGGATTCGATACGGCGTGCCACATTCATGGCGCGGTTGACGTCGCGACCGAAGACGGCGGCGGAGAGCCCGTATTCCGTGTCGTTTGCAACCCGTATCGCCTCGTCTACCGATCCGACGCGAACAACCGAAGCAACCGGACCGAAGCTTTCCTCGCCATAGATGCGCATGGCGGGCGTCACGCGGTCGAGCAGTGTCGCATCCATAATGGTGCCTTCGATATTGCCGCCGGCGGCCAATACAGCCCCCTTGGAGACCGCATCATGCACCAGCGCTTCCACGCGTTGCGCGGCGCGCAGGTCGACCAGGGAACCGAGCGGAGAATCGCTGCGGCGCGGATCTCCGGCTTTCAGCGTTCGCACCTTGGCGGCCATGGCCTCCACGAATTCGTCAGCGATCTTTTCGTCGACCACCAGCTTCTCCGTCGACATGCAAATCTGGCCCTGGTTCATGTAGGCCCCGAAGGCGGCGGCTGCCACCGCCTCGTCGATATCCGCATCGTCCAGAACAACGAAGGGGGCCTTGCCGCCGAGTTCCAGCAGGGCCGGTTTGAGATACCGGCCGGCGGTCTCGGCGATAATGCGGCCGACCCGCGTGGAACCGGTGAAGTTGATCCGGCGCACAGCCGGATGAGCAATCAGCGCCTCGACGATCTCGCCGGCATCGTCCGGTGCATTGGAGATGGCGTTCAGCACACCTTCCGGCAAGCCAGCCTCATGCAGTGCGTCGACGATCAGCCGATGGGTCCTTGGGCAGATTTCCGACGTCTTCATGACGACCGTGTTGCCGCAGGCAAGCGGCATGGCGATCGAACGCACACCCAGGATGACCGGTGCGTTCCAGGGCGCCATGGAGAGCACAACGCCGGCCGGCTGGCGCACTGCCATTGCAAGACTGCCGGGTCGGTTCGAAGGAATGACCTCGCCGGTAATTTGCGTCGTCATGGCCGCTGCCTCCCGCAGCATATCGGCGGCCAGCATGACGTTGAACATTGCCCAGCCTGCGGTCGCACCGGTTTCCGCGGCCATGGCCGCGACGAAATCCTGCGCCCGTTCCTGCAGCTTGTCGGCGGCTGCGTTGAGGATCCGGCGTCGCTGGCCGGGTCCGATAGCAGCCCAGGCGGGAAACGCCTTCGCTGCTGCATTGGCCGCCTGGCGTGCATCGTCGACGCTGGCCGCAGCAACTGTCGAGGCCACTTCACCCGAAATCGGATTGAGCCGGTCGAAACGGCGACCTCCGGTCGCTTCCACTTCTGCGTTATTAATCTTCAGGCCTAACATATCCATGGATTTCTCCTTTTCTCGAAATTGAAATCAGCGCGGCGCGCCGAGGAAAGCGCGCTGCACGGCTGCATCGCCCATAAGCGCCGATGCGGTGTTCTCGCCGCCGATGCGGCCGGCTTCGGCCAAATAACCGCGATCGGCTATCGACAGGCTCATTTTCACGTTCTGCTCGACGATCAAAAGCGCCAGACCCCGCTCGCGGATGCGCCCCAGGCTCTTGAACAGCTCGCCGACAACCAGCGGGGCGAGACCGAGGCTCGGTTCGTCCAGCATCAGAAGCTGTGGCTTTGACATCAGCGCACGCCCGATCGCCACCATCTGCTGTTCGCCCCCCGACATGGTGTTGACGTATTGCGCGCGGCGCTCCTTCAACTTGGGAAAGAGGTCGTAGACGAATTCCCTACTGTCATTTGCATCCGCGCGGGCACGTCGGGCATAGGCGCCAAGCGCCAGGTTCTCTTCGACAGTCAGGTCTCCGAAGACACCCCTTCCCTCCGGCACCAGCGCAATTCCGGCCTCTACCACCTGGTGCGCCGGCATGCCGGTGACGACCCTTCGATCGAAGGAAACGATTGCGCCCTCGTCCGGTTTCGTAAGACCGGCTATGGACTTGAGGAGCGAAGACTTGCCCGCGCCGTTGGCGCCAAGAATAACGACCGTCTCGCCTTTGCCGACCCGGATCGAAACCCGGTTGAGCGCGACGTGGCGGCCGTAATGCAGGGAAAGATCCGCCACTTCAAGCATGAGCCTCTCCCAGATAGGCAGTGATGACTTCCCGATCCGCGAGCGCCTCAGCCGTCGGCCCGTCCGCGATCTTGCGGCCGGCATTCATGACGACGCAGCGACCGCAGAGCGCCCGGATTGCGTCCATCACATGTTCGACCATCAGGATCGTGACACCACGTTTACGGATGGTATCGATCAGGTCGATACCGGTGCGCAGTTCGGTGGGATTGAGGCCTGCCAACCATTCATCGAGCAGCAGCAGTTCCGGCTCCAGGGCCAAAGCGCGTGCGAGTTCCATCCGCTTCTGATCGATATAGGTGAGCTGCTGTGCTAGCTGGTTCGCCCGGTGGGCAAGACCCACTTCGTCGAGCCGCAACAACGCCTCTCTGCGAGCGGTCTCGCCCCAAAGTCTCCGCCGCCCGAAGGCAAGGGCAGCGATGACATTTTCGGCCACCGTCAACGACGGCAGGCCGCGTACCAACTGGAAAGTTCGGCTGACGCCCTTCAGCGCAATACGATTGGGAAGGAGGCCGGAAATAGTCTCGTTGCCGAGCGCGATCGTGCCGCTGGTGGGCGGCAGGTGACCGGAAATCATGTTCATCACGGTGGTCTTGCCGGAGCCATTCGGGCCGAGGAGGCCTACCACCTCACCCTTGGCCACCGAAAAGGAAACCGCATTGACCGCCGCCAGTCCGCCGAAGCGCTTCGTGAGGCCATTGATCGTCAGGAGTTCGCTCATTCGGCCACCGCCGGCAGGTTCTTGACCCCACTCTTGCGCCACCGCCGCCAGTTCTCTTCTGCAAAGGCAAGCACACCGCGAGGCAGTACGAAAACGATGGCAATGAAGACGAGACCAAGGATGATGGAGTAATGGTTTGGAAAATTGGCCGACAGCCATTCGAAGAGCATGAAGAGAGGCACCGCACCAAGCAGCGGCCCGGTCAGCCGGTTCGCACCGCCCAGCAAGGCCATGATCAGCGTCAGGAAAGAGACAGTCGGGTTGAAGGCGATCGTCGGCTCGACATAGGTCCAACGAGGTGCCTGTATCGCCCCCACGAGCGTGATCAGCACCGAGGAAACGGTAAACAACGCGAGCTTCACCCGGGCAATGTTGATGCCGCAATGGGACGCAACCACCTCGTCGTCGCCGATGACTTTCAAGGCCAGACCGATACGACTGCGGCCAATCCACCAGGATATCAGAAAGGCGGTCGTGGCCAGCCCCAGGAGCTGCCAGTAGATGCCTTCCGGCGTCACCGGAAGAAAGATGTAGCGCCCAAGCGTGCCGGTCACGTTGACCTCATACCACGTGACGAGCTGCCGGATGAGCTCTGCGAGGCCGAAGGTGAAGATGACGAAGTAGACGCCGGCGAGACGCAGCGTCGCGAGGCCGACCACCAGCGCCACTGCAAGTCCTATCACGCCGGCAACAGCAAGCAGCAGCGGGTAGACCATGCTTTCGCTGAAGACCGCGACCGTATAGGCTCCGATGCCGAAAAATGCGACGGTGGCGAGCGATACATATCGCGTCGGGCCGGAGAAAAGCGCCCAGGCGGTGGCAAGGGTCACATAGCCCAGCATGCCGATGCCGAGGGTGATGCCATAAGAGCCGGCGATAAACGGAACGTAAGCGAGCGCCGCAACGACCAAGGCAAAGACAAACGCGGGAAGAAGCTTGCGGCTCATCGCGTCAGCCTTCCGAACAGGCCTGCCGGGCGCCACAACAACACCGCGAGGAAGATCGTGTAGGTCGCTGCAAGCGTGAGCCCCGGATCGATGTATGTCGCGACGAAGGTTTCCACCAGACCGAGGATCAAGCCGGCGGACAAAGCACCGATAAGATTGCCGACGCCACCCATGATCACCACAATCAGCGCCTTCATGGTGAACACCACGCCGCTCGTGGCCGTAAACGTCTGGTACATCGAGATGACAACACCGCCGGCAGCCGCCAGCCCGCTGCCGAGGGCGAATGCGAGCCGCGCGGCGCGGTTGACGTCGATGCCGACCAGCGGGGCCGCGCCAGGGTTAACCGCAACGGCGCGCAGCGCCGTGCCCCAGAGCGTCCGGGTGAGAAGGAGATAGAGGCCGCCGCCGAAGACGACGGCCAGAATGAGTGCCAGGACGCGATTTGCCGCAAGCGTGGTGCCAAAGATCGTCACCGGATCGTTCAGATAGCTGTAGCTGGTGAAGTTGGCGCCGAAGGTGACCAGCATCACGCCCTGGAAAACAAAAAGCAGGCCGAAGGTCGCGAGGATGGAGTCTATTTCCAGGCTCGCCCTGTCGCGAGCCCGGGCTACAAGGGGAGTCATCATCGCCCCGTATACGACGTAACCAAGCGCAAAACCGGTCGGCACGGCGATCAGCAGGCCAGCGACCGGATTTAACCCCAGCGTCGAGAACATCACATACGCGAGAAAGGCCGCGGAGATGATCATCTCGCCATAGGCAAGATTCATGATGCGGGCGATTCCGTATTGGAGCGTCAACCCCATGGCGACGAGCGCATAGGTTCCGCCGAGCACCAGCCCGGACAACAGGGCCGCGACAAGCATCGGGCAGCCTCCTTCGTTCAAACGCAATCGGCGAAGCCGCGAGCGGTCAGCTCACGGCTCCAAGAAATGAAGCCGCCGGCCTATTTCTTCTTCCAGTCGCCACGCGGCAGTATGACCTTGCTCGCGCCTTTACGGTCGGCCGGCATGACACCAACGAACTGGCCGTTCTGCCATTGGCCGGCCCACCAGAGCTGGCGAAGCTGGTTATCCTCGAACTTGGTTTCCCCGAGCACTGTCTGGAACGCGCCCGAGGCAAGCTCGGTGGAGACGGCGGCCTTGTCGAGACCCTTGCGCTTGATCGCCTCCTGCAGCATCTGCAGGCTGGCATAGGTAATGACACTCCCCCAGTAATCGGGAGCCACGCCCGTTACCGCCTCATGACGCTTGCGGTACTCGGCATTCATCTTGTTGTTCGGATCGATGCCGCCGAGGCTCATGATGCCTGTCGCGTTTTCGCCGTTGTTCTTGCCGTAGACCGGAAAGCCGGTGCCAACACCGAGATAGAGGATTTTCGGGCTAAAGCTGGCCACCTGGGCCTGCTGAGTGAGCGCAAAGGTTTCCGGCGGGTAGGAAAAGGCGACGAATGCGTCAGCGCCGCTCGATTTCGCTTCGTTGATCATCGGCGAGAAGTCGGAGGTGCCGCCCGGATAGGTCTTGTCGTAAACCACTTCGATGCCGGCTTTCTTGAAGGCGGGTCGCGCCGCGGTGACCAGGTCGATGCCGAAACCGTCGGCAACAGAAATCATCGCGACCTTGCCGTTGACTGTGCCAGCCTTCTTCGCATCGGCAAGGATCGAGGCGAGGGCGTTCGCATAGTCATGGCCGCCGCCGAGCATCCAGAAGCTCTTCTTCCATCGCTTGACGAAATCCGGTGCCTTGTCGGTGACGGCGGAAACGGCGAGCTGCGGATAGCCATGCCGGTCAAAAAGCGGTGCCACGGCAAGATTGAAACCGGTGCCCCAGGGAACGAGGATGAAATCCACCTTGTCCTGGGTTGCGAGACGCTCGACGGCGCGAACGACTTCTTCGGCCGACGAGCGGTCGTCGTATTCAATGACTTCGATCGGCAGCTTCTTGCCGTCCGGCAATTCCAGGCCACCGGCGTCGTTCACGTCCTTCACCCACAGCTTGTAATTCGGCAGCGTGGTGATGCCGGCGCCGCCGGCATTGCCGCCGGTCTTGGAGATCGCATACCCGATCTTCACCGATGTCCGGTCCTGGGCCATCGCGGCGCCCGTCATGCCCGCCAAAAGGCCGGTCGCGGCAACCGTGCCGGCAAGCGCCATCGCTCGCAGGACGCGCCTGCGCTCAAGGTTTTTCATGATTGTCCTCCCGATTGGGCCTGCTCCCCACAGGCCGTTTCTGCCAGCGCCCTGCTATCCGGTCTGTGTCTCCAACCGGGTACAGTCGCCAACTGTCACAAAGATAGGCCCGAGGCCCTACCGATGGGAATAGACTTTTAGCGGAGATATTTGTACTTTTCGGGGAAGGGGGCCGTCGAAGCATGCCTATCACTCCGCCAGTCAAAAATGCTGCGCTGCACGTGCCAGCGCCGCCGCCTGCCTCAATCGAGGCGCGCCTCTTTCACGGCGCGCTTTCCCATTCCGAATGGACCTTTCGCGGAACCCGCAATCGCATCTTTCTGATCGGTTCGGGAGCGGCGCATATCCGGCTTGGGCGCCGGGAAGTCCCCCTCGCCGGCCCGGCAATCGTCTGGGCTCCGGCCGGTGAAAAGGGATCCATCCTGTTTGACGCAGGCGCGGAAGGCGCATCGCTCGCGGTACCGGACGTAACGCTCGGCTCCGCCATGCCGACTGGGGCCGTCTTTGCCCAAGTGCGTGAAGCGATCGCTCGACCCATTCTTGGCAGTCGCCTGCCGTTTTCGGATGCGCGGCGAATGCTCAGCACCATCGCGACCATCGAGCAGGAATTGAAGGCGGGGCAGCCGGGAGCACAGGAGGTGATCCGCCATCACCTAGCGCTCCTGTTGCTTGCTATCTGGCGGCTGGCGGAACCGGCCGCCGACCAGCCACAGCCCTCACCCCGCGCGATCGTGCGCGGCTTCGTGCATCTGGTGGAACTACATATCCGCGACCACTGGACGATTCCGGACTACGCGAATGCGCTCGGCGTCACGACCCATCGCCTGACGAGCGCCATTCGGCGCGCTACGGGGCGCACGCCCATGGAGATCATCCATGGGCGGCTTATGGCCGAGGCGGCAATCCTGCTCGACGGCTCCGCCCTGCAGATCGCCGAAATCGCCGAAGCACTGGGGTTCAAGGACGCCGCTTATTTCAGTCGATTCTTCAAGCGCATCGCCGGCGTCTCCCCGCGAGCCCATCGGCAGGGAGTGGCGCTCAAGAAAATACGCCCGGAAACGAGCTATGCCGCCTGGCCATGAGCCGTCTTCAAAGGGCTCGGCCGACTGCCCTGTCATTTTCGATACGCGTGACGCAGCCGGCGAGCTTGGCCAACAGCAGGTCGAAATCGATCGGCTTGGTCAGATAATCCGCCGCGCCGGCACGTAGGCCCGTCAGCACGTTTTCCTTGTCCGTCAATGCCGTCAGCAGGATGAAGGGAATGTTGGAAAGCTCTGGATGATTGACTTGAATTTCGGCAAGCAATTGCTGCCCATCCATGATCGGCATCGAGATGTCGCAGATGACGATATCCGGCCAGTGAGACAAGATGACCTCGAGTCCCTCTTGCCCATTGGCAGCCTCCAGAGTCTTGAACCCGGCATCCGTCAGTTCCTCGACGATCAACTGGCGAATGTCAGCTTCGTCATCGATGCAAAGTACGGTCATCATTGGGGCATTTCCTTATGCTGCCTGTTTGACAAGATTGGCGAGGGGACCGTCGGTTGGAAGCGCAACCGTGAAGGTCGTTCCTTTGCCAAGAATGCTTTCGACTGAAACCGAGCCGCCATGAAGGTCGATAATCTGCTTGACGATATTAAGGCCAATGCCGGTTCCGGCAATGCCGCTGGCGCTTCTGGCTCGGTAATACGGCTGGAAGAGTTTGGGTAGGTCCTCGGCATCCATGCCGATGCCTTCGTCGGCGATAGACACAAAGGCCATCTGGTCTTGCGTCCAGGCGGTGATACGGATGTCCGGTGCCTGTGGTGCATATTTGGCGGCGTTTGACAGCAAATTGGTGATGACCTGCTCGACCGCCGCACGATCCGCGAGAATCGTCTGGGGCAATTTGATCAGATCCCTGTGGAAGACATGTGAGTTTCGGATCTCGGATTGACGTCCGCAACAGCTCTCGATCAAATCCACTAATGAAAACCGCTCCAGCTTGATTTCTGCCTTCCCGGTTTCCAGTCTGCCTGCGGACAATATGCTTTCCATGAGATCAACCATGCGAAGCACGGCAGAACGGATCTGCGCCGATTTTTCGGCAACGTAACCGGGTTTGCTGCCGGCCTTAGCACGCGACAGGCGCTGGGCCGCGGCATCGATGATGGCAAGCGGAGTGCGAAATTCATGGGAGGCCATCGCGACGAACTGGCGCTGCAGGGCGTTCACATGACGTTCCTGTGCCAAAAGCCTGTCGAGTTCTTCCCGCTGTCGTTCGATTTCCATTGTCCGGAGCTTCACCGTCTCCTCCAGCTCGTCGCGATGGCGCATCAAGGCGAGCCGGCTTTCCGACAGATCGACAGAGGTCTTGTGCAGGCCTCGGCCAAGGAAGATCACCACGCCCATTGCCACAACGACGCCTGCAAGGCCGGCAGGCGCGATCTGTTCAATCAGCATCATGCCCGGGCGGATTGGCTCCCAAACGAGATACCCGAGAGTTTGCCCGGCTGTCGAAAGGATCGGAATGGTCGCGAGAGACGCTGGCGCCGTGCTGGCATAACGCAATTTGTTGAGCCTGGCATAGCGAGCGATCTCGCCGACAACGGCGCTGTCGAGGAATTTTACGGCAACGGTGATATATTCCTGCCCCGGAACGAGAGAAACTTTGTCCGAATTCGGCACGATCGGTCTTGCACTGACTACCGCGGGATGTCCGTCAATGTCGACGATCTTGGTCTCAAAGATCTCGGCAATTTCCGGTTGAGCGGCGTTGTCCTGCGTCATCTGCTTGCGAAGGACTCCCCGAACGGTTTCCCTCAGTGCCGACACCGGCTCAGCATCGTTGAGAAAAGTGGGAACCGGGATGTCCTTGCCGTCCCGTACGACATAAGCCAGTTCGTCTTGCGGATTGAACACATAAGTCCGGTCATGACCGAAATATTGGTGCATCCAAATGCCGAGATTGTAGGTAACCCATTCGCGTGGCCCGGTGGGCGCGAAAAGAACGGCATCATCCCAGGTGGTGACGCTCTCCAACTCACGCGCCACGGCCCTCACCTGCTCGTCAAGACCATGTTTGACGAAGTCCTTCTGCCGCTCCATGGCGATGTCATCGACCTTTGCCGATGCAAACCAGGCAAAGCCGGCGATTAAGACCGCAGCAAGTGCCGTTAGCAATGTGAGCACGAATGTGACGTGCGATTTGATCCGATTGTGCTGCTGCATGTCCGCCGCTTTTGCTTCGACGCATCATTCGCGCTAAAATATTACATTACCCTAAATTTTGAATGCTAAGGTTGAGCATCCACCCGGCTCCAGCCCCTGGTTTAGGATTATTAGGCGGGCATTTTGTTGCGTTCACTCTCTGCGCTCGGCTTACAGCCAGGATGCCGGATCTTTCGGCAGCCGCCCCTCCGGATCGATGACCTCGATCTTGGGAGCTTCGGTAGTGTTCCAGCGCCAGAGCGCAACGCAGGTGCCGCCCGGCGACATGAAGGATGGATAGATTACGCCATCGAAACCCACTTCCATCAGCCTTTCCCTGAGGGCGTGGGTAGCCGGCAGCCGCCCGGCATCCAGGTCGGCCCGCCATTCGCATTGGTGTATCGTCTCTTCGATGCCGAATTCCGCCAGAGTGGCGGGATTGGTGAGATCCGCCAGTCGCGCGCCTTCGAGCCGCAACTGAACGATCAGGGCCGGATGTTGGACGAAGCCCTGATTGTATTCGGCCCACGCGGTGGACAATTCTCGTGCGGCGTAGATGGTCGGCGCGCCAACAGGGTTCCAACGCCCGCCGAAACGGGCGGCGCCCTCCCCGGAAAGCGGCGCGTGAGCCCAGCGTGGCACATAGGCTCGCCACAGCACCAAGGAGGAAGAACCCGCGTCAGGCATAGACGCCGGAGCGTACCGCTTCCAGATAGGCAAGCACCTTGTCCGCCTTGCCCTCGCCCACCAGGTCATAGGCGGTCTTGCCGGCCCATCCGGGGATGGGCTGGTGCTTGAACCAGATTGCTGCGCGGTTTTCGTCTCCCGCCATCTCGCTTGCCATCGCAAGAATGCGCACTACGGGGCTCAAGGCGGCATCCACCTTGCGAGCTCCGCTTTTGGCAGTCAGAGTGTTGCGGGCAACGCCAATCAGCTTTGCCAACTCCGCATGAGTGACGCCCAGCAGGTCAGACACCCGCCGCGGCGAGAGGAAGGAGGATTGCGGGGCACCAAAGGATGCCGCCCCGACTTCAAACGCATGGGCAGACATTGAGCGCATTCCCTTCAGATTTTGACATCTAGTAGCTCAATATGAGCAAAAACAGTGGCCGTTTCAAGATCAACCCTGTTGCGGTATCTACCGATCAAAAGGAGTTGAATTTTGCGGATCGACAAGAGGCCCTACATAAGCCGGGCTGATCAGGAGGATCCCGTTTTGCAGTTCCATCATCTCTTCGCACCCTTTGTCGTGCTTCTGGCTCTTTGCTCTCCGGTTTCCGGACAACAGCAGCGGAACGCAGACGAACCACGCGAGCGAAGCCACCAGACGGAACAAGGCGCCGCCGGCGGCATATTCGGGTTGCTTCCCGCTGATGCGACGAAGGAACTTCTATTCAAGGGGCCTTCGGGAGAGATCCCATATACCGCGACGGCCGGCACACTCGATCTCTTCGGTCAGGACGGTAACCGCTCGGCAAAAATCTTCTATACCGCCTATGTCGCCAAGAACCGCGCCCCTGATCGTCCGCTCACCTTTGTGTTCAACGGCGGCCCTGGAGCTTCTTCTGCATATCTCCATCTGGGTCTGGTCGGCCCGCGGGTCCTCGAATTCGGGCAAACCGGCGACAACGGCACGACGCCCACCCTTAAGGACAATCCGGAAAGCTGGCTGGCCTTTACAGATCTCGTTCTGATCGATCCGGTCGGGACCGGCTGGAGCCGTCCCGCCAACGACGATGCCGCAAAGAGCTTTTACGGCGTTCGCCAGGATGCCGACAGCTTAGCCAAGGCAATTGCTCTTTATGTGCAGAAAAACAACCGGCTCGAGGCGCCGAAATATCTGCTGGGGGAAAGTTATGGCGGCCTGCGCGCCGCCAAAGTTGCTGTCTCGCTGAAGAACACGCAAGGGATGCTGACCTCCGGCATCATCATGCTGTCGCCGCTGATCGAGGGTCGCTTCCTCGCCAATTCGGATGACCCCTTAAGCGCGGCGCTGCAACTACCCTCCCTTGCGGCAGCGGAACTCGAACGAAAAAATGAATTTGCCCCTGACAAGCTCATCGAAGTCGAACGGTTCGCGATGCACGACTATCTTTCCTCGCTCGCAGGCCCCTTTCCCACCGGGCCAGCCGCCGACGCGCTTTATAGCCGGGTTGGCGCACTTACAGGCATTTCAGAGGAGGCCATTGCCCGCACACGCGGCTTCGTCGGCGACATCTATGCCAAGCAGATGGCGGGCGACGGCCGGGTTGTCAGCCCCTATGACGCATCCTACGCAGTACCCGATGCTTATCCGGAGGACGCCTACAGCCGCAATGATGACCCGATACTCGATGGTTATACACGTGCCTATGGCTCCGCATTCGCAGCCTATGCGCGCAACGAATTGGGCTTTGCAAGCGACATGACCTACAATCTCCTGAACGAGGAGGTAAACCGCCGCTGGGAATGGAACGGCGGGCACGGGGGAGATAGCCGCGCGCTCATCAGCGCCTCTAGCGATATTCGCGACCTGCTCTCGACCATTCCGACGTTCCGGGTGATGATCGCCCACGGCTACAGCGATGCTCTGACGCCTTATGGCGCGAGCCGCTATGTCATCGACCACCTGCCGCCGGCACTCGCGGCGGGCAGAGCTGAGCTTCAGCTATATCGGGGCGGTCATATGTTTTACACGCGGCCCGATTCCCGACGGAGCTTCGCGACGAATGTAAGGACCTTCTTCGAAGCTAAGCCGTCTAATTGAAACGCGCACCAAGCGGCAGGCCCGGGAACGTATCACGTGGTGCGCCAGAGGAGGCCAGGATGTCAGAGACATTGGTGAATGTCAGGTACATGGTCGATGATGTCGAAGCTTCTGTGCGATGGTACACGGAAAATTTCGGGTTTGCGCTGCTTTCCAGTCATCCACCGGCTTTCGCCGACGTGAAGCTCGGCTCATTGCGATTGTTGCTCAGTGGCCGGACAAGCTCTGCGGGACGGCCCATGCCTGACGGAGAAGTGCCCCATCCCGGCGGATGGAACCGTATTCATCTCGTCGTCGACGACTTGGCGAAAGAGGTGGCGCGGCTTACGACAGCCGGCATCAGCTTCCGAAACGACATTGTGACGGGGCCGGGAGGTTCGCAGATCCTGGTTATCGATCCCTCCGGAAACCTGATCGAACTTTTCCAGCCCGCCTGACATGAATGTCGTGGGGCGTCCGTTGCTCCACGACTGGGTCACCCGATCCGGCGGCTCCTTGAGCGCGTTCGCCGGACGAGGCAGAGCCGCTGCGGGCTCACGCTTGGGGCTCTCCCTTCCTGGGAGGGAGAGCTGGAAAATCAGGCACGCTCCAGCGCTACCGCAATCCCCTGTCCGACACCGATGCACATGGTGGCGAGTGCGTATTTACCCTTGCGAATGGACAGCTCGAGCGCGGCCGTACCGGAAATGCGGGCTCCCGACATGCCGAGCGGATGACCAAGGGCAATCGCACCACCATTCGGGTTGATATATTCGGCATCCTCCGCAAGCCCGAGCTCGCGCAGAACCGCAATCCCCTGGCTGGCGAAGGCCTCGTTCAACTCGATGACGTCGAAATCTTTTGGCGTCAGCTTCAGCAGCGCGCAAAGCTTCTGCGTCGCCGGTGCCGGGCCGATACCCATCACGCGGGGCGGAACGCCGGCGGTCGCACCGCCCATGATACGCGCGATCGGGGTGAGGCCATATTTCCTGGCGGCGGCTTCCGAAGCGATGATCAGCGCCGCCGCGCCGTCGTTGACGCCGGACGCATTGCCCGCCGTCACCGTGCCGCCCTCGATCTTGTTGACGGGTTTCAGCTTGGCGAGCGCCTCGATCGAAGTCGCGCGCGGATGTTCGTCCCTGCCGACCACAATCGGATCGCCCTTCCTCTGCGGCACGGTGACCGGGGTAATTTCCTTGTCGAGCCTGCCGTTTTCCTGAGCAGCAGCCGCCTTCGCCTGCGAGCGCACCGCAAATGCGTCCTGATCCTCGCGGGAAACCTTGTAGTCGATCGCCACATTGTCGCCGGTGTCAGGCATGGAATCGACGCCATACTGCTTCTTCATCAGCGGGTTGACGAAGCGCCAGCCGATCGTCGTGTCGTAGATCTCGGCATTACGGGAAAAGGCGGTCTCCGCCTTCGGCATCACGAAGGGGGCGCGGCTCATGCTTTCCACACCACCGGCGATCATCAATTCCGCCTCACCCGCCTTGATAGCGCGGGCGGCAGTGATCACTGCATCCATGCCCGAGCCGCAAAGCCTGTTCATCGTCGTCCCGGTCAACGAAACCGGCAATCCGGCCAGAAGGACTGCCATTCGCGCGACGTTGCGGTTGTCCTCACCCGCCTGGTTGGCGCAGCCATAAATCACGTCGCTGACCGCCTCCCAGTCGACCGAACGGTTGCGCTCGATCAGGCTCTTCAGCGGAATGGCGGCAAGATCGTCCGCACGGACAGAGGACAGCGAGCCGCCGAAGCGGCCGATTGGAGTGCGGATATAATCGCAGATAAAAGCTTCGGTCATCATCTCTCCCTAGAGTTCCGGCACGACCAGATCGGCGACAGGCCCTTCGATATGAAGCTGCGCGCCGGTCATCGCCTGCAGTTCTTCAACCGTCATCGCGGCCAGCTTTTCACGCAGAACGAAATGGCCGTTCACGACGTCCACGACGGCATGGCTCGTGTAGACACGGGTTATGCAGGCAACCCCTGTCAGAGGGAAGGTACATTTTTCGACCAGCTTCGGTTCACCGTTTTTTGTGACGTGTTCGGTGATCACCGACACCTGCTTTGCGCCATGTACGAGATCCATGGCTCCGCCGACAGCCGGTACGCCCTTGGAACCGACCCGCCAGTTGGCGAGATCACCGTTTTGGGCCACCTGAAGGGCGCCGAGAATTGCAACGTCGAGATGGCCGCCGCGCACCATGGCGAAACTATCGGCATGATGGAAGAAAGCCGCGCCCGGCTTCAGCGTTACCGCCTTTTTCCCGGCATTGATGAGGTCCCAGTCTTCCTGACCGGCAATCGGCGCTTCACCGAAGTTCAGAATGCCGTTTTCCGTATGGAAGATCGCCTGCCGGCCCGGCGGCTGGTATCGGGCGACCATTTCCGGGAAACCGATCCCGAGATTAACATAGGCACCGTCGGCAATATCCTGCGCGGCACGCCAAGCGATCTGAGCATTGGAAAGCTTGATATCTTCCCGGGTATTGATGGGGCGGGTATCCATGGTCATACGTAGGCCACTCCGGCTCGAATGAGTTCTTCTTCCTGCTGGGGGTTTTCCACCTCGACGATCCGATCGATGAAGATGCCGGGCGTGACGACATGCTCGGGATCGATCTCACCAGCCTGCACTATCTTCGAGACCTGCACGATCGTTTTGGCCGCTGCCATGCACATCAGCGGATTGAAATTGCGGGCGGCCTTGTTGTAGGTCAGGTTGCCGTAGGTGTCGCCGAGATGCGCCTTGACGATCGCGAAATCAGCCTTCAGCCAACGCTCCTGCACATAGTACCGGCCGTCAAATTCGGCGATCGCCTTGCCTTCCGCAAGCTCGGTCCCATAAGCTGTCGGCGTGTAGAAGGCCGGAATGCCGGCGCCGCCGGCGCGAATACGTTCGGCGAGTGTGCCCTGCGGCACCAATTCGAGCTCGATCTCGCCCGCGAGGTATTTGTCCGTGAAAGCGCGCGGATCGGACGATTTGGGAAACGAGCAGATCATCTTCCGGACCATGCCCGCGTCGATCATCGCTGCTATGCCAATGCGCCCGTTGCCGGCGTTGTTGTTGACGACCGTGAGGTTCTTCGGGCCTCTGTCTATCAACGCGTGAATGAGTTCTATCGGCGCACCGGAGCCGCCGAAACCACCGATCATGACGGTAGCCCCGTCATGGATTTCGGCAACGGCTTCCGCCAGGCTTCCGACTGTTTTGTCCATCTTGGTCTCGCTCCCATGGTCTGAGATTGGCCATTAGCTTGTGAGGGCGATCGGAGGTCAAGGACTTTTGTGCGTTATTTGATATTTGTTCATATACCGCACATTTACAGGTCGCGCGGATACGTGCTGTCGACAAACAGGATTCAGCCGGTGATGCGGAATCCACTCGGTCTTTCCGCGAGTTCGGTCCGCTGCGTCTCCACATCAGAAACTGCCGCCGCAGAGGGACCGTGCCAGAAACGTTCGATCATGCTCGATACCGCACTGCCAGGTCCCACAATCAGAGCGGCGACAGACCCATCCGCTTCGTTGCGAACCCAGCCGGTCAGGCCGAGCTGCACCGCCTCGTCGCGTACCCAGACACGATAACTCACCCCCTGAACCTTGCCTGTTATCCGCACCAGGACGGCCTCATATTCGTCAGACATAGCTTGCCTCCTCTCCGGCAACGATTGTGAAATGGGGGCGCGAGGACCGCAAGGGCATGTTCAAACGATCATTGCGATCGCCTCCGGCAGCGACCTGACAACCGCCACCCTATAAAAGCTCTCAAAAGGCAGATTGCACTGGTCGCTGCGGTTTTGAAGTGCTTTCAAGGCAATCTGTGACAGCGAAAAATAATGCGTTAAATGGAAAAGGGAGGCATGGCAGGGGATTCAATCATGCGGGAAACGGATTTTATCGGCGGCTTTGCGAAAGGCCTGCGCGTGATCGAGGCTTTTGGCCAAACAAAACCGCGTCTTTCGATCGCGGAAGTGTCGAAACTGACGGGGCTCGACCGGGCAACCGCCAGGCGTTGTCTGCTGACGCTCGCCGAACTCGGCTACGCAGACTACGACGGGAAATTCTTTGCGTTGACGCCCAAGATCCTGAGGCTGGGTCATGCCTATCTTTCCGCGACCCCCCTGCCCCAAATCATACAGCCCTTTCTGGACAGGCTGGCGGAGGAAGTCCATCAGAGCGCTTCGGCGAGCGTCCTGGACGGAACGGAGGTGGTCTATATCGCGCGGGCTTCACAACAGCGCGTCATGTCGATCAATCTGATGCCAGGCAGCCGCCTTCCGGCTTATTGCGCCTCGATGGGGCGAGTATTGCTCGCGGCACTGGCCGATGAAGAAGCCCGCGCGCTGCTCGGTCGAACCACGCTCAAGGCCTTCACGCCCAATACCAAGACTGATCCGGATCAGCTGATGGAGGAAATCGCCCGCGTGAGGGCGCAAGGTTTTGCGGTGATTGATCAGGAATTGGAACTCGGCCTCTGCTCCATCGCTGTGCCGCTCGAGAACGATCGCGGCCGTGTCGTCGCCGCGCTGAACATCGGCGCTCCGGCGGCAAGCGTTGCAGCAACCGAGCTGGCCGGGCGCTTCCTTGTCCCCCTCAAAAGCATCGCCCGCTCCCTGAGCCCTCTCCTGCCCTGATCCATCAAGATCATGAATCGATCCACCGTGATCGATTCAATGAAGTCGTTGGACGACGGAATCGCCAGTTGCGATTCTGTCCCCATGACTGACGAACCCCTGTTGCTGACCCGTTGCGACGCCTCGCGCAACATGTACCGCTTTTATGCACTGAACGTCGATGCCGACCTCTTCGACGGCGCTGCTCTGACGCGCAATTGGGGCCGCATCGGCACCAAGGGGCGTTTTTGTATCCAGCTTTTCGGCTCGCGTCTTGAGGCAGAGCGTCAGCTTGCCCTTGTCTTACGCCGGAAGCTGAAGCGCGGCTACGAACCAATGACATCAAAGACAAACTCAGAGCGGATGTCGATGGCTGGAGAACGACGAGCTTCGGGGGAGCCATCCGTGACCTGACACCTGAATTTTTCCAGAAGCCCTTCTCGTACTGTTCAGTGCATACCGTTGACATTTTGCGTGCCGGGTATATAACCCCTGATTGACTGGTAAGGCCAGTTGACCAGTGACGCACGGAGGAGCTCGGGCGTCGAGGGAGGACCCGAATGTTTTCGGTCATTGCACCGCGCCGCCTCTACAGGCAGGCGGCGGATCAGATGCGCTCGCTTATCGAGCGGGGCGAGTTTGCAGTGGGAGAACGGCTGCCCGCCGAGCGGGAGCTCGCGGAAATGTTGCGCGTTTCACGCCCGACGGTTCGCGAAGCGCTGATTGTGCTGGAAGTAGAAGGCTTCGTGAACATCCGCATGGGTTCGGGCGTGTATATCTGCCGCCGACAGGTCCAGCCCAACACGGTCCCGCCCGAAAATATCGAAGGCCCCTTCGAGCTGCTACGGGCACGCTCAATCGTCGAATGCGCCATTGCAGAGGAAGCAGCACGCGCGGCGCGGCCTGACCACATTGCCACCCTCGATCAAAATCTGCGTGCGATGTCCGAGGCATTGGACGACCGGCCGGCCGCTCTTGCCTTGGACCGCGGCTTCCATACTGCCGTGGCGGCCATCATCTCGAACGCAACGCTGGAGCGGTTCGTGGGTGAAATCCACGACATGCGGATGACGCCCTATTTTGAAAAGCTCGCGGGTTATTTCGAGAACCGCGACACGTGGCGTAGCGCGCTCGAAGAACACCGGGCGGTCCGAAATGCGATCGCAGCCGGCGATCCCGAAGGCGCCCGCGCCGCCATGCGAAACCATCTTGAACTATCGCAGCAGAGATTGTCGCAGAGTTTTGCGGAGGAGCAGGACAAGATCTCTTCTGCCAAGCGGGGGCCAGCCGCCGCGCGCCAGCATACCAACATCATTTGACTTCAACTGGGAGGATGAAAAGATGAAGTTCAAACTGACGGCAATCTTAGGTGCCACCGCCGCCATTATGGCGTCGGCTTTGACCGCGCAGGCACAGACGGTGCTGAAATGGGCGCATGTCTACGAGACCTCTGAGCCTTTCCATACGGAATCCGTCTGGGCAGCTGCAGAGATCAACAAGCGAACCAACGGCCGCTATAAGGTCGAAGTCTTCCCGGCCTCGCAGCTGGGCAAGGAAGCCGACATCAACCAGGGCCTCAAGCTCGGCACGGTCGACATGATCATCTCCGGCTCCAGTTTCGCGGCCCGCGAATACCCGCCGATCGGCGTCACCTATTTCCCCTATATCTTCCGCGATCCCAGCCATCTGATCGCCTATACCAAGAGCGACGTCTTCAAGCGTCTGGCCGAGGGATACGAAAAGGCTTCCGGCAACCACATCACCGCCGTCACCTACTATGGGACGCGCCACACCACGTCGAACAAGCCGATTGCCAAATGCGCTGACATGAAGGGGCTGAAGATCCGTGTTCCGGATGTTCCAGCCTATCTTGCCATGCCACGCGCCTGTGGCGCCAACACGACGCCGATCGCGTTCGCGGAAGTCTATCTCGCGCTTCAGAACGGCACGGTGGAGGCTCAGGAAAATCCGCTGACGACCATCGAGGCCAAGAAGTTCTACGAGGTGCAGAAGAACATCGTTCTGACGGGCCACATCGTCGACCATCTCAATACGGTCGTTTCCAAGAGCAGGTGGGCGAGCCTGTCTGACGAAGACAAGAAGATCTTTTCCGAAGTCATGGCGGAGGCTGCGGAACGCGGCACCAAGATCATCGACGAGCGCGAAAAGGCTCTGGTCGCAAAGTTCAAGGGTATGGGCGTAGCGGTCACGGAAATCGACAAGGCCGATTTCGAAAAGACCGTGATGGAAAAGGCCAAGATGGAAGACTTCGGCTACAAGAAAGCCGATTGGGAAGCCATCCGCGCCATTAAGTAATCGTGCGACACCGCCGGTCCCTCAACGGGGGCCGGCCCTCTCCCGCCATTGCCGGATGTCACGATGTCAAAAGAAATCCATAGCCAGATTACCCCGGAAGAGATCGCCCATACCTTTGAAGATACCGCGCCGACGGCGCATGTCTCCGATTACGGCTTTGAAGATTGGCTGACGCTCATAGTCTTCTGGTTGATGACGGGCTGCGTTTTCCTGCAGTTCTTCACCCGCTACGTCCTCAACGACTCCTATGCCTGGACCGAGGAGATCGCGATCAATTGTCTGATCGGCGTCGTCTTTCTCGGATCGGCGATGTGTGTGCGGGTCTCGCGCCATATTCAGGTGGACGTGCTTTATCACTATCTGCCTGGCCCATTGGCGCGGGCGCTATCGATCTTTGTCGATCTCGTCCGTATCGCCTTCTTCGCCTATGCCTGCTGGCTGATGTGGCGCTATGTCGAGATTGTCGCCCATGAACGCATGGTGACGATCGACCTGCCCCGAAACATCGTCTTTTACAGCGTCATGGCTGGCTTCGCCCTTATGCTCATCCGCTCCATCCAGGTTTTCGTCGGCAATCTGCGCCGCGGCTATTCCGTTCTCGAACGGCCTGAAATGTTCCAGAAGCTCGAGGACTAATCGTCATGTTGCTGCTCGTTGGTTCCTTCCTCGCCCTGATGCTCGTGGGCGTACCTGTTGCCATCTCCATGGCCGTAGCCTCAGTGCTCTACCTTGTTCTCTACGGTGTTGCCCCGGACATCATCGCTGCGCAGCGAATGATCGCCGGCGTCGAGAGTTTCCCCCTGCTCGCCGTTCCCTTTTTCATCCTCGCCGGCAATCTGATGAATTCGGCAGGCGTTACCGGACGTATCTATTCCTTCGCAGTTGCCCTCGTCGGCTGGATGAGGGGCGGCCTGGCACAGGTCAACATCATCGGTTCCGTCATCTTCTCGGGCATGTCCGGCACCGCACTTGCCGATGCCGCCGGCATCGGCACCATCGAAATCAAGGCGATGAAGGATCACGGCTATCCGGTCGAGGCAGCAGTCGGTGTGACTGCCGCCTCGGCGACGCTCGGGCCGATCTTCCCGCCGTCGCTGCCTTTCGTCATCTATGGCATGATGGCGAACGTCTCGATCGGCGCCTTGTTCATGGCAGGCATCGTTCCCGGCGTGGTCATGACCCTGCTGATGATGATTACTGTGGCGGTTTTCGCCTTCATCAAGGGCTGGGGCTCGGACACGCCTTTCAATCTTCGCCAGCTCGGATCGGCATCCCTGGAAGTCGTCGTCGTCTTCGCTATTCCGCTGCTGATCTACCTGCTGATGTCTGCGGGCGTCTCCATCAATCTCGCTGTCGGCATCGCGCTGGTGGTGCTGCTTGCCATCGACTGGTACTTCGACTTCTCGGCCGTTCTGGCACTGATGACGCCGGTCATCCTGATCGGCGGCATGACCATGGGCTGGTTTACGCCGACAGAAGCGGCCGTTGCAGCGGTTCTCTGGTCGCTTTTCCTCGGCCTCGTGCGCTATCGAACCATGACGATGTCCACGTTGGCCCGCGCCACGTTCGACACCATCGAGACGACCGCCTCGGTTCTGTTCATTGTCACGGCCGCATCGATCTTCGCCTGGCTCCTGACCGTCAGCCAAGCAGCCCAGATGCTTTCGGGTGCGATCCTGACGATCACCGACAACAAGTGGGTTTTCCTGATCCTCGTCAATCTTCTTATGCTCTTCGTCGGCTGCTTCCTGGATACGATTGCGGCGATCACCATTCTGGTGCCTATCCTGCTGCCTCTGGTATTGCAGTTCGACATCGATCCGGTGCACTTCGGCCTGATCATGACGCTCAACCTGATGATCGGGCTCCTTCATCCCCCGCTTGGCATGGTGCTTTTCGTGCTGTCGCGCGTTGCAAAGTTGTCGGTGGAGCGTACGACGATGGCGATCCTGCCTTGGCTGGTGCCGTTGTTCATTGCACTCATCCTGATCACCTTCGTTCCGGCGATCACGCTCTGGCTGCCGACGGAATTCGGCCTCATCCGGGGCGATTGAGGAGCTGACATGCGGACACGTTTCGCACGGCTATACGGAGCGCGAGACCTGCGGATCGAGGAGGGACCGGTGCCGACCCCTCGCGAAGGCGAGATCGTGTTGAGGATGGCGGCGGGCGGCATCTGCGGCTCCGACCTCCACTACTACCAGGACGGCGGTTTCGGTCCCGTCCGGGTGCGCGAGCCGATCATTCCCGGGCACGAGGCGGCAGGGCATGTGGAAACCTTGGGACCAGGTGTTTCCGACTTTCGGATCGGCCAGTTGGTTTCGGTCAATCCCAGCCAACCTTGCGGCCATTGCCGCTTCTGCAGGGAGGGATTGCCTATCCACTGCCTCGACATGCAATTCATGGGGAGCGCCATGCGTCTTCCCCATGCACAAGGCATGTTCCGCGACTATCTGGTGGTGCCGGCAATCCAATGCCATCCGGCAGGCGAGGCAGTCAGCGCCGGCGAGGCTGCCTGCGCCGAACCGCTCGCGGTCTGCCTGCATGCGGTCACCCAGGCGGGGGAGTTGTCCGGGAAAAGAGTGCTCGTTACCGGTGCAGGGCCAATCGGCGCACTGGTCGTTGCCGCGGCGCGCCATGCCGGCGCCGCAGAGATCGTCGTCACCGACCTCATGGATGCGGCCCTGGAGCGGGCGTCTGCCATGGGCGCCAGCAGTGCCATCAACGCCGTGAAAAACACAGCGGAACTCGCCCTGTATGAAAAGGACAGGGGACAGTTCGACGTTGCCTTCGAATGCTCGGCCGCGGCGCCGGCGATTCGCAGTGCAATCGCCACGGTCAGGCCTCGCGGACTGATCGTTCAGGTGGGTGTTACCGGTGATACGGCTGTTCCGCTCAATGCGCTGGTCGGCAAAGAGTTGCGCTGGATCGGCTCCCAACGGTTCGACAGGGAATTTTCGGTTGCCGTCGATCTCATCTCCAGCCGCAGGATCGATGTGCGACCGATCATCTCCCACACTTTCCCGATTAGCGAAGCGCTTGCCGCCTTCGAGCAGGCGGGAGATCGTTCCGCAGCCTGCAAGGTGCAACTGACATTTCTCGCCTGAAAAGGCCCGTTTGAGGATATTTTGATGAGACATACGTGGCGGTGGTTCGGCCCGATCGACAAGGTAAGCGTACAGGACGCCGCTCAGGCCGGAGCACAAGGGATTGTCAGCGCACTTCATCATATCCCGACCGGCGAAGTCTGGCCGATCGACGAGATCGTCAGGCGTCACAAGGAGATCAAGGCCGGCGGCCTGATCTGGGATGTGGTGGAGAGTGTGCCTGTCTCCGAAAGCATCAAGACCCAAACCGGCGACTGGCGCAGTCATCTCGCAAATTGGCAAGAAACACTCCGGCGTTTGTCGGCCTCGGGCATCCGCACCGTTTGCTACAACTTCATGCCGGTGCTCGACTGGACCCGCACGGATTTGCGATGGACGGCCCGCCATGGCGCCAAGGCGATGCGTTTCGATCTCATCGACTTTGTCGCCTTCGACATTCATCTCCTTAAGCGACCCGGCGCCGCCGAAGATTACGCGGAGGCGATTCGGGAAAAGGCAGCAAGCCGATTTGCCGAAATGTCCGACGAGCGACGCACCGGGCTTTCGAAGAACATCGGCGCAGGACTTCCCGGCTCCGCGGACGGTTATACGCTGCCGCAACTGCTCGAACTTTTGCAGACCTACTCCGGTATCACGCGCGAAAAACTACAGCGGCATCTCATCGACTTCCTGTCGGAAGTCACGCCGGTGGCCGAAAGTGTCGGCATCAACATCTGCGCTCATCCGGACGATCCGCCGTGGGCATTGCTTGGGTTGCCGCGTATTCTCTCCAGCGAAGAGGATTACCTTCATATGCTAAATGCCGTGGATAGCCCGGCAAATGGCGTTACTTTCTGCACGGGTTCGCTCGGCGCGCGCGCCTCCAACGACCTGCCGGGAATGGTCAAACGCCTCGCCCCGCGCATCCATTTCGTCCACCTGCGCAACGTTCATCGTGAAGAGGAAGGCACACCCTGCTCGTTTTTCGAAGACGAGCATCTTGAAGGCGATACGGACATGGTCGCGGTCATCGCTGAACTGCTCGCCGAAGAGAAGCGCCGCAAGGCGCAAGGGCGCCCGGATCATCAGATCCCGATGCGTCCGGACCACGGGCAGGAAATTCTCGACGATCTCAAGCGCGGTGCGCAACCAGGCTATCCGGCAATCGGACGGCTGAAAGGGCTTGCGGAGCTGCGCGGTATCGAGCGCGCGCTGTCCCACAGCACATATGGGCTCGCGTGATCCTGCACCCGGCGCCGGCAAGCAGATTTATAGGGGCGGTGCGCCGCTGACTTCCTTGAACAAGACGCTCTGATCGGTGAGATATTTGGCAAAGATCGGCAGGCTGGCGCCGCCGATCGCTCTTGCCTGCGAACCGACCTTGCCTGCGACGATATCAGGAATGATCACGCCCTGCAGGTCCAGTCTGCCAACCGCATCGATGGTGGCGCTGACGATCCGCTTGCGGACCCAGTCGGGGAATCCGCCATCGATTACCGCTGCGCCGAAATCGATGATCGAGGCTGCCGCGATGATCGCCTGGGCCAGCGCATCCGCCGTCTGCTGAATCCAGAGATCCAGAGGCTCCCCAAAATCGATCCAGCCGTCTGCAGAATACCAGAGCGGCTGCGGATCGATGCCCCGTTCGTGCAACAGGTTTTCCAGGACGAAGATGGAGGCAATATCAAGCAGCTGCCGCGTCTCGCCTCCCTTGCCGCGAACCGGCAATGGACCGACCGCACCCGCCGTTCCGGTGCGGCCGGAGAAGATCGCTGAATTGAGAACGATCCCGCCGCCAATAAACGATCCGATAAAAAAATAGACGAAATCCGGATAGGCCGGGCCAACGCCAAAAACGAGTTCGGCACCACAAGCGCTTGTCGCATCGTTCTGAAGATAAACGGCGTGCCGCACACGGTGAGCAATTTCGCCCTGCAGATCGAAACTACGCCAGACTTCCATCGCCCCAGCCGGAGCACCTACCTCGTCCGCCCAGTTCCAAAGCTCGAATGGCGCGGCGACGCCAATGCCGGCGATGCGGCCGCGCTCTGCATCGTCCATCTCCGATTCGAGACGCTCGATTCCGGAGATGATGATTTCCAGGATTTTCGCAGGCTGTGGATAGGCGTAGGTCTCATGATACTGACGCCTTATCTTGCCCATGAAGTCCATCAGCACCAGATCCGCACTGCGGCGGCCGATCTTGACCCCAAACGAATAGACGGCATCCGGGTTAAGCCGCATCGGCACCGAGGGCTGACCGACCCGGCCGCGTACCGGCTCTCCGCGCAAAAGAAGCCCGTCCTTCTCCAGCGATCGCATGATCACGGAAACGGTCTGTGCAGACAGCCCACTCCGTCTGGTGATATCGGCTTTCGACATGGAGCCGTTCAGACGCACCAGTGAAAGAACCAGCCTTTCGTTATAGGCCCTGACACGCACCTGGTTGGCGCCACCGGTAAGGTTACCCGGCAGCGCTTGGGCGTGCCCCGCGCCCTCTGAAACCGTCATCGGCTTTCCTCCCAGATCATCGGCCATCGCGGGCTTGCCTCAATTTCGAAATGTCTTCCCGACAGTGATCAAAATCTCTGGTTGTCGCACTCTTGGAATTCCCTGGCCGTGAAGCTCCTCCGCGCAAACTATCGCACGGCAGATAAATAATTCAATCGGAATTAATTATTGACAGCCGCTTTTTATTTGTTCTTAATTGTCGATGTAAGAGTGCAGGACGGGCTGGAGGAGACACCTGTTAAATTTGGCACCTGCGCCGTTCATCGGTCCGCGTGACGGACAGCGTTAACTCTGGGAGGAGACCATGAAGAAATCTGTACTTTCCACCGCATTCGGCGCACTTGCCCTTGGCGTTGCCTTTTCTGCACCTGCGCATGCGGCTGATGTTTCCGCCTGCCTGATCACCAAGACCGACACCAACCCCTTCTTCGTCAAGATGAAGGAAGGTGCGACCGCCAAGGCCAAAGAACTCGGCGTGACCTTGAAGTCCTATGCGGGCAAGATCGATGGCGACAGCGAAAGCCAGGTCGCTGCTATCGAAAGCTGCATCGCCGACGGCGCCAAGGGCATTCTGATCACCGCCTCCGATACCAAGGGCATCGTCTCCTCGGTCAAGAAGGCGCGGGACGCAGGCCTGCTCGTGATTGCACTCGACACGCCGCTCGACCCTGCCAATGCTGCCGACGCGACGTTTGCAACCGACAACCTGCTTGCCGGCAAACTCATTGGCCAGTGGGCCAAGGAAACGCTTGGCGACAAGGCCAAGGATGCGAAAGTGGGCTTCCTGGACCTGACGCCGTCGCAGCCGACCGTCGACGTATTGCGCGACCAGGGCTTCATGATCGGCTTCGGCATCGACCCCAAGGATCCGAACAAGATCGGCGACGAGAACGATCCCCGCGTGGTCGGTCATGACGTGACCAACGGCAACGAAGAAGGCGGCCGCAAGGCCATGGAAAACCTTCTTCAGAAGGATCCGAGCATCAACGTCATCCACACGATCAATGAACCGGCGGCAGTTGGTGCCTATCAGGCGCTCAAGGCAGTCGGGATGGAAAAGAACGTCCTGATCGTCTCCGTCGACGGCGGATGCCCCGGCGTCAAGTCCGTCAAGGAAGGCGTCATCGGCGCCACCTCGCAGCAGTATCCGCTGCTCATGGCGTCCCTCGGCATCGAAGCGATCAAGAAGTTCGCCGACACCAAGGAAAAGCCGAAGCCGACCGAAGGCAAGTCCTTCTTCGATACCGGCGTTTCGCTGGTGACCGACAAGCCAGTGTCTGGTGTCAAGTCGATCGACACCAAGGAAGGCACGGCCAAGTGCTGGGGCTGACCCGCGCTGAATAGGCAACCGGCCGGGGTTTGATCCCCGGCCGCTTTGAACCGACGATGGCCGTTACCCGACCGACGGAAGAGCGGGGTGAGGGGTAGAGCTTCTGCGCGCCAGGCGCGTAGGCCGAGGAGGAAACATGACCGAAGCACAGGAATTCGAACGAGTTCTTGATGAGAGCGACAAGAACGTCGCCTCTTTCGAGCACAGCGAAATTTCGTTTCTCAAACGAGCACAGCACTTTCTGCATTCGACGCCGGCGGCAGTGCCGCTGATCGTCCTGGTGCTGGCGATCATCATTTTCGGCGTTGCGATCGGTGGGCGTTTCTTCTCGTCCTATACGCTGACGCTTATCCTGCAGCAGATCGCGATCGTCGGTATTCTCGGTGCTGCGCAGACGCTCGTCATCCTGACCGCCGGCATCGATCTGTCGATCGGCGTCATCATGGTCATTTCGGCCGTCATCATGGGCAACTGCGCTATCACCTACGGCATTCCCACTCCAATCGCTATCGGGATCGGAATGGGTGTCGGCGGTCTTTGTGGCATGCTCAACGGCTTCCTCGTCGCCTTCATGAAGCTGCCGCCGTTCATCGTGACGCTCGGTACCTGGAGCATCGTCATGGCGACGAACTTCATTTACTCGGCAAACGAGACCATTCGCGATGCCGACGTCGACGCCCAGGCGCCCCTGCTGCATTTCTTCGCCATCAGTTTCAGGCTTGGCACTGCCGTTTTGACGCTCGGCGTCATTGCTATGGTCCTGCTTGTTCTGGTGCTCTGGTACATTCTCAATCACACGGCTTGGGGCAGGCATGTCTACGCCGTTGGCGATGATCCCGAAGCAGCAAAGCTCTCCGGCATTCAGACCAAGCGGGTCCTGCTCGCAGTCTATACGATCTCCGGCGTGATCGCGGCCTTTGCGGCATGGGTCTCGATCGGCCGCAACGGATCGATTTCGCCTTCGGCAGCAGTCACCGACTATAACCTTCAGGCGATCACCGCGACTGTGATCGGCGGCATCTCGCTCTTCGGTGGCCGGGGCTCCATCCTCGGCACCTTGTTTGGCGCGATGATCGTCGGGGTCGTTTCGATGGGTCTCAACATGCTCGGCGCAGATCCTCAATGGAAAGTTCTTTTGACCGGTGTTCTCATCATCGCGGCCGTTGCGGTCGATCAGTGGATCAGAAAGGTGTCGGTGTAACATGGCAATCGAACCCATTCTTTCGGCTCGCGGCCTCGTCAAGCGTTACGGGCGGGTCACCGCTCTGGACTACGCCGATTTCGATCTCTATCCGGGCGAAATCCTTGCCGTCATCGGCGACAACGGCGCCGGAAAGTCATCGCTGATCAAAGCCATATCGGGCGCGGTTACCCCCGATGAAGGGGAAATCAGGCTGGACGGCAAGCAAGTTCAGTTCAGGTCGCCCATGGAAGCGCGCGAAGCGGGCATCGAGACGGTCTACCAGAACCTCGCGCTGTCCCCGGCCCTTTCGATTGCCGACAACATGTTCCTCGGCCGCGAAATCCGCAAACCGGGCGTGCTCGGCAGCTGGTTTCGCATGCTCGATCGCCCGGCAATGGAAAAGCGGGCGCGCGACAAACTTTCCGAACTGGGATTGATGACGATCCAGAACATCAATCAGGCGGTCGAAACCCTGTCGGGCGGTCAGCGGCAAGGTGTTGCCGTCGCCCGGGCCGCGGCCTTCGGCTCCAAGGTCGTCATCATGGACGAGCCGACAGCTGCGCTTGGGGTGAAGGAAAGCCGCAAGGTTCTCGAACTCATCCTCGACGTTCGGGCGAGAGGTTTGCCGATCGTGCTGATTTCGCACAACATGCCGCATGTCTTCGAAGTCGCCGATCGCATCCATATCCATCGCCTCGGCAAACGGCTGACAGTCATCGATCCGAAGGAATACACGATGTCGGATGCGGTGGCCTTCATGACAGGCGCCAAGGCACCGGCGCAGCCCGTCGCGGCCTGACGGCAAGCGAGATCCAAAACCTGCGTCTTCGATCTTCCCTATAAAAGTTCAGACCCATTTCGGCCTCCTTCCCGACTCGTCGTGTCGGGCAGGAGGCCGAATGTCTTTCGATCAGGACTGATCTCCAATTTTGTCTGAGCAGGTTGCCATAGCCAACGGTCGACAGCTTGGCGCGACAATGCCTCCGAGAGCGCCTTACCTCCCTAGGACACCCACCATCATCCTCGATCTTACGCCACGGTCGGGAATTTCAGGTTTTCCGGTCTCGCCGTAACAAGGACGGAACCACAACCGGCGACGCGGATTTAGATGGCAACGAAGGAGAGTGCCATGCCAGACGACACCAGGATTTCCCCCGCCGTTGAATCGATGAAAAAGGAACAAGCAAAACAGCGCGAACTCGGGCAAAAGGGCGAACTCGAGAAAGCACTTGAAGACACCTTCCCCGCCTCAGACCCCGTTTCGGCGATCACCAGCACTGCTGCAGGAGGGGCACCTGTCATCTCCCAAGCGATGGACAAGAAACAGAAACGCGACGCGTCAGCCGAAGCAAGCCGCACAAGCAAAGATCTCCTTCTTGCGGAGGCACCCCTGGTTGACGAAGCTCTAGAGGCTATCGAAACCCGCGAAGCCGGCAATTCCAGCGTGTGGGCGCACGAGGAGCTAAGGGCCATGCGAACTGAGGTCGCGCGGATGCAAGAGACACTCCTTGAAGTCACCAGCGCGTCCGGTCGTCTCGCCAAAGCGGGGGTCTCGTCTTTACGCCAAAATGTCGAAGCACGCGTCCGCGATCGTCCCTTCTCATCGGTCGGCCTGGCTGCGCTGCTTGGTTATCTGTGGGGCATTACCCGGTGAATGGTTTCCCCATCCCGCGGTAAAGGGAACGGACCGGCGGGGCCGATAGAGAGTGGGCTGCACCACCGAGGAAAGCTTCCGCGGCGGTGAGAAAAATATTTGCATTTGCCCGATTTCTTTGCAGTTTTGTTCGGCCTCAAACGGTCTCATTTTCTGTAATTGATGCGCCATTGCTCCCGCTCGAAAGGATAATGACATGAGTCGGTTCAAAGCTATCGCAGCCGCGATGTTTCTTCAGATAGCCGTGTTTGCACCCGCAACTGCCGGTGAAAACCTTGCGGCAGTCAAATCGGCCGGCGCGTTGAAGATCGGCACCGAAGGTACCTATGCGCCCTTCACCTTTCACGACACGACCGGCAAGCTCGTCGGCTTCGACGTCGAGATCGGCGAAGCAATCGCGGCCAAGCTCGGCGTCAAAGCCGAATTCATCGAAGGCAAATGGGATGGCCTGATCGCCGGCATTGACGCAAAGCGGTACGACACCGTGATCAATCAGGTTGGAATCACCGAGGCGCGCAAGCAGAAATACGACTTTTCCGATCCTTATATCGCCTCGAAAGCCGTTCTTATCGTTCGTCAGGACAATGACGAGATCAAGGATTTTGCCGATCTCAAGGGCAAGAAAGCCGCCCAGTCCCTGACAAGCAATTTTGGCAAACTGGCAGAACAGTCCGGTGCCGAACTAGTCGGAACAGAAGGATTTGACCAGTCCATCCAGCTGGTACTGACCCGCCGGGCGGATGCGACGATCAACGACAGCCTGTCCTTCCTCGACTTCAAGAAGCAAAAGCCGGATGCGCCTGTCAAAATCGCCGCCGAGCAGGCCAATGCAGATTATTCCGGGATTATCATCCGTAAGGGTGAGCCGGAACTCCTGGAGGCCATCAACAAGGCTCTGGCCGATATCAAGGCAGATGGGACCTACCAGAAGATCGCCCAGAAATATTTTGGACAAGACGTCTCCAAATAATTCGCTCAAGCCCGATTTGGACTTAAGATCCGACGTCCGGCGCACTGCCGGACGTCTCATTTTACGAGGATCACCGTGCCACACTGGCTCCAATTGATGGCAGATTCGCTGCCGACCCTGCTTTGGGCCGGTGTCAAGTTCACCATTCCCTTGACCCTGTTATCTTTTCTGTTCGGTCTTATCCTCGGATTGATGACCGCGATCGCACGCCTGTTTGCCCCGCCGCCGCTTGCAATGGTCGCTCGCTTCTACGTCTGGGTCATTCGGGGCACGCCGCTTCTGGTGCAGCTCTTCGTCATCTTCTATGGACTACCCAGCATGGGCATTCTGCTCGATGCCTTCCCGGCGGCCTTGATCGGCTTCACGCTCAATATCGGCGCCTATAGTTCCGAGATCATTCGTGCGGTGATCTCGTCGGTTCCAAAAGGTCAATGGGAAGCTGCCTATTCGATCGGCATGAGCTGGCGGCAGGCGATGGTACGTACCATACTTCCCCAAGCTGCGCGGGTTGCGGTCCCGCCGCTGTCCAACACCTTCATTTCGCTCGTAAAGGATACTTCGCTTGCCGCCGCCATCACCGTGCCGGAGCTCTTCCAGGCTGCTCAAAGGATCGTGGCGACCACCTACGAGCCTCTAATCCTCTACATCCAGGCCGCAATGATCTATCTTGTGTTGAGTTCGTTCCTGTCGGCACTGCAGGTGAGGCTCGAGCGGCGCTTTGCCCGTTATGGCGGCATGCTGGAGGCGAATGCATGATCAAGCTTTCGAACCTCGAAAAACGCTTCGGCACGGCTATTATCCTGAGTGACATCAGCATCGACATCCCCGAAGGCAGCGTAACCGCATTGGTCGGGCCATCCGGTGGCGGCAAGAGCACCCTCTTGCGCTGCATCAACCTGCTTGAGATCCCCAGCGCCGGGACGATCCGCCTTGGTGAGGCCGAACTCTCATTTTCGCCGAGCAAGAAAATCGGCTGGAGCGACATCCAGAAGATCCGCTGCCAGACCGGCATGGTATTTCAGAATTTCCAACTATTTCCCCATCGCACCGCGATCGAGAACGTCATGGAGGGATTGACGACGGTTCTCAGATGGCCTCGGCAGAAAGCGCAGGCACGCGCCATGGAACTCCTTGAGAAAGTGGGAATGGCGCACAAGGCCGAGGCTTGGCCAGCGACACTTTCCGGCGGACAGCAGCAGCGCGTCGCGATCGCTCGTGCCCTGGCTCCCTCGCCACGTGTCCTGCTTTGCGACGAACCCACGTCGGCGCTCGACCCGGAGCTTGCGGCAGAAGTCGTCGAGGTGTTGGCAAAACTCGCACGCGAGGGAACGACGATGGTCATGGCCACGCACGATCTCCGGCTCGCCTCCAAGATTGCCCGTGACGTCGTCTTTCTGGAAGCCGGCCGCATCGTAGAAGCCGGCAATGCCCAGTCTCTTTTCAACGCGCCGCAGCGGGAAAGGACGAGACAGTTTCTTTCGACAATCAGTGCGGCACACTCACAGGGCGTCTAGTGAAGGATCGCTTTGTACTTCGCCGCACCTGAACTGCTTGCTGCAAGCCAGGCGGGCATGAGCGAAGATAGCTTGAACGACACGCTCAGGCAGCAGCAACGAAATGTCCGGGCGAGACCTCCCGGTAAGCGCGGGGCGCTGCAACGAAGCCTGGCGGCCGGATGGGGCTTTTCAGCTCCTCGCTTGCGGGCACGCGCTTTTCGCTGCGGCGATCGGGATCCGGCACGGGAACAGCGGCTATCAACTTCCTCGTATAGTCGTGCTGAGGGTTACCGAACACGGTTTCTCGCGGCCCGATCTCGACGATTTCTCCGAGATACATAACCGCCACTCGATGGCTGACGCGCTCGACCACGGCCATGTCGTGGGAGATGAACAGGAAGGCGAGATTGAGGCTCTCCTGGAGATCCAACATCAGATTGATGACCTGCGCCTTGATTGAGACGTCAAGCGCGGAAACGCTCTCGTCTGCGATGATCACCTTTGGCTCGAGCGCCAGCGCCCGCGCGATGCAGATGCGCTGGCGCTGTCCGCCCGAGAACTCATGCGGGTAGCGGCTTGCCATGTCGGGTGTCAGACCGACCTTGCGCAGCATGTCGGAGACAACCTGCTTCGCATCTTGTGCCGAGCCCATTTTGTGTTCGAGATAGGGTTCCGCGATTGCCTGGCCGACGGTCATGCGCGGATTGAGGGAGGCGAAGGGGTCTTGGAAGATCATCTGCACGGACTTGCGCATTTCACGCAAGTGCCGTTTGTCGAGCGATAGCACGTCGCGGTCCTCGACCATCACGGAGCCGGAATCCGGTTCGATCAACCGCATGATGGCGCGGCCGGTGGTCGACTTGCCGCAACCGGATTCGCCCACCAACGACAGCGTCTCGCCTGCAAAGAGATCGAAAGAGACGTTTTCGACGGCATGGACCCTGCCGCTCAGACGGCCGAGCAGGCCTGAATGGATGTCGAAGCGCTTGGTGAGGTTCTTGACCTGAAGGATCGGCTTTTCCTTCGCCACTGTATCCGGCACCTCGACCGGAATATTCGATTCACCCGTAGCCATGTTGACGACGGGAAATCGCAACGGCCGGTCGAAATCCCGCATCGACCCCAGCACCGGCACGGCGGAAAGAAGCGCCCGCGTATAGGGATGCCTGCCCCGATGAAAAATATCGGCCGTCTTTCCCGTCTCTACCTGCTCGCCGCGATACATGACCACGGTGCGGTCGGCGGTCTCGGCCACGACGCCCATGTCGTGCGTGATGAACAGGACGGAGGTCCCCTCCTCTTCCTGCAGCATCTTGATGAGGTCGAGGATCTGGCCCTGGATCGTCACATCGAGCGCCGTTGTCGGCTCGTCGGCGATAAGCAGCTTCGGCTTCGATGCCAGGGCCATTGCAATCATGACCCGCTGGCGCATGCCTCCGGAGAGCCGGTGCGGATATTCGTTGAAACGGGAGGCCGCAGAGGGAATGCGCACTTTTTCCAGCAGCCGAATTGTCTCCGCCTTCGCCTCCGCCGTCGACAGGACCTTGTGGCACAGCAGGGCCTCGGAAATTTGGTCTCCGACCGTGAAGAGCGGATTCAGGCTCGTCATCGGCTCCTGGAAGATCATCGAAATGTCATTGCCGCGAACTTGACGCATCTCCTTTTCAGGCAGTGAAAGAAGATCGCGTCCGCTGAACATGATCCTGCCCTCGATACGGCTGGTGTCCGATTGCAGAAGCCGCATGATCGAGAGCGAGGTCACGCTTTTTCCTGAACCTGACTCACCGACGATCGCGACGGTTTCCCCTGGTGAGACGGAAAACGAGACATCGCGGACGACCGGCTTCCATTCACCCTCGACAAGAAAAGACGTGGTCAGATTCTCGACCGACAGAACTGGTTTGACGGCGTCCATGATTTTGGCTTCTGCAGCGCTCATCGTCGTTTCCCTCTTTCGTTCCGTTGACGCGGTTAGTCCGGCCAGTTGAGCAAGCCGTCGAAACGATGGCGGCTCAGGTTTTCGAGCGGTGTCGCGATGACTTCGTTCGAGGCCCGGGCCTTATCGAGCTCCTCCTTCAGACGGTTTGCGACGATTACCTCCTGGCCGGGATGCAGATTGCAGGGATCGAGGTAGAAATAATGGTGCTCAACCTCATGGTCGCGGACGATGATCGGTGGGCTGCCACTGCGCAACGCAGCCGCGAGGTCCCAAGCCGTTATATGGGCCTCCGGCGGGGAAATGATCACGCGCATACGGTCGAGCGGATTGTTGGTGGGATCGGGTTCGATCAAAGCCGTTACGCCGGGACGGCCACTCAGCGTCTCTTTCCAAAGGTTGAGGTAGCTGGTCTCACGCTCCCGGATTCCCGCATGATCACGCGTCTCCCAAGCCTCCAGCGCGGCCATGACGCCGTAGATGCTTTCCTTGCCGACCTTCATGCCACGGCCGATGCCCATGTTCTGCAAGAACGCATGGCGCACATGCTCCTTTGTGCCAGCGACTATGCCGGAGGTCGGGCCGCCCAGGAATTTATGGCCCGAATAGAGAACGACGTCGGCGCCTTGGGCGAGGAACAGTTTGAGATCATATTCGGAAGCCGCATCGACAATGACCGGCACGCCTTTGGCATGGGCGATTTCGACGAACTCGGCGAGATGCAGCAGACCATAGTCGACGACGTGGTGGGACACCACGTAGACGGCGGCGGCCGTCTGTTCGTTGATGGCATTTTCCATATGGAACCGGTGGGTTGAGGTTGCCTGGCCAATCAGCACGACCTTGCCGCCGGCAAGCCGGATCGCCTGATCCACCGGCGCTCCGTAGCTCACCACATGTCCCATCTGGACGATGACTTCATTCTTTTCCGGCGTGATGTCCGGAAGCCTCTCAATGGCGAGCAGATTGTTGCCGGTGATGCAACCTGCCACCGCCAGGCTGATACCCGACGAGCAGGAGGCAGTCACGAAACCCGCCTCCCCACCCGTCAATCGGGATATCACCGCACTTGCCTTCCGCTGCAGATCGTTGATCTCCACGAATTGCGGCAGGATCGACGCCATTGCATCCACCGCCTGCGGGACCACGATCGAGGCACCAAGGCTCGTCATCGTACCGGACACGTTGATGACCGGGCGCAGACCGATCTTGGCGCGGATATCATCGGACATTCTGTTTCTCCAAAGTAGCGGCAGGCTGCGAATTATCATCGACAGTTATGCCATAGTAATGTAATAGCCTCTCAAACCAAAAAGAGGAGCGTTGAATTGGACGCACAGACTTCATCTACAGCTCCCGCCGAAGACGCGCTCCCCACCGAGGACGTCAAAGGGACCCGTCGTTCGCGCGTCAGTGGCATAGACCGGGCGTTGCAGGTCATCGACCACCTTTACGAAACGGGCGCGCCGGCCGGAGCTTACGCGATCGCCAAGGCGATCAAGGCGCCGCTTTCGACCGTCTATGTGATCATTGACGATCTTGTCGAAAAGAACATGCTCGCGCGTAATCTCGACGGCACCATCTGGCTCGGCGCGAGGCTTTACCACTATGGCCTGGCCTACGCGCGCTCGCTTGATTTCATGAGCGTCGCGACCCATGAGATGCACGATCTCTGCCGACAGGCCGGAGAAACGGTGCAGGTCTGCGGCCGCGACGGCGACTACATGCTCGTGCTTGCCATGGCCGATGGCCCTAGTCATTTCCAGGTCGCGTCGCGCGTCGGCACGCGCGTTCCCCTGAACTGGACCGCTTCCGGCCGTCTGCTCGTCGGGCATTTGCCGGAAGCCGAGCGGATCGAGCTTTTCAAGCGATGCGCCCGCACCTCGCCCACCGGTCGTGCTGAAGTGGATGCCCTCACGCTTGCCGACTCGGCCGGCAAGGCATTCAGGGAGCGCCTTTCGATCCAGGTCGCGGAATCCGACTATGCGGTGGCCTGTATCGCCTCGCCGATCTGCGACAGGGATGGCCAATGCATCGCAACCATTTCGATCGTGCTGCCCGAGCAGAAGGTCTTCTCCGACGAGAACCACTACACCGAGCAGGTTCGTGCCGCGGCCGGGCGGATCGAAAAATTGATGGGCTGGCGAAACCATTGACCGCTGTCCCTCTCTAGTCACGCAATGCGACGATCGCTTCGATTTCGACGGTTATGTTGTTGGGAAGCGAACCAAAGCCGACGGCGGAGCGAGCGTGCTGGCCAGCCTCGCCAAAGACTGTGATGAGCAGGTCGGAACAGCCGTTGATGACGCTCGGGTGATCTTCGAAATCCGGCACGGCGTTGACCATGCCGAGCAGCTTCACCACTCGCTTCACCCGAGACAGATCACCGAGCGCCTCGTGCATCACCGCGAGCAGGTTGATGCCGACGAGCCGGGCATGCTGATAGGCAAGATCGACGTCCACGTCGGCACCCACCTTGCCGGAATAGAGATGTCCATTCGCCTCGCGTGGCCCCTGGCCGGAGAGATAGAGCAGATTGCCTTCCTGTACATGCGTCACGAAATTGGCGATCGGCGGCGGCGAAGGCGGAAGCTGAATGCCGAGTTGAGCCAGGCGCTCGTAAGGCGATTGCGCCGCGGAGGCGGCCTTTGCTGGGGACGTGTTCACGCAAACTCCTGTCATGCAATTCTAAAATGATCGCTCACCGCCACGAGTAGCCGTGGCTGTGGCGAACGAGCTTGCGAGCCCGCGGGATGTAGCGACTGGCGGCGATGGCATCCGGACCGATGACGGCGTATCGCGGCTCAAACAGCTTCTGGAGACGCGAGACGTCGCCATTGGAATCCGTCGCTTCCAGATCGGCATCGACGAGATCAAAGATGGTGAAATCGGCCCGTTCCCCGACCGAAAGCCGGTTTTCCATTGGAAGCTTGATGACGGACGCGGGCGCATGCGTCACAGCTTCGACGACCTTATCGAAGGGCATGCCGACCGACAGGAGCTTCGACATGGTGGTCGCCAGATCCCAGACCGGGAAATTCATCGAATGGCCATGCAGGTCCGTCGAAATCGAGAAGGGCAGCAACCCGCGCTGGATCGCCGCTTCCGCGACCTTGAAGGAGAAGGACGCGCCGCCGTGGCCGATATCCAGTCGAATTCCTTCCGAAGCGCAGCGTTCGGCGAGATTGAAAAGATCCTCGTCCTCCATGATGCTCGAACCGGCCTTGCCGTTGAAGCAGTGGGTGACGACGTCCCCCGGACCCAGGATTTCCAGTACTTCGTCATAGAGTGCCGGCGGTTCACCGACATGCACCATCATCGGAATCTTGAGGATCTTGGCGATCTTCTTGCCGAGCTTGACGGGCGTGACACCCCAGGAGCCGGTAATGACGTGGCTGGCGCGCACCTTGATGCCGACGATATGCTCGCTATTTTCCGCATAACATTCGAGAATCCGGTCGAGGTCGATGTCCTTGATGTCGCGCAGTTCCGGAACGCGGTTGCAGGCGACGAGACCGATCGAGCCGAGGTTCAGGAAGGCTTTGATGCGTTCCCTCGATGGCTCGATGATGTATTCGCGAAAGCCATGGAAATTGGCTTCGCCGGCCGATCCCGCGTCGACCAGCGTCGTCACGCCGCGCTCGGCGCCGCATTCCGACGGACGGATCGAAATGTCGGTGCCGCCGTGCCAGATATGCACGTGCAGATCCACCCAGCCCGGCGAAATCCAGGCGCCTTTGCCATCGATGCGGATCGCATCTGCCGGTGCGGCGAGCGACGGGCCGATCGCGGAAATCCTGCCGTCCGTGCCGACAAGAATATCCGTCGCGCCGGCAGGCATCGCATCGCCGAAGGCCATTGGCTTCACATTGGTGAGGAGGAGCGGTTTTTCCGCTTTTTCACCGGTCATCTAGAGGTCCTTTCGAAGTCTGGGATCGAGCATGTCTCTGAGGCCGTCGCCCACCATCTGCAGTGAAAGCACGCACAGGATGATGGCGAGGCCGGGGAAATAGGTCATCCAGTCGGCTTGCCCGATATATTGGCGACCGCCTGAAATCATCGTTCCCCAAGTGGGGATTTCGGGGCTGACGCCGAGGCCGAGGAAGGAAAGGCCAGCCTCGGCAAGCATGGCGCTGGCGAACAGGAAGGTTCCCTGGACGAGGATCGGCGAGACGAGGTTACGCAGCACATGCCGGGTCATAATGTGGAAGGTCGAGATCCCGAGCGCCTTGGCCGCTTCCACATAGGGCAGTTCGCGTATGACCAGTGTCGAGGCGCGGACGACGCGGGCGAGGCGCGGCGCATAGACGATGGCAAGCGCAAGAATGACGGTCACCAGCGATGGACCGAGGGCTGCCACAAGCGCAATCGCCAGCAAGATATCCGGAAAGGCCATCATCGCGTCGATCAGCCGCGCGATCGGTGTGTCGAGTTTCTGAAAGAACCCGGCGAGCAGACCGAGCGTCACGCCAATCGCCGCAGAAAGCATGACGACGGCAAATCCGACCAGCAGCGACAACCGCCCCGCATGGATAGTGCGCGAGAAGATATCACGCCCGAACTCGTCGGTACCGAACCAGTAGAGCTCGCCCGGCGGCTTCAGGCGGTTGACGATCGAAAGCTTGGAAGGAGAAAAAGGCGCAACCCAGGGGGCAAGGGCCGCGAGCAGAACGAAGATGGCCAGCACGACGAGGCCGATGGCGACCGTCTTGCGCTTCAGCAAGCGGCGAAGGAACCGGTACTTTTCGCCAAGGACCGGCGCTGGATTGGTGGTTACGACATCGACCATCAGTAGCGCACCCTCGGATCGATCAGAAGATAGAGCATGTCGATCGCAAAATTGATGAGGACATAGAGGCCGGCGATGACGAGCAGTGCACCCTGGATAACCGGATAATCGCGGCGAAGCACGGCGGATACGACGAGATTGCCGACGCCCGGCAGCCCAAACACGGTTTCCGTCACAACCGCACCGGAAATCAGTACGGCGGCCGTCAATCCGATGACGGTCAGGATCGGGATGAGCGCATTTTTCAGGGCGTGTTTCAGGACTACACGCCGCTCTGACAAGCCTTTGGCGCGGGCAGTGCGGACATAGTCGTCACTGAAGACGTCGAGCATGGAAGCGCGGGTGAACCGCAGGATCAATGCTGAGGAAACAATGCCCAGCGCCAGCGCCGGCAATGTCAGATGATACATCCTCTCCAGAAAGCCGGCCCCAGGGCCGCCATATCCGGACACCGGAAAGATATTCAGCCTGACAGCAAAGAACTGCATGAGGATGAGCCCCAGCCAGAAGCTTGGAATGCTCGCGGCCAGCATCGCCACGGTGGTGGCCGCCTGATCCACGAAAGAGCCGCGCCGATAAGCCGCGTAGATGCCGACCGGCAGAGCGATGACACTCGCGATCGCCAGCGAGAAGATCGTCAGAAAGAAGGTCGGTTCGGCCCGATCCAGCAGCGCGGCGCCGACCGGCATGTTGAGAAAGATGGATTGACCGAGATCGCCTTTTAGAAGCTGGCCGATATAAAAGACATACTGGACGACGATGGACTGATCCAGGCCGAGCCTCGACCTCAGTTCGGCAATGTCCTGCGGTGTGGCGTCCGGGCCGAGCATCACGGCTGCCGGGTCTCCCGGGGTCACCCGCACGATCACGAAGACAATCGTCACGACCAGGAACATCACGACGATCATGCCGGCAAGGCGCTGTAGGATGTAACGTATCATTGCAAAAAGGTCCCCGTGTCCGCAGCCGGACAGGACGAATGGTGGACGCCGGCCTTGGCTGGCATCCACCTCCTCGTGCCTACTTCGTGATGGACGCGTTCCAGAAATACGGCCAGGGAGCCGGATCGACGCCTTCGAGCTTCTTCGACTTCGCCGCAACCGCGTTGAAGTCTCCGATCTTGATAAGCGGGAGTTCATCGTAAATCGTCTTCTGGACATTTGCCCAGAGCTTCACGCGCTTGGCAGCATCTGTCTCGGACGTGAAGGCATCGACCGCAGCCTTACGGGCGGGCGTGTCCCACCAGCCGGGTGAACTGGTCGAGAGCGCTCCGATCAGCGCCGGTTCCGGCAGGAAGGGGCTGTGGGTGATATAGATGTCCCACAGCTTGGGATCGGTGCGCCTCTGGGTCAACGTCGCCCAGTCGACGACCTGCATGTCGACCTTGAAACCGGCGAGCTTCAGGTATTCGGCAGCAACCTGCGCCATCTTGTAGTGAAACTCATATTGGCGGCTTGTCAGGATGCGAAGCGGCTCGCCATTGTAACCCGCCGCCTTCAGAGCTTCCGCAGCGGCTTCCGGATTGGCGATATTATAGTTGCCCTCGACTCCCGTTTCGCTATGCCATCCATAGTTGGCGGGATAGAAAGCACCGTCCAGGGCATAAAAATCCTTGCTGCCGAACGCCGCCGCCAGCATGTCCTCCATGCTGAGAGCTTGAGTGACGGCCTTGCGCAGTTCCAGCTTGGACGCCAGGCCTTCCTTGGTGTTGAAGACGAACACCGGATAGCCGAACGGCTTGAGCAAAACGGGCGCAGAGGCGGAAGAGGATTTGATCTTGTCGAAGGATTCCACAGGAATGGAATCGACATAATCATATTGGCCCGAGACCGCAGCCTCGACGCGCGTGTTCGGATCAGGCACCGGCACGAAACGGATCTCGTCGAGATATTGGTGGCGGGCGCCGCCGTAGCCATCGCTTGCGCCGGAGCGGGGCTTGTAGCCGCCGAAACGGGCAAGCTGGATGTACTGGTCTGCCTTACGTTCCTTCAGCATATAAGGACCGGTGCCGACAAACTCCGTCATCGGCTCAGCCTGCTTCTCCGCGGGGACAATGATCGCCGCGGAATTGTTGAAGGCAAGCAGCGAGACGAGTGGCGCATAGGGCTGCTTCAGCTTGATGGTGACGGTATCCGGTCCGGTAGCGGCAAGAGTTTCGATAAACCCTGCGGCCTGCTTGCCGCGCGAGGCGATTTTGGTCCAGCGGCCAAGCGAGGCGATCACATCTTCCGATGTCATGTCGCTGCCGTCATGGAACTTGATGCCGCTGCGCAACTTGATCGTATAGGTCTTGCCGTCGGCACTGATCTCCGGAAGGCTTTCGGCAAGAAGCGGCGTAACTTTCCAGCCCTTGTCGAAGGTATAGAGGGTCTCGAAGATGTGCTGGGTGACGATCCCGACAAGATCGGCGGTCGAGGCCATCGGATCGAGCGTCGGCGGCTCGCCAATCGTCGCCACGTTGATGACGCCGCCTTTTTGCTGCGCCAAGGACAAGCTGGGCACGGCGACGAGCGCCGTCGCGAAAAGGAATGCAAGTTTCAGTTTCATCGCAGTCTCCCGTTCTTATGTTCCACTATTATGTTATATCGACTTTTATAACAGAATAGCGAAGACACGGGCAGTGTCAATGGCGACGTGGGCGTCGATGCCACTGTTCGTTCTCTTGCCGATTTGGAGACGAGCTGCACCACCCCCAAGGGCGTTTCCCAAGCGGGCACGCCTCGAAGCGGAGGTTCGAACTGTTTCGAAAGCGCTGCTGAGATGCGCGGATGCAAAGCAGCCGTCCGGCTGCCTCGAAATCGCTTAGCTAGCGAAAGACAACGCCCGACCCCTTAAAGCTCGGGATGCCGGTTCACGTCCTTGTAGAGCAGGTAGCGGAAGCGACCCGGGCCGCCAGCATAACAGGCCTGCGGGCAGAAGGAGCGCAGCCACATATAGTCACCCGCTTCCACCTCGACCCAGTCCTGATTCAGCCGGTAGACCGCCTTGCCTTCCAACACATAGAGACCGTGTTCCATGATGTGGGTTTCCATGAACGGGATGATGGCCCCCGGCTCGAAGGTGACGATATTGATGTGCATGTCATAACGGATATCGGACGGATCGATAAAACGGGTTGTCGCCCATTTGCCATCCGTATCCGGCATCGGAGCCAAGACACATTCGTCTTCGTGGGTGAAAACCGGCGGCGGCGGTTCAAGCCCCTCCACCGTCTTGAACGCCTTGCGGATCCAGTGGAATCGGACCGCTGCTGCGCTGTTGTTCTTCAAGGCCCACTGTCTGCCAGCCGGCAGATAGGCGAAAGAACCGGATTTCAAATGGTGTGAAGCGCCATCGAGTTCGATCGTCATCTCGCCCGCCACCACAAAGATGCCGGCCTGCGCGCGCGGATCCGGTTCCGGCCGCTCGCTGCCGCCCCCTGGCTGCACTTCCATAATATACTGCGCAAAAGTCTCGGCAAAGCCGCTCAACGGACGCGACAAGATCCAGGCTCGCGTGCCGTCCCAGTGCGGCAGCAGGCTCGTAACAATATCACTCATGACCGTCTTGGGTATCACCGCATAGGCAGTGGTGAAGACAGCCTTGCTGGAAAGAAGTTGTGTCTGCGGCGGCAAGCCACCCACGGCTGAAAAGTAATTGCTGGTCGTCATCCACATCATTCCTGAAAGCAGTCGAATGTCTGCTTTAAGCCTGACCCGGAATTTGGGCAAGGGAACAACACAATTCCCGCAGGTGCCGGACATCGGGGAGCCGAAATCGTGGGATCGCTATCGCCATCGAGCAGATGTCCTGACCAATCACCCGCTAAACGCCGAAGAGCGACCAGCAGTCTACTTTAGAACAAAAATTCTGCCTTTGATCTCGCCTTCAATCAATGCTTTGTCAAGAAATCTGGCGATTTTGACCCTCGCCGAGAATTTCTGCAAAGAGCGTCGTTGACGGCTCCTTCAAAAAATGGAATAAATTATCCGCACCACTCGAGCCGCGGTTCAATCATTCCGCGGCGCATCCACGTCGGGAGCGGGGATGAAAATTACTCGGTCGGGAGGCCAGTTCTGGTAGCATCGGGTGACGCCGGAACCAATAGAGGAGGAGACCACATGAAGAAGCTCATTTTGGGTGCTACGCTGTCTTTGCTCGTGAGCACCACCGCACATGCTGAGACCGTCGGGGTGTCCATGGCGCTGTTTGACGACAATTTTCTGACGGTACTGCGCAACGGGATGCAGGATTATGCCAAGACGCTTAAAGGCGTGACGCTGCAGGTGGAAGACGCACAAAACGACGTCGCCAAGCAGCAGAGTCAGATCCAGAACTTCATCGCCGCCGGCGTTGACGCCATTATCGTCAACCCGGTCGATACCGACGCGACGACCGCCATGTCGAAACTAGCAGCTGACGCCAAAATCCCGCTCATCTACGTCAATCGCGAGCCTGTCAACGTCGACAGCCTGCCGGAAAAACAGGCCTTCGTTGCCTCCAACGAAGTAGAGTCCGGGACGCTTGAGACCAAAGAGGTCTGCAGGCTTCTGGGTGGAAAAGGTACGGCCGTGATCATGATGGGGGAACTGTCCAACCAGGCAGCCCGCATGCGGACGAAGGACGTCCATGACGTTGTTGCGACCGCCGAATGCAAGGGCCTCAAGATCGTCGAGGAGCAAACTGCCAATTGGCAGCGCACCCAGGGCGCGGACTTGATGACCAACTGGCTTTCCAGCGGCCTGGAATTCGACGCCGTCATTTCGAACAACGACGAAATGGCGATCGGAGCAATCCAGGCTCTGAAAGCTGCTGGCAAGGACATGAAGAAGGTGATCGTTGCGGGCGTGGACGCCACTCAGGATGCGCTTGCCGCCATGCAGGCAGGCGACCTCGACGTCACGGTTTTCCAGGATGCAGCTGGCCAGGGCAAAGGCGCCCTCGATGCCGCCTTGAAGCTGGTCAAAGGCGAGAAGGTCGACAAGAAGGTCTATATCCCCTTCCAGCTTGTCACCCCCGCCAACGTCAAGGACTTCGTCGCCAAGAACTGACGCGGCGTCTTCTGGATGCGGCGGAAATCTGCCGCATCCCCTTTTTCTCGCTCCACAGGAGATTAGGATGGTCGTAAGCCCTTCGACCATGGCTGCCGTGCGCAAGAGCGGCGCGATTCCCAATGCGGAATTCCTGCTGACGGCAGAAGACGTGCGCAAGGAATTTCCCGGCGTCGTCGCCCTCGATGATGTTTCGTTCCGGCTGAGGCGCGGCACAGTGCACGCGCTGATGGGCGAGAACGGTGCGGGCAAGTCGACGCTCATGAAGGTTCTGGCCGGCATCTATCAGCCCGACAAGGGCACCGTAAGGCTAAGAGGCGCTGAAATACGGTTGAGATCGCCCCTCGACGCCTTGGAAAACGGCATCGCCATGATCCATCAGGAACTGAACCTGATGGCCTATATGACGGTGGCGGAAAATATCTGGATCCGCCGCGAACCGCTCAACCGCTTCGGGCTTATCGATCATGGCGAAATGTACCGGCGCACCGAAGAACTCTTCAGCCGTCTGAATATCCAGATAGACCCTGAAGCCAAGGTCGGCGATCTCTCCGTCGCCAATCGGCAAATGGTAGAAATCGCCAAAGCCGTCTCCTACGAGTCGGACGTCCTCATCATGGACGAACCGACCTCGGCGCTTACAGAGCGTGAAGTAGACCATCTTTTCCAGATCATCCGCGGCCTGCGCACCCAAGGGATCGGGATCGTCTACATCACCCACAAGATGAACGAGCTCTTCGAGATTGCCGACGAATTCTCGGTATTCCGTGACGGCAGATATATCGGCACCCATGCCTCTACCGACGTCACCCGCGACGACATCATTCGGATGATGGTTGGCCGGGAGATCACCCAGATGTTTCCCAAGGAGGAAGTACCAATCGGGGACACGGTGTTGTCGGTGCAAAACCTCAACCTGAAGGGTGTGTTCCGCGACGTCTCCTTCGAGGTGCGGGCCGGTGAGATTCTTGGAGTGGCAGGCCTGGTCGGCTCGGGTCGATCGAATGTCGCCGAGACATTGTTCGGCGTTACGCCGGCAACCTCGGGCACGATCGAAATTGATGGCAAGGCGGTTGTGCTCGACAGTCCTACAACTGCTATCCGCCACCGAATGGCTTTTTTGACCGAGGATCGCAAGGACACCGGCTGCCTGCTGATCCTGGACGTTCTCGAAAATATGCAGATTGCCGTCCTCCAGGACAAATTCGTCAGCAAGGGCTTTGTTCAGGAAGCAGAACTGAGCGACGTTTGCGAGGACATGTGCCGTAAGTTGAGGATCAAGACGCCGAGCCTTGCCGAGCGTGTCGAGAACCTGTCGGGCGGCAATCAGCAAAAGGTGCTGATCGGGCGCTGGATGCTGACCGATCCGCGCATTCTGATCCTGGACGAACCGACGCGCGGGATCGATGTCGGAGCCAAGGCTGAAATTCACCGGCTCGTTTGTGAAATGGCTCGAAAAGGCGTCGCGGTGATCATGATCTCGTCGGAAATGCCCGAGGTCCTGGGGATGAGCGACCGCATCATGGTCATGCACGAAGGCCGGGTAACGGGCTTCCTCGATCGAGCAGAAGCAACACAAGTCAAGGTCATGGATCTTGCGTCGCGTTGACGTGCCCAGGACCTGAGGGAGGATAAAATGACGACTGACGCTGCGGCCAAAGGCAGTCTCAAAGCAACGCCGGCACGCCGCCGGAACCGACGCATGCCGCCTGAGGCCAATATCTTTCTGGTCCTGATCGGCATTGCACTCATCTACGAGCTACTCGGCTGGCTTCTGATTGGCCAGAGTTTCCTGTTCAACCAGCAGCGTCTGACGATCATGATCCTGCAGGTTTCCGTGATCGGGATCATCTCGGTGGGCGTCACGCAGGTCATCATCACCGGCGGGATCGACCTTTCTTCCGGATCGGTGGTCGGTCTGACAGCCATGCTGTCGGCAAGCTTTGCCCAAGCCTCTACCTGGCCCCGAGCCCTCTATCCAAGCCTGACCGACATGCCGTTCTTCGTTCCGATCGGCGTCGGCGTCCTAGCTGGCATGCTCGCCGGATACATCAACGGACAACTGATCGCCAAGACGAAGATCCCGCCTTTCATTGCCACCCTCGGGATGATGGTGACAGCGCGCGGTCTTTCAAAGTGGTATACCAAGGGTCAGCCCGTCTCAGGTCTCAGCGACAGCTTCACCTTCATCGGCACGGGCATCTGGCCGGTGATCGTGTTCCTCGCCGTCGCCCTCATCTTCCATGTGGCACTACGCTATACCCGCTATGGGAAGTTCACCTACGCGATCGGCGCGAATACCCAAGCTGCCCGCGTCTCAGGCATCAATGTCGAGGCTCATCTCATCAAGGTCTATGCAATTGCGGGCATGCTGGCAGGCCTTGCCGGGGTGGTGACCGCAGCCCGGGCCCAGACCGCCCAGGCCGGCATGGGCGTCATGTACGAGCTCGATGCCATCGCCGCGGCGGTTATCGGCGGCACCTCTCTTTCAGGAGGAGCAGGCCGCATCACCGGCACCGTGATCGGAACCGTGATACTCGGCGTGATGACCTCGGGCTTCACCTTCCTGCGGGTTGACGCCTATTACCAGGAAATCGTCAAAGGCATGATTATCGTTGCGGCAGTCGTTGCGGACGTTTATCGCCAGAAGAAGCGGGCCAAGGTTTGAATGTCCTCCTTCAAGCACATCTAGGCGGCTTCGGCCGCCTTTTTCTTTTGTCGCCGAAATTCACAGCCCGAAGCAGCCGACGGCAAGCCGTCAACTCTCCACCGTCACCCAACGCCGCTCCGAAAACGAGCGGGCCATGGCGTGCACGGACCGCTCGATCTGAAGGCCGTCTTTGAAGCTGATGAGATGTGCCGGTTTGCCGTCGATGGCCGAGATCAACTCGCGGCACTCGATGATCTTCAGGTCGTTAAAGCCGAGGCCGTGTCCGGGTGCGGGAATGAAGCGATCATAGGGATGATGTTCCGGCGCGGCCAGGATCTTCCGGAAGCCCTGCTGTGTCCTGTCGCTGGAATTCTGGTACAGTTCGAATTCGTTCATTCGCTCCTGGTCAAACAGGATGGAGCCTTCCGACCCGAAGATCTGCAGCGCGATACGGCCTTTGCGTCCCCAGGCGGAACGGTTCGCCATCAGCACTCCTGAGATGCCTCCTTCCAATCGGAAAAGGACACTCGCCAGATCATGGTTTTCCACGGGGCGGCGTCCTCCGTCCGCCAGCGGCCTTTCCGCATAAGGCTTGACCATATCGGCGATGACTGCCTCGACATGACCGAAGAGCGTAAAAAGCAGCGACAACGGGTGCACGGCGAAATCGTCGAGTGCGCCATAACCGGATGCTGCCTCGCTCTTCCAGTAGAAGAGCGCCTGCGGATCGGCCATGAAATCCTCGTCCATTTCAACCCGCACATGATTGACGACGCCGATCGCGCCTTGAGCAATCAGCGCCTTGATCTGGCGGATCATCGGATTCTGGATGTAGTTGTAGCCCATGGCAGCGATCTTGCCTGATCGGCTGGCCGCCGCCTGCATGCGCTCGGCATCACCAAGCAGAGGCGCCATGGGTTTCTCGCACCAGACGTGTTTGCCGGCCTCAAGCGCGGCAACGGCCATGTCCGCATGAAAGGCGTTTGGCGTTGTGACGGAGATGACGTCCACACCAGGATCGGACAGGAGATCGCGCCAGTTACCTGTGGAACGCGCAAATCCGAGATCGCGCGCCTTGCGCTCGGCGAGCTCAGCGTCGACTTCGGCAAGCGCCACCAGGCGTGGGCGATCGACATCGCCGAAAACGCTTGCCACTGAGTTCCAGGCAAGCGCGTGACATTTGCCCATATAGCCGGTGCCGATCAGTCCGACGCCCAAGCCAGCCATCCTATTCTCCTTCTTCGCTGGTGACTGGATTGGACGAAAGCGTCAGGGGTTGTCGCGCCGAAAAATCCAATCGTGATCGGGATGATTCTTGAAGCGCCATTTGCGGATTGGGCCCGCCATGACGTTCAGGTAATACATTTCGTACCCATAGGGCGCGCCGCAGGGATGGTGACCCTTAGGCACCAAAACCAGGTCGCCATCTTCGACCGCCATGGTCTCGTCAAGCGAGCCATCTTCGGTGAAAACCCGCTGGAAGCCAAAACCCTGCGCCGGATTCAGCCGGTGATAATAGGTCTCCTCCAGATAGGTCATGTCCGGAAAATTGTCTTCGTCGTGTCGATGCGGCGGATAGGAGGACCAGTTTCCCGACGGTGTGAAGACTTCCGTGACCAGCAGGCTGTCGGCGACATCTCGTTCTTCCATTGCGATCGCATAGATATAACGAGTGTTGGCATCCTTGCCGCGGGTATTGAGCGACAGGCCCTGCGGCCCGATCAATGCAGCCTCGCGCCCCGGCTTGGCGGGTGCCGCGCAGACGGCAAGTTCGCAATCGGTGCTGGCGGTCGCATTCCACTGGGCGCCTGCGGGAATATAAACGCAGTGAGGCGGCTTGCGCTCGAAGACGTTCATGCGGTCGCCAAGTTCGCCGAAGTCCTTGCCTCCCCCGCTGATGCTGGCCTTGCCCTGCACCAGTACAAGGATGACTTCGGTTTCTCCGGTTTCCTCGCCGACCGTTTCGCCGGCTTTGAGCTTATAGAGCCCGAAGCCGACATATCCCCAGCCTGCGTCTTTTGGCGTGACGTCATGCACCTTGCCGCCGCGACCTTTCGGCTTGCGCAGCAGACTGCTCATGCCACAGCCCCCGCCTTATCGAGCCCTGCCGCTCTCGCCGTCGCTTTCAGCGAAGACAAGCCCAGGCTCTGATATTCGAAGGGATTTCTGACCTCCGGATCCTGCTCGGCTTCGATCACGAGCCACCCTTCGTAGCCATGTTCCGCTGCAATCTTCAAGACAGGCTGGAAATCCACGCCTCCCTCCTTGTCTCCGGGTACGGTGAATACGCCACGGCGTACGCCCTCAAGGAACGACAGCCTCTCCTCGCGCACCTGCCGGGCGATATCGGGCCGCACATTCTTCGCATGGATGTGGCCGACGCGGTTCATGTATTTTCTCGCGACCGCTTCCGGATTACCGCCGCCGAACAGGCAGTGGCCCGTATCGAACAGCAGCTTGGCCTGCGGGCCGGTATTTGCCATCAGCTTGTCGATCTCGTCCTCGCTCTCGACGATGGTACCCATATGATGATGGTAGACGAGCGTGATCCCCTGCCCGGCGGCAAATTCCGCCAGCGTCTCGACGCCCGCACCGAATTTTGCCCACTCGGCATCAGCGAGTTTCGGGCGATCCACGAGAGCGACGCTGTCATTTCCATGGATGGCGTTGGAGGTCTCGCAGACGATGATGACGTTCGAGCCCATCGCCTTCAGAAGATCGAGCGGGCTCTGCATCGCAGCCTTCTCTTCCTCAATTGAATTCGTCAACAAGTTCAGCGAGTGCCACCCGGAAACAAACCGCAATCCTCGGGGCTCGAGAACCGCCTTCAAGGCTTCCGGCTGCTGCGGGAACTTGTGGCCCTTCTCGATGCCGTCGAAGCCGATCTTGGCCGTCTCGTCCAGGCATTGCTCCAGGCTGATATGGGCGCCGAGCGAGCGGTCGTCGTCGTTCGACCAAGCGATTGGATTGGTTCCATAGAGGATCATGGCTAGCTTCTTTCCTTGAGCGCGGCTTCATAGGCTACACGAGCCTTTTTGACTTCTTCGCGTGGCGAGACCTCCGGGACGACCACATCCCACCAATAGCCGCCGGCATCGAGGGCCGGATAAGGATCGGTATCGATGACGATCACCGTTGGAACGGTGGCGTCACGGGCGGCGTCAAGGGCCGCCTCCAGATCGGCGACCGATGAAACCTTGCGAGCATCGGCACCCATTGCCGCCGCATGTGCAGCAAAATCGATCGCAATGGGGTTTGCCTGATTGGTATGAGCGTAGAGATTATTGAACTCGGCACCGCCGGCGCTCATCTGCAGCCGATTGATGCAGCCGTAACCGCGGTTATCGGTGATCACCAGGGTGATCTTCACGCCCATGGCGACCGCTGTCGCCAGTTCCGAGTTCATCATCATATAGGAACCGTCACCAACCATGACGATTACATCGCGATCCGGCTCCGCCATCTTGATGCCGAGTCCTCCGGCGACCTCGTAACCCATGCAGGAAAAGCCATACTCCATGTGGTAGGAGAGCGGCAGCTTGGCCTTCCACAGCTGGTGCAGTTCCCCTGGCATGGTGCCGGCCGCACACATCACAACCGTGTTGTCGCGCGAAGCCCGCTGCACGGCGCCGATCACCTGCATGTCTGTCGGCAGCGTGTTGGCGTCCTTCGGAGCTGCGGTTGCTGCGTCGGCCTTGGCGAACCAGCCCGCCTTCAATGAAGCCTCCGGCGCCGCATAGCGATGATCACCGAGAGCGGCTGAAAGCTTCTCAAGGCCGATCTTTGCATCCGCCACAAGCGGGATCGCATCGTGCTTGGAACTGTCATAGGCCTGCACGTTCAACGCCAGAATCTTGCGGTTCGGATTTTTGAACAGCGCCCAGGACCCGGTGGTAAAATCCTGGAACCGTGTGCCGACGCCGATGACCAGATCGGCATTTTCCGAAACCACGTTGGCGCTTTCCGCCCCGGTTACGCCAACCGGTCCGAAATTCAGTTCATGATCCCAGGCAAGTGCCGACTTGCCGGCCTGCGTTTCCACCACAGGGATCTGGTGCCTTTCCACGAAAGCCTTGAGCGTTTCCGTCGCGCCGGCGAAATGCACGCCGCCGCCGGCCACCACCACCGGGTTCTTGGCCGCCTTCAGGGCTGCAACTGCCGCTTCGAATTCATCCCGGTCCGGTTCCGGACGGCGAATGCGCCACACCTTCTTTTCAAAGAAAGCTTCCGGATAGTCGAAGGCCTCGGCCTGCACGTCCTGGCAGAAGGCGAGCGTCACGGGGCCGCAATCGGCGGGATCCGTCATTGTGCGCATGGCACGGGGCAGCGCAGTCAGAAGTTGCTCCGGTCGCATGATGCGATCGAAATAGCGGCTGACGGGTTTGAAGCAATCGTTGACAGATACCGTGCCGTCACCGAAATCCTCAATCTGCTGCAAGACCGGATCCGGTCCGCGATTGGCAAAGATATCGCCCGGGATCAGCAGCACCGGCAGGCGATTGACATGCGCGAGCGCAGCCGCCGTCACCATGTTCGTCGCGCCAGGGCCGATGGAGGAGGTCACCGCCATGGCACGGCGGCGGCGCAACTGCTTTGCAAAGGCAATTGCCGCATGAGCCATGGATTGCTCATTCTGGCCGCGATAGGTCGGCAGCTCCTCACGAATGCCGTGGAGCGCTTCACCGAGGCCGGCAACATTGCCATGGCCAAAGATCGCCCATACTCCTGCGATATAGGTCTCGCCATCCTCGTTCAGCTGGTTAGCCAGATAGCGCACCAACGCCTGGGCCGCCGTCAAACGCACTGTGTTCACGCCGCCTCTCCCGTTTTTGCGCGTGCCTCATCCCAGATCCGGCAGAGGCTGCGATAGCGCCCTGCCATATCCTCCACGGCTTGCTCGTCCGAAATACGGCCCGCGAGCCAATTTCGCGCCGCCTCCCCGAAAATCGTCCTGCCGACGGCAAAACCCTTAACCAGGTCGAAGCGCGCAGCAAGACGGAAACTCTCTTGCAGCTCCGCCTGCGGAGCGTCGAGACCCAAGACGACGATCCCGCGCGTATAAGGATCGTTTCGCTGCACCGCCGCGCAAGCGTTGGCCCAGGACGTTTCGCTCTTCATCGGCTCGAGTTTCCACCAGTCAGGATAGACACCGATCTCATAAAAGCGATCGATGATCTTCCCGACAGTCTCGTCATTGGCCGAACCGACCTTGGAAGGAATGACCTCCAAGAGCATTTCCAACCGGTTGCGCCGTGCTGCCTCGAACAGGCGCTTCACCGTCGCTTCCTGTTCGGCCCGCAGCTCGGCTGTGTCGTCCGGATGGTAGAAACAGAGAACCTTGACCACGTGTTCGAGGGGCCATTCCCCAAGCCCGCCGCAATCAAGGCCGAGTTCCGGCTCAAGCGTCAGCGGGCGTGAACCAGGCCACTCCGCGGGGCGACCGATCCACAGGCCTGTTCCAGCGGCAGCATAGAGCGCATCGCGGCCAAGACGACCGTCGCAAAGAAGGCCGTAGCCCGGATCATCGCCAGCCACCCGCCTTGCGGCGTCCAGGCAAAGCAGCTTGAAAGCACCAATCCTATCGGCCGGCACGCCCGCTTCCTCGGCCATTGCCTCGAGCTGCATGCGATGATCGAAGGCGAAAACTCGCATGGTCGACCAGTCACCCTTGCGATTGGTGGACCAATGCACCTGTTCCAGCGCCGCATCCTTGCGCAGCGCCTTGTCACGAATTCCGGTCCTGAAGAAATATTGCAGCTCTTCCCAGCTGGGATAGGCCGGCGTGCAGCCATGCCGCGACACGGCAAAGGCGCCGCAGGCGTTTGCATATTTCAGCGCCGTCGGCCAATCCTCGCCCGTGAGCCAGCCCTTCAGCAGGCCAGCCATAAATCCGTCGCCGGCGCCGAGCACGTTGAAGACCTCGATGGGAAATCCTTCCCCGGTCTGACCCTTTTCCAGGCTGTCGGGGATATCGGCCTCGAACACCACCGCGCCCATCGGCCCACGCTTGCACACCAATGCCGCGTCGGAAACCTTGCGCACCGCCCTCAGCGCTTCTAGCGTATCGGTGGAGCCGCCCGCGATATGGAATTCCTCTTCGGTACCGACGATGAGATCGAACAAGTGCAATGTGGACTGCAGCTTTGCGGTCACTTTCTCCGACTCGATGAAACGGCTTTCTCCCGCCTCATGACCCGCCAGGCCCCAGAGATTGGGACGATAATCAATATCCAGTGCTGTTTGAGCACCGTTTTTCCGTGCAAGGGTCAGCGCCTTCAGCACAGCAGCTTCGGTACGCGGATGCGACAGATGCGTGCCAGTCGCGCAGACGCAGCGGGCGTCAACGATCAGTGCCGGGTCGATATCATCCTCGCAAAGGGCCATATCGGCGCAGTTCTCGCGATAGAAGATCAACGGGAACTGATTTTGATCGCGAATGCCGAGCAGGACCAGCGCGGTCAGGCGCTCCGGATCGGTCTTCACACCGCGCACATCGACGCCTTCGCGCAACAGTTGCTCTCTGATAAACCGGCCCATATGTTCGGCGCCGACGCGGGTAATCAACGCGCTTTTCAGGCCAAGTCGCGCCGCGCCCGCGGCTATGTTGGTGGGCGAGCCGCCGATATACTTACTGAAAGAGCCCATATCCTCCAGACGGCCCCCGACTTGAGCGCCGTAGAGGTCGACGGACGACCTGCCGATCGTGATGAGATCGAGTGACGTCAAATTTTCCTCCCTGCCGCGGCGAAGCTCTTAGGCTCCGCGAGCCATCTCGAATGGCGCACCTGCCTTTGCGCCATTCTTCCATCTTATGCGTAGACTATAAATTCTATTTTTTTATATTTCAACATGAATATTCAGAGAGAGCGCCGCGTGCCTACCGCCACGGACAACGCGATGGCAAGACAGAGCGTCGCCGAAAGCGAACGGAAGGCGCCAAAATCCACCTCCGAAACCGACAGGGTGATGGCTTCATACTTCCGAAGCGGACTGACGATCGTATCCGTCAAAGCGACGACCTGGATGCCCCGCGCCTGCGCTGCTTCCACGAGTTCGATCGTTTCCGCCGAATAGGGGGAAAAAGTGATGGCAAGCAGCACATCGCCGGAACGAATGGCATTGCGGTTGTCGAGCCGCCCGACGGTGCTATGGAGCATGGCCGGTACGTCCATCTTCTCGAAGGCATAGGCCATGTAGCTGGCCACCGGAAAGGAGCGCCGCAGTCCGATGATGTGAATCATCTGTGCGTCCGCCAGCACCTGTACCGCCTGCTCGAGACTCTGGGGCTCGATCGTCTTGAAGAGATTCTCAAGCGACGTGCGCCCCGCCTCGACGAATTCCGCCAGCAAGGCCGAAGGGCTACCCTCCGCCTTTTCCCGCAGGTGTTGAAGTCGGGTCGTGTAATCCGGCCAGCCGCCGACGAAGGATTCACGAAACAGCTTCTGCATTTCCGAAAAACCGGAAAATCCCATGATCTGACAGAATCGCATGAATGCGGACGGCTGTACTCCGGCTCCCTCCGCCATCTCGGCGACCGTCGAAACAGCGATCCGGTCCTTGTTCGCCGCCACATACTCGGCGCATTGCCGCAGGCGCTTCGGGAGGCGCTCCGCTACTTCCAGCAGCCGCTCCTCGAAGGCCTTGATGGTGGTTGGCCCGCCCCCTTCACTCATACTCCTGCCTCTCCAATCACGCGCTTGACATAGGGAAGATCACCATCTAGCAGAATAGAAAATATATTCCAAATCGAGAATGTGTCGTCGCGATACCAGATCCACTTTTTCCTCCAGCATCAGTGGAACTGAAATCGTAGACGAGCAACATGCTCGACCGATTTTGTGGGAGGACGACCATGGTCACCAAGCTAGCGCTTCTGGGTGCAGGACGCATCGGAAAGGTACATGCTCGGGCAATCGCCGAGGACAAGCGCGCCAAACTCGTCGCAGTGGTCGATGCGGTGGCTGAAGCCGCCCAGGCAATCGCCGACAGTGCCGGTTGCAGGGTCAGCAGCATTGAGGAAATCGAGGCCGACCGGGACATCGATGCCGTCATCATCTGCACGCCGACCAATACCCATGCAGATCTCATCGAGCGCTTCGCAAAGGCCGGCAAAGCGATTTTCTGCGAAAAGCCGATCGACCTCGACGTCGATCGCGCCAGATCCTGCCTCGAGACCGTTCGCAACAGCGGCGCGAGGGTGATGCTCGGCTTCAACCGACGGTTCGACCCACATTTTCTGGCGGTGCGTCAGGCGATCGATGAGGGCCGTATCGGCAAGGTCGAAATGGTGACGATCACCAGCCGTGACCCAGGCCCGCCGCCGTCGGAATACATCAAGGTTTCAGGCGGCATCTTCCGCGACATGACCATCCACGATTTCGATATGGCGCGTTTCCTGCTCGGCGAGGAGATCGTTTCCGTCATGGCTGCCGGTGCGGTTCTCGTCGATCCGAAGATCGGCGAACTTGGCGACTATGACAGCGCAAGCCTCATCCTGACGACGGCGAGCGGGCGCCAATGCGTTATTTCCAATTCCCGGCGCGCCAGCTACGGTTACGACCAGCGTATTGAAGTCCACGGTTCGCTGGGCTCGGTCTCGGCGGAAAATCAGCGGCCGGTATCGATAGAAGTCGCCAACAAGGACGGCTACACGCGCCCTCCGCTGCACGACTTCTTCATGACCCGCTACACCGCCGCCTATGCAGCGGAAATCTCCGCCTTCATCGACAGCCTCGAAAGCGGAACTGCCCCTTCTCCATCGGCCGAAGATGGGCTGATTGCGCTGCAGCTCGCAGACGCAGCGCTTCGCGCCGCCAAACAAGGGTCGGCCGTGAAAATCTAGCCGCGAGGTTGGCGGTCAGGCGGCGTCTGCCGATGGCGCAAGCGGCTCTGTCTTCATGACAGCGGGTGGTCTGAAACCACCCGCACTGGCATTCGCGCAGTTCATCTGCGGCGCGCGGAAGAAAACGCTTCGCTTGCGAGTCACGTCAAACGGCAACCCGCCGGAAGCCCTCATTCATCGTCCGGATGACCCGCGGACGTAAACGGTCCGCCTTGATAGATCACCGCGGAATTTGCCGGATCTTCCTTGCCCGCCGCCGCTTCCACTTCCACTCGCCACTTTGCCGAGCTGTCCTGTGGCTTCCAGCCGAGGAAAGCGGCATTGCCATTGTCCCACCATTGCTCGTCATTGGCCGACGCACCATAAACTACCGTGTGACCGAGCCGGGGAGTGTCGAAAGCGCGTCCGCAAAGTGACAGGAAATCCCTGTAGCTGAGCCAGGTCGCGAGCATTCGGGTGTTCATCGGCTTTTCGAAGCAAGAGCCGATACGCACCGACAGCGTCTCCTGGCCGAACTTGTCGAAGTAGAGGCTTGCGATCGCCTCTCCAAATACCTTTGATGCCCCGTAAAGGGAATCCGGCCTGGGGACGACGGTGTTGTCCAGCCGTTCATCACGGCGGTAATAACCGATGACGTGGTTCGAACTTGCAAATACGATGCGCGGCTTGCCATTGTGACGGGCGGCCTCGTAGAGGTTATAAAGGCCGACGATGTTTCCTTGGAGGATCAGATCGAACTTCCGTTCGACCGACACGCCGCCCAGATGGATAACCCCATCGACATCATCCAGCATGTCCGCCACCTGCCCCGCGTCGGCAAGGTCGCAACGCACGAAGGTCTCTCTGGCGCCGACATCGCTTATCTCGCTGATGTCGGAAATTATCACGCGCTCGGCAAGTTCTCCCAGCATCGGGCGTATTGCCCGACCAACGCCGCCGGCTGCGCCAGTTAAAAGAAGTTTCTTGAGCATCCGCCCCTCCCGCTGGGATCAGCGGCGATGCCGCGATCCCTCATGTTATCATATCTCATGCCTTATGTTATACTATAAGGGCATCGATGGTCGTCAACGGATTTCTTCGCGGCGCTTGACAAAAGGTGCCGGGTTCACCCGACTATCGTGGGAGAAGACATGCATGCTCGGGAGCCACCTAACTTGAAGCGAACAGATAACACCACTTTGCAGCCTCCCGATCGCAAGGGGCGCAATCTGGTCGAAGCCATTGGACAGCGGCTGCGCAATGCGATCGCTACAGGAGAGCTGAAACCGGGAGATAAGCTCGCTAGTGAAAGCGGTCTAACAGGCCAATACCAGGTCAGCAGAACCGTCATCCGGGAAGCCATTGCATCGCTTCGCGCCGATGGGCTCGTTGAGGTTCGCCACGGTGTCGGCGTCTTCGTTCTTGCCCCCGACGCCGGCCCGCAAAAGGCATTTCGCGGCCTCGACATCCACCGCGTCTCGTCCATCATCGAGATGCTTGAAGTGCGCGCGGCAATCGAAATAGAAGCGGCGGGTCTGGCTGCAAGCCGATCTTCCCCGGCACAGCAAGAGCACATTTTCGAATGTCTGGATATTATGAAGCGGCAGATAGCAGCCGGCTCCCCGACCGTCGAGAGCGACCGCGCCTTCCACATGGCCATTGCCGTTTCGACCAACAACCCCCGCTTTCGCGACCTCCTGGAATCGATCGGCCAGCAGATGATCCCGCGCTCGCTTCTCCAGGAGAACGATGCCGAAATGTCTCCGGAATATCTATCTCAGATCCAGAGCGAACATGCCCACATCGCCCAAGCCATCGCCGACGGGAACGATTCGGCGGCGCGGGAAACCATGCGCACCCATCTACGCGGAAGCCAGCTGCGATATCGCGCCATGATGCGCCGGGGGTAAGGCCTGCTGAGAGATATTATAAGATGCCATAATCATAATATGATATTTGGACGGCTCGGGAGATCAATGAGAAGGAAATACCCGCGTCGGTCGCCGCATCGACCCACGTGAGGAGGATCTGTCTCCATTCTGTCTTCGGCGAATGCAACGCGAAACAGTGATTTAAAATAAAACTTGACGGATATAGACAAGTTAAAGTCCGCCAACTAGGAATGCCTCCAATAGTCAAGATTATCGGGGCACGTCATGGGTTTGTTTCATCGTCTGGGTTCGCGCTTATTTCTGATGGGCGTTCTTTCAAGTTTCGCCGCACAGGGTGCCGGCGCTGAAGAAATCGTCTTCAAAGACCAGGAGAACCGCGAGGTTCGCCTTGCGAAAGCAGCCGAACGAATTGTCTCGATCGTCATTCCGATGGCATCGACGGTCATTGCGCTCGATGGTTCGACCAAAAAACTCGTGGGCATGAACCCGACAGCCAAGAGCGCCGTGGTGGAGGGCATTCTCGGCAAGATTTTTCCCGAGGCAAAGGACATTCCTTCTGACGTGACCGCGCCGAATTTCGTGCCGAATGTCGAGGCATTGACGGCAACCAGTCCGGACCTCGTCATCCAATGGGGCGGACGAGGCAACGATATCGTCGCTCCCATCACCAACGCCGGCCTGACGGCCATGCTTATCCTCTACGGGACCGAAGAACTGACCCGCGACTATATGGCCATGGCCTCGAAGGCACTGGGCAAGCCGGAACGTATCACGCAACTGGTGGAATGGCGCGACCGCGTTCAAAAGGATATCGAGGCAAAGGCCGCCTCGATCCCCGAAGACAAGCGCCCGAGCGTTCTCTATCTCGGCCGGGCGCTTTCCGATATCAGCGCGTCAGGTACGAAGGGTAGCTACAATGCCTGGTACATAGAGCTTGTCGGCGGCAAAAATGCCTCGGCCGAACTGAACGGCACCGTTTCCGTCAACAAGGAACAAATCGCCCAATGGGATCCAGAGGTGATCTTCCTCAACGCCTTCGAAGCCAAGCTGAATGTGGACTGGGTCTATAGCGATCCGGTTCTCTCCCTCACCAAAGCTGCCAAGAACAAGCGCGTCTACAAGATGCCGTTGGGCGGCTATCGGTGGGATCCGCCGAACCAGGAATCCCCGCTTTCCTGGATGTGGACGGCTAACCTCATCCAGCCCGGCGTCTTCAACTACGACGTACGCGCCGAAATGAAGGCTGCATATAAGACGCTCTACAATTACGAACTCACGGAGGCGGATATCGACGGCATCCTTTGGGTCAAGGAACAGGGCGACGCAACGTACTACGACCAGTTCAGGGCGAAATAGCCATGGCGGTCGTTGTGCAGGAGCAGGATGCAAGAAGTGTTCGAATCGCGCTGGCCCGCCAGACGCTGGTGTTCGGCCTGCTGCTGCTACTATTCATAACCGCGTTCATCGTTAGCCTCTGTGTCGGCCGCTTCTCGGTTCCTGCAGGGCGCGCGCTGGAGCTTGTCTGGATTGGAATAACCGACCCAGCTCGCGAACTCACGAATATCGATGAGCGCATCGTGCTGCTCGTGCGTGCCCCGCGTGTCGTCCTGGCAGCACTCGCCGGCGCCGGACTGGCTGTTTCCGGCGCGGCACTCCAGGGCGTTTTCCGCAACCCGCTCGTTTCGCCCGATATCCTTGGCATATCTCAAGGTGCAGCCTTCGGCGGTGCTCTCGGGATCATGCTGGGGATTTGGGGGCTGCCGCTGATCGCCATGGTGTTCGTCTTTGGCCTGACGGCACTCATTCTTGTCGGCCTGCTGTCACGCATCAACGGCCGCACGGAGACAGTCACCGTCATTCTCTCCGGACTGGTGATAAGTTCGATGTTTTCCGCGGTAGTCTCGCTTCTGCAGTTCATCGCCGACCCCAATACCTCGCTGCCGGCAATCGTCTATTGGCTTATGGGCTCGTTTGCCACCTCCACCTGGCAACGCACATTGATAGCTGCGCCCGGCCTCATTTTCGGCAGCCTGATACTCTGGATGCTGCGCTTCCGCTTGAACATCCTCTCACTCGATGAGGCGGAAGCGCGAAGCCTCGGCGCCAACACCACTCGTGAGCGGTGGCTCGTTTTTGGAATGATCGCCATCATTGTCGGCAGTCAGGTTGCCGTGTCTGGCATCATCGGCTGGGTCGGCATCGTCATCCCGCACGCCGCCCGCCTGCTTGTGGGGCACGATCACCGTGCGCTGCTGCCTGCATCCGTCGTGCTCGGCGCGGGCTTCATGGTGATCATCGACACATTGGCCCGTACCGCGACAGCCGCCGAAATCCCCCTCGGCGTCATCACCGCGCTGGTCGGAGCACCGATCTTCGCCGTGCTTTTGCGCAATCACTATCGCGAAAGAAGTGCTGCATGATCGGTCTTGACGACGCCACCGTGCGCTTCGGATCGCGCACCATCATCGACGACCTGAGTTTCTCCGTCCGTGTCGGTCGCACGCTGGCGATCCTGGGACCCAACGGCCGCGGCAAGACAACCACGCTCAAAGCCATGCTCGGTTTTCAACGGTTGGACGCCGGGCGACGCGTAGCCCCCGAAATCGTCGGTTACGTGCCGCAAACCGGGGCGAGCAATCAGCAGCGACATCGCGCATTGGACATCGCGGTCATGGGTCGCGCCGCTCATCTCGGCCTGTTCGGCCAACCGCGCGCAAGTGATTTCGAAATCGCCCGTTCCGCCCTGGAGCGCACAGGGGCAGCGCGCTTCGCCAATCATTTTTTCGACCGGCTCTCGGGCGGCGAGCGGCAGCTCGTGCTTCTCGCAAGGGCCATTGCCACCGGTTCGCAGGTACTCGTTCTGGATGAACCGGCCGCAGCTCTCGACCTTCACAATCAGGAGCGGCTCTTGCGACTGCTCAACATTCTGCGCGAACCGCGCAACAAGGCGATCGTTTTCACCACCCACGATCCGAACCACGCATTGACCGCAGCGGACGAAGCGCTGTTGATGATGCCCGATGGTCAGCCGCTGCATGGTCCCGTCAGCGAGATGATCACACCGCAGAACCTGGACCGCCTCTATGGCGTCCCGATGCGGGTCGTGGAACTTGCAGGTCCTGACGGCTGTACCCATCATGCGGTGCTGCCCGCGTTCGCAGGAATCCGCGCCGCATGAGCATCCTGATGATACAATCGCATTACCAGGAGCCGTTTGCTGACACCGCCCCGCTCTTCGCGGATATCATCGCCTCCGGCCTCATGAAAGTGGTGCGCGAGAAGGAGCTCACCGACGAGCATTTTGCCGCCGCGCGTGGATTGATCACCACCACCCACCTCGACCAGATCGGGCTGCAGCGCTTTGCATCCGCCATAACCGCCTTCCTCGATCGCGGTGGTCGATGGATCTATCACGGCCATATCCTACGCCCGATCCTGCCGGAACTTGGCGTCTACCAGCCGATCCCCAATCCCAAGCGGGCGGATTTTGATCAGACGCGGCTTTTCGAACATCCAATTTTTGCCGGCATCGACCAAAAAAAGCTGGAGACGAACAGAGGCGTCGCGGGCTTTTACGGTCGCGGCCACAATCCGCCGCCGGCGGGCGCGATTGTCATCAATGCGCTCGGGCCAACTCAAATCCCGGTCGACTGGATCTGGGCAAGGCCTGAGGGCGGTGAGCTTCTCTGTCATGCCGGCAATGAATTTTGGGGCTGCGGCGACGACCCCGAGGTGAAAAAATTGCTCGCCCGTCGAGCCGCTGCCTGGCTTTCGGGAGAACTGAACTGATGAGCATTCTCGCCATCCACCCCGGCGCCTATTACCATATCGAAACGCTCGAATCGCCGCGTTACGCCCATCACTTCGATGTACTTGTGCGACCGGAGGATCTCGCTTCGGTGGAGCTTTCCGAACATGCGGTCGTCTTCATTCCATGCCGAACGCCGGCCGACCGGCTGGCGCCGCACGCTCAACAGCTCCGCGCCTATCTCGACCAGGGCGGTACGATCGTTGCAACCGGCGAAACTTCCTGGGAGATCTTCCTCCCGGGCATTACCTTCACGCCACAACTAACGAATTGGTGGTGGTGGTTGACGCCAGACGCCGATTTCGGCGTTCGTATCGCCTCACCCGATCACCCGCTCTTCCGTCGCCTGGGACAAAACGATCTCACCTGGCACCTGCACGGCTGGTTCGATCCACCTGCTGGAGCCGAGGTGCTGGCGGTCAATGGCGAAGGGAAACCCATTCTTTATGTGGACGAGGTTACTACCTCGGGCCGCATGATCATCACCAGTCTCGATCCGTGCTTTCACCATGGGTCTCATTTCATGCCGGCGACAACACGCTTCCTGGACGGTTTCCTACCCTGGATGCGCGAAGAGCTGGACGGAGCACAAGTACGATGACCAACGCAATCGACGTTCTCGAAGACGGCAAGCTGCTTTCCTACACCTATGCCGAACTCATGCATTACCATGGCTTCGGATATCCGGGTGGTGTGGCGCATGCGTTCAAGGTGATGCAGCTGGCGCTCCCGCTGCTCAGCGCCGATAACCCGCCCGAACGGCGAGAAATCAGCATCCGCACTGCCTTTCGCGGTCCCGGCGGCCGCGATGCGTTCGAAATGGTGACACGCGGGCTGACCGAAGGCCGTTATACTGTCGATCACGGTATGGAAAAGCCGGAACGCGGGGAAATCCTTGCCCGCTACGTCTTCGAACTCACCTATCGGGGCAAGACGGTGACGGTCCAGCTGAAAGAGGGGCACGTCCGCGAAGAATTCATCAGCGTCAGCCGCAAACCGGACCGCACGCCCGCAGAGGAAGAACGCCTCGTCTGGCTGAAACAGGAAATGGCAGATCGGCTGCTCGCATTGCCGGCAGCCGAGGTCTACGAAGTGGCCTGACACTTCCGTTCAAGCACAAACAAGGGGGTGTAGCGCTCACGCGTCGTGAGCGTCAATTTCGCGGCGCGAGTCCCCAACCTCAGGTAAGACCAGTCCCGTAGGAAAGCGTATTCCGCATTTCCCAACCACGATCGACAAGATCCTGGTTGGGGCAAATAACACAGAACCTCCGCGCAATGTGCGTCGCAATCGCACTGCGACATTGAGAGCATGTCGCTTGAGACTGGCCTCCGCTCCGTGTTGACGCAAATCAAAGCGTCTCTTCAAGCCGTGTGTCAGCAGATGATGGTCAGCAATCTCTCAACCAGCACCGCGCATTCGCGTTGCGAGGCTCAAGACCATGAATTACGTCTCCGAAACAATCTTGTTGGCGGTCGGCACTTTCCTAGCTCTGCTTGGAGCTGCCTACGCCTACGATAGCCTGTTCGCTGCCCATATGTGGGTCCTGTTTTTCGTGCTGCTCGTCAGCACAGTCGTCATGCTCCGCAAGATCTCCTTTGCGTCAGCAGGGCAAGCCTCGAAAAGCCGGGCTGAGTCCGAGTATTCGGACGAGGTCATCAAATACGGCGTGATCGCGACCGTCTTCTGGGGCGTGGTTGGCTTCCTCGTCGGCGTCGTCGTCGCGTTGCAGCTCGCTTTTCCGGACTTAAATATCGAGCCTTGGTTCAACTTCGGCCGCGTCCGTCCGCTCCACACCTCAGCTGTCATCTTCGCCTTCGGCGGCAACGCGCTGATCGCCACCTCCTTTTATGTCGTGCAGCGCACCTGTCGGGCGCGGCTTTTCGGCGGCAACCTCGCCTGGTTCGTCTTCTGGGGCTACCAGCTCTTCATCGTGATGGCGGCAACCGGCTATCTGCTCGGCATTACCCAAAGCCGTGAATATGCCGAACCGGAATGGTATGTGGACGTTTGGCTCACCGTCGTCTGGGTCGCCTATCTTCTGGTCTTCCTCGGCACGATCCTGAAGCGCAAGGAGCCGCATATCTATGTGGCAAACTGGTTCTATCTCGGCTTCATCGTAACGATCGCGATGCTGCATGTGGTCAACAACCTCGCCGTGCCGGTCTCCTTCCTCGGCGTCAAAAGCTATTCCGCCTTCGCGGGCGTTCAGGACGCCTTGACCCAATGGTGGTACGGCCACAATGCCGTCGGCTTCTTCCTGACTGCCGGCTTCCTCGGCATGATGTATTATTTCGTACCCAAGCAGGTTAATCGCCCGGTTTATTCCTATCGCCTGTCGATCATCCACTTCTGGGCCCTGATCTTCATGTATATCTGGGCCGGCCCGCATCACCTGCATTATACGGCGCTTCCCGATTGGGCCCAGACGCTTGGAATGGTCTTTTCCATCATGCTCTGGATGCCGTCCTGGGGTGGCATGATCAACGGCCTAATGACGCTGTCAGGCGCCTGGGACAAGATCCGCACCGACCCCATCGTCCGCATGATGGTCATGGCCATCGCATTTTACGGAATGGCGACATTCGAAGGCCCGATGATGTCGGTCAAGGCCGTCAATTCGCTCAGCCACTATACCGACTGGACGATCGGCCACGTGCATTCCGGCGCTCTCGGCTGGAACGGTATGATCACCTTCGGCGCCATCTACTACCTCACGCCGAAGCTGTGGAACCGCCGGCGGCTCTACAGCCTGCAGCTGGTCAACTGGCATTTCTGGCTCGCCACGCTCGGCATCGTCGTCTACGCCGCCGTCATGTGGGTTGCAGGGGTGCAACAGGGCCTGATGTGGCGCGAATACGACGATCAGGGCTTCCTCGTCTATTCCTTCGCGGAATCGGTAGCCGCCATGCTCCCCTACTACGTTCTTCGTGCAGTCGGCGGCGCCATGTTCCTCACCGGGGCACTCCTCATGGCATTCAACGTCACCATGACAATCCTCGGCTACGAGCGACGGGAAACGGTGCCAGGCGCCGCACCCGCCCTGCAGCCGGCTGAATAAAGGAACTGACCCATGGGTCTTCTAGACAAACATCACTTCGTTGAACGCAACGCCACGCTGCTGCTGGTCGGTTCGCTGGTCGTGGTCTCCATCGGCGGGATCGTCGAAATCGCGCCGCTCTTCTATCTTGAGAACACGATCGAGAAAGTGGAGGGCATGCGGCCTTATTCGCCGCTCGAGCTCGTCGGCCGCAGCATCTACATCCGCGAAGGCTGCTACGTCTGCCACAGCCAGATGATCCGGCCTTTCCGGGACGAGGTAGAGCGCTATGGCCATTACAGCCTGGCGGCGGAATCCATGTATGACCACTCCTTCCAATGGGGCTCGAAAAGAACAGGCCCCGACCTCGCCCGGGTGGGCGACCGTTATTCGAACGAATGGCATGTTCAGCACCTGATCGAACCGCGCGACGTGGTGCCGGAATCGGTCATGCCGAGCTACGCCTTCCTGAAGGAGACGCCGCTCAAGGTTACCGATGTCAGCATGGAGCTCAAGGCCAACCGCGCAGTCGGAGTGCCATATTCCGACGAAATGGTCGCCAGCGCAAAGGCGGACCTTGCGGCCCAGGCCGATCCGAACGCCGATACGTCAGGTCTTCTCGAACGCTACCCGAAGGCCAAGATCGGCGATTTCGATGGCGATACGCAGAACCTTACCGAAATGGACGCGCTCATCGCCTATCTGCAGATGCTCGGCACGCTGGTCGATTTCTCGACCTATGACGACGCCGCCGGCTATCGCTGAGGAGAAGGAAATGGAAGCCTATACCGCGCTCCGTCAATTCGCAGACAGCTGGGGACTTATGGGAATGGCCCTGTTCTTCCTCGGCGTCGTTCTATTCACCCTGCGCCCGGGCGCCGAGGCCCAAGCCAAAGAAGCCGCGCAAATCCCTCTGAAGGAGGACTAAGAGATGGCGGACAAGCATATCGATGAGATCAGCGGCGTCGAAACCACCGGCCATGAATGGGACGGCATCCGCGAGCTGAACAACCCAATGCCTCGCTGGTGGGTGTGGACCTTCTACGCGACCATCCTCTGGGCACTTGGCTACACCATCCTCTATCCGGCGTGGCCGCTCGTCAGCGATGCGACGAGAGGTGCCCTGGGATATTCCAGCCGCGCCGATCTGGCCGCCGATGTCGAAGGCGCAAGGACCGCCACAGGCGGCATCGTCGAAAAGATCGCGAACACGTCGCTTGACGAGATCCTCGCCGACCAGCAACTCAGCCAGTTCGCCACCGCGGGCGGAGCCGCCGCATTCCGCGTCAACTGCACGCCCTGCCACGGCACCGGTGCTGCCGGCGGGCAAGGCTATCCGAACCTCAACGACGACGAATGGCTCTGGGGCGGCGACGTCAATGCCATCTATCAGTCGATCGCTCATGGTATCCGGGACAGCGTCGACCCGGATACCCGTGTTTCTGAAATGCCCGCATTTGCCGACATGCTGAAGCCCGAGGAAGTTCGTGAGGTCTCCTCTTATGTGGTGAGCCTGACTGGCACACCACGCGACCCCTCGCTTGTCGAAGCCGGCAAGCAGCTCTTTGCCGACAACTGTATCTCCTGCCACGGCGAAAAGGCCGAAGGCAATCGCGATATGGGTGCGCCCAATCTCGGTGACGCCATCTGGCTCAAGGTGCGAGACGAAGCGGAAATCGCCAAGCAGATCCAGTCGCCTCGGCATGGCGTGATGCCGGCTTGGGCGACCCGCCTTGGCGACGCAACCGTCAAACAGCTCGCCGTCTATGTTCACTCACTGGGCGGCGGCGAATAGGAAAAGCCACCGCCACCTTGGTGACGAACCATGAGCCCCGAATACGCGGCCGCCTGAGGCCTAAAGCAGGCGGCCGTTTGTCGCATCAGGCGGCCGAACACTCTTGACGTAAGTCAATGTAGCGGACGCCCGCCGGTGCGAAACAAGATGGGACAAAGGACCAGTCCCATGAATCTCTACACTTCCCCCGCTCTCGGCTCGAATGATCAGACGGTTGAACGGATCGATGCGCAGCCCGTGCATCCGCCCGGCGCATCCCGCCAGCCACTATACGAGAAGCGCAAGAAGATCTTTCCGAAGAAGGCCGAAGGGCGGTTTCGTCGCTTCAAGTGGATCGTCATGCTGATAACCCTCGGCATCTACTATCTGACGCCCTGGATTCGCTGGGATCGTGGTCCCTTTGCTCCTGATCAAGCGGTTCTCATCGATCTCGCCAATCGGCGCTTCTATTTCTTCTTCATCGAGATTTGGCCGCAGGAGTTCTTCTTCGTTGCCGGCCTGTTGGTAATGGCGGGCTTCGGGCTTTTTCTGCTGACTTCGGCTGTCGGCAGGGCGTGGTGCGGTTATGCCTGTCCGCAGACGGTCTGGGTTGATCTTTTCCTGGCTGTCGAAGGTTTCATCGAGGGTGACCGCAATGCCCGCATGAAATTGGACGCGGCGCCCTGGAGCTTCAATAAGCTCTCGAAACGACTAACGAAACATACGACGTGGATTGCAATCGCAGTGGCCACAGGCGGAGCCTGGATATTCTATTTTGCCGACGCTCCATCGCTCGCCTTCGACTTCGTGACCGGCCAGGCCGCCGCCATCGCCTATTGGACCGTCGCAGTCCTGACAGCCACCACCTATGTGCTTGGCGGACTGATGCGCGAGCAGGTCTGCATCTACATGTGCCCATGGCCACGCATCCAAGGGGCGATGCTGGACGAAAGTTCACTCGTCGTCACCTACAATGACTGGCGCGGAGAGCCCCGCAGCCGGCACGCCAAAAAAGCCGCTGCCGCCGGACAGGCCATCGGCGACTGCGTCGATTGCAATGCCTGCGTCGCGGTCTGTCCCATGGGGATCGACATCCGCGACGGACAGCAGCTTGCCTGTATCACCTGCGCGCTCTGTATCGACGCATGCGACGGCGTCATGGACAAGATCGGCAAGCCGCGCGGTCTGATCGCCTATGCCACACTGGAAGAGTATGAAAGCAACATGGCTCTGGCCACAAATGGCGGCACCACGGTCATCGAGCCATCACGTATCCGCAACGTCGACGGCACTTTCATCGACCAGGTACGCCACTTCAACTGGAGAGTTATCTTCCGTCCCCGCACCTTGCTCTATTTCGGCGTCTGGTCGGCCGTGGGCCTCGGCCTGATCTTTGCCCTACTTTCCCGTGACCGGTTGGAGGTCAACGTCCTGCATGACCGCAACCCGCAATTCGTTCTGGAGTCGGATGGCTCGATCCGTAACGGGTACACGATCCGCCTGCTCAACATGATCCCGGAACCGCGCACCATCATGGTCTCGATGGAGGGGCTGCCGGAAGCGACCATGAAGATCACCGGGGTCACCGATGTTCCCGGGCGCCTTTTCGCCGTCAATGTCGAGCCCGACAAGACGCTGGCATTGAGGGTGTTCGTTACCCTCCCCAAAGAGGCCATATCTGCGCAAACCAGCGACTTCCGCTTCATTGCCGAAGATCGGTCCAGCCACGAACAAGACAGCTATGCCGCAGTCTTCAACACTCCCGGAGCCAAGAAATGAACGCTTCCCGAGCAAAAACCTTCGTCTTCACCGGGTGGCATATGCTGGCTGTCATGGTGCTCTTCTTCGGCACAATCATCTCGGTCAACTTCTATATGGCCTATAATGCAACGCGCAGCTGGAGCGGCCTGGTCGCGCAGAATACCTATATTGCGAGCCAGCAGTTCAACGGAAAGGCTGCCGAGGCGCGCATTTTGACGGCGAGCGGCGTCACAGGCAAGCTTCTCATCAACGGCAGCGCCATCCGCTACGAGATTTCCCATCCCGCAGAGGGTCCAGTCGAGGCCAGTGAACTCACGCTCAAGTTCAAGCGACCCGTTGGCGAACATCAGGATTTCGAACTTCGTCTCACGCCGGTGGCAAAGGGCGTCTTCACCACGAGCCACCAATTGCTGCCCGGCCAGTGGATCGTCGACGCGAGCGCCGCGAGAAACGGCAAACGTATCCTGCATGAAGCACAACGTATTTCGATCCTGGGAGGGCAGCAATGAGTTGCTGTGCGCCGGGCACCGAAGGTACGATCACGCGCCAGTTGCCCTCTTCGGAAGAATTGATCCTGTCGAGCCGGATCGTGGGTCCCGGGCTGCGGCAAACCGAGCTCAGCGTGCCTCAGGTCCATTGCGGTACCTGCATCACGGCGATCGAAACCAGCCTGAGAGCCTTGCCGGCGGTGGAGCGCGCCCGCGTCAATCTATCGACTAAACGCGTATCGATCATCTGGAAGGAACTACTTGGGAGCGAAACCACCGACCCTGGTTCCCTCGTCAAGGCCATCACCGACGCCACCGGTTATGATACTCACCTATTCTCCGATGGCGAAGACAGCGGCCAAAAACTGCAACGTGAGTTGATCCGCGCAGTCGCTCTTTCGGGTTTCGCGGCGGCCAATATCATGCTGCTTTCAGTCTCGGTATGGTCGGGCGCCGACGCCTCGACCCGCGACATGTTTCACTGGATCTCGGCGATGATTGCCGCTCCGGCGCTGATCTACGGCGGCCGTTTCTTCTATCAGTCGGCCTGGCGGGCGCTTCGCCGGGGACGCACCAATATGGATGTGCCGATCGCGCTGGCCATCACCTTGTCCTATGCGGTCTCGGTGTGGGAAACGATCCATCACGGGCAACACGCGTGGTTCGATGCCACTGTGTCGCTGTTGTTCTTCCTGCTGATCGGGCGAACCCTCGACCACGTCATGCGCGATCGTGCCCGCTCCGCCATCAGCGGGCTTTCGAGGCTTTCCCCCAGAGGCGCGATGATCATCAGCGAAGACGGAAGCCGCGACTATCGCGCGGTCGAGGATATTGCACCTGGCGAGCGCGTAGCAATCGCAATGGGGGAACGAGTACCCGTCGATGGAATCGTCGAAAGCGGCACGAGCGACATGGACGTCTCCATCGTCAACGGCGAAAGCGCTCCCCGCGCGGTCAAGACCGGCGACGCACTCCAGGCGGGAATGCTAAGCCTCACAGGTTCGCTTGTTCTCGTAGCCACAGCGTCCGCGCGGGATTCATTCCTATCCGAGATCATCGCATTGATGGAAGCCGCGGAGGGCGGTCGGGCCTGCTACCGGCGGATCGCAGATCGCGCCGCCCAGATCTATTCGCCGGCAGTCCATCTTCTGGCGCTTCTGGCGTTTCTCGGCTGGGGCTTTTTCGGAGGAGACTGGAAGCAGGCGATGCTGATCGCGATCGCGGTGCTCATCATCACCTGCCCATGCGCGCTCGGACTGGCCGTTCCCGTGGTTCAGGTCGTGGCCGCCGGCCGATTGTTCAAGAACGGCATCATGGTCAAGGACGGTTCCGCAATGGAACGGCTCGCCGAGATCGATACGGTCGCTTTCGACAAGACCGGCACCCTCACTCTCGGTAAACCTCGGCTTGTGAATCTCGGATCGGTGAAATCGGATCATCTGGCGGTCGCGGCCGGCCTTGCTACCCATTCACGCCACCCTCTTTCCAAAGCCCTTTCCGACATAGCGTCGGGGTCCGTACCGGTTTTCGATGAGGTCGTGGAAATCCCTGGACAAGGTCTGGAAGGTCGCGCTCTCGACGCCGTGTATCGGCTCGGCAACCGGCGGTTCGCCGACGGCGATAACGGCGCGGAAACGACGGCGGTTTCTTCAACGCTTGAGGTAGTCCTGTCATGCGATGGACGAGAAGTGGCCTGTTTCCTGTTTGAGGATGAACTGCGCCCGGATTCGCGGGTGGCGATTGAAGCGCTTGCGGCTCAAGGGATCTCGAGCGGGATCCTCTCTGGAGATCGCCAAGGTTCGGTTGGTAGCCTCGCAAGCCGGCTCGGTATTGCCCGATGGGCCGCCGAACTGGCTCCCAAAGCAAAAGCGGAATTCTGTGTTTCTCTTGCCGAACAAGGTCACAAGGTCCTGATGGTCGGTGATGGCATCAATGATGCTCCGGCCTTGGCTGCTGCGCATGTCTCGATCGCACCGGCGACTGCGGCGGACATCGGCCGCCAGGCCGCCGACTTCGTCTTCATGCACGAAAGCCTCGAAGCCGTGCCGCTGGCGATCAACGTCTCTCGGCAGGCGGGAAGATTGATCCGGCAGAATTTCGCACTCGCTATCGGCTATAACGTCATCGCCGTCCCGATCGCTCTAGCTGGCTATGCCACCCCTTTGATCGCGGCGATTGCCATGTCGACATCTTCGCTCATCGTCATCGCCAACGCATTGCGACTGAACCGTGCAGGGCATTCAACCCGTCATGTCACGATGAAGGGGCGCCACGAGAGGCAAACCGGAAAGGCTCGACTCGCATGAACATGCTTATCTTCCTCATTCCGATCGCGCTTTTTCTCGGAGCGCTCGGCCTATCTGCGTTTCTGTGGTCGCTGAAAAGCGGGCAATATGAAGATCTTGATGGGGCAGCCTGGCGGATCCTGGAGGAAGACTCGCGGGATCAGACCTGACACGCGCCCATTGCCTGAGGACGGCAAACAAGAGTCGCCATGGCGCCGCAACGCTGACGTTTCGGCGCCCGGCAAACCCTTAAGACATGAAGGCTGCTTAGCAGCGGTCGATATAGCGGTTCCCGTAACGGTCGCGATAGTAGCAGCGTCCAGGTTGTTCAGCCACACTGCCGATCAACGCTCCGGATACTCCGCCTACCGCCGCACCAACTGCCGCCCCGCGCACGTTGCCGGTTGCTACGCCGCCAATGACCGCGCCAGTTGCCGCGCCAACACCAGCGCCTCGTTCGGTGGCCGTGCATGAAGCCAGAGCCATACCTACGAAACCAATGATCAATGCTTTTTTCATCTCATCCTCCATAATGTTCCACCGTTAACTGTTCTGAAGGCAACAGGTTGCATCGGTGTCGGATGAGTTGGCATGAAAAACTCTTCTCGTTACGCCTGACGCGGCGGCCGCCACCTGTCTCATGGGGCCGTTAGGACGTGCGCTACCGTATTTAAAAAAGGCGCTACTTTGCCCTCCTCACCACTCATGGCGGAACCCATGATCAGTGAGGCAAACGGCCCCGGTGGCAGGGGAGGACGCGAAGCGCCAGCGGGTTCGTCCGGCCGTCACCGGAAAGTTGAACCAGCTTTGCCGGCTTTTCGATCCTGATGAAGTGGCGCGCAACTGGATTCGCAACTTTCAGCACCCCCTTGCCGATAAGCTTTGTGATCGTCCGAGAGACTGTCTCGATCGTAAGACCGAGATGGTCTGCCATGTCCTGGCGCGTCATCGGCAACTCGATGACCGCGTCAGGGCTACCCCCTGCCAATGAACGCTGCAGATGTTTGAGCAGGAAAGTACAGAGCCGCTCTTCGGCCGTCTTGCTGGACAGCAGCACCAGTTGATCCTGCACCGCCGCCATCTCGTCGCAGATGCGTGAAAAAACCTCGGGGCGCAACGCGTCGGAATCCGCAACGGCCTCTTCAAAAGCCTTGCGAGAGATCCGCCGCACGGATGCTGGGCCGATCGCTTCGGCGCCGTAGAGATACTTATTCCTGAGCGAAACACCGACGATATCGCCGGCGTAGAGGAAACCGGTGATAACCCGCCGGCCGTCGGAAAGGATACGGAAAAGTCTCAAAGTGCCTTCGACGACCTCAAAGATATGCTTTGCATCGTCTCCCTCGAAAAAAACCGCCTGGCTCGCCTCCAGATGCTCCCTTGGCTGACTCGAGAAAAGCTCGTGCAGGTTTTCCGCCGCCGCAAACGGTGTGGCTTTGGCAACTTGATGGTTAATCGCATAGCTGCTGAGAAACATTGGCGTCATCTCCGTTCTTTTCCACGGAGGAAATGGCCCTTCTCAAGTAACACCTGGATGCTAACACCGTGAAAATTGGTGCGATCGTGTAACGGTTTGTAACAGCTGCGACCTCGCCGTTGCCCGAGACCATAAAGCCAATAAAATCAGGTCAGTGCGAGGGCGTCCTTCAGCGCGAAGCCCTGCTTGAGCTGCAGGTCAAGATCGGCTTCGATGTGATCGATGTGGTGCAGCATCAACTGCGACGCCTGGGCTGCATCGCCTTTTTCCAACGCATCGAGAATAGCCAGATGCTCGTTGTGTCCGCAGCTTGATATGCCGGAACGACCGTAAAGGGCGATCACCAGCGACGAGCGGCCGACCAGTTCGTCCATGAATTTCTGAAGGATGACATTACCTGCCACCGAAGCGAGCATCAGGTGGAAGTCCCCCGACGCCTTGATCTCCGCCCGTCGGGCCGAAGGTCCTCGTTCGTTGATATGCCGCTGCTCCTCTTCAAGCTGGCGGCGGAACTGTTCGATGTCGGCAGCGGTGATGCGTTCGACCGCTGCTGCGATGATTCCCGGCTCAATCAACCGACGTGAGGCAAAGATCTGTCGCGCCTCGTCCGGAGAAGGATTGGACACGAAGGCGCCTCGGTTACGCTCGATCCTGACCAGTCCTTCAAAAGCAAGCATCTGCAATGCCGCCCGGGCGACCGTGCGGCTGACGGAAAACAGCGCTCCCACTTCGCTCTCCGACAGCTTGGTCCCAGGCGCAAGACGTCGGTCGACAATGGCGTTGCGCAAGGCCTCGCGGATCGCCAGCGAACGGTCCTCTTGAGAAGCTTCCGGAAAAGTGATGTTTTCGCTGATATTCATGACATTAATCCACTGCCTCAGCCTTGTAGCGCGACCGGACATGAATTGCCAGCATCGTTGTTCTCAAAGTACAGATCAGATTGCATACGATTTGGCCAAGGATCGGAAACAATCGCCTTATTTTTACGCAACTTCTTTTTAATCCTCCCGTCCCTGGGAACTTAATCGAATAATTATAGTGATTTAGCCATTTGGCACGGCGGATGCATCGCACTGTCCGACGCAAAGGAGCGCCGGATGAGTAAAGCTGCCGAAATCGACATCGTATCTGTCTCGAAGATCTATGGCACGACGACTGCCGTCGAATCGATCAGCCTGAAGATTCCGGCAGGAACCTACTGTTGTCTCCTTGGTCCCTCCGGCTGCGGCAAGACATCAACGCTTCGTATGATCGCGGGACATGAAAGCATCTCGTCCGGTGACATTCGTCTCGGAAACAGCGTGGTCACCGATCTACCGCCGGCCAAGCGGGGCACGGCAATGATGTTTCAGTCCTACGCGCTCTTTCCGCATCTCGATCTCGTCGACAATGTTGCCTTCAGCCTGAAAATGAAAGGCCTGGGCAAGGACCAACGGCGCGCCAAGGCTATGGATATGCTGCGGCTGATGCAGCTCGAAGCCTATGCGACGCGTCGGCCAGCCCAGCTTTCGGGCGGCCAGCAGCAGCGTGTGGCGCTTGCCCGCGCCTTGATCACCGATCCGGAAGCATTGCTGCTCGACGAACCTCTTTCGGCACTCGACCCCTTCCTGAAAATCCGCATGCGCGCCGAACTCAAGAAACTGCAGACTTCGCTCGGCATCACCTTTGTCCATGTGACGCACAGCCAGGAGGAGGCGATGGCGCTCGCCGATCTCATCGTCGTGATGAATGACGGACGCATCGAGCAGGCCGCGCCGCCGCGCGACGTCTTCGAGCGCCCGGCGACAGCCTTCGTCGCCCGCTTCATGGGCGATCATAATGTCATCTCCGGCCGGGTGATCAAAAGCGAGGGCGATGGACTAATGCTGTCTGTCCCCGCCGGTGGCGATTTCCTGGCGGTCGGCGCAGAGACCGCGGGCCTTACAGACACTGCCGATATCGCCGTGCGCACCGACCATGTCCGCATCGGCGAACCATCCGAAAAGGGGCTCGGCTTCACCGGCTCCGTCACCAATATCGAATATCGCGGCTCCTCCGTGAAGCTCTCCGTCAGCGGCGCCGGCATAGAGGATTTCACCGCCATTCTGAGCGACACGGCCTTCTTCGCCAATCCGGTGAAGGTCGGCGCGGCGATCCCGCTCGCCTGGGACCGCACCGACGCGATCATGCTCGGCAAACTCAAACACTGAATGCCAACAAAAACTCAACCAGAGGAGAACAAAGGCAATGACTGAGAAGAAAACCAACAAAGGCATTTCGCGCCGCACGCTCTTGAAGACGGCATCCGCCGCAGCCGGTCTTGCGGCCGGCTCCGGCGCCATCACCGGCTTCCCGACCATCTGGGCGCAGAACACGATCACGTTGCGCCAATTCGGCACTGGCGTTTCCAACCTCAATGCGATCGCCGAGAAGTGCAAGGCCGACCTCGGGATTACGCTCGAGATGACGGCCACCGACTCCGACGCTGCCGCTCAGCGCGCCGTCACACAACCCAATTCATACGACATCGCCGATATCGAATACTGGATCCTGAAGAAGGTCTATCCGGCAGGCGTCATCCAGCCGATGGATGTCAAGAAGCTCAAATATTATGACAAGGTCGTGCCGCTGTTCAAAACCGGCAAGCTGAAACCGGACAGCGTTATCGCCCAGGGCACCGCGCCGCATACCGTCGGCTTCGTTGAAAAACCCGGCACCAAGACCTTCGCCAAGGGTGAAACCCAGTGGTTCACCATGATGCCGACCATCTACAACGCCGATACGCTCGGCATTCGCCCGGATCTCGTCGGCCGTGAGATTTCAACTTGGGCGGATATCATGGACCCGAAGTTCAAGGGCAAGACCTCGATCCTCAACATCCCGTCGATCGGCATCATGGACGCCGCGATGATCATGGAAGCCATGGGCAACATCAAATATGCCGACAAGGGCAACATGACGAAGGCGGAGATCGACAAGACGATCGACTTCCTGATCAAAGCCAAGCAGGCGGGCCAGTTCCGCGCCTTCTGGAAGTCGTTCGACGAAAGCGTCAACCTGATGGCCTCCGGCGAAGTGGTCATTCAGTCCATGTGGTCGCCGGCCGTTGCCGCCGTCCGCTCCAAGGGCATCGCCTGCAAATATCAGCCGCTCAAGGAAGGTTACCGCTCATGGGGCGGCGGTCTCGGCCTTGCCGCGCATCTTTCCGGCGCCAAGCTCGACGCCGCCTATGAATATATCAACTGGTACACGTCCGGCTGGGTCGGCGCCTATCTCAACCGCCAGGGCTATTACTCGGCGGCGATGGAAACCGCCAAGCAGCACATGTCTGCCGACGAGTGGGGTTATTGGGTCGAAGGCAAGGCGGCCAAGGGCGATATCGTCGCTCCGGATGGCAAGGTCATGGAAAAGGCCGGTGCCGTACGCGACGGCGGCTCGTTCGAGGAGCGCATGGGCAAGGTTGCATGCTGGAATTCCGTCATGGACGAGGACCGCTACATGGTCCGCCGCTGGAACGAATTCATCGCGGCTTGATCCACTCGCCAACCGGCTCCCTCCCCTTGTGGGGAGGGTTTTGGAGGGGTCTTCACTCGAAGCAAAACCCCTTCCACCTGCCGGCCACCCTCCCCACAAGGGGAGGGTTTAGATCGCAGCACCGCTGAGCCCTCGAAAAGGGAAATGACAATGGCGACGATGACGTCCTCGGAAACGGAAAAGATAGAAGGCGCGCGCGCGAAGAGCTTCCGCTTGCCGCCGGCACTGATCTCCTATCTGCAGGCGGCACCTCTGACGTTGATCCTCGGCAGCTTTCTGGCCGTGCCGATCCTGATGATCGGCATGGTCAGTTTCTGGGACTACGACTTCGCCCAGATGTATCCCGATTTTGTCACCTTCAATTACGCCGAAACCCTCGGTTCCTGGGTGACGTGGAAGACCTATCTCAACACGCTGAAATTCGCCTTTTTCGTATGGGCCATTACCCTCTTCATCGGCTTTTGGGTGGCCTATTTTCTCGCCTTCCATATTCGAACCGCCGCCATGCAGATGGTGCTCTTCCTCGTCTGCACCGTGCCCTTCCTGACCTCGAATATCATCCGCATGATCTCTTGGATTCCCGTGCTCGGCCGCAACGGCCTCGTCAACTCCACCCTGATCAGCGCGGGGATTGTGTCGGAGCCCATCGAATGGCTCCTCTATTCCGATTTCGCTGTCGTGCTCGCGATGGTGCATCTCTACACGCTTTTCATGGTGACTCCGATCTTCAATACGCTGATGCGCATCGACAAATCGCTCGTAGAAGCCGCCCGCGACGCCGGAGCGTCAAGCTGGCAGACACTCACCAATGTCATCCTCCCGCTCGCCAAACCCGGCATGGCGATCGGGACGATTTTCGTTGTGACGCTAGTGATGGCAGATTTTTCGACCGTACAGGTCATGTCGGGAGGCCAGAGCGCTTCCGTCGCCCTTATGATGAAAAACCAGATGTCGCTGCTCCAATACCCCGCGGCGGCGGCGAATGCCGTCGTGCTGCTCGTCTTCGTCCTTCTGATGGTCGCGGCAATTGTCCGCATCGTCGACATTCGCAAGGAACTCTAAGATGCACGGCGACAAGCGCGGCCGCGAATTTTACATGCTCGCAATCTTCTTCGCAGTCTTCGTCCTGTTCCTGTACGGGCCGCTCTCGGCGATCCTGATCCTGTCTTTCCAGGGGCCGAACGGCGGGCTCACCTTCCCGCTCAACGGCGTATCGGTGCATTGGTTCGCAAACCTTTTCGAGACGCAGGCAGTCGGGGATTTCGGGGGCGCTTTCCGGCGCTCGCTGCTGTTGGGGCTCATGGTGATGATCGTCACCGTCGTCGTGTCGCTGCTGGCCGGCCTCGCTTTCCGACGTCGTTTCGTCGGCGCGACCGCCCTTTTCTATCTCGCGGTGGCAAGCCTCGTCGTTCCTTCCATCATCATCTCGCTCGGCATCGGGGTGCTTTTCCAACAGATCGGCCTGCAGCCCTCCTGGTTCTCCTCGGCCTTCGGCGCCCACCTGACCTGGACATTGCCCTTCGGCGTGCTGATCATGTTGGCCGTCTTCAACCGCTTTTCCCCCGCCTACGAGGAGGCCGCGCGCGACCTCGGCGCCACGTCCTGGCAAACCTTCCGCCACGTGGTGCTGCCGATGATCGCGCCGAGCCTCATCGGCGTCGGCCTGTTCGGCTTCACCCTTTCCTATGACGAATTTGCCCGCACGCTGATGACGGCGGGCACGTTCAACACGCTGCCGCTCGAAATCTATGGCATGACCACGAATGTCACCACTCCCGTGCTTTATGCGCTCGGCACGGTTACCACGATCTTCTCCTTCCTCGTCATCGCCGGCACTCTCGGCCTGATCGTCCACCTCAACCGGCGTCGCCAGCGGTCCTGAAATCCATGCATATTCTCGTTGTAAACCCCAACACCACGGTCAGCATGACGGCGACGATTGCCGACTCGGCAATGCGCGCGGCCCATCCGGGCACCCGGATCGACGCCGTCACCTCGTCGATGGGGCCTGTTTCGATCGAAGGCTACTACGACGAGGCCTTCGCCGTACCTGGCCTACTGGTGGAGATAGCGAAGGGCGAAGCGTCGGGAGCCCGAGCGGCGATCATCGCTTGCTTCGACGACACGGGCCTCGACGCCGCACGCGCGCTTGCAAACATACCGGTGATCGGCATATGCGAAGCAGCTCTTGCCACCACCGCGTTCATCGCCCAGCGCTTTACGATCGTCACCACAATGGATCGCTCCCGTCTGCCGCTCGAGCATCTGGTTCACCGCTACGGCATGGCCGGCCGCTGCAAGGTGCGAGCAGCCGACATCCCCGTCCTCTCGCTGGAAGACCCCAATTCGAATGCCCGAGACCGACTGCGCAGCGAGATCGCCACGGCCCTGCGCGACGACAAGGCCGAAGCCATCGTGCTCGGCTGCGCCGGAATGGCCGACCTCGCGGCGAAGCTTGGAGCGGAGTTTGCCGTCCCGGTGATTGACGGTGTCGCAGCGGCCGTCAAACAGGCAGAAGCCCTGGTATCGCTCGGCCTTTCCACCGCCAAGCGCGGCGCTTATGCTTCGCCGGTTGCCAAACCCTACATAGGCTTGCTCGAAGCCTTCGCTCCGGGCAAACTCGCCGCCTCATGACCACCGATCCAGTCATCCGTCCGCTGACGCTTCCAGAGGCCGAGACGCTCATCGACTGGGCGCACGCGGAGGGCTGGAATCCAGGTCTCGCAGATGCCGCGGCTTTCCATGCCGCGGATCCGAGCGGCCTCATCGGCTGTTTTGTCGACGGCAAGATGGCAGCCGGGATCTCTGCGGTTCGATACGGCAAGGATTTCGGCTTTATCGGCCTCTATATTGCCCGGGCAAACTTCCGCGGCAAAGGCTATGGGCGTCGGGTCTGGGATGCCGGGATGGCGCATCTGCAAGGCCGCACCATTGGTCTTGATGGTGTGCCAGAACAGCAGACCAACTATCGCCGGATGGGCTTCGAAGCGGTCTATGAGACATTCCGCTGGAGCGGCAGCATTGAGGGTGGGCTATCCAAAGACGTGGTTTCCATCACCGCCGAACTGCAGCCAGTCCTCTGCCACTATGACCGCCACTTCTTTCCCTCTGAAAGAAGTGTGTTCCTGACCGAATGGCTGCAGCCGCCGCGCTTTGCCAAAACTGTCCTCGGCGAGAGCGGCCTTCGAGGTTATGCAGTCTGCCGGCAATGCCATGACGGTTATAAAATCGGGCCGCTGTTTGCCGAGACTGCGGACGACGCAACTTCGCTGCTGATGGCCTGCGCCATCGAAACCGGTGCGCAAACTATGCATATCGATGTCCCGGCGTCACAAACCGGTTTTTCCGCAAGGCTCGCAAGCCATGGCTTCACACGCGGTTTTACCACCACCCGCATGTACCACGGCCCCGTCCCGGAAATCCGGATGGCCGGTGTCTTTGGGATCACGACGCTTGAGCTCGGCTGAATGGTGACCCAAGCGGCGAACCGATTGTCGAGTTCAACAGAGGCGACGTCACCGACACCGGTGTATCAAGTCTTATCCCCGCGATTGAGTTTTTCGAGATGAAGTAGAAGCGCGCTGTGGTCCCGTTCGGCGCCGCCTTCGGCAACGAATTGCGTAAATTCGTCACGAACCTTTTCCGTCAGTGGCAGCTGCAACGACAAAGATTGAGCCATAGCCATGACGGCGTTGAGGTCCTTCAATTGGTTGCGGGATGATCCCCCCGGCTCGAAATCGCGGCGCACCATCCGCCCGCCATGCAGTTCGAGGATCCTGCTTTCGGCAAAGCCCCCGCGAATGGCGTCACGGAAAGCCTCGCGGGAAGCACCGCCCGCCTCCACCAGGATCATGGCTTCGGCCACCGCACCAATGGTCACCGCCACGATCTGCTGGTTGGCGAGCTTGCAGATCTGGCCGGCTCCACTCGGTCCGACATGGGTGACGCGACCGAGCGCCGCGAAGACGTCACTCAAAGCCGACACGACCTCCGCCTTGCCGCCGGCCATGATTGCCAACGTCCCGGCCTCGGCTCCCACGACCCCGCCCGAAACGGGCGCATCGAGATGATCAATGCCGAGGGCCGCAAGCCGTGCGGCATGGTCTTTTGCGGCAGGCGGCGCAATCGAACTCGTATCGACGACGACCGCACCCTTGCGCATCGCCTGCGCGCATCCCGAGCCGAACAGAACCTCACCGACAGAGTTTCCGTCAGTCAGCATCGTGAACACAATGTCCGCCCCGTCTACGGCCTCTGCCGGCGAGGCTGCGACCCGTGCACCATCCGATTCCAGAGCCTTTGCCTTGATCGGATCACGGTTCCATACGATTAGAGGATATCCCGCGCGGGCAAGCCGACGGGCCATCGGCGCGCCCATCAACCCAGTGCCCAGAAAGGCAATCTTTTTGCCGCCAGCAGGCTTTTCGATAGCCTCCATCATAGGGTGCCTCCGAGCTCGTCTTCGATATGGACCCGGATGACCTCGTCAAAATTCTTCTCCGCCTTGAAGCCGAGTTCCTTGGCTCGCTTCGCCTCAAAACCCGGTGCCCAGCCCGAGACCATTTTCATGATCATCTCGTCGGGCACCCGGCGGATGAGCCGCACAGCCCTGTCTCCGGCAACCCGGCGCAATGCCTCGATCTGCTCGCCAACAGTGGCGCTGACACCCGGCATCGAGAGATTGCGACGCGGACCCACCGTCTCAAGATCGAGGTTCGCTGCATGAAGCAAGTATCCGACCGCCGAACGCGGCGAAGTGTGCCAATGGCGGACATCTTCGGAAACCGGCAGAATGGCTTCCTGACCGATCAGCGGCTCGCGCAGGATATTGGAGAAGAAACCGGACGCGGCCTTGTTGGGTTTTCCCGGCCGAATGCATACGGTTGGAAGGCGGATGCCGATGCCATCGAAAAATCCGCGGCGCGTGTAATCGGACAGGAGCAGTTCCGAAATGGCCTTCTGCGTGCCGTAACTGGTAAGCGGCGTCAGATGGAAGTCATCAGGAATGGGATAAGGCAAGGGCGCGCCGACGACGGCGATCGATGAGGTGAAGACGACACGCGGCCGATAACCGTCCTGATCGTGTGCCATTCGGATCGCATCGAAAAGATAGCGCGTGCCATCGAGGTTGACGCGATACCCCTTATCGAAATCGAGCTCGGCCTCTGCAGAGACGATCGCCGCGAGATGGAAGATCACATCCGGCCGTGATTGGACGAGTTGCTCAGCCTCGCCATGCGTCGACAAATCAGCCTCACGCGTCACCACAACGCCGGCAAATCCCTGGGGCGTTTCGGGCTTCACCACATCGACCAATGTCAGTTTCTCGACGGGCTGGTCGTTAATGCCGCCTTCGGCAACCAGGCGCGCTGTCAGTTTGCGGCCTACCATTCCGGCCGCACCGATAATCAGGATATGCAACGAAAACCTCCCATCACCACCTCGTCCGCATTAGAGCAGCCGAGGGTTCCAAAAATATCTTGTACGGTTGTCTGATAACCTTATATGCTTTGTTTGAAAACAAGAGAGTTGCGCGCCCTTCTAATTATCTACCGGTTGAGGTGAATATCGGGGACGCGCAACCGAAGGAGGACACTATGACCGTGGCGGAAACTGACCTGGTCGGAGAGCACCGCCTGGCATTGCGATCCATGTTGGGGGACGATCTTGTCCTGACTGACGTGGATGCGATGACACGCTACTGCCGTGACTGGCACGGGGACGTGACGAGCGGGGCGGTGGCGGTCTTGCGGCCTCGTTCTACCGAGGATGTCGCCACTGCCGTCAAGGTCTGCCGTCAGCTTGGGCTCGCGGTCGTGCCGCAGGGCGGGAATACCGGGCTCGTTTTGGGAGCCCTACCCGATACTCCCGACCATCAGGTCGTTCTCACCCTCGAACGCATGAACCGTATCCGCAAGATCGATGCGGAGGACTTTTCCGCAACGGTTGAAGCGGGCTGCATCCTCTGGGACGTGAAGGAGGCCATCTCCGAGAAGGGTATGTTCTTCCCGCTGGCGCTCGGCGCCCAGGGAAGCTGCCGAATCGGTGGCAATGTCTCTACCAATGCCGGTGGGATCAATGTCTTACGATATGGGATGACACGCGAACTCGTTCTCGGGCTCGAAGTCGTTCTGCCCGACGGCACCATTTTTGATGGGCTTTCCACGCTGCGCAAAGACAATCGCGGCATCGATCTCAAGCAGCTTTTCATCGGCGCGGAAGGAACCCTTGGGATCATCACAGCCGTATCGATCAAGCTGACGCCTTATCCGGATCAGGTGGCTACCGCCCTGCTCGGCCTCGCCTCGCTCGAAGACGCAATCGGGTTATATCGGCGCGCCAGGCGCGAGTGCTGCGATCTGATGTCGGCGTTCGAATTCATGCCACCGCTGGCCTTCACCCTGGCCCGGGAAGCGATGCCCGATCTGCCTATTCCGATCAGCGATGAATATCCGGCCTATGTCTTGATGGAAATCTCCGGCTCGGGCCTTGTCGATATCGATGATTTGATGCAGCGCTTCCTGGAGGGCGTCATGTCGGACGGGCTGGTGCTGGACGGTACGATCGCAGCATCACAGAGCCAGGCCCGAAATCTCTGGTTGATCCGTGAGGGCATGAACGAAGGACAGGCTAAACGGGGCACTCATATGCGCAGCGACATCTCGGTTTCGCTCTCCCAACTCGCCTCCTTCGTCGCTGAGGCAGAAAAATCGATCGAGCAGGAATTGCCGGATTGCCTCTGCGTTTCCTACGGTCATGTCGGCGACGGCAATGTTCATCTGAACGTCCTGCCGCCTGCAGGCCTTTCGCCCGACGAGCGAGCAACGCAAATCTACCGAGCAAAGACCGTACTTAACGACGTCGTCGATCGCTACCACGGCAGTATCAGTGCAGAACACGGAATCGGCCGCCTCAAAAGAAGCGATTTCGACACGCGACTCCCGGAGACCCACAGAAGGCTTCTAACCGCGATCAAGCGCGCCGTGGATCCCGATCTCTTGATGAATCCCGGATCACAGTTGAATTTCCAAGCCGAGTCATAGACGACAGTTCGGCAAGAGGGCGAATCGTGGCAGTGGCAGACTTCAGTCAAATCAGGCGCAATGAGCATTTGCCGTCCCGTATCGCCGCCCAGATCGGGCGTGAGATCAGCGAAGGTCGCATAGCGCCCGGACATAAGTTGCCGACCGAGCATTTGCTGGCGAAAACCTTCGGCGTCAGTCGTTCGGTAATACGCGAAGCCATCGCACAGCTCCGCAATGAGGGATTGGTCGAGACGAGGCAAGGCGTCGGTGCATTTGCAACCGAGATCGACCGTCGCCAGTCACTGCGGATCGAGCAGGGTGATCTGGCAGATCGCGAAAGCTTTCGCAGTCTTTTTCAACTGCGGCTGGCTCTGGAAGTCGAGGCCGCTGGACTTGCAGCTGTTCATCATACCTCACCCGATCTCGCCAAGCTCGACAATGCTCTGGCGCAGATGAATGGTGCGGAAAAATGGACGGACGAGGGTATCGTGGCTGATCTCGCATTTCACCGCCTCGTCGCGGCCGCTACACGCAACGAATATTTCCTTCAATTCATCACCTTTATCGCCGAACGGACGCATCTTGCCATCAACGCGGCGCGCGCTTCAGCCGTTTTGGAGGAAATCGTCGAGGTGACGATTGCCGAGCACGTCGCTATCAGGGATGCGATCGCGACCCGCGACCCGGCAAAAGCAAAAGAGGCAATGCGCCACCATCTCAATGGTGCGGCTTCCCGACTTGGCCTGAAACTGGAAATGCTTTAGGTAGCGGTATCGGGTCTTTAGATCGATCCAGATTTTTCCACGCTTCGCGCGGCCTCTGGCTGGACATGGTGGTGGAGTCGCACTAAAAGCGATGGGCCTCTGTTGTCAGACATCCTGACAATAGGTCAACCAAGTGGAGGCTTGGGTTTAATGAGTTTGAGGAGGATCCCCGATGGGTGCTGAGCGGACGCTTGTTCCGGAAACAATCTTGCCGCATGACGCCTCTTCAGCGCTGCTGATCGGACGAGTCTGGTCGCAGAAATTGGGCGGTCCATGCCCTGTACTGCTGGCATCCGGACATTTGTTGGATCTGTCCATTCTTGCGCCGACCATATCGGGCCTTCTTGAGATCGACGATCTTGCGGGTTCTCTTCGCGATACGAGCCGTTTTGCCGACCTTGGGCCGCTTGCCTCATTCCTGGACGGAACCGCAGGCGAATTGCTCGCTCCGGCGGACCTGCAGGCTATCAAAGCGGCAGGCGTCACATTCGCCGACAGCATGCTGGAACGCGTCATAGAAGAACAGGCCAAAGGCGACCCTCAGCGCGCTCAAGACATTCGCGGCAGTCTCGCTCCGGTATTGGGCGACAACTTGCGCGGCCTTGCTGCGGGTTCAGAAAAGGCGGCGGAGGTCAAATCCCTGCTGCAGGATATGGGCCTCTGGTCGCAGTATCTGGAAGTGGGAATTGGTCCCGATGCCGAAATCTTTACCAAGGCACAGCCGATGTCCTCTGTCGGATGTGGCGCACTGATCGGCATTCATCCCAAGTCCGACTGGAACAATCCCGAGCCGGAAGTGGTGCTCGCGGTGACGTCCAAGGGCAAGATCATTGGCGCAACACTTGGCAACGACGTCAACCTTCGCGACTTCGAAGGGCGCTCCGCACTGCTCCTCAGCAAGGCGAAGGATAACAACGCCTCATCCGCAATTGGGCCGTTCATCCGCCTGTTTGACGACAGTTTCACTCTCGAAGACGTCAAATCGGCGGAGATATCGCTCTCCGTCGAAGGCCCGGACGGATTTGTAATGACCGGCGTCAGTGCGATGAAAGCGATCAGCCGGACTCCGGAAAATCTCGTGTCGCAATTGCTCAACCGCAATCATCAATATCCGGATGGCGTTCTCTTCTTCCTTGGGACGATGTTTGCGCCGGTCAAGGACCGACGAGGCGCGGGCCTCGGATTTACGCATGAGATTGGTGACCGGGTGGAGATATCGTCGCCGAGGCTCGGGCACTTGGTCAATTGGGTTGAGCATAGCAACAACTGCCCGGAATGGACGTTCGGGCTGACGGCGCTGATGAGAAACCTCGCAGGCCGAGGTCTTATCTAAGCGAAAAGGGGGGAAGCGATGCAAAAGGCTATCGATCTTTTTTACAAATTTCTGGAATTTCTGCTGATCATCCTACTCGCCGGTATGGCGCTGATGGTGTTCGCAAACGTGGTGCTTCGGTATGGGTTCAATTCGGGGCTGAATGTCTCGGAGGAAATGTCCCGCTATTTCTTCGTCTGGCTGACCTTTATCGGCGCTGTCGTTACCTTCCGGGAATACGGACATCTGGGCGTCGAGACCTTGGTGGCCTTGTTCGGTCGCACAGGGCGGATCATCTGCATGATGGTCAGCAACATCATCATTATTCTGTGTTCGGCGATCTTCTTCTGGGGGACGTGGAACCAACTCCCCATAAATGCCAGCATGGTCGCGCCGGTTACCGGCCTTTCCATGGCATGGGTCTATGGCATCGGCTTCTTCACCGGCGCCGGGTGCACGATCATCGCGCTTGAACGTCTTGTCCGCTTGTTGACGGGTCGCGTGACCGAAGACGAACTCTCAGCCTTCGCTGGTGAAAACCTGACACTTGAGCAGATGGCGGAGCGTACCTGATGACCCTTATCGTCTTCGTAGGATCGCTCCTCGGTGCCATGGCAATCGGCGTCCCCGTCGCTTTCTCGCTGATGTTCTGCGGCGTCATCCTCATGTGGTACATGGGGATGTTCAATACCCAGATCATTGCCCAGAACATGATCGCCGGTGCTGATACATTTACGCTTCTGGCGATTCCCTTCTTCATTCTGGCCGGCGAACTGATGAATTCCGGCGGCCTGTCGCGCCGCATCATCGACTTCGCGATCGCTTGCGTCGGGCATATCCGTGGTGGCCTTGGCATCGTGGCGATCGTCGCTGCGCTCATCATGGCGAGTATTTCAGGTTCGGCTGCCGCCGATACGGCAGCGCTTGCCGCCATTCTCATTCCGATGATGGCCAAAGCCGGCTACAACGTTCCCCGTTCCGGCGGCCTTATCGCTGCGGGTGGCATTATTGCGCCGGTGATCCCGCCATCCATGGCCTTCATCGTCTTCGGCGTCGCGGCAAACGTTTCGATCACACAGCTCTTCATGGCCGGGATCGTGCCCGGAATCCTGATGGGGCTTTCGCTGATCGTCACCTGGCTGATCGTGGTTCGCAAGGATAACGTGCAGGCGCTTCCCAAAGCGTCCCTACGCGAGCGTGTGCGGGCGACCGGCCGCGCTGCCTGGGCGCTCGGCATGCCCGTCATCATCCTCGGCGGCATCAAGGCAGGCGTTGTGACGCCGACCGAAGCGGCGGTCATCGCGGCTGCCTATGCGCTGTTTGTCGGCATGGTGGTCTACCGGGAACTCAAGCCACGCGATCTGCCGCGAGTCATCCTGCAGGCCGCCAAAACGACATCCGTCATCATGTTCCTGGTCTGCGCCGCGCTCGTATCGGCTTGGCTGATCACTGCGGCAAACATTCCAGCCGAGATCACCGGTTACATCGAGCCGCTCATCGATCGCCCAACGCTTCTGATGTTCGCCATCATGATCCTGGTTCTGATCGTCGGCACTGCGCTCGATCTGACGCCGACGATTCTGATCCTCACGCCTGTGCTGATGCCGATCATCAAGCAGGCGGGCATTGACCCGGTCTATTTCGGCGTACTGTTCATCATGAACAATTGCATCGGGCTTATTACCCCACCGGTCGGCGTGGTGTTGAACGTCGTCAGCGGCGTCGCCCGTATTCCGCTCGGAAAGGTCACGGCTGGGGTGTGGCCATTCCTGGTCGCTCAGACAATCGTGCTCTTTATCCTAGTGCTTTTCCCGGATCTCGTCATCGTACCGGCCCGCTGGCTGCGCTGACCGACTTAAATTCAAACTGTTCAATCAACCGTCCAATGGGAGGACAAAATGAGAAAACTGCTTCTTGCGACAACCGCGATTGCCTTCGGTCTTTCGGCCGCGGCGCCTGCTTTCGCTGAATTCAATTCGCGCAATATCCGCGTCTCGAACGGCATCAACGCAGACCATCCGGTCGGCAACGGCATCAAGACGATGCAGGCATGCCTCGACGAAAAGTCGGGCGGCAAGCTCAAGCTCACCGCATTCTGGGGCGGCGCACTCGGCGGCGACCTTCAGGCGACCCAGGCCCTGCGCTCCGGCGTTCAGGAAGCCGTCGTCACATCGTCGTCTCCGCTCGTCGGCATCATCCCGGCACTTGGCGTATTCGACCTGCCGTTCCTGTTTGCCAATGCCGACGAAGCCTACGAGGTGCTCGACGGCAAATTCGGCGATATGATGAACCAGAAGCTCGATGGGGCTGGCCTCGTCAACCTCGCCTACTGGGAAAATGGCTTCCGCAACCTCTCGAACTCCGTCCGTCCGGTCAACAAGTGGGAAGACCTGTCGGGCATGAAGGTTCGCGTCATGCAGAACAACGTCTTCCTCGATACCTTCCAGAACCTTGGCGCCAACGCTACGCCCATGGCTTTCGGCGAAGTGTTCTCGGCACTCGAAACCAAGGCCATCGACGCACAGGAAAACCCCTATGTGACGATCGACACCTCGAAGTTCTTCGAAGTCCAGAAATACGTCACGGAGACGAACCACGCATACACGCCATTCCTGTTCCTCTTCTCCAAGGCGATCTTCAACACCTATACGCCGGACGAGCAGAAGGCTCTGCGTGATTGCGCCGTCGCCGGCCGTGACGAAGAGCGCAAGGTCATCCAGGATCTCAACAAGAAATCCCTGGAAAAGATCAAGGCTGCGGGTCTTGCAGTCAACACTCTCTCTCCGGAAGAGCAGCAGCGCATCCGCGAAAAGTCGATGGCCGTTTATGAAAAGCACAAGCCAACCATCGGCGCCGACGTTGTCGACAGCATCCTCACCGAACTGAAGACAATCCGCGGAAAGTAAGCCAAGCGCTTCTTAGCAGATCGAAAGCCTGCGGTTCACGCCGCAGGCTTTTTTCATTCCGGTATAGATGGGAGTACCTTCTCGCGCTTCTTGAGCGCCTGTTCCCGGATAAAGATGAAAAGGCCGGACGCGACGATCAAACCGGCGCCAATCAACATCCCGAAACGCGGCACGTCGCCGAAGAACATCCAGCCGAAGATTACCGCCCAAAGCAGCAAAGTATATTGCAGCGGCGCCACCGTGGCCGCATCGGAAATCTTGAGGGCCCGGTTGACCAGCATATGGGCGGCCATAGCGACGATACCGAGCAGCCCAAGCAGGACGAGGTCCGTGCTCGATGCAATCGGCGACCAGTCGAGCGGCGCGGCGACAAGGCCGGCAAGACCGGCGCCTGTGACCTGAAAAAAGACCAACGCGCTGTCCGGGGTGCCGCGCAGGAAACGGCCGGAAATCAACATGAAGGCAAACGCGCCGCTGCCGATGATCGAGATGACCGCCGGCATGGTGAACATGGCGCTCGAAGGTTCCAGAGTGATGATGACACCGACGAAGCCGACCGCGATCGCTGTCCAGCGTCGCCAGCCGACCTTCTCGCCAAGCAGGAAAGGCGAAGCGGCTGCAACATAGATCGGAGCGGCCAGCCAATAAGTCATCACGTCGGCCAGCGGCAGATACATCACCGCGTAGTAGAAGCAAAAAACCTCTGCCGTGGAAAAGAAGACGCGGGCGAACTGCATGCCCGGCCGCTCGACCGCCAGAAGATTGCCGAGGCCTGCCTTCCAGACCATGAGCACGAGAATAAGAAGTGCCGCCAGGCTGCGGATCAGGATGACCTGACCAAGACCGTAGTTCGCGACCAGCCATTTTCCCATTGCATCGTTCAAGGCAAACATCAGCATGCCGAGCAGCATGACGAGAGGACCGGCCAGACTGGCGGTTTTGAGCGCCATCGCGGATGAAGCGTTCATTTCAGATGCACCTTGGATGTTTGAAATTTTTCCTGCGCCAGGGGATCGAACCCAAGGGATCACACCCGATAACCCGCAGGACGAGTAGGGTTTCAAATCTGGTGATCTGCATAGGTCTTCCGCAAACAGGCTGGCAAGAGCTTGGTTGGTAAAGGAAGACAGACGTTACATAAAGCGTCTTTTGACTTGAAGGATGACGACGGGCTTTACGAGCAACACATCCGTTGCAATATCATCACCCCGGCGGAAGCATGTGCCTCCGCCGGGGTGATCTTTTTGCCTATAACCTTCCCGCCCGCCGCATATGATGGGCTAGGCAGGCCAACTCCGAGCCTTCGGCTCAGGAACGCTTCTTCAGGACACCGTAAACGATGTTGCGATTCTTGCCGAAGAATACGCTCGCCTCGAAATCCTGCCCCTCGGTGCTGGCGTGGATGATTTTCCACATGTCCGCTTCCGAACGCAGAAGCAGAGCCCAGTTCATGAAGGTCTCGAGATAACCGTCTACCTGGATCGGATAGGAGTAGTTGGCAAAAAGGAAGACGCCATTTGGCTTCAACATTTCCAGGCAACGCTGGGTCAGCTTGATGGCGACCTTGTCGACCAGATAGTCATAAAGGCCGGAAGCATAGACAAGATCGAACTGACCCGGCCGCAGGCGGCCGGTCAGTATCTGGCGTACCGAACCGTCGATCGCCTCGACCGCCGTTCCCTGATAGTCCCTTGCGATCGTCCCGACGCTCAAAGGATCCTGATCCAGCGCGACCCAGCGCTTCAGCCGCTTCTCGCGCAGGGCTACCGAATGTTCGCATTCGCGTAGATGACCTGCGGCGACGCTCAACACCTCCGTTTCAGGTCCCTTTGCATCGGCCACTTCATCGACATGACGTGCCAGAATGTCACGGCGATCCCAGTTGGCCAGCGATGACGGTGCCGTGCTGGTATACTCAAACAACGCCTGACCGAGCTTCGATGCCTTTGCGACGTCTTCAGCGACGCTTTCGTGCCGATAAATGAAATCCAGCAGCCTTGCGTCCCCGGAATAACCGCGCGGTTTGTCGTAAGACCAGCGCGTCAGAGGATCCTGCAGAAAAAATGAAGAAATGGAATGGTTCTGGACGAAGGGCACCAGTTCCTGCCAGACGCGCGGATCCAGTTTGTGCCGGCTTTCATGAAGCGAGATAGTTACTTTGTCCGCAATCTTGACGGGATCGTCGCCCCGTTCGAACTGTTGGCGGGCCAGTTCCAGCATCAGCGCCATTTCACCTTTTGCAACAGCCAATTGCTCCTCGAACTGTTCGCTCTTGGGTGCCACGAGTTCGTTTGCGATCGCTGCGGGGGTGATAAGACTATGACCGTCAAATTCGATCTTCATTTGCGTCACGCGAAAATACTCCAGTTACAAAAGGACTCTACTGGTCGGGCGTTGCGCATTGTCGCGTTCTGACCGTCCCGATGATTTTTATCATAGCTGGAAACTTCTGGTTAACTATCACATTTACGAAATAAGATTAACGGCGGGGATTTCGGGTTAAATTTAACAAGATTTAACAGCACCCCCTCATTTTGGTGGTTGAAACCACGTCTCGTCGTTTCTTTGATCCAAGAAGGGATCAGCGACCGCACGAGCCAAAAGAGCCTGGGGCAGGCGAGGCGGCCAGCCCCCTCGTGAAACGGAAATACGAGCGGATGGAACAGTGCATGAAGCACACGTTTGCCGATGCGGTCGAAATCGATCTGCAAAAGAAGTTGCAGAGGCCGTCGGTGCACGAGCTTCGCAGACTTTACGAGAGCGACGCTGAGGCAGAGCGACGGATCGCCACGAGACACGGCCTGTGGATCGCGGTCATCATCTACGTGCTCTTCTCGGCCACCGACATATTGCTCATCCCGGACGTCGCCATTCAAACAATCACGGCACGGCTGCTGGTCGGAGGCGTTGCTCTTGTGCTGCTTGAAGCCCAGTTCCGCCTGGAACTCGGCATCAAATGGCTCGACCGAACAAGCGCTCTGGCGCTCGTCATGGGATATGCCATATGGGCGATCCCCGCTGTGCGGACCGCCTATACGGACAGCTTGTCCTACTACATGATCTTCGGCGCCATTTTCATGATGGGCGCGAATCTGTTCTTCAGCTTCCGTTTCGGACTGTCGGTCGCAGCGTCCAGTGCGGTCTTGGCGACTTTCTTCCTTACCCTATCAACCTTCTGGCCGACCGATATCTATGCGCTTGCTTTCGGCACCTTCTACCTCTCGTGCTTCGTCTTCACGTCCTACGTGAACTGGAAGTTGAACCTCGAGCGGTATCACGTTTTCTTGAACGCGCTCGAAGCGAAGATACAGCAGAAAGAAGCGACCGACCGAGGAGAAGCGCTGCTGCGCATGTCCAATACCGACTACCTGACCGGACTGGAAAACCGTCGGGCCGTCGATCACAGGCTGAGGCAGTATTGGAATGAATGGCAAGCAAAAGGCCGCGGATTTACCGCGATCCTCGCCGATGTCGACTTCTTCAAAAAATATAACGACGGCTACGGGCATCAGGAAGGCGACCGTTGTCTGATCCAGGTCGCCACCGCGATCAAGGAGGCAATAGCACCATTCGGCGGATCAATCGGCCGCTATGGCGGCGAGGAATTCATTGTGCTTGCGCCGATCGACCGGAAGGAGCAGCTCACCGAACTGGCCGAAAAAATCCGCATGACCGTCGAAGACCTGGGCCTCCCCCATAGGGAACGTCGCGACGGCACATCGATCGTTACCGTCAGTGTAGGCGCGGCCTTTACCCGGGATCAGACCGGAGCAAAACTGGAAAAAATCATCCATGAAGCCGATAGAGCGCTCTACAGCGCCAAGGCCAGTGGCCGCAATTGCGTCCGCATGTTTGATCCCGATGACCCGAACAACAGCGACGAAACCGAGAACATTGCGGCCTTGCTCAAGATCGCTACCGATCAAAACCTCGTATCGCTCGTCTATCAGCCGATTGTGGACCTTAGGTCTGGCGAGCGCGACGCGGTAGAAGCCCTCATGCGGCTGAAGACGCTTGACGGCGATATGGTCCCGCCAAGCCTGTTCATCCCTATTGCAGAACGGACCGGCATCATCATCGAACTCGGTCGCTGGCTCATTCGAACCGTCTGCCGCGATCTCCTGGCCCCGAACCACGTCCAGATCGCAAGCGTCAACGTTTCGCCAATCCAGCTCAAAACCCCCGGCTTTGCGGCAAGCGTCGCTGCAATCCTCTACGAGACGGGGGTGAGTGGAGGCAGGCTCGCGTTCGAGATTACCGAAGGCCTCGAAATGGAAATGCATTCCGATGTCTTGCGATGCATCAGCGACTTGAAAACATTGGGAATCAATATTTGGCTGGATGACTTCGGGACGGGCTTTGCCGGACTGTCGTGGTTGCGGCTTATCGATTTCGACACGGTCAAGATCGACCGCTCCTTCCTGCACGACAGCGCCTCGCCGCGGGGCAAGGCTATGCTTCAGGATATTATCGGCCTCATTCGCAACCGCGGCCCGAAAATCCTTGTCGAAGGCGTAGAAACGGAAGAGCAACTTGCTTTGATGCGGGAGTTTCGCATCGACCATGTCCAAGGCTTCCATGTCGGTCGCCCGGCGCCCATTGACCAGCTGACCGCTATCAAAGACGTGGTGCCGAAGGCGCGCCGCGCACGTATGTCACGCCAGTAAGCTGCGGCAGGCAGATATAGAGCGCATTAGTGTCGTCACGCGATATTCGTCATATCAATCTGTAAATCGTCATTCGACTTGACGAGACATGGCTGACAAGCCAAAAGGAACCATCGCATGAAAGCTGGTCTCCCGATTGTCTCGCACGCCGCTCATCCTTTCGGTGGCTCTGTTCATGGAAAGCATGGATGCTACCGTCGTATCGACCGCGCTTCCGGCGATCGCGGCAGATATCGGCAGCACTGCGGCCGCTCTGAAGCTCTCATTTACCGCCTACTATGTCGCAATGGCGATCTTCGTGCCGATGAGCGCATGGCTGGCTGACAGATTGGGATGCCGGACAGTGCTGCGGGCTTCAATGGCACTGTTTATCCTTGGCTCGATCGGCTGCGCGATATCGCAGTCTCTTCTCACCTTCGTCCTTGCCCGGTTTATCGAGGGGATCGGCGCGGCTTTCATGGCACCGGTTGCAAGGCTGGCCCTTTTCAGGGTGACGCCCAGCGAAGACCTTGTTCGGGCGACATCGTGGTTGACGATCCCGCCGACCATCGCGCCCATGCTCGGTCCACCGCTTGGAGGCTTCCTCACGACCTTCGTTGCCTGGCAGTGGATTTTCCTGGTCAATCTTCCTCTCGCAGTGGCGGGAATCGTCCTGATCTCGCGCTTCATGCGGGAGCCTGCCCGCCTGCCGACACGCAGCCTCGATTTCAAGGGTTTCGTACTTCTCGCGATCAGCCTGTCAAGCCTTGTGTTCGGCGCCTCCTTGATCAGCATGCCGATCCTTCCAACATGGCTCACGCTCGCTACCATTACCGTGGGAGGACTAACGGGGCTTGGATATCTTCTTCACTCCCGAAGAGCGGTCGATGCGGTGCTCGATATGTCCGTATTCCGCGAGCCGACTTTCCGGGCAACCACCATCGGCACAAGCTTGATGCTGATGGGTTGTGCGGCCCTTCCCTACCTGACGGCACTCATGCTGCAGCTGGGGTTCGGAATGAACGCGTTTGAAGCGGGCCTTCTTGTCTTCTCCGGCGCGATCGGCGCGCTGGCTGCAAAATTCATCGTGGCACCCTTGTTCAGACGATTGGGCTTTCGGCGGGTCATGATCTTTTCGGCTTTGCTTTCCGGGGTGGGCATCGCCTTCAAGGCAACGCTTCTGCCCGCCACGCCTGCCCTTTTGATCGTGGTACTGCTTTTCCTGAACGGCCTCGTCCGCTCGGTCTATTTCACGGGTCATGCCGTGCTTACCGTCGCGGATACGGCACCCGAACAAGCCGGTCATGCAACTGCTATCGCCGCAGTCTCACGGCCGGTCGCGTCTGCACTTTCTTTCGCTCTCGCGGGCGGCTTGCTTGGCCTTCTCTCCGCTGGTGGCGGAACCAACACCATTTCGGATTACCACCTTGTGATCGCCCTTGGCGCCGCTTTATGCGGTAGTGCCGCGCTGGCATTCATCTTCGATCGGCGCGCCGCGACAAGGTGATGAATCGTTCTGCCGGCAGGCAACTGCACTCTTCCGTTGAATATAGAGGGTATTTGTCATACATGTGTGATGAATCTCAAGTCACAGCGTGACTCACCGATTGGCCCCCGGCGCCCAATGCGAAGGATCAAAGCGTGGCAATACAAGTAAAGGATCGCAACAGGGGCCCTGGATCGCTGGTCTCACAGGTCGGCGAAACCCTTCGCCAAGCGATTCTGAGCGGGCAATACGGCCCAGGTGACAAGCTGCCGAGCGAAATCGAATTGACTGAGGCCCACGGGGTCAGTCGAACCGTCATTCGCGAAGCGGTGGCCGTCCTGCGCTCCGATGGTCTTGTCGAGGTACGCCAGGGAGCGGGAATATTCGTATTGTCCGCCGACGGCGGCCTCGGCGGAGCCAATCGAAAGATCGACAAGGCACGCGTCTCCTCCGATCTTGAGGTGCTGGAGATCCGAACTCCCCTCGAAATCGAGGCCGCAGGGTTGGCCGCCATGCGTCGCTCGCCGGCACAAGAAGAGACGATCTTCGCGTGCCACCGCGTCATCCTTGACTGCATCGAGAATGACAGATCGATCCGCGAGGCAGACCTCGCCCTTCACTTCGCCATCGCCGATGCCACAAACAACCCGCTGTTCCGTCAGTTTCTGGAATCGCATGGCTCCGCGGTCATTCCCCAGTCGAAAGTGGTTGCAGAATCTCGCTCCGGTGAACAAACGGCCTATAGGCGGCTGATTCACAAGGAGCATGAGGCGATCATCGTGGCGATCTCCGACAGGAATGAAGAGGCTGCTCGAAACGCCATGCGCGACCATTTGCGAGGAAGTCAGCTCAGATATCGGGACCTGTTGAAGGCCTTACGAACTACAGCCGGCTAGATCAACGTCGAAAACGGAGCTAACCGAATTTCGCGCGCAGGCTGGATTGCAGGTAGGCGGCCTCCTGCCCCCAGACCTCTATCTGCGTGAGGGCCGGGAACGGCGACGGGTCATCAGCTTTCATCAGGGTGTGCAGCCTGATCCAGTCGACGGTCCGCTGCTCTATCCGGAGGGATTGAGCCGCACCCGATTTTTCCAGGTGAAAATAACGCGTTTCTCCGTCGGAGAAAGTGATACTCGCCCTCTCCCACCAGGAGTCGTGCGGAAAGTCCGCTCTCAGATAGAGTACGACCTCGTCGATCCGTACCGGTCGTCCGAATTCCACCGTCAGTGCCGCGTGCGGATTCCGATTTATGCCCCAACTCGTATAAGGCCAGAAGCCATGTCCGTCGTTGGCTTTCTCCCCATCGATTGCATTTCGCGCGGCAAATGCCGCCTCTCCTCGTGTCTCGGCATTGGCCTGCGCATGCGGAAACAGTGTGGTGTTGGCATGATCGTCGAACGGATTTAGCGCAAGATTCCGCCGCGGCGCGATTTCGTCCTGTCGGGCCTTGCGAACGTAAAGCCGATGGATGTCACCTTGGAAAGCCCTGGGGGAATAGGATGCCCGCTTGGCGCCGAAGGGAATATTGAGAGCAAACGCAGAGCCCAAGAGATAAACTGCGGTGCTTCCGATTGCATCGTCGAGCGCCAATACGACATGTCCCGATTCAGACGCTTCGACAATGATCCGGTCGCCGTCCAGGTAGCTTTTGCGATAGACCAGAAACACCTCTTGCTCCCCTGTCGAGGATGCCAAGACCGTCCCGTCGAGGCTAACGATTTTCAACGTCAGTTCCATTCTCGTCCTCCTCAGACGATCCGTAGGGTCAGGCGTTTCTCCGCGAGGGGAACAAGCAGGCGGTAGATCCTGGAGGGCCATGAGATCCCCAGCCGCGCATCTCTTATCTCAATGGGTTCAACTTCCATTTTCCCGGCACCTTCGACCTCGATCCGGCCAAGTGACGGCAGATCGATCGCGCCGGCTGATACCTGTGGCTCGACGCATGTCATCAGCGACAGAACAGCCGGGACATCCCCATCATAGACGTCGACGATTTCGACATGCCGGCCTCGCAAGAGAGAAACGGTGCGTTGATAACTGCGCACCTGCGCCTCGTCCCGATAGGCTCCGGCAATCTCAAGCGATATGCGTGCTTCGGCCGGGTTGAATTCAGTTGCCATATATCGCGCCGCAAACTCTTCCCCATCCGACTGCATGACGCCATCAAACGTCGGCAGGTTATGAAATGCAGATTGCATCGTCCAAATCTCGTAGCGCTGCGGAGAAAAGGTCTTGGCCGTATAGGTCTCGACGCCGACATCGATCAGAAACGGCCGCCCGTCCTTGTAAAGGGTCACGCTTCCGACATCGTTGTGATTGTGGCTTTCGCCGTTGTGGCCACCCTTCACAGCAAGAGCAAAGCGCTCGTCCCTCGCAATGAATAGCCCGATGCCCGGATAGACGATGTCTTCTGGCTGATGAATATTGCCCGGAATCGTCGAGCTAATGAGTAGCTCCTGCACCCGGTACCAGAGGTTCCATTCCTGCGGCAGATGCTGATTTGCGGCCGCCGCTCTGTCGGCAGCAGCAAAGGACGCCAGCGCTTCCGACCCGACGGCTTTGCCGAACAGATATTCTCGTACGCTGCAAGGATCGACCACCGCAGAGGAATCCGCGAAATTGAAATAGTAGCGATCTGCGACGTGCATATTCAAAATGTATTCCGCCATGTTGCGGATTTTCGGCTCGTCCCAGAGCGAGGTGAACACGCCCGGCGCTGCGGAATCGAGAATAGTCATCGCCCCGTGCAGACACAGTGCGGCATGCCGATAATAGACGACGCCTTCCTCACAGGCGCCGTCCTCGGCATAATCCTTCAGGAAGGCATCCAGACTGCCAAGCGCCTTCTCCACCACATTCCGGCGCAACATCTGGTCGGTGCGAAGGCAAAAGACGGACAGCAGGACGTTTTGAGTTATCCATGCCGTCCAGTTGTTCATCCTTTCGGTGCCGCGCCCCATCCACCAGAAATGCCTGTTGAGATAGGGTTCAAAGATGCGGCTTTCGACTTCGCGCTCGATGCGGGAGACGATCTGCGGACTGACCGAGTCCAATCCGTCCCTCAGCAAGGCAACCACGGTTGCCAGTAGCGCAGAGGTTTCCGCGGCGAAAAGATCGATGACGGGTTTCGATACGTCGGGGAGCAGGGACCGGGGGCCGCCTCTCTCATAGGAATTGTGTGCTGGCAGCTGCCAGCCGCTTTCTTCCGCAATCAGGAAGATCCCATCGACAATTGCACCAAGGAACCGCCCCTTGCCTTCGAGCAGCTCTCCCAGCACCAGATTGTTCAACATCCTCCGTCGGGTGAAATAGAGGTCCTCGAAGCGTGAGCGGTTGCCGGTTTCGACATATTCACGGTAGTCGGAAGCCCGAATAAGCGGCCAGACCTGCTGAAGCGTTTCCTCCGCGTCGAGAAGGACCGCGTCGCGGATGGGAGCTGGCACGGCGGCCCAGATGGCGCGATCTCCCCACTGGGCGCCCGGCGAAAAATCAAGCAGGAAGTCCGGCAGCCTTGCTGCCATCTTGCTGAACATGTGCCTCCTCCGCAACTCCTTCAGATCCGCCCGCGCTCTCACCTATCATACGTATTTCGCTCGATCCACAAAATTCGTATGATTTATTCATAACTTGTTTGACCAATGTGGAAGATATGCTATGTGGTGGATCAGGAGGCAGGAGCGAGCGCGCCAAGGCGCCCGTTTTTCATGAGGGAAAATTGAGCTCTTGCGGCTTTGCGCTGCGGGCGATCGCCTGGAGGAGAAGGTTCGGTGTCAATTTCAAATACGGCGTCCGCGGCGGGCCGAGCACCGGCAATTCCTCGAAACAGGATCAAGGTCTTGTCCAGGCGGCGGCGCAAGCTGCAGAATGCTCTTGTCGCCTATTCGTTCATTGCGCCGAATTTCATCGGCTTTGCCGTCTTTACGCTCGGCCCGATCCTCTTTGCCTTCGCGCTGGCCTTCATGCACTGGGACGGCTCCAACGCGATAACCTTCGCCGGCCTCGACAACTTCTGGCGGCTTTTCGAGGACAAGGCGTTCATCGCCGCCTTCTGGAACACAATCATCTATACGGTGGTGTCGGTACCAGCCACGCTCGTCTGCGCGCTCGGCCTGGCGATCTTGCTCAACCAGAAGATTTTTGGCCGGGATTTCTTTCGCACGGCGATGTTCTTTCCGTACGTCGCCTCGCTGGTGGCTGTCGCGGTTGTCTGGAACATGATCTTCAACCCCGAAATGGGGCCGGTCAACATGATCCTCTATACCTTGGGCCTCGACCCAAAGGATATGCCCGGTTGGGCGGCTGACCGTCATTGGGCCATGGTAACCGTCATTCTCTTCGGCATCTGGAAGAGCATGGGCTACTACATGGTCATCTATCTCGCCGGCCTGCAGGGCATCAATTCCGAACTCTACGAGGCGGCAGATCTCGATGGCGCGAACTCCTGGCAGAAATTCATCTATGTCACGGTGCCGCAGCTTGCGCCGACGACGTTCTTTGTGACGGTCATGCTGACGATCCAGTCGTTCAAGGTCTTCGATCAGGTTTACATGATCACCCAAGGCGGCCCCGGCACATCGACGCTCGTGCTCGTCTATCACATATACAACGAGGCCTTCATCTCCTGGGATCTCGGCTACTCCAGCATGATCGCCCTGGTGCTGTTCTTTCTGGTGCTCGCCGTTACCGTCATCCAGTTCCGGCGCCAGAGGGAGGATTGACATCATGGGGATTGCCGGACGCAGAATAGCGGTAAAGACCGTCGCGGTTTATGCCACCGCCATTATTATCACGGCGGTCATGCTCATGCCTTTCGCGTGGATGCTGTCAGCCTCGTTGAAGCTGAGCCGCGACGTGTTCGTCTTCCCTGTCGAATGGATCCCTTCCGAGCCGCAATGGCAGAACTATGTGGACATCTGGACGAAGATTCCGCTGGCGCTCTTCATCTACAATACGTCCAAGCTGACGATCATCGTCACGCTTCTTCAGCTCCTCACGTCCAGCTTTGCTGCCTACGCCTTCGCCAAGCTCGACTTTCCTTACAAGAACACGCTCTTTCTCGGCTATATCGCCACCATCGCCATGCCTTGGCAGGTCTACATGGTGCCGCAGTTCCTGCTCATGCGGGAGTTCGGGCTCAACAACACCCATCTCGCGCTGATCTGCCTGCAGGCCTTTACCGCCTTCGGCGTCTTTCTGATGCGGCAATTCTACATGTCGATCCCGACCGAGTTGTGCGAAGCGGCGCGGATCGACGGCATGAACGAATACCAGATCTGGGCGCGCATCATGCTGCCCCTCTCGAAACCGGCGCTCTCGACGCTCACTATCTTCACCTTCGTCACCACCTGGAACGACTTCCTGGGGCCGATGATCTATCTGACCAAGACCGAGCTGAAGACCATCCAGATCGGCCTGCGAATGTTTATCGCCCAGTATTCGGCCGAATACGGGTTGATCATGGCTGCCTCCGTCGTCGCGCTCATCCCCGTCCTCATCGTTTTCCTGTCTCTGCAACGCTTCTTCGTCGAGGGCGTCGCCTCGTCGGGTATCAAGGGCTAAGCTCATGAATACTAACTTATCCCTCGGGCCGCGGCCGATCACCGATATCGAAGTAAAAAACGCCCTCGATGTTGCCGTGGAACAGGTCAGGCGAAATCTGCCTAAATTCACCTATGCCTCACAGAACCACTCGAGCGTCGCCAATATCTATCCGGCGGTTGCCAACGATCAGTGGACCGCCGGTTTCTGGCCCGGAGAAATCTGGCTTGCCTTCGAGCATACAGGCGACAAGGTCTTCCAACACGCCGCACAAATCCAGGTCCAGAGCTTCCTGCACCGGATCGTGAACCGCATAGAGACCGATCATCACGACATGGGATTTCTCTATTCCCCATCCTGCGTCGCCGCCTGGAAGCTGGTGGGTGACGAGGACGGTCGCAAGGCCGCCCTGCTCGCCGCGGATCAGTTGATCGAGCGCTTTCAGCCGATCGGCCAATTCATTCAAGCCTGGGGCCGCAAGGGCGTCGCGGAAGAATACCGATATATCATCGACTGCCTGCTCAACCTGCCGCTCCTTTATTGGGCAAGTGCGCAGTCAGGCAATCCGAAATATCGCGAGGTGGCGCTGGTGCATGCGCGCACGACGCTTGCCAATTCCGTCCGTTCCGACGACTCGACCTATCACACGTTCTACATGGATCCGGCGACCGGTGCACCTGTGCGCGGCGTCACCAAACAGGGCTACAGCGACGAGAGCGCCTGGGCGCGAGGTCAAGCCTGGGGCATAGCCGGCATGGCGTTTTCCTACCGCTACGAACCGCTTGCCGAATATCGCGGAGCCTTCGAGCGCCTTCTTGCCTTCTATCTGAATCGCTTGCCGGCCGACATGGTGCCCTATTGGGATCTGACCTTCTCGGATAAGGACGGCGAGCCTCGTGACAGCTCGTCCGCGTCGATCGTCGCTTGCGGTCTGCTCGAGATGGCCGATCTCGTCCCGACCGAGGACGCCGCACGTTACCGCGAACTCGCCCGCCGGATGATCAAGAGCCTGGCGGACGGCTATGCCGTCAGGGATCCAGCCATTTCGAACGGCCTGGTTCTGCATGGCACCTATTCCAAGAAATCGCCCTTCAACACCTGCCGCGGTGAAGGCGTCGACGAGTGCGTCTCCTGGGGCGATTACTATTACATGGAAGCCCTGATGCGCCTTTCGCGCAACTGGTCTTCCTATTGGTGAGAGGACCTGATGGCCAGCATTTCACTCAAGAAACTGAACAAGACCTACGGCGCACTTACCGTCGTCCACGACATCGACCTCGAGATTGCAGACAAGGAATTCATCATCCTCGTCGGCCCGTCGGGTTGCGGCAAATCGACGACGCTGCGGATGATTGCCGGCCTCGAGGAGATTTCAGGAGGTGAACTGAAGATCGGCACCGACCTGATGAACGACGTTCCTTCCAAGGACCGTGACATCGCCATGGTCTTCCAGAACTATGCGCTTTATCCGCATATGACGGTCTATAAAAACATGGCTTTCGGCCTGCAGCTGCGGAAGGCTTCCCGAGAAATCATCGATACCAAGGTGCAGGAGGCAGCGAAGATCCTCGATATCACGCACCTTCTCAACCGCAAACCGAAGGCGCTTTCCGGCGGACAGCGCCAGCGCGTGGCCCTCGGCCGCGCCATGGTGCGCAATCCGGAAGTATTCCTTTTGGACGAACCGCTCTCCAACCTCGACGCGAAACTGCGCGGTACGATGCGCGCAGAGATCACCAAGCTACACAAGCGACTGGATGCAACCTTCATCTATGTCACCCATGACCAGATCGAGGCCATGACCATGGCGGATCGGATCGTGGTCATGAAGGACGGGCATATCCAACAGGTCGATACGCCACAAAACCTCTATGACCGGCCAGTCAACATGTTCGTCGCCGGCTTCATCGGAGCGCCGCAGATGAACATGCTGCCATGTGTCGTCCAGCGCCGAGGGGAGACCTTTGTCGCAATCTTCGACGGCCGCGAATTGCCGTTGCCCGCCCATTTCGACAAGGCCCGCATCGCGCCTTACGAAGGGCAGGAACTGGTGCTTGGCATTCGCCCGGAAAACTTTCACGAATTGCCGCTGGCCGATATCCCGGCGGAAAATCTGGCAGCCTTCAAGGCTGTCGTTGATCTCGCCGAGCCGATGGGATCGGAGGTTCATTTGAACATGACGACAGGCGGTCGAAATCTCATCGCGCGGGTTTCGCCCCGCTTCAAGGCGAAAATCGGTGACGAAGTCGCGCTGCTTGCAGACATGACCAATGTGCAACTCTTCGACAAGGAAACGGAGCGCTCGATCTTGTACTGAGGCGCCTGCGGGAGACGACCATGCAGTGGTTGCGGGATATGTGGATCAAGGAAGGCCGGGGCATCCCCAAGGATGTGCCGAAGAAGACCGGGCTTGCCTTGTTCGCAGAAATCTTCGCACGCGAATGGTGGGAGATGGTCAAGCTTAACATCCTGTTCGTCCTCGCGGCGATGTTCGTGGTGACCCTCCCCGCCGCACTCGCCGCCATGGCGCGGATCTGCGTCGCCTTCGTCGAGGACCGCAACACCTATCTTCTACGGGACTTCACTGAAGCCTTCCTCCGATACTTCTGGCGCGCCACGCTATGGGGTGTTGTTTTCACCGTGGCCCTCGGCGTCGGAGTTTATGCGACCGTCACCTATGCCGCAGCGGCGAAGGAAACCCTGGTAATGGCCGCACCGCTGGCCATCAGCTTCGTCGTTACGGCTTTGCTTGCAGCGCTCGCATGTCACATCGTCGTGCTTATGGTCATGCGTGATCTGCCGCCTTTGACGCTCATGCGCCTTGCGGCGCTTGCAACCGTGATCCGTCCGCTTCCCGCGCTTGTCTCGCTCACCTTTGTGGCCGCGCTCTGGCTTGCGCATATCGTCTTTTATCCGGTCTCGGTCTTCATGCCGGCGACCCTCAATTTTTCGCTCGGAATGTTCGCCATTGCCTTCGGCGTTCATCGGGCAGCGGTAACGGTTCTAACGCTGCCAATCGCAAATCAAGAGCGAAACGAACCGCGTGCGCATGACGCTAGACGACACATGAAATCCAGAAACACTTCAGGGAAGGAGAAACGGAATGTATTTGGATAACTTCGGGAGATCGATAAGGGTCGCTCTGGCAGGCATGGCCCTGGCTGCAACGACCGCCGGATCGGCATTTGCCCAATCGGGCGACGCGGTAACCCTCAAATGGGCGCTATGGGACTGGGACAAGGTCGCCTACTACAAACCCCTGATCGAGGCCTATCAGGCAAAACATCCGAACGTAAAGTTCGAGCCGGTCGACCTCGGCTCGCAAGACTATCAGCAAATGATTTCCACGCAGCTGACCGGCGGTTCGAAGGATATCGACATCGTCACGGTCAAGGACGTGCCCGGTTATGCCAACCTCGTGCGGGCTGGTTCGATCAGCGATCTCAGCGGCTTCATGAAAGAACAGAAGGTCGATCCCGCACCGTTCGGTGGGCTGATCGAGGAGCTGACGATCGACGGCAAGATCTATGCGTTGCCCTTCCGATCTGATTTCTGGGTGGTCTACTACAACAAGGATATCTTCGACAAAGCCGGCGTCACCTATCCGACCAACGACATGACCTGGGCCCAATTCGACCAGATCGCCACCAAGCTCGCCGGCGGCATGGGTGTCAACAAGACCTATGGCGCGCTCCTGCATACCTGGCGTTCGACGGTTCAACTTCCCGGTATTCTGGACGGCAAGCATACGTTGGTGGATGGCGAATATGCCTTCCTGAAGCCATGGTATGAACGGGCGCTTGCTCTCCAGAAGGAAGGCGCCATCCCCTCCTATGCCTCGCTGAAGACATCGAACACCCACTACTCGGCTTTGTTCTTCAACGGCACGATCGGCATGCTGCCGATGGGGACCTGGTTCATTGGAACCCAGATCGCCAAGGTGAAATCAGGCGAGTCGAAGAGCAAGAACTGGGGTATCGTCAAGTTCCCGCATCCGGACGGCGTTGCTGCCGGCACGACTGCGGCCCAGATTGCCGGTCTCGCCGTCAATGCAAACTCCGACCATAAGCAGGCCGCGCTCGACTTCATCAAGTTCGCGAGCGGACCGGACGGTGCGAAGATCGTGGCCGACACCGGCACCATTCCGGCGCAGCGCACCGACGACGTGGGGGCAAAAATCGCCGCGCTTTCCGGATTCCCGCAAGACGAAGCAAGCAAAGCGGCGCTCAAGGCCGGGAAGTCGTTCCTCGAAATGGCGGTGAACCCCAATGCGGCCAAGATCGAGGTGGTGCTCAATCGCGCCCATGACTCCATCATGACCGACAATATCTCGATCGAAGACGGCCTGAAGGAAATGACGGACGGCGTGAAGGCTATCAAATAAGCTTTGCCGTCGTCGCTTGGTCGCGGGCAGATCCTCGCCCGCGGCCATTTTTTCCTGAACTTTTCTGGATTTTGATTTTGGTTTACAATCCCTCCCAATCCAATCCGCTATTTGGCAACCCCTTAAAGTCCCGCGGCGACGTTTCAGAGGCGGTCATCGACCTGTTCAAGCCGCTCTTGCCCTACTTTTCCGAGGGCGGTGCACGCGTGCGCCTCAATGCAGCAGCCGCGATATTCGACCGGGCGGCAGCCGATCTCGAGGGCTTTGCCCGACCTCTTTGGGGCATAGTACCTTTGGTCGCCGGAGGTGGTGATTTTCCACACTGGGATCTCTATCGGCGCGGTCTCGCAAACGGAACGGATCCCGGCCATCCCGAATATTGGGGGGATCTCGCCGACCGCAATCAGAGACTGGTGGAACTGGCTGCCATCGGCTTCGCCCTGGCGCTGGCACCCGAACACATCTGGGACCCGTTGAGCGAGACCGCACAGCAAACCGTGGCGGCCTATCTCCTTCGTGCCCGTGACCTCGAATTCGTCGATAACAACTGGAAGTTCTTCCGCGTGCTGATCGATCTTGGGCTTGAGCGGGTCGGAATCGATTTCGATCGTTCAAAAACCCAGATCTATCTTGATGAGCTCGAAGCGTTTGATATCGGGCGAGGCTGGTATCGCGACGGGCCGGTTCGGCGGGTCGATCACTACATTCCCTTCGCCATGCATTTCTATGGCCTGATCTACGCCGTGCTGGCGAAAGGCGACGACGCGCGAAAGGAACGCTTCAGGACGCGCGTCCGGACTTTCGCCGGAGATATCCGCCACTGGTTTGGGCCGGACGGCGCCGCGCTCGCCTTCGGTCGCAGCCAGACTTACCGGTTTGCAGCCGGCGGCTTTTGGGGCGCTCTGGCATTCGCCGATATTGAAGCCCTGCCGTGGTCCGAGATCAAGGGCTACTACATGCGCCATATCCGGTGGTGGTCGAAGCTGCCGATCGCCGACCGCGACGGGGTTCTTTCAATCGGCTACGGCTATCCCAACCTGCTCATGAGCGAAAGCTACAATTCGGCCGGTTCTCCTTACTGGGCTCTGAAGTTCTTTCTGCCTTTGGCCCTACCCGAAAATCATCCGTTTTGGGTTGCGGAAGAAGCGCCCATGCCGGAGTTTCCGGAGCCTGTTCGGCTCGCCCAACCCGGTATGGTGGCCATGCACACACCCGGTAACGTGGTGGTTTTGTCGTCAGGGCAACAGCACGACAAGATGCGCGGTGCAAATGAGAAATACTCGAAGTTCGTCTATTCCACGCGATACGCCTTCAATATCGAGGCCGATGACCGGAACTTTTCTGCCGCAAGCTTTGACGGAATGCTCGGCCTCTCCGACGACGGCGTCCACTTCCGAATGCGTGAAACCCTGGATGAGGCGCTGATCGCGGAGGATCGGCTTTATTCCCGCTGGCGACCCTGGCCCGATGTCACGGTGGAAACCTGGCTTCTTCCCGCAAATCCATGGCATATTCGCATCCACCGGATCGTGACCCCGCGTCCCTTGCGCACCATCGAGGGCGGCTTCGCGATCGAGCGGGCCGACTTCAATCGCGATCGGCTCGAGCAGTCGGACGGTCGCGCCGTTTGGAATGGCCAGAGCGACATCAGCGCCATCATCGACCTCTCGCCCGGGCCGAAACGCGCTGGCTGGGCAATGACGCCAATTGCAAATACCAACCTCATTCACGCCAAAACGCTGCTGCCGCAGTTGCAGGGCGAGGTTACTGCCGGTACGACAGTGCTGGCCGCCGCGGTGATGGCATTACCTCTCGATGCTTACGCAACAACGGTATTGGACACTCCGCCGGCATGCCCCGATCTCGGAGATCTGGAACAGCTTTTCCGATCAGAAGGTTCACCCGTACCCGCGTTCAAACTCGAGCAATAGACGTTCGCCCCGATCCCAAAGAGATGTCCGACACAGGAGATTTCGGCGCACAACAATCTGCTTGCGACACGAAAGGAAGAACATGACCACGACCATCCAAACGCGCCATGCCATCCACTACTCACAATCTGAACGCATGATCGGCGCGGAACTCAGGGAGAACTTTCTGATCGAAAGCCTTTTTTCGGAGGGAGCGCTCGAGGCCGCTTACACCCACTATGACCGCATGTTGGTGGCTGGTGCGATGCCGACGAACGTCCCTCTGGTCGTAGGTGACGACCTGGCAAAAATTGTCGGGTCGGAATACCTCTTGGAGCGTCGCGAACTAGGGCTGATCAATATCGGTGGTGCGGGGCGCGTCGTCGCCGACGGCACTACCTATGAACTGCAGCCGATGGATGGGCTTTACCTCGGCCAGGGAACGCGCGAAATCGCTTTTGAAAGCGTCGACGCGACGGCACCCGCCAAATTCTACATCAACAGTGCCCCTGCCCATTCCCAGTTCCCTTCCCGCATCGTCTCCAAGAGCGACGCGATCGAAAACAATCTCGGTGACAACGCCACGTCCAACAAGCGCAAGCTCTACCAGTATATCCATCCAAAGGTATTGCCGACGTGCCAGCTTCTGATGGGGCTTACGCGACTGGAAACCGGAAGCGTGTGGAACACAATGCCGGCGCACCTTCATGACCGGCGCATGGAAGCCTATCTCTATTTCGACCTGCCGGAAAACGCCTTCGTCGTGCATCTGATGGGGCGGCCGGAAGCCACCGGCCATCTCATCGTCCGCAGCGAACAGGCGGTACTCTCGCCGCCCTGGTCGATCCATTGCGGCTCCGGCACCTCGGCCTATGCCTTCATCTGGAGCATGGCCGGTGACAACCAGTCTTTCACGGACATGGATATGGTAGACATGAAGAGCCTGAAATAGGTTCCACCCTCAATCGGCAAATTCAGGCTTTGAAGAACGGTTGCGCAGGGAGGCTTCTGCGCAGCCGCTCTTTTTTGTCGTATCCAAAAGAAATAGGCGGGGCATTCGCGCCCCGCCCATCTCCGGGAGGATCTCGGTAAGTGGGATGAGGTGTCAGGCCTGTGATCGGGCCGCCCGACACCTCCGCCGCATCACTTTACAGCAAGCGACTCGTTGATCTTGGCGACGTCTGCCCCAAGGTTCTTGTAGGTATCTTCAAGAGTGAGTTCACCGACAATGAGCTGACTCATGCGCTGCACGATCGTTTGATAGATGGCCGTGCCACCCTTGATGCGTTCAAACTCGCGAGCGGCTTGGGGAACGTTCTTTTTGTTGTCCAAAAAGACAGTCATAGCGGCTTTCGCATCATCGCTGGAGATCTTGTATTGCGGATCCTTGATCTCTGCTCCCGTAAGGATCACATAGCTTTCGGCGATTTCGCGCTGGACCTTTTCAGAGCCCAGGAACTCGATGAACTGCGCAACGGCTTCCGGATGCTCAGTCCGCTTGAAGCCGACAATCGCGGTGGCACCAGGCATGGCATAGCAGCCGGCTTCAGCGCAGGGCGCGTTGATTGCTGTCCACTGGAAGGCGTCGCCAATCTTCTTCTGGAACGGATTCACCATCCAGTTGCCGGCCAGATAGGTCACGACATTGCCGTTGACGAACTCATCGCCCATGTTCTTGTACTGGGATCCCCCGGCCGCGCCCCACATTTCCTTCGGAAAGCTGCCGTTCTGGGTCCAGGAATAAAGATCGGCGATGTACTTTTTCGCTGCTGCGTCAGGGAAGCTGAACTTGCCGTCTTTGAAATAGGTAGAACCGTAGGAATAAGCCCCGCCCGAGAAGCGATGGCCGGAGCGGTCCATAGTGAACGGAATTTGGGCGCCTGTCGCCTTGGCAACGCGCGCCGACGCTTCGACGATTTCCTTCAATGTAGCCTTAGGACCGGGGAGCGGTTCGCCTGCCTGCTCGAACAGTGTCTTGTTGACGAAAGGCAGGTTCAACGTCTGGGACGCCACATATCCGTTGATCGACTTCGGATCATTGATCTTAGGCAAACGCAACTGATCGAGGCTCGCCCCGTGCAGCTTGGCGAAGGAATCCGGATCCTTCATGTACTGGCGCATGTCGAGATAGTAAGGCGCCAGTTGCCAATCGGTTATCTTGGCAACGTCAGGGCCCTTGCCGGCCGCCAGCTGAACCGGCAACTGCTTTGACACTGCATCATATCCGGACGATACAAAATTCACTTTCACGTCCGGATGCGCGCTTTCGAATTCCTTGCTCAGCGCCGCCATCCGCTCGACATAGCTTTGGTCGTCGTCGGTAAACAAGAAGGTGATCGTTTTGCTCTCGGCAAAGGCCGCTTCCGTCAAGGCGAAGGTTGCAATTACCAGGGCACTGACTTGCGATAGGAATTTCAGCATTTCATCCTCCCAATGAAAATATTTTCGTTCGATCGAGATGTTCCCAAACTGATCCCGCGCTCGAATTTCTATTTTTTGACGCTTGACAACGCAAACGTCAAGCTGTTTTCCTCAAATTCAAGACGATCTCGTCGGGAACCGCGAATCTCGAGAGTTTTAATGCAAATATTTTCATGATTGGAGGAGATCGTGGAGGACGGTTTATCTGACGACGGGCATCCGGCTCGCTCCGTCTATCGCGTTTCACCCGGCGAAACGATCACCGCCTGGATCTTGTCTGAAGTGTCGGAGGCTTACTTCCCGGGTCAGGCTGCGCCAGCCGAGGATCGTGTCGAGTACAAATTCATCAATGGCTTTGTGGATGTCGGAGATCTGCCCTGCCGCAAAGCTTTCTGGGCGGAGATGGTCGGACGTCACATCGAACCACGCCTACACTGGCAGCCAGAGGCCCTCTGCCTCCCAGGGTCCAATCGGCGCGTCGAATTCACCGGCTTCTGGCACGTACCGACCCATGTCAGTCGCTGGTCGCGCGGCACCTTCCTCGTCGATCAGGCGCAAGAGGTCAGCATGCGGCTACGCACATGCGGGGGCGTGAGGATCTGGGTGAACGGCAGCGAGCAGGTGCGTTTCGAGCCGTTCCGGCGCAATACGGAAAGCGAAACCGATATCGTGCTGGCATTAAACGCCGGCAGCAACGACGTCCTGCTTCTGACCGAAGATCTGGCAGAGCGCGACACGATCTGGTTCTTCGAGCTTGAATTAAGCGGCAGTGCCCCCCTCCAGATCGCCCTTCCCTCAGTGGTCGACCGCGACGCGGTACAGCAACTCGAGCCTCTTGCCCGCAGCATCCGCCCGTCTGCCGATGTCTTCGCCGATCAACCGCTTGAGATCATCTTCGACAACCCGCCCGATTTCGATGTGCCGGTCCATCTGGAGGTTTATAGCCACGGCCATGACCGATCCGTTCTCGGCAGCGCCGATCTTACGCTGCCCTCCCATCGGTCCGAACTGATCGCTGAAACCATCACGGATCTGCCGGATGGTTATCATGGCGTCAGGGTGAAGATCGGCTCCGGCACGGCCACCGTGGATCGCCATATTGATGCGGCTTTCATGCACAGCCTGACGCCGCCGAAAGCCGCTTCCTCGCTTGCGCAACGAAAACAGGAAGCACTCGCCTTCAGTGCCCGTCACGGAGCAGATCGTATAGGCCGCGTTTTAGCCATGGCTGCGTCTGGCGATGTTGACGAGGAGGCTGCAGAGTCGATCATCGACGCCACGCTTGCCAGCATCGATCGGCGTGAGGATTGCTCCGATTTCTCCATGGTTCCGCTTCTCTGGCTTCTTGCTGCCCACGAACAAGCGCTTGCACCCTCAACAGCGGCAAAGATACGGGCATCGGTTTCTGCTTACCGCTATTGGGTGGACGAGCCTGGCAACGACGTCATGTGGTTCTGGAGCGAGAACCATGTCCTTTGTTTCCACATCAGCCAATTGATCGCCGGCCAGTTGTTGCCGGAGACCGTGTTTTCCGCATCCGGCCGGACTGGCCGGCAACAAGCGGAACTCGCGACCGCACGCCTCCATCGCTGGTTTGACAGCGTCGAAGCCCACGGCCTGGCGGAGTGGAACTCGGCAGCCTATTATCCGGTCGACTTCATCGGCCTGTTTGCGCTCGAGCGATGGGCCGAGCCTGACCTTGCCGCGAGAGCACGCGGTCAGTTGGACCTCATCTTCCGCATGATTGCGCTTCATACGCTGGCAGGAGTCCCGGCCGGCTCGCAGGGGCGCGCCTATGACAAGGAATTGCGCGCCGGACCTCTGACCGAACTCGCTCCCTTTGCAAGGGTCGCTTTTGGTACCGGTTGGCTGAATGGCGGCGTCGCGTCGCTGCCAATGTTCTGCGCCGGCTCCTACGAGCCGCCCCGGGATCTTGCGCAATACGCTCAACTCGATGGCCCACGCAACATCGAAGCGCGTTATAGCCAGGGCCTCGAGCCGGCGAAGCTCGTCCTGTTCAAGACCCCTTCATCCCAGCTTTCCACCGTCGTCGATCACAAGACCGGCCGAAAGGGGCATCAGCAGCACGTGCTCGACATCCGCCTTTCGGGCCATCCAATGGCGCGGCTTTGGATCAATCATCCGGGAGAGGATGATCCATGGGGAACCCAACGACCCTCATATTGGGCCGGGAACGGGATCCTTCCCCGCGTCATGCAGCATCGCGATGTGGCTTTGCTCATCGCCGATACGACGGGCTCCCGCCTGCCGTGGACCCATGCCTATCTTGGGCGCGACGGGCTCGATGAAATCATTCTCGAGAACGGATGGCTCCTGGCACGCGCCGGCACGGGCTTCGCTGCCCTTCATGCGACAAACGGCTTTCAATTGATCGAGCAAGGCCCCACAGCAGGCCGCGAACTGCGTTCGCCAGGCTCCGTCGCCGGCTGGGCAGCCGTAGTCGGCTCAGGCGATGCTGCGGCATTTCAACGGTTTTCCGAACGGGTCAGGGCGACAGAGGTCAGATTCGATGCGTCAGGCAGAACTCTCTCCCTGACGCCTCCCGGGCGCGGCGCGCTGACCCTTTCCTATTCCGGCGATTTTTCCGTCGGCAATCAACCGCGACCCTTCGTCCATGACCAGCCTCAGCCGGTCATCACCTATGACAGTACGGCCGACAACCAGATCGACCACCCGTTCTATGCGTAAAGGATCCTTTGAGCCTATGGATGCGATGCCCCTCACCAAGCCTGTTCTCAGGAATAAGATCGATCTGGTCGCGAAAGCGTTCAGCCGCCTCAAGGGCATCAAGGAGGGCCTGGTCGGCTTGGATGCCGGCGGCATCCAGTTCGATGAATGGGATTGGGAGGTCGGCGTAGGTCTCTATGGTTTTCTACGGCGCGCCTCTGCCGCCAATGACCGGCTTGCCATAGACGATCTTGTAGACTGGTATGCTCGACAGATCGCACGCGGCCTGCCGCCGCGGCAGATCAACAGCACGGCCCCGATGCTTCCGCTCGCCATCCTGATCGAGCATGTCGACCAGCCGGAGTTTCGTGATCTGGTTGAGGATTGGGCGGATTGGCTCGTCCACACATTGCCGAAGACCGAGGACGGAGGTTTTCAGCATGTTGTAAAGGAGCGGTTGAACGAAGGGGAACTGTGGGACGATACGCTATTCATGGCCTGTCTCTTCCTGGCCAGAGCGGGCGTCGTCATGGGTCGGCGCGACTGGGTCGACGAAGCCGTTTATCAATTCATGGTCCACGCACGCTATCTTTCGGATCCGGTGACCGGACTTTGGTATCACGGCTGGACCTTTGACGGCCGGCATAATTTCGCCAACGCTTTCTGGGCACGGGGCAATGCCTGGATCACCGTCGCCATCCCGGAACTATTCAAGCTGGTTCCGGATCTGAACGGCAAGGACAAGCGGTTCCTCGCAAACGTCCTAGCCAGCCAGGTCCGTGCGCTCAAAAAATTGCAGCGGGCCGACGGCATGTTCCATACGCTCCTGGATGATCCGAACTCGCCGGTGGAAACTTCGGCGACCGCCGGTATCGCCTACGGAATCCTGCGCGGGATCGAAGCCGGGATCCTGCCAGTGGCCGACCGACAACATGCAGAACGAGCGCTGGCGGCCGTCCTTTCCCATATCGACGGCGAGGGCGTCGTGCAGGGCGTTTCCGACGGCACACCCATGGGGCATGACCTGGAATTCTACCGGCGCATTCCCAACCTGCCGACCCCTTACGGCCAGGCGCTCACAATGCTGTTGTTGACCGAAGTTCTCCTCGAAGGCGAGGAGTAAAAATGACGGCGCGCCCCATCTTTCTCATTGATGCCTCCGATCAGGATCAGACCGACCGCATTCAGGCTGCCATCGATCAGGTTTGCGAGGCCGGTGGTGGCCGCGTCGAGCTGGGTGCAGGAAACCACATAACCCGCGGTCTGCGGCTGAAATCCAAGGTCGAGCTTCGCCTTGCGGAAAATGCGATCCTGCGTCCTGTCCCCTTTTATGAAGCTTACGCCGGAACGACGGTTTCGGTGATCGCCGAGAAATCGGATCGCGGCATCATTGTCGCCAAGGATGCTACCGACATTGCCTTGACGGGGCCTGGGCGGATTGAAGCGGCCGGTGAGCACTTCATCGTCGGCGACGATCTTGCCATGGGTACGTTTGTTCCCGCGCCATCGCGCCCACGTGTCGTGGTCTTCGAAAACTGCCAGGACGTCCGGCTCGAAGAACTGGAAATCCGCGATTCCCCGATGTGGACGGTGCATCTCGTCAATTGCGCAGATGTCTATGTCGGACGTCTGACGGTGTCCAACAATAGGCGGCTTCCCAACACCGACGGTATCGTTCTTGACGCATGCCGCCGCACGCTCATTGAAGACTGCATTATTTCTACCGCAGACGATGGCATCTGCCTGAAAACCAGCGCCGGGGTGGATGGAAAAGCGATAGGAGAGTGCATAAACGTCCATGTGCGCCGTTGCCTGGTCGAGAGTTTCAGCTGCGCCTTGAAGGTCGGTACGGAGTCCTATGGCGACTTCTCCGATATCCTCTTCGAGGACTGCCTCGTCCGAAACTCCAATCGTGCTCTGGGGCTGTTCTCCCGCGATGGCGGTCGGATCACCAGGGTCCGCTTCCGTCGCATCGAGGTCGATTGTCACGAAACCCTGGATGGCTTTTGGGGTTCCGGCGAAGCCCTCACCGTCACGGTGGTCGACCGTGTGCCTGAACGACAAGCGGGACCGATCTCAAATCTCATTGTCGAGGATCTTTCCGGTAACATGCAAGGCGCAATGACACTTGTCTCGACCTCGGCAGCTCAAATTACGGATGTGAGCCTGTTAGGTCTTAGGCTTCGGCAAGAGAACGGGCCTTTGGGTACGGCCCGTTGCTACGATCTGAGACCGACCAATGCCGATCTGGCGCCAAGCGCCGATGCGGCGGGCCGTGCGAACGCCTGGACCAAGGGGGCCGATGGCCGCGTGGTCGGGAAGATCGACTATCCGGGAGGAATGCCAGTGCTCTTTGCTGCCGGTGCTGGAGGAATAACTATCGAGGACATGCAGGTCGACCGACCTGAGCCGCTGCCAATCGGCTGGAACGAAGAACCAGTCATTTACCAGGCGCGCTGAACCTGACGGGAGCAGGGAATGGGAAATCTAAAGCTTACCAACATCAGCAAATCGTTCGGCGCACTCACCGTCCTGCACGATATCAACCTGTCAATCGACGACGGAAAGTTCGTCGTTTTCGTGGGCCCCTCAGGTTGCGGAAAGTCGACTCTCCTGAGGATCATAGCCGGTCTGGAAGACATCACTACCGGCGAGATCGAGATCAGTGGACGCGACGTCGTCCACCTCTCGCCCGCAGAGCGCAAGATTGCCATGGTGTTCCAGTCCTATGCTCTTTATCCGCATATGAGCGTTCGCAAGAACCTCGCTTTCGGCCTTGAAAATCTACGGTTCAAGCGCGACGAGATCGAGGTTCGTATCAACGAAGCCGCGCGCATGCTGGCGATCGAACCCTATCTGGACAGAAAGCCAAGGCAGCTCTCCGGGGGGCAACGTCAGCGGGTCGCGATCGGACGGGCGATCGTGCGCAATCCCGACATCTTCTTGTTCGACGAACCCTTGTCCAACCTGGATGCAGCCTTGCGTGTTCAGACTCGTGCTGAGATCACCAAGCTGCACCGCGACATCAAGACGACGATGATCTACGTCACCCATGACCAGGTCGAGGCCATGACCATGGCCGACCAAATCGTCGTGCTGAATAGCGGGCGGATCGAGCAAGTGGGAACGCCGCTCGAACTTTTTGAGAGACCGAAGAACCTGTTCGTCGCCGGTTTTTTGGGTTCGCCTCGCATGAACATGTTGAAGGCGACCGTTATCGGCATGCATGACGACGGTATGACCTTGGATATGGGCTATGGCACCACCTGGACGACGGGGATCGAACCTGACACCTCTATGATCGGTAAGGCGGTTTTGGCGGGTGTGAGGCCGGCGCATTTTTCCGTGAGCGAACAGGACGGCCTGCCGTTCGTGGTCCAGTATTACGAAAGCCTCGGGACCGAAACCTATGTCTACGGCACGCTCGAAGGCCAAAGTGATCAGATCATCATCCACCAGGCGGGCCATTTCTCGCCAGCCCCAGGTTCCAGACTAAAGATCACGCCGCTACCCGATCGGCTGCACGTCTTTGATCCTGAAACAGGCCTGGCTATTCCGCGAAAAGCCAAACAGCGGGATGAAGCCCATGCGTTTGCTTGAGGTAAGAGACATGATCGGTCGGCTCGCCGGATTGCTGATGGGGATTGTCGAGGCTCCGATCAATGCATTGGAGGGCTTTATGGGGCGGAAGCGGATGCCCTATCTTTTCCTCGCCCCCAATCTGCTCCTTTTTGGCATCTTCACTTTCCTGCCGATCGCCATTGCCGCCGGATATGCTTTCACAGGCGGGACCGAACTTTTCGTCTCCGATAGGCCCTTCGTCGGTTTCGACAACTTCCGCCAGCTTCTTGCGTGCGAGGACTATCTTCGCCCCGGCAGTTGCCGTGAATCTCTCTTCTGGACGGCGATCTGGAATACGCTTTGGTTCGTCGCGTTCAACGTTACGGCAACCTTGCTGGCAGCGCTGGTCACGGCGCTCATACTCAATCGCGCCATTGCTGCGCGCGGTTTTTTCCGGGCGATCTTCTTTTACCCGGTTTTGTTGTCTCCGGTGGTGATCGGCCTGATCTGGAAGTGGTTTCTGGACCGCAACGGCTTGCTCAACGCCTTCCTGCAGATACTCGGCGTACCGCCCGAAATCTTCCTTCTTGACGTCGGCTGGTCGCGCTTCTTCGTGGTGGTGGTCTCCGTGTGGTTCCATATGGGCTTCTATACGCTCATCCTGCTTGCCGGGCTGCAGGCGATACCGAAGGATCTCTACGAAGCGGCCGCCATCGACGCCGCCTCCCCTCGACGCACGCTCCTGCGCATCACCCTGCCGCTTCTTGGACCAAACCTCCTGGTCGTGCTTATCCTGCTGATGATCCGCTCCGTGCAGATCTTCGACGAAGCCTGGGTCTTGACCAATGGCGGTGGACCCGGCACAGCCAACAGCTTCATCGTGCAGTATATCTACCAAATGGCGTTTGGCAGCGATCTTCGTCTGTTCGGCCTTGCGTCGGCAGCTTCCGTGCTGATGGGTCTGGTGCTTCTGGTTCTAACACTCATTCAGCTGCGGCTCGGCCGCAAGATGGAGTCCTGATCATGTCGCATGGCTTCAATCCGATCGGATTCCTTACCCGCACCCGCCGGCCCGGACGTATCGAGATTACCGACATCCTGTCCTGGCTTTGGCTGATCGCAGGTACGCTTGCCGTACTTGTGCCGGTTGTATGGGCAGGCTTGTCTTCCTTCAAGCCCGCCGCTGAGATCACCCGTTTTCCGCCTACCTTGCTGCCGCGCACTGCCGTGGAAACGAGTGTTCAGGGATATGAAAAGCCGCTGAGTCTTTGGACTGTCACGATCGATGGAAAAACCCGGGAAATGGCGATGGTCCGTCGCATCGGCCTCAAAGCGCAAATGGTCGATCCGCAGTCGCCGGAAGCGCCTGTCAGTGTCGATGTCAGGGCGATGTCTCCCGTCCAAAAACTGACCGCTGCGACCGAAAATTACACCGACCCATTGACCAGGTTCGACTTCCTGACCTTCTTGAAAAATTCTGTCTTTGTAACTTTTGTCGCAACCCTGCTGACATTGATCGTCAACGCCATGGCCGCCTTCGCCCTGTCCAAATACCGTTTCCGCGGCAAAAACGCGATCTTCGTGCTAATCATCTCAACGCTGATGATCCCGCTCACGGTGGTTATGGTACCTGCCTATCTTGTCGTCGTAGGCGTCGGTCTCGTCGATAGCCTGTGGGGGATCATCATTCCAACGGTTGCCTCACCGACTGCCGTCTTCTTGTTACGTCAATATATGCTGACCATTCCGGACGAGCTGATCGAAGCCGCACGCGTCGATGCCGCTAGCGAGTTTCGCATCTTCTGGCGCATTATCCTGCCGCTCACCGCGCCGGCGCTTGCGGTTCTTGCGATATTCTCGGTCCTGTGGCGATGGAACGACTTCCTTTGGCCCCTGATCGTGTTGAGCAGTCGGGAAAACTTTACGTTGCAGGTGGGGCTCAACGCCTTCCAGGGAGAGTTCTCCGTTCAATGGCACTATATCCTCGCCATGACGTTTCTCAGCCTGCTGCCGGTGACCGCCGTGTTCCTCTTTCTGCAGAAGTACATCACGACCGGCATTGCCGGCACCGGGATGAAATGACTTTAACGCGCCGGAGGCTGAACGCTTCCGCGCAATACCAGGCGGCAGCCTAGCTCCAGGCGGTGAGCCGGGCGCAGCGGATCATTGGCTAGCAGCCGCTGTTCGAGCAGCCCGAGCGCGGCAGCGCCAAGGCGGTCGCTCGGCAATTGAACCGTCGAAAGCGGCGGCGAACTGAACTCGCCAAGAATGATGTTGTCGAAGCCCAGGACCGAAACATCCTCAGGCACTCGGATGCCAGCGTCACCGAGCGCTTTGAGACAACCGAGAGCCAGATTGTCTGCCGCGCAGGAGATGGCCGTAGCACCGCGCAGATCGCGGTTCTCCGCCAGGATTCGTGCAATGGCTTTTTCCCCCTGGACCGGCTCGAACCCCTCCGCCTCGATGATCATGTCCGGTGAAATGGGGATACCTGCGGCAAGCAGTGCGTCAGCATACCCGTCATATCGCCGCCGGATGGTCGTCCGCCCTTTCCAGGTCAAGTGCATGATCCGTCGATGCCCGAGCGAAAGGAGATGTTCCGTACCTTGACGTGCCCCGAACCGGTTCTCTCCGGTCACCGTATCCACAAGCATGGAGGGATCTTCTCCGTTCAGGATGACAAGTGGTGTCTGAACCGCGGAAAGACTGCGGATGAGTTCAGGCCGGTCGTCGTTGAGAACTACGATGCCATCCACCTTCTCCGCCTGCGCCGATTTACGCACCTCCACCGGGTCGAGCCGGTTGCTGGAGCTGACCAAGGGTACGATGCGAATGCTGCGTCGCTCGCATTCCTGACGCAAGCCGTTGAGCATCGTCCAGCTTACAAGATTGAGGTCGCTGCGCGGTGCCGCATCGCTGGTGATAGCCAAAAGGATCGTCCTCAACGTGGCAATCGTCGCGCGGCTCTTTCGCTTCTCGAGATAGCCCAGCCGCTGGGCGGAGTTCAGCACGCGATCCCGTACCTCCACGGAAATAGGCGCCGTGCCATTCAAGACATGCGAGGCAGTGCTAAGAGATACGCCCGCGTCGAGCGCGACGTCCTTCAATCCGATTTTGGCCTTCACATCCGCACCGCTCAACGCTTGCCGACAGTCGTCGGCTCCTTCGCAAATGCCTTGTCAATACTGAATGCCGAGCCCCTTCTCACCCCCGTCACTCCTCACGAAAAGCGCGACTGATCTGGTCGGAGAGCGGCTTGAGCAGATAGGAAAGTGCCGTGCGGTCTTCCGTCTGAATCAACGCCTCCGCAGGCATTCCCGGCACGAGCGTCAGATCCCGAAGCTTCTGCATTTCCGACGCGGCAACAGAAAGACGCACGAGATAGAAGGACAATCCGTTTCGCTCGTCGGTGGTCAGGTCGGCTGCGATCCGGCTGACATTGCCGATCAGCTCCGGGGTGGTCCGCTGATTGAACGCCGACATGCGCAAGACTGCCTTCTGGCCAAGCTGGATCTGATCGATATCCTTCGGCGCGATCTGCACCTCCAATGCCAGATCATCACCTTCCGGTACGATCAGCATGACCGGATCGGCCGGTGAAATGACACCGCCAACCGTATGCGCGGCAAGCTGATGGACGACGCCAGACTGCGGGGCAATGATGTCCACGCGCTTCAATTCGTCCTCGGCTGCAATCTTCCGCTCGATATATTCGCCGACCTGGGCCTGGACCTCCCTTAATTCGCGTCCGACTTCCGCCTTCAGATCCTGATCGACCTGGAGAATCTGAAGCGTGGTTTCGGTGATTCGGCCCGCTGCCTGTGCCTGATAGGCAATCTTTTCTCCGCGTTCGCCCCCGAAGGTCGCGACCTGTGTCCTCAGGCTGTTCAAGCGCTGATCCGACACGATGCCCTGCTCTCGCAGGCCGCCTAAGGAGGCGATTTCCTTGTTCAACACCTCGATCCCCTGCTGATAGGCCGCTTCCTGTGCCTTCAACCCTTCGATCTCATGTTCAAATTGGGAGATACGTTCGCGAAGCTGTGCTTTCTTTCCTTCTCTCGATTGCTTCCTGAACTCAAACAAGCGTGTCTCGCTACGCATCGCCGAGGCAACATTCGGATCGTTGCTTCGCGTCGTCAGCTGATCGGGAAACACGATCGTTTCAAGATCGTCGCGCTCGGCTTCCAGGCGCGACATTCTGGCGGATAGTTCGTCGAGTCGTTTGGTGACGATTGCGAGGTTCGCACGCGTCTGGGTGGCATCCAGCCGCATGACGATCTGACCCGCGGCCACTTCGTCCCCTTCACGAATGAGAATCTCGCCGACGACCCCGCCCTTGGGATGCTGGACTTTCTTCACATACGAGTTCACCACGAAATGTCCCGAAGCGACCACCGCACCCGACAGGTTCGTCACCGCAGCCCAGGCGCCTGCGCCGCCTACCATCAGCACGCTGGTAAACAGGCCAATCGCCAGATGGCGTCGAATGGAGCCCGTGACCTCACCCCTCAGACGATCAACGTTTGACATCGGATTCCTCCGAACCATCCTCTGATTCCGCCGTGCTTTCACCGCCCGCAGTGGCGCGGAAAGGGCTTGCAATCACACGCAGCGGCGTCACGGCAGCACCGGTCGCAGGAAAGCCCGTGTTTGCCGGCGGCGGCACCGGCGCGGCTTTGAGAACCTGCGAGAGCACTTCGTCCCGGGGACCGAAAGCTTTTTGGCGGCCAGCCTCCATCATCAGCACCAGATCAACCGCACCAATGGCGCTTGGACGATGCGCGACCACGACCGCGATGCCTCTCCTCTGGCGAACCGATGCAATAGCCTTGATCACCGCGGCTTCGCCCTCTGCGTCCAGGTTCGCATTCGGCTCGTCAAGAACGACAAGGAACGGATCGCGATAGAGTGCTCGCGCAAGACCGATGCGCTGACGCTGTCCCGCCGACAATGCGGAGCCCCCTTCGCCGATCCGTGTCTCATAGCCTTGGTCGAAACGCAGGATAAGCTCATGGGCTCCCGCCGCCTTGGCAGCAGCCACGACGGCCTGTGCATCGGTGTTATCCTCGAAACGGGAGATATTCTCCGCAATCGTGCCGTCGAAAAGTTCAACACCCTGAGGCAGATAACCAATGTGGCGTCCGAGGGCTTCGCTATCCCACTGGTCGAGGCTCGCCCCATCCAGCCGAACTTTGCCGGCGGCAGGCACCCATGCCCCCACAAGCACGCGCGCCAGCGTGGACTTGCCCGAACCCGAAGGGCCGATGATCCCCAATGCGCTTCCTGCAGCAACTGCAAAGCCAAGTCCCGCGACGGTCGGTTTTCTCTCACCCGGAGGCATGACGGTCACGGCCTCGGCTCGCAATTCCTTTTCAGGGACCGGCAGCGCCGTCATGGGAGCACTCTCCGGAACCTTCGCCAAAAGGTCCTTCAGCCTCGTCCAGCTCTGCCTCGCCATCAGGAAGGGCTTCCAGCTCGCGATTGCGAGATCAACAGGCGCAAGCGCGCGACCCATCATGATCGAACTGGCGATCATCACGCCACCGGTCGCCTGCTGTGTGATAACCAGATAGGCACCCACGGCAAGAATGGCCGATTGCAGTATCATCCGCAGCGACCTGGAGATGCTGCCAAATCCACCGGCGACATCGCCGGCCTTGCGGTTCGCAGCCAGATAATCCGCATTCGCGAGCTGCCAGCGGGCGGCAATCCGCCGACCGATGCCCATCGCCTGTACCACCTCGGCATTGCGGCGCGCCGCCTCCAACAGGCCGTTTCGCGCCATATTGGAAGAGATGGCGTCGCGTATCGCCGTTTTCGACAGCGAGTTGGTGAGCAAGGTAAGGCACACGAGTATGACGGCACCTGCCAGCGCCGTCACGCCGATCCAGAAGTGGAACAGAAAGCAGATCGCCAGATAAAGCGGCATCCAGGGCAGGTCGAAAAAGGCCGTTGGTCCATTTCCGGAGAGAAAGCCGCGGACATTGTCGAGGTCGCGCAAGGGCTGCAGACCGTCGCCCGGCATACGCGTCAGCAAAGGCAATCGGGTTACGGCCTCATGCACCCGGTCCGACAGGCGCAGATCAAAGCCCTCACCGATCCTCAGCAACACGCGCGCACGGATGACGTCGAGCATGGACTGAAAGGCGTATAGGCCGGTCGCAAGTACAGCGAGGCCGATCAGCGTCGGAACACTGCCGCTTGAAAGCACTCTGTCGTAAACCTGAAGCATGAACAACGGCGACGTCAGGGCCAGAATATTGACGATGCCGCTGATCACAGCAATGCTGACGATGCTCTGCTTCAGCGGGAACGCATCCGCCGCAGTGCGACGCTGCAGCGGTACAGCATTAAACAATCCAGACATCCAATTCCCGGGCTAGAAGAAGACAATGGCCTGCGTGCCATGTGGAAGCGCCGAGGCCAGTTGGTACGATCGAAGCATAGCTATCAGAATTGATCAAGCAATTCGTCGTTTTCAGACATCCGAGTCCGTTCGGAGGAGAACCAATATCACCCGTCTCCGTCAAATAAAATAGTCCTCCCCGGCGGTTGACACCGGGGAGGACGCTTTGCGACAGGCTTGGTTTGAAAGAGTTTACTTGGTTGCCTTCGCCCAGCTCTTGACGAGTTCATCGTAGTTGACCGTCTGGGGCTTCTCTTTCTCGTTTGCGACCTTGAGCTGCGGCGCCAGATTTCCCTTTGCCACGGCATCCTTGTTCCAATATTCGAGATCGTGTTCTTCGGCGAGCTTGGGGCCTATTTCGCCCTGAACTCCCGCGCGTTCCAGACGCTGCAGAACCTTTTCCTGTTCGGCGCAAAGCGAGTCCATGGCTTCCTGGGCAGTCTTGGCGCCCGAGGATGCGTCGCCGATCGCCTGCCACCACAGCTGGGCAAGCTTTGGATAGTCAGGAACGTTGGTACCTGTCGGCGACCATTGCAGGCGCGCCGGCGAACGATAGAACTCGATCAGGCCGCCGAGCTTTGGTGCACGGTCGGTGAAGGACTTGTGATCGAGCGTCGACTGGCGGATGAAGGTCAGGCCAACATGGCTCTTCTTCACGTCCACCGTCTTCGACGTCACGAACTGCGCATAGAGCCAGGCGGCCTTGGCGCGATCATCCGGAGTGGACTTCATCAGCGTCCACGAGCCGGCGTCCTGATAGCCGAGCTTCATGCCGTCCTTCCAGTACACGCCGTGCGGGCTTGGAGCAAAGCGCCACTTCGGCGTACCGTCGGAGTTGACCACGGGCAGGCCTGGCTTGACGAAATCAGCAGTGAAGGCCGTATATGTGAACATCTGCTGAGCGATTTCGCCCTGTGAAGGGACCGGGCCGGATTCGGAGAAGGTCATGCCTTGTGCTGCAGCCGGGGCATATGCCTTCATCCAGTCGAGGTACTTTTCGATCGAGTAGACCGCGGCCGGGCCGTTCGTGTCGCCGCCTCGCGCAACGCAGGAACCGACCGGGCGGGACTTCTCGTCAACCTTGATGCCCCACTCGTCCACCGGCTTGCCGTTCGGAATGCCCTTGTCACCGTTGCCGGCCATGGAAAGCCATGCGTCGGTGAAGCGCCAACCGAGCGAGGGGTCCTTCTTACCGTAGTCCATGTGGCCATAGACCTTCTTGCCACCGACATCGCGGCCGGTGAAGAAGGCTGCGATATCTTCATAGGCTGACCAATTGACCGGAACGCCGAGGTCGTAGCCGTACTTGGCCTTGAAGTCCGCCTTGTTCTTCTCGTCGTTGAACCAGTCGTAGCGGAACCAATAGAGGTTCGCGAACTGCTGGTCAGGAAGCTGATAAAGCTTGCCGTCCGGTGCCGTCGTGAAGGACTTGCCGATGAAGTCGTCGATGTCGATGTTCGGGTTGGTAACGTCCTTACCCTCTTTCGCCATGAAGTCCGTCAGGCTGCGCGCCTGCTGGTAGCGCCAATGGGTGCCGATCAGGTCGGAGTCATTGATGTAGCCGTCGTAGATGTTCTCGCCAGACTGCATCTGCGTCTGCAGCTTTTCGACCACGTCGCCTTCGCCGATCAGGTCATGCGAGACCTTGATGCCGGTGATTGCCGTGAAGGCAGGTGCCAGCACTTTGGATTCGTATTCGTGCGTGGTGATCGTCTCGGAAACGACCTTGATATCCATGCCGGCGAATGGCTTCGCCGCATTGACGAACCACTGCATTTCTTTTTCCTGCTCGGCGCGGGGAAGCGTGGACAGGTCGCCCACTTCCTTGTCCAGGAACTGTTTGGCTTCTTCCATACCGGCGAAGGCCGAGCCGGTCAGTGCCAACAGCATTGCTGCGGTCGATGTCATAAGATGCCGTCGCATAATATCCTCCCAGGGTTTTGCGATTGCGATTTGAGGTGCCAGTCCTCCCGGCCACCTTTCTTTCAGCTTGCCTTCAGACGAAGCGGAAAACGCCGACAGCGTAGACCACTGCGATGGCAAGAGCCCACCACAGGTTGGGGCCGATCAGCCCCAGCCATGCGAGATGAATGAACGCCGAACCGAGCAGCGAAATGAACAGCCGGTCACCTCGTGTCGTTTCGAATCTCAAGATCCCTACGCGCGGCGAACCGCCCGGAGCGAAATATTCCCAAATGCTCATGCCGATCAAAAGCCCTAGGATCGACAGGAAAAACAGCGCCGTCGGTAACGTCCAGGCCATCCAGGAAAAGGTCATAGGTATTTCTCCTCCTCAAACGCGGCCGAGCGCAAAGCCCTTGGCGATGTAGTTGCGGACAAAATAGATCACCAGCGCTCCCGGAACGATGGTCAGAACGCCCGCCGCGGCCAGTACCCCCCAGTCCATGCCGGCGGCCGAAACCGTTCGGGTCATGATGGCGGAAATCGGCTTTGCGGCCGTTGTCGTCAGCGTGCGCGCGAGCAGGAGCTCGACCCAGGAGAACATGAAGCAGAAGAAGGCGGCAACACCGATCCCCGACGCGATCAGCGGCATGAAGATCTTCACGAAGAACCGCGGGAAGGAGTATCCGTCGATATAGGCCGTCTCGTCGATTTCCTTCGGGACACCGGACATGAAACCTTCCAGGATCCAGACCGCCAAGGGCACGTTGAAAAGGCAATGGGCAAGAGCGACCGCGATATGTGTGTCGATCAGTCCGAAAGCCGAATACAGCTGGAAGAAGGGCAAGGCGAAAACCGCAGGCGGCGCCATGCGGTTCGTCAGCAGCCAGAAGAACAGGTGCTTGTCGCCCAGGAAACGGTAGCGGGAAAAGGCATAGGCCGCCGGCAGCGCGGCCAATACCGAGATTATCGTGTTCAGCACAACGTAGATGATTGAATTGATATATCCGTTGTACCAGGACGGATCGGTAAAGATCACGCTATAGTTCCTGAGCGTCGGATTTTGCGGCCAGAGCGAAAATGCACCGGTAATTTCCGCGTTTTCCTTGAAGCTCATATTGATCAGCCAGTAGATCGGCAGGAGCAGGAAGACGATGTAGAGGGTCGATACGAGCCAGGAGAGGTTTCCGGCAGGCTTGAATTTGGTTGTCTCGGCCATTGGCGCGCTCCCCTCAACCGTTCGCGTCGCTGCTGGTCATCACGGTATAGAAGACCCATGAGAGCAGCAGGATGATGAGGAAGTAGATGATCGACATGGCAGCCGCCGGTCCGAGGTCGAACTGCCCGACAGCCATCTTGACGAGGTCGATCGAAAGGAAGGTGGTCGAATTGCCAGGACCGCCCCCGGTCACCACAAACGGTTCGGTATAGATCATGAAACTGTCCATGAAGCGTAGCAATACGGCGATGAGCAACACGCGTTTCATCTTCGGAAGCTGGATGTAGCGAAACACCGACCAGCGTGACGCGCCATCGATCTTGGCCGCCTGATAATAGGCATCGGGAATGGAAACGAGACCGGCGTAGCAGAGCAGCACGACGAGGCTAGTCCAGTGCCAGACATCCATGACGATGATCGTTATCCACGCATCGACGGGATCTCTGACGTAGTTGTAGTCAACACCCAGAGCCCGCAAAGTGTAGCCCAGCAAGCCGATGTCGACACGGCCAAAGACCTGCCAGATGGTGCCGACGACATTCCAGGGGATGAGCAGCGGCAGGGCCATCAGCACCAGGCAGACCGGCACGCCGATGCCGCTTTTGGGCATGTTGAGCGCGATGAAAATCCCAAGCGGTATCTGCAGGGCAAGAATGATGAAGGAGAAGAATAGGTTACGCTGCAGCGCCTCCCAAAAGCGTGCAGAATGCAGAATTTCTTCGAACCAGTCGGTGCCGGCCCAGAAGAACTCATTGTTGCCGAACGTGTCCTGCACTGAGTAGTTTACCACCGTCATCAGCGGGATGACGGCCGAAAAGGCGACAAGCACAAGAACCGGCAGGACCAGAAACCAAGCTTTGTTGTTCCACGTCTTTTGCATAAGCTCAGGCCTCCCTGCCGACGCGCCAGGAATTGGCGTAGATATTGATGGCCGTGGGATCGAAGGTGATGCGCGGCTCTGCCGGGATCTCGGCATCCTCTGATGCGACGATGGCGATCCGCTGTCCCTGGAAATCTGCGCGGACGATCCTTCGGCGCCCGATGTCCTCGATACGGTTCACGGCGACCGGCATGCCTTCCCGGCCGATACGGATGAATTCCGGCCGGATACCAAGTTCGGCCCGGTCACCGGCTTTGACCTGAGGGGAATAATCGAGAGCGATAGTCTCGCCTCCGACGACCACGGCGGAACCTTCGACGCGCGCCGGCATGACGTTCATGCCCGGAGAGCCTATGAAATAGCCCACGAATGTGTGTGTAGGACGCTCGAAAAGCTCAGCGGGCGTCCCGATCTGCACGATCTGGCCGTCATACATGACGACGACCTTGTCTGCGAAGGTCAGCGCCTCCGTCTGGTCGTGCGTCACGTAGACCATGGTGAAACCGAACTGCTTGTGCAGCCGCTTCAACTGCGAGCGCAGCACCCACTTCATGTGAGGATCGATGACGGTGAGCGGCTCGTCGAACAGGATCGCGTTGACGTCATTGCGGACGAGGCCCCGGCCGAGGGAAATCTTCTGCTTCTGGTCGGCGGTCAATCCCTGCGCCTTGCGCTTTGCCCATCCGGCAAGATCGATGATCTCCAGCATCTCGCGGACACGGCGATCAACTTCCGCCTCCGGCACAGCGCGGTTGCGCAAGGGGAAGGCCAGATTGTCGTAAACCGTCATCGTGTCATAGATGACCGGGAACTGGAAAACCTGAGCGATATTGCGCGCCTGGGTCGACAGGTATGTAACATCCTTGCCGTCGAACAGGATATGTCCCTCGGACGGCTGAAGCAGCCCGGAGATGATGTTCAGCAGGGTCGTCTTGCCGCAGCCGGATGGCCCAAGCAGCGCATAGGCGCCGCCGTCGTTCCATTCGTGATGGACTTCGCGCAACGCGTAGTCCTTCGCAGACTTCGGATTGGGGCCGTAGGCGTGGCGAATATGGTCAAGTGTGATGCGAGCCATGATTTTTCTCCCCCTAGGCCACGGCATCAACGGCAATGGCCCGGCCATCGCTGCCAAAAGCCATCAGATGACGCGTGTCGAGGAAGAGCTCGATCTGCGTATCTGGATCGATCTCGTGAATGCCGGCAGCCAACATGATCCAGCGCACGCCATTATAGTCCAGATGGACGAAACTTTCCGAACCCGTGATTTCGGAAATCTGCGTCACGGCCTTCAGCGGCGCGGCGCCCTCCGTTTGCCGGCTAAGCCCCAGGTGATGTGGATGGAAGGCCACGGTCATCGCTCCGTCGGATATCTTCAACAGATGCGACGGTACGGGCAGGCGGTCGAAATCCTGATGTTGAAAGAAGGCACCGGACTTGATCACATCAATGAAATTGAGCGGGGGGTCGGCAAATGTCTTGGCGGTCACGAGATCGGCGGGTTTGCGGTAGACGTCAATCGTCTTTCCGAACTGGGTCACCCGTCCCTCAGAAAGCGTTGCCGTATTGCCACCGAGCAGAAGCGCCTCCGACGGCTCCGTCGTCGCGTAGACGAAAACTGCCCCAGACTGGGCAAAGATCTTCGGCAGTTCCTCGCGCAATTCCTCGCGGAGCTTGTAGTCGAGGTTGGCGAGCGGCTCGTCCATCAGGACGAGACTGGCATTTTTGACGAGCGCACGAGCCAGCGCAGTTCGCTGCTGCTGCCCACCGGACAGATTGAGGGGTGTGCGATCGAGATAGGGCGTCAGCTTCAGGAGTTCCGCCGCCTGCCTCACGGCTTGGTCGATCGACGCAGAATCCCTGCCCGCAATGCGCAACGGCGAGGCTATGTTCTCGTAGACCGTCAAGGCCGGATAATTGATGAACTGTTGATAGACCATCGCGACGTTGCGTTGTTGCACCCGCACGCCGGTGACGTCGGCACCGTCGAAGAAGACCGAGCCGCTCGTCGGCCGGTCGAGCCCGGCCATCAATCGCATCAGCGATGTCTTGCCCGCCAGCGTCGGCCCGAGCAGGACATTGAGCGTGCCTCGTTCAAAGGCAAGATCGGTCGGGTAGATGTGATAATCTCCCGCAACCATCTTGGCCACGTTTCGCAGTTCCAGCATTCAGGCTCCCGTGCCTCCTCGCAACGGGGACCACATGCCCGCCTAACCGACCATTCTTGCCGGTAGGGCAGCCATGTACTCCTCCAAAGATCTCGCTTCTTGTTCGGTCAGACGCAGTCCTTCCTTGGTCCTGCGCCAGAGTACATCCTGCGCCGTCATCGCCCACTCGTGCTCGATGAGATAGCGCACCTCAGCTTCATAAAGGTTGCTGCCGAAATGACGGCCAAGCCCCTCGGTATCGTTGACGCCATCAAGGATGACCTGTGCCTTTGTCCCGTAACGGCGTACCAGACGACGCGCATGTCCTGCGGTCAGGAACCCATGTCGCTGCATCAGTCGTTTGACCTCGGTCTCGTAACCCTCCACGGCAAAATCACCACCTGGAAGATGGCTGCCGGCGGTCCAGGAATGTCCCTTGGAGCCTATTGCCTCCCCGATCTTCTGCAGCGCATGTTCCGAGAGGCGCCGATAGGTGGTCAGCTTTCCACCGAACACGTTGAGCAGGGGCGCGCCGTTCTCCAGGTCGAGCTTCAGCACATAATCGCGGGTGGCTTCCTGGGCCTTGGAGGCGCCGTCGTCGAAAAGCGGCCGAACGGCCGAATAGGTCCACACGATATCCTGCGACGTGACGGGCTCGCGAAAATATTCGCTGGCCGCCTTGCACAGATATTCCGTCTCCTCTTCGGAGATGTGCACATCCTTGGGATCGCCGTGGTAATCACGGTCGGTCGTACCGATCAGCGTGAAATCATCCTCATAGGGTATGGCGAAGATAATGCGATTGTCGGGGTTCTGAAAGAAATAGGCTCTCGGGCCCTCAAACTTCTTCCGCACCACGATATGACTGCCCTGGACGAGCCGTACATTATGCGCTGCATTCTGCCCGAAGGCAGACCGTATCACGTGATCGACCCATGGCCCCCCGGCATTGATGAGCATGCGCGCCTGATAGGATTGCGTGCGGCCCGAAACGACATTGACGGTCTCCACGGTCCAGATCGAGTTCTCGCGCCTGGCAGACACGACTTTCGTTCGCGGCAGGATAAGAGCCCCTCGGTCCGCAGCATCACGCGCGTTGAGGACGACCATGCGGGCATCGTCCACCCAGCCGTCCGAATATTCGAATGCTTTCGTAAACAGCGTCTTGAGCGGCTTGCCTGCCGGGTCGGTTCTCATATCCAGGACTGCCGTGGGCGGCAGAAGCTTCCGCCCACCGAGATGATCGTAGAGGAAGAGTCCCATGCGGATAAGCCAGGCCGGCCTTATCCCGCCCTTGTGATAGGGGAGGACGAAACGCATCGGCCAGATGATGTGCGGCGCCATCGCCCAAAGCACCTCGCGCTCCATCAGCGATTCGCGCACCAGCCGAAATTCGTAGTGCTCGAGGTACCTCAATCCACCATGAATGAGCTTGGTGGCTCCAGAAGACGTCCCGGAGGCGAAATCATCCATTTCCGCAAGCGCGACCGAATAACCGCGCCCAACGGCGTCGCGGGCTATGCCGCATCCGTTGATGCCGCCGCCGATCACGAAGATATCGTGGACAATCTGGCTCATTCTCCCCCACTTCGAGCCGCCGGCGAGCAGCGTCTCGACCTTTCGAAAGTCATTCCATTAAGAACGAAATTTTCCGAATGTCAAACGAATGTCAAGTGCACCAGAAATTATCAGTTTTCTTTCGACGTCTCGATGATCGTAACACCGCTTTGCTGACAGATATCGCGGATCGAAGGCGAGTCGCATTGGTCGGTGATAAAGGTATGGACCTGGGAAATCTGTGCTATGCGCACCGGGGCGGTGCGCTCGAATTTCGTTGAGTCCGCGACCAGGATGACGTGACGCGCATTGGCGATGATCGCCTGCGCAACTTTCACCTCCCGGAAATCGTAGTCCAGAAGCGCTCCATCCGAATCGATCGCCGAAGCCCCGATCACTGCAAAATCCACCTTGAATTGCCGGATGAAGTCAACGGCCGCCTCTCCCACTATACCGCCGTCGGATTGGCGCACGACTCCGCCCGTTATTACCACTTCGATGTCGTCCAGGAGGCGCAACCGGTTGGCGACATTGATATTGTTGGTGATCACCATCAATTCCTGATGGTGATCCAAAGCTTCCCCGACGGCCTCCGTCGTCGTACCGATATTGATGAAGAGAGAGGCATTGTCGGGAATGAGCCCGGCCGCGGCAATGCCGATTGCCTGCTTTTCGGCGGCTGCGATCTGGCGACGCGAATCATAGCGCACATTCTCCGTTCCACGCGGGAAAGTGGCTCCACCGTGGATGCGCGTCAGAAGCTGCGCCGCGCAAAGATCGTTGAGATCCTTGCGAATCGTCTGCGGCGTCACCTGGAATTCGCCCGCCATTTCCTCGACGAGCACCCGCCCGGCCGACTTGGCCAGCGCAACGATTTTCGATTGACGTTCGGTTAGATGCATACGAACCCCCAATATCTTCATATTGGGACGAAATGTCTTCGATCGCAAGAGCTCGCGTTTCAGATTGCCGCTCGGTGCGGCCGCAGACTGCCGTCAGCCATGTGCCCCGGCCATCAGGCGAGCATAGGAGATCGCCGACAACATGTTGACGTGGTTTGCTTTGCCGGTTCCGGCGATATCGAAGGCGGTGCCGTGATCGACGGAGACACGATCGATCGGAAGGCCGAGCGAAACGTTGACCGCGCTGTCGAAGGCGACCAGCTTGATCGGTATGTGCCCCTGGTCGTGATACTGTGCGACAACCAGATCAAATGCGCCGTTATAGGCACGCGCAAAAACCGTATCCGCCGAGATGGGTCCCACCACATCGATGCCCTTCGCACGAGCCTGTTCGATGGCAGGGGCCAGAAATTCAGTATCCTCGGTGCCAAAAAGCCCGTTCTCGCCGCAATGCGGATTAAGCCCCGCAACGGCAATGCGCGGCGTCTTGCCGATACGCAAAAAATGTTGATGGCCGGCTACGATCGTCGCCAAAACACGCTCGGTCTTGGCCCGTTCGATCGCCCCGCGCAAGGAAACATGGGTGGAGACATGGATGGTGTTGAGGCGTTCGGAGGCAAGCAGCATGAAGGAGCTCTTCGATCCCGTGAGATGTGCCAGCAGTCCGGTATGGCCGTCGTAATGATGACCGGCGAGGTTCATAGCTTCCTTGTTGATCGGCGCCGTGACGATGCAGTCGACTGTGCCGGAAAGCGCCAGTTCGACTGCCCGGCGGATGTAGCGTACCGAAGCGTCGCCCGCGACAGCATCCACCTTGCCGATCTGCGGCAGCCTACCGTCTATCGGTACCTCGTCCACAAGGATCGTACCGTCCTTCGGAGTTGGCGAGAACAGCAGCGCGGTGCCGCACGCACTGTTCGCCCGCTGCAACGCTTCCTCGGAGCCGACGACCGTGAAATTTTCCCGCTCTATCTCAGGCAAGGCACTGAGGGCCTTGACGATCACCTCCGGCCCCACGCCCGCCGGGTCGCCCAGCGTGATCGCGATACGTGTGTCCTTGCTCATTCTCAGATGCCTTTCCCTCCCCTGCCCTTCAATAGGCCGCCTCGTAAATCGCCAATATATCGGCGCGCGACATCTCGCGAGGATTGTTGTCGAGCAGGCGACGAATGGCAAAGGCATCGTCGGCCATCGCGCCGAGATCCGCTTGCGGCACGCCGACCTTCGACAGCTTCATCTCGATATCGAGCGAAGCGCAAAAGGCACGCGACGCTTCGTAGACGGAGCCCACCGTACCGGATTGCGCAAGTCCCAGCGCCTCAAGCACCGCTGCGGTCTTTTGCGGAACGGCGGGCGTATTGAAGGCCAGAACATGCGGAAAGATCAGCGCATTGGCGGCGCCATGGGCGATATTCCAGCGCGTCCCGAGTGGATACGCGAGCGCATGGCCTCCGGCAGTATTGACCGGTCCCAGACAGTAGCCTCCATAAAGCGAGGCCAGCGCCAGACCGGCGCGCGCTTCAGCATCCTGTCCGTCGGCAACCGCCCGGGCCAGATAACGCCCGACCAGCCGCACGCCCTCGATCGCATAAAGATCGACGATGGGGTGCGACTTGCGGTTCGTGAAAGCCTCGACGCAATGCGCCATGGCGTCGACACCCGTGGCGGCGGTAATCGCTGGCGGCACGGTGAAGGTCAGCGCCGGGTCGATGACCGCAATATCAGCAAGCATATGTATGCTCTCGACTGCCAGCTTGCTTTTCGTGGTGGGATCCGTGACGAGGGCCCGGATGCCTGCCTCGCTTCCGGTGCCGGCGGTCGTCGGCACCTGCGCCAACGCCGCCCTCCCCCGTGCAGCGATCTTGCCGGCACCAACCACATCTGACAGTTTTTGTCCGGAACCAGCAAGCGCGGCGGCGAGTTTTGCCAGGTCCATGGCGCTTCCACCGCCGAAACCGATGATCAGATCCGCATCCGCTGCATCCGTCGCAGCCAGCACGCGCCCCAGATCGCCGCTATCTGGCTCTGCACGAACCTCCCCGAATACACTCACCTCCCCTTTGAGGCCAAGCAGATCTGTACGCGGTGCATTGAAAGCATCCGAAACGACAAGAATACGCCTGCATCCTCGCAGGTGAGCCCAAGCACCAAGACGTTCAGCTGTCCCAACCCCGAACTCGATCAAGGGCGGTCGGATCATCGAAATCGGCGTGCTCAACATGCTCATCGGCTTACCCTCCTCCAGCGCGGCAACGGGTGCCTGCGCCAAATATATGTAAAGTTGTTATATATACTACGGAGACTTTGCAAGCAGCGACGAGTCTTTTGACGAATCAGTCTTTGAATCGGCGACAGCGCGCCACTTTAGCACCCCTTGGTAGGTCCGGGACGGGCGAACCATCCCCTTCAACTTGTCATTTTTTGAAAAACGACGGCTCCAGCCGGACGTATTTGATCGCGCGGCGGAAATAGGTGTAGGCAACATGAAGGGCGCCATCGGGACCTTCGACGATAGAGGGATAGGAGAACTCCCGGTTCAGCATATCCGTAGAATTGTTGCTCAAGCAGTGCCCGTCACCCCTATCAAGGTCAAACCGCGCCGCAAATGTCCTACCGCCATCGCGCGAGATCGCGAGGCTCAGCGGCGCACGCGGCACGCCCCAGACCGCGCCCTTCCGGTCCGCAACAGCATTCGCCTGTACCGGCACAACATCTTCGGGACCGTCGATCTCGTCATAGAGCGAATGGCGACGCGCGTCCGACATTTCCGCATTGCTGTGGTTGTAAACCATTGCAATACTTCCATCTTTCAATCTGATAGCCTGTATGGACGAATTGTTGTTGGGCAGTTCGGTCGCTTCCGGGGGGCTCCAGTTCAGTCCGCCGTCGTTTGAATGGCTACGCAATATCTGCGTGGCGAAGCGGTTGCGATAAAAAGCCACCATATCACCGCCGCTGAAGGGCACGATGTTCATATGCACCGCGCCAAGGCTCTCGGGCACCTCCACCATGTCCCAGTTGCTGCCACGATCTTTGGAAACCAGCACCGCGGCCCTGTCGATATCCCCGGTCCACCGGCGCCCCGCCTCGCTCAGGCACCGGAAGGCGGGCAACAGCCAAGTGCCGTCGCCGTTGACGATCAATGGCTGGCGTATGAATGTACCAGGAATATCGCAGAGAAAATCGGGCGCGGAGAAGGTCCGTCCTCCATCCGCGGAGATGCGTTTCTTGACAACTGCTCCATCCTGATTCCCGGATATCTGCGACGTATAAAACAGCCATACCCTGCCGTCGGGCGCTTGAAACAGCAAAGGATTCTGCTCCGACCGCAAGGGATCGTCGCTCAGCTTTTCAGGTTGCGACCATGAAGTGGCTCCCGGCGGAAGCCTGGACATATAGACGGAGATATCGCCCATCCCTTCCATCGTGCCGCCGAACCAGGCGCAGGTGAGCGTCCCGTCTGCAAGAAAGGCTAGATTTGCCGCATGATTCTGTACGCATGGGGAAGGCAGATATGCGTCAACACGATCGGCGGCGTCGCCGTTGACGACCATCCTTCCGGTCATCAGGGCCGGAACTTCTGCGGGGTCAAGAGCTGTCGGGGTCATGTGGGCACCCAAGGTTCACGGAAGTCTTGAATAATGAGAGGAAAGCTCGGCAAACTCGGCATCGGTCAACGGCATCAACGGCGGACGAGTGCGGCGCCAATCACTTTCGCTCCGCTTCAAACCAACCATCGCCTTGATAGTCGGAATCTGAACATAGGAATTGGAAAGCGACCGATAGGCATTGATGCGCGACTGGGCTGCTTCAACCTCTCCGGCCCTGTCTGTGTTCGCAAACTGGTCGTACACGACACGCAGGGAACCGGCTACCAGGTTGGACGTTGCGGTAATGCAACCCGCTCCCCCCGATTGCAGGAGCGGCAACATGAGCGGATCGGCACCGGCCAAGACCGAAAAATCCGGAAGGGCCACTGAAGTCGCCTGCATGTTGGCAAGATCACCAGAGGAATCCTTTATCCCGACAACGACTTGTGGAAACGCGTCCACGAGACGCTTCACGAGCGCCAACGAGAGCGCCACTCCCGAGATCTGAGGGATGTTGTAAAGAATGACCCGCAGCCGGGGGTCACCAATCTTCTCGATGATCTGCCCATAGGCTGTAAACAGGCCATCGTCACTCACACCTTTGTAATAAAACGGTGGCAGCATGACCACCTTGGTAACGCCGCAGGATAAGGCATGCCGGGTCAATTCAACCGTATCCGCCAGACAAACAAGCCCGGTGCCAGGCATCAAGGTGTCGGGGTCGATGCCGGCTGCAATGGCTGCCTCGAGGATAGCCCGACGCTCGGCGATGGAAAAGGAATTTGCCTCTCCCGTCGTACCCAAAAGAGCCACCCCGTGGCAGCCCTCGGACAGCAGTTGTTTACAATGGCTCGAAAACAACGCGAGATCCGGTGAGCCGTCGCCATTCAAGGGCGTGGCGGCCGCACAGAACACACCTCTTACGGCCTGCTTGTTTAACATGTTCTCCTCCAATCGCGGCAACCCCACTCGCAGTAGAGATAGCGTCCACCGCGTCTTCACTTTTCTCTCTCGAAACTCTATAGGTTGTCAACAAACAAACGACACAACATCCGCATTCACTCTAATATCATATTGATATACAACGATTTTTTATGTAGATATCACAATTGAGTAGAAAAATGGCAGATAAATATTGACATATTTACATTATCGCGGGAGTGTACCCCATCGCCGGCCGGGAGGAACGGCCGACATTCTATTGGGAGGTAGGGATGACGAAAGCAGCAGACAGCGCAGCAAATTCGGCGCAAATGTCCCGGCGGGACACATTGAAGCTTGGCTTGGGAGCAACCATTGCGGCATCTGTGTTCGGTGGTAGCGCCCGCATCGTGGTCGCGCAGGAAGGGCAGATCCTGAAGGTCGCAAATCCGGCTTTTAACCAGGATTGGTCTCCGCTACGAGGCGGCGGTGTTCCCTATCGCTGGAATTCCATCTGGTGGGCATCTCCGATGTATTTCGACGAGAAAGGCGAGATCCATCCCTATGTCTTCACGAGCTGGACTCCGTCGCAGGATGGCAAGGTCTGGACCTTCAAGATCGATCCCAAGGCCTCCTTCTCCGACGGCAGCAAAATCACATCTGAGGATGTCAAAGGCTCCTGGAACGTTTCGGCCATGCCAACCACCAAGAATCAGCGGGCCGACCAGGTGCTGAGCAAGGTCGCGGGTTATGGTGAAATCAGCAGCGGCAAAGCCACCGAGCTTTCCGGCGTGGCCACTCCCGACGCCGGGACAGTCGTGGTGACGCTGTCGGAAACCGACCCCATCTTCTTCATGCGCGTAGCAAACCATATCGCGCCGATTACCAAGGCGTCGCAATCGCGCGGCAGCGACGGCGCCGAGATCCAGGACTGGTACATGCCCGACAACGGTGCTGTCTATTCCGGACCGTTCAAACTCATCGAGATCGATCTCGACGCGGGCAAGCTCGCCTTCGAACCGAACGAGCATTTTTTCGGACCGAAGCCGAAGCTTGCGGGGATCGAGATCTCTTCCATTGAGGATAACATCACCGCGACGTCGCTGATCAAGTCCGGCGAATTCAACGCCCATACCGAACTCATCACCTCCACGATCGTACAGGATCTGGGGCCGGAATTTTCATCAGGTCCACTGATCCCGACCAGCCAGCATTTCTGGTTCAATACGTCGCGCGCGCCGATGGACGACCCGAAGGTGCGCCAGGCGCTGATCATGGCGGTCGACCGCGAGGGTCTTTTGAAGGCTTCTTATCCCGACGGGCCGCACAAGAAGACAGATCAGGTGATCAACTCGGTGCCTGGGGCGGAGAATTCCGGCTTCGAACCTTATCCATTCGATCCAGCCGCAGCCAAAAAGCTGTTGAAGGAATCCAAGTATGGCGGCCCTGAACGCCTGCCGAAACTCCTCTTTGTCGGCGTCTCCGGGCCCGCCATCGAGGCGGCGGCGCAATTCATAGCCGAACAATGGCGTCAGAACCTCGGCATCACCGCTGTGGACATGAAGCCGCAGCAGGATGCCTACGCCGGCCCTGATCAGAACGCCGTACAAATCTTCCGCGACGATGTCGGCACCCGCGTGCCCGATGCCGTCTCCTACCTGCAAGGTTCGATCGCTTCCACCTCTTCCAACGCTCAGAACAAGCTTGGAGGCTACAAAAATCCCAAGGTCGATGCCGCACTTGCCGAGGCTTCGACCAAGGCGGCCGACGATCCGAAACGCGTCGCACTCGCGCAGGAGGCTCAGACGGCTTTCCGCGAAGACTGGGCCTTCATTCCCTGGTATGCTCAAGCCATGTCGCGCTGGGCCACCAAAGAGGTCAAGGGCATCGACAAAAACCTTGATTGGCAGGTTGCACGGCCTTGGGAAATTACCATCGGCTGAGGCAGCCGAGATGAGTCCGGCGGGCTGATCCCAGCCCGGCAGGAATGCGATGCGCAGTTTTCGGTTCGCGCATCGCTTTCCGAAAAAACCGGAATTCAAACTGATTCCGCGCACATCTGGAGGCTGCGGAAAAGACGGCATGAAAGCGTCAGGAAGCCTTTGCCGGCGGCCGGCCCATGCGGGAGGGAAACTCGGCGATGCTGCGTTACGTTGCGACACGATTTGCAATCTGGGTCCCGTCGGTCCTGCTGGTCATGCTGGCGGTCTACGCGCTTGCCTTCTATGGTGCCGGCGATCCGATCAAACTTATCTTCCTGCGCGCACCCGGCGATGTCGCCTATAATCCTCAGCGTATCGAGGCGATCCGCGAGAGCGCCGGGCTCAATAAGCCGTTCATCGAGCAGTTTGCCTACTATGTGTGGAACCTGCTGCAGGGAAAGTTCGGCAACTCCCTCAGTTCAGGCCGTTCGGTCTGGGCCCTGGTGAAGGCTGCCGCGCCCGTCTCATTCCAGCTTGCCCTCTGTTCCATCGTCCTGACCGCTGTCGTCGCCATCCCGCTTGGCATGATCGCTGCGCTCAACCAGAACACCCGAACCGACTACGCCATTCTCGGATCCGCGCTCTTCCTGTGGGCTATCCCTGCCTATGTCGCAGGGCCTCTGCTGATGGTGGCCCTTATCGTCCTCCTGCCGGGGGCGAAAGTCCCTTACGGATGGGGTGGTGTGTTTGACATGCGCATCCTCCTGCCGCTTTTCGTGCTCTCCTTCCAGCCGATCGCACTTATCATTCGCCAGACGCGCGCTGCCGTCATCGAAGTGCTTTCGGAGGATTTCGTGCGCACCGCACGAGCCAAGGGAGTGCCGGAGATGATGGTGGCGTTGCGCCATATCCTCCGACCGGTCCTGACGCCGGTCGTCACGCAGCTCGGCCTTATCATGATCACCATCGTCAACGGGGCGATCTTCGTGGAGCTCGTTTTCGGCCTGCCGGGTCTTGGGCGCCTCACCGTGCAGGCGCTGATCAATTCGGATTATCCCGTGATCCTGGCGATCACTTTGATCGGATCCTTTCTGGTGATGATGTCCAATCTTCTGGTCGACATCCTCTATCCACTGCTCGACCCGCGCGCCAACGATTCCAAAAGGAGCCGCTGACGATGACGCTCGTTCAGACCAATCCTACCATCGGCGACGAGCAGGACCGCCCGGTCAACCTCTGGCGCGATGCCTGGCACCGACTGAAACGCAACAAACTGGCGATCTTCGGCCTCGGTATCATCGTGCTGCTGGCCTTTGTGGCAATCTTCGGACCTTATCTGACACCTTACGACTTCCTGAGCCAGGATCTCCAGGCTCGTAACCAGGCGCCGTCGCTCTCCCATCTCTTCGGCACTGACGACCTCGGCCGCGATGTCTTCAGTCGTGTCGTTTATGGCAGCCGCACTGCCTTTCTGGTCGCGATCGTCGTTACGGCAATTGCGCTTTCAATCGGTACGGCCCTCGGTGCGGTTGCGGGTTTCTTCGGCGATCCCTATGACCGCGTCATCATGTGGTTGACGGACATGACCATGTCGGTACCCAATTTGCTCCTGGTCGTGGTCATCAATGCCTCGCTGAAGACGCCCATCGCCCGTTGGATGGAAGCCCAGTACATGGCGACGCTGAACCCCTTCTATCGCGAGACGATCTGGATCGATTTCCTTCTCGTTTTTGGTTCAATGGCGCTGATATCCTGGCCGCCTTATGCGCGCCTGGTCCGCGCCCAAGTGCTGTCGATCCGAAGCCGGCCCTATATCACCGCCGCCATGGCATTGGGGCTTTCCAACCGTATCATCATGATGCGCTACGTCGTCCCCAATGCACTTGGGCCCCTCATTGTGGCGGTGAGTGCCGGGCTCGGCACCGCCATGGTTCTGGAAAGCGCATTTTCCTTCCTGGGCGTCGGCGTGAACCCGCCGACGCCCAGCTGGGGCAACATGATCTCCGACGGCCTGCGGGTCTGGCAACACTATCCTCACCTGCTCGCTGCACCCGCCGCCGTGCTTGGCTTGGCGTCCGTCGCCTTCTCCTTTCTCGGCGATGGGCTGAACGACGCCCTCAACCCGCGAGGCACGAAGTGACCGCTCAAAACACCAGGGAACGACTGCTCGATGTTAAGGGCCTGAGCGTTGAAATCGACGGCCGCGGCGGCCGGGCGGTCGTCGTCGATGGGATCGATCTTCATGTGACCAGGGGAGAGACACTCGGCGTGGTCGGAGAGTCCGGCTGTGGCAAAAGCCTCACCATGCTCAGCCTGATGCGGCTCCTGCCCAACAAGATCAAGGTGACGAAGGGCTCTGCCGATTTCGACGGCCAAGACCTGCAGAAGATGTCGGCGCGGGCGCTGCGCAAGGTGCGTGGTGGCGACATCGGCTTCGTCTTCCAGGACCCGATGACATCCCTCAATCCGGTCATGAAGGTGGGCGACCAGATCTGCGAACCGCTCCTCTATCATCGCGGGATGTCTCGCCAAGATGCCCGCAAACGGGCTGTCGAACTTTTGCGGCTCGTCGGCATTCCAGGTCCTGAGGAACGGCTGAACGCCTATCCGCACGAACTCTCCGGCGGTATGCGGCAGCGCGTGATGATTGCGATCGGCTTGGCTTGCGACCCAAAGCTGCTGATTGCCGACGAGCCCACAACAGCGCTCGACGTTACGATCCAGGCCCAGATCGTCGATCTCGTGAAGCAGCTTCGGGCCAAGCTCGGCATGTCCGTCGTCTGGATTACCCATGATCTGGCACTGATTGCTGGCCTCGCTGACCGCGTTGTCGTGCTCTATGCCGGCACCGTGGTTGAGGATGCTCCGGTCGATGCCCTCTTTGCCAATCCGAGTCATCCTTATACCAGAGGCCTACTCGCCTCGATCCCTACACTGTCGGACGCGCCGGCAGCGCGATTAAGCTCGATCGGCGGCACACCGCCTGAACCGGGACGCCGCCCTCCGGGCTGCCCCTTTGCGCCCCGCTGTCCCGTTGCAATGGACATCTGCCGCAAAGAAGTGCCCAAGCTCGAACCCATTTCCTCGGAGGGCAGCCACCGCGCCGCCTGCTTCGCAGCCCACAAAGCGCTAAAGGCCGCATGATGAATGTCGAACCCCTGCTCAAGGTCGAAAATCTCGTAAAGCATTTTCATGTGCGTCTCGGCGCCTTCGGCGAAAGGACGGCCACTGTCCACGCACTCGATGACGTCAGCCTCGACATCCAGCATGGGGAAACGCTGAGCCTGGTCGGCGAGTCCGGTTGCGGAAAATCGACGACTGGCTTCACCATCTTGAACCTGCACCGCGCCAGCGGCGGAAGAGTTATTTACAAAGGTCAGGACCTGACCTTGCTCGACGACAAGCACATGCGCCCCTTCCGCCGCGACCTGCAGATCGTTTTCCAGGATCCCTATTCAACCCTTAATCCGCGCATGACCGTCGGCGAGGCAATCGGCGAGCCGATGCTGTTTCACAAACTCGCGGCCAAGACTGAACTGAATGACAAGATCGCCGCACTTCTTCAGGATGTCGGCCTGCCGTCCCGTTTCGCCTCGCGTTACCCGCACGAGCTTTCCGGCGGTCAGCGACAGCGTGTGGTGATTGCCAGGGCACTAGCCTGCCAGCCTAAATTCATCGTCTGCGACGAAGCGATCTCGGCTCTCGACGTCTCGATCCAGGCCCAAATCATCAACCTCCTGCTCGACCTGCAGGAAAAATACGGGCTCACCTATCTTTTCATCGCCCACGATCTGGCCGTTGTGCGACATATCTCGACCCGCGTTGGAGTCATGTATCTCGGCCGCCTGGCCGAACTGGCACCACGCGATGCGCTCTTCGAAGCACCGCTTCATCCCTACACGAAAGCGCTGTTGTCTGCCGTGCCGGAAGCGGATCCGGTGAGGGAGCGCAATCGCAAACGCCAGATTCTGGAGGGCGACGTCCCAAGCCCCCTCAATCCGCCCACAGGCTGCCGATTTCATACGCGCTGCCCAATTGCCGCGGACATTTGTGCCAAGGTCGTACCGGAATGGAAGGCGGCCCGGCCCGGTCATTTGGTTGCCTGCCATGCCGTCAATTCGAGTTCAGCGTGATGGGCCTGGAAGTCGCAATCATCGCCGACGATCTGACGGGTGCGCTCGACACTAGCACACCCTTCATGGGGGCGGGATTGACCGTTTCAGTGGCGATCGACGTGGACAACATATCGGTCGCGCTCAAAGCCGCACCAGACGTCCTGGTCGTCAATACAGCCTCAAGGGCCATGCCTGCTCCACAGGCAGAGCAGACCGTGCGCTACGCCGCCGCAACGATCGCCACGGCTAAACCTTCCTTTGTCTTCAAGAAAATCGATTCCCGTCTTAAAGGGAATGTCGCCATTGAAAGCGAGGCGGTCGCCGACGTCTTTGGCAATAGCAAGCTCGTCATCGCCCCTGCCGTCCCCGATCAGCAGCGCTTTACACGCGGCGGATCGGTCGTCGGGCGTGGCGTCGAGATACCATTGCCAATCCTGCCGCTTTTTGCCGGTCCCGGCGTCGAGCTCTACATTGCGGATGCCGAAACTGACGCTGATCTCGATAGGATCGTCGCTCAACTCGACGGCAAGGCGGTGCTCGTTGGAGCGCGCGGCCTCGGCCTTGCTCTGGCGCGCAGACTTTGCAAGGGTCGATCCGGCGCAAGATATTTTTCCCCCAGTTCTGCAACCCTGTTTGCAATCGGCTCGCGCGACCCCATCACCATGAGGCAGATGGAGGCCCTTGAAACAAGTGGGGGACTGAACGGCCTGCTCGATGCCCCCGCAGGCGTCCTTTCTATACGCCCTGAAGTGACCCTGCCGGTCCTGATCCGCTGCTCCGGTGAGGTTGTCGAAGACGGTGCGGCGGTGGCCGACCGTTTCGCCGAAAAGGTTACCGACATCATTGAGGCGACGAAGGCCGATACGGTCATTACCGGCGGCGGCGACACCGCGCACGCGCTTTTGCGCGCCTTGAATGTCGGCCTGTTGTCGCCAAAGGGCGAACTTGAGCCGGGTTTTCCGTGGTGTGAGCTGGTTCTGCAAAACGGGCGGCAGATACGACTGGCGATCAAATCGGGGGGCTTCGGATCTCAGGAAACTCTGGTAAAAGCGCTCGCAAAGCCGCCCGAAACAAGGCGGACCTTATGATGGGACCAAATGACAGATCGATTGGCTGAAGGATTGAGCAAACAGGCGCGGCCAGCAGCTCAGGGTAAGCCGGACCGGGTCCGGTCGGTCAAACTTGTGGATCGGGTCTTTGACCAACTCCTCGAGCGTATCCGCACCGGAAATTATGCACCGGACTCAAGGCTTCCTGGCGAACATGAACTTGCCGCACTGCTCGGCGTGTCGAGACCCGTCGTCCGCGATGCGTTGAGCCGTCTACGGGATCAGGGAATGATTTATTCGCGTCAGGGGGCTGGCACGTTCGTCAGCGCCCAGGCTTCCAATACAGCCCAGCTCGCCTATTCACCGGTCAAATCGATCGCCGATATTCAGCGTTGTTATGAATTTCGTCTGACAATCGAACCGGCTGCCGCCTTTTTTGCGGCGCAGCGGCGAGACAAAGCCGCAATCGATAAGATCGCTGAAGCGCTTGCGGAGTTGCGCGAGGCGACAAGCCACCAGCTGCATAGAGTGGAGGCAGACTTCAACTTCCACAGGGCAGTTACTCAGGCAGCGAACAATCATTTCTACACCGCCTCGATGGAGGCGCTGAAGGCACATATTGCTGTCGGCATGCACCTGCATGGTCTTTCGTTGATGGGTGCTCGCCCTGGCCTGCAGCAGGTCTATGAGGAGCATCAGGAAATTTTTCAGGCAGTCAGCGAAGGCCGCGCCGAGGACGCCCGTGATCTCATGCGAAAGCATCTGGAAGGCTCACGCGATCGTCTGTTCGAAGGCCGTGTTCTGGATCTATCGCTCAAGCCTTGAGAGGTCCTAGCCGATGATGGTCGGCAGCAGAAATCTCTCGAAAAGCAATATTCGCAATGTCGAGGGCGTCCGCGCCCTCAAGAGGTACCGGCGCCCTCGCCAACCCGTCATCCGCGGGGCGGCCGACCGCAACCGGCAGGATTTCCAGTCGTTGGCATTCACCGTCGGCAGCAAGCTCCAACCGGATTGCCGCGCTGCGCCAGACATCAACGCCTCGTTGTCGATAACTCTCCGATCGTCGAGTATGAAATACGAAGTTGCCGAGCCCCGGAACGATCGCGCGGCCACGATGAAAATGTATCGGCTGCATGACCGGTGCGCCCGTGCCAAGGATCATATCCGCCCCCTGGTCGATCAGATCGCGACAAAGATCGAGCAGCCAGGTCGGGGTTTGGGACCATACCGCATTCCAACGGTGGCCATGAATTGCCACGGCAACATAAGAGCCCTTGGACTTGGCGGACGCTATTCCGGCCACAAGACGCCGCATGTCGCCCTCGTCCGCCGACCACACGGCCTTGATCTCCTCGCCTGCGATAACCGGGGTGCCGAAAACTTCGATCCCCTCGCCACCGTCGGGGCGATAGCCGACAGAGGCACGAGCAGCCTCGCGTGCATCGTCACCAAGCGCCGCAACGATCCGTGAAAGCGCCGCGAACTCCGCGGGCGGAACCGACACAGAGCGCCGAACCCGCAACGGCGCAATACCAGCGCGGTCGACGGAGGCGTAGTTTATGTCCGGCTGCGGACCGATATCGACGGAGAAGATTGCCACCGACCGATCCGGACCGGTCGCGATCGCCGGCGCAGCTGCCTCATCGATATCAGCACCGCTGCCGGCAAGCTGCAGGCCCGCCGCCTTCGCCGCCGAACGGGTTGCAGCTATTCCGGGCGGACCAAGATCGAAGGCGTGGTTGTTGGCATGGGTTACCGCGTGGAAACCGAGGCCTCGCAACGAATACAACGCCTCGGGCGATGCAAGATGCAGCGTCTTCGTTTTCGTCGGCCAGGCGTCCCTCGTTTCGACCGTCGCCTCCAGATTTCCGAAGACGACGTCCGCCTGGAGGAATTCCCGCACCCGAGCGTGCCCCCGACCCGAGAGATCGAGTGGGCCATGGATGAGGATTTGGCCAGTGAGCCCGACAGAAAGCATGTTTCGCTCACCTGGCCAGCGGTTTCAGAGCCGTCGGGTCTACGACCGGCAAGCAGATCGAAGATGGCCTTACAGCATCGCAGAACACGCTGTTTCGGGCGACCTCGGTCGTACGGCCTCGGCCTTCGGGCGCAAAGCTGTTGGGATTGATGTCATATTTCGGGAAGTTGGAAGAGGAGATATCGAGCCGGATGCGATGTCCCTTGGCGAAACGATTGGCGGTCGCAAAAGGCTCGATCGTCACCCTGAAAACCTCGCCCGCCACGATCGGCTCCGGCTTTTCCCAGGAATTGCGATAACGGCAGCGGATGATCCCATCGGTGATATTGAGCGCGTAACCGGTCGGATAGTCCTTGTTTGGCGGATAGACATCGACCAGCTTCGCCGTGAAATCGGTGTCCAGGGCATCCGACGCCACAAAGAGTTCAACAAGGATCGGCCCCACCACGGCAATCTCATTCTCAAGCGGTTCGGTCTCGAACGACAAGACATCGGCCCGCGCCGCCAGCGGCAATCCGGGATGTCGGGAGCCAAAGAACCTTTCACCCTCGCGCTGGTCAAAGCCGCCACCCTCGAAGATCGGTTGGCCACTGGTGAGCGAACCTCCGATCGTCGGAACGGGGTTCTTCGGGTCGTAGTCATAGACGAACGGCGCGGCGTCCGCCTCCGGCTTTTCGGGCGAAAGCGAGCCGTTCTCATGGATATAATAGGATTTGAACTCGGTGCCCGGCAGCGGCCAGTCGGTTGCCTCGATCCAGGACCCACCATGGTCAAGCCGCCCCTCGACATCGCGCCCGCCGGAACCACCTCCCATGACGAAGGCACGAACCACCGGCGCCTCGGCAACATGGTTTTCCTGGCCCTTCAACCATCGATCGAACCAGTCACGTCGGAAGGAGAGCCAGCTTTCAGTCACATTGCCCCCGAGCGGTGCGGCAAGCCCAAAGAACGTATCGCCGGCAAAGGTGGAGTTGCGGTTGCCGTGTAGCCAAGGCCCCATGATAAGCTGCAGCGGCCGACTGTCCTTGCCGGAGAGGCCACGATAGTTGTCGAGCGTCGACTTCACATAAGCGTCGTACCAACTGGACATCAGCACGATGGGAACCTCCGGAAAGGTCTCGTAGAACCCTTCCATGTAGAGACCGACGCGACGCCAGCTTTCGTCGAACGAGCCGCTGCGCCATTGTTCCAGCAGGTAATTTTCGTATTCCGGCATCCACCGAACCGGCGAGACGCCTTCGCTCCAGGGCATGACGTTGAACCAGGCGTGGATATCCTCAGCCTCGATTGCGGCACGGGCCAGTTCGTTGCCTTCGCCGATCGCCTGGTTGTAGGCCCAGGTCGCTTGTTTCAGTTCGAAGGCGCCACCTTGGCGGATGCCGCATTGATAGGCGTTGGAAAACCCGCCCGAATCCATCACCATGCAGGCAAGGCCCGGGGGATTGAGGCAGGCGAGCGCAGCTTGAGTATGCGCCGCATAGGAAAGGCCCATCGTCCCGAACTTGCCGTTCGACCAAGGCTGTTCCACCAGCCAACTTGCCGTGTCATAGCCATCGGCGGCTTCGGAAATGTACTTGCTGAACTCGCCTTCGGAATTGTAGCGACCTCGGCAGTCCTGATAGACGACAGCGTAGCCAGCGCGCACAAAGTATACGGCGACTTCCTCGCGCTTCATCGGGGCCGCCATGCCGACTTCAATTTCGGAGCGCGAGCGCTCCGCCTTGCCGTAGGGCGTGCGTTCCATGATCGACGGCAGCCTGCCCTCCACCACCTTGCCTTCCTTGGCCGGCCGGTAGACGTCGGTCGCAAGTCTGATGCCGTCACGCATCGTCACCATCACATCGCGTTCGACAATCACGTCGTCGGCAATCACCTCGAAGCGCGATGGCGTCAGGGTATCCATATCCGTATCCTCAAAAATTGGCAGAGAAAACCCGAGCCGGCCCGCCGCACTCGCTGCCCGGCTCGGGAGAACCGCGCGCCCGGAAAAGCGGGCGCTGCGGCGAAAGCGTGCCTGGCCCGACTTACTTGGCGAGGCCAGCGAGCGTTGCACTCGTGTCTTCCGTCATGTTGGCGACGTAGGAAAGGTTTGCCTTGCCGGCCCAATGAACCTTCTGCCAGTAGAGCGGAATGACCGGCACGTCGGCAAACACCAGCTTTGTCGCCGTCTGCAGAAGCTCGACGCGCTTCTTTGCATCGAACTCGGCGGTCGCGGTGCGCATCGCCTCGTCGAAGGCAGGGTTGGAATACTTGGTACGGTTGAAGGAACCCGTGCCGGCATCCTTGTTTGCCGTCATCAGCAGATTGCGAAGGCCCGTCGCCGAGGTCGGCGTGGAATTACCGAGCGAGAAGATGAAGGCGGAGAATTCGCCGGCTCCGGCGCCCTTGGTATAGACGTTGTAGGGCTGGGCGACGACGCCGTTGACCTTGAGGCCGCCACGCGCAAACATCTGGCCGAGTGCCTGAGCAACCTCGGCGTCGCCTGGAAAGCGGTCGTTGGAAGTGTGGATGGTGACGCCGAAACCGTCCTTGTACCCCGCATCGGCAAGCAGCTTCTTGGCCTCGTCCGCATCGAAGGCAGGCGCCTTGATGGACGGATCGTTTCCAGCCACGCCATTGGGCACGAGCTGGCCCGCAGGTTCGGCCGAGCCATCGAGAATGCGGTCGATGATCAGCTGGCGGTTGACGAGTTTCGAAAGCCCCTGACGCACCTTCACGTCCTTCAGCGGGTTCTTATCCAGCGGCTTGCCATCCTTATCGGTGATGAAGGGGCTCTTGTCGCGGGCGCTGTCGAGCGCGAGATAGATCATCCGCGCCGATGCAGTCGAGAAGACCTTGAGATCGGAAATACCCTGGAGTGTCTTCACATCACCCGGCGGCACCGCGTCGATCAGGTCGACAGCGCCCGAGCGAAGCGCCGCAACGCGGGAGGCATCGTTCGAGATGAACTTGATCGTGACGTTGTCGAAATCCTGCTTTTTGCCCCAGAAGGCGTCGTTGCGGATCAGAACCAGGTTGTCGCCCGGCGTCCAGGATTTGAACTTGTAGGCACCCGTGCCGATCGCCGCCTTTCCGCTGTTGAAATCCTCGATCGAAGCCCCTTCTGCGACCTTCTTCTCGACGATGTAGACGAAGCCGATCTGCTCGATGAAGTCCGGAGAGGGTTTTTTCGTCTTGAACTCGACGGTCAGGTCATCGAGGGCCTTCATGCTGTCGATCGCCGCGACGTTGCCGGAAAAAGGCGCTGGGCTGTTCGGGATGTCCTTGGCGCGGGTCAGCGAAAAGATCACGTCCTCGGCGGTCAGTGGATTGCCGTCGTGGAACTTGACGCCTTCGCGCAGCTTTACATGCCAGGTCAGAGGATCGACATTCGTCCACGAGACCGCCAGCGCCGGTTCGATATTGATTGCTGCATCCGTCTGCACAAGGCGGTCGAAGACCTGCATGGCGATGTTCTGGTTGTTGCCGGTGCGCGAGAACTGCGGGTCGATCGCCGATGGCTCGGTGGCGCTGCCAAGCACGAGGTCGGCAGCTTGAGCCGAACCCAGCGCGATGACGGTGGCCGCAACCCCGGCCAACAGAAATTTCATCGGTTTCATGTGTCAGTTCCCTTCTTTTTAGATGGCCGTTTCGGCCGTTGCATTCTTCGTTTCGGTAGCGGACAGGTCGTTCAGATGGCAGGCGCTGATATGACCGGGTCCATTCTTCTTCAGAACTGGCCGTTCCACGCGGCATCGGTCGAAAGCCTTCGGACAGCGGGGATGGAAATGGCATCCCGGTGGCGGATGGAGCGGCGACGGGATTTCTCCCTTGATCGGCGTGAAGACACGGCGGCGATCCGTGACACTCGGCAGTTCGCGGATCAGAGCCTGGGTATAGGGGTGTTTCGGATTGTCGAAGAGTTCATCCGGCGTGGCACTTTCGACCACGCGGCCGAGATACATGACCACCACCCGGTCACAGATATGCTTCACCACCCCGAGATCGTGGCTGATGAACAGATAGGTGAGCCCGAACTCCCGCTTCAGGTCCATGAAGAGGTTGAGGATCTGCGCCTGGATCGACACGTCGAGAGCAGCGACGGATTCGTCGCAGACGAGCAGTTTTGGCTTCACCGCCAGCGCCCGGGCAATGCCGATGCGCTGCCGCTGGCCACCGGAGAACTGGTGCGGATAGCGGTCGAGATAGGAGGCATCGAGGCCGACGCGCTCGGTGAGCGAAGCAACATAGTCCCGCACCTCGCGGCCCTTGACGATACCATGCACCTTCGGGGCTTCGCCGATCAGGTCGATCACCCGCTTGCGCGGATTGAGCGTCGACATCGGATCCTGGAAAATCATCTGGGCGGAAAGGCGCATGGCGCGTTTTTCATCGCCCTGAAGCGCCGCCAGCGACTTGCCCTGCCAGCGCACCTCGCCGTCGCTTGTCGGCATGATGCCGGCCATGATACGGCCGAGCGTCGACTTTCCGCAGCCGGATTCGCCGACCAGGCCGACGACTTCGCCGGGATAGACTGTGAGATTGACGCCGTCGACCGCATGCACGGTCTTTTCCTCAAGCCCGGCGCCGAACAGATTGGCAATCTTCTCCGCATAATCGAGCTTGCGGCTGAACCGCCGGCTAGCGTCCACGGCTTCCACGAGCGGGTTAGTCATGCGGCGCTCCAGAGATGGGGGTGGAAGCAGCGGAATTCGCGGCCGGCGGCAATCTCCAGCATCGGTTCGGTGGCGCAGATGTCCGTGGCGCGGGCGCAGCGGTCCCGGAACGCACAGCCGGAAGGACGCGATAGCGGCGATGGCGCAAAACCTGGGATCGGACGCAAGGGCTCGCCGCGCGGCACCGCCGCCGGAACTGCGCTCAAGAGGCCGGACGTATAAGGATGGCGCGGCTCGGAGAGTACGCCGTCCACCTGACCCGCCTCGACGATCCGTCCCGCATACATGACCATGATCCGGTCGGCGAGCGCTGCCACCACACCGAGATCGTGGCTGATCCAGATCAGCGCCATGCCGAACTCGGCGGCGAGCCGCTTGATCTCGAACAGGATCTGCGACTGGATCGTCACGTCGAGCGCCGTGGTCGGCTCGTCGGCGATGATCAGATCCGGCCGATGAAGAAGAGCGATGGCGATCGCCACGCGCTGGCGCATGCCGCCGGAAAACTGGTGCGGATAGGAATCGAGCCGCTCTTCCGGAGAGGGAATGCCGACAAGGCCGAGCGCATCGCGCGACCGAGCGCGGGCCTCGGCACGGGAAACCCTGTCATGTGCCTGCACGGTCTCGATCATCTGCGTGCCGACCGAAAGCACCGGGTTCAGCGTCATCATCGGATCCTGGAAGATCATTGCGATGCGCTTGCCCCGGATCGTCCGCATCGCGGTCGGCGACATCTTCAGGAGGTCGTCGCCGTTGAATAGGATCTGGCCGTTGACCACCCGGCCCGGCGGATCGACCAGGCCGAGGATCGAGAAGCCGGTGATCGACTTGCCGGAGCCGGATTCGCCGACAAGGCCGACGATTTCGCGCTGACCGACCGTGAAGCTCACGTCGTCGACCGCCTTCAACACGCCGCGGCGGGTCATGAAATGGGTGGAAAGGTTTCTAACTTCGAGGACGGGTGTCATCGCGCTCACCTTTCGCCCAGTCGAGGGTTGAGAACTTCGCGCAGCCTGTCTCCGACAATGTTGATCGAGAAGACCAGCACGAGCAGCAGCACGCCCGGATAGACGCTGATCCAGTACTCCCCGGACATCAGAAGCTGGTAGCCGTTGGCGATCAGCAGGCCGAGCGACGGTTCGGTGATCGGCAGGCCGATGCCGAGGAAGGAGAGTGTCGCTTCCGCGGAGATCGCGTTCGCGACCTGCAGCATGCCGATAACGATCAGCGGCGGCAGACAGTTCGGCAGGATATGACCGATCAGGATGCGCGGCGTGGAGATGCCGAGCGTCACGGCCGCCTCGACGTAATCCTTGTTCTTCTCGACCAGCGCTGCGCTTCGGACGGCTCGCGCAAATGTCGCCCACTGCACCAGGATGAGCGCGAAGATCACCTTCCAGAGGCCCTGCCCCAGAAGCGCCAGCAGCATCAACGCCACGAGAATGGTCGGAAAGCCGAGCATCAAGTCGACCACGCGCATGATCAGGGTATCGATACGTCCCCCGAAATAGGCGGCGGTCAACCCAAGCACTGTGCCGACGATGAGCGCCACTATTCCGGAAAAGACACCAACACCGAGGCTGGTACGCAAGCCGTAGATCATGGCCGAGAACATGTCGCGGCCCTGGCCGTCCGTGCCAAGCCAGTAGACGAGGCCACCCATGCTTTCCGACCCCGGCGGCAGCTTGGCGTCGAGAATGTCGAGAACAGCGAGATCGTAAGGGTCCTGCGGCGTAAGATAAGGTCCGGCGATCGCCGCGAAAAGCAGGATGACACAGACCACGGCGGCGACGACGGCCTTCGGGCTACGGCCGATGCCGGTGACCAGGCGGCCGAGCAGCATGTCTTCAGCGAAAAGGGCACGAACGGTCATTGCGCACCTCCGAGCCGTACGCGCGGATCGACCAGCGAATAAAGCACATCGACCACGAAATTGATGAAGATGAACAGGCTGACGATGACCAGCAGATAGGCAACGACCACCGGTCGGTCGAGCCGCATGATGCTGTCGATCAGCAGCTTGCCGATACCCGGCCAGGCGAAGATCGTTTCGGTGACGACGGCAAACGCCAGCATGCTCCCGAGTTCGAGACCGATCACGGTGATGAGCGGAATCAGGATATTCTTGAACACATGCACAAACACGATCCGCTTTTCGGACAATCCCTTGGCCCGGGCGAATTTCACGAAATCGAGCGGCATGGTCTCGCGCACACCGGTGCGAGTCAGGCGGATCACCAGCGACAGCTTGAACAGCGAAAGATTGATCGCCGGCAGGATGAGATGCTTCAGGCCATCCAGCGTGAAGAGGCTGGAATGGATGCCGAGAAACTCGCCAACCTGGCCACGGCCGGTAGACGGCAGCCAGCCGAGCCAGACGGAAAAGATCATGATCAGCATCATGCCCTGCCAGAAGCTCGGCAACGAAAAGCCGAAGATCGAGCCCGTCATGATCACTTCATCGGTGGCGCTGTTGGGTTTCAGACCTGAAAGCAGGCCGAGCGGAATGCCGAGGATAAGCGCGAAAACGAGGCCGGTCAGCGTCAGCTCGAGCGTTGCCGGCAGGCGCTCGAAGATCAGGGCGATCGACGGGCGGTTGAAGACGAAGGAGCGACCGAGATCACCGTGCAGCGCGTTCCAGGCGAAGGTGAAGAACTGTTCCCAGAGCGGCTTGTCGAGGCCGAGCGAAGCAACCACCTGGGCGCGTTCCGCCTGGCTCGCATCCGGAGAAATCAGCATTTCGGCCGGGTCGCCGATCGCATAGATGCCGATGAAGACGATGACTGCGGTCACAGCCAGAACGGCGATGCTCTGGAGGAAGCGGCGAATGACGAAGACCGTCATGACGTGCGCCCCCGCTTACCCTTCGTCCCACCCGGACAGAGAATTTCCATGGAAAAATGTTCCCTTTTTTCTGTTTGTTGACGATGACGATAACGGCGCCGGAGAGATGCGCAATATTATGAGCGGAACGCATGGGCCTATGCGTTTTGCGCGCGGGCAGATACGCTGGCTGTCTTCGCTTGTGTTCGGCGGTCCGTTGCCCGTAGGATCGCATCCATGAACTTCAAGCAGCTCGAAATCTTCAAGACGATCATGGATACCGGCTCGACCATGGCGGCTGCGGCGCAGCTCGGTCTGTCGCAATCGGCCATCAGTCGTCAGCTCGCCTCATTGGAAGAAGAGATCGGCCGCGAACTCTTCCTGCGCGACAAGGGCCGGCTCGTCCCGCGTCCCGAGGCCCGCCTCCTGGTGAACGAGGTAGACGATGTGGCTCAGAGTGTCACTCGGCTCAGAACCAAGATCGGCGACGTCGTTTCCGGCGCCTTCGGCGAGGCGCTGGTGCGTGTCGCCTTTCCCCACAGCCTGTCGACCACCATGCTCCCGCCGATCGTAGCGCGTTTCAAGGCGGATCATCCGCGCGTGACGGTGGAAATCCTGAGCGGGCCCTACGATGCGATCGAGCGCATGGTCTACAACCGCACCGCCGATCTGGGCTTCGTCCGCCTGCCGGTCGAACAGCATTCTTTCGATGCGCGGCCGCTCTTTACCAGCGGCACGACCTGCGTGATGCCGGCCGGCCATCCGCTTGCGGCAAAAGAAGCGATCGACGTCAATGATCTTGCCCGAAACGACCTGATCCTGCTCGGCCGGCAACGGATCAACCGCAACGAATTGGAACACGAACTGCGCCGTATGGTGCCGACCTATCGCTGCAGCCTCGAAGTCCATTCAGTGGAAACCGCCTGCGCCTGCGCCGCCCAGGGGCTGGGCATCGCGATCGTACCATCTCTGATCGCCGATTTTTTCCGCAGTGACGCAGTCGCCATGCGGCCTTTCCTGCCGGACAAAATTTATGATTACGGGATCATCATCCTTCCGGGGACACCGCTGTCCTGGACCGCGGAGGCCTTCATCAACGCTATCAAATCCCGCGGCAACGGCAGCGCAACGACGTTAGGCTGACGGGAAGATCAGCCCCCGTTCACCAAACGACAACTCGCACATGTTTCCCGGAGTCCGCCGTGACGAGGCACGACTTGGGGCTCAACCCGCTCACGTGCGACGGGTGAGTTGCCAAAGAAAAAACGGGCCTCCGATCAGCGCGACCAGCAGGCCGACCGGCACCTGCCAGGGAAAGATGATCGTGCGACCGATCCAATCCGAGACCGCCATCACGATGCCGCCAACGAAGGCACCGACGAAAAGCTGCGGCAGGGGTCGATGATACCCCAGATAATCTGCCGCGCGTGGTGCAATAAGCCCCACGAAGCTTAGTGGTCCGACCAAGATGGTCGCCGCTGCGGCCGCGATACCGGCCGCAAGCCATATGCAAAGACGCGCGGCCTTGAACGGCAGGCCTAGCGATTGCGATGCCGGGATCCCAAGCGGCAGGATTTCCAGCCAGCGCGCCATCAGAGGGGAAAGACAAAGCAGCATGCAGGCCAGTGCGATCGCCGTTACCGCGTCCAGGGCCGAAGCCCGGTAGGTCGAGCCGGAAAGCCATGCGAGGAGGAAATCAATTCGCGGATCACCGCTTGCAAGCACGAGGGCGGCAAGCCCTGTTCCCATGGCCGTCAGCGACACGCCCACAAGAAGGATATGATCTGGTGCCGAGCGGATCCGCTCCGCCATTACCATGACGACAGAAAGGGTCAGCAGTGCGCCGACCGTCGCGGCAACCATCATGCCGCTGCGGGTAAGGTCAATGCCGGCCAGAAAAAGCAGGATGACGCCCACCGAGGCACCGGACGATATCCCGAGAACTTCCGGCGATGCCATCGGATTACCGGTCGTACGCTGCAGGAGCGTACCGGACACCGCAAGGATTGCGCCGGCCGAAAGCGCGACAAGGACACGCGGAAGCCGAAGGGGCATGAAGGTGGCAAGTTCTCCCACCGATGCCCAATGCCATCCGCCGGTACCGCGGGCAAGGAAAAGGCTGAGCACGATGGTCGCAGCGATGGAGAGGACGGCCGCATGCGGCATCCACCATCGGATGACGTGCCGTGCTGAATTCCCGTCAACAGCGCTCTGCCCCGGCATGACTGTCCGTATGCGGGGCAGAAGGAAAAGCAAGATCGGCGCGCCGACCAATGCCGTCACGGTGCCGGCCGGCACCTCTTCCGGCAAGGGCAGAATCTGCACAATCTGGTCGGTCAGCCAGAGTAGCAGCGCACCGGCGACAGGCGCGAGCGCCAGCCTTTGGCTGAAGGTGCGGGCACCGAGCATACGCGCGATATGCGGCGCAGAAAGGCCGATGAAGCCGATCACGCCGACAGCAGCGACGACGATTGCAGCCAGCCAGACGGCGACACCGAGCCCGGCCAGGCGCAGCACGATCGGGGAAGAACCCAGGCTGCGGGTATTGTCATCATCGAGTTCCAAAAGTCGCATCGGCCTGATGAGTAGAGAGGCCAAGGCAAAGCCAATCGCCAGCCTGATCGCAAGATCACCTGCAACCACAGTACCGTTCTGGACCAGCGAACCGGTCTGCCATATGAACAGTTCCGTCATGTAGTCCCGGTTGAGGATCACCAAAAGGGCACTGGCAGATCCGCATACGAGGCTGACGACGAGGCCTGCAAGCACGAGCGAGACCGGCGACAGATGCCGCCTCCAGGAAAGCGCAATCACCGCCGCAGTCGCCAGGACAGCCCCGCCGATCGCGACAAGCTCGCGGCCGAAGCCAAACAGAAGAGGAGCGGTGAGCGAGGCAATGCCGAGTGCGAGGTTAGCTCCGGCGGCCGTGCCGATCGTCGCTGGTTCGGCAAGCGGGTTGCGGAGTGCCTGCTGGAGGATCGTCCCGGCAAGCCCGAGCGCCGCCCCAGCAAGAATGCTCACGGCGATCCGGGGAATTGCCGAATGATGAAAAAGCAATTGGCTGACATCCGACATGTCCGGTGTGACAAGAGCCTGCCACCAGAGCTCCACGGGCAGCACTGAATGAAGGCCTCTTGCGGTCAACCCCGCGCAGACAAACCCCAATAGGAGGGCGGCGAAGACGGCACGCATCACGCAGATACCAGATTGTTCGCCATCGAAGTGGCAAACCGGGCGGCGACATCCAGGCCGCCGAAGGGCCAGAGGGTTGGAAGCGTGGTGATCGGATGAGCGCGCACTGCAGGCAGGTTCTGCCAGAGCGTGCTTTGCCGCATCATCCGGTGCGCATGCGGCATGATCGGTTCGAGACAGACGAGTCGCGCGTCTCCGATGGTCGCGAGTTGCTCGACGCCCACCGTCGATATGCCCCAGTCGCTGGTCTCGCCTGTCCAGGCATTGGTGATTTCGAGCCGGGTCAGGACATCCTGCAGCAGGCTGCCGGCGCCGTAGATACGCAGGTGCCGGTCGTCGAAGAAGGTAAAGAGACAGACCGGGCCGGACCGGCGATCCAGGAGCTTCGTCCGGGACTGCTCGATCATCCGTTCGGCGTCGACAAGCAGCGTTTCCGCCTCTCGGCGTCGCCCCAGGCGATCGCCAAGCCTGCGCGTCTCGGTCTTTGCCTGGATATAGGGGGACGCACCACTCGCATAGAGCGGCAGATCATAGGTCGGCGCAAAGCGATCGAATTCCCTCGGTTCCAGTCCATAGCCGTAAGTTGCGATTATAAGATCGGGGTCGAGTTCCTCCAAAAGTTCGAGGCTCGGTTCACCGCGCGAGCCAAGATCCAGCGTCTCAGGCGGCAGCTTTGGCTGATCGACCCATTGCGAATAACCCTTGAGGTCACCGACTGCGATTGGCGTGAGGCCAAGCGACATCACCATCCCGGCGGCGGTCCATTCAAGGCAGACGACACGCTTTGGCGGAGACGAGGACGCTGCAGACGTTCCCGAAAGAGCAAAGGCGCACGCTCCGCCAAGGAACGTTCGCCTGCCTAGTCCTTTCGTGACAGGCTCCACGCGCCTGCCTTACCAGGTGACCCGCACGGATGCCGTAATCCGTCGGCCCTCGCCATAGAAGCACCCGAAACTCGCATCAAAGCAGGAGGCGACATAGTCCTTGTCGAAGATATTGCTGACGTTGAGAGAGAAGGTCGTATTGTCCTTCTTATAACTCAGCGCCGCATCCGCCAGCACATAGTCGGGAACCTTGAAGGTGTTGGCGTTGCTGCCCCAGGTTTTGCCGACATAGCGCACGCCGCCACCCAGCGTGAGGCCCTCGAGCAGGCCATCCTGCAGCGTATAGTCGGCCCAAAGTGAGGCGCGATGTTTGGCGACGCCGAATGGTGTGTTGCCGAGATCGCTTTCGCCACTGCTGGTATCGGTCTCTTTTGTTATCTCCGTATCGAGATAGGTATAGGCTAGGCGAAGGTTTATGCCTGAGTCGAGGCTTGCCACGCCTTCGACTTCGATCCCACGTGAGGTGATCTCACCAGTCTGTCCCTCGACGGCACCACCTGGGCCTGTATAGCTTTCCACATTCTGACGAACCAGATCGAAGGCAGAGACGGTAACGAAGGAATTGGAGCCGGGCGGCTGATATTTGACGCCGATCTCGTATTGACGACCAGTCTCGGGTTCGAACCCTGCCCTGGTGATCGGGATGAAGGACTCAGTGTAGCTCAGATACGGCGCGAAGCCATTGTCGGCGAGATAGACGAGACCGGCACGGCCGGTGAAGGCTTCATCGCTCATGTTAACGTTGTTGGCCGAATCGACGGAATCGCGGGCACTTCCCCACGCCCAGTCGTAACGACCGCCCAAAGTCAGCGCCCATTTGTCGAGCTTGATCTGGTCCTGGCCGTAGATGCCGAGCTGGCTCTGTGTAGTGTCGGTGTCCCTGTAGGGCGTCATCGGGCCTACGGGGCTGCCATAGACCGGATCGAAGATATCGAGTGGATCGACCTCCCCGCTCGAAGCATAGTCCCGATAAAAATGCCGTTTGTAGTCGAGGCCCGCAAGAAGCGTGTGTGATAGTTGCCCGGTATCGAACTCGCCGATGATCTGCGTGTCGATCGTACCGCCGTTCAGTTCGGTTCCACCGGCGTCGGCGTAGCGGTCGTATGTGCGGCCGTCCGCCTGCAAGCCGCCACCGAAAACGCCTTTTTCCTCATGGTCCAACCAGACGTAACGGGCATTCTGGCGGATCTGCCAGGTATCGTTGAAGCGATGCTCGAATTCGTAGCCGATCGAGCCCAGGGTATTGTTGTATTCGTCGAAGGCCGGCTCGCCCACGAAACGGCTATTGGGAATTTCCCCATAGGGGCTATCGAAGACCGTTCCAGATGCGGGAAGATATTGCATGGCCCAGCCGGAGCGGTCGCGCTGGTATTGTCCGAGGATCGTCAGCTTGGTGTCTTCATCCGGCTTGAAGGTGACGGCAGGCGCGAGGAAAATGCGATCCTCGTCGACGAAATCGATCTGCGTCGAGCTGTCCCTCACCACGCCGGTCATTCGGTAGAGCACCGTGTCGTCGTCGGAGACAGGCCCGCTGAAATCGAACCGTCCCTCGTAGTGATCAAAACTTCCGCCGAGCAGCTCGACTTCGCGCAGCACATCTTCGGTCGGGCGCTTGCTCACATAGTTGATGAGGCCGCCTGGCGTCGCCTGGCCGTAAAGGACGGAGGCCGGGCCGCGCAGCACTTCGTAACGCTCGGCCCCGTAAGGCTCGATGGCGTTGAACATGGTGAAGTTGGAGTCCTTGAGCTGCAGACCGTCCCGGTAGAAGATGCCGCTACTGCCCGTTCCCATACCGCGGAGCTGGACACCGAGACCGCGATTGTCCGTGCCATAAACGTCGCCGGTCGCGCCCGGCGTGTAGCGGAGCGCGCTGTTCAAGCTGTTGACGCCTTGCACGTCCATCTGATCCCGGGTGACGACGGAGATCGATTGTGGCGTTTCAATCAACGGCGTATCGGTCTTGGTGCCCGTGGCACTTCGATTGGCGACGAAACCTTCAACAGGCCCCCAAGCGCTTTCAGCACCCAGCACGATCGGCTTCAGTTCCGTGGCTGAACCCGTCGATCCGGTCGTTCCAGTCTGGCTGGGCACGCTCAGGACCACGGTACCGGCGCCGCGGAATTGCCAGGAAAGGCCGGTGCCGGCAAGAAGCTGGCCTAGCGCTCCCTCTGCCGAAGCCGAGCCGCGCACCCCTTGCGTCAGAGCACCTGCCGGCAGGGCGCCGTCGAAAACGACATCGATGCCTGTGATCGAGGAAAAGCGCACCAGAGCCGAAGAAAGAGGCTGCGCCGGGATCGAGAACGTGTAGGAAGCGGCATGAGCCGCTGCCTGGGCCATCACAGGGGCGGCTTGCAGGAGCGTCGCGACGCAGACGGTCGCGAGAAGAGACTTGCGGAAGGAGCCCGCCACGATGGCCGGCAACCGGCTACTGATATTGATACGCGACACGAAAATCCCCCTTCGGCAACGCGACATTTCTGCGCGAACGAGCGCGCCATAATCAAAAGGACGAGCGGCCGGTCCGAAAACCTGAGTAATTTTTGAAATTTTTATTTTGGGTAAATCAGTGTCAGCCAAGGTGACAGGTTGCGGACGGTAATCGGCAGGCCGAGTGCCAGCGTATCCAGAATGGTGCCCGAGCGCTTGACGTCGACGATGATGGTCACCGGCCGCCGAGCCAGTTCGTCGTCCATGATGACGATCTTGCCGGTTCTCCAGCGGGAGAGCGACGAGACGACGTTTGCAAGCGGGGTGGACAGGAAGACGAGTTTACCGTTGCGCCAGGAAAGCTGTTGTTCGACATCCGTCTTGACCGGAACGGAGAGCCTGCCGTTCCGATAGATGACGGTATCCCCCTCGACTAGCCTTTGCGACGTGCCTCCGGTCGAGACGCTGACCGCATGTTTGGCGACAGTGACCTCAATCCCGTCATTCAGAAACCCAACCGAGTAGGCTGTACCGAGTGCCGTTGCGTTCAAATCAGCGGCCTCCACCGTGAACGGCCGTCGCGAATCCGGCGCCACGTCAAAAAATACCTCACCCCGTTCGATCACCACGCGTCTGCGCCCAGGCGCGAAGTCAATGGAGAACGCCGTGCGGGTCGAGAGCTGAGCCGTGGAGCCATCCGGCAGCGTCACCGTCGCAGTTTCCCCGGTGCCGGTGCGGTAGTCCGCCGAGGATCCGAACAGTCGCGTGCCGGCATAACCGGCAGCAAGCAGCACAATGGCAGCGCCACCGGTCTTGAGGGCCGTCCGCCGCGACGGATTGGCTTCTGCCATGCGGTCCCGCACCATGCCGGCGCCGGACCAGAGCTGTTCCAGTTCGGCATAGGCCCGGGCGTTGCGGTCGTCGGTCAGCAGCCAGTCACGAAACCGCTGGCGGTCGGAAGGCTTTTCTCGCCCGTCGAGCAACAGCGCAAACCATTCCGCGGCCTCGCGCGAAATCTGATCGTCCGTTCGCTGATGACAGTCAGCCGGTTCTTCCATGCGGCGCATTCCTTCCCCATCAACCAGGACGAATGGGACGGGCAAAAATCTGGGTTGCGGAAATAGTGCCTACATCCCGGCTTTCAGGCGCTGCAGCGCCGTCACCATATGGCTGAAGACGGTTTTGGGGGAAATGCCGAGACGAGCCCCGATCTCGACATAGGTGAGACCTTCCAGCCTTGAGAGCAGAAACACCTGCCGGCATTTCGGCGGCAGCGCGTCGACGATCTCCTGCAGCCGGCGCAGTTCGTCGCGGGAAAGCATGATGTCCTCCGCCGAGGGCCTGTTGTCCGCGACGTGCTCAAGGTGCTCGATACCTGCAACAAACGGAGATATCCGTCGGCGCCGCTCATGATCGGCTGCGAGGTTGCGCCCCGTCGTGACGAAATAGCCAGCGAGGTCGGAAACGCCGCGCAGCAAGGTGCGGCGCTCCCAGAGCTTGAGAAACGTATCCTGCGTCAAATCGGCGGCCGTTGCGCTACAGGCCACACGCCGCTGAATGACAGCGGTGAGCCGATCCCTGATCGACAGAAAAATAACCAGGAAGTCGTTTCTGCGGATATCGTCCATGTGAGCGAACTATATCGAAGCCTCCCCCGCGGGCAAGATACCGCTAACAATTCTTGATAAGTTTTGACATGTTTTTGAGGACCGTGGCAAATTGCCGAAAAGCTCAGCAATTCCCGCCACCCGATAGCCCTTGGGTACCCGTAGCGACTGATCGCTGCTGGCTTCTTCCCGATTTCGCGCCTGAGGCGACAAATCATTCTACAGGATAGGTGATCTTTGCCATTATCTTGTTTGTCCAGGGAATTAATAGACTTTAGCGTCTAGCCCACAATGAACCTGCAAGAGGGAGACATTCGTGGTCAATTCCATTTTCGGCACCTCGGGCCGGGGCTGAATCGTTCAGAAAGGACAAGCCGATGACCATCCACGCCCAGCGGGTCGAAACGGCAACGTCGTTGCCGACCCTTGATCTCTCGCGTTTTTATGCCTCCCCTCAGGAGCGGACCGCGTTTGTCGCCGAACTGCGGAAGGTGCTCCATGACCACGGCTTCTTCTATCTCAAAGGCCATGGCGTCGATTCCAGGTTGATCGAAGACGTGGTCTCGACCACCAAACGTTTCTTCGCCCTGCCGCTTGAAGAAAAGCTCAAGATCGAGATGGTGAAGTCACCGCATTTTCGCGGCTACAATCGAGCCGGCCAGGAGCGCACGCGCGGCGAACAGGACTGGCGGGAACAGCTCGATATCAATACTGAAGGCGTGGCCGTCGAAATCGGCCACGATACACCACCCTGGAAGCGCCTTTTTGGGCCCAACCAGTGGCCGGATGCTCTTCCGGAGCTGAAGCCACTGCTGCTGGCCTACCAGGCAGAGGTGACGCGCGTCGGGATTGACATCCTCAAGGCAATCGCCGCGGCGCTCGGCCAGCCGGAAAATGTCTTTGCCGGGATCTACGAGCCACAACCCTCCCAACTGCTGAAAATCATCCGTTATCCCGGGCGAGACGTCGCCGAGACGGATCAAGGGGTCGGCGCCCACAAGGACGGTGGTTTTGTGACTGTTCTTTTGCAGGACACAACCCCGGGTCTTCGTGTGCGGACCGAGGAGGGGTTCTGGATCGAGGCGCCGCCGGTGCCGGGCACCTTCATAATCAACACAGGCGAACTGCTCGAGCTTGCCACAAACGGCTTCGTGCGCGCCGACGTTCATGACGTCGTTGCACCCCCTGCTGGTGTCGAGCGGTTCTCGGTCGCCTTCTTCCTCGGCTCGCGCTACGATGCGACGATCCCCGTCATCGAGCTTCCGGAAGAGCTGAAGCGATCGGAACGGGGTATTTCCGTTGACCCCCTGAACCCGATCTTTCGAGAGGTCGGTCAGAACCATCTGAAAAGTCGGCTGCGTTCCCATCCCGACGTCGCCCGCGCTCACCACGCCGACCTCCTGCCGCCCGAGCAACCTGTAGAGCGGGCCAATTGATCTGCCGCGAACGGAGCGGCTGATACCGCTTCTCCTTCCTCACCATCTGGAGAACTGAAATGGATTTGGCAGTTGCATTGTCGGCGGGGTCTTCCCCGGTATTGCAGATCCCGACCTCAAACGACCTCAAAGCAGTGATGAGACATGTCGCTGGAACGGTGTCGATTATCACTGCGGGAGACGAGAGTGACCGGACGGGTGCTACGGTCACGTCCGCAACCGCGTTGTCGGTCGAGCCCCCGACGATGATCGCCAACATCAACCGATCCTCCTCGACCTGGCCGGCAATCGCGCGACACCGCCACTTCTGCGTCAACATCCTCAGCGACAGTCAACAGGCGATCGCCGAGCGTTTTTCCGGCAAGGACGGCATCAAGGGGAAGAAGCGTTATGAAGGGGCCGACTGGACGGTACTTTCGACGGGCGCGGCCGTCCTCGTCGATGCTCTGGCCGCGTTGGATTGCGAGGTCGAGGAGATCATCGAGCGCCATAGCCACGCCATCATCCTCGGACGTATCGTCGGAGTTTCGGTCGGAGGCGGATCACCCTTGATCTACAGTCACGGCCAGTACCGTTCCATCGGTTGAGGTCAACGAGCATCTTGCGGCGCCTGTTGCGAGGTAAAATTGGTTGCGTTGAGGCAATCATTTAAAGCTTTATTTCTTCCCGACACGTGCTGGAAATGGCTGAATGACAGTCTTGTCTGGGAGGTGAACCATGAGCAGGGTTGTCCGTTTGGCAGGAAAGATAAGAGCAGTGTCTCCCTATCTTGCAACCGAGGATCAGGCGATTGAAGCAGCGAAGGCGCTGGCGCTGCAGATCGCGCAAGGTTCCAGTTTTCGAGACCGCGAACGCATCCTGCCGCATCACGAGATGGAGCTCGTCGCCCAGTCCGGTCTGCTGGGTGTCAGCGTTCCCGCGGACTATGGCGGCGCCGACATATCCAATCCGTTTCTGGCCGAGGTCATCGCCATCCTGTCGGAAGCGGATAGCTCGGTCGGGCAGATCCCTCAGAACCATTTTTACATTCTGGAAGCGCTGAGATTGGCCGGCACCGAGGAGCAGAAGAGATATTTCTTCACACGGGCGCTTGCGGGGGAGCATTTTGCAAACGCCTTGGCGGAAGCGGGCACCAAAGCGGCCGGAGATATGGAGACCCGCCTTGTCCCCGACGGGCCAGGTTATCGCATCACAGGACGCAAATATTATTCAACCGGCGCGCTTTTCGCCGACTGGATCGCAATCTTCGGACTGGATCAGCATAACAAGCTTGTCATGGCTATCGTGCCGCGCGAAACGGCAGGATTGGAGATTATCGACGATTGGTCCGGCTTCGGCCAACGGACCACAGCGAGCGGAACGGTCATCATCGACAATATCTATGTCGCGGCGGATGCCGTCGTCGGTCACTACAGGAGTTTCGAACAGCCGGGGCCGCTCGGTTCCCTGGGACAGCTCCTGCATGCGGCGGTCGATCTCGGGATCGCCCGCGCTGCCTTTGCCGATATGATTGACTTCGTACGCCTCAAGTCGCGCGGCAATCGCAACCTCGGTATTGAATCGGCGAGTGCTGATCCATTGACCATTGCCCGTGCGGGGGCGCTTGCCGTGAAGTTGGAGGCAGCGAGCGCCGTCCTCGAGCGGGCCGGACGCAAGGTGGATATCGCCCAGATCAGTCCCTCAGCCGAAACGGCAACCGAAGCATCTCTTGCAGTGGCGGCAGCTAAGGTCCTGAGCACCGAAGCCGCACTCGATGCGTCTAATGCGCTCTTCGAGCTTGCGGGAACCTCCTCGACTAACGAAGAGCTTAACCTCGACCGTCACTGGCGAAATGCCCGCACCCACACCATTCATGATCCGGTCCGCTGGAAACATCACGCGATCGGCGATTTCCATCTGAATGGCAGGCTGCCGCCGCCGAACGGCCAGTTCTAGTTCTTTTCGCCGCTGGCCTTCCGGTCGTCGAGAAGACCGCTGGAGCGTTTGAGCACCATCTGCTCGAGCGTCATGCCGTCAAGCACGGCTGCGATGGCGTCACGCACTTCGGTCATCGAATGGCGGATCTGGCAATCTTCCGGATAATCGCAATCGTCACACGCTTCGAAGGCTGTCTTGCTGGCGCAGCGGATCGGGGCCAGCGGCCCATCGAGGATCCGCACCGCCTGTCCGACAAAGATCTGGGAGGCCGGCTTGGAAAGCGCATATCCACCGCCTGGTCCTTTTTTGGAGCGCAACAGGCCGCCCTTGCGCAGCTCCAGCAGGATGGCATCCAGAAACTTCTTGGATATATTGTTCTGTTCGGCGATCTCGCTGACGAAAGCGGTCCGCCCCGGCTCAAGCTGGGCGAGATGAACCATTGCCTTGAGGCCGTATTTTCCCTTTTTGGTGAGCATGGACGACAAAATTCCGCAATGACTGGCAGGGTATTTTATACCGATCTTGTAGGCTGATACAGGACAAACCGCATGGATTCAATGCGGCACCCCGGTGTTGAACACGAATCTCCCAGCATCCTGGGCCGGAGCCCAAGCCGCAGATCCGTGGCAGGGCGCTCAATCAGGCGAACTGAGGGACGAGGATGATCGCGCCGCCTCGCCCGCGGCCAAAGAGCCGGCCTCGAGACGAACGCGCGGCTGGCCGGCCGAACGGCCAGGAGGCTAGCTGGCGGACTCACGTTAAAAAGTCATGAGCGTGCGTCCAAGCTCAAGCGACGCAGCTACTGGGGACGCGATGTATCCAGCGTTCCAACGATCGATGGAACCGTATTGACGAAAAGAACTTCAACTACCACGGAGCATCACCCTCCATGAAGACAGGCGGGATCTGTATCAACGTTTCGCTTGACGATCCTTGATCAATGATACCGAACACGGCATCCAACATGCCTTGTACGTCCTGCCGGACCATTTCGATTTCGTCCGCGAGCAAGGCAGCGAACGGATCCCAGTCGAAGCAGCCGATCACGGGTGAGCGGCCGACATAGTGACCCGAACGCTTGATCCACCGCATCACGCCTTCGAGCGAGATGGTGGAGTTCACGAACATCCCATCTGGCAGCCGGCCTTCGGATGCCGCCAGGGCTTGAAGCGAACTCTCCGCTTTCTCGGGCGCGTAGCCGCAGGTCAGGATATGGCTCTCGTCGACGGAAACGCCGACGTCGGCATGCGCAGTGCGGAAACCACGTACACGTTCCGCGGTGTTGTGATCGCTGCCACGGCCGCCAATGAAGAGAAGCGGGTGGGCGGCGCCCAGCTTGCGTTCACTGTTGATGAGGATGCGCCTCGTCAGCTCACGCGCGCCTTTGAAGTTGTCGGAAATGATGGACGGGGCTTTGCTCCCTGGAAGGTCGAGATTGAGGCTTCTCACGCCAGCGGCGCTGCAGATGTCGGTGATACGATCGGGATCCGTAGCGCCGGTCGAAATCAACCATTCCACCTGATAGGAAAGCATCGTGCGGGCAGCTTCGATTTCAAGCTCAGGATCGCGGCGGGTACAGGTGATAATCGGGAATAGTCCCCGCTCGCGCGCCATCGTCTCGAATGTCTCGACAATCGAACCAAAATAACGGTTGTCGTATTTAGGCACGATCATGCCAATGATTTTCGACTTCTCGCGGCGCAGAAGGCTCGCCTGCATATTGACGGCGTAGCCCTGCTCTTCGGCTAACCGAGTGATCCTTTCCGCAAGTTGGCTGCTGATCCTGCGCTTTTTCCAATTACCATTCAGCACAGCGCTGACGGCGCTGGCCGATGTTCCTGCAAGCTCGGCAAGGTCATAGATGGTCGTCTTTTTTGTTACCTTGTCCTGATTCACGAATTTCTCCACTTCGAACGCAGCTTGACATTATTGGGCGGGGGTGGCAATTCTTGCTTCATCGATTGAGCATCGCTGCACAATCGATGAAGTTGGTTGGCTGTGGAGAGTCAATCGGGAGGGGTTCAGGCACGCCACGTTCATTGCCGCGCCGACGTGGTTCGGTGAGGAAAGTGAGATCGCGCTTTGCCGCGTGCGGCAAAGCGCGGAAGGCTTGCATGAAACCGGAAGCGTCTCTTGACACGGCTTCTAGATCAAAACGGAGGAGACTATGAAATACCGTTCAGTGTTGATGTCCATCGCCGCCGCCGCAACGTTTGCCGGCTCAGCCTATGGACAGGAAGCGGCAACCGTCGCATTTCTGATGCCGGATCAGGCATCGACGCGATATGAAAATCATGACTATCCGGGCTTCAAGGCCGAGATGAAGAAACTGTGCCCGACTTGCACGGTGATCTATCAAAATGCCAACGCAGACATGGCGCTTCAGCAACAACAGTTCAACTCGGCGATCGCCCAGGGTGCCAAGGTGGTCGTTCTCGATCCGGTTGACTCCGCCGCCGCGGCTGCACTCGTCGAGATCGCCCAGTCACAGGATGTAAAAGTCATCGCCTATGACCGCCCGATTCCGGCGAAAGCGGCTGACTTTTACGTATCGTTCGATAATGAAGGTATCGGCCACGCGATAGCCAAATCGCTCGTCGATCATCTTAAGGCAGCCGGCGTTCCCGAAGGCGCGGGCGTGCTCCAGATCAACGGCTCGCCGACAGATGCTGCTGCCGGTCTTATTCGCGACGGTATCCATCGGGGCCTGAAGGATTCAGGTTACAAGACGCTCGCCGAATTCGACACCCCGGAATGGGCTCCGCCGAAGGCACAGGAATGGACTGCTGGTCAGATCACCCGGTTTGGCGCCGACATCAAGGGCGTCGTCGCCGCCAATGACGGTACAGGCGGTGGTGCAATCGCTGCATTCAAGGCGGCCGGCGTGGCTCCTGTGCCGCCGGTCACCGGCAATGACGCCACGATCGCAGCCCTGCAGCTCATCATTTCGGGCGATCAGTATAACACGATATCCAAGCCTTCGGAGATCGTTGCCGCTGCTGCCGCCAAGGTTACGGTCCAGCTCCTGAAGGGCGAGACGCCCGAGGCGAAAACCTCGCTCTATAATACGCCCTCCGAGCTCTTCGTCCCATCCGTGGTGACCGCCAAAAATATCAAGGCTGAAATCTTCGACAAGAAGATCCAGACCGCAGAGGAGGTCTGCACCGGGGAGTATGTCCAGGGCTGCAAGAAGCTTGGCATTACAAAATAACGATCTCAAAGTGTCCGGCCGAGCACTGTGCTCGTCCGGACTGGTTCCGAAAACGCGAAAGAGCGTCAAGCAATGGTGCAAGAACACCGAGCGAACCCGGAGAAGGGCAACCCCATCCTCCGGCTTACTGGTATCTCCAAGAATTTTGGAGCTGTATCGGCGCTGACGGATATCGATCTGGAAGTGCAATCCGGGGAGGTCGTTGCCCTCGTCGGAGACAATGGTGCAGGCAAGTCGACCTTGATCAAGATACTTGCAGGTGTCCATCAGCCGTCCTCCGGCAGAATTGAGTTCTGCGGACAGCCCGTCTCTCTTGATAGCCCCAGCCGCGCGCTCGAGCTTGGCATCGCCACGGTTTTTCAGGATCTGGCACTTTGCGAAAACCTCGACGTCGTCGCAAACCTCTTCCTTGGCCACGAACTGTCGCCGTGGAATCTCGATGAAGTTGCCATGGAAGTTCGTGCCTGGACTCTTTTGAAGGAGCTGGCTGCGCGTATTCCCTCCGTCCGAGAGCCGGTCGCTTCGCTATCGGGTGGTCAGCGCCAAACCGTTGCAATTGCACGCTCCCTTCTTCTCGACCCGAAGATCATCATGCTCGACGAGCCGACGGCAGCTCTCGGCGTGGCCCAGACCGCCGAGGTGCTGAACCTCATCGAGCGCGTCCGCGACCGTGGGCTCGGCGTCATCATCATCAGCCACAATATGGAAGATGTCAGGGCTGTCGCCGATCGCATCGTGGTATTGCGCCTCGGTCGCAACAACGGCGTCTTCCGCCCGGACGCATCCAATCAAGAGCTGGTTGCATCGATCACCGGAGCCACGGAAAATTCCGTATCGCGTCGCCTTGACCGCAGGACGGGCCACAATGGACTGAACGGGAGTGCCACATGAACCGCAACATGCCAAAGGATGTGGCAAACAAGGATCAGGCTCTCGATCGCAGAGACGAACGGATCAGACATGACGATGGCCTGCCGGGCGCGCTGCGGAGTTTTGTCAATCGGGTGCGGTCGGGCGACCTGGGCATGTTGCCGGTGGCGGTGGGGCTGATTGTTATCTCAATCGTATTCAGCATTCTCAACCCGGTCTTCCTGGCACCGAACAACCTGGTAAATCTGCTGTTTGATTGCGCTACCGTGGGCATCCTTTCGCTTGGCATCGTCTGCGTTCTTCTGCTTGGCGAGATCGATCTGTCCGTCGGCTCGATGAGTGGCCTGTCTTCCGCCATCATCGGTGTTCTCTGGGTCAATTCCGGCTTGCCCGTGGTCATTGCGATCTTCGCGGCGCTGGTGACTGGAGCCCTGATCGGTGCGCTTTACGCCTTGATGTACAATCGGCTGGGCATGCCAAGCTTCGTTGCCACGCTCGCCGGGCTCCTCGCGCTGCTCGGTCTGCAGCTCTACATTCTCGGGCCGACTGGAAGTATCAATCTGCCATATGCATCACCGCTGGTCCGTTTCGGTCAGATCCTGGTGATGCCGGACTGGATATCCCATGGGTTAGCCTTGATGCCGGGGCTCGTCATGGTCATGGTCGGTTTCGCTGTTCGCAAACGCCGCCGGTCGGCCAATCTGTCAACGCAGCCTTTGACGATCCTGCTCGGGAAAGCGGCTGCCCTGACCGTCAGCCTGGAATTCGCCGTATACTACCTGAACCTCGGCCGCGGCGTACCTTGGATGTTCGGGCTCCTTGTCGCCCTGGTTATAGTCCTGAATTACGCACTGACAAAGACACAATGGGGTCGGTCGATCTTTGCCGTCGGCGGAAACCGGGAAGCTGCTCGTCGCTCCGGCATCAATGTCCGCCGGATCTACCTGAGCGCCTTCATGCTGTGCTCCACCCTTGCAGCGCTTGGCGGCATCCTGTCGGCGTCGCGGCTGGCATCATCGAGCCAGCAGGCCGGCACCGGTGACGTCAATCTGAATGCGATCGCGGCGGCGGTCATCGGCGGAACCAGCCTCTTTGGTGGTCGTGGGAGCGCGTATTCGGCCTTACTCGGCATCATCGTCATTCAGGCCATCTCCAACGGTCTTACCTTGCTGAACCTGAATTCATCCCTGCGCTACATGATTACAGGCGCTGTGCTTGCGATTGCGGTGATCGTCGATTCGCTCGCTCGCCGGTCACGCCTCAGCCATGGCCGCGCGTAAAAACAAGTCGAAGGAAATCTCATGGCCGAACTCATGAAGGGTAAAGTTGCCGCAGTCACCGGCGCCGCGTCGGGCATTGGGCTGGAATGCAGCCGCGCCCTGCTTGCCGAAGGTGCGACCGTCGTGTTGATCGATCGCGCCCGAGACAAGCTCGAAACACTGTGCAAAGAACTGGGCGATCGCGCACGGCCGCTGGTGGTGGATTTGCTAAATGGTGAAGAACTATCCGGCATCCTACCTCGCGTCCTCGAGCTCGGCGGACGCCTCGACATCTTCCATGCCAATGCCGGTGCCTATGTCGGCGGACCGGTCGCGGAAGGCGACCCGGACGAATGGGACCGCGTACTGAACCTCAACATCAATGCCGCTTTCCGGTCAGTTCACGCGGTGCTGCCGCACATGATCGCCCAGAAATCCGGAGACATCCTGTTCACAAGTTCAATTGCCGGCGTCGTGCCGGTGGTTTGGGAACCGATCTACACGGCATCTAAGTTTGCGGTTCAGGCCTTTGTCCATTCGACCCGCCGACAGGTAGCGCAATATGGTGTGCGTGTCGGTGCCGTGCTGCCCGGCCCGGTGGTAACCGCTTTGCTCGATGATTGGCCGAAGGCCAAGATGGAAGAAGCGCTCGCGAACGGCAGCCTGATGCAGCCAAAGGAAGTAGCCGAAGCCGTGATCTTCATGCTTTCGCGACCACGCAACATCACGATCCGCGATCTTGTGATCCTGCCAAACAGCGTTGATCTTTGATCGACGCCCGCCGGCAAGCTTGTCTGATATCCGCGCACCTTTAAGAGCCCAGTATTATGAGCAATGCAGCCAACCCTTCCGTGCCCGTGGTTTTACGCTATCTCATCGGCGTCGATGTCGGCACCGGGAGTGCGCGCGCCGGACTGTTCGATCTTGATGGCCGCATGCTCGCTGTGGCCAAGCGGGACATCACATTATTTCGGGAAGCCGGCGCGTTGGTCGAGCAATCCAGCACTGAAATCTGGCATGCCGTGTGCGCGGTTATCCGGGAGGCGGTAGCCTTGGCTGGAGTTGATCCGGCTGGCGCTGTCGGTCTTGGTTTTGATGCGACCTGTTCACTCGTGGTGCTGGGTGAAGGCGGGCGTCCCCTGGCGGTCGGCCCGTCGGAAGATAGCAATCGGGACATCATCGTCTGGATGGATCACCGCGCTGTCGCCCAAGCGGAACGGATCAACGAGATGGGTCACGATGTCCTGCGCTATGTCGGCGGTCGGATTTCACCCGAGATGGAAACGCCGAAAATCCTATGGCTGAAGGAGAACCGCCCCGAAACCTTCAATGCCGCATGGCAGTTTTTCGACCTGGCCGACTTCCTGACTTGGAAGGCCACCGGGGATCTTGCCCGTTCCACCTGCACCGTAACCTGCAAATGGACGTACCTTGCGCATGAACAAAGATGGGATCCGACCTATTTCGAGAAGATTGGCCTCGGCGCGCTTGCAGACGAGAAGTTCATTCGCATCGGCACGAATATCGTCGAACCGGGAACGCCGCTTGGACGAGGACTGACCGAAGAGGCCGCGCGGGCCATGGGGCTGAGGCCGGGGACGGCGGTTGCGGCCAGCATGATCGACGCTCACGCCGGCGGTATCGGGACCGTCGGGATTGGCGGAAGACCCGAGGACAATCTCGCCTATGTGTTCGGAACGTCCTCCTGCACGATGACATCGACCGCAGCGCCCATCTTCGTGCCCGGGGTATGGGGGCCGTATTACTCAGCCATGGTGCCGGGCATGTGGCTCAATGAAGGTGGTCAGAGCGCTGCAGGTGCTGCGATCGATCAGCTGCTTTCATTCCATCCCGCCGCGGCCGATGCGCACGCACGAGCCGCCAGACAGCGCATACCATTGCCGGTCCTGATCGCAAACGCCGTCGCCGAAAAAGTCAGCAAAGCGTCCGAAGCCGTCATACTGGCCCGCGGTCTGCACGTCGTTCCAGAATTTCTCGGCAATCGCGCGCCTTTTGCCGACCCCCATGCCAGAGCGATAATCGCGGGTCTCGGAATGGAGTACGAATTCGACAGCCTGATCGCCCTCTATGTCGCAGGCCTCTGCGGCATAGGTTATGGCCTGCGACAGATCATAGAAACCCAGGCTGAGGCGGGTGCGCAGGTTCAACGCGTGGTCATCAGCGGCGGCGCCGGGCAGCATGATCTCGTCCGCCAGATCCTCGCCGATGCCTGCGGCATGCAGGTGGTCGCGACGAGTTCGGAGGAGCCTGTGCTGCTCGGGTCCGCAATCCTCGGCGCAGTCGCTGGCGGCGCGTTCCAGGATGCCCGCTCCGCCATGGAAAGCCTCTGCGGTGTCGCGGCGGTGTACAGCCCGGCAGACGGCTCCACCGCCGAGATCCATGACAAGCGCTACGCGAGTTTCAAGGCTTTCCAGGAGCTTGCCCGGACCCACCGAGAGGTATAACGCCTCTCAGACGATGTCGGCTCTGCATCTTCGACAGTTTCCGGCAGCTTGCCGGTTGTCGTTTGACGATGGCGGATCAGCGGGAAGCGACCAGACGATTTGCAAATCGTCTTTGCGGCAACCCCTCATGGAACCCGCGCCGCCGGAATGCTATTCATTCCCTATGACAACTGGCGTTAAAAGACGGCTTCGCTTGTTACCGCAAAAGAGCTTTCCTGCCTACGCATATCTGCCGGGAAGGCAGCCGCATCCCGTGCGCGATCCCGCCGGCCACAGTTATCATATCGGGCCAATGCCCGTCGCCGCTCAAGCGTCGCTTGTTTCTGACGCATTCGTGTGGGGTCAAGATCTCTTCAACCACGGCTATTACTGGGAAGCGCATGAAGCGTGGGAAGCCCTTTGGCAAGTGGCCGGTCGAGGCAGCTCTGAGCGGGCGTTTCTCAAAGCGCTGATCTTGCTATCGGCCGCAGGCGTGAAGATTCGCGAGAATAAATACAGCGCAGCCGGGCGTCATGCTGGCCGCGCAGCAATGCTGCTCCGTCACTTGATGAAAGTGCCCCACGTATCCTTTGCGCGCGCTCTCGGCATGGCGCCGGACACGCTGGCTGACCTGGCGGAAGTAGCCACAAGAATGCCCGCCGTATCGCGGCCCGTGGCGCCGGGACTTCCCGAACCAGTGTTCGATTTCGTCCTTGGATCAAAGTCGCAGTGCTGCACCTAAAGGCTGCAGGAAGCACACTTAGCTGCGTTTCATGAGTTGCAAGCCAATCTAGCTCGATTGATGTTCTCGTCCCAATCTCGTTGGCAGGGTAAAAGACCTCGTCATTTGTGTTTGAGTCCACGACGAATACCGCGTCATCGCGACTGCGGTATCGACGGCCGGTGAATTCGTGACCCACTCGTGACGAGGTTGATGATGCGGCAATGCAAGGAATGCCACGATACCGGCTGGGTGTGCGAAGAGCATCCGAGCAAGCCTTGGACGGGAACCAGGGGCTGCGGTTGTGGAGCGATCGGGCTTCCCTGCCTCCGCTGCTCCTCCGACGCAGATTGGGACGCAGATCCGGAAAGGGCTCCAGCTCTGACCAAGGTCCTCACGTCTCTGCTGTGCACGACTGGAAAGTCGGTGATTTAGAGATCGAGGCATCTCTACACTTTTAAAGCCGAAACCTTTTCCGGCTCCCGCAGTTCGGCACCGACTGCTCGGAGTTCGCGCTGTGCCGAAACTTTGTTTGCGCGCTGGCCTCTGTTTGAAGATGATACCCTTGGTTGCTACGGACGTGCTGCTGTCGAAGGCGGCTCGCTGCCATCCGGAAGTGGCGTTAAGTAGGCTTTTCCGCCTCGACGGAGGGCGAGTTCCTGCTTTGCCCGCGACAACAGTTCCGGATCGGCCACCACCCTCGCGCCGGTCGCCGCCATGACCTTAGCGGCCGTGACCATGGCCTTGTGGGCAGCCGGCAGCTTACCCTGCGTCACCGCCTGCCAGGCATGGAACGGTGTGCCGATCGCAGCCGTTGCCGTCAGGCACTGCGCCGTCGGCACGACCCAGCTCACATCACCCACATCCGTCGAGCCGAACAGCAGTCCCGGTTCCCCTGGAAGGGGCAGAAGTCCGTCATGCAGGGACTTCGGATAGTCGGCAGGCCCTCCGAATGCTTCCGCACTCGCGCGAACATCGTCCTCGGTGAGGGCTTCGGCCCGCAGCCTGTCCGCAAACTCGAAGTCGGCGGAATCGAAATCTGGGGGGCCGAGCGTCGTGAATTCTCGATGCATCGCCTCCTCCAGCGCCCGGTTGGGCAGGATGTTGGATGTTGCACGGTCGAAGATCATCTCCACCTTCGTTTCCGTCATCAGCGCAGCGCCCTCGGCGATCTTGCGCACGCGTTCGAACAGAGTGCGGGCGTCGGCAAGCTTAGGCGCCCGGACGAGATAGAGACCTTCCGCGGATGCCTGCACAACGTTCGGAGAAATGCCGCCTGTCTGGGTGATGGCATAGTGTACGCGAGCCTCCGAAGGCATGTGCTCGCGCATGTAGTTGATGCCGACATTCATCAGTTCAACGGCATCGAGCGCGCTACGGCCGACCTGTGGGCTCATGGCAGCGTGCGCCGCGCGGCCGCTGAAGCGGAAATAGGCCTGGAGATTGGCGAGTGTCGAGGACGACATGACGGCATTGTAGACGCAGGGATGCCAGCAGAACGCGGCATCGAGGTCGTCGAATGCGCCGGCGCGGGCCATGTATGTCTTGCCGGATCCGCCCTCCTCGGCAGGGCATCCGTAATAACGGACGCGCGCCCTGATACCGCTCTCGGCCAAGGCATCCCGCAAGGCGACGGCGGCAAGCAGCGAGGCCGCGCCCAGAAGGTTGTGATGGCACCCGTGACCGTTCGAACCGGGCTCGACCTCCCGCTGCTCGGTGATGCCGGACACTTGGGAAAGATTGGCCAGAGCATCGAATTCGCCGAGGAAGCCGATGGTAACGTCCCCTTCTCCCGCTTCCGCCATAAAGGCCGTCCTGATGCCCGCGATGCCGCGGGTCACCTGAAAGCTCTCGGCTTCCATTGCCGCGATATGCTCCTCGACCGAGCGCAACTCCTCGAAACGCAGCTCCGGCATGCCCCATACGCGGTCGCTGAGATCGATAAAGGCCTGAGCCTTTGCGTTGGCGCAGCGTGAAATATGGCTGGCATCGAGAAAATCGTTGCGCCTCGCCGTGGCGACCTTGTGTTCCTGCATCTCGCTCATCCCTCGATCATTGGCCAATATCGATGCCGGCGCAGGCAAGCATCACGGCCAGCCCGACGGACATGCCGGGCAGCGATTTTTCCGGATTCACGTCCGTCCATTCGCTGAGCGCATGGGCATTGCCACCTTCACCGCCCCATGAGAGCGTCACCGCCGGAATGCCTAAACTCATGGCCACGTTCGCATCCGTCGAAAACGACCCGAACACCGGCGTCTCGCCGATCGCCTCGATGGCAGCTCCCGCGCAACGCGTCAGTTCGCCCTCCGCCGTCTCCCCAGCAGGTCGATCACCGATCAGCACGATCTCGACCGCGATTGCTCCCTTCTCGATCGAACGGCTATCATTCTCCACATGGCAAGACTGCAGCACGATCCCCCGGAAGCGTGCATCGAGATCCGCCAGTTCTGATGGAGAATTGGAGCGCAGATCCACCATCAGCGAGACTTCCGCCGGAATCGCGTTGACCGAGTTGCCACCCTCTATCACCGTGGAACTGCATGTCGTCTTCGGGTCGTCGGGCAGGGACAGGAGGCCGAGCTCAACGACCGTGCGCGCGGCGGCGATCATCGGATTGACGATGCCGTGGTCGGCAAAGCTGTGGCCACCCGGTCCGCGAAACGTGACGCGGTAACGCTTCGATCCTGTTCCTCCGGAAACCACGGTGTTCGCCGGGGTCGGTCCGTCCAGGCAGATCAGAGCTGCGATGCGATCGCGGTAGACGCTTTCGGCAAAGAAATGCCGCATCCCGCGTAGGTCGCCTTCGCCCTCCTCGCCGACAGTTGCCAGCACCAGGATGTCGTCACGCGTCCTGATCCCGGCGGCGTCGAGCGCCCGCAGATAGGCGAGGATGGTTGCAAGACCTCGGGTATTGTCGCCGACGCCCGGTGCCGCAAGCCGGTATCCATCGCGCCGGACGGTTAAGTCCGTGCCTTCTGGAAAGACGGTGTCGAGATGCGCGGAGATGGCGATCATCCGTTCTCCACCACCATTGCCACGGCGAAGGCCCGTGACGTTGCCAACGGCGTCGATCGCGATCTCTTCGAGATTGGCTGCCTCCAGCAGGTTGCGATAGGCGCTGCCGCGACGCTCCTCCTTGAAGGGTGGGGCGGGAACTTCGGTCAGCATGATCAACTCGCCTATGAAGCGAGTGTGGGTCTGAGCAAGGGCGTCCGTCGCTGCCTTGAAGGGTGCGCTGGTGAGGAGCGCCCGGATCGGAGGCTCTCCGGACGGCACGATGGTTCTGGGTTTGGACATAATCAGGCAGCTTCGTTGAGATGACAGGCCGAAAGACGACCGGCGCCGATGGCTTTCAGTTCAGGAACATCACGCTTGCAGCGATCCATGGCGCTTGGGCAGCGCGGGTGGAAGGGGCAACCGGACGGTGGATCGAGCGGCGATGGAAGTTCGCCCTGTATCGGCTTGTAGTCACGCTCGCCGGCCTCGAGCACCGGCAACTGCTCGAGAAGCAGGCGCGTGTAGGGATGGTTCGGGCTGGAAAACAGCTCCACGGTCGGCGCGATCTCCACCACACGGCCGAGATACATGATCACCACCCGGTCCGAGATATGCTCGACGACACCGAGATTGTGCGAAATGAACAGGTAGGTGAGGTCCAGGTCGTCGCGCAGGTCCATGAACAGGTTCAGCACCTGCGCCTGGATTGACACGTCGAGCGCAGCTACCGCTTCGTCGCAGATAATCAGCGACGGCTTGACCGCAAGAGCACGCGCGATGCCGATGCGCTGGCGCTGGCCGCCGGAGAACTGGTGCGGGTAACGGTTGACATAGGCTCCCGAGAGCCCGACCTTTTCCATGAGATCGATGACATAGGCACGCTGCTCGGCCTTGCTGATCAGCCCATGGGCGACCGGCGCTTCGCCGATGATATCGATTACCCGCATGCGCGGGTTGAGCGAGGCAAACGGATCCTGGAAGATCATCTGGACGCTGAGCGAGAAATCCCGCCGCTGTTCCGCCGTCATGGTCGAGGTCGGAACGCCTCTGTAGCTGATGCTGCCCGCAGTGATCCCGCTGATGCCGGCGATCATCCGCGCGACGGTGGACTTGCCGCAGCCGGATTCGCCGACGATACCCACTACCTCGCCCTTGCCAACCGCCAGGTCGATGCCCGCGACCGCACGGACCTCGATCTTCCGGACCTTGGCGCCGAAGAGATTGGCAATATGACCGGCTACACCAACCGGCTTGGTGAAGGTTTTGGCGAGTGAGCGCAGCTCCAGCATCGGCCCCTGCACGTTTGTGTCTGTGATCATGTCCTGTCTCATAGGGCTGGATTCCAGCAACGCACCAACCTTCCGGCCAGAAGCGTCGGTTCGGGAGCGACCAGACATTCCTGCGTCACCTTCTCGCATCGTTCGCGGAATGCGCAGCCTTGCGGAAGGTTGAGGAGCGAGGGTGTCATTCCCTTGATCTGATGCAGCCTGCGGCCGCGCGTGGAATGCGACGGGACGGAGTCAATCAGCCCCTTGGTGTATGGGTGCAGCGGTCTTTCGATGAGATCCGCGGTCTTGCCCGTCTCGACGATGCGGCCGGCATACATGACCGCAATCCGGTCGGCGAGGCCGGCAACTACGGCAAGGTCGTGAGTGATCCAGATGAGCGCCGTACCGGTCTTGCGGCACAGTTTCTTGACCTCGTGGATGATCTGCCCCTGGATCGAGACATCGAGCGCAGTCGTCGGCTCGTCCGCGATGATGAGCTTGGGGCTGTTGATGAGAGCAATCGCGATGGCGATACGCTGGCGCATGCCGCCTGAAAGCTCATAGGGATAGGTTTTCAGGCGTTCGTCCGGAGAGGGAATGCCAACCTGCACCAGCGCATCCCTCGCCCGCTGCCGGGCCTCGGCGGTACTCACATTCGCATGCGCCTGGACGGTTTCGATCATCTGCGTATCGATGCGCAGCACCGGATTGAGCGTCATCGAAGGATCCTGGAAGATCATCGCAATGTCATTACCGCGCAGCTGGCGGCGATCCTCCTCGTCCATAGAGACGAGATCGCGGCCGTCATAGGTGATGCTGCCGTCCGCGATGCGGCCGGGCGGATCGATCAGGCCAAGGATCGAAAAGCCGGTGATCGATTTTCCAGAGCCGGATTCACCGACCAACCCGAGAATTTCGCCGCGGCCAAGTTCGATATCGACGCCATCAACCGCTTTTATGATGCCGGCGCGCGTCTCGAAATGCGTCTTCAGGCCCTTGATCGACAGCAGAGGTTGGCATTCCGCCGCAGTCATTGCTTTCATGGTGGTGACATCCATCACTGGGCGTTCCTCGGGTTCAGAACGTCGCGAAGATGATCGCCGACGAGGTTGATGCCTATGATGGCGAGCGCCAGCGCGACGCCCGGGAAGACCGAAATCCAGTAGTGCCCCGACAGCATGAACTCGAAGCCGTTGGCGATCAGCATGCCGAGCGACGGCTGCGTGACAGGAACCCCTACCCCGAGGAAGGAAAGTGTTGCTTCCAGCGCGATCGCATGGGCGAGATCGATGGTCGCGATGACGATCAGCGGCGGCAGACAGTTCGGCAGGAGATGGCGGAAGATGATGCGCCGCCAGCCAAGCGAAAGACAGCGGGCCGCCAGAATGTATTCGCGATTGCGCTCGACGAGCGCCGTGCCTCTCGCGGTCCGCGCAAAGTATGCCCATTGGACGACGATCAGCGCGATGATCACCTTGTCCAGTCCCTGACCAAGGATGGAAAGCATAATGAGCGCCACGAGGATAGCTGGAAACGAAAGCTGGATATCGACGATACGCATCAAAAGCGCGTCGAGCCAGCCACCAAAATAGGCGGCGCAGAGACCGACAGTTGCGCCTATCAGCAGAGAGGCGGAGACGGACACGAAAGCCACGAGCAGGCTCGTCCGCATGCCGAAGAGCACCGCGGACAGGACATCGCGGGCCTGGCTGTCGGTGCCGAGCCAATAGGTGATGCCGGTCATTTCCCCCATACTGCCGGGCGGCATCTGGGAGTCCAGGATGTCGAGCGAGCCAATGTCATAGGGGTTCTGCGGTGCGATCCACGGCGCCAGTATCGCCGGAACGGCGAGGAGCAGCAGAAGCGCAAGGCCAACGAGTGCGAGCCGATTTTCGGCGAACTGCATCAGGAGACGGCGAAACGGAGACTCTTCTGCGGGAGCCGTCGATGAAACTGTCATTGGCGTACTCATCAGTCGCGCACCTTTTCCCCGGCGCTCGGATCGATGGCTATGTAGAGGATGTCGATGACGAGGTTCAGGATTACGAGAAAGAAGACCATCATGATGAGGTAGGCGACAACGACCGGCCGATCGAGGGTGATGATGGAGTCGATCAGGAGCTTTCCCATGCCCGGCCAGGAGAAGACGCTTTCCGTCACCACGGCAAAGGCGATCGCCTGGCCGAATTCCAGGCCCGCGACGGTGACAATCGGTATCAGAATGTTCTTCAGAAGATGGACCTTCAAGATTCGCGAAGGGCGCAATCCCTTGGCGCGGGCGAACTTGATGTAGTCCATGGGCAGTACCTCACGGGTGGCGGCCCGGGTAACGCGGATGATGAGTGCGGCCTTGGCCATGCCGAGCGTCAACGCCGGCAGGGCGAGATGCTGCCATCCATCGAGCGTGAAGATGCTGAGCGCCACGCCGCCGATGTTGACGGTCTCGCCACGCGCCGATGCCGGCAGGACACCGAGATAGACGGCGAACAGCATGATGAGCATCAGGCCGATCCAGAAGTTCGGCAGGCTGAAACCAAGGATCGAGCCCGTCATGATCGCCTTGCTGGACGGCGCCTTGGGGCGAAGTCCGGCCAGGATTCCCAATGGCACGCCGACGACCAGGGCAAAGGTCATGGCAACAACCACGAGTTCGACGGTTGCAGGCATGCGTTCGACGATCAGTTGCAGCGCTGGCTGCCCTGTCAGGAAGCTGCGACCGAAATCTCCGTGCGCAGCATTGCCGAGAAATGTCAGGTACTGGATCCAGATGGATTGATCGAGCCCCAGCGCCTTGCGCAATGCCTGCCGTTCGATCTCGGTCGCTTCGGGGCTGACGAGCATCGAGGTGGGGTCGCCGATCAGATAAAGCCCGACGAAAACGAGCACCGACATGACAAGGATCACGCCAATGGCCTGAAGCAGCCGGTTGATGATGAAAACGGGCACCTGCCTGTCCTTCTTTCGTGGTGTCCGGCCCGTCAGACTTAAGCGAACGGGCCGGAAATCGTGTTATTTCGCGGACGTGACGTCCTGCGGCAACGTATATTGATCGGCGCGGGCGGCGTAAGTCAGACCCTTGCGCAGCGCCCAAACCGGCACTTCGAAATGCACGGGAATGATGCCATAGTCCGAAAGGACCATCTCGTCGGCTTTCTGCAGCAGCTCAGCGCGCGCCTTGTCGTCCATCGTCGCAGATGCCTTTTCGAGAAGAGCATCGAGTTCCGGATTGGAATAACGCCCGCCGTTCGACGTGCCGGAACCCTTGGACGGGTCGCGGGTGCCGACCAGCGACCGCAATGTCGTCGACATTTCGCCGGTGGAATTGCCCCAGGCAGCGAGGTAGGCGCTATATTCGAAGTTGTCGCGGCTCTTGAAGAAGACTGGCGGCGCGGCAGCCGCGACCTCGGCCTTAACCCCGGCGCGCGTCCACATGGCGGCGATCGTCTGCGCCACCCGCACGTCGTTGACGTAACGCCCATTCGGCGTGCCGAGAGTGATCTGGAAGCCGTTGGGATAACCGGCTTCGGCGAGCAGAGCCTTGGCCTTGGCCGTGTCGGAGGCTGGTGCGGCCTGACGCGCCTTGACGGCACCGAACATCGACTGCGGCAGCAGGTCGCCGGCGGCAACCGCGACACCGCCCATGACGCGCTCGGCGATCGCCTTGCGATCGATCGCCAGCGAAAGCGCCTCACGCACTCGCTTGTCCATCAGCGGATTCTTGCCCTGACCGGGAATGCCGGGGCTCGGCTCGCCCTTTTGGTCGAGCGCGATGTAAACGATACGCGTGCCCGGAGCTTCAGCCACCGAGAGCTTGGCGTTCGTCTTGAACTGCTCAAGGTCGGTAGTCGGCGGATCTTCCATCATGTCGATATCACCCGACAGGAGGGCGGCGGCACGTGCGGCCGGATTGGTCATCGGGCGATAGATCACGTTGTCCCATTCGGCAGGCTTGCCCCAATAGTTCGGGTTACGCTCCAAAACGAGATCCGCGCCCTTCTGCCAGGACACGAATTTGAACGGACCGGTGCCGACAAGCCCCTCGCCGCGGTTGAGTTCGACGGTGGTCTTGCCCTCAGGTGCAGAACCGGAAGCCGCAGTCTTCGACATGATCGGCAGGTTGGCAAGGTCGGTGATGAGGAGCGGATAGGGCTGCTTGGTAGTGATGCGCACCGTATGTGCATCCACAGCCTCGACCGTGGCGATCTGGCGGGTAAACAGCGTGAAAGCCGTCGGGCTGTTCGGAACCTTCGGGATCCGATTGAGGGTGAACACCACATCGTCGGCCGTTAGCGGCGAGCCATCCGAGAATTTTGCATCTTTGCGCAGCACGAATTCCCAGATCGTCTCGCTCGTCGCCTTCCAGCTTTCCGCCAAGGCAGGTTGCGGCACCAGCTTCGAATCCATCATCACGAGCGGATCGAACATGGCGAACGTGACCTGCATGTTCGGCACGAGAACGTGAAACTGCGGGTCGAGCGAAGACGGTTCCGATTTGATGCCTACCTTGAGATCCGCGGCCGAAAGCGGCAGCGCACCGAGGAGGATCAAGGCAGCCGAAGCCGCCAGCCGAGTCTTGACGAAATTCATATATTCACTCCGTTTTTTTGTCTTCGTTTATGTGATTTTTCGAAGACGTTCCCTTTGACCGATTGGTCCGGACGGACCGGTTAATGAATGCTGAGGTTCCTTTCGACCGACGCCATGGCCTCGCCGATGTCGCCTGCTGCTCCAAGCGACCTCGCAAGCTGGAAAAGGCGTTCGGCGGCGACCTCGTGACCGCTCCAGGCGCAGCAGGTCCGGAATTTCGCGAACAGGTCGTCATCGCTCAGCGGATTTTCCGGCGATCCCTTCGGATGTCGCACCGAGGCCTCCATGACCCGGCCGTCTCTCAGATGAATTCTGGTGACCGCTTCGAAATTCGCGCCATCGACCATCAAGGCGTCATTGTAGGCAATCAGGTGGATACGAGGTAGCCACGCGGCAATCCGCTCGTCGCCAACGCTATCTTCCGTGAAGTGCGCGAGTTCCAGAACCCTGTCGACCAGCATCCGCGCCATGCAATAGGTGCCGCTAAACCGGGCTTCCATCTCGTCGGTGGGACAGTCGAAGCGCAGGTTGCGCCTTGCCATCTCCGGCAATGACGTCTCGATCCTGTCGATTGCATCAAGCGACAGGTCCGGCTCCCGCCGCAGCAGCAGTTCCAGGGCATCGATACTGCGATGCGCCGCGCCGCAGCAGGGAAACCGCTTGGCAAGCAGGCCGCTCGTCTCGATTTCCAGCGCCTCTCCCAAGCCCTCGATCATGACTTCCGGATCGGCATCGCCGGCGCCGGTCAATGCCGCGAAACCCCAATCGCCGGCGAGAGGGTCGTCATTGGCGCCGATGCCGGCCATGGCGAAACGCGCCGCCAGAACGGCATTCTTGGCGGCAAGGCCGGCGTGGATCGGCTTCATCTTCGATCCGAACTGCAGTTTCGAACCACCCGCCATGCTCGTCGCCGCGCTCATCGCAGACCGTATCTGATCCGAAGAGCCACCGAGCAATCGGGCGCAGGCACCGGCCGTTCCGATCGCACCAATGGTCGAGGTGGAATGCCAGCCACGCTGATAGTGAGCAGGCTGCATGAGCCGGCCGATGCGGCCCTGCAACTCCAGTCCGACAATGAATGCACCGGTGAGGGCGGCTCCGTCCACCTTCCGATCATTCACCAGCGACAGGAGCGCAGGGGCAAGTACCGCCGTCGCATGGGTGAAAGCCGGCGCAAAATTGTCGTCGAAGTCGAGTGCATGGGCTGCGGTACCATTGATCAACGCGGCCCAGGGAGCCGCAAATCCATGTGATGCTCCGAACGCAAAAGACGACCCTTCGCCGCATCCTGCCAATGACTTGATGACGGAGGCAGTCGAAACGTCGTTCATTCCGGCAATCATTGTCGCGAGGATATCCACAAAGGCATCTTCGGCGCGGCGGCGAGCGAGCGGGCCAAATTCGGAAGCCGTTGCGGCCCATTCGCACAAGCTGCGAAATGCCGGAATGGGTTCATTGCCCGCGTCAGGGGCTTTTTGTGCAATGGCTGTCATCATCGTTCCCATCCGGCATTTGTGCCGTGTTGTTGGGTGGGATGATGGTGAAAGGCGCTGGGAGGGGCAAGAAACTAACTGGTCCTTTATGATGAATAATAGTTATAATGGCTCAGTGGTCATCGGCCAAAAATCTCGCGAACGAGTGAAAGCAAGGGCTGCTTGGCATTGACCGACATTTCGCCATAACGAAAATTCATTTCGTGACCTCAAAGATCAGTACGCCGGACTGGAGAGACCGTGGACCTGAGGCAGTTGAGAAACCTGGTGCTTGTGGCCCGCTATTCCAGTTTCGGGGTCGCGGCCGAAAGGCTGAATGTGACGCAGCCGGCGCTCAGCAAGAGCATCCGCGCGCTGGAGCAGTCGCTGGGTGTGCGCCTGCTTGACCGCGGCCCATGGGGCGTGCGACCGACCGACTATGGCCAGCGGCTGATCGAATATGGAGAACTCGTCCTGTCTCTCACGGACGAGGCGCGCAATGAGTTGGACGCCATGCGGGGCGCCCGCCGGGGTCGACTGCGCATCGGCGCGATCACAACCGCGATGCGCGAGCTTGTGCCTACAGCAGTGAAACACTTCCTCGCAGAACAGCCGGAAGTCGACGTCTCCCTCAATGAAGAGCTGAGCTCCACGCTTTATGTCGCCCTCTTAAATGGCGCGATCGATATCGCGGTTATGACGCGCCCCAAGGAGCTTTCCGAGGAAATCGATTTTGTCGACCTGATGGAGATCCCAGTCGATGTCATCGCAGACAGGGACCATAAACTTGCCCGGGCACAGAAGGTTAGCCTCAGCGATCTGGTGGAATACCGATGGGTGATCCCGGCTCGGCCTGAGCCGGATCGACTGGCTTTGGAGGGTCTTTTCGCCGCGGCCCAACTACCTCGACCGCTCGCTATCTGCGAAACGACCTCCTCGACATTTCAGATGTCGATGATCGCCGGCTCTAACTGGCTTAGCTATCTGACCCGCACCAGCATATACGTACAGGGAAGCAATCCTCAATTTGTAGCCCTCAAGTTGGACCAGCGTACATGGACCAGAAGTATGGGCATTGCCTACCGCCGGCGCAGCGTCCTTCGGCCCGTTGTCATGTCATTCGTTAAAGAATTGCAGGAACTGTGCGGACCATTTGTCGAACGATGAGGTGAGCGAAGCGCATGAACCTTGCCGTCCCTCCTCGCTTGGTCGGTACGGCGCTATCATTCAACCTGCAGGCAGAGATACTTCACCTCCAGGTAATCCTCGATGCCGTATTTTGAGCCTTCGCGACCCTGTCCGGATTGCTTGATGCCCCCAAAGGGCGCCACCTCTGTCGAGATCAGGCCGGTATTGATGCCGACCATGCCGTATTCCAGTGCCTCGGCCACCCGGAAAACGCGCGAGAGATCTTTGGCATAGAAATAGGAGGCCAAGCCGAACTCGGTGTCGTTGGCCATTTCGACGACGTCGTCCTCGGTCTCGAACCGGAACAGCGGCGCGACCGGTCCGAACGTTTCTTCGCGCGCAACCTTCATCGCGGAGGTCACGCCCGTCAAAATCGTCGGCTGGAAAAACAGACCGCCTCGTTCGTCCCTCTTGCCGCCCACAGCGACGATACCGCCTTTTTCCAAGGCGTCGGCAATATGCTCCTCAACTTTCTGCACGGCCTTTTCGGTAATCAGCGGCCCGGCAACGACCCCCGGCTCGAAGCCGTCTCCGACCTTCATCAAAGAAACCTTCTCCGCAAGCTTCTCGGCGAAAGCATCATATATGCTGCCCTGGA
>NZ_PVBN01000039.1 GCF_002968635.1 Neorhizobium alkalisoli | reverse complement strand
GCGTGGAGTTGCTGCGAGGCCCACAGGGAACGTTATATGGCAAAAGCGCTCAGGGCGGGATCATCAACATCGTCACCCAGCAGCCGGACAGCACGCCGCGCGGCTATATTGAAGGCGGCGTCAGTAGCCGCGACAGTTATCGAAGTAAGTTCAACCTGAGCGGCCCCATTCAGGATGGCCTGCTGTACGGCAGCGTCACCCTGTTACGCCAGGTTGATGACGGCGACATGATTAACCCCGCGACGGGAAGCGATGACTTAGGCGGCACCCGCGCCAGCATAGGGAATGTGAAACTGCGTCTGGCGCCGGACGATCAGCCCTGGGAAATGGGCTTTGCCGCCTCACGCGAATGTACCCGCGCCACCCAGGATGCCTATGTGGGATGGAATGATATTAAGGGCCGTAAGCTGTCGATCAGCGATGGTTCACCAGACCCGTAC
>NZ_PVBN01000038.1 GCF_002968635.1 Neorhizobium alkalisoli | reverse complement strand
ATCTCGCCGTGGTGCAGGTCGTCCGCTTTCTTGGCCGGTTTTTCTGCCTTGACGATGGGCGCGTTGAAGCTGCTTTCCAGGCGCTGGCACACTTCCACGCTCAATGAAAATTCGTTTTCAGCGGCGGCGGCTCGGATTTTCTCCTTCAGTGCCAGAGGAATTTTAATGGTAAGTGTCGATATCTCGCTCATTTTGAAAGCCTTTCTGCAGGAAGATGCCTTCAAGCTAAGCCACTGGCGATCGGGTGTCTGGTGTGTAATAAAAATTTAATATTTCTGTAACAATAAAGGGCGGGGCAAATGCGGAGTTTTCAAGCGGGAAATAGAGGCAGGGCCCGAAATCTCGGGCCCTGTACCGGAAACCTTATTTGTAGATGATCGCGGTGCCGCTCAACATGTTGTTACCGCCGGCGGAGATAATGCGGTAGCTGCTGGCGCCCTGAGC
>NZ_PVBN01000037.1 GCF_002968635.1 Neorhizobium alkalisoli | reverse complement strand
TGTCCGCAGCGTCGGCGTCGGCGTCCTCGGAGGCGACCGGAGTGGCGTTCTCACCGTCGGCGGCGTCGGCGGCCTGCGCCTCGTCCTCGTCATCGCCGGTGTCGACGGCGGCGTTCAGGTCGACGACGTTGCCCGCCGTGTCCTTGACCGTGGCGGACTCGAGAACGGTGGCGAGCGCCTTGCGGCGAGCGACCTCACCCATGATGGCGGGCACCTGGCCCTGCGCGTCGAGCGCCTGCGCGAACGTGTTCGGGTCCATGCCGTACTGCTGCGCCGACATGATGAGGTACTCGATCAGCTCGTCCTGGCCGACCTGGATCTCGTGCTTCTCGACGATCTCGTCGAGCAGGAGCTGCGTCGCGACCTGCTGACGCGTCGATTCGGAGACCTCGGCGCGGTGCTCGTCATCGTCGAGACGGTTCTCGCCCTCGAGGTGGTTCGTCACCTCTT
>NZ_PVBN01000036.1 GCF_002968635.1 Neorhizobium alkalisoli | reverse complement strand
GTGCCAACCAGCCGAGCAGGGCGCCGATGGCGCTGGCGAGCAGGCCCAGCAGCAACAGTTGCAGCGCGTAGAGGAGCAGGGTTTCGCTGCGCGACAGACCGAGGCAGCGCAGCAGCGCGCTGGCGTCGTAGCGCCGTGCAGCGAAACGGGCGGCGGACAGCGCCACGGCGACGCCGGCGAGCAGCACCGCGGCCAGGCTGGCCAGGTTCAGGTAGCGCTCGGCACGGCCGAGGGCATCGCCCACCTGGCGGTTGCCGTCGCGGGCATCCTGCAGGCGCTGGTTGGCGGCGAGGCTGCCCTTGACCTGCTGGCGATAGGCCTGGAGGGCTTCCGGCGGGCCTTCCCACAGATCGCGGTAGCGCACCCGGCTGCCCGGCTGGACCACCCCGGTGGCATCGAGGTCGGCCAGGCTCATCATGGCGCGGGGCGTCAGGCTGTAGAAGTCGCCGGCGCGGTCCGGCT
>NZ_PVBN01000035.1 GCF_002968635.1 Neorhizobium alkalisoli | reverse complement strand
CAAGCGGTGAAACCGGTGCGACCTTCGACGTCAGCAATCCATCGACGGGGGAGGTGATCGCGAGCCTGCCGGATATGACCCGAGCCGACGCCGCCCGCGCCATTGATGCCGCGCACACGGCGCAGAAAGAGTGGGCAAGAATGACCGGCAAGGAGCGTGGGGCTGTGCTTCGCAAACTCTATGATCTGATGGTCGCCAATGCCGATGATCTGGCCGCGATCCTGACCATCGAAATGGGCAAGCCGTTGGCGGAGGCCAAAGGCGAAATCCTCTATGGCGCCTCCTATGTCGAATGGTTCGGCGAGGAAGCCAAGCGTGTCTATGGCGACACCATTCCGGGTCATCAGCAGGACAAGCGCATCATCGTCCTCAAACAGCCGGTCGGTGTCGTCGCGTCCATCACCCCCTGGAATTTTCCCAATGCGATGCTGGCACGCAAGTTTGCGCCAGCTGTCGCAGCCGGTTGCACCATGGTCTCCAAACCCGCGGCCGAAACGCCTTTGTCGGCGCTTTCCCTGGCGGTGCTTGCGGAGCGTGCCGGCCTTCCGCCGGGCGTGTTCAACGTCGTTACATCCAGGGATTCTGCGTCGATTGGCAAGGAGTTCACTGAAAACGCCAAGGTTCGGAAATTGACGTTCACAGGCTCGACCGGCGTCGGCAAGATCTTGATGCGCCAGGGTGCCGAGCAGATCATGAAGCTCGGCCTGGAACTCGGCGGCAATGCACCGTTCATCGTCTTTGATGATGCTGATCTCGACGCCGCGGTCGAAGGCGCGATGATCTCGAAATATCGCAACAACGGCCAGACCTGCGTCTGCGCCAACCGCCTGTATGTCCAGGGCAGCATATATGATGCTTTCGCCGAGAAGCTTGCGGAGAAGGTTTCTTTGATGAAGGTCGGAGACGGCTTCGAGCCGGGGGTCGTTGCCGGGCCGCTGATTACCGAAAAGGCCGTGCAGAA
>NZ_PVBN01000034.1 GCF_002968635.1 Neorhizobium alkalisoli | reverse complement strand
GTGGGCCGGTTTTGTGATTCAAGGTGCTGGCTGGGCGGAGGCCAGCATCTGATGACACGAGCTCTTTCGAATGATCTTCGCGAGCGTGTTGTGGCGGCGGTTGTGGCCGGTGAGAACTGCCGTTCGGTTGCGTCGCGATTTGGCGTATCGGTTTCATCCGTCGTGAAGTGGTCGCAGCGCTATCGGGCGACCGGCTCTGTCGCGCCGGGCAAGATGGGCGGCCATCGCAAGCGCATTCTGGAGCCGCATCGCGCCTTCATCATCGAGCGGCTCACCCAGAACCCGCAGCTGACCCTGCATGGGTTGAAGGCTGAACTGGCAGGGCGCGGTGTGACTGTTTCGCACAATGCGGTGTGGCAGTTCATCCGGCGCGAAGGGCTGCGCTTCAAAAAAAACGCTGTTCGCCCTTGAGCAGGCCCGCGCCGACATTGCCCGCCGACGTCAGCGCTGGAAGGCATGGCAGGCTGGTCTCGATCCCAGACGGCTGGTGTTCATCGACGAGACCTGGATCAAGACCAACATGACGCCGCTGCGCGGCTGGGGGCCGAAGGGCAAGCGCTTGCGCGCCTTTGCCCCGCATGGCCATTGGCGCACGCTGACATTCCTGGGCGCACTGCGTTGCGACCAGCTCACCGCACCCTGCGTCTTCGACGGGCCGATCAATGGCCAATGCTTCCGCGCCTATGTCGAGCAACAACTCGTGCCCATTCTCAAGCCCGGCGACATTGTCATCATGGACAATCTCGGCAGCCACAAATCGGCGGCCGTACGTCAGATCGTCACAGCGGCCGGCGCAAGGCTCTGGTTCCTGCCGCCCTATTCCCCCGACCTCAATCCGATCGAACAGGCCTTCGCCAAGATCAAGCACTGGATGCGCCATGCCCAAAAGCGAACGATCGAGGACACGTGGCGACACATCGGCTCTCTCGTCACAACAATCCAACCCGGCGAATGCAGTAACTACTTCGTAAACGCCGGATACGCTTCCGTCAAAACATGAACCGCTCTA
>NZ_PVBN01000033.1 GCF_002968635.1 Neorhizobium alkalisoli | reverse complement strand
CTAGAGCAGGTCCTGTAATCGATGAATCGATTGTGAGGTGACGGGGCGAGCCGAAGCTGATTCAACATCCACAGCGGAGAGGTGGATGATGGCACAGGCACTAAGCGATGATCTTCGACTACGCGTATTGAAAGCGTCTGCTACGGGCATGTCGGCACGACAGGCCGCGGCTCGGTTTGGAGTTGGCATTTCGACGGCGATCCGCTGGATCGCAAGAGCGAAACAAGGTGAGCCGAGCTCTCGGCCGCAAGGTTGGAGGCGACCGTCGGCGCTGGATGCACACGAGGCATTCGTTGTCGAACTGATCGAAGGTCGTAAGGACGTGACGCTCGATGAAATGGTCGAGTTCTTGTCCGTCGAGCGGCAGGTGAAGATTAGTCGGAGTGCAGTTGGTGCCTGGCTGCGAGGCCGTGGATGGACCTTTAAAAAAAGTCCGCACATGCACTGGAGCAAGACCGGCCGGATGTCCTGAAGCGCCGGCGCGTCTGGTTTGATGGCCAACTCGATCTCGATCCGGAAAGGCTGATCTTTATCGATGAAACCGGCCTTTCGACGAAGATGGCGCGTCTGCGCGGGCGTGCACTTAGGGGCGAGCGTTGCCGAGCCGGTGTGCCGCATGGTCATTGGAAAACAACGACATTCACCGGAGCATTGCGCCTCACCGGAATGACCGCACCGTTCGTTTACGATGGCGCAATGAACGGTAACGTCTTCCTGGCTTACGTCGAACAGGTACTGGTGCCGACCCTTCAGATCGGTGATGTCGTCGTCATGGACAACTTGCCGGCACACAAAACTGCTGGTGTTCGTGATGCCATCGAGCGCGCCGGCGCCAAACTCATGTTCCTCCCGCCCTATAGCCCCGACTTCAACCCTATTGAAAACGCGTTCTCCAAACTGAAAGCGATGTTACGAGGCCGGGCAGAGCGAAAGATTGATGCTTTGTGGGATGCAGTAGGCGCTTTGGTTCCCTGCTTCACACCCTCAGAATGCGCGAACTACTTCAGAGCTGCCGGATATGACCCGGATTGAACAGGATCTGCTCTA
>NZ_PVBN01000032.1 GCF_002968635.1 Neorhizobium alkalisoli | reverse complement strand
GGCAGAGCGAAAGATTGATGCTTTGTGGGATGCAGTAGGCGCTTTGGTTCCCTGCTTCACACCCTCAGAATGCGCGAACTACTTCAGAGCTGCCGGATATGACCCGGATTGAACAGGATCTGCTCTAGGTCATGCAAGGCGCCTAAACACGGGAATAGATGGCATACGAAAACAGGCCCATGAACCGCCTTCGTGAGGCGGCAGGTTATCAGGGGCTACGCTGTTTTGGGTGATTTGGTTGCGGGAGTTGGATTTGAACCAACGACCTCAAGGTTATGAGCCTTGCGAGCTACCGGGCTGCTCCATCCCGCGCTATCCTGTTAGTCATCCGCGACACATAGGGCAAGCCCTATTTCGCCCGGTATCGATCTGCATCCTCCCCTTATCCCCAAGGGGATTTGTCAAAGACGCGGACTGATGTACGGGGCTTTTGTCAGAACGTCTGCGGCCACCGCTGCTGCGCGTGCATGACGGTGATAATCTCGATGTCCCGGCCAACGCGGTAGGGAATGATGTAGGGAATATCCACCAGCACGATTTCACGGGTGCCCTTGATGCGACCCGGCCGCCCGCTTGCCGGTAATTCGGCGAGCATATCCACGGCGGTCACGATCCTGGCGACCACGCGCGCTGCCGCATCGGGATTGTCCTGTTCAATATGAGCGCCGATTTCATCAAGCCGCCGCAACGCCCGAAGCGTCCAGCGAATACGTTTGCCGCTCATGATTGGCGGGCGGACTTGACGTATTTCCCAACGACCTTCGCCACATCTTCGGCGCTGGCAAATTCGCCCCGATCGGCCTCAGCCAATCCGGCTTCGATCTCGGCAAGCTGCCACTCCTGCTGCTCAACGAAAGCCTCAATGGCTTCGGCAGCCATGTAGGAGCGGGAGCGATCCAGCTTTTCGGCAAGCTGATCCAGCTTGCTTGCGGTTTCATCTTTCACACGCACGGTAAAGGCGGCAGTCATGGCACCTAACTTTCCTTGGTTCACTTTGATTATTGGTGAACCATCGTGGTTCGTCAAGGTTCTGCTCATGAATGGGACTTTCATTTAGGTGAATAAGCTTCCGACCACACCGGGAGGGCGTGGCCGGATCAAGAGAAGGCTAAACCTTCTATGAGCGCCCCGCCAAGCGGGCGCTTCGAACCGGCAAGCGGTTCGTCTGGACACCCGTTCGGGTGTCTCTACGAGG
>NZ_PVBN01000031.1 GCF_002968635.1 Neorhizobium alkalisoli | reverse complement strand
GCCGCTCCGAGGAGCGGCCTTTTTATCAACCCGCCTTGTTCTGGCGGTTTGCGATGAGGTCGTCGACGACGCCGGGATCGGCAAGCGTCGAGGTATCGCCAAGTGCTCCGAAATCGTCCTCGGCGATCTTGCGCAGGATGCGGCGCATGATCTTGCCGGAGCGGGTTTTCGGCAGGCCGGGCGAGAACTGGATCTTGTCGGGCTGCGCGATCGGGCCGATTTCCTGGCGGACGTGTTTCACCAGCTCCTGGCGCAGCGCGTCGTTGCCTTCGTGGCCGGCCATCAGGGTGACGTAGCAATAGATGCCCTGGCCCTTGATATTGTGCGGGTAACCGACAACGGCGGCTTCCGACACGAGATTGTGCGAGACGAGCGCCGATTCGACTTCCGCCGTGCCAAGCCGGTGGCCCGACACGTTCAGGACATCGTCGACGCGGCCGGTGATCCAGTAATAGCCGTCTTCATCGCGGCGGCAGCCGTCACCGGTGAAATATTTGCCCTTGTAGGTGGAGAAATACGTCTGGATGAACCGCTCGTGGTCGCCGTAGACGGTCCGCATCTGGCCGGGCCATGAATCGGCGATGCAGAGATTGCCGTCGGCTGGACCGTCCAGCACATTGCCTTCGTTGTCGACGAGTTGCGGTTTGATCCCGAAGAACGGTTTGGTTGCCGAACCCGGCTTGAGGTCGGTGGCGCCGGGCAGCGGTGTGATCATGTGGCCGCCGGTTTCCGTCTGCCACCAGGTATCGATCACCGGGCAGCGCTTGTCGCCGACCACGTTGTAATACCATTCCCAGGCTTCCGGATTGATCGGTTCGCCGACCGTGCCGAGCAGCCGCAGGCTTGTCCGCGACGACCGCTTCACGAATTCGTCGCCGGCGCCCATCAGCGAACGGATCGCCGTCGGCGCGGTATAGAAGATGTTGACCTTGTGCTTGTCGACTATTTCCCAGAAGCGGCCCTGATCGGGGAAATTCGGCACGCCTTCGAACATCAGCGAGGTGGCGCAGTTCGCCAGCGGCCCGTAGACGATGTAGGAATGGCCGGTCACCCAGCCGACATCCGCCGTGCACCAGTAGATGTCGCCGTCGTGATAGTCGAAGACATATTCATGGGTCATCGCGGCATAGACGAGATAGCCGCCGGTGGTGTGCAGCACGCCCTTCGGTTTGCCGGTGGAGCCCGACGTGTAGAGGATGAACAGCGGATCTTCCGCCTTCATCTTCACCGGCTCGCAATGTTCCTTCACGCTGGCGATTTCCTGGTGGTACCAGAGATCGCGGCCCGGCGCCCAGCCGGTCTTGCCGCCGGTGCGGCGCACCACCACCACCTTGTTGACGATGACGTGCTGGCGGGCGGCGATGTGGATCGCGGTATCGGTGTTTTCCTTCAGCGGCACCGGCTTGCCGCCACGCACGCCTTCGTCGCAGGTGATCACGAAGGTCGACTGGCAGTCGATGATCCGGCCGGCCAGCGCTTCCGGCGAGAAACCGCCGAAGACCACCGAATGCACGGCACCGATGCGGGCACAGGCGAGCATTGCGTAAGCCGCTTCCGGGATCATCGGCATGTAGATGGTGACGCGGTCACCCTTCTTGACGCCATGCTTCTTCATGACGTTCGCCAGCCGGCAGACCTGATCGTAAAGCTGGTTATAGGTGATCTTCTTGTCGATATAGGGATTGTCGCCTTCCCAGATGATGGCGGTGCGTTCCCCGTGCGTCTTCAGGTGGCGGTCGATGCAGTTGTAGGAGACGTTGGTCAGCCCATCCTCGAACCACTTGATCGAGACCTTGCCCTTGAAGGAGGTATTCTTGACCTTCGTATAAGGCTTGAACCAGTCGATCCGCCGGCCGTGCTTGCCCCAGAACTTGTCCGGATCCTCCACGCTCTCCTCGTACCACTTCTCGTACTTGTC
>NZ_PVBN01000030.1 GCF_002968635.1 Neorhizobium alkalisoli | reverse complement strand
CCGAACGGCAGTTCTCACCGGCCACAACCGCCGCCACAACACGCTCGCGAAGATCATTCGAAAGAGCTCGTGTCATCAGATGCTGGCCTCCGCCCAGCCAGCACCTTGAATCACAAAACCGGCCCACAGGGAATCCCATCAGATTCAGTCAAGCGATGAAACGCTCTAGGCGAGGCGCATTGGGCTTGTGCGCCCAGCAAGATTGCCCACTGCGGACCGCTTGCCGCCCCTCGCTCAAGCCCTCTTTAGACTTGCCAAACTCTAGGAGTTGCAGCGTATCAGTAACCCATCCTTTAGTGTCACCTGATAATACTCCGGCCTTACGGAGGAGTATTATGAGAGATTTCCTGAAAAGTAGAGCCGGCAGGCAGCTGATTCAGGTCTCCACATTCGGCCTGTTTTTCTGGCTGATCTGCCTGATTTTTCGCGAGACTATACTGGATCTTGTCCAGGCGGTCAGCGCGGGGAAGGCACATCTTATCATCATCACCCTGATCGTGGCGGGCATCGCCAGCTTCGCCTACTCGGTTCTCCGCATTCTCGACATGCGCAACGAGATGGTGAGCCGCCGCAAGGCGTTCGACGAAGCAGACCGCATCGCCACCCACGATCACCTCACCAAGCTTCCCAATCGCTATGCGTTCGACCGCCTGGTGCTTTCCGATCTTCGCGGACCTGCGGAAGAGAGCGCGTCGCAGACCGCAACGGTATTCTCCATCGATCTCGACGGCTTCAAGAAAGTGAACGATCTTCTCGGTCACCAGGGCGGCGATATCCTTCTCAAGGAGGTTTCGCGACGGATCTGCGCGCTGGCGGAACACGAATGCGTCTTCCGCTTCGGCGGCGACGAATTCGTTGCCGTGGCGCGCGACCTGCCTCCAGAGAGAGAGGAACTTCTCGCACAGCTGCTCATCCACTCGGTGTCCCGGCCCGTTCGGATCGGCACATTGTCGACCGAGGTCGGCGCCAGCGTCGGATATGCGAGACTTCCCGATCATGGCAGCTCACTCGAGGAGATCTGCCACCGCTCCGATATCGCACTTTATGAGGCAAAGAACCGGGGGCACAATCAGTATGCGCTGTTTCAGCCGGAAATGCAGGAAAAGGTGGCAGAACGGGCAAAGCTGGAAGGAGAACTTCGCCGGGCGATCGATGAAGGCAAGATAGAGCCATTCTATCAGCCCCTAATCAATCTGCGGACCGGCGACCTGTGCGGCTTCGAAGCTCTTGCAAGATGGCGTAACAACGAGGGGACTTTCATCCCCCCGCAGCAATTTATCACCGTCGCGGAAGAAACCGGGTTGATAACCGTGCTGTTCGAGCAACTGCTGTCACGCGCATGCCGCGACGCTCAGCTCTGGTCGGAGGCGGCAACACTTTCGTTCAATGTATCGCCCGTCCAGATCGAAGACAGGCTTCTGGCGCAACGGATTCTCCATATCCTTCAGGAAACCGGATTACCGGCATCGCGACTGGAGATCGAGATTACGGAAAATGCCCTGATGGGAGACCCTGATCTCGCCGCATCGACCATCGAGCATCTCCATGCTGCCGGCATCCAGGTGGCTCTCGACGATTTCGGAACGGGCTACTCCAGCCTCTCGCAGCTGGCCCGGTTCAAATTCGACAAGATCAAGATCGACAAAAGCTTCGTTGCCGCCTGCACCCAAAACGACAAGAATGCCAAGATCATCGATGCCATCCTCGGGCTGAGCCGCAGCCTCAATCTCAAGACGACGGTGGAGGGAATTGAGGAAAACGCCCAACTCGCCTACTTCCTCAGCCAGGGATGCGACATCGGCCAGGGTTACATCTTCGGCAAAGCCATGCCGCAGTCGGACGTAATAGACTTCGTCGCCGCTCGCCGACACACCCTAGCCGCCCAGCACGCGTAGGTGGAAGGACGAGATAGTTATTCAATCCGGATCCGCCCCGACGACGTTGAAACTTTCCCTAAGACGTTGGCACAGCTTATCGAAAGCATGTTGGCAAAGCCGCGTCCGAGCGCTTAACTGAGTTAGGTCTATAAGAATTTATACGCGTTAGATCGAAGCGCTTACTGCATCACAGCGCGGGAACAGATGCCGATAGCTATGACGAAGATCACCCGGCGGACGAAGTTCCTCTGCGGAAAAATCAATCCTTCTCGATCCGCCGGAGAGCCAATTAGCTCGAGCTCCGCAGCATCGGGTGAAGTTCTTCGAGAAACCAGCGGCATCTTGGCAGGTCACTAGGACCCAACGGTCCTGGATGCGACAGTTGGCCCTGCACCTGGGATAGGTGGTGGTTACGTCTGGGAAGCTCATAACGCAAAAACCCGCAGCGGGTGCCACGGGGTCGCAGGGATCAGTGGTTGCGGGGGCAGGATTTGAACCTGCGGCCTTCAGGTTATGAGCCTGACGAGCTACCGGGCTGCTCCACCCCGCGTTATCCGATTTTTGCCTTTGGCAAAATACCGTACGAGTTTTCGGTCTTCC
>NZ_PVBN01000002.1 GCF_002968635.1 Neorhizobium alkalisoli | reverse complement strand
GAAGGGGTGGGCGGGCGAATGTCACGCGGCCAGCGAGATGCCGGCAGGAGCGGAGGTGACCGTCATGGTGAGGCCCGAAAACCTGCAGATTGGCGAGGCCGGGGCGGCGAATGGCGGCCTCTCCTGGTCGGGTGAGATCAGCCAGGCGATTTTCCGCGGGCCTCACCGTTCCATCATGGTCAAAACCGCAGACCATACGCTGCATATCGAGACGCCGTCGCTGGCGGATGTCGGGATCGGCCGTGCGGTGACGGTGGCTGCTCCCTCCGACGCGGCCTGGGCCGTCCGCAGCTGAGCGGATTCCACTCCTTCGGATCTGCGGGGACTGTCGTCCTCCTGCCAGATGAACCTCGTGCGTCTTGCACCGGGCATTTCACCTATCGTGGACGGCTTGGCGTCGTTTGTGGGGGAAATCTCTTCGCCGCGCTCACAAGTCGTCATGTATACATGATGTGCCGAAATTTCCCATTTTATCTTGCGGATACACGGTATGGCGCGGTGATCAGCCAAAACTGACATATTTTATGTATGCATTTTCGCCGGTTTGTTGTTGTGCATGCCAAACCCTTGTTCTATGAATTGTCGGAGCCGGGAGGTAGAGCGAGGCTTTCGTCGTTTGGCGGCAGGCCGAGAGCGAGAACCGGTCGTGAGGAGATTGGCGGGAGGAGACCGCGGCCCCTCATTTGCAATGGCAATTACGACCGATGCAGTCACTCCCGCCATTCGGCGCGGGAGGCACGGATCGGAGAGCAACGGAGGGAAGGTCTATGGCAAGGAATCTGACTCAGATCCTGAAGGAAAAGGGAAATCCGGTCGAGGTGCTGCGCAATTCGCGCATCGGCATGTATATCTATCCGGTCGTCGCACCGGAGTTTTCCAATTGGCGGACGGAACAGGTCGCGTGGCGCGAGTCGGCCGTTCTCTTCGATCAGTCGCACCACATGGACGAATTGATCGTCGAAGGCCCGGACGCGGCCAAATTTCTCGAAAGTCTCGCGATCAACAGCTTTGCGAATTTCGACACCAATCGTGCCAAGCATTACGTTCCGGTGACGCCGGCGGGTTACGTCATCGGCGACATGATCATCTTTCGCGAGCGGGAGGACAAGTTCGTGCTCGTCGGCCGTGCGCCGACTGCCAACTGGCTGCGCTACAACGCCTCGCTCGGCAAGCACGATGTGAAGCTTACCCACGACCCGCGCTCGCCTTCTCGTCCGGACGGCAAGCAGGTCGACCGGGTTCACTATCGTTTCCAGATCCAGGGGCCGGATGCACCGAAGATCTTCGAGAAGATGAACGGCGGTCCGATCCCCGACATCAAGTTCTTCCATGTCGACTGGATCAACGTCGGCAACAGGAAGGTTCAGGCGCTGCGCCATGGCATGGCGGGCGCTCCGGGGCTCGAAATATGGGGGCCTTATGCGGAAAAGGACGAAGTCCGCGAGATCGTGGTTCAGGCCGCGAAAGATGCCGGCGTCGATCTCTATCTCGTCGGCGCGCGTGCCTATTCGACCAATACGCTCGAATCCGGCTGGATCCCGTCGCCGCTTCCGGCGATCTATACAGACCCCGAACTGCAGGGATATCGCGACTGGCTGACGGAAGACAGCTACGAAGCCATAGGTTCGATCGGTGGCAGCCTGATCTCCGACAATATCGAGGACTACTACGTCACCCCTTATGAACTCGGCTACGGCATCTACGTCAAATTCGACCACGACTTCGTCGGGCGCGAGGCGCTCGAAAAGATGAAGGGCCAGCCGCATCGCAAGAAGGTCACCTTCGAATGGAACGCGGAAGACGTGATGAAGGTCATTGCGTCGAGCTTCGTTCCGGGCGAGCAGGCCTATAAGTGGATCGACCTGCCGCAGCCGAATTACGCGTCCTCCAGCGCCGACAGGATCATGCATGGCGATAAGGTGGTCGGCATGTCGATGTTCAACGGCTACAGCTACAACGAACGCTGCATGCTGTCGCTCGGCGTCGTGGATGCGGACATCCAGGAAGGCGACGTGCTGACGCTCATCTGGGGTGAGCCGAACGGGGGGACGGGCAAGACCTCGATCGAGCAGGGGCACAAGCAGGCCGAGATCCGGGTGCGCGTGTCGCCGACGCCCTATGCGCGGGAAGCTCGCGAAAACTATGCCGAAAGCTGGCGTACGAAGAGAAGCTGATTTCTCATGGCAAATCCGGGCGGCGACCTTCGGTCGCCGCTTCGTATTCTGTCCGACTGACCGTCATCAGCGTTGTTTCGCGCCGGCGCTCTTGCCGTCCGAGCTCTTCGAACGTTCCTCGAAACGATCCGCCCCCTTCGCGAGGTCGGACCCCTTTTGGGTTTCGACCTTTTTCTCTTCCTTTCGAGTGCTCTGCTTCAATCCACGCGCGGATTCGCGACCCTTTTCGGTCGGTGCCTGTTCGATACCCATCTTGCTTCCTCCTGCATCCTCATGGCGCCCAAGGGAAACACGTGGGACCAGCCTCTGGTTCCTGAACGGCGTCAGCCAGTCTCACGGAATTTCGAATAGGCGTCGGCTTCGTCATCTTTTGCTGCAATGGAAAACACTTCCGGCAGCACCTTTGACCGCGCGGATGAAATCCGGCGCGGTGGCGTTAGAGGGAATGGGGCAGGCGGGGTATTCGGGTATCGGGTATTCAGGTTTTCCACCTGCCCCGGCCGTTTCGGCGATTGTCCGGGGATTTCCCAGCCCCCTTCGACCGCTTCGGCGACCATCATCGGAAACCGGACTTCGCAAGACCGAGGATGCGACCGGTTCGCGAACCCGGTTTCCCATCCGATGACGGGAACGATTATGCGGCGGGTCTTCGATGCGGGGACAAGGCGGGGAAACGAAAAGCCCTAAGCGCCTGAAGCGGACTGGCAAAATTTTCCCGGTGGGGTGAGAATTTCCCCGCCCGCCGCACGTCTTCAGAAGGTATTGGCGCCGCCGGAGCCGCGCTGGGCTTCGTGCAGTCGGGTCACCGTCCTGCGGAGCGCGCCGACGAAAACACCTGCGGCTCGTAGGCGAAATCCTTGTCGAAGGGATAGGTCGGGCGCTGCTTGCGGTGGCGCTCCAGTCGCTCGACGAACTGATCGACGACACCCGGCGACAGCGCCATCAGGTTGGGATTGGCGATCGGTGCGAGTTCCGGCGAGAGATAGCCGGATTTCACGACGACGATCCTGGCCGTCTGCGGGTCGAGACCGAGACGGGTGAAATCGGAGATGTTGTGGTAGGGCCGTCGCTTCGCCGACAGCACCAACTCGATGCCGTCGATCACGACCACCGCCTGACGATCGGAGAGGTCGGTGGTGTCGTGCAGGAATTTTACCTTTACCCTGGTCCGCACCGGCTTGCTGCCGATCGTGTCGAGCGAGGCCCCGATCGAAAGGTCGAGTTCCGCTCCGACTCCGGCAGCGTAGCAGGCTTCGGCCGCGGCCTTGTCGGCAATGCCGGCGAACACGACGCCGGTGGCGCCCTTGGCGATCAGCTCGGCAAGCACCTCGGCGCGATCGCCGACACCGCCGCCAGTCGGGTTGTCGCCGGATTCGGCAAGCACCACCGGGGAGGTCCTGCTGGCAACCGCTCTTGCGACGCACTCCTGGATCGAGCCGGTCTCGCAGCCGAAGACGAATTTTTCGCGCGCATCCCAGTAGGCCCCGGCGATACGCCTGGCTTCCCGTTCGAGGACAGCGCGGTCTGTTCCGGTCAGGATCGCAGCGGCCGTGGCGCGTGGTTCGTCGGCCCAGACGTAACCGACCATCAGCGAGGCGTCCCAGACACCCTCGATCGCGTCGATTTCCGGCATCATTTCGTAGAGGCTCTTTGCCGGCTCATCCACGGTGCTGGTGCGCTCGCCCGGCAGCACGACGGGGATCGGCGCCCAGAGCAATACCGGCTTCACGCCGGTCTTCAGGCTTTCGACCAGCATTTTCACCGAGCGGCGCATCGTCTCCTCGACATCGATATGCGGCGCGGTGCGATAGGTGGAATACATGTCGAGCGCGTCGATGATGCGCTGGCTGACATTGCCGTGCAGGTCGTAGCTCGCCGAAACCGTGCAGTCGGGGCCGACGAGTTCGCGGGCGGCAGTGATCCAGTCACCTTCGGCATCCTCCATGCCCTGCACATACATGGCGCCGTGCATCGCCAGATAGAGACCGTCCAGCGGCAGCAAGGGCTCCAGGCGCTCGAGAAATTCGGCCTTGAAACGCTCGTATGTGGAGCGGGCGACCGGGCCGCCGGCGATGGCGCGGCAATGAATGGTCGGCAGGAATTCCGCCTTGTAATCCTTGAGAAAGGCAAAATAGGGCGATGCGGTCAGCTCCTCGCCGCGTACGACGCGAAAGTCCTTTTCCTCGTTCAGGACAGGGTTGTAAGTGCTGCATTCGATATGGATGCCGCCGACAGCAATGCGCATGGAAAAACCTCAGCTAGTATGGGAACCGATCAGAAAATTATGGGCTGCAATGCTTGCCGCCCCGCGCGCCCAGACATCGCCGTCCACGCGCTTGATGCGGATGGGCGTCTGGCCGGCGTAACGCGGCAGGACGTTGGTCTCGATGGCCTGATTGACCACCGTGCCGAAAAGACCCTCGAACGAACCTTCCACATGCGTGATCAGGATGAGGCCGGGGTCGTTCATCTGGATGAGGTTGGCGATCGCGAGCCCGAGAGCCGAGCCGGCGCGGTGCAGGATGCGGATTGCTGCCGCATTGCCGGTCGATGCCTCGTTTTCGATGTCCGACAGCGAGGTGCATTCGAGCCCCTCGGCGCGCGACATTTCCTTGATCGCCTTCATGGAGGCGACGGTATCGAGGCAGCCGCGCTTGCCGCAGCGGCAGGGTGAGCCGCCGGGCTCGATGGTGCAATGGGCGATTTCGCCGGCGCCGCCGTGATTGCCGCGATAGAGCTTGCCGTCGATGAAATGGGCGCAGCCGATGCCGTCGCCGAGCGAAACGACGCTGAAGTTCTGGATTTCGCGGGCACTGCCGAACAGCTTTTCGCTGACCGCGACGGCCTTCGCATCGTTCTCGATGAAGGTTTCGATACCGGAGCGCTCGCGGATGATTTTTGCCAGCGGCACGTCCTGCCAGCCGAGCAGGGTGGATTGCACGCAGTTTGCCTGGGATTCATCGACGAAGCCTGAGAGGGCCACGCCGATGCCGGAGAGCTTTTCCTTCGCGTCGGGATGGGCTTCGAGAAGGCTCGGCAGGCCCTCGGTAATCGCCTCGGCAATGACCTTCGGGTCGCGCGACAGCGGCATCGCCTGACGGGCGATGATCTTGCCGTTGAGATCGCTGAGGATCATCGGCGCCGGATCTTCGAGCAGAGAAATACCGACGAAGAATGCGCATTCGGGATGCAGGTCGAGCAGTACCGAAGGCCGGCCCTGGCCGTAGACGATTTCGGTCTCGTGCAGCACGCCGAGATCGATCAGGTCGCGGGCAATGCCGCTCATCGCGGCTTTGCTCAATCCCAGCATCTGCGCCATCTCGGTCCGGCTGAGTGGTCCGGACTCGCTGATGGCGCGCAGCAGCTGGCGCTGGGAGGAAGTGAGCATGGCGTTCAAGCGGCTTGGGTCCTCTGGATTTGCGGTCTTGACACTAAGTTCAGAAAGTGAACAAATCAATGACAATAAATTATAAAAATGATCTAAGGTAGCGAGAGCTACCCTCACGTCAACAAAACAAGGGTGAACAATCATGGCCAAATTTCTGGAAAATCGTCGTTTTGTACTCGCCTCAGCGGTTGCTGGCGGTCTCCTATTTCCGATCGCCGCAAGCGCTGCGACGCTGAACGTGATGCAGACCGAAGCGCCGCGTTCCATGGATCCGGGCGACCAGACCGCAACCTACACAGCCGCTCTGCTCGATCCGATGTATGAAGGCCTCGTCAAGCGCGATCCCGATCTTTCGCTCAAACCGGCGCTTGCCACCGAATGGTCTTCGGATGCCGCAGGTCTTCTCTGGACCTTCAAGCTGCGCCCGGGCGTCAAGTTCCATGACGGCACCCCCTTCGATGCCGATGTCGTGGTCAAGAACTTCACCCGCCACCTCGATACCAAACGCGGGCTTGCCGCGAGCGGTCGCCTGCGCACCTTTCTCGAAGGCGTGACTGCCGTCGATCCGATGACCGTGCAGTTCAAGCTGAAGAGCCAGTATCCCGCTTTCCTGGCGCTGCTCACCACCGGTCCGTGCCTGATGGTGAGCCCAGCCGCGGAGACGGCAGGGACGATCGGCAGCAAAGCCGTCGGCACCGGTCCCTACAAGCTCGCCGAATACAAGTCCGGTGAATACGTGCTGCAGACCAAGAACACCGAATGGTGGGGCGGCGCGCCGAAGGGCGAGGACGAGATCAAGTGGACCTGGACGCCGGAGCCGTCCGTCATGAACATGGCGCTGCAGACGGGCGATGCCGATGTCGTCAATCCGTTCCCTGCGGCCTTTGCCCAGCAGCTCAAGGCCAATCCGGACATGACACTCAGCACCACCGACGGCTCGGCGGTGTTCTGGGTTTCGCTGAACACCAAGACGAAGCCGCTCGACGATGTGCGCGTCCGACAGGCGCTGAACTACGCGACCGACCGGGAAGGTATCGTCAAGGCCTTCATGCAGGGGTTTGCGAAGCCTGCGAATTCGCCGCTCGCGCCGGTCACGCCCGGTTACGACAAGTCGCTCGCGCCCTATAGCTATGACATCGAGAAGGCGAAACAGCTGCTGAAGGAGGCCGGTTACCCGGACGGCTTCTCCATGTCGACCATCGTACAGGAGCAGGAATCCCGTATCGGCGAGCTGCTGCAGGCCATGTGGGCGAAAGCCGGCGTCAAGCTCGACGTGCGAAAGATGGAGGGCGGTGTCTGGTCGAAGGCGGCGTTCCTCGATCCGGCAGGCAAGGAGAAAGACAATATCGGTTCCTCGATCGCTTCCTGGTCCTCGGGCGTCAACGGCGCGGATCTACAATTCCGCCCCCTTTATTATTCCAAGAGCGCGTCACCGGCCGGTGCCAATCTTGGTTTCTTCTCCGATCCGAAGCTTGACGAGTTGATCGACAAGGCGGCCTCGACCCTCGATGAGAAGGCGCGCAACGCGATCTACGTGGATGCGCAGAAGCTGGTGAACGAACAGGCACCGCATGTGCTGCTCTTCACGAAGCAGGATCTTTTTGCGACGCGGGCGAGCGTCAAGGGCACCTGGGTCATTCCGGGCGGCCTGATCGTCGTCAAGGAAGCCAGGAAATAATCTCAGGCGCGGGCGGGCGAGGAATATCGCCCGCCGTCTTTTCGAGGTGAATTGATCGAGCGAGCGGATGAAAGCCTATATCGCCAAGAAGCTGCTGGCCTTGCCGTTGATCCTCATCGGGGTATCGCTTCTGGTCTTCGTTGCCATCCGCGCTCTGCCGGGCGATCCGGCGCGACTGATGGCGGGACCGGAAGCCACGCAGGAAGCCGTGGATAACATGACCCGCCGCCTCGGTCTCGACCGCAGCCTGCCGGAACAGTATGCCTCCTTCGCCTATGGAGCCGTAAGAGGCGATCTCGGGATTTCCATCAAATCCAAGCTGCCGGTCGTCGACGAGATTGCCGAGCGTCTGCCGTTTACGCTCGGACTTGCAATCACCGCGTATCTCCTGGCGGTCGGCATCGGCGTGCCGGCCGGCATGATCGCTGCGATCTATCGGCACGGCTGGCCGGACCAGGTCGTCATGATCCTCGCCATTGCGGGCGCCTCGATCGCCAATTTCTGGCTGGCTCTGATGGCGATGAACACGTTTTCCGTCCAGCTCGGCTGGTTGCCGCTGCTGGGTGCGTCTTCATGGAAAAGCTTCATTTTGCCATCGGTCACGCTCGCCGTGCTGCCGACTGCCGTCATTGCCCGCATGACCCGCTCCAGCATGATCGAGGTCATGTCACAGGACTATATCCGCACGGCCTACGCCAAGGGGGTCGCTCCCCAGACGATCTACTGGAGCCATGCGCTGCGCAACGCGCTGATCCCGATCATCACCATCGTCGGCCTCAATTTCGGCAGTCTTGTCGGCGGTGCGGTCGTCACCGAGTCGGTTTTCAACTGGCCGGGGATCGGTCGTTTCCTCGTCGATGCCGTGCGCTATCGGGACTATCCGGTTATCCAGGGCGTGACGCTCGTCGCCGTCACCGGCGTGGTGGTCATGAACCTTCTCGCGGAGCTTCTGATCGCGATCCTCAATCCGAAGATAAGGTTCGACTGATGGCGTCGATCGAAACAGACATTGCACCGCGCCGCCCGGTGTTATCGCGCGCCTGGCGTTGGATGGCGGCTCACCGCAGCATCGCTCTCGGCGGTTTCCTCATCGGGCTGATCGTGCTTGCGGCGATCTTTGCACCGTTGATCGCTGCGGCGGATCCTTACGCGCAGGATCTGCTTGCGACCATGGAGCCACCCTCATGGGCGCATCCGTTCGGGACGGATGACAACGGTCGCGACATATTTGCCCGCGTCCTTTACGGCGCGCGCATTTCGCTGCTCGAAGTGGTGCTCAGCGTCGGCCTGGCGGTGATCGTGGGCGTTCCGCTCGGCATTCTCTCCGGCATGAGCGGCCGCTATGTCGACCAGGCAATCATGTGGGCCATGGACATTCTCTTCGCGTTTCCGGGCATCGTGCTTGCGATCCTGATCGTCAGCGTGCTCGGCAGCAGCCTCATCAATCTTCTGATTGCCATTGCCATCTTTTCGGTACCGGTCTACGCCCGGCTCAGCCGAAACCTCACGCTTGGTCTGAAGAGCATGGACTATGTCGAAGCTGCGATCTCGCTCGGGATTTCGCGCCGCCGCATCATGACCCATTACATTTTGCGTAACGCGATCGGGCCGATCATCGTGCAGTCGACGCTGACCGCCGGAACCGTCATCTTATCGGCCGCAAGCCTCTCCTTCCTTGGCCTCGGCGCACAGCCGCCGCTGCCCGAATGGGGCGCGATGATGAGCGACGGCCGCAACTATCTCGGTCTGAATATCTATATGTCGCTGTTTCCGGGACTGGCGATCATGATCACCGTCCTTGGCTTCAACATTCTCGGCGACGGGTTGCGCGACCTCCTGGATCCGCGCAAATGAGCGCGATTTCGGTAGAAGCGGAGTGGAAAGGTCACGGAGGGCCGGGAAAGCCGGTTTTCTGCGTCGATGTCGGCGGTTCGTTCATGAAGTTCGCCGTGTCACCGGCACCGGGCGCGCTCGTGCTGCTCGAGAAGGTGGCGACGCCCGCGGCAAGTTGGGATGATCTGGCTGCTTCGCTGTCGGCACTGATCGAGCGGCACCAAGGTGCAGGTGATCCGGCGTCGCCCGTGGCGCTGTCGATCGCCGGTCTCGTCGACCCCCGCGACGGCAGGACCACATCGGCCAATATCCCCTGCATAACCGGAAGACGGCTCGTGGACGAACTGTCGGCTATGCTTGGCCGACGGGTGCTGGCTGCCAACGACGCGGACTGCCTGACGCTGGCGGAAGCCAATGAAGGAGCAGGGCGGGGCCATTCGGTGGTCTTCTGTGCCATCATGGGCACCGGAATCGGCGGCGGGCTGGCGATCGACGGGCGACTGGTGCGGGGCGCCGGCGGCGTGACCGGCGAATGGGGGCATGGGCCTATCCTCAACACGACCGTCGCGGTGAACGGCGAGATGCTGCATGTCCCCCGGTTTTCCTGCGGCTGCGGCCAATCCGGTTGCGTCGACACGATCGGCGGTGCTCGCGGGATCGAGCGGCTGCACGATTTCCTGCATGGCCGTGAGGAGACCAGCCACCACATCCTCGAAGGCTGGCAGGCGGGCGAAGCGCGGGCCGTCAAAACGGTCGCGGTCTATATCGAGCTCATCGCCGACCCGCTCGCGCTGGCCGTCAATGTCACGGGTGCTTCGATCGTACCGGTCGGTGGTGGGCTTGCTTCCGTCACTCCCTTGATCGATGCGCTGGATCTGGCTGTGCGCAAGCGCATCCTCAATCGCTTCAGTCACCCCCTGGTGACGCCGGCGCTTAGGCAGGATGACGGCGGTCTGGTCGGGGCCGCCGTGCTCGGCCATCAAGGAGGTTGATGTGGGCATTCTCCTCGAGGTCTGCGTCGACAGCCCGCAGGGCCTTGCGGCCGCGATTGCCGGAGGTGCGGACCGGATCGAACTTTGCTCGGCGCTCGACGTCGGCGGACTGACCCCGCCGCCCGGCCTCTTGGCGCTCGCGGCGAAAGCGCCCGTTCCTGTCTATGCAATGATACGGCCGCGCGCCGGAGACTTCGTCTTCGGCGCCGACGACGAAGCAGCCATGCTTGCCGATATCGATGCGGTGCGCGCTGCCGGTCTGGCGGGCGTCGTGGTCGGCGCAAGCCGTCCGGACAATACGCTCGACCTGTCTCTCCTAACCCGGCTGACGAGCCGCGCCGCCGGCCTTGGCATTACCCTGCATCGGGCTTTCGACCTGGTTCCGGATGCCTATGAGGCGCTGGAGCAGGCGGCCGATCTGGGCGTGGAACGGATCTTGACTTCGGGTCTTGAAGTCAGCGCCCCGGATGGCATCGATCTGCTTGGCAGGCTCGTGGAACGGGCGAGGGGACGTCTGTCGATCATGCCTGGTAGCGGCGTCAACCTTGCGAATGTCGAACGGATCGTGCGGGAAACCGGTGCGCGCGAGATCCATAGCTCCTGCCGTCGCCCAACGGAAAGCACGGACCATAGAGCCGTTGCTTTCGGTTTCCAGACTCTCGTCTCCAATGTCACCGACAGCGGGATCGTGCGCAGCATGCGCACCCTGCTGGATGGGATTAGTTGACTCGACGGCAGGCCGTCCCGAGAGGAGGACGACCTGCCGTGAGCAGCCTGGGAGGAGTATCGGATATGGCGAAGATGCTTTTTCTGGCCGGCTGCGACTGGCGTTGCCCGGACATTGCCACTTCAGTTTATGCGCAGAGACTACGGAGCGCTTCGGATTTCTTGAATTCGACGCAACGCGTGCTCCTCAGCCTGATGAACCCGCCTGACCGAAGCTTTGCGAACACGCGCGACACCGTTTCGATCGTCAGGCCGAGATGGTCGGCGATGTCCAGCCGGCTCATCGGCAGGTCGAACTGATCGAGGCCTCCCTGGCGGTCGGACATGTCAACCAGGAAGCTGGCAATCCGCTCGACCGCGGTCTGCCGGCCGATCATAATGATATGCTCCTGGGCGCGCAGCATGCCGCGCAACGCCAGCGTCAGAAGTTCCGGCGAAGCTTCGTCGTTTGCTGGGCGGCTCATGGCGCGCAGCCCCGTCGGCGTAATCGCTTCCGCGAAGAAACTGTGGGTCCGGTCGGCTTCATAGCCGAATGTTTCTCCGGTCAGATGGAAAGCTATGATCTGCCGTCGTCCATCCGACCGCAGCCGATGCACGCGTACCGCGCCGAATTCGACCTGATAGAAGGTGCCGGCCCTGTCGCCGGGGGCATAGATTTCGGCGCCTGCCGCAAAGGCGACAACGGGATATGGTCTGCAGAAGGTGGCAGTCTTGGGAGAACTCGCAGTCGTCCGGCTCGACGTATGCGGTCTTTGATCGTGGACGGCGGCGGTTTGCATCCGGCATTCTCCCGTGCTGAGGCTTGAGGATGCCTCAAGACGGGACAGCGAAAAATTCGGTTCTATCACTAGGGATATGTACGTAGCCGCGGCTGAGCAAAATGGATGGGGGACCTCAATCTGCCGCTTCGAGGCTTCTTACGAGCCGCAGCAGATCGGCACCGTCGAACGGTTTCGCGAGAATGAAACCGTTATCGTTTACGGGAGGACATACGCCGTCGGTGAGGAGGATGACAGTCTGGCCCAGGTCACGCAGATATCGCCTTGCGTCCTCGCGGGTGCGCAATACGTTGTCATCGATGATCATGCAGAGGGCCGGAGTGGCCGGAATATGCCCCTTGCGCCACGCGTCGAGGGCTTCGACCCGATATCCCTCCACCTCGAGCGCAAACGTCAGTGATTGCCGGAGGCCGAGGTCCGGTTCGATGATGACGATGTTTCTCAACTGTGGGTGCACAAAACTATCCGCAAACATGGACGGCAGGTTACCTCCGACATCCGGTTCTTAGCGCCTTCAGGACCGGTACGCTTTGCGTTGGATCAAGAAATGGGAATTAATTGTCCCGTTCACCGAGGTGCGGGCCGGCGGCGATGGCCATGCGGACGAGCTGAGGCAGGCTCCTCGCCTTCATCTTCGCCATGACGTTTGCCCGATGCACCTCGACCGTTCGCGGGCTGATATCGAGATCATATGCGATCGACTTGTTCGGCTGACCGGCGACCACTGCCGCCAATACCTGCCGCTCCCGATCGCTCAAGCTCTTAAGGCGGCTTCTGACTTCGCTCAGGTCATCGAGATCAGCGGGTTTTTCCCGAAATTGCCCTGCAGCACGCTCTATCGCTTCGATGATGACCGTATCCTCGAACGGTTTTTCGATGAAATCGACGGCGCCGGCCTTCATCGCTTCCACGGCCAGAGGGACATCGCCATGGCCGGTGATCACGATGGCCGGGAGATTCGCATATTCCGCCAGGAGTTTGCGGATCAGCTCGACGCCGGTCATGTCCGGCATCCGCAGATCCGTTATCAATACGCCGTTGCGGATGCTGGGGGCGAACTGCAGGAAGGATGAAGCCGTTTCATGGATGCGCACGGCAAACCCATTCATCGTCAGCATGAATGCGAGAGATTTCCTGACCGGCTCTTCGTCATCCACGATATGAACCGTATAGTCATCTGTCTGCATTCTCGCTCTCCCCCTTGTGGATCGGAAGCGTGAAACGGAAGGTCGCTCCTCCTGCCGGATTACGCGATACGATCATCTCGCCGTCATGGGCTTCCACAATACGTTTTGAAATCGAAAGGCCTATCCCCATCCCGCCGGGTTTGGTGGTGACAAAGGGCCTGAAAAGCTGTTCGGCAATTTCCTCCGGAATGCCGGGTCCGGTGTCCCGGACGGTAATCATCATCAGGGTGCTGCTTTCGGGCTCGGTGCGGATGACCAATTCGCGCCGTTCGCACTCGCTCATCGCTTCGATTGCGTTGCGCATCAGGTTTGTCAGCACCTGCTGAATCTGAATACGGTCGGCCACCACGATTTCAGGACCGGGCGCGAATTCGAAGACGACCCTGACGCCTTTCTCGCGTGAACCGACCAATGCCAGCGCCCCGGCCTCCTCGACCAGCCGGCGAATGTTCTCAGGCGCCTTTTCCGTCTCCCCTTTGGTGACGAATTCTCTCAGATGCTTGATGATCTGGCCGGCCCGCAGTGATTGTTTGGCGGTTTCCTCCAGTGCTTCGCGCATCCTCACCGCGATCGGTTCGTCGATGTCGCGCAGCAGGCGGGCGCAGCCATGGACATAGTTGGAGATCGCCGACAGCGGCTGGTTCAGTTCGTGGGCGAGCGTCGAAGCCATTTCGCCCATTTCGTTGAGGCGGGCGAGCCGAGCCAGTTCCCCCTGAATTTCCTGAAGCCGGGCGGCATATTCCTCCCGCTCCGTCAGATCGCGCACGAAACCGGTGAAAAAGATTTCGCCGTCTGACTGGGTTTCGCCGACGGCGAGCTTCATGGGGAACGTGGAGCCGTCCTTGCGGCGCCCGACGACGACCCGATCGATGCCGATGATCCGCCTTTCGCCGGTCGCCAGATATCGGGCGAGATACCCATCATGCTCGCGATGATAGGGGTCGGGCATCAGGATTCGAAGGTTTTGCCCGATTGCCTCGTCTTCGGTGTACCCGAACTGTCGGACAGCCGCCGCATTGAAGGATACGATCGTCCCGTCCTTGGTGGTTACGATGCTGGCGTCGAGGACCGTATCAAGTACAGAGCGCAGATGCGCTTCGCGCGAAGCCGCCCGGGCCTGGGCCTTCTCGATTGTCTTGCGCGCGGAATGAAGGATTTCGCCGACAAGCGCAATCGCTATGCCCACGACGCCGACAACGGCCATTTCCGAAAAGGTCGGTCCGCGCGGGGTAAATTCCTTGATGACATAGACAGCCAGGACCGAGAGGCCGACCGAGAAGACCGATGCCGGTATGCCGCCGATGATTGCGGCAATCAGAATGGGTGGAATGAAGAAGGTAAAGGTTGCCCGGTCATCGAGCAGGCCGTGCAGAGCAAGGCGCAAGGCGAAAGCGGCCAATACACAGGCGACCGCTATGAAATAGGCCTCAGCAGTAGAAAATCGGCGACTTAGAAAAGACTGGATAAGGCCGTCCTTCCTGTCCGCGACCATTTGCATGTCAACGACGCCTGCCTGTCGTCGGTCGTTCACAGAAAGTCTCTCCTGTTTGTTCATGCAAAACCTGACAGGTTATCGAGAACGAATATTAGCACGCCGAGGGGCGTCACGTCCAACCGCGGAAACGACGGCAAACCCGTGATACACTGCTTTTGTCTGTCTTCGGCGTCGGCAGACGGACCTATTCACGATGGAACATTGCGGGCTGGGCTTTTCAGCAGCGGACGTGGAAAAAGGCCACAAAGAGAAAATCTGAGTCATCTTCGGAAATACCGCTCATTCTAGATGCGTTGTTATCGCTTTTCTAATTCATGAATGGCTATGTTGCGGCTTCACAGCCCATTTGCGGAGTAGAGATGTCTAACGCCGACAGCATGGACATTGCCGAGCGTAGACGGCTCGATGTTCTGGATCGCTACCGGATCGCGGGCACGGCCTCGGAAAATCGCTTTGATCGGATCTGCCGTTTCGCGTCGGAGCTTTTCTCCACCCGTATGGCTTTCGTGACGCTGATCGAAGAGGATCGGCAGTGGTTCAAGTCCTGCGCCGGCTACCAATTCGGGCAGACCCTTCGGTCGGAATCGTTCTGCCAGTATACGATTGCGACGGATGATGTTCTGGTCGTGCCGGATGCAAAGGTTGATCCGCGGTTTTCGGATTTGCCGATCGTAAGCGGCAAGCCATTCATCCGCTTTTACGCCGGAGCGCCTTTGACCACGCCGGACGGTTGGCGGATCGGCGCCCTCTGCATCGCCGACACCAAAGCGCGGGCCAACTTTTCGGAACGCGAGAGGAAAGCGCTGGCGGGCCTGGCATCCATGGTGATGGAGCATATCGAGCTTCGCCGCGAGGGAATACCTCAGGCCACGGCGGCGAAGTTTGCAGATTCCACCGATCTTTCGCTGATCACCGCCGATCCGAAGGGCCGTATCGAGTTCGTGAACCAAGCCGCGCTCGAAATGTTCGGCTATGAGCGCGACGAAATGATCGGAAATCCGCTTGAACTTATCGTTCCGGAACGGTTCAGGACAGCTCACAAGGCCGGTTTTGCCCGCGTGATTTCGGGCGGTGATTCCAACCTGCGGGGCAAAACGGTCGAGGTTTCGGCACGTCGAAAGGATGGCGAGGAATTTCCGATCGAACTGGCCTTAACGGTCTGGCACGACGAGCAGGGCGTCGGTGTCGGTGCCATCATCAAGGACATATCGGAGCGGCGTGATCGCGACGTGCGGCTTCTCAGGCTGGCCAGCCAGGATACCCTGACGGGGCTCTGCAACAGGCATCGTTTCGAGGGTCTGCTACGCGAAGAACTCGGGCAGGGCAGGCCGCTTGCGGTTTTGCTCTTCGACCTCGACGGCTTCAAAGACGTCAACGACCGGCTGGGCCATGCCGTCGGAGATTCTTTGTTGCAGGCAATCGGCGTCCGCCTGCCTGCCGTTCTCGACCGCAACGTCACGGTCTCCCGTTTCGGCGGGGACGAATTTGCCGTACTCGTGCCAGGTACCGGTGATCCTCGCGTCGCACAGGAAAATGCCAACATCGTGATTGAGGCCTTCGAAGCGCCTTTCGAGGTTGGCGGCCACACATTGCGCGTCGGCGCAAGCGTGGGTTTCTCGCTTGCTCCGTCCCACGGGTCTGACGCGGAGGAGCTGATCGCCGGTGCTGATTTCGCGTTGTATCGCGCCAAACAGGCCGGAGGGCGCGTTTCGCGAATGTTCGAGCCCTCGATGCGGAACGAGACGCTGGTACGCCGCACGCTGAGGGACGAACTGCTTCGCGCCTTGAACAGGCAGGAGCTCGTTTTGCACTATCAACCGCAGGTGATCCTTGAAACCGGCGAGGTGTTCGGCGTCGAAGCACTGATCCGCTGGCGGCATCCCGAACGCGGCCTGCTGGCTCCGGCGGCCTTTCTGCCGGCCCTGGAACAAAGCTCGATCGCGCTCGACATCGGTTTTTGGGTGCTTGATGAAGCCGCCCGCCAGATGGCGGCCTGGAGACAGGTTGGCTATCCGCCGGTCAAGATGGGCGTCAATCTCTTCCCCGCGCAGGTGCGGGCGGGTGACTTGCCGCGTTTCGTGGAAAACCTGATCGCCCGCTACAGTCTCGACCCGCAGTTTCTGGAAATCGAGATCACCGAGACCGTTACGCTCAAGGATGACGATCAGTCGCTGGAAACGATCCAGGCTCTACGCAAACTAGGGGTCGGCGTTGCCTTCGACGATTTCGGCACCGGTTATGCCTCGCTCGGGTCGTTGCAGCGTTATCCTTTGACGACATTGAAGATCGATCGGAGCTTCGTACGCGACCTGTTGACCAAGCCGAAGGACGCGGCCATCACGCGCGCCCTTATCATGCTCAGCAGCGAGCTTGGACTGCGGACGATCGCCGAGGGAATTGAAACGCTGGAGCAGGAAAACGCGCTGAGGCTCATGGGATGCGAGGCGGGGCAGGGCTTTCGTTACGGAAAGGCGATGCCGGCGGAGGCGATCGCCCGTCTCATCGCTCGGCCGGCGACCAACCAGCGGATGACGATCTAGTGACCCATTCCTCGCCTCCAGGGGGCGGCGACTGCGCCAAAACTAGCGACAACGTTATGAAATCCGATATTTTTTAGATCTTTATAATAATATGCGTGGTTTTGTTTGGCCGACATTTGATTTCAATTGTCAATGATCGCCGAACCTCTATAACCTCCCGGTACGTGTTAGTGTCGGGGGCGGCCCATGTTCCGTTTGACGGAGCTTTTCAACAACGATCTGAAGCGGCGATCCCTGTCGCCTATTCCGCCGACGGGTGGGGTAGAGCGCCCACCTGCGACGTCCTATCCGGTTGCAGGCGGGGAAATGCAGGATCGCGGCTCAAGCCACACCGAGACGCTCATGACTGATGACGTCGGTGATGTCGCCTTCATGCAGGGCGGCGAAAGGGTGCCATCGGCATCGACACCGGCAACTCATCCGGCGGCCGAAGCACCGGTCCGCCAAGATCAGCGGATCACGGTGCTGTTTGTGGAGGACGAGGCGTTGATCCGGATCTCCGCCGCCGACTTTCTTCAGGACGCGGGCCTGATCGTGGTGGAGGCGGGATCAGCGAAGGAGGCGCTTGCTGCCGTCGACGACGTGCGGATCGATATTGCCGTCACAGATGTTCATCTGCCCGAAATGAGCGGACCGCAGCTCGTGCTGAAAATACGCGAGGTGTTGCCGGATCTTCCCGTCGTTTTTGCCACCGGCGATTCCGACGTTCCCGAGGCGGAGGGCTTGAGCCAGACGGCGCTTATCACCAAGCCTTACGACTATGAAGCGCTGGCAGCCCTTATCCGCGGCATGGTTGCGCAAGGGCAAGGGTAAGGCTACGACCTTCAATCTTCCTTCATTCCGGCAGCGACCTCTGTTTTGCGCAGCAGCCAAAGAATGATGACGCCGGCGATCGTGGCCGTGAATGCCACAAGCCACATGCCGAGGCCGGCGCAAAGACCGATTGCACCCGAGAGCCACATGCTGGCGCCGGTCGTCAGCCCCTTCACATCGCCGCGCGTATGAATGACGATACCGGCTGCCAGGAAGGCTATTCCGGCAGTGACGGCTTCGATAAGGCGCATCGGATCGATCTGCACCGTGTCCGGCCGGTTGCCGAATTCGTGGATGACCTGCAAACCGACCATCGTAAAGACGGAAGCGGCAAGGCCGATCAACATGTTGGTCCGCAAGCCGGCCGGGTTCTGGCGGAATTCTCTCTCAAGGCCGATCAATCCGCAAAGAAGAGCGGCGCCCAAAAGCCTCACCAGAAGTACTTCAATCGCAACCGGTGCCTCGTGCGAAAATTCCTCGGCAAGGCTGTTGAGCATCGTTGATCGTCTTCCGAATGTTACAGTTTTGTGACTTTCGAAAAACTGATCCGCACCGGGATGGTTCCGTCACCTCCCGGGATGGCGTCAAATGCGCCCTTTGGTTTCGGCGATCACTTTCGTCAAGCTGCCGGTGGCCGGGAAAAGCGGGATGAGGCACGCCTGCAATGCATGGTAGATGTCGCCCTTGCCCGGGAAGAGCGTGTGGGCCGGAACGAGATCTTCCGTCAATTCTTCATGCCAGCCGCCGTTTTGATGGTCGAGGAAGCGATTGGCGATCGTGCCCCAGATCAGGCGATAGCTGTCTTCGTAGAAGCGGTCCGCGGGGAGATGTTCATTGAGGAAATGTGCCGCGCCGGCACCTTCGCACATCGGCCACCAGAGCTTGTTGGTCTTGGCCGGATTGTCATCCCAGTCGAGCGTGTAAAAGAAGCCGCCCTTCTCCCTGTCCCAACCCAGTGACATGGACTGGACGAAGAGTGATTTTGCGGCATCCGGCATCCAGCCGTGCCTTTTGTCGCCCAGCACCCACAGTTGGAGCAAGAGACGCGCCCATTCCAGCCAGTGCCCCGGCGTGGTGCCGGCCGGGCGGAACATCTCGTCCGGATGGTAATAGGACTTGTCGACGGTCCATTGCCGATCGAAATGTTCGGCGACCCGGAAGCCTACGCTGCCGGCCAGACGGCGGACGATAAGTTCCGCGATACTCTCGGCCTTGACGAGGTAGGTCTTGTCTCCAGTCGCCTCATAAGCGGCCATCAAGGCCTCGGTAAGATGCATGTTGGAGTTTTGCCCGCGATAGCCGCCGCCGTCGATCGGCGACCAATCGCTATTGAATTCTTCCGCAATCGCCCCGTGAGGGGCTTCCCAGAATTTCGTATCGAGAATTTCGCTGATATCCGCCAGCATATCGTCGGCAAGCGGGTGGCCGGCGACCTTGGCGGAGGACGCGGCGAGCAGGACGAAAGCATGTCCGTACCCCTGTTTGGCGGAATCCACGGCGCCGTCATCGTTGACCTGCCAGAAATAGCCGCCATGCTCGTTGTCGCGGTGGCGTTCCCAAAGGTAGCGCATGCCGTGATCGATGATGTCGCCCGAGCCCGGACGGCCGAGCAGGTAGCCGATCGAGAAGCAATGCACCATACGAGCGGATGCATGGATACCGCGGGTCGGATTGGCTCCCCCCAAGGGAAGGCCGGTATCGTCGAGGTCGAAAAATCCGCCGGCCGGATTGACTGCACGGTATTGGAAGAAATCAAAAAGGCCGTCGGCCTGATCGAGCAGCCAGCGGCGATGGTACGGGAGGTTGTTCCATTTCTGTGCCGTCGCTCCGCCGTCGCTCATGCTCTTCTCCCTGATGCGTTCGCCGTTTCTGACTGGAGGCTATAACTTCCCTGCAATAGTCTGTCATCGGCAAAACTTGGACAGAATGCGTCAACTAAGCTGGACTTCACATAAAGACATCTTTATATCATTAAGTCACCTGCTGCGATTTGGGAGTGCTGCTATGTTGGATGATCTGTTTGGTCCGGAAGATGCCCGCCGCGACGGCGCGGAAATTCTTGCCGCGCTTCAGGCTGCCGCGCGGGAGCGTATCCTTGTCATCGACGGCGCCATGGGGACCCAGATTCAGGGTCTCGGCTTCGACGAGCAACAGTTCCGCGGAGAGCGTTTTGTCGGATGCGCATGTCACCAGCAGGGCAATAACGACCTTCTGATTCTTTCCCAGCCTCAGGCGATCGAAGAGATTCACTATCGCTATGCCAAGGCCGGTGCCGACATCATCGAGACCAATACCTTCTCCTCCACGCGGATCGCCCAGGCCGATTACCAGATGGAGAATGCGGTCTACGATCTGAACCGTGACGGCGCCCGTCTGGCGCGACGCGCGGCGTTTCGCGCAGAGAAGGAAGACGGTCGTCGCCGTTTCGTCGCCGGCGCCATCGGGCCGACCAACCGCACGGCGTCGATCTCGCCTGATGTCAACAATCCCGGTTACCGCGCGGTGACATTCGATGATCTGCGGGGCGCCTATGGCGAACAGATCGACGGGCTCATCGATGGCGGCGCCGATATCATCCTGATCGAGACGATCTTTGATACGCTGAATGCCAAAGCGGCTATTTTCGCATGCGCGGAGCGGTTTGCCGAAAAGGGCATTCACCTGCCGGTAATGATATCAGGCACGATTACCGACCTGTCGGGGCGGACGCTGTCCGGCCAGACACCGTCGGCCTTCTGGTATTCGGTCCGTCACGCCAAGCCTTTCACGATCGGGCTGAACTGCGCGCTCGGCGCCGATGCGATGCGGCCGCACCTGCAGGAACTTTCCGCGGTCGCCGATACATTCATTTCCGCCTATCCGAATGCGGGCCTGCCGAACGAGTTCGGCCGCTACGACGAGACGCCGGACGATATGGCGCGGCAGATCCAGGGCTTTGCGGAAGAGGGTATCGTCAATGTTGTCGGCGGCTGCTGCGGATCGACGCCGGAGCATATCCGCGCGATTGCCGAAGCGGTTGCTCCGCACAAGCCGCGTGAGGTACCCGAGCACAAACCGTTCATGTCGCTCGCGGGCCTCGAACCCTTCGTCTTCACGAAGGATGTTCCGTTCGTCAACGTCGGCGAGCGCACCAACGTCACCGGCTCGGCAAAATTCCGCAAGCTGATCACTGCCGGCGATTTGACATCCGCCCTCGCGGTCGCTCGGGATCAGGTGGAAAACGGCGCGTCCGTGATCGACATCAACATGGACGAGGGGCTGATCGATTCCCAGAAGGCGATGGTCGAGTTCCTGAATCTCATCGCCGCCGAACCGGATATCGCCCGCGTTCCGGTGATGCTCGACTCTTCGAAATTCGAGATCATGGAAGCCGGTCTCAAATGCGTGCAGGGCAAGCCCGTCGTCAACTCGATCTCGCTCAAGGAAGGCGAGGAGAAGTTTCTGGCCCAGGCGCGCCTGCTTCGCAATTACGGAGCCGCCGTGGTCGTCATGGCATTCGACGAGCAGGGGCAGGCCGACAGCTACGAGCGGAAAGTCGCGATCAGCGAGCGTGCCTACAAGCTGTTGACCGAGGAGGCGGACTTCCCCCCGGAAGACATCATCTTCGACCCCAACATCTTCGCGATCGCCACGGGGATGGAGGAGCACAACAGCTACGGCCTCGCCTTTATCGAGGCTACCCAGACGATCCGCGAGCGGATGCCGCTCGTGCATATCTCCGGGGGCGTTTCGAACCTCTCCTTCTCCTTCCGCGGCAATGAGCCGGTGCGCGAGGCGATGCATGCGGTGTTCCTGTACCACGCCATCCAGGCGGGCATGGACATGGGCATCGTCAATGCCGGCCAGCTGGCAATCTACGAGAACATCGACCCGGAGCTCCGCGAAGCCTGCGAGGACGTCGTACTCAACCGGCGCGACGATGCGACGGAGCGGATGCTCGATATCGCCGAGCGCTATCGCGGCACCGGCACCAAGGAGGCCAGAGCGCAGGATCTCGCATGGCGCGAATGGCCTGTCGAGAAGCGTCTTTCCCATGCGCTGGTCATCGGCAATACGGATTTCATCGAACAGGATACCGAAGAGGCGAGGCAGCAGGCCAAGCGGCCGCTCGATGTCATCGAAGGGCCGCTGATGGCCGGCATGAATGTGGTTGGCGATCTTTTCGGCTCGGGCAAGATGTTCCTGCCACAGGTGGTGAAGTCGGCGCGGGTCATGAAACAGGCGGTGGCGGTGCTGCTGCCTTACATGGAGGAAGAGAAGCGGCTCAACGGCGGGGACCAAAGGAAGTCCGCCGGCAAGGTGCTGATGGCAACCGTCAAGGGCGACGTCCACGACATCGGCAAGAACATCGTCGGGGTCGTGCTCGCCTGCAACAACTACGAGATCATCGATCTCGGCGTCATGGTGCCCACTACCAAGATCCTGGAAACGGCGATTGCCGAGAAGGTCGACATCATCGGGCTTTCCGGCCTCATCACGCCGTCACTGGACGAGATGGTGCACGTGGCCTCGGAGATGGAGCGCCAGGGTTTTGACATTCCGCTTCTGATCGGCGGCGCCACGACCAGCCGTGTCCACACCGCGGTCAAGATTCATCCGCGCTACGATCGTGGCCAGGCGATCTACGTCACCGACGCAAGTCGCGCGGTTGGGGTCGTATCGTCGCTGCTGTCGCCGGAGGCGAAGCAGAACTACGTCAGCACCATTCAGGCGGAATATAGCAAAGTGGCTGCCGCCCATGCCCGCTCGGAGGCGGAAAAGACCCGTCTGCCGATCGGCCGCGCCCGCGACAATTCCGAAAAAGTCGACTGGGTGGACTACAAGCCGGTCAAGCCGCAGTTCACCGGCACGAAGGTGTTCGAAACCTACGATCTTGCCGAGCTGGCGAAGTATATCGACTGGACCCCGTTCTTCCAGACCTGGGAACTGAAGGGACGTTTTCCTGCAATCCTGGAGGACGAAGCACAGGGCGAGGCGGCACGTCAGCTTTATGCCGATGCGCAAGCGATGCTCGACAAGATCATTGTCGAAAAGTGGTTCAGGCCGCGGGCGGTGATCGGCTTCTGGCCGGCCAATACGGTCGGCGATGACATCCGTCTCTTCACGGACGACAGCCGGGACCAGCAGCTTGCAACCTTCTTCACCCTTCGCCAGCAGCTTTCGAAGCGGGACGGCCGGCCGAATGTGGCCCTTTCGGACTTCGTGGCGCCGCAGGCAAGCGGCGTCCAGGATTACGTCGGCGGCTTCGTTGTTACCGCCGGCATCGAGGAGATCGCGATTGCCGAGCGCTTCGAGCGAGCCAACGACGACTATTCGTCGATTCTCGTGAAAGCGCTTGCGGACCGGTTTGCGGAGGCTTTCGCCGAATGCATGCACGCGCGCGTGCGCAAGGAGTTCTGGGGCTATGCGCCGGACGAGAATTTCTCGTCGGACGAGTTGGTCACGGAAGCCTATGCCGGCATCCGCCCGGCACCCGGCTATCCGGCGCAGCCCGACCACACGGAAAAGGCGACGCTTTTCCGGCTGCTGGACGCCGAGAACGCAACCGGTGTGGAACTCACCGACAGCTACGCCATGTGGCCCGGCTCTTCGGTATCCGGTCTCTATATCGGCCATCCGGCCTCGTATTATTTCGGGGTTGCCAAGGTCGAGCGTGATCAGGTCGAGGATTACGCCAAGCGCAAGGGCATGTCGGTTGAGGAGGTCGAGCGCTGGCTCGGCCCGGTCCTCAACTACGTGCCGTCCTCGCTTGTCGAGGATGCCGCCTGAAGCTGATACTGGCGCCGAAGGGGGACTACCCCTTCCTGGCCAAGCGGCCGCTTGCGGGTCAGTCCCTGACGATCAGGAAATCTCCGGACGAGAAGCGAAGGGTCAGCACTTCGCCCGGTTGCGGCAGTACGGCATCCGGGGCATTGAACATGTCGAAGGAGATCTGGTTGCCGCCGACATCCATCTTCGTGCGGATCACCGACCCGAGAAAATGCGAAGATATGACGTTGCCGACGATCGCGGTGTCTCCCTTGGCGCTTTCGGAGAGCGAGCCGGCTTCCGGACGGAGCGCGATCGAGATCTTGTCGCCGACTTTCAATGCGCCGACCGGTTCACGCAGTCTGACGGTATTGTCGCCGACTTTCACGGTATTGGCGGACGGATCGACGACGGTCGCCTCGATGATGTTGAGCGTACCGACGAAGGAGGCGACGAAGCGGGTGTTCGGTCGGTTATAAATCTCCGACGGCGTGCCGATCTGTTCGGCGCGGCCGGCGTTCATCACGACGATGCGGTCCGAGATCGAGAGTGCTTCTTCCTGGTCGTGGGTGACGAATACCGTGGTGATGCCGAGCTGTCGCTGGATCTGGCGGATTTCCTCGCGCAGGGAGACGCGGATCTTCGCGTCAAGCGCGGACAAGGGTTCGTCGAGAAGCAGAACCTGCGGTTTCGGGGCAAGCGCCCGGGCCAGCGCAACGCGCTGCTGCTGACCGCCCGACATCTGATAGGGGTAACGGTCGGCAAGATGGTCGAGCCGGATCAGGGCAAGCATCTCCTTCACGCGGGTTTCGATTTCCTCTTTCGGCTTGCCGGCGACCTTGAGACCGAAGGCGACGTTGTCGAACACGGTCATGTTCGGGAAAAGCGCATAGGCCTGGAAAACCATGCCAATATTGCGCTGGTTGGTCTTGAGGCGGTTCTGGTTCTTGCCGTTGATGGAAATCGTACCGTCGCTCGGGCTTTCGAACCCGGCGATCATGCGCAGAACGGTCGTCTTTCCGCAGCCGGAAGGTCCGAGAAAGGAAACGAATTCGCCTTTCTCGATGGACATATTGAAGTCCTTGACGACCTGCGTCTGACCGAAACTCTTCTTGATATTGTCAAGGGCGAGGAAAGACATGCAGGAAATTCCTTATGGCCGGGAGGGTGCCATCTTGCTGAAACGGGAAACGAGTTGAAGGAGGCCCATCGAAAACCAGGTGATCGCAAAAGCGATGACGGCGAGGGCCGCAGGCTCATAGGCCTTGTTGGCACCGACGAGCTGCAGGTAGGGCCCAAAGGCCGGGCGATTGAGAAGGGCGGCCATCGTGAATTCGCCCATGACGATCGCAAAGGTGATGAAGGCACCCGAAAGGACGCCCGACATGACGTTGGGGAAGATGCAGCGAAGCATGATGGTCGGCCACTTTGCCCCCAATATCTCCGCAGCCTCCGTCAGCGTCCTGACATCGATCGCACGCATCGCCGTGTCCACGGCGCGGTACATGTAGGGCAGGGAGAGCGTTATATAGGACAACACCAGCAACGCATTGGTGCCGGACGTGGAGCCCGTGAAGGGGAGCCATGAGGATGAATTGTAGAGCCTCAGGTAGCCGAACACGATGACGATCGCCGGGATGACGAGCGGCAGCAGCGTGATGAATTCGATGACCGGGCGGATTTGCGGCAGCCGCAGACGCACCCAATAGGCGGTCGGTACGACAAGCAGCATTCCGAAGATGATGGTGAGCAGTGCCATCACCATCGAAAAACCGAAGGTCTCCCGAAACTGCATATCCGAAAAGACGGACTGATAGGCGTCGACGGAATATTCGCCTCGCCGCATGCGCAGCGAGAACTCGAAGGTGCCGATCAGGGGAACGAAGAAGTAGATGACGCCGATGGCGATGGCGATCCAGGCCAATATCTTCTGCGTCTTCATTTCTGCCACCGTTCAGCGCGCATGCGCAGCAGGATGTAAAGGAGATTGGAGATGCCGGTGATGACGATCATGCCGAGCGCCAGCGCATAACCGAGATTGGCGTTATGCAACACGTCGCCGCGGATCTGCGCGTAGAGCAGGATCGGCACGATATTGAGCGACGAGCCGGTGAGGGCATAGGCGGTGGCGATCGCTCCGAAGGCGTTCGCAAAGAGAAGCAGCGTCGTACCCATCAGGCTCGGCCAGAGGATCGGCAGCGCCACCATGCGCCAATACTGCCAGGTGGAGGCCCCGAGGATTTCCGAGGCCTCGCGCCACTCCTTCTTCATGCCGTCGAGCGCCGGCGTCAGGATCAGCACCATCAGCGGAATCTGGAAGAACATGTAGGTGATGGTCAGCCCGAAGAAGGACAGGATATTGAAGCCGGTGGAATAGAGATTGAAGCCCAGCCAGTCGCGCAACAAGACGGTGACGAGGCCGGTCCGCCCGAGGGTGGCGAGGAAGGCGAAGGCAAGCGGAACCCCGGCGAAATTGGACGCAACTCCCGAAAAGGTCAAAAGCCCGGAGCGCACCCAGGAGGGGACGCCGCCGAGCACGATCGCCCAGGCCAGAAAGAAGCCGATCAGGGCGCCCCCGAGCGAGGAGGCGACGGAGACCTTGATGCTGATCCAGTAGGCGCTGATGATGGAGGGCGTGAAGAGGTCGGCGATGTTCTTGAAGGTGAACTGGCCGTCGGGCGTAAAGAAGGCTCCGGTCACCAGATAGAGCGTCGGAATGATCAGGAACATCAACGCGAAGATCATGAACGGAACGATGCCGAGCCAATCGACGACAGTGCGGCGGTCGATGAAGGACGTAGTAGCGGCGCTCATGATGCGGAGTTTCTTTCGGAGGAAGGGAAGTCTTCCCGCCACAAGCGGGAAGACTGCTCGCAAAGTTACTTGACGTTGGCGCCGACGACGCTGTCCCACTTGGTGGTGATGGCGGTCTTGCCGGCGGCCTGTTCATCGAGCGTCGGGAAAACCGCCTTTTCATAGGCTGCAGCCGGCGGCAGCGCGTCGAGAAGCGCCTTCGGGATCTTGTTGTTCTTGGCAAGATCGTTGAAGCGGATCGGGTGGCAATAACCCTTCAGCCAGCCGAGCTGACCTTCGTCCGAATAAAGGTGCTCCATCCAGAGCTTTGCCGCGTTCGGATGCGGAGCGAAAGCGGAAATCGCCTGCACGTAAACGCCGGCCACGACGCCCGAAGCCGGGACCACGACTTCAACCGGCGGGTTGCCCTTGAGGCTGTCGCGCCAGGAAAGACCATTGTAGTCCCAGGCAATCACGATCGGGGTCGACCCTTGGGCAAGCGAGGCGGACTTGCCGATGACGGGCACGAAGTTGCCGGCCTTGTTGACGTCAGCGAAGAAGGAGAGACCGGCTTCGCCAACCTTGGTGGCGTCTTTTTGACCTGCGGCCAAACCGGCCGCATAAACGGCCTGGACGGCCTGGTTCGATGCGCGCGGATCGCCGGCAAGGGCGACGGAATTTGCCAGTTCCGACTTCTTCAGATCGGCCCAGTCCTTGGGTACGTCCTTGACGATGTCCGTGTTCACGACGAAGGAGAGAACGCCGTAATAATCGCCATACCAGTAGCCTTCGGCATCCTTGGCGCTATCGGGGATGCTGTCCCATGTCGAAACCTTGTAGGGCATAAGCAGGCCTTCGGCCTTTGCCGACGGTCCAAAGGAAAGGCCGACGTCGATCACGTCCGGAGCCTGCGGGCCCTTGTTGCCCTTGTTTGCCTTGATGGCTTCGATTTCGTCGCCGGAACCGGCATCGGGGTTCAATTCGTTGACCTCGATCCCATACTTGGTCTTGAACGCGGCAATCACGTCGCCGTAACCGCACCAGTTATGGGGCAGTGCGATCGTGGTCAGCGTTCCTTCCTTCTTTGCGGCAGCAATCAGTTCGGCGCTCGGCTCGGCGGCAGCTAGGCTGGCCGAAGCAATGACGAGGGCGGTCGTCATCGAAAGAAGACGTTGGGTCTTGTTGAGCACGTTATCCTCCTAGGGTTCAGGTCGTGTCGGGCGCGACTCGTAGAGTCAGTTTATGTATCGTCTATGACAGTCCGAAAGCATCAGCATCTGCTCATGAAGTCCCTGATCTGCCTGCAATTTCCAGCCTCATGATTTTCATTCAGGATAAGTTCTGACGGCCAGGCCGGCGGAAGAGGCGGCTCCGTTCGAAAAGGCCCTCAAGAGAGTTCATGCGTTCGCGGGTTTCCTCCCAGGTGGCGTTTTGGACCGCCTCGATCAAAGCTTCGACGACAAAGAGCGTGACGACGGACGAATCCCACGCGGAAGGAGCCTCGGTACGCACCTTGAACACGTGCTGCGCCTGTTGGGTGACCGGCGAGGCCCACACATCGGTAAACAAGATGATGACGACGCCATTGGCCCTGGCGGCCTCTGCCAGCGTCGCCATCTCCTGCTCGTAACGGCGGATATCGAAAATCACCAGAACGTCGCCCGCGTTCATGTTGAGCACGTGCTGCGGCCAGGAGCTCGAATTGTTGGTGATGAGCGTGGTCTTCGGGCGTATGACCTGCATGTGGGTGAAGAAGTATTCCGCCAGCGAACCGGTGATGCGGCCACCGACGAAATGGATGTTTCGATCGCGGTCCCGGAGGAGTGCGGCAGCACCCTCAAAAGTCCGGGTATCCAAATCCGAAAGGGTATCGCGAAGGTTCGCGGTAATCGCCTCGGCAAAGCGGTTCAGGATATGGGTTCCGGGCACATTGGAGGCCCAGCGATCGTGCTTGGCGATCGGATTGGAGATCGTCTCTTCCAGTTCCTGGTGCAGGTGGGACTGGAATTCCGGGTAACCTTTGTAGCCGAGTTTCTGCACCATGCGCGCGACGGTCGGAGTCGAGACGCCGGCGTTTTCCGCGATCGTCGTGATGCTGCCGAGCCCCGACACGGGATAGTTCTCCAATAGGCTGTCCGCCAACTGTTTTTCCGCACGCGTCAGTCCGTCGTAACGACGACGAATGACATCCGATACGGTGCGTGCTGTTGGTGGCACGAAAGCTGTTCCCTCCGGTCTTCGCCGGTTTGTGACAGGATTAACGATTGTTTCTGGAGAGAAGTCAACGGCCTCTCTGAAGAGAATTTTTCAGTTTCACGTTGACGATCCTCAAAAAGTGAAGAATTCTCTTCTTGGGTCAATTTCAGTCAGATTTCGCGGGAAACCTTTCATGCTGGTCCAATCGGAATTTTTCACGGAGGCGGACGGTAAACCCGTTGCCGTGGAGAATTCCGGCGGCAGGGGCGAGGTCCTGTTGGTCTGCGAGCATGCCTCAAGGCGTCTGCCGGAGCGCTATGGCAATCTCGGTCTGCCGGAGGAGGCGCTCACGTCCCACATTGCGTGGGATCCAGGTGCGCTCGCTGTTGCGCGGCTGATGTCTAAGGGGCTCGACGCCACACTCATCCGCCAGCGCTTCTCCCGCCTCGTTTATGATTGCAACCGCCCGCCGGACTCGCCTGCGGCAATGCGCGACGTTTCGGAAGTCTTTCGCATCCCGGGTAACGAGAACCTTTCCGATGCCGAAAAATCCCGGCGCACCACGGCGCTTTACATGCCGTTTCACGGTCGCATCCGGGAGGAGATTGCCGCCAGGCGGGCAAGGGGACAAGCGAGCGTGCTCGTCACGATCCACAGTTTCACGCCGGTCTATTTCGGCAAGGCGCGTTCGGTCGAGATCGGCATCCTCCACGATACGGACAGCCGTCTTGCAGATCGAATGCTGGAGGCGGCTTCCGATACCGACCTCTACCGGGTCGAGCGCAACGAGCCTTACGGACCGGCCGACGGTGTCACCCATACGCTTGAAGTTCACGCTTTGCCCGCGGGGCTGCTCAACGTGATGATCGAGGTGAGAAACGATTTGATTGCAGACGAAACCGGCCAGGGGGTCGCGGCCGATTTCTTGACAGGACTGCTGCGGGAAAGCCTCGCAGAATTCCCAAGATAAGACCCTGGGGAGCAGTGAAAGCTGCAGGCGTCGACACCGGAAAAAAAACGGGCGGCGCCAAGATATGTCGACTGGGGTGGGGGCTGATCATGATGGTTGGCCGCCCGGTTCTTGATCAGGAGAAAAGGGCATGGAAAGTTCATCTGCGGGCGTCAGCTACAAGAAAGCTGACGCTTCTTATTTCGAAAAGCGCGGGCTCTCCCGCTATGCGGGCGTATGGTCGCTCTGGGCGCTCGGCGTCGGGGCGGTTATTTCCGGACATTTTTCCGGCTGGAACTTCGGTTTTGCGACCGGCGGCTGGGGTGGCATGCTGGTTGCCGGCATCATCATCGCGGTGATGTATCTCGGCCTCACGTTCTCGATTGCCGAGATGAGCCCCGCATTGCCGCACACGGGCGCGGCCTATTCCTTCGCCCGCACGGCGATGGGGCCCTGGGGCGGCTTCATCACCGGCCTTTGCGAAAACGTCGAATATGTGCTGACGCCAGCGGTTATCGTGACGTTCATCACGGCCTACGTGAACTCGATCCTGGGGCTCGATGCGGCCTATTCGCCGCTCGTGTGGATGATCTTCTACGCGATCTTCCTCGCCCTCAATGTCTTCGGGCTGGAGCTCTCGTTCAAGGTGACACTGGTCATCACCGTTCTTTCGCTGGCTGTTCTGGTGTTCTTCTGGATCAGCGCGATCCCGAGCATGGATTTCTCGCGCTGGGCGCTGAATATCGGCGTGGGCCCGGATGGCAAGGCCGTTGAACTGCCTGAAGGCAATGGCGAATGGTTCCCCTTCGGCTTCTCCGGCGTGCTTGCCACGCTCCCCTTCGCCGTCTGGCTCTTCCTGGCGATCGAGCAGCTGCCGCTGGCAGCCGAAGAATCTGTCGATCCCAAGCGGGACATGCCGAAGGGTATCATTCTCGGCATGGTGACATTGATGGTCTCCGCCTTCATGATCGTCCTGCTCAACCCGTCCGTTCCGGGCGTCGGCTCGTTCCATCTCGGGTCGTCGCTTGAGCCGTTGCTTGACGGTTTCAAGGCGGTGTACGGCGATAGCGGCGTGGTGATCCTCGGCCTCGTGGCACTGACGGGCCTCATCGCGAGCTTCCACACGATCCTCTACGCGCAGGGGCGGCAGGTCTATTCGCTGTCCCGTGCCGGCTACTTCCCGACGGTCCTGTCGGTGACGCACCCGGTCTACAAGACGCCTCACGTGGCGATGATCGCCGGTGCGATCGTCGGCCTTGCGGTGATGCTCGTGATCTGGTTCTCGCTCGGCGCGGAGCAGGGCGGCAGCATCATCGGCAGCGTGCTTCTCAACATGGCGGTGTTCGGAGCGATGTTCTCCTACATCATGCAGGGGATTTCCTTCATCATCCTGCGCAAGAAGCTCCCGAACATCGAGCGGCCCTTCCGCTCGCCGCTGGGTATCCCCGGAGCCGCGTTGACGATCGTCATTGCCGTCGTCACGCTGCTCTATCAGATCCAGGACCCGAACTTCACCAAGGGCGTGCTCTGGGTCGTCATCTGGTTTGCGATCGCGATTGCCTATTTCGCATTCGTCGGCCGCCATCGTCTGATTCTCTCCCCCGAGGAGGAATTCGCGATGGAACATAAGCAAGCGGCCTCGCTCGCCTGATTGATCCACTTGCCGGCGCGGCTTGCTCTCTGCAGGCCGCGCCTCCCATTTTCAATAGGAACGGATGCAAGGCATGACCGCCAGTTATTCTTTCGACGATCTGAAGCGCGATGTCGCCGAAGGCCGTATCGACACCGTTATCGCCGCTCTGGTCGACATGCAGGGCCGCCTCATGGGCAAGCGGTTCCAGGCGGAATATTTCGTCGCGAGCGCTTACGAAGAAACCCATAGCTGCAATTATCTGCTCGCCACCGACCTCGAGATGGAGACCGTCCCGGGCTACAAGGCGTCCAGCTGGGAGAAGGGCTACGGCGACTATACCATGAAACCCGATCTCTCGACGCTCAGGAAATTGCCCTGGCTCGAGGGCACGGCATTGGTCCTCTGCGACGTGCTCGATCATCATACGCACGAGGAGGTGCCGCATTCGCCGCGGGCCATCCTAAAAAAGCAGGTGGCTCGGCTGGAAGCCATGGGCATGAAGGCATTCATGGCGACCGAACTCGAATTCTTCCTGTTCGACCAGACCTATGACAGCGCGCGCGAAAACGGCTACCGCAACCTGAAGCTCGCGAGCGCTTACAACGAAGACTATCACATCTTCCAGACGACCAAGGAGGAGGAGGTGATGCGGGCGATCCGCACCGGTCTGCAGGGCGCCGGCATTCCGGTGGAAAATTCCAAGGGCGAAGCTTCACCGGGCCAGGAAGAGATCAACGTCCGCTACGCCGATGCGCTGACCATGGCGGACCGGCATGTGGTGATCAAGAATGCAGCCAAGGAGATCGCGTGGTCGAAGGGAAAGGCCATCACCTTTCTCGCAAAATGGAACTACAGCGCAGCCGGTAGTTCCTCCCACATTCACCAATCCCTTTGGAGCACCGACGGAAAGACGTCGCTCTTCCATGACAAGGAGGGTGAATACGGCATGTCTACGACCATGAAGCATTACGTGGCCGGTCTGCTGAACCACGCAAGCGAGATCACCTATTTCCTTGCCCCCTACATCAATTCCTACAAGCGTTTCATGGCAGGCACCTTCGCGCCCACCAAGGCCGTCTGGTCGAAGGACAACCGCACCGCCGGCTACCGGCTTTGCGGCGAGGCTACCCGCGGCATCCGGGTCGAATGCCGCGTCGGCGGTTCCGACCTCAACCCCTATCTCGCCATGGCGGCGCTGCTGGCAGCCGGGATCGACGGGATCGAAAAGAAGATGGAGCTCGAGCCCGCCTTTGTCGGAGACGCCTATGCCGGCAAGGATATCCGGGAAATCCCGAAGACACTTCGCGACGCGACCCATCTGTTGCACGGTTCCGCACTGCTTCGAACCGCCTTCGGCGACGATGTCATCGACCACTATGTGCGGGCAGCTCAGTGGGAACAGGAGGAATACGACCGCCGTGTGACGGATTGGGAAGTAGCGCGCGGATTCGAGAGGGTTTGAGATAATCGCAACGTTGTGCGATCTTGTTGTTGAATTTCTCATCATATATTCTAGCTGCTTGTTTGCAGCAACGGGAAGCCGCGATGAGCAATATTGATAGCGTCTGGTTTCATACAAAGTTAGAAGAGCGAAAAGCATCGTTGCGTGATATGGCGCGGTTCATGGCACTTGATCCCGGCGCGGTTTCTAGGATGTTGAACGGGAAACGGAAAATGAGTGCCGAAGAGCAGGATCAAATCGCAGAATATTTCGGCGTGCCGCTGGAAGAAGTTGCGGCGCGCCGTCGCGGTAAGGCTGGCGGGTTCGCGGAAACAAAACAGGCTCAATATGCCCATCAAGGAGAGAGACGACAAAAAGCAACGGTCTCTTCATCCGACAATCGGAAAGCCGGCGACATACATCCGATTTTCGGATGTATGGAAGGTACGATGACGATCCCGGACGATCTGGATTTGACCGCGCCGATCGATGCCGAATGGAGCGACAAACTTTACAATGAGTGAGAAATTTCTTCTCGATACGTGCGCCATTATCTGGTCGGCAAATCGAAAACCGCTTTCCGATGCCGCATCAGATGCGCTTAACGGGGTTTTGGATGGGAATGGGGGGCTCTGTGTATCAGTGATGTCGGCATGGGAGGTTGGCATGCTCGTGTCCCGTGGGCGTATACCCTCGACCAAGGGGCCTTTGGTGTGGTTCGAGGATTTCGTTGCGCATAGCGGTGTTGCGGTGGAGGCTGTTACGGCCTCAATATTGGTTGGCGCGTCCTATCTGCCGGAACCTCTGCATAAGGACCCAGTTGACCGCATCCTGATCGCAACCGCCCGCGAACACGACCTGACCATTATCACGCGCGACCGCGCGATTCTTGCCTACGGAACCGCGGGCCATGTGCGCACGCTTGCCTGTTGACTACTGGAGGATGTTTGAATGACGATGATCCAATGTATCTCGCCGGTGGATGGCTCGGTCTATGCCGAGCGCGAGGCCATGTCGGCGGAAGCGGCGGCGGAAGCGATCGGCCGGGCTCGGCATGCGCAGAAGGCCTGGGCGAAGCGACCGCTCGAAGAGCGAGTCCAGCTCGTATTGAAGGGCGTATCGCGGCTGAACGAGATGGCTGACGAGGTGGTTCCGGAGCTTGCCTGGATGATGGGCCGCCCGGTGCGGTACGGCGGCGAATTCAAGGGCTTCAACGAACGCTCGAATTATGTCGCGTCGATCGCCGCCGATGCGCTGGCCCCGTTGCGAATCGAGGACAGCGCCAGCTTCGAACGGCGTATCGAGCGCGAGCCGCATGGCGTCGTCTTTGTGATCGCGCCGTGGAACTATCCTTACATGACGGCGATCAACACGGTCGCCCCGGCGTTGATGGCCGGCAATACCGTCGTCATCAAACATGCCTCCCAGACGCTGCTCGTCGGTGAGCGCTTGGTGCGCGCCTTCGTCGAGGCCGGCGTGCCGGAAGATGTCTTCCAGAACCTCTTCCTCGATCACGGCACCACGGCGACCCTGATATCGCAGGGCCTGTTCAACTTCATCAATTTTACCGGTTCCGTCGAAGGCGGACGCTCTATCGAGCGCGCCGCTGCCGGTACCTTCACCGGCCTCGGCCTCGAACTCGGCGGCAAGGATCCCGGTTACGTCATGGAGGACGCCGATCTCGATGCGGCGGTCGACGTGCTGATGGACGGCGCGACCTATAATTCCGGTCAGTGCTGCTGCGGCATCGAGCGCATCTATGTGCACGAATCGCTCTACGACCAGTTCGTCGAGAAGTCGGTGGCCTGGGTGTCGAACTACAAGCTCGGCAACCCGCTCGACAAGGAAACGACGCTCGGGCCGATGGCGAACAGGCGCTTCGCCAAGGTGGTGCGCGAGCAGATCGCCGATGCGGTTTCGAAGGGCGCCAAGGCTCTGATCGACCCGAAACTTTTCCCGGCGGATGACGGCGGCGCTTATCTCGCTCCCCAGGTCCTCGTCGATGTCGATCATTCCATGCCGTTCATGCGGGAGGAGACCTTCGGTCCGGCGGTCGGCATCATGAAGGTCAGGGACGACGGAGAGGCGCTCGGCCTGATGAACGACAGCCAGTACGGTTTGACCGTATCGCTCTGGACCAGGGATGCCGAACGCGCCGGCCGGCTCGGACAGGAGATCGAAACCGGTACCGTGTTCATGAACCGGGCCGATTATCTCGATCCGGCGCTCGTCTGGACAGGTGTAAAGGAAACCGGCAGGGGCGGCTCGCTTTCCGTACTCGGCTTCCACAATCTGACCCGCCCGAAATCCTATCACCTGAAGAAGGCCACGAAATGAATATCGTCGCGAACTGGAGTTATCCGACTGCCATCAAGCTCGGCCGCGGCCGCATCAAGGAACTGGCGGACGCCTGCAAGACGCTGGGCTTGAACAAGCCGCTATTGGTCACTGATCGGGGACTTGCGCTGATGGCGATCACCGGCCACGCCCTCGATGTTCTCGAAGAGGCAGGCCTCGGCCGGGCGATCTTTTCCGATGTCGATCCGAATCCGAACGAGAAGAACCTCGAGGCCGGCATCAAGGCCTACAAGGAGGGCGGCCATGATGGCGTCGTTGCCTTCGGCGGGGGCTCCGGTCTCGATCTCGGCAAGCTGATCGCCTTCATGGCCGGGCAGACCCGGCCCGTCTGGGATTTCGAGGATATCGGCGACTGGTGGACGCGTGCCGATGCATCGAAGATCGCACCGATCGTTGCGGTGCCGACCACGGCCGGGACCGGTTCCGAAGTCGGGCGGGCAGGGGTTCTCACCAACTCGGTCACCCATGTGAAGAAGATCATCTTCCACCCGAAACTGTTGCCCGGTGTTGTCATCTGCGATCCGGAACTGACGATGGGCATGCCGAAGGCGATCACCGCCGGCACCGGCATGGACGCCTTTGCCCACTGCCTGGAGGCTTATTCGTCGCCCTTCTATCACCCGATGTCCGGTGGCATCGCGCTCGAGGGCATGCGGCTCGTCAAGGAATTCCTGCCGCGCGCCTTCAAGGACGGACAGGATCTCGAAGCGCGCACCAATATGATGTCGGCTGCCGCGATGGGCGCGGTCGCCTTCCAGAAGGGGCTCGGCGCGATCCATTCGCTGTCGCACCCGATCGGCGCCGTCTACAACACCCATCACGGCATGACCAATGCCGTCGTCATGCCGCCGGTGCTGCGTTTCAACCGCCCGGCGATCGAGGAAAAGATTGCCCGCGCCGCGGCTTATCTGGGGATTGCCGGCGGGTTCGACGGTTTTTACGATTACGTGCTTTCGCTGCGTTCCGAACTTAGCGTGCCGGAGAATCTTACGGCCTTGGGAATCAAGCCCGACCGAATCGATGAGCTGACGGCCATGGCGATGGAGGATCCGAGCTGCGGCGGCAATCCCGTCACGATGACGATGGAGAACACCAAAGCACTTTTCCTCGATTGCTTTTAATACTTTTTCACCGGGCAGGATCGGTATTAACGGAAGCCCGCAGGCCAAAATCTCCGGGTTTTTCTGCACTTTAGGGTTCGAGCTAAATCTTTTGGTTTATTTTCATGGTGGCTAATTTTACAATTCGTTAACCATGTTTGGAAAGGATGGCGTCATGACACCATGCTTCCCGGTGTCCTCGTGAGCGATGCGGCTCAGGATTTCTTCGAGGACCGAAAATGCCTGTAATATCTTTTGCAAATGCCAAGGGTGGCGCCGGAAAAACAACTGCCGCGCTTTTGCTCGCTACCGAACTCGCCCATCAGGGTTTTCGCGTCACGGTCATTGACGCCGATCCGCAGCGCTGGATCAGCCAGTGGTTCGAAACATCCGGACATACCCGAAACATCGAAGTCGTGTCCGAAGTCACGGTTGCTTCGCTGCAATGTCATCTGCGGGAGCTCGGCCAGCGCACGGACTATTTCATCATCGATCTCGCCGGCGCTCGCGACGCGCTCGTGACCACCGCAATCGGCCTTTCCGATCACGTGATGATCCCGGTTCAGGGCTCGGCAATGGATGCCAAGGGGGCGGCTCAGATCCTCGACCTGCTGACCTTCCTCAGGGACAAGGCCAATCTTCACATCGCTCATTCGGTGGTGCTGACGCGCGTCACGTCGATGGTTACCACCAGAGCCATGCTGGCGATCAAGGGGCTTCTGGCGGCGCGGGGGGTACACGTGCTCAACACTCCTATCGGCGAAAGAATTGCCTTCAAGGAACTCTTTGAAACGGGCGGCACTCTCCACACCCTCGATCCTGCCAAGGTCAGCAATGTGGACAAGGCCAAGGAAAATGCGCGGTCATTCGCCGAAGAGGTGATGCACCTGATGCCGGTGAAGGTCATTCGGTCCGGCGCGCCGCGCATCTTCGGTTTCGGCCGAAACGCCGCCTGAGACCACCTTTACTCGAGCCTCGTTCAGCCCGAGGCTTATATGTGAAACGGCCGGTTCAATGAACCGGCCGTTTTGTTTGATTGGACTTGGGTTGGCAGCGAGCTGCCGGCAGGAAGGCCCGATAGACGAAAGAATGCGATTCGTTCGGCTATCCTGCTGCCGTTTACTCGACGAATTCCACCGTCGTCCCGGGCTTCACCATCTTGGCGAGTTCGGTCGCGTCCCAGTTGGTCAGGCGCACGCAACCGTGGCTGTTGGTCTTGCCGATCTTGGACGGCTCGGGTGTGCCATGGATGCCGTAGGTCGGCTTGGACAATGCGATCCAGACCGTCCCGACCGGGCCGTTCGGGCCAGGGGGTATCTGCAGGATCTGGTCATTGTTGCCCTGCTTGAAATTGATTTTCGGATTGTAGGTATAACCCGGGTCCAAGGCGATGCGTTGGACCGTATGGGTGCCTGTCGGCGACGGCGTGTCGGTCGAGCCGATGGTCGCCGGATAGGCTGAGACCAGGCGTCCATCCTCGCCATAGGCGAAGACCTGTTTCCGGCCCTTGTCGGCGACGATCCGCGTCACCTGGCCGATCTTCGGCTGCCCCGGATTGATGATTTTGATGGTTACGCCGGGGATTGTGAAATCGACGCCCGGATTCAGCGCCTTCAGGTAATTCTCGTCCATATGGAATTGCTCGGCGAGCTTTTCCGTTACCGACATATAAGACATGGCGGGGAGTTGCGCCTTGTGTGCGTAGTCATCCGGGATAGATGCGACATAGGGGCCAGCGGCGTCTGCCGGCGTGATCGTGTAGTCCACGATCGGCAGGCCGCCCGAATAGGTCAGCCGCTGCATGATGTCTTCGGAATTGTTCGGATCGAGCGTTTCGCCCGTCATCTCCTGCCAGGCGGCTATGGCCTTGTTGACGTTGTCGCCGAGGTGTCCGTCAATCACACCCGGGGAGATGCCCTCGCGATCGAGAAAGACCTGAAGCGCGGCGATCTCCGCCTGCGGCTTCTTGGTCACGGTGATGATCGGTTTCTGCGGATGGAGAGCCTCGATCGCCTGCTGATCGGGCTCAATGGAGGCCTCTTGCGGATAGTCGTTATCGGCACCCGGCAGCGGCTGGTCTTCCAGTGGCAATCGGGTGATCGAGCCGCGATCGGGAACGGTCCCGGTCACGTCGCCAGGCTCGCCCGGCCGGTATTCGCGGTAGTCGCGATAGCCGTAACCGTCCTGATAACCGCCGAGATTGCGGGAGTTGCGATATCCGCCGGGTGCAGGCGGATATTCCTCGGAACGGGCAGGGCGGTAGGTCTCCTGGCGGACTTCGGTGGCCAGCACATTGCCGTAGCGGTCGATAAAAACGCGCCGGCCCATGCCGTCGCGGCTGATGACGACATCGCCGCGTTCTGGAACATAGTCCAGGATCGCGCCGTCCGGGGCGACCAGGATCGTCTCCGACGGGTAACGGTACCGGCTCTGCGCCTCTGCAGATGGAATGCCTTGGGCACCTGTCAAAACGACGAGGCTGATTCCTGCAAAAAATAGCCGCTTCACTGTGTCACCGACTTCCTGGTTTTCATAATATATGTAAATCGGGAACTCGGGTCTTCGTTCCCAGCCCGCACCTGTCGCCACAGACAAGGTAAATTTGACCGTAGTGTGGAAAAAGTGAATTCGTCATGAATGTCCCGTTAAATTCATATCACGATCGGGTAGAACTTTTGACGAAACCGTGAAGGGAATGATTATGAAGGCGTTTTCGGCGGCCAGAGGTCCCACACTTTTCCTCGACGAGACATCCGTGCTCGATATCGGCGGTTGCCTGATCGGTGACATCGACCTGTCGCCGGGCCGTGCCATTCCCGACGACGGCGATCCGCGAATCGACCATTCGCTGGAAGGCTTCCTTTTTACCTGCGGGCCGGACCATATCCGCCACCCCGAGCCGATCGAGGGTGCGGCCGACGGGCGGAAATATCCGCTTCACGGCTCCTTTTCTTCCCATCCTGCCGAGATACTCTTCTGGGACGTTCAGGATGGCGATGCGGAATGCCGTGCCCGGGTGCGGGTGACGATGGCGTCAGGCGAGCCTGCACTGCTCGAACGGCACTGGAGGATCGACGGCGCGACGGGGGAGGTGACGCTTTCGGACAAGATCACAAATAGCGGCACGAAGGCGTTTGCGCCTGTACATATGTATCACATGAATGTCGGGGCATGGCTGTTCGACGATCATGTTCGCCTCAGCGGGAAGATGCTGGAGGGCGAAGGTTTTCCCTGGAAGTTCGGTGCCGATCCTGGCGGTGTCTTCTGTGTGCCAGCGAAAGAGAATGGTGAGCAGTGGGCCGAGATTGCCCTTGGTCCCATAGCCGCAATCGGTGGCCTCACTCTCAAGGTCAAGTTCAAGACGGATACGCTGCCGCACCTACAGATCTGGCGGAACCAGAAGGAGCCGGCTCATGTACTTGGCATCGAACCGGTCTCGCATCGTTGGGTGAGCCGCTACGAGCTCGCGGAAAAGGGTGAGCTCGGCTTGCTGAAGCCCGGGGAGAGCATCGAGTATGGATTGCGCTTCAGCTTTGGCTGAGGCGCGGCGGTTCCCTGATTGACGCCCCCGCGGCACCGTCGTAATGCTTGCGCCACATTGAAAACGGAGGGCTCAGCCATGGATATCCGCCAGATCAACGACGAGTATTCCGTCACCGGTCAGATCACCGTCGAAGAGCTCGATCAGATCAAGGCGATGGGCTTCAAGTCCATCGTCTGCCATCGACCCGACGATGAAGAGCCGGGCCAGCCGCATTTTGCCGATATCGCGGCACGCGCCAAGGAACTTGGCCTCGACATCCGCCACATTCCGGTCGGTCGCATGGGCGTCGAAGCGGAGGGCATCAATGCCATGGTTGACGCGCTTGACGAATTCCCGCGCCCGATGCTCGGTTTCTGCCGTTCCGGTGCCCGTTCGACCGCAATCTACGAAAAGAGCCAGCATATTCGCGGCTGAGATTTCATCGGGCCTCGTGCCTGGAGCGCGAGGTCTTCCCCCAGCTCAGAATTCAGGAGTAGTTCCATGAGCATCAAGCGCATCGAGCCGGGCGCCCGCATGAGCGGCGCCGTGATCCACGGCAACACCGTCTATCTCGCCGGTCAGGTGGGAGAAGGCGAAAGCGTCAGCGATCAGTGCAAGGACGCGCTCGCAGAAGTCGATCGCCTGCTCGCTGCTGCCGGTAGCGACAAGTCGAAGATCCTGCAGACGATCATCTACCTCTCGGATATGTCCACCTTCGGTGAAATGAATGCCGTATGGGAAGCCTGGATCGATCCGGCCAATCCGCCGGCCCGCGCTACCAGCGAAGCCAAGCTCGCTGCTCCGAAGTACAAGGTCGAGTTCATCGTCACGGCTGCGATCTAAGCAGACTGCTCGGGATCGGTGCGAGCCGGTCCCGCTTCCTTCCTCAAGGTTCAGGCTTCACCGGGCGTGAGGCCGAAGAAATAGAAGGCGGCCAGCGCGATTGCGAGCAGGAAGATGACGACGACGAAGGCCGTCATTCCGCCGATAGCCTTACGTTTCGTATCCTTTGCCATGACCGATCAACGACGGGTCAGATGATCGGTTCCAGGACGCCGCGCTCGCCAGGTTCGGATTATGAGCTTTGGCGGATCTGAGTAAGCGTTCTGCTCGGCGTGATCGCTTCCGGATCAAGCTTCACCTCGATAATTGCCGGCTTGCCGCTGGCACGGGCACGCAGATAGGCCGGCCCGAACTCTTCCGTCTTCTCCACCAGTTCGCCATGCCCGCCGAAGGCCTCGGCATAGGCAACGAAATCCGGATTGACGAGGTCGGTGGCGCTGACGCGCCCCGGATATTCGCGCTCCTGATGCATGCGGATCGTGCCATAGATGCCGTTGTTGACCAGTACCGTGATGATCGGCAGTCCATAACGGACAGCGGTGATGAATTCCTGCCCGTGCATCATGAAGCAGCCGTCGCCGGCGAAGCAAACCACCTCGCGCTCCGGAAAGAGCTGCTTTGCCGCCACCGCCGCCGGCAGGCCGTAACCCATGGAGCCGGAAGTAGGGGCGGACTGGGTGTTGTATTTCCGGAAGCGGTGGAAGCGGTGCAGCCAGGTGGCGTAGTTGCCGGCGCCATTGGTGAAGATCGCGTCGTCCGGGACGTTCTCCTCGATCCACTGCATGATCGGACCCATCTTGACCGGGCCGGGCCCTGCTTCCGGCGGCGTCGACCACTTGAGATAAGCATCGTGCATTGCCGACTTTCGTTCCGCCCAGAGCGGCAGGGCCGGCGGCTCGAGGTCCTTCAATGCGGCGACGAATTCAGCCGGCGCGGCGCAGATCGCCAGATCCGGCCGGTACATGCGGCCCAGCTCTTCCGGATCGGGGAAGACATGGACGAGCTTCTGCTTCGGGTAGGGTATGTCGATCAGTGTGTAGCTGGAGGAGGGCATCTCCGACATGCGGCTGCCGAGCAGCACCAGCAGGTCCGATTCCCGGATTTCCTTTGCGAGTGCTGGATTGATGCCGATGCCGACGTCTCCTGCATAGGAGGGATGCATGTGATCGAAGAGCATCTGCCGGCGGAAGGAGCAGCCGACGGGGATTTTGAAACGGCTGGCGAAAGCCTGGAAATCGGCAACCGCCTCTTCGCTCCAGCGGGTGCCGCCGAGGATGAACATCGGACGCTGAGCATTCTTCAGCATGGTTTCGAATGCAGCGATCTGGCTTTTGCCGGGATGGCTTTCGACCGGCATGTAGGCTTGGGCTTCAGGCGCCACGACTTCCTCGACCAGCATGTCCTCGGGCAGCGTCAGCACGACCGGGCCGGGGCGACCGGAGGTGGCGACCGCAAAGGCGCGGGTCACGAATTCCGGTATCCGACGGGCATCGTCGATTTCGCCGACCCACTTGGCGAACTCGGTGAAAGCCCGGCGGTACTCGACTTCCTGAAAGGCCTCGCGCTCGCGCGCTTCGCGCTGGACCTGGCCGATGAAGAGGATCATGGGGACCGAATCCTGCCGGGCGATGTGCAGGCCGGCAGAGGCATTGGTCGCGCCGGGACCGCGCGTCACCATGCAGATGCCAGGCTCGCCCGTGAGGCGACCCCATGTGTCGGCCATCATCGCTGCGCCGCCTTCCTGGCGGCAGACGAGCACCTCAATGCCGCTCTGGTAAAGCGCGTCGAGCACGGCCAGATAGCTTTCGCCCGGAACGCAGGAGATGCGCTCGACACCGTTCGCCTTGAGCGCCTCGACGATGAGCTGACCGCCGGTCTTCATTTCTGCTTCCCCCTGTTTTCCATTTCTTCCAGTTCGCCGATCACCTCGGTCGTATGCTCCCCAAGTGCCGGGCTTGGACGATGATAGGCGAGCGGCGTCTCAGATAGCACAACCGGGCTGCGGACGCCCGGAATGATTGTGCCGTCGGCGGCCTCGAGGTCGATTCGAAGCCCGCGAGCCTTGATCTGTGGATCCTCGAACATTTCTTCGATCGAATTGATCGGGCCTGCGGGTACGCCATTCTCGCCGCAGGCAGCCAGCAGATCCGCCTTCTTCCATTTGGCTGTCTGGGCCAAAACCAACCGCCGGACCTCGTCGCGGTTGGCGACGCGGGCCTTATTAGTGGAGAAGCGCTCGTCGTCGGCCATCTGCTCCATGTCCAGGATGCGGCAGAGGCGACGGAACTGGCCGTCGTTTCCAATGGCGAGGATGAGATGGCCATCCTGCGTCGGCACGACCTCGTAAGGCGAAATGTTGGGATGCGCGTTGCCGAGCCGGACCGGCGCCTTGCCGGAAATCAGATAGTTCATGTTCTGGTTGGCAAGAACGGCCGCCTGCACATCGAGGAGCGCCATGTCGATGAACTGGCCCTCGCCGCTCTTCATGGCATGGATCAGCGCTGCCTGGATCGCTGTGACCGCATAGATGCCGGTGAATATGTCGGCAATCGCGACACCTGCCTTCATCGGTTCGCCGTCCGGGGCGCCAGTGATCGACATGAAGCCCGACATGCCCTGGACGATGTAGTCGTAGCCCGCAAGGTTCGCATAGGGGCCGTCCTGGCCAAAACCGGTAATCGAGCAATAGATCAGCTTCGGATTGATTTTCCTGAGGCTTTCGTAGTCGAGCCCATATTTCGTCAATCCGCCAAGCTTGAAATTCTCGATCAGCACGTCCGCCGTCGCCGCGAGACGGCGAACGATTTCCTGCCCTTCCTCGCTCTTCAGGTCGACGGCAATCGAGCGCTTGCCACGGTTTGTGGAGTGATAATAGGCGGCAGAAAGGTTCTCGCCTGTGGCGTCTTCGACGAAGGGTGGTCCCCAGGCACGCGTATCGTCTCCGCCGTCTGGGTTTTCGACCTTGATGACATCGGCGCCCATATCGGCCAGCATCTGACCGGCCCAGGGACCGGCGAGAACCCGGGCCAGTTCGATGACGCGTATACCGTCAAGCGGCGGTTTCTTTTTCGTCTCGGTCATGGGGCCACGGCTGTCTTTGCGGTGCGGGTCACGGGTTTCGTCGACGCGACCCGCCGCTCGCGCCAGATGATATAGAGGCCGGAGCCGATGATGATGGAAATGCCGAGCCATTTCATCGGGTCGGGAAAATCGCCGAAGACCAGCCAGCCGAAGAGGGTGGCGGAGACGATCTCGAAATATTGCAGCGGCGCGATGACGGAAGCGGGGGCCGCCCGATAGGCATAGACGGCCAGGATGCCGGAAAGGGCCGCAAACGCACCGACACCGACAAGCCAGGTGACGGTCAGCCAATCCGGCAATGATGGGGCGAGGAAGGCGGTGTCGGAGAGGCCGCCAACAAGTAGCAGGACGGCAGAGATAGGGATCCCGCACAGCGCCATCTGGAACTGCATCGACCACGGGTCCTCGCGATGCGAAAGGGCGCGGGTCATGAGGGCGAAGATCGCTATGCAGAAAGCGGTGACGATCGGCAGCACGGCGACGAAGCCGATTTCCTCGAAGCTCGGGCGAATGACGATCATGGCGCCGAGAAAGCCGATCGTGCAGGCGGTATAGCGGCGCCAGCCGATAATCTCCTTGAGGAAGATGCTGGACAGCACCGTCAGGATGATCGGCTCGACGAAGAAGATGGCGACTGCATCGGCCACCTCCATGACGGCAAGGGTTGCGACGAAGCAGATCATGGCGAGAGTGATCAGGCCGGCGCGGATGGCGTGATAGCCACTGAGCCGCCAGGAAAACGTGCGCCAGGAGCCATTCCAGAGAACGATCGGCAGCATGAAGAGCGCCTGGAAAACAAAACGGGCTGCGGTGATGAAGGTCGGGGAGGCGGTGTCGGTCGCAAGCTTGGAAAAGATGTCGATGAGCGGCGCGATCAGCATTGCAAGGAGCATCAGACCGAGGCCGTGAACGGTGCGGCTCTCGGGTATCGATCCGGCGAGGCTTGTGGGCTGCGAACTCATGCTCTTCCTATAGCGGGGGGAGGCACCGGAAGCACTTGATTAAATGTCATGAACTCATTCCGATTTGGCCAACATCGGGAGGGGAAGAGCAGCTTTTGCCCAGGCGGCGAATTCGGCGGCAGCGCGAGCGCGGACCGTGTCGTTCAGCGTCTCGTGGCGGGTGGCCGGCCAGATTTTCGTCGTGACGTTCAAAAGACCGCTCTTCTTAAGATGCTCTGAGAGCCAGAGGATTTCGCGGCCATTGTTGGTCGCCGGATCCTCGGCGCCGCCGATCAGGTGGACCGGCAGATCCGTTCGCAGCCTGCCGATCAGTTTCGGAGCTCGAAAGGTCATTTCGAAGAGGTCGAGCCAGAGCGAGACGCTGGCATCGAAACCGCAAAGCGGATCGGCGATATAGGCATCGACGATCTCGCGATCGTGGCTCAGCCAGTCAAACGTAGTCCGACGGCCGGGGATCGAGCGGCCCCAGGCGTCGAAGGTCAGCTTTGGTAGAAGGCCGCTCGGCACGTCCGAGCCCTTGAGCGCTTTTTCCGCCAGAAGGATCACCTGCGCTGCACGTCCGGCCATGCCGGGATTGAAGTTTGAATTCCAGACGGCGACGGCATCATAACTGTCGGGATGATCGATCGCTGCGTTGAGTGCGATCAGGCCTCCCATGGAATGACCAAAGAGCAAGACCGGCAGACCGGGGTGATTTCTAGCGGCCATGTCGCGCATGGCCTTGACATCCTCAGAAACGAGCCGAACGCCGTCGCGCCTTGCGAAACGTCCAAGCGGCGCATCCGGCGCCGCTGTTTCTCCATGGCCACGATGATCGAACGCGTAGACATGGAAGCCGTGGTCGGCCATGGCTTCGGCGAACGGCTTGTAGCGCTTCGAGTGCTCGGCAAGACCGTGGCAGACGAGGAGGATTGCCGTCACCGGTTCGGCGCCCGGCTGATGATGGTAGGCGAGGCTCGCGCCGGTGGGGCTTGCGAGCTGTCTGGTTTCGTCGAACATGCGATCCTCCCGTCTCCTGCACCGCTTTATGCGCGATTTTCCCGCTTGTGCATCGGTTTTTTCCGAAAAGTGCTTCACACTCTTCGGTCGGATGCACTACATAGCGGCAAAACCAAATCCCCTCCCGGAGCAGTTTATCCTATGGCACGTCAGTTCATTTATCACATGGCCGGCCTCAACAAGGCCTACGGCAACAAGAAGGTATTGGAAAACATCCATCTTTCTTTCTATCCGGATGCCAAGATCGGTATCCTCGGCCCGAACGGCGCTGGTAAATCCACCGTGCTGAAGATCATGGCAGGGCTCGACAAGGAATATACCGGCGAGGCCTGGCTCGCCGAGGGCGCGACGCTCGGCTATCTGCCGCAGGAGCCGCAGCTCGATCCCTCCAAGGACGTCATGGGCAATGTGATGGAAGGCGTCGCCGACAAGAAGGCGATTCTCGACCGCTACAATGAGCTGATGATGAACTATTCCGACGAAACGGCGGAAGAGGGAGCCAAGCTGCAGGACGTCATCGACAGCCAGAACCTCTGGGATCTGGAAAGCCAGGTCGAGATGGCCATGGACGCGCTGCGCTGCCCGCCGGGCGACGCCCCCGTCGACAACCTCTCGGGTGGTGAAAAGCGCCGCGTGGCGCTCTGCAAGCTGTTGCTCTCCCAGCCGAACCTGTTGCTGCTCGACGAACCGACCAACCATCTCGACGCAGAAACGATCGCATGGCTGGAAAAGCACCTGCGCGAATATCCGGGCTCCGTGCTGATGATCACCCACGACCGCTACTTCCTCGACAACGTCACGGGCTGGATCCTCGAACTCGACCGCGGCCGCGGCATTCCCTATGAGGGCAACTATACGGCCTACCTGCAGGCCAAGGCGAAGCGCATGGCGCAGGAAGGCCGCGAAGAGGCTTCCCGCCAGAAGGCCATCTCCCGCGAACAGGAATGGATTGCCGCAAGCCCCAAGGCACGTCAGGCGAAGTCGAAAGCGCGTATCCGTGCCTATGACGAACTGGTCGCGGCTGCCGAGAACCGCCGTCCAGGCGACGCGCAGATCATCATCCCGATCGGCGAACGCCTCGGGCAGGTCGTCATCGAGGCTGAGAACATCTCCAAGACCTATGGCGATCGCGTACTCTTCGAAGGCCTGACCTTCAAGCTGCCGCCCGGCGGCATCGTCGGCGTCATCGGCCCGAACGGTGCGGGTAAGACGACACTCTTCCGCCTGATCACCGGCCAGGAAAAGCCGGATGAGGGCGATGTCCGCATCGGTGATACCGTACATCTCGGTTATGTCGACCAGAGCCGCGACTCGCTCGACGGCAACAAGACCGTCTGGGAGGAAATCTCCGGCGGCAACGACATCATCAAGCTCGGCAAGTACGACATGAACTCGCGCGCCTATTGCGGCGCGTTCAATTTCAAGGGCGGCGACCAGCAGCAGAAGGTCGGCAATCTGTCGGGCGGCCAGCGTAACCGCGTGCATCTCGCCAAGATGCTGAAGGCCGGCGGCAACGTTCTCCTGCTCGACGAACCGACCAACGACCTCGACACGGAAACGCTGGCAGCCCTCGAAGACGCGCTCGAAAACTTCGCCGGCTGCGCGGTTATCATCAGCCACGACCGCATGTTCCTCGACCGTCTGGCCACCCATATCCTGGCTTTCGAGGGTGACAGTCATGTCGAGTGGTTCGAAGGCAATTTCGAGGATTACGAGCAGGACAAAATTCGTCGGCTCGGGGTGGATTCGGTCAACCCCAGGCGTGTGACTTACAAGCGTTTGACCCGCTGATATCTTCAGTGAGTTCTGTGCAAAGCCCCGGACCTCCGGGGCTTTCTACTTTCCAGAGACGGTAAAGGAATGCTGAATCCATCACCCCTAGATTTGGGGGTGATTCTTGCGGCGGCCGATCAAGACAATTGCAAAGATTGGCAGTGCAGGCTCGCGACGGGGGAGGCTCATGTTCACCGGGCCGGTCATGCTGTCATGAAGACAGCCCATCGTAGAGGGTTGACTCATGTCGCGTTTGATCGAGCGGCTGCCTTTTCGCGCTTCGCTGACGCTTCTGGCTCTGGTGCCGCTGCTGGCAGTGGTGTGTCTCGGAGCATTCGTTAGTTGGAGTTCCTATTCAAGCTATCGGGAACTGGAACGCGCATTGGCGCTGGAAAAGCTCGCCCGCGCGGGCGGCGAACTGATGCTGGTCATGCCTGTCGAGGGTGCTGCTACGGCAGCTACGAGGGCGGACATAAGGGCAAAGGCCGACAGCGCATACAGGGCGCTTGTCGATATCTACGGCAAGACCGTAGCTTTCGGAATAAATGACACCGGCCTTGCAAAGATCAAATCATCCCTGGATGAGCGGTGGGCCAAGCTTCCCGAATACCGTTCCGCCATCGATGCCGGCAGTGCCGATCCGCTGATGTCGCTCCGATATCTTCAACCCATATCGGCCTCCGGTCTCGAGCTTGCGGGTCGGGTCGGCAACCTCGTCGACAACCAGGAACTTTCACGGGCCGTGCAGGGCTACCATGCCTTCATGCAGGTGAATGAAGGTTATTTGATTATCAATCGCATCGGCCAGCAATACACCCGCAATGGTGCGCTGAACGCCGAGGAGCTCGCCAAGTTCGGACACGGCAAGCATCAGATCCGCATCTATGAGCAGGCCTTCCGCCAGTTTACGCCGGCCGATCTGCTGCAAAGATACGATGCCTTCCTGCAGGGGGCGGACGGTCAGCTGATCGACAAGACGATAAAGGCAATGGATTCCCTCAAGTCATACACCCCGGCACCCGGCGATTTCGAAGCCTGGGTTGGGGCCATGGTGAAACGACGGGACTTCGTCGCCGGGCTCATTCAGGAAAATGCCGGCAAGATCGCCGGTCTTGCTACCCAAAAGTGGAACGATGCATCTTCAACCCTTCAGCTGACATTATTTGCTCTCGGCATCTTCATGGCGGTTTCGATCACCGTCAGCGTGATGATTACCCGCGGCCTGTCGGGCTCGATACGCAAGATCGGCGATTGCATGGCCAATCTTGCCGAGGGCGACATCGCCGCCGTTATTCCTTTTGCCGAGCGCAGCGACGTGGTCGGGGAGATGGCGCGTTCGGTCGAGATTTTCCGGGATGCGGCAAGCCGGAACCGCGAGCTGGAGGCGGAAGCCGAAGCCAATCGCCGCCGCGCCGAGGCCGAGCGTATCGAGATGCAGCGCAGCACCGAAGCCGAAGCAGAAGGACGTCTCAACCAGGCGACCAGTGCCCTTGCCGCCAGCCTGCGGCGGCTTGCGGCGGGCGACATGCTCTGTGAAGTGCATGAACCCTTCGCCTCGCAATTCGAGGCACTGCGTCAGGACTTCAACACGTCCGTACGTCAGCTTCGCGAAGCACTGCTCAGCGTCGGCAGTTCGGTTTCGACGGTTACCAGCGGGTCGCGCGAGATTTCGAGTGCCTCGGACAACCTTTCCAAGCGCACCGAACAGCAGGCAGCTTCGCTGGAGGAAACCGCCGCGGCGCTGGAGGAGATCACCTCCAACGTGATCGCCACCTCCAAGCGCACTGCCGAAGCCCGCGATGTCGTTCGTGATGCCCGCACTCGGGCCGACCAATCCGGCCAGGTGGTGCGCAATGCTGTCCTGGCCATGGAGCGGATCGAGACGTCGTCACAACAGATCAGCCAGATCATCGGCGTTATCGACGAGATCGCCTTCCAAACCAATCTCCTGGCGCTGAATGCGGGCGTGGAGGCAGCGCGTGCCGGTGAGGCCGGCAAGGGTTTTGCGGTCGTCGCACAGGAAGTCCGCGAGCTTGCGCAACGGTCGGCCAATGCTGCCAAGGAGATCAAGGCTCTGATCTCCAATTCCGCGGTTGCCGTCGGCGAAGGCGTGAAATTGGTCAGCGATACGGGCGAGGGGCTGGGAGCGATCGAGCGGCTTGTCCAGAGCGTGACGACCCATATGGACGCCATCGCGATTGCGGCGCAGGAGCAGTCGGTAGGCCTGGCCGAGGTCAATACGGCCGTCAATCACATGGATCAGTCGACGCAGCAGAACGCAGCGATGGTCGAAGAGATGAATGCGGCGGGTGCGGGCCTGGCGCAGGAAAGCGACAAGCTGAACGATCTGCTGTCCCATTTCCAGCTCGGCGAAAATGCCGGCGGGCGTCGCGCCGTCGCGGCCCCTCCATTGCAGGCAGCACGGCCGGTGGCGCAAACATCACCCCGCCCTCAGCAGGCGCGGCTGTCGGTCTCTCACGGCAATGCGGCCGTGGCGCAGGCCGCAAATGAATGGGAAGAATTCTGACATCCGATCTGCCTCGCTGAAAAAGGCGGCCTGTCGGCCGCCTTTCTTTTTACAGCGGAGGCTATGAGATGAGTTCTCGCTTGCGTCGAGCGGCCAAATCACATAAACATATCTTTATATCTTGATTGGATGGGATGCGGCTTTCATGGGTCTCGCGCTCGATACATTGGTGGATGTGCTTAAAACGGCGGGTGAGCCTACTCGTTTCCGCCTGCTCGCGCTGCTGGCGGAAGGCGACCTCACGGTCACCGACCTGACGGATATCCTCGGGCAATCGCAGCCGCGCATCTCGCGCCATCTCAAGCTTCTGGCCGAAGAGTCGTTGATCGACCGTTATCAGGAGGGAGCCTGGGCCTATTTCCGTCTGAGACAGGAAGGCAAGGCTGCTGTTCTGGTCCGTACATTGCTGGCTGCCGCTTCCGAGGAAGACCCCGTCCTGCTGCGCGACAGTGAGCGGCTCCTGGCGGTCAAGCGCCTGAGGGCAGAGCGAGCACAGGCTTATTTCAGCCGCAACGCCTCGGAGTGGGATGAGCTGCGGCGGTTGCATGTGAGTGATGCAGCGGTCGAAGCGGCACTATTGAAGCTGATCGGCAAGACGCCGATCGACGCGCTGCTCGATCTTGGAACGGGTACAGGCTGGATATTGCAACTCCTGTCCAATTTTTACCGCCGGGCTGTCGGTATCGATGCCAGCCGTGACATGCTCTCGGTGGCGCGCTCCAATCTCGACAAGGCCGGCATCGTCAAAGCCTCCGTTCGGCACGGCGATATCCTGAACCTGCCGTTGGAAGGCCAGGACTTCGATCTGATCACGATCCATCAGGTGCTGCACTTCCTCGATCAACCAGAACTGGCCATCGCGGAGGCTGCCCGGGTGCTGCGTCCCGGCGGCCGGATCATCATCGTCGATCTGGCACCTCACAAGCTTGACTATCTGCGCGAGGATCATGCGCATATCCGGCTCGGTTTTTCCCACCAGGTCATGGCCGAGTGGCTGGACAAGGTGGGGCTTGAGGTCGAGGAGGCGATCGATCTCGGCTCCGGCAAGGAGGGCGCGCTTACGGCGACAGTCTGGCTTGCACGAGACCGCAGGCTGCTGATTTCCTCCCACGCATCCGCCGAAACCCAAAACGCCTCATAAGGGAGCTGACCATGACTGCCAATCGCGAACCCTTCAGCGTTTCTTTCGAATTCTTTCCGCCGAAATCGGACGAGATGGAAGCCCAGCTCTGGGAGGCCGTCGAGCAGCTTGCGGGCTGGGCGCCGGAATTCGTGTCCATGACCTATGGCGCAGGCGGCTCGACCAAGGAGCCGACGCTTGCCGCCGTAACACGGATGATCGGTGAGGCGAGGCTTTCGACAGCGGCGCATCTGACCTGCGTGGATGCTTCGCGCGAGGAAACGCGCTCGGTCGTCGAGGCATATCGCGCCGCCGGGGTCCGTCGCATCGTTGCTCTTCGGGGCGATCCGGCCACCGGCATCGGAACCGAGTATCTTCCCCATCCCGAGGGATATGCGCAGACGGCGGATCTGGTGCAGGCCCTGATGGAATATGGGGACTTCGATGTGTCCGTGTCGGCTTATCCGGAAAAGCACCCCGAGAGCGTTGATCTTGGCGCGGATATCGAGGCGTTGAAAGCCAAGGCGGAGGCAGGCGCTTCGCGGGCCCTCAGCCAGTTCTTCTTCGACAACGATATTTTCGAACGATATCTCGACAAGGTGCAGGCGGCAGGCGTTACCATTCCCGTGGTGCCAGGCATCATGCCGATACAGAACCTCACCCAGCTCAAGCGGTTCGCCCGCCGTTGCGGCGCCTCCGTGCCGGCTTTTCTCGATGCCCGCTTCGAAGGGCTCGATGAGAAACCGGAGGACCGCGCCAAAGTGGCCGCCGACGTTGCCGCAGAGCAGATGGAGGATCTGAGCCGCCGCGGCATCCATGAGTTCCACATCTATACGATGAACCGGGCGCCGCTCGTTTCGGCCGTGCTGGAGCGTCTCGGCCGCCGGCAGATTGCCAGTCCTCGCACCGTCGCGGCCTGAATGAAAAACGCATGCTTCTACGAGAGGAGCATGCGTTCAATTGAAGTGCTGATATCAAACGGTCATGGATGCAAAATTATGACCGGGCAGTGGAATCTGTAGCGTTCAAATAAACAGCATAGATGCCACGAACACGAACGCTACACCGACTACCAGGACATTCAGAGAGTATGTACGTCCCATGTCTGCCTCCTTGCGTTGACCGTTAAAGTCTATGTCGGTTTTGTGTCGATTGGAAAGCAGATTCTATGCTGCACCGCCGTTGGCGAACTCTCAAACGACAAATGTGAATTCGGTAAATTTTTGAATTTGCTATATAAATTTCTTGTTAATCTTAATTGCCGCAGGCTTAAAAAGTGGTGTATGAGTGTTACTGTCCGTCATATTCCGTGAGCGCTTCGCTTCTTTTTGACACTTTTCGAAGCCATTTGCTGCAGTAGCGAAGAGGCCGTCCGTCGAGCAGGACGAGGCCGAAACCGATCAGGAGCATGCCCGCAATATCCGGCGCCTCCAATCGCTCTCCCAGAAACATGGCGCCGAGCAGAATTGCGCTCGGAGGGACGATGAGCGTCACCAGCGATGCATTGGTGGCGCCGGCAGTAGCCAGAATCCGGAAGAAAAGCATGTAGGCAAATGCCGTCGAGATCAGTGCCAGTGCAAGGATTGCCGCAACAGCTTGCATGGAAGGCGCAGGTAGCGTCCAGGGCTGGTCGACGAGCGCGCAAACAGGCAGCATCATCAGCGTCGAGGCAGTCAGTTGGCCGGTGGCGGAAACCGGAGCAGGAAGGCTGCGGAAACGCTTACCGTAGGTTCCGGCTACACCATAGGACATTGCGGCGACCACCGGCAGGACCAGAGCCCAGAGCGGAGCGGATGCTGCCGTCGTAATGCTCGGTCCGATCAAAACAGCCGTCCCTGCGAGGCCGGCGAGGCAGCCCGCAATTTTTCCCGCGGTCAGTTTTTCGTCCGCCGTCCAACGATTGGCAATCAGGACCGTCCAGATCGGCGTCGTTGCATTGAGGATCGAGGCGAGACCCGCGCCGATCTCCGTCTGGCCGAAAAAGATCAGCGTGTGGGGCAGGGCATTGTTGACGAAACCCATGACGGCGAAGGAGCGCCAGTGGGCCGCTAAGGACTGGTAGAGGCCAAAGCGACCGTGGAGATAGATGTGGAGTGCGAGCGCGGCCAGAAAGAGGCGCAAGAAGACCAGAGTGAAGGGAGGCACTTCCAGCACTGCGATGCGTGCGAAGAAGAACGAACCGCCCCAGATCAGGCCCAACAACAGAAGAAGCGCCCAAACAGTTGCGCTGGGTCTCGAAACGGTTGCGGTCGTCATGAAATTTTCCTTCGCGTGGAAAACGAGGAATATAGCCTAGACGACCAGATCGCCACCCGAATCTTGCGCGGCGGAACTTTGGGCTCAGAGCGCCGAAAGCAGCCCCATGGTCGGCCAACCATCCGCCGGCAGCCCCAGGCGGGCCTGTTCCTTCTGGACTGCCATGCGCGTGCCGGACCCCAGGATGCCATCGACCTTTCCGACGTCGTGACCAAGCGATTGCAGCTTGGCCTGCAGCGCCTTCATGCCGGAATCGTCGAGGCCGGGCTCAGGCGTTCCCTTGAGATAGGGTGGAGCGCCGGACAGACGGGTGGCGAAGTAGGCGGCCGAGGTCGTGTAGATAAAGGATTGATTCCACTCGAGGTAAATGCGGAAATTGGGATAGGTGAGGAAAGCTGGTCCCTTTCGGCCCTGCGGCAGAACAAGAGCTGCCGGCAGATCGCCAAAGCCCGTGTTGCCGTCACGCGGGGTGACGCCCGCCTTGAACCATTCGCCGGCTGCGATCTCGTTGCCGAGCCCCGATTTCCCCCAAGGCAGGTTCTCAGGCAGCGTTACTTCCTGGACCCAGGGCTGACCGGCCTTGAAACCGAGGCTCTGGATGAACTTGGCAGCGGTCAGGATTGCATCGGCGGCGCTGTTCTTCACGTTGACATGGCCATCGCCATCGCCATCGACGCCAAACGCGATGATGTCCTCAGGCAGCATCTGCACCTGGCCGATCTCGCCTGCCCAGGCGCCGGTATTGGTCGCCGGATCGAGGTCTCCGTGCTGCACCATCTCGATCAGCGAGATAAGCTGCGGGCGGAAGAGTTCGGGGCGCCGGCAATCGTGCGCGAGCGTCACAAGAGCGTTGCGGGTATTGAAATCGCCCTGGACTGCACCGAAATCCGTCTCCATAGCCCAGAAGGCGGTGATGACGCCCGGAGCCACGCCGAATTCCTGCTCGGCGCGAGCGAAGACATCGGCATATTGCTTCAGCTTCTGGCGGCCGATATCGAGCCGCGCCTGGCTGACCGTGCGTTGGGAAAAATCGAGGAAGGTCTGGCGGAAGACACCCTGGGCGCGGTCGCGGGAGAGTACTTTCTGGTCGATCTGCGCGCCGGCAAGAGCCTGATCGGCGGCATCGGCGGGAATACCCTTTGCGATCGCCTCAGCCTTTACGCCCTGAAGGAAGGTGGAAAGATCACCTCCGCAGGTTGGGGCCGGTGTCTGAGCAAGAGCGGTGGAGGCAAGGCAGCCGGCGACAACGGATGCGAGGGAGAGGCGGCGGACAAAGACAGCGGACATTCGGCGTTCCCAATATGAATAAGCACCGCCGCATGTGGACGAAATTCTTGACGAAAAAATGGGCGGCAGCGACGTCGCGCAGGTTCTACCGCAACTGCTCACATATTGCCAGACGCCGAATTGCGGGAGGCTGAGGTTTACTTGCCGGCGGATGCGACCCAGCTGTTCCAGCTCTTCGAGGTGCCGGAAAAGACGTTAATGTCCGTCTGACCTTTGATCCCCGGCACGATGCCTGTCGATGTGTATTGCCAGAAGGCCCAGCGGCGACCGGCATAAATTTCGCCGGGATGGGCCGCCACCGACCGCACCCAAAAATGATAGTCGTTGAAGGCTCCCACCAGGTTGTCCCGGTGGAAGTCGACGGAGGTGTAGATGATCGGTCGCTTGCCGTAATGGCGTTCGATACGGTCCATGAAGCGTTTCATCACGTCGCGCACGGTGGCAGGGTCGGGCTTCAGCTTGCAGGTGGGAGAGGCGTGGTTCCATTCCACGTCGAGCACCGGCGGCAGTTTTGTCGACTGCCTCGGCACATTGGCGATGAACCAATCCGCCTGCTCCTCGGGCGTCGAGCAGAAATAATAGAAGTGGTAAGGCGCGTGTGGGATGCCGATGGCGGCGGCGTTGCGCCAATGCCGTTCGAATGCACCGTCTACCCGATCCTTGCCTTCGGTCGCCTTGATGAAGGCGAATGCGACTCCGGACCTTTTCACCTGCGCCCAATCGATATCGCCGTCGTTCCACTTGGAAAGGTCGATGCCGTGGATTTCGTGGCGTCCGGGATGATATCTGCCAAAGTCCTGCGGATCGTTGTCCTTGAACCTCACCTGCTTGACCGATGAGGTCTCAACCAGATCGTAATCGGTCGAAGTGCAGCCGGCGGCCGCGAGTATGACTGTCGCAAGAAGCGTCAAAAGGAGCCGAGGCATGAAAGTTCCGTGTTGATGCAGACCAAAGCCTCTCGCCCCATGATTCCGCAACGAGGAAGCGCGAACGCCATGTTCATCATAACGTCGTAAAAAATCGGTTATGGCAAGAGGGGCGCCCGCCGTATGCGCAGCGATCGCCTAGTCAGCCGCGGCGGCGGATCACCGCGTGCCAGGCATAGCCCCGGCCGATCTCTTCGAAGATCATGTCGGCGTTTGCCGCGGCGAGCTTGCTTTCCAGAACGTCATGCAAGTTTGCCCGGGGGGTTACGTGGAAGCGCGTCAGCCACGCCTTCAGCAGCCGTCCGAACCAGCCGGGCAAGCGTTCCTGCTGGCCGAAATCGACGATATGCAGCGAGCCGTTCGGGGCGAGCGCGGCAAGCGCGGCATCGAGTGCCCCTTCCCAATTCGGGATCATCGAGAGCGCATAGGAGATCAGGATGCGGTCAAAGCCCGTCGTGCCGAATTCCTCCGCCTTGAAATTCGTGGCATCCGCTACCTGGAAATTCGGTGCTGTCGGCCTGCCGCGAAAATTCGCCCGGGCGCTTTCGAGCATTTCGGCGGAGATATCCAGGCCATAGAGCTTGGCAGTAGGGTAGTGCCGGTGGGCGAGCAATAGATTGCGGCCCGTGCCGCATCCGACTTCCAGCAATGTCGCGCCCGGCGGCACATGCAGTCCCTCGACCGCCCGATCACGGCCGAAGAGGTAATATTTGCGCGTGGCGTCATAGATGTGACGCTGGTAGCGGTACATCCGATCCATGCGTTCTGCATGCTCGCCGGGGAGGGACGTGCCTGTCATCTGGCGCGCCATCAGGCTTTTTTCACGTAAATATGGAAGCCGCCATAGATCGCGGATCGATCCTGGAGGTTCAGTTCGGCGGACCGATCTTCGAGATAGGTCCACTGGTCGAGCAGTGCTGAGGTCAGGCGACCATGGAGGACGGTCTTTTCGGCGGCCGTGCGGAAGATTACGCGGGCTCCGGGAGCCGCCGTGCGGGTAATTTCCGTCCAGAGGTCGTTGAGCTGCTGATCCGTCATCCAGTCCTGCGCGTCGAGGAGGACGTAGCGGTCAACGGACATCGCAGCCTTCCGGACCAGAAGCTCGGTGAAGCTTGCGTGATGGACGGTGACGCGATCGGCATTGTTGCGGATCATCTGGAAATTTTCCGCCTTCAGATAAGTCGGCAGCGTGCCTTCCTCTGTCTTTGGATAACGGCGTACGAAAGCTTGCCAGGCAAAGTAGTTGTCGCGCAGCGGGAAATGGCAGGCGAGCTTTTCAAGCCGCTGGCGCAGCACCGGCGCAATGGATCCGTCGGCGGCGAGACTCGCAAGCTCGTCATATTGTTGTGGCGGGATACCGAGGCCGAAAAGCGAACTCTTGCGGCTGGTGATCCAGCGGATCACGGGTTTCTCGAAGAGGGGGGCGATCTTCTCGTCGAAGAATTGCCGCTGCTCGCGCAAGGAGCGGGCGTTCGCCATCTCGGTAAGGTCGGTTCCATGCATCCGGGCGATCAGATGGCCGGCACCGATGAAACGGCCGAGCAGTCCCGTCCTGTAGATGTTACGGTCGAAGACGCCGATGCGGCGGCGACCCAACAGGGACCGCTTTTCCCAATAGGTGCGTGTGGCGGTATCGAGGTGCGGCGCGACGAATTTGTCGTAGCTCTTGCTGTTCGATCGAACGCCGTCCATGCCGAAGTGGCGTACGACGTCTCCGTGACCCGGCAAATGCCGGAAAGCCGCCAGCTTCAGGCGGTTCAAAGCGACGTGATGCGGATTGAGATCGACCACGTCGATCTTTTTAGGCGCGCGGGATAGATAGGCGAGCATATTGCAGCCGCCCGAACCGATCGTGACGATCGAGTGCCCTTCGGTCAGCTCCATCGCCGTCATGTCGACGTCCGGATCCTCCCAGATCTGCGGATAAACGAGACCGGAAAACAGCAGCCCGAAAAGCCTCTCCGAAAAACCCTGTCGCGAAAGTGCTTTATGCTGCAGAAGCGCATCCTTGAGCTTCTTATTTTTCCGAAAACCGGCTTCCTGAGCAATATCCGCCATAATCGAGTCCTGCCTAGTCCAGAGTTGCAGGGCGTTTAGCCCGCTCGTGCAACAGATTGATGACGCAGCCTGTGCTGAATTCCAGAACGCGACCTGCGCCACCGAAACTGCTTCCTTGGAGGCGAGAATCCTGATTGCATGCGTGCGGCAGCGAAGGAGCCATGCGATTGTTGAGCCGGATTGTGAAGGTCTGTACTGGTGCCGTCTTGGTTGGCCTTATCGGCGTCGCGGCTTGGCTCTATCTTATTCCACCGGAGCTGCTGAGGGTTGGTAGTGGCTATGCAGCCAAGATCGTCTGTTCGAATGTCTTCATTGCCGGGCGGGACGCGGAGGAAGTACTCGCGGTCGACGTTCAGGCGCCGGGTCACCCACTTCTCAAGCTGATGCACGTTTCCGTCGATCGGACCGGAAAACGCGTCCATGCGGCGCTGTTCGGGGTCTTCGCCGGCAACGACGCCGTCCATCGCGATGGCCTGGGTTGCACCGTCACTCCCAATGATGAAACATTGCCCGGAGTGGAAACGGCATCGAATGCGCAGACGCCCGTCGACGAGACTGCGCTTTGGCCAGAGGGCGGAAAAGCCGAATCCCATCCGGCAGTTGCGGCGCTTCTTTCACGCGGTGATCTCATTGGATCCGGCATGCGGGCTGTGGTCGTCGTGAAGGGCGGGCGCATCGCGGGAGAGGCCTATGCTGCCGGGTTCTCGAAAGACATGCCGCTTCTGGGCTGGTCGATGACCAAGACGGTGACTGCTGCGGTCATCGGCACGATGATTCGGGACGGTCGGCTGTCGGCGGGTGATAAAGCCCTCTTCCGACAATGGCAGAACGATCAGCGCACCGATATCAGCCTCGCCGATCTTCTGGCGATGGAGAGCGGTCTTGCCTTCAATGAGAACTACGGCACGGTCGCGGATGTCACTCGCATGCTCTATCTCGAAAGAGATATGGCAAACTTTGCCGCCGATCAGCCGCTTGAGGCCGATCCGGGTATTCGCTTCAACTATTCCTCCGGCACAGGCGTTTTGCTCTCCCGGATATGGATGAGCCGATTGGAAGACAAGGCGGCGCTTGCCTATCCGCGAAAGGCACTGTTCGAACCGTTGGGAATGGCGAGTGCGGTATTGGAGGTCGATGCGGCCGGTACTTTCGTCGGCAGTTCCTACATGTACGCAACCGCGCGGGACTGGGGGCGAATGGGACTGCTGCTGGCGCGCGACGGTGTCTGGAACGGCAACCGGATCCTGCCGGAAGGCTTCGTCGAGGCCATGCGCCAGCCGAACCGGACCTCGAATGGCCGCTATTCCAGAATGCAGACCTGGCTACCGGGCGCGAGCAAGGGTCTACCCGCCGACACATTCATCCTGGACGGCCATGATGGACAGAACATCATCGTCATTCCGTCGCTCGACCTCGTGGTCGTGCGGCTTGGCCTGACGCCGGAGCGCTATGATCCGTCGATGCTTGTCGCTGAGGTCGTGAAGGCGACAGCGCCTTAAGGCGCCGTCAACTGCTGTCGCTACTTCTCGAGAACGTGCAGCATGTCCTTGCGCTTGGCATCATAGTAATAGCCGCGCGCATAAAGCTTGATGGCGCTGTCGTTCTTGTTGTCGGCGACAAGCCAGGCGCCACGCAGATATTTGATCGCGTATTTGAGGTTCGTCTCGGCGTCGAGCAGGCCTGCGGCAGGTCCTTCGTAGCCCATGGACTTGGCGGTCGAATACTTGATCTGCATGAGACCCCAGTAGCCGTTCTTATGGTAGGCCTTGGGATCGTATCTGCTTTCACGATGCACGACACGATGCACCAGCGATTCCGGCACGCCGTAAAGTCCTGCATAACGCTTGATGAGCTTGCTCAAATCCGCAGGTGCCGCTGAAGCGGTGGTCGGCAGCGGATCGCCGGGGGCCGGCGGGAATTCCATCGCGGAAAGTGCGGCGACGGCCCTCGGCTGAGCGGCATAGGCAAGCGTCGACGTGTCTGGGCGTTGCGGGCGCGGTGTGGGTACGACGGACTGCAGCGCCACCATGTCGGGTGTCAGCTCCGGCTCGTCCAATGCAATCGCCTGGGCCGCGGCCGGCTGGATCTTGCCTTCCGAAACGGCGGGGGCGATGGCCGGGACGGCCAGACGTCCGCCCTTGGAGGATGCGAGAATCGTCGAGGTTGCGGGAACGGTTGACGCCGCCGGCGCCGCCGCTGCGACAAGGGTCGAGGTGGTCTTGGCGGGGGTTGCCGTCGCTACGGCGCTCTGGGTGGGTACCAGGGCAACGAACGGCGCCATGGTTGCAGATGCCATCGCTACAGTCTGGACCGAGGCAGCTTCGGCGGCTGTCGGAACAGGAACCGGAAGTCTCGACGTTTTTGCGAGGGCGACGGTCGGCTGCGCGCCCGGAGAGCCTGGAAGCTGGGCCGCCGCCGTCTGCGTCTGCTGACTGACCGGCAGATCCGATCTGTACTGGACAGTCAACTGTCCGTCTACGGATGCTGTCTGAACTGAGCCCGCTACCGCGGTATTCGTCGGCGTTTGCGTCTGAGTCGCAGCGATTTTGGGCTCACGCTCAACGCTTGAACACGAAGCGAGAACCGAAGACATGGCGCAGGCCACAGCCGTTCCACGGCCGAGAAATCTGATTATCGCCATTGGGTTGCTTTCATGAATATGGTTACCCCAGCCCGCCGAACCGCTATCGAATGGGTGGTTTAATTAACCTATTGGGCAGCGTCCGGCAAGACAGTCAGACCTACGCGGCGATCCGGCGATAACCGGCCGTGACCGCACGTCGCGATATGAATCGCGTCTGGGGCTTGCGCGAGGCTTGGTTGATGTTTGCGGCGTTGCGTTTACGGCCGAGAACGCGGCGGGGCAACAGCACGTGGATGGTGCCTCCAATCATCATGCAGACGACAAAAATCGCCTGCATTTCGAGAAGCTGAAGCAGAACTGGAGTTTTGAGGTCGACGAACTGCGCAAGGATGGCGGCGAGCACGAGTGCATAACGAAGACTGAACGCAGATTGACTGAAGAGGCAGCCGAAAATCCGCGCATGACGGCATTCCGGCAGATTGTCGTTGTCGGCTATGGGGCCGGCGATTTTCGGGTCCTGATAGGACCACAATATGTAGATCATCAGATAGCCAAGGCCGGCCCAGGAAATCGTCTCCATCAGCCGGGGGGCATAAAGAGCCACAAGTGCAATCGGTACACTTGCCAGCATCAATGCCGTTGTGAGCCCAAGCGCCAGGCCGGGCAGGGTGGCGACCGCGGTGCGACGGCCGCGCTGGAGCGAGAAGCTGGCAGTAAGGCAAGCAAGAGGGCTTGGGAGGAGGACGAAAAAGATCGCGGTCGCGGCAAAAGCGAGCCAGATATCAGCCGTCATTGCATTTCCTCCCGAACGCCTCGATGACGCTCGTCACTCGTCGTGTATCAAGCAGCTTCGAAGGGCTGGCCGATGTGGTCCATCACTTCGCCGAACCATTTTGCCGTCAGATCGAAATGTTTTCCACCCTTGATTCTCGGAAATTCGATCGTCCGCAGTTTTCCGTTCTGGTCTTCGTCATGGCCGGTCACGCCTGAAACCTTGTTCAGGGCACTTTCTACCGCCAGATCAACCATGCCTTTGATCAGCATCAAATCAGCGGCATTGGCAGGTGCTGAACGGGCGAAATAACCGGATTTCTGCACCATGGAGCGATCGGCTCCGAGAAGGGCGGCGAATTGCTTCTGAAACCAGTTGCCGACATTGATCGTGTCGATCTTCACATGACCGAAGGCGTCACGCTTGACCGTCTCGCCGGCGGCTTCCCGCTCGGCAACGATCGCGTCCAAACAGGCTCCTTCCGAAACGAAAAGGGTCACGAAGCCGCGTTTGTCCATCACGTCCTTCAATCTACCAGCTTCCTTGTCGATGTCGAAGGCCATTTCGGGAAGATAGATGCCGTCGATGTTCTTCAATTCCGAGTTCATCATCAGGCCTTCGACATATTCATTGTCTCTGGTCTTCTGGATATAGGAGCGGGCGGTGGCAGCGGTAAGCCAGCCGCAATGACGGCCCATCACTTCGTGGATCACAAGTGTGCGAGGAGCAGCACTCTGTTCGTTCGAAACGTGGTCGAAGAAATGTGCCCCGACCTCCGCCGCCGTCCAAGCACCGAGCGATTGACGGATCGGTACGACATCATTGTCGACAGTCTTCGGCAACCCGACCACGGTCAGGTTATAGCCGTTGGCACCGAGATAGGCTGCGAGGTCTGCTGCCGTGGTGTTGGTGTCGTCCCCGCCGATGGTGTGCAGGATGGTGATGCCGTCTGAGGCGAGGCGCTCGGCGGCGATCCGGAGCGGATTTTCGCCTTCCTTGACCAGGCCGCGTTTCACGCAATCTGCAGCGTTTGTCAGCTTGACGCGGCTGTTGCCGATCGGTGAACCGCCGTAGCGATGCAACAGATGGGCCTTCTCCCGCATGTCGGCCGTGATGCCGATGCGGTCGCCCAGGAGTACGCCCTGGTATCCCGAGCGGTAGGCGACCATCTCGATCTCTGGCGCGATGTCGTTGTAACGCTCGATCAGTCCGCCCACGGCGGACGAAAGGCAGGGCGCAAGGCCTCCGGCGGTCAGCATCGCTACTTTCTGTTTGGCCATCGATCCTCCTTGACGCGTACAGTCGCGTACAGTTCAAAACCGCCCGAATGGATGCGACAGAGATGGCCACCTGTAAAGTGAATTTCTCAAGAAAATCCGGCCTTTCGTCCGAATAGACCGGGAAGGGGACGGCAAGCCGCGATATAATCGTTTCAACTCCGATTACCGCGTCGGCACGGCTGTGGAAAAGCGAAACTTAGCGAAAGTCGGCAACATCTGGACCGGCGCGACACAGGCTGTTGCCCGATGAAGATCTCCGAAAACCACCCTTACGATCACGGTCTCTCGACGCCGCCGGTGGCTTCGCGGACCGGGTAAAGCGGCCGTGAACGGCGGTGATTGTTCGGAAAACATGAACATAGTTTAATCTGAGATGGACCGCCCGCTGCCTTGCAATCATTGGGATAATCTGGTCCATTGGGGCAATGATATTTGATTTTGCCTGCCTCCAAATTTCCTCCCTCTGGGAACGGCTCCTCGGCGCTATCGGCGACGCGGCTGGCGGTGTGCTGGGCCGCATGTTGGAGGCCGTCCGGACGGTTTTTGAGGGCGATCCGGAAACCCGCCGGCAGGTTTCCTTCTCGGTGGCGATCATTGCTCTCTCTGCCAAGATGGCAAAGGCCGACGGGATCGTGAGCGAAGCCGAGGTGAAGGCTTTTCAGCAGATCTTCGATTTTCCCGATGAAGAGGCACGTAACGTAGCACGCCTTTATAACCTCGCGCGCCAGGACGTCGCCGGTTACGAAGCCTATGCGCTGAAGCTTGCGGGTCTCTGCAGTCCCGGAGCCGGCGACAACTGCCCGATGCTGGAAAACGTGGTCGATGGCCTCTTCCACATCGCCAAGGCGGACGGTCTCGTGCACGAGGACGAACTGGTCTTCCTCGGACGCATCGCCGATATTTTCCATATCAACGAGGCGCATTTCCGCCGCATCATGGCGCGTCACGTGCATCTCGATGGGGCGGATCCCTATCTTGTGCTGGGCGTTTCGCCGCAGGACGATTTCTCGAAGATCCGCAAGCAGTACCGATTGCTGGTTTCCGAACATCACCCCGATCGGCTTATTGCACGCGGCGTCCCTGTCGCCCTCCATACTGCGGCCAACGAACGCATGGCTGCCTTGAATGCCGCTTACGCCGCGATTTCGAAAGAGCGCCGCGCTGCATGACGGTTTTTGTCGCCGATTATCCCGGCGCTTCGGTGGAACCTTCTCCCAATCACGGCGAGCGCTCAAACGGGCGCAAGCCCGATATGATCGTCCTGCATTACACGGGAATGCCCGGCGCCGATCAGGCGCTTTCCTGGCTCTGCAGCGACGAGAGCCAGGTTTCCAGCCATTATTTCGTCCATGAGGACGGGCGGATCGTCCAGCTCGTAGCGGAAGGGCGGCGTGCCTGGCACGCCGGCAAGAGCTCCTGGGCGGGCGAAAGCGACATCAACTCCTGTTCAATCGGAATAGAGATCGCCAATCCCGGACATCCGGGCGGGCTTCCGGACTTTCCGGCCGCACAAATCAAATCGGTCGCCGATTTGTGTCTCAATTGTGGCGAAAGGTGGAGCATTCCGCCCGAAAGGGTGCTCGGTCACTCGGACGTAGCCCCGATCCGCAAGGTCGATCCGGGGGAAAATTTTCCCTGGGAAAAATTGCATATTGACGGAGTGGGTCACTGGATCGATCCGACGCAAATCAGCGGCGGGCGTTTCTTTCAGCATGGAGAGAGCGGTCAACCGGTCGAAGCTCTCCAATCCATGCTCTCCCTATATGGATATGCTATTGAAATTACAGGACACTTTTGTGATCGGACGAAAGGCGTCGTGGAAGCGTTCCAACGACATTTCAGACCCCAGCTCGTTGATGGTATTGCTGATTTTTCAACGATCGATACCTTGCATCGGCTGCTGACGTCATTGCCGAAATATCGTCGCCCGCAGGGGTGATGATTGGATCTCAAATGACCGGTTTAAGCAAAAATATTGCGCCGCCACATCATTTCCTCATTAGGTCTTTCTAAAGGACGGGCTAACGCAGCCACCATGTTGGACGGGGGTTGCAGAGATAAACGATAGGTCATCGTGAAGCGCCGCGCCGTCTATCCGGCGACGCGGTGAGGGGGTGTCTGCGTATTGACGCCGGCGAGCCTATTAGTCCGGAGAGAAACTAACGGAATGAAAAAACTGGCTGTTATAGCCGCGGCGGGCCTTGCCATGGTCGTCGCGGGATCCGAATTCGTGCGCGCTGAAGACGCCGAGAAGGCTACCGTCTACACCAAACCGCTCATCATTCCCTGGGAAACACGCGAGACGGGCTTTGCCGCGCCTACCGACGTCGCAAAGCGTCTCATTCGGCAGCTTCATTACTCGAAAATCATCGAGAAATATGCAACCGAGTACGGTGTTCCAGTCGAATTGGCCAATGCGGTGGTCCAGATCGAAAGCAATTTCCGCCCGACCGTAAAGGGCAAGGCCGGCGAGATCGGCCTCATGCAGATCAAGCCCGCAACGGCGAGGTTGATGGGCTACAAAGGACCGAATTATGGTCTTTACGATCCCGAGACGAACATCCGCTATGGAATGAAATATCTTTCCGGAGCGCATGAGCGCGGCGGCGGCAAGGTCTGCGGGACGATCCTGAAATACAATGCAGGTCATGCCGCCAAACGCATGAACCCCGTCTCCAAGCGCTACTGCGATAAAGTGCTCGCGGTCATCGATGCCACCAAGCAGCCGGTCAGACAGCCGCAGATAGCCGACACTGCGGAATTTGATTTCGCGTCGAACCTCATCCGGACGACGACACCTCTGGTATTTTGATTCCGGAAACGGCTAGAAGTGCCTTTGGGAACAGGCATTTCAGCTGAAGGAATCGAAAGGGCAGAACATGTCGGGGCGGTTTAAGTATATTGTTATCGGGAAAGGCATGATGGGCGCTGCGGCAGCTCGTTACCTTTCGAAATGGACCGATGGCGTCGCGCTGATCGGCCCGGGTGAGCCGGCGGACTATGGGCGCCATGAGGGCGTCTTCGCCAGCCACTACGACGAGGCGCGTATTACCAGGACGATCGATTCCGATCCGGTCTGGGCACGCCTCGCCAACCGTTCCATTGCCCGGTACGGCGAAATCGCCGAAGAGAGCGGGACCGACTTCTATTCCGAATGCGGCTGCTTGATTGTTGGCCCCGCCCGCGCCGGCGGTCCATCCTATGTTGCCAGGGTCATCGATGCGGCAGGAAAACTCGGTGTTGCAACCGAAATAGCCGGCGATGCCGATCTCGGCGACCGTTTTCCGTTTTTTTCCTTTCCTCCCGGCAGCGAGGGCGTTTGGGAGCCGCAAAATGCGGGTTACGTGAACCCGCGCCGTCTGGTCAAAGCCCAGGCTCTGCTTGCGGAACGACAGGGGGCCGCAATCATCCCTGAAACGGTTTCCTCCATCCGACAGGCGGGCGATGCCGTGACGGTAACGACGGCCGAAGGCAACAGCTATCTGGGCGACAAGGTGCTCGTTGCTGCCGGCGGATTTTCCATAAACGAGAATCTGTTGCCACGACGTCTTCACCTAAACGTCTATGCCCGAACCGTTGCTTTTTACGAGATCGATGAAGCAGCCCTGGATGTGCTGGGCAAGGTTCCGTCGCTGATCTGGAAATGGGACGAGGCCGAGGACGGCATCTATCTTCTGCCGCCGGTACGCTATCCCGACGGCAAGTTCTATTTGAAAATCGGCGGTGATCCGGATGATCTGCTGTTGCCGACCGAGCCGGAAGTCCGGGCTTGGTTTCGTTCCGGAGGCCGCGAGAGCACCCATGCGCATTTGACCGAGGTCATTCGCCGACTGATGCCGTCGCTCGATACTTCCCGAACGTCGAGAGCCGCCTGCGTTACCTCATTTACTCCGACGGGCTATCCCGCGATCGCCATGACGGAATCGGATCGGATCGGGATCTTGAGCGGCGGATGCGGGGCTGCCGCCAAGAGTTCGGATGAAATCGGACGGCTTGGCGCAGAACTCATCTTCCATGGTCGGATCATCGACGAAAGCTATCCGACGGATTTCGCAGCAAGCTACCTCTAAACTCTGGTATTCGATGCCTATCTCGGTTATGGACCGCTTGCCAGTTGGCCGGGCAGCCGCGCTTTATCAATGCCGAAAGGCGATAAGGTGAGGAAAGTCCGGGCTCCACGGAAACACGGTGCCGGATAACGTCCGGCGGGGGCGACCCTAGGGAAAGTGCCACAGAAAGGAAACCGCCCCGCTTTTTCAACTGCCACGACGGGCGGCTGAGATGGCGGGGTAAGGGTGAAAGGGTGGGGTAAGAGCCCACCGCGCCTCTGGTAACAGCGGCGGCATGGTAAACCCCACCGGGAGCAAGACCGAATAGGGATGACGCGAGCTTCGCGAAAGCGAGGCTACAGCCTGTTTCCGGGCCAGTCATCCGGGTGGGTTGCGTGAGGCGATGTGCAAACATCGTCCCAGATGAATGGCTGCCACGTTCCGGTGCTCGCACCGGGGCCATACAGAACCCGGCTTACAGGCCAACTGGCAATTTCCCGCATTGAGTGAGATGGATTCGGGGGTGTCGCCCCATGAGGGCGTATATGGGGTGCGCCGCCGATGGTGATGCGCATGTAAGTGCCTTCGAATTTTCCTTTGCCTCCAGATCGTTAGGGGCTGTGGAAATCCCACTTGCGCTTGTCGGTGGAGCCGGTTTCTCCGCTTGCCCCAATAACCCTTTGTTAAACTTAACAGCTTATAAATAAATCATGTTTGGGAGCGGCTAGCGGGGCCTCTCCCATTGACGCCCATATGGTCCCATGGTATCCCAAAATCGCACTGCACAAGGGCGTATGAGCGCCCGCCAATCCCAAAGTTTCGGTCGGTCGGCCGGGCGGATTTCCGTTCATCCGGATGGCGAAGCTTTGTCTGGGGCGGTGCGTTGTGGCGGGCGGGTATCCGTCTTCGATTGCAAGGGAGCGGGTGTTCGGCGTGGTGAGTCGCTTCCTTTCAAATGCGACGAACAGGATCGATGCGAAGGGGCGGGTTTCCGTTCCGGCGAGTTTTCGCGCGGTTCTTTTGGAATGTGGGGTCCAGGAGCTTTATTGTCTTCAGGATTTCATCTATCCGGCGATCAGCGTAGGGGGTCCGGATCTGCTCGATCGATACGAAAAGCAGATCGCCTCGGTCGATCCGTTCTCGCCGGAAGCCAACAGGATGTCGCTGCTTGTGCATGGTGGCGGTGTCTTCATGAGGCTCGATGCGGAGGGCCGGCTGATGGTCACGGATTTCATCCGGGACTTCACGGGAATCAGCTCGGAAGTGACCTTCGTTGGGCGCTCGGATCATTTTCAGCTTTGGCGGCCGCAGGCGTTTCACGAGGCGCAGGCGGCGGCGAGAGAGGGGCGCTTCGGTTCGCGCCCTGTGTAGAGCAGAGGTGCGGAATGGCGGCGAATTCTGGCAGCGGAGAAACCGGGGCCGAAGGCGGACTGGTTCGTCACATTCCAGTCCTCCTTGAAGAGGTTGTCGAGGCGCTCGAGCCTCAAGCCGGCAAGGTCATTCTTGATGGCACATTCGGGGCGGGTGGATATTCATCCGCCCTGCTTGCTGCCGGTGCGGAAGTGATCGCGCTCGATCGCGATCCGACGGCGATCGCTGCCGGGCAGAAGCTGGCCGATGCTCACAAGGGGCGTCTCACGCTTATCCATTCACAATTCTCCCATCTTGCCGATCATGCGCCCGAAGAGGGCCTCGATGGTGTCGTGCTCGATATCGGCGTGTCCTCGATGCAGATCGATGAGGCGGAGCGTGGCTTCTCGTTTCAGAAAAACGGCCCGCTCGACATGCGCATGTCGGCGGAGGGCGTGTCCGCGGCCGATGTCGTCAATCGTGCCAAGGTCAGCGATCTGATCCGTATCTTCGGTTTCCTCGGTGAAGAGAAGCAGGCCGGCCGTATCGCTCGGGCCATCGAAAAGCGTCGTGCTTCGGAGCCATTCGCGACGACGCGGGATCTGGCAAATCTCATCGAGAGCGTCAATCCGCGCAAGGCCAAGGACAAGATTCACCCGGCTACGCGGGTTTTTCAAGCGTTGCGCATCTTCGTCAATGACGAGTTGGGCGAGCTTGCCCAGGCGCTTTTCGCCGCCGAACGCGCTCTGAAGCCGGGTGGCCGTCTCGTTGTCGTCACCTTTCATTCGCTCGAAGACAGGATCGTCAAGCAGTTCTTCTCTGACCGCTCCGGCAAGGCTTCAGGTTCGCGCCATCTGCCGATGGTCGAAGCGAAGCCTGCGATATTCGAGCCTGTCGGAAAGTCCATGATCACCGCGAGCGACGAGGAGGCGGAAGCCAATCCGCGTGCCCGCTCGGCAAAGCTGCGCGCCGGTATTCGTTCCGCCGCCCCGCCACGGGCGGCAGACCTTTCCATTTTCGATCTGCCCGACCTCGCCAGCCTTGCAAAGATGGGAGCCTGAAACATGCTGCGTAGCTTCGATCTGGTACTGATCGGCGTCATGACGGCAACCGCGGTCGTCACGTATACGATCAAGCATCGCGCCGACGAGAAGCTTGCCGAAGTCCGCCGGCTCGAGGCGGAAATCAAGCTGGAGAAGGACACGATAGATCTCCTGAAGGCGGACTGGGCGCTGCTGACGCAGCCGAACCGTCTGCACCGGCTGATCAATGTCTATAATTCCGAGCTTCAATTGACCCCGACGGTGCCGACCCAGCTCGCCATGCCCAACGAGCTGCCGATGCTGAAGGCGCAGCTTCCGCAGCCGGAGACGACGATCGAAGAGATCATCGCCGGCAAGAGCAGCGAAGTCGCCGCGGCTCTCAAGGGCGTCGAAGCCGCCAAGGCAAAACCCAGCTCGAAAATTCCCGTACCCACCCCGCGCGGGCGCGGCTCCATTGAAGTCATCTCTACCGGATCGGTGAAACGCTGATGTCTTTCCTGTCCCGCATTATGGTCCTGAAGAGCCGCGCGCACTTTTCCGCGGGCAGCCGCTCCCCCACCCGAGGATCCTCCTTCGAGGGTAGCCGCAAGCGCAAGTCCGCCCAGGCGAAGAATCGGGTTGGTTTGCTGATCGCTGGTTTCACGGTTTTTTATTGCGTCATCGGCGGCCGCCTCGTGCAATACGGCGTGGCCGAGCCTTTGACGACGTCCAGCATCCTGCCGCCCGATCGATTGATGGCGTCGCGCCCCGATCTCGTCGATCGGAACGGCGAGGTTCTAGCGACCGATATCCGCACCGTCTCGCTGTTTGCGGAACCCCACAAGATCGTCGATCCGGACGAGGTCGTCGAAAAGCTCTCCACGGTGCTCAACGATCTCGACGTCAAGTCGACATATACGAAGTTAACCTCCGATTCGCGTTTCCAATGGCTGCGCCGCCAACTGACGCCGAAGCAGCAGAGCCAGATTCTGGCTCTCGGAATTCCGGGGATCGGCTTCCGGCCCGAAAAGCGCCGCTTCTATCCAGGTGGCTCAACCGCTGCCCACGTCGTCGGTCACGTCAACATCGACAACCGCGGCGTCGCGGGAATGGAACGCTACGTCGACAGCCAGGGACTGGCAGATCTCGCCGCGGTCGGCATGACCTCCAGCCAGCCGCTCGAGCCGGTCAAGCTTTCACTCGATCTGCGGGTTCAAGCGATCGTGCGGGAGGTTGTCGTCTCCGCGATAAAGAAATTCCAGGCCATCGGCGCAGGCGCGGTGGTCATGGACGTCCATACGGGCGAAATCCTCGCGATGGCATCCGTGCCCGATTACGATCCGAACAACCCAGCGGAAGGGGCCGAGGAAGGCTGGTTGAATCGCATGTCGAACGGGACGTTCGAAATGGGATCGACCTTCAAGTCGTTCACGATCGCGATGGCGCTCGATACCGGCCGAGTGAAGATAACGGACAGTTTCGATGCGCGTTATCCGATCCGCATCGGTGGCTTCACCATCAAGGATTTTCATGGGAAAGGCCGGCTTCTGACCGTTCCCGAAGTCTTCCAGTACTCATCGAACATCGGTACGGCGAAAATGGCCGATGTCGTCGGGATCGAAGGCCACAAGGCGTTTCTGACCAAGATCGGCCTGCTCACCAAGATGCAGACCGAGCTGCCGGAAGTGGCGCAACCGAGCCAGCCGCGCGAATGGAAGAAGATCAACTCGATCACCATTTCCTTCGGTCATGGTGTCTCCACGACCCCGTTGCAGACAGCGGTCGCCGGGGCCGCCCTCATCAATGGCGGGAAGCTCGTCCAACCGACCTTCCTGCCGCGAACCCGGGAGCAGGCCGACCTCGTGGCCAAACAGGTCATCAAACCGTCGACCAGCGACTCCATGCGCTATCTCTTCCACGTGAACGGGGTGAAAGGCTCGGGCAAAAATGCCCGTGTCGAGGGTTTCAATGTAGGCGGCAAGACTGGTACGGCCGACAAGGTCGTCAATGGGCGCTATGTCCATGACAAGAACTTCAATGCCTTCCTGGCAGCCTTTCCAATCGACAATCCCGAATATGTCGTGCTGACCTTTATTGACGAGCCGAAAACCGATAAGGGCAACGGCGCGGCACTGGCAGGCAGCTCGGCGGCTCCCATGGCACATGACATCATCAGCCGCGCGGCACCCATTCTCGGTGTAAAGCCGAAATTCGGCAATGACGGTTCTGCCCTGCTTGTGTCTTATTGAGCGACAACAAATCGACGGCACGATTCGTGGGGAAACGCTCAAGAGGGACATTCAAGCGATGAAATTGCGAGACCTTGTCGGACAGGACTTCCCGGAGCTGGCCGAATTCATGGCCGGCCCGGCGGGCGATCTTGACGTAGCTGGCGTCACTTCCGACAGCCGCAAGGTGAAGCCCGGCATGCTGTTTGCGGCACTTGCGGGCACGAAGGCTGATGGCTCCAGCTATATCGGCGATGCTGCTGCCCGTGGCGCAGTTGCCGCTATTGCCGCGCAGCCGGCGGATGCCGGTATTCCGGTGCTGATCGTTTCCAACCCTCGCAGGCTTCTGGCGCTGGCAGCGGCTCGATTTTATGGAGCGCAGCCGGCGACGATGGTGGCGGTGACGGGGACGGCCGGCAAGACCTCCGTCGCCTCCTTCACGCGTCAGATCTGGGCTCATGCGGGCTATGCCGCAGCACAGATCGGCACGACGGGCGTCGTGTCGCCGAGCCGCAACGACTATGGATCTCTGACCACACCGGATCCTGTGGAACTTCAGGAGCTGCTGGCCGAGCTTGCCGCCGAAGGGGTCACCCACGCCGCGATGGAAGCCTCCAGTCACGGGCTTGACCAGAGCCGGCTCGATGGGGTGCGCCTGGCGGCCGCAGCCTTCACCAATCTTGGCCGTGACCACATGGACTACCATCCGACGGTCGAAAGCTACATGGCCGCCAAGATGCGGCTTTTCGATACCCTGATGCCGAAGGGTGGGCCGGCGGTGATCTTTGCGGACGACGCCTGGTCGGAAGAGGCCATTCGCGTCGCGACAGCGTCCAGCCTTGACGTGCGTACCGTCGGCCGACGTGGCGATTATCTGTGCCTCAAGCGGGTCGAGCATTTCCGTCACAAGCAGGTGGCGGAAGTGCATTTTCACGACGAGATCTTCGAGGTCCACATTCCTCTTGCCGGCGATTTCCAGGTTGCCAACGCGCTCGTCGCGGCCGGTCTCGCCATGTCGACCGGCGTGCCGGCATCTGCCGCGATGGCGGCGCTGGAGAAGTTGGTCGGCGCCTCCGGGCGTCTTGAATTCCTTGGTCAGACGAAGGACGGTGCGCTTGCCTATGTCGACTACGCGCATAAGCCGGACGCGCTTGAAAATGTACTGACCTCCGTAAGACCTTTCACGACGGGGCGCGTCATCGTGGTCTTCGGTTGCGGAGGCGACCGCGACAAGGGCAAGCGGCCGATCATGGGCGATGTGGCGACGCGGCTTGCCGACGTCGTCATCGTCACCGACGACAATCCAAGGTCCGAGGTGCCGGAGGTAATCCGCGCGGAGATCATGGCGGCGGCGCCGGGCGCTATCGAAATCGGCGACCGGTCGCAGGCGATCCGCGAAGCGGTGAAGATGCTGCATTCAGGCGATACCCTGATCGTCGCCGGCAAGGGCCATGAAGAAGGCCAGACGATCGGCACCACTGTTCTGCCGTTCTCGGATCACGTGGAGGTACGCAAGGCGCTGGAGGAGCTAAGATCTTGAGCTGGTTGTGGACTTCTGAGGATATGGTGGCCGCGATGGGCGGCCGGCCGATTGGCACGCTACCCGCCGGTATTACCGGCATTTCGATCGACAGCCGCTCGATCGGCGACGGTGAGGCTTTCTTCGCGATCAAGGGCGACCGTGTCGACGGTCACGATTACGCGAGCCTTGCGGTTGCAAACGGCGCGCCGCTAATCGTCGTCAACGAGGCGAAATTGCCGGCTCTCGGCAAGCTGACAGTGCCGATGATCGTGGTGGAAGATGTGCTCGCGGCGCTGGGAAAGCTGGCGTTTGCCGCGCGCGAACGCAGCGGGGCGAGGATCGTCGCGGTCACCGGCTCAGTCGGCAAGACGACGACCAAGGAAATGCTGCGTCACGTGCTGGCGCCCTCCGGCAAGGTGCATGCCGCGGTTGCTTCCTTCAACAATCATTGGGGTGTGCCGTTGACGCTCGCCCGCATGCCGGCAGACGCCGATTTCGGCGTCTTCGAGATCGGCATGAACCATCCGGACGAGATTCGGCCTCTGGTGAAGATGGTGCGTCCGCATGTGGCAATGATCACCACGATCGCCGCGGCTCATCTCGGCCATTTCAAGAGCCTCGAGGAAATCGCCGCCGCCAAAGCCGAGATTTTCGAAGGCCTGGAACCCGGCGGGACGGCAATCCTCAACCGCGACAACAAGCAATTCGATTTTCTTGAAAAAAAGGCGCAGGAGGAAGGCGTCTCCCGCGTCTACAGTTTCGGCCAGCACGCCAAGGCAGATTTCCGGCTCGCGGATTTCGAAGGGAATGCGGAAAGCTCTACTGTATGGGCCGTGATCAACGGCGAAACGTCGGAGATACAGATCGGCGCGCCGGGGCGTCACATTGCCGAAAACGCCATGGCCGCGCTTGGGGCCTGCCTGCTTGTCGGTGCGGATATGCCCAAGGCCATAGAGGCACTCGCCGCTCTCAAGCCGGTGAAGGGCAGGGGCGAGCGCCACCTGCTCGGCATTGGCGAGGGACATCTGACGCTGATCGATGAGAGTTATAACGCGAACCCGGCCTCGATGCGGGCGGCGATCGCCCTGCTTGCCTCGGCCACACCGGAAGTCTCTGGCAGGCGCATCGCGGTGCTCGGCGACATGCTGGAGATGGGAGAGTTCTCCGCGGAAGTACATGAAGAACTTGCCGGTCCGCTGCTGGCTGCCGGCATTGAGCATGTCTGGCTCGCGGGCCTGGAGATGGCGGCGCTTCGCGATGCTCTGCCTGAGAGTGTTCAGGTGCAATATTACGAGAAAACCGCGGATCTTGCGGATTTTGTCATCCGCTCGGTGATCCCGGGTGACGTGGTGATGGTGAAATCATCGCTTGGGCTTGGCTTCGGCAAGATCGTGGCCGGCCTGCTTGACAACTACCCGGCATTCTCCGACACGGGGCGCCGACTTTAATAAGACGCGGCTTTGGAAAGGGCGCTGAATGCTGATCTGGCTTGTGGAACTGGCGGACAAATTTCAATTTTTCAACCTGTTCCGGTACATCACGTTCCGGACCGGTGCCGCCCTCTTCACGTCGGCCCTGATCGTCTTCCTCTTCGGCCCCCAAATGATCGCTTCGCTGCGCGTTCGGCAGGGCAAGGGCCAGCCGATCCGCGCCGATGGCCCGCAGACCCACTTCAAGAAGGCCGGCACGCCGACCATGGGAGGATTGATGATCCTCGCCGGCATCGTCGGCGGATCGTTGCTCTGGGCCGATCTTTCCAACGTTTACGTCGTCGCGACCTTGCTCGTCACGCTCGGGTTCGGTGCGATCGGCTTCTACGACGATTACCTGAAGGTTACGAAGCAGACGGAGAAGGGGTTTTCGGGCAAGGCGAGACTCGCAATCGAGTTTGTCATCGCGGCCATCGCGGTCTTCTTCATGATGCGTATGGCTCTGGCCAGCGGCTCGCCGACCAACCCGACCCTCGGCACCTCGATCGCCTTTCCCTTCTTCAAGGATCTGATCATCAATCTCGGCATCTTTTTCGTGCTGTTCGGCGGTTTCGTGATCGTTGCCGCCGGCAATGCGGTAAACTTGACGGACGGCCTCGATGGCCTCGCGATCGTTCCGGTGATGATCGCCGCGGCCTCGTTCGGGGTGATTGCATATCTCGCCGGCAACGCCGTCTTCGCGAACTATCTGCAGATCAATTTCGTGCCCGGCACCGGTGAGCTCGCCGTTATCCTGGGGGCGGTGATCGGAGCGGGCCTTGGCTTTCTGTGGTTCAATGCGCCGCCCGCAGCAATCTTCATGGGAGACACCGGTTCGTTGGCGCTCGGCGGGCTGATTGGTTCGGTCGCAGTCGCCACAAAGCACGAAATCGTCATGGCGATCGTCGGCGGACTCTTCGTGATGGAGACGCTCTCCGTCATCATCCAGGTCGGCTTCTTCAAGATGACCGGCCGCCGCGTCTTCCTGATGGCGCCGATCCATCACCATTTCGAGAAGCTTGGCTGGACGGAAAGCCAGGTCGTCATCCGTTTCTGGATCATCGCCGTCGGTCTCGCCATGCTCGGCCTTTCGACCCTCAAGCTCCGGTGACCCCAGATGATCCCGGTCACCACATTCAAGGATAGACGGGTCGCTCTCTTCGGTCTCGGCGGTTCGGGGCTTGCGACTGCCAAGGCTCTAGTCGCCGGTGGTGCGGATGTCATCGCATGGGACGACAATCCCGACAGTGTCGCGAAAGCTGGCGCCGAAGGGATCGCAACCGCGGATCTTCGCACGATCGACTGGTCGGCGCAGGCTGCATTCGTCCTGTCGCCCGGTGTGCCGCTTACGCACCCGAAGCCGCATTGGAGCGCCGATCTCGCTCATGCTGCCGGCGTCGAGGTCATCGGCGATGTGGAGCTATTTGTTCGCGAACGCCGGGCGCATGCGCCCGATTGCCCGTTCATCGCCATCACCGGCACCAATGGCAAGTCGACGACCACCGCTCTCATCGCCCATATCCTGAAATCGAGCGGCCGCGACATGCAACTCGGCGGGAATATCGGTACGGCGATCCTGACGCTCGATCCGCCAAAGGCGGAACGCTATTTCGTCGTCGAGTGCTCCTCCTACCAGATCGATCTTGCCCCGACGCTCAATCCGACTGCCGGAATCCTGCTCAATCTGACGCCGGACCATCTCGATCGTCACGGCACGATGCAGCATTATGCTGACATCAAAGAGCGGCTGGTTGCCGGCAGCGATATCGCGGTCATAGGCGTCGACGATTCCTATTGTGCGCTCATCGCCGACCGGGTGGAGCGCGCCGGCGTGACCGTCAAGCGGGTTTCCAAACGCAACGTCGTTGCCGAAGGGCTTTACGCCGAAGGCAGCCGGATCATCGAAGCGCATGGAGGCATGACTTCGCTGCTCGCCGATCTCGATGGCATCCAGACGCTCCGAGGCAGTCATAACGCCCAGAACGCCGCAGCCGCGATCGCCGCCTGCCTTGCAGTTGGCGTGTCCAGAGACGATATCCGGGCCGGGCTGAAATCCTTCCCGGGCCTGAAGCACCGCATGCAGCCGGTCGGCCAGTTGACGAACAGCGGGGGCGGGCAGGTGGTTTTCGTCAACGATTCGAAAGCGACCAATGCGGATGCGGCAGCCCCCGCACTCTCCAGCTACGACCGGATCTACTGGATCGCAGGCGGTCTGCCGAAGGAGGGTGGGATAGTCAGCCTCGCTCCACTCTTTTCCCGTATCGTAAAAACCTATCTGATTGGAGAGGCGGCGCCGGCTTTCGCGGCAACTCTCGGTGAGGCGGTGCCGTACGAGATTTCGGGCACGCTCGAAAGGGCGGTGATCCATGCCGCAGCGGATGCCGGGGCCGACCCGGCGCCTTCTGCGGTGATGCTGTCGCCAGCCTGCGCCAGCTTCGATCAGTTCAAGAATTTCGAGGTCCGCGGCGATGCGTTCGTCGGCCATGTCGCGGCACTCGATGGCGTCACGATGTTGATCGAGACCGGAAAGGGAAGCTGAAGATGGTAAGCCGCGCAGATCGAGGGCCGCTCGCAGACTGGTTCTGGACGATCGACCGTTTCTTCCTGGTCGCCTTCGTGCTGCTGATGGGCATCGGCTTCATGCTCTCCTTCGCGGCTTCGCCAGCGGTCGCCGAGCGAATCGGGCTCGACAGCTTCCATTTCGTCGAGAGGCACGCTCTTTTCCTTCTGCCCTCGCTGGTGGTGATGATCGGGCTGTCCTTCCTGACCCCGAGGCAGGTCCGCCGAACGGCGGTCATCCTGCTCGTCATTTCCCTGACCATGATGGTGCTGGCTCTGTTCTTCGGCGTCGAGGTCAAGGGATCACGGCGCTGGATAGGGGTCGGCAGTTTTTCGATCCAGCCTTCGGAATTCATGAAGCCCGCTTTCGTCGTCGTCTGCGCCTGGCTTTTTGCCGAGCATGCGCGTCAGCCGGAAATCCCCGGAAACCTCTTCGCCATCATCCTCTTCGGCATTGTCGCGGCATTGCTGGTCGCCCAGCCGGACCTTGGCCAGACGATCCTGACCAGCGTCGTCTGGGGCGGCATGTTCTTCATGGCCGGGATGCCGTGGTTGTGGATCTTCCTGCTTGGGGGCGTCGGGGCTGGCGGTATTTTCGCAGCCTATTACATGCTGCCGCACGTCACCGCCCGTTTCGACAAGTTCCTGACGGGCGAGGGCGACCGTTTCCAGATCGAGACCGCGCATGAAGCGATCCTGCAAGGGGGCTGGTTCGGCCAGGGGCCTGGCGAGGGGATCGTCAAGCGGATCCTTCCCGACAGCCACACCGACTTCATTTTCTCCGTCGCCGCCGAGGAATTCGGCATCATCTTCTGCATGACCCTGGTGGCGATCTTCGCCTTCGTCGTGCTGCGCGGCCTCAATCACGCCTTCAAGGAAGGCAACGACTTCAACCGCTTTGCGGTCGCAGGTCTCGTCCTGCAGGTCGGCATGCAGTCGATGATCAACATCGGCGTCAATCTCGAACTGATGCCCGCCAAGGGCATGACACTGCCCTTGATTTCCTATGGCGGCTCTTCGATGATCGCGATTTGCGTCACGGCAGGTTTCATTCTGGCGCTGACGCGGCACCGGCCGGAAAAGCGGGCGCAGGAGCGGAGCCTGTTCCGCGTCACTCAGAGTGTGCCGGCGGAGTAAGATGAATGACCAAAGGCATCGTCCTTCTTGCCGCCGGGGGTACCGGCGGCCATGTTTTTCCCGCCGAAGCGCTCGGGCATGAGCTCAGGGCGCGCGGCTATTCCGTCCATCTCGTCACGGACAGCCGCGCCGAGCGTTATGCCGGCACCTTTCCGGCCGATGAAATTCACGTCGTTCCTTCCGCCACATTCGGATCGAAGAACCCGATCGCGCTCGCCCGTACCGGCTGGAAGCTGTGGACGGGCTTGCGGGCCGCTCGCCGCCTGATCGGCAGGCTGAAACCGCTCGCCGTCGTGGGTTTCGGAGGATACCCGACCGTGCCACCACTGATGGCCTCGACTGCCATGGGCGTGCCGTCGATGATCCACGAGCAGAATGCGGTGATGGGCCGCGCCAACAAGGCATTGACTGGGAAGGTTCAGGCGATCGCCGGCGGCTTCCTGCCCGAGACAGAAGGACCCTATGCGGGCAAGACCGTGACGACCGGCAATCCGGTGCGTCCGGCGGTCCTTGCTGCCTCGAATGTCCCCTATGTGGCATCCCGTGACAGCGATCCGTTCCGGCTGGTCGTCTTCGGGGGAAGCCAGGGCGCGCAGTATTTCTCCTCGGCGGTGCCGACGGCGCTCAGCCTGCTCGATCAGGCCGAGCGCGACCGTCTCGCCGTTACCCAGCAGGCCCGTCCGGAAGACAAGGATCGTGTGACGTCCTGCTTTGCCAAACTGAAGGCGCCGGCGGATATTTCCTCCTTCTTTTCGGACATGGCCGAGCGTCTCGCAACGGCGCATCTGGTCATCTGCCGTTCGGGGGCCTCGACGGTGTCGGAAATAGCCGTGATCGGCCGACCGGCCATTCTGGTGCCTTATCCGCATGCTCTGGATCATGACCAGGCAGCGAATGCGGCGGCATTGGTCGCGACCGGCGGAGCGCAGGTCGTGCCGCAGTCGGAGCTTTCGCCGGAGCGGCTGGCCGCCCTCGTCTCCGCAGCGATGAAAGAGCCCGAACGCCTCGAAAAGATGGCGGCAGCCGCCAAGTCGGCTGGACGACCCAACGCGGCGATCTTGCTTGCGGACATGGTTGTGGCTATTGCCGAGCGCAAGTCTATCGCGGAATTCAAGGGAGTGCGTACATGAAGATGCCGAAGGCCATCGGGCTCGTTCATTTCATCGGCATCGGCGGCATAGGGATGAGCGGCATCGCCGAGGTGCTGCATAATCTTGGCCACAAGGTGCAAGGTTCCGACCAGGCGGACGGCGCGAACGTCCAGCGCCTGAGGGACAAAGGCATTCCGGTCTTCGTCGGCCACAAGGCCGAAAACCTCGGCGATGCCGAAGTCGTGGTCGTCTCGACAGCCATCAAGAAGAACAACCCGGAACTGGTCGCAGCACGTGAAAAGTCGCTGCCGATCGTCCGCCGCGCCGAAATGCTCGCCGAGTTGATGCGCTTCCGCAATGCGATCGCCATCGGCGGCACGCACGGCAAGACCACGACGACCTCCATGGTCGCGGCGCTGCTCGAAGCCGGTGGGCTCGATCCGACCGTCATCAACGGCGGTATCATCAATGCCTACGGCACCAATGCCCGCATGGGCGAGGGCGAGTGGATGGTGGTCGAAGCCGACGAATCGGACGGCACGTTCCTGAAGCTGCCTGCCGATGTCGCCGTTGTCACCAATATCGATCCCGAACATCTCGATCACTACGGCAATTTCGATGCAGTGCGCGCCGCTTTCCGGCAATTTGTCGAGAACGTACCGTTCTACGGGTTCGGCGTCCTCTGCCTCGATCACCCGGAAGTGCAGGCGCTGGTCGGCCGCATCGAGGACCGCAAGATCGTTACCTACGGCGAGAACCCGCAAGCCGACGCGCGGTTCTTCAATGTGCGCATGGAAGGCACGAAATCCATTTTCGACGTGGAAATCCGCCGCCGCCGCACCGGTCGTGTCTTTACGTTCAAGGAATTGGCGCTGCCCATGCCGGGCCGCCACAACATTTCCAATGCGACAGCAGCGATTGCGGTCGCCAATCGCCTCGGTATCTCCGAAGAGAACATACGGAAAGGCCTTGCCGCCTTCAGCGGCGTCAAACGTCGCTTCACATTGACGGGCACCTGGAATGGTGTTTCTGTTTTCGACGACTACGGACACCATCCCGTCGAGATCAAAGCAGTTCTGAGGGCGGCCCGCGAGGCATGCCAGGGGCGCATCGTCGCTGTGCACCAGCCCCATCGATATACGCGTCTGTCCAGTCTGTTCGAGGACTTTGCAAACTGCTTCAACGATGCCGACAGCATCATTCTGGCGCCGGTCTATGCGGCAGGCGAAGAGCCGATCGATGGAGTAAACTCCGAAGCGCTCGTCAGCCGGATCCGTTCGGGCGGCCATCGTGATGCCCGCCATCTGGAATCGCCGACAGAACTCGCTACGATTGTATCTGCCATTGCGAAACCGGGTGATTTCGTGGTTCTTCTGGGAGCGGGCAACATTACGCAATGGGCGGCTGCCTTGCCGAAGGAACTGGAAAGCATATCGGGACGACAGGAATGAAACAGGTGAATGGGGAAAAGCTGCTGGCGTCGCTGGGGGATGGCGTCAATCAACTGCGCGGGCGGCTGACGCCGGATGCGCCGATGGATCGCGTTACCTGGTTTCAGGCCGGTGGTTTGGCGGAACTCATGTTCCAGCCCCATGACGCCGACGATCTTGTCAGCTTCCTGAAGCTCCTGCCGGAGGAAGTGCCGCTGACGGTGGTCGGTGTCGGCTCCAATCTGCTGGTCCGCGATGGCGGCATTCCCGGTGTGGTATTGCGGCTCTCGGCAAAGGGATTCGGCAGCGTCGACCTCATCGGCGAAAACCGCATACAGGCCGGCGCGATCTGCCCGGACAAGCATATCGCCGCCATGGCGATGGACAACGGGATCGGCGGCTTCGCCTTCTACTATGGCATTCCCGGGTCGATCGGCGGGGCGCTCCGCATGAATGCCGGCGCAAACGGCACCGAGACGACGGACCGGGTGCTCGAGGTTCACGCAGTCGACCGGAAGGGCGACAAGCATGTCCTGTCGAAGGCAGACATGGGATATTCCTATCGTCATTCATCGGCTCCGAAGGACCTGATCTTCACGCACGCGATCTTCGAGGGCTATTCCGAGGATCGAGCCAAGATCCGCTCTGAAATGGATACTGTTCGCCAGCATCGCGAGACGGTGCAGCCGATCAAGGAAAAGACGGGCGGCTCTACCTTCAAGAATCCCGAGGGCCACTCCGCGTGGAAACTGATCGACGAGGCAGGCGGGCGAGGCCTGATGAGCGGCGGTGCGCAGATGTCGTCGCTCCACTGCAACTTCATGATCAATATCGGCCATGCGACCGGTTACGATCTGGAGTATCTCGGTGAGACGGTGCGTGCAAAGGTCTTCGAACATTCCGGAATCAAGCTGGAATGGGAAATCAAACGGCTCGGCATCTTCATGCCCGGGCGTGAGGTGAAACCGCTTCAGGGCGTGGCCACGGAGTGATTTGCGCTACCGCCGTTGCCCATGAGTGGCCAGTAGCCTCCCGGCCCTCGACCATTTGCATCCGTCGGAGTGGCGGCGTTTCAGAGTTCGCTCATTCACCGCCCATTCATGAGCGACAGTCAGATAATTCCCTTGCATTGAGCGAGTCGTAGCGTCGGCAGGGGCCGGCGTCGCTCTTGGGGGATACAAGATGTTTAAGAAGCTTTTCGCCGAATTTCTCGGCACGTTCTGGCTCGTCTTCGGTGGATGCGGCAGCGCAGTTCTGGCTGCGGCCTTTCCTGAAGTCGGTATCGGCCTTCTCGGCGTTTCTTTGGCGTTCGGCCTGACGGTGGTCACCATGGCATACGCTGTCGGCAGCGTCTCCGGTGGGCACTTCAACCCGGCGGTATCCTTCGGCCTGCTGGTCGCAGGCAGATTCCCTGCCTCCAATCTGCTTCCGTATGTGATTGCGCAAGTAGCGGGAGCGATCGCCGCAGCCGCCGTGCTTTATCTGGTTGCCTCGGGCAAGGCGGATTTTCAGCTCGGCGGGTTTGCCTCCAACGGTTATGGCGAACATTCGCCCGGCGGCTATTCCCTCCTTTCGGCGCTGGTGATGGAGGTGGTGATGACGGCCTTCTTCCTGTTCATCATTCTGGGCGCTACCAGCCATCGTTTCCCGGTCGGCTTTGCGCCGCTGGCGATCGGTCTCTCTTTGACCTTGATTCATCTGGTTTCGATCCCCGTCACCAACACCTCGGTCAATCCGGCGCGTTCCACCGGCGTCGCCCTGTTTGTGGGTGATTGGGCGCTTGGACAGCTCTGGCTTTTCTGGATAGCGCCAATCCTGGGCGCGGTATTGGGCGCGATTGCCTGGAAGGCCGTCGGGGAAGCTGAGTAAGTCCGATTCTTCTGTTTCCAGCCCGCCGGACGACCTCCGGCGGGCTTTTTTCATGCTCTTGCTATCGCTTTTATTTTCATATTCTTAATTAGAACTTGCGGACAACATATTGAAATTTATTGCGTAATTTTCGATTTCAAGTGGAGCATTAACGAAAGTAAACGGTTTGTTAACCATATTAAGGCACTAATATAGGCGTGCCTTGGGTGTGGTGGGAATCGCTGGCGAACAAGGTTGGCGCAAGCGCCGCAACGTAGCGTGAAGTCCTTTTTTCGGGAGTGATTGATGAGTGACAAGCATGTGGCTGTTCTGATGGGAGGTTTTTCCTCCGAGCGGCCTGTCAGCCTGTCCTCGGGCAATGCCTGTGCTGACGCTCTCGAGTCCGAAGGTTATCGCGTCACGCGCGTCGATGTTGGCCGGGATGTCGCCGCCGTTCTCTCGGAGCTCAAGCCGGACGTGGCTTTCAATGCGTTGCATGGGCCATTCGGCGAGGATGGTACGATCCAGGGCATCCTGGAATATCTGGAAATTCCCTACACCCATTCCGGCGTTCTCGCTTCGGCGCTTTCGATGGACAAGCATCAGGCAAAGCATGTCGCCAAGGCAGCCGGCATTCCGGTTGCGGAAGCCAAGGTCATGAGCCGGTTCGAGGTGGGTGGTGTGCATCCGATCGCGCCGCCCTACGTCGTGAAGCCGGTAAAAGAGGGATCGTCCTTCGGTGTCGTGATCGTTCAGGAGAATCAGTCTCATCCGCCGCAGGTGATCGGATCGCCCGAATGGCGGTATGGCGACCGCGTTCTTGTGGAACGTTACATCTATGGCCGGGAACTGACCTGCGGCGTCATGGGTGATGTGGCTCTCGGCGTGACGGAAGTGGTTCCGACAGGCAACGCCTTCTATGACTACGATGCAAAATACGCAGCTGGTGGTTCAAAGCACGTCATTCCTGCGCAAATTTCACCGAATGTTTACCAAAAGATTCAAACATTAGCTCTTAAGGCGCATCAGGCGATGGGCTGCCGGGGCGTCAGTCGTTCGGACTTCCGCTACGACGACCGCTTCTCCGAGAATGGCGAGGTTATCTGGCTCGAGATCAATACGCAGCCAGGCATGACTCCGACATCGCTGGTGCCCGAAATGGCCGCACATGCCGGCCACTCGTTTGGTGAACTCGTCCGTTGGATGGTGGAGGACGCTTCGTGCTTGCGTTGATCGGCAAAAGAGCGGATGGACCGCGGGGCCGTTCTCAGGGATTTTATCTGGGTGCGGAGGAGCGGCGTGTGCTGCCGCGGCCGTTACGCCGCGCCGTACGTTTCTGTGTCAGCCTTGCGACTGGCCGCATTCATATTCCAGAGCATACCGGGACCATTGCGACTTTCGGCTTCTTCGCCGTGGTCGGCCTCTACGGCATGTCCCTTGGTGGTCACACGCAGACTGTTGCCCAGGCGACGACGGCTGCCGCAGGTTTTGCCATCGAGGACGTTCGTGTTTCCGGCAACGACCAGACCTCGGAAATCGACATCCTTCAGCTTCTCGGCCTTGATGGTACGACTTCGCTCGTCGCTCTCGATGTCGATGCGGCGCGCCGCAAGCTTTCCGAGCTTCCCTGGGTCCGGTATGCCGAAGTCCGCAAGGTCTACCCGAAGACGATCGAGGTTATGCTCCAGGAGCGCCAGGCTTTCGGTATCTGGCAGCATGGTTCCGAGCTTTCCCTGATCGAGAAGAACGGCAGCATCATCGCGCCATTGCGCGACAACAAGTTCGCGTCGCTTCCGCTCTTTGTCGGTCGTGACGCGGAGGCCGCCGCCGCCTCGTTCGAAGGCGAAATGTCTGCCTGGCCGGAGCTGAGAAGCCGGGTCAAGGCCTATGTCCGCGTCGCAAGCCGTCGCTGGGATCTGCATCTCGACAATGGTGTTGTGCTGAAACTGCCGGAAGCCAATGTCGGCAAGGCACTCGCGGTGCTTGCCCGCCTTGAAAAAGAGCAAGGTGTGCTGGAGCGCGATGTCGCGGCTGTCGATCTGCGCCTTGAAGACCGCACCACCGTCCAGTTGACTTCCGGCGCTACGGAGCGCCGCAAGGAGGCCCTGGAGGCGCGGGCAAAGACCCTGAAGAAGCAGGGAGAGCAGTTGTGAGCGTTTTTGGTTCCTCGCACTTTGGGTTGCCGCGCATGAAGCCACTGTCTTCCAAGCGTTCGCATGTCGTTTCAGTCCTGGATATCGGTTCCACTAAGGTGGTCTGCATGATCGCCCGGCTGACCCCGCGTCAGGAAAGCCAGGTATTGCCTGGCCGCACGCACAATATCGAGATCATCGGCATCGGCCATCAGCGTTCGCGCGGAGTGAAGTCCGGGGTGATCGCTGATCTCGATGCGGCGGAAAGCGTCGTCCGGCTTGCGGTCGACGCTGCCGAGCGCATGGCCGGTCTCACCGTGGACAGCCTTATCGTCAACGTCTCCTCCGGGCGGTTGGCCAGCGACGTCTATACCGCCACAATCGATCTGGGCGGCCAGGAAGTAGAGGCTGCGGACCTCAAGAAGGTTCTGTTTGCGGCCAGCCAGCAATCCCTGCGTCAGGACCGCGCTATTCTCCACTCCTTGCCGACGGGCTTCTCGCTGGACGGCGAGCGCGGCATTCGCGATCCCCTCGCGATGTTCGGCGATGAACTGGGTGTCGACATGCACGTGGTTGCTGCAGAGCGCGCAACCCTCAAGAACCTCGAACTGTGCATCAACCGCGCGCATCTTTCCGTGGAGGGCATTGTCGCCACTCCCTACGCCAGCGGCCTTGCTGCCCTCGTCGATGACGAAGTGGAACTCGGCTGCGCGGCTATCGACATGGGCGGCGGCACCACGACGATTTCGGTCTTTGCTGAAGGCAAGCTCGTGCATACGGACGCGATCAGCCTCGGTGGTCATCACGTCACCACCGACCTCGCACGCGGCCTTTCGACCCGGATCGAGGATGCGGAGCGCATGAAGGTGGTTCATGGCTCGGCGCTGGCGAACGGCGGCGACGAACGCGACGTGATCTCCGTTCCGCCGATTGGCGAGGACGATCGTGATCAGCCGACCCAGGTGCCGCGTTCCCTCGTCACCCGCATCGTTCGGGCCCGGATCGAGGAGACGTTGGAACTCATCCGCGACCGCATACAGAAGTCCGGGTTCAGCCCGATCGTCGGTAAGCGCGTCGTGCTTACAGGCGGAGCGAGCCAGCTGACGGGCCTTTCGGAAACGGCCCGCCGCATCCTGGCGCGTAACGTCCGTATCGGTCGCCCGATGGGAGTCTCAGGTCTGCCTGCGGCAGCCAAGGGACCGGCATTTTCGACTGCGGTCGGATTGATGATCTATCCGCAGGTCGCGGACATGGAAACACACGCTTCGCAAAGCAGGCTGATCGCCTCGCTTGGCAGCGGAAACGGCCGGCTGGCCCGCGTCGGCCAATGGCTGAAAGAAAGTTTTTGATGCAGCGGCTTTTGCCGGCTGGATCAGAGAAGAGTTGGAATGAATTGGCCGGCGGCGATGCGGCCTGAGAGAGAAGGAACTGGTGCAATGACCATCAAGCTGCAAAAGCCTGACATCACCGAGCTGAAGCCTCGGATTACCGTGTTCGGCGTGGGTGGCGGCGGCGGCAACGCCGTCAACAACATGATCACGGCTGGGCTGGAGGGCGTCGACTTCGTCGTCGCCAATACCGACGCCCAGGCGCTGACCATGACGAAAGCCGAACGGATCATCCAGATGGGTGCCCGGGTTACCGAAGGTCTCGGTGCAGGCTCTCAGCCGGAAGTCGGCCGCGCCGCCGCCGAAGAATGCCTCGACGAGATCGTCGATCATCTGAACGGTACTCACATGTGCTTCGTGACCGCCGGCATGGGCGGTGGCACCGGCACGGGAGCAGCTCCGGTCGTCGCGCAGGCTGCCCGTTCCAAGGGCATCCTGACGGTCGGCGTGGTCACCAAGCCGTTCCACTTCGAAGGCCAGCGCCGCATGCGGCTTGCCGAATCGGGCATCCAGGAACTTCAGAAGTCGGTCGACACGTTGATCGTCATTCCGAACCAGAACCTCTTCCGCATCGCCAACGACAAGACGACCTTCGCGGACGCCTTCGCCATGGCCGACCAGGTTCTCTATTCGGGTGTCGCCTGCATCACGGACCTCATGGTCAAGGAAGGCCTCATCAATCTCGACTTCGCCGACGTCCGCTCGGTGATGCGCGAAATGGGCCGCGCGATGATGGGCACCGGCGAAGCTTCGGGTCCTGGCCGTGCCATGCAGGCTGCGGAAGCGGCAATCGCCAACCCGCTCCTCGACGAGACCTCGATGAAGGGCGCCCAGGGCCTCTTGATCTCGATCACCGGTGGCCGCGACCTGACGCTCTTCGAAGTGGACGAAGCCGCTACCCGTATCCGCGAGGAAGTCGATCCGGACGCCAATATCATTCTTGGTGCGACGTTCGACGAAGCGCTGGAAGGCCTCATCCGCGTGTCGGTCGTTGCGACCGGCATCGATCGCGGCGCAGCTTCGATCGATATCCGCGCCGCGGAAATGCGCGCTGCTGCCAAGCCGATCGTGCGGCCGTCGGCTGCGGTTCCGGCAGCTTCGACCTTTGCTCAGCCGGCTCCCGCTCCGGTCATGCAGGCGGCTCCGGCCCCGAAGCCGGCTTTCGATCCGATCGCCGAGACCATCCGCATGGCCGAAGCCGAAATGGAGCGCGAACTCGCAATCGCCGAACCCCAGCGCGTCGCCCCGGCACCTCAGCCGGTGATGCAGCCGCCGCAGGAGGAATTCCGCCCGCAGAGCCGCATCTTCGGTGCCGCTCCGGTCGAAGCTCCGGCTCCAGTCGTCAGCCGTCCTGCGCCGGTCCCGCAGCCTGCCCCAACCCAGGCTCACATCCAGCCGCAGGCTCCTCAGATGAGCCAGCCTGCACCGCGCATGGCGCAGCCGCAGCATCACGAGCCGGTTGCTCCGTCGATGTCGCCGGTCCTGGAGCCTGTGCGCATGCCGAAGGTGGAAGATTTTCCGCCGGTGGTGAAGGCTGAGATGGATCGTCGCTCTCAGCCGGTACAGCACGTACAGGAGGAGCGGGGTCCGATGGGCCTTTTGAAGCGGATCACCAATTCGCTTGGCCGCCGCGAGGAAGAAGAGCCGGTCAATGCCGACATGACCGCGCCGGCACCTGCTCAAGCTTCCCAGCAGCGTCGTCCGCTTTCGCCAGAGGCAAGCCTCTACGCTCCGCGTCGCGGCAATCTCGACGATCACGGCCGCGCCGTTCCGCAGGCTCATCATGAGGAAGATCAGCTGGAAATCCCGGCCTTCCTCCGCCGCCAGTCGAACTGATTTAACGGCAGTCATCAAACGTGAAGAGAGCCCGGATCACAGATCCGGGCTTTCCCCGTTTTCTCAATCAGGACTTAGAGTTAGCAACGTAACAATCCGAAACGAACAGTGATTTGGAATGTTCCGGATGGCTGCGTATGAAGGATGCTGAAGAGACGCCGAAAAGACCCGCCGATTCAGGCGATCGGCTTAAAAGGCGCTAAGAATTTCGGATTCCGTTGCTTTGCGGATCCGGCGAAGAGAAGGCAGCAGGAATGACCATCGGATTGCTCGGTTTCCAGACCACCATCGCCGCCCCGGTGAGCCTCAAGGGTACCGGCGTTCATTCTGGAGCCCCCGTCGGTATTACGTTCCAGCCTGCGGAAGCGGGTACAGGCGTAGTCTTCAGCCGTATTTTCGATGATGGCAACTCTGTCGAATATCGTGCCGTTTCCTCTCATGTAGGTCCGACCGATCTCTGCACCGTTCTCGGCAGTTCGCCGGCAAAGTGGGTTGCCACGATCGAGCATGTGATGGCAGCGCTCTACGCGCTTGGTATCGACAACGTCGTTGTCGAAGTGGACGGTGGCGAGATGCCGATCATGGACGGTAGCTCCTTGCCGTTCATTGAAGCGATCGAGCAGGTCGGCCTCGTCAATCAGGGCGTCAAGCGGCGCTACATCCGCGTCTTGAAGCCGGTGCGTATCGATTCCGGTGCTTCCTGGGCTGAGTTTCGCCCCTACGACGGCACGCGCTTCGAAGTCGAGATTGATTTTTCCTCGCCACTCATCGGTCGCCAGACCTGGAAGGGCGACCTGACGGCTGCTACCTTCAAGCAGGAGCTTTCGCGCGCACGTACCTTCGGCTTCATGCGTGATGTGGAACGGCTCTGGGCGGCCGGTTATGCGCTTGGTTCCTCGCTCGAAAATTCTGTCGTGATCTCCGACGACGACACGATCGTCAATGTCGAAGGCCTCCGCTACGAGGACGAGTTCGTCCGTCACAAGACGCTGGACGCCGTTGGGGATCTGGCATTGGCCGGTGCCCAGTTTATCGGCTGCTACCGTTCCTATCGCGGCGGTCACAAGATGAATGCCAATGCGCTGAAGGCGCTGATGAGCGATCCGACGGCTTACGAAGTGGTCGAGGCTCCGTCCTCGCGCACGGCGCGTCTGCGGGCAGGTGAGTTCGTACCGGTCAGCATGCCGGAAATGGCACCCTGGTCCGCCTGAGATAAATCTGATCCAGTCGACTTGGCCGCTTCTTCGGAAGCGGCCTTTTCTTTTGGGAGGATGCCGATGCTGGCATCGATGCCACAAAAATGCATTAATGCCGCAGCATTGCGTTGCTCTCCCTTTGCTTTTATGGCTAGAACGGCTTGCTCGGGGCAGGGCGTTTGTGCGCGGGACGATCAGGAACTGTCGAATGAATCATGTAAGGTCTGTTGGAATGCGTAAGATGGCAAGATCAGCGCTTGTCTCGCTGGTGCTTATCGGCGCCGGGTTTGGCATCACCGCCTGCCAATCGGACCGAGATATCGACATTACCAAGCTCGGCATGGAGACCGACCCGCCGGAGACCCTCTATAATCAGGGGCTCGCCAACATGAAGGCGGGCAATCTGTCGGAAGCTTCGCGGAAATTCGACGCCATCGACAAGCAGAACCCGTTCACGGAATGGGGCCGCAAGGCGCTGGTCATGAGCACCTTCACGAAATATCGTCTCGGCCGCAACGACGAGGCGATCGCGGCAGGCAACCGCTATATGAATCAGTATCCGCAGTCGGAGGATTCGGCATATGTGCAGTACCTCATCGGCCTTTCCTATTCGAAGCAGGTCGCTGACGTAACGCAGGATCAGCGCGCCGCCAACCGCACGATCGAAGCGATGAACAAGGTCGTGAAGGACTATCCGAACTCGGAATATGTCGAGGACGCCCAGGCCAAGATCCGGTTTGCGCGCGACCAGCTGGCCGGCAAGGAAATGCAGATCGGCCGTTACTACCTGGAACGCAAGGAATATCTTGCGGCGGTGCGGCGCTTCCGGAATGTCGTGGAACAGTATTCGAACACCAATCAGGTGGAAGAGGCACTGGCGCGACTCGCCGAAGCCTACTATGCGATGGGCATCGTGGAAGAAGCCCAGACTGCGGCGGCTGTTCTCGGACGCAATTATCCGGATAGCCAGTGGTACGCGGATTCCTACAAGCTGCTGCAGAGCGGTGGTGTAGAGCCTCGCGAGAACCGGGGCTCGTGGATTTCACGTGCCGGAGCCAAGCTCATCGGCGCTTAAGATAAGGCGCGGTATCGAGGAAACATGCTGAGCCAGTTATCGATTCGGGATATCGTTCTGATCGAGCGGCTGGATCTTGCCTTCGAGACCGGCCTCTCTGTGTTGACCGGCGAAACGGGTGCGGGCAAGTCTATCCTCCTTGACAGTCTTTCGCTTGCGCTCGGGGGTCGCGGCGATGGCGGCCTGGTTCGGCATGGCGAAGAGAAGGGTCAGGTTACCGCGGTCTTCGATGTGGCCGGCAACCACGACGCCCGCCAGCTCCTGCGCGAAAATGGCATCGATGACGATGGCGACCTGATCTTCCGGCGCGTCCAATCGGCCGACGGCCGCACGCGCGCCTCGATCAACGACCAACCGGTGAGCGTGCAGCTCATGCGCCAGGCTGGTCAGTTGCTCGTCGAGATCCACGGCCAGCATGACGATCGTGCGCTGATCGATACGGATATTCACCGCACACTGCTCGATGCCTTTGTCGGGCTGACGGACGAGGTGCAGCACATTTCCGGCCTCTATCGCTCCTGGCGGGACGCGGAGCGGGCATTCAGGACCCATCGTGCCAAGGTGGAGGCTGCCGCGAGGGAGGCCGACTATATCCGGGCGTCCGTCGAGGAACTCGAGGCACTGGCGCCGCGCGACGGCGAAGAGGATGAGCTCGCCGAACAGCGCTCCCGGATGCAGAAGGCCGAGCGCATTGCCGGCGACATTTCGGAAGCCTCGGAGTTCCTGAACGGCAATGCATCGCCGGTGCCGCCAATCGCTTCACTGGTCCGTCGCCTGGAGCGCAAGAGCCATGAGGCGCCGGGCCTTCTCGAAGAAACCGTCGAACTCCTCGACCAGGCGTTGAACCATCTTTCGAATGCGCAGATGGAAGTGGAGGCTGCTCTGCGCAAGACGGAGTTCGATCCACGGGAGCTGGAGCGCGTCGAAGAGCGGCTTTTTGCGCTTCGCGCCGCTGGCCGCAAGTATTCGGTCGCGGTGGTTGACCTGCCGGCACTGGCCGAAAAGATGGTGGCCGATCTTGCCGACCTCGATGCGGGCGAAGAGAAGCTCGCTGAACTGGAGAAGCTCGCGGCGGCGGCAAAGAACGAATATGACCGGGCGGCTGCCGGTCTCTCAGAAAAGCGCCGGCACGGTGCCGAGGCCCTGGCAGAAGCGGTCATGGCCGAACTGCCCGCGCTAAAGCTCGAACGAGCCCGCTTCATGGTCGACGTGACGAGCGATCCCGATGCGGCGACCGCCGAGGGCATCGATACGGTGGAATTCCACGTCCAGACGAACCCCGGCACGCGACCCGGGCCGATCATGAAGGTTGCCTCTGGTGGCGAGCTTTCCCGCTTTCTTCTGGCCCTGAAAGTGGCGCTGGCGGACCGGGGTTCTGCCCCGACGCTGGTTTTCGACGAAATCGACACGGGCGTCGGCGGCGCGGTCGCGGATGCGATCGGTCAACGCCTCAAGCGGCTCTCCGACAAGGTGCAGGTGCTCTCCGTCACCCACGCGCCGCAGGTTGCCGCTCGTGCCGCGACGCATCTTCTTATCTCCAAGGGGCCGGCGGGCGAAGGTTCCGAAAAGATCGCCACCCGCGTTGCCACCATGGAGCCCGAACATCGGACCGAAGAAATCGCGCGTATGCTCGCTGGCGCTTCGGTGACCGACGAGGCGCGCGCAGCGGCGAAGCGCCTGCTGGCCGGGAACGGCTGATCTCGTCTCTTCCCATCGGCAAAAATTGCTCTACAAAAACGACTCCGCGATACCCGAGGAGCCGTTGCCATGCCCGTCGAACAGATGCCCGTCGAGAACCTGACCGAAGAACAGGCCGCAGCCGAGCTCGCTTATCTGGCGGCCGAGATCGCCCGCAATGACGAGCTCTACCATGGCCATGACGCGCCACAGATTTCGGACGCTGAATACGACGCGCTGAAACGGCGCAACGACGCGATCGAGAGGCAGTTTCCGCAGCTCATCCGCGCCGATAGCCCGTCGATCCGGGTTGGTGCGGCTCCTTTGCCGACCTTTGCGCCGATCACCCATTCCCGGCCGATGCTGTCGCTCGACAACACGTTTTCCGACGACGACGTGCGGGATTTCATCAACTCCGTCTATCGGTTCCTGGGCCAGCTTCCGGATGGATCGATCGCTTTCACCGCCGAGCCGAAGATCGACGGGCTCTCCATGTCGATCCGTTATGAGCAGGGCAGACTGGTGAATGCCGCCACCCGCGGCGACGGCACGACAGGTGAGAACGTCACAGAGAACATCAAGACCATCAAGGAAATCCCGAACCGCCTGCCGGTTGGCGCGCCTGATGTCGTCGAGGTGCGGGGCGAGGTCTACATGACGAAGAGCGAATTCCTCGCGCTCAACGAGAAGATGGCCGCGGAAGGCAAGCAGACCTACGTCAATCCGCGCAACACGGCTGCCGGATCGCTGCGCCAGCTGGACGCCAAGGTGACGGCGAGCCGCAATCTGAAATTCTTCGCTTACGCCTGGGGCGAAATGTCGGAAATGCCCGCCGATAGCCAGATGGGCATGGTGGAAAAGTTCAGAGATTGGGGTTTTCCGGTCAACCCACTGATGAAACGGCTGAAATCCGTAGAAGACATCATTGCGCACTACACCGACATCGGCCTGAAGCGGCCGGACCTCGACTACGAGATCGATGGCGTGGTCTACAAGGTCGACCGGCTCGACCTGCAGGCTCGCCTCGGTTTCCGCTCGCGCAGCCCGCGCTGGGCGACGGCGCACAAGTTCCCGGCCGAGCAGGCTTTCACCAAGGTGGAAAAGATCGACATTCAGGTCGGCCGCACCGGGGCGCTGACGCCGGTTGCGCGCCTGACGCCGGTTACCGTCGGCGGTGTCGTGGTCACCAATGCGACGCTGCACAACGAGGACTATATCAAGGGCATAGGCAATTCCGGCGAGCGCATCCGCGAGGACGAACATGACATCCGCATCGGCGACACGGTCATCGTGCAGCGGGCGGGCGACGTGATTCCTCAGGTTCTCGATGTCGTTATGGAGAAACGCTCCTCCGATGCAGTGCCTTACGAGTTCCCGAGGAAGTGTCCTGTCTGCGGCAGTCATGCGGTGCGCGAGCGCAACGAAAAGACCGGCAAGCTCGATTCGGTCACCCGCTGCACCGGCGGTTTCGTCTGTCGGGCGCAGGCGGTCGAGCATCTGAAACATTTCGTTGCCCGCAACTCCTTCGACATCGAAGGCCTGGGCGCAAAGCAGATCGACTTTTTCTTCGAGAGTGAAGACCCGGCGCTGCAGATCCGCACCGCTCCCGAAATCTTCACGCTGCAGAAAAGGCAGGAAGCTTCGCCGCTTGCCAAGCTTGAGAACATCGAGGGCTTCGGCAAGGTGAGCGTAAAGAAGCTCTTCGACGCGATCGACGAACGCCGCAATATTGCCCTTCACCGCTTCATCTACGCGCTCGGCATCCGCCATGTCGGCGAGACGACGGCGAAGCTGCTGGCGCGCGCCTATGGCACTTATGAGGCCTTCGAAGCCGCCATGAGGGAAGCGCAGAATTTCTCCGGCGAGGCCTGGGATGATCTCAACAATATCGAGGGCATAGGCGAAGTGGTCGCTCGCGCCATTGTGGAGTTTTTCAAGGAGCCGCGCAATGTCGAGGTGATAGCGCGTCTCCTCGAGGAGGTGACGCCGCAGGCAGCCGAGCAAATTGCTGCAAGCGGAAGCCCCGTCGCCGGAAAGACTGTCGTCTTTACCGGAGCACTCGAAAAATTCACCCGGGACGAGGCCAAGGCGAGAGCTGAAGGTCTCGGTGCCAAGGTGGCAGGGTCTGTTTCCAAGAAAACCGATTTCGTCGTCGCAGGCCCGGGCGCCGGCTCCAAGCTCGACAAGGCGAGGGAGCTCGGCGTTCAGGTCATGGACGAAGATGAATGGCTGGCGTTCATCAGTGTCTGATCTTCAAACCCTCAAGCGAGCCATGGAGTGGGCGTCCACATAGCGGCCTTCACGGAAGGCGAAGTCGCGCAAAATACCTTCCGTTTCAAACCCGAATTTTCTGTAAAGGGCGATCGCCGGTTCATTGTCGATAAAGACCGTCAGTTCCAGCCGGCGGATGTCCAGCCAGTCGTCCGCCGCCTTCACCATCTCACTCATAAGAACACTGCCAATGCCTTGGCCGACATAATCGTCGTGGACCCCCATGCCGAGACTTGCCGCATGCTGCCTCCTGTCGGAGAAGCGATTAATGCCGCCGGTTCCGACGATCCGGTCCTCGTAAAGTGCGACCAGATTCATCGTTCCGGGTGTTGGGTTTTCCAACCGTTTGCGGGTTTCCTCCAGGCGTTGGTAGGGGACACGCAACGTGCCATGGCGATAGCCGGGCATATTGATGAGTGCGTTCAGGGCTTCGGCGTCGGTATCGCGCACTGCACGGACTACAAGACCTTCCAGCCGCTCCGATCGCGGTGGCTTACGGGCGTCTTCATTGAGTTTCATCGCGCTCTCCTTCGTGTTTTGCCGAAGCTGAGCGGGAGAGCCAAACCCCGCCGTACTTCGGCAGGGTTGGTGGACGGATGACCGGCTAACGCGCCAATACCGCCACGCACCCTGCGGGGTGAATGGTCACGGTAAAATGCATGTGGGCGGCGAAGCTGATCATGGATCACATCAAGCCAGACACGTTCCAATGCGTCAAGAGACGACAAGAATTCTCCGGCATCTTTGCCGAATCGGATTGCCGACGGTAGAAGTTGGCGGAACCACACCCGGAAGCGCTCTTGAAGACCATTGCCATCGACTTCGAAACAGCCAACGAACAGCGCGGCAGCGCCTGTTCGGTCGGACTTGCGTGGATCGAGGATAACGAGGTCGTGCGCGTGGAAGAGAGGCTGATCCGCCCGAAGGGCATGCGCTTTTCTCCATTCAACGTGGCCATCCACGGAATCCGGCCGGAACATGTGGAAGACGCCGGGGAATTTCCGGAGGTGATGGAGGAATTTGCCGAGGATTTCCGCGGAGCGACGATGATCGCTCACAATGCCGCCTTCGATTTCAGCGTCTGGCGCGCGTGTTTGGATGTCTATCGCCTGGGATATCCCGAGCTTTCCTACCTTTGCAGCGTGAAGATGGCGCAGAAGGTCTGGCCGCATCTCGGCTCGCACAAACTCAATGTGCTGGCCGGACATCTGGGGTTGCGGTTTGCCCATCATAATGCGGCAGAGGATGCCGCGGTCTGCGGCCAGGCGGCGATCGCCATTGCCCGGTCGCTTCAGGTGCCGCATGTGCGCGATATACCCGCGATGATCGGAATGAAGGTCGGGAGGCTCTTTTCCGGCGGCTATGATCCCTGTACCTGCAGGCTGAAATAGGACCCTAGTCCGAGGGACCGGCTTGTTTCTGCTCCGGGGCTTCTTATCTCAGATCACGGATCGTTTACCGGAGCCCGCACCCCATGAACCGACTAGCCTGCCTCGCATCTGCCGCCGCGCTTTCGTTCAGCGCCCTCGCGGCACCCACGTCCGCCGAAGTGATCGGCAAGGTGGGGGTCGACTGGATTGGCAATGACATCATCGTCGAGGCAGTTGCCGATCCGGAGATCAAAGGCGTGACGTGCCACGTCACCTATTTCGACCGCAGCATTATCGACCGCCTCAAGAAGGGTAACTGGTTCGAGGACCCGTCGAACAGTTCCATTGCCTGCCGCCAGACAGGTCCGATCGAGATCGGCGAAATCGACCTGTCCCGAGGAGGCGAGGAAGTGTTCCGCGAAGGCCGCTCGCTGATCTGGAAGGATCTTCTCGTCAAGCGCATCTATGACCAGGCGAACGACACTCTGGTCTATCTTGCGCACTCACGGCAGGTCGTCGAAGGATCGGCCAAAATGGCGATCTCGACCGTGCCGCTCTACGGCCAGCAGGTGGTCTGGAAGAACGGCAAGCCCAAGCCATGAGATTTTACGCTACCGCCGCTGCCGCAGCTTGCCCTGCCGTTCGGCCGGAGAACAGACAGCCTCCCAGAAACGTGCCTTCGAGCGAACGATAGCCGTGCAGGCCTCCACCGCCGAAGCCGGCCGCTTCTCCTGCCGCATAGAGGCCGGAAATCACCTGGCCGTCCTGTCCCAAAACGCGCGCGGAGAGATCGGTTTCCAGTCCGCCCAAAGTCTTGCGCGTCAGAATATTGAGTTTTACCGCGATCAGCGGCCCGTGTGCGGGATCGAGAATCCTGTGTGGTTTGGCGGTGCGCACGAGCTTGTCGCCGAGAGAGCGTCGGGCATTGTGTATCCCCATGATCTGCGCATCCTTGCAGAAGGGATTGTCGATCTGCCTGTCGCGGGCGAGAATTTCGCGCTCCAGGTCTTCCAGTTTCAGGAGATTGTTGCCGGTCAGTCGGTTCATGCCCGCAATCAGTTCCGCAAGCGTCGAAGCGACCACGAAGTCTTCGCCGTGTTCCTTGAAGGCCTCCACAGGCCCGGTCGCACGCCTGCCGACCGCGCGGCGCGCCGTCAGCTTCCAATCGCGGCCGGTCAGATCGGGGTTCTGCTCGGAACCGGAAAGCGCAAACTCCTTGCGGATGATGCTCTGGTTCAGGATGAACCAGCTGTAGTCGTAACCTGTACCCAAGATATGCCGCAGCGTTCCGAGCGTATCGTAGCCGGGGAAAAACGGTGCAGGCAGGCGCCGGCCGGTGGCGTCGAACCACATCGAGGAGGGACCTGGGAGAATGCGGATACCGTGATCCTGCCAGACCGGATTCCAGTTCCGAAGGCCTTCGGTGTAGTGCCACATCCGGTCGCGGTTGATTACCCGGCCGCCGGCCGCTTCGGTGATGCCGATCATCCGTCCATCGACATGTTTCGGCACGCCCGAGACCATGAATGTGGGTGGTTTGCCCAACCTCTCAGGCCACATCTGCCGCACGAGGTCCTGATTTCCGCCGACGCCACCGGACGCGACGATCACCACGGGCGCGCGAATTTCGAAGTCGGCCACCGGCGTTCTTGATGTTTCAGCGCCGCGCACGGCTGAACTGGGTTCGAGAATGGCACCGGCAACACCAACCACGGCTTGGCCTGCGGTGATGAGGTGATCCACGCGATGGCGCCACAGGAAGCGGATTTTTCCGGCTTGCTCGGCTTCGCGCGCCCGGCGCTCAAAGGGCTCGACTACGCCTGGACCTGTTCCCCATGTGATGTGGAAACGGGGCACCGAATTGCCATGCCCTGTCGCCGGTCCGCCGCCGCGTTCGGCCCAGCCGACGACGGGGAAGAGACGATGCCCCATCTGCCGAAGCCAGGAACGCTTCTCGCCCGCCGCGAAGGCTACGTAGGCTTCCGCCCAGGCGCGAGGCCAGAAATCGTCGTCCCGGTCAAACCCCGCCGTCCCAAGCCAGTCCTGCCAGGCGAGGCCGAAGGAATCCTTGATGCCCATGCGTCTCTGTTCGGGCGAATCAACAAGGAACAGGCCACCGAGCGACCAGAAAGCCTGGCCTCCGAGGTTCTGCTCGGGTTCCTGCTCGACGACAATGACGGAGCGGCCGGCATCGGATAGTTCAGTGGCTGCCACGAGGCCAGCCAAACCCGCGCCGACGACGATGACGTCTGCTACATCGCTCACACCGCTCCTCCCAAAGCGCGGATGGCGACAGGTCCTGCCGCAGCATCCGGTCAAATACAGTCATGAGGCGCGACATGAGTCAATCTGACTGAGGCTATGAAAAAACCGGGCTCGCGGACGAACCCGGTTTCAGACGGTTATAGGTTGCGGATCAGCGGACGTAGACGATCCGGCTGCCATCCGCAGCGGTATCGATCGCTACGACGTTGTTCAACTCGACATTCTTCTGCAGCAGGCCGGCGCGAAGAGCCGAATCCCGGCTGAGCTCGGCCTGAGCGTGACGAATCATCGCCGGGGTGGGATGGACGATGCTGTCGGGGATATCCAGGCGTTTGGCGCTGTTGTCGATTTCCGGGTCAGTATAGACGATGGAAAAATCGGTTGCGGATCTTACGGTGCTGCCCATGTCACGGGCATAAGCGCCGCCTAGGGTGGCAGTAGACATCAGAATTGCGAGAGCAAAAGCCTTTTTCATGGTCATTCTCCTATCTTCGTAACCAGCCGAAGAGTTTTGAAGCGGTTCGGTTGGGCGTTTGCGGTCGGAGAACTCGCGATGCGAAAGAGTGGTTCCGAATAATATTCTTAAAAATATGTAATGATTACAATAAATTAATCTTCCGCCACGCTGGCGTGTGGCGGAAGTTGTGCAGCATCTTTTGCGGTGCAAAAATCAAGCGGCTTCGCGAGACAGTTCGTCGGCGATGACCGTATCGAGGTTCAGGAAGCAGACCATGGTCTTTTCGAGGGCCACGATCCCGCGGCAGAAGGCGCGCTGGGCTTCCGGGATGATCTCCGGCGCCGGCTGCAGGTCCTCTCCGCGGATCGTCATCATGTCGGAAACCTGTTCAACCAGCAGGCCTACCAGCTTGCCGGCGATGTCGGTCACGATGATCGCGGAACGCTCGGAGGGTTCCGTCATCTTCATGCCGAGGCGGCAGGCCATGTCGATAACCGGGATCACGGCGCCGCGCAGGTTGATCAGGCCCAGAACGTAAGGGGGCGTATGCGGCATCGGTGTCACCGGCGCCCAGCCGCGGATTTCGCGGATCGCCATGATGTCGATGCAGAATTCCTGGTCTCCAAGATGGAAGGAGACGATTTCCAGGTAGGCGCCGGACTGCTTGATGGCATTCGTCATGTCAGAACTCTTCCCATTGATTTGAGGAACCCACGGCCTTCGGCTTGGCGGAGGTGGGGTTGTTGTCGAAGGCTCCCGCGAGCTTGTTCATCAAGTTCAATGCGGGGGATGGTTTGCTGGGCGTCGAGGTGCCTGCCGTATCGACGGCGCGCGGACCGCCGGCGCCACGAATCTGGAACTGGCTCATCAGCCTGTTCAGGCTTTCCGCATCACTTGCAAGCGAGTGGCTTGCGGCAGTGCTCTGCTCCACCATCGCTGCGTTCTGCTGGGTTGCCTGATCCATCTGGCCGATTGCGCTGTTGATCTCTGTAAGTCCGGTTGATTGTTCGCGCGCAGAAGTGAAAATCGCGTGAACGTGGCCATCGATTTTCAGAACATCCTCGCCGATGCGGGTCAGGGCCTCGCCGGTAGCCTTGACCAGATCTACCCCGGTCTTGACCTCTTGGTTCGAGCGGGTGACGAGCGCCTTGATGTCTTTGGCGGCGCCGGCCGCGCGGCCTGCGAGCTCGCGCACTTCCTGAGCCACCACGGCAAAACCCTTGCCCGCTTCGCCCGCACGGGCTGCCTCCACACCCGCATTCAGCGCCAGGAGGTTCGTCTGGAAGGCGATTTCGTCGACGACGTTGATGATCTTGCCGATTTCGGCCGTGGCATCCTCGATCCGTCCCATTGCTGCCGTCGCGTCGCGAACGACGGTTGCCGAGCGTTCCGTGTAAGTCTTGGTGTGGGTAACCATCTCGCTCGCCTCTTCGGCGCGGTGGGTGGCGCTGCGGACGGTTGCGGTGATTTGTTCGAGCGCTGCCGAGGTTTCTTCGAGCGATGAAGCCTGCTGCTCGGTGCGCTTGGCGAGATCGTCGCCGGCCGAGCGCATCTGGTTCGCGCTTGCGCTGATCGAGCCGGCATTGGTGGCGACTTCACTCATGGTGTGGCGCAGCCGTTCGACGACGCGGTTGAAGTCTTCGCGAAGCCGCTCCAGATCGCCGCGGAAGGGGTGATCGATGGTGACGGAGAGATTGCCCTCGGCGAGCAGGTTGAGCGCTTTGCCGAGCGACTGTACGGCATCGCGAATCGCGTCCGCTGCAGCTCGCTGATCTGTTTCGCGCGCAAGGCGCTCCTCATCGTTCAGCTGCCGTTGCTTTTCGCCGTCTGACTCAAGTTGACGTTTCTCGATCGCGGACAGACGGAAGATATCCGTCGCACGCGCCATTTCACCGATCTCATCGCCGCGTTCTGCGCCGTCGACCGGTGTGGCATAGTCACCATTGACAATCCGCTGCATACTGGCGCGCACGCCGGCGATGCCTCGACGGATCACGCCTCCATGAACGATCTGGAGAATTGCCATGATGGCGAGGGCAATAAGCCCGCAGCCGATTTGAACGTAAAGCGACCTGCTTGAGACCCAATTGGCTTCCGAAACCCGTTCCTTGACGACCGTGCTGCCTTTTTCCGCAAGGGTTCGCAGCGCTGTATCCAGCCGCTCGCCGGCGCCGTCGATCGCGTCGTCGATCTTTGCGTATTCCTCGTCGGGCGCACCGGCCTCTACCATCGTCTTGAGATCGCTCTGGATCGCCTTGCCGACCGCGGCGAGATCAGCTTCAAAGGTCGCTACAAGGGCTGGTGTGCCGATCTCGGCAGCAAGAGCCCTCATTTCCGTTGCGCCGAGACTCATCTGGCGAATGGAGGATGCGATCACTTCCATACGCTCAGGTGCTACCCGCTTTTCTTCGCGGTCCACGATCGTGTCCATCGCAGCGAGTATGAGCTGCGAATTGGCGATCCGCATCTGGTTGACGGAATCTACCTGGTTGTGAATGTGCGTTGCTCGCTCAAGGGCCAGTTCAACCTGATGACCTTCGTACCATCCGACGACGAGCATGGCGCCAATACCGGCAAAGGCAGCGCCGGCCAGGGTCCATAGACGTTGGTTCACGGAAAGTGTCTTGCGAGAACGACTATTCGTCATGCTGCTTGAGTTCCTTGATGCCGGATGAAATCCGTGGATCTTTGAATACGATTGGGGCAGGCGAACCAATTGCGCGACATCATGTCTTGGTGAGCGGGTTGTCGCAGAGGCAGCGGGAAGGTTGCCCGCATAGATGGCGTGGCTTCTCGCTTCGGGCCGACTCGCTGAACCACTTCGCATCCTTAAGCTCTCAGAAAGATATTAATCCTCTGCTAATCTTGTTCGGCGTGGGGCTTCCGAAAAATCCTGAGGGGCCTTACAATGATGCCTATGAACGCCAACGCCACCAACGCTCATCGCGTCCCCATAATCGCTGCTGCGAGCCTGCTTTTCCTCGGTCTCGGGGGAGTGGTTTTCTATGGCTGGCTGCGGTTCGGCTCTTCCATCGTGCTTGCGCTCGATGAGAGCGGCCTGTCCTGGTGTTTCTGACCGGGTCATAGTGCCGTGGGACAAATCAGCGCGACGACAGCTTGTTGAATTGCGTGTGGACGACTTCCCATCTATCTCTCCAGGAACTGCAGCCTGACTAGCAGGCGCGAACTGAGAGAATTCCAATGAAGACCTTTCGCACCATCCTCTGGGTCGCGGTCGTGGCACTTGCGGGCGTCCTTGTCTGGCTGACAGTGGAAATGACCCAATCGAGACAGGAACTTGCAGAAGGTCCGTTCGGGGTTCCGTTCCAACTCGTCGCCCAGAACGGGCAGCCGGTCACCGAAAAAGCCTTTCAGGACAAGCCGACAGCCCTCTTCTTCGGCTTCACGCATTGCCCGGAAGTCTGCCCCACCACCCTTTTCGAATTGAACGGCTGGCTGCGCCAGGTCGATCCGGACGGGACAAAGCTCAACGGCTTCTTCGTCAGCGTCGATCCCGAGCGCGATACGCCCGAATTGCTCGGCCAATATATCTCGAATGTCACCGATCGGGTGAAAGGCATTTCAGGCCCTCCCGAAAAGGTCAACGAGATGATCAAGGGCTTCAAGGTCTATGCGAAAAGAGTACCGGTGGACGAAAAGAACCCGAACGGTGACTACACCATGGATCATACCGCGTCCGTGTTCCTGCTGGACAACGGCGGACGCTTCGCGGGCACGATCGCTTACGGCGAGAATCCCGACGTCGCAGTCAAGAAGCTCGAGAATCTGATCAAGGGGTGACGCCTTCGCGGTTGAAGCCCCCCATGTTTCTGTGGCAATCCTCTCGGCCATTGATCATCAGCTGAGAGATTATCTCCTTGAGCGAAATCCGCCTTTACGTCACGTCCACCGAAAAGGGCGCAGCACACATCCTCGATATCCTCTCGGAAGTCTTCGGCGAGGAAGATCTGGCCATAGCGACCACTGAGGTCGACGAAAAGAGGGATATCTGGGAAGCCTCCGTCTACATGATGGCGGATGAAGAGGAGGCGGTGCGTGTGCGCATGGCCGAAGGCATTGGCCATGCCTTTCCCGACGCGGCGATCAGGCGCGAAGTCATTCCTGACATCGACTGGATCGCCAAATCGCTCGAAGGCCTGAAACCGGTCAGGGCAGGGCGCTTCCTCGTTCATGGCTCGCATGACCGCGACAAGGTCAAGGCCAATGATATCGCGATCGAGATCGATGCTGGTCAGGCGTTCGGGACCGGCCATCACGGTACGACCGCCGGCTGCCTCGAAGTGATCGAGGAGGTCATGCGGGCCCGTAATGTCCGCAACGCGCTCGATCTTGGATCTGGAAGCGGCGTGCTGGCGATTGCAGCGCGCAAGCTGAAGAACATCCCCGTTCTCGCAACCGACATTGATCCGGTCGCCGTGCGTGTGGCCAAGGAAAACGTGCGTCGAAACGGGATCGCGACCGGAATCCGATTGGAAACGGCGCCCGGCTTCCATTCGCCTGCCTTCCTTCAGGAGGGTCCATTCGATCTAATTATCGCCAACATTCTGGCGCGTCCGCTTATGAAGATGGCGCCGCAACTTGCTGCGCATCTGGCGCCAGGTGGCTCTGTCATCCTGTCAGGCATTCTGGCGGGGCAGCGCTGGAAGGTGTTGGCCGCCTATAACGGCGTCAGGCTTCGCCACGTGCGTACGATCTGGCGGAACGGCTGGGTGACGATCCATCTCCGGCACGGCTGAGGTATCTCGCACCGCAGCATTGATGACGCTGCATGGCTGAAATACCTAGATAGCAAAAAGGCGGCACTTGCGGTGCCGCCTTGCGATCAGCTTAAACGCTGATCTTACCCGCGAGCCGGGAGGAGGAGATGCTCAAGCGGGTCTCGTATTCTGAAAGCCGGGCGATTGAGGGAGGATCGTCGCGCCGGCCTTAAATTCAGAATACGTAGCTGGTGGCGCCCTTGCGGCGCAGTTCTTCGCGGCTGGTGCCCAGACCCTTCAGCGTTTCATCGTCGAGGTTCAGCAAAGCGCCGTTGACGTAGCGGGCAACCTGACGTTCACGAGCTTCTACCACGCGGTTGAAGGCATTGCGGAAGAAAGAGTTTGCCATCGGAGTGATCCTTTGAGAGCGGGCCTTGTTTGGCGCCCGTTCGATGATCCAGATATAGGTTATGTTGCACCGCACAGTGAGAGGGTTTCCCTCATTGGTGGTATGCGCTCAGCGCATAGAACGCTGCGATCTGTCCTGAGGTCGCATCAAATGCATAATCGCTGATCATGCCTTACCCGGCTGGCACATCCCATCGAAGATCGTCTAACATGGCATGGTCTCCTCGGAATCAAGCAGCCGGAAATTTGCAGCCATGTTTCAATCTTTCGAAGTGAAGTCCGCCCCGCAATTCGGCCGCGAGCGTGTTGCCGCGCTGCGGACGAGGTTCGCAGAGCTTGGAATTGACGGGTTTCTCGTGCCGCGTGCGGACGAATATCAAGGCGAATACGTACCCGCATCGGCCGAACGGCTTGCCTGGCTTACCGGTTTCACCGGTTCAGCCGGAATGGCGCTCATCACGCAGCGTGAGGCGGTGGTCTTCGTCGATGGACGTTACGTGACGCAACTTGCGGAGCAGGTCGACGGCACTGTCTTCACCGGCGGCGACCTCGTCAACGAACCACCGCATGTCTGGCTGCCACGTCATGCCTCCAAAGGATTCCGGCTTGGCATCGATCCATGGCTGCATGCGGGGGCCGAAGCGCGGCGGCTGGAAAGAGCCCTCGCGCAGATCGAAGGCGCGCTGGTGCTTCTGGACGGCAATCCACTCGATGCTATCTGGATGGATCGTCCATCCGAGCCGCTCGGCGCCGTTTCGATCCAGAAACAGGAGCATACGGGCATTCTCGCCAGCGAGAAAATCGCGGAGATCGCAAGACAGGTGAAGGAGAGGAAGGCGGCTGCGGTCCTCATAGCCGACCCTTCGTCCGTCGCATGGATCTTCAACATTCGCGGCGATGACGTCCCGCACACGCCGCATCCTTTGAGCCGGGCGATCATTCCGGCCGAGGGCCAGGCTGAAATCTTTCTGGACCAGATGAAGACCGGCATCGAGACTGCCGCCTATCTCGCGCAGATTTCCGCCCAGCACCCACCATCGGAATTTCTGGCCCGTCTCTCGCTCTTTGCAAAGGAGGGCGGAAAAATCTTGGTCGATTCCGAGCTGACGCCGCTGGCGCTGACAAAGGCAATCGCCACCGCCGGCGGGGAGGTGGTGGAGACCTCCGATCCTGCCAAGCTGCCGCGCGCCTGCAAGAACAGGGCAGAGCTGGAAGGTTCGGCTCAGGCACATCTGCAGGACGGTGCGGCCATGGTCGAATTTCTCCATTGGCTGGATGCGCAGCCGGCGGGTTCGATCACCGAGATCACTGCGGTGAAGGCGCTGGAGGAAGCCCGTGTTCGCGTCGGCCAGAGCATGCAGAACCCCTTGAGGGACATTTCCTTCGACACGATCTCAGGTGCCGGCGAACACGGTGCCGTCATTCATTATCGGGTGACGACCGAGACGGATCGCAAGCTCGAAGCAGGAGAACTTTTCCTGATCGATTCCGGCGCGCAATATATCAACGGCACCACCGACATCACCCGCACCGTCGCTGTCGGCGCCGTACCGGAAGATCGAAAGCGCTTCTTCACGCTGGTGTTGAAGGGCATGATCGCCATCAGCGTGGCGCGTTTTCCGAAGGGGACGCGCGGCTGCGATCTCGATCCGCTCGCCCGCATCGCGCTCTGGAAGGCAGGGGGCGACTATGCGCATGGAACGGGCCATGGCGTCGGTTCCTATCTTTCGGTCCATGAGGGGCCGCAACGCATCTCGCGACTTGCGACCCAGGAACTATTGCCCGGCATGATCCTTTCCAATGAACCGGGTTACTATCGTCCCGGCTCTTTCGGTATACGCATCGAAAACCTGATCTATGTGAAGACGGCGGAAGAGATCGACGGCGGCGATCTGCCGATGCTTGCCTTCGAGACGCTGACATGGTGCCCCATCGACCGTAGGCTCGTCTTGCCGGCGATGATGACGTCGGAAGAGCTCGAATGGCTCAACCGCTATCACGCCGATGTGCGGGAGAAACTGTTGCCGCTTATCGACAAACAGGCAGTCAAGGATTGGCTTGTGGAGGCCACTGAGCCGCTGGCTTGAGCCGCGGAGCGATCAGAAGCCGAACAGGTGGCGGCTGGTCATTGCCGCCGCCCAGCCGGCAGCGAGCATGATCAGGCCCGGATAGCGCAAGCTGACCACAAGTGCCACCAACATGGCGATCTTTACGTCCCATCCGCCATTGAAGAAGGCAGGGGCAACCAGCGTGGTCAGGACGGCAGCCGGCACCGCATTCAGCGCCTGCTCCATCCGCGGCGGGATCGTCTTCATCCGGGTGATCAGAACATAACCGCCGACACGCGTGAGAAAGGTCGCAACCGCCGCGGCGAAGATCAACAGGAGCATTTCCGGGTTGAGGATCTCGCTCATGTCAGGCCTCCGCCTCTTCGGCGATGGGCTTCGGTTCGCTTGCGGGTAGCGGCAGCAATGCCGCCACCGCGACCCCAACAGCCGCGCCAATGCTGACATGCCATGGGGAGCCGACGAGATGATAGGCGGCGATGGAGCCGAGCGTGCTGGCAAATACGACGGGATAGAAACCAGAGCGCTGGCGGAATGCGAGCACCAATCCCAGGAAATATGTCGGCAACAGGACGTCGATTGCCAATGTTCGGGGATCGCCCATCATGCTTCCGAACCAGGCTCCGACGGCGCTGAAGAACAGCCAGGGGAAATAGATCGAGAGCCCGAAACCGAGATACCACTCAAAGCTCACACCCCGGCCATCTTCGCCACGCTTCACCGCCTCGGCGAATTGCGGGTCGGTCAACAGGAAAAAGGTGAAGAACTTCTGGATCGGCGAAAAGTGGCTGATGAAGCGGGTCAGCGCCGCGGAATAAAGGATATGCCGGAAGTTGACTGCGAAGATCGAGAGCACGATCAGCCAGGGTGCGACGTTATGGCCAAAAAGCTCGATGCCGACCAATTGGCTTGCGCCTGCGTAGACGGTGGCGCTCATGACGGCCGCATCCAGGACCGACAAGCCGTTGTCGACAGCGACGGCGCCGAACAGGATCGCAAAGGGCGCGGAGGAAATCGCAATGATAGCTCCGCCCTTCAGGCCATCGATGACGTCTTCGCGATTCATAAAAAAGTCCTTTCCGCACGCTTTAGAGCCGTGCAGCATTCAGCGCAATTGAATATGGCTGATGGAACGATCGATTCCGCTGAACTGTGCGGGTAGTCGGCTGCGTCAATCGGCGAGAATCTCGGCGCTCGTCACGATACCGACGCCTTTGGTTTTCATCTCGGCGATGGCCGCCTTGACGCCCGCTGGATCGATCCCGCGGCTTGCATCCTCGATGAAGCACACCGTGATGTCCGGAAGCATTTCAACCGCGTCCAGCGCGGAATATTTCACACAATAGTCGGTTGCGAGACCGCAGATGTCGAGTTCCTTCACCTGTTGGGCTCTCAGATAGCCCGCCAATCCTGTGAATGCGGCCTGATCGTTGTCCCTAAAGGCGGAATAGCTGTCGACCGCCGGGTTTTCGCCCTTCTGCTGAACGTAGTCTACAGCGGCGATATTGAGGTCGGGATGGAACTCCGCATCCGGCGTTTCCTGGATGCAATGGTCGGGCCACATGACCTGCGGCTTTCCCGAAAGTTCCCCCATTTCGAAAGGCTTCTTTCCGGGATGCTGTGAGGCGAAGCTGCCATGATTTTTCGGATGCCAGTCCTGGGAAGCGACGATAACGTCGTATCCCCCGTCTTCGATCAGCCGATTGGCGATCGGCACCACCTCGTCGCCGTGGGGCACGGGCAGGTTGCCACCGGGGCAGAAGCCGTTCTGGATGTCGATCAGCAGCAGGGCCTTCATTGCGACTTCCTCCGAATCTTGCTTCCGACAAAATGCCAATCATGGCTGGAAGGATCAAGCCGGCGAATGCAAAGCTTCTCCACGGGCGGGTTAGGGAACACTCCGGGTGTGAACGCCCATCGCAGCCTACCCCAGATCAGTCATCCGTTTGAAAGATTGCAAAAATTCCTCGGAGCAATGTTGCCGGCGTCATCTGCGGGCGCTAGATCGTTTGCCATGACCCACGATATCCGCCAGACTCTCCGCATTGCCGTCGCTCAACTCAACCCGACTGTCGGCGATGTCGCCGGTAATCTGGCCCTTGCGCGGGAAGCGCGCAGGGACGCCGCGGGCGAAGAGGCGGACCTCATTCTCTTTACCGAGCTTTTTATCTCCGGATATCCGCCGGAAGACATCGTCCTCAAACCTGCTTTCTTGGCGGCCTGCCGGAAGGCTGTCGAGCAGCTTGCCGCCGACACCGCCGATGGCGGCCCAGGCGTCGTTATCGGCTTTCCGCGGCAGGGGGAGGCCGGCCGGCACAATGCGGTGGCTCTGCTGGACGGCGGCAAGATCGTCGCAATACGAGACAAGGTCGATCTGCCGAACTACGGCGAGTTCGATGAGAAACGCGTTTTCGCCGAAGGGTCGATTTCAGGACCGTACAACTTCCGCGGCGTCAGGATCGGCATCCCGATCTGCGAAGAAATCTGGAACGACATGGGCGTCTGCGAGACGCTGGCCGAAAGCGGAGCCGACATCCTGCTGGTGCCGAACGGCTCCCCATACTATCGCGGTAAAGTGGATGTCCGCCATCAGGTCGCACTGCGTCAGGTGATCGAAAGCGGCCTGCCGTTGCTGTTCGCCAACCAGGTGGGGGGGCAGGACGAGCTCGTCTTCGACGGCGCAAGCTTCGCCTTCAACGCCGACAAGACGCTCGCCTTCCAGATGAGCCAGTTCGAACCGGCAATCACGGTCACCGAATGGAAGAAGGTCGACGACAGCTGGCGTTGTACGCGCGGCCCGATGGCCCGTATTCCCGAAAAAGAGGAAGCGGATTATCGCGCCTGCCTGCTGGGCTTCCGTGACTATGTCAATAAGAACGGGTTCAAATCGGTCGTTCTGGGCCTTTCCGGCGGTATCGACTCGGCGCTCTGCGCGGCAATCGCCGTGGATGCCCTGGGCGAGGAGCGAGTGCGCACGGTGATGCTGCCCTACCGCTACACCTCGGATGAATCGCTGAAGGATGCGGCTGATTGCGCCAAAGCCCTTGGGTGCCGCTACGACATCGTTGCGATCGCCGAGCCGGTGGACGGATTTTCGTCCGCGCTGGCGGAACTGTTCGAGGGAACAGACGAGGGCATCACGGAAGAGAACCTGCAGAGCCGCGCCCGCGGAACGATCCTGATGGCGATCTCCAACAAGTTCGGTTCCATGGTGGTGACGACCGGCAACAAGTCAGAAATGTCGGTGGGTTATGCGACGCTTTACGGCGACATGAACGGTGGCTTCAATCCGATCAAGGATCTCTACAAGATGCAGGTCTACGGTCTGTCGGCATGGCGCAACGAGCATCTGCCGCCCGGCGCGCTGGGGTCCGGGGGTGAGGTCATCCCGAAGAACATCCTTGCCAAGGCGCCATCTGCGGAGCTGCGCCCCAACCAGACCGATCAGGATTCCCTGCCGCCTTATCCGATGCTCGACGACATTCTGGAATGCCTGGTCGAACTGGAAATGGGCACCGAAGAAATCGTGGCCCGGGGGCACGACCTGGCGACCGTCCACCGAATTGAGCACCTGCTTTACCTTGCCGAATACAAGCGCAGGCAATCTGCTCCGGGCGTGAAGATCACCAAGAAGAACTTCGGCCGAGACCGGCGCTATCCGATCACCAACCGGTTCCGGGATCGGTAACTGCCATGGCGCTGCGGAGTTCTGTCGAGATCTACAATGTTCGCACCCGGCAAAACCGGGTGGTGTGGCAGACTGAAGCTCTGTTCGAAGCGCCGAACTGGTCACCGGACGGCAGCTATCTGATGCTCAACAGCGATGGGCTGGTCTATCGGCTGTCACCGCAGGGTGACGATGAGCCAGCACTGGTCGATACGGGCTTTGCGCGCGAATGCAACAACGATCACGGCATTTCGCCGGACGGCTCGCTGATCGCCATTTCCGACAAGGTGGAATTCGGCAAGTCGGCAATCTATGTGCTTCCGGCGGAGGGTGGCGATCCCCGGCTGGTGACCAAGAACCTGCCGTCCTACTGGCATGGCTGGTCGCCGGATGGTCGAAAGTTCGCCTATTGCGGCATCCGCAACGATCTCTTTGACATCTATTCGATCGATATCGACGGCGGCGAGGAGACGCGGCTGACTTTCGGAGAGGGTCGCAATGACGGCCCCGATTATTCGCCGGACGGGATGTGGATCTATTTCAACTCCAGCCGCACCGGTTTGATGCAGATCTGGCGCGTTCCAGCGTCGGGTGGCGCAGCGGAAAGGATCACCGACAGCAATTACGGCGACTGGTTTCCTCATCCGTCACCGAAGGGTGACAAGATCGTCTTCGTCTCTTACGACGCGACGGTATTCGATCATCCGCGTGATCAACACGTCCGCGTGCGACTGATGGATATGGATGGAGGGAATGTCGAGACATTGTTTGAACTGTTTGGCGGGCAGGGCACGATGAATTCGCCCAACTGGTCGCCGAATGGGGATGAGTTCGCCTACGTGCGCTATTTTCCTGTCGCATGAGAGGCTTGAATGCGTGAGGCCGCTCGGGCATAACCCGAGATGTCAGGTGCCTGCCGCTGGCAGGAGAATCGGGAATCTGGTGCAAGACCGGAACGTGCCCAACGCTGTGAGGCGGACGCCTGCCGCAGAGTAGATGCCACTGGATCTCCGGGAAGGCAGCGGCGAGCGAATGAAGCCAAGTCAGAAGACCGGCCTGTCGAGATAGACCGACCCGCATGGACGGCGGCAAGGTTTCTTTGATGCCCTGCGTCATCGCGCGGGGTATCAGCATTGTTGGGGATTAACGATGCGACCTGATCTTTTTGCCGATGCCTTGATGCCTGCGGAAGAATTTCCGGAATGTGACCGTGCCGCGGTGTACCGGGTCATAGAGACGCGCCGCGACGTGCGCGACCAGTTTCTGCCCAAGCCGCTGCCGGACGATCTCGTTGGGCGATTGCTTGGGGCGGCGCACGCGGCGCCGTCTGTCGGCTTCATGCAGCCGTGGAACTTCATCCTGGTGCATGATCCGGAGGTACGTGAGGCCGCGTGGCAGGCTTTTTCGCGGGCAAACGAAGAAGCGGCGGAGATGTTTCCTGAAGAACGGCGCGATATCTACCGGAGCCTGAAGCTGGAGGGTATCCGCAAGGCGCCGCTCAGCATTTGCGTCACCTGCGATCCCGACCGGGCAGGTCCCATTGTCATCGGGCGCACTCATGATCCGCGCATGGACACATATTCAACCGTCTGCGCGGTGCAAAATCTCTGGCTGGCGGCGCGAGCCGAAGGTGTCGGAGTGGGCTGGGTCAGCATCTTCCGTGAGGCAGACTTGCGCGCGCTGCTGGGTATTCCCGAGAAAATCCAGATCGTTGCCTGGCTCTGCGTCGGCTATGTCGACCGGCTTTATCAAGAGCCGGAGCTGGCGGTAAAGGGCTGGCGTCAGCGGCTTTTGCTCGAGGACCTGGTGTTCAACGATCAATGGGGCCGATCGTGATCACTGCTGGGGTTGTGGACCGGTAGACTTCGGATTGGCAAGATCAATGCTTTCATCCGGCAGAAACTGGGGGCCGACCATCCGGACTTTCCTATTCGGGTCGTAAGCGCGCTCCAGCGGTGGGGGCGGCGGCTGGTTCGCCGCCTTCGTTTCCCGCGGATCCTGCGTCCGCAAATCGGTGATTCCGGAATAGGGCTCCGGCTGCGGTAATTCGATCCCTTGTACCTTCAGCCGTTCTTTTCGCTCCTCCTCGACATCGGAGGGAACGCAGGCGTTTGATCGGATCGACGCCAGAATGGCATTGCGTTCGTCCGACGTTCGCCAGAGCTGGCGTGCATTCTGGCGTTCCGCCGTCAACGCGTCGCGCTCACGCTCCATGGCGCCGAGCGCATCGCGCATTTCGTCGCAGACACCGCCATCAGCGCTGCCGAAGACGACGATGCTGCCGCCACAGCCGGCGCGGCGCATCTCGATGCGGAGCTGACGGACGTCGCTGTTGATCTCGCCGAGATGTTGCGAATAGCGCCGCATCTCGGCGGTGCTGCCGATGATTTGCGGGGCGTTGTTGAGTTGCCGGTAGAGCGCTGCGCAAATCGCCACATCTCGCGCAGAAACGACGCTGGGCGCGAGCATAATAGGAGCGAGCAGCAGGCTGCGAATACGCATGGTCGATGTTCCGGCAATCTCTAGAGTCGGTAAACCGCATCATGAGACAGGCCGGTTGATAATATTATAAGCACGCCAACGCCATCAGCGGGTTCACTCCATGCAAGCCTAGGACGGCAGGGCGAAATCCGGTTGCGAGGCCTCCACCACCGCCAAGGCTGCCATATTCACCACGCCGCGCGATGTGACCGAGGGGGAGAGGATATGCGCCGGCAGCGCCGTTCCCAGCAGAATCGGCCCGACGTGAAGTGCATCGGTGAGATTGCGAACGATGCCCAGCGAAATATTGGCTGCATCCAGGTTCGGGAAGATCAGAAGATTGGCCTCTCCGGTCAGCGAGCTGTCCGGCAGGGCGCGCTTGCGCAACTCCTCCGAAAGGGCCGAGCCGCCCTGCATCTCGCCGTCGACTTCCAGCTGAGGAGCCTGTTTACGTATCAGGCTGAGGGCCGCACGCATCTTCTGGGCGCTTTCGGAGTCACGGGAACCGAAATTGGAATGGCAGATCAACGCTGCTTTCGGGACGATGCCGAACCGCTGGACTTCCTGGGAGGCGAGAACGGTGATTTCGGCGATTTCCTGCGCCGAAGGATTGTAGTTCACGAATGTATCCGTGAAGAAAATTGCGCCGCGTTGAGAGATCAGGAGGCTCAGACCCGAGAAGGCGCAGACCCCCTCCCTTTTACCGATAATCTGCTCGACGTCGCGCAAATGCCGGTCATAGCCGCCTTCTACGCCGCAAATCAGTGCGTCGGCCTCGCCGCGCTTGACGGCAAGGGCGCCGATGACCGTGCTGTTGGTGCGCACGATCGTGCGGGCAGTCTCCGGATTGATGCCCCTGCGCCCCACCAGAGCGATATACTCATCGACATATTCGCGGTACCGCGGATCATCTTCCGGATTGACGACTGCGAAATCGACCTCCGGCCGAATGCGAATGCCAAAGCGCTGCAGGCGCGCCTCGATGACCGAAGGGCGGCCGATGAGGATGGGCGCCGCTGTCTTTTCCTCCAGCAACACCTGGGCGGCGCGAAGCACGCGCTCATCTTCGCCCTCGGCAAAGATCACGCGCTTCTTTTCCGAGGTCTTGGCGGCGGCGAAAATCGGCTTCATGACAAAGCCCGAGCGCCAGACGAAGCGGTTCAGCTGATCCAGGTAGGCGTCGAAGTCCTGGATCGGCCGGGAGGCGACCCCGGTTTCGGCGGCGGCTTTTGCCACGGCCGGCGCGATGCGCAGGATGAGCCGGGGATCGAAGGGCGAGGGGATGAGATAGTCGGAGCCGAAGACGGGTGTTTCGCCGGAATAGGCGCGAGCCGCTACGTCGGAGACTTCCTCGCGGGCAAGTGCGGCGATCGCCTTGACCGCCGCCATCTTCATTTCCTCGTTGATCGTCCGGGCGCCGCAATCCAGCGCACCGCGGAAGATGTAGGGGAAGCAGAGGACGTTGTTGACCTGGTTCGGAAAGTCCGAACGGCCGGTGCAGATCATCGCGTCGGGACGGGCGGCGCGGGCGAGTTCCGGCATGATTTCCGGTGTCGGGTTGGCGAGTGCCATGATGAGTGGCTTCGGCGCCATGCGCGCAAGCAGTTCAGGCTTCAGCACGCCGGCGGCGGACAATCCGAGGAAGACATCGGCATCGTCGATGCTGTCCGCCAGAACACGCTTGTCGGATTTCTGGGCGTAGATTTCCTTCCACTCGTCCATGAGCGTGTTGCGGCCGTCATAGACAAGGCCTTCGATGTCATGGACCCAGATGTTTTCCTTCTTCGCTCCGAGCGAAACGAGGAGATGCAGACAGGCGAGCGCTGCGGCGCCGGCACCGGACGTGACGATCTTCACGTCGCCGATATTCTTGCCCGCAAGTTCCAGCCCGTTCAGGATCGCAGCGGCGACGATGATCGCCGTCCCATGCTGGTCGTCGTGGAATACCGGAATGTTCATCTTCTCGCGCAACCGGCGCTCGACTTCGAAACATTCCGGAGATTTGATATCTTCCAGGTTGATCCCGCCGAAGGTCGGCTCCAGCGCCGAGATGGTAGAGACCATCGCCTCGATGCCGGGAGCGTCGATTTCGATGTCAAAGACATCGATGCCGGCGAATTTCTTGAAGAGGACGGCTTTGCCCTCCATCACCGGTTTCGATGCCAGCGGGCCGATATTGCCGAGGCCGAGTACGGCGGTGCCGTTGGAAACGACCGCGACGAGATTGGAACGGGCGGTGAAGTCGGCAGCGGCATCGGGATTGTCGCGGATCGCGAGACAGGGGGCGGCGACACCCGGAGAATAGGCGAGCGCCAGGTCGCGCTGATTGCCGAGCGGTTTGGTCGCCTGGATTTCGAGCTTGCCCGGGCGAGGATAGCGGTGGAAGAACAGCGCCTGCTCGTCGAGATCGCCGCTGACCGGCACGGCCGGCGATTTCGGTTTATCCTGCGCGTTCATGGTTCCTCCTGGCTTGTCTGTTCTGCGTGGGCTGGTGGAAAGGAGAGAACCCTCCTTACATCAATCAGCCGGGTGCGACAGCAGCTAATTTGCGCTCGTGGCGGAAATTGGAGCGATGCCGGAGGGCCGTCGAGCGGGGTTTTCCCGAGCCCTGTCATCATCCTGAAACACGAGTCTGGTTTTGAAAACGAAAGAAGCGGCAACGAAAGGACGACTTCGTGACCGGGCAAGTGGAAACAAGGCATTTCAGAACGCTCTTCATTTCGGACGTGCATCTCGGCTCGAAGGCCGCCCGAACTGACTTCCTGCTGGACTTCCTGCGTTATCATGAAGCCGATACCATTTTTCTTGTGGGCGACATTATCGACGGCTGGCGGCTGAAGCGGAATTGGTATTGGCCGCAGGGTTGCAACGATGTCGTGCAGAAGCTTCTGCGCAAGGCGCGCAAGGGAACCCGCATCGTCTATATCCCCGGCAATCACGATGAATTTCTCCGGTCGTTTCCCGGCACCCATTTCGGCGGGATAGAGGTGGCCGAGCGGGCTATCCACGAGATGGCGGACGGCAGGAAATATCTCGTGCTGCACGGCGACGAGTTCGATGTGGTCGTTCGAAATGCCCGTCTGCTCGCCTATCTCGGCGACTGGGCCTACGACGCGGCGATCGTCATCAACCTCGGCCTCGCGGCCATCCGCAGACGCCTCGGCATGCCCTATTGGTCCTTCTCCGCCTGGGCAAAGCTGCAGGTCAAGCATGCGGTCAACTTCATCGGCGAGTTCCAGCGCGTCGTGGCCGAAGAGGCGCGCCGCCATAACGTGGAAGGCGTGATCTGCGGTCATATTCACCATGCGGTGATGGAAGACATTGACGGCATCCACTATGTCAATACCGGCGACTGGGTGGAAAGCTGCACGGCAATCGTCGAACACCAGGATGGCACGCTTGAAATGATCTCCTGGCAGCGAGATAGCGCTGTCGCCGAGATCAAGGCGCTGGCGAAACCGCCGGTCCTCGAGGATATGCAGGCGGCCTGACGCGAGCGACTTATAGAGCGGTGCCCAGGGTCATTTCTTGCCATAGGCAGGGGCGGGGCTCTGTGTTAGGTAAGCTGCAAGTTTCAGCAACCTACCCGTGAAATCGTGATTCCTGCACAGACGGCGCCCGCCGCGCCCCGGTTTTTCCAATTGCGCTGCGCGCTCGCGTATGGCGCGCCGTTGGGGGTGAACGGCGTCATTTTGCCTTACCTGCCGGTGTGGCTCGACGGACTCGCCTTCTCCGAATTTGAAATCGGGGTTGTGCTTGCCGCGCAACTTCTCTTGCGGGTATTTGCCGCGCCGGTGGCCGGCGTTTTTGCCGACAGGCTAAGCGAGCGGACATTGATGCTCGCCTGGTCTGGCGCGTTGTCGTTGTTAACGGCGCTCGCCATGTTCTTCACTCGCGAATTCTGGCCGGTCCTTCTGATTGTCGGTATTCAGGCGGCAGTCTTCGCCCCTTATGCTCCGATCGTGGAAGCCATCGCGGTCACCGGGGTGCGGCGGTGGGGGTTCCAATATGGTTCGATGCGCGTCTGGGGATCGATCGGTTTCGTCGCGGTGGCCTTGGTGGCCGGGGAACTGCGCGGATTATGGGGCTTTCAAGTCATCCCGCCGGTAATTACGTTCGGCTTCCTTCTGACGATCGCTGCCGCCTTCGCCGCACCGCGGCTTGGGCGGGCGGTGACTCGGCCAGACGTCGGCAGGGGGCTGCAGCCGAGTTCGCTGAGGCGGATCGATCTGCACGTATTGATGATCGGCGCGTCTATCGGCCAGGCAAGCCATGGCATGTTCTACACGTTCGGCAGCATCCATTGGCAGCAGATCGGCTTTTCAAGCGGCTCGATCGGAGTTCTCTGGAGTGCGGCGGTGATCTCCGAAATCCTGGTCTTCTTTGCCGGGGGATGGATTGCGCGCCGCGTCCCGTGGTGGACGCTCATGCGCGTGGGCTGTGCCGTGGCGGCCCTTCGTTGGACGCTGTTTCCACTGCCGCTCGGCTTCTGGGGGTATTTCGCTCTTCAATGCACGCATGCCTTTACGTTCGCATTCGTGCATATCGGATTGCAGAACCGTCTGGTCGAATCCGTGCAGGAGGATCAGGAATCGTCCATGCAGGGCGCTTATGTTTTCTATAACGGCACCTTTCTGGCGCTTTCGACCTTGTTGTCCGGGATGATCTACCGGGAGTTCGGCCTGGCAAGCTATAACGTCATGTCACTGCTATCGCTCATAGGGCTTGCGACGATTGCGCTGGCAGTCCGGCTTCAGCCCCAAAGGCTTTCGTCCGGCGGATAAACCAGCGAGCCTTCGTAACGAAGGCCATTCGGCCTATCCTCTGCAAGCAGAAGCGGCCCGTCGAGATCGGCGTAATCGGCATCCTGTGCCAGCAGAACGGCCGGAGCCATGGCAAGCGAAGAGCCGACCATGCAGCCGAGCATCACCAGGAACCCGAGGCGTTGAGCCTCGGCCCTCATAACCAGCGCCTCTGTCAGGCCACCGGTCTTGTCCAATTTGATGTTGACGGCGTCGTAGCGGTCGCGAAGACTCTCGAGGTCCTTCGTCGCGTGCACGCTTTCATCGGCGCAGACCGAGACCGGGCGCCGGATCCCCGCCAGGGCCGCGTCCTTGCCGGCGGGCAGAGGCTGCTCGATGAGCGATACATTCATTTCCGCCGCGATGGCCATGTGATGAGCGAGGTTTTCTTCCGTCCATCCTTCGTTTGCGTCAACGATGATGCGTGAGTTCGGAGCCGCCTCGCGAACAGCGCGGAGCCGCGATTCGTCATCCCCGGTCCCGAGCTTGACCTTGAGCAGCGGACGTTGCGCGTTCTTGCGGGCATCGGCGGCCATCGCCGCCGGTTCGCCAAGTGAAAGCGTGAAGGCCGTAACGAGAGGCTTCCGGCTGGCGGCACCGATCAGATCCGCTACCCGGCCGCCACTGCGCTTCGCCTCCAGATCCCAAAGCGCGCAATCCACCGCATTCCGTGCTGCCCCGGGTTTCATCCGGGTCTGCAGTTCCTCGCGTGTCAGGCCGCTGCCGATGGACTCTGCGATCGATCGGATATCCGAGAGAACGCCGTCCAGGCTTTCGCCATAACGTTTGTAGGGCACGCATTCGCCGCGCCCGGACACGCCGTTTTCGTGGATCGTGCAGGTAACGACCTCGGCTTCGGTCTTTGAGCCGCGCGAAATGGTGAACAAGCCGGCGATTGGAAAAGTTTCTATTGTGGCTTCGAGGTGACGGCGCATGGTTTTACGCATCCCTTTAATGCAAATACCTGTGAGGTGACTTTATTGCTGATCCTGAAAATGCGATCAACCGTATCGTATTGAATCCTCAAATGATCAATGACTGCGAAAGAACCCGTGACGTCCAAGGCAGCCGAAATCAAGGCCGAAGATCTGCCAGGCGGCGAACGTTACCTCCTGGCGGGTGACTGGCGAGGTTCGACAATTTCTCCGATCCTGAAAGATCTGGAACGGTTGGAGCGCGCCGAAGGGCAGGGCAGGCTGGAGATCGACCTCAACGGGGTCGGCGGCGTCGATACGGCGGGCGCGTGGCTGATTCGCCGCCTGATGACTTCCAAGGCCGAACAGGGCCGCGAGGCCGTGCTCACCGGGGGCGAAGGACCGATCCGGGAACTCATCGGCGCATTGCCGGAAAAGGCGCCGGCACCTCCTGTCGACAGCGGGAACAGAGGTACGCTTTTCGAGCGGGTATTTGCTCCGAGCGGCAAGATCATGGTGGGTCTCGGCGGCGACTTTTACGCTGCCATGCACATTCTCGGTTCGGCGGTCCGCGGCGCGCAGATGAAGTTCGGCCGAGGGGCCGGGGTATCTCCTGCATCGGTGGTCACCCATATCGACCGCATGGGCGTGCGGGCCGTGCCGATTATCGTGCTGATGTCGTTCCTGATCGGCGCCATCATCGCGCAGCAGGGCGCTTTCCAGCTCCGTTACTTCGGCGCTGAAATCTTCGTGGTCGACCTCGTCGGGATACTTCAGCTTCGCGAGATCGGGGTTCTCCTCACGGCGATCATGATCGCCGGCCGGTCGGGCAGCGCGATCACCGCGGAGATCGGTTCGATGAAGATGCGGGAGGAAATCGATGCGCTGACCGTCATCGGTCTCAACCCGGTGGGCGTGCTGATCTTTCCGCGCCTTGTGGCGCTTACCGTGGCGTTGCCGCTCCTGACCATCATCGCCAATTTTGCCGCCCTTTTCGGTGCCGCGGTCGTTGCCTGGGCCTATTCGGGCATCACGTTCGACACTTACCTCTCACGTCTGCACGAGGCGATCGACCATACATCCGTTGCATCTGGGATGATCAAGGCGCCGTTCATGGCGCTGGCGATCGGCATCGTTGCCGCTGTTGAGGGCATGAAGGTCGGCGGCAGCGCGGAATCTCTCGGACAGCACGTCACGACGTCGGTCGTGAAGGCTATCTTCGTCGTCATCCTGATGGATGCGCTTTTCGCCATCTTTTACTCGGCAATCGATTTCTGATGGGGGCGGAGTTGGAAGAGGTGGCAGAGGGCAGCGTCAAGGATAAGCCAAACGGCGGCAAGGTCGTGCTTTCGGTGCGAGACGTGACTGTCGGCTTTGGGGAGCAGTTGGTGCTCGATCGTCTGAACCTCGACGTCTATCGCGGTGAAATCCTGGGTTTCGTGGGCGCCTCGGGCACCGGCAAGTCCGTTCTCATGCGCACCGTTCTCGGCCTTCTGCCGCACCGGTCGGGCGTGATCGAAATCCTCGGCATCGACTACGACAACGCCTCGGAAGAGGAGCGCATGCAGGTGGACATGCGCTTGGGTGTGTTGTTCCAGCACGGGGCACTGTTCTCGGCGCTGACCGTTAAGGAGAATATCCAGCTTCCGATGCGCGAATATCTGGATTTGCCGCAGTCGCTGATGGACGAACTGGCCTATCTGAAGGTCGAAATGGTGGGGCTGCCGCCGGATGCAGCCGACAAATACCCATCGGAGCTTTCGGGCGGCATGATCAAGCGTGCTGCGCTCGCGCGAGCGCTTGCGCTCGACCCGGACCTGGTATTCCTGGACGAGCCGACGTCGGGTCTCGATCCCATCGGGGCGGCTGATTTCGATGCGCTGATTGCCAAGCTGCGCGACACTCTCGGGCTGACGGTTTATATGGTAACACACGACCTCGACAGCCTTTTTTCGGTTTGTGACCGTATTGCCGTGCTTGGCGAGAAACGGGTATTGGTGGAAGGTACCCTTGAAGATATGTTTGCTAATGACGATCCATGGGTACAGTCCTATTTCCGCGGGAAGCGGGCGCGGTCGGTCGTGATCCAAGAAAAGCAGCCGGCTGCGGAAGTAGAGAAGTGACTTAATCCATGGAAACCAGAGCTAACTACGCCCTTGTCGGTTTCTTCACGTTGCTGGTGATCGCGGCCGCCTTCGGCTTCGTCTACTGGATGGCCCAGTCCGGTCGAGGTGGACCTACGGCTGAACTTGCGATCCGCATCCCCGGATCGGCAAACGGCCTTTCGGTCGGCTCGCCGGTCCGTTTCAACGGTATTCCGGTCGGTTCGGTCCGTAGCCTTACGATCGATCCGGACGATCCACGTTACTCGATCGCTTTTACCGAAGTGAGGGCGGATGCACCGGTCTATCAGTCCACTCAAGCTGCTCTTGAAGTGCAGGGACTGACGGGGGCTGCCTATATCGAGCTTTCAGGCGGCGCGAAGGGCGAGGAGAATATCCTCCAGAAGTCGCTCGAGACCGGTCGGCCAGCCGTGCTGATCGCCGAGCAATCGAGCGTTACGAACCTGCTCGCCACCGCGGACAAGATTCTCGACCGAGCCGACGCGGCGATCGGCGATATCCAGGGATTTGTTGCGGATGCGCGCGGGCCGCTCACTCAAACCATTCGTAACGTCGAAACGTTCACCGGTGCTCTTGCCCAGAACTCTGACAGCATCGACAAATTCCTGAACAGCTTGTCCACGCTGTCGACGACGATTGATCGCGTCTCCGGCACATTGAATTCGACCCTTCAGGCCGCTGAGCGACTGGTGAGTGCGATCGATGCCGAGAAGATCAACGCCGTCGTATCCAATACCGAACGAGCCACCCGAAATATCGCGAATGCTTCGGACAACTTTGGCGATCTTGTCGCCAATGTCAGGAATGCAGCGGCAAATTTCGAACAGGCGGGTACTCAGGCCCAGAGCGTATTGCGGCGTGTCGATACAGTCATGAGTTCGGTTAATCCCGAGCAGGTCAAAACCACCATCGGCAACATAACGGCTGCCTCGGAAGACGCGCGGCAGACGATTAGCTCCGCCCGCGACGTGGTCGACAGCTTCGCCAATCGCAGGGAAGACATCGACCGGGCGGTTGGCGACTTTACCGAACTCGCCCGCAAGCTGAATGAGGCATCGAGCCGCGTCGACGGCATTCTCGCCAAAGTGGACGGCCTCGTTTCGAGCGACGATTCACAGGGGCTTTTTGCTGAAGCCCGTAGAACGTTGGAATCTTTCCGGACCGTGGCCAACAATATCAATGCGCGCGTAGGCCCGATCGCCGACAATCTCACGCGCTTCTCGGCAACAGGGCTGAGAGATATCCAGACCTTGGTGAACGACGCCCGGCGCACCGTCCAGTCGCTCGATCAGACAATCAACAACTTCGACCAGAACCCGCAAAGGCTGATCTTCGGCGGGGAGACAGTGAAACAGTATGACGGCAGGACACGCCGGTGACGCGGGCCGCGATTTGGAGACTGGGATTTTGATGACTGGTACGGAGTTATTGACGCGACGCGTGAACCGCCGCCCGCTCCTCGTCGCACTGCCATTGGTGGCAGTGCTTGTCACCGGCTGCGGCGGCAGCGCGAACAACGACACGTTCGATCTCTCTATCGCGTCCTCCGGCGAAGGGCCCGCGGCCCGCAATCGGCAGATCCTGATTCCCGAGCCGACTGCGGTCAAGCTGTTGAACAGCGAGCAGGTGGTGGTTCGTGTTTCTCCTTCGGAAATCCAGTATCTTGCCAATTCCCAGTGGGGCGACCGTCTGCCGGCTCTCGTTCAGTCGAAGCTCGTCGAAGCCTTCGAAAACTCTGGTCGCGTCGGTGGCGTTGGCAAACCAGGACAGGGCCTCGCCATCGACTATCAGGTGGTGACCGACATAAGAGCCTTCGAAGTGAGCGCCAGCAGTCCGCGCGTCGCGATCGTGGAGATCTCGGCAAAGCTGCTCAACGATCGCAACGGGACAGTGCGTGCCCAGAGCGTCTTCAAGGCGACGGCGCCGGTGTCCGGATCGGAGAACCGTCATTTCATCGAAGCGCTCGACAAGGCCTTTGCCAAGGTGGGCACAGAGATTGTCGACTGGGCGCTAAAAGTCATGTAAGGCGCCGCTCCTACTCCTGGGCGAGTAACGAGCCAGTTCCGAAACCAAAAAGGCCGCCTTCGAGGCGGCCTTTTTGGTTGTCTATTGTGGCTGCTTTCAGTTGAAGCGGCCAGCGGCATGGGCGAGCATCGTGTAGACTTTGCCCGTGTCCGACGTCAGATAGCTCTGGGTCACCGTCTTGTCACGATCCGTGCGCGCGACATCGGCGAGCAGCTTCTCGAAGTCGGCGATGTAGCGGTCGACAGCGGTCCGGAATTCCGGCTCCCGCTCATACTTGCGCTTGATCTCGTCGAAGGTCTGCTGGCCCTTAAGCGTATAGAGACGGCGAGTAAAGACATCCCGCTCACCGCGTTGGTAGCGGCGCCACAGATCAACCGATGCATCATGATCGATCGCCCGGGCAATATCGACGGACAGCGAGTTCAACGACTCGACCATGTGGCGAGGGTTGCGGTTGTCTCCGTTGCTGCGGGGGGGCGGCGCAGGTGCAGGTTCGGCCGAGCGCGCCGGTTGCTGCTGACGCGGTGCTGGAGATTCGGCCAGTTCGTCACGCGACGCTCCGCGGAGCAGGTTGCTGATCCAGCCGTCATCGCTCGCATTGCCGCCGCGGGAGGCCGGTTCAGGCGCGCGTGGAACCGGCGTCTGAGCGACAGGCCGATCAAGAGGAAGCGCGCCCCGCAGCGAGCTTGCGCCATACGTGTCGTTGCGCGGAGCAGTCGGAGCGGGCTGCTGCACGATGGGAGCGGCAGCGGCAGGCTGGGGACGAGCAGGTGCCGGAGCCGGACGGCTCGTGGAAGCCTCCGAGACCTCGAAATTCTGCGTCGAGCGTCCGACCAGGGCGGAAATGTCCTGGAGAGCCTTGATCTGTTCGGCGACTGCGCGACGCATGGCGGCGGCGCTTTCCTTGGCCTCTTCCGGAAGATCGAAGGCGCCGCGCTTGAGTTCCGTACGGGTCGTATCCAGCTCGCGCCGAATGTCCTGCGCCGAGCGCCGGATTTCGTCGGTTGCGCCAGAGAAGCGATTGATCGCTTCCTCGACCGATTCACGCAGCGTTTCGCGAAGCTGTTCCGCGGCAGTGCCCGACCGGTCGGTGGCATCCGACAACAGCCGTTCGACATCGGTGAGCGAGGCAGAGATGCTTCCGCGCATCCGTTCGGAAAGATCCCGGGTCCTTTTCTCGGCATCCGACAAAGTCGACTCGATGGCGCGGGTAGCGTCGCCACCGGCATTCACCAAGGCTTCGCGCATGGCGTCGGCAGTGACTTCGGCGCGATGCTGGGTTTCGCCCAACGTACGGCCGATGTCGGCGAATGAGGCATGCAGGCTTTCCCGCAGTCGCGAGCCGACCTGCAGGGAGCGTTCCTCAGCCTTTTCGAAAGCGCTGTCCACGAGACCCGTCAGGTTGCGCATGGTCGCTTCGATTTCTTCCGAGCGCTTGAGGAGGCCGCCTGCCAGATTGCGAAGCGCGTTCTGGCGTTCATCCAGAGTGCTGGCAAGATTGGATTGCGCAGCATTGAGGAGGTCCGAAGCCTCCGACAGGACCCTCGAATGTTCGTCGAAGCGGCTGACGATACCCCCGACTTGATCGAGCGTCTGGCCAAAGACTTCAGACATGCGCTCGATATTGGTTTCGAGCATACGGGTCGAACCGGAGACGATATCTGCCACATGGCCAGCCGACTGAGAGAAGCGGTTGGCTGTTGCGCCGAGCTTGCGATCGGCTTCGGCGAGATGCTCGGCCGCGACGTCCGCAGTGCTGCCGATGTCCTGCGCTGCCTGCTGCACCATGGCGCTGATGCTGGAATTGCTTTCAGCGAGCTTGTCGATGAGGCTGTTCACAGCCACGGACAGACCCTGCTCGACGTAGCGCATGGTGCCGGCGGCATTCTCGGTCCGTTGGGTGATGGCCGCCAGGGTGTCGTTGGTTCGGGTGGCGATGGCATCGATGAGCGCGGAATTCTCGTTACGGATCCGGGCAGCGGTTTCCTCAGCGGTAGCGGACAGGCGTTCTGCACCCTGCTGGGCAGCGCCGGTGATCTGTTCGACGGCGGCACGGCCGGTCTCGGCATATTCCTCGACCATCGGTCTCGCCTTTTCGTCGAGAAGGCGGCTGAGTTCGGCCGAGCGGCTGGCGAGCATGGAATTCAGATCACGAGCACGGTTGTCGAGCGCCGAACGGATCGCCTCGCCACGGGCCGCAAGTGCGCGGTCGACGGCGTCCATGGCATTGTCAAGCTGGTCTGCCGTTTCCGTCAGCGTGGTCCGGATATCGTTTCCGCGTTCCCCAAGCGCCTTCTGCGCATCGTCGAGAGCCTCGGAGATTGCCGTCACCTGCTTCTTCACGAGGCTGTCGGCTTCGGCGACCTTGTTGACGATCGCGTTTCCGGCTTCGGAGAAGGCATGCGCAACAGTCGCAGCCTGGCCCGCCAGCCTGTTTTGCGTCTCGGAAATCCGCCCGACGATCTGGATTGAACGTTCCTCGATCGCTTTCGTAAATTCGCTGTTGCGGTTTGTCAGTTCTTCGGTGAACTCGGCGCCTGCGCGGGCAAGCACTTCCGCCGAACGGGTGGCTTCGCTGTCCATGCTTTGCGCCGCGGCGCTGACGGCTTCGCGCAGTGTCGAGGCAAGGCCGACAGCCTTGCTTTCGATTGTCTTGGTTACATTGTCGAGCCCGATCGTCAGGGCACGGTCGATCGTGCCGAGACGCTCTTCAATGCGGGCGGTGCGTCCGTCCATCGTGTCGGCGATGCGGTCGGTGGCCTCGACGGCAACGCGCTCCAATTCCGATGTGCGGCTGTCGAGCGCGGCGGAGAGATTGCTGCCGGCGTCGTTGACAAGTTGGGTTGCATTCACGACTTCGCCGCGAATGCGATCCTCGAGGCCGCCGAAGGTCGATTCGATCCGGCTGCCCGTTTCTTCAAGAGCGCCCTGAACCCCACCGACAGTCTGGCGGATACGATTGGAGAAGGCGTCTGCCGAGCGGCCGATCTCGCCCGCGGCATCCGAAAGGCGGACGGCAAGGGTGCCGACATTGTCGCGGAGCCGCTCTTCCAGAGACTGTCCAGCGGTGTCGATGGCATCCTTCAATGCGCTGTTCTGGTTCTCGAGCGTCATTTCCAGCATGCCGGCGCTGGTTGCGATGGAGGTGCTCAGAGATGTTGCCTGATCCTGCATCAGGTCGCCGATCTGGTTCCGCGCGTCGCCCAGTGTGGTGGCAAGCAGGCTGGTCCGCTCTTCGAGCGTTTCCCGCATCTGGTCGTGGCCGGAACTGAGCGTCGTTTCCAGTTGCTGATGGCCGAGACCGATGGTCGCCGCGATCCGCTCCTGCGTGGAGCTCATGACGGTCTCCATCCGATCCAGACCGCCGGCGAGGCCCGCTTCGAAGCGGCCGGCACCATCGGTAAGGGCGCTCTCTATGCGATTGCTGGCGCTGCCCACAGCCTGTTCGAGACGCTCTCCGCCGGATTCCAGGATCCGAGAAAGCTCGGCAGTGCGGGTCTCAAGCGAGAGATCGAGATTGAGCTGGTTGTCGGCATAGGCGTTATGGATCGCTTCCGCCCGGGCTGCGAAGGACTGCTCGATAAGGCTGTCAGCATCCGACAGCGTATTCACCAGTGCCGAGGCCTTGGCGTCCAGCATGCCGGAAAGGCGATCTTCGCCAAGTGCGAAGGACGTGGCGATTTCCATGGACTTGTCGTCCAGGAGTTCCGCGAGCTTATCGCGGTTGGTGTTGAGCGCCTCGTGGATTTCGAAGGTGCGACGGCCGAGATCGCCGCTCATGCGTTGTTCCGTTTCGGACAATGCACGGGCGATGGCTTCCGACTTCTCGTCGAGCATGCCGGTGAGACGGTCCTCACCAAGCGCAAAGGACGTGGCGATCTCCATCGACTTGTCGTCGAGGATTTCGGAAATCCGCTCGCGATTGGTTTCGAGCGAGATCTGCATTTGCGACGCGTGGCGCCCGAGGTCGCCGCTGAGCCGCTGCTCGCTTTCCGACAAAGTGCGCGCGATATGGTTCGCTTTTTCATCGAACATACCCGCGAGCCGCTCCGGCGCGTTGGACATCAGGGTGTCGATGGCTGCAGTTTTCTGGCTGAGGACTTCGGTCAGGTGATCGTGACTGCCCGAAAGTGCCGCAATGATCGCGCCCGAGCGGATTGCCAGCCCCTGTTCAAACTTGGTCTGGTTGTCCGTGAGCGTGTGCAGAAGCGCGCTGTTGCCTTCTGTAAGGGTGCTTTCGATCTGCCGATGTGCGCCCGCGAGGCCCTGCTGAAGCTCGCTCGTACGAGACGAGAGTACGTCCTGGATCTCCGCGGTACGGGAGCCCAAAACGTCCTGGATCTCTGCCGTACGGGACCCCAGTACCTCCTGGATCTCTGCTGTCCGTGAGCCCAGAACGTCCTGGATCTCTATCGTGCGGGAGCCCAAGGCGTCCTGGATCTCGCTGCTGCGCGCCGACAGTGCATCGGAAAGCTCGCGCGAGCGGCTTTCGAGCATGGAGTCCAAAACTTCCTGGCCGGTGCCGAGCGTGGTGGCGAGCGCGAAAGACTGATCCGTCAAGGACGAGCTGATGCGTTCGATGCTGGAGCTGAGAATACTTTCGATGGACTCCGAGCCGCTCGCGACCGTCTCATTGATGCGTGCAAGGCTGTCCATCAGCTTGCTGTCGAGTGAGCCGGCGCGTTGATCGAATGCGGATGTAAACTGAGAAACGCTGTCGTCGAACGTGGTGCTGAGATGGCCGACGGTTGCCTGCAGGCGTTCCTCGAAGAAGCTGGAGCGCATGTCGAGGTCCATGACGACATCCTCGACCGTCGTCTGGAGGCTCTGGCGGAAGGAGGAACCCTTTTCCTCGAGCGAGCTGTTGAGGCCCGACAGTATTTCGTCGAGTGAGCCGGTGAGGGTCTTTTCGCTGCTGGAAAGCCCTTCCGTGATCTCGCGCGTGCGGGCCAGCAGGGTCTCGTTGAGCTGCCGGGTACGGTCTGCCAGCGCGGCATTCAATTTTTCGGTATTGGCGTCGAGAGACGAAGCGCGGGTTTCGAACTCGGTCAGGAGCGCCTGGCCGCGCGTCGAGAGTACCGAGGTCAGCTGCTCCATCCGCTCGTCAAATTCATGGGCGAGCGAGAACCCGGAGGAATTCAAGGTCTGCAGCAGGTTTTCTGCCTTGGCGGTCAGCAGTGAACCGAGCGCCTCGCCGGCGGCATCGGACTTCTCCATGAGCGCGGCAGCCCGGGTATCTATCATCGTGGCGAAGGCTTCGCCCGAGGTCGCAAGACGGATCGAGATTTCCTCGGTGGCCAGCGACAGCTCTTCCTTGAGCTGGTCGTGAGCGCCGACGATCGACGAGCGGATACGCTCCGCATGATTGACGATCGCATCGCGCTCTGCGCCGAGCTCGTGCACGAGACCGCGGACGCGCAGTTCGTTGTCGGTAAAGCTGCGTTCGAGCGCGTTGACTTCCGAATGCACAAGCGTTTCGAGTTCTGTGGCGCGTGCGATCGTGCGTTCGATGCCTTCGTTCATCGCGGAGACTTCACGGCGCACGGCCTGGCCGACGCTCATGATACGCTCGGAAGCAATGGTCTCAGGCTCGGAAAGGCGAAGCGCCACTTCGGCCATGGAGCGGGCGGCATTTCTGAGATCCTGTGCCCGTGCCATCATGATGGCGAACGCGAAGAATAGCATGATCGGGATGAGGATCCCGACTGCAAGAGCGACAAGGCCGGGAGCGGCAAGCACGCCTGCAACGGAGGTAATTTCCCAAAGCTGGTTGCCGTAGATGACCTGTCCCAGCCCGATGCCGGCCACGGCCCAGAGAAGGGAGATGATGACCGCGTTGCGGATGGCGGAGCGCATGGCGCCGCCTTCGAGCGTCCTGAGGATCGCGCTTGCGCTGCGTCTGCCGGCATCGTTTGCGGGCTGGAATGTGGGTGACTTGGCGGCGGCTTCGGAAACGGCCGACCTGAACGATTCGGCGGGCTCCTCCTGATGCTGCGGAGAAGACTGACGCTGCTTAGATGTGTCTGACACTCTTGTCTCCGAGGCATTGGGCGCGGATCTGCTGCGCGGCGATTCGTCGTTGAAATTGATCTTCAGCGCCTCTTCCAGAGCCTGGAAAGCCGTCTCATCGATCGACTCGCTGCTAGTTTTCTTCGCCATGCGGTTACGCCTCGTTACATACTCGCCCGGCAATCCCATCAGACGCGCTGCCGCCCGCAGACCGACAGATGGAACACTGCCTGCCGGAAACCCGTGCCCCGTCATAGGGCTTGAGTTTCCTATTCATTTTCATGTCGGACGGCCGTTCTTTCAAACGGATGATAATGAAAGCTTACCAACCTGCCATCCGTGGCAAAAGGAGAATATTCCCCGCCACCTTAGTCGTACTGTAGTGGCACATTCGGCTCCCTGGCACAATTAAATCGCCGGGCCGGAAGCGTCAGCGCGGAATGTTGTTAACAGAATTTAAACCACTCTCAGATGCAAAAGTCCTAAAATCCCGGGAGCTTAGCAGAAATTAACCATATGGGAAGATTTCAGCCCAGATTGTGCCGGAATTTAACGGGATAGCGGCCTCCGACCCGCACAATTCGGGACACGTAAGAACAACAACAAGGAAATCATTCCATGGCAGTGGCAGCCGTCAGTATTGCGTTTGAAGCCCCTGAACATCAACGAGGCGCTTGCCCGTCTCAATCCCGGCCGATCGACCTTGTTCATCTCGCGACACAGACCATGGGCGACAAGGCTCTGGAAGTCGAGGTTCTTCAGATGTTTGCACGCCAGGCTCGTCGGGCGCTGCAGGATCTCGCTGGCGCCGACACGGTCGCCACCGTCGCGATAGCTCATCGCCTGAAGGGCGCGGCCAGCGCCGTCGGTGCCTTCAAGGTCTCTGCTGCGGCCGAGAAACTCGAAGACAATGGTGCAGATTCCGCACTTAAGGCAGCGGTCGGCGCCGCGGTCGTGGAGGCCGAGAACTTCGTCAACAAGCTCTGCCGCTGAGGCGCCAATTTTCCGCCTGGGGGGCGCCGATGGGACAGCTCGCGGCGCCCGAAAATGTTGACTGTGCCGGGGTTTTATTGGAAGACAGCGCGCTTAAATAAAGCTGCAACCTTCAACATCCCGGATTTCCAATATCATGACGAAACTTTCGATCGTTGCCTTTGACGGAACGCGCTTCGATATCGAGGCCGAGCCGGGCTCCACGGTTATGGAGAATGCGGTTCGCAATTCCGTTCCCGGCATCGAGGCCGAATGCGGCGGTGCCTGCGCCTGCGCCACCTGTCATGTCTATGTCGATGAAGAGTGGACCGAAAAGGTCGGTCCGCCGGCTCCGATGGAAGAAGACATGCTCGACTTCGCATTCGAGGTGAAGCCGACCTCGCGTCTTTCCTGTCAGATCAAGATCAAGCCGGAACTCGATGGCCTCGTGGTCAACGTACCCGAGCGGCAGGCCTGACCACATTTCGGATTGCCGGCAAAAAAAAGCCTCGCTGCGCAGGAGCGGCAAGCGAGGCTAAGGCGGGCGCATCACCGTCAGGCGAGGGAGGAAAACACCTGCGGCTGAAGACGCGCCAGGAGAACAAAACACGGGAAACCGTTACGCGGAACACTTGAAACCGCTGCCTGCGACGCCTCGGCGGTACCGATAAGCGCGCGAATTTTTCAGCTCCGCCTCCGCCCTCGATCCGAGGAAGTGCGGTAGGTAAGCTATGTCTTAGTTTGTATCCGAGATTCGTATTTTAGACTATCACCATAAATCACCTGTCATTGACAGGATGATGCGCAAGCCTCGCAAAAGGTTCGTGGCGGGTGTCGCTGGGAGATGGTTCTAGTTGGTGTTCCGTTTCATGCGGTATTGCAGCAGCCGCATCATACGGGCGTCGAAATTGGCGGCCTCGACCTGATCGAAGCGCAGTTGCTCGCGGTCATGCGCCTCCAGGATGCGACGGGTCGCGTCCGCCACGCGCTTTTCCAATGCATCGCAGCTTGTCTGGGAGGGAAGGGCAAGCAGTTCCCTTTCCAGCTGACGGGCGTGGTTGCGAGCGATCTCGGCATGCCTCTCCTCGTGCCGCTTGATGTCGGCAGACAGAGTATCCCAGATGAAGCGGAGGTCGTCACTGGCGCGGCCACGATTGCTCCAGCGGGGGAGTATGATGCGGGTGCGAAGCGTTACACGGGCGCCGCCGATCGAGCAGTTGCCGCCCTTTTCCACATAGGTGGCGTCGCCCCCGAATTTGATTTCAGTCGCCCCGGGGTGGCGGTGGCCCGAGGCGCGGGTCATCGGTCCCCGTTTCTCCAGTTCCTTGTCGAGGTCTTCCGCCGTGCGGCCGCCGATCCGGAAATAGGAATAGTTCTTGCTGATCGCCGGTTCGGCGGAAGCTGGCGCTGAGATCACGCAGGAGACAAGAATTGCACCGAAAAGTCGGTGGACTCTGCGCATCAAAAACATTCTCGGGCCTGCGACGTTGAACTTGGGGTTAGCTTGGGGCATAGCCAGAAGGAGCGCAACATAAAGGCATCAAATTTTGCGTTATCCTTCGACAGATGGACGGCGGGTGATATCGCGCTGCAACAGCATGTGGCGCGTGGGGCATGGCCGAACCCTCGAACTTGGTTTTCAAGGCCATATCATGGCGATCATCAACGTTACGCCCGATTCGTTTTCCGATGGCGGGCGTCATGCAAGTCTCGAAAGCGCCTTCATCCACGCGATGGCCTGTGTAGGAGACGGCGCGGCCATCCTCGATATCGGGGGCGAATCAACAAGGCCGGGTGCGGTGGAGATCACGCCCGCGGAGGAGCAGGACCGGGTCCTGCCGGTGATTGAGAAGTTGCATGCTGAAACGGACGCTCTCATTTCGATAGATACCTATCGTGCCGAGACCGCCAGGCTCGCTGTCGCCGCGGGCGCTCACATCATCAACGACGTGCATGGCCTGCAGCGCGAGCCAATGATCGCCGATGTCGCTGCGGCGACAGGCGCCGGGGTTTGCATCATGCATACTGGCCGCGGGCGGGAGGAGGAGAGGCTTGCCGACCGGATCGACGACCAGGAGTTCTTTTTGACAGGGTCCTTGAATATCGCACGAACGGCCGGCGTGCCGGACGAGGCGATTGTGCTCGATCCAGGCTTCGGTTTCGCCAAAAACAGGGAAGATGACCTGGAATTGATGGCTCGCTTCCCGGAATTGCACCGGTTAGGTTTTCCGATGCTGGCCGGGACGTCCCGCAAACGGTTCATCGGAGCCGTGACGGGCCGCGAGCGGGCGGACGAGCGCGATATTGGCACTGCCGCGACCACCGCGATGTTGAGGCTTGCAGGCGCTGCAATATTCCGCGTTCACAATGTCTCAGCCAATCTGGATGCGCTGAGGATGGCGGACGCCGTGCTGGCAGCGGCCGGTGCCCATGAGGAGAAGAGAGGCTAGTCGATGGGCATCTACACGATCACGCTCAAAAACTGCGGCTTTTACGCAAAGCACGGCGCCTTCGAGCAGGAGGCGTCTCTCGGTCAACGATTCTTCCTGGACGTCGCAATGGATGTGGAGGCGGACGAGGCTCTCGAGAACGATGACGTCGCAAGCACCGTTCACTACGGTATAGCCTATGAAATCGTTGAAAGGGTCGTGACCCAGAGCCGCCGCAACCTGATTGAGGCCCTTGCCAAGGATGTGGCCAAGGCGTTGTGTGAATGGTCGCCGCAGATCAGGCGCGCCGATATCACGGTACGCAAGCCAAGCGTACCGATTCCAGGCATACTGGATTATGCAGAGGTCCGTGTTGAACACTTCGCCTGAGGACGGATTGCATACTGCTGCGCTTGGGTTGGGGGGCAATATAGGCGACCCGCCGGCGGCAATGGCAGAGGCTTTGCGACAGCTGGATGCGAGAGACGACTGTCGTGTCGCCGCAGTTTCCAGACTCTATTCCACCCCGCCTTGGGGCAAGACGGATCAGGCGGACTTTTTCAATTGTTGCGCGCTGGTGAAAACGCGGCTCGATCCGGAAGATCTGCTGGAAGTTTGTCTCTCGATCGAACGGGCGATGAAGCGCGTGCGCCTGGAGCGCTGGGGACCGCGGATCATCGACATCGACATCCTGACCTATGGCCCTCGTGAGCTGAAGACTTCAAAGCTGGAGGTGCCGCATCCGCGGATGACCGAGCGCGGTTTCGTGATCAAGCCCCTTGCAGACGTGGCGTCCGACCTTGTCGTGAAGGGAAGGGCGGTGCGCGACTGGCTTGAAGACGTCGATACGGCGGGTATCAAGGTCGCAGAGGAAAGCCAGGACTGGTGGCAGCGCCAGTAGACGCGTGGCTGCGTCTACTGTTTGATCGAACCTACCGCGATCGAATCCATGTCGCGATCCAAGGACAGCCCGATAACGGGTACCATCTGATCCTCGACCTTGACCGAAATGGTAATGTTCATCTTGTTTTCGCCGCGCAGGCTGGCAACCATCGCGCCGTTGAGCTTGGCGCGATTGATGCCCATCACCACCTTGTCGCCGTTGACCGAGCCGGAAATGATATCCAGTCCCTTGCCATCGGCGCCATCCAGGAATTTTCCGGTGTAGCCACGGCCGTTCTGGGTGATGACGGCAGACATCGGCTGCTGGAAGACGCCGACGCGGCAGGTGCCGTCGAGCTTGATACCGACGTCGCCCTCGGGCGAGGGGGCGCCCGTCAGGTTGCAGCTGAATTTCGTGCCCTTGTATTTACCGGCGACGATTTCACCAGGTCCTTTCCACACGCCTGCGACCGACTGAAAGAAGGCCTTGTCGCGAGGAGCAGCCTCGGCTTCAGGCGCCATGGCGGAGGTTGCCGCAACGGCTAGAACGGCGAGCCCGCCGAGAAGCGAAAAGAAGCGCGGATACATAAACTTTCCTCTGGCAAGCAGCGACTGTAAGAGGCCTGTAATTTAAGCTGGAATGGTTAACGAGTGGTATCGGCGGGCAACGCCGTGCCGCCTTGAACCCGGCGGCTATTCACTTTTACGGCCGCCGACGGACGCGATATCGGAAAGAAAATCACCTATTCCAGGCCGCTTGACGGCCCTGAATGGCAGCGGTCGGCAGAGATCCATTGCGGCAATTCCGATGCGGGCGGTGAGCAAACCGTTGATCACTCCTTCTCCAAGCCGGCTCGACAGTTTCGAGGCCAATCCATGGCCCAGAACCTGCTGCGCAAGGCTGTCTCCAACCGCGATGGAGCCGGTGACGGCAAGGTGCGCAATCACATCCCGCATGAGCCGCAGCAGGCCGAGGGTTCCGGGCCGGCCACCGTAAAGCTCAGCCATGGCCCGGATGAGCCGGGTGACTTCAAAGAGCACGTAGGCGAGATCGACCACCGCGCGGGGGCTGACTGCCGTCACGATGGAGACCCTTTTGGCGGAGCCGAGAATCAGCGACCGGGCCTTGCGGTCGAGGGGCGCCAGCAGTTCCCGTTCAGCAAGATCGAGAAGCTGCGGGCCGTCTATGATTTCATCCCTGGTGGCATCGAGTGCCGTGCGGCCCCTGGCGGTCTCTGCGCGGTGGCTGAGCAATTTGACGAGTGCGGCGACAACCGAGCGCGCAGTTGATGGGCGAGGGGACCGAACCGCTTCCTCGGCCTCAGCCTTCAATGTCTGGACGGCGGAAAGCCGCATCATTCCGAATATTTCACGCCCCACGATCACCGCCAGCGCGAGCAACCCAAGCCCGAGCGCAGTCAGCGCCGCATAACCCAACCAATCGGCGCGGGCGAAGAGATCGCGGATGATGCGATCTGCCCAGAGGCCGAAGGCGAGCGACAGGAAGGTGCCAAAGGCGCCGATCGCGAGGTTGGCGAAGGAAAATCTCCTTCGGGTCCGGGGCTGGGCAACGGGGATCGCTTCCGTGGTCAACTCGGAGGGCGAGAGGAACGGATCCTGCTCATCCGGTGTGATGGTGACGTCATCCGCAAAGCTGCGCGGGCTGCGCCGCGCTGGCATAGACGCCTCGCCTCGCGGGGCGTTTTTCTCCTCGACGTCGAAGGATGCAGGTCGGCGTTTGCCACTCTCGGACGTTTCGGGCGGTCTCATGCGAGGCGGTCTCCAAACAGAAACTGCATGGCGCGGTCCAACCGGATATGTGGAACCGAGAGTTTTATGCCGCCATTCGTTTCGTCAAGCGCGGGCGGGCGGAAACGCACGACATTGATTTCCGGAAGCTCCGCATTGGGTGCGTCGAGCCGTTGAAACAGCGAATCCGGATTTTCTGGTAAGTCGCCGGGAAATATAGCGGTTTTCTTGTTCCCGTCGAAGCGTTCGCCATTGATCGTCTCGCCTGCGATGGGCGTGCCGACGATCACCGGCAAAAGATGGCTGCCTTCCTTCACCGTGGCTTCCCGCGTGGCGCGCACAGACGCTATTGCCATGACCTCGATGCCCGCGCCGGCCATGCCGATCCGCTGGATCGCGCGATCCACGAGCCGGCCGGTCAGTCTTTCCAGCCGGTCATGGCTTTCGTGGTGCAGATGATCGGCCTTGGTCGCTGCCACCAGAACCTTGTCGATCTTGCGCCCGACCAGGGACGAGAAAAAGCTGTTATGGCCCGGTTGGAAGCAGGCGAGCACATCGGTGAGCGCGCGCTCGAGGTCTTGAACGGCTTCGGGGCCGCGATTGATGGCCTGCAGCGCGTCGATGAGGACGATCTGCCTGTCGAGTCGGGCGAAATGTTCGCGGAAGAAGGGCTTGATCACGACGTTTTTGTAAGCATCGTAACGCCGCTCCATCATCGCCCGGAGCGAACCTTTGGGCGCCTTCGTTGCAGGCAAGTTCGGCAAGGGCGCAAAGGTCAGCGCCGGAGAACCTTCCAGATCGCCCGGCATCAGGAAGCGGCCGGGCGGCAGGGTGGAGAGGGAGCGTTCATCCGCCCGGCAGGCCCGGAGATAGCCGGCAAAGCTTTCCGAAAGCCTGCGAGCGGTCGTTTCATCGGCGGGCGCGTCGAGATCGACGCTTGCCGCCATCGTCAGCCATTCCTCTGAGAGAGATTTCCTGATGCCGGTGGCAGCAAGAGCAACCGTTTTCTCGCTGAATTCGCGAAAATCCTGGGCGAGAAGCGGCAGGTCGAGTAGCCACTCGCCCGGATAGTCGACGATATCGATCGAAATCCGACCGCGAGAGAACATGCGGTTCCAGCCGCTTGCGCTTTCATAGTCCAGCGTGACGCGCAGTTCCGAGATGGCTCGCGTGGAATCTGGCCAGATCCGGTCGCGCACCAGTGCCTGAACGTGGTCCTCGTATTGGAAACGGGGGATCGCATCGTCCGGTTGCGGTTCGAGCCTGACCGTAGAAATCCGGCCGGACCGCATCGCTTCGAAAAGCGGCAGACGGCCGCCGTTCAACAGATTGTGGACGAGCGATGAAATGAATACGGTCTTGCCGGCCCGAGACAGGCCGGTAACACCAAGGCGGATTGTCGGGTGAATGAGGCCCGAGGCGCGGTCGGCGAGATTGTCGAGCGCAATGCGTGCATCATCGGTGAAGCTGGTAAGCGAAGGCGGCAAAACGTCGTTCCGGGTCCAGAGTTTCCGCCAATATAGGATGCGCAAAGCGCAGCGCAAAGGCGAGACGGTATCTTACTTGGCCGCTTCAGCCTTTCAGGCGGTCAGAAAATCGACAAGGGTCCAGGCAGTGGCGGTGCCGGCGGAAAGCCCACGATAGTCCAACACCGCGAGGCCAGCAGGCGGATAGCCGCCCGGAATGGCGGCTACCATCTGATCTGAGCCGATCAATGCTTCCAGCAGTTCTTCCATCGTCGGATTATGGCCAATCAGCATCACCGACCGGCTTTCCTTCTGACCCTCGAGAATAGCGAGATAGGTTCCGAGGGAGCCATTGTAGAGCTCGTCGATATAAAGCGGTTCGATCGTCTCGCTGACAGCGCGACGGATCGCTTCGGCTGTCTGTCGGCAGCGCGTCGCAGTCGAGCTGATGACGGTTTCGGGCAAATAACTCCGATCGGCCGCTTTGTCTGCGACGATTTCCGCCTCGGCAAAACCCTGATTGTCCAGCGGGCGGTCGAAATCATGCTGCCCCGGCTCCGCCCAGCCCGCCTTGGCGTGGCGCAGGAGATAGATGCGGGAAGGAGGAGGAGTGATCGTCGTCATACCCGGCGCCGAAACTGAGATTGGAATGGATGGTTAGCCTTTCGGCGGGATGCTCGTCAACTGCCGGGAATACCCCTCGTTGCGCGACCAAAGCCCGCCAGATGCAACTGAGGAAGATGCGGAGACGCAAATAAAAGTATAAAAAATAGCCGTTTAGCTGATTTTTATGACGATTTTAAAAATGCTCTAAAGCCCGGCGCAAGGCTTGAACCAGCATACTTGAATAGGATATAGAGGCGCCGCATGAGATGTTCTTCAGGAGAATCGCGTTGAGTGAGAAGATCGATCTTGGCAATTATGTACTCTCGGAAACCGATGAGTTCATGAATGCAAATCAGAAAGCATATTTCCGGGCAAAGCTGATTGCTTGGAAGAATGACATCCTGAGAGAAGCGCGCGAAACGCTGGGTCATCTGGCAGAAGAAAGCGCCAATCACCCGGACCTCGCGGACCGGGCCTCCTCTGAAACCGACAGAGCCATCGAGCTTCGCGCCCGCGATCGCCAGCGAAAGCTGATTTCCAAAATCGACGCAGCCCTTCAGCGCATCGACGATGGCACCTACGGTTATTGCGAGGAGACCGGGGAGCCAATCGGCCTCAAGCGGCTCGATGCTCGTCCGATCGCAACGCTGTCGATCGAGGCCCAGGAACGTCACGAACGCCGCGAAAAGGTCTATCGAGACGAGTAAATCTCACGGTTCTTTTGGCAAGCGAAATTCAAGGCACGGTTTTTCCGTGCCTTTTTGTTTGCATAAGTGGATGGGACCCGAACTATTTATCGCGCGTCGCAGACATCTCGCCGAAGATCCGGGTAACTTCGGTTTGCAGCGTCGGCTCCGGTGTTGTCCCGGCGACGATCGGTACGGCCGCATCGCGCGGCGGGGCCTGGCGGCTCGGCTGGCCCAGGACAGCCGATTCGCGGGCGGCCAAATTTTGAGCCATCTCTTCCTCGAGTAGCCGTTCGAAATCGCTGCCGAGCTGCTTTGGGTTTTCCGCCGCGGGCTGCAGCGACGGAGGGACCGTTTGCGGAGTGACCGGCACGATCCGTGGCGTTTGCGCGTCCGGCGACACTGCTGGACGGGCGGCGTCAAGCCTACTGGCCGGGCTGTCGAGGGAATGGGCGGCGGTCGTGGCTGCCGCCAAGGCTGCAATCGGCCGTAGCGGTTCGGTCTTGGCTTCGGGCGTCTGTCGAACGGGTGGCTCGACTTTCGGCGTGGCGGCCGAGGCTGGAGCCGAAGTTCCCGCGGTCCGCACGGGCATTGCCGACGAGGGGCGAGGCGGCTCGCGAAGCGGGCGGACCTCCCGAACAGCTTCAACGCGTGGTTCCGCAACGGTTGACTGCTGGGACGGGACCGGGCGCGGCTCGGCCGGCACCGCCCGGTTCTCCGCAGGTGGTTCTGCGGGAGCGGAGGAGGGCAGATCGCGCGGCACCGGGCGCACGGACGCCGTGTGGGCCAAGTTGCCTGAAGTTGATATTCCACTTTCGATGACGATATCCGTGGGGCCGCCGATCATGATCAGATGCTCGACGTTGTCGCGGCGGACGAGGACGAGGCGGCGGCGGGTGTCGACCGCAGCGGCATCCAGCACCTGGAGCCGAGGTTGACGGTTCTTTCCGCCTCTCACGAAGGGCGACGGGCCGTTGCGGCCACGGATCATCCACAAGACTCCCGCCAATAGGAGAAGGCCGACACCCACTCCGACGACGGCGATCACGAGGCGGCTGCCATAGGTGCCTAAAAGGTCTCCGAACATCTATTGCCACTCCTCATGCGCATGCTGGCGTAAAAGACGACTTTTTTCCTGCCGAGGCAAGCTGCTGGTCGCCATTGTCCAAGCCTGAAAACCAGCGTGAAATGACAAAGATAGGTCACGTTGGCAAACTGTCCCGGGTTTTGTGGCCTTGTGGAGCTTTTTGCCGACTATGCAAGTTGCTAAGAAGGAATCGCGGGATTCTTCCCGCGGGTGACCATGGCCGCGAGGCTGGCCGAAATGCGAGGAATTGATGACGAAGTTGCAGCAAGGCGGCAACTACGAAGCGCCTTTGGTGGAGCGTGGCACGCGCGGCGGCACCATCGTCCGGATCGTTCTTCTGGCTCTTGTGCTTTGTGGCGTCGCGGCCGGTTTCGTGCTGTTCCAACACGCGCTCGACAACGAGGTCGTACTCGGTCTCCTAGGCATTCTGGCCATGGTGGGAATTTTTTTTCTCGTCTCCTCGCTGATCGGCCTCGTCGAGGTGATGCCGCAATCGCGATCGGACGAGCTGGCACGGGGTTTTCTGGCCAGCCACCCCGACGGCATCCTCATTACCGATCCGAGGGGACGCGTTCTTTACGCCAACGCCGCTTATGGCCGGATGACCGGCGCGACCAGAGCGAGCAACGTACAATCGCTGGAAGCGCTGCTTTCCCGCACCCGCGAGTCGACGGAGGCTCTTTACCGCCTGACCACCGCATTGCGAGAAGGCCGCGAGGGTCATGAGGAATTCAGGCTCCTGCAGCCGCTCGGTCGTGCGACGGGCAACGGTTCGGGTGCGCACTGGTATCGCCTCAAGGCGCGGCTGCTGGGGCCAACCGGCAAGGGCCAGCTCGATATCTGGCAGATCACCGACATCACGTCCGAGCGCGAGGATCAGGAACGCTTCTTCCGCGAACTGCAGAATGCAATCGACTATCTGGACCACGCGCCGGCGGGGTTTTTCTCCGCGGGACGGAAGGGCGAAATCTTCTACCTCAATGCGACGCTCGCCGAATGGCTGGGCATCGATCTGACGAAGTTCGCCCCACGCTCGATGACGATCGCGGATATGGTGGCAGGCGAGGGTATGGCGCTGATCCAGTCCGTCCAGGCGGCCCCCGGATTGAAGCGGACCGAAACCCTGGACCTCGATCTGCGCCGCACCAACGGCCAGAGCCTGCCCGTTCGCCTCGTGCACAATGTCAGCGCTACCCGCGACGGCGCGCCCGGCGAAAGCCGCACGATCGTGCTGGCGCGGCCGAAGGGTGGAGAAGGGGATCAATCGGCTTCGGCCATGCGGTTCACCCGGTTCTTCAACAATACGCCGATGGCGATCGCGTCGGTGGATGGCGCAGGAAAAATCCTCCGTATCAACGCACCTTTCCTCAAGCTGTTTGCAGGGGTCGTGTCGCGCGACGAGATGGACTCCGGCGTCGAGCTTGAGCGCATCGTGCACGAGAACACACGCCAGCAGCTCATGCAGGCGCTGGCCGCCGCCAAGGACCGGCAGGGCGACATTCCGCCGATCGACTCGCGCCATCCGGGCGACGAGAACCGTTATGTGCGCTTCTACGTGAATGCCGTGATCGACGAGAGTGACGAGGCGCCGGAGGAGGCGGCCATCGTCTACGCGGTCGAGACGACCGAGCAGAAGGCGCTCGAGACCCAGATGGCCCAGACCCAGAAGCTGAACGCGGTGGGGACGCTGGCAGGCGGCATCGCCCACGACTTCAACAACGTCTTGACCGCCATTCTCCTCTCCTCCGATCATCTCCTTTTGCAGGCGCGGCCCTCCGACGCGAGTTTCGCGGACCTCATGGAGATCAAGCGGAACGCCAACCGTGCGGCGGTGCTGGTACGGCAGTTGCTGGCCTTCTCCCGCAAGCAGACCATGCGTCCGGCGGTGCTGAACCTCACGGATGTGGTGGGCGACCTGCGCATGCTGGTCGACAGGCTGATTTCCGGCACGAATGTGAAGCTGGAAGTGGATTACGGACGCGATCTGTGGCCGGTCCGTACCGACCTTTCGCAGTTCGAACAGGTCTTGATCAATCTCTGCGTCAATGCCCGCGACGCAATGCCGACCGGTGGGACGATCCTGATCAAGACCCGCAATGTGTCTGCCGAGGAGGCCTCGGATTTCCATCAGGCAGACCTTCCATCGGAAGATTTCGTTATGGTCGAGGTCTCCGACACCGGTACGGGAATTCCGCCTGCGATCATGGACAAGATCTTCGAACCTTTCTTCACCACCAAGGAGGTGGGGAAGGGAACCGGACTTGGCCTTTCGATGGTATACGGCATCGTCAAGCAGTCCGGCGGCTACATCTATCCGGAATCGGAAGTCGGTCGGGGTACGAGTTTTCGGATATTCCTGCCGCGCCACATTCCAGAGACGCCCGCGGTCATTCCAGGCGCGGCACCTGCTGCGGGAACCGCTGCCGAGCCGGCGCCGTCCGCGCCTGTTCCGGCAACCTCTGCGGCCGAGGATATGGACCTGACTGGCAAGTCCGCGGTCGTACTGCTGGTCGAGGACGAGGAGGCGGTACGCCGCGGCGGCAAGCGGATGCTTGAGACGCGCGGCTATACGGTCCACGAGGCGGGTTCCGGAGTAGAGGCGCTCGACATCATGGAAGAGCTTGAGGGCAAGGTCGATATCGTGGTGTCCGACGTCGTGATGCCGGAGATGGACGGGCCGACGCTGCTTGCCGAGCTTCGCAAATCCTATCCGGATCTGAAATTCATCTTCGTGTCTGGCTATGCCGAAGATGCGTTTGCCCGCAACCTGCCGGCCGAGGCCAAATTCGGATTCCTGCCGAAGCCGTTCTCGCTGAAGCAGCTCGCGGTCGCCGTTCGGGAAATGCTCGATTCGGACTAGGAGGATATTCGCCGCAATTTCCGAGCTTCGCGATTCGTCCCGAAATTGCGGCGAGACGGTTGTTTTAGTGAGCGAATTTCCATGCGATGCGATGGCGTGAACATGACGGGAACGGAAGCGAAATAGCTAATTCCCGTCAATCTCTTGATTGGCTATTGCCAAATGAGAACAAAATAGGTACATCACCTTTATCGGCTGCTTCATTGCTTGCGCGGCGGCAATAACCTAAAGGTGGGATCTCATGGCACAGAATAGTTTGCGGCTGGTAGAGGAAAAAGGCGTGGATAAGAGCAAGGCGCTGGAAGCGGCACTGTCGCAGATCGAACGTTCCTTCGGTAAGGGATCGATCATGAAGCTCGGCTCGAACGAGAATATCGTCGAGATCGAGACGGTTTCCACGGGTTCTCTGAGCCTCGACATCGCACTCGGAATTGGCGGTCTGCCCAAGGGCCGTATCGTTGAGATCTACGGCCCGGAAAGCTCGGGCAAGACGACGCTTGCACTGCAGACGATCGCTGAAGCGCAGAAGAAGGGTGGTATCTGCGCCTTCGTTGACGCCGAACACGCGCTCGACCCGGTCTATGCCCGCAAGCTGGGCGTCGATCTCCAGAACCTTTTGATCTCGCAGCCCGATACCGGCGAACAGGCGCTGGAAATCACCGATACGCTGGTCCGCTCCGGCGCTGTCGATGTTCTCGTCGTCGACTCGGTTGCAGCTTTGACGCCGCGCGCCGAAATCGAGGGCGAAATGGGCGACAGTCTGCCGGGCCTCCAGGCCCGCCTGATGAGCCAGGCGCTGCGCAAGTTGACGGCCTCGATCTCCAAGTCGAACTGCATGGTCATCTTCATCAACCAGATCCGTATGAAGATCGGCGTCATGTTCGGTTCGCCGGAAACCACGACCGGCGGCAACGCCTTGAAGTTCTACGCCTCTGTCCGCCTTGATATCCGCCGCATCGGCCAGGTCAAGGAACGCGAAGAGGTCGTGGGCAACCAGACGCGCGTGAAGGTCGTCAAGAACAAGATGGCGCCTCCCTTCAAGCAGGTGGAATTCGACATCATGTATGGCGAAGGCGTCTCCAAGACCGGCGAGCTGATCGACCTCGGCGTCAAGGCCGGTATTGTCGAGAAGTCCGGTGCCTGGTTCTCCTATAATAGCCAGCGTCTCGGTCAGGGCCGCGAAAATGCGAAACTCTTCTTGCGCGACAATCCCGAACTTGCCCGCGAGATCGAGATGTCGCTCCGCCAGAATGCCGGTCTGATTGCTGATCGCTTCCTGCAGAATGGCGGGCCGGATGCCGACGACGGCGACGCTGCCGCAGAAATGTAAGCGGTTCCGCCGCATTCAGGATTTTCCTGGCCGCTTACTTTTGGGCCGGCCGCCATCGAAAGATGAGCGGCCGGTTTCTCGTTCGGCTGGACAGTTGGGGGTGTGGACGATACAAGCCTTTGGTTTTCGAATAACAGCATCGCATCCGGCGGTAAAAAGGGCCTAGCATGAGCGGCGTGAATGAAATTCGGTCGACCTTTCTCGACTATTTCCAGAAGAACGGACACGAGGTCGTAACCTCAAGTCCGCTGGTGCCGCGCAATGATCCGACGCTGATGTTCACAAATGCCGGCATGGTGCAGTTCAAGAATGTCTTTACCGGCTTGGAAAAGCGGCCCTATTCGACGGCTGCCACGGCGCAGAAATGCGTGCGCGCCGGCGGCAAGCACAATGACCTCGACAATGTGGGTTACACGGCGCGCCACCACACTTTCTTTGAGATGCTCGGCAATTTCTCGTTCGGCGACTATTTCAAGGAACGCGCCATCGAGCTTGCCTGGAACCTGATCACTAAGGAATTCGGCATCGATCGGAACCGCCTGCTGGTTACCGTGTACCACACGGACGACGAAGCTTTCAGCCTGTGGAAGAAGATCGCGGGTCTCGCCGACGAGAAGATCATTCGTATTGCGACGAGCGACAATTTCTGGGCCATGGGCGATACCGGCCCCTGCGGCCCGTGCTCGGAAATCTTCTACGATCACGGCGACCATATCTGGGGCGGGCCTCCTGGTTCACCGGAGGAGGATGGCGACCGGTTCATCGAGATCTGGAACCTCGTCTTCATGCAGTACGAGCAGGTGACGAAGGAGGAGCGGATCGATCTGCCGCGTCCGTCGATCGACACCGGCATGGGCCTGGAGCGCGTTGCGGCTCTGCTGCAGGGGCAGCACGACAACTATGATATCGACCTCTTCCGTGCGCTGATTTCCGCCTCCGAGGAGGCGACCGGCGTCAAGGCCGATGGCGAACGCCGCGCCAGCCACCGCGTCATAGCCGACCATCTGCGTTCGTCCGCCTTCCTGATTGCCGACGGCGTTCTGCCATCCAACGAAGGCCGGGGTTACGTGCTCCGCCGCATCATGCGCCGCGCCATGCGCCACGCGCAGCTTCTGGGCGCTCGCGACCCTCTGCTCTTTAAACTCCTGCCGGCGCTGGTGCAGCAGATGGGCCGTGCCTATCCGGAACTGATCCGCGCCGAAGCGCTGATCTCCGAGACGTTGAAGCTCGAGGAAACCCGTTTCCGCAAGACGCTGGAGCGCGGTCTCTCCTTGCTTTCCGACGAGACAACGACGCTCGGCAAGGGCGATATGTTGGACGGAGAGACCGCCTTCAAGCTCTACGATACCTATGGTTTCCCGCTCGACCTGACACAGGACGCGTTGCGGGCGCGCGAAATCGGCGTGGATATCTCCGGGTTCACCGATGCAATGGAGCGGCAGAAGGCGGAAGCTCGGTCGCATTGGGCTGGCTCCGGCGACAAGGCGACCGAGACGATCTGGTTCGAGCTCAGGGAGAAATTCGGCGCGACCGAATTCCTCGGTTATGACACGGAGACCGCCGAAGGCGTGGTGCAGGCGATCGTGCGGGATGGCAAGACGGTCGAGAGCGCCTCTGCCGGAGAGCAGGTTCAAGTGGTCGTGAACCAGACACCCTTCTACGGCGAATCCGGCGGGCAGATGGGCGATACCGGTGTGATCTCCACCGATCACGCCACGCTGAACGTTACGGATACTCAAAAGAAGGGCGAGGGCCTCTTTGTTCATATTGCGACGGTCGCCGAAGGCGTGCTGAAGGCGGGCGATGCGGTCGCGTTGACGGTCGATCACACTCGCCGCTCTCGTATCCGATCCAACCATTCTGCGACCCATCTTCTGCACGAAGCGCTCCGGGAAGTTCTCGGCACGCATGTGGCCCAGAAGGGTTCGCTGGTGGCGCCGGAGCGTCTGCGTTTCGACGTCTCGCATCCGAAGCCGATGACGGCCGAGGAGTTGCAGAAGGTCGAGGACATGGCAAATGCCATCGTCCTTCAGAATGCACCGGTCGCAACCCGCCTGATGAGTGTCGATGACGCCATCGCGGAAGGTGCCATGGCCTTGTTCGGCGAGAAATATGGTGACGAGGTCCGTGTGGTCTCGATGGGCAAGGGCATTGCAGGTCCGAAGGCCGGCAAACCTTATTCCGTCGAACTCTGCGGCGGAACGCATGTGAACGCGACAGGCGATATCGGTCTGGTACGCATCCTCGCGGAAAGCGCTGTGGCCGCTGGTGTACGCCGTGTCGAGGCCGTTACCGGCGAAGCCGCGCGGGCCTATCTCGCCGAGCAGGATGAACGGGTGAAGACACTTGCCGGTGCACTGAAGGTGCAGCCGACCGACGTTGTTGCCCGTGTGGAGGCGCTGATCGACGAGCGGCGCAAGCTCGAGCGGGAATTGGCGGAAGCCAAGCGGCGGCTCGCCATGGGCGGCGGGCAGGGCAGTTCGGCGGACGACGTCCGTGAAATCGCAGGCGTAAAGTTCATGGGCAAGGCATTGGCAGGAATCGACGCCAAGGACCTGAAGGGCCTGGCGGACGAGGGTAAGGCAAGCCTGGGTTCAGGCGTGGTCACCCTGGTCGGCGTTTCGGAAGACGGCAAGGCAAGTGCCGTTGTGGCAGTAACGCCGGATCTCACCGGTCGCTTCAGCGCGGTCGATCTGGTGCGGGTTGCCTCTGCTGCGCTTGGCGGAAAGGGCGGCGGCGGCCGGCCGGACATGGCCCAGGCCGGCGGTCCGGATGGCGCCAAGGCCAATGATGCGCTCGAGGCGGTAGCGGCTGCGCTCGGCGCCTGACAATCACAGGGAAGGCGGGTTGAACCGCTTTCACCCTTCAAGGGAAGACGAATGGGCGTGAACGCCGCAATCGAAGATGAGCTGGACGAGGCCGTCACTGGCCTCGTGCCGACGCTGTTTCGTGACGCGCCGAGTTCCGTCTCGTTTAACAAGCTGCGCAAGCGCCTGCTCCGGCAGGTGCGTCAGGCCTTTGACGATTTCCAGATGCTGAAAGGCCAGAAACGCTGGCTGATTGGCCTCTCCGGAGGCAAGGATTCCTATTCGCTGCTGGCCGTCCTGCTCGATCTGCAATGGCGCGGTCTTCTGCCGGTCGAATTGATGGCGTGCAATCTGGACCAGGGACAGCCGAATTTTCCCAAACATGTGCTGCCGGATTATCTTAGGTCGATCGGCGTGAAGCACCGGATCGAGTACCGCGATACCTATTCGATCGTAAAGGAGAAGGTGCCGGAGGGCGCGACCTATTGTTCGCTCTGCTCGAGGCTCAGGCGCGGCAACCTCTACCGGATTGCGCGGGAGGAGGGCTGCGACGCTCTCGTCCTTGGGCATCACCGGGAGGATATTCTGGAAACCTTTTTCATGAACTTCTTCCATGGCGGCAGGCTCGCGGGCATGCCGGCGAAGCTTCTGAATGATGAAGGCGATCTGATGGTCTTGCGGCCGCTCGCTTATTGCGCCGAGGACGACCTGGCGAAATTTGCCTCTGCCATGCAGTTTCCAATCATCCCGTGCGACCTTTGCGGATCGCAGGATGGGCTGCAGCGCAACGCGATGAAGGCGATGCTTGCGGATATCGAGGCTCGCATGCCGGGCCGCAAGGACGCGATGTTGCGGGCGCTTGCCCATGTCAACCCGTCCCACCTCCTAGACCCGAAGCTTTTCGATTTTTCCGGCCTCGAAGCCGCCAGAGCCTGAGACTTTTCAATGACCCCTCCGCTAGACGTTACCAAACTTGCCGACCTTTTGCGCCTTGCTGCCAAGTCCGAAATATTGCCGCGCTTCCGCAGGCTCGGAAATGACGATGTCCGCTCCAAGAGCGAGCCGACCGATCTGGTGACCGAGGCGGACGAAGCGGCAGAACGCCTGATTCGGCGCGAAATGGACGCGATCGCTCCCGGGGCGCTTTTCGTCGGGGAAGAGTCGGTTGCCGCCGACCCGTCCCTGCTCGGCAAGCTCGCCGATGCGGAATTCGCCGTCGTCGTCGATCCGGTCGATGGCACGTTCAACTTTGCCTCCGGTATTCCTGCCTTCGGCGTGATGGCCTCCGTCGTCTGGAAGGGCGAGGTGGTGGCCGGCATCATCTACGATCCCATGGGCGACGACTGGATCATGGCTGAAAAGGGTGCCGGCGCTTTTCTTCGCCGGCCGGATGGGGAGGCGATCCGCCTTTCCGTTGCGAAGTCACGCCCGATCGATGCGATGGTGGGCATGGCCTCGCCCGGCTATTTCTTCGGTGAAGATCGCGAACGCATCCTCGGCAATCTCGCCAAGGTCCGATTCTTCGCAAACTATCGCTGCTCGGCTCATGAATATCGCACCTTTGCGGGCGGCCACGTGCAGTTCGTGCTCTACAATAAACTGATGCCCTGGGATCATCTGGCCGGTACGCTGATCGCCGTCGAAGCCGGCGGTCATGTCGCCCGTTTCGACGGCTCCGCCTACCGCCCGCACCATGTCGATGGCGGCCTCCTCGTCGCCACCGACAGGGAGAGTTGGCATATGCTGCGCGATGAGATCATCGGGCATTAAAAAGGCCGGATCGCTCCGGCCCTTCTTGGCGATCTACCGCTAGATCCGCGGATTGTGCGGCTGGAAGAGTTTTCCCTTCTCGCCGATCAGCACGAAGATCAATCCGACAATGGAGACGGTGAAGAAACCGACGACCAGCGGCAGCGCCGTCCCGTCGAAGGCTTGGCCGATGGCCACGCCGATAAACGATCCACCGACCGTGCTCATGAAGCCGAGCGCAGAGGAAGCCGTGCCGGCCACGTGCCCGAGCGGTTCCATCGCCAGCGAATTGAAATTGGCGCCGATCCAGCCGAACTGAAACATCGCCAGGGAAAAGAAGACGAGGAACAGCAGGATTGGCATCGGCTGGGGACCGAATATCTGCACCAGCATCCACACGAAGGTGATCGCTATGAACCCGAAGAGCGAGCCGTGGGAAAGGCGTCGCATGCCGAAGCGGCCGACGAAGCGGGCGTTAAGGAAGGACGCCATGGACATGAAGACGGCAACCGCGGCAAAGGCAACCGGAAACCAGATCCCGAGCTCATAAATCCCCACGTAGATCTGTTGGGCGGAATTGATGAAGCCAAACAATGCCCCGAAGATGAAGGTACTGGCGATCGTGTAGCAGAGCGCAATCCGATTGGTCAGCACGATGCGGAACGCATCGAGGATAGAGGAGGCCGTAAAAGGTCTCACGTCGGCGGCATCGAGCGTCTCAGGAAGGCGCGCATACATCCAGAAGCCGATGGCAAGCGAAATGACTGCGATGAACGCGAAGATCAGGTGCCATTCGCCGAAGAGCATGATGACCTGTCCCGTTCCGGGAGCGATGATCGGTACGATCATAAATACCATCATGATAAGCGACATGACCTCGGCCATTGCACGGCCGCCGTAAACGTCGCGGACGATGGAGATGGTGATCACGCGAGTGGCGGCGGCGCCCGCGCCCTGGATGAAGCGCAGGACGAGCATCATGGCGAAGGAAGGAACGACAATGATGCCGATCGAGCAGATGACATAGATTCCGATGCCAAACAGCATCGGTATGCGACGGCCAAAGCGGTCGGAGAGCGGTCCGTAGAGGAGCTGTGCGACGCCGAGCCCAAAAATATAGGAAGAAACGACATATTGCCGGTGGTTCTCGCTTTCGACGCCGAGCGAGGCGCCGATCTCCTGAAGTCCCGGGAGCATGATATCGATGGCGAGCGCGTTGAGAGCCATCAGCATGGCCATCATCGCAATGAACTCGGCCCGGCTCAGGCCCCGCAAGCGGTCAGACGCCGTTTGTGAAGAATTTGTCACAGTGATTTCCTAAACAATGGGAAAGGCGCCGTGGGAGCGGCGCCTTGAAAATTATTCTCAAAAAATCCGGGGCGTCGCCCCGAAAAACTCATGCTGCGCCGCGGACGGCGATCCCCTGCTCCTGGAGGTGATTCTGCAGTTCACCGGACTGAAACATCTCGCGGACGATATCGCAACCACCAACGAACTCGCCCTTGACGTAAAGCTGCGGAATGGTGGGCCAGTTGGAATAGTCCTTGATGCCCTGGCGGATCTCCGCGTCGGCAAGCACGTTCACGCCTTTGTAGTCGAGGCCCAGATAGTCGAGAATTTGAACGACCTGGCCCGAGAAACCACACTGCGGGAACTGAGGCGTGCCCTTCATGAAGAGAACCACGTCGTTCGTCTTCACTTCGTTGTCGATGAATTCGTTAATTCCGCTCATGTCATATCCTTTCACATGCGGTTTCAAGGGCCGCTGCGCTGCGTCATCTTTCTAAATAGCAATGTGGCCGGCCAAATTCCAGCGGAATAACCCTCTGTATGGCCTTGCTGGGATCGTCGCCGCGATTCTGTCTGCCGCCATTTCGTTTAAGAGCGCCGCTCTTTAGGTCAGCGGCTACGCTGCCTGCTGCGGCTTGCAGCCGTACGCCGGCGGCTAACCTGTTTCCTGGCGGGACGTGCCGCGCGGGAGGTCTTCTTGACGAACCGGCCGGTCGAAGCAGACCGCGTCTGTCTTTTTTTCCGCTTGGTGGTTGTGCGGCCGTGGGACTTCTTCAGAAGCTCCTTCACGACATTTTCCACGACGCCCGTGATGATCTCCTTGATGAGGTCTGGCATTGTCAACTCAATCCGTGGGAGCTGACGTCTGAAGCGCCAAGGCGTGCAACACGCCGCCCATGTTGCCCTTCAGCGCCTCGTAGACCATCTGATGCTGTTGCACGCGGCTTTTACCGCGGAATTGCTCCGCCACCACCTCGGCTGCGTAGTGATCGCCATCGCCGGCGAGGTCCCGGATAGTTACTTTGGCACCTGGAATGCCCGCCTTGATTAGATCTTCGATTTCACCGGGTTGCATCGCCATGATGTGTTCCTTTTCTCCTCCGCAGACTCATGCGGACCTTTTTGAGGACAGAGTGCCCCAAACCCGTTCTTCGGTCAAAGCGGGATAGCGGATAACTGCAGATTTCGAATGCTGCTGAAAATCAATGATTCGAGATGGCGTGCTTGAACCGGGAGAGGCTCGCCTTGGCCCTTTTTCCGAGCGGTTCGACCTGCTGACTTCTCGCGAAGCGGAAAAGCCAGGCAGCGCTCAACGTGAGGATCATGAAGCCGTAGGATTCCAGGCTTTCCTCGATCACCACGATGTCCAGGCTCTCGGCAAGTTGGCTGAGGCCGAGTACCGCCGCGACAAACCCCAACGGCCATGAGAGGCGCGGATGAATGGCGCGGGAGAGGCCACCTCTGTGACGATACTCGAAAACGATCGTCGCAATCAGCAGGATCAGAGCGGCTGCCGCGATAATAATTGGCAGCCAGGTCTTCGAGACGCAATAAACTGTCACACTTCCACGGCATATTGGCATCTCGCGCGCAAAGAAGACGACTGAAATGCAGGTTATGGCAGTCGCGACGAAGCGAGCCAATATACGCGTCCTCGACGCCGCAACGATCCCGAGCAATGCGGTGATCGCGAGCGACAAGGATTGCAGGTCCTCGATCGGGCCGTCCTCTGCGAAGATCTCGGAAGTGGGCATTCCCAGCTTCGCGAAGATCAGCCACGCAAGGACGTTCAGGCAGAGCGTGATAATGAGCGCATCAAGCCAGATGCGCCTGTATTGCCAGGTGGGGCCTGACGACCGCAACCAGGTCAGGATCCGTTTAAGCATTTTTGCGTGATATCCAGTTCGTAAACAGAGATTTTTACGCGGCGGGATCGAGTCCATCAATCCCTCCGGAGCCACAAATGCAAAAGAGACAACAGCGTGTCGCGCTGTTGTCTCCAGAAAATTGCTGTTGGCAGCGGCTGGCTTAGGCCATGAACTGCGGGAACCAGCTTTCGTTGGCGTTCACGAGGTCAACGATTGCGACATCGAGAAGATCATCGACAATCAGGTTTTCGCCGGTAACGGTCCCTAGCAGACGGAATGGCACGCCCGCGCTCTCTGCGCTTGCCTGTACGAAGTTGGCCAGGTCAGAGGACACGGTGATCACGTAGCGCGCCTGATCTTCACCGAAGAAAAGAGCATGCGCCGGTCCGCGCTGCTCCTTGAGACTGACCTTCATGCCTTTACCCGACGCCATCGCCATTTCCGCCAGCGCAAGAGCAAGTCCGCCCGAGGAAATGTCGTGGCAGGCGGTGACCTGGCCGTTGCGAATCATGGACCGGACAAATTCGCCATTACGGCGTTCGGCGGCGAGATCGACTTCCGGCGGAGGGCCTTCGATCGTATCCAGGATATCGCGCAGGTAGATCGAAGAACCGAGATGGCTGCCGTCAGTTCCGATCATGATCAGCCTGTCGCCTTCTTTGGCCGAGCCGATCTTCGCCATCTTCTGCCAGTCGGGCAACAGCCCGACGCCAGCGATCGTCGGCGTCGGCAGAATGGCGATGCCGTTCGTCTCGTTGTAGAGCGATACGTTGCCGGACACGATTGGGAAATCGAGCGCCTTGCAAGCTTCACCGATGCCCTTGATGGCACCTACCAACTGGCCCATGATTTCAGGCTTTTCGGGATTGCCGAAATTGAGATTGTCGGTGGCTGCAAGCGGCTCCGCGCCGGTCGCGCAGATATTGCGCCAGCATTCGGCGACAGCCTGCTTGCCGCCTTCGAACGGATCGGCCTCGACATAGCGCGGTGTCACGTCGGAGGAAAAGGCGAGGGCTTTTGTCGGATGGGTTTCGACGCGGACCACGCCGGCATCCCCACCGGGACGTTGCAGCGAATTGCCCTGGATCAAGGTGTCATACTGCTCCCAGACCCAGCGGCGGCTGGACTGGTTCGGCGAGCCGACCAGCTTCAACAAGGCCTCATTGTAGTCTGCCGGTGCGGCGACCTGCGATGCGGGAAGGGGAGCGCGGCCGTTCGACTGGACCCAAGGGCGGTCATATTCCGGCGCCTCATCTCCCAGTTCCTTGATCGGCAGGTTCGCCACTTCCTCGCCGTGATGCAGGATGCGGAACCGCAGGTCGTCGGTGGTTTTGCCGACGATTGCAAAGTCGAGTCCCCACTTGACGAAGATCGCCTTGGCCTCTTCTTCCTTTTCCGGCTTGAGGACCATGAGCATACGCTCCTGGCTCTCCGAGAGCATCATCTCGTAGGCGGACATGCGGTCTTCACGGACTGGAACCTTATCCAGGTCCAGTTCGATGCCGAGATCGCCCTTCGCACCCATCTCGACCGCGGAACAGGTGAGGCCTGCGGCCCCCATGTCCTGGATGGCGATGACAGCGCCTGTCCCCATCAGTTCGAGGCAGGCTTCCAGCAGGCACTTTTCGGTAAAGGGGTCGCCAACCTGTACGGTCGGGCGCTTCTCTTCAATCGACTCGTCGAATTCGGCAGATGCCATCGTCGCGCCGCCGACCCCGTCGCGGCCCGTCTTGGCGCCGAGATAGACCACTGGCAGGCCGAGGCCTTCCGCCTTGGAATAGAAGATCGCATCGGTGCGAGCGAGGCCCGCTGCGAACGCGTTGACCAGGATGTTGCCGTTGTAGCGCGGATCGAATTCCACTTCGCCGCCAACGGTCGGAACGCCGAAGGAATTGCCGTAGCCGCCGACGCCTGCGACGACGCCCGATACGAGGTGCTTGGTTTTCGGATGATCCGGTGCGCCGAAACGAAGCGCATTCATGGCGGCCACAGGCCGCGCACCCATGGTGAAGACGTCGCGAAGAATGCCGCCGACGCCGGTTGCCGCGCCCTGATAGGGCTCGATATAGGAGGGATGGTTGTGGCTCTCCATCTTGAAGACCACGCAATCGCCGTCATCGATATCAACCACGCCCGCATTTTCGCCAGGCCCCTGAATGACCCGACGGCCTTTGGTCGGCAATGTCCGCAGCCATTTCTTCGAGGATTTGTAGGAGCAATGCTCGTTCCACATGGCCGAGAAGATGCCGAGTTCCGTAAATGTCGGCTCGCGGCCGATCAGATCGAGAATACGCTGGTACTCGTCCGGCTTAAGGCCATGGGAGGCAACGAGTTCAGGGGTGATCGCGATGCTGTTCGGGATGGTCATGATCTACTCTGGATGACAGGGCCAAGCTTTGGCGCTCTTTAGCCTATGTCGCCGAAAGGTGCGACAGGAAAATGCTGCCTTGCAAGGTGACAGGCGAAGTATGTCCAGGACAAAAAAAGCGCCGGAACGCGGCGCTTCATTTTTCTGGAGGTTACGTGAGCCGTCAGAACTTGTAGCCCACCGCTATGCCGGCATAGGAAAGGCCATCGTTCTGGTCGCAAATGTCCGCATTGGAGGAGTGTTCGATCGTGGCGAGAACGCGCCAGTTTTCAGTGATGTTGTAACCCAAGGCGGCCGATTCATGAAACTGGGCACGGCAACCCACGTTTGGCCGCTCGTTGGGATCGTCGAGACTTGCATCGGTGAGCGAGCCGCCGAAACCTAGATCGATAAAGAGCTTGTCCGTCACATTGGCGGTCCAGGTAAAGCCCGCATAGACCTGATTGGCGCCGCCCGAGGTCGACACAATCGCGCCGACATGTACCCTTGGACGCAGCATATGGTCGAGGAAGCTCTCGGCGTGCCGCTGATCGAATGGATCGAAAAAGACGGTGGCGGACGGAAACAACCCCGGTTCGAACGTCTTCTTGTCGTGGATCGATCCGGAGACGCCGATACGGACTTCATCGAACAGACGTTCTTGGGCCAGTGCCGAGGATGATATGGCGGACGCGGTCAAGACAGCCCCGACGACACAACCCAATACTGCTTTGTTCATTGCTATCGCCCTTCATGCGGACCGCTCCTCGCGGCCGATACGGTGCGCTTTTGGCGCTCGCATTCCCCCGGGCGGAAGTGGTACCGCGAGAGGCGCTGGCCGTCCAGCAACCCTTCATTGGTTGTTATGGATTGTGGCAGAAAAACGTGAAAATTCATGCGCCTCGGTGCAGCTCTGCAACAGATCGCGATGACACGGGATAGGCTGTCTTCAGCAGCCGCTCGTACCGCCGGCCCAGCGCAAGACGTCGCGCTTGATTCGTTCCCCGTCGGCGGTGCTCATGAGTGGTCCGAAGGCATCGAGACGGGCGGGGTTGCCTTCCGCCTGGACGACGAGGACGGGTCGCGATTCCGGACTATTGCGCGGAACCGCGAGGATGCGAGGGCGGCCGGAGAAAGAGTTCAGCTCAGGCGCCAGCCGGTATGGTCTGAACGCGGCGTCACCGGATTTGAACCAGCACGAGTTTGCCGCAAGTGCAACACGCTCCATTGTCGGCAAGGCTGCGCGATTCGGGCCCGATACCGGACGTTCCGTCTGGCATGCGGAAAGCAGAAGACCGAGGGCCGAGATGGCGAGTACCACGTGAAGGCGGATGGGGAGGGCCATCAAAACGTCCTAAGGTGAAATCGGGATATTTCTTGATCGAGCAGGAAACGTAAACGTCAGGCGGTGGCGGCCACCACGTCGAGCGCAGAAGCAAAAATGCCACGCCCGTCGCTACCACCGTGAGCGGCCTCGATCAGGTTCTCCGGATGCGGCATCATTCCAAGTACATTGCCGCTGCGGTTCATTACGCCTGCGATGTCGCTCAAAGAGCCATTGGGGTTCGTGCCTTCCGCGTAACGAAAAACGATCTGCCCATTGTCCTCCAGAGAGGACAACAGTTCGGAATCGACGAAGTAGTTGCCGTCGTGATGGGCGACGGGGCAGCGGATGACCTGACCCTTTTCGTAGGCACGGGTGAAGTCCGTTTCGGCATTCACCACTTCGAGCTTCACTTCCTTGCAGACGAATTTCAGCGACGAATTGCGCATCAGCGCCCCGGGCAACATTCCCGCCTCGACGAGGATTTGAAAGCCGTTGCAGACGCCCAGTACCTTGACGCCCTGATCGGCCTTTTCCTTGATCGCCTGCATGACCGGCATGCGCGCGGCGATTGCCCCGCAGCGCAGATAATCACCGTAGGAAAAGCCGCCGGGAATAACGATCAGATCAACGTCGGGGATTTCGGTCTCCGTCTGCCAGACGGTGATCGGCGCCCGGCCGGAAATCTTGGTGAGGGCGGCAATCATGTCGCGGTCGCGATTGAGACCGGGAAGCTGGACGACGGCGGATTTCATGGGGCGTTTGAACCTCAATGGCCTCGAAATTATCCGGATCCGAGGCAGTTGCAGATATCGATCCGGCGCGGCAGCGCCGAATCCGCGTCTTAGTCGAGCGAGATCGCGTAGTTTTCGATCACCGTATTGGCGAGCAGCTTTTCGCACATGGCCTTCAGATCAGCTTCGGCCTTCGCCTTGTCGGCGCCGTCGACCTCGATATCAAAGACCTTGCCCTGCCGCACATGGCCGACTCCCGAAAATCCGAGACTGCCGAGTGCACCTTCGATCGCCTTGCCCTGTGGGTCCAGAACGCCGTTCTTCAGCGTGACCGTCACGCGTGCCTTGATCACTGATCTAACCCCCGAGTTTACTTGACCAGAACCGGACCCGTGCCCCGGATCGGCTCGTTTTCATTGATGATGCCGAGACGGCGCGCTACTTCCGAATAGGCTTCCAAAAGACCGCCCATATCGCGGCGGAAACGATCCTTGTCCATCTTCTCCCGGGTCTCGATATCCCAGAGGCGGCAGCTGTCCGGCGAGATTTCATCGGCGAGGATGATGCGCATCATGTCGCCCTCGAAGAGGCGGCCGCATTCGATCTTGAAGTCGACGAGCTGTATCCCGACGCCGAGGAACAGACCGGAGAGGAAGTCGTTGACGCGAATGGCGAGCGCCATGATATCGTCCAGCTCGGCAGGGTTCGCCCAGCCGAATGCGGTGATATGCTCCTCGGAGACCATCGGATCAGCGAGCGCATCGGACTTGTAGTAGAATTCGATGATCGAGCGGGGCAGGACCGTGCCCTCTTCGATACCGAGCCTGCTCGAAAGCGATCCGGCGGCAACATTGCGCACGACGATCTCGAGGGGAATTATCTCCACTTCCTTGATCAGCTGCTCGCGCATGTTCAGCCGGCGGATGAAATGCGTCGGAATGCCGATCTTGTTCAGATGGGTGAAGATGTACTCGGAGATACGGTTGTTGAGTACGCCCTTGCCGTCGATGACGTCATGTTTCTTCTTGTTGAAGGCGGTGGCATCGTCCTTGAAAAACTGGATCAGCGTGCCCGGCTCAGGGCCTTCATACAGGATCTTGGCCTTGCCTTCGTAGATACGGCGGCGACGGTTCATAGTTTCTTGTCTCGTTGTTGGCGCCGCTCGCGGGCGCGATGGATGATGTTTGAGCGGTCCCTTATCGGAAAAGAAAGCGTTTCACAATGCGGGCCTCCAAAAGCTTTATGGGGCGAGGGTGTTGCGCAAAGCGCTATCGGGAATCATCTGCCGATCAGAGTACAGGGATTCCTGAAGCTTGTACTTCAGTCATCGCGAGTGCCGCGTAAAAAGGCGGCGATAAACAAGAAAAGCAGGGGCATGATGCACGCTCTTCGCGCTCCGATTGGGTCTTTGTCGGGTATCGCCTGGCGTACCTGGCGGTCTGGCCGGTGCCACCCGGCCTTTCGACCCTCGACCATAAAGTTCCACAGGACATAGCCACCAAATTGCGTCATGATTTCGGCGCAGGCCGGCAGGCGTTTCTGTTGGCCACCTGCGACAACAGGCTTCTCGCGCAGGGAGAAACTTGTTTCTGTCAATTTTGCATCGGGATTTTCGCTTTGCAACGAACCTGAATCGATATCGGCCAATTGCGCTTTGCTCCTCTTTTGATTAAGGGGGCGGGGCAAAAGTCCAGCTTGGGAGACCCGAAATGAGCGGCATCAGCGATCGCGAAAAAGCCTTCGAAAACAAGTTCGCCCACGATCAGGAGCTGAAGTTCAAGGCGCTCGCCCGCCGCAACAAGCTCGTCGGCCTGTGGGCTGCCGGTCTGCTCGGCAAAGCTGACGCAGAAGCCTACGCGAAGGAAGTGGTCGTGGCCGATTTCGAAGAGGCCGGTGACGAGGATGTTTTCCGCAAGTTGCGGGGCGATTTCGACGCGGCTGGTATCTCCGTCTCCGACCAGGATATTCGTGTGAAAATGATCGATCTGCTCGCTGACGCTGTAAAGCAGATCGAAGAGCAGTAAGTCTCATTTCCTCAGCCGAGGGCAAAGCCGCGCCGACCCGGCGCGGCTTCTTGGCGATATGGGCTGAAATCTCGCAGCCGCCAGGTCTTCTTGCAGCACCCCGAAATTTCCGGGGGCGTCCTTCAATTCGTTTCCATGGGCCTCAAGCGGCTCAAGAACTGGGCAAATACCATCGTTCCTTCCGGCCATGGTCCGTGGCCGGACTCGGTGTTGATATGCCCGGCGTAGCCCGCATCAACGAGCAGTGAACCCCACGCGGAGGCAATGTCGTCGGCATGTTCGAATGAGCCGAAGGGATCATTGCGGCTGGCGACCGTCAAGGACGGAAAGGGAAGGGGATCGCGCGGATAGGGGCCAAATGTCATCAGGTGTTTGGGCCGTATGGCTGGATTGTCGACTTCGGGCGGTGCCACGAAAAAAGCGCCTGCGATCGTCTTTCTGAAATACGGAATCGCGTGGATCACAGATGGGATCCCGAGCGAATGGGCCACCAGCACCACGGGACGGCTGGAGGCGTTGACCTCTTCGGCGACGCGAGCAACCCAATCGTCCCGCACCGGCTTCGACCACTCCGCCTGTTCAACGCGTCGGGCTGTCTTGAGCTTGGCCTCCCAACGGCTCTGCCAGTGGTGGGGACCGGAATTGGTATAGCCCGGGATAATCAGGATATCGGCTTCAGACGCTTTCATGAGGACGCGATTTGAGTAGCAAAATGGTCGAAGTCAAGGTGATACGGGACACGCGTTGAAAAATTTGCTAGGATAATGGTGCCGGTTACCTTGCGAAGCGTGTCGGCTCTTCTTGGCCGAACGTATGTCGCTCGCCGATCGGACTGGTGCACCTCTGATCCCGTTTCCCTTGCGGGCTCACATGTGAGAAATGCCGCTGCGGTCATCTTGGCTCCTGCAGCGTGCGGATAGCTAGGCTGAGGAGGAGAACTCTATGACGGCGTTTCACATCATGGCCGGAGCAGACAGCGGTTTTGCGCGCCCGGCAATCCGAAAGATCGGCATTGCCGACATCACCGACGCGCTCAGAATGGGCTGGAGCGATTTTCGCGAAAAGCCATCGCACTACGTGTTCTTATGTCTGATCTATCCACTCGCCGGCGTGTTTCTGATGGCCTGGAGCACTGGTGCCAATCTGCTGCCGCTGCTTTTCCCGCTGATGTCGGGTTTTGCCCTGCTCGGACCGCTGGCGGCGCTCGGCCTCTACGAAATCAGCCGTCGACGCGAAGCTGGCGAAGACAGTTCGTGGCAGCATGCCTTCAGTGTACGGCGCTCGCCGGCGCTGCCGTCCATTCTGGCGGTCGGCTTTTTCCTGTTCGTGCTTTTTATATCCTGGCTTCTGGTCGCGCAGTCGATCTACGCCGCTTATTTCGGCGATGTGCCGCCAACCTCGATCTCGGCCTTCTTCAACGAGGTCATGACGACTCCTCAAGGCATGGCGCTGATATTGTGGGGAAATCTGACCGGTTTCCTTTTCGCAGTGGTGGTTCTGGCGACGACGGTGGTTGCTTTCCCACTGATGCTCGACCGGGACGTCGGGGCAGCGGCCGCGATCGACACGAGCGTGCGGGCGACAATTGCCAACCCGGTGCCGGTTGCCCTGTGGGGGCTGATCGTCGCTGCTTTGCTGGTGATCGGGACGATCCCGATCTTCGCGGGGCTGGCGGTGATTATGCCGATCCTCGGTCATTCGACCTGGCACCTCTATCGCAAACTCGTGGTACCTTCTTCGATCCCGGCGGAAAGATGAAAAAAAGCCCCTGGCCGCAGCTCTGCGGCCAGGGGCTTTATTGAAGGCGGCCGGCTCAGCTATCAGCCAAAGACACGGTTGAAGATCGTATCCACGTGTTTGGTGTGATAGCCAAGATCGAATTTTTCGCGGATATCGTCCTCGCTAAGCGCTGCGCGGACCTCTTGGTCGCCAAGCAGCTCTTCGAGAAAGTCCTTGCCTTCTTCCCAAACCTTCATGGCGTTGCGCTGCACGAGGCGGTAGGCATCCTCGCGTGAAACACCAGCTTGCGTAAGGGCAAGCAGCACCCGCTGAGAATGAACAAGTCCGCGGAACTTGTTCATATTCTTCATCATGTTCTCGGGATAGACGAGCAGTTTGTCGATGACGCTGGTCATGCGCGCCAGTGCGAAATCGAGCGTAACAGTCGCGTCCGGGCCGATCATGCGTTCGACGGACGAGTGGGAGATGTCCCGCTCGTGCCAGAGCGCCACGTTTTCCATGGCCGGCAGCGCGTAGGAGCGCACCATACGGGCGAGACCGGTCAGGTTCTCCGTCAGCACCGGATTGCGTTTGTGCGGCATGGCCGAAGACCCCTTCTGGCCCGGCGAGAAATATTCCTCGGCTTCGAGCACTTCGGTGCGCTGCAGGTGGCGGACCTCGATCGCCAGGCGTTCGATCGACGAGGCGATAACCCCGAGGATAGCGAAATACATGGCGTGCCGGTCACGCGGAATAACCTGCGTCGAAACCGGTTCCGGCTTCAGGCCCATCGCAGCTGCGACATGCTCCTCGACCCGTGGATCGATATTGGCAAAGGTACCGACTGCTCCCGAGATCGCGCAGGTGGCGATCTCATCGCGCGCTTCGAGGAGCCGGGTCTTGTTCCGGTCGAATTCGGCATAAGCCTGGGCGAGTTTGACGCCGAAGGTCGTGGGCTCTGCGTGAATGCCGTGGCTGCGGCCGATGGTGACCGTGTCCTTGTGCTCGAATGCGCGGCGTTTCAACGCTTCGAGCAGCTTGTCGATATCCGCGAGCAGCAGGTCGGTCGCGCGGACGAGTTGCACGTTGAAGCAGGTGTCGAGGACGTCGGACGAGGTCATGCCCTGGTGCACGAAACGGCTGTCCGGCCCCACGAACTCCGCAAGATGCGTCAGAAAGGCGATGACGTCATGTTTGGTGACCGCCTCGATCTCGTCGATGCGAGCGACACTGAATTCCGCCTTGCCACCTTTTTCCCAAATGGTCTCTGCCGCCGACTTGGGGATCACGCCGATTGCGGCCAGAGCATCGCAAGCATGCGCCTCGATTTCGAACCAGATGCGATACTTGGTTTCGGGCGACCAGATGGCGACCATTTCGGGCCGCGAATAACGGGGGATCATGGGCTTTCGGTTTCCTAAAAGAGTATTGGCGCCGCTGTAGCAAGAAGCGCGCGCAAGCTCAAGTTTTCCAGCCAGTGACTGGAGGATCAGCGAGGCGTATTCAGTGGGACGGCAATCCAGCGACCGTCCTGCCCTTCGAAGCCGGCGCTCAAAACCATGACCAGAGCTACTTCCACGGGAGTGCTTCTCCCTGCAGATCCGCTGACGATCCCACCCAGCCGATAGCCGCTGACGCAGTTACGGGAAACAGGAATGTGTTGATCCTCATGCATGGTTTCGTTAACCGGCATCCCATTTCGCTCGGTAAAACGAAGGCGGAAGGCAACGGTTCGGGTTATGAGGCCTTCGCAACGTGGATCGAGAGACTGCGGGAGTTCCTCGAGCACCAGCGTGTTCTGCTTGCCGACCGCCGGGAGCGCCGCGACGCTCAAATAGCGCAGCCGGTGCGGGTCTGCGTCAACCTCCGTGACAGGGTTGAAGGCAACAAGTTCCCCGGGGTGATTGGCAAGCTCGTAACTCTCGATCACTGTTCCGGCTTCGTTGTGGACACGCCAGCGAGCCTTTGCGATTGTCGCATCGTCCTGCTCCAGACGCACTCGAAACGGTGTTCCAGGAAGAAAGGTATCGTTTGCGAGGTCGAGGACATAGATATTCGCATAGGGAAAGCCGGATCCATCATGGATGCCGTATTCTTCATACGCAAATGTCTGACCATCGGCAGAGAAGCCGATCGGCTGAATGCTGGCGATATCGGCTGCAGATGTTGTTTCTGCGAAGAGCATTGCAGCGCATGCCAATACCAAATACCGCAAGCGAGACATCATTTGCGTCCATTCTCCGCGGCAGCCTTGAGCTGCGTAATATTCTCCCGATAGGCCGCGATTCCGTCGCCTTTGTAAACCGCCGAACCGGCAACGAAGACATTGGCGCCGGCTGCTGTCGCGGCGCCGATGGTGTCGGCTGTAATGCCGCCGTCGACTTCGAGCTCGATCGGCCTGTCACCGATCAAGGCCTTGGCGGCGCGAATCTTTTCCGCCATTGCCGGGATGAATTTTTGGCCGCCGAAGCCAGGGTTGACGCTCATTATCAGGATCAAATCGACGTCATCGAGCACATTCTCTATCGCAGCAAGCGATGTTGCGGGATTGAGAGTGACGCCTACCTTCTTGCCGAGAGCGCGGATCGTCTGCAGCGAACGGTGTAAGTGGGGCCCCGCTTCGACATGCACGGTAATGCCGTCACAGCCTGCCTTGGCAAAGGCCTCGAGATAGGGATCGGCGGGGGAGATCATCAGGTGGCAGTCGAAGAACGCGGAGGTGTAGGGCCGCAGCGATTTGATCACGTCGGGTCCGAACGAGATGTTCGGCACGAAATGCCCGTCCATGACGTCGAGATGCACCCAATCCGCCCCCGCTTCGACGGCGTCGCGCACCTCCTGCCCGAGCTTGGAGAAATCGGCGGCGAGAATGGACGGTGCAATGCGGATCGGCAGGGTCATCAGGCGGAGGTCTCCAAGTTTTCCGCGACCCTTAGCACCAGCCGATTGGTGGAACAATCGCTACTCGGTCGCAGGATGGGCCAGAACGAAAGATGTCCCCCGCCATTCGAGCAGGCGGAACGGGTTTTCGGTAAGTTCATGCCCCTCGTCGAAGGCGATCGGACCGATCGCGGTATTGAACGAGCCATTGCCGACAGCCTCAACCAAGGGCCGGTTTCCCGATTTGGAAACTGCCTGGTGAACAAGCTCTACGGCCGCGTAGGAGGGCAGCATGTATCCGTCCGGATCGATGTTTTTCGCCCGGAAAGCCCCAACGGCGGCGGCGGCTGAAGGTAGCGCGGCGTAGTCGGGAAGGGCGACCGCAAGAACGCCCTCGCGGAGGGGCACCGGGCGGTTTGCAGCTCTCAGGGCGTCGCCGCCCAGAAGGACCAACTGGAGATTCTCCGACGCGGCATCGCGGGCGATAATTGCCGCATCGTTGCGATCGCCGCCGACGAAGACGTGGGTCGCTCCCGCCTTGGCGACACGACGTACCAGTGCCACCTGTTGCTCCTGACCTGGCCGGAAAGTGTCGGAAAAGACCGGCGTCATGCCGGCCGGTTCGAGTTTCTGGCGGATGGCACCTGCGAGCTCGCGTCCATAAATCGTGCCGTCTTCGACAAATGCGATCGGCTCTGCTTTCCACAGATCAAGGATGATTTCCGAGAGCTTTTCCGTTTCGTCGCCTTCGACCGGAGCCATCCGGTAGAAAGGCCAGCCATTGCGCAGCGTGTCCTCCATCAGAATCTTGGAGCGCACGGAAATGCTGACAGCGGGAATCCGGGCTGCCTTCAGGTGAGGCAGGGCAGTGGTGAGCGTCTCGACGCAAAGGAAGCCTATCGCGGCAACGGCCTTGGCCTCGGCGAGACTGCGGGCCGCCTTGACGCCGCCGCTTTCCTCACAGATCTCATCGATCTCGATGATCGTGTCGCCCGTGGCTTCGGCCGCAACGCGCGCACCTTGAAAAACCTGGTTTCCGAGAGAGGCATAGGGGCCGGAACGCGGGGCGACGACACCGATCACCGCAGCCGATGCCGATCCGCATCCCAGAAACGAAGCTAGCACTCCGGCGATAACAAAACGTCGTGCTGTCATGCTTTTCCTTGGATCTTGCCCTTGGGGCCACATTTAGCTTTCTCGTCGCAGCCGTCAAAGAGAATCGGCTATAGGATGTAAAAACCCGCAGCTCCCGTGGACATCAAGTGTTTTTGTTACCATATCGAGGGGAGTGATGAAGGGACGTGGCCCCTGGAGATACCTTTGACGGACCTGCCTTTGACGGACCAGCCTTTTCTCGATCCCGTCCTTTATCGCAACGGTATGGCCCGGTATGCCGGCCACGTTCAGGTGGTAACCACCGAGTTCAACGGGATCAGGCGCGGAGTGACCGTGACCGCCGCCTGTTCGGTCTCGGACAATCCGCCGAGCCTGCTGGTATGTCTGAACAGCAGCAATGCGAATAACGCGATCTTCGCCGAGAGCGGCATATTCGCGCTGAATTCGCTGGCGGCTCACCATCAGGGGCTGGCCACGGCCTTTGCCGGGCTGAGCGGTGTAGCGGCCGATGAGAGGTTCTCGCTGGGAAGCTGGAAGACCCTTTTCACAGGCGCACCGGTCCTGACCGATGCAACCGTTTCGTTCGATTGCCGGGTCACCGAGATCAAGCAGGCAAGCACACATTTTGTTATGTTCGGCGAGGTGAAAGCGATCCATTTCGGCCCGGAAGCGTCCTCGCTCATCTATCTGGACCGCGGCTTTCGAACACTTTAGAACGCTGTTTGAAAGGGTATAGTCATGCCGGACGAAACATCAGGCACATTGCCCGCCTCGATCGACGAGACAATCGCGCTACTTGCCGCCGGGGACTATCTTGCCGGTCGGTCCCTTGCGACGGTCGTCTTCCTGGCGCTCAAGATGAAGCGGCCGCTCTTCCTGGAAGGTGAGGCCGGCGTCGGTAAGACCGAGATCGCCAAGACCCTTGCAAAAGCGCTCGGCAGGCCGTTGATCCGGCTGCAGTGTTACGAAGGCCTCGATATCTCCTCGGCCGTTTACGAATGGAACTATCCGGCACAAATGCTGGATATCCGGTTGTCCGAGGCGACCGGCATCGAGAGCCGCGAGCGATTGGAGGCCGATCTCTTCTCGGAACGCCATCTCATCCGCCGCCCGGTGCTTCAGGCCCTTGGTCAACCCGGCCAACCGGCCCCGGTATTCCTGATCGACGAACTGGACCGCACCGACGAGGCCTTTGAAGCCTTCCTTCTGGAAGTGCTTTCCGATTTCCAAGTGACGATCCCCGAGCTAGGCACGATCAAAGCCTCCGAGCCCCCCATTGTCATCATCACGACCAATCGAACCCGCGAGATCCATGACGCGCTGAAACGCCGCTGTCTCTATCACTGGGTCGATTACCCGGACGCGGCGCAGGAGCTTGAGATCATCCGCCGCAAGGTTCCGCAATGCGGCGAAACCCTGTCGCGTCAGGTGGTTGCCTATGTCCAAAAGCTCAGGACGCGCGATCTGTTCAAGAATCCGGGCGTGGCGGAGACCATCGACTGGGCGACGGCGTTGACGGAACTGGACCGGCTTGCGCTCGACCCCGAGACGATTGCCGATACGCTGGGTACTCTCCTGAAGTATCAGGACGATATCGCGCGGATCAGAGGTGGCGAAGGAGAGCGGGTTCTTGCCGAAGTGAAGGCGGAACTGCAGACGGCGGTGTAGGTCATGATGACGAGCATAGGGCAGGACGGCATCGTCGTTCCACCAGGTCCGGATGGGCGGCTTGCCGACAATCTTGTCTACTTTTCCAGAGTGCTCCGTCGCGCCGGGCTGAAGACGGGGCCGGCCGCAGCCGCCGACGCGATCGTTGCGGTCGATGCTATAGGGATTGGCTCGCGTGAGGAGTTTCATGCCGCGCTCTCGGCCGTTTTTGTCAAGCGCCACGAGGACCAGGCGGTCTTCGATGAAGCATTTCGGCTGTTCTGGCGCTCGCGGGACCTTGTCGGCAAGATGATTGCGATGATGTCGCCCAAGGCGCCTGATCGTCATGAGCAAGAAAAGCAGAAAGCCGGCGCGACGCGGGTCGGTGATGCACTGATCAGCGATCAGCCGAAAGGCGCTGCCCGCAAAGCACCTCCGGAGATCGAGATCGATTCGCGCTTCACCACGTCCGGCAGCGAAGTCCTGAAGCGGATGGATTTTGCCCAGATGACGGCGGCCGAACTGGCCCTGGCGCGACGCGAGCTTGCCAAGCTGGCGCTACCGCTCGACGAGGTCAAGACACGTCGCTTCAGCTCATCATACCGGCCACCGATCATCGATCCGCGCGCCAGCATGCGCCAGGCGATGCGAACGGGAGGCGATCTTATCCTTCCGCGCTTTCGGGAGCGCAAGAAGACGCCGCCGCCTCTTGTGGTGCTTGCCGACATCTCCGGCTCGATGAGCCAATACACGCGCATCTTTCTGCATTTTCTGCATGCCCTGACCGAAAGGCGGACCCGGGTCCACACCTTCCTGTTCGGTACGCGGCTCACCAATGTAACCCGGCAAATGCGCCGCCGCGACCCGGACGAGGCGCTTGCCGGCTGTACTGATGCCGTGCGCGACTGGTCCGGCGGCACACGGATCGGCGCGACGCTTTCCGAATTCAACCGCCTCTGGTCGCGCCGGGTGCTCGGCCAGGGCGCGGTCGTGCTGCTGATCACCGATGGCCTGGAGCGAGAAGGCGTCAAGGAACTGGAAACGGAAATGGACCGCCTGCATCGTTCCTGCCGGCGGCTGATCTGGCTTAATCCGCTGCTGCGGTTCGAGGGTTTTGAGGCAAGGGCGCAGGGTGTTCGTGCGATGTTGCCGCATGTGGACGAATTCCGGGCTGTCCACAATCTGCAATCGCTTGCCGATCTCGCCATCGCGCTATCGGATGACCATACGAAATCGGCGGACCCGCGCCGCTATATGCATCCACGGAGGGTGGCATGACTGCATCTGAAATTCTCGATCCGTTGCTGACCGCCCAGACCTGGAGAGAAGATGGCCGCCAGGTTGCTATCGCCACTGTAGTCGAGACATGGGGTTCGGCGCCGCGCCCGTCGGGCAGCCATCTGGTCATCGACGGCGAAGGCAATTTCGAAGGCTCTGTCTCGGGCGGCTGCGTTGAAGGAGCCGTCATCACCGAGGCGCTCGACGTTATCACGTCAGGCGTCCCGAAGATGCTTGAGTTCGGCGTGGCCGACGAGACAGCCTGGCGCGTCGGCCTCTCCTGCGGGGGTAAAATCCGGGTGTATGTGGAAAGGCTTGCTTGATGGAGCTCGAAACGCTCGCAAAGCTCAACGCCGCTCGGCAAGCCCGCAAGGCCGCCGTTGTCGCGACCGACCTTTCCGGCGGCCCGGTGCGGTTGATCCTAGAAGGTGAACCCGTTCCAGGTCCGCTCGGCCAGGAGGTCGCCAAAGCGTTCCGGAGCGGCAAAGCGGCGATGGCGGAAGTCGACGGGCGCTCGCTTTTCCTCAACGTCCATTTGCCGCCGCCGCGTATCGTGGTGATCGGAGCAGTGCATATCAGCCAGGCGCTGGCCCGGTTGGCTCCGGTCGCTGGCTATGATCTGACGATCATCGATCCGCGCACCGCATTTGCGACAGAGGAGCGTTTCGATGGTGTCGAGCTGATCGCCGATTGGCCGGAAGACGTGCTCAGGGAGCGGCCGCTTGACGCCTATACCGCACTGGCAGCGGTCACGCACGACCCGAAGATCGACGACTTTGCCCTGTCGGAGGCCCTCAGGGTCGGCTGTTTTTATGTCGGAGCGCTCGGGAGCCGCAAGACACATGCGAAGCGCGTTGAGCGACTGAAGGAAATGGGGCGGACCGACGAAGAGATCGGCCGGATTGCGGCGCCGATCGGCTTGGACATCGCTGCGGCGAGCCCGGCGGAAATCGCGCTTGCCACTCTCGCCCAGGTCGTCCAGGCCTTCCGACGCCGCGATCTTGTCACTGATGGGTGATACTGGATGAAATACGGAACCTTCAACCTCGGCGAAGCAGAAGGCGTGGTGCTGGCGCACAGTATCCGGTTGCCCTCCGGCCGCATCTCGAAGGGACAGATCCTGTCGAAGGAGGATATCGCCAGGATGTCTCAGGAAGGCGTGGCGTCCGTGGTAGCCGTACGGCTCGATCCTGGCGACATGCTGGAGGATCACGCCGCCGCCGCCATCGCCAATGTCATCGCTCCCGACAATCTGCGTTTTTCCGAGGCCGCGACGGGGCGGGTGAACATCTATGCCAATGCGGACGGCCTCTTCGTGGCCGACAAGACGGTCGTGGACGCCCTGAACCGCATCGATCCGGCCATCACGCTCGCCTGTCTTGCCGACCATGTCACTGTGCGGGAAGGCGATATGGTGGCAACCGTCAAGATCATTCCTCTGGCCGTCAGCGGCGACGGGGTCGCCGAGGCCGTTTCTCTGCTGTCGGGAGCCGTCCCTTTTCAAGTGAAGGTTTTCCATCCCCGCGCGGTGACATTGATCGCGACCGAACTTCCGTCGCTGAAGACCTCGGTCATGGATCGGACGGCCAAACTTCTGGAACAGCGCCTTGCGATATCCGGTAGCCGCCTGACGAAGGAAATCCGCATCTCGCATACAGTGGAACGGCTGACCGAGGTTCTTCTGGAGCTCAAACCCGAAGAGACGCGCGGGCCGGCTATGATTGTCGTCTTCGGCGCTTCCGCCGTAGCGGACAAAGACGATGTCATACCTGCTGCGATCCGCCGGGCTGGTGGAGAAGTCCATCAGGTCGGCATGCCGGTCGATCCGGGCAATCTGCTTGTGCTCGGCCGGATCGGCGAGGTACCTGTGCTTGGCGCTCCCGGCTGCGCTCGTTCTCCGAAAGAGAATGGTTTCGACTGGGTGCTGAGCCGCTTGATGGCGGGCGAGGCCGTAACGTCATTCGACATCACCGGCATGGGAGTCGGCGGACTGTTGATGGAAATCGCGAGCCGCCCGAAGCCACGCGATTCCATCATCGAAAAGACGGCAGATCTGTCGGTCGGTGCATTGCTGCTGGCGGCAGGCCAGGCCCGGCGCATGGGAAACGGTGGGCTTCACAAGCTGCTGGCGGAATTCGACGGCATACCCCTCGCGCGGCGCACGGCGACGATGTTGCAGAGTTCGCAAGCTTCTCCTGTCGTCGTCGTCACCGGCCATCGCCGCAAGGACGTGGAAGCGGCGCTTGCCGGCCTGGAAATTTCTTGCTGCTTCAACCCGAATTACGCGTCGGGTATCGCAAGCTCCCTGGTCGCCGGTTTCTCCAATCCGGAGCTTGCATCGAAGGACGGCATCCTGGTGATGCTGGCGGACATGCCGAGCGTGACCGCCGAGCACGTGAGCATGCTGATCACAGCCTTTCGGGAGGCCGGTGGTGACGTGGTGATCCGATCGGTATCCGGTGGGAAGCGAGGAAATCCGGTCATCCTGCCCCGCGTGGCGTACGATGCGGTTCTCGGGCTTCAGGGCGATGTAGGGGCACGCGCCATCATCGAGAGTTCCGGCCTGCCGATCATCGATATCGATATCGGTCCAGCGGCGCATCTCGATGTGGACACGCCGGAAGAGGTGGCGGCTGCGGGTGGTATTCTCAGGGGGTAAGAATGGACAATGCCGGCATCGAGGAGTTGTTCGAGGGGCTCGGCCCCGTATCGATCCGCCGCATGTTTGGCGGCAAGGGTATCTATCACCAGGGCCTGATCATTGCGATCGACCTGCGCGACGAGATCATGCTGAAGGCAGACGAGGTTAGCGGTCCGGAGTTTGCCACTGCCGGCGCGCGGCAGTGGGTATATGAAAACAAGAAAGGCACGCCCGTTCCGATGCCTTACTGGACGATACCGGAAGAAGCATTCGACGATCCGGATGAAATGCGAAAATGGGCGCGGCTCGCCTTCGAAGCCGCCTTGCGGGCTAAATCTACCTCTTGAGGCAGATCCTCATCTAACCATGACCGGCTTCGGTTCGTCCGGGGCGGTCCTTATTGCTGTTGCACGGTTTCGAGGTGCGAGAACGCCCTGGCAGAGAAGGCTGAAAGCGGCTGCGGGGGATCTTTCGGATCGAACCAGCCAATTTCAGACAGTTTGTCCGGCTCGGTCAGCGTCGGCTCGCCGGAAAAATCTCGTGTGACATAGATCAGCGAGACCCAATGCTGCCGGTCAGCCTCGATGATTTCCTCGGCCATGCAGAGAAACTCGACATCGCCGATTTTGAGGCCCGTTTCTTCTTCGGCCTCGCGGCGCGCTGCATCGGACGACGGCTCCATCGGATCGACTTTGCCGCCGACAATGTTCCAGAAACCGGCTTCCGGGGCTTTCATGCGTCGGCAGAGCAAGACTCTCCCGTCGTCGCGCAGGATGACAAGCCCGGCACCGACGCCAGGAAAATCAATGCCGGGTCTTGCCACTGAAATTAGGCCTTGGTGCCGTTCGCTACGATCAGCATGAATGCGGGGATATCATCACCGAAGCCAATCGGGGTGGGGCCGTCGTCGTGGTCGCGGTGGTAACGCTGGCGGCGCTCGCGATTGTCGTCGTTTGCGGGTGCCGGGCTTGGCCGCGTGTTGCGGTTGCCGCTATTGTTCTGCGGCTTCCTGTCTGCCTTGCGCTCCGGTTTCACGTTTTCTACCCTAGCTTCCACAAATGCCTCTTCGGCTGCTTCAATCGGATTATCTTGGATCTTCGTGTCAGCCTTGTGACTCGAATCGCCGCGCCCCGAATCGCTTCGTCTGCCGCGGCCGCGCTCCTTATCACGATCGCGCCCCTTGCGGCCACGATCATTCTCATGGCTTTCCATGGGGGCGGGCAGGGCCGTCAGATCGCCGCTCAGCCACTCGACCTTTTCACCGATCAGTTTCTCGATCGCGTCGAGGTACTTGGTGTCCGACCGGGTGACGATCGTAAAGGCCCGACCCGAGCGTCCGGCACGGCCGGTGCGTCCGATGCGGTGGACATAGTCTTCCGCATGAATCGGCACATCGAAATTAAAGACGTGGCTGACATCCGGGATATCAAGACCGCGCGCGGCGACGTCCGAGGCGACGAGCAGCGTGATATTGTTGTCCTTGAAATTTGCCAGCATGGTGGTTCGCGAGCGCTGATCCATGTCGCCATGGAGCGCGCCTACCGAGAAGCCGTGACGCTCCAGCGAGCGGAAGAGATCGGCGACGTCCTTCTTGCGATTGCAGAAGATGATCGCATTCTTCAGGTCGTCCTGCGCCTTGATGAGATCGCGCAGTACGGCGCGTTTCTCGTAATCCTTGTTGTGCGATGCGACGAGGCGCTGCGTCACCGTCTTGGCTGTCGTGGACGGCTTGGCCACTTCGATGCGCTCAGGATTTTGCAGGAAGCGATCAGCAAGCTTCTGGATCTCCGGCGGCATCGTCGCCGAGAAGAACAACGTCTGCCGGGTGAACGGGATCATCTTGGCGATGCGCTCGATATCCGGGATGAAGCCCATGTCGAGCATCCGGTCGGCTTCGTCGATCACGAGGATCTCGACGCCGGTCATCAGAAGCTTTCCGCGTTCGCAATGGTCGAGAAGCCGGCCCGGCGTGCAGATGAGGACGTCGGCGCCGCGCTCAAGCTTGCGGTCCTGATCTTCGAACGAGACGCCGCCGATCAGCAGCGCGACATTCAGCTTGTGGTTCTTGCCATATTTGTCGAAGTTTTCCGCGACCTGCGCTGCAAGTTCACGGGTCGGCTCCAAAATCAGCGTGCGCGGCATCCGGGCTCGGGCGCGGCCCTTCTCCAAAAGCGTCAGCATCGGCAGAACGAAGGAGGCGGTCTTTCCCGTTCCGGTCTGTGCGATACCGCAGATGTCGCGGCGCTGCAGAGCATGCGGGATTGCCCCGGCCTGGATCGGCGTAGGGATGGTGTAACCCGCGTCAGTGACGGCGGAGAGAACTTTCTGGCTCAGGCCAAGATCAGCGAATGTGGTCAAAGGGAATTACGTTTCCGTTCCGGTTCTGTACGAACTCTGTGCTAGTCGGCGCTACAGGGCCGACAACTGGTCCGCGACATAGAACCAAAAACGCTGAAAGTCAAGGAAAACAGGGAATTCGGCTGGGGGATTGGTGAACGAACATCCTAAATAGACAAGCCGGCTATCGTTCGGAAGCAAAGAAATTGTCTTTTGGCAATCAACGGCTCACTTGAGATAGGTCGTGAGCTTCATTCCGGCGTTAAGGAAATGAATGGGATCAATGGCATTGCCGCCTCGACGAACCTCATAATGCACATGCGGTCCCGTCGAGCGCCCGGTGGATCCGGCTCGGCCGACGACGTCACCTGCGGCAACCGTATCGCCTTCCTTGACCAGGATTTTGGACAGATGGCCGTAGCGCGTCGTGGTGCCTTGGCCGTGGTCAATCTCCACCATATTGCCGTAACCGCCCGACGCGCCGGCGGTGACGACCCTTCCAGAGCCAGTAGCCTTAACGTCCTGGCCGGTTTCAGCCTCGAAGTCGATTCCGGCATGCAAGGCCAGTCGACCAAGGAAGGGGTCGATGCGGTTCCCATAGCGGCTGGTTATGGCATGGCCGGGAGCCGGATTGCCGAACGGAAGGTCGCGCGCCGTTTCACGCACGCTTTCCAGGCGGCTGAGGGCCGCATCGAGATCATCGAGCGAGGCGTCGAATGCGCCAATATCTGTCTGAGGCTCCAGATAGGGACCGCCGACGCCATTTGCTGAGGCGGCTTTTGGCGCGGAGGCCACCTCCACGCCGGTCCGTCTGAGGATGGCGGTGATCGCATCGGCGGTTTCCGATGCACCGGTCGTCAGATCGGCGATCTTGACGAGCTGTTCCTTCTCGAGGTTCTTCAGCGAAAGCGTCACCCGGGAGAAGACGCGATCAGCGCGATCGGAAATGTTTTCACGTAGCGACGTGTAGCCAAGGGCACTGGATGTGTCGAGCGGCGTAGCGGCAGTCTTTCCGGAAAGCAGCTTGTCGATCGCCTGCAAGCCACCGCCACCGTTCATCGACGCCTGGCGCTCCTTCAAGGGAGAATGAGAGGTGACTGGAGCTGAAGGTTCCGGTCCCGTCAGGCCCGATTCCTCCGCGCGGTTCAGCAGCGATCCGAGCTTTCCGTGTCGTGAAAACAATGCGCTCTGCTGTTCCAGCAGCTTTTCAACCTTCTGCTCTACGACCTGCTGGTCGAGCAGTTGCCTGGAGGTAATTCGGTCGAGCTGGGCCCGTAATGCCGAGATTCGATCCTCGTAGTCGTGTTGCATGCGGGCCTGCCTGGCCATTGTCGCGCCGATCAGGTCATCCCGGATAACGAGATAGGAGGTCGCTGCGAGATAGCCGATCGCAAAGACGGCGAGAAAGCAGAAAGTCAGGGCGGCCATCCAGGGCCTGATGGTCATGTGGCGGATTTTTTCACCGCTGGCGAAAATGAGGACGTGCTGAGGCGCCCGTTTCCCAAATACCCGGTTTTCGGTTCCCTTCGCCACGTGAATCTCCCAGAGATACGACTCGTTTTGCCGTCGTCCCGTTGATGGGATTACACATGCTTATGGTTAACGAATAATTGCCTTAGCCGTTGCTGCTTGCGGTCAGCGAGCGATAGAAGGAGGGTGTCAGACCCGCTTCTGCCCGGGCGACATCATTGAAAGGAGCCTTGAGGGATCCGCGGAAATTGGCGCGTACCAGCTGCTGAAATGTTGCCGCCGGATCTTTACGCTCACGGGCGCAGAGAAAACGAAACCACTTTGCGCCGATGGCGACATGACCTTTTTCGTCGTTGTAGATCACGTCGAGAATCGCTGCGGTCTCGAGATCGCCACTTTCGCGCATCTTCGCCTGCAGCGAGGGCGTTACGTCAAGGCCGCGGGCTTCCAGGATCAGAGGCACGACGGCAAGCCGGGCGGTGAGGTCGTTGCGCGTGGAATGGGCTGCCTGCCACAATCCATCATGCGCGGGCATGTCTCCGTATTCAGCGCCGAGATCGTTCAATCGTGCCCGCACCATCCGGAAATGCTTGGCTTCCTCGAAGGCGACCTGCATCCAGCCGTCGAAGAAAGAGTTCGGAACAGGTTCCGTGGCGAAACGCGCAACAATGTCGAGCGCCAGGTCGACGGCATTAAGCTCGATATGGGCGATGGCGTGCAGGGTCGCAATGCGGCCGTTGACGGTGTGCAGCGAGCGTTTTCCGACAGCTTTCGGCGGTACCAGTTCAGGCTTTTCCGGGCGACCGGGACGTTCGGCAAGGGGAGGGTCGAGCGGTGAGCGAAGGGACAGCCGCCGTTCAAACCACCGTGTCGCCGTTTCCTGCGTAAGCCGCGTCTTGATGTCGAGATCGGCCGAGAGGACGGCCGTCGTAGCGCCGCCTCTCAAAGAAGTGATGGAGAACTCTCCCGGCATCTGATGTCCCTATTGCGTCTTGAGGCTTTCAAGAACGGCCTCGGCATGGCCTGCGACCTTGACCTTGGGCCAGATCTTCGCGATCCGTCCGTCCGCGCCGATCAGGAAGGTTGTCCGTTCGACACCCATATAGGTGCGGCCGTACATGCTCTTTTCCTTCCAGACACCGTAGAGATTGGCAATAGCCGTATCTTCGTCCGAGCCGAGAATGACCGACAGAGCGTGCTTCTTCGCGAATTTGTCGTGTTTCTTGACGCTGTCCGGCGACACGCCGATGACTGCAGCCCCTGCCTTTTCAAATTCCGGCAGAAGCGCGGTAAAGGATATCGCTTCCTTGGTGCAGGCCTCGGTGTCGTCTTTGGGATAGAAATAGACGACGACCGGTTTCCCCAAAAACGCCCTCAAGGACGCAGTCCCGCCGCCGTCGCGTGGCAGTTCGAAGTCCGGAGCGATGTCGCCAATAGCCAATTCAGGCATGGATTTCCTTTCTTTTGCCGGTATCTTGAATCATATTCGCCGCAATCGGTATATAGTGGCCGGCGAGGCGTCCAGATCACACACGCGAATATGGAAAGACAGATCTCAACCTGATGGCGGAAATTCGCGGAGAAAGGGTCGACTTCAACCGCAAGGACATCGTTCCACTGCACGAACTTCCCTCGGCTCGGGCGGAAGATCCCATTATCGTGAATTGTCCGCCTCTGCCGACGCGGATGAAGCGATTCAGCAAGGTTGTCGCACTGTTTCTGGTGCTGGTCATGCTCGCAGCGGGCAGCGCCATTTTCGCAATCGAAGGAGGCGTTGCCGACAGTACGCTTTCCGCGCGCGCTCAAGCCGCACTCAACGATGCGATAGGTCCCCGTTATGCCGCAACCGTCGGTTCCACGGCTATCCGTTTTGATTCCGGCCTTCGCCTTGCGCTGGAAGCGCGCAATGTCGACATCGTCGAGCAGGCGACCGGCGAACATCTGAGCCGTGCGGGCGCGATGCGCATGGCGATCGATCCTCTTGCTCTCTTGAGCGGGCGCATATCGATCAAGCATATGGAGGCGGAAGATATCCGCCTGGATACGGCGCAACTGCCGTCGGGGGATCCGCTGCCGCTGTCGGAAGTGCGGGTCGACGGTATGCCGGCTCTCCTTGAGCAGGCATTCCAGCGCTTTGACGAAGCGCGCGGCCTCATGGAACGAACCGGCACTGGTTCGATCGATATATCAGGGATCGAGATCCTTCTTCCTGCAGCGCCCGGGCGCAAGCCGATCGCACTCGTCGTCGACGATCTCAAACTGGCGCGCAGCATCGATGGCGAGGTGGAGGTCAACGGCGCCATAAGCCTCAATGGCCGCCGTGCCATGCTGACGGCCGCGTCGAAGACGGTCGAGGGTGTCACCACCTCCTTGTCGGCGAGGCTGGCTGGGTTGGAGGTCACGCCTTTTCTGCTGCAGCGAACGGAAGATGGCGCCCCCCGGGAGGGCATCGAAGGGTCGCTCGATCTGGATCTCGCCGCGGTGCGAGCACGCGAGATGACAGAACCTCGCATCACGGCGACGCTGCGCCAGTCTCCGGGGCATTTCTATTTCGACGGGCTCCAGCAGATATTGACCGGTGCCACGATCAATGTCGCCTATGATTTTTCGAAGAACTCGATCGAGCTTCTGAGATCGGAGGCGCGATTCGGGCCGACCATCCTGCCGTTCACCGGCGCGGTGATCGATCTCAGCAGGCTCAACGCGGATGACAAGCGCGTCGGTTTCGGGCTCGATCTTCTGATCAGCGGCGGCACCGCTGCGGGAGCCACGGAAGGCGAACAGCCGACCCGCTTCGATCTCAAGGCCAACGGGCGTTACCTCTCCGCGGACCGCGAGCTGCAATTCGACGAGATGGCGGTGTCCAGCCCCATGGGGCGGATGGCGGGAGCCCTCAAGGTGCGTTTTGGCGAGCAGTCGCCGGAAATCAGTTTCGGGGCTCAGTTGCCGCAGATGCAGGTCACGGCAGTAAAGCAGCTCTGGCCGTTCTGGATGGCGCGAAGGCCGCGCGAGTGGGTCATGGACAATATGTTCGGCGGCACGGTGACGAATGGTTCTATCGCCGTCTTCATACCGGCTGGCCGGATGAAGGGGCCGGGCGTTCCGATGGAGCTCAACCAGAACGAATTGCAGATCAATTTCGATCTTGCTGATGCCCGCATCAACCTGCCGGGCGATATTCCTCCACTCCGCGACATCGATGGTCGCTTTGACCTCAAAGGAGAGGCATTGGCGGTCGATATTGCGCGTGCCATGTCCTTTTTCCCGTCTGGTCGATCTGTCGTCGTCGATGGCGGCCGCTTTTCCATTCCCTCGACCTACGCAAAACCGTTGATGGCGGACCTTTTCCTGAAGCTCGCGGGACCAGCAGACGCGGTGACGGAACTGGCGAATTTTCGACCGATCAGCGCGCTCAAGGGGACGGAGTTCAAGCCGGAGGATTTCTCCGGACTTGCAAGAGTGGATCTGAGGGCGCGCATGGGTCTCATCAAGGCCCACAACCCGCCGGAGCCGACGTGGAATGCCCACGCGGAGCTTGATAACGTCAGCCTTGCGCCCGAATTCTCCGGCCGCCGGATCGGCGCTCTGAATGGCACGCTGGATGTCGACACGCAGATCGCTCGGCTCGTTGCGAAGGGCACGATCGACGATGTACCGGCCGATATCACCCTCGCCGAACCGATCGATTCCACCTCGCGCGTGAAACGCGAGCGGATCATCAAGACCGTGCTCAACAACGAGCAGCGCCAGAAGCTGGCGCCGGGCCTGTCGGAAATTATTGACGGATCGATATCGGCGCAGTGGACCTGGGTTGACGAAACGCGTCAGACCGTGGCGCTGGATCTTGGCCGGGCGACGCTTTCCGTGCCGTGGCTCGGTTGGACGAAAGGCAGCGGGATCCCCGCAAAAGCCCAATTCGAGCTCTCCGAGGCGGGCGAGCATACCGATATCCGGAATTTCGAACTTTCAGGTGAGGGGTTCGGTGCTCGTGGCAACCTCTCTCTCAACAGAGACAATCTGACCGCGGCCGAATTTTCTCATGTGCAGCTCTCGCCAGCCGACAATTATGCCGTTGCCGTCAAACGTGGAAAAGACAGCTTCGACATATCGATCACGGGATCAGCGGTGGACATCCGTCCGGTCATCACGCGGCTCAAGGCTGACAAGGAGAGGGGGAGCGCCGGCGGCCGAGGTCGAGACGATCAGGACAATGCTACGGTTCGCGCAAAGCTCGAGCGCCTGATTGGATTTAACGACCAGGTTTTGTCCAATGTGTCGGCGTTGTTCTCGAGCCGAAACGGAAATATTTCAAAGGCCGATTTTTCCGGGATCACGGAAAGCGGGCAGGCGGTTGTCAGCGAGATGAGCCGGGGCGATACGATCTCCCTTACCAGTGGCGATGCCGGTGCCGTCATCCGCTTCATGAACCTTTACAACAACCTGCGAGGCGGGCTCCTGAATCTTCGGCTGCGAGCGGAAGGCGAAGCCTGGGCTGGATCTCTCGACTTGAGAAGCTTCTCGCTCGTCAACGAGACGAAACTCCAGTCGCTTGTTTCCACGCCCGACCAGGAGGGGCGCAGTCTCAGTACCGCGACCAAGCGCAATATCGACGTGACTTCTGCGAAATTCCAACGCGGCTTTGCAAGCCTGCTCTACCGTAACGGTACCCTCGCCGTGGAGAACGGGGTAGTGCGCGGCGAGCAGATCGGCGCCACGTTCCAAGGGCTGGTGCGCGACAGCAAAGGCAATATGGACATGACCGGCACTTTCATGCCGGCTTACGGATTGAACCGTCTGTTCGGAGAATTGCCGATCATCGGCGCCATCCTTGGCAACGGACGTGATCGCGGCCTTCTCGGCATCACCTTCAAGCTCGAAGGGCCTTTCGACAAACCGCGGCTGACGGTCAATCCGCTATCGCTGATAGCGCCCGGTATCTTCCGACAGATCTTTGAATTCCAATAAAAAGGGCCGCAACTGCGGCCCTTCGGGGAAGTCTTTTTTGCCTCAATCAAATCGGGCGGACAAGGATATGTTTCTTCTTGCCGAGCGATAGTTTGATGACGCCATCGCCGGTCACCTCGCCAGTGCCAATCATCTTGCGTTCGTCTATGACGGACTGGTCGTTGATGCGAACCGCGCCACCCTGGACGTGGCGACGGGCTTCGCCGTTCGACGCCGCAAGTCCGGCCCGAACGATCAGCGTCAGCAAGCCGATGCCGGCATCAAGTTCGGCAGCCGGCATCTCGACAGACGGCAGATTTTCGGAAAGCGCGCCCTCTTCGAAGGTCTTGCGCGCCGTCTCGGCCGCTTCCTCGGCTGCGGCACGACCGTGCAGGATCGCCGTAACTTCAGTGGCAAGGATCTTTTTGGCTTCGTTGATCTCCGATCCGCCGAGCTGCGAAAGCTTGGCGATCTCATCCATCGGCAGCGTAGTGAAGAGCTTTGCGAAGCGGACGACGTCCGCGTCCTCGGTATTGCGCCAGTACTGCCAGAAGTCATAGACCGGCAGAAGATCCTTGTTTAGCCAGACGGCGCCGGATGCCGATTTACCCATCTTGGCGCCGGAAGACGTGGTCAGGAGCGGCGAGGTCAGCGCATAAAGCTGCGACGTCCCCATGCGGTGACCGAGGTCGATGCCGTTGACGATGTTACCCCATTGATCCGAGCCGCCCATCTGCAGCCGGCAGCCGTAACGCTTCGCCAGTTCGACGAAATCGTAGGCCTGCAGGATCATGTAGTTGAATTCGAGGAAGGACAGGGACTGCTCGCGGTCGAGACGCGTCTTGACGCTATCGAAGGACAGCATTCTGTTGACCGAGAAATGCCGGCCGACGTCGCGCAGGAATTCCAGGTAGTTCAGCGGACGCAGCCAGTCGGCGTTGTTGATCATCAGGGCCGGATTGAGCTCGCGATCGTAGTCGAGGTAATTGGCGAAAACGTGCTTGAGCGAGGTGATGTTGTCCTCGATCATTTCGACCGTCATCAGCTTGCGCGCTTCCTCCTTGAAGGAAGGGTCGCCGACCATGCCGGTGCCGCCACCCATCAGCGAGATCGGCTGGTGGCCGGTGGCTTGCAGCCAGTGGAGCAGCATGATCTGGGTGAGATGGCCGACGTGCAGGCTCGAAGCTGTAGGATCATAGCCGATATAGGCCGTCACGGTTTCCTTGGCGAACAGCTCATCGAGGCCTGTCTCGTCGGAGACCTGGTGGATGAAACCGCGCTCGTCGAGCGTGCGAAGGAAGTCGGACTTGAACCTGGACATGATCTATCTCTGGCAGGATGGGTGTTTTGGATGTGTGGCGGGCGTCTAGCACTGTTTTTGCTGCTAATCACTTCAAAAGTGATGCCGAGGGTGTTCAAATTCCGTAATGAAGTGGATGCAGAGACAGATTCGCGCTCTCGATTGAGGCGATCCGTGAAAGTGCGCCAAGCCTAAGACTCCTGATATTTAAACATTAACGGTTTTTTGTTTTTGAGCCTTTACCATCCTTGTGACACGTTAAACGGGTAGGTGCAGGGTGCTGCAGTGATTGGTTGATGAACGGTCCGGCCTTTCTCCTGGCGGTGAATTTTATCATCGCCATCTTCTTTTCCCTCGTCTTTGTCGTGGTTTCGACGCGAAGCCGCTCGCGGACTGCCGCGCTATGGTTTGCGGCAGGTTTTGCGGTCGCTTCGCTGTCATCGATTTGCGAGTTGCTCGTCGCCTACACCAATCTGACAAAATTCTGGGCGTTCGGGGCCTTTGCAGCTGTGCTGGGCGGATTGATCCTGCTTCTGATCGGGGTCGGGGAGCTTTACGGCCGCAAGATCAGCTTCGCTTATGCCTGCTGTTTTTTAGCTGCAAGCGTAGCCCTTGACGTGTTTATCTATGACCTGCCGCGCGGCACCGTAGCCCACGCCTTCTCCTACCAGGCGCCCTTCGCCATGGTGGCACTGGCAGGTGCGGTATCTGTTTTCCTGTCGACACGAAGATTGATAATAGACCGTTTCCTCGGGGCATTGCTGTTGGTCACCGGTCTGCATTTTGTTGCCAAGGCAGGTCTTGCCGCGCTTGCAGGGGCGGGAACAACGGCCAAGGACTATATCCACACCAACTACGCACTGATCTCCCAGAGTTCGACAGCCGTTCTCGTCGTGGGAGTCGGGTTGACGCTGTTTTCGGTTCTGGTGCTGGAGATCATGGCCGACGAACGCAGCAATTCCGAGAGAGACGGGCTCTCCGGCCTGCCCAATCGACGCGGTTTCGAGAATGGCGTGAAGGCGGCTATCGCCCACGCGTCGAAAGCCCGGCATTCCGTCATTATCTGCGATCTGGACTATTTCAAGAGCATCAACGATAGCTATGGACACCATGGCGGCGATCTGGTGATCCGGGCGTTTGGCGATCTCCTGCAGGTGACGGCCCCTAAAAGCGCCATCCTTGGCCGCATCGGCGGCGAAGAGTTCGCTATTTTCATGCCGAACACGACCGCGGAGATGGCCGTATTGCTGGCGCATGCCCTCCGGGGCGGAACAATGGGCATTCAGATCGGTGCCCTGCCGCCTTCCTTCAGCATCACCGCAAGTTTCGGGGTGGCCGAAGTCGAGCAAGGTCAGGAATTTACCGATGCCATGCGCAATGCCGATGATGCTCTCTATGAGGCAAAACGTTCCGGCCGCAATTGCGTCAGGCAAGCGATGTCTTCCGCGCTTCCAAGATCAGCGCCCATCAAGATCGTGAAATGAAAAGGCCGCCGAACGGCGGCCCAACCTTTTTCGCGTGAATGTCAGCGAATCCGCTTGGCGGCGGGTTCCGGGACGAGTTCGCCATTGAGGCGGCGGTCGAGATAGTCTTCGCATTCCGACATCAAATCTTCAACGCGGCCGTTGAAGAAGTGGTTGGCGCCTTCGACGGTGCGATGGGTGATCAGGATGCCCTTCTGCGTCTTCAGCTTTTCGACCAGGCCGTTGACGTCCTTTTCGGGCGCAACCTTGTCGGCGTCGCCGTTGATGATGAGGCCCGAGGAGGGGCAGGGGGCAAGGAAGGAGAAATCGTAGGTATTGGGCTGCGGAGCGATCGACATGAAACCCTCGATCTCGGGACGACGCATCAGAAGCTGCATGCCGATCCAGGCGCCGAACGAATAGCCTGCCACCCAACAGCTCTTCGAATCCGGGTGAAGGCTCTGCACCCAGTCCAGAGCTGATGCGGCGTCCGAGAGTTCTCCGGCACCGTGATCGAACTCGCCCTGGCTTCGCCCGATGCTGCGGAAGTTGAACCGGAGCGTCGTAAATCCGCGCTTCTGAAACATGTAGAAGAGCTGGTAGACGATCTGGTTGTTCATCGTTCCGCCGAACTGCGGATGAGGATGGAGAATAAGCGCAATGGGAGCGCTCTTTTCCTTGGAAGGCTGATAGCGACCTTCCAGGCGGCCGGCGGGGCCGTTGAAAATGACTTCGGGCATCGGTACTCCGGTCAACGTGCTAAGGTTCTACGTTCTAAGGTTCTAAATCGGTCATCACGTCGAGTTTGACTTGACGAAGCCGCTCAGCTTTTCTAAAACCAAATTTAGAACCATTCGAAACTTTGGGCATCTTTGAAGTGACGCCCGATGCGATGTCTCATAAGGCAAGGCTCAAGGAAATTTCAAGAAAAATGCGGGGCATCCCGTCTGCCGACCCTTACTCCACTCCTATTTAGAAACGGAAACCAAAAGGCCAATGGCGCTGAACCGCATATATCTGGACTGGAACGCGACCGCGCCGCTCGGCGCGCGGGCGCGTGCAGCCATGCTGGATGCGCTTCGGCTGCCGGGCAATGCGTCATCCGTACACGGCGAGGGAAGGGCCGCGCGCGCTGCCGTGGACAAGGCACGCCGGCAGGTGGCCGCGCTTGTTGGCAGCGATCCGGCGCATGTGATTTTTACGAGTGGCGCCACGGAAGCTGCCAATCACGTGCTGACCCCCGACTTCCTCATGGGCCGGGCGCCTTTGACGGCTGGTCATCTCTATATTTCGGCAATCGAGCATCTTGCGATCCGTGAGGGCGGCCGCTTCGACCAGGGCAGGCTCTCGCAGGTGCCTGTATCGCGTGATGGCATTGTGGATCTGGCGGCTCTTGAGGCGTTGCTTGGCAGCCATGATCGAAACTCAGGCCTTCCGATCGTCGCTGTCATGCTGGTCAACAACGAAACCGGCATCGTGCAGCCGGTAGCGGAAGCCGCTGCGATGGTGCATGCCCATGGCGGGCTGATGGTCGTCGATGCGGTGCAGGCGGTCGGTCGAATACCGGTTGATATCAACACGCTGGACGCCGATTTTCTGATCCTGTCTTCGCACAAGATCGGTGGACCGAAGGGCGTGGGTGCGCTGGTGTCCCGCGGCGAAGCTCTGATGCCGAAGCCGCTGATCCGGGGCGGCGGCCAGGAGAAAGGCCATCGCTCGGGCACCGAGAATTTTCACGCGATCGTGGGTTTCGGCGCCGCGGCGGAGGCCGCACTGGATAACCTGGGGCAGCGCAGCTCCGCCTTAGCCACCCTGCGCGACCAGCTCGAACAGGGCATGCATCAGGCGGCGCCGGATGTCATCATTCACGGCGTCGACGTAAACCGCGTATGCAATACGTCCTTTTTCACCCTGCCGGGGTTGAAGTCGGAAACCGGACAGATCGCTTTCGATCTCGAAGGAATCGCACTCTCGGCAGGCTCGGCCTGCTCTTCCGGAAAGGTTGGCGAAAGTCACGTTCTTACCGCGATGGGGCACGACCCGAAGCTTGGTGCACTGCGGATTTCGTTGGGTGCTGATACAACCAACGATGATATCGCGCAGGCGCTTGCTGCTTTTGCGAAAATCGCTGCCCGGCGAAAGCCGGCGGGAGAGGCCGCGTAAGCCGATCGGCAAATTTGCGGAAGCGCAAATTTCCACTTGCCAAAAGGTGTGAAAACAGCCTTCTGGCGCCTACATAAGGGTGGCAGCTGCCGTCCGCGACGATGACAAGAATTGCCGGAATTTGAACCGGCAAGATTTGGAGAATGACATGCCTGCCGTCCAGGAAACAATCGATCAGGTCCGCGGGATCGACATCGACCAGTATAAATACGGCTTCGAAACCATCATCGAAGTGGACAAGGCGCCCAAGGGGCTCTCGGAAGAGATCATCCGCTTCATTTCGGCCAAGAAGCAGGAGCCGGACTGGATGCTGGAATGGCGTCTCGACGCCTATCGCCGCTGGCTGACCATGGAAGAGCCGACCTGGGCGCGCGTCGACTATCCCAAGATCGACTTCAACGACTATTATTATTACGCGGCGCCGAAGAATGTCACCGGCCCGGCCTCGCTCGAGGACGTCGACCCGGAACTGCTGAAGGTCTACGAGAAGCTCGGCATCCCTTTGCGGGAGCAGGAAATCCTGGCCGGCGTGACGACACCCAGGGTCGCGGTCGATGCCGTGTTCGATTCGGTATCGGTCGTCACCACGTTCAAGAAGGAACTCCAGAAAGCCGGCGTGATCTTCATGTCGATTTCTGAGGCCGTCCGTGAACATCCGGATCTCATCAAAAAGTATCTGGGTTCCGTCGTTCCGACCTCGGACAATTTCTATGCGACGCTGAACGCTGCGGTCTTCACCGACGGCTCCTTCGTCTTCGTGCCGAAGGGCGTGCGCTGCCCGATGGAACTGTCCACCTATTTCCGCATCAACGAGAAGAATACCGGCCAGTTCGAACGGACGTTGATCATCGCCGAGGAAGGCGCCTACGTTTCCTATCTGGAAGGCTGCACGGCGCCGCAGCGCGACGAGAACCAGCTTCACGCGGCCGTCGTCGAGCTAGTGGCCCTGGATGATGCGGAAATCAAGTATTCGACGGTGCAGAACTGGTATCCGGGCGATGCCCAGGGCAAGGGCGGCATCTACAATTTCGTGACCAAGCGCGGCGATTGCCGCGGCCACCGCTCGAAGATTTCCTGGACCCAGGTGGAAACCGGTTCGGCGATCACCTGGAAATATCCGTCCTGCATCCTGCGCGGCGACGACTCGCGCGGCGAATTCTATTCGATCGCCGTTTCCAACGGTCATCAGCAGATCGACTCGGGCACCAAGATGATTCATCTCGGCAAAAACACGTCGAGCCGCATCATTTCAAAGGGCATTTCGGCCGGGCAGTCGAACAATACCTATCGCGGTCAGGTGTCCGTCCACCGCAAGGCCGACAACGCCCGCAACTTCACCAACTGCGACAGTCTGCTGATCGGCGACAAGTGCGGCGCCCATACCGTGCCCTATATCGATGTGAAGAACCCCGCCGCGAAGATCGAGCACGAGGCCACGACGTCCAAGATTTCCGACGACCAGAAGTTCTACGTCATGCAGCGCGGCATTCCGGAAGAGGAAGCGGTCGCGCTGATCGTCAACGGCTTCGTCAAGGACGTCATCCAGCAACTGCCGATGGAATTCGCGGTGGAGGCCCAGAAGCTGATCAGCATCTCGCTCGAAGGAAGTGTTGGATAAATCGAGGAATATCCGGAAAGCCGCAGACATGGTCGACCCCCTTAATCTGGTTTACTACGCGCTGATCTGCGGTTTTCTTGCGGCCTTTGCGCCGAATTTCGGAGGGCGTGTCGCCCGGGCGGGGTGGGGCCTCGCAGTCGGTGCAGTCGCGGTCTTCCTCCTACCGTGGGTCCGTAGCGCTCTCGGCTTCTGAATCCAGGCTGGTCCAGATTGGTCGGCCTCACTGAGACAAGAACGAATGGAAAAATATCATGCTTGAGATCAAGAACCTGCATGCCCGTATCGCCGAAGACGGCACCGAAATCATTCGCGGCCTGAACCTCACGGTCAAGGCGGGCGAAATCGCCGCCATCATGGGGCCGAACGGCTCCGGCAAGTCGACGCTTTCCTACATCCTCTCCGGCCGCGAAGATTATGAGGTTACCGAAGGCGACATCTTCTATAACGGCGAGAGCATTCTTGAACTCGACCCGGCCGAGCGTGCCTCCAAGGGCATCTTCCTGGCTTTCCAGTATCCGGTCGAAATCCCCGGAGTCGCTACCATGCAGTTCCTCAAGGTCGCGATGAACGAGCAGCGCAAAGCGCGCGGCGAAGCGGAACTGACGACGCCGGACTTCATCCGCCGCGTCAAGGAGGCCGCCGATAAGCTGAAGATCGACCAGGCCATGCTGCGCCGTCCGCTGAACGTCGGTTTCTCCGGCGGTGAAAAGAAGCGTGCGGAAATCCTGCAGATGGCGCTTCTGGAGCCGCAGCTTTGCGTGCTGGACGAAACGGACTCCGGGCTCGACATCGATGCGTTGAAGATCGTCGCCGATGGGGTCAATGCGCTGAAGTCGCCGGACCGCGCGGTCGTCGTCATCACCCACTATCAGCGCCTCCTCGACTACATCGTACCGGACAGCGTGCATGTCCTCTACAAGGGCCAGATCATTCGTTCCGGTGACAAATCGCTGGCGCTGGAACTGGAAGAGAACGGTTATGCTGATATCATCGGAGAAGCGGCTTAAGCGCCGAGGAGAGACGTTGTCATGAATATGCAGACGACAAGTCGCCTGACGGCTGCCGAGACCGCACTGGTCGAAGCATTCGCCGCCCAGATTGGCGAATTTCCGGGGGACGGAGCCGTCATCGGCACCCGCGACCGGTTGTTGGACGATCTCAAGAAGGCCGGTCTTCCCACCCGCCGGATCGAGTCCTGGCACTATACCGACCTCAAGAGCCTGTTGCGGCAGGTTCCCGACGCTGCGCCCGTTGCTGCGGTCGATCCGGTAGCAGCATTGGTCGACGGCTCGAAGATATTTTCGATCCTGCAGGGGTTTGCTGATCCCAAGGCATCTGCGGACGGCGTCGAAGTAACGGTCTTCAAGAACAAGCTTACCGATGGCTCGGCCGCCGCGGAGCTGACGGCATTCGGCAATGACGACGCGATCGGCCGGATCAACGGCAGCTTCGTGCGCGATGGTTTTGCCATTTCGGTTCCGGCCAATACGGAACTGGAGCAGGCGCTCGAACTGCAGGCCCTGCATGCGGGCGGCCAGATTCACACGCGTTTCCCGGTATCCTTTGGGGCCGCTTCCAAAGCAACGATCATTGAACGTCATATCGCGGTGACCGATGGCACCGCCCTTGTGTCCTCGATCAGTGACATCCGGCTGGATGACGGCGCGGAAGTCACCTGGATCATCGTGCAGCAGCAGGGCGCAGCCGATACCCATCTCGGCCAGATACGCGTCAAGCTCGGAACTCAAGCGAAGCTCCGGCTTTTCGTGGTCAATGCCGGCGGTAAACTCGTTCGCCAGGAGCTGCGGATCGAAGTGGAGGGCCAGGGCGCCGAACTGACCTTGCGTGGCGTCAACCTGCTCGGCGGCGAGAGCCACACGGATGTCACCTTGATGCTCGGGCACAACGTGCCCCACACCAATTCGACCGAGATCATCCGCAACGTCGTGTTCGATCGCGCCAACGGTGTCTTCCAGGGGATGATCCGGGTGGCGCCGGATGCCCAGAAGACCGACGCCAAGATGGCCTGCAACACATTGCTCCTCTCGGACGATGGCGGCTTTTCCGTAAAGCCGGAGCTTGAGATCTTCGCTGACGACGTGATTTGCGGTCATGGCGCGACGGTTGCCGATATCGACAGCAACCATCTCTTCTACCTCATGGCGCGCGGCGTTCCGGAGAACAAGGCGCGGGCCATGCTGGTCAACGCCTTCGTGGCGGAGATCGTCGAGGAACTCGAGGATGAAAAGCTGGTCGAGGCGCTGGAAGGCATCATCTCGTCCTGGCTTGAAAGGCATGCCTGATATGGACCAGAACAATCCGGCGGCAACTTATGATGTAGACGCGATCCGGCGGGATTTTCCGATCCTGTCGACGATGGTTCATGGGAAGCCGCTGGTCTATCTGGACAATGGCGCCTCCGCGCAGAAACCTCAGGTCGTGATCGACGCTATCAGTCACGCATATTCCAGCGAATATGCGAATGTTCACCGCGGTCTGCACTACCTCTCGAATGCGGCGACGGAGGCCTATGAGGCGGCACGCGAAAAGGTGCGCCGCTTCCTGAATGCCGGTTCTGTCGACGAGATCGTCTTCACCAAAAACTCGACCGAGGCAATCAATACCGTTGCCTATGGCTGGGGTATGCCGAAGATCGATGAGGGCGATGAGATCGTTCTGACGATCATGGAGCATCACTCCAATATCGTGCCCTGGCACTTCATCCGCGAACGGCAGGGCGCCAAACTGGTTTGGGTGCCGGTGGATGATGAGGGTGCATTTCACATCGAGGACTTCGAGAAATCGCTGACCGAGAAGACCAAGCTCGTCGCGATCACGCATATGTCCAACGCGCTCGGTACGATCGTTCCGGTGAAGGAGGTGTGCCGTATCGCGCATGAGCGGGGTATTCCGGTCCTGATCGACGGCAGCCAGGGAGCCGTGCACATGCCGGTCGATGTCCGAGACATCGATTGCGACTGGTATGTGATGACCGGCCACAAGCTTTATGGTCCGTCGGGAATCGGCGTACTATACGGCAAGGCGGATCGGCTGAAGGAGATGCGGCCGTTCCAGGGCGGTGGCGAAATGATCTTCGAGGTGGCGGAGGATACCGTCACCTACAATGACCCGCCGCACCGTTTCGAAGCCGGTACCCCACCGATCGTCCAGGCGATCGGACTTGGTTACGCGCTTGACTATATGGACAAGATCGGTCGTGCCGCCATCGCCCGGCATGAGGCGGATCTTGCCGCCTATGCGGCCGAGCGGCTGAGGGCGATCAATTCCTTGCGGATCATCGGCAGTGCGCCCGGCAAGGGCAGCATCTTTTCTTTTGAGCTCGCCGGAATCCACGCACACGACGTCTCGATGGTGATCGACCGCAAAGGGATCGCCGTGCGAGCCGGCACGCACTGCGCCATGCCGCTCTTGAAACGTTTTGGCGTCACCTCCACATGCCGGGCATCGTTCGGCATGTACAATACGCGCGCAGAAGTGGACGCGCTTGCAGATGCGCTGGATTACGCGCGTAATTTCTTTGCCTGAGGAATCGTTGCCATGGCTGCCGATGAAACGGAACTGAAATGGGACGCCCGGGAGGGGATCATCGAATCCTCCATTCCGGCCGATGAATTGGCGCGTCTCAGCGACGATATCATTGCTGCGCTGAAGACGGTCTATGACCCGGAGATCCCGGCCGATATTTTCGAGCTGGGCCTCATCTACAAGATCGATATCGAAGACGATCGAATGGTGAAGATCGTCATGACGTTGACGGCACCCGGATGCCCGGTGGCGGGCGAGATGCCCGGCTGGGTGGAAAATGCGGTCGGCGCCGTCGAGGGCGTTTCCGGAGTGGAAGTGGAAATGACGTTCGATCCGCCGTGGACGCCGGAACGGATGTCCGAGGAGGCGCAGGTCGCCGTCGGCTGGTATTGATCCGTTTACGACCGAACATTACATTGAATCGTGAAGCACCGGACCTTGAATCCGGCTGCGGAAGGAGAATGAGCCGATGGGCTTTGCAGTGATGACGATGACCGACGCCGCCGCCGCGCGCGTCAAGCAGATCGTGGCCAGTTCAGGACCGGAGGCACAGGGCGTGCGTGTTGGGATCAAGAAGGGCGGCTGCGCCGGCATGGAATACACCATCGATCTCGTCACCGCAGCCAATCCCAAGGACGACCTCATGGAGCATGATGGCGCCAAGGTCTGGATAGAGCCTTCCGCGGTGCTTTATCTACTCGGCACGCAGATGGATTTTGAAATCAGCAGGATCCGCTCCGGCTTCACCTTCGTGAACCCCAACCAGACATCGGCCTGCGGGTGCGGCGAATCCGTCGAACTGAAGCCTGCCGACCTCGCGGCGCTCGCCAAGCAGCGCGAAGCCGAAGCGCACGCCTGATTTCTACAACGTCCTGACGATGAGAGGGGCCATTCGGCCCTTTCTTTTTGACGGCTATTCGTGCCGCAACGCTTCGATCGGATTAAGCTGAGCCGCGCGGCGGGCTGGGAAGTAACCGAAGATCATGCCGATTGCCGCCGAGAAGGCAAACGCCACGAAAATGATGACAGGACTGGTAACGAAGGGCACACCGAGAAAGGTGACAACTCCGTAGGCGAGCAACAGGCCTGTCAGGATGCCGGTAACGCCGCCAAAGATGGATAGCATCACCGCTTCGACGAGAAACTGCGTCAGGACCTGATTCTCCAACGCTCCGATCGCGAGCCTGATGCCGATTTCGCGGGTGCGCTCGGTCACCGAGACGAGCATGATGTTCATGATGCCGATCCCGCCCACCAGCAGGCTGACAGCAGCCACGGCGCCGAGCAGCCCGGTCAGCAGCATTGTCGTGCCGGTCATGGTGGAGGCGATCTGCGACATATCGTTGACCGAGAAATCATCCTCCCGGCCAATGCCGATACGCCGCCGCTCTCTCAGAAGGCTTTCCACATCCGATTGAACCCTTGAGGTCGATACGCCGTCGTGGGCAGAGAGGACAATGCTGGAGATCGTGGTCGTTCCACCTATCCGCCGCTGGTGAAGCTTAAGCGGCATCAGCACGGTATCGTCCTGATCGTCCCCCATGCCCGACTGTCCCTTTGCGGCAAGCAGGCCGACGACGGGGCAGGAGACATTGCTAAGCCTGATCGTCTGTCCGACGGGGTCTGCTGATCCGAAGAGTTCCTTGCGTAAGGTTTCTCCAATGATGCAGGCCGCCTGTCCACGCTCCTCGGCAGGCAGAAACTCGCGTCCGGATACCAGATCCCAGTCCTGAGCGATCAGGTAGTCATTGGTGGTGCCGATCGCGCTGGTCGAGTGGTTCTGACCGCCGGCCACGGCCGTGGCCGTGCCGCGGTTGATCGGAGCAACGGCTCTGAGACCCGATATCTGATCCCGTATCGCCTCAACATCCTTGTCGTCGAAGCGTTTTGCCTCGGTACTGGCGCGACCAGGCCCCCATTGTCCCGGCCGCAGGAAAAGCGTGTTCGTGCCGAGCCTCTGAAGTTCTGTTTTTACCTGTGCCGTCGTACCGTTGCCGATCGTGACCATGGCGATAACGGCGGCAACGCCAATGACGACACCGAGTACGGTCAGGAATGACCGCAATATATTCCTGCTGATGGCGCGCCAGGCAAGTTTTGCGGTCTCAATGAACAATTTCCACCTCCTTTTGGCGAATCTCATCGGAGGTGAGGCGGCCGTCGACGAAGCGCAGAAGGCGTTGGCCGTACGCTGCTATGTCTTCTTCGTGCGTCACCATGATCACGGTAATGCCACGCTCATTGTTGAGGTGGCTGATCAACTGCATGATCTCGGTGCTCGTCCTGGTATCGAGGTTACCGGTCGGCTCGTCCGCGAGCAGGACCGCCGGGTCGGTTACGATTGCCCTGGCGATCGCCACCCGCTGTTGCTGGCCACCCGATAGTTCCTGTGTCGTGTGATCTTCCCGGCCCTTCAGCCCGACCTGCTCTAGGGCGGCCATGGCGAGCCTTCGGCGCTCCCGAGCGTCCATCCCGCGATAGGTCAACGGCAGTTCGACGTTTTCGACCGCCGATGTCCGCGCCAGCAGATTGAAACCCTGAAACACGAAGCCGAGCATATGCCGGCGCAACAGTGTCAACTGGGTGCGGCTGAAGCCGCCGGTCGGGATCCCTTGAAAAAGATACTCGCCGGCGGATGGCACGTCGAGCCCGCCGATGATGTTCATGCAGGTGGACTTGCCCGATCCGGAAGGCCCCATGATCGACACGAATTCTCCCCGCGATATCGAAAGATCGACGTGGTCGAGCGCCCGGATGGTCGCCTCGCCGCGACCGTAGAACTTGGAAACCTGCCTGAACTCGATAAGGGGGGCCTGCATTGGTTCGCCTCAGCCGTTTCGCGCTATCGCCGAGGTAATCACCAGATCGCCTTCCTTGAGATCGCCCGATTGCATGACCGTTGACCGGCCATCGGATGATCCTGTCTGGACGCCTATCCGCTGCGGTTGGCCATTCCGGAGCACCCAAATGCTGCGCGCGGATTTGTCGGCGCTGTCGCTGTTGGAGCCGCGGTTACCGCCTGGGGCGCGCGGGGGCCGGAAGAGCCGTGTAAGTATGCTGCCGCCGGACCGAGACGCGGCCGGTGGCGAGTAGCGCAGTGCGGCATTCGGAATGAGAAGGGCATTCTTGACCGACTCGACGTTGATGTCCGCCGTTGCCGTCATGCCGGGCCTCAGGAGGAGTTCCTGGTTGTCGACAGTCAGGATCGCTTTATAGGTGACGATATTCGACACGGTTTCCGACGCAAACCGCACCGTCTCGATCTTCGCCGGAAACGTCCGATCCGGATAGGCATCGACCGAGAAGACTGCGCCCTGGCTTTCCTTCACCTGGCCGACATCCGCCTCGTCGACCGCGACCTGCAGTTCCATCTGCCGGAGGTCTCCGGCGATGGTGAACAGCACCGGGGCATTGAGCGAGGAAGCGACGGTCTGACCGGGATCGATATCGCGCGTCAGCACGATACCGTCGACGGGCGACACGATCGTCAGCTTGGAGAGGTTTACTTCCGCCAGGCGCAACGCAGCTTCGGCCGACTGTACCGCCGCTTCGTTGATGGCTTTGGTGGCTAGCGTCGATTCGTAGGTATATCTTGCGGCGTCCAGATCCTGCTGACTGGAAACCCGGTTGCTGACGAGCCCGCTCAAGCGGTCAAGGCTGGTTTTCGCCGAAGCGGCTTCCGCCTCGGCCTTCAGCACATTGGCTTTTGCCGACGCGAGTTGAGCCCGCGCGCTCTGCACATCGGCTTCCTGTTTGTTCGTATCGAGCTCTGCGAGCACCTCGCCGGCCTTGACGGCGCTGTTGTAGGTGACGTGGACCTTGCGGACCGTGCCCGACAGTTCGCTGGATATATCGACCTGCTCGGTTGGCTGGACCGATCCAGTGGCCGTGACGATGACCGAAAGATCGCCGCGAGCCACCGGCACCGTGCTGTAGGTATATTGGGGGCCGTTGCTGCCGAGATAGGCGTAGGCGCCAATTGCTGTCGCCAGAAGCACGATGAGCAGGATCGGCCAGAAGAACCGGCGCCGCTTCTTGCCGGATCCCGACTTCGTGAGAATTGCGGCGAGGTCGGCTGCGTCGGCCGTCTTCTCGGCGGGTTCTAACGTCTTCTGCACGTTCAAGGTCGTGTCCTTCGTGATGAAGTGGAGGCGGATCTGCCCGCGATCTTCAAACCTATCCGGTATTATGCACCCGTATCCGGCAGATGCATGGGGGGCGTACGGATCTCCATGCTTCCGATGACACGAAATGCGTCTGGGATGTACTTAAATATCGGTAAGGTAGTTCGACTTTGATCCGCATCAGCCGGCAGTTCTTTTCCCTATGCATCGATATCGCCGCTCGCACGTTGTTCAGCCGCAGAAAAGGAGATCTCCAATGATTGATGCTGCGAGAATCAAGGAACATGCGGAAGTCATCGGTGCCGACGGCGTCCATGTGGGGACCGTCGATGGCGTCGAGGGAAGCCGGATCAAGCTGACCAGGAAAGACAGCGGTGAAGGAGGCCACAAAGGCCATCATCATTTCATTCCGCTCGATCTTGTTGCCGATATCGAAGGAAATACGGTGCGGCTTTCGGCCAATAGCGATGTGGCTGTCTCCTTCGAAGAGGAAGAGGGCGGCGGATCGGTTCATTGAGAAGCGGGAGCCGGCGCCTTTTCGCGCGCCGGCTCCATTGTCGAGATGGGTGGTTTTACTGTGTCGAGCTCGGAACGCCAAAACGCTCCGGCATGAATGCCGTTTCCGAGGGGGAGCCGCTGAGGCGATCCGTTTTGGCCGTCGCGGTCGGCCCCGCCGAATACAACAGAAGCGCCGCGACCAAAGCTCCGACGATGGCCGATCCCAAAGCAATAAGAATGTTTCGGGCGTTCATGGAAATTTCTCCTCTTTCGCATTTGAACATCCCAAAAAACAGAAGGTTCCGCCTTGGAGCGGAACCTTGAAGTCAACGATGTGTGAGAATAGTCGCGGAGGCTGCCTCCAGATGTGCCGGTGATGTGGTAATGCCTGCTTCGGAGAATACGGATGAAGCTTCAGCGGGATCGACTCGCTTGGGAAAGGAAGTGATGAGGCATTGGAAGGCGACAAGGTTGCGATGGGTGCAGTTCAATTCTGAGCTGAGAGTTCGGCTGGCGAAGCCATGATCTCACCGCCGCCAAGGCCTTGATCCGCATATTTGAAGGCCAGGATACTAAGTACCGAGGCAATCATCACAATAAAGATAATCCGCATAGTTGCTCCTTCGGCCGTCAAACGTGATGAACGACCAAGAAGTTCCATGGCTTGCGCTCGCAGAAACATTTGGCGACTGCGGCATCACTGGAGACTGGCAAGTAACGTGCTAGGTACGACGAAGAGAAGATGGAGAAGGGCGGCATCTTCATTGTGCGATGCATATGCGTCGTAATCGGCGCGGGAATCGCCAACATGAAGTTTGAAGGTTTAGGGAAGAGGTGGTGAGAGCGCAGGGATTCGAACCCTGGACCTACTGATTAAAAGTCAGCATACATTTATTTCACCGGGATTGCCATCGTGTCAATATCCCTTTATTTTCAAGACTATTCACGCTATATTTCTAGGCATCGTTACCCCGAGTTTCCTTGTGTTTCACTTGCGGTGGCGACTTGGTGGCGACTCACGGGGGGCAGATGCCGGTACTGAAGTTGACGCGCAAATCGGTTGGTGCTCTGCAGCCAACGGACAAGATCACTACCTACTTCGATAGCGACGTAAAGGGTTTCGGCCTGCGTGTCGCTCCCACCGGCGCCCGCTCTTGGATCTTAGAGTATCGACCTGGCGCGGGCGGGCGAGCGGTAGCAAAGAAGCGCTTGAAGCTGGGAACGCCAGCGACGATGTCGCCGGAGGAGGCAAGGGACGAAGCCGTACGGACGCTGGCGCGTGTCGCGCTCGGCGCGGATCCCGCCTCTGCGAGGTCGGACGAACGCAAGGGCGATACGGTTGCCGAGCTAGCGAGCAAATATCTGCGTGACCATGTTCAGGTGAAGCGCAAAGCGAGGACCTATTCAGAGTACAAATCAGCCATCGATCGTTACATCGTCCCCGTCCTCGGCTCGATGCGTAGTTCCCTGGTAACGGCCAGCGATGTTGCACGTCTCCAGGCTCACATCACGCGAGGAAAAAACACGAAGGGGAACAGCGGACGAACAATGGCAAACCGAACGTTGGCCGTGCTGTCCGCGATGTTCACCTGGGCATCAAAGCACGGCTTGGCGCCGGCAGGTCATAACCCGGTCGTTGTCGTCGAGCGCTTCAAAGAGCGAAAAATGGAGCGATTCCTAACATCTGCGGAGCTCGCTGCGTTAGGAGAAGCGCTTACCGAGGCCGAGACTACGGGACTCCCCTATGAGGTGGACGAGACTAAACTGAAAGCAAAGCACGCAGCCAAACTCGAGAACCGACGGACCGTCTACGGTCCTCATGTAGTTGCGGCGATCCGACTCTTCCTTCTCACTGGCGCCCGTCGTCGCGAAATCCTTGACCTCCGCTGGTCTGATGTAGATCTGGAGCGAGGCGCGTTGTTCCTGCCCGACAGTAAAACCGGCCGAAAAACCGTGGTTCTTTCATCACCTGCATTAGCTATACTCGAAGCGCTGCCACGGGTCGGTAAATATGTGATCGCAGGGGCCTCGGCTGGAACTAAGGACGAAAAGCCCCGGGCGGACCTGAACAAACCATGGGGGGCGGTTTTGAGACGCGCCGGCCTTGAGAACGTACGCCTGCACGACCTGCGCCACAGCTTCGCCAGTGTAGGGGTGGGTGGCAGCCTTGGCCTTCCCATAGTCGGAAAGCTTTTGGGGCACACGCAGGCAGCGACGACGCAGCGCTACGCGCACCTAGACACAGATCCTTTGAAGAAAGCAGCCGACGCCATTGGCGAAAAGATATCGAGCGCGATGGGGGGCAAAGATGGCAAAACTTCCTGATGGCTTTAGCCTGCAGGCGCTTCCTATCGAAACGGCGTTGTCAGAAGGCCGAACAGAAGACGCGAAGACGGCTATCATAGAGGTTCTCCTCGCTGGCAAAGCCGATCGCGTGGTGCAACGCATCGCAGCGGAGATGATCAGGCCACCGAAACGATCTCGCGGCCGTCAGCGCGCCAATACGCGGCACTGGTTCGACATCGGTGAGCAATTTCACTGGTTACGGCTGGATGGGGTGAAGTACGAGGACGCTCTGCGACAACTGTCAGAAAAATTCGGCTACTCCGAAACGCATGTCCGGAAGGCGATCGCAGAGTTTGACGCAGCGAAAGAGGCATCAGACAGAGAACACTGCGAATAAATCGTGTTTGTTCGCTTAGCATCTTTTGTAAAAATCATCAATTGTCAGGCATCGCTATCAAACAAGGGAGATGCCAATGAAAAACATACGCGTCAAGGAGGCCGCCGAATATCTTGGCGTCTCGAAATCCATGCTGGATAAACTTCGCTGCTTCGGGGGCGGACCGAGGTACTTCAAACTTGGTCGGGCGGTTGTTTATTCCTTGCCAGATCTCGATGCATGGCGGGACGAGCGTGTTCGGAGCAATACGTGGTCTGCAGCTAACCAGAATAACTTGGCCACGGACAGAGTGGTATGACTACCTAAACCGCGGCGCCCTTGGCGGGGAATTTGAACGCAGCTCATGCGAAGGCGCACGCTTGCCCAAGAGCGATAGCAGCTTCTTTTGTTCTGCAGGTTTGATTCCGAATTTCTTGCAGTGTTCAATGACGCAGTAGTCGGGACCAGGGATCCGCACCATCCTCGGCTTTTTCGGGTCAGACATTTTCGTTTCCTCCTCATCTTCCAACGGGAAAGGAAACGCGAATGTTCATTAGCTTCAACTAAATAAATCGATCTATCAACCACTAATAGCCGGCCCTCGCGCCGGAGAGGAGGACTTTTGCGCTTATTTAAATCAAAATCGCGATACGAACGCCTGATCGCCGGAGAGGTGGCGGACCGTCCCGTCCTCGGCGCAGGCCTTCGAATCGAACTAGAGAATGGCCATCCAGCCTATGTGCATCCCGTGGAGCACTCGCTGGTTCTGCACGTGGAGCAGCGGCGCGTTGAGGAAGCCGGACGGCGTCGGCTCTCACTCGCTGAGTGGTCCGGAAAGCTCCCAGCGCCGGAACATGCTTCTCGTCATGTTGCTGATATCTTCGCGGTAGATTCCGCCGTTCTCGACTTCGCGATAACTGCGATGCGGGAGAAGATCGAACGCGACGCGGTGGCTAAATGATGGAGCCGCGTATTTCCCAGATCAAGGCGGTCGAGAGGCCGCCATCATCACCGGGCTCTGGACGGACCATTGCACGCTTTTCCGTACAGCTCGGCGACGTTCGCATATGAGCGAGCGGACGGCAAGATCGGCGTCCATGCCGGCGAATACGTTGCGCCCGACATCACGCTTGATGCAGACAACATCTACAGCACCCTCAAGCGCATCGGCGACAACACCACCAACGTGGACATGGCCGGGGACACCAAGTTCCGCTATCCCGGCGTACCGAATGGCGTTCTGATCCCCGCCACGGTCAACAGCCGCGTCACAGGCGCGATGATGCCCGGGGGCGTTGCGCAGTCTCGTCGCTGGGACATGCAAGTTGAGTTCACTACGTCTTCTCGCTATGTGGCCCTCTATTGGGTGCCCCCAAGCGCTACGCCTCGCCTGCTGATCCTGGTGAATGGAAAATGGGTGTCGCCGTCTTTCACGGTCACTGCTGCGGCAGGCTCCACCTCGAACGTGCTGCTGACCTTTCCCGATAACCGAAGCCGGACCATCAAGTTCATTATGGCGGGCGGGAACAACATCCTCAACTTCCAGACGGAAGCCGCCTATCCGCCTGTTCGATCCGCTGCATCTGGCAAGACGCTTGTGACGATCGGAGACAGCCTTACGGCAGGATCAGGATCGCCGCCAACTGGCGCGTCGTTCCTTGATACTTGGGCGCATGGCATTGCTGCAATGCTTGGCTTCGATCACTGCTGCAACGCCTCGATCGGCGGGACGAAGTGGGTTGCCAGCGGAACCGGCGACGTAGCAATCTCACACTTCGGCGGGGATCGTCTGCCTCTGGCTCTCAACATCTCGCCCGAAGCAATCGTCTTTGCGGGGTCACGAAACGACAGCGCCGTCGATCAAGCCGCCCTTGATGCAATCACCGCGGCGGTGTCGGCCGCTCTGGATGTTACGCCGGTAACGAAGCGTTTCGTGATGGGCACCTTCACGACCCTCCCGCAAAATGCCGCAGTGCAGGCCGGTGTATTGACAGAGGGGGTTACCTTCATCGACATGATGGACGGGCTTCAGCCGGAAGATATTGGAGCAGATACGGTGCACCCGACCTACCAGGGGCAGATCAACCTTCGCAACCGGATGGCGCCAAGGCTGTTTGCTGCCGGATGCCTTCCGGCATAACCTCGCACCCTAAACACGTGGGCGAAGCATCATAGGTTTCTCTAAGGCGAGCTTGCACATAATCCGAAACAACCCACGATCAACTTTGTGATTTTCGATGAGATCTGGATTGGCGCCTACTGTGGCGATTGTGCGGTCAACGAGGCGTTTGATGTCCCGTTCGTCGGATCTGTACCTAGCGGCCCAGCGCCAAAGGCAGCGCAGATCCTGGTCCAGCGAAGATGATAACTGTGGGGAAGCGAGCATGGCCGACATCCTGACATGAAGCAGGCGCGAGCGCGTAGTAACTCTCAGCCGTCACCGCCTAGGGATCGATTGGTGACGATAAAGAAATCATACGCCTTATTCGCCGCGAGTCCACCGATCACCCTAAACACGAAAGAAAGGACCCGACCGTTTTTCCCGTTCGAGCCCTAAGCAGTCTGTCGAGAACTTGATAGGGTCACGTCCGACCGGGGAAAGCAACAGACTTAAAGGAGTAGGCTCTCCGCGTAGTTCGCATCGTCGCCCTTGAAGGACCGGTAACCGGCCATCCAGATGGCGCAGCGCTCTGTGGTCTCGTCATCCAGATAGGGGCAAACGATAGAGCTTTGTTTGAGGGAGGCGGCACGCTTCCCTTCCTCGAAGGTCTCTTGTCTCTCGTGGTGCGTCAGTGGCATGCCGCAGAACTTTTAAGGGCATGTCTCTGTTCCACCCATCGCCCTAACCACTTTGTCCGGGTCAGTTCACCTTCTTCCCGGCCACATCCGTAACCGATCGAAACACCTTCGACACATCGGGAAAGCTCTTTCCGGTCTCGTTGCAATCAGGGCAGGGCATCCCAGCCGCTCCACAGCCGCAACCATGCACTCCGGTCCAAGGCCGGTCCGAATGCTCCTCGCAAACCCATCCAGTGTCTCTACAGCGGCGGCAGATCATGGAGGAGAGGATACCGCAGATTCTCGACAGATTGAACGAATTCGAGCGTACAGAGGCTGCAATCGCGCCACCTTGCGCTCACGCGGCACGCACTACCTGATGAAGCATTGAAAGGGCCTGGGGACTGATGGCAGGGAACAACGATATGACAACGGTTAAAGCACCAGCCTGGAAATGGGAGTGGAACCTAAATACAGTAGTAATTCTATGCGGGTTTGCCGGGGGCATTGCGGCATGGGGAGCTACTTGGAATGATGTTCAACGCAGATCGGAAGATAACTCTCTATCAATCGAGCGCCTGGATAAGCGCCTGACCGCGGTCGAAGGGTCGATGCGGGTCCTCGACATTCAGGAGCTCCGCCTATCTACAGTAGAAAAACAGGCCAGTGATGCGTCTGTTTCCATGCGATCCCTTGAGACGACGCTCAATTCTCTCGGAACAGATATCCGGGTCGTGAAAGAGATCCTGCAGCGATTGGAGAGTGGGCGGCCATCCCCTAGTCGATAAACCCAAAAAGGCGGATCGACCGTTTTTCCCGCTCGGTCCGCAACAGTCTGTTTGGCAGCCTTGCTTACTACAGGGGAAACGCTGCGCGACAGATGCGTGTCGCATACCGTCCGAGCTAGGTGCTTTTGGGGGCACCTAAGGAGCACAGGGCTAGTTCGGAGGCGGAGGCTGACGGTTAGCGAGAAAGAGTAAAATTCCGATGACCGCCATACATGAAGCGGCAGCAATCATTACGTATGTGGAAAACGGCGTCCTCTCACCGAGACATAGGGTAGTCGCAACCACGTCAGATTCCATCCAGATCGACCCGCGCTATTTCCATCAAGCAAAAGGTAGAACAACTACTTGCCGAGGCCAGTGTTTTAGCGTGCGGATCAATTCATCGTGATTTTCACCGTAGGCGTTGTAGTGCGCCTTTTAGCATTATTAAGATCTGCGCCCTGGACGTACTTGAAGCTCTGCTGCTAAGAGCCTGCGCAATCAAGACACGGGCTTCCTTGCCCTTACCTACCTCCGAATGTTCGAGTACTTCTTTTACTCTACCTAGCCACTCGTAATGCTCCTTGGCCCGCCAAGGATGATGAACATCGGGTACGGTTCGGATAATCTCTTCGATTTCCGCTATGATATTTGCATCATCCATGTTTCAGCTGTTTTTCGTGTTCTTACGGCTTCGCTCATTGATATCCGTAGCGGGCCAGCCACATCCGATACTCGTCCCAATCTTTCAGACGTGTTCCGGGCGCTCGCATGAATTGCTCCATTCGTCCAGCGAGCTTCTCCACTGTTTCATCGGACGGCCAATCGCCTAAAGTAACGTATATCCGCCATGCAGTTTTCACGCTCATCCCCGCCGGCGGCCGGAGTGCAGTGATACAGAAAGAGTGACTCCGTAACGCGGTCTGAACCCTAGATAAGGGTATGCCGATCTTTTGCGCAATGGAGCTGGGCGAGGCGCCCAGGGCCCTCATCCGAACAATCAAGTTGTCGCGCTCTATCTTGTCCATGCTCACGCGATACAACAAATATTATTCGCGGAAAAGATGCTGAGGTGTCAGGTTAGCTTCGGCTATGACGTGGCATTTGCTCTTAGTATGTTGTTCTTCTTTTTCATTGCGTCCCAATACTCCTCGACGGTGCGCGCCGCGTCGGCCGCCGTCGGCGCAAATCCAGCGTTCGGCATGATGGGCGACCCACGCCATCCTTTCGGGTACGCTCCCGACCACTGCCACTGACCTTTCTTCAAGGTCTCCTGGTCCAGCCGAATTCTCCCCGCATATTGCCCACCGTCATAGGCTGAATAATCTTCCAGCGGCTTTCCATCTAAGCCTCGGTCGTCCGGCCAGGTCCGCACCCAGCGGTATTTCTTCTGCCATGCTGTGGACAACTGTGGAAAAACAACGTTTGGACGATATTCGTTCTATTGATGTTCTCATCCGATCTGATGAGTCAAGGTGAATTCCTTTTTAAGAATTCGCTGGTGGAATGGGCGCATGCCAAAGCGCCCTCGGAAGCCATCCAAGCCTCTCCTGACTGACGAGAACCTGCCGCTGCAAAGCCGGCCGGTCAAAAGGCGCGATCCCGAGCAGCCGCATTTGCCGTTCGATCCTATGCCGGAGAGGGTGGAGCCATGTCTCGCGCTCCTGAAGAGCAAACCCCCGCGCGGGCCCGACTGGTCCTATGAGATCAAGTGGGACGGCTATCGGATTGCAGTTCACATTGAACCGAGCGGCGTACGGATCATCACTCGCGGCGGTCATGACTGGACGCACAGGTTCCCGGCGATCGCGGATGCAGCTAAGGCCCTCGGCCAAACGACGATGATCCTTGACGGTGAGGCCGTTGTGCTCGATGAGCAGGGACCATCCGACTTCGGTCTCCTACAAAATTCGCTCGGCGCATCCCGCAAATCCGGCGGCAAGCTCCCCTCGCGAAACTCTCTTCTCTATGCCTTTGATCTCCTCTACCTCGACGGGCACGATCTGCGAGGAACCGAATACCGGGTGCGCCGGCATCTGCTCGAAGATGTGGTTCCAAGGGACGAGGGCGCGATCCGCCTCTCGGAGGAGTTTGACGCCGATCCGAACGATCTCCTCAATCACGCCTGCCGCCTCGGACTTGAAAGCATCATCGCCAAGCATCGGGACAGCCCGTATCGTTCCGGTCGAACAGGTGACTGGCTGAAGATTAAATGCGTCCAGCGCGACAGCTTTGCAATCATCGGCTACGAGCCGTCTACGGCTATGCCAGGCGCAGTTGCCAGTCTGCTGTTGGCTGCACGGTACCGGGATGGATACAAATATGTCGGCAGTGTCGGGACGGGCTTCAAGCACGACGTCGCCCGCTCGTTGAAAAAGATGCTCGACAAGGTGAAGACGCGCGTGCCGGTCGATCGTGTCCCAGGCAAGAACCTCGTCATGACCGGGCCTGCCTACGTCGCCGAGATCGAATACCGGGCGTGGACGAGTGACGGGAAGCTCCGGCATCCCTCGTTCAAGGGGCTGCGCGATCCTGATGACGCGGGCGAACTCTACCGGCTGCCCGACTAAAATTCTCCCGCACCCGGGGAACGTTTTGTTCTGCTCATGGTTCGATGCCCGAACGACGATCCAAGGCTCTCCAGATCGCCCTACGTTTTGAAGGTTGGGTCGCTGTTCCCGTCCCCTAATTTTTGCCCGCTTCGGCGGGCATTTCTTTGGTTATTCCAGACCGCGCCTCAAAGCCTTCAGCATCGCGTTGAGCTCGGCATTCGCTCCATGGGCCAGCATTAGGTTGTCGGCGACCTCGATAATCGCGCCTAGTACCTCGGTTTCGTTCCAGCCTGCCTTGATCGCAGCATCGACGAGATCCTGAAGTGACAACTCGATCGCCATCTGGCACAGGAGCGCGCGGTTTTCATCGCGAAGTGGAACCGTGGGAGGAGGGATGTCGAACATCAGTCCGACATAGAGTCGGTGAGGCGGGAGGCAAGGACTGTCGGGCCACTTCCACTTAAGGATGAATCATGATTATCTCTGCCCGGGCAAATTAGGGGGTATTCATGACAAAAATTATTGTGCCGCTGGCGCTCGCGCTGGCTCTTTCGGCGTGTGCCAAGCGACCGGATGCAATCGTTCCCACTGACATTCCGATGGCGGCGTACACGAGTTATTCCTGCGAGCAACTAGCTCAGGAACTGATCAAGGAGCAGGCTGCGCTCTCAGCCGTTTCTAAGCAACAGCACGACGCCGCCACAGGTGATGCGTTCGGTGTTTTCCTTATTGGCGTTCCCATGTCCTCCACCTTCGGCGGGGATAAGGAAGGTCAGGTCTCGGTATCTAAGGGTAAGGTCCAGGCGATACAGTCGGCTATGATGTCGAAGGGCTGCAACAACCCCGCGCCGGCAAAGGTGCCCGGAAAATCTAAGCCTTGAATTGAGGGGCGTCGCGAGGGTGCTCGTAGGGCACAAGCTTAAACCTTAAGGGGGACGGGGACGGGTTTGCCCCTCGCGACATCTATCAAACCGGCATGCTGAAGATTCGTTCCTTCTTGCCGAAAGAGAAGACTGCGGAACGGAATGAATAATCGCGGTCTTGGTCGCCGGTGTTTTTAATCCACGAGCAAATTATTCTATATATGTTCTGGTCTGTGCGCGTATCGCAGTCGGGAGCTATGCACCTGAGGTAGATAGTACCGACCGATCGAAATCAGGTGTGCCATTATGGCGTTCCGCAGATGGTCGCGCTCGCCATACACCTCGCAAATTCTCTCCAGTTCAGGCTGAACCGCCCTTCGCTTCTTTGCCGGCAAGTCCGCGTCGCCGATGACCCAGCCGACTCCAGGGACCGCGATTGGGTCGCATCCGATTTCGACAATGTCTCGTATAAAATTGGGGATCTCTTCTTCCGTCATAGCTACCTCCTGTTGCACGCGGAGATAGTAGCGAGGCCGGATGGTGGCGCAACTAGCAGAAGTACGGGGTTTTCGTGGAAGGGCGCCGCATTAGTTCTTCTTAGCCAACGCGAGTGAGCGATCTCGAATTGATCGCTGGGACGCGATCGCGATGACCTCTGAGAGATTCTTCCCGCTTTCAAAACCGGCCTTAATATCGTTGAGGAGCGATTGAACCCCAAGAGAGTCTGGCGAATTGTTGACGTTGGTCACCGCTTCAAACGCTGATCCACCGTTGCGAACAAGACCAAGATCTGCAGTCACGCGAGTTGTGCCGCCAAGATCCATCACCGTGGCGGTGATGCGCCCCTCGACAGTGGGATCGTATTTGCTGGAGAAAAGGACGTTGGCCATCACATTGTCGATTGGCCGCTCAACAACGATTTGGAAGTCGGTGTCGCGTCTAATTTCGTAGCCGAAATTGGCTAGCGTGCCGACGAAGGCGGTTTTTACATCCTTGGCCGGAGCCTTGACGGTAACTTCGGGGCGTCCGCTTGGAGTACTGTGTTGCACGCCTTGGCACGCCGTTACAAATGCCGCCAACACGGCGACGGCCAAAATTCTCAAGTTCATGATTATCCCCCGACCCGAGCGTAAGGAAACAGAAACTCGCGCTTAAGTCGAGCTCGAATAGTAACGGGTGGTAAATTGGGTGGGAAGACCCGCTTTGTAACGTTGAGCGTTCTGTCATGTCCTCGCCATCCACCCCTTCTTCTTTGCCAGGTTTTCCAACCGACGGCGATCTTTACGATCGGCCGTCCAGTACTCCGGATCACGGTTCGAGTGATCTAAGGGCGGGTCATTTCGCCACTTCTCGATCGCTGCCTTCGTTGCCTCGCGAAGCTCCTTGTTCTTCCGGTTAGTGTCTTCCCAACGCTTCCGACCAGGACCTTTTTTCTTTGTAGTCTGTTTGAGCAGGCTCTCGCGCAACCGATGATCTGACAGTGCGGGTTTAACTGCCGCGAAAAGAAGCGACGTCAGCGCCTTGGCCGGCTCCCTCATCACTTCCCAGAGCGCTAGCAGATCGCTTTCGCTGAAGAGATAGTCTCGACCACGGCGGGAGCAGAGGCCGTGCTGGCGGCCAAGCTTGATGACGCCTCTGGTGGTGAGACGCAGACGCTCTGCGGCCTAGTCGGCAGTGTAGATATGATCAAGCTGGGTCACGGCCAGCCTCCGCCTGATGCTCGGCAAGCATCGCTTTTACACGATCGACCGCTGGTGGCCTGATGCGGTTACGCCACTCACGCTCGAGCCGATCAAGCATCGGCTGCATCTCGTCGCCGTAGCGATCGACCAGGAGCGCACATTTCAGCATGGCGCTTTCGATTCTTCCAATGGTGATTTCTCTGGATTTTCGCATCTGCGCCTCCTCAACCTACGACTACATCTGCCAGCGGCAGGAACGCCGAAGGCCTTTTTGCAATTCCCTCTGTGGTGTGGAGGTAGTCGCTGTCGCTGGTGAGGCGTGGAGGCAGATTGCTCCGAGAAGCTTGTGTCAGGCTTGCCGGTCACGAAGGCGGACGCCGCCGTCGATAAACTCGATGTTCTTGTCGTTCAGGGCACGGAGTACGGCAGCCACGTTGTTTCGCATACCTTCGATCTCCCCTGGACTGGCTTCCATCCGCCTGAGCGTTGGTGCGGAGACGTTCGCTGCTTTAGCTAACTCCACTTGGCCGATACCCAGTAGCGCTCGGGCGGCCGCAAGCTGCTTGCCGGTGACGTGATTAATTTCGCTCATGGTGATTAAAAACGCTTGACGCGGTCCCCGTTGGTGTTATTAGTTATCGTGTTGAGCGAAATTAATCAACCTCACGAGGAGCGTTCCAACATGAACATGCACATCCAGATCACCGCCGACAGAACCTTGCTGCCACGCAGTCTCATCAAGAGAGGTGGCGTGCCGGGCACGCCCGCAAATATGGGCAACGGCAGCTATCAGCGCCCCAGAGATCTCCCGCCACCGGTTGAGGTCCGCCGATACAAGTTCCGCCTGGGCGCATACGTTCAGTTTCACGATTTCCTCGGAGTAGTCATCGACCGCAGCGCCACCAGCACCCGGAGGCAAGTCTACATGATTGAGATCATCGGCGAGTCTCATGGCCGTCCAGTCCGTTGCGTACAGGGCCATGCTCTGAGCCGCGCCGCCCCACCAGTTTTCAATCCTGCCGCGTGATACGGCAGGTGCGGCGTCGCTTAGACCGGCACCGCTCAGGCCTGCGGCGGTCCGCCTACGGGGTTCCGTCGCAGGCGCTTTTGCCGCGCTCCCTTCGGGTAGAGCCGGCCTTTTATCAACGCTGCCGCACCACCTGCAATCCGGCAGGGCAGCAATACGGCCAGCGCGGGCACCACCCGCATTTGCGGCGCGCTGGCCGATTCATTACCCGACATCCCGAGCGCCCGTTCGGCTCACGCGGAAATTGCAATAGATTGGAACTTATCGGTCGTCCGAGTGTTCATCCGCCGCAATAGGAGTACCGTAATGAAAAAGATCATCATCGCCACAATCCTTGTTCTTGCGGCATCAACCGCTGCCCTTGCACAGTCGACCGCGGAAAGCACTGGCGCCAACTCGCTGATCGGGCGAGCTCCCTCCACGGAGGATTTCGTCACGCAGGCATCCGCTAGCGACATGTTCGAAATTGAATCGAGCAAGCTTGCTGTTCAGAAAGGTGACGAGGCGACAAAGACCTTTGCGCAGCAAATGATCACCGATCACGAAAAGACGAGCGCTGAGCTGAAGGCGCTGCTCTCGGGCGGCAAGGTAAAGGGAACTCCCGTCACAGCTCTGACTGAGGACCACAAGGAAGAGGTTGACGGCCTCGCCAAACTTTCAGGCGCCGAGTTCAAGGAAGAGTATTTCGACGACCAAGTGGACGCTCACGAAGATGCCGTGGATCTCTTCAAGCGTTACGCTGAAGGCGGTGAAAATGCTGAGCTGAAGGCGTGGGCGGCGAAGACCCTTCCGGCGCTTGAGCACCACTATAAGATGGCCCAGGATCTGGAGAAATAAGCCAACGGCGCCCTTGTAGCTGCCAGCGGCGATTCTACATTTTAGGCAGGCTTGGCCCTCGGTGACCACGGATGTACTGGCACTGATCGAGTTCGAGCGCAGGAGGTCGGTGCGGTTCGTTTCGCTCCGGCCTTTTGTTTTTTGGAAAGATTTTGCGCTCCGCGCTTCCATCGCTCGCCTAAGGGTGCGCTGGTCGGCCACCTTGGCTGCGGTGCGGCCGGAGTTCTCATTGCCTCCGCGATAAACTCAGATCCGACGAATGATTCGCTGAATCTGATCCTCCTCCTCATAACCTGTGACCAAGTTCCAACCAGCCATTAGGCTCCAGAATAGGCGAAGCAAAGCCTTGTCGTCATCGTAATCGTCGTACCGAGGGTCATGCGAGGCGATCGCTTTCGTCAAACGATGGAGAAATTCGAATGATCGCTGATCTGCGACGTCTGTGTTGTTTAGTACGTATACAACATCATCCCGCAGGATCGACATCACTACGAAAAGGTCGCGGCGATGCTGCGACTGAAGACCATTCGCGACGTCATGCCATCTGTCCCCATAGACCTTTGTACTTGGTTGTTTGAAATGCTTCCGGAAAGCCTTTTGTGGAAGGAGTTCCTCAACGAAGTCTGGATCAACCGAACCATACCCAGATGCGAAGAGAAATTGGAATGTCACATCGCGGCGGAACGACTTATAGCTCGAGAGAAGATATTCGCGGAGCCTACGGCGCTTCTCGAACTCAGGCACCTTCACCAGCAACCAATAAAATGCGACGCTGACCGCAGATCCGAGGCCGATCTCATATATCACATTATTCCAGAAGGCGGCATTTTGAGTGCGAAAGCATATTGATAGCCCGCTGCAAAGCAGGTCTCTTGCAAATGGATCTGGATTGGCGAGCGCTACGGCTGTCACTCCCATTAAGAAGACCAGTGGAAGAGCCAAGCCGACAAATTTATGCACCGCTAACTCCGAATCATAGTTCCGGAAGCCATCCTACGTCGGATTGAATCTCCTGACGCAACATGGAGAAAATCTACGCTCGCGCCAAGCTGTGAACAGTCGCGCAGTTTCGTGGCGACTGGGTGGCGACTGGTGCTGGAGGAGGCGTGGATAGGTGGGTGCTAACTAATTGATTTATATGGTGAGAGCGCAGGGATTCGAACCCTGGACCTACTGATTAAAAGTCAGTTGCTCTACCGACTGAGCTACGCTCTCCCACGGCACGCGAGACGCGTCCTTGAAAGTGCGCGGAACATATGCAGGCGACCTCTTTCGGTCAACCCGCAAAAACAGCAAAAATGCGGCTTGTTGACGCTTTTCCATGCCCGAGCGAAAAGGTGATTGGCATTTGCCGCTTTCAGACATTAGGTGAGGCGCAGTAGCGGGGCTCGCGAGCCCCTGTTGGAGCCGCTGGTGTCGATCGCTGAAATATCCCTCCTGAGCGCACTCATTGCCGGTGCGCTGTCGTTCCTTTCGCCCTGCGTGCTGCCGCTCGTGCCTCCGTATCTTTGTTATATGGCCGGTATTTCAGTGGATCAGTTCCGCGGAGGGAACGCCGTCGTCGTCCAGCAGGCAGGCGGTGGCGCACGCAAGGCGGTGCTGATGGCGGCTCTATTTTTCACCCTCGGCTTTGCGACCGTTTTCGTGGCACTGGGCGCCGGCGCGTCCACCATCGGCGTCCTGCTTCGTCAGCATCTGGATCTCCTGTCGAAGATCGGCGGCCTGATCATCATCGTCATGGGGCTGAACTTTCTCGGCGTCTTCCGCATCGGCCTGCTTGCGCGCGAAGCGCGGTTCCAGGGCGGAGGGCAGCCCGCGACGCTCTCGGGCGCATATGTCATGGGGCTTGCCTTTGCCTTTGGATGGACGCCCTGCATCGGTCCGGTCCTCGGTGCCATCCTGGGTGTGGCGGCGTCTCGCGACACGGTCAGCGAAGGGGCAATGTTGCTTGCCATCTATTCGCTGGGGCTCGCCGTTCCCTTCTGGATCGCTGCCGGCTTTTCCGGCGCTTTCATGCGCTTCCTGACGCGCTTTCGCCGCCATCTCGGCCTGGTGGAGAAGGCCATGGGCGTGTTCCTGATTCTGACCGGCCTCGCCTTCATTTTCGGATTCGTCACTTCTGCCGCAATCTGGTTCCAGCAGACCTTTCCAATCCTCATGCAAATCGGCTAACGGAGAGCTTCCTTAAACCTTGGCCCGCATACGGGCAGGCAAAAAATGGCCGATATCATTGCATTGCTACTGCCCTTTTTCGGGCTGATCTTCATTGGCTATCTCGCCGCAAAGATCACAAAACAGCCTGCCGAAGCCCTAGGCTGGATGAACACCTTCATCATTTATGCGGCTCTTCCGGCGCTCTTCTTCAAGCTGGTGTCGCGCACGCCTGTGGAACAGCTGACCCGCGTCGACTTCATCTTCGGCGAGATCGCCGCGACCTATCTGATCTTCCTTCTGCTTTTCCTGATCGGCTTGTTCATTCGCCGAAATTCCTTTGAAGACTGCACCATCCAGGCCTTTGCAGGCTCCTATGGCAATATCGGCTATATGGGGCCGGGTCTCGCTCTTCTGGCTTTTGGGGAAGCGGCAGCGGTGCCGGTTGCGCTGATCGTCTGTTTTGAAAACGCCGCCCATTTCGTTGTGGTCCCGGCTATGATGGCGGTCGCCGGCGAAGATAGGCGACCGGCGGCACAGGTCGTGCTGGAAATAGCCAGAAAGGTGGTCCTTCACCCGTTCATCATTTCGACAGCGCTGGGCTTCTGCTTTGCCGTCTTCGGTTTCAGGCCGCACGAGCCCGTGCAACGGCTGATAGATTATCTTGCGCAGGCGGCAGCGCCTTGCGCACTGTTTGCCATGGGCGTGACGCTGGCGTTGCGACCCATCAAGCGGGTGCCGATCGAGATCGGCTACATCACTGTCGCCAAGCTCATTCTTCTACCGATAACCACCTATACGGTCTTGTCGGTGATCGGCAATTTCGAGCCGGTCTGGATCTATTCCGCAACGCTGCTTTCGGCTCTGCCGACGGCCACCAATGTCTTCGTCATCAGTCAACAATACGGAGTTTGGCAGGAGCGGGCCTCCGCCAGCATCCTCATCATCACGGTGACGTCGGTGCTGACGCTGCCGGTCGTGCTTTATCTGATCCATTCCGGCGCGTTACCGCCGGATCTCGTTCCGTAATGCATCGACGACGGCGCGGAAGCCGCGACCGGGCTCGATGCCCTCCCGCATCAGGAGATTTCGCAGCGGCGGAGCGCCGCCGAGAAGATGAAGGCCCGCCGCGCGCAGCATCTGGACCGGCAGAAAATCCGACAGCAGCGAGCGGTTGAGTACGTCGACGCCAAAAGTACGGCTCATCACATCCGGCCGGCGGCGGCGGTTGAACCGGTCACCGGCATCCGCTGCGATCGGACGATCGCCCGTTGCGGCGAGCAACTCAGCCAGTGCTATCACATCGCGGAGCGACAGATTGAGGCCCTGCGCGCCGATGGGCGGGAAGGCATGCGCCGCTTCACCGATCAGCGCCAGGCGCCCCTTGCCGAAGCGTTCCGACATCAGGCTGGAGAGCGGCCAGATCTGTGGCCTGCCTTCGACGGTCACTTTGCCGAGCATGGATTGCATCCGGTCTTCGACCTGGCGGGAGAGTTCGTCCGATGGCAATTCGAGGAGGCGCTGGGCTTCCTCCGGCTTGACGACCCAGACGAGGCTCGATCGAAGCCCCGGCAAGGGCACTTGGGTAAAGGGGCCGGTCTCGGTGTGGAATTCCGTGGAGACATTGCCGTGGGGCAGGGTGTGGGAAAAATTCAGCACTAGCGCCGACTGGGGGTAGGACCAGGTGCGTGTGCCGATACCCGCTGCATCCCGCGTCTTGGATTTGCGCCCGTCCGCTCCGACGACGAAGTCGGCGGTGATCGTTGATCCGCCGGTGAGCGTGATCGCGGCGCGCTCTGCGGAATAGTCTAACGTTTCGACGCTTTGTTCTATCTTCGTGATGTTCGGTTCTGCGGCGACGGCCGCGTCCAGCGTCTGCGTCAGCGCATTGTTCGGTATGTTGTAACCGAAAGCGTAGAGGCCCACGTCCATGGCGCGGAATTGAGCCGTCGGTGCGCGGAGCAGCCGTTTTGTGGCGTCGATGATCTGCATGATGGAAAGGGGGGCGGCCGAAGGTGCGATACTCTCCCAGACGCCAAGCCGCTCCAGGAAGCGAATGGATTGATCCATCAGCGCAGTCGTGCGTTCATCGACCTTCTCTGAGGCCGGCGCGATGAAAGCCAGCTTACGGCCTGAGCGCGCCAAAGCCAGCGCGGCAACCGAGCCTGCGAGTCCTCCCCCCACGACCGCGATTTCGAAATGCTGCATATCCGTCATCCTGCTCTGCGAATGTCCCTCTGGATATCTAGAGCTTCAGCATGCGCATATCCATGGGGCATGACGGCGCAGCGTCAGAAAAAGCAATGCTTTAACGGGGTGGAAAATGCCAAGTCGGTTGCAAACCGTGCCAATTCGCCGCATATCTGCCGAACCAAGGCAATGCGGGACTTACGTGTGATCAGACGAATATTCAATTACCGAAAAGTTCCCTATGCGGAGATCCGCGCCTTTTCGGTTCATTTGCTGACCGCGTCGGGTTCGTTTCTTGCATTTCTCGGCGTCGTCGCAGCAGCCGAGCATCGTTTCGTCGACATGTTCTGGTGGTTGGGTCTGGCGCTTCTCGTCGACGGTATCGACGGGCCGATCGCGCGCAAGGTCAAGGTCAAGGAAGTTCTTCCGAACTGGTCCGGCGACACTTTGGACAATATCATCGACTACGTGACCTATGTCCTGTTGCCGGCCTTTGCCCTCTATCAGAGCGGCATGATCGGCGAACCCTGGTCGTTTTTCGCCGCTGGTGCGATCGTCGTGTCCAGCGCCGTCTACTACGCGGACATGGGTATGAAGACGGACGAATACTTCTTTTCAGGCTTTCCCGTCGTCTGGAACATGGTGATCTTCACGCTCTTCGTCATCGACGCCAGCGCCATGACCGCGCTGATCGTGGTGTCGGTTTCCGTCGTCCTCACCTTCTTCCCGATCAATTTTCTCCACCCCGTTCGAGTGAAGCGCCTGCGGGCACTCAACCTCGCTGTCTGCCTGCTCTGGTGCGCGCTGGGAGGCTATTCTCTGCTCCTGCATTTCAACTCGCCGGACTGGGTAGTCTGGGGCGTGGTCCTCAGCGGCATCTACCTCTATTGCATTGGCGGTGTGCTGCAGCTTTTTCCAAACCTTGGAAAATGAGTTGAGGTTACTTCAGCGTCGGCTGTTTCATGTTGTGCGAAGCAACAAAAACGGTATCAATATGATCGGCCGGCACGAAGTTTCAGCCCGGCTGGCGTATTAAAACAAGGCGCTGCCATCGTTGAAAACGCCTCGCAGAAGGCGGCCGGCAGCGAACAGGGGGTTCAGTGACGTTATCCGAGGGTCCGGCAGCAGTACCGCTTTTGTCGGTGCGAGGTTTGACCAAACTTTTCGGCAGCTTTGCGGCCTGCAATGCGATCGATCTCGATATCGCGGCGGGCGAGATCCATGCGCTTCTCGGCGAGAATGGTGCCGGCAAATCGACGCTGGTGAAGATGCTTTTCGGCGTGCTCCAGCCAAGCGCCGGCCAGATCTTGTGGGAAGGCGCGCCGGTTACGATCAATTCGCCCGGCGAGGCGCGGCGTCTCGGCGTCGGCATGGTCTTTCAGCACTTTTCATTGTTCGAAGCCCTGACGGTCGCGGAAAACATTGCCTTGTCGCTGGACCCGAAGATTTCCCTGTCAAAAATCTCCGATGAAGCAGCGGCCCTTTCCAAGGCCTATGGCTTGCCTCTGGATCCCAAAGCGCATGTGGCGGATCTTTCCGTCGGGGAACGCCAGCGGATCGAGATCGTTCGCGCGCTGCTGCAAAATCCGAGGCTGATTATTCTCGACGAACCGACGTCGGTGCTCACGCCGCAGGAGGCTGATCGCCTGTTCGAGACGCTCTTCAAGCTCAAGGCGGAGGGACGCTCGGTTCTTTATATCAGCCATCGACTGGAGGAGGTCCGCCGGATCTGCGATCGCGCGACCGTGTTGCGTCACGGCAAGGTAACCGGTGCCTGCGATCCGAAACGGGAGACGCCCGCCTCGCTTGCCCGTATGATGGTGGGTTCCGACGTCGCGCAGGTCCATCGGGACAGCGCCAGCGCACTCGGCGATATTGGTATCGAGGTTACCGATCTTTCGGTGCCGGCGCGAACGCCGTTTGCCGTGTCTCTCAAGAACATTTCCCTGAAAGTGCGCGCTGGCGAAGTGCTCGCGATTGCTGGAGTGGCGGGCAACGGGCAGGGCGAACTCTTCGATACGCTGTCGGGAGAATATCCGGTCACGGACGACGAGGCGATCCGCATTCGCGGCAAGGCTGTCGGCCGCACGGGCATCAACGGTCGCCGTCTGCTCGGCGCCGGATTCGTGCCGGAGGAGCGCCACGGACATGCGGCGGTTTCGGCACTGCCGCTGTCGGATAATCTTCTGCTCGCCCGCAGCCAGTCGGACAAAAAGGCATTTCTTTCGGGCGGCTTCGCCTCGATCATCCGCCAGGATGCGATTCGCTCCGCCACGCGCCGCATCTGCGAAGCCATGGACGTGAGGAAAAGCGGCGAGGATCCGCAGGCTGGTTCGCTCTCCGGCGGCAATCTGCAGAAATTCATCGTCGGACGGGAGCTCGATCGCCAGCCGGCGGTGCTCGTCGTCAACCAGCCGACCTGGGGCGTCGACGCAGGCGCGGCGAGCCGCATCCGTCAGGCATTGATCGACCTCGCCAAAGCTGGTTCGGCGGTTGTCGTCATCAGCCAGGACCTGGACGAGATTTTCGAGGTGGCGACCAATATCGCCGTCATCTCGGAGGGTAAGCTTTCCGATCCGCATCCAGCAGGCACGCTGACGCTCGAGCGCATCGGCCTGATGATGGGCGGCATTCACGAGAGCCATTTGATCCCGGAGGCGGCGCATGCACATTGAACTCGAGAAGCGCGCCCGGGTCTCGACGCTGTTTTCCATTTTCTCGCCGCTGCTCGCCCTGGCGCTGACGCTCGTCTTCGGCGTTGTGATGTTCTGGCTGCTCGGCAAAAGTCCGCTTGGCGCTCTCTATAGCTTCTTCATCGAGCCGCTGCTCGAAGTCTGGTCGCTGCATGAACTGGCGGTCAAGGCCGCCCCCCTCATCCTGATCGCCGTGGGTCTGGCGATCTGCTACCGGTCCAACAACTGGAATATCGGCGCGGAAGGTCAGTTTACCATCGGAGCGATTACCGGCTCGATCCTGCCGGTGATGAATCCCGAATGGCATTCGCCGATGATCCTGCCGCTGATGCTGCTGATGGGCATGGCCGGCGGCGCGCTCTATGCGGCGATCCCGGCGCTGCTGAAGACGCGCTTCAACACCAACGAGATCCTGACCAGTCTGATGCTGGTCTACATCGCGCAGCTTTACCTTGACTGGTTGACGCGGGGTCCCTGGCGCGACCCGCAGGGCTACAATTTCCCACAGACCAAGAGCTTCCAGATCGAAGCGGTCCTGCCGGAGGTTCTTTCGTCCGGCCGTGCCCATTGGGGCTTTATCTTTGCGCTGGTTGCGGCGGTCGCCCTCTGGTTCATGATGCGGTTCATGCTCAAGGGGTTTCAAGTTTCGGTCCTCGGACAGTCGGAGCGGGCAGGGCGCTTTGCAGGCTTTTCGGCCCGCCGGATGGTATGGTTCTCGATGCTGCTTTCCGGCGCCTTGGCGGGACTTGCCGGGATTTCCGAAGTATCGGGCTCGATCGGCCACCTGCAGCCGTCGATTTCACCCGGCTACGGCTTTACCGCCATCATCGTCGCCTTCCTGGGGAGACTTAATCCGCTCGGGATCGTCGCTTCGGGTCTGGTCTTGGCGCTGACCTATCTCGGCGGAGAAGCGGCTCAGCTTTCCATTGGCATATCGGACAAAGTGAGCCGTGTCTTCCAGGGGCTGCTGCTCTTCTTCGTGCTCTCTTGCGACACGCTGATCCATTACAAGATCCGCTTGGTCGTTGCGGGAGCAAAGGCTGCCGAGGTGAGAAGCTGATGTTTGAGGCAATCCTTCTCACCGTCATCACCGCGTCGACACCGCTCGTCATTGCCGCACTCGGGGAACTGGTCACCGAGCGCGCCGGGGTTCTCAATCTCGGTGTCGAAGGCATGATGATCATGGGGGCGGTCTGCGCCTTCGCAGCGACGCAGATGACCGGCTCGCCCTATATTGGCATCCTCGCCGGCATTTTGGGCGGCGGAGCGTTCTCGCTGCTCTTCGGTTTCCTGACGCTGACCCTTGTCGCCAATCAGGTGGCGACCGGCCTTGCGCTGACGATTCTCGGGCTCGGTCTGTCCGGTCAACTCGGGGAGGCCTTCGTCGGTCAGCCCGGCATCAAGTTGCAGCCGATTGTCTTTCCGCTGCTTTCAGACATCCCGTTTTTTGGCCGCGTGCTGTTCAGGCAGGACCTGACTTTCTACCTCTCGATGGCCCTGGTGATCGGTATCAACTGGTTCCTGTTCAAAAGCCGCGCGGGCCTCAAAATGCGGGCGATCGGAGACAACCACGCCTCCGCCCATGCGCTGGGCATCAATGTCATCCGAACCCGATATCTGGCCGTCATGTTCGGCGGTGCATGCGCCGGGCTTGCGGGCGCGCAGCTTTCCCTTGTCTACACGCCACAGTGGGTGGAAAACATGTCGGCGGGCCGCGGCTGGATCGCGTTGGCACTCGTCGTCTTTGCCTCCTGGCGCCCCTGGCGCGTACTCGCAGGCGGCTATCTCTTCGGGGCCGTCACCATCGGTCAACTGCATGCGCAGGCCTTCGGGATCGGTATACCCTCACAATTCCTGTCCGCGCTTCCGTACGCGGCTACTATTGTCGTGCTGATCATCATCTCGCATAATCGTCGCACGACGCTCATCAATACGCCGGCATCGTTGGGGAAACCCTTTGTCCCCGACCGGTGACCGCGGTGGAACAACATCCGTCTTTAAGCCAATAGAGGTTAGGAAATGAAGAAACTGATTATCGCCCTTGCCGCTTCGGCCGCCCTTCTCGGCGGCTTGTCGACCGGCGCTCAGGCCCAGGAGAAGAAAAAGGTCTGTTTCATTTACGTCGGCTCGCGCACGGACGGCGGCTGGACGCAGGCGCATGACGTCGGCCGCCAGCAACTGGACAAAGCGCTCGGCAGCAAGGTCGAAACTCCCTTCCTCGAGAATGTTCCGGAAGGTCCGGATGCCGAGCGCGCAATCGAACGCATGGCTCGTTCCGGCTGTGATCTTGTCTTCACCACCTCCTTTGGCTTCATGGATGCGACTGTGAAGGTCGCCCAGAAATTCCCCAACGTGAAATTCGAACACGCTACGGGCTTCAAAGCGGCTCCTAACCTTGCCACGTACAATTCGCGCTTCTACGAAGGCCGCTATATTCAGGGTCAGATCGCTGCGAAAATGTCGAAGAAGGGTCTGGCCGGCTACATCGCCTCCTTCCCGATTCCGGAAGTGGTTATGGGCATCAACGCCTTCGAACTCGGTGCAAAGTCGATCAATCCGGACTTCAAGCTGAAGGTCGTATGGGCCAATACCTGGTTCGACCCGGGCAAGGAGGCAGACGCCGCCAAGGCGCTCATCGACCAGGGCGTTGATATCCTCACGCAGCACACCGACACGACCGCTCCGATGCAGGTTGCTGCCGAACGCGGTATTCTGGCTTTCGGACAGGCCTCCGACATGATCGCGGCAGGCCCGAAGACGCAGCTTACGGCGATTGTCGACACCTGGGGTGCCTATTACATCAAGCGCGCCCAGGCGCTGCTTGACGGCACTTGGAAGTCGGAACAGATTTGGGATGGTCTCAAGGACGGCATCCTGACCATGGCGCCCTACACGAATATGCCTGATGACGTGAAGGCGATGGCCGAAGAGACCGAAGCCAAGATCAAGTCGGGCGAACTGCATCCGTTCACCGGCCCGATCAACAAGCAGGATGGTTCTCCCTGGCTCAAGGCGGGCGAGAAGGCCGACGACGGCACGTTGCTCGGCATGAACTTCTATGTCGAAGGCGTCGACGACAAGCTGCCGAAATAACAAGAACGGTCGGCCAGCCAGCGGGAGCGATCAGGGAGCCGTGTAAACAGCGAGCGCCTGCAGATCAGCGGGCGAGCAATGGTTGGCATAGCAAAAAGGGCGGTCCGGGGACCGCCCTTTATGTTCGATGTTTCCGGTTTCAAGCCGCCAGCGAGGCGATGTCGATGACGAAGCGGTAGCGCACGTCGCTCTTGATGACGCGTTCGTAGGCTTCGTTGATATCCTGGATATTGATCTTCTCGATCTCGGACGTGATGCCGTGCTCGCCGCAGAAATCCAGCATTTCCTGGGTTTCCTTGATGGAGCCGATCATCGAGCCCGAAAGGCTCTTGCGGCCGCCGATGACCGAGAAGGCATGGACCGGGACCGCATGTTCGGGGACGCCGACCAGCACCATCGAGCCGTCGAACTTCAGGAGGCCGAGATAGGCATTCCAGTCGATCGCCGTACCGACGGTGCAGATGATCAGGTCGAACGTGCCGGCGAGCTTGGTAAAGGTCTCGGCGTCGCTGGTGGCGTAATAGTCCTTGGCGCCGAGCCTCATGCCGTCTTCCTTTTTCGACAGCGTCTGGCTGAGCACGGTGATATCGGCGCCCATGGCCGCACCGAGCTTGACGCCCATGTGGCCGAGGCCACCCATGCCGACGATCGCGACCTTCATGCCGGGACCGGCCTTCCAGTGGCGCAGCGGCGAGTAGAGCGTGATACCGGCACAAAGCAGCGGGGCGCCGGCGTCGAGCGGGATATTGTCCGGGAAGGAGAGGACATAACCTTCCTTGACGACGATGGAATCCGAATAGCCGCCATAGGTCGGCGTCTTGCCGTCGGCCTCGACGTCGTTATAGGTCTGGGTGAGTCCCGGCAGGAAATGTTCGTAGTCGAGATCGCGGGTCGCGCAGCCGATGCAGGAATTCACGAAGCAGCCGACGCCGACACGGTCGCCGACCTTGAACTTGGTGACCTCGGAGCCGACGGCCGAAACGACGCCGGCCACTTCATGGCCCGGCACCATCGGGAAGCGCGAGTTGCCCCATTCGTTCCGGGCCTGGTGGATGTCCGAATGGCAGACACCGCAATACTGCACCGAGATGACGACGTCATCGTCATTGGGTTCGCGGCGCTCGAAGGTGAAAGGCGTCAATGGTTTTGACGCGTCGGTCGCGGCATAGCCTTTTGCAATAGCCATGGGAGCTCCATTCATCTGTTGGAGTTGGGAGGGAATTGGACGCGCGGACTATGCCTCCGGACCTCGCAACAGCGTTAGAGCGATCCTGCGAGCTTTTTGCACGATCCTGCAAAAGTGATCGCCCGCCTGTTGGTTTCGAGAACAAGTCGGCATAGGAAAAGCAGTCACCTGCTCATTCCGGAGGCTCCATGACACTGCCCTTCAATCCCTATCACGAGGCCGCATCGATTGCCGCGCGGCACGTTCAAAAAGATGGGGAAGTGTTTACGGCTATCGGAAACCTCGTGCTCGGCCGGCGGTCGGTCCCGACCGCGCCGCTCTATATGGATTACCGGCCCTGCATCTGTCTGGTTCTGCAAGGCACCAAGAGCGTGAAGCTCGGGGACGAGACAATCGCATATGGCGTGGGCGATTGTCTTCTCACCTCGATAGAACTGCCGGTGACATCGCGCGTCACGGTCGCAAGCCCGGAGGTGCCGCACTTATGTTTCGCCCTCGCAATCGATCCTGACGGGCTTTCCGCCCTGCTGGAGCGGATCGACGTTCCGCGGCCGAGCGCCGATACCGATGCGATGCGCGGCATCGTTTCCAATGTCGCGTCGCCAGAGTTGCTCGATGCCGTGACAAGGTTGCTTCGCCTGCTTGACCGGCCCGCCGATATTGCGGCGATGGCGCCGCTGATTGAGCAGGAAATCCTCTATCGCGTCCTCTCCGGGCCGGATGGCGGGCGGCTCCTGCATATCGCAACGTCCGAAAGCCGCAGCAACCGGATCGCCCGCGCCGTCGCCTGGCTGCGCGCCAACTTCCACCGCACGCTGCGGATCGAGGACCTGGCGGACCATGTGGGCATGAGCCCGTCTTCACTGCACCACCATTTCAAGTCGGTGACAGCGATGACGCCGGTGCAGTTCCAGAAGAAGCTGCGCCTGCACGAAGCGCGGCGGTTGATGCTGCTGGAGGGGCTCGACGTCGGCAGCGCCGGCCACCGGGTTGGCTACCAGAGCCCGTCGCAGTTCAGCCGCGAGTACAGCCGGCTCTACGGTGTATCGCCATTGCGTGACGTGGGTGCGATCCTGGCTGTCGCGGAGTAACGAGGCCGAAACCGGGAACAGCCGGGGGATCAGCGCTTTGTCGTTGCCGCACTGGGCGAGCTCGAGCTGCTTGAGCGAGTGATCCCCCGATCATTCGGGCGATCGCTTCGCGCTGGAGAACATCTGGCCTAAGTCCTTGATCACCAGCCGTCGACAACAGAACGGGCTTGACGATCGCGCCGGATGCTTTATAGGCAGAACCGTACCGTACGGTACTGAAAGGAATGTACCCGTGAGAGCCGATACCGCCGACATGCCCGAGTTTACGCCGCGCCAGAACGCCGTTCTGGAACAGGCGCTTCGGCTGCTCGTGGAGGGCGGGGAGAAGGCGCTGACGACCTCGGGGCTGGCGCGTGCCGCCAACTGCTCGAAGGAAAGCCTTTACAAGTGGTTTGGAGACCGTGAAGGGCTGCTGGCGGCGATGATCGCCCATCAGGCAAGCAAGGTTCGCACATACGAGCGGTCCGGCGAACGCCTGACGGCGGACCTTTTGCGCGAACATCTGGAGCTTTTTGCGCGCGACCTGCTGGAAGTGCTGGCCGGCGACGTGTCGCTGGCGCTCAACCGGCTGGCGATCGGCCAGATCAACAAGGCGGAGGCGAGCCGCGAGGGCTCCAAGCTCGGCAAGCTCCTGATCGAACATGGCCGCCGCCAGATCGACCGTCGTGCAATAGCGCTTATCGAGCAGGGCAAGCGGGCAGGGCTCTTGCGTTTCGACAACGCGGACAGCGCCTATCACACGCTTTATGGACTGATCGTTTCCGACCTGCATGTACGCATGCTGCTCGGCGAGCCGGGCCTCAAGGACAATGCGCGCCAGGCGCAGAAGGCTGTGGAAGCCTTCCTGACGCTTCACGGTACGCAAAAACAATCGGCGGAAATGCTCGGCATTTCCGCGGGACGATGACACTCATCAACAAACCCACACGCATAGGGAAGGAACATACAATGCGCGTTTATTACGATCGTGATGCCGATCTCAATCTCATCAAGGCGAAGAATGTCGTCATCGTTGGCTACGGCTCCCAGGGTCGCGCCCACGCGCTGAACCTCAAGGATTCCGGCTCCAAGAACGTTGTCATCGCTCTGAAGGCCGGTTCTGCCACGATCAAGAAGGCTGAAGCCGACGGCTTCAAGGTGATGACCGTTGCCGAAGCGGCCAAGTGGGGCGACCTGTTGATGATGGCGACGCCTGACGAGCTGCAGGCCGACATCTACAAGGCGGAAATCGCACCGAACATCCGTGACGGCGCGGCAATCGCCTTCGCCCACGGCCTCAACGTCCACTTCGGCCTGATCGAGCCGAAGGCTTCGGTCGATGTCGTCATGATTGCGCCGAAGGGCCCCGGCCACACGGTTCGCGGCGAATACCAGAAGGGCGGCGGCGTGCCGTGCCTCGTTGCCGTTCACCAGAACGCTTCCGGCAATGCGCTTGAACTTGCTCTCTCCTACGCCTGCGGCGTCGGCGGCGGCCGTTCGGGCATCATCGAGACCAATTTCAAGGAAGAGTGCGAAACCGACCTCTTCGGCGAACAGGTCGTTCTCTGCGGCGGTCTCGTCGAACTGATCCGCGCCGGTTTCGAAACGCTGGTGGAAGCCGGCTACGCACCGGAAATGGCCTATTTCGAGTGCCTGCACGAAGTGAAGCTGATCGTCGACCTGATCTATGAAGGCGGCATCGCCAACATGAACTACTCGATCTCCAACACGGCCGAGTGGGGCGAATACGTCACCGGCCCGCGCATCATCACGGAAGAAACCAAGGCCGAGATGAAGCGCGTCCTGAAGGACATCCAGACCGGCAAGTTCACCTCGGAGTGGATGCAGGAGTACCGTTCCGGCATGGCCCGCTTCAAGGGTATCCGCCGCAACAACGACAGCCACCAGATCGAGGAAGTCGGCGCCAAGCTGCGCGGCATGATGCCCTGGATCGGCAAGAACAAGCTGGTCGACAAGACCGTCAACTAAGCTTCCCAGCTTTCAGGCTGCGCCACGCATCGCGATCGATGCGTGGCGTTTCCTTTTTTCAGCCCGCAGGCGGCACCACGCCCTTCGTCAGGAGGAAGCAGCCGTAGAAGCGGGTTTCGCCGGTGGCGATGACGCAATAGGTCTTCTTTGCCTGTTCGTAGAAGGCGAAGCGCTCGATGCCGTACATGGGTGTTGATTTGCCTTCGACCGCGTCGATTTCAGCCTGGACTTCCTGCTGAGTTTGCGGGATCTCGCCGGGAGCGCCCATGACTTCCATTCGGCCGACGGATGGCTGTAGCGGCGTATCGAGCGGAAGAACGGAGAGGATCGCCTGCATCGCCCGGGCGGCGGCTATATTGTCCATCCTGAGCAGCTTGCCGAGCGTCGTCTGCCGGGCGATCGCATCGGCCGGGAAGTTCGTGTCGACGAGCGCCAAGGTGTCTGCGTGTCCCATCGAACGCAGGGCGTGAAGCACATCGGCGTTCAACGCCGGATCGATGTTCTTGAGCATGTTTTCCCTCCTCTAGAGCTGTCTGGATCCTGGTGAGTCCGACCGTCGGAACGTCTCTTTTCTTGCCTCTTCTGGCAAGCGCGTTCGGTGAATGCTAAACAAGAGAAAACCGGGAAAAACCCGATAGGTCAGTATTGCTGACCTATCGATCTTTGTGTAAAGATCGGACATAGAAAGTTGAAATAAGAGGAAACATTCCGTGCTTGATTGGGAACATATCTTCGCCACACGCTCTGGCCGTATGCGCGCTTCGGAAATCCGCGAACTGCTGAAGCTGCTCGACCAACCCGACATCATCTCGTTTGCGGGCGGCATTCCGGATCCGGCGCTGTTTCCGGATGTGGCCTTCAAGGATGCCTATTCGGACATTTTCTCAAGTGCGCAGGTCGGGTCGGCGCTGCAATATTCGGTCAGCGAGGGCTACAAGCCGCTGCGCGAATGGATCGCCCGGGACGTCGCCAAGATCGGCATCGATTGTACTCCCGACAACGTCTTCATCACGTCGGGTTCGCAGCAGGCGCTCGACTATCTCGGCAAGCTCTTCCTGTCGCCCAAGGATACGGCCCTCGTCACCTGGCCGACCTATCTCGGTGCGCTTTCCGCCTTCAACGCCTATGAGCCGAACTACGACCAGCTGTCGTTGAACGGCAATCGCACGCCGGATGCCTATCGCGACACCGCGGCGAAGGCAGGAGGCAGCGTTAAGTTCGCCTATCTTTCGGCCGATTTTTCCAATCCCACCGGCGAGACGATCGACCTGACCGGTCGAGAAAAGCTGCTTGCGCTCGCCGACGAACTCGATATCGCGATCCTCGAGGATGCCGCCTACCAGCATCTGCGTTATGACGGGCAGGCCATCCCTCCGATCATGGCGCTCGATATCGCCCGGAAGGGCGGCATCGAAAATACCCGAACGATCTACAGCGGCAGTTTCTCGAAGACATTGGCGCCGGGCCTGCGTGTCGGTTTCGTGGTCGCGGCGATGCCGGTCATCCGCAAGCTGGTTCTGATGAAGCAAGCGGCGGACCTCCATTCCTCGACGATCAATCAGATCGCTATCGAGCACGTCGCCTCGCGCGGTTTCGACGCCCAGGTTGCAAAGATCAGGGCCGTCTACAGCAAGCGTCGCGATGCGATGCTGGCGGCACTCGATAAATACATGCCGAAGAACGCCACCTGGACCCGTCCCGAAGGCGGCATGTTCGTGTGGGTTACGTTGCCGGAAGGCATGGACGGTGCCGAGCTTCTGGCGAAATCGATTGCCACGGAAAAGGTCGCCTTCGTTCCGGGCAAGGCATTCTACGCGGACGGCAGCAATGCCAACACGCTGCGCATGAGCTTCTCCTGCGCCGACGAGGCGATGATCGACGAAGGTATCAAGCGGCTCGGCCGCCTGATCTCCAACGCAATCCGGGCGGCGGCCTGAACTCTCCAGCCTTCTCCGACAAAAAGCCTGCCGCAAAACGGCAGGCTTTTTTTATTGGCGGCTCGCTTATCGCTGCGCTGCCCGATTAGTCGGCGGCAAGCACGATGAGCATGTCGCCGTCCGTATAGGCGACCTTCGCCGATCGGTTCGGGTTGACGACGACGCCACCGAGATTGCGGATATCCGGATCATCCGCCCGCTGGCGGCGATAGCCGAGCGCGACTTCTCCCCGCCGCAGGGCGGCGAGCCCCACCGTGAAGAAGTTCACCGGCTTCGAGATATCGATATAGTCGCTCATCGGCCGCATGTAGATCTCCGATCCGGCCTCATCCAGAAGCTCGTCGAAGATTGCCGCCATGGATTCGTTTTCCGAGGCTTGGGCGAGCATGAGGCTGACCAGCTTGTTGCTGACGACGAAATCTTCCGCACGGGTTACTTCGGCAAGTTCCCGGTTGCGCACGTCGATCATCTCGCTGACGACGCTGATATGCTTTTCGGCTTTTTCACCGATCTTGCGCAGCTGCAGGAGTGTAATCAGCGTGCGCGTATCGGCTGATTGGGCGGTCATGTCGTCACTGTATCCGAGCACCAGGACATGATCGAACGACGGGATATCGAGGTCGTCCAGCGCGCGGCGGCTGCTGGTGTCGATCACCCGGGGCTGGACGGTCAGGAGGGCCGGATCGAGTCTCAGGGCGGCGACCTCGCTTTCGAATTCCGGCGTATCCGCCGCGATCGTCAGCTGCGAGGCAGGCGCGACGTAACGGGCAAGCTCGGTCGCAATGATCGGTCCGCGGCGGTTCCAGCCGAGGATAAGGGTGCGTTCCGCCGTCTTGCCGCGTTTGATGATCGGACGGATGGCATTCTTGTCGATTCCCATGTCGCCGGTCCAGGTCTTGATCGAGGCGTCATCCTCCGAAATAATCACGGCGCGTTCGCCGGGCGCGATCACCCGGTTCGGGTTGGGGTTGAGATGGATCGCCCCGTCCGTGTCGCAAAGACCGATCAGGGTGCTGTTGTCGTAGGCGAGCACGGCATTGCCGAAGGATTTGCCGACGATATCCGGCTGGTCCAGCGTGTAGATTTCGCAGCCGTCGAAATCGAGGAGCTCGGAATAGACGGCACTCAAGCCGGCCTGGCGGCTGGTATGGACGACAATGCGGGCGATAAGGTCGTCGGCAAGGACCAGCTGCATTTCTCCGCCGCCGACGATACGGGCGACTTCCGCGTTGTCGGCATCGCGGATTTCGGCGGCGATCATGTATTTTTGCGGGCGGCGGTTCGGATCGTTCACCAAGGCAAGAACAGTCTTGATGACCTGGGAGTCGGCATCGTCACCATCCGGGGACAGCACGATGATCGAACGGGATGTCTGCGGATTGACGATACTGAGATCGTAGAGATCGGTCGGATCGCCGCTACGGCAGATGATCTTGGTGTTCTTGCGGTCGGCGACCTTGGCGGCGATCTCGTCCTCCATCTCCACCTTGTCCTTGTTCGCCATGATGACGATACGCGGATTGCGGCGGCTCTGGTTGGCGATGATCAGCTCGGAGATGACGTCAAAAATGGATGGTGACCAGTTGAGGATGATCGTATGCTCGGTCTCTAGAACGCGGGAGCGCCCCTTGCGCAGCTCGTCGAGCTTTTCCTCAAGACCGGAACTGATGACGCCGATAAGTGCGGAAAAGACGAAGATCCCGGCGAGCGTCACCAGCAGCATGATGAGGCGGAAGTTCCAACCCTGATCGGCGCCCATCGTGCCTGCGTCGAAGGTGCGCATTAGCGATTCCCATGCACCCTCGATGAAACCCATCGGCTCTCCGCCTTCCGGCGCGATGCCCGTTAGCGAGAGGAAAAGACCGGCCAGGATGATGACGATCAACGAAATCAGCGCCAGCCAGCCAATCAGCGCAATCGCGCCTCCGGCCATGCTCTTGTCGAACTCATAGCGCAGCCGTGCGCCCCAGTGCTCGCGACTTTTCATCTTGTGCCCCCGCAATATTACCCCATGCAGGGCATGGCAGGATTTGCAAATGAATACAATTGCGGGCCGCCTTAGTATGAGGGCTCGCCACAGAAAAGTATTGATAAAGTAAATTTCCGCGGTCGTGGCGGAATTGGAGGATGGCGTGGTAAAAGCTTGAAGTTTCTCGGAAGCTGTCACATGGCTGTCAATCAGGAATGCTTATCGTCCGCCGCTTATCTTCGAACAGGGACGCCCCCGATGAAAAACCTTCTCTCCGCTTTCACGGCCCTCGTGGCTTTCGGCATGCTTGCCGGTGCTGCCGAGGCCGCCGATCTCGTGGTTTATACAAGCCAGCCGAACGAGGACGCCCAGGCGACCGTCGATGGCTTCAAGGCTGCCAATCCGGGGCTCGACGTGCAGTGGGTGCGCGATGGAACGCCGCAGATCATGGCCAAGCTGAATGCCGAGATTCAGGCCGGCAACCCGGCAGCCGACGTTCTGCTGATCGCCGACACCGTTACCCTCGAGCGGATGAAGCAGGCCGGCCAGCTGTTGGCCTATAAGTCGCCGGAAGCCGCCAATTTCGATACGAGCCTCTACGACGCCGACGGCTATTACCACTCCACCAAGCTGATCACCACCGGCATCATGTACAACACCCAGGCGGCGATGAAGCCGACGAGCTGGGCCGATCTCGCAAAGCGAAGCCAAGGGCCTGATCGCCATGCCAAGCCCGCTTGCGTCCGGTGCCGCCTTGATTCACGCCCAGACGCTTGCCGGCGTTCAGGGTCTCGGCTGGGACTATTACACGCAGCTCAAGGCGAATGGCGCGATCGCTGCCGGCGGCAACGGCGCGGTCCTGAAGTCCGTCGCCTCCGGCGAGAAGGCCTACGGTGTGGTCGTCGATTATCTGCCGATCCGTGAAAAGGCCAAGGGCGCGCCGGTCGAGTTCGTCTTCCCGAAGGAAGGCGTGTCCGCCGTCACCGAACCGGCTGCAATCCTTGCTTCCACCAAACATGCGGACGCTGCCAAGAAGTTCATCGACTATCTTCTGTCCGAGAACGGCCAGAAGGTCGCGGCAAAGCTTGGCTACATTCCGGCCCGCAAGGGTGTCGATCTGCCGGCCGGTTACCCGCCTCGCGATCAGATCAAGGTTCTGCCGATCAAGGCATCCGAAGCGCTCAAGAACTCGGAGAAAGACGTCAAGACCTTCTCGGATATCTTCGGCATCAAAGGCTGATATAAGCGCCTCATGACGCGAGCCTCACATCGAGGAAACAGCCAGCCACGCTGGCTGTTTCCTTTTGTCATAACAGTGATCTTCTTCCTCAGCGCGCTGCCGCTCGGGCGGCTTGCCGTGACCGGCATCGCTTCCGCAACGGGTGGCGGAGCGCGCCAGATGCTCGGCGATCCGGGGCTCTGGCAGGCGGTCTACAATACGCTCACCACCTCGTTCTTCGGCATGATAGCAGCGGTGGTGCTGGGGGGCGGATTCGCGCTGTTGCTGACGCTGTTCGACATCCGGGGCAAGACTGCGCTCGGTTTTCTTTTCATGCTGCCGACGATGATCCCGCCGCAGGTAACGGCGCTCTCGTGGATCGGCATGACGGGGCCTTCCAGTACCCTCCTCAAGGCGATCGGTATGGCGCCGCCGCTCGGCTCGCCACAGCCACTTTATTCGATCGGCGGGATCGCGCTGCTTTATGGTGTGCAGAATGCCCCGCTTGTTTATCTCTCGCTGAGAGCAGGCTTGCTCGCCTTGCCGCGTGATGGGGTGGAGGCCGCGAGGCTTGCCGGAGCATCGTCCTGGCAGGTGTTGAAGGACGTGATCCTGCCGCTGTCGCTACCGGGCTTCACGGCCGGCGCGGCGATCGCCTTCGTGTCCTGCGTCGGCAATTTCGGCATTCCGGCGATCCTCGGCATTCCGGCCTCGATCTATACGCTTCCGACTTTGATCTATTCGAAATTCGCAAGTTTCGGCCCCGGCACGTTCGGAGACGTTTCCCTTCTTTCCGCGCTCATAGGCATTCTCTCGATCGTGGGGCTTGCGGTTGAGGAGAGGGTGCTGCGGGGACGTGACTATCGCGTCATCGGCCTCTCCGGGCAGGTCGCGGTCTTCCGGCTGGGCAGCTGGCGCTGGCCGGCGGAACTGGGGCTCTGGCTGACGATCTTCGTGATCCTCTTCATGCCGCTGACCGCCCTTATCGCCAGTTCGCTGGCGCCCGCCTACGGCGTGCCGCTGAACACTTCGACCGCTACGCTCCACGCTTATCGGGAAATCCTCTTCCGGCAGGCGGTGACGCGCACCGCCTTCACCAATTCGATCGGTCTCTCGCTTGCGACGGCCTTCGGTCTCCTGGTGGTGACAGTGCTCACCGGTTACTTTCTGGTGCGGGGAAAAAGCCGCTTTACCCGCGTCATTTCGGCACTGGCGGAAATTCCGTATGCGCTGCCCGGCATTGTGCTCGCGGTCGCCTTCATCCTGCTTTTCGCGGCCCCCATCCCTGTTATCGGCGTCTCCATCTACGGCACGATCTGGATCATTCTGATCGCGTATTTTTCGAGCTTCTTCGCTGTCAGCCTCAAGCCCGTCGTCAGCGCCTTTCGTCAGGTCGATCCATCGCTCGAGGAGGCGGCAAGGCTTGCGGGTGCTGGCTTCAGCCGCCGGCTTAGAGACATCCTCGTGCCGCTGGTGGCGCCGGCGGCGGGTGCCTCGGTGATCCTCGTCTTTCTGATCGCCTGCAATGAACTGACCATCTCTGCGCTTCTCTGGTCGGCGGGTACGCAGACGCTCGGTGTGGCGATCTACAATCTCGACGACAGCGGCAGTTTCAATCTCGCGTCGGCGCTTTCCGTGCTCGTCGTGATTATGGTGGTCGCGATGATGCTAGCGCTGGAGCTGATGGCGAAACGATTGCCGAAAGGTGTGGTGCCGTGGCGAAGCTGATCCTCAACCGCCTCTCAAAATCGTTCGAGACGGGTGGCAGACCCGCAGTCAACGACGTGTCGCTGACCGTAAGAGAAGGCGGCTTTCTGGCGCTTCTGGGGCCATCTGGCTGCGGCAAGACGACGGTCCTGCGGATGATCGCCGGTTTCGAGCAGCCGACCGACGGTTCCATCCTGCTCGGCGAACGGGTGCTGGCGGACGCAAGCGACATGGTGGCGCCCGAGCACCGCAACATGGCGATGGTCTTCCAGTCCTACGCGCTCTGGCCGCATATGAGCGTCGCCGAAAATGTCGGCTATCCGCTCAAGGTTCGCGGCGTTTCCGGCGAAAAGCGGCAGCGCAAGGTCAGGGAGGCGCTCGCCGCCGTCCGGCTGGAAGGCTATGCCGACCGCCGTCCTGCCGATCTCTCCGGCGGGCAGCGCCAGCGCGTCGCGCTTGCCCGTTGCCTGGTTACGGAACCCGACGTGGTCCTGCTGGACGAGCCGCTTGCCAATCTCGACCGCCACTTGCGCCAGGAGATGGAGGAGACTTTTCGCGAGTTCCATGCCCGCTCGGGTGCGACGATGATCTATGTCACCCACGATCAGGCGGAAGCGATGGCGCTGGCGACGGATGTGGCTGTCATGTCGGAAGGACGGTTGCTGCAGGTGGCGACGCCGGAGGAGATCTATGCGCGGCCGGAGGGCCGCCTCGTCGGCGGGCTGGTCGGACTAGGGACGGTCCTTTCGCTCCCATTACCGCATGATGACAAGCGCCTTCTGGATTGGGCCGCATTGCAGGCGATGCTGGCGAGATCCGGCAACGGACCGACCGCGGATGTGCTCGTGCGTCCGCAGGATGTCGAGGTGGCGCCGGAAGGCCTGCCGGCTACGGTGCTTTCCGTTCTGTTCGAAGGTGAGCGTTACGCCTTGCGCCTGGCCCTGCCGGATGGACAGGCTGTGCGAGCCTTCAGCCGTCAGCCGGTGAAGGTTGGCGACCAGCTATCCGTGGTGATCAACTCTGCCTGGAGATTGTAGCCAGACTGGTGCGTGCTAGTTATGGTGCCGAAGCAACAAGGGTTTCCGTATGTTGCTGCGACTTGGCACCTTCAATATCGAAAATCTGATGACGCGTTTTGATTTTTCCGGTTGGCGCAACCAGCTTCGCCAGGATCGCGTCCTCAGGCTCTACGACGTGCAGGACAAGGCGATCTATCAGCAGCTTGAGCAGGCTCGCATGATTGCCGAGACGGACGATACGCGCCAGCTTTCGGCGCTTGCCATTGCGGAAGCGGATGCCGATATCCTCTGCCTGCAGGAGGTCGATAACATGCCGGCGCTGGAGGCCTTCGAATACGGCTACCTCTACCGTATGGTCGGCAATGGCTATCGCCAGAAGTATCTTGTCGAAGGCAACGATTCCCGCGGCATCGATGTGGCGGTGCTGATGCGCGAGAATACCCGGACCGGCGAGAGGATCGAGGTGGTGGATGTCCGCAGCCACGCCATGCTGACCTATCAGGATCTCGGCCTCTTCAACGATGAACTCGCCCTGACCAACCAGGCATATGACAAGATCTTCAAGCGGGACTGCCTGGAACTGGATCTGAAGATCGGGGGAAAGCCGTTTTCGCTCTACGTTGTCCATTTCAAATCCATGAGCGCCCGCGACAATGGCGATGGACGGACCGGCACGATGGCGATCCGGGTCGCCGAGGCGAGGGCGGTGCGCCAGATCATCGAACGCCGTTTCGGCACGGGCCGGACCGCGGACAGGGACTTTGCCATCTGCGGCGACATGAACGACTACCAGGAGAAGGTGCAGGTGACCGGCACCCGGCGCGAGGGCTACCGCTTCGAGCCGCGGCAGGAAGATGTCAGCGCCCTCGACGTATTCACGGATGACGGTTTTGTTCTCAATCCCGTGCAGCGACGGGATGTGATGGATCGCTGGACGCTTTACCATGCCCGCGGGCCGGAAGAGCAGCATCTTTGCCAGCTGGATTACATCTGGTTGTCGCCAGCGCTTGCCGAGCGCAATCGGGATGCAATTCCCGAAATCGTCAGAGGCGGCCAGCCCTATCGCACGGTTTTTCCTCCCGGCCAGGAGGTGGAGCGCTTTCCGCGGGTCGGCTGGGATCGGCCGAAGGCTTCCGACCACTGTCCTGTCGTGATGACGCTGGAGCTTGCATGACCGCCGAACTTTCCGAGGATTTTGCCGGCTGGCCGCCGGAGAAGACGGTCTTTCATGTAAAGAGCGTTCGGATGCGCGTTCTCGCAGGCGATCATCCCTTCCACATTGCAGAGCGGAAGTCCGCTGCCGAAAACTGGGTGCAGGAGGTTGCTGCCAAACCGGCGCTGTTCGACGGGCGGATGGTTCTTCAGCGGCGGATCGGCCTGGGGCAGGACGGGCTTTTCAGCGAGGGGCACGTCATTCCCTTCTCCACCTTTCTCTGGTGGCGAAAGCAGCCGGAACGGCACGGTGGTCTTCACATCTACGCCTATCCGGTTCTCGAGTCGTCTGACGGTGCCCTGATTGCAATCCGGATGGGTGAGCATACCGCCAATGCAGGCATGGTCTATTTTGCCTGTGGCTCCTTCGAGCCGGAGGACGTCGCAGACGGTTTCTGCGATCCGGAGCGCAACATGCGGCGCGAGGTGCTGGAGGAAACGGGGATCGACCTGCAGGACGCGACGGTAAGCCCGGGATATTATGTGGCTCACTTTCACCGGGCGGTGACCTTGTTTCGTCTTTTTCGTTTTGAACTGACGGCGGATGAGATGATCGCCCGCATCGAGCGGCATATGCAGATCGCCGAGGACAAGGAAATTGCCGGCCCAGTGGCGATCCAGTCGGCAGACCATGCCGCCCATCCTTACAACGTCGGAATGCTGCCGGTTCTCGACTGGTATTTCCGAGAGAGGCAAACCCATGCCGAATAGGGTTGCGCCGGACAAACCGGTCGGGCAGTTTGGCGCAATCGGATTCATGGAGGGAGTTGCCGTTGGCGCGTCGCTACAGCATCTATGACGTCTTTACCGATAAGAAGCTTTCCGGCAATCCGCTGGCAGTGATTTTCGACGCGGACGGTCTGGCAGATGAGGCCATGCAGGCTATCGCCAAGGAAATGAATCTTTCCGAAACCGTTTTTGTGCAGCCCTCCGAAAATCCCGCCTATGCTGCACGGCTACGCATTTTTACCCCCGGCAGGGAGCTGCCTTTCGCAGGGCATCCGACGGTCGGTACGGCGGTCGCGCTTGCCGAACGTGACTACGGGACAGGTAGCGTCGAGATGGATCTCGTCTGCGTGCTGGAGGAAAATGTCGGACCGGTGCGCTGCGCGGTGCGTCTACGCGCGGGGGAGGTTGGATTTGCCGAGTTCGACATGCCCAGAAAGTCTCAGCAGATCAGCTTGCCGCTCGATCGACAGGGTCTGGCCGATGCGCTGAGCGTCAAGCAGACGGATATCGGCTTCGAGAATCACGTCGTCTCGATCTGGAGTGCAGGCGTGCCGTTCGTGATGATTCCGCTGCACAATATCGGGGTCGTCCGAAACCTCGAGTTCGACGCGGTCCTGTGGGAGAAAGCTGCCCCGTTTGTCGAGGGTGGACTGGCTTCCGCCTATGTCTATTGCCGCGGCGGCGTGCACCATCAGGCGAAATTCCACGCGCGAATGTTCTCGCCGGATATGGGTATTTCGGAAGATCCGGCAACGGGCGCGGCGGTCGCTGCTCTGTCAGGCGCCATCCGCCACTTCGATTCGCTTCCGGACGGGCACCATCCGATCCTGGTGGAGCAGGGGATCGAGATGGGCAGACCATCCTACATTCATCTGCATATCGACGTGAAGGACGCCGATATCGCAAGGGGCCGCATCGGCGGGCAGGCGGTGCGGATTGCAGAAGGCAATCTGGATATCTGACGACACCGATTTTTCGTCTATGACACAGGCTATACTAAGCCGTTGAAAGGGTTTCCCTTTGGCCAGGAGCAGCCATGCGGCCCGACTTGGACGCCGCCGGGTTTTCGCCTGCATTGATTTTTTGACTGCTCGGGCAAATAATTTTCGCAGGAGCGCTGGACAAGCCGGAAGATCCCCTTTATACGCCCTCACACCGCTGGCGAGGACGCCTCGCCGCAGTTGGTTCTTGGGTGATTAGCTCAGTTGGTAGAGCAGCTGACTCTTAATCAGCGGGTCGTAGGTTCGAGCCCTACATCACCCACCATTCTTTCTGGTCATGGATTTACAGTCGAGCACGATTTCGCGGTGTAAACATCCGTGATTCAGACCTTGGTCCAATTCGCTTTTTAAGCGGAACCGAGAGGCTTCGATCGGCATTTGGAGCGTAAAACCTATAACGGGAGCGCTGCCATGAAGCCCATACTTTTCTTCTTAGCAAGCCTTGTGCTGCTGGTGCTGGTCTTCTTGAGCGGCGTGATCATTACCGCCAATGTGATCGCCGAACCAGAGCCGCATAAATTCGCTCACATGGATACACCGGACCTCTGGACTACCAAGCCGAAACAGGTGGACACGGCCGATCAGAATTTGGAACGATTGCCGGCGGTTGCCGCATCGGACCCGACGGCCGCACCTGCTCCAACACCGGTGGCGGCATCGACTGGCGGGAGCGAGCCCACGCCTGATGCGATCGACAACACCGTTACTGCCTCAGTCGGTTCGAAGCCGTCGGACGAAATGACCAATCCGATGCCCATTGCCCAAGATGTCGGCGGTACCATCCCTCCATCTCCGTTGGTAACTCCGGCTCAGGCTCAGTGGTGTTTTGCCCGCTATCGCTCCTACCGCGTCGAGGACAATAGTTATCAGCCCTATGGTGGAAGTTCGCGACGTCAGTGCAAGGCGCCGGGAGCTACGGTGACACAAGCTGCCGCACCTATCGCGGAGGACGTCGCGGCCGGGCCGGACGATCGGCAAATGTCACGGGATGACGGGCGGCCTCCTCAACGGCAGGAAATCCCGTATGATGATCAGCCGGCTTACGGCATCGAGGCCGATTATGCGGAACCTGAGGCAGCCGATAGTGCTACTCCGGTAGGGGTGCATGAGGAATGGTGCTTCGGCCGCTATCGCTCCTATCGGCCCGACGACAACAGCTACCAGCCCTTCGATGGCGGCCCGCGCCGCGCCTGTCAGTCGCCATACGGCTAAGCAGCCGGCGCGGCGATCCGTTGTTCCATTTGCCGGAGACAAAGGGCGAGGGCGAACCCGAGCAGCGTAGTGGCGAGGATATAATAGGGCGCCCCGGACCAGCCGGAGATGCCGACGATCGATGCAAGCAGCATCGGACCGAAGCACTGGCCGATATTGGAACCTTGCATCACGAAACCGCTGAATGTCCCGACCAGATCGCGGCGAGGGGCATAGACAGGCAGGGCACCCATGATCGTTGCGGGTAGGAGACCGCCGGAGATGGCGTAAGCCACGGCGGCCCCATAACGCATCCAGAGCGGAAAGCCGTGGCCGAAGACGACAAAGGCGGTGAGCGTCAGCAAGAGGCAGGGGCCGGCAATGAGCGTCCAGCGGGACGCGCCCCAACGGGCAAGGATACCGCCCAACACATTGCCGACGGCATTGGCCAGCACGGCAAGTGCCGTCATTATCGAGGCGGCGGTAAGGCCGATCCCCATTTCCTCGATGAGCAATGTCGGCAGAAAGCCGAAGACGGCCATGAAACTGGAACTGTAGGCAAGGAAGATGCCGGCAATGATCCATGAGATCGGTCGTATGGCAGTCAGGCCGACGGCGGACGCAAGCGATGTCGAGGATCGGTCGGCGTGAACAGGCCTTGGGATCTTCATGAGCATCAGGGCGATCATTGGGATCAGGCAGGCGGCGGCCGCAAAAACCCAGGACCCGCGCCAGCCGAAACTCGGCAGCAGAAAAGGCGAGACCATCATCATTGCCGACACACCCGCGGGAAGCCAGATACCCCAAAGAGCAAAAGCGAGACCGGTGTCGCGCGGCTGGATGGACGCTGCGATCAAACCGGGTGCTGCGACGGACGCCATGATCAGCCCAACACTCTCGATGGCGCGGCTTGCGAAGAGCAGCATCTCCGAATTCGAGCCGGCACCCACAAGACTTCCGAGGACCAGCAGGCCGAGCCCGAGCGCCATGGCGCGCCGGTGGGTGAGGTAATCCGTAAAGCGGCCGATAAATATGCCGCAAGCTGCCCCAAGGACGCTCACCAGGCCCATAAGCCACCCGGCAGCGACCAGATCGATGCCGAGTTCGGTACGGAGCATGGGGATCGCGGGGGGTACCTTGCCGATGTGAAGAGCGGCTGCGATGCCACCCATAACGGCGACTGCGACATGTCCCCAGCGTGTCATGCTTTGCCTAATCCGATCACCAACGAAGACCCCTCAGGCAGCGCTTTATCATCGGCAGATGAGTCGAGGCATCAAAATTCCGAAGGCACGACTTCGGCCGGGAGGGACGATATCTCTAGCTGGCCTTGCGGATCTGCTCGCGATTTTCCTCGATCTTCAGGTTCTGCACGAGCTTGGCGAGCCAGTCGACGAAAACCCGCACCTTGTTGCTGAGGTGGCGCGTCTGCGGATAGACGATGTAGAGAGGCAGGGATTCGCAATTCCAGTCGGGGAGCACCTGAACCAGATCGCCTTTCTCCACGGCCTCACGCACCATGAAGCGCGGCGATTGGACGATGCCCATGCCGGAGATGGCGGCATTCAGGTAGGAGCGGGCATCATTGACGGACACGATGTAGTTCGGCGTAATCTCCACGATCTCTTCGCCTCGTGTGAATTCCATCGTCATCACGCGGCCCGCGTTGGCATTCAGATACCCCACCGAAAAATGATCGGCGCCAAGGTCCCTGGGATGTTCGGGCACCCCTTTGTTGCGGATATAGAGGGGCCCAGCGTAGGCCTGCATGCCGATCTCGCCCACCTTGCGGGCGATCAACGACTGGTCGGTCGGCGTACCGGCACGCAGCGCGCAGTCGACGTTTTCGGCAATGTAATCCACCAGCCTGTCGCCGACGCCGATATCCAGCTTGATCTGCGGATACCGTTGATAGAAGTCGCAGAGCGACGGTATGACGAGCAGATCCGCGAAGGCGCCCGCCATCTCGACCCGTACACGGCCGGATGGTTGGGTCTGGGAATTGGACATGCTGCCGTCAAGCTCATCCAGCTCGGACAGGATTTGCACGGCCCGCTCGTAGTAGAGCGCGCCATCGGTCGTCACCATCACCCTGCGAGTCGTCCGGTTGAGCAGCGTCGTGCGAAGACGTCCTTCTAGACTCTGAACAAGGTTGGTGACCGTGGTCTTCGGCATATTGAGGGTCGCGGCAGCGCGCGTGAAATTGCCGGTTTCCACCACGCGCACGAATACGCGCATTGCTGAAAGCTGGTCCATGGGATCTGTCTCCGCTGCGTTGCAGCATTGTCCTGAAATTTGGAACAGTGTTGTCGAATGTCGTGATCTAGTATGATTTTGCTCGAATAATAATATCAGCTTTGAAATTGGCGACAAGCACCCCTGTCACTAAGGGTGTCGAGCGAGATTTTTCAATGACGGTGCAATGGGAAAATATAGCTTTCGACAGGTCGGCCAAGCCGCCTGTGCCCATGCGTCTGTATGAAAGTACGGCAAAGGGCAAGACGCCGCCACTGGTGCTTTATCTTCGGGGAGGAGCCTTTCTGGATGAAGGGCGCGCCGAACCGGAGCGTCCGATAGGCAAAGCTCTGGCGGAGACCGGTGCGGTGGTGCTGGAGGCCGACTACAGCAGCGTTTCGCACAACGTTTTTCCTCAGGCGATGGAATGCGCCTTCATGGCGCTTGATTGCCTGAGCAGCCGACGCAAACAATTCGGGGGCGCAAAGTCTCTGTTGCTGGTTGCCGGTGACGAAGCCGGAGGCAATGTCGCAGCCGGTGTGGCTTTGAAGGCGCGGGACCAGATGCCGGGTCAGTTGAGCGGCCAGGTCCTTCTGTCGCCGATGATCGATCCGATGATGGCGACGCGGTCCTTCCGCAAAGCGGATGAAATCGGCATGGGCGAGCGTTGGGCAGCGGGCTGGAGCCATTATCTCCGCTCGGCATGCGGGTTCCAGCACCCTTACGCAGTCCCCTGTCTCTGTTCGCGGCTTTCGGGCGTTGCGCCGGCTTTGATCGTGACATCGGACGACGATCCGTTGCGGGACGAGTCGGTTGGTTATGCTGATCGGCTAGCCGCTTCCGGAGTTTCGGTGCGACGTAAGATTTTCCCGGCCGGCTGTGGCTGGACGGGCATTTACAGGGACGGCGACGGCAAATGGATGGAGTCATTGTGCTCCGAGTTTGCCGGATTCGTCCAAGAATTAAGTGCGTAACGTGTAATATTTTGAAGGCAATAGCGGCCGGTTTACTGGGCCGCAAGGAGAGTACAATGACATCGAAGATCAAGAACTGGGCCCTATGGGGCACCGGACTGGGCACGGCCGCCCTGATCGCAGGCGCCTCGGTCTATCTCGACCTGCCGCAGGGCGCCAATGCTGCGCCGGCGTCGGCATCCGCGCAGGCGCCCGCCGTTCCGGTCACCGTCGCGACGGTCGAACCACGTAGCGTAACGACATGGCAGGAGTTCTCCGGCCGGCTGGAAGCTGTCGACCGGGTGCAAATCCGTCCGCGCGTCGGCGGCATCATCCAGTCGGTCCATTTCCGTGAAGGCGGACTGGTCAAGGCGGGAGAGCTTTTGGTGACGATCGATCCGGAGCCCTACAGGGCAGCGGTCGCTCAAGCCGAAGGACAGGTTGCTTCAGCCGAGGCGAAGGTCCAGCTTGCCGCCACCGAACTGGAACGCGGCAAGAACCTTGCGGCCAAGAACACTATCTCCCAGAGTGATCTTGCCCAGCGGCAGAGCGCCCAGAGCGAGGCGTTGGCCAATCTTCAGTCCGCCAAGGCGGCCCTGAGGGTGGCGCAACTCAATCTCGACTATACGGAAATCCGTGCGCCGATCGCCGGCCGGGTCGGCAAGCTGGAAATCACCGTCGGAAATCTGGTGGCGGCCGGTTCTGAATCCTCGCCGCTGACGACCCTTGTCTCCAGTGACCCGATCTATGCGAGCTTCGACGCAAGCGAGGAACTGGTCGGTCGAATACTGGCGCAGCTCCCATCCGAGAACGACACTCCCGCAATCGAACAGGTGCCGGTTGAAGTGAGCACGCTTGCCGGCGATGGTGTTTCCATCCGCGGCAAGCTGCAGCTTATCGACAACGAGGTGAATGCGGCGAGCGGTACGATCGGCGTGCGCGCCGTCTTCGGTAATCCGGGCGGTCGCCTCCTTCCTGGCCAGTTCGTGCGGGTTCGCATGGGTCAGCCGAAGGCGGAAGATCATCTCCTGGTAACCGAGAAGGCGGTCGGGACCGATCAAGACAAGAAGTTCGTCTTCGTGGTGGATGCAAACAATACCGTCGGATACCGGCAGGTGGAGCTGGGTTCAACGGTCGACGGCATGCGCATCGTCCAAAAGGGCCTCAATGCCGGCGATCGGATCGTCGTCAACGGTCTGCAGCGGATCCGTCCCGGTGCGGTCGTAGAGCCTCAGGACGAGGCGAAGGTCGCCACGAAATAATCCGCTGACCGGTATCTGACCGGTCAGCCTCAAAATATCACCGACGCCTTTGTCGCCTGCAGCCATCCGGCTGCGGGACGGGCGCTTTCCGTTTCTTGTTCAACCCCGGAGAGAGGGCTTTGACATGAATATTTCCCGGTTTTTTATCGATAGGCCGGTCTTCGCAGCCGTCTTGTCGATCCTTATCGTGGTTGCGGGCCTTATCGGCATGCGCGCCCTTCCGATTTCCGAATATCCGGACGTGGTGCCGCCATCCGTGGTCGTACGCGCCACCTATCCCGGCGCAAACCCGACGGTCATCGCCGAGACGGTGGCAACACCGCTCGAAGAGTCGATCAACGGCGTAGAAGACATGCTCTACATGTCGAGCCAGGCGACGTCCGACGGGGTTCTCAACGTTACCGTCACCTTCAAGCTCGGCACCGACCCGGACAAGGCGCAGCAGCTCGTGCAGAACCGTGTTTCGCAAGCCGAACCTCGGCTGCCGGCGGAAGTGCGCGCGCTCGGCATCACAACGGTCAAGAGCTCACCCGACTTCATCATGGTCGTGAATCTGGTCTCCACTGGAGGCAATTACGACATCACCTATCTCCGCAACTATGCGACGCTGAACGTCAAGGACCGCCTTGCGCGGATCGAGGGTGTCGGGCAGGTGCAGGTCTTCGGGGCAGGCGACTATTCCATGCGCGTCTGGATCGATCCGCAGAAGGCGGCTGAACATTCGCTCGCCGCAAGCGACATCAGCAACGCGATCCGCTCGCAGAACGTCCAGGCCGCGGCCGGCATTATCGGTGCGTCACCGAGCCCGCAAGGCGTCAACCTGCAGCTCAACGTCAATGCCCAGGGCCGTCTGCAGACGCCGGAAGAATTCGGCAACATCATCGTCAAGAGCGGCGATAGGGGCCAGATCACCCGGCTTCGCGACGTCGCGCGCATCGAGCTCGGGGCTGCCGACTACACACTGCGCTCTCTGCTCGACGGTCAGCCGGCCGTAGCCGTCGCTGTCCTGCAGGCGCCCGGTTCGAACGCGATCGAGATCGCCGACAATGTGCGGGCAACGATGGACGAACTCCAGCTGGCCATGCCCGCCGGGGTCAAATACGAGATCGTCTACGACACCACCAAGTTCGTGCGTGCCTCGATCGAAAAGGTCATCGAGACCCTGCTCGAAGCCATCGCGCTCGTCGTTCTCGTGGTCATCCTCTTCCTTCAGACGTGGCGGGCTTCGATCATTCCGCTGATTGCCGTTCCTGTCTCGATCATCGGCACGTTCGCGGTGATGTATGCCTTCGGCTTCTCGATCAACGCGCTGACCCTCTTCGGGCTGGTCCTCGCGATCGGCATCGTCGTCGACGATGCGATCGTCGTGGTCGAAAACGTCGAACGCAATATCGAGAACGGGCTCAGTCCGCGCGACGCTACCTATCGCGCCATGAAGGAAGTGTCCGGCCCGATCATCGCGATCGCGCTGGTTCTGGTCGCGGTCTTCGTACCGCTCGCCTTCATCACCGGCCTGTCCGGCCAGTTCTACCGGCAGTTCGCGCTGACGATCGCGATTTCGACCGTGATCTCGGCAATCAACTCGCTGACATTGTCGCCGGCGCTCGCGGCGCTCCTGCTCAAGGGACATCATGCGCCGAAGGACTGGCTGACGCGGTTCATGGACCTGATCTTCGGATGGTTTTTCCGCGGCTTCAACCGGGCTTTCGGGGCGGCATCCAACGGCTACGGGAGCACGGTCGGCGGACTGCTCTCGCGCAAGAGCCTCGTGATGGTCATCTATCTCGCGCTGGTCGCCCTGACCTACAGCATGTTCAATGCCGTCCCTGGCGGGTTCGTGCCGGCACAGGACAAGCAGTACCTGATCGGTTTTGCCCAGCTTCCGGACGGTGCCACGCTCGATCGTACCGAGCAGGTGATTAAGCGCATGAGTGACATCGCCACGGAACAGCCGGGCGTCGAACATGCGATCGCCTTTCCGGGGCTATCGATCAACGGCTTCACGATCGGCTCGAATGCGGGCATCGTCTTTGCGATCCTCGACGACTTCGAAGCCCGCAAGTCGCCGGAGCTTTCCGGGGGCGCCATCGCCATGGCGTTGAACCAGAAATACGCCGGCATCCAGGATGCGTTCATCGCCATGTTCCCGCCGCCGCCGGTCAACGGCCTCGGCCAGACGGGCGGGTTCAAGCTGCAGATCGAGGACCGTGCGGGTCTGGGCAACCAAGCGCTCGACGAAGCGGCCAAGGCGGTGCTTGCCAAGGCCTACCAGACGCCGGAACTCGCCGGGATCTTCTCGAGCTTCCAGATCAACGTGCCGCAGCTTTATGCGGATCTGGACCGCGCCAAGGCCGAACAACTCGGCGTCTCGGTGACCGACGTCTTCGAAACGCTGCAGATCTATCTCGGTTCGCTCTACGTCAACGACTTCAACGCCTTCGGCCGCACCTACAGCGTCCGGGTCCAGGCGGATGCGCAATTCCGCGCTAAGCCCGAGGACATCGGCCAGCTGAAGGTCCGTTCTCAGTCCGGCCAGATGATTCCGCTCTCGGCGCTGCTGAAGGTGGATGCGCAGACAGGTCCGGAGCGCGCCACGCGGTACAACGGCTTCCTTTCTGCCGACATCAACGGCGGTCCGGCGCCGGGCTTCTCTTCGGGCCAGGCACAGGCGGCGATCGAGAAAATCCTGGATGAGACGCTGCCTTCAGGTATCGACTTCGAATGGACGGATCTCACCTATCAGCAGATCCTGGCAGGCAATTCGAGCATCGTCGTTTTCCCGCTGGCACTGCTGCTCGTCTATCTCGTGCTTGCGGCGCAGTATGAGAGCCTGACCCTGCCGCTTGCGATCATCATGATCGTGCCGATGGGTGTGCTTGCCGCCTTGACCGGGGTGTGGCTCACCGGGGGAGACAACAATATCTTCACCCAGATCGGGCTCGTGGTGCTGGTGGGGCTTTCAGCGAAGAATGCGATCTTGATCGTCGAATTCGCTCGGGAGCTGGAATTCCAGGGCCGCACGCCCTTCCAGGCGGCCGTGGAGTCGAGCCGGCTGCGCCTGCGGCCAATCCTGATGACATCCATGGCGTTCATCATGGGCGTCGTGCCGCTGGTCATCTCGACGGGGGCGGGTTCGGAAATGCGCTCCGCAATGGGTATCGCGGTCTTCTCCGGCATGATCGGAGTGACCTTCTTCGGCATCTTCATGACGCCGGTCTTCTACATGCTGGCACGTTTGCTTACCGGCGGCCGCCCTCTGCGGCAGCACGGCACGGAGGCGGCGCCCGCTCTCTCTCCAGCGGAGTAAGCTGACCTCCAGGCCGCGCGGGCTCTTCCACCGGGAGCCCGCGCGGCAATCCGTTTTTCTACAAAGCGCCGCCGTCGATGACGATCGTTTGAGCCGTCATGGCGGCGGAAGCGTTTGAAGCGAGGAACAGGCAGGGACCGACGAGGTCTTCCGCCGTCAGCACCCGCTTCAGACACTGGCGGGCAACCATCTTGCCGATGCCTTCCTCTGTCAGCCAGAGTTCCTTCTGCCGTTCGGTGACGATCATGCCCGGAAGGATGGCGTTGACGCGAATGTTCTCCGGCCCAAGCCTTCCCGCAAGACTCTTCGTCAGCCCGATGATGCCGGCCTTGGCGGTCGTGTAGGCCGGCATCTCTCCCATGTTGAGCAGATAGGCGATCGAGGAGAAGTTGACGATCGCGCCAGCGCCGGCTTTGCGCATGTGCGGTACCGCGGCCTGCGAAACGAAGAACATCTGCTTCAGATTGATCGCCTGGCTGTCGTCCCAGTATTCTTCGGTTACCGCATCGAGTTCATGCCGGTCGTCCCAGCCGGCATTGTTGACGAGCACTGAGAGCGAACCGAGCCTTGCGGCGGCTTCATCCACGGCAGCCTGCGTCTCTGCGACGTTACGCAAGTCGGCTTTCAGATAGATAACCGGGTGAGCAGACTTTTCCGACAGCCGACCCGCCAATTTTTGGCTCTGTTGCTCGGCAATGTCCAGGAACGCAACTCTGGCGCCTTGTTCCGCAAAACCTTCGACGAGAGCGGCTCCAATGCCGGATCCGCCGCCTGTGATCAGCACGCCGCGATCGGCCAGATCCGTATGCCGGACAGAAACTGCAGTCACATGCTCCTCCGCTCGCTTGTTCGCGAGCTTTATCGCAGAACGGCCGAAAGCGGCAAGACGCCAAAGTCTCGCCACTGGCTGACGCTATTTTGCGCGGCATGAGTATCGCCATGGGAATAGCGGTTGGCGTCGGTCTTGGCGCAGTTCTGGGAGAGGCATTCTTCGACAATGTCGGGATCGGCATTGCCATTGGGATCGCGTTGGGCGTCGCATGCAGCTATGCCGTGTCCCATATGCGTTCGAAATGACGACCTTCCCGGAGACGTCCGGGAAGGTCGAGGAAAAGCAGCTATTCCGCCGCCTGGCTCTGCGTCATCCCCTGGCTCGGCAGTTTCCCCGTCAGTACTTCCTCTGCGGAAGCGCGATAATTCTTGACGGAACTGGTCCATTGGCCCCACACCGCAGGATCGATCTTGTCGGCGTTGTTGCCGAGGTTCTGCAGGCGATTGTTTTCAGCTTCGGTCAAAACCTGTTTCGGCAGCGGGCCTAGATGTTTGACATCATTGGCGGAGATGCCGAGCTTTTCGCCGACGCGCCTGCCGTAATCGTCATGCACCATGAAGAAGTGCCAGACCATCCGTTCCTGCACGTCGCGCTCGCACTGGCCGAGCAGGTCGCCCATGTTGGAGACGAGATCGTCGCGCTCCCAATCCATCATCGTAGAGTAGCGGCCGCGGGCGTGGATATAGTCGTTGCGGCGTTCGATGACGCTGCGCGTCAGGCGGCCGTGGATTTCGGGGGGATTGTTCGGCGCTTCCTGCGCAGCCTCGTGCAGCCCGTTATGGATCGATGGTTCGAAGTTGATATGCGGGTTCTGTCCGGGGGCGAGGTCGCGACGGTAGGACATCTGTCCGCCGTTGAGATTGGTCGAGACCTTGGCGTTCTTGGCCTGGTTTACGGGAAGCTGAAGGTAGTTCGTGCCAACGCGATAGCGCTGGGTGTCGGAATAGGAAAACGTCCTGCCGACCAGCATCTTGTCGTCGGAAAAGTCCAAGCCGTCGACCAGCACGCCCGTGCCCATGGCGATCTGTTCGTTTTCGTTGAAATGGTCTTCGACGTTGCGGTTCAGCGTCATGACGCCGATGTGGCGAAGCGGGAAATCCTTCTCCGGCCAGATCTTGGTGTCGTCGAGCGGATCCCAGTCCAGTTCGGGATGATCGTGGTCGTCCATGATCTGGACGTACATGTCCCACCGCGGATAGTCGGCCCGCTCGATGGCTTCATAAAGATCCTTCGACGCGGAACCGAGATCCTGGCCCTGTACCTTTGCCGCTTCGGCCGCGGTCAGGCTTGCGAGGCCGCAACGCGGATGGAAGTGGTATTTCACGAGCACCGTATCGCCCTTTGCGTCGACCATCTTGTAGGTATTGACCCCAAATCCTTCCATGTGCCGGTAGCTCGCCGGAATGCCGCGCGGGCTGAACAGATGCGTCAGCATGTGCATGGATTCCGGTGTCTGGCTCATGAAGTCGAAGATACGGTTCGGCTCCTGCCGGAAGGTGATGGGGTCAGGCTTCAGCGAGTGGATCACATCCGGAAACTTGATCGCGTCGCGGATGAAGAAGACGGCAAGATTGTTGCCGACCAGGTCCCAGTTGCCATCCTCGGTGTAGAACTTCACGGCAAAGCCGCGGGGATCGCGGGCGGCTTCCGAGGAGTCGCGGCCACCGATCACGGTGGAGAAACGGATCGCCAGCGGTGTCTTCTTCCCCGCCGCCTGGAAAAGTTTTGCGCGAGTGTATTTCGAGGCGGGTTCGTCGCCGATTTTTCCGGTCGCCTCGAACTCGCCATAACAGACGAAACCGCGTGCATGGACCACGCGTTCGGGAATGCGTTCGCGATCGAAATGGGTTATCTTTTCAAGAAATGGATAGTTTTCGAGTGTCGCCGGGCCGCGGCTGCCGACTGTGCGCTGCGACTGGTTGTTCGTGATCGGGTGGCCTTGGCGGTTCGTCAAGGTGCGGTCCCCAGAGCCCTCGGGCATGCCGCCCGGAGCGCGCGGATTGGTCTTGTCGTCCATCTTCATCCCTCCTTGGAGAAAGGCGCGCCGCATCGCTTGCGGAAGCAAAGGGCGCGACCACGAGGCCGTAACTCCTGCCTAGGGACATTGTTCCTCAGAACCTCGCAATTATCGCGTCTTGGACCCTATCTGTCATTTGCCTCTATCGTGGCCACACGTTAGTCCAAGGGGGAGAAAATCCGTCGCTCGATTCCCGCACTGCGCCTCACAAAGGAACGTCCCTTGTCCTTATCGTCCGAAGCAAAGATCGTCCTTCCGGAAAAACACTATGCCGTGTTCCTGTTCGATATGGATGGGACGATCCTGAACTCGATTGCTGCTGCCGAACGCGTCTGGGGCCGATGGGCGGCGGCCATGGGGCTTGATGTGGAAAAATTCCTGCCGACCATGCACGGCAAGCGCGGCATCGACACCATCACGGCACTCAATCTTCCGGGCATTGATCCTCAGAAAGAGGCGGATGTGATCCTCCAAGGGGAAATCGAGGACGTGGAAGGGGTCGTGCCGATTCCCGGCGCCGTCGAATTCCTGTCCGCCATACCTCCGGAACGATGGGCAATCGTGACATCGTCTCCGATCGAACTTGCCAAACGCAGGCTCGAAGCTGCCGGGATTGTCCAACCGCGCTACATGGTGACCGCGGAAGATGTGACGGTCGGCAAACCGAACCCGCAGGGTTACATCCTAGGATCTGAACGGCTCGGCGTCAGACCCTCGGATGTTCTGGTGTTCGAAGACGTGCTGGCCGGTGTTCAGGCAGGGGAGGCTGCCGGCGCCGACGTCCTGGTCATCACAGCCACTCATAGTCATCCGATGGATACGACGCACCCGCGACTGCCCGGCTATAGGGATGTCATGCCGCATATCGGCGATGACGGGCGGCTCTCGGTCGTGGCGAGATCCTAGTCACGCCGGTTGCCGGCTGGTGCGCATGATCTGAACCGTGGCGAACCAGAGGATCACACCCAGCCCCAGGAGGCAGGCGGCGATTACGTACTGGATCGGATCGCGCCCGGTCCAGGGGCCGGCGAGAAAGGTGCAGGAGATTGCCCCCAGCACCGGAAGGATGGTCGGCGTGCGGAAATGCTTGTGTCCGACCTTGTCCTTGCGCAGCACCAGCACGGACACATTGACCACCGCGAAGACGCAAAGCAGCAGCAGAGCCGTCGTGCCGCCGAGGGCCGGCACGCCCCCTGCAAACAGTATGAGAGCTATCGCGAGCAGCGACGTAAAGAAGATCGCGGCATGCGGGGTCCGGCGAACCGCATGCACCCTGCCGAGCGAGGTCGGCAACACGCCTTCGCGGCTCATGCCGTAGATGAGCCGGCTCGCCATCATCATGTTGATCAAGGCGGAGTTGGCGACCGCAAACATCGTGATGACGGCGAAGATGCTGATCGGAAAGCCGGGCGCGCCGGCCTGAATTACCTTGAGGAGCGGGGTTTCCCCTTCGCCAAGCTCGTTGGCGGGCACCAGCGTGATCGCCGAGATCGCGACGAGAATGTAGATCAGGCCGGTGATGACGAGACCGCTCAGGAGGACCTTCGGAAACATACGGCTGGGTTCCTTGCACTCCTCCGCCATGTTGACCGAGTCCTCGAAGCCCACCATGGCGAAGAACGCGAGCGTGGTTGCCGCGATCACCGGCCAGAAGATGCCGCTGCCTTCCGGGGTCGCAAACGTCCAGGCGCGGGAGACATCTCCTTGGCCGCCGGCAATCGCCCAGAAGCCGACGCCGATGATGATCAGAAGGCCGGTGAGCTCGACGACCGTCAGCAGCACGTTCATCTTCAGGCTTTCGCCGACACCCCGGAAATTGATCAGACTGACCAGGACGATGAAGCCGACGGCAATCAGCGGAACGCCCCACGTTCCGAGATCGAGACCGAGAGACGTGGCAAAATTGGAGGCAAAGGCGCGCGAGGCGGTCGCCGCGGACGTGATGCCCGAGGACATGACGGCGAAGGCGACCAGGAAGGTGACGAAATGAATGCCGAACGCCTTGTTGGCATAAAGCGCCGCGCCGGCGGCGCGAGGATATTTGGTGACCAGCTCCAGATAGCTGCAGGCCGTCAACAGCGCGACGACAAAAGCCACCAGGAAGGGCAACCAGACGACGCCTCCCACCCTGGCCGCCACTTGCCCCGTAAGGGCATAGATACCGGTCCCGAGGATGTCGCCAACGATGAACAACAGGAGAAGTCCAGGGCCGATGACACGGTTAAGTTCCGTCTTTTCGTCCTGCGGTTCCGTTACCGGCTGATCCATTTTCGTCCTCCCTCTGCAAAATCTCATGCGTCTCGCTTAATGCCAGCAAAGTCTTGTTGTTCCGCCGACGCAAATGCAACCTAGGGCGTTTCCTTGAAAATGCCATGTGTGGACCTGATATGTGCCTGCATTGTGGATCTGGGCGCAACGGCATCAGGATAATCAGGAGAGTTCCATGACTTGGAATTGCAATGCCGGCGGCAAGGGGCGGGGCGCGGGGCAACTTTCCGCTGACGAAGCCTTATTGCCTGCGACAGATGCAGCCGTTTCCGACTTTCTGCATTTCTTCCGCTCCTGGATCAGCAATCCGCTGCGTGTGGCAGCCGTCGCGCCGTCCGGAGATTCGCTTGCGAGGCTGATGACCCAGGATATTGCGCCGATCGATGGCCCCGTGATCGAATTGGGGCCTGGCACCGGCGTCTTCACCCGTGCCCTGCTGGCACGAGGCGTCAGCGAATCCGATCTGACGCTGATCGAGTACGGAACGGAATTTGTTCCAGGTCTCCAGCGTCGTTTTCCGAAGGCGCGCGTGCTTCAGATGGATGCCGCGAAGCTTCACTCGGGGGATCTCTTCGAGGGCCAGCCTGTCGGTGCGGTCGTAAGCGGTCTGCCGATCCTCTCCATGTCGCCTAGAAAGGTGACGGCTATTCTGCTGGGTGCTTTTACCTATCTCCGCCCGGGAGCGGCCTTTTATCAGTTCACTTACGGCCCGCGGTGCCCGGTGCCTCGGCCGATCCTCGATAGGCTGGGCCTCAAGGCTACCCATATCGGGGGGACCATGCGCAATCTGCCGCCGGCCGCCGTATACAAGATCTCTCGCCGGAAGCCGCTGGATCATCTCCATGGCGTGCGAACCTCCGGGGAAGAAGCGTTGTTCGCAGCGCTGCCTGCCGCAGGCGAATTGGACGACTGACAGGCCGGTTGGGCCTCAGATGATGCTCAGCGTTGCGCCTGCGAGAACCAGATAGCGACTGGCCTTGCCTATAAAGACGAGGATCAGGAAGATCGGCAAAGGCTCCTTCATGACCCCGGCGGCAACAGTGACCGCGTCGCCGCCAATCGGCAGCCAGCTCAGCAGAAGCGACCATTTTCCGTATTTCTGATACCAGATTTGCGCCCGCTCGAGCTTTTCGGGTGTGACGGGAAACCAGCGCCTGTCTCGAAACTGCTCGACCCCGCGTCCGATGAACCAGTTGACCGCAGCGCCCAGCGTATTGCCGACCGACGCCACGAGAAGCAGTCCCGCGAGCGAATACCGATCGCTGAGGATCAGTCCCACAAGGATCGCTTCCGACTGCATCGGAAAAATGGTGGCGGCGATGAAGGCTGCGGAGAAAAGGCCCGCGTAGGCGGCAAAATCGAACATGATCAAGACTTGGAGAGGGGAAACAAAAAGGGCGGATTCTCATCCGCCCTTCGGTATCGCTGAATGTGAAATTCAGACCTGCTTTGCGCGTTCGCCGTCCTCGATGGCCGCTTCGCCGGCGGCTTCGGCCTGGTTGGCCTTGCGCCGGGTGCGCCAGTCGCCGAGGAAGAGCAGGATCGGCGCCGCGATGAAGACCGACGAGGAAGCCGCGATCACGATACCGAACACCATCGGGATTGCGAAGCTTTCCACCGCGCTGCCGCCCCAGATCGCCATCGGCAGCATCGCCAGGAAGGCGGTGACGGAGGTGTAGAGGCTTCGAGCCAGCGTTTCGTTGATCGACAGGTCGATCAGTTCGCGCAGCGGCATCTTCTTGTAGAGACGCATGTTTTCACGCATCCGGTCGTAGACCACGACCTTGTCGTTCACCGAATAGCCGACGAGTGTCAGCAGCGCCGCGATGGCCGTCAGGTTGAAGTCGAGGCCGGTCAGCGCGAAGAAGCCGATCGTTTTCGTGACGTCGAGCACAAGGGTTGCGATTGCGCCCACTGCGAAGGGCCATTCGAACCGCGCCCAGATATAGACGAGCATCGCGAGCGACGCGAGCACGACTGCCAGGATGCCTGCCGTTGCAAGCTCGCCGCTGACCTTCGGGCCAACGACTTCGGTACGTTCCACCTTCGAGGTCGAGTCGATCTTGACCACTTCGGCCTTCAGTTTTTCGACGGCCTCGGTCTGTGCCTGTTCACCGCCCGGTTGCCGCTCGACGCGGACCAGCACCCGGTTTTTGGCACCGAATTCCTGCAGCGCGACTTCGCCGAGGCCAAGTTCGTCGAGGCCGGACCGGAAGGCTCCCAGATCCGTTTCGTTCTGGGTTATGACTTCGAGCTGGATGCCACCGCGGAAGTCGACGCCGTAGTTCAGGCCGGGCGTGACGAACAGAATGATCGAGGCCACGGACAATATCAGCGATACGCCGATGCCGACGAACCGACCCTTCATGAAGTTGATATGCGTTCCGTCCGGGATCAGGTTGATCGGCAGGAGCGGCTTGATCTCGATTTTCTTGAGCTTCTGACGCGCTGCAATGAAGACCATCACGACACGGACGATGGAAACCGCCGTGAACATCGAGATCGCGATGCCGAGACCCATGGTAACGGCGAAGCCGCGGACGGGACCCGACCCGAACCAGAAGAGCAGCACCGTAGCGATCAGGGCCGTGACGTTACTGTCGACGATGGTCGAGTAGGCGCGCTTGAAGCCCGCGTCGATTGCTCCGAAGGCGCTGCGACCCTTCCTCGTTTCCTCCTTGATGCGTTCGTTGATGAGAACGTTCGCGTCGACCGCCAGGCCGATGCCGAGCACGATACCGGCGATACCGGGTAGCGTCAGTGTGGAGCCGATTAGCGTCAGGCCGGCAAAGGTCAGGATGACGTTGATGAACAGCGCCACGTTGGCGAGAATGCCCCAGGGGCCATAAAGGAAGAACATGAAACCGACGACGAGGCCGAAACCGATGATGCCGGTGAAGATACCCATCTCGATGGCATCGGAACCGAGGTCGGCACCCACGGTGCGTTCCTCGATGACTGTCAGCTTGGCGGGCAGGGCGCCGGCGCGCAGCAAGGCCGAAAGCGTATTGGCTTCCTCGACCGAGAAACCGCCCGAGATCTGACCCGAGCCGCCGGTGATCGGCGTGCGGATGACGGGCGCGCTCAGCACCTTGTTGTCGAGCACGATCGCGAAGGGACGGCCGACATTCTGCTGGGTGATCTGGGCGAAGCGGTTGGCGCCGGCCGAATCGAAGCGGAAGTTGACGACCGGCTCGTTGGTCTGCTGGTCAAAGGCGGCGCGGGCATCCGTCAGACGGTCGCCGGACAGTTCGACGCGATCGAGAACCGGATACTGGTTGCCGCCGTCGTCCGAGAGCATCGTAACGCCCGGCTCACCCTGCTGGCCGAGCAGGTGGAAGCTCATCTTGGCGGTGGAGCCGAGGAGCTGGCGCAGGCGGGACGGATCCTGTTCGCCCGGAAGCTGGACGAGAACACGGTCGGAGCCGACGCGCTGGATGGTCGGTTCGGCAACACCCACCTGGTCGACACGCTGGCGGATGATTTCAAGGCTCTGATCAACCGCGGCGGTGATGTGCGAGTTGATGCCCGCTTCCGTCTGGGCAATCGAGATCGTGTTGTCGGACGGCGTTGTGATTGCAAGATCGCTGCCGCCGACGGCCGTTCCCAGACCGACAGGGTTTGCGAGCGTCTGCAGCTCTGTGACGGCCGCGTCTCGCTGTGCCGGGTCGCGAAGTGCGACGGTGATCGTTTCGCCAGAACGGCGGATCGCCGAGGTGTTGATGTTCTTGTCGCGCAGTACGCGGCGGGCATCCTGGAGGAGGCTCTGGACGCGCTCGTTGATCAGGTCCGCGCGGTCCACTTCCAGCACCAGATGCGAGCCACCGCGCAGATCGAGGCCGAGGGAAACCCGATTGTGGGGCAGCCATGACGGAAGACGGTCGAGGGTGGACTGCGGGATGACGTTCGGCAGCGCCACCAGAACGCCGATAATGATGATGAGAGCATAGCTCGCCACCAGCCAGGGGGAATTTCTCATGTTTCTGATCCTGCTAAGCCCTGTCGCTTCCTGGGCGGAGGGCAAGAATGCTCATATTGTCGAGACGCCGGAGGCGTTATTCTCAGACGGCGCGAGGCGGCGCTCGCGGCAGCGATCCCGGCCAGAACCGGAGGCGCCGGGTTTCGGCGATGGCATTCGGCGCCTGGGCCGCGGAATAAAGCGGGAAGGCGATTGCGGTGAAACGAGGCACGAGCGCGCCGTCCGCATTCGCCGAATGAGGGCCGGCTCCGTCCTTGCGATCCGTTGCTGCGAGCGCCCTGAGCGGCTCGCGCTTGGAAAGATTCGGGGCATCGGTGCTTTTGCCGGCGGACTGGATGCCGCGCGAGATCTGCACGTCCTTTACGACGCCCGACAGCAGGCCGAAAAGCGCGGCAATCAGCAGCGCCGCGGCAATCGCTGGCCAGCGCGACGGCAGGTTAAGCTCGTCGCGTTCGCCTCTGATCCGCTTGTCCTGCGGAAAAAGCGCCATCCGTCTCAGCTCCGGAGCGTTTACAAAATCCCGAAGTGCCTGCTTCGGAACGGAAAGCAGCCTTCTAAAGGAGAGCCTTCAGGTGGTCAATCTCAGTGTCGGGGAGCGTAGATCGAGATTGCGGCTTCATTACCGACGCCGAAGCATTCGGCCCACAAGGCGTCGAAGAAGTTGAAGCGGGGCTCACCAACTCTTGCGAGAAGGGGGTCCGCGAGCCCCTAACCGGCATCATGCCGGCTGAAAGCGCACCTACCTTTGCTTTCGGAGCATGTTCAATGGGACCTGAAACGAAAGTCGGAAGCTTGGTGACGAAACGCTGACTTCCCTGTCCGAAAACAGCACATCATCTCATCTGGTTTGATCCGCATTGCGCAGGTGGATTACCCTACATGAGCGGTGTCACGGGCCCGCGCAACCCAGGCGGCACCTTCGCGCGCATGATGAAAGCCGTTTGACAGCGGCGCGGCGGGATAAAGCCTCCGGAGTTTTTCGGCGGCCTCGTCTGCCCCGATGGCCCCATCGAGCGCGTCCCGATAGAGGGTCGCCACGGCCACCATGTCGCAGTCCTGAGGCGACAAGCGGATTGCTGAAACCCCGCACGCGGCAAGCTCGACGAGTTCTCCGAGAAGGGCCTGACAGGTATGGGAAATCGTCTGCACGCCGTTCAAAGCCAGGAACGACTGGCGGTCGAGCGTTCTCACCGGCAGGCCGTCCGGATCCTCACCGCATACGAACTGGCAATTGTCCTTGATTTTTCCTTTCGATCGCGCGTGGGCGCAGCGTGCGGAGATCGCCAGCGGCATACGTCCGAATGCGAAGACCTCGAAATCGACTCCCGGGGTCGCGGAAACGACCCGCTTGACGGAGGAGAAGGGGAGCTCCGGCGGCAGACAGATGCGGCAAGCACCGCGCCCGGCCAGCAGCCGGGCGGTGGCGGAATTGTAGACGTTGACCAATGGCCCGATGCTATGGGCCTTGCCGTTCAAAAGACCGAGCGCCGAGAGGTCGTTCGCCTCGACCATGTGCTGGCTATCGTGTGCAAGCTCGCGGACCAGCCTGCTTTCCCGCTCCAGCGTAACGAGAGCCAGCGTCGAAAGGAGCACCGTCTTGCCGGCGTCCTCCAGCCGTTCGATGACCTCGGCAATGTGCGGCTCGATAAAATGCTGCCGTTTGGAACAGACCGTCTCACCGATCACAACCCGATCGAAGGGGGATTCGTCGGCGATGCGGAAGTGGAGATCGCGCCATTTTGCGCTATCCCAAAGATAGTAGACGGGACCCATGGTCAGCGAGGGGCGGGCAATGTCCATGGTCCTTATCTCCAACGCTTTTCGTAGGCACCGGATGTCGTCTTCTGCCCCTCGCTCAACCCGCGGAGATGGGCAAGCAGGGCCGGGCGATCATCAGGCTTGGCCGATAACGCCTTCTTCAGCGTCGAAACGACCTCCGCCACATAGGCTTTGCCGCGCTGGCGGCCCTCGATTTTCAGTGCGCTGACACCGGCTGCGGTCAGGGCATCGATCTCGCCCATGACATCGAGCGATACCGGGTCCTCGAAGGCGTAGCCGGGCTCGTCGGCGATATCGAAGCGGCCCTTGCAGAGTGTCGGATAACCGGCGGCCTCTCCGGCGGCGAAGCGGTTTATGGTGTAGGCGCCAAGCTCGGAAACGAGCTCATCTGCTTCCTTGCGGTAACGGACATGGCTGGCCGGCGAGCAGACGCCGTTCATATTCGGCGACTTCCCGGTCGCATAGGAAGACAACGAACAGCGCCCTTCGGCCATGACGCAAAGTCCGCCGAAGACGAAGACTTCGATTTCGCAGCGGATCTTCGGCGCAATGCGAGCTATGTCGGCGATGGTCAGCGTCCGAGGCAGGACCACGCGCTTGGCGTTGAAGGCGTCGACCAGAAAGTTGATCGCATCGACGTTGGAGGCGGACGCCTGCACCGAGACATGCAGCCGCTGGTCGGGATAGTGCTCCGCGACATGGGCCATCAAGCCGAAATCGGCAAGGATCAGCGCATCGGCGCCGAGCGCCACCGCGTCGGCGGCGGCCCGGTACCAGATCTCTTCATCGCCTGCGCGCATGAAAGTGTTGAGGGCGACGAAGGTCTGGGTGCCGTTCCGGCCGGCATAGACAATTGCTTCACGTAACTCGTCCCTCGTGAAGTTCAGGCCCGGAAAGTTGCGGGCGTTCGTCTCGTCGCGGAAGCCGCAATAAACGGCATCGGCGCCGGCGTCGACAGCCTCGCGAAAAGCTGCGGGTGTTCCGGCGGGGCAAATCAGTTCCATCGGCCAACCTCCCCGGTCAGTGCGCGCTGCCGAATGCTCTCGGCGACGCGGCTGACGATCGGCGCAAGCGGGCCGGCCAGAGCGGACAGGTCGCGCGGTAGATCGATATCGCAGTCGTCGAGGGCGTTGCGCATTGCCAGCATGGCCTCCATGTCGCCGCTGACGGTGAGGTCGCGCGAGAAGAAAAGGGCGTCCGCATCGCAGCGGCCTTCGAGCAGCGCGAGCAGCATGACGATTGGGCCTTCGACGCAGGCATCCGCGTCTGGCGGTGCTGGTGTCCTTCGCGCCACACAGATGGAAGGCTGCGCGGGTGAAACAACGAAAACAAGCGGGATGTCGGTCGGCATGAAGGCGAAGCGCTTTCCCACATGCTCCCCGAGGCGGACGAACAGATGGGGATGTTCCTTCATCACCCGCCGAAACAGGATGGACGTGGCCCGCTCGATCGCCGCGACTGGAATGACATTAAGAGGGGCGGCGAGTGTCGCGGGAAATCTCATCTGGGCGGGTCCTGCTGGAATCGGCCGGAGGCTATCGGCTGTCGTCACGGCGATGTTTGACGGGGCGCAAACAGCAGGGGCTTTTCCCAAGCGCACGGCAGTTCGATTACGCTAGCACAAGACCTCACGCCCCTCGGCTTCGGCAACAAGCAGTGCTTCGATGATCAGCTTTTCCGAATGCACATGCCGTCTGAGGGCCTCCTGAAAACCCTGGAGCAGATGGTGGGCCGAACTGATGGAAGCGCCGCTGCTGGTCGCAAGCTCCTTCAAGGTCTTCGAGACTTCCCGACCGGCAAGCAGATCGCAGCGGTGCTCCGCCTTCAGCCGTTCGATCATGCGCTGCGCAAAGTTTGATCCGGCATTGCTGCTGAAGTCGGGAAACAGCACTTCCTCTTCCAGCACATGCGTCATCTCAATCAACGCGCCAATGTCCTCCGATGCAGCGAGGCAGGTCACGCGGTCGATTTCGCCGGGCAACGAGGAGGCTATTTCCTCGAGCGCCAGGCACAGCTCCAGAAGCGCCTCGTGATTGCGCTCCAGCACGGCAAGGTTCTGGGCGCTCAGCTTCGCCTTGATTGTCATATTCCTTCCCTTCAACCCGTGAGGTGGCGGAGTGTGTCCAGACGGGGATTTTTCCCGAGAGCATTCCGCAAGGAAGGATAATGCCCGAACAGGGTCGGCCTATCTTTGCGCGGAAGCAAGCAAGGCGGAACCGTGGGCGCCGTTGGAAATCCCGGATCAGGGACGGCGCGGTTTGGGGGAATTCTTTACGAAGGTCATCTCTTCGTGATCCACCTTGCCTTGGGCGCTCAGGATGGCGCGCCATCTGCGGTTTCCAAGCCGCACGCTCAGCCTGTGGGTTCCGGCATCCTCTCCTTCGCCCCGTTCCACGCTGCTCGTGATGTGTCCTTGTCTGAGGCTTTTTCGGAACTCCTCGCTCGACAGTCCGAAACGCTGGGCAAGCTCAGGGGTTTCCAGGACAAAATCACCATTTTCGTCGCGTTCGATATGCATGATTCGTCCTACGGGCGAGCTAAAGGAGAAGGTCGGTTACTGTGGATCGCCGCTCTGTTTCAGTGATCTCGCCTTCCCACGTCCGAGCGATGGTTCCGATGGACAGAGCCAGAAGGTCGATCGCCCGACAAGCCAGTTGATCGACCATATCGTCGATCGTCTGCGGTTTGTGGTAGAAAGCAGGCACTGGCGGCATGACGATCGCTCCCATTTCAGTGACTGTGCACATATTGCGCAGGTGGCCGAGATGCAACGGCGTTTCCCTGGCAAGCAGCACGAGCCTTCTCCGTTCCTTGAGTTGCACGTCGGCCGCCCGGACGATGAGCGTGTCGGCATGGCCGGTCGCCACGGCCGATAGCGTGCGCATGGAACACGGTGCCACGATCATTCCATGAACAGGGAAGGAGCCGCTTGCGATCGCAGCCCCGATGTCGCTCGCCGGGTAGATCCTTTGGGCGAGGGAGCGGACGTAGGCAAGTGCCTGCGGACCGATCTCGTGCTGCAGCGTCCGCCTTCCGGCATCGGAGACCACGAGGTGAGTTTCGATATCCGGCAGTTCAGCCAGTCGCTCGACAATCCGAACAGCGATCGCGGCACCCGAGGCGCCCGATATTCCAACGATCACTCGCTCAGGCTTCATGACGATCTTCCTCAGGACGAAGCCGAATGCCGCGGCGATGGTCCCGAAAGCGGCCGCCGAATATGGATTCCGCACATGGTCCAGATATCTTCCGCATTACTCGCTCCTGTTCCGGTAGCCTTGACTATGGCGAGCGGACCATGAGGTGATTGGGCAACTCTTTCGTTGACGCAACGCAATCAGCTTATGAGAGGTGGCCGATGAGAAAACGCGGACTTGCGTTTCAGGAGAGGCGCAGCGCCTTGGGTCCGATGCCGAGGCCGATCTGAAGGCTCTCCGCGATGCGGTGCGCACGCTCCCGGAAGAATTCCATGGCGTCTCCGCGGCATGTCTGTTCCAGGGTGTCTTCGAAGAGATGAAGCCAACGCTGGAAGTGTTCCGCCGTCAAGGCAAGTCCCTGATGGGCTTTGTGGGGATTGCCGGAGTACACGCCATTTTTGAAAGCCAAGGCGGACCAGAACAATGTCAGACGCTGAAGGTGAGCGTCCCAGTCACGCCCTATCCGGCCTTCGAAGATCGGACCGAGCAACGGATCGGTCCTAACCCTGCCGTAGAAGAGGTGGACGACAGTCCGCACAAGCTCCTCGTCGATCGTATCCCGCCGGACATCATTCATTTGCAATCATCCGCTTCCAAACGCCAGGCATCAAGTCGCCCGCAAAAGTCCGGATGTCGAGATGACGAATGCGCGCACCGGTTCTCAAGGACCAGAATCCCCGAGTTGCGGCAGGTGTCGACATGAATTTGACGCTGAAACGAGCGATGCTTGCCGCTGACTCCCCCATCCCCTATATGGCGTCACGCAGATAGGCCCGGATTTCGCGACAATTGCCGAGCATATTACCTGACCGTGGCCCCCGATGGGGCGCATCTTAGGAGATTTTGATGGCGCAGAATGCCGTCGTGCTCATCGTGGATGATGAGCCGCTGATCCGATTCACAACGCTCGATGTGCTGGAAGAAGTCGGCCATGTGGTCCTCGAGGCCGGGAATGCCGATGAGGCAATGGTGCTTTTCCGAAACCGGTCCGATATCGATATCGTGTTCACCGACGTCAATATGGCGGGTTCAATGGACGGGCTCCAGCTTGCCCGACGTATCCGCGCCGTGCGCCCCAATGTGGGCATTATCATCACCTCCGGCGTCGTCAATCTTGATCCTATGCTGTTGCCCGCCAATACGGTGTTCCTGCCGAAGCCCTACCAGCACGACAGGCTGTTGTCCTCGATTCATGAGCTGATGCGCTAAGAGGAGGGCGCCTCACCCAAGCTTCAAAGGGTGCCCGGCGGAACCAGATAGCCCTGTTTGCGGTTGTGTTGCCGGTCCATCCGAGGAGATCTCGATATGCTGACGAGGCTAGCAACGATAGTAGCGATAACCCTTGCATTCGCCGAACCTGCGTTTTCCCAGGTGCCTGCGACGGATGCGACGAGCCCGCAATCCGGCACGGCGACAGCGCCGGCCGGCACTGTGGGAACCTCCCCGGTAACGCCGCTACCGGGGGTCACCGACCCGACGACCACCAATAGCACAACCGGCACCATCGATCATGCGTCAATCTCTATTAAGTTGGTAGAGATAAGGCCGCTGCCGAAGCTCGGGCAAACCGGGTGTCGGCGGCTTTGTGAGACTGCCCCCTTTCGCCCAATTGCAACGGACGAGGAGTGTGCTTGATGACCTATGATGTCGCTATCGTCGGTTCCGGTTTCTCCGCAATCGCTCTCACCATCAATCTCCTTAGGGTTCTGCCACGCTCCGCTTCGATAGCCGTCGTCGGGGACGATCCGGGTTTCGGGCGTGGGACGGCCTATCGCACCGAATTCTATCTGCATCGCCTGAACGTGCCCGCCGCACGAATGAGCGTATTTCCGGACCGGCCGGACGATTTCGTCGAGTGGCTGCGGCGGAGGGGCAAGGCGGTTTTCGCCGAGGATTTCGCCACACGCGGCGACTACGGCCTCTATCTGCGAGATACGCTGGCGACCCTCCTGCGGCCACGGCAACGCCGGGCCCATGTGGATTTCGTCAAGGCGAAGGCGACGGCCTGCGTTCAATGCGAGAGCGATCGCCTCGTTTTCTGTCTCGACAACCACGACGAATTGAAAGCCCGAAATGTGGTTTTGGCTTTGGGTGTCGGCAGCGCCGATCTGCCGGTGTCGAAGGATTGCGTCGCGGAAAGCGTCCGGCCTCGCATCATCGACAATCCATGGCGGCTCAGCTGGCTTTCGCGGGTGGGAAGAACGGACGAGATCTGTATTCTCGGCTCCGGGCTGACCATGATCGATCAGGTGCTGTCACTACGAGCCCGTGGGCATCGCGGTAAAATTCATGTGCTGTCGCGTCGCGGACTGGTGCCGCACCCGCATCCTCCGCGGCGCGCCACTCCGGTCACTCCGGCACTGCCGGCCAGCCGGGAGATCAGTCAGCTATTGCACGCTTTGCGTAAGCAGATACAAAGCAGCGGCGCCGACTGGCGCGGCGTCGTCGACGGGCTGAGACCGCAAAGCCAGGCCCTATGGCAGTCTTTGAGCCGGGAGCAGCGCTCGCGTTTTCTCCGTCATGCGCTTGCCTGGTGGAATATTCACCGTCACCGCATCGCACCGGAAGTTTTCACCCGCTTCGACGCATTGATCAAGGACGGGACGGTAACCGTACATGCCGGATTCATCCGGTCTATCGACGATGAGGGCGCTGTCGCGAACATTGGCTATCGCCGGCGCGGCACCCAGGGCTTCGCCTCCATTCGCGCCGACTGGATCGTCAATTGCACGGGCATGGAACGGGCCGGCATCGGGCATTCGCCCTTGCTGCGCGAAATGCGAGAGAGGGAGATGCTTGTCATGGACGACCTCGGCCTCGGTATTTCCGTCGATCCGCATTCCCGGGTTTTGGATGCAGACGGCAAGGCCCAGCCCGGCCTGTTTGCCGCTGGCGCCCTTACGGCGGGCCAGTTCTGGGAAATAACGGCCGTACCGGATATTCGAGTTCAGGCAAATCTGCTTGCGGAGGCGATCGCCGCGCAGGTCGCGCAAACGGCTCCGCCGTCTGCTCGCATTGCCTGATCGGGTTTCGTTGGCATGAATTTCTTCTTACAGGGTGTCTTCGGTGTTTCCTTTCCTTCCGTCCGCAAAAACGGGCGGTAGTCTGTAGCAAATTGTTTTGCGAAAGGATTTCCCATGGCTCTGAAGGTTGTCGGTCTCGCCGGTAGCTACAACCGGCCTTCCAAGACTTTCGTGCTGGTCGAGCATATCGCCAGGATCGCCGCTCACCGCTACGGCTTCGAGCCGTTGATTTATGATATGGCCGATGTGGGGCCTTCCCTCGGGCAGGCGCAGCACCAACGCGACCTCGACGAGGCCGCGACGGCCGTCCTGGATGATGTGGTTGGAGCGGATCTGCTGATCGTGGGGTCGCCGACCTACAAAGGAAGCTATTCAGGTCTTTTCAAGCATTTCATAGACCTCATCGACCCCGAGCAGCTCCGCGCCAAGCTCGTCCTGATTACCGCGACAGGCGGCGGTGACCGGCATGCCTTGATGGTCGAGCACCAGCTGCGGCCGCTCTTCGGTTTCTTTATGGCCCATACCTTGCCGACGGCCGTGTATGCTTCCGACAAGGATTTCGCCGATTACCGGATCGTCTCGGACCCGCTGCGGCAGAGAATCGGTTTCGCCGTCGACGAGCTCGCCGCTTTCTTGCCCGCACGGAAGTTTGCCGCGACCGGCTGAACTTTACTTTCGTCCGCGTTGCCGTATCTATGCCCGCGCCGTCCAAGCGAATTTAGGGAGAACGGGCATGGCCATCGAGGAGGATATCGCCAGGATCACCGAGCAGGAGAAGACCCTTGTCTTCGATCGCTTCGACCTCGGCACAGCGTGGGATCTCGGATCCTTGCTCCGTCATATGGCAATCGAAAGAAACCTCGGTGTCGCGATCGACGTGCGGCTGCATTCCATGCCTGCCTTCTATGCGGCTCTTGCCGGCTCCACACCGGATAACGAAAGCTGGGTGCGGCGCAAGCGCAACGTTGTTCTGCGGTTTTTTCAATCGAGCTACATGATCGGTCGAAAGCTTGCGCAGCGGGATGAAACGCTCGAATCGAAATATGGCCTGTCGGCGGTCGACTATGCGCCGCACGGGGGCAGTTTTCCGATTGCAGTCACCGGCGTCGGCTGTATCGGAGCCGTAACGGTATCGGGCCTGCCGCAGCGGGAAGATCACAATCTGGTCGTGGAGGCGCTAGGGCGCCTGCTCGGCAAGGACGTCTCGACTTTCCGGCTCGATTGAGGAACCCCCGATGGCCAAAGCCGATATCAAGACCTCTGACGAGGTGTTCTCCTTCTGGTTCAAGGAGCTTAGCCGCAAAGACTGGTTCGAGAAGAACGAGGCGTTGGACGAGGCGATGCGGAGGCATTTTGCGCCGACGCATCTATCGCTTGCCCGCGGTGAACTGGATACTTGGCGTGCATCTCCTCAAAATCGCCTGGCAGCCGTCATCGTGCTCGACCAGTTCCCGCGCAATCTCTACCGTGGCACGCCGCTGGCGTTTGCGACCGATTGGCAGGCGTTGAGGGAAGCCAAGCTCGCGATCGAGGCCGGTGCGGATATGGCCGTCCCGCCGGAGCAGCGTGTTTTCTTCTACCTGCCGTTCGAACATTCGGAAAATCTGGCCGAGCAGGATCGGTCGGTGGAGCTTTTTGCTCTGCTGGGGGATGCCGAATATCTCGATTATGCAGAGCGTCACCGTGTGGTGATTCGGCAATTTGGGCGGTTTCCGCACCGAAATGCGCTTCTGGGGCGGGAATCCACCGCCGCCGAGCTCGAATACCTTTCGAGACCCGGCGCCGGTTTCTGACATCAGGCGCTAACGGCGTACCATGCGACCGACGGCAATCAGGATGCAGGCTCCGATGAAACCTGCAATGAGATAACCGATCCAGCCGCCGAGCACGACGCCGAAGACGCTGAGAATGGCATTGGCGATGATGGCGCCAACGATGCCGAGAAGAATGTTCATGAGGATGCCCATATTGCTCTTCATGAACTGTTCGGCGAGCCACCCGGCAACGCCGCCGATAATGATTGCCGCAATCCAGCCGATCCCTGCATCACTTTCCATAAGCCTACCCTCCATTGGTTGTGGCGGAAGGTAACGCGGAGAAATGTTCCCGAGTTCCCTCCGTTTGTTCCAATTCTTGAGGGAGCGGCGCAAGCTTCCTTTTCTTCGCCTTGAAGTGCCTCTATTTTCGCCCGCGAATCCGATCGAAAAAGACAAAGAGCAGAGCCTTGGCACGACCCTTCAAGACCGGCCGTTCAACTTCTTCGCGCGCGGCCCGCGCAATTTTCGCAGCCTTTCTCATCGTGGCAGGTGCCGCTTTTGTCGGCTTGCCGGCCGATGCGGCGGCCCAGGCTCAGCAGCAAGCGCAGCCGCGACCCGAGGCCGACGTGACCGTTGATTCGATCAACGAGGACATGAAGGGCAAGCTCGATGCCATTCGCGGACAGCTCAACAATTTCCGCACGCGCATAGAGGACGAAGCCCATGACGATGCCCGCTTGGCGGAACTCAGGGTTCAGGCCGAAGAGATCGTCAAGGAAATGCGCGCCGCCTCCGACGCGATGAAGACGCGCGTCGAACAGATCCAGGGGCGGCTCTCCAGCCTCGGCGAGCCGCCGGCCTCCGGCCAGCCCGCTGAAGCGCCAGCGGTTGCCGAAGAACGAGCCCGTCTCCTCAACGAGCGTTCGCAGCTGAACATTATCGTCGACGACGCCGGCAGCCTTTCCAACAGCGCCACCCAGCTCGCCAATACGATCACCAATCTGCGCCGCACCCTTTTCACCCAAACCCTGTTCCGCCACACGGAACTCTCCCCGGAGCTTTTCGCCGACGCTGGAAACGCCTTTGTCGCGGAGGTTCGCAATTTCGGATCCACATTCGGAAGCTGGATCGGTTTTGTCTGGAAGTTCAAGAAGCTGCAGCTCCTTGGAGCGATTGTCTTGTCGCTTGCCGCAGGCCTGCTCTTTCTTCGCGGCGGCTACAGGCTTTTCGGTCGTTTCATCCGTCGCGAGATTCATGAGACCCCATCCTATATCCGGCGTCTCTCCGTCGCCTTCTGGTCGACCGTCATCCAGACGATGTCGCTTGCGGCCTTCCTTGCCGCTTCCTTTGTTTTCCTGGACGGGTTCAATGTCCTGAGGGCGGATATCTCGCCGATCGTCGCGACCTTCTTCGGCTTCGTCTGGTTCGTTTATTTCGTTTGGAAGCTGACCTACGGCGTCATGGCCCCCGGCGAACCCGAATGGCGGCTGGTGCGCATCACCAACCGTGGCGCGCGTCTTTTGACATGGGCGGTTCTCGTGATGGCGATCGTCAACGGGCTGGATTACCTGCTCGGCGCGATCAGCGAGGCGTTGAGTTCGCCGCTCGTGCTGACGATCGTGAAAAGCCTGCTGGCTTCCCTCATCGTCGGCCTCATTCTGATTGCCATCTCCTTCGTCAAGCCGCGGCTTGTCGAAGGCGAGGATCCAGACGGGCAGGGCCACGCGTGGCCGCGCTTTTTTCCCCTGCTGCTGAGGGTAATGGGAGGCCTGCTCATTCTCGCGGTGCTGACCGGTTATGTCGGTCTCGCCCGCTTTGCCTCGACCCAGATCGTTCTCACCGGCGCCGTGGTCGTGCTCATCTATGTCGGTCTCTTGTCGGGCAAGGCCATTTCCAAGCAGGGCTCGTTTACCGAGACGGCAGCGGGTAGAAGACTTGCCGATCGGTTGGACTTCAACGAGGTGGCGCTCGACCAGGCCGGGCTTGTGGCGGGTCTCGGCATCTATGCCTTCGCGTTGCTGTTCGGCATTCCGCTGATCCTGCTGACCTGGGGCTTCCAGATCGCCGATATCGAAGCCTGGATCTACGGCTTCTTCACCGAGATCCGCATCGGCAACATCTCCATCTCGATCATCGGCATCCTGGGCGGCATCCTTCTCTTCGGCGTCGGCTACGTTGTCACCCGCTGGGTGCAGAAATGGATCGACGGGAATGTGCTGGCGCGAAGCCAGGTCGATCTCGGCGTGCGCAATTCGGTCAAGACCGGCATCGGCTATCTCGGTATCGGCCTCGCGGTCATCGTTGGCGTATCGGCTGCGGGCATCAATCTCTCGAGTTTCGCCCTGGTCGCCTCCGCGCTTTCGGTCGGTATCGGTTTCGGCCTGCAAAATATCGTTTCCAACTTCGTTTCAGGCCTGATCCTGCTGGTGGAGCGTCCCTTCAAGGTTGGCGATCACGTAATAACGGGAGCGACGGAAGGCATCGTCAAGCGCATCTCGGTACGCGCGACCGAGATCGAGACGTTCCGCAAGCAGGCCATCATCGTGCCGAACTCCGACCTGATCAATTCGCCCGTGGGCAACTGGACCCATCGCAACAAGATCGGCCGCTCGGAAGTGCCGATCTCGGTGAGCTACGACACCGAACCGCAAAAGGTGATGGATATTCTGCTGGAGCTGGTCGATCAGATTCCCGAGGTTCTGCGCAATCCCGAGCCGCACGTGGAATTTCTGAGCTTTGGTCCGTCGTCGCTGAACTTCGAGCTGCGCTTCCACCTCGCCGACATGGGGGAGGGACTTCGCATTCGGAACAATCTCAGGATCGCGATCCTGAAGCGGTTCCGAGACGAAGGGATCGCTATTCCATTCCCGCAACAGGAGATCGTCTTTCATCGCGGCAAGCCGATTCTGCCGGACGAGGCCGATGATAGGGGAGGCGTCTGATCGCCTCCTGCCCTCAGATGACGGAATGTCGTATCGCCGTCGCGAGCTGGATGCGGCCATGTCGTAATCAGGCGTTTGGCCGCTCGGCTGGAATTGCATAGTCCCAGCAGATTGACAGACGGTCACACGAGGCCAAAGAGGGGTTCATTCCATGAAGACACATGCACGGGCGGTGGTGATCGGCGGCGGCGTGGTCGGCGTTTCCACGCTCTACCATCTGGCGAAAAAGGGCTGGGGCGATTCCGTCCTCATCGAGCGCAAGGAACTGACCTCGGGGTCGACCTGGCATGCCGCAGGCCTTCTACCGCTTTTCAACCTGTCCTATTCGGTTGGCCAGCTCCATAAGTACTCGGTGCGCTTCTATCAGGAGCTTCAGAACGAAACTGGCATGAATGTCGGTTTTTCGAATGTCAGCAACATTCGTCTTGCCCGGACCAAGGATCGCTGGGAAGAATTTATGTATTATGCCGGCATCGCCGAGACCATCGGCGTCAAGGTGAATATCCTGACGCCGGAGCAGGTGAAGGAAATCTGGCCGCTCTGCGAAACCGATGGAATTCTCGGAGCCATCCAGCATCCCGACGACGGTTATATCCAACCGGCCGATCTCACACAGGCCCTTGCCAAGGGTGCGCGCGACCGCGGCGCGACCATCTATCGGAACACGACGGTCACGGCGATTTCGCAGCAGCCCGACGGCTTGTGGAAGGTGACGACCGACAAGGGCGAGATCACGGCCGAACATCTCATTTCATGCACCGGCAATTTCGCCCGCAAGACCGGGGAGATGGTCGGCCTCAACGTTCCGGTGATCCCGGTCGAACATCAATACATCGTCACGGAGCCGCATCCGGCGATCCAGGAACGCAAGGCCAAGGGCTTGCCCGAAATGGGCGTCCTGCGCGAATCCGACTCCTCGTGGTACATGCGCGAGGAAAACGGCGGGCTGCTGCTCGGTCCGTACGAGGTCGGCGCCCCCGTCTGTTACGTCGACGGTCCCTCGGACGAGAGCGAATACGAACTCTTCCAGGAAGATCTCGACCGGTTGATGCCCTATATCGAAACCGCGATCGCCCGCGTACCCGCCTTTGGAGACGTCGGCATCAAGAAGGTTTATAACGGCGCGATCGCCTACACGCCGGATGGTTCCCCGATCGTCGGACCGGCTCCGGGGCTCAAGAACTTCTGGCTCAACGAAGGGCACTCCTTCGGCATCACCGCGGCGGGCGGTGCCGGCTGGCAGCTGGCGGAGTGGATCGTCGATGGCGAGCCGACCGTGGATATGATGGGCGTCGATCCGCGCCGCTTCGGGCCTTACGCTACGGAAGGCTATCTCATCGAGAAGAACGAAGAAGCCTATGCCAATGTTTTCACGATGCATTATCCGGATGAGGAGCGGTCGGCGGCTCGCCCCTTGAAGACGACGCCCGTTTATGACCGGCTGAAGAACCTCGGTGCGGTCTTCGGCTCCGTCTACGGCTGGGAGCGCGCTAACTGGTTTGCGCCTGACGGTTACGAAGTGCCGGAGAGTGAGCTCGGCGTTGGTGCCGACGTTATCACCGCCCATAATCACGCGCCCGCGCTGGAAGACGGCCGGATTGTCGAAAAGTGGTCGTTCCGCCGTTCGAACTACTTCGAGCATGTCGGCAACGAGGTGAAGAACGTCCACGAGAATGTCGGCGTGCTGGATATGTCGGCCTTTGCGAAGATGGAGGCCTCCGGCCCCGGCGCACGCGCGTGGCTCGAATCGATTTTTGCCAACGCCATACCGAAGAAGCAGGGGCGGATCGCACTTTGCCACCTGCTGACCAAGAGCGGCGGGGTCCGTTCCGAGTTCACCGTCTACGAATGGGCACCGGGCCGTTTCTACCTCGTTTCGGCCGGTGCCTATGAGGCTCATGACCACGATTATCTGCGTAAGCTTGCCCCGACGGACGGCTCCGTCCGCCTGCAGCAGATCACCCAGAAGATCGGCGTGCTGGTGCTCGCCGGTCCGAAATCCCGCGCTGTCCTGAAGAAACTCACCCGGACGAGCCTGGAGAACAAGGATTTCCCCTGGCTTTCCGGCAAGGAGATTGCCATCGGTGTAGCTTCCGCTCATGCCCTCCGCGTCAACTTCGTCGGCGAACTCGGGTGGGAACTGCACCATCCGATCGAGATGCAGAACTACATTTTCGACAAGCTGATGGAGGCCGGCGCCGAGTTCGGTATCAAACCTTTCGGCATTCGCGCCATGCTCGCCATGTCGGTCGAGAAGTCCTACCGGCTCATTCCGCGCGAGATGTCGATCGAGTACAACGCCTACGAATCCGGCCTCGACCGCTTCATCAAGGCGGACAAGGAGTTTCTCGGCAAGGAGGGGCTGCTTTCCTACAAGGAAAAAGGGCTCAGGTGGAACTTCTGCACCTTGGCGGTGGAGGGCGCCAACGATGTGGATACGCGCGGTTCCGAGGCGATCTACAACGAGGCGGGTGAGTTGATCGGCCGCGCCACCAACGGCGCCTATGGTTGGCGAATCGGCAAATCGCTGGCCCTTGCCATGGTAAAGCCCGGCTATGCCGAGACCGGAACCAAGCTCAAGATCAAGATCTTGGGCACGCTGTATAATGCAAGCGTCATCCCGGAAAGTCCGTTCGACGCCGATAACGCCGCGCTTCGTGCCTAAGGTTGCTCGAAAACAGATATCTTGACGATGACGGGCGGTCCTTGGACCGCCCGTTCCATTTTGACGTTGCTCCATTTTTCGGGATTAACGGTTCTGCAAACCGTTGACAGTAAGAGTGTTCCAAGAGGGGACAGTACTTACTGATAAGGGGCTTTATGACATTCCTCGGCATTTCCGGGATGCAGTATTCCGGCCAGTCACTGGCAAACTCCCGCATCTTCCTTGCGGAGGATTCGAATGTTTTCACATCGATGATCGGGACGCGCCTCAAGGAGCTGTTCGGCATCGAGGTGGAGATTTGCCGCAACTTCGAAGAACTGCAGCTTGCCTATGATCAGTCCAGTGAACCGGTGACTTTGGCGATCTCGAATATCAATTTGCCGGGCGCAGAGCACGGGGAGGCGCTGGAATATCTGATCGACCTCTCGATCCCGACGATCGTCTTTACCGGAACATTCCATGAAGACACCCGGGACAAACTGCTGTCCAAGGACATCGTCGATTATATCCTCAAGGACAATGTTTTCGCGGTGGAGATGCTGGCGGAGTCGGTCTGCCGCTTCCTTACCAACCACCGCCACCATGTGCTGATCGTCGATGACAGCCCGACAGCGCGAGCCCTGCTTTCCAGCCGCCTGAAGCGCTACAATTTTCGGGTCAGTCTCGCAGAAAGCGGCGCCAAAGCACTGGAAATTCTCAAGAAGAACCCGGATATCGGCCTCCTAGTGACGGACTACAACATGCCCGATATCGACGGTTTCGAACTTACCCGTCGCATACGTTCGGTGCGCGGGTCGCACGAACTGCGAATCATCGGCGTTTCGTCCTCCTCGAACCGGCTGTTGTCCGCACGCTTCTTGAAGGCGGGCGGCAATGATTTCATGCTGCGCCCCTTCATCGACGAGGAGTTCTACTGCCGCGTCAACCAGAACCTGGACACGCTGGTTCAGATACGCTCGATGCAGGCAAAGCTGAAGGAGACGGCGGCCGTCAAGAGCGTCGCCTGATTCCAGGGACTGTCAGAGCCCATGGTCCGCGCCGGCGCCTCCGAATAGGAGGCCCGGCGTCGTGGTGAACGGGCAGCAGCGTGCCGGACTGAGCCGTTTTTCGGGTTCAGGCCGCAACGCCGGCGCGGGACGAATTCATGTTGAGCTTGCGCTCGGCCCGTTCCTGCTGCGGCGAGCGATTGTAGACCTCGCGGTAGCATTTCGAGAAATGCGACGCCGAAACGAAGCCGCAGGCGACCGCCACCTCGACGACCGGCATGGATGACTGCACGAGCAGGTGCCGGGCCCGGTCTAGCCGGATTTCCAGGTAGTAGCGTGCTGGCGAGCGCCCCATCTCCTGGCGGAACAGCCGCTCGATCTGCCGTCGGGACAATCCGGCGTCCTCCGCGATTTCCACGAGCGACAGCGGTTCGGAGAGATTGTTCTCCATCAGTTCGATGATCGACAGCACTTTGGCGTTCTGGACGCCCAGTCGAGCCCGCAAGGGCAGGCGCTGGCGGTCGTGCGGATTGCGCACCCGATCGGTCAATTGCTGTTCGCAGACCCGGTTGACGAGATTTTCGCCGAAATCCTGGCCGATCAGGTTCAGCATCATGTCCAGCGATGCCGTGCCTCCCGCGCAGGTATAGAGGTTGGAATCGACTTCGTAGAGGTCGGCATAAACTTCCGCCTGCGGAAAGGCTTCGGCAAAGCCGGGCAGGTTTTCCCAGTGGATGGCGCAGCGCTTGCCGTTCAGCAGCCCGGCCTGAGCGAGCACATGGGCGCCGGTGCAGAGGCTGCCGACCGCAATCCCGCGATTGTAGGTTTCCCGCAGCCAGGCGTTTACCGATTTATTCTGGAATTCTTCGACATAGACGCCCGAACAGACGATCACCATGTTCGGCCGGTTTTCACCGGAAAGATAGCGCCGTTCATCGGCAAGCGACGAGTTGACCTCGAGTTCGATGCCACTCGAGGATTGCACCTTGGCGCCGTCGGCGGAACAGAGGCGCCAGGTATAGGCAGGGTAACCGAGCATGCGGTTGGCAATTCTGAGTGTCTCGACCGCCGCCGCGAAAGGCAGCATGGTGAAGTTCGGCACCAGAAAGAAGACGAGAGAACGCTTCTTCGCCGGGTGTTTGCTCGATATGTCCATGCGATCATTCCCCTTGCCGTGGCCGTACATTGCGGCCTGCCATTAATTCAAAAGCGACATTGGCATGGAAAAAAGGAGGGGAGAAGGGCTTTTGACGACAAGCGAATAAAATTTTTGCGACATTGACCTGTCGCAGCCTTGCGGGGGATCTAAAAATGGGCGGTCATGGAACGAGAGATATCACATGGCCCGCATCTTTAGACATGCAGGCCATGTGTCGGGGAGTTATCTACGCGGTGCGGCATTGGTCGTCGGCCATCCAATGTCTTTGCGGATTTCGGCTGGAAGGCCTTCCAGCATCTTTTCCGTCTGGCGGCGCTGCCACTCGTCCCGAAGCCTCAGGGTGAGACGCAGGGCCGGGCGAATGAACGAGGCGAACGATGACGGCCGAAACCGGGAGTGATCGCTCTCCTGATAGGTGATCATAGTCATGACAGTTCTCCTTGGGTCATTATGGGCGGTGCTGGACTGGGAGAATGAGCGCCGCCGATCCATCAATCAATCGGATGCATGTGATGCGTTCTATGAAATTCCGTTTGGAATTGACGCTTACTTCCGATGCTTTGGACTATGCTCCGGGTTTGACATTCAATCAAACGAAATGATATGGTGTTTAAGTTCAGATTTTTTGATGGAGCATCCCATGACCGTCCCGTTCCGTCCGCCGCTCCCGGTGCTCGACAACGATGTTTTGCGCACGTTCGTCGCGATCGCCGAGACGGGTAATTTCTCGACTGCCGCCGATGCGGTGCTGCGGACGCCGTCCGCTGTTTCGATGCAGATCAAGAAGCTGGAAGAGCAGTTGAAGACGACGCTCTTTCTGCGTGATGCGCGATCGGTGTCGCTGACCCAGCATGGCGAAATGCTGCTTTCCTATGCGCGGCGTATGCTGGCGCTTTCCAATGAAGCGGTTTCGCGCTTCGTCATGCCCGAACTCTCCGGTGTCGTACGGCTCGGGGCTCCCGACGATGTGGGTGAGCGGCTTCTGCCGAAAGTGCTCAAGGATTTCGGAGAAAGCTTCCCCGGCATCATGGTCGACGTCACCGTGGATCAGAGCATTCTTCTGCGCAAACGCATGGACGAGCAGCGGCTTGATCTTGCGCTCATCAACTGCGCGACGCGGCCTTTTCCGACCGGCGGTGAGGTGATCTATACCGAAAAGCTGGTCTGGGCCGGGGCAAAATGCGGTACCGCCTATCTGCGGGACCCGCTCCCGATCTCCGTTTGGGAGGATGGCTGCGTGTGGCGGCAGGACGCAATCACGCAGCTGGAGAGACACAAGCGGAGCTATCGGATCGCCTATGCGAGCGCCCATACCATGGCGCAGCGTGCAGCGGTGCTCTCCGACCTCGCCATCGCGCCTTTCCCACGGTCCTACGTCACGGACGATATGCAGGTGCTTGGCCCCAAGGAGGGGCTGCCGGAGCTGATCAGTTTCGACATACGGCTCCTGACTGCGCCACAGCTGTCGATCCCTGGCAAGGCCGTCGCGGAGAGCATCCGGGAGGCGTTTGGCGCTATGGTCGCTGCTGCGGCGTAGGGACTTGTCCGTCGCGACCGGCTCTGCTTCCTCACGAGCCGGTCGTCACTCCCGTCGTCGTCTGCGGCGGCCGCCACCTTCACCAGCGATGGCGTCCGCCGACAACTTCCGGTCCGGCAGAGTTACCACCGAACTCAACCGGGGGAAGGCATCCACCTTGTTCGGCAGCGCCATGGCGGCGACGAAATGGTCCTGGAACTTCGTTTCAAGAGCCGTCTCGATCTTTTCGATCTTTCCGACCGTTTCCTCGATCTCGCGCCGATAGCCCCGGTTCAGCAGGCACATGCGGGCTCCGGTGCCTGCCGCGTTGCCGACCGATTTCACTCTGGCGAGATCGCAGTCGGGAATGAGACCCAGCACCATTGCATATTTCGGGTCGATGAACGTGCCGAAGGCGCCGGCGAGACCGATGCGATCGACATGGTCGATGCCCTGCTTGTCCATCAGCAGCTTTACGCCGGCATAAAGGGCGGCCTTGGCGAGCTGGATGGCGCGCACGTCGTTCTGGGTGACGGTGATCCGGGGTTCCCCGTCATGCAGCAGATAGGAGAAGGTGCGGCGGTTCTGCAGAATACGCGGCGAGCGTGAACTCAGCGACCCGTCGACGACGCCGTCTTCTGAGATGATGCCGGCAAGAAACATTTCTGCGACCACCTCAATGATGCCGGAGCCGCAGATGCCGGTCACGCCGGACGTCGCCGCTGCTTCGGCAAAACCCGGTTCGTCGGACCATTGCTCGACGCCGATCACCCGGAAGCGCGGCTCGAGCGTCACCGGATCGATGCGGACGCGTTCGATCGCGCCGGGTGCCGCACGCTGGCCTGACGATATCTCGGCACCTTCGAAGGCGGGGCCGGTGGGAGACGAGGCGGCGACCACGCGCGAGGAATTACCGAGCACGATTTCGGCATTAGTACCGATATCGACCATCAGCATCATTTCGTCCTGCCGGTGCGGACCTTCCGACAGCGTCGCGGCGGCGGCATCGGCCCCCACATGACCCGCGATGCAGGGCAGCACATAGGTCCGCGTGCCCTTGTTCATCGGCAGGCCGATCTCGCTCGACTTCACTTGAACTGCGCCGGAAACGGCAAGCGCAAAGGGCGCCCCGCCAAGCTCGGTGGGATCGATACCGAGGAAAAGGTGGTGCATGATCGGGTTGCCGACGAACACGCAGTCGAGAATATCCTCGCGCGACACGCCACCTTCTGCGCATACCTTGTCGATCAGTCCGTTCAGTGCTTCGCGCACGGCGGCCGTCATCGCGTCTAGGCCGTCGGGGTTCATCATGATGTAGGAGACGCGGCTCATCAAATCCTCGCCGAAGCGGATCTGCGGATTGGACGTTCCGGCGGAGGCGACCGTCCGTCCTGACAGCAGCGAGGAAAGATGCATGGCGATGGTCGTGGAGCCGATATCACAGGCGATCCCGTAGGCCTCGTTCTTCAAGCCGGGATAGAGCGCGATGAGGCGAGGGCGGTCGTCGTCGCGGTCCTTGTGGATTGCCGCCGTCGCCTTCCACTCTCCCTTGCGCAGGATCGCCTGCACCTGGGGAATCAGGTGAAAATCGACATCGAGATCGTCGACATGCCACTCCGCGGAGAGTGCGGCCTTGAGGCGATCGAGATCGCCGAGCGGCTTTTCCATATCCGGCTCTTCGACTTCGACGTAACACATGCGGATTGCCGGATTGCGATCGAAGACGCGTTCGTCGGCGGCCTTGCGGACCACCTGCGCGTTGATGACCGTATCTTGGGGAACGTCGATGACGAGGTCGCCAAGAATCTGCGCGGAGCAGGAAAGCCGGCGCCCCTCCGGCAGGCTGCGCACGCGGTCGTAGCGTTCCTCCTTGGGGCCGATCGGAGAAAGGTGGTCGTCGGAGGATCTGATGCCATGCTTGGCGAAATGACCCTCCTGAACCGACACCTGGCAGCGCCCGCAGGTCGCCCGCCCGCCGCAGACGCTCTCCACATAAACGCCGAGCTGTCGCGCGGCATCGAGCACGGGCGTTCCCACCGGGAAACGGCCGCGCTTGCCGGACGGCATGAAGAGGACGAGGGGGTGGGTCGAGGTATCGTTCATTCTCTCGGCTCGCGCGTTTGAAGGCGCGTTCTACTCCATTCTGGCGGCGGCGCCAGCCCGGGCGGCGCGACCACCGCGCCGACCTCCAGCCGCCGATGCAGGGGCAGCGGTCGCTGCAGCTCCCGCCTCAGCCGGCTTGTAGTCCCGGTAGGTCATGATCCAGTTGCCGCAGTTCTGGTCGGTGCCGTTCAGAACGTTGGCGGCGCGGACGGCTTCCATTTCCTGCGGCCGGCAGGGGTTCATGATGGCGGACGTCATGCCGGCGCCGATCACCATCGGGATGAAGCCGGCGTTGATGCCGTGGCGATGCGGCAGGCCGAAGGAGATGTTGGAAAGCCCGCAGGTCGTGTTGACCTTCAGTTCCTCACGCAGGCGCCTGAGGAGCGCGAAGACCTGCAGTCCGGCCGAACCCAAAGCTCCGATCGGCATGACGAGCGGATCGACAACGATGTCATGTGCCTTGATGCCGTAATCCGCCGCGCGCTCGACGATCTTCTTGGCCACGGCAAACCGCACGTCCGGATCCATGGAGATGCCGGTCTCGTCGTTCGAGATCGCCACAACAGGCACGTCGTATTTCTTGCAGAGCGGCAGGATGGCTTCCAGCTTCTCTTCCTCGCCCGTGACGGAGTTGACGAGGGGCCGACCCTTCGCCACCTTCAGGGCCGCCTCGATTGCAGCGGTTACGGAACTGTCGATCGAGAGGGGGACGTCCACCAGACCCTGGACGATTTCCATCGTCCGGACGAGAAGCGGCGGTTCCGTCTCGTTCGGATTGACCGCCGTCACGCCGGCATTGACGTCGAGCATGGTGGCGCCGGCCGCGACTTGCTCCAGGGCGTCCTTGATGACCGTGTCGAAATTGCCCTCGATCATTTCTGCCGCCAGCTTCTTGCGGCCGGTCGGGTTGATGCGTTCGCCGATCACGCAGAAGGGCTGGTCGAAGCCGATCACGATTTCGCGGGTTGCGGACGCGACGATGGTACGTGTCATATGTTCCTCCAGGCGCATGGTTTCGGGCGCCGATTGATGTCAGTGCTTCAGTGTCAGGCCGCTTCGCGACCGCCGGCCTTCACCAGAGCGACAAGCCTGTCCTTGTCGTAAGCCGCCTCCAGGTCGGCGGCAGCCTTATCCGCTTCGGTTTCCAGGTCATCGGATACGGGAACGGCCTCCGCCTTGCGCCATTCGGCAAGGTAGTCGTCCGTCTCCGATGCCCCCGTCCGCATGGCGCACATGTCGATCGCTTCGGTGAAGCGCAGCGACAGTTCGCGTTTGGCGGTTTGTCTGCCCTTCTTGACGATCACCTGCGCCGGAATGTCCCGCCAGTAGACGACGATGCGGTCGGCCATGAATTCCTCCGTGTTGAAGGCCAGCATGCACGGGCGCGCCGGCCAAGACTGCGCTTGCCACGACGTCGCACAGAGCAAAAAGCGACGCGGCTACCAGATGCGCTTCGTAAGGCCGTGATAGAGCCAGGTCCAGACCGGCGGCGGGAAGCGCAAGAAGGAGGGGCCCTGAGGTTGATGGGGCCTCAGCGTTCCCGCGACGGCGTCCTCGAGCGCTTGCACGCTGATGTCGATGCAGGCGGCCGTCATCAGCAGCGGGTATGTCGCAAGGCTATCGCGGGGCGACGGCTTGAGGCGTTTTTCATAAAGGGTCCCGCCTGTGTCGATCCCGTTGTCGACGAGATGCACCGTCGCGCCGAAATTTCCCTCGTCCCGTTCGACCAGCGACCAGTAACCGCCCATCTGGCCGCGATACATCGGGTTGATGCCGGCATGGAAATTGATCACCGGGCAGGGAATCGCGGCAAGCGTTGCGGGCGACAGGATACGGCAGGAAATGGTGAAGACTGCCTGGGGTTTCAGGGTTGTCACCGCCGCGAGATATGCCGGATCGTTGAGCGACGGCACATGCGTGACCGGGATGTTCGCATTGGAGGCGGCGGAGTGGCCGTAGTCGCGGATGATCTCTTCCATGCGCCTGGCGGCAAAGCGCTTCCCGAGCCGCGAGGCAACCATGGTCGCAAGCTGTCCAAGTGCCGTAAACCAGCCGAATCGCTTGGCACGGCGCCGTAGCAGCGTGCCCTTGGATTCCGGCTGTTCCTCGATCACGTGCAGATCCGGAAAGTGCTTGGCAAGTGCGTTGATCATCACCTGCGGGTTTGTCCCGCCGGCGGTCATCACCACGATTCGAGAGGGATTCCGTTCCTGCATGTGCCACTCCGCTTTGTGCGGAGCGCAGTGTTGCCGACAAGCCGAAAGAAACGATTAAGCCAGGCGTAACGCGAGCGTGAGGTCGCCATAACCCGTGTAGCGGTACTCGTATTCGAGACCGAGGTAGTCGGCCGCCGCGCGCGCCTTTTCCTGTAGAGCTTCGTCCTCTTCCTGAGAGAGATAGACCAGCTTCCGGTAGTTGCCGAAATACATTTCCTTGAGCTGCGGATGCCTATCGAGGCCTAACGGCTCGATGACGAAGGCTTCGAATTGGCGGGCGAGAAAGTCCGTAAGGAAAAAGGAGAGCAGATCCTCGTCCGCCCCGGCCGCAAACGCTTCGTTTCCGGCGAAAAACGAATAACAGTGGGGACCCTCGATGCGGGCGATACCTTCGCGCTCGCAAAGCCTGTCGATGTCACCGCCCGTGCCACAATCCGCATAGGCGAAAAAGATCTTCTCAAAACCTTTTGCGCGCGCCTCCGTGACGGCTTTTTCCAATCCTGGGACGATTTTCTGCGGATAGGCATGCCAGATGGCGGGCAGGCAATTGAGGTCGATATGGGCAAGCCCGGCCTGTCTGCAGACGGCGAGAATTTCCCGCGCGATGGCGCCGCAGGCGATCACGTGAACTTTTTCACAATTTGCACGTTCCTTCGGCGGAAGTTCGCTTTCCGGAACAATTCGATCCACATCCATCGGAGTATTCTATCATGACGACAAAGACAGTCACGGTGATCGCCGCTCTTTTTGCGACGATGGTTTCGCTTTCCGCCTGCGGCAATACCATCCGCGGCGTGGGTCAGGACACGGCGAATGCCGTCGACGCCACTCAGGATGCCGGCCGCAAGGTCGACCGCGCCGCCCGGTAACCGAGAATTTACCGGGCTACAGAAGGTTCTCCAAAATGACGAACCATTTGTAGCCGGTGTCAGTCAGACGACCTTGAGAGTCGATCCGGAGTTCCTTGCGTGTCACCGAGTTCCCCACATTGCCGCCGATGACGTAGGCAGAGGCGGAATTGACATCCACCACAATATCGCAGTGGCTCTGGTAGTAACCGACAGATAAAGCATTTCCGATCGAGATCGGTCTGCCTCCCCGCCAGTACGCGACGAGGTCGCCTGGTTTTAAAGGGTATTGTCGTTTATCCTGAGCGAAAAAGGCAGTCGAGCGATTGCCACTAACCATCGCTCGGATGGCATCGTTTATGTAGCTTGAATGGGCGGCTGACTTTCCAAACTTCGTCGGCGGCACCTTTGCGTCCGTCATGCAAAAGCTTACAAACGCTGCTGACCAAGGATAGCCGCGGTCTTTCCCTGTCAGCCTGGCGTAAGGACCTCCGATATTTTGCCAGTAGGTCCCTATCCTTTGCCAAGCGCCATCTTGGTATTCCTTTTTTCCGTCGACGGTCGTTCCATTGAGGTTATAGGCCGATCGCCCAAAAAAATCCCATTCCTCCGTTGCGGTCCGTATCAGGTCGTCCGTGAAATGACTCATTGTTCTCCCCTCCAGTAGAGCTACGAGGATAGCTCATCCTGAAAAGGATTACAACCTGGAGTAATATTTACAACTAAGTGCTATCTTTGATTGCAGCGGCAGACTTAAGTCAGCTGATTATGTCTACGGCGGATGAAGTCCTTCGCCGTTTCCACTGCTACGGCCGCGTCGCGGCAATAGGCATCGGCGCCCACCGCCTTGCCGAATTCCTCGTTGAGAGGCGCACCGCCCACCAGCACGACATAGTCGTCGCGAATGCCCTTTTCCTTCATGGTGTCGATGACGACCTTCATGTAGGGCATGGTCGTGGTCAGCAATGCGGACATGCCCAGAATGTCCGGTTTTTCCCGTTCGATCGCTTCCAGGTAGTTTTCTACCGGGTTGTTGATGCCGAGATCGACCACGTCGAAGCCGGCGCCTTCCATCATCATTCCGACGAGGTTCTTGCCGATGTCGTGAATGTCGCCCTTCACGGTGCCGATGATCATCTTGCCGAGTTTCGGCGCACCGGTCTCCACGAGCAGCGGACGCAGGATATTCATGCCGGACTTCATGGCGTTGGCCGACAGCAGCACCTCGGGAACGAAGAGGATGCCATCGCGGAAATCGATGCCGACGATCCGCATGCCCTCGACAAGTGCCTGGGTGAGGACGTCGTAAGGCGTCCAGCCACGATCCAGCAGGATATGGGTCGCTTCTTCGATTTCTTCCTTCAGCCCGTCGTAGAGATCGTCGTGCATCTGCTGCACGAGTTCTTCGTCGGAAAGTTCCGAAAGGATGATTTCATCGTCAGACATGGAATACTTCCCTTGGGTTCGAGGGGCCTGCAAATCAGACGCTCACGTCGTCGACTATCTGTACCTTCAAATTGTTTCGCAATTTCTTTCGTATGCGACAGCAGCGCATCGGAAAAACGACGGAGTGGTTGTCGCAAATGTCTGTCCTGCACAAACCCGTGCCGCAGAAAGGCAGGGTTCGGCTTGCGCCGCGGCTTAGCATGGCGCATCAGAAAGACAGGCGCAAACGACGGCGCAAGGCGAGGAACATCATGGACGACTTGACCCAGCAGACGGAACCGGCAGGCGGCGCAGGACGACGCGGGCGTGGCGAACGGGGAGCGGCAGGCCGCCGTGCCGCGCGTACGGGCGGCGGTCCCGGCCCTTCGCTTCCCTATATCACCCGCAAGATCAACGTCTATGAGGTGCTGGACGAGGAGGGACTGCAGCTCATCGAGCGCAATGCGGATACCATCCTCGAAGAAATAGGCATCGAATTCCGTGACGATGACGAAGCTCTGGACCTTTGGAAAAAGGCGGGCGCCGACGTGCAGGGCCACCGGGTGCATTTCCCGAAAGGTCTTTGCCGTGAAATTCTCAAAACCGCACCGAAGGAATTTACCTGGCATGCCCGCAACCCGGAGCGCAATGTCGTGATCGGGGGCAATGCCACCGTCTTTGCGCCGGTCTACGGCCCTCCGTTCGTGCGGGACCTCGACGGCACGCGCCGCTATGCGACGATCGAGGATTTCCGCAACTTCGTGAAGCTGGCGTATCTCGCTCCGTCCATGCATTCTTCCGGAGGCACGGTCTGCGAACCGGTCGACGTGCCGGTCAACAAGCGACACCTGGATATGGTCTACAGCCATATCAAATACTCCGACAAACCCTTCATGGGCTCCGTCACCGCGCCGGAACGCGCCGAAGACACGATCGCCATGGCGAAGATCGTTTTCGGCGACGATTTCGTCGAGAACAATTGCGTCACGCTGAACCTCATCAATGCCAACTCGCCGATGGTCTTCGACGGCACCATGCTCGGTGCTCTCAAGGTCTATGCGCGCCACAACCAGGCGTCGGTCGTATCGCCCTTCATCCTGTCCGGCGCGATGAGCCCGGTGACCGTCGCCGGTACACTGGCTCAGATCCTGGCGGAAGTGCTCGCGGGTGCGTCGATGACACAGCTCATCCGCAAGGGTTCGCCGGTACTGTTCGGCACTTTCGCAGCCTCCATCTCCATGCAGTCGGGTGCTCCGACCTTCGGCACGCCGGAGCCGTCGCTGGTATCTTACGGAGCAGCACAGCTTGCCCGCCGCCTCGGTCTGCCGTTCCGCACGGGCGGCTCGCTTTGCGGCTCGAAGGTTCCCGATGCTCAAGCCGCCCACGAATCGGCCAACACGCTGAACACGACACTGCTCGCCGGCACCAATTTCGTTCTGCATGCCGCCGGCTGGCTGGAAGGCGGCCTGGTGTCGTCCTACGAAAAATTCATGATCGACCAGGACCAACTCGGCATGATGCAAAAAATGGCGCAGGGCGTCGATCTGTCCGAGGAAGGCCAGGCGCTTTCCGCAATCCGGGAAGTCGGGCCGGGCAGCCACTATCTCGGTTGCGCCCACACCCAGGCGCATTTCCAGACGGCCTTCTATCGTTCGGCGCTGATGGACAACAACTCCTTCGAACAGTGGGAGATCGAAGGCGAAAAGCGCATCGAACAGCGCGCCAATGCGCTTTGCCGCTCCTGGCTCGATTCGTATGAAGCACCGCCGCTCGATCCGGCAATCGACGAGGCGCTGCTCGCCTTCATCAAGGATCGCAAGGATTCGATGCCCGACGCCTTCACCTGAAGAGAGCCCGATGCCGCCAGGGAGCAAGGCGGCGCCAGAATGGTCGCCGACTTCATCCAGGAAGGGGTCTGGCGCCCGCACTATAAATATCAGGGGCCGCGATGAGCGGCCCTTCGGCCATTCCGGGCTCGATTGCCGCGGTGCTCGGCCCATACGGCATCCTTGTCCGCGGCGTCGTGAGTTTGGCGCCGGGCGAGGGTCCGCTTCTGACGGATGGCAATCACGCGCTCGCCGTCGTCCTGCTCGGCAATGCCGGCGGTTCCATCTGGCCGTCTTTCAGGAGTTGGCTCCGAGGCTATGACGGCGCTGATCCGCTCGATACCTGGTCGAAACAGTTGATCCGCCCGCTGGCGGAAAAGCTCGGTGCGACCGCCTATTTCCCATCCGACCCGCCCTGGCAGCCATTTCAGCAGTGGGCCATGCGCGCGGAAGGCCTGAAACCGTCGCCGCTCGGCATCCTCATTCATCCGCAGTTTGGCCTTTGGCACGGCTATCGCGGCGCATTGGGTTTTCCGTTCGAGATCGAGACCTCCGTAAAAGTCGCAGAGCATCCCTGCGATGGCTGTATCGACAAACCTTGTCTGACGGCCTGTCCCGTCGGCGCGATCAGCCGGTCCGGCTTCGACGTTCCTGCCTGTCGTTCCTATCTCGGCAACGAACCGGGTGGGAAAACCTGCGTCGTCTCAGGCTGTCTCGCCCGCAATGCCTGTCCGGTGGGCGCGGAATTCCGCTACCCGCCGGAGCAGCTGCGGTTCCATATGCGGGCGCTGATGCGCTGACCCGAACATTTTTACGCGTGGCCCCAAGGAATTTGCATAGAGAAACGTCTAAGCTGAAAATGACGGAAATCGGGCGGGAATCGTGAGCGCGGAAATCCTTCAGAGGGCGTGTGACGGTGACAGGGATGCCTTCGGCGTGCTTGTCGAAACGCATTACGATTTCATCCATTCCGTCGCATGGCGCTGGTGCGGAACGGAGACGGACGCGGAGGACGTGGCTCAGGAAGCCTGTATCCGTCTCGGCCGTTCCATCCGGTCCTTCAAGGGCCAGTCGGCCTTCCGCACCTGGCTCTACACGTTGACGTTGAACGTTGTGCGCGACCATCAACGGCAGTCCTTGCGCCGCCGGCGCGACGAGGGCCGGCTTGCCAATGACCCGGTCTTCTTCGCGCATCTCGAGCCGGAGAATGACGGGCGGGGCGAGTGGCTGTGGGCGGCAGTGCGACTTTTGCCCGAGAAACAAAGAGACGCGGTCCTGCTCGTCCATAGCGAAGGGCTCAGCCACGCCGCGGCGGCAGAGGTCCTGGACTGCAGCGAAAACACTGTTTCCTGGCACCTGCACGAGGCGCGAAAACGATTGAAGGACCTTCTGAAGAAGGAGGCGGTGTGACCATGACGGACGAATTCGAAAAGCTCGGCACTCTGCCTCCGGCTCCGCCCGCATCTTCCGAGAAACGCGCCCGTGCGCTCGCTGCCGCCATGCAGGCATTCGACGCAGAAGAAAAAACCGCAAACCGCGCCCAAGGAAAATCGTGGCGGCAGCGTCAAAGCTCCATCCTCAACCGGATCTGGAGCACCAACATGATCACTCAACATCGTTATCTGGCAGGCTCGGCGCTTGCGACTCTGCTCATCGTTCCCGCGGCGGCCTTTCTCACCTTCGAAATCACACGCGGCAATCTGCCGGCGTCAGGGCAGGTGGCTTTGCCCGAGATGGCTGATGCGCCAAAGGTCCAAAGCGAGCCCGTTGCTCCGAAGGCCTCTGTGAGGCATGGCGAGGCCAAGCGTCAACGGGAGGAGGATGCCGCAAGCCCGCTGCCTGCGTCGAAGCCGTTGGACTATGAGGCTGCCCCCTCCGGCGGCGCGGCGCAGCGCATGGCGGAGCCTCCCGTGGCCCTCTCTCCTCCCATGCCTGCCCCCACCCAGTCGATGATGGCCGAGGGCGCAGCGCCGCTCGCCGCCGCCCCGCGTCATGTGCCTACTGAGCCAGCGATTCTCCCACCACTGGAGCAGGGGCGTGATCGTTTCGCCAATGCCGATCCCAACCCCGTAAAAAGTGTTGCGACCGATCCGGTCTCGACCTTTTCCGTCGATGTCGATACCGCCTCCTACGCTTTCGTCCGCCGTTCCCTGATGCAGGGGAATCTGCCCGCTCCGGACAGCGTACGCGTCGAGGAGATGATCAACTATTTCCCCTATGACTGGCCGCGGCCACAATCGGCAGAAGAGCCATTCCGCACGACCGTGACCCTCACACCGACGCCGTGGAATGCCGGCACGCGGCTGATGCAGGTGGCGATCAAGGGTTATGAGAATGCGCCGGCTGCAGCACCGCCCGCCAACCTCGTGTTCCTGATCGATGTTTCCGGTTCCATGAACGGGGCGGACAGGCTGCCGTTGCTGAAGAGTGCCTTCCGGCTGCTGGTCGGCAAGCTGAAGCCGGAAGACAAGGTGTCGATCGTCACCTATGCCGGCAATGCCGGAACGGTGCTGGAGCCGACTTCGGCCCGCGAGCGGGACAAGATCCTTGCCGCCATCGACAACCTCCAGCCGGGAGGTTCGACTGCCGGTGCGGAAGGCATCGAATCCGCCTATCGCCTCGCGCGCCAGAGTTTTATCCAAGGGGGCGTCAACCGGGTGATGCTTGCGACGGACGGCGACTTCAACGTCGGCGTATCGAGTGACGAGGCGTTGAAGCGGCTGATCGAGCGGCGCCGCAAGGACGGCATTTTCCTTTCCGTGCTCGGTTTCGGTCAGGGCAATCTCAACGACAGCCTGATGCAGACGCTCGCCCAGAACGGCAATGGCACTGCAGCCTATATCGATACGCTGGCCGAAGCGCAGAAAGCGCTGGTGGAGGAGGCGGGCTCGAACCTTTTTCCGATCGCAAAAGACGTCAAGATCCAGGTCGAGTTCAATCCCGAAAGGATCGCGGAATACAGGCTGATCGGCTATGAGACCCGCGCGTTGAAGCGCGAGGACTTCAACAACGACCGGGTAGATGCCGGCGACATCGGTTCTGGACATTCCGTTACGGCGATCTACGAAATTACGCCCAAAGGCAGCGCTTCAACCCTCAACGATCCGCTGCGATACGAAGCGCCTGCAGCGGCTTCAACCCAGGCTTCGGCGTCGGATGAACTTGCCTTCGTGAAGATCCGCTACAAGGAGCCGGATAGTAATACGAGCAAACTCATCACCACGCCGGTAACGGAGGTGAATGCGGTCAGCGACTTCGCGGCCGCGCCGCAAGACGTGCGGTTTGCCACTACGGTTGCAGCCTTCGGCCAGAAGCTGCGCGGCACGGATGCCCTGGAGGCTTATTCCTACCAGGAAATTCTGGAGATGGCGCGCGCTGCGCGCGGCGACGACCCGTTCGGATATCGCAGCGGCTTTCTGGATCTCGTGAGGCTCGCCGAAACACTCGACCGCCGTTAGACTTGGCGGCTGCTCAGATATTCGCCTTCGGATAAGCCCGCTCCAGCCCACCGGAGCGGGTGAGCCCGTCCCGGAACGCGGCATAGGCAGGGTGCTGGCTGGATTTCGCCGCTTCCGCCAGTCTGATCTGCAACCGGGCAGGCGCGGCACTGCCGATCCATTCACCGCACTTCTGCAGCTTCAACGAGTTCAGGAACTTCGCCTCGGACGCCTGGTCGAGATAGAAGTGCAGGCCGTCCAGCAGCAGATCGTCCGACGACGGGTTCTCCATCAGGAGCGTCAGCCAGGACTGGTTTTCGGGTAAAAGCGCGGCAAGGCTTTCCGCCACGGTCTCCCTGCTGCCGATCGGGGATATGTTCGCCATCTTGGTCCTCCTCGGCTCTGTTTCTGTGAGCATCGGACGGACCGATCCGCGGCCCGGTTGGAGCCCGATGCCCTATCCGCGGCGGCGACGTCTTTCGCGACCGGAATCGCCGCCCGATTCGCTGGCGGTCTTATTGCGCAGCGGGCCGATCTTGTCGACGATTTCCTCGATCGTCGGACGGGGACGGGGCGTGTATTCGTCAATCGCCTTGCGCATGGCGGCGAGATGTTCACAGGACGTGCCGCAGCAGCCGCCGATGATCCTGGCGCCGGCATCGCGGGCCAGGCGAGCATATTCGGCCATCAGCGGAGGCGTGCCGGAATAGTGAATTTCGGCGCCGCGATATTCCGGAATGCCGCAATTGCCCTTGACGATGGTGATCGCGTCCGGCGCCGCGGCCGTCATGTCGAGAAGGCTCGACAGGATGTCGGAAGCCCCGACGCCGCAATTGGCACCGACCGCAATCGGGGCGCTGCCTACCTCATTGACGACGCCATGGATGTCTTTGGGGTCGAGACCCATCATGGTCTTGCCGGCGGTATCGAAAGAGCCGGTATAGGTGTAGGGCAGTCCGACCTTGGCCGCGGCTTCCGCAGCAGCGCGGATTTCATCGGCAGACGACATCGTCTCGATCCAGGCGACATCGGCGCCGCCGGCCTTCAGCCCTTCGATCTGTTCCGCGAAGGCCGCGACCGCGTCGTCATAGGAGAGGGCTCCAAGCGGGATCAGCAGTTCGCCGGTCGGACCGACAGAGCCGGCGACGATGACCTTGCGTTCTGCCTTGTCGGCAACGGAGCGGGCGATCTCCGCGGCCAGCTTGTTCAGCTCATGGACCCGGCCCTCGGCCTTGTGCAGTTTCAGCCGGTGACGGGTGCCGCCAAAGGAATTGGTGAGGATGATGTCCGCGCCCGCATCGACAAAATCCTGATGCAGCTTTTCGATCTTCTCGGGCGCCGCCTCGTTCCACAGCTCCGGCGCTTCGCCGGCCTCGAGACCCATCGCGAACAGGTTGGTACCTGTCGCGCCATCTGCCAAAAGCACACCTTTTTCGGCAAGAAGCTCTGTCAGTGCATTGGCGGTGGTCATGGCGGTTCTCCTGCGGCGCAAGCCATCATATAAAGATTGCTTTATATGATGGCAAGTGCCCGCGGACGCGTCCGTGGGCGACGCAGAGCCTCTTTATTCCGCCGCCATCTTTTCCGTCTCGTGGCTGGCAGGACTGACCATTGCGGTGATGATGGTCCGCAGGTCGAGCGTGCCGCTCGGCGTACCGCTCTCGTCCAGAACCACCGCGCGGCTCTGGCCGGCTTCGGTCATAAGCCTGGCGGCGGCCTCAAGTGTTGAACTGCCGGGGATCTGCATTCCGTCCGGTGCGCCGTCGAGCGGCTGCATGACCGTCGTCGCCTGGATAACCCTGCCACGATTGACCTCCTTGACGAAGGCGGTGATGTAGTCGTCGGCCGGAGACAACACGATCTCCTGGCCGGTACCCTGCTGCACAACCTTTCCGTCGCGCAGGATCGCGATCTTGTCGCCGAGCCTCAGCGCCTCGTCGAGATCGTGGGTGATAAACACCACCGTCTTCTTCAGTTCGGCCTGAAGCGTAAGGAGAACGGTCTGCATGTCGACGCGGATCAGCGGATCGAGCGCCGAATAGGCTTCGTCCATCAACAGGATATCGGCATCGTTGGTCAGCGCGCGGGCAAGCCCGACGCGCTGTTGCATGCCGCCGGAAAGCTGATTGGGATAATGCCGCTCAAAGCCCGCAAGGCCGACCCGTTCGATCCAATACTGGCCGCGCTTCATGCTTTCGGGACGGGGGATGCCCTGGATGTCGAGGCCGTAGACGGTATTTTCGATGACGGTACGGTGCGGCAGCAGCGCGAATTTCTGGAAGACCATCGCGGTCTTGAGGCGGCGGAAGTCCCGCAGGTCCTTTTCGTTCATCCGACAGATATCGTTGCCGTCATAGATGACCTCGCCGTCGGTCGGCTCGATCAGGCGATTGATATGGCGGATCAGGGTCGATTTTCCCGAACCCGAAAGTCCCATGACAACCGTGATACCGCCGGCCGGCATTGAAATATTGATATCCTTCAGGCCGAGGACATGGCCATGTTTTTCATTGAGCTCAGTCTTCGTCATGCCGGCTTTCACGGCATCCACGTAGTCTTTGCCTCGCGGCCCGAAGATCTTGTAGAGCCCCTTGATCTCTATGCCATGACTAGCCACGAACCACCTCCGTATTCAGCCGCGGCCATCGGCACGACGCCCAGGATCTGTGAAAATGCGGCGCCGTAAGGCTATGCGCCATGGAATTCCCCTTATTGTTTTATTCTTTTCAGGCTCGTTGGCCGGAATGGCGTTCCAAGCAAGGCATCGGCAAATTCTGCACTTAAACGCTCTTTCCCATTTATCCGGAAACGGCTCCGTATAGGTCTCAGAGCGACGCCCTGACCTTTTCCACGATTGCAGGCGGCAGCCATTTCGTCCAGATGTCCGGCATTGTATCGAGAAAGTGCTTGGCTGTGGCTTCGTTTGTGCCTCGGTTCTCATGCTGCCAGGCGAGGACGGTATTCACCGTTGCATTCGTCCATTTCCGCTTCTTCATATAATCCAGTGCATCCGGCGCCCGGTCTGCCAGTCGCTTCGTCACCACCGTGAAGGCCTGCGACGTCGGATAGGAATTGACCTTCGGATTGGGACAGTTGGCAACCGAAGTACAGGCGCTCCAGTCGTTGACATCATGCGGCACGTCAAATGAGAGTTTTACCATCTCGTATGTACCGAGGATGGGAGTTGGAGCCCAGTAGTAGCCCAGCCAGCCTGTCTTCTTCGCAAACGCGTTTGATATCGAACTGTCGAGTTCGGCCGCAGTGGCGGTTTCGATCAATTCGAAATTCTTCTCTTTGGCACCGAGGGCCCGATAGAGGTTGGTCGTGGAAACCTGGCAATTCCAGCCTCGCGGGCAGTTGAATATTGCTCCCTTGGCGGGGTTTCCGGGGGCTGGAAAAAGTTCCGGATGAGCCAGCGCCTGCTGAACGGTCTTGATGGTCGGATGTTTGTCGGCAACGAATTTCGGAATCCACCAGCCTTCCACCGCTCCGTCGGAGAGGATCTCCGCCGCGATGACCAGACGGCCTTCCGTTGCTGCCTTGTTGAGCTGGATACGGGCGGAGTTGACCCAGAACTCCGGTGCGACATCGGGCTCTCCCTTCTCGTCCATCGAGGTGAAGGTCGTCATCGTGTCGCCGGAGACGAGCTTTACGATGCAACCGTAGCCCTCTTCCAGGATGATCTTGTCGACATTGGCGGCAACACCCGCCGAAGCCCAGTTCATCTCGGCGACCGAGACAGATCCGCAATCAGCTTGTGCCGTCCCGGCAAGAGCGCAGATACCGATGGCGAACCCCGTGGAAGCCAGAAGTCTCTTCATTTTAACCTCCGTCTCGGGTTCGCGATTTCACGATTCCTGCGCATTGGCCGCATGCGCCGATCGCGACGTGAGTGAATTCGGGCTTCGATCGAGCGTGATCAGCGTATTTTCCTCGGTTCAGCCGCCATCTCGTCCAGTTCGCATCACTGCGCCCTAAAAATTGAGGGTACGACTTCCCCGCAGGAAATCAACCTTCAAGCGCCGGATCAGTTGCGGTGGGAACCGTCCAACCTCTTGGAAGCACACGATTTCCGGTTTCCTGTTCATCTGGAAGGTCACTTTTAAATGATTGCATCGGAAGGGCACAGCTATTGCGGCATGTGGATACCGCACGCAGGTTTCCGTACCTCGACCGAGCATCTTTCTTCAACTTGCAGCGAGAAATTTTGCCGCTGAGTGCTCTCACTAACCATCCGGTAAGAATGTCACGCTATTCGTGGTGGGGCAGGCGGTCAGCTTGCCTTCGGCGCCGGATCAGGTAGTGCGTACCGGTCGCCTTGTTGTTCAGAGCCATGATTTTTCGGCTCGTGCCATATCGCCTTCAGGTCTCCCCGATCCTTCCATTCGATCTTTCACGGCGCGATGCCGGAGAGATTGACACATCGTCCGGGAGGCGGCACCATCTGACGGTGATGAAAATCCAGAGCAAACACCAACAGGGCCGGACGCCTCCTTTATCTACGAATCGTCCGGTCCCCTCTGGATCAGGCCACGTCTTCCCATGAAAACCTCCGGTCAACTGACCCTCGTCCTCGGCGGCGCCCGCTCGGGTAAGTCGGCCTTTTCCGAAACGCTTGCTCGAGAGACGGGTTTCGAGCGGCATTATATCGCAACGGGGCGCGCCTATGACGAGGAAATGCGCGAGCGCATCGCGCGGCACCGCACGGACCGCGGCGAGCAATGGGTGACGCACGAGGTTCCGGTTGAACTCTCGGCGCAAATCCGGAGCATGGATGGGCCGGGCAGGGTGATACTGGTTGATTGTCTCACGCTCTGGGTCACGAATCTGATGATGGAGGAACGTGACGTCGATGCCGAAGGAGTGGTGCTGATCCGTACGCTCGAATCTCTGTCCGCCCCCCTAATTCTCGTCTCCAACGAAGTCGGCCTCGGCATCGTCCCCGAAAACAAGATGGCGCGGGAGTTCCGCGACCATGCTGGCCGGTTGCATCAGAAAATTGCGGCAGTGGCCGACAACGTCTATTTCGTAGCGGCCGGCTTACCGCTCCGGATGAAGGGCTGAGAGATTTCCGAGCGGTCTTCTAGAACCCCAGCCAGACCCTTATCGGATGGGCAGGATCGGCGATCAGCTTGATGGCAAGCGACAGGCAGGAGACGATCAGCAGCGGCTTGATGAGCTTCGCGCCGTTCTTCATCGCGAGCCGCGAGCCGACCTGGGCGCCGAGGAACTGGCCGACGCCCATCAACAGGCCGATCTTCCAAAGCACTGAACCGGTTGCCGCAAAAATCAGGAACGAACCGAAGTTCGAGCCGAGATTGATGAGTTTCGTATGGGCGGTCGCCTTCAACATGCCGAAGCCGGCGAGCAGCACGAATCCGAGCATGTAGAAAGAGCCGGCTCCCGGACCGAAGACGCCGTCGTAGAGTCCGACGAGCGGAACCACGCTGAGGCCGAAGACGAATGGCGTCACCCTTTGGTGACCGTCGACATCGTTGAGGTTCGGCTTGATGGAGAAGAATATGGCGATCGCGATCAGCAGGAAGGGAATTGCGGCCGCAAGCCATTCCGCGGGCACCAGCGAGGCCAGAACCGCGCCCACGGCACCGCCGATCATCGACATGATCGCCATCGGCATCTGGCGCTTCAGATTGACGTGGCCGCGTCGTGCGTAGGCGATGGTCGCCGAGGCTGAGCCGAATTGCGACTGCAGCTTGTTCGTGGCCAAGGATTCCAGGGGCGGGATTCCCGCGATCAGCATGGCCGGGATGGTGATCAACCCACCACCGCCAGCGATGGAATCGACGAAACCGGCGAAAACGGATGCGAGAAAGAGCAAAAGGACAAGGTGCGAAGCGAGTTCGTTCAAAGGGTAGACTCAATCGAGGGGAGGGATATGCGGATGGCGCGGCGCTTTTCGCACCGGATGGGGATAGGTACAAGGAGGCTCCCCGGAGAACAGCCATGCCGCAAGCGGGATTGCTCTTCGAGCGTTTGACGCTATTGTGCGCGGCTTTGAAAGCTGCGGAACATGGGGATGAAGCACATGCACAAGGTCATTTTCGACACGGATCCCGGCGTCGACGACGCGATGGCGCTGCTTTTCCTGCACCGGCATCCGGAGATCGATATCTTGGGCGTGACGACGGTTTTCGGTAACGTTCCGCTCGACCTCACCACCCGCAATGCGCAGTTTCTGCATCGGGAATGGGGAATTTCCGCGCCGATTTCGAAAGGCGCCGACAAGACGATAGATCCGTCCCGCACCGACGATCGCGCGGCATCCGTCGTGCATGGCGCCGACGGCCTCGGCAATATCGGCGTGCCGCAGCTGATCGACTGGCCGCTCGATTCGAGGCCTGCCCATCAGTTTATCATCGAGACGGTGCGCGCCAATCCGGGCGAGATCACGCTGATCGCGGTCGGACGCATGACCAATCTGGCACTGGCCTTGCGGGCTGATCCGGAGATCGCCCATCTGGTCAAGGAAGTCATCGTCATGGGCGGTGCCTTCGACGTCGGCGGCAACGTTACCCCGGCAGCGGAAGCGAATATCTACGGCGATCCGGAAGCGGCCGACATTCTCTTCACCGCGCCGTGGAAAGTCACCATCGTCGGGCTCGACGTGACCATGAAGACGATCATGTCGGCGGACTACCTCGCTCATATGGTGAAATCGGGGGAGAGCTCGCTGCAGCTTCTTTCCGATCTCTCGCAATATTACATCGACTTCTATCGGAGCCGTGCAGGGTTGGCCGGGATGGCGGTGCACGACAGCACGGCTTGCGTCTATCTGGTCCGGCCGGACCTCTTCACCCTTCGCACCGGCCCTGTCCGGGTCGTATCGGGCGGCATCGCCGACGGTGCGACGATCCAGGCGCCGGATAGCGGCCGCAAGTTCATCGGAACGCCATGGGACGGCCATCCGAGCCAGTCGGTCTGTACTTTTGTCCAGTCCGACGCGGTGCTCGAGGTCATCCGCGCCGCGCTGGTCGAGGGCCGCCCGGCAATTGCTGTTTAGGCAACAGTTCCCATGCAAATTCGTGCATGGAAAACGAAGCCATTGGCATTTGGTATCGATTTCCCTATGTGGGACCTTGATTTTGATATTCTTCAGAGGACATGGGCGTGACTGCTACATTCGACAAAGTTGCCGACATCATCGCTGAGACCAGCGAAATCGATCGCGAAACGATCACGCCGGAAAGCCACACGATCGATGACCTGGGCATCGATAGCCTCGACTTTCTGGATATCGTCTTCGCGATCGACAAGGAATTCGGCATCAAGATTCCGCTGGAACAGTGGACCCAGGAAGTCAACGAGGGCAAGGTTTCGACGGAAGAATACTTCGTCCTCAAGAACCTCTGCGCCAAGATCGACGAGCTGAGGGCGGCAAAGGCCTGATAGGCCGCCGGCAATCTTATGTTGCTCGAATATTTCCAGATGATCGACCGCATCGAGGCGGTCGATCTCGGGACCAAAGTGTTGAAGGCGCAATCGGTCGTGCCGGCGAAGAGCCCCGTCTTCGAGGGCCATTTCCCGGGCATGCCGCTGGTACCGGGCGTTCTCCTGATCGAGACCATGGCGCAGGCTTCCGGCTTCCTCGTTCTCGCAGCCACCGATTTTTCGGCGATGCCGTTCCTGATGTCGGTGGACGGCGCCAAGATGCGCTCCTTCGTCGAGCCGGATGCCGTGCTCGACATCGAGGCGTTTCTGGAGCATGAGGGCTCCGGTTACGCGGTTACGAAAGCGAAGATTTCCAGCGGCGGGAAGAAGGTCTGCGACGCGCAGCTGAAACTGCGCACCATGCCCTTCAGCGAGATTCCGCTGGCGCCGATCATCCGCAAGCGTGCGGAGGAAGTCGGCTTGATGGCTGCGATTGCCGCCAGCGCTTAAAGCCCCGGCCGTCGAAGCGGTGGGCAAAGAGGACATTATGAAGTCTGACAATGATGTCGTGATTACCGGGATCGGAATTGTCACCTGCCAGGGCGTCGGCAAGGAGCCGCATGTCGCCCTGCTTTCGGCGACGGAAGCGGGAAGCCCGAAGGTGGAGACCGAGCGTTTTGCTCCCTATCCGATCCATCCGATGCCCGAGATCGACTGGTCGACGCAAATTGCAAAGCGCGGCGACCAGCGGCAGATGGAAAACTGGCAGCGGCTCGGCGTGTTTTCCGCGGGCCTCGCTCTCGACGATGCGGGCCTGAAGACGGACGCGGACGCCTGTGCCTCCATGGACATGATCGTGGCGGCGGGCGGCGGCGAGCGCGACATCAAGGTCGATTCGCTGATCGTCGACGAGGCGCTGAAACGCAACGACCGGGAAATGCTCCTCAACGAGAAGCTCACCACGGAGCTGCGCCCAACGCTGTTTCTTGCCCAGCTTTCCAATCTGGTCGCCGGCAATATCTCGATCGTGCACAAGGTGACCGGTTCGTCGCGGACCTTCATGGGTGAGGAGTCGGCCGGCATTTCGGCTGTCGAGACGGCCTTCCACCGCATCAGGTCCGGGCAGTCGAGCCACAGCCTCGTCGGCGGCGCTTTTGTTGCCGAACGTGCCGATATCATTCTCCTGGTCGAGGGTATTCAAGCCCACGCGACCGGCGACTGGCGTCCGATCTGGTCACGCTCGGCTGGTGACGGCGGCGGCATGATCATGGGTTCAGTCGGTGCCTTTCTGGTGCTGGAGTCGCGTGCTCATGCCAAGGCGCGGGGCGCGCATATCTACGCGGTGATCGACGCGATCGAAGGCGACCGCGGTCCGCGCGACGAAGGCAAACTCGAAGCACGTCTTGCCCGTCTGGCCGGCCACGCATCCGGCGTTCCCGCAAACGACACGGTTGTCTTTTCGGGCACGAGCGGGATCGTCGATCTTGCAGCTCGCGAAAGAGCGGTGCTGGACAAGGAATTTCCCGGTGCCCCGGTCCGTGGATTTGGCGGGGTCACCGGTCACGGCATGGAGGCGCAATTCCCGCTCGGCCTTGCACTCGCCGCCCTCAGCTTGGATGGCGCCGCGCGTGTTCCTACATTCGATGTGAAGAACGAAAAGCCGATGACGACGGCCGTAAAACATGCGGTAGTTACGACGGTCGGTTACACGCGCGGCGAGGGCCTTGCGGTCCTTTCTGCCGACGCGTGAAGGAGAGCTTTATGAGCGACAATCGCTTCAAGGATCATCTCGGCCGCCCGATCGTCGCGGTCACAGGCATGGGCGTCATCACCTCGCTCGGCCAGGGACTACAGGACAACTGGGCGGCGCTCACCTCGGGTACGTCCGGCATCCACAAGATCACCCGCTTCCCGACCGAGAAGCTTTCGACGAGGATCAGCGGCACGGTCGATTTCATTGCCGTGCCTGCGGAAAATTCCGTTGAACGCTCTTTCGCCTTTGCCCGCGAAACCACCGCCGAGGCGCTCGCGCAAGCCGGGCTTTCGGGTGATTTCGAAGGCCCGCTTTTCCTGGCGGCGCCGCCGGTCGAGCCTGAATGGAGCGATCGGTTCGCGCTTGCGGACCGCGCACCGCCGTCGAAATCCGAAGGCGACGCCTATGACCGGTTCCTTGCGGCGATGCGTCAGCGTCCCGATCCGGTCTTCCTGGAAGCGGTACAGTTCGGCTCGATCTCGGAACGCCTTGCCGACACATTCGGTACGCGCGGCCTGCCGGTGACGCTGTCGACGGCCTGCGCCTCCGGCGCGACCGCGATCCAACTCGGCGTCGAAGCAATCCGCCAGGGCCGCACGGACCGCGCCCTGACGGTCGCGACTGATGGCTCGGTCAGCGCCGAGGCACTCATCCGCTTCTCGCTGCTGTCGGCGTTGTCCACGCAGAACGACCCGCCGGAGAAGGCTTCAAAACCCTTCAGCAAGGACCGCGACGGCTTCGTGATAGCCGAAGGCGCCGCGACACTGGTGCTGGAATCGCTCGAATCGGCGGTCGCCCGTGGCGCAAAAATCCTGGGCATCATGAAGGGCTGCGGTGAGAAGGCCGACCATTTCCACCGCACCAGGTCCTCGCCGGACGGCGGTCCGGCGATCGCCACGATCCGGGCAGCGCTCGCCGATGCCGGTATGGACGAAGGCGGTATCGGCTACATCAACGCCCATGGCACCTCGACGCCGGAAAACGACAAGATGGAGTATGGCTCCATGCTGGCCGTCTTCGGCGACAGGCTTAAGGATATCCCGGTGTCGTCCAACAAGTCGATGATCGGTCATACGCTGACGGCTGCCGGCGCCGTCGAAGCCGTATTCTCGTTCCAGACGATGCTGACCGGCACGCTGCCGCCGACCATCAACTACACCAATCCCGATCCGACGATCGTGCTCGACGTGGTGCCGAACACCAAGCGCAATGCTTCGCCGAAGGCGGTTCTTTCAAACTCCTTCGGCTTCGGCGGCCAGAACGCCAGCCTTGTCATGGCGCTGGAACCGGCCTAGAGCGCCGTGCGTCCCTTCGGACGCACAAAGGACGCTCTAAATTCTTGAATCTACGCAGCATGCTTTCCAAAAATCGATTTCGATTTTTGGGCCGATGCTGTAGAGACCGTCGCCAATCACGTTTGACGAATTGAACGCCTCCGGGCGAAGGAAGACCCATTATGCGCGCTCTGCAACTGATCGACGACCGCAAGCTCGAGGCGGTGGATATTCCCGAACCCGAAGCGCCCGGCCCGGGCGAGGTGACGCTCCGCGTAAAGGCAGTGGCGCTGAACCACATCGACGTCTGGGGCTGGCGCGGCATGGCATTTGCCAAACGCAAGATGCCGCTGACGATCGGCGCGGAAGCCTCCGGCGTCGTCGAGGCGATCGGTCCGGGCGTGTCGAATGTCCTGCCGGGGCAGCTTGTGTCGATCTACGGCGCGCGCACTTGCGGCCTCTGCAAGCCCTGCCGCGAAAAACGTGACAACCTCTGCGAAAACGTATCCGGCGTGCATGGCTTCCATCTCGATGGCTTTGCGCAGGAAAAGGCGAACCTTCCCGCCCGCCTGTTGGTGCCGGCGCCTCCAGGCGTGGATGCGGTGGCTGCGGCACTCGCCCCCGTCACCTTCGGCACCGTCGAACACATGCTCTTCGATAACGCCAAACTCCAGCCGGGAGAGACGATCCTTGTTCATGCCGGCGGCTCGGGCATCGGCACGGCAGCAATCCAGCTCGCCAGGAAGATGGGCTGCACCGTCATCACGACAGTCGGCTCGGACGACAAGATCGAGAAGGCAAAGGCGCTCGGCGCCGATCACGTCATCAACTACCGGACCGACCGTTTCGAAGGTGTTGTCCGTAAGCTCACCAGGAAGAAGGGCGTCGACGTCGTCTTCGAGCATGTCGGCAAGGATACCTGGGCCGGCTCGATGCTGTGCATGAAACGCGGCGGCCGCCTCGTCACCTGCGGCTCGACGTCAGGCGTTTCGACCGAAATGAACCTGATGATGCTCTTCCAGCAGCAGCTGAAACTGCTGGGCTCCTTCGGCTGCCGGATGGAAAACATGGCCGACGCCATGCAGAAGATGGCACAAGGCATCGTTCATCCCGTCATCGATACGGAAGTCACCTTCGGTGACATCGACAAGGCGCTGGCACGGATGGAAAGCCGGCAGATCTTCGGCAAGATCGTGCTGCGTATGGATTGATTGAGGCTGCCGCTCGTGAAGATGTTTCTCACCCGGATCGTGATCGCGCTCAGAAACTTCCAGCAATGGCTGGTGGCGCAGATCGCTTTCGGATTTCTCAATCTCCTGAAGGTTTTCCCCGCCGATCCGGCGATCCGCTTTGCCGACCGGATTGCGCGGCGCGTCGGCCCGAAGCTCGGCAGGCATAAGCTGATGCTGATCAACCTGCGCAATGCCTATCCCGAAAAGAGCGAGGAAGAGCTGCAGGAGATCGCGGTCGCCAGCTGGGGACATATGGGTCGTCTTGCGGCGGAATACGTGTTCCTCGACCGATTGTTCGATTTCGATCCGGAGCGGCCGGAGCCGGGCAGGGTGGAGGTATCGGGGATTCCGATCTTCGTCGACCTTCGCGACAATCCGCGGCCCTTCATCGTCTTTACCGGGCATACCGGCAATTTCGAGCTGCTGCCGGTCGCCGGCAAGGCTTTCGGTCTGGAAGTCATGGTTCTTTTCCGCCCGCCGAACAATCCATACATCGCCAAGAAGGTCTTCGACTTCAGGGCAGACCGTATGGGTAAACTCGTGCCCTCCCATGCAGGCTCCTCCTTTGCGCTGGCTCGCCGGCTGGATCAGGGCGGCGGCGTCGGGGTGCTCGTGGATCAGAAGTTCCGCAAGGGGCTGAAGACTAGTTTTTTCGGCAGGCCGGTACAGACCAATCCCCTGCTTGCCAAGCTCGTCCGCCAGTTTAACGCGGAGGTTTATCCCGCCCGCTGCATCCGTTTGCCGGACAACCGGTATCGGCTGGAGATCGAACCGAAGATCGAATTGCCGCGCGACGAGAAGGGCAATCTCGATGTTCAGGCGACCGGGCAGATCCTCAACGACAAGGTGGAGAGCTGGGTGCGTGAATATCCCGAGCAATGGCTCTGGTACCACGACCGCTGGAAAATCAAGTGGTCGCTATGACCGCGCTGCTCTCCAGATAGCGTCCATTACCCGCATTCGCGATTTTTCCGCATCAATTCATCGGCCACAAATTGGGTCCGATTCTGAGAAAAGAATTAATGCAAATCGCTTTGAATGGCGGAGACGCCGTGCTCCTGAGGAAGGGCCGGCATGTCTCCGAGACGGGAGAGGGTGCATTCTTGGAAGCTTTGATCGATCTCTTCTGGTCCAAATATGCCGATCTGCAGCAGGCGGTCGAGCGTGACGACATGCACACCATCGCAGCCCTCGATCGCGAACTCGACCCGCTTCTGCTCGCCATCTTCTCCAATCAGGAAAAAGAGCCGGCCAATATCCAGGCCCAGTTCCGCTTCGCGCTCGACCTCCTGAACGAGGAGGCCGATGACAGGGGCTGCGTGCGGCGCAACGGTCACCTTTTACAGATGCTTGTCGAGCGCTATGTGCTCCCGGATGGCCCCATGTCTGCGGATCAGCCCGCCGGTTCGGAACCCGATGGCGCAGCGGTCCTGGCGGACGCCCTGGCCGACGGTTTTCTCGACGACGCACTTCTGAACCGGATATCCGATCGTATCGTCGTGGTCGGTCCCGGCTATCGGATCTTTTATTCGAACGAGACCAATGCCCGCCGTCTGGACGTGCCGCGCGAAGAACTGATCGGACGGCATTTTGCGGAATTCGTCGGCATTCATCATTTTCAGAACGAATTCAGGGCAAGTCTCGACCGATGTTTTGCCGGCGAAAGCCTTTCGCTGACCTATGCCGACCAGATCGACGGCCAGACCGTTGTCGTTCGCTGCCGCATGTCGCCGTGCCTGTCAGGTGCGGCGAAGCTCGGCGCCCTCCTGGTGATGCAGGAGACGGCTGACCGCCGTCGCCCCGCCGCTTGAGGGTTTACTTGTCCGACCAGACGGCCAGTTCATAACCCTCCGGATCGGCGAAATGAAATCGCCGTCCGCCGGGAAAGGAAAAGATCGGCTTGAGGATCACGCCGCCGGCCTTCTCGATTCGTGCCTGCGCGTGCTCTATGTCGTCCGCAAAGAGGATGACAAGCGGCCCTCCCTTGGCGCTCACGTCCGCTGACTTGGCAAAACCTCCCGTCAGCCGGCCGTCCTGAAACTCGCAATAGTCCGGACCGTAATCCGTAAACGTCCAGCCGAATGCCGAACCATAGAAGGCCTTGGCTTTGTCGATATCGCGCACGTTGAATTCGACATAGTCGATCTTCCGGTCCGCTCCTGCGGTTCCCATGTCCGTCTCCCTATTTCTCGTGTTCCAGAAGGTGTTTCAACGTTGTCAGATCCTTCACCACATGGGCGGCATCCGCTTCAAAGGCTGCGTCGTCCAGATCGGGCCGTTGAAACAGCGTGAACGTGACTTCGGCGCCATCGCCGTTCGGCACGACTCGCAGATGATTGTCGACGACCAATCCGGTTTCCATTCTGACCTGATGGTCGAGAATGCCGAACGGGTTGTCCGGTGTGAAGCGTACGTGCACCTTTCCGATCGGACCGCCGTCGCCCACCCAGTCCTCGCCCTCCCGGGTGAGGCCGGATGCGAGGCCGGACGCCCAGAGCGGCATGTTTTCAGGTTTGCTTGCGAAAGCGTAGACCTCCCGCCAGGGCTTTTCGATGCTGATATGGATGATGCGTGCGGGCAATATCGACATGACTTTCTCCGTCTCTTGCCATCTTCGTTCCAGGATAACCCGAGAAGATAGAACAAAACAAGATCGCCCGCTGAATGACGACACGATGATGCGTTGGCTGCGAGGTGGATGTCATGGAAATTTAATCGTTTAGCGTCGCGTCTGCCTTGCCGTTTGAATATTTGAATGCGACAACAGCCGCGAATCTTCAAATGGAGGCACATCCGTGGAACAGGCAGAAATCGGCCTTATCGGGCTCGGCGTCATGGGCTCTAACCTCTCTCTCAATATCGCCGAGAAGGGCAACAAGATCGCCGTCTTCAACCGCTCTCCGGAAGCGACGCGCAAGTTTTACGCCGAAGCCGGCGACTTGCAGGGCCAGGTCGTTCCCTGCGAGACGTTGGAGGAATTTGTTGCCGCCATTCGCCCGCCACGGCCGATCATCATCATGATCAAGGCCGGCGATCCGGTGGACCAGCAGATGGAACTTCTGAAGCCCTATCTGTCTGCAGGCGACATCATGATCGACGCCGGCAACGCCAATTTCCGCGACACGATGCGCCGCTTCGACAATCTGAAGGATAGCGGCCTGACCTTCATCGGCATGGGCGTGTCCGGTGGTGAAGAGGGTGCCCGGCACGGTCCGTCGATCATGGTCGGCGGCACCGAGGAAAGCTGGAAGCGTGTCGAAAAGGTCCTGACCTCGATCTCCGCCAAATTCAACGACGAGCCCTGTGTCGCCTGGCTCGGGCAGAATGGCGCCGGTCATTTCGTCAAGACGATCCACAACGGCATCGAATATGCCGACATGCAGATGATCGCGGAAATCTACGGTATCCTGCGCGATGGCCTCGGCATGAGCGCGACGGAGATCGGCGAAGTCTTCGGCAAATGGAATACCGGCCGCCTCAACTCCTATCTCATCGAAATCTCCGAAAAGGTTCTGAAGGCCGCCGATCCGATCTCCGGCAAGCCGATGGTCGATCTCATCGTGGATGCCGCCGGCCAGAAGGGTACCGGAAAGTGGTCGGTCATCGAAGCCCAGAACATGGGTGTTGCGGCGACCGCCATCGAAGCCGCCGTTGCCGGACGTATTCTGTCTTCCCAGAAGACGGAGCGCGAGGCAGCGGAAAAGATTTTCGGCCTGCCGAAGATCGCCGACACGCCGAAGGACAAGGCTGCATTCATCGACGATCTCGAAAATGCGTTGCTCGCCGCCAAGATAGGTGCCTATGCTCAGGGCTTCGCGGTCATGTCTGCGGCGTCGAGCGAATATGGCTGGAACCTGCCGATGCCGACGATCGCCAAGATATGGCGCGCCGGCTGCATCATCCGCTCGCAGTTCCTCGATGAGATCACCTCGGCATTCACCAAGGATCCGCATGTGGCGAACCTGATCGTCACGCCGGCCTTCTCGCAGATGGTGAAGGATACCGATGGCGCTCTTCGCCGGGTCGTCTCGTTTGCCGCACTTTCCGGCCTACCGACTCCGGCCCTTGCTTCGGCGCTTTCCTATTTCGATGCCTACCGACGCGGCCGCGGCACGGCTAACTTGATCCAGGCGCAGCGCGACTTCTTCGGCGCCCATGGCTTCGATCGCGTCGACGGCGTCGACAAGCACCATGGCCCATGGGGCAGCGGTCTCGCCGAATTTGCCTGATCCGGAAAAGCAATTCCCATAGATCGAAGCCCGCCGACAAGGCGGGCTTTTTGCATGCACGCCCATCGGCACATGGCGGCGGTGACCCGAGCGGTCAAACGTGCCGCCAGACATTCACCGCGGAAATCAGCAGAATCAATGCAAGCGCCGGCAGCAGAATGGCATCTGGCACGAGACCCAGAAGCATGCCGCCTAGGAATGTGCCGACAATCGACCCGATGGCCATTATTATCAGGAACAGCCTGTTTCTGGTGAGAGCGGAGAAGCTGTCGTCTCGGCTGTATCTTGTAAATCCGACGAGCATGGTCGGGAGGCTCACCGCAAGGGACAGGCTGCCTGCGAGTTTGATATCCACGCCGAAGAGAAGCACGAGCGTCGGGATCAGTAGTTCGCCGCCTGCTACGCCGAGCAATGCGGCGACGATACCGATGACGAAGCCCGCAATCACACCCGCGACGAGCTGAGCCGGTCCGGTGATTAGAGCCTGGCTGGATGTCAACTGATGTCCCAAGACAAGGACCACCGCGATGGCGACCAGCATGGCGGCAATGACCTTATGCAGCGTTTCCGACCGCAGACGCGTCGCCCATCCCGCACCGAGCCAGGCGCCGAGCAGGCTTCCGGCAAGAAGGTTGATAATGATTGGCCAATGACCGGCGACCGCGCCGAGGGGAACGGCTCCGCTGCGGAACGGGATCGCGGTGGCGACCACCACCAGGCTCATCGCCTTGTTGAGTATTACGGCTTCAAGTGCCGCAAACCTAAACAGGCCGATCAGAAGAGGCAGGCGAAATTCCGCACCTCCAAGGCCTATCAAACCGCCGAGTCCTCCGATGAGTGTTCCGGCGCAGAAAGCGGCCGGCAGGCTGCGGGGAACGGGGGTGTCGGTAGCGTCGCTCATGGCGATATGTATGCACAGATATTTCGCATTGGATAGCCGACCAGGGGCGGGGCGACACAGTGGTTCCTGCCCTCAAATGGGGTGATGAGGGACGAAGTCGATGTGGCGAACCCTCAATCCCTCGGCGCTCTTTTCGACCAGACCGGCTGCGCCACGCTCTGGAGGAGCTCCGGCGCCACACCGTCGATGCGTGCCATCAGCGCCTTGGCCAGTTCGCGCCCGGACTGCCGCACATCCTCGTTGACCGTGTAGATCTCCGGACGGATCCAGTTCAGGAACTCGGCGGACTGCTTCGACACCATATCGAGATCGACGCCGAGCTTCTTGCCCGCGGCTTCCAAACCAGCGACCAAAGCGATCGTCGACGATCCGCTGATCGAGATGATGCCGTCCGGCGGCTCGGCAGAGCGCATCAGCCTCTCGGCATGAGCACGGATCTCGTCGAGCGGCGTTTCGCTCGTCACGCGCCCCATGGGAACCTCCACTCCGCCGAAATCCGCCAGTCCGCGTTCGAAGCCGTTGCGGCTATGGACATAGAAGGAAAAGCGGCTCTGCGGCGCGAGGAGGGCGATGCGCCGACGCCCCTTTTCGACGAGCTTCCGGACAGCCTGATAGACATAGGCCTCGTTGTCATAGTCGTGATAGGGGTGGACGATGCCCATATCGGTGCGGCCATGGGTGACGAAAGGAAGGTTCCGGTCCGTCATCAGCCGCACGCGCGCATCTTCGGGCTCTATGCGAGAGATGATCACCCCGTCGGCGGAGCCCGTGTCGAGGATGTAGCGCACCGGCACCATCGGATCCTTCTGGAAGGAATGCGGCGTTACCACCAAGTGATACTGGGTGCCGCCGAGCACCTCGGAAATCCCGTGTACGAGCTGGCTTGTGAAGCCCATCAACTCCTCGTCGATGCTCAGCACAAGGGCGATGACATTCGTCTTTCCGGTGCGTAGCCTGACGCCGGCGCGGTTCGGCTGGTAGCCGAGTTGGTTGGCGACGAGACGGACGCGTTCCTTGGTCTCCGCGCCGATATCCGGAGCGTCTTTGAGCGCCCGCGATACGGTGGTGATCCCCAAGCCTGTCATATAGGCGATCGTCTTCAAGGTAGGACGTTCACGGACCGTCTGCGACCCGCCTGTCCTTGATCTTTCGCTATCGTCCATTATTTGCCGTCACCGCCCGAGTCAGGTGGCCACTATACCGGGCCCAAGCTTGCCTGAAAACGGCGGCGACCCTTTCCTGTCTCCTCGCCAGAAACGAATAACTGAAACGATACAGTAAAAATGTCGAGGAGAATTTTGAAGCCATCCCGGTTTCTGCTCCCGAAGATTGTACAACGCAGATGCGAAGCTGTTTTTTGCGGGTGCTAAGTGGATGGATGCCAGTTCCCAGAGAAATGCGGGATTTTTAGCTTGCTCCCGGGCATTCTTCATCATGTCATCTTAAACCCTAAGTCCGACATAATACTCTCATGAGGTGTATTTTCTCGCGTTCGAATTTTTTTCCGGCGAAAGCGGTTGCGTGATCCCGGCGATTGGCCTAGGTTTTCACGGCAACGTTTCAGTGAGGGAGGACACTCATGAATATTCGTGCGATGGCGGCCGCTTTAGCCGCAACCGTAACACTGCCACTCGGCGCCGCTTATGCCACAGATCTGGAAGTCACCCATTGGTGGACCTCCGGTGGCGAGGCTGCCGCCGTGGGCGAACTCGCAAAGGCATTCAACGCGACAGGCAACAAGTGGGTCGATGGCGCCATCGCCGGCTCTGGTAGTACTGCACGCCCGATCATGATCAGCCGCATCACCGGCGGCGATCCCATGGGCGCCACTCAGTTCAACCATGGCCGTCAGGCGGAGGAACTGGTTCAGGAAGGCCTGATGCGCGACCTCACCGCGGTTGCGGAAAAGGGCAAGTGGAAGGACGTCATCAAGCCTGCAAGCCTGCTCGATTCCTGCACCATCGACGGCAAGATCTACTGCGCGCCGATCAACATCCATTCGTGGCAATGGCTGTGGCTTTCGAACGAAGCCTTCAAGAAGGCCGGCGTGGAGGTTCCGAAGAACTGGAATGACCTCGTTGCTGCGGCGCCCGCCTTGAAAAAGGCCGGAATTCAGCCGTTGGCGCTCGGTGGGCAGCCGTGGCAGGCCAACGGCCTGTTCGATGTGTTGACGATCTCGCTCGGCGGCAAGGATCTTTACGAAAAGGTCTACAAGGATAAGGACGCCAAAGTTGCCGGTGGTGCGGAAATGGCAAAGATTTTTGCCGCCGCAGCCCAGGCCCGCGACATGGCGAAGGGCAGCAATGTCCAGGACTGGAACCAGGCGACCAACATGGTCCTCACCGGCAAGGCCGGCGGTCAGATCATGGGTGACTGGGCACAGGGCGAGTTCCAGATCGCCGGCAAGAAGGCCGGTACCGATTACACCTGCCTTCCGGGTCTCGGCCTCAACGAATACCTGACGACCGGCGGCGACGCGTTCTATTTCCCGCTGCTGAAGGACGAAGAAAAGTCCAAGGCTCAGGATATTCTCGCGGCAGCGATCGTCGATCCGAAAACGCAGGTCGCCTTCAACCTGAAGAAGGGTTCTCTGCCCATCCGCAGCGACGTCGATCTCGCAGCTGCCAATGATTGCATGAAGAAGGGCCTCGATATCCTTGCCAAGGGCAATATCATAAAAAGCACCGATCAGCTTGTTTCCGCCGACACGCAGAAGCAGAAGGAGGACCTGATGTCCGAATTCTTCGCCAATGCGTCGATCACGCCGGAAGCCGCGCAGAAGCGCTTCGCGGATATCATCGGCTCGGCGGATTGATTTCCTCCCGAATGCCTCGGCAACCGGCCCCGTAGCTTACGGGGCCGGAACGAGGGTTTATATTCAGGAAACGGTTCATTCCCTGGAGAGGAGAGACCATGGCGGCACATGCTCCGACCGGCCGACCCAACCAGCTCTTCCGCAACCTCAATGCGAAGATCGCTTCCATCCCGATGATGCTCGTTGCCCTGGTGATCTTCCTCGGCGGCACCATCTGGACGGTGTTTTATTCCTTCACCAATTCCCGGCTTCTGCCACGGCTCAACTTCGTAGGCTTCGATCAATACGAGCGCCTCTGGGCGTCGTCGCGCTGGATCATCTCGATCCAGAACCTTGCGATCTACGGCATCTTGTCGCTGATCTTCAGCCTGGTCATCGGCTTCATGCTGGCGGCGCTGATGGATCAGAAGATCCGGTTCGAGAACACGTTCCGAACGATCTTCCTCTATCCCTTCGCTCTTTCCTTCATCGTCACCGGGCTCGTCTGGCAATGGATGCTCAACCCGGAATTCGGCGTCCAGTCGGTCATCCGGTCGCTCGGTTGGACCTCGTTCGCCTTCGATCCGCTCTATAATCCCGACATCGTCATCTACGGCATCCTGATCGCGGCTCTCTGGCAGGGCACCGGACTGGTCATGTGCCTGATGCTGGCCGGCCTGCGCGGCATAGACGAAGACATCTGGAAGGCGGCCCGCGTCGACGGCATCCCGATGTGGAAGACCTATCTTCTCATCATCATTCCCATGATGCGCCCGGTATTCATCACCACGCTCGTCATCATCGCGAGCGGCATCGTCAAGGTCTACGACCTCGTCGTCGCCCAGACCAGCGGCGGCCCCGGCAATGCCTCGGAAGTGCCGGCAAAATACGTCTACGACTACATGTTCCAGGCCCAGAACCTCGGCCAGGGTTTTGCCGCCTCGACGATGATGCTGCTGACGGTCGCGATCATCGTCGTTCCGTGGGCCTACCTCGAGTTCGGAGGACGCAAGCGTGGCTGATATCAGCACTCTCAACACCACTGTCGCGGGCTTTGATGCGGTCTCTTCGCGTCTTGCCTCCGGTCCGAGCGGCCGTAAGCCACGCCGTATGCTGTCGACCCGCAATATCGTGCTTTACGGGACGCTCACCGTCGCTGCGCTCTATTACCTGCTGCCGCTTTACGTGATGGTCGTCACCTCGCTCAAGGGCATGCCCGAAGTCCGTCTCGGCAACATCTTCTCGCCGCCGCTGGAAATCACCTTCGAGCCCTGGGTAAAGGCCTGGGCGCAGGCCTGCACCGGGCTGAATTGCGACGGTCTGTCCCGCGGCTTCTGGAACTCCGTGCGCATCCTCGTGCCCTCCGTCGTCGTTTCGATCGCGGTCGCCTCGGTCAGCGGTTACGCGCTTGCCAACTGGCGGTTCAAGGGCGCGGAGCTGTTCTTCTCGATCCTCATCATCGGCGCCTTCATTCCCTATCAGGTGATGATCTATCCGATCGTCATCGTCCTCAGGGAGTTGGGAATCTACGGCACGCTCACGGGGCTCGTCATCGTCCACACGATCTTCGGCATGCCGATCCTGACGCTGCTTTTCCGGAATTATTTCGCCTCGCTTCCGGTGGAGTTGTTCAAGGCGGCGCGTATCGACGGGGCCGGGTTCTGGCAGATCTATTTCCGGATCATGCTTCCCATGTCCCTGCCGATCTTCGTGGTGGCTATGATCCTGCAGGTCACCGGCATCTGGAACGACTTCCTGTTCGGTGTCGTGTTCACCCGGCCGGATACCTATCCGATGACCGTGCAGCTCAACAATATCGTCAATTCGGTTCAGGGCGTGAAGGAATACAACGTCAACATGGCGGCGACGCTGTTGACGGGCGCCGTTCCGCTCATCGTCTATTTCCTGTCCGGCCGGCTTTTCGTTCGCGGTATCGCCGCCGGCGCAGTCAAAGGGTAAGCCTGATGCACAATATCGTTTCCATCGGCAAGCAGAGCAGCGTCTCCATCCGCGATCTGTCGCTTTCTTTCGGATCGGTCACGGTTCTGGAGAATCTCAATCTCGACATCCGCGATGGCGAGTTCCTGGTGCTGCTCGGCTCCTCCGGCTGCGGCAAGTCCACGCTGCTCAATTGCATTGCAGGGCTTCTCGAACCCACCGAAGGCCAGATCTTCATCAAGGACCGGAACGTCACCTGGGAAGAGCCCAAGGATCGCGGCATCGGTATGGTCTTCCAGTCCTATGCGCTTTATCCGCAGATGACAGTGGAGAAGAACCTCTCGTTCGGCCTCCAGGTCGCCAAAGTGCCTAAGGACGAGATCGATCGCCGCGTGGCGCGCGCTGCCGGCATCCTGCAGATCGAACCGCTGCTGAAACGCAAACCGGCCGAACTTTCCGGCGGCCAGCGCCAGCGTGTGGCGATCGGGCGGGCACTGGTACGCGATGTCGACGTGTTCCTGTTCGACGAGCCGCTGTCGAACCTCGACGCCAAGCTGCGCTCGGAGCTGCGTGTCGAGATCAAGCGTCTGCATCAGTCGCTGGAGAACACGATGATCTACGTGACGCACGACCAGATCGAGGCGCTCACGCTTGCCGACCGGATCGCCATCATGAAGAGCGGCGTCATCCAGCAGCTCGATGACCCGGTGATCATCTACAATCGACCGAAGAACAGGTTCGTCGCGGGTTTCATCGGCTCGCCCTCGATGAATTTCCTCACCGGAGAACTGGTGGAGGAGGGCGGCCGCGTCGTCTTCAGAACGAACAACGTCAGCTTCTCTCTCGATGGTTACGATGCTTCCGAGCCGCTGAGGGCAGGGCGCAAGGTGATCCTCGGGGTCCGGCCGGAACATATCAAGGTGGATGGCGACATTCAGGGCGGAGAGGTCCATGAGGCGGTGGTCGACATCGAAGAGCCGATGGGCGCCGACAACCTTCTCTGGCTGAAGCATGCTGGCCATACCATGTCGGTGAGGATCGGTGGCGCTCGCCGCTATGCCGTCGGCACCAACGTTCGACTCGCTTTCGACATGACCATGGCCTCGCTGTTCGACGCCGAGACAGAAGATCGCATCTGATGTTGTGCGAGAGCCAGTTGGATGTGGGCCGATCGCCTTTGGGGCAATTACTGTCACGGCAAGCGGTACCCCCCTCTGTCCTGCCGGACATCTTCTCCTCAAGGGGGGAGATCACAAGTGGCCTGACCACCACCCTACAGCCGCCCACACGGCTTGCGGGACGTACGATGAGGAGAGGTGTGTGCGCGCCCAGCCAATCTCCCCACTTGAGGGGGAGATGTCCGGCAGGACAGAGGGGGGCTGGCACGGCACGCCGTGAATTTTCCAGGTGGGCATGGTAATGAATATCGACCTATCCGGCGCCTGGCGGCTTGCGTCTGCCGACGGAGCGCATCGAACCGAGATGGCGATCCCGGGCGACGTTCACAGCGCGCTGAAGGCGGCAGGCATTATTGCCGATCCCTATTTCGGGCGTAACGAGAACGATGTCCAATGGGTGGCCCAAGGTGAATGGATCGCCGAACGGCGGTTCATGGTGGATGACCCGGACGGCAGCTGGTATCTTGACATCACGGATCTCGATACTGTCGCGATCGTCTTCATCAACGGCGTTCCGGTACTCTCGGCCGACAATTGTTTCCGCCGTTATCGGCCGGATGTCTCCTCGACGCTTCAATCGGGCGAAAACACGATCCGCATCCATTTTCATTCGAGCGTTGCGGCGGGAGCCGATCGTCAGGCACGCCAGCCGTTCTATATTCCGTATTCCACGGCCAATTGCCCGATCCCGAACGGCAACATGCTGCGCAAGCCGCAATGCCATTTCGGCTGGGATTGGAATATCGCCCTCGCGCCGCTCGGTCTCTACGGCGAGATCTCGCTGAACAAGCTTAAAACGGCTCGCATAGAACATATCGTCACCAAGCAGAGACATGATCAAGGCAAGGTCGAGCTTCACGTCGCTCTGACGCTTTACGCGAGGGATCCCGGTATCGTGCCGGTGCATTTCGAGCTTGATGGGGAGCGGGTGCGGCTCGACTGCGGCATCGAGGCCGGCGAGACGGTGATCCGTCACGTCTTCGAGATCGATGACCCGAAGCTCTGGTGGCCGGCAGGCAGCGGCGACCAGCAGCTTTACAGGCTGACGGTCGATATTCCTGGCGAGACGGATACCCGCCAGATCGGCCTGCGGACCGTCGAACTGCTTACCGATCCCGACGAAGCCGGCAGCCGCTTTGCATTCCGCATCAACGGGCGCGAGATTTTCTGCCGTGGCGCGAACTGGATTCCGGCCGACGCGCTCTTTTCGCTGACCAGTCCCGAAAAGACAGAGGACCTGCTGCAATCCGCAGTCGACGCGAACATGAACATGATCCGCGTCTGGGGCGGAGGGTTCTATGAAGCCGACTGGTTCTACGACCTCTGCGACCGGCTCGGCCTGATGGTCTGGCAGGACTTTCAGTTCGCCTGCAACCTCTATCCGTCCACGTCAGACTTCCTGGAAAATGTCGAGGCGGAGGTGGATTACCAGATCCGTCGGCTGATCTCGCATCCGTCGATCGTTCTCTGGTGCGGCGACAACGAACTGGTCGGCGCGCTCAACTGGTTCAAGGAATCGCTGGAAAACCGGGATCGTTATCTGGTTTCCTACGATCGTCTGAACCGCGTGATCGAGCAGGCGCTCAGGCAAGCGGCGCCGGAGGCGATCTGGTGGCCGTCGAGCCCTGCCTCCGGTTATCTCGATTATGGCGACGCATGGCATGCGGACGGTTCCGGCGACATGCATTACTGGTCGGTCTGGCACGAAAACAAGCCGTTCGACAACTACCGTTCGGTTCGTCCTCGCTTCTGCTCGGAATTCGGTTTCCAGTCCTATACCTCGCTGCCGGTGATCGAGACCTATGCGGCGAGCAAGGACATGAACATCGCCTCGCCGGTGATCGAGCACCACCAGAAGAATGTCGGCGGCAACGAGCGCATCGCCGGCACGATGTTCCGCAATTTCCGGTTTCCGAAGGACTTTGCGAATTTCGTCTATCTCAGCCAGGTGCAGCAGGGCGTGGCGATCAAGACCGCGGTCGACTACTGGCGGTCCCTGAAGCCCCATTGCATGGGCGCTCTTTACTGGCAGCTCAACGACACCTGGCCGGTCGCCTCCTGGTCAAGTCTCGACTATGGCGGCGGCTGGAAGGTGCTGCATTACATGGCGCGGCGTTTCTTCCAGCCGGTTGCCGTAGCGGCGATCCCCTCCGAGGACGGTGGGGACATCCGGATTTCGCTGGTCAACGACACGCCGGCGGATGTCGCCGTAACCATCAATCTCTCCCTGCTGACGCTTTCTGGCGAACGCAAGCCGCTTCGCAGCATCGAGGCGGTCTGCACGCCCGATGCTGCTGTCACGGCTTTGACGATCCCGGTTTCGGATCTGCCGGAGAACTCGATTCTTGCCTGGACCTTCACCGCATCCAACGGGACGGGTGGAGATGGGCACTATGTCCACGGCGCCTACAAAGCCCTCGACCTGGAGCCGGCGGGCCTTGAGCTTTCCGTGTCTCCTGCCGGTGACGGCGCGGTGGATCTTCTCGTCCAGTCGAAGGGGCTCGCCCTTTTCGTATTGGTCGAGAGCAGCACTGCCGGCCGCTATTCCGACAATGCCTTCGATCTTGCCGCCGGCGAAAGCCGCCGGATCACCTTCACACCAGCCACACAAACGCACGTAGTCCCGAACTTCCGTATCTACGATCTCCATTCCTGCCAGACGGCAGGCTGACGCTCTTCTCAAGGAGGATCACCATGACGAAACTTGGTTTCCAGCTCTATTGCGCCCGCAATTTTCCACCGCTGTCCGAAACGTTGAAAAAGGTCGCCGCAGCGGGATATGCGGAAGTCGAAGGTTACGGCGGCATCTACGCCACCATGGACGAGCTGTCGCTCAAGGCCCTGCGCGCTGATCTCGACGCCAACGGGCTCGCCATGCCCACCGGCCATTTCGGCCTCGATCTTCTTCAGAAAGAGCCCGAGCAGGCGCAGCTGATCGCCAAGACGCTTGGCATGGAAGCGATCTATTGCCCCTATCTTCTGCCCGATCAACGGCCGACCGACGCCGCGGGCTGGTTCGCCTTCGGCAAGCGCCTTCAGGAAGCCGGTAAGCGTTATCAGGATGCCGGCTATATCTTCGGCTGGCATAACCATGATTTCGAATTCAAGGCGCTCCCGGATGGTTCGGCGCCGCAGGAAGAAATCTTCGCGGGCGGCCCTGACCTCGCCTGGGAAGCCGACATCGCCTGGGTCATCCGCGGCGGCGCCGACCCCTTCGCCTGGATCGAGCGCCACGGCGACCGCATCACCGCCGTGCATGTCAAGGACATCGCGCCGGCGGGAGAAAATGCGGATGAAGACGGCTGGGCCGATGTCGGTCATGGCACCGTGCCGTGGAAGGATCTGGCGGCTGCGTTGAGGAAGACGCCGGCGAAGCACTACGTCCTCGAGCACGACAATCCGAAGGATATCGACCGGCTGCTGACGCGGTCCATCGCCTCCTTCAAGACCTATTGATCACTGAGATTTCGGAGTTTTTCATGCCTAAGGAACTTGGCGTCGGCATCATGGGATGCGGCAATATTTCCACGACCTATTTCAAGTTGGCGCCACTCTTCAAAGGCCTGAAAGTGCTGGCCTGCGCCGATCTCAACGAAGAGACGGCCGAGGCTCGCGCCGAGGAATATGGCGTCAAGGCACAGTCGATCTCCGATCTGCTGGCCAATGACGAGCTGGACGTGATCGTCAACCTGACGATCCCGGCCGCCCACTTTTCCGTTTCCAAGGCGATCCTGGAAGCGGGGAAACACGTCTATTCCGAAAAGCCGCTGACGGTCACCCTGGAAGAGGGCAAAGCGCTTCAGGCGCTCGCAAGGGAAAAGGGCCTGTCGGTCGGTTGCGCGCCCGACACATTCCTCGGCGGTTCGCATCAGCTTGCCCGTAAATATATCGACGAGGGCGGCGTCGGCCGCATCACGTCGGGAACTTGCCATGTGATGAGCCCGGGCATGGAGATGTGGCATCCCAATCCCGGCTTCTTCTTTCTGGAAGGCGGCGGGCCGATCCTCGACCTCGGGCCCTATTATATCGCCAACCTGATCAATCTGATCGGTCCGGTGAAGCGTGTCGGGGCGCTTACCTCCATGGCGAGCCCGACCCGTACCGTCACCAGCGAGCCGCTGAACGGTCAGGTGATCCCGGTCGAAACACCGACGACGATCCACGCGCTCCTCGAATTCGTCAGCGGGGCCACGATCACGCTCTCGGCCAGTTGGGATGTCTGGTCGCACCGTCACGCCAACACGGAGCTCTACGGCACCGAAGGATCAATCTTCGTTCCAGATCCGAATTTCTTTGGCGGCGTCGTCGAGGCAAGCGGGCGCAACAAGGATATTCAGCCCCTGGAGGACTGGGACCATCCTTTCGGTATCCTGAACCAGGAAAGCCCTCAGGGTCCGCGTGCGAATTATCGCACGGCCGGTCTTGCGGATATGGCGATCGCCATCATCGAAGGCCGCGACGCCCGCTGCTCGCTCGAGCGGACACTGCATGGCATGGATGTGATGACGTCGATCCTCAAGTCGGGCGAGGAAGGCCGCTTCATCGAGCTGTCCACCACCTGCACCCAGCCCGCGGCTCTCGGCATCAACGAAGCACTGGCGCTTCTGCGCTGATCCGCTATGTGTTTGACGCGGGCCGTTCGCGCCCGCGTCCATCCACGACACAGGAGGGCGTCATGGCCTGGCAACCGGCGGAAGACCGCTATTCCAAGATGAAATACAACCGCTGCGGCCGTTCCGGCCTGCAGCTGCCGGCGATCTCGCTCGGCCTCTGGCACAATTTCGGCGACGACACCTCGCATGAGCGGAAGGTCGCGATCTGCCGGAAGGCTTTCGATCTCGGCATCACGCATTTCGACCTCGCCAACAATTACGGCCCGAAACCGGGGAGCGCCGAGGCTGCCTTCGGACAGATCCTGCGGGAGGACTTCAAGGGCTATCGAGACGAGCTGATCATTTCGTCCAAGGCCGGCTACAACATGTGGCCGGGTCCCTATGGCGAGTGGGGCAGCCGCAAATATCTGATCGCGTCCTGCGACCAGAGCCTGAAGCGCATGGGTCTCGATTACGTCGACATCTTCTATTCGCACCGCTTCGATCCCGATACGCCGCTGGAAGAAACCTGCGGCGCGCTGGACCATATCGTCCGGTCGGGCAGGGCGCTTTACGTCGGGATCTCCTCCTACAATTCCAGGCGCACCCGCGAGGCGGCAGCGATCCTGAAGGCGCTCGGCACGCCCGTCCTCATCCATCAGCCCAGCTATTCCATGATCAACCGCTGGGTCGAAGAAGACGGTCTTCTCGACGCGCTCGATGAGCTTGGGATCGGTTCGATCGTCTTCTCGCCCCTGGCGCAGGGTATGCTGACGTCCAAATATCTCGGCGGCATTCCAGACGACAGCCGGGCGGCTCAGGGCAAATCGCTCCGCTCGGAATTTCTGAACGAAAAGAACGTCGCGAACCTGCGGGCCTTGAACGCGATCGCTGAAAGGCGTGGCCAGACGCTGGCGCAGATGGCGCTGGCCTGGGTGCTTCGCGGCGGACGGGTCACGACGGCATTGATCGGCGCAAGCCGTCCGGAACAGGTGGAGGATTGCGTCAAGGCGCTGGAGAGGCCCGATTTCACTCCTGAGGAACTGGCTGAGATCGACGTCCATGCCAAGGAAGCCGACATCAACCTCTGGGCGGCTTCGGCGGAGCGCCAGGGCCCGTCCCGCAACAAGTGAAGTGAAACTATGCCCGGCGACCTTCCCGCCGGGCTTCCCCTTGTGTCGTTGGAAAAAGACATGATCCGCAATCCGATCCTGCCGGGTTTTAATCCCGACCCGTCCATCTGCCGCGTCGGCGAGGACTATTATATCGCGACTTCGACGTTCGAGTGGTATCCGGGCGTGCAGATCCATCACTCGCGGGATCTGGTGAACTGGACGTTGGTGCGCCGGCCGCTGGAGCGTGCGAGCCAGCTCGATATGCGGGGTAATCCTGACAGTTGCGGCATCTGGGCGCCATGTCTCTCCTATGCCGACGGCTTGTTCTGGCTGGTCTACACCGACGTCAAGCGGCTCGACGGAAACTTCAAGGATGCGCACAACTACATCGTGACTTCGCCTGTCATCGAGGGCCAGTGGTCCGATCCGGTCTATGTGAATTCCTCCGGCTTCGATCCCTCTCTCTTTCACGATGACGACGGGCGCAAATGGTTCCTCAACATGCAGTGGAACCACCGCACGGAGAGCTATGGCGGGGCGCCGAAGCATCCCGCGTTCGACGGCATCCTGCTGCAGGAATGGGACCCGGCGACGAGGGCGCTGAAAGGCCCGATCAAGAACATCTTCGCCGGCAGTCCCCTCGGTCTCGTCGAGGGCCCGCATCTCTTCAGGCGCAACGGCTGGTATTATCTGACGACCGCCGAGGGTGGCACGGGTTATACCCATGCCGTCACCATGGCGCGTTCCCGGACGATCGACGGTCCCTATGAGATGCATCCACAAACCCATCTTATCACGTCGAAGGACCATCCGAACGCCGCGCTTCAGCGTGCCGGGCACGGGCAATATGTCGAGACGCCGGATGGTCAGGCCTATCACACCCATCTTTGCGGCCGCCCGCTTCCGCCGCAGCGGCGCTGCACCCTCGGCCGGGAAACCGCGCTGCAGAAATGCATCTGGGAAGACGATTGGCTTTATCTCGCCCAGGGCGGCGTTGTGCCCGACGTCGATGTTCCGGCCCCGACGGGTGCCGCGGAGGTCGAGAAGCCTCTCCGTACCGAGCGGAGTTTTGATGGCTCGACGCTGCCTTCCGAATTCCAATGGCTGCGAACGCCTCATCCGGAGCGGCTCTTCAGCCTGACCGAGCGGCCGGGCCACCTGCGCCTCTTCGGGCGCGAAAGCATCGGCTCCTGGTTCGAACAGTCGCTCGTCGCGCGCCGGCAGGAGCATCATTCGTTCCGAGTGGAGACGGCGGCGGATTTCGCGCCCGAGACCTATCAGCAGGTCGCGGGCCTGACGCATTACTACAATCGCCACAAGTTTCACGCCATCGTCGTGACGCTGCATGAGAAGCTCGGTCGCGTCGTGACGATCTTCTCCTGCCCGGGCGATTATCCGAATAGCCGGATGACCTTCCCGGTCGAAAGCGGATTTGCCGTTCCGGAGGGTCCAATGCATCTCGCCATGGAAATCCGCGACAACGATTTGCAGTTCTTCTGGCGCAGCACCGTTTCGGCAGAGTGGCGCGCACTTGGTCCGGCGCTGGATGCCGGAGTTGTCTCGGACGAAGGCGGGCGCGGAGAGCATGGTTCCTTCACAGGCGCATTCGCCGGCATCTTCGCCTTCGACACCTCCGGCCGGGCGAAGCATGCCGATTTCGACAATTTCGTCTATGAGGTGCTGTAGGCCTAGCAGCGGGGCAGCCGATCAAGGGGCACAGGTTTACGTTACGGCAGGTGTTTGATCAGCACGAGCATATCCTCATAGCCGGCCCTGACGGGTTTGCTGAACATTCTGGTTCCCAGCACTGAGAATCCCCATTTCAGATAGGCAGCCTTCGCGCGATCTGCGGATGCCATGACATCAAGCCAGATATGGCCTACTCCCCTTTCCCGCGCCTCGGTAACGGCTGCTTCCAGAAGTTGCCTGCCCAATCCAGAACCTTGGGCTTGGGGCAGGAGGTAGATTCTCGGAATCTCGGCACCATTGGGTTCCTGGCTGATCGGATTCGGCGAGCCGATGATCATCGATAAAAAGCCGACGATAGATCCCCCCATCTGTGCTACCCACAGTTCCGTATCCGCTCGCGCCAGAAATTCCTCGAAGGCTTGGCTGCCGAACGTAACGAGATGTTCCGCGAACCGGGAGCCGTCGTTCCATAGATATCCGTAACTGGCGGCATAGGCTGCAGGTCCGATGACGGCCAAAACGTCCACATCAGCGGCGGATGCCTTTCGAATGACTGCTACGGTGCACACTACGTTTTCGGACATCGTAATTTTTCAGCAGGTCCCTGTTGGTCGGAATTTCTGGCGCATCCACATTGCTATTGATGCGCCAATAAAAACGTCGGCCTGCGGATGCTGCCTTTATGCGTCCGCAGGCCTGGCATGGATCGCCGCTATGCGGTCGGCGGTCCAAGCGTCTTTTAGCCGCGTCACGTTCCCTGTGACAGGCAGTTCTTCATGGAACTGGCAAGCCCGCGCATCAGTTCGAAATAGAGGTTCGGCCCTTCCTTAAGCGTTGCGGCTTCGGGATCGAGCGTACCCGAACGGGCAGGCGTTCCTTCCGTTACCACCGCCACGAGCTTGGGTTCAAACTGCGGCTCGGCGAAGACGCAGGTCGCGCCGAGTTCGGTGACCTTCTTGTGGATCTCGCCGATGCGCTCCGCACCCGGGATCGTTTCGGGGCTTACGGTGATGGAACCCGCGACGGCCACGCCATAACGATGTTCGAAATACTGATAGGCATCATGGAAAACGACGAATGGCTTGTCCTTGACAGGTGCAAGCGTCGTCTTCAATTCCGCATCGAGCGCGTCCACGTCCTTCATCAGGGCGGCGCCGTTGGCCTGATAGGTCGCGGCATTGGCGGGGTCGGCGGAAACCAGCACCTTGGCGATCTCGGCAGCCATCGCCTTGGCATTCATCGGATCGAGCCACAAATGGGTGTCGAATCCTTCATGGTCATGATCCTCATGGCCTGCCTCGTGGCCGTCGCTGTCGTGATCCGCGTGCCCTTCGGCGGCGTGCCCGTGCTCCTCGGCCTCATCGCCGTCGTCATGGGGTTCGAAGGCGCCGCCCTCGCGAAACGGCAGCTTTTCAAGTCCCGGCGCATCTTCCAGGGTGGCAACCTTGGCCTTCGAAGCCAAAGCCTCGAGCGGCTTTTCCATGAAGGCTTCCATGCCGTGACCGACCCAGAACACGAGGTCGGCGTTCTCCAGCGTCCGCGCATTGGACGGCTTCATGGTAAAGGTATGGGGGGAGGCCGCGCCTTCCACGATCAGCTTCGGTTCTCCGACGCCCTTCATGATGGACGCCACGAGAGAGTGGATGGGCTTGATGGAAACCACGACATCCGGTGCGGCGAAGGCACTCGGGGCATTCACCAGAGCAGCGGACGACAGAAGGAGGGCGGCGGCAAATTTCATCACATGGCTTCCTTGTTTTAATATGTAATGTTATTACATCAATTGCGTTATGCTATAACGTGTGCCATGAGGACTGACAACAGGATTTTTGGAAAAACATGCTGATGACCGATCGGGCCCTGGGCGCCCAATCCGAGAACCGGCTCGTATCGCTGACGAATGCCGGGCTTCTGCGCGATGGCCGCTGGCTGGTCCGCGGCGTCGACTTCTCGATCCGCCGCGGCGAGGTGGTGACGCTGATAGGACCGAACGGCGCCGGCAAGTCGACGACGGCAAAGCTGGCGATCGGCGTGCTGCGGCCCAACGAAGGTACCGTGGAGCGAATGCAGGGCCTGCGGATCGGTTACGTGCCGCAGAAACTGGCAATCGACTGGACCATGCCGCTTTCGGTCCGTCGGCTGATGCGGCTGACCGGCCCGCTCTCGGACGCCGATTTGGCTAGCGCGCTGGCGGCGACAGGGATTCCGCATCTGGTCGATGCCGAGGTCCGTCATCTTTCGGGAGGCGAGTTTCAGCGGGCGCTCCTTGCCCGAGCCATCGCCCGGAAGCCCGATCTCATGGTGCTGGACGAACCGGTCCAGGGCGTGGACTTTGCGGGTGAGAGCGCGCTCTATGAGCTGATCCGCGAAATCCGCAATTCGACCGGCTGCGGCATCCTGATGATCTCCCACGACCTCCATATGGTCATGGCCGGTACGGACACGGTGATCTGCCTGAACGGCCATGTCTGCTGCCGCGGAACGCCCGAAGTCGTCAGCCAGAGCGCCGACTATCTGAAGCTCTTCGGCGGTCATTCCCGCTCGCTGGCGGTCTACAGTCATCATCATGACCATACACATCTTCCGGACGGCCGCGTGCTGCACGGGGACGGCTCGATCACCGATCATTGCCATCCGGACGACGGCCATCACCACCACGAGGTTCACGACCACCCTCACGACCATACCCACGATCACCATCAGCACGGCCATGCCGGGCATGAGCACGCCCATCATGCACCCGCCACAGACAGGGGGAACGATCGTGCTTGACGATTTCTTCACCCGCGCTCTGGTGGCGGGCATCGGTGTGGCGCTGACTGCGGGACCGCTCGGGTGTTTCGTCGTCTGGCGGCGGATGGCCTATTTCGGCGACACCATGGCCCATTCGGCGCTGCTGGGTGTCGCACTGTCGCTTTTCTTCCAGATCAACCTGCTCGTCACAGTGTTCGGCGTAGCGGTTGCGGTATCCCTGCTGCTTCTCATGCTGCAGCGGCGCCAGTCGCTTTCGGCCGATGCGCTGCTCGGCATTCTTTCCCATTCCGCTCTGGCGATCGGCCTCGTGCTCGTCGCCTTCATGACCTGGGTTCGGATCGATCTCATCGCTTTCCTGTTCGGCGATATCCTGGCAGTCACACCCGCCGACATCGGACTGATCTGGGGCGGTGGCGTGCTGGTGCTGGCAGCACTTGTCTTTCTCTGGCGTCCGCTGATCGCTTCGACGGTCAGCGAGGACGTCGCGGAGGCCGAAGGCATGAAGCCGGCGCGGGCGCGCCTCTTCTTCATGCTCCTGATGGCGCTGGTCATTGCGATTGCCATGAAGATCGTCGGCATCATGCTGATCACCTCGCTCCTGATCATTCCGGCGGCGACGGCGCGGCGGTTTTCGTCCAGTCCGGAAGTGATGGCGGTGCTGGCGTCGCTGATCGGCGCCCTAGCCGTGATCGGCGGATTGTTCGGCTCGCTGCATTACGATACGCCATCAGGGCCTTCCATCGTGGTTGCAGCGCTCCTACTTTTCATTCTAAGCCTTTTCCCGGCCCTGGGGAAAAACACGGCCGAGAAGGCCGGTAACCAAGGAGTGCGATGATGAACGCACCAGTATCCGCCCCGGCATTGACCAAGAACCAGTCGCTCGTCTTCGACGTGCTGACCCGCTCCGATGCGCCGATGAGCGCCTATACGATCCTCGACAAGCTGCGCGACAACGGTTTTCGCGCGCCGCTGCAGGTCTATCGGGCGCTGGACAAGCTTCTGGAGTTCGGCATGGTGCATCGGCTGGAAAGCCTGAACGCCTTCGTCGCCTGCGCCCATCCGGAAAGCGAATGCTGCGGGCATGGCCACGGCCACGGCTCGGTTGCCTTCGCGATCTGCGAGAGCTGCGGCCATGTCTCGGAATTCCACGACCATGAGGTCGATCACCGCCTGAGCGACTGGGCGAAACACAAGGGCTTCAAGCCGGCCAAGACGACGATCGAGATCCGGGGGCTCTGCAGCGTCTGCGCTGCCTAGAGCTGACGCAGGTCCCGGGCGAACCGTTTCCAGTTCTCGATGTAACGAAGGGCGGATTGCTTCAGCCTCTCGACCGCCTCGTCGTCCAGCGTGCGGATGACCTTGGCCGGCGAGCCGACGATGAGGGAGTTGTCGGGAAATTCCTTGCCTTCGGTGATGAGCGCGTTGGCGCCGATCAGGCAGTTCCTGCCGATCCTGGCGCCGTTCAGGATCGTCGCACCCATGCCGACCAGTGAATTTTCGCCGATGATGCAGCCGTGGATGATCGCGTGGTGGCCGATGGTGCAGCCTTCGCCGATCCTCACCGGATAACGCGGGTCGGTGTGGATCATCACGCCTTCCTGGATATTCGACCCTGCACCGATCAGGATCGGCTCGTTGTCGCCGCGCAGCACGGAGCCGAACCAGATGCCGACATCCTCGCCAAGCTCCACCTTTCCGATCACGGTCGCATCCGGAGCGACCCAGAAGCGATCCGGGGCAGGGGTCTTGGGTTGGAATTCTCCAAGCGCATAAAGCGGCATCGTTCTCCTCCCCTTGCTCAGGCGACCGTCAGCGACAGCTCGGCGACGCCGTCGATTCCGCAGGCGACCTGGTCGCCCCTGACCACCGCACCGACACCTGCAGGCGTTCCGGTCATGATCACGTCGCCGGGCGCCAGGATGAAATAGCTGGAGAGTTCAGCGATGATTTCGGCCGGCGACCAGATCATCTGGTTAAGGTCCCCCGATTGGCGGCGGGTGCCGTTGACGTCGAGCCATACGGCGCCGGTCTTGGGATGGCCGATACGGGCAGCAGGCACGATGGCGGATACGGGGCCGGACTTCTCGAAGGCCTTGGCGGCCTCCCAGGGGCGGCTCATCTTCTTCGCCCTGTCCTGCAGGTCACGGCGAGTGAAATCCACGCCGACGGCATAACCGTAGACCTTGGAAAGCGCGTCTTCGACCGCTATCCCTGCGCCGCCCTCGGCAAGGGCCATGACGAGTTCGACTTCGTAATGGACGTTGGAGGATGCGGATGGATAGGGGAAGGTGTCGCCGTTATAGAGGTTGTCGGCGTTCTTCTGGAAGAAAAAGGGCGGCTCGCGGGACGGATCGTGACCCATTTCGATCGCGTGGTCGGCATAGTTGCGACCGACGCAATAGACCCGGCGCACCGGAAACTGTTCCGTCGCCCCATCGACGTCGAGAAGCACGGGTTGGGGGGCGGGGATCACGGTAGCGCGCATGGGGACATCCTGAACAGTGGCATAAGACAAGGCTCGTCTTTGTCTCTCGATTCACGGGACAATCCTAGCCCTTTTTGAACCCGCGGGGAAAACTGGCGAAAAATTTGAAGCTGCTGTATGGAAACCGCCAACAGAAGGATTTTGGATGTACGCCGACGCGCTGAAACACGGCCAGAAGATATTTGCCGTCGCACCGATGATCGACTGGACGGATCGGCATTGCCGTTTCCTGCACCGGCAGTTGTCGAGGCAGGCGCTGCTCTATACCGAGATGGTGGTGGCGGACGCGATCATCCACGGGCCGCGCCAGAGGCTGCTTTCCTATTCGCCAGAGGAACATCCCGTCGCGCTGCAGCTCGGGGGATCGGATGCGGGCAAGCTGTCCGAGGCGATCCGGATCGCGGCGGACTACGGTTATGACGAGATCAACCTCAATGTCGGCTGCCCGTCGGACCGGGTGCAGTCGGGTACGTTCGGCGCCTGCCTGATGCGCGATGCGGGACATGTGGCGGATCTCGTTTCGGCGATGAAGACGGTGGCAACGGTTCCGGTGACGGTGAAATGCCGGATCGGCGTCGACGATCAGGAGCCGGCGGAGGTGCTGCCGGATTTCCTCAGGCGGATGATCGGGGCCGGCGCGGATGCGATCTGGATCCATGCCCGCAAGGCCTGGCTGCAGGGGCTGAGCCCAAAGGAAAACCGCGAGATCCCGCCGCTCGACTACGATCTCGTCTACCGGATGAAACGCGAGAATCCTGATGTCTTCGTCGGCATCAACGGTGGCATCGCCGACCTCGATCAGGCCGCAAGTCACCTCAAGGTGATGGATGGCGTGATGCTCGGCCGCGCCGCTTACCAGAATGCGGGGCTGCTGGCCGGGGTGGACGCGGCGGTGACGGGAACGGGTCCTGCCGAGGTGGACTGGCTGGCGCTGCGCGACCGGATGATGGCCTATGCGGAAGGTGTGATCGCAGCCGGCGGCCGGCTGCATCACGTCACGCGGCACATGGTCGGGTTGTTCCAGGGCTTTGCCGGCGCCCGCCGTTTCCGCCAGATCCTTTCGGCGGAGGCAACTCGGCCGGGAGCAGGCGTCGAGGTCATCGCTGCGGCCTTTGCGGCGGTGGACATTGAGGCTGGTTCTCGGGTTCAACCCGAGGAGAAGAAGCTGGCGGGGTGAGGACAAGACGGAGTCGTCCCTTGGCGTTCTCAGGATTCTTGTCGGACGGGGCGCTGGGAGCTGCCTCTTATGTTTAGTTTATAGGTGACACCTCTCAGCGCCCCGTTCGGCGGTTTTTATCCGCGACTGCGGACCCTCTGCCTTGGCCTTTCGCGATGGTGTTCCCCTCGGGTTAAACCCGAGGGTGATCTCTGGCGCTCGTCCGGACCAACTTACCGGCAAGGGCAACCAGGAACCGCCGCCGGACTTTCCGCTTGAGGCGGACGGACTTCAAAGAGCCCGGCGAAACCATCCTTCGGGCCACCCTGTGTGCCGCACAGGCACATCCGGCGCACTGTTTCGGGCATCAAGAGACGAGGGCCGGTCCGCAACCCTTCATCTCTCCCCGTGTCGCCGGAGGGAGACCATTTTCCGCGGACCCCTGATGCAAGGACTTACGTCGTTTCCTTGCACCCGGCGCCGGTCCCGCCTCGCCAGAACGCCTTCCGGTGTATCCGATGCGGGACGGGGAGAGTGTAGGCATGAGGTGAGGGGGCGGGGATAATAAGGCCTGACAGTTCCGGCTAAGACATTGATGTATTGAGCCTGCGCCGCGCAAATATTCCCCGCTCGCGTGAGCGATGATGTCGGCCGCTGCAAGGCGTTCCACGCTCAGACGTCGTCCAGTCTTCGCAGAAGCTGCTGAATCCTCGAAGGCTTCGAGGGTAGATCCGCTGGCTCCGACTTCAGAAGGTTTCGCTCCGTCAGGTCGAATTGATACCAGTCGATCAGAGCAGAAGCGACATCGGCCGCCGATTCATCGGCCAGGTCGACGGCGTTTTCCTCGCACCAGGCTTCCAGAAATCTCTGCAGCAGTTCAAGGTCATCCGGACCAAGAAGAACTGCCGACTGCTTGGCGTATCGCTGAAGCATAAGCATTCTCATCAAGTATCGCCGACTGCCTTCCCTCAGCAGTCCCGCGGCACCCCATATGGCAAAAGGGCAACGCTTCTCTCGCGAGACTGTCGCAATTCGAGCTTGTGCAGGGCTTTCTAATATTCTGGGCTACCGCATGACTTAGCGAATGATGCCTGCCACACCTAACGTAACTGCTGCGGAGCGTTACTGTTCCGCCCATGCCGGCGGGTCATGCCAACTCGGGAAGGGAGGAAAAGCCGCTATACTGACCATCGCCCTCACCGAGAGCCCACTGCCAGTAGTTCTTTCGGAGGAACTGGTGGAGAACCAGCAATCAATGTGGGGCGTTGACGATGTAGAAGCTCTGACAATAACTTTCGATTAACCGGTAAGTCACTCGGCCTTGGGTCGGATATCGGGGCTGCATTGGAAAAACACTGTGCTACCCGCGCTCAAATCCTTCGTTCAACATACCCGGCCGATCCTCGGTGGCCAAGGCAGGCAGGCCAATAGCGTCCAGCCTGGTGAGCGCCCGGACCAGCCGGCCATCGGGAAGCCCGAGTGGGATTTGGGGGCCGGCTCCGGAGCGCAATCGTTCGCGTCGGATGACGTGTCAGGAAGGACGTTCGGCATGATGTCGGCATGCGATGGTCTTTTGAGTTGTCCCGATTGCCGCGCCGATCTCGCCTCACCCGAAAGATGCGTCGCATGCGGTCGCGAATTCGAACAGGAGGACGAGCGCCCGAACCTGATGCCGAGCAGCGGCGGCAGCGTCAGTTTCGAATGGCCTGTACGGGCCTTCAACCCCGCAACGATCCCCGACGTGGAGATCTTGCGTTTCCCGCCGGAGCACGGCCAGCCCAGGGAGGGTATCTATCATCTCGACCGGGCGCATGAAGCGTGCCTGAAGGAGCTGCCGGCGGGAAGCACGGTGCTGGAAATCGGTTGCGGCGGCGGTCAGATGCGCAAATGGATGGACGAGCGCGGCATCCGCTATATCGGCGTCGACGTGGCCGTGGACCGGGTGCACGACTGGCTGCGCACGCATGGCGGTCCGGATATCTTATGCGACGCCCATGTGCTGCCCTTCCGCGACGAGAGCTTCGACGCGGTCTATGCGTCCGCCGTATGGGAGCATCTGGCCTTTCCTCAACTTGCGGCAAAGGAAGCCGCCCGCGTTCTCAAGCCCGGCGGTGTCTGCCTCGGCTCGGCCTCGTTTCTCGAGCCCTGGCACGATGCAAGCTATTACCACATGACCCCCTATGGGGTTTTCATGACGTTGAGCCTTGCCGGATTCAGGGCGATCCAGATCTGGCCCGAGACGAAATGGCCGGGCTTCCGGGCCATGCTCGAGATGGGCAACAAGGCGACGCGCGCAGTGCGCGGTTTGTCATGGCTGATCTATGGCTGGTATCTTGCCCCTAAAGCGGCTCAGGCCTGGTTGCGCAACCGGCGAAAGCCCGACGAGCAGGCGCTTCTGCATCCCATCGCCGAGATGGCGGGCGCTATTGCCTGGATCGCACGGAAATCCGATAGCCGGCTAACGGAGCCGGCGAAAACTCCGGATTAGAGCCGTTTCCATGTGTCATCGCGGCCTTGCCGCAGGGAAGGTTAGGCGGCCTGCGGGAAACAGGCCGCCCATGATGCCGGCTATTCTGCCGCCTCGGCGTAAGATTCCATCGGCGGGCAGGTGCAGACGAGGTTGCGGTCGCCATAGACATTGTCGACGCGGTTGACCGGCGACCAATATTTGTCGACCCGGAAGGCGCCCGGCGGATAGCAGGCCTGTTCGCGGCTATAGGGGCGGTCCCATTCGCCGACGAGGTCTTCCACCGTATGTGGGGCGTTCTTGAGCGGGTTGTTCGTCCGGTCCATCCGGCCGTCCTCGATGGCGCGGGCTTCCTCGCGGATCGCCAGCATCGCATCGCAGAAGCGGTCGAGTTCGGCCTTGGTCTCGCTCTCGGTCGGCTCGATCATCAGCGTGCCGGCAACCGGCCAGCTCATGGTCGGGGCGTGGAAGCCGCAGTCGATCAGGCGCTTTGCGACGTCGTCGACACTGACGCCGGCGGACGCGTTCAAGGGCCGTGTGTCGATGATGCATTCATGCGCGACGCGGCCGGTTTGCGACTTGTAGAGCACGTCATAGGCACCCTTCAGCCGCGCGGCGATATAGTTGGCGTTGAGGATCGCAACCTTGGTCGCCTGGGTCAGGCCTTCGCCGCCCATCATCAGGCAGTAGGACCAAGAGATCGGCAGGATCGACGGTGAACCGAAGGGGGCTGCGGAGACGGCACCTTCACGGCCGTCGCTTTCCGGATGACCCGGCAGATGCGCCGCCAGATGCGCCTTGACGCCGATCGGGCCCATGCCGGGACCGCCGCCGCCATGCGGGATGCAGAAGGTCTTGTGCAGGTTGAGGTGGGAGACGTCGGAGCCGATGTCGCCGGGGCGGGCGAGGCCGACCATGGCGTTCATGTTGGCGCCGTCGAGATAGACCTGACCGCCATGCTTGTGGGTGATTTCGCAGATTTCCCTCACCGTTTCCTCAAATACGCCGTGGGTCGAGGGATAGGTGATCATGCAACAGGAGAGGTTTGCCGCATGCTGTTCGGCCTTGGCGCGGAAGTCTTCGAGGTCGATATCGCCGTTTTCACGCACCTTGACGACCACGACCTTCATGCCGACCATCTGGGCCGACGCCGGGTTGGTGCCGTGAGCCGAGGTCGGGATCAGGCAGACGTCGCGATGCGTATCGCCATTCGCAATGTGGTAATTGCGGATGGTGAGCAGGCCTGCATATTCGCCCTGCGCGCCGGAATTCGGCTGCATGGAAAAAGCGTCGTAGCCGGTGATCTGGCAGAGCTTTGCGGAGAGATCGTCGATCATCTCCCTGTAGCCGAGCGCCTGGTCGGCGGGTACGAAGGGGTGGATGTCGGCAAATTCCGGCCAGGTGATCGGCAGCATTTCCGCAGTCGCGTTCAGCTTCATCGTGCAGGAGCCGAGCGGGATCATCGCCCGGTCGAGCGCGAGATCCCGGTCCGAGAGCCGGCGGATATAGCGGGTCATCTCGCTTTCGGCGCGGTTCATGTGGAAGATCGGATGGGTCATGTAGGCCGATTTGCGCAGAAGCGTGTTCGGCAGCCGGTATTCCGGTTCGAAGTCGGAAACCTTGAAATTGCCGCCGAAAGCGCGCCAGACCGCTTCGAGCGTCGCAGGGCGCGTCCGTTCGTCGAGCGACATGCCGATCTTCGTTTCACCGACCTTGCGCAGGTTGACGCCTTCGGCGACGGCGGCGCGCAGGATCAGGCCCTGCATGTGGCCGACTTCGACGGTGATGGTGTCGAAGAAGGTGTCCGGCTCGATCCTGTAGCCGAGCTTTTCCAGGCCCTTCGCCATCAGCACGGCCTTCTTGTGGACTTGCTGAGCGATCGCCTTCAGCCCGTCCGGACCGTGGAAGACGCCGTACATGGAGGCCATGACGGCGAGCAGGACCTGGGCGGTGCAGATGTTCGAGGTCGCCTTTTCGCGGCGGATGTGTTGTTCGCGGGTCTGAAGGGAAAGACGGTAGGCGCGGTTGCCGCGCGCATCGACCGAGACGCCGACGAGGCGGCCAGGCATGGCGCGCTTATGGGCATCCTTGACCGCCATATAGGCCGCATGCGGGCCGCCGTAACCGACCGGAACGCCGAAACGCTGCGAGGAGCCGATCGCGATATCTGAACCCATTTCGCCGGGGGACTTGAGAAGCGTCAGCGCCAGAAGATCGGCCGCGACGGCCGCGACCGCGCCGGTCTGGTGCAGGCGGGAGATGAGGCCGGTGAAGTCGTGGACCTGGCCGTGGGTACCCGGATACTGGAAGATGGCGCCAAAGACGTCGACCGGGTCGAGATCTGTCATCGGGTCGCCGACGATGACCGTCCAGCCGAGCGGTTCGGCGCGGGTCTCGATCAGCGCGATCGTCTGCGGGTGGCAGGCGCTATCGACGAAGAAGGCGGTCGCCTTGGACTTCGCCTGGCGCTGGCAGAGCGCCATGGCTTCGGCGGCGGCGGTCGCTTCGTCGAGCAGCGAGGCGTTGGCGACGTCGAGGCCGGTCAGGTCGCAGATCATCGTCTGGAAATTGAGGAGCGCTTCAAGGCGGCCTTGAGAGATTTCCGGCTGGTAGGGCGTGTAGGCGGTGTACCAGGCGGGGTTTTCGAGGATGTTGCGCTGGACGACTGGCGGGGTGATCGTGCCGTAATAGCCCTGGCCGATCAGCGACACGAGCGCCTTGTTGCGGTTCGCCGTGTCGCGCAGCTTGTCGAGCGCCTCGCGTTCGGTGAGCGCCGGTCCCCAGGCAAGCGGTACCGTCTGGCGGATCGAGGCGGGGACGGTGGCGTCGATCAGGGCGTCGAGAGACGGGTATCCGACGACTTTCAGCATCTCCGCCATTTCGGACGGAGAGGGGCCGATATGCCGGCGATTGGCAAAGTCGTAGGGCTGGTAGTCGGTGAAATGGAAATCTGTAGAATCGCTCATGCGATGAGATCCTTGTAGGCGGCTTCGTCGAGCAGCGCGTCGGCGTCGGAAGCGTTCTTGAGCTTCAGCTTGAAGAACCAGCCCGCACCCTGCGGATCGGAATTGACGATCGAGGGATCGTCGACGATCGCCTGGTTGACCTCGGCAACTTCGCCATCGAGCGGACAATAGACATCAGATGCCGCCTTTACGGATTCCACGGTGGCGGCATTGCCGTCCTTCGTCAGTTCGGCGCCCACTTCCGGCAGTTCCACGAAAACGAGATCACCGAGCTGTTCGGCAGCGTGAGAGGTGATGCCGACGGTGGCGACACCATTTTCGAGCTTCAGCCATTCGTGTTCGGCGGTAAATTTCAGCATAGGGAGGTCCTCTCTGGAAGGGTGATTTGAATGGTAGGTTTGGCGCTTGTGGGGATATTCCCCTCTGGCCTGCCGGCCATCTCCCCCACAAGGGGGGAGATCGACTCGCGGCACACTCTCGCTTTTCTGGAACGCTGATGGTCGGGGGACGCCGGTGCGCCCATCCAATCTCCCCACCTGTGGGGGAGATGGCCGGCAGGCCAGAGGGGGGCTGGAGCTTGTGCGACTATCATTGCTTACCGCTTATAGGTCGGCGTTATGAAGGGAAGCCTGGCGACGGTCATCGGCAGGTACTTTCCACGTATCTCGGCAAAAATCTGTGTGCCGGGTTCGGCATATTGGGCCGGAACGTAGCCCATGGCGACCGGTCCTTCGACCGAGGGACCAAAGGTTCCGGAGGTGACTTCGCCGAGTTCAGTCTTGCCCTCGGAGTCCGCAAAAAGCCTGGCGTGCGAGCGAACGGGAGCCTTGCCTTGCGGCTTCAGGCCGACGCGCCGGCGCGATGTGCCGTTCGTCAGTTCATCCAGGATGCGGCGGGCGCCGGGGAAGCCACCGGCGCGTTCGCCGCCCGGGCGGCGGGCCTTCTGGATCGCCCATTCGAGCGAGGCCTCGATCGGAGAGGTCGTGGTGTCGATGTCGTTGCCATAGAGGCAGAGCCCGGCTTCGAGCCGCAGCGAATCGCGGGCGCCGAGGCCGATCGGCATGCAATGCAGATCCTCGAGCAGCGCCCTGGCGATCTGTTCGGCGTTTTCGGCGGGGACTGAGATCTCGAACCCGTCCTCGCCGGAATATCCGGAGCGGGAGACGATGCAGGCGGCGTCATGAAGGCTGGCGTCGCAGACATCCATGAATTTCATGTCGACGACATCCGGCCAGAGTTCGGCGAGCACGGCCTCGGCCCGGGGGCCCTGCAGCGCGAGAAGCGCGCGATCCTCGAGGAGGGTGACATCGCAATCGGAAAAGTGCGCCTTCATATGCGCGACATCGGTGTCCTTGCAGGCGGCGTTGACGACGACGAAAAGATGATCGCCGCGATTGGTGATCATCAGGTCATCAAGGATGCATCCGTGCTCGTCGGTGAAGAACCCATAGCGCTGGCGGCCTTCCTTCAGGCCGAGAATATCCACCGGCACCAGGCTTTCCAGCGCCATTGCCGCATCCGCATAGGTGCCGGACCTGGCCTTCACAACGACCTGTCCCATGTGCGAGACATCGAAAAGGCCGGCGTCTGTGCGCGTGTACAGATGCTCCTTCAGGACGCCTGCGGGATATTGCACCGGCATGTCATAGCCGGCGAACGGCACCATCTTCGCTCCCAGCGACAGATGAAGGGCATGAAGGGGTGTTTTCTTCAGAACGGTCTGATCGTCCAAGGACGCCTCCAGGTCTTGGCGCTTAACGCACCGGCTCACGGTCAGGCGCGTTTCCGCGCCGGTTTTTGAGCCCCCTCTGTCCCTTTCGCCTGAGATTGTTATCCCTTCGGCGAGCCTTTCCCTTCGGAAAGACTTCTCTCCAGAGTCCTGTCGACGCTCGCTGGTCCTTTTGCCTGAGAGTTTCCGGGGCGGTTGCTCCTTCGGCACCACAGTAAAGTGGCTTCTCCCAGCGAGTCCGGCGTCATTATCCGCCTCGACCGGGGTTTGACAAGGGGCCAATGTCGCTCCGGACATAATTTCTGTCGCAGCGCAACGAATGCTGCTTGACCTGGTGCAAACAGCCATCGAGAGGGTGTGCTATAGAGACGACGATGTTTTGCGCTTCCCGCCGGATTGGGCTATGCCAAATGATATTCGAACAGGTTATGCGATGACGACAGGTCCCCGGACAGCGACGAGCGTGCTGCGCATCTTCTGCGCCATAGTCCTGCTTTCGCTGGGCCTCGGCCATCAGCCGGTGAGCGCCGCTCGGCTCGAATCGTTCAGCCAAGAATATCGGCTTCCGGACGGCACTTTCGCCGATATCTGCGCCGACGGCGAACACAGGCATGAGCCGGCGGCAAAGCCTCTTTGCGAGGTCTGCCTGCTTGCCGCCTCGGTCATCCTGCCGCCCCCCAACGATGCAACATGGCTGAGGGGCGAACTGCGATCCCATGTGGGCCTGCTTCCGAAGTCCGTCGAGATACGCGGCGCGATGGCGATCGACCGGCCGAGATCCCGCGCCCCGCCCGCGTTGATCTGACGGCTCAACCAGCACAGATCAAACCGTCCCGGTCGGACAGCCAAAGCATGCTGTCACCGGAAGAGGACATATCATGAAGACCATCACGAAAATCGCCCTATCGGGCATGCTCGCAGCCGCCGGCGCTGCTCACGCTTTCGCACAGCCTATTTTCCTTAACCCCAGCATGCCGACGAGCGGCGTAATCATGGCGGCCGGCACCGATCACACGCACGGCACGACGGCGAGTGGCGCAACTGCGACCGGTGACGCCGTCAAGGTCGGCGATCTGGAAATCAAGGGTGCCTTCTCCAAGGCCATGCTGCCGGGCCAGCCTGTCGGCGGCGGCTACCTGACCATCACGAACAGCGGCAAATCGGACGATGTGCTGATCTCTGCCTCGTCACCGGCGGCAGGGTCGGTGGAGCTGCACGAAATGGCGATGCAGGGGCAGGTGATGAAGATGCGCAAGCTGGATGCCGGGATTGCCGTTCCCGCCGGTCAGACCATCGAGCTGAAGCCCGGTGGGCTGCACATGATGTTCATGAAGGTGAAGGAGCCCTTCAAGGCCGGCGGCGAAGTGCCCGTGACCCTGACATTCGAAAAGGCCGGCCAGATCGAAGTGAAGCTGGCCGTCGGGGCGGCTGGTCCGGGCGGCCACAAGACAAACTGAATGCTCTCCGGAGGCCGCCAGGGGGCGGCCTCATCTTTTCCTAGCGTAGAAGCTTCAGGCTGCCGGTGAGCGACCTGACCCATTTTGACGGGCCGGCCAGACCCAGACCGTCGATCGCCTCCTGCGACAGGTCGCGGCTCGGGAAAGCGGCCTCGTATTCCCTGTAGTCGTGCAGCGACCGGGCGAAAGCCGGGAAGGGGACGATGGCGCGGTCGTCCGACCGGCCGAGCGCCCGCCGGAGGAGCGCGCCGATCATTTCTGCGTCTGCCGCAAGGATCGGGACCGGTTGCCTGGAGCTGGTGTCGATCGCGCGACCGTCCCGGTCGGCGAGAGTTTGCCCGGCAAGCTGCGGCAGACGCGCGCCGAGGCCGACGGAGATGGCGCTGACCGTATTGGCGACGAGGCCGATCGGCAGGGCGGGATTGACGACGATGGCAAGGCGGATGTCTTCGTTCATGATTGTCCGATGTGGGTTGAAAGATGGTTCGGACAATAGCCCAGCCCGTCGGGACGATCTTACCTTTCGCTTCTGGTTTTCTTCCTTTTCCGGTAGAACTTTCCCGTTTTTTGCCAGATAGGGGAAGAATTGTATGGAAGATGAGATCGAACCGGCAGATGTGCGGATCCTGAAAGCCCTGCAGGAGGACGGGCGGCTGACGAATCAGGCGCTGGCGGAAACGGTCGGGCTTTCGACGTCGCCGAGCTGGCGGCGAGTCAGGCATCTGGAAGAGACCGGAGTTATCCAGGGTTATCGGGCGATCCTGGACAGGCGGGCGATCGGTCTCGGCGTGCTTGCCTTTATCCGCGTCAAGATCGACAGCCATAGCGCGGCGGAGGCGGAAGCTTTCGCCGATGAGGTGATCGGACTGGATGAGGTGGTGGCGTGCTACAGCATCGCAGGCGACGCGGATTTCCTGCTGCAGGTGGTCTCGCCCGATCTCGACGCCTATGCCGATTTCGCCATGTCGACGCTGAGGCGCTTGCCGCGCATCAAGGAGATGCAGACCACGTTCGTGCTGAAGGAGATCAAGGGTTTTGACGGCTTTCCGCTGAAGTTTGCGGGCAAATCCGGCAGGCACGGGCGTTAATGCGGACGGAGGGAATTAGTCGTCCAGATCCCGGTAGGCCGATTGCACATGATGGTAGGTGACCTGCTGGTGCGGCTGCTGGCCCGCATTCAGCAGGTCGAGAGACACGGTGGTGGCGGGAATCATGAGTTCGATGTCGCCGGGCTCGCCGGCGTTTTGGGCGCGCCTCGCATTACGCTCGGCATCGGCCTTGATGTCGGCGGCCTGATCCTTGGGCGACAGGCGCCGGCCGGGTTTCAGCGCCTCTATGGCCATGGCGGCGGTGTTCGCCGAGATGCTAAGCACTTGAGTCATATTACCTGCCACTTCTTCTCCGATCATAGAGAAGTAAGCGGAACCCGATTCGTTCCCGTTTAAGCAAAACGTCGGCATTTTATCGATTTGACGTTTTTTGGTTCCGAGTTACACAGTATTTCTCATGAACAACATGCTTCTCGTTGCCCTCGGCGGAGCGATCGGCTCCGTCTGCCGCTATCTCGTCGGGCTTTGGACTTTGCGCCTATGGGGGCCTTCCTTTCCCTGGGGGACACTTGCCGTCAATGTCGTCGGTTCGCTGGCGATGGGCTTCCTTGCCGAACTCATTGTCCGTCGGTTCGATGCATCGCCCGAAATGCGGCTTTTGATCATCACCGGTTTCCTCGGCGGCTTCACGACCTTTTCCGCCTTTTCCCTTGATGTCGTGTCGCTGCTGGAGCGGGGTGCCACCATGGCCGGTGTGACCTATATCGTTGCGAGCGTGGCGATCTCGCTGGGCGCCGTCTTTGCCGGGCTGGCGCTCGGGCGGGCAATGCTCTAAAGACCGGGCTCAATCAGACGAGACACGAAAGAGCGTTGATGGCAGGCATCGAGCATATCCGCGTCGAGGCGGACGAGGCGGGCATGCGCCTCGACCGCTGGTTCAAGATCCACTACCCGGGCCTCGGCTTCGGGCCGCTGCAGAAGCTCTTGCGTTCCGGCCAGGTGCGCGTCGACGGCGGGCGTGTGAAGTCCGACACCCGGGTTCAGCCGGGCCAGACGGTGCGCATTCCGCCGATGGATACGGACGCCCGGAAGGCCGGCCCGATCGCATCGAAGGACCTGAAGCATTCCGGCGACTTCGAGCTGCTCTCGCGCATGGTGCTGCACGAGGACGAGAAGGTCATCGTTCTCAACAAGCCTGCAGGGCTTGCCGTACAGGGCGGCTCCGGCGTCACGCGGCATATCGACCAGATGCTCGACGCCTGGGTCAGTCCGAAGGGCGAAAAGCCGCGGCTCGTCCACCGCCTCGACCGCGACACGTCAGGCGTGCTGGTGATCGCCCGTACCCGCGGTGCCGCACAGAAGCTGACGGCAGCCTTCCGCGAGCGGGACACGAAGAAGACCTATTGGTCGCTCGTGAGAGGCGTGCCACGCAAGCACGAGGACAAGATCTCCACCTGGCTGGTGAAAGAGCAGACGCCGGACGGCGACCGGATGCGGGTCGCCAAGCACGGCGAGGAGGGCGCCGACCACGCCGTGTCCTATTACCGCGTGCTGGAAACGGCCGCACAAACGCTCGCCTGGCTGGAGATGGAGCCCTATACTGGCCGCACCCATCAGCTTCGCGTTCATGCGCTGCATATCGGCCACCCGATCATCGGCGATCCGAAATATTTCATCGACGATCCGAACTGGGATTTCCCCGGAGGCATCCAGAAGCGGCTGCATCTGCACGCCCGGCATATCGATGTCCCGCATCCCAGCGGCGGGCGGCTGAAGGTCACCGCACCCTTGCCGCCGCATATGGTACAGAGCTGGAATCTGCTGGGCTTCGATATGGAAAACGGCCTGAGGGAAGACGAAGAATGAAACTCGTTCTTTTCGATTGCGACGGTACGCTGGTCGATAGCGCCGGCCTCATCCACGAAACCATGCGCTGGACCTTTGCGCAATTCGGCAAGCCCGAACCGCAGGTCGAGGATACCAAGGCGATCATTGGTTTGACGCTCGACATCGCGATTTCCCGGATGCAGGGAAAGGAGCATGTGGACGACGAGGCGATCGAGATGACCGCCTACTACAAGTCGCTGTTTTCGGTCGTCCGGCAGGATCTCGACTTCAAGGAGCCGCTGTTTGCGGGAATCCGGGCGCTGATCGATGAAATCGGCCCGCGCGAGGATCTGCTGATCGGCGCAGTCACCGGCAAGTCGCGGCGCGGGCTCAATCTCATCATGGAGACGCATGGCTTCGACAGATATTTCGTCGTGGGGCGGACGGCGGACGATTGTCCATCCAAGCCGCATCCGGCGATGGTGACGGAATGCTGCGACGAAACCGGGATGAGGGCGGCCGATACCCTTGTCATAGGCGACGCCATTTACGATATGCAGATGGCAAAGGCTGCCGGCGCCACGGCGATCGGCGTTTCCTGGGGTTATGCCTCGGTGGAAGAGCTGACGAAGGCCGGAGCCGACGCGATCGTTGATCATCCAAGCGAGATTCTCGCCCATATCGGCTGAGGTTGTTTTTATGCGTGACATCTTTCCCGACCCCTCCGAGGTGCTGAGCCATGCGGACCCGACCAGGCGGGCGCAGATCCAGATGCAGAAGCCGCTGCCGAAACGTTTCTACAAGGAGGTAGGCGTCGCCGAAGGCGAGGGCGGTCATGCCATCCATCTCGACGGCCGGCCGGTAAAGACCCCCGCAAAGAACAGCCTTGTCGTCCCGACCGCAAGGTTGGCGGAGCTCGTGCGGGACGAATGGGCGTCGCAGGTAGAGGTCATCGACCCGCGCACCATGCCCGTCACAAGGCTCGTCAACACGGCAATCGACGGCGTTGCAGCCGACCCACAGGCTGTGTTCGAGGATATTCTCAGGTTTTCCTCGAGCGACATGCTCTGCTACCGCGCCGAGGGGCCTGAAAATCTCGTTATCAGGCAGAACGACAACTGGGACCCGATCATGGACTGGGCGGCGAACGAACTCGGCGCCCGCTTCGTCCTGATCGAGGGCGTCATGCCTCAGGAACAACCCAAGGAGGCGGTCGCCGCCTTTGCCGTGACGCTTCGCAAATACGACACGCCGATCGAGTTGGCTGCATTGCATACGGTGACGTCGCTGACCGGATCGGCGATCCTGGCGCTTGCTTTTGCGGAGGGCCGGATCACGGATCAGGAAGCCTGGACGCTCGCCCATCTCGACGAAGACTGGACCAACGAGCATTGGGGCGCTGACGCGGAAGCCGAGCACCGCCGCGCCAAGCGGTTCGAAGAAGTGCAGGCGGCGGCGGCAGTTTTTCTCGCTCTGCGCCCGATCGCTTAAGTCTTCTCTAACCCTGTTTGGTGGAACATCCGGAAGTCTGATCTTCCGGGTTTTCTCATGTTTCGCCGCCTTTCCCGTTTCGCTCTTATCGTGCTCGCGGCTTTGCCGCTGACGGCGTTTCGCATGCCCGCGGGCCAGGAAACGCGGGAACAATTTCTCTATGACGTGCGCGGCGCATTCGTGACTGCGCGTGGCAATGTTCCGCAGGGATTGGTGATCGCCATCGACATGCTCGTGGATGAGGCGATCCGCGCGACCAGCCGTTCGACCATGCTGCCGCGGACGATCATCGCCATCCGGATAGAGAAGGCTTCGCAGGTCCCGCAGCTGATCGGCAGCCGGCATGAGGCGAAGGTGGCCGTTCAGGTGATTTCGGTCAGTACCGGCGAGGCGATCGCCGAGGGAAACTTCGAGACCTCCGTCTTCCTGCTGGAAGCAGGCGACGGAAACACGGCGCTCGCCGAGAAGATCGCCGACCGGATCGCCGCAGAATTCCGCCTCAAGGGCGATGGGCGTCCGGCGCTCGCGAGCGCGCTGTTTCCGTAAGTGTCATGAAACGTATTTGTGCAGGATCGAATTGATCAGCGTCTGGTAAGGCATGCCTTCCTCAAGTGCCTTCGCTTTGAGGCGGGCCAAATCCCGCTCGGGAATAGAGATCGAGATCCGCTGTCGCTTCCCTTCAATCGTATTGCGCGCGGCATCCTTCCAAAAGCGCTTACGCTCCTCGAACTCACCGACAGGCACCCATTCACCGGTCTCGGAAAGGGCGGCAACTTCGTCTTCGCTCAGTTCTTGCGCACCTTTGCTCTTGCTCACAATTTCTCACCCTTCAAGCAGTCGCGTGTCGCCTTGCGGCTCGGAAAGAAGGTCTTCAGAAAAACACCCGTTTCATTCTCGACGTAAGGCACAATGAACGCGTAGCCTTCGATATCGACAATCAGCTGTCTTTGGTGAGGATAACGCTCCTGACTGGCATGCCTGCGGTCGGCCAACAGCTTCTCATCTGCCAGGGCGACTACGATGCGTTCAAAACCGAAGCCAAACTTTTGCTTCAGGATATCGTTCTTTTCCTCTGACCAAAGGATTTGCATGAATATAGAATATATATTGCATGCGTTTTTGGTTCAAGTCGTCATGCCAGCCGTTCCGCGTGCCAGCGCAGGTGGTCGTCCATGAAGGTCGAGATGAAATAGTAGGAGTGGTCGTAACGCTCGTGCATGCGCAGCGTCAGGGCGATATCGGTTCCCGCGATTGCCTCTTCGAACAGCCACGGCCGGAGGCCGTTTTCCAAAAAGCCGTCCGCCTTGCCCTGGTCGATCAGGAATTCCGGAAAACGCGCGCCGTCTTCCACCAGTGCGCAGGCATCGTACTGGCGCCAGGCTGAACTATCGGCGCCGAGATATTTCTCCAAGGCTGGTGCCGACCAGTCGGCCGTCGAGGGCTGGACGATCGGGGCGAAAGCCGAGCAGCTTTTAAAACGGTCAGGGTTCCGAAGCGCCATCGTCATGGCGCCGTGGCCGCCCATGGAATGACCGAAAATCCCCTGGCGGCTCATGTCCATGCGGAAGTGCTGACTGACGAAGTTAGGCAGTTCCTCGGTGATGTAGGTGTACATCTGGTAATGTTCCGACCAGGGCTTCTCGGTGGCGTCGAGATAGAAACCGGCGCCTTTGCCCATCTGCCAATTGGTGAGTTCGTCCGGCACATCGTTGCCGCGCGGGCTGGTATCCGGGCAGACGATGATGAGGCCCAACTCCGAAGCCAACCGCCGGTATTCGCCCTTCTCCATGACATTGGCATGGGTGCAGGTGAGGCCGGAGAGGTACCAGAGGACGGGGCAGGGTTCCCGGATCGCCTTCGGAGGCACGAAGACCGCAAAGGTCATTTCGCATTTGCAGGCTTCGGAATCATGGGCAAAGACGCCCTGCATACCGCCGAAGGCGGTGTTCTGCGAAAGAACTTTCATTATCGGTTTCCGGATTGCACTTCGTTTCTGGCGCGGCGGCAGAGCCGGTCCAGTGTTTCAAGGAATTTGGATCGATCACGGGGAGAAAAGGCCGCGTTGTAGCCTTTGCTTTCGCCGGTTTCGCGCAGATGCGCGCCGAGGTCGCGCATGGCGCTCGCCATTCCAATGTTGGCCTCATCGAAAAGGCGACCGGTCGGGCCCGTCACAAGTGCGCCACTGGAGACGCATCGAACGGCAAGCGGAACGTCGGCGGTGACGACGATGTCACCGGTGCCGGCATGGTCTGCGATCCAGTCGTCGGCCGCATCGAATGCGCCCGAGACGATCACATTGCGGATCATCGGGTCACGCGACGGACGAAGGCCGGAATTGGCGACGAAGGTTACCTCAAGGCCGTGGCGTTCCGCGACCTTGAGGATTTCCGGCTTTACCGGGCAGGCGTCGGCATCGACATAGATCATGCTGCGTCATTCTCTGCAGAGGAGCAATGTCGTCCGACCGAAGACCGGGAAGGCTGGGCCTTCAGGCAACTGCCGTGGTCTGGTCGTCCGTGGTCGCCCCCGGCGCGTTCTTCTTGATGGAATCAATGGCAGCAACGGCCGAAGCCTTTGCCGAATAGCCTTCGGACGAGAACAAGGTCTGGCCGTTCGAAGCCTTGAAGCGGAAGCGGAATTCGCCGGACTTGTCCTTGTAGATTTCGAACTTGTACATTTGGGAGTCCCCTGACTTGCAACGCATAGGATGATAGAAGTGTTGTTCCCAAATACAAGTCGGCACCTATCAATAAACCACGACGCCGCGGATGCTTTCGCCGGAATGCATCAGCTCGAAACCCTTGTTGATGTGGTCGAGCGGCATGGTGTGGGTGATCATCGGGTCGATCTGGATCTTGCCCTGCATGTACCAGTCGACGATCTTGGGCACGTCGGTGCGGCCGCGGGCGCCGCCGAAGGCGGTGCCCATCCACTGGCGGCCGGTGACCAGCTGGAAGGGACGGGTGGAGATTTCCTGCCCCGCACCCGCAACGCCGATGATCACCGACTTGCCCCAGCCGCGATGGGCCGATTCGAGCGCCTGACGCATCACCCTGGTATTGCCGGTGCAGTCGAAGGTGTAGTCGGCACCGCCGATCAGGTCGCCGCCCCGCTTGGTCATGTTGACCAGATAGGGCACGATGTCGTCGCCGACCTCCTTGGGGTTGACGAAATGCGTCATGCCGAACTTCTCGCCCCATTCCTTGCGGTCGGGGTTGATGTCGACGCCGATGATCATGTCCGCACCGGCAAGCCTGAGACCCTGAAGCACGTTAAGGCCGATGCCGCCGAGACCGAAGACGATCGCCGTCGAACCGATCTCGACCTTGGCCGTGTTGATGACCGCGCCGACGCCGGTGGTGACGCCGCAGCCGATGTAGCAGATCTTGTCGAAGGGGGCGTCCGGGTTGACCTTGGCAAGCGCGATCTCCGGCAGAACCGTGTAATTGGCGAAGGTCGAGCAGCCCATGTAGTGGTGGATCTTGTCCTTGCCGATCGAGAAGCGCGAGGTGCCGTCGGGCATCAGGCCCTGTCCCTGGGTGGCGCGGATCGAGGTGCAGAGGTTCGTCTTGCGGCTGAGGCACGAGTAGCATTCGCGGCATTCCGGGGTGTAGAGCGGGATGACGTGATCGCCCTTCTTCACCGAGGTGACGCCCGGACCGACATCGACGACGATGCCGGCGCCCTCATGGCCGAGGATGGCCGGGAACAGGCCTTCGGGATCGGCGCCCGAGAGAGTGAAGTCATCGGTGTGGCAGATGCCGGTCGCCTTGACCTCGACCAGCACTTCGCCAGCCCGAGGACCTTCCAGCTGCACGGTCATGACCTCGAGCGGTTTTCCTGCCTGAACGGCAACAGCGGCGCGTACGTCCATGTGATTTCCTTTCGTGCCTCTAAGAATCTGCGGCGGACCTTTGCACGGCCCGCCCCATGGGCTCAAGCCGGAAGCGGACCCTGGACGTCGCAAAAAGGACCAAAGCCGCTTCAGGGCTCGATCAGCGGCACATGCGGCGAGGCGTTTTTCGGCGCTTGGCCGGCAAGGCGAGGGTCATCAAAAACCTCGACCATCGAGGCATAAGGAACAAAACCCGAGCGCTGATAGAAGGGTAACGCTGCGGGCGAATCGAAGTGGCAGGTATGGACCCAGAAACGGGTTATCGGACGGGACCAGGCCTTCTCGATCGCGTGGTTCATGAGAAAGCGTCCGGCACCCTTGCCGATGGCGTCGCGAACGACCCCGAAAAACACCAGTTCGCATTCGCCCTGGTTGCGAAAGTCGAGCTCCAGCAGGCCGATGCGACGCTCGCTGTCCTTGAGGACGTAAATCTCGACAAGCGGGGCATCGAGGATCGCGGCGAGTTGGTCGTCCGCCATGACAAGCCGCGACACCCACATCCAATCCTCGCCGACGGCACGGAAAAGGGAGCGGTAATCCTCCAGCCCCGGAGAATTCCAGACTTCCGCGACGAGCGAGCCATTTTCCGCGCGGGAATTTGGTGCAGGCGGTGCCAGCATCTCCAGACAGGTGACGACGGTGGCGAGTTTGCCCGGCGGAACGGCGGAGTAGCCAAACGGCAATGGAGGGTTCTCGGTCTTCATGCGACCTTTGGAGCCATTTCGCCAATCGTTGTCAAGGATTGCCGTCTCAGCCAAACAGGTGGTCGCATGCAAAGACTACCGCATAGGCGTGGATAAAGAGCGCGGCATAGAGACCAAGTCCGGCCATCAACCGTTCGCCGGGATGCATCGGATCGAGGCTCCGCCGTGGTTTGACGGCGCTGAACCCCATCAGGCTGACGAGCGTGAAGACCGCCAGTGCAGCAATAAGCGCTGTGGACGACATGCCGATGCGATAGCCGACCCACAACAGGAGCAGGGTCACGCCGAAGCTGCCGGCGACGAGCAGGTGGCGGCTCGTGAAGATCTGGCGCAGAACCTGTCCGCCGTCGAAGCGATACATCGGCAGCAGATTGAGAAGATTGAAGGCGCCGAGGATGAGGAGGAAAAGGAGTGCGAAGTCCCGGACCGGAGCCGGCAGGACATTTGCGGCGGCGAATTCGCAGGCGGAGACCAGAACCGGCACCAGGAAGGCCGACATGCCAGGCCCCATGAGCGCGCAGGTGGCAACCTCGAAGCGGCTGTTGTAGGGGCGTCCTCCGATGGCAAGGCCGCCGAGCAACGGCACGAAGATTATTCGGGCACTCTCGTGTCCGAAGGCGCGATAGGCAACCAGATGGCCCATTTCGTGAAGCACGATGACGACGGTGAGCATCACCGAGATCGTCAGGCCCGCGGCGCTGAGGCCGAAGAACGGCCAGAGGAGCAGCGTGGACAGGACTGCAAGACACACCTGGACGAGCGGGTGTTCGATTGCCACGCCGCTCCTGTTGCGACCACCCTCCAGCCACCCGGTCAGCGACTGCAGGGCGCGGCGGATCATAAAATAGCGGAACAGATAAAGGGCGAAGCCGCGATATGTGTCGGTTTCGGCGAAGGTGACCGTGGCGCCACCCGGGGCCGCCGAAACAGATCTGTACGCCTCGAAATTTCGCCAGAAGGAGAGATCCAGAGCACTGTCTTCGACAACGCGGGCGTGGCTTTCGTAGCGGCCTTCAGCAGGGTTCAGATGATCGTTGATCCGAAAGATCCGCCTGATCGGATCGCCGTGGCGATCGGGGTGGGTATAGGCGACCTCGATGCAGCCGGGGTGGGCTTTGTCCGCTTCCACCGAGAGGATCGCCGGATTCCAGCCCGTCGCTTCCCCGCCAGGTTGGACCGCTTGCCAGAGACGTTCGGGAGCGATGGCCACGGTACGGCGCAATTCGATCCTGCGCCGACCGAGCGGCGCCGCCATCAGCAGCCAGAGGAGGCCGAGATTGAGCGAAAGCAGCAGCGTTGCGGATAAAAGGGGCGACATGGGCGCCTCCGGCGCCGGCTCGGGGTGGCCGATCATTCGAGCCAGTCTAGCGTGAACCGTTTTCCCCAGGATTTAGCCAAATGCTAAAATCCGAATGAGCCGCACCAATTGCCTCGGAAGGTGTCTGCAAAATCAGGCGGCGAGTTCGTCAGAAGACGAATGGACGTCATTGGTGATCAGCCAGGGGGCGGAACGGAGGGCGCGCCGCGGTCTGTCGAGCGTCACGATCGCCTCGATCATCTCCCGCCATGCGGGGTGATGGGCGGAGGCATCGGCCAGTGCGTCGATCTCGCGCAGCACGACCGTCTCGAGCGGTGATAGCATCAGCCGACCGCGATCGAGCGCGCTGCGGAGCACCCGCCAGATATAGGCGAGGTCGTGAACCGCAATTCCGGGTGAGGCGGGGCGGATGGCATGATAGGCACCGCGGGCATCCACCTGCAGGGCGAGACGGACCTGGTCCAGTGCGAAGGCCGACAGGCTTTCAGGGACTTCGGGCGCGACTTCCATGACGTGAAGGAGAAGCTCCAGCTCTACCGGTGAACGCACTGCGCAATCGGTGGTGATCGTGCGCATCAGCCAGCCGGCCTTGACTTCGTCGACGATACCGCGCGGGGCGCAGTCGCGAACGAGAAACATCGTCAGGCTCTCGACAAAATAGCTCGCCCATTCGGGGCCGTGCTCGCGACATTCCTCGTTCAGCGCAAGAAGGGTGAGCGCATCGTCGAACGAGCCGATTCCCTCCGGGAATGCATATCGGCGCAGCATCAAAATGTCGTCGGCATCAATCCGACCCTTCCCGGCGGTCACACATGCCGGAAAAGAAAAGCGGAACCCGCTCATCCCCCATCTCCGTTTCTTCATGAAACTGATTTGGGTCATAAACTTCAGAAGTTTAGGGTCCGGAAAGGAGAGGGGTTAATGCCCGCTCAATAAATTCCTAAAGGGCTTCCACCTGTTTCGTTCCGGAACGCTCGCGCCAGATGATGAAGAGGCCGGACGCGACGATGATCAGTATGCCAAGCCATTTGGAGGTGGTGGGAAAATCGCCGAAGAGAGCATAACCGAGCACGGTCGCCGAAATGATCTCGAAATACTGGAACGGTGCAAGCAGCGACAGCGGCGCAAGCCGGAAGGCCCGCACCACCAGCAGGTGCATGTAACCGGAAATGGAGCCGAGCAGAATCAGCAGGAAAAGCCCGAGCCACGAAGAAGGAAGCGAAGGGGCAAAATCGGCCGCGCCCATGCCGTTTCCGATGACGAGTGCGACACCCGTAAAGATCGTGCCGCCGATGCCCGCCATGGTCTGCATGACGAGCGGCGAATCGGCGTCTCCGATCGCCCGGTTGAGGAACAAATAGAGCGTAAAGAGAAAGGCGCAGGCTATCGGCAGCAGCGCCGTCCAGCCGAAGATCGCGTAACTCGGCTGGATGACGACCATCGCGCCGCCGAAACCGACGAGGATCGCGAGCCACCGGCGCCAGCCGACTTTCTCCCTCAGGAAGATCGCCGACATCATGGTGAGCATGAAGGGCTCGACGAAATAGATGGCGAACACGTCCGCAAGCGGCATGTATTTGACCGCGACGAAGAACATCAGGCTGGCGCCTGCGTGCAGCACGCCGCGCAGCAGGTTCATCCAGGGGCGCTTGGCTCTGAAAACCGCCGCGCCCGTTACGGCCGCCAGCGGCAGGACGCAGACCAGCTGGAAGAAGAAGCGGTAGAACGTCACCTGTCCCGGCGACATGGATTCGAAAGTCGCCATGTATTTGGCGATCGCGTCCATCAGCGGCAGAATGAGCATGCAGACGGCCATGATGGCCATGCCCTTGAGCGGATTTTCGGGTGTAGAGGAGGGCATGCCGACGCTTTCGAAGAATGCTCCCGTTCAGATCACAGCTATGGGCAAGGTTCAAGCCGAGGATGCCTCACGCAGCGGCCGGACAAAAAAACCCGCCGAAGCGGGTTTCTTTGGTGCGGTCGAGAAGACTCGAACTTCCACGGGTTGCCCCACAGCGACCTCAACGCTGCGCGTCTACCAATTCCGCCACGACCGCATCGTGGTAGGTGCCGATTTGCGCCGGCGGGGCTGCATGTAGCAAAAGCATCTGGGGTGCACAAGTGCGCCGTGACAGATTTTTGAAGGATAAAAATCGCCTGTGGAAATGCCTATATGGAAACGGCCGAAAAGCCTCGCTTGCCGCATCCATTCGATATTGTAAGAAGACTTTCATGTTGACCCGCACCGATCTCGATCTTTCCATGATGCCCCAACCCGGCTCGCCGCCGGTGCGCTGGCGTATTTCCGACAGCCTAGTGCCCTATGAAGAGGCAATCAGGCAGATGGAGGACGAGGTGGCGGCGATCGCCGACGGGCGCGCCGACGAGCTTGTCTGGCTGCTCGAACATCCGCCGCTCTACACGGCCGGTACGAGCGCCAATGCGGCCGACCTGATCGAGCCGAATCGTTTTCCCGTCTTTGCGACGGGCCGGGGCGGCGAATATACCTATCATGGGCCCGGGCAGCGGGTCGCCTATGTAATGCTCGACCTCAAGCGGCGCCGGCAGGACGTGCGCGCCTATGTGGGAGCGCTCGAGGAAGTGGTGATCAACACGCTGGACCTGATGAACGTGCGCGGAGAGCGGCGCGAAGACAGGGTGGGGGTCTGGGTGCGGCGACCGGAAAAGCCGACCTTGCCGGATGGAAGCATGGCGGAGGACAAGATCGCGGCTCTCGGCATCCGCCTGCGGCGCTGGGTCAGCTTCCACGGCCTGTCGCTCAATGTCGATCCGGCTCTCTCCCACTTCACCGGTATCGTGCCTTGCGGAATCAGCACCTACGGCGTCACGAGCCTCGTCGACCTCGGTCTGCCAGTGATGATGGCGGATGTGGACATGCGCCTGCGAGAGGCTTTCGAAGGCGTGTTCGGACCGACGGTATCGGAAAGCTGAAAGGGGCAGGCATGGTAGACATAAAGATCAAGGCTCGGCCTATCGGCGCTAAAGCGGTGCTGGGACGCCTTGGTCACCCAAGGGTGACAAGCGAAACGAAGGGCGGGCTGGAGGTCGTTACCGGCGCCTCCGAGCCCGGCTTCAATCCGCTCGACCTGATGTTTGCCTCGCTCGCCTCCTGCCTTGTCCTAAGCGGACGGATCGCCGCAAGCAAACTCGGCATACTGGATAAGCTGACCGAGGTCAGGGCTCATGTGACGGGTGAGAAAGCCCATGAGGAGCCTTCCCGTATCGTCCGGTTCATCGTGAGCCTGGACGTCGACGGGGACCTGACGGCACGTCAGAAAGCCGAAATCGCTCATCTGGCAGAGGAGATCTGCACCGTCAGCAATACGCTGAAAGGAACGCCCGCGTTTTTGGTGGAAATCGCCTAGTCGTCATCCGGTATCCGGCTGTCGACGCCAGCGAGCCTGAGATTGTTCACGACCTGCCGTACTCCTGCGATCGTCTGGATGTGACGGCCGATCTTGCGGGACGTCGCCGCATCGTCCACCACGCCTTCAAGTGTAACCACGCCGCCGGTCACATGGACGTCGACCGCCTCCATGGGAACGACATCAAGGCTCTCGATCGCATCGGTAATCCGTTCTTCGAGGTCATCCGAATCTGCCAAGCCTTCTGTCGCCGGAGAGTCGCTATCGATGACGCGTTCCTCCAGGCCGTCGAAACCAGCCTCGTCCACGTGGTACCCCCGGTTACGGTCACTATCGAAATTGGCTTTCGGATCTCCATAGGCGGCGTTGTCGACAGGACGCGCACCGGCGCCGGCCGCATCATCGTAAGGCCAGCCCTCACCGATATTGCGGTCGTCATAATCACGAAAATCCTCTTCGCGGGAAATGTCGTCAACTTTCCGCTTGGACGGCATGGTGCTCTCCTGTCGGTTCTGCATAGGACCCGGCGCACCAGCCGATGCGCCGGGTAGATTAGCCTCAATGGCTCGTGGATGTACCATTCTTGTTACCCGTCAGGGTCAGATGGCTTTCGACATCATGCACGCCATCCACGGTTTCCGCGCTCAGCACCGCCTTGCGGGCCGAAAACACGGTATCGACAGAACCTTCCAGGACGATCTTCGTTCCCTCGGCATGCGGTTCTATCGCCGAGGCATCGACATCCGGTAGGGCAGCCAGACGCTCGGCGACCTTCCGCTCGAGTTCCGCCCCGCTCTTGGCATGAGATACATTCATCGTTGTTGCTCCTCATGGCTTGCGAGCGCAAAACGAGCGAAAGCAGTTTTGGTTCGACGTCCGCCCTAAATTCCCTTTTCCCACTTGCGGGTGAGGCGGTCGCGTTTCAGCCGGGACAGGCGCTTCAGCCAGAAGATGCCGTCGAGCTGATCGATCTCGTGCTGCATGCAGATGGCATAAAAACCTTCGGCGTCTTCCTCATGGTGGGCACCGTCGAGATCCTGATAGTGGAAACGGATTTTTCTCGGCCTCTCGACCTCATCGGTGGCGCCGGGCATGGAGACACTGCCTTCCATGTGCCGCATGGTTTCTGCGGAAAAGGACAGGACATCAGGATTGACATAGAAGCGTGGGCCAAGCTCCCTGGACAGCTCCAACACCACGAGACGCGTCAACACGCCGACATGTGCGGCGGTTATGCCGACGCCGGGCGCTGCGCGCATGGTATCGAGAAGATCGCGGGCGAGGATGCCAAGCTGATCGTCAAAGATGGTAACCGGTGCGCAGGGTCTCATAAGGTCCGGATGGGGATATCTGAGAATGGGACGAACGGTCATGATGGAATTCCTCTCGCCGGCAGCCGGACATTGCATGCGTCTTTGCCATATCCTTTTGCCATGCGGACTGGACCCGGGCGACCATTTGTTCTAGCAGGAAAACCGGTGGTATGGGCAGTGGCGCCGGATCGAGCTATCCGGTTGTTGACAATATGCTTTTAGCCGCCATTCTCCATACGTCGGATACCAGCAGCGAGGGCGGCAGATGAGCGATACCGGCGAAGAACACCGCCTGCGCACCAAGACCGACGAAGCGGGTGGCGACATCTATTCCGAGGACGGCTCCATCCGCGCCGATTTTCTGGCGATGGTCGGCGCCGCAATCGCCGATCGCGACGTGCTTTTCCTCCGCCAGCACGTCGCACGGCTGCACGAATCGGAACTCGGCGACCTTCTGGAAGCCATTCTGCCGGACCAGCGCCTTGCACTCGTCAAACTGCTCGGCGATCACTTCGACCTGACCGCACTGACCGAGGTCGACGAAGCGATCCGCATGGAGATCGTCGACCAGATGCCGAATGCGCAGATCGCCGCGGCGATCGGCGATCTCGATTCGGACGACGCGGTCTACATCCTTGAAGACCTCGACCAGGAAGACCGGGAGGAGATTCTCGCGCAGTTGCCGTTCACCGAACGGGTGAGACTGCGCCGGGCACTTGACTATCCCGAGCAATCGGCCGGCCGGCGCATGCAGACGGAGTTCGTCGCCGTGCCGCCATTCTGGACCGTCGGCCAGACGATCGACTATATGCGCGACGAGGAGGACCTGCCGGAAAGCTTCACGCAGATCTTCGTCATCGACCCGACGTTCAAGCTGCTCGGCGTGCTCGACCTAGACCGCATCCTGCGCGCCAAGCGGCAGGTGAAGATCGAGACGATCATGCGGGAGACAAACTATCCGATCCCGGCCGACATGGACCAGGAAGAGGCTGCCCAGCTCTTCGAACAATACGACCTTCTGTCGGCCGCGGTGGTCGACGAAAATGGCAGACTCGTCGGCGTGCTCACCATCGACGACGTGGTCGACGTGATCCAGGAGGAGGCGGAAGAGGACATCATGCGCCTTTCGGGCGTCGGCGATGAAGAACTCTCCGACTCGGTTACCGAGACCTCCCGGTCCCGCGTGCCGTGGCTGCTGATCAATCTCTTCACCGCCTTCATCTCCGCTTCCGTCATCTCGCTTTTCGAGGCGACCATCGAGGAAGTGGTGGCGCTGGCGATCCTGATGCCGATCGTCGCCGGGATGGGGGGCAATGCAGGTTCCCAGACGATGACCGTGACGGTGCGGGCACTCGCCACCCGGAACCTCGACATCCACAATGCCTGGCGCGTTGCCCGCCGCGAGGCGGGCGTCGGGCTCATAAACGGCGTGGTGATAGGCTGCCTCGTCGGCATAGTGGCCGGTCTGTGGTTCCACGACGTCAATATCGGCGGGCTGATTGCCACCGCCATGCTGATCAACATGTTTGCGGCCGCCATGGCCGGCATCATGATTCCGCTGGTCCTCGATCGGGCCGGCGCCGACCCTGCGGTGTCCTCTGCGGTTTTCGTCACGGCGATTACCGATACGACCGGCTTCTTCTCGTTTCTCGGCCTGGCGACGCTCTGGCTGCTGGGCTGATCCTGCAAAAATTGACTGTTACGTAAAAGTCAATTATTTTCGCCTGACGAGTAGCAGGATGGGATCGTGAACAAATATTATAGCATAACGGAGCTGACGCGCGAATTCGGCGTTTCGACCCGCACGCTTCGTTTCTACGAGGATGAAGGTCTTCTCCAGCCCGACCGGCGGGGCCGCACCCGGCTTTTCCGCGCGGCGGACCGACGGCTGCTCCAGGAAATCCTGCGCGGACGACGGATCGGCTTCACGATCGCCGAGATCCGCGAGATCATCAAGGTCTACAAGGAGCCGCCGGGCGAACTCGGCCAGCTCAAGCTGATGATGAAGCGCATCGACGAGAAGCGTGAGGAGCTTCGCCAGAAGCGCAAGGACATCGACGAGACGCTCGACGAGCTCAACAATGCCGAAGAGGCCTGCCTGACGCGGCTGGCTGAAATCGGCGTCGGCACCTGATCCTTATCGATATCGCTATTTCGGCGGCTATTGTGCCTCTATGGAGCACTGCTGCGCGAGCGACTGGACGCGGTCATCCTGCGGCGACACCTGGCCGGATTGCAGCGGAACAAGCAGCGATTGCGAGATCAGCCGGTCGGCCGTGCAGCCGCAGAAGCGCTGGCAGAGACCGGGATCGTTATTTTCGCCGCGGCAGGCTGCTTCGCAGCTGAACATGTAGCCGACGCGGGGATCCGGCGGCGGCGCCGGCTGCACCAGCGAGAACAGATAGACCGCAGAGATCAGCACCGGTTGGTGCAGGAGATAGATGACGAGGCTGTGCCGCCCGGCCTTCGAAAGGAGGTTCTGTGTCGTTTGCACGGCGGCAAGGCGCGGCAGCCAGTGCCTCGATACCGCGAGCCGTGTCGCGGCTATACCTGCCAGCAAGGCGGCGACCCAGGGAAACAGCGGCACATAGTCGTTCGAACGCGGTGGTATTTCCGCAAAACCCAGCCAGGCGAGGGATCGCGTGTTGAACGCGGCCGAATCGAGAATGCCGGGAATCAGGCCGTAGTTGACGACCATCACGGCGACGATCACCACCACCGCACCGGCGGTGAGCAGGATGGGCAGGCGCAGGAAGGCAAGGCCGATCAGGCTCGAGAGAGCGATATTGTGCAGGATGCCGAAATAGATCCATTCGTTGGGGAAGGCGATCCATGTGGCGACGCTGATGGCCAATGCCGCGCCCGCAACGACGGCAAAACGGTTCCAGAAGGAGCGCCATCGGATCGCCGGGAAATGCGCAAGAACCAGGCTGACGCCGGCCAGGAACAGGAAGGAGCTCGCAATCGCGCGGGCATAGATGCGGAAGAAGCCCTGCGTTGCGGTGCCCGGCTCCAGATAGCCGAAGAACTCGAGGTCCCAGGTAAAATGGTAGGTCGCCATGGCGACGAGCGCGACGCCGCGCAGGGTATCGATGAGCGTGATGCGGGGTGCCCGCAACACGGGGCCGGGAATATCTGCAACGGTCACTGACGGCCTTTCTCAGTTACTGCGAATCTCGTCCATGATCGCCAGCCGCGCTTCGGAGAAATACTGGCGACGAGCGAGCACGAAGATGACGAACAGCGTCATCGCCATGAACATATAGGGGCCGGCGAACCAGCCGAGATAACCGACCGACAAAAAGAGCGCCCTGAGCCCGGCATTGAAGTGTTTCGCGGCGATGGTGTTCATGCGCACCACCTGATCGGCGGCACGCTCGGCGGCAGCCCGATCGACATTGGTGTCGTGCATCATCGGCAGCGCGCCAAACAAAATGGTGCAGTAGTTGAAAAGCCGGTATGACCAGCCGAACTTGAAGAAGGCGTAGCCGAACAGGAACGTCAGGCCGGCCACCTTGATCTCGAAGGCCGTACGTCCGCCGTAAGCGACGAGCGGCAGGCTACTGAACACGGCTTCGACCTGATCGGTCGCTCCCAGCAATGCAAAACAGCCGCCGATCGCGAAGATCGACGTCGAGGCGAAAAAGGCGGTGCCGTTCTGCAGCCCGGCCATGATCTGGGTGTCGATCATCTTCAGGTCGCGACGCAAGGAATTGTAGATCCACAGCTTGCGTCGCTCGGCCATGGCGCGGTTGAGGCTGGAGCGCGGGAAGAAGCGGGCTCCGGCACCGGCGGTGATCCAGGAGTATGCGGCCCAGAGCAGGGCGAAGAGGGCAAGCGCAATGTAGTCAGCTGTCGTCATGGTGCTCACCGGATGGGAATCGGTCCATGTCTTCCGTCATGCGTTGTTTCCTGCCTATCGGCAAGTGCGGCTGGAACTCGGCACGGGTCCGCACGTTCAATTGCGATAAAGCTGTGGCCAGCGCCATTTTTCCGCCATCTTCGTTATTGCGAAAGCGGGTGGAGTTTAATAAACGATTAGCCATGGCGGTCCGCTGAGGACGTTAAAATGCGGCATTCCGACGGAGACCAAATGGAAGAAACTGTGGAGAAATCCTGCTGGGGCGTCACCATCAAGGCGCTGGCGGGGTTTGCGGGTGCTTTGGCTCTTGCCTACCTGTTCGGCGCTATCTGATTTTCGCCCATAATTAGATTTCCATTCATTCGGCGTGGTATTCGAACCACGCCGTTTCTATTTGTGCTTATGTCGCGGCCGTCAAAAGGGATGTCGGGCAGTCGCCGAAAAAGCCGGCACGCCTGACATAGACTCAGGGCCATAACCGTATCAGCGCCGGGATCGCCATGTTTCTTTCTGTGTTCGACGTCTTCAAGATCGGTATCGGCCCATCCAGCTCGCACACGATGGGGCCGATGTCGGCCGCAAACCGTTTCCTGGCGCTGATCCTGTCCAACGACTGGCCGAGGCCGACGGGCGCGCATGTCGCGGCGCTGAAGGTCAGCCTGCATGGTTCGCTGGCGTTTACCGGAATAGGCCATGGGACGGGCAGGGCGGTGGTCCTCGGGCTGATGGGCGAAGAGCCGGCAAGCATCGATCCGGACCGGATGGACCAGATCATTGCCGAAGTAGAACGAACCGGCCGCGTGACGCCGCCCGGCCATCCGGCCTACGAGTTCCAACCCAAGACGGACCTGATCTTCGACAAGAAGCAGCCATTGCCGGGCCATGCCAACGGCATGAGCTTTTCGGCCTTCGACCGGGACGGACGGCTTCTCCTGAAGCGCATCTATTATTCGATCGGCGGCGGTTTCGTGGTGACGGACACCGAACTGGAGGCCATGCGCACCCCCAAGAAGGCGTCCGGCGACGCCCGTGTCCCTTATCCTTTTTCCACCGCAAAACAGATGCTCGACATGGCGCGCGGCTCAGGCCTGACGATTGCCCAGATGAAGCGAGCGAACGAAGAGACGAAGATGAGCGCGGCGGAGCTCGACGCCGGCCTCGACGGCATATGGGAGGCGATGAGCAGCTGCATCGACCGCGGCCTCAAGGTCGACGGCATCATGCCCGGCGGATTGAAGGTGAAGCGGCGGGCACGCGCAATCCATGACAAGCTGAACGAAGAATGGCGCAGCAATCGGCTGAACCCGGTGCTCGCCAACGACTGGCTGAGCGTTTATGCCATGGCCGTCAACGAGGAAAATGCCGGCGGCGGCCGCGTCGTCACGGCGCCCACGAACGGCGCCGCGGGCGTGATCCCGGCGGCAGTCAGGTATTATCTGCATTTCCACGAGGATGCGACGCAGGAGGATATCCGCAATTTCCTGCTGACGGCGGCGGCCGTCGGCGGCATCATCAAGCACAATGCTTCGATCTCGGGCGCCGAGGTCGGCTGTCAGGGCGAGGTAGGGTCGGCCGCAGCCATGGCCGCAGCGGGGCTTGCCGCTGTCATGGGCGGATCACCGGAGCAGATCGAAAACGCTGCGGAAATCGCTCTCGAACATCATCTCGGCATGACATGCGATCCCGTTGCGGGCCTCGTCCAGGTTCCCTGTATCGAACGCAACGCCTTGGGAGCTGTAAAGGCCGTTACCGCCGCATCGCTGGCGATCAAGGGCGACGGTACCCATTTCGTGCCGCTCGACGCCTGTATCGAGACGATGCGCCAGACCGGCAACGACATGAGCGAGAAGTACAAGGAAACCTCCACCGGCGGCCTTGCCGTCAACGTGGTGGAGTGCTGAGCCGTTTCGCCGCTGTGGAGTGATCGAGCAAACGCTTGACCGCGCGCCCGGATGGGTTTTCAACGAAACCATGGCTCTTCATCTCATCAAACTCTGCGTCGGCGCGGACTCGATCCAGGATCTTCGGGACTGGGTCTCGGAGCGGTCGCTCAATGCGATTGCGGCCGGGCTCGAACCGCACAGCGTCCACACCACGCGAATGGTGCCAAAGCGTGTCGAGGAGCTTCTGGAGGATGGTTCGCTCTATTGGGTGATCAAGGGGCAGGTGGCTGCCCGGCAGAAGCTCCTGGGGGTGGAAACGTTCACCGGCGGCGACGGCATCCAGCGCTGTCACCTGGTCCTCGGACCGGAAGTGATCGAGACCGCACCACAGCCGAAGCGGCCGTTTCAGGGCTGGCGGTATCTGAAAGCAGAAGAAGCGCCGCGTGACCTCGGCGGACTGGGCGAGGGTGTTGCGGCGCTTCCTGAAGACCTTCGGCGGGAGCTCGCCGAACTCGGATTGCTTTAAATCAGCGGATCTTGAGGCGGATCGGCGCCCGACCGGAGCGAATGCCGATATGAAGATGGATATTGGCTTCCGGTTGAGAGTGGCGCCAGGCGCGGGCGCCGTGGCTCAATAACATCGCAACCAGATCGCGGGTCTTTTCCTTCGAACGACTCAAGCCGACACCTGCCAGCCGCATAGCCGCCTCGTGGAGAGGATTGAGGGCGACGCCCCTTGCTCTCGTCTTGGATGCGGGTTTGAAGACAAACTCCGCGCTGTTTTCATTCATTCCCATCGGAAACCCCGTTTACGCTTTACTTTTCGAGATTCCACCGCGCCGAAATATCGGCGCGGCCACTTTCGTTTTGACAGCCCCCGCTCACTGGAGCGACGCCCAGCAGCTAATGCCCTTCTTCTTCAGTACATTGCAGGCATCGACGGCCTTCTTCTGGTCATCGAAGCCGCCGAAGCGGGCCCGGTAGATCTGTTCGCCGTTATTGCTGTGGGCGACAGTGAAGGGTTTGGCGGAACGCAATACCTTGCCGCCTTTATCCTGCGCATTCTGCAGGAGATCCTGAGCCATCTTCTGATTGGGCGACGCGCCAATCTGAATGACCCAACCGCTCGGCCCGGAGGACTGGCTTTCCTTGACGGAAGCCTTGGTCGAGGCGGTCGTAACTTCATCGACGCTCGGCTTTGGTGCCCGTAGCGCGGCGACCTCTTCCTTGCGCTCTGGAATGAATTCCGGGGCGGGGGTCGGCACGGCTGCGGCGCTCGCCATTGCGGTGTTCATAACCTGGCTGATGACTTTCTTCTCGGCCGGTTCGGCCGCATAGGCGACGGGCGACGGCGACGGCGACGGCGACGCGGCTGCCGGCTGTTCGTTGTAGCGAGCGCCTGGCTTGGGGCCGCTGTTCGGCAGATCGAGGGCCGCCATCTGACGGGCTTCGGACGGAGTGGGCGCTGCGGCGGCCGGTGCCGGCTTGACGGGAGCGGCCGCGATCGGCGCAACCGGAGCGGCCTGCGCGATCAGGTTCGAATTGCCGCCGCGAGAGGCCTTCGGCAGATATTCGGCGACCAGTTGGCGCATGGTCGCGTCACGGGCAGCGCTGGAGCGGCCACCGAGCACGACGGCGACGATCGAACGACCGTCGGACTGAGCCGACGTCGCCAGATTGCTGCCGGCGGCGCGGGTGTAGCCGGTCTTGATGCCGTCGACGCCTCTTACGTTGCCGACGAGACGGTTATGGTTGCCGATTACCTGCTTGCCGAAATTGAACGTGCGGATCGAGAAGTAGCCGTAATATTGCGGAAAGTGCTGACGCAGAGCCATGCCGAGCCGAGCCTGGTCGCGCGCCGTCGTCATCTGTGCCGTGTTGGGCAGACCATGGGCATTGCGATAGGTGGTTCGCGTCATGCCGAGCGCACGGGCCTTGCCGGTCATCATCTGGGCAAAACGATCTTCGGAACCGCCGAGGAATTCACCGAGCGCCGTCGCTATGTCGTTTGCCGAGCGGGTTACAAGCGCCCGGATAGCCTGGTCGACCGTTACGGAGCCACCGGCACGGACGCCGAGCTTCGAGGGAGGCTCCGCGGCTGCGTTGGTCGATACCGGCACGCTCGTGTCAAGGCTGATGCGTCCGGCTTCGAGTGCTTCGAAGGTCAGATAAAGCGTCATCATCTTGGTCAGCGAGGCAGGATAACGAAGGCCATCCGGGTCCTCGCCGTAGAGAACCTTGCCGGTCTTCGCGTCGACGACGATGCCGGCATATTTCGGAGCGGCCGCCGCAGGCGCCGCAAAAATCGAAACCGCCAGAACCAAGGTGAATAGATATCCGAGAAACCGTCCCGGGACCGTAACGCCATCCTTGGGGAAGGATGCTGAAAACATTGCTTTCGACACTGCCGCACTCATCGCTTGCATCAAGTTTGCCACGTCCGGACGCTCCCCCGTCGCAGCCGTTGCCGACACTCTAGGAGAACAGCGTTACCAAGAGGTTTATGATGAACAGCAGCTTGCCTCGATGTGCTGCATTTTAGACATCAACCCGTCCGTCCGCGGCGGCTATTTCGCCAGCCGGTTTTCGACAAAGAGCCGAACTGCGGCATCAATATGTTGCCAATCCTTCAAAAGCACGCTGGAGAAGCGATAGAGCACCGTCAGATCCTGACCGATGTGGATATCGCGCTGGCAGTCTCCGCTGGTCGGCTTCTCGCCGGCGCCGGGCAGGAGGCAGCGGACGACATAGTCAGGCGAATCGGGGCGTTGCGCAGACAGGATGAGTTCGTTTCCATAACCGGAATCAGGCCGCAGTCGATGGAGCGTCAGGCCGAACTTTCCGGGCTGCGGATCGCCGTCAAAGAGCTTCGAATAGATCGGCTCCAGGCGGCCGGACATGTCGCGGGACATCGTGCTCTGTGAAATCTGCAGGAAAATCAAATTCGAAGACTGGGCGACATCATCGAACCGGGCGCGCAGCGCAGAACTGTAACCCTGTCGTTCCGGCCATGTGAAATAAATGTCGACACGTTCGGCGACGCCATTGCGGCGCTGGTCGCGGAAGCGGATCATGTTGGCTGGTAGACCGAGTTTGTCCTGTCCGATCTGGATCAGGAACTCCTCGGTACTGTCAGTGTGGCCGGCAAGCGCGATGCGTTCGCCGAACCAGCGGCCACCGACGCTGACCGCCAGAGTCATGGCAGCGACGAACGCGACGATTGTCGTCAAGCGGTAGAGAAACCGGCTCGAGATCAGCGGCGTTTCTTCAGCCGTAGTATCGGGGGCTGGACCTGCCATGACGTGCGCTCCATGTTCACCGGAAGGAAATTCGCCATGCACCGGAATGAGACGGAGATGAGGATACGGAACGCGGTCCGGCGATTGCGCGCCAGTCTGGAATTTCATCCTTAATGTTTCGTTAAAGTCGATCGGCGCCGGCAAGGAGGAACAGGTGCAGCTGTTTCAGGGAATCAACGTCGTCTCGATTTCGGTGACCGATCTCGGCAGGGCACGGCTTTTCTACGGGGAGACGCTTGGGCTCGGGGAGCCGCTGTACGACTTGCCGGAAGCCGGTTGGCTCGAGTTTTCGACGGGCGGACAGGGCGGCAATCTCGCCGTGACGGTGGCAGGACCGGATTGGGAGCCATCGACGGGGACGACGGTGGTTCTCAACGTCAGGGACTGTTATGCGGCAGTGGACGATCTTCGGTGCCGCGGCGTCGCCTGCGGCGAGCCGGTCGTCTTCGAGGGGCATGTGGTGTTTGCGAGCTTCCACGACCCCTTCGGCAATCGTTTTCAGATATGCAGCGATGTTCCCTGATCGCGCTCGTCGCAGGACGTGAATTACTGGCCGACCGAACCCACCGCCGTCGCACGCCCGTCCTGGAGCTTGACCCAGCGGGACGGATCGTCGGAGGCCTGGCGCTTCAGATAGGTATATTCCGTGTCGGACCAGAGCATGACCTTGTTGCGCATGTTGTCGAGCACGAAATCGCCGTGGTCTGTACGGACCGTGAGGACCGCATGTCCTTCGCCGTTCGGCTGAAGCACCACGGTGATCAGCAGATCGGAAGGATCGACGCCTTTTTTGATCAGCATCTTGCGCTTCAGCAGAACGAAATCCTCGCAGTCGCCGACGGTCCGCGGATAGGCCCAGCGTTCCTCGACTCCGTAGATCTCCTGGTCGGTCATCGGCGTGATCGAGGAATTGACGGTATAGTTGACGTCCAGGATGGTCCGCCATTTGTCCTCGGTGAGGGGCATGGGACCGGCGTCCTGGTAGGTCGCGGCACATTCGCTCGTATAGGTCTTGCAGAACTCGTAGTGGCCGACCGGCGGATTGGCCTGGCTGATGACGCGCATGGCGCCGGCCGGCATCGCGTAGCTGCTGCCGGCGGTAAAGATCGCTGCGAATGCGGTGATGGCGGCGAGGCCCAGTCCCTTGCTGAATTTCATTTTTATGTCTCCCCGTTGTGGGAAGAACACTGACACAGAGGGCTTGAGCGACCGCAAAATAGCGAAGTAAAATCAAAGTCTTATTTGAATTCATTTTGCCTAAAATACAATTTGAATGTGAATCAAATTCTAGCTAATTCGGTGAGTTTTTGGCGAGAACACTTAAACCTCGAACATCGCCGCGATCGTTGGCGTCGTGAGGGTAAGTTCCTCGACACGAAAGACTTTTCGAGAGGAACGCGGGACGATAACGTCGGACGAGGCGAAGCCTCCGGCTACCAAATTAACCAAAGAGACTTGGCAGACTCTTCAACGGAGAGGCCAAAAGGGCGTCCGGCTGCTCGTTCGGGCTCTGACGCCCTACAAAAAAAGTGCCAAAAGGGCACATTTTTTTGAGGAGGTGCGGACGGTCGAGAGAGAAATGAGCGATGCACTGCTCCGCCGTCCGTCACCAACGGCGGGCCTGAACAGTGTTCACGGCGGGATTGGGAGGCAGAAAAGCGCCTTGGCGCCTTAAAGAAATTCCGTCAGGGCTTCGCGGGACTGGACCGAATTGAATTCGATCGCCACGCCTTCCATGAAATGACGGACAACGCGGCCGCGCATGCTCCCGAGCCGAACGGGGGTGCCGATCGATGGGCGGACGTCGAGGTCGACGGCGGCGCCCGAGAGCGAAAGGTCCATGATGCGGCATTCATACCGCCGACCGTCATCGAGCGTGATTTCGGCGCGGGTGTTGCGTGGCGCAAGGCGATCGTGGCGGCGATCCTCCGGCAGGCCGAGTTCGTGCTTGTTGGCGATCCAGGTGAGCTGGGCGGCAAGCTTTTCGCGCTTGCGGTCCGTCGCGTTGATCGACATCGCGAAACCATCGTCCGACAGGCTGAGGACGGTGCCTTCCAGCCGGCCGATATGGTCGAGATAGGCGATCACACGCTCACCGACGCGAGGTCGGCCGAAACAGGCAAAAGTGACGTCGCCCGGGGACATATCCACAACGCTGCAGGGAAATTCCTCATGCGTCGCCAGCATCAGCCGCCCGGCAACATTGACAGACACTCGCTGAAACGTCCGCTGGGCGGGAACGGCTTGCTTGGCTGGGGTCTGGGCCGACTGAAATGAATACATCTGAAAGAGCTTTTCTCGTCGAGAGTGTACCTGAAATTGATAGCGCACCGCGGTTAACAGAATCTTTTATTCGAGAGCCGCGAATGCGAGAGGACGTCAGAATCTCCGGTCTTGAGAGGGTGGATGCCGACGTAGACCGCCGGGTGGACTGTTGTGGTCGACGGTGACCGGCACGCCGAAATGCGATGCCCCGCCGGTGAGGAAAGTCCAGCTCTCCATCTCCAGTCCGTTAACAGGAAGGGCGACCGCCGGGAAAGGAGCGCCGCGCGGCAGGAGCGCTCCGAAAAGGCGGTCACTTTCCATTCCAGCGGCGGAGCGGAGCGGCAGGAGAAGCATTTCGTAGGCTTGGCGGGCCTGGGCGTTCGCTGCAACCAGATCGACAAGAGCCGGCTGCTCGTGCCGAATGACGTTCCGAGCGATATGCAAGGGCTGCGGCTGCTCGGCTTCGAACCACACCTGGTCAAAGGCCGCGCCGCGCAGCTCACGACCGAAGAGGTCGCAGATTCGCGTTCCGGCCAGCCGAAAAGCCAGCACGCCCTCTTCATCCACCGCGGCGATAAAAAGATGGGGAAGCAGGTGGCGCAGCGCCGTTGGATCGACTTCGGTCCGCAGCGGCGCGGCGCGATCGCCTTTCAGATTGATCCAGTAATCAAAGACCGCTCGGGTCGCCTGGTTTCGCATCCGCCACTACCTGTCACATTTCGGGACAAATCGCGCCTCATGCGCGACCTTCAACCTTTGCGGAGCGAATATCGTGCCATGGCGCGGCCATCGTGGTTAAGGAACCATCAATCTCGACGGCGCCGGGCCGTCACACCCGAAATGCTTTCCTTCGACATGCCGCTCCTATAAGGCTGACGGAGGATTCCATCGCTGGTTTGGAAGCAAGGGGACAGGAATGAGCGACGAGCCGGACATGGCAGAAGAACGGCGCGAACCGAACGAAGGTTCACCACCCGTCTTCAACCTGCCGCAAAGTCTCGTGGTGACATTGGCCCTGCTCGCCGGGATCTATGTTATTCAGGAATATCTGCTGGACGAGGCAGCGCGCAGCGAGTTCATCTTCACATTCGCCTTCATCCCGCTCCGCTACGGTTTCCCTTTGGCGGACCAGGATCTCGCCTGGCTGTGGTCGCCGGTGACCTATTCGCTCCTTCACGGCGGGGTTGAACACATTCTCTTCAACGCGCTCTGGCTCATGGCGTTCGGGGCCCCGGTCGTCAGGCGCATCGGGACCGTCCGGTATGTGGTCTTCTGGATTCTCTCGGCGGTGGCGGCAGCTTTCTTCCACGCACTGCTGAACTGGAACAACGAAACCCTTCTGATCGGAGCATCGGGGGTCGTTTCGGCGCTGATGGGGGCTGCCTGCCGGTTCGCCTTTCCGGGCGACCGCGGCTACGACAGGACCCATGGCCACCTTTATCCGCGGCAATCCATCCTCGGTTCGTTTAGAAACCGGACCGTCGTAATCTTTACCGTGATGTGGTTCGCCGGCAATCTTCTGATCGCCTTCGGCGTGCAGCTTTTCGGCGCGGATATGGGGCCGATCGCCTGGGACGCTCATATCGGCGGCTTCCTGTTCGGCTTCCTGCTCTTCGGATTGTTCGATCCGGTTCCTCCGAGCCGGATGCCGATTACGCAACCTTGATATGTTTTTGACTTAGCTCTAAAATTCGCTTTCGGCAGGGAGTCTTCACTGCGCATTTGCGCCGATCCTTGGGGGAGGGCGGCGCCTCAGCCATTCTGGTCTACGAGGAGAGAGCCATGGCAATAGTCGTCAAGAACATGCTGGATGCGAAAGGCCGCGATGTCGTAACGGTGACCCCGGACAAGACATTGCTGGAGGTCGCCGGCATCCTGCACGAAAAGAAGATCGGCGCAGTGGTGGTCATCGCCATGGAGGGCCGGATTGCCGGCATCTTCACCGAGCGCGACCTCGTGCGTGCCATCGCCGGCAAAGGGCCGAGCGTGCTTGATAAGCCGGTCAAATCTGCGATGACCACGACGGTCCAGCGCTGCAGGGAGGAGACGACCGTCGACGAATTGATGGGCATCATGACCGGCGGGCGCTTCCGTCACGTTCCGGTCGAAAAGGACGGGAAACTCGCCGGCATCATTTCGATCGGGGACGTCGTCAAGTCGCGCATCCGGGAAATCGAACTCGAGGCCGAGCAGATCAAGGCCTACATCGCCGGCTAAGCCTTGCCGTCACGACCCCGCCTACCGGCGGGGTCGTGCTCCACGCTTAGCGGGCGAACACTTCCTGCATGCGTTTGAGAGCGGAGATCTGAGCGATCGTTTCGGCATAACCGCGGTCGATCGCCTCGCCGGCCCGATGAAATTCGGAAAGGCCGATATCGGCGAGGCGGGGATGCAATGCCAGATCCGGGGGATCACCCGCAAGCCTCGCGCGCGAAATCCGTTCCTGGATGATGTTGAAGGCCTGGACCATCGTCCCTGTGACCCCGACACGAACGCCATCTCTCTTGCGGTCGTCGTCCATGGGTTGGACGCTGGCGCTGTGTTTGACCACCGCGGAACGGCCGAAGATTTCGTAGTTCAGGTTGACCGCGACCACGAGCGGCTGCTCATAGGCGCGGCAGACCGACGTCGGGACAGGATTGACCAGCGCGCCGTCTACCAACGTGCGGTTGTTGCATTTCACCGGTTCGAAAATGCCTGGAAGGGCGTAGGAGGCCCGCAGGCCTGTGATCAACGATCCGCTGGAAATCCAGACCTCATGGCCCGTGTGAAGCTCGGTTGCCACCGACACGAACGGCCGGTCGAGATCCTCGATCGCGAGCCCTTCGAGGTGCTCCTGCATCCGTTTCGTCAGCCGCATGCCGCCTAGGAGGCCACCGCCGCCGATCGTCAGATCCAGCAGTCCGGCGATCCGGCGCATGGTGAGTGAACGGGCAAAGGTTTCGAGTTCGTCGAGCTTGCCGGCCAGATAACAGCCACCCACGAGGGCGCCGATCGAAGTGCCGGCGATCATTCCGACCTCGATGCCGGTTTCGTCGAGCGCGCGCAACACGCCGATATGAGCCCAGCCACGGGCAGCGCCTCCGCCAAGGGCGAGCGCAAGCTTTGCTTTTGGGGGCGGTTCGACGATCGGGGGATGTGGTGGTTCCAAGGTTCGCGCACCGCCGCCTTCGGCAGGCGCAGCTTGCGGATCGTGACGATTCCAACTCCAGTTCAGCATCGACTAAAACCCTCCAAGCTGAACAATCCCCAGTCTGGCGATTATAGCGCGCGGACAGGTTTCGAAATCGTTTATCCGACCTCTCGGTGTCGAAAAACGAAACAGTTGCTTATTTGGTTCCCCCGTCCGAATAGACGGCTTCCGGATCGAAATGGCGCTCATCGTCGGTGATTTCAAGGACAGCGCTGCTGTCACTTTTTCTTACCGTCCGATAGAAACAGGAGCGGCGGCCCGTATGGCATGCTGCGTCATGGCCAGAGACGGAAACCTTCAGCCAAACGGCATCCTGATCGCAGTCCGTCCGCAGTTCGTGCACCGTCTGGAGGTTGCCGGAGGTCTCGCCCTTCTTCCAGATCTTGCCGCGCGACCGGCTGTAGTAGTGAGCGATTCCCGTCTCGATGGTCAGCGCCAGGGCTTCCGCGTTCATGTGGGCAACCATCAGCAGTTCGCCGTCGCGCATATCGGTCACGACCGCGGTGACGAGCCCGTTGCCGTCGAACCGCGGCGTAAAGGCGCCTGCACCTTCGATCTCGGCCTTGTCGGCCGACGGCTTTTCAAAAGAGATGGACATTGGAATTTGTGCCCGTCAGCGGTTGCGGACCAGCATGAAGAACCTGGCCTGTTCGGCGGCGTCCGACTTGATCTCGCCGGTAAAGGTCGTCGTGATCGTTTGCGAACCCTGCTTTTGCACGCCGCGCATTTCCATGCACATGTGCTCCGCCTCGATCATCACGGCAACGCCGCGAGGCTTCAAGGTTTCCTCGATGGCATGGGCGATCTGGGCCGTGAGGTTTTCCTGCGTCTGCAGACGCCGGCCGAATATCTCCACGACGCGGGCGATCTTCGAAAGACCGAGAACGCGACCGTTCGGCAAATAGCCGACATGCGCCTTGCCCTTGATCGGCAGCATGTGGTGTTCGCAATGGGAGAAGAACGGGATATCACGCACGAGCACGATGTCGTCGTAGCCGGAGACCTCCTCGAAGGTCCGGCCCAAAACTTCTTCCGCCGACTGATCGTAGCCGCCAAACAGTTCGAGATAGGCGGCGGCGACCCGCTTCGGCGTGTCGACAAGGCCTTCGCGAGCAGGATCGTCGCCTGCCCAACGAAGCAGAGTGCGTACGGCCTCCTCGGCTTCCTGCTGGGATGGGCGAACCAGCTTCTCTTTCGAGGCCGGGAAATTCTTCACTATGGCATCCATCTATCGTCTCCTGATGCGGTTCAAGGCCGCACCCGACTGGCTTTACTCAAGGACTGAACAGTGTGAGGGCATCACGACTGATTTTTATGCAATCTTATGCTATCTGATCGCTAGCAGGCGTTTTGACAAGGCATGCTATTCCCATTTCGGTCGGATTTCGTGAAAACATCCTTCCTTGATGACGCCCGGTCAAAACCACATATAGTGGCACAAGCCCCTTTACGGTAGTCCGCGGCGAGCGAGACAATGTGTTCAACATCGCGATGGCATTACAAGCGAGCCTGAGATGGACGAAATCTACAACAGCAAAATTCTCGAATTCGCCGGCAACATTACCCACGCGGGTAGCCTGCCGGATGCGGATGCGAGTTCCGAAAAACATTCCAAGCTCTGCGGCTCGAAAGTACGCGTCTATTTGAAGATGGATCACGGCACGGTCACGGATTTCGCCCACGAGGTGCGCGCCTGCGCCCTGGGTCAGGCGTCGTCCTCGATCATGGCGCGGCATGTCATCGGCGCGACGGCCGGTGAAATCCGGAAGGCCCGCGAGGACATGCTTGCGATGCTGAAGGAGGGCGGCGAAGGGCCGGAGGGCCGTTTCGGGGACATGCGCTACCTGAAGCCGGTCAAGGACTACAAGGCTCGCCACGCTTCCACGATGCTGACCTTCGAAGCCGTGGTCGACGCGATCAATCAGATCGAAGTGAAGGAACGGTCCGAGGCGGCCGCCGTCTGATCATGTGCGACAGTCCGGATTGCCGCCATCCCCAGCCACAGCAACCAGCGCGCCGCACCCGCAACTGGTCCGGCCCGTTTCGCAAGACGCCCGGCAGGCTGCTCGGCATGGGGGTGATCCGCCTCTACCAACTGACGCTTTCCGGCTTCATCGGCAACTCCTGCCGCCATATCCCGACCTGTTCGGAATATGGCTACGAGGCAATCGCGCGCCACGGGTTGTGGCCGGGCGGATGGATGACCCTGTTCCGCGTCGCCCGCTGCGGGCCGGGCGGAAGCGGCGGACTGGATCCGGTCCCCAGTCTTCTTGACCAACGACTGCACTGGTGGACGCCCTGGCGCTACTGGCGAGGTTCTTCCCGGAAGGCATCGTTGCCGCAATGATCTACGTCGCGCTCCTTTACAGCATCGTTCTTGGCGGGGGCAGGCGGGTTGTCATGACCGACCTGCGCGCGATGGCCGAAGACATCGGCTATACGAATTGCCGGACACTGGTCTCCACCGGCAACCTTGTCTTTGAAGCGGCCCGGTCACCCGTCTCCGATATCGAGAAGGTGCTGGAAACCGCTTTCGCCCACCGGTTCGGCAAACATGTCGACATCCTCGTGCGCTCGCGGTCGGACTGGCTCAAGCTTGCCGCGACCAATCCGTTTCCCGGGAGGGACGGTTCGCAGGTTGGTGTGCGCGTCATGCGCACGCCGCTCGACGAAAGCGTCAAGACCTTGCTCGAGCGGCACAGGGAAAGAGAACAAATAGCTGTCGTCGACGGCAATCTCTGGGTCGATTTCGGCGGAAAGGCAAGCGAGACGAGGCTTCTCTCCGCGATGACGACGAAGAAGCTCGGCATAGGCACGGCCCGCAACGCCAACACCGTCGCTCGCCTCGCAGAAATGGTCGCCTGAACCGCGGGCCGCCTTTACTAAATCGGCGAAACACACTATCACCGCGCCCGTTAACAGCCGGCCGATCCGGCCATTTTTTTGCCACCACCCGCATTCGTTGGCGGGACTGGACAGGAGAAAGACATGTCCCAATCCGTTTCCCTTACATTTCCCGATGGCTCCGTCCGCGTTTTCGACGCCGGAACGACCGGCCGTGACGTTGCCGAGGGCATTTCCAAGTCGCTCGCCAAGAAGGCAGTCGCGGTTGCCATCAACGGCGCCGTGCAGGATCTGGCCGATCCCGTCACCGACGGTTCGATCGCCATCATCACCCGCACGGACCCGCAGGCGCTGGAACTGATCCGCCACGACGCCGCCCATGTGATGGCGGAGGCGGTGCAGGCACTCTGGCCCGGCACCCAGGTCACCATCGGCCCGGTGATCGAGAACGGATTCTATTACGATTTCAAGCGCGTCCATAAGGAGAGCGGTGAGGACTGGCCTTTCACGCCCGAAGATCTGCCGAAGATCGAGGCGAAGATGAAGGAGATCATCCAGCGCAACGACCCGTTCACCAAGGAAGTCTGGTCACGCGACGAAGCCCGCAAGGTATTCGGCGAGATGGGCGAGACCTACAAGGTCGAGCTTATCGATGCGATCCCGGCGGATCAGGACCTCAAGATCTATCGCCAGGGCAAGTGGTTCGACCTTTGCCGCGGCCCGCATATGGCCTCCACGGGCCAGATCGGCACTGCCTTCAAGCTGATGAAGGTGGCAGGCGCCTATTGGCGCGGAGACAGCAACAACCCGATGCTGACGCGCATCTACGCGACCGCCTGGGCGACGCAAGAAGAGCTCGACCAGTATCTCCACGTGCTGGCCGAGGCGGAGAAGCGCGACCACCGGAAGCTCGGCCGGGAAATGGATCTTTTCCACTTCCAGGAAGAAGGCCCGGGCGTCGTCTTCTGGCACGGCAAGGGCTGGCGCATGTTCCAGACGCTGACGGCTTACATGCGCCGCCGGCTTGCCGGCACCTATGAGGAAGTCAACGCGCCGCAGGTCCTCGATGCCTCGCTGTGGGAGACTTCCGGCCACTGGGGCTGGTATCAGGAGAACATGTTCGCGGTAAAGTCTGCCTACGCCTTCACGCATCCGGAGGACAAGGAAGCGGACAACCGCGTCTTTGCGCTGAAGCCGATGAACTGCCCCGGACACGTACAGATCTTCAAGCACGGTCTCAAGTCTTACCGCGAACTGCCTATCCGGCTTGCAGAATTCGGCCTCGTACACCGTTACGAAGCATCCGGCGCGCTTCACGGATTGATGCGCGTTCGCGGCTTCACCCAGGACGACGCGCATGTCTTCTGCACCGAGGAGCAGATGGCTGCCGAATGCCTGCGCATCAACGACCTGATTCTCTCCGTCTACGAGGATTTCGGGTTCAAGGAAGTCGTGGTGAAACTCTCCACGCGGCCGGAAAAGCGCGTCGGTTCCGACGAGCTGTGGGACCGCGCCGAGAGCGTCATGATGGACGTGCTGAAGACGATCGAAGCGCAATCCGGCGGGCGCATCAAGACCGGCATCCTGCCGGGCGAAGGTGCGTTCTACGGCCCGAAGTTCGAGTATACGCTGAAGGATGCGATCGGCCGCGAATGGCAATGCGGCACGACGCAGGTGGACTTCAACCTGCCGGAACGGTTCGGTGCCTTCTACATCGACCAGAACTCGGAAAAGCGCCAGCCGGTGATGATCCATCGCGCCATCTGCGGTTCGATGGAACGGTTCCTCGGTATCCTGATCGAGAACTTCGCCGGGCATATGCCGCTCTGGTTCGCGCCGATGCAGGTCGTTGTGGCAACCATCACCTCGGATGCGGACGACTACGGCCGCGAGGTGGCCGAAGCGCTACGCGACGCCGGGTTGGTGGTGGAAACCGATTTCCGCAACGAGAAGATCAACTACAAGATCCGCGAGCACTCGGTCACCAAGGTGCCGGTCATCATCGTCTGCGGCAAGAAGGAGGCGGAGGAGCGCTCGGTCAACATCCGCCGCCTCGGATCTCAGGCCCAGACGTCGATGACGCTCGAAGAGGCCATCGCTTCGCTCGGCCATGAAGCAACGCCTCCGGATTTGCTCCGCCGGATCGAAGCAAAAAAGGCCGCAGCGGCCTGATCGTCATGCCGACAGCGCCTGCCATCCGCAGGCGCTGTCGGCATCCTTTTCAGTGAAGATGCGGCTTAGGGCCGTCGGCAACGTCGAAGTTAAGAAGCCGGCAGAGTTCAATCCTGCTCGTTGGCCGCCCCGGCGACTTGCGCGGCATCGCGCATGAGGATTTCGACCTCGGTATTCCCGCCTGCTTTGACGGTGAACGATCGCTGATAGATCTTGTTCTTGTTGCGGGCGACGGCAAGATATTCGCCCTCGGCCAGCACCATGGTCGAAAAGGCGCTGACGCTTTCATTGACAACGTCGCCGGCCGCCGTCAGCACCGACCAGGCGGTGTCGGCTATCGCCTCGCCACCGGGCTGCGATACAAGCTTCAGGGTGATCTGCGCGGCACGATGCTGCAGCACCGCCTGGGTAAGCTTGCCGGCCTCCACCTGAATATCGGCCCGCACGACCGCATTGACGTCACCGTATTCGGAGACGATGTGATATGTGCCAGCGTTGAGCCGCACGATCGTGTTCGGCTTGACGTCCGTCATGACGAGCGGCCGGTCGCCGTTCTCTCGAACTTCCGACGAATAGACCGAGAAGCTGAGTTCGTTCGGGGGAATGCGCTGGTCGGCACCCGCGACGGCGTTGAGGACGAAGCCGCCGGCATCGAGCACCAGTGTCTGTTTCGACACGTCGCCGTCGGCTGGCACGTTCAGTTTCTTGGTGACACCGGCGCGACCGAAAGCGCAGTTGACGAAGTAGTCGCCCGGTACCAGCTGGAAGGCGGCCGAACCGCCCTCAGAGCTTGCAACGAGCGGCAATTTTCCGTCTTCGGCGGCGATCGGGCTGAAGACACGCCAGACGAGGCCTTCCTGCATGACGTCGCCATCGGCCGTCAGCTTGGCGTCGAAGAGCACATCTTTTCCTGCAATGCCGGCCGTCCCGCCGGGCAGCGCCGAAAACGCATTGAGCTTCGGCATCTTGGCGGTGCTGTCGAGCTGGCGGAAATTCCTGAAGGCATCATCCTGACCGAATGCACTGACAGTGACGCCGAAAGCCATGCTTCCAGCGAGGATCCAGCGTGCCGCGAAGGAAGTGCCTGACATCTGTTGTGTACCGGTTGACTCTTCTTTTCCGAAACGTCACTTGAAGACCAATGCCAAGGCAATTTCAAGACCTTCCCATCGCATTCCGTTCCCAGCGAAAGTTTTGACCATGCAAAATGACGTTAAACTCATCGACTTCCTGCGCGACAGGCACTCGACACCCGTAGCCCAGATCAGGGAGCCCGGCCCGTCGCAGGAGGAACTGGAAGCGATCCTCACCTTTGCCACACGTGTTCCGGATCACGGCAAGCTGGCGCCGTGGCGTCTGGTCGTCTATCGCGGAGATCTACGCAGAAAGCTCGGGGAGGCGTTCCTTGCCCTTGCGCTCAAAAATACCCCCGATATGGCCGATGCCGCCAAGGAGGCCGAACTCACCCGATTTACCCGGGCGCCGCTCGTGGTAGGCGTCGTCAGCACGGCTGCGCCGCATGTCAAGATCCCCGAATGGGAGCAGCTTCTCTCTGCTGGCGCCCTTTGCCTCAACATGCTGATTGCGGCAAATGCGCATGGCTACGTCGCCAACTGGCGCACCGAATGGATCGCCTACGACGAGGCGGCGCTCGCGCTTCTCGGCATCAAGCCGGGCGAAAAGGTGGCGGGCTTCGTCCATATCGGCTCCAGCGATTTCCAGACGCCCGATCGTCCGCGGCCAGAACTTTCCCAAGTCGTCACCTATGCGGGCGAAGGCGGGCTCTGATGTTTTACGCGACCGATGCCAATCAGCATGGCCTGAAGCACGATCCTTTCAAGGCGATCGTGGCGCCGCGGCCGATCGGCTGGATCGGCACGAAGGGCAGGGACGGTTCGCTGAACCTCTCGCCCTATTCCTTCTTCAACATCGTTTCCGACAACCCGAAGCTGGTGATGTTTTCCTCCAGCGGCCGCAAGCACAGCCTCCAGAACGCGGAAGAGACGGGCGTCTTTACCGCAAGCCTTGCAAGCCGGCATCTTGCCGAACAGGTGAATGCTTCATCGGCGGCGGTCGCCTACGGGATCAGCGAGTTTGACGTGGCGGGACTGACGCCGAAGATGGCCGAGCTGGTCGACGCCCCTTATGTGGCCGAGGCCTATACGGCGCTGGAGTGCCGCGTGACGGAGATCATCCGGCCGAAGGGTCTGGACGGGGAAAAATCCGAAGCCTTCATGGTCTTCGGGCAGGTAGTCGGCATCCATATCAGCGAGGACATTTTGCGGGACGGTCGAATCGACATGGGCCTCGCAAAGCCGATTGCACGCATGGGCTATCGCGACTACGCGGACGGCGGATCGGATGTCTTCGAAATGACCAGACCAACAGGCAGTTGATCCGAAAAGACCTTGTTGATTGTCGGAATTTGCAAGCTTAGCCGGCTAAGCTTGCCGTGAAAACCGCTATTGCGCGCCGCAATGCATGCCGACCTCAAGCCGGCTTCATCGGTCGTATCCGAAACGGCATCCACCGCCATGACACCTGCCGCCGCCGCCGCAAGCGCGACGGTGCCGCGTGCAAGTTGGACTGCGTCTGAAACGGCTGCGCCTTGGACATGCCAGCCGAGGCCGGTGAGACGCCTGCTGCAGCGCTGGAAGCTCGCGGCGGCGAGTATTCCGGCAGCATCGGTAAGCGCGACGATGCTGGTGTCATGCGCGGGGCGGCCAGCCTTCGATTCGGCAACCCGCAGAAGTACGTCGAGATGCTGGACGTCTGCACCGCCGCGGGCGCCTTCAAGAAGCACTGATTCGGCTCCCGCCCGGACCGCCAGCTCCACGCCCGCCTCTGTCCGGGCCGAGGAGAATGGCGGCAGCAAGACGCAGAGCGGAGTGGGAGCCTCGGCAGAAATTCGCCAGAAGTCACCCAGGGGCCGCCAGGACTCAACAGGCCCGGTCAGATCGGCGACGATCCTGTCTGCGCCGCTGCGAAGTATTCCGGCCGGGTCGGCAGACGGCTCAACCAAGAACCACGAGCGGATTTTCCAAGAGTTTTCCATGGTTAACAAGGATGGTGAACCAATCTTAAACTTTTTGCCCGTAGCGTATTTTCAGCCAGCCAGGCGCGTTCTGGCATTTGTTATCGGGGCTGGGCGTGATCGTACAGGCATTTCTTCGTTGGGCGGAAACGGCAAAGGCGGCAGACAGGGCGAAGGCGGCCAATGCTCTTGGCCGGGCTTACCTGCGCTCGACGCTTGCGCAGGAACATCATCGGGCCGCAGCGCTCGCAATGACGCATCTTCTGGATGATCCGTCGCCGCTCGTACGGCTGGCTCTGGCCGAGGCTCTTGCCGATTCCATTGAAGCACCACGCGCCATCATGCTTTCGCTTGCGGAAGATCAGCCGGAAATCGCCTGCACGGTGATCGCCCGCTCGCCTGTGCTCGCTGAAGGTGATCTCGTCGATCTGATCGGGCGCGGCGACAGCCTGACCCGGGGGATGATTGCAGCAAGACGCGCCCTTTCGCGCGGGGCTGCCGCGGCGATCGCCGAGATCGGATCCGAAAACGAGGTGACGATCCTTCTCGAGAACGAAACCGCCTCGGTCACCCGGATTTCGCTGCGGCGCATTGCAGAACGGTTCGGGCATCACAGCGATATCCGCAATCTGCTGCTCGACCGAGACGGCCTGCCGGCGGACGCACGGCATATGCTCGTGAACCAGATTTCCGCTGCTCTTGCCAATTCAGGCCTGATGCGCGCCGTGCTGGGACCGGCTCGCATAGACCAGGTCACGCGGGAGGCAGGAGAGGTGGCGGCAGTCACGATTGCCGGTTTTGTACCGACGGAAGAAATTCCCGGCCTCGTCGAGCATCTGCGCGCTGCCGCGTGTCTGACGCCTGCATTTCTCATTCATGCGCTCTGCAGCGGCAAGGTGGATTTCTTTGCCGGTGCGATGGTGGCACTGTCCGGCCTGGAAGACCGCCGCGTCCGGGCCATCCTTGCGACCGGACGGATGCACGCGGTCCGCGCACTTTTTGAAGCCTCCGGACTGCAGCGGGATATCGCAGTGGTGTTTGTCGAGGCGGTCTTGCTCTGGCGCGATGCCGCTGCTACGGGTGCACCTAACAGCATATCGGCTCTATTGCTGAATAAGTTCCAGCGGGTCGACATGCTGCTCTCGCCGGTGGCCGAGTTGCTGGGAATGATCGAGAAACTTCATCACCTGGAGATGCGGCTCGACGCCCGCTCCTATGCGAGCGAAATAGCGCTGGCTGCTTAAAGTTTTAGCGCTGGAATTTCTTCGCCACCCATGAATACCCGTCTTCGACGAGCCGCACCGGCTTTGTCATCAGCGTCGTCACGCCTTCGGTCGTCGGCAGGACGTTCTTGACCCGCTGAATGGCGCGGCCCGCGAGCGTTTCCTTTTCCTGCGCCGTTACCTCCGGCGCTTGGGGCGCCGGCTCGGGTGTCGGCAATGCGGGTTTTTCCTGCGGCAGAGGAACATTCGCGACTTCAGATCCCTCCGGCTTCTGGCATACGGCGATAATCATCGGATAAGGCTGGTTGGCGTAACCGGCGAGTTGCTGTTCCGACACCGCATCGCACATCTCGATCGTCGGCCAGCGGTTATCCACCGTGGCGACGTAGTGGCAGTCGGTCGCGGCGTCGTTGCAGCCGAGTATGGTCATAACGATGAGAGCAGCGTTCATGTCGTTTCCTTGAGATGATCCGTGTCATAAAGCCATCAATCTTGACCCGACCAAGGCAGCTTTCATAGATGCGTTGCCCAAGGTGACCGAATCCCAGCAGGAACGAAAGCCAATGACCGTAACGATCGCTCTGGAACCGCCTCGACAGGCAGACGTCGTGAGTCTTCTGGAACTCTCCGACGCTTACGCGGCTTCCCTGTATCCGGCGGACAGCAACCACATGGTCGACGTCTCCAGCCTGGAAAAGCCGGAGGTTTCGTTCTTCGTTGCGCGCAATGGAGACAGGGTGATCGGCTGCTGTGCGCTGGTGGACGCGGGCGACGGCACAGCTGAAATCAAACGCATGTTCGTGGACGAGGCTGCCCGTGGCCTCAAATTGGGGCGCCGGCTGATGGAGGCGATCCTCGAACGGGGCGATATGCTCCGACTTTCGGCCGTCCGACTGGAAACCGGGATCTACCAGCCGGAGGCGATCGGCCTCTATCGTGCCTACGGCTTCGTCGAGATCGAGGCCTTCGGCAACTACAGGCCCGATCCCTTGAGCATTTTCATGGAGAAGAGGCTTTCCTGACCGGCAGTTCGGGCGGGAATTCCTCGACGGTTGCCGCGGGGGCGGCGAGATCGACAGGTTCTGCTTCCGGTCCTTCGGCCATCCGGGCTTCACGGATCCATTCGCGCCAGATGGAGACCAGCAGCGCCATCAGCACTGGACCGATGAACAGGCCGAGGAAGCCCATGGTGCTGACGCCGCCCACCAGTCCGAAGAAGGTCGGCAGGAACGGCAACTTGATGGGGCCGCCGACGAGGCGGGGCCGCAATGTCTTGTCGACGATGAAAAGCTCGACCGTTCCCCACAGGAATAGACTGCCACCAGCGACGTAGGAACCGTTCGCTACCAGATAGAACGAGATGAGGGTGAAGGAGAGCGGAGCGCCACCCGGTATAAGGGCCATGATGCCGGTAATCACGCCCAGGGTGACGGGCGAGGGAACGCCGGCAATGAAGTAGGCGACGCCGAGAACGATGCCTTCCCCGATTGCGATCAGCGTCTGACCGGTGACCGTGGAGCTGATGGTTGCCGGGACCACGCGGGAAATACGCTCCCAGCGCGACGGGAAGATGCGTTCGCCGAGCAGATCGATCTGCTGGGAAAAGGAGGCGCCGTCGCGATAGACGAAGAAAAGCGCGATCAGCATGAAAAGCAGCATCAGCAGCAGGTGGAAAGCGCCACCGCCGGCGGCTACGACCGCCCGGTAGATGTTGCCGATATTGGCGCCGCTGACGAGCTGGATCAGTTCGCCGATGGCTCCGGGAGATCCGACATGCTGGACCCACTGCACGCCCAGCCATTCGCCCGCCCAGGGTAATCCGATAATCCAGGCCGGTGGGGGCGCACCGAAACGGTTGACCTCGGCAGCCCAGACAATCCATTGCCGAACTTCATCGATCGTATAGGAGATGGCGATTCCGATCGGAACGATGAGGAAGCCCAGGATGAAGATTATCGCAAGGGAAGCGCCAAGGGTCGTGTTGCCGCCGATACGGCCAAGAAGCTTGCGATAAAGCGGCCAGCTCGCGAAACCGATCACCAGAGCGGCAAGGACGGGGACCACAAAGCCATGGAAGAAGTAGATGGCGGCCGCGGCGATCAACACCAGAAGCCAACGCGCTGCCGAGATAGGCGGTATGAGAGCCACCCTCGGCGCGGCAGGCCCCAGCCACCGCGGCTCCTTCGGTCCGTTGCGATCGTTGCTCAAACTCACCCGTTATCCTTCCCGGTTTCGCGTCATATGGCGTTTGCAGCGCCGGGCTACAAGACTATGCTCTTCGCCGTTAAAAGGAAGCTTACTTACTTGCCCTAGACGCCAGATGCGATAGAAATATGAAATCAGCCTTCGGTTACAACCGGAATTGCAAATCAACCTTCTTGATGAGGCTTCTTTAAGCCTCGACGGATGCCGAGGCGTCCGCCGCTTTCTGCGGCTTGGCGGAACGTACCTCAGGGACTTGAAATATGCCTCCCATGGATACGGTCGACCTGACGAACTGCGACCGAGAGCCTATCCATATCCCCGGCAGCATTCAGCCTCACGGATGCCTTTTGGCTTGTGATGCCGCAGGGGCGGTCATCGTTCAGCATTCCGAGAACGTCCCCGAGATGCTCTCCGTGCCGCGCGATCTCAACGGTCGACGGCTCGAGGACATCATCGGCGGCGAGGCCGCCCATGCATTGCGGAACGCGCTCGCGACCTGCGACGATCCGGCGCGGCCAGCGCTGAGGCATGGCCTGCGGCTTGCCTCCGGCGGGAGCTTCGATGTTTCGATCCACCAGCTGAATTCCAAGGTCATCCTGGAATTCGAACCGGCGTCTACGGATTCCGATCAACCGCTCGAAGTCGCGCGCATGCTGATCAGCCGCGTCCGGAACATGACGAGCCTCGACCGGCTGATCGAAAACGGCGCACGGCTGATGTATGCCATGCTCGGATATGATCGCGTCATGATCTACCGCTTCGAGGAGGACGGGGCAGGGAAGGTCATCAGCGAATACAAACGCAGGGATCTGGAAAGCTTCAAAGGCCAGTATTTTCCCGCAGGCGACATTCCGAAGCAGGCTCGCGCGCTCTATGTCAAGAACACGATCCGGGTGATCTCGGACGCCACCAATCCGCGCGTGGCGATAATGCCGGAAATCGATGAAGAGGGGGAGGCGCTCGACCTGTCCTTCGCTCATCTTCGCAGCGTCTCGCCCATCCATTGCGAATATCTGCGCAACATGGGCGTCGCCGCGTCGATGTCGATCTCGATCGTGATCGACGACGAATTATGGGGTCTGATCACCTGCCATCACTATTCACCGAAAGTGCTTTCCATGCCGCAGCGCGTGGCAGCGGAAACCTTCGGCGAGTTCTTTTCGCTGCATCTGGGCGCGCTCAAACAGCGGCAACTCATGAATGCTGCTGACAGCGCCCGGCGATCCCTGGACCGTTTCCTGCAAGCCGCCTCCCATCACGCCGATGTCGGCGCGCTTTTGCGCAGCTCGCTTTCCGATTTCGGCAAGATGCTGCCATGCGACGGGGTAGGGTTGTGGCTGGACGGTAGCTGGACCACCGACAGCGCCGCCTCTCTTCGTCATGTGATAGAGGATCTGGCAGCCCAGATCGGCGAGATCTCGGGCGGAAAAATCTGGGCGAGCCATCAGATTTCCCGGGATTTACCCGGACTGGTCGCTCTGCCCGAGGACATCTGCGGCGTCTTGGCGATCCCCCTGTCCCAGAGGGCGCGGGACTATCTGTTCTTCTTCCGTCGCGAGATGGTTCAAGCGCTGAACTGGGCGGGCAACCCGGAAAAATCCTATGATACCGGGCCGCTCGGAGACCGGCTGACGCCCCGAAAAAGCTTTGCCATCTGGAAGGAAACGGTACGGCAGCAGGCTGCCCCCTGGACTTTGAGCGATCGCGAGATCGCGGACGCCATCCGTGACGTTCTGGTGGAGATCGTTCTGCATCAGAAGGAGCTTCTGGCGGACGAGCGTGGCAAGGCGGACCTTCGCCAGCGCATGCTGAACGAGGAACTGAACCACCGCGTCAAGAACATACTCTCGGTGATCAAGGCGCTCGTTGGCCATTCGATCGACGCCGATGTCAGCCTAAAGGACTATATCGGTTCGCTGAAGGGCCGCATCCAGGCTCTAGCCTTCGCTCATGACCAGGTCGTGCGCGGCGGCGACGGCGGGGTTTTGTCGGATCTGCTCGAGGCGGAGCTGAAACCCTATAGCGAGGGGACGCGTAACGTTAATCTCAAGGGACCGCGCATTTGGCTCGACAGCCGGGCCTTTTCCGTCATGGCACTGGTGTTTCACGAAATGTCCACCAACGCGGCGAAATACGGTTCGCTATCAGTTCCCAATGGACAGCTCGATATCGAATGGTCACGGCTTGCAAACGGTGATTGCGAGCTTTTCTGGACGGAAAGCGCGGGTCCGCCGGTCAATCCGCCTAGCCGTAGCGGTTTCGGCAGCGTTCTGATTACCCGTAGCGTCCCATACGAGCTGGAAGGGGCGTCGAAGGTTGAATACGGGAAAGAAGGTGTCAGGGCTCGCTTCCTGGTGCCATCCAAGCACATTCACCGTGACGATGAATTGCCGGAGATCGAGAGCCTGGACGCAGTCCCGGAGGCTCCCGAAAAGACCGGGGTTTCCAAACTGACTGATCTGGAGTTCCTTCTCGTCGAGGACCAGATGCTGATCGCCGCCGATGTGGAAGCAATGCTCGCCGACTACGGAATCGCCAAGGTAACGACGACGCCTTCCGCCGCCGACGCCTTCCGGAAGCTCAAGGATTTCACTCCTGATGTCGCCATCCTCGACGTCAACCTCGGTTCGGATACGTCTCTGCCTATAGCCGAGGAGCTGATGCGGCGTGATGTGCCGTTCATCTTCGCCACCGGCTACAGCGACAGGTCGATCATACCGTCAAGCTTTTCCGCCCCTGTCGTTCGCAAGCCCTATGAGGCAGCGGCACTGATCGGCGCCGTCACCAAGGTACTCGCCGACCGCCAGTGATCAGATGTCGAGATTGTCGGCGAAGGCGGCTCGCTCCTGAATGAACCGGAAGCGGGCGTCCGCCTTGGTGCCCATCAGGTTATCGACCGCCTCGCGGGTGCCTTCAAAATCCACATCGTCGATGGCCACGCGCAAGAGCGTGCGGTGGGCAGGATCCATGGTGGTTTCCTTGAGCTGCGCCGGCATCATCTCGCCGAGACCTTTGAAGCGGCCGATCTCCACCTTCTTGCCCTTGAATACCGTTTCCATCAGCTCGGCCCTATGCGCATCGTCGCGGGCATAGACGGTCTTGGCGCCCTGGCGCAGCACGTAGAGCGGCGGCACGGCAAGATAGAGATGATTGCCACGGATCAGTTCCGGCATTTCCTGATAGAAGAATGTAATCAGGAGCGATGCGATATGGGCGCCGTCGACATCGGCGTCGGTCATGATGATGACGCGCTCGTAACGGAGGTCTTCCTCCCGGTATTTCGTGCGCGTGCCGCAGCCGAGCGCCTGGATGAGATCCGCGATCTGCTGGTTGGCGGAAAGCTTCTCACGGCTGGCGCTGCCGACGTTCAGAATTTTGCCGCGGAGGGGCAGAATCGCCTGATTGGCGCGATTGCGACCCTGCTTTGCCGAACCGCCTGCCGAATCGCCTTCGACGATGAAGAGTTCGGCGCCTTCGGCCGTATTCTGCGAGCAATCGGCGAGCTTGCCGGGGAGGCGCAATTTGCGGACGGCCGTCTTTCTGTTGACTTCCTTTTCCTTGCGCCGCCGCAACCGCTCTTCGGCGCGCTCGATCACCCAGTCGAGAAGTTTTGCCGCTTCGTTCGGGTTGCCTGCGAGATAGTGGTCGAAGGGATCGCGAAGCACGTTTTCAACGAGACGCTGCGCTTCGACCGTCGCAAGTTTATCCTTGGTCTGGCCGACGAATTCCGGTTCACGGATGAAGACCGAGAGCATGCCGACGGCTGAGATCATCACGTCATCGGTGGTGATCTGCGCCGCCCGCTTGTTCTGCGTCAGCTCCGCATAGTTCTTCAGTCCCTTGGTGAGAGCGATACGCAAACCGGCTTCGTGCGTGCCGCCTTCGGGCGTCGGGATGGTGTTGCAATAGGAATGGACCTGGGGATCGCCGCCATACCAGGTGATCGCCCATTCCATGGCGCCGTGACCGCCGGTCTTTTCCGTACGCCCGGCAAAGATCTCTCGGGTGACGGTAAATTCCTTGCCGAGGGTGGCGGAGAGATAATCCTTAAGGCCACCGGGGAAATGAAAGACCGCTTTTTCCGGAATGTCGCCGCCGGAGATAACGACGCCCGGATCGCAGCTCCAGCGGATTTCGACGCCGCCGAAGAGATAGGCCTTGGAACGGGCCATGCGGAAAATGCGGCCGGCCTCGAATCGCGCATGCTCGCCAAAGATCTGCGGATCGGGATGGAAGCGAACCCTGGTGCCACGTCGGTTGTGGACGTCGCCCAATTCCTCCAGGCCACCCTGCGGGACGCCGCGCGAAAAGCGCTGGCGATAGAGCTTGCGGTTGCGGGCGACTTCGACTTCAAGCGAGTCCGACAAGGCATTGACCACGGACACGCCAACCCCGTGCAGACCGCCCGACGTTTCATAGGCCTTGCCGTCGAATTTACCGCCCGCATGGAGCTTCGTCATGATGACTTCGAGGGTCGATTTGCCCGGCACCTGCGGATGATTTTCGACCGGGATACCGCGACCGTTGTCGGTGACAGTCAGAAAACCTTCCGAATCCAGATGCACTTCGATGAAGTTCGCATGGCCGGCCACGGCCTCGTCCATCGAGTTGTCGATGACTTCCGCAAAAAGGTGATGGAGCGCTTTCTCGTCCGTGCCGCCGATATACATGCCCGGACGCATACGCACCGGTTCCAGGCCTTCGAGCACGCGAATCGAGGACGCGCCGTAATCGTCGCCGGAAGATTGTACCGGGCCAGGGCGCGGTGTCGAAGGCTCGGCCTGTATGGCGGGCGCGGGTTCGGCGGCGACCGGCTTTGACGTCAAAGGCAGGTCCGCGAAAAGGTCGTTATTGTCATCCATCGGCTGCGTCGGTACTACCTGTCGGGGTGCGGGGGAAGAAGCCATACCCATCTCGTGCTGTTTCGAATCACTCGCGATTCTGCCAGAAACCCGGCTTTTTCGCGATGTCGCGAGGAAACGTCTTATGCGAGGAATGCGTCGCGCGGCCGCGAATGGCAAGGCGCTACGGATGCAGTAAACAGGTGATGCCTACCATGTCCACAATTCATTTCGTCTTCGGCACGGTTTTTGCGGGTTTGCTCGCCTTTGCCGGCACATCGGCCGCGGCAGCGGAAGGCCCGATCAAGCCGTTCAAGGACGACCTGTTCTCCGGCCAGACGGTGTTGCGGATGGAGGATGGCGGCGCTTACGAGGTGATCGATTACCAGGAAATGCGCGACATCAACGGCCGCGACCGGGAGCCCGAGCGCCGCGTCAAGGACGCCTATGTTTCCCCCGGAGTGCGCCGCTACCAGGAGAACGAGACACTGGCGATCGAAAACCGAAAGCTCGATGTCACCAGGGCGGGACAGGCTCAGGGCGCGACCTTCACGGTCATCTTCATCCATGGGCGGGGCGGCGACAGACGGCTCGGGGCTAACGACTATACATTCGGCGGCAACTTCAACCGGCTGAAGAACCTCGCCGTGAACAACGGCGGCACCTATTATGCGCCGAGCGTCACCTCCTTCGATGACAAAGGTGTCGCCGACATCGCCGCCTTGATCCGCTATTCCTCCCAGCAATCCTCCGGTCGGCCGGTGATCCTTGCCTGCGCATCGATGGGGGGCTTCATCTGTCAGGGGATCAGCCGCGACACGGAGGCTGTGCGCTACATCAAGGGCATGGTGTTGCTCGGAGGGCCTCCGGACCCGACCCTGCCGGGCAGTGGTCTCGCTGCGAAACGGGTACCCATCTACTTTGCCCATGGAAGCGCCGACAGCGTCTACAAGGCGGAAGAGCAGACGGCGATCTTTCGCAAGCTCAAGCGTGCCGGTTATCCGGTCCGCTTCACACTGTTTCAAACCGGCAGTCACGGCACGCCGATCCGCATGGTGGACTGGCGCAAGGCCTTGAACTTCGTGCTGGGTGTGCGTTGAACCGAGCGCGCCAACCAAAGTCTTTGAACAACGTTCGTGTTTTGCGTACCAATTTTCGCAGGAAGCGTCTAAACACCTGCCCTATCCGCAGAGGTTTTCGGTCTTGGTCGACAAGACCGCAAGAGAGGAATAGCTGCCCATGACGCCAGAAGTGCGCCCGCTCGTTGCCGGAAATTGGAAAATGAACGGCACCCGTGAGTCCCTGAACGAGATCAAGACTATGGCCGAAGGTGTCCAGGGCGCCTTGTCGGAAAAGGTCGATGCGCTGATCTGCCCGCCTGCGACGCTGCTCTATGTCGCAACGGCACTGTGCACGGACAGCCCGCTCGCGATCGGCGCGCAGGATTGCCACCAGAAAAGCAACGGCGCCCACACGGGCGATATTTCGGCGGAGATGATCGCCGACTGCTTCGGAACCTATGCCATCGTCGGCCACTCGGAGCGGCGCACGGACCATGCAGAAAGCGACGAACTCGTGCGTGCCAAGGCGGAAGCTGCATATGGCGCAGGCCTGACGGCCATGATCTGCATCGGCGAGACGGCCGACGAGCGCCAATCCGGACAGACGCTCGACATTTTGAAGCGTCAGCTCGCAGGCTCGGTTCCAGCCGCAGCCACTACAGGCAACACCGTCATTGCCTACGAGCCGGTATGGGCGATCGGCACCGGGCTCACTCCGACCACCGAAGACGTGAAGGCCGCCCACGCCTTCATGCGCTCCGAACTTGCCGCTCGCTTCGGCGAGGAGGGCAGGCGGATGCGCATTCTCTATGGCGGATCCGTGAAGCCTGCAAACGCCAAAGAATTGATGAGCGTCGCCAATGTCGACGGTGCGCTGATCGGCGGAGCGAGCTTGAAAGCGGCTGACTTCCTTGCCATCTATCGCGTCTATGATGGGCTGAGCGCCTAAAGCTCTTCAAGGGGCTTGGAATGCGCGCGGCTCTCATGTAAAGAGCCGCCAACTCTAGTGTTGCCTCTCCTCCGGAGGCATGGATTTTGATATGCAGACCGTTCTGATCGTCATTCACCTCATGATCGTGCTCGCGCTGGTGGGCGTCGTGCTGATCCAGCGCTCCGAAGGCGGCGGGCTCGGCGTCGGCGGCGGCTCCGGCTTCATGTCGGCACGCGGCACCGCCAATGCGCTGACCCGCACCACGGCCATTCTTGCGACGCTCTTCTTCATCACCTCGTTGGCTCTCGGTATTCTGGCGCGCTACGAAAGCCGTCCGAGCGATATTCTGAACCGCATTCCCCAGAGCCAGCAGGGCCAGGGCGGCGGTATTCTCGATCAGCTCGGCCCGGCACCGACCCAGGCTCCAGCCCAATCGGGCAACGGCGTTCCTTCGGGTTCCGGCGCTGCCGCACCGGCGCCTGCAGCGCCGGCAACGGGCGCTGCTCCGGCTCCCGCAGCGCCGGCCGCACCAGCGGCACCGACGGGTGTTCCGACCGGTCAATAAGACCCGGTCGACGCTTCAAGCTCCGGCAGGCCAAAAGCCTGCCGGTTTTATTTTGTGGAGATTCCACAGCCGTTTTCGTCGATCGGACGATTTGGACTGGCGGAATCGCGAATGAAAAGGTATCCGGTGACTCCCATGGCGCGATATGTATTCATCACTGGCGGCGTGGTTTCCTCCCTCGGAAAGGGAATTGCGGCCGCAGCACTTGGAGCACTGCTGCAAGCCCGGGGCTACCGGGTGCGGCTCAGAAAACTCGACCCCTACCTCAATGTCGATCCCGGCACGATGAGCCCGACGCAGCACGGCGAGGTCTTCGTCACGGACGACGGAGCGGAGACCGACCTCGATCTCGGGCACTACGAACGCTTTACCGGGCGTTCTGCGACCAAGACCGACAACATCACCACGGGTCGCATCTACAAGAACATCATCGACAAGGAACGGCGCGGCGACTATCTCGGCGCGACGGTGCAGGTGATCCCGCACGTCACCAACGAGATCAAGGATTTCGTCGTCGAGGGCAATGACGACTACGACTTCGTCATCTGCGAGATCGGCGGCACGGTCGGCGACATCGAGGCGATGCCCTTCATGGAAGCGATCCGTCAGCTCGGCAACGATCTGCCGCGCGGAACCGCGATCTATGTCCATCTGACCCTGATGCCCTACATTCCGGCCGCCGGCGAACTGAAGACCAAGCCGACCCAGCATTCAGTCAAGGAACTGCAGGCGCTCGGCATTGCACCCGACATTCTTCTCGTGCGCGCCGACCGGGAAATTCCCGAGGCCGAACGGAGAAAGCTGTCGCTGTTTTGCAACGTGCGGCCCTCAGCCGTCATTCAGGCGCTTGATGTGGCGAACATCTATGACGTGCCGATGGCCTATCACAAGGAAGGCCTCGACAACGAGGTGCTCGCGGCCTTCGGCATCGAGCCGGCCCCGAAGCCGCGCCTGGAGCCCTGGGAAGAAGTCTGCAATCGCATCCGCACGCCGGAAGGCGAAGTGACGATCGCGATCGTCGGCAAATATACCGGCCTCAAGGATGCCTACAAATCGCTGATCGAGGCGCTGCATCACGGCGGCATAGCCAACCATGTCAAGGTCAAGCTCGAGTGGATCGAATCGGAGATCTTCGAGAAGGAAGAGCCGGCGCCGTGGCTGGAAAAGGTCCATGGGATCCTGGTACCGGGCGGCTTCGGCGAGCGCGGCGCTCAGGGCAAGATCAATGCCGCGCGCTTCGCCCGTGAGCGCAAGGTGCCTTATTTCGGCATCTGCTTCGGCATGCAAATGGCAGTCATCGAGGCCGCCCGCAATCTTGCCGGCATCGAGAAGGCATCATCGACGGAATTCGGCCCTTCGAAGGAGCCCGTGGTCGGCCTGATGACCGAGTGGGTGAAGGGCAACGAGCTGGAAATCCGCTCGGCTGCCGGCGACCTCGGGGGCACGATGCGCCTCGGCGCCTACAAGGCGGCCCTCAAGAAGGAGACCAAGATCGCCGACATCTACGGCTCGACGGATATCTCCGAGCGTCACCGTCACCGCTATGAGGTGAACGTGGACTACAAGGAGCGGCTGGAGAATTGCGGGCTGGTCTTCTCGGGCATGTCGCCGGACGGCCTTCTGCCGGAGACGATCGAGTATCCGGATCATCCGTGGTTCATCGGCGTCCAGTACCATCCGGAGCTGAAGAGCCGGCCGCTCGATCCGCACCCGCTCTTTGCAAGCTTCATCGAAGCGGCCCTCGAACAGAGCCGCCTCGTTTGATGGAATCGAGAAAACCCGGTGCTCAGGCCCGGGTTTTCTTTCAGGCGGCCTGCGGCACCGGTCCGATATAGGCCGACCGCGGACGGATCAAACGTCCTTCGAGCGCCTGCTCGCGAGCATGCGCGATCCAGCCGATCGTCCGGCCGATCGCGAAGACGCCGGTAAATGCCTCACGCGGAAACTTCAGCGCATCAAGCAGCAGGGCGGTGTAGAACTCCACGTTCACATCAAGCGTGCGGTCGGCCTTGCGCTCTCTCAAGATTGCAAGGGCTGCCTGCTCGACGGCTTCGGCGAGCCGGATGCGGTCGGCATCAACCTGGCCGGTCGCGACCAAGGGAGCGAGCGCTCCCTTCAGCGCGTCGGCGCGGGGATCCCTCACGCGATAGATACGGTGCCCAAAACCCATCAGACGTTCACCGCGATCGAGCGCCTGTGCGAGCCATCTCCTTGCGTTTGCCTCCGTACCGATGGCATCCAGCATATCCAGCACTGGCCCCGGCGCTCCACCATGCAGAGGCCCCTTGAGTGCGCTGATGGCGGCCAGCACCGACGAGGTGAGGCCGGCCTTGGTGGAGGCTATCACGCGGGCGGCAAAGGTCGACGCGTTGAGCCCGTGGTCTGAAATTGTCACCAGATAGGCATTGAGCGCCGATATCTGCTCGGCGGTCGGCAGGCTTGCCGTCAACATTGCCAGAATGTCTGCGGACTGGGAAAGCGACGGATCGGGAGCGATTGGCGCCTTGCCTTCCCGAAGCCTGAGGACCGCCGGCAGAAAAACGGCGGGGGCGGCGAGCAAACGGAGCGCCGTCAAGAAGTCATCGCCATCCGGCAGGCGTGCGATCAGCGCGCGCACGGCATCCACCGGCGGCAGGTTCGTCAGCGAACCGTCCATGGCTTGCACATGGACAAAGACTTCGGCGCGCGTCCGACCCAGAAAGGTCCGAAGCTCGCCCGCGCTGACCGGGCGCTCCAACAGTCCATCGAGCAGCAAGGCGGCAACGTCCTCGTAGCTCGCACCTTCGACGAGTTGCTCCAGCGATACCCCGCGTATGATCAGCCGGCCGGCGTCTCCATCAACGTCCGAAAGCCTCGTTTCTGCGGCGATGACGTCTTCAAGTCCGTTTTTCATGGGTGTTTCTCCTTTACGGTGAAGATGATCGGACCTAGTCTTATTGACGTCAATCTTGATGCAATCGATCAATATGAACACGCTCTGGATCACCGCCGAAGAGGCGCTCGCCCTTCTCGGCACCAAACCGCAGACGCTTTATGCCAATGTCAGCCGCGGGCGTATTCGCGCAAAGGCCGACCCGTCAGATCCGCGCCGCAGCCTCTACCAGCTCGCCGACGTCAACCGACTGGCGGAACGCAACGCCGGGCGGCGGCAGTCCGCGGCGGTCGCGGCCGAAACGATTCGCTGGGGCGATCCGATCCTGCCCACGACGATCTCGGCTATCGCCGATGGAAAGCTTTTCTATCGCGGCTTGGACGCTGTCGAACTTTCCCGGCATGCAACGCTGGAGGAGGCGGCAGCGCTCCTCTGGAACAATGCCCACTTACGGATCTCCGCAGGCGGCCAAGTTGAACCGGGAGCGTCTCGGATGGGCGCGGCTTTCATGAGGCTCGCCGCCCGCGTCCCAACCGATCTTCCAGCATTGGGAAGAAATGCCTCGGTTCTTCGGGTTGAGGCCGCGGACGTGCTATCGACGCTGGCCGAAGCACTTGCCCCATGGCCGGAACAGCTGCCACTGCATGATAGGCTGGCATTGAGCTGGCAGCAGCCGCAGGCGGCGGGACTTATCCGGAAGGCGCTGGTGCTCTCCGCTGAGCACGAACTCAACGTATCGGCCTTTGCAGCCCGAGTGACGGCCTCCTCGGGAGCCGCTCTCTCCGCTGCGGTACTGGCTGGGCTGACCGCTCTTTCCGGTCCACGTCACGGCGGCGCGTGGGTGAGTGTAGCGCTGCTTGCGGAACAGGCTGCATCGGTTGGATCACGGGAAGCGATCCGCGGCGCGTTGTCCTCGGAAGGCCTCGTCCGCGCGTTCGGACACAGGTTGTATCCGCAAGGCGATCCGCGCGCCAAAGCACTGATGGCGGACCTCGATGCCCCCGAACTCTATACCAACCTTGCCGAGGCGGGCGAAGAGATCCTCGGCGAGCCGGTGAATATCGACTTCGCGCTGGCTGCGCTCGCTGCCAAATTCCAGCTTCCCGAGGAAGCGCCACTCGTCATTTTTGCGCTCGCCCATGCCGTCGGCTGGCTTGCTCATGCCATGGAGCAGGTCGAAAGCGGGCATCTGATCAGGCCCCGTGCCCGCTATATCGGCCCCGCCATCGGCTCCCGCTCACACGGTCGGCGGAATGATCCGTTATAGCGGCGACTGACGTGGCTCTGTCACGCATTTCCCGTTATCCTGACGCCGGAATCAAGGCGATGAGAATGATGACTGGCAATGAAATCAGCTTGAGTTTGAGCCTTTTCGTAGAGCAGGGGCAGGAACGCGCAACCGCCGAGTTCTACAAGGCGGTTTTCGGAGCGGAAGAGCTCAACTGCTACGAGATGCTGAGGCTGCTGATGATCGAGCTACAGCTCGGTCCGTTCAGTATCGTCATCTGCGGCTCCAACCCAAAACACGAAGCTGCCCCGCCTTACGCCGGACCGTTCTATCCAAAGACCCCGGGTGCCGTCAGCACCATCTTCCAGCTTACCGTGCCTGACGTCGGCGAAGTCGTGAACGCAGCCCTCGAAGCCGGCGGCATGATTCGAGATCCCGTGCAAACCGACCTTCGCGACCGGGAAGTGGCGTCGATCTTCGATCCGGGCGGCCACATCTGGGTATTGATCGGGCGATCGGACGAGGCTGAGGTTTCGGAAGAAATGGCGCCGTCGGCCTGACCAGCCTGCACGCGTGGCGGCGCATGGACGATGCTGGGCATGGCCGGTATGGCGACGCGGTGCGGCAGGACTAGGGTCTGATGAGAAGGATCGGGCAGGGTGCGCCGGCAGGCAGCTCGGGCGCATGCGGTGGGCGGATGATAAGCCCGTCGGAATGGGCAAAAATCTTCATCATCGAGGAATCTTGCTTGTCGAAGGCCTCGGCAATCACATTGCCCTCCCGGTCCCTGGAGAGCTTTGCGCGGAGATAGTCCTGCCGCTGATCGTTAGACGGCAGCCTTGCGGCGGTGGTGCCTTCTATCTGCCGCCGTCTCTCCGGCAGGCGGGCCAGTTTTCGCACCAGCGGCTCCAAAAAGAGCATGCCGGTTACGAGGCTCGCGACCGGGTTGCCCGGCAGGCCGAGCACCTGCATGTCCCCGAGCCGGCCGACCATCAGCGGCTTTCCCGGCCGCATAGCGATACGCCAGAAATCGAGTTCCATGCCGGCGTTTCTCAGGGTCGTCTGGACGAGATCGTGATCGCCGACCGATGCACCGCCGAGCGTCACGAGTACGTCGGCGCGGGCGGCTCTCGCTCTTGCGATAGCGGCAGCTATATCCGCCTCCCGATCGTTGACGATGCCGAGGTCGAGGACTTCACCGCCGTTGTCTTTCACCAGTGCCGCGATACCGAACGTATTGGAGGCGATGATCTGCGCCGCGCCAGGCATATTGCCGGGCTGAACGAGTTCGTCGCCGGTCGCAAGAATGGCAATGCGGGGCCGGCGATGGACGGAAAGCTCCGCGTAATTCATCGCCGCCGAGACGGTGACATGGGAGAAGTCCAGCACGGTGCCCGCCGACAATACGGTTTCACCCGCGCTAAAATCCTGACCTCGAGGGCGCACATGACGGCCTTTCGTCACAGCGAATTTGGTACGGATACGGTCGCCTTCGAGTTTTTCGGCGTCCTCCTGGATCAGCACGGAATCGGCCCCATCCGGGACCGGTGCGCCGGTGAATATCCGTACGGCCTGACCTTCCGCGACAGCGCCCGAAAAAGCGTGGCCGGCCGCAGCACTGCCGATGACAGTCAGTTCTGTATCGATCCGGGAAGCGTCCGCGGCTCTCAGCGCATAGCCGTCCATCGCGGATGCATCGAATGGCGGCTGTGTCAGTCGCGCAGCTACGTCGGCGGCAAGCACGCGCCCATCGGCATCGGCCAGCGGCACGGTCTCTGTCGCTTCGACCGGGATCGCCTTGGCCAGAAGCCGCCTTTTCGCTTCCGAGACGGGCAATAGCGCCATTCTCAATCTCCCGCGCGGTAGGTTCCGGATTTGCCGCCGGTCTTTTCGAGAAGGCGGATGCCGCCGATCTCCATCCCTTTGTCGACGGCCTTGGCCATGTCGTAGACCGTCAGGCAGGCAACGGATACCGCCGTCAGTGCCTCCATTTCGACCCCCGTCTTGCCGGTGAGTTTCGCGGTCGCACTGACGCGGAGCCCCGGCAGCGTCTCATCCTCGACGATCTCTACGGAAACCTTGGTCAGCATCAGAGGGTGACAGAGCGGAATGAGATCGGACGTCTTCTTGGCCGCCATAATGCCGGCAAGCCGCGCCGTGCCGATCACGTCGCCCTTCTTGGCATTGCCTTCGCGGATGAGTGCCAGTGTCGCCGGCATCATCCTGACATAGCCTTCGGCGGTCGCCTGGCGCACGGTGTCGGTCTTGTCACCGACATCCACCATATGCGCCTCACCGGAGGCGCCGATATGGGTCAGGTTCCCCATTATTCCGCCGCCAGCGCGGTCTGGCCGGTGAGCAGCAATCGGGTCGCCGCGGCAACGTCGTCCTTGCGCATCAGGCTTTCGCCGACCAGGAACGTGTTGATGTCAACCTTCTTCAGGCGCTGGCAATCCTCATGAGTAAAGATGCCGCTTTCGCCTATCAGCAAACGATCGGCCGGAACCATGGGGGCGAGCGTCTCGCTCGTTTCCAGGCTCAACTCGAAAGTCCGCAGGTTGCGATTGTTGATGCCGATAAGCGGCGAGGGGAGCTTCAACGCCCGTTCCATCTCCGCCTCGTCATGCACCTCGATCAGCGAATCCATCCCGAGTTCTGCGGCTACATCGTAGAGTTCCCGCGCCTCGTCGTCAGAGAGCGACGCCATGATCAGCAAAATGCAATCGGCGCCCCACGCCCGCGCTTCGTAAACCTGATAGGGCTCGAACATGAAATCCTTGCGCAGAGCCGGCAAGGTGCAGGCGTTACGCGCGACCGTCAGAAACTCTGGTGCGCCCTGGAAACTCGGTTTGTCGGTGAGTACGGAGAGGCAGGCGGCTCCGCCCGCCTCGTAGGCCGTGGCAAGCGACGGAGGATCGAAATCGGGACGGATCAGTCCTTTGGACGGGCTGGCTTTCTTGATTTCGGCAATCAGACCGAAAGCACCGCTATCCTGTTTCGCCTTCAAGGCTCGGTAAAAACCGCGCGGGGACGGCTGGTCGGCGGCGCGGGCCTTCAGGTCGGCGAGCGGCACGCTCGCTTTCGCAGCGGCGATTTCCTCGCGCTTATAGGCTTCGATCTTCTTCAGGATATCCGTCACGGCCTCAATCCTCGTCGTTCGATACCGCGACCAGACGCTCGAGAGCGGCCGCAGCTTCACCGCTTTCCAGCGAACGGGTAGCAAGCCTCATGCCGTCCGCGATCGTTTCGGCCTTGCCGGCGACGACAAGCGACGCTGCCGCGTTGCAGAGAGATATATCACGATAGGCATTTTTGGCACCGCCGAGGACCGAGCGCAAGGCGGCCGCATTCGCCACGCCATCCCCGCCCTTCAGTTCGGCAAGCGTCGCGGGAGTAACCCCGAAATCCATCGGCGTCAGCTCGAAGGAGCGGATCTTTCCATCTTCAAGCGCAGTGACCTGAGTGATGCCTGTCGTGGTGATCTCGTCCATCCCATCGCCATGCACGACCCAGACGGTCTCGGAGCCAAGATCCCGCAGCACCTCGGCAATCGGCTCAAGCCATTTCGGCGCGAAGACGCCCAAAAGCTGACGCCTGGCGCCCGCGGGGTTCGAGAGCGGACCCAGCAGATTGAAGATCGTCCGCGTGCCGAGTTCCACCCGGCTCGGGCCTACATGGCGCATGGCCGCATGATGCATGGAGGCGAACATGAAGCCGATGCCTGCCTGGCTGATGCAGCGGGCGATCTGATCCGGGCCGATCTCCAGGTTGACCCCGAGCGCTGACAGCGTATCCGCCGCACCGGATTTCGAGCTCAAGGCTCGGTTGCCGTGCTTTGCGACGGGCACGCCGCAGCCGGCGACGATCAACGAGGCAAGGGTGGAAATATTGTAGGTGCCGGTACCATCGCCACCCGTGCCGACGATATCGATCGCGTCGTCGGGTGCTGTGACGGGCAACATCTTTGCCCGCATGGTGGAGACCGCTCCGGTGATCTCGGCGACGGTCTCTCCGCGGACGCGAAGAGCCATCAGGAAGCCGCCGATCTGCGAGGGCGTCGCCTCGCCCGACATCAGGATATCGAAGGCTTCGCGGGCTTCTTCGCGGCTTAGGCTTTCACCGTTGGCGACCTTGGCAATGAGGGGCTTCAGCTCAGGCATACCCGGGTTATCCTTTGTTACTGGAGCATGACCTGATCGACCACGGTCTGATTGACCGAGACGCCATAGGTGTTCTTGAGGCTGTTGACCATCTGGTCGAGCATGTCGTCGCCCGCCGACTCGGCCATCCGCTGCAATTGTTCGTCGCCGGAGAGGGCATCGGTCGTTGCCTGATCGATTGCGGTGACCTTCAACAGCAGGCGGCTTTCGCCGTCGGCCCCAAGTGCGGTCGCCGTCGTGTCGACAGGGCCGGAGAACGCCGCGGCGATTGCCTCGCCGCCGAAGATCGCATCCTCGGCGCCGCGGCGCAGACCTTGCTTGGTTTCGACAGCCAGGCCCAGCTCTTCGGCGATCGCGGCAAGCGTTTCGCCCTTCTCGAGCCGACCCTTCAGTTCGTTTGCCCTGGCGGTAAGCGCCTGGCGCTGCTGCTCGGCCGTCCAGTCGGCAACCGCTTTGTCACGGACGTCGGCCAGCGGACGCTCGCGTTCGGGGACGATATTGCGCACCTCGAACCAGACATAGCCGTCATTGCCGAGATTGACCGGAATGGTGTCGGCGCCGGGCTCGGTGCGGAAGACTTCGCCCAACAATTGCGTAGAGGCGGGAAGATCGGAGATCCGCTGCTCCTGTTCATTGCGGCCGGACGCATCGGCGGTAACGGTCACGACCTTGAGATTGAGCGCTTTTGCGGTTTCCTCAAGCGAGGTGCCGCCACCGCGCATGTCTTCGAAGCGGTCGTGGACGCTCAACACCTCCTGGGATGCCGTGCCGACGGAGAGCTGCTTGCGGATATCTTCCTTGACCTCGTCGAAGGAACGGGTCGTTTCCGGGCGGATATTGGTGACACGCAGGATCACGGGTCCGAAGGTACCCTGGACGACCGGTGTCGTGCCTCCTGCAGAAGCGACCTTGAAGACGGGATCCGCAAATGCGGCATCGGGGAGATTGTCCCTGGTAAAGTCGCCGAGCAGAACGTCGGAACTGTTCTTGCCCTGATCGGTGATCAGCTGGTCGAACGTGGCCGTGCCATCCTTGAGCTGCGTTGCCGCGGCTTCAGCCATCTCCTTGTTGGGGAAAGGGAGCTGCTCGATCGTGCGCGTTTCGGGTGTCTTATAGCTGTCCTTGCCCTTTTCGTATTGGGCACGCACCGCTTCGTCCGTGACCGACGACGCATCAGCAATATCGGCGGGCTGCAGCTTCACATAAGCGAAGGTTCGAAATTCCGGGGCGCGATACCGGGTCTTTACCCCTTCGAACCATGCCGCAAGCACATCTTCGGCCGGCGCCTTGACCGGATCGATATTGGCATTGGAAAGCAGGAGATAGTCGACCGACCGGGTCTCGTCGCGGTAGTGCTTGAGCGCGTCGACAAGAACCTGCGGCGGCTTGAACCCATCCGAAACAGCCTCGACCACCTGGCTGCGCACGGCGACCTTGCTGCGCTCCTTGATATAGTCGTCCTCGCGGAGGCCGGCATTGCGCAGGCGCGAGGCGAAGAGGTTGCGGTCGAACTGGCCGTTGACGCTCCTAAAGGCCGGGTCCTCGGAGATCAAAGTGGCGAGACGATCTTCGGAGAGGCCGAGATTCATGTCGTCCGAAAGCTGGTCGAGAGCAGCACCGGCGGCAAGCTGGGCAAAAACATCGTTCTCGACGCCAAACGCGCGGGCCTGCTCGGGGGTAAGCTGCGTGCCGAACTGCCGGCTCAGATTGGCGAGCTGGCGCTGATAGGCGAGACGGAATTCCTCAGTCGAGATTTGCTGATCCCCAACCGTCATCACGGTGTTGCTGCTGGTCGTCAAAAGGGAACTGGAGACACCCCATACGCCGAAGGAAACAACCAGTAGCAGGAGGAGAGCTTTGGCAACCCACGAGCGGGCGGCGTTTCTGAGGGAATCAAGCATTGATCGACATACCTTGTGAACAGTCAGGCCGCCTTGTCAGGCGGTTTGAAGGACTGTCTCTAAATCAAACCGAGACGGAAATGAAGGCATGGAGATCGAAAAGCGAGCAGCCTGTGCTCAAGCGCGCTTAAAGCCCTTCGGGCGGGAGACCGCGGCACCCGCATTCAGGCGGTTGGCAAGAGATTCGGCATCCCGCGGCGCCCGAACCTTCACATCATTGTCGAAGTAGACATAGACGTCGCGGCCGTGTGTACGGGAGGGCGATGGCGGAGAGACACGTGGAGCCTCTTTCGGATCACGGCCCTTCACCCATTCGGCGATCAGATGGGCCCAATGATCAAGCGCCGCGTCGTCATAACCGCTGACATAAAGCTGTTCGGAGCCGTGCAGGCGGCAATAGACGAAATCGGCCGTCAGATCCATCAGGAGCGGCCAATCCACCGTGTCGGCCACAACCAGACCGATCCGGTAGCGGCGCAGGAGATCGATGAAATCAGGCGAGCGAAAGCTGTCGTGGCGGATTTCCACGGCGTGACGCATCGGCCGCCTCTCATCGGCCTCAACATAGGCTCGGTCATCGAGGCGAGCATCATGCCGCCCGGCCAGATCGCGGGCTTCCTCGGTATCTTTGGGAAGCAGTTTGAAGAAAGCCTCGAAGCGCTCGGCATCGAATTTCATCCGCGGCGGAAACTGCCAGAGGGTCGGGCCGAGTTTCTTTCCGAGCCGAAGGACGCCGGAGGCCAGGAAATTGGCCAAGGGGATCTCGATATCCTTGAGGCGCCGCATATGCGTGATGTAACGCGAGCCTTTGACGGCGAAGACGAAATCATCAGGCGTTGCATCATACCATGCGGCAAAGCTGCTCGGACGCTGCAGGCCGTAAAAGGTGCCGTTGATTTCGATCGAGCGGAAATGCTCCGCCGCATAACTCAGGTCCTGCTTCTGCGGCAGCCCTTCCGGATAAAAGACGCCGCGCCAAGGCTTGTAGGTCCAGCCTGAAATGCCGATCCGGATGTCGCCCAAATGTTTTCTCATCGCACCACCTGAAATCACCGTGACCCAACGTCCGGTCGGGGCGAGAGTTCCGGGGCGACTATTTTGTAAAGATGAAGAAGGCGCCGAGAGCGATAAAGCAGAAACCAAGGATCTGCTTCCAGTGGATAGGCTCGCCCAGATAGAAAACCGAAAAAACCACGAAGACGGAAAGCGTGATGACTTCCTGGATCGTCTTGAGTTGGGCGGCATTGAAATAGCCGTAGCCGATCCTGTTTGCCGGCACCTGGGCGCAATATTCGAAGAATGCGATCCCCCAGCTCACAAGGATCACCAGATAAAGCGGCCTGTTCTCGAATTTGAGGTGGCCGTACCAGGCGAATGTCATGAAGACGTTGGAGAGGATCAAGAAGCCGATTGTGGCCAAGGGAACTGCAGTTGATGGCATGTGGCGAATCCGTGAAGGGTCGAGATGCTCACGGCAACCATGCCCGACGCAGAAAGACAAGCGTGTTCACCGAAATTGACGCTTCCACGGTAGCCACTGCGGAAGTCAACTCGCGTTCTGGCTGACCAGCAGCAGCAGCACATAGGCAAGGACTGTGAACACCAGCCCGCGGAAGGCATAGGACACAAACTTGTATTTCTGCCTGGCGATCAGCGACAGCACATCGGCATTGTCCAGGTATTCGTTGAAGAGATAGCTGACATCGCTGCGTTGTGCCGCCTGCTCAAAAAGCGGCCGATGGTTCGGCCACGTACCCCAGAAAAGCGAAGTGGATTTTTCGATGCGGCGCGGAAGCACCACGAGAATTGCCGAGAGGATCGAGAAGACGGATGCAAGCGCCAGCGCGGCTGACAGAGTAATTTCAGGCAAGTCGCCTTTTGTATAACGTGCCCAATTAAAAACGTTCCGCCCTTCGGTAGACGAAACGAGGAACGCCAGCATGAAGGTAAATATATAGGCCGCCTTCTGGTCGGATATCTTGATCTGGTCGTAATAGACGTCATTTATCTTGCGGACGTGATTGAAATATTCCTCGGTGACCTCACCTGTCGCCATAGGCATTTCAAGCATCTCTGTCGGTGCGCTGTCGAAGTCACTCAAGTCGATCGTCCCCGCCTAAAACTGTTTCCCTGTTAATACACTTTGCCGGGAAAGCAATCCGGTGACGATGCCTCTGTCTTGACTCCCGCCATATTTCTTAGCACTGGTGAGGCATGGTGGGGGATTTCAATCGACTTTATATTGCAGCCATTGCGCTGCCTATACTTGCGGGTGCGATAACGGCTCCCGCATCGGCGGAGCCTGTTGCGCGCTCGGCGCCCGCAGCCGGAGCAGTGATAGCCCGCAAAGCAGGCGAGGAAGTCCGTTTCATCGACCTATCCAACTGGCAGGTCGTCGATCTCAAGCAGGACCTGCTGACGGGCGATATCCTGCGTACCAATGCGACCGGCCAGCTCGCGATCGTCTTTTCCGACCGGACCCAGGTGCGCCTCGGCCGCAACTCGTCGCTGGTCGTCAAGCAGCTGACCGCCGGGACGAGCGCCGACACCATTCTGGAGCTGCAGTCGGGGACCATCTGGGCGCGCGCCGAACGCGGCGGGCCGGGAGTACGGGTCGAGACACCCGCCGCCGCGGCAGCCATCCGCGGCACCGACTGGACGATGACCGTCAAGGGCAGCCAGACTTCGCTGCAGGTGCTCGAAGGCCTGGTGCAGCTCAGCAATCCGCAGGGCAGTGTCGATGTGCAGCAGGGCGAGGGCGCCGTGGCCTCGATCGGGCAGGCGCCGCGGAAGATCGTTATCGTCGAATCCGACGATCGGGAGCAGATGCTTTATTATCTGGCCCCGAGAAATGCCTTCAATTTCATGCCGGCTTCGCCGCTACCGGTTGCCGAGATGCGCCGTCAGGCCGATCGCATTGCCGCCATTCCTGCTTCCCGGCGGAAGACGGAAGACATTCTTACATTGGCCGAGGTCCAAACCTCGCTTGAAGGCCACGCGCAGGCGCAGGCAACCCTCGCGCTGTTGAACGGCCGGACGCTGTCGAGCGCCGAACGCGGCCGCCTTGAATTGATGAGGGGGATCTTCGCCGCCGCCGAAAGACGATACGACGAGGCTGCCACGCTTTTTGCAAGCGCTTCGCCGCGTCTTGATGCAAAACGGGGCAACGTCGCCTCTTATGGAAGCTATTACGCGAGATCCCTTGCCAAGCCTGAGCGGGTGGAACGGCCCCCGACGACCGTCAACAACTCATATGCGGCACTTCTGAAGGCTTATGCCGCAGGGTTTCTGGAAGACATTCCCGCGGCGATCAAAGTCATTCGAGACGCCGAACGACAATTCCCGAATGACCCGACGTTGCCGGCCTATCGTGCGCAACTTGCAATCCTGTTGAACGACCGCGCGCAGGTTCAGGAGGCGATCGGGCGCGCGCTGACGCTTGATCCCGCCGAGCCGACCGCTCTTGAAGCACGCGCCAACTATCGCTCCGATTTCGAAGGTAATCTTGAGGGCGCTCTCGCAGATATTCAGGCCGCGCTGAAGACAGCGCCTGGCTCAACCGGTTTCTGGAATGCACTGGGAAACATACAGTCAGCACGCGGAGACGACAGGTCGGCGGAAGCTGCTTTCAAAAAATCCATAGCGCTGGATCCCCATGATCCGATTGCATATTCAAATCTCGCCAACCACTATCTTAGCCAATATCGCGTCAAGGAAGCCAAGGCGCTCATAGATAAGGCTCTGGAGGTTGACCCTAGCTTCGATCTCGCACTCGTGGACCGTGGCCGTTACAACCTGCAGACCGGCAACCTCGATGCCGGCCTGGAAGACATGCTCGGCGGCACCGTCGCCAACCCGGCGTATTCCGCCGGCCAGACTATGCTCGCAGCCGCCCATTACGAAAAGGGAGATCGGGTAGCAGCCGGTCAGGCACTGGACAATGCCGACCGATTGGACAACAACAGCCCTGCGGTCTCGGCCTTTCGTACTGCTTTGGCGATCGACAGCTACGACTCGGAAGGGGCAATCCGGCACGCGCAGGACTATGTAAAGCGCTCCCGCGCACGCGGTGGTCACTACAGCTCGCTGGGAGCAAATCAGGCTGCCGGCTCGACGCTTAACGACGCCTTTCGTTTCCAGGGGATGAATTCCTGGGCGGAATACTATAGCGATGCAGTATTCGATCCCTTCGCCGGCACGGCATATCTTGACCAGAGCATTCGCGGCAGCGCCGACATATTCGCCAACGACTATTCTCCTGGCACGGATATCTTCAACAACAGCGCGAACGGGCAGTCATTTTCAGGCTTTCTGCAAGCGCTGATGCTCGAACCTCACATGATATCGGGTCGCTCGCGTTCGGCGAACTTCTTCCGGCGACCATTTTTCGAAACCTCGCTCGGGGGAGGGGTTACGGAGACGAGCGGGGAGATGGGGTATGTCGCCGAGGGCGAAGTGCGAGGTTATAGCAACCTGCCGTTCCCGATCAGTTTCTATGGAAACCTGAAATGGGAAACGGTCCCGGAAAGCCGTGACGTAGTGGCGTTGAGCGATCTCGTTACTGAAAACAAAGTCCTCGGCGGCAACGGTTATCTGACAGCCAACCCGACACCATATGACCGGATCGTATTCTACTTCAATCAGGCAAAAAGCGACTTCAATTTTGAGGTACAAAATGAGGTCGACGTAGCACCGCTTTTGGGGATTCCAGGGCCATTCCTGCTTCCCGTTACACTTCAGCAGTCGCAGTCTAACACGGTAACGAATGGCGGAATCGGTTGGAGCCATACGATCGGACATCAGAATGTCGTGAACACTGCTCTGCTGTTCAATCGGCTTGATAGCCAGAGCGATATGAGTAGGGTCCTGGATTTCTTCGGGATACCTTTAGCGATCGACACCATGCAAAGCGACTTCGAGCAAGAATCATATATCGGTGCGTTGAACCATACAGTAGCTATGGGTGATTTCGTGTGGCGTTACGGCATCGAGGGTGGCTGGCTCCACGACAATGTTTTTCAGCGGATGGAAAATTTCACGACGTTTCCAACTACTGTCGCGACTCTTTCCTCATCCAGTAGCATCGGGATCGGCCGAACCTACGTCGATCTGCTTCACGAGATTAACCCCAATATCAAGGCGGAGTACGCTCTTTTCGGTACAATGCTTTCGGGAGATGAGACGAATATCCTACGCCTTGACCCGCGGGTGGGACTTGCTTGGTCGCCGACAGAGGGCCAATGGCTGAGGGCCGGATTTATTCGAAATAGCGTCGATATCTCCACGCCAACCCTCTCGCCTATTGGCATTGTCGGTCTGCAGCCGAACCAGATATCCACTGAAACGGAAGGATACACAGACACCCTCGCGATGCGGTGGGATGCTGAGTGGACGCCTGATTTCTTCACCGCTGTCGAATTCCAACATCAGGACATCAAAGATCCGCAAATAACAATTCCCTTGTCCGCCATTCCCTTCACCACGTCCGAAGGCCGGATCGACCGGGCTAGCGCCAGCGCCAACCTCCTGCTGGGCCATGGTTTCGGCTTGTCTTCAACCGTGGCCTACACCGCTTCCGAAGACGAAGATCCTGCGTCCGCGAGCTTCGGCAATTCGCTTCCCTATATTCCTGAATGGGCCGGGCAGGTAGCACTGACCTGGGTCAATGAGGCCAATGTCAAAGCGACCATCGCCGCGAATTACGTCGGGCAACGCGTCAATGAAGGCGGCACCAACCTCGACGATTATTGGACACTCGATGCCAACCTTGTCTGGGAGCCCTTCGACAAGCTGTTCGAGCTGGAGCTGGCAGCCTACAATCTGCTCGATGAAGAGATCGAGCTGAACGCCGGCTTGCCCGGCTGGGGCCGAGTCTTCAAGGGCACGCTTAAAGTTCGCTTCTGATGGCCCGTCGGCGTCTTCCATCACGTTCGGCACCGCGTTTCTTTTCGTCACGACCCGCGCGGGTCGTGATCGTCGCGGTTTTCGTTCTAGCCGCAGTCGCTTTATTTAGCCGGCTTCCGGGATGGCCGCTGATCGACTACCGCGCTTTCGACTATCTCTCCACCATCGGCGCTCCACCGTTGCCGGAGGAAGGACCGATCATCGTTGCGATCGACGAGCCGTCGTTTGCAGAGATCAACGTGCAGTGGCCCTGGCCACGCAGCCAGCACGCCAAGTTGATTTCGGCTCTTCGTGCCGCAGGCGCGAAGGTGATCGGCCTGGACATCATTTTTTCCGAGCCCTCGACGCCGGAAGAGGACGAGGCGCTCGCTGCGGCGCTCGGTCCGGATGTGGTCCTTGCCGGCGACGAGACGCTGGTGACGTCGGACCAGGCCGACCAGTTCATTCGCGTCCTGCCGCTGCAGATGTTTTCCGAAAAATTGGCACTGACGGGCATCGCCTCGGTCGGGCTGCATCGCGATGGCGTCCTGCGCGAAATGCCCCGCTATGACGACGGCTTTGCGGCGATGGTTGCGACCGCCGCCGGGGCGGACGTAGCGCTGCCGGAACGGACCGGTTTGATCCAGACATTCGGAGGCCAAAGGACCTATCCGACCGTCTCCTACTATCAGGCGCTCGATCCGCAAAATTTTCTGCCCGCGGGGATCTTCAGGGATCGCACGGTCATCGTGGGGCTCAGCCTGCAGAACGCGCCTTCCATCGAAAACGGCGGAGCCGATGCCTTTGCGACATCCTATACCGTTCACACCGGCAGGCTGACTGCGGGTGCGGAGATACAGGCGACCATTTTCGACAACCTGCGGCTCAGGAACTGGATCGAAGAGGCCGGGGAGCCGGTAAAGCTGGGGCTTCTTTTGCTCTCAGTATTGTCGGCAGTCGCGCTGGTGTGGAACGGGACCGGCTGGCGCACCGTCGCGGTCGGCGCCGCCGCGATCATTGTCCTCTTCGCAGTCAGCTATCTGGTGCTGCGCTTCGGCCGGGTGTTTGTCCCTCCCTTGGCGCCTTCGCTCGCCTTCATCGGTATCGCGGCAGCGCAGGCTACGCTTGACTACGCCCAGGAGCGGAAAAACCGCCGGCAGATCACGCGCGCCTTTTCGCAATACCTGGCGCCGGCGCTGGTCGATCAGCTTGCCCGCGATCCATCCAAGCTGAAGCTCGGCGGCGAAAAGCGGGAGCTTTCCATTCTCTTCTGCGACGTGCGCGGCTTCACCACGATTTCGGAGCAGCTGAAGAACGATCCGCAGCAACTGACGGCGCTGATCAATCGGCTTCTGACACCGCTCTCCGAGATCGTCCTGTCGCATTCCGGAACGATCGACAAATATATCGGCGATTGCCTCATGGCTTTCTGGAACGCTCCGCTGGACGATCCCGCCCATGCGGTGCATGCGGTTTCTGCGGCACTCGATATGCTCGAGGCCATCGAGGTGCTGAACGCGGATCTCAAGGCCGAGGCCGACATCACCGGCAGAACCCATTATGCCCTCAGGATCGGCATAGGCATCAATACGGGCGAATGCGTCGTCGGAAATATGGGCTCCACCAGCCGTTTCGACTATTCGGCTCTGGGTGACGCGGTCAATCTGGCGGCGAGGCTCGAGGGAGCATCGAAAGCCTATGGCGTACCGCTGCTGCTCGGCGAGGGGACAGCGCGCTCGGTGAGCGATGCCTTTGCCGTGCTGGAACTCGACCGGATCACGGTCAAGGGCAAGACAGAAGAATCACCTGTCTTCACCGTCACGCGCAAATGCGCCGAAGACGCGCTCGCGGCACATCGTCAATTCCTGGAAGCACATTATCGCCGGGATGTTGGCAGCCAGCAGCGGCTGGCGCCGAACCTGGCGCGCGATATTCCGGCACTCAAAGTTTATTACGAACAGGCGCTTCAATCCGGCGGCGCCTGACGGGCAACGATCAGTGGACGGTGTCGAGGCGGATTTCGTCTTCGAGCGTGCGGAATGCTTCGTAGAGCGCCTCGACCAGGATATCGGTCAACTGGTCGGCGTCGTTGTCCTGCAGGAACAGCGCGATCGACTGTTCGGAGGGCTGGGTAAAGGAAGTGGTATCGTTCGACATGTCATTGTCCCCAAATTGCGGCCGGCATCATTCCGGTTAGGGAGACGATAGAAATCGTGGCTTGCGCCGAACTGGACACGGGACATCACCATGCATGAAATGGCGGAAGAGGTGGGATTCGAACCCACGGTACGGTTTCCCGCACGCCGGTTTTCAAGACCGGTTCCTTAAACCACTCGGACACTCTTCCATCTAATTGAAAAGGATGAACAATCACCAGATGGTTGATTTTTCGAAATCGGCGTATGCTACCGATTTGCTACCCTAATCACTCGACGGCTGGCTTTTTAGCAGCTTTGATCGCAGCGTCAACTTGCTCGGCGGCCGTTCGGAGACATACGCGCCTTGAGAACGCCGATAACGATCGAAAATTCTATCGCAAGTAGGCGTTCTCCAACGAACATTGATCCTATACCTTAAGGATGTTTTCCTTCTATGGTTCACGTCGTTGTCATGACTGTTGCCACTACACAGTGTCGCGCAAGCTAACACTACGAGTATCAACCGATCACTTATACAGCCTCGTCGAAGGTAAACTCTACCGCAAAAGAGCAATAGACGGTTTAAACCGTTATTGCGGACTGTCGCGGAATAAATACTGCGTTCGGTACAACGGGTGGCACCTCAAGCTTCGTCTTGTAGCGGCGCTTATGCAAAGAGGAAGTCATCGCTTTGAAAGCTCGTCAACGAAACATTTTTCAAGGTCAGCACGTTATTAGCGTCGCCGGCGATAAGCGTATCCCGTCCTTGCTGGATCGCCGCGTCGATCAATTCAGCAAAGTTAGAGAAAACGGCGACCGCGAACTGTATGACGTCGCCGCCGACGGTGGAAAAGTCCCCTATCAGGTCCTTTCCGAAGCCGAGATCGAAATAGAATGCGTCGCTACCCAAGCCGCCCGCCATCAGATCATTTCCGGACTGGCCGTACAGCTTGTCATTTCCATCGCTGCCGATCAGTCGATCAGCTCCCGCCCCGCCTACGAGCATGTCGTGCCCAACCCCGCCGGACAATATGTTAGCTCCAGCGTCGCCGTATAACCGGTCATTGTACTTGCTACCGGCCAGGTTCTCAATGGACGAATAACGATCCCCAGCGGCATCATAAGTATTGATGTTGGGCGATACCAAACTTGCCCATACTCCCACTTTTGCGGTCGCGTAATCTGTCGTATCTGATCCGGTTCCACCGTAAAATCTATCGGCCCCAGCGCCGCCATAAAAAAGATCGTTACCGGCATCGCCACTCAAGATATCGTTGCCAGCCTCGCCATTCAAACGGTTGGCGCCTCCGTCGCCATAGAGCTCGTCGCCGTACGAGGATCCCTCCAGGTTCTCGATTGAGGAATAGCGGTCGCCCAACGCTTCGCCGCTGTTTGAGGTTGGGGTCGCAAGACTGGCAATGACGCCGGCGTTGGCTCCGGCATAGGACGCCGTGTCCGAGCCAGTCCCGCCGTACAGACGGTCGGCCCCAAGCCCACCTGTGAGCGTATCGTTGCCGGCATCGCCGTTTAGGATATCGTGCCCCGAGTACCCCCAAAGGGCGTTGTTCACCTGGTTACCAATGATGGAGTCGGAAGCGCTACCCCCTTTCACGTTCTCAATGAGCGAGGCCGCGTTTCCCTTGTACAGCAGCGCATTGTAGATGTTACCCTGCGCATAGCCGTTATTTGGACCGCCACCAAGATATGCTGCCTGAACCCCACTGAAGAGGGAAGCCATGCCGGGCCGAAGATCAATCTTCAGGGTTGTCGAGTAGGCGGTGAGATCGAACGTATCAAACCCGCCTCCGTCCCAGATCGTCGCGAAGATCTCTTTTCCCATAGGCGCTATGCCTACCCGGCCGTCGACAAGCGTCACACCTGAGCCAGGTTGCCATTTATATACAGTATTTCCGCTGTTCGTCGTGTAGTCTGCACCATACATCTCCTGCAGACCCGCGATATCGGCGATCATGTAGGACTGAGGGGCATCAGTTATTCCGTAGCGATACCCATCAAGCCCACTGCCGATATATCCCCGATAGGTCATGATCGAGTACTCAATGCTATCATATTCGGTGGGAAGGGGATCGAATCCTCCTTCGCTTTCGTGGCCATGCTTAAGTCCGAGGGCGTGGCCGATCTCGTGCAACATTGTGTGCCACTCGTAGTTACCCGCGACAGGGCTGCGATAGTCGTACCCTCGTCCGAACCAGACATCGCCTGCTTGCGTATACTCGCCCGGTAAATATGCCCAGGCCGTTGATGGCGCTGCCGATTCGGCGAAACGAAGTGTAGCGGTCGTTGCCGATCCAGCAGAAATGGTAAGGTTGGTGAACCCTTCCACCGAGAAGCCGTCATTGGCCGCGCGGCCGTAGGAGACTTCGAGCGCGAAGAGTGCTGACGCCTGCTGAGCCGAGGAAATCGCGCCGAAGGTGAAAGGCTCTCCTGTGTAGCTATAGCTTGCAGAGCTTGTGGGAAAGGCATAGGTCACCGTTCCGGCCCACGCACCGCCGCTCAAAACGCCATCAACCAGAGTGTTACCTGAGGGTGATTGGATTTTGGTTGAAGTGAAGCTACCCGTCATCTGTTTTCCCCGTTCGAAGGCCGCGGCTCTCAGAACCGCTGCGAACCGCACAGTTATCGAAGGCGATATTTAAGAAAAGCTTTCACCCAGTACAACACTATATTTTCGTGGTAGGTTTTTTGGCCTCGCCGCGATGTACGCTTGGCTGGGACGTTGCGTTTAGTGGACAGATTTGTCATCGATCTGCCCAGATTCGCTTAGGATGTTTACTCCCGATTATACGCCAGTCCGGCGAGCGCCCGAACAGACCTCTAAAGCTTTTTGTCGTACTGGCGGCGATCAACATGGGCCGGCCGCGCATTCAGCCTACGAATGACTGGCAGCAGTTGGATATCCGACTTCTGATAAGGACTGCAAGGCTTGGATCTTGCTCTTTAGGTGTTCAGCTAGATTCTCGGTCCGCCAGACCGCTAGGCCCCGTAACCCTCCATTAAGCATACTGCGTAGAATTTTAACTACTCCACAGTTTTCGTTCGCATTTTCGCCACGTTGCCAGCAAAACTGGAACACCATTGGTTCGCGGACATAGGGGTATGTCCCGAACCGGTTCATTGGCCGGCAAGGGCAGGGGTGGTCGCGAGGGCCTTTACCTGCCTGAGACGGTGAAGGCGGCATGGGACGGACGGGTTTGGGTTTGAGTGGCGGCAAGCTTTCGCTGGGTGCGAAATGGCTCGGGATAACGATGGTCTGCGTCGGTGTGGCTTCTTGTGCCACGACTGAGGCGCCAAAGAAGAAGCCCCGCAGCAAAGAATATTTTTCGGAAAAAGAATACGGCGTCAAGGCGAGCCCCAGGGTGGTTTCCGACGGCAGACCCGTGCCGAAGGGCGGCGGCCGCTTCATGGTGGGACAGCCCTATCAGGTAAAGGGTCAGACTTACGTTCCCAAGGAAGATCCGAACTACCGCAAAAGCGGTCTTGCTTCTTGGTACGGGTCGGCCTTTCACGGACGCCTGACCGCCAATGGTGAAGTTTATGACAGCGCCCATCTGTCGGCAGCGCATCCGACCTTCCCGCTGCCGAGCTATGCTCGCGTGACGAATGTCGACACCGGGTCTTCGGTGATCGTGCGGGTGAATGACCGTGGGCCCTACCATCCGGGTCGTATCATCGACGTCTCGGGCAAGACAGCCGAACTCCTCGATATGAAGCGGACCGGCACCGCGAAGGTCAATGTGCAATATGTCGGCCGAGCCCGCATGGACGGCCAGGACATGCCATTCCTGATGGCCTCGTACGTCCGCAAGGGCGACCGCCTGCCGTCGATCCGGCCTGAGGGGCAGATCGCAACGGGCGTCATGGTCGCATCGAATCAGCCACTCCGCGAGCAGCTTCAAAGCTACGGCTCGGCGATGCCCGCGCCCATTGCGCTTGCCGGACGCACGCCGAGCGGTCCGGCTCCCGTATCCGCCGCTCCACAGGCATTCCAGGTATTCGACCAGTTCGCCGCGTTGCCGCAGATCGGACCGCTTCCTGCCGAGCGTCCGGTCAGCTATGGCGCGAGGCCGCAGACGGCAACGGTTGCAGCCGCATACATAGCCGAACCGCAGGCGAAAACGCCGCAGGTGATGTTCGGCAATGTCGTCCTGGAATCTGCAAGGCCCGCTCAAAAGCCCGTGCGTTGAAATCCTAGCCGATTGCCCCTCATGAAGGGCGCTGATAGGCATAGGTGAAACGAGCTACGGGGTAATGATGCGGCGGCTGATCCTTCTAGTCCTTATCCTCCTTGGCGGTCTCCCTCTTGCAGGGGCGGCAAGCGCACAGGAGCCCGCGCCTGCCTTCGTCACCAAAGCCAAGCAGATATACATGGTGGAGGCGAAAACCGGAACGGTCCTGCTTGCTTCCAACGAAAACCAGGGCTTCCCGCCGGCATCGCTCGCGAAACTGATGACCATGGAGGTCGTCTTCAGCGCCATAAAGCGGGGAGACGTCGGTCTCGACAGCATCTATCCGGTGAGCGAATACGCCTGGCGCACCGGCGGCGCACCATCGGGCACAACCACGATGTTCGCCGCTTTGAAGTCGCAGGTGCCCGTCAACGCCCTTATCAGGGGCGTCATCGTGCAGAACGCCAACGACGCCTGCATCATCCTCGCCGAAGGTCTTTCCCGTTCAGAAGGCGAGTTTGCCGCCCGCATGACCGCCCGGGCGAGGGACCTCGGCCTCACCCGTTCCGTTTTCGGCAACTCCACCGGCCTCCCGGGCGTGGAAAACCGCACGACGGCCCGCGATCTCGTTGAACTCTCCCGGCATATCTACCGCAGCTACCCGGAGTTCTACCCGCTTTATTCGCATCCCGATTTCGAGTGGAACAAGATCTTCCAGCGCAACAAGAATCCCCTTTTGGGATTGAACATCGGCGTCGATGGCCTTGGCGCCGGTTTCGCGGAAGGCTTTGGCTATGCGCTGGTCGCGTCGGTACAACGGGACGGGACGCGGCTTTTCCTGGCCATAGGCGGGCTTGCGAGCGACAAGGAACGGCTCGAGGAGGCCCGACGGGTTCTTGAATGGGGCCTTTCTTCTTTTGAGACGAAAGTCCTTTTCAAACAAGGCGAGGTGATCGGCCAGATAAGCGTCTATGGCGGAACGTCGCGATATGTCGATCTTATCGCCAAAGAGCCGGTCGACATCTATCTGGCGACGAGCAATCCCGAGAGGCTTTCGGGTCGTATTGTCTACAAATGGCCGCTGCGAGCTCCAGTCACCGAGGGTCAGGAGGTCGGTGTCCTGAGGATCTCCGCAGGTGACCGGGTCGTGCGGGAGGTGCCGCTCATGACCGCTCAATCTGTCGGAACGGGAACGCTGACGAGCAGGGCGACGGATGCGCTGCTCGAACTGATGTTCTTCTGGCTTTGACAGAGACGCTTATTTCGCGGCGCACCCATTTGGTCTATAAGTCTCCAAGAAGATGAGTGCGGAAATACGCGTGGCAGAACATTCGGGATTGTTCGTGACTTTCGAAGGCGGTGAGGGGGCTGGCAAATCCACCCAGATTCGCCGGCTCGCCGATCAGCTGCGCCGCCGCGGCCATGACGTGTTGGTAACCCGCGAGCCTGGGGGGTCACCGGGCGCCGAAGCCGTGCGGCATGTGCTCCTGTCGGGCGCCGCGGAGGAATTCGGCGTGCGCATGGAGGCAATCCTCTTTGCTGCGGCGCGGAATGACCATGTGGAAGAAGTCATCCGGCCGGCTCTGGAAAGCGGCGCCGTCGTGCTCTGCGACCGCTTCATCGATTCTTCCCGGGTCTATCAGGGTGTGACCGGCAACCTCGAATGGGATTTCATCGAGAGGTTGCAGCGGATCGCGATCGATGGAGTCGTGCCCGATTGCACGTTAATTCTCGACCTGCCGGCGGAAATCGGATTGAAGCGCGCCCGCAAGCGCGGCGCCGGCAACGCTCCCGATCGCTTCGAGCGTGAAGAGATAGAAACGCACGAGAAGCGACGGGCGGCCTATCTCGAGATCGCCGAAGCAGAACCTGAACGCTGTCACGTGGTGAATGCCGAGCGTTCTGAAGAAGAGATCGCCGACGAGATTTTTGCGGTGGTGGAACCGTTGGCGCGCGAACTCGGCTTTACCCATTCCAGCAGCGCGGAATCGGTCGGATGAGCGAAGAATCAGTCGGCATTCTCGACGGCGCATTGCCGCCGGCGCGCAATCCGCATCTTTACGGACATCGCGCGGCCGAGGATTTTCTGGCGCGCAGCTATCAATCCGGCAAGGCTCACCATGCAATCCTGATCGAAGGACCGGAAGGGATCGGCAAGGCTACGTTAGCCTTCCGCTTCGCCAACCATGTGCTCGCCCATCCCGATCCTGCGACGGCGCCCGGCCATATCGCCGATCCGGATATAGATTCGCCAGTAAGCCGCCAGATCGCCTCCGGCGCCTCGCACAATCTCTTGCATTTGACGCGTCCCGTCGACGAGAAGACCGGCAAGGCGAAGACGGCGATCACCGTCGACGAGGTTCGAAGGGCGGGACACTTTTTTTCGCAGACATCCGGCACCGGCAATTGGCGGATCGTCATCATCGACCCGGCCGACGATCTCAACCGCAATGCGGCAAACGCGATCCTCAAGATCCTGGAGGAGCCACCCCGACGGGCTCTTTTCCTGGTGCTTTCCCATGCGCCCGGAAAGCTGCTGCCGACGATCCGCTCCCGATGCCAGCCTTTGAGGCTGTCACCTTTGGGTGACGGCGATCTTTCGCAGGCGCTGGCGGGCCTCGGTATGCCGCTGGATGGGGGCAAGACCGAAGAGACGGTGTTGTCGCTGTCGAAGGGCAGCGTTGCGCAGGCTTTGAAGCTCCTGAACTATGGCGGCACTGAAATCATCGCTGCGTTCGACGAGGTGATCGCTGCTGAAGGCCCGACGGCCCGCAAGGCGATGCATCGGCTGGCGGATGTCCTGTCCGGCAAGGAGAGCGAGGTGATCTTCGGCTTTTTCCTGGAGCATCTCAGCGACCATCTTATCGCGCAGGCCCGCAATGCGGCGCTAGCCGGAGACCTCACGACCGCCGATCGGCAGGCCAAACTCGTCAGCGACATCGGCGAAAAGATCACCATCGCGCAGGCCTACAATCTCGACCGGAAGCAGACCATTCTTTCCATCCTCGACGCTGCGCGGCAGTAGCACGGCGATGAGGGGCGGGAACCCCGCAAGGAACTTTGTGTTTCGCATCCGCAAAACATACGCTAAGAGCGGCATCAACTCTTTTTCAAAGTGTCCGAGTGCCTCATGTCCGACAAGACGCCTTATTACATCACCACCGCGATCTCCTATCCGAACGGCAAGCCGCATATCGGGCATGCCTACGAATTGATTGCGACCGATGCCATGGCGCGTTTCCAGCGCCTCGATGGAAAGGATGTCTTCTTTCTCACCGGCACGGACGAGCACGGCCAGAAGATGCAGCAGACCGCGCGCGCCGAGGGCGTCACCCCGGAAGCGTTGGCGGAGCGCAATTCCAGCGAATTCCGTCAGATGGGGAAGCTGCTGAACGCGTCCAACGACGACTTCATCCGCACCACCGAACCGCGTCATCACGAGGCGTCGAAAGATATCTGGAACCGGATGGCGGAAAACGGCGATATCTACAAGGACACCTATGCCGGCTGGTATTCGGTGCGCGACGAAGCCTACTACGCCGAGAGCGAGACCGAAGTCCGCGACGGTGTGCGCTATGGGCCTCAAGGGACGCCCGTCGAATGGGTCGAGGAGTCGAGCTATTTCTTCAAGCTCTCGGCCTATGGCGACAAGCTTCTGAAGCACTATGAGGAAAATCCCGATTTCATCGGTCCCAACGAGCGCCGCAACGAAGTGATTTCCTTCGTGAAATCCGGCCTCAAGGACCTTTCGGTTTCCCGCACCACCTTTGACTGGGGTATCAAGGTACCGAACGATCCGGCGCATGTGATGTATGTCTGGGTCGACGCGCTTACCAACTACCTCACCGCAACCGGCTATCTGGATGATACCAGCGATCCCCGTGCAAAGTACTGGCCGGCAGACGTACACATCATCGGCAAGGACATCATCCGCTTCCACGCCGTCTATTGGCCTGCGTTCCTCATGTCGGCGCGGCTGCCGCTGCCCAAGCGCGTCTTCGCGCACGGCTTCGTTTTGAACAACGGCGAGAAGATGTCGAAATCCCTCGGCAATGTCGTGGATCCGTTCGAGCTCATCGTACAGTTCGGGCTCGACTACGTGCGCTACTATCTTTGCCGTGAAATCTCCTTCGGCCATGACGGCAATTGCAACGAACAGCTCATAGCTGCACGGGTCAATGCCGACCTCGCCAATGGCATTGGCAATCTCGCAAGCCGGTCTCTCTCGATGATCGTCAAAAATTGCGACGGCAAATTGCCTGAGCCGGGCGAATTGACCGATGCCGACAAGGAGTTGATGGCGGCCGCCGACGCGCTGCTCGAAACCTGCCGCGCGGATATGGACAAGCAGGCCATTCACCGGGCGCTGGCGGCGGTCATCGGCGTCGTCTCTGAAACCGACCGCTATTTCGCCGCGCAGGCGCCATGGGTCCTCAGAAAGACGGATCAGGCGCGCATGGGCACCGTGCTTTATGTCACGGCCGAAGTAGTGCGGCAGATCGCAATCCTGTTGCAGCCGTTCATGCCGGAATCATCGGCAAGACTGCTTGATCTGCTCGCTGTCGGGGCCGACGGTCGCAGCTTCGCGGCGCTTGGCGAAGCCGGGCGCCTGAAACCCGGAACCCAGCTGGAGGCGCCGACGCCGGTCTTTCCGCGTTATGTAGCTCCGGAAGCGACTGCCTGAGGCTCAAGGCTTGCCATGCTGATCGATACTCACTGCCATCTGGATTTTTCCGATTTTGCAGAAGAACGCGATGCGATCATCGCGCGCGCCCATGAATCGGGCGTAACGCAGATGGTGACGATCTCGACTCGGGTGCTGAAACTCGACGGACTCTTGGCGATCACGGAGAGATATCCCTCCGTCTTCTGCTCGGTCGGAACCCATCCGAACAATGCCGGCGACGAGCTCGACATTCAGACGGAGGACCTGGTTCGTCTTGCGAATGCCCACCAAAAAATCGTCGCGATCGGCGAAGCCGGCCTCGACTATTTCTACGACACGCAGACACCCGCCGACCAGAAGACCGGCTTGATCCGGCATATTGCTGCGGCACGTCAGACCGGGCTGCCGCTGGTCATTCACAGCCGCAGCGCCGACGACGACATGATCGAAATTCTGACGACAGAAAGCGGGAAGGGGACGTTTCCCTTCATCCTGCATTGCTTCTCGTCGGGTGCCGAACTCGCCCGCATAGGCGTGGAACTCGGCGGTTATGTCTCGTTTTCCGGCATTCTGACCTTTCCGAAATCGGAGGATCTGAGGGAGATTGCCAGAAGCGTGCCGCTCGACCGGCTTTTGGTCGAGACCGATGCACCTTATCTGGCGCCCAAACGCTGGCGCGGCAAACGCAACGAGCCTTCATACGTGGTCAACACGGCCGAGGTTCTGGCCGAGTGCAAGGGCGTCAGCTACGAGGAGATCGCGCGGATCACGACCGAGAACGCGTTTCGGATCTTCTCCAGGATGCCGAGGCTCTGACCGTGGCTCGCTATCGTCGGCGCTTCACCATCTTAGGCTGCGCGTCGTCGCCCGGCGTTCCACGGCTGAATGGAGACTGGGGGGCCTGCGATCCGAGCAATCCGAGGAACAGGCGCACCCGTGCCGCCTTCATGGTCGAACAGATCGGGCCGGACGGCGGCAGCACTGTCGTGGTGGTCGATACCGGGCCCGACTTCCGGGAGCAGATGATCGCCAACCGCGTGCAGCGCGTCGATGCGGTTCTCTACACCCATGCCCATGCCGATCACCTGCACGGCATCGACGACCTGCGTGGCTTTTTCATCCTTCAGAAGCACCGCATTCCAATCTATGCCGACCCGTTCACCATGGAGCGTATCCGCCAGGGGTTCCGCTACTGCCTTGAAACTCCGCCGGGCGGAAGTTATCCGCCGATCGTCCGTCCCGTGCTCATCGAGACCATGGAGGAGCCAATCATCATTGATGGCCCCGGCGGGCCGATCCGCTTCCTGCCGCATATGCAGGTCCACGGCGACATCAATTCGCTCGGCTTCAGAATCGGCGGCGTGGCTTATTGCAGCGATGTCAGCGACTTTCCGGCGGAAAGCGTCAGCAAGCTGGGTGGCCTCGATGTATTGATCATCGATTCACTGCAATACCGTTATCACCCAAGCCATCTCTCGATCGAACAGGCGCTTGAATGGATAGCTCGGTTTGCGCCGAAGCACGCTATCCTGACCCACATGCATATTCCTCTGGATTACGAGACGGTCATGGGCGAAACGCCGCCGCATGTGGAGCCGGCCTATGACGGCCTGGCTTTCGAAATCGAAGTCGATCTCTAGCTACAGTCCGTTTTGTGGATATCCGCTAGTTCCATAATCTATCTTATGTGATCTTCATATAGAGTTGGAGTAGAGTGGCGACGGCTTCCCCTGCCTAGGTCGCCTCCTCCTCAGCTGTCTGCGAAAGCTTTCAGCCTGTCGCCGGTCAGCCGGTAGCGAATCCATTCGCTCATCGGATCGGCGCCGATCGCTTCGTAGACGCGGATCGCCGGCTCGTTCCAATCGAGCACACTCCATTCGAAGCGGCCGCAGCCGTTCTCCAGCGCGATCTGCGCCAGCCGCTTCAACATGGCCTTGCCGGCGCCCAGTCCGCGGGCCTTCGGCGTGACATAGAGGTCCTCGAGGTAAAGTCCGTTCCTGGCCTGCCAGGTGGAATAGCTGTAGAACCAGATCGCCATGCCGACCGGTTCGCCGTGGTGTTCACATATCAAGGCGCGCGTCACCGAGTTTGGTCCGAAGATCGATCCCTCGATTGTTTCGACGGTCGCGGCAACTTCGTGTTCGGCCTTTTCGTAGATCGCCAACTCGCGAATGAAACCGAGAAGCGTCGCCGCATCTTCCCGAACGGCCTCACGTAAGGTCAGCGCCATGAAAAATCCTTTAGAAATAAAGAGCTAAAGCTATGTCTCGAAGCAACATGCCATGTCAAGCCGGCCTCGTCGGCACTACTCGGCGGCGGTCTTGATCTCCGGCGCCTCAAGCTCGTAGGAGTATCCATCAAGCATGCCGTAGGCCTGCTCGATATTTCCGATCTCGGTCTCCGCCTTGCTTATCGCATCGTCGATGGCTTCGCAGCGCGATCTCAGCATGCGCCCGAGAACATCCGAATCCGGCTTCCTGCCGATGCGGTCGATATGGTTGCGGATCCGCGCCCGATGCCGCTCCATTTCGAGAATATGGAAGCGCGCATTGACGATCTTGTCGGTCAGCTTTCGGCGCATGGCAGCGACCGGATCGAAGCTTCCCGGCTCGCGTTCATCCAGAATGATCTCGTTGACCAGCGTCTCCAGGATCACAAGGCCTTGCAGATCCTTGGTATCGGCAAGTTCCGGATCGTAGCCGGTATCGTCATAAACCTTGCGACGGACCGGGTCGGACAGCAGTTCATAGGACATCGTCAGCTTACTGAAGGCGTCGACGTCTCCGCCGGCATCGGGGTGGACGCTTTTCGCACGTCTGCGATAGGCCGATTTGATGGCTGCGCCATCCGCCTCGCGGGAAACACCAAGCATCTCATAAGGGTCGATCACAGTGTCACCTGCTTTCGGCAATCAATTTCATCGTCGTAACGGCTAAGGCCCACGGGCTCAACCCATTATCCATTCTTGTGGCCAATTTAGGGGCACCGATGCCCTGCCCGCGTTTCCCACAACCTATTTGAATTGCGAAAACCACGACGGGCGTCGGCCGTCCGAAACCGGCGCCATCAGGAAGCTGACGACAACGCATGGCAACAGGACCAGGAAGGTCGCGACAAGACTGACATGTTCGGCAATGAACCCCAAAAGTGGCGGGACGCCGATGGTCGAGAGCATCAGCGTCAGCGACAGCGCTGCAAGATTTTCCGACGGCTTGCCCTTGCCGAGCGTGATCGTGGCCGAGACGGCCAATGGAAAGGCGAGCGCAACGCCGCAGCCGATCAGAAAGAGCGCGACCCCTGCGGATATGTGCCCCGGCGCTATCACCAGCAGCGTGATGCCGACAGCAACGGAAATGGCCGAAGCCCGCACCAGGATGATCGGACCGAAACTGTCCCGCAGCATGTCCCCCGAGAGCCGGGTCAATCCCATGCCGATCGTGAAGGCCGCGTAAAGCACGCCCGCGATCGCCGGATCGGCGCCGAGCTCTTCCCGGAGGAAGAAGATTCCCCAATCGTAAATCGCGCCTTCGACGATGCAGAGACCGAACACCATGACGCAGATCAGCAGGATAGTGCGATCCGGCAGTACGTAAGCTGATCGCCTTCGATCCGGTTGGATCTCCGGAGCGACGTCTTTTGGCGTAATAGCGAATACCAACAGACAGGCTGCGATGACGAATGCAGCCGCCATCGTCTGCTGGACAAAGGGGGTTATCGCCTTCTCGGCCAGGAAGCCTGAGCACAAGGAGCCGACCAGAAGTCCCACCGACCAGAAACCGTGGGAGCGCGCCAATATCTTCGTCCCGCTGCGCTGCTCGATGCCCGCCGAAATCATATTGGCTGCCACGTCGAAAATCGTGCGGAAGAAACCAAAGAAAAAGAAACACAAAAGGAAACCGCCGACCGGCAGAACTGTGAGCGCGGGCGTCAGCAAGGCACAAAGCGGCAAGGTCACGAGCGCGGTCAGCCTCGGGGTGAATCTATCGGTGATGCGCCCGGCGATCGGCAGCGCCAGAAACGTTCCGACGGGCGCGCTCAACAAGGCAAATCCCAGAACGGCCTTGTCGATGCCCATCGAAGCCTGGATGGCGGGCAGCCGGGTAAAGAGCGAAATGAACAATATGGCGTTGCTGAAATAAAGCAGCGCGGGAGGCAAAAGAAACTTCATGAAATTGCTGTCCGGGCGAATCACAGATCCCGAGCCCTTCCTGCCAGCGGCGGAGGAAGCCGACAAGCACCGATAACGGAAATCTGCCTTGCGTCGGCAAGAGAAGAGGAAAGATCGGAAAGACGCCGATCAGGACCGCCCTCGCCTGCAGCCGCGATCCATTCCAAACATCCGGCTTCGGCTGCCTTCTCCAAAGGCTCGGCCCGAAAAATTTGCATGGGCCATCTTCCCCTTCAACGGAAAGGCGCTAGGCTTCTTGTACCCTCACCTGGAGAGAACCGATGCCCGTTCGATTTCTTGCCGTCGTTCTGAGTTTCGTCCTCTTTTCCGCCACCGATCCCAGAGCCGAAGATCCGGTTGCGGAGGCGCAGGCCGTTATTTCCCACCAGATCGATGCATTGAAGAAAAACGACGCCGAGAAAGCCTATTCTTTCGCCTCGCCCGGCATCCGTAGCCTCTATCCGAACAAGGATCAGTTCCTGAATATGGTGAGACAGACCTACGAGCCGGTCTATGACGCCGGCAACTATGCTTTCGGCCGCTCCAAGATGATCGGCGGCGGCGAGGTCGTACTGCAGGAGGTGATGATCAGCGCCAAGGAAGGGAAGGACTGGACCGCGATCTACGAGATGCGGCTGATGGACGACGGTTCCTACAAGGTGAACGGCGTGCGGATGATCCGCAATACCGCAAGCCAGGGCATCTGATCCTTCCCGCTTCCGGCCTTACACCGGGTCGAGGTCGCCCTTGGCCCAGGTTTCCTGCGTCTCCGCATAAAAATCGGCAAAACGGCCTTCGGCAATCGACTGGCGGATGCCTTTCATCAGATCCTGGTAGTAATGCAGGTTGTTCCAGGACAACAGCATGCCGCCGAGGGCTTCGTCGGAACGGACGAGATGATGCAGATAGGCGCGAGAATAATCGCGCGCGGCCGGGCAGCTCGATTCCTCATCCAGCGGGCGCAGGTCTTCCGCATGACGGGCATTGCGAATGTTGACCTTGCCGCGCCGCGTAAAAGCCAGCCCGTGACGACCGGAGCGGGTCGGCATGACGCAGTCGAACATGTCGATGCCGCGTGCCACGGACTTCAGGATGTCGTCCGGTGTCCCGACGCCCATCAGGTAGCGGGGCTTTTCCGACGGCAGCACCGGCAATGTGGTTTCCAGCATCTTCAGCATCACATCCTGCGGCTCTCCAACAGCGAGACCGCCGACTGCATATCCCTTGAGATCCAGCTGCTTCAGCCCTTCCGCCGACCGGATTCGCAGGTCCGGCTGATCGCCCCCCTGGACAATGCCGAACATCGCCTTGCCCGGCTGGTCTCCGAACGCGACGCGGCAACGCTCCGCCCAGCGCAGAGACAATTCCATAGCCCTTTCGATTTCCTTGGGCTCCGCCGGCAGTGCCACGCATTCGTCAAGCTGCATCTGAATGTCGGAGCCCAGCAGACCCTGGATCTCGATCGAACGCTCCGGAGACATGTGGTGCAGGCTGCCGTCGACATGGCTCTTGAAGGTAACACCCTTCTCATCGAGCTTGCGCAGGCCCGAAAGGGACATGACCTGGAATCCGCCGCTATCGGTCAGGATCGGGTGGGACCAGCGGATAAGATTGTGAAGCCCGCCCAGACGTGCGACCCGTTCAGCGCCCGGCCGCAGCATCAGGTGGTAGGTGTTGCCAAGGATGATATCGGCGCCGGTATCGCGTACCTGATCCAGATACATCGCCTTGACCGTACCGACGGTGCCGACCGGCATGAAGGCGGGGGTCCGTATCGCGCCCCGCGGCATGGTGATCTCGCCGAGGCGCGCGCCGCCGTCGGTAGCCTTGAGATTGAACTGAAACGTCTCGGTCATTTTGAGGCCCGGAAAAGAAGGCTTGCGTCGCCATAGGAATAGAAGCGATAGCCGGATTGAATTGCGTGGGTATAGGCCGAGCGCATGGTCTCGAGCCCTGAAAAAGCGGATACCAGCATGAAAAGGGTCGACTTCGGCAGGTGGAAGTTGGTCATCAGCATATCCACCGCCTTGAAGCGGTAACCGGGCGTGATGAAAATATCCGTCGCTCCGCTCCAGGGCTGAATGCTGCCATCTTCTGTTGCCGCACTTTCGATGAGGCGCAACGAGGTGGTGCCGACGCAGACGATCCGGCCGCCCCTCGCCTTGACGCCGTTCAGCAGCGAAGCCGTCTCGACGCTCACATGACCGATTTCCTCATGCATTTTATGATCGGCCGTATCATCTGCCTTGACGGGAAGAAAAGTACCGGCGCCGACATGCAGCGTCACGAAATGTCGCTCGATACCTGCTGCGTCGAGTGTCGCAAACAGCTCCGGCGTAAAATGCAGGCCGGCGGTCGGCGCCGCGACGGCACCGTTTTCCCTGGCATAGACGGTCTGGTAGTCCTTCCGGTCGCGGTCGTCCTCGGGCCGCTTGTCGGCGATATAGGGCGGCAGCGGAATGTGCCCTACGGTCATGATCGCTTCGTCCAGCGCCGGCCCGGTGAGATCGAACAGCAGGGTGATTTCTCCCCCCTCGCCCTTTGCCTCGACCGTTGCGTTCAAAGTTCCGAGCAGGCAGGCATTTCCGGTGTGGCCGAAGGCGATACGGTCGCCGACCTTGATACGCTTGCCGGGTCTGGCAAATGCCTTCCAGCGTTCGGGGCCGGCCCGCATGTGAAGGGTCGCAGACACCGGAAGTTCATGCCCGCCCTCCCTGATCCGCTGGCCTTCGAGCTGCGCCGGAATGACCTTGGTATCGTTGAAAACCAGCGCGTCTCCAGCCTTGAGGAACTGGGCCAAGTCGGACACGCGGTGATCGGCAAGTCGTGCCCCCCCATCGGGCCGGACGACAAGCAGCCGCGCGCTGTCGCGAGGGCTGGCGGGCCGCAGCGCAATATTTTCGTCCGGCAGATCGAAATCGAACAGATCAACGCGCATGAAAAAATCCAGAAAAGCGAAACCCGCCCCACCCAAAAGGCAGAGCGGGTCTTCGTTCAATTGAAATCAGACGTCTGCGGCGACCCGCACAGAAACGATCGAATCCGGATCCTTGACGGGTTCGCCCTTCTTGATCTGGTCGATGAAGTCCATGCCTTCGATAACCTGTCCCCAGACCGTGTACTGCTTGTTGAGCCACGGAGCATCCGTGAAGCAGATGAAGAACTGCGAGTTCGCCGAGTTCGGGTTCTGCGAGCGGGCCATGGAGCATGTGCCGCGGACGTGCGGGACAGCGGAAAATTCAGCCTTCAGATCCGGCTTTTCGGAGCCGCCCATGCCGGCACGTGCCGGGTTGAAGCTCTCTCCCCCTTGTTTGCCGAACTTCACGTCGCCTGTCTGCGCCATGAAATCCGGGATAACGCGGTGGAATACCACGCCGTCATAGGCATTCTCGCGAGCAAGCTCCTTGATGCGCGCGACATGGCCGGGAGCCAGATCCGGCAGGAGGGAGATGACGACCTTGCCCTTGGTCGTTTCCATGATGAGAGTGTTTTCCGGATCCTTGATCTCGGCCATGTGCTTTCTCCTTTATGCGGCGCCCGGGACGTTCGTCCGCGGCTGGGCGACCTTTTGCCTATTTCTTGCCGACGGTGACCTTGATCATCTTGTCGGGGTTCGTCACTTCGCCGTTGCGGCCCTGTCCACGCTTGATCTTGTCGACGAATTCCATGCCGGACACCACCTTGCCGACCACCGTGTACTGTCCGTTCAGGAAGGCCCCCTCATCGAACATGATGAAAAACTGCGAATTGGCGGAATTCGGATCCTGCGAACGCGCCATGCCGACGGTACCGCGCTGGAACGGCACCTTCGAGAATTCGGCCGGAAGGTCCGGCAGATCGGAGCCGCCGGTGCCGGCGCGCGCCGGGTTGAAGTTCTTGCCGTCCTGCTTGCCGAACTCGACGTCGCCGGTCTGCGCCATGAACCCGTCGATCACCCGGTGGAACACGACATTGTCGTAGGCGCCCTTGGCGGCAAGCGCCTTGACCTGGGCCACATGTTTGGGTGCAGTCTCCGGCATCAGCTGGATCACCACCGGCCCGTCCTTCAGCTGGACGGTCAGGAAGTCGTCAGGTGCTGCCGCGGCCGGCACGACCATCGAAGCAAAGGCAAAAGCGCCGGCAATAGCGAGACGAAACAGTTTCATGACAGGAACTCCGGATTTCGGAAACGATCAGCGTTTCAGCTTGTTGTTCAGCGCCTTAAGGACTGCTGCAGGAACGAAGGCGCTCACGTCGCCGCCCATGGAGGCGATCTGCCGGACCAATGTGGCGGTAATGGGCCGCGAGGCGGTGCCGGCCGGCAGGAAGACCGTCTGGATATCGGGAGCCATCTGGCGGTTCATGCCGGCCATCTGCATCTCGTAGTCGAGGTCGGTACCATCGCGCAGACCCCGAATGAGAAGCGTTGCGCCGCTCGTCCTTGCCGCATCGACGACCAGTTTGTCGAAAGAAACAACCGAAACCGAATTTGTCTTTTGGGGCACAGCTTCGGCGAGCGACGCGCGGATGAGCTCCGCCCTTTCCTCAAAGCTGAACATCGGCACCTTACCCGGGTGAACGCCGATCGCAACGATCACCTTCTCCGCCACATTGAGCGCCTGCACGAGCACATCCAGATGGCCGTGTGTCATCGGATCGAAGGAGCCGGGATAAAAAGCAGTTGTCATGCTTAGGTCTTGGCCTGTTTCAACAGAATTTCCTGCGCCTTTTGTCATGGAAGCGGGGCATCTGCAAGCGCCCCTCCCTTTCTGAACAAGAGATGAATGGCCCGTTCAAGCGGGTTTCACAGCAAGTATGGTCTATGGACACCGTGACGGAGACAAACCCGTCCATACCGAGGGAGAGACGAAGAGAATGCTGGCAGTCATGGTATTGACGGCGGTTGTCTTCACCCTGGCTGTGGAAGCCATAGTCGTTGCTTACGAGGCAAGCCAAGCCTGACGACCTTGAATTCTGAACGCCAGATGAACAGAGCGTTCAAGGATGCTTCAGAGCGGCCTAGGTAAGTCTCTCTCAAAATGCGGTGGAACCTGTTTGCGCGATGCGCGTTCAGGCAAACAAGAAGGACAGACGGAGATGATCGCGAAGAGGAAAACGATCATGCCTGACAAGATCACCATGATCAACCTGGTGTGGACGGCAATGATCGCTGTAATGTTGACTGCAACAGTCACCCTTTATCAAGATAAATCCGATTTGATAGATCTGAACTATCCGCAGGTAACTGGAAACTACAACGACCTTTCCTATTACTGATGCGGTAAACGCCCAAGAAAGGATAACCATGTTCGTGACGTTGACTGTACTTGCAGGCTTGATCAGCATCATGTTCGTGGCATCCGTGGCCTCCACGATTTCCGAGCTTCGCCGTGAACGCGAGGACATGAAGGATTTTCGTGACTTCGCAAAACGCCACAGTGCATTTTGACCATTTCACGGTAGTGAACTGAGCGTTCGCAGACTCCCGTCGCAGCCAGTTCAAAGAAAAGCCGGAGGATTTTTGATCCTCCGGCTTTTATTTTATTCAAAACATTCAACTGCTGAGAATGGTGCGACCTATTCGGCCGCACCCTCGTCGTTTGCCGGACCTTCATCCGGGGCAGCTCCGAGATCACCGGTTTCTGCGGTTATCTCTTCCGGCAGGCCGTTGCCGTTTTCCTCGTCGCTTTCCGGCTCGCTGATGCGCTCGACCGAGACGACTTTTTCATCCTTCGCTGTCGAGAAGATCGTCACACCCTTGGTCGCACGGCTGGCGATGCGGATGCCGTTAACCGGTACGCGGATCAGCACACCGCCGTTCGAGACGAGCATGATCTGATCGTTGTCCTCGACCGGGAATGCAGCCACAAGCTCGCCGATCTCCGCCGTCTTGGAGGTGTCGGTGGCGCGGATACCCTTGCCGCCGCGACCCGAGGTTCGGAAATCGTAGGAGGACGAGCGCTTGCCGAAGCCCTTTTCGGAGACCGTCAGCACGAACTGTTCGTGTTCCTTGAGATACTCGTAGCGATCGTCAGGAAGCTGTCCCTCTTCGGTGACTTCCTCGCCGACCAACGCGATGTCCTCCTCGTCGACACCTGCGGCACGCCGTTCGGCAGCCGAGCGCTTGAGGTAGGATGCGCGTTCCCACGGTTCTGCATCGACATGGCCGACAATCGTCATCGAGATGATGCGGTCGCCTTCGCCGAGCGAGATGCCGCGCACACCGATCGAATTGCGGCCGGCAAAGACACGCACGTCGTCGACGGGGAAGCGGATGCACTGTCCGAGCGCGGTCGTCAGAAGCACGTCGTCGCCGGGCTCACTGAGGTCGAGGTTGGGGCCCTTGCAGGTCTCCACGGAGAGGATTTCGTCGCCCTCCTCCTCCAGCTTCATGGCGATCTTGCCGTTGCGGTTCACCTGCACGAAGTCCGACAGCTTGTTGCGGCGAACGGTGCCGCGGGTGGTCGAGAACATCACGTCCAGGTTCTCCCAGGTCGCTTCGTCCTCGGGCAGCGGCATGATCGTCGTGATGCGTTCGCCGGGCTCCAGCGGCAGCATGTTGATCAGCGCCTTGCCGCGCGATTGCGGTGTACCGATCGGCAGGCGCCAGACCTTTTCCTTGTACACGATGCCGCGCGACGAGAAGAACAGAACCGGGGTATGGGTGTTCGCCACGAACAGGCGCGTGACGAAATCCTCGTCCCGCGTCGCCATGCCGGACCGGCCCTTGCCGCCGCGGCGCTGGGCACGATAGGTGCCGAGCGACACGCGCTTGATATAGCCAAGATGGGAAACGGTCACGACCATGTCTTCACGGGCGATGAGATCCTCATCGTCCATGTCCGGACCGCCTTCCATGATTTCGGTACGGCGCGGCGTGCCGAATTCGTCGCGCACCGCGGCCATTTCGTCCTTGACGATCTGCTGGATGCGCAGCCTCGACGACAGGATATCGAGATAGTCGCTGATCTCGGCGCCGATCTTGTTCAATTCGTCGCCGATTTCGTCACGGCCAAGCGCCGTCAGACGAGCGAGACGGAGCTCGAGGATAGCGCGGGCCTGTTCTTCCGAAAGGTTGTAGGTGCCGTCCTCGTTGATCTTGTGGCGCGGGTCATCGATCAACCGAATCAGGGATTCTACGTCCGCCGCGGGCCAGCGACGCGTCATCAACTGCTCACGCGCCGTTTGCGGATCGGGCGCGCGACGGATCAGAAGAATGATCTCGTCGATATTGGCAACTGCAATCGCCAGACCGACCAAGACGTGGGCACGCTCACGGGCCTTGCGCAGCAAGTACTTCGTACGGCGGCTGACGACTTCCTCGCGGAAGGACACGAAGGCCCTCAGCATGTCGAGCAGCGTGAGCTGTTCCGGCTTGCCGCCGTTGAGCGCCACCATATTGCAGCCGAACGAGGTCTGCAGCGGCGTGTAGCGATAAAGCTGATTAAGTATCACTTCCGCATTCGCATCGCGCTTCAGCTCCACCACGACGCGATAACCTTGGCGGTCGGACTCGTCACGCAGATCGGAAATGCCTTCGATACGCTTTTCGCGCACCAGTTCGCCGATCTTTTCAACCATCGCCGCCTTGTTCACCTGAAAGGGAACTTCGGTGATGATGATCTGTTCGCGATCGCCGCGCATCGGCTCGATCGCCGCAACGCCGCGCATGATGACCGATCCTCGTCCGGTTTCATAAGCGGAACGAATGCCGGAACGCCCGAGGATCAGGGCGCCTGTCGGAAAATCCGGACCGGGAATGATGTCCATTATTTCCGGCAGTTCGATCGCCGGATTGTCAATCAGGGCAATGCAACCGTTGATCACTTCCGAGAGATTGTGCGGCGGGATATTGGTCGCCATACCGACAGCGATGCCGCCTGCCCCGTTGACCAGCAGGTTCGGGAATTTTGCCGGCACCACGACAGGCTCGGAAAGCGTGCCATCGTAGTTGTCGCGGAAATCGACGGTTTCCTTGTCGAGATCGTCGAGCAGGGCGTGGGCAGCTTTCTCGAGGCGGCATTCGGTGTAACGTTCGGCCGCCGGCGGGTCGCCGTCGATCGAACCGAAATTGCCCTGACCATCGATCAGCGGCAGGCGGAGTGACCAATCCTGCGCCATGCGCGCCAGCGCGTCATAGATCGCCGAGTTGCCGTGCGGATGGAACTTACCCATCACGTCCCCGGTAACGCGGGCGCATTTGACGTATTTCTTGTTCCAGTCGATGCCGAGTTCCGACATGCCGTAGAGGATGCGCCGGTGGACCGGTTTCAGTCCGTCGCGCACGTCTGGAAGCGCGCGGCTGACGATCACGCTCATGGCGTAATCGAGATAGGACCGCTGCATCTCTTCCATAATGGAAATGGGTTCAATGCCTGGAGGCAGCTTTCCGCCGCCGGGTGTGCTTTGCTCAGTCAAATCGGATCACGATCTCTGTTCGGAATCAGTTTCTTTTTTATAGCGGAAAGCGGTTCCGAGCGCCAATTTCCACCGTCGTTTTGAACAGCTTTTGCGGTCTTTTCCAGGCATTTTCCCTGGCACGCGACGACGGCAGAAAGCCGTGAGGCGGGCTTTCCTAAACCGTGCGCCTGTCCTAACAATCTTCAAGTCCGACTGCAAGGATCGCAGCACAGCAGGAGAAGATATGGCAAGCCCCGATATGCTGGTCAATGCGTTGACCACGATGCTCGTAACGCTCGATCCACCGGGGCTGGCGCCGGTCTTTCTCGGCCTGACGGTCGGCATGACGGGAATCCAGCGCCGCCACGTCGCGTTTCGTGGCTCCCTGATCGCCTTCGGCATCCTAGCGCTCTTTGCCCTGTTCGGGTCGAACGTCCTGGGTCTGCTGGGGATATCGATCGGCGCTTTCCGCATCGCGGGCGGTTTGCTGCTCTTCTGGATATCTTTCGAAATGGTCTTTGAAAAACGCCAGGAGCGGAAGGAGAAGACGTCTCAGGCCGCAATCACCATAGACCATCTTCACAATATCGCAGTCTTTCCGCTGGCGCTTCCATTGATAGCCGGCCCCGGCGCCATCTCCGCCACCGTACTGCTTGCGGGCGCCTTCCCCGGCCCATTCGACCGGGCTCTGCTGATCGGGGTCATCGCGCTGATCATGATGCTCGTCTATGTGACGCTTCTGGTGGCCGAGCGGCTTGATCGTTTTCTCGGCGTGACCGGCCGCGCAATTCTCACGCGGCTGCTCGGCGTCATCCTGGCCGCTCTCTCGGTGCAGTTCGTGCTCGACGGCGTCCGCTCCGCCTTCAATCTCTAGCAATACGAGACCGTCATAGGGCGCGACATTTTAGGTTTTTCTGCTAAAAGCCGCCGCAACAGGAATCAAAGAAGGTCTTATCATGCGGCGTGTGTTGTGGCGGCTTCTTCCCGAAGCCACCTCCATCAGTACGAAAGAACGGCTGCGCGCAGCCTCGGGAGCCCTGGCCGGGATCCTCGCAACAGGTTTTCTTGGCAGTCTGGCGCTGCGGGCCGATGCCTCTCTTCCGGCACTGATCGCTCCGATGGGGGCCTCGGCAGTTCTTCTGTTTGCGGTTCCGTCCAGTCCCCTTGCCCCAACCCTGGTCGATTCTCTGCGGCAATACCGTTGCCGCATTTGTGGGCGTCACTGCGGCGCTCGCGATAAACGACCCGTTCCTGGCATCCGCGATCGCCATCGGCGTCGCGATCGCCGCAATGATGGCACTGAGATGCCTGCACCCGCCAAGCGGAGCAATCGCGCTGACCGCCGTCCTCGGCGGGCCTGCCATTCATGACCTGGGATACGGTTTCGTATTGTGGCCGGTGGCCGGCAACTCGCTCGCCTTGCTGCTTCTCGCTCTGATCTTCAACAACCTGACGGGGCGCCCCTACCCTCACTCCATCAAGCCGCCGGCGACCGATCACGGAACCACCGACCCTGCTCCGATGCAGCGGATCGGCTTTACATCATCCGATCTCGACGATGTCCTGAAGGAATATGACGAATTTCTGGATATCGATCGCGACGACCTGGAGACTATCCTCAGAAGAACCGAGCTGCGATCCTACCGCCGGCGCGCCACGCATCTCGACTGCGCGAGCATCATGTCTCGCGATGTTGTGGCGGTCGCCCCCGACAATTCGCTGAAAGAGGCGCAGGACGTGATGCGCAGCCACCATTTCCGGGCGCTGCCGGTTACCAACGACCGCGCGGAGGTCGTCGGCATCATCACCCAGACGGATTTCCTGGACAAGGCGACCTGGACCAAGGGGCGACCGCGAATTGGCTTTGTCCAGCGGCTCCGGCTTGTGCTCTCCGGAGCAAGCGCCCCGAACGATACCGTCAAGGATATCATGACCACACCCGTCCGGACCGTCGCACCCGACACACCGATTGCCGACGCGATCGTCATCTTCGCGGAAGAAGGGCTGCACTATCTGCCGGTGACCGGCAAAACCAACAAGCTGGTGGGGATACTATCGCAGTCGGACGTGCTGGTGGCGATGCTCGCGGACAGCGCGAACCAGAATACGGAAACCCGCCTGACCGCTTGAAACAGCGGGCGGGCGGTTGCCCACAGGTACGGCGGGCCGGCGGGAGTCGTTTCGATCAGAACGGAATATCGTCGTCGAGATCGCGTGAAAAATTGCCGCCGGAAGGCTGGTTGCCGCCGCGGCTCGAACCGCCGGAGGGCCGGCGGTCATTGTCGCTTGCGCCGCCATAACCGCCACCGAAGTCGTCACCGCCGAAGTCATTGCCACCACGGGCGCCACGATCGCCGCCGCCCTCACCGCGACCGTCCAACATCGTCAGCGTCGAGTTGAACCCCTGCAGAACGATTTCGGTCGAATACCGATCGTTGCCGGTCTGATCCTGCCATTTGCGGGTCTGCAGCGCGCCCTCGATATAGAGCTTTGCACCTTTCTTCACATACTGCTCGACGACCTTGCAGAGGCCTTCGTTGAAGACCACGACACTGTGCCATTCGGTCTTTTCCCGCCGCTCGCCGGAATTGCGGTCACGCCAGGTCTCCGAAGTCGCGATGCGAAGATTGGCGATCGGACGGCCGTCTTGCGTGCGGCGAATTTCCGGATCGGCGCCTACATTCCCAATCAGGATCACCTTGTTCACGCTGCCAGCCATAACTCTCACCTCGTCCGCCGCCTGCTTTGCGGCCTTGAAACCAATCGTGTCACTTTAGCCCATCGATCCGCCCGGTTGGGCATCCATGATTTTTAATCCACAGGCAAATTGTTCTTTATTTGTTCTATTTTATTCCTATAGTGCTGTCAACCGACTCGGAACCGCCCGCAATCGCAGCAGTTTCGTCTCGACAGGCACGGATCAATCACTACATAAGGACCTCGATCCTCCCAAAGAGCATGATGATGAGTGAACTCAAAACCATTTCCATACGTGGCGCGCGTGAGCATAACCTTAAGGGCATCGATCTCGATCTGCCGCGCAATTCGCTGATCGTCATGACCGGCCTTTCCGGCTCGGGCAAATCGTCCCTCGCCTTCGACACGATCTATGCGGAAGGCCAGCGGCGTTATGTGGAAAGCCTGTCGGCCTATGCACGCCAGTTTCTGGAAATGATGCAGAAGCCGGACGTCGACCAGATCGACGGGCTTTCGCCGGCGATTTCCATCGAACAGAAGACGACGTCGCGAAATCCGCGTTCGACGGTGGGAACCGTCACCGAGATATACGACTATATGCGCCTGCTCTTTGCGCGTGTCGGGGTGCCCTATTCGCCGGCGACAGGTTTGCCGATCGAAAGCCAGACGGTCAGCCAGATGGTCGACCGCATTCTCGCCTTCGAGGAAGGCACGCGGCTTTATATCCTCGCCCCGATGATCCGCGGACGAAAGGGCGAGTATAAAAAAGAACTCGCCGATCTGATGAAGAAGGGTTTTCAGCGCGTCAAGGTCGATGGCCAGTTCTACGAGATCGCCGAGGTTCCGGCACTCGACAAGAAATACAAGCACGATATCGACGTGGTTGTGGATCGCCTCGTCGTGCGCGCCGACATCGGGGCCCGTCTGGCGGACAGTCTCGAAACCTCGCTGAAGCTCGCCGATGGCCTGGCAGTCGCCGAATTCGCCGACAAGCCGCTACCGGCGGAAGAGACCGCCGCCGGTGGTTCGGCCAACAAGTCATTGAACGAGACGCACGAGCGCGTGTTGTTTTCGGAAAAATTCGCCTGCCCCGTTTCAGGCTTCACCATTCCGGAGATCGAGCCGCGGCTTTTCTCGTTCAACAATCCCTTCGGCGCCTGCCCGACCTGCGACGGTCTGGGTTCGCAGCAGAAGGTGGACGAAAACCTGATCGTCCCCGAACCGGGCCGTACCTTGCGCGACGGCGCCATCTCGCCCTGGGCGAAATCGACCTCGCCCTACTACAATCAGACACTCGAGGCGCTCGGCAAGGCTTTCGGATTCAAGCTTTCCAACCGCTGGAACGAACTTCCGGAAGAGGCCCAGAAGGCGATCCTTCATGGCACGGAAGAGAAGATCGAGTTCCACTACGCCGATGGCGCTCGGTCCTATAAAACCGTGAAAAATTTCGAGGGGATCGTTCCGAACCTCGAACGGCGGTGGAAGGAGACGGATTCCGCCTGGGCGCGCGAGGATATCGAGCGTTACATGTCCGCCGCCCCTTGCCCGGCTTGCAATGGCTATCGCCTGAAGCCGGAAGCGCTGGCAGTGAAGATCAACACGCTGCATATCGGACAGGTCACGGAGATGTCGATCAGGGCGGCCCGCGATTGGTTCGTGACCCTGCCGGAGGCTCTGAACGCCAAGCAGAACGAAATTGCGGTGCGGATCTTGAAGGAGATTCGCGAGCGACTGCGGTTCCTGAACGATGTGGGCCTGGATTATCTCAGCCTCTCCCGCAATTCCGGCACGCTTTCGGGCGGCGAAAGCCAGCGCATTCGTCTCGCCTCGCAGATCGGTTCGGGCCTCACTGGCGTGCTTTACGTGTTGGACGAGCCCTCGATCGGCCTGCACCAGCGCGACAATGCGCGGCTGCTCGAGACGTTGAAGCACCTGCGTGACATCGGCAATACGGTGATCGTCGTCGAACATGACGAAGACGCTATTCTGACGGCGGACTATGTGGTCGACATCGGCCCGGCCGCCGGTATCCACGGCGGCCAGGTGGTAGCGCAGGGTGGGCCAAAGGACATCATGGCCAACCCCAAGTCGCTGACCGGCAAATATCTGTCGGGCGAACTCGGCGTGCCGGTTCCGATGGAGCGCCGCAAGCCCAAGAAGGGCAAGGAAATCAAGGTTTTTGGCGCACGCGGCAACAATCTCAAGAATGTCACCGCCGCCATTCCGCTCGGCGTCTTCACGGCCGTTACCGGCGTATCCGGCGGAGGCAAGTCCACGTTTCTCATCGAGACGCTCTACAAGGCTGCCGCACGCCGCGTCATGGGTGCGCGCGAAATACCTGCCGAACACGACAAGATCGACGGCTTCGAATTCATCGACAAGGTCATCGACATCGACCAGTCGCCGATCGGCCGCACGCCGCGTTCCAACCCGGCGACCTATACCGGCGCCTTCACGCCGATCCGTGACTGGTTTGCCGGCTTGCCGGAAGCCAAGGCACGCGGTTATGCGCCCGGCCGCTTCTCGTTCAACGTCAAGGGCGGCCGTTGCGAGGCCTGCCAGGGCGACGGCGTCATCAAGATCGAGATGCACTTCCTGCCGGATGTCTATGTCACCTGCGATGTCTGCCATGGCAAGCGCTACAATCGCGAGACGCTCGACGTGCATTTCAAGGGCAAGTCGATCGCCGACGTGCTGGACATGACGGTCGAGGAAGGGGTGGAGTTCTTCTCCGCGGTGCCGGCGGTGCGCGACAAGCTGCAGTCGCTCTTCGATGTCGGTCTCGGTTATATCAAGGTCGGCCAGCAGGCCAATACGCTTTCGGGTGGCGAGGCGCAACGCGTCAAGCTAGCCAAGGAACTGTCGAAACGCTCGACCGGACGTACGCTTTACATCCTCGACGAGCCGACGACGGGACTGCATTTCCACGATGTCGCCAAGCTCCTGGAAATGCTGCATGAGCTGGTAAACCAGGGTAACTCCGTGGTGGTGATCGAGCACAATCTCGAAGTCATCAAGACGGCCGACTGGATCATCGACGTCGGGCCGGAAGGCGGCACGGGCGGTGGCGAGGTGGTCGCGTACGGCACGCCCGAGCAGGTCGTCAAGGAAAAACGCTCCTATACGGGCCACTTCCTCAAGGAACTGCTGGAGCGCCGACCTGCGAAGAAGGTGGAAGCGGCGGAATAGTCGGGTAACGGGATGGAGGGAACTCATGAAAAAAGCCGGCATCATCCGGACGGGCATCGGCGGCTGGACCTTCGAGCCGTGGGAGGGAACGTTCTATCCCGAAAAATTGGCGAAGAAGAAGCAACTCGAGTTCGCGGCCAGCAAGCTGAAGGTCATCGAGGTCAATGGAACCTATTATGGCTCGCAAAAGCCGGAGACCTTTGCCAAATGGGCCTCCGAAGTGCCCGAGGGTTTCATTTTTTCATTGAAGGCCAGCCGTTTCACCACCAACCGCAAGGTCTTGGCGGAAGCTGGAGAGTCGATCGAGAGGTTCCTGTCGCAAGGCCTGACGGAGCTCGGGAGCCACCTTGGGCCGCTGCTCTGGCAGTTCGCGCCGACCAAGAAATTCGAGCCCGACGACTTTGAAGCGTTCCTGAAACTGCTTCCCAACACCTTGGACGGGCTGAAACTCACGCATGCGGTCGAAGTTCGACACGACAGCTTCAAAGTACCCGAATTCGTTGCCTTGCTTGCCAAATACAATATCGCGCCGGTTTGCGCCGATCATTTCGACTATCCGATGATCGCCGACGTCACCGCCGATTTCGTCTATACCCGTCTGCAAAAGGGTTCGGACGATATCAAGACCTGTTATGCCGAGAAGGATATGAAGGCGTGGGCGCGCAGACTGGAAACTTGGGCGGAAGGCGGCGTGCCGGACGACCTGCCTTTGATCGATGAAAGCCACAAGCCGAAGAAGGAGCCGCGCGACGTCTTCGCCTTCTTCATCCATGAAGGCAAAGTCAACGCTCCCTACGGGGCAATGGCAATGAGCGAACTTCTGGAAAACAAAAACTAGCCGGTCAGCGCGACCCCCGCGTGAGCGGCTAGATCCTCCGCCGTCACGCCCCTGCCCGCACGCTTTCCCGCCTCGCCATGCAGGTAGACGCCGGCGGCCGCTGCTTCGAAAGCGGGCATGCCTTGCGCCAGGAGCGCGCCGATCATGCCGGCCAGCACGTCGCCGGAACCGGCTGTCGCCAGCCATGGCGGTCCGTTGGCGTTGATGTAAGCTTCTCCCTCCGGACTGGCGATGACGGTGTCGGCCCCCTTGTAGACCACGACGGCGCGCGCCCGCGCCGCCGCCTGCACTGCCCTCTCCACTTTGCCGAGATGGACATCCGCAGCTAGGTCGGGAAACAGTCGGGAGAATTCGCCCTCGTGCGGTGTCAGCACTAGGCGGGTCTCGCCCTCAGCAAACGCGTCGAAGAGTTTCGAGGGCTGCTCCCTGAAGGATGTGATGCCGTCGGCATCCAGCACCAGCGGCCGATCCTTGAGCGTCAGGACGAATTGACGAGTTTTCTCGCCGACGCCGAAACCGGGGCCGAGCACGAAGGCAGAGAGCTTTGCCGAACCCATCCAGCTCTGGAGATCGCTCAGTTCGTCGACCTGACGCAGCATGACGGCGGTGAGCGACGAGGCATTGACCGGCAAGGCATCGGCGGGTGACGAAACGGTTACCAGTCCCGCGCCGGCTTTCAGACCCGCCGTGGCCGCAAGCCGGGCGGCCCCTGTCCTCGCCCCCTCGCCGGAAAAAACAACCAGATGCCCGCGCCGGTATTTGTGCGTCCCCGCTTCCGGCGCCGGAACCAGATCACGCCAGAGAGGCGGGCTATTTTCACGGATCTTGCCAGCAACGGAACGGATGATCCGAGCCGGAATGCCTATGTCGAAAACTTCGATGTCTCCGCAGAGTGACCGCCCCGGCAACAGCAGATGTCCCGGCTTGCGGGTCATGAAGGTGACGGTATGTCGGGCCGTGAAAGACGCGCCGAGCGGCACGCCGCGGCGGCCGCAGAGACCGGAGGGCAGATCGACCGCCAGAACAGGGACTTTCGCCTCGTCCACCTTGGCGATCACCAGCGCCACGGCTTCCGGCACGTCCCGCCTCAAGCCGGCGCCGAAAAGGGCATCGACTACGACATCACCTTGCTCGGGTTGATAGCATTCGAGCGGCTTGGACGATCTTTCCCAGAGGTCGCGTGCGCGCCGCGCATCCCCTTGCAGTCCCTCCGGCTCACCGAGATGGAAGACATCGACGGACGCGCCCGCCTCAGCCAGCGCGCGTGCAGCGACATAACCGTCGCCGCCATTGTTGCCTGGGCCGCAGAGGACGACGAAGCGTAATGCTGAGGAGAAATTCCGCAAGGCGGACGCCGCAACGGCTCGCCCTGCCCGTTCCATCAGGTCGAACGAGAGTATCCCGGACCGAGCAGCGGCGGTGTCGGCTGCGGTCATTTCGTTCGGTGTCAGAAGCAAATGATCGATGGAAAGGCCCATGCTGCTATTGAACGCAAAGATGGTCAAAAAACAAGCGGAGATGCAATCCTCGACCAGCACAAAAAATATGCATTTGCCTTTATATTAATCATAACCCTGCTTGTATTCGCATTTCCTCACGTTTCGAGAAAATGCCGAAAAACGTCCATTCTGGCACCGCAACGCACAAAAATCGGAAAAAGTGGAAGCATTTTCGCCACGGAACACGCCGTTCTGCGGGGATTTCGCTCAAAAACGCATTATTTTTTTGAAAGTCCCTTCCGAGTTTGGCACGATAACTGCATTGGCATGGCCGAGCGGGTAAAAGCCTGCTTCAAGGGAGAAGCGGAGAGATAGTTTCTCATGAAAAAGATCGAAGCGATCATTAAACCTTTTAAGCTGGATGAAGTGAAGGAAGCCCTTCAGGAGGTCGGCTTGCAGGGAATCACCGTCACCGAAGCAAAGGGTTTCGGCCGTCAGAAGGGCCATACGGAGCTCTATCGCGGTGCGGAATACGTCGTCGACTTTCTGCCGAAGGTTAAGGTGGAGGTTGTCCTGGCTGACGAAAACGCGGAAGCGGTCATAGAAGCGATTCGTAACGCCGCACAGACTGGACGGATCGGGGATGGCAAGATATTCGTCTCCAATGTGGAGGAGGTCATCCGCATCCGCACTGGTGAAACGGGCGTAGACGCCATCTAATCCGCCCCGCGGCCGCCGGCCCCGGGCTTCATCGTCATCTTACATCGAGGAAGGTCATATGACGAGCGCAAGCGAAATCATGAAACAAATCAAGGAAAACGACGTCAAGTTCGTAGACCTGCGCTTTACCGACCCGCGGGGCAAACTGCAGCACGTCACCATGGACATTGCATCGGTCGACGAGGACATGTTCGCCGACGGCGTCATGTTCGACGGTTCCTCGATCGGCGGCTGGAAGGCCATCAACGAGTCCGACATGGTGCTCATGCCCGACCCCGCCACGGTGCATATGGACCCTTTCTTTGCGCAGTCGACGATGGTCATCTTCTGCGACATCCTCGATCCGATTTCCGGCGAGGCCTATAACCGCGACCCGCGCGGAACTGCCAAAAAGGCAGAAGCCTATCTGAAGGCGTCCGGTATCGGCGACACCATCTTCGTCGGCCCGGAACCGGAATTCTTCGTCTTCGACGACGTCAAATACAAGGCAGACCCCTATAATACCGGCTTCAAGCTGGATTCGTCGGAACTGCCTTCCAACGACGACACCGATTACGAAACCGGCAACCTCGGGCACCGGCCGCGCGTCAAGGGCGGCTATTTCCCGGTACCGCCGGTCGACAGCCTGCAGGACATGCGCTCGGAAATGCTGACGGTGCTGACCGAAATGGGCGTGGTCGTCGAAAAGCATCACCACGAAGTCGCCTCCGCTCAGCACGAACTCGGCGTGAAGTTCGACACGCTGGTGCGCAACGCCGACAAGATCCAGATCTACAAATACGTCGTGCATCAGGTCGCCAATGCCTATGGCAAGACCGCGACCTTCATGCCCAAGCCGGTCTTCGGCGACAATGGTTCGGGCATGCACGTACACCAGTCGATCTGGAAGGACGGCAAGCCGACCTTCGCCGGCGACGAATATGCCGGCCTTTCCGAAAGCTGCCTCTTCTACATCGGCGGCATCATCAAGCATGCCAAGGCGATCAACGCCTTCACCAACCCGACGACGAACTCCTACAAGCGTCTCGTCCCGGGTTATGAAGCGCCGGTGCTGCTCGCCTACTCAGCGCGTAACCGCTCCGCTTCGTGCCGTATTCCGTTCGGAACCGGGCCGAAGTCGAAGCGCGTCGAAGTCCGGTTCCCGGATCCGCTGGCAAACCCCTATCTCGGTTTCGCCGCCATGCTGATGGCCGGCCTCGACGGCATCAAGAACAAGATCCATCCTGGCAAGGCCATGGACAAGGACCTTTACGACCTGCCGCCGAAGGAGCTCAAGAAGATCCCAACGGTTTGCGGCTCGCTGCGCGAAGCGCTCGAAAACCTCGATCGCGACCGCAAGTTCCTGACCGCCGGCGGCGTCTTCGACGACGACCAGATCGACGCCTATATCGAGCTGAAGATGACGGAAGTCATGCGCTTCGAAATGACCCCGCATCCGGTCGAATTCGACATGTACTACTCGGCCTGATCCGGCGCTTCTGCAATCGGCATTTCCGAACGGCGGGCTCAGGCCCGCCGTTACCTTTTACGGGCGCCCCTTCACGAGATGCCGCCGGTTTCCAATCTCGCGGCCGTGTTCTTCTCGATGAGACTTTCGAGTATTGTCATGCCGTCGCGATCGTTCTTATCCTCCATGACGTAATCTCGGCAACGACAGAACCAAGCAGACAGATACCTGCCTAAGTCTATCCATGGAACGATGGTGGGCGGTGCGCATTACTCTCTTGATGTCAGGGAATTCTATTCCCACATTAGGATGCGAAAGGACATCGCACCATGAAACAACGTAACGCTAAGTTTACAATCGGAGAGGTGGTCCGCCACAAGGTCTTTCCGTTTCGGGGCGTCGTGTTCGATGTGGATCCGGAATACGCCAATTCCGAAGAATGGTGGAATGCCATTCCGGTCGAAATCCGGCCCAACAAGGACCAGCCCTTCTACCATCTCCTCGCGGAGAACGACGAGACGGAATATGTCGCTTATGTTTCGGAACAAAACCTGGAACATGACGAGAGCGATGCCCCCTTACGCAATCCTCAGGTCTACCAGATCTTCGATCGCGGTCCGTCAGGCCAGCTGAAGCCCAAGGTCATTCTGGCTCACTGATCGGCATCGTAAATCGCAAAAAGGCGTCGGCATCAGCCGGCGCCTTTCTTGTCAGGACCACCTAACAGAAAAGCCCGGCGAAGGTCGGGCTTTTCCTCAAATGAAACGTGAGAACGGTTACTGGCCCTGCTTGGCAGCGTTCTGTGCGTCTTCCAGTTTCTTGCGGGTTTCTTCCGCCTTCTTCTGCAGGCCTTCTTCCAGGCTGCGCTGGCTCTGGGCGATCTGCTCCTGCGGCATGGCCGGGCCGTCGAATACACCGGTGAAGCCCGACAGCGGTACCTTGATCGGGTTCGGTGCGCGGCGGAAGTTGATCGAGGTGAAAACGACGTCGTTGCCCTTCTTGAGGCTGGCGATCATCGCGTCCGTCAAGGGCACCTCCGCGGTGCATTTGTCCGGCAGGCAGACGACATAATCCAGTTTCTGGCCCTTGCCGCCATCGATCTGCATGATAATGCCCGGCGGCACGAGGCGCGCGGTCGGCACCGAAACCTGCAGGATCTTGCGGTTTACCTTGCCCTCGACGGTGATCAGGCCGACAGCCGTGACCAACTGCCCGTTCTGGGCGGCGATAATGTTCTGCACGACGCAGATGTCGCTGTCATCCTGCTTGCTGCAAGTCTTGAACCAGCCGAGCGGCGGCGCACCCGGAGCGGCAGCGGCAGGTGCCGCGGCATCCTGTGCAAGGGCTGCAGCCGGCAGCACACTTGCGCCAACCGAGAGAGCGAGAACGGACATTGCCGTCCGCAGAACTTGGGTTGCCTTAAGCATCATAACGAGATCCGTCTCCTGAAATCCGTGGGTACGGCAAGACGCCGTTCTATTCCCTCGGGGTGTCCTACTGCCCGTCACCTGTCGGCGAAATGAGGCATTTGAATGACCCGCCCGTCCGGCAAACCTGTTACATCGCGGCGGCCACGATATCCAGCCCCCTCTTTCGTATTTTTTCACAAGGCGTTAACGCGGCCGTTCACTCTTTCGCGCGCAGGGCCGGGTTGGTCCCCATATGGGTATGCGTTATCTTGCCTTCGAATCAGCGAGGACGTCTTCACCATGAGTTCGATGCGACGCTTTGTTCCCCTCATCGCAGCCGTTCTGATGGGCGTGCCCGCGGCGGCCCAGCCCCTGCATGGGATCGCAATGCATGGCGCCCCGGCCCTGCCGCAAGACTATAAGCACTTCTCCTATGTCAATCCAGACGTGAAAAAGGGCGGCAGGGTGGCCTATGGGGTGGTCGGTACCTTCGACAGCCTCAATCCGTTTGTGCTCAAGAGCATGCGCACCACCGCGCGCGGGCTCTGGGACACCATTTTCGGGCACCTCCTCTACGAACCCCTGATGACCCGTTCCAGCGACGAACCGTTCACGCTTTATGGGCTGCTCGCCGAGAGTGTCGAATGGGATGAGGACCGTACTTTCATACAGTTCAACCTCAATCCGAAGGCAAGGTGGTCGGACGGCCAGCCGGTGACCCCGGAGGACGTGATCTTCACGTTCGAAATCCTGCGTGAGAAGGGCCGCATTCCCTTTTCCAATCGGCTCGCGCCCGTGGAAAAGATGGAAAAGGTGGGCGAACGCGGCGTGCGTTTCACCTTCAACGACAAGGTCGACCGCGAATTTCCGCTCATCCTCGCTACCTCGACCCCGATACTGCCGAAACACGTCATAAACCCTGCGACATTCGACCAGTCGACTTTGAAGCCGCCAGTCGGATCCGGACCCTACCTCGTCAAATCCGTGTCGCCCGGCGAACGCATCGTTTATGAGCGAAATCCGGATTACTGGGGCAAGGACATTCCCTCGAAGATCGGCTTCGACAACTACGATCAGATCTCGATCGAATATTTCCTCCAGGAAAACACCCTCTTCGAAGCCTTCAAGAAGGGCGTCATCGACGTCTATCTGGAAGGCAGCCCAACGCACTGGAGTCGCGCTTATGATTTTCCCGCCGTGCAGAAAGGCGACGTCATAAAGGATGCCTTCAAGCCGCAGCTTCCGACAGGCATGCTCGGCTTCGTGTTCAACATCCGCCGCCCGGTCTTTGCCGACGTCAACGTGCGTGCAGGTCTATCTCTGGCCCTCGATTTCGAATGGGCCAACAAGAACCTCTTCGAAGGCGCTTATACCCGTACGGAAAGCTACTGGCAGGATTCGCCGCTCTCTTCACTCGGCAAACCGGCAGATGAACGCGAGCTCGCCATCCTCGGACCGGTCAAGGACAAGATCCAACCTGCGGTTCTCGACGGCACCTATCGTCTGCCAAAAACAGACGGCTCCGGGGCCGATCGAAAGGTGATGAGGGAGGCAGTCGATCTCCTGAAAAAAGGCGGGTACACGATCAAGAACGGCAAAATGTCCGACGCCAAGGGAAAACCGCTCGTCTTCGAGGTGATGACGCAGACCCCGGACCAGGAAAAGCTTGCTATCGCCTATCAGCGTACGCTGAAGATGATCGGCGTCGATATGTCGATTCGCACCGTCGACGACGCTCAATATCAGGCCCGTTCCGGCAGCTTCGACTACGACATGATCGTCAAGTCCTATCCCTCGACGCTTTCACCCGGCATCGAGCAGGTAGGCCGCTGGGGATCCTCTTCCCGCGATCGGCAGGGCAGCTTCAATTTCGCTGGCGTCGCCGACCCTGATGTCGACAAGCTGATCGAGTCCATCCTGTCTGCCCGCAGCAAGGAGGATTTCGAGGCGGCAGTACGTGCCTATGATCGGCTGCTGATTTCCGGCCATTATCTGGTGCCGCTCTATCACATACCCGAACAGTGGCTGGCGCGCCGCAGCTACATCAGCTATCCGGAGAAGTTGCCGCTTTATGGCTACCAGCTCAACACCTGGTGGGACAAACGGGCGCAATAGCCGAACCAAGCCGGCCCAGGAAAGGAAGCCCGTAATGGAGCGCGTGACCATAGACATCGTTTCGGACGTCGTTTGCCCCTGGTGCTATCTGGGAAAAGCGCGACTGGAACTCGCCATCGCCGAAGTGCAGGACGAGATCGGGGTAGACATCAACTGGCGCCCATACCGGCTCAATCCGGACCATCCGCCGGAAGGCGTCGATCACCAGAGCGATCTGGCCCGCAAGCTCGGGGGCGAGGACGCGGTGGATCGTGCCCATGCCATGCTGCAAAAGCTCGGCGAGGATGTGGGCATCCGCTACAATTTCGAGGCAATCAAGATCGGCCCGAATACACTCGACGCGCATCGCCTGCTGCATTGGGCGATGACCGAAGGCCGCGAAGCTCAGGACAAGGTCGCAACCGCTCTCTTCAGGGCAAACTTCGAAGAAGGGCTTAATGTCGGCGATCCCAAGGTGCTGGCAGATATCGCCGAGCAATCCGGCCTTGACCGAAAGGTGATCGAAAACCTTCTGGCAACGGATGCGGACAAGGACACGGTTCTTTCCGAAATCGATTCGGCCCAGAAGATGGGCGTCACCGGCGTGCCCTTTTTCATCATCGACGGACAATATGCAGTGAGTGGAGCGCAAACCCCGGACGTCTTCGTCAATGCTTTGCGGGAGATCGCGAAACTCAAGGCCGAAGCCCGCAAAGGCATGATCTGATTCGCCAGATTCGGCCCTTGCGAACCGAAGCGGCTCGCAAGGGCCGATACCGCGACATCCAAGCGCAATAGTGACCAGCAGAATCAGGCTTTCGCCAGATCCGCGAACTGGGTCATCACCTGGGCCGCGGCCGTCAGCCTTTTTTCCGGCGTGGGAAGCTCCCGCGTCAGGAACACGCTCTGATCCGGCCGGATCTTCGCAAGCGTTCCCTGCTTGGCGATATATCCCACAAGCGCTGCCGGATTCGGGAACTGCTTGTCGCGGAAGGTAACGACCACACCCTTTGGCCCTGCCTCCAGCTTCTCGACATTCGCTTTCCGGCATAGGGACTTGATGTAGACGACCTTCAGAAGGTTCTGTACCTCAGGCGGCATCGGTCCGAACCGGTCAACCATTTCCGCGCCGAAGCCGTCGATCTCCGAAAGTTCGGAGACTTCGCCGAGACGGCGATAGAGCCCCATGCGCAGATGCAGGTCCGGCACATAGGATTCCGGGATCATCACCGTGATGCCGACGGAAATCTGCGGCGACCAGCCGGTATCGACAATCTCGTCGTCGCCCTTCACCTCCGCTACCGCTTCTTCCAGCATCTGCTGGTAGAGCTCAAAACCCACTTCCTTGATGTGGCCGGACTGTTCCTCACCGAGCAGGTTGCCTGCGCCGCGGATATCAAGATCGTGGCTTGCAAGCTGGAACCCGGCGCCAAGGGTGTCGAGCGACTGGAGAACCTTAAGGCGACGTTCCGCCGTCGTCGTGAGCGGCTTGTTGACCGGCAGGGTGAAGAGCGCAAAAGCGCGTACTTTGGAGCGGCCGACGCGGCCGCGAAGCTGGTAGAGCTGCGCCAGTCCGAACATGTCTGCGCGATGCACCACCAGGGTATTGGCGGTCGGAACGTCGAGGCCGGATTCGACGATGGTCGTCGACAGCAGCACGTCATACTTGCCGTCGTAGAAGGCATTCATGATGTCTTCCAGCTCGCCGGCCGGCATCTGTCCGTGGGCTACGGCCACCTTCAGCTCCGGAACGTCCGACTGAAGGAAAGCCTGAATTTCCGGCAAATCGGCCACCCGCGGGCAGACGTAGAAACTCTGGCCGCCACGGTAATGCTCACGCATCAGCGTCTCGCGGATGACGAGCGGGTCGAAGGGCGAGATGAAGGTGCGGACTGCCATGCGATCGACCGGCGGCGTGGTGATGAGCGAGAGCTCCCGCACGCCCGTCATCGCAAGCTGCAGCGTGCGGGGAATAGGCGTCGCCGAGAGCGTCAGAACATGCACGTCGCTCTTCAGCTCCTTCAGTCGCTCCTTGTGCTTGACGCCGAAATGCTGCTCCTCGTCGATGATCAGCAGGCTGAGATTGGCGAACTGGATGCCGGCGCCGAGCAGCGCATGGGTGCCGACGACGATATCGACCTTTCCCTCGGTCAGACCTTTCTTCGTTTCCGCCAGTTCCTTCGCTGCGACGAGCCGAGAGGCCTGGGCAACGGTGATCGGCAGACCGCGAAAACGGTCTCGGAAGGTCTTGTAGTGCTGGCGGGCGAGCAGCGTGGTCGGCACGACGACCGCGACCTGTGCGCCGTTCATCGCCGCAAAAAACGCAGCCCGCAGCGCAACCTCGGTCTTGCCAAATCCGACATCCCCACAAATCAGCCGGTCCATCGGCCGGCCCGCTCCCAGATCGTCCCGTACGGAATCGATCGCATTCGCCTGGTCATCCGTCTCGTCGTAGGGAAAACGTGCGGCGAATTCGTCGTAGAGCCCTTCCGGCGTGGTCAATACAGGGGCACGGCGGGTGATACGCGTCGCGGCGATGCGGATAAGCGCATCCGCCATGTCGAGCAGGCGTTTCTTGAGCTTGGCCTTGCGGGCCTGCCAGGCGCCGCCGCCGAGCTTGTCCAGTTGCGCTTCAGCGGCATCCGAACCATAGCGGGACAGCAGGTCGATATTCTCGACCGGCAGGAAGAGCTTTGCCTGATCTGCATAATGCAGTTCCAGGCAGGCGCGCGGCGCACCGGCGGCTTCAATGGTGACGAGGCCGACAAAGCGACCGATACCGTGTTCGGCATGAACGACCAGCGAGCCTTCGTCGAGGCCTGCCACTTCGGTCAGGAAATCGGCGCCGCGCTTGCGGCGCTTGCCGCGTCGGACCATGCGGTCGCCGAGGATATCCTGCTCGCCGATAACGGCGATCTTATCGGTTTCGAACCCCGCTTCCAGGCTCAGCACTGCCGAGGCCGCTTCACCTTTTTCGAGCGTATCGAGATCCGAGAGTTTCTCGATCTGTTTGATACGCTTCAGGCCACGCTCGTCCAGCACCTGCAGCAGACGATCGAGCGACCCGGCCGACCAGCCTGTGACCAGCACCTTGCTGCCCGCCGCTCGCTTGTCGGCAATATGCTTGACGACCAGATCGAATACGTTGACGCGTTCGTCTCCCTCCTTGTCCTCGGTCTGCGACTTCGCCCAGCGTGGCCCGGCATGCGCATCGAGTGTCACCACCCGGCGACCTTCGGCGTCCATTTCGTTAAAAGGCGTAAGCCGCAGCGCATTGACCGCGTCGAGAGCAGAGGCGAAAGCCTTGCCGTTGAGATAAAGCTCGCCGGGCGAAACCGGTTTATAGGGGGCGGCCTGGGCCGCGGCACCCTTGCCCTGCGTCCCGCTGTCTCGCCGTGCCTCGTAATAGTCGAGGACCAGTTTCGAACGCTCGTTCGCCGCCTCGCGGGCGGTGTGGTCGGTGACGACACGAAAACCCTTGAGGTAATCAAAGGCTGTCTCGAGCCCGTCGTAAAATAGCGGCAGCCAATGCTCCATGCCGGCATAGCGCCGTCCCTCCGAGACCGCCTGATAAAGCGCGTCGTCGCGAGTGGCCGCGCCGAAGAGGGAGAGGTAGTTCTTCCGGAAGCGGCTGATCGTGTCCGGGGTCAGCGTCACCTCGCTCATGGGATTGAGATCGAGGGAACGAGTCTGCCCGGTCGTCCGCTGGCTGGCCGGATCGAATGAGCGGATCGATTCCAGCGTATCGCCGAAGAAATCCAGCCGCACGGGCTCTTCGGTGCCCGGCACGAAGACGTCGAGAATGCCGCCGCGCACCGCAAATTCACCGACTTCGCGGACGGTCGCGACGCGCTCGAAGCCGTTGCGCTCCAGCCGCGCGGCAATGTCGTCCATGCGGATCTGATTGCCGGGTTTGGCCGAGAAGGCGAGGCTCTCGATAATCTCCGACGGAGCGATCTTCTGCAGCATCGCATTGACTGTCACCAGCACAATCGCGGCATGGGGCTTTTTGCGATGCGAGATTAGGCCGGAAAGCGCCGCGAGTCGCCGGGCGGAGATATAGGCACTCGGCGACACCCTGTCATACGGCAGACAGTCCCAGGCAGGCAGTGTCAGCACGGGGATTTCCGGCGCGACGAAGGACAGCATCTGCTCGAGATCCGGCATGCTCTGGCCGTCGGACATGATATAGGTCACCGGCTGGCCCGCCCTTGCCAGTTCGGCCAGCACAAGCGGTTCCATGCCGGGAGGCACATTGCTGATGGTCAGCGGTACCTGCGCGGCCGCTATTTTCTTGGCATCAAATCCTGGGATCATTGCGTCTGCCCGAGCCTGGCTTCGAGGGAAGCTTTGGTGACAGGGTCGAAATCGGGTCTGTAGGCGGCGACCCGCGCAAAAAGCGGCGTCTTCCGGTGCTCCGGCAAGGGCATGGCCCCCGTGATCCAGGCATGCAGGTCATGATCATCCTCGCCCATGATCGTCTCGAATTCGTCGAGCTCCTCGTCCGAAAGCTGGGCGATCTCAGCCTCCGCAAAGCTTCCGAAGACGAGGTCCATTTCGCGGATGCCACGATGCCAGCAGCGATAAAGGATGCGACGGCGGCGCGGGTCCAGATCCGCGCTGGTGCGCGATAGTCCTGTCATATCGGTGTCCTTGTTTCGCGGTTCATATAGGACGGAAATACCGCCTCGTCACCTTGCCAAACGGCCAAAATTCATCGCATTTTGCGCGCCATGCGTCCTGCCGTCCTCGATCCGCTCTTCTCACCGGTCGCCTCGCTTGCGGGCGTGGGGCCGAAGCTTGCAGACCTGATCGCCCGCGTGACCGGCCGAGAGGACGCGGACGACTGCCGTGTCGTCGACCTCCTCTTTCATGCCCCCCATTCGTTGATCGACCGGCGCAATCGGCCGGGAATAGCCCTTGCGCCACAGGGCGCGATCGTGACGATCGAAGGCCGGGTCGACCGACATCAACCGCCGCCGCCGGGCAAACCAAACCTGCCCTATCGCGTCTTTCTGCATGACGACACCGGCGAGCTGGCGCTGACGTTCTTCCGCGCCAAGGGCAATTGGCTCGAAAAATCGCTGCCGATCGACGAGACGGTGATGGTGAGCGGCAAGGTCGACTGGTTCAACGGCCGTCCGTCGATGGTGCATCCGGATTTCATCGTGAAATCCTCCGAAGCGGAGAACTTGCCGCTGATCGAACCCGTCTATCCGCTTACGGGAGGCCTTTCCCCGAAGATCTTGCGTAAAGCGATCGACGGGTCGGTCGCGCGCCTGCCGATCCTACCGGAGTGGGCAGACGTCAACCTAACGCAACGTCAGGGCTTTCCTTCCGTAACGGAAGCCTTCCAGCGGCTGCACGATCCGCGCGACGAGACGGATGTGGATCCGCAATCGCCAGCCCGGCGGCGGCTCGCCTATGACGAATTCCTGGCAGGTCAGGTGTCGCTCGCTCTGGTGCGGCAACGCATCCGCAAGGTGCCCGGGCAACCAGTCCGCGTGAAAGGCGATCTGGCAGCGAGGATCATCACTCACCTGCCTTTCTCGCTCACCCCGAGCCAGAAGAAGGCCGTCGAAGATGTTTTGAAGGACATGGCCGGCGACGATCGCATGCTGAGACTGCTGCAAGGCGACGTCGGTGCCGGCAAGACACTGGTCGCCCTGCTTGCCATGGCGGCCGCCGTCGAAGCGGGCGGCCAGGCGGTTCTGATGGCACCGACCGAAATCCTCGCACGCCAGCATTTCGCAACGATCTCGAAGCTTGCGGGTGCCGCGGGCGTGACGGTGGAAGTGCTGACCGGCCGAACCAAGGGCCGCGAACGCGACCAGATCGTTGAACGCATCGCCTCCGGCGAAGCCCAGATCGTCATCGGTACTCACGCGCTCTTCCAGGATACGATCAACTATCAGAATTTATTGCTGGCCGTGGTGGACGAACAGCATCGATTCGGTGTCCACCAGCGCCTGCGGCTCACGGCCAAAGGTATCTCGCCGCATATGCTGGTGATGACCGCGACGCCTATCCCGCGCACGCTGGTGCTCGCCGCCTTCGGCGACATGGATGTTTCCAAGCTCACCGAAAAGCCCGCGGGACGAAAGCCGATCCAGACCGTCACCATTCCCACCGAACGCATCGCGGAGATCGTCTCCCGCCTTAAAACCGCGATCGCCGAAGGAAAGAAAGGTTACTGGATCTGCCCGCTTGTCGAAGAATCGGATGTTTCCGACCTGATGTCGGCGGAGGAGCGCTATCTGGTGCTGGTGCAGGAACTTGGCCGCTCCAATGTGGGCTTGGTCCACGGACGCATGAGCGGGCCGGAGAAGGATGCGGTCATGACCGCCTTCAAAAGTGGTGAACTGCGTTTGCTGGTCGCGACGACGGTGGTGGAGGTCGGCGTCGACGTTCCTGACGCGACGATCATGGTGATCGAGCATGCCGAGCGTTTCGGGCTTGCCCAGCTCCATCAGCTTCGCGGTCGCGTGGGGCGCGGCGACGAGGCATCGACCTGCATCCTGCTCTACAAGGGTCCTTTGAGCGAGACCGGCCGGGCGCGGCTTTCCATATTGCGCGACAGCGAGGACGGATTTCTGATCGCGGAAGAGGATCTGCGCCTGCGTGGCGAGGGAGAGCTTCTGGGGACCCGGCAATCCGGCACGCCCGGTTTCCGGATCGCAAGCCTGGAGGCGCATGCGGATCTTCTGGAGATCGCCCGCAAGGACGCGGCCTATCTGCTGGAACGAGACCCGGAGCTCACCAGTGAGCGGGGACAGAATATGCGCGTGCTGCTCTACCTCCATCGCCGCGACGAGGCGATCCGCTTCTTAAGGGCCGGATAATCACCCCTGAACGACGGGCGGCGGCAGTACCGCAGTTGGCGCGCCGGCACTCGGCCTGTAGTCCGGCGCGATCAGGCCGCCGGAGATCAGCAGCTTGGCGCCCTCTTCCGGCGTCATATCGAGCATGATGACCTTGCTTCTTGGCACAAACATCAGAAAGCCTGCTGTCGGCACCGGCGTCGGCGGCAGGAAGACGCCGACCATTTCCTCTCCCTCCGCATTGAGCTTTGCTGCGATCTCTCCCTGCGCATCGCCGGAAATGAAGACCAGCGCCCACATGCCGGGACTGGGAAACTCGATCAGTCCGCATTTCTTGAAAGAAGTAGACTGTTCCTTCAGCACGGTCTCCAGGATCTGTTTGACGCTCCTGTAGATGGTGCGGACCAGCGGCATGCGATGCAGGATCGATTCGCCGAAATTGACGATGGAGCGGCCGATCAGGTTTTTGCCGAGAAAGCCGATAATGGTGATCAGCACAACCGCCATCACCAGTCCGGTGCCGGGGATGGTAATGTTGAAATAATATTGCGGATCGTAGCGCTGCGGAATGTAGGGCGTAACCCAGCTATCGGCCCAGTCGATAAAGGTGAAGGTCAGCCATATGGTGATGGCCAGCGGCGCACAGATGATGAGCCCGGTCAGGAAGTTGTTCCGGAGGCGGCCGGCCAGCGATATTCGCTCTGGACTGTCGCTCATTCCGCTTCCCTAATCACCTAAAACACCGCCGCATTCATATGAATGCGACAATGCCGGATGCAATACTGCGATGCAAGGAAAAGCGGCAGGCATCACTCGACGGTGACGGATTTCGCGAGGTTGCGCGGCTGGTCGACGTCGGTCCCCATGAATACTGCCGTGTGATAGGCCAATAACTGGATCGGCAGCGAAAAGATCATCGGCGCGATGATCTCTTCGACATTCGGTAGCGCAATGGTCGCCATGGTCGGCAGCTTCGATGCAGCCGCGCCCTTTTCGTCGGTGATGAAGATGATCTTGCCGCCGCGCGCCGCCACTTCCTGCATGTTGGACACGGTCTTTTCGAAGAAGCGGTCGTGCGGCGCAATGACGATCACCGGCATGTTCTCGTCGATCAACGCGATCGGGCCGTGTTTGAGCTCCCCGGCGGCATAACCTTCGGCGTGGATATAGGAAATTTCCTTGAGCTTCAGCGCGCCCTCCATGGCGAGCGGAAAGCTCGTGCCGCGACCGAGATAAAGCACGTCCTTGAAACGGGCCAGATCGCGCGACAGCACCTCGATCTGCGGCTGGATGTCGTTCAACACCCGGCTCATGATGCGCGGCATCTCGGCAAGGTGCTTGACCATCGCCTTTTCGTCGTCGGCGGTCACCGTGCCCCGGGCACGGCCGGCACCGATCGAAAGCGCGGCCAGCACCGCGAGCTGGCAGGTGAAGGCTTTCGTGGACGCGACGCCGATTTCCGGGCCTGCCAGGATCGGAAAGATGGCGTCCGATTCACGGGCTATCGTCGATTCCTTGACGTTGACGACCGCACCGATCTTCAGGCCCTGGTCCTTGCAGTACCGAAGCGATGCGAGCGTATCGGCCGTCTCGCCGGATTGCGAGATGAAGAGTGCCGCCTGGCTTGGCGACAGGGGCAGTTCGCGGTAGCGGAACTCCGAGGCGACGTCGATCTCGACCGGCAGGCGGGCATAGCGCTCGAACCAGTATTTGCCGACCAGACCGGAGAGATAGGCCGTACCGCAGGCGGAAATGGCGAGGCCGGAGATCTTGCCGAAGTCGATCTCCGTTTCATTCGACTTCACCGTGTAGGAAGCGAAATCGATATAGTGGCTGAGCGCATGGGAAATGATCTCCGGCTGCTCGTAGATCTCCTTCTCCATGAAATGGCGGTGGTTGCCCTTGTCGACCATGAAGGCTGCGGCCTGCGAGATCTGGCTTTGCCGCTTCAGGGGGTTGCCCTTGTAGTCGATGATCTCGACACCCTTGTGGGTCATGATCGCGCAGTCGCCGTCGACAAGATAAGTGATCTCGTTCGTGAAGGGCGATAGCGCGATGGCATCCGAGCCCAGGAACATCTCGCCACGGCCATGGCCGATGGCGAGCGGCGGCCCGAAGCGAGCCGCCATGATCGTGGCCGGGTCGTCCTCGAATATCACCACCAGCGCGTAAGCGCCAGAAACACGGTTCAGCATAGCAAGCATGGCTTCGCGGTGATCGAGCCCCTGACGCGTATACTTCGCCAGAAGATGGGCAACGACTTCGGTATCTGTCTGGCTCCGGAAAACTGCGCCTTCAGCCAGTAGCTCATCCTTCAGCTCGGAAAAATTCTCGATGATGCCGTTGTGGACGACGGCGACGCCGTCGACGAAATGCGGGTGGGCATTGGTCTCGTTCGGCACGCCGTGGGTCGCCCAACGGGTATGGGCAATACCGATCGTGCCGGGCAGAGGCTCCGCATCGAGTTTTTTCTCGAGGTTGAAGAGCTTTCCTTCGGCGCGGCGACGGTCCATTTTGCCGTCATGGATGGTCGCGACGCCTGCGGAATCATAACCGCGATATTCGAGCCGCCGCAGCGCATCGACCAGACGCGCAGCCACCGGTTCTTTCCCGACGATCCCGACAATACCGCACATAAACCACCCTCTTCGTTTCGTTGGAACCTGCGCGAAGTCCTAGCCGATTGCCGGCGCCGCGCAACCGGCTGGCCGGTCACTTTCGATGTCGGAAAGTAATGCTCGGCGGTAAAGGCGCAGTTGTTTATTTCGCTGCTTTTTTAGCGGCCTTGAACGCAAGGGCGCGTTCCCGGATCACTTTGGCACGTTCAGGCTTCACCTCCTGGCGTGCCCGGCCGAAAGCCAACGCATCCGCGGGCACGTTTTCGGTAATGACGCTGCCGGAAGCGACATAGGCGCCGTCGCCGATTGAAACGGGAGCGACGAGGGCCGAATTCGAGCCGATGAAGGCATTGGAGCCGATGCGTGTTTCGTGCTTGTTCACACCATCGTAGTTGCAGGTAATGGTTCCAGCACCGATATTCGAATGGGCGCCGATCACGGCATCGCCGATATAGGTCAGATGATTGACCTTGGCGCCCTCACCGATCTTGCCGTTCTTGACCTCGCAGAAATTGCCGACCTTGGCTCCGGCCGAAAGGTCGGCACCCGGACGCAGGCGTGCGAACGGCCCGACCGTCGCACCGGCGCTGATAGACGCGCCTTCAAGATGCGAGAAGGCATGAATCACGGCGCCGCCCTCCACGGTCACGCCAGGCCCGAAGACGACGTTCGGTTCGATCAGTGCGTCCTGCCCGATCTCGGTATCGTAGGAAAGAAAGACGGTTTCGGGCGCGATCATGGTGACGCCGGAGACCATCAGCTCGTGACGGCGGCGCTCCTGCCAGAGCTTTTCGAGGAAAGCGAGTTCGGCGCGATTGTTGCAGCCGGCGACTTCCGTTTCCGGTGCGTCGACAGCCATGACCCTACCCCCGTCCGCACGGGCGATTTCGACCACGTCGGTGAGATAGTACTCGCCCTTCGCATTGTTATTGCTGATCTTTTCGAGAATCGGCAAGGCCTTGCGGCCGTCGATCGCCATCAACCCGCTATTGCACCAGGTGATTTTCCGCTCCTCTTCCGTGGCGTCCTTCTCCTCGCGGATCGCGATCAGCTCACCATTTTCGACCAGAAGGCGGCCGTAGCCGGTCGGGTTGTCGGTGCGGAAGCCGATGACCACCACATCGGCGCCTTGCGCCAGCTTTTCGCGTGCCGCTGCAAAGGGCGCCGACGTCACGAGCGGGACATCGCCATAGGCAATCAGAACGTCATCGTAGCCGCGGGCAATCGCTTCCTTCGCCGTGAGTACGGCATGGCCCGTACCAAGCCGCTCCGTCTGAAGGAATGTCTCGACGGAAATACCGTCCACTGCGCCGGCCTTGGCGACTGCCTCCGCGTCGCGCCCGACGACCAACGCTGCATCGGAAACGTCGGTCGATGCGATTGCCGCCATCACATGCGCAATCATCGGCCGACCGGCGACCGGATGCAGCACTTTCGACATCGACGATTTCATCCGCGTGCTATCGCCAGCAGCAAGGATGACGGCAAGGCAAGAACGGCTCATCGGGAATCTCCTTCCATGCGATTGCTCCGGCTTTTAGCAGCAAGATTGTGGAAGTGCGACATGTGCCACGGAAAATGGCCGCACCGTTTTCCGATGCGGCCAATCTAGCTGATTTGCGGACTTCTCACGCAGGCTGCCGGTGGTCCTGCTTTTCGCCTCAAGCCAATTCGCTCTCGTCATATTTCGCCCGTGCGGCCTTGACCGAGGGGTGATTCTTTTCTGCCCATTGCAAGACTTTCGAAAGCGGTTCGAAGAGCGAGCGCCCAAGATCCGTCATCCGGTATTCGACGCTCGGCGGCTTTGTCGGAAAGACTTCCCGTTCGACATATCCGTCGCGTTGCAGATCGCGCAGCGTTTGAGTGAGCATGCGCTGGGAGATATCCGGCACCAGTCGCCGCAACTCGCCGAAACGGTAGGGCCGGCGCGACAACGCTTCCAGCAGCAGCGTAGACCATTTGCCGGCGATGCGGTCGATCACGTCGCGCACCGGACAATTTCCGCCATCCCAACCGGACATATCGCATTCCTGACCGCCGAGCGCAGGCTTTCGCGCCGCCTTGAGCACCATGACAGTGGTTCCCTTCAGATAACCATCTCCCTCAAAACTGCCTCCTTTACAGCCAGGCGTCAATTCTTATTTTAGCGCTAGTCTCTTTTTGAGACTAACGTTCACATCCACGCCAACGGCGTCGGGTCAATTGATAGAAGGATAATGTTTGAGATGACCAGACTTCTCGTCACCGGCGCCGCCGGACAGCTCGGTCGCGCCGTCCTGCATCACCTGGTGCAGACCTCCAAGGTCGCGCCTGGCGATATCGTCGCAGCAAGCCGCGATCCCCAAAAACTGGCCGAGTTCGCAGCGGCGGGAATTGAAACCCGTGCGGCCGATTTCGATGACGAAGCAGGTCTGGTCAAGGCCTTCACCGGCATCGATCGCGTGCTGATCATCTCGACCGATGAACTCGCAACACCCGGAAAGCGCATCGCCCAGCACAGGAATGCGGTTGCCGCCGCAGCCAAGGCCGACGTCAAGCATATCATCTACACCTCGATGCCGAACCCGGACAAATCGCTCGTCAGCTTCGCTCCGGACCACCTTGGAACGGAAGAGGCGATCAAGGCGAGCGGTGTCCCCTACACGATCCTGCGCAATTCCTGGTATGGCGACAACTACCTCATGTCGATGCCGCACAATCTGCAGGTCGGCCGGTGGTACACCGCCACGGGCGCCGGCAAGGTGGCAAACATCAGCCGCGACGATTGCGCCCGCGCCGCTGCCGCCGCGCTCGCCAATCCGCCCGCCGGCAGCCAGACACTGACCCTCACCGGTCCCGAATCGCTCTCGGCCGAAGACATTGCCACGCGCGTTTCGAAGGCCGTCGGAAAGCCGCTCGAGGTCGTTCACGTCACGGATGAGCAACTCTCCCACGGTCTTACCGGCGCAAGCCTCCCGCCCTTCGTCGTGGAAATGCTGGTTTCCGCGGACGCCAATATCCGCGCGGGCAATTTCGATCTGTTGACGGACACGTTCGAAAAGCTGACCGGAAGCAAACCTCAATCGCTTGGCGCCTATCTTGAAACCCAAAAGGCGGCGCTTTCGGGCTAATTCCTCTCAGAGGATTGCAAATCTCCAAAATTCGCGATAATTAGATGGAGTTACTAAATTCTATCTGATTTGGAGAAAAAATGCGCGCGATTGGCTTGATTGGTGGGATGAGCTTCGAAAGCACCGCAGTCTATTACCGCCTCATCAACGAGATGGTCCGCGACCGTCTCGGCGGCCTCGCCTCCGCCAATGTTTTTCTCCATTCGGTCAACTTCGCCGAAGTCGTCGACATGCAGAAAGCCGGCCGCTGGGATCTGGCGGCCGAGCATCTCGCAAAAAGTGCCAGCAGCCTCCAAAGCGCTGGGGCCGAATGCATTCTGATCTGCACCAACACCATGCACCTCGTCGCGCCCGAGGTCCAGGCGGCAGTCGATGCCCCTGTCATCCACATCATCGATGAAACGGCTCAAGCCCTGAAGTCGCGGGGCCTGGCGCGTCCGCTTCTGCTCGCCACCCGCTACACCATGGAGCACGGATTCTATTCCGACCGGATGAAATCTCTCGGCGTCGATGTCATGGTTCCGGATGCCGACGATCGCACCGCTATCCATAACATCATTTTCAACGAACTCTGCGCCGGAACCGTCGCCGAAGCGTCCCGCCATCGCGCGATCGCCATGATCGAAAAGGCAAAAGCGGAAGGTGCCGACAGCATCATCCTCGGCTGCACCGAGATCTGCCTTTTGCTCGATCCGGAAGATCTGCCGCTTCCTGGTGTAGATTCGACCGCAATCCACGCAGGGGCCGCCGTGGATTTCGCTCTCGGTCATGCGAAAGCAAATCAGGTTGCGGCTTAATTTAGTTGACTTAGTCAATTAACTGGTGGACAAAATCTCCTAACAGGAGGTTTTTCCGCCATGACCGATCCCGCCTTTCTGGACACCGTTCGCGCCTTCAACCGGTTCTACACGAACAAGCTGGGCCTTCTCGCGAAGGGCTATCTCGATTCCCCCTACACGCTGACGGAAGCGCGCATCCTCTACGAGATGGGCGCGCGCAGGCGGGTTTCCGCCACGGAACTCAATTATGATCTCGGCCTTGATCCGGCCTATCTGAGCCGGGTGTTGAAGAAGTTTCGAGAGGCGGGTTTTATCGACAGCCAACCCGACCCCGCCGACAAGCGAAGCCAGGTACTGACGATCACGGCGGAGGGACGAGCCGAGTACGAGATGCTCGGCGAGCGCTCGCGCCGGCAGATCGAAAACGATCTTGGCAATGTGGACGAGTCCAACCGTGAAAAGCTGATCGGCTCCATGCAGGCGATCCGGATGATCCTCGACCCGAAGTCGGCAGTGCCCTCGCCGCCTGTCGTCATTCGATCCCACCAGATTGGCGACATGGGATGGCTGATCGAGGCCCAGGCGGCCGCCTATGCCCGCGAATATGGTTGGAACGAGAAGTTCGAAGGACTGGTTGCGGAAGTCGCCGGCAAATTCATCGCCCATTTCAACCCTGAACGCGAACGTTGCTGGATCGCGGAGCGCAGCGGCCGGAGGGTTGGTTCGGTGCTCGTGGCCGATGGTGGCGACGGGGTTGCGAAGCTGCGTCTTCTCTATCTCGATCCGGCTGCCCGGGGCCTCGGCCTCGGCCGAACGCTGGTGGAACAATGCATCAAGTTCTCAACCTTAGCCGGCTATCGAAAGCTGTCGCTTTGGACCAACGATGTTCTGTCTGCCGCCATCCACATCTATGAAAAGACGGGTTTCAGGCTTGTCTCCGAAGAGAGACATGCGATGTTCGGGCCGGAATGCACCGGCCAGACCTGGGAGCTCGAGCTCGGCGAGGCAAAACTTTCGGCCGCTTAAATCGCCTGACCACATGCGCGGCGGAAACGGCGAACGGTTTCCGCCATACCATATTCCAGCGCGTCCGCGGTCAAGCCGTGGCCGATCGAAACTTCGGCCAGGTTGGGTATCCGCCTGACAAGTGCCGGCAGATTGCCGACCGTCAGATCATGACCGGCGTTGACCCCGAGTCCTTCGGTCAATGCCGCGTCCGCTGTACGTCCGAGCAATTCGAGGACCTCCGCGCCGTGCTGCGTATCGTCGAAGCAGCCGCCGTAAGGCCCGGTATAGAGTTCGATACGATCCGCTCCTGTCGCCTTCGCCAGCTTGACCGCCTCCACATCTCCGTCGCCATCGGCAAACAGCGACACTCGCATGCCCTTCTTCTTGAGACGCGCGACGATCGGCTTCAGCATTTCGCCGCTGGCGCGGAAATCAAATCCGTGGTCCGACGTCGCCTGGCTCGGATCGTCCGGCACCAGGGTCACCTGTTCCGGCTCGATCTTCTCGCAGAGCGCCAAAAAGTCTTCACTGGGATAACCTTCGATATTGAACTCCGCCGCCGGAAACTCGTCATCGATCAAAGCACGGATCACCGGCAGATCGGAAAAACGGATGTGCCTCTGATCAGGACGCGGATGCACGGTCAGTCCTGCCGCCCCTGCCTGGAGCGCGATCCGCCCCAATCCCTCGACGCTCGGCCAAGGAAGGTCCCGGCGGTTGCGCAACATGGCGACTGCGTTGAGGTTTACGGAGAGCTTGGTCGGCATGGCAATATCCGTTTTTCAGAGGACGTGCCGAGCTTTTAGGACATGGACCGCACAAACACCACCGGCTTTGAGGAATTACACCTATAAAGAGTTTTCATCGACGAGAATCCACGGGGCTCAAGGGACTATCATTTTCTAAAATTTTACATAATGTATTGCTAACAGAATTCGCCGGCCGGACCAAAAGCGGCGGAATATAGGACTTGCCGGCGAATTCTGTTAGCCAATCATATCGGGTCCGCATTTTCAGTACCGAGAGCTCACCCGAGGGCGCGCGCGATATGCGTGCAACTCTGAGATGAGGCTTTAGCCAGACGCCATTCGCAGGGAGGCCCGATGCGAAGCGACGCCAGATACCCGACAGCCGGATTCAATGCAGTGACAGCCGGTGGACAGACCAAGTTTCTTCCCCAGGTTTCCTTGCCCTTCGACTTGCCGGAGGAACCGCTGGCGATTGCCGAAATGGCGGATCTCTTCGGCGTCACTCATCGCACCCTGCACTTTTATGAGGAAAAAGGCCTGATCACGGCGGAACGATCGGGTACCATGCGGGTCTACGGCAGCGAACATATCCAGCGCATGGCCGTCATCAATGCCTGCCGGGAGATCGGCATGTCGGTTGCGGTGATCCAGGAATTGATGGACGAGCTGGCCGGCACGACCTCCCAGACGGAAGCGGACGAACTGTTCCAGAACATGCTGGCGCGGCGCAAGCGCGAACTGACCGCGGACATATCCAATATCCGCCGGCAGATGCAGCAGATCGAGAGCCTTCTTTCTGCGGACGAGGAGGATGGCACGACCGAAACGGTGCGCCCCATGTCGCTGGTCCTCTCCGACATCGAGAAACGGTGTCTGGCACTGATGGCGGAAGGTTATTCCGCGCCCCGCCTCGCACGCACCCTCGATCTGCAGTTCGAAGAACTCCGTGAAATGGAAGACGGCATCATCCGGAAATTTCAGGCTACCAACCGTTTCCAGGCCGTCGCCAAGGCGCTGCTCCTTGGCATGGTGCCCAACTGATCAGCGAACGATCGTCAGTGTCTCCGCCGCGCGGGTGATCGCGGTGTAGAGCCAGCGCTCCCGTGTATCGCGGAAGGCAAAGCTTTCATCGAACAGCACGACATTGTTCCACTGCGAACCCTGCGCCTTGTGCACGGTCAACGCATAGCCGTAGTCGAACTCGTCGTAGCGCTTGCGGGTCGACCAGGGGACTTCCTCGTCGCTTTCGAACGCCTGCTTGAGAAGTTTGATCTTCGCCGCACCCCGGTCCATGTCGTCGTCTTCGGGCCGGATCATGAGATTGATTCCAGGCTTCACGGTCTCCCGCGAGGAGCTCATTACCTGCCAGAGCGACCCGTTGAGCAAGCCCTTCACCTGATCGTTTCGCAGGCAAACCAGCTTGTCGCCGGACTGGGGATAGTCGGCCGTGAAGCCCTTCAGCTCCCGGAGTCTCTGATTGTAGCGCTTGCGGGTCTTGTTGGTGCCGACCAATACCTGATCGGCCTCCAGCACCAGCGGCTGGGTCACCTCGTCGCGTGAGATCACCTTCGCCGTGCCGTAGTCGCCATACATGATCTCCTTGCCTTCGCGCACGTTCATGGCGAGCTGGATGATCGGGTTGTCGCGGGCCTGGCGGTGGATGTCGGTAAGCAGATAGTCCGGCTCCTGCTCGGTGAAGAAACCGCCGCCGGAAACCGGGGGCAACTGACCGGGATCGCCAAGCACCAGGATCGGCGTTCCGAAGCTCATCAAATCCTTGCCCAGTGCCTCGTCCACCATCGAGCATTCGTCGATGATGATCAGTGCCGCCTTGGCGACCGGGCTCTGGCGATTGATCGAAAACATCGGCGCGATCGACGTCTTGCCGGTTTCCTCGTCCTCCACTGCCTCCTCGCCGCGGGGGCGGTAGATCAGCGAATGAATGGTCTTGGCGTTGCGAGCGCCCTTCGAACGCAGCACCTGAGCGGCCTTGCCGGTGAAGGCGGCGAACAGCACGTCGCCATCGACATTTTCGGCAAAATGCTTGGCAAGCGTCGTCTTGCCTGTGCCGGCATAGCCGAACAGCCGAAAAATCTGGCTGCGGCCTTCCTTCAGCCAGCGTGAAACGGCTTTGAGAGCCTCGTCCTGTTGCGGTGCAAATTGCATGGGCGCGACTTGGCAGGATTCGAGGGGGAATCGCAACAGAAAAAGAACGAAAGTAGATCAAGTCGCGGCGCCTCTCCGCTGTTCAGTTGTTATCTTGGTCGCCTATGATCCGCGCATGAACGTTCTGATTCTCGGCGCAACCGGCTTTATCGGCTCCACGGTCCTGCAACGGCTCGTATCGGACGGGCATCATGTCACGGGATTGGGACGCAGCCCGCAAAAGGCGCGGATGAAATGGCCTGCAGCCGAGTGGCTGAGAGCCGACGTCGCAACGCTTTCCGTAGAGGACTGGCGTCCGCTGATCGAAGGTCGGGATGTCATAGTCAATTGCGCCGGCGCGCTGCAGGACGGATATGCCGACGATCTCGCCCCCACGCAGGAAAGGGCGATGATCGGGCTTTATGAGGCGGTGAAAGAATCGGGCGACAAGCTCATCGTACAGATTTCCGCCCGCACGGATGGTCCGGCTGCCGCATTGCCTTTCCTGGCGACGAAACGCCGCGCCGACGAGGCGCTGGCCGCGAGCGGTCTGCCGTTCGTGATTCTCCGCCCGGCACTGGTCATCGGCCGCAACGCGCATGGCGGCACGGCGCTCTTGAGGTCGCTTGCAAGCTTCCCCGGCGTTCTGCCGCTCATCCATGCGGAAAGCCCGGTTCAAACCGTCTCGGTGGAAGACGTTGCTGGAGCAGTATCACTTGCCATCCAGGGTGCTATCCCGCCCGGCGGCGACCTCGATCTTGCCGCCGACAACGGACCGACGCTGTCGGACCTCATGCAGCTTCATCGTGCCTGGCTCGGTTTGCCTCCTGCCCGTGTCGTTCATCTACCCCCGTGGCTGGAAAAACCGGCCGCTTTGGCCGCCGATCTGGCCGGCCGGCTCGGCTGGCGCTCGCCGCTGCGTTCCACGGCCATGGCGGTCATGTCGGAAGGCGTTTTGAGTACGCGGCCGAAACCGGCGGACCTTGTTTTTGCCGACGCCGCCGCGACTCTGGCTGCCCATCCGAGTGGCGTTCAGGATCTCTGGTTTGCTCGGCTCTATCTGATGAAGCCGGTCATGATCGTGACGTTGTCGCTCTTCTGGCTGCTTTCGGGTCTTATTCCGTTCTTCGACCTCGCCGCAGCGGCATCCCATTTCCCGCGCTTCATGTCTGCCGGAACAGGCACGGTACTGGCCATCACCGCCTGCCTTGTCGATATCCTGCTTGGGCTTGCCATCCTTTTCCGCCAACAGGCGCGGAAAGCAATGATCGGCATGATTGCCGTAAGCCTCATCTACCTCACCGGCGCTACCCTTCTGGAGCCATGGCTCTGGCTTGATCCGCTCGGGCCGCTCGTCAAGGTGTTGCCTTCGGTCGCTTTGACGCTCGCCGCACTTGCCATTCTGGACGAACGATGATGGTGGATATCGACGGCCTGCTCCGCCTCGTCCACGTCATCGGCGCAACGGTCCTGCTCGGAACCGGCGCCGGCATCGCCTTCTTCATGGTGATTGCCCGTCGCACCGAAGATCCGAAATTGATCGCCCATACCGCAGGCACGGTCGTCTTGGCGGACACGGTCTTCACCGCGACGGCGGTGCTCCTGCAGCCGATCACGGGCTATCTGCTCGCCGAAAGGACAGGCTGGTCATTGGCGGAGGGTTGGATCGCGCTGTCGCTCGTCCTCTATGTGGTTACGGGACTGTTCTGGCTTCCGGTTGTCTGGATCCAGATGAGACTGCGCAACCTCGCACGCATCGCGGCAGGAAACTCGGCGCCGCTGCCGCCGGAATGGTTCGGTCTCTACCGCATCTGGTTCGCATGCGGATTTCCCGCTTTTCTCGCGGTGATTGCCATCTTGTGGTTGATGCTGACCAAGCCGGACATAACCGGGTTCTGAGGCGGAAACCTAGCGCAGCGGATCGTTCTCAAGTTCGATCGGCTGGCCATGCGGTGTCGCTTCCGCCGCCCGCTGCCAGCTTTTCTGGAGAGAAAGAATGGCATCGGCGTCCGCGATGTGTTTATCGACGAGAAGGCCCGACAGGGCCGCCACCCAACAGTCGAAATAATCGCTGCCGTCCTCGGCGCGGCCGGGCTTGTGTACTTCTGCGGAAAGAGCCGCTGCCCATTCGCTCCAGGTGAACAGGCCCTTCTCGTGCAGATGCACGGTCATGGCAAAAGCCTCCGCGGCCCAGGGCTCGGGAAAGGTCGGATCGCCCTCCGCCGACTTCGGCAAGCCCGGCGAACGCGCAAGCGGCGAGCGAATTTCACAGGCGCTCAAGATAGCTCTCCCATGCGTCGATCGAAACGGTGAGTGTCGGATCGCTCCCCCCGCCCCAGATCTCGCCACCATCGAAGACGACGGTATAGACCCATTGCGGGTTTTCGCCCTGGCCATGCGCATTGCCGTCCGGGAAGACGTAAGAGCCCTGCACCGCCTCAACGACCCCGGTCTTGGCGCGGGCATAACGCGGCAACCGGGTGTGGGTCTCGGGATTGAAATTCTTCGTCCTGACCCTGTCGCCCGGCTGGAAAAGCGGCTCCGTGTCGACGGGACGGTCGCAAGGGCCGCCGCGGGCGAGCACCCCCTGCACCATCTCAGCCTTCAAAACGCGCTTCGGGGTGGCCGGCTCCATCTGCTTCGCGCCTGCGTCGATCTCGCCTCTGGTCGCAAATCCATGCCTTTCGAGCAGCACTTCCAGCGCCCGCATCCAGATCTCGTAATAGCTCGCGGAGAGATAGGCCGCCGGCGGGATGTTTTCGCGCGCATGGCGGCTTTCATCGATCGTCCAGGCACCGAAAGCGCCGCAGGACAGCGTCAACCCCAGGGCCCGCTTTTCCCATTCCGCGTGAAAATAGGGCTCGTCCTTTTCGGGCGCCACGGGGCCGAAGCCCATCTGCCCGCCCAGATCATGAGGCCCGTTCATGCCGGTGCCCCCGCAATCGCCGTGCCGATCATCGCATCGCGGCTGACGAGTTCCGCAAGCTCCTCCTCACTCATGTTGTCAGTACCATCCGGGCGTTCGGGAATGACGAGGTAGCGTAGCTCGGCAGTCGAATCCCATACTCGTATCTTCTTGTCTTCCGGCAGCGTCAGCCCGAATTCGGCAAGCACGCTCCGCGGATCGATGACCGCACGAGACCGATAGGCCGGCGCCTTGTACCAGACGGGCGGAAGGCCAAGCACGGCCCAGGGATAGCAGGAGCAGAGGGTGCAAACGACGAGGTTATGCGTTTCGGGGGTGTTGAACACCGCCCGCATATGCTCCCCCTGCCGGCCGGTATAGCCGAGGCTCGCGATCGCAGCCGTTGCGTCCTCCTTCAGCCACGCGGCGAAGTGCGGATCGCTCCAGGCCTTGGCAACAACGCGGGCGCCGTTGCGCGGCCCAATCTTCGTCTCGTAGGTCTCGACGATCACATCGATCGCAGCCGGATCGATCAGTCCCTTCGCCGTCAGCACGGTTTCCAGCGCCTTCACCCGCGCCTGCATGTCGCTGTAGCGGTTGTCGTGGTGATGATCATGGTCATGACCATGATCGTGGTGATGATGGTCTGCAGACATGGCGATTTCCTTCATCGCAGCATCGGCCAGAGGCTTGCAACGAGCAAGACGGCCATGGTGATGTTGAACCATTTGAGCCGGACCGGCACGGACAGCCACTCCCGCAAGGCAGATCCGAAACCCGCCCAGGTGGATACGCTTGGCACGTTGACGGCGGCAAACGCGAGCCCCACCAGGAGCACGGTCGGAAAATAATAGTCGGGGTTGGTGTAGGTCGCCATGGCTGTAACCGCCATGACCCAGGCCTTCGGGTTGACCCATTGGAATGCAGCGGCGCCGAAAAAGGTCATCGGACGCGCGCCGGTCTTGCCATCCGAGAGGCTGCGCGAGGTGCCGATCTTCCAGGCGATCCACAACAGGTACAGTCCGCCTGCGAATTTCAGCGCCGTATAGACGACCGGCACGGTCTGCAGCAGCGCCCCAAGCCCAAACCCGACTGCGATCAGCAGCGAAAGAAAACCGACGCCGATGCCGAGCATGTGCGGGATCGTTCGCGCAAATCCGAAATTCACACCCGATGCGAAGAGCATCATGTTGTTCGGCCCTGGCGTGATCGAGGTGGTGAAGGCGAACAGGACAAGGGCCAGAAAGGTTTCCAGCGGCATAATGACTCCCGAGCGCCAATCCGATCCCGTTATTTGCGTCGCCTCCTCTGCGGGAGGCCGTATGCCGGTGATAGGATCGTTCCGGTCGATCTGCAAGCGGAACTTGGCAGCCGGGATTAAAGCTATATCTGATTAGTCACGAACGTCCGCAATCGATCGACCGAGGTCTCCCATGCCCGACATCCCGACAGTCACCCTTGCATCAGGCCAATCCGTGCCGGCGCTCGGCCTTGGCACCTGGAACATGGGAGACGACAGCCGCAAGGCAAATGCCGAGATCGAAAGCCTGAAACGCGGCCTCGACCTCGGGATGACCTTGATCGATACGGCCGAAATGTATGCCGAAGGCGGAGCTGAGAAGATCACCGGCGAAGCGATCGCCGGCCGTCGCGGCGAGGTGTTTCTGGTCAGCAAGGTCTATCCGTGGAACGCAAGCCGCCAAGGCGTGATCGATGCCTGCGAACGTAGCTTGGGGCGGTTGAAGACGGACCGTCTCGACCTCTATCTCCTTCATTGGCGTGGAGAACATCCGCTTGCCGAAACCGTTGCCGGTCTCGAGGAATTGCAGCGTGCCGGCAAGATCGGTGCCTGGGGCGTCTCGAACTTCGACGTCGCGGATATGGAAGAGCTGATGACCGTACCGGACGGCAAGAACTGTGTTGCCAATCAAGTCCTCTACAACCTCTCGCGCCGAGGCATCGAATACGATCTCCTGCCCTGGTGTCAGGAGCGCGGTATTGCCGTCATGGCGTATTCACCGATCGAGCAGGGTCGGCTGCTCCGCAACGACAAACTGATCCAGATTTCCAAGGCCTATCAGGCGACGCCGGCACAGGTGGCCCTCGCCTTCCTGCTGGAGCGCGAGGGTGTGATAGCCATCCCCAAATCCGCCAATCCCGACCGGGTTGCGGAAAATGCGGCCGCGGCCGAGCTGGATATCAGCGATGAGGACTGGGCGGCCATTGATACCGCCTTTCCGCCGCCGAGAGAAAAAAGGCCACTGGCGATGATCTAAACGTATTCAGTCCAGATCGAGCGCCTTCCGCTCGGCCACCAACGTATCCACTGCCCGGAAAACGTCGATCTCAGCCCATGTCCCGGTGTCGCGATAGCTGGGATAGAGTGCGAAGGTTGCGGCGACCAGTTGATCGACACTCGGCCGCGCCTGCCGTCGCGGCAGCATTGTCCTCGAAAATTGGCTTAGCCTGTCCTCCGTCAGTCCCCAACCGGAGTAGAAAGGCGCTCCATAACAACGCACAGGCAGGCCGCGCAGCAAGGCGTCGAGCCCGAACTGGCTTGAAACGGTCCAGACCTCGTCCACGACCTCCAACATGGAGGCCACCGAAACCGCATCCGCAAGCAGGATCACTCCCGGCGTTTGGGCCGCTCTTTCGGTGAGGTAACCTTTGCGGAAACCGGCCACCACATCCGGATGGGTGCGCACCACGCATTGAGAGCCGCTTGCCACGGCGTCATCGAGCATTCGCGCAAAGCTTTCCGGCGAACCGCCGGACATCGGAACGGAGACGTCGCCAAACACCTGATCGACCAAGAGAACACGTCGCTTCGTCGTGCGATCGAGCTTAGGCTGGCGATGCGGCAGGTTGTTGTATTTCGAGAGCTTGTTTTCCACGAGCGCGTTGCGGATATCTGACCCCAGCGAGCCGACATCCATGTCCGCCGAGCCTGCAATCAGCCCCTCCAGTCGGGAAGCCTTCGCGGCGTCCACCGGCATGCCGAGATCATCGACAACGATCGAGATCGGCAAGGTATTCTCCTTGCCGAGTCCTACCGATCGAAGATATCCGTCTTCGAGATACCAATAGCGCAACCTGCGAAACCAGGCTATGCGGCGCGCCAGCTTGGCGGTGGATCGCCCGCCCCAGAATACGATGCCCCTAATTCCCGGCGAAAAAGCCGACTCCAGTTCATGCAAACCGAAATAGTGCTTCAGCCATGGCGCAGATCGCGTCACATAATGAGTGGCGCCTAAGCGCATGGCGCTGGGAGGATACCAATCTTTCATGAAGTCCGATTCCGCCCCCTATCCGCATGCATCCCCTTAAACGCCCGGCTCACATCCCCTGCTGGCCGCGGTTCATCGCGGCAATCCCGGTACGGCAGACCTCGACCAGGCCGAGCGGTTTCATGACGGCCACGAACTGGTCGATCTTTGAGGACTTGCCGGTAATCTCAAGAATAAAATGCTCGACCGTGGCATCGACCACCTTGGCGTGGAAGGCATCCGCAAGCCGCAGCGCCTCGGCGCGATGTTCCCCACGACCGACGACCTTGACGAGAGCGACCTCCCGCTCGATCGGCCGCTCCTGGCCGAGTTCGCGCGCCCGCACGGTCAGATCGACGACGCGATGGACCGGGACGATCCGCTCCAGCTGCGCCTTGATCTGCTCGAGAACGGTCGGCGTGCCGCGCGTCACGATCGTGATGCGGGAAAGATGGGCTTCGTGCTCGGTTTCCGAAACAGTGAGGCTCTCGATGTTGTAGCCGCGCCCGGAAAAAAGGCCGATCACCCGGGCAAGCACTCCCGGCTCATTGTTGACGAGAATGGAGAGCGTATGGCTCTCCGCCTTGGCCGTTTCCGGTGCGATAAAGTAGGCAGATCCGGTCGGTTGCTGATGCGCATTCATGGTATTGGGTCCGTTTCCTCAGAATTCCGTTTAAGGTTCGAAGCTCGTCTCAGACGAGCTGGCGGCCCTTCGCATCGATCGCATTGGCAACCGCTTCGTCACTCGCCTCGTCCGGCAGCAGCATCTCGTTATGGGCCTTGCCCGAGGGGATCATCGGGAAGCAGTTGGCGAGATTGGCGACGCGGCAGTCGAAGATGACCGGTTTCTTGACCGCTATCATCTCCTCGATCTTGCCGTCCAGTTCCTTCGGATCGTCGCAATACATGCCGACGGCGCCATAGGCTTCCGCAAGCTTCACGAAGTCCGGCATCGCCTCGGTATAGGAGTTCGACAGGCGGTTGCCATGCAGCAGCTGCTGCCACTGGCGGACCATACCCATGTACTGGTTATTCAGGATGAAGATCTTGACCGGCAGATTATACTGGATCGCCGTCGACATTTCCTGGATGCACATCTGGATCGACGCGTCACCGGCAACGTCGATGACCAGCGCATCCGGATGCGCGACCTGGACGCCGATTGCAGCGGGAAAGCCGTAGCCCATGGTGCCGAGGCCGCCGGAGGTCATCCAGCGGTTGGGTTCCTCGAAATCGATGAACTGCGCCGCCCACATCTGATGCTGGCCAACCTCGGTCGTGATGTAGGTATTGCGGTCTTTCGTCAACTCATGGAGCCGCTGCAGCGCGTATTGCGGCATGATGACGTCGTTGGAGTTCTTGTAGGAAAAGGATTTCCGGGCACGCCAACGGGTAATTTCCTGCCACCACTCCTCCGTCTGTGCCTTGACCTGCTTCTTTGGCAGCGCCCGCCACAGCCGAACCATGTCCTCCAGTACGCTACCGACATCGCCGAGGATCGGGATATCGACGTGAACGTTCTTGTTGATCGATGACGGGTCGATATCGACGTGAACCTTGCGCGAATTCGGTGAAAACGCATTGAGGCGGCCGGTAATGCGGTCATCGAAACGGGCGCCGATGCAGACCATGACGTCGCAATCGTGCATCGCCATGTTGGCTTCGTAGGATCCGTGCATGCCGAGCATGCCGAGCCAGTTCGCACCGGAAGCGGGATAGGCGCCGAGCCCCATCAGCGTGGAGGTGATCGGGAAACCCGTGAGCTCAACCAGTTCACGCAGCAGGCGCGAGGCCTCCGGCCCGGAATTGATGACGCCGCCGCCGGTATAGAGGATTGGACGGCGCGCCGTGGCCATCAGATCAATCGCGGCCTGAATGGCCTTGAGGTCCCCCTGAGTCTTCGGCTGATAGCTGATATTGGCGGCAATTTCGGGTTTCGGCGTATAGGTACCCGTCGCGAACTGGATGTCTTTCGGGATATCGACAACGACTGGCCCCGGACGGCCGGTCTGGGCGATACGAAAGGCTTCGTGGATGATTCCGGCGAGTTCGTTGACATCCTTGACCAGCCAGTTGTGCTTGGTGCAGGGGCGCGTGATGCCGACCGTGTCGCATTCCTGGAATGCATCCGAACCGATGAGCGTGGTGGGTACCTGGCCGGTGAGGCAGACGAGTGGGACGGAATCCATCAGCGCATCCTGGAGCGGCGTGACGGCGTTCGTCGCACCCGGGCCGGACGTCACCAGCATGACGCCGACCTTGCCTGTGGAGCGGGCATAACCTTCGGCAGCGTGACCGGCGCCCTGCTCGTGACGCACGAGAATGTGCTGAATCTCGTCCTGCTGGAAGATCTCGTCATAGATCGGCAGAACGGCGCCGCCCGGATATCCGAAAAGGTGCTCGACGCCGTTTTCCTTCAGCGCTTTCAGCACGATCTCCGCGCCCGTCATCCGGTTATCTGGCATCTGGTTATTGCTGTCCGTCATTGTCTTGGTCCATTCGCTGCTGGATTTTTACCGGCGGCTCCTCCGAGCCGGATTGAAGGCATAAAAAAAGGCCCCTTGAGGAGCCTGTCTTTCCGCGCATGGGTGGCTGTCGCCGGATGGTTACACCATCCTGCCCATGCGCGTACCCACCACAATAAGAGCGATCGATATTTTCATGGCGCGAAGTGTTAGCCAGATAAATAGCATTCGTCAACGCCACCTTGCACCAAAAAACGCCATCCGCCTGATTTTGCTGGTCGTTGCACGCCCGAGGCCGCATTTGCCTACACCAGTTGTTAAGCCGCAACGTTTATGTTTCGCCTGTTGGAGGGTTGCGACCCGACCGACGGATGAGCCATGACCCGATCCGCCACCCCAATGATAGGGGGTTACGTTTGCTGAACAATGATCTCCATCGTTCCGCCTCCGCCGGAGAGCAGGATCGTCGCGATATCCAAAAACCAGGCAATCGCTTGCTGGGTCGTGTGGTTGCGTGCAACGGCGCTCATGCCACCATTTCAGCGATGGCCGAAAGCGGTGAAACCGATCTTACCGAACTCTGGTCGGTGGGCCGGCTGATCTCGATCAGCGTCGGTGCAAACCGTGTTGTCGCGCTGGCCTACGCCATGGAAACGGGCGCCCGTGGGTGGCGCGAAGGGGAAGACACAGGGTTCCACATCGAAGCCGAATTGCTGGGCGAAGTCCGCAAAGGCCCGAACGGCCGCGACGAGTTCTCCCGCGGCATCTCCCGTTATCCCTATCTCGGCGCCGTAGCACATCGCATCCGCGCTGCCGATCTCCTGCGCATCTACGATACCGGCAAGGACGACACCTGCGCCGTCGGCAAGCTGACGCAGGACGAGAGCATCGACGCCGCGATCCACATCCCCTCCATGTTGTCGAAACACTTCGCCATTGTCGGCTCCACGGGGGTGGGCAAGTCTACGGCCGTTTCGCTGCTCCTGCACAAGGCGATCGAAGTCGACCCGAAGCTGCGTGTCCTGATTCTCGATCCACACAACGAATTCGCCTCAGCCTTTCCTGAACACGCCGTCGTCATCGACACGGATACGCTCGACCTGCCCTTCTGGCTGATGCGGCTCGAAGAATTCTCCGAAGTGGTCTTCCGCGGCCGCCCCGCCGTACCTGAAGAACTCGATATTCTCCGGGACCTCATTCCGGACGCCAAACGGGCCTTCCGCGGTAGCGACTCGTCGCTGATGCGGCGCACGACGGAAAAAAGCTCGGTGACCGCCGATACCCCCGTGCCTTACCGCATGGCGGATCTTCTGGCGTTGATAGACGAGCGCATCGGCCGCCTGGAGGGCCGAAACGAAAAACCGTACCTGCGTTCGTTGAAGATGCGCGTCATGTCGGCCATCAACGACCCGCGCTACCACTTCATGTTCTCCAACAACACGATCAACGACACGATCATGGAGACGATCGCGCATATCTTCCGCATCCCCGGCGGAGACAAGCCGATCTCCACCTTCCAGCTTGCCGGCATTCCCTCCGAAGTGGTCAATTCGGTCGCCTCGATCCTGTGCCGCATGGCGTTTGAACTGGCACTCTGGAGTAAGGGCGCCATCCATATGCTGGTCGTCTGCGAAGAAGCGCACCGCTATGTGCCCGCCGATCGCGAGCTTGGCTTTTTTCCGACCCGCCAAGCCATTTCCCGAATCGCCAAGGAAGGCCGGAAATACGGCGTTTCGCTCGGGATCATCACCCAACGGCCGGGCGAACTGGATCAGACGATCCTCTCGCAGTGCTCGACCTTGTTCGCCATGCGCCTTTCCAACGACCGGGACCAGGAAATCATCAGGTCGGCCATTCCGAACTCATCGATCTCGACGACCAGCTTCCTCTCCTCGATCGGAAACGGCGAGGCGATCGCCTTCGGCGAGGCCATAGCCGTGCCGATGCGCATGAAATTCGCGCGCGTCGAAGAAAGATATCTGCCGAAGGCCAACGGGGTTGCCGACAAGGGCTGCGAAGACACGCCGGATACGGTCGACCTGCGCGCCGTGGTCGCGCGCCTGCGGTCCGTCACCGGACCGGACATCGCCGCGTTCCAGCAGAGCTATGCTGCCGCCAACCCCGCGTTCGCCGACAACGCGTCGTCACCTGACGAAGACGTGGATGCCGACTTCCCGCCGGCAGATGAAGCCGAAATGGAACGTTGGGCGCAGGAAATCCGCGCAAACGGCCACGTCGTGGTAAACCGCACGCCGCCTCTCGACGACCCGCAGCCCGAACCTTACAGGCCGGATATGCTGCCGCGCCCTCTACTGTCGGAACCGCCGATGCCGCGCCCGGATCGTTTCGCCGATCTGCGCCGTGAACGCGGCGGCGAACCTCCGCAGCCGATATTCCAGCGCCCGCTCCCGTCGGAAAACCCGCGTCCAAATCCGCCTCTCCGACGCGAGGGTTCACTTCGCGAAAGCCTGTTGAAGAAGCCGCTCAGCAGCCTCTACGACAAAGACTAGTCAGCCGATCCTCTCCCAGCTTTCGTCCATCTGGTTGCGGAACCACGTCATCTGCCGCTTGGCATATTGGCGCGTCAAGGCAGAGCCGCGCTCTATGGCCTCTTCCCGGCTCATCCGGCCTTCGAGCATCTCCGCGATCTGTGCCACGCCGATCGCCTTCATGACCGGCGCGTCCGGAGCGGGATGGAGCGCCAGCAGTGCCCTCACCTCGTCGACGGCGCCGCTCTCGAGCATCTTCTCGAACCGCCTGCCGATCCGTTCATGGAGCAGCTTGCGGTCCGGCAGGACCACGAGCTTTTTCGCCCGCGCGGGATCGATCACCTTCGGCCCCTGTTTTCCCTGAAACTCGGCAATCGACCGCCCGGTCTCTTCCAGCACTTCCAGCGCCCGAACGATCCGCTGGCCATCCCTCGGCTCGAGGCTTTCGGCAACCGGCGCGTCGCGGCGCGAAAGTTCCGTATGGAGCGCTTCCGGTCCCTCGTCCTTCAGCCGCAGCCGCACCCGGCAACGGACGTCCTGGGAAATTTCCGGCATATCGGAGAGGCCGCCCGTCAGCGCCTTGAAATAAAGACCGGTGCCGCCCACGAAGACCGGCAAGCGTCCGTCGGCCCTCAGCTCCGGCAAAAGGGCCGTTACGTCGCGCAGCCATTCGCCCGTCGAATAGGCGCGTGTCGCCGGCACATGTCCGTAAAGCAGATGCGGCACGCCCTCCATCTCGTCTTCCGAAGGCCGCGCCGTCAGGACCCTTAGCGTATCGTAGACCTGCATGCTGTCGGCATTGATGACGACACCATTTGCCTCTCGCGCCAGCCGAAGAGCAAGGGCCGACTTGCCGCTCGCCGTCGGCCCGGTTATCAGGATCGCGTCCAAATCATCCATAAGGTCGGTCATATGGCTTTCGTTGCCACGCTCATTGCCCATCCGTCAAACCCTGTTCTCACCTCAAAGCTCGGAGAGCAGGCGGCCGAGGCGGCAAAAGCCTCCGGCCTGTACTGGCTCGCGGACGGTATCGCCTGCGATATCGCGCTTCGTGACGATGCCGATCCGCACGCCGCCGAAGCAAATCTGCGTGCCGTGATCGCCGATGCACCGATCGACGTCGTCGTGCAGGAGACCGAGACCCGGCGGAAGAAATTCCTGATTGCCGACATGGATTCCACCATGATCGGCCAGGAATGTATCGATGAGCTCGCCGATGTGGTTGGCTTGAAGGACAAGGTCTCTGCGATCACTGCCCGGGCCATGAACGGCGAGATTGCCTTCGAACCGGCACTGCGGGAACGCGTCGCGCTTTTGAAGGGCTTGCCGATCACAGTGGTGGACGATGTCATCGCACAACGCATCACCCTCACATCCGGCGGACCGCAACTGATCGCCACGATGAAAGCCAAAGGGTTCTATACGGCACTGGTTTCCGGCGGCTTCACCGTCTTCACCAGCCGTATCGCGGAAACATTGGGCTTTGACGAAAATCAGGCGAATATCCTCATCGAAACAGATGGCATTCTCACCGGCGAAGTCGCCGAACCCATTCTCGGCAAACAGGCCAAAATCGATGCGCTGCTGGCGATCAGCGAGAGACTCGGCATTACGCCGGACGAAGCCCTGGCGGTCGGTGACGGCGCAAACGACCTGGGCATGCTCGGCATCGCCGGTTCGGGCGTTGCGCTGCATGCCAAGCCGACCGTCGCGGCCCAGGCGAAGATGCGGATCGACCATGGCGATCTCACCGCCCTCCTCTACATCCAGGGCTATCGCAAAACGGACTTCGTAGGGCCGTGAAAGAAGCAAGGGTCATCCTCGAAACGGAACGTCTCCGGCTCCGCAGCTGGATCGACAGCGACCGCGACCTGTTTCGCGAGATCAATGCCGATTCGAAGGTCATGGAGTTCTTTCCGTTTCGGCGAAGCCACGAGGAGGCGGATGCCCTGCTCAAACGGCTAAACGACTCGATCATTGAAACCGGCCTCGGCTTCTATGCCCTGGAACTCAAGGCGACCGGCGAGCCGATCGGTTTTTGCGGCCTGTCACTCGCCAACATGCCCGAGATCTTTCCAGCGGAAACAGTCGAAATCGGCTGGAGGCTTGCGACACGTTTCTGGGGCAAAGGCTATGTGTCGGAAGCCGCTAGTGCCCTGCTCGATTTCGCATTCGACAAGAAGCATCTCGACGCCGTCGTGTCCTTCGCGGTCGCCGAAAATCACCGGTCGACCGCCGTCATGAAGCGGCTTGGCCTGCATCGCGTTGCAAGCCTCGACTTCGAGCATCCGCGCGTCCCCGATACCCATCCGCACCTGAAACACCACATCGTCTATGCCGTGACGCGGGACGAGTGGCTGCGCCAGAAACAGCGCGCGGATAGAATGCGATAGCGAGCTATTCCAGCGGCAAGGCCACAAAACGGAGATTGCCGGCGGGATCTGCGATCATCACATGGGCGTTTCGACGACCTTCCGCCTTCAGCGCATTGATCCTCTTGACGACATCGGCCGGATTTTCCACGAAGTCCTGCCCCACTTCCACGACAACCTCGCCGACCTTCAGGCCTTTTTGTGCCGCGGGCGAATTGGGTTCGACAGCGGTAATCACCACGCCCTCGACGCTTTCGGCGATACTGAAGGTCTTGCGGCGTTCCTCGTCGAGTGCTGCGAGCGTCATCCCGAAGGTCACCGCAGGTTTCGCGTCCGTCTCGCCCTTCTGATCCTCCGGCGCGCCGTTGTCGGGCTCCGCGCTCTTGCCTTGGTCCTCGGGCAGCGTCGGCTGCTCGGCATCCTCCTCAGGCTCCGCGCTGTCTTCGAGACGTCCGAGCGTCACCTTGACGGTCTGCTCCTTGCCGTCTCGCATGATCACGACGTCGACTTCCTTGGCAACGGGGCTTTCGGCGACGATGCGCGGCAGGTCGCGCATCTCGTTGACCGGATGACCGTCGAAGGTCAGGATCACGTCACCCGCCTTGATCTCGCCCTTCTGGATTGGCCCACCGCTGACAACGCCGGAAACCAGGGCACCGCGCGCCCGGTCGAGCCCCAGGCTCGCCGCCACGTCGTCGGTTAACGGCTGGATGCGCACGCCGAGCCAGCCGCGGCGTGTTTCGCCGAATTCGATGAGCTGGTGGACGATATTTTCCGCAAGTTCCGTCGGCACCGCAAAGCCGATGCCGATCGAACCGCCGGACGGAGAGATGATGGCGGTGTTGATGCCGATGACCTCGCCGCTCATGTTGAACAGCGGACCGCCGGAATTGCCCTTGTTGATCGCCGCGTCGGTCTGGATGAAATTGTCGTATGGCCCGGCATTGATGTTGCGGCCCCGCGCCGAAATGATGCCGAGCGTCACCGAACCGCCGAGACCGAAGGGGTTGCCGATCGCCATGACCCAATCGCCGATGCGCATCCTTCGGGAATCGCCGAAGCGCGCCGCCTTCAGCGGCGCCTTCGGCTCGACCTTCAGGACGGACAGGTCGGTCTTGGTATCGGTTCCGACCAATCTGGCTTTGAGCTTGCTGCCGTTCGGGAAGATCACTTCGATGTCGTCCGCGCCTTCGATGACGTGGTTGTTGGTCACCACATAACCGCTGGCATCGATCACGAAACCGGAACCGAGCGACGAGACCTTCTGATTTCCGCCCTGGTTGCCCGGGCTGTCGAAGAAGTCCTCAAAGAACTCCTGGAAAGGCGAGCCCTCCTGGATTTGCGGCTGCGGACCCGCACCCTGATCCTTGACGCTCTGCGAAGTCGAGATGTTGACGACCGCATCGAGCAGCCCTTCGGCCATATCGGCGATCGAACCCGGTCCAACCGGGGCCACCGGGCCGGGTGCCGGCGGCGGATTGATCGTCGGAGACACTGGCGGCGGAGCCGGAAGCATCGAGCCGGGCGCGTTTCCATTTTGCTCGGGTACCGGAGGTGCCGGCGTCTGCGCAACCGCCTGCAGAGGGCTCGCCAGCACGGCAAGAGAAGCCGTCAACGTGGCAAAGCGCATGAAGGACGATCGAACCGACTGGGCCATCTGGCATCCTCGCTATTGGATTTGTTGCATCGCTCCCGACGAACGACACTCACCCGGGCAGGTCATTGGACCCTTTGAATCGGGCGGAGTTTCGGCAGAGCATAAGGCGGAATGCATGCCGGGGAAATTACCTTTTCGTGAGGACACCTGCCCCTTGCGGGTTTCGCCTGTGGATCATCTCTCGAAACAAGAGGGGCGGCTCGTCACCGCCCCTCTTGCGCAGGATGTCAGTTGGCAGGCGCCGCGGGCGCGGCAGGTGCCGCCGGAGCCTCCTGCCCCGGCCGCGTTCCGGCCGGAGAGTTGAGGAAGCGGAGGAACTCCGAATTCGGCGAGAGGACCATGGTCGTGCCGGTATCGGCAAGCGAAGCAACGTAGGCCCGCATCGAGCGATAGAACTCGAAGAAGGCCGGGTCGCGCTGGAAGGCTTCGCCGAAAATCCGGTTGCGTTCGGCGTCACCTTCACCGCGCAGGATTTCCGAATCCCTTTGTGCCTCGGAGACCAGCTCGACCACCTGACGATCGGCGATCGCCCTTCGACGCTGCCCTTGTTCATTACCGCGAGCGCGGATGAGTTCCGCTTCGGCAAGCCGCTCCGCCTTCATGCGCTGGAAGGTCTGCGCCGAGACTTCCTGCGTGAGGTCGGTACGGCGGATGCGCACGTCGCGGATGGTGAGGCCCAAGGTCTCGGCCGCGGCGTTGAGGTCGGTATGAACCTCCTGCATCATCGAGGAGCGTTCGTCGGAGAGGGCGGCATCGAAGTTACGCAAGCCGTAGACACGACGAAGTGCTGCATCGAGGCGGGTGCGCAGTCGCGATTCCGCCGATTCCCGATCGCCCGACACCGTCTCGCGGAACCGGCGCGGATCGGTGATCGAATAGACGACGAAGGCGTCTACCTCATAGAAGGCGCCGCCGCGCACCTGGACGCGGATATTGTCGAGGTCGAAACGCAGCGCGCGGTCTTCGAGATATTGAACGCGATCCGCATCCATGAAGGCGAACGGCAGCTTGAAATAGATGCCCGGCTCGCGCTTGACGTCCTGAATCTGGCCGAACCGAACCACGATTGCCTGTTCCCGTTCGTTGACCACGAAGACAGAGGAATAGAGCAGGAAAAGAATGACGGCGAGGCCGATCAGGATTGCCGGAAGTCGGTTGGAGTTCATCGGGCAGCTCCCGGCTGGGCCTGGGGCCGGTTGATTTCGTTGAGCGGCAGGTAAGGAATGACGCCCTCCTTGTTCTCCAGGATGATCTTGGCAGAGCCCTTCAGCACCGTTTCCATCGTCTCCAGGAAGATGCGCTGACGGGTGACCTCAGGCGCATTGGCATATTCCTGATGGATCGAGATAAAGCGTTGCGCCTCACCTTGAGCCTCATTCACGACCCGGTCCTTGTAGGCGGATGCCTCTTCACGGACCTGGGCGGCCTGACCGCGGGCCTGGCCAAGCTTCTGGTTGGCGTACTGGTTCGCTTCTTCCACGAAGCGGTCTTCGTCCTGTTCGGCACGCTGCACTTCTTCGAAGGCGTCGGCCACCTCGCGCGGCGGTGCCGCATCCTCGATCGGCACGGCGTTGATGGAGATACCCGAACCATAGGTGTCCATCGTGCCCTGGATGATGCCTCGCACCTCGGTCGAGATGTCTTCGCGGTTGTCGCGGAAGATGTCCTGAGCGGGACGGCGGCCGACGACTTCGCGCATGGCGCTTTCGGCGACCTGCTGCAGCGTCGAAGCAGGGCTTTCCAGGTTAAAGAGATAGGCCTTGGGATCGGTCACGGTGAACAGCACGGAAAACTGCACGTTGACGATGTTGGAATCGCCGGTCAGCATCCAGCCGGCATTGGAGTTCGACCCCCTCGCCGCCCCGATATTCTGCTGCTGTTCCGTGACCTTGACGATCTCGACGGACTCCAGCGGCCAGAGATGGAAATGCAGGCCCGGCATGGAGATTTCGTCCTTCGGACGGCCGAAACGCAGCTCGACGCCACGCTCGTCCGGCTGGACGGTGTAAACCGACTGGAATGCAAGAAACGCCACGATGACAAGGAGCACGATCACGAAGGCGCCGCCGTTGAAACCTCCGGGCATCACGCCGCGCAGGCGATCCTGGCTGCGCCGGATGATGTCCTCCAGATCAGGCGGACCGCCGCTGCCGCTACCACCGCCGCCGCGTGGGCGGTTCGGTCCCTGACCCCAGGGTCCTTGATTATTACCGCCACCGCCGCCCCACGGGCCGCCGCCGCCATTCTGATTGCTCCAGGGCATCAAAACCTCTTTGTTCGTACCACTCCCTTGCCGCGACCATACCGTGTGAGGCAGCCGGGCCTTGCCGTTATAGGTATCCGCAGCCCCGCTTTCAACGCGGCTTCAATAACTTCCCGGTGTTTGGTAACGAAATGTTTCAGTTTGCCGCGCTTCGACGCCGATAGGTCACGAAATGCGTCGCGTAGTTGTCTTTCTCACCGGCGGAAACGGCGACCTCTTCCACCTTTTCGAAAACCTCCGGGTCGATGGCCGGAAAAAAGGTGTCACCATCCGAAATGTCTGCGTCGACATGGGTAACGTACAGCTTTTCCGCGAGTTCGATGGCCTGCCTGTAGATCTCGCCGCCGCCAAGCACGTAAACCTCGGCGACTCCCATCTCCGACGCCTTCTCCTCGGCCATGCGCAGCCCCTCGGAGAACGACGAGGCAACGGCCACGCCGTCGTAGCGGAATCCCTCGTTTCGGGTTACCACCACGTGCGGGCGTCCCGGAAGCGGCTTTCCGCCAAACGAATCGAAAGTCTTGCGACCCACGACGACGGGCTTGCCGAGCGTTAGCGCCTTGAATCTCTTCAGATCGGTGGAAAGCCTCCACGGCATGTCGCCGTCACGGCCGATGACGCCGTTGCGGGAGACTGCAACGATAATGACGAGGCGTGGTTTGGTCACATCAATCGCTTTCAAAGGAGCAGCAGAGCGCCGGTGAGATCGGACACCGACGGCAACGACCTCAGCGGTATTAGAGCCGGTCCGAATGCGCAACACATTTGCGGCCGGAAACGCCCCTCGATCTGCGATCCCCACAGGATCACAGAACCGACATTAGCTATCCGCCCGCGGGATGCCCCTCCCGTCTCCTCAGCAAAGAAACGTCCGGTCGGTCCTGAGATCGTACATCACGCCGTCGTCCCACGGTGCAGCCTCCCTGAGCTTCATTAGACTCTCCCAGTTCGCGGAGCCGGCGGACCAGAAATGGATGGTCTCCACACCTGCCTGTCTCGCGCGAGACTTGGCGAGTTCGAAAAGCTCGCGGGCGACACCGCGCTTGTCGACGAGGCTGACTGACGCAAAGATCGGAACTTCCATCTGGGACCCGCGTACCGGATGTTCCCGGGTGAAGACGTAACAAAGCCCGCGGATATAGCCGTGGGCATCCATCACGGTCAGCCAGTCGTGACGAGCGTCGACGGTAGCCGTCAGCGTTTTCCATGCCTCCAGATCGAGACCCGGCATTACGTGCTGAATGACCGCATAGGCGCGATGGACATCTGCCGCATCGAGCCCTCCCACATCGTACACTGTCCTCATCCCCTCCATTCTGCCGAAAATCCTTAAACCAAGTCTTCGCCTGTTACTCAAAACCTCGCAGATCCGGCCACCTCGGCATTGATCAACGTCAATGGACTGCAATCTTCTCTCCATTGCGCTGCATCAATGAAGCGGCAGTAAAGTTGAGGACAATCGCCGCCGAAACCGTATCTCGTTCGACAGGAACCAAGAGGTGAATCAGCAGGCAGCTCTGTCTTGTGCCCGACGCAATCAACCATGTTGGCCAAACGACCATCTATTTTGCCGGAGCCGACACGGTGGGGCTGGTCGTCGCGGTCCGCGCTCCTATCATCCTGACAAGCCGAACCCTACCGTTCCGGCCGAGGTTCGCACCGCGTCGGCAGCTCCAGACAAGCTCCTGATGACCGGGCATCGCAAGACAACGGATATCCCATGGCCGACAAACTTCTGCTGACTTTCAATGCGGGTTCATCGACGGTGAAGATCGGCATCTTCAGACTGGACGGCCGTCAGGCAGAGCGTATCGGCAAGGCGGTTGTCGATTTTGCCAGCCAGCCTCCGACGCTTCATCTCAAGAAAGGCCCGGATGAATTCGAACTGCCCCTGAAGGGCGAGCCCGGCGACGATCTAGCAGAACTCATCGACGAAGTGTTCCGGGAACTGGGCAATCATTTCGACCTCGATGCCGTTGAAGCCGCCGGCCACCGGATCGTCCACGGCGGCGATATATTCGACGGACCGGTCGAATTGGTAACGGAAACGCTCGAAAGCATCGGGAGGCTGACGGAACTTGCGCCTCTGCATCAGCCCCAGGCGCTCCGGCTTATCAGGGCTGTGAGGCATCTTCGCCCCTCGCTCTTCCAGACCGGCTCCTTCGATACGACCTTTCACGCGAGCCAGCCGGACCTCGTCCGGCGTCTGGCCATTCCACGGGCCTATCATGACTGGGGCATCAAGCGGTACGGGTTCCACGGACTTTCCTACCGTTACGTCTCCGGCGCGCTCGTCGGAAAAGCACCCGACATCGCTGACGGCAAGGTGGTCATCGCCCATCTCGGCAGCGGCGCCAGCCTGTGCGCCATCGAGAACGGTTGCAGCCGCGATTCCAGCATGGGCTTTTCGACGCTCGACGGCATTCCTATGGCGACACGTCCGGGCTGGCTCGATCCGGGCGTCCTGCTGCATTTCCTTGGACCGCTCGGCAAGACCGTAAAGGAAGTGGAGGAAATGCTCTACCATCATTGCGGTCTTTTCGGCGTCTCCGGCTTCAGCGGCGATACCCGCGAACTCCTCAAGGACCATGGGAAGGAAGCGAGAGAAGCGATTGATCTCTTCACCCTCCGGATCGCCGGAGAAATCTGCCGGCTGGCGTCGACGCTCGGGGGACTGGACGGCCTCGTGTTCACCGCCGGCATCGGTGAAAACCAGCCGATCATACGCGAGCGCGTCGCTGAACGATTGCTCTGGCTGGGTGTCGAACTCGATGCTGCGGCCAACGGGAAGAATGCCATCAAGATCAGCACCCCCACGAGCCGCGTCGCAGTCCATGTCATTCCCACAGACGAAGAACAGATGATCGCCGACGAATGCCTTTCGGTCCTGAAAACGAATGATCGCAGGCCAACCTAAAGGTTCACCCCAAGGAGAAGTCGATGCAGCCGAATGTCCCCTCGCCCGCACAGTCCGAGATCGACCCACAAGAGCTGACGCTGATGGACCGCTATTGGCGTGCCGCCAATTATCTCTCCGTGGGGCAGATCTACCTGCTCGACAACCCGCTTCTGCGCGAACCGCTGAAGCCGGAACACATCAAGCCCCGCCTGCTCGGCCACTGGGGCACGACGCCCGGGCTCAACTTCATCTATACCCACCTCAACCGCATCATCCGTCACCGCGACATCAGCATGATCTATATCTGCGGACCCGGACACGGCGGGCCGGGCATGGTCGCCAGCACCTATCTCGAAGGCAGCTACAGCGAGATCCATCCGGATATCGGTGAAGACGCCGAGGGCATGAAGAAGCTCTTCAGGCAGTTCTCGTTTCCGGGTGGTATTCCAAGCCATGCGGCTCCGGAAACCCCCGGTTCCATCCACGAGGGCGGCGAACTCGGCTACGCGCTGGTGCATGCCTATGGCGCCGCATTCGACAATCCCGATCTCGTCGTCGCCTGCGTCGTCGGTGACGGCGAAGCGGAGACGGGACCGCTTGCGGCAAGCTGGCAATCGAACAAGTTCATCAATCCGGCACGCGACGGAGCGGTTCTGCCGATCCTGCACCTCAACGGTTACAAGATCGCCAATCCGACGGTGCTCGCGCGGGTGAGCGACGAAAACCTCGACCATCTCTTCCGCGGCCATGGCTACGAGCCCTTCTTCGTCGAAGGACACGAGCCGGAAAAGATGCACCGGCAGATGGCGGCCGTACTCGATCAGGCATTCGACCGTATCAGGACGATCCAGAGGGACGCCCGCCACGGCAATGCCGGCGACCGATGCCCGCGCTGGCCGATGATCGTGCTGCGCAGTCCCAAGGGCTGGACCGGACCAAAGGAGGTGGACGGCAAGAAGGTCGAAGATTTCTGGCGAGCCCATCAGGTGCCGGTCGCCAATTGCCGCGGGGACGCCGGGCACCGCAAGATCCTCGAAGACTGGATGCGGAGCTATGATCCAGACGATTTGTTCGAAACGGACGGGCGGCTGAAAGAAGAGCTGCGGGCGCTGGCGCCGAAAGGCTTGCATCGGATGGGCGCCAACCCGCACGCCAATGGCGGTCTCCTGCGCAAGGAACTCGTCGCGCCCGATATCCGCGACTATGCGGTGCCGGTGAGCGAGCGCGGCGCGCTCATGGTCCAGACGACGGAGGTACTCGGCAGATATCTGCGCGACGTCCTGAAGCTCAACGATACCCACTCCAACTTCCGTATCTTCGGCCCCGACGAAACCGAGTCCAACCGGCTGGGCGCCGTCTTCGAAGTCACCGATCGCGTCTGGATGGAGAAGATCGAGCCTTATGACGTGCACCTTGGGCGCGACGGCCGGGTGATGGAGGTGCTCTCCGAACATCTTTGCCAGGGCTGGCTGGAAGGTTACCTGCTCACCGGCCGGCACGGCTTCTTTTCCTGCTACGAGGCCTTCATCCACATCGTCGATTCGATGTTCAACCAGCACGCAAAATGGCTGAAGGTGTCGCGGGAGCTCGCATGGCGCAAACCCGTCTCGTCGCTCAATTACCTGCTCACCTCGCATGTCTGGCGCCAGGACCATAACGGCTTTTCCCATCAGGACCCCGGGTTCGTCGATCTCGTCGCCAACAAGAAGGCCGATATCGTGCGCATCTATCTGCCGCCGGACGCCAACACCCTGCTGTGGGTCGGCGATCATTGCCTCAAGACCTGGGACCGCATCAACGTGATCGTCGCCGGCAAGCAGCCGGAACCGCAATGGCTGACGATGGACGAGGCCGTCGCCCATTGCGAGGCCGGGATCGGCATCTGGGATTGGGCGGGCAATGCTGAAGATACACCCGACGTCGTCATGGCATGCGCCGGCGACGTTCCGACGATGGAGACGCTCGCGGCCGTCGTCCTTTTACGGGAAGCAATACCGGACCTGAAGATCCGCGTGGTCAACGTCGTCGACCTGATGGCGCTGCAATCGAAGGAACATCATCCGCACGGGCTAGCCGACGAAGAGTTCGACCGCCTGTTCACCACGGACCGGCCGGTGATCTTCGCCTATCACGGTTATCCCTATCTCATCCACCGGATGACCTATAAGCGTACCAACCACGGCAATATCCACGTCCGCGGCTTCGTGGAGGAAGGTGCCACGACCACGCCCTTCGACATGGCCGTGCTGAACGAACTCGACCGGTATCACCTGGCCATCGAGGCGATCGAACGGGTCCCCGGCCTCAAGGCGAAAGCAGGCCGCGTCGTGGACGACCTGCAGGCAAAACTTCGGGATCACCATCACTATGTCAGGGAAAACGGCGAAGACCTGCCGGAGATCCAGAACTGGAGATGGAAACGTTAGGCGGCGTGCGCCCGAATTGATGGATGTCAATGGCAGAGGACTTTCGTCGGGATATCGTCTTCAGGAAAGACCGTCGACCACGACACAGGCTGAAGGGCGGTCTTTCGCTGGAGCCCGCCCATGCCCGTCTCGTCTCTGCGATTCCGTGATCCTCCTTCCAGTGACGCCGACTTCTGGGGATTGTCGGCCGAGGAGGCGGAAGTACGGCTCGCCGAGCACGGCCCCAACCTTTTGCCGGCTCCGCAAGTGCCCTCCCTGTGGGTCGTCTTCCTGCGCCAGTTCCGCAGTCCGCTGATCTATATTCTCTTGCTGGCAGCCGCCGTATCCCTGATGGCGAATGAAGCGGAAGACGCCATCTTCATCGGCGCGGTGCTCCTGCTGAACGGCGTGATCGGGACCATCCAGGAATATTCCGCCGGCCAGGCCGCTGCGGCGCTTCCTGCGCTCGAACAGCCGCATGCTGTTGTCGTTCGAGACGGCCAGGTGCAGGAAATCGAAGCGCGTCTTCTCGTCCACGGCGATCTTGTACAGCTCGACGCCGGCGGGAGGGTCCCGGCCGATCTGTCGCTGATCGAGGCCAACGATCTTCTCTGCGATGAGTCGCTGCTGACGGGCGAGTCCCTGCCGGTGCGCAAGAGTATCCCCCTTCCGGGCACGTCTGCGGAGGACCGGAAGGCGGCCATGGCATTCGCAGGAGCGCTGGTTACCCGCGGTCGGGGCAAGGGCATTGTCACCGCGACGGGACTTTCCACCGAGATCGGCCGGATCGCCTCCGAGATCGGCAAGGCATCCATCTCCAAGCCGCCGCTGATGATCCGGCTCGCCCGTTTTTCGAATGTCATCGCGTGGACGGTCGGGATTGCCTCGATCGTTCTCATCGCCGTCGGCCTGTTGCGCGGCATGGCCTGGAACGACCTGTTCCTGATGTCCGTCGGCCTCGCCGTCAGCGCCATTCCCGAGGGTTTGCCGATCGCCATATCGATCGCACTCGCGATCGGCATGCGGCGCATGGCGAAGCGAAACGTCATCGTCCGGCGCATGCCGGCGGTGGAGTCGCTCGGCTCCTGCACGATGATCGCGACCGACAAGACCGGCACATTGACCCTGAACGAACTGACGGTGACGGATATCCGCCTTCCCGACGGCACCGACCTCCTGCTCGACGCCGGGCAGGATCTGGATGCTTGCGATATCCGCGGTTCGAATATGAGCCCCTCCGAAGCCCGCAACCGGGCCGCCAGATTGCTGAAGGCGGCCATGCTTGCGAACGAAGGCTCCCTCACGCGCGAGGGCGACGGCTGGAAAGGTGTCGGCGATACGGTCGATGTGGCGCTGCTGGCGGCCGCTCGCAAAGGCGGCCTGACACCGGACGCGATGACGGAAACCTATCCGGTCATCGGCCGCATCCCTTACGAGCCGGACCTCAAATATGCGGCGTCCTTCCATCGCAGCGGCGAACGCGTCCGCATCTTCGTCAAGGGCTCGGCGGAAGTCCTGATCGACATGGCCGACCGGATGGACGCGGGCGAAAGCGCGGTACCGATCGATCGCGCAACGCTTCTCCGGCAGAAGGAGGAAATGGCGGAGCGCGGCCTGCGCGTACTCGCCTTTGCGGAAGGGGAAATCCGAAGCGGCGCGGACGAGGCTTTCGGATACCATCACCTCGTCGATCTGGTTTTCCTCGGGCTCGCCGGCATGCAGGACCCGATCCGGCCGGAAGTCCCGCAGGCGATCTCGGACTGCCACGCGGCCGGGGTCCAGGTCGCCATGGTGACAGGCGACGATCCGAAGACTGCGGCAGCGATTGCAGCCGAAGCCGGCTTGTCGTTCCAACCGGATCAGGTGACGACCGGCGAAGACGTGGCCAGGGCCGAAGCAGCGGGCCAGGACGAACTTGACGATCTGACCCGCCGCGCCCGGATCTACGCCCGCGTCGCTCCCGCCCAGAAGCTGTCGATTGTCCTCTCGCTTGCCCGCAATGGCCACTTCGTCGCCGTCACCGGCGACGGCGTCAACGATGCGCCTGCGCTGAAGCATGCGCATGTCGGCGTGGCGATGGGCCGCAAGGGCACGGAGGTCGCCAAGGAGAGCGCCGACATCGTCGTCACGGACGACAACTTCGCCTCCATCGTCAGCGGGATCCGCGAGGGCCGCACCGCCTATTCGAACATCCGCAAGGTCATCCTGATGCTGGTCGCCACGGGCGCGGCGGAGATACTGCTCTTCCTGCTGGCGATCCCCCTCGGCCTGCCGATGCCGCTGCTGCCGGTGCAGCTCCTCTGGCTCAATCTCGTCACCAACGGCATCCAGGACGTCGCGCTTGCCGGCGAAAAGCCGGAGGGAGACGAGCTGGCACGGCCGCCGCGACGCCCGAAGGAGCCGATCTTCGACCGGCTGATGATCCGCCGCATCCTCCTGTCGACCCTTGTGATCGGCGGCGGTGGTTTTGCCGCCTTCTATTGGCTTCTCGAACAGGGATACGAAGTGTCAGCAGCGCGGAACATGCTGCTTCTGCTTTTCGTCATGTTCGAGAATGTCCAGACCTTCACCAGCCGGTCGGAACGGCGTTCTATTTTTTCGCTCAACTTTTTCGGCAATCCGCTGCTGATCTTCACCGTTGTCGCGGCACAGGCCCTGCATATTTCGGCAATGTACATCCCCTGGTTTCGGGATACGCTCGACCTCGCCCCGATCTCGCTTGCCGAATGGGCATTGATGCTGCTTGCCGCATCGTCAATCCTGCTGGTGAGCGAACTGGACAAGTGGCGTTGCCGGAAGGCAACGTGAGAATCGTGATCTTTCGGGAGCCAGACCCATGCCGAAGCGCAGCGCAGGCCTCCTGATATTTCGCCGTCAGGATGAGGATCTGCAGGTTCTCCTGGTACATCCGGGCGGGCCGTTCTGGATCCACCGGGACGACGGCGCATGGTCCATTCCCAAGGGACTGGTGGAAGAAGGCGAGAACGAACTTGCCGCCGCCATCCGGGAGGTTGCGGAGGAAATCGGAGCCACCATCGAAGGCTCATTCGACTGGTTGGGGGAATACAAGCAACCCGGCGGCAAAAGGGTTCTGGCCTGGGCGGTCGAAGCCGATCCGCCGATCGATGAAGGTCATCTGGTCAGCAACCTGTTTTCTCTGGAATGGCCGCCACGTTCAGGCTTATCGAAACAGTTCCCGGAAGTGGACCGGGCCGGCTGGTTCGCCATTGCCGAAGCAAGGCAGAAAATTCTGAAAGGACAGGAGCCGATCCTCGACGATTTCACGGCTTGGGTCGGAGCCGCTCCGCAACATTGATCCGCATCTATGTCCCACGGATAGCGGGGCTGGGACCCCGCCACGGCATCTCAGACCGCGACCGGCGCCTCGACGGCCGGATGAGGATCGTAGCCGGTTACCTCGAAGTCCTCGATCCGGTAACCGTCGATGCTGTCCGGACGCCTCAGGAGGCGCAGCTTCGGAAACGGTCTCGGCTCCCGCTCAAGCAGTGTGTTCGCAAGGTCGATGTGATCGAGATAGAGGTGGACGTCGCCGCCGACCCAGACCAGCTCGCCGGGTACCATGTCCGCCTGCTGCGCGACCATTGCGAGCAGGGCCGCCTGCTGGCAGACGTTGAACGGGTTTCCAAGTCCCATGTCGCTCGACCGCTGCAGAACGAGAAGCGAGACCTTCTGCCGCTCCCCGTCGCCGATGTTGGAGACGTAGAACTGATAGGTCATATGGCACGGTGGCAGTGCCATCTCGTTCAGCTCGGGGACATTCCAGGCATGAAACAGCATTCGGCGGCTTGAAGGATTCTTTCGCAGTGTCCCGATAACCTCGGCGATCTGGTCGTATTCCTTGCCGTCGGCGCCCTTCCAGCGACGCCACTGTTTTCCGTAGACCGGGCCGAGATCACCCCATTCTTCGGCAAAAGCATCATCGGCCAGAATTCTGTCCTCGAAATCCTTTTGGGAAATGTCGGAGCCGGTCGCCTTGCGATAGGCGGCGAGCGGCCAGTCCGTCCAGATGCGCACGTTTTCCTTCAGAAGCGACTGGATATTGGTCTGCCCGGTCAGAAACCACAGCATCTCCTTCACCGCGGTTTTCCAGAACACCTTTTTCGTCGAATAGACGGGAAACGTTCCGTCCGAGAGGTCGAAACGCATCATCGCGCCGAACATCGAGAGCGTGCCTACTCCCGTACGGTCGATCCGCTTGTCCCCCTTCTCCAGAAGATGGGTCAATACATCGAGATATTGGTATTCCGGGTGTCTCAACGTCAAGGCGATGTCCTTTCGCGATGATCCACCGCCTTGCGTTCATTCGCGCGAGGGCCGGTGAGAACCGCCGATTCTTTAGCCAGAGATTTACATACTAGCACGCCAAGGCCGGGCCAATCTCGTCAGGATGCTTTCCCCGGTATTCGGCGGGAGCATATGACCTACCTGGAGACGTAATTTCGCCAGTCGTGTTTCTCGGAGAAATTCAGAACCTCACGGATCTTGCGGTTGCTGATCGGAGCCTCGAACTCGTCCAGTTCCCGCGTGATCGGCGTATTGGCCGCCCATCGATCGAGAAATGGCCTCGTCGGCTCCCAGGCGGTGATCGTGTCGTTGACGGCATTGAAGACCTGGAAGCCCAGCCCGTCCTTCTGCACGCAGAGATGGACGATCTGGCCGAGATCACGGGCGTCGATATAGCTCCATGCATTGCGCTTGCGCGAGGGCGGATCCGCAAGGAAGGCGGGGAACCGGGCATAGTCTTCCGGAGAGATCACGTTGCCGATCCTCAGCGCATAGATATCCGCGCCGTAACGCATGGAAAAGGCGCGTGCCGTCTTCTCGTTGACCACCTTGGAAAGCCCGTAGCTGTCCATCGGGTCGACGTCATAGTCCTCGGTCAGCGGAAACGAGTGGTAGTCCTTGTCTCCCTCGGCAAAGCAGACGCCATAGGTCGTCTCGCTGGAGGCGATGATCACCTTGCGGATACCGAGCTTCATTGCCGCTTCGATGACGTTGTAGGTCGATATCGTATTGGCGGCAAACGTCGCGTTGTCCGGCCTGATCAGGATCCGGGGTACGGCAGCGAAGTGCACCACCGCATCAACCGGCGCCGGCCCCTTCCCGGTCTGAAGCCCCTCGAAGCCGAAATGCATGGAAAGCGCGTTGAAGGTCTCGCCGCTGTCCGTAAGATCTGTGACAAGCGTGTTGACGCCAGGACAATCGAGCGGCACGAGATCCAGGTTGAATACCTCGTGGCCCTCGCCGAGAAGGTAAGGCACCACATGCCGCCCGGCCTTGCCGCTGCCCCCGGTGAATACGATCCGCTTCCCCATCACACCGCCTCCTCAAAGGTTATCGCTGCAGAGCCCGCCGGCAGCGCCTGCGCCCCTCGCTAACGCCTCACCTTAACTATCTCCGAACCGAACGTGTGGCCAGACATGGAGGAGAAAAAGCCGAAGGCATGAAATCTGCTTTGAGCGCTTGCCCATCCAAAGCCGGTTCCATCATCGGGCAAGGAGAGGACATGGAGGGAGGATGGCCTCCTCACTTCACTTCCTTGTCGACCCAGGCTGTCAGCTCTTTGATCTCCTTGCCCTGATCCTCGATGATCTTCTGGGCTTTCGCCTTGGCCTCCGCATTGTCGCCGTGCTTCAGTTCGACCTCGGCCATGCTGATGGCCCCCATGTGGTGAGCGATCATGCCGCAGACGAAGGACAAATCAGGGTCCTTCTTCATCATCCCCTGCATCATGTTCATGTTCATGGCCTTCATGCCGTCCATGGTCTCCATCTGGTATTCGGCCATGCCCGACATCTGGTTGCTCTGCATCGACATGTCACCGCCCGACGACATCTCGGATTTGCATTTGTCCGGAAAGGCCATGTCGGCGGCTCCGGCATTCGTGGCGAAGGCGGGCATGGCGATTGCGGCGGCAAGGATCGCCAGATTTCTGATGCTGTTCATTTCTGTCTCCATTGAATCGGTTGCGTTCGTTCCTCTGAGACGCTCTCGTTTCGAGGAGGAGGATCGATGGCCGGACGATGTTCGGAGCCTGTTGCCCACCTGTATCCTGCCGATCCTTCGCTGTGACAACAGAACGACGAACAGGAATGTTCCATCGGATGGTCTTTGCGGTCGCGCGACTCGATCCCGAAATTCGCGCTGAAAATATAGTGCTTGACCTTCCCACTGGGGGAACCTCTAGGAGGGTCTGAACGCGCCTGCTGCACGCAGGCACGTTTATCGTAATTCCGCCGCACGAATCGGCGATTCAACGGCGACAGGATCGATCTCGGTCCTTGGAGTATGGGCATAGTGTTTCGCGACCTGTTGAGCAGGATCATGGTTGTCTTCCGTCTGGCGATCGTCGTGTCGCTGGTCGGCTATACGCTGCCCAATGCGAATGCGGCGATGCATGGAAGCGCCTACGGCGACCTGGCGGTCGTTGCGGTCGAGGCGGATCATCACGATCACGGTTCGCATGCCCACGACGCGATGCCGGATGAGTCGGATGCCTCCCATCATCAGTCAGGCAAGGATGCGGTCGGGAAGCTCGCGAAAAAGGATTGCTGCCAGGATTTTTGCTTCAGCATGGCTCTCCCATCCGGCTATGACGCGCCCGAAGTCCTCACGCATTCATCCATTCGCGAGTTCAACGACGACACGGATCCCCACGGCCAGCCGCCGAGCCTTCATCGACCGCCCAACATCTGAGAACGGACACCCGCTCCTGCGGGCATAGCCGTGCTGCGAGCCTCGTCGGCCGATAGCACGATCATGCGTTCATTCTCGGAATTTCATTATGAAGCACCTGTTTCTGGTGGTCGCACTGCCGCTGCTCGTCAGCGGATGCGCCGCCTCCCTTCCGGAGGTCGTCGCCTCCACGGACCATCCTGATTCCGTCACGGGTATCAGGCCCGTCCGCTATCAAAACCCCATCGGCGCCTACACCCATCGCACGCCCGTCGATCCGAAGCCCTGGCGCGGCCTCAACGACGCGCAAGCTCCGAAGGGAGGCGCATGATGGTGTTTCGGACGATCAGGCTGATCTCATTCATGGTGCTTCCGCTGGTTACGACGGGCTGCGTCACGGCCGACTATTCGGCCAAGGATGCCGGGTTCGTGACCGCTTCGTTGAAGAGCGGCGAAGCGACCGGCAAGCAAACCGTCTGGGTGCAAAACCAAGAGCAGGCGCAGGCGGTTCGGGACCGCGTGAAGGCGCTGATGGCCAGGAAGACCATCGACGTCGAGACCGCTGTCCAAGTGGCGCTCCTCAACAACAAGGGTCTGCAGGCGGCTTACGCCGATCTCGGGGACAGCGCGGCAGACGCATGGCAGACGCAACTATCAGTGTTCCCGACCTTCTCCGTCGGCCTGACCGGCATCGGGACGCCGGGTCTGGAGGCCTACCGGGTCCTTGAAGGGGCGATCGCCGCCAACATACTGGCGCTTGCGACCTACGACAAAAACATCAGGCTTGCCGACACCCGTTTCCGGCAGGCCCAACTCAAGGCCGCACTGAAGACCATTTCGCTTGCTGCAGAAACACGCCGGGCGTGGATAAGCGCCGTCGCCGCCTGGGAGAATGTCGCCTATCTCAACCAGGCGAAAGCCACGGCCGATTCCGCCTCCGAACTTGCCAAGAAGATCGGCGAAGCGGGGTCGATGACAAAGGCCGATCAAGCCCGGGAACACTTCTTCTATGCCGAACTGACCGGCGAGACGGCCAAGGCACGGCTGGAGGCAAAGCTCGCCAAGGAGGAACTGATCCGGCTGATGGGCCTTTCCGGATCGGAGATCGATTTCCAGATTCCGAACCGCCTCCCCTCCCTGCCGAAGGCATTGATCAAGCGCGACGACATTGAAGCGGAAGCCATCCACAAGCGCATGGACCTGCAGGTCTCGCGCCTGGAGCTTCAGGCCACCGCGCAGTCCTACAAACTCGAAGACGTCACTCGCATCGTGACCGACATCGAGCTTGCCGGTACCTGGGAGAAGGAACGAGAGCGGGAGGACGGCAGGATCCTGTCGGACATCTCGAAGACGGCAGGACTTGAGTTCACGATACCGATCTTCGATTCCGGCCAGGCGCGCCTGCGAAAGGGCGAACTTGCCTATATGCGGGCCGCCAACCAACTGGCGGAGCTTGCGGTCAACATCCGTTCCGAGGCCCGCTCCGCCTATCTCGCCTACAAGTCGAATTACGACATCGCGCGCCACTACCGGAACAATGTCCTGCCGCTGCGAAACGCCATCGAGGAGCAGTCGCTCCTTACCTACAACGGCATGATCACCAGCACCTTCGAACTGATCGCCGATACCCGCGAAAAGATCGACTCCACCATCCTCGCCGTCAACGCCAAACGCGATTTCTGGCTCGCCGAAGCAAACCTCGCCCCCGTCGTCTACGGCGGCGGTACAGGTTCAGCCTCGGCAGAAACCGAGGTCGCGTCGGCTGAAGAAGCGACAAGCGGCGGTCACTGAGAAAGGAAACGAGAATGTTCAGTAGAAGACAACTGCTTGGAGCAGGTGCCGCTAGTGCCGCACTCGTTTCCTCGCAAAGCTGGAGCCAGACCTCGAACATGGGACTGCCGGAGGCAGCCGTCATGGACACGGCCGCGACGCAGACGCCGGCCCGACCATCCGTCGGGCCGGATTACAATCCGGTCGTGACGCTGAACGGGTGGGCCCTGCCCTTCCGGATGAACAACGGCGTCAAGGAATTCCATCTGGTTGCCGAACCCGTCGAACGCGAGATGGCGGAGGGCATGACCGCCTATCTCTGGGGCTATAACGGCCAGTCGCCAGGCCCGACCATCGAAGCGGTCGAAGGCGATCGGGTCCGCATCTTCGTCACCAACAAGCTGCCGGAGCACACGACCGTCCACTGGCACGGCATGATCCTGCCGTCGGGCATGGACGGCGTCGGCGGCCTGTCGCAGCCACACATCCCCGTCGGCAAGACCTTCGTCTACGAGTTCGACCTCGTGAAGTCCGGCACCTTCATGTACCACCCGCATTCGGACGAGATGGTCCAGATGGCGATGGGCATGATGGGCTTCTTCGTCGTCCATCCCAAGGACCCGAAGTTCATGCCGGTGGACCGCGACTTCGTTTTCCTGCTCAGCGCCTATGACATCGATCCCGGCACCTACGTGCCGCGCGTCATGGAGATGACGGACTTCAATCTCTGGACCTGGAACAGCCGCGTCTTCCCCGGCATCGATCCGCTGGTCGTCTCGAAAAACGACAGGGTTCGCGTCCGCGTCGGCAACCTGACCATGACCAACCACCCGATCCACATGCATGGCTACGATTTCGAAGTGACCTGCACCGACGGCGGCTGGGTTCGACCCGAGGCCCGCTGGCCGGAGGTCAGCATCGACATTCCCGTCGGCGCGATGCGGACCTATGAGTTCGACGCCAAGCATGTCGGCGACTGGGCGATCCATTGCCACAAGTCGCACCACACCATGAACGCCATGGGTCACGACATCCCGACTTTCATCGGCGTCGACAAGAAGGAGGTCGCCAAGAAAATCCGGCAGTTCCGTCCCGAATATATGCCGATGGGTACCGCCGGCATGGCCGATATGGGCGAAATGTCGATGGAAATTCCGGAAAACACCGTTCCCATGATGACCGGCTGGGGTCCTCATGGCCCGATCGAGATGGGCGGCATGTTCTCCGTGGTGAAGGTCCGCGAGGGAATCTCGGCGGGCGATTACACCGATCCGGGTTGGTACGAAAACCCACCCGGCACACAGGCCTGGGAGTGGACGGGAAGCCTTCCCGACGCGCCGAAGGCCAAAGACTCAAAGACACAGCCCTCACCTTCGAAACATTCGAACCACGGCTGATCACACTCACCCCAAGAACCAAAGGACCTGATCATGAGAATTGCAATCCTGGGCCTGCTTCTGGCCACCCTCGCAACGCCCGCACTCGCATCCGGCAGCCACGCTGGAGGTCACGGCGAAATGGCTGTCGGCGAACCGGGCGACAAGTCGAAGGTCACCCAGACCATCCGCGTCAGCATGAAAGAGACGCCGGACGGCAAGATGATCTTCACGCCGAACGACTTCAAAGTCCGCAAGGCGCAGACCGTCCGCTTCATTATCAAGAACGAGGGCGAGCTCGATCACGAATTCGTCCTCGACCAGGAAGACAAGGTGATGGAGCACAAGGCCGTGATGGAGAAGTTCCCGGACATGGAACATGACGATCCGAACGCGGTCCGCCTCAAGCCGGGCAAATCAGGCGAGATCGTCTGGAAGTTTACGAATGACGGCGTCTTCAAGATCGCCTGCCTCGTTCCCGGCCACTACGACGCCGGTATGCACGGCGACGTCACAGTCGCCAACAAGTAGCTGGAAGGAAGGAGTATCCCATGAAAACCCTTTTCAAACTTGCCCTCGTCACAGGGCTCATCCTGACCTCGGCCGCCGGGGCGTTCGCCCAGGAATTCACCAAGGGCACGGTCAAGAAGATCGATGCCAAGGCCAAAAAGGTCACGCTCGTCCACGAGGAACTGAAGAGCCTTGAGATGCCCGCCATGACCATGGTTTTTCAGATCGGCGACGACGCATTGCTGGCAAAACTCAAGCAAGGCGCGAACATCCAGTTCGTGGCGGCACGCGTCAACGGCAAGCTGACCGTCACCCAGGTGAAGTGACAGCGAAGGCCGCGCTTCCTCAGCGAGGCGCGGCCACCGCGACCGGCATTGGAACAAGAGCGGGATCGGCGACGCCCCGCCGCTTCCTACTCTCCAATGGACGTGCCGTAAAAATCATCGATGCGTCAACTTATGGAAGCCTTTAACGTCGGCTACCCCTTTTCACCGGAGGAGGAAGCGCCTATATGACAATTGCCGGATTTCGGTTCGGCTATGGCAATAAACGGTCGGTGTAATAAACCTATTGGACCCGGGGGCGGTACCCGGCGCCTCCACCAAAAACCGGTTGGTCGCATTGGGAAACCTTGGAGACCGGCTTTTGATGGGGGCGAAATAGGATCGACAAGGGCGTAAAGATCGAACTTTTGCTCGGCATGATACCACCGTTATCGGGTCAAAAAGTGTAGTTGCAAACGACAACAACGCTAAGGGTTATGCTCTCGCTGCCTAATGGCGGTGCGGGAAATCCGAACTAAGTCCTTAGAGGTAGCACTTTAAGGCGGGGTCCGAAGGCACCTGGCAACAGAAGCCTTCACCTTCACGCCTCAGTCGAATACTATAGATCTGACTCGGATATTGGGCGGGGCTTTTCCGCAACCGGCCGAGATGGCATAACACGTCTGACTAACAGACGAGACAAATGGAAAGACAGGACCGTATGGGGCAGGATCACATCCGTTACGACATTCTGGCGCAGGACGCTTTGCGCGGCGTCATCCGCAAGGTTTTGTCCGAGGTTGCGGCAACCAGTCGGTTGCCGGGTGATCATCACTTCTTCATCACCTTCTTGACCGGCGCGTCGGGCGTGCGGATTTCGCAGCATCTGAAGTCGAAATACCCCGAACAGATGACCATCGTGGTCCAGCACCAGTTCTGGGATCTCAAGGTCTCGGATACGCAGTTCGAGATCGGCCTCTCCTTTTCCGACACCCCGGAACGTCTCGTCGTGCCTTTCAATGCCATCCGCGGCTTCTACGACCCCTCCGTGAATTTCGAACTGGAATTCGAGGTACCGCTCGCCGACGAAGACGACGACACCTCCGCAGAGATCACCGCGATCCCGGTCGAGGCTGTTTCGAAGCCCGCCGAAGGAGACGCCGCGGCCAAGTCGAAGACGGACGAGGAAAAGAAGCCGGGTTCCGTCGTCTCGCTCGATTCATTCCGCAAGAAGCAGTAGCAGGGAGGCGCTGTCCATGAGCGCCGACATCGTCAATCTGCGCCAGTTCCGCAAGGACAAGGCGAGGCTCGAAAAAGAGAAGAAGGCGGAGCAGAACCGCCTTACATTCGGTCGCGCCAAGGCGGAAAAATCGCTCACCAAGGCGCGGAACGAGAAGGCCGAAAAGGCACTCGATCAGGGTCGGCTGGACAAGCCGTCCCACGACGATGAATGACCTTCGGGATAAATTAACCTCCCGCTAACCAACGCCCATCCCATCTGCTTGACGGTGCAAGCGTCGCAGTCTGTATAGGCGGAACCTTGTTCCGCCTATCCCGGAGAGCTTCGTGATTCGCAAACATTCCGCGACGCTTCACGGTCATCGCACCAGCTTCTCCCTTGAAGACGAATTCTGGCTGGAATTGAAGGCGATCGCAGCACAACGCCGCATCAGCCTCGCCAGCCTGATCGCCGAAATCGACGACCAGCGCTCACCCGAAAGCAACCTCTCCTCGGCCTTGCGGCTGCACGTATTGAAGTGGCTGAAGACGCCCCGACGTTAGCGCCGTCCGGTCCAATCAGGCGCGCAAATTCGGAGCCGAAACCGCCCGAGTCCGAAAGCAGTTCCTTACGAGTTATTGTTGAACGCCGGGCAGGCCCGGCAAATCGGTCGGCGGCATTGCGGGCAGGTTTTGCCGGAGCATGTCTTCGGTGGGCGACACGATGAACGGCGTGCGGTCGATCTGCCGCTGTCGCTCTTCCTCGGCGGCGCGGGCCGCGGATTCGGTAGCCTGTCGCTGACGCTCCGCTTCGGCTGCCTGTTGCCGCTCCTCGGCCGCCGCCTTTTCGCGCGCCAGCTGCCGTTCTGCGGCCTGGAAGTTATAAAGCGACACCTCACGGCGAAGCCGTTGTTTCTCCAGGACGCTCGCCTGCAGTGTCTCGACGCGCCGCCGCTCCTGCTCAAAGGCGCGCTGAGAGAGGAAATTGCCGATCGCGGTGACGTCGATCCGTTTGGTCGGCCGCGTCAATTCGCCGGAATAATCGAGCCGGACGGTCGGGTCGCCGCCGGCAAGTGCCTCTTCGCCGGCATCATAGGTGACGGCGAGGTCGGCCGATATGCTGTCTTCCAGAAGGTCGAAACGGCCCTCGCCCGCAAGCTTCGTCGCACCGACGGCTGCGGCCACGTTCTGGGCCCTCGCCTCGCCCGCCGAGATCGTCATCGGAATGGTGAGGTTACCGATCCTGGCGCTTCCCTGATGCAACAGCTTGGTCACGATAGGCCGAACCTTCTCCTCGGTGACCTCTCCGCCGAGCTTGTCCACCTCCGCCATCAGGGGTTTCATCGCGTCGGGATTGAGACCGGCAATCGTCAAGTCGCGAAGCCTCAATTCGGCCGAACCGCTCACCCCGCCGAGCAATTCGGCGAAGTTCCTGCCGGTCGATTCCGCAGAAAGAGCGAAATCCAGTCTTCCCGTCGCAACCGGCTTTCCGTCAGCCATCCAGACAAGCGGCGCGAGATCGGCATTTTCCGCCGATAGCCGGGACTGCAAAAGCCCCGTGCCGTCTCCCGTAGACATCATCAGGCGACCGGCGAGCCTGCCTCCCTGCCAGGCGCCCGCCGCATTCTCCACGACGATGCCGCCGCTGCGATGGGTGATCCGGCCGGAAAAATCTGCGATATCGCCGAGAACATCGGCCCGGAGCGCGCCGGCCTTCACATCGAGGGCGATATCCAGATCGCCGAAGATAGGCCGCGCAAAAGGTTTTGACGAAAGCTTTCCGGTCTGCGGATTGCCGAGCGGGCCAAAGATCGCCTCGCCCAACCAGGCAAGATCGAGCGTATCGACTTGAAGCGTGCCCGTCGCGGGCATCCCCGGCGCCTTGCGATCCACGCTGATGCCGCCGTTCACCGCGTTGCCGTCCACGTCGCCTCTGATTGCCGCGACTTCCACGGCCCCCGGTGTCATGCTGATATCCGCGTCCAGGGTGACCGGCAAACCGGTCCCGAACTGCGGCAGCCCGATGCCGTTCATCAGGAGGTAGGGTTCCAGATCGACGCTTTTCAACGTCACATGGCCGCGGCCTTCGCCGAAGGTCTGATCCAGGATGTCGACGTCACCGTTGAGATAGAGGGAGGTCTTGCCGGTTTCGAAGGCGAGATCCGCTTTCGCAAGCCCCTCGGGCCCCTGCCTGAGATCGAGCGAAAGCCGTCCCGGTCCGTCGCCGTCGAAGGGTAGAGGATCCAGCCCAGCCTGCCCGAAAAGCACCATCGGTTCGGCATTTTCGAGCGATGCATTGAGCGTCACGGTCGTGTTGCCGGTCAGGTCGAAGAGGCCGGAAAGCGCCAGGGCTCCCGCCACCGCACTGCCGTTCGATGTTCCGCTGACGCTGACGTCCACGCCGCCGGTATCGCCGCCGACCGTGAGATTTGCAGCCAAATTCGTGTCGGCGAACCACGCTGCATTCTGGGCAAGCCGCTGCAAAACGGGATGCGGCGGCAGCCGGTCGCGCAGCATGGCAAGGAACGCCGCCGGATCCGCGGAACGGACATTCAAGCTGCCGTTGCCGGCATAGGAGAGCAGCGAGCCTTCCATCCGGCCCCTGGCCGAGATCGTCGCACCTTCGAGATTGCCGACCGTCAGCCGCTCCAGTGAAAGCACTCCGCCTGCGACCGTAAAAGCGGTGTCGACATTGTTTGCCGGAACGCCAAACGCAGTAAACCGATCCGCTTTGAGCGTCGCCGCAACCTTGTGGTCAAGCACGTCCCGTCCTGCATCCTCGCCCGTCACCAGCGAGGCAAGCGCACGCATGGCATCGATATCGATCTCGTTGCCGGCAAGGCTGACGGAAAGGTTCGGCGTCTGGCCATCGGGCGACTGGCGTTCCAGCCGACCCTTCAGCGTTGCCGGGCCGATGGCGAGCTCAAGATTGTCGAAGCGCTGCAGCTCGGGCGTCAGGTTGACCGCCGCCGAAAAACCCGTCGAGCGGAGCTGGCGGATTTCCGGTGCGACATTGCCCGACAGCCAGTCCGCAAGCCCGGACGGCTGATTGGAGGCGACGAGCATGTTCCCGACAAAGGAAATCCGATCACGCAGGAGAAGATTGCCCTTCGCTTCGAGCTGCGTGCGGCCGGGCAGCGTCGCCACCACATTGTCGACCGTCCAGCCTCGGCCGGCCGGACGGATATCGAGCTTGATATCGCGGATGGTCGTATCGTTCGCAACGATCGCCGGCAGCCTCAGGCTCGCCCGGCCGGGCACCTGGGGGATCGGGATCGATGCGGCCATGCGGATGAAGTTGTTGATGCGGCGCTGTGCGGAAGCCGCCGGGTCGCGGCCAGTCTTTGCCCTTACGCCCTCGCCGAGCCGGTTCACGTCGATCTGCTGGCCGTCGGCCGTCAGCAGGAATTCCGGCTTCTGGCCGGTATCGAGCGTCGCTTCGCCGGTGACGACGTAGGGATTGTCGAGGGCGCCCACCTCCAGCCGGTATTGCGGAATGCGGATGCGATCATTGGTAAGCTCGAAGCCACCCTTCACCCGCGGTCCGGGCGGCGGCGGCGCAACGGGTTCGGTCTCATCTTCCTCCTGCAGGACATCGAGGGTGAAATTGCCGTTGTAGGCCGGCTTGTTGCCTGCAAGTGTCAGCTCGCCATCGAGATTGACTTCGACCGGCTGCCCCTCGGGCCACAGACGCAGGCGCAGCGGCATCCGGTTCGCCGCGGCATCCGCGGTGCCGCTGGAGAGATTGAACCGCGCCTCGTAACCATCGAGAGCGGCGTTACCCTCGCCCCGCCAGGGGCCTTGAAGCGACGCTGCGGAGAGATCGGCTGAGAGGCCGGTTATTCGCCGCGACCGGCCGGACTGTTCATCGATCAGATCGATCTCGCCGCCCGTCACATGCACGTCTTCGATCACGACGTTTCGCGCCGGGATGGATGCACGGCTGCCACGCATCCAGTCGAGCGTGCCGTCCTGCAGCAACCGGATCCGGGCCTTGGGCTCTTCGATACGCATGTCGAAGATCCTGGCCTCGCCGGAGAGGAACGGCGCAAGCTCCATATCCATGGAAAACCGCGCCACCTGCACCAGCGGCTGGCCGTCCGTATCCGCACCTACCCGCACGTCATGAAGGGTGACGGACGGAAACGGCAATATAGTCGCATCGACGGCGCCGTGGACGGAAACTTTTTTCCCGAGGATGCGGCTTGCCTGTTCCTCGAAACGGACGCGGAAGCTGGACCAGTCGACAAAGAACGGCGCGAGCAACGCCGTGAACAGCGCCACCACCACCAATCCGCCGAATGCCAAAAAGATGCGACCGAGCAACAGGTATCTCCGTGATCTCGACTAAAAGAGTAGTTCCATCGGGTCCTTAAGCAAGTCAAGCTTCAGGGAGCAGCTCATTCGCCATTCCGGAAGATCTTGCCGGGATTGAAGATGTTATCGGGGTCGAGGCTCTTTTTGATGGAGCGCATGAGACCAACGGCACTTCCCAGTTCCTCCTCCAGGAAGGCCATCTTTCCCTGGCCAATGCCGTGTTCACCGGTGCAGGTACCGTCCATGGCGAGCGCCCGGCGGTTGAGACGCTCGATGAAGGCTTCCACCTTTTCGACGGACGCCGGCTTCTTGCCGTCGAAGAGCACCAGCACATGGAAATTGCCGTCGCCCGCATGGCCGACGATCGGGGCCAGCAGCCCCTGTTCGGCAATGTCCGCCTGGGTTTCGGCAACGCATTCGGCAAGCCTTGAGATCGGCACGCAGACATCGGTCGACAGACCATCGAGTTCCGGCGCCAGCGCCCGGCTCGCCCAATAGGCGTTGTGGCGGGCGTTCCAGAGTTTTGCACGCTCCTCCGCATTGGCGGTCCAGCGAAATTCGTCGCCGCCGCATTCGGCCGCGATTTCGGAAAACTGTTCCGATTGCAGGGCGACCGTTTCTTCCGTGCCATGAAATTCGAGGAAGAGCGTCGGTTTTTCCGGATAGGAGAGTTTCGAATAGGCATTGCAGGCGCGCATCTGGACGTCGTCGAGCAGTTCGATGCGGGCAACGGGGATGCCCATCTGAATGGTCATGATGACCGCATCGCAGGCTGCCTTGACGGTGGGAAAGGCGCAGACTCCGCCGCCGATCTTTTCGGGAATGCCCTGCAGGCGCAGCGTCACGGACGTGATGACGCCGAGCGTGCCCTCCGACCCGACGAAAAGCCGTGTAAGATCGTAGCCCGCCGAAGACTTCCTGGCGCGCTGAGCGGTGCGGATCTCTTCGCCATCGGCGGTCACGACCGTGAGAGAAAGAACGTTGTCCTTCATGGTGCCGTAGCGAACCGCATTCGTGCCGGAAGCCCGTGTCGCCGTCATGCCGCCGATGGTGGCATTGGCGCCGGGATCGATCGGAAAGAACAGGCCGGTGTCGCGAAGTTCCCGGTTCAACTCTTCGCGCGTGATGCCAGGCTCTACCGTTACGTCAAGGTCGGCCGCGCTGACGCGAAGCACCTTGTTCATGCGGCTGAAATCAATCGAAATTCCGCCTGAAGGAGCATTGATCTGGCCTTCCAGCGAAGAACCGATGCCGAAGGGGATAACCGGCACGCGATGCGCCGCGCAGGCCTTCACGACCGCCTTTACGTCCTCGACACTTTCCGCGAAGACGACGCCGTCCGGCAATTGGGCCGGAAGATAGGTGGTTGTGTGGGCGTGTTGTTCCCGAAAGGACTGGCCGGTCTGGAAACGCTCGCCGAGGGACTGTTTCAGGATGCCGAGGACGGTGTTGATGCCTTCCTCGTTGTGAAGGCCCGCCTTCACGTCCTTGACCGCCATGCTCAACTCCCACCGATTTCAGAGAGATTGGTTAGGCGACGGGTCCTGCTTTGTCCAGAAGAATAGCAACCACGATCAGGCCCATGAACGACGGAGTCGTCCCTTGGCGATCCTCGGTATTTTTTGTCGGACGGGGCGCTGGGAGCTGCCTCTTATGTTTAGTTTATAGGTGACACCTCTCAGCGCCCCGTTCGGCGGTTTTTATCCGCAACTGCGGTCCCTCTGCCTTGGCCTTTCCGGATGGTGTTCGTCTGGTTCCTGATACCCGTCCGGACCAACTTACCGGCAAGGGTGAACAGGAACCGCCGCCGGACTTTCCGCTTGAGGCGGACGGACTTCAAAGAGCCCGGCGAAACCATCCTTCGGGCCACCCTGTGTGCCGCACAGGCACATCCGGCGCGCGCTTTCGGGCATCAAGAGATGAGGGCCGGTCCGCAACCCTTCATCTCTCCCCGTGTCGCCGGAGGGAGACCATTTTCCGCGAACCCCGAATGCAAGGACTTACGTCGTTTCCTTGCACCCGGCGCCGGCCCCGCCTCGCCGGAACGCCTTCCGGTGTATCCGATGCGGGACGGGGGGAGTGTAGGCATGGGTTGAGGGGGCGGGGAAAAACAAGGGTGATTTTTCCTTCGGTTTCCGCCAAGGCTTTAATTTACCTCACCGCACCCCCCTCTGCCCCGCCGGGCATCTCCCCTCAAGGGGGAGAGATGGGATGGGGCCGGAACTCTGCCCAAATCAACAGAGGCAAACAAGGATTTGATCGTGATACCGGGCCATCGCGGATTCACACCGAGCGATAGGGGCGCAGAGTGCAGCGCTCCTCCTATTCGGCGGCGAGCAGCGGCTCTTCCTTCTTCTGTTCGTCCTCGTTGGCCATTTCTTCCTTGTGCCGGACCGCATGCGCCAGTTCCTGGTGGAACCGCTGTTCCTCCTGGACATGCGGCTTGGCGAAGCGTGCGACGAGGAGATAGGCGACGGGGGTGATGAACAGCGTGACGGCGGTGGCGAGGCCGAGACCGCCGACGATGACCCAGCCGAGCGCGATACGCGCTTCGGCGCCGGCACCCTGCGCCACGACCAGCGGCACGCCGCCGATAATCGTGGCGATCATCGTCATCATCACCGGACGCAGTCGCGTAGCGCAGGCTTGCTCGATAGCCTCGCGGACACCCACTCCGCGATCGCGAAGCTGGTTGGCGAACTCCACGATCAGGATGCCGTTCTTGGCCATGACGCCGACCAGCAGGACGAGGCCGATCTGGCTATAGACGTTGAGGCTAGATCCGGTCAGCACGAGTGCAATCGCCGCACAAGCCAAGCCCAGCGGCACCGTCGACATGATGATGACCGACGACAGGACGCTTTCGAACTGGGCGGCGAGTACCAGGAAGATGATGGCGATCGCAAAACCGAAGGTCAGCAGCATCGCATTGGAGTTTTCGCCCAGCGTCTTGGCCTCGGCCATCGGGATAAGCCGCACGCCGGCGGGCAGCAGCGGCTGGGCAAGCGCCGTCACCTCTTTCACGGCATCGCCGAGGGCTACCCCATTGGCCAGATTCGACGAGATCGAGACGGAGGCGAGCTGCTGTTCGCGGTTGAGCTGAGGCGCGACAGCCCCTTCCTTCAGAGTCGCAATGGTCGACATCGGAACGATCTTGCCGTCGCCGGTCTTCAGGAAGATGTTTTCGAGATCCGTCGGATCGTCGACGGGTCGGGTGGTCGAGGTCAGCTTGACCGGCAGAGCGTCGCCCCCCACGAAGACATCCACCACCGAGCGTCCCTCGAGCAGCGCCTGCATGGCAGTCGACAGACCGGTGATATCGATGCCGAGATCGGAGGCACGCTCGCGGTCGATCGAGACCGACAGCTGTGCCTGGGTCGGCTCATTGGTGAGACGCGGCGTATCGAACAGCCGGCTCTGCTCCATCTGAGACACGAGCTTCTGGGCAGTGGATGTCAGGACGGTGTAGTCATTGCCGACCAGCGCCATCTGCAAGCCGTTGCCGGCGCCGCGGATCTTCAGGCTGTTCGATTGCATGGCGAAACCGCGCAGCGCCGGAACCCGTTGCGCCGCGGCGTTGATGTCGGACGCGATCTCGTCCTGGCTTCGCTCGCGTTCGGCCCAGGGGGCAAGCGTCAGAACCATGAAGCCGCTGTTGGTGTTGCTGCCGAAGCCGGAAATCGAGAAGATATTGGTGATTTCGCCGGACTCGCGTAGCGGCTGCAGATTTTCTTCGATCCGCTGCATCTGGTCACGGGTAAAATCGAGACTGACGCCCTGCGGAGCCGTGACGCGCAACATGACGGAAGCGCGGTCTTCGCGCGGCGTCAGCTCGCTCTTGACGAGGCCGAAGACATTGTAGGCGGCAACCGCGAAGATCACCGAAAAGACGATGACGACCAGCGGCGCGTTGAGGCATGAGCGGAGCGCCCGGGCATAGACGCTGGCAAACAGATTGCCGAACTTGCCGAGAAGCCCGTTATGCTCCTTGATCGGCTTCGTCAGCATGCGCGACGCAAGCATCGGGCAAAGCGTCAGGGCGGTAACCGAGGAGAGCGCGACCGAGAAGGCGAGCACGAAGCCGAATTCCTTGAACAGGCCGCCGATCTGACCCGGCAGGAAGGAGAGCGGAATGAACACGGCTGCGAGCGTCGCAGTCGTCGCGATGACCGCGAAGAAGACCTCCTGGGTGCCGAGTACGGCAGCGGCCCGCGGACCCATGCCCTCGGCCCGCCGCCGGACGATATTTTCCAGAACCACGATGGCGTCATCGACCACGAGACCGGTCGCCAGCACGACGGCAAGCAGCGTCAGAATGTTGATGGAAAAGCCGACGAGATAGATCGCCACCAGCGTGCCGATCAGCGCCACCGGCATGGTGAGCGCCGGTATGAGCGTCGCCCGCCAGTCCTGCAGGAACAGGAAGATGACCACCACGACGACCGCCGCCGACAGGATCAGCGCGATCTCCACCTCGTGCAGCGCGCCCTTGATGAAGGTCGCGTCGTCGCTGGTGACGGCGACCCGCGTGCCTTCCGGCAAGGTCTTCTGCATTTCCGCGACGGCATTCTTGACGCCTTCGGAGATGTTGAGGGTGTTCGACTGCGCCTGGCGGATGATGCCGAGGCCAACGCCCTGCACTCCGTTCGAACGCAGCACCGTGGTGCCGTCATCGGGGCCGAGCGAGACGGTCGCGACATCCCGGATCCGCACGTTCGGCGCAATCAGGACGTTTTCGAAATCCCGCGGCGTCGTGAGGTTTGCGGTTGCCCGCACGACGATATCCTGGGTCGTGCTTTCGATCGAGCCCGCGGGCACGTCGAGTGCCGCGCTGTCCAGCGCCTTGGAGACGTCGGCGACGGTCAGACCCCGGCCGGCCAGGGCGGCCTGGTCCACGTCGACGCGGAACACCTTGTCCTGGTCGCCGTAGAGTTCCACGTCGGCGACGCCCTCGACGGCCGCCAATCGGTCGACGATCTCGTTGTCGACGAGCTGGGTGAGGTCATCCATCGAAAGCTTCGACGAGGTGACGGCGAGCCGCATGATCGCCTCGGAATCGGCGTCCGCCTTGACGATGCGCGGCTCGTCGGCGTCATCGGGCAACTGGTTGACGACGCGGCCGACCGCATCGCGGACATCGTTTGCGGCGTCGGAAAGATCGACGGAATCGGAAAATTCCATGGTGACGCGGCTGGAGCCGAACTGCGACTGCGAGGAGAGCGCCTTCAAGCCGCTGACGCGGGCGACCGCGCCTTCGATGACCTGGGTGACCTCCTGGTCCATGGTCTGCGGCGAAGCGCCGTCATAGTCGGTGCGGACCGTGATGACCGGCTGGTCGACATCAGGCAGCTCGCGGACTTCCACGCCTGCGAGCGCTGCAAGGCCGGCGACGACGAGCAGCGTATTCAGAACTGCGGCGAGGATCGGCCTGCGGATGAAAAGCGCGGTGAAGGATTCGCCCGCCTTTTCGGCGGTGTGATGTTCGGCGCGGCTCTGTTCCGAGCTGTCCTTTTCCGGGCTGCCATGGCCAAAGCTTGGGAATTCCATCTTCATTGGCGCGCCACCTCTGCCGTTTCCGGAGCTCCGAGGACGCGGACCGGCGCCCCTTCCCTCACGCGCTGCAGGCCTTCCGTGATCACCCGGTCGCCTTCCTTCAGCCCGGATTCGACAAGCACCGTATCGGGATTGCGCTGAACCACGCGCACGCGGGTCTTGACTGACTTGTTGTCCTTGATCTGCCAGACGTAGGAGCCTTCGCCATCCCACTGGACGGCGAGCGGGTCGACGGCCGGAAAACGCTCGCCGGCAAAGCGCATGCCGACGCCGAAGGCCATGCCGGCGCGCAGCACATCGCCCGGATTTTCGACCCGGGCGCGAATGCGCATGGTGCGGCTTGCCGGATCGACACGGTTGTCGATCGCCTCCACCTTGCCGGTGAAGACCTGGCCTGGGCGGGCGATCGACGTCGCCTCGACCGGCTGGCCGGGCTCTATCGCGACGGCGAAGCGTTCGGGAGCCCAGAAGTCGACGAGGATCGCCGACCGGTCGTCGATCGTCACGACGCTGGTCTGGGTGGTGACGTTGTCGCCGATATTGACCGCCACGATGCCGGCGATCCCATCGATGGGGGCGACGATATCGCGGCGCTTCAGATTGAGTTCGGCGGTGGAGAGCGCAAGCTTGGCCGCCTCCTCCGCGATCTGCGCATCCAGCACGTCGAGGCGCGACACCGACTGCAGGTTCCGGTAGGAGGCGGATTTTTCCTGGGCGCTCCGCAAGGCCACCTGCGCCTTGTCGCGCTCGATCACCTGCTCGTCGTCATCGAGCCGGGCGAGAACCTGGCCCTTCACGACCTTCTGCCCCGAGGTGACCCTGATCTCGTTGACGGTGCCGGTCGCCTGCGGCATCACCACGACCGACTGGATTGCCTCACCGCTGCCGATCGCCGAAAGCCGGTCGTTGACCGTGCCCGTGGTCACCGGCTGTGCGTTGACCAGCGTGCCGCGATTGCCGCCGCCCTGCCCGCCTTGACCGCGCTGACCGCCGGAACCCTGGCCCGACTGGCCCTGCTGCTGTCCCGCCGGGCGATTGCCGCCTGCGGCATCGTTTGCCGTCGTCTGACCTGCCGCCTGCGGACGGATCGCTGCAACCACCTGTTCGGGCACGCCGTATTTTGCCAGCGTCTCGCCGGCGCTCGGAACCATGAAGACCCACAGGCCGAGAGCAAGGACGATGACACAAAGACACAGAAGGAGTTGTTTCCAAATCCGCATTCAATACTCCAAGCAGGCAGGCCAGATGCAAGTCGTTGGCCAAGTATCCTTTTTTGCGTGTGCACAAGCAATGGAAGAATGCCGACCTTACGGAAATGTAACCTCACGGGATTTCACGGTTTTGTTAATTCGGATGCATACATGCATTGCGGGATTCGGCCCCCATGCAGGACACCGTCCTCCGCTTGTCCACAATTTGGCCCTCTCCCGCGCGGACACTGGGAATAAAAGAGGAACATTTTCTGGTCTTTCGGGTCCGAATCATTACATTGGCCGCATGAGTAACAGTTTCGACGACATTCCGTTCTTCGACGAGGAGCCGGCGCCGCGCAAAGCGGCTGCTCCTCAGGAGAACAACGCCGGGCTCGGCATCGCCGCCCGCGCCATGGCGGCCCGCGACCAGTCCCGCGCGGCACCCGACTATCTCTCCGGCCTCAATCCCGAGCAGCGCGAGGCGGTGGAGACCATCGACGGCCCGGTTCTGGTGCTCGCCGGCGCCGGCACCGGCAAGACCCGCGTGCTGACCACCCGCATCGCCCATATCCTTGCGACCGGCCGCGCCTTCCCCAGCCAGATCCTTGCCGTCACCTTCACCAACAAGGCGGCGCGCGAGATGAAGGAGCGCATCGGCGTGCTGGTCGGCGGGGCGGTCGAGGGCATGCCCTGGCTCGGCACGTTCCACTCGATCGGCGTCAAGCTTCTGCGTCGGCACGCGGAACTCGCCGGCCTTCGCTCCGACTTCACCATTCTCGATACCGACGACGTGATCCGGCTGATCAAGCAGCTCATCCAGGCCGAGGGGCTGGACGACAAGCGCTGGCCGGCCCGCCAGTTCGCCGGCATGATCGACACCTGGAAGAACAAGGGCCTGCTGCCGGCCGATATTCCCGAAGGCGACGCCCGCGCCTTTGCCAACGGCAAGGGCCGCGAACTCTACGCCGCCTATCAGGCGCGGCTGAAGACGCTGAACGCCTGCGACTTCGGCGATCTGCTGCTGCATCCGATCGCGCTTTTCCGGCAGAACCCGGATATCCTGAAGGACTATCACAACAAGTTCCGCTATATACTCGTCGACGAGTATCAGGATACCAATACGGCGCAGTATATGTGGCTGCGGCTGCTTGCCCAGCGGCCGAAGGGCATACCCCAGAACGTCTGCTGCGTCGGCGACGACGACCAGTCGATCTATGGCTGGCGCGGCGCGGAAGTGGACAATATCCTTCGCTTCGAGAAGGATTTTCCGGGCGCCAAGGTCATCAAGCTGGAGCGCAACTACCGCTCCACCGAACATATTCTGGGCGCCGCCGCGCATCTCATCGCCCACAACGAAGGCCGCCTCGGCAAGACGCTCTTCACCGACCGGGTGAACCCGGACGACGAGAAGGTGATGGTGCATGCGGCCTGGGATTCGGAGGAAGAGGCGCGCGCCGTCGGCGAGGAGATCGAACGCCTGCAGCGCGGCGACGCGGACGGCAAGAAACATGCGCTGAACGACATGGCGATCCTCGTGCGCGCCTCCTTCCAGATGCGCGAGTTCGAAGACCGGTTCGTGACGCTCGGCCTCAACTACCGGGTCATCGGCGGTCCGCGCTTTTACGAGCGGCTCGAAATCCGCGACGCCATGGCCTATTTCCGGCTCGTCTGCCAGCCGGCCGACGACCTCGCCTTCGAGCGGATCATCAACACCCCCAAACGCGGCCTGGGCGACACGACCGTGCGCTACCTGCACGACTATGCCCGCGCCCGCGACATACCGATGCTGGCAGCCTCCACCGACATCATCGAGACGGACGAGCTGAAACCGAAAGCCCGCAAGGCGCTGTTCGACGTGGTGCAGAGCTTCAGGAACTGGCAGACGCGGCTGGAGACAACGCCGCATATCGAGCTTGCCGAACAGATCCTCGAAGAGTCCGGCTATACGGACATGTGGAAGAACGACAAATCGGCGGAAGCGCCGGGCCGGCTCGAAAACCTCAAGGAACTGGTCCGCTCGATGGAAGCCTTCGAGTCGATGCGCGGCTTCCTTGAGCACGTCTCGCTGGTCATGGACGCCGAGCAGAACGAGAACATGGATGCGGTCTCGATCATGACGCTGCATTCGGCCAAGGGGCTCGAATTCGACACCGTCTTCCTGCCCGGCTGGGAAGAAGGGCTTTTTCCGCACCAGCGGGCGCTCGACGAAGGCGGCCGCTCGGGGCTCGAGGAGGAACGCCGCCTCGCCTATGTGGGCATTACCCGCGCCAAACATCGCTGCCATATCTGGTTCGTCTCGAACCGCCGCATCCATGGCCTGTGGCAATCGACCATGCCGTCACGCTTCCTCGACGAACTGCCGCAGACGCATGTGGACGTCGCGGTCGCCGACAGCAATTACGGCGGCTATGGCGGCCGTGGAGGTTACGGCCAGTCGCGCTTCGACAAGGCCGATCCCTTCGCCAATTCCTATTCGACGCCCGGCTGGAAACGCGCCCAGCAGAACAAGACCGACGCCACCCGCGACAACTGGGGCACCCGCTCCGGCCATGCCGTCGAACGCATCGGCTACGGCGAAAGCGGCCCGCGCGGCCGGATGATCGAAGGCGAACTGGTGGCCAAATCCGTCGCCGACACCCCGTCCCAATTCTCCGTCGGCGACCGCGTCTTCCACATCAAGTTCGGGAATGGGAACATCTCGGCCATCGAAGGCAACAAGCTGACGATCGAATTCGATCGCGCCGGGCAGAAGCGGGTGCTTGAGGGGTTTGTGGAGCGGGTGTGAGGCAACTAGGTCAAAAGGAGCTTATTGAGCGTTACGTTCTCGGGGCCTGGTTCCTAAAAATACGTCTCATGAGCTCTCGCCGACAACTATGGGCGCAAGAAGCGTCTTTAATTCATATTGAGAATGCAGCCCTTCAGTTTCGCAAGATCTGCGAAATGATTTCATATATGTGCCTCGCAGCGTCAGGTTTGGAAACGGGTGCGATCCCAAAGTCATTAAAGGGATATCAGGTCGGTGCTGTTCTTAGATCCCTAGCCACAGGTAATAAGCTTCACTTTCCTCGACATGCACGACTGACTCAACAACCGAATGCTGACGATAGTACAGAGTGCTGGAACCTAGATCTCGGAAACGACGTTAGAGGACATATCGAGAATCGAGCTGATTCACGAGCAGACTCATAAAATTCTGCATGAATTTTCCTTGTTCGGACAAATTCCCGATCGAAATGATGCCCCCTCGACAGTATATACTGTTCTTCAATCTATGCGGGTTGACCATCAATGGATGTGGAACCGCTTCTGGCAGCATGCGATACTTATTAACGGAAATATACTATTCGTAAATATGGGCAACACAGATCAACATGAATGCCCGACAATAATAAAACATGAAAAACTCCTGCGCGAAGATATTCATTTAGACTTTGATCCAGATTGCCTAGCCGATTTCTCCGGAAAAATTGACTGGGCCGATTTCAGTCACGAAGATATTTTGGTGACATCTCCAGATATCTCGTGAGCCCCACCCTCCCCCTCCGCACCTTGCTGATCGGCGGCACGGGGGTGTCCATCGCGAGGGCCGTCATGCCGGTATAGGATTTGGCGGCTTTGGCGGAGAAGCCGAGGGAGCGGTAGGTTTTTTCCCATCTCTCGGGCGGCGTGGTGATGACCTTGACGGACCTTTCGAACCGGTCCGAAAGGGCGGCCGCGACATCGGCCGGGGTGTAGCGCTCGGGGCCTTCGACGTAGAGCAAGCGGGTCTCGCCGGCGGGCTCGGTCATCAGGTCGGCGGCGGCCTCTCCCAGATCCTCAGGCGCCACCATCGGCAGGCGGAAATCCGCCGGAAAGAGCGTGTTGAGCACGCCCTTCTCCCGCGCCGTTTCAAGGCTCATGTCCCAGTTGGTCATGTAATAGGCGGCACGCAGGATGCTTGCCGGGATCGGCTGGCGTTTCAGGCCTTCCTCCAGCTCGTAGAGTGTGCCGAGGTCGCCGATCTTCTCACCCTTGCGGGCGCCATAGGTGGAATGGCCGACGATCTTTTCGAGACCTGAGCCTTCGATCGCCGCGAGGATCGAGGCGATGGTCTTCTTTTCCTCGGCATCGGTGTCGGTATTCGGTGCTGCGGGAGGATTGATGGCGTAGAGGCGCCGGCCGCGCCGGAAGATGCGGCGGAGCGCTCCGGTGTCGTGGATATCGGCGACCGCCACTTCGGCGCCGAGCTGCCGCAGCCTTTCCGCCCTGTCGGCATTGCGCGCAACGACGGTGACCGCTTCGCCGCGCGCAAGAAGTGCTTTTGCCGCCGCCGAACCCACGTGCCCCGTTCCGCCGAGAATGATGTGCATCACTGCCTCCTGAGGTTTGCGATGAAAATCGCTTGAGCTCCTCCTTGTTCCCCACGGCTTGCGGCTTTGCCTCTGCCCGGCTACCTCTCTTTCAGCACGGCATCGAGGAGGCAGCATGTATCTTACCAATCACGACCTGATCGAGCTCACCGCATGGCGGCAGAAGCTGCATGCGATGCCGGAGGTGTCCGGCCACGAGATCGCGACGGCTGCCGAAGTGCAGGCTTTTCTTGCCGGGACGAACCCGGACCGGGTGATCTCCGGCCTCGGCGGCACGGGCGTGGCGGTGATCTACGACAGCGGCGCGCCCGGGCCGACGCTGCTCTTCCGTGCCGAACTCGACGCTTTGCCGATCGAGGAGACGGGCACGCCAGTGCACCGCTCGCGACTGCCCGGCAAGGGCCATATGTGCGGCCATGACGGCCATATGGCGACGCTTGCAGCACTCGGACGCCAATTCGGCCGGGAGCGCCCGGCGCGCGGGCGGGTCATCCTGCTCTTCCAGCCGGCCGAGGAGACGGGTGCGGGTGCGGCTGCGGTGATTGCCGACGCGCGGTTCGCCGAGCTTTCGCCCGACTACAGCTTTTCGCTCCACAACATGCCGGGCCTGCCGCTCGGGCACGTCTGGCTGAAGGACGGCATCGCCAATTGCGCCTCCCGGGGGCTGAAGATCAGCTTTTCGGGCCGCACCGCGCATGCCTCCATGCCGGAAACCGGCATTTCGCCCGTGCCGGCGGTGGCGAAACTGATGCCCGCGCTGGCGGCGCTCAGCAAAGGCACGATCGGGACGGAAGACCTGGTTCTGGCAACCGTAACGCATGCCTCGGTGGGCGAACCCGCCTTCGGCATTGCGCCCGGTCATGCCGAAGTCTGGGTCACACTCCGAACGATGACCGACGACCGCATGGAGGCGTTGACGCAGGCCGCAGAGAGCCTGGTGCATGAAGCCGCAGCGGAAAGCGGGCTGCAATACATGCTGGAATATCACGACATCTTCAGCCATTGCGACAACGCCCCGGAGGCCGTTGCCCTGCTGAGGGCTGCGATGGATTCGGAAGGTGTGTCGCACGAACCCGGCGAGGCGCTGCGCGCTTCGGAGGATTTCGGCCGCTTCGGCCAGGCTTCGAAATCCGCGATGTTCTTCCTCGGCGCCGGCGAGAACTCCCCCGCGCTTCACAATCCTAACTACGATTTTCCGGACGACCTGATCCCGATCGGAGCGAGGATTTTCATGCGCGTTGCACGCGACATTCTAGGCTGAAGAAACGGGAGCCGGCCGGTCTTCGGCGACCGGTCAGGTCATTCAGCGGCGCATTGCCTGTTCATGGATGCCGATCCCCGGGTCAGACCCGAAGATCCAGATGGAAACAGGCGACGGATGCTTCTGGCTTCAGTCGAAACGGCAGCTTCTACGTCGGGTCGCCGGACCGGATCAGGCGTCGCTGCCGCTGAAGAGCTTGGCGATGAAGTTGTCGCCGCCGCCACCGCTGCCCGGGCGCTTGCCGTCCCACTTGGGCACGATCACCATATGGGTGATTTCGCCGCGCTGGAAGGCTTTCAGGAAGCGGTCGTAGTCGGCAAAGGCCACGCAGCCGTGCGAGTCGCCGCGCACCCGCAGCAGAAAGCTGTGCGCCAAAAGCCCGGTGCGGTTCTGCGGATGCCTGCCGTCGACCGAAGTCAGGCGGATCGCGGCCACCCCGTGGAACAGCTTTTCGCGCATGGACAGCTTGTAGGTGCCGGCAGGCGTCGGTCCGCGCATCTTCACATGCGTGAATTTCGGGTTGTCGCGCATGCTGCCGATGCCGGAATGGGCCTCGAGCTTGGTGCCGTTCGGCATGTGAACGACGGCGTTGCTGATGTCGTAGATCGCGACCTTGGTGCCGATTCCCGGCCATTTCGGTGCAGGACCCGGACGCGCAGGCGTGTCGCGCATCGGATTGTCCGGCTTGGCAAAGGCAAGCGCCGTCGGCTTGTCGTCTTCGGTAGGCTGGGCCGGCTTCTGCGGCGCGACGGCGGCAATCGCGGCGAGCGCATTCGGCTTGGCCGGCTTGCCCGCCAGGGCGGTCGACGGGCGGATGACCGGAAGCGGGCCGGCCTTCGGAAGCGCCTGGGCTTCGGCGGGCGCCGGTTCTTCGGTCACCTCGACGGCAGCCTCTTCCAAGGCGTCGGCATTGTCTTCGACAGCCGTTTCCTCGAGCGCGGCCATCTCGACCGGCTTCATGTCCTTCAGTTGCGCAACGGAGGTGGCGGGCGCGACATCCTGAATGAGATCCGGCATGGCGTCATCGCCACGCGGCGCCACGACCACGAGGCTCTGCATGGCAGGCGCGAGTGCGGCACGGATGGCTTCCACGCCGGGGCGGCGCGTTGCAAGGGCTGCAAACTGCTTTTCGCTCTCGGCGTGACGGTTGGCCTTGGCGAGCACCGCCCCGAGCATCTGCCGGGCGCTCGAACGATCCGGCTTCAGCGCTTCGAGCGCCGCGACATCGGCACCGGCGAGGCGACCGCTTTTCGGGCTGGCCGGAGAGCCGTCGGAAAGGCGGGAAAATTTGGAAACGTCGATCTCGCGCTCGGCGGGGACGGCCGGCGCCGCAGCCAAAGCCACCGGCTGCGCCAGGGCGATCTCGAACTTGACGTCGGTGGTGGATTTGACCGCAGTCGCCATGGTGACCACGGAGGCGCCGACAAGCGTTACCATCGTCAGCCCGATGCCGACTGCGACATTCGTCAGGAGAGAGCGGGATTTCTTGCGGCGCTGTGGCGCCTTGCGTGCCTGTTTGCCATTCGCGGAAGCCTGGACCGTACGCACCATCACTTGTTACCCGAACCGTTACCCACACAGGCGGAGAACACTTGCGCGTCGCCGCCGTTACAACCGAGGCAGGACACAGCTGAAGAAGATGTGTACCGGTCACTGCCTGAGGACTGCCGGTGAGAATGAACGATTATGGTAACCAATGTCTTTACGCCCGCCCCGATTTGGTTTCGGTGGTGCACATAAAAGCGCATGCCGCCAGAAGTTTAGCCGAAATATGGCGTTAAGGTGTTTGTGGTATGCGAAACTGTGACAGTCAATACTTGGGCAGCCGCGCGAGGGCGGGAATCCCCAGCAAGTGTTGCCTTATTGCCGCATTGAGCCGACAATCTGTGCCACATCGGACATGATCGCGTCCCCCATAAACCCAATATTTTCCATGGCCCGCTCCGCGGCTTCAGCGTGCCCCGCTCCGCAGGCGTCGCGGATGACGATCGGGACGAGCCCCAGATCGCATCCGTGGCGGACGGTCGGATCGATGCCGATTTCGGTCGCCACGCCGCAGATCGCAAAGGAGCTCAGGCCGAGATCACGCAGGATGATAGCAAGCGGCGTGCCTTCGAAGGCGGAAAAGGTGATCTTGTCGAGAACCGCCTCGTCGGCGGTCGGCTCCAGTTCCGGGGCGATGGCAAAGCCCGGCGAATCGCGCAGGAACCACGGATGCACGGCATCGGGATCCTCGGTCCGCTGCCAGGCCATCGCCTGGCGCATCTGGAACTGCCCCATCAGCGGCTTGGGCATCGACAGGTGACGAAGAAAGATGACCGGGAAACCGGCCGCGCGCGCCGCGTCCAAAACGGTCTTCACCTTCGCCGTGATGACCGCGCCCTCCTTGAGCTGGCGCAGGATGCCGACCTGCATGTCGTAGACGACGAGCGCCATCCGGTCCGGGCGACAGAAATCCTGAAGCGTCCTGCCAATATTCCGCGCCATCGACCACCCTCCCGTTTTTGTTCCGGATGGCTCAATAGCAAAGAAACGGAAGCGGCGCGATAGGCTACCGCACGACCGGTGTTCCTGCATCTGCGACGCAGGACGAAAGAGGAATCGGCGCGAAGCCGTCCCCGATCCGCAATCGAACCGACGGCCCGGACCGTCGAGGAAACGTTCCGGGCCGCCGGAAAAGGTGGTTCGCTCAGCCGTTGACGACCATGCGCTTCTCGTCGCGGCCGCTCTTCATCCGCTCGGCGAGCAGGAAGGCGAGTTCGAGCGCCTGGTCCGCGTTGAGGCGCGGGTCGCAGTGGGTGTGATAGCGGTCGTGCAGGTCCTCGGCGGTGACGGCGCGGGCGCCGCCGGTGCATTCGGTCACGTCCTTGCCGGTCATCTCGACGTGGATGCCGCCCGGATGGGTGCCTTCTGCGCGATGGATCTGGAAGAAGCTTTCTACTTCCGACAGGACGCGCTCGAAAGGCCGCGTCTTGTAGTTGTTCAAGGTGATCGTGTTGCCATGCATCGGATCGCAGGACCAGACGACCTTCTTGCCTTCCCGCTCGACGGCGCGGATGAGCTTCGGCAGGCTGTCGGCCACCTTGTCGTAGCCAAAACGGCAGATGAGCGTCAGCCGGCCCGCCTCGTTGGTCGGATTGAGCGCGTCGATCAGCTCGATCAGGTTGTCGGGCTGAAGCGACGGGCCGCATTTGAGGCCGATCGGGTTCTTGATGCCCCGGAAATATTCCACATGCGCATGATCGAGCTGGCGCGTGCGGTCACCGATCCAGATCATGTGGCCCGACGTGGCGTACCAGTCGCCGGAGGTCGAATCGACGCGGGTCAGCGCTTCTTCATAACCAAGCAGCAGCGCTTCGTGGCTGGTGAAGAAGTCCGTTTCGCGCAGGCTCGGATTGTTCTCCGAGCTGATCCCGATCGCCTGCATGAAGTCCATGGTTTCGCTGATGCGATCGGCGAGCTTGCGATAGCGCTCGCCCTGCGGGCTGTCCTTTACGAAGCCCAGCATCCACTTGTGGACGTTTTCGAGGTTTGCGTAGCCGCCCATCGCGAAAGCGCGCAAGAGGTTCAGGGTCGCGGCCGACTGGCGGTAGGCGTCAAGCTGGCGCTCCGGGCTCGGCGTGCGGGCGTCCTTGGTGAACTCGATGCCGTTGATGATGTCGCCCCGGTAGGACGGCAGTTCCACATCGCCCTGCTTCTCGATGTTCGACGAGCGGGGCTTGGCGAACTGTCCGGCGATGCGGCCGACCTTCACCACCGGCAACTGTGCGCCGAAGGTCAGCACTACGGCCATCTGCAGGAAGGACCGGAAGAAGTCGCGGATATTGTCGGCGCCGTGTTCGGCGAAGCTTTCGGCGCAGTCGCCGCCCTGCAGGAGGAAGGCATTGCCTTCCGCGACATTGGCGAGCTGCTTCTTCAGGCGGCGAGCTTCACCGGCAAAGACGAGCGGCGGAAAGGTCGCGAGCTGAGTTTCCGTCGCCGCCAGCGCCGCCTCGTCGGGATATTCCGGGACCTGCTGGATCGGTTTCTGCCGCCAACTGCTCGGGGTCCAATTCTGTGCCATCTCACTCACCTGTTACGGCCCGGCCGAGCCGGGCGATCGCCCTTAAAATAGGGGCGGCTTATAAACCTTAATAGAGGGTTTGCATAGCCGCCCGAGGCCCTAGAGCATTTCCGTCTTTCTGCGAGTCACGGAGGTGCTCTGTCTTTTCGTTTTGACGCAATTCCGGACGGAAAACCGCTTCGCGCTTTTCCAGGAATTGCTCTAGATACGCTCGCCGTCTCTGACCCGATAGCTCGGATTATACATCGTGACGAGTTCTTCCGCTGCCGTCGGATGGACGGCCATTGTACGATCGAAATCGTCCTTGGTCACGCCCGCCTTCAGGGAGATACCGAGAAGCTGGGCCATCTCGCCTGCATCATGCCCGAGCACATGGGCGCCGACGACCTTGCGGCTTGCCGCGTCGACCACCAGTTTCATGATCATCTTCTCCGCCCGCCCGGAAAGCGCCGCCTTCATCGGGCGAAACTCGGCACGATAGACTTCCAGTTCCGGATAGCGCTTGGCTGCCGCCTCTTCCGACAGACCGACGGTGCCGATCTCCGGCTGCGAGAAGACGGCGGTCGCGATCAGGTCGTGATCAGGGGCCGTCGGATTGTCCCTGAAGGCCGTCTCGATGAAGCACATGGCTTCGTGGATCGCCACCGGCGTCAGCTGTACCCGATCGGTGACATCGCCGAGCGCATAGATATGCGGGACGCTCGTGCGGGAATATTCGTCGACGACGATCGCCCCACGCTCGTTCACCTCCACGCCCGCCGCTTCCAGCCCAAGGCCGGTGGTGTTCGGATCTCGGCCGAGCGCCAGCATCACGGTATCGACCGCGATGGTTTCGCCGCAAAGCGTCCTTGCCACGAGGCCCCCGGCGGGCGCCTTGGTCACCTCTTCGATGACATCCGTCAGCACGATGCGAATGCCTTTTTCGACCATCGCCTTGTGCAGGCTCTGGCGCATGTCCTGGTCGAAACGCGACAGGATCTCCTTGCCGCGATAGATGAGTGTGGTGTCGACGCCGAGGCCATGGAAGATGTTGGCGAATTCGACTGCGATGTAGCCGCCGCCCGCAATCAGGATCGAGCGCGGCAGTTCAGGCAGATGGAAGGCCTCGTTCGAGGAGATGCAGAGTTCGTGTCCAGGCAGCGCCACATGCGGATTGGGCGCTCCGCCGGTCGCGATGACGATCTTTTCCGCCGTCACCGTCGTGCCGGTTTTCACCAGCCGCACCGTATGGGCATCGACCATTTCGGCGCGGGTTTCGAGGATCTCGGCGCCGTTGTTTTCGAGGCCGCGACGATAGAGGCCCTCGAGGCGAGCGATTTCCTTGTCCTTGGCAGCGATGAGCTTCTTCCAATCGAAGGTACTCGTCCCGACTTCCCAGCCGTAGCCCGCGGCATCCTCGAAATGTTCATGATATTGCGAGGCGTAGACGAACAGCTTTTTCGGCACACATCCGCGGATGACGCAGGTGCCGCCGAAGCGGTATTCCTCCGCGATCGCCACCCTCTTGCCGAGCGACGCGGCCACGCGGCCGGCCCGCACTCCGCCCGATCCGCCGCCGATCACGAACAGATCATAATCATAGGCGGCCATGGCAATCTCCTTCATGCGGCGGGGTCGCCCTCATATAAGTTCCCGCTCTGAAAAGCAAAAGCCCGGATCGCTCCGGGCTTCGACAAAATCATCAATCCGCGAGAAGCCCTCAGGGCTTCGGAGCGGGTGCCGGGGCCGGCTTGGCGGCGGGTGGCGGAGCAGGCTTGGCCGGGGCCGCAGCCGGAGCGGCAGGCTTTGCGGGTGCTGCCGCCGGAGCCGCAGGCTTGGCCGGGGCTGCAGGCTTTGCCGGTACGGGTGCCGCCGCCTGCGCTTCAGGCTGCGCCGGATCGACAACCGGTGCCTGGATCGGCGTCGCGTCGATGATGCCGCGCAGCTTTTCCGTGCTCTGATTGGTCAGATCGCGGGAAATGCCATTTGCCCAGATTTCGGCGGCCTTGCCCATTTCGCGGGAAACGAGCGGCTGGGCGGTGAGAAGCTTCTTGCCGCCTTCGGTGTTGAAGAAGGCAGCGATCGCCTTCAATTCGTCGATCGAGAAGCTCTTTGCGTAGATGGTCGCGGCTTCCTTTTCGAGGTCGGCACGGCGCGGCGCAAGCGCCAGCGCCTGTTCGTCCACCACGCTGCCAATCTGTTCCTGGAAGTTCGGAGAGGCCTGGATATACTGCGCCTTCAGCCGCTCAGCGAGGTTCGGCAGGATATTGTCGTAACGATCCGTGACGTTCAGCGAAGCGATCGCTTCCCGTGCAGCGGCAAGCTGGGCCTCCGACACTTCTTGAGCGCGGGCGGATACCGTAAGGGCGCCGGAGAAGAGAACCGCCAATGCGGCGGCACGGCCGAGAACCGCGAATCTGATCATAAGTTGGTTGCTCCTAGTTTACTTCGCCTTAAGCGTCCGCGCTCCTGCCGGACCGGCAATGATCGCAAAGGACGCCATATGGATGAACAGCCCGTGTTCCACGACACCGGGAATGGAATTCAGCTCCCTCGAGAGAGCCTCTGCATCAGGAATGCGGCCAAAAGATGCGTCGAAAATATGGTGGCCGCCGTCCGTCATGAAGGTATCGTCGCCCGATTTGCGGAGCTTCAACTCGCCGCTGAGGCCAAGCTTTGCCGCCACTTTTTCGATCGCGATACGGGTCGCAGCCTCGCCGAAGGGATTGACTTCGATCGGCAGAGGAAAGGCGCCGAGCATCTCGACGAGCTTGCTCTCGTCGGCAATGACGATCATGCGGCCCGACGCTGCGGCGACGATCTTCTCGCGCAGCAGTGCTCCGCCGCCGCCCTTGATGAGGGTCAGGTTTTCATCAACCTCGTCGGCACCATCGATCGTCAGATCGAGTTCCGGAAGCTCTTCGAGCGATTTCAGCGGGATCCCCAGCTCGACGCAGAGCCTGGCCGTGCGTTCGGATGTCGGAACGCCTTCCACCCTCAAGCCTTCATGGACCTTTTCGGCCAGCAGCCTCACGAATTCCTCGGCCGTCGAACCGGTGCCGATGCCCAGCCTCATGCCGTCCTCGACATATGCCAGTGCAGCCTCGGCCGCCTTGACCTTCATTTCTCGGGCGTCCATCCGCCACAAGCTCCCCGCTGTTTTCGCCGAAACGCTGTTTACACGCCTCCTCCCGCAAACGAAAGTCCCCTCTCCCGGTTTTGGACCGGCTTTTAAGGCGGGCGCGAATCTCGCATATTTGCTTTTCGCAGTCGCATTCCTTAAGGCGGGCAATGTCCCGACACAATTTGCGAGGTTTCATTGACCGCTCCACTCGTCATTTTCGACCTCGACGGCACCCTGATCGATACGGCGCCGGATCTGATCGACAGCCTCAATCATACGATCACAGGGGCCGGACTTGCTCCTGTCACTTTCGATGATCTGACGCATCTTGTCGGCCAGGGAGGACGGGTGATGATCCGGCGGGCCTTCGATCTGAGGAAAACGCCGATCGACGAGCGGGAAACCGACCGACTGTTTGCCTATTTCATCGACCACTACAAGAACCACCTGCCGGGCAAGAGCCGCCCCTATCCGGGCATCATCGACTGCCTCGACCGTCTGGCAGATGCCGGCATGCGGCTTGCGATCTGCACGAACAAAATCGAGCAGCTCGCGTTTCCGCTGATGGAGAGGCTGGGTCTTTCCAAGCGATTCGCGGCGATGACGGGCGGCGATACGTTCTCGGTCCGCAAGCCGGACGGCCGCCATATCCTCGGGACGATCGAGCGGGCGGGCGGCGACCCTGCTCTGAGCGTCATGGTGGGCGATAGCGTCAACGACATCATGGCGGCCCAGAATGCGGGCGTTTCCTCAATCGCGGTCGATTTCGGCTATTCGGACGTGCCCGTCCAAACCCTCAATCCGGATCACGTGATCAGCGCCTATGACGATCTGACCGCGGATGTGGTGCGTACGCTGATCGGCCTCGAGGCGAAGCGGGCGGCCTTGGCCAAACAGGCGGCCAAATAACAAGGGCGGCCTGCGGCCGCCCTTGATCCCTTAAAAAACGCCCTGCGTCAGATCTGTGCTGCGCGAACCTTGGTGGTTGCCGCAAATGCCTTCAACATCGCCTCGTCGCGTCCATAGACGTCATCGAAGAACTCCACCTTGCCGTCCTTGTTCGGCCAGGCGGTGAAATAGGAGACGTAGACCGGGATCTTGGCGGGGACCTTGGCGGCGACGTTCTGGCCGGCGGCGATCCGCGCATTGATATCCTCGATCGTGGTGCCCATCACGGCAGCGGCCATCTTGCGCGGTTCGGCAAGGCGTACGCAACCATGGCTGAGCGCCCGCATGTCGCGCTGGAAGAAGCTCTTCGAGGGCGTGTCATGCATGTAGATCGCATGGCTGTTCGGGAACAGGATCTTCAGGTCGCCGAGCGCATTGTCGCTGGACGGCGGCTGACGCACGGAGACATTCTGGGTGGAACCGTACCAGTCGACGCTGCTCGACGAAACCGCCCGACCATTGACCGAGACTTCGTAGCCGAGCCGGTCCAGGTAGTTCGGATCCTGGCGCAGATGCGGCAACATCTCGTTGATGATGATCGACTGCGGCACGCCCCAATAGGGGTTGAATTCGACCGTCTCGATCTGGTCCTGGAAGAAATAGGTCTGGTTGGACCGGGAGCCGACGACCACGCGCATGGAAAACTGCTCGACGCCGCGGTCGTGGTAGTAGACCTGGAAGGCCGGCTGGTTGATGAAGACATACCGCTGCCCGAGATCGTTCGGCAGCCAGCGCGCCTGTTCCATGGCAACGACCACCTTGCCGATCCGGTCCTTGGACGTATGGCCGATCATCTTGCGGACGGTGGCGGCGCCGATGACGCCATCCGGCTTCAGCCCCACCTCGGCCTGGAAGGTCTTCACGACCTCGACGAGCTCCGGCGTGTAGTCAGGCGTCTGCTGATAGGAAGCGAGCGTCGCGGCATGTTTGGTCTTCAGCGCATCGGAGCCGGTGTGCTGAATGGCGGCGATGATGCCGGCCATGTCCGGGCTGCTCTTGCCGGGTTTCAGGAGAAGATTGTCCGGCAGCGAGACCTGCGGGCCATTGTCGATGGCTTCTGCACGCAGTGTCGCAAGCTCGGCCTTCAGGGCCTGGAAATGCGCGCTCTGCGGCGCGAGCCCCTCCAGATAGGCGGCAGCGTCCGTCCCCTTCTCCGCAAAGGGGAGGACCAGCGACAGATTGACGTCCTTGCGCTTGAAGTCGTGATAGCCGGAAATCCGGTTGGGATCGATGCGTCCGCGCAGCATGTCCTGGGCGAAGGTCAGCACCTTCGCCGACAGCGCCAGCTCGAACTGCATCAGCGCCCGGTCGTGGCCATCGGCGGGCGAAGCGGGCGACGCATCGGAGGTCACGACCGGCGAACCGGAAGCGGCCGGGTCGGCGACGCTCGCCGTCGTCAGGGTCGGCGGGGAAAGACGATAGTCGGTCGTCTCCAGACCGTAGTCCGCCGCCCGCTCGAAAAGCGCGAGAACGCCCTTGGCCTTCTCGTTGATATCGCCATCGGACACCCAGATCGGCTGGGCGGTCTTGCCGTAGAAAGCCTCCAAGGCTGCGGCGATATCGGCCGGCGCGGAGATTTTTGCCTCGGCAAGCAGACGCGACGCGTCAGCCGCGGAGGACGCCGCAAAGCCTGCCGTCTTCACGGCGCGTTCGGCATCGGGCTTGTAGGTATAGTAGCGAGGCCCCGAAACCTTCGGCAGCGGCTCGGGATCGGCTAGCGATCTCTCGCTCGGCATGGCGGAGCGTCCGCTACCAACGCCGGGCAACCCGTTGTCGGACTGGCCTGCCCTGCCCGCACCGGGGCCGCCACGCAGGATGTCCATGAGGGTCAGGGCGTGAGCGGGGGCCGTCATCCCTGCGAAGATCGAAATGCCCGAAGCGAGGGCCAGTACGATCGAAGTCTTCTTGTGTCTTTGCTGCAATGTCGTCCCCGTCACGTGCATCCCGCGCCTGGGTTGCGGGCCTTGAATATATATCACGCCATCTAGCCGATCGCGTAAGGGATGGAAAGAAACGCCGGACCGGTCCGGCGGGATCCCCGGCGCCAAACAAAGCGCCAGCGCGTACGCAGAAGGTTAAGAAACTATTGGTTAATTTTTTACTGACGACTTGAGGTTTCCAGCGGTGCCAGAGACTATATCGGCCTCACAATTCCATCTCCCGTGTCATAAAAGGCACGCCGAAAGTCTAGCAAAAAGCCCGGCCCGCCCGCTTGCGGACCCGACGCAATCGTATAGTAATGCCGGCCGTCCGGCTAGACGCGCGATAACGCGTAGTTGATCACCCGGTGCCGGGATGGACCACGAATAACAGAGGCAGCGAAAATGGCAGCGACACGCACCGAAACCGACACGTTTGGCCCGATCGAAGTGGCAAGCGACCGTTATTGGGGCGCTCAGGCGCAACGTTCGCTGGGCAATTTCAAGATCGGCTGGGAAAAGCAGCCGCTCGCCGTCGTCCGCGCTCTCGGCATCGTCAAGCAAGCGGCAGCCCGCGCCAACATGCAGCTCGGCGGTCTCGATGCCGCGATCGGCCAGGTGATCGTCGAAGCCGCGCAGGAAGTGATCGACGGAAAGCTCAACGAGCATTTCCCCCTGGTCGTCTGGCAGACGGGTTCCGGCACGCAGTCCAACATGAATGCCAATGAGGTGATCTCAAACCGGGCGATCGAAATGCTCGGCGGCGTCATGGGTTCGAAGAAGCCCGTGCATCCGAACGACCACGTCAACATGAGCCAGTCGTCGAACGACACCTATCCGACGGCCATGCATATTGCCTGCGCAGAACAGATCGTCCGCCACCTGGTCCCTTCCCTGAAGCATCTGCATGCTGCGCTGGACGCGAAGGTGAAGGCCTTTGCACATATCATCAAGATCGGCCGCACCCATACCCAGGACGCCACCCCGCTGACCCTCGGGCAGGAATTCTCCGGCTATGCCGCGCAGGTCGCTTCGGCGATCAAGCGCATCGAGGTTTCCCTTCCGGGCCTCTACGAACTGGCGCAGGGCGGGACGGCTGTCGGCACCGGCCTCAATGCTCCTGTCGGCTTTGCTGAAAAGGTCGCGGACGAGATCGCCAAGATCACCGACCTGCCCTTCGTGACGGCACCGAACAAGTTCGAGGCGCTCGCAGCGCATGACGCCATGGTTTTCGCCCATGGCGCCGTCAACGCAGCCGCCGCGGCGCTTTTCAAGATCGCCAACGACATCCGCTTCCTGGGCTCCGGCCCCCGTGCCGGCCTCGGCGAACTTTCCCTTCCCGAAAACGAACCCGGTTCGTCGATCATGCCCGGCAAGGTCAACCCCACGCAATCCGAGGCCCTGACCCAGGTCTGCGCCCATATCTTCGGCAATCATGCGGCAATCACCTTTGCCGGCAGCCAGGGACATTTCGAGCTGAACGTCTTCAACCCGATGATGGCCTACAATTTCCTCCAATCCGTCCAGCTTCTCGGCGATGCCGCGGTCTCCTTCACGGACAACTGCGTCGTCGGCATCGAGGCCCGCGAGGACAATATCAAGCGCGGCGTCGAAAATTCGCTGATGCTGGTAACTGCGCTCAACACCAAGCTCGGCTACGATATCTGCGCCAAGATCGCCAAGACCGCCCACAAGAACGGTACGACACTGCGCGAAGAAGCAGTCGGCGGCGGATACCTGACAAACGAAGAATTCGATCAGTATGTCCGGCCGGAGAACATGATCGGGCCGAAATAACCTTTATTTCTACGATCCAAAACAAGAAACCCCGCCCATAAGCCGGCGGGGTTATATTTACGAATCAGCCGGAAATGTTACTTGCTGACGATGTGTTGCATTTTTTTCAAAGAGTTCCGCTATGGGTGCTATCAAGTAAATTTGCGCCTTCCTTGAAGAAAATCAACAACTTCCAGCTGATAATACGAATTTCAGAACAAACCTTTCGACAACAACCCCTTAATTCTTTTCCAATAGTTTTCGCATACTTATTCATCTATCGAATCTGGGCGGGTATGGGGATCGTCGATGACGACGGCAACGGCGCCGAAGGCGCAATCTAACGATCTGGTCAGCCAGATCATCTATGCGGTACGCTCCATGGGCGCCGCACCGATTCCGCGTAACTACCAACTCTTCTACGAAGCCTATATCGGCTCGAGCCCCGAATTGACCCTGGAGCTTGCGGCGCTTGGAAGCCGCGCGACCCAGGAAGAACTGGATGAACTCTCCCGCCGTTACCTGGGAACCGACCAGGCAACCGTGGTCGAGAACGCCCACGACAGGATTATCGGCGAAGTGGAATCGCTCCTGCGGCTCCTGCGTCAGGAGCAGCACTCGCTGGAAAGCTACAGCAAGCTGCTCGGCGAAACCGCGCAGCGGATCAATTCGAAAAACAACCTTTCGGCCGAAATCCTGGCCAGCGCGATCGCTCTGCTCAACGAGGCGACAGGCACGACCTTGGCTCATGGGGAAAAGACGGCCGGCGGCGTCGCGCAGCGTTCCCAGGAAATGGAGCAGGTCCGGCGCGAACTCGACGAATACAAGCGCATCGCCAATACCGATTCGCTGACGCGCATCGCCAACCGCCGGGCCTTCGACGAACGCCTTGCATCGGCCTACGACAATTCGGCTGTGCTTCCCGTAACCGCTCTTGTGCTTGCCGACATCGACAACTTCAAGAAGATCAACGACAGCTACGGCCATCCGGTTGGCGACAAGATCCTCGCCACCGTCGCCTCGGTCATCCGGTCGAATGTCCGCAAGGACATCTTTGTCGCCCGTTCCGGCGGCGAGGAATTCGCCATGATCGTGGAAGGAAATACGGCCGAGGAGGTCATGACCATCTGCGAGCGGGTTCGGCGGGCATTGGAGACCCGCACCTTCCGCAATTCGCGCTCCGGCGTCGACTACGGGCCGGTCACGATTTCCGTCGGTTTTGCCATGGCCTCGCAGGCCGGCGATCCGGGCGAACTCTACGCCAATTCCGATACGGCCCTTTATCATGCCAAGAACGGCGGGCGGAACCGCACCGTTTTCTTCGAGGACGGCATGAACAAGGACTATACCGGCAAGAACTGGCTGATCTACAAGAAGTAGCCTTGGCCCGGAACGGGCTTGCTACCACATCGTCCTGGCGGCACGCGCCGACCATTCTCGGTCATAGGTTTCCTGGTCGAAGTCTGCCTTGGCGGCCTTCAGGAGGATTCCGGGCGTCGGGAGGTCCTTGGAATCCACGAAGCGCTCCGGATTCCACAATTGCGCCCGCATCAGCGCCCGGGCGCACTGAAAATAGACCTCATGAATGGTGATCACCGTGACGCTGCGGGGATGCCTGCCGTCCATCTCGAAACTCGTGAGCAGTTCCGGATCCACGGAGATGACCGCACGACCGTTGATACGCATGGCGGTGTTCGACCCGGGCACCAGGAACATCAACGCCACGCGCGGATCGCGCACGATGTTGAGGAGCGAATCGATGCGGTTGTTGCCGCGCCAGTCGGGCAGCAGCAGCGTCGCATCGTCCCTTATCCGCACCACTCCACCGAGGTCGCCGCGCGGCGAACAATCGAGGCCTTCAGGCCCGACGGTCGCAAGCGCCATGAAGGGCGACGCTTCGATCATCTGCCTGTATTCGGGCGTCAGAACCTTCGTGACCTTGACGAGGGAGGCCTCCGAAACGCCGTCATAGATGGCCTGCAGTTCCTCGACCGATGTGATGATGCTCATGTCCCGCCCCCGATGCAGCGCCGGCTTTAGCCAACGAGGGCGACACTAGGATGACAGGTTTATCCGATCAAGCGGCCGCGTCCTCACCGGAGCTCGCCTGCGCCGGCCGGTGATCTTCGGCAAGGAAGGACTTGATCGTCTCGATCACGGCGGGGTCGCTGACGATACGGCGGTGCCCCAATCCGTTCGCCCAGTGAAGCCGTGCCGTCGCGACGCCCTCGAAACGGCGAGCATGGTCGGCGGCGACTTCCTTGTCCTCTTCGGCATGGACGACCAGAAGCGGTTTTGCGAGCCGTCTCGCACTTGCCACCGTGTCGAAATCGTCGAGCGAGGCGCCTGCCACCTGCTCGGCATGGCTGACCAGCAGCGCCTTGACCCTCGGCGGCAGCCCGATCATGCGCGAGAAGCCGTCGAACAGCCAGTGGATATGGCTCGGCGAGCCGATGACGGCAAGCTTGCAGGGGGAAATCGATCCCGCCTCCTTCATCACTCCGCCCGCCGCCAGCATCAATGCCGCGCCGCCGAACGAGTGACCGATTGCCGCATCGAAGCGGCCGAAGCGGCGCTCCGCCTCTATGATGGCATCGACAGCCTGGCGCATGTTGAGACTGCGGCCGTCCGATTGTCCATGGCCGGGAAAGTCGAGCACCACGACTTCTGCCCCCGTCTCGGCAAGCCCTGCAGGCAGAGCCGAAATGTAGGCCGCGCTGGAACCCCAGCCGTGCACGACGAGATAGCGGCGTCCAGCCGATCTGCCGGTGCCGTCGAAGCGATAGGCCATGACCTTGGAGTTCCCGACCGCAAACGGCATGCTTTCCGCGACCGCCAGTCTTTGCCGCCCCTCCGCGTGGGCAGTCCGCGCCTTCTCGCCCTTCGGGCGCCGCGACGGCGTTCGACAGAACAACGCAAATGCGAGCCTGGCGGCGGGACGAGGAAAAAGGTTTCCCCCGACTGTGAAGGCGAAACGGATGACCTGAAGCGCAAAGGGTGCCATAGTGAAAAAATCCAATAATGTTCAATATTGAACAATAAAGTACAACAATGAACAAAAATCAAGCCCTAGTCTGGGATCATCCGCGTTTTCGAAGCTGGATCGCCGTGGCGCGCGCCTGCCAGCTGATGCAAACCGTTCTGACGCGCGAACTTTCAGAGCTCGACATCAAGCCGCCGCATCTCGACATTCTGGTCAATCTCTATCGTTTCGAGGGGATTTCGCAGCAGGAACTGGCGCGCAAGCTGCTTGTCGGGCGCTCGAACATGAGCATGACGCTGCCGCAGATGGAAAAGCGCGGGCTGGTCGAGCGGCGCGGCGATACCAAGGACAAACGCGTACTGCGGCTTTTCCTGACGGAGGAAGGCCGGGCGGTCGCCGAAGAGGCCATGGCCATTCAAACCGGCCTGATCGAACGGACTCTCTCCTCGACGCCGATCGAGCAATGCCATGCGATGGCCGAATCCATGGAAAAGATCATCCTCGCCTTGCATGCGGAAATGGCCGACGAGACCGAATCAGCGTGAGCCGGGTTCAGCGTGAGCGTTGCGCCGGGTCGCGGCTCAGTCCCTTTTCGGAAAGCTCCCGCTCATAGTCGGCAAAGAGCGCGGCACCTTGCTCCCCGAGTTCGCGCAGGTAGGTCCAGGTGAAGATGCCGCTGTCGTGGCCGTCGTCGAAACCGATCCGCACCGCGTAGTTGCCGGTCGGCGTGATCGACTTTATTCCGACATAGCGCTTGCCGGGGACCGTCACCTTCTGACCGGGGCCGTGACCCTGCACCTCGGCGGACGGCGAGAGAACCCGCATGGTCTCGGCAGCCAGTGCAAAGGCCGCACCATCGCTGAACACGACGTTGAGCGTGCGGCGGTCCTTGGAGACCCTCAGCTCGGTCGGCCAGATATCGCTCATGGTGAAACCTCCGCATCGTCACGATCGCGCCGAGGATTATGAGTTTCGCCTGATTGCCGCAAGCGATTTTCGGCTCTCCATCTGTTCTCGGAGGCAAGAGTGTCATACACTTGACGGGAAGGCACCATGTCCCCATTTTCGGGATAAGGGAGATATCACGTGAACAGTTTCGCAGGTCCGATTGGAACCGCAGCGCCAGTCGTCGCCGACAAGGCGCCGATGATCGATCCGTTCGGCCGCGCGGTCACCTATCTGCGCGTCTCCGTCACCGACCGCTGCGACTTCCGCTGCACCTATTGCATGGCGGAGCACATGACCTTCCTGCCCAAGAAGGACCTGCTGACGCTGGAGGAGCTGAACAGGCTCTGTTCCGCCTTCATCGCCAAGGGCGTGCGCAAGATCAGGCTGACGGGCGGCGAGCCGCTGGTGCGCAAGAATATCATGTTCCTCGTCCGCGAACTCGGCGCTCAAGTCCATGCGGGCAATCTGGACGAGCTGACGCTTACCACCAACGGCTCGCAGCTCGCCCGATATGCAGACGAATTGTACGACTGCGGCGTTCGGCGCATCAACGTCTCTCTCGACACCCTCGACCCCGCCAAGTTCAAGGCCGTCACCCGATGGGGCGAGTTCGGCAAGGTGATGGAGGGTATCGAAGCCGCCCAGAAGGCCGGCCTGAAGATCAAGCTCAACGCGGTGGCGCTCAAGGATTTCAACGAGTTCGAAATCGCCGACATGCTGCGCTTCGCGCATGGCCGCGGCATGGACCTGACGGTCATCGAAACCATGCCGATGGGCGAGATCGACGAGGACCGTACCGACCGCTATCTGCCGCTCTCGAAGCTGCGCGCCGATCTCGAAGAACAGTTCACGCTGACCGAGATTCCCTACAAGACGGGCGGGCCTGCGCGATATGTCGAGGTCAAGGAGACCGGCGGGCGCCTCGGCTTCATCACGCCGATGACGCATAACTTCTGCGAGAGCTGCAATCGCGTCCGGCTGACCTGCACCGGCACGCTCTACATGTGCCTCGGCCAGAACGACGCGGCAGATCTGCGCACGGCGCTGCGCGCCTCCGAAAGCGACGACTATCTCTCCGCCGCCATCGACGAAGCCATCACCCGCAAGCCCAAGGGCCACGACTTCATCATCGACCGCCAGCACAACCGGCCCGCAGTCGCCCGCCATATGAGCGTTACCGGCGGCTGAGCACCTTTCTCTGCCCAAACACCGGACAGCAAAAAGCCGGGGTTGCGACACCCCGGCTTTTTTGATCAGGCGATCGGCAGGCGTTCAGGCAGCGCCACGGCGGCGATTGTCCACCCGGCGGTGATGGGCGCCCGCATGAAAGGTCGAACCGGCATCTCCCGTCTTGAAGCGCTCGATCTTCTCGGACAGCGTCTCGACGCGCTGGCGAAGCCCATGGATCTCGGCATTGTTTTCTTCGACCATGGCGGCGTTGCGCTGGGTGATCAGTTCCACTTCCTGCACGGCGCGGGTCACCTCGCTGATACCCGTCGACTGTTCGCCGGTGGCCGCCGAAATCTGGGCGACGAGTTTGCGGACATCCGTGACGTGGGCGATGATTTCGGTGAGCGCCGTGCCGGTTTCCTCGACGAGATGCACGCCGCTCTGGACCTGCGTGGAGCTTGCCGAGATCAGACCCTTGATTTCGCGGGCAGCCCCGGCGCAACGCTGGGCGAGTTCACGCACCTCCTGAGCGACGACCGCAAAGCCTCGGCCCGCCTCGCCTGCCCGCGCCGCCTCGACGCCTGCATTGAGTGCCAGGAGATTGGTCTGGAAGGCAATCTCGTCGATGACGCCGATGATCGTGGCGATCTTTTCAGACGAGCGGCTGATCTCGCCCATGGCATCGACTGCGCGGGCCACGACCTCGCCGGAGCGCACCGCGAACTCCTCTGTCTCGTTGACCGACACGGAGGTCTTGCGCGCGCTGTCCGCAGTTGAACGAACGATGTCGCTCAACTGGCGAAGCGCGCGGGAGCTCTGTTCGAGTGCCGCGGCCTGCTGTTCGGTGCGGCGCGCGAGATCGTCCGCAGAAGCGGCCAGGTTGCCGGTGCCGCCGTCGATTTCCGCAGCGGTCGAACGAACGTCGGCCAGCGTTGCGCGCAGGGCTTCGACGGCCTGGTTATAGGTCCGTGCCATCTCGACGAAATCGTCGGGCAGGTTCTCGTCCATGCTGCGCTCCAGATCGCCCTCGGCGAGCTTGCCCAGCACGTCCGAAAGCGCGCTCAGCGCCTGCCGCTGCTCGGCAGCGATGCGGGCTCGATCGGAGGCACGACGTTCGGCTTCCGCAGTCGAAAGATCACGTGCCGCCGCCGCCTCATGTTCCAGCCGGACGTTTTCGAGCGCCGCGTCGCGGAAGACGGTGACCGAACGGACCATGTCGCCGATTTCGTCACCCCGCTCACGGCCTTCGATCTTTACTTCGAGGTCCCCGTCGGCAAGCCGTTTCATGATGTCCGTTACGCGCCGCAGCGGCCCGCGCAGGGTCTCGACCAGCATCAGCCCGCCGGCAATCGCCAGCACCGTGCCGACCACCATGGCGATGACGGAAAGCTGGGCGGAGCGTTCGCTGTCTTCCTTGCCGACTTCCTGGGCCTGGGCGACGAAGTTCTTCAGGCCCGCCATGCCGGTGGTCAGCGTTTCGGTCGCGGCGGCTCTTGCGCCGGCCCATTCCTGAGTGATCACGAGCATCTCGTCGGCGCGCTGCCCCAGCGTCCCGAGCAGCTTGTCGAGCGTCGCGCCGAAATCCCGCGTGGCGGCATTGCGTGGATTGAGATCGGAAACCTTGGCGCTCGTCGACCGGAGGCCTTCGATATCCGAAGCGATGAGGGCGCGGGGCTCCTTGCCGGGATTTGTGACGAAGCGCTCCGTGTGAAGCTGCAATGCGTTGGCCAACTGGAGCGACTGGTCGATCTGTTCTAGGACGCTCTTCAGTGCGGCGATCTCGGTTTCGAGTTCGACAAATCGTTCGGATGCGTCACCGGACTTCTTGGTGACATCGGCATTGAGATCGCCCTGCGGCTTCATGAAGGCGCTTGCGGCGACCCGCATGGCCTGAGCCTTTTCGGTTGCGGTCTGGCTGCTGTTGACGATCGTGAGGAAGCTGTCCGTCGCCTGCTGGATGGGCTGCATCGCCGTGCGTCCATTGGACGACAACATGCTCTCGATCTTGCCGAACTCGTTCTTCAACGTCTCGGCATAGAGGGAACCCGCCTTGACCGTACCTTCATCGCTGTCGGCAGCCCTTACGGCCGTGCGCAGGTTTTCCAGCCGGCGGGCGATCGACCTGTAGGCGAAAGCCTCGAAAAGCAGCTTCTTTGCAAAACGCTCCTTGCCGTCGAACTGTTTCTGGATCACCTCGACCTGCTTGTCGACGGCCGTTGCAGCGCCGCGCACGCCATTCAGGATATCGTTGATGGCAGCGACATTCTGCTTGCGCTTCTGCTCCACCGCCCAGAGCGCGTCGGTGTTTGCGGAAAGCTTGCCGGCGAGTGCGGCTACGACGGCGACGCGGCTTCGGTCGCCATCGTTCGTCAAGAGCGTCTCGAGATTGGCAACGCCCTTGCTCTGCCGGTCGATGCTCGCCCGCAGGGCCGCCAGGGACGCCTCGTCCGGCGCTTCGGTAAAGGCCTGCAAGGATGCCTGCAGGTTTTCGAAATCGCCGATATTCTCGATCGTCGCCCGCGTGACCGTCATATGGCCGTTGAGCATATTGGCGGTGTAATAGCCGGCGAGCCCGACGCCGGCGATCAGCAGTACCAGCGGCACGACGAACAGAAGAACCTTGGTGACGATCCTGCGGCTCTGAAGAAGGCGATCGATGAAAGACATGTTTTCCCCAACTGCAATCAGGTACCGGGTTCGCGGGTCAATGGCATTCGCGAAACGGCAACGGCACGATTCCAGCCTCATGCGGGAATGATTGCCGCTACAGTCGGACTTTTCAGTTGAGCAAGCGTTAATTCACAACCCCGATATCTCTCTTTTGCCACATCTGGACACATTTCAAGCGGGCTTTCCCGCACCGGGCAAAACAGTACCGCGCGGGGCGCGTTCGGGCTGGCGAGGGGTAAGCCATTGCTTTAAGAGACCGTGGTTACGGAAGGAATCGGCAATGGCATCGTCGGAAAATTCGCGAGGCGCGCTCTTCATGACGCTCGCAATGGCGGCCTTCACCTTCAACGACGCCCTGGTCAAAGCCGTCACTTCCGAACTCAGCATTCCCCAGATCATGGCTGTGCGCGGGGTGATGACGACACTGCTCGTCTACGGAATCGCCCGCTATCTCGGCGTGACGATTTCCTTCAAGGTCGTCACTCATCCGCTGGTCCTGCTGCGGACCGCCTTCGAACTCGGTGCTACCCTCACCTTCCTTTCGGCGCTCGCCCATATCGAATTCGCCGCCGCCTCCTCGATCCTACAGTCCCTGCCGCTTGCCGTTACGTTAGGCGCCGCGTTGTTTTTCGGCGAACCCGTCGGCTGGAGACGCTGGACAGCCATTGCCGTCGGTTTTCTCGGCGTCCTCATCATCATCCGCCCTGGTCCGGAAGGTTTTACGCCGGCAGCACTGCTTGCCGTTGCGGCCGTCTTCTTCACCGCCAGCCGTGACCTGACGACGAGGCGGCTCCAGGCCGACATACCGACAATCAGCGTGACGCTCTTCACGTCCTTCGCCAACACTGTCATCGGGGCTCTGCTGATCGTGCCGATGGGCGGCTGGCAACCGGTGAGCGCCGGCGCCTTCGGCTATCTGGCCCTCGCCTCGATTCTCGTCTTTGCCGGCTATCAGACGGTCATCAAATCGATGCGCAGCGGCGAGATTTCATTCGTGGCTCCCTTCCGCTACACCGGCCTGCTATGGGCCCTTCTCATCGGGATCTTCTTTTTCGGGGAGCGGCCCAACATCTATATGCTCACAGGGGCGGTCATCGTTATCGGCTCAGGCCTCTATACATTCTATCGGGAACGAAAGCGGCAAACTTCGGTGGCCGAAAAGGCCAGCGCGGCGCCGCCGGCCTGACGAAAGCGGGAATGCCAGGAGAGGATACGACGTGCAGGAAAGCCGGTTTCTGGACAGACGGACCCCGCCGCATATCACGACATTGGTCGTCTGCGCCGGACTGGGCGCCCTGTCGCTGAACATCATCCTTCCCTCGCTTCCCGCCATGGCGGGGCATTTCGGTACCGATTATGCCGTCATGCAGTTTGCCGTCTCTGGCTACATCGCCGGGACGGCGCTCCTGCAGCTGGTGCTAGGTCCGCTTTCCGACATCTTCGGCCGCCGGCGGGTGATGATCGGCAGCATCCTCATCCTGCTGATCGGCACGCTGATCTGTCTTTTTGCCCAGACCATCACCGTCTTCATGATCGGCCGGCTGCTGCAGACGACCGTCGTCGCAGGCTTCGTGCTGCCTCGCGCCATCATCCGCGACACCGTGCCGATGGAGAGCGCCGCGTCGATGATCGCTTACGTCACCATGGGCATGTCGCTGATACCGATGGTCGCCCCCACGGTGGGCGGCACGCTCAACGACCTGTTCGGCTGGGAATCCAATTTCATACTGATGCTGGGGCTCGGGCTGCTGACGCTCATGCTGGTTTCCGCCGATCTCGGAGAAACCAACATGACGCCGGCAGAGAGCTTTACGGCGCAGTTCCGCAGCTGGCCGGACCTGTTACGGTCGCGCCGCTTCTGGGGCTACACGCTGACGTCGACCTTTTCCTCCGGGGTCTTCTTCGCCTTCCTCGGCGGAGCGCCGTTTATCGGCACGGCGATCTATCACCTGACGCCCACCATGCTCGGCATGCAGTTCTTCCTGATCGCGGCCGGCTACATGGTCGGCAACTTCATCTCCGGCCGCTACACGCGCCGCTTCGGCACCATGACCATGATGTTCTCGGGTAGCGTCGTCAGCCTGGTCGGCATCGGCATTGCCGCGGCTTTGCAACAGGGCGACGTGGCGTCCGCCACCGCCTTTTTCGCTCCACTGGCGCTGACCGGTGTCGGTAACGGGCTGACCTTGCCGAGTTCCAATGCGGGGGTCGTCAGCGTACGTCCGCGTCTTGCCGGTTCCGCTTCGGGCCTCGGCGGCGCGATCACCGTTGGCGGCGGTGCCGCAATGTCGACACTTGCGGCCGCCGTCCTGAAACAGTCCGACGGCACCATGCCGCTGCTCGCCGTCATGGGCATCTCCACGCTCCTGGCGCTCGCCGCGACGGAATATGTCCGGCAGGTGGATCGCCGCGCAGGGGACACGCCAACCGGAGACGGTGATCGATGAGCGGTTTCGGTACACCTCCCGGCCTGATTCTGGCAGGCGGCAAGTCGAGCCGCATGGGAACCGACAAGGCACTTCTGGAGATCGGGGGCGACACCATCCTCGGCCATACGGTCCGGCGTCTCGGACCCCAGGTTCGCGAGATCGCCCTCAATGCCCCGGAGGGCTTTCCAAATCCGGTTGGTCTGCGCCTCGTGCCCGACCGGATGGGCAACCAGGTGGGTCCGCTTGCCGGTGTCCTGTCCGGGCTCCGCGACATCATCGCCCGCGGCCTGCCGGCGACGCATCTCCTGACGGTGCCCTCCGATACTCCATTCTTTCCGACCGATCTCGTCACCCGTCTGGAGGCGGGAACAGATGATGCGAGGACGATCGTCATCCCCGCCTCGGGAGAGCGCGATCATCCGGTATTCGGGCTGTGGCCGCTTGCCATCGCCGATGACCTCGAAACCTGGCTTTCAAACCCGGAAAACCGGCGGATCAAGACTTTTCTCCACCGTCACCGGCAGGTGACGGTGAAGTTCCCGATGATCGAGACGGCCTCAGGTCCGTTCGATCCCTTTTTCAACATCAATACGCCGGAGGACCTCGCCGAGGCCCGCCGCTTTGCGGGAATGCTCGCATGACCCCTCACCGCGTCTTCGGTATTTCGGGCTGGAAGAATTCCGGCAAAACGGGCCTGACCGAGCGCCTGGTTCAGGAACTGACCCGACGGGGCTACAGGATTTCAACGGTCAAGCACGCCCATCACGACTTCGACATCGACAAGCCGGGCGCCGATTCCTTCCGTCACCGGGAGGCGGGTGCGCACGAAGTGGCGATCGTCTCGGGCAAGCGTTTCGCCATCATGCATGAACTCCGCGACGAGAGCGAACCGAACCTTGAGGAGATACTTGGTCGTCTCGGGCCTTGCGATCTGGTGCTGATCGAGGGTTACAAACGCGAGCCCGTGCCGAAAATCGAACTGCGGCGTCTCGAGGCGAAAAGCCGGGAACCGCTTTCTCCCAGCGATCCGCACATCGTCGCCATTGCGGCGGACCATCCCGTAGCCGACAAGACGCTGCCGGTTTTCGATCTGTCCGATACTGAAGCCATAGCCGACTTCATTCTGCAAACAACCGGACTTACCGCCGAATGAAAAAGCCGCCGGATCGCTCCGGCGGCTCGGTTCGGACTTGCCGATCGACTATTGCTTGGACGCGACCGGCTTCACCAGCGGCGTGATGCGGCGGACCGTGACTCGGCGGTTTTCCTGGTTCGGGCCTTCCGTGCGCACCTTCAGATACTGCTCTCCGTACCCCTGGGTCGTCAGGTTTTCCGGCGGGATAGCGAAGGCATCGGTCAGGACGCGGGCGACGCTTTCGGCACGTTCGTCGGAGAGGATCAAGTTGTCCTGATCGGGACCGACGGCATCCGTATGGCCTTCGATCAGGAAGGTCTCGGCCGGATCCTTCTCGAGCACCTTGTTGATGGCGTCGGCGACCTTGCGCAGAGAGCTTGCCTGATTCATCGGGATTTCGGCGCTGCCCGTGGCGAAGGTGATCGTATCGAGGTCGATACGCGGCACCTTGTCACGGATGCGGGCGGAGTAGCGCACCTCGTCCAGCGTGTAGACGCGCTCGACACGTTCGACCGGCGGCTGCTCCAGGAACTCATAGTAGTCCCGGTCCGGTTCGCTCGATGTGTCGATGATGTAGTCGTCGATCGGTACCGTCAACCGCATCGGCGGCAGATCCTCGCCCGGGTCACGCCAGACATAGTCGGGGCCACGGCGGGCCTCCACCAGTTCCGGCGCATAGTACAGGACGTATTCGGCGCCACCCCTCACGACACGGGTCCGCCGGACGATTTCGCCATAACGGTTTCGCACGGTGACGATTCGCGTTCCGTCATCGCGTACGATGACCTCGCGCACCTGACCGTCACGAAGCCGTTCATATTCCGGCTGGCGCCCGTCCCGGTCGTAGAACCGGCGGCTGTCGTCGTGGCGGACAAAGTTCTGATCGTCGATCGAGATGATCACACGGGCGCCGTCGCGATCCCGCTCGCGATCTCTGCTGCGCGAGACCTCCTCGCCGAACCGCCATCCCTGCGGCCGCTCGAACTGCGGGCGACTGTCGAGCCGCTCACCACGCTCTTCGATCATCGTGCGCACCTGCTGTTCCTGCTCACGGGTGAACGTGGAGCGGGTCTGCGCTTCGGCGTCGGATTTCGGCGGAGCAAGCTGCTGCTGTTCGGCCTCCTGTGCCGGCTGACGGCGCGGGCGTTCGCCATCGCGGCGCGGACGTTCCGGCCGCTCCTTGGCACTGTCGAGCACCGCAGCACCATTCTCGACCGGCAGCACCACCTGCTCGCCTTCGCGGGCTGACGCCGGATCGCGGGCGATCTGACGGGCGCGATCGACCTGTTCGGGTGTCCGCGGCTGCTCCGGCTGGGCCTGTTGCTGAGCCGGCTGCTCCTGGGAAGGCGCCGTCTGCTGGCCTTCCGCCGGCTGCTGCCTGCGAAGCTGCGGGTCCTGGGCCTGCCGGGTTCCCGTAGCCGGGCTGTCCGTAGCCGGTTGGGGCGGGCGGATGCCCTGTGCCGTACCGTCGTCCGGGGCCGGCGCCTGGCCTTGAGCATTCCCACGCGGTGGACGCTCGGGCTGGGTTTGCGGGGTCGCGGCGCGATCATTGGCGCGCGGCGGTTTCGGCGTTTCGGCCTGATTCTCCGCCGGAGCCGCGTTCTTGTCCTGCGCATTGCGACGCGGACGCTCGCCGCCTTCCGGCGCTACCGGCGGACGAAGCTGCTCTGTCTCCTGCGTGGCCGGCGATTTGGTTTCCGGAGCAGCCTGCTGCTGGCGACGTGGTGGACGCACGCCCTCGCCCTGATCCTGATCGGCCTGTTGCTGGCGGCGCTGCGGCTGCTGGCTGCCGCCCTGGTCCTGGTCTGCCTGCTGCTGACGGCGCGGACGCACGCCTTCACCTTGATCCTGATCGGCCTGCTGCTGGCGGCGCTGCGGCTGCTGGCTGCCGCCCTGGTCCTGGTCTGCCTGCTGCTGGCGACGTGGACGCACGCCTTCACCCTGATCCTGATCGGCCTGCTGCTGGCGGCGCTGAGGCTGCTGGCTGCCGCCCTGGTCCTGGTCTGCCTGACGCTGGCGTCTCGGCTGTTCCTCCTGCTGGGCCTGCGGAGCCTGTTTGCGTTCGCCGCCGCCCTGCTTCTGCTGTTCTGCGCCGCCCTCTTCTTCCTGCGCCTTCCGCTTCCTCGGTACCAACGGGTCCTCTTGCTGGACCTGGACCAAACTAGGCATAGGGCCTGTGTCCACCGTGGGGGTGAGCGGCAAGGCAGCGACCGGCTGGATCATCAGCGGCAGCGACACGAACGGCACCGCAACGCTGGCGAACAGTCTGAATTTCTGTGACATGAACATTTCCTCTTCTCGGGTATCATCCCTTTCGTGCGCGTCCTTTATTGCCGGCTCAGGCGGACTTACGCGGCGACTGAATGTTCTCCAGTCGAAATGGTTCCCCGAGGGTGTCGCGGCCCACCTGAACGTCGCGTGAATATGTCGTTCATCCACCGCGACAGCTTGTGGCGAGCGCCAATATGCCGTTGCAATTTCCCGCGAGCCGGTATCTAAAAAGTCGAGACAGGGCTTGCACCCTGCTTCCTGGCGGCGAGAAAAATGAACACGCCGTCGGGCCGCCAACAGAGAGGATCACAATGAATATCTCCACCCGGTTCTTCGCCGCCGCCTCGATCGCCGCGCTGTCGCTTTTCGCCGGCTCGGCCATGGCTCAGGAAAAGCTCGTGATCGGCACGGAAGGCGCCTATCCGCCCTTCAACAACCTCGAAGCCAACGGCCAGCTCACCGGCTTCGACGTCGATATCGCCAAGGCTCTCTGCGAGGAGATGAAGGTCACCTGCACTTTCGTCACCAATGACTGGGAGGGTATCATTCCGGCTCTGCAGTCGAAGAAATTCGATGCGATCGTCGCCTCCATGTCGATCACGCCGGAGCGCAAGGAACAGGTCACCTTCTCCAAGAAGTATTACAACACGCCGCCGGCCATCGCCGTGCCGAAGGATTCGCCGATCAAGGACGCCTCGGCGGCGTCGCTGAAGGGCAAGACGCTCGGCGCCCAGGGCTCGACGACCCATTCCAACTATACCGAAAAACATATGCCCGATTCGGAACTGAAGCTTTATCCGACTGCCGACGAATACAAGCTCGACATTTCCAACGGCCGCATCGACGGCGTGGTGGACGACATCGTCGTGCTGTCGGAATGGTTGAAGTCCGACGCCGGCAAGTGCTGCAAGATTCTCGCGCCTCTTCCGGTCGACGTGGAAATCAACGGCGAAGGCGCCGGCATTGCCGTGCGCAAGGGCGACCAGGCGCTGGCCGACAAGTTCACCGCCGCCATTGCTGCGATCCGCGCCAACGGCAAATACAAGCAGATCCAGGACAAGTATTTCGATTTCGACGTCTACGGCGGCAACTAATCGCCGGATCGTCCGTCAGAACCCCGGCGGAAGGCTTGCCCTTCCGCCGTTTTTCTTTTTAATGAGGCAGGAGCATCCAAGGTGCTCAAACGACAAGCGGCGCGACAGAAGCCGCAGGGGAAAACGACCTTATGAGCGGATTCTTTTCCGCCCTCTTCAGCGCGCTTGATCCGCTTTGCGGTCCTGTCGGCCTTTTTTCGCTTTTCGGCTCCGGCACCCTCGTTGCCTGCGGAGAGGCCGGCTGGGGCGACGAGATTGCCTTCGGCGTCGGAATCACGATCTCGCTGGCGCTTGCGACACTGCCTGTCGGGCTTTTCCTCGGCTTCCTGATCGCGCTCGCCGCGCAATCGGAGGAAAAGCTGCTGAGGCGCGCAACCGGCATCTACACCACGATCTTCCGCGGCCTGCCCGAGCTTCTGACGCTCTTCATCGTCTATTACGGACTGCAGATCCTGATCCAGTCCGTGCTTGCTTCCCTCGGTTACGAAGGACGCGTGGAAATCAACGCCTTCCTCGCCGGCATGGTGGCGCTCGCGGTGGTGTTCTCCTCCTATTCCTCCGAAGTGTTGCTCTCGGCCTTCCGTGCAATCCCGCGCGGGCAATACGAAGCCGGCGATGCGCTCGGCCTGCATCGCGGACGTACCATGCGGCTGATCGTCCTGCCGCAGCTCATCCGGATCGCGCTGCCGGGCCTTACAAATCTCTGGCTGATCCTCTTGAAGGATACCTCTTACGTCTCGGTCATCGGTCTTGCCGATATCCTGCGCCAGACCGGTATCGCCGCGAGAGTCAGCAAGGAGGCCTTCTTCTTCTATTTCATCGCCTCCCTTCTTTACCTGATCCTCGCGATGATCTCGTCCTTCGGCCTCGGATTTGTCGAGCGCTGGGCAAAACGCGCGGAGACGGCCCGATGACCTACGTGAGGGAACTCATCGCGCCGCAGCCGGCTCCGCTTGCGCCCGCACGCCCCGTCACCGGAGCCCGGATCGCCGCCATTGCGATCCTGATCCTCTGGGCACTTTTCGCGGCGGGGCTCGTTGCCATGGTCGTCGGCGGCTGGGATCAGGACAAATTTCTGCGCTACGGCCCCCGTTACCTCAACGGCCTTTGGACGACGATCTCTCTGGTCTGTCTCGCCGTGGTGTTCGGTGCGCTGCTGTCGCTGCCGATCGCCTTCGCGCGGATGTCGCAAAACCGCGCATTGAACGGCATCGCCTATGCTTATGTCTATGTGTTCCGCAGCACGCCGCTGCTCGCTCAGCTCTTCCTGATCTATTACGGCCTCGGCAGCTTCAAGCCGCAGCTGGAAAGCGTCGGCCTCTGGTGGTTCTTCAGGGAGGCCTGGTATTGCGGCCTCCTGTCCTTCGTCCTCAATACCGCCGCCTACCAGGCGGAAATCCTGCGGGGCGCAATCGAAAGCGTTCCCCGCGGCCAGCACGAGGGCGCCGCAGCACTCGGCCTTTCCAAGCGCGTCGCCTTCGGCAAGATCATCCTGCCGCAGGCGCTGATCGTCGCGCTCCGGCCCTATGGCAACGAGCTCGTGTTGATGATCAAGGGCTCGGCCGTCGTCGCCATCGTGACCGTCTACGATCTGATGGGAGAAACCCGCTACGCCTTTTCACGCACATTCGACTACCAGGCTTATCTCTGGGCGGCGATCTTCTATCTCGCCATCGTCGAAACGCTGCGGCATGTGTGGGCATTCCTGGAAGCCCGCCTGACCCGACACCTGAAGCGATAGCAGCACTCGCCTAAACTTGCTGCTAACATACTGAATAAATTGATGAAAGCCTCCTCTAAAGGCCAATTGTAAAGCTTCGGTTAACCGTGGCATGCTCCCATGTTGGGGTGACGTCAATGCGTCATCCTTAAAAACAACAAGTGGGAACTACCGATGTCCGAAATGGAAATGATGCTGAAAGGGTACGGACTGACAACGGCGCAGATCTTTTATCGCCTGCCCGATCATCCGGCCCTCCTGCAGAGCTATATCTGGCAGAACTACGACCTTGCTCCCGAGTTTCCGGAAATGAAGGGCTTCCTGAAATTCTGGCAGGAAAAACTCGACGGCCCGCTGCATTCCGTCCGATATGTTCATCGGAAGCTGATCTCGGCAAGCGAATGGCGTGCGGTCAAGGGAGAAATCATCCTGCACTGAGGACGCCTGTCAGACATGCACCTCGCCGTGGGCGAATTCGCCGTCATCGGGCTCCCGATGGATGGCAGCATACAGGATTGCGGCATAGAAGAAGGCTATCACCGCGATCACGCTCCATCCCGGCGCCGGACCGAGGGCCGCATTGTTCACGGCTTCGCTCACCGAGAAGACGACATCCGTCTTGGGCTCGTTGGGAAGCAGTTTCGGCGTTGATATCTTCAGCAGCCAGGCGAACAGCAGGATGACGTACATCCAGACGTAATTGCGCCGGATGCGCCTGAACAGCGCCTCGCGATAACTGATGAGGAAGCAGGGATTGCGCAGACTTTTGGCGATGCCGGCAGCCCAGTCGGGCTTGAGATCGGCTTGCGGGTCCAGCGCCTGGGCGAAATAATGCCGCTCCAGCTTGCGCACTCTGGCGCGATAGACATCAAAGAAGCGGTAGCGCCGCGCCTCGATCAGCAGCATCAGCGAGATCAGCAGCATGGCAAATAGCACGACGCCGTGGTGCGACGAGGACGTCGAAAGCGACACCGACAGAAGACCGGCAACCATGGTGATCGCCCAGTTGGACGTGCGGTCGATGCGGTCCCGCCAACTCGCCATCCGGCCCATCTCGCCGCGGTAATAATGAATGATCATGTTGGCCTTCTCGCTGGAGGTAATCGGTAGCGACGGTGCCCGCCGTTCGATATTCTGCTCCAGCACGTTCGGCCCCTGATCGCCGGCCATGACCCTTTCTCCAGGCTCTTTCTGCTCTTAGGCTCAACGGGCAAGCGCCCCACACGTTCCCCGGTGATGGCCCCGGTGATGGACAAACAGGCGCCGTCGGCTTAAAGCCGCCTCGAAACAAAGGACAAAGTGATGAAGAAGATCGACGAGGAAGCGTTGGCGGAAGCCTACAATCGCGCGCTGGCGCTGGAGAAGGCCGGCGAGATCGATGCGGCCGTCAAGGCATACGAGGAAGTGCTGACGCTCGATCCCGAAGATCACGGCGGCGCCGCCGTCCGGATCGCCGCCATGGGCCGCGGCGAAACGCCGCCCAAGGCACCGGATGCCTATGTCGAAACCCTGTTCGACCAGCATGCCGAAAGTTTCGAGGACATCCTCGTCGAGCAGCTCGGCTACGCCGTACCCGTGCTCGTGCGCCAGCGATTCCAGGAACTGAAGCTCGGTCCCTTCCAGCGGATGCTCGATCTCGGCTGCGGCACGGGGCTGACGGGCGGCACGTTACGCGACATGGCGGACGATATCACCGGTATCGACATCTCCGAGAACATGGTTGAAATCGCACACGAAAAAGATCTCTACGAAACGCTTTACGTAGCGGAAGTCGAAGACTTTCTCGAAGACAATGACGACGAGCCGTTCGATCTGGTCACGGCCACAGACGTGCTTCCCTATCTCGGCGCGCTCGAACCGCTGTTCTTCGGTGTGGCGGAAAACATGCTGGCCGGCGGCATTTTCGCCTTCTCGTCCGAAAGCCTGTCCGATGCCGACGGCCGGACCTATGCAGTCGGCCCGCATCAGCGTTTTCTGCATACCGAAGCATATGTCCGTTCTCGGCTTGCCGACACCGGTTTCGAGGTGCTGGAAATGTCCGAAATCAATGTGCGCATGCAGGATGGACATCCCTCGCCCGGCCATCTGGTCATCGCGCGGCTGAAAGGCTAGTTTCGCCTCCGCAACGGAGGATTCGATGACCCCACAGCGCTATCTTCTCGCCCAGGCCTATAACAATGCCTGGGCCAATCATCGGCTTCTGAGGGCGTGCGGCGAACTTTCGCCGGAGGAACTGGCTGCGCCGCGCACCAGCTTCTTTCCGTCGATCATCCATACGCTGAACCACATCCTGACCGTCGACTGGCTGTATATCAGCGCCCTGGAGGGCAATTGCATCGGCGCGGCGGCATTCGAGCCGGAAATTCCCTTCCGGATCTTTGCCGATCTCAACCGCGAACAGCATGCCGCCGACCGGCGCCTCATCGACCACTGTCGCCAGATGGTTGCTGAAACCGCCATGCAGGAGGTCCGCATTCCCCGCGCGGACCATGTGCAGGTGGAGACCGCCGATCGGGTACTGCTGCACCTCTTCCAGCACCAGATCCATCATCGCGGCCAAGTTCACGCGATGCTGTCAGGAACCTCCGTCGCACCGCCGCAGCTCGATGAATTTTTCGCAGCCGACGAAGAAAAATTGCGCAAGCAGGATTTCGCCGAACTCAATTTTACCGAAGCCATGATCTGGAGCTGACCCCCATGCTGTATTTCGTCATCAAGGCACTGCACATCCTCTCCGACTTTCTTCTGATCGGCGGCATGTTGATCAATGCCTTCGTCATCGGCATGGTGCCTCCCACGATCCGCGTCGGCGTCATTTCGGCACTCCGGAAATACGACCGGACGGTCACGACCGCAGCGCTCGGAGGCGCCTGGATCTTCGGCCTCTGGCTCATCTTCGGCTATGTCGGCTTTTCCGACGGCTGGCTGCATGCCAAGCTGGTCCTGGTGGTCCTGCTTTCCGCCCTGCACGGCATGCAGCAGGGCTGGATGCGCCGCATGCAGGCCGATCCGAAGCTCGACCCGCCCGCCTTCGTGCGCGCCGGCATGCCGATCATCCTCGGTTCCGTCGTTCTCGTCGTCCTGCTTGCGGTGATCAAGCCGTTCTGATCATGCAATGTCACTTGCCCGCACCGCTATAACGACAAATCGTCTCGTCCTGCGCCCGACTTCAGGCGCGGATGTGGGCCGTGCGCTCGAAATCCAATCCGATTGGGAAGTCACGCGCATGTTGCGCATGGCTTCTTTTCCGCCGGACCGGCAAGCGATCTGCGACTGGTTCGGCGACCATCAGCGGGAATGGTGCGCGGGCGAAGCCTATCGTTTTGCGGTGGAGGTCGAGGGCCGCATGGCAGGTCTTGTCGATATCGACGAGATCGCGGGCAGCGAGGGTGATCTTGGCTATTGGTTCGAGAAGGCGGCCTGGGGACATGGATATGCATTCGAAGCCGCGCAGGCCGTGGTCGGTTTCGCTCTGGAGAACGTCGGTCTTTCGACACTGAAATCCGGACATGCGGCAGACAATCCGGCTTCCGGACGGATCCTCACCAAGCTGGGCTTCACCCCGGCCGGCACGATCGAGCTGTTCTCCCGTTCCCGTGGCGAAAACATCCAACAATGCCGGTACGCGCTCATGTCGGCCCGCTGACGGGAACTACCCCTTCACCGGCTCCGCAGGTGGCTCGACGTCAGACGGGGCCGCCGGCTCGTCGTGGGGCGTCACCGGCCGAGCCTCCGCTACCCCGGTGGGCGCAGGAGCCCGAGGCCTTGGCTCTTCGTCCATCTCTTCCACCGGCTCGGTTCGGTAATGCACCTGATCGAGGCCGTCGAGCATTCCGAAGGCGATTTCCCGTTCGCCCATGATCGTCTTGTCGGCGCCGAGCTTTTCCAGATGCTCGATCTCGGCGTCGGAATGGGCGCGGCACAGGATCAGCAGCGCCGGGTTCACCTCGCGCGCCTGCATTACCACATTACCGGCCTCGAAGGCGTTCGGGATCGCCACCACCAGGCTCTTTGCCGCTCCCAGATTGGAAAGCTCCAGCACCTTGGGCGAAGCAGCATTGCCGACGATGACTTCGATCCCCTGCTTCAACAGCTCCTCTACCCGGTTTTCGGAGTCCTCGATCACCAGGAACGGGATGCCGGAGGACTTGAGGTTTGCGACGACGATGCTGCCGACCCGGCCGTAGCCCACCACCACCGCATGATCGGTGAGACGGCTCACCGCCACCTCGCCTTCCTCACCCGCAGTGGTCAGCACCGGTTCGGTTTCCCTCGGCGTCGGGACCTCCTGGCCGGGCACCCCGTCGTCGCTGTGGGCGCCGGTCCGCGTGGCGATCGCCGCCTCGCCTTCGCCTTCCGGCGCACGGATCAGCCGGGCCTCCAGCCGCGGGATCAGCTTGTCGCCGAGATAGAACATCGCCGGATTGAGGATGATCGAAATGATCGCGCCGGCAAGGATCAGGTCGCGGCCCTCCTGCGGCAGCAGGTTCAACCCCACACCGAGCTCGGCGAGGATGAAGGAGAACTCGCCGATCTGCGCCAGACTGGCCGAGATGGTCAGCGCAGTCGGCACCGTCATGCGGAACGCGAGCACGATCAGGAAGGCTGCCACCGATTTGCCGATCAGGATGATGAAGACGGTCGCAAGCACCGGCAGCGGGTTCGACAGGATGACGTTCGGGTCGAAGAGCATGCCGACCGAGACGAAGAACAACACGGCGAAAGCGTCCCGCAGCGGCAGGCTCTCCTGCGCCGCGCGGTGCGACAGCTCGCTTTCCGAAAGAATCATGCCGGCGAAGAAGGCGCCGAGCGCCAGCGATACGCCGAAAAGTTTTGCCGCGCCGAAAGCGACCCCGAGCGCGATCGCCAGGACGCCGAGCCGGAAAAGCTCGCGCGAGCCGCTATGGGCGATGCGGTGCAATATCCAGGGAATGACGCGCCGGCCGATCACCAGCATGACCCCGAGAAAGGCCACGACCTTCAACAGCGTGATACCGATGATGCCGGCAATGCCGAGCTCGATGTCGAAAAGGTCCGCGACGATGATCGCGACCGGATCGGGATGGGCCGCCTCGCCGCCACCGATGCTCGCCAAGGCCGGGATCAGCACCAGCGCCAGCACCATGGCGAGATCCTCGACGATCAGCCAGCCGACCGCGATCTTGCCGCGCACGGTTTCGACAAGTCGCCGCTCCTGCAGCGCCTTGAGCAGCACGACGGTGGAAGCGACCGACAGCGCCAGGCCGAAAACGAGACTGCCGCCAAGCGGCCAGCCCATCAGCGAACCCATGCCCCAGCCGAGCAGCGTCGCGAAGCCGATCTGGACAATGGCGCCGGGTACGGCGACGCCGCGGACAGACAGAAGATCCTTGAGCGAGAAATGCAGGCCGACGCCGAACATCAGCAGGATGACGCCGATCTCGGCAAGCTCCGGCGCAAGGCTCTGGTCGGCCACGTAGCCCGGGGTATGAGGGCCGACGAGGATGCCGGCGAAGAGATAGCCGACCAGCGGCGGGAGGCGGAACCGGTTGGCGATGGCGCCGAATATGAACGCGAGCACAAGACCGCCGACGATGGTCGAAATCAATGGCGTATCGTGCGGCATCCGCGCCTCCCTCTGGAAATCCTTTAAAAAATATGCCATATATGGCTTATATTGACCAATATGGGTAACTTTGACAGATGGGTCAAGTCGCCAGACAGATGATTTTGACACCGGCTTTGTGCCGGGCGGCACGCGGTCTCCTCGATTGGACGCAGAGCGACCTTGCGGAGCGTTCGGACGTTTCGCGCAGCACTATACGCGACTACGAAGGCAGCCGCCACGACGTTCACCGCGCGACGGCCGCCCAGATCCGCCGCGCCTTCGAAGAGGGCGGCGTGGTTTTCATGGAAGTGGAAGGCTGCGGCATGGGTGTCTGCCAGAAAAGCAGCCCGGCCTCGCCGCCTGCCTGAAGCGACGGACTTCAAAACCCTCAGTTTGCCCTTGTCAGCGAAACCATCGCTTTTCGCAGGATCCGCCTTTTCCCGATCCCTGCTTTGCTCTAATCCTCAGGACAGGAAATGCAGGAGGCAAAGCATGGCGAAGGTGGCATTCATCGGTCTCGGAGTGATGGGTTTTCCGATGGCGGGGCATCTGAAGGAAAAGGGTGGCCATGACGTCACCGTCTACAACCGTACGGCTTCAAAGGCGGCCGACTGGGCCGGGAAGTACGGCGGCAAGACCGGCTCCACCCCGGCAGAGGCTGCCAAGGATGCCGATTTCGTCTTCACCTGCGTCGGCAATGACAACGATCTCCGCTCGGTGACGTTGGGCGATACCGGCGTGCTCGCCGGCATGAAGTCGGGCGCCATCCTGATCGACAACACGACCGCCAGCGCCGAAGTCGCCCGGGAACTCGAAGCAGCCGCGAAGACGAAAGGCATCGGCTTCATCGACGCACCTGTCTCCGGCGGCCAGGCGGGTGCCGAAAACGGCGTGCTGACCGTCATGTGCGGCGGCGACCAGGCAATCTTCGACAAGGCAAAGCCCGTCATCGACGCCTATGCCCGTATGGTCGGCCTGATGGGTCCGGTCGGCAGCGGCCAGCTCACCAAGATGATGAACCAGATCTGCATCGCCGGCCTCGTGCAGGGGCTTGCCGAGGCGATCCATTTCGGCAAACAGGCGGGCCTCGACATCGAGAAGGTCATCGAAGTCATCTCCAAGGGGGCTGCAGGCTCCTGGCAGATGGAAAACCGCTACAAGACCATGAACGCCGGCAAATATGACTTCGGCTTTGCCGTCGACTGGATGCGGAAGGATCTCGACATCGTGCTGACCGAAGCCCGCCGCAATGGCGCGAAGCTTCCGGTGACGGCGCTTGTCGACCAGTTCTACGGCGACGTCCAGGCGATCGGGGGCAACCGCTGGGATACGTCCTCGCTGCTGGCCCGTCTCGACAAGAAATGAGCGTCTTCCGGTGATCGGCCCCTCCTCCGGCGTCGCAGACATCGTCGCCCATCTTCAGACGCTGCGATCGGAGGAGAACCTTGCCGGCATGGCGCGCTACGGCATCGTCACCGACAAGGCCATGGGGATTTCCAATCCGGAGATGCAGAAGATCGCCCGCCTCGTCGGACGCGACCATGCTCGTGCGCTCGACCTCTGGCGCACCGGCATTCGCGAGGCGCGCATGCTGGCGATCTACACGGCGGAGCCCGCCTCGCTGACCCTGGCCGAGGTGCGGGCCTGGGCGGACGATTTCGCGTCCTGGGAAATCGTCGACGCGGCCGCCGACATCCTGACCGAAACGGCGTTCTGGCAGGATCTGATTGAAGAGTTCACAAAAGACGAACGCGAATTCGTGCGCCGCGCCGCGTTTGCGATGATTGCCGGCGCGGTCGTTCACAACAAACAGGAACCGGACGCGACGTTCATCAGCTATCTGCCTCTGATCGAACGACATGCCGAAGATCCGCGCAATTTCGTCAGAAAAGCGGTCAACTGGGCGCTGCGCAATATCGGCAAGCGCAGCCGCACCTGCCACGCGCCGGCTCTTGCGCTCGCCGAAACGCTTGCGGCCTCAACCGACAAGACCGCCCGGTGGATCGGCAAGGATGCGGTTAAGGAACTGAACGGCGAGAGAGTGCTGAAGCGACTGAAGGGTTAGCCGCACTTCCGGACGCGATATTGCCGCGGCGTCATTCCGGTAAACGTGCGGAACGCCTTTATGAAGGAACTTGTGCTTTCGAAACCACAGGCTAGCCCGACCTCCGTGACGGCATTGCCGCCTGAAAGCAGCAGTTCCTTTCCTTTCACCATCCGCGCTCGATGCCGAAAATCCCGGAAGCTCATGCCGAGTTCGGCCTCGAAACGCCGCGCGAGCGTCCGTTCGGACAGATGCGCAGTCTCTGCGATCGTGGCGAAATCCGTATCGCTCTCCAAATTCTCGAGCAGCCGGTCGACCGCAACGGCCATCGAGGCCGATTGCGGTCTTGGCAGCCACGTTTCGTCCTCGTCCGCGGAAAGTTCCATGGCAATAGAAGCAAGCGTCCTGAAAAACGTATCCGCCATCGGATCTTCCACACGCCGTCCCGCGCCCCAGCGCATGACATGCAAGATCATATGTCGCGCAAGTTCGGAAAGACCGAAAACCCTGCAGGGTTGCAGGGGCTCTGCGAATTCGCCGGTTGCGAAAAGAACAGACGAAGCGGTCGCCGGCCCCTTGCTTCGCACCCTGATCAACGTTCCCCGCGCGAGCAGCGCCGCGCGTTGCGGCGGCAGAACCCATCGACGGTCAGCGACATCCAGCACAAAGGCTCCGGAGGAGGCGTAGAGGAGGTAGTCGGCGTCGAAAGCCCGCTCGATCTCGAAAGGCTCGTCGAAGACCCGATGATAGGCATGAGAGATTATCGCCATCGCTGCCGGTTCGTTCAAGCCGCCTTTTGTTCCTGCATCTGCCTTAGCAGTTCGGCGGTGTCCAGCAAGGCAGAATGCCGCACGACCTTGTTTTCCATAAAGACGAGGGTGCGATAGCCCCGAACAGCAATGGCGTTTCCGGCGGGTACAATCCCCCTGAACTCCGCTTGGTGCGTGCCGCGCAACGTTAGTTCGCAGACGACGCAATCATCGTCCGCGGTCATCCGCTCGATAGTCCATACCGCATCCGGCATGATCTGCTTCAGCTTCACGACCATGCCGCAATGCCCCGCGGCATTTGCGGGCGCATAGTTGAGTTCTTCATAGTCCGGCGCAAAGAACTCGCCAAACCGCTCGATGCGGCCCTGGTTCCAGATTTCTTCAATGTATCGGCCGGCGATCGTCTTGTGCGCCTCTGCTTGGTTATGCATGTCTGGGCTCCATCATGAATGGAGTCCAGATAACCTGAAGCGGGCCGGCCGAACTCTGCCCATTCTGCCAGAAAGTAGTTCCGTTCTGCCGATTTGCGGTTTATTCCTCGCCCGATTTCTGGTTGTCGAGCATCATGTAGTCGAGCGGCAGTTCGGTCGTGTATTTGATCTGCTCCATGGCGAAGACCGAGGAGACGTCGCGGATTTCGATCTTGGCGATCAGCCGCTTGTAGAAGGCGTCATAGGCGCCGATATCCGGCACCACGACCCGCAGAAGATAGTCGACATCGCCGCTCATGCGATAGAATTCCACAACTTCGGGGAAATCCACGACCACTTCGGAAAACCGCTTCAGCCACTCGATCGAATGGCTGGCGGTGCGAATCGACACGAAGACGGTGACCTTGGTATTGACCTTGACGGGATCGAGCAGCGCCACGCGGCGGCGAATGACGCCGTCTTCTTCCATCTTCTGGATGCGCCGCCAGCACGGCGTCGTTGAAAGCCCTACCTTCTTCGCAAGATCTGCGACGGCCAGAGTTGAATCTTCCTGCAGAATGCGCAGGATCTTGCGGTCGAGGCGGTCCATTCAGTTCCCTTTCGAAATCATTTTTCGTTATACACGTAAATCATAGCAGTTAACCGAATTTTGTTTCAACGGATGAGGCTATCCACATTCTGTCGCAGGACAGGCAGTATCTCAGTCTCGAACCAGGGATTTTTCCTCAGCCAGCCGGTATTGCGCCAGCTCGGATGCGGCAGCGGCAGGATGCGCGGCCCTTCATTGGCGAAAAAATACTCCCGCCAGTTCTGCACCGTTTCTGTCATCCCCTTCTTGCGGCGCGCTCCGAGATGCCAGGCATGGGCATAACCGCCGACAGCCAGAACCAGCTCGATCTGCGGCATTGCCGATATCACCCGGGAGCGCCAGAGCGGCGCGCATTCCCGCCTCGGCGGCAGGTCGCTTCCCTTTGCGTCATAGCCCGGAAAGCAGAAACCCATCGGCACGATCGCAAAGCGGTCCGGATCATAGAACTCTTCCCGGCTCACCGCCATCCAGTCGCGCAGGCGGTTGCCGGAGGCATCGTTGAAGGGAAGTCCGCTTTCATGCACGCGCAGGCCCGGCGCCTGTCCGGCAATCAGGATGCGGGCCGTCCACGACAGCACGGCAACCGGCCGCGGCTCGTGGGCCAGGCGGTCGCCCTCTCCTCGCACCGGCGTATCCCGACAGATGCGGCAGACGGATATCGCCCGTCGCAGCGCCTCGATCTCCGCCTCAAGATTGACCATGCATGTCATTTCCGTTCCAACCGATCAGTCTTGCGAACCAATCCAGAATCACCTCCAGAAAGCCTGAGCCATCCATCGTGCCCCGGCTGGCGCGCCAATCGCGCGGATCTTCGAAGCGACCGGCCCAGAGCCGCAGCCGCTCGCGACGCGCCGTGTTCTGCTCCTGCAGATAGAGCCCATAGGCGATCGCAAGACCCTGGCGAACCATCGTGCCGTTGACATTCACCGCACCCACATGACAGCGAACCAGAAGCCGGTCGTAGCGGTCGCGCTCGTGCCCCCGACACTCGGTTTCATCCGTCGACACCAAACGCGCCAGATGTCGCCTTGCTTCCGCGCCACACGCCCATCTCCGTCCGCCGCCGTCCTCGCAGGTCTGATCGAGCTCCGGCGCATCGATGCCCTCCAGTCGCAGCCTCTCGCCGCCCGCCGAAAGCGTATCGCCGTCGACGGCATGAAAAGGTCCGCCCACTACGTCGTCGGACGCCTCGTTCAGCCTGGCAACGATAAGCGTAAGAAGGACGAACATGGCAACCAGCACCACGCCATCCCTGAAAGTCATGAACCTCATCGCCACAATCGCGCCTTATTGGAAAACGGAAGCTTCAGAGAAATGGCAAACAAAACCTTTCCCGGCAGGACTCTCTTAAGGTTTTGACCCTAGTCTCTCAACCACCCGGGTAAGCAGTTCAGTGGTCATGAGTAACGGCGTCAGCACTTCGACCGACAAGATCATCGTGGATCGATCGCGCAGCCACCGCAACAAGGCTGTCTCCAAAGCCGTTCGTGCTACCCGTGAGCGACTGCAATCCAGCTCCAAGGGCAATCAGGTCTTCGACCGCGACATGCTGGCCATGCATGCGAGCGCCGTGCTGCAGGGCGCCTCGATCATGCCGCTCTTCGTCGTGCTGGTAACGGCGATCGGCGTCTATATCAATCCGAGCGCCAACCTGCTCGGCTGGGCGCTGCTGATGCTCAGCCTGCATGCCATCAACGTGCTCCTGGCGCGGCGGGCGAGCCGCAAGGAAATTGCCGCAATCGAGACGCGGAAATGGCGTAGCAGATTGCTTGCCGCACAGGTGCTGCTCGGCTTCGGGTGGGCCCTTTTCGCGATCCAGGACTGCAGCGCCTGCTCGGGCGACGGCTACTATTTCTACAAGGGCGCGGTTCTGCTCTTTGCAATCTCCATCATGGCGATGAGCACCTTCATGCTGCGGCTCGGGGTGCTTTGCGGCTTCCTGCCGGCGGTCGCCGTCTTGTTCGCGATGTCGTTTTTCTCGCGGCAGGTGCTCGATATCGGCATGACCGCGATGTGCGCCATCGCCGTCGTCTTTTTCCATTATATCGCCGACCGGCTCTACCGCTCCAATCTCACGCTGATGTCCTACCAGTCGGAAAAGGACGATCTGATCGCCGAACTGGAAGTGGCGAAATCCATGTCGGACGAGGCCCGCCGCCGCGCCGAGGAAGCCAATCTGGCGAAATCGCGCTTTCTCGCCTCCATGTCCCATGAACTGCGCACGCCGCTCAACGCCATCCTCGGCTTTTCCGAAGTGATGAGTTCGGAAGTCCTCGGCCCGCTCGCCAATCCCACCTATCGGGAATATGCCGGAGATATCCACCGTTCCGGCCACCACCTCCTGAACCTCATCAACGAAATCCTCGACCTGTCGCGCATCGAGGCGGGCCGCTACGATCTCAGCGAAGAAGCGCTCTCGCTCCTCGAAATCGCCGAGGATTGCATCGGGATGGTTCAGCTGCGGGCCCGAGCCAAGAACATCTCGATCCGCGAGCAGTTCGAGCCGGATCTGCCGCAGGTATGGGCCGACGAAAAGGCCATGCGGCAGGTATTGCTGAACCTCTTGTCGAATGCGGTGAAGTTTACGCCCCAGGGCGGCGAGGTGATGGTCAAGGTCGGGTGGACGGCCGGCGGCGGCCAGTATGTGGCCATCAAGGACAACGGCCCCGGCATTCCGGAGGAGGAAATCCCCATCGTTCTCTCGGCCTTCGGTCAGGGATCGATCGCCATCAAGAGCGCTGAACAGGGCACCGGCCTCGGCCTGCCGATCGTACAGGCGATCCTTGCCAAGCACGACGGCCAGTTCATCCTGCGCTCGAAGCTGCGCGAGGGCACCGAGGCAATCGCCATCCTGCCCGCGACCCGCGTGCTGCAGAGCGTGCCCGCCGTTGCCGATGCACCAGCCATCGAACGCCGCCGCAAGAGCTTTGCGTAGCGGCCCCCAGGAGATTATCGTGGTGGGTATACGTCATGCCGCCAGAGACCCCTCGTCCATGCCGGATCACGACTGATCAATCAATCAAAACCACACGCTACGGACCGCCACATAAAGCGCGAAGAACCCGTTGGCGCAGAGCAGGCAAAACACCGCGAACGAGCCGAGATCCTTGGCATGCCGGCCGACGGTCGAGATTTCAGGGGAAATGCGGTCGACCAGTTCCTCGATCGCGGTGTTGAGGGATTCGACCGAGAACAGCACCAGCATCAGGATGAGGAAGACGAAATAATCAAGCGGCGACGCGCCGACCAGTGCGAAGAGCACGAGGCCGGCGGCGAAGGCTATCACCTCGTGGCGGAAGGCCTCCTCCCGCCACAGACGCCTCAACCCTTGCATCGAATAACGCGTGGCGGCGATGACCCGGCGGATGCCGCTCGCCTTTTCGATATTGCTGTCGAGCGGCGTCTTTTCCATCTGGATCAGTTGCTCTTGTTGCTGACGCCGGCCTGGTCGAACGTCGCCATGCCGGAATGACAGGCCGCAGCGGCCTTGACGATACCGGCCGCGAGTGCGGCGCCCGTCCCCTCGCCGAGCCGCATGCCGAGCGCCAGCAACGGCGTCTTGCCGAGCTTCTCGATGGCGCGCAGATGTCCGGGTTCCCCTGAGACGTGGCCGACCAGGCAGTGGTCGAGTGCGGAAGGATTGGCGGCCTTCAGGATAGAGGCCGCGGCCGTCACCACATAGCCGTCGAGCAGCACCGGAATTTTCTCGACGCGAGCTGCCAGGATCGCGCCGGCGATCGCCGCAATCTCGCGGCCGCCCAGACGACGCAGCACTTCCAGCGGATCGGAGAGATGGTCCCTGTGGAATTCCACCGCCTGCTTCACCACGGCGATCTTGCGCTCCAGCAACTCGCCGTGCGAGCCGGTGCCGGGGCCGACCCAGTCTTCCGCCGTGCCGCCGTAAAGCGCCAGATTGATCGCTGCGGCGACCGTCGTATTGCCGATCCCCATCTCGCCGATGCACAGGAGATCGGTGCCGCCGGCAATCGCTTCCATGCCGAAGGCCATGGTCGCCGCGCAATCGCGCTCGGAAAGCGCGGCCTCGGTCGCGATGTCGCCGGTCGGATAATCGAGCGCGAGGTCGAAGATCTTGAGACCGAGATCGTGGGTCACGCAGATCTGGTTGATCGCGGCACCGCCGGCGGCGAAATTTTCGACCATCTGCTGTGTCACCGAGGAGGGATAGGGCGTGATGCCGTGCCTGGTAACCCCATGATTGCCGGCAAAGATCGCCACCAGAGGGCGGTTGACCGCCGGCGCTCTGCCGGTCCAGGCGGCAAGCCAGAAGGCGATCTCCTCCAGCCGGCCGAGCGCGCCTGGAGGTTTGGTGAGCTGGGCGTCCCGTTCGCGCGCCGCCACGAGCGCCCGAGAATCCGGTCCCGGAAGATTGGCTAGCAAGGTGCGGAAATCGTCGAAAGGCAGGCCACTCACGCTCATGGAGATCTCTCTTGCTCTGGTCGTCCGGGTCGGCTTGTCTTTCCCGGCAAATCGCGCTTCTTTGCGTTTCTCATAGTCGGGGACTCACGGTGGGACAACTGCCAAACACAAGCGAATTCGTCGCAGACCTTGCACGCTCGATCGGTTTCCTGAGCCGTCTGCCGGTACCGGACCGTTTCTTCAAGGGCCAGGACGGCTCGATCTCGCGCGCCGTACGAGCCTTTCCGGCGGCCGGGTTGGCCATCGCGGCTCTCCCCGCGCTCGTCCTTTTCCTCTTCGCTCCCGGCGATGCCCTGACCGCAAGCCTGATCGCCCTCGCGCTTCTGGCGCTTCTGACGGGAGCGCTCCACGAAGACGGCCTCGCCGATGCGGCCGATGGTCTCGGCGGCGGGCGGGACAAGGAACATGCGCTTGTCATCATGAAGGATAGCCGCATCGGCAGCTACGGCGTGATCGCGCTTATCCTATCTTTCGGGCTGCGCGCGAGCGCGCTTGCCGTCCTTTCGCGTTACGAGCCGGCGGCCGGCGCTCTTGCCGTACTCGCCGCTGCGGCCGCCAGCCGGGCGCTCATGGTCGCGCACTGGCACGCGCTGCCGTCCGCCCGGGAGGCAGGAGTGGCCGCCAGCGCCGGTCTGCCCGGGACAGCCGCACGTAATGTCGCGCTCTTCAGTGGCGCCGTCCTGGCCTTTGTCCTCCTGGTACCCCTTCTGGGGCTGCCCAAGGTTCTTCTGTCGCTGATCGTCGCCGGCGCCCTCTGCTTCGCTTTTACCCGTTATGTGCGCGGCAAGCTCGAAGGGCATACGGGCGATACGATCGGGGCCAGTCAACAACTCTGCGAGATCGGCATGCTTGCCACTCTTGCTCTCGTCATCTGAACTCACGATATAGATTGACATGATTTCACCCTGCATCCTCGTCTGCTCCATCGACATCAAGACCGGCTACTGCTTCGGCTGCGGGCGCACGCGCGAGGAAATCGCCGCCTGGATGGACTACACGGACGCCGAACGGCTCGCACTGATGGAAACACTGCCCGCACGGCTCGAGACCGTCGAACGGAAGCCTCGCCGGGAAACGAAACGCCAGCGTTTGGCCAGGGAGCGCTACGACGCATGAACGCCCTCACGCTCATCCTCCTCGTCCTCGGCGCCGGACTGGCATTGCTGATCTTCAATCATGACGCGGGTCAGACCTTCGGCATCGCCAATGACGATTTCGGCCAGATCATCTATCTGCTGCCGATCGCCGGCCTGCTGTCGGTCGGCATCCTCTCCGGTCGCCGCGGCAAATCCAGCGAAGTGCTACGAAACATCGCCATCTGGCTGCTGATCGTCCTCGGACTGGTTGCCGCCTATCTCTACCGCGACGACGCCCGCAGTTTCGGTGCCCGCATGACCGCAGGCTTGCTGCCCGGCACGGCAGTGTCGGTGACCACCAGCGAGGGCGGCAACGAGGTGATCATCCACAAGACGCGCGGCAGCCATTTCCAGACCAATGTCCGCGTCGACGGCAAGGTGCTGCCGATGCTCGTCGATACCGGAGCCAGCACCGTGGTGCTCTCCTATGAAGACGCCCGGGCGATCGGTCTCAATCCGCAGGCTCTCGACTTTTCAGTCAGCGTCATGACGGCCAACGGCCGCGCCATGGCCGCGCCCGTTCGCCTCGACGAGATCGCCATAGGACCCATTGCCCGAAAGAACATCCGCGCAATGGTCGCAGAGGAAGGGCGGCTTGACGAAAGCCTGCTCGGCATGAGCTTCCTCTCCACCCTCGGTTCCCTGCAGATGCGGACCGACGAGCTCCGGCTGAGAGACTGACGGCCGTTCAAAGGTTCCTCGGTGACGCCTCGCAGCCATACGCCCCTTCCCTTACATCCATCTACAACTTTTACGCTTAATAATTATTAATTATATCCTCAGGTTGACTCTCGCCGCAATTATGGCGATTATAGTTCATCGCCTTCGCGCGAAAGCATTCTGAAAGCATCACCAAGACCATCTTCAGTATTTTCTCATCGTTCCTTTAAAAGTGGGAGGACAACCTATGTCGTCGCCGCACCAGCGAGACGTGGATATTGCTCATCTTCATCTCGTGGTCAGGAAGGCGGCGCGGCTGGTCGTCGAGAAACTCAATGACGAAGGCTTTCCCTTCCGGATATTCGAGGGTTTTCGCTCTCCCCAGCGACAGGAATTTCTCTATGCGCAGGGTCGGACGCGTCCAGGTCCGATCGTGACAAAGGCGAGACCGTGGAGATCCTACCATCAGTATGGACTGGCAATCGATCTGGTACTGTTCGTGAACGGGCAATGGAGCTGGAAGACCAGCGGCGAATATCGCGACGCCTGGAAAAGAATGCACCATATCGGTGAGAGCCACGGCCTCGAAGCACTGTCCTGGGAGCTGCCGCATCTGCAGATGGCCGGGCTGGATAGCGGCGATCTGGCGAATGGCCAATACCCGCCAGGCGGCGACGAGAGCTGGGCCGAAAACCTGGAAGCGGCGATTGCCGGCTGGTCCGGCACGCCCGCCGCGCCGAGGGTACCGGACGAGATACCAAGCCGCCCGCCGTTGCCGATGGAAGCCCTCGTCGCCACCGAAACCTTTACCCAGTCCAATCCGCTGCCCGAAGTCGGCCAGCAAGGCTGGCATCGCAAGTTCAACGGCATCGAATGGCGCTTTGACGAGGACGGCGTCTATATTCGTGATTATGCCGGAGGCCAGAAGCCCTTGCGCAGTTCGGGCGCTCCGTTGACCTGCCGCGCCATATGGGATGCGTTCAGCGTGCAGATCGACCTGATGGCCCGCCGCTTCCGCATTCCTCCCGAAATCATCATCATGACCATCGCCGCGGAAGCTGCGGCCTATCGTGCCCAAGGTTTCACCGGGCCTTCGACTTTCCGCTGGGAGGCGCATGTCTGGAACAGGGATGTGAACCCTCCGGTGCAGGGGGACTACAGCGCCGGTCCGATGCAGACGCTCGCCACCACGGCGCGGTGGGTGATCGACGCGCAATCGCTTCCCTATCACAAGTTTCAGGTGGCACCCGTCTATCCGCTGCGGCCTTCGCCTCCGCCGGCAAGCCATCCTCTCTACGACGCGACGACCAATATCGAGATCGGCACGGCTGAGATCAAGCAACGCTTTGGTCTGACGGGGGCCGACCCCATCCTCGTTGCGGCGGCCTTCAACGCCGGCGGCCTGTATGAAACCGACACCAACGCGTGGCATCTGCGCAGCCACGGCAATCATCTGGACCGTGCCGCACAATGGTTCGGCGACGCTTGCGCCGTTCTGAAGGAGGTCAGCCTGCGGTAGCATTGAGTTCGTTGCGCACCCGTCGCACCGGCGGAGACCCGACCGCGCGGCGAGAGGCAAATCGAAGAGGAAATCCGATCATCGCGAGGCGGGATACATGGCCATACCCATTGGACCGAGGTCAGCCAAATCCCGAACCGCTTCGTCGCCATCGCCCTTTTTGCGGAACTGGCTTGGCGAGGCGCCTATGATGCGCTTGAAGGCGCGGCTGAACGAGGCTTCCGCGTCGTAGCCCAAACGCTCGGCGACGACGGAAACCCGCATCCCCTTACCGAGCCATTGGCGCGCCTGGTGCATGCGCACCCGCGCCACGTAACGCGCAGGCGTTTCGCCCACCACCCGGAGAAACCGTTCGGCAAATCCGGAGCGGGATACGCCCATGATCCGCGCCAAGGCTGCCACGCTCCAGTCCCGTTCCGGCTGCAGGTGAATGGCCGCCAGCACGCGGCCGACCTCGGGATTGCGCACCGCCGCGATCCAGCCCGTCGTGTCACCGCAACCGTGTTCGACCCAGGTGCGGATCAGGGTGGCTGTCAGAACGTCCGCAAGGCGCGCCAGAATTCCGCCGGCGCCCACACGGTCCATCTCCACCTCCCGAGCCATCGCATCGAGAAGATGGGGGATCGACGGCTCGTTCTTGGCAAGATCGCTGGTCAGCATCACTTCGGGCATGAGCTGCAGCAGCGGATGAAGCTTGTCGATATTGAAGCGCATCGAGGCGGTCAGCGCCACCGTACCGCCGCAGGCATGCGCGCATTGCACGTCGAATACCCCCTGGCAGACTTCCTTGCGGCCGAACCGGTCGAAGGGCAGCGCCGGAATGCCGGGTTCGCTCGCCAGCACATGCGCATCGCCGCGCGGCAGAAGCGCTGCATCGCCCGGCCGCAACGCCAGCCACTCCCCGGAAGGCGTCTGCAGCCATGCGGAGCCCGACGAGATGAAATGGAACCGCGCCGCCTCCTGGGCCGGAAACGACGTCGCCCAGGGCTCGGCCAGCCTGCAGCGGCCATATTCGACGCCGTCGAGCCGCAGCCCGCGCAACATCTCGGTCAGCGGATCGGTCACGTCTACGGGTTCCATTTTGGACGAACGGTCAAGCATGTCGGATTTCCTAGCATAGAAAGTACAGACTGTCACGCCTAAGTCTGGTCCAACCCCCGACGGGGAACTGTGCCACCTCCCAAACACAGGAACATGAACCATGACAGACAGCACTTTCGAAGAGGATGATCGCGTGGGCGATACGTCCGGCTCCGACACCAAGGCCCGGTGGGATGCGGTCATCTCGCTCGCCCTCGGCGTCTTCGGGCTCGTGACGGCGGAATTCCTGCCGGCAAGCCTGCTCACCCCCATCTCCGCCGATCTCGGCATCAGTTCCGGCACCGCCGGCCAGACGGTGACCGTGACGGCCGTCGTCGCAGCGTTCGCCGGCCCCGGCGTCGTCATCGGCACGCGCAGTCTCGACCGGCGCTGGACCCTGTTCGGGCTGAGCGCCCTCCTCATTATCTCCTGCATATTGGCCGCGCTTGCCAGCGGTCTGCCCCTGCTTCTCGTGTCGCGCGTCCTGCTCGGGATCGGGCTTGGCGGTTTCTGGGCCATGTCGGGCGCGCTTGCCATGCGGCTCGTTCCGCTCGACCACCTGCCGCGCGCCATGGCGATGATCTTTACCGGCGTATCCGTGGCGACGGTTGCCGCCGCACCGCTCGGCGCCTATATCGGCTCCACCCTCGGCTGGCGGGCCGCCTTCGTGCTGGCCGCCGCGGTGGGCGTGCTGGCGCTCATCGTGCAGGCCGTCACCATGCCCGCGCTGCCGCCTGCCGGACATGCCGGGCTCGGCACGCTTGCGGCCGTCCTGAAGCGGCCGAAGATCCGCATCGGGCTCTTGGCAACGCTGCTCATCGTCGCCGGCCATTTCGCGGGCTTCACCTATATCCGCCCCTATCTGGAAGAGGTTCCGCGGCTTGACGTCGAGATGATCTCGCTCGTCCTGCTCGCCTTCGGCATCGGCGGCTTCTTCGGCAATATCGTCGGCGGCATGATCACCGAACGCAGCGCGACGCTCGGCGTCGTCTTCGCCTCCGGGCTTATCGCGCTCACCGCCGTGATCCTCGTTTCCGCCGGAGTTTCGTTCACGGCGTCCGCCGTCGCGGTCACCTTGTGGGGTTTTGCCTTCGGGGCGCTGCCGGTCAGCATCCAGAGCTACATTACCCGGGCGGCACCCGACGAGGCGGAAAGCGCCGGCGCCCTGCTGCTGACGACCTTCCAGGTCGCCATCTCCAGCGGCGCCGTGCTCGGCGGGCTGCTGATCGACGTCCAGGGCCCGCTCGGCGTGATGACCTTCCTCGGCATCGCATCCATCCTGGGCGCGTCTGTCATGGTTGCGCGTGGCGGACGCCAGCTCCAGCTCAGCGAGGGCTGAACCGGATCGACCTACCGGCTGCGGTCAGCTCCGCAGCCGGTAGCCGGTGTGGAAGATCCAGCCGAGAATGGAAAGGCAGATGGCCAGGAACAGACCCACCATGCCGAGGCTGAGCAGCGGATTGACGTCGGCGATCTCGTAAAAACTCCAGCGGAAGCCGCTGACCAGATAGAGCACAGGATTGAAATGGCTGACCGCCTGCCAGAAGGGCGGCAGCATGTCGATCGAGTAGAAGCTGCCCCCCAGGAAGGTCAGCGGCGGTACGACCAGCATCGGCACGATGTTGAGCTGCTCGAAATTTTTGGCCCAGATGCCGATGATGAAGCCGAACAGGCTGAACGTGACGGCCGTCAGCACCAGGAAGACCGCCATCACGAACGGGTGGGCGATCGAAATGTCGACGAAGAAGGACGCCGTCGCCAGAATGATCAAGCCGATGATCAGCCCTTTGCTGGCCGCCGCCCCCACATAACCGATCAGGATCTCCGTCATGGCGACGGGTGCCGACAGGATTTCGTAGATCGTGCCGGTGAATTTCGGGAAATAGATGCCGATCGAGCCGTTGCCGATGCATTGCGTCAAGAGCGTCAGCATGATCAGCCCCGGCGTGATGAAGGAGCCGTAGGAGACGCCCTCGATCGACTGGATGCGGGAGCCGATCGCCGTACCGAAGACGATGAAATAGAGGGAGGTGGTGATGACCGGCGATATGACGCTCTGCAGCAGCGTCCGCCGCATGCGGGCCATCTCGAAGAAATAGATCGACTTGATTGCCTCGACGTTCATGCCTGTTCTCCCACCAGCGCGACAAAAATGTCCTCTAGCGAACTCTGCCGCGTGGAAAGATCGCGGAAATGAATGTTCTCTGCCTGCAGCATTGAAAGGAGCGAGGCGATACTGCCGTCCCCCTCCTCGCCCTTGTATTCGTGAAGCAGCGCCGCGCCGTCTTCCGAAAGCGTCAAATTGTACGGTGAAAGGCTGTCCGGAAGGATCTTCAGCGGCTCGGCAAGCTCCAACCGAAGCTGCTTGCGTCCGAGCTTCTTCATCAGAGCCGTTTTCTCCTCGATCAACAGCAGCTTGCCGCCGTTGATGACGCCGACCCGGTCGGCGATCTCCTCCGCTTCCTCGATATAATGGGTGGTGAGGATGATGGTGACGCCGTTTTCCCTCAGCCTTTCGACCACCTGCCACATTTCGCGGCGCAGGTTAACGTCGACGCCGGCGGTCGGCTCGTCGAGAAACAATATCTGGGGTTCGTGCGCCAGCGCCTTGGCGATCAGAACGCGCCGCTTCATGCCGCCCGAAAGCTCGCGCAGCATATTGTCCTTCTTGGCCCACAGCGACAGGTCCTTGAGGACGCTTTCGACGAGTTCAGGGTTCGGCTTCTTGCCGTGCACGCCGCGGGAAAAACTGACCGTGTTCCACACCGTCTCGAACATGTCGGTCGTCAGTTCCTGCGGCACCAGCCCGATCATCGCCCGTGTCTGGCGGAAATCCCGCACCACGTCGTAGCCGCCGACCAGCACCTTGCCGCCCGAGGGATTAACCAGCCCGCAGACGATCGAGATCAGGGTCGTCTTGCCGGCGCCGTTCGGCCCGAGCAAAGCAAGGATCTCGCCTTCCTCGATCTCGAGGTCGATGCCTTTCAGCGCTTCAAAACCGTTACCGTAGGTTTTGGTCAGATTTTGGATGGAAACGACGGAAGCCATGCGAACGGGTCTTTGCGGATTCGATTTGCGAGAAGTGCCGCCAATATAGGCAGCCCTTTCCTTGAAACCATCCCCACCTGGGCGAATATTGCGTTCGCTTTTCTTGACCAATCGCCGTGGAGGTCATCGCCGCAAAAGACAATCGGCAAGCTTGTGCCGAAGATGCGCACGAGAACGCGTCGGCAGCATTTCTTGCAAAGGTTGTCATTTTCCCGTGACGTTCATGCAGCATTGTCCCGCCAGGCAAGCAACGGTCCCGCTTTTCCCGCCGCACTCACCCCTTGCGTGACCGGCATGTTTCAGATGTTTGTTTTTCGCTTGCCGGATTGGTTCTGATATTGCGTAAGAGAGTTCATTTCGGAGGCATGGCTGCTCCCCGCAAGTCGATCTCCGCCCTGGCCGGCCCCAGTGCCGGCTTCTTTTTTTTCGCAGGCTTCGAGAGCGAACCTCGTCAGCCGGTCGATAGGGCGGTGAAGACAGCCAATTGAGCATCGAAGGCCCGCTTGTATGCGGGCCGCGCTTCGCCGCGGGCGACGTAGGCGGAGAGGTTTGGATATTCCTCCAGCAGACCCGATCCCTTCAGCCTGAGCAGCACCGAGACCATCAGCAGGTCGCCGGCGCTGAAGGCGCCATCGAGCCAGTCGGCATTGCCGAGGCGGCTGGAAAGGCCGCTGACCCGCATCCGGATGTTTTCCTCGAGGACACGCAAGCGCTGCTCGTACCAAGGCTCATCATGCTCGAGGATTCGCGCGAGAGCGCGGTCGAAGATCGGCGGCTCTACCGTGTTGAGCGCGGCAAACATCCAAGCGATCGCACGCGCCCGAGCATTCGCATCGTCCGGCAGCAGGCCCGCATGGCGCTCGGCGATATGGAAGACGATCGCCCCCGATTCGAACAGGGCGAGATCGCCTTCCTCATAGGTCGGAATCTGCCCGAAGGGATGAAGTGCCAGATGCGCTGGTTCCTTCAGCGATTTGAATGAAAGAAGACGAACGTCGTAAGGCTGGCCCACTTCTTCGAGCGCCCAGCGAACGCGCATGTCACGCGCCAGACCCTTGCCTCTGTCGGGCGACCGTTCGAAGGCGGTAATAGTGATGGTCATTATTGCTCTCCATAGCCTGTCTGTCTTGAAGACGACCGGCTAAGCGAGGTTCCGACATCAGGTGTTGGGATAGAGCCACGAATGGAAGGCGGTGGATCAGAGGCGCACGTTCATGGCCGCACCGAACAGACGAGATCGGCCCTCTTGGTCGATGTGCAGATCCACGCCGAATTCATCGATCGCGAGCGTGAGTTTGTCCACCTTGTCGAACTGCTGCACCTTTTCGTCGAGCACGGCGTCCGCCAGGTGTTTCGTGGTCACCGTCAAGTGACCACGACTGTGCAGAAGGTGGATGTGTTTCAGGATCCCCCTCCCCATCTCGAAATAGAATTCGCTCTCCAACCGTTCCAACGTCATCACGCCCCCAACTGGAAGCACCTCTCCCGATACAACTCTATCCCTTCTCGCGGCATGGGCACAATTTGCAGGCCCGCATCCTTTCGGATGAGGTATTTTGCCGGGAGAAAGCCTCGGGTCGCCGCACGAGGCCTTGGCCCCTAAACCCTTTGATTTAGTTGACTTGCAATCTCCCCGATGACCTCCTGTCGCGGCAGGAGGAGACTGGCTCGGATTCGACGAGATTCGATCTCTTCTCGTTTCAGGCCGGCTGGTCTTGCGTCTGGTGGGGGACTCGCGCCTCGGCGGACCAGCGCGAGCCCCCCGTCCTTCGAGACGGAACGCAATCCCGACCGGTGGCCCTAAGACCTGCGCTTTACCGGAAGTGCATGTTTCCAAGCCGTCTCCAGCGCGTTGCGAAGATCGGTCTCGTTCAACTCGGAAAGAATGGCCGTCGTCCAGCCCTGCCGTCCCCAGGCATTGTCGACGGGGGAAAAGGCGGTCGGCAGGACCGCGCATTTGAGGCTTTGTTCGTCGGGCTTGAACTTGAAGTTCGCCGTCAGGCCGTCCCCTGCGAGCGTCACGTAGATGCGTGCGACCTTGAAGGCCGCCCTGTCAAAATGCGGCGCCTCGACGGTTCCGTCGAGGGAAAGGGCAAGGCGGCGGAGCAATTCGGCGTTTGCCATCGGCGCTCTCAGCTGCAGAAGCGCCGGCCGCTCTTGCGGGAGCGCAGGTCGAAGTGGAAATGGTTCCAGTGTTCGGCATTGCTGCCCGGACCGAGAACCGTGCTGAAATATTTGCAGCTGTCGCTACGTACCGATTTCAGCAACCCGCCCTCGCGGAAGGAGAAAAGCCCTTTCTTCCGCACATCGATTTCGTGGCCGTTCTTGAGCACGATCTGGCCGATGTCGATGGCGTTGCCGCGCGCATGTTCCGACATCGGGTTGTAGCGCTGGCGGCTGTTGTTCATCCGGCGGCAGGAATAGCCCCCCATCGGCACGATTTTGCGAACGCCCGTCAGATAGCGGGTGCGGGCCGAAACGGCGAGCTCGTTCTTCACCCATTTCGCAAAGGCAAGCGTCGTCTGGCAGTTTAAGGTAACGGCGGGCTTCACGTCGATGTTGCCGGACAGCCCGGCGAGCTTGACGGGGTAGTTGATGCCGCAGCTCGGGCCGTTGGAAATGCGCGGCAGATCGTTGAATTCCACACCGAGGCGGCGCAGTTCCGACCGGCAGCTTACTTCCGACTGGGGCATGGCGCCTCTGAGCCATGGCTGATCGCGCTGACTCATCGGTCCGCTGTCGTTCATCGGGTTGTTGGGGCGCAGCATCGCCACCTCCTGGGTATCAGCGGCAGGCGTGCGGCTTGGCGAAACGACACGGGATCCATCGCCCCAGACCATGCCGCCGTTTGCACCATCTCTCTGCAGTCCGGCACCCCGGCGCTTCGGTGGCACGACGACACGATCGTCGGATATCGGTTCGGAGATCGGCTGGCGGCGCGGCTGCAGCGCCACCGGCTCGTCGGTGCCGATACCGTCGACCACGGGCTGATCGCCGACGCCTTCCGCGATGTCGGTATCCTGTTCTTCGGCAAGACCGGTAATATCGCTTTCGTCAGGCCCGAACCCTAGCTCGGCGTCCATGTTGACGCCTTCTTCCGGAATGGCGGTGGAGCCGCCGGGCGGGTAGCTGTTCTGCCCGGCAGATGCCTGCTGCAAAGCCTCGTCGCTGTCGATCATCGGCAGCCGGCCCTGGCGCGGCGTGGGCGCTGGCTCTCTCGGATTACCCTGCTGAGAGGACGCGGCGTTGAGGGGCGCAGATTGCACCTGCTCGGGCACCCGCAGGTAGTGACCGCTGTCACCGACATAGGCATCCCCCGGTCCCGAAGCATTGCGGGAATATCCGTAGTCGACGGAACTGGCCTGCGAAACCGGTGCCCGGCTCATCTGATAGGCCTGCTGCGACATCGGCTCGGGCGGCAGGGATCGCATCGGCTCGATTGCGCCGACGCGCGTACCGCTGTCGATCGACGCCGGCGGCACCAGATCCCCCGAGGAACAGGCGACCAGCATCGACGAAATCATCAGCGGGGCTATGACCCGCCGGGAAAGGGAAGCATACGCCATACCAGTTGCCACTCTTCCGGTGCCGAAATGACACAGGTTTCCAGTTTAAGCAGAGGCGGTAAATGAACCTTTGAGAAATCAAGGCCTTTTCGGGGCGTTATGGTGCCGGATCGAGGCAAGGGCCTCTTATCGGCCCAAAGCTGGAAGACCCCTAAAGCGTTTGCTCGGCACGCCATTTCCGCAGGATTTGCCTGTCCGCATCGTGCAAATCTCGTTACGATTTCGATGGAGGACTCCATGCTCAAGGTGCAGACCCACGAAGATTATCTTGCCCGCCTGAACCGGGTCCATGATTACGTTTATGCGCATCTTGAGGACGATATCTCCTTCGATCGATTGGCCGAGGTCGCCTGCCTGTCCCCCTATCATTGGAGCCGGATCTACTCGGCCATGCGCGGAGAGACCATCGTCGCGACGATCCGCAGGCTAAGGCTTCAGCGCGCCGCCGACCGGCTGGCCAATTCCGATCTTGAAATAGGACTTGTCGCCGCACATGCCCGCTACAGTTCGACCGACACATTTGGGCGAGCCTTCCGGGAGGCTTTCGGCGTAAGTCCCGCCGCCTATCGGGCGAAGGGCTCGCACGTTTCCTTCAAGGCCGCCAGTGCGGCAAGCGATACGCACGGCTTTCCGGTGACGGTGGAAACCGTGCCGGAACGGCACTGCGCCAGCATCGGCCACACCGGCTCCTATATAACCATCGACCATGCCATGAGCCGTCTCTTCACCGAACTCGCAGCGCGCCGGATCCTGCCGCCGCAACCCGCCATGATCGGCGTGTTCTTCAACGATCCCGATCTCGTGCCTGAAGCGGAATTGCGTTCGCGCGCCTGCCTGCCGCTGGCAAGGTCCGTGGTGATCGAAGCTCCGCTTGAAACGACAGTGCTGCGCGGCGGGCTGCATGCGAAGCTGAACTACACAGGCCCGTATGCGGGTATGCGCAGCGCCTATCGCTGGTTTCTAGGCGTATGGCTGCCGGCTTCCGGTCACGAACCGGATGACGCTCCCATCTTCGAGGCCTATCTCGACGATCCGCGCGAAGTGCCACAACATGAACTGCGTACCGATATCCACCTGCCCCTCAAGGCCGCGCCATGACAAGCCCGCCCGTCGCAGCGCTCGTCGGCGAAGCGTTGTCGCGCTACCCTGAACCGGTGCGGGCGCGTCTTCTTGAGATCCGCGAGGTGATCTTTGCGGTCGCAGCCGGAACCGAAGGCGTCGGCGCGCTCACCGAAACGCTCAAATGGGGGGAACCGGCCTATCTGACGGAGGCAAGCGGAAGCGGGACAACCATCAGGATCGGCACCACGAAAACGGCGCCCCGGGACTGCGCCGTGCTGTTCAACTGTCGGACTACACTTATCCGGACCTTGCGAACCCGTTTTGCCGAAGATTTTGCATTCGAGGGCAATCGCGCGCTCATCGTCCCGGTCGCCGGACCTTTGCCCCATGAGCCGCTGGCATTCTGCATTCGCGCGGCGCTGACCTATCATCGTCGGGCAAGTGGGCTTTATCGCCGTTGAAGTGTCACCTGGCACCGCGATCATGCCGAACACGACGGGCACCGAAGTCAAAAAGCCGCCGGACTTTCATCCGGCGGCTCTGTTGATGATATAGCGCGGCTGTCAGGCGGCGCGGTAACGGGTCGTCGAGCCGTAGGCAGCACCCCGGCCGGCATTGTCCAGCGTGAAGGCCGCAAGCAGATCCTGCAGGTGCAGGCTCTGGTCCGCAAGCGTCTGGCTCGCAGCTGTGGTCTCTTCCACCATGGCCGCATTCTGCTGGGTCATCTGGTCCATCTGGTTGACGGAGGAGTTGATCTCCTGCAGCCCGGTTGCCTGTTCGCGCGCGGCGGTGGCGATCGTGTCCACATGCGCGTTGACCCGTTCGACCAGCGTCGCGATCTCGACCAGCGCGTCGCCGGTGGAGCGCACCAGCGAAACACCGCCTTCGACTTCGCGGGCGGAATTGCTGATCAGCGTCTTGATCTCCTTGGCCGCATTGGCGGAACGCTGGGCAAGTTCGCGCACTTCCTGTGCAACGACTGCAAAGCCCCTGCCCGCCTCGCCGGCTCGCGCCGCCTCGACGCCTGCATTGAGCGCCAGGAGGTTGGTCTGGAAGGCGATCTCGTCGATGACGGAGATGATCTGGTTGATGCGGTTCGAGGACTCCTCGATGCGGCCCATGGCATCGATCGCGTTGCGGACGATCTGACCGGACCGGCCGGCGCTCTCCTTCGTCTCGCTCACCATCTCGCGCGCCTCGTGCGCCCGGTCCGATGCGGTGCGGACCGTTGCAGTGATCTCGTCGAGCGCGGCGGCGGTTTCCTCGAGGGCTGCGGCCTGCTGTTCGGTGCGCTTGGAGAGATTGCCGGTGGCGCTCGAGATATCGGCAGCGCTGTCGCGAACCACGAGGCTCGTCTCGGTGATGGCATCGATCGCCCGATGCAGCGAGCCGACGGCGGCGTTGAAATCGTCGCGCAGCTTGGCGTAGTCCTCGCCGATATCGCCGAGCGATACGGAAAGATCTCCACCTGCCAGGCTCTCCAGCGCGCGGCCGAGTTCGCCCATGGCGCGGGCCTGACGCTCGGCCGAAGCCGAAAGCACACGTTCCCTTCCGGAACGCTCTTCGGCAAGCGCGCGGCTCTGATCCGCCTCGCGGGCCTGAAGCTGGCTGCGTTCCTCGACCGAGTTTCTCAGAACCACGACGGCGCGGGCGATGTCGCCGATCTCGTTCTTCTCGTCCGTGCAGGGAACGGAGACACCCACCTCGCCGGCGGCAATCGCCTGCAACACCTGTTTGACCTTGCCGATCGGTCCCGTGACGCTTCTGACGACGAAGGCGGCACCACCGACCAGGACCAGCGCGCCAACGGCGAAGATCGCGCCGAAGTTGATCGCGTCGCGCCGGAACATGGCGTGCAGGTCGTCGACGTAGACGCCGGTGCCGATGACCCAGCCCCAGGGCGCGAAGCCGGCCACGTGCGAATATTTCTCCTGCGGCTGCTCGAAGCCCGGCTTCGGCCAGTGATAGTCCACGAAGCCCTTGCCCTGGGCCTTCACCGTGTTGACGAACTCGACGAACAGGAACTTGCCGTTCGGGTCCTTGTCACCGTTAAGATCCTTGCCGTTCATTTCCGGCTTGATCGGATGCATGACCATGCGCGGCGTCATGTCGTTGATCCAGAAATAGCCGGTCCCCTCGCCGTAACGCATGCCGGCAATGATGGCTTTCGCTTCCGTCTGGGCCTGCTCGCGGGTCATGGTGCCGGCGGCCTCCAGACCCTGATATTTCTTAAGCACGGTGAGCGCGGCGTCGTTCATCTGCGCAAGGCCAGCCTTGCGCTCCCGTTCCGACGAGGCATAGCTCTGGAACAGACTGAACGTCATCGCGCCACCGAGAATGACAAGCGACAAAAGCACAAGACAGTAAAGCCGCCAGGAAATTGTAAGACGTTGCACGAGGTCCCCCTCCATTTGAAGTTTGTCACATTCTAATGACGGATGGTTACTATGGCGTGAAAGGGGAAACCTCGCCGTACGCGCGAAAGATGACTTCCGCACATGCAACCATTTGGAAAACCGGATAGGCTTTCGACCGCATCCGCCCTAATCTCGGATGGGAGGAATCAGGACAGACAAGAAAGGGAACAAGAGCCATGACCGACAATGCGAGACCCACGGGGGAGCTGACGCTCCGCACACTCGCCATGCCTGCGGACGCCAATGCGGCCGGAGATATCTTCGGCGGCTGGGTCATGGCGCAGATGGACCTTGCGAGCGGCATCCGCGCCGCCGAGCGTGCCCGCGGCCGGGTCGTGACGGCGGCGGTGAAGGAAATGGCTTTCCAGCTGCCGGTGAAGATCGGCGACACGCTCAATGTCTACACCGAGATCACCCGCGTCGGACGCACCTCGATCACGCTCAACGTCGAGGCCTGGGCACACAGGGCGCGCTACCGGTTCCTGGAAAAGGTGACGGCCGGCACCTTCATCATGGTGGCGCTCGACGAAGACGGCAAACCGACGCCGGTGCCCGACGAGGAGTAAGCCATGGACCCCGTGACCGCCACCGAAACCTTCACGCATATCCGTGTGGTGATGGGCATGGTGGTCAGCCTTGGCCTGGCACGGCTTTTGAACGGTCTCGCCGGTATCGTGCAACATCCGAAAGCCGCCCGCGTCTACCTTGTCCATCTCGGATGGGTGGCGTTCATGTTCCTCTTTCTGGTTCATTTCTGGTGGTGGGAACACCGGCTGCACGCCCTGCCCGTCCTCGGCTTTGCGGCCTATCTGTTCCTCATCGGCTTCTGCGCGCTGTTCTTCTTCCTCTGCGCGCTGCTCTTCCCCACCTCGATGCAGGATTATGACAGCTACGAGGACTATTTTCTGTCGCGGCGGACATGGTTCTTCGGTTTCCTCGCCGGATTGCTGATCACCGATATCATCGACACCATGATCAAAGGCCGCGACTATTTCCTGTCGCTGGGCTTCGAATATCCGGCCCGCACCATGATCTATATCGTGCTGAGCCTCGTCGCCGCGACGACCGCCAACCGGCGCTATCACGCCGGGTTTGTCATCTTCGCGCTTGCCTATCAGCTCTATTGGATCTTTCGCGTCTACGACATCCTGACATAGGCCGGGGTACACATGCCATCGATACCCACTCTCGAAACCCAGCGGCTGCTCTTGCGTCCCCAGACGATGGAGGACTGGCCCGACTTTGCCGAGCTGATGTTTTCCTCGCGCGCCGCCTTTATGGGAGGTCCGTTTTCGGAGGATGCGGCCTGGGGCCTGTTCTGCGGCGACATCGCGCAGTGGGCGCTGATGGGACACGGCGCATTGATGATGGAGGAACGCGCAACCGGTCTGTGTCTCGGACAAGTCGGCATCAATCACGGTCCGCTCTTTCCCGAACATGAACTGGGCTGGTTCGTCTATCCCGAGGCTGAGGGAAAAGGCTACGCGTATGAAGCCGCCGCCGCATTGCGGGAATGGGCCTTCAAAACCCGTCGTATCGAGACCCTGGTGAGCTACGTCCACCCCGATAACAGCCGTTCCCGCAAGCTCGCCGAACGGCTGGATGCCGCGGCACCGCGTCGAGATCCCGTCGACCTGATGTTCCGGCACCCTCCATCCCGCTAACCCTTCAGATAGGCCGAGGACTTATCGAAACTCAGTCCCGGAAAGACCTTGCCGGTCAGATTGTCCGGGTCAATGCCGAACTGCCTGTAAAGCATGGCGGCCGCAATTTCGCGCACGTCGCCGGTCGGCATCAGGTCGCGCCGATCGAGCAGCTGGTCGTCGCCGAGCCCCGGCCACTGGCCGAGTACCTTGCCGCCGGGGATGGCGCCGCCGGCGAGCACGGCAAGCCCGCCGGTGCCGTGGTCGGTGCCGCCGGTACCGTTTTCGCGTGCCGTGCGGCCGAACTCGGTGATCGCCAGCACGACCGTCTTTCCCCATGCCTCGTCGCCCAGGGAGGCCTTCAGCGTGACGATGGCGGTCGACAGGTCGCCGACGGCTTTCCTGAACTGCGCCTTTTGGCCCACGTGGGTATCCCAGCCGTTGATCGAGAAGCTGGCGATCCGGTATTCCTCGCGAAGCATGCCGCCGGCGAGCCCCGCCATTTCGGCAATCCCCGCCCCGCGCTTGGCGTCGCCGTAAAGAGCGTCCGCCGACATATCGGTCTTCTTTGCCTCCTCCATCGCCCTGGCAAAGGCCTCGTCACCGGCATAGAGGCGATCGAGAAAGGCGATCTCGTCTTCCGCAAGCGTGAAATTGCTCTGGGTCGACCAGGAGTCCACGTCGTTCGGACCGCTGAGGATGAGCTCCCTCGCAGCGTTGATGTCGATCGCCTTGCGGGCGTCGGAACGGGGAATGGCGGCAAGCGCGCGGTTCAGCCAGCCGGTCCGCTCGGCCTTGTCACCGCCGCCGGTCTCCAGCATGTCCTGACCGTCGAAATGGCTGCGCTGATCGCGATAGGGCGTCGAGACCGCGTGAATGAAAGACAGTTCCCCCGCCTGCCAAAGCGGCATCAGCGCCGAGGCGGCCGGGTTGAGGCCGAAGAAGCCGTCGAGATCGAGAAGGCCCGTCTGCGGCGTCAGGCCGAGCTTCGGTCGCAGCGCTGCAAAAGCGGGATCGCCATAGGGCTGCACGAGATCGAGCCCGTCCATCGCGCCGCGCAGGACGATCGTCACGAACCGGTTGTCGCCGGGCGCGGCGGCCAGGGTAACCGGGGTCAGGATCGGCGCGGCGGCGGCACAGCAGGCGCCTGCGAGAAACCCGCGGCGCGACAACAGGAGGCTCTGCTGCAAGGTCATGTTCATCTCCTGTTGAATTCGGGTGAAGCGAGAACCATGGTGATGCCATGCACCTTGTTCGGCGCCTGCGAGATGATCCTCTGGGTTTCGGGACGGGCAGCATCGGCCAAGGCGGCAGCGAGAAATTCGGACGGCTCCATCTTCTGCCCGAGGATGCGGGCAACCATGCGCGACCAGGCGATCCGCTCGCTGAGCTGGCTTGGAGACAGCCATACGCCGGCCTCGTCGGCGAAGCCGGCCGGGCTCGGCGGTTGCCAGACCGGCTGGCCCATGCGCTGCAGCGCGCCGAATGTCAGCGCGTTTGCCCGTCCTGCTTTTTGCTTCGCATCCTCCTTCGCCCTCACCCCCGCCATTTCCATGGCCTTTCCGACCGGCCCCTCGTCCTCGCCCTCGATGTCGCGCAGAAGTTCGGCAAAGTTCTTTTCCGGCAGATCGAAAGCGCGGAAGCCCGACACGATGAACTCGAAGGGCTGCTTGATCTTCTGTCCCGGGTCCGACCAGGCGCGCGGATGGGTCAGCATGGCGCGATAGACTTCGGTCAGGTTGCCCTGGCTCTTCGTCCAGGCGTCCACCATCGCCTGAACGACCTCCTCCGGCGGCGTGTCGGCTATGAAGTGGCGCGCAAGCTTGCGAGAGACGTGCCGAGCGGTGTTCGGGTTCGCCGCCAGGTCTTCGAGCATCAGGATATGATCCTGACCGGCGCCTTCGTCGTCTTCGTAGGAGCGGCCGAGCAGCGAAATGGGCCCGGCTTCCGCCAGCCGCGGACGATAGACCACTTCCAGAGCCCGGTTGTCGACCGAAAGACCGGTGAGGATCAGCGAGGCGGCGCGGACATCGTCCTGGGTATAGCCGCTGCCGGCGCCGAGCGTGTGCAGTTCGAGCAGCTCGCGCCCGAGGTTCTCGTTGAGCCCGCGGCTGTTCTTGCGGCCGGCAACCGAATCCGGCCCGACGCTCTGGTTCTGGTCGAGATAGATCAGCATCGCCGGATGCAGGATCGCGGCCTGCAGGAGTTTTGAGAAGGAACCGCCGATATTCGGGCGGATCGACTGCGCCTCGTAAAGCGGCACGATCATGCGCATCGGCAGCGACTTCAGGACGCTCGTGGAGAAGTGATCGGCCCAGAAGGTCGCCAGCCTTTCATAAAACCCGAGTGGGGAATGAATGGCCTGGGCGATGCGGCCCATGGCATCCTGGCGATAGATGCGCTGAGCCTGGCGCTGCGTTTCCTTGCGCAGATCCGCGTTCGGATTGCCCGCTCGGGCCGCCTTCGCCTCCGCCGCCCTGACCGAAAGCACCCGGGTTGCGGTCTCGATCCGTCCCGTCAGCCCCTCGCGGGGAAAACGCGGCTTTTCCGCAACGCCCTCCTCGATCTGTGCCAGCAGCGCATCGGCATCGCCGGGCGGCTCTTCCCCCGGGCGAAGACCATAACCGAAGCGGATGGCGGCCAAGGTCGGGATAGATGGATTCATTCGATCATTTCCTCTTTGGACCATGATCAGGGTCCCCGACAATTGTGGTGGAAAGGTTCATAAATTGCGGCCATTTCGCGACATGGAGAATTTGTAATGCTGAAGACGGCAGGCCGCCGTCCAAACAGCTACAACCCCAAACTCCCCCTTTGGTTGCATACGATACGTTTTCAATCGGAAATACCTGTGGCCTTATGTATTTCCTGGGGGAACTTGAATGATACAAAGAACTTGTCGTGCAGCCATGATCGTGGCTGCAGCAACGGTTGCGCTTACCGGCTGCACTCCATCGATCGCCGGAGGCCCAAACCTCGCTCAATACAACAGTGTGACCGCAACTTATTTTGCCGGCGGCTACGCGCCGTCGCGTCTGGCGGCCTATCATTCCGCTGGTGATTTCGACAAAAAGGCGCTTCGCAATTCGATCGTCCTCAGCGCCATGGGTTCGATCGATGTGGAGTATGCGCGCTTCGCTTCCCAACTGACGCAGGAAAGCCAGGGCGTTCCCTTCGTCGCGACGCTTGCCAGTCTGTCACTGAGCGGTGCGGGGACGCTCGCCGCAGCAAAGGCCACCAAGACCGCGCTGGCTGCGGTGGATACCGGCGTCAAAGGCGCGCATGCCGCCTACGACAAGAGCATTCTCTCGGAGAAGACGATCCAGTTCCTGCAGAAGCAGATGCGCGCCAACCGGAACCGGGTGCGCTCGTCGATCATCGACAAACTGCCGCTGGATACCACGGCCTATCCGCTGGAACTGGCCCTGATGGATGTCAATGAATACGCCTCGGCAGGCACGGTCACCGCGGGTTTGATCGGTATCGACGAACAGACTTCGCAGGTTCTGGCTCTGACCGAGGCCACCAGGACCGAGGTCGTCTACCCCTATTCGGCAGACGACGCGAGCGCACTCATCAACAGCTATATCGACCGCAACCCCGACGCCCCTCAGACGCTCAAGAACTGGCTTGCCCGACACAACATAGCTAGGCTGACGGATTTCCTGAACGATGCTCGCTTTGCGGCGGCGCGCCGTCAGTTCGTCCGCGAATACGGGCTGAGGCTTCCCGCATCTTGAATATAAACCTCGGCAGGCTCCATGGGAGGAGATCAGATGATAACGATCACAGGTGTGCCCGAACGGGAGTTGCCCAATGTTCTCCGCAGCATTTCGATCGATGGATTGACCGTCACATCGATCGAGAAAGTGACGGACGGCACCTACACCATCATCTACGGCCCAGAAGCAGCTAAGACCCCATCCAATCCCACAGGGTCACCTCGCCGGGAAGCCGGAGCCAGAACGGTGAAGAGATAACCTGTCCGCTACCGGGAGGATGACTCGGCGAAGAGTTCGGCCTATGACGCATTCCGGCCCGAAGCGGTCACTGGGGTTGCTCAAATTTACGCATCCCTTAATCTCTCCAAAGAGTTTGGAGAAGACTGACATGACATGGCTCATCGACTCTTTCTCAGGAATTGGGCCTATAAGATTTGACATGACTCCAGAGGATGTCGCCACACACATTGGAGCACCAGACCGGTCGAGACGCGGCCTTCGGCCTGATACGTTCAGTGAGCATCGCGGTACCAAAGCGCCAGTCGTACGCTATCGAGAAAATCGCGTGAGCGAGATCGAAGCCTTCTACGATATTGGGGTAGTTATGTTTCGAGGGATATCTGTTTTCGGAACGAACGGATTAAAGGTACTCCGCGCATTGGAAGAGCTAAACGGGGGAGCCGCGATTTCTGTTGGGATCATACTGTTCGACAAGCTCGGCTTAACGGTGGGCCGTCTGGATGAAGGTCCGCCCACAGGGCATTCGGTAACCGCCTTTGCATCCGGCACTTGGAACGGCAAAGCCGATGACTTCACTAGCATCAGTTTCAATGACCGCTAATGGCGCGATTCAGCTACGAACTATCTTCGGCCGGCGGTACCGCTATCGAACTCCGCAAAAGCCTCCGAGTTCGTCGCTCGGATCGCACGGATATGCCGGGCATGCGGGAGATTCCTTTTTTAAATGCGGGAACACTGATAAGTTTGATCGGGTTGGGGGTTACGGATCGCCTTTAAAGGAATTTTATAGGGGATCGGTCATGTTGCGATGTTGCCAGCCACTATCCGACGGAGCTTATGGAGAAGGATCCGAAAACCGACAAGGCCGACCGGTCGCTTGACATGGACGTCCGGCGTGCCCAGGCCTTTACGATGCTCGATCGCCTGCGCTCGACGCTCATCACCAATGCTGTGATCTCCGCGTCCGCTCTGTTTGTCTCGACCCTCAGTCACGGTCTGGCGTTTTCGACCAGCGTATGGTTCGCCTCCGTTATCGGCGGTCTCCTGCTGCGAGCATTCCTCGGAACGATCCTGAAACGCTGGCAGACGGCCGAGCACGATCCCCAGCAGGCGCTCGATGTCCTGACGGTGGGTGCGCTGACCAGCGGAACCACCTGGGCCATGCTTCCGCTCTCTGTACCCGACTTCAATCCTGTGGGCGGAGATAGCGGGCTCTATCTCATCATGTGCGGCATGGCGACCGGGGCGATCATGATGGGCATGGGATATAGTCCGATTTCGCTCGCGTTCGCCTTGCCTCCGCTTGCCGCCGTGGTGGTTTCGCTCGCCGCGGGGGGCGATGCGAGCGGCTGGCTGGTTGCGCTCAACGTGCTGGCGCTGACCTTGGTCCTGTTCCGCAGCAGCCGCATGAGCCAGGCTACCTTCGTCGACAACGTGCGGGGCAAGCTGAAGGCGACCGCCCTCGCCGATTCCCTCTCATCCGCCAATTCGGACATCCTGCGCGCCAATTACCGGCTCGAGGTGCTGGCCAATTGCGACCCTCTCACCGGTCTTGCCAATCGCGCCGCCTTCAATGCGGCCCTCACCACCGGAATCGCCGCGGCGACCGAAAGCGGCACGCAGCTCGCCCTCCTCATCCTTGATCTCGATCGGTTCAAGTCCATCAACGATACACTCGGCCACAGCGCCGGCGATGCGCTGCTTGTGGAGGTCAGCGACCGGCTGCGTTCGACAGCCGACGGCAAAGGCATCATCGCGCGGCTCGGCGGCGACGAATTTGCGATGATTTTCGGCGGCGCCGACGCAGCCGCCATGGCGCGCGTCCAGGCGGAGCGCATTCTGGAGCGCAGCCGTCAGCCCGTTATGCTCGACGGGCAGGCAACCGTTGTCGGCACCTCGATCGGCCTCGCCGTCTTCCCCGACCATGGAGGCACGGCCGAGGATCTGTTCATCTGCGCCGACATGGCCCTCTACCGGGCGAAGGACGGGGGCCGCCGTCAGTGGCGCGAATTCGAACCCACCTTCCGTTCCCAGGCCGACCGCCAGCATCAGATCGAACAGGAACTCGGCGAAGCGCTGGCGAGCGGCGACGTCCACGCCTGGTTCCAGCCGCAGGTCAATCTCGCGTCCGAGGAGATTACCGGTTTCGAGGCGCTGGTGCGCTGGCACCATCCCTATCTCGGGCCGATCGCGCCGCCGGAGATCGTTCATGCGGCGCAGGCCACCAACCTTTCTGACAAGCTGACCGCCACGGTCGCGGAAGCGGCCTGCCGGCTGCTGAACAGCCTGCCGGCGCTCGGCCTGCCGAAAGCCACCGTGGCGATCAACGTCTCGCCGCGCGAATTCGACCTCTACAGCGTCGCTGACGTGCTCGACCGCATCACCACCGCGCATCGCATCGATCCGACCCTGTTCGAGATCGAGATCACCGAGGAGGCCATTCTCGACACGCTGGTCGCCGGCGAGCAATTGAAGCGGATCGAGCGCTCCGGCTACAAGCTGGCGGTCGACGACTTCGGCGCCGGCCATTCCTCGCTCGCCTATCTGGTGCAGCTCAAGGTCGACCGGCTGAAGCTCGACCGCCGCTTCGTCACCGGCATTCACCAGAGCCGCCAGAACCAGGAGATCGTCGGCGCCATGGTCGGGCTCGGCCGGGCGCTTTCCATGGAAGTGGTGATCGAGGGGGTCGAAAGCGAGGAGGAGGCAAATGCCTTGAAATGCCTCGACTGTTCCTGCGCCCAGGGCTATTTCTTCGGCCGACCGATGCCCGCCGACCGGCTCGCCGGCTGGATCGAAAGACGGCGCGCGCTCGGCAACCGCGCCGTCGCCTGAAGGCCGCACCGTTTCCCTTTTGTACTCGTTTTGTGGCCGCGCCCCCCTTTTCTTCGGCGCGATTCCTCTCCATATTCGCCGCATGGCCAAATCCCCGAAAAAATCGCCCGCCTCGCCCCGTGAAAACAACGCAGGTTTCGAGGAAGCCCCGCAATCGTCCTTCGAAGGCGCGCCGCTGTCCGGCAGCGTTTCCGACTGGGTGAAGCAGCTCGAGGCGGAGGCGGAAGCCTCCTCCGTCGAGACCCAGCGCGAGATCGCCTCCAAGGCCGGCAAGCACCGCAAGAAGATCGAGATCGCGGCCCGCGAGGAGGCCGTCCGGCAGGCCGCCAAGGAAGCGCCCAAGACGGCGAAGAACACCACCGCCTCGAAGACCGCCCGCGGCGTGTCGATCGGCGCCTCGTCGGATCCGAAGACCCGGGCCAGAGCCGGCCTCAACCCGGTCGCCGGCCTCGACGTGTCGCTCGAAGAGGCCAAGAATATGGCGTCATCTTTGGCGCCGGGCGCCGTCACCGCCACGGTGGAGGCGCTGTCGAAGCTGATCGAGAGCGGCAATCCGCTGTTCAAGGACGGCAAGATGTGGACGCCGCACCGACCGGCGCGGCCGGAAAAGTCGGAGGGCGGCATCGCCATCCGGATGACCTCCGAATACCAGCCCGCCGGCGACCAGCCGACCGCCATCCGCGATCTCGTCGAGGGCATATCGTCGGGCGAGCGCAGCCAGGTGCTGCTCGGCGTCACCGGTTCGGGCAAGACCTTCACCATGGCCAAGGTGATCGAGGAGACCCAGCGCCCCGCCGTCATCCTCGCGCCCAACAAGACGCTCGCAGCCCAGCTCTATTCGGAGTTCAAGAACTTCTTCCCCGACAATGCGGTGGAATATTTCGTCTCCTATTACGACTACTACCAGCCGGAGGCCTATGTGCCCCGCTCCGACACCTATATCGAGAAGGAATCGTCGATCAACGAACAGATCGACCGGATGCGCCACGCCGCCACCCGCGCCATCCTGGAGCGCGACGACTGCATCATCGTCGCCTCGGTCTCCTGCATCTACGGTATCGGTTCGGTCGAGACCTATACGGCGATGACCTTCCAGATGTCGGTCGGCGACCGGCTCGACCAGCGCCAGTTACTCGCCGACCTGGTCGCCCAGCAATACAAGCGCCGCGACATGGATTTCCAGCGCGGCTCGTTCCGCGTCCGCGGTGATACGATCGAGATCTTCCCGGCCCACCTGGAGGATGCGGCCTGGCGCATCTCGATGTTCGGCGACGAGATCGACGCGATCACCGAATTCGACCCGCTCACCGGCCAGAAGACCGGTGACCTGAAATCGGTAAAAATCTACGCCAATTCGCACTACGTCACCCCGCGCCCCACCCTCAACGCCGCGATCAAGTCGATCAAGGAGGAGCTGAAGCACCGGCTCGCCGAGCTGGAAGCCGCCGGCCGCCTGCTCGAAGCCCAGCGGCTGGAACAGCGCACCCGCTACGACGTCGAGATGATGGAGGCGACCGGCTCCTGCGCCGGCATCGAGAACTACTCGCGCTACCTCACCGGCCGCCGCCCCGGCGAGCCGCCGCCGACGCTGTTCGAATACATCCCGGACAATGCGTTGATCTTCATCGACGAAAGCCATGTCACCATCCCGCAGATCGGCGGCATGTATCGCGGCGACTTCCGCCGCAAGGCGACGCTTGCCGAATACGGTTTCCGCCTGCCGTCCTGCATGGACAACCGGCCGCTGCGCTTCGAGGAATGGGACGCGATGCGCCCGCCGACCGTCGCCGTCTCCGCCACCCCCGGCGGCTGGGAGATGGAGCAGGCCGGCGGCGTCTTCGCCGAACAGGTGATCCGCCCGACCGGCCTCATCGATCCGCCCGTCGAGGTCCGCCCGGCCCGCAGCCAGGTGGACGACGTGCTCGGCGAGATCCGCGAGACCGCCGCCAAGGGGTATCGCACGCTCTGCACCGTGCTCACCAAGCGCATGGCGGAAGACCTCACCGAATACCTGCACGAACAGGGCGTGCGCGTCCGCTACATGCATTCCGACATCGACACGCTGGAGCGCATCGAGATCATCCGGGATCTGCGCCTCGGCGCCTTCGACGTGCTTGTCGGCATCAACCTCTTGCGCGAAGGCCTCGACATTCCCGAATGCGGCTTCGTCGCCATTCTCGACGCCGACAAGGAAGGCTTCCTGCGCTCCGAAACCTCGCTCATCCAGACGATCGGCCGCGCCGCGCGAAACGTCGACGGCAAGGTCATCCTCTATGCCGACAAGGTGACCGGCTCGATGCAGCGGGCGATGGACGAGACCTCGCGCCGCCGCGAAAAGCAGATGACCTACAACGAGGCCAACGGCATCACGCCGGAATCGGTGAAGGCGAAGATTTCCGACATCCTCGATTCCGTCTACGAGCGCGACCACGTCCGCGCCGACATTTCCGGCGTCTCCGGCAAGGGCTTTGCCGATGGCGGCCATCTGGTCGGCAACAACCTGCAGGCCCATCTCAACGCGCTCGAAAAATCGATGCGCGACGCCGCCGCCGACCTCGACTTCGAAAAAGCCGCGCGCCTGCGCGACGAAATCAAACGCCTCAAGGCCGCCGAGCTTTCGGTCATGGACGATCCGATTGCGCGGGACGAGGCACGCAGCCAGGAAGGCGGCAAAGGCGGAGCAAGAGGCCGCCGCGAGTCGATCTCCCCCCTTGAGGGGGAGATGGGCGGCAGCCCAGAGGGGGGTGCCTCACCCTCCGACCCCACGGCGATACCCCCCTCTGCCCCTGCCGGGGCATCTCCCCCTCGAGGGGGGAGATCGGGAGACCGCACCTCCCTCTTCGCCAAACCCACCCTCGACGACATGGGCCGCGACATCGCCGAACCTGCGAAAGCATCCCTCTTCCGCAAGAACACGCTCGACGAAATGACCGTCGGCCGCACGGAAAAGCCGGTCGACAAGAGGCGTGGAGCGCCGGAGGCGCGACAGGGGTCAGAAGAAGGCAAGCTGCCGCCGAAGCCGGCCGACGAACCCGGCAAGCGCTTCTCGCCCCTGCTCGAAGGCCAGCCGGAGCGCGACGACGGCGTGCGTCCGCTCGTCCGCGGCAAGGTCGGCGCAGGTTCCTACGAAGACCCCGGCGAGCAGAAGCGCAAGAGCCGCACCAAGGGCAAGACCGGCCGGCCGGGACGGTAACCGCCAAGTCTCTTCTCCCCGCCTGCGGGGGTGAGACGTGTTCGGCGCAGCCGACGAAACGATCCAGTGAATCGTTTCGAGCGACGAACGCCCTGAGCCAAAGCGAAGGGCCGGCTAAGATGCCGGCAGGGGGCGACGACGTCCCTGCCCTCACTCGAACCTTTCGTCGGTATGCTGCACCTCGGCCGAGATCACGTTGTCGATCACCACATGCGAGAGCAGTGTCGGACCGACCGCCCAGAGCGCGCGCATATGGTCGGTATCCTCATGACGCCGATGCGCCTCCTCGCTGGTAAAGGCTTCGGCAAGCAGCAGCTTGTCCGGATTATCAGGCATGGGCACGAGCTCGATGTAGAAACAGTCCGGATCGAGCCGGCTCTTCTCCAGATGCTCCCGCGCCGCCTCCAGATATTCCGCCCGCTTCCCGGGCTTGGTGGTGAAGAACCCGATTATGATTTTCATGGCGGTGCTCCCTGGGGTTGACCGGGAGAAAGGTGGAGCGGGTGGTAGACGGAGGCAAGACGTCTAACGCGACTCTCAAAGGTCGAACCGCGCAACGGGAACTTGCGGACGACGGTGAGCTACGGATTTTAAGCTGGGCTTGCTACCCAAATGCTTTACGAACCATGCCTATTGCTGACAAGCTTGAAGGTAGGAATCGGAAACGGGGTAGGTTATGGATATCGACGCATGGATTGAGGAGTGCCTTCCGAAGCATGTGCGACTAACTGAATCTATATTATCCATAGCAAAAAGCCTGCTGGAAACGCGTGGCGTTGAGTACCTGTCCATTTCTGGACGTACTAAAGATGCAAACAGTATTCACGAGAAGGTCAAGCGAAAGAAATACAAAGATCCGCAATCCCAGGTGACTGATATTTCCGGCATTAGAATAATTGTTTTCATCGAGTCAGAGATTCAGAATGTCTCTGACATCATAAATCAATCTTTCAATGTTGATATGAAAAATAGCAGTAATAAAGACGATGGCTTATCCTCCGATCAGGTCGGTTATCGTTCGGTTCACTTCGTATGTGATTTGGGACCCAAGCGCGCGGAACTTCCAGAATTCGAGGGTCTGTGCGATTTGAAATTTGAATTTCAAATCCGTACAGTGCTGCAGCATGCTTGGGCAGAGCTGGCTCATGACAGATCCTATAAATTTAGATCTGTGCTCCCAAAAGATATTCAGCGACGATTGTATCTTCACGCCGGTCTGTTAGAAATCGCCGACAAAGGCTTTAGCGACATTTCAAGAGAAATCGACGCCTATACAGCGGAAGTAATAGAAGATTACCGCATTGGCAATTTAGACTTAGAGATAAATTCCATAACCCTCAGGAACTTTATCGAAGATTGGGCAAGAAGTAATGATTATCCGTTAGAAACAATAAAGGACGAAACCCATTTCCAAAACTTAATTGACGAGCTTAAGGCCTTCGGCGCAACAAAGATAGCCGACATTATTAAAATAATACCTGAAAACTATGCAAAAAAAAGCAAAGAGCTTGCCTACTACACAAATATATATGGGTTAATCAGAGGTTGGTTAATTATAAAAGATATTAAAAAGTTAAAAGAAGAGATTCGAGTTAATTGGACACTTTATGATCCAGATTCATCCGAAGAGGAATATGAAATATATAAATACTTCTCCACCCCAGAGAATTATGACGCTATATTAACTTACGCTGAAGCAGAAAAATACGACATGGAGGATGACGAGGAGCACAACTTTTAAGCAACCAACGTTTGCTAAATGGTCTGGCAGTTCTACATGGGCTCAACGCTCCATGCTGAATAACCGCCGGGTACGTTGACGTAGTCCGGCAAAAGTTTATCTGCACCATTTAAGCCGTCACTAGTGCGCGGATATAGAGCTCTGTTTCGGCGGGGCCGGCGCCGGATGCAAGGAACGACGCAAGTCCCTGCATTCGGATCCGCGGAAGATGGTCTCCCTCCGGCGACATCCGTCCAACCCGCGCCTCTCGATCCTCCCCCTATCCTTTCGCCGAATCCTCGCGTAACCATCTCCCATCGCAGCTCGGGAAAACCACACCATGCGCCTGCCAGCCGTCATCCTCGCCTTCACCCTGCTTGCCCTCTCCGCCCTTTCCGCCAGCGCCGAGACCTTCAAAACGCCGCAGGCGCTGGTCAAGGCGCTTTATGCCCATGACACTGCCGAAAGCGCCGAGGACGCGCCCTCGCCCTATAGCCCCTTCTTCTCCCACGGGCTGAACCGGCTGTTCCAGGCGGACCGCGAGGCAACGCCGGAGGGCGAGGTCGGGGCGGTGGATTTCGATCCGGTGATATCAGGTCAGGACGGCGAGGCGAAAAACGTCAGCCTCAGCCCGCCGATCATCATGGATGACCGGGCCGAGCTGGAAGTCTCGTTCCGGAACGGCAGCGAGGCCGTGACGCTCTATTACACGCTGGTGCGCGAACAGGGCGGCTGGAAAGTGGACGACATCGCCAACCAGGAGGGCGAGTATCCCTGGAGCCTGCGCGAGCTTCTGGAGCAATAGAGCGGTCGAAGCCTCGTTTCCGCTGCGGGGACGAACGATCCCCCGCGCCGGAAACTCCGGCACCAAAATCTTCCACTAAGCCGATGATTTCCCATGCCCTCCCGGGATCGGGCGGCCGTGGACGCTTTATTTTTCATCCCCGCCCCCTCACCCCATGCCTACACTTACCCCGTCCCGCATCGGATACACCGGAAGGCGTTCCGGCGAGGCGGGACCGGCGCCGGGTGCCAGGAAACGACGTAAGTCCTTGCATCAGGGGTCCGCGGAAAATGGTCTCCCTCCGGCGACACGGGGAGAGATGAAGGGTTGCGGACCGGCCCTCGTCTCTTGATGCCCGAAAGCGCGCGCCGGATGTGCCTGTGCGGCACACAGGGTGGCCCGAAGGATGGTTTCGCCGGGCTCTTTGAAGTCCGTCCGCCTCAAGCGGAAAGTCCGGCGGCGGTTTCTGGTTGCCCTTGCCGGTTGGTCCTCGGGTTAAACCCGAGGATCCGGACGGGTATCAGGAGCCAGACGAACACCATCGCGAAAGGCCAAGGCAGAGGGACCGCAGTCGCGGATAAAAACCGCCGAACGGGGCGCTGAGAGGTGTCACCTATAAACTAAACATAAGAGGCAGCTCCCAGCGCCCCGTCCGATCCTCGTCCTCGGGTTTAACCCGAGGATGACTAGAAGCAACAATCGTCCTTCTCGGGCGAACGAAGTGAGACCCGAGGATCGCCAAGGGATTACCATGTCCAAAGACAAGCCGCGCCGCATCGATACCTGGCTCGCCGCCCGCACCGCCGAAATGCTCGCCCTGCCCCATATGGTCTGCCGCCAGCGCGACTGCCGCCGCCGGAATAGCTGCCACTGGCATTTCAAGTCCGACAACGAACCCTGCTGCCTGCAGAACCTCTCCGCCGAGCAGCGCGAGGTGTTCGATGCGATTTATGACTGGGCGCGTCTCGCGCAAAGCTTTCTCGGCTCCGACAGCTATCTTTTCGAGGCCCGTCACGGTGAGCAGCGAATGCTCGACGACGTGGCGATCGAGATCGCCCGCATGTCGCCCAATCGCTGGACATCCGAGATCTGGGATGCGGCGAGGCGCAGGCGGGAGAAGAAGCTGCCGCCGGCGGAGGGCAGGCAATAGACGATGTCGAAGAGGTGGAAAGGGCGTAGGGGGTCGCGTATGACGACCCGCCCCCCGGCCCTTCGCTAGGGCTCAGGGCGTTCGTCACTGCAATCGATTCACTGGATCGATTGCTCGGGCTGCGCCCGACCGTTCCTCACCCCACGAAAGCCCGTTCGATGACGAATTCGGCGGGTTTGCTGTTGGCGCCTTCGGTCAGCCCTGCCTTTTCGAGCAGGGCCTTGGTGTCCTTCAGCATCTCCGACGAACCGCAGATCATGCCGCGGTCGGTTTGCGGGTCGAGCGGCGGCACGCCGAGGTCGGCGAACAGCTTGCCGTTCTCCATCAGGTCGGTGATGCGGCCCGTATGGGAAAAGTCCTCGCGGGTGACGGTCGGGTAATGCTTGAGCTTGGTCCCGACGATCTCCGAGAGGAATTCGTGGTTGCGGATCTCCTCCACGAGGTCGAAGCCGTATTTCAGCTCGGCCACCTCGCGGCAGGTATGGGTGAGGATCACCTCGTCGAACTTTTCGTAGGTCTCGGGGTCGCGGATGAGGCTCGCGAAGGGGGCAATCCCGGTGCCGGTCGAGAACATGTAGAGGCGCTTGCCCGGCGTCAACGCGTCGAGCACCAGCGTGCCGGTCGGCTTCTTGCGCATCAGCACGGTGTCGCCCGGCTTGATCGCCTGGAGATGCGAGGTCAGCGGACCGTCCGGCACCTTGATCGAGAAGAACTCCAACTCCTCGTCCCAGGCGGGGCTGGCGATCGAATAGGCGCGGTAGACGGGCTTTTCGCCGACCATCAGGCCGATCATCGCGAATTCGCCCGAGCGGAAGCGGAAGCCGGCCGGCCGCGTCATCCGGAAGCGGAACAGGCGGTCGGTGTAGTGCTCTACCGCCAGCACCGTCTCGGCATAGACGCCGTCCGGGATCTTGACTGCAAATTCCTCGTTCTTCGCTGGAGCGTTCATGCCAATCCGTCTCTCGGTCTCAATGTCTCGGGCTCGCTAGCCCATGGCCTTCGCGGAAGCGAAATATACCATAAGGCCGGTCTTTTGAAGGCACCCGCGTGCCTTTGTCGCGGGTGCCTTGAGAAAATATGTGCCGGAAAATCACCTTTCCCGTGCCGATCAGGCGGAGCGGCGGCGCCAGCTGTAGCCGCCGGACTTGTCCGCATGGCGGGCGGTCGGCTGGTAATGCACCGCAATCCCCGGCAGCCGCCCCTCCTCCAGCCGCTTCAGCGCGGTGGCGTTCTTCACCGCAAAACTGTCGACGCCACAACGCAGCATCAGCGGGATCTGGTCGATCAGCACGTCGCCGACGGCGCGCAGCTCGTTCTTGTAGGCGAGCCGGTCGCGCAGCAGCGAGGCATGGCTGAACGCGCGGCCGTCGTTGAAGGCCGGGAATTCCACCGCGACGATCTCGAGGCGGTAGAGATAGGGCTCGAGCTTGCGCACGTCGTCGGCCGGCTTGATCAAGACGCCGAGGCCGACGTCGTTGCTCGTCTCCGCCCTCTCGATCAGCTGATCGAGCGGCAGCAGCACCTTGTCGTCTTCGCCCGCCTTCAGCTCGTCCGTCTCGATCACCCAGGGGTCGTTGGCGACGAAGCCGGTTTCTTTCCAAACTCTGGTCATCACGCTGCCCCCTTACGCCGCTTCTGCCTTGGGATCGCCATAGAGCGCATCCTTGAACGGCTGCGGCCCGACGCGGCGATAGGCTTCGAGGAAGATCTCCTCCTTCGAGAGGCGAAGGCCGAGATAGGTGTCGACAATCGTCTCGATCGCATCGGTCACCTTGTTGGGCTCGAAACCGCGGCCGATGATCTCGCCGATCGAGGTGTGCTCGTCGCCGGAGCCGCCAAGCGTGATCTGATAGAGCTCGGCGCCCTTCTTCTCCACACCCAGAAGACCGATATGGCCGACATGGTGATGGCCGCAGGCGTTGATGCAACCCGAAATCTTGATCTTCAGCTCGCCGATCTCCGCCTGGCGTTCCGGCGCACCGAAGCGGTTGGAGATTTCCTGTGCCACCGGGATCGAGCGGGCGTTTGCGAGCGCGCAATAGTCCAGCCCGGGACAGGCGATGATATCGGTGATCAGCCCGGCATTGGCGGTCGCCAGGTTCTGGGCGGTGAGCGCGCGGTAGAGCGGCTCGAGATCGGCCAGCGCCACATGCGGCAGGATGACGTTCTGCTCGTGGCTGATGCGGATTTCGTCGAAACCGTATTCCTCGGCGAGATCGGCGATCACGTCCATCTGCACGTCGGAAGCGTCACCCGGAATGCCGCCGATCGGCTTCAGCGAGATCGTCACCATGCCGTAGTCGGGATGTTTGTGCGGCTGGACGTTCTGGCTCACCCAACGGCCGAAAGCCTCGTCCTGCTTCTTCCAGCCGGCGAGCTGCGCCCAGCCTTCCGGACGGTCCGGCAAGGCGGGCGGGGCGAAATAAGCGGCGATCGCCTGAATGTCGGCTTCGGGCAACTTCAGTTCGGTGCCCTGCAGATGCGAGAACTCTTCCTCGACCTGCCGGGTGATTTCTTCGACGCCGGTCTCGTGGACGAGGATCTTGATGCGCGCCTTGTACTTGTTGTCGCGCCGGCCGAAGAGGTTGTAGACCCGCACGATGGCGGTTACGTAGGACAGCAGGTCGGCCTCCGGCAGGAAGTCGCGGATCTTCTTGGCGATCAGCGGCGTGCGCCCCTGCCCACCGCCCACATAGACGGCGAAGCCAAGTTCGCCCTGGTCGTTCTTCTTGACATGCAGGCCGATGTCGTGGACCTGGATCGCAGCGCGGTCGCGCTCCGCACCGGTGACGGCGATCTTGAACTTGCGCGGCAGGTAGGAAAATTCCGGGTGGACCGAGGACCACTGGCGCAGGATCTCCGCGTAGGGCCGCGGGTCGGCGACCTCGTCGGCCGCAGCGCCGGCGAAATGGTCGGCGGTCACGTTGCGAATGCAGTTGCCCGAGGTCTGAAGCGCGTGCATCTCGACGCTTGCCAGTTCCGCAAGGATATCCGGCGTATCGGAGAGCTTCGGCCAATTGTACTGGATGTTCTGGCGGGTGGTGAAGTGCCCGTAACCGCGGTCATATTTGCGCGCGATATGGGCGAGCATGCGCATCTGGCGCGCATTCAGCGTCCCATAGGGGATTGCGACACGCAGCATATAGGCATGCAGCTGAAGATAAACGCCGTTCATCAGGCGCAGCGGCTTGAAGGCATCCTCCGCCAATTCACCTGCCAGACGGCGCGCCACCTGATCGCGGAACTGCTCCACGCGGCTGGTGACGAATGCATGGTCGAACTCATCGTAACGATACATGGTTTCCTCAGACTGCGATAAAGGCCGGATCGGCGGGGCGGTAGCCGGCAGCATATTCCATTGTCGGGCCCTGGGCACGGATGCGCTCGCGCAGGCGGATCGGCCAGAGCTTGCCGTCAACCTCCTGCACGTCGACAACGGCAACGTCAACGACCTTGTTCTCTGCAAAATCACGCTTGCCGATCGCCTCGAGCGAAGCAACCGCTTCGGCATGGCGTGCAACAAGCGCATCCTGCAGGTTTTCCACCCAGTGGCCGTTCGCGTTGAGCCAGACGGCAATGCCGTCGGACAGGCGGTTGGCGGTGAGAACCTTGTCGGTCATCTTGTCAGTCCCATTTCCTCGCGAGCCTTTTTGGCATTCTGAACCTTGAAGGCAGAAAGCGGCTCGGACTTTTCGAAATTCGCACCGGCGACGGCCTCGCCGATGATCACCATGACAGGCCCTGCGAGATCGTCGCGGGCTTCCAGGTCAGGCAGTTCCTTCAACACGCCGTGGAAGAGCCGGCGGTCTGCGCGACTGGCGTTCTCGACGACCGCAACGGTCGTTTCCGCATCCAGCCCAGCACCCATCAGGCGCTCCGCGACCGAGGCTGCAACGGTGCTGCCCATATACACGGCTATGGTCGCGCCTGATATCGCAAGGCTCGCCCAATCGGGCAATACATCGCCGGTCAGATCGTGTCCGGTCGTGAAGATCAGCGACGAGGCTACACCGCGCAACGTCAGCGGCAGTTCGAAATCGGCAGCCGCGGCAAAGGCGGAGGTAATGCCCGGCACTATTTCGCAGGACACGCCGGCGTCCCGCAAGGCAGCCATTTCCTCGCCGGCGCGGCCGTAGACGAGCGGATCACCGGACTTCAGCCGCACGACGCGCTTGCCTTGGCGGCCGAGTTCGACCAGCAAGCGGTTGATCTCGTCCTGGGACTTGGAATGGCAGTTCTTGCGCTTGCCGACCGGCAGGCGCTCCGCATCACGACGGCCCATATCGACGATCGCCTGCGGCACTAGCGCATCATAAACGATCGCATCGGCTTCCATCAGCACGCGCTGGGCGCGCAACGTCAACAGGTCTTCAGCGCCGGGACCGGCACCGACCAGCCAGACATGGCCTTCAGCGCGACCGGTCGTCGACAGCAGAGCCGTGGCGGAACGGCGCGCGGCGGCGATATCGTTCACGTCAACCGCCTCGGCGACATCGCCGGAAAAGAAGCGACTCCAGAAGATGCGGCGCGACACGCCGCGCGGCACGAAGCGCTCGGCGGCATTGCGATAGTCTGCAGCGAGGCTCGCAAGACGGCCGAGCGACGGCGACAGCATCTGGTCGATGCGCGCCCGGATCAGCTGGGCGAGAACGGGGCCGGCGCCTTCGGTGCCGATCGCCACCGCCACCGGCGCGCGGTTGACAAGCGCCGGCGTGTAAAAATCACAGAAGTCCGGCTGATCGACCGCATTGGCCGGGATTTTTTCGGCGCGCGCGGCCGCGACGATCGCACGGTCGAGCGCAGCATCGCCGGTCGCGGCGAATACCATCACCGCGCCTCTAACCTGATCCGGTGAGAAATCCGCCCGAACGGTCTCGACGCCCTGAGCTGCCAGCCAGCCGGCGTAATCCTGCTCCGGCGCGGAGGCATAGGCGACGATCTTCGCGTCGGTGTTGCGCAACAGCCGGGCCTTCGCATAGGCTTCGTCCCCATTGCCAAACACGAGAACGCTCCGTCCGCTAACGCGGAAGAAGGCCGGAAAGACCGACAGACGTTGTTGGCTTGGAGACATGCGGGTATCCTGAATCATATGACAGCACTATCCACAATAAGGCACCAGAATTGAAGGAATGGATATGCGAAGTGGGTTGCGACCCGGTATTTCTGTTTTACGATCAACCGGTTCTTGAGCAAAAGCCACCGCAAACGATATTTCTCCAGCTTTTCTGTAGACTAAAGTGTTTTATGCCCCAAACCGCTTCATCCGCGCCATAAACTGCCTAGACACCCCGCAAACAAGAGTTCCCATGACAATCGCCGCACGCCTTCTCGATGCCATAGAAAACGACATTCTGCCCCTCACGGAAAAGGGTGTCTCCGCTGGCAACAAGGTCTTCGGAGCCGCGATCCTCCGGAAATCGGACCTGTCGCTGGTGATTGCCGAGACCAACAACGAGCTTGAAAATCCGCTTTGGCATGGCGAGGTGCACACGCTGAAGCGCTTTTATGAAACTACGCGAGATCTTTCTACCAAGGACTTGATTTTCCTTTCAACTCACGAACCATGCACCATGTGTATGTCGGCCATCACCTGGGCCGGGTTCGACAACTTCTATTCGTTCTTCAGCCATGAGGATTCGCGCGACGCCTTCGCCATTCCCCACGACCTGAAAATCCTGAAGGAAGTCTTTGGCCTGGAGCCCGGCGGCTACCGGCGCAGCAATGCCTTCTGGAATTCCTACTTCATCGCCGATCTCGTCGAGACGGAGGCCGAGCCGGTGCGCAGCGCATTAAGGGCGCAGACCGCCCGCATCAAGGCCACCTATCAGAGGCTCTCGGACAATTACCAGTCCGGCAAAGGCAGCAACAGCATACCGCTCAACTGAGCGTCGGGGATTTTCCAATGGAACCATCGAAGGACATTTCGCGGCTGATCGAGATCATGGCGGCGCTGCGCACACCGGTCACCGGATGCCCGTGGGATCTGGAGCAGAATTTTTCCACCATCAAGCCCTATACGATCGAGGAGGCCTATGAAGTGGCCGACGCGATCGAACGCAGTGACATGGACGACTTGTGCGAGGAGCTGGGCGACCTGCTGCTTCAGGTGGTCTTCCATGCGCGGATGGCGGAGGAAGCAGGGGAATTCTCGTTCGAGGACGTGGTCGAGGCGATTACCCGGAAAATGATCCGCCGGCATCCGCATGTCTTCGACCGCTCCGACGCCGATACGCCCGACGCGGTGAAGGCGCAGTGGGACGACATCAAGGCGGAGGAAAAACGCGAGCGCGCCGAGCGGCGGGCCAAGCGCGCCCTCACCTTCGGCCCGGCGGCGACCGAAGACTTCAAGCATGGCTTTCTGGGCGCCGTGCACCGCAACCAGCCGGCACTGACGGAGGCACTGAAACTGCAGAGCCGGGCCGCCAAGGTGGGCTTCGACTGGTCCGAGGCTGAACCCATTCTCGACAAGATCGAGGAAGAGATCCGCGAGCTGCGCGAGGCGCTACGCGAGGGCGAGCAGGACAAGGTCGCCGATGAACTCGGCGACCTCATCTTCGCGCTCGTCAATATCGGCAGGCACGTGAAGGCGGATCCGGAAGATGCGTTGCGCGGCACCAATACGAAATTCCGCCGCCGGTTCAGCTACATCGAGACGGAGCTTGAAAAGTCGAGTCAGTCGCTCGAGGCCGCAACCCTGGAGCGCATGGAAGAGCTTTGGCAGGCGGCGAAGGCGATCGAGCGGGAAGTCGGGATATGAGGGCATCCGGCCAAGATGCTCAGGGTCAGGGGTAGCATAACTGGCCAATCGGCCGCACCGCATCGACGCCCGCGTCGCCTCGGGGACCAAAGCCCTATCGGGTCTAGGACCTATGGGCTAGTCCACACCGCATTGGTCCTAGGCCGGTAGCATTTTCCTGAAAACCGCGGGAATCTTCCTCTATCAGCCAACCTCGGTTGCGATTCACGATGATGCGAGGAGACTCCAATGAACAAGCACGGTTATTTGGCAACGGCAGCAGTCGCTCTCATGCTGTCCACCGTTACGGCTGGCGCTCCCCTGACGGGTTTCTCCGACATGGTATGGGCAAAGGGAGGTGATGGCGGCGGCAATGGTGGCGGGAACGGCGGCGGAGGAGGCAATGGTGGCGGGAACGGCGGTGGCGGCGGGAACGGCAACTCCGACCACGGTAACTCCGGCAAGTCGGATTCCAAGGAGAACAAAGGCGCCTCGTCCACGAAAGGCCAGTCCCACAAGGAAAATGCCCGGCGTAGTGCCGAAGACAAGCAGACCAAGAAGTCAGCGGCCGCCCCGGCAGCGGCATCCGAGCTCAAAGGCCTCAATTCTCTGAAAAGAAACTACAACGCCTATCTGAACACCAGCGATCCGCGGATGACGGCGGTCTCCGCCTATGTTCGGGACTATGCGCAATACGAGATCGACATGGGCGTCGCCCCGACGATCGACGATCCCGTTCTCGGTGACGAGGCGCTCCGCGACGCACTCGGCGAGTTTACGGGCAAGCCTGTCACCGACAGGACGCTCGACTGGGCGAAGGATGTACTGGGCGTCGGAATTGCCGAGGGCAAGATCGACCAGGTTCGCGATGCGCTCGACGAACAGGCGGCGGCAGACATCGAATAGTCTCGATCAGGAAGCTGCGACGCCGGGGAAATGGAACTCCGGCGTCCGGAAGCATGCTCCCGCCGCCTCGGGAGCATGCTTTATCTTTCCCAGTCCTCTTTCGCGGGCTTCGGTCCGTTGCCGAGCTTGCGCTCCAGCTCGGCGGCCTGGGCCTCCGACATGCGTACGTCAAGCGTGACGGATCCGTCTTCGTTATCCTGCCGGTCATCGACGATGGAATTGCTGTAGACCCAGGAAACGACGGCGAGCCGTTCGGCAGGAATGGTGATCGTGGTTTCGGTGAGCACGCCGGACAGCCGTCTGGCGATCTCGGCCATCAGCGCATCGATACCCTCTCCCGTTATCGCTGAAACGGCCATGACGTTTTCGCGGCCCACCGCCCTATCCGCAATCGCTTCATGGGCCTCAGGGTCGAGCCGGTCGATCTTGTTCCAGATCTCGATGATGCGCTCGGCGCCTTCCTTCTCGTCGATGCCGAGATCGGAAAGGATACGCATCACGTCGCCGGCCTGGGCGGCGTTGTCCGGATCGGACATGTCGCGCACATGCAGGATCAGGTCGGCTTCGAGCACTTCTTCCAGCGTGGCACGGAAGGCGGCAACCAGATGGGTCGGCAGATCGGAGATGAAACCGACCGTATCGGAAAGGATCACCGTTCGGCCATGCGGCAGCTTCATGCGGCGCAGCGTCGGGTCGAGGGTCGCAAACAGCATGTCCTCGGCCAGCACGCCGGCACCGGTAATGCGGTTGAACAGCGTCGATTTTCCGGCGTTGGTGTAGCCCACCAGCGCGACGATCGGATGAGGAACCTTGCGGCGCTTGGCCCGGTGGAGCTGGCGGGTTCGCACCACCTGTTCGAGCTCGCGTTCGAGCTTGACGATGCGTTCCTGCAGCAGCCGGCGGTCGGCTTCGATCTGGGTTTCACCCGGGCCACCCATGAAGCCCGCGCCACCGCGCTGACGTTCAAGGTGGGTCCAGCTACGGACCAGGCGGCCTTTCTGGTAGTTCAGATGCGCCAGATCGACCTGCAGCGTGCCTTCCTTCGTGGAGGCACGACGGCCGAAGATTTCGAGAATCAGGCCGGTGCGGTCGATGACCTTGGCGCCGAGTTCCTTTTCGAGATTGCGCTGCTGCACCGGGGTCAGCGGGTGATCGACGATGACGAGACCTGCATCCTGTTCGTCGAGCAGAGCCTTGATCTCCTCGATCTTGCCGGTCCCCATGAGGGTGGCCGGACGCGGCTGGCTGATCGGCACGATCAGCCCTTGCACGATCTCGAGGTCGATGGCCCTGGCAAGGCCGATCGCTTCTTCGAGACGGGCTTCGCTGGAGCGTTGCGGCGCGGGGGCGGCGGACGAATCGCCCTGCCCGCCTCTCGATCTTGCCTGTTTGAGGACCGGCACGATCACGGCTGCGCGCATATCGTCCCGGCGCTTTTCAGCCTCCGGAACTAGGGATTCGTTGGAAGTATCGCGATTTGAAATCTGTTCTGTCCTGTTAGGACGCGTTCTCTTCGGTTTCGAACATCTGCATCGGCTGCCCCGGCATGATGGTCGAGATCGCGTGCTTATACACGAGTTGAGAATGACCGTCACGGCGAAGAAGGACGCAGAAATTGTCGAATGACGTGACGACGCCTGTGAGTTTAACCCCGTTGATCAGGAATATCGTCAGGGAAATCTTCTGCTTGCGAACGGTATTTAAAAATAAATCCTGCAGGTTCTGAGAACGTTCCGCCATAGCGCCGCTTCTTTCTTTTTTGCCGGTAAATAAGCCGGGACATGATCAAGCTTGGTAAGAGACGATCGGGAATGCCCTCGTATTCCCTTCCCCCTGATTGTCTGGTTATCAAATCGTCGTCTTTTCCGCAATCTCGAAAAAGGCGTCGCGAATACTGCCTGAAACCGTACCGGGATGACCGTTGGCGATGGGCTTACCGTCGATTTCGACGATCGGCACGCAGATGCCGGTCGCGGACGTGAAAAAGACTTCGCGCGCAGTCATCATCTCGTCCACCTGGAACTCGCGCTCGACGACCTTCAGCGCGAGCTTTTCCGCCACATCGATGAGCGTGGTGCGGGTGATCCCCTTCAGGATGCCGTGTTCTGCCGGACGGGTGACGAGCTCGCCCTCCGGCGTGACGATCCAGACGTTGGACGACGCCCCCTCCATGACCACGCCGTCGCGGTCCACGAAGATCGCGTCCTGGGCGCCGGTTTCCTTCGCCTGCTGCTTGGCGAGCACGTTCGGCAGAAGCCCTACCGTCTTGATGTCGACTCGGTCCCAGCGGTTTTCCGGCACGGTGATCACCTTGATCCCATTGGCGTATTTCTTCGCGGCGACGGCCGGATCGGTGCTCTTGGCGGTGATCGTGATCGTCGGCGGCGTGCCGTCCGCCGGGAAATAGTGGTCGCGCCGGGCCGCACCGCGCGTCACCTGCAGATAGAAGATGCCGTTCCTGACCCGGTTGCGGCGGAGAACCTCGCGGATGACGGATGTGAGCGCCGCGCGGCTCATCGGCTGGGCCATGTGCAATTCCCGCAACGACCGATCGAGGCGGTTCAGGTGCCGCGTCAGGTCGACGATCATGCCATGGCGGACTTCGCAGACCTCGTAGACGCCGTCTGCGAACTGAAAGCCGCGGTCTTCCACATGCACGGCCGCTTCGGAATGGCGGACATACTGGCCGTTCACATAGGCAATTCTCGACATTGACCGTCCCCTCAAAAAATCAGAAATACTGGATCGAAACCCGAAAAAGCTGCTCCACGTCCCGCACAGCCTCGGCAGTCGCGAAAAGCACGACCCGGTCGCGCGCCTTGATCCTGGTGTCGCCGTTCGGACGAATGACCGTGCCGCCGCGATAGATCGCCCCGATACGGATCCCCTCGGGCAGCTCGAGCTCGCGGAACGGCCGGCCGACCAGCGGCGAGGTTTCGAGGGCCTCCGCCTCGATCACCTCCGCCGCGCCCTTCTGCACCGCATAGACGGAGCGGATGCGGCCCTTGCGGACATGCTGCAGGACGCGGGAGATGGTGACCGCCCGCGGATTGATCTGCGCGTCGATGCCGACGGAATCGGTGAGCTGGTGAAGCGACGAGGAATTGATCAGCACGAGGTTCGACTTGCAGCCGAGCGACTTTGCCAGCACCGCCCCCAAAATATTGATCTGGTCGTTATTGGTCAGCATCACCATCAGGTCGGTGTCCTGGATATCCGCCTGGGCCAGAATATTCTGGTCGAGCGCCGAACCGTGCAGGACGATGGTGTTCCGCAGCTTTTCCGAGACAGCACCCGCCCGTTCGCGGTCGCTCTCGATGATCTTCAGCCGCGTCCTCGGCTGATACTCTTCGATCGTGCTGGCCACGTAATGGCCGATATTGCCGCCGCCGGCGATGACGATGCGGCGTGCCTCCTGCTCCTCATGGCCGAACAGGCCGAGCGTTCGGCGGATATGCTCGCGCTGGCAGATCACATAGGCAAGGTCGCCGACATTCAGCTCGTCCGATGACCGGGCCACCGTCAGGCGGCCGTTGCGGAAGATGCCGGCCACTGTCGCCATCAGATCCGGAAAGAGATCCGACAGCTGGTGCAGCGGAGTGGCTATGACCGGGCAATCCTCCATGCACTCGATCGCCACCATGGCGATATGGTCCTCGGCAAACTTGGCAACATCCGTGGCCCCCGGAAAGGAGATCCGGCGCAGCACCATCTTGCCGACCTCGATCTCCGGCGAGATCGTCACATCGATCGACATGTTCTGGCGGCTGAACAGGTCGGCATATTCCGGCTTCAGATAATTCTGGGCCCGGATGCGGGCGATCTTGGTCGGCACCGAAAACAGTGCATGCGCGACCTCACAGGCGACGATGTTGACCTCGTCGTAAAGAGTGACGGCGATGATCATGTCTGCATCTTCGGCGCCAGCCTTTTCCAGCATGTCCGGATGCGCGCCGTGGCCGACGTAACCCTTCACGTCGAGGGTTTCGGTGATCGCCGCGATCAGTGATGCGGAGGTGTCGATGACCGAGACGTCATTGTCTTCCTGCGACAGCCGTTCGGCGATGCCGTAACCCACCTGCCCCGCGCCGCATATGATGACTTTCATCGCTCAGGACTTTCGGTCAGACGCCCAATGACTTGAGCTTGCGATGTAATGCCGAACGTTCCATCCCGACGAACTCCGCGGTGCGGGAGATGTTGCCGCCAAAACGGTTGATCTGGGCGATCAGATAATCGCGCTCGAACATTTCACGCGCCTCGCGGAGCGGCAGGGTCATGATGTGATAATCCCCCTTTCCCGCCACCTTGGGCAGCATGTCGCCGAGGTCGGTCGGCAGCATGTCGGCCGAGATCGCGGTATCCGGCCCGTCGGTGCGGGCAAGGATCATCAGCCGCTCGATATTGTTGCGAAGCTGGCGGATGTTGCCCGGCCAGTCATGCGCCTGGAGAACCGCCATCGCATCCTCTCCGATCCGCCGCGGCCGGATGCCGGCCTGTTCGGAAATCTGCCGCATGAACATGTCCACCAGGAAAGGAATATCCTCGCGGCGCTCGGCGAGCGCCGGCACCTTGACCGGCACCACGGCGAGGCGGTGATAGAGATCCTCGCGGAAGGAGCCGTCGGCGATCAGGCTTTCGAGGTTGTAGGCGGTGGAGGAGATGATGCGGACATCGACCTTGACGCGTTTGGACCCGCCGACCCGTTCGAACTGCTGGTCGACGAGGACGCGCAGGATCTTGTTCTGGGTCTCCCGCGGCATCTCGCCAATCTCGTCGAGATAGAGAATACCGCGATGGGCCTCTTCCAGGGCACCGATCTTGCGCGGCTGCCCAGGACCGCCCTCGGTGCCGAAAAGGGCGATTTCCATCCGATCCGGCGTAATCGTCGCGGCATTGAGCGCCACGAAAGGCCCGGCCGAACGGCTAGACTTCTTGTGAATCATCCGCGCAACCAGTTCCTTGCCGGAACCGGACGGACCGAGGATCATGATGCGGCTGTTGGTGGGCGAGACCTTTTCGATCGTCTGCCGGAGCTGCGAAACCGCAACAGACGTGCCCACCAGCTCGGCCGCATCGCCGGTGCGCTTCTTGAGTTCGGTGACCTCCCGCTTCAGCTTGGAGTTTTCCAGCGCCCGCTCGGCGATCAGGATCAGCCGGTCGGCCTTGAAGGGCTTTTCGATGAAATCGAAGGCGCCGCGCTTGATGGCGGAGACGGCGGTTTCGACGTTGCCGTGGCCGGAGATCATGACGACCGGCAGATCCGGGTGGCGGCTCTTGATCTCGTCCAGCAGCGCCAGGCCGTCAAGTCTCGAACCTTGCATCCAGATGTCGAGGAAAACGAGCCGCGGCACGCGATCCGAAATCGTGGCAAGTGCGCTGTCGCTGTCGTGCGCGGTGCGGGTCTCGTGACCCTCGTCGGAAAGAATACCTGAAACGATTTCGCGAATGTCTGCCTCGTCATCCACGACCAGAATATCAGACGCCATATGCCAATTCCTTGCTATTATCCGTTCCGGGCACTACTGCCTGCTGGGCATGCGGCAGCAGAACCCTGATCATGGCACCCTTGCCATGATCAAAATCGGCAGGCGCATCATGCAGTTCGAGCTGCCCGCCGTGTTCCTCAATGATCTTCTTGACGATCGCGAGCCCGAGGCCCGTGCCCTTCTCGCGCATGGTCATATAGGGTTCGAGAATGCGATGCCGGTTTTCCGATGGAAGACCGCTGCCGTTGTCGATGATGTCGACGACATAGGCATCGCGGGCGGCATCGAATACCGAGCGCACCTTGACCTTGCGGCCGTCCCGCTCTTCGCTGCTCGGTACGGCTTCGATCGCTTCAACTGCGTTCTTGATGAGATTGCCGAAGGCCTGCCCCAGCATGCGTGAATCGAACATGCCCCTAAGCGGTTCGTCCCCGAGCTCGCGAACGAAATCCACGTGGGTGGTGCCCATCTCCCGCAAGAAGATCGCGTCGCGCAGGATATCGCGCAGGTCGGCTTCCTCCTTGGCGGGTTTGGGCATGCGGGCAAAGGCCGAAAATTCGTCGACCATCCGGCCGATATCGCCGACCTGACGGACAATCGTATCGGTGCACTGGTCAAAAACTGCACGGTCGTCCTCGGCGATCTGCTTGCCGTAGCGGCGTTTCAGGCGCTCCGCAGACAGCTGGATCGGGGTCAGCGGATTCTTGATCTCGTGGGCGATACGTCTTGCCACATCCGCCCATGCAGTCGAACGTTGGGCAATGACCAGATCCGTGATGTCGTCGAGGGTCACCACATAGGATTCCTGCGCTGCACGCTGTTCCTCGCGCGTGACCTGCATCGAAAGCGTCCGTTCCTTGCCGCCGCGTATCAGGTTCACCTGCTTGCGGAAATCGCCGCGGGCGCGGGTCTTCGCCTCCGTCAGCACCTGATCTATTTCGGGCGCGATATCCTGCAACTTTTCGCCCATGAGGGCTTCGGCGGAAACGCCAAGCAGTTCTTCGGCGGAAGGATTGACGATCGTGATGCGCCGATCCTCTTCCACGCCGATCACGGCCGCTGTGACACCCGATAGCACCGCCTCGATGAAGCGGCGGCGGTCGTCCACCTCGTCCTTCGCCTCGAGGATTTCGTCGCGCTGACTGCGGATCTGGGAGATCATCTTGTTGAAGGTACGCGACAAGTTGCCCACGTCGCCGTCGGCTGCGCGTACCGGCACCACGACGTTGAGATTGCCGGTCGCAACGCTATCGGCCGCGCTGATCAGGAGCCGGATCGGCCGGACGATGCGGTCGGCGACGGCAATCGCCGTCCAGATCGCCGCCAGCAGCACGATGAGCGCGAAACCGAGATAGAGCACGGCGAACGCGATCTGCAACGAGGTGCGACCGGCTTCCATCGCCTGGTATTCGGCCGTGTTCTCCTCCATGAGCCGCATGGCCGCTATGACCTTCGGATCGACGGCCCGGATCGTATAGAGGAAAGCGCCCTGGATGGTATCGAGCTTGATGACGGCGCCGACGAGGTTCGTCACACCGGGCGGGATAAGCGTCGGTTGACCGGCCGCTGCGGTCTTCAGCGCGTCCGAGGGAATTGCCGGCAGCGGCTTTTCGGTCTTGATATCGGCCTGAACGATTGCCTCACCGTCCTCGCGCACAAGAAAAGCACCCAGCATGCCCCGGCCCCGCGCCTGACGGGTCATCAGGTCCACAAAACCTGTGCGGTCGAGATAAAACATGGCACGGTTGCGCTCGAGGTCGTTCGACATCGAGACGGTCTGCCCCTGAAGGTAGCTCGCGTTTTCGAGCATATAGGCGCGAGCAACGTCCTGCGAGGACTGCACGATCGACTGAGTACGCAGCGAAAACCAGCGGTCGAGGCCGACATTCAAGGTCAAGCTGGCAAAGATCGCCACGAGCACAGCCGGCGTGATGGCAACGATGGAAAAGAGGACGACGATGCGCACATGCAGACGCGCGGCTGCGCGGCCGCGATTGCGCGCCTTCACCAGACGCAGCACTTCGCGGCCGATCAGATACATCAACCCCAGAATGAAAAGCGAATTGATGACCGCCGATGCGATGACAACGTTCGTGCTCGGAGCAATCGGCGTCAGCCCGAGCAACACGAAGAGCGTCAGGGATGCGCAGATAAGCGCGCCACCGGCCAGCAGAAGGCCGGGAAGCGCAAAGGAAGCACGCCGATCCTGCGCCGACATTGCCGGCTCGTTTTCGGCCATCGGCGCTGTCACGCCTTCCGTCATTAGATAACTCCGATCTCCAAGTCCTCGCGGGAGATCGTTTCAGCCCGGAAAAACCGGACGAAGCGACAGAACCTTCCCGTACGGCTCGGCTACCCCATCAAGAGCCGCCACTCCAAGAGCAAACCCCAAGCCCTGCGTGGCCTTTAAGCAACGCATTGTGGCGAAAATGCAACGATGAACCATTCCTGTCAAGCAGCCGGAACAAAGTCCGGTCTTGCTTCAACAACTTAACTCAGGCACCCCGGGAGCTGCGGTAGACAGAGACGCCGAGTTCGCGAATCTTCTTGCGGAGGGTGTTGCGGTTGAGACCGAGCAAATCGGCCGCCTTGATCTGGTTGCCACGGGTGGCGGTAAGGGCGGCAAGGATGAGCGGATATTCCATTTCCGTCAGGACCCGGTCGTAGAGGCCGGGCGGCGGCAGATTGTCGCCGAAGCTCGAGAAATAGGTCCGCATGTTTTCCTCGACCGCCTGGGCAATCGTCAGAGAACCGGTGCGTGCTCCCATCTTATCGATCGGGCTGTCCGGCACTTCGGAGCGCAGCTCCGACTCGATAATCTCCCGGGTGATAACATCCTGCGGGTAAAGCGCCATCAGACGACGGACGAGGTTTTCCAGCTCACGCACATTGCCCGGCCATGCATAGGCCTTCATCAGGTCCAGGGCCTCGCTGTCGAAGCGCTTGGCATCCAGGCCTTCCTTCTCGGCCATCTGCATGAAATGGCGGACGAGGTCCGGGATATCCTCGGCGCGATCGCGCAAAGGCGGCAGGCGCAGCGGCACGACGTTCAGGCGGTAGTAGAGGTCTTCGCGGAAGAGACCCTGGTTGATGAGCTGTTTCAGATCCTTGTTGGTCGCCGCGACGATCCGCACGTCGGTACGGATCGGCGTGCGGCCGCCGACGGTGGTGTATTCGCCTTGCTGCAGGACGCGCAGAAGACGAGTCTGCGCATCCATCGGCATGTCGCCGATCTCGTCGAGGAAGAGGGTGCCCCCTTCGGCCTGCTCAAACCGGCCGGTCGAGCGGCTTTGGGCGCCGGTGAAGGCCCCCTTTTCATGGCCGAAAAGCTCCGATTCGATCAGGTCGCGCGGAATGGCGGCCATGTTGATCGCGACGAACGGGCCGTTGCGGCGCTTGCCGTAGTCGTGCAGCGCGCGCGCCACCAGTTCCTTGCCGGTGCCGGACTCGCCGGTGATCATCAGCGTCAGGTCCGTCTGCATCAGACGGGCAAGGACCCGGTAGATTTCCTGCATGGCGGCCGAGCGGCCGACGAGCGGCATGCCGTCCTGCGTGTCGTCGTCGAGGCGGGCGGGTTTGCGCTTCGGCTCGGCGAGCGCCCGGCCGATAATGGCGATCAGCTCGGTAAGATCGAAGGGCTTGGGCAAGTAATCATAGGCGCCCTTTTCGGAAGCCTTGATCGCCGTCATGAAGGTGTTCTGGGCGCTCATGACAAGGACCGGCAGCTCCGGACGCGACTTCTTGATGCGCGGCAGAAGGTCGAAGGCGTTCTCGTCCGGCATGACCACATCGGTAACGACCAGATCGCCCTCGCCGGCCGAAATCCAGCGCCAGAGAGTGGCGGCGTTCGAGGTGATGCGCACATCGTAGCCTGCCCTGGTCAGAGCCTGGTTCAGAACTGTCCGGATGGCCGCGTCGTCGTCGGCGACTAGGATCGTGGCAGTCATTTTTCACTTCCTGTGGAGTTCAAGGAGCGGCCGTCCGCGGCCTCTTCCTTGTGCATGGGCATCAGAACGCGGAAGGTGGTGCGGCGCGCCTGGCTGTCGCATTCGACGATGCCGCCATGCGCACCGATGATCTTGGCAACCAGGGCAAGGCCGAGACCGGACCCATTGGTCTTGGTCGTGATAAAGGGATCAAAAAGATGCGGCAGCAAATCGGTCGGCACGCCGGGACCGTTGTCGATGACGCAGAATTCGAGCGGCAGCGAAATCTTCTCCCGCGTACCGGCGACAGAGAGTTTGATGCCGGGACGATAGGCGGTCGTCAGCATGATCTCACCATCCGGCTGATCGCCGACGGCTTCCGCGGCATTCTTGATGAGGTTCAGGAAGACCTGCACGAGCTGGTCGCGGTTCGCATAGACCGGCGGCAGCGACGGATCGTACATTTCGGAAATCTTGATCTCGCGGGCGAAACCGGCTTTTGCCACGGCCTTCACATGATCGAGGACGGAATGGATATTCAGCGGCACCCGGTCTACCGGGCGTTCGTCGGAAAATACCTCCATGCGGTCGACCAGCGAAACGATGCGGTCCGTCTCGTCGCAGATCAGCCGCGTCAGCGCCCTGTCGTCGTCCGGGACCGAGGTCTCGAGGAGCTGGGCTGCGCCGCGGATGCCCGACAGCGGGTTCTTGATCTCGTGCGCCAGCATGGACGCCAGACCCGTCACCGATCGAGCGGCGGCACGATGGGTCAGCTGGCGGTCGATTTTGTCCGCCATGGAGCGTTCCTGGAAGACCACGACGACCGACCCCGGCTCGCTCACCACCGGTGCGACATAGAGGTCCACCAGCTTTTCCTGGCCAAGGCGCGGCGAGGACAGGTCGACCCTGTATTCGTTGACGGGGGCCTTGCGCTCGCGCACCTGATCGATCAGCGCGAGAAGAGGACTGCCGAAGGGAATGAAGGTGGAAATTTCGTTCTTGGCGAGATGCGCCGCGCTGGAGCCGAAGAAGGCCTCCGCCTCCCAGTTGGCGAAGGCGACCCTGCCCTCGGCGTCAACGAGAATCACCGGATTCTGGACCGAATTGAGGACGGCCATGGCGAGCGCATTGCCGCTTGCCGAATCTTGCACCCGCGAACTCATGCAGCCTCCTTGCGCCCGACAGCCGTGTTTCCGGTCAGCGCTGCGGTCATCCGGCGTGCGACCTCAGCCGGGTCCTTGGAAATCATGATGGCGGCCTTTTCTCCGGTCGGCAGATCCGGCGCAAAGCGATCGAGATACCAACCGAGATGTTTGCGTGCATGGCGCAACCCGGCCTCGCGGCCGTAAAGCTCCAGCATCGCTTCATAATGTTCGACGACAAGACCGGCGATTTCCGGCTGCGAAGGTGCCGCGTGGCCGGCGAGCCAGCCGATATGCCAGGGACGTCCTTGCGCGCCTCTTCCGACCATGACCGCATCGGCACCCGAACGCTCCAGAATGCCGGCGGCATCTTCCGGCGTTTCGACGTCGCCGTTGGCGATCAGCGGGATCGAGACCGCGTCGCGCACCAGACGGATCGCGTTCCAATCCGCCCTGCCCTCATAGAACTGCATGCGGGTTCGGCCATGGATCGTCACGAGCTGGATGCCGGCGTCCTCGGCACGGCGAGCGATATCCGGTGCGTTGATGGAGTTTTCGTCCCAACCAAGCCGCATCTTGAGCGTCACCGGGACATCGACCGCATTGACCGTCGCCTCGATCAGCGACAGGGCGAGATCCGGATCACGCATCAGCGCCGAACCGGAATAACCGCCGGTGACCTTCTTGGCCGGGCAGCCCATGTTGATGTCGATGATGTCGGCGCCGTTGTCGGCGGCAATCTTCGCGGCCTCGGCCATCCAGCGAGCCTCGCGGCCGGCGAGCTGGACCATATGCGGAGAAATGCCGGCTCGCTTCAGCCGGGCCCAGGACTCGCCGCGGTTCAGCACCAGTTCGCGGCTGGCAACCATCTCGGTCACGACCAGGCCGGCCCCGAAACGCCAGGCGAGCCGCCGGAACGGCAGATCCGTAACTCCGGACATCGGCGCCAGGACCACACGGTTGCGAATGGCTACGGGCCCGATGTGGAAGGAGTTGGCGAGATCTTGAAAATGCAAATGATGATCTTTCGGGCACATTGGATTGCTGCACTATTTTTATTCAGTCCCGAAGCGTTTGCCAAGAGCAATTCCGGAACTGCGTTATTTTTGAGCGGCCTGCTGGAAAAGCCGCTTTTCATTCTATAGTTCTCGCCCTGTCAATCCTTCGGAACGCAGAAATGGGTACGGCGCGTGGACGACAACTCCATGACAATCGGCATCATCATCGTAGCCGCAGGCCGCGGCGAACGGGCAGGATCGGCGGAAGACGGGCCGAAGCAATACCGGCGCATCGGGAAAAGGCCGGTGATCGCCCATACGCTCGAACGGTTTCTCAGCTGGTCGCGGAGCGGCCCGATCGTGGTCGTCATACATCCGGACGACGAAGCGCTGTTTGCTGCGGCCGTCGCCGAGCTTTCGGGTGCAGAGCGGTTCGTGACAACCTTCGGAGGCGATACCCGGCAGCGTTCTGTGTACGAGGGTCTCAGAGCTTTGTCAGCGACCGAGGCCACCCATGTTATGATCCACGACGCCGCGCGGCCGTTCGTGGATCATACGCTTCTTGATCGGGTCGCCGAATCGCTCGATGGCGGACAGGAAGGCGTTCTGCCCGCCATGCCCGTGACCGACACGCTGAAACGAGGCGGGCCTGACCACCTGGTTCACGAGACGGTGCCGCGTGCCGGGCTTTTTGCCGCGCAGACGCCGCAGAGCTTTGTCCTCTCCTCGATCCGTACCGCCCACGAAAAGGCGGCTGCGCTGCGCCGCGACGATTTCACCGACGATGCCTCGATTGCCGAATGGGCAGGCCTGCCGGTCATGCTGGTGGAGGGTTCCGCCGACAACATCAAACTTACCGTGAAGCGGGATATCGCCATGGCCGACGAAAAACTCTCGCACCACCCGCTGCCCGACGTGCGCACCGGCAACGGCTACGATGTGCATCAGCTCGAGCCCGGCGACGGCGTGACGCTCTGCGGCGTCTTCATTCCCCACGATCAGAGGCTCGTCGGCCATTCGGACGCCGACGTCGCCATGCATGCGCTCACCGACGCCCTGCTCGCCACCTGCGGCGCCGGCGACATCGGCGACCATTTCCCGCCCTCCGACATGCAGTGGCGGGGTGCACCCTCCAGGATCTTCCTGGATCATGCCGCAAAGGTGGTACGAGAACGGGGTGGCACGATCATGAATGCGGATATCTCGCTGATTGCCGAAGCTCCGAAGATTGCCCCGCACCGACAGGAGATGCGCGAAAATCTTGCCGAGATACTCGGCATTTCCCTGAACCGCTGCTCGGTCAAGGCGACGACCAACGAGAAGATCGGTTTTGTCGGCCGCCGCGAGGGCATCGCAGCGATCGCAACCGCGACGGTCGTCTATCGGGGGGATGCCGGGTGACCCTGTTTCCCGCCGACATCGAAGATCAGGCAAGGAGGATCGTCGCCGACTTTTCCGCGCGCGGGCTGATGGTCTCAACGGCCGAGTCCTGCACGGGCGGACTGATCGCCGGCGCACTGACCGAAATATCCGGCTCTTCGGCCGTCGTCGACCGCGGCTTCGTCACCTACACCAACCAGGCGAAGATGGATATGCTCGGCGTTACCGAAGCGACATTGGCCGCTTTCGGCGCGGTGTCCAGGGAAACGGCGCTGCAGATGGTGCATGGCGCGCTGTTCCGATCGAGGGCAACCCTTGCCGTCGCGGTGACGGGCATCGCCGGGCCTAGCGGCGGATCGGCAGACAAGCCGATCGGCCTGGTGCATCTTGCCGCAAGAAACCGCTCCGGTATCACTTTCCACCGCGAGATGCGCTACGGCGATATCGGCCGAACGGCGGTGCGTCTCGCAACTGTCAGAACCGCGCTGGAGATGCTGATCGACGCCGCCAGTACGAACCCGGCAAATCAGGCGTAGATTTTATCCGCACGCTTCTCGAAGGCTTCTGCGAACATTCGGAAAGCGCGGTCGAACATCGACCCCATCAGGGCGCCGAGAATCATGCTCTTGAACTCGTAGTCGATGAAGAAATGCACCACGCAGCCGGCCGAAGAACCATCCGCCGGGGGGGCGAAGCGCCAGCGATTGTCGAGATATTTGAACGGTCCCTCGATGTATTTGACGTCGATCGCGCGCTCGGCCGGATTGAGCAGAACCTGGGTCGTGAAAGTCTCGCGTATCGCCTTGTAGCCGACCGTCATATCGGCAACCAGAAGCGTCTTGCCGTCGCGCTCCTTGCTGGACCGGATTGCCAGCGCTTCACAGAGCGGCAGGAATTCCGGATATTTCTCGACATCGGCAACGAGCGCGTACATCTGGTCGGCGCTATGCTTCACGGGGCGGTGGATTTCGAACTTTGGCATGATCCGCAGTTAAGCGCGCGCTTCCAGAAGATCAAGGAGTTCGCGCATCTGGCGCCGGGATTTCAACACCGGGACGGGCGGCCCCAGTCTCTCCTCTAGGCAAACAAATTCTGATTAACGGAATTTAATGTGCTATTTCGAACTCAATGGTGCATTGCCGCAAATCACGCGTACAATGAGCACACTCAAGCGACCCACTGGCGTAATCGAACGAAGCATCCATGGACGATTTTTCTCAGATGATAAAGCTGCTCGAATCCGCAAAGCAGCTCGCCGACATGAACGAGCTCCCCATGCTTGCCTATCTCATTGAAATGGCGAAAGGCGAAGCACGCGGTCAGCGCTTCACCCTGCGGGGAAGACGGCGCGGCCAGAGCAAGACCGAAAAGATCGACGCGGCCGAATAATCCGGCATGCCGCCTATTCGGCGGCAGCCAGGAGCTTCTTTTCGCGGGCAGCCTTCAACCGCGCGAAATCGTCGCCGGCATGGTGCGATGAGCGGGTCAGCGGGCTCGACGCCACCATCAGGAAACCTTTGGTATAGGCGACCGTCTCGTAGGACTTGAACTCCTCCGGGGTGACGAAGCTCATCACCTTGTGGTGCTTGCGCGTCGGCTGCAGATATTGGCCGATGGTCAGGAAATCCACGTCTGCGGTGCGCAGATCGTCCATGAGCTGCAGCACTTCATTACGCTCCTCGCCGAGGCCAACCATGATGCCCGATTTGGTGAACATGGTCGGATCCAGCTCCTTCACCCGCTGCAGCAGCCGGATGGAGTGGAAGTAACGAGCGCCGGGGCGGACCGTCAGATAGTTGCCGGGGACGGTTTCCATATTGTGGTTGAAGACGTCGGGCCTGGCCGCCACGACACGCTCCAATGCACCCGGCTTCTTCAGGAAATCTGGGGTGAGGATCTCGATGGTGGTCATCGGGGAGGCCGCGCGGATCGCCCAGATCACCTTTTCGAAATGTTCGGCGCCGCCGTCCTCCAGATCGTCACGATCGACCGAGGTGATGACGACGTGGGAAAGCCCCATCTGCCTGACGGCCTTGGCGACGTTTTCCGGCTCCTCCATGTCGAGTGCGTTCGGCTTGCCGGTCGCCACATTGCAGAAGGCGCAGGCGCGCGTACAGATCTCGCCCATGATCATGAAGGTCGCGTGCTTCTTGTCCCAGCACTCGCCGATATTCGGGCAGCCGGCTTCCTCGCAGACGGTGACGAGCTTGTTTTCCTTCACGATCGAACGCGTCTCGGCATACCCCTTGGAGGTCGGCGCCCGCACGCGGATCCAGTCCGGCTTGCGCATCACCTCCGTATCGGGACGATGCGCCTTTTCCGGATGACGCACGCGCTTTTCCTCGCCTACCGTCGTCCTGTCGAGAATCGTGACCATTAGGAACCTGCTTTCAACCGCGATTGTCGCGGAATGTCGTCAGCGTCTGACGAGTTTGGCAACGAATAACAAAATGCACGAGCCGATGAAACCCGTGACCAGGTAACCCAGCCATCCGCTGGCGACATAGATGCCTGCGCGGGTGAAAATGGCGTTCGCCAGAATCGCGCCGACAATGCCGATCACGATGTTCATGAAGATGCCGAAACGGACGTCCATCAGCTTGCCCGCAAGCCATCCCGCCAGGCCGCCGATAATGATCGCCGCCAACCAACCCACACCCATAATATTACCCCGTTCAAAGTTGTTTCAGAAGATATGGGCGGTAGCCCGCCCGTTCGCAATGCTTGAGTATCAGGCGTTCAGCGCCCGGCCATAGGCGTCGAGCACGCTTTCCTTCATCGTTTCCGAAATCGTCGGATGCGGGAAGATGGTGTGCATCAGTTCCTCTTCCGTCGTCTCCAGGTTCATGGCGACAACGAAGCCCTGAATGAGTTCCGTCACTTCCGCACCGACCATATGCGCGCCGATGAGCTCGCCGGTCTTCCTGTCGAAGATGGTTTTCACCAGCCCCTGGTCCTCGCCGAGCGCGATTGCCTTGCCGTTGGCCACGAAGGGGAAGCGGCCGACGCGGATATCGCGGCCCTCGGCCTTCGCCCTGGTTTCCGTCAGACCGACAGAGGCGACCTGCGGGTTGCAATAGGTGCAGCCCGGGATCTTCAGCTTGTCCATCGGGTGAACGTTCGGCAGGCCGGCAATCTTTTCGACGCAGATGACCGCTTCGTGTTCGGCCTTGTGCGCGAGCAGCGGCGGGCCGGCGACATCGCCGATCGCGTAGATGCCCGGAACGTTGGTCTTGCCGTAGCCGTCGATGACGATGAAGCCTCGGTCGGTCTTCACGCCGATCGCCTCAAGGCCGATACCCTCGACATTGGCCTGCACGCCGACGGCCGAGATCATCCGGTCGGCGGTGATCTTCTCGACCGATCCGTCCTTCTTCTCGACATGGGCGGTGATCGAGTTTGCACCCTTCTCCACCTTGGCGACTTTCGCCTCCAGATGGATCTTCATGCCCTGGCGCTCGAACTGCTTCTTGGCGACGGCGGAGATCTCCGCGTCCTCGACCGGCATCACCTGGCTCATGATCTCGACGACGGTGACGTCGACGCCCATGGTGCGGTAGAAGCTTGCGAACTCGATGCCGATCGCGCCAGAACCCATGACAAGCAGCGACTTCGGCATCTCCTCGGGCTTCATCGCCTCGAAATAGGTCCAGATCAGCTTGCCGTCCGGCTCGATGCCTGGCAGCGCGCGAGGGCGGGCGCCGGTGGCGACGATGATGTGCTTGGCGGTATAGGTGCCCTCACCGAGCGTATTCTTCGGCACCGGGCCGACCGGCTCGACCGGCTTCTTGGTCGGCTTGGAAACGACGACCTCGCCGGGCTTGGTGACCTTAGCCTCGCCCCAGATGATATCGACCTTGTTCTTCTTGAACAGGAAGCCGACGCCGTTGTTCATGCGATGCGCGATGCCGCGTGAACGGGCGACGATCGCCTTGACGTCCGGCTTGATCGTGCCTTCGAGCGTCAGGCCGTAATCCTTGGCATGGCTCGCGGTGTGCATGACATCGGCCGAGCGCAGCAGCGCCTTGGTCGGGATGCAGCCCCAATTGGAGCAGATGCCGGCGAGATGTTCGCGCTCGACGACAGCAACTTTCATGCCGAGCTGGCTCGCGCGGATTGCGGCGATATAGCCTCCCGGACCGGAGCCGATAACGATGACGTCGTAGGACTGAGCCATTGCTTTCCTGCCTTTTCATTGGGCGGCCAGCCTGACGCGACCCGCCTCTGGAATTTTCTCTAAAGCCCAAGCATCATCCGGACGATGGGCTCGAGGCCGCGTCCGATGGCACGGGTATTTTCCGCAGTCAGATGTACGCCGTCGATCGGCGTCGTCTTCGCGACCGATCCAGCGTCGAAAAAGCCGCAACCGAGATCGTCCGCAAGATCGCGATATAGCGATGCGAGCATGGCGGACTGCTCGATGCCGCCCCGGAAGATCGCCGAAAACACCGGGTCGGCGGTTTCGCAAAGCGGCGGCGGCGAAACGATCAGGATCTCCGGCACCTCGTATTCGAAGGAATAGTCGTGCCGGCGGATCAGCGCCACCAGCCGCTGAACGCCGGCGCGCGCGGCATGTGCGGTGCCGGCGATCATCGGCTTCATGTCGTTGGTGCCGAGCATGACGACCACCAGATCGAGCGGCATATGGGTATGCAGCACGGTCGGCAGATTTCTGACGCCGTTGCGGTCGCAATCGGCGAGATGATCGTCATAACCGGTCGTGCGGCCGTTCAGGCCTTCGGCAATGATTGTCACCTGATCGCCGAGCGCCGCACCCAGAACGCTCGGCCAGCGGTCCTCAATGGCATGCCGGCCGGGTGCTTCCGGGTCGTAACCCCAGGTGAGCGAATCGCCGAAGCAGAGAACGGTCTTCACGAGGCCGCCCTCCAGCTCAGACGAGCATCGCCATCGGGTTTTCGATGTAGCGCTTGAAGGCCGAAGCAAGTTCGGCACCGAGCGCGCCATCGATGACGCGGTGGTCGAAGGCGAAGGTTGCCGTCATCACCGTGCCGACCTCGATCTTGCCGCTCCTGACAACCGGCTTTTCGACGCCGGCGCCGATCGAGACGATCGAGGCCTGCGGCAGGTTGACGATCGAGGTGAATGAGGAGACGCCGAACATGCCGAGGTTCGACACGGATGTCGTGCCGCCCTGGTATTCCTCCGGCTTCAACTTCTTGTCGCGGGCGCGCTTGGCGAGATCCTTCACCTCGTTGGAGATGACGGACAGCGTCTTGGTTTCCGCCTTGCGAACGATCGGGGTGATCAGGCCGTCCGGGATCGATACGGCAACACCGACATCCGAGTGCTTGTGCTTGACGCGGGCAGTCGAGGTCCAGGAGGCGTTCGCCATCGGGACTTCGCGCAGTGCCAGCGCCATCGCCTTGATGATGAAGTCGTTGACCGACAGCTTGAAGGCCGGGACTTCGCCCTTCTCGGTCTTCTTCACCGGTGCCGACGCGTTGATCTCGGCGCGCAGCTTCAGAAGCGCGTCGATCTCGCAATCCATCGAGATGGTGTAGGACGGAACCGTCTGGGTCGACTCTGTAAGGCGCGAGGCGATCGTCTTGCGCATGCCGTCATGCGGCAGAAGCTCGTAGGAGCCCTCGGGGAAGAGCTTGAGCGTGGCTTCATCCGACGGACCTTTGGCCATTGCCGGAGCTGGAGCACCGGCGGGAGCTGCCTGCGGGGCTGCTGCCGGAGCGGCCTTTGCGCCACCGGAAGCGACAGCCTTTTCGATATCGGCCTTGACGACGCGGCCGTGCGGACCGGAGCCGGCAACCGCCGACAAGTCGAGGCCGGCGTCCTTGGCCAGACGACGGGCGAGCGGTGAAGAGAAGGGGCGAGCGCCGGGAGCAGCCGGTGCCGGAGCGGCAACGGCGGCCGGAGCCGGTTCGGAGGCTTTTTGTGCCGGAACCGCTTCCGCCTTGGGAGCAGGCGCAGCCTCGGCCCTCAGCGCCGGGGCAGCAGCCCCACCGCCCGACGACGCAGCCGCCGATACGTCCTCGCCTTCGCCGGCGAGGATCGCGATCAGGGCGTTGACCTTGACCGCCTCGGTGCCGGCCGGCACGACGATCTTGGCAACGGTGCCTTCATCGACGGCTTCCACTTCCATGGTCGCCTTGTCGGTTTCGATCTCGGCGATCACATCGCCGGACTTGACCTTGTCGCCTTCCTTGACGAGCCATTTGGAAAGATTGCCCTCTTCCATGGTCGGCGAAAGGGCAGGCATGGTGATGTTGATCGGCATCGGAACCTCCTCCCCTTATTTGTAGCAGACGGTTTTGACCGCCTGGACGACTTCGCCGACATTCGGCAGAGCGAGCTTTTCCAGGTTCGCCGCGTAAGGCATCGGAACGTCCTTGCCGGCGATCGTCAGGATCGGCGCATCGAGATAATCGAAGGCCTGCTGCATGACGCGGGTGGCGATCTCGGTACCGACGGACGACTGCGGATAACCTTCTTCCACGGTAACGAGGCGGCCGGTCTTCTTGACCGATTCGATGACCGTCGGCAGATCCATCGGCCGGATGGTCCTGAGGTCGATCAGCTCGACGTCGATGCCTTCCTTCTCCAGTTCCGCAATCGCCTTGACCGAGTAGGTCATGCCGATGCCCCAGGAGACGATGGTTACGTCCTTGCCGGTCTTGTGGATGCGCGCCTTGCCGATCGGCAGAACGAAGTCATCGAGCTTCGGCACTTCGAAGGAATGGCCGTAGAGGATTTCGTTTTCCAGGAAGATAACCGGGTTCGGATCGCGGATAGCAGCCTTCAACAGGCCCTTGGCGTCGGCAGCCGTGTAGGGCATGACCACCTTGAGACCCGGTATCTGGCTGTACCAGGCGGCGTAATCCTGGCTGTGCTGGGCCGCGACACGGGCGGCCGCGCCGTTCGGGCCGCGGAAGACGATCGGTGCGCCCATCTGGCCGCCGGACATGTAAAGCGTCTTGGCGGCGGAGTTGATGATGTGGTCGATCGCCTGCATGGCGAAGTTGAAGGTCATGAACTCGACGATCGGCTTCAGGCCGGCCATGGCCGCACCGACGCCGACACCGGCAAAACCGTGTTCGGTGATCGGCGTGTCAACCACGCGGCGCGGACCGAACTCCTGCAAGAGACCTTGGGTGATCTTGTAGGCGCCCTGATATTCGGCGACTTCTTCACCCATCACGAAGACGTCTTCGTCGCGGCGCATTTCTTCGGCCATCGCGTCGCGCAGCGCTTCACGGACCGTCATCGTCACCATTTCGGTGCCGGCCGGAATGTCCGGATCGGAGGCGACGTCCAGCTTCGGCTGGGCCGGGACCTTGCTGTCAGATGCAGCCGTCGGCTCTTCGGCCGATTGACGAGCCTTGCCGCCGGCAGCATCGGACGTCGCAGCAGGCGTGTCCGCATCAGCCTTCGGCGCGGCCGGCGCGGAAGAACCGATGGAATCGGCGCTTTCGCCTTCGGCGAGCAGCACGGCGATCTTGGTATTGACCTTGACGTTTTCGGTGCCGGCCGGAACCAGCAGCTTGCCGATCACGCCTTCATCGACGGCTTCCACTTCCATGGTCGCCTTGTCGGTCTCGATTTCGGCGATCACGTCGCCGGAGGTGACCTTGTCACCTTCCTGTTTCAGCCACTTGCTGAGCGTGCCTTCCTCCATGGTCGGGGAAAGGGCGGGCATAAGGATGTCGATAGGCATGAAGTTCCCTCCCCTCGATCAGAGCAGAATGTCGGTGTAGAGCTCGGAAACATCCGGCTCCGGATCGGCCTGGGCGAAATCGGCCGAGTCGGCGACGATGTCGCGCACGTCCTTGTCGATCGCCTTCAGCTCGTCCTCGGTTGCCCAGCCCTTTTCGAGAAGGCGGGCGCGCACCTGCTCGATCGGATCGTGCTCGGAGCGCATCTTCTGCACTTCGTCCTTGGAGCGATATTTCGCCGGGTCGGACATCGAGTGACCGCGATAGCGGTAGGTCAGCATTTCCAAGATGATCGGACCCTTGCCGGCACGGCAATGGGCGACTGCCTCATCCGCCGCAGCCTTGACGGCGCGCACGTCCATGCCATCCACCTGGAAGCCTGGAATGCCGAAGGAGGCGCCGCGCTGCGAGAAATCGGTCTGGGCCGAGGCGCGGGCAACGGAGGTCCCCATGGCGTAGCGGTTGTTCTCGATCACGTAGACGACCGGCAGCTTCCACAGATTGGCCATGTTGAAGCTTTCATAGACCTGCCCCTGGTTGGCCGCACCGTCGCCGAAATAGGCGGTCGAGACATTGTCGTTGCCGCGATATTTGTTGGCGAAGGCGAGACCGGTGCCGAGCGACACCTGCGCGCCGACGATGCCGTGGCCGCCGTAGAACTGCTTTTCCTTGGAGAACATGTGCATGGAGCCGCCCTTCCCCTTGGAATAGCCACCCCGACGACCCGTCAGTTCCGCCATGACACCGCGCGCGCTCATCCCGGTCGCCAGCATGTGCCCGTGGTCGCGATAACCGGTGATGACCTGATCGCCTTCCTTCAGCGCCATCTGCATGCCGACGACGACAGCTTCCTGGCCGATATAGAGGTGACAGAAACCGCCGATGAAGCCCATGCCGTAAAGCTGGCCGGCCTTTTCCTCGAAACGGCGGATCAGCAGCATATCGCGATAAGCGGTGAGCTCCTGGTCCTTGTTGAATTCGGCGAAAATGCCGCCGTTGAAATCTTTTTTGGCTGGCTTGGAGCTGGTTTTGGTAGCAGACCTTGCCGCGGGCTTGCGGCCGGATACAGACGCGGTTTTAGTCGGCGCCATTCATCCCTCCCTGTGTGCTGCGTTTTAGAATGGAACAGACGCCGAGGCTTGCATCGCCGGAATCCCATTCTGGTTTCGGGGCGTACCATAGGGAAGAAACCGCGCCCCAGCAATGCCATAAATGCATGGCTCACATTCCGTACAACCCCTTGAAAAGATTGACGAATGGTAAAATTAACTGATTTTTGGTTAATTCAGAAGTAGCTGTCGAAGATGACGATTTCGTCAGGGCGCGAAACATTGAGCTGATAACGCGCGATCTCGTCCAGCATATCCTTCTCCAGCGAACCATCACTCATCAGCCGCACTTGCCGCTCGAGTGCCTCACGTCTTGCGGTCAGCTTGCCGAGTTCCTCCGCGCGCGCCTGCCGCTGACGTTCGAATTCCTCCGTGGCGATCAGCCCCAGATCGCCATGCACCGAATGATAGCCGAAGTAGGAAAGAAAGGCGATGGTGATGGCAGGAAGAACAAGGCGGCCAAATTTTCTTTTTTTATGATGCTTGGTCCACATGCCGTTCAACGCCTTGCCACATTCGCCGGATCACGCGAACGATCCGGAACAGAAGGTAAAATTCGCAGAACTTGCTTAAGCAATCGTTTCCAATGCCTCGATGCAAAAGCCCGCGCTTTCGGCGCGGGCTTTCATAGTCACTAATAAACAATAAGAGCAGGCTCAGACCTTGAGGACGGAGCGGCCGGCATAGGCCGCCTGCGGACCCAGCATTTCCTCGATGCGGATAAGCTGGTTGTATTTGGCAAGGCGATCCGAGCGCGAAAGAGAGCCGGTTTTGATCTGACCGCAATTGGTGGCGACGGCAAGATCTGCAATGGTCGAATCTTCCGTCTCGCCGGAGCGATGCGACATGACGGCGGTGTAGTTTGCCTTATGCGCCGTTTCGACCGCGTCGAGCGTTTCCGACAGCGAGCCGATCTGATTGACCTTCACGAGGATGGAATTTGCCACGCCCATCTTGATGCCGTCGCGAAGGCGAGCGGAATTGGTAACGAAAAGATCGTCGCCCACGAGCTGGACGCTGGAGCCGATCTTGTCCGTCAGGTACTTCCAGCCATCCCAATCGTCTTCGGCCATGCCGTCTTCGATCGAGATGATCGGGTATTTTGCTGCAAGCTCGGCAAGGTAATCCGCCATGGCTTCCGGCTCCAGCGTGCGGCCTTCGCCTTCCATCTCGTATTTGCCGTTCTTGAAGAATTCCGTCGAGGCGCAGTCGAGTGCGAGGCAGACGTCGTCGCCCGGCCTGTAACCGGCCTTTTCGACCGACTTCATGATGAAATCGAGAGCTTCCGGAGCGCTTTTCAGGCCCGGCGCAAAGCCGCCTTCGTCACCGACATTCGTATTGTGGCCCTGGGCCGCAAGCTCCTTCTTGAGAACATGGAAGATTTCCGAACCCATGCGCACGGCATCGCGCAGGGTATCGGCGCCGACCGGCATGATCATGAATTCCTGGAAGTCGATCGGGTTGTCGGCATGCGCGCCGCCGTTGATGATGTTCATCATCGGTACGGGAAGCACGTGCGCGTTCGGGCCGCCGACATAGCGATAGAGCGGCAAGCCGGTCGTTTCGGCCGCTGCCTTGGCGACGGCGAGCGATACGCCGAGGATGGCGTTGGCGCCGAGGCGCGACTTGTTCGGCGTGCCATCGAGGGCGATCATTGTCTTGTCGATATGGATCTGGCTCTCGGCATCGAATCCGCCGATCGCGTCAAAGATTTCGGTGTTGACGGCTTCAACTGCCTTCTCGACGCCCTTGCCGTGATAACGCTTTCCGCCATCGCGCAGCTCAACCGCTTCATGCGCGCCGGTAGAAGCGCCAGAGGGGACGGCGGCGCGGCCCATCGAGCCATCTTCGAGATGGACATCCACTTCGACGGTGGGGTTGCCGCGGCTGTCGAGGATTTCACGGGCGATGATATCGGTGATGGCGGTCATGGCTCTTCCTGCTGTGGTGGTTTGGTGGGAACCTGTCTTAATGGAAGACGTGCAAAATACAATCCGCGGACTGGCCCCGAGCGAAAGAGCGGTATCGGAAGAATATGTCACGGCTTTGAAGGCGGTCGACTGAAGGGCGGCAGCCTGGCAAAAGTCGAGCTTATCTCAGAATTAACCATTGGGTTTTATGGTTAACAGAAGGTGAGAAGCAAAAGCCGGCAAGGCATGCGGCGCGTAATGCCGCCCGTCATCTCGATTGCAGTTTGAAAAATGCATTTTCATTCAAGCGGACGGACGGTCCGTCCATAGGGGCTCTGTGGGGGAGCAACGATGAAACTCAATATCGCGCGTAGCCTGGCAATCTTTGCCGGGGTGGTCACTACTGGACTTGTCATTTCGATCGGCATTCAAAATCACGCATTCAACAAGCTTCGCGTCAACGGCGAGATGTACCGGCAGATCATCTACGGCAAGGACCTCGTCGCCGATATCCTGCCGCCACCTCTCTATCTGGTGGAAAGCTATATGCTGGCGCTCGAAGCGGTCCAGCGACCGGCTGCCGCCAAACCCAATCTCGAGCGTGTTGCGGCCGTCCTGAAGCCGGCCTACGAGGACCGCCGAAAATACTGGCAGGAAACGGCACTCAGCGCCGACCTCAAGCAAAAGCTTCTCGCTGATGTGCTTGTGAAGGGCGACGACTTCTGGAAGACGATGAAGGACGAGCTGTCGCCTGCAATCCTCGCTGGAAATACGCCTGTCATCGGCGCCGCCTTCGAAAAGCTTGCCACGCAGTTTCATGTGCATGAGGCGGCGGTCAACGAACTCGTGGAGATGGCGAATGTCTTCCTCGCAGAGGCGGAGAAGGATGCGACCGAACAGACCAAGCTTCTTTCCTCGATCACGCTTGTCGCGGCTGCGACCTCCCTGCTTCTTCTGGTCGGCGGGCTCTATCTCTTTCGCCGTCGCGCCATCGTGCCCCTCTCTGTCATGCGCGATTATATGACGGTGCTGGCAGGCGGCGATTACTCCCGGGAGGTGCCGTTCAGCCGCCGCGAGGACGAGATCGGCGAAATGGCGCATGCCGTCACCGTCTTCCGCCAATCCGGGCAGGAGCGCGACAATATCCGCCTGCGGCAGGAAGCCGATCGGCAGGCGCAGGCGGAACGGGACCTGGCGCTCGCGAAGGACAAAGCGAACGAAGAGGCCGAAAGAGAGGGTGTCATTTCACATCTTCGGGAAGGTCTCTCCCGCCTGTCGCACGGCGACCTGACCGTGCAGATCAACCACCCGTTCCAGGCGGCCTATGAGGAATTGCGGGAGGAATTCAACTCCAGCATCCGGACACTTTATTCCGTGATGCAGGAAATCTCCGGCGCGACGGAGACGGTGCGGACGGGTTCCGGCGCGATCGCCAACGGCACCGACGACCTGGCGCAGCGCACCGAGCATCAGGCGGCTTCGCTGGAGCAGGCAGCCTCGGCGCTCGATCAGATTACCGTCACCATGAAAAACGCGACCGCGAGGGCGCAGGAGGCGAATACCATGATGACGGCCGCCCAGAAGGGTGCGGCCCATTCTGCGGGCGTCGTGCGCGAGGCGGTGCTGGCGATGGAACAGATCGAGGCCTCCTCCGCCCAGATCAGCAGCATCATCAACGTGATCGACGAGATCGCGTTTCAGACGAATCTGCTGGCCCTCAATGCCGGCGTCGAGGCAGCCCGCGCCGGCGAGGCCGGCAAGGGTTTTGCGGTCGTCGCGCAGGAAGTCCGCGATCTCGCCGGGCGCTCGGCGAACCTCGCCCACGAAATCAAGCGGTTGATCGAAACCTCCGCGAACCAGGTGGCAGCCGGGGTTTCGCTGGTGAACCGCACGGGCGAGGCGCTGGGCGACATCGACGGCCAGGTCGCCAAGGTCACCGAGCACATCGGCTCGATCATGCGTGCCTCCTCGGAGCAGTCGACGGCGCTCCAGGAGGTCAACACGGCGATCAACCGTATGGACACGGTGACGCAGCAGAACGCTGCGATGGTGGAGGAGACAAGCGCGGCCTGCCATGAACTCGGCGAGGAGGCGGCCAAGCTCAACCGCCTGCTATCCCGCTTCAAGCTGGCGTCCGCGACAGCCGGAAGTCACCGGCCAGAGACGGGCTTGAGACTGGCTGGCTGAGAACCTTCTCAGGCCGCCTTTGCGATGGCATCGAAGGCGAGAAGTTTTTCAAGCAGCCGCGGCATATCCTTCAGGTGCACCATGTTGGGGCCGTCGGACGGGGCGTTGTCGGGATCCTCGTGGGTCTCGATAAACACCCCGGCAACACCGACCGCAACGGCGGCGCGCGCCAGCGTTTCCACGAACTCCCGCTGGCCGCCGCTTGAACCGCCCTGCCCGCCCGGCTGCTGGACCGAATGCGTGGCATCGAACACCACCGGCGAGCCCAGGGCCGCCATGATCGGCAGCGACCGCATGTCCGAAACAAGCGTGTTGTAACCGAAGGACGCGCCGCGCTCGCACAGCAGCACATTCGGATTGCCACTCGCGGTGAACTTGGCCAGCACATTCTTCATGTCCCAGGGGGCAAGGAACTGGCCCTTCTTGACGTTGATGACGCGGCCGGTTCTGGCGGCGGCGATCAAGAGGTCCGTCTGACGGCTGAGAAAGGCGGGGATCTGCAGGATGTCCACGGTCCCGGCGACCATCGCACATTGTTCTTCGGTGTGAATGTCGGTCAGGACGGGGAAACCGAATTCCTTCTTCAGATCGGCAAAGATCTCCATCGCGTTTTCCAGCCCGATGCCGCGCTTGCCGGCAATCGAAGTGCGGTTTGCCTTGTCGAAGGACGACTTGTAGACCAGGCCGAGGCCGAGCTTGCCGCAGAGTTCCTTGAGCGTGCCGGCGATCATGAAGGCGTGGTCGCGGCTTTCCATCTGGCAGGGACCTGCGATCAGCGACAGGCGCGCATCCTGCGCGAAAACCACCTGGCCGTCCCCTTCGCCGACTAGCACGCGCGGATTGGCAGAAACTTCCATAAATCTATTCCTCGAAGCCGAACAAAACACCCTGGCCGGGGGCCGCCGAGACCAGAACGCGGCCCTCGCGGCGGACGAATGCCACGTCATTAGCAGCAAGGATGATTTCTGTCACGGCAAGATCGGCCGTCTTGAAGATGATCGCGCGGCCATGCAAACCGTCCGCACCGGCGACCGACGGAAGCGCGAATTCCGCCTCCAGATCCTCATTTCCCAAGATCCGGATGCGAGCATTTGCGGCGGCCAGCTTCAGAAAACCGGGCTCCGCCTCCCCTCGCGCCATCAGCACTTCCTCGACCAAAGGAGCGAAGTCGGACGGCGCCGGAGCGGACAGGATGATCTCGCTCAGGCCGATAACCGTGTTGGCATGTCGCTCCAATTCGCCTCGGTCGGACGGCAGCGGAACAAGGCGCTGAACGGAGAACAGGAAGAAATCGGGCGCCCGGTCATCGCCCGCAAACGCCAGCCGGAAACTTGCCTCGGTCTCAGAACCGTCGGGCATCGTCACCGTGCGCGAAAACTCCAGAACGTCACCGGCGGAAATTCCGCGCAGCCTGAAGCGGGCATGATCGGCTGCAACATCCTGTGACGCGACGACCAGGGCCGAAAATCCCTGCTTGTTGCGGCCTTTTCGAAAAGCGAGATCGCGTGCCGTGAAGACATTGCCCCGCTTCGCAGCAGCGCTCGCGTGACGGCGGTTGTCGATCGCCAGCGGCTCCAGATAGGTGCCATCGGAGAAAAACACGCAAGCATTGGCGGTGCCGAAAGGATGAAATGCATCCGGCGCAACAGTAAATCCGAGATCGGTGAGCCGCGAACGCGCGAACGCAAGGTCCGCCACCGGCAGTACGAGATGATCGATCGATCTTGCGTTCAAGCTGGGCCCCCAGGAATTTCAGAATCGCGAAGCTAAAATGGCAGCGGGCGCGCCGCGCGCAAGTGGTAACGCAGCAGATATGTTACAGACATCTATGAAGAAAAAATCATCATACTTCACGAAAATTTAGGGACTTGCGGAACACATATGGAACATATAGTGTTCGTTCTTGATTTGTTTCCGACTCTTGAGGGTGCCGACGATGCTCACGCGCAAACAGCAGGAATTGCTTCTGTTCATTCACGAACGCATGAAGGAATCCGGCGTACCGCCCTCCTTCGACGAAATGAAAGATGCCCTCGACCTCGCGTCGAAGTCGGGCATCCACCGGCTGATCACCGCGCTCGAGGAACGCGGCTTCATTCGCCGCCTGCCGAACAGGGCGCGCGCGCTGGAAGTCATCAAGTTGCCGGAAGCCTATGCGCCCAGCCTTCAGCCACGCCGAGGCTTTTCGCCGAGCGTCATCGAGGGCAGCCTTGGCAAGCCGCAACCGGCCGCCGCCCCTGCGAAGCCAGCCGCCAACGACGACAGCTCCAATTCGACCACGGTTCCCGTGATGGGCCGGATCGCCGCCGGTGTTCCTATCTCTGCCATCCAGAACAATACGCATGATATTGCCGTCCCCGCCGAGATGCTCGGATCCGGCGAGCACTATGCGCTCGAGGTCAAGGGCGATTCGATGATCGAGGCCGGCATTCTCGACGGCGATACCGTGATCATCCGAAACGGCAATACGGCAAATCCGGGCGATATTATCGTCGCCTTGGTGGACGAGGAGGAAGCGACACTCAAGCGCTTCCGTCGCCGTGGGGCATCGATCGCGCTCGAAGCAGCAAATCCGGCCTATGAAACGCGCATCTTCCCGCCGGATCGGGTCAAGATCCAGGGCAAGCTGGTCGGCCTCATCCGCCGCTATCACTGACCAGCTTGCCGAGCGGTTCCGGCAGGGACGAATCGAAGATCTGACGTCGCCAGTCGTAATGGCGATGGCGGGTCCACGGGCGCTCCTCACCAAGGAGCGCTGCGTGAAGCCGCCAGCGGCGAATGTCCGGGGAACCGTCCAGAAACAATTCGAGCGCCCCCGCGGTCCTGAGCGCTTTGCCGTTGATCATCAGCGCTCCGGAACGGCAGCGGTCAAATCGGGCGCGTGGAGCGACGATGATGCGCGCAGCATCACAGGCAGTGCCGGCATAACGGCCATCCTCCACATGAACGACAATCACGCCTTCGGCGGTTTTTGATGCGCACCAGGCTCGCGGCGCGCAGATGAACCGCCCGACAGGTGCCTCCCTCATCTGGCGGCTTGCCGTCTCTTCCTCGTCCTTCGTCAGTTCGTCGCGCTCGCCGGAGCTGTTCGAAGCCAGCGGATTTCCTCCAGTCTTGCTTTCCGGCAATTTGTCTCCGGCCGGAGACCTGTCTTTCGCGGGCAGCAATTCCGGTTTCACCGGGTCTCCAAGCAGAAGCGCCCGCTTCCATTGATCATAAACAAAGTCCGGAGGACGGCTGCGATTGGTGGCGATGCCGGGACTACCCTTCAGGGCAATCATGGTTCCATCGTCCGAGATCAGGATATCCGGAATAGGTTTTGACCGCTCCTGCCATGACAGCAGCAATCCGGCTGCGAGAAGAGGAATGCCGAGATATCTCAACCGGGTTCTCAGCAGCGTCAGCAGAAGGAAACCCGCCGTTGCGACGACGAGGAACCAGGGATGCTGCCGGCCAATGCCCACGTCCCCGCCCCAGGCCGCGACATGCCTGGCGATCGCGATCACGGCTTCCAGGCCGAGACCCATGAGCTTCAGGAACGGCGCATCGAGCCCGAAGGGCATCAGCAGCATGCCGATCAACCCCGACGGCATGACCACGAAGGAAATGACCGGCATGGCGGCGAGGTTGGCAGCCAAGCCGTAGGTGGCGATGCGGTGGAAATGCTCGACTGAAAAAATCGCCGTCGAGATTCCGCCAATCAATGAGGTGACAAAAATGCCGGCGGTGAAATTCCAGACGGCCAGCATCGGCATGATCACAGGGTGACGGAACGGCAGGCGCTCCGGATCACGCTTTTCCGATCGATGTTTCCAAAGCGCGTAACCGGCGACCAGCGCAGCGGTGGCTGCGAAGGACATCTGGAAGCTGGGGCCGAGGATTTCCGAGGGAGATACGGCGATAATGATCAACGCGGAGAGCGCGACATTGCGCAGGCTGATGGACGGCCGGTCGAAGAGGACCGCGACGAGCATCACCGCCATCATGATATAGGCCCTCTCGGCGGAGACGCCGAAGCCGGAAATAAGATAATAGGCGGTCGCCATGAGGAGAGCGCCCAAAGCCGCAAGCTTCTTCACCGGGAAAGCCTGGGCAAGTGGCGTGAACAGCGAAAGCACCGTGCGCACGCCGACGAAAAAGATACCCGCGGCAAGCGCCATATTGAGCCCGGAGATCGCGACGATATGAGCAAGGCCGGAAAGCCTGAGCGCTTCGACGGTCTCCTCGGAAATCGCCCGCCGCTCGTCGGTGACGATCGCCGCCGCGAAGGCGCCTGCGTCGCCGGGCACTGTAGCGCGGATATGGCCGGCGATCATGCTGCGCAGATCGAAGAGGCGGCGCGCGGCTTCCGAAAGCCATCCATGCGGCAGTCCTGGATCGCCGCCCCTTTTCGGAGCTCCGTAAAAGAAACCAACGGCGCCGATCCCGTCGAAATAGGAGGAGAAGGCGAAGTCATTGAGGCCCGGAAGCGCCGGTCCGGATGGAGGCGACAAACGGACCCTGCCGCTAATCGTATCTGACGTCTGCACCGCCTCGTGGCGCGCCCGCGCGAGCAGCGACACGCGCTCCGGCGGGCGCCGGATTTCAGGACCGGAGGTACGCTCGACGCGTACGATATAACGCCATCGCCCGCGGGCATCGACCTCCCGCCTTTCGACCACGCCGGTCAACTCGGTCGTCACAGGGGAATCGAGAACAACGGTACCCCGGCGCCAGGTCTCGAGTTCAGCAAGCATCGTCCCGCCAAGAAAAAGTGCGGCAGCGGGAGGAAGGATACGCAAGATGCCGGAGGTATGACGCGTGGCGACCGCCAGCATCAGGCAGACGAGGAAGGCTACGAAGAGAGGCCAGAACGGCGGCGTGTCGGGCAGCGCGAACCAGACGGCGGCCCCGGCGCCGACCAGGACGGGGACGAAAAGAAAGGCGTGTCCGTGGGCTGCCTCCTCCTCCAACATGCGGGGAAAACTGAGGTGCAGCCGGCGGATTCCGCGCAGCAGCGAATGGCTGCGGGTATACGTCGCCGAGCGTTTCTCCAGACGTGGGCGAAGTTCCGAAAAGGGTTCCAAGGCATGAGGTCCGGATGCGCCCGCATCCGGCAAAGCGGGGGCCTGCCGGAAGATCGCCCCCCTGCTCCCCACCAACTTCGGAAACGCTGTGTCTTCCGGCATGAAACGCTCGACCCAATTTGCCCCGACTGAGCGATAATACAACCTGCGCGTTTCCTCGCGCGCCGTCAACTGGCGGCAAAAGCTAAGCAATCCCAAAGAGCTCGGTCGGGTTGCACTAGGAAGTTGGATGCCCAATTATATAGGGCTGCCTCATATCCTGCCGCGCTGCACAAAATGCTACCAAGGACTGCTTGGCATGAGCTTTCGGATCATATAGCAAGGCATTGGACGCTTAATTCTTGTGGCGCTTTTTAGGCGCCACGCCGCCAAAAGGTTGGAGGATCAGCATGACGGGTAAAAGCGCAAATATGGCACTCGGTGACAAGCACGTCGACCTGCCGGTAAAGTCTGGCTCGATCGGTCCTGATGTGATCGACATCGGCTCGCTCTACAAGCAGACCGGTGCCTTTACTTACGATCCGGGCTTCACCTCCACGGCATCCTGCGAGTCCAAGATCACCTATATCGACGGCGACGCGGGCATCCTTCTGCATCGCGGTTATCCGATCGAGCAGCTCGCCGAGCATGGCGACTTCCTGGAGACCTGCTATCTGCTGCTTTACGGCGAATTGCCGACGGCTGCCCAGAAAAAGGACTTCGACTACCGCGTTACCCATCACACGATGGTCCATGAGCAGATGAGCCGCTTCTTTACCGGCTTCCGCCGCGACGCTCATCCGATGGCAGTCATGTGCGGCTGTGTTGGCGCGCTCTCGGCTTTCTATCACGACTCCACGGATATCACCGATCCGCACCAGCGCATGGTCGCCAGCCTGCGGATGATCGCCAAGATGCCGACGCTCGCTGCGATGGCCTATAAATACCACATCGGTCAGCCGTTCGTTTATCCTCAGAACAATCTGGATTATGCGTCCAACTTCCTGCGCATGTGTTTTGCCGTGCCCTGCGAGGAATATGTGGTCAACCCGGTGCTTTCGCGCGCCATGGACCGCATCTTCATCCTGCACGCCGATCACGAGCAGAATGCATCGACCTCGACGGTCCGCCTCGCCGGCTCCTCCGGCGCCAATCCGTTCGCCTGCATCGCGGCCGGCATTGCCTGCCTCTGGGGTCCGGCGCATGGCGGTGCCAACGAGGCAGCGCTCAACATGCTGACGGAAATCGGCTCGGTTGACTGCATTCCGGAATACATTGCCCGCGCCAAGGACAAGAGCGACCCGTTCCGCCTGATGGGCTTCGGCCACCGCGTCTACAAGAACTACGATCCGCGCGCCAAGATCATGCAGAAGACGACGCATGAGGTTCTCGGCGAACTCGGCCACAAGGACGACCCGCTGCTGCAGGTCGCCATGGAGCTGGAGCGCATCGCGCTCACCGACGAATACTTCATCGAGAAGAAGCTTTACCCGAATATCGACTTCTATTCGGGCATCACGCTGAAGGCGATGGGCTTCCCCACCACGATGTTTACGGTGCTCTTCGCTCTCGCCCGCACCGTCGGCTGGATCGCCCAGTGGGCCGAAATGATCGAAGATCCGGAGCAGCGCATCGGCCGTCCGCGCCAGCTCTATACCGGCGAACCGCAGCGCGACTACGTGCCGGTCTCCAAGCGCTGATCCAAACGCCGCGCAAACAAAAAACCCGGTCAGCGATGACCGGGTTTTTTCGTGTCCAGAACCTGGAGGACGATGCCGGCCGCCGCTTCACCGGGTGGGACCGGCACCTGCAGGCGCTGCCAGGCCAGATCGAAACCCTCCATCATCGCCTGCCGCTGGGCGGTATCCGAGGAGAGGCGTTCGGCCCAGCGGCACAGACTGCCCGGGCGTACGACGTCGTTTATATATTCCGGGACCACCGGATAATCGGCGATCAGATTGGGCAGCGCGCCCGACCAGATCCTGATGCGCTTCGACATCAAGGTGATCAGCCAATCGGCCTTGTAGGCCGACACGACCGGCACGTTCGACAGGCCAAGCTCAAGGATCACGGTTCCCGACGCGGCGATTGCGGCGTCGGCTTCGGTAAAGGCGGTCCACTTGCTATCCGCATCCACGGTGATCTCCGGCTTGATCGGCAAAGCCGCGGCAATCTCGCGTACCAGTCCCTCCTGTCGCGGCACCGTTGGCAACAGGAAACGCGCGGGGCCATTGCGGGAGACGAATTCACGCGCGGCTTCCCCAAAAACCGGCAGAAGCGCCTTGATCTCGGCAGAGCGCGAACCGGGCAGAAGCAGGATGGTCTTTTCCTCTCCCTTCCACTTCACCGGGCGTTCCGCGCGGATGCTCCGAACGCGGAGCAGCGCCGGATCGTCCGTCAGGCGGTGGCCGACGAAAGTGGTTTCAGGCCCACCGAGCCTCTTCATCGCTTCCGGCTCGAACGGCAGAACCGCCAGAACATGGTCTACATAGGCAAGCATGGCGGTTGCCCGGTATTCCTTCCAGGCCCAGACGCTCGGGCAGACATAATCCACGACCGGCAGATCGGGCAGAGCTGCCCGAACCTTCTTCGCAACCCGATGGGTGAAATCCGGACTGTCGATGATGACAAGCACGTCCGGCTTGGCGGCAATGATCGCATTGGCGGTCTGGGTGATCCGCTTGATCAGGTTCGGCAGGCGGGCAAGCACCTGGGTCAGTCCCATGATCGACAGTTCGGAAAAATCGAAAAGCGAGGCAAGCCCCTGCGCCGCCAGCGCATCGCCACCGACGCCTACCAATTCGACGGGTCCCTCATGGGCGGCGTTCAGCGCCGCAATGAGATCGCCGCCCAGGAGGTCGCCCGAGACTTCACCGGCGACGACGCCAACCTTCAAGCTCTTCGCCATCACAATCCTCCCTGCGGCAGACCAAGGTCGATGCCGCAGACGAAGATACCCGCAGCGTCCGCAGCGGCAACCATCTTCTGCTCTTCGAGCACCAGTGCCCGCCCGGCCTCCACGGCGATCCCGGCAAGCCCTGCCTTCACAGCATTCTCCACGGTGGAAGGACCTATCGTGGGAAGATCCGCGCGCATATCCTGCTGGGGTTTGCACAATTTCACCAGGACACCCTTGCGACGAGCCGAAATGCGCCCCTCTGCGCGCAGAGCGGTAACGCGCTCGAGCATGCGATCGGTTCCCTCGACGCCTTCAAGCGCCACGACGCGACCGCCGACACTCACGCCCCCCTGGCCGATATCGAGTTCGCCCAGTCTGCGCGCGGCCTCGGCCGCCTTTTCGATATCGCGAATATCGTCCTGCGAAGGAGCATGGGCACCGAGCCGGCCGGTTCTGGCCAGAAGCCCTGGCGCAACCTCATGGGCACCTATGACGCGGCAGCCCTGCGCTTCGATGATGCCGATTGCCACCTGCAGCAGCGCATCATCTCCACCGGAGACCAGCGTACGGAGCAAGAGTGGCAGCTTGCGCAGCACCTTCCAGTTCGGCCGGATATCTCGCCAGTCGGGCCTTCGGGTCACACCGCCGGACAGCACGACCCGATCGATGCCCTTTTCCTTGAAGATCCTCTCGAAGCTTTTGATGTCGGCAATGCTGGCCGTAGCCGCTTCGAAATCATCGAAGCGCTGATCGGACTCATTGCGGAGCGAGATGATGAAAGGGTTTTCTCCGCCGCCCCGTGCAGCCTCGGCAAGATAGGTCGGTAGAAATCCATTCCCCGCGATGATCGCCAGTCGCCCCTTCGGCGCAAGGCTCGGGAGGCCCGGCATGGCCGATCAGCTCTTGCTGCGGAAGGGGGAAGAAAGTGCGCGCTCGCTGTCAGCAGCGATGAAATCGAGGATCTCCATCACTTCCTTGCAATCGGCGTAGTCGTCGCGGATTGCCGCTGCATTGTTGCGGACATTCCCTGCGCCTTCAAAGATCTGCTTGTAGGCACGGCGTACGGTATGGATCGTCGCGCGCTCCACGCCCGAGCGTGTCATGCCTACGACGTTCAGGCCGCCCAGGATCCCCGGATTGCCGTTCAGCATTCCGTATGGGATCACGTCGTAGTTGACAGCCGAAAGTCCCCCGATGAAAGCTTGGCGGCCGATGCGGGTAAACTGGTGCACGGCGCAGCCGCCGCCGAGGATTGCTTTGTCCCCTACATGGACGTGGCCAGCCAGCATGACATTGTTCGACATGATGATGTCGCTGCCGAGCTGACAATCATGCGCCACATGCGAATTGGCAAGGAAGAGGCAATTGCTGCCGACCACGGTCTTGCCGCCGCCGCCGACCGTGCCGCAGTTCATGGTCACGCCTTCGCGCATCGTGCAATTGTCGCCGACGATGAGCGAGGAATCCTCTCCCGCCTCGTGAAGGCTCTGCGAGACGCCGCCAATCACAGCCATCGGAAAAATGCGGCAATTGCGACCGATCTGCGTATTACCGGCTACTACCGCGTGCGAGGACAGCTCGACGCCATCCTTCAATACCACGCGCGACCCCACATGCGAAAACGGGCCGACAACGACATTCTCGCCGATCTCGGCGCCGTCCTCGACCACAGCAAGGGGGTGTATCCGCGCGCTGGCAGCAATCTTGCTCATTCCGCGTCCTTACGCACGATCATCGCGCCGATATCAGCCTCTGCGACGAGTGCGCCATCGACCTTGGCGTCGCAATGAAACTTCCAGATATTGCCACGCTGCTTCTGCTTCGTGACATGATATTCCACCCGATCCCCCGGTATCACCGGCTTGCGGAAGCGGGCGTTGTCGATCGTCATGAAATACACCAGATTGCCGCCCTCGCCTTCCTTGCGCGCACAGATTGCACCGGCCGTCTGGGCCATGCCCTCGACCAGGAGCACGCCCGGCATAATCGGCCGATCGGGGAAATGGCCGGTGAAATGCGGCTCGCTGGCGGTCACGTTCTTGATGCCGATCGCGGAATTGTCACCGTCGATCTCAACGATCTTGTCGACCAGAAGAAACGGATAGCGGTGCGGCAACAGCTTCATGATTTCCTGAATATCGGCCGCGCCGAGCATCGGCTTGGTCTCATCAGTCATTTTTCTTCTCTCCTTTGCGCTTTGCGCGCTCGTCCGACTGTGCCATTTTATCCGCCATTTCGCGGAGGAAATCCTTCATCGGCCGCGCCGGAATGCCACCATAGACAACGCCGGGAGGCACCGAACCGATCACGCCGCTAAACGCAGCGAGCTGGACGCCGTCACCAATGGTGATATGCCCGTTGATTGCCGCCGCGCCACCGATCAACACGCCATTGCCGATCTTCGCAGATCCAGCAATGCCAACGCCAGCCGCAATGCCGCAATGCCGACCAATGCGGACGTTATGCGCAATCTGCACCTGATTGTCGATCTTTGTGCCCTCACCGATGACGGTATCGTCCATCGCGCCGCGATCGACAGTGGTATTGGCACCGATCTCTACATTGTCCTGAATAATGACGCGTCCGATCTGAACGAGCTTCAGCATGCCCCTGGGGCCTGGCGCATTGCCGAAACCATCCTGGCCGATACGCGCGCCATTATGGATAATGACACCGTTGCCGATCAGAGCCGCAAGAACGCTGGCACCCGCCGCGATCGTACAATCGCGGCCGATCTTGACGTCCGCGCCGATCACGCTGCCCGCACCGATCCGCGTGCCGCTGCCGATTTCGGCGCGGGCGCCGACCACGGCCATGGGCTCGACTTCGACGCCCGGCTCGAGCATCGCCGTCGGATCGACATAGGCCGCAGGCGAAATACCTGATGGTGCGGATGTGACAGGCGCCGGTCGCATCGCAATGGGGTGCAGAATAGCACCGGCCATCGCAAAGGCCGTCAAAGGCGCCTTGGAAAGCAAAACTGGAATGTGGTCCGGAACAATCGGTCTAATCGCCGTATCGCAGAGAATGGCGGAGGCCTGACATGTTTCCAGTTCATGACGGCTCTTGCGAGAGAGAATATAGCTGAGCTGCCCCTCACCAGCGCGGGCTACCGGTGCGATCGACCGGATCAGTCGACCACCGGCGCTCTCATCGAGCAGTTCGGCCCCAAGACGGGCGGCCAGCTCGCGCAGGCTCACGCCATCATGGGGCGGAAAGAATTCGTTTTGGTCCATAAAGCCAGAGCTCCGGAACAGATTTCCGCCCGTCGAGACGGGCGGAAACGATCAGAACTGGTTCGCCATGCTGAAGCGGAATTCCTGGGTCTCGTCAAAGTCTTCCTTGACGACCGGAATGGCATAGTCGAAGCGAATGTTGCCGAACGGCGAAGCCCACATCACGCCGGCGCCCACGGATGCGCGCCAGGACATATCCGTGCCGACTGCACCGGCACTGTTGCCTACGTCATTGCCGTAAAGCGTCCCGGCGTCAGCAAACACAGCGGCCCGCAAACCAAAGTCTTCCGGGAAGACCGGCATAGGCATGGACATTTCAGCCGAGGCTGTAAAGTAGGTCGTGCCGCCCAGCGCATCGCCGTTCGGCATACGCGGACCGATGCCGTCATTCTCGAAGCCGCGGATCTGGCGGCCACCGATGGTGAACTGATCGAACACGTTCAGATCGCTACCCGTTCCCACGACATGACCCGCGCCGACGGCAACGGAGCCAATGAGGTCGGCTTCCGTCGAGAGAAGATGGAAGTAACGTGCACGGCCCGAGATCTTGTAGAACTCAGAATCTCCGCCAAGACCGGCATATTCATGCGTAAGGGTCGCATAGATCCCCTCGCGCGCCAGCGTTTGATTGTCGAGCGTGTTGTAGGTCAACGTCTGCGAAATCGTCGACTGAACAAAATCGCCTTTTTCGACAAGATCGCGATAGGGCGCGGAAAGATTGTCATCTTCCGGACCGGGGCCGCCGACATCGTCCCAATCGCCGTCTGGGCTATAATCGATTTCCTTGTAGGTATAACGGAAGGTCGTCGCCAGATCCTCGGTGATCGGCGCCGTCACACGCAAAGTGACGCCCTGCTCGTCATAGTCGTAATATTCGTTCGAAGAGGTCGAGCTCTTGAAGAGATCGAAGCCTGCCGCGAGACGGTAACCCAGAAAATAAGGTTCCGTGAACGAGATGTTGTAGCTGCGAGCTTCTTCGAGACCACCGCCAACCGCGACGCGGATGAACTGGCCACGGCCAAGGAAGTTCTTTTCCTCGATGGAGGCTTCCAGCATGAACCCGTCGCCGCCGGCGGAATAACCGGCACCGATACCGAACGAACCGGTCGACTGGTCTTCCACATCAACCACGACGACCACGCGGTCCGGAGCGCTGCCCGGAGCGGTCGAGATATTGACCGTGGTGAAGTAACCAAGGGCTTCCAGACGACGCTTGGCGCGCGAAATCATTTCCTGATTGAATGCGTCGCCTTCGCTGAAGTCGAATTCGCGGCGGATGACGTAGTCGCGGGTGCGGGTATTGCCCCGAACCTCGATGCGCTCGACATAGGCACGCTCGCCCTGATCGACGAGATAGGTCACGCCGATCGTGTGCGTTTCCATGTTGCGGTCGCCACGCGGCGTCACGCGTGCAAAGGGATACCCCTTCGCGGCGACACGCTTGGAGATCGCCTCCATGGTCTTCTGGACTTCGCGGGCGTCATAGGTACGACCTTCCCGCGTCTCGACCAGACCCTGCAGCTCTTCACTGCCAACACCTTCCACCGTCGATTCGACGCCAACGCCGCCGTAAGCATAACGCTGGCCTTCTTCTACGGTGAAGGTGATGTTGTACTTGTTGTTCGCCTCGTCGAGAACCGCTTCAGAAGAGATGACGCGGAAATCGGGATAGCCGTGATTGTAATAGAACTGGCGCAGCGTTTCCTCGTCGGCGCGCAGCTTGTCCTCGCTGTAGACGTCCTTGCGGGTCAGGAACGACAGCGGGCTGGATTCCTTGGTGATGATGACGGACTTCAAGCGACCGTCGCCGTAGGCCTGGTTGCCCACGAAATTGATGTCGGCGATCTTGGTGCGATCGCCCTCGTTGACGACAAAGGCCAGGTTGACACGGCCCTGTCCGACCGGTGCGGTCTGCGTCGTGATCTCGACATCGCTGCGGCCGATCGCGCGATAAGCTTCGCGCAGGCGCTCGATGTCGGCATTGATCATGGTTTCGCTGTACGGGCCCAGAGGCTGGGTCTGAACCACCGCCTGCAGCTTTTCGTCGGTAATCTTGCGGTTGCCGTTGAAGACCACCTGATTGACGAGCTGGTTCTCGTTGACCGTTACGACGAGCGCGCTGCCGGAAACGCTGATGCGGACATCCGAGAAATACCCGGTCGCATAAAGCTTGCGCACAGACTCGTCGATATCATTGTTCGAAAAGCTGACACCAGGACGAATGGTCAGATTGGAACGAACGGCTTCTTCCCCCGTGCGCTGGGCACCGCGAACCTGGACGCTCCGGATCACCGCCGCTTCGGCGGAAAGTGCGGAAGCAAGTACCAGCACACCTGCACCCGAGGCAACAACACTAGCAGACAGCGCAAACGCCGACACTGCGTTCAAAAACCTTGAACCAGCCTTCATTTCAATTCTTACCTTTTCCCGTTGTCCCTCGGCGGGTGGAGCCCGACTCCGGCCACGTGTGTCGTTTTACCTTCTTTTGCCCTACAAGCAAGGTATCGCGTTAATTTCTATTTACTTCCTTCTCAGGCGTGACCCAATGGCCACGCAAGAGTTGCAAACATGGTGAATAAACAGTTTCCTTCAACGATTTTAAGGGCATCAGCCAATAAGATTGCTGATGTCGTTGAAGGTCGCGAAGACCATCAGGCTGAGCACCATTGCGAGACCGATGCGAAAGGCAATTTCTTGCGCACCGGCTCCCAGCGGTTTGCCACGTACCGCCTCTATTGCATAGAAAACGAGATGTCCACCGTCCAAAACTGGAACCGGCATCAGGTTGAGAAGACCGATTGAAACGGACAGAACGGCTGCAAGCTGTACGACCGCGGCAAAGCCGAGCGTCGCCATCTGACCGGAAGCCTGCGCAACGCGCACAGGCCCCCCCAATTGATCGGCTCTCATGCGGCCCGTCACGAGATTCCCGATATAGCGGACTGTGCCCGTGACGATATGGCCCGTCTCCTTGACGCCTTCCGCCACCGCCTGCAGCGGGCTGAACGTCTCGACCCGGAATTTGCCCCGCTCTTCGTTGGTGACGATGCCGATCAGCCCCAGTTCGACCTTGTTGCCGAACTGGTCGGTGATCTCGGTACGCTTCGGCAGCATCGGCAGATCGATTTCCTGGCCGCTGCGGTCGACCGTTACGACAATCGGTGTTTCCGGACGAATGCTAACGTAACGCCGCACGTCGTCAAAGGTCCTGATGCGTGCACCGTCCAGCGCCACCAGCCGGTCGCCGGGCTGAACGCCGGCGGCCAGGGCCGCGCTGTTGGGCTGAACCTCGGCAACGACAGGATCGGCAACCACTTTGCCGTAGACGCTGAACAATACGGCGAAGATCGCGATCGCCAGCAGGAAATTGGCGATCGGCCCGGCCGCTACCGTCGCCGCCCTTTTCCACAGTTTCGCGCCGGCCAGCGTCTGCGCCTTCTCCTCTTCCGTCATGCCGACGAGGCCGCTGGCGTCCGGCAGGCTGGCAACATCCTCGTCGCCGTAGAATTTGACGTAACCGCCGAGAGGAATCGCTGAAATCTTCCAGCGTGTACCATGGCGGTCGGTGAAGCCCAGGAGCTCGGGGCCGAAGCCTACCGAGAAGGCGGTCGATCTAATCCCGCACCAACGTCCGACCAGATAGTGCCCCATCTCATGCACGAACACGAGCAGCGACAGGACGAGAATGAAGGGGATGATATAGCCGGTGACGAAGCTGAGGATGGCCATCAAAGTTTCCGTTTCAAATGCGACGGCGACAAGTTCTCAAAGCCCGAAAAGAAAACCGGCCACCGGTATATCAAGATGGCCTGTTGCGGCCGTATAGACAAGAGTTAGCAGAAACGCCGCGAAACAGGCGAAAACGAGGCCATCCACCCGATCCATGACGCCGCCGTGGCCGGGAATGAGGTGGCTGGAATCCTTGACGCCGAAGCGGCGCTTGATGAACGATTCGAAGAGATCCCCGACCTGGCTCGCCACCGACAGCGCGAACGCGATCGCGATCGTCCAGAAGGACAGTCGCGAAAAGACGGCCAAGGTTACCGCCGAACTCGCAACAACACCGGCAACGGCGCCGCCGATCGCGCCGGACCACGTTTTTCCGGGTGATATCTTCGGCGCCAGCTTGGGACCCTTGAGCGCACGGCCGACGAAATAGGCCAGGATGTCGGTCGCCCAGACGACGGCGAAAATAAAGATCGTCGCCACGAATCCGGCCTGGTCGTCGGCGCGGATGGCAGAAAGCGAGATGCCGCTCAGCCCCGCGTAGACAATGCCGCCGGGCGACCACCAGCTGCCTTTGCGCCACAGAACCAGGAGAATCGCGGTGATGACGGATCCGCCGAGCAGCGGGATCGCCAGATCCCTCTCTCCAAAGACGATATTGACGGCGATCAGCAGGACGGCGACCCAGCTGAAGGCATTGGTGTGAAAATCCCGCTCATCGAGCCGGGTAACCGTCGACCACTCGTAATAAATCAGAACCGCCATGGCGGCGGCGACGAGACGAAAGGGAAAGCCGCCGGTCCAGGTTGCCCCCAGCACGATCGCCGCCAGAATCAGGGCGGAGATGATCCGAAGCCTGAGTTCATTGCTCATCAACCAACCACCGCGGCTGCCTTGCTCGACAGACCGCCAAAACGGCGATCGCGGGATGCAAAAACCTTCAATGCGTCAAAAAACAGATTCCGATCGAAATCCGGCCAGTAGTCCGGCAGGAAGACCAGCTCCGAATAGGCGGCCTGCCACAGCAGAAAATTCGATAGCCGTTCCTCACCGCTTGTGCGGATAATGAGGTCGGGATCGGGAATGCCGACGGTATCGAGGTTCTGGCTGATCATGTCGGCGTCGATGTCCGACGCTTTCAAAACGCCCGATTCGACATCACGGGCGAGCTTTGCCACGGCTCTGGCGATCTCGTCTCTGGCCCCGTAGTTGAAAGCGATCACCAGCGTCAGCGCGGTATTGTGGCGCGTCGTCTCCTCGGCTTCCACGAGCAAGGGCAGGATATCGCCCCGCAGGTTATCGCGATCGCCAATCACCCTGATGCGCACGTTCTCACGGTGAAGTTCGGCCAGATCGCGGCGGATGAAGCGCCTGAGAAGGCCAAGGAGGTCATTGACCTCCGAATGGGGGCGGCTCCAGTTTTCCGAAGAGAACGCAAAAAGCGTCAGGTATTTGACGCCCGCCTCACCAGCGGCACGTACAGTTTCCCGAACCGCCTCCACGCCTTTGCTGTGACCGATCGTACGAGGAAGCCCACGCTTGTTTGCCCAGCGGCCGTTGCCATCCATGATGATCGCAACGTGTTGAGGAATAATCGCAAGTTCGGGATTCGCCATATTTTATGCGGTTCCTTTAGCGGCCAGGATCAGGCTGGAGAGGCGCCTGCGCTAGACCTGCATGATTTCCTTTTCTTTGTCGGCAAGCAAGCGGTCGACTTCGGAAATCGTATCGTCCGTCATCTTCTGCACCCTTTCCGACTGCGACCGGCTGTCGTCCTGACCGATTACGCCGTCTTTTTCGGCCTTTTTCAGGCCGTCCATGCCATCACGACGTACATGGCGGATCGCGACCTTGGCTTTTTCAGCATAATCATGCGCAACCTTGACCAGAGACTTGCGGCGCTCTTCGTTAAGTTCAGGAAGCGGGATGCGCAGGTTCTGGCCGTCAACGATCGGGTTGAGGCCGAGATGCGATTCGCGGATCGCGCGGTCGACGGCGTTGACCATCGACTTGTCCCAGATGGACACGCCCAGCATGCGCGGCTCCGGAACGGTGATGTTGGCCACCTGGTTCAGCGGCACGCGAGAGCCATAGGCTTCGACCGTCACCGGATCGAGAATGTTGGCCGAGGCTCGGCCGGTCCGCAGCGATGCGATATCGCTCTTGAAAGCGGCAATGGCGCCGTCCATGCGGCGCTTGATGTCGTTGAGATCGATTGCTCCACTCATCCGTCTACTCCCGTATCATTATCTGGCGGCTTTCAGCGCCGCGCCTCAATTGTCCGTTACGATGGTCTTACGGCCGCCGCCGGTCAAGATTTGAGCGAAACCGCCCTTCTCATGGATCGAGAACACGATAATCGGGATAGAGTTTTCGCGGGCGAGCGCGACCGCCGCCACGTCCATCACCGCCAATCCCTTGCCGAGTACCTCGCCATGGGTCAATGTCTCGAAACGCGTCGCGGCGGGATCCTTTTTCGGATCGGCCGAATAGATGCCGTCGACCTGCGTGCCTTTGAAGATCGCCTCGGCGCCGATTTCGGCGGCGCGCAGTGCCGCAGCCGAATCGGTGGTGAAGAAGGGGTTCCCCGTGCCGCCGGCAAAGATGACCACCCTGCCCTGAGCCATATGGTGCACCGCGCGCCGCTGTGAGAAGCTCTCGCAAATTTCCGGCATCGAAATAGCCGACAGGACCACGGTCTCCACATCCAGCTTGCGAAGCGATGTTGCCAGCGCCAGAGCGTTGATGATCGTCGCCAGCATGCCCATGTGGTCGCCGGTCACCCGGTCGCCACCCTTTGACGCCACGGCGACCCCGCGAAAGATGTTGCCGCCGCCGACGACCACACCAACCTCGACGCCGATGGCGCAGGCTTCGGCAATATCCGAAGCGATGCGGTCGGCGACATTGACATCGATCCCGAACCCTTGGCTGCCCATAAGGGCTTCTCCGGAGGCCTTAAGCAATACGCGCTTATAGATTGGCTTGGGCGACATGAAGGCTCCTTGAAATCAAAATTGCCTGCGGAGGACACAAACGGCTTGCGGATACACGAAGGGCACCGGCTTGTCACCCGGTGCCCTTCCGTTTTTAATCGCTTTAGAGACGGCCGCTCATCTTTTCACAGAATTGATAAGCGACTCTATCCCCTTGTTTTCCCGATGCTCCGGTAGGCGCAGCGCACTTCCCGAAGCCCTATCAGCGGATGTCAGCCCTTGGCGACCGCCGCGACCTCGGCCGCAAAATCCGTCTCTTCCTTTTCGACGCCTTCACCGAGCAGCAAGCGGGCCATGCCCGTTACTTCGATCGGAGCGCCGACTTCCTTTTCGGCAGCCTTCACGGCAGCACCGACGGTGAGGTCCGGATTGATGACGAAAGCCTGGGAGAGGAGAGCAACTTCCTCAAAGAACTTGCGCATGCGGCCTTCGACCATCTTCTCGATGATCGCATCCGGCTTGCCGGAGGCGCGGGACTGCTCGATGAAGACGTTCCGCTCGCGCTCGGCTACAGCGGCATCGACTTCCTCCGGACGGATCGCCAGCGGATTGGTCGCTGCGATGTGCATGGCAACCTGACGGCCAATTGCGTTCAGCGCGTCCTTGTTGCCGGTCGACTTCAGGGCGACCAGAACGCCGAGCTTGCCGACGCGATCGGCAGCAGCATTGTGGATATAGGTCGCGACAACGCCGTCCTCGACCGAGAGCAGTGCCGAACGGCGCAGGCTCATGTTTTCGCCGATCGTGGCAACCGCGTCCTTGATGGTGTCGGTGACCGACTTGCCGGTCGCCGGAACGGTCGCCGCGCCGACGGCATCGACGGCACCGTTGGTGCCGAGTGCTACGTCGGCAACACTGCGAACCATGGTCTGGAAGGCATCGTTGCGGGCCACGAAGTCGGTTTCGGAGTTGATTTCGACGACGACTGCCTTGGTGCCGGCGCTGGCAACACCGATCAGGCCTTCGGCAGCGGTACGGCCGGACTTCTTGTCGGCCTTGGCAATGCCCTTGGCGCGCAGCCAGTCGATCGCCGCTTCGATATCGCCGTTGGTTTCAGCGAGCGCCTTTTTGCAGTCCATCATGCCTGCGCCGGACTTTTCGCGCAGTTCCTTGACCAATGCAGCGGTGATTTCAGCCATTTTCATGCCTCTTGTCGGTTTAAGTTGGGTATTGCCGGAAAACCGTCGGCGACACCAAAGTTTGGGACGAATGTACCCGGAAGTATGACAGCGTGATGAAGGACATCACGACAGAGATCGTCTCGACGATTGGCGCAAGGCCGGCGGAGACCATCGTCTTAATCTTAAACAACTGAGGCCAGGGATAGCGGTATCTCTGGCCTCGGTCGAACTCGTAAAGCGGAGCGGCAGGCGCCGCTCCAAACAGGCCTTAAGCTTCGGCTTCGCCTTCGAGGGCGGGCTCGACCGGAGCTTCGGCGGATGCGCCGATGTCGCGGCCCGAGGCGCCCTGCTGACGGGCGATACCGTCGATGGCGGCGCGAGCGATCAGGTCGCAGTAAAGAGCGACGGCACGCGAAGCGTCGTCATTGCCCGGGATCGGATAGTCGATGAGGTCCGGATCGCAGTTGCTATCGATGATGGCGACGACCGGGATGCCCAGGCGCTTCGCTTCGTCGATGGCGATCTTTTCCTTGTTGGTGTCGATGATGAACATCAGATCCGGAACGCCGCCCATGTCGCGGATACCGCCGAGAGCCTTTTCGAGCTTCTCGCGTTCGCGCTCGAGGTTCAGGCGCTCCTTCTTCGTGAAGCCCGAAGCTTCCGAACCGAGGATCTCGTCGAGCTTGCGCAGGCGCTGGATCGAGTTCGAGATGGTCTTCCAGTTCGTCATCATGCCGCCGAGCCAACGGGAGTTGACGTAATACTGAGCCGAACGCTTGGCGGAATCGGCGATGAGTTCCGAAGCCTGGCGCTTGGTGCCGACGAACAGGACGCGGCCGCCGCGAGCGACGGTGTCGGACACGACCTGCAGGGCGCGCGACAGCATCGGAACGGTCTGAGCCAGGTCGATGATGTGGATGTTGTTACGATCGCCGAAAATATACGGCTTCATCTTCGGGTTCCAGCGATGGGTCTGGTGTCCGAAGTGAACGCCAGCTTCCAGAAGCTGGCGCATGCTGAAATCAGGCAATGCCATGCCTTTTTCTCCTTTTCCGGTTGAACCTCCGCAAGGCGAACAGCAAACCCTTCAGGAATGCCACCGGCGGAAAAGCCCGGATTTCTCCCGGACGATCCCATGCCTTACGTGTGGAATGCCGGTGCCCATACATGCGATTTATCGGAAAAGCAAGGGTATCGGCAAAAAAGCTCGGATCATCGCCGGGCCGGGCCGCAACGATAGGACCGGATCACTTGGCCGGGGCCGGGCACGGATCCTGCTGCTGTTTCAGCAGTTCCAGTTTGGTGAGGCTGCCCGAAAGAACGAAGTCGCCATAATCCATGGTCAGGTCGCGGGTGACGCCGTTTTCATAGAGCTTGAACGACATATTGTAGACGGGTGTCGGATCGCCCTGGGCAGCCTCGTTGAAATAGGCGATCGTTACCGGCCAGAACGGCGCCCGGGAAAATTCGCCGGCTTTGTCGGCGTCGACATCGTCTTTTTCCGGCTCCTGCCGCTTGCCGATGACGGTCGTCGTGAGCAGCGCCTTATCGCCGTCCTCGGAGCCGTCGAAGACGCGTGCTTCGAAGAAATTCTTGCCGTCCTTGGCATTCTGGATGACGTCCAGCATATGGCCGGTCGGAAAAACGCTCGCGGGCAGATCGACTTCACGACCGTCCGGCTGGGTGATTTCCACCTTCACGCCGTTTTCCGCCATGCTCGCATCGCCGCTGATCTGCTTGTCGAGCTGCTCGTCGGTGAAGGACTTGGTCTCGAAATGGAACTGGCGGGCGGCCATGTCCTCGAAGGTCGTGGTCTGCTGGTCGCTGAGACGCGTCTCCTCGCCCGTATTGATCTTGGTGACGAGCCGGAAACTGGTCGAGAACCCGGTGCAGGCCGAGCCGGTGAACTCGTAGACCATGCGGCCAACCATGCCTTCGATACCGGAACGTTCGGAGGCGTCCTTGAGCTTCAGGTCGTAAATTGCGCGGTGCGGCACCAATGCACGGGAGGCGCTATCGCTGTTGGCGTCCGCGGAGACGCAGGCCAAAAGGCTGACGCCGCCGGCAAGGATCACCCTTAGGCTCATGCGCAACATTCATAATCTCCTATTGGACTCAGTCGGCGGTGTTATAAGAACGCCATCTGACCAAGCTAAGGCCTAGATGCAGGATTTTTGAAGAATTTACAACAAAACGGGAGTCGAAAATGACCGAAGCCATCGAAGCGCGCCTGAAGGAACTGGGGATCACTCTTCCGGTCGCAGCAGCACCCGCCGCCAACTATGTACCCTACACCATCAGCGGCAATACGCTCTATCTTTCGGGCCAGTTGCCGCTCGAGGGCGGCAAAGTGGCGGTGACGGGTCTCGTCGGTCGCGACGTGGACGTACCTGCCGCGCAGCGGGCCGCCGAACTCTGCGCCATCAACATTCTCGCCCAGGCGAAGGCGGCACTCGGCGGCGAGCTCGGCAGAATCCGCCGCATTCTCAAGCTCAACGGTTTCATCGCCTCCACCCCGGATTTCGTGGAACAGCACCTCGTCATGAACGGCGCCTCCAACCTGATCGCCAACGTTCTGGGCGACGCAGGCAAACATGCCCGCGCAGCCGTCGGCATGGCCTCCCTGCCCTTGAACGCCGCCGTCGAAGTCGACGCCATCATCGAGATCGAAGCATGACCGCCGTATCCTGGATCAAGGACCTTCCCGTCGCCCATCGCGGCTATCATGACATGAACCAACAGGTCTGGGAGAATACGCTTTCCGCCTTCGATCGTGCCGCCGAAGCCGGCTTCGCGATCGAATGCGACGTTCAGCTCGCCGCCGACAGCGTGCCGGTGATCTTTCACGATCACGACCTGGAACGCCTCTGCGGCATCAAGGGCGACGTGCGGGAACGGACATCGGCCGAACTCGGGATGCTTTCCGTCGGCGGCACGAAGGACAAAATTCCGACACTGAAACGAATGCTCGATCTGGTGGCCGGCAGAGTGCCGCTGGTGATCGAGATCAAGGGCCGCGACGGCGAAGGCGAGGACGACGGCTTTGCAGAGGCGGTGCTGGAGATTCTGGAAGGCTACCAGGGCAAGGTGGCACTGATGAGCTTCGATCATCACATTCTGCGCGACCTAAAGAAGGCCGGATCACCCTATCCGCTCGGCCTGACCGCCATGGGCGACAAGCCGGAGGAGTTCTTCCGGCACGACGACGCCATGCAGCTCGGCCTCGACTTCATCTCCTACCACTACCCCCACTTGCCAAACACCTTCATCACCGCCCAGAGACAAAGCGGAATTCCGGTCATCACCTGGACCGTGAGGGATGTAAACGGCCGCGAACATACCTATAAATATGCAGACCAGATGACGTTTGAAGGTTTTGACCCGCGGGAGGTTCCCGCCGCTTAATTTAAGAATATGACCGGCAATCTCACCATCCGCATCGAAAAGTCCTTCTGCGCGATCAGCCCCGAAAGCTGGTCGCGCCTTTCGGGTAGTTCCAGAACCTCGCCTTTCGAAACGCCCTACAATCCATTCCTCTCGCATGCCTTCCTGTCTTCGCTGGAAGAATCCGGCTCGGCTACGGCCAGAACCGGCTGGCACGGTCATCACCTGCTGCTCGAGGACGACAAGGGCGCCCTGATCGGCGCGGTTCCCGGATATCTCAAAAGCCATAGCCAGGGCGAATATGTCTTCGACCATGGCTGGGCGGACGCATTCGAGCGGGCGGGGGGCCGGTATTATCCGAAGCTGCAGTGCGCCGTGCCCTTCACCCCGGCGACCGGGCCGCGGCTGCTTGTTTCGGCCGGTTACGACAGGGAAGCAATCGAACTGACACTGGCCGCCGGTCTCCAGGAGGTGACACGCCAGCTTGGAATTTCGTCCGCGCATGTCACCTTCATTCCGGAGAACCAGCTCGCCGCCTTCGAGGATGCCGACTATCTGCACAGGACCGACAAGCAATTCCACTTCATCAACGAAGGTTATGCCGATCACGAGGAGTTCCTGGAAACGCTTGCCTCGCGCAAACGCAAGGCGTTGAGGAAAGAGCGGCGCGCCGCGCTAGACAACGGCATTTCGATCGACTGGCTGACCGGCCGAGATCTGACCGAAGATATCTGGGACCAGTTCTTCCACTTCTATATGGACACGGGAAGCCGCAAATGGGGGCAGCCGTATCTGACCCGCTCATTCTATTCTCTGGTCGGCGAGCGCATGCCGGAAGACATCCTGCTGGTGATGGCGAAACGCGACGGAAAATACATCGCAGGCGCAATCAACTTAATCGGCGGGGACGCACTCTACGGCCGGCATTGGGGCTGCATCGAGGACCATCCCTTCCTGCATTTCGAGGTCTGCTATCATCAGGCGATCGACTTCGCGCTGGCCAGGGGCCTCAAACGGGTCGAGGCCGGCGCGCAAGGGGAGCACAAGCTGGCACGCGGCTATCTGCCTGTCACCACCCATTCCATGCACTATATCGCCCATCCAGGGCTTCGCCGCGCGGTTGCCGACTATCTGGAGCGGGAGCGACACGAGGTGGAATATATGAACGAATATCTGTCCGAGCACAGCCCGTTCCGCAAAGGCGAGCGCCAGCAGGAAGATTGACGAGAACACAAGGAGAGGACCCGAGATGAGCGGCCAGATCTACGACACCAACAACATCTTCGCGAAGATCCTGCGCGGCGAAATTCCCTGTCACCGGATTTATGAGGATGACGACACCCTGGCCTTCATGGACGTGATGCCGCAGTCACCGGGTCACCTGCTGGTCATCCCCAAAACCCCGTCCCGCAACATCCTGGACGCCGATCCGACAGTGCTTTCGAAGCTGATCCCGATCGTTCAGAAACTTGCCAAGGCCGCCAAGGAAGCTTTCGAGGCTGACGGCGTCACGGTGATCCAGTTCAACGAGCCGGCATCCGGCCAGACCGTCTACCACCTGCATTTCCACATCATACCGCGCTACGAAGGGCTGCCGCTGAAGCCGCATTCCGGACAGATGGAAGACAATGGAGTGCTCGCCGCAAACGCCGAGAAGATCATCGGCGAGCTTGGCAACTAGAGCGTTTCATCGCTTGACTGAATCTGATGGGATTCCCTGTGGGCCGGTTTTGTGATTCAAGGTGCTGGCTGGGCGGAGGCCAGCATCTGATGACACGAGCTCTTTCGAATGATCTTCGCGAGCGTGTTGTGGCGGCGGTTGTGGCCGGTGAGAACTGCCGTTCGG
>NZ_PVBN01000029.1 GCF_002968635.1 Neorhizobium alkalisoli | reverse complement strand
TGTCTAGAAGGTAATTTGGACTTTCATTGACTGAGTTCTGTCTGCTGCGAGGTTGAAGGCTGTGACGGCGTCCTGGAGGGGGAAGGTTGCGGTGAGCAGCGGTTTGAGGTCGACGCGGCGGGTGTTGATGAGGTCGACGGCGAGGCCGAACTCCTCGTGGAAGCGGAAGGTGCCCTTCATCTCGATTTCCTTGGCGACCACCAGGTTCTGGGGGATGGCGACATCGCCGCCGAGCCCGAGCTGGACCAGCACGGAGCGGGGTTTGAGCACCTCCAGGCCCGATCGCACGGCCCGTTCATTGCCGGACGCCTCGAACTGGACGTCGAAATATCCCTTGTTGGCCGAATAGGCCGACAGCTGCTCCGGGTGGCTGGCGACGTTGATGACCCGGTCGGCGCCGATCGAAAGCGCCTTTTCAAGGACGGCATCCATGACGTCGGTGGCCACGATCTCACGCGCACCGTGGGCTCTGGCGGCGATGATCGCAAGCGCCCCGATCGGGCCGCAGCCGGTGACGAGAACCCGCTTGCCCGTCAGCGCCCCGGCACGCGCAATCGCATGCAGCGTCACCGCAAACGGTTCGGCCATCGCCGCCTCGTTGATCGACACGCCCTCCGCTATCCTGTGGCACTGCCATTGCTCGGCCACCAGCCGCTGGCAAAACGCACCCTGGATATGCGGCATCGGCATTGCCGAGCCATAAAACCGCATGTTCAGGCAATGGTTCTGCTGCCCCTTCAGGCAATAGTCGCACTGACTGCAGGGGCGGCTCGGCGAGACCGCCACCCGGTCGCCCACCGCAAGCCGGGAGACCCCCTCTCCCAGCGCCTTGACGGTGCCGGCCACCTCGTGGCCGAGGATCATCGGCTCGCGGATGCGGATCGTGCCGAAGCCGCCATGATTGTAGTAATGCAGGTCCGAGCCGCAGATGCCGCCGGCCTCGATCGCCACCTCCACCTGTCCGGGGCCGAGGCTGTCGACCTGTCTTTCCTCGATGCGCAGATCCCTGGCGGCGTGAATGACGACGGCTTTCATGGGTCCTATCCTCTCAAGGCAGGCCGCGCAAAAGTGTTAAGACGGTTTTGCGATTACGGCATGCGCCAAAACAAAGATCTGAAGCGCAACGCGCTTCAGATAACGGGAGTAAGCAGGGCGGCGCCGGCAAAGTGGGCGGCGAGATTGTCGCGCACCAGCTTGCCCATCGCCTTGCGGGTCTCGATCGTGCCGGATGCGTGATGCGGCTGCACCAGCACATTGTCGAGCGCCAGGAAGCGCGGATCGAGATTGGGCTCTTTTTCGAACACATCGAGCGCCGCCGATCCCAAGGCACCGCTTTCCAGTGCCTCGAGCAGGGCCTCTTCATCGATATTGGACGCACGCGAGATGTTGATCAGCATGCCTTCGGGACCGAGCGCTTCGATGACCGCCCTGGAGACGATGTGCCGGGTCGCCGCCGATGCGGCGAGCGTCACGAACAGGAAGTCCGAATGCCGGGCCAGTTCGACGGGATCGGCGATGAAGGTCATGCCCTGCGCGTAGGATTTTGCCTCGATGTCGCTATAGGCGATCTCCATGTCGAAGCCGCCCAGGCGTTTTGCCACCTCAAAGCCGATGCGGCCAAGCCCGAGCACCCCGGCTCTTCTGCCCCAGACGCGGCGCTTCAGTGGATAAAGGCCGTTGGCCATCCAGCTGCCGTCCCTGACCCAGCGCTCGGCGCCGATCATGCCGCGCGATTGGACCAGCATCATCGCGATACCGAGATCGGCCACGTCGTTGGTCAGCACATCAGGCGTATTGGTGACCCGCACGCCCCGCTTGCGGCAGGCATCGAGATCGACCGCGTCGTAACCGACGCCGTAGACCGAGATGACTTCGAGGCTGGGAAGTTTTTCGATCAGGGCCGCCGAGGCGCCGAGCTCGCCGCGCGTGGCGATCGCCCGGATGGCACCCGCATGCTGCGCGACGAACGCATCGCGGTCTTCGGCCTCGAAGATCTTGCGGACCACATAGCGATCCTCAAGTTCGACAAGGTCCCAGTCCGGGTAAGGCCCCATCAGCAGGATCTCGGGCTTGCTCATCGTGTCCTCCTGTTATGATCGCGCTCGCGATCTGGATTGGCCGGCCTGCCGGGCGGCGGCAGGCCTCATGGCCATGCCCGGGCGATCGCCTCGATCGGCTGGCCGATTTTAATGCCGGTCACAGCTTTTTCCCGTCCGCCCCGCCGGCCGGCCCAAGTCTTTTGTCTTTGTCTTTGTCCTCAAAGACAGGTGGTAATGCCGCCGTCGACATAGAGCGTGTGCCCGTTCACGAAGGAGGAAGCCTTGCCGGACAAAAACACCGCCGCCCCGACCAGTTCGTCGACATTGCCCCAGCGGGCCGCCGGTGTGCGTTTCTCCAGCCAGGAGGAGAATTCCGCACTGTCGACCAGCGCCTGGTTCAGCGGCGTCCTGAAGTAACCCGGCGCGATCGCATTCACCTGCAGGCCGTGTTTGGCCCAGTCGGCGCACATGCCGCGCGTCAAATTCTTCACCGCCCCCTTGGTCGCCGTATAGGGCGCAATGCCGGGCCGGGCGAGCTCGCTCTGCACCGAAGCGATGTTGATGATCTTGCCGCGCCCGCGGCCGATCATGTGGCGGGCCACCGCCTGGCCGACATAAAAGACGCTCGACACATTGGTCTTCAAAAGCTGTTCCCAGCGGTCGGCCGGAAACTCCTCGAGCGGGGTGCGGAACTGCATGCCGGCATTGTTGATCAGGATGTCGATCGCCCCGATATCCCGCTCGATCGCATCCACCCCGCGCTTCACCGCCTCCCCATCCGTCACGTCGAAATCCGAGACCGAAACAACCCCATGGCCTTCATCCCGAAGATCACCCGCCGCCGCCAAAAGCCTGCCACGATCGCGGCCGTTCAAAACCACCGACGCACCATGCGCCGCAAGCCCCCGCGCCAGCGCAAGCCCAATCCCCTGCGACGATCCCGTCACCAAGGCCCGTAAACCACCCAAATCAAATAACGGAAAGGTCAT
>NZ_PVBN01000028.1 GCF_002968635.1 Neorhizobium alkalisoli | reverse complement strand
TATTTTTTCGAGCACTAGTTGAAATAGTTTCACGATTGGATCAGTCTTCGATGAAGACGGAGGGCCTTTCGTAATGGACCAGAAGAAGCCGAACCCCATTGACGTTTATGTCGGGAGCCGCATCCGACTGCGCCGCACGATGCTCAAAATGAGCCAGGAAACACTTGGCGAAAATCTTGGGATCACCTTCCAGCAAGTTCAAAAATACGAGAAGGGGACCAACCGCGTCGGCGCCAGCCGGCTGCAGCACATTTCCACCATACTGAATGTACCGGTCACCTTCTTTTTTGACGATGGTCCTGCCAGTCATCTCTCCAGCGACAACCGGTCGGACGTGACGGAGGACGATGCGGTGACAAGGTTCGTCGGGAGCCGTGAAGGGATCGAGTTCAACCTCGCATTTCAGCATGTCGGAAACCCAAAACTGCGCCAAAACATCCTTCAGCTCGTCAAGTCCCTGAGCCGCAGTCCGGAGGCTGCCGAAATTCAGTCGGAAGAGCCAAGAGTGACCGGCTAGCGGATGTCATCATGCTACGGTTGGTGACCTTCGGCGGCCTGTGGCTTGCCGACGACGAACAGGGGCGGTTGCCCCTCCCTCAGAAGGCACTGCTTGCTCTTGTCTATATGATGGCGGAGCAGGAGGGGGAACTGCCGCGCGAGCACCTGGCGCGACTACTTTGGAGCGGGGACCAGGAGACGGCCAAAATCAACTTCCGCAAGATGATCGAAAGGGTGCGCAAATATGCAGCCAGCGGTCGGCGCCTGCCACTGGAATTCTCCGCCTCGACCGTCAATCTGACAAGCGTGCCGTCTGATGTCGATTTTTTACTCTTTTCGGCTGATCTCGACCCTGTCGAACATCTCCGTTCCGCTTCCAAACTGCTGACCCTGCGTTTCCTCGACGGGGTCGATCTGCCCTCCGCACTAAAGTTATGGGTGGAGAAGCAAAGAGAACGCCACTGGAACACGTTTAGGGACCTATTCTTCAGGGTGAGCGCCACAGCGACCGAGCGGCCGGATTTGATCCTGGTCAAGGAGGTTGCAAAACAGCTTCTGGAGCGACATCCGGATGATGTGGCGGTCCAGGAAGTGCTGATGGAAACACACCGTCGCGAGGGCGGCACCACTCATCGCCTGGCTGCATTGCCTCGCTGCACTGATCTTGCGGCCTCTACGGATATCACGATCTCGCCAACCCAGTTCACGTCCGAACTTCCCCGGCTTGTTCTCCTTGCACCGCCCGGTATCGACGACGGTGCATCCTACCCCGCGCGTGCTCTGCTGGAAGACATTACCATCAGCCTTTGTTCGCTGAGAACGGTCGCGGTGGTCGCTCCTTATACAGCCGAGCGAATCCGCAGCCATCCGGACAAAGTTTCCCAACTCGAAACGCATGCGATTTCCTACGTCATCGACACGAGGATGGGGCCGGACGGCCTTTTCGTTCAGATGATCTTTCTGCCGTCCGACAGCCTGCTATGGGCAGAGCGGTTCCATCTCGACCCGAACCTGCTCGTTTCGCATCGCAAGCAGGTCGCGCAGATGGTCGTTGCAGCGATCAGCAATCATCTTCGGCGTAGCGAAACCATACTTGCCGATTACCGAGCCCAGCCGGAGGTCTATCGGTCTTATCTGGCGAGCTCACAACACCTCAACAAGTTCACGCTTCCTGATGTGCGCCGTGCCCGAAACGCGTTTAGGGAGACGCTCAAGATGCGCAGCGACTTTGCCCCGGCCCTTGCCGGCCTATCTCGCACCTATTCCTGGGAATGGGTTTTGACGGCGAGGGGCGACGGTGAATTGCTCCGTCAGGCCGAGCACACGGCACAAAGGGCGGTCAGCCTGGAGCCGGAACTGGCGTCGGCCCACCGGGAACTTGCCTTGTCGAAGCTCTATATCGGCGACGTGGATGGGAGCCTTGATGCCTTCGACCAGGCAGAGCGGTTGAGCCCGCACCTGGCCGATGCCGTATGCGGATATGCCGACGCTCTGGTCCACGCTTCCAAGCCCGCTGAAGGCCTGGCGAAGATCGCCAAGGCGATGGCGCTTAACCCGATCTGCCCCGACGACTACTTCTGGATCGCCGCCGGTGCCAGCTATTTCCTTGGCCGGTTCGATGCGGCGATCGGCTATATCGAGCGCATGGAGGACCCATCGTCGGCCCGCCGACTGCTTGCCGCAAGTCACGCAATGGCCGGCGATATGACCAAAGCACGGATGCATCGGCGCAAGGCCCAAGAGCTCAATCCCTACTTTGATCTCGAAAAGTGGCTGGCGGTGCTTCCGGTGCGGGAGCAGTGGCAGAAAGACATATACCGCGAGGGCCTGTTGAAGGCCGGATTTTAAAACCGAGCCAAAAGGGGGTACTAATGGCTAGAATCGTTGTGATCGGGTTGCCAGGTGACGAACAACTCTACCTTGCCGACCTTGACGCAGGTACTGTCCATCCTATGACAGCGCCCACGTCCGGGCCGCTAGCTACCGCAAACGATCTTAGAAGGGCAGGGGGAACTATCGTCAAAGGCGTCAATCTGGCCGTTGCAGTTTCCTCCTCTGAGCAGGCGGCCTCCGGTGTCTTCGATGGTTGACCGACGGCCGGTCTGAGGCATGGAGCGCATTTGCTCGTCTGAAGAGACCTTTGAACGGGTGTTTCCGTTTCTGGAAAGTTTCGGCATCACCCGCGTCGGCCGCCAAACTGGTTTGGACTATATCGGTATTCCGGTCTGGTGCGCCTATACTCCGAACGCCAAATCGATCGTGGTCGCGCAGGGCAAGGGATTGACCGATGCCGATGCGAGGACCTCGGCTGCCATGGAGGCCCTGGAAAGGGCCGTGGCCTGTGACCCCGCTTTAGATGTGAACGTGACGTCCGTCGCAAGTCTCAACAGGGCAGGTGAAGAAGTGGACCTGCTTTCGCCGCTCCTCGCCCAAAGCAGGAGCATTCCCAATGCCGACGACAATCTTGCCTTCGTGGAAGGCAGAGATCTCCTGTCGGGCGGGCGGGTTCACGTGCCGCTTGAGGCGGTTTGCCTGGACCGGACGTTGACGGACTGCCGATACTGGCAGTCTTCCGACGGACTGGCATCTGGAAACAACTATGAGGAGACGGTCTTTCATGGTCTTCTGGAACGGATCGAACGGGATGCTCATGTCCTGTGGCAGGTGCTTGCCGAACCAAGACAGCATGCACGATGTCTGGATCCCGAACGTTTCGACGATGCCAGGTTCAAAAGGCTTGTCGCGATGATCGAGGAAAAGGACATTTCCCTGCGGCTGTTCGATATCACCAGCGACGTTGGGATACCCGCCATTGCCGCCTTTTTGGCAAGCAAGGCCACGCTTGCATCACCGGCTGCTCGGCATGTCGATGTGACCTTCGGCTGCGGCTCTCACCCATATCCCGAGAAAGCGGCAATCCGCGCGGTGACGGAAGCAGCACAATCGCGCGTCACCCATATCAGCGGTGCGCGTGACGACATCTTCCCAAAAACCTATAGGCGACCCCTGTCCGACCGTCTGCGAAGACTGTTCGACGCCCGCCCGGAACGCTCGCCGCCCAATGCCGTATCTGCCGACCTGGATCACATCCTCTCCCGTTTACGGCAGGCAGGCGTGTGTCGGGCAATATCGGTGCAACTTGGTCATCCTGATCTACCCTTTGCCGTCTCTAAGATCCTGGTGCCTGATCTTGAGAACCCGGAAGGGGCGCGGCGGCAAAGATTGGGGCCACGCGCAATTTCGGCGACATTGGCGCCATGAAGATCGTGTTTGTCGGGCCAAGCCTTCCAAACGCCCATCAATTGGCTGGCACTGGCATCAAAGTTCGTCCGCCGGCCATTCAGGGCGATTTACGTCGTGCGGTTGATGAAGGCGCAACCGCCATCGGTTTGATCGACGGTGCTTTCGAATATGTCGCGCCTGTCTGGCACAAGGAGATCCTTTTCGGTCTTGCCAACGGTGTGACGATCTATGGCGCCGCAAGCATGGGGGCATTGCGGGCGGCCGAATGCCAGGCCTTTGGTATGATCGGCGTCGGAGAGATCTTTCGTGGTTATGCAAGCGGTGGCCTGGTCGACGACGCTGACGTGGCATTGCTGCATGGCCCGGAAGAAGTAAACTATGTCGCCGTCACCTTGCCTTTGGTGAACGTGACCGCGACACTCGCTCGCTGTCGTAGGAAAGATGTCATCTGCGCACAGGAGGAACGATGGATCGCAGAAAGCGCCAACGCCTTGTTCTTCAAGGCCCGGACATGGGTGGCCATTGTCGAACGCTGTGGGGAAATTGAGCCCCTCCGCTTGGCTGAGCTGTTGACTATCCTCAAAACGCAGTATGTAGATCAGAAACGTCTCGACGCCTTGTCTCTCATTGAGGCTCTGCGCCAGACCAGCCAGCCGAGTGCCGTCCCTTCCTTTGATTTCAATCGTACATCCCTCTGGCGCGAACACTGACGTCCTCAGCCGCGCGTTGTGTCACGCCGATGTCACGCCCGCCCTTTGTTGTTAGGTCTAAATTGCGCTCCGAACGGGGAAGCAAAGGACGGTTTAATGACGCAGGACAACGATCGGAATGCCGAGCTAGTAGCATTGGGGCGACTGCTCATTTATGCGCGTGATACGGCGCGTTTGCTAAATTCGCGGGAGGTGGAGGCTGGGCTTTCCGTGACCTTGGAAGCGATCGGCAAGGAACTCCGCAGCGATGTCGAGATCGATATCGCCAAGCTTGTCACGTCGCGAAATGCGACCAGAAACAACTATCAGTAATCGGCTGGGGGTGAGCCGGTTGCCGCTCCCGGCACTCCAGGGGCGCGGCATTGGAAGGCTCGACACGCTCGCAATTGGAGCGTGTCGAGCCTCACCGCAGTGGGGTACCGTGGGCACGGATCTGCGGCGCTGGTAACTTCGGCCAGCGCCGCATCCCGTTCCAGCGGGGTTTGCGAAGACGGTTACCGTTTCGTTTAATTCAGCGGGCATGATTGCCGAGCAATCGCCCGAGACGAAGGATTTCGTCTGCGCACTTCATCAATGTTGCGGCAACAAGCTGGGGTGGCGCCTCGTCGAAATGTCTCAGAAATTTCGGCAAATCCGC
>NZ_PVBN01000027.1 GCF_002968635.1 Neorhizobium alkalisoli | reverse complement strand
TTCTGCGCCGTGTGCGCGGCATCAATGGCGCGGGCGGCGTCGGCTCGGGTCATATCCGGCAGGCTCGCGATCACCTCCCCCGTCGATGGATTGCTGACGTCGAAGGTCGCACCGGTTTCACCGCTTGTCTGCCATTCGCCGGCGATCAACGCCTTGTCGGTGGCAAGCGACGGATTTTTCAGTTTCGCAAGAAGTGTCTTGGAGAGGGCCATTTCAAACGCTTTCTTCGATGAACTGATTGCTGACGCGGTGGCTGAAGTCCGACATCGTCGCGCCTCTCACGACCAAAAGCTACGCTATCACAAGCGGCATGGTACGAATTGCCAACCCAAGAAGCCTATGCGGCCGCCTCCCCGGAAGGGCATGCATAGAGTACCGCGCCTGTCGAAGCGTCGACACCTTCCAGGCTCACCCCATAACCCCACAGCCGACGTACATGTGCAAGGGTCGCGTCGCGGTTGACCTCCTCCAGCAGCTGGCCATTCTTGACCATGTGCCTCAAACGGAGCTGGCGGTCTCCCAGAAGATTGACATCGGCCACCTCTATATCCGGCCGGTTCGCTCCCGGGTCGTAGATGCGGGCAAGGGCTGCGCGTACGGCAGAATATCCCCGCTCGTCATGAATGGACGCGACTTCGCAAAACCGGTCGGTGGCACGATCGGTGAGATTGAAAAGGCGAAATTTGCGGATCAGCGCCGGGCTCAGATATTGCAGAATGAAGGACTCGTCGCGGTGGTTCTCCCAAGCTTCGATCAGCGTGCCCATCCAGTCGCCATTGCCGGCGAAGTCAGGAAACCAGTCCTTGTCCTCCGCAGTCGGCTTGGTGCAGATGCGCTCGATATCCTGCATCATCGCAAAGCCCAGCGCATAGGGGTTGATGCCGGAATAGCGCGGATCACTGAAGCCCGGCTGGAAGACGACGTTGGCGTGGCTGGCGAGCAGTTCCAACATGGCGCCTTCGCTCATCCTGCCCTGGTCGAACAGCCGGTTGATGATCGTATAGTGCACAAAGGTCGCGCAGCCCTCGTTCATCACCTTGGTCTGCCCCTGCGGATAGAAATACTGCGCGATGATGCGCACGATCCTCAGGATTTCGCGCTGCCACGGCTCAAGGATCAGGCTGTGCTTCTCAAGGAAATAGAGCAGGTTTTCTTCGGGAAGATTGAGCGCCTTCTTACGTTCCAGCACCTCGCGCTCTGCTTCCTCGATACCGGTGCTGCCATCTGTTGTCGGCAGCGTCCGCCACAGGTCGCTGTAGGTCTGTTCCTCGTATTCCAGTCGTTCGCGCGCCCGCTCCGTCACTTTTGCCGGGGAAAGGCGCGGCGGACGGCGATAGTGAAACACGCCCTGGTCCATCAGTGCATGGGCCGAATCAAGAATTTCTTCCACGGCGCGCAGGCCATGCCGCTCCTCGCACTTGGCAACGTATTTCTTGGCGAAGTCCATATAGCCGAGGATGGCGCCGGCATCCGTCCATTGGCGAAACAGGTAGTTGTTCTTGAAGAAATGATTGTGCCCGAAGGAGGCATGCGCGATGACCAGCGCCTGCATCGGCATGGTGTTTTCTTCCATGAGATAGGTGATGCAGGGGTCGGAATTGATGACGAGTTCATAGGCGAGCCCCCGGTTGCCCTTGCGATAGAGATGGTTTTCGAAGACGAACCGCTTTCCGAAGGACCAGTGCTGATACATCAGCGGCATACCGATCGAGGAATAGGCATCCAGCATCTGCTCGGAGGATATTATCTCTATCTGGTTTGGATAGACATCGAGTCCCATTTCGCCGACGGCGATCTCCTCGATGGCTTCGTAGGCGCGCGAGAGCATGGCGAAGTTCCATTCGGAACCTTCAAACAACAAGGTGGAAGTAGCCTGTCTTACCATGCGTTTGTTCCTTTACCGGCGCAGCTGAACCACTTTGTGCCGGGCAAAGAGTTTGTGAAAAACCGGATAAATGTCGGCAGGCCTGGCAATACGGGCCATCTGGAAGTTCGGCACAGCGCCATCGACAGTCCGGTAAGCGCGCCAGAGGGACGTGCCGTTGTCGGTCGATCCGAAAATCTCGCTTTCACGCTCGTCGATGATTTCGACATAGGCGTAATACTGGCACCGTTTCATCAGCTCGTCCCGCAAAAGTTCGGCGCAACGCTCCGAGTCGCCGGAGGCATTGTCGCCATCGGAGGCTTGAGCAGCATAGATATTCCAGATGTGGGGGGGATAGCGGTCGACAATGACCCGCTGCATCTCCTCGAGCGCCGTGGAAACGACGGTACCGCCGCTCTGCTTGCTGAAGAAGAAGGTGTCCTCGTCCACCTCCCGTGCCTCATCGGTGTGTCGAATGAAAACGATGTCGATCCGTTCATAGCGACGCTTGAGAAACAGGTGCAGGAGGACGAAGAAGCGTTTTGCCAGATCCTTCTCCCGCTCGCCCATCGAGGCGGAGACGTCCATCAGGCAGAACATCACCGCGCAGGCATTGGGCACCGGCTGCCGCTCGAAGCGGTTGAAACGCACATCGACGGGATCGACATAGGCGATGCGCTTGCGGCGACGCTCCAACGCCTCCAACTCTTCGCGCAATTGCAACAGCCGGCGGCGCTGCGGCTGCGAAAGCTGCTCTTCGTCTTCCAGCTCCGCGATCGCCGCTACGACGTCCTCGAATTCCGTGCTCCGCGGTCGGCGCAGTGCGATGCGCCGACCGAAACTGTTGCGCATTGTGCGGCCGACATTGATGTTGCTTGGCGTGCCGGCGGTGGTGAAGCCGACCCGGTGCGGCTTGTAGGTCACCGTTTCCTTGAGGTTGAGCTTGACCATGTCGGGAAGCTCAAGGTCCTCGAAAAAGAGATCAAGCACCTCGTCACGGGAAAGAACGAAGACGAAGTCGTCGTCGCCCTCGCCGCGCCCTGCACTGCGGCCGCCTCCTCCGCCACCGCCCGCTTCCGGTTTTTTCAGCCTGTCACCGGGTGAAAAGGTTTCGTTTCCGGGCAGTACATGGTCCCGTTCACCGCTGCCAATGGAGTGTCGGAAACCCGGCTCATCGGCGCCGCGTTTTGGTACCGGCACGCCATGGGCGGCATCCACGTCGGCGATCTTGTCCGACTTCACCTGGTCTCGGATCGAGCGCTTCAGCTCGTCATGCACCCGCTTTAAAAAGCGTTGCCGGTTGCCGAGACTGCGGTCCTTCGGGTTTAACCGTCGATCGATGAAATTCGGCATTAGCCAGTCCCCGCAATGGCATCGTCAGCCTGCCTTGTTCACTCGCATGTACCAGTCGACGAGCCGCCGGACCTGGCGCACGGTATAACCCCGCTCGGTCATGCGCTGGACGAACTCGGCATGCTGCTTCTCGGTGGAGCTGTCCTTCTTGGAGCCGAAGCTGATGACCGGCAGAAGGTCCTCGACCTGGCCAAACATGCGCTTCTCGATGACCTCGCGGAGCTTTTCGTAGCTTGTCCAGGCTGGGTTGCGTCCGCCGTTACGGGCGCGGGCGCGCAGCGTGAACTTAACCACCTCGTTGCGGAAATCCTTCGGATTGGCAATGCCGGCAGGCTTCTCGATCTGCGACAGCTCGCTATCGAGGATTTCCCGGTTGAGGATCTGCCCCGTATCTGGATCCTTGAAATCCTGGTCTTCCAGCCAGGCATCGGCATAGGAAATATAGCGGTCGAACAGGTTCTGGCCGTACTCGCTGTAGGATTCCAGATAGGCCTTCTGGATCTCGTGGCCGATGAACTCGGCATAGCGGCTCGCCAGCTCCGATCGGATGAAATCGAGATAGTTCGCCTCGACCTCCTTGGGGAACTGCTCGCGGCGGATCGCCTGTTCGAGGATATACATCAGATGGACCGAATCGGCCGCGACCTCCTTGGTGTCGTAGTTGAAGGTTTCCGAGAGCACCTTGAAGGCAAAACGCGTGCTGATCCCCGTCATGCCTTCGTCGACGCCGGCCGCATCGCGATATTCCTGCAGCGATTTCGCCTTCGGATCGGTGTCCTTCAGGTTCTCGCCGTCATAGACCCTCATCTTGGTATAGGTCGGCGAATTGTCGTGCGGCGCCAGGCGCGTGGCAACGGTGAAGCGGCTGAGATTTTCCAGCACTTCCGGCGCGCAGGGGCTGGCCGACAATTCGCTCTCGCGCAGCAGTTTTTCGTAGATCAGCCGCTCCTCGGTAACCCGAAGGCAATAGGGCACCTTGACCACGAGAATACGGTCCAGGAAAGCCTCATTGTTCTTGTTGTGCTTGAACTGCAGCCATTCCGATTCGTTGGAATGAGCAAGCACGATGCCCTGGTAGGGGAAGGCGCCAAAATTTTCCGTGCCGTTGTAGCTGCCTTCTTGCGTGGCGGTGAGCAACGGATGCAGCACCTTGATCGGCGCTTTGAACATTTCGACGAATTCGAGCAGGCCCTGGGTCGTACGGTTAAGGCCGCCACTATAGGAGTAGGCGTCGGGATCGGCTTGGCTGAAATTCTCCAGCTGGCGGATATCGACCTTGCCCACCAGCGCCGAAACGTCTTGGTTGTTCTCGTCGCCCGGTTCGGTCTTGGCGATGGCGATCTGGCGCAGCCGCGAGGGAATGAGCTTAACCACGCTGAACTTCGAGATGTCGCCGCCGATCTCGTCCAGCCGTTTCGTCGCCCAAGGCGAGATGAGGCCGGTGAGCCGGCGCTGGGCAATGCCGTACTTTTCTTCCAGGAGGTCACCCATGCGCTCGCGGCTGAACAGGCCAAGCGGGGATTCGAAAACAGGGCTGACCTTGCCGTCGATGGCGAGCGCGTAGATCGGCTGCTCCTCCATCAGCTTCTTGAGGCGCTCGGCGAGGGAAGACTTACCGCCGCCCACCGGACCCAGGAGGTAAAGGATCTGCTTTCGCTCTTCGAGTCCTTGGGCGGCATACCGGAAATAACCGACAATTCGCTCGATGGTATCTTCCATTCCGTAGAAGTCGGAGAAGGAGGGATAAATCTTGATCGTACGGTTGGAGAAGATGCGACCAAGACGCTCGTCCGCGCTCGTATCGATGAACTGGGGCTCGCCGATGGCCGTCAACATGCGCTCCGGCGCTGTGGCGTACATGCTCCTGTCGTCACGGCAGGCCAGCAGATATTCCTGTAGGCTCAGCGTCTCTCGCGCTTCGCTTGCGTAGGCTTTAGAAAAGAGGTCGAAAACGTCACTGCCGTCAGTTCTCATAGAACTCTCCACAGTCGCTGGACCGGACCATCTTATTTTATCGGCGTCTCAATTAATATACGGAATAAGCGTGAATTTTGTTCCCCGTCTTCGGTGCAAACTATAATAAAATCCACGCCGCAGTCGCACGACGAACAGGTTCTTTAACGAAATCATCGCCTTGAGGGAATCGGAGGCGCGCCCGCTTAAAGCCCGGCGGTATGTCTAGAAGGTAATTTGGACTTTCATTGACTGAGTTCTGTCTGCTGCGAGGTTGAAGGCTGTGACGGCGTCCTGGAGGGGGAAGGTTGCGGTGAGCAGCGGTTTGAGGTCGACGCGGCGGGTGTTG
>NZ_PVBN01000026.1:2500-6572 GCF_002968635.1 Neorhizobium alkalisoli | reverse complement strand
TGGTTGCGGGGGCAGGATTTGAACCTGCGGCCTTCAGGTTATGAGCCTGACGAGCTACCGGGCTGCTCCACCCCGCGTTATCCGATTTTTGCCTTTGGCAAAATACCGTACGAGTTTTCGGTCTTCCGGAGCAAATTGGCTTTTCCAATTTGTCTCCTTTTAAGGGACGCACCGAAGTTTTGTCCCGCATTTGACATTCTACAAAGCAAAAAGGCCGCTTTGTGGGCGGCCCTGGGGATCGGAGTGATCGGCCAGGGGCCGTTTGTTTTCGTTTGAGAAGATTGTTGTCTCATCTTTTGATGAGCATTGCCTTTAATAGACCTGGCAGCGACCTACTCTCCCGCGTCTTGAGACGAAGTACCATTGGCGCTGGGGTGTTTCACGGCCGTGTTCGGAATGGGAACGGGTGCAGCCACCCCGCAATGACCACCAGGTCAATTAAGGGCAATGTTCCGACCGCTAGGCCGGAATGCGTTGAGAAGCTGGATTTTTCGGAACATCGCCGTTGTTTGTCCTCACGGGCTGACCGCGACCTGCCGGTCGCTGCCCTGCGGACTGCGCGGCGCATCAGCGCCGACAGAACTGTCGTTCTGTATGGCTGCCCCGCTCGATGTCGAGTAAGGGAGCCAAGGAACGAAGGCGATGGTCTTTTTGAACACGTCAGATGGAGCCTTCGGTTCCGTATCGGTGCTTTAGTCACCCATACAGGCCGGTAGGCCGTCGCGCCTCGTGGCGCGGCCCGTCCGGAGCGCCTTTGGCGCGTCAGGACAAAACAATAATCTTATTGTTCAGCTCATGAGCGGACAAGCGCTTTGCGCTTGCCGCGAGATGAGCATGAACAATGAGAACGATCAAGCCGATCGGGCTATTAGTACCGGTAAGCTTCATGCATTGCTGCACGTCCACACCCGGCCTATCAACGTGGTCGTCTTCCACGGCCCTGATAGGGAATACTCGTTTTCAGGTTGGTTTCCCGCTTAGATGCCTTCAGCGGTTATCCATTCCATATATAGCTACCCTGCTATGCCCTTGGCAGGACAACAGGTCCACCAGAGATATGTCCATCCCGGTCCTCTCGTACTAGGGACAGATCCTGTCAATATTCCTACACCCACGGCAGATAGGGACCGAACTGTCTCACGACGTTCTGAACCCAGCTCACGTACCGCTTTAATTGGCGAACAGCCAAACCCTTGGGACCTGCTCCAGCCCCAGGATGCGATGAGCCGACATCGAGGTGCCAAACAACCCCGTCGATATGGACTCTTGGGGGTCATCAGCCTGTTATCCCCGGCGTACCTTTTATCCGTTGAGCGATGGCCCTTCCACGCGGGACCACCGGATCACTATGACCGACTTTCGTCTCTGCTCGACTTGTCAGTCTCGCAGTCAGGCGGGCTTATGCCATTGCACTCGACGACCGATTTCCGACCGGTCTGAGCCCACCATCGCGCGCCTCCGTTACTCTTTCGGAGGCGACCGCCCCAGTCAAACTACCCACCATACACTGTCCCGGATCCGGATGACGGACCGCGGTTAGACATCCATGACGATAAGGGTGGTATTTCAAGGATGGCTCCACGAGAACTGGCGTCCCCGCTTCAAAGCCTACCACCTATCCTACACATGCCGACACGAATGCCAGTGTAAAGCTATAGTAAAGGTGCACGGGGTCTTTCCGTCTAACCGCAGGAACCCCGCATCTTCACGGGGAATTCAATTTCACTGAGTCTATGTTGGAGACAGCGGGGAAGTCGTTACGCCATTCGTGCAGGTCGGAACTTACCCGACAAGGAATTTCGCTACCTTAGGACCGTTATAGTTACGGCCGCCGTTTACTGGGGCTTCAGTTCAAAGCTTGCACCTCTCCCTTTAACCTTCCAGCACCGGGCAGGCGTCAGGCCCTATACGTCGTCTTTAGACTTCGCAGAGCCCTGTGTTTTTGATAAACAGTCGCTACCCCCTGGTCTGTGCCACCCCTTCATACTTGCGTAAAAAGGGGTCACGCTTCTTCCGAAGTTACGCGTGCAATTTGCCGAGTTCCTTCAACATAGTTCTCTCAAGCGCCTTGGTATACTCTACCTGACCACCTGTGTCGGTTTCGGGTACGGTCTATAAGGTGGAGCTATTTCCTGGAACCGCTCCGCCGCCCAACCAATCCAATAAGGTTGAACAACTTGTGCGATCCGTCACTACCACCAGGCCCACGAATATTAACGTGGTTCCCATCGACTACGCATTTCTGCCTCGCCTTAGGGGCCGGCTAACCCTGCTCAGATTAACTTTAAGCAGGAACCCTTGGTCTTTCGGCGAGAGGGTCTCTCACCCTCTTTATCGTTACTCATGTCAACATTCGCACTTCCGATACCTCCAGAGGCCCTCACGGGTCCTCCTTCACAGGCTTACGGAACGCTCCGCTACCACGTGCGACAAGTCGCACATCCTCAGCTTCGGTGCATGGCTTTAGCCCCGTTACATTTTCGGCGCAAAGACCCTTATTTAGACCAGTGAGCTGTTACGCTTTCTTTAAATGATGGCTGCTTCTAAGCCAACATCCTGGTTGTTTTGGGATCCTCACATCCTTTCCCACTTAGCCATGACTTGGGGACCTTAGCTGGAGGTCAGGGTTGTTGCCCTCTTCACGACGGACGTTAGCACCCGCCGTGTGTCTGCCGAGTAGTACTCCCAGGTATTCGGAGTTTGGTTAGGATCAGTAAGACGGTGAGTCCCCATAGCCCATCCAGTGCTCTACCCCCTGGGGTATTCGCTCGACGCTCTACCTAAATAGATTTCGCGGAGAACCAGCTATCTCCGAGTTTGATTGGCCTTTCACCCCTAGCCACAAGTCATCCCAATCTATTGCAACAGATGCGGGTTCGGTCCTCCAGTTGGTGTTACCCAACCTTCAACCTGCTCATGGCTAGATCACTCGGTTTCGGGTCTAATGCAACTAACTATGGTCGCCCTATTCAGACTCGCTTTCGCTGCGCCTACACCTACCGGCTTAAGCTTGCTAGTTACACTAAGTCGTTGACCCATTATACAAAAGGTACGCAGTCAGCCTTGCGGCCTCCTACTGTTTGTAGGCATCCGGTTTCAGGTTCTATTTCACTCCCCTTGTCGGGGTGCTTTTCACCTTTCCCTCACGGTACTTGTTCGCTATCGGTCATGCACGAGTACTTAGGCTTGGAGAGTGGTCTCCCCATGTTCAGACAGGATTTCTCGTGTCCCGCCCTACTCTAGGACAACAAGTGTTCTACGCCTACGGGACTATCACCCGCTACGGTCGACCTTTCCAAGTCGTTCGGCTTTATTCCTTGTTGCCACTGGCCTGGTCCGTGTTCGCTCGCCACTACTTACGGAGTCTCGGTTGATGTCCTTTCCTGCAGGTACTTAGATGTTTCAGTTCCCTGCGTTCGCTTCTTACCCCTATGTATTCGAAGGTAAGATACCTTTTAACAATACCTAGAAACCTAAACCGTCCCGAAAGACGGCTTAAACTTTCTAGGTATCTAAGGTGGGTTGCCCCATTCGGAGATCCATGGATCAAAGCTCATTCGCAGCTCCCCACGGCTTATCGCAGCGTATCACGTCCTTCTTCGCCTGTGCATGCCAAGGCATCCACCAAATGCCCTTACGACACTTAATCGTTCTCATTGCCAATGCTCATCAGTTAGCTCAACATTTCCAGAGGAAACGCAAAGCAGCACGGTTACCTTTTACAACCGCGCCATCTCATGATGCCATCGACGTGTTCGATGGACTTGCTTTATTGGAGCTACGCCGAGCAGCTCGCTTGCAGTCCATCTTAAGACCAGCTTCTCGAGATTAAATCCGGGTCCGTGCGGTTAGCAACCGGACATCAGTATCCTGTCAGAGGCAATCCGAAGACAACCAACAACAGAACGACCAGAGTGACAGGCTTCCTTCCTACCTTCAGATCCTCCACCAGATCCGACCGGCTAGGTCATCCTTGGTTTCATTGGAACTGAGCTCGGACATGGGTTTCCCCACACCTGGAAGCCTCCAGATCAATCTTCTCTTCACGATTTTTGCAGAACAGGCACAAACG
>NZ_PVBN01000025.1 GCF_002968635.1 Neorhizobium alkalisoli | reverse complement strand
ATCGCCGAGGACGATTTCGGAGCACTTGGCGATACCTCGACGCTTGCCGATCCCGGCGTCGTCGACGACCTCATCGCAAACCGCCAGAACAAGGCGGGTTGATAAAAAGGCCGCTCCTCGGAGCGGCATTTCCCAATCACAACAAAGAGCTCCGAACCCTACATCTGCGCCGGGCGTTCTGTCGATCAACCTTGCCGCTCTAAAACGGAATTACCTCCGGCTTACGACGACACTATTCCCCGCGCGGACTGGCGCTGTCGTCAAGGCAGATGCCTATGGTCTTGGAGCCAGCGCGCCTAAGCGCGTACTGCCTGGTGCGCTGCAGTTCGATACGGGCATGGGTCGGTTGGGTTTCCGCCGGAGGAGCGCAACTCCCTTACGACCCTGCTTGCACGGCGACGGACACTGGAACATTCCGTCATGGACCTGTTTCCGGGAGGCGAGGCAAACAAGGGTGAGTTCTGGTCCGGCCTGAGGCCAATGACGCCCGACGGTACGCCGGTCATCGGACCCACTAAAATCTCAGGCCCATTCCTCAATACGGGCCACGGGACTTTAGGCTGGACCATGAGCGCGGGCTCGGCAAACCTGATCAAAGATCTCGTTGACGGCCAAAAACCCGAAATTGACGCGGTCGATCTGAGCATCGCTCGCTACAGCTAGAGCGCAGCTGCGTACAAGCATCTCCCGCCCGCAATCCAGGTTGTTATCGACAAGGCCCGGAGCACCAGCCGGCCACCCTGGAAGTGCACGGCCTGACAGCCGGCATCCTCGCCCAGATGGATGTGCTCTCGGCTACATGGAGCGCCTTTTCATCGCCGAGGTGCACACGGATTTGATTGAGGCGCGGGAGACGACGACGGAGGTGGACACGGAGGCGAAACGCAAAAAGCTCCTCGACGCTTACGCGGAGGAGCTTTTTGTGAAGCGGGAATGGAAGGATATTGCTTTGTGATTTTGGTTGCGGGGGCCTGATGGCATGGAGGCTTGTAAAAGCCCCTGCTCTCGATGGGAGTCAAGAAAGGCGGCATAAGGCCCTATTATGGAACTCGCCGCCTGCAGCATAGTGCGATTTATGGTACCGGGCCGGCGAAGTTCATCGCCGGCCGATCATACGCCAGTAGCTTGCGCAGATGCGACAAGCGCTCCAGCATTGCGCAAGCTGTAGAGAGATGATGTCGCGAAACCATGTCCGGGTAAATTAGGCTGGCGCTATCGAAATAGGCGGTCTGAGGGAGTTCCGTGATCGTCTGTTTGCCTGCGTTGATAAGGTCGGGATCCTCCTCACCCTCGTAAGGGAATGGCCCATGCCCAGCCTGCCGTTTTCCGACTGCAAGATGACGTTGATTCCGTCTCCGAAGCGAGCCGTCGTGCGGATACGATCTGGAGCGCAACTCTACCGGTGCGATATCCGCAGAAGCTGCAGAGTCGGCGACGGGCTCCACCTGAGCCAGCGTACAGCTAACGCAGTTGTGGAGTGTCCGCCGGTTCCATCAAATTGCTGTGGCTTGCGTCCACCGTCTCCTCCTAGGCGTCGTATGACGATGAACAAATGGACGCCGATGCGATGGCAGGGCGCGGCAACAGGCTGGGTATGGCCAGAAAATGCCTCGGCCGGGACCTTTACTGTTATTCTTCCCCTAAGGGCTAGTTGGGGGGCGATCCAGTAGCTTGCGCTGCAAGATAAGCGGAAGGATCCCGCCCGCAAGCAGGATCTGTACCTCTGCTCGCGTCTCGATCGCCGCCATGGCGGCAAAAGAGGTTCTCCTGCCGTCAGCTCTTGCGACCGTGACCTCGACCCGACAGCGCGGACGAACAGCATCGGGGGTGGCGTGGATCTCGACGACATCACCCGGTTTTAACGCCAGATCCTGCGGGCCATGACCTGGTGGAAGGCGCATCGGCAGGATACCCATACCGATCAAATTCCACCGGTGGATGCGTTCGAAACTCAGTGCCAGAACTGCCCTGACACCCAGCAACGAAACACCCTTTGCCGCCCAGTCACGGGAAGAACCCATGCCGTAGCGCTCGCCAGCAACCACGACGACGGACTTGCCCTCTTCGCCATATCGTTGAGCTGCGTTCCACAACGATAAAACCTCGCCGGATGGAACATGGACGGTCGAACCGGGTGGAATATCGGCCGCGAGCATGTTTTGGACGGTCTTGTTCGTAAACAAGCCGCGGATCATGGCCTCCCAGTTGCCTCGGCGTGACGAAAAGACATTGAGGTCAACCGGACTTTCGCCACGTTCGATGAGATATCGTCCGGCATCGCTCTTTGCCGGAATCGCGCCTGCCGGGGAGATATGGTCTGTCGTGATATCATCTCCAACGACCAAGATAGGATGCGCTGCATACGTGCCAAGGAGTGTGCCTTTTCCGAAGCTCGCGAATGGCGGCCGGCGAATATAAGTCGACCTCTCGTCCCACGGAAAAAGGGTCGTCGTCGGCGCGTCAAGGTCCTGCCATGCCCGGCTCGCTTCGGCCTCATCGTAGGCCGGCCCGAAATCCTCGATATTGGCGGCTGTCATCAACGCCTCGTCGATCTCAGCAGCCGTCGGCCATAGCATCGGGAGGGTTACGGGCTCTCCTTTTATGGATGTGCCGATCACCCCGGTCATAATGTCGAGTTCAACCGTTCCGGCAAGGGCAAAGGCAACAACCACGGGCGGGGATGCAAGAAATCCCGCCTCAAGCTGCGGGTGGACACGTCCAGGGAAATTCCTGTTTCCCGAAAGCACAGCCACCGGCAGGATGCCTCGCTGCGACATGGCCGTTGCAACGGGCTCGGTCAAAGGCCCGGAGTTGCCTATACAGGTCGTACAGCCGTAGCCGACGATGCCGAAACCCACGGCCTCGAGATCTTCAAGCAGACCTGCCCTTCTCAGATATCGTTCGGTCGTCGGCGACCCAGGAGCCAGGGACGTCTTCACCCACAAAGGCGGCCGCAGCCCATAGGCACGCGCTTTTCGCGCAAGTAGCCCCGCGGCGACAAGCAGTCTGGGGTCTGAGGTGTTCGTGCAGCTCGTGATCGCGGCGATCGCCACCGCGCCGTCATTCGGCGCGCCGTCAACGGATGTATTTGCAGGTTTCTTCATGCCCGCAATGGCGGCGGCCGTGGCGCTGACCGGAATGCGATCCTGTGGACGCTGTGGCCCTGCCAAACTTGGTTCAACGGTTGAAAGGTCGAGTTCGACGACCGAAGTGTAGCGGGGCTCCGCGGCTGGATCGAACCATAGGCCGACCCGCTTGGCATAGCCCTCGACGAAACGGGCATGTTCTTTTGTCCGTCCGGTTGAAGTCAGATAGGCGACCGACCGGGAATCGATCGGGAAGTAACCGCTGTTTCCTCCGAACTCCGGCGTCATGTTGGCCACGACCGCGCGATCGCCTGCCGTTAGCGCCGAAACTCCTGGGCCGAAAAATTCCACGAATTTGTCCTGGAGATCGATCTGGCGCAGTAAATGCGTAACGACCAGTGCAAGGTCCGTCGCCAGCACGCCTTCCCGCAGGCTGTTTATGAGCCGCACGCCGATAACGTCGGGGACCCGAAGCGCCACCGGCATGCCAAAAAAAACACTTTCCGCTTCGAGACCGCCGACCCCCCAAGCCAGAACACCGATGCCGTTGATCATCGGAGTATGACTATCGGTGCCGATCAGAGTATCCGGGACGGCAAATCGGCGACCGTCCTTTTCAACAACCGTGGCGATCGTTGCGAGGCGCTCCAAGTTAAGCGTATGCATGATGCCGGTTCCCGGCGGATGGACCCGAAATCCGGTCAGCGTGTTCGTCGCCCATTTCATGAAACTGTAGCGCTCGGAATTGCGCTGGTACTCGCGCTCCATGTTCTTTTCGAGCGCGGCGGATGTCGCGAATGCATCGACGGCAACGGAATGATCGGTTGACACATCGACTGGCACAACGGGATTGAGAAGCGAGGGATCGCCGCCCGCCTCCGCAAGCGCGGAGCGCATGCCCGCGATGTCGACGAGTGCCGGACCGCAGGTCGTGTCGTGCATCAGCACACGATTGGGAAGAAACGGGATTTCGACCTCGCTGCATCCCTCCGCAAGCCAGTCTATGATCGCCTTCTTGGCGTGCTCCGCATCTTCGCCTGCCGTTCGCAATACATTTTCCAGGAGGATGCGATGGATATACGGCATACGCGCGAGATGGTCGCCGGCCTCCGCTGGGAGATCAACGATATCGTAAGGTGTCCCGTTGACTTCGAATTGACTGACGATGGTCATCTTGTGGAGCTATGCCTTATGCCTTTGGAGGATGAATCTTGCACGGCCTGAAACACCGACCCGACGGCGCTTCCGCGATATCAGACTCAGAATTAGAGATGCGCACGAACCACGCTCAGGTACGATCCGCCAAAAGACCTTCCACATTCTCGTTCTTTCGAGCGCGGTTGTCGCGAGATCGGTCATGGCTGCCTCCCATGTTCATGACGCCAGCTTAGTGACGAGATTGAAGTTTGTTACATATTATCATTATAAAATGCAATTGCTATATGGCATCGACAGCGCTATTCCAGAGAAGGAGCCGATTTGACGCCTGCATTGACAAAGAGGTCGTGAACGGATGTATCGAGAAAAGTGCAGGATCGCCTATGTTGGCGCACGAACGACAAAGGCCCGCAACGCGCGGGGCAACGGCCTCAACGTCTATCATCTGCACGACGACCTGAATTGGAACCATCTCCAATTGCTGGAAATGGAAAATCCGACATTTCTGGCGTTCGACCGCTCGCAGCAGTTCCTCTATACGGTTCATGGTGACTCCGACCGTGTCAGCGCCTTTGCGATCGATCCTTCAACTGGTCGCTTATCCTTCCTGAACCAACAATCGACGCGGGGGCGAAATCCGGTCCATCTGTCATTCGACCCATCGAATGAGTTTCTGGTGGTTGCAAACCACGTGACCTCGTCGCTTGCCGTCCTCAGGCGGATGGAGAACGGAAGCCTTGGGCCGGTCGAAAGCATTGCGTCGATTGAAGGCGAGATTGGTCCTCATCGCATTGAACAGCCCTTGCCCAAGCCGCATCAGGTCGAGTTCGATCCCAGTGGTCGCTGGATCGTTGTCCCGGACAAGGGCATAGACCAGATTCTTGTCTATCGCCTCGATCACGCTTCGGCCTCGCTGATCGAGGCGGCGTCCTGTCGAACGCGCGAGGGCGCCGGGCCACGCCACATCACCTTCCATCCGCAAGGTACGCTGGCCTACGCAATCAACGAGCTCGATTCGACGGTCACGGCCTATCGTTTTGATGCAGCCACCGGCAGAATTGAGCCGTTCCAGATCCTTTCGTCCCTGCCTGACACCTTTACCGGCAACAGCCGGGGGGCGGAGATTGCCGTCTCCGCCAATGGCCGCTTCGTCTACGCCTCCAACCGGGGCAGCGATACGATCGCGGGGTTTGCCATCGCAAGCAGCGGCCATCTGACCCTTGTCGGCTCCTGGTCGACCGCAGGAAGGACGCCGCGGTTCTTCACGCTGCTGCCCGAAGGCGATGTACTGCTGGCGGCGAATGAGGATACGGATGAGGTCGTTGGATTCGAGATCGACCCGGGGTCAGGCGCGCTGGCGCCGGTTGCGAGGGTTCTGAAGGTCGACAGCCCGGTCTGCATCCTCATGAAGGATCTCATTCAGATCTGAGGCGTCTTAATGCGGCCCGCACCCATGATGTGCGTGTAAAGGAAAGCTGCTGCTTCGTTACGCCGGCCGTCTTCGATCAGATCGAGAATGTGGAGATGTTCACTCGTCTGTTTCGGCAGGCGGCTCCGGTCGATGGTGATGTGGTACTCGATCAGTCTGCGCAGGCGGTTGATCCGCTTGATCGAATCCAGGAAGAACTCGTTATGCGAGCAGCTGACCAGCATTTCGTGGAATTCGTTGTTGGCTCCAAAGATTTCTGCGCGGGACCAGGTCTCATACCCGCCGTCGCGCAATCTCGTCTGCACCTCGCGCGCCCGTTTGAACCCGTCCGGATTCGGTTCGAATGTCGGTAGCAACATGGCCTGCTGTTCGATGACGGCGCGGAAGGCGTAGCCGTCTTCATAGCTTTTTCTCGACGTCAGAGCCTGCGTGAACGCCCAGCCGTTCCCGGGAAGGCGCTCGATCCATCCCTCTTCCCCAATGCGATGGAGGATCTTCAGGAGCTTGGTCCGCGGCAGGTCATACAACCGCATCAACTCGTTCTCGGTCACACGTTCCGCCAGTCTTCCGGTAAGACGATCTTCGGCGATCCGGAAATAGATCGGATCCTCGCTATCGACATCGGAAGATCTGTCCGGCTTGGCGGCATCAAGACCGTCGGACCCAACGGCCAGGAAATATCCGCGGTTTGGTTCGGCCCGAACGATTCCCTTCTTCTCAAGGCTGCGTAGCGCGCTCATCACGGGCGCACGTGACACGCGGAAGGCATCGGCCAGCATCTGCAGCGGCAGGTGCTGGCCTTCGGTCATCTCATTCGCCTTGACGAACTCGATGATGTTCCCACTGATCTGGGGTGTGAGACTGCCTCTCGCCATCGTTCCGATCTATCAGTTTTCCGATTCTTTCATCATCGAACTTTATAGCGACAAAAGCTCATGACGAGAACAACGATCGGGCACCAGAAATCAATCCTCATCCTGCTGGAACCGTGACAATCCCCGGAAGACAAAGGGCGCCACCAGCGCGATCACCGCAACAGCAATCATGACGGCCGAGCTCGGATGCTGGAGGAGGATCATCGGGTCGCCGAGGCTCATCTGGAGCGAACGGCGCAGTGCGCTGTCGGCCAGGGGACCTAATATCAGGCCGACGACCGCGGGGGCGATTGGATAGTCGAATTTCCGCATCAGGAAGCCGACAGCGCCGAATGCCACGAGCAGCAACAATTCGACAACCGACGGATTGGCCGCAACTGTCCCCATCGACGCGAAGACCAGAATTCCAGCGTAGAGCCATGGCAGCGGGATCGCAAGCAGCCGGACCCACAATCCAACAAGGGGAAGGTTCAGGACGAGCAGCATCACGTTTGCGATGAACAGGCTTGCAACAAGCCCCCAAACTAGATCGGCGTGCTGTACAAAGAGAAGTGGCCCGGGCTGGATGTTATATTGCTGGAAGCCCGCCAGCATCACTGCTGCCGTCGCTGATGTCGGCAGCCCGAGCGTAAGCAGGGGTACGAGGGTGCCAGCCGCGGAAGCATTATTCGCGGCCTCCGGGCCTGCTACGCCCTCGATGGCACCCGTTCCAAATTCCTCCGGCTTGCGGGAAAGCTTGCGCTCGATGTTATAGCTTAGGAACGTCGGAATTTCTGCCCCGCCGGCGGGCAAGGCACCGATCGGGAAACCGATGATCGTGCCCCTCAGCCAAGGTTTCCACGACCGGCCCCAGTCCTCCTTGGTCATCCAGACCGAGCCCTTCACCGGGATTGGCTTCTCGGGCTTGTAAAGATGACGGGACGCAACGAACAGCGCCTCGCCGATCGCGAAGAGGCCAACCGCAAGCGTCGTCACCTCCACGCCGTCAAGCAGTTCCGGGACGCCGAATGTCAGGCGTGCCTGTCCGGTGAGCTGATCGATCCCCATCAATCCAAGCCAGAGGCCGAAGGCCAGGCTTGTCAATCCCCGAAGCGGTGAAGAGCCGAATGTCGCCGACACCGTGACGAAGGCGATCAGCATCAGCCCGAAATAGTCCCAAGGGCCGAAGCGCACGGCGATCTTGACCAGTATGGGCGCCAGGAGGGCCAAGCCGATGGTTGCAATCAGGGCGGCAACGAAGGACCCTATCGCCGCTGTGGCAAGTGCCGGACCGCCGCGGCCCGATCGAGCCATCTTGTTGCCCTCCAGCGCAGTGACGACCGAGGCGCTTTCGCCGGGTGTGTTCAACAGAATAGCTGTCGTGGAGCCGCCATACATTCCGCCGTAGTAGATGCCCGCGAACATGATGATCGAGCCGCCTGGATCGAGCTTGAACGTGACTGGCAGAAGAAGGGCCACTGTCAGGGCAGGCCCGATGCCGGGTAGAACACCTACTGCGGTCCCGATGATGACGCCGACGGCAGCGTAGATGAGGTTGGCCGGTTCGATGGCAGTCGAAAAACCATGGAAGAGATATAGCAGCGAATCCATGGCAACCTCAGAATAGTCGCTCAAGCGGCCCCAGCGGGAGCGCGAGAGTAAGCAGTTTGTTGAAGAGAAGGAAAATCAGGACGCTCATCACAGCCCCCAGACAGATATCCTTGAGGAGCGCCTTGCGGCCGAAGGCTCTTGCCGTGAATGCAAAAAGCAGTGTCGAACCGAGGATGAAGCCGCCACCAAACCAGATCGCAGCGATCAGTCCGGCCAATGCCAAAGCGATCCATCCGACCGCTTTCCAGTCGGCGCCTTCGGCCTCGCTCTCATCCTCGTCCGGTCTGAAGGCGCTGACGATGTGACCGAGAGCGAGAACCGCAAACAGCAGGGCCACGAAATACGAGGCCGCGCTGGCGCTCATGCCGTAAGTCGCTTGAACGGTCATCTGGCTCGCGTCCCAATAGGTTATGGTCGCGACGGCGAACAGAATGACGGCGACAACCGCAGCAGGACGGTTGGGTATACGGGATATCTTGATTGTCATGATCTTCCTCGTCACGTGGGAAGCGGCATGCGCCGCCTCCCACGCTCGATACGCTTACTTCGCAAGCCCGATGGATGTCAGGATGCCGCGAACGCGGTCGGTCTCGGAGCCGATGAACGCTTTGAATTCGTCGGACGGCGCGTAGTAGTCAGTCCAGCCGCGAGCCTTGAGGACTGCCTGCCATTCCTTGGACTTCACTGTTTTTTCAACGGCGGCCTTGAGCGCATCGAGATCCTTGCCCTGGACGTCCGGTCCGGCGAAGACGCCGCGCCAGTTGACGAGCTCGATATCGAGACCCTGCGCCTTGAGAGGCTTGGTATCGATCCCCGGGATCGGCTCCGGATAGGAGATCGCGAGCGCGCGCAGGTCGCCAGACTTGATCTGACCTTCCCACTCCCCATAGCCGGAAACGCCTGCCGTTGCCTGCCCGCCGAGCATCGCCGCAAGGGATTCACCGCCGCCGGAATAGGCTACGTAGTTGATCTTGCTGGGATCCGCTCCGGCGGCCTTCGTTACGAGCGCAGCCAGAATATGATCCGCGCCGCCGGCCGAACCGCCAACCCAGATCGTCTTGGCGACGTCCTTCTTGATGGTCGCCTGGAGATCGGCGATCGTCTTGATCGGCGAATCCTTCGGCACGACGATGACCAGCGGGTCGCCGGTCAGACGGGCAAGCGGAGTGACCCTGGTCAGATCGACCGGCGACTTATTGGAAATGCTGGCGCCCACCAGTGTAATGCCGGCCACGAGCAGCTGATTTGGGCTGCCTTTCGCCGATCCGATGAACTGGGCGAGACCAACCGTCCCGCCGGCACCCGGCACATTGACGACCTGGACGCTTTTGGCCGCGCCGGTCGCCATCATCACTTCCTGAAGTGAGCGGGACGCTGCGTCCCATCCGCCTCCTGCGCCGGCAGGAGCCGTAATCGTCAACTCAAGTTGCTGGGCATTTGCGGAAACAGCGCCGGCAACGAAGGTCGTGCCGACCAAAGCAGCCATCAGGCCGTACTTAAAGAAACTACGCATGCCGAAAAACCTCCTCGCACGCTAAGGCTCACCTCCTGAGCCAAGAACCTAAAACTGCATTACATGATTATAAAAGTAAAGAGACCGATTCCGAAAATCTCTCGGTTGCTAAATATGTGGTGCGTTGAGCGAGCCCAATCGCTCCCAAAGAGCGAGTGCGGCCTGCATCTCCATCTCCCTAAGGGGCCTGAAGTGTCCTGACCCCAAAAGATCCTCTAGCAATGCGGCAAATCCGACTCGAAGTGAGCACCGTTGCGCTCAATCATGTTGCATTATAAAATTAAATAATGCAAAGCAGCGGTGCTCGCTCTGGGGATTTGGTCGACGACGGCTACTGTCGGCAACCATAGTGCCGGAATGGGTTCAGTGAGGTCGGTTGGACCGAGACAGAACCGAAGTTTCAATGGCCGATAGACCTTCAAAATACCCAGGCAGTCGGTCGTGGGTCCGAACCGGAGGAAATCGATTATTCGGACGGTGCAGTAAACGAGGGAGGACCTTTATGCGCACTAGCTTGCAGAAAATTGGGATGGCAATTGCATTGACATTCTTGGCCGTAGCGCCGGGCGCGATGGCGCAAGACAAATTTCCAAATCACACCGTCACGATCATCGTGCCCTTCGCAGCCGGTGGTGGCGTAGACACGATTGCACGCTTGGTCGCCGACGATCTGCGTGCCGAGTGGTCGGTCCCGGTGCTCGTCGAAAATCGGCCAGGCGGAAGCGGCATGATAGCTGGCCAGGCCTTGGCGCAAGCCGAGCCCGATGGGCATACACTCATGCTGGCGACGGCGGGCGAACTTGCAATCAATACGACACTGCTCAAGAGCCGCCTCTCCTACAATGTCGAAAAGGATTTCGAGCCTCTGGTCCTGGCGGCCCGGATTCCGAACGTCTTTGTGGTTGGCAAAGACAGTCCTTACAAAACCGTTTCGGAATTTGTCGCCGCAGCAAAACAAGCTCCAGACAGTCTTGGGTATGGATCCAGCGGCATCGGAAACCCACAGCATCTGACTGGTGCTCTTTTAGGCCATGAAGCGGAGGTTTCACTTCTACATGTGCCTTATAAGGGTGCCTCCCAGCAGGTCATGGATACAATTGGAGGACAGGTCGACTCCACCTTCGCAAGCGCCGTCGCTGTCCTTGGGAACGTCAAAGACGGCTCATTGAGAGCACTCGCCGTTACATCAAAAGAACGAATGGCGGTCCTTCCCGACGTTCCCACCATCGCCGAAACTCCTGGCCTCGAGGGCTTCGAACTTATCAATTGGTTTGGGTTCGTGACGAAGAAGGGCGTGGCGCCGGCAACAATAGCACGTTTGCACGATGCTATCGCGGCGTCTTTGAGCAAACCGGGCACGGCATCCAGGCTGACGGCAATCGGTGCGGAATATGTCCCGATGACATCCACAGAATTCGGCGCGTTTGTAAATGAGGAAACGGCGAAATTCGCGCGCATCATCGAAGAGGCGCAGATTAAAGCCGAGTGATCGGATCGGCTGGAACCGTTGGGTGCCGACGAAGAGCCGGCCCCAACACTCTTTTCGATAGACCCCCAGGCGGGTGCGCGAGCGCGACAGATCCTTTTTCAACGAATTTCCGCCAGGTTGCCCGGCAGTTTCCGGCACGTATTCAAAAGCGCTATTGGCTACATGCATTGCCGCGGAAGCCCCTACTCACCAGGAAGGAGACGGCCCGTCTCCTCGCTGTCTGCTGCTTACGCGGAGCGGTGCGATCGCTCCCAAGAGATGTGCACCATTGGATCTCGTTTTTTCGTCGAGCTGGGGAGATGGAGATGGAAACGAACAAAGGACGGCCTGGCTGACAGCTGCCGGCCGCAGCGGAACGGTAGTGGCGGACGCAACAGCGAGCCTTACGACGAAAGGCTTCCTGTTTCCGCCAGCGTCGGAATCCGACATACCATCGGCGCTTACAACGTCGCCCGTCTCGCATTTGTCCCACACACTGGGACGTCGCCAATTGAACGCCAAGGCATAAGAAACGCCAGGCATTGGGACGAAGGGAACCCAATAACTGGAGGGTATTTCGCATGGCTTTACCAGACACTTTGCGACAGATCGACCGCGGCGTATTTTGGCCGGCGATCGTCATCGCCAGCGGCTTCGTATTATGGGGCGTGGTCTCGCCCGACAGCCTGGCCTCGACCGCGGGCGCCGTTCTCAGCTGGATCATTCGCGTGTTCGGATGGACATTTGTCGTTTCCACCGCGTTTTTCCTTGTGTTCGCGGTTTTTCTGGCAATCAGCCGCTTCGGCAAGATCAAGCTCGGCCACGACGACGAGAAGCCTGAATTTTCGACCATCTCCTGGGTCTGCATGATGTTCAGCGTTGGCATGGGTATCGGCTTGATGTTCTGGGGCGTCGCCGAGCCGGTATTCCACTTCGGCGCGCCGCCGCATGGCATGGCGCAGCCGCAGACCAAGGAAGCGGCGCTTGTGGCCATGCAGTACGCCTACTTTCACTGGGCGCTGCATCCTTGGGCCATCTATGCCGTTGTCGGCTTGGCGCTGGCCTTCTTCAGCTATCGCAAGAACTTGCCGACACTGATCTCCAGCGCCTTCTACCCTCTGCTGGGCGACAAGATTCACGGCCCTGTCGGCCGTACCATCGACGTGCTGGCGATCATCGCCACGCTGTTCGGCACCGCTACCTCGCTCGGCCTCGGCGCCCAGCAAATCAACAGCGGCATGAACTATCTCTGGAACACCGGCGAATCGTCGACCATCGCGCTGACCATCATTGCGGTGTTGACGGTCTTCTTCATCCTGTCGGCGGTTTCGGGTGTCGGCAAGGGCATCCAGTTCCTGAGCAACATGAACATGATCATCGCCGTGATACTACTCATCTTCCTCGCGCTGATCGGCCCGACCGTATTCATCTTCGACACGCTGACCGAGGCAATGGGTTATTATCTCAGCGACCTGATCACCATGTCCTTCCGCACCGCGGCCTTCAGCGACGGCAAGTGGCTGGGCAGCTGGACCATCTTTTACTGGGCATGGTGGGTGTCCTGGGCGCCTTTCGTCGGCGTGTTCATCGCCCGCATCTCACGCGGCCGCACGATTCGCGAGTTTGTCATCGGCGTGCTGCTGATCCCGAGTGCCGTCACTTTCGTCTGGTTCACCATCATGGGCGGCACCGCGCTCTATTCCGAACTGATGGGTGCTGGCGGTCTCGTCGAAGCGGTCAATGAAAGAGGCGCTCCGGTGTCGCTGTTCGCGCTCCTGGCGCAATATCCGATGGCGACACTCACCTCGACGGTGGCCATGTTCCTCGTGGCGATCTTCTTCGTCTCTGGCGCCGACGCCGCATCCGTGGTGATGGGCATGCTATCGTCGCGCGGTACGCTACATCCGGCGCCAGGCATCGTGGTGCTGTGGGGCCTGCTCGCCGGCGCCTCGGCCTGCGTGCTGCTGGTGATGGGCGGCCTTGCCGGACTTCAGACGGCATCGATCCTTGCCGCAGCGCCGTTCCTTGTGGTGATGGTGGGCCTGTGCGCGTCGCTTTGGATCGGCCTGCTGGACGAGATCGAGGCGCACGGCAGCTTCGGGGAGGCTCCTAAGGTCGAAGCCTAATCCGACGCGAACCTTCCGATTAGAGGCGGGGCTCTATCTAGGGTCGGCAGATGGAAAAGGCTGCCGACCCCTGAGTCTGTTCGGATGATCAGCGGATGCCTAATAATGCGCTTCAATCTTATCTACGCGCCTTCCACCACGTGATCAAAGCAACAGTCCCACGGTTGCTCAGGTAAATATTTGATTGGAGCTTTCGTGAGATCTCTGATCTCAACCATCCTTTGGTTGACGCGCTTCAAGAGCTTTAGACAAAGACACCGGCGTCACGGCTCGCAGTGGCAGCTTGTTCACCGACACGCCGATCCCCTCGTGAGGCCGATCGGCTTGAACAAGGCTGCCGCCTTGGCGAGCGGCAGATAACTTGCGCCTTAACGGAGTTCAAATGACGTTCTGGATCGAAACCATCGGCTTTGCCGGCAGCTTCCTGACCGTCGTGACCTATTCTATCCAGCGTATGGTTCAGCTTAAGAATGATGGCAATAGCGAGTAGCCTCTGCTTTGCGTGCTATGGCGCCCTTATCGGCAGCTCGCCGCTGATCTTCATGGAAGCGGTGCTTTTACCAATCAACAGCTGGTCGTGAGGACGCAAGCTTAACCATCGCCTCAAGTGGGAACCTTTATCCGAACGAATTGCAGCTCAACGCATGGGAGTGCTTGAGAACCACGGACCCCAAAATTAAACGCGCAAGATCGATCTTGTAGACGTCCGTGCTGCGCCCTGCAGCCGGGCAAACCGCTGAAGGTCAGAGCAGGTCCAAGGTCCTAGATTGTCCGCAGAGCCGTTTCACCATCCAGGTCCAGGTCAGTCCTCGTCGCCGCGCTGCTGCTGTCAGCCCCCGTTGTGGACACCCCTTAATTGTTTCACCGGCAGAGTGTGTTACTGAAAGAAAAGTCCATCAACGGAACAGAACGCACGAATTGACCCGAAGGGGAGTGCATGGGAGCAGACATCTGGGGACAATTCGCAGGCAGTCTCGCCTTTGTCGTTCTCGCCATAGCCATGTGGGCGCATCTTTCGATCTGGTACCGCCGTTTCGCCGCCAGCTACAAAAAGCTTATGTTCGGGATCGTGGCGGGCTGCACCTCCACTGGCGCCATCTTGCTCGCATTCCAATTTCATCCGGGCATCTATATCGATCTGCGCTTTGCGCCACTTGCTATAGCGGCAATGCTGGGTGGCCCTATATCCGCGGTGGCCGCTGCGATCCCGGCCACTATTTTTCGTATCTATCTCGGCGGAACGGCCGCACTCGACGGCGTGCTGGCGATCCTGATCGTCAGCATCATCGGAGCCGCGATCTATTTGCTACCTCGGGCGCAATTTTCGGCTTTTCGCAATCTCATACTGCTGGCCGTGGCGCTTGCGGTCGCTTTGACGGCGATGCTCGCGATCCTGCCAAGCCTGGCCAAGGTCGACGCGCTGTCGGCAATCGGGCTCCCGCTCATCGCGATGAACTGTGTCGCGACGATCATATGCGGTCTCATCATGATCAAGACCGAACGGATACAACTGGAACGGCGTGTCCTGGAGACGGCGTTCTCACAGTCTCCTGACTATCTCTATGTGAAGGACCGAGACAGCAAGTTCATTACCGTCAACAATAACATGCCTCGCCTTTTCCGCTTTCGAGCGGCCTCGGAGATGACGGGTCTTTCCGATTTCAATTTGCGTAGCCCACCGGAAGCTGAAGGACTGTACTTCCGGGAACAAGAGATCATGCGCACCGGCGAGCCCATGACCGATTTCCTGGAGCGCCTCGGGGAGCGGCATCTGCTGACGTCGAAAGTTCCGCTTCGAGATGGCGACGGGCAAATTATCGGGCTCGCGGGGGTCACGCGCGATATCACCGAACGTATCGAATTGGAGCGCGAGCTTCGCGAGAAACGGAACCTGCTCACGCTTGCAATGAACGGGATGTCCGAGGGTTTCGCCATGTTCGACAAGAAGGGGGTTCTGATCTTCTGCAACGAGCAATATCGCACCGCTTTCCCGTTTTCACGAGGTGCTCGGACCGTCGGCGCGCACATCACCGATATCCTGCGTAGCGTGGCCGAGACAGGCGAGCGTGTCGGATTGCCCGACGGTGCGGCAGACCATTGGATCGAAGCGGCGGCTGCAACCCTTCACGTCAACAAGGACGAAGAACTTCAACTGAAAAATGGCGAGTGGCGTGCGCTCAAAACACGGTTGGCCCATGACGGCACGGCCATGGTGGTTGTATCCGACATCACCGTCGCAAAACATGCGGAAATCGCGCTCAAAAATTCCGCCGAACAATTGAGAGCCCTTGCCGAAACAGACGGATTGACCAGCCTCACCAATCGTCGTGCCTTCGATCATGCTTTCGCCAGCGAGACTGAACGCAGCATCGAGAACGACATGCCGCTCAGTGTCATGATGATCGATATCGATCGCTTCAAAGCCTACAACGACAACTACGGCCACCTTGCCGGCGACGAATGCCTGCGCGCTGTTGGGAACTGCCTCTCTAGAGCAGATCCTGTTCAATCCGGGTCATATCCGGCAGCTCTGAAGTAGTTCGCGCATTCTGAGGGTGTGAAGCAGGGAACCAAAGCGCCTACTGCATCCCACAAAGCATCAATCTTTCGCTCTGCC
>NZ_PVBN01000024.1 GCF_002968635.1 Neorhizobium alkalisoli | reverse complement strand
TACGCGTAGTCGAAGATCATCGCTTAGTGCCTGTGCCATCATCCACCTCTCCGCTGTGGATGTTGAATCAGCTTCGGCTCGCCCCGTCACCTCACAATCGATTCATCGATTACAGGACCTGCTCTAGGTCGGTGAAACGTTCGACGGACCTCGTCGCGAGGTACGGCGGCGAGGAGTTCGTGGTTCTGCTTCCAAACACTGACGAGAAAGGTGCGGCAGTCGTCGCGGAAGAGTTTACGCGTCTTCTCGCCCATGAAGACATCGCGCATGCAGGGAACGAGTTCGGGCGCGTCACCGCCAGTATCGGGATTTCCTCGGCGAAAGGCAAAGGCCTGAACTACGGTTCGGCGCGGTTCCTGTCGGCGGCCGATGCAGCCTTGTACGAGGCCAAGGAACGCGGCCGGAATCGAATGGTGATCCGAGCTTTTCCGGGTGAGTTCGTGCAGATGGCCTCATCCTAGACATCGCACGGACGTCACCTTGCGCTAATCTCGGACGAGCGCCACGTCGTAAATATTTTCGAACTTTGGTGGGTTCAAATGGGAGCAGACTTCCCGCTAACCGCTGATGCTTGATTGCTGATGGCAGGAATGCTCCAGTTCCGCCTGCACCGCTTGCAGGAAAAGCGCGGCTTGTCTGCGAATTTCATCTTCATCTGCGCCGGTGCCACGCATTTCGACAACGAACCGGATCATTTCCGCTCGCCAGAAACTGTTTGCGTGTTCGCCGTGGAGGTTCAGTAATTGCACGGCGCAACGCCTGACCGCGGCCAGTCGCCTGTCGGCGGGAAAATAAGAGACGGTCATGAAGGCTCCGTTGCGCGATTCTTCGATGGCTCCACCGTCGCCTGAAGATATTCACAAATGCTGAATGGCCGTCGAGGTAGCCGGGCCTGAGGATCTGGCAATTTGGTCGCGCACTCCGCTCGTGCTAAAGTTTCTATTATCCCCTTCATAGCCGAGGCCGCCAGCGCCGAAGTTTTCCAGAGGATGAAATGAGCCGGCGTGCAGTACGAGATTACTCATTTAACAAATCCGCCGAAGCGGCGCAGGACAAGACAAGTTCATAATCTCTGCAATTGTATCGTTCTTTTAGAAAGCCAACCCGAATTTCATCGCCTCTAATTCTGGATTGTTCTTCAGTCATCTGGCTTCCCAAGATATGCATGATCTGAGTTCGCGGTACATCGGCTTCCTCTGCAGTCTTTGGGTGCAGATCGCCAGCAGACCCGACACTCAGAAGCACTGTCCCTAGTTTCTCCATGGGATAATCGGAGCCGAGGAACGGCGAGAATCGGAACTGGAAGGCGCCTCCTTCGGGAAAGTCGAACTGCACTATGCTGATAGGATCAGCAACAATCGCGCCAAGCCTGCGGTCAAATTCTTTGATCGGAACTCTGTCATCAAGTCGGCGATCCTTCAACGCAGGGTTCTCGAGTCCTGTGGTTTGCCGCCACACCTCAATAGGTATCTCCCTCGGCAGGATAATAACCGTTCCGCCGTCGCCCAGGATCGGCGGTTCCAGATAGATGGTAACGTCTGAAAGAATCTTCGTCTCATCCTCCGCGATCGCGTACAAGTAGCTGGTGCCTGCCAATAACATGAGCAGCAAGAGCGCCATTGGGTACCGTAGGTTTCGCACCTGTCGTCCTCTAGGAATTGAGGTCAATGCGGACACCGACGACGTTCTGGAAGGTCGGCTGTTCTCTCGCCACGAGAAGAGATTCCAACGTGATCTAGGATCTTTCAACTCATACGGTCCGTGTTCGAACTCGCATGGCAGTCAGGTGAGCCGCAAATCCACGCCAGGATGCAACTTTTTGAGGTTAGGTAGTGATTTCGTTTGCCACGGAACCTGGGATGAGCCTCGTACGATCAAACTAATGTGCGGCTGATTACGTGCCTCGATCGTGAGTTTGGCAATCAGGTTTATACCGGATGAGTTCAGGAAATGAAGCCCGGTCACGTCGAAGGTTGCCCTGCCGCCGCCATCCTCAAGCGCTTTCATGGCCAAGGCATAAATGGGTGCGTAGGCATCAGGGCCTGCCAGTCGCATAGTTCCATCAAAAAAAACAGTGCCGCCCTCGGACCAGACACGGAATGATTCTTCTCTGATTTCCATATCACATTGCTCACGGGTTCATGGGAGTGAGATTGGCATCGCGGCGTATGTTTCAAGCTTTATTCGGCCGCGTTCAGGATTCTCCTCGAATAACCAGGCCAGGTCTACCTGATAGTCGCTCATCAAGGTGAGTAATCCAATCCCCGAACCGCTGCTGCCCGTGGCCACGCTCGCCTCGATGTGTTGAAGCATCAAGTCGCCCGGATTGCCTTGCATTATGTTCGACAACACCTGCTGGAACTTGCTTGCCGTCTCACCATCGACAAAGTTCGATATCCGCATCCTGAAGTCGTCGGTCGCCGCCACGGTCTCTATCGCAATCTCACCATCCGCACGAAATTTGATAGCATTCTCAATCAGTTCGTTGGTGAGGTAGCCAATATCATGTCTCACCTGATTGTAGTGACGTCTGGAAGAACGAAATCTGAGTGCTATCATATCGGCGATGAAATCCGACGTCATTCCAGAGTGCTTCCAGGCAAGATCAAGCGGCCCGTCCCGCAGACGGAGCTTCATGGCCCGCGCTGCGTCAAAGGAAGCAAGATGTGCTTGCCCATAAATAGTCACTGCCATGCCATCACCTATGCCGCACCACGACGAGCGTGATGTCATCATGGATCTTTTGTGTTCCGATAAAAGTCATGAGACTGTCGAGAATGCCGTTCACGACTTGGTCTGCTGTTTGGCCATGCAAGCGCCGCGCATTTTCGCAAAGCCGCTCGATGCCGAATAGCTCGCCGCGCGGATTTTCTGCCTCGGTGACGCCGTCGGTGTGAAGTACGATCAAGTCGCCCTTCTGAAACAGTACCTCCCGAGTATCAATGAAGGATGATATGTCAGATTCAAGCCCAACCGGCAGGCCGAGGTCACCGGTATCGATCCTTTCGAGCGCTCCAGTTTGACGAATGATGATCAAGTCCTCGTGCTGGCCCGAGATAGTCATCCGTTCGCCATCGTAATCCAAAAACGACAGTGTCAAGTGTTTATCGGTTTGCGTCCGTTCGATGTTTTTGTAGATCGTACGGTTCAGGTAGGTCAGGAATTTTGTGGGATCCGTCTCGCCGGCCTCCTGGAGCGCGCGGGCAACGGATTGCACCATAAGCATTAACACCCCGCTTTCCAGGCCATGGCCCGTGACGTCACCGATGCCAATCTTCAGGTGATTTCCTTTTTGCAAGATGTCGTAATAGTCTCCACCGACCTCATCGGCAGGTCGCATATAGGCAGCGATCTCCAGCTCGTCGATTGCCGCAAGCTCTTTTTGGCGCGGCAGAACCATCAGCTGGATCTGGCGCGCCACGTCTAATTCGGCGCCAAGCCGGATATTTTCACTCTTCAACTGGCCGTTGAGGACCGAGATTTCTTCCTTGGCTGCTTCGATCTCTTCCGTGCGTGCCGTGACAAGGTTCTCAAGATTTTCCGTGTGAAAGCTGATCTCCTCGGCCATGCGGTTGAATGCAAGACCAGCCTCGCCAACTTCGTCCTTCGTGGATATGTCAACTCTTACGGAATAATCCTTTGCTTGTATGCGTTTGGCAGCACCCGCTAGCGCACTGATCCCGCTGGTAATCCGCTTTGATGCTGCAAAGACCGCAGCAGTGACGACGAGCATTGAAACAAGAACCGCGAGGATTTGATAAATTAGAATGCGATTGGTTGCTTGGGATATCTGGTCCCTGGCGGCAATGAGGGACGCGTAGATCTCACGCTCAGGTACGACGATAGCGAGCGACATGACCTCCCGCCGAACCGGTCCACTTACCCACAGATTGGTTGCATTGAGGGGTTTTGTGACGACAAGATAAGGAACGTCTTCGCCATTCTCGCTCAACGAGAGGTGCTGGATGACGCCATCGGCATCGAGCGGAAGGGCGGCAACGGCTTTTTGTGAGCTGTTGCGCAAGGAGCGGTCAAGCCCGGTAACGCCCTTACTGGTCGCATCGCTGGCCGCACGAAGGCCAATGATCTTTTCACCGGCCGCATTGATCGCCACGACGTTGCCGTCCGACATGGTGAGGAAGCCGAAGCCGCTTTCGGCGACTTTCACGCGCTCGACAATTTCGGCGAGCTGGTCAAGCGTGATGTCGCTTCCGGCAGTTCCCGCCACGCCACGCCGATCGGCTGTCCAAAGTGGATGGAAGAAGCTGACGATCAGTTTGCCGGTGATGGCATCCGTATAAGGAGCGGTCTGCGTGATATCACCGGGAACCGGCCGCGAAGCTGGATCTATTGCCCACTGTTTCCAGGATTCGTAAAGACCGGGAAAGAAGAAATCCCAGAAGTCCGCGCTGTTGTGGCCGGGATAGAGCCGGTCGAATGTTTGGGCTTGATCCGTGTAAGGGGCCGTCCTGAAGATCGGACCCTCCTTCGGTCCGATATAGTACATTTGCAGCTTCGATGCACCATTTTGCAGAAGGTTTGGCGCGACAAGGTCGAGGACGGCACTCGTCTCAATATCGGTCTGCACCTGCGGAAGCGGATGGTGGTCCGCGTCGAGGAGATAGCCCCACACGCTGATGACTGACGGCGACCCTGGACGGTTTTGTGCCCACTGACCTTTGCTGTCGAACGTTACAGCCACCGCACCCGGAGCCGCCCTTGCCATCGCTGCTCCAATCTCCCGGTTCTTCGCCGGCTGATCGATCTGGCCCTGTAGGACACCCGCCAGCGCCTTAACGTCGGAATGGACCTGATCAAGAAGCAGGCCAACCTGTGCCGCCGTTGAATCCGTATAAGAGCGGATATAATCCTGACTTGCCTTTTCGAGGCCTCGCCCCACTTCCGCCGTCGCATCCCGAGAAAGACGTTGAACGTTCCAGAGCGCGAGCCCACCGCTGACAAGCAGGTCGAAAAGGACTGCCCCGCCGACGACCAACATGAATTTCGCTCGAAACGAGCGTAGTCCGGAGCCTGGCTTCCTGGTCGGCGTGGCCATCATAGCGGCTTCCGCCCGGACGCCGCCCAAATGGGCCAGCCGGCGTAACCCCTTGGATGAAGCGCCGCGAAGATATGGTCTTCAAAGCCCTGCTTGAAGCGTTCGATGAATTCCTGTGAATCGCCCCGGCGAACCGACATTTCTCCTGCATAGACATCTCGCCACGCTGCTATGATGTCAGCGAATTCCTGGGGGTCACCGTCCAGGTTGCTAACCATGAAGCTCTCCATTTTCACCGCTTCGAAGCCGGCGTCCTGTAAAAGGCGCAAGCCCTTTGGCCCCATTTCGACATCCATGTCGAAATGACTGAAGAGCTTGGCCACCTCATGATAGGTCCACTGGATGCTGTCTGATCGTGGTTCTCCGAGGCAATGAGAATTTTTCTCGTTGGTGATGTAGACCCGGCCGCCCGGCTTGCAGATCCGATAGAGCTCCCGCAGCAGCATTTCAGGGCGATCGAAGATTTGTAACGAATGCCGGCAGATCACGAAGTCGAACTGGTCGCTTTCCAACAGCATCTGCGACGCATCACCGTAGGTGTATTCAATGTCGCGGACGCCGAACTTCTCCGCAACATCGCGTGCATAATCGAGGCTTGCCATGGAATGATCCAAGGCAACGATCCTCGCCGGATCAAACTCCTTCCTGACAAGCATGGCGAAATCGCCGATGCCGCAACAAATGTCGGCAATTGCCATGCCCGTGCGAAGTCCATGACGTGGCAGAATCTCTCGCTCATGTCGCCAAGTCATCCTGGTCTGGGTTCTCAGGATTGGAATGAAGCTTTGGTTTTCAACAAAAGCCTGCCCCGGATAGAAGGCAGAATCGTAGATTTCGATAGCGATGTTCGGCGAAAGATCGGTCAAATGGCGGAACATTCGAGCCGCCCACGCGACGACACTTGATGCAACGACCACAAACTTGAGCTCGGGCCTTGAATGAGAAGCGTCGACCAAAACCCGCGTCAGGGCTCGAAATGCCGTGCTGTTCATGTGCGTGACGCGCTTCAGGTTGACGTATAAGACACCGTTGACGGCCTCAATCCCATTTCGCAGCAGCAAGAGATCGTCGGCAATTTCAGCTGGCGAATGGGGGCGAAGCACGCCGGCCAGGGAAAATTCCTGATCGCTGATATCAAATCGCACCGTGAAGACTGGCGACGGGCTTTGTGCGGTCAATTCAGTAGCTTTCCGAGCGGCAAGTCGACGATAAATGTAAGCGTCCCGGCGCCGAAATCGCGGAGCTGAACCTCGGCGTCATAGTTGACAACCAGTCCCAATAGGATTGCCTCGTCGCCGGGCGCACTGTCGTTCGCAATGGCGCCGAGATAGCTCGCAAGAACCTGCCTGGTTTTCAGGCCAAGGACGACGTCCTTGTAGAACTGGCGCTGTCTTGGCGGACAAGGAAAGGTCAGCTCAACCCGCTCGATCTCCCGGCAGCGGCAAAATGCGCATACGAGTTCGCCGTCGTCTGTCTCTGAGCGAAACGACATTTCCAGCAGCTCATTAAGAACTGACGAAAGCAGGTTGGAGTGGCGCAGCGGATCTGGGCGGTCATGGCTAACCATGCGCGCGACATAGTTGGAAAGCTGATCGCAATGCAGCCAGTCGGCGGTGAAGTTCGCCATATCCATCCTGAGACTGAGCAACTGGTCGAATGCAACACTTATTGCCGCTTTTTGGCTCTTCACAGGCTTCTCCTTGGCGGATTGTTGCCTCATCATTCAGGTTTCGGCGCGATTATTGTCGACTAGCCCGGATCTCAGGCTCCTTTGGATAAATCCATCGATCATTCCGGCCCCCAGAGGGGGGCTCAGGAAATATCCCTGCAATCGGTCACATCCCTCAGCCTGCAGCCAGGCGGCCTGTTCGGCCGTCTCAACGCCTTCTGCAGTCACGCGCATGTCAAGCCCATGTGCCATCGAGATGACGAAGCGAACGATGGTCTGACTCTTCGGATCGTCGGGAAGGTCATTGATAAAGTACTTGTCGATCTTGATGGTATCGAACGGAAAGTTCTTGAGATAACTCAAGGACGAGTACTCGGTCCCGAAGTCATCGAGGGCAATCTGGATGCCAAGCACGTTGAGCGTGTTTAAGGTGTCGAGATTGTTGGTCGTGCGCTCCAGCAGCACGGTTTCGGTGATTTCGAGCTCCAAGCGATCGGAGGGCAGTCCCACAATATCAAGTGTTTGGGACACCCGGTCGGTCAAACCTGGCGTTAGAAATTCGGCGGGGGACACATTGACGGCAACCGTATAGTGGGCCGGCCAGCCCTTTGCCTCCCGACACGCCTCTTCGAGCACCCATTGACCGATTTCGCTCATGAGGCCGTCAGCTTCCGCCATCGGGATGAAGGCGACCGGAGGAACAACTCCGAGGATTGGGTGGCGCCAGCGCAAAAGTGCTTCGAAGCCGGTTACGGCCAAAGACCGGTCGACCAGCGGTTGATATTCGATGAAGAACTCACCGTGTTGCAGCGCTACCCGAAGGCTACGCCTTAATACCTCTCGTTGTTCTAGCACCTGCAGCATGCTCGAATCAAACGTGCGGGCGCGTCGACGCCCCTCCTTTTTGGCAGCATAAAGGGCAACATCGGCAGCCTTCATCAGTTGCTCGCTCTCATTGCCGTCGCGAGGGGCAATCGCAACGCCGATGCTGGCGCCGACAAACACGGTAATGCCGTCCACTGTGAACGGCTTCCTAAATTCACTGACCAGTAATTCGGCCAATCTTTCCGCTTCACTAGGCTGCTCTTGGGCAACCTGTATGACGGCAAATTCATCACCCGCGAGACGGTAGGCCGTCTCGTCTTTACCCAACGTCCTGCGAATTCTTTCTGCGGCAAGCTTAAGGACGGTATCTCCGGCTCCATGGCCGAGTGTATCATTTACTGGCTTGAAATCGTCCAGATCGACCTGCATCAATGCGACACTGGCATTTTCGGAAACAGGAAGAATTCTCCCCAGTTTGTCGCCGAATTGGCGGCGGTTGGCCAGCCCTGTTAAAACGTCGTGCGTTGCTTGATGAATGAGTAACGCTCGTTCCTGTTCACCCGCCTTCGTTCTCTCATCAACGTCAGCGCCGTCGATTTCGACAATCGCAAGGCCGGCATTTGCGCGGAACAGCAGGAGATGGCCGCGCTCACTGGTTACGTTGCTCAGTCGGATTGTTTGGGGCTCGCCCGTATCCAAGACGAGCTGAATAGAGGCCGCGAAATCGGGATCAACCAACTTGGGATAAACTTCGCACAATATTACGGGTGCGTCGCCAGTAAGGCCCAGCCTCTCCTTGAGCCTTTCAGACCAATTGATAAGTTTAAAATCGGCGTCCCATAGCGAAAATACCCCCGCTGCGGGGCCTCCGACCTCAGACTTTGGCGAAACCGGTTGAGACCAATTCGCCCGATTTTCCGGCATGCGGCCAACCTCCTCAAATAACATCCCTCATGACCGTTGCGTCCCGCCCCGACCCGAGAGTCTGTTCCGCATTAAGGAACTAGAGCAAGGCTCGTTGTAGTCAACGCAGGGCTCTACCAGAACGGGCTTTCTCAATGGCTTGAAACAATGAGAATCTGATCGTACATTACGTAAGACTTATTTAATGAATGCTAACGCGGGTTGGAACCGCCTCCACCCACCGGTTTGAGTTCTCCGGCCGCCACGGGAGATGCTGCATGTTGAAGCAGACCTTCAGCCAATTCGGGAGCAAATCCAGCAGCCGTTGTCAAATGTCCGCGACGAAGCTGTTCTGATCGCCCTCCCCAACCACGAAGGCGAAGTTTGTCCCTGGCGGTCCGTTGTCGTCTTCAGGACGGAGACCACCCTGTCGGGCGGCTGTATCACCATCAAGCTGGAGTCCAAGGACATAGTCATTAACCCATGCACAAGCTGGCTTGCTTCGACCCCGCCACCACGCGAGCCGAATAGCAGGAAGCGACGATCTCCTCACTTGAATGGACGACCAGCGGGCGACGTGGCCTCGCGGACTGGATCACCCGAAGTCTCAAGGCCGAGGGCGTGCATGGGCGTTGGCGGGCAGAATTCAGGTTGCTGTCAAACCTCTGCGCGACTGCGATTTTGGCTCATCCCGGCAGACGCGATTGCGCCCAGCCGACTTGGCCGCGTAGAGCGCCTTGTCGGCATTCGAAAAAAGGACGTCGAATGAATTGTCCTTTTCGTTCTTCAGCGCCACGCCGATAGATACCGTGATCCGGAATGTGCCTGCCATCGATAGAACTGGCCGCTGCTCGATCTCACGCCTGACCCTTTCGCAGATCTCAAACACCCTGTCCGGTTCCGTGGCCGCGAACAGGAGCATGAACTCTTCGCCCCCGACCCGGGCAAATGTCATCTCGCAGGCTGTTTCGGCCGCGATGATCTCCTGGATGGATTGCGTCAGCGTTTTCAAAGCGGCATCGCCGGCCGAGTGCCCATAGGTGTCGTTGACGCGCTTGAAGTGGTCGACATCGAGGACCGCAAGGGCCACTTTGCCAGCGGCGGCTTCTGGTCCGTTAAACAACGCATGGCCAATCGTGAATGCATGGCGGCGATTGAACGCGCCTGTCAGTTCGTCGGTGACTGCCAGGAAATGTAATCTATCCTGGATGGACTTCAGATCTGTTATGTCCTGAAGAAGAAGCTGAACGACGGGATTGCCTTCCCAAGGCAAGGCGCCTGCGATCAATTTGATTGTGCGTGCCTGACCAGTGGCAGTTCGGACCTCGGCCTCAGTCGGCTCGACACTGATGCGGCCGTCAAAGGCCTCCTCCATCTGCTTGGCGGCTTCTTCAGCATGTGTGGTCAGAAAATCGAGGAAATGTTTGCCCACGACCTCTTCTTGCGGCACTTGCAGGAGGCGTGCCGCCTCCTGGTTTCCGAAAATGATTCCCTGCCTCGTATGAATGAGAAGCCCCATCGGCATGAGGTCGAGCATGATGCCCATTCTCTCCTGCGTGTCGACAAGTGTCTGCTTCGTAAGCTCGGCTGCTTCGAGTGCTTCGTGATCTTCATCCAAGAACATGGCTGGACTCTTGCACCTTAAATTGTTCACGACCAATCTTCTCAATCCGCGAAATGAGAGTGTCGAACTAGATGATAAAAACATGGATAACTTAATTAGACGTGTGCATCGAAGTGGCCAAGCTTCTCGCGGCGGTGATCGTGCTTCATTTCCGCTGGCAGTGTCTTGTCACGCTGCGACTTGCTGCCCCAAAGCCCTAGGCCGGCGACCACCCATCTTCCGCGATGTCACTTGAATGACTTGGAGCGTGGTGACCTGGCGAAGCCATCGTGGAACACTTCTGCTTCTCCGAATTCATATATGCAGCGATGCGGCCTCAACGTGTGCGAGCGCAGCGATTGCGACATCTTCGTTTCGAGAGAGTGCCGTCCACCATCTGGATCAACATGGAATACAAGATCGCTTCCATCATGTTGTTGCGCACGGCGATTACGCAGCGAGCAAACCAGCGCCCGATCCATACCTGAAGGCTGCGGAACTATTGAAGACAGATCCCACCTGTGTCTTGCCCTTGAGGACTCTCACAATGGGGTTCGCTCTGCTGCTGCGGCCGGCATGATGACGGTCATGGTACCGGATTTGATAGGCCCGACTGCGGAGATGCATAACCTCTGTGTCGCCATCGCTTCCGACCTTCATGAAGTGCGGGCGCTCATGCCTGAGGCAAGGCAGTTCCGGCCAGAATAAGCGCCTTGACCGGTATCGAACCGTCAGCGCGTCGGAACGTCGCACTGTGATTTCAGTATGTAAAGACTTTGCTGCTCAGCGAACTACCAGGCCGATTTAACCGGAGGTTGGCAGTCGGGCGTCAATCGGCATCAGCTCGAGCTCTACGCCAAACCTCGAACCGATCGAGGGTTTCCTTGTTTGGCGGATACACGCCAAGTGTCGATCTGCCAGACTCGATTTCCAGCTTCAGGAACTCCTCCTGCTCCTCCATTGCGACGGCCTCGTCAGCGATCTCGTTTACATATTCTCGAGGGATGACGATGACCGCTTCGCGGTCGCCGAAGATGATGTCGTCCGGGTAGACTGCGACGCCACCACAAGCGATCGGCTGGTTCATGTCCGAGGCATGGTGAGCGACCAGATTGGCGGGAGCCGCCGGTCCCATGCAATAGGTTGGGAGCCCGAGCTGGGCGATATCGGCCGTATCGCGAACGCCGCCATCCAGCACAAGGCCAGCGCATCCGCGGTAGACAAGACGCCGAGCCAGCATCGCGCCGATCCCGGCAATCTCCGCCAGCGATCGGCAATCGAACACGAGGACGTGCCCCTCGGCTATCGTGTCGATCGCCTTGCGCTGCTGATTGGACGGATCGGAACTGTACGTCGAACCATCGATATCCTCCCGGGCGGGAATGTAGCGAACGGTGACGGCCGGGCCGACCATCGGCTTATCGGCGCCTGCGAGCGGTCGCACGCCGCGAATTGCGGTGTTCCTGAGCCCCCGCTTCAGCAGCAAGGTACTGAGGCTCGCCGAATTTGTCCGCAAAAGTTTGGCATAAACCGATGGGTCCAAAGCCGTCATGATAACCTCCATTTGTCCGGCTGCGAGGTCTAGCATAACGAAGCTATAATTCAATAAGGAATTTCTAGTTTCCTATTTGGACAGCGGATGAACGCCATTGATAGCTTTCATCACCATGGCAGCGCCGTCGAGCACCTCGCGCTTGATTGATCGAGCGCGCTCCGGCGTCGCCTCCCCGATGAACGGCACGCTGACCGTGGCGACCAGGCGACTTGCAGAATCGAATATGGGAGCAGCAAAAGCTCGCAAGCCGAGGTTCGATTCCTGATTGTCTTCCGCGCTTCCGCTGCGGCGAATTTCAGCGAGCGCCTCCTTCAGCGTCTCGGGATCGGTGATCGTATACGGGGTCCGGGCCTCCAGGCCGCTGGCGCAATAGGCTTCGATCTCGTCATAGTCGGAATAGGCCAGGGCGAGCTTGCCGGCCGCACCGACATGCTTGCGCGAGCGGCTGCCGACCTTGATGAACAGAGCGTAGTCGCCGGGACTGGAGGCCGCAAATATGGTCATCATTTCATTGCCTTCAGGCGCTGCCAGCCTGAAGGATTCATAGATCCTGTCGGCTGCGGCCGCCAGGACCGGCCTCGCCGCCTCGATCAGGGTCACCCTATCTGCACCGGGCGAGATACGCCGCGCGAGCTGCACGAATTTCGGCCCCAACTCGTAGGAGGCCCCGCCATTCACCCGAGCCACAAGACCATGTGCGGTCAGTGAATTGAGGATGCGATATACGGTCGAACGAGGCACCCCGAGCTGCTCGACCAACGCGCCGAGTGAGATGCCGGTCTTCGCGTCAGCAACCGCCTCAAGCAGATGAGCCGTCTTTTCCACCACTGGAGAACCATGTTTTGGTTCATTCATGAACTTCAAATTCCATATTCGGATTGCATGCCTTGACTTCTTAAGACCGAACGAGCATGTTGGCGTCTCAAGTGTCATATTTGACACTACCCACTTGCAGGAGGAAGTAAAGCCATTTGATCGCGGGTTGCCCCGCGGACCCGGATGACTTTGAGGAAGAGATCACCGAGGCGCCGTATGCGGCTCGTTTGGATTTGGAGGAGGGCTTTCATGAAGAAGATCACGGCTATCCATGCGTTGAGCATGGGGCTTGCAATGTCGTTGGCGGCAAGCGTGGCAATCCCCGCTCGCGCGGCCCCGGATAAACTGACGGTCGTGGTGACGGATGAGCCGAAATCGCTCGACCCCTGCGACACGGACCTCTCAGGCAACTCACGCATTCTGCACAACAACATCACCGAAGCACTCGTAAATCTCAGCCCCAAGGATGGTTCGGTCGTCCCGAGCCTCGCCACCAGCTGGCGGCAGGTCGATAGCCTGACCTGGGAGTTCAAACTACGCGAAGGCGTGACCTTCCACGACGGCAAGGCGTTCGATGCCACGGCGGTTGTCGCGGCTGTGAAGCGGGCCCAGGATCCGGCGCTGGCATGCGAAGTGGGACAAGCCACGCTGAAGGGCCTTAAACTCAACGCTGAAGCCGTGAATCCGGCGACCCTCCTCATCAAGACGGACGTCGCCGAGCCAATCCTGCCCAACAAGATGTCCGCCCTGGACATCGGTTCGCCGGCAACCCCGGGCGACGCCAAAACGCGCACGCCGGCCGGGACGGGACCTTACAAGCTGGTCGCGTGGACGCCCGGCCAGTCCGTCGGTCTTGTGGCCTATGAAGGCTATTGGGGCGACAAACCGGCAATTCCCAACGCGACGATCATCTGGCGCGCCGAATCCGCGGTGCGCGCCGCGATGGTCGACACCGGCGAAGCGCAGATTGCCTATGAAATTGCACCTCAGGACGGCACGACCGGACAGGATCATGCTTTCCCGAACGCCGAGACTTCCCTGTTGAGGATCGATGCGCAGATCGCCCCCCTCAACGACAAGCGCGTTCGCGAAGCACTCAACCTCGCGATCGACAGGGATGGTCTCATCGGAACGATCTTCCATAAGGACGCTCAAAAGGCGATGCAGGTCGTGCCACCGTCGGTCTTCGGCTTCAACCCAGACATTCCCGTTTGGACCTATGATCCGGAAAAGGCGAAGTCACTGCTTGCAGCCGCCAAGGCGGATGGCGTGCCGGTCGACAATGAGATCGTCATCTACGGCCGCATCGGCATCTATCCGAACTCGTCCGAAAGCCTGGAAGCCATTCAGGCCATGCTGGCGGATGCCGGTTTCAATGCAAGGCTTGAAATGCTCGAGACAAGCCCGTGGCTTAAGCGGTTGCTGAAGCCGTGGAACAAGGATCGCCAGCCCTCCATCCTGCAGACGCAGATAGACAATGCCGAGGGCGATGCCGTGTTCACGTTACCGAACCGCTTTACCACCGATGGCAACCAATCGACCATCACGGACGCCGGTCTCGACAAGCTGATCGCCGATGCCGCGAAGGCGACCGGTGACGAGCGCAAGAAGTTGTTCCAGCAAGCGTTCAAGTACATCGCCATCGATACGGTCAACATTGCACCACTCTTCCACATGGTCACGATCGCCCGGGTCGCCAAGGATGTGAACTATACGCCCGACGTGCAGGCTGGCAACGAGATCAAGCTGAAGTCGATCAGCTACCGCTGATCTCTCAAGCCGACCACCTGAATGTCGCTTGAGGAGAGCGGATGTCCTTCACCTATTTCCTGAAACGTGCCGCCTTCGCAGCACTCGCGCTTGCAGCATTGATGACATCCGCCTTCTTCCTCGTACGGTTGACGGGTGATCCCGTCAATCTTTACCTGCCTGTCGACGCCTCGGATGCGGCGCGCGAAGCCATGCGCGTACGCCTGGGCCTCGATCGTTCCCTCCTTGCTCAGTTCTTCGATTGGGCTTGGGATATGCTCAGCCTCGATTTCGGAATATCTCTCTGGCACAATCGGCCCGCCATGGACGTGGTGCTCGAGGCACTGCCCAACACACTGGCGCTTGGCGCCATCGCGTTGGTGCTGGCCTTCATTGCCGCGATCGGCATGGGATCGATTGCTGCCGTGAATTCCGGTGGCTGGATTGACCGGGGGGTCAATGTCCTGTCGCAGGCGGCCGCAAGCGTACCGGATTTCTGGCTCGGCCTGATGGGCGTACTTCTGTTCGCGGTCACCTTCCGCATTCTGCCGACGTCAGGCTTCGGCGGGCCGATCTACTGGGTGCTACCGGTCGCCTGCCTGTTTGCCCGACCTTTCGGAACTCTGGTGCAGATCGTCCGCGGCTCCATGATCGAGGCGCTCAATGCGACCTTTGTCCGGACGGCACGCGCCAAGGGCGCGCGTGACGGACGGGTCACCTTCGTGCATGCGCTCCGCAACGCTCTTCTTCCCGCAGTGACGGTGACCGGCGACCTTGCGGCCCAATTCGCCGGCGGTGGCGGTGTCGTCGAGGTCGTCTTCGGGTTTCCGGGCATCGGCAAACTCCTGATCGACGGCATCCTGAAACGTGACTTCGCTATCGTCCAAGCATCGATCTTTGCCGTCGCGGTCGTTATCTTCTTCATCAATATCCTGGTCGATATGCTCTATGCCTCGATCGACCCACGCGTGAGGGTCGAATGACCGACAGGTCGACCGAGTTCCTCCCGGCCCGCGAGCACCGTAGCCGCCGCATCCTGTGGCTCGCGCGCGCGCTGGCGGGTGACCCGATGGCAGTCGCCGCGGCGATTTGGCTGCTGATCGTCGTGCTCGCTATCCTCACCGATGCCATGTCGCTCCTGGGCGACAACCGCATTTCACTGAAGGCGCGCAACCTGCCGCCGTTCGACTTCGGCCAGCCCTGGACCTTGTGGCTGGGTGCCGACGCACTCGGACGACCGCTCCTCGTCCGCCTCGTCCAGGCGGCTTCCACGACGATCGGCATTGCCCTGGTGACCGTGTTGACGAGCCTGATCGGCGGAACCCTCCTCGGCGTTGTCGCCGGTTACTTCGGCGGCATCATCGGCAACGTCATCATGCGGATCTGCGATATCATCCTGGGTTTCCCGACGCTGCTTGTGGCGCTCTTCGGCCTCTACCTGTTCGGTCCGAGCGTCGGCAACCTCGTGATCGTGCTCGCCGTCACCCGCATGCCGGCCTATATCCGCGTCGCGAGGGCCGAAACGCTGGAGGTCCGCGAACGACTTTTCGTCGATGCGGCGCGCGTCTTCGGCGGGGGATCGACCTGGATCCTGCGCACCCACATCCTCCCAAGCGTCGCACCCACGATGCTGACGCTCGCCTCGGTCAATCTCGCCATGGTCATGCTGTTCGAATCCGGCCTGAGCTATCTCGGCCTCGGCATCCAGCCGCCTTCGGTAAGCTGGGGTCTAATGGTCGCCCAGGGCCAGGGCTATCTGTCGTCAGCCTGGTGGCTGGGCTTCTTCCCCGGTCTCGCGATTATGTTTACCACCATGTCCTTCAATTTGCTCGCCAACTGGTTCCGGATCGTCAACGACCCGTCGCAGCACTGGCGCCTTTTGAGCCGGAGGCGCTGATGGCTCTTCTCGAAGTCGAGAACCTGCAGGTCAGTTTCGATACGGCGTCGGGCCGCATTCTCGCACTCAACGGCGTCTCCTTCTCGCTGGAGCGTGGTGAAGTCCTAGCGCTCCTTGGCGAAAGTGGCTCCGGCAAATCGGTGACCGCAGCCGCCATCATGGACCTCGTTCCCAATCCGCCAGGCGCGATCGATCGGGGATCGATCCGCTTTCACGGCGCGGAACTGTTGCAGCTTTCACGCAACGAGCGGCGCGATCTCTGCGGCAATCGGATCGCTCTGATCTTTCAGGATGCGCTTGCGGCGCTCAACCCTGTCTATTCCGTCGGCTGGCAGATCGCAGAGATGTACCGCATCCACGGCCGCAATCCCGAAGGCGGTGTCGAAAAGGCGGTGATCGACCTGTTGAAGGCAATCGGCATTCCAGATCCCGAACGTCGGGCGCGGCAGTATCCGCACGAATTTTCCGGCGGCATGCGCCAGCGCATCATGATCGCAATGGCCGTGGCGGTCGGACCGGACGTCATCATCGCCGACGAGCCGACGACGGCGCTCGACGTCACGATCCAGGCGCAGGTGGTCGATCTTCTGGCCACAATCCGCAAACGCAGCAATGCCGGAATGATCTTCATCACCCACGATCTGGGCGTGGTAGCCGAACTCGCTGACCGCGTGGCCGTCATGTATGCCGGCCGGATTGTCGAGACCGCAAATGTCTTCGAACTTTTCGAAGATGCGAGACATCCCTACAGCGTCGGCCTGCTCGCCTCGCAGCCGCGCGTGGATACCGACGAGGACGAATTGGTGCCGATCCCCGGTTCGGCGCCCAATCCCGTCGCCCTTCCTTCAGGCTGCGCGTTCAGGACGCGCTGTCCACGCGCCGAAGGGCTCTGTGCCGAGGTCATCCCTCCCCTTGAAACCGTGGGGCCGGGCCGACAGGCCGCCTGCCATTTCCCGGTATCGCCAGCATGACCGAACCTCTTCTCAAAGTCCAAAACCTTTCCCGGCACTTCGGTAGCGGCGCGACACCGGTGCGCGCCGTCGATGACGTCAGCTTCGAGATCGCCCGCGGCGAGACGCTCGGCCTTGTCGGTGAAAGCGGTTGCGGCAAGACTTCCCTGGTCCGGACGCTGCTGAAGCTCGGGCCGGCGACCAGCGGCAGCGCCGTTCTCGATGGCGTGGAAATAACCAAAGCGAGAGGAAGCGAGCTGCATGAGTTGCGCCGCAACATGCAGGTCGTCTTCCAGGACCCCTACCAGTCGCTCAATCCGCGCATGCGGGTCGACCGGCTGATCTCCGAACCGTGGGCGCTGCATCCGGGTCTCGTACCAAAGGCCCGCTGGCGGGAAGAGACGGTCAAGCTGCTCGAATCCGTGGGGCTGCGCGCCGAACATGCGGACCGCTATCCTTCCGAGTTTTCGGGTGGTCAGCGGCAGCGGCTTGGAATCGCGCGCGCCCTGACACTCAACCCGACGCTCCTCGTCTGCGACGAGCCGGTCTCCGCCCTCGACGTCTCGGTTCAGGCACAGGTCGTCAATCTGCTCGCCAAGCTGAGGCGAGAGCGCAATCTGGCGATGCTTTTCGTCGCGCACGACCTTGCCGTGGTGCGACACGTCTCTGACCGAGTGATGGTCATGTATCTCGGCAAGATCATCGAGACCGGGCCGAAACAATCGATCTTCAGCGCGCCGGCACATCCCTATACCCAGGCCCTGATGTCGGCCGTTCCGACGCCGGACCCAAGGCTTCGCGGACATCGCAAACGCATCGTCCTGCAAGGCGATCTTCCAAGTCCTGCCAATCCGCCGAGCGGATGCCGATTTCGGACGCGTTGCTGGAAAGCCACTTCGATCTGCACTGAACAGGAGCCCGCATTGACCGCAAGGACGGCTGCCCCGGGACTGCTGACCGCCTGCCACCATGCAGATACCGAATTCGCCAGGCGACTATGACGGCTGGTGTGTTTTAGGCCTTCAATCTCGGTATTGTGAGGAACCGACAAAGCCCCGGCGGCGGCATCGCCCCTGGCGCCCAGTCCATATAGGGTCCTCGGCGCCGAACTCGATGCTCTTGAAGGGATGTGAACCAGGCACCGGTCAAGCCCTCGGCAATTACTTCGTTGAAATAGGGACTTGAAGAGGCGCTGGGAAAACTGACGCACGAGCGAAGACAGAGTCTTCGAGCATTCGGACGATCCCGCCAAGCTAGTCCGCACACGTGCCAAGAATTGGCGCCATCAACCGCACATGAGTATCGATCCGCTTAAGAACCTTTGCCGGAGCGACTTTTCGTTCCGGAATGCGCCGAATGTGGCGGATCCTACGCCATCATGGCCAAAGAACGCTATGGCTGCTTCAACCACAAGAACAAGCTGCCGATCGATGGCCTCGACGGCGCCTGCTGCTCTAACCAGAAGATCCTGCGCAAGAATCTGGAGGATCGAGTTCTGTCCTGCCTCCCCCCCGCATTCTTCGGCATGCGCGTGTTCGACGACGTCGCTAGACAGGCGCGCCGTAACCTCGCAGCGTCCGCCAAGAACGAACCCGACGAGTGCCAGCGTATTTTCGGAGAGTTGAAAGCTGCCGAACAGGAACAGCGCGAGATCATCCAGCAGATTAGCGATAGTGCCGCCGAAGGCCGCCCGCGTCTGGCAGCGCTCGACGACATGCTCGATCAACTCGAGGAGCGCCGGGCCGGGCTCGAGGTCCGCTTGAAGCAGGCAACAGCGGAGGAGAATTTCGGGCAGAAGATCAAGAAATTGAAGGCGGAAGTCAGTCCAGAAGCCGTCGAACTGATCATCAACTCCACCTTCTATTACATGCGCGAACACGCCGATCCCGAGACGAAGCAGCCCTTCATCAACATCGTGCGCCAGTTCATCCAGAAGGTGGTGATCGGCAAGACCCCCGGCCACCAGCCGGCGTCACTCGAAGTCCACGGCCGGATCGCTTCGATCCTCGCGGCGATGGAAGCGGCGACGATCATGGAGAAGCAGTTCGAGGCATTGCAGCGCCACGACTATCTGGAGAAGTTACGCGCCGGTGAACTCGACACGGAGCAGAAACAAAAAAAGCCCCTCGACGCTTACGCGGAGGAGCTTTCTGTGAAGCGACTTGAATGGCAGAATATTCAAGTTTCGGTGGTTGCGGGAGTTGGATTTGAACCAACGACCTCAAGGTTATGAGCCTTGCGAGCTACCAGGCTGCTCCATCCCGCGTCATGCGGTCCCTGTTAATAGGACTCGCCCCATAGGGCAAGCTCTAATTGGCCAACCACTCGTCACGAGGCATTCGAGAGAAATCGGCGTAAAGCCTCCGCAATGTAGCCGCGATACGGTTCGAACTCCTTTTTGGTCGTCATTCTGGCGACACGGCTAAAGTTGAAGGCAAACTCTATAGGACGGAGAACCTTAGCGATTCCCAAAACGCGCCCCAGATTTTCCGGGCTTTCATCGTCGCGCCACACTTCCAGATAGGCGTCCTTCAGGTGCTTATACTCGGGTGACTCGGCATTCAGATCGTGGTTCCTCGCGGCACTGTCCAAGAAGCCAGCCAAGGAGAAGAATGGGTGGGAAATAACCGCGTCGCCCCAGTCGTTGATAAGCAATCCATTTGCATTCAAAAGGACATTATTATCGTGAAAATCGCAATGTTCGAGGGTTTCTGGCACTTTGAATCCGGCAAGTGTGCGGCATAAACGACGAATATCTTCGCCGCGCGCCTGCAACTTCTCAATTTCAGCCACACTCAGCCCTTCCCGTCTCAGAAGAGCTTCGTCGCGGACCAGATCATCGTAAAGATCGGGAAACACGGCCATGCGCCAGTCATCAAGCCCCAATGCAAGAAGCGAATCCACCTGCGGAGACAAAATACGCTGGATGGAGGCATATTGACGGAGGAGCTTTCCCACGATTTGCGGATCATAAGATTCCTTCAACCTCATACGAAGGGGCTCACCGCCATCCGGCATAAGGAATGCGCCAATGTCATGGTTTGCCGCCAGAACAGGAAGAATTTCGGCCGGAAAGCGCTCGGCCAGATGGGCCATCAGCGCGGCCTCGCGCGCGTAGGCGGGCGCGCTCCATTTCAGATAAACGCTCCCCCTATCGGTTTTGAACCTGTAAATTTTTGACCAAGGTACGGCACGTATCAGTTCCGGCGCGGCCAGCACACGATAGATGTGTGCCGCCAACCATTCTTCTGCCCAGGTGATTTCTGGTTCCATGGCGAAGACTAAAATTCCAACGGCCACCGCTGGTGGGCATGCATGACGGTGATAATCTCGATGTCCCGGCTGACACGGTACGGGATGATGTAGGGAATATCCGCTAGCACGATTTCACGGGTGCCCTTGATGCGACCCGGCCGCCCGCTTGCCGGTAATTCCGCGAGCATATCCACGGCCGTCACGATCCTTGCGACGACGCGAGCTGCCGCATCGGGATTGTCCTGTTCAATATGAGCGCCGATTTCATCAAGCCGCCGCAACGCCCGAAGCGTCCAGCGAATGCGTTTGCCGCTCATGATTGACGGGCGGACTTAACGTATTTCCCGACGACCTTCGCCACATCCGCATCACTCGCGAATTCGCCCCGATCGGCCTCAGCCAACCCGGCTTCGATCTCGGCAAGCTGCCATTCCTGTTGCTCAACGAAAGCCTCAATGGCTTCGGCAGCCATGTAGGAGCGGGAGCGATCCAGCTTTTCAGCAAGCTGATCCAGCTTGCTTGCGGTTTCATCTTTCACACGCACGGTAAAGGCGGCAGTCATGGCACCTAACTTTCCTTGGTTCACTTTGATTATTGGTGAACCATCGTGGTTCGTCAAGGTTCTGCTCATGAATGAGGACTTTCATTTAGGTGAATAAGCTCCGACCACACCGGGAGGGCGTGGCCGGATCAAGAGAAGGCTAAACCTTCTATGAGCGCCCCGCCAAGCGGGCGCTTCGAACCGGCAAGCGGTTCGTCTGGACACCCGTTCGGGTGTCTCTACGAGGCTGTGGAGCCTCGTTTCCGTGGAAGGACGGCGGTGCCGCCGCCCTATTCCCCTTCCGATCGCGGTTCGCCCGGCGGGGCTTGCGCGCGTTGATGACGGAAGCGTCCAAGGTGGTCTTGATGTGCGCCGCGTAGAATTTCTCGATCATTTCGACGCTCGTGCGGCAGTTTTTGGCAATGGCGTAGACGTCTGCGCCTTCCATGAGCCGAAGGCATATATAAGTGTGACGTAGGCTGTAGGCTGTCCGAGGTTTGCCATCACGGTCGAGCTTGAGATGCTGAGCATCAAGAAGATTGTTGAACATCTTGAGATAATTGCCGGGGAAGAGCAGATCGGTGGGTGCCGGAAGCTCTCCGTCTTCCGATTTGCCATTTCCGCGCACAGGCTTCAATCGATCGCGCAGGCGCTCATAGGGCTTCACCGCGCCCGGCATGGACTTGCACCAGCCGATGCCGCGCTTGCCGAGCACTTCGATTTCAAGGATGCGCTCGCGGCTGTCGGGGTCCACGACAATGGTCACGTCCCGGTGCTGGAGCTGCTTGGCCTCGTCGGGCCGAAGGCCGGTATTGCCCATGAACAGCACGAAGTCGTGCAACTGTTCGGCTTCCCAGCGGAAGTGCTTGTTCTTCGGTTCCTTGGCGTTCTGGCGGGTCGCCTCGTAAAGCTGCTTGTACTCAGCCGGGCTGAACCACGGCCTGTGACTGATCTTGCCTTGTGTCTTGTAGGGCGGCGACAGGTCGGGCAGATGGCTGAGCCACTTGTGACGAATGGCCGTCTTCAACACCTGCCGCAAGGTGCCAACCTCATCATGGAGAGTGCTGCGCGATGGCTGTTTGCCGGTCTTGGAAGTCGTCATCCGGTGGACGCGGTAGTCCTGGACCGTCCCGGCGTTGATCTCGGAAAGGCCCATCTTGCCGAAGAAGGGGATCAGGTGGAGCCGCAGGCGGATGCTGTGGCCCTCGACCCATTTCTGGCTCCGCTCTCCTTCTGTAATGATGGCGTATTCCAGCTCGAATTTCTTGGCCGCTTCCGCAAAGGTCTTTTCGGTCTTCATCAACCCTGCGGCCCGCTTGCCGCGAAGACCGAGATACCAGTCTTCCGCGAACGCCTTTGCCTGCGCCAGCCCGGTTTCCTTGGTGCTGGCTCTGTACTGGCGGCCCTTTATAGAGGCGGAGCAATGCCAGGTGAGGCCCCCGCGCCGGTAGACATTGACCTTCCCTCCGAGGATTTCATGGCTCGTCATACCGGCCCCCTGATTATTTTCCGTGTTCGATATGGGAACAGGGAATCACGCGAACAAGGACGCGTCAAATGAGGGGCCGGTTTTGTGCTAGCTGTGTGCTAGGACATTTTGAACGCAAAAAGGGCTCCGAGTTTCCTCAGAGCCCTTTGATAATCTTGGAAGAATCTGGTTGCGGGGGCAGGATTTGAACCTGCGGCCTTCAGGTTATGAGCCTGACGAGCTACCGGGCTGCTCCACCCCGCGTTATCCGATTTTTGCCTTTGGCAAAATACCGTACGAGTTTTCGGTCTTCC
>NZ_PVBN01000023.1 GCF_002968635.1 Neorhizobium alkalisoli | reverse complement strand
TACGCGTAGTCGAAGATCATCGCTTAGTGCCTGTGCCATCATCCACCTCTCCGCTGTGGATGTTGAATCAGCTTCGGCTCGCCCCGTCACCTCACAATCGATTCATCGATTACAGGACCTGCTCTAGCGGCGCTTACAGGTTATGGGAGGATAAAAAGACATGTCATTTCCGCAAACCCTACCCACCGCGCGGACGCTGTCCGCCATGGACGCCCCGCCGCTTCGCTGGGGCATTCTCGGCTCCGGCTGGATCGCCGCCAAGTTCACGGAATCGGTCAAGGCTCACACGCAGCAGGATATTGCCGCCGTCGGTTCGAGATCGCGTGCCGCGGCGGATGCATTCGCCACGCACTGGGGGATCGCGCGGGCCTATGACAGCTACGAATCACTCGTCACCGCCGACGATCTTGACGTCATCTATGTAGCAACGCCGCACAATCTGCACTATGAACATGTGCTTCTGGCGATCGAGGCGGGGAAACATGTGCTCGTCGAGAAACCTATGGCACTCAACTACGCACAGGCCGAAGGTATGGTCGAAGCCGCCCGCCGCAAGGGGGTGTTCTTCGCCGAAGCCCTGTGGACTTATTTCCTGCCGAAATTCGATGTATTCCAACAGGTGCTGGATACTGGAGCAATCGGAGACATCCTTTCTGTGTACACTGAGTACGGCGAATATCTCCCGCGCAATCACTGTATTTTCGACACACGCCTCGCCGGGGGACCGCTTCTCGACCTCGGCACCTATCCGGTCTCACTCCTGACAAAACTCCTTGGCGTGCCAAAGGAGGTCGTTGGCATCGGACAGACGGATTCCGCCGGCGTCAACGGGCAGCTGTCAGTCGTTCTCGCCAACGCCAGAGGAGCGCTCGGCACGATGTCGACTACGCTCTACGGCTTCACCTCGACGAACGCTGCCATCGTCGGAAGCCGTGGGTCCATCCGGTTCAACACGGAATTCCACCTGCCTGGCTCCTTCGAAGTCTGGTCATTGGACGGATCCACCCGGCTCCAATATGAGGAGCCCAGGGGCGCACATTTCGAGGGCCTCTACCATGAAGCTGCGGCCGTCGCATGGGCGGTTTCGGAAGGACAACTAGAAAGCGTCTGCCGGCCGCTGGATGCATCGCTTGAGACGATGGAAACACTCGATGCGATCCGGAAAGCTATCGATATAGGCTTCACCGAAGCGGGGCTGGTCGAATAAAAACTCGAAGAAGCGGCGGATTATATGGTGTTTGCTGCGTTCTGTCGGGTCTGTCGCGTGCAGATTGCCAAAGCTTCGCTGAGCGCGATCCCGGCCGTGGCGAGCAAAAGCCCATCGTGACCCGACTCGATCACTCTGAACCTGACCGAAGCGAGTTCCGACAATGGCGAAAAGTTGGAATCCATGAGTGCAACGACCGGAACTCCTCGACCCGATAGGGTCGACGCATGCACCATCGTTTCTTCAGCATAAGGCGCGCAACTGATGATGACCGCCGCATCATCAGGCGTTGCAAATGCGAGAACATCGTCACCGCCGATAATGTCCGTTAGCAGGGTCGAACGGATTTTCAATCGGGTCAGGCAATGTTGCAGCAGGGCAGCCATCGGAAAGGTGCCGCTCTGCGTAAGGATGAACACGCACTTGGCTGAGGAAAGAATTTCCGCTGCGGCTTTGATGTCGGCCACGCGGATTGTCTTGGACAAAGTTTCGAGCGAATGATGGCAGGCTTCTATCGTTTCATAAAATACCTGCGCTTCGCGTGCGACGCCTTCACGCCCTGGCTGTCGATGTCCAACGCTTTGGCTTGGCGCGATCTTTGCGCGCACGGCGTCCCGAAAAATCGCTTGTAGGGTGCTGAAGCCGTCATAGCCGAGAAACTGAGCGAAACGTATCAGGGTTGAAGGTGTTACCTGCGCCGCAGCCGCAATGGAGGCGACGGAGCCCAATGCGACCTCATCGGGATTGTCGAGAACGTGGCGCGCGACTTGGGCAAGACGCTTGGGAAACAGCGCGTGCTTGGTATTGATTGCAGACCGCAATGTCTCCAAGTCGCTTGGCGGCTGTACCTGTTCGCTGTTCATTCGCCCTTCCTCAGAGACATCGGGTTCGCATCGAGATGCTTGCCGGTGCGTATGACGATCCTCCGAAAAATCTCACAATTCACCCGTGACGAATTGCGCTACTCCGGCGCCGAAGGACCAATCCTCGTCAGTATTTTCCACGAAAGATGCCATGAGGTCAGACGCAGAAATCCCGCATTTTTCCTCCAATTGCGCGGCCAGGCCTTGATAGAATGCGAGCTTTTCCGCTCTCGGCCGAGGCCGCGAGACCACTTCGACAAGCACAAATTTCTGCGTTCGTTGAAACCCAAGGCCGGTATCCAGGGCGCAAAAGTGAGAGGCCTCGTGTTCGAAAACCAGTTGATAGCGGTCGCGTTCCGGCACCTTGAATGCAGACAGCATGACCTCATGCACCGTATCGAGTAACAGTCCAACTTCGGCTTCGGAGCGGCCTTTTTGTATGTGCAGTTTGATGAGGGGCAAGGGAGATCCTCTTAACCGTTGGCCGACAGCGTCCCTGAGGCACTCCGGGTCATTCACCTAGCGTGCATCACGATCCATGATCCATTGGACCGCTGGATCAGGAACGAAGCGCCAATTGCGCAAAGGGCCTGCCATGACGTTGAGGTAATACATTTCAAACCCGTAGGGCGCGCCACAGGGGTGATGACCGCGAGGGACGAGCACCACGTCGTGGTTTTTCACCGCGATCGTCTCGTCAAGCGAGCCGTCATCGGTATAGACCCGTTGCACGCCAAAACCCTGCTCCGGATTGAGCCGGTGATAGTAGGTTTCTTCGAGATAAGTGATCCGCGGGAAATCGTCCTCGTCGTGACGGTGGCTCGGATAGGAAGACCAGTTGCCGGCCGGCGTGAAGACCTCCGTCACCAGCAGGCTGTCGCAATAGTCCTCGGCCTCCATCGCGATGTTGTTGATGAAGCGCTGGTTGGCGCCCACCCCGCGCTCCGTGAGCTGAATGCCGTCCGGGCCAATGCGTCGTGCCTTGTGGCCACCCTTGCCGGGGGCAAGGCAGACGCCGACCGTGCAATCGGTCGTGGCGCGCGCTTCCCACTGCTCGCCATTCGGCACGTAGAGGCAATGGGGCGGGGTCTTTTCGAAGACGTTCATGCGTTCGCCCAGCTCGCCCCAGGCCTTACCGGCTGCGGTGAACTGGGCCTTGCCTTCGACCATGACCACGACCGCTTCCATGCCGCCGGTCGCTTCCCCGACGGTTTCGCCCTCCCGCAGGCGATAGAGGCTGAAGCCGACATAGCGCCAGCCCGCCGATTGCGGGGTAATCTCGTGGACCTTGCCATGACTGCCGAAAGGTCGGCGCCGGAGAATGCTCATCGCGCTTTTTCCTTATCCGGCTACTCTGGCCGCAGCCTTGTCCAGTCCGACATCGCGGGCGATCGACTTCAACGCCTTCAGACCCATGTTCTGATAGTGGAAGGGCTCGCGAACCGCGCTGTCCTGCTCGGCCTCGATCACCAGCCAGCCCGAATAGTCATGTTCGGCCGCGACCTTCAGCACCGGTGCGAAGTCGACGCAGCCTTCCGGATCGCCAGGAACCGTGAACACGCCCCGGCGCACGCCTTCGAGGAAGGATAGGCGTTCGGACCGGACCTGCTTCATGATCTCCGGACGGATGTTCTTGGCATGGATATGCGTCACGCGGCCCATGTACTTCTCCGCCACCTCTTCCGGGTTCGCACCGCCAAAGGTGCAATGGCCGGTGTCGAGCAGAAGACGGGTATAGGGACCGGCCATCGCCATGAAACGGTCGATGTCGGCAGCGCTTTCGATGATCGTGCCCATATGATGGTGGTAGCCCATCTTGACGCCCTGTTCGGCAGCATACTTGGAAAGCGCCTCATAACCTTCCGAGAAGCGCTTCCACTGTTCATCGTTCATGATCGGTCGGTTGTTGACCGGCGTGCCGTCGCTGCCGTGAACGGTGTTCGAGCATTCGCAAGCGTTGATATGGTCGCCACCGGCAGCCTTCGTCATGTCGATGAACTTCCGAAGCGCCGCCTTCTCGGTGGCAATGTCGTTCACCAGCAAGTTGGTTGAATGCCAGCCGCCGACGAAGCGCAGGCCGAACTCACCAAGCTTGTCCTTCAGGGCGCCGCCCTCATCTGGCATCTTGTGGCCTTTCTCGATGCCGTCGAACCCGATCTTGCGGCAATCCGACAGGCAATCCTCCAGCGTCAGATGCGCGCCGATCGTCTGGTCGTCGTCATTGGACCAGGCGATGGGGTTTGTTCCGTAAAGTATCATGGTTCGGTCCTTCCAGGCATTGCCGCGAGGGTTAGTTGATGCGTTGACGGGCCACGTTCGCCTCGTAATGGGCGCGGGCCTTCTTGAGTTTCTCGGTGTCGCCGACTTGCGGCACCGCGACGTCCCACCAGGCGCCGCCGATACCGGTTCCTGTTTCCGCTTCCGTGTCGATGACGATCACCGTGGGAGTGTCGCGGCTGCGCGCCGAGACGATCTCGGTTTCGAGCTGCGCGATGTCGGCGACCTTCACGGCATACGCGCCCATCGAACCCGCATGGGCGACGAAGTCGATCTCCGGCTGAGTTTCGACCTTGCAGTCCTTGTACATATTGTTGAACTCGGCGCCGCCGCATTCCTGCTGTAGGCGGTTGATGCAGCCATAGCCGCGATTGTCCGTCAGCACGATGGTGAAGGGCACGCGCAGCATGACGGCGGTCGCGAGTTCGGAATTGGCCATCATGTAGCTGCCGTCGCCGACGAAGCACACGACCTCCTTTTCCGGGGCCGCGAGCTTGATGCCGAAGGCGCCGGCAACCTCGTAGCCCATGCAGGAATAGCCATACTCCATGTGATAGCCGCCGGCGGCGGCCCGCCACAGCACTTGCAAGGCGCCGGGCATGGTGCCGGCCGCGCACATGGCAACCGTCTTCGGACCCGCGACCCGCTGCACCGCACCGATCACCTGGGCGTCGGAGGGCAGGAAATTCGGCTGCGGCGTTCCGGGAGCCGCTGTGACGGCATCAGTGGCCTTGAACCAGGCCTCGCGCGCGGCGAAATCTGGATCGGCAAAGCGGTGCGAGCCGAGTGCAGCGGAGATTCGTGACAGCGCTACCTTGGCGTCGGAGACCAGCGGGATGGCGCCGTGCTTGGCCGCGTCGTAGCCGGCGAGGTTGATAGAGACCAGCTTGCGGTTCGGATTGCTGAAGATTGTCCAGCTGCCGGTTGTGAAGTCCTGGAAGCGTGTGCCAACGCCAAAGATCAGATCGGCTTTAGCGGCGATCTTGTTGCCGCAATCGGTGCCGGTAACGCCCGGCGAGCCGAAGTTGAGTCTTTCCTGCCAGGCGATCGCGCCCTTGCCGGCCTGCGTCTCGACGATCGGGATATTATGCGCCCTGGCGAAGGCGAGCAGATCGCCTTCCGCGCCGGAATAGAGCACGCCGCCGCCGGCGACGATGACGGGGTTTGTGGAGGCCTTCAGCGCCGCGACGACATCGTCCACCTCTCGCGGATCAGGCTCCGGCCGGCGAATGCGCCAGGTCTTCGGCTCAAGGAAGCTTTCCGGCCAGTCGTGGGCTTCGGCCTGCACGTCCTGGCAGAATGCCAGCGTCACCGGGCCGCAATTTGCGGGATCGGTCATCACCTGCATCGCCCGCGGCAGGGCGGTCAGCAGGTGCTCGGGACGGGTGATGCGGTCGAAATAGCGGCTGACCGGGCGGAAGCAGTCCGTTACGGTGACTGTGCCGTCATCGAAATCCTCGATCTGCTGCAAAACCGGGTCCGGCCGGCGGTTGGCGAACACATCGCCGGGGACGAATAGCACGGGCAGGCGGTTCACATGAGCAAGCGCTGCAGCCGTCACCATGTTCGTCGCGCCCGGGCCGATGGACGAGGTGATCGCCATGGCCTTGCGGCGGCGCTTGGTCTTGGCATAGGCGATCGCCGCGTGGGCCATGGTTTGCTCGTTCTGGCCGCGCCAGGTGGGCAGATTATCGCCAATGCCATGCAGTGCCTCGCCGATGCCGGCGACGTTACCGTGGCCGAAGATCGCCCAGACGCCTTCGATAAAGCGTTCTCCATCCTCGCCCATCTGTACGGCCAGCCAGCGGAACATTGCCTGTGCGGCTGTAAGCCGAATGGTTCCCGTCATATCATACCCTCCTCAGCGACAGTTCCGCCCGCGTTATTGTCCTGGGCTGCTCCGCGCGCACTGTCCCAAATTGTGCAAAGCCGCCGATAGCGGTCGCTGATTTCTGCAACGGCCTCGGCCTCGTTGATCCTGCCGGCAAGCCAGTCGCGCGCCGCTTGGGCGAAGATTGTGCGACCGACCGCAAAGCCCTTCACCAGCGGGAAGGCAGCCGCAACCTTGAAGCTCGCGGCGAGTTCGGCCTCCGGCGCGTCGAGACCAAGCACCACGATCCCGCGGGTGTGCGGATCGTTTTCATTGATCGCAGCGCAAGCCTTTTCCCAGGCGGCACTGCTGGCCATCGGTTCAAGTTTCCACCAATCCGGATAGATACCGAGTTCGTAGAAGCGGCGGATCAGAGTGGCAGTCGTCTCGTCATCGACCGGGCCAACCTTGGATGGAATGATTTCCAGCAGGAATTCCAGCCGGTTGCGACGGGCCGCCGCGAAGAGCCGCTTGAGCGTTTCTTCCTGCGAAGCCTGCATAGTCGTATCATCGTCGGGATGGCAGAAGCACAAGACCTTGACGACGTTTTCAAGCGCCCACTCTTCAAGCCCGCCGAAGTCGGGGCCAAGTTCGGGTTCCAGCGTCAGCGGACGCGAGCCTGGCCACTCGACCGGGCGGCCGACCCAAAGACCAGTGCCTGACGCGGCATGAAGCGCCCGGCGCCCGAGACGGTTGTCGCAAAGGATTCCATAACCCGGACGACCCGCTTGGACCTTGAGGGCCGCCTTCAGGCACAGTTCCTTGAAATGGCCAATCTTTTCAGGCGTGGCGCCTACCATTGCCTCGAGCTGCATGCGGTGGTCGAAGGCGAAGACGCGCATGGTCGACCAGTCATTGTGCCGGTTGGTCGCCCAATGAATCTGTTCAAGTTCGATATCCTTGCGCAAAGCCTTGTCCTTGACGCCGCGCTCCAGGAAAAATCCGAGCTCTTCCCGTGACGGATAGGCGGGCGTGCAGCCATGGCGGCTGACGGCGAAGGCGCCGCAGGCATTGGCATACTGAAGCGCGCGTGGCCAAGGCGCATCTTCGAGCCAGCCCTTAATCAGGCCGGACATGAATCCGTCACCGGCGCCGAGAACGTTGAAAACCTCGATCGGATAGCCGGGGCCGCTTTCGCCCTCGTCGAGCGTATTCGGTATCGCATCGGTCAGGGCGACGGCACCGGCCGCGCCGCGCTTGCAGACGAGCGTGGCCTTCGAGACAGCACGCACGGCACGCAGGGCCTCGATCGTGTTCGTCGAGCCGCCGGCGATATGGAATTCCTCCTCCGTGCCGACGATCAGGTCGAAGAGGTGCAGCGTCGATTGCAACTTGGCTGTAACTGCCTGGCTTTCGACGAAGCGACTTTCGCCGTCCCCATGGCCGGCCACACCCCAGAGATTTGGTCGGTAATCAATGTCGAGCGCGGTTCGTGCACCGTGCTTGCGCGCGAGCAGCAGCGCCTTGAGCACGGCCTTTTCCGTGCGCGGATGGCTGAGATGGGTACCGGTCGCGACGACCGAGCGGGAACGGGCGATCAGCGCCGCGTCGATATCGTCTTCGCAGAGCGCCATGTCGGCGCAGTTCTCACGATAGAAGATCAACGGAAAGTGGTCCTCGTCGCGGATGCCGAGGAGCACGAGAGCCGTCAGCCGCTCGGGATCGGTCTTGACCCCGGTGACGTCGACGCCTTCGCGTGCAAGCTCCTCGCGAATGAAGCGGCCCATGTGCTCGTCGCCGACGCGGGTGATCAGCGCCGAGCGCAGGCCGAGACGGGCGGTGCCTGCAGCCATATTGGTCGGCGAACCGCCGATATATTTGTGAAACGACCCCATGTCTTCCAGACGGCCGCCGATCTGTGTCCCGTAAAGATCCACGGACGAGCGTCCGATCGTGATGACATCCAATGACTTGTTCATTTCTTCCTCCGGCACCTGGCTGCAATTGCCTAACGTGCATGCTGCCCGCGCCGCTCGAGGCGCAGGCAGCGGGTTGTCGGCTCAGACCTTGCCCGAGACGTAGCTGATGCTCTCGCGCACGGCAGCTTCCGGATAGTCCAGCGCATGCACTTCCTCGGCGAAGGGCTCGAAGCTGTAGGGGCCATCGAAGCCCGCGGCGATGAGCGCCTTGATCTGCGGAAGGTTCTCCAGCCGATCCTTGGCATCGACGAGCACTCGGTGAGCGTCGAGCATGTCGTCCACGGCGACCTTCGGATCGACGACGCCCGAGATGTGGACCAGACCCGTCCTTTTCGGGAAGAACTCTGTCTCGCCGGCCAGGTGATGATGGAAGGTATCGTGCACGAGTTTGTAGATGCCGCCGCCTTCAGCCGCGTCGATGGCGCGAAGCGCTGCCTTCTTGGTTCGCAGCGAGGAGATCGGGAAACCGAGGGGTTCGACCAGGCCTGTCAGTCCGCGCTCCTCGAGGACGGGCTTCATGGCCTTCAGCGCCGCGACGAGATCATCGAACGACACTTCCGTGCCATCGTTCAGCGGGCACATGACAAGCGCTTTGGCGCCGGAAGCGGTCGCATAGTCGGCGAGCGCCACGGCCTTCTTCGGCAATTCACCCGACCAGACGTTGAACGGGTAGAGCGCGTTGATCGAGATGATGGTGACGCCAGCGCTCTCGGCAGCCTGTCTGACCGCCTCGGGTTTCATCGTCCCGACGATATCGGGAAGGTCGTTGCGGATTTCGACTTCCGTCAGGCCCAGACTGCGGGCTGCCGCGAAGAACTGCTCAAGCGACAGCTTCGGCGCGGTGATGTGGTTGATGGCAAAACGCATTGAAGACCTCAGTTGTAGAGCGCAGGGCGAGTGGGAAGATTAATCGCGACTGCGGCGCCTTCTGCCTCCTGTGCGGCTACGCAGGCATCGGATGTGATTGCCGCCACATAACCGTCCCAGGAGTTCGGACCAGCCGCCGTGCCTTTGCCGGCAGCATTGATGAAGTCCTGCAACTCGACGTCGTAGCTGGCGATAAAGCGATCCTTCCAATCGGTGAGGATATCATTTTGAAGTTTGGCGCCGAGGCGTGACTGGATGGCCAGCGGCTCGGGCAGACTGGCAATGCCGTCTTCGCCGACGACCTCGCACTGAATGTCGTAGCCGTAGTGGCAGTTGACGAAGATTTCGACATCGATGATCGTGCCCTTGGCAGTCTCCAGAATGACAATCTGGGGATCCCTGAGCTTGGCATGACTGCGCGCTGCCGAACGGGGAAACAGCACACGAGCGGAAACGTAGTCATCATTCAACAGCCACCGGAGAACGTCGATTTCGTGAATCATCGTGTCGTGGATGGCCATCGGCGTAACATACTGCTCGGGGACGGCTGGGTTGCGATGGGCGGCATGCACCATGATCGGCGCACCGATCTTGGTATCCACAAACTGCTTCAGGGCGACATAACCCGCATCATATCTGCGCATGAAACCGACCTGTACAAGTCGCTTGCCATGCGCAACTTCGGCATCGACAATGCGCTTGGCGCCATCGGCGGTTGTCGCCAGAGGTTTTTCGCAGAAACATGGTTTGCCGGCAGCGATCGCCGCCAGCACATATTGTTCATGCGTGGCACCCCAAGAGGTTACAAGCACGGCGTCGACATCGGGTGAGGCAATCAATTCCTCACCGGTCGTGAAGATTGCAGCATCAGGCGCAACATCGCTCTTCACCGCTTCGGCCGAGGCGCGGTTCAAGTCACTCAACGCGACAACTGTCGCCCCGCCAAGAACCTGATTGATACGGCGGGCGTGGTCGCGGCCGATTGCACCGGTGCCGATGACACCTATTCTAACGGTCATTTTGGAAAGCCTCACTTTTGGTACTTTTGGATGTAATTGTTCATTTCACTGCACATGAACCGTCCGGACTCGTCCGCCTTTTCCTCCCAGGCGAAGACGCAGGAGGTCATAATGCCGTCGAAGCCGATTTCGGCGAGCGTGCCGAAGAAATCGTCCCAGGGAACTTCGCCTTGGCCGATATTGAGATGTTGGTGAACGCGCGCTTGGGTACCCGGCGGGTTGAGGATATAGCGAAGCCCCGAAGATGCCTTGTGATTGAAGGTATCGCCCACGTGAACGTGCGCGAGAACATCCTTGGCCTCGTACAGCATCGCCTTGGTATCGTCGCCGAAGTAGAAGGTGTGCGGCGCGCAGTAGAGGAACTTGACGTTCTTCGAATTCACCGTACGGATGATGTCGAGCGCGGGCTGCAAGGTCTCGCACCAGTCTTCAGGATGCGGCTCGACATGCAGGTTTATGCCTTCCCGCTCGAAGATTGGCACCAGCTCTTCCATCGAGCGCCACCAGGCATCTTCGCAGGCTTCGATCAACGAGCCGGTATGGCAGCAGTAGCAGGATCCCTTGTCCGGATGCGGGCCACGACCGAATTCGGAATTCATCGTGTCGACTTCCATCTCGACGGCGATCTCAATGGCACGCTTCCAATGCTTCACTGCCGCCTGCCGCTCGGTCTCGTCGTTGGACGCCCAGCGATACATTGGCAGGATCGAGGCAATTTTCACGTTCTCGGCGGCCAGCGCCTTCTTGAAGGATTTGATCCGGTCAGGGAAAACGCGCGGCGCCTTGAACCATTCCAAAAAATCTGCTCGCGGGCTGAGTTCGATCCACTCATAGCCAAGTTCACGGACCTTCCGTGGCAGCTCTTCAAGGCTAAGATGCCGATGCATAAACGGGTCGATGGCAATACGCATACGCTGTTTCCTTCATGTTGCAGTGATACGCCGTAAAAGGCGTCGATTGGTGGCCGCGGGATCCGGGAGGAGATCGACCGCGGCCGCAGCCGTCATTTCTGGTAGGCGGCCATGTTGTCGGGGGTGACAAGTTCGAACGGTACCCAAAGGGTCCGTTCGCTGGCCTGCTTTCCTGCCAACTTGACGGCCGTCTGGACCGCGGCTTCCCCCTGCTTCGTTGCGTTCTGAAAAACTGTCGCGTCGATATCTCCGGCCTTCATGGCGGCCAGACCATCTGGTGTGGCATCGATGCCGGTGATGACGACGTCGTTCATCGCCACGCCAGCCGCCTTTAAAGCCTGAGCCGCGCCGATGGCCATCTCGTCATTATTGGCAACCACCGCATCGAACTTCAGCCCAGCCGTCAGCCAGGAAGACACGAGGTCCTGCGCCTGTGTCCTGTTCCAGTTCGCTGTCTGTTTTTCGACGATCTCAATCCGGCAATCTCGTTGCGAAAAGACATCCTCGACATCCTTCGTACGCACAAGGGCTGCATGATTTTCAAGCGGCCCCATCAGAATAACGGCGCGACCTCTGCCACCCAGAAGCTTGCAGGCGGCTTTCGCCTCCATCGTACCGGATTCGAGTTCGTCGGAACCAATGAAGGCCGTGCCGTCCGGCAATCCCGTGTCGAGTTCCGCCGGCGGATGGTTGACGTAAACGAGCGGGATCTTCGCATCAGCTGCCGCCCGCGTGATTGCGGCCGTGGAGTCGCCGTCAACGGCATTCACGATGATCGCATCAGCCCCGTTGGCGATAAAGTTCTGGACCTGGTTGAGCTGCTTGGCGGGATCGAGTTGCGCATCCTCCGTCAGAAGTTCGACATTTCCCTGCCGCTTCGCTTCCTCGCGGATTCCGTTCAGCAGGATGGTCAGGAACGGATTGTCGAATGATGTCATGCTGACGGCAACGCGGGTCTGAGCCAGTGCAGGTACAGCCATCAGGCAAAGTGCGGTCGTTATCAGAAGCTGTCTCATTGCGGTTCTCACAAATCGAACTTGAATTTTTTGCGACGCATCAGGGTAAAAAGGGCCGGGCAACCGGCCATTTTTGCTCGCAAACTCAGGATTTCACACGCTTGCGCTGCCGGTATACATCCGCCACGACGGCTGCGACGATGATCACACCCTTGAGCATTTCCTGGTAATAGGCATCGAGGCGAAGGAAGGTGAAACCGGAAATGATGACGCCGAAGATGACCATACCGATCATCGTGCCGGGAATTGATCCGCGCCCGCCCGAGAGCGATACTCCGCCGATTACGGCCATCGCAATGGCATCGAGCTCATAACTGGTTCCCATACCCGCTTGTGCGGTCAGTCCCCGGGAAGCGACCACGATTCCTGCCAGTGCTGACAGGAGACCCGCAACCGCATAGACCTTGACCGTATGGCGTTCGACGTTGATCCCAGACACGCGTGCGGCCTGCCGGTTCGCGCCGATCGCATAGGTGAATTTGCCGTAGCGGGTGTAGCGTAGAACGATATGCATCACCGCTGCCACAGCCAGAAAGATAAGGACCGGCGCGAGACCCTTGCCTATCGCTGCAAAGCTGTCGGTTGGGAAGCTGATGGGCTGGCCCTTTGTGTACCACTTCGCGAACCCACGGGCCGTCACCATCATGCCAAGCGTTGCGATGAACGGAGGGATCCTGCTGTACGCGATTAGGAACCCATTGATCGCTCCACAGACGATTCCGACCAGCAGTCCCGCAACGACCGGTATCACGACGGGAAGATCAGTCAGGCCAGGATAAAGTGCCCTTGGGAACGAGCTTGCCTGCGCCAGACTCATCGAGATCATGGCTGTCGCACCGACGATCGAGCCGGAACTGAGATCGATGCCGTCGGAGATAATCACCTGAGTTACGCCAATCGCGATGATTCCGATCACCGACACTTGCAGGATCATGATCGCAAGGCGCTGCGTGTTCGCAAGAAAACTCTGTCCCTGCAGGATCCAGCCAAGGATCTCGAAGGTCAACGAAATGCCAACGAGCACGAGGAGAATCGTAAGTTCGGACGGCAGACGACGCCGTGACCGTGTCAGTTGCGGAATGGACTGGGTTGAGGTGTTCATGGTGCGTTTTCCTCCCATGGGCACGGCTAGCGCGCAGCAAGATCCATTATCTTGACTTGATTGGCCTCGGCGCGATCAAGGACCCCCGAGACATGGCCCTCATGCATGACGACGATGCGATCACTCATCCCGAGCACCTCCGGCAGCTCCGAGGAGATCATCAACACGGCGACGCCTTCGGCCGCGAGGGCCGTTATCAAGCGATGTATTTCCGACTTCGCCCCGACATCGATACCGCGCGTCGGCTCATCGAGAATGAGGATACGCGGTTTGGTCAGGAGCCAGCGCGCGATCAGCAGCTTTTGCTGGTTCCCACCCGACAGGTTCTCGACGGTCTCGTATAGATTTGGCGTTTTTACCCGAAGTTTTGCCGCCATCTCCTCGGCAAGCTTCGTCACAGTCGACTGATCCACAAATCCCGCATTTACATGGGAACGGGTAATCAAGGCGGACTGGATGTTTTCCAGGCAGTTCAGGATCAGGAAGCAGCCGGTTTCCTTGCGATCCTCGGTAAGAAAGGCGAAGCCGTGGGACATTGCGGCGCTGGGGCTATCGATCGTAACCGGCTTGCCGTTGACCAGAATCTCACCCGAAGCCGCAGGCGTTACCCCGAACAGAGCTTCCGCCACGTTGGAACGCTTCGAGCCCACCAAGCCGGCCAGCCCTAGAATTTCCCCCCGTCTGAGGGAAAAGGAGATGTCGTAAAAAACACCAGGGATATTGAGGTTCTTGACTTCCAGAACGACGTCGCCAATCGGGCAGTCGATTTTCGGAAACATGTCGGTGATTTCACGTCCGACCATCATGCGGATGATGTCGTCGCGCGTTACATCCTTGGAAGAATGGGTCCCAACATATTTCCCGTCACGGAAAACCGTGAATTCGTCGGCAATCTCGAAGAGCTCATTCATCTTATGGGTGATGTAGACGATACCTATTCCCCGCTCCCGCAGATCGCGAATAATAGAGAAGAGGTGCTCCACCTCCCGATCCGTCAGGGCCGATGTGGGTTCGTCCATGATGAGGACAGAGGATTCGTAGCTGACTGCGCGCGCGATCTCGACCATCTGTTTTTGAGCGACTGTCAATTCGGACACTTGAGCTCGCGGATCAAGCACGATGTTCAGGCGAGCAAAAAGCTCCTCGGTCATCGTCACCATCTTGGAATGGTCGATGAGTCCAAAGCTGTTCTTGGGCTCGCGTCTGATCCAGATGTTCTCGGCCACCGTCATCCAGTTCATCAGCTGGAGCTCCTGATGGATCATCGCGATCCCCTGCTCCAGGGCGTCAAGCGGCGACTTCAGCACTGTCGGGATACCGCGAAGACGTATTTCACCAGCGTCTGGCTGGTATATCCCGGCTATGATTTTCATCAGTGTCGATTTGCCGGCCCCGTTTTCACCCATCAATGCGTGAACCGTTCCGGGCCTGATGCGAAGCTGGACGTTGTCAAGCGCCAAAACGCCCGGGAACTCTTTGCGAATCCCCTCGATTGCAAGCAGGCCATCGGCCTCCGTGGCCTCGAGTACGCGCTTGATAGCCGCCGCTGTGCCGGGACTTACCATGGCTTATCCTCCGTCGCTCGGAATCGAAGGAGGCGGCATAGTCGCCTCCTTCGGAGTTATGAGCTGTTTAGTTCTTGGCCTGGTAGTCTTTGAGATTTGCCGGGGTAACGAGTTCGAACGGGACGTAACCCTTCTTCTCGATCTTCTCGCCACGCACGATCTTCAGGGCCGCGTCTACAGCGCCCTTGCCCTGTCCCGCAGCGTTCTGGAAGACCGTCACATCGAGGTCGCCCGCGGCCATGGCAGCCAGCGCATCCTGAGTGGCATCCACGCCGGAGACAATCACGTCTTTCATATCCTTGCCGGCAGCTTTCAGCGCCTGGATCGCGCCAATTGCCATCTCATCGTTGTTGGCTATGACGGCATCAAACTGCACGCCGGCAGATAGCCAGTTGGTCATCAGGTCGGCGCCCTGCGTGCGCGACCAGTTGGCGGTCTGCTCCTCAACGATCTTGATGAAACTGCACTCAGGTGTCGCAATCACGTCCTTGATGTCCTGCGTGCGCATGCGGGCAGCTTGGTTGGAGAGCTCGCCCATCATCACGACGGCCTTCGCCTCTTTCTTCCCAGCCGCCTTCAGAAGGCGGCAAACTTCCTTGGTTTCGAGCGTTCCGGATTCTTTTTCGTCGGAAGCCACAAAAGCCTGCTTTTCGGGAAGCTGGTCCACGTTTACTGGCTGACGGTTGACGTAAATCAACGGAATACCTGCTGCATCGGCAGCTTGCGAGATCGCAACTGTGGCGTCGGTATCAACGGGATTGACGATAATGGCGTCCACGCCGGAGGCGACAAAGTTCTGGACCTGACTGAGTTGCTTCCCAACGTCGTTTTGCGCATCCTCGATCTGCAACACGACACCCTTTTGCGTCTTGGCGTAGTCGGTCATACCGTTCCGCAGAACGGTCAGAAAATTGTCGTCGAAGAGTGCCATTGAGACGCCGATGGTTTCCGCCGAAGCAGACGTCGCCAGCATCGATGCGAACGCGGCAATAATCACGTGCCTTTTCATTTTTCATTCTCCTCCACAGTTTGTGACATTTTGACTGCGGGCCAAAACCCAGGTCAGCCATTTGGCAACAAGATTTCGCTGACGAAGATCAATGATCTCCATCATCCGTTAGTCAGGATTTAAGGTATCCCGGTGGGGCAGCCTCCTGTCTCCACCACCCGGCAGGAGAATTTCCTAGTGGAGGGCCGTCGTCAACGTCTCTTGACGGCTACAGCCTATCAGTGCTGATAGAAACCATGCGGCTAGGCATGATTGATTACATCAAACCATCACAGACTCTCAGGCACCCAAAGCTGTGCGGGCAGGAAACGTTGTCCCGGCGTTTCTGCCATGCCTTGTTCGATCGTATGAACCATGGTGGTAATAAGATCAGCGCATAGTTCACGCAGTGGCGTCTGAAATACCCCGGTGATGCGCCGTTCAAGCAGCGCCTGCCGTGATTCTGGCGTCAGTTCATTGACAAGGCAGCCGATCTTTTCACCTTTGTTGGCTTCCTGCAAAGCTTCGATCGCACCTTCCATCCCGCCCCCGATGCAGTAAACACCCACTAGGTCATCATGGCGAGAAACGGCGTCCATCAGCAATTCATACGTCAAGCGGCGGGTTTCAAGGTTGATTAGCGCGTCCAGTACCTCGAACTCGGGAGCGTATTCCCGCATGTAACTGCGAAATCCCGTCTCGCGTAGCGAATGTCCGTGAAACCGGTGACCACCGAGAAGCAGGAGCAGTTTGCCGGGTGAATGCGACAGCTTGGACAGCAGCCATGCGGCGGTCCGGCCCACTTTCATGTTGTTCGTTCCGAGATATGCCTCTCGCACGCCTTGGGCAAAGTCCGAAAGCAGCGAGAACGTCGGAATACCCTTGGATTTGAGAGCGCTTACCGCCGATGTGACGTCATGATGGTCTGGTCCGATAGCACCAACTGCTTGTACCTTTCCCTTCATACCAAGAAGCAGCTCCGAAATCTCCCCGGGCTCACCGGACTTAGCAAACTGGACATGCACTTGAAGACGCCGATCCTTGATTGCACGTGCGGCGGCCTGCAGCTCTTCGGCAAATTCCTGATAGAACGCGTGACGTTCTTTGCGTAAAACAACGCCGAGATTATAGGAGGGCAGGTCTGCCAGCATGCGTTGCCGAATGATATTTGTGCCATGAAATCCGATCTGCTCAGCAGCAGCGAATACTCTCTTTGACGTTTCCTCCCTTACCGGGAGTCGAGCATTCAAGACCCGATCGACAGTTGCAACGCTAACGCCCGCCGCTACCGCGACATCCGCAATCGTGGGACGCTTCATTGATGCCACCTCCAGGATAGGTTTTTTCACATGGTGAAATAGACTGTCATGAAGACTGAGAGAAACCAATCAGCAAAGCAAAAAATCTGTCCTCGCCCCAGCTGCGGAGGGGCAGGGATCTCTGGGGTGCGGAGTCTGGAAGCGTGAGGTCAGGCCGACGATCTGCCGGGTCGAATCGCGCAACTACGCCGCATAGTCCTCGTGGACACGGCGATCGGTGGAATGGTCCCGCAATTGGAACTGACCAACGATTGCCATGAGCTTTTCAGCCTCATAGCGGATCGCAGCGTTGGTTCTTTTAGCATAGCGGCACTGCGCCGCGTCATCTGATCCATTTCGTTGTCGCGAACGGGTCCTCAGCGCGATGGCTACGTTCAGGGGTTGTTGGTCTTCCACTGCGCGCGGCGGCGGTCAATTCCTTCCCAGACCCCTGCCGTGGCCTCCATCGGGATGAAGTCGGGCGTTTCTTCCGTGAACCGGAACGCGTCGGTTGCTGCCCGGAGCGTGTCGAGAGAAGTATCAAGGATACAACGCCCTTCCTCCGCAGTCGCTTCTTCCACATCAGGGTTCTGGGCGAAACGGCCCAACGGGTGTGTGTCGACGCACTCGGCCCGGTCGAGCGCGACCAGATCTGGCCGGATCGCCAGAAGCTGCGACAGCTCGTATCGACCCGCATGGTCGCCCACGAATTTTCCGGTCACGAGCTCGGGATCGGTCCTGACAAAATGTTGAATAGGAAACGCCTCAGCGAAGGCCTCCGCAGTCATCCTGAGGTCGTCCTGGCTGCCATGGTGGCCACTCACGACCACGACCGCCTGAAACCCAGCGTTCCGGAAGGCCCGAAACTGATAAAGCAACGTTTCGAGCAGCAGATGGGGCGGCAGCGCCGCTAGCCGGGGGTTCACCCCACCCATGACTTCCTCGAGCCATGGCGCGTGATATCCGGTTTCGTGGGTGTGGTAGGCCATTGTCGGTGCGACGACGCCACCGAACCGGTCGGCAGCCTGGTCGCATAGCCAGTCGGCCTTGATGGTGTCGAGGCCGAAGGGGGCGATATGGCCATGTGGCTCGCATAGCCCCATCGGGAGATAGACGATCGGCCGCTGCCTCTGTCGTGCAAGGAATTCTTGCGGCTTGAGGAACTCCCACCTGACATGTTCCTTGAAGATCATGTTCCCGTCCTCAGTCGCCGATTTCGATGAAGACGTCGCCGCCGTCGACGCGCGTCGCATAGGTTCTCAGGTTCACGCAGACCGGCGCGCCTTTGGCGGCGCCCGTCCTGTAGTCGAACCTGCCATTATGCTTGGGACACTCCACGATATTGTCCATCACCAATCCGTCGGCGAGGTGCACGCGTTCATGCGTGCACAGGCCGTCGGTGGCGAAGAACTCGTCGTCAGGACTGCGGTAGATGGCGTAGGTGGACCCAGCATGGTCGAAGCGGATCACATCTTCCTCGTCGACGTCGCTAGTGGCACAGGCCCTTACCCAGATCTTGCTCATTATGTCTCCTCCTGTGGTATCGATTATTCGGCCGGAGCGGGGGCGGCCGAGAACGCCGGCTGGACGCGGGACGCCTTGACCGGGGGCAGTGTGCGGCTCGTGAAATATCCCGGATCGTGCGCCTGCCGCCACAGGACGGGAAGGACTTCGCGCGAGACGTCGACCAGGCCCGTGTAGGTGTAGGGGAGCTCCTCCTTAATCATCTTATGGAGGACCGGAAGGTTGTAATACGGGATCGACGGGTAGATGTGATGTTCGATATGGTAGTTCAGGTTCGCGTAAAGAAATTCGAACACCGGATTCATCGTAAATGTCCGGGTGTTGAGACGGTGGTCGTAGGAGTCCTCGGCAAGGCCGGCATGCTGGGACAGGAAACCGAAGTAGTTCAGCCAGTTTGCATAGAAGCGCGGACCCCAGATAAAGAGCAGCGGTACGATGGAACCGATCGCGACGCACCAGGCGATGACGCCAAGTATGCAGGCGAGATAGAATCGCGAAGACCAGAACATTTTTTTCCACTCGGTCTTCGGGACATAGTGCGAGGCGTCGTGCGTCACGACACCGAAGGCATGCGGAATGATGGCCTTCAGCTCGCCCTTGGCCTGCATGATGAAGAAGAAGTCGGCGGCGATGCGCAGAAGGTCGGCGGGTCGGGTTACCAGGATTTCCGGATCAAGCCCGACATGGATAGTGTCGGTATGATGCCGGGTGTGTCGCCAGCGCCAGTCGATTGGTTCCTTGAGTGTCATGAACAGGCACAGATTGCAGAAGATCGCGTTCAGCCAGCGTGACTTGAAGGTCGCGCCGTGGCCAAGATCATGCGAACGTGGGTCGCAGGAGCTGTAGATCGTGCCGTAAAGGAGGAACGCAGGAACCGCCCACCATGTGCCGAGCGTGAAAAATGCCAGCACTCCAGTGCCAACCAGCAGCGTTAGCCACAAGAGATAGTTGAACAGCGGCTTGCGATCCTGACGCTGCATCAACTGCTTGAGTTCCCTGCGCTTGATATCAGGCATCCACCAGGTCTGGTCTCCGCTTGGCTCAGCGACGGAGAGATCGGTATTGGCCGAGAAGTCGGCCGACAGCGAGTATTTCTCGGGTACTTTCTTGAACAGCATCTCTGCTTCCTCCCAAATCTGTTGAGACCATTGTAAGAAAGCTGGTGACACGTCTCAATATTGCCGCTACAAAACGCATCATTTGGCGCATAAATGCGGATCACGAAGGATCAAAAAGGATCATGGGCATGCAGCGCGTGACGATTATGGATCTCGCTCGGGCCGCGGGCGTGAGCCGGGCGACGGTGAACCGTGCGCTCGGAGACAGGTCAACTGTCAAGCACGAGACGATCGAGCACATTCTGGAGGTGGCAGAGCAGATCGGGTTCTATGGGACGAAGGCGATCCGGAATCGGATGAAGCAGCGCACCACCCAAATGACACTCGGCATTCTGCTCCAGCAGCGATCCATGCCGTTCCATGCCGAACTCGGCATGAAGTTCGAGGCGTTCGCCGAAAGTTGTGAGGAAGAAGATCTCACCGTAAAGGTCGAGCATATGGAAGAGCTGAGTCCCAGTCTTGTTGCAAAGCGCCTCCGTACGCTTGGCGAAGAATGCGACGCTATCGCCGTGGCAACCGCTGACCATCCCCAGGTAGATGCCGCGATCCAATACCTTTCGGACCTCGGAAAGCCGGTTTTCACCGTCATTTCGGACTTAGGGAGTCGCGCCAAGGCTGGATATGTGGGGATCGACAACAGGCGTCTGGGACGTGCGGCCGGGTGGTATGTGTGCAACCTCATCAAGCCCGGCAACGACGTCGCCATGCTTGTTGGTACCCATCGACATTTTTGCCAGGAGCAGCGGGAGATGGGCTTTCGCTCCTATTTGCGGGAGCATGATCCCAGCGTAAACGTCAGCGAGAACCTGACTTTTGAGTCGGACCAAGGCGCGTACGAGGCAACTCTCGACATCGTCGCTAACAGCAAAAAGCTGGGCGCGATCTTTGTCGTGGGCGGTGGCATACGCGGAGCATTAAAGGCGCTTGCAGAGGTTAAGGAAAAAGATCGGCCAGTCATCGTCAGCGTCGAGCTCACGGACGAAACCCGCGAGGCGCTGCTGTCGGGTGCGTTGACCGTCGTGCTTGCACACCCCGTGGAAGAGATCGCCGGAGCATTGACGAAGTCAATGGTCCAGGTCCTACGAGGCGAGCGCAGCGCCCTTCCCGTAAACACTGTGCTCCCCTTCCTAACCGCTATCTCTGAGCAGTCAGACCCTCGCGCGCCATGAGCCTAAATGATCCCGTTTGTCCTCATGCTTGAGCCTAATGCAACGTTCTGAGTGAGGCATATTGCGCATTAGGTGATCCTTCCATTACGGTCCATCCTACGAAATCGGACCATGCGCTTTGGGAGGAGAGCATCACGATGGAGGAAGCTCTACAGACTTATATCCTAGAAATGCGAGGCATCACCAAGCGTTTCCCGGGCGTCCTCGCTCTCCACGATGTAAGTCTCAGCGTCCGTCCCTCAACGGTGCATGTGCTCATCGGCGAAAATGGCGCCGGCAAGTCGACGCTCATGAACATCCTGAGCGGCAGCTATTCGATCGACGAAGGCGAGGTGTACTTCAAGGGCCGCCAGCTCGATCACATGGACACCAAGGCGACGCTCCAGACTGGCATCTCCATGATCAGGCAGGAGCTTAGCCCAGTCCCGGCGATGACCGTCGCCGAGAACATCTTCCTCGGTCGGGAGCCAATGCACGGCCCCTTCCAGATGTTTGTCGACTTCGACAAGATGTACGCCGACACCCAGAAATTACTCGACGGCCTCGGGTTGAAGTTGAGCGGGCGTGCGGTGATGAGCGAGCTGAGCATCGCCTCCCAGCAACTCATCGAGATCACCAAGGCGATTTCCCGGGACGCTTCGCTCATCATCATGGATGAGCCGACGTCGGCGATCAGCGACCGGGAGGTTATCCGAATTACTATCGAATGCAATCCGCCAGAACGTCATCTTCAAAAATTCAGGGTAAGAGGTAGCGTTGGGCGACACTCTTCTTACATAGGCCTTAAAATCAAATCGATGCCCATCTCGTTCTGAGTGGCATTTGATCTTTGATCTGAACCCTTCAAACTGGACCAGTTTTGGTTAGAGTTTTCCGGTGCATTTTCCTGGCTTGGAAAGGAACGGAAGACGATGAAGGCATCGCAGTTTTCGGACGCACAAAAGGCGTTCATTTTGAAACAGGGTGATGAAGGTGTGCCGGTGGCGGAGATCTGCCGGAAGGCGGGAATTAGCCCAGGCGACCTATTTCAACTGGAAGAAAAAATACGCCGGCATGTTGCCGCCGGAGATGAAGAAGCTGAAGCAACTCGAGGATGAGAATGCGCGGTTGAAGAAGATCGTCGCGGATCTAACGCTGGACCGGGAGATGCTGCAGGACGTCATTCGGCGAAAGCTCTAAGGCCTGCTCGCAAGCGAGAGGTGGTGAAGGGTATGTGCCGCGATTGGATGATCTCGATCCGGCCTGCCTGTGGGGGCTGAACTTTGATCGTTCGACCTACCATTACACCTCTCGCCGTGCCGGTCAGGCCGGCTTGGAACGTCGTATTCGAGAGATCTGCGAGACGCGTGTCCGTTACGGCTATCGTCGTGTGCATGTGCTGTTGGAACGCGAGGGTTGGGGCACCAACATCAAGCGAACCTATCGCATTTACAAGGACTTGGGTCTTCAACTGCGCAACAAGACGCCGAAGCGGCGTGTCAAAGCCAAGCTGCGGGAGGATCGGCAAATGGCAGTCGGCCCGAACGATGTCTGGGCTATGGACTTTGTTCACGATCAACTCGCGACTGGGAAGAAGCTGCGCGTCTTGACGGTGGTCGATACCTTCTCGCGTTACGTACCGGTGCTTGATCCACGTCACAGCTATCGCGGTGAAGATGTCGTGCAAACCCTGGAACGAGTATGCCGGAAAGTTGGCTATCCGAAGACGATCAGGGTGGATCAGGGGACTGAGTTCGTGTCTCGCGATCTTGACCTTTGGGCCTATGCCAAAGGCGTCACCTTGGACTTCTCACGCCCCGGCAAACCGACCGACAATGCGTTCATTGAAGCGTTCAATGGCCGCTTCCGCGCCGAATGTCTGAACCAGCACTGGTTCCTGACCCTTGCGGATGCCCGCGAAAAGATGGAGGATTGGCGTAGAGAGTATAATGAGTTTCGGCCACATGGTGCGATCGGCAACAAGGTGCCGATCTCTTTGGTGAATTCGGGAGGCGCAACCAGCCCGCCTTCCTGAATGAAGCCGGAAAACTCTAGCCTCCGCTGGTCCAAGCATTGGGGGCGGATCAAAAACGCCGGGGCTCTAGAGCAGGTCCTGTAATCGATGAATCGATTGTGAGGTGACGGGGCGAGCCGAAGCTGATTCAACATCCACAGCGGAGAGGTGGATGATGGCACAGGCACTAAGCGATGATCTTCGACTACGCGTA
>NZ_PVBN01000022.1 GCF_002968635.1 Neorhizobium alkalisoli | reverse complement strand
TTCAGCGGGCATGATTGCCGAGCAATCGCCCGAGACGAAGGATTTCGTCTGCGCACTTCATCAATGTTGCGGCAACAAGCTGGGGTGGCGCCTCGTCGAAATGTCTCAGAAATTTCGGCAAATCCGCAGTGATATCCTGTGTCAATGGAAGGACGTTGCCGACGGCTGCTATCTGTTCCCGTTGATCCTTGATCGTCGATGCGGCTCTTTCGATAAGTCTTCTGCTCTCGGATGTTGACACCACCTCGATCTGATTGGCAGCAGCGAACAATTCGCGGACAAAGTCTGACGTGATGGGCATGGACTCCCTACCTCCTTGCCCCAAGAGCATCACAACCGGTGGAGCCAAGCTGTCAACTATATTTATGACAACCGCGTTGAGATCAGCTGGTAATTAAATTTGGGACCAATAGCTCGCGATGCCGGTGATTTAAGTCTCAGCGGCAGAATGACCGGAGCGCTCAAGCGACAAATTACCCGAGCACCACGTCAGTTGGGTTGTTTTTCTATACCAAGGGCGTGGCCCTGAGGCGGTGATTGGCTCAAAGCGGTTACAAATGAGGCCCCCGCGACCAAAAGTGAGAATGCGAGAGAAATGTACAACTTGATCATTTAAAGAGAACACCGAGAATGCGTCGATTTGATTGCTCCGTTCAGTCTTACTGCATTCGTTCGCCAAAGCCGCGTGACATCGACGTGACAGTGGTTTCGGGAGTACCCGGCGGTCCCGAACCCGGCTTTTGCCAAGGGAGCCAGCGCTTTTGATTTCGCTGCATTTCATCTGCATGTTGTTGATGTCGCCCAGATGCCCCCATGCCCCACGCGAATATCCCTATCGCAGTTCATGCAGGTATTTTCGCTATTGAAGTGCCTGCGATGCTTAATGCCACGATGGCCGAATTGAAGATCCTGATGCTGGCACTCAATTCTCTAGCAGGGCCAACCGTTTTGTTAAAACCGCAGGCGCTAGTACTCACAGGATAACCTCTCGTGGCTGAGAGAAAGACCCAGAGTTTTCTGGTGGAACGCTAGGTCGTCGATTCAGAACCTTTCAAGGCGTGCGATAGTTTATTTCCAGGTTCATTAGCTCTTAAACAAGGCGGAAAGGTCGCGCCGTCCGTCCACGACTCGAACGATCTCGATGGCATCAATAGGTTCGTCATCGGCGTCGGGTCTTGTCTCATAGAGGATGACATAGGGCGCTTCGACCAACATCCGGGCGGTTCGGAATATTTCCGGGTGACGCTCACCAAGGCGCGGGTGCTCGATTAGCAATTCCGCCTTGCGGCGAAAATTGGCGAAGTACCGCTCCGCGCTACGTGGCTGTTCTTTAACCATATGAATGTAGATGTTCTTAACGTCAGCGCGCGCCTTTGGTGTCCAGAGAAGCTTAGCGGGCATGAGGAGCGGCAGACGCCATTTCCTGGCGTGCTTCATCCAGCACTGCATCAAAATCCACTTCGACAGCAGGACCACTACCTCTGCCTTCTTCCCACATCGCACGCAACTTCGCGATGTCCTCGCGCTTCTGCATCCATTTGGCCGACCAGTCACGCATGGCTTCGCGAACAACTTCGCTTCCGCTAGCATAAGCACCACTGTTCACTGCATCGCGCAACAGTTCGGCATGCTGTGGCGTCATCGAAACGCTTACCTTTTCGACATTTGGCATAGGTGACCTCCATCGACATTTGGTGGCAATTATTACCACCGTATGCCTAGCGTGGCAACATCGCTGTTTATCTCTGCCCGGCATAGTGGTCCAACTGCAAGCTTCGCTGCGGAAAGGGTTGGGCGGGTCGGAACGACGGGCGGCAGGTTCGTGTCCTTTCGAGAGCAAAAAGGGATCGGTGTCATATTTACTAGTAGCCGTGGGACTGTTGCTTTGATCACGTAGTGGAAGGCGCGTAGCTAAACTCGAGACGCCCCGGCCTTCGTTCATCTCTGGTGCTCAGCGTGGCATCTCGTTGAATGGGCAAACGTCGTCTTCGAAGGGTACGTGTCTTCGACGAAACTGTGTGCCCTCCACAATCTCCGGCTTGCTGATCCTGTCCATGCGGAAGTGGCGGAAACCCTCGCGGGCGGCATCCCAGGCCACCAGGTACCAAAGTGGCGGCAGGATCAGCATGGCCTGTGGTTCGATTTTGCGGATGGTTTCTACTCCTTTAGCGTCACGGTAGCGGAACCGCAAATGTAGCCGCTGGAGAAAACTCGTCTCGAAGGCAGGCAGCAGCCCGGAATCGATCGAACCTATGTTCGAAATATCCTGCTTGGGCGACACCTGTCCGACATACAGGCAGTCGAGAAGTCGGCGCAGGTCTCGCACCTTGTCTGCCGCCAGTGTCCTCTCGATCTTGGCAAGCCCCGCATCGGCCAGATCGGAGAAGGGAAGGGACCGGGCCGCGCGGACTGCCGCAACGCTGATCAGGAGCGCAAACACCTCGGTCACGGAAAGCCGAGCGGTGGTTTGCACGGATTCCGGTTCAAGCTGCAGCCCGCCGCCCCGGCCGGATTCTGAATGGATGACAAAGCCTTGGTCCCGCAGGGCGCCGATGTCTCGCAGGACCGTCCTCCTGGAGGCACCAACTTCCTCCGCCAAATCGTTGACCGTCGAGGTTCCGTTGCGCCGGAGGATGCGCACGATGGCGTCGTGTCGGGAACGGATGTTCATTTGCGGACCCCAGCACAATCGGTGCCAAATTATGGCACCGATTTACTCTAGGTGGGTCATGACAACACAGCAAGGGGACTGAACATGACATCACAAAACCAAGTAGCCGCCACCAGTGCAACGCCGATCATCGTCAACCCTTCCCAACTGCATGACCCGACGCCGAATGGCTACAGTACAGCGGTCATTACCCCCGCTCCGGGGCGGCTGGCTTTTATCTCCGGGCAAGGCGGACAGGACCAGACCGGCGCTCTCTCGCCACATTTCGCAACACAGGTGGAACAGGCATACGCAAATCTTGCCGCCGTGATCAAGGCACTTGGCGCACGCCTGGACCAGGTCGTGAAACTGACAGTTTTCGTGGTCGATCACGATATGTCGAAGCTGGGCGTGCTGACCGAAAACGTGAAGAGGATGTTCGGTGCCAAGCTGCCTGCGCAGACGCTGGTTCCGGTCCCAAAGCTCGCCATCGACCCCATGCTTGTCGAGGTTGAGGCTGTGGTTTTCGTGGATTGAGCGCCCGACCTTCACTACGTCGCCCCGAACATCAAGCCGAGGTGTTCGATCTTGTGGGAAGCGGTCTCTTCGCCCCAGACTCCGTTGCGTTGCAAGCCGATCGCCGTCAGCGTCGAGCTTTTGAAGCGAACGAGGTCGGCCATTTCCATGGCGAGCCGCGGCGGGGCATCGACCACACCCGAGAGCAGGTCCGGATCATCGCGTTCCTCTGCTATTCAGATGGCCACCGGCCGCCGGGAGCATGCTTGGGCATCGTGGCGATCCAAGCGGCACGTGACGCGCACGTTCTGCCATGGCACGGTGCGAAACAATATCCGACCATCATCTCTGAACTCCCGAGCTCGAACTATAGCCTCTGCATCGTCATGGCTCGCACGACTATCTCGTTCTGGGCGAACTTTGCCTCAAGCAGTCGGCGATATTTCGCCCACCATGGCCGGTCGAGCTCATCAGTCATCACTTCGACAACGACGATGCGGTCACGCTCGACAGTGTCGCCATCATCCCACAATCCCTCGGCCGGTGGATTGACGCGAAGGGTCACGCCGCCGAAGTGGTCGGTCAGCTGCAACCTCAGATCCTCGAGATCCTGCGATTTGATGAGCTTCGTGATCGGCAGCAAAATTTCGACGAGGTAGGGCATATCGATCACTCCGTTGACATGACCGAAACAACTGCGTGGGCTCGGCACTGTTCCAGACGGGACGGGCCCACCAGGTGTTTTGCCGATCAAGTGGTTACCCCACTGTCTGGGCTTCGTTCGCTCCGGCCGCCAGCAAACGGAATGTGAAATCGTCGATCCAGAATTAAAGCGAACGCTTTGTTGATCTCACCCATCGCTCGTCACGCTGCTCATGGCCGGGCGCGAATTGTCTGGCGCCCATTCCCGCAAACCTTCAGCAAGCAAAACCCATCGTTGACTGGCGGATTTTCGCCTCCCCGTTGTTGGGCACACTCGGCCCGAACGAGATGAGGGAACATCTCATTGGCGAGGAGGTTAGCAAACACGGCCAGTCGTACTGGTCCTTGCAATCGGAGGATCTGATGAAAGCACTCACCTGGCATGGCAAGCACGATATTCGATGTGAGAGTGTCCCAGATCCTCAGATCGAAGACGACCGCGACGCAATCATCAAGGTAACAGCTTGTGCAATATGCGGGTCCGACCTCCACCTGTTCAACGGCGTCATGCCCGACATGCACAGCGGCGACGTCATGGGCCATGAGACAATGGGCGAGGTCATCGAGGTGGGCAAGGAAAACAAGAAGCTGAAGGTCGGCGATCGCGTCGTGGTGCCTTTCACAATCGCCTGCGGCGAATGTTTCTTTTGCAAGCGCGGCTTTTATTCCGGCTGCGAGCGGTCGAATCCGGATTCCTCCAAGGTTAGGAAGCTGTGGGGCAATTCGCCCGCCGGCCTGTTCGGCTACACCCATCTTCTTGGCGGGTATAGTGGTGGTCAGGCAGAGTATTTGAGGGTGCCCTACGCGGACGTCGGACCAATCAAGGTGCCTGACGGATTGACTGACGAGCAAGTGCTCTTCCTCTCCGACATCTTTCCGACCGGCTACATGGCGGCGGATTTTTGCAATATCCAGCCTGGGGACACCATCGCCATCTGGGGCTGCGGACCGGTCGGCCAGATGGCGATCAAGTCGGCTTTCATCCTGGGTGCCGAACGAGTCATTGCAGTCGATACCGTGCCGGAGCGGTTAACGCTCGCCGAAAAGTCGGGGGCGATAACCCTCGATTTCATGGACGAGGATATCTACGACAAGATCATGGAACTGACAGACGGACGCGGTGCGGATGCTTGCATCGACGCGGTCGGAACCGAAGCTGACGCTTCGGCGAGCTGGGATTCGCGAATCGACCGTATCAAGGTCGCAACTTTCATGGGAACGGACCGCCCGCATGTTTTGCGACAGGCGATCCACTGCTGCCGCAACTTCGGGACTGTATCCATCGTTGGAGTTTACGGCGGTTTCCTCGACAAGATCCCGATGGGATCGGCGATTAATCGGGGCCTGACCTTCAAGATGGCTCAGACACCTGTCCAGCGCTATTTGCCCCTCTTGATGGAGCGCATCGAGAAGGGCGAAATCGATCCCTCTTTCATCATCACCCACCGGGCGACGCTCGATGAGGGGCCAGATCTCTACAAGACATTTCGCGACAAGCAGGACGGCTGCATCAAGGTCGTGCTCAAACCATAGAGGGAGAAATAATCATGGGTAGCGCAGAAAAAACGGCCGGGCTCGCCATTGTCACAGGTGCATCGAGTGGGATCGGACGGGAATTGGCGAAGATCGCCGCGTTCGAAGGCTATGATCTTATCATCGCAGCCGACGAAGCAGCGATCAACGACGTCGCCGCCGAGCTACGTCGTAACGGTGCCAATGTCGATGCGATCGAAGCGGACCTTTCGACCGAGGACGGCGTAGACCGCCTTCTGGAGGCTGTAGAGGCGTCCGCGCGCTCCGTCGATCTCCTCATGGCGAACGCCGGTCGCGGCGTTGGCAAAGGTTTCCTGGATCAGGATTTTGCCGAGGCGCGCAAGGTCGTCGATACCAACATTGTCGGCACCATCTATCTGGTACAAAAGGTCGGCAATCTCATGCGCAGCCGCGGGGAGGGCCGCATTTTGTTGACCGGCTCGATAGCAGGCTTCATGCCCGGCTCCTATCAGGCCGTCTACAACGGGACCAAGGCATTCATCAACAGTTTCTCCTTCGCCTTGCGCGAGGAATTGAAGGATACCGGTATCACTGTGAGCTGCCTCATGCCCGGTGCGACAGAGACAGAGTTTTTCCGGCGCGCCGATTTAATGGACACGTCGGTCGGCCAGGCGAAAAAGGACGATCCGGCAGAGGTCGCGCGGATCGGCTTCGATGCAATGATGGATGGTCAAGGTGACGTCGTCAGCGGCTGGAAGAATAAGCTGCAGTCGGCTGTCGCCAACGTGACGCCGGCCAGCGTTCTTGCCCACCAACACGCAAAAATGATGGAGCCCGGGTCCGGCGATAAACGGTAGGCGGACACCCAAGGGCAATAAGAGGTTCGTCTTCGAGGAAGAGGATCACGTCGGCGTCGCAACGCTTCGGGATCGTTCGGAAGCTCTCAAGGCGCAGCCAGGAAACATCTCCGTAAGCAATCTCGATTAATGGCACCGCAACCGTTGAGTGGGAACCCGTCGGTCCGTCAGTTGTTTGCAACAGGCAAAGGAGGCTTATAAAATGAAAAAGATCTCAATCGCTGCCGCATTCGTGATGGTTTCGAGTGCCGCGCTCGCCCAGTCCGCGCCGGAAAAAACAGGCGTGAACTCGGTTTTGGGCGTTGCTCCCAAAACGGAGGACTTCGTCGCAAAGGCATCCGCGAGCGACATATTCGAAATCGAAACCAGCAAGCTCGCACTTCAGAAGGGTGATGACGCAGCAAAGAAATTTGCCCAGCAGATGATCACAGATCATGAAAAGGCAAGCGCGGAACTGAAGGAGCTGATTTCAAGTGGCAAGGTGCAGGGAACCCCCGCAGCCGGGCTCACTGGCGATCACAAGGAAGGCTTCGATGAGTTGGCAAAACTCGCAGGTGCCGAGTTCACCGAAGAATACTTCGATGACCAGGTCGACGCTCACGAGGATGCGGTGGACCTGTTCAAGCGCTATGCCGAGGAAGGCGACAACGCCGACCTGAAAGCATGGGCAGGCAAGTTGCTCCCCGCACTCGAGCACCATTACACGATGGCGAAGGATCTCGATAAGGACTGATGCCTCCTGCGGCCGGCGGGTCACCACTCCGGTCGATCGTAGCTTAAATTGTTGAGCAGCGATCACGCCCGAGCACGACAGCGCGCGGAAAGGTCATTCTGCGCGCTGTATCCAGTTGCACTCTCTCCAATGCGGTTTCTCTCGAGGCGGTCAAATCCGTACACAAACCCTCTCATAGAGCATACTAGGTCCTGTTGACAAAGTATGGCAACCATATTTTTGCGGCGACCAGGGCGAGGAAGCCATCGAAAGATTTTCGGGTCTTGTCGCATCGGGTAGCAACACGACGGAACTGCTTGATCCGATTGAACATCCGCTCGATGCGGTTTCGATCCTTGTAGGTTCTGAAGTCGCAGACGGGCGGGGCTTTCCGGTTTGTCTTCGGCGGGATGACCGGCCTGATCCCTTGGAATGGGCGGCGACAATCACGCCGACGTCTTCTTCGAAATGGGGCTCATGTATGCGACCGGTCGCGGCTGCGCCGTTGATTTCATCGCCGCCCACAAGTGGCTGAACATCGCCGCCATCAAGGGCTCCGACCGGGCTGCAGCACTGCGCGGTGACCTTGCCCAGACGATAAGCAAGGCCGAACTCGCCGCTGCACTACGCGCCGCCCGCGAATGGATGACGATGCACTGATGAGTGATACAAGCTCGGACGCAATTAGAGCTGTGGGCTGTCCTGTTTTCCCAGCCACGTTTCGATCACAGACGGATTGACGACGTATTCAGGCACCCGCCACTCTGCCACCGCGAGAAGGTTCTCGCAAAATGCCTCCCGCAGGCGCATCTGCGACTCGACCGTATGTCCCACCATGTGTGGGGTGAGGATGGCGTTCGGAAGGTTGCGCAGCGGACTATCCTCTTTCAACGGCTCCGGGTCGAACACATCGAGGGCAAGGCGCATAGCCGGTCGCTCTGCGGCGAGCGTGGCGAGTGTATCGTCGGGGATGATGCCGCCCCGCGTGATGTTGACAAACACCACGTCCGGTTTCATTCGGCGCAACGCGTCAAGATCCAGCATTCCCCGTGATTCAGGAGTGAGTGCAGCCGCCATGATAACGACATCGCTTGTCGCGAGCACTTCATCGAGGCTCTGGGAGGTGACGTAGGCGGGCATCGATCGCGTCGTGCGCACCGAAGCGACGAGCCTCACGCCCCATACAGACAGCCGTTCCGCGATAGCCTGTCCAATTTTGCCAAAGCCTATCAGGCCAACTGTCTTTCCCATGAGCATGCGCGCACGGACCTGCGAGGGACGCGGCAGGTTTTCGCGAAGGTAGCGCTCCGTGCCATGAAGGTCATAGAGCGAAGCCAGGGTGAAGAGAACTGCGGCCTCGGCCATGCTGACGGTGTTTTCCGCAATCTGGCCATTCGCCACGAGGATGCCGTTTTCCGTCGCGGCCGAAACATCGAACCCTTCGACCCCTGTGAACGGAGAAACCAGTGCGCGCAGACGCGGCATCCTGGCAAACAGCTCCCGGTCGGCTGCAAAGCTTGAGGTCGCGCCAAGGATTTCCAAAGACTGCAGTGCATCAACGGCGGCAAGCAGTTCCTCGCGCGTGACGAACCGTGCCACACCATGGCCACGCCGTTGCAACGCGTCATGGGCTGGATTGAAGAACCGATCAAAGGACGACGTTCCCACCAAAGCAACAGTCAAGATTTTAGCCTCCAAATGAGTTACCCGGACAAACCTGGGTCTTGTTGACAACAGTATGGCAACCATATTTTTGCGGCGGCCAGGGCGAGGAAGCCCTCGAAAGATTTCGGGTCTTGTCGTATCGGGTAGCAACACGACGGAACTGCTTGATCCGATTGAACATCCGCTCGATGCGGTTTCGATCCTTGTAGGCTCTAAAGTCGCAGGCGGGCGGGGCTTTCCGGTTGGCCTTCGGCGGGATGACCGGCCTGGTCCCTTGGAGCAGCAACTCCTCGCCTAGAAAGTCAGCGTCATATCCTTTGTCGGCAAGAAACCGCCTCGGCTTGCCAACCGGCATCGCCAGCAGGTCAGAAACAGCATTGTAGTCGGAAGCCTCTCCGCCTGTCAGGATGAAGCCGAGAGGGCGTCCCTGACCGTCTGCGCGGGCGTGGATTTTCGTCGAAAAGCCGCCACGTGATCGACCAAAAGCCTCCTTATAAGTCCCCCTTTAGCGCCCGCAGCCTGAGAGTGGCCGCGAACTGTGGTGCTGTCGATCATGTGCTGCCGGTCATCGGCCAGCCCCAACTCGACCAGCGTTCCAAGCAGTGCATCCCACACCCCTTGTTCCGCCCAGCGGCCGAAGCGCACATAGACGGAATTCCACTTTCCGTAGCGCTCATGCATGTCGCGCCAGGGGCAGCCGACCCGCAGAACATGTTGCATGCCGTTCAGATACCGTCGATTGTCATGCGCGGGCCGGGACTTTCTACCGCGCTCCGACGGCAAAAGCCCTTCGATGATCCGCCATTCCATATCCGAGAGGTCGCCGCGTGCCAAAACCGCCTCCTAAAAAGCAGTCTTGAATCATGCTTCCACAGGTTTGGGAATCCACTTTGTCAACAGGACCTAGCATCGACGTAGGCGGATATCCTTCCATGTTACAGGAAGGGATGGATGTCGTATCGAGATCGTCGACAAATGGGTACAATTAGGTGGTCGAAAGGTTGGGCATCGCCTCCAACCGAAAGGAATGCTCATGTTTATGCGAGTAGACCAGCTTCAGGCCGAGCTCCCAAGGGTCTGCTGGCTTCGACTGCAATGCCTTGACCACGTCCCATTCAGCATTTGCATTGGCTCCAATGCTCGCGATCCTGCCCCTCTGGAAGACCAGCCTGCTCCCAAAGCTCCTAGGCGTGACGCGTAAACCATTCCTCACGTTCGTTTTCCATCAAGAACTCCTTCACTGACCGATGCGGACAAAGAACATCAATGCTGGGCAATAACGGACACTCGCTGATCGAGTTTCTCGCACTTCGTTCGCAAGGCATGCATCCGATCTCGTACGAAGACTGCGGGAGACCTGCACGCAGTCAGTGATGATGCTGTGCAAGAGCCTAGATTGAGACGGTAAGCGGAAATTGAAAACGAAACAAATTTTTCCGCGGCTGCTCTTGAATCCGAAAATCTAAAAAACCAAATCGAATGCCGCCAGCCGCTGATGAAGGGCTGGTCTTGCTGGAAGCACCGTCTTTCGGCGCTTCCGTACCCATGTTGCTTCAAGGAGGATATGGCTATGGCAACATCTTACGACTACGCACCACTTTATCGCTCGAGCGTCGGCTTCGACAGGATCTTCAATCTTCTCGAGAATGCCCAGCGCGCCCGCTCGATCAGCGACTGGCCTCCCTATGACATCGTTAAAACCGGTGAGGACAGCTATCGGATTTCGGTCGCCGTCGCGGGTTTTGCGCAAGACGATCTCGATATCACCTTCCAGTCAAATCTCCTGATCGTGACTGGTAAAAGGCAGGAGGCTCCTCAAGAGGGCTACCTGCATCGCGGCATTGCCGGCCGGCCATTCGAACACCGTTTCGAGCTTGCCGATCATGTCAGAGTGACCGCCGCTGACCTGAATAATGGTCTTCTGTCGATCGATCTGGTTCGCGAAATTCCGGAAGCGCTGAAGCCGCGGAAAATCTCCATCCAAGCCGAACCCGCTCTACAAACTTCGGCCGCGCCCGCGCAGATTGAAGCGCAAAAGGCGGCATAGGCAATTGCCATTGAGGCAGAGGGCGCCGTCGTAACGGCGCCCATCACTATCGTGTTTGGGAAGGAGGGAACCATGAAATCCGATATGTTCAAAAAGCCTGTTTCCATTCTTGTCGGTCTGGGCTTTCCGGCTGAGATCTCCGGCGTAATGGACGCCTATCGGCATCTATCCGAGTGGCCGGCGTCGCTGAGGGACACGGCCCATTCGGTCGCGCTCAAGGCCTGTCGTGCAGCCCTTCGCGGGGAAATCGAAGCCGAGACCGCGCGAGGTCTATTTTCCGCCTTCGCCGAGAAACACGATCTTCTAGCGCCGGATACGGACGTCATTGTCACCTCTCGCCTGCGACGCGACAAAGATCCACATGTGCGGTGAATTGGTCCGATGATGCACGATATCTTGCAGCAGATTGCGGACGAAGCAATGACGATGGACCAGCAGTTCTTGCACCACGCCTGCGATTTCGGCGGCCGTTCAATGTGGTGATAGCACCCGCGCTATCCCTCGACGACAAGAGGACGATCCTCGCGGCCTGGGCATCGGACTTTCATGCCGTTGATTCGACTCCAGCGCTCCGATTTCTCCAGGGAACACCTGAGCCGGTTTCGAACGATGAGATTCATGCTGCTCGCAGAGAACTCGAAAGACGCTATAATCTCTGACGTCCAGGCGCGGCCCTCCAGAATGACGATCCGTCGCTCATGATAGGGTGCGCTGTCCCAGCCCGGCTCCGTGGCACAGATCGTCCTTGCCTCAGCTCTGTCCAGCGACCGGTGCCACTGAACGTACCGCTCAACGGATCGTTCATTTGCTGTACAGGTCTGTTGGCGACAATGGCATCCCTCAACCGCATAACCTCTCTGACGTTTGACTGGTGGGTGGAAAGTGCTGGATGTTCGTTGCAAAGAGGCTTTCATCGAATATATCTCAAGGGAATATGGTGGCTCCCCACTGGATCTTGAGGAGGCGCTGTTGCTGGCGTTCGCGCAAGGCACCGAAACCGCCAGGCACCGAGGAGATGCTACCTCCTGTCCCTACAGTGCAGTTTCTGACCCAGAGCGATTTCTAGCCTGGGTGGAAGGTTTCGAGTGCTGCTCTGTTATCCCTTTGGTAAACAGGACACCGGCCCAATAGACGGGGCAGGGTGGGGGGAAACGTCAGTGCTGCGTTTCGTCTCAGCCTTGCATTCGGTGCAGAGGTCGTGATCCCGGCCGCTCGAAGTCTATGGCCTTATCCCTAACCGCACCGCGCGCGCCGGTGAAAATGCGTAGTTCTCGCCGCTTCAGCTGTTCCATCACCGGATGAAGTACCTGCAACTTCGCGTTCTGACATTAGCTTTTTGAACTCTGAACGGAACGACTGCGCCGACCTCGCGATTGATACGGCCGGCGCACTTGTCTCAGGTAACGTTGGTTCGATCAGTGAGCCAGCATCTGTTCCACGATCTGCTCTCCCGTGAAGCTTGCGGGATAATAGGTCGGCCAATTGGTGACCTCCCTCAGCAGCGCGGCGCGGTCATTTCCCCAGTAAAGGTGATAGTGATCAGCCTTCTGGGGGGCGATAATGTGATCGCTGAACTGGATGAACTGCGGCGCTGCGTCATCGCCGGCGACTTTCCTGAAGATGAAGCGGACGCCGCGATTGCCCTTTTTGTAGGTGAGGAATTCGTGGCCATCCGTTTCGTAATCTCCGCTCACCGGTTTTTCGCCTTGTAAAAAGGTGACCGTCTTTCCCTTGATTACGATCCGGCCGACATTGGTCTTGTATCCAATGTCATAGTAGGCCCTATAATCTTCGGCGCTCTTGTCGCCATGCTTTGCCTTTTCGGCCATCACCGGATCCAGCGTTCCATCGACAAGATAGGGATAGACGGACTGCCAGTCGCCTTCCCAGTCGGACAGAAGGCGCGCCTTTACCTGATCGTCTTCGAAATATCCATCGTGGACCGATCCTTTTTCATCCCGGGAATGGCTATGGGCGTGATTATTCTCCGATGATGCCCGGGCGGTCGCTGCCCCTGCAACGACTAACGCGGATAAAGCGAGTGCAAATACTGATGTTCTGATCATCTTGTTCATTCCGTAATACGCTTTCCTCTGTCAGCACAACGACGTCGTGCCTTGCTGAGTAATGTAATAACATTACAAGAGTGACTTAACTCGGTTTTACTGTGGACGCAAGAGCTGACCTGACTACATGGCGCTGGGCTTTGTCAGCGCGATCGCCACAGAAGCTTCAGCGTCTGGCGCGCGCAAGGCTTAAGGAGATAGTCCGTCCGCTCACTCAACCCACCCGTCGACAAAGCCTCAGACCATGCGCGGCTTCCTTTTCAGTGACGCGAAAAGGCCAGCAATTCTCGCGGATCCTGTGAACGTAAATGTTTTTTGCCGGATTCAGGAGCGGGACCTCGGCGGACATTCAACATTTGTGAATATCTCCAGGCGACGGTGAGGGCCTACGAATCGCCCAACGGAGATTTCATGACCCTCGCGCATTTTCCCGCCGATAAGCGACTTATCGAGGTGAGGCGGTGCGCCGCGCAGTTATTGATCCTGCACGGCGAAGATGCGAACGCTTTCTGGCGAAGTGAAATACGCAGGGTCGTTTGAGGAAAGGGGATGCGGACGAAAACTTGGACCACCAGGAGGTAGTTCATGTATTCCCATGCAGACAGAATTCGCGCGGTGGAGCTGTATATCAAGCTCGGCAAGCGAGTTAAGGCGACGATCCGCCAATTGGGTTATGCTTGCTAATGAACCCTTGTTGGCGGACTCCTTAGCGCGGCTCCGGAATCTTGCGGTACTGGCGTAACCAATCGTCGGATTCAGACGACTTGCAACCGTCATCGCGGTGTGGCGGAAGCCTCTCCTTGTATCTGGTAGTCCGAACCAGACTTGTCCCGTCCAATTGGTCTAAACAAATCCATCCAATAGATCGCCGCCGCCGAGCGGGAGACGATCAGCGATAATGGCGGCTCTGTGTCTGTGACATCCAATCTGGGCGCTGCCATCAAGGCGCTGCAACACGGCCGAATTGCCCGGATTTCCACACTTTCCAACCGGGACGTAGCCCTTCATCCGTTTCTTTCGGTCTAGTTCAAAATGCGCAGCGACTTTGGCCTCTGTGTCGGACACGTCGCACGTCCCTCCGCCGCGCGTTCTTACCCTCCCCCAAGCGCACTACCGCCGCCCCGGAAAAGAACCTTCATCAGGCAGTCGAATATTCTCTCCGAAAGCATGCGAATTGACGGCCAATCACTGGCAACATCAAGGCCACTCCGACGAGGGAGGAAATCAATTCCGGTACAACCAGCAGGATCGCAGCCAAAATCAAAAGCGCTCGCTCCCAAGGCGCGGTCCTGACCAGAAGAAAGCCAGAAAGTGCCGCCCCCAAGCAGGTTATTCCCAGAACACATCCGATAAAAGCGATCAGAAAATTGCTCCAGGTAAAGTCGGCGGTAACCAGGAGCAAGGACGGAGAGAACACGAAGACAAACGGCACGAGAATTTTGCCGAGTCCTAGTCGGAAGGCGGTGTTGCCGGTCTTGAATGGATCTGCCCCCGCCATGCCCGCAGCCGCGTAGGCAGCAAGCGCCACCGGCGGGGTAATGTCGGCTAGGACGCCGTAATAGAAGACGAAAAAATGTGCCACGATCGGCTCGACGCCAAGCATGCCAAGTGCCGGCGCGGCGATGGTTGCCATGATGATGTAATTCGCCGTGGTCGGGATACCGCACCCCATCAGGATGCAGACGACGCCGGTCATGATTAGCGTGAAGAGAAGGGTGAGCGTCTGCGGCCCGAACCAGTCGATGGGCAGGATGCTTCCTGCGAATGTCGCCATCTGCGCTGCCGTTGATGTGACGATGTAGGAGATCTTGAAACCCACGCCGGTCAGCGTTACGACGCCGACGATGATGCCGACCGTCGCCGCCGCCGCGCCGACCGCCAGGGCATACTTTGCGCCATCGCGCAGGCTTTCGAAGACTTCGATGAAGGACATACGCCGCCGCGGATTGAGAAGGCCGACGGCGATACAGAGCGTTATCCCCCAAAAGGCCGCCAGGTACGGCGTATAGCCGGACAGGAGGATGCCGATCAGCACGAAGAGCGGAATGACTGTTGGCCAATCGCGTTTGAACGCCTCCTTCAGATCGGGCAGCTCGTCCTTCCTCATGCCGCGCAGCCCGTTGCGCTTAGCTTCGAAATGCACCTGCACCAGTACTCCGAAGAAGTGCATGAAGGCTGGCACGATGGCTGCCAGGATAATCGTCGTATAGGGCAGGTTGAGGAACTCGATCATCAGGAAGGCCGCAGCCCCCATGATTGGCGGGGTGATCTGACCGCCCGTCGAGGAAGCTGCCTCGACCGCGGCGGCAAATGGCCGTTTGTAGCCCATCCGGATCATTGCGGGGATCGTTAACGAACCGACCGTCACGGTATTGGCGACGGAAGAACCGGAGATCATGCCGAATAGGGCCGAGCCGAAGATCGATATTTTGGCCGGTCCACCAGCGTAACGTCCAGCAATCCACGCGGCGCAATCGAGGAACAGCTGGCCGAGGCCAATCCGCGTTGCAAATACACCGAATAGGACGAAATGGAAGACGTAGGTCGCGACGACGCCGAGGGCGATGCCGTAGATGCCCTGGCTCGTGAGATAGAGATGATTGATGAGCTGCGAGAAGGTCGCGCCGGGATGCACCAGAATGCCCGGCATCACCGGCCCCCAAATCGAATAGGCCATGAAGAGGATCGCGATGATCGGCAGCGGCCAGCCGACAGAGCGTCGGGTCGCTTCAAGCAGGACTAGCACCAGCAGGCCACCGAGGACGACGTCGGTCGTTGTAGGGTTGCCGACCCGGAAAGCCAGATCATCCAGTGGAATGAAAGGGACATGCAGAACCGCGACGACAGCGCCGATCGCCAGTGCCCAGTCGAACAGCGATATCCCGAGCGGCCGGGTAAGACTCGACTGCGTCGGTACGTTGTAGCCGTTTCGCGAAAACGGGAAGACCAGGAAGATCAGTCCGAGGACAAAGGAGAGGTGAATACCGCGGTGGACGACTTCGGACAGCAATCCGAAACCCGCGGTGTAATAGTGGAATATTGACAGTGTCACGAGCAGGAGGCCGACGACTCGCGCGGCAAGAGGCACAAGCGGACGAAATCGGATTTCTGAGTCGAACTTTTCTTCCAGTTCCCGTGCTTTGGCCTCGTCCAGTTCCATGGGGGTGAGCTTGGGTTCTATATCTGTCGCCATGTTTGTTCCCTTGCTTTGTCCCGGACGGAAAGCGGCGGCCTGCCTCGTTGCGGGCCGCCGCTCCATAAACTCTTTAATCTCCGTCCTACTTCAGGACGCCTGCTTCCTTGTAGAAGCGTTCGGCACCTGGATGCAGCGGAATGCCAAGGCCCGTGACGGCATTTTGCAATGTGATCATCTTGCCCTTCGCGTGGCCTGCATCAAGCGCCTTCCGCGTCGCTTCATTCCACATCACCTTCGTGATGTTGTAGACGAGATCATCTGGTTGCTTGGCGCTGGTGACCCACTGGGCCGCGACAGAGATGGTCGGCGTTTCGGCCACGCCCTGATAGGCATTGGCTGGCACCGTGTCCTTGGAGAAGAACGTGTATTCCGACAAGAGCTTCTCCGCTTCCCGCCCCGTGATCGGTACGAGTGAGATTCCGGACGAGGTGGCAAGCTCGGAGATTGCACCGGTCGGATATCCGCCAACGAAGAAATAGGCATCGAGGCCCCCGTCGCGCAGGCGTTCCCCGGCTGGGCCGGGCTTCAGGTGCTCCGCCTTAATGTCTTTTTCGGTGAGCCCGAAGGCTGCGAGCACGATGCGTGCGTCAACGATGGTGCCTGATCCCGGCTCGTCAATTGAGACGCGTTTGCCTTTCAGGTCGGCAACCGATTTGATCCCGGAATTCTTGGAGGCGACGAGGTGGATCGTCTCGGGATAGAGTGTGGCGATCAGGCGGAGATCGTCCACCTTGCCCTTGCCTTCGTAAAGGCCGGTGCCGCTGTGCGCCCAATAGGCTACATCTGACTGGGTGAAGCCCGATTCCATCGAGCCGCCCTGGATGGCATTAATGTTGGCGACGGAACCGTTGGAGGCGACTGCGGTTGAAACGAGGCCCTGTACGCCCTTGTCTCCCGCTCCGGAGATGGCATTGGCGATGAGTCCGCCGATTGGATAATAAGTACCAGCCGTGCCCCCAGTGCCGATACGGAAAAAGGCCGGCGATTGGGCGACCGCGAAACCAACGCTAGAGACCGCAAGGCCGACGACGGCCGCCACTGCAAGAAATTTTCTTATGATTGTCATTGGTGCTCCCTTTCTCCTGTTTTGCTCAACATGAAGAACCAGGAGCACGGTTGTCAACCAGCGGTGCCAACAGGAAGACTTGGGCCCTTCGTCCGATATCGCCTTCTGCCAAGGAAAGTCCTAAGGCAGTGGACTGCTATACCACCAACCCAAATGTTCCCGAAAAACCGATCTTTAGTGCGTTCTGCAAAGCGGGCGCCGAGGATTGTCGTGTCGTTCAGGAGCACTGGGGTTCTAGTTGCTCACGTCTGGTAGGCGCTGCTGACGGACAGAGATGACACGGCAGAGGCATCCGTCGCAGTGGGACCTGCGTGGCTCTGGCATATGCTGCTCCTGAAAAACATTAGCCGAAGGTTACGTCGCGCGAAGTCCGGTCAATCTCGCTTGCGCGATGGACTGGAGTTCGCTCTGCAGCGGAAAGCAATCTGTCGAGCTCCTTTTTCCTTGAGCCGAAACGGCGGATATAACGGTTGGCTTGCTGAATACTGATACAGTATTTTTCGGCCAACTCGTGGGGGGAATATTTGGCATAAGCGGTACTCGCATCGTCAGGCATCTGCAAACTCCTTGGTCGGTTAACCCTGCAGGTGCGGACATGTTCCCACTTGGATTCTGTCAAACGGCTTCCACGACGACTGGACGCGACACCGGTGTTCGGGCGTAGCCTGTTGGCCTTGCCTCTTTCAGAGGCGTAGTGCTCCAGTCTCGCAATCGGGATCCCAGCTCACGGGCAAAAGCGTCGTCAGGTGGCCTTCCTTCTGCCAAACAGCGCAAGGAGGCAGGAGCCCGCCGAGCCCGCCAATACCGATCCTGCAAGAATGCCGATCTTGACCCTGTCCTGGAAGGCCGGGTCGTCGAAAGCCAAGAGTCCGATAAAGAGGCTCATGGTGAAACCGATTCCGCAGAGCAGAGCGGTGCCTGCCATCTGCCCCCAGCTTGCTTGCGCTGGAAGATCCGCTAGGTCCAGTTTGACAAGAATTGCTACCGTTCCCAACACGCCCAAGAGCTTGCCAAGGACAAGGCCCAGTGCGACCCCGAGCGTAAGGGGATCTACAACAACCGACATTGAGGTTCCTGCGAAAGAAACGCCGGCATTCGCGAAGCCGAAGGTTGGCACGATAACGAACGCCACGGGCTTGTGCAGATGGAGTTCAAGCTTATGAAGTGGTGACTCTGCATGGCCTGCCTCGGGGGTGCCGGGGGTCAATTTGAGCGGGATGGTCAGCGCGAGCATCACACCTGCCAGCGTCGCATGGACGCCGGATATGAAGACCGAGGTCCAGAGCGCCACTCCAAGTGCAAGATATGGCAAAAGGCTTTTCACGCCCATCCTGTTGAAGATCATCAAATTGCACATGACGGCTGCGGCTCCCAGCAGGGCCACGAACTTCAGATCCGCAGTGTAGAAGAGTGCGATGACTATGACCGCACCGAGATCATCGATGATGGCCAGCGCAGCCAAGAATAGCCGAACCTAAAGTTTTAGCGGCTTAGTTGAGTGGAACATAATATTCCTTTGGTAGTCAGGAACAGGCGACCACAAGCATCTTTGATGTCCAACACACGGCGAGCGCAAGGAAATAGTCATGATTGCAGGACGTACTGAACTGTCGAACGTTTTGGCCAGACAGGACGTGTTGACGGCAATATTTAAGACGGCGCCGCATCCGATCATCGTGAAGAACAGCGCATCTCAGTTCCTCTTCCTCAACGACGCAGCCTGCGATTTGATAGGCGCGAGATCGGAAGACGTTGTCGGGAGAACAGATTATGATTTTCTGCCCAGGGCTGAGGCCGATGCGATCCGAGCCATGGACATCCAGATCTTCGATACCGGAGAGGAAAAGCTTTTCGAAGAGGTGATTACCGGGCGGGACGGTTCACCCCGCACCCTCAAGACCCACAAACGGCGCGTTGGTCTGGCTTTTGAGGACACAGTACAGGAATTCCTGATCGTGGAATTTCAGGACGTCACCGAGTTGCGCAAGGCAGAGCGCGTTCTTCGGGCAAGCGAGGAGCATCACAGATCGCTGATCGAACTCCATCCTCAAACACCCTGGTTAGCCAATGCCGCCGGGGAAATCATCGAAGTTGGGGCCGAATGGGAGCATCTTTCAGGCAGGTCCCGTGACGAAGCCGCCGGCTCGGGGTGGGAAAGCTCCGTTCATCAAGAAGACCTTCTCTCAGTGAAAGAAAATTGGGCACGCTCGGTGGAGACAGGCGCTCCGCTCGACATCGAGTTCCGCGTCGCTAATGTAGATGGGGAGGTTCGTTGGTTTCGCAGTCGGGCGGCGCCGAAAAGATCACCAACCGGCAAGATCACCAGATGGTACGGCTTGCTGGAGGACGTCCACGAGCGGCGGCTCGCGTTGGACGCGCTAAGGAAAAGCGAACAGAGTCTGATTGAACATCGGGACGAACTAGAGAAGCTGGTTAAGGCAAGGACTGCAGAAGTCAGCAGGAAAAATGCCGAACTCGACCGATTGCTCCAGCAGGAACGCGAGGTCAACGCGTTGCAGCGCCGCTTCGTGGCGATGATTTCCCACGAATTCCGCACTCCGCTTGCAATCATCGACAGCGCGGCCCAGCGATTGACGCGGACGAAGACAGCGGTCACCAGCGACTATCTCTCCGAGAAATCCGCGCAGATCAAAGGGGCTGTCGCTCGGATGGTCGAGCTGATGGAAAGCATCTTGGCTGCCGGACGGTTGCGAACAGGCACGATTGCGATTGACAGGCAACCGTGTTCATTGGCCGCTGTAATAGACGAAGCAGTCAAGCGCAGACGGGACATCAGCGCCACCCACGACATCCATTTTGACGTCACGTCCCTTCCTCAATCGATGCCTTTTGATCGAGACGCCGTCGATCGCGTCATATCGAACCTCCTTTCGAATGCCGTCAAGTACTCTCCTCACTCGTCGGATATCTACATCCGCGGCTGGCAGGAGGAAGGCTGGGCGAAAGTGAGCGTTCGTGACACGGGCATCGGCATGGATGTTGACGATCTTCCTCGTCTTTTTGAGCCATATTTCAGAGCCCGTAGTGCAACGGGAATCGCAGGCACGGGTATTGGACTGAATATCGTGCGCGAAATCATCGAGCTGCACGGTGGAACAATCTCGGTCACCAGTGAGATTGGCAAAGGGACGACCTTTACGATCTCGCTTCCAGTGGATCACCATCCGAGATTGGAACAGGACGCAGCCTAAGAGGTGGAGGCAAGATGACGACTATTCTTTGCATCGATGATGAGACCGAAATTCGAAAACTCCTGATCGAGGAGTTTCAGGATGCTGGGCTAAAGACCCTGGAGGCCGCGAACGGACGGGAGGGATTGGAGAAGATATTGACCGCGTGGCCAGACATCGTCGTTTGCGACGTCTCCATGCCAGTGATGACTGGGCACGAGCTTTTGGCTGAGATCCAAGTCAATCATCCGGAATTCTCCAATACCCCGTTCATCATGTTGACGGCCATGACGGATAAGGAAAACACGCTGAATGGCTTGAAAGCTGGCGCCGACGACTATCTAACGAAGCCCGTGGATCTTGATCTTTTGATGGCGAAAATCAGCGGCTGCATTGCGCGGCTCGAAAGCAACCGCAAGGCGGGTCGGGGTCTGTAATTGAACCCAAACGCGAGCTACCGCGTTGGGCGTAATACTGAGCTTCGCGACTGCAGGTGTATGATGCCTTTTTTATCCTCGTCCACACATCATACGGGAAGCGGGCAAACGCTCGATATTGTCTCAGCGATCTTTGCCGGCTTTCGCAACCCGGTCATCGTCAAAGATGAGCATTCCCGTTTTGTATATCTCAATACAGCCGCCTGCGCCCTCCTGGGCTGTAAGCCAGATGACATCGCCGGACGATCAGACCATGATTTTTTGCCCAAAGAGGAGGCTGACGAAATCATCGCCGTCGACCGCGAGATTTTGAGGACTGGACGAGAGCGGATATTCGAGGAAACAATCACGACGCCTCGGGGAGAACGGAGGGCACTTGTTACCCATAAACACTGCGTAACACTGCCGGCTTCGGCTGCTCCGTTGAGGCTGGTGGTTGCCGTCATTAACGACGTGACCGAATTGCGTAATGTCGAGCGAGCCCTTCGCGCTCGCGAGGAACATTATCGCTCGCTGATCGAACTTCATCCTCAGGTGCCGTGGGTTGCCACTCCAGACGGGGAGGTCGAAGAGGTAGGCCCCACTTGGCGCGAGATATCTGGCCACGCACCGGAGGACGCGTTCGGCTCGGGATGGGCAACAAGCATCCACCCAGAGGATTTACCCGAAGTGCAACGGAGATGGCTAGCGTCAATCCGAAACGGCACCCGTTTTGACGTGGAGTGTCGTATACGCAGCGCTACCGGGGCTTATAGGTGGGTCCGCAATCGTGCAGCGCCGCGCCGAGATGAGGACGGGGCAATTAGCCGATGGTACGGCCTGCTTGAAGACATTGATGAGCGTAAGAACGCCGAGGAAGCGGTTCGTGAAAGCGAAGCTCGTTTTCGCCTCATTGCGGACAGCACGCCGGTGATGATCTGGATGACCGACGCCAAGGGCGAGACGACATATCTGAACCGCCGTTGGTCCGAAACTACAGGGCAGTCGAGCGACGAGGCGCTTGGGTCAGGATGGTTGGATGCGATTCATCCCGAGGATCGTGACAGCGTGAGGGCTGCGTTTGTCGAAGCGGTACAAAACCGGGCACCTACACGTGTGGAATACCGCCTGCGCCGTAGGGATGGAACCTGGGCGTGGGTAATCGATCTTGGCGAGCCACGACTGACGCCCAATGGTGACCTCATTGGCTTCGCCGGCTCGGTGTTCGACATCTCAGAACGCCATGCTGCCGAGTTGGCACTGGAGGAAAGCGAAACCTTCATTCGTAGCATATTCGACAGCAGCCCGGATTGCATCCGGTTGATGGATCTCGAGGGCAATCTGGTTCTCATGAACCGGGCAGGACGCCAGCTTTTCGGCCTGGCTCCCGACGCTCCCCTGGACGAGATGCGCTGGGACAAAATCGTTGCCGCCTCCGACATATCGAAGGTTGTTTCCGCCTTTGACCGGGTCAGAGCGGCAGAGACGGCGCGCTTTGAAACTGTAATTGCCGCTCACGACGGTAAAAAGCATTGCATGGACGTTATAGTCGCGCCAGTGTTTGGCTCGGAGGGCAAGCCGGTTCGTATCTTGACGATCTGGCGTGACGTGACGGAGGCAAAGACCGCACGCAATGAAGCTGAGGACGCCCGGCATGCGGCCGAGACGGCAGCTCGGCGGCTATCGTCAGTGCTTGAAAGTACCATGGACTGCGTGATCGTTCTCGATCGTGAATGGCGTCTGACATACATGAATTCAAGGGCAATGCGCCTGCTTGATCTCGGTGAAGAGGTCATCGGCAAGGATATCTGGACTCTCTATCCAGCGGAAGCAGACAGCATGTTCGCCTTCCACTATCGGCGAGCGCTAGCAGAAAACGAAGCGGTCACTTTTGAGGAGTATTCTCCCTCGCTCAACCTTTGGCTTGAAGTACATGCCTCGCCCTCGGCCGATGGGCTCTCAGTTTTCTTTCGTGACATCTCCGATCGGCGCAAGGCCGAGCAGGAACGGGTTCAGGCGCAGAGCCAGATCCTGCACATGTCGAGGCACGATGCGCTTACGGGCCTGCCGAACCGGCTGTGTTTCCGCGAGCGGCTCAACCGGGAACTGGAAAGTTTGCAGGAGGGAAAAGGTGTAGCTCTTCTGGCGCTTGATCTAGACGGGTTCAAGACGGTGAACGATGCCTATGGCCACCCAGTGGGAGATGCTCTGCTGCGTCAAGTTTCCGAACGTCTAAGATCGTGTGCTGAAGACACTGCCGAAGTGGCACGCGTCGGTGGGGATGAGTTTGTGGTTGTACAGCCATCTCTTCCTAGTCGAGACGATCTGAGGATCCTCGCCGAGCGCATCATCGGTACGCTAGAGAAACCCTTTGACCTCGACGGTGTCTCGGCGACCATAGGCGCCAGCGTCGGTATCGCGCTAGGACCAGAACACGCGAGCACGGTGGATGAGCTGGTAAGGGCATCAGACGTCGCGCTTTATCGTGCAAAGGCCGACGGCCGAGGAAAATACAGGTTCTTCGAACCCGGAATGGACAAACACCTTCAGGCGCGACAGCAACTGAAATTGCAGCTCAGGAATGCGCTCATCCGTGGAGAACTCGAGGTTCACTATCAGCCACTCGTAGAGCTTGCCTCGAAAAAAATTACCTCATGTGAAGCACTTGTCAGGTGGCGGCATCCCGAGAAAGGCATGATTTCGCCGGCTGACTTTATTCCGGTCGCTGAGGAAAGCGGTCTCATCGTGCAGCTTGGAGCATGGGTTCTCAATGAAGCCTGCCGGCAGGCCACCGCCTGGCCCACGGACGTAGGCGTATCTGTCAATCTATCGCCGCTCCAGTTCAAGAGCGGCGACCTTCCCGCAACAGTTTCGCGATCTTTAGAGGCGTCCGGCCTCGCCCCCACCCGCCTTCAGCTCGAGATTACCGAATCGGTGATGCTCGATGACGAGGAAAACAACTTGCGGACCCTGCAGCAGATCAGGCGGCTCGGCGTCACAATTGCGATGGATGACTTTGGGACCGGTTATTCATCACTCGGCTACCTTCGCAGCTTTCCCTTCGACAAAATCAAGGTCGACCGAGGGTTCATCAATGATCTTCCTGAAGGGCGGGAATCTCTAGCAATCATCCGGGCTGTCGCGGGCATCGGCCGCAGCTTAGGGATAACAACGACCGTGGAGGGCGTCGAAACCAAAGCGCAGCTCGATGCGGTCAGTGCGGAGGGTTTTGACGAAGCGCAGGGATATCTGTTCTCACGCCCAGTGCCTGCATCTGAGGTGTCTAAGTTACTTAAACGCCGCGAACTATGAGCGCATCGCGAAATCGCGTTCGACGAGATGCAAGCGTCTCCGTCCCAGCTAGAGCGTTTCATCGCTTGACTGAATCTGATGGGATTCCCTGTGGGCCGGTTTTGTGATTCAAGGTGCTGGCTGGGCGGAGGCCAGCATCTGATGACACGAGCTCTTTCGAATGATCTTCGCGAGCGTGTTGTGGCGGCGGTTGTGGCCGGTGAGAACTGCCGTTCGG
>NZ_PVBN01000021.1 GCF_002968635.1 Neorhizobium alkalisoli | reverse complement strand
TGATGCCCTCCATCTGCCGTTCCTTGCGCAGGTTTGTCTCGAACTCCGCGAATACGCCGAGCATGTCGAGGAAAGCCTTGCCGGCGGCCGAGCTGGTGTCGATTGGCTGCTCCGTCGCCTTTAGCGTGACGGCTTTCGACTTCAGCTCCCTGACGATGTCCTGAAGGTCGCCGATCGAGCGGGCCAGTCGATCGATGCGCGTCACCATCAGCGTATCGCCGCTCTGCAGGAAATCCATCAGCGTGGCCAACTCCGTCCTGCCCTCTTTGGAGGTGCCAGATTTCTTTTCCGAGCGAACGATCTGGCACCCGGCCGCGTGAAGGGCCGCTTCCTGAATCTGTAAATCCTGATCCGTGGTGCTGACTCGGGCATAACCGTATATCGCCATGGAAATGTCTCATTAGAGTTTAGACCCGCAAGGCTTATCGTCTCGTAATGCGAAAATCAACTCAAATGAGACGCGAAAACCGTCTCATGGCGATCTGTCTCATGGGTATACTCAAAAGAACCGGCGAAAGCGGCGGTTGAGGAGGAGGATCGACCATCTTGATCAGGGTTCTCTCTTGCGTGCTAAATCTTTTTTGCCTGCCAAACAGCTCAAAATGACCGTAACTGAAAAATATCGCTTGTCGAATTTGCGTTTCTAGAAAACAAGAAAGTGTAATTAGAAATTACATTTCACCGATTTTATTCTAAATATTTCCTAGGGTTTGATCGAGCATAGAGATAGATTCGCGCCTTGTAGAAGCTAAATCAGTTGTCGGTATAAATACAATTACTGCGAGACAAGAGAGTAATATCTTGTATCGAGGATTTTTTCTGCGCTTCCAAAATCGCAATGTCTTCCTGATGGAAGCAAAGAATGGAGTTTCCCGACATGACATTATCTGAAACTCAGCCAGCAATTCATTTCGGTCGCTGGGCTGCGGCAACTATGTTTTGCGTCAATGGCTTTGTTGTCGGCAGTTGGGCGCCGCAGGTTCCCAGTTTCGTTGTCAGGTTAGGCATTGACGAGTTCACGCTCGGCGTCCTCATTTTTGGGTATGGCTTGGCAGCGCTCTGGACCATGACGCTTGCCGGCCAACTGATCGCCCGAATGGGTTCTGGGAAAACATTGCGGCTATTTGTCCTGCCAGTTATTTTTATGCTGCCGTTGGCGGCGCAGACCTCGAATGTATGGGTCGGTGCTGCCGTGCTGGTTCTCTTCGGTAGTGCCATTGGCGGCATGGACGTTGCCATGAATGCCAACGTTGTGGCGGTCGAAAGGCAATCGGGGCGCGCACTTATGTCGACCTCCCATGGCTTTTGGAGCCTTGGTGGCTTTGCCGGCGGCAGTCTCGGCGGTATCGCCATCCAAACCTTTGGTCCGCTCGAGCATGCCATTCTGGTTGCCACTCTCGCGGCTGTCGCGGTGGCACTTTGCTATGCGCACATTGGAGACGGCGCGCCTCCACCACGAGAGGAAGGGCCGAAGCACTTCACTTGGCCTCGTCAGGTCGGCATTTATGTGATTGGTGCAATGGCGCTCCTGTGCATGTGCGCGGAGGGCTCCGTGCTCAATTGGTCAGCCTTGTACCTCCAAAAGGAGTTGTTCGCCGATACCGCAATGGTGGGTTTCGCGTTTGCCGGCTTTTCCGGCGTGATGGCGTTGACGCGGTTTTGCGGCGACGGCATCCGCAATCGCTTTGGGGCTGTTGCCACATTCCGCTGCTCTTGCATCGTCGCAGCCCTCAGCATGCTGGTTGCTGGTCTGTCCCCCTGGCCATGGTTGGCGATCGCGGCGTTTGCCGTTTGCGGAATCGGTGCGGCAAACTTGGTGCCGATTCTCTTTTCGACCGCCGGCAATCAGCCCGGTTTGAATTCCGGCGTCAGTATGAGTGTGGTCACCACCATCGGTCATGTAGGTTTGTTGCTCGCACCCTCGATCATTGGTTTCGCCGCTGGGAAAGTTGGCATTGCGTCGATCTATGTCGCGGTCGCCTTCCTGCTGGCCGCCATCAGTTTGATGGCGGGCAAGACATCTGCTGCTGACACCAAATCGAGCTGAGCCTGAAACTGAACCTTGATGATTCATTCTATTGAGGCGCAGCCTGCAAACTTACAATCTTACAAATCTGTGGAGGGTACCATGACCAGTATTTCTGTTCCGTCGCTGGATAATATCGTCGTCGCCATGCCTTGTTACAATTCCCAAACGACAATTGGTCAAACGCTCGAAAACGTACTCGATCAAACACATAAAGAATTTCGAGTTGTTGTCTATGATGACGGCTCCACCGACGCGTCACCGGATATTGTAAGATCTTTTGAAAAACGGGATTCTCGGGTTCTTCTTCATCGTAACGAAGTAAACCAAGGTCGTCCTCAGGCTAGAAATGCACTTCTGGACCTCGCTCAGAATGCTATTTTAGCATGGCAGGATGCCGACGATCTTTGGCACCCGACCAAACTAGCCAAGCAAGTTTCCTTTTATGAAAAAATGTATCATCAGTGCGGCCACGACAAGATTGCACTCGTTTCATCCTTAGAGCGATGCAGGCCGAAGGGGGAAATCGATAACGATCACCATTATCTTTCACAGGTTCTGAGCCAGGGATACTACGGCGAACTGCATCCTCCTCAAATTTACGACGTGAATTTTATCTGCTCGGATAAATATATGTCGTTTCCATTTTATCTGCAGTCCACATTTTCTCGGGCTTCACATTTTATTGAGGCGGGTGGTTTTGATCCCGAACTCCCGTGGTATGAAGACCTAGATATGGGTATAAAGTTGCTCGGTATCGGAACAAAAATCTTTGGTTTGAAGAACGAGGTCGCTCTTGCATATTACTTTAGCGGTGCTCCAAGGCTTGCTCCTGATATCGTCACTGCCTGTCTGAAGCGAATTTATAGCAACAATAAAGATTTCATATCCGCGTCTGGTATTGATGTTCAGTATGATCTGACGCTTCGCAAACTGACACTTTTGTTTCTGGGGATGATCCGCAAGAGAGAGTTTAGCACTGCTCTAGAAATTTTGGCGCAAAACAGCGCCTTCGCCCTGAACCGATCAGAGCTGAAAGAACTGCTTATGGCAAACGTGGAAGTGCTACAGAAGGCTTTGCGGGCTTCAGAAAGTGTCGAATCTTATAGACACCAGCCGCCAGGACAAGCTTTGGCGTAATGTTTTTGTTCAAGAAATATCTTTGACAACAACGCTCTGGCGAGCGCGGGTAATTGTCTGTCGCCGCCAGAGATTTGATCATCTATTCGAGGAGAAAAGAATGCTCGAGGAAGAGGCGTTGCTCGTGAGAAGTCACCCCCAGGCGCGGCCGCGGATGGCTGATGAGGTCCGCCTGGTCCATTGGTGGGTGTCGGGTGGCGAAGCTGCAGCGCTCGACGTGCTCAAGCAAAATCTTGCCAAGGAGGATTTAGTTTTTAACGATACTCCAATCGCTGGCGGCGACAAACTCAAGGCGGATCTGAAAGCCATGATCATTGGGGGTGACATTCCCACCGCCGCGGTGATGTCCGGCTACGATACCTGGAACTGGGCCCAGCAAGGCGTTCTCGCCGACCTTTCCACTTTGGCGGCAGCGGAAGATTGGAATAGCGCTGTTCCGGCAGCATTGCAAAAATTCTGCAAATACAATGGCAAGTGGATCGGAGTGCCGGTCGCGTTGCATTCGATCAACTGGTTGTGGATCAACACCGCCGCCGCTGAGAAAATCGGGTTGGATGCGCCACCCGCCAGTATGGATGCGCTATTCGTTGCCCTTGAACAAGCGAAGGCCGCTGGCCTCGTCCCGTTGGCCATTGGTGGGCAGCCGTGGCTGATGGCCACCTTATTCGACTCCGTTGTCGTGGCCACCAATGGCCTGGATTTTTACAAACGGGCATTCGTCGATCTGGATGACGCTGCTTTGAAATCGTCCGACATGATTAGAGCCTTCCAAAATCTCAGCAGGCTCTCGAGTTATGCGGATCCTGGCTATTCCCGGCTGAATTGGAATGACGCGACAGATATGGTGATCACAGGTGGGGCGCTGCTTGAAATCTCAGGAGATTGGGCCAAGGCCGAGTATCGCTCAGCGAAAAAGAAGGCTGACGTCGATTATCTGTGCGTGCGCTTTCCCGGCACCGAAGACGATGTGCTTTTCAACGCCGATATTATCGCGATGTTCGATGTGGAGCCAGATCGTCAGTCAGCACAGACTAAGCTCGCCAAGTCAATTATGGATCGCGCTTTTCAGGCATCGTTCAATGATGCGAAGGGCGCCGCGCCTGTGAGAATGGATGTGCCCGATGCGACCTTTGATGCTTTTGGCAAGAAAGCCTTGGCTGATGTCAGGGCTGCGAATAGCAACGGCACGCTTATCGGTGCGATGTCGCATGGATATATCCAGCCAACCGGTATTCAACAGGCGTATTTCGATGTCGTGGCGAGGGTCTTCCGTAGCGAGATACGACCTGAGGCCGCTGCCGAGACGCTCGCAGAGGCGATCGCTGCCGTCAAATGACTAAACTGGCGGCAAGCATGGGTTGATCTACTCTATCTCGCAGTGAGTGAGCGAACACTCATGGCGAATGCTTGGTGCGGTTTTATGGAGAACCGCCAGGGTGGGACGCTAGCAATTCACTCGTACGCCATTTATCCGCTTAGAAAGTCGACTTGTCAGGGTTTCCTATTGTGTCTGAACGCATTCCGCCGCGCACGAGCGTTTTTCGCCACGCCGGCTTTCGGCATTATTGGACTGCCCGTTTTCTCGGCAGTTTCTCCGCTCAGATCATGGGTGTCTCCGTGGGGTGGCAGGTCTATGACATCACCCGCGACCCTTTCGATCTCGGCATGGTGGGGCTCACGCTATTCCTTCCTGCCTTCCTGCTCGTCCTTGTGACCGGCGCCGCCGCCGATCGCTTTAACCGGGTGATGATCATGACGGGTTGCGTTGTCGGGGAGGGATTCTGCGCGCTGGCGTTGCTCATATTCACCGTGGCGGAGCAGCAAAGCGTGGTGCCAATCTTTTGTACCCTCCTCGCGCTTGGGACGCTGCGAGCCTTCTTCGGCCCTGCGCAGCAATCGCTAATGCCTAGCCTCGTGCCGGAAGATGAATTACCGAGCGCCATCGCTTGGGGCACATCCTCTTGGCAGATCGCGACTGTGTTCGGGCCGGTGGTGGGCGGTCTGCTCTACGGCGTCTCCGCGCAGGTGGCCTACATCACCGCTTTCGTGTTGCTTGCCGTCGCAGCGGTCATGGCCGTCTGCGTGCCGAGACATGTGGGCGTTGCTATAGAAAGACCATCAATGCGATCTGTGGTTGCTGGCTTCCACTATATCTGGAAGGAAAAGATTGTGCTTGGCGCCATCTCCCTGGATCTATTCGCCATGCTACTCGGTGGCGCCACGGCATTGCTCCCCGTCTATGCGCGTGACATCCTCGTCGTCGGCCCGTGGGGGCTCGGGCTTCTGCGCGCTGCCCCCGGCATCGGGTCAATCCTGGTGGCGGCGTTCCTATTGCGCCACCCGGTGAAAGATCATGCTGGGGTGATCATGTTCGCCTGCGTTGCTTTAGTGGGGTTCTTCATCGCCGTTTTCGGGGCCTCGACGGAGGTGTGGCTATCAGTAGTTGCGCTCGGTCTGATGGGCGGGTTCGACATGGTGAGTGTCTATGTACGCCAGACGCTGATCCAGCTCTGGACGCCCGACGCGGTTCGTGGTCGTGTCAATGCCGTGAACATGATGTTTCTCGGCGCTTCGAACGAACTTGGCGAGTTCCGCGCCGGTATTTCCGCTTGGGCTTTCGGGACCGTGCCGGCCGTGATCATAGGCGGCGCAGCGACGATCGGAGTGTCAACCCTGTGGTGGTATTGGTTTCCAAAACTACGGAGAGTGAGGGATTTGCAAAGAGAAAGATAGGTTTTCTTCGCTTGTCGGTTAGAGCTGTGTTGCTTCGTGGAATAAGAGATTCAGTGTAAGGGTCCGTTGCCAGCTCCGGATTCTTGTTTGATGAGCCACCCATCTGCTCTCACATCAAAACAGCGGTCTCTTCTTTTGCGCTCCGGATTACCATCATGGTGATGTAACGCGCGACGTTGGTTTGATCGCTGAATAATCTGTCACACAGGGCGTCAAATTCTTCCATATCACGCAGCCGAAGCATTAAAACGACATCATTTTCTCCTGTCACAGCATAAGCATGCGAGACGGCCTCTTCGGCCGACGCGACGCTAAGGAAGCGACGCATATGCTGCTCACCATGAAGCTTGAGTTCAACAGTGACCATTGCCTTGATCATACGCCCCGCCTTGGCAGGATTCAGAATTGCAACGATGCGGTCGATCACCCCAGATTTGTGGAGCCGCTGAAGACGGCGGAGGCAGCTGGACGGGGACAGACCCACCTGGTTCGCCATATCTACATTTGTCCTTGATGCGTCGCGCTGCAACAGGTTGAGAAGTTTCTTGTCAATAGAATCCACCTTCGAAGCCTCCTTTTTCGACGCCATATTGCAATAAAATTGCATACTTTTGCAATCTTTGATCCAAAATTTGAAGCGACCTGCGTTACGAATAAAGGGAGAACAGAGGAGAAGTTCGATGAAAGTGTTCGCGACAGTGCGGGAGAAATTCCGCGAAACGCTTGAGACCTATTGGGTGCTTGTAAAGATTACAGTGCCAATAACCATCATGGCGGCGTATCTATCCCGAGCAGGAGTCATCGAGGCGATCGCGCCCTTTTTCGACCCCGTAATGCACACCATAGGCTTGCCATCTGCATTGGGCTTGGCATGGCTGACTGGAATAATTGTCGGTCTTTGGGGCGCTGTTCCGCTTGTTTTCACTCTTGTCGCGGTTTCGGATCTGAGTGTTGCAGATATCACGGTCTTCTCAGCCCTGCTTTTGTTCGCGCATGGACTACCTCTCGAGCAAAAAATAATCCAAAAGGCCGGGCCAGGTATGGTCATAACAACGATCCTGCGAATAGCTGGTGGGTTACTCTATGCTTTTCTTCTGCATCGCTTTTGCGAGGCGACAGGCTGGCTGTCCGCGCCGGTAAATCCTGCCTGGGTTCCACTAAACACAACCCCACTTTGGTCAGAGTTTTTCTGGGACCTCTTTAAAACGATGATCTGGATGTTTTTTATTCTACTTTCGCTTTCCTTGGGGCTTGAAGCATTGCGCGCAACGGGACTGCTAAACTTGATGATGAAGATGATGTCGCCATTCTTGCGCCTCGTCGGCATCCAAGGTAACGCCGTCTATCTTACCGCAATTGGGCTGTTTCTGGGAATTTCCTACGGCGCCGGCCTTTTGATCCGCGAGGCCCAGTCTGGGGCGATACCTCCTCGTCAAGTCTTTCTTTCATGCGTTTTCATGGGATTCGCACACAGTCTTATTGAAGACACTCTGCTTGTTATGGCGCTTGGCGCAGACGCCCTTGGCGTATTGGTAGGTCGCGTGCTCTTCGCATTTGCAGCGACGGCGGCAATCGCCTTCGTTTTGCGCTTGGCCAGCGACAGAGCCTTCTTCTCGACGGCGTTCAATATGAAAACGTGATGAGGTGGCCGGCGCCTCATTCCGGTCTTCGGCAGTGTCAGAGAGATTAAAACACTCCTGCGATGCTCGGGTGGCCAACCTCAAGCAAGATGCAGGATGAAGACCCTTCTTGTTTTAGACACGCGCATATTAGGCCCTTGGATTGTAACGTGTGACGTCAAATGTGGTGTCATTCTTCAGCCGCGTCATTACCATTAGTGTTTTGAATTTCTTGACCAGCTTGTTTGAGAAGAACATTTCGCTGGCAAAACTTTCGTATTCGCCCATATCGAGGGTTGAAACGAAAAGAACATAGTCAGTCTCCCCAGTTACCAAATAGCACTGCTTGACCAGCTTGTGAGCTACGGCTCTTCGCTCGAATTCTTTCATGCTGGCGGTGTCTTCCTCGCTAAGTTCCACCTCAACAATGATCATTAGATTACTGCCAATTTTGGCTGGATCGACGATACAGACGTCGCCAGTGATCACACCTTCTTCACGTAACCTCCGCACGCGTCGCAAACAGGTCGGGGCCGATACACCCACTGTATCGGCCAACTCGGCATTGGAAATTTGGTTGTCGTTTTGGAGGATCGTCAAAATCTTAAAATCTATCCTGTCCAGATCCACCATGCGTCAAATTTCCTCCCATGAACCAAATTTCGTGCAAATGACGATACCTGAAAATATTGCACGACCAATTTATGTTTTCAAAACAAAATAAACCAAAAATAGAAATTACATTTCATTAATTTTCCTCTACATATTTTCAAACGCTTCGGCGGCGGTAATAATATAAATTGAATACTTTCACACACTTAGAAATAACTCTTCATGTATTTTGAGGGGTCTCTAAGTCTTGTCAGTTGCAACTGAGGGAGGAGTGGAATTGGAATCTCAGCTTATTTTGAACGGTTCTTTGAGCGCCCGCGGCGTTATTGCATCGATAGCATCTGAAGAGAAAAGTATTGGGACCCATAGCGCCATGGCGCACTGTGGCGAAATCCTCCAAGGTGTATTTTTTGACAAAACGGGTCATCTTCACCGAGGACTCATCACGCTTCCGTGCCCAAGTCTCTCGACGACCGCGGATTTTGAGCCTGCAGGGGAAAAAATTTCCGTTTTCCCGCCCAGTAAAACCAAAGCGGCAGCTGCAGCGCGGAGAACACTCGCTCATTTGGGTCTGGACGGGTACGGCGGAAAACTCACGCTGTCCTCAAACATCCCTATCGGGCTTGGGATGGGGTCCTCAACGAGTGATATCGTCTCGACGATTAACGCTGTGGCTAATGCTTTCCGTAAAAGACTAAGCCCGGAGACCGTCGCAAAACTCTCGGTCGAAAGCGAGGTGGCCAGCGACAGTATCATGTTTACCGAGACAATCGTGCTTTTCGCGCAACGCGAAGGAGTCGTCCTCGAACATGTCGGCGCGCAGCTCCCCCCTCTGTCAATCGTGTGTGTTAATACTGCGCCCGCCCAGACGGTAGATACAGTTTCCTTCCCGCCTGCCCGCTATACAGCCTGGGAAATGGAGGCATTCAGGTCTCTTCTGGCCATGGCGCGCAAAGCTATCCTGACGGGGGATGCCTCTTTGATCGGGCGTGTGGCATCGGCGAGCGCGCGTATCAATCAGCGCTTCCTTCCCAAGCCAATGTTTTCGGAGATCGAAAGGATCGCTGCCGATACCGGTGCTGTGGGCATTCAGGTCGCGCATAGCGGGACGGTAGCCGGGCTCATGTTTGATGCCCAAAACCCGAATGTTGAGGAGTTGGTCCACAGAGCTTCCGGTGCACTTGCCAAGATCGACATGCCCCCCTTCATGCAATTTCTTACGAGAGAGGCCGAGTATCGCTATGCCTGCTGATTCCCGCAGTTTCAATGACCTGGAGCTTCCCAGGCTTTTCCGATTAGCACCGAATCTATTCGCTGCGTCTTTCCACCTCATGAAGCTCCTGCCGGCGCGTTACATGCTGGACCAGGCAGAGCGAGACGGTCGGCTGCTGCCGGGCGGAACTATCTGCGAAACCACATCTGGTACGTTCGGCCTCGCGCTGGCTATGCTTGCGGCGGTTCGCGGGTACAGGCTCATTTTGGTCAGCGATCCTGCGATCGACGAAAAGTTGAAGAACCGGTTGCGGGAGCTTGGCGCGACCGTTGACATCGTGGAAAAGCCGAGCGAGCTGGGCGGTTTTCAACAAGCAAGGCTGGATCGCCTGGCGAAAGCTATGAGTGAAAATCCCGGATGTTTCTGCCCCTCACAATACACCAACGAGGACAATCGCAGGGCCTATGGGGCAGTTTCCGAATGGATAGCAAGCCGTCTCGGTACGATCGACTGCCTGGTTGGAACGGTCGGCTCTGGCGGGTCGATGTCCGGCACGGCGCATTTCCTCAGATATCTCAATCCCGACTTGACCGTGATTGGCGTTGATACACCGAACAGTGTCATCTTCGGCCAGCAGGATGGAAAGCGACTTCTTCGCGGACTTGGAAACAGTCTGATGCCAAAGAATGTCGATCATACCCAGTTCGACGAGGTCCATTGGGTGGATGCTCCGGCGGCCTTTCTCGCCACCCGAAAGCTTCATCAGCGGCACGGCCTGTTTCAAGGCGGAACAAGCGGTGCCGCGTGGCTTGTTGCCGACTGGTGGGCGAAGCAGAATCCCGGGAAAACAGTGGTTACCTTTTTCCCTGACGAAGGGCACCGATATGTCGAAACGATCTACGATGACGACTGGCTCAAGAACCTAGCTAACTGGACCGGCTCATTGCCGGAAGAACCGATCGGCGTCGACCGCCCGCAGGACGGTTGTTCGGAGTGGAGCTATTTCCATTGGCGCCGTCGATCCTATGACGACGTGATGCGATCGATATTGCAAGCGAGGGCGGCATGATGGCTTCCTATGTTGTCTTCATCGAAAGCAACACGAGCGGAACAGGACCGCTCTTCTTCGGCGTGGCTCGCGACCTCGGCTTCGAGCCGGTTTTGTTGGTGAAGGATCCGCGTAAATACGCGTTTCTGGTCGATACGGATGTCGAAGTCGTCACCTGTGATACGTCGGATTTGGAAAGCCTTCTCTCCGCTTGCAGGCATTTGGCGTCCTTGGGACGCGTTGCCGGAATAATGACCAGTTCCGAGTATTTCATCGAAACGGTAGCTCGCTTGACGCAGGAATTGAGATTTTCCGGGCCGTCGCTGACGGCTGTAAGAACGTGCAGGAATAAAGCTGCATTGCGCCGCGCTCTTCAGGGTGCAGGTCTGGAGACCCTTCGCTTTGCAGAAATCACGGACCTGAGTGATGTCCATGAAGCCGTTCGGCAGATTGGCTTGCCGGTCGTCGTCAAGCCAGTCGCCGGTTCCGGAAGCGTCGGTGTCCGTCTTTGCCTGACCGAAGACGAGGTGAAGGAGCAGGTCACGCATATTTTGCATGCCGGCTCATCCGCACCCGTGTTGTTGGAAGAATATATTTCCGGCGAAGAATATTCTGTTGAAATATTCAATGGCGAGCCAGTCGGAATTACGCGCAAGCATCTTGGGAAAGAGCCTTTTTTTGTCGAAATTGGACATGATTTTCCAGCAGCACTGGCCTCCGAAACCAGGAATGCCATTCATCACCACGTCCGCGAAGTCTGTAGGGAAATCAAGCTTGATTGGGGGCCGGTGCATGTCGAGCTCAAGCTCGATCTACGATCACGCCCGCGGATCATCGAGATAAACCCTCGCTTAGCCGGTGGCTTCCTACCGGAGCTGGTTCGTTTGGCCAGCGGTATAAATCTGATCGAGGAATCTATTCGCCTTTCCACCGGATCGGGCCGCAGCCCCAAAGTGACGAGATACAACCGCACCTCGATCCGGTTCCTGCTTCCAGATCGAAATGGCAGGATATCGCATGTAAACGGCCTCTCCGACGCTGAGCGCGCGCCGGATGTTTCCGACGTCCGGCTCTACAAGTCCCTTCCGTTCGATGTCGAATTGCAGGGAGATTTTCGAGACCGCATCGGCCACATCATCACTCTTGCAGATACAGGGGAAAAGGCAAGCGCTGCGGCTCGGGCTGCGCTGAGCATGATTTCGCCCTCCTATGTCGAGACCGGCGAAAGCTCAAAGGAGGGCAAAATTTATGAATGCGCTTAGAAGAGCTCCCTTCGACCTTGCCAACACTGGTCGTGTGGCATCGTCCATCGATCCTGAAGCGGCCGAAATATTGTTCGGTAATATCGACAATACCACCGTGGAGCACGAGCTGAATTACATAGCCGAGGTGGACTTGGCACATCTAGTAATGATGCAAGAGGCCGGCTTGATAAGCGCTGATGACGCGACAACATTGGTTCATCGCATCAATGATCTGCAAGGATCTGGATTTGCGGTTCTTCAGGGCGTGCCATCTCCCCGTGGAACTTTCATGCTTTATGAAAGTCTTCTAATTTTTGAGACCGGGGAACAAATAGGGGGCATGCTTCAAGCTGGCCGTTCCAGAAATGATTTGGGGGCAACGGTTTTACGCCTCAGATTGCGTGAGGAATTGGCGATCCTTGTACGCGATCTGGTGGATTTGCAGAAAGCATTGCTCTCCAAGGCTTGGGAATGCCGAGCGATCCTGCTTCCCGCTTACACTCATTATCAGGCTGCCCAGCCGACAAGCCTTGCCCACTATTTCTCCGGCGTCGCAGCGGCGTTCGATCGGGATCTGGAGACGATTTCAGCAATCTTTGATGAACTGGAAACATGCCCTCTGGGCGCCGGAGCGATCTGTGGGACCAGCTTTCCAATCAACCCCGCAAGAACAGCTGAACTCCTGGGCTTCAAAACGACCAGTTCCCACTCAATTGAGGCGATTGCTTCGCGCGATGTCGTTCTGAGACTACTTGCGGCGCTCAGTGTGACAGCGACTACGCTAAGTCGGTTGGCCCACGACTTTCAGCTCTGGACAACGGCCGAGTTTAATTTCTTCCACATCCCGGACGAGATGGTAGGCATAAGCTCCATGATGCCGCAGAAACGCAATGTCTACGTTCTCGAAAACATCAAGGGAATGTGTGCAGTGCCACTTGGTGCCTTCAGCTCCGCCGCAATGGCCCAGCACTTCACGCCTTTTTCCAACTCAATCGCCGTTGGTACCGAAAGCGTCAAACCTGTCTGGGGTGCTTTGAAACAATTTGCGGATGCTGTGAAGTTGACCCGCCTAATTGTCGATTTGGCAGCGCCCGTTAAAGAAAATATGGACGCGAGGTTGGATAAGGGACAAACGGGCGCGACGGCGTTGGCTGAGTGGATTGTTCAACGCTTCAATTTGCCATTCCGCCAGGTTCATCATGAAGTCGGCCGCATGGTCAAAGAAGTCCTGGCCGGCAATGATGATAACCTTCTCGCGGCAATGCTGCGTCTTCATCCAGAGTGGGTGGACGACACCCTGCCGGACCTTTCTCCGGAAGCCATAATAAAGACCCTCGCATATGGCGCGGGTCCGTCACCAGAAATCTCCCAGTCGGAGATCTCGCGTCTTTCGGAAAACACCGAAAAGCACCGTGAGCGCCTGATGGAAAAGCGGTCGAGATGGGCATCCGCAAGCAAAGCGCTTCGCGGAATTGCAGGTGCTTTGGTACGTCCAGAGAGCGTTTGACCGCTCCAGATTGAAGATCTTCGCATTTAAAGAACCGGCGGGTGAAATACGCCCGAATTTGTCAACTTGATTTTGTTTGAGGAGCGCAGCTATGACCACGAATCTATTTGATATCTCAGGTAAAACGATCGTTGTTTCCGGGTCCAGCCGCGGGCTGGGAAAAGCGTTAGCCGGATGCTTTGCCTCGCTGGGCGCACAGATTGTAATTTCTTCCCACGAGGTGGACGAGCTCCGGGAAACGAAGCAAGAATTCGAAGCGCTTGGATACGAAGTCCTGGCCGTGCCAGCTGATGTAAGAAGCGAGGCGGATATCCAGAATCTTGTCGGAGGTGCCGTTGACCATTTCGGCAAGATCGACGTCATGATCTGCAACGCTGGCACGGATATCATCAAGCCTGCAGAAACGTATGAGATCGATGAATGGGAACATGTCCTATCGATCAACGTGCGCGGCTACTATCTGTGCGCGAAGGCGGCAGCCCAGCGGATGTTGCCGCAAAAGCGCGGCAGTATTGTCATGACCTCATCGATTGCGAGTTCGCTGGGCGTTCCGGGGCTGACCCCGTATGCCGTGTCAAAGGGAGGAGCCAACCAGCTTGTAAAAACGATGGCGGTCGAGTGGGCCGACAGGAACGTCCGCGTCAATGCTGTCGCTCCGGGCTACATCAACAATTTCATGAAGGGCGTTCATGTCGACTTGGATACCCCCTATCAGCGGCGCGCAATGGCTCATACGCCGATGGGTCGCCGGGGGGAGCTTTCGGAGTATTTCGGCCCGTATGTCTTTTTGGCCAGCGATGCTGCCTCCTTCGTGACAGGTGAAATCCTCTATGTTGATGGCGGATACCACGCAGCCTGAAAGAAATTTCCAATCCAAAACAGAACGTTAGGAGGATTTAAGGTTATGTATACACGTATTTCGAATTCACTGGGCATCTTGGACTGCACCTTCAGAGACGGAGGATACTATACAAATTGGACGTTCCCTAAAGACTTGGTGGAAGATTACCTTGCCGCCATGGCCGTTCTTCCGGTCGATGTCATCGAACTTGGCCTTGCAGGTAAAGGTCCGAGTGCTGGGCCGTTCGCAAACGTGGACAACGCCAAGGCGCGCGCATTGCGTTTCAGCAAAAACACGCTGCTCGCGGTCATGATCGATGCGAAAGATTATCTCGAATACGATGGCGATACTGGATCTAAGCTCAACAGAGACCTCGGTCAAAAGGTTGAGGGCGGCATCGATATCATTCGCATAGCCGTTCACTATCGGACGGCACACAAGTGTGAAAGCCTTGTGCAGCTTCTTCTTGACCGTGGGTATCGGGTTTTTCTCAATCTGATGCAAATCGATATGGCGGATCAGCGCGAAATTCAGGAGTGCCTCAGGTTCGTCAAGAAAATCGATGGGCTGGAGGCTGTCTATGTCGCGGATTCACTCGGCACGATGAAACCAACCCGGGTCAAGGATCTAGTCGGCGATTTTGCCGAAGGACTTGGCGCAGACATCGGTTACCACGCTCATGACAATAGCGGCTTGGCAATCGCGAACGCTTTGTGTGCGGCAGAGGCGGGAAGCACTTGGCTCGATTGCACTGTTGCCGGCATGGGACGGGGTGCGGGCAATGCCAGTACGGAACAATTGCTGCGCGTCGTCACGCCGGGATATTCGAAACTTGCGGAAGATCGGCTTCAGCAGCTCGTCGTAAAGCACTTCAATCCATTGAAAGAAAAATACGGCTGGGGCGACAATCTCTTTTATCAGATCGGCGCCGCAAACGGCTTACATCCGACATTCGTCCAGGAAATTCTGGGCGACCGTTCTCTTTCTGGCGATCAAGTTTTTCACTGGATCAAAAACATTCCGGCCAATTCCTCCAGTTTCAACCAAGCGATTCTTGAGACGGCTAAACAATGCGCGCTCACGGTTGAGGCTTCCATGACAGCGCAAATGGAGAAAGTGGCATGAACGATCAGTCCGGATTTCGTCGTCGTAGGCCTTCAGCACGACCAAGCAGCCCCAACTTTTCATCGGGCCCGTGCAAAAAGCATCCCGGTTGGGACATTTCTCGTCTATCGACAACCCTGCTTGGTAGAAGCCATCGTAGTCGTTCGGGTAAATTACGACTGGCGGGGGCCATCACGCGTTCTTGTCAATTATTGGGCGTTCCCGATGATTGGGTGGTGGGTATTGTGCCTGGTTCCGCTACGGGTGCCATTGAGTTTGCCCTTTGGAATTTGCTTGGCCAGCGCGACGTCGATGTGATCGTGTCAGACGGTTTTTCCGCCTATTGGGCAGATGACATCGCCGGTCTTATGGGCCACCGCGCACGCGTTCACAAGGGAACGGGCCGAGGCTTTCCCCCGACCTCCGATGTCAGGGATGAGAATGACGTTGTTCTTGTCTACAACGGAACCGGCAACGGCGTGTGCGTCAAAGATCTAGATTGGGTGACGAACGGTCGGGACGGTCTGGTCATTGCGGACGCCGCATCAGCTGCGTTCGCGATGCCTCTGGACTTCACCAAACTTGATGCTGTGACGTGGTCTTGGCAGAAGGGCCTGGGCAGCGAAGCAGGACATGGCATGATCGCATTCGGGCCTCGGGCATTGAATCGCGCCACGTCCAACATATCGAAATCCATTCGACCGAAGCTTCTCAATTTCTGCAAAGCTGACGGCGGCGCCCTTCATAATTTGTTCGAAGGGCACACGATTTCCACGCCGAGTCTTCTTGCTCTCGAAGACCTCCATTCCGCGCTCGATTGGGCGGAAGGGATAGGCGGCCTTCCGGCTCTCCTGCAACGGGTGCAACTCAACTACATGGTCGTCGACGATTGGGTGAAAGAAACGTCGTGGATAGACTGGCTGGCCGATGAGAACTCCCGCTCCAGCGTCTCCCTGTGCCTCCAGTTGGTTCAACCGTTCGAGCGCAAGGAGGCAGAGCGCGTCTGCAAATCCATGATTGAAATGCTTCAGATCGAAGGAGTCGCCTACGATATTTTCACCATGCACGACGCACCTGCCGGCTTTCGAATTTGGGGCGGACCGACCGTTGAAGCAGATGATTTGCAGCATCTCACGCAATGGTTGGAATGGGCCTATGCGGCTACGATGAGAAAAGGCCTTCATTCACCCGAAGCAAAACCGATGCCGAATGGCATCCCGGTAATCGAGATGTGGGCGACTTCAGATGCTTCCCTCACCAATTCAAGAGGTTCGTTAAATGGTCATACTTGAGCGACTGGTGGGCGATCACGGTACGCTGCTGTTGGACATCATGGGCGTCCTGATCGATAAAAGCGGAGCCATCGAACATGCGCCGCAGTTCGTCGAATATCTCAACGAAAGCAAGAAGCCGTATTTCATATTGACGAACATCTGCGGTGACACCGAAACCGGCATATACGAGCGATTGCGTCGCAACGGCATCCCCCTGCTTTCACCGGAGCGTGTCATTTCGGCAGGATCTCTTGTTCAGGCGTATCTTCGTGACGCCGTACCGGCCGGAGCGACCGTCGCTTTTATTGGGCCTCAGACATGCCGCGCGGTTCTGGAAACCGGCACGCATCCTATTGTCGCTTGCGGTGAGACCGACTTCTTCGACGTTCTAGCGCTGCTTGACGACGAGGGCTTTCCCTTTCGTGAAACCTTGGAGGCGGCGCTGACGACATGTGTACGATGCTTCAGGGAGAGCGGCAGATTACCTTTATTGCTGCTCGCAAACAGCGATAGGGCATATCCTCGAGGCGCGGACAGCTACGCCTTCGGTTCAGGAATATTTGCCACCATGTTTGATGAGGCACTCAAGAAACTGGTCGGAAAATCACCAGAAGTCATCTCTTTTGGCAAGCCTAGTGATAGAATGTTTGCTGAAGCAAAACGCCGAAGTGGCGACAGCTCTATGATGATGATAGGTGATCAGCTTGCGACGGACATTCTGGGTGCGAATAATTTCGGTATTACCAGCGCTTTGGTCCTAACAGGTATTAATTCTCGGCAGCACGTTACTCAGGCTGCTACTGCTCCTAACTACGTAATTGATAATCTCTACATAACAGGAATTTGAACATCGTCCTTCTCCGCCTGATCTGGGCGAGTGCTACCAGAGAGGGATCAGAGCAGGAGCTGGTCAATCATTTCACTCAGCGGACACTTCGATGGTGCTCCAGAAGGGGGACGGCCTATGTTTGAGGTTGACTGGAAGACTCCGCACCTCTGGCGTAAGACGGCCATGATGCGGCTCCCTGCGCCAAGCCTTATGGGGGACCACCGGACGGATGTACTCGTCGTAGGGGGCGGCTTCACCGGTATGACCGCCGCCCTAGGCGCGATCGAAAGCGGCGTCAATGTCATAATGCTCGAAGCCAATGAAATTGGTTCTGCGGCATCCGGCCGGAACAACGGCCTTGTGATTTCCCACCACTCTAAGGCTTCGCCTTCCGAGTTCGAAGCAATCTACGGCAAGACGATTGGTGATCGCTACAACGGCATGGTGGCCGGCGCCGCCGGCGCCGCCTTCGGTTTGATGCAGCGCTTCCGCATCGATGCTCATCAGGTCCAGGAAGGCTGGATCCAACCGGCTCACACAGAGAAAACGCTGCAACGTGCGCGGCAATTCTTCGAGGAGTGGAAAGCCTTCGGCTCGAACGTTTCGTGGCTCAACAGAGATGAGGCAACGGCACGCATCGGAAGCCCTTATCTTGGCGCTTGGATGATGCATAATTCCGGCCACATCAATCCCTTCGCCATGACGATCGGTCTTGCCGCCGCGCTGGAACGGGAAGGCGTTACGATCTATGAGAATTCCCGAGCGTTGCGCATCGAGCGTGTTTTAAGCGGCTGGCGTATCCATACCGCTTTAGGCAGTGTCACAGCGCCGGAGGTGATTTTGGCGACAAATGCGCTCACCGGTGATATTTGGCCCGCCTTGAAGAGGACTCTGATCCCGTTCAAAGTTTTTCAGGCGGCGACCGAACCGCTGTCGGCAGACCTGCGCGCCAAGATACTTGTCGGCAATCCGGCTGTGTCCGATATGCGCAATGATCTTCGTTACTTCCATTACGACTCCAACAGTCGGTTGGTCAGTGGTGGAACCCATACGCTCTGGTATGACGAGGCGGATCGGGGCCGCGCAAAGGTGACACAGCTCCTCGGTAAGGCCTTCGCTGCTTTCAGCACGCCACCCAATGTGGTCGAATACTGGAATGGAACCTTCGCCGTTGTTCCCGACCGGCGACCGCGGCTCTACCGACTCGGCCCCGGCCTTGTGTTCGGCGGAGTCTATTCTGGTCGAGGCGTGGCTCTTTCCATGTCGTTGGGCCAGGAGATGGGGCGGTGGGCCGCAGGCAGACGAACTGATGAGCAGATGCCCCTCCCCGTTACCGAGATGAAGCAGATTGCGCTGCATAGCTTGGCGGTACAGATCGCCAATCACATGCACCCCTGGCATCGCCTAAAGGATAATACCTTGGGACCAGCCTAACTTCCCGATCTCAGATCGGCGATTCTAGGACACGTCCTTCGGACCAGGCTCTATTCCGCCGCGGTTGCGGCTCCACGGAACCCAGACGCGTTTCCGCATATCCATGTGACGATCCTACGTGCATCCGGCGCTTGAGAACACCGTCGTCGCCTTTCCGACGAAGCCTGAAGACCCGGCACCGAACAGCTTCGAGAAGACCTGGGGCAAGAAGGTGAAGAGCCACGGCTAACCGATCACGGCCGTTTCTCGCTTGCGTGTCCACATTGCCGTTGCACCGGTTTTGTCCGATCTGCCGTTGTAGCTAGCGCCCATGGCGGCCATGATCCTCCTACGCGGCGAGCTTGATGATGGCCAGCGCGCGAGCACGCGCTAGTCGCGCGCGCAAGGCAGGTGCGGCAATTTTCTCGCTCTCGGCTATTGCGGCTTGTTTTTCACCTGCACCTACGGCGAGAAGCATTCGAAAGTCCGAAAGACTCAACACCCGCTGCAGATGCCGAATATCTGATCTCACCTCTATGCGAGCTTCACAAGACGGTGTCGTGCTTTCTGTCGCTGGCTCGACGAACTTCTTGATCAACACCTTGTCATATCGATTTCGGCGCGCTCCGTTCGCAACCACGCGCGCCAACACGTCGCTTCGGGTGACGTCAGTGGCTGACGGGTTGTCCAGGATCTTGTCGAGGGCGCTTTCGAGACCCCAAGCTAAATCGTCAACTGATGATCTTTTGGATAGTTTCTCTTGATACGACGCATACGCGTCCCAAGGATGCGGAAGATCCGCCATGTTCATTCTCCCATTGTCTGTGCAGCTCGTGTGAGCTGCGGGAATGGGCAACGGCGGGTTTCAGTTCTGGGATCTTCGGTCGGAACGCTGTGTCCGGTTCGAAGCTTTACAGATTCGTCAGCGCCGTTTAACGCCCGGTCTAGTTGTACCCCTTTCAGGGCCTTAGAACAAGGCGGGCTTTCGCCCGCCTTGAAAATCACGCCGTAAGCTGGACGCGGTAGGCTTCCGACCATTCACGTCGCAACGTCTCTAGCGTTTTCTTTGCATCTTCGTTGCTCACCGCGATCTGAGATTGCGTGCGAGCCAGAGACAACAGCAATAGTTCCAGAGCAACAAGCGGTCCGTCCTGACCCTCGGTTTTGGGCGCTTCGATACCGTCGTCTTCCTCGCCAAAGGCACCGCCTGCCGCGAGTTTCCGCAACGGCTCATACAGCTTCTCGAAGAACGGATGCGCCGTGTTCAAGGTCAGGATCACCCGGCCAAACCGGTGTTCGATATGATAGAATGGCCAGTATTCATCATGTTTGAACTCGATAAGATACTTCGATTCCTTGATCCTTTCGAAAGCCTCGTCATCGCTCTCACCATCGCGCCGCAGCGCGACGGCCAGGACGCGGAGATTTCCCTCGAGCTCCGCTTCCTCTTCGGCGGTCAGTTGAAGCGGTTTGGCCTGATGCTGATCGGCATCAGTTGCCTTTGCCTCACTGGCGCTCGGCTGCGCGCTGTTGCGAGCGCTCGCCTGGGCACCCTGGTAGCGCTTGATCTCCTCGTTCAACGTGGTGAGGTCTTCACCTATCGCCAGTTTTATGGCGTCCTTCACATAGCCCTTCGGCCGGACCCCCTGCTTGTTGGCGGCGACACCGAACGCTTCATCCAGCGAGCCCGGAAAATCGATCTGGATACGATACCAATGCGTCACAGCATGCCGGGTCGTCAGTTCCGTCATTGCGCCCGCGAAAACCTCGCGATCATTCCTAAGCATGGAGACGGTCAGGCCATTGAAAACCTGAAGGTCGTTGCGCAGGCACTTGCGCGAAAGCGTAGACCATTCTTCGATCGGCAAACGGTAAAGCCGGATGATGATCTTCTCTTTTTTGTGTGAGTGCTCCCTGATCGGAACCTCGATAGTCTTGGCAAACAGCAATCTGCTGGTCTTCGTCTCGACATCGATCATCTTCGCATGGCGCGCGCTGGCCATTGAGTACGTCGGGTCGAAAGCTTCGACCCGACGGTTATTGATATACAGGCGCAATCCGTCGGCGATAGCGCGACGGTACACGCGAGACATTTCCTTTACCGCGTGCTCGACGAGCGTACGCGCCTTGGCGTAGGTCAGCCGATCACAGGCCGGCATATAGACGATCGTGCCGGACTGCCCCAACCGCTCGTTGATATCGTCGCCGCGGCCGACGAACAGATCCTGTTCCGCCGCGCTCGTCGGAAATCCCATCGGCTTTATGAAAAAATCGGCAATCTCATCCGGCAAGTCGTTCATCAGCGTTGGATCAGGAAGTTCGACGGCATTGGCGCGCTCTTTGCCGATCGCATCCACATCAAGGGTCATGTTGTAGAAAGCGTTGGGCTCTTGCCACGAAAACAGCTCCATCGTCGGGCTCATGCTCAACGCGGCTGTTTTCATGCCCATACCGAAACGACCGATGCCCGATCGATTGTTGAAGTTCATCGAACCACCGAACGACGTCGCAACCTTCAAGACGTTGGGAGCCATGCCCCTGCCGTTATCGTAAACGGCGGCGTCTATAACAGCGTCTCCCTGTTTCCCTGCCTGGCGAAAATATACCCGGACCTCATCCGCGTCTGCTTGAATCGCATTGTCAACGTGCTCGCAGAGCGCTGAGGTCGTGGTGTTGTAGCCGACGTCCCTGAGCGAAGCGATAAGGGTTTGTGCGAAGAACAGCGGAACGGCCGCACCGTCTTTCAGCACGCGGTTCATGACCGCTTTACCGCCTTTGGGAGCGTCTGCGGACCAGTTGAGCACCGAGTCCGGGATTTCGCGGGTGTTTTCAATAATAGACATATTATCTCTCCGATTGTTGTGGCGCTCGTATCGATGACGGCGCCGGAGTGAGAAACCTCGTGGCCTCTCATCTAATAGGAGATGAGATTTCTGGTTTGTGACAGGTACCGTTTCTTTTTTGATGGCGGTACGCATCCTTCGGACCAGGCTCTAATCCGCAGCGGCCGATGCTGCTGCTCCACGGAACCTCTTTGAGTTTCCGCCGATTCCGGTAACGATCCTTTGCGCTGCCGGCGACTTCGCCGGGTGATGTCGCGCATGTGCGCGATCTTACGCATTAATGGGGGCCGAGGGGCCTTGCCCCTTCTCTCCCCCAAACAGGCTTCCGCCCGCCTTCCTCCACTGCGCTCACGCTCCGTTCCGTGCAGGCGGTTCCCCGCGAAGCCTGTTGTCCCCTTCCATCCCCACCACTCACGCGGCCCCGGGAAGCAGGACGAGGTCCTGCTTCGCAGTCCAAAAGAGAAAGGACAAGGGAATGTGCGAACCTACATTTGAGGAATGGTTTGAGAGCTTCGCGGGCGAGATGGCCCGGCTTAACGGAGAACGGCCCGATTTCGACGCCGCGTATGACCGGTACTGGCCTGCCTATGAGAATGGCTTTTGCGGTGGCACATGCGCCCGCAGTGTTGCCGGCGCAGTGGTCTATGCCGATGAATGGGAGGACGCGGAATGATGCGCTTCGCCCCTTCCCGCGAATTCTATATTCCGAAAGGCTCCGTGAAGATCGCCGACAAGGCCAGCGATGCTATTGTCTACATCTACACGAGCCACAAGGACAAACCCGCCGCCATCGCCTTTCACGGCAAGGCGCAGAAACCCGACTGGCACCACAGCTTTGCCAGCCCGCAGGCCCGCGAACGCAAGATCGCGGAGCATTTCGAGGGACGGCGGCGCTGGGCCGAGGGGCAGCAGGAACGCCGCGACGAGCGCAAGAAGCCCCATGGCTTCGAGGTCGGCCACCTTCTCTACGCCTCATGGGGCTATGAACAGACCAATATCGATTTCTATCAGGTGACCAAGATCATCGGCAGTCACATGGTCGAGGTTCGCGAGGTGGCGCAGATTTCCGCCGATAGCGGGAACGAGCCGTGGATGACCGGAAAGGTGGTTCCGAAGCTCGACGCCTTCACCGGAGAACCCATGCGCCGCCGCGTCAACGGGCGTTCCAAGTCCGTCCGCATCGACAATGTGCGAACCGCTTTCCTTTGGGACGGCAGACCGCTCAACTGGACCGGCTACGCTTAAAGCGCCGGTCCCTCCCCTCCCCCACTGACAATTTCAATCACACTAGCATGAGGACCATTCCCATGAACGCTATCACTATGCCCGCAACCACGGTTGAAGCCGTTGCCATCGAGATCGAGGCCGAAGGTCCGGCAACCTCCCTTATTCAAGACACGCGGCAAATCCCCCTGTCCCGCCTGGTCGCCAGCAAGAAGAACGTTCGCAAGAAGAACGCGGCCATGACCATTCCCGAATTGGCCGACAGCATCGAGGCGCATGGCCTCATCCATAACCTGACAGTCAGGAAGGCGCAGAAGGGCAATAAATATGAGGTTGTCGCCGGATCGCGCCGGTTTGCCGCTCTCCTGCTGCTCGCCAAGCAAGGCCGGATCGACAAGGCCGCTCTCATTCCCTGCAATGTCCGTTCCGGTGATGATAACGACATAGAGATTTCCCTTGCCGAGAACACGCAGCGCGAAGCCATGCACGTTTGCGATGAGATTCTGGCCTATCGCCACCTTCTCGAGGACGGCATGACCCCGGAAATGATCGCCGCCCGGTTCGGTCAGTCCGTCGCCACAGTGCGCCAGCGGCTCAAGCTTGCCCATCTTTCCCCGCGCATTCTGGACGTGCTGCGCGAGGATGCAATCCGCATCGATCAGGCAAAAGCGTTGGCGATCAGCGATGACTATACCGCACAGGAACGGGCATGGTTCGATTCACAGACATGGAACCGCGACCCTCACAGCCTGCGGTCCATGCTCACCCGCGATCATGTCCGCAGCGCCGAGAAGCTGGCCCTGTTCGTCGGGATCGAGGCTTACGAGGAAGCAGGCGGTGCCATCATGCGCGACCTGTTTTCCGATGCCAGCACCACCTTTTTGACGGATCGGCCCTTGCTGACGAAGCTAGCGACCGAAAAGCTGGAACAGGAAGCCGACATTCTCAAGGTGAAGGGTTGGAAATGGGTCGAGATCAGCCTTGAGGCATCGGCCATCCACAACGGCGGTTTTGCCCGCATCTTTCCCGTCAATCGCGTTGCGACCGAGGCGGAGCAGGTGGAGCTTTCCAGTCTTGGCGAGCAATTCGATGAAATCGCGGCCCGCATCGACAACTGTGCAGAAGGCGATCCTGCCACAGAGGCGGACGAGGCGACGCTTTACGAGATCGAGCAGCAGATTGAGGCGATCCGGAATGCGGCCAAGGTCTATGATGTGCAGGAGAAAGCTCTTGCCGGTTCCGTCGTGACCATTGGCAACGGAGGAACCCTGCAGATCGAAACGGGGCTTGTCCGCGCCGACGATCTGGCTGCACTGCGTCGGTTGCGCCAGCCAGAAACAGAACGGGAGGACGGCGAAGATGCCAGCGCCGGGGGAGCCCCTGCCCTTTCCGGTAATGACGATGAAGACGAAAAGCCCACCGGCTATTCCGCAGCGCTGGTCGAGGAACTGACGGCGATCCGCACTGTTGCCATGCGCAACGAGCTTGTCACCCGCCCCGATCTCGCCCTTGCCGTCATGCTCTATCCGTTGGCCCTGAAAGTGTTCCTGACCGGGCCGAGCTATTGGCGGATCGGTTCAGTCATTGAAATCAGTGGGCAGCTGAAGGACCTCGCTCCGTCGATCAAGGAGCCGGAAGCGTGCGCGGCTCTCAGTGAATGGAATAGCATCCACGAAACGTGGGGCCACAAGCTCCCCGGCGATCCGGGCGATCTTTGGGAATGGTTGCTGGAGCAGCCACAGGACGAGCTTCTTGACCTTCTCGCCGTTATTACCGCCGCCAATATTAATGCCGTGGAGGGCAAACACGATCACGATCGTGACCGTCTCTCCCATGCCGACCAGTTAGCCGCAGCCCTGAAACTCGACATGCGCCAGCATTGGGAGCCGAAAGCCCCCTTCCTTTCCCGCCTGTCCAAGGCGCAGATTGCCGAGTTATTGGAAGAAGCTGGTTGCGCGACAAGCGCCGTCAAGGCGGTGACAAAGGCTCCGAAGACGGAAGCCGTGGCGTTGGCGGAAAAGGCGCTTTCTGGAAAGACATGGCTTCCGGTTCAACTGCGCTCAGTGACAGAAGAGGAGATTGACGTCACGGCCATCGCCGCGGAATAGTAAGACGGGCCCTTCCCCGGCCCTCTCTGTGAATTTGACCCGCAGCTTTATGTTGCGGGTTTTTTCTTGCGGTATCGTCGGGCCGATGGCTGGTTTCGGCCGGGATCGACCCGCCCGAAACCAGACGAGAGGCGTCCCCGCCTCTCCTGCTCTCCTCCCGCCCGCCATTTGAGTCCGATGATTCTGCTAACCGATGCACTGGGCTCGTGTTTCGATAGGATTGGTTCCCGCAAAGGTACGATCGAACCCATGCCATTGGTTGAGGTGGAGGCGGGACGCATGCCGCCCACCCGAAACGCTGTGATGAACAGGAGGCCATGAGTTGCCATATGGCAACCGGGATTGTGTGTTAGAAAACAGCGTGTTGCCGCAGGCAGAAGATGACACAAAGAGGCGCTGGAATTGATCGGAGGTGCCCGCCCCGGTGCGTGAACTTCTGCGTGGCCCCTGCCATCAGAGGGGGGCTTAACCTTTCGTTAACCCTTATTTTCTTGCCAAAGGATGCGACTCACGGCAGGTTCAAACTACGAAATTTACAATCATCAAAGAGAAATATCGTAGTTATGACTAAGGGCCGTAGTCAGATATCCCCGGCATTGAGCCAGAAGCGCCCGATGACCGAAGTCATCGCTGGTGATGGTGCGGCTCTGTCTGCCGAGCTGCAAGCGATGCGCGCCGCGCTCTTCCCCCCGGTATCACAAAAGACCCTCCGTTCGTTCTCGTCCGTCGAATCTGCCAAGTTGATCGGGATCGCTGATGCTTATCTTCGTCAATTGTCGTTGAATGGCAAAGGTCCGCAGCCCTCCATCAGCCCCGGTGGACGACGATCGTATACGCTCGATCAAATTAATCAAATTCGCGCGGTTCTCGATGAGAACGCGAAGGGAAAAAAATATGTGCCACGTCGAAAGGACGATGAACACTGCCAGGTGATGGCTGTCGTCAACTTTAAGGGCGGCAGCGGCAAAACCACGACCGCCGCTCATCTGGCCCAGTACCTTGCGCTTCAGGGCTATCGTGTTCTTGCAGTCGATCTTGATCCGCAGGCGTCTTTGACAGCGCTGCATGGTTATCAACCTGAATATGATATCGCGTCCAATGAGACGATGTATGCGGCCGTTCGTTACGATGAACTACGCCGCCCGTTGGGCGATGTCATCCGCAAGAGCTACATTCCTGGGCTAGACCTTGTACCCGGCAACCTCGAACTAATGGAGTTTGAACATGACACGCCAAGGGCGTTGTCGGAGCATTCTACTGAACCTTTCTTTGGTCGTGTTGCCTCGGCGCTCGGTACAGTTGCCGACAACTACGATGTCATGGTGCTCGATTGCCCACCGCAACTAGGTTTCCTGACGCTTGGGGCGCTTTGCGCTTCAACGGGATTATTGATCACGGCGCATCCGCAAATGCTAGATGTGATGTCGATGTGCCAATTCTTGCTTATGGCGTCCGATCTCCTGAGTGTTGTCCAGGACTCGGGGGGCGATCTCGACTATGACTTCATTCGATATGTCGTCACGCGCTATGAACCTTCAGATGGGCCGCAAGCACAAATGGTGGGGTTCATGCGCTCGCTTTTCCGCGAGCGTGTGCTGACAAATGCAATGCTGAAGTCCACCGCAATCTCAGACGCTGGCCTTTCGAAGCAAACGCTTTATGAGGTCGGACGAGAGAATTTTTCGAAGAACACGTATGATCGCGCTCTAGAATCACTCGATGCGGTGAACGGCGAAATTGAAGGCCTTATCAGACAGGCATGGGGGAGGGCCGGATGAGCCGCAAGGATACCCTGAAAGCCATACTTTCCAGGCGTGAGCAAGAGTTGCCACATGGCAACTCTCCGGATTCGGCCGACACCTCGGATGAGGAGCAGGCGACAGAAAAGAAGCTTCACCACATCCGTTCTGGCGCCGTTGGCGCCATGGGACGGTCACTCGGAAATATCGCCGGTGCTGCCGACCAGGCGCGAGCTTTGATCGCTTCCGGTGCGGCAGTCGTAGAGCTCGACCCCTCTCAATTAGAGGCGTCTTTCGTTGCGGACCGTCTTCCATATGAGGGAGAAGACTATCAAAGGCTCGTCGAAGCAATAAAGGAGACAGGGCAGAAAAGCCCTGTTCTGGTTCGTCCCCACCCGGCCAAGGCTGATCGATATCAGATTGCGTTTGGACACCGACGCGTTCGCGTCCTGACATCTTTGGGGTGGAAGGTCAAAGCCGTCGTCCAGAACCTGACGGACGAAGAACTTGTCATTATTCAGGGGCAAGAGAATTCCGCTCGCTCGGATCTCAGCTACATCGAACGAGCGCAATTTGCTTTAGCACTCGAACAGCGCGGTTTCGACCGGCGGGTGATCATGACATCGCTTAGTATGGAGAAGACACAGCTTTCTCGTCTTTTGGCACTCGGGCATTCGCTGCCGCGGTCCATTGTCGAGGCAATCGGGCCCGCACCGAAAGCGGGCCGTCCAAGGTGGGCTGCGCTCGCCCAGCGTCTTTCTCAGGCGAAGGACAAGTCACTGAATGCTCTCTTGGAAAGTCGTGAGTTCAAGGCGGCCGATTCCGACACCAGGTTTAACCAGGTGATGGCAGCATTGTCGGCAAAGCGGGCAAATGGCAAAGCCCAGACCATCAAGAGCGAAGAGGGTGTGAAACTGGCATCTGTTGAGCGAAAAGGCTCGAAAATCACGCTACTTTTCGACGAAAAAGCTTCCCCTGAATTCGCCGACTTCGTCATGAAACAATTGCGCGAGCTCCATCGGGAATACATTACATCGCGAAAGCCCTGAGGCTTGCCGATTAGTCTCAACTAAGGACCGAGAAAGGACCTAAGCCGCAAAAGAAAAAGGCCCCCAAACGTCGCCGTCGTGGAAGCCTTCTCTTCAATGTGACAACTGAAGAATCGCATTTCCCCGAATCACAGTCAAGAGCCTTTGGCGCCGTTTTGGTGGGTGAATTTCTTTTGCCTTTTGAAAGGTGAAGGAAAATGCAGACGCATAGTGTGACGACGCCTGTTGGGCGGCGGCCGATGACGCTTGCCTTGGTGAAAAGGCAGCTTGATACGGCCGAGATTAAGGCGGGAAAAACCGCCGACAAATGGAAAGTCTTCCGCGACGCCTGCCAAGCGCGAGCAGTTCTCGGGATTCAGGATCGGGCTCTGGCTGTGCTGGACGCGCTGCTGACGTTCTATCCGCAAAACGAGTTGTCGGAAGAGAGGGGACTTGTCGTGTTCCCGTCGAATGCACAACTCTCCGTCCGGGCGCATGGGATTGCAGGAACAACGCTTCGGCGCCATCTGGTGGCCCTGGTGGACGCCGGCCTGATAGTGCGCAAGGACAGCCCGAACGGGAAACGATATGCCCACAAGGGCCGTTCCGGTGACATCGAGCAGGCATTTGGCTTCAGCCTTGCTCCGATGCTGGCTCGCGCCGAGGAACTTGCGCAAATGGCCCAGCAGGTCGCCGCAGAGCGTAAACACTTCCTCCTGGCCAAGGAAGCGCTTTCGATCTGCCGCCGCGACGTCCGCAAGTTGATCACGGCCGCGATGGAGGAGGGCGCTTCCGGCGACTGGGGAACGGTCGAGAAACATTTCGTGGGCCTTGTGGCGAAAATTCCACGCACGCCAATAACTACTGACCTTGCCTCGATCCTCGAGGAAATGGAGATGTTGCGCGATGAGATCGTTAATTTGCTGGAAATGCAGATGAAATGTGAAAAAATAGACACCAATGATGTCCGTTTTGAACGCCACATACAGAATTCAAATACCGATTCCATCCATGAACTTGAACCTAGCTCTCGAAAAGAGCAGGGCGTGAAGGCGAGCCAGGAAAACCGGCCGCAAGGGGAACCGATAAAGGCATTTCCTTTGGCTATGGTATTGCAGGCGTGTAGGGACATCGCCGACTACGCGCCGGGAGGGGCGATCAGCAGTTGGCGGGACCTGATGTCGACTGCGATCGTCGTGCGCTCCATGCTCGGCGTTAGCCCGTCGGCCTATGAGGATGCCTGCCATGTCATGGGGCCGCAGAATGCCGCGGTTGCAATGGCCTGCATCCTCGAAAGGGGAGGGCATATAAACAATGCCGGAGGCTATCTGCGGGATTTGACGGCGAAAGCGGAGCGGGGGGAATTTTCGCTCGGGCCGATGCTGATGGCGCTGATGCGGGCTCATGGGGCTGGGACCCGGAGAGTGTCGTGATGACCGCTTCGCGCCTGCAGGGCTAAGTTGATGCAACCTATCCAGATTTCGTATGATTTGTACAATTTGCGCGGAAATGTGCGTCGGTGTTTTCCTGGCCATCAGCAACCGACGCGCGAGGATTTGCAGAATCGATCCTGTTCTTGTTGCATGAAACCTATGAGTCGTTCCGAACACGTCAGTACCGACAGGGTAAATGCGTTGCGGGCGCGGCGGCGTGCAGCCGGCCGGGTTCTCCTTAACGCCGATATTCCCGCCGAGCTGATGCATCGGCTTGATGAAATCAAGGTGAAACGCGGGTCGGGTTCGCGGAGCCCGCTGATTGAAGAAGCATTGAGGATGTTGATCGAGAAAGAAACGAGGGCATAACGAAAAAACCTCTCTCCGTTGGAGCGGAGAGAGGTTTTCGGTCAGTAAAGACATCGGCTTGTTGGGCCAACCAATTTCAAGTCCCAACATAGCCGAGCGATCACGAACCTGCAAGGGGTAGCCCTTTGCGGGAACGGTTGATTTTTGTCCGCTGTCCACAGGCATGCCCTCCCATGGGCGGAGGCAGGACAGGAGCATGTTTGAACAATTAGGGGCGGTGCTCGTCGGAGCATCGGCCGACCGGGAGCGTATGCCCGTTCGGAAGCAATCGCGCGCGGCCGGGAAATGCGAAGGTGTGTTCTGGCGCCGCACCAACCGCCAAGAGGTTCAACAGATTCTGCTTGCCGCGAAACGATATGAGCGTGTGCAGCGGCAGCCTGGATCGCGTAGCGGCCCGCTCGGTTCGGTCGCAGTCGAAATCCTTGAGCTATTCGTCAACCTGGTAGACTTCCGTACCGGCCGCCTCGAGCCGTCGATCGACACGATGATGCGAAAGCTTCGGCGTTCACGCGATGCGGTCGTGCGCGGATTGAAAGCTTTACGCACACATGGCTTTCTTGACTGGTTGCGGCGCTACGAACCCACGGGCAATGCCGGACGTGGGCCACAGGTCCAGCAAACCAGCAATGCCTACCGGCTTTCGCTCCCTGAGAAAGCCCGCCGGCTGCTCGGTCGGCTTGGTGCACCCCATCCGCTCCCGGACGATTACACTCACGCACGGGAAATTCGAGCGGCTGCGATCGACGCCCATCGGCAGTCACTTCCTCTGGAGGAGAGAACCCTGTTCGATGCAGGTGACAATCCGCTCGGGCAGGCCCTTGCCCGCCTTGGAAAATCGATCAAACAACGTGAGTCCGCCAGACAGACTGAATCCCTATCTGTTTCTCTTTCTTATAAGAAAGAATAAGCGGACGCCGCTGTTCGGGCTGCTCACGCAACCCTACGGCGGTTCCGACCCGCGTAAAGTTGCGGGTCGGTGCGGCACCCCTCGTATTTAATCCGCAAAATCATCATACGCGGCAGCCCTCGCTTGGCTTTGGAAAAGGTAGAGGGCGGGAGCGTTTTGGGCCAGCTTGAATGAGTGAGTTGCCATTTATATCATTTCAGGTATAAGGTGAGCATGAACCCAGACGAACGCCCGATTGAATGGATCGGAAGTAGCCAAAAAGACCTGATGCAACTCCCCGCGGACGTGCGGAAGTTCTTCGGCTACGCGCTGCATTTCGCGCAACATGGCGACCAGCATCCGGCCGCGAAGGTGCTCAAGGGGTTTGGCGGCGCTGGCGTCCTCGAGGTGGTCGAGAATGACATCGGCGGCACGTATCGGGCCGTTTATACGGTCAGATTTGAGCAAGCGGTGTTCGTCCTGCATTGCTTCCAGAAGAAGAGCAAGAGCGGGATAGCAACCCCGAAAGAGGACATGGAAATCATCCGCGCCCGGCTCAAGGTTGCGGAGACTGTTGCAAAGGAGATGAGACATGGCAACCCGCGTCGTTGACGGGATCGAGGTCGAAACCAGCTCCGGCAACGTGTTTGCCGATCTGGGTCTTCCTGATGCCGAAAAACTGAAAGTGAAGTCCGGCCTGATGATCGAGATCACGAAGGCTGTGCGTAGGCTTAGCCTCACTCAAGAGGAGGCCGGCCGGCGCATAGGCCTTCCGCAGCCGAAGGTATCGGCCCTCTTACGTGGTGACTTCACGAACCTGTCGGAACGCAAACTGATGGAGTGCCTGAACCGCCTTGGCTACGATATCGAGATTACCGTAAAGCCGGCCGCCGATACGGTCGGTCATCTGACCCTGGCGGTCGCATAGCGACACAGATCCGGAACACTCGCCGTTAGTCGGAAGTAAGCTCAATGCCGGCTTGGTACAGAGGGCGTTTGCGTGAGAGGGCAAGCTCACTGCGTAGTTGCAAAATTAACCTCCGCAATCCATAAATAAAAAACCGCCTGTGGAGACGTGGGCCGAGGCGTGGAAACCTCGCAAGGTTAGGAATAGGAACGGAGTTGACGGCGACCGGGTGACGGGCGCGTATGTCCAGGCTCCGGCTAAAGGCGTCTGTGCCTGATAACCTTCAGGTTTTCCAACACCCGGTCCCGTCGCAGCAGCGGTCGAAAAGCCGCAGTTGCTTCCTATTGGGGAGCAGTCACCGGCAGAAACGCGGGTTGTTGGAAGGTGAACCAATGGGGGAATGGCCGCAAGGCGGATTCCGTGCATCGTTGAGTTTGAGGGCGAGGGCGGCGAAGGCGTTGCATGCCTATCGGCGGGCCGAGGCTCGTTTTCATGAATTGCAGAAACAAAAGGACGCGCTGGACACTGAAGAGCGGGTCATCCTGCATATATGGGCGGTGAAGTTGTCGAAGGCGAGTATTGGACCGGACGACTATGAAGCGTTTCAGTCTGCATACATGTCGCTGGGTGAACGACGCGCGAAGCTGTTCGAACCTTGGCAAGCCGCAAATGCGGACTTGGTTTTGGCCTATGAACGGGCGCAACACGTGTTGCGGGACATGCGGCGTTGCGCATCCCCCGGCGAGGTCGTACCGGAAAAAGTGACATTCGTTTAGTTTTAACGCAGCAGCCCAATCCACCGGCTGCGCCATCCAGTTTGAGGAAATGATGCTTCATAAACCACAGCAGAAGACACCCAATGCAATTGACGTTCATGTCGGCAGCCGCATCCGTCTGCAGCGTACCCTCAAAGGGATGAGCCAGACGACATTGGCAGAAGGGCTTGGTATCACCTTTCAACAGGTCCAAAAATACGAAAAGGGCACCAATCGTGTCGGTTCGAGCCGGCTGCAGGCGATCGCGAACATTCTTGGCGTTCAGGTCGCCTATTTCTTCGAGAATAACCCCGGAGCACTCTCAGCAGTAGAATCAGAACCGACGACGGAACGCAATGAATTCGTCCAATTCCTGAACTCCGCTGAGGGGCTCGCTCTCAATCGCGCCTTCGTGAAGGTTCAGGACGCGGCTGTCAGAAGAAAAATCCTCAGCTTAGTGAAGGCGCTGGCGCAAGAGCCGTCGGAGTAACACGGCTCGAAGGTCGCCACGTGACGCGCGGCGGTAGCCGCGCCAGCCCGGAGGCGAACGCTCTTTCATGTTGGGCGGTAGAGAGCCGGAGGGCCAAGTGACAGTGCCCCCGGTGCGCCAGCGCCGGGACCGTCTGTCATGCTTCCGTCACGCTGGAACCGGAGCCGTCGAGCCAATCGGCGCAGATCGCAACGACGGTCTCTTGCAGGGCCTCCACCCGCCCGACTAGCCAGGCCAGTTCTTCGCCGGTAATTTCGTAAGCGGATGAATAGCGTGCATCGACATAGGCGCGATCGAGACGGGTAAAGCATCGCTTGGCGAAACGGGAATCTCTCGGCCATACGTCGATGAGCTGGGGGGCGATGCGTTCGGCTTGTGAGCGCAGGAATGTCAGTCGGTGCGATTTGGGACTGTAGAGTGCCAACACAAGCAGGACGCAATGATAGAGCCGTTCGGCGGCCTGGTGCAGTTGGAACGCCGCTTCGGGTAAGTTTCCACGTTCAACGAGAAAGCCGGCTGCTGCTTTGAACGCATCGGCGCTTGGAAACCACTGGTCGAAATGCCGTTTCGACTCGGCGCGAACTTCCTCGGGTGCGAGGGTTTTGGGGGAGGCGAGGGGGAAGCCCGGTGTTTCGTAGAGCGCGATCCCGTCGCGGGCGATGTCGACGAAGAAGGGGCGGCCTTGAGCGAGTTGGTTGTTGAGGTCCTGGTAGCTATGGACGATGAAATTGATCGGCGTTGAGAGTCGGCGGGTTATGGTCAGCTCCTGCAAGAAGCGCTCGCCCGCTTTTTCCCAAGCCTCGTGTTGCTCGCCAAAGCTCTCATAGTTGACGACGACGAGAAGGTCATAGTCGGAGCGATAGCCGCTCGTGCGGTCTTCGACCCAATCGCCACGCGCATGGGAGCCGAACAGGATGAGCTTGAGGATGCGGCCGCGCTTTCCTTTGTCGGAGAGCTTGGTTTTCAGGGCATCTTCAAATTCGTCGAACAGGATTTGCGCCACGCGTTTCAGTTCGCGGCGCTTTTTTTCGGGCAGATGGGCTAGACGGTCATTTTCCATAGGTCGGCCCTTCAGTGCACTGTCGGTCTGGACAGGGATAGCAGCTTCACGGTCTTGTTGAGGACCTTGCGGAGCTGTCACCCGTCCGGGAGGGTTCGTTCGTTCACGCGCTCCTGAAGCGCCGTCAGTGTCCAACCGACGCAGGCAGTGTTAGATCGCGCGCATAGTGTTGCGTCATTCAGGGAATGAATCTGTATCGCGATCAGAGTTCGTGCTGTCAATGCGCTCAAAGCAGGCGGCGACTCCGCTGATCGAGTCTATCACCTCCCAGGGGGCATCGATGATCTGAGTAATGATGCGCACTCTTTGCGCCGCATGGGACTCGGTCATATCGAAGGTCGCCGGAGATGCGAGCAGCGTTTCCACTGTTCTAACAAGGCCATGCTCGGCAATGTAGGCTTTGATTTGGGTCGTCATAGCAGATCCTTCATAATTGCTTTGCCCGGCGACAAATGCGGGTGAGGGTCTAATTTCTCGCGGGCAGGGGTGACGCCGGCTTTTGGATAGCAGAATTCTTTTGAGGACGTCGGGGCTACTGACTTATGCCTGCGCATCAAACAATTCTCTGAATTCCGGATCGGCGTAATAGGCGAGCTTTCCGGCGACGATCGGCCGTTGCCCGGCCAGGAACAGCAGTTCGATGTTCTGCGGCATGCTGCGTACCTCGTCCGGGGTGAGCAGCGGCCGGGCAGTGTGGTGCTGGCTGTAGGAGATGCCCGACTTTTCGGAATCGAGAGCGCGGGCCATGGTCTGGAACACGACTGTCTCCTGTCCGAGCAGATCGGAGACGAGGCGGGCGCTGTCGTGATCGTTGACGCCGAACACCTGCAGCACGCCGGCATTGGACAGGAAGGTTCCGGCTCTCTGCCCGTATGTGGCGCGGAGCTGGTGAACGTCCTGCAGGATCGGCCAGAGCTGGACGCCGTAGCCGGCCATGAGGCCCATGGCGCGCTCTACAGGGGAGAGGTGGCCGAGGGTGGCGAACTCATCGAGCAGATAGAGGACCGGGACGGCCGGCTTTGCCGGATCGCGGGCCATATCGAGCAGGCTTTGGCTGACAAGCAGGCGCAGCCAGCGCGAATAGGTCGAAAGGCGATCAGGCGGCAGCACGAGGAAGACCGTCACATTCCGGCGCTTGAGATCAGCAAAGCGGAAATCGGAGCGAGAGAGCACGGCCGTCATGCGCGGCGAGTCGAGGAAATGGGTATGGCGCTGGGCGGCCGATAGGACGCCGGCGGCCTCGCGATCGGACTTGCCGAGGTGGCGGTTTGCCGCTCTGGCGACCAGGCCGTTTGCGTCGTCCATGTCCTGCATGCGTTTCATGAGGGCGGCAAACCGCTCAGGAGCGAGGGTGAGATATTCGCGCAGCGTGCCAAGGTGACGCCGACCGGGAGATTCTACGGCCACGATCTTGAGGATCAGGCCTGATATCAGCGCCTTGGCTTCCTCGTTCCAATGGGCTTCGCCGGCCATACCTGGTTCATCGAACACGAGAGCGTCGGCAAGGGTGCTGGCGTCCTCCGCGACATCGAGGCCGGCCGGATCGAGCGTATCGAGCGGATTGAAGGCCGCCGAGGGCAGGCCGGTGACGCCGAAGGGATCGAGGACATGGACCGGCCCGAAGGTTTCTCGGGCGCGGCCGGTGATCTTCGCATTCTCCCCCTTGGGATCGATGCAAATCACGGAGCGGTCGGCGGTGAGCAAGTTGGGGATGATGGTTCCCACGCCCTTGCCGGTTCGCGTCGGCGCCATGGTGAGCAGGTGCGCCGGTCCATCATAGCGCATGAGCTTTCCGGTCTTGCCGTTGCGGCCAATCAGCAGGCCGGAATCGGCTTGGGAGAGGGGAGCTACTTCCTTGTCAGTTGCGAAGCGCGCGGAGCCGTGAGTATCGCCTTCCATGTCCCCGAAATGAGCAATCAGCGGATTGGTGATGAGCCGGAAGACGAGTGCAACGAGCACCAGCAGCATGAAGAGATCGACGGCAATGAACGGAATGCTGCCGGGGCCGAATCCCAACATATCCTGAAGAAAGAACCGACCGCCAAAACCGATAACGAAAGTGACGATGACGACGACCAACAGGATTTGAAGTGTCGGCTTCCAGATTCGGAAAGGTGCAAAGAGCACGGAGACGAAAGCCCATAGTGGATCTCGCGCAGCGGCGCGCATCATGTTCTTGAACGCGGCCCATGCAAGCGTCGCCTGGTTCATGCTTCCCCCTCCGTTCGTAATTTTGTTTCTTGCCGCTCGCGGTCCCGATTATAGCGGTAGCCTTGATCGAAGCCGTCGGCCGCGCCGCGTTCATAGCCGATCTCGACAATCCTGGCGGTGATGCGGGTGAGAAAATCCAGCGCGTTTGCTTGTTCGAGATCTGTCAGGGCCGATTTCGGCAACCGCTTGAGGACGGTTTTCGCCCAGACGGCGGCCTGCCGTTGCCCCCAGGCATTCGGTTTGCGATGCCCTCCGGGGAGGCCGACATCCTTGTCCTGTTGCTCAGCATCCGCCTTGGCCGCCGCCTCGGTCATCATCGACAGGCAAAGTTCAATGCATTCGTCGCAGATGAAGGTTGTCGGGCCGGCGATCATCGTGGCGACGTCATCGGTGCTTTTGCGGCAGAAGGAGCAAAAGAACAGGCGCCTCGCGCGCCGGAGCGCTCGGGTTGGTCGTTCGTTGTCATCCGGGCTCCTGCGACGTGACGAAGGTGGGGTTTGCTCACCTAACCGTCCTTTGCGGCTAGCAGATCGGCAAAGAGTGCCTTGTCAATATCGCGGGTGAGGAAGCCAGGTAGTTCCCGCTTTAGCCAAGCGGACAGGTTGCGCGAGAATTCATCCTTGCCATTTTCGAGGCGATGCAGCACGAGGGCACCGAGCAGTACCTTGCGCCTGGTGTCCTCGGCGCGTTCCTGTTTGCCCAGTCTGGCCTTGAGGGTCTTTCGCTGCGCTTCGATCTGCGCCAGCCGTTCTTCGATCGTCTTACGAGCCATCAGTCTTCTTTCTTTCACTTTGTCTTCGCGCGGATGAGGATGCCCTTTTGCACCTTGCCGGATCGATCCATCTCGAACTTTGCGGTGGCCTCGACGAGATCGCTCAAGCGGGCAAAGCCGAAGTTTCTGGAATCGAATTCCGGCGATTGTTTCGCGACGTGACTGCCGACTGCGCCGAGATTGGCCCAGCCGCTTTCATCTGAGACCGCCGTGACGGCGGTCCGTAGCATGGAGAGCAAAGTCTTATCCTTGGCGTTTTTCGTCGCCTTTGCCTTCGCCTCTTCCTGCGCGGCGGGTGTTGCCGCCGCTTCCTCTCCAAGTCCCTTCAGCACGTCGAAATAGACGAACTTGTCGCAGGCCGTAATGAAGGGTCTCGGCGTCTTGCGTTCGCCAAACCCGTACACCGTGACGCCCTGTTCGCGGATCCTCGCCGCCAGCCTTGCGAAATCGCTGTCGCTTGAGACGATGCAGAAACCGGAGAATCGTGCGGTATAAAGCAGATCCATGGCGTCGATGATCATCGCGCCATCGGTGGCGTTCTTACCTGTCGTATAGGCGAACTGCTGAACCGGCTGGAGTGAATGCTCCAGCAGGCATTCCTTCCAGCCATTGAGATTGGGTTTGGTCCAATCGCCGTAGACGCGCTTGACGCTCGCCGTGCCGTAGTTGGCGATTTCGGCCAGCAATCCGGCGATGATCTTCGGCGAGGCGTTGTCGCCGTCGATCAGAAGCGCGAGCGTCGAAGCGGTGTCGTTTGCCATGTCAGCTTTTCTGCCATTGGATCGCGAAAGTTGCAATGGCGACGGCGAACAAACCAAACGTAATCAGCATGGACGCAAAGCCGAAGCGGTTCTTGCTCTCGACACTATCCATATGGGCGTTGAACAGCCACTCGCAGAACCGGAGGACAAGGAAGCCGGCGGCAAGGGCAGCGATGGTGGAGATGCCGATCGCATATCCATAAGGATGTTCACTTTCATGAATGCGCGGCAGGTCCTGCAGAGCGAAGGGGCCGACGACCGCGATCGCCAGCGCCACTGCACGAGCGATGTAGTCGGGCCAGTTAGGTGTTTCTCGATGCTTCATTTGGATGTCTCCATGGTTTGGGGTTAGTCGCCGAAACTGCGACCTGAATTTATGGGACTTCGGATTTCCGCGAAGCACAAGAGCCGATCGAGAAGATTCTTCTTCCCGAATGAAAAATGTTTTGGCTCTTGACGGCGGAGTGAATTCGCTCTGCTACTTTTCAGATCACACACAGGTACTAGCAATTTTGCACCACACCGTGGCTGGATAAGCGTAGCGAAGAAAGTTACAAGGGCGCACTTACGACTTGCTGCGCAAATCAGTGCTTGATATCCTCCTTTTGGTTCGGGGAATATTGTTTGGCAATCTATCATCTCAGCGCAAAGCCAATCTCGCGGGCGTCCGGTCGTAGCGCGGTCGCATCAGCGGCTTATCGCTCCGCTGAGAAGCTGACGAACGAACGCGATGGGCTTGTGCATGACTTCACTCGGAAAGAGGGGGTGGAGCATACAGAGATCGTCCTTCCGCAAGGCGTTTCAGCCGATTGGGCTCGCGACCGTTCAGCCTTGTGGAATGCGGCCGAGTTCGCCGAAAAACGCAAAGATGCCCGCGTTGCCCGTGAATTCGAGATTGCGCTTCCGCACGAGCTGTCTCCGGAAGGACGGATCGAGGCGGCGCGGACGTTTGCTCAGGATTTGGCCGATCGCTATGGCGCAGCGGTGGATTTCGCGATCCATGCGCCGCATGAGCGCGGCGACGTTCGCAATTATCATGCGCATGTGATGATGACGACGCGACAGGTTGGCGAGAGCGGGCTTGGCGAGAAGACCTATCTTGAGCACAAGAATGCGCGTCTGTTGTCAAACGGTCTTGCCACGACCGACATGCAGCTTCGCGATATCAGGCAGTCGTGGGAGAGCATCGCCAACGAGCGCTTGGCGCGTGAGGGTTTGGATATCCGGATCGACCATCGTTCGCACGAGGATCGCGGCCTTGAGCTTCAGCCCACCGAGCATATGGGTGTGCATGCGACGCAGATGGAGCGGCAGGGAAAGCCGGTCGATCGGGGGCGGCTGGATGAGGAGGCTGCCAGGCGCAACGCCGATCTGATCCGGGAGAAGCCGGAGCAGGTGCTTGTGCTGATCACGAACGAAAAGAGTGTGTTCGACCGGCACGATATTGCCCGCACCCTGCATCGCTACATCAACGATGACGCGCAGGCGTTCGAGAACGCATTTGCGTCGGTGATGGCTTCGCCGGCGCTGGTCGAGCTTCAGGCCGAGAGAGCTGATCCAGAGACAGGCGAGGTTCACAAGCCGCGGTATTCGACCCGGGAAATGGTCGAGATCGAAAGCGCCATGGCCGGGCGAGCTGTCAGGATGGGGAATGCCCGAAGCCATGGCGTTGCCCGTCATCATGTCGAGCGAGCGATAGGGAGGCAGGACCAGGCGATCCGCTCAAGCATGGCGACTTTCGTATCCCCAGGAAATGAGCGCGGTGTACAAGATGGCAGCGCAAAACGGATAGAGGCGGGGCTTTCGGATGAGCAGCGACGGGCGATCGAACATATCACCGGACCGGAGCGCATCGCGGCTGTCGTCGGCTTTGCTGGTGCTGGCAAGTCCACGATGCTTGCCGCTGCCCGCGAGGCCTGGGCGGCGGAGGGCTACACGGTGCACGGAGCGGCGTTGTCGGGGAAGGCGGCCGAGGGCCTGGAGGAAAGTTCCGGCATCCAGAGCCGCACGCTCGCGTCCTGGTCCCGCAGTTGGGAGAACCCACATAGTGGGGATCGCTATGCGGTCGGCCGAGGCGACGTGTTTGTGATCGACGAGGCGGGCATGGTGGGGAGCCGCCAGCTCGCCCGTTTCGTCGCAGAGGTTGAGACGCGCGGGGCGAAGATCGTTCTTGTCGGAGATCATGAGCAGCTTCAGGCGATCGGGGCCGGTGCGCCCTTCCGGGCGATTGCCGAGCAGGTCGGCCATGTCGAGCTTTCCGACATTCGCCGGCAGCGTGTGGGCTGGCAGCGCGAAGCTTCTGTTGCGTTCGCCACGCATCGAACGGCCGAGGGTCTGGCTGCCTATCAGGAGCGAGGCGATATTCGTTTCAGTGAGAGCCGCGACGGGGCAAGCGGGGAGATCGTGCGCGATTATCTGGCGGATCGGCAGCAGCGTCCGGACGGCACCCGGGTTGCGATGGCGCATCGTCGTGCCGATGTTCGCGCCATCAATGCCGGGATCAGAGCCGCGCTGCAGGAGCGCGGCGAGCTGGCGAAGAGTTGCGAACCCGGCGATAGCCACGGGCCGAGCGGGGGCGAGGTAGATCAGGGTCATTTGGGGCGGGCGCGGACCTTCCAGACCAATGACGGTCGCCGAGAGTTCGCGCCTGGTGACCGCATCGTGTTCCTTGAGAACAATCGCGACCTCGGGGTGAAGAATGGGATGCTCGGCACCGTCGAGAGCGTGGAGGCCGGCCGGCCAGGTGCTGGCCCCATGATCGTGGCGCAGCTCGACGGTCGAGGCGGGGAGCGCGTCCGCATTCCGATGGATACCTATCAGGCCGTTGATCACGGCTATGCGACCACCATCCATAAAAATCAGGGGGCGACGGTCGATCGCGCGTTTGTGTTGGCGTCCAGCACCATGGACCGGCACCTGACCTATGTCGCGATGACTCGGCATCGTGACGGGGCACAGCTCTATGCGGCGCAGGATGAATTCACCGATCGGCGCGCCGGCCAAATGTTGGCCCCAGGCAAGCTGGTAGAGCATGGGGTTGCACCCTACGAGCACAAGGCCGGCAATCGCGACAGCTACTTTGTGACGCTGGAAAACGCCAAAGGCGAGCGGTCCACCACATGGGGCGTCGATCTTGAGCGGGCGATGAAAGAGGCAGCGCCGGAGATTGGCGCGACAATCGGCCTTCGTCATGAGGGGGCGGAGCCGGTGCGGCTTCCGGACGGTACGGAGACGCACCGCAATGGGTGGAAGGTGCAGGATGCTGGCGAACTGGCCTATGCGCAGCTTGAAAACCGGCTGTCCAGATCCGGTGCGAAGGAAACGACGCTGGATTACGCCAAGGCCTTTGCAGAGCGGCGCGGGATCGCCGAGGCGTTCGGGGTCCGCAGCGAGATCGACCTTGTTCCTGCCCAAAAGCTGGCGCAGGGCATGTCGTCCCGTGCGGCCCGTCCGGCCCAGGAGCAGCAGGACCGGCCATCCGAACGTCAGCGAGTTTACGAGGAACGCGCCGGCGAGCTGGCCGGCCCTGTTCGCCGCGAGGATCCTGCGCAGGATCTCACGCGGGATAGCGGCGATAATCGTCAGCGCCGGCAGCAGGCCGGGAAGCCCGAGCCGCTTGTACCGGCGATCACGCGCCATGACAGGAGCATCGAGGACATTGCCCGCGAAAAGGCGATGCCGGTGTTCGAGCAGCGGTTTGAGACCGTGGAATCGGTGGCGCGGCGTGTCTTCCGCGATCCGGCCGAGGTCGCGGGCCGCCTGCGTTCCGCGATCATTGACCAGAATGGCGACGGCAAGGTGATGGCGAAGGCCATGGCCGAGCAGCCGGAGCGGTTTGGAGACCTTCGCGGCAAATCCGGCCTGCTCGGAGATAACAAGGAGCGCAAGGACGCATTGCGGTATGCCCGTTCCGTCGCCTCGCATCTGGAATCGTCGGCCTCGGCTTGGGAATGGCGTTTGGGCGAGGAACGCAAAGCCGAGCAGTGGCAGCGGGAAAAGCGCGATGTGGTCGAGGTTCCCGGCCTGACACCCAGCAGCGCCAAAATCCTCGACCGAGTGGACAAGGTGTCGGGCGATAAGCGGGACGAGCTGATTGATGAACTGCGATCGACGCCGGAGGGCAAGGCTGCGCTCGAGGAAGCCAAACAGGTTGCCAAGGCGCTCGAGCGCCGGTTCGGTCATTCCGATCCTCGCAACTTCGCCACGGAGCTCGAGCAGCGTCCGGAGCTGGCGAAGCGGGCCGAGCAGATCAAGACCGTCGCCCGCATGGTGGAGCGCACCCGCGTGGCCGAGTTGAGCCGCGACCACACACTGAAACAGCAGCTTTCCCGCTCGCAAGGGCTCGGGTTAGGCCGATAGGAGGGAGATCATGATTACAGCAGACAGCGCCATGGGACTGGCCCCCGGATTTATGCGCTGGCAGCAGAGCATGGCATTGTGGCCGAGCGGCTGCCGATTGATGATTGGGCCGACAAGGTGACGGAGCTTTCCGGCGATGGGGTCGTGCATGATCCCGTTGAGGACTTGGTTGTGACCTTGGAACGCAAGGGCGTCATCACCGCCGAGGAGGGCGCGCGCCTGTATGGCGATTATCTGAAAAAAGACCAGCCATGAGTAGCGGGGCCTCGACGCGCTTTATCAATCCAATCCCTTTCGTTCGCGACATCAGCCGATCCAGGGAATTCTACGAAAAGAGGCTGAGTCTGAAAGTGCTGGAGGATGCGGGTAGCTTCGTCCTCTTTGAGACAGGGTTTGCGATCCACGATGGAGCGGCGCTTGAAAAGACGGTCTGGGGAAAAGCGTTGGGAGCGAGCCATATGGCAGGCGAAACCTGCTGCTGGAGAGCCGCAAAATCTCATCGCCATGGGTAATTGAAATTGCAGGTCTCATGCATCCCTGATCGGAAACATATCCTCTCCGTAGTGATGAAGTCGTGTGTGATGCCGGCGGCACAACCAGCGTACCCTTAAAGGCTCGTCGTATTGGTCGTGATGTGCATCAACCGCTTGGACCCCGCAGACCTCACATGTCTGCTTTTCCAAGTCGCCGGCCTTCACTGCTCGCTGCACGGCAAGGTGAGCATCGTATTTGGCGGGATTGGCCCGGCGCCAATTCGCCTGACGGGTATCGGTCTTCAGCATTGCCGCATCTTCCAGATCAGTTCAGGGTATAGCGCCGCCAAGGAATGGCCTGCATCGGCACCCGTGACAGAAAATTCACGAGATCACGTCGGCCACGATATGTGGGAATGCCTCGGCTATTTTGCGCCATGAGTACAATAGGTACACCTGGAAAGGCGGGCTGGAAACTATCAGCAACGTCATCGGCTTGATGACCGATGTTAAGAACGTGCGGCTTAACGATGACAATGGCGAATGTGACGCCCTGTTCGCGAACTAACGCGCCTTCGAACTGCATTTTTCTCTCCTTTGGTGAAGAGGCCGCCTCACTCCAGGCGACCTCAGGTCTTAGCCACGCGGGGGGAAGGGATCGCGACCGTAGGAATCCTTGTCTCGGATTTGTCCGTTGGGACGATGAATAACCACTTCACTCTGCTGGTTGATGGCGATCTTGCGCGCGGCAGCCGCCGCATCTGCCTGCGTTGCGTGGGTAGAGGTCACCCTCTGATTGCCAGCGCCTCGCACGGCCCAATCGCCGTTGTGAGGCACCACATGCTGATTTTTCTTTGTCATTGCATCAAAATCCTTTCTCTTGAGTGCCATTTCATTTTACATTAAGCAAATTTTAATTGTCAATATGCCTATTTTGGTTTACGAATTAGCCTAGAAGTTTTACGCATGGAGTGATCGTGACAATTGAGATGAAAAATGTGCTGGAACTGGCCGATGCAGCGCTTTCGGCTGATTACACGCGCGTGCGTCGTGCGGCGAATGCGCTCGCACGCGATCTCGACAAGAATGGTGAACCCTCGATCGCGAAGGAACTGAAAGCCCTGGTGCGGAAGCGAGGCGTACCTTTGAAGGCGTCTGGTTACGTGGAATCCTTGCCCGTGGATTCGAAATCCCGCTTGCCGCTTGTCGAGGAGCAAACTTGGCCCGATACCCCTGTTTTTCTGAACGAAGGCGGGTGGCGCGTGTTCAGCGATTTTATCGCGGATGCTCGGCGCATAGACGATCTGAGCGCCAAAGGATTGGCGTCGCGACTTGGGCTCTTACTCTCTGGCCCGCCGGGAACGGGCAAGTCTCTTCTTGCCGGTCACATCGCAGCGCAGTTGTCCCGCCCGCTTTATGTCGTCCGGCTCGACTCCGTAATTTCCTCGCTGCTCGGCGATACGGCAAAAAATATCCGCTCGGTTTTTGATTTCGTGCCGGCGCGAAACGCCGTCCTTTTTTTGGATGAAATGGATGCTGTTGCAAAACTACGTGACGATCGGCACGAACTGGGCGAGCTCAAGCGTGTGGTCAATACTGTAATTCAGGCTCTGGATGGTTTAGATCCGAGCTCGATCGTCGTTGCCGCGACCAACCACTCGCACCTTCTTGATCCCGCAATCTGGAGAAGGTTTCCCTACAAAATAGAACTTGGTCTTCCAGAGGTAGGCGTCCGCGCCGACCTTTGGCGACATTTTCTTTTTGAGGACAAAGATGAAGAAGGTCGCGCGGAGTTGTTTGCTACAGTGTCCGAAGGGTTATCGGGGGCCGATATCGAAATGATGAGCTTGTCAGCACGGCGCCATGCAGTTCATGAGTCGCGTGACATCGATTTTGGAGCTGTTGTTGCGGCATTGCTGGAACCACGATCAGGGCGGGCTGCCCCTGTGCAGCGGCAGGCGTTGGACGCCGAGCAGAAGCGCCAGGTGGCGTTAGCTTTAAAAGAGAAGCATGGTATTGCCGGCGCGGATACTGCCCGCATTCTTGGTGTGTCACGGCAAGCCATCTATGCTTATTTGAAGCAACAGGATGGGGAGGCATAGCATGGCTGAAGTTCGAGACCAGCCGCTTCTCTATCCTGTTCTGAGCCTTCAAATGGATCCCGCGCTCCGGAGCCCGACCGGGCGTGGCAAAGGCATTGACAGTATCGTCACGGAGCGGCTCGGCCGACAGCAGGAAGTTCTTGCGAGCGAAACACGCGACATCTATGCGCACCGCACGGAGTTGCCAACATATTCAGGGCTAACTCACCTCGTCGTTCGCATGTTCAGCGAAGATTCACTCGCTCCGACACACACACCAGATGATCTCTTCTCCCAGCGGCAGGGGTGCCGCTTGGTTGCTCCCCTGCCGGGAGGCTATTTGATCGAGGCTGAGGTCAAGCAGTTGCCTCGCCTTATCGGCGCTATCGAGCATCCAGTCGGCTATGCGATGCAAGCGGACATATCGCGAGTTTCGTCTCTGGAGCGATTTGATACGAAACGTCGATTACGCGGGCGCTCGGTCAGCGAACTCTGGAATTCCGCGCCAGAAGATGATGACGGACGTTTGTTTGTGGTCTGGCTTGCTCCGTTTCGCGATCGCGAGGCCAAGGCTGAAGTGTTGGAGCGTATTCAGAGCTTTGCCAATGAAAGATTGGTATTGCCGACCTTCACCAGTGTGCGCCTCACGCTCGGCACGTCAGAGGAAGCGGAAGAACCGCGCGCTCTAACGACACCGCGACAATCCAGCATTGCGAGGGCCATGCGGGATTATCGAAACACCGGCGTCGGCCGAGCCACGGTTCGTATTCCGAACAAAGAAGGACTGCGGCAGCTCATTGCCTCCGGTGCTTCCTATCGAATTGATCCTGTGCGGCCTATCAGGGTGGCGGCTCCTGGCGAAGGAGCGGAGCCTCCTGCGCCAGTCATCGATGAAAGCGCACCCGTTGTCGTTGTCGTCGACGGCGGCTTACATGCGAAAAGTTACAGCGCAGCTGAAGCCTTCAAAGCAACGCCTTTCGTGACGAACGCCCAAGCCGACAAGCTTCATGGCAATTGTGTTAGCTCGCTCGTTGTCCACGGCCACGCCTGGAATAACAACCGATTGCTGCCGGAGCTAAATTGCCGCATCGGATCGGTTCAGGCAGTTCCCCATAAGAATGCAAACCGTCGTTTTGATGAACGTGAGTTGGTCGACTATCTGACGGAGGTTGCACGACTTTATCCCGAAGCGCGCGTTTGGAATATTTCTGCCAATCAGGACGGCGCCGGCTTGGACCCATCTGACGTTAGCGTTCTTGGCCATGAAATCAGCCTCCTGGCGAGATCGGCGGGCTTCCTCCCGGTAATCTCCGTTGGGAATGTCAGCCCTGACAACAGTTCTCGACCCAATCCGCCAGCTGACTGTGAAGCTGCAATAGTTGTCGGGGGGCGTCAGGCGCTCCCAGATGGAACGCCGGGCGATAGTTGCCCCGCCTGCCTGCCCGGTCCCGGCCCCGATGGGATGATGAAACCAGACTTGTCGTGGTTTTCGAATCTCAGGATGCTTGGTGGGGTCGTGGATACGGGAAGCAGCTACGCAACGCCATTGGTCTCGTCTTTGGCAGCCCACACGTTCGATAGCTTACGCGAGCCGACGCCGGATTTGGTTAAAGCTCTCCTGATCAATTCAGCTGAACGCAGCGAGCACGATCCGCGTCTCGGCTGGGGGACGCCATATAAAGGTCATTTGCCGTGGACCTGTGCGCCTGGCAGCGTCACGCTCGCGTGGCGGGCGCAACTTGAGCCCGGGACCGCCTATTACTGGAACGATATTCCCATCCCTCCCGAGTTGGTACGCGATGGGAAGTTGTTTGGCCGCGCCAGCCTGACCGCTGTGCTTAGGCCCCTTGTTTCACCGTTTGGTGGTGCGAATTACTTCGCGTCCCGGCTGGAGACATCGTTGATGTATCCTACCGGGCCGAAGAAATGGCCGTCCCTTCTAGGCTCAATGAAGGAATCGACGCTTCCGGAAAACGATGCTCGCGATGAGCTCCGGAAATGGCAGCCGATAAGAAGGCATTGCCGGGATTTTACCAAAAGCAGTGGTCTCAGTTTTTCGGGGTCGCATCTCCGTCTTTACGCCCGCGTTTACATGCGCGACCTGTATCAGTTCGGCTGGACGCACCACAGTCAGGCCGGGGCACAAGAGGTCGCTTTTGTCCTAACCCTTTCGAGCCCCGATGGAGAAAAATCGATCTACGACTCGACGGCGCGCGCACTCGGAAACTTCGTTGAGAGCGCCGTGCTGAACCAGGACATCGAGGTTTCGAACGAGATTTAGCCGATCGAAGTTTTGAGTTTGCGACCGATTTTTGCAACGCACGAAATAGGTATTTCGCAACGCCTTTTTATGATATTTCCAGTGCGCGGTACACGCTCGCTCTCCCAATGCCGAGACGACGGGCTATTTCGGCGGGACCAATGCCTTCAGTTTTCAGCTTGCGGATCTCAGCCGTGTCGATTTTCGGGCGTCGCCCTTTGTAGACACCTCGTGCTTTCGCAGCCTTGATGCCCTCCATCTGCCGTTCCTTGCGCAGGTTTGTCTCGAACTCCGCGAATACGCCGAGCATGTCGAGGAAAGCCTTGCCGGCGGCCGAGCTGGTGTCGATTGGCTGCTCCGTCGCCTTTAGCGT
>NZ_PVBN01000020.1 GCF_002968635.1 Neorhizobium alkalisoli | reverse complement strand
TTCTGCGCCGTGTGCGCGGCATCAATGGCGCGGGCGGCGTCGGCTCGGGTCATATCCGGCAGGCTCGCGATCACCTCCCCCGTCGATGGATTGCTGACGTCGAAGGTCGCACCGGTTTCACCGCTTGCCTGCCATTGGCCGGCGATCAACGCCTTGTCGGTGGCAAGCGACGGATTTTTCAGTTTCGCAAGAAGTGTCTTGGACAGCGCCATGGCGTAGGTCTCCTGAATCGTTTAAAACTAAACAATGGCTGGGGCCGTCCTGGCCGCCGCAGCGAACAAACGGATCAGGCGAATGCGTGCGTCGACTTCGGCTCGAAGCTTAGCCAGGCTTTGTCGCCACGGCTAATGCTGGAGATCGCTTCGTGGCCAAACGGCAGCCGCACGGAGAGGCTTTCACCATTGCCGGTGTGGGTGGTGACCTCTATGTTGTTGCCCAAAAACGTAATGTCATTGATTGTTACAACAAGCCCGCTATCGAGTGGCCGGGTCGAAAGCGACAGCCGCTCCGGCCGCAGGAGCAGCAACACGGACTTGCCGCCAGACTTGCCGGCATGCACGGGCACGCCGTCGATTACCGTACCGCCGGACAGCGACAATCGCGCCTGGCCGCCTTCATTCGATAAAACCTCGGCGTTGATGAAATTGCTGTCTCCGATAAATCCCGCCACGAAATGCGTGGCGGGATTGGCGTAAAGTTCCTGGCCGGTTCCGATCTGGTCGATTTCACCCTCGCTGAACACGGCGATGCGATCGGAAAGCCGCAGCGCTTCTTCCTGATCATGGGTGACGTACAGAATGGTCACGCCGGTTTCCTGGTGAATGCGGCGGATCTCGAACTGGATCTCCTCGCGCAGCTTCTTGTCGAGGGCCGATAGCGGCTCGTCCATGAGCAGCACAGGCGGATTATAGATCAGCGCGCGGGCGAGTGCGACGCGCTGCTGCTGGCCGCCCGACATAAGGGCCGGCTTGCGCTCCTCAAAACCTTCGAGCCGGACTAGTTTGAGCGCCTTTTTGACGCGCTCAGCGATTTCCACCTGGCTGGCACGCCGGATACGTAGCGGGAACGCAACATTTTCTCCGACGCTCAGATGCGGGAACAGCGTGTAGCGCTGAAACACCATGCCGATGTTGCGCTTGTGCGATGGCGTCGACAAAAGGCTCTGGCCCTTAAGAAGAATGTCGCCATCGGTCGGGTCCTGGAATCCGGCAAGGATGTACAGCGTAGTCGATTTGCCTGAACCAGACGGCCCGAGAAAAGTCATGAATTCGCCCTCGGCGACGTCCATGGTCACGTTCTTCACCGCAGTGACCTGGCCATACGTCTTGCGGATGCTACGAATGGAGAGAAATGGCTCGGTCATACTTTACGTCCCTTGCGGAAAAGTGCGGCGAGCACCATCAGCAGGATGGTAAACGCAATGAGAATGGTAGATGCGGCTGCAATCACCGGCGTCAGGTCTTGCCTGAGGGTTGCCCAGATCTTGACCGGCAGCGTTTGTAGCGTCGGGCTTGCCATGAAGATGGCGAGAACGACTTCGTCCCACGAAGCGAGAAACGAGAAGATCGCGGCGGCGAAAATACCGTGGCTGACGGCGGGCACCGTCACGCGAAGCCGTGCCTCCCAGGGGCTTGCGCCGCAGAGGATCGCCGCATCTTCGATCGACTTGTCAAACCCTTCCAGCGCGTTGCCGATCGATATGATCGAGAAAGGTAGCGCGATCAGCAGATGGGCGACGATGAAAGCAATCGTGGTGCCCGCCAGCCCGAGCTGCAGGAACAGCGCATATAACGCAACGGCGAGCACCACGACGGGGAGGATCATCGGCGTCAGGAACAGGGCGCGCAGGGCTTCGCGCCCCATGAACGAACCCCGGTTCAGGCCAAGTGCGGCAAGGAAACCGAGCACGATAGAAAGCACTGTCACGATCGCCGCGATCTTTAGGCTAGTGAGGGCCGAATAGAGCCAGCGGGAATCGCTGAAAAGGGTCTGATACCACTTGAACGTCCATGACGGCGGCGGAAAGATCAGCCACTGCGACGAGCCGAACGACAGCGCCGCGATAAAGACGATCGGCAGGATCAGGAACAGACAGACCACAACTGTCAGGCCGATCAGGAATGGCCGCAGGCCGGCAAGTCTCTCAAAATCGAGCAGCATGGTTCACCTCGCCCGATTGGGGTTGAAGAATTTGAGCTGAATGGCGTAGAGCACAAGCGTCACGATCAGCAGAACGAGTGCGGCGGCTCCGCCCATACCCCAGTTAACCAGCGACTGCACAAATTGCGCCACGAGTTCGGCTAGCATCATGTTGGACGTGCCGCCCAGAAGTGCGGGCGTGACGTAGTAGCCCAGCGACATGACGAAGACCATCAAAGCACCGGCGGCAAGGCCCGGCAGCGACAGCGGCAGCAAGACGCGGGCAAAACACTGCCGCTTATTGGCGCCGCAGAGTGCGGCCGCGCGCAGGATTGCCGGATCGATCGACTTCAGAACGCCGATCAGCGGCAGGATCACGAAGGGCAGCATGATATAGGTCATGCCGATGGTGACGCCGACGAGATTGTTGACCAAGGAAAGCGGCTTGTCGATGATGCCTAGGCTCAGCAACGTCTTGTTGATGACACCGGTCCGTTGCAACAGCACCATCCAGGCATATGTCCTGGCAAGCAAATTGGTCCACATCGATAGAATGATGATCGCCAGCACCAGCCGCGACCACCGATCGGGCATGATTGCCAGGAGCCACGCTACCGGATAACCGATGAGGACCGACACCACGGTCACCAGCCCCGCAACGATGAAGGTGTTCATGAAAACGCGGAGATAGGTCGTAGAGCCTAAAAGCTCCACATAATTCTGGAGACCGGGCGCAGGTTCAAGCACGCTGCGCATCAGCAGCATGAGCACGGGGACGACGAAAAAGAATACGATCAGAAGCAGCCCCGGGGCGACATAGCCGAAACTGCCGTCACGCCGGAGCGTTCTCTGTCCACCGTCAGTCGTTGCCGACATAACCATTGCAAACCTCCCAGTTCCTTTCGGAAAATCACGGGCCGGCAACTCGGCCCGTGCTTATTGATTGCATCAGATGCTGATTACTTAGCCTGCCAGGCGTACCAGCGCTTACCGATCTCGTCGCGATGTTCGGCCCAATAATTCATGTCTGCGTTGACTTGGCCCTCGGCCTTCTTGTCCGGCAACGAGTTGCGGGTATCAGGGTCCATCAGTGCCGGCGAATCCAGATTGATCGGAGCGTAGCCTGTGGCGGCTGCAAAATTCGTCTGACTCTCGGCACTCGTCGCATGCGCGATGAATTTCATCGCGGCTTCCTTATTCTTTGTACCCTTGGGAACGACAAGCGAGTCTGCCGCTGTGATATTGTTTGCCCACGACGTCTCGGCCGTCACGCCGGTGAGAGCCAGCGCCGTGAGGCGACCGTTCCAGAACGAGCCGTACGGTGCTTCCGCGGATGCCAGCAACTGCTGAGACTGAGCGCCGCTATCCCACCAGATAATATCTGCCTTAATCGTGTCGAGCTTTTTGAAGGCACGATCGAGGTCGAGCGGGTAGAGCTTTTCCGCTGGAACACCATCAGCGAGGAGCGCTGCTTCAATCACGCCAGGTGCAGACCATTTGTAAAACGTACGCTTGCCAGGGAACTTTGTCGTATCGAAGAGGTCGGCCCAGGTTTTGGGGCAGGTGTCAACGGCATCCTTGTTGCAACCGACGACGAAGGAATAATAAAAACTTCCGACGGAATAGTCAGTTACGAAACGCGGATCGAGCTTGCTCTTGTCTATGATCGTGAAATCAAGCTTCTCCAGCAGTCCTGCTTTTCCTGCTTGAACAGCATAATCGCCTTCGACATCCACGACATCCCAAGTGACATTGCCGGACTCGATCATCGCTTTGAGCTTGCCATAGTCCGTCGGCCCGTCCTGCACCACGTTGATTTTTGTATTTTCAGTAAAGCTATCGGCATACTCTTTTTGAGCATCCTGGGTCGTGCCGCCCCAGCTGGTGAATACCATGTCCGCCGCGTTCGCCTGCCCGGCAAAACCGAATGCGATTGCAAATAGAGCAATTATCGTATGTTTCTTCATGTTTTCTCCTCCCTGAGAAAGTGCTGGTTTGAGCCCTAGACCGCCGTCGTGCCACCTAGGGGCGAGAATGCGGTTGGTGACATGATCTTGTTGTCGGCCGTGACGATCAGATCGCGTATTTTCGGCAGAAAGGCCTGCCACTCCGGATCGGCCGCCAGCCCGGCGCGCCTCGCCTGGCGGTCATCGAGGGTCTCATAGCCCCAGATGTGGACAATCTCGTTGATCAGTCCGATCTCCGAAGAGAAGTAACCGACGAGATTTCCGAGATGTTTCTTCTGGATGGCGATCCCGACATCCCCGACCACCTTCAGGTATTCGGGGATGGCGCCATTCTTCAGTCTGTAGGTCCTGATCTCGTAGAACATGGTTCACCGCATGACGAAGGGGTCGGGGAACGGATCGTCGGACGTTCTGAGCCAAACGGTCTTGGTGCGGGTGAAATCGAGCGCAGCCGCAAGCCCGCCTTCACGTCCGTGGCCCGATTGTCCATAGCCGCCGAACGGCGCGATCGGCGAGACGGCCCGGTAGGTGTTGATCCAGACAATCCCAGTTCGGATCTTCTTCACCATGCGGTGCGCCCGCGTCAGGTTCTGCGTGAAGACGCCGGAGGCTAGACCGTAGCGGGTGTCATTAGCCAATGCTACGGCTTCGTCCTCGTTGGTGAATGATAGGACCGACAGGACAGGGCCGAATAGTTCAATTTCGACGGACGGCGAATTGATGCCGTCGCAGTCGAGAATCGTCGGCAGGTAATAGAAGCCGTCGCCTTCGCCTGCTCGGCCACCAGTTACGACCTTCGCGCCGGCATCGACGGAGTCTGATACGATCTGCCCGACATGATCGCGCTGGCGGCTAGTGCAGAGCGGGCCGACTTCGGTCGCCATGTCGAGCGGCGTACCGATACGGATCGACTCGGCCCTGGCCTTGAGCAGATTGACGAATTCGTCTTTCACGGACCGTTCGACGATCAGCCGGGATCCGGCGACGCAACTCTGGCCTGTTGCGGCAAAAATTCCTGCCACTTGGGCGTTGACAGCGCTTTCCAGATCGGCGTCGGCAAAAACGATGAACGGCGACTTGCCGCCGAGTTCCAGCGAGGTGCTTGCAAGGTTTTCCGCCGAATTGCGCACCACATGCGCAGCCGTCACCGCACCGCCGGTAAAGGCGATATGGGCGACACCGGGGTGGCGGGTGAGCGCGCTGCCACAGGAGGGGCCGAAGCCGGTGATGACATTCAGGACGCCTTTCGGGAACCCGGCTTCATGTATGAGCCGCGCAAATTCCAGCATCGGCGCGGGACCGTCTTCCGAAGCCTTGATCACCAGTGTGCAGCCAGCGGCAAGCGCCGGACCTATCTTGACCGCGGAGAGAAATAGCTGGCTGTTCCACGGCACGATCGCCGCAACGACACCGACAGGCTCGCGCCGCGTCCAGACATCCATCTCCGCCTTGTCGATGGAGAGTGTCGAACCTTCGATTTTGTCGGCGAGCCCCGCATAATAGCGGTAATAATCGGCGACATAAGCGATCTGCGCCGAGGTTTCGCGGATGACCTTGCCGGTATCACGGGTTTCCAGTTCAGCAAGGCGGTAGGCGTTGGCCTGGACCAAATCCGCAAGTTTGTAGAGGAGCTTACCCCTGGCGCTTGCCGTCATCGTCGGCCACGCGCCTGACCACAGTGCCTGTTCGGCCGCCTTTACCGCGCGATCGACATCGGCTTCACGCGCTTCCGGCATGGAAGCCCAGATATTGCCGGTTGCCGGGTCGACGCTGTCGAACCGCGCAGAACCGTCATCGAAGACGCCGTCTATGTATTGCTGGAAGCTTTGCATCTGAGCCTCACTTGAATGCTGGCATGACGTCGGCGATAAAGCGTTCGAGCGACGCCTTCTTGCGTTCGAAGCTCATGCCGGTGTCGATCCAGAAGGAATATTCGTCCCAGCCTTGCTGTTCATAAACCTTCAGACGATCAATAACCGTTGCTGCGTTTCCGATCGGCATGCTGGTGACCATCCTGTCGGGCGACAAGTTAGCGTTTGCTGTCAATTCTTCTTCGGTCAGTTGCTCGATCAGTCCTTGACTAATAGGTCGCTCGTTCTTGAACCAGGCGAAGAAGTAGTTGTAGTAGGTGCTGATTTCCTTGGCCGCCTGCGCGATATCGGCTTCGTCTGATCCGACATAGGTATGCTGAAGCAGCATGATCTTCGGACGTTTCACCTGCGAAGCTTTTTGGCACGCTGCTTTGAAGCGTTCCATCAGGCTGGCTATTTCAGCCTCCCCATTGGCCAGTGGCGTGCACTGTACGTTGCAGCCGTTGGCGACAGCAAATTCGTGGCTGTTCGGATCGCGTGCGGCCACCCAGATCGGCGGGTGCGGTTGCTGCACCGGTTTCGGCGCCGAGGTCGTCGACGGAAACTTCCAGAACTCGCCGTTATGGGCATAATCACCAGCCCAGATGCCTTTGACAGCGGGGATCAGCTCTCGCATTCGCTGGCCGGCTCCCCATGGGTCGAGGCCCGGCAGCAAACGTTCGTACTCGAAGCTGTAGGCGCCGCGAGCGATGCCGAGATCGAGACGGCCGCCGCAAATGATGTCGGTCATCGCCGCTTCGCCGGCGAGTTTGATCGGATGCCAGAACGGCGCAATCACCGTCCCGGTGCCAAGACGCACGTTCTTGAAGCGATTTGCGAGATCCGCCAAGCTGACGAACGGGTTTGGCGCAATGGTGAAGTCCATGCCGTGGTGCTCGCCGGTCCAGATGGCATGCATGCCTCCTTTGTCGGCGATCTCGCACAGCTTCAGGAATTCTTCGTAGAGTTCTTCATGATTCTGGCTGGCATCCAGCCGTTCCATATGAACGAAAAGCGAGAATTTCATAGGTCACCCTTTTTTGCCACGACGTGCACGCGGCCCTTTTCGTGGTTGCCGAAATAGATCCCGAAATTGCCGAGCATGCTCTCCTGGGCGTAGCGCTTGACGGTCTCGCGGACCGCCGAATCCTGGATCTTATCGAGGGGCAGCTGTTGAACCGGAAACAGCTGGCCGATTTTGGGCGTGCCTTCGCCCAGCGCTGCGCGATAGATGATGTGCTGACGCCCCGCGTTGGTATCTTCGTAGATGGAGTAGAGCAGTCCTGTCTGGATCGACAGACCAATCTCGGAGGTGAACTGCGGCTCAAACGCCTCCATGCCCTCGCTTTCGACCTTGTCTACGAACGGCAAGGTCCAGCCGCCATGCGCGTCCGGTACGAGTAGAACCTCGTCTGCCCGCTCTGCGACGGCCCCAATCGTCAGACTGCCCTCGACATTTTCCAGAAGGTTCTTTTCGGTCAAGGCGGGGGTGAAGTAGCCACCACGGGCATAGCCTAGGCCGATTTTACCGGAGTTTTCGTATGCCTCAACCCGTCCGATAAGAATGACATGATCGCCGGCCTCGACGCGCTCGTGTGCCGAACAATCGAACCATGCGGCGACGTCGGAAAAAACCGGTGAACCAAATGGGCCTTTCTGCCAATCGACAGCAGCGAACCGATCCTCGACCGGGCGCGCAAACGTGTTGGAGACATCCTTCTGATCCTCGGAAAGGACGTTGACCGCAAATCCTCTGGTGGTCATCAGCGTCTGGTAATTGCGCGAAGTCTTTGCCAGGCAGATCAGAAGCAGCGGCGGGTCGAGCGAAACGCTCGTAAAACTGTTGGCGGTGAAACCGATCGGGGCTCCGTCGTCATTGATCGTCGTAACGACGGTCACGCCTGTCAGGAACGCGCCAAACGCATCGCGAAGAGCTCTTGGATCACTCGTTGTCACTCCTCCCATTCCTCCCTTACCCGCTCCGGCTGCCAAGTGAGCCAGTCGGCCAGTGCCTTACTCACCTCCTCCGGCGCCGTGAGATTGACCATGTGTCGATGGCCTTCGATCACGAATGCCCGTCCTTGAGGTGCAGCTCTCGCCATCTCTTCGGCCATTTCGGCCGTCGAATTCTTGTCGCCGTCACCCGTCAGAAACAATGCCGGGCATGTCACCTGCGGCCAGCTATCGGAGTAGACGGCGTCTCCGGTTGCAAAGGCGCGGTAAGCCGCTGCATATCCGCCGGGGTCGACCTTTTGCAGCAGTTCGCGGACTAGCGCGTATGCCTCGCCGTCTTTTTCATCCGGCGCAAACCACCGGTCCAGCGGTGCTTCACGATCGAACGCGCCGCTGAAGATCTCGTCGGCGCGGGCTTCGACTGCCTGGCGCGCCATCGGGGTCCGCTTATAGACGCCGTTCAGCAGGGCGATCCGACGGAGTTTTGAAGGCACTGTTGCCGCAAATCCCGCAGCAATCAGCGCCCCCATTGAATGACCCGCGACATTGACCGCACCAAGCCCCAATTCATCGACCACTTTTGCGAACCAAGCGACGAAGTTAGGCAGTTCCGGTCGGTCATCGAGCAACGCGGAGAAACCATGGCCCGGAAGATCGACGGCAATGACGCGATGATCTTTCAAAAGCCGCTCGATTTGCGGTCCCCAGGCCTCGATCCGCATCCCGACCCCATGGATGAGGACAAGTGTCTCGTCCCCATTTCCGTGGTCGACATAAGCAGTGCCGGAACGTGTCTTAGACCGCTGCAGGGTTTGCAACATCGTGGCCAAGCTCCTTCAAGTCCTGGTATCGGTCACCGATACGGTGATGCGGGCGGCCACCGATCGACGCGCCGAGCGCGACGACGATTTCGTCGGCAGCGGGTGCATCGGGGACCGTGCACTGGATCGTCAGGTAATGGGAGCGGCGGCCCTCGTCGTTCTTGTCCATCAACGGGATCATGATCGGGGCATTGGCGGGGCCACGCGTATTGCAGAAGGCGAGATAAGATTTGGCGCCGACGGCAGTGCGGTAATGATTGCCGAAACGCAGCGTGTGGATGAGCGCCGAACCATGCTCGATTTCACCGTCCAGACCCACGACGGCGGACTTGCCGTAGGCTTCGATGATCTCGCCGGAACCAGCAGTCTCGATGATCATCTTGGTCAGCAGTTCGCCGAGAACCGGGGCTACGGCATGAATTTCCGGTTTCAGGTCTTCCACGAAGCCGCGCCCCGCCCATGGGTTCTTGACGACGGCGAGCGCTGCTATCAGCTTCAGCGGGTTCGCCACCCCCTTGCCGCCCTCGACGAGTGTCGTTTCGATCTGGAGAAACGTTTTGCGGATCACCGGTGCCATGGAATTCCTCCCTGCAATTTCAGCTTCTGTATGTTGGTATACCATAAGACCGCATGTCAAGCACTTGCCGGAATCATTTTTTGAAGCTAAAGAGGAGACATGATGAAACCCGCCGACACCATCGCCGCCCTGCGCATCGAAACGCCGCCCGCTACGTTACGGGAAATGGCGCTTGAGCGAATGCGGCGCGCCATTATCAGCGGGCTCTTCGAACCCGGCGGGCGTTTGGTGGAACGCACACTTTGCGACCACCTTGGCGTGTCTCGTTCGGTCATTCGAGAGGTCATTCGACATCTGGAGGCCGAAGGTCTCGTCGAGATGATCGCCAAGCAGGGACCGATCGTCGCCCGACTGGAATGGGACGACGCCCGGCAGATTTACGAGATTAGAGCCGCCTTGGAGGCCACAGCCGTCGCCGATTGTGCGCGGGTCGCTACCAAGGACGTAAAAGCTCAGCTTCGTGAGGCCCTCGACGAACTCGACCGGACCTCGCGCCAGAATTCTCCGCTGGGAATACTGGACGCAACGACCAGTTTTTATCAGATTATTTTCCGAACTGGCGGCCACACGATTGCTTGGGACATTGTCAGCCGCTTGAACAGCCGTATATCACGGCTGCGCGTGATGACGCTCTCGAGCGCCAACCGGATGACATCGGGTCCAGCTCAGATCCGAGAGATTTTCGCGGGTATTGAGTGCAACGATCCTGAGGCGGCCGCTAAGGCCTGCCGAGCGCATGTTGCTGCAGCTGCCATGATCGCCGAGACGATTTTGGGAGAAAAGGCAAGTTCGGTTCACCCTGCCTCGGTGTGAAACCTAAACAACGACGCACTGAACCACACTCACGAGAAGACCCGCTTTCTGATGAAGTGTCGGAAGCTCTCCATTGCTCACCACACACCTGGCAAACTGCACATGCACTCGAAGCAGCCGATCCTTGACCGCAAACGAACGCCCCCGCACCTTTGGCATAGAGGACGCAGATAGCACCTGCCTCGGTTGGCGTGATCACTCCATAAAGTAGACCGATAGTGGCGATCACATCGCTCCAATTATTCCGCCGGCTGTCCTGATCCTCATGCAATCGTTTGGGGTGTCGATCCCCCGAATTTTCTTCGCCGCTCCTGATTTTGCGCGGCGGTGAGCTTCATGTCACCTGTTCCTCTCAAAGTGCCATATAATTTCGCAATCTCTCCCAGTTCGTCAGGTGCGGAGGGAGGCCTGCAGACTTTCCTATGATTAGAAAGCCTAAATTTCGAGGCGCTTTCCATTCAGGCACAGCCCACCCGCAAGCCGGCCGATATCACACTCGCTATAACGATCCTCACCCTCACGCCTCCTCTGTTTGTTTTTTCCTCTTGTCCGCGCCCTCTTCGAAGAGAATGGCGACAGCATCGTCCACTGCGATGTCCACCAGCGACGGCCCGGTTTTTTCAAAAGCCCGGGCGAGGGCCCCATCCAAGTCCTCCGCCCGGGTCACGCGTTCCGCTTCGCAACCGAAACCCTGCGCCAGGGAAACGAAGTTCAACCCCGGCAGGTCGATTCCGGGCGGCCGTTCCGACTGCATGATCCGACTGAAGAACCGCATCGCGCCGTAGCCGGAATTGTTCATGACCACGAAGGTGATGGGAAGTTTTTGCTGTACAGCCGTCCAGATGCCCTGGATGCAATACATGCTCGATCCGTCACCGATCAGGCAGACGATACGCCGGCCGGGACGGGCCAGAGCGACCCCGACCGAAGCCGGCAAGCTGTATCCGAGCCCCCCGCTCGCCATGGTGTAGAAACTGTCCGCGCCGGGACGCGGCAGATATTCCTGGATCGCCGGCCGGTGGGACGGCGCTTCCTCGACGACGATGGCATCGGGCGGCAGCAGGTCCGACAGCCGGTTGAGGGCAAAGCCGGGCAGAATGGGATTCGTCGGGCTGGGCGCCGGCGGCAGACGCCGGGGCTTCGGCTTCTTCCGGTCGGTCGTCGCTGGCAAGGCGGACAGAAGCGCGGCAAGCGACTTGCGCATAGTACCGATGATACTCTCGCCGACGGGAGTTGCCGCTGCTGCATCGGTCGGATCGTCGGTAATCTGCCAGATTGGGATACCGTTCGTCAGAAGGTCGCAATAACCTTCGACATGGAAGGTAAAGACGGGTGCACCGAAGACGACAATGAGATCGCGGCCGCGCAACGCCTCCGCAAGCGCACCGGGAGCCGCATGCAGGAAGCCAGCAAAGAGCGGATGACGTTCGGGGAAGCTCGACCGGCTAGACATCGGGCTCGCCCACACCGCCGCATTGGCCTTTTCAGCGACGGCTACCATCTGGTCGACGGCGCCGTTCCGGTCGATATCGGCTCCAACTATGAATATCGGCCCCTTCGCCTGCCCGATCGCCTCGGCCAGCCGCTCGATGGCGACCACATCCGGTTCGAAATCTGTCGCGATCCGTCGCTTCGGCGGAACGGATGCAGGGCGTGCCCAGTCATCCGACGGAACCGACACGAAGGTCGGGCCGCGAGGATGCTGCATGGCGATCTGGAACGCTTGGGCGATCGCCGCCGGCACGTCTTCCGCCCGCGCCGGCTCGATGCTCCATTTCACATACGGCTTCGGGAACTGCGCTGCCTCTTCGGAGAAGAGATACGGCCTCAGGGGCAAGATGCTGCGCGCCTGCTGGCCGGCCGTGACGACCAGCGGCGTCTTATTGCGGAATGCCGTGAACAGGTTTCCGAGCGCATGGCCGAGACCGGCAGCCGAATGCAGATTGACGAAGGCCGCCCGTCCGGTGGCCTGGGCATATCCGTCCGCCATGCCGACGACGCAGGCTTCCTGCAGGCCAAGGACATATTCGATATCGTCCGGCCAGTCATGCAGAAACGCGAGTTCCGTCGATCCGGGGTTTCCAAAGACGCGGTCCACTCCGAAGGAGCGAAGCACGTCCAAGGTTGCCTCCCGAACCGTAAGTTTATGATTTGCCATCTAAGATGCCTCAATTAATCCAAATGTATGTTGTCAGAATGGATAGTGCTGCGGTTCGGTCTCAATGGTGATCCAGCGCAAGTCCGTGAATTCCGCGATCCCGGCCTGTCCGCCGAAACGGCCGTAGCCCGATCCCTTGACCCCGCCGAACGGCATCTGAGCCTCGTCGTGGACCGTCGGCCCGTTGATGTGGCAGATTCCGGACTCAATTCGTTTGGCGACGCTTAGTGCTCGCGCCACGTCGCGGCTGAAAACTGCGGCCGAAAGTCCGTATTCGGTATCGTTGGCTAGGCGGATGGCCTCCTCCACTCCGCTGGCGCGTATGACTGACACAACGGGTCCGAAGCTTTCCTCGCTGTAGATACGCATATCCTTCGTCACACGATCCACCACGCTCGCCGGTACGATGGTTCCGGACCGGTCTCCGCCCGCGACCCGCTTGGCGCCTTTCGAAACGGCGTCCTCGATCAATTCGATCACCCGCCGTGCCGGTCCCTCGTCGATCAGCGAACCGATGACCACTGGTCCGGACCGCGGATCGCCCGCTGGCAACGATGTAGCCTTGGCCGAAAGCTTTTCCACGAAACGGTCCGCAACGGTCTCATCGACGATTACCCGCTCCGTCGACATGCAGACCTGCCCCTGGTTGATGAAGGCGCCGAAAGCGACGGCCGCAACGGCGGCGTCGAGATCGGCGTCGGCAAGAACGATCAACGGAGCCTTGCCGCCGAGTTCGAGCAGCGCCGGCTTCAGATGTCGGGCGGCCAGTTCGCCAATGATGCGGCCGACGCGGGTCGAACCTGTGAAGTTGATCCGTTTAACGGCGGGGTGGGCGACGAGGCACTCGACGATCGCGGGCGCATCCTCGGGCGCATTGGTGATCACATTGACGACGCCGGCGGGGAAGCCGGCCTTGCTGAACACTTCGCCGATCAGGCGGTGGGTGCCGGGGCACAGTTCAGACGCCTTCAGCACGGCGGTATTGCCGCATGCGACCGGCATTGCGACGGCCCGCACGCCGAGAATGATCGGAGCGTTCCAAGGGGCTATGCCCAGGGACACGCCCGCCGCCTGTCGCACAGACATGGCGATGCAGCCCGGCTTGTCCGATGGAATGACCTCGCCCCCAACCTGAGTCGTCAGCGATGCGGCTTCGCGCAACATCCCGGCTGCCAGCTTGACGTTGAACGAGGCCCAGACTTCGGTCGTCGCGATTTCGTTGATCATGGTGCGCACGAAGTCTTCGCGCATGGTGTCCAAGGTATCCGCAGCTTTCAGCAGCAGGGCACGCCTTGCATTGGGGCCGAGCGCCGACCAGGCAGGAAATGCCGCGGCAGCGGCCGCAACCGCTGCATCAGCGTCTTCAAGGGTAGCGGCTGGCGCCTCGGTCGCGACTTCGCCGCTCAACGGGTTAAGCCGTTGGAAAACCTTGCCGTTGCTCGCAGCAGGCTGGCTATCACCGATCAGTAGGCTAACATTCATTGTTTTCCTCCTCCATTTATCCGGTTGCTTGATGAAAACGTCATAGTGGCGGACAGGTCCCGACCGGAACCAAGCCGGTCTTCGTGATGGATTCCTGCCATCAGGCTGTCCTCCAATCTTCAATGATCAGTTCCGACGCTCGCGCCGCAACTGCCATCGCTGGACCGTTGGTGTTGGCGGAAACGTGAGTTGGCATGATCGAGCAATCCACAACCCGCAGGCCCTGCAATCCGTGAACCCTCAGCCTCGCGTCCACCACCGATGTCCGGTCGTCGGACCCCATTGAACAACTCCCCGTTCCGTGCAGGCCGGGACTCATGATCCAGGTAAGCTCCTGGGCGATCTCATCGTCCGTCTGATACCGGTCGCTGAGCACCGTTTCCTCGCCAATGAAGCGAGCAAGCGTCGGCGCTTTCGCAAACTTCCGGATGAGCCTGACGATTTGGATCGCGAGCTTTCGGTCGGAATCGTCCGACCACCACCGTGCGTCCACCTCCGGGTTGTCGCGGAAGCTGGACGAGCGGATGTTCACTTCGCCCTTGCTCTTCGGCCTCAATTGAAAGGCATTGAACATGATGCCCGGTTTGTCTTCGAGCAGACCCCGGCCAGGGTCGGCCTTGCGGGCCTTTGTCGAATTCATCGTGACCGGCGCGATGCCAATCTGAATGTCCGGCCAGTGTCGGTTTCCGTCACTTGAAATCAAAGCGGTCAAGGGCGGCCCTGTGAACGCCATCAACCCCTTGCCGGCGACGTAATATTGGAGGACGTGGCGATAGAGACGCCATGTCGAAAATTCGCGATTGAGACCTGGATCTCCGAGAAGGCGAAAATTGAGCGTCATCATGGTATGGTCGCTCAGGTTCTTGCCAACCGCGTCCAGTTCCCTGACGACGGGGATATCAAGCCCGGCTAACAGGCGGCGGGGGCCGACGCCGGACAGTTGCAAGATCTTAGGCGACGAATACACGCCGGCCGAGATGATAACTTCCCGGGTTGCGCCGAACGTGATCGTGCTGCCCGCCTGGTCGCATTCGATGCCAACGGCGCGCGTCTCCTCGAAAACGACCCGCTTCACCTCCGTGCCGGTCAAAACCGTGAGGTTGGGTCTGCCGCGGATAGGCTCTACGAACGCTCTGTAGCTGGAAGCCCTGCGCCCGCGGCGATCAACCGTGGACTGGGTGTAGCCGATCCCTTCGGCATTTGGTGAATTGATGTCGGAGAGGATCGGCAGACCGATTGCCGCCCCCCCTTTGAGCACCGCATCGAGCACGGGAGAGCGATAAGGCGATGAAGTGATCTGCAATTCACCAGTCCTGCCCCGTGTGGAGTCCGCGCCTTCGCCTTGGTAGTCCTCAAGGCCCCTGAAGACCCTGAGCATTTCCTGCCAGTTCCACCCGGCGTTGCCCAGCTTTTCCCAGCCGTCGTAGTCAGCGGGCATCCCGCGAAGATACCACGTTCCGTTTACGGAACTCGACCCACCCAGACCGTTGCCGTAGCTCCAGCTTTCCGCCGGCCGGCCCAGTTGCGGTGCGACTGGAAAGGAGCGGAAAAATCTCGGCTTGCCGAAGAGCTTTATGAAGCCGCGGGGCATGCGTACGAACGGATGGGCGTTGGACGATCCCCCCTCGATGAGCAGCACTTGCGCCCGGCCATCTGCGGACAATCGGTTGGCGAGCACGCAGCCCGCCGAACCCGCCCCCACGATCACGTAGTCAAACGTCTTCATGAACGTCTTTCAATTTGCGGGTAGGCTGCTTCGACGGCAGCCGGGCGTCAGCGATTTTCAGCCAAAATGCGGAAAAGCATCTGGTGATGACGGGCTACCTTTTCGAAGCCGTCCTCGTCGCTGACCTGATGGCCTTCCCATTCGCTCGAGATATAGCCGCGATAGCCGCCCTCGAGGAAAACCTTGATGATGCCGTTGTAATCCATTGACGGATCTTCGCCGCTCTCATCGACGCCGTAGAACTTGCCGTGGACATGGACGGTCTGCGGCATGATCTCCAGCCAGTTGCTCAGCGGCTGCTGGCTGAACAGGCCGAAGATGATCGGAACTTCGGCCGCCAGCGAATCGGGGAGATTGATCCCTTTCGCCCATTCGAGGAAGTTCACCCGCTTGGCGAAGCGATCGCTGTCCTCGTGCCACATCGCTACGGCATGTGTGATGACGTCTTCCGGCACGTTGCGCGAGCGGAAGTACTGTAGATAGATCGGCGGGATAGTCCTTGCCGAAGAGCCGAAGTCTGGGATGAACCCCAGATAGGGCGAATTCGTTTGTGCATACATCTCTCGGTAAGCCATGACTTCCGGATGGTTGATGCTGTGCGGCGCGTGCACTTCCAGGCCGAGCTTCACGCCCAGGTCCTCTGCGAGCGGCGCGAGCTCGCGGATGGCTTCCGGGCCTGCGGCATACTGATAGCGAAGCACCGGGAAACCGAGCTTTGCAGCAGCCTTGATCTGCAGGGCCTGATATTCCACCGATTCCTGGTGGGACATCGTGTAGTCCCGGCGGTTCCAGTTGTCGGCATTGATCCCGAGGCAGGTGGGCGTCAGGCCCGTTTCGGCGATCAGATTCTTGAAGCGGGCCGCTGTATCGTCGGAAACCGTCGGGAAGCCCCTGAAACTTTGAAACCCGACGACTTCGAGACCCGGACCAAGATTTCTCTTCGCTACCTCGCGGACCAGGTCTTCGAAATTGTACTTCCGCTGGTGAAATTCGTTGGTGAACGCGTAAAGCGTTGAGCCAAGCTTGATATCTGCCTGCGTCATGTCAATTGGCCTTCATTATCCGGGTGATATGTCCGACGCGGCGCATCCCGCCCTTGAGATAAGGGGGGCGCACTGCAACGACGGCCTCGACTTCATGCTCGGAACTGGGTTCCAGCGGATAACCCATCACCTCCAGAACGGCCGTGTCGGTGATGAACCAGGTCTCGTCGACGATGGTCTCGAGTTCGACCAGCGTCCGGCGTTTTCCATTGAGGTTAAAGAACAGGGTTTCGAGGGGGATTTCCTGCCCGTCCACTTTGAGAAGATTGACTTCGATCGTGGACAGCGGCAGCGCCCTATACCACGGAATGCGAATACCGATGGTGAACCCCTCAGGCGTCGAAACGAGCGTACCTGGGTCTATGACCTTATCGAACATCATGCTGATTGTCCTCCATCTGCGTGCTGCGCAGAATCTATCCGGGACGCGCCAGGTGCTGCCCGGAAGTTTCCTCCATTACAGCGCCTCAACCCATCGCCATAATGAACATGATCATTTATTTATCTAAGTCATTCGTCAATAGAAAATTTCTCGAGTGCCGGGAACACCGCAAGCTACGGTCAATTAACGGCGATCGATCCAGATGGCTACTTGACTTCGATTAAATGAACGTGTTCAGATATTTTATCATTTTAAGGGAGGAAATAAAATGATAACCGTTAATGCCAATTCCCTTTCTTTACGCTGGCTGCACCACCCTTTCCTAAAGGGAGTGGGAATTGCAGGCGCCGTGATCCTTGCCGCAGTTCCGGCTGTAGCGAAGGACACCATTCGTGTTCTCGCGCCGGCAAGCGGTTCAGGCACGGCTTTCCAGGCTCTTGGCGAGGCCTATGGCAAGGCCAACCCCGACGTTCAGGTCGTCGTCCAGCAGTTTCCGTCAGGAGATGCCTACGCGCAGGCTCTGCTGACGCAGCTCCAAGCTGGCGCCGGCGCTGATCTGATTTTCACAAACGGAGGCTGGGGGGCGCCCGAGTCGATGCTGCCGCTGGCGAAATCACAACGGCTCGGCGATCTCTCCAAGGCAAGTTTCGCCAAGGACTTCAACGAAAAGATCGTTCCTGAGTTCTGGGCCGACGGAAAGCTGTACGGATTGCCGCTCGCGTTGCTGAACGTCGGGCTGATCTACAACGCCAAGGAACTGAGCGCCCTCGGCGCCGCCCCGCCGAAGACGTTCGACGATCTGATCGCTCTGTGCGGTCAGGCCCAGCAGAAGGGCAAGAGCGCGCTGACCATTTCCGGCGCTTCGCCGTTCTATTTCCTGGAGACTGTTGCCGTCAGCGCCGTCTACAATAAGGACCCGAGCTGGAACGAGAAGCGGACCGACGGCAAGGTGAACTTCGCGGAATCGGCGGGCTGGAAGGATGCCTTCGAACGAGTCAAGAAAATGATCGATGCGAAGTGCTTCGTGCCTGGCATTGCCGCGACCACGTCGCCGCAGGCTTTCGCGCAGCTCGCCTCCGGCCAGGCTTTGATGGCGGTGGGTCCCACGACGTTCATGGGCGCCGTCATGGCGATGAATCCCACCCTTGACCTTAGGATGCGCCCCTTCCCCGCCAAGAGCGCTGACGAGACCGTGGCGATCGGTTTTTACAATGATGCCCTGAGCCTGAACGCCCAGTCGAAGAACGCCGCTGCCGGCATTGCATTCCTTGAATGGTTGTCGAAGCCTGAACAGCAGACGACCTACGCAAAGATTGCCGGCGGCACGACGCCTTCCAACGCGGCCGCCAACAAGTACGAGGGCGCCCTGGCCGAAATGGCTCCGTTCTTCGCCGCCGACCGGGATCGTGAGATCCCGCATCACACATGGCAGCAACCGCAGTTGCGTGCCGCGCTGATCGCTAGCGGCAACGCCCTCTTCGCAGGCCAGAAAACCGGCGAGCAGGTCCTTAAGGACCTGGACCTGGCCGGGCGCTGACGGTGACCTGGGAGAGGCCGGTCAACTCGCCTCTCCCTCATTTTCCCTCTGAAAGGCTAAACATGTCATCGTCTTCGCGTAGAGCGCGGCGACAGCGTGCTCCGCTTGTCTGGGCATTGCCTGCTGTTGTCGTCGCATTTTTATTCCACTATGCCGCAGTCGCAGCCGGAGGCTGGTATGCATTTACGGACTGGAACGGGCTGACGGCGCCCAACTATGTCGGGTTGGCGAATTTTCGCGCCATCCTGACGAATCCCGATGCGGTCGGCGCACTGGTCAACACCTTGTCGCTGGCCATCGGCTTCGTCATTGCGACCAACGTTATCGGCCTAGTGCTGGCGCTCGTGCTCAATGCCCGGTTGCGCAGCCGCTTTTTCCTGAGAAGCCTCTTCTTTGCGCCGGTGGCCATTAGTTCGCTTGCGATCGGTTACGTCTGGCAATTTATCCTGGAGGCCCAAGGCCCGCTGAACACCCTGCTGGGTTTCGTAGGACTTCAGTCCTTCCAGCGCGTCTGGACCGCAGACCCGTTCTTTTCGCTCTGGTCCGTCTGGCTGGTCATGGTCTGGCAGTTCGCCGGTCTCTGCATGGCTTTCTATCTTGCCGGCCTTCAGAGCATTCCTGTTGAGTTAAACGAGGCGGCGGCAGTCGACGGAGCGAGCAGCTGGCGGCGCTTCCGTCGTATCACTTTCCCGCTGCTTGCCCCGGCCGCCACGATCAGTATCAGCGTCACGACGATCCTAGGCCTACGTGCCTTCGACCAGGTGATGTCGCTCACCCGCGGTGGACCCGGCTACGCGTCGGAGACGTTGACGACGCAGATTTACAAGCAGACCTTCGTCTTCGGAAATTTCGGCTATGGCGCAGCGTTCGCGCTCGTACTCACCTTCCTGGTACTCGCCGTTTCCGGAGCTCAAATTTTGGTTCTAAGGGCCAGGGAGAACCGTCTGTAATGGGACAGCATCGATACACACTCAAGACCTACGGGCTCGAGCTCCTGCTCCTCGGGCTCGCCGCGCTCTGGTGCGTTCCTTTCTATTATCTATCGATCGTCGCGGTGAAACCCGACATGGAAGTCTTCACGGCGCCGATGTCATTTCCAAGCGAAGTGCGATGGGACAATTTCAGCCGTGCCTGGGAGGGCACAGCGGGCGTTTCGCTCGGGACGGCGCTTGCCAATAGCATTATCGTCACCGTCGGCAGCGTGGCCCTGCTAATCTTCTTCGGTTCGCTGACGGCTTACGTCATCTCACGCAACCGCCAGCGCCTGGCGGGGTGGCTTTACACTTTCTTCGTGGTGGGAATCATCTTGCCCTACCAGCTGGCGGTGGTTCCGCTGTTCTCGTCTATGCGTAGCCTGGGCCTCGTTGGCAACCAGATAGGACTGATCGTCCTCTACACCGGACTTTTCCTGCCGATGGCGGTGTTCCTCTACAGCGGCTTTGTTCGCGCCTTGCCGGTCGACTACGAAGAGGCCGCCGAAGTGGATGGCGCGACCCGTTCGCGGATCTTTTTCCGGATCGTATTCCCGTTGCTACGGCCGATCACCGCCACCGTCGCCGTTATGACCGGCCTCTTGATCTGGAATGACTTCTTCATGCAGTTAATTTTCCTTTCCGGAAGCCAGTCGCCGACACTTCCGGTGGCAATCTACGGCTTCGTAGGCGAGTTCACCGCCCGCTGGAACATGGTGTTCGCTGCCGTTCTGGTGTCGCTCGTTCCAATTCTCGGCTTCTATCTCGTTGCTCAGCGGCAACTGATCCAAGGCTTTACCGGCGGCGTCAAAAGCTGACCGCAACAAGGTGCTGAAACACATGGCTTCCATCATCTACAAGAACATCACGAAACGGTATGCGGACGGCACCAAGGCGGTGGACAACCTCAATCTCGAAATTCGGGAAGGTGAGTTCATGATCGTCGTGGGCCCTTCCGGTTGCGGAAAGACGACAGCATTGCGGATGGCGGCCGGCCTCGAGGACATCACCGACGGACAGCTGACGATCGGCGACAGGGTGGTCAACGATCTCGAACCCCGCGACCGCGACATTGCGATGGTCTTCCAGAATTACGCACTTTATCCGCACATGACAATCTTCGAAAACATCGCCTTTCCGCTGCAGAACCGAAACATGCCCGCCGCTGAGGTCAAGCAACGCGTGCAGGCGGCTGCCCGAACGCTCGGCCTGGAAGAACATCTCGACCGTCGTCCGAAGCATCTTTCCGGGGGCCAGCGGCAGCGCGTCGCCATGGGGCGCGCCATTGTCAGGCGCCCGAAAGCCTTCCTCATGGATGAGCCCCTTTCCAATCTCGACGCGAAGCTGCGTGTCCAGATGCGTGCCGAAATAACCCGGATGCAGCGGGATCTCGGAGTGACGACGCTCTATGTCACCCATGACCAGGTCGAAGCGATGACCATGGGCGATCGCATCGCCGTCATGCGGAAAGGGGTCCTGCAACAGGTCGGGGCTCCAGTAGAGCTTTATGAAAAACCGGCCAACCTGTTTGTAGCGTCATTCATCGGATCGCCTGCCATGAACCTGGTTCAAGGCCGGGTTACCAATGGCAATCCGTTTGGTGTCTGCGAGATCGGCCGGCAGCAGATCGCTCTTACCAGTGATGTCCTCCGGAACGGGCGGTTGTCGAACTATCACGACAGGGACCTCGTGATTGGGATTCGTCCTGAGCACCTTGAGGACCCACAAGGCGCAGATCCGATGGCCCCGCGATTGACGGCCAAGATCAGACTTGTGGAAATGCTGCCGCCGGAGCAGTTGGTTCATCTCGAACTCGACGCGGAACCGGTCGCGTCCATTTCGGCGCTAGAGCTGGCCGCGGATGTGGACAAGACCAGAGCCGAGAACCTGCGGCTGGAAGCACAAAGTCATCGGGTCAGTATCGTGGCAAGGTTGCCGAGCGGGCGGCGCTATACCGAGGGGGAAACTGCGGAATGGGCTATCAATCCGGCTAATTTGCATTTCTTCGACGGTGAGACGGGCGAGGTTCTGCGATAAGTGAAGTGGCCATCGAGGTTGTGGCTTTCTCTGTAGGCAAGAACAAGAACCGCACGTCGCTATTGAATGATGACGGCAAAGCCTAGAGGATTGGCCGGAGACAGAATTGAGCCAGATGAGATGCCTGCCGTGGAGGTTAAGGTCCCTATGAATCGGGAAGTGGCTAATGCAACGGGGGCCATTGCTGATGACCCCCTATTCGAAAAAAGCGGGAACGATCCGGCTGCCGAGATCAGTCAAACCGATCAAGTATCGAAACGTGTTCGCAAGAAGGCGGAAAAGCTCCAGCGCATCAAGGACGCCGCGCTCGCCCTTTTCCTGACGAAGGGGTTCGATGACGCCACAACGAGGGAGATCGCCAAGATTGCAGGCGTCGCTCTGGGGACACTCTTCAACTATGCTGAAAATAAGCGGGATCTACTTTTCCTGATTTGCAACGACGAGCTCGAGGCGACCGTCGTCGAGGCGGAACAGGGGATCGATCCGGCCCTGTCGTTTCTCGACAACGTCTTGTCTATTGCCGAATACCATTTCGTTCATTTCGCAAGGAGGCCGGAAATTTCTCGCTACGCCTTGAGGGAGATGTACTTTTATTCGGCGGGCAAGCAGGTCGGGCGGTTCAAGAACAGTAGAGACAACCTCGTCACCCTCTTTCGGCGGGTCGTTGAAGCCAATCTGGACAATGGCGCCATAAGTTCCAGTGACAGCGCCGAGACGGTGACGTCTATAATTTATGCATTGTACCAGACGGAAGTGCGCACTTATTTGGGTCATGTGAAACCCGATCCCGACGCGGCGAAAGACCGGTTCGCGCAGCAGATCAAAATCCTACTTAAAGGGCTAGGCCCGAAGGACGAGGCCTTCGTTTTGAAGCGGCATCGCCAAAGATAGGAAGGCCGATGGCAGGAGGATGCCATTCAGAAGTTAAACTGTGCCGGGACAGATTTGCGCATCGTCGGCCTCTCGCATCATCAAAAGGCAAGATCTCGCAGAAGCATCCACGCGTCATTCAACTTAATGGCTTATCCCGTTCGCTCAGGTATTAACCACATCTAGCGTTCGCGCATGACGAGGGCCCCCTGCTCCAAGTATAGGGACAGGATGAGCGAAATGATCTGAACCCTTCAAACTGGACCGTTTTTGATTAGAGTTTTCCGGTGGATTTTCCTGGCTGGGAAAGGAACGGAAGCCGATGAAGGCATCGCAGTTTTCGGACGCCCAGAAGGCGTTCATTCTGAAGCAGGGTGATGAAGGTGTGTCGGTTGCCGAGATCTGCCGCAAGGCGGGGATCAGCCAGGCGACCTACTTCAATTGGAAGAAAAAATATGCCGGCATGTTGCCGCCGGAGATGAAGAAGCTGAAGCAGCTCGAGGACGAGAACGCGCGATTGAAGAAAATCGTCGCGGATCTGACGCTGGACCGCGAGATGCTGCAGGATGTCATTCGGCGAAATGTATGGTCCGCCCTGCCATTGCAAGGATTAGGCTCTGACGACTGCAGTTTGCATAAATGTATACGGCCTCTCGCGAGTGGACTGCTGTTGCAGCCAGGCCCTGATGAGATCCGCACATTCTGTTTCCAAATAGCTTCTTCGGGCACGCGGCCCGCTTTCGACCAGGATTTACAGAACGCCGATCAACTGTTTCGTCATCACCCTCGAACCTCGCAATCTGTCCAGCCATCGAAGGCTGGAAAGGCGGGATCAGTGTTAAGCTGCTGGCTGACGCATGTACGTCGCCCCCGGCCTTGTGAGCACGACCCAGACGATGCGTGCCAGCTTCGCGGCCAAAGCGACCGTTACTTTATTGACATGCATTCGCGATCGGAGCTCGTCGATCCATATCCCAAGACGGTCCTTGCTGCGATCAAGGTGCATCAAGCACGATCTCGCACCGTGAATAATCAGGCGTCGAAGATAATTGTTTCCGCGCTTGCTGATGCCCAGAAGATTCTGCTTTCCTCCGGTCGAGTATTGGCGTGGAACTAGTCCTAGCCAGGCGGCGATATCACGCGCCTTTGCGAAACGGGTAGGATCCCCGATCGCCGAGAGGATTGCCGTTGCGCCCAGTGGGCCGATTCCGGGGATCGACATTAGCCGTCTTGCGCGCTCGTCGGCGTCTGCAATGTTCTCGATCTCATTCGAGACCTGGCGGATGCGGGCTTCGAGCCGCTGAAGATCTTCGTGCAGATCACGCAAAATGCCGCGTGCCGTGACTGTGAGATCATTCTCGGGATCATCAAGGACACGACAGATATCGAGTTTAAATACGCCAGCGCCTTGCCGCATAGCGATACCGTGCTCCAGGCAATAGGCGCGCATTTGGCAAATCAGGTTGGTTCGAGCCGATACAAGGCGGCTCCGCACTCTATGCAACATCTGAAGATCGACCTGATCAGCTTGCTTAATGCCAACGAAGCGCATCGTCGGTCGCGTTGCAGCTTCTGCAATCGCCGCAGCATCGATGATGTCATTCTTGTTCGACTTTACATACGGCTTCACGAATTGCGCCGGGATGATGCGGACGGAATGCCCCATCGCTACGGCTACCGCCGTGTGCACGTGTTGCTCGAACGCGAGGGTTGGGGCACCAACATCAAGCGAACCTATCGCATCTACAGGGACTTGGGCCTGCAGTTGCGGAACAAGACTCCGAAGCGCAGGGTCAGGGCGAAGCTTCGGGAAGATCGTCAGATGGCGGTTGGTCCAAACGATGTGTGGGCGATGGACTTCGTGCACGATCAACTGGCCACCGGCAAGAAATTGCGGGTTCTGACGGTGGTCGACACCTTCTCACGCTATGTGCCGGTGCTTGATCCGCGTCACAGCTATCGGGGTCTGAGTAGCAACGGCACAGAAAAACTACATAAGCCATTCGTCAATCCTCGAGACGCTCGGGCCTATAAGGTCCAATCGAGGTGGAAGCTGACCTTTATCTTTATCCCATTGCCGCTATCCATTCACCAACCGCAGTGTCCAGCTCCAGCACCGGATCGTTCAAGGTCCAGCGAGGGATGGTACGCATTCGGTCGAGCCCAGCGAACACGCCGGCAAAACCACCATCCGTCGAAATCTCGCGAAGAGCCGCGTCGAATTCCTGTCCGAACCCTTGAAAGTTCTCGGCGTCCACTTCACTCAGGTGAACCTGGTTCCACTTCGTACCCAGAGAAGGGTCTTGGAATAGAACAGCGGCCGTCTCCATGGTCCTGAAAGTGCCGAGCTTTCCAACAGCGACGAGCTTCGACGCGGCTGGTCCAATGTAACGCCTCATGATCTCTCTATATTCACTGAGAAAGGCCGGGTCGACATCGATGTATTCAAGTGATGGCTTTCGATCCGGGCGATGAGCTGACCCAGCCCAACCTCGTGGAAAGACAAACGACGCGGGTGTCGTAACAAGGATTTCAGCTCGCAGCAGATGCACGTCCGACGGCAGCCGAGAAGTGACAAGCTGATCAACTACTTCGTTCGGAACAATATCTCGAAAATAGACAAACTCGGCATGGCTCCAAATAGGCGCATCAGATTGGCTCTTGAAGATCGAATGATGGCGATAGAGGGCACGACCAAGGCACGTATCGCCAAAACGGCTCCATTCGCTCGCCGCCTGTTCAAGGGTCTCCTTGGCGTCTACCGACTTCGTGTCCAAAGTCCGCGCCAGCACCACAAGGCGCGCGTCTTGCTCGATAGAGACGATCTCCGGCTCATTGAAGGCGCCCATTGCCAGATTCGACTTCGTCATGCACTTCTCCATTGGGCTCATCGCCATACGCTATGCCTGATTTCGAATAACCGATATGGGTCGGAAGCGGCCGATTAGACCTAGCAACAAACCCCGGTTTGATATGTTGATGTGGAGTCAATCGCAAAGCCGTTGGAAAAGCCGCCGAATTTCATAAATACCCGTGCAGAAACCTATAGCCGATAAACTCCCCCTGCGTCTGAGTTAATACGGAAGCGGGGAATGGATATGATAATTGGCTACATGCGCGTTTCAACCAGCGAGCAAAATCTTGATCTTCAGCGCGACGGCCTGGAGCGTGCCGGATGTGGGCGGGTCTATGACGACGTGTGCTCCGGTCGAGTGACTGAGCGGCCTGGTCTGGCAAAGGCGCTCGACGTCGCTCGGGACGGTGACACGCTCGTGGTATGGAAGCTCGATCGCATCGGCCGCTCGCTCCGCATGTGGTCGGTCTGGTGAGCGATCTACAGAAGCGCGGGATCGGGCTCAAGGTGCTAACCGGCGACGTGGACACCACCACCCCGACCGGCAGGCTGGTCTTCGGTATCTTTGCGACGCTGGCGGAGTTCGAACGTGATCTCATATACGAACGCACCATGGCGGGACTGGCGGCGGCCCGCGCGCGTGGTCGAGCTGGTGGACGCCCGCGTGTGATGACTCTGCAGAAACTCAAAGCGGGTAATGGCGATGATGGCCGACCAGGACAATGCTGCGCGCGATGTCGCCGCCCAGCTCGGCATGTCGTTGTCAACGCTTTACGCCTATGTCGATGCGAAAGGAAAGCCGCGCGAACGGGCCAACGAGCTCCTCGCCAAGCGTCGTACCAAGCGCGATACTGCTCTACGGGTCTAAAGACTATGCCGGTTGGTTTCCTGACCGAAAGCCAGGCCAGGGAATATGGCCGATTCACTGGAGAGCCGACGCCGGATCAACTGGCCCGCTATTTTCATCTCGATGACGTTCATCGCGCATTCGTCGCCACGCACCGCGGTAATCACAATCGCCTGGGTGTCGCCGTTCAGCTCGGATCGCTACGCATGCTCGGGATTTTTCTCGAAGATCCGAGAGAGGTGCCTGACACCGCCCTGCGCTTCACGGCCCGCCAGCTTTCGCTCCCCGGTCATGAGGAGCTTATCGCCGAATATGCCCGAAGCGAGGGGCGCTGGCGACATGCTCCCGAATTCGCCAGCGTTATGACTACAGAACCTATACCGATCGCGGCGTCGGCTTCCGGCTCAACCGCTTCCTATATGCCCTGTGTTGGATAGGATCGGACCCACCTTCAGCTATATTTGACCGCGCGGTCGCCTGGTTGCTTGAGGCCAAGGTACTGCTTCCAGGCCTGTCTGTTCTCGAACGCCCCGTGGCAAAGGTGCGGACCCGTGCGAACGCACGTCTGCATCGCCTGCTGATCGAGGCAGTCACGCCCGATCAGCGTGCACGCCTCGACAACCTTGTGGTGGTCGCGGAGAGCGTAAGGCGGAGCCCGCTCGATCGTCTGCGGGACGGCCCCTATATACAGTGCGGCCGCGAGATCAGCCGCGCGCTTGCACGTTTGGCAGAGATTCGCGCCATCACCAGCGAGCTTCCCTCGACCGATCGGCTGCCGCCGGGCAAAGTTTCGGCTTTGGCGTGCTTCGCGGCCGCCGCAAAGGCACAAGCGGTCGCGCGTCTGCCTCCCGATCGGCGCGCCGCCACGCTGCCTGCCTTTATCCACACACTGGAGGCATTAGCCGGAGACGATGTGATTGCGATGATCAGGCCCGGCTGTTCGGCGTCTGCCACGCCCTTGAGGATCTTGGCAACGGCAAGCGGCTCGAGCGTCTCGTCGGTCTCGACCAGGATGGCGCGATCGGCACCTATGGCGAGCGCCGTCCTCAGCGTCTCTTCGGCCTTGGCCGGACCGATCGACACGACGACCACTTCCGCAGCCTTGCCGGCTTCCTTCAGCCGCAGCGCCTCTTCCACCGAGATTTCGTCGAACGGGTTCATCGACATCTTGACGTTGGCAAGCTCTACGCCCGTGCCATCCGGCCTTACGCGGATCTTTACATTGTAATCAACAACCCGCTTCACGGGCACCAGGATCTTCATGGGGTCCTTCCTCAAAGTCTTACCAGCGATTTTCTGCAAAGCTTTTGCTTACTGGAGGGAAACACCTGCGGCCCGCATGCGCTCTTTGATGTCCGCCAACGATCCTTCGTATTCCCAGGTCTGAACCGTGTCATGTGGGCACTCGATAAAGATATACTGTTCCGTGACGGAGAGGATTCGCTCGATTTTGATCAGCTTTTCTACGAAGTCCGACTGAGGAAGGTCGTCTATGATAAGCTCTCTTTCGCTGTCGTAGCCGTGATAGACTTTTGTTGCTCGAATTTTTGCGGTCACGTACGACATTCTTCGATCTCCCAATCACTTAGCGGAAACTGTTGCGAACAAAGAATACCTAGCCAGTCGCCCAACTCGAAATTGAAAGAGCGGCCTTCGTTATGCGCGATACTTATACCGCCTTAGGTGGGCAAAGAGGTCAGAAGCTTGTCCTTCAACTGCCACATACGGTCGATTAAGGCGTCCATTGCCGGGTTCGACTTCCGGGTTTCTGGACGTAGCAAGGAGACGCGAAACGGGATCGACGGTTTCAGCGCGACGAATTTCACATCGCCAAATTCACAGAGCATAGCAGTAAAGGGATCGATGATTGCAATCCCTAAACCTCGTCTTACCATCGACAAGGCAGGATAAGACAAATTGACCTCATAAACATAATTTGCCTCGACTCCAGCTGTTTGTGACGAATGATCGAGTAATTGGCGGACCGGTGCATAGTTCGAATAGGAAATGAAGTCTGTATCGGCTAGGTCCATGAGACCAAGACTGCTGCGCGAGGCATACTTATGTGTGGCAGGAACAGCAACGACATAAGGGGCTGTGCTGAAGATTTCGACCTTCAGGCCCGATGTATGATACGGCATTTCAACGAAGCCAAAATCCACTTGCTGGGCCGCCGCATATTCCTCTACGCGAGCTGAAGTTCTTACGGTTAATGAGACTTCGACCTCGGGCCAATCATTTCGGAACTCAGCCAAGGCATAAGGTACAAATTCGAGGCCTAGAGCTGCCATCGAAGCTATTGTGATTTGAGGCTTTTGGACCTTGGAGAGACGCAGAGCGGAATTTCTGAGCGAGTCCATCGACAGGTATGCTCGCTCGATCTCCGTCATGAGAGCACGTGCTTTCGCAGTGGGGACGATCAAGCCTTTTCGTCTTTCGAAAAGTTGTACACCGAGATCATGTTCGAGCTTGTCGAGCAAACGACTGACTGCCGGTTGGCTCCGGCCAAGGATTTGTGCCGCGCCGCTCACTGTACCGGCAAGCATGACCGCCCGAAACGCTGCAAATGAACCTAGGTTCATCGCGCTCCTATAATCCATGCCGAGCCTACCTTTCCGGATGCCGTTGGACCACAATCGCAGGACTGCCGTCTTCCTTGGCTCATTGATAGAAGGTCGGCTGCCTCGTTACAACACAGCTCGGAGGTAGGACGCTCTACGCATAGCGCCCTTCACGATTGCAAAAGTGATTATAGAGGCACGCGGGCGATCCGCCCTGTTCTAGATTACACTGCATATGCGATAGGCGTCGTATATGGCCGAATTGATGTTTCGGCTGGAGACAGCATCGCCTATGCGGTAGATTAGCAGGCCTGCTTTGTCGTGAGAGGGCTGCTGCCGCTGCTCGACCAGCGCCTCAATGTCGACAACACCGTTATTCAGGGAGTTGACGCGAAGCCCTTCGAAAAGGTCAGGGACAGGGATAGTTCCCTGCTCAACGATGGCGCAGTCGATCACAATAGACGATTCCGTTGCCGTAAGTTCGTTGAAAAGGACTGCAGTCAAGTGATTTCCACTGCGCTGGATTCCCGCAAGGCGGGAGTCGAATGCCGGGGTGATTCCCAGTTCCAGGAACCGCTTCTTCCACTTGAACTGCTCAAGATAGGTCGTTTCCTCGGCGAGCTGACCGTCAATGGAGTGATAGATGATTTTCACTCCCTGTTTTGCCAGTTTTTCTGCGGCCAAGGGAGCCACGTGCCTACCCGTTCCATCAAAAATGAGTGCTGTGCCCGAAACCGAAGCATGGCCCGAGATTACGTCCCACGCGGTCAGACAGAACTCGCTTCCGTGATCGAGATCGATGTTCGGAAGTCCTCCGGTGGCGATGATCACGATGTCAGGGTTGAGTTGCTCGACATCTGACTGATCCATATAGGCATCCGTCTGAACCGAGACCCCGAGCCGCTCGAGCTCGGATACTCGCCATTCGATGATCCCGATAAGATCGCGCCGCCAAGAACCGTTTGCGCCGAGACGGACCTGCCCACCAAGCTGTGAGGCCGCTTCAAACAGACTGACTCGATGTCCTCTCTCGGCGCTAATCCTTGCAGCTTCCAGGCCGGCTGGCCCTCCACCGACGACAACAACGTTTTTGACCGATCCAGTCGTCCTCTCAATCTTGTGGCGAAGTATTCCTTCCCTCCCGGTGACTGGATTGTGCAAGCAGGAGGGCCTTTGGGAGGATTGGCAATGTGAGGCTCCGACACAGGGACGGATCTCATTTTCTCTGCCGGATTTGATTTTTTCCACCAGATAGGGATCGGCGATGTGCGCGCGCGTCATTGCCGCCATATCGATCTTGCCTTCAGTTAAGGCATACCTAGCTGATGCGACATCTGCCAGACGCGCTGCATGGAAGACAGGCAGGCGAACCTCGGCTTTGAAGCGACCAATCGGCTCAACCCATGGGGCGAACGCAGACCCCATGATGGGCATGTTTTCAACTGTGAGGCTTCGCGCTGTGTCCATGGATCCGTAAACGGCGTTGAAGAAATCCACTGACGTCTCACTTTCAAGGATCCGCGCTATTTCTACACTCTCCTCAAAGCCGAGACCTCCCGATAGCCCCTCGTCTACGCTGAGGCGGATACCCACAATGAAGTCGTCGCCGACAGCTTTGCGGATGGCCTCGTGTACCAACAAAGCAAATGTGCAGCGATTTCTGAGGCTACCGCCAAACCCGTCTGTCCGTCGGTTGGTTAAAGGTGAAAGAAACTGACCGATCAGGTGCCCGCCCGCCAAAGTTTCGATGCCGTCAAGCCCGCCCTCCTTGCAGCGCCGCGCTGCATCCGCGAAAGCTTGAACCACACGGCGGATATCGTCCTCGTCCATCTCCTTGGGGATACTGCGATGCAATGTTTCGCGGATGACGGAGGGCGCAATTGTGGAAAGATGATCGCCGGCATAAGGATCTCCACGTCGTCCAAGATGGGTTATCTGGCACATCAGAGCTGCGCCCTCTGCATGCATTCTTTCGCTAAACTGCTGAAAATATGGTATTATCTCATCTTTTCCGACATTCAATTGACGGAAAATATTCGGTGAATCGCGATCGACGTTCGAGGATCCACCAAACATGGAGAGAGCAATACCGCCCTTGGCCTTTTCTATGTGGTAGAGTTGATATGCCTCAGCCGGCATGCCGTGTTGCTCCAGGCCACAGGCGTGACTCGTGCTCATGATGCGGTTGCGTAAAGTGAGATGTTTGATCTGCAGCGGCTGGAGAAGCGAGTCTTTCTGCGGTGCACTGGGATTTATCATGTTCATATCGAGTCGATCCAAGTTGACAAAGCTATCCCACGGCGCCCGCAATGGCGCGTGAGGCTACCTTTGATTTAATTTTCAGCGGAACAGATCAGAGGACTTGGCTGAGAAAGCGCCGGGTCCTGGGATCTCGTGCATTGCCGAAGATTTCGGACGGTGGGCCGTCTTCGACAATCACGCCCCCGTCAGTGAAATAGATGTGGTCGGCGACTTCGCGCGCGAAACCCATTTCGTGCGTGACAAGTATACATGTCATACCGTCCTGAGCTAATTCCTTGATGGTAGCGAGTACTTCCTTCACCGTTTCCGGATCCAAGGCGGCGGTTACTTCGTCGAACAACATGATGTCGGGACGCATGGCCAAGCTACGGGCGATTGCGACTCTCTGCTGTTGGCCGCCCGAAAGTTCACCTGGATAGACGTTTTCTTTGCCATCAAGCTTGACTTTACTAATCAGCTGGCGAGCCCGTTGCTCGACCACGTCCTTCGATTCTTTAAGCACTAAGCGAGGGGCCAACATGACGTTTTGCAAAACGGTCTTGTGTGGAAAGAGGTTGTACTGTTGGAAAACAATGCCGACCTTCCTTCGCAGTGCTATGACGTCGAGACGCGGATCACGAACTTCGATTCCGTCCACGATGATCGAACCGTGCTGGATGTCACTCAGTCCGTTTATGCAGCGGATAAGCGTCGATTTGCCTGAACCTGAAGGTCCAATGATGCAGACGACTTCGCCGCGGCGTATATCGAAGCTCACACCTTTCAAGACCTCCAACGAGCCGTAACGCTTCCTCACATCGCGGATGCTGACGATGGGTTCGTGTTGCTGGCCGTTCAGTGGGATTGCTCGATCTTGTTCAGACGACAGCATACTTTCGCTCCAATTTCTTTGTGAGCCGGGCAATCGGATAGATGTAAAGGAAGAAGAGACACAAGAGGAAAAGATAGAACGGGATCAAGAAGTCTGGGCGTCCGCCGCCTGCTTCCATTGCCGCCTGTGCGCTTCCAACCGCCTCGCGGACCCCAAGGATCGCCGCCATTGGTGTCGACAACGTCAGCAAGGCGTACCAGTTCATCCACGATGGAATGGAGCGCTTCACACACTGGGGGAGAATGATATGGATCATCGTCTGACGTCTGCTCAGAGCTAAGCCGGATGCCGATTCCCACTGGCCAGTCGGGATGGATCTGATCGCGCCGCGGACAATTTCGCTGATATTCCCCATAACAGGCAACGAAAATGCGAAGGTGGCTTTGATCCAGTCCGGTATTTCCACGTGCTGCCCAAGAAAGTTTCCGTTGGCAGGGATCAGGTACATGACGCTGAAGAGCACGACGAGCCACGGGGCATTACGAAACAGATGCGTTACGGCCTGAGCGGGAAGGCGGACAAACGCGGACTGACTTTGTTGGGCAATTCCAAGTGGGACGCCAAAAAGGGTCGCTAACACCATCGCAAGACAGCTCATCACAAGGTTCAGTCCAAAACCTTCGAGAATATAGGGCATCCACCTGAGTAGCACCGCTGTCGCAGATCCGTCAGAGCCTGCATGGTTCTGGTTGTTGACGACATTGATAACCAAAAATAGCGACACCGCGATTACGGCAATCCACACCGCTTGACGTAAATTGAACGAAGTGGAGCGCGCTTCACGCATCGTTTCCGCCTGGGTCATACGAGGCTCCGTCATTGGCCAAATCCCGGTATGCTCGTGCGCTTTTCGATAAACGTGAAGATGGCCCCGATCGCTGCAACGACAACGACATAGAAGAGGAACAGGACAAGGATCATCTCCGGCACGTTCATACTGTCCGACCAGACCTGGTTAAGAACGTAGGTCATTTCAGGGACGGATATGACATAAGCAAGCGAGGTGGTTTTCGCCAAGCTCACGACATTCGCTGCGAGGGCGGGGAGGCTTATCCTGAGCGCCAGCGGGAGAATGACGTGAACGTTCGTTTGCATTTTCGACAGGCAGAGGCTTTCGCACGCTTCTCTGGTCTGTTTAGGAACAGCATCAATACCGGATCGAAAGATCTCGACGTTATAGGCCCCGCCAAATATGCCAAGGGCGATCACGGCCCATGTGAATGAGGAGATGAGCGGCTCAGTGTAGCCGCCCATATCAACCTGAGGTGTAAGGTTGCCCAAACCAAAGTAAAAGAACAGGAGCTGGACCATCGGCGGCGTGTTTCTGAAAATTTGAACATATGCGCCAATTATGTTCTTGAGCCATCGGGGCCCGATCGATTGGGCAGAGGCACCGATGATTCCCAATCCGATCGAAACGCTAATCACCCAAAACATGAGCTCCAGCGAGTTAGCGGCACCATTCAAGAAACGGCTGAATTCGTACTGATCATAGAAGATGTTGAAATTCAGCCCGACTTTCTCGTCGAGCTCTTTAAAAAAATCACTGATGGCGTTTTCCATACCCACCTCCGATCGACGGTCCAGCCCTTGAGCTTAAGGTGCACGAAACCTATTGCCCACCAAGATATGATTTATCCCAGGCGTGCTTGGCGTTTTGCTGGCTGAACCAGTCAGACGGCTTCAGCTTATAGGCCTTTTCGAGCTCGAGAAGTTTCCCCGCCGCCTGCCAGCGATACGCGATCCCCGACATAAAGACGCCCCACGGTTTGTCTATCTGATCGATCGGAACAGCAGCGCCCCATGGGTTGTTGTAAAGTACAGGGACAGGCATCTCGTAGTCGGCCCACTCAGGTAGTTCGAGGTCGGCCAGGATGCCGACATCGTCATAGAGCCATGCGACACATTTCCCCGAACGCAGGGCTTCTTTGCCTTCAGAGTTACCTGTGAACGCGACGATGCGTGCCTTGTATTCCTGTTCGACTCTCTTGTTATAGACGACACCCTGCTTGGCGCAGACAGGCTTGCCCTCAATCCCCTTCCAATCTTTAATTACGCCTTTTTTGGCCATCAACGTAGGTCCGGACGCCCAATATGATGGCTCGATGATCCCGACGATCTTGCGTCGCTCGGCCGTGTCGTACATCCCGGCGATAAGAAGATCGACCTTACCTTGCTCTAAGAACTGGATACGGTTTGCCGATGTGATGATGATCGGCTCCAGCTTCACACCGAGCTTCGCAGCCACATCCCCAGCGAGATCCACTTCGATGCCTGTCATCGTCCCATCTGTCTGCGGGAAAGACCATGGTTTAAAGGCACCTTGAACACCAACGCGCAGGGTTCCGCGCTTGATGATTTCGGTCAGTTGATCATCGGCCTTCGCAACAACCCCAGTCACCGTCAACAGACAGACGGCGCTAGAAAGTATTGCAATCCCTTTCAGGATGACGCGGTGAGTGACATGCTTCATAGGATCCTCCTTCAGTTTAGATTAGTACTTCTTGCGTAGGCAGGAGCACAGAGTGCCCGCAATCTCGCAAAAACCTTGTTCCCATTATGCGGCTAGATGCCAATTGTTCTAAAGACTATCGCAGGTCTGCATCTGTTAGGAAAATACCAACTTTGCGGAGTGGTATGCGCGAAATGCATAACCACCGTAGCAATTTGAGTGCCATGAGGGCTTGTTTAATCACCCGTCGAGTTGGACGATTTGAGGCGCACCCTACTGCAACGATCAGTGATCGCCCCTGCCATTTCTGCTTGAGCCGGAAGCCGTGGTTGATGTGACTTCGCTTTCAGTACACTGGGTCCCTCAAGCATGATTTCCATGCGATACAGTCGCCGGCGATCACGGCGATATAGTGAGTCCGTTCGCTCGTCGTCCGTCTCCTGCCCTCGTTGTTCCTGGCCCCTCTGTTTTCGCTACTTCTGGAGTGTAGCATGCAAATTCCGAGGCAATCCGCCCCCCATTCCGAAAAATAGTCGCCCCCTTGTTCCGAGATGATGCCGCCCCCTCAGGAGGCGTCTGGCGTGGGTGTTCTGCTGGTGTGAAATTTCTTCCCCCGACGGCGACGAGGAAGGATCGGGATGCCTGCGGAGAGATCCTGGGGAACCTCACCCACCCGATCAGCCGCGTTATTAGAAGCTTTCCGACTTTTCCGCCAGTGCCCGGACTGACTAGCTAGGCCGGTGCGATAACACAGTTGACAGTCGGTTCCGTTTACGATTATCTCATTTTTACACTATGTAAAAATGAGACGTCTCTAGGGAGGAGATACGTTGAAGCCGAACCGTAGTCGACGCGAAACCCGTGCGGCCATCCTCAACTATATTTGGTGCAATGGTGGTACATATAGGCCGAATTTGGCCGTGGATCTCGCGCTAACTGACGCAAGCATCTCCCGGATCGTTGCCGAACTGAAGTCGGAAGACGTGATCGCCGAGTCGCGCCATACTGCGCCCTACCAAGGAGGGCCGAGTGCATTTTTTACACTAAGTAAAAATAAACATGTCGGCGCGATCGAGGTCTCCAACAATTCCATTCACGTCGGCGTGGCGGCGTTAACCGGTGTGCCGATATTCGTCGAGCGTCTCACCCTCGTTGATGGCGCGGATCCACGGGTGGTAAAAGACGCCATGTCAAAGGCTGTAGGCGCGCTGGCCAGCGGCTGCGCCAGATACGGCACGCAACTCGAACAGATTGCCGTCGCCCTCCCCGGATATGGCGCCGGCCGCGTCACGAACCCGATAATACCACTTAATGCGGAGAATTTGCTCAAGAGCCTGGAGCATGTATTTCCAGACGTGGCGGTCGAGATTGCCAACTCGATTGCCGCGCGGGCGATTGCCCACCGTACGCGAATGCGGATCGGCCATCTCGGAAGCCCTAGTTTTTATGTGTTCGTCGGCCATGGCGTGGCAGCTGCCGTCGTCGATGAGTTTGCTGAGAGCGGCGAGGTTACGCCCTGCGAGATCGGGCATATGGTCTTCGACCCGAAGGGCCCCAAGTGTCGCTGCGGCAATTTCGGTTGCGTCGAAACCTATCTTTCCACTGCCGCTATTGCGCCGTGCCTGAAGGTTGAAGAGGTCGCTATTCTGGACCTCGGCGACAAGTGGCCCGAGCGCATTCCCATCGCGGCAAAAGCAGAAGCAGAGCTTGGCGAGCGCCTGGCCCGCTTGGGTCTTACCATCGGCAATGCGCTGAACATCGTCCAGACCCGTCGTGTCCTGGTCGGTGGATGGCCCGTGGGTCTCGGAAGCAAAAGTATTGCCGCCATTCGCAAGGGCATAGACGCCTCGCTGTTCGGTGGAGCCGACGATGTCGAATTGCGACTGGTTGAATCGGAATTGGGTCGGGAGCCTTCTTCGGCCCTGGCTCTTGCGACCTTTGCGTATCTGCGCCGTGGAGGAACATCGTCACAGGTTGCAATGGTGAAAAATACCGCTGCCGGGAACAGTGCCGGAGCTCAGTATTAACTTCAAACGGGAGGACTACATATGAAGTTACATCTTTTGGCCGCCAGCCTTCTGGCGGCAAGCGTGGCGTTTGCAGGTGCTGCATCCGCTGAGTCTGTACTGCGCATCAAGCCGTCGGGCGACGTCAAGGCCCTCGATCCCATGCTTGGATCGGATTCCATGGCGCGCAATTACGGCTACATGATCTACGACACCTTGTTCGCCTTGGACGCCGACCTGAAGATTCAGCCGCAAATGGTCGAGAAATGGACGACGTCCGACGACGGTAAAACATATAGTTTCACGCTGCGCGAGGGCCTGAAATTCAGCGACGGGGCGCCCGTCACATCCAAGGACGTGATTTCTTCACTGAAGCGCTGGAGCGTAAACGATAGCCTAGGTCAGCAGATGATGGCCAAGGGAGCAACCTTCGCCGAAGTCGATGTTCACACATTCACCCTTTCCTTGTCGAAACCCTGGGGTTTGGTGCTCGACGCTCTTGGGAAAGCGGGCGCGCCGGTTCCTTTTATCATGCCGGCCCGTGTCGCTGACGCGACACCACCAACAACCCCGGTTACCGACTATACCGGGTCGGGACCATTCATGTTTCTTGCCAAAGAGTGGGTTCCCGGTGCCAAGCTCGCTTTTGCTCGAAATCCAAACTACACGCCGCGCGCCGAACCGGCGAGTGGTCTTGCAGGCGGCAAGGTTGCAAAAATGGATCGGGTCGAATGGGTGATCATCCCGGACCAGCAGACCGCACTCGATGCACTTAGCAAACGTGAGATAGACATCAATGAGGATGTTTCTGCTGATCTGATACCGTTGGCCAAGGAGGCAAAGGGCGTGACGGTCGCCAAACAGGACGATATCGGCGTCGCTCAACAGATCCGTCTCAACACCATCCAGCCACCATTCAACAATTTGAAGCTGCGCGAGGCATTGCTATACGCGGTAAATGGGGATGATTTCCTTGCGGCGGTCATCAGCGACCCGTCGTTGGGCAAGGCGTGTAAGTCCTTTTACACCTGCTCCTCACCGTACCACACCGAAGCGGGTTTCCCTTCTCCGGATCTGGAGAAGGCCAAAAAAATGGTTGCCGAAAGCGGCTACGACGGCACCCCGGCGGTGCTGCTTGATGCGACGGAAAATACCAACATCCATGCGTTTGTGACCGTCGCCGACCAGCTGCTCCAGGAAATCGGCATCAAAACCAAGGTCGAGGCGATGGACTGGGCAACCGTCACCAGCCGTCGTGCAAGCAAGGAGCCGGTTGATGCCGGCGGATGGTCGATCTTCATTTCCGGTCCTGGGGGGCTCGATTTCCTTGAACCGGTCGGCCATCTTGGATTGCGATCGAACTGTGAAAAGGCCTGGTTCGGATGGCCTTGTGACGCGGATATCGAGGCGATGCGAGCAAGCTTTGCCGACCTGACGAATCTCGATGAGCGCAAAGCGCTTGCCGAGAAGATCCAGCTTCGCGCGCTTGAGACGGTGCCTTACATTCCGATCGCGACGCAGTATCAGATCCGCACCTATCGGGACGATCTCTCGGGACTCCTCACGCCCCCTGCTCCCGTCTACTGGAATGTCGAGCGGAAGTAACATTCTTCCTCCTGGGGGTCGGTGCAGACCCCCAGGGTGCACCTCTAGCCACGATCCGAGGAGTCTCGAATGCTTACCTTCGTATGTCGACGGCTGCTGTCCACAATACCCGTGATGCTGTTCATCGCCTTGTTCGTATTCAGCCTTCTCTATCTCGCACCGGGCGACCCCGCCGCGCTGATTGCGGGCGACCAGGCCTCGCAGACAGAGATCGATGCCATTCGCGTCACCTTGGGATTGGATCAGCCATTTTACATTCGCTTCGTCGGCTGGCTGGGCCATGCGTTGCGCGGCGATCTGGGTGTCTCAATCTTTTCCCAGTTGCCGGTCACGACTCTCATCGGCCAACGGTTGGAGCCAACGCTCTCGTTGATGCTGCTCACTGTCATCATATCCGTCTGTATTGCAGTTCCGATGGGCGTTCTGGCGGCAGCCAATCAGGGTCGTTGGATCGACAGGATTGTTATGGCGGTCGCCGTTTTCGGTTTCTCCGTGCCCGTTTTCGTCGTCGGCTATCTTCTCAGCTGGGTGTTCGCCATCCGGCTCGACCTTCTGCCGGTTCAAGGCTATACCCCGCTGGCCGAAGGCTTTGCTCCCTTTCTTGCCAATCTTATCCTTCCGGCAATAGCGCTTTCCTGCGTCTATATAGCGTTGATCGCACGCATCACACGAACCTCGATGATCGACGTGTTGTCGCAGGATTACATTCGCACAGCACGCGCGAAGGGGCTTGGTCAAGGTCCCGTTCTCTTCATCCACGCCCTGAAGAATGCATCGGTTCCGATCGTCACAGTCATCGGTATCGGCATCGCCCTGCTGATAGGTGGCGCCGTGGTCACCGAGACCGTCTTTGCGATACCCGGAGTCGGACGCCTTGTCGTCGATGCCATTCTACGGCGCGATTATCCGGTCATTCAGGGTGTCGTCCTGCTGTTTAGCGTCGCCTACGTCCTGATCAATCTGGCAATCGACCTTCTCTACACCGTTCTTGATCCAAGGGTGCGCTACTGATGACGATCAAATCCAATATGATCGCGACTGGCGATCTTTTCCCTTCGGAACCGAGGCGCGGCAGGGTCGCTACGTTCGTTCGCCGCCATCCCACTATTGTCGCGGGAGGAGGTATACTGTTTCTGATGGTGCTGATTGCCGTTTTTGCGCAGTGGATCGCAACGATCGATCCCGACAAGATCGCTCCCATCAAACGCAACCGCGAACCCACGGCCGAGTTCTGGTTCGGAACCGACATGCTGGGGCGCGACCTCTTTTCGCGTGTCGTGTATGGCGCGCGCGTCTCACTGCTCGTGGGCTTCGCGGTGGCCGTGTGCGCCACATTTCTAGGGCTTGTAACCGGACTGGCCGCAGGCGCCTACAGAAGACTCGACATGGTGATCATGCGTCTGATGGACGGCTTGATGTCAGTTCCTCCCATACTTCTGGCAATTGCGCTCATGGCGGCGGTTGGCGGTTCGGTTTTTAACGTGATCCTGGCGATTTCGATCGCGGAATTTCCGCGGATGAGCCGATTGGTACGCGGGCTTGTGCTTTCGATCCGCGAACAGGCCTATATCGATGGTGCGATCGCATCGGGTTCCTCCATGCCGAAGATCATTGTGAAGCATATCTTGCCGAACACGCTCGGTCCGATAATGGTCCAGGCGACCTATATCTGTTCGGCTGCGATGATCACCGAAGCCGCGTTGTCCTTCATTGGCGCTGGTACGCCACCGTCGATCCCCAGCTGGGGCGGCATCATGAATGAGGGCCGAATGCTCTGGCAGATCAAGCCATACATCATTCTGTTCCCGGCAGTCTTCCTGTCGTTGACCGTGCTGGCTGTCAACTTGCTTGGGGATGGCCTGCGCGATGCACTTGATCCGCGTGCTGCGAGCCGAATCTGAAGGAGGAGCAGAAAATGCCCATTCTCAATGTCAGCGAATTGCGCACCCACTTCCGCGGCGAGCGCGGTCCGGTTCGTGCCGTGGAGAACGTCTCGTTTACGCTGGAGAGCGGTGAGACCATAGCAATTGTCGGCGAATCCGGGTCTGGCAAATCCGTGACGTCACTGTCCATCATGCGACTTTTGGCAGGAGGTAGGGCGCGCAGCAGCGGGCGGATCGAGTTTCTCGGGCGGGATATTCTTTCGCTTGGCGAAGCCGAGATGCGAAAGATCAGGGGCAATGAGATCGGCATGATCTTTCAGGAGCCCATGACGTCCCTCAATCCGGTCCTCACTATCGGCAGGCAGATTGCCGAAACGCTGATCCTGCACCAGCACCTCTCGCGGGCGCAGGCGCGCGCACGAGCGATTGAAATGTTGCGGCTGGTGGACATACCTGCTGCCGAACAACGGATCGACGAGTATCCGCATCAACTGTCCGGCGGCATGCGCCAACGAGTCATGATCGCGATGGCGCTGGCTTGCGAGCCGAAACTGCTCATCGCCGACGAGCCGACGACTGCACTCGACGTGACGATACAGGCCCAGGTCCTCGAACTGATGGCGGATCTGCAGAAGCGCACCGGCACGGCAATCATTCTGATCACGCATGATCTCGGGGTGGTTGCGGATGTGGCCGATCGGGTAATCGTGATGTATGCAGGACGGACGGTCGAGGAAGCCACCACGAAGGACCTCTTCCTGCACCCCCTTCATCCCTACACTCGTGGTCTACTCGCAACAATCGCCAAGCTAGGCTCGTCGCTTGACGACAATGCCGCGTCCCGACTGACGGAGATTCCCGGCCAGGTGCCGAGCCTACACGAATCCATACCGGGTTGCGCCTTCGCGTCACGCTGTCCGCTTGTCACGGATCTCTGTCGCCATACCGCCCCGAGCTTTGAAGCGGTGGAACCCGACCACAAGGTTGCTTGCCATCACGTCGAACGGAGGCTGCAGGCATGACGATGGAAACCCCTGTGCTCGAGCTTAGAAACCTGCAGAAGCATTATTTCCTGCGCCCGGACTTTTGGGGCAGGCCGACTGCAACGGTGCATGCCATGGATGACGTGAGCCTGTCCCTCAAGCGCGGCGAGACGCTTTCGATTGTTGGAGAAAGTGGTTGTGGGAAATCCACTCTCGGAAAGACGATCGTTCGTCTTCAAGACCCCACAGGCGGCGAATTCCTGCTGAATGGCGAAAGGGCAGATACGCTTCAAGGCGCGGCTCTGAAGGCATTCCGCGCCCGGGTGCAGATAGTCTTCCAGGATCCTTTTTCGAGCCTCAATCCACGGATGAGCGTCCGGGAAACTCTCGCGGAGCCACTGGTCAACTTCGGCCTGGCGGCGAGCAGAGCTGACATCGACGCAAAAATAGCAACTCTTCTTGATATGGTCGGTTTGCCGCGTGATGCCACAAACCGCTACCCTCACCAGTTCTCTGGTGGCCAGAGGCAGCGTATCGCCATTGCCAGAGCGTTGGCGCCGAATCCGGACGTTATCGTGTGCGACGAGGCTGTTTCCGCGCTGGATGTCTCCGTCAAAGCGCAAATCGTCAATCTGCTCGGCGATATACAGAAAGAAACCGGCCTCGCTCTTATCTTTATCAGTCATGATCTGGCGATTGTTGAGCATCTCACACACCGTGTTGCGGTCATGTATCTCGGTCATGTTGTCGAAGAGGGAGCGCGCCGGGAGATATTCGGGGCGGCGGCTCATCCCTATACACGTGCATTGATTTCCGCTGTGCCCAACCCGACCGTGGAAGAAAAAAAGCCCCGCATCTTGCTGAAAGGGGACGTTCCAAGCCCGCTTGCGCCGCCATCTGGTTGCCGCTTTCATACCCGCTGCGCCTTTGCAACTGACCGCTGCCGCGCTGAAGTGCCGCGGCTGCGTAAGATAGGCGGCGATCACGCCGTCGCCTGCCATTACGACTTCAGCGCCGATGGAGTTTTGATACAGCATGCACATTGATCTTCCGCGAGATCCTGATTCGGTTTGCTCTGTCACAACAGGCACGGGAAGGCTTGAAGGACGGCAGACCGACGAAGTTGTACGCTTCCTAGGCATTCCCTACGCTAAGGCCCCGATGGGACACGCCAGATTTCGTCCGCCGGAGAAGCCGGAGCACTGGGCGGGCGTACGATCGGCTGACTGCTTCGCATCCATCGCGCCGCAATTGCTTGATCCGGGTTTTTACCCTGGCGACCCAGACGCTATGCCGTCTCGTCCAATGAGCGAGGACTGCCTCTATCTCAACGTCTGGACGCCAGGGTCGCCCGGACCTCATCCAGTTCTCGTGTGGCTGCACGGTGGCTCGCAGTTGATCGGTGGAACATCCCGTCCTGTCTACAACGGGAGCATGTTTGCCCGTGCCGGCATCACATGTGTGACAGTCGGTTATCGGCTTGGCGCGTTCGGTTTCCTGGAACTCGGAGAGCAGCTTGGCACGGAGCATGTTGACAGCGGCAACTGCGCGCTTCGTGACCAACTTGCCGCTCTGGAGTGGATTAGAGACAATATTGCCGGTTTCGGCGGTGATCCCGCTCGGATCACCCTTGGCGGGGAATCCGCTGGGGGCAAGAACGTGGCGGCCCTGATGGCAGCCCCCGCCGCGCAGGGATTGTTCCATGCCGCCATCGTCATTTCGGGAGGCGCGGATACAGTCTCGTCTCGGGTGGAAGCAGAAGCTGTCACTCAGCGATTTATCGACATTGCAGGCCTCCCCGTTTCGCAGCTCTTGGATGCTTCGATGGAGCAAATCCTGACATGGCAAGCGATGTTCTTGCGCTCTGGGATCCGAAAACTCCCTTTCCGTCCCGTGTACGGCGGCGATTTTCTACCACAGAGCCCACTCTCTGCGATCAAAGATGGCCGGGGGGCCTCGGTTCCCTTGCTGATCGGAACGTCTCGCGACGAGTCCCTTCCAGCCGTCCAAGCGCTCATTGCAGAAGAACCCTGGCGACGAGACCAGCTCAGCCATTTGGATCCAGAGACGCTGACAGCAATCGATATGCGTTTACGATCCGCCTATCCTGAATTGACATGGAGGGAGGGACGCGTGCGCCTCTTGTCGGCCGAGGAGTACGGCCTCCCGTCCGTGCGTCTCGCGGATGCCCATGCGTCGGCAGGAAATCCAACTTGGATGTACCGGCATGATCGAGGCGTGACGACCGGTCCGTTTGCTGGATTTGCGCCCCATGTGTCCGACCTCAATTGGGTTTGGGGTCATTCGCCCTGCTCCGAAGAACTCTGCGAGGTGGATGATCTCCATGTGACGGTTTGCGGTTTTGTAAGAGAAAAACGCGCCTCTTGGGACCCGTATGGCGTACCGGACCGTCGTACTGCGCTCTTCGGGACTTCACGATCCGTAATCGAGGACCCTTCCCGCGACATTCGGAGCCTGTTTGAAGATTTCACCTGATGCCTGTCCTGAACCTTCAAGGTGGCAGGACAAGCGCCTCCGTGAGGGCCACGATGCAGACTCCGTTCAAGATCGGGGCAAGCCTCAGCTCGAGTGCATCTTTGCCAAGGAACGTTCCGATCTCTGCTCTGCGTTTCCTCTCAGACGGCTCGCTTGCGTGCCGAACAGGATTCGGCACGCATTTTCATGGAAACGAAGCCCATGTCAGACCAGACCTGGCACGACGAACACCAGCCAGGCAACGATCGGACCGATGAGGGCGATCAAGGCCCTGTAGATCAAAAGCTGCTGCAGCACCTATTCCCGCCGGTCGTTGGGCGCTTTGGCAACGACAAGAGCGCGATTGGTGGAGAATGGGCTGGTATCGACGATGGTGGTCGAGATCGCGATTGGCGCCACCACGCCGATCGCGCTGACACCTGCAGGAGAAAGGGAACGGCAAGCGGGATGATGGCGCGTCGGAGCGCTGGTCTTCAAATTCAACGTCGGTCTCCTCGCCATGACCGTGCCGGTCGTTCTCGCACTGTTGTCGCCGACGCGACCAGCAGAAGCAATACTGACGCGGTTACGAGCAAGACAGCACTCAACGGCCGGGTCAGGAAGACGCTCGGATCTCCCTTGGAGAACAACAATGTCCGGCGCAGGAATTCCTCCATCATCGGTCCTAAGATGAAGGCGAGCAGCATCGGAGCGGGTTCGGCATCGAGTTTGCGGAACAGGTATCCCACCGCGCCGAACAGAGCCATGGCATAGACGTCGAAGATGCTGTTGTTAACACTGAAAAGGCCGATGGCGCGGAGCGCGATGATCGATGGAAAGAGGAAGTGATAAGGGATCGCGATCATTCGCACCCACAGGCCGATCATCGGCAGGTTCAGCACGAGCAGCATCAGATTACCGATCCGCATCGACGCGATCAGACCCCAGAACAGGGTAGGCTGCTCTGTCATCACGGACGGGCCGGGCTGGATGCCCTGAAGCAGCATGGCGCCGATCATCAGTGCCATGACCGAATTCGAGGGCAGGCCCAGCGTGAGCATCGGGATGAAGGAGGTCTGCGCCCCGGCATTGTTGGCCGATTCCGGCCCGGCCACGCCCTCTATCGCGCCCTTGCCGAACCGTTGAGGTCCCGCGACAAACCCTTCTCGAGCGAATGGAAGTCGAAGGAGGCGAGCGCGTGTCAACAGTTCTCGATCATATGAATCTGAATAGGAGTAATGAGAGGGATCGTTCGTTCATCTTTTCTCCCAAAATGCGCAGCCAGAGCTTCGACTGCAGTTCGCACTTCCAGTGCCGGATTTTGGTCAATGATTGCGTCGATCATGCCTTCACGCATCAATTGTTGACGATCCTCGGTCAGTTCATGTGTGATAAAAACGACGTCTTTGCTTTTCCCAAGCGTCTTCATCACGTTGACGACCGACTGCGCGCCAGCGGAAGCATTGTAGATGCCTCGAACACGCGGGTTGTCTTTCAAAGCGTTAAAGACGAGGTCCCCTGCCCTTTCCCCGCGCTCCATACTCTCGAGGACCTCTGCTACCATGCACCGGGGATAGCGCTCGCGCAACACCGCGCGAAAACCCATCTCGCGCTCCTCGTGGCCAATCATGCTGAGCATGCCGGAGATGACGATGATCTCACCCCCTTTCTCGCCAAGCAGGCGCCCCATCAAATCGCCGGCAACGCGGCCTGCCTTCCTGTTGTCTGGTCCGACATAAGCGTATCTTTCGGCGTCACGAATATCGGTTGCCAGCGTGATGACAGGCTTTCCGTTCCGGCCGAATGCCCTTAGCGCGGCTGCGATGTCCTCGTTCTGGGGACTGACGACGACCAGCGCATCACAGCGCGAGGAGAGTGCATTGACGAGGGCCACCGTCGCCACCGGTCGCGTTGGATCGATGTGGTGGACTTGAAACTGAAGATTATAGTGGAGGAAATTCCTGTTTGCGTCTTCAAAACTGTCCTGCACCGCAGCGTGAAACGGATTGACACGCGACTGAAGCAACACAGCGATGCGAAGGGTGCGCGCGGCTCGCTGATTTAGCGCCCGATCGATCTTGAGCTTGCGTGCATATTCGAGCACGCGACGTTCCTTATCCTCGCGTACTCCGCCGCGATTGTTGAGAACCCGATTGACCGTGGACAGCGATACCCCTGCCGCAGCAGCCAGATCCCGCGCCGTCGGTTTTTCCATCAGCCGATCCCCGTTTGAAGAAATCTCTTCAAAATTGACGTTCTCCTTCAGTAGCACTCGGCTAATCTGCGGGCAACGGGATGGAGGCGGAAACGGCGCCCGGCCGAGAATGGGAGGCACTCAATGACAGATCTCGCTGTCTTCGGCGCGGGTCGTATCGGGCATGTGCATGCGTTGAATGCCGCCAGCTTGCCTTCGGTGCGCGTAAAGTACCTGGTCGACCCGGTCGCGAGCGAGCAGCGGACCGGCCTTGCGGCAAGGATCGGGGCGGAGATCGTCTCGGCCGATAGCGTGTTCTCCGATGCGTCGGTCGACGGGATCGTGATTGCCAGCTCGACCGATACGCATGCTGAGTTGCTCCTTCAGGCGGCTCACGCCGACAAGGCGATCTTCTGCGAGAAGCCGGTCAGCCTCGATTTCGTAACGGTGGAGGCCGTCACCAGCGTTGTCGAGACCTCCGGCGTTATCTGCCTTTTGGCATTCCAGCGCCGCTATGATCCCGATTTCCGTTTTGTGCGCGAGCGGATCGTCAGTGGCGAAGCGGGTGTTCTTGAGCACATCGTCATGCACACCCGCGATCCCGCGCCGCCCTCACGCGCTTATGTCGAGCGCTCCGGCGGCATGTTTCGCGATCAGGCCATCCATGATTTCGACATGGCCCGCTATCTGCTCGGCGAGGACATTGCCACCGTCTACGCCGTGGGCAACTGTCTCATCGATGCTGAGATCGGCGCAGCAGGCGACATCGATACGGCGATGGTGACGCTGACCTCCGTCTCAGGTCGGTTCGTACAGATGGTCAACTGCCGCCGCGCGCCGTTCGGCTATGATCAACGGCTGGAAGTGCTGTGTTCGAAGGAGGTACTCTATGTGGAGAACCGGCCCCAGCGTGGAGTGACCATCGCCGATGCAGATGGCTTTCGCGCCTCCGCTCCGATGAATTACTTCATCGAGCGCTTCGCCGATGCTTATCGCAATGAGATGGCGGCCTTTGTCTCTCTGATAGAAACCGGAGGCCGGCCGCTTGCCGGCATCAGGGACGGACTGGAGGCGCAGCGTATCGCCGAGGCAGCGCTTGTCTCCATGCAGAGCGGCATGCCTGTCCGCATCGGGCCGCACTGGCGACCTTAGCGCGTTCACTTTCATCGAGGAGGAACATCATGACGAAAGAGAACCTGGCGGTGCTGCCGGATGGGGTGCGCCTTGCTGTAAGTCCGCTTTCTTGGGCCAATGACGTACTTGAAGATCTCGGCGCCGACATCACGCTCGATACCTGCTTGGACGATGCCGCCCGTGCCGGCTACCAAGGCGTCGAGCTAGGGCGTAAGCTGCCACGCAGCCGCGAGGCGCTGGCGCCGCTCCTGGACAGCCGTGGCCTTGCGCTCGCCTCAGGCTGGCATTCCGGAGAGCTCGCCGAGCGCGGTGTCGAAGCTGAGATGGCAGCGGTTTCGGCCCATGCCGAACTCCTGCGCGCCATGGGGTCAACGGTGCTGGTCTATGGCGAGGTGGCGATGATGGCGCCGGGTGCGCCGCTTGATGCCCCGATGTCGGCGCGGTGCGTGATGCCGAAGGAGGATGTCGCGGCCTATGCAGCCCGGCTCAGCGAGTTCAGCGCACGGCTGGCAGGAGAATACGGGCTGGCGCTCGCCTATCATCATCACCTCATGATGGTGACGGAAACATTTGACGAGGTCTCTGCCCTGTTCGACAAGGCTGGATCGGCGACCGGACTGCTGCTCGACACGGGCCATGCCGTCGCAGGCGGCTTCGACTACACCCGGCTGATCGAGCGCTTCGGCGACCGCATCGTCCATATTCACCTGAAGGACGTGCGCGAGCCGGTCATCACCGAGGTCCGCGGCGGCGACCTCAGTTTCAATGCCGGCGTGCGCAGGGGTATGTTCACTGTGCCAGGCGACGGCATCGTCGACTTCGCTCCGCTTGCAGCCTTTGTTCGGCAAAGGGGTTATCAGGGCTGGCTAGTGGTCGAGGCGGAGCAGGATCCCGCGCTCGCTCCGCCGCTACCGGCCGTCACGTCGGCCTTCCACTACATCCTCAGCACCTTTGCTGCTTGAGGAGCTTCATTGGAGAAAATTATGGGCAAGACAATCCTTAACGTCGGCCTGATCGGCTCCGGATTCATGGGGCAGGCCCATGCCGATGCCTATCGTCGCGCGGGCATGCTCTACCGCGACCTGCCTGCCATTCCGCGGCTCTTTCTGCTGGCTGATGCCACCGAGGAACTGGCGGCCGACGCCGCTGCCCGTTACGGTTTCGAGAAGAGCACCGGCGACTGGCGCAACCTAGTCGAGGATCCCGAGGTAGACGTAGTCGACATTACCTCGCCCAACGCCATGCATCATGAGATGGCGCTCGCAGCGATTGCGGCGGGCAAGCATGTCTATTGCGAAAAGCCTCTCTCCGTTACGCTGGCCCAAGCCGAGGAGATGGCCGACGCCGCAAAGCGCAAGGGCGTCAAGACCATGGTCGCCTTCAACAATATCAAGACGCCTGCCGCCCTGCTCGCCAAGCACTTGATCGACAGGGGCGACATCGGAGTGCCTATGCGGTTTCGAGGTTGGTTCGACCAGGGCTTCTTCAACGATCCGGACCTGCCGTTTTCCTGGCGCTGCTCGCGCAAGGACGCCGGCTCCGGCGCGCTCGGCGACCTCGGTAGTCATGTGATTTCCGTCGCGCAATATCTGATGGGCGACGTCGACAGTGTCATGGCGCAGACGCAGACCTTCTTTCCCACGCGGCCGGTTGCCCAAGGCGGCTCCGGCTACGGTGCGAAGGTCGGCAGCGACGCATCGCGCGCGGTGGTGGAAAACGAGGATCAAATCCAGACGCTCGTTCGCTTCAAAAGCGGTGCTGGCGGCACGATCGAGGCGTCGCGCGTAGCAGCAGGTAAGGTCTTCGGCATCTACTGGGAAGTGTCGGGCACGGAAGGCACGATCATCATGGACGGCGAGCGGTTCAACGAGCTGAAGATCGCGCGCTTTAACGATCCGAAGCCCGACCGCGGCTTCAAGACTATCTATGCCGGCAGTCAGGTTCCACAGTTTTCCGCCTTCTTCGGCTTCGATTTCGCCGGCGGCGGCCTTGGCTACTTCGACGTCAAGGTCATCGAGGTGCGCGACTTGATCGAGGGCATCGTCAAGGCACCGGATTGCTTTCCGAACTTCGAGTTCGGCCTTGCCAACGAGCGTATCATCGACGCGATGGAACGGTCGCTGGAGAAGAACACCTGGCAGCAGATCGCCGGCTGAGCTAGAGCAGATCCTGTTCAATCCGGGTCATATCCGGCAGCTCTGAAGTAGTTCGCGCATTCTGAGGGTGTGAAGCAGGGAACCAAAGCGCCTACTGCATCCCACAAAGCATCAATCTTTCGCTCTGCC
>NZ_PVBN01000001.1 GCF_002968635.1 Neorhizobium alkalisoli | reverse complement strand
GGCAGAGCGAAAGATTGATGCTTTGTGGGATGCAGTAGGCGCTTTGGTTCCCTGCTTCACACCCTCAGAATGCGCGAACTACTTCAGAGCTGCCGGATATGACCCGGATTGAACAGGATCTGCTCTAATCATCACCGCAGGCGCGCTGATCGCGATGCTGACCTTCGGCCCGCGCTCGGCCATGGGCTTCTTCCAGCTTCCGATGCTGCAGGATACCGGCTGGGACCGCTCGACCTTCGGTCTTGCGATGGCGATCCAGAACCTCTGCTGGGGCCTCAGCCAGCCCTTCTTCGGCGCGCTCGCCGACAAATACGGCACGGGCCGCGTCCTTACCATGTCGGGCGTACTCTATGCCGCCGGCCTCATTCTCATGGCCAATGCCAGCGCGCCCGTCTGGCTTCATATCGGCGGCGGCGTGCTGATCGGCATGGCGATCGGCGCCGGCTCCTTCAGCGTCATCCTTTCCGCCTTTGCGCGCAACGTGACGCCGGAGCAGCGCTCGATGGCCTTCGGCATCGGCACGGCGGCCGGTTCGGCCGGCATGTTTCTGTTTGCGCCGCTGAGCCAGGCGCTGATCAGCAATTTCGGCTGGTCCGACAGCCTGGTCTATATGTCTGTCATGATGCTGGTCGTGCCGCTGCTTGCCTTTCCATTGCGCGGCAATGCAAACTCGGGAAGCCAGTCGCACAGCCAGTTCCAGCAATCGGTGAGTGCTGCCCTGAAGGAAGCCTTCGGCCATCAGAGCTACCTGCTGCTCACGGCCGGCTTCTTCGTCTGCGGCTTCCAGGTCGCCTTCATCACCGCCCATTTCCCGGCCTATCTCGGGGATATCGGCATCGATGCGCGTTATTCGGTGATCGCCATGGCGCTGATCGGCTTCTTCAACATCATCGGCTCGCTCGGCGCCGGCTTTATCGGCCAGCGCTATTCGAAGCCCTATTTCCTCGCTTACATCTATATCGGCCGGTCGATCGCGGTGACCGCGTTCCTCATCCTGCCGCAGACGCCGACGACCGTGATCGTCTTCGCGATCGTCATGGGGCTGCTGTGGCTTTCCACCGTGCCGCCGACCAACGGGCTTGTCGCCATCATGTTCGGCACGCGCCATCTCGGCCTCCTCGGCGGCATCGTTTTCCTGTCGCACCAGGTCGGCTCGTTCCTCGGCGTCTGGATGGGGGGCTATCTCTACGACCGCTTCGGCTCCTACGACCCGGTCTGGTGGCTGGGCGTCGGGCTCGGCATCTTCGCCGCGGTCGTGCACTGGCCGATCCAGGAAAAGGCGGTCGACCGGCCGATGCCGGCTGCCCAGCCGGCCGAATAAGGAAGATCAGCCGGCCTGTCGCTCGGCTGACTGGGACAGGGCTTTCAGCGCCGCCTGCACGAAACCGTCGCGGGCGGCGTTTTCCGTCAGGCCTCGGGGCTCATAGACGTGCCGGTGCAGGAAAAAGGCGGTGAGACGGAAGGCTGCCGCCATGCTTTCGCGGTCCGCCGCCTTCGCCGCGCCGTCGCCGAGGAAGCCGGGCAGAGCCAGCATGCGGTCGGCATAGGGCGCGCCCGCGGCGCGCGAGACGGCGCGGCCGGTCTTTGGCGAGACATAGACGAGATCCTCCGCAATCCCGGTGGCGGCGCATTCGGTCAGGTCGAGGCCGAAGCCGAGATCGTTCAGGACCGCCAGTTCGAAGCGCACGAAGAGTTCGCCGGCATCGGCAGGATCGTCCAGCGCGTCGAGTATGATATCCAGCGCCTCGAAGAGATGCGGATGGGGATCCCGCTCGGGCAGCAGCCGCAGCAGCGCGCCCATGGCCTGCACGCCATAGACGGCGGTCGCCGTCTCCATCAGCTTCGCGGCTCTCAGGCGCACCGGCTCCAGTTTGAACTCGCCGAGATGTTCATCGAGACGCGCACGCCAGACCGCCTCCACCCGGTTTCCGGGCTGCAGCACCGGCTGCATGGCGCGCGAGCGACCGGAACGGACAAGCCCCATATGCCGGCCGCGCTCGCGCGTCATCAGTTCGGCGATGACACTCGTCTCGCCGTGGCGCTTGACGCCGATGATGATGCCTTCGTCCTGCCACTGCATGTGCCGCTTCAACATCCTTCCAATGTGATTCAGTTCTATCCGATAAGTGCTTCAGACTGAATCGGTTTCTGGAACGTACCCTCTTGCGGGAAGTTGCGGTTTCAGCCGTCTTGCCTGGAACAAATCGGGCTCCATTTGGATTCCTGTGCGAAATTTTCGACCTCAAGTCATAAAGCCCGGGAGCCCTTATGAAAAACGTCCTTCTTGCCGCACTGGCCGCTTTGCCGGCCACCGTTCTCCTTGCCTCTCCCGCCGCCGCCCAATCGCCGCAGCTGGAACAGGCCTGCGTGACGGTCGCCAAGAATTTCCTGCTGGTGCCGAACGTCAAGACCGGCATCGTGCAATCCTACCCGGAACTCGACCCACCGGGCGCAAGGCTTACCTATTCCACGCGCGAAGATGCCAAGCCGACCGATTTCAACAACGAGATCGAATGCGAGTTCGACAAGCCGCAGCCGCCGTTCAATCTCCTGCGCTTCTGCATTTCCGACACATGTTATGGCCCCAACGAGCAGGAGCAGCAGAACCGCCGGCGTTACCAGGAGGTCAAGGCGCTGATGGACCGGCAGCAGAAGAAGTGAGGGCTCCTCAAAACTCTTTCTTGCCGCCGATCACATTCAGCGCAGAGGAGAGATAACGCGCCGCGAGCGTATGACGGCGTCTCGTGGCGATGCGGAGGGCAGCCCGGCAATGGCTTTCCAGCGGGTCGCCCTCCGACGGGTTGAGCGACGACCGGAGCGTGACCGTGCCGCTGTAGATCGAAGGAACCCCCTCCACATCCCGCAAGCAACGGCCGTTCGCGGTTACGGAAATCTTGCGACCATCGGGATGAGTAAGGCGATATTCGGCCTGATAAGGCAGGCCGGTGATGATCGCGTCATGGATCGCCTTGGCGACCCGCTGCTTGTCGCCCTCGTCGATATACCGGATGACCAGCTCGATCGGCGCGCCTTCCACCAGGTCATCAAGGGGCACACAGAATATATCGGCGATGACCTCATCGCCGTAGACCCTGTTTTCCGGGACGCTCCAACTATAAAAACCGACTGAACAGATTGCGTCCATCTCGGCGTTGCCGTCGAAGAATCCAATGTCAGCCATTCACGGACCTCTCGCTGTTTGCGACAGGGTGACGCGCAGCCCGCACTTTAGCAATAGCTTTTTATAATCGTTCCAGGAAAGCCGCCGAAAATCCGCTCAACTTTTCGGGAAATCCAGCCCCATCTCGCGGAAACGCTCCGGATCGTCACCCCAGTTTTCCCGAACCTTGACGAACAGGAAGAGGTGGACCGGCTGCTCGAGGATTTCGGAAATCTCCTTGCGGGAGGCCGTGGAGATCGCCTTGATGGCATCGCCGTTCTTGCCGAGGGCGATCTTCTTCTGGCTGTCGCGCTCCACATAGATGACCTGTTCGATGCGGACCGAACCGTCCTTGCGCTCCTCCCATTTCTCCGTCTCGACGTGGGAGGCGTAGGGAAGCTCCTGATGCAGGCGCAGGAACAGTTTTTCGCGGGTGATTTCGGCAGCGAGCTGACGCATCGGCAGGTCGGAGATCTGATCCTCCGGATAATACCAGGGACCTTCCGGCAGGGTTTCGGCGAGATAGTCCATCAGGTCGTCGCAGCCGGAACCGGTCGTGGCCGAGACCATGAAGGTGCGCTCGAAGGCGACCGCCTCGTTGGCTGTAGCGGCAAGCTTAAGGAGATCCTCGTGGCGGACGCGGTCGATCTTGTTCAGCACCAGGATCTTCGGTTGATGGACCTCTTTCAGGCCTTCCAGGATCGCTTCGGCATCGCCGCGGATGCCGCGTTCGCTGTCGATCAGGAGCAGGATCAGGTCGGCGTCCTTCGCCCCGCCCCAGGCGGATGTCACCATGGCGCGGTCGAGCCGGCGGCGCGGCTTGAAGATGCCGGGCGTATCCATGAAAACGATCTGGGCGTTGTTGTGGATGGCGATGCCGCGCACGATGGCGCGCGTCGTCTGCACCTTGTGGCTGACGATCGAAACCTTGGCGCCGACGAGCCGGTTGAGCAGCGTCGATTTGCCGGCATTGGTCGGGCCGATCAATGCCACGAAGCCGGAATGGGTCGCGCCGATTTCTTTTTCGTCAGCGGTGATGTTGTCGTTTTCGCTCATCTTGTCCAATCATTCTCCGGCGGGCTTCTGCCACACGCCTTCACGTTCGAGCATCTTGGTCGCGGCGACCTGTTCGGCAGCGCGTTTGGAGCGATCGACGCCCGTTTCCGGCGCCACTCCCGTCACTTCCACCGTGACCGTGAAGCGCGGATCGTGGTCCGGCCCCGACCGGTCGTCGACGCGATAGGAAGGCGTCAGGCCGAACCTGGCATGCGCCCATTCCTGCAATTCGGTCTTGGCGTCGCGCCGCGCACCGTCGGCGCGGGCGGCGCGGCCTTCCCAATACCTGAGGATGAAGCCGCGCGCGGCTTCAAGCCCCCCATCGAGATAGAGCGCGGCAATCATGCTTTCCACCACATCGGCGCGAACATTCATCATTCGCTTGCCGGTGAGCTTCTTGACGTCGGCGCCGGTGCGGATGAAGCGGTGCAGTTCCAGCTCATCGGCCACATGCGCGCAGCTCTCGGCGCTGACGAGCTGATTGAGCCTCACCGAAAGCTCGCCTTCGGTCGCCGACCGGAAGGTCTTGAACAGAAGCTCGGCGACACAGAGGCCGAGCACCCGATCGCCCAGGAACTCCAGCCGCTCGTAATTTGCGCCTTTGGCCGAACCGGTGCTCGCATGGGTGAGCGCCCGGTCCAGCCATTGCTTGTCAGCGAATTCATGGCCGATCACTTTTTCAAGCTGGCCGCGATCCTCCGCCGAAAGCGCCTTGGCCTTCATCACCGAACGACCTTGAAGAGCCGATCCCAGCGCATGTTCGTCGGCCATTTCCAGATTTCGCGGAACGAGGTGTCGTTACCGAGCGAGAAGAAAATGATGCTGGCGCGGCCGACCAGATTTTCGGCAGGCACCATGCCGACGTCGAAGCGGCTGTCGAGGGAATTGTCGCGGTTGTCGCCCATGAAGAAGTAGTGCCCTTCGGGAACCGTGAATTCCTGCGTGTTGTCGCCGCGCGAGACCGGCGAATGATCAAGCGTGTCGTAGGTGACGCCCGATTCGAGAGTCTCGCGGAAGACCGGCACATTGGTGCCCGGATCGAGGCTGTAGTCGGAGGTGAAGGTACCGTCACCCTGCTTCGGCACGGGCTTGCCATTGATCAGAAGCACGCCGTCAGTGACCTGCACCTTGTCGCCGGGCAGGCCGATCAGGCGCTTGATGTAGTCCACATCCGGATGGCTCGGCAGGCGGAAGACGATCACGTCGCCGCGCTCAGGCTCGCTGAACTGGAAGATGCGGCCCGAAAACAGGCTCGGCGAGAACGGCAGCGAATACTTCGAATAACCGTAGGCGAACTTGTTGACGAAGATATAGTCGCCCACGAGCAGGGTCGGCATCATCGAGCCGGAGGGAATGGTGAAGGGCTGGAAGAGGACGGTGCGGATCACCATCGCCAGCAGCAAAGCCTGGATAATGACCTTGATATTTTCCCAAAGGCTGTTCTGCGGCTTGGTCTGGGCTTTTTCGGACACGTTCAAAGTTCTTTCTCTTTCCAGCAAAGTGCCGCTTTCTAACCCCTTCACGGGGCGGCGGCAATGGCTGATGGGTAACGGGTGGCAGATCAGCCGGCCAGAGGTCTCGCCTCGATGACCACGAAGGCCTGGGCGTAAGGGTATTCATCGGTGATGGTGATGTGGATGATGGGTTCGTGACCTGCCGGTATCATCTCGGCGAGGCGCTCCGACGCGCCGCCGGTGAGCACCATGGTCGGCTTGCCGCCCGGGAGATTGACGACACCCATGTCCCTCCAGAACACGCCCTGGGCCATGCCGGTGCCGAGCGCCTTGGAACAGGCCTCCTTGGCGGCGAAACGCTTGGCATAGGATGCAGCCCGGTTCTGGCGGCGGTCAGATTTCGTGCGCTCGATTTCGGTAAAACAGCGATGGGTGAAGCGCTCGCCGAACCGCTCGATCGATTTTTCGACTCGACGGATGTCAATCAGGTCGCTGCCTATGCCGATGATCATGAAATTCTTCCTTCGTGCGCTCGGTGGCGTTTTACACTGACTTGAGCGTTCCGGCCCGCGCCGTCAAGCGTTGCCGGCGACGGTTGCGGAAGCTGCGCACAGCCCAATAGGTCACGGCATAGAAGAAAAGCCCCGAGAGAACCCCCGGCGGCAGCGAGCCGATCAACATCGGCTCCAGGATCGGCCGCCAGAGCTGCGACAGGTCGAGGTGGTGGAAAAGCGCGCCGAGATCCAGGCGGTCATGGCCGGCGGCTTCGTTGCCGAGCATGACTTCGCCGATCTTCCAGGTGAGCGGCCAGATGATGGGACAGGTGATCGGATTGGCGAATGTCGTGCCGAGCGCCGCGGCGATGACGCTGCCGCCGAGCAAATAGGCGATCGGGATCGCGAGGAGCATGTGAAGCCCGAGAAACGGCGTCCAGGCGCTTACCACGCCGACCGCAAGGCCGGCAGCGACCGCGTGCGGCGATCCGCCGATCCGCATCACCTTCAGGCGATAATAATCGAGGCTGCGGCGAAAACCCTTGGTCGGCAGAACTGCGCGAAGCAGTCTGTCACGAAATCCGAGCGGGGTGCGGCGGCGGAATGGCATCGGGTGTTATCATCGTTCGGCGGCACGGGACACAGTCCCTCACGCCGCGGCAATCTTCGGATCAATTTACGGCCATAGCCGAAGCCGAAGATGATGGCGAAAGTTGGCCGCTCGCGCCTGGGCATTCCTGCGGAAGCGATCCGAATGCCGGGCGCATCGTCTGCGGATGCGCAGATCTGCAAACCGCGCGGCACTTTCCGCGCGGACGACGGGCAGGCTGTTAGAAGCCGGACTTGCGGAACATGCCGCGGTCGATCTGGCGCATACGGTATTCGAGGTCGATCCGGTCGCGGGCTTCGTTCAGATAGGCGACTTCACGGTCCTGGGTTGTGGGAACGCGGAAGGCGCGGGCGAATTTGCGAACTGAGTCAAACATGATTGTTTCTTCTTTCTCTCTCATATTGCACTGCAGCAATATAAGATGCGCGCTGACGTTTTACCAACGCGGGAACCGCTGATCAGCCTTGCGCCGGAAGCATGGCGGATAGCTGGGCGGATTGAAAAATGGGCAACGGATAACGAGCCGGCAGCAAAGGCCACCCTTCGAACATTCGACATCTCCCGCAAAACCGTGCCTACTCCCCACTCGCGCGTCTTTCCGCTATACTGGTCGGGCGGGGTCCAAAGGAGGTGGACTCAGGTGTCGACGATTGTTTTTGGATCAATCCTGTTCGTTGCCGGATTGCTGTACCTGTTTCGTGGAGCCCTGGCTCGTCGCCGGCTCAGCGAGCCGCATCGTTCCGGCCAGGGCGACACGAAGCCGACCCTGGAACCCCGACATCAGGGCGTCGGTTTCCTGAGCCTCAGTAGGAACTGGCCGGGTGTGGCGATGATGGCTGTCGGAGCCATCCTCCTGATTTCCGGAGCCTATGCCTAGCAGAGAGCCTTAGCCGGGGACGCCTCAGTCATACACCCGCTTCAAATTCGCGACGCAGTCGAGTTCCTTCAACTGCAAGAGAAGCTGGTTGAGCTGCCGCAGGTCCCAGACCTCGACCTCCATGCTGATCTCGGAGAAATCGGCGGCGCGGTTGCTGCCCATCGCCAGCGTGCGGATATTAATGTCGAGACGGGCGATCGTCTGAGTGACGGTCGCAAGCGTGCCGGGCTCGTTCAGTGTGTTGACCTCGATCTTTGCAGAAAACCGCGACTTGTTCGCCTCGTCGAGGTCCCAGCGCACGTCGATCCACCGCTCCGGCTGGTCATCGAAACGCTGCAGGGCAGAAGCCTGGATCGGATAGATGGTGATCGCCTTGTCCGTTTCCATGATGCCGACGATGCGGTCGCCGGGTACAGCGCCGCTTGGCGCGAACCGGACTTCCATATTGCCGGACAGGCCGCGGATCGGCAGCGGATCCAGTCCGGCCTCGATTTCCTCCGGCGCGACGGCCCTCTGGTTCGGCAGCTTGAAGATCATGCCGGAGGCGCTGCGCATGTTGAACCAGCCGTCATCGGCAGGCTTCACGGTGACGCGCTCGTCCTTGTAATCCGGGAAGACGGCGCGCAGCACGTCGAGCGAGGAGAGCTCGCCGCGTCCGACGGCGGCGATCGCATCCTCGACATCCTTGTATGCCAGCCGATGGAGCGCCGGCTTCAAAGCCTCGCGGGAGAAAACCTTGCCGGTGCGCTCGAAAGTGCGCTCCAGGATCCGGTGCCCGAGGCCCGCATATTGCTTGCGAATCGCCATGCGGGTGGCACGACGGATGGCCGAGCGCGCCTTGCCGGTGACGACGATTTCCTCCCAGGCGGCAGGCGGCACCTGCACGCCGGAGCGGATGATTTCCACTTCGTCGCCGTTGTTGAGCCTGGTCACGAGCGGCATGATCCGGCCGTTGATCTTGGCTCCGACGGTGGTGTCGCCGATATTGGTGTGCACCGCATAGGCGAAATCGATCGGGGTGGCGCCGCGCGGCAGCGCAATCAGCTTCCCCTTGGGCGTGAAACAGAAGACCTGATCCTGGAAGAGTTCGAGCTTGGTATGCTCCAGGAATTCCTCGGGGCTGTCGCCTTCGGCAAGCGATTCGATCGTATGGCGCAGCCAGGAATAGGCGTTCGATTCCCTCGGAAGGAGTTCTCCGCCCTTGCCGTCCTTGTAAAGGGCGTGGGCGGCAATACCGTATTCGGCGATCTCCTGCATGAGTTGCGTGCGGATCTGCAGCTCGATGCGCTGGCGCGACGGGCCGACGATCGTCGTATGGATGGAGCGGTAGTCGTTCTGCTTCGGATTGGAGATATAATCCTTGAAGCGGCCCGGCACCACGCGCCATCGGGTGTGGACGATGCCGAGCGCGCGGTAGCAGGACGGGACATTGTCGACGATGATGCGGAAGCCGTACACGTCGGAGAGCTGCTCGAACGAGAGCGACTTCGACTGCATCTTGCGGAACACCGAATAGGGCTTCTTCTGCCGCCCCTTGACATAGGTGTCGGTGAGCCCGTTGGCGATCAGCAGCTCGCGCAGTTCGTCCTCGATCTTCTTGATCAGGCCCTCGTTGCGCGCCTCCAGATCCACGAGCCGTTTGGTGACGGTCTCGTAGGCCTCCGGATTCATGTAGCGGAAGGACAGATCCTCCAGCTCGTCGCGCATGTCCTGCATACCCATGCGGCCGGCAAGCGGCGCATAGATGTCCATCGTCTCTTCCGAAATGCGCGCCTTCTGCTCCGCCTTCATGTGCTCGAGCGTGCGCATGTTGTGCAGCCGGTCGGCGAGCTTGACGAGAAGGACGCGCACGTCGTCGGAGATGGCGAGCAGCAGCTTGCGAAGGTTTTCCGCCTGCTTCGCCTTCTTCGACACCAGGTCGAGCCGCTTCAGCTTGGTGAGCCCTTCGACCAGCCGGCCGATATCCTCGCCGAACAGTTCGTCGATCTCGGCACGGGTGGCGGTGGTATCCTCGATGGTATCGTGCAGAAGCGCGACGGCGATGGTCGACTCGTCGAGATGCATGTCGGTCAGGATGGCGGCGACTTCCAGCGGATGGGAAATATAGGGATCGCCGCTGGCGCGCTTCTGCTGGCCATGCTTCTGCATGGCATAGACATAGGCCTTGTTGAGCAGAGCTTCGTTGGCGTCGGGTTTATACTTCTGAACCCGCTCCACGAGCTCGTATTGCCGCATCATCCTGAAAAATGTCCTCGATACCGCTTCAGTGCCCGCAAATGGGCGCCGGACGAAAAGAAAATGGCGCGCCAACCGTGAAGATTGGCGCAGCCATCATAAAACATTCAAGCAGATTAGGGCGAGAGAATGAACGAAAACTTGCTAAGCGAATGTTTCGCTTAGTAATCGTCGCTCTTTTCCGGCGGCACGAGGCCTTCGATGCCGGCGAGCAGTTCTTCTTCCGACATCTGATCGAAAGTAACGGTCTCCGGAAGATCCACGTCCTCGTCGCGGTCGGATGCCACGGCAACGCCGCCGGCAGCGATCAGCGAAGCCGGATCGGGCTCCGGCTCGTCCACTTCGACGTGCTTCTGCAACGAGTGGATGAGGTCTTCCTTGAGGTCGTCGGGGGAAAGCGTCTCGTCGGCGATTTCCCGAAGGGCGACAACCGGATTCTTGTCATTGTCGCGGTCGATCGTGATCGAAGCACCCTGGGAAATCTGGCGGGCGCGGTGGCTCGCGAGCAGAACCAGCTCGAAACGATTATCGACTTTGTCAATGCAATCTTCTACTGTGACACGGGCCATTGCCTGTCCTTTGGGTCATGGATTTTCGGAATTGATACGCCCGATACAGCCATTGCACGGCAAATTCAAGTTTTTCCTGACCCAGTCTTCGTTTCCCCCCGCCGATGACTCCTGGGGGCGACAGCCCGATTCAACCGCAAGCTGCTTGGATTATTGCGAATCGTGCCATAAATGACAGTTATATGAATAGTTCTTAATGTAGTGGATTATTCGGGAGGTTTGGTTCAAAAATATTGACCAAAGCTCTGCCTGCCAAGCAGGTTTATAAGAACAAGGGGATGGAGACCATATGTTTGACCCAAGGGAGAAGATTGCTCTCTTTATTGACGGCGCCAATCTTTACGCTGCCTCGAAAAGCCTCGGCTTCGATATAGACTATCGCAAACTGTTGAAGGCTTTCCAGAAACGCGGCTATCTCCTCCGGGCCTATTACTACACCGCCCTGATCGAAGACCAGGAATATTCCTCCATCCGTCCGCTGATCGACTGGCTCGACTACAACGGCTACAAGGTCATCACCAAGCCTGCCAAGGAATTCACCGATTCCATGGGGCGCCGGAAGGTCAAGGGCAACATGGACATCGAACTGGCGATCGACGCCATGGAACAGTCCGAAACCGTCGACCACCTCGTGCTGTTTTCCGGCGACGGCGATTTCACCACGCTGGTGGAAGCCCTGCAGCGCAGGGGCCGCAAGGTTTCGGTCGTCTCGACCATGCAGACGCAGCCGCCGATGATCGCCGACGACCTGCGCCGCCAGGCCGACCACTTCATCGACCTGATGACGCTCAAGGCCGAAGTCGGCCGCGACCCTTCCGAACGCCCTCCGCGGCCGACGGAACCGGCTGAACACGTCGATCTCTGAGCGAGCCAGAAAAGAGGAATAGGCGCCCGTTTTTCGGCGGCGCCTTTTTCAATTCCAGGTTAGAAAAGTGCCATGCTTTTCGAACGCCCCAACGACGACATTCTCTACGATGCGCTGGTCGCCCGCGACGCAGCCTATGAGGGTTTTGCCTGGGCAGCGGTGAGGACGACCGGCATCTTCTGCCGCCTCACCTGCCCTGCCCGCAAGCCGAAGCGGAAGAACACCACCTTCTACGACACGATCGCCCAGTGCCTGGAGGCAGGCTTCCGCCCCTGCAGCCGCTGCCGCCCGATGCTGAAGCTCGGAGAGGCCGATCCGATGGTCACCCGGCTTGTTCAGGCGCTCGACGCGGAGCCGCACCGCCGCTGGGGCGAGGATGACGTTGCCGCTCTCGGCATCGATCCCTCGACCGCCCGCCGCGCCTTCAAGCGGCAGTTCGGGATGAGCTTCCTGGAGATCGCCCGGCTGAGGCGCATGGGGAAGGCTGCCGAGACGTTGACGTCGGGCGCCAGCGTCATCGATGCGCAGCTCGACGCGGGCTACGAATCCGGCAGCGGTTTCCGCAGCGCCGTGACCAGGCTCTTCGGAGCCGCTCCCGCCAACCTGCGCGACAAAGCGCTGCTCAGGGCCGACTGGATCGAGACACCGATCGGCCCGATGATGGCGATCGCCGACCAGCATGCACTCCATCTTCTCGAATTCGCCGAACGCAAAGCGCTGCCTGCGGAAATCAAGAAGCTTCAGACATTCACCGGAAGCGGCATCGCGATGGGACGGCATCCGCCGATCGACGAGATCGAGGCCGAACTCGGGGCATATTTCGCGGGCGAGGATCGCGGCTTCCGGACGAGGATTGCCGGCCATGGCTCGCCTTTCCAGCGGCAAATCTGGGCAGCACTCCGGGAGATTCCCGTCGGCGCGTCGCGCACCTATGGTGCGATTGCCGCAGGTCTCGGCCTACCCTCCTCCACCCGCGCGGTGGCAGGCGCCAATGGCGCGAACCAGCTCGCCATCGTCATCCCCTGCCACCGGGTTCTCGGCGCAGACGGCAGCCTGACGGGTTATGGCGGAGGATTGTGGCGGAAGCGCTGGCTTCTCGAACACGAGCGACGGATGGCGGTCAGGATTGGCTAGGTGCTCCAATCGTTCGGCGGTTCACTGCGCCAAAGCACCCGCCTTTCTGCCAAAACGGTCAGTCGATGATCGTGTTGGCTCCTTCGGCCGTGAGGCGGGCGAGCCCCTCCTTCATCTGCTGGACCTGTTCGGGCGAATGCCCCTGCCATCCGGTCACTTCGCCGATGACGCGTAGTGGTTCGCGGGATCGATAGGACAATGTGGGATTACCAGGGAACCTCTTGTCCGTCAGATTGGGGTCATCCTCGACCGTTCCGGTTGGCTCCACGACGTAGATGCGTTGCCGCTCGCCGCCCGCTGTAAGTTCAGCTCCCCAGATCGCGGCGTCCAAGGTCGCGGAAAAATAAACCCAGGACAGCGGATCAGCAATGAAGTTTGACCGATAGCCGACAAGAATCTGATCGCCGGGTTTCAAATCCGCCCGCGTGCCATGGAAGAAAGTTTGAACGAACATCGTGGCGCTGGCCGCCATGTATGCGAAATCCTTTTTATGCCTGCCGAATATTTCGCCTTGGGCAAGTCGCCAAAGCGATCAAACCGACGACGGGTCGCTCATCCGAAGCCGTTCCGTCGAAGACTGTTTTGCCTTCTTGGCGCGGAAGACGCCTTCGACGATCAGCGACAGCGGCAGTCCGATGAAAAACGGGATGAAGAAATAGATCACCCGGAAGGCGACGAGAGAGCCGATCGAGGCCTGGTCTCCCATGACGTGCCTCACCGTCGCCTCCAGCACGCCAAGACCGCCCGGCGCATGGGTGATGATGATCGCCAGATTGGCGAGCACGAACGCCGTTGCTGCCTTCAGGTAGCTGACATCAGCGGTTGCGGCCATAACTTCGCGAAGGCAAGCAGAGACCAGCGCGAAATTGATGGTGCCGATCACGACCTGAGCGACTGCGATCTGCCAGGTCGGCATCTGGAACGTCCAGGCGCGAATCTTCAAAGGCGTACGGAGGAACGCGGCGAGAGCGAGGTAAACCACCGTGGCGACGAGGCAGGCAACCCCTATCCCGACCACGGCGCTTTCACCTAGCCGCAATACGGCCGCCGCATCCTTCGGATTGATGACCAGGACTATTCCCGAGAGCACCATCATGCCAATGCCGACGGTGACGCCGGAGAGCAGCACGATCTTGGCGACATCCTCGGTATTCATGCCCCAATGGGCGTAATAGCGGTAACGCAAGGCGCCGCTGCTCAAGCCGGAAAGGCCGACGCTCTGACCGATCGACAAGCTGATGAAGGAGGCGAGCGCGATCTTCGGATAGGCGAGATCGTTCTTCACATACCGCACGCCGATCCAGTCGAAGCCGGTCAGACAGAGGTAAGAGCCGAACGCGAAGGCAAGCGCCGTTATCAGGTTGAAGGTCGGGATTGCCCTTATCGATTCGGTGATGTCGGAAGGGGAATATTCGCGGAAGGTGTAATAGAGCAGATATCCAGCCAGGCCGAAGCCGATCACCAGGGTAACGTAGGTCAGGATTTTCTTTCGCGTCATCGCCCGCTCGCTCACAGATGAAATCCAACGGGCCGCAGGGAATTTTGTTCCTATCGTGCCATCTCAGATGCGGTCGATGATGCGGGAAAAGGCCGGATCGTTGGGATTATATCCACGAGCCGTTCGGTGAAAGCCCTCATCCGTCGCGGCAAGCTCGCTGATGTCGTTCACATGGAAGAGCCGCCACCCGGCGCCGGTGCCGGAGATCTGCCAGCCGCTCAGCGCCAGTTCGTCGTGGCCGACATAACCCAGAATATGCGGCCGCACCCGGCGGGTTACGTCCTTGTAGCGCAGTTCGATGACTTTCCGCCGGTCGATGGCATCCTGGATGACGTGCCGATAATGCATGATCCACCTCGCACATCTCCACCAACGGATGGAAAACGACAAGGTTCACGGCATAGGCAAGCTCAGGCGTCGGTCAATTCGCCTTCAGAAGCCGCGACTTCTGCCGGTTCCAATCGCGTTCCTTCTCAGTCTCGCGCTTGTCGTGCAGCTTCTTGCCCTTGGCGAGCGCAAGCTCGAGCTTTGCCCTGCCCTTCTCGTTGAAATAGATCTTCAGCGGTACGAGCGTCATGCCCTCACGATTGATCGCCGCGCGCAGGCGGTTGATCTCGCGCTTGGAGAGCAGAAGCTTGCGGCGACGGCGCGGTTCGTGATTGAAGCGGTTTGCCTGGAGATATTCCGGCAGGTGCGAATTGATCAGCCAGATCTCCTCCCCTTCGTCGGAAGCGTAGGATTCAGCGATATTCGCCTTGCCCTCGCGCAGCGACTTCACCTCGGTTCCCGTCAGCACCAGACCAGCCTCATAGGTATCGATGATTTCGTAGTTGAAGCGGGCCTTGCGGTTTTCCGCGACAATCTTGTTTACCGTGTGCTGGCTGCCTTTGGGTGCCATGGGAGAGTTTCCGTTCCGCCCTTTATCTGAAAACAAATCCCCGCCCATGGGCGATGAGCGGGGTTCAAACTCTATCTAATGCGCGGGAGGCGAAATGTGAAGCGGCGGCGACTGCTTTGCCTCAGTTCAGGAGGCCCGCATGGCGCAGCGCCGCGTCGATCGCCGTCTCTGTCGCCGGCTCCAGCGTCGAGACGAGCGGCGAACGGACCATGCGGTTCATGCCGCGGATCTTGTGGAGACCGTATTTCGCGCCGCAGAGGCCGGGCTCCATGAAGATCGCCTTGTGAAGCGGCATCAGTCGGTCCTGATATTCGAGCGCCTTGGCATAATCGCCCGCAAGCGTTGCGGCCTGGAATTCCGCACAGAGACGCGGAGCGACATTTGCCGTCACCGAAATGCAGCCTACGCCGCCATGGGCATTGAAGCCGAGCGCACTCGCGTCTTCGCCGGACAGCTGGACGAAATCCTTGCCGCAGGTGATGCGCTGCTCGGAAACCCGCTCGATCTTGCCGGTCGCATCCTTGACGCCGACGATGTTCCTGTGCGCCTTGACGAGCGCCCCCATCGTCTCCGGCGACATGTCGATCACCGAGCGCGGCGGAATGTTGTAGATGATGATCGGCAGCTTCGTCGCTTCGGCAATCGCAGAGAAATGTGCGATCAGACCCTTCTGGGTCGGCTTGTTGTAGTAAGGCGTGACGACCAGGAGGGCATCGGCGCCAGCCTTTTCCGCATGCACCGCAAGTTCGACCGCTTCCCGCGTGTTGTTGGAGCCGGCGCCGGCAATGACGGGGACCCGCTTCTTCGCCACCTCTACGCAGAGCTCGACGACGCGCTTGTGTTCGTCATGCGACAAAGTGGGCGATTCACCAGTGGTGCCGACCGGCACCAGACCGCTGCTGCCTTCACCGATCTGCCATTCCACATGGGCGGCAAAGGCTGCCTCGTCCACCGCGCCTTCGGTGGTGAAGGGGGTGACGAGGGCGGGCATTGATCCCTTGAACATGCAAAAGCTCCCAATCGGCAGCCTTCCATTCTGCTGCCGTAATCCGTGACTATAAGGTCGCGCACCATAAAGCGGCGGGAAAGCGGCGACAAGCGCGAGCAGACGGGATTTCACGCGGAATCTCATATAAGAAATCGCGCATTTTCATGAATATGGTAAGGTTTCGTTAATCTGCTCGGCGGCTAATAGGGGTTAGACATCTTTATCGCGAGTTACCGGATGAACAAGTCCGTTCTGACCGTTGCCACCCTGGGCGCCGTTCTGGGGCTTGGTGGCGCGGGCATGCCCAGCTTTGCCGCATCGCTTCCCGAAAATGTCGCGCCGCTGTCATTCGTGAAGCCCGAGAACCCGGCGGCCGTTCCAGTTCCGGCTGCCATGCCGACGCCCGACATCACCGGTGCCATCCCGCGCAGCGATCTCCGCACGGGCCGCCTGCAGCCGGCCACCCTGCTCAAGCAAGGCCTGGACGCGCTGGCGGACAACGATATGGCAACGGCGCTCGCGGTCCGGAACGGCCTTTCAGAGAGTGCCCTCGACCGGCATATCCTGACCTGGGCGATCGCCACCTCGGGCGCGCCAGGCGTTCCCTCGCACGAAATTGCCGCCGCGCAACGGGAACTCAAGGACTGGCCCGGGCTGAAGGGCCTGCGTGCCCATTCCGAACGCGCCCTCTACAGGGAAAACCCGCCGGCAAGCGCCGTGCTCGCCGCATTCGGCTCGACCCGGCCGGAAACGATGGAAGGCGCGATCATTCTGGCACGGGCACTCGCAGCGACCGGCAGGACGAACGAGGCGGCGCGCGCGCTTCGGCAGATCTGGGTCACGGAGCCGCTCGACAAGCCGATCGAAGACAAGATCATCGCCGAGTTTCCAACGCTGCTTTCATCCGCCGACCACAAGGCGCGGATGGATCATCTGATGTACAAGGGGCGGGCCGCACAGGCGAAGCGCTTCAGCGAGCTCGCCAAGGCGCAGTCCCTCTACGCCGCCTGGTCCGCCGTCGTCAGCAATGCCAAGAATGCCGGCGCGCTGCTGGCCGCCGTCGAAGGAACGTGGAAGGACGATGCCGCATATCTTTTCGCCCGCGTCGAATATCTGCGGCGTCAGGACAAATACCGCGAGGCGGCCGAGCTTCTGGAAAAAGCGCCGCGCGACGCAGCGAAACTCGTCGATACCACGGAATGGTGGAACGAGCGACGCATCGTTGCCCGCGGGCTTGCCGATCAGGGCGATTTCAAGCTGGCCTACAAGCTCGTCGCGAACTATGTCGCCACGTCCCCCACCGATGTCGTCGACGCGGAGTTTCATGCAGGCTGGTACGCGCTGCGAGCGCTTGGCGACCCGGCAGCGGCGGAGCCCCATTTCCGCAAGATCCTCAACGCATCGAACCGACCGCTCTCCGCTTCGCGGGCCTGGTATTGGCTGGGACGCGCGGCCGAACAGGGCGCCGCCGGCAGCGCCCAGGAATTCTTCACAAAGGCGGCTCATTATTCCGGGACATTCTACGGACAACTCGCAGCAGCCCGGCTCGACATCAAGACGCTCAATGTCGCCTATCCGCAGCCGACCGCGGCCAACCGCGAAAGCTTTGAAAACCGCGAGGCGGTCAAGGCTATCGCCCGGCTCGAAGCCGCTGGCCACGACAAGCGCGCCGTAGCCCTTTACCGCGCGCTTGCCGAAGAGCTGACGAGCCCCGGAGAACTCGCCATGCTTTCGGCCCGGGCGGAAGCAAAGGACAATCACGCCCTTTCCCTGCAGATCGGCAAGACCGCTTTCGGTCGCGGCATCGACGTGGCCGCGCTCGCCTATCCGATCGGCGTCATCCCTACCGCGGCCAATATCGAAGGCTCCGGGAAGGCACTCGCTTATTCCATCGCGCGTCAAGAAAGCGCTTTCAATCCGGCGGCCGTCTCGCCTGCCAATGCCCGCGGCCTGCTGCAGATCCTTCCGGGCACCGCCCAAGGCGTCGCCAAACGCCACGGGCTGACCTACGCCGCCGCAAAGCTCACCACCGATCCAGGCTACAATGCAACGCTCGGCGCCCACTATCTCGGCGAGCAGATCGACGCCTTCGGCGGCTCCTATATCCTGACCTTCATCGCTTATAACGCAGGCCCGAAGCGGGTGCCGGAATGGATCGCCCGCTACGGAGATCCACGCGGCAAATCCATCGATGAGGTGGTGGACTGGATCGAGCGCATCCCCTTCCCTGAAACGCGCAACTATGTGCAGCGGGTGATGGAGAATTACCAGGTATACAAAACCCGCCTCGGCCAGAAGGCCGACATCAACACGGACCTGCGGTTCGGCCGGCGGTAGAAGTTCCGCGCTTGAGCGGATGCTTCAGCTCATGGATTGCATGATATGGCGGTCGTATGGCGTTCAGTTCAGAGGCCCGGAGGGCGCCGGTATCCTCGGGCCGCCTCCATTTAGATCACGAAGCTCTAGCATGAAACGAAAAAGCCCGGCGCAATGGCCGGGCTTTCGAACCTGATCCGAGAAATCGGATTAGAAGTTGCGCTGCAGGCGAACGATACCCTGAACGCTGTCGTCGTCATCGCCGACTTCAATATAGTTTACAGCAATCTTGGCATTGAGGTCTTTGACGATCTCGTAGTTGACGGTTACGCCGGCACCCCAGGCGTCGTCACCGAAGAATTCGCCATCGGCATCAACTTCCGTGTTCCAGATGTACTGGGCTTCCGGAATGATTTCCAGCTTGTCGGTTGCCTTGAAGGAGTAAGCAACAGCTACAGTTGCTTCACCCGAGCTGTAGTAGGCGTTTTCGCCGGACGAGTAGATGCCGGAGAGGTAGAAGGTGCCCGGACCAACATCGACGGAGCCGATGCCACGGACAGCGCCTTCTTCAGCACCGAAATCCCAAGAACCGAGAACTTCAAGCTTTGCCGGGCCGAGAGCGGCCTGAACCACAGCTTCTACGCCGACTTCCTGACCGCCAGCCGAGACAAGGGCACCACCAGCGCCAAACACATCTGCGCGCGAAAGCTCGTCAACCTGAATACCAGCCGTGAAGGTATCACCGGTGTAGATGTAAGCGATCGAGTTCAGGCGAGCAGAACCGAGATCATCGAGTTCACCCGGCAGATCGTTTGCATCCCACCAGTTCCAGTAACGACCGACCTTGAAGCCGCCGAGCTGGATGTAGGCTTCGTTGATATGGACGTCGTTCGAATTGTCTGTCCAAGCGGTATCATCGCCGTAGTTCCAGCGGACGGAAGCAACGGACGTCAGCGTTCCGAGTTCGGTATCGCTCTTTGCGGTGAAGTCGAGCTGAACGCGCCCATAGGCGTCCCAATCGTCCGTACCAACGCCGGCATCATATGCATCTTCGCCGAAGCCGACTTCAAAACGGACATAACCACCGATCTTGAGGCAGGTTTCGGTACCCGGGATGTAGAAGTAGCCGGTGCCGAAAGCGTCGCAAACGCGCACGTATTCCATGGGTTCCGGCTCTGCCGCAACAATCGCGTCTGCGGCCTGGGCGCCGGATACAGCAGCCAAAGCCGCTGCAGAACCGAATAGAAGGCTCTTAATGTTCATTTTTTGACCTCCAGTCAAACTTCCAAATGCAATCAAGTCTGGCCGCACGCAACCAAACAGCTTTAGGCCGAAAAATGGCCTCTTTCCCCGGCTTAGCTCCCCAGATGGAGGCCTGAAGGCCACCACTATTTATAAAAAAGACTCCCCCGAACGGATCGAGGGAGTCTTCTTGTTATTAGAACGTACGGTCGAGACGTACGAAACCGCGCCAGTATTCGGTGACGGCGTTTTCGTTGTAGTCTACAGAGGTCTTGGCGGTGAAGCCTTCGACGATCTTGTAGTCAACCGTCAGACCAGCGCGCCATGCGTCATCGCCGCCCCAATCGCCGTCAGCGTCAACCTCAGTGTTCCAGACGTAGGTAGCGCCGGGGGTAAGGGTCAGCTTGTCGGTGACCTTGAAGGCGTACGATGCCGCCAGAGCCCATTCACCCTGATCGTAGTAAGCGTTGGTGAACTGCGAACCATATTCCCAATCTTCACCGAGGCCTGACGACCACACGACAGCAGCCTGGAGCGTACCCGGACCAACAGCAGCCGAGGCGAGAGCGCGGATAGCGCCTTCTTCGGCACCGAAGTCATATGCACCAAGGAGGTCGAAGGCTACAGCGCCGAACTTAGCCGAAACAATAGCTTCAACGCCGACTTCCTGACCGCCGCTCAGAGCGGGGAGAGCGAGAGCCGGAATAGCAGCGGCATCGCTACGCGAAAGCTCATCAACCTGAACACCAGCAGAGAAGGTGTCGCCGGTGTAGAAGTAACCGAGCGAGTTCATGCGAGTGGTATTGCCGTGAGCGATAGCGTCCTGCTCGCCGTTCAAACCCTTATCCCAAGGGTTGTAGAAACGACCAACCTTGAAGCCGCCGAGCTGGATGTAGGCTTCATTGATGTGAACGTCGTTGCTGTTGTCGGTCCAGGCATTGTTGTTGCCGTAGTTCCAACGGAGCGAAGCAAGAGAAGTCAGCGTACCAAGTTCGGTATCAGACTTTGCAGTTACGTCGAGCTGAACGCGGCCGGTCGCATCCCAATAATCGTCATCACCAGCAACCGGATAAACGCCGGCGCCGGAAGACGTCTGGCCGAGCTGCATTTCAAAACGGACATAACCGCCGATCTTGAGGCAGGTTTCGGTGCCCGGGATGTAGAAATAGCCGGTGCCGAATGCGTCGCAAACGCGGACGTATTCCATCGGCTCCGGTTCTGCAGCTACGATGGCGTCAGCAGCCTGAGCGCCGGATACTGCTGCGAGGGCAGCAGCGGAGCCGAGAAGAAGGCTCTTGATGTTCATGTTTGACCTCCAGTCAAAAGTTTCGTGTGGGTCTGGGTTCTTTTTGCTGAAGGACAGCGTTCCCTGCCCCATCCCCGTCGATTACCAGAAGAAGGACGATCCACCGCCTCGCTTCCGAATGTGAAAATACAAGAGGAAGATGACCATGCAATCCGGAACTGCTGCCGGACGGGGTTCCAACACCTGCTTCCGTAAAGTCTGTTGCTGAAAGGACACAAAGCCGCCGCCAGCCTGCCGCAAATTTTACGCTTCATTAAGAAAGAGCTTATCAGGCAGGCACTTAGCGCGCCCGAAAACGCCGAGGCAAGAATCGAGTCGCCACACTACGGACACGCTCATCGATGAGTCGCGGTGGTCGTAGAGCAATCAAGTTATGGAACGTAACGGAAAGGATATTTCCCAGAGCGCTGGGCTTGGAAATGGCGGAGAAGATGGGATTCGAACCCACGATACGTTTTTGACGTATACTCCCTTAGCAGGGGAGCGCCTTCGACCACTCGGCCACCTCTCCGTCGCCGGTCTAACTATGTCGAAGCCCCCATGAATGCAAGGCTTTTGTGATACCGGGCCAAAGTTTTACACGAGCGGCTTGCATCACCGCCGTTGCGGCATTGTCGAACGGCCAGCAGCCTGAAACAGGGTGCCAGGAGATTCGGGCCACTTCCGCTTTCCCAGGTTCTTCAGTAGCCGGAAGTCTGTTTTGCCGCGCCTACACCGCGTCCGTAGCGGCCAGCGAGTGTTCGCAGCGCGGCTGAAAACTCGGTTACATCCGCGCCGACCGCCACGAATGTGGCACCGAGATCGAGATAGCGGCGATTGAATGATTCGCTGAACGTGAGAATGCCTGCAGCCTTGCCGGCCTTCACGATTTGCCGAATCGCCGCCTCGATCACGTCCTGCACTTCCGGCGCCTCCATGCGGCCCAGATATCCCATGTCGGCGGAAAGATCGGCCGGACCGATGAAAACGCCGTCGACGCCGTCGACAGCCAGGATATTTTCGAGATCGCGGATGGCCGTCATGGTTTCGGCCTGCACGATGAGGCAAATCTCATCGGCTGCCGTCTCGGCGTAGTCGGGAATCGTATTGAACTCGGATGCGCGGCCCACCGCGGCGCCGACGCCGCGAATGCCGTGCGGCGGGTATCGCACGGCCCGCACCAGCTGCCTGGCCTGCTCCGCCGAATCGACCATCGGCACCAGAAGCGTGCGCGCACCGATGTCCAAGAGCTGCTTGATCATCCAGGTTTCGCCGACCGGCGGACGCACGACCACTTCCGACTGGGAGGAAGAAAGAGCCTGCAACTGCGCCATGATGCTGCGCAGGTCGTTCGGTCCATGCTCGCCGTCGATCACCAGCCAGTCGAAGCCGGCCTTGCCGGCAATTTCGGCCATCAGCGGCTCGCCCGTGTTGAGCCAGAGGCCGATCTGCTGGCGTCCGGACTTCAGGGCCGCCTTGAAGCGATTCGTCGGAGCAGGCATGGCAGGTCCTTCAGGCGAGCATCTGCTTGAGATCGGCGGCGGGATCGGCGAGAATCGCTTTTACGGGTTCGATCCCGGCTTCCAGCAGCTTCTTGCCGGTTACATAGGCCTTGGCATCGTTGATCGCGTCTACGGCGATGAACCGTCCCTCGCGGAAATACCAGACGGAGAGACTGCCCTCCCGCGAACCCGGTCGCACCAACGTCTCGTCATACCCCATATTGAAGCCCGCGATCTGCAGCTTCACGTCATATTGGTCGGACCAGAACCACGGTTTTGCGTCATAGGGCACATTGCCTCCCGCCATGACGGCGGCCGCGGCTTCCGCCTGGTCGACCGCGTTCTGTACCGATTCGAGACGGATCCGCTTGCCCTTCCAGGGCAGCATGGCGCAATCGCCCATGGCGAAAATCGACGGATCGGAGGTTCGGGCGAACTCGTCGACGATGATGCCGTTGCCGACATCGAGGCCGCAATCCTGCGCCAGCTGATCGTTCGGCGCGACGCCGATGCCGACGATGACGAAGTCCACCTCGATCGTGCTGCCATCGGAGAGTTCGGCTGCGCGCACCTTGCCGTTTTCGCCTACGAGACGATGGAGCCCGGTGTTTTCGCGGATGACGGCCCCGTGCGCCTGATGGATGACGCGCATCACGTCGGCCGTTTCCTTCGCCGCGACGCGCTGGAGGATGCGATCGGCCATTTCGATTAGGGTCACTTCGAGGCCGAGATGACGGGCGACCGCCGCCGCCTCCAGGCCGATATAACCCCCGCCTATAATAAGGAGCCGGCGACCCGGCCGCATCTCACCCGCCAGAAGATCGGCGTCGCGTTTGTCGCGTACCGTATAGACGCCATCGAGATCGCCGCCGACGCTGGCGGGCAGCGTGCGGGGCGTCGAGCCGGTCGTCAGTGCGAGCGTGTCATAATCGAGCAGCGCGCCATCCTGCGTGCGTACGCGCTTTGCCTTGCGGTCGATCTCCTCGACATAGGTGGACAACAGAAGCTCGACATTGTTTTCCGGATACCAGTTCTGCGGCCGGAAGGTGAGCCTTTCGAAATCCATCTCGCCCAGCAGGTATTTCTTCGAAAGCGGCGGGCGCTGGTAGGGAATCACGTTTTCCAGGCCGATAATCGTGATCGGCCGTTCATCCTTCAAGGCGCGAAGCTTCGCCGCAAGCGCGAAACCCGCCTGCCCTGCGCCGACAATTACCAACCTGCCCGTCACGCTTCACTCCCACGCCGCTCATGCTCTAGCTGCAATAGCAGCATCGATCCGATCGCAAGGGGTATCGCCGCGACACCAAACCGTCAACAACGCGACATCGGCAATTACCCGCTTTCGCTTATCGAGTGCTCACTCCACCAGGAAAAGACGCCTTCGGGCAGCTTCAGCGTCCGATTCCGGCGCGATTTCGGAAGATCGCTCGAATTTAATCTTTCTGTTTCAGAATGTGTCAGCGAAGGAGGAATATTGTCATGTCAGGAGTGAAGAAGGAGGGTCTCATGCCCTTTGTGATGGACCGGGACAAAAAACCAAAAGATTCTCGCGAACAGGCTTTCGAAAAGTTTCCGATCGACCGGCCCGGCAAGATCGTGCTCGTCGGCCGTCACTTGAGCACGAAGAAGAGCATCCGTTGCTTGATCCGCAGCATCTCGCTTTACGGTGCCGAGCTGGAGATCAGCCCGCATCTGGCGGTGCCGAACAATTTCTTTCTCGAAATCATCGGCATCCACGACGATATCGGGTGCACCGTCATACGACGGGAAGAAGAAAAGGTAACCGTCGGCTTCAACATGCTGATCGATGCCGAATTCCTGCACCACGTCGTGCGGCTGAGCTTCGAGACAAGCCACTGACCCCTAAATAGTCCGGCGACCGGCGGACATTGCCCTCCCCTTTCCATCCAGTGCCGGACGTCCGCGGCGAAAGAAGCGGCACGGCCCACAGGAACCCGCGCCATTCACCGCCTTCCAAAGGATCGGCCAGCGGATGCTGCCGGCGCCTGTCACTCTCGTGCTTCAGTCGATTCCAGAGCGTCACCCAGTTGAGAAGCATGGCGGTCTCTCCATCTATAATGTGGTGACACCGAGCTAATGACTTGCCGCACTTGCTTGTAGACGCGCCAACGAAAGCCGCATTTCACCCGTGAACGATGGGAAGATCGCCGGTGACGCCATAGGGTGCCTTATAATGACGGATGCGGACTGGGACGATCTGAAGCTTTTTCTTCATGTGGCGACCGAAGGCGGGCTCAGCGGCGCCGCGAGCCGAACCGGGATCAGCGCGCCGACGATCGGGCGACGGATGCTGGCGCTCGAACGGACCACCGGCCGAACGCTTTTCGTGCGCAGCCGGCAGGGCTACCGGCTGGCGCCGGACGGGGAGACGCTGCTCGAACATGTGCGCGCCATGCAGAAAACCGCCGACAGCATCGCGGACTGGAGAGGCCAGGCTTTCGCCATGCCGATCGTTTCGATCGGCGCGGATGCCTGGCTTGCGGGCTTTGTGGCAGACCATACACCGGAGATCAGAGGCAGGGAGGATTGTTTCCGGCTCTGCTGCAAGTCGCTCCACAAAGGCATGGATTTCACCTATCGCGATGCGGATGTGGGGATCGTCGGATATCGCCCGGAATCCGGCAATATCGCGATCCGCCGGTCGGTCGCTGTCAGCCATGCGGTCTATAAAGAACGTACGCTTGCCGGAGAGCCCAACCTGCCCTGGGTGTCTCTCGGCACCGAAAGCTCGCACGCACCAGCCGACAAATGGGTCTTCCAGCATCACGAGGCCGGGATTCGCACCTGGACCAGTTCACCGGAACTCCTGCTTCGCCTCATCGCAAGCGGCAACGGCCGCGGCGTTCTCCCATGTTTCGTCGGCGATTCGGCCCCTGCCCTCGTGCGGGAGGGCGATATCATCGCCGAACTCACCTATACGATATGGATCGTCGCCCATGACGACGACCGGCATCGGGCAGAAATCCGCCAGGTGATCGAGAGGCTCGGCGCGCTTTTCAGACGGGAGGAGAAAAGTTTTCGCGGCGAGAGATGACAATCGGGTCACGGCAGGCTTGCGCCTTACCGATTCGCTCCTATTGTGTGCCGGTTTCAGAAAACCGGAACTCAGTTCATGCCCGCATTCCCACGTTTTACACCGCTGATCAGCGCGTTGCCCGCCACTGTTCCTTTTGTCGGGCCGGAAGCCATCGAGCGCAATCGCGGCCTGGCCGTCAAGGCCCGCATCGGCGCCAATGAAAACGGTTTCGGTCCGGCGCCTTCAGTCGTCGAGGCGATGTGCGCAGCGGCCGGCGAGACGTGGAAATACGCGGATCCGGAGAATTTTACGCTGAAGCAGGCGCTCGCGGCGCATCTCGGCTGCAACGCGGACAATCTAGCGATCGGAGAAGGTATCGACAGCCTTCTCGGGCTTATCGTCCGCCTGGTGATCGAGCCCGGCATGCCGGTCGTTACCTCCTTCGGCGCCTATCCCACCTTCAACTTCCACGTGGCGGGCCATGGCGGCAGGCTGGTGACGGTTCCTTATGTCAACGACCGCGAAAATCTCGACGGGCTGATGGACGCCGTCCGCCGCGAAAACGCGCCGCTCGTCTATTTCGCCAATCCCGACAATCCGATGGGAAGCTGGTGGGATGCGGACAGCATCGTGGCATTTGCAAAGGCGCTGCCCGAAACCTGCCTGATGATCCTCGACGAGGCCTATTGCGAAACCGGACCGGCCGACGCAATGCCGGCACTCCAGGATTTGATCGACCGGCCCAATATCATCCGCACGCGAACCTTCTCCAAAGCCTACGGCATGGCCGGCGCTCGGGTGGGCTACGCGATCTCCACGCCCGGCACCGCGCAGGCGTTCGACAAGATCCGCAACCATTTCGGCATGAACCGTGTCGCCGTCAGCGGCGCGATCGCGGCTCTCAAGGACCAGAATTATCTGGGAGACGTGATCGGGAGGATAAAGGCGTCGCGCGAACAGATCGCCCGTATTGCCGAGACGAACGGACTGAAGCCTCTGGCGTCGGCTACGAATTTCGTGGCTATCGACTGCGGTCGCGACGGCGCCCATGCCCGCGCCATTGTCGACGGGCTGATGGAGCACGGCGTCTTCATCCGCATGCCGGGCGTCGCGCCGCTCAATCGCTGCATCCGCATCAGTACCGGACCCCACTCGGACATGCTGCTTCTTGAAGAAGCGCTGCCGAAGGTGCTGCGGAGCCTCTGAGTATCCCGCCCACGCGCGCGTTTCTATGGAGTCGGGCGGAGGTTGCTCGACACCAGCCCATAGAAAAAGACCGCGCCAGCCTTGTTTCTGCCGGTCGCGGTCTCGATTTTCGAACTTCGGCTCCCTGTCAGGACCGAATGTCCCCATCCCCTCTTCATTATTCTCCCGCCGGCCCTCTCGCGGGGCCGGTCTGGTCTTCATGTAATCTTCACTGAGCCGCGCCGCCGGCGTTCAGTGCATCGTCATCCATTCGCGGGCGGCGCGAAGGGCTTCGGCAAGCTGCATTTTGCTCATGGTCTGCGCAAGATCGGCACGCAGTTCGGCGGCGCGCTCTGATCCCTTGATCGCAGCAATGTTGAGCCATTTGTGAGCGGAAACGAGATCGACCTCGCAACCACGGCCGGTCGCATACATGAGGCCCATTTCGCAAAAAGTGTCGGCGCGGGTTTCGCCACCCATGGTGGCCATTCCGGAATTGTACATTTCAAAGCGTGCCATCGGTTTGATCCCTGTTAAAACTGTCGTTCTTCTGCCCTGTTTTCCATCCGGATCACCGTCTTGAAGCGGCTCTTTTCGATCCTTCCGGCCGGCGGTTTGTCCCGCTCGTCTTGTTGAGCCCACTATCCCGCAAACCTTCCAAGAGACGGCTAAAAAGCATGCTTAACTTGCGGAAAACAAAGTTCAAATAGTTGGTAAACTTGGCTTTTTGTTAAACATCAGATGCCTTGCATTTTAAGGATTTCGCGGCGATTTTTACGAAACGTTCAGAAATGGATTTAAACCGGGCAGTAACTACGAATTCCATTCAGGCTTGGCCTGCGCCCGAAAAACCTTGCCGCAAATTCTCAAAAAATCGCCTCGGGCGGGAGAAGCTATTTACCTTTACGTGCGCGTAAGCTAGCTTTTTGCAGCTTGCGCAGAGGAGCGCGGCGTCGAGGAGCGTTGTCGCAGGGCCGGAAGAGGCCCGACCGGCAGAGAAGGAGGAGAATTCATGAATTTTGGAAAACTGGTGCTCGCCACCGCATTTGCACTTGCCGCCACGGCTGCCCACGCTGCCGAACCGATCGAAGGCAACTGGAAGACGGCAAGCGGCGAGACGGCGGTGATCGGTAAATGCGGTGGCGCCTTCTGCGTCACATTGAAAACCGGCAAGCATGCGGGCAAGCAAATCGGCCGGCTTTCCGGTCAGGATGGCGAATACAGCGGCCAGATCACCGATCCCGCCGAAGACAAGACCTATAGCGGCTCCGGCTCAGTCTCCGGCAATTCACTCAAGATGAAGGGCTGCGTTCTCAAAATCCTCTGCAAGTCGCAAACCTGGACGCGCCTTTGAAAGCTGAGCATCGATAATTTCGGAATGGTCGTCGCGGCAATCGCGGCGACCATTTGTGTTTCGGAATGCAAGGGCTGCCTATATTTTTTCGCTGCGCCGCATCATTGAAAGGTACGGTGATCACCAAAATGGCATCCAATTTCCGGGCCAAAATCGATAACCAACTCATAGTCACAGTTTTGTGAAACGCTTAAGTAAGCGCAAAGCCCCCTCTTTCGCCACAGAAAAGCCACGATTGAAAATTTTTTGCACGCAGTAGATGCAATTCCTAAAACTTTATTTATGTCTCTGATTTTGCTCTCCAAAATCATTAACATTCTGTAATTAAATCGATTAATCACGGAAGATCAATCCAACCCCTGCGCCAGATACTCTCTATGCGCGCATTTCGCAGATGCGAAATTCCATCGTCAACATTTCATTGACAGTAGTATCCCAAATGAGGGTCTTCCGGATCGAACCGATCGGTCCGATATGAACATCGCAAACAGAAATTCGCTCGGCTCCAGCCAAGGCCCGGACCGAGAATAGATGTAGAGGACAAAACAATGAAGACCATCACTTCCGCTTTCGCCGCAGCCCTCATCGCTTCGGCTTCCTTCGCAAGCGTCGCTCTCGCTGAAGGCGACTATTACGAAGGCGCTACCAAGGCCGCTTCCGTCGATCATATCCAGACCGGCAGCATTGCCCGCGACGGCCAGCAGACCAAGGAAGTTCCGGCCGCCGTCAACGCCGGCGACTACTACGACGGCGCAAACCGCCCGAACTAAACGCAGCTCATTCAAGATACCGAACAAGCCCGCGGCCAGGTCGCAAACTACGCCAAGGGCAACTCTGAAGGGACCAAGACAATGACCAAGATCACTTCCGCTTTCGCCGCAGCCCTTATCGCTTCGGCTTCCTTCGCAAGCGTCGCTCTTGCTGAAGGCGACTATTACGAAGGCGCCACCAAGGCCGCTTCCGTCGATCATGTCCAGACCGGCAGCATTGCCCGGGACGGCCAGCAGTCCGGCAAGGAAACTCCGGCCGCCTTCGAAGCCGGCGACTACTACGACGGCGCAAACCGCCAGAACTAATCACAGCTTATTTCAAGATACCGAAACCAAGCCCGCGGCCAGGTCGCAAACATTACGCCAAGGGCACTCTGAAAGGATAAAGACAATGACCAAGATCACTTCCGCTTTCGCCGCAGCCCTCATCGCTTCGGCTTCCTTCGCAAGTGTCGCTCTCGCTGAAGGCAACTACTACGAAGGCGTCACGCCTCCGTCCGCTGGCCAGCAGCACAGCAGCCAGTCCGGCAGCTATGGCTACACCGGGTCGATCTCCCGCGCCAATGCCGTCCAGAGCGATGCCGCACAGGCCGTCGACAGCGGCGACTACTACGCTGGCGCCAACCGCCCGAACTAAACGCAGCTTATTTCAAGATACCGACAACCAGCCCGCGGCCAGGTCGCAAACTTTACGCCAAGGGCAACTCTGAAGGACCAAGACAATGACCAAGATCACTTCCGCTATCGCCGCAGCCCTTATCGCTTCGGCTTCTTTCGCAAGCGTCGCTCTCGCTGAAGGCAACTACTACGAAGGCGTCACACCGCCTTCCGCTGGCCAGCAGCATCCGGCAGCTCACCGCGGGCAGAACTCCGCCCACTACGGCTACACCGGCTCGATCTCCCGCGCCCAGGACGTAAGCCATTCCGACCTCGGACCGGCAATCAACAGCGGCGACTACTATGCCGGCGTAAACCGCCCGAACTAAACGCAGATCATTTTGAAATACCGACATTAAGCCCGCCGGCCAGGTCGCAAACTTTGCGCCACGGGCAACTCTGAAAGGACTTATACAATGACCAAGATCACTTCCGCTTTCGCCGCAGCCCTCATCGCTTCGGTTTCCTTCGCTGGTGCAGCTCTTGCCGAAGGCGACTTCTATCAGGGCACGCAGAAGGGCGCTCCGGCGGCTTCTGCTTCGGTCGACACCACCAGGACGGGCAGCATCCAGGCCAACCGCAATGAAGGCCAGCTGCTGTTCAGCAACGGCGGCAGCCGCGACAACCGCGGTAGCGACCTCAACAGCGGTGACTACTATGAAGGCGTGAACCGCCCGAACTAACCTTCGGTGCTGACCAAGAACGATCGCCGCGCAGATTACAGGCTCAGGATCACAGAGCGCGGGATCAAAAAAGAATGGCATGAAAACCGAAATACCAGCCGCCGAGGCGGCTGGTATTCGCAGTTCATTCAAGACACCGAGTGGAAAGACGGGTCGCAATCGTCCTTCCGGGTGTAGCGACGGCCAGACTCTGAAACCGGCCATCCTCTTCAAGATTAAGTGAAGATTTCCGACGAATCAATCACACGAATACTCTTCGTCGTGAGATTTTTGGACTTAGCCGCCGCCACGGCGGGATAAGCGTCTTCTGATTGCACTCGCTTCGCGCCACCACCCGCCTTTTTCTCAAACTCACTCACATTTTGGTTGGAACGATTCCCTCCCTGAAAAGATTTGTACCTTCGACGCAGCGATTTTAGATATCGCCCGTCGAATAGAGAGAGGAAAGGACAGGAAAATGAAAACCTATCTGACTTCCGGTATTGCCGCCCTTATCGTTTCGGCCGGCTTTGCAGGTGCCGCAGCCGCACAGGACATGTATTCCAATCCTGAAGGCCTGCCGCAGTCGCCCCCGACCATCCAGCAGTCCCGCGGCCAGGACGTTGATACAATGTCGACCGGCAGCATCGTCCGTTACGGCACCAGCCCATCCTGGAACGGCAGCACCTCCGGCAACGCCGATCTCGACGGCGGTCAGGACGAAGGTGATTATTACGACGGCGCATACCGCCCTCATAATTAAGCATTTGCTTCAAGGCACCGCATCTCGCGCTGGTCGCAGGCAATGTGCGAGACGCCAACCGATAGAAGAAAGCCGGCTTCCACGCCGGCTTTCTTCATGTTGGCAGCAATGATTCTCAACCATCCGACACCGGCCATTCGTCTTTCGCTGTCCCCATCCTGAACCGGAGATGAATCTGGCTCTCAGGCCATGTTCAGTGCGCTGCCTTCATTCTGCCGCCATTGGGACCGGGAGAAAAAATCATGGCCGTTCTTGCACGCCGACTGACCATCATCACGCTGATCATGACAATCTTCGCGCTCGCTTTCGTGGCGCTCATCGAGCAGCCCGCACGGCGGGAACTGCGCGTCCATCTCGGGACGAATGCACCCTGCTATCACCCGGCGACGCCGGGTTGCGTCGCATCGTTATAGCGGCTCCGGCAGGCAGCGACGCGAAACGGTGAGCCGTCGTTTGATTGTCAGAAAGTTCCCACTATAATAGCGCATGAACACACGAATCTTCTCACTCTCCCCCCTCCCCTTCATCAGCCCCAGCGCCGTCGAGCCGCAGGTCTTCGACAATCCGGTCGAAGCCGTGGATGCATTGACCGCGCTTTACGAACGCAACACGCAGTTCCTGATCGATGCCTTCGGCAGCCTCGCGAAGGGGGCGCCGATCACCGGCCGCTACCGCGCCTGCTATCCGCAGGTCAGCATCGAAACGGCCTCGTTCGGCCATGCCGATTCCCGCCTTTCCTACGGGCATGTGGCCGCGCCGGGCATCTATACGACGACGATTACCCGGCCCAAACTCTTCCGGCACTACCTGAAGGAACAGCTCGGGCTGCTGATGCGCAACCATAGCGTCCCGATAACCGTGTCTGAATCGGCAACGCCTATCCCGCTGCATTTCGCCTTCGGAGAGGGCGCGCATGTGGAAGCCTCGGCGACAAGCTCGCTTGCGGACCTTTCTCTGCGCGACCTGTTCGACACGCCGGACCTCAACAACACCGACGACCTGATTGCCAACGGGGAATACGAAGCCTCGCCGGGTGAACCCGCCCCGCTTGCACCGTTCACGGCACAGCGTATCGACTATTCGCTGGCGCGCCTCAGCCACTACACCGCGACCAGCGCCGATCACTTCCAGAATTTCGTGCTTTTCACGAACTATCAATTCTACATCGACGAGTTCGCGGCCTGGGCGCGCGAACTGATGGCCAAGGGCGGCGAAGGCTACACGGCCTTCGTGGAACCCGGCAATATCATGACCCCGGCAGGCAGCGCCAAACCGGACACGCCCGGCACGATCCGGATGCCGCAGATGCCGGCCTATCACCTGAAGAAGAAAGGGCATGCCGGGATTACGCTCGTCAACATCGGCGTCGGCCCGTCGAACGCCAAGACGATCACCGACCACATCGCCGTGCTCCGCCCGCATGCGTGGCTGATGGTCGGCCATTGCGCAGGTCTTCGAAACAGCCAGCGGCTCGGCGACTACGTGCTTGCCCATGCCTATGTGCGCGAGGACCACGTACTTGACGACGACCTGCCCGTCTGGGTGCCGATCCCGGCGCTCGCCGAAGTGCAGCAGGCGCTGGAAAGCGCGGTCGAGGAAGTCACCGGCTACCAGGGTTTCGAACTGAAACGCATCATGCGCACCGGCACCGTTGCGACGATCGACAACCGGAACTGGGAATTGCGCGACCAGCGCGGCCCGGTCAAACGGCTGTCGCAATCCCGCGCGATCGCCCTCGACATGGAATCGGCAACGATCGCTGCAAACGGCTTCCGCTTCCGGGTGCCTTACGGGACGCTGCTGTGCGTTTCCGACCGGCCGCTGCATGGCGAGCTGAAACTGCCGGGCATGGCGACGGCCTTCTATCGCACGCAGGTCAGCCAGCATCTGCAGATCGGCATCCGCGCGGTGCAGAAACTCGCCGCCATGCCCATCGAGACGCTGCACTCGCGCAAGCTCAGGAGCTTCTACGAGACCGCGTTCCAGTGACCCTTGGCTGACTTGATTTGTCCGGTTTTTGTCTTGATTCATCTTTAAATGTAGCTACATTATATGATGAAAATTGTATGGGATGAACCTAAGCGGCTGGCCAATCTCGAAAAGCATGGTTTGGACTTTGCCGATGTTGGTGAGTTCGATTGGGCGAGTGCCATCATAGAAGACAGCAAACCGGATATTGCAGGCAGACGACGCCTCAAGGCGATCGGCTACTTCCGCGATGGCAGAGCGGCAGTCATCTTCGCGCTGTTGGGAACAGAGGCGGTATCGATCATCAGTTTCCGGCCTGCGGATGACAAGGAGCGGGAGAAACTTCCATGGCTACGAAACCCCGAAACGTAAAGACGTTTGAGTCCCGTCGCGATTATACAAAAGAGGATTGGGACGCTGTCGACTTTCCGGAAATGACTGACGAGGAACTGGCAAAAATGCGCCCCGCAAGAGAGGTGCTGCCGCCCGAATTCTTCGAGGCAATGGAAGAGCATCGCAAATCGCGCGGGCGCCCTTCTCTGGAACATCCGAAAAAACAGATTACCTTGCGCTTAGACGAGGAGGTCATCGCCAAATTCCGGGAAAGCGGCAAAGGCTGGCAGGGGCGGATGAATGACGCCTTGAGAAAGGCGGCGGGCCTGTAACAGCCCACTCAGTCCTGAATCCGGTTTGGCCGCGCTGCGAACAAAGAAAGCGCGGTGCCGACCAGGGATGAGACGATTACCAGCAGGTGGGTGTTGACTGCGGCCTGGCCGAGCGACAGCAGGGCTTGCCCTTCCGGATCGGCGCCGAAGGCGATGGCGCCGGCGGTGATCCCGGCCGGATAGGTGCCGACACCGGCCGGCGCATGAACCGGCAGCACGGAGGAAAGCTCGCCGCCGAGCGCACCACCGAAACCGGCCGCGACCGTCAGGCCGCCGAGCAGGCTCAGCACCCAGGCAAGCACGGCAATCTTGGTGAACCAGTTGACGAGCGTCGCGCCCCAGGCGCGGGCAAAGGCGCCGGCATCGGACGGCAGCCCTGCCTCCACCTCGCCCAGCAGGCTCCTTGCCTTGTCCGGCACGACTTTCGCCGCCAGGCGGAAAGCGTGCCTGCGGAGCGCGAAGGCGATTGCCGGCAGGATGAGGAACGCAAGCCAGAGAGCCCAGGCCCATGGCGCGCCGATTTCCAGCGCCAGCCCCGTACCGGCCGCCGCCAGCAGTGCATGCAGATCGAAAAGCCGCATGACCAGCAGGGCAGACGTGCCCCGCGCGAGACCTAAGCCGAATTCCCGCTTCATCAACAGCGGAAAGCTCGCCTCGCCGGTGCGGAACGGCAGCATGACGTTCAGGAGATTATGGACCTGTACCAGCCGCAGGAGGGTGCCGAAATGGCCGCCGGTCTCTTTCGGAAAGTAGTCATAGATGCGCCAGGTGCGCAGCACATAGGTTCCGAGAAGAGCCGCCAACGCGACGAGCGCGGTGCTCCAGCCGGCACCGCGCCACAGCGACACGATGCTCTGCCAGCCCCAGACCCACTGGATGAAGGCGGCATAGAGGAGAATGATCGCAATTGTCCCGAGCGTCATGGCGTGGCGAATTATCCATGCGCGGCGGCTGGCAACGGGATAATTCTTCATATAGTAGGATGCCCCATGTGACGGTTTCGGGTGAACGTTTTCCGGTTTTGGCCGCCATGACGGCGCGCACTTCCGGCCCGAGGTTTAGGAGAAAGACAAGGTGCGTACAACAGCAGAGTCGGTCACCAGCCGTATCGAGACGGCCGAACCGATCCAACTGTCCCTCGTCGTGCCGCTCTTCAACGAAGAGGAAAGCGTCGGGCCGCTGATCGAGCGGATCACGGCGGCGATGGCGAACTATTCCGGGACCTGGGAACTCATTCTCGTCGACGACGGCAGCACCGATGCCACGATCGCCAATGCCCGCAGTGCGCTCAGCCGCCCCGGCCTCGACCTCAAGATCGTGGCTTTGCAGCGCAATTTCGGCCAGACCGCCGCCATGCAGGCCGGCATCAACCAGGCCGAAGGCCGGCTGATCGCCACGCTCGACGGCGATCTGCAGAACGACCCGAAGGACATCCCCGCCATGGTGGCGGAGCTGGAGCGGCGCGAACTCGATCTCCTCGTCGGCTGGCGCAAGAACCGCCAGGACGGATTGCTGCTTCGCAAGGTTCCCTCCTGGATCGCCAACCGGCTGATCGGCCGCATTACCGGCGTGCGCCTGCACGACTACGGCTGTTCCTTGAAGATCTATCGCGGCTCGGTCATCAAGCAGGTGAAGCTGATGGGCGAAATGCACCGCTTCATCCCGGCCTGGGTCGCAGGTGTCGTACCGAGCTCGCGGATCGGCGAAATGCCGGTGACGCATCACGCTCGCCAGCACGGCGTCTCCAAATACGGCATCTCCCGTACTTTCCGGGTGATCCTCGACCTGCTCTCCGTGATGTTCTTCATGCGCTTCAAGGCGCGGCCGGGACATTTCTTCGGCTCCCTCGGCCTTGGCCTCGGCGCACTGTCGGCAATCATTCTCGCCTATCTCTTCATCGACAAGTTCATCATGGGCAACGACATCGGAACCCGGCCGCTCTTCCTGATCGGCGTCATGCTGTTCCTGTCGGCCGTGCAGATGATCACTACGGGCATCGTCGCCGAGATGATTGCCCGCACCTACTACCGCGAAGACACGGCGCTCAGCTACATCGTCAGGGAAGTCTATGAGGGCGATCAGGCGCATCAGTGACGCGCTTGCCCGCCGTCCCGAACTCGTCCTCTGGCTGATCGCCGCCTATTACGTGCTGGCGATCGCCCTCCGCGTGCTGCGGTCGGAGGCGCTCGAGAGCGACGAGGCTGAACAGCTCGTCCAGTCGCAGTTCTTCCTGATGGGTTATGGTCGCCAGCCGCCTTTCTACAACTGGCTGCAATACGGCGTCATCCAGCTGACCGGCCCGTCGATTTTAGTCCTTTCGCTCGTCAAGAACCTGCTGCTCTTCCTGTGCTGCGCCGCCTACGGGCTGGCGGCGCGACTTTTGCTCAAGGACTGGCGCCTCGTCGCGGTCGCCATGCTCGGCGTGATCGCCATGCCGGCCGTCAGCGTCATGGCGCAACGCGACCTGACCCATGCGATCGCCACGCTGTTTGCCGTTGCGCTTTTCCTCCTTGCCTTCCTCAGGACGCTGATCCGTCCAAGCCTCGGCGTCTATCTCCTCACCGGCCTTGCCGTCGGCATAGGGCTGATCGCCAAATACAATTTCGTCATCGTGCCGGTGGCGGCGATCCTTGCCATTCTGCCGGAGCCGGATCTGCGCAAGCGGATCTTCGACTGGCGGATCATTCCGGCCCTCGCCGTCACTGCCGCCATATGCCTGCCGCACGGGCTCTGGCTACTCGGCAACCTGACCGAAGCGACAGACGGAACGATCAAGGCGATGCGGGAGGACGCCTCCGGCAATCCCCTGCTCGACCGGCTGTCCGGCCTCGGCACGCTGGCGGTAGCGATACTTGCCGGCACGCTGCCGGTCCTCGCATTCTTCCTGATCGCCTTCCGTAGACCGCTCATCGAGGCACGGACAGCCACAAGCCAATGGACCCGCGTCATCGGGCGCATGCTGCTTCTGTGCCTCGTCGCCGTCGGCCTGATCGGCCTCGGCTTTGGCGCGACGACCATCAGCGAGAAATGGCTGTCTCCCTTCCTCGTCCTGCTGCCGCTCTATCTCTGCCTGAAGCTCGATGCGGCCGGCGTAGACAGCAGCCGCAGCGTGGCGCGCATGCTTTTTCCCGTTGCGGCGCTCGCCCTTGGCTTCATCGGTTACATGGCGCTTGGCAACGTCATCGGTCCGCACCTCGGCCAGTACAACAAGGAGAACCTTCCTTCCGGCCCCTTCGTGCGCGAGGTGTTGGCGGAACGGGCCGGCACAAACCCTGCCTATGTCATTGCCGCCGATCCGTTTCTCGCCGCAAGCGCCCGGATCGAATTGCCGGGTGCACGCATATTGTGGCCGAGCTTCGGCCAGACGCCGCTCCTCGACGCGACGGAGAGGGGGCAGATCGGACTTATCGTCTGGCGGGCGGACGGCAATGGCATGCCGGACGGCTTGAGCGCCTATCTGCAAGCGAACGGCTTGGAAGCGGAGCGCCTGGCGCCCGCCACCAGGGCGGTGCCCTATCTCTTTTCCGGCGGGAGAGACACCGTCACCTTCGGTTTTGCCTGGACACCGGGCGGCGCAGGCACGCCCTGAACAGGCAATCGGTCCCGGAAGGCTAAGACCGAAAAATTAGTGTTGCAATTCCCCGCTAGGCTGCGGCTTCGGTCAGCGCCGGAGGGGATATTGCTGCAACAGAATCAATCGGCCACCTATGGCATCCGGCTTTCGTCCGAACGCCATGCCATCCTGCTCGCGGCAATCGCCATCTATTTCATCGTCAATTTCCTGGCGCGAATGGCATTGCCGGGGAACCTGGAACTGGACGAGGCAGAACAGTCCTATTTTTCCCAGTGGCTTATGGCGGGCTACAGTTCACAGCCGCCGCTCTACAACTGGCTTCAATATGCCACGGTGCAGCTTTTCGGCCTTTCGCTTGCGTCGCTCTCGGCCTTGAAAAACCTCATCCTGTTCAGCGCCTACGTCTTCTACTTTCTGGCTGCGCGGGAAGTGATGCGCGACCGGCAGGTCGCAGCGATCGCAACGCTGGGGCTTCTGACCATTCCGCAGGTGGCCTTCGAAGCCCAACGCGACCTCAGCCACACCGTCGCGACGATCTTCACTGCCTCCCTGTTTCTTTACGCCTTCTTGCGGACAGTCCGACGCCCCTCGATTTCGTCCTTCCTGCTGCTCGGCCTTGCGACCGGGGTCGGCGTTATCGCCAAGTACAATTTCGTCCTGCTTCCGGCCGCAGCCTTCCTGGCAATCCTGAGCGACGCCAAGTGGCGACCGCGCCTGTTCGACTGGAGGCTGTTGCTCGCCGGCGTCATCGCGCTCGTGATCGTCGCGCCCCACGCCCTTTGGCTCGTGGATCACATCAGTGCCGCCAGCGCCCACACCATGCGCAAGCTCACCGGCTCCGGCGGCGCTCCTGCACTCGCCATGCTGAACGGCCTTGGCTCGCTCGCGCTCGCCTCGCTCGGCTTCGGCGGTTTGACGCTCGCACTCTTCGCCCTCACCCACCGGGAAAAGCTGCCGGCGATCTTCCGCGCCCGCAGCGACTGGACGCGGCTCACCGGGCGGATCTTGATTTTCGCGCTTGGCCTGATCGTTCTGATGATCCTGTTCGGTGGCGTCGAAAAGGTCCGCGATCGCTGGCTCACGCCGATCCTCATCCTGCTCCCGCTCTATCTGGCGCTCAAGATCGACGCCGCAGCCCCGAACCTGCAGCCGGAGATGAGGAGGATCTGGGCTATCGCGATCGCGCTCATGGTCCTGATCCCGACCTTGCTTCTCGGCCGGGTTGCCACGGCATCGCTGACCGGGCTCTACCAATACCCGAATTACCCATTCGCCTCGATGGCCGAGGAGGTGCGCCCGCAGGTGACGTCGGCGCCGACCCTTGTCGTCACCTTGGACACCCATATGGCGGGGAACCTGCGTCTTCATCTGCAGCCGGTTCCTGTCCTCGCGCTTTCGACACCCGCGGGCCTCAAACCTCCGCCGACGCCTGAGCATCAGCGCATTCTCTTCGCCTGGCGAAGCGCTGCCGATGGCACATCCGCCGGCCTGCCGCAAAAATTCGAACAATATCTGCAGGAACGCGGAATGAAGGCCGATGCATCACAGATCCGCGCCGTGACGCTTCCCTACGCCTATGGCAGGGCCGGTGACGAATACCACTTTGCCTATGCCGTCTTCGACATCGGCCACTGACAGCTATTCCTTCACGGTGTCCCGCAGGTGGTCGAGAGCCCGGCGCAGCTTGTCGATCACCTCGTCCACCTCAAGGCGGCTGATCGTCAGGGCGGGCGAGGCCAGCATGCGATCGCCCGTCGCGCGCATGATCAGGCCGTTCTCGACGCAGTGATTGCGCACCAGCGTGCCTATATCGTCGGGCTTTGCATAGCGGCGCCGGGTCGCTTTATCCGCAGCGAGCTGCAGTCCGCCCATCAGGCCGACGCTTTCCGCCTGGCCCACGACTTCATGATCCTCGAGGCTCTTCCAGGCGGAGGCGAAATAGGGGCCGATATCGTCGCGGACCCGCTCGACCAGCCCCTCCTCCTCGATGATGCGGATGTTCTCCAAGGCCGCGGCTGCCGAGACCGGGTGACCGGAATAGGTGAAGCCGTGGTAGAAATCGCCGAGCTCGCCGACCATCACATCCGCGACCCGATCGCTCACCAGCACGCCGCCGATCGGCAGATAGCCGGACGACAGGCCCTTGGCGATCGGCGCGAGATCCGGCTCGATGCCGTAATATTGATGGCCGAACCACTCGCCCAGGCGGCCGAAACCGCAGATCACCTCGTCCACGACCAGCAGGATGTTTTTCGCCTTGCAGATGCGAGCGATTTCCGGCCAGTAGGTTTCCGGCGGGATGATGACGCCCCCTGCCCCCTGGATCGGTTCGGCGACGAAGGCCGCGACGCGGTCCTCGCCCAGTTCGTCGATCTTCGCCTCCAGCTCGCGGGCGACCTTCAGGCCGAATTCGGCGGGCGACAGATCGCCGCCCTCCGCATACCAGTAGGGCTGGCCGATATGGTGGATGCCCTCGATCGGCAGATTTCCCTGCTCATGCATCAGCTTCATGCCGCCGAGCGAGGCACCGGCCACCGTCGAGCCGTGATAGCCGTTCTTTCGGGCGATAATTTGCGTCTTTTCGGGTTTGCCCAGCGCCTTCCAGTAGACGCGCGCCATACGGAACCAGGTGTCGGTCGCTTCCGAGCCGGAATTGGTGAAGAAGACCCGCTTCAACCTGTCGCCCGCATGTGAGGCGATTTTCTGGGCGAGCAGCGTTGCCGGCGGCGTCGTGGTGCCGAAAAAGCTGTTGTAGTAAGGCAGTTCCTGCATCTGCTTATAGGCGGCATGGGCAATCGACTTGCGGCCGTAGCCGACATTGACGCACCAGAGGCCCGCAAATGCATCCAGATATTTCTTGCCCGTCGAATCGTAGATGTAGACGCCCTCGGCCCGCTCGATGATGCGCGTGCCTTTGGCATTCAGCTGCTTCATGTCCGAGAACGGATGCAGGTGATGGGCGGCGTCGATCGCGGCGAGATTGGAAAGGGCGCTGATATCGGTCATGGAACTGGCCTCTGATTGTGCGGTCAATTCTTATCGGTTACGAACTCTCTTCCGCAACACCCTTTCAAAAGACCTGCCGATGTCCTCTGAATCCGTCACGCCTCATATCGAAATCCTGCTCGTCGGCATGAATGGCGACCTGCGCGGCAAGCGCATTCCGCTCGAGGCAGAGAAGAAGGTCTGGGATGGCACGGTGCGCCTGCCCACCTCCACCCAGTCGCTCGACATATGGGGCTACGATAATGACGAGCTAAACGGGCTTTCGATAACGATCGGCGATCCCGACGGCGTCTGCGTACCCGACAGGCGCAGCCTCGCGCCGATGCCCTGGGGGCCGGAGGGGTCGGTCCAGGTGCTTTCCACCATGCACGAGATGGACGGAACCCCGAGCTTCATGGATCCGCGCGCCGTTCTCGCAGCGATGCTGGAACGCTACGAGCAGCGCGGCCTGACCCCGGTCGTCGCCACGGAGCTGGAATTTTATGTGGTGCAGGACGACTGGCGGGAGACCGGCAGGCCGCGCCCGCCGGCCAAGCTGATGTATCGCGACCAGCCGAACGGTTTCCAGCTCTACGACATGAGCGCCGTCGATGCGCTCAATGATTATCTGCAGACCGTCAGAACCTGGGCCGGCGCTCAAGGGCTGCCGGCGGATGCGACGACCGCCGAATTCGGGCCCGGCCAGTTCGAGATCAATCTTCTGCACCGCGCCGACGCGCTGGCGGCGGCCGACGACTGCATCTACCTGAAGCGCATTGCCGAACAGGCCGCCAGGAAACACGGGTTAAAATCCACCTGCATGGCCAAACCCTATGCGGACCAGGCCGGCTCCGGCCTGCATGTGCATGCGAGCATCATCGACCGCGACGGCAACAATGTGCTGGACGCCAGGGGCGGCGATCCGGCGCGGCTCAAATCCGTCTGCGCCGGCATGTTGAAGACGATGCGCGATGCACAGCTGATTTTCGCGCCGTTTGCCAATTCCTACCGCCGTTTCCAGCCGGGCTCCTTCGCTCCGGTCGACATCGACTGGGGCTTCGGTCATCGGGGAACTGCGGTGCGTATTCCGGACAGGGACGGCCCGGCCGCCCGCATCGAGCACCGCGTTGCCGGCGCCGACGCCAATCCCTATCTGTTGCTGACCGCGATCCTTGGCGGCATGCTCTTGGGGCTGGACGAGATGCTCGATCCCGGCCCGGCGACCGAACCGGGCAAGGAACCGCCGGCCGGCACGAAACGCCTGACGCATGACTTCCTGACGGCAGTGGAGGATTTCTCCGCCTCGCCTTTCATCAAGGAGGCGTTCGGCGCGCGCTACCAGAAGCTCTACGCCGACACCAAGCGCAAGGAGGCGATCACCTATCTGCGGACGGTGAGCGACTTCGACTACCAAACCTATCTGCCGCGGGTTTAGAGAAGACGGCGGAGGACTATCCTCCGCTAGACTGTCCTTGCGGCAAAGACGGTTTCGATATCCATGGCGCGTATGGCAGATCGTCGATGTCGATCAGCATCGGCTGCCCCTTTTCATAATCGAAGGCCTTGGTTATCGAAGCGACGAACTTGCCGTATTCCTCCTGGAGTTGCTGAAGCGCTTCGCGATCGCCGGTCTGTGCGGCAACAACCTCCTCCTCTTTCAATGCCCTCGTCAGGTCGCGATAGGTGCTGTTGCCATCCTTGTCAGGGATAAAGACCACAACCCCACCCTTTTCCTTGAACTTGATGCCCACGTAGAGCTCATCGTCGGTGAAGAGATCGCGATTCTTGTTGATCATCTGCGGGAGGGCGAGTGCGAAGAGGCTTTCCCGGCTGAGGCCGCCATGGGCTTCGTATTGCTGGTTCACCAGCTGCGCGAACTGCCAGCCCTTCTCGGAGAGCAGCGCCTTCAGCATATTCTTGGCAATGGGATCGCTTATCTTGAACTGATCGGAATTGATGAAGTCGATAGCGTCGGAGACGAGTTGGCTCTTCTCGTCCATCTCGACAAATGCAGCGTTGATGGCGAAAGCGGCTCTTATCGTTTCCTTGGCGGGTTCGCCGGAAATTCCGTTCGCCACCTGGACGAGATCGGTTTTCTTTGCCTCGTTTTCCTTACCTTCTTCGGAAGGGATGGCCGACTGGGCAGCCGACTGTTTCAGGATCAGCAAAGCTGCAGGTTGAAGTTCGTAGATGGAAGTCATGCCGTTCCTCGCGCGTGCCTTCCGCCTGTCATAAGCCTAGGCAACATCTGCCGGAACCATCATGGCCCGAAACAAGCAATTTGTTCTATCGGGGGTTGAAATTAAGGGCCAATGGATAACAGGATATGAACACCCGATCGCGAGATATCGCCATCGTATCGGCAGTCCGCGACGAGCAGGGCCGCCGCTGTTTTGGACCCTTGACGTCAAGGCCGAAGTTCTTCTTCAACCTATCTTAAATCCCTTCGGTCTAAGGAAGCCGTATATTTCATGTCATTGCGGCTCCGTGGATGCGTCTCGTTATTGTCAAGTCACTGCTGACCGGTCTGTTGTCGCTGCTCGCTTCGCTTTCACTGTCGTTCGCCTTCGTTCCCATGATGGGGGGACAGGTGGCCGGTGCGGGGCTGGTGATGACGATCGTCTGCCCACTGGCGATTTCGATCCCCGCCTCAGCCATGATGTTCTGGCAGTCGGAAAGGGTTCGGCGGGCTGAGAAAATCGCCTCCGATGCGCTAGCGAAACTCGCCCTTGCCTATGAGGAACTTAGGTTGCAATCCAGGCGCGACGGCCTGACCGGATTGCTGAATCGCGGTGCCTTCCTGGAAGAACTCGACGCTTTCAGCCGCAACGGGGTGACCGGAGCGCTGATTTTCCTCGATCTCGACCATTTCAAGTCGATCAACGACCGCCATGGCCACGCCGCTGGAGACGAGGTGCTTCGCCGGACCGGGCGGATACTCTCGACCTATCGGGGGCAATTCGACATCGCCGGCCGTCTCGGAGGTGAAGAATTCGCGCTTTTTCGAGGCGGCATCGCAATCAAGGACATGCCGAAGCGATGCGAGGATGTTCGCGAAGCCATCGGCGGCGTCGATATCCGCTCTCCCTCCGGGGCGAAGATCGGCGTTTCGGCGAGCATCGGAGCCTTGTATTGCGGGGCGGGTTTCGATCCCCATGCCTGCCTCAAGGCGGCTGATGTCAATCTCTACGAGGCCAAGGCCCGCGGCCGGAACCAGGTCGTCTCGTCGGCCTAGCCTGCCGAAGCCCTCAGATTCCGCTGCCGTCCCGCTCGTCCAGTTCGCGGAGTTGCGGTTCGTTGACCAGTACCCTCAGTTCCCCCGCATGGATCTTCAGATGCACATCGCGCTTCATCGGCAGAAGTTCGCCGTCGATGACGCAGCGGATGTCGTGCCGCTCGCGGGGGAAATGCAGTTCGACCTCGGTAGCCGTCATGGCCGTCACCGCAGCGTTTTCCTTGAGCCGCCCTCGCAGGATGTCGACGGCGAGTTTCGCCACGCCTGCCGGTGTCAGAGGATCGGCAAAATAAAGACCCAAATGCCCGCGCGTCAGTTGGTCCGCATACATCAAAGGATCGGAACCGAATTCGTTGTTGGAGACCGAGATCGCGGAAACCTCGCGGGAGACGGTCTTGCCCCCGACGTTGAACTCAACCTCGAATTCCGGCGGGTTGAACATCACCCCGATCGCAGCGCGCGTGCTCGCCCGGATTTTCCCGAGCCGCGACGCATAGGTCATGGAATTGCGGTAACGCACCATGCGGGCATGCAGGCCGGCCGAAAACTGATGCACGAAGCTCTTGCCGTTGGCGCTGGCGATATCGATGTTTTCGGGAGTGGCGACAGCCAGCGTGTCCAGCACCCGCCATATGTCGAGAGGCAGCTTCAGCGAACGAGCAAAGAGGTTCATGGTGCCGGCCGGAACGACGCCGAGCACGATGCCGCTCTTCCAGGCAATACCGGCCGCAGCCGAGATCGTGCCGTCACCGCCGCCGGCAATCAGACCTTCGACACCGGGCGTTGTGGCCGCCTTTTCCATGGTCGCCATGACCTCGTCGCCGGAGACCACATGGCACTCGATCTGATGGCCGGCAGACTTGAAAGCCTGAGCTGCCTGGGCGCAATAGGCGTCCATGTCGGTGGTTCGGAAGGTACCGCCATCGCGGTTGAAGACGGCAAAAAGGTTCATCGCATCAAAGCTCTGGGCGGGCGGTTTCGGCCGCGAGACAACGGGGTACCGAAGAAATGGTTGCGATGACGTGCTTTATCAACAGGGCGCCAATGAGGCCGGCACCGCACACACAATGCCGTGAGCACCTAAGGAATATTCGTGAGGCTCTACCGCAATGCACAATCCCGTGGTACTTTTGACCTGTGTCATTTTTGATGACCGCTCACCTCCAGAGCGGGTGGACGTCTCCCACGTCTTACCCGCATCTTTTTTTCAAGCAGATTCAATTTGATGACCGATTCCGCCGTCTCTTTCGATTCCGTTCGCGATCGTTCAACCTCTCCCGTCACCGACGCCACTCCCAGCCTCTCACCGCTGGCAATCCTGCTCATCGAGATTGCACTTGCGGTCGGCGGGTTCGGCATCGGCACCGGCGAATTCGTCATCATGGGGCTTCTTCCCGACGTGGCCTCGACATTCGAGGTCAGCATTCCGGCGGCGGGTTACGTCATCAGCGCCTATGCCTTGGGCGTGGTGATCGGCGCGCCTGTTATCGCCATCCTGTCTGCCCGCCTGCCGCGCAGAACACTGCTTCTCTGCCTGATGGGCCTCTTTGCGGTGGGCAATATCCTCAGCGCTATGGCGCCGACATTCTGGAGCTTCACGGCGCTGCGTTTTATCACCGGGCTGCCGCATGGCGCCTATTTCGGCGTCGCCTCGCTGGTGGCTGCATCCATGGTGCCGCCCAACAAACGCGCCCGCGCCGTCGGCCGCGTCATGCTCGGCCTGACCATCGCGACCCTTGCCGGTACGCCGCTTGCAACCTTCATGGGGCAGATGCTCAGCTGGCGCGCCGCCTTCTTCCTGGTCGGGGGAATCGGGGCGCTGACCGTGGCGCTCCTCTGGTATTTCCAGCCGCGGGACAAGGTGCAGGAAGGGGCAAGCATCCGTCGCGAGCTCAGCGCCTTCGGCCGCACCCAGGTCTGGCTGACGCTCGGCATCGCCGCGATCGGCTTTGGCGGCATGTTCTCCGTCTTCAGCTATATCGCCTCGACGACGACGCAAACCGCTCAACTGCCGGTCGGCATGGTATCGATCGTGCTTGCCCTCTTCGGCATCGGCATGAATGTCGGCAATATCGTCGGCTCCAGGCTCGCAGACCTGTCGCTCAAGGGCACGATCGGCGGCTCGATGGTTTTCTACATCGTGGTGATGCTCGCCTTCGCGCTCTTTGCCCACAATCCGATCGCACTCTACATCACCGTCTTCCTGGTCGGCTGCGGTTTTGCCCCCGGCCCCGCATTGCAGACGCGGCTGATGGATGTTGCCGCCGACGCGCAGACGCTTGCCGCAGCATCCAACCACTCCGCCTTCAACGTCGCGAACGCTCTCGGCGCCTGGCTCGGCGGGCTGGTCATTTCCTGGGGCTGGGGTTTTGCCGCCACCGGTTATGTCGGTGCGTTCCTGTCGCTGCTCGGGCTCGGCATCTTCGCGGTTTCGGTCAGTCTGGAAAAGCGCCGGGGTGCGGCCTGACCTGATCAGGCCGCCTTGGATGGCGCTTTTGCTTCCGCCTCCGGCGCAACCACGAACTTCTGCCCGTCACGGCAGATGACATGCTCCTTGCCCCAGAGGCGCAGCGCCGTGACCACGGGCTCCAGGCTCTGGCCGAGCGGCGTCAGCGTGTAGTCGACGCGCGGCGGAACGACCGCAAACACGGTCCGCTCCAAGAGCCCCGCCTCTTCGAGCTCCCTCAGCTGCTTGGTCAGCATGCGCTGCGTCACCGACGGGATGCGGCGGCGAAGCTCGTTGAAGCGCAACGTGCCGTTTTCAAGCAGATGATAAAGGATCACGCCCTTCCATTTGCCGTCGAGAAAACTCAGTGTCGATTCGACCGGGCAACCGGGAAAATTGTCGGTCAGCTTGGCACGCGGCTTGGACATCCGGGGATCCTTTCACGGTATCCTTTTCGATACTATACATCAAAAATGTGCATTCTTGCGCTGGCGAACCATACGAGCCATCTAGTCTCCAGGCAACAAACGCCACTCGCAAATGAAGGAGATCTTGAATGCGCGCCGTCGGCTTCAACGCACCCCAGCCCATTACCGCCGAAACCTCGCTGATCGACATCGAGCTGCCGATGCCGGAGGCGAAAGGCCGTGACCTTCTGGTCGAGATCAAGGCGGTTTCCGTCAATCCGGTCGATACCAAGGTCCGCAAATCGGCGGCGGTCGAAGCCGGGCAGCACCGGATTCTGGGCTACGACGCCGCAGGCATCGTCAAGACGGCCGGACCGGACGTGAAGCTCTTCAAGCCGGGCGACGAGGTTTATTACGCCGGCGCGATCAACCGGGCCGGCACGAATGCGGAATTCCATCTGGTCGACGAGCGGATCGTCGGCTTCAAGCCGAAGACGCTGAGCTTCGAGGAAGCCGCCGCGCTGCCGCTCACCGCGATTACCGCCTATGAGACGCTCTTTCATCGCATGAAGGTGCAGGACAAGGTGCCGGGCGCCTGGAATGCCGTGCTGGTCATCGGCGGCGCCGGTGGCGTCGGTTCGATCGCCATCCAGCTCCTGCGAGAGCTTTCCGACGTGACAGTGATCGGCACCGGCTCGCGACCGGAAACGCAGGCCTGGATCAAGGAACTCGGCGCCCACCACGTGCTCGACCATTCCAAGCCGCTGGCAAAACAGTTCGAGGAACTGGCGATCGGTTCGCCCGCCTTCGTCTTCTCGACCACCCATACGGACCAGCATATCAAGGACGTACTCGAGCTCGTCGCCCCGCAGGGCCGGTTCGCGCTGATCGACGATCCGAAGGAGGCCATGGACATCAGGCCCTTCAAGAGCAAGGCGCTCTCCATCCACTGGGAAATGATGTTCGCTCGGCCGGTCTGGCAGACGGCCGACATGATCGAGCAGCACAAGCTCCTCAATCACGTGGCGGAGCTGGTGGATGCCGGGAAGATCCGCACCACCCTTTCCGAGACGCTTGGCCCGATCAATGCCGCCAACCTGAAGAAGGCGCATGCGATGATCGAGAGCAACCGGACCAAGGGCAAGCTCGTGCTGTCAGGCTTCTAGAGCCTTTGTTCTGCGCATTTCCGGACTGAAAACCGTGTTACACTTTTCCTGGAAATGCTTTAACGACGAAAAGCCCGCCGTGGCTGAAACGGCGGGCTTTCTTTGTCAGGCCTGATCGTGGGTCAGGCCTGGATGACGACGACCTTCGCGCCGACCTTGACGCGCTCGTAGAGGTCGATGACATCGTGGTTCATCATGCGGATGCAGCCGCTCGACATGGCAAGGCCGATCGATTCCGGCTGGTTGGTGCCGTGGATGCGGAAATGGGTGTCGCTGCCGCCGCGATAGAGATACATGGCACGGGCGCCCAGCGGATTGTTCGGGCCGCCCGGCATGCCGCCGGCGAGCTTCCGATAGCGGGCCTCCCGGCGCTGCATGTTGGCCGTTGGCGTCCAGGTCGGCCATTCGGCCTTGCGGCCGACATAGGCACTGCCGGCTAGGGCAAGACCCGCCCGGCCGACGCCCACGCCATAACGGATCGCACGGCCATTGCCGAGAACATAATAGGCGCGGCGGGCCGGCGTATCGACCACGACCGTGCCTGCCGGATGCGCGCTCTCATAGGCGACTTCCTGACGACGCAATTCTGGCTTGATCTTCTCGGCCGGCACCGCCTTCAGCGGAAACTGCTCGTTCGGCAGCGCCGCATAGTTCGTGTACTGCGGAACCGTGGAGGCGCAGCCCGCAAGCATCAGCGGCAGACCGACCAGAAAACCGCGACGGGAGATCGACATGAATGTGTCCTTGGTGCGTCGAGAAGATGACGCAAACTTAAGGAGATTATGGTTAATGAAGTGATAAGCCGGCAGTGTGGACAGCGGTCACGAATGCGTCAGGACATATATCTGCAGGCCACGAAGATTGATGGCCGCATCATTTGATGCTAATTTTGATGCGCAGGAGATGGAGACATGAGAACGACCATAACTGTAGATGACGAATTGCTCGCGGATGCCAAAGAATTCAGTGGCATCAACGAGACATCCGCCGTGATCAAGAGAGCGCTTACCTTGCTTGTTCAGCACGAAGCAGCGCAACGCCTCATCTTGCTGGGTGGCAGCGAGCCGAATTTCAAAGCTGCTCCAAGATCAAGGCCCGACGATCTGTGATCTTGATTGATACGGTGATTTGGGCGGATCATCTCGGAAAGCCCGACCCTCGTTTAATCGAATTGCTCGATAAACATCAGGTTTACATGCACCCGCATATCATCGGGGAACTGGCGCTTGGAAACCTCCGCCAATACGATCTTGTGATCCGTTACCTGCAGCGTTTGCCGCAGCTTAAACTCGCCTTGGATAGCGAGGTATTGGCAATGATCAGCCAACATAAACTATCGGGCTGCGGCATCGGCTATTCCGATGCGCACCTTTTGGCATCTCTTTTGCTGACACCGGGGACCTTGCTATGGACGCGGGATAAGCGCTTCAACACCGTCGCCCATCGATTTGGACTTGGCTGGACGGCTGCTTAGCACCGATCCACGCATACTTGCCCTTCGTCAGGTATTTCGACCCCACCAGATCCACACCGGCCAATGTTATCACATATTCGGATAGACAGGCCCTTCGCCGCCCTGGGGCGGGACCCAGTTGATGTTCTGGTTGGGGTCCTTGATGTCGCAGGTCTTGCAGTGGACGCAGTTCTGGGCGTTGATGACGTAGACCCGTTCGCCGTCTTTCTCGACCCATTCGTAGACGCCTGCCGGACAGTAGCGGGTCGACGGACCGGCATAGACCTCGAGTTCGGAGCGCCTCTGCAGATCCATGTCCTTGACCTTCAGATGCACCGGCTGGTCTTCCTCATGGTTGGTGTTCGATAAAAACACCGAGGACAGCCGGTCGAAGGTGAGGACGCCGTCGGGCTTCGGATAGGCGATCGGCTTGTGCTTTGATGCGGGCTCCAGGCTTTCGGCATCCGTCTTGCCGTGCTTCAGGGTGCCGAACAGGGACAGGCCGAACAGCTGGTTGGTCCACATGTCGAGGCCGCCGAGCGCGACGCCGAGACCGGTGCCGAGCTTCGACCACAGCGGCTTGACGTTCCTGACCCGCTTCAGATCGGTGCCGATCGCGGTCGACCGCCATTCGGTCTCGATCTCGATCGGCTCGTCATTGGCCCGGCCGCTTAAAATCGCCGCGGCGATCTTGTCGGCCGCCAGCATGCCGGACAGCACCGCATTGTGGCTGCCCTTGATGCGCGGCACGTTGACGAGGCCGGCCGAACAGCCGATCAGCGCGCCGCCCGGGAAGGACAGTTTCGGCACCGACTGGTAGCCGCCTTCGGTGATCGCCCGGGCGCCATAGGAAAGACGCTTGCCGCCCTCGAAGGTGGTGCGGATCGCCGGATGCGTCTTGAAGCGCTGGAACTCCTCGAACGGATAGAGATAGGGGTTCTTGTAGTTCAGGTGCACCACGAAGCCGACGGCGACCAGATTGTCTTCGAGATGATAGAGGAACGAACCGCCGCCGGTCTTCATACCGAGCGGCCAGCCGAACGAATGCTGCACCAGGCCCGCTTTGTGGTGTTCCGGCTTGACCTGCCAGAGTTCTTTCAGGCCGATGCCGTATTTCTGCGGCTCGCGGCCGTCCTGCAGGCCGAATTTGGCGATCAGCTCTTTGGCGAGCGAACCGCGCACGCCCTCGCCGATCAGCACGTATTTGCCGGTGAGTTCCATGCCGCGGGTGAAGGCCGGGCCGGGCTCGCCGTTCTTCTCGACGCCCATGTCGCCGGTGGCCACCCCGATCACCGCACCTTGGTCGTTGTAGAGCACTTCGGTCGCGGCAAACCCCGGATAGATCTCGACGCCGAGGCTTTCCGCCTTTTCGGCGAGCCACCGACAGACGTTTCCGAGCGAGACGATATAGTTGCCATGGTTGTTCATCAAAGGCGGCATGGCGAAGTTCGGCAGGCGGACCGAACCGGCCGGGCCCAACAACAGGAACTGGTCGTCGGTAACAGGCGTCTTGAAGGGATGCCCTTCCTCCTGCCGCCATTCCGGCAGAAGCCTGTCGATGCCGACAGGATCCACCACCGCGCCCGAGAGGATATGCGCACCGACTTCCGAGCCTTTTTCCAGCACCACGACGGTCAGCTCCGGATCGACCTGCTTCAGCCGGATCGCCGCCGAAAGACCCGCCGGCCCGGCACCGACGATCACCACATCGAATTCCATCGATTCGCGTTCGGGAAGTTCCTGCTCGCTCATTTCCAACTCCGCTCGCCGGCCCCTCCCGGCTTCAATTCAGGCACCTGTCTTGACAAAAGCAACCCCGTTTGTCGAGGCGGGAAAGCGTCTTCAGCCTTGCCATTCGCGCAAACTGCGTTTCGCTTTACTCATATTACTTTTACGTGCACGTAAGATACCTCGACCAAAATGAAAATCAAGCTGCCTTCGTGCGCGGTTGCGGCCGGTTTCACCTTGAAAAGCGCGCAGAACAATTGCATGCCGCGCAGAGACCCAGAGACGGCAGCCTGAGATGACGAAAAACAGTTCGCATTCGACTACCTCTGCGACGGACCTGATTACCAGGCTTTCGGCGCTTCACCCGGATTTGGCCATTCTGGGACCGGACGACCTTGCGGGCCGCCATCCCGGCGAACACCCGGGCAATTTCGATGCAGGCGTCATGGCTCAGCCAGGGTCGGCGGAAGCCGCTGCCGCACTGGTTTCGTGGTGCGCGGCTCACGGTGTCGGGGTCGTGCCACAAGGCGGTCTCACCGGTCTGGTCGGCGGGAATGTCAGCCATGCAGGCGAAGTCATCCTGTCCTCGCAGCGGCTGAACCGCATCCTGTCCATCGAACCGGAAGAGATGACGGCAACCGTCGAGGCCGGCGTGACGCTTGAAGCCTTGCAGCAGGCGCTGAAGCCGCTGGGGCTCGCGACCGGAATTGATCTCGGTTCGCGCGGCTCGGCAACGATCGGGGGAATGATCTCCACCAATGCGGGCGGCATCCTCGCCTTCCGCAACGGCGTCATGCGGCACCAGATCCTCGGACTGGAGGCCGTGCTTCCATCGGGAGAACTCTTTTCGGACCTGACGCGAGTGGTGAAAGTCAGCGCAGGCCCCGATCTCAAGCACCTCTTTATCGGGGGAGAAGGTGCCTTTGGTTTCGTCACCCGGGCCGTGCTGAAGATCGAGCCGGAAAGGCCGCACCGGGCAACGGCGATGATCGGCGTGCCGGATGCGATGACCGCACTCAGGGTCGTCAGGCATTTCCGCGGCCTTCCTGCCGTGACGCTCGAGGCCGCCGAGATGATGTGGCCTCGTTATATCCGCGATCATGCGCGCCAGAAGAACGTCGAACTGGATTGGCTGGAGGAAACGGCATCCGCCCTGCTGATCGAGATTTCCGCCGAAGATATCGACACGGCGAAGCTGGCGATCGAGACCGGACTGGAAGCGCTTTGGGAGCCGCTCGGACTTCAGGGCGGAATTGTCGCGCAATCCCTCGCCCAGGCCACTCGCCTTTGGGATCTGAGGGAGGATTCAGGGTTCTACTATGCCGAAATTCCGGACGCCGCATCTTTCGACATTTCGGTGCCGCCGACGTTTCTGGATGACTATGTCGGCGGTCTGCAGGCCCGCCTCAGGAAAGTCGACCCGGCTTATGAAGCCTATGTCTACGGCCACATTGCCGACGGCAATCTGCATCTGACGCTGATCAAGCGCGGCCCGCTTGTCGGGACGGAACTGCGCCTGGTCGAGGAAGCCGTCTATACGGGCGTTGCAGATGCGGGCGGCAGCTTTTCGGCCGAACACGGGGTCGGGCTGGAGAAGAAGTTCGGCTATGAGCGTTTCATGTCGCGCGAGAAACAGGCGCTCGCCCGCACCCTCAAGCAGGCGCTCGATCCGAAGGGAATTTTCAACCGGGGCAAGGTGCCGTTCTGACCCGCATAGCAATCGGACGCTTCCCAACCGCGCCACGGCCACTATAACCAACTCCCAAAACCATCGCAGAGATATCGTCACAAGGAGGACATCATGGATCTCGGCATTTCGGGCAAACGCGCCCTCGTGCTCGCCTCGTCGCGCGGGCTCGGCCTCGGCATCGCCAAGGCACTCGCCGCCGAAGGTGCGAACGTGCTGCTGGTCGGCCGTTCCGGGGACCGACTCGCGGAAAACTGCAAGGCGATCAATGCCGAAGGCAAGGGAAAGGCCGACTGGGTCTGGGGTGATCTTTCGGACCTCAACTTCGTCGAGGCGATGACCGCAGCCGTGAAGGAAAAGCTCGGCGGCATCGACATCCTCGTCAACAATACCGGCGGCCCGACGCCCGGTACCTCAGAGGAAATGACGGCCGACAAGCTCGATACCTTCTTCCAGTCCATGGTGCTGCGGGTCATCACGCTCACCAATGGGCTCCTGCCGCAGATGAAGGAACAAGGCTGGGGGCGTATCCTGACGGTCGCCTCTTCGGGCGTCTTTGAACCGATCCCCAATCTGGCGCTGTCCAACACGTTGCGTGCGGCACTGGTCGGCTGGAACAAGACGCTCGCAGTAGAAGTCGCGGGCTACGGAATCACGGCCAACATGCTGCTTCCCGGTCGCATCCACACCGATCGCATCGACGAACTGGACGGCGCGAACGCCAAGCGGACCGGAAAATCGCTCGAGGAAATCCGCTCGGCTTCGGTCAAATCGATTCCCGCTGGCCGTCTCGGCAAGGTCGAGGAATTTGCGGCAGCCGGCGCGTTCCTCTGCTCGGCACCGGCAAGCTATGTCACGGGCACCATGCTTCGTGTCGACGGCGGCGCGTCCCGTTCGATCTGACGAGCAGCGACCAGCCGCTAAACATTGAATCGAATTGCGGTTCCGGTATTTCCGGGATCGCAATAGGACGGCGATAGGAATTGGGCAGGCCCCAACTCACAGGATCGCCGGCATGATCGAAAGCATTTCCGGGGCCACCGAAGCTCCCTCCCCGAGTAGTCCCGCAACGGCGGCGCGGACGCCGACCTCGACGGCTGCGGCGATCGCCCAGACGCTCGCGGTCGCGCAGGTGGAGACGGCGTTTCTCGGAACCCGGCAAGCGGCCACGCGGCATGCCTCGGAGACTGCGGCGCTTTCGAGCAAATCAACCCTGCTGCACGCACGCAGTCTGGAAGCGGTGGACGACGCGGTTGTCCGCAACCTCCTGGACAGCCTCTCGCCGGCGAGCCGCGTCATCGGCAGCTTCTTCCTGACCGATGGCGAAGACCCGGCGCCGAAATCGCTGATTGCCACCTATTACGAAGACGTCTGAGCCCACCTATCACGCAATCGCGTTTAGCCGGGGTGGCGGTCGACGCGTATAATCTCCGGACTAATACGGGAGATGTTCCAATGCGTGTCTTCAGGCTTGCTTTCTCGGCATTCGGTGTCCTGCTGATCGCCGTCGGCGCCTTATGGATTGGCCAAGGCACCGGCGCCTTTCCCTATCCCGCCACGAGCTTCATGATCAACCAGACGCCGTGGATCATCAACGGCCTGATTGCCGCCATCGGCGGGCTTGTCATCATTCTGGGCTCGCGCCGCATACTTCACTAAGGCGCAGCGCGATCTTTCAGATCCGCTCCATGCGCTTCAGGTCTTTGTTTTTACGCAAAGCAGCGGCACGCTCTTGCGCGACATGCATTAGTGGTCCAGGGGCAATTGCCGCAGCCTGAAGATGAACAAGATTAACTCCGGTTCATCTAACCCCTTCATTACTAACATTTAATCCGCTTTCACCGGTTCGTGAGCCGGGGGCGGGCAATCTGTCTTTTTTGCGCCGCAATATAGGCAGCTCGATGGGAACCGCATCATCGACAACCAGAGGCAAGCGGTGACCTCATGAAGAAGATCTGGATTTTTGCAGGCGTTCTTGTTGTTGCGGGGGCTTCGGCCTGGGAGTTCCGGGACCGGCTTCCCTTCCTTTCACCTCTCGTTCAAGAGGCTTCCGCCGATACGGGCAGCGGCCAACCGCAGAATCAGCAGCGCCGACGTAACGGCGGTCCTCCGCCAACGGTGAAGACGGTCGCGGCTGAACGTGCCGCTCTTCCGATGGACATAACGGCGGCGGGCTCGGCGGCCGCCGACGAAGACACCACGATCGCCGCGCAGGAAGCCGGCCTCGTCGTCAGCATCGCCGCGACGGACGGCGCATCCGTCAAGGCGGGAGATCTGATTGCCAAGCTGGACGAGCGCACGGCAAAAGCTGCGCTTGCCAAGGATCAGGCCCTGCTCGTCCGGGATCAGGCCACGCTTGCGCAGGCGCAAACCGCGCTTACCCGCGCCGATGACCTCGTGCAGCGCAATGCCGGTACCCAGCAAGCCGCCGACGAGGCTCGCGCAGCGCGCGATACCGCTGCCGCGACCGTCGATGCGGACAAGGCATCCATAACCGCCGATCAGGTGGCGGTGGAAAACACCGCGATCCGGGCACCCTTCGACGGCAGGCTCGGCGAGATCGCGGTGAGCAACGGCGCCTATGTCAGCGCCGGCACGGCGATCGTCACCATTGCCAAATACGACCCGATCTATGTGCAGTTCCATCTTCCGCAGGCCTATCTCGGCGAGCTGAAGCAGGATTTCGGGAGCGACGGGCTCAAGGTGGAAGCGGTGCCACAGAGCGGCGGCAAGCCGGTAAAAGGCGCACTCAGCTTCTTCGACAATACCGTCGACCCTGCCTCAGGCACGATCCTCGCCAAAGCGAGATTCGACAACCCCTCCGGAAGGCTCTGGCCGGGACAATCGCTGAACGTCACCGTGCATTTCGAGAGCGACGAAAAAGACATCGTCGTGCCGACAGTGGCGGTCAGCCCCGGCGCCGATACCCCCTTCGTCTATGCGGTCGGGGACGACCGTAAAGTGCACAGGACGCCGGTCAAGGTCCTGCGCTCGAACGGCTCCGACACGGCGATCGCCAGCGGTCTCGACGCGGGAATGCATGTCGTCGTCGAAGGCCAAGTGCAGCTCGTGGACGGCGCCACCGTGGCAGAAGAATTCGAGGGCGGAACGATCGACAAGGCCGCCGGCGCTGATCAGCAGATCCAATTGGGAGAGGCACAATGATCCCGCAATTCTGCATCCGCCGTCCCGTCGCCACGACGCTGCTCGCGATCGGCGCCGTGCTGGCGGGCCTTGCCGGTTATCAGCTGCTGCCGGTCGCCGCCCTGCCTCAAGTCGATTTTCCGACGATCAACGTTTCGGCCCAGCTCACCGGCGCCTCCCCCCAGACCATGGCGACTTCCGTCTCGACGCCGCTCATCAAGAAGTTCGAGACCATTCCGGGCATCAGCGAGATCAGTGCCACGAACTCGCTCGGCAACACGTCGATCGTGCTGCAATTCGACCTCAACCGGAATATCGATGCCGCGGCCGCCGACGTGCAGGCCGCCATATCGCAGTCGACACGGCAACTGCCGGACAACATGACCACGCCGCCAAGCTATCGGAAAACCAATCCTGCAGACGCGCCGGTGCTGCTGCTTGCCGTGCGGAGCGACAGCCTGCCGCCCAGCAAGGTCGACGAGATCGCCGAGGACGTGCTTTCCCCCGCGCTTTCGACATTGCCCGGGGTGGCGGAAGTTTCGATCTACGGCTCGAAGACCTATGCGGTACGCGTCGAACTGGATCCGGCCAAACTGCAGGCGCGCAATCTCGGTGTCGATACGGTCACCGATGCGATCGCCAACGCCAACAGCCAGGCGCCGGTCGGCTCATTGGAAAACGACAGCCAGCGGCTGACGATCAATGCCGATACGCAACGGACGAATGCCAGCCAGTTCCGCTCGCTGGTGGTCGCGAACCCCAATGGCGCACCGGTGCATCTCGGCGATGTCGCCGACGTTCAGGACAGCGTCGAAAACCTCGACGCGGGAAGCTGGTACGACGGAAACTCCGCCATCATCCTCGCCATCCAGCGCCAGCCGGACGCCAATACGGTCGACGTAGTGGACGCAGTGCGGGCCAAGCTACCGGCGCTTTCCTCGGAACTGCCGAAATCGGTCTCGATCAGCGTCATGAACGACGCTTCGACGGCAATCCGCGCCTCGATCGCCGACGTGCAGTTCTCGCTGATGCTGACGATCGCGCTGGTCGTGCTCGTCATCTACCTCTTCCTCGGCAGGCTGTCGGCCACGATCGTCCCGGCGCTCGCCGTGCCGTTGTCGCTGATCACCACCTTCGGCGCCATGTATGTGCTCGGTTACAGCATCGACAACATATCGCTGCTCGGGCTGACGCTCTCGGTCGGGCTGGTGGTGGACGATGCGATCGTCATGCTGGAAAACATCATGCGGCATATCGAGGACGGGATGCCGGTGATGCAGGCCGCCCTTCAGGGCGCCTCGGAGGTGAGCTACACGATCATCTCCATGTCGGTGTCGCTGATCGCGGTCTTCATCCCCATCCTGCTGATGGGCGGCGTCGTCGGCCGGCTGTTCAACGAATTCGGCATGGTGGTGGCACTTGCGATCGTCGCCTCGGCGGTGGTGTCGCTGACGGTGACGCCGATGCTGGGCTCTCGTCTTTCCGGCGGGGAGCATCATCCGGGCCTCGTTGCGCGGGTCTTCGACACCGGTTTCAGCCGCACGCTGAAGGGCTATGACCGGTCGGTCGGCTGGTGCCTGAGAAACCGCGGCATCATCATGCTCGTCTTCCTCGCCTCGGTCGGCGGCTCCGTCTATCTCTTCAGGACACTGCCGACCAGTTTCTTTCCCAGCGAGGATATCGGCAGCCTGAGCATCTCCACGCAGGCCCGCGAGGATATTTCCTATCCGGCGATGCGCGATCTGCAGGCTCAGGTGGCGGCTGCGGTCCAGAAAAATCCGGCCGTCGCCCATGTCACCTCGATCGTCGGCAGCAACGGCCGGAGCCCGCTCAACAAAGGCACGATCTTCGTGCAGCTGAAGGACAGCGATCAGCGACCGCCGCTTGAGCAGACACTCCGGGAACTGAGGCAGGGAACGGCAAAGATCGCCGGCATCAAGAGCTTCATCACACCGCAGCAGAGCCTGCGCTTTGGCGGCCGGCAGACCGCCAGCCAATATCAGCTCGTCGTGCAGGCGCTGAACGCCCCTCAAACCAACGAATGGGCCGACAAGATCCAGGCGGCGATGCGGGCCGATCGGGCACATTTCACCGACGTGACTTCGGACGCCCAGAACGACGCGATCGAAGCCAATATCAAGGTCGATACGGAAAAGGCGGCCGCCTTCGGCATTACCGACCAGCAGCTCCGGCAGACGCTGCAGATGGCGTTCGGCGGTTATACGGCAGCCGAGATCCAGTCGACCGGCGACAGCTACGACGTCATCACCGAATTCGACAATACCAGACAGTGGAACGACCAGATGCTACAGGACGTGCGCGTCCTGTCTTCCAACGGCTCGCTGGTGCCGCTGTCGAACTTCGCCCAGGTCGTACGGCAGACGGCGCCGGTGACGATCAACCAGACGGGTCAGCTCGTCTCGACCACGGTGTCGTTCAACCTGCCGGCCGGCGTTTCTCTGAGCGATGCGACGGCGGCGATCGACCACATCAAGACGCAGTTGCAGATGCCGAACGACGTGTTCACGACCTATGGCGGCACGGCACAGATCTTCCAGCAGAGCCAGGGCAATACGCCGCTTCTGATCCTCGCCGCGGTGCTGACCATCTACGTGGTGCTCGGCGTTCTCTATGAAAGCTTCATCCACCCACTGACGATCCTCTCCGGCCTTCCGGCGGCGGCTTTCGGGGCGCTCCTGGCGTTGAAGCTTTTCGGCTTCGATCTCTCGATCATCGCCCTGATCGGGCTGTTGATGCTGATCGGCATCGTCAAGAAGAATGCGATCATGATGATCGATGTGGCGGTAGAGACGATGCGTTCGAAGGGGGAAACGGCGAGTGAAGCGATCCATGAAGCCTGCGTTCGGCGCTTCCGGCCGATCATGATGACGACCTTCTGCGCGCTGCTGGGGGCGCTGCCGATTGCGCTCGGCACCGGTGCTTCCTCCGAACTGCGCCAGCCGCTCGGCATCGCGGTGGTCGGCGGCCTCATCGTTTCCCAGGCGCTGACGCTGTTCATCACACCCGTCATCTTCGTGGAGATGGACCGGTTCGGACGCTTCCTGGGAAGACTCTGGACGAGGAAGGACAAGGAGCGCCACGAGGCCAACGACGATGTGCCGACGGCGATTGCGGCGGAGTGATTCCTTTGGCCGCCACGATCAAGGACTCGGGGTAACCTTAACGAATAACCTGAACACCAGACTCCGTTTGCGTTAGACCCTTCAAATACGGTTTATAGAAAGCGCAATGCATTGCTAAAGTCAGCGCTCAGCGCTGCGGGCGGCCGGGTCAGGGGGTGACCCGGCCGTTTTCAGTCTCGGAGGAAAGCGGCGCGGGGAACGTTGGGCACAGAGCTCAAAACTTTTCAGCCAATTTCGGAAGATCTTCAATCAGCGAATCCCGCACCACAAAGCTGATCGGGGCGCCTTTGTATCGCTTGGTATCGACCAGCAGCCTTGCGAAGATGACGCGGCGCTCGTCCTTCACCGCCCAGCCGACGAACCAGCCGAGCGGGCGGTCGTAATCCACCTTTCCAGCCTTGTCGCGCAGCCAGCCGGAACCGGTCTTGCCCTGGATATCCCAGCCGTCACCCGCCTCGAAATGCGGAACGATGGCGAGCGTCATGTCGACGGCGTGTTCGGAGATCGGCAGGCCGCCATTGAGGAACCGACGCAGGAACTGCACCTGCTCATCCGGCGAGATTTTCAGCGACGACATCAGCCAGGATTCGGTCAGGCCATCGGTATTGCCAGGGCCGCCCGAGACATCGCGATTGCCGTAACCGAAGCGCTGGATGTAATCCGCAAACTTGCGCTTGCCGACCTTGCGGGCGATTTCCTGCGAATACCAGACAATCGATTCCTTTTCCCAGATCAGCGGATCGACATCCTTCTTGACCCGCTCCGGTCCGCCGAACTTCGCCTGATATTTCCAGCGGGGGTTTTGGGCGTCGGTAAGGATGCCCGCGTCATAGCCCATCATGGCCAAAGGCAGTTTGAAGGTTGATTGCGGATAAAAACCCTGGTCGCAAGCGCCCTGGCGATAGAGCGTCTCGCCGCTCTGCTCGTCGACTATGACGGTGCAGCGGATCGGTTCGGCGGCCCGAACAGAGACGCAGTCCAGAAAAGCCGCGGTAATTCCGAGAGAAAGTGCCAGGAGAAATGAATTTCTGAAAGCCATTATGGTGCTCCAAGTGGTTCGGCACGGCTTTTCTAGGCTGGCTTGCAAGCCCCAATCAAACGATGATAACTGCTGGCAGACATGAATTAAATTAGGCCATTGCCATGGTTCGACCCCATTTGCCGCTGAACGCGCTGCGGGCCTTCGAAGCCGCGGCGAGGCACCTTTCCTTTACCCGGGCGGCGATCGAACTGTGCGTGACGCAGGCAGCCGTCAGTCATCAAGTGAAGCTCCTGGAACTGCGGCTCGGCGTGACGCTCTTCCGCCGTCTGCCGCGCGGGCTGATGATCACCGAGGAAGGATTGGCGCTCCTGCCGGCGCTGCAGGATTCGTTCGACCGGATGGCCGCGATGCTGGAGCGCTTCGAAGACGGGCATGTGCGCGAGGTGCTGAAACTCGGCGCGGTCGGCACGCTCGCGGTCGGCTGGCTGCTGCCCCGGCTTTCCGATTTCCGGGAGAAGTACCCGTTCATCGATCTGAGGCTCTCAACCAACAACAACCGGGTCGACATCGCCGCGGAAGGACTCGACTACACGATCAAGTTCGGCAACGGTGCCTGGCACGATATCGAGGCGGAAGCGCTGTTCGAGGCGCCGCTTTCGGTCGTCTGCATTCCGCCGATCGCAAGGCAGCTCAAGGCCCCGGAAGACGTCGCCCACCAGCCGCTGCTGCGGTCCTACCGCGCCGATGAATGGCCGGGCTGGTTCGAGGCGGCGGGCGTCGCTCTCCCGCAGATCCGCGGCATGGTATTCGACAGTTCCGTGCTGATGGTCGAAGCGGCGATCCAGGGTGCCGGCGTGGCGCTCGCCCCGCCGCTGATGTTTTCCCGACAGCTCGCCGCGGGCATCATCGAACAGCCCTTCGACATCTACATATCCAAAGGCAGCTACTGGCTGACGCGGCTGAAATCCCGCTCGGTCACGCCGGCCATGGAAATGTTCCGCAACTGGCTTGCCGAACAGGCGGCGGAGACGCGCGGGCAGTTGGAAATCTAAGCTCCCCGGGGTTGCCATACCGCCCGCCTTGTGCGATCACGCGCCCTCTCAAATTTCCAGGGCGCGAGCAGCGCCCTTTTTGCGTTCGGAGCCGCATCGGCTTCGGTTCAATGATCTTCGATGGATAAAAGGAGCACGGCCATGGCACGGGCGCTCGGGCTTGATTTCGGCACGACGAATACGGTTCTGGCGCTTTCGGACGGCGGCAGCACCACGCATTCGATGCACTTCACCAGCAGCGCCGGCGAGAGCGATTCGATGCGGACCGCGCTTTCGTTCATGAAGGACCCGGTGATGGGCGCGCAGGCGCTGAAGGTCGAGGCCGGCCAGGCGGCGATCCGCCAGTTCATCGACAACCCCGGCGACTGCCGCTTCCTGCAGTCGATCAAGACCTTTGCGGCAAGCGCGCTCTTCCAGGGCACGCTGATCTTCGCGCGCCGGCATGTCTTCGAAGACCTGATGGAGATCTTCCTCAAGCGCCTCAAAGCCTATGCGGACGACAACTGGCCGTCGGACGTGTCTCGCGTCATCGCCGGCCGCCCGGTGCATTTTGCCGGCGCCAATCCGGACCCGAAGCTTGCGACGGAACGCTATAACGAGGCTTTGACGCGGCTGGGCTTTCCGGAAATCCACTACGTCTATGAGCCGGTGGCGGCGGCCTATTATTTCGCCCAGACGCTGAAAAGCGATGCCACAGTGCTGGTCGCCGACTTCGGCGGCGGCACCACCGACTATTCGCTGGTCCGTTTCGAGCGCAGAGCCGGCAAACTGACGGCAAAGCCGATCGGCCATTCCGGCGTCGGCATTGCCGGCGACCATTTCGACGCGAAGATGATCGACAATCTGGTAGCGCCCGAAATCGGCAAGGGCACGTTCTTCAAAAGCTTCGACAAGGTGCTGGAAGTGCCGGCGGGCTACTACGCCAACTTCTCGCGCTGGAATCAGCTGTCGATCTTCAAGACCACACGCGAATTCACCGATCTCAAATCGCTGGTGCGTTCGGCGCTCGACCCGGACAAGCTGGAGCTTTTCATCGAGCTGGTGGAGCATGACGAGGGTTACCCGCTCTACCAGGCGATATCGGCGACCAAGATGGCTTTGTCCGGCGCGGAAGAGGCGGAATTCAACTTCGCGCCCCTCGGCAAGGCCGGCCGCAAGCTGGTGAAGCGGGCCGATTTCGAGACGTGGATCGCCCACGACCTCGGCCGCATCGAGGGCGCGCTGGACGAGGTGCTGGAAAAGACGAATACGCCGCCCGCCGAAATCGACAAGGTGTTCCTGACCGGCGGCACCTCCTTCGTGCCGGCCGTGCGCGGCATCTTTACCCGGCGCTTCGACGCTTCCAAGATCGAAAGCGGCGGAGAGCTGCTCTCCATCGCCCATGGCCTGGCGCTGATCGGCGAGAGCGACAACGTCCAGCAATGGGCGGCGTGACTTCCCTCTGGGCTTGCGGTTCGCTAGTGTGAGACCGATGAACGCCGCCAAGGATCTCGATACGCCGGAGCTTCGTGCCCTTCTGCATTTCTATGCGGATTCGGGAGTCGAATGGCTTGTCGAGGACGGCCCGGTCGATCGGTTGGCGCAATTTGCGGCACAGAAGGCGGCCCAGGCCGAGGCAAAAATGCCGCCCACGGCGCGTCAGCAGCCGCCGGCGCAGGGCGAACCCGCCGCCCCGCCGCGAGCAGCGGAGGCTCCCGCGCGCGCCAAGGGCCGCACCGCTCCGACCGCGCGCCCAGCGGCGGCTACGGCCCCGCCCTCGGTCGCGGTGCCGGATGGCGAGGCGGTTGCGTCCGCCCGCTTTGCGGCGGAAAGCGCCCGGTCGCTGGCGGAACTCAAGACAGCGCTCGAAGCCTTCAACGGCTGCAACCTCAAGAACGGGGCGCGTTCCACCGTATTCGCGAGCGGCGATCCCACCTCCGGCATCATGGTGATCGGCCCGATGCCGAATGCCGACGACGACCGCGACGGCATTCCCTTTTCAGGGCGGCAGGGCCATCTCCTGGACAGGATGCTCGGCGCGATCGGGCTTTCGCGCCAGACGGTCATGCTCACCAATGTCATTCCCTGGCGGCCGCCCGGCAGCCGCATGCCTTCCGATGCCGAACTCGACATCTGCCGGCCCTTCCTCGAACGGCAGGTGGCGCTGGCCGAACCGAAACTGCTCCTGCTGCTCGGCAATTTCCCCGCCCGCTTTTTCTTCGGCGGAAATGGCACGATCCATTCGCTGCGCGGAGAATGGCGCGATATCTCGTTCAGCGGCAGCGATCTTCCGGCGATCGCGACGCTGCACCCGCAAGAGCTTCTGGCGGCACCCGCCAACAAGGCGCTCGCCTGGCAGGACCTGCTGACGTTCAAAATGCGGCTTCCCACCCACTGAATGCCCGCATTTCAGGCAAGCCTGCGTCGAATTGGCACAAAGTTACCAAATTATGAAAAGCGTCATGCATTTGGCGCATGGCAGCATGGCGTTTTGCTGCATTGCAGAATCAATGTTGCGGCGCAATATATGCACTGTGTCTTGGGAGGAATACTAGGTTTAAGGAACCAAGGCCATGACTACCCGCTTCCGTCCGATCCATTCGGGCTTCGAAACCCTTCGCATCGCCGGCCTGCCGCCGCGCTCGACGCAGGGCTATCATCATTTCGGCTCAGCCACCAACGAGCAGATCACGTCGCGCGCCATGGCGCGTCCGATGGGCGTCACCCGTCCTGCTGCCGTCTTCGCGGATTTCCGCGAGCGCTGATCGAACCGAGAAGGAAGCCGTCATGACAACCGCCCTCTTCCATCCGATCCGCACGCTCCGCGAGAACCTGTCTCAGATCGGCGCTGCCGTGAACGCTTCGCGCGAATACAGTCGCGCTGGCGCCATTCGTGCCTGCGCCGAGAAGGTCAATCCCGCCACGGCGGCAATTCCGCTCTGATCTGAACCTTCGTCAGGTACCGGCGCCCGGCGGTGACGCCTTGCGCGCCGCCTTCCGCTCGAGCCCCAGCTGGTGCTCGCGGTATATGATGAATATCCCCGCCGAGACCGTGATTGCCGTTCCGACGAGCATGCTGACGGTCGGCACGTCCCCGAACAGAACATAGGCGATGCCGATCCCGAGCAGGATCGAGGTATATTCGAACGGCGCGACGGTCGAGACGTCGGCGTTGCGGTAGCTTTCAGTCAACAGGAGCTGTCCGATGCCGCCGCAGAAGCCGGCTCCGACCAGAAAGAGCTTTTGCTCGACCGTCAGGGGCGCCCAGCCGAACGGCAGGCTGATCAGGGAAAAGACCGCGGCCGTCAGCGAGAAATAGAGGACGATGGTCGAGGTCTTCTCGGTACGGACGAGCTGACGCGTCTGAACCAGTGCGAAGCCTCCCAGCACTGCCGACAGAATCACGGCAGAGGCTCCGACCGCCTGCGCCGATCCCATGCCGCTCTCGTTGAACATGGTCAGTTTGGGCCAGGAAATGATCACCACCCCGACCATGCCGATCGCCACCGCCGTCCATCGGTAGATGCGCACCGTTTCCTTCAGGACGATGGCCGCAAAGACCACCGCCAGCAGCGGGGTCGAATAACCGAGCGCAATGGCGTCCGGCATCGGAAGGTGCACCAGGCCGTAAAACCCGCACGCCATGGAGAGGATGCCGAAGAAACCGCGCTTCAGATGGCCCGGAAGACTTTCGGTGTGGAAACCGCGCTGGAGCTCTCGCCGGTAGGCGAGATAGACCATGATCGGCACGAGTGCGAAAGCGGACCGATAGAAGGTGATCTGGCCGGCCGGAACACCTGCGCCCGCCGACTTGATGCAGGTCTGCATCATCACGAAAACGACGACGGAGGAAACTTTGAACATGATCCCCCGAAGGGGATTCAGGGCGTCGGCGGCCATCAAAAGAACTCTTGGAAGATTTTCGGCCGCGTCGATACGGAGCCTGGCGGGACGTTCGGAGATTCACTTTGTCGTCAAAGTAACTCAAAAGTGCGGCGCACGCGATCAAAACTGATGATAGGTCGATCAATATCCGTGACCGGATACCCAGTGCCGACGATATGCGGAAAACACATGAGGTATAATTTAGCGAAAATTTCAACAATCGTTTAGCATTGCGTGCAACTATGCCCGCGGCAATGGACATGCATCAGTTCAGGGGAGTGCCGAAAGGCTCCCGACGCCATATTGAAGAGCCGGTTCAGGAAGAAACATGCGAACAGATACGGGTCAGATCGTTCATCTGGCAGATTACCGCCCCACCGATTTCGTCCTGGAACGCGTCGATCTGACGTTCGAGCTCGATCCGACCAATACCAAGGTCGAGGCCAGGTTGATCTTCCACCGCCGCGAGGGCGTCGATCCTTCTGCTCCGCTGGTGCTCGATGGTGACGAACTCACGCTTTCCGGCCTCCTGTTCGACCAGAACGAGGTCCCGGCCAGCCAATACGACGTCACACCGGAAAGCCTGACCATCCGCGATCTGCCCGCGGAATCTCCCTTCGAGATCACCGTCACCACGTTCATCAACCCGGAAGCCAATACGCAGTTGATGGGTCTCTACCGCACCAACGGCATCTACTGCACCCAATGCGAGGCCGAAGGTTTCCGCCGGATCACCTATTTCCCCGACCGGCCGGATGTTCTCGCGCCGTACACGATCACCATCGTCGGCGACAAGACGGCCAACCCGGTCATGCTCTCGAACGGCAACTTCCTGGGCGGCGCCGGTTATGACGAAGGCCGCGCCTTTGCCGCCTGGTTCGATCCGCATCCGAAACCGAGCTATCTTTTTGCGCTCGTCGCCGGCGATCTGGGCGTGGTCGAAGACACGTTCGAAACGATGTCCGGCCGCGAGGTCACGCTGAAGATCTATGTGGAGCACGGCAAGGAGCCGCGCGCCGCCTATGCCATGGATGCGCTGAAGCGCTCGATGAAATGGGACGAGGAACGGTTCGGCCGCGAATACGATCTCGACATCTTCATGATCGTCGCCGTCTCGGACTTCAACATGGGGGCCATGGAAAACAAGGGCCTCAACGTCTTCAACGACAAATACGTGCTGGCCGATCCGGAAACCGCGACCGACCAGGACTACGCGAATATCGAGGCGATCATCGCCCACGAATATTTCCACAACTGGACCGGAAACCGCATCACCTGCCGCGACTGGTTCCAGCTCTGCCTCAAGGAAGGCCTGACGGTCTATCGCGACCACGAATTTTCGGCAGACCAGCGTTCGCGCCCGGTGAAGCGCATCGCCGAAGTGCGGCACCTGAAGTCGGAGCAGTTTCCGGAGGATGCCGGGCCGCTGGCCCATCCCGTCCGCCCGACGAAATACCGCGAGATCAACAATTTCTACACAACGACCGTGTACGAGAAGGGCTCGGAAGTCACCCGCATGATCGCCACGCTTCTCGGCAGGGCGGATTTCAAGGCGGGCATGGACCTCTATTTCGAGCGCCATGACGGACAGGCCGCGACGGTCGAGGACTTCGTCAAGTGCTTCGAGGATGCGAGCGGCCGCGACCTGACGCAGTTCTCGCTCTGGTACCATCAGGCAGGCACCCCGCTGGTGACCGCTTCCGGCGATTACGACCAGTCGAGCGGCACCTTCACCCTGTCTCTGGAGCAGATGATCCCGGCGACTCCCGGCCAGTCGGCCAAGGAGCCTATGCATATCCCGCTGTCCTTCGCGCTGATCCTCGACAACGGGTCTCTGGCGGCACCCTCCGCCGTCAAGGGCGGCGAAGTCACCGGCGACGTGCTGCACCTGACCGACCGCAGGCAGACCTTCATCTTCTCGGGTATCTCCTCGCGTCCGGTGCTTTCGCTCAACCGTTCCTTCTCCGCGCCGATCAACCTGCATTTCGATCAGGCATCTGCCGATCTCGCTCATATCGCCCGCCATGACACGGACCTCTTCGCCCGCTGGCAGGCGCTGACCGATCTTGCCATGCCGAACCTGATGAAGGCTGCACGCGACGCCCGCGACGGCAAGGAGATCAAATGCGATCCGGCCCTGATCTCGGCTCTTCTCGAGGCGGCGGCAGACGACAAACTCGAGCCGGCCTTCCGCGCCCAGGCGCTGACGCTTCCAAGCGAGTCCGACATCGCTCGCGAACTCGGCAGCAACAACGATCCGGATGCTATTCATGCCGGCCGCCATGCCGTCCTGAACGCGATCGCGAAGGCCGGAGAGAAAACCTTCCTGCGGCTTTTCGAAGAGATGGCTATCCCCGGACCCTACACACCGGATGCGGCGAGTGCCGGCAAACGGTCGCTGCGGAACAGCGCGCTTTCCTATCTCACCTATGCCGAAGGAACGCCTGCACGCGCAGCTGAGGCTTTCGGTTCGGCCGACAACATGACCGACCTTGCGCAGGCGCTGACCCTGCTTGCGCATCGCTTCCCGGATGCTACCGAAACGACGGCGGCGCTCGCAAGCTTCCTGACCCGCTTCGACGGCAATCCGCTCGTCATCGACAAGTGGTTTTCGATCCAGGCGACCATTCCCGGGGCCGGCGCGTTGACCCGTGTGAAGGGGCTGATGGAGAATTCGCGTTTCGTCGCGACCAATCCGAACCGCGTCCGCGCGCTGATCGGCACCTTCGCATTCTCCAACCCGACGGGCTTCAACCGTGCCGACGGAGAAGCCTATCGGTTCCTCGCCGAGCAGATCCTTTCGATCGACCCGAAGAACCCCCAGCTCGCCGCCCGTATCCTCACGTCGCTGCGCTCCTGGCGTTCGCTGGAGCCTGCTCGTGCCGATCATGCACGATTGGCACTCGGGACGATCGAGCGTGCTTCGACCCTGTCGACGGATGTTCGCGACATCGTGGAACGCATGCTCAAGGGTTGATGGATAGCGCCGCCACGGGCATCCCCGCGGCGGCCCCTCCCACGCCGGTGATGCATTGCTCGCAGACTCTTGCGAATCGCGTTGAAATCAAACTGTTAAAAAAATCTTATCAACCCTCTGGACACGAAGAATCACTAATGATTCATTAAGTCAGATTCGGGCGAGCGGCGCGTCGAATCACCACGAGGGACTACATGAGAACGATGGCGGACGTGCAGCGGGCAACCGCGGCCGAAGGACGGCTGCGTTTCAAATTTCCGAGCTTTTCGGGCTTGAAGCACGTCGTTCCAGACGAGGCGCGGCTTTCTGTTCAACCCATTTCGCGGCAGCTGCCGCGGGTGGAGCTGGTCTTGAAGCGTTCGATTCCCCTCCTCATCATCGCCTTCCTCACCGTCGTTGCGGCGTCTCGCATTCTGGGCATCATTGCCGAGCACGGGCGAATGGAAGATGCGGCGCAGCAATCGACCGCACTGATGGCTATAGCCGCGAAGGCGGCTTTGTCATCCGAGCCCTTCGAGTTTTCCGTTAGCAACCGCACGGTGGCGGAAACGCGCGTGACCGCCGTCCTGCCGCCGCCTCAGCTTCAGGCCGATGCCTTCATCCTTCTGGTCGACAATGCCGGATATATCTTTGGCGGATCCGGACAGGTGGCGGCCTATATCGGGCGGCGCCTCACATCCGTCCTGCCGGAAACCGCAGCCCTCCGTCGCCTCGGCGACGACGATGGGGTCATCGAGACCTATTTCGGCGCTATCCCCCACTATGCGGCGATCCAGCCGGTCGGCGGTGAAGGCGCCTTGATCGTGGCAGCCCATTCGCTTGAAAGCATCAACCGCTTCTGGCGCCACGAAGTCTCGCTCAACGTCACGCTCTTCACCGGCATTTCCGCGATCCTGCTCGTCATCCTCTACGCCTACTACATGCAGGTGAAGCGGGCGCGCGAGGCGGACGATACCTTCGTGGAATCCAACCTGCGCATCGAGACGGCATTGTCGCGCGGACGCTGCGGACTGTGGGACTTCGACGTCACCAACCGGCGCCTGTTCTGGTCGGGCTCGATGTACGAGATGCTGGGTCTGCCGCCTGCCGGCAACGTCATCTCCTTCGCCGACGCGGCGAGGATGATGCATCCGAGCGACGGCAATATCTACGCCCTGGCCCGTGCGATCAGCCGCAGCAACGCCAAGCAGGTGGATCAGGTATTCCGCATGCGCCATGCCGCCGGCCACTATGTCTGGATGCGTGCCCGCGCCCAGGTGGTGAAGACTGCCGCCGGTCGCACCCATGTCATCGGCATCGCCATGGACGTCACCGAGCAGCACCGCCTTGCCCAGCGCTATGCGGAAGCGGACCAGCGTCTGGCCGATGCGATCGAATGCACTTCGGAAGCCTTCGTGCTGTGGGACAAGAACGACCGGCTGGTGATGTGCAACACCCATTTCCAACAGGCTTACGGGCTGCCGGACAGCGTGTTGGTCCCCGGCACCGAACGCACCGCCGTCAACGCGGCGGCGGCGCGCCCTGTCATCGAGCGGCGCGTCGCCGATCCGGACGGCAGCGGTCTCTCCCGCACCACCGAGGTGCAGCTTGCCGACGAACGCTGGCTGCAGATCAACGAACGGCGCACCCGCGACGGCGGCCTTGTCTCTGTTGGCACCGATATTTCGCTGCTGAAACGCCACCAGGAGCGGCTGCGCGACAGTGAGCGCCGGCTGATGGCGACGATCGGCGATCTTTCCTCGTCGCAGAAGAAGCTGGAGCGCCAGAAGGCCGAACTTTCCACCGCCAATGCCAACTATCAGGCGGAAAAGGAACGCGCGGAGGCCGCCAACAAAGCGAAATCCGAGTTCCTGGCCAACATGTCGCACGAGCTGCGGACACCTTTGAATGCCATCCTCGGCTTCTCGGAAATCCTGATGAACGGTATGTTCGGCCCGCTCGGTTCGCCCAAATATCTGGAATATTCCAAGGACATTCACGACAGCGGCAAACATCTCCTGAACGTCATCAGCGACATCCTCGACATGTCGAAGATCGAGGCCGGCCACATGCGCATTCAGTGCGAGGCCGTGGACCTCAAGCCGCTCATCGAGGAAAGCCTGCGCCTGACATCGGTCGCGGCACAGGACAAAGCGATCACCATCCAGCGGCGCCTGTGCGACAACCTGAACATGGGTGGCGATCGCCGCGCGCTGAAACAGGTGATGCTGAACATCCTGTCCAATGCGGTGAAGTTCACCAATGAAGGCGGCAAGATCGAGTTGCGGGCGCGCAGGCTGGAGAAAGGCGTGTTGCTCACCATCGCCGACACCGGCATCGGCATACCGAAGGAATCGCTTAACAAGATCGGCCAGCCGTTCGAGCAGGTTCAGAGCCAGTACGCAAAGAGCAAGGGCGGTTCCGGCCTCGGCCTCGCAATCTCCCGCTCGCTGATCACGCTGCATGGCGGCACCATGCGGATCCGTTCCAGGGTCGGCGAAGGTACAGTCGTATCGCTGCACATTCCCGACCTGCAGTTTCCGGTGGTCATGAGACGGTCGGCCTGAGGCAGATCCTATAGCCCGAGCGGCCAGGTCGGTAGGATCAAGCCTGGCGCTTTCGCGTCTGCCCTACGGCAGGTCAAAGATCGCGAGTGATATCGGAATTGGTCAGCCAGCCCAGAACGGGTTCGTCGGATTTTCCGGCCTTGGTCACGAAGACATCCTCGCACCCCTTCACGGACAGCATCGCGGCGCGTGCATCGGCAAGTGTGGCATCTTCCTTGACGAAGACGAAGCGCTTGGCGATCTCGCCGATGGTCTGATCGCCCGCCTGATGGCTGAGCAATTCCGCGAGGGTTGCTGCAGACAGGTTGCCGGCAGGCGCCTGCCCCGCTTCCACCAATTTGGACCGGTCGGCGATGAACCGATTGAGGGTGCTTTCGTGGATCACGTATTTGATCGTGTCACGTGGCGTGAAGATCAGCACACGTGAATAACCTTCGCCGACGAGCGCTGTCAGATCGCCGATCGGGATCGCGTTTTCGTCCTCGCCCTCTTTCAGTTGGCGGGCCTTGATGGAGCCTCGAGGTTTCATTACCTGGCGCACCGGCGTCTCAGCCAGGCGTTGCTCCGGCGTCAATCTCTCGACGATCCGATTGACCGCTGCATTGGCTTCCTTGAAATTCTCCCGGGTAAAATAGAATGTCAGAATGGTCCCCACCCAGGTGCCGAAAAGCGGCGCAAGCACGTTGAAGACCTCTCGCCCAGGCCCGGTTTCCGAGCCAAACGACCAAGAGGCGGTCAGCAACAAACCGAAAAAGGATAATATAAAGACCAGCGCCGCGAGGTGATTCTTGAAGTTTCTTTCCCACCATCCTTCAGCGGCTGCGATTCCACCCTCACCTGCATTCCCCATCGCCCCCTCCACGGGATAACAACCATGGGGAGAATTAAACATATTTCTATAAAACTTAAAAGATATAACAATTTATGAGGGAATTATTATTTCTGTCCCACAACCACTTCGAATATCGCACGCACAGCTGTCGATAGTCGCTTGATCTCACCCTCGAGCGTCCTGATATCTGGACAGTCGCCGGCGCGGCAGATTCGCTCCACAAGGCCGGTCGGGGCATCGCTGGGATCAAAGGGGCCGTCGACACAAAGCCGGATGATCTGGGAGAGTTCCGTGAACAGCCTGAGGGTCTCCACACAGGCTTCAAGGCCGCCGGGTTTCATCAGCGTCTCGCCGGCCGCCTTCAAGGTCTCGCCGGTATCAAGGCCATAGGTATCGGTTGCGAGGCCTTTTGCCGGCGCGATCAGCCTGAGATATTGCGCGATGAATTCGATATCGATCAGCCCGCCGGGGATGAGCTTGAAATCCCAGATGTCACGCGGCGGCTTTTCCTTTTCGATGAGCGCGCGCATCTCTGCTACGTCCGCGGCAACCTTTGCGACATCCCGTTCCGCGGCCAGCACATCGCGGATAACCTGCCTCGCCTCGTCGACGAGACTGGCCTCGCCGCAGACGAGCCGTGCCCGCGTCAGCGCCATATGTTCCCAGGTCCAGGCCTCCTCTCGCTGATATTTGCCGAAGGCGTTGATGCGGGTGGCCACCGGTCCCTTGTTGCCGGAAGGCCTCAGCCGCAGGTCGACCTCGAATATCACGCCTTCAGACATGGGCGCGGACAGTGCGGCGATCAGGCGCTGGGTCAGGCGGGTGAAATAGCGGGTGGAATCGAGCGGCTTCGGGCCCTCGCTTTCCATCGCCTCGCTGTCGTAGTCGTAGAGCAGGATGAGGTCGACGTCGGATCCGGCCGTCAGCTCGAAGCTGCCGAGCTTGCCCATGCCCATGACGGCCACCCGGCCGCCCGGAAAGGTGCCGTGCGAGGCTTCGATCTCCTCCACCACCGCATTCAGAGCCGCTTCGATCAGGAGATCGGCGAGATGGGTAAAGCCGCGTGCCGCCTGGACGCCCGAAATCGCGCCGGTCAGGAGCCGGATGCCGATCAGAAAGCGCTGTTCGGCCGCAAAGATGCGCAGGCGATCGAGCCGCTCCTCGTAGTGCCGGGCACCGCTGATAAAGGTCGTCAATCGCTGGGAAAGATAGTGGCGCGTCGGCAATTCCGTCATCATGCCGGGGTCAAGCATGCCGTCGAAGACATGCGGCTTGGAGGCGATGATATCGGCAAGCCGTGGCGCCGACGACATGATCGTGACGATGAGCGCAAGCAGCGGCGGATTGTTGCCGATCAGCGAGAAGAGCTGGATGCCGGCCGGCAGCCCCTTCAGGAAATGGTCGAAGCGCAGCAGCGCTTCGTCTGCCCGCTTGCTTTCGCCAAAGGCCTTGAGCAGCGCCGGCATGAGTTCCGTCAGCCGTTCGCGCGCTTCGACCGATTGCGTCGCGCGATAGCGGCCATAGTGCCAGGTGCGGATGACGTGGGAAATGTCCGCCGGGCGCTCGAAGCCCAGCGCGGCAAGCGTCTCCAACGTGCCGGGATCGTCCCGCTGACCGGTGAAAACGAGGTTGCCGTCACCGCCGGAAAGCTTCGCCTCCTGTTCGAAAAGCCGCGCGTAACGCTTCTCGACTGTCCGCAGAACCTCTTCCAGCCTCGCCGAAAAACTCGCGGCATCGGCAAAACCCAGCATGAAGGCTATCCGCTTCAGCTCCGCATCCGTCCCGGGAAGATCATGGGTCTGCTCGTCGTGCACCATCTGGATGCGGTGCTCGACATCCCGCAGGAACCAGTAGCAGTCGGTCAGCTCATCCGCGATTTCCGGAGCAATCCACTTGGCATCGGCCAGTGCCTTGAGCGCCGCCTCGGTTTCCCGCGCGCGGAGCGGTGGCATCCGCCCGCCGGCGATCAATTGCTGGGTCTGGGCAAAGAATTCGATCTCGCGGATACCGCCCCGGCCGAGCTTAACGTCATGGCCTTTGACGGTGATCGCGCCGTGCCCCTTGTGGACGTGGATCTGCCGTTTGATCGAGTGAATGTCGGCAATTGCCGCGTAATCGAGATATTTGCGGAACACGAAAGGCGTCAGCAGCCGCATGAAGTTTTCGCCTGCGGCAAGGTCTCCGGCAATCGCCCGAGCCTTGATAAAGGCCGCCCGTTCCCAGTTCTGTCCCCTGCCCTCGTAGTAGATAAGGGCTGCGTCGAGAGAGACGGCAAGCGGCGTCGATCCGGGATCGGGACGCAGGCGCAGGTCGGTTCGAAACACATAACCATCTGCCGTCCGTTCCTGCAGGATACGGATCAGACGTCGCATCATCCGGCCGTAGGTTTCCGAAGCTTCGAGGGGGTCCGTAAGGATGCCCGCTTCCGGATCAAAAAAGACGACGATGTCGATATCGGAGGAATAGTTGAGCTCGCGGCCGCCGAGCTTGCCCATGCCAAGCACGATCAGACCGGAATCCTTGCTGGGATTTTCCGGGTCCAGAACCTTGAGCTTGCCGTTCTCATGACCGGCGAGCAACAAGTGGTCGATCGCGGCCGCCACACAGGCGTCGGCCATTGCACTCAGCCAGCGGGTCGTGTCGCCGGCGGAAAAGATGCGTGCGAGATCGGCAAGGGCGACCAAAAAGCTCAGGCCTTGCTTCGCGTCTCGCAGGGCGGTCATCACCTCGTTTTCGGCGGGCGTCTTGCCATCCCTGGGCCGCCAGGCATACCGCGCTGTCTCGACCAGCCGTTGCAATGCCGGCTCAAGCGGCTCGGTGACAGCCGTGACAAGAAACGATGGGGAAACGGCGGCCGTGTCGCGCAGATAGGGCGACAGCGTAAAAGCCGCGATGATGAACTCCTTTAGAGCGCTATCTGCCTTCAGCCATTCCGCAAGAACCGGCTCGGCCTTGCCGATGTCCTTCAGGCCGGTGGCGACCGATTTTGCTTCCGCCTGGTTCAGCGGTCGAATGACCTCCGCCTTGACCGAATCGAGCCGGTTCTGCTTTTCCGCCACGATACTCTCCTCGAATCTCGCCTTGCCGTTCCCAATTAGGGCTTCGGCGCGGGAAAGACCATGGTCGCGGTGAGGCCGGGCGCCTCCTTGTTGTTTTCGTCGGTCGCCGAAAGCTCGAGCGAGCCGCCATGCAGTTCCATCACCGCTTCGACCAGAGACAGGCCAAGACCAGTACCCGGCTTCGAGCGGCTTTCGTCGAGACGCACGAAGCGTTTCGTCACCTCCTGGCGCTTGTCTTGCGGAATGCCCGGTCCGTGGTCGCAGACGGAGAGGCGGAACGAACCATCTCTCCTCGAAAGCCTGACGCAGATTTTCTTATCGCCCCTGCTTTCGGCGGCATATTTGACTGCATTGTCGAGCAGGTTGAAGATCGCCTGGCCTATCAGTTCGCGGTTGCCCTGAACCACCAGGTCCGGCTGCAGTTCGGTCGTCAGCGAAAGCCCGGTTTCTTCCGCCACCGGCTCATAGAGTTCGGCGCTGTCGCCGGAAATCGCCGAAAGATCGACCTCCGACATCTCCGCGGCGATCGAACCCGCTTCGACCCTAGAAATCATCAGCAGCGCGTTGAATGTCCGGATGAGCTGGTCGGATTCGGCGATGATGCCTTCCAGAGCCGTCCGCCGTACATCGTCGCGTCCTTCCGCCAACGCATCTGCCGCCTTGTTGCGCAATCTGGTCAGAGGAGTCTTCAGGTCGTGGGCGATATTGTCCGAAACCTGGCGCAGTCCCTCGTTCAGCTTTTCGATGCGCCCGAGCATGGCATTCAGTGAATCCGACAGGCGGTCGAACTCGTCGCCGGACTTGCCGACGGGCAACCGCTGTGAAAGGTCGCCGGCCATGATCTTCTGGCTTGCCGCCGACATCCGGTCGATGCGTTTCAGCGCATTGCGGCCGATGCCGAACCAGATGACCAGCGCGCCGATCCCCATGATGGTCAGAGCCACCATCAAGGCCCGTCGCACGATGCCGCGGAACCGGCCGGGGTCACCGAGGTCGCGCCCAACCATTACTCTCAGGCCGTTGTCGAGACGCAGGACGTTGCCGACCGCCATATGCCGCCCTGGCCGACTCACTTCCGCATAGGGTTCGTAGCTGAAGGGAATTACGGTCCAGCCCTGCTCCTCGAGGACGCCCGGCTGCACGGAGGCGACATTGCCGGCCAGCATCTCGCCGTTCGGGCCCGCGATGACGTAAAGATTGGCGCCGGGCTGGCGGGTACGGCGCTCGATCAGGCGCAAAAGAAGGCTGATGCCGCCGCGTTCATAGGTGCGCTGGACGTCCTGCACTTCCTCCTGCAGTGTCTGGCGCGTCTGCTGCGCCAGCAGGCGCTCGGACATCGCCGTCACGTAAAAGACAAGAAAGGCGGCACACAGTGCGAAGAGCAGGATATAGAGCGCAGACAGCCGCACGGCCGTCGAGCGGAACATCAGACGGGCGCGAGCGAACAAAAGAAGCTACCCCTCGTCCTTGATCATGTAGCCGGCGCCGCGGATGGTCTTCAGAAGCGGCTTGTCGAAATCCTTTTCGATCTTCGATCGCAGCCGAGAGACATGCACGTCGATCACATTCGTTTGCGGATCGAAGTGATAGTCCCAGACGTTTTCGAGCAGCATGGTACGCGTCACCACCTGGCCGGCATTCTTCATCAAATATTCGAGGAGGCGGAATTCACGCGGCTGCAGCAGGATTTCCTTGCCCGCCCGTCTTACTTCGTGGGACAGCCGGTCGAGTTCGAGGTCGCCGACGCGGTAGACCATGTCCTGTTCCGGCGTCCCCTTGCGACGGCCGAGCACTTCGACCCGGGCGAGCAGCTCGGAGAAGGCGTAGGGCTTCGGCAGGTAATCATCGCCGCCGGCGCGGAGACCGGTCACGCGATCGTCCACCTGACCCAGCGCTGAGAGAATCAGCACCGGGGTATTGATGCCGCGCTTGCGGAGTTCGCTGATCACCGACAGCCCGTCCCGGCGCGGCAGCATCCGGTCGATGACCATCACGTCGTAGGAGTTTTCGGTGCCCATGAAGAGGCCGCTTTCGCCATCGCTGGCGTGATCGACCACGATCCCGGCTTCGCGAAAAGCCTTGGTCATGTATGCGGCTGCCTCAAGATCGTCTTCGATCACCAGAATCTTCATGTGCGGCACAATAGCGTCCACGTCCGTTTTTGCACCATGGGATTCGGCACCTTCGCCGGAATAACGATTGCCCGTTTCCATCTCTGATCCCTTTTAACGGAAAGGGCGCCGGCCGTTGCCGGCGGCGCCCCTTGCTTAGGTACGGCGAACTGATCAGCCTTCGTTGATTGGCAGGGCGACGAAGCGGCTGTTGCCGCCGGATTCGACCTGGAACAGCGCGCGGGTACGACCGTCCTTGCGGGCCTGCTCGATCACCTTGCCGATATCGGCTGCGTTTTCGACCTTGCGGTTGTTGACCGATACGATCTTCTCACCGGTCTTGAGGCCGCGGGCTGCAGCTTCCGAGTCCGGATCGACATCGGTCACGGAGAGGCCGGAGCCATCTTCGGCGGGAGCGACGGTGATGCCGAGGTCGGCCAGCGCCTTATCGCTGGACGGCGCCGGGGCGTCCGGCTCCTTCGGTGTTGCGGCAGCAGCTTCGTCGCTCTGGAGGTTGCCGAGGGTGACCGGAAGGGTCTGCTTCTTGCCGTCACGCCACAGGTCGACATCGACCTTGGAATTCGGACCGAAAGCGGCGACGCGCTTGGCGAGGTCGCGGGCATCCTTGATCGGCTGGCCGTTCACGGCGGTGATGACGTCACCTTCCTTGATGCCGGCCTTCTGGCCAGGCGAACCTTCCTGCGGAGCAACGACGAGCGCACCCGAGGCTTCCTTGAGGCCGAGGGAATCGGCGATGTCCTGGTTGACCGGCTGGATCTGCACGCCGAGCCAGCCGCGCTCCACCTTGCCGTCCTTGATCAGGTCGTTGACCACTTCCTTGGCAACCGAGGCCGGGATGGCGAAGGCGATGCCGACGTTGCCGCCCGACGGCGAGAAGATCGCGGTATTGATGCCGACGACTTCTCCGGAGAGGTTGAAGGTCGGGCCGCCGGAATTGCCGCGGTTCACGGCCGCATCGACCTGGATGTAATCGTCATAGGGGCCGGAGCCGATATCGCGGCCGCGAGCCGAAACGATGCCGGAGGTCACGGTGCCGCCGAGGCCGAACGGATTACCGACGGCAACGACCCAGTCCCCCACGCGGACCTTCGAATCATCGGCGAAGCTGACATAGGTGAACTTGCGGCTCGAAGCATCGACCTTCAGCACGGCGAGATCGGTGCGGCTGTCCTTGCCGACGAGCTTGGCTTCCAGCTCGGTACCGTCGTTCATCACGACAGTGTAGGCGGAGCCGTCGGAAACGACGTGGTTGTTGGTCACCAGATAGCCGTCTTCGGAGATAAAGAAGCCGGATCCCTGTGCGGTCGGACGCAGGCGGTGCGGGCGATTGTCACCGCGGTCGCGCTCACGCGGACCGCCGCGCTCGGCGCGATCCTGGTTGCGGTCACCGGGGCCGCCCGGCATCTGACCGCCGAATTCGCGGAAAAAGCGCTTCAGCGGATGATCGTCCGGAAGCTGATCGAAACCAGGTCCGCCGAAATTGAAGCTGAAGTTGCTGTCGTCGCTGGATGCGACCTTGGCATCGGACTGGACACGGACGGAAACGACGGCGGGGGAAACGGCCGAAACGACGTCGGCGAAGCTCGGAGCCTGAGGGGCGGTAACGGTCACCGGAGCAGCATAGGATTGGATGATCTGAGCCGGGATGCCGCTCGCAAGCATGACCGCCGCAAGACCTGCAACCGTCGTGGTCTGCAGGACGGTCTTCAAAGAGGGACGTTCAATATTGCGCATCTGTTGCTACCTTCTTCTCATCAGTCATGTTGTTGGCCGGAGGTCCGGCGTGCGGTGGATGACGAGAGATATAGGCGCCTGGAAGTTAACTGCACGTGGCGGGGGAATGAAATATTGGTAATGTTCGGCTGACGGGTCGCGCTATTTCTTGAGAAGCTCTTCGATGCGAGCCTGTTCTTCCGGCGTCAGCGCCGCCACCGTCCGCTGGTTCGGGCGCGTGCGCACGAAAACAAAGATCGCAATGGCGCCGACAACCAGCAGCAGGATGGGTGCTGCCCAGAGAACCACCGTCTTTGCGCTCAATCGCGGCTTCAAAAGCACGAATTCGCCATACCGGGAAACCACGTAGTCGATCACCTGGCTGTCGCTGTCGCCGTTTGCCAGCCGCTCGCGCACCAGCACGCGCAGGTCGCGCGCCAGCTCCGCGCTGGAATCGTCGATCGACTGGTTCTGGCAGACCATGCAACGCAGCTGCCCCGAAAGGTTTCTCGCCCGCTGCTCGAGCGCCGGATCGGAGAGAACTTCATCCGGGTTTACCGCAAGAGCGGGCAACACGCTGAGAACCAGAAAGAGCGCAATCAGCAGCCTGCGCATCACTCCGCCGCCTCCAGCGTCGCCTTCACCGGCTTGGCCTTGCGGCTCGGCGCGCCAACCCGCAGGCGCCGGTCGGAGAGCGATACGAAGCCTCCCGCCATCATGATCAGCGCGCCGCCCCAGATGCAGAGGATGAACGGCTTCCACCAGATGCGCACGACGATGCCGCCGCCTTCCATCGGATCACCGAGAGAAACATAAAGCTGGCTCAGGCCGAAGGTGAGGATGCCCGCTTCCGTTGTCGGCATCCGCCGGGCGGTATAAAGCCGCTTCGACGACCAGACGTCGGCGATCGCCACGCCGCCGCGGCTGACGGTGAAGTGCCCGCGTTCTTCCGTGAAATTCGGCCCGACTGCCTCACGCATGCCGTCGAACGTCAGCGAATAGCCGCCCGCATCGACCGTGGCGCGCGGCTTCATCTCGACCACCGTCTCCGTACCGAACAGGGTGGCGGAGAATATGCCGAGCACCGTCACGCCGAGGCCGAAATGGGCGATCGCCGTCCCGAATACCGATCGCGGCAGGCCCGCCAGCCGGCGAAACCCGACTGCAAGACCGACCTTGGAAAAATTGCCGCGGTACCAGAGGTCGGCGATGGCGCCGAACATGCCCCAGAATCCGAGCGCAAGGCCGAAGATCGCCATCACCGGTCCGCCGTTCTGGACGTAGTAGAAAGCAAGACCCGCCAGGAGCGCGAGTGCTGCGAAAAGGTAAAGCCGCTGCAGGGCGCCCAGCAGATCGCCGCGTTTCCAGGCGAGCAACGGCCCGAAGGGTACCGCGATCAGAAGCGGCAGCATCAACAGGCCGAAGGTCATGTTGAAGAAAGGCGCGCCGACGGAAATCTTTTCGCCGGTCAAGGTTTCGAGGATCAGCGGATAGAGCGTCCCGATCAGAACCGTTGCGGTCGCGACCGTCAGGATCAGGTTGTTCAGAACCAGCGCTCCCTCGCGCGAGATCGGCGCGAAAAGCCCGCCCGCCTTCAGCATCGGCGCCCGCCAGGCGAAGAGAATGAAGGCCCCGCCGATGAAGATCGCGAGGATGCAGAGGATGAAGATGCCGCGCGTCGGATCTGTCGCGAACGCATGCACCGAGGTCAACACGCCGGAGCGGACCAGGAAGGTGCCGAGCATCGACAGCGAGAAGGTCATGATCGCGAGCAGCACGGTCCAGATCTTCAGGGCTTCGCGCTTTTCCATCACCAGCGCGGAATGGAGAAGCGCGGTGCCTGCGAGCCAGGGCATGAAGGAGGCGTTTTCGACCGGATCCCAGAACCACCAGCCGCCCCAGCCGAGTTCGTAGTAGGCCCAATAGGAACCCATGGCGATGCCGGCGGTGAGGAAGGTCCAGGCCCCGAGCGTCCAGGGCCGCACCCAGCGCGCCCAGGCGGCATCGATACGCCCTTCGATCAGGGCGGCGACGGCAAAGGAGAAACAGACGGAGAAGCCGACATAACCGAGGTAAAGCAGCGGCGGATGAACCGCGAGCCCGAAATCCTGCAGCACCGGATTGAGATCCTGTCCCTCTGCCGGCGCCGGATCGAGCCGGAGGAAGGGGTTGGAGGTAAGCAGGATGAAGAGCAGGAATGCGACGGTAATCCAGGCCTGCACGGCCAGCACGTTCGCCTTCAGGCTATCCGGCAGGTTCCGGCCGAAGACTGCGACAAGAGCGCTGAAGAAGACCAGGATCAGCAGCCACAACATCATGGAGCCTTCGTGATTGCCCCAGACGCCGGAATATTTGTAGATCAGCGGCATCAGCGAATGGGAATTTTCCCAGACGTTCCTGACGGAGAAATCCGAGACGGCATAGGCCCAGGTCAGGGCACCGAAGGAAAAGGCGACGAGCAAAAAGATCGTCAGCGTGCCGGTCGTCGCCAGCGCCATCATCGCCATGTCGCCACGCCGCGCGCCGATCACCGGCAGGATCGAGAGGATCAGCGCGGTGGCAAGCGCCAGAACCAATGCGTAGTGACCGATTTCGACGATCATTGGCTCGCAGCCCCCTTGCCCTCGTTCCAAACTCCATCCGCCTTCAGACGGTCGGCAACCTCTTTCGGCATGTAGTTTTCGTCGTGCTTGGCGAGCACGCTGTCGGCGACGAAATTACGGGTCGCCGCATCGAATGTCCCTTCGGTCACAACGCCCTGCCCCTCGCGGAAGAGGTCGGGCAGAATTCCGGTATAGCTAACCGGCACGTTACCGGTGCCGTCGGTGACGGTGAAGCTTACAGTAGAACCCTGGCCGCGCTTTACGGATCCTTCCGCCACCAGACCGCCCAACCTGATCCGCGTGCCGGGCTTGACCTCCGTCTTTGCCAAGTCGGCCGGCATGAAGAAATAGGCGACCGACTGGCTGAAGGCGAACATGACGAGCAGCACGGCGACGATGATGAAGCTCATCCCGCCCGCGATCACTGCCAGCCGTTTCTGTTTGCGCGTCATTGCGTCACTCCCTTGGGCGCCGATCCTTCGACGGCAAGCCCCATCTCGTTTGCCAGCGCCACCAGTTCGCCCGACGACGGGAATTGCTTGAGCCCGCTCTTCAGGGCTTCCTCGGCCTTTTCCTTTTCGCCCAGCACCGAATAGGAGCGTACCAGCCTCACCCATCCTTCGAGATTGTTCGGATCCTCTTTCAGGCGGGCGGCAAGGCTGTCGACCATGCCGCGGATCATCGCCTGCCGGTCACCCGGCGCCATCGTTTCGGCTGCCGCCATGTCTTCCTGCGTCGGGTTGCCGAGCGCCGGCGCCCCGCCGCCGGTTGCTTCCGGGCTTGGCGCGGCAGTGCCGCCGTTCTTTGCGATGTGCTGATTGACGAGCTGCATCCACGGCGCTTCGGCGGGAGACTCCTTGGCGATCGCCTCGAAGACCGCCCGTGCCTCGGCCGCGCGGCCGGCCTGTTCGAAACCGAGCCCGACATAAAACCGGGAGCGCGGATTTCTGGGGTCGAGCTTCACCGCATCCTCGAAGACGGAACGCGCATCCTCGGTCACGATACCGTCATTGGCGGCAACAAGCGTTTCGCCAAGGCCCGCCAACCGCTCCGGGCTGGCGCCGAGGAGACGGATTGCGTTGCGATAGGCCATTTCCGCGTCGCCAAGCCGCATCGTGCGGAAATAGATCGGCGCAAGCAGATCCCAGCCGGCACCGTCGTTCGGGTTCTGCGCCAGGTGCCGCTCCGCCTTGGCGACCAGCAGGGCGATATTGTTTCCCGGATTGGCAAGCCGCGCTTCGAGAGGCTGGTCCGGCAGACCCGGATTGCCCAGGGCCAAGTAAAGACAGAGCCCGACAATCGGGGGAACAACCGTCACGATAGCGGTGACCAGCGTATAGGACCTCTGCTTCGGCGCGTCAGAACCGTCCGAGCCGTCCTGGCCCGCTGCCGCAAGCAGCCGGCGCCCAATCTCGGCGCGGGCATATTCGGCCTGCTGCGCATCGATCAGCCCCTGGGCGCGATCGCGCTCCAGTTCCTTGAGCTGGTCGCGATAGACTTCGACCTCACCGGCGTGATTGACAGGTGCCGCCGTGCCTCGGCGGGCGAAGGGCATGATCAGCACGGCTGCGACCGCCGCTGTCAGAAGCGCTAGGATGATCCACAAGAACATAATGGCCCATTACTGCAACCACGGGCGCATTCCAACTGCGGAGCCGGTGTTGACGCAAATTTGAGGCGTTTCGCCGCAAGTTATAACGCCGATATGGCACCGGAAGTCGCCCGCGGCCATGACATAAGTCAAAGATGGCGATCAGGTCAGCGGCGTCCAGGTTCCGTCCGAGTTGCGGCAGGCCGCACCTCGTGCCGTCGTCTCGCGCCCGCCGACTGTCAGCGTATGGCGATATTGCCGGCAATTCTGCCTTCCCACCTGATAGGGGGCATTGGCGATCACCTGGCCGCTTGCATCGTCGCCCTTCCAGGGAATCGTCTGCCCCCCTGCAGCAGCTTCAAGCGCGCGATATTCCGCCTCCAGGGCGCGGGAGCGGTCGCTTGAGGAAAGATTGGCGCCGGCGCGGCCGACGATCCCGCCCTGCAACGCCGAGATATAGGAAACCGAGGCGGAAGGACGCGGCGATAGAAGCCCGCGTGCCTCTCCCTTGTCGGCGCCGGACGACGTAGTGCAGCCGGCCAGCAGGCCGGTCACGACAGCCAGGATCAGGATGTTTCGGAGGCCTTGGGATCGCATCGTTCAGAACCGGCTTTTAGGTCATCGTCATTAAGGAATCGATCCGGGAGTGCTCCCGTCCCGGCATGGCATCATTATGGCATTGCTGGGAAAACTCGCAGATCCGACGATCGTTCAATTCCCCCATTTTAGCAGAGGAGATAGTCACGTCCCCCTCCATGAAGATATAGCAGGCGATCTATCCGTCCATATTGCGGCGCACTGATTGCCCGGATGTTGCGCATCCGTCACACTCGCGACCCTCATCAAGGGTCATTGTCTTTTTAGCCCGCGTCCTTTGTCACGCCTGGCAGAAGCAGCTGGGCTCTGAGGCCGCCACGCGGGCCTCGCGTCAACTCGAATCGTCCCTGATATTCGCCGGCGATCTCCTGCACGATGGAAAGGCCAAGCCCGGCTCCCGGCTTGCTTTCGTCGAGCCGTCTGCCGCGCTTTACGGCTTCGCGGATCTGCTCGGGTTCGAGCCCCGGTCCATCATCCTCGACGGCCATTTCCAGCCAATAGCGTCGCGGTACCTCCGCTTCCTTGCCCGGCGGAGCGGCAGCGGTCGTCGCGGTGATCCAGACGCCCGCCTTGCAGAAACGCGCTGCGTTTTCGAGCAGGTTGCCGATCGTCTCCTCGACATCCTGCTGCTCCATCGCAAGCGCCATGCCGGGGGGGGAGACGGACAGGTGGAATTCTTTTTCCGGATTCAACCGGCGCATCACCCGCACCAGCCGCTCCAGCACCGGCTCGACATCCGCACGGGCAAGCAGCGATTCACGCTGCGCAGCGATGCGCGCCCGGTTCAGATAGGACTGTACCTGCGCCTGCATCGCCTCGGCCTGTGAACGAACCAGGTCCGACTGCACCTTCTCGAGCATCCGGGATTCATTCAGCAGGACGGCGATCGGCGTCTTCAGCGAGTGCGCGAGATTGCCCACCTGCATGCGCGCCCGCTCGACAATGCGGCGATTGCTTTCGATCAGCGCGTTGATTTCGTTGGCGAGCGGCATGACCTCGCGCGGAAATTCGCCATCCAGCCGCTCCGCCTCCCCTCGCCGCACCTTTTCGAGCGCGCGGCGCGCACCGACCAGCGGCTGGAGCCCGTAGAGAATGGCAAGGCCGTTGACCACAAGGCTTCCGACACCGAAGACGGCAAGCGCGATATAGAGGCTGCGGGAAAAGGCGCGGATATCGTCTTCCACCACGCCGAGATTGCCTGCCACCCGGAAGCGGGCGGCGCGGCCTTCGCCGTCGAGCACCACCTCGGTCTCGGAGACCAGCACATGGTTTCCGAAAGCATCGGTTGCCGGATAGAAGCGCTCGTAACGATTGTTGAACGGTACCGCCAGGATCGAAGGCACGCTGATGTTGGAGGTGCCCAGAGACGAGGAGGACAGAGGTCTCGCGGCAAAGGTGCCGAGCGGTTCGATGATCCAGTACCAGCCCGTCTCCGGCTGCGAGAAGCGCAGGTCGCCGAGTTGCGGGCTGCCGGAAAGCTGGTTGTCGTCGCCGATCGTGATCGAATTGATGACGTTATAGAGTTGCGCCCTCAGAAGGTCCGTGAAGGCGCGCTCCGCCGATTGGCGATAGAGCTGCGAGATGACGATCGAGATGACCACCAGCGCCAGAGCCGACCACAGGGTCGCCAGCAGCAGCACGCGTGCTGTCAGCGATCTCGGGCCGGTAGGAAGGATCCTAATGCGCATCTGTCGGCGCTTGCATCCTGTAGCCGAGGCCCCGGACCGTTTCGATGAGATCGACGCCGAGCTTTTTGCGAAGCCGGCCCACGAAAACTTCGATGGTATTTGAATCGCGGTCGAAATCCTGGTCATACATGTGTTCCACAAGCTCGGTGCGGGAAACGACCTGGCCCATATGGTGCATCAGGTAGGAGAGCAGCCGGAATTCGTGTGACGTCAATTTCAGCGCCACCCCATCGACGCTCGCCTTTGAAGCCTTGGTATCGAGCCTGACCGGGCCACAGACGATTTCGGAAGAGGAATGCCCGGCCGCACGCCGGATCAAGGCCCTCACGCGCGCCAGCACTTCCTCCGTATGGAAGGGCTTTGCAACATAGTCGTCGGCGCCGGCGTCGATACCCGCCACCTTGTCGCTCCATCGGTCGCGGGCGGTCAGCATCAGCACCGGCATGCCCTTGCCTTCGGCTCGCCATTTCTCGACGACGGTGATCCCGTCCATGACGGGCAATCCGATATCCAGGATCACCGCGTCGTAGGGTTCGGTTTCACCCAGGTAATGGCCTTCTTCGCCATCGAAAGCCTGATCGACGACATAACCGGCCTCCTTCAATGCGTCGGACAGCTGCCGGTTGAGATTAACGTCGTCTTCGACCACCAGAATGCGCATGCACCGCCCCTCGAATAATGTGCCGGCAGATATAGCAGAGAATAAGCCTGCCGGATCTGCCTTACATCGGAACCCTTACCGTCACCTTGCGCGGCCTTTCGCTGCCGTTGCCCTGGACGAGCACGGTCACGATACAGGTCTGGCCGTCCGAAGAGGGCTGGGCGGAGAGAAGCTGGCCGCCGGTTTCCCGCACAACGCGGGATGCAGCCGATCCGCAATCGCTCGCAACGAGCAGAAGATAATCACGCGCAGCGGCTTTTTCCGGCTGAAGACCGGAAAAACCGGCGATGCCGGCGGCCAGTATTGCGATGATCGGCAGTCGCGCCATGATTACAGTTTCCACTCACAGACAAACAGGATTCATGTCCAAAGCATGTGATGAATTATGTAGCCAAAGGCTGCTGAATGGCAAATGAATGGTCCGTAATGCTAGCCTTCAGGCGGCTATTTTCCCCTGATTCCGGCTGCAGCCGTGAGCCGCCCATAGATTGCAAGAAGCCCGCCGGCTGCACCCGCCAGCGTCACGGCAATATCCGCAAGATCGGCCTGCATATCCGCACCGAGCTCGATCCCCTTGATCTGCAGAAGTGATGAACTCACGGCGATCAGCGCACCCCAGACCGTCTTCGACTCATACCAGGCCTTCATCTGATCCATATTCTCGTCTCCTTTCTCGATCTAAAAAGTAATCGTGATGTCCGCTGGAATACCGAGCGGTACCGCCCGGCCCATCTGCCGGATGCGCACGTCAAGGCTCGCCCGGGGCGCGCCAAAATCGGCGACCTCGTCCGCAACCGCATAGATGAAAACCGGCCCCGTCACCTCCACCGTTCGTCTGACGGCCGTTCCGTCCAGAATCTCGACGCGATAACGTCAGTCATGACCCAAACCTCCATCGAACTTCCGAAGTGTCTCGTTGCAGGGCAGGTATCGCCCTGCCCCGCGGATGTCTCGATCAACGGACTCGTCTCTAAGGTCAACAAAGCCCATCAATGCCTGATGGTATGCTCATGGAAGGAATCAGGTGATCCGGATCGTGCCTATTTTGTACCGCACGCCTTCGTCAGCCGTGATGACGACAGCGCTGTTGCCCAGGATTGTCTGGTAGTTCTGATCCTGAGAATTTGGATCGAATACCCCTATGAAATGATTGCTGTGATACTCATTCATCGCGCCACCGCCGGCCAGGCTGACCATGCGGCGCCCGTTCACCTCGAATTGCGGATTAGCCAAGGTATTCGACACGCAGTAGCAGAGACCATTCGCCTGCAGGCCGGTATAACCGAACAGAACCCATTTCTGCGTGGGAACGTGATATCGGATGGTCTGCGCCATGCGCCCGTTCCGGTCAGACGTGGTGTAGGAATTCCAGCCCGTCGCCTTGAAGAAGAGTTTCGGCTGCTGAGGCGCAAGGTTTCCCTGGTAGTATTGGTGGTTGACCGTCTCCCACTGGTTCGAGGTGTTATAGAATTGCCAGCCGACCGAAGCGTCGAGATTCGACGTACGGATCATTGCAAAGCCGCTGTCGAGCAGCGTGGTATTGCCTGGCAGGTTGCGAACCTCAATGAAGGCGTAATAGTAATTGCCTTCCTTCACGATGTTCGAAGGATGCATGAACCCATAGGCCGTGTCGATCGACTGATTGGACCACGGCTCCGGGATCAAGACGCAGCGAACATTATGGTGATTTTGGCCGTAATCCCCGGGCTGTGGAATTGTCCAGGCCTGGCCATCATTGGTCGAACGCACATAGCCGATTGCGTTGACCCAGCGTGTATTGAACCCATGGGCGTGTGAATTGAAGCCCGCGACCCCGCCGATCGTCGCAGAAGACTGATAGAATTCGTGATGCGTCAGACCAACTACCAGGGAGCCGCGGGCGAAGGGGGACATGATCCAGTGACGGTTGGCATAGTGCCCTTCATAGGTGTCTCGGGGGGAATTCCAGTGAACGCCTGCATTCCAATTGGTCCAAGTCGACCCGTTATGCCAGTCATAGACAACATTATAACGGTACCCTTCGGAATGAGCGGTGATGAACGTCGGTGTCCCGTTTGCATCGCGCCACGGATGCAGGGGACCATCCACCCACAAGCCATAAGGCGTGCTTCCGCCAACATAGCCGTGCCATTGATTCGTACTGAAATCCATGCATGTCGTATTCCCAGATGTCGTAACTATACTGGTGACCATTGATTTCTCCTTTCATTACATGCTGAAGTGCTTGGCTCCGTCCATTTCAGGAGCCAGTTGTTTAATTGCCGGCGATATCGGTGAACTGCAGACAGGATGGTAAAACGGGACTCGTTTGGCCGCTCTCGCCTTTCCCATCGGATCGACGGCGGGCTCGCCGCTGGTCGACAGGCCTATGGCGTTTCCGGACAAAGCTGTTCCGGACACGCCTAAATCCTTGCTTCAAGGTATTTGAAAAAGGGCGTCCACTATTCCTGGCCGCGCCCTGCCGCTATTCGGCCCGAGGCAGTACGCAAAAAATTACTGCTTGCCGCAAATTGTTTTACCAGCGCGCAAATGCCTCAGCGTCTTGCGTAGACCTCAAAGACCGCGCCTGCCGCGTGCGACGCTGCGCGCCAGCATGGCCGATATCTGCCCTTCGCTTTTCCGGAAGCTCGCCGCATCGGTCGCCGTCACGTTGAAGACGATCTGGGGCATCGCGCCTCCTCCTGCCGCCGCCACGCCCAATGCGCCGTCCGGTCCCCGCTTCAGGGGCAGGATCGCTTCCGCACCCGCTTCACCCATCAGGCCCATATTGCCGCCCATCGGGAAGAAGCTCGGGCTGCGCACAACACCGCCGTCGGCAAACGGCGTCACTGAGCCCATCAACCCGCCCACGGCTTTTCCGATCATGTTCTCCAGCGGCTTCAGTCCGGCGGCGAGCGTGATATCGGCAAGCCGGTTGCCCAGTCCGCGCAGCACATCCTCGAGCCCCTTGCCGCCGGCGGTCGCGGATCGAAGCGCACCGGCGAGCGCGGAACCGAACCGCTGCGACCGGCTTTCCAGATCGGCCATCACACCGGCCAAGGCCTCCGCTTCGGAAAGCGTGGCGGAAAAATTTATCTCATCGTCTTCCATCAGTAGCCCCATCATCGGGAAACGCCGTCATCAGCGCCTTCAGCCCTGCTCGCTCCATCGACGCATCCGACGGTTTCAACCCGCCGGCGACAGCGAAAAACTCCCTTGGCGTCAACGCCCAGAAATCCTTCGGCGGAAGCCGCAGCAGGCAAAGGCCGGCATGCATCACCGCATCCCAGGGAAACGGCGTGCCCGCAGCGCCTTTGCCTGCTGCGGCCATCAAGGGTTTTCGGCGGGTTCGGGCTCCGCTCCCCCGAAGGTTGCCGTCAGCAGGTCGCCCACGATCCGTGCGTAGCCGGCAACGCCGTGGTCCACGCTCATCGCGGCCACCTCGTCGTCCGAAAACAGGTTGCCGCCGCCGCGAAGGCCGGCGCCGATCAGCCGGATCATGTCGGCGGCTTTCATCCGGCCGGAGGAAAACCGTTCCGCCAGTCCGTTGAGATCGCCCGCCGCAAACGCGGTTTCGAGTTCGGCGAGCGCTCCGAGCGTCAGGCAGAGGATACGGCGCTCCCCGTCGATGACGGCCTCCACCTCGCCGCGTCGGCGGTTTGCCCTTGCGCCACCCATCAGAGCGCCTCGAAGGTCAGCGCACCGGCAGATTCCAGTGCCAGCTCGAACCGGATCTCGCCGTTGTATTCGCCGGAATATTCAAGTGCCGTCACCTGGAAGGGCCCGGCGACGATCCCGAAAGCCGGAATCAGTATCTGCCAGGCAAGAATGCTTCCGGCGAAAAAGGCGCCGCGCACCAGCCCGTCGCTCGCCTGATCCTTGAATATGCCAGCGCCCGTCAGCGATGCACGCTGCACGCCGGCACCGCCGAGAAGCTCGCGCCAGCGTCCGGCACTTTCCGCATCGGTGATATCGACCGCCTCCGCATTGAAGGCCAGCCGTTTCGAACGCAATCCCGCGACCGTGACAAACGTGCCGCCGCTGTCCATCTTGAGCAACAGATCCTTGCCCTTCTGCGCCACCATATCTCATTCCTTCCGTTGGGTTCTCGGCAGGCGCCTCTTCCCTCTGCCGTCGTCGATTTGTCACTTCCGCCCGGGCCGCGAAGCTGCTACCCGAAGGGTACCTTCCACATTTCGGTCTCCAGTCCGGCCATCATGAAATTCCCCGTCTCTCCCCGTTCGGCGCAGACCATCGCCGTCTTGGCCGTGACGCAGCTCACCGGCTGGGGCACAACGTTCGAGGTGCTCGGGGTCATGGGCCGCGTCGTCGCGCCGGATCTCGGCCTTGCCAACGAAGTCATCTTCGCGGGCCTCACCATCATGATGGTCGTCAGCGCTCTGGCCGGCCCGGCAACCGGTCGGCTTCTCGCCCGGCATGGCGCGGCAAAGGTTCTGGCAGCGGGCGCCGCCACTTTCGCGCTGGGGCTTGCCCTGCTTTCGGTGGCACATGGCCTGCTCATCTATCTTGCCGCCTGGGTGATCATCGGCATCGGCGGCGCACTCGGCCTTTCAGCGCCCGCCTATACCGCGGTCGTCGAGCGCGAAGGGCAGGACGCCAAGCGCGTCATCGCCATCCTGATGCTCTTCACGGGCCTGTCGATCACCATCTTCTGGCCGCTCTTGAGCGTCCTCAACGATCTCGTCGGCTGGCGTCTCACCTTCGCCGTCTGCGCCGCGCTGCAGCTCTTCGTCTGCGTCCCGCTCTATCTCTTTGCGCTGCCACGGCCGATCGAGACAAAGGCGGCCTCGGACACCGGCCATATTCCTCCGGTCGCGTTGACCGCCTCAGAACGCAACACGGCTTTCCTGCTGGTGGCGGCAGCCACCACGATCAGTTCCTTCGTTACCTTCGGCCTTTCGCCTTCGCTGCTCGAACTCCTGCGACAGTCCGGCGCCAGCCCGGAATTCGCCCTGCAGCTTGCCGCCGCGCGCGGCGTCACCGGCATCTCGGCCCGTTTCGTGGACATGCTGCTCGGCCGGCGCGGCAATCCGCTCATCACCGCGGCTGCCGGCGCCGGCCTGATGGTGGCGAGCTTCACGCTTCTCGTCGCGGCTGCGGGCTCCACGTCGATGCTCGTTGCATTCATCCTGCTTTACGGCTTCGGATCGGGCGTCCTTGCGGTGGCGCGTGCGCTTCTGCCTCTCGCGCTTTTCTCGCCGAGCGAATACGGCCTGCAGGCGGCGCGCCTGTCGCTGCCGCAGAACCTTGCCAATGCTGTCGCACCGGTCATCTTCACCGCCATCCTCGACCGCCTCGGCGCCGACATCCTGCTTGTCCTTTGCGCGCTCCTCGCGTCTCTCTCGCTGGTCATCGTCTTGCGGCTGATGGCGCTGGTGCGACGGGCGAACCGGCGGACATCCTAGACCTGTTCCGTCACCGCTCGGAACCGCAGTTCCGCCAGCTGGAATCTCGTCTTCGGCTCACGCCTCGTTCTGGTCCGCAGATGAAGGAGGCTCACCAGAGCCGCGCCATCCAGGCTCAGGGCCGTGTCATGCAGCAGGCCATGGACGAGGCCTGCAATTTGCTGCGCCTCTCGCCTGCCTTCCCCCTCGGACCAGATTTCGATCGTGAGGAAATGCTCCTCGCCCGCTTCGCTGGATGTGGAATAATCCCGCGTCTCCATCTCGCCAAAGACGATGCAGGGCAGTTCCGGCCTCGCCAGCAGCCGGTCGCGGATGCCATCGGCTCCGACGAGCGCGCTCAGCGCCGCATCCGATCCCAGACGTCTATGGATCGCTCTCAAAAGCGCGCTGGCAGCCGTCATTGCGCTTCCTCCTCGCATTGGCAGACGAGATAGCGCCGCGTCTCGTCGGGATCGCGCACCAGCTTCACCAGAAAGACGCGACCACCCTTCCGGAACCTCTGACCCGCCATGACGCCTTCCCGAAATCGCACCCAGATCCGGTGGCTGATCGTACCGATCTCGGCGGCGGTTTCTTCCGCCACCCGGAAAGATATGGGCTCGATCCTCGCCCAGAGCGAAGCCGTCACTTCCCAGGTCAGGGTCGCGCCGCCCTGCCCGTCCGGCATCGCCTGCGGCACCTCGAGGTCGAGCCTTGCCGTCATCTGGCCGGGGTCGAAAAAGACGACCATCAGAGCCTCCGCATGCGAAATGGCGTGATCAGCCGCTCGTAGCCGTCCGGAATGCCCGCCGGCTGCTGGTCCGGCGAGACCACGCCGCGAAAGGCGAACATGTGGCCCACATGGAGGGACATAGCCCGCTTCAGCGTATCGGGCACATCGGTACCCGCCTCACCGTAGCCGGCCGAAAAATCGATCTCGATGCCGTTGACCGCCCGCCCCGGCTGCGGTGGTTTTCTCACCCACAGACGTGCGGGACGGCCTTCGCCATCGAGCAGATGATCTTGAAGCGATACTTGAACGGCGGCGCCTTCCGCGCCGTAAACCACAATGGATTGAATCGCTTGCACCGGGGACTTCGCAATTCTGACGATCCCCTCCAATGGCCATCGATCGAGATAGAGCCGCCATGCCTGGATGATCAGGCAAAGGCCGGTCTCGCGCTCCAGGTGTTCGCGGGCGGTGCGGATCAACGAGGCAAGCAGCGCGTCCTCGTCGCTCCCGTCGAGACGCAGATGCGCCTTCACCTCGGCAAGCGTCAGCGGCTCCGCGTCAGGCGGAGTGATCAGGGCATAGGTCATGGGGCCTCGGTGCGTGGTGGTTACTTGGTGGTAAGTTGTGAGGAATGTGGAGACGCAAAAAGGCGGCCACCGGCCGCCTCTTACCCACCCGTCACGGCTCCTCGCGTCGCGGCCGCCTATGCCGCCGCAAACTTCACGAGCTTGATCGCCTCGAAATTCTGTACCCCGCCGCCGACCCGTTTCGTGGTGTAGAAAAGCACATAGGGTTTGGCGCTATAGGGGTCGCGCAGGATTCGCACGCCCGCCCGGTCGACGACCAGGTAGCCGGAGCGGAAATCGCCGAAAGCAACGGAGAACGAATCCGCGGCCACGTTCGGCATTTCCTCGGCCTCCGCAATCGGAAAACCCATCAGCGAAGCCGGCTGGCCGGCGCTTGCCGGCGGACGCCAGAGATAGTTGCCGTCCGCGTCCTTGAATTTGCGGATATCGCCTTGAGTCTTGCGGTTCAGCATGAAGGTGCCGTTCTGGCGATGCCCGGCCTTCAGCGCATAGATCAGCTCGATCAGCGTGTCGGAGGGGCCTGTCGCTTTCCAGTTGCCCGCCGTTCCCGTCGCGACATAGCCGATATTGCCCCAGGTCCAGGCGCTATCGGCGACGGTGGTATAGGAAAGAAACCCCTTCGGCTTGTTTACCCCATCGCCACGGATGAAGGCGTCTCCCTCCTGTTCGGCAAAGACGATGTCCACCTCGCCGGCGATCCAGGCCTCGATATCGACCGCTGCATCGTCGAGCAGCGCCTGCGTCGCCGCCGGCATGGCATAGAGTTCCATAGTCGGGAAGGAGAGTTCGGCGAGCTGCGGCGTATTGGTCTGCGGTCGTGCCGCCGTCTCCGCCACCCAGCCGGTGGAAAGGCCGGCCGTTGCAAAGGGTTTCTTCAACACGGCCGCCGAGACGGTGCGCACCGTGGAAAGTGCGCGCATCGGCGAAACGACGGAAATCCTTCGGCCGATTTCCGTGTCTGTCTCCGGCGGCACCAGATAACCGCCGTCGGCACCGGTTCCGCCGGAAAACGCCTTCGCCTCCAGCTCACGCAGCCCCGCTTCCTCGCCGCGACGGACATAGGCATCGAAGGCCGCCTTGTGCTCCACCGCTTCGGCAGAAAGTTCGCCGCCCCAGCGAGAAGCAAAGCCGGAGCCGGAACCAAGCTGCGGCCTTGCCTTCTTCAGCACCAGCTGGTCGAGCACCTTCTTCTGATCGTCCATGGCGCGGTTGATGCGGTCCATCTTGTCGCGCGTCACCACGTCGGCCGTCAGCTTCTGCTCGATCTCGCCGAGACGCCGGTCGTTCACGTCCTTGAAGGCTTCGAACGCCTCCATGAACTCGTCGAAGGCGGCCGTCACCGTTTCCGGCACCGCCTTCACCTCGGGCGCAATGCTTGTCTGTTCCGTCATATCGTTTTTCCCTTGAAGTTTGACTGCATCATCATCTTCGCCGCCCGCCGCATCTGGCGGACGAGCTCGGTCTCCCGGTCCCGGAAGAACCGCGCATGCTTGACGTTGGAAACCCGTGCCGAAGGCAGCATCGGAAAGGTCACCACGGAGATTTCCCAGAGGTCGGCTTCCAGGATGCGCCGCACCCCGGTCTTGGAGTCGGTGCGCGCCTTGACGGTGCGAAAACCGATCGAAAGCCCGTCGAGCGCGCCGGACTTCATCAATGCCAGCACCTCGCGGGCCCGGCCGACGCCGGGCGACAGGACGCCTTCGACATAGAGCCCGCGGGCATCCTCGCGAATCGTCTTCCAGGCGCCGATCGGCTCGTTCGGATCGTGCTGATAGAGCATCCGCACACCCTTCGAGCCGCGTTCCACGAGCGAATTCATGAAGGCGCCGCGTTCGATCCTGTCCTTGCCCAGATCGACCTCGCCGAAGACGCTGGCATAACCGGAGAAGCTTCCGTCGCCGGCGACGCCGGCAAGTTCCAGATTGGCAAATTTGCGCGCATTCGGGCGCGGCCCGCGGTAAGCGTGCATTGGCATTCTCCTGAATTGAATGATGTGCCCCGCCCGATCCACCGTCTGCCCGAAGGGGCCGGATTGAGTGAGAGCCTGAGGCGGGTTATCCTTGGGCCGACCGATATTCGTCGGAGGATGGCATGCAGACGTTGCTTCTGATCACCCTCGGCTTGCTGCTCGGGTCCGCCCTGATTGCCGGCGCTGTTCGGCTAGCCCTTCGTCCGCCCGGGTTCTGGCGAAAGCCGCTGATGGCGGATCCGCTCGACCGGCCGGACCTGTCGGATGGAGCCATAGTCTATGCAAGTCCAGGCGATTGCGGCGGCAGCGACGGTCAGTGCTGAGACGGGTCACCCCGCTTCCCATATCTCTCCGCCACCCGGGCCAGTACGCCCAGTACCCACCAGGCGCAAAGGCTTGCCGCGGCCGAGCCGGCCAGCATGATTTCGGGGCCTGACAGTTCCCCACCGATTCCCAGCCTTGTGGTCAACCAGAGGCCCATCGGACTGCCGAAGATCAACCCGAAACTCACTCCGGTCAGAAACCGGCTCGCGGCCTCGCGGCGGGTCTTCGGCAGCAGGTAGATCAGTGAGATGCCGGCCCCCGCCGTGGCACCCAGGACCTTGGCGATGCCGACGCCGGGATCGCTTCCGAGGTCAGTCATTTTTAATCTTTCTGTTTTAGGATGAACACATAAGAGCCACCAGGGCTCGATCGGCCGCAATCGGCTCTCTCGGCCTCCCTTCGGGGTGGCCGTTTCTATTTTCATGAATCACCAGAATCGCTTGGCACCGTCAGCTCGAAAGTTGAGTCCGCGACCTCACAGATTGAGTGAGGTTCTCCCGGAATCCTCCAACCAGAAATCACTGGCTTTTGAACAGAACTCGGCTGGCTAGTTGTTGTAGACGTCTTCGTCTTCGTCGTGCCGGTCGTCCTGCCGGCCATGTTTGATAATCAGGATCAGAATCCCATCCGAGTCGGCTTCGTATTCGATGACATAGGGAGCGACGACCAATATCCGGACACCGTTGGAAGCCGGCTTGACCTTGCCCATTTCGGGACGCCGCGCCAGCAACGATTGAGCATTCCTTAGTTTCCTGCTCAGCTCACGCGCCGCTGGCGCGCTGAATTTGGAAAGATAAATGCGCTCCTGCCGGATGTAATCCGCGGCCATGATGGAGACGCGAACCTTTTTCATGCGGCATCATTCCGGGATTTCTCATCATCTGCATTCAGCGCATCAAGCTCGTCGAGCAAGTCATCCATATCCATGACCTTGCCGTCGCGCACCTCCTGGCGAGCTGCGGCGATTTCAAGAAGCTCGCTTCCTTCTGACGTCAGATAATATTTCAGCGCCCGGACGATCACCCAACTGCGGCTTCTATCCGCCGTTTCGGCGATCTTCTCTATGTCCTGCAGGATATCGAGTGGAAGACGCAGAGTAATCGGATCGGAAAGAACGGGCTTAGCCATAGGAGCCTCCGGTTTGTAATACGGCGTATTACAAACTACACCGTATCCTTCGCGATTAATACCCCACCGCCTCGCGCTTCTCCTCGTCGGTCAGGAACGCCGCCGCCCCTACCCTCGCCCAGAGTGCCTCGCGTTCGGCCGAAAGCCCGGCGATCCTGTCGAGGTCCGGCTCCAGCCGAAGCGGCTCGCCATAGGCGTCGGAAAGCCAGGCTGAGAAACTTGCGGCGGTACGGGCGATCATCGGCAGGACGGTCAGCCGGTAGAAGGCGCGGTTCGCCTCCTGATAATTGGCATAGGTATTGTCGCCGGGAATGCCGATCAGCATCGGCGGCACACCGAGTGCAAGCGCGATATCGCGTGCAGCGCCATTCTTCGCCTCGATGAAATCCATGTCCTTCGGCGATAGCCCCATGGACTTCCAGTCGAGCCCGCCTTCGAGCAGCAGCGGGCGCCCGGCATTGACGGCACCCGCATAACCCGCCTCCAGTTCCTCCTTCAGCCGCTCGTACTGGTCGGCGGAAAGGTTGCCGCCATCCTTCGGCTGATAAACCAGGGCGCCGGAGGGCCTTGCGGAATTGTCGAGCAGCGCCTTGTTCCAGTTCGCCGCCGCATTGTGCAGGTCGAGTGCGGCGCCAGCCGCCCCGAGCGGCGAAAAACCGCAGTGATCGTCGAGCGGATGGAACAGTTTCAGATGCAGCAGCGCCAGGCTCCTGTCATCGGCCGCCTCCGCCGGCAGCCGCCGCGTCACGCCGCCGGCCCTGTATTCGTAACCGGCAACCCAGCCGTCGCGGCCCTCCAGCACGCTCACCCGGTCGGGGCGCAGCAGATGCAGTTCCCTCGGCTCACCGCTGATGACAAGCGGCTCCACATAGGCATTGCCGGAAAGAAGCAGATGCCCGTAGAGCGTCTCGAAGAAATCCGGCCCGCTCTGCCGCCCATTCGGCCGGGCGAGCACTCCGAGCGCCGCATGGTCCGGCACCTCGCTCGTCCCCTCATAGGCAAGCCACGGCACGGCGGCGGCCGCTTCGGCAATCATCCGCATCGCCCGGTAGGCGACGGGGTTCTTCATGAACCCGGTGCGGGAAAGCGCCGCGTAGGAACGGCCGGACCAGTGTGCCGCCCCCTCGCCGGAGACGATCGCGAAACTCGAGGCAAGCCCCGAGACCGGCCCTGATGCGGCTTTGGTCTCGGGCTTCGGATCTGAAGCTTTCGGCCGGCCGAACCACGTGAACCAGCCCCGGCCTGCGGAAGATGAGGTTGCGCTTCTCGAGTGGACTTCCCGTGGACTTGCCATTGCGTCTTTCCCTGACATGGAAACAATTTTTGCGTGTAGCGACACCGGCAGGTTGACCCATCCTCATGGGCTCCTATATCCCGCTGCCTGGACGGATCGGATTGAAGAGGCGGATGTGCAGCACAGGACGCTCAGACTGCCATGCCGGCAAAACCCTTTGATTTTGGGAACCGCGCTTGCCTTCCTTGCCGCGATGCCGGCCTCGGCCCCCGCCGGACAATCCGCCTGGAGCTTGAGCTTCGGCGATGCCGGCAGCGCTGATCTGCTCAGGGAAATCACTGCGAAGGCTTCGATCGACACGTCCTCGGCAGAACCTTTATCCGTCGAGGGTCCCGACGGTCCGATGCCCGAAATCGCCAGCCAGCAGATCCCTATGGCCGCCGGCTCCCCGGACGCCATTCCGGCGTTGAAACGCGCCTGCACCGATCTCGGCCTGGAACCCCCGCAGGCCGACCAGCTCGCGGTCGAACCCGACACGATCTGCACCGGCATGTGGCGGAAAACCCGGGTTTCGGTGAACGCCTCCTTCCAGTGCAGCGGCTCCTGCTCGCTCTTTTTAGAAACCAGTGCTTTCGATTTTTAACGGAGATTCGCATGAGCTCGCGTGAAGACATCGTTCCGAGGCCGCCCCGTAATTTTCGACGCCTCAGCTATACGCGCCGTTGCGGCTGGGTCGATTGGGGTCATGCTTCTCCGCGCGGCGCGCTGCAGCTCAAGGGGCAGATCGATCAGGAAAAATCAGGCTTCCACCTGCTGGACCGGCTGAGCGTGACGTTGGAAGGCGCTCCCGCCTATATCGTCAGCTACGGTCAGTCCATGGGCGGCATGGGGATGAGAGTGTCCGCCGAGGCCCATTGGATCGTCCGGAAAGGTCTTTCCCCGGCACAGCGGGAAAGCGCCGCGCTCGGCATCTTCATGGCGGCCTCTCATCGGTTCGAAGGCCTGCAGGCGAGCCTTCCCTATTCGATGTTCACCAATTCCGGCTACAGCGCGGAAGATCTCCTCTCCAATCTGATCGGTTTCTACAGTGCGTTCCGGTCGATCCCCATCGAGCGGATGCGTCTTGTCTGCGGCGAAACCAGCGTGGCCGAAAGCCTGCGCATCTGGGACGAACATCTTCCAAACGGCATCGGCGCGATCAAGAACCGCACCACCCGGCCCGTCCTCTTCAGCGTCCGCGAAGGCGTTTCCTCGCCCGCCGATACCAGCTTCCCGCTGGTGCTGACAACGATCCGCGCGTCCGCATCAGGCACCGACTGGGTTGCCGTCAGGACGCGCTTCATCGATGGCATGCTCGTCAACCGGGGGCTTCCCATCGACGTGTCCCGGTCGGGCATCGTCATGCCTGTAGCGCAAGCGGCCCGCGTCCCGGCCTATGCCCGATAGCGGTTCCGGAGCCGCTCACCCGGCGATGCGGTGATCGTAAGCCGCAGCAAAACCTTTCACTGATGAAGCAGCGACAGCGGCGTCCTTGCCGCCGTCTCGCTGTCGTAGTCTGCCGCCATGCGGATTTCCCGGATCGGCCGCACGATGTCGATCGATTGCTGGTAGATCGGGTGCGCCTTGTAGGCGGCGAGCGCCGCCTCGTTCTCGAATTCGCCGTAGACCACGAAATCCACCTGATTACCCAGCTGGTCGACCTTGTTGTTGATACCGATCTCCAGGAGGCTTGCATGCGGTATCTCGGTCAGCAGCGACAGCCCCGAAAGAACCGTGCCGCGGTCGTCTTCGCTGCGCGCGGTAAAAAAGACGATATGGCGGATCATGCTTCACTCCGGTTTTCAAAGGCGAGGCGTCGGCTATCACATCTGCGCCCGCTCCCCAAGTGCGCCAAGCGCCGCACGGAAGGTCCTGCCGTATCCGGCCACCAGTTCCGCCCGGTCCCTGCCGTTGATGATCCGCCGGGCGCCGATCCAATCGGTCTTTCCCGCCGCGAAGTAATCATCGAGCTTACGGCCGGTAAAACTTCCGAGCCGCATGCCCTCGATCAGGATCGTCGCGGCGACGTCCATTTCCATCGTGCGGGACGGATCGGCAACGAGATCGATCCCGGTCACCTTCGACATCGCCTCGTAGTTCCGCTTGTGGGTGAGCTGCACCAGCCCGCGTCCGAACCAGCTCCTGCCGTCGGCGTCCGGCCGCCAGTAGGGCGCCTTCACCGAGCCCAGCCGGCCGGCGGAAAACGCCCTGTCGAGCCGTCCGATCGCCGCCGCGTCGCTTGCCGCCAGCGTCTCCCGCACGGGCTGCATGGTGGCTGCCGTCTCGTGAAAGGCGGTCGCCAGCACATAGGCCAGCCCATCCGGCCTTCCCCCGGGGATGCGCGCCCGCCAAAGGTCGAGAATCGCCTCCAGCCCCTCTACCTGTCCCGCACCCAGTTTTCCCTTGAATAATCGCATACGAATGAAATCGAAGAAGGCAGCGCGGTTGCGCGGCATTTTAAACTTACCTCTTTACCGTGTCCCGAAGTTTCAATCGGTTTAGAAAAACTAAATCGTTTTAAGCCTTTAGGCGCTACTTTACTTTTCGCTAACGCTGTGGAACCAACAGGGGAGTACGACGTTCTTGTCGGCTTTCTGATGAACAAGGAGATCATGATGATGCAGCAGCCGGTACAGGCCGTCCCTTCGAAACAGATCCCCCAGCATGTCGTCGAGCGCATGGAATCGGAGTGGAAGCAGATCCGCGAAAGCGCTCCAAAGCCGGTCGATACCCGCCGCTAATCCCCTTTTCTCCACGCGACCCGCGCGTCAGATGCCTCGCACGCGCGGTTCGCCATGGCCCTCCAGCAGGAGCGCCGTCAGCGCCCAGACCAGCGCGTCGAGCCGGTCTGGCGACCGCCCCGAAGACAGCCCGTCCGGGCCGAAATCACACATCTGGTCCTCGAGCTCCGCAAATCGTCCCGCATGGGCGACCCGCCCCTGTTCGTAGAGTGCCGCAACGGGTTCGGCGCGCAAATATTTTCCCCGCGTCGCTCTGACCATGGTCACCGGCAAGCCGGCGTCGACGCTTTTCAACATCGCCGTCACCATATCGCCGCCCTGGTTGACTTCCGCAACCACCCGGTCGGCCTGGAATCGCGAATAGGCCTTGGCAACCGCATAGGCCCAGCCGGCCGGGCTCTTTCCCTCGACCGAACAATCGGCGAGAACCACCGCCCGGCCGCTCGCCTCGAGCCCCGCGATGACGATGCCGCAGCACGACCCCTCGCCCGAACCCGACGGCGGATCGACCGCCACGACGATACGCCGGAGCGCGGTGGTAAACCTGCTGGTGCAGGCCTCGATATCGGCCCGTTTCCACAGCGCATCCTCGCGGTCCTCGATCAGTTCGCCGGCGAGTTCCTGCCGCCCGAGCCTCGTCCCGCCGTATCGCGCCTCGATCGTGCGGATGAAGCCGGGCGACAGGTTCGTCGCATTCTCCAGCGTCGACATGCGGACGAGCCTCGTCCCGGGATCGGCAATCAGCCGTTTCAGCACCGGCACCGGCCGCGGCGTGGTGGTCACCACCTGCCGCGGGTCGGCTCCGAGCCGCAGCCCGAACTGCAGCATGTCGAAGGTCTCCTCCGCATGCTTCCACTTGGCGAGCTCGTCGCACCAGGCAAAGTGGAATTGCGGCCCGCGCAACGCCTCCGGATCTTCAGAAGAAAAGATTTGCGCCACCGCGCCGTTCGACCAGACGAGCCGGCGGCGCGATATCTCGAAGGTCGGCCGGTTCGTCCGGGCGATCCGGCAGATGCCCGAAACGCCGTCGATCATCACCTCGCGGGCATCGCCCAGAGTTTCCGCCACCAGCGCGATCCGCAGATCCGACCGCTTGTCGGCAGAAGCCAGCGCATGCACCCATTCGGCCCCTGCCCGCGTCTTGCCCGAACCGCGCCCGCCCATGATCAGCCAGTTCCGCCAGTCTCCTTCGGGCGGCTTTTGTTCGTCGCGGGCATTGCATCCCCAATCACGGCTGAGCGCACGGGAGTGTCTTGCCAAAGGATGGTGACGCCATTCCGATAGCGAAACCCGACACACCGGCAGGCCCGGCATCCTCCCCTTCTCCCCCACGGGGAGAAGGTGGCCCGCAGGGCCGGATGAGGGGGACAGCCGCAAATCCTTCCCGTGCCCCTCATCTTCGGGCACGGCCTGTTGCGATCGATCGGTCGAAACGACGACTTCGGCTTCGCCCCCCTCATCCCCTCGCTCCGCTCGGGACTTCTCCCCGCTGGGGAGAAGATGGCGTTCGCGGGAACACCCAGCGTCCGCTTCACCCATCATTGCTTCGATTGGCGGTTCCAGCCGTGCCGGCTCCGCAAAGACTTCCGCGCCCTTGGCGATTGCTCCGGTCAACTCTGACCGCATCCTGCCGATCCGGTCCATCGTTTCCCCGTATTCAGCCAGCGTCTCGATCGTCCTGACCTCAACAGCCTCTTCAACCGCTGTCAGCCGGCTCCGGTTGATCCCGTCCCGCACCGCAGGGCTCACCCGGATCAATGCCTGCCGCGACACACTGCTTCTTAAAAAGCACCCAGGCCCGTTCTTTGATAAGCCTTTCGACCTCACGTACGGCCTCCTCGTATCCACCCTCGTCCGCCGCCCGTTCGGCCTCCAGCTCCCGATCCTGGGCAAGCTGGCGCTGCAGACTGTCGACCTTTTCGAGCGTGCGGACGATCAGCGACATGGCATCGGTCGCCGCCTTCACATCGGCGCGGGCGAGCTTCTGGGCCGCCTCGTCGCCGTCTTCCAGCGCCTTTTCCGCCGCCGCCCGCATCCTGCGGAAGGTCGAAAACTGATCGCGCATCTCGAGCGTCATCTCGTTCAGGAGCCGCCGCAATTCCTCGGCGGGCGAAATCGCAGCTTCGGCGGATTTCGTCTCCAGCAGCACGCCGCGCACTTCGTCGGCCAGCGCCGCGTCCTCCATCAGAACCTCCTCTCCATAGGCGGGCGCTTGCGCCCACACCCCGAAGAGCGCCGGATCGAAAGTCTCGAAATCATCCATGGCCGATAAATCCGATGCAGCTGTTTTCAGGCACGCAGAGGCATCCACCGCGATCATCTCGATCGCGCCGGTTCCCGATGCCGATTTTCCGAATAAAAAAGCCCGGCGTCAGACCGGGCCGATGACTGGAAGCCCTGCACCGGCAACCTCTGAAGGCTGCCCGTCGGCGCAATTCTTCGACGATGACAGAACCCTACCAAACCACCGTCACGCCGTCAAGGATTATTTTCCTATCTCGCGAATTTTAGATAGAGAACAGCTTTTGGGAACGCGCCTAGAGATAATGCTTACCGGTCGCGGTTTCCATTACGCTGGTCAGCTGCGCCGCCAACATGCCTTCAATCAGTTCTTCCATTTTGGAAAAGTCATATTGACCGGCGATGGCCGCTTTGTCGGCCGCCTCCAGTGCGTCGAAATAAGGTACTCGATTGTCGACGATCTGATCAGGGATGGTATTGCGGCCGGGCAACAACAATCCCAATTTTACACACAGAACGAGGTACGAAACCATACGAGAAGTGCGCCCGTTGCCGTCGCTGAATGGATGAATCCAGTTTAACCGCCACATTACAAACGAGGCCAGGTGGACAGCCGTCTTCTCCCTCCAGTTGTCATTCACATAGTCGCAAAGTTCTTCAATGAGTTCGGGAACCCGGTGCGCTTCCACGGGCTTATGCTGGCTTCCTTCAATCTCAACTGTCGAGGGTCGAAAATTTCCCGCGTAGTTGCTAATCCCCTGAAGCGCTTCACGATGAAGAGCAAGAAACGTTGATGGACGAAGCTTCCAACCCTCGCCCTTGTCGATTGCGTCCATGATCATCCGGCAGGCGAGATCAAATTGAAGCAGGCCATTTCGCGCTTCCGCCTCAGCGCGTGCGTTTTGATCACCGACCAGATAGGCCTCCGCCGCAATACTGTGGCGGCGCGTATGATCACTCATCTTTGTCTTTCTCAACCATTTCGTCGGCGATGCGGTCAACCATTTCTCGAGTAATCAAACCGTTCTCGAAATGGGTGTTTCCATATGCAAAACTCCGACGCTGGATTTCCAGCTCCTTTGGAGTCTGGGGAACCTTCCTTGCGGCATCAAGAAGTTTTCTCAGTGGCTCGTTCATTTGGAATTCCTTTCTGCATATGCCCATAAAATCGCTTTTATGATTCACGGCAATGTAGATTCATATATTCTCGCAAATTTGCGTCGGCCTTATGGCCTATACGCCACTCACGTCCCGCAAAACGTCTGGGTCACCCGCTCTTCCGGCTTCGGCGGCGTCGTCAGGTCGGCAAATTCCGGACGTTCGTCGAAGGGATGTTCGATCGCCTCCAGCAGCCGTTCGAAATAGCTGAGGTCGCCGTAGTTCGCGGCGGAAAGCGCTTCCTCGACCCGGTGGTTGCGGGGAATGATGGCGGGATTGACCGCCCGGAGCGCCGCAGCCCGTTCGCCGCCCTCCCGCAGATCGCCGGCCAGCCGGTCGCGCCATGCCGAAAGCCAGTCGCCGGCCTTGGTGGTCGTGGCAAAGCAGGAGAGAAACGCCTCGTCCTCGCCCTCCGCCGGGCCGGCCAGCCGCCGGAAGGCGAGCGTGAAATCCGCCTCCCCTTCCTGCATGGCGGAAAGCAGCGCCTGGATCAGCTCGCCGTCGCCTTCGGCCTCGGAGAAAAGCCCGATCTTCCTGCGGAAAACCGCCAGCCATTCGGCCTGAAACCGCTCGCCGAATGCCTTCAGCACGGCGTTCGCCGCCTCCACCGCCTTCCCTTCGTCGGCGTCAAGCAGCGGCAGCAGGCATTCCGCCAGCCGGGCGATGTTCCACTGGCCGATGCCGGGCTGGTTGCGATAGGCATAGCGGCCCATCTGGTCGATCGAGGAAAAGACCTTCATAGGATTATATTCATCGAGAAAGGCGCAGGGGCCGAAATCGATGGTTTCGCCTGAAATCGTCATGTTGTCGGTGTTCATCACCCCGTGGATGAAACCTGCCCCCATCCAGCGGGCGATCAGTGCCGCCTGCCGCATCGCCACGGCCTCGAGCAGCGCGAGATAAGGATTTTCCCGCCCTCGGAGTTCAAGATAATGCCGCTCGATCACATAGTCGGCGAGCAGTTGGACGCCTTCGTTGTCGCCACGTGCGGCGAAAAACTGGAAGGTGCCGATCCGCACATGGCTTGCCGCTACCCGCACGAAAACGGCACCCTGCTCGACCCGTTCGCGATAGACCGGCTCGCCGGTCGCGACCGCAGCGAGCGCCCGCGTCGCCGGGATGCCGAGCGCCGCAAACGCCTCGGAGATGATGTATTCGCGAAGCACCGGGCCGAGTGCCGCGCGTCCGTCACCGCGTCGGGAAAACGGGGTCGGCCCCGCCCCCTTCAACTGGATGTCGCGGCGTATTTTCTTGCGGTCCACCACCTCGCCCAGCAGGATCGCCCGCCCGTCGCCGAGCTGCGGCACGAAATTGCCGAACTGGTGGCCCGCATAGGCCATGGCGATCGGCGCTGCTCCCGGCGGCAGGACATTGCCGGCGAGGATCGCCGCAAGCCTGGCGGGATCGGAAAAATCCGCTTCGACGCCAAGCTCCTCGGCAAGCTCCTGGTTGAACTTCAACAAGACAGGCCCGTCGACCGGCTCCGGGTAGACGGAAGCGAAAAACCTGTCCGGCAGGCGGGCGTAGGAATTGTCGAACTGGAACACCAAGAATGCGCCTCCTCGGGCCGCTGCGGCCTCATTTCCTCAATATGGGTAAGCTGCCCTGCCGAACAAGGAAATCACGCTTTTGTTGCACCGCCGGACTGCCGCTGAGGGCCGTGATCATGAAAACCAAGCCGGTGGGAGAAATAGTCAGACTACCACCAACGAAGGGCTTAGGGAGATCCGGCCAAAGTTGACGTTTATCAACTACAAATACCTATTGATAAGCACGTTCCCCCAATGGATTAAGTATATTACCCCTAAACTCTTGTGTAATAATTGGTTCACATATAATTAAAGTGGGGCAACGATGTTGTTGCGTTGAGGGGGTAACTATGAAGAAGGGTTTATTCGCGTTGGCCGCGGTAACAATCCTTGCACTTAGCGGGGGCTCGGCCTTTGCGGCCAAGGGCGGCAATGGCGGCGGCGTCGGTGGTGGTGTCGGTGGCGGCAAAGGCCACAAAGGCGCTCCGGTGCCGATCGCTGCGCTCGGCTTGCCGCTCGCTGCAGGCCTTTTCGCCTATGTCGTACGCAAGAACAGCAAGAACTGACCTACCCGCTGCGGCATTACCTGCCGCAGCGGCCTTTTTGTTTGAAAGGCAGCGCGTGGGGCCACTTTATTCCATCCTTGTACTTTGTGCGTTCGCCAACGCTGCTTTCGAAGATGTCCGCAAGGTGTTCGTTGAAGATGGTGCCATGTCCGCCCTGCTCACGGGCGGAGGCATTCACCCGGTGCTCTTGTTTTCGGTGCTGTGGGTTGCCTGGGCTCTCTGGAAAGCGCCTCTCGAAAGCCGCCTGCCGGTTTGGGCGGAAAGGCTGATCCTCGGCCTCGTCGCGCTTCTTCTCTATGTTCCACTCACCTGGTTTTCATGGCTGGCGCTCACCGTCCTCGGCGGCCGCGTGCTTCTGTCCGAACGCTGGCTGGGCATGCTCTGCATCTATCTGACGGTTCCCAAATTCTGGGGCCTGATGCTGGTCATGGGCATCGGCACGCCTGTTCTGACCATCGATGCCTATGTCACAGCACTCGCCGCCGGATACGAGATCAGCGGAAATTTCGTTGTGCCGGGCGATGGCAATGACCCGGTGCTCATCCTCTGGGCCTGTTCTTCCTTCCACGGCATTTCCTACATGCTTCTGGCATGGCTCGCGTTTTCGGTGGTGAACAAGGTCAGCCCGCTGCAAAACCTCCACTGGCTGGCGGCGGGTGTTGCCGGCGTCGTGCTGATCAACTGGATGCGCCTCTTCGCGATGATCCGCTTCATGGACCTCTACCAGCCCCTGCACGAGGGCACCGCCGGCGAAGTGGTCGGGCTGCTCACCACCCTCTGGATGATCGGGCTGGCGTCCATGCGTCCCAAGTCTGCGGTGCGCGCATGATCCGCCTGCTTGTCGTTGTCCTCCTGTTTCTGGCCGTTCCGCTCGTTCTGAAGGAAAGGGCCGGAGGCCTGCGCGACCTTGCGTCCACGAGCTGGCGCGAGGGCGTCGCCAACGCGCAGGTATTGTCCGCCCTGCGCGCGGCGGGCATGTCGGTGGAGGTCGGCCCGAACGGATCGGAGGGAACAGCGGCAGCGGCGGGCTGCGAGGTGGAATTACGGCCCGCGGATCCGCAGGGGCAGACTCTCGGTTACCTCATCGAGTTTTCCAAGGAGTTCGACCGCCTGTCATTCCTGTACAAGGGCGGGCTTCACGACGAATTCCCCTATCTGAACGCCCTCACCCGGCATATCCTGTTCATTCTCCTGAATTCCGTCGGGATCGAGAACGACTACCGGCCGGTCATCGGGGTTTTCCAGCGGGGCGCCTGCGGCAACCTCGACCAGCTGCGCCAGATCTGAAACCCCTCTTTCCCGGCGTCAGTTGCCTTTCAGCCTTACGCCGAAGCCGAACAGGAAGGTGAGCAGCGCGCCTGCTGCCGCCGTGCCGTAGAGCCAGAAGGCCGGGCCGCCTGCCTCCCCGCCCTCGAGCCGGGATATGAGCCCCGTTGCCGTCGCGATCATCCCGGCAAGGCCCGCGCCGATCGCATAACCGGCGGTCGAAATGGTCGGCAGCAGCGCGCTCGCCAGATCCCGCTCCGCCGTCTCGGCCGCCTCCATGGCGGCCTGGTTGATGCTGGCCCAGGCGAGGCCGAAACCGGTGCCGATCGCGATCTGTCCGAAAAGCAGGAGCTCCAGCGAGCCGTTCACAAACGATGCCGCGAGCGCCAGGAACCCGAAAAGCTGGAACAGGGCGCCGCTGCGCATCCAGGCATGCCGCGGCCCCAGTGCCACGATGCGGCTTGCGACGACCGCGACCACGCTCCAGGTGAGAGCCATGCTGACGACGATATATCCCACCACGGCCGGCCGGAACCCGAACACCGCGTCGATCATCACCGCCAGATAGACGCTGCCGACCGAGTGGCTGGCCGACATCAGGAACAGCACCCAGAAGCCGTTCCCCAGCACCGAGCCCAGCCTGAAGGCCCCGGCCGGGAAAAGCCTGGCGCCGATCTTTCCGTCGAGCTTCAGGGCCGGCAGGAAAAGCCCCGCCCCGGCGGCAATCGCCACAGCCTGCATGGCGCCATTGGTCGCGACGGAGGAAAGCGACAGGACGAAGGAAGCGGCAAGGCAGAGCCCGATCGTGGCGAAGGAAAGCGGCATGGGCGCCGCCTCCGTCACGCGAGGCCGTGCCGCCAGCGTCAGGACCGGCAGGAGAAGAACGAAGGGGGCAACGGCCAGGAATGCCGCCCGCCAGGAATAGGCCTCGGTCAGCAGCCCGCCTGCGAGCGGCCCGGCAATTGCCGCCACCGCCCAGACGACCGCTTCGACGGCAAAAACCTTGGCGATCAGCGCGGAGGGAAAGTTTGCGGGGATTAGGCTGTAGCAGATCGCCACCACCAGCCCGTCGGCCACGCCCTGCAGGAGACGCCCTGCCATGATCCAGGAAAAGGCAGGCGCGGCCAGCGCAAGCAGTCCGCCGGCCGCAAAGACGAGCGCCGAGATCATCAGGCTCGCCTTCACGCCGATGCGGTCCCGAAATGCCGCCGCACCGGTGCCGCCGGCAATCGAACCCAGGAAATAAAGCGTATAGGCCCAGCTGAAATAATCCGTGCCGCCGATCTCCCGCGCCGCCGGCGGCAATGCCGCAACGATTGCGAACTGGTTGAAGGCATGCAGCCCGATCCCGGAGGAGATCAGCGCAAGCATTGCACCGTCACGACCCCGCAAAAGCCTCGACCAACTCGTATCCATGTCCTGCAGCACGCCTGTCTCCATGTCCGTTTTACAATGCGCGGCACGCTACGACCTCAAGCACAGTTGAGGTCAAGGCGATAGATGAAAATAAAAGCGCAGCAATTTCAATCGCTTAAAATGAGTCGCCAGTTTTGGCGCTTTGTTGTATTTTAGCTACAGCTTTCCAAGCAATGCGCACTACATCAATATCATCATCAACCGGAGGGAATATCCATGAGGGCTATTTTCATTCTCGCCACGACGGCCGCCATGACCGCCTCTTCCGTTGTTTTTGCCGCGGATGCGGTCGAAGCGGTTCCTGCCGCGCCGGAAGTGGTGGAAACGCCAGCCGTATTCACCTGGTCCGGCCCCTATATCGGTCTTCATACCGGCTATGGCTGGGGAGATGGCGATGCGATCGTCGGCGGCTCCGACAGCTTCGATGGCTGGCGGTTCGGCGGGTTTGTCGGCTACAACTGGCAGTTTTCGAACGGTTTCGTCGCAGGTCTCGAAGGCGACGTGAACTACGACTGGAATGAAAACAGCTATGCCGGCGGCGTCGACATCGGCACCGGCTTCTCCGGTTCGGTGCGCGGCCGTGTGGGTTATGCCATGGATCGGGCTCTCATCTTCGCAGCCGGCGGCTGGACCGCGACCAATGCCAGCATCGACGGCGGCGGTTTCGACGATGACGACACGCTGCACGGCTGGACGGTCGGCGCCGGCCTCGACTACGCCTTCACCGACAACGTCTTCGGCCGTATCGAATACCGTTACAACGATTTCGGGGAAGGTGACCTCGCGGGCTCCGATTTCAACTTCGACCAGCACATCATCAATGTCGGCATCGGCGTGAAGTTCTAGGCACGCGGCGCCTATTGCACCAAGGCCGCCGGAACGGGAATTCCGGCGGGTTTCAGGTGCAATCCTCTTCCCTCGGACCGCACCGCTCACTGCTTCTCAATCTGCTCGCGCAGACGCTCGTGCTGCTCCACGATCTCGGGCGTCAGGACCTCGGCGAAATCCTCCATCTCGTAGAGGGGTCGGATCTCGATCTCGCTCGGGCCCGGCATCGGATTGGGGCAACGCTTGACCCAGGCGATCGCCTCGTCCAGATCCTTGACCTGCCAGAGCCAGTAACCGGCGACCAGTTCCTTCGTTTCCGTAAAAGGCCCGTCGATCACCAGCCGGTCGGCGCCGTCGAAGGCCACGCGCTTGCCCTGAGACGACGGCTTGAGGCCATCGCCGGCCAGCATGATCCCGGCTTTCACCAATTCCTCGTTGAACTTGCCCATTGCTTCGAAAAGCTCAACGGTCGGCATCACGCCCACTTCGCTATCCTTGGTCGCCTTGACCATCACCATGACACGCATTTTTCTCTCCTCTTGCCAACCGGCCACCACGGCCGTCTCCCGAAAGACGCATGAACCCGGTCGAAACCGACAGACGACACCAAATTAAACTGAGCCCAAATCAAACTGGGCAAAGGGTCAGATGATGGCTTGGGCCAGCGGTCAACTTGTGACCGCAAATTGCGCGTGCCATCATAACCTCATGACGAGACTCAGCATCCGCCGAATTGAAGACGCCGTTCACAAGATCGACCGCGTTTTTCAAAACACACCTCAGTATCATTGCCCCCATCTCAGCAGAGCTTTGGGATGCCGCATCATATTGAAGGTCGAAACATTGAACCCCGTCCGGTGTTTCAAAGGGCGCGGAACAGAAACCGTGCTGGCCAGTCTCGAAGCAAACGGCGGTCAGAAAGCCGTGGTCTGCGCAAGCGCCGGAAATCTTGGCCAGGCACTTGCCTACTGCGGAAGGAACAGAGGCTTCGCAGTTACCGTGGCGGCCTCATCCGCTGCCAATCCCTTGAAGATCGAACGCATGAAAGCCCTGGGCGCCACTGTTGTTCTGGTCGAAGGGCAAATCGAAGAAGCACTCGAAGCGGCGATCGCCCATTCCCGAAAAACCGGCGCATTCCTTGTCGAAGACAGCAAAAACATCGACACCTGCGAAGGAGCGGCGACGATCGGTCTGGAACTCGCCAAACTGCCGTTCCCGCTGGATTCCGTCCTGATTTCACTCGGCGCCGGGGCGATGGCGACCGGTATTGGTTTCGCGCTGAAAACCCATAGCCCGGACACCAGGGTCTTGTCTGTTCAGCCTCGAAATGCGCCTGCGTTGACCCGGTCATATCTTGCGGGTGAAGTCGTGGAATCCGGGGCGCCCAACACGATCGCCGACGGTGTCGCCGGAAGATACGTCATCCCCGATGTGTTGACGGATATGCTGGAAGTCGTGGACGATGCCCTTCTGGTCGAGGAAGGCAGCATCGTCGAGGGCATGAGGCTGCTCTACAAGCACTCCGGCTTGATCGTCGAACCTGCGGCCGCTTTGGGTATTGCCAGCATTCTCGAGAGCCCGGACCGTTTTCGCGGGCAAACGGTCGCGACGGTTCTGTGTGGAAGCAACGTCGCACCCGTGGATTTCGAAAACTGGATGAAACATTGACACCATGAGCGGCAGGCCCACGAGGTCCGTCCTTAGTTTTACTACCAGCAGAAACAACTCTACTTTATTCGCAGCTCCTAAACATTAGTTCTACACCTCAGGCCAGTGTATTTATCCACAGGTTCCTCTGTATCTCTAATGCAACCCCCAATTTGGGGGATGGATTTTCTTGCAGATCTGCCGTCTACTGCGCAAATCGAATTGAGGTAACGAGGCACCGCGACGTGAGCGCCATAACCGATCTGGTATCTGAACTCGTGCGGTCGGCAAATGAGCTCGTGCGGCTTTCCGACGTGGGAAAGCGGCAGTTGTTGACCAGTGCCAGCGAGAAGGTCTCCGACCTTCAGGAAGGCGCCTGCGTTGCGGGCATGCACAAGGAGATCGTCGGCGACCTCCAATCCATTTCGCTCACCCTTGGAATCGGCAAGATCACCAACGACCAGCTTCAGGCCAATCTGCTGGATGCCGCCGGCGCGCTGAGGATGCTGCATATCGCAATCGACGCCCGCCGGGCATAAGCGCTGCGCCAACGAAACACCGCGTTTCGGTCCTCGGCGCCGGCCGCATCGTTCCGAGAGGGCAGGCCGTCTTTCAGGCTGCCACGCGCTCGGGGCTGTAGCCTGCCTCGCGAATGGCCTCCTCGGCCTTTAGCGCATCGCCTTCGACCGCAACCCTTTTCGACGAGAGGTCGACCGCCACGGCGGCACCCGGCAGCGCTTCCTCAAGCGCTCCACGCACGGTCTTTTCGCAATGGCCGCAGGTCATGTCCGGCACGGTGAAAACGGCAGTCATAGGGGTCTCCTTGTCCGATTTTACTTTTCTGCTCTCCTCCCTCAGGGGAGATCAAGCGGGTTGTTTCGTCTTGCGGGGTGCCGGCGCGGGGGCGTCACCTGCGAGGTCGTCGAGGATCGGGCAGTTCGGCCGCTGGTCGCCGCCGCAGCAATGGGCAAGATGCTTCAGCGTCTTCACCATGCCCTGCATCTCGGCGATCCGGCGTTCAAGGTCGGCGATGTGGGCGGTCGCCACATCCTTGACGGCAGCGCTCTCGCGGCTCTGATCCTGCCAGAGCTTCAGGAGCGTCTCCGTCTCTTCGAGCGAAAAGCCGAGCGAGCGGGCCCGCCTGATGAAGCGCAGGACATGCACCTCCTCCTCGCCGTAGACACGGTAATTGTTGCCCGTGCGGCCCATCGGCCGGATCAGGCCGATCTCCTCGTAATAGCGGATCATCTTGGCCGATACGCCTGACGCATCGGAAGCCTGGCCGATATTCATCTCTTTTCTCCAATCGTGACGGCCTTCAGTCTGAGCGCGTTGCCGAGCACGAAGACGCTCGACAGCGCCATGGCGCCGGCGGCAATCATCGGCGACAGCAGCCAGCCGAAGGCGGGATACAGGGCACCTGCCGCAACCGGGATCAGCGCGACGTTGTAACCGAAGGCCCAGAACAGGTTCTGCTTGATGTTGGTCATGGTGGCGCGGCTCATGGCGATCGCCGCGACGGCGCCGGAAAGCTCGCCGCCCACCAGCACCACGTCGGCGCTTTCGATCGCGACGTCCGTGCCGGTGCCGATGGCAATCCCGATATCGGCCTCGGCGAGCGCGGGAGCGTCGTTGATGCCGTCGCCGACGAAGGCGAGTTTTCTGCCGCCCGCGCGCATCTCGTGGATCGCCTTTACCTTGCCCTCGGGCAGGACTTCGGCCACGACCTTTTCGATGCCGACCTGGCGGGCGATCGCTTGCGCCGTGCGGCGGTTGTCGCCGGTCACCATGGCGACCTCGATGCCCATGTCCTGCAAGGCCTTGATCGCATCGCGGCTGGCCGGCTTCAACGGATCGGCAACGGCGATCGCAGCCGCCACCTTGCCGTCGATCGCGGCATAAAGCGGCGTCTTGCCCTCGTCCGCGAGGCGCGCTGCGGCTTCGGCAAAACCTTCGACCGAGGCCCCGAGCTTTTCCATGAAGCGATCGGCGCCCACGGCCACCCTGCGGCCGTCCACGTCGGCTTCGATGCCGTAGCCAGTGACGGATTGAAACCTGTCCGCCTTCGGCACGGTAATGCCCGTTGCTTCCGCCGCCCTGACGATGGCATCGGCGATCGGGTGCTCGGACTGCGCCTCGACGGCGGCGACGAGCTTCAGCACCTCGTCCTCGGCAAAACCGTCCGCGGTCACGAGATCGGTCAGTTCCGGCCGCCCCTTGGTGACGGTGCCGGTCTTGTCGAGCACGACGAGATCGACATTGCGCAATTCCTGCAGCGCTTCGCCCTTGCGGAACAGCACGCCGAGTTCCGCCGCGCGCCCGCCGCCGACGACGATCGAGGTCGGCACGGCAAGCCCCATGGCGCAGGGGCAGGCAATGATCAGCACGGCGACCGCGTTGACGAGCGCATGGGTCAGCGCCGGGCTCGGGCCGTAGAAGAACCAGACGGTGAAGGTAAGCGCCGCCAGCACGATCACGGCCGGCACGAACCATGCGGTCACCCGGTCGACCAGGGTCTGGATCGGCAGTTTCGACCCTTGCGCCTGCTCGACCATGCGGATGATCTGCGCCAGCATCGTGTCGCGGCCGACCTTGTCGGCACGGAAGCGGAAGGAGCCGGTCTTGTTGATCGTTCCGCCGACGACGCTTGCGCCCGCCACCTTTTCGACGGGCAGCGGCTCGCCTGATATCATCGATTCATCGACGTTCGACTGCCCGTCGATCACCGTGCCGTCGACCGGCAGTCGCTCGCCGGGACGGATCACCACGATCTCGCCCGCCACGACCTGATCGGCCGGAATATCGATCGTCCTGCCATCGCGCTCGACACGGGCGGTCTTGGCCTGAAGGCCGGCCAGTTTCTCGATCGCCTCGCCGGTGCGGCCGGTCGCGCGCGCTTCCAGCAGCCTGCCGAACAGGATCAGCGTGACGATCACGGTGGCCGCCTCATAATAGACGAAGCGGGCACTTTCCGGCAGCAGATCGGGGGCGAAGGTCGTCACCAGCGAATAACCGTAAGCGGCCAGCACGCCGACCGCCACCAGCGAGTTCATCTCCGGCGCACCGCGCAAAAGCGCCGGCAGGCCAAGCCTTAGAAAGCGGAAGCCGGGACCGAAGATCACCACGGTCGCAGCCAGGAAATAGCCGTAATAGAGGTTCTGCGTCTTGATGACGCCCATAAGCCAGTGATGGAACGGGTCATAGAAATGGCTGCCCATTTCGAGCACGAAAAGCGGCAGGGTCAGCACGAAGGCGATGGCGAGATCGCGCTTCAGCACGCCCTCCTCACCCTGATGCATATGCATGTGGTCGTGCCCGCCGGCCGGAGCCGGTTGGTCGTGGCCTGCCATGTGCCCCGCGTCCGCTGCGTGGTCGTGATGATGGTCATGCCCGGCATGCTCCGCCGCCGGCGCCGCAGGCCGTATCCCGGCGCCGCGCATGGCGTGATCCATGGCACCCGGCGGAATTTCGTAGCCCACCTTGCGGATCGCCTTTTCAAGATCGTCCGGCGAAAAACCTTCAGCCGATTCCACCGTCAGCTTCTTGGTGGCAAAATTGACGGCGCTCCTGTCCACGCCCGGCACCTTGGCGGCGGCGTTTTCAACGCGGCGTACGCAGGACGCGCAGGTCATGCCCTCCACCGGAACGGTGAAAGGCTCGGCGGGATGAACGTGTTTTGTCATCTGGTTCATGGGCGGAATCTCCATTTCCCGCCCTATGTGGACCTTCCCATCATGGGAAGGTCAAGAGGCTTTTGTCGCCCGCCTAAACTTGCCCGCTCAAACGAGGAATTCCAGCCCGTTGCGGCGCCCGATCTCCAGCAGTCGGGGAATGTCCGGGGCGGCATCCTGCGGCGGAAATTCGGTTGTTCCTTCCGCGACCTTCTCCCCGGCTTCGCTGAAGAAGGACTCGTGAATCCTGCCGGGAGTATTGATGACGAGCATCCGAGCCGGCGTCTGTCCGGCATTGGTAAAGGAATGGACCGCGCCATTCGGCACCTTTATGCAATCGCCGGGACGAGCGGAAAACGCCCGGTCAGCAATCATGAAATCGAATTGGCCTTCCAGCACGTAAAACACCTCATCATCTCCGGGGTGCCGGTTCGGCGGCGCGCCGGCACCGGGAGCGGTGCGCAGTTCCACCATGCAATAGCCGCCGTTTTCTGCGGGGCGGACATGGAAGCGAATGAGGTTTCCGAGTAAATAATAGGTATCGCCGTGATCTGCAGGCATCGCAGTTCCTCCTCGACGGACGTTCTGGCCAATGGCTTTGAACTGGATGCAGAAATGCTGGCTCAACGCGGCATCTGCCGCAATAGATCATTCGGATGAAGAGCCTTTGCCGGCCAGAGACCGCTGCTTACTTCACTCGCCGTTCGCGCCACCGCCGAAGATCGGCGCGCTCAATCCCGACAGCAAGAGAACCAGTTCCGCCTGCCTGGTCGTGCCGGTCTTCTGCATGATCCGCTTCAGATGCGACCGGGTGGTTTCGACGGAGACGCCGAGCGAGGCGGCGATCGTTTCCGGCGTTTGGGCGAGCGCGATGCCGCGCGCCACCCGCGCTTCCGCCGGCGTCAGGTCAAAAAGGCCGCACAGGACCCGCATGTCGGGTGGCCCGACCTTGCCCACTTCGGTGACCGCAAGCACGGCCATCGAGCGGGAAAAAATGTCGCGCGCCGCGCGGCGGATCGGCAGGAGATGCAGAATAATAGGCGGTGCGCCGTTGCGCGACATCATCGGCAGCGACTGCACGGTGGGGGCAGCCTGCGCGCGGTAGCGCTCGATTGCTTCGTTGAACAAGATGCTTGCGCCATTGCTCTCGAATACCAGCCGATTGGCCGCGCCGGTGCGGATGCGGGGGCTCAGATGCTCCATCTCCGGATTCATGGCGATCGCCTGGCCGTCGTCGCCGATCACGGCCGCCGGAAGTCCCAGCATGGACAGCGCCTCCGTCATCGAGCGCGCTTCGTTGAAGGCGAGCCTCGACGACATATAGGCGGCGCGGGCAAGATCCGGCTTCAGTGCGTTCAGCAGACCAAGCTGGTCGTCGGAAAAATGGGTGAGCCCCTTGGCACGCATCAAAGTGATGACGATCACATGGCCCGTCGGTTCCTGAAATGCCCAGCCGGCCTCCCATTGCATGCCATGCGGCTCTATGAAGTCCGTGCGGATCGTATCCTGTGCGTATTCTTCCTTGGTGAGAATGTCACTGTCACGCGCAAACGAGAAGGGAAAACGCTGCATCGCCCTCAGCGGCTTTATATTGGTCAGCCGCTGCTCGCTCTCTACGAACTGTGCGAAGGCTTCGGCGAAATTCGAGCTTGTGACGTAACGGTGGGTTCCGTGAGCGTCGACGGTGAAGATCGATGCCGTGGAGGACCCGATTTCCGCAGCGATCCGTTCGCAGGTATCGGTCCATAGATCGGGAACGAGAGCCGCCTCATATAGACGGTCGGCGAGTGTGCTTTCTGTCTTCATCTATATGCCGATCGGTTGCCCTTGCCACGCGGAAAGTATTACCCGCTGCTAAAACAGAAGCATATATATTATTTTCCTATAAAAAAATTGTCTTAAGTCAATTTTGACCTACCGTGAGAGGCCAATCAACAAGATAGTCTTCGAAATCGTCGACATCGACTTCTTCCTCGCTCACCGTGCGCCCGCGGGCAGAAATGCCCGCCTGATGCACGGTTTCCGGATCTCCCGATACGAGCGGATGCCACCAGTAGAGATCCTCCCCGTCCCGCACCAGCCGATAGCCGCAGGTCGGCGGCAGCCAGGAGATGTCATTGACGGTCTCCGGCGTGAGCTGGATGCAATCGGGCACGGTCGCCTGACGGTTGTCGTAGTCCTTGCAGCGGCAGCTCGTCCCATCGAGAAGCCGGCAGGCGACGGAGGTGAAGACCACGTCACCCGTATCCCAGTCCTCGAGCTTGTTGAGACAACAGAGCCCGCAGCCGTCGCAGAGGCTTTCCCATTCTTCTTGGGTCAGCTCATCGAGCCGTTTGGTTTTCCAGAAAGGCATGTCCGTCATCGATGAAACATCACTTTTGCGGCAGAACGGAACAATTCGCCGTATCTGCATTTTACCTGTTGCGAATTGGCTATCGCGCATCAACCATTTGTCAGCTATTGCTGAATAACGGTGAGAGGCTCATGCTCTTGATCCCTGCAAGGGACGGCGTCAAGCAAAACTCATCCACTACAGGCGGGGGAACTCCAAGGTGCAGGAAGAGCCGCAGGACGAACCAAGATCATCCGGCGAGCGGCAGCACCGGAAGCGCCATATCCTGCTGCGCATCGATTCCTGGATCGATTCCACCGTCTGGAACCTAGGCTTCAAGCTTGGCGAAATCTGGGAAGAGATCACCATCTTCTTCCGCCGTTTCCGCGTCCGCGGATGGAAGCGCCTGGGCTTCGAGTTTGCCGGCGAGGCCATGACGCTCGGCACGGCCGGTTCGGTGGTCGTGCTTGCACTCGCCCTGCCCGCCTTCGAGGAAACCAAGGAAGATTGGCGAAACCGTGGCGATTTCGCCGTCACCTTCCTCGACCGTTACGGCAATACCATCGGCCATCGTGGCATCATCCATGAAGATTCCGTGCCGATCGACGAGCTGCCGGATCACCTGATCAAGTCCGTGCTGGCAACCGAAGACCGGCGTTTCTTCGACCATTTCGGCATCGATTTCCTGGGCCTTGCCCGCGCCATGAGCGAAAACGCCAAGGCCGGCGGCGTCGTCCAGGGCGGTTCGACGATCACCCAGCAGCTTGCCAAGAACCTCTTTCTCACCAACGAGCGCTCGATCGAACGCAAGATCAAGGAAGCCTTCCTGGCGCTGTGGCTCGAGGCGAACCTTTCCAAGAAGGAAATTCTCTCCCTTTATCTCGACCGCGCCTATATGGGCGGCGGGACCTTCGGCGCCGCCGCAGCCTCGCAGTTCTATTTCGGCAAGAACATCACCGAGGTGAACCTCGCCGAATCCGCCATGCTGGCAGGGCTTTTCAAGGCGCCGGCAAAATATGCACCGCATGTGAACCTGCCGGCGGCGCGCTCGCGCGCCAATGAAGTGCTTTCCAACCTGGTTCAGGGCGGGCTGATGACCGAAGGCCAGGTGATTGCGGCCCGCCGCAGCCCCGCGACGGTCGTCGATCGGGCCGACGTCAATGCGCCGGATTATTTCCTCGATTGGGCGTTCGACGAAGTGCAGCGGCTCGCCAAGGCCGGCAAATTCAGCGAGCATTCCGTCATCGTGCGCAGCACGATCGACACGGGCCTGCAGCAGGCCGCCGAAACCGCGATGGAATCGAGCCTGCGCGAATACGGCGAAAGCTACAAGGCCAAGCAGGGCGCGCTTGTCATGATCGAGAACGGCGGCGCCGTGCGGGCCATGGTGGGCGGCCGCGACTACGGCGAAAGCCAGTTCAATCGTGCCGCGAAGGCGCTTCGGCAGCCGGGTTCCTCCTTCAAGCTCTATACCTATTCCGCCGCCATGGAGCATGGTTTCACGCCCGAATCGGTCGTTTCGGATGCGCCGATCACCTGGCGCGGCTGGTCTCCGCAGAATTATGCCCGCTCCTACAAGGGCAAGGTGACGCTGCTTTCGGCCATGGCGCAATCGCTGAACACCGTGCCGGTCAGGCTCGCCAAGGACCATCTCGGCACCGACGTGATCGTGCAGACCGCCAAGGCGATGGGCATCGAAACGCCGCTCAGGAGCGACAAGACGGTGCCGCTCGGCACGTCGGAAGTCACCGTTCTCGACCAGGCGACGGCCTATGCCGTCATGCCGGCGGGCGGCATGCAGTCGCGCCGCCATGGTATCGAGCAGGTGCTAAGTTATGGCGGCGAGGTGCTTTACGACTTCAATCGCGACGAGCCACCGGCACGACGCGTGCTGTCGGAGAAGGCGACGTCGTCCATGAACCGGATCCTGACGCAGATCCCGGTGATCGGCACCGCCAAGCGGGCGGCGCTCGAGGGCGGCATCGTCACGGGCGGCAAGACCGGCACCTCGCAGAGCTATCGTGACGCCTGGTTCATCGGCTTTACCGGCAACTACACCACCGCCGTCTGGTTCGGCAACGACGACTTCACCTCGATGGACAACATGACGGGCGGCTCGCTGCCGGCCATGACGTTCAAGACGGTGATGGACTACGCCCATCAGGGCATCGAGCTGAAGCCCATCCCGGGCATCGAAAATCCGCTGCCGACCGGCGATCACAAGGGCAGCGAAGTTGCAAAGAAGGAAGGCGAGGCTCCCGGCCTGCCGGCGCTTATCCGCCCACGCTCGCTGTCGGCCGAATCGACCCGAATCCTCAAGCAGATTGCCGGCAAGCTGAAGGCCGCCAGCCCGCTGGTTCCCGCCAAGGTGGCCGATGCCGGCATTGTCGGCACCGTGGGCGATGATGGCGCCCCCCGGCCGTCGCTTCCAGTCACCCCCGCCAGCGCCGAACTGAAGCGATAGTCAGGCAGCGCGGGGCTGGATATGGTCGAGCGCCTCACCGAGCTCCCGGCGCCGCTGCGTCGGCAAACCACCAAAACAAGAAACCCCGCCAAGCTTGTTATCGCCGTGACGGGGTCTGCCTCCAAGGAGGTCTTGAGGCTGAACGGCTTTCGCCGCCAGCGATCATGATCAATATGAGTGTTAGCCTTTAAATATCAAGTTAAATCCCAAGGCCCGCCCGTACTCCAGCTCGAATTCTTTCCAGCATCGCGTCATCCACCCGCCTTGTCAGATATTTACGTCTGCCGTGCTGATCTCTCCCGGTCCTAAACAGATCGAGCCGATCGAAGCTGACAGTTGCTATCATATCGCACTTCGCCCACATCGTCAGCGAATCAAAGGGGACCGGCAGCGGCGAAGCCAGAGTGAGTTCGACGACATACTTTACCGGTTGAGTGGGCGGGGTCGTCGAAAGCGGAACAACAGAACAAAGCCCGTCCCGGTGTGGGAGCCGAGGCGATACGACAACAGCTGGCCGACGTTTGACCATCTCGGGCGGCACGAAACCACCAAGCGAATAGTCACAGAGCAGAAGCGTACCGGGAGGAACGGCATATCGAATCGACATAGCGGGACTCTAAGTCATAACTCGTAAACCGCTAACCCATTCCTTCCCGGCAGAATCAATGCTAACCCTCTGACGCAGCTCTTCCCGAGGACCCAAGCAAACCCGTGTTTCGTGTTCCCATCCTCATCGCGATCGCGCTTGCCATCGCCTTCGGCGGCGGGATCTGGTCCACCCTTGTGGCGCTCGATGCGACCGTCGGTTTCGGCGCCATCAAGCTCGGCCCCTGGGAAGCCTTTCCCGAGGTGCAGACGGCGGCGGCGGACCCCTACGCCAAATCGCACAGGGCCAATGGCGGCAGGCTGCTCTATGCCAGCGCGGAAGGCCTCGTCTTTACCGCGTCCGTCGATGACACGGGCGCGCGCCTTTCCGGAAACTGCACCTATCGGCTGACGGGTCACACGCCGCCGGCGCGCCTCTGGACATTGTTTGCCGCTGCCCCCGGCGGCGGCCCGCCTTCGGCGCAGTCGGACCTGCCGACCGCACTCAACTCCCGCATCGTGCTGCGCGACGAGACCGGCAGTTTCGATATCACCATTGCCGCGACCGCCAGGCCCGGCAACTGGCTCGCCGTGCCCGCGAACGGAACCTTTCGCCTGACGCTGACGCTTTTCGACACCCCGACCGCCGGCAGTTCCGGCCTTATCGACCTCACCATGCCGCGCATCGAAAAGACCGGGTGCGGCAATGCTTAGTACGAGGCTTAGATCGGGGCTTAGTTCAGGGCTTAGATCCGGGTCCAGATTCGCCCTTCAGGTGGTTTTCGCCGTGGTGACCGGCCTTGTCGGCGCCGCCCTGCTGCACCTCATCATCGTCCTGCTGCTGCCGGAATTCAGCGAACGGGACGCCTATACGCGCATTCTGGCAAAGGGCGAGATCCATCGCTTCTACCGGCTGGGGGAAAAGGCGGATCGGACGGGGCTTGCCAAGGACGATCCATTTGTGGAGGTGGCCGTCTGCGCCTTCGACGTCGCGGACGGTCCGGTGCGGCTGACGGCTGCCAATAGCGGTGCGCCCTTCTGGTCGCTGGCGATCTACGACCAGTCGTCCAACGAGGTGTTCAGCATCAACGACCGGACATCCGCCGGCGGCGGCCTGGATCTGGTGATCGCCACGCCGGTGCAGCTCACGACGCTGCGCAAGGCGTTGCCGCAAGCAATATCGCAGTCGATCCTGGTGGAAACGCGGCAGGCGGACGGTTATGCCGTGTTGAGAAGTCTTGCACCGCAAAAGAGCTTTGCGGATATCGCGTCGCAGTTCCTGGACAAGGCAACCTGCATGCCTTTCGAATGGCGCACCAGAAGCCGGTTCTGATGGAGACCAGTCCTTAAAAAAGTCAGTCGGCGCGTACCGCGTGATTTTCCGCCTTGCGGTCCATCCGGTCGTCGAAACGCTCGTACCGCACGCCGGTAAAGAACAGAAGCTGACCCGCGTCCTTCGCCTCGCCGATCTTGATCTGCGGCCGGCGGGGGTGTTCGTTGCGCCATCTATTCAACAATACGATCTCTGCCATGCTCGTCTCCGTTTTCGGAATTCGAGACGGATGAAGACGGATCGATCTCACCCTGCCCTCTGAATGGGCCGACGCTTCCGGGAAACCCGGACATTCGCGTCTTTCTCGTCGGTGCGCCGGTTGAAAAGCGCAAGGACATTTCGCCATAAACGGCCGGTTCCGCCTGAGCCGGCCGGGAATGGGATGGCCCTCAAGACATACATGAAACGCGAGGGCCACCCGGAACTCGAAGCCCCGGCAACACACGCCGGTTATGCTGAATTTCGCCAGAACGGCATTAACAGTCAGTTAATGCTAAAATACCACTTACTACCGATGCTTACCTGTTGTCTGCAGCAGAAACGCAGTCGCGATTTCCTGGTGAGCAGGCACAGCCGGCGCGAAATGCGCTTTCCGGTTCCGCTTGTGAAACAACAGACCACCAAAAAATGACAGACGTATCAAAACGACCCGTCTTCACCGACCGTTAACTCTCAGAGGGTTAGCATACGGTTAAACCAAGGCGTCCCGCGAAGCAGATTTACAGCTGCGCGAGCGGCAGCGCCGCCGGGAGTTCCCCAGGAAAGGTACGATGACAGCATCAGGCAAGCCCCGACGGCCCACCTGAAGGCTTCACGGCACCTCATGAGTTGTATTGCGTCGATGTGAGTTTGCCTGTGACGAATGAGTTCCGCGACCTTGAAAGGCCCCGTGCCATGCGTAAGAAGGATGTGGTGCTGATGGCCACTGTGACTGTCTTTGAAAGCCTGCCGCATCCGACGCGGTCGGAACTTCGACAGTTCGCCGAGCTTTTCGCCCCGCTCTTTTCCGCTTCCTCCGAGGAAGCCCGCCGCGAGGCCGTCGCCGCCCTTTCCCAATGCAGGAACGTGCCGCCAGCCGTCGCCTTCTTCATCGCCAGCCAGCCGATTTCGATCGCCGCCCCTTTCCTCACCTCCTCCGGCTGCCTCTCCGACGAGACGCTGATCACCATCGCCCGCACCCAGGGCGAAGCGCATGCGCGGGCGATCGTCCGCCGCGAAGTGCTGTCGCCCACCGTCATCGACGCACTGGTCGGGCTGCGCCACAACCGCACCGCCCGGCCCATCGAGACGCCCGTAGCGGAAGCCGCCGCGGCGCCGGTTGAGGACACGGCGGCTGCCGAGCAACTGGCTCGCGAAGAAGACCTGCGCCAGCGCATCAAGGCGCTCGCCAGCCATATCGACCGCCCGGCGCACGACCGGCTCGGCCTGCGCACGCTCTCGCCGATCCAGGAAGCCCTGCTCGTGCGCTTCGCACGTGACCGGGAGGCCGGCCTTTTCGCGACCGTTCTCGCCGACTCCCTTTCGGCAAGCCTCTGGCTTTCCGAGCGGATCATGCTGGATATTTCCGGCCAGCAGCTCGCCACCACGCTCAAAGGCATTGCGATGCGGGAAGAGGACGCGATCTTCATCCTGCAGCGGATCTACGATCATCTCGGGAGCCTCGAGGACGGCGTCACGCGCGCAGAATCGCTGTGGAACTCGCTCGACGAGGACGAGTGCGGCAAGCGGATCGAAGCCTGGCGCCGGGCCGACAGCTATACCTATGCCGAACCGCAACGGCAGCCGGCCGCAGCCAACGAGACGAAAGAGCACGAGGACGAGCCGCGCATCGTCCGCACCAGCGCCAGCCTCCGGCGCTCGACGGCCGCCGTCCACCGGGCTCGCTAGACCAGCGTCAGACCGGCTTCACCACCTCGAAAAGATCGGCGACGTCGTCGGTCTCCAGCTCCACGAGCCAGAGATCGGGATCGAAGCGAAGCTCGCGAGACAGGATCTCGCGGACGGCATCCGGCTCCGTCTTTTCCGCCCTCACCTCGAACTTGCGCTGCCCATCGTCCTCGCCGAAGAAATTCTGCGGCGCGGGGGCATAGAGCGTTTCCAGCCCGTCGCGAAAACGGTGGCGGATGAAGACGGCGCCCGCCTCCTCCGCACCCTTCTTTTCGACGGCTGCAAAACCGCCGAGCCCGAAGACGCGGCGGATCAGGGCGGAGACGAAGATATGGGATTTCAGGCGCATCACCCCTCTTACGGCGGTTAGCGGGTCAGCGCAAATGACGCGGCCTTCGTTTTACCCGGGTATAATCTTGCATTAATTTTATCCGGATGATATTGCGATCCTCGAATGAGGAAAACGACATGACCATCATCGACAGGAAAGCGGCGATCGCCGCCTACAAGGAAAGAAAGGCTCCCACCGGCATATATGCGATCCGCTGCGCGTCCACCGGCCAGCAATGGGTCGGCCGGGCGGCCGATCTCGACAAGATCAGGAACCGCATCTGGTTCACGCTGCAACACGGCAGCCACGTGAGCAAAAGCCTGCAGGCAGCCTGGAACGCTCAATCCGCCGAGAACTTCGAGCTCAGGCGGCTGGAGGAGATCGATGAGGAGCTGACGGGCTATCTGAAGGACCGGGCGCTGAAGGACCGCCTCACCCACTGGGCTCTCGAGCTGGGTGCCGAGCTGACCTGAGGGGGCTGGCGGCGCCTCCCCGACCTCGAGTGCTGCGTCCCTCTTTCCTTTCGTGCGCCGCACGGTAGTTTAAGCCCCGTGCCATAAGGCATTGTCTTCAAAAAGGAGTTGGGGCTTGGGTACTTCCGTTCTGATCAGCATCCTGATCACTTTCCTGGTGATCATTCTGGTTCTCTATCTCATCGCGCGCCTGCCGATCGACGGACGCGCAAAGCAGATCGCCCGGATCATCGTCATCCTCATCGGCATCATCTCGCTTCTGAAATATCTCGCCGTGTTCTAATCCGGCCTGCGGCCGGACCGCCTCTCGAAAGCGAGAGGGTCCGGCCGAGTTCGGTTTCTCACGCCGGGAGCGCTGCGACGCGGCGATACTCCTGCGTCACCCCGTCGTACCCCCAGGCCTCCGCCTGCACCTCCCGGACGATGACATAGGTCGCCACCGACAGGTCGCCGAGATTTTCCTTGAGCAGCGTATCCATCGCCTTGATGAAGCGCTCCTTTTCGTCAGGCGTATTGGTGCCGAGCGTCACATTGGCCTCCACGTGAGCTGCAACGGACAGCGGCTCGCCGCCGACCGTCCAGCCGTCGAGGCCGACCTCCTCCAAGAGGACGGCGGTCACTTCCCGCCGCTTGCGCATGATCGTGTTCATGAAGGTCGTGGTTTCCTGCTGGATGCGGCGCTTGGCTTCCGGGTCCAGGCGCGTGCCGGCGATGATGACATGAACGAAGGGCATCGGTTTTTCCTTTCGAATTTGGTTGACGAAGACATCATCGGCCTTCACAATAATTTTTAAAATCGCGAAGTTTTAAACTGATAGTTTTGCAAAGCTCAACGATTATGCTGCCACTCAACCTCGATATCGACCTGCTTCGGAGTTTCACGCTCGGCATGGAACTCGGAAGTTTCGCAAAGGCTGCCGACCGGCTCGGCCGGTCTCCTTCGGCAATCAGCCTGCAATTGAAGAAGCTGGAAGAGCAGGTCGGCGAGACACTCTTGCAAAAGCAGGGGCGCGGGCTCGTGCTCACCGAGGCGGGCGAAATCCTGCTCGGATATGCGCGACGGATCCTCGAACTCAACGACGAGGCGCGGGCCGCCGTCCGCAGCACCGCCAAACTCGAAGGCTGGGTGAGGATCGGCGTGCCGCAGGATTTTGCCGAAACCTGGCTGCCCGCCCTGCTCGGCCGCTTTTCGAAGAACCATCCGCGCGTGCGGGTGGAAGCGCGCGTCGACCGGGGATCGAGCATGGTGCAGTCGATCGAGAAGGGCGAACTCGATGTCGCCCTGACCTGGGGCGCACTCGGCACTCCCCGTTCGGAAATCGTCGCGCGCCGCGAGGTCGCCTGGATCGGCGCGGAGAATTTTCGCCGCGACGCAGATGAAGCGCTGCCGGTGGTGGCCTTCGACCCGCCCTGCGCATTCCGGAAAGCAGCCGTCGACGCGCTGGATCGCGACGGCATCGCCTGGCGGCCCGCCTTTGCCAGCCCGAGCCTCACCGGGCTCTGGGCGGCGGTGACCGCAGGCCTCGGGGTGACGCCGCGCATCATGGAAGGAAAACCCGCTCATCTTGTTGCCCTCGACCCCGGCAAAGCCGGCCTGCCGGCGCTCGGCGAGATCGAGCTTGCGCTGCACACGGCCGAAAGCCGGCTCGCGCCGCCCGTCGATGAGCTCAAGCGGCTGCTGCTTGAGGCGGTGACGGTGCGCTGACGAAATCAGTGCGGCCAATACCTGACCAAACCGTCAGCACCAGGGGAAACGGGCATCCGAGACCGGTATCGTCGCGGTATGACGATTTTCCACAGCTATTGCGAGGAAGAAGCGGAGGCAGATCATCGCCGGCCTGGAGAATCGAAAGGCCATGCCAGACTGGCGACCCGCAAGGCAGTTTATGCTAATATCTAGAAGGACATTCCCAACGCCCGATATCAATGAAAGAAAATTCATGAATGCCTCGCAAGTAAGGTCGGACGGAGAAAATTAATCTCACCTCCATTCTCGCCAATCGCGGCATGCAGGCGAGGGAACTGGCGGAACCGGCGGCTAAACTGCTGATTTTCGCCCACAAAACATCTTCTTTCGGCTGCCTGCCTACCTCTTTAGGCTGAATTGCACTGTCAGGGTGACTCTTCCAATTTGCCTAGGCCAATCGGGCTAATCCGCGTCCGTTCGGCGATATTTGGCGCCGATCAGGAAGGGAACAGCGATATGAAATTTTTTCTTCACGTGGATGAGCAGAAGGGTTTCATTCACGATCTCGAAGGCATCGATTTTCCCTCCGTCGAGAAAGCCATTGTCGAGACCTTTCTCGGCATCCGCGATATTGCCGCGGACTGCCTGAGGAGCGGTGAAGAACTGACCCTCCAGGCCATAGCCATCGCCGACGAAACCGGTCTTGTCGTCGCGACGATCACCTCGCACGACGCCTTGCAGGGCCTTCTCCCGGCATTCGCCTGAAGTCTGGTTGATGGCGAGGCTGCAAGTGGCAAAGGTCCGGCTCCCCATGACCGGCAGCGGCTAGCTTTTCCATCGGGCCACCGTCTGTTGCGCCCGCTCTTCCTTCTTTCCGGAACGGACGAGCAGCCAGCCCGAGACGATCATGGCCGCACCCCATATCAGAAATCCGACATCCCAATAGATGCGGGAGGTTTCGGCTACGGTTTCATTGACATGGTGGATGCCGAGGAGCTGGTGATCGATCAGCCCCTCGACGCAGTTGAAGACCCCAAAGCCGATCAGCATGGTGCCGACAAGGAGCTTGCCTGACCAATAGAGGTGGCGGCGGTGGGCGTGACGCCAAAGGATGAACAGCCCGGACACGACGAAGAGATAGGTGCTGCTATGGAATATGCCGTCCCAGAACGTGTTCAGCTCCAGGTTTTCCATGCTGGAGACCGGATACCAGGAACTGAGCATATGATGCCACTGGAGCACCTGATGCAGGACTATGCCATCGAAAAAACCTCCGAGGCCGAGACCAAACAGGATACCGGCAGAGATGGGAAAGGTTCTTTCGTGCGGCTCCATAGGCAAAGCGCTCCTGACCCTCAGTTCTTTTCGTGAACTTGTTGAACACCCACGGGTTCCCACACTATGTCTGAATTTCAGGACGGTCTGGCTGCTGGCTGCCCGAAGAAGCGGATGCGTGAGCCGAAAAAAGCCATGTCATTTTTGCGAGAGACAGAAACTCAGCTTGCCGCCAAAGACATACGCCCTAGTTTTTTGCCTGATCCAGGAGGCAAGATGAACGAAGTTTTGAGTAAAAAAGCGAAGACCGGTGTCCAGGGTCTGGATGATATACTGTCCGGCGGACTGTCAAGGCGACATGTGTTCCTGCTCGAAGGGTCTCCGGGAACAGGCAAAACGACGATCGCGTTGCAGTTCCTCATCGAAGGCGCGAGCCTGGGGGAGCGCTGCCTTTATATAAGCCTCTCGGAGACTGACGAAGAGTTGCGGGACGCCGCCGTGTCCCACGGGATGGAAATTGACGAGCGGGTCGAGATTTTCGAACTGGTGCCGCCCGAAAGCCTGCTCGACGCCGATCAGCAGCAGAGCCTTCTCTACTCGTCCGACCTTGAACTCGGCGAGACGACCAAGCTCATATTTGAAGCCTTCGAGCGCGTAAAACCGGCCCGAGTTGTTATCGACAGCCTGTCCGAAATCCGGTTGCTTGCTCAGAGTTCTCTTCGTTACCGCCGACAGATCCTGGCGCTGAAGCATTTCTTTTCCCGCTCGGATGCAACGGTGCTGCTTCTTGACGACATGACTGCTGACAACATGGACAAGACCGTGCACAGCGTTGTCCATGGCGTGATCCACCTCGAGCAGCTTGCCCCGGACTACGGGTCGGAGCGCCGGCGGCTCCGGGTCATAAAGTATCGCGGGCAGTCGTTCCGCGGCGGTTACCATGACTTCGTGATCAGGACCGGCGGCGTGATGGCATTTCCCCGCCTGCGCGCGATCGAGCATAAAACAGGCTTCGAGCGGGTGACACTTTCAAGCGGCCTGCAGGAATTCGACGGTCTTCTCGGCGGCGGAATCGAGCGCGGATCGAGCACACTTCTGATCGGTCCGGCGGGAACGGGCAAGAGCCTCTTCGCGCTGCAGTTCGTCAATGCAGCGGTCAAACGCGGAGAGAAGGCGGCCGTTTTCATCTTTGACGAAGAACTGGGCCTGCTGTTTTCACGGCTCAAACCGATGGGGATCGACCTTCAACGGATGCGGGACGACGGCTTGATCCACATCGAGCAGCTGGATGCGGCCGAACTGTCACCGGGGGAATTCGCCCAGCGCGTCAGGGATCGGGTCGCCAGCTTCGAGGCAAAGACCGTGGTCATCGACAGCGTCAATGGCTATCAGGCGTCGATGCCGGAAGAAAAGGCGCTCATCCTTCACATGCATGAATTGCTTCAGTATCTTAACCGGCAAGGCGCCAATACCTTTCTCACCGTTGCGCAGCATGGTCTGGTCGGCGATATGAAGTCACCCGTGGATGTCACCTATCTGGCCGATACCGTGATCCTGCTTCGTTATTTCGAAGCTCACGGCAAAATTCGCCGTGCCGTTTCCGTGGTCAAGAAGCGGACCGGCAGACACGAAGACACTATTCGTGAGTACCGGATCAGTGAGGCGGGGCTGACCTTGGGCGAGCCGATTTCGGACTTTCAGGGTGTCCTCCGCGGCGTGCCGACATTCGTGGGCAAGAGCCAGCCTTTGTTGCAAAACTCAGATGAGGATGGCTACCATTCCTAACCGAGAGGCCATCGGCCTGATCCACGCGCCGCTCGGACGGGATGCGCAGATTGCAGCTTCGCTTCTGCAGGAAGCCGGAATAACGTCGAAGGCGGCGTCGGATCTTCCGACCTTCGTCGCCAGTCTGGACGACAACGTCGCCTTTGCCGTCATGACCGAGGAGGCCGTGCGCTCAGCCGATCTGCGTTCGCTCGCGTCATGGATCGAGGATCAGCCGAGCTGGTCGGATCTGCCGTTCATCATCCTGACCGCCCGGGGCGGCGGCCCCGAGCGCAATCCCTCGGCAGCCCGCCTGCTGGAGGTGTTGGGCAATGTCAGCTTCGTGGAACGCCCCTTTCACGCAACGACTTTCATCAGCGTGGCTCGCTCCGCGATGCGCGGGCGGCGCCGGCAATATGAAGCCCGGCTGCGTATCGAAGCCCTGGACGAAGGCGAGCGGCGCCTCCAGACGGCCCTGGACGCGGGGCGATTGGGCGCCTGGGAGCTGGACCTTGCGACCAACGAGCTGACGACCTCTACCACCTGCAGACGGATTTTCGGCCGCAGCCCCGAAGATCCCTTCACCTACGAAGACCTGCTGGCCGCCACTCATCCGGAAGATCTCGAACGCGTGCAAGCTGCGTTGAGGGCTTCGATTGCGACCGGATCGGATCACGCCGTCGAATACAGAACCGTCTGGAAAGACGGCTCCATTCATGGGGCAGAAATTCGGGCACAGCTTCACAAGGACCGGGCGGGCAGAGCGATCAAGCTGGTCGGCGTGTCGGCCGATATCACGGAGCGATTGAAGGCCGAGGAACAGCAGCGCCAGCTCAACGAGGTTCTCGAGGAAAGGGTTGCCGAGCGCACCCGCGAGCTGGAAGAGGCGCATGCACTGGTGATGGCGGAGGTGAGCCAGCGCGAGCGGGCTGAAGAGCAGCTTCGCCAGGCGCAGAAGATGGAGGCCATTGGTCAGCTCACCGGCGGCGTGGCACACGACTTCAACAACCTCTTGATGGCTGTCCTGGGTAACCTCGAACTCCTGCGCAAGCATGTCGGAGACGACATCAAGGCGATCCGGTTGATCGACGGCGCCTTGCAGGGCGCAAAGCGCGGCGCCTCGCTGACCCAGAGATTGCTCGCATTCGCACGCCGTCAGGACCTTCATATAGGGCCGGTCGATCTGGCTGGCCTGGTGATGGGGATGAAGGACCTGCTGACGCGCTCCGTCGGCTCCACGGTCTCGGTGGAAGTCGTTGTCCCCGATCAGCTTCCTCCCGTATCGGCGGATGCCAACCAAGTCGAGCTGGCGCTCCTCAACCTCGCCGTCAACGCAAGGGACGCGATGCCGGACGGCGGTGCGATCCGCATAGACCTGAGGGAAACAGAGCAGATTTCAGCGACCGATGCGCTCGCCGCCGGACGCTACGTCGTTCTTTCCGTTGCCGACCAGGGACACGGGATGGACGAGGAAACCCTTCAGAAGGCAATCGAACCGTTCTTTTCCACCAAGGAACTGGGCAAGGGAACAGGGCTTGGACTGTCGATGATCCATGGCCTGGCTCTGCAGTTGAAGGGTGACCTCAAACTGGCGAGCGCGCCCGGCAAGGGCACCACGGCGGAACTTTGGATACCGATCTCGACATCGTCCGTTCCCGAACAGGAGCAAAGCCAGACGGCGCCGGACGACGCAGCGAATGCCGTGGGACCGAAACGGATATTGCTGGTCGATGACGATGTCCTGATCGCCATGAGCTCGGCTGACATGCTGAGCGACCTTGGACACGAAGTTTTCGAAGCGCATTCCGGGCAGGAGGCACTTGCATGTCTCGCCGACGACGGCCGCTTTGACCTGATGATCACCGACTATTCGATGCCGGGCATGACCGGCGCCGAGCTGGCCAAAGCCGCCCGTGAGATCGCTCCCGGGCTGCCGATCGTGATTGCATCGGGCTATGCCGAACTTCCACCGGGCCTGGATCTGGATGTCGCGAGGTTGGGCAAGCCCTATACCCAGGATCAACTGGCTCAGGAGATCCTGAAGCTGACGGCCGCCGGAGACAGGTCGTGACCGCTTCCGGCATATTAGCCGCGCAGCTCGACGCATCGCGCCGCCGCTACAGGGCGCCGATCGATTTCAGCTTCTTCAGGACCATGGCGTTGGGTTCGCCGGTTTCCGGCAAGCGATAGTGCTTTTCGAAACGACGGATGGCGGCCTTGGTCTGTTCGCCGGCAACGCCGTCGACCTCTACATCCGCATAGGCGATGTTGGAGAGCCCCCGCTGGATCTGCAGCACGAGGTCGGTCGAAGGTGACGTCGCGGCGGACGGCCGGACAGCGGCGGGAACTGCGGCTGGCGGTCGGGCGGCAGCAGGGATAGCCGCGGCGGCACGGCGGGCATTGGGGATTTCGGCGGGCGGCGTCATGGCCGGAATGCGCTCGGCGGCGCGGATTGCCGCCGCCACCGGGTCCTCGCTCCGGACGCCGGCATTCTGCACCGGCCGGCGCGGCAGGGCGGCCTTCGACGCCGGTGACGGCGCCGGCTGGGCCGGCTTGATGGAAGCGGGAGCCGGCGCCCTAGCGGTTTCGACCGGGGCAGGTTTCGGCGTCACGGGGGCGGCCGGAAGGGGTGCTGCGAGCTGCGGACGCGGAGCCGGCGGCGCGACCGGAACCGGCGCGGAGACCGGTGCCGCGGCCGGATCGGAAACGGGTGCTGCAACAGGCGGTGCGGAGGGTGCCGCAGGGGTTGCGCGTTCGATGCGGAAAGTCGTGGTATCGGCAGGCGCCGTGCGTTTTATCGGCCGGTAGCCGGCGATCGCGTTCGGGTCATCGGCATCACGGGTGGCGAGGAAGGGTGCGGGATGGCCGCCCGGCTGATACCAGAGGGCATTGGCGGCAACGAAGCTGAAGATGACGCCGACGGTCACAAAGCCGAACAGGGGTTTTGGATGGCGCAGGGCCGCGCGCCCCGCCGCCGAAGCGAGGTTCGACAGAAGACCCGGCTGCCGGACGGCTTTTTTCCTGTCAGGCGATTTTCGCTTCCGCGCGGTCATCGGCAAAATCCTGTTCGTCCATCATGGGCGCCTGCCGGACTGCTTGCAGCCGCGGCGGGAATTCAATTTTCTCCTCATGCAATTCGTCCGGTGTGCTACCGATTCCCGAACCGTCGACCGGAAGCGCGACGGTGACCACCGTTCCCTCGCCCGGTCGGCTCGCGATCGAGAAACGGCCGCCATGCAGCGCCACCAGCCCCTTGACCAGCGAGAGACCCAGGCCGGTTCCTTCGTACGAGCGGGTATAGGCGTTTTCAACCTGCATGAACGGCTGTCCAATGAATTCGAGTTTCTCGGCGGCGATCCCGATTCCCGTATCGCTTACCGAAATCACCACGTCATCGCCCGACATCATGGCATCAATGGAGACGACGCCGCCCTGGCCGGTAAATTTGATTGCATTGCCGGCGAGGTTGATGAGGATCTGCTGTACGGCGCGGCGATCCGCCACCACTTCGCCGAGGCTCCGGGAGGCGCGACTCGTCAGCGTGACACCCTTTTCGCGGGCCGTGAGATCCAGCATGGCGCGGCAGGTTTCCATCGCTTCGGCAAGCGAGAAGGGCTCGGCCAGCAGCTCGTAACGCCCGGCCTCGATCTTCGACATGTCGAGCATGGTGTTGACGACGGAAAGCAGATGCGCGCCCGACTGGCGGATCAGCCCGACATATTCGCGCTGGCGGTCGTTCGCGAGCCGGCCGAAATATTCTCCGGCCAGCACGTCGGAAAAACCGAGGATGGCGTTCAGCGGCGTGCGCAGTTCGTGGCTGACGGCCGCCAGGAAGCGCGACTTGGCTTCGTGGGCGGAACGGGCCTCGGCGACATGGGCGGCAGCCTTGGCATGCAGGTCCTGCTCGTCCGAAACGTCGCGTGCCTGCGCAAAGACATAGAGAACCTGGCCCTCGCCGTCGCGGATGGCGGTCATGTCGAAACGGACGGGCAGGAACTGGCGCCCGGCGGAGGAGAAAGGACGCTCGATGCGGATATCGGCGACAGCGCTTGCCGCCCCCTGACGCAACATGTCGAAGGCCTGGATGAGGCCGATCCGGTCCGACACATGCACGAGTTCGGCAAGCGACTGGCCGGCGGCCTCGCGCAGGTTTTCGGGGAAGCCGTCGCGGTCACGTCCGCCCGTCCTCACGACATGGCCGTGCGGATCGAGAACCAGCGACAGGCCGGGGCAGGCATCGAAAAGCACGTCATCCGGCTGCGCGACCGCGACCGAAACCGCCGCGGGACGCGGAAAGGCAAAAGAGGCCGCGACGCAAAGGAGGAAGAGCGAGAGCACCAGGGCGACACCGACCGGCAACGCCAGTGCCGGCGCAAGAAGCATGGTCAGCGCGGGCGGCACGGCAACCAGAGCGGCGGCGCAGGCAAAGACCAGACGCCGCAGCCGGGCGATATCGCCGGCGCGGGTCTCCTCGCCGTCGCCAAGACGGGTCAGCCAGCGGATTGCGGTCTTGTCGACCAGCAGAACCGCCTTCCCGGCAATGTTACTCAATACGCGCACGCAAAACCCTGAAACAGACTCGTTTGACGAGGCCGACAATAGGCCCCGGCGACTTAAGGAAAGGATAAAAATAGGGGTCTTCTCCCCGGCAAGCAGGCCCCAAATCCGGCTTTGGGACATATTCGAAGGGCCTTCTATGCTTGTGGTTAATGGCGGGTAAGCGACGGATTTGGCTTGATTTTTCCAGCGCTGTTAACTTCTGTGGCGAAGGAGCACACGGCAAGCCCAAGGCTTTCGGCGGGCCTGCCGCAATTATGCTTAACATCAGTCGCTAAACTTCGAGCGAAAGTGTCCGCAGACGTCACACCGGAAGGACGATCGTTCGAATTTTAGATAAATTTGCCGAAAAACCGAACGGCTGCGTCAAAGCGATCTTTGCTTCCGGCCGGTACAACCATGTTCAAGACCGGCACAGACCCGGCGGCCCGCTAGATCCTGCGGGAAAAACAGGTGGACAGGACGATGTGGTTTCTCATCAAGGGAAGTGTTTGGTTCGCAGCCGTTTTGGTGGTGCTTTCCTATTTCAGCAGCCGCCCGGCGACCGACACCCAGGGCGCCTCGGCGCTGGAGGTCAGCGACGCCTTTGCCGCCGCGACCGAAGCCTATCAATATGTCAGCGCCATCTGCGCCGAAAAGCCGGACGTTTGCGAAAAGGGTGCGGAGACCTTCTCGGCGCTCGGCGTCAGGGCCAAGGAAGGCGCTCGCGTTGCCTTCGAGCTGCTCGACAAGCAGTTCGGCGGCAGTAAGCCCGAACCGGAACCCGCCGTGCTCGCCGATCCGCAGCCCACGCCCTTTCCGACAAAATCTCTCGAGAGCGCAGCAGCCGCGGCCTCCGACACGATCTTCACCGGCACCGTGCCGGTGCCCCAGAAGCGCCCAGCGCACTAAACGCTGCCGCTTCATACCGAAATTCAAAACTTGCGCCGGGCTCCATTGCCACGGTTCCCGGCGCCGGACTGCCTGCCCTGCTATTCGGCTTTTTGCTGACGCCGTGAGGAATGAACTCCTCACGGCGCATTTTTTTGCTGTTTTCGGGCCGCTGCAATACCTATATGGAGTGCAGCCAATAACCGGAGCACGCATGGCAAGCCTCGACCAGATCCTAGACGATTTCGCCTTCCTCGACGAATGGGAGGATCGCTATCGCTATGTGATCGAGCTGGGCAAGGCACTGCCGGACCTTGCCGACGACCAGAAGACCTCCCAGAACAAGGTGCAGGGCTGCGCCAGCCAGGTCTGGCTCGTCAGCCATATCGACGGCGGGGCGGATCCGGTGATGACCTTCGACGGCGATTCGGACGCCCATATCGTGCGCGGCCTCGTCGCCATTGTGCTCGCCGTCTATTCGGGCAAGCGCGCGTCGCAAATCGCCGCGACGGATGCCATCGAGATCTTCAACCGCATCGGGCTCGTCGAGCACCTCTCCTCGCAGCGCGCCAACGGGCTCAAGTCCATGGTCAAGCGCATCCGCGAAGAGGCGAGGATGAAAGTCGCGGCGTAAGGCATGCGGGCGGCCGAGCGCGCCTTTCAGCAACGCTCGACGCCCTTCGCCTCCAGGATGCCATCAGCGGCTGCCGACATCAGGAATTCCGACAGCTGCCTGGCGGCTTCTGCGTTCGTTGAATCGGCGCTGATGCCAATGGCGAAGTCGACGTAACTTTGGAGTTCTGCCGGAAACCGACCGACCAGCATGACCTCGGGAGCGGCAGCGAGAATCGAAGTCACGGGAACGACGCCCAGCTCGGCTTCCCCACGGCCGACGGCCGGCGCCGTCTGCCCTCCTGTTACGGCCACCAGCTTGGGCTTCACCTCATCGGCTATTCCCAAGCGTTCCAGCAAACCGGAAAAGTAGCCACCGCTGGTTCCTTCACTGGCGTAGGCGATTGATCCGGCGCTCTTCAACGCATGTTCGAATGCTTCCACGGATCCGATGTCGAGCGGTTGGCTGCCTGCCTTGGCCGCCACCCCCATTGCTATCCGGCCGAACGCTACCTGGCTCCCCGCTTCGACTTTTCCCGCGGCGGCCAGATCCTGCACCAGGTTCGGATTGGTGATGACGAGGTCAAAAGGTTCCCCAGCCTCAATCTCTTTCCTGACCGTCGGATTGAGTTCCCACTTGACCGCAACTGTGAAGCCTGTGGCCGTTTCGAACCGGGATATGAGAGGAAGGACCGCGGGTCGGACCGCAATAGCGCCAAAAAGCCGGACTTCCTGATTCATGGCTTAACCCGAAATCGGTTGAAACGACCTGCCTTACAATACGTATCTGGCCCGCATTTCCATCGCGCCGGCCATTTTATGCTCAGCGTCCATCGTGTCGGCCCTCCGAAAACAGGCCGACAGCGAATGGGACAATACCAGAGCCACACAGGGAACGCACTTCCCGGAAATGCTCCAAGACTTGCGTGAGTTCGAAGGTGCCGCCTTACAACTCCGGCCGATAGTCCTCCGTGCCCCAGTGGTGGCTTTTACGACGATTGGGCGCTTGCGGGGGCGCATAGTGGCGGGCGAGCGCCAGAAGGGACGTGCGCAGCATCAGCTTCGCCGAACGCGCCGGCCACTGGCGTTCGCGCTCCACCGTCTCCAGCCCCTTCGAAAAGCAGCAGACATCCACCGCCACGCCTGACAGTTCCGGTCCCATGGCATCCATCGCTTTGGAAAACCGCATCCTTGCGGCCATCGCGCTGTCGGCGATTTCCGTCGGTCCGCCCGCCTGGCCTTTCGTCCGTTTCGCCAGACGCGGCTCCCAGGACGAGGTGACGCGCGGCTGGAGCTGCCCGCGGGTAAAGTCGGACAACAGCCGTTCGCCCGCCTCGATCGCCTCCGCCGGGAAAAACTCCCTGCCGTCGCGGTCCTTCAGCCGGGCGACCGCTCCCAGCGGAGATTCCAGCAGATTGCGGCGAACCGGCTGGCGTGTGCCTTCCACCTCCATCGTGGCAATGGCGATCTCGCCATGCTGTTCGACGAAGGCCTCTTCGCCCATCACCAGCGACCGGCGCAGAAAAGCGGAGGCTTCGGCCGTGGCGGCGATTCGCGTCGCAGACAGATGCGCAAGACCGAGAGAACGGGCCTGCGACACCACTTCCTCCGGATAAAGCCGTTCTTCGGCGCCCGACAGCCTGATTTCGCCGGCCTCCGTCCGTTGGATCCCGCATTCACCGCGGGCGAGCTGGCGGATCAGCCGCAGAAGCTGTTTCCTCGAGGCGGGATTGGATGTCTTTTCAGTCATGAGACGGCACTTCCGACAAGCCGAAGACGGCCGTGGCGATACGCTCCACCGCCGAGACGAAGTCGTCGAAAGCCGCGTCGTCGCGGCGGTCTTCGACCACATGGCAGGCGTGGCCGACCGTCGTGCGGTCGCGCCCGAAGGCATTCCCGATATCGCTCATGGAGATCCGCAGCGAAACATGGCAGACATACATGGCGATCTGCCGCACATGGCAGGCGTAGCGACGACGATCGCGGCGCAGCATCACCCGGTCGCCGAACAACAGGATCAACTCCGCGACCATCTGGCGCACGATGCGGCATGCAGTCCGGACCGCCATGCTGGCAGGAAGCTTGGAGGGATCGGCGGACGCTTCGAAGGCCGCAAGGGGAGCAAGCGGCGGAGCCGAAGGCTCGAAATGTTTCTCTAAAGGCATGACAACTCCTCAATGAATAGGAATTAATTCATACAGCCTAGAGCAAGAACGGGGACACAGGAACCGTGGCGCCTGCAATTTTTTGCTGAAAAAATTGATATTTTTCGCAAATACTTGAAAGGGAATGGGATTTTTTTCCTCTACCCTTCCTCCCTCAAGGCAAAGAAAAACCGGGCGCGATGGCCCGGCTCTTGTCCGTATGCAGTTGGGCATACAGCTCATCCGCCCGTCGTTTGCGCGATCGGTTCCTCATCGGACGAGATTAAAATCCTCCCATGCCCGGCCGGATTGTCCGGCTCAGGCCTTGCCGCGCTTGCGGCGCTGGCCAAGGCCCATTTCCTTGGCTAGCCTGGAACGGGCTTCCGCGTAGGCGGGCGCCACCATCGGATAGTCGGCCGGCAGGCCCCACTTCTCACGATACTCTTCCGGTGTCATGTTGTAGTGGGTCATCAGATGCCGCTTCAGCGACTTGAACTTCTGACCGTCCTCAAGGCAGATCAGATAGTCGTCTTCGATCGACTTCTTGATCGGAACCGGCGGCTTCGGCTTTTCGACGGCCGTCACCACCGGAGCCGGCGACGAGGTGTTGCTCAGCGCCGAGTGTACGTCTGCGATCAGATTGGAAAGATCACTGACGGGTACCACGTGGTTGCTCACATAGGCAGCCACGATATCTGCGGTCAATTCCACCAGCAGATCCTGGCCTTTGCCCAATGCGATTTCTGTCATTTGTTGTCTCCTGTTCAACGTCGTGGCAGGCTCCGCGACCTCCGCAGATCCTGCCGTTCGTAGAGTCTTTCGGAGAAAAACCACTTGCCCCGCACCGTCTTGCGACCGAAGCCTACCCCTAAGCTTCATGCGGAAGAAAAGCCGATTTTCACCGGATATTGCTTTCGATTGAAACCTGCCCCGCGGCCACCTTTCGTGTGTTCTTCCACTTGAAGAACTTGCCGTCATTGCCATATTGGCGATGGGGACGCTTAATCTCGAACAACATCTGCACTCTACTTGAAATGAAGTACCACTGCTTCGCTCAATGTCCAAGTGAGAAATTTTTCGGATACAGGGCTTTCTATCAGCTATAGACGCCCTAGATCAGCATTACTGACGTATAGACGGTGATTTTCCCAATTATGACAAGCTTATAACTCGTTTTGTGACGGGTTATATTCAGTTTCGGTAATCGTTCAATTCATCCCGCACGGATTTCTCGTGCAGAGGATAACCCATTTTGTGCGCCGCCATGGCGAGCAGATGCGCCGAAATCGGTGCCGTCAAAACGAAAAAAAAGAAGCCCGCCAGCGCCCTTGCAAGGGTCGAGAGATCGCCGGCATGCAGAGCGACCGCCAGAAGCATGAGGCCGGAACCGACGGTGCCCGCCTTGGACGCCGCATGCATGCGGGTATAGACGTCCGGCAGCCGGGTGAGGCCGACCGCGGCCACCAGCGCAAAACCTGCACCGACAAGGATGAGGAGCGCGGTCAGAAGGGCGATCAGCACCTCGATCATTTTTTTGCCTTTCCACTGACGGCAGGGCCGGCGCCCGGCTTGCGGCTACTTGCCCGCTTGCGTTTCGGCGCCAAGGGCGGAGCGGGAATCACCTTGCTCGCTTCCTTCTCGGCCGTTTCGTCTCCCCTGCCCTGCGCCAGGATGAAGCGCGCGAAGGCGACGGTCGCCAGAAAACCGACCAGGCCGAGGGAAATGGCGATATCGATATAGAGCGTGAAGCCGGTGCGGATGGCGATGAGGGCAATGAAGCCGATCACGATGCCGACCAGCATGTCGAGCGCTACCACCCGATCTGGAAGCGTCGGGCCCTTGATGACGCGCCAGACGGTCAGCAGGAAGGAGAGGCCAAGCACCACAAGCGCCAGCCAGAGGGCGGAGGAGAGGATCATCTGAGCCGCCGTCATCGGAAGGCCTCCATGATCTTCCTTTCGAAACCGGTGGCGATATCCCGCTTGACCGCCTCCGCGTCGGAGCAATCGATCGCATGGACGAAGAGCGTCCTGCGATCCTGCGAAACGTCGACGGAAAGCGTTCCGGGCGTCAGCGTGATGAGATTGGCAAGCAGGGTGATCTCGAAATCCCGGTCGACCGTCAGCGGATAGGCGAAGATGCCCGGCTTCAATTCCATCCGCGGGTTCATGACCAACACCGCAACCTTCCAGGCCGAGAGCGCCAGTTCCTTGAAGAACAGGGCAAGCAGCGACAGGAAGCGGCCCATCCGCTGCCAATAGCCACGGGCGCTCATCTGTTCGCGGACGATCCACAGCGACAGGGTCGAAAGCGCGAAGCCGAAGATGAGGTTGTGCAGCGTGGCGCTGCCGGTGACGGCGACCCAGATGACGGCAAAGACCAGCGAGAGGATGTAGGTGGTCACGGCGCGGCACCTCCGGGGAAAACCGATCGGATATAGGCCGACGGTTCGGCAAGGCCGGTTGCGGCCCTTTGCGAAAGATCCAGCACCGTCTCCGGAAACAGGCCGAAGAGAATGGAAAGCGCCGTCAGGCAGCCGAGCGGCCAGGCGATCCGCCAGTCGCGCGCGATTACCAGTTCGGGCGCCGGCTCGGGCCGCGGGCGCCAATAGGCGAGCAGGAAGACGCGGGAAAGCGCCAGGGTGACGATGAAGGCGGAGATCAGGATGGCGGCGGCGAGCCACCAGGCACCGATATCCAGGGAAGCCTTGAGAAGCGCCACCTTGGGCCAGAGGCCGGACAAGGGCGGCAGGCCGGCGGCGGCGAGGAACAGGGCCAGCGAGGCGGCGGAAAACCACGGCGCCCGGCGATAAAGCCCGCCGAGACCGGAGAGCGACCAGGCGCCGCCGAGCCGAGCCGCCTCGCCCGCCACCAGATAAAGCGCCGTCATCGTCACCACCGAATGCAGTGCGTAGAGGATGGAACCGCTGACCGCGGCCGGCGTGCCGATCGCCACCCCGGCCATCATGTTGCCGATGCCTGCAATCACCACATAACCGACGAGCCGGCGCAGATCGTTCTGCGCCAGTGCGCCGAGAGCGCCGATGACCATGGTCAGCGCGGCAGAGATCGCGACGACGAGACTCAGTTCCTCCCGTTCGACGGGAAAGAGCATGACGGTAACGCGGATCAGCGCATAGATACCGACCTTGGTGAGCAGGCCGCCGAACAGCGCCGACACGGTGATACGTGGCGTGTGATAGGAGGCGGGCAGCCAGAAATTCACCGGAAAGGCCGCAGCCTTCATGGCAAAGGCCAGAATAAAGAGCGCCGTCAGCGTGACGAGCGGGGCAGTTTCCCTCAGCCTTGAGGCCTTGCCGGCGATATCGGCCATGTTGAGCGTGCCGAAGATCGCATAGAGATAACCGATAGCGATCAGGAACAGCGTCGTGCCGATCAGGTTGAGGACGGCATATTTCAGCGCCCCGTCGATCTGCTCGGGTTCGGAACCGAGGATCAGCAGACCGAAGGACGAGATCAGCAGCACTTCGAACCAGACGTAGAGGTTGAAGATGTCGCCGGTCAGGAACGCGCCGGAAACGCCCGCCATCAGCAGCATCAGAAACGGAAAGAAACCATAGCGGCGGCCGCCCGCATCGATGTCCCGCAGCGCAAAGACCCCGGCGGCAAGCGCCACGATGGCCGAGACGAACGCCATCAGCGAACCGAAGAGATCGGCGGTGAACGCAATCCCGAAAGGCGGCAGCCAACGGCCCATGACCATGGTGACCGGGCCATATGTCGAGACGCGTACGAGCAGCGCCGCATCGAGGAAAACGAGCAGAGCGAGGCCGGTGATGGCGATCGTCCCGTGCAGGCGCACGGATTTGCGCACCATCATCAGAACCGCCCCGAAGCCGATCATCAGCGCGACCGGCAGCACCACCAGCCAGTCGGCGAGATGCGGAGAAACGAGGACAAGGGCTGCGGAGATATCGGTCGAGGGGGCGGCCATCTATTGAACCTCCCCCCGGGCAAAAACACCCCCCTCTGCCCTGCCGGGCATCTCCCCCTCAAGGGGGGAGATCGGATGGGGCCGGCGTTCTGCCCAAATCAGCGGTGGCGAAGCAAGGCGTCGGCCATGAGACTTGGCAATCGCCAAGTCTCCCCGACAGATATGGAGCGGGGAGCGCGCCGCTTGTCGATCTCCCCCCTTGAGGGGGAGATGCCCGGCAGGGCAGAGGGGGGTGTCCGGCGTAATGTGCAACACCATCCCTTCAATACCCCAGCGGCGGACGTTCTTCGTCTCGCGGTTCGGCAAGGCGCATCTCGTCGGTGTTGTCGGTGCCGAGTTCCTGGTAGGCGCGGTAGGTCAGCACCAGAAGGAAGGCGAAGAAGGAAAAGGAGATGACGATCGCGGTGAGGATCAGCGCCTGCGGCAGCGGGTTGGCGGCGCCCGCGGCCAAGGCATCCATGCCATTCGGGATGATAGGCGGCACTTCGCGGGTCAGGCGGCCGGTGGTGAAGAGCAGCAGGTTCACGCCATTGCCGAGCAGCACGATGCCGAGCAGGATGCGCACCGTATGCTTCGACAGCATGAGATAGATCGCGGCAGCGAAGAACAGGCCGATGAGGATGGCAAACAGCGCTTCCATCAGCCCTCCACTTTCGGCTTGGGGCGCGGTTTCCGGGGCCTTTTCGCCCGGAGGGGCGGTGGTTCGGCGACAACTTCCCGCGGTTCGGAATCCTGCTCCAGCGCCAGCGCAATGGAGGTGATGGCTCCGACCACCACCAGATAGACCCCGATATCGAAGGACATGACGGTCGACAGCGGCACTTCCACGCCGAGGACTTCCGGATAGATCCAGAGGCCTGACATGAAGGGCACGCCGGCAAAGATGGAGATCAGGCCGGAGAGCGTGGCAAGCAGCAGGCCGGAACCGGCGATTGCCATCGGATGAAAGCGGATCGCCCGGCGCACGGCAGAAACCCCGAAGGCGATGCCATAGATCGCCAGCGCGGAGACGGCGATCAGACCGCCGATAAAGCCGCCGCCCGGTTCGTTATGGCCGCGCAGGAGGACGAAGACGGAAAACAGGAGCATCAGCGCAGTGAGAACGGGGGCGACGGTGCGCAGGATGAGCGTGTTCATGAGCGGCCGCCCTCCATCGCGTGCATGACCACCGTCGAGCAAGATCGCCCCCCTCTGCCCTGCCGGGCATCTCCCCCACGGGTGGGGAGATCGGCTGGGCGCACCGGGATCGCCAAATCGCAAAGGTCGATGGGGACACGGGCGTGGCCGCTGTCCGATCTCCCCCCTTGTGGGGGAGATGCCCGGCAGGGCAGAGGGGGGTGAGCCGCGCATGCCGGCATTATCGCCCCTCCCCCGATCCGGCACGTTTGCCTGCCCGCACCCGGATCAGCGCGAGAACCGCAAGCCCGGTCACCATCACCACCGCGATCTCGCCCAATGTATCCGTGCCGCGGAAATCGACGATGATGACGTTTACGACATTGGCGCCGTGGGCGATGGTCTTGGAATAGGCGTTGAAGAAATCGGTCAGCAGGTTGTCGAACGGCGCCTCCACCGACTTCATCAGCAACAGCGTGAAACCGAGCCCGCAGGCGACACCGACCATCGCGTCGAACAGCATCTGTCCGACCGGCCGGTGATCGCGCGGGGAAAGCCTCAGCCGCGTCATGACCAGCGCCAGGATGACGACCGACAGCGTTTCCACCATGAACTGCGTAAAGGACAGGTCCGGCGCGCCGAACAGCAGGAAGATCACCGCGACGGCAAATCCCTGGATGCCGAGCGAGACGATCGCCGTCAGCCGGTCCGTCGCGCGCACCACAGCGAGGATGCCGATCAGCGCGATCAGCAGGAAGGCCCCCTCCTGCACCAGCAGGTTTTGCGGCCAGGCGGGCATGCCGGGCAGTTCGCCGAAGACCAGGGGCGGCACGAGCAGCGTCAGTGCCAACAGGATGAAGGTCGCGGTGATATAGATCTCCAGCCGTCCGGGCTGCACGAAGCGGGTGATGGCGACGGACAGGCGGACCAGCCCGCAAACCAGGCGATCAAAGCCCCGGTCAGGGCCCGGTCCAAGATTTTCGAGCGCCCGGACCATCAGCGCGCGGGCGGTATCGAGCCGCCAGTAGACGAGCGCGCCGAGCGTCATGGTGATGAGCGAAAGCATCAGCGGCAGACCGACATGCGGCATGACGGCGATGTCGACCGTCACCTTTTGATCGGTAATGGCGCTCGCCATCGGCGAGGAGACGTAGCGATGGGCGAGGGCGGAAAAGAGCGTCGCCAGCAGGCCGAGCGCCGCCAGCACCACAGGCCCCAGCCAGAGCGTAACCGGGCCTTCATGGGCATGTTTCGGGGTCTCGATGCGAGGGCCGAGAAAGGGTTTCAGCCCGACCGCAAATGCGATCGCGAACATCAGCGCATTGCCGGCCACTGCAAGGCCGGTGAAAAAGACGGCACGGGGATTTCCGGCCGCAAGCGCCGCATAGATCTCCTCCTTGGCGAGGAAGCCGAAAAAGAGCGGCAGCCCGCCCATGGACAATGCCGCGAGCAGCGCCGCGCCGAAGGTGATGGGCATGGCGGTTCGAAGGCCAGCGAGTTTCGTCAGATCCCGTGTGCCCGTTTCATGATCCACCGTGCCGGCGACCATGAAGAGCGCGCCCTTGAACAGCGAATGGGCGACCAGATAGAGCACCGCCGCTTCGACCGCATGCGGCGCCCCGAAGCCGGTGAGCATGACGAGAAGGCCGAGCGAGGCCATGGTCGTATAGGCGAGCATCAGCTTCAGGTCCGTCTGCCGGACGGCAAGAAGCGTGCCTGAGATCAGCGTGATGCCGCCGAAGAAAGGCAGAAGTATTTCCCAGGCGGGCGTTTTTCCCATCACCGGGTTCAGTCGCATCAGCAAATAGACACCGGCCTTCACCATGGTCGCCGAATGCAGATAGGCGGAAACCGGCGTCGGCGCCTCCATGGCGTTCGGCAGCCAGAAATGGAACGGAAATTGCGCCGATTTGGTGAAGGCGCCGGCCAGAACCAGAACGAGTGTGGCCAGATAGAAAGGGCTTTCGCGCAGGCCGTTTTCCAGATGGACGAGCAGCGAAAGCTGCGTGACGCCCGTGATATTCCAGAGAAAGACGAGACCGGCGAGCAGGCAGAGCCCGCCGCCGCCGGTCACCACCAGCGCCTGCAGAGCGGCGCGACGCGCGGCCTCCCGCTCATGGTCGAAACCGATCAGCAGGAAGGAAGTGATGGAAGTGAGTTCCCAATAGACGAAGAGCATCAGGAAACTGTCGGAGACGACAAGCCCGAGCATTGCGCCCATGAAGAGGAGAATAAACGCGAGGAACCGCCCCTGATCCGGATGACCCTTCATGTAGCCGCCGGAATAGATGACGATCAGCGTGCCTATGCCGGTGATCAGCAGCGCGAAGGTGAGCGACAGCCCATCGAGAAACCAGGAGAAAGACAGATTGAAGCTCGGCACCCAGGCGTAGCCGCCGGTCACCACTTCGCCCGCGGCGACCTCGCCCAGGAAGGTGCAAAAATGCAGGAAGGCGAGCGCCGGCGCGAGCGCCAGGACCCAGGCTGCCTTGTCGCCCAGAAAGCGGGTCAAACCTGGGGCGAGAACAGCGGCCAGGACGGGGAGAAAAAGGACGATGAATGTCAATGCCGGCACATTGGCGGCCATGTCATCTCCTCGGTTGAAACCCCAGAATTCCCCCGAGCATTCGGAAGGAACTGGCTTTCTAGGGTAAAGCTTTCCCCGCCTCAAGCAAAACCGGGCACAACACACAGGAACACGGCTTTCCGGGAACGCCCCCGATGCCTATCTATGGGGAAAACGAAAGGATCCCGTCGATGTCCGATGTCACCACCCCAAAAGTTCACAAGAGCGATGTGGAATGGCGCGAGCAGCTCTCCTCCGAGCAGTATCGCATCCTCAGGCAGGCCGGCACCGAGAGGGCCTTCACCGGCCCCTTCTGGAACAGCAAGGAAAAGGGTGTCTACCACTGCGCCGGCTGCGGCGAGAAACTCTTCATCTCCGACACGAAGTTCGATTCCGGTTGCGGCTGGCCGAGCTATTTCGAGCCGGTGAAGCCGGGTGCGGTGACCGAATACAGCGACAGCTCGCACGGCATGGTCCGCACGGAAGTGCGCTGCGCCAATTGCGGCGGCCACCTCGGCCACGTCTTTCCCGACGGTCCGCCGCCGACCGGCCTGCGTTACTGCATCAACGGCCATGCGATGACCTTCGAGCCGCTCAAGTAAAGGCCGGCTTGCGAAAACAAGTTGTCTCTCGGGAATTGCGCCGGTTGCTCGCACCTCGAACACGTGCGAGCCTGGCTCACCCGTCGCTCGGAAAAAAGCCATGCCCAAGTTAGACCTCGCCGCCATACCGGCACGCAAAGGCTCGGGATACCCGGCGCCATTCGACGCTCCCTGCGCCCAACGCGTGCGGCAACGACTGGGTGACGCCGGCGGACTGACTGATTTCGGCGTCAACCTGATGCGCCTTCCACCGGGCAACTGGTCGAGCCAGCGCCACTGGCATTCGGCTGAGGATGAATTCGTCTATGTGCTGGAAGGCGAACTGGCGCTGATCGAGGATGATGGCGAGACGATGCTGCGAGCCGGCGATTGCGCCACCTTCCGGAAAGGCTCCGGCAACGGCCATCACCTGATCAACAGATCGGGCGCCATGGCGGTTTATCTTGAAGTCGGCTCACGCTCGCCCGCCGACATCACCACCTGCTCCGACATCGACATGATGAGCGCCAATGCGGACGGCCGGTTCGTTCACAAGGACGGCACGCCCTATCCCGAGCCCGGTTGATCGCCATCTGCCTTATCCATCAAGGCGCTGGCGCGTGCCACGCCACCGGGATGGGGGATTAGATCGCCCGACCGCGGATGGTCCAGGCCTTTGCCCGAAAGGCAACGGAGCCGTCGCTCTCGTAACGAAGATCGGCCTCCAGTTTTTCCTTGAGCCGTTGCCGCTGTTCGGCCGGCAGGCTGACGCAATAGCCGGGCGCCGGCCCCGCGCCGAGCGTGAAGGGGCGCCAGAAATCTTCAAAATTCTTGAAGCGTGTCGGAACCTCGACCTCGCCCGCTTCGACATCCGCCCATCCCGATTGCCGCGCCAGATCGGCCAGCTGATCCCGGGTGCAGAAGGGGAAGCGGCGGTCCTCGCTAAGCTCGCGGGCAGCGGGGTCCAGCGCGCCGGCTGCCGTCCAGAATGCGCGCATGAACCCCATGCCACCGCCCGGATAATCCCAGACATAGAAGGCCAGAGTGGCACCTGCCCTCGCGACGCGCGCCATTTCCTGCAACGCCTTTTGTCTGTCGGGCACGAAGTTGACCATCAGCCCGGAAACGACGATGTCCATCGTGCCCGAAGGGAGCGACAGCGCTTGCGCGTCGCCCACGCGAAACCCCGCCCGCGGATCCTTCACATTCGCCCGCGCCTTGTTCAGGAACCCTTCCGACGGATCGATGCCGATCAGGCTTCGAGGATCGCAGCCGGCGAGGATCGCCGCCGACAGCGCGCCCGTGCCGCAGCCGACCTCCAGCCAGTCAAGCTTGCGTCCGGGCCTTAGCCATTCGAGGAAAAGTGGTGCGATCTGCCGGCTCCATCGGCCCATATAGAGGTCGTAGCTGTCGCCCATCTGCCACGCGTCATGCCGGGAAGCTTCGGTCATTGCCCATCCTCCGCCAATGTGCGGCCTAGATGATACTTGCGTCCGCCTTTCCGGAAAATAGTCCGAGGGAGGTAGACCGGCGATGGAGGCCCTCAAACCTGGCCGGGCAGTTCCACCGTGAAGGCAAACCGCGCCTTTCTTCCCGGCTGCAGGATGACGCTCCAGGGGCGCTCGGCGAGGTCGTCGGAACCACCGAGTTCGGCTGCCGTGCCGTGCCAGGGCTCGATGCAGATGAAGGGTGCGCCAGGCTTTTGCCAGAGGGCCAGGTTGGGCAGGTTTTCGAAGGAGAACCTGAGCGCCGGCCCGCCTTCGGCGGCATAGACGAGACCTTCGCCGGCGCCTTCGGGAAAGATCATCGCATCGGCGTCGAACATGGCATGATCGAGCGTGAGCCGGCCCTCCTTGAACGGCGAAGCAAGCTTTTCGGGGTCTATCAATCCATGCCGAGGCGGACGAGCGCCGGTTCGGCATGGTTGTCGAGCGTCACGGTATGAGCCTGCCCATCAGCGTCCGGCAGCGGCCAGAGGAAAGCCGGATGGAAGCCGAGGCCGAAGGGCATCGGTCGAGTATCGCGGTTTTCCACCTCCGCCGATACGGTGAGCTTCAGACCGTCCAGCGCGTGCTCCACCGCCAGCAGGAATTCGAACGGATAAATGGCCCGCGTGGTTTCCGAGGCGGCCAGTTCATAGCGGCACATGGTTTGGCTGGAAGCGCCAAGCGCGAATTCCGCCCTGCGGGCAAAACCGTGCTGGCCCATCTCATAGGATCTACCCTCGATGCTGATCCTGTTTTCCGGCGCCTTGCCGACCATCGGAAAAAGCACCGGCGAGCGGCCGTTCCAGAAAGCTGCATCGCCATTCCACAGCCAGGAGCGGCCATCGGCCGTCGTGAGGTTCTGCATTTCCGCACCGAGAGAAGAGACATCGACCGTCAGATGCTGGTTTGCGATGCGGGTCTGGCTGGGCATGGCGGCTCCTCTTGGGATTTTGATCTGGAGAGGTGATATCAGGGCCGGATGAAGCCCGTATCAAGGCAACAAATAATCAGGCGCTGAGCGCGATCGACCTCTCGGCCTGCTCCTCGGCCTGCTCTTCGGCCTTCTGGGCCATGCGAATCTCGTAGCCCTTGCCCCAGTCCGCCATGACGCCAACCGCGTGATTGAGGCTGCGGCCGAATTCCGTCGCCGAATATTCCACCCGCTGCACCTTTCCCGGAAACACCTCGCGGCGGATCAGATCGTCTGCCTCCATCTCGCGAAGCTGCTGGGCGAGAACTTTCTCGCTGACGCCCGCAAGGATGCGTCTCAGCTCGCCGAAGCGGCGCGGCGCTACGTTGATCTCCCAGAGGATGTCGGTCTTCCATTTTCCGCCGATCACGTTGAGGGCGCTCGCAAAGCCGCAATCGTCGTCCGGTAGCCGTTTCATCTTTGATCTCCTTACCTCAACGTAACCGCTTACCCGAAGGTACGTAATTTACCGCCAGCCGGCCGGCAGCCATATCAGAGGGCGTGTTAAATATGGAGTTCGACCCGATGACCACAATAGGCTTTCTCGGCGCCGGCCGGATGGGCACAGCGCTTGTCAGGACATTGTTGAAAAACGGCCATGACGTGCATGTCTGGAACAGGACGGCCGAAAAGGCCGAAGCGCTCGCGGCCTTCGGCGCGACAGCGAAGGCGACGCCGGAAGAGGCGATCGGCGGAGCCGACATCGCAATCGTCAACCTGCTCGACTATGCCGCCTCCGATGCGCAGCTGCGCCGGCCTGCGGTGACGGAGGTGCTGAAGGGCAAGCTTCTGGTGCAGCTCACATCCGGTTCGCCGAAGACGGGCCGCGAGACGGGCCAGTGGGCCGTGAGGCAAGGGATCGCCTATCTCGACGGCGCCATCATGACCACGCCGAACATGATCGGGGATCCGGAAACGCTGGTCCTTTACAGCGGCTCGCGACCGCATTTCGAAAAGCATGCGGCTTTGTTTATGGCGCTCGGCGGCAAGTCCGCCTTCGTGGGCGAGGATTTCGGCACGGCCTCGGCACTCGACAGCGCGCTTCTCGCGCAGATGTGGGGCACGCTGTTTGGCGCGCTTCAGGCGCTCGCCGTGACCCGTGCCGAAAATATCGACGCAGACACCTATGCGAACTTCCTGAAGCAGAGCCAGCCGGTCATCGACGCGGCGACGCAGGACCTCATGCAGCGCGTTCGTGACGGCCGCGACCACGGCGACGAAGACACCTTCGCGAGCATCGCCGCCCATAGCGCGGCCTTCCACCATCTGCGCGAGATCGTGCGGGAGCGCGGCATCAATCCCGCAATCTCCGATGCGTTCGGAAGTCTGTTGGAGACGGCGATCGCCAAGGGCCACCAGGACGACGATTTTGCGATGCTCGCCCGCTTCATGGTCCCGGCGTGACCGGCGACCGGGCCTCGGACCGTGCGGACACCCGCACCGCAGGCTGCTCCTGCGGCGGCTTGCGGCTCTCATTTCGCGGCGAACCGCTTCGGGTCTATGCCTGCGCCTGCCTCGAATGCCAGCGCGCGACCGGCACCGCCTTCGCCTATCGGGCGCGGTTCAATGTCGAGGCTGTGGTCGAGGACGTGGGCGAACGCCGACGTTTCCGGCGCATGACCGACAAGGGCCACTGGATGGACCAGATCTTCTGCCCGACCTGCGGGACGCTGCTCTACATGGAGGCGGAAGTGATGCCGGGAGCGCTCGTGGTTTCCGTCGGCTGCTTCGGCGATCCCGATTTCGCGCCGCCCGCAGCCCTCTTCTGGGCCAGGCGCAAACACGGCTGGTACGGGCTCGACGAAGCGATCGATCAGAAGGACTGACCTCAGTCCTTCGCGACATCGCCGGAATACTGATCGTCGGCGACCGGCTCCAGCCATTCCGCCGTCTTGCCGTCGAGGGCCTCCTGGATGGCGATATGGGTCATGGCGGTGGTCGCCGTTGCCCCGTGCCAGTGTTTTTCGCCCGGCGGGAACCAGATGACGTCGCCGGGGCGGATCGTCCGGATCGGCTCACCCCAGACCTGCGCCAGGCCGCAGCCGGCGGTGACGACCAGCGTCTGGCCGAGCGGATGGGTGTGCCAGTTGGTGCGGGCGCCGGGCTCGAAGGTGACGGATGCCGCGACAACACGGGCGGGCGCCTGCGCTTCGTTGAGCGGATCGAGGCGGACCGCGCCGGTGAAATAGTCCCCTGGCTGTTTCTTGGACGGCTGCGAACCGCTGCGCTTGATGTCCATGGTCGATGTCCTCCCGCTATTTGCTCTCTCCCCCTCACATAGGAGGAGGTCATCGAGAATTAAGCCCATTCGCGAAGAATATCGCGGCGGTGGCTTTCTTAGCTGGCGCGAGCGTATACCGTAGCTTTGCCCCGGCTTGCCGCGCGCCATCCGCGACAGGCTGCGGGGACTATGCAAACCAAGGGGGTCCCGGATGCGCTTCATTCTCCCGGCATTACTTGCTGTCGCAATTGCGGTTGCGGGGATCGACGCAGCATCGGCGGAGGACGACGGCCTGCCGCCCGTCGATTATCCCAGCCTTCCCGCCGCTGTCGCAACACGCGCGGAACTGGTTCCTGCCGGATGGACCCTGGAGGCGGAAGCATCCGGCGATCTCGATGGCGACAAGCGGGCCGATCTGGCGCTCGTCCTTCAATCGGAAAAGCCGGATCTCGACCCAACCGGCGAGCCGCTTGTCGGCCCGCGTATGCTGGTGGTCGCTTTCGGAGCCCGCAAAGGCTATCAGCGGATTACCGCCAATCATCAGCTGATCCCGCGCGCCACCAGCAGCTTCGTCGAAGACTATTTCGACGCCGCTTCCGGCGCCCTGACCATCAAGCGGGGTACGCTTACCATTTCCTTGCATTATTTCGCGACGGCCGGCGGCTGGGGCATGTGGGACAAGACCTATTCCTTCAAATGGAGAAAGGACGATTTCGTCCTTTCCCGGTTCGACCACGACTATACCCATCGGGCCAAGGGCGACACCAAACGGATCATTGCGGATTACGGGACCCGAAGCCTCAGGGTGATCACGGGCAATATCCGGAACGACGCCACGAAAACGAAAAAGTTGAAGTTGCCCGGGCCATCGACGGTGACGCTGGAACAGGTCGGCGACGGCATGGAGTTCAGCCCCATGACGGACGAATGATGCTCGCGGAAAAGATCGCCCGCTTTGACTTTTCCGTGCCGTCTGTTATCGATTGCAACCGAAGAGCGTCGGCTTTTGAGGTTCATTTTGCCTAAGTAATTCCCGGTCTCGACAGTTTCACCCTTCCATGCGGGCAGGCCGATCGCCGCCGCGTGGGTAATTCTGTTCATCGGGGTGGCGGCTTGAGACCGGTTTGGCATTGATCTGCCAGTGCTGCTCGAAAGCCGCCCTGAGACGCCCGACGCTTTCTTCTCCATAAGTCCGGACCATCGCCACGCCGCGCCCGCAAGAGGGCTTCTCGACCGCCGTTCCGCATGAACTTCCTGACCGGAAGATCAAAACGGCATGTGCGACATCCTTCATGTTGAATGGACCCTCACCCCCAAAACTCCACCCCAAGCGATACTCCGCTGCAGTTCCTGCGGCGACACGAGACCCTTCCGCTCCAGCGGGCGGACCCGCCTCAACGCCAACGGCAAACAGCTCGACGCCTGGCTCATCTACAAATGCGTCGATTGCGACGGCACCTGGAACCGGCCGATCTTCGAACGGCAATCCGTCCGCTCGCTAGATCCGGCTCTGCTGGAAGCGCTGCAGGCGAGCGCGCCCGGCTATGTGGCGGGCCTCGAATTCGATCAGGAAGGGCTGAAGGCCTGCGCAGGCCGCATCGAGGAAAGCGGGGACATCGGCATGGGCAGGAAGGTCCTGCGCCACGACGCGGACTGGCGGCGGATCGGGATCACGCTTGCCCTGCCCTATCCCTTCGGCCTGCGGCTCGACCGGCTGCTGGCGGCGGAACTGCCGCTTTCCCGCAGCCGGCTGCAGGTGCTTTTCGAGGCGGGCGATATCCGGGTCGAGCCGGCGCGGAAGGATACGCTGAAACGCGGCATCCGCGACGGCACCCTGATCACGCTCGACCTGCGTGACGAGGTCGAACGGTTGGCGATGGGGCGGGCGGCGATGGGCGGCTGATCAGCGATAACCCGTGGCGTCGGCCGGCTTGCCCGCTTCCTGAACCTCTTTCAGGTAGCGCCAGCAATCCGGCCGCGAGCCGTCGATATCATCGAACTGATAGACCTTAGCGAGCCCGCCGCTCGAGAGCGACTGGCCGTTCCATCTCGCGCGGCCCGGATCGGCGGCCAGCGAGGCGATCGCCCGGCCGATGAAATGCGGCGTCTCGGAGATGCAGAAATGCGGCTGGATCCTGGTCGCGTCGCGCCAGTTCGCCTCGCTGACCTCGTATGCCTCCAGCATCATTTCAGACCGCAGCCAGCCGGGCGTGATCGAGACCGCCATGCAGCCGTGCTTTTCGAGATCCTTCGCATGCGCCCAGGCCATCCGCGTCGCCGAGGTTTTGGCAAGGTCGTAGAAGGGCGACAGTCGGTAGTGATCGGCATTGTATTCCGCCGTGCCGTCGGTGACTTCCACCAGCAGCCCGCCCGGCCTTTCGATCATCAGCTTCAGCGCATGATGGGCGGTGATCAGATGGGTATCGATCGCCAGCCGGAGCAGGCGAAGGCCATTCTGCAGATCATGCTCCCAGACCGCCTTGTCCCATTCGAACAGACGCTCGCCGCCCCAGATGTCGTTGACGAGGATATCGAGCCCGCCCTGTTCGCTGCGGATACGCTCGACCAGAACCGCCACATCCTCCGCGACGAGATGATCGACAGCGACGGCTATGCCGGTGCCGCCCGCTTCGGTCACCAATGCTGCCGTCTCCTCGATCGTCTCGGGCCGATCATATTCGGAGCGCTTTCCGCGCGTCGAGCGGCCGGTGCAATAGACCGTCGCGCCGGCGGCACCGAGCTCGACCGCAATCCCCCTGCCCGCGCCTCGCGTGGCACCCGCCACCAGCGCGATCTTCCCGGTCAGCGGTTTTTTTCCTAAATCCGACATGGGACCTCCTTCCCTTCGCATTCCGCACAGCTAGAACTGGCTTCAAGGGCAATTTCAATATATAAACGTTTATTCGTTTATTATTCGCGAGGCAAGATGCCGAGACCAAAAACCATGCCGGATGGCGATGTGCTGAAGGCGGCGCTGAAACTGATGCACGAAAAGGGCCCGGACGCGCTTACCTTCGCCTCCCTTTCCACGGCCTCCGGCCTTTCGCCTTCGACGCTGGTGCAGCGGTTCCGCAACAAGGAAGAACTTGCCCGAGCAGCCTTGCTGCATGCCTGGGACGAGCTCGATGCCAAGACGGAAGCGGCCATCTCGGCAGCGCCCAGGACGCCCGGGGGCGCGGTGGATATTCTCGTCGCGCTGTCCGGCGATTATGGCGGCATCGAAGCCTATGCGGAAGGACTGCTGATGCTGCGCGAGGATTTTCGCGATCCTCTGCTGCGGGAGCGCGGCACCGCCTGGGGCGAGCGGCTTTCCAGCGCCATAACCGATTGCTTTTCAGAGAAGGCCGGCACGCCTGACAATATCGGTATGCTGATGGCGTCCCAATGGCAGGGCAGCCTTCTCTGGTGGGGGTTCAACCCGACCGGAACGATCGACGCGCATGTGCGCAAAAGCCTGGAGGCGTTTCTGGCGGCGATGCGCCTGTCTCACGGGTAGGAACTTGGCCGCAGCCGCGGGAAGCGGAACGAAGCGCCCTTCAGCGATACGATCGCAACGCCTGCCAGCACGATGGCCGTAGCGGCGATTTCGCGCAGGCTCACCGGTTCGCCAAGCAGGACGAAACCGAGCAGGATCGTCCAGAGCGGCAGGAAATAACCGTTCATCGAACCGACGGTGGGACCGGCCTTTTTCAGGATGTTCATATAGAGGACGATCGGCAAGGCGGTTCCGAAGACGCCGAGCACCAGCAGGATGACCGCCGCATCGAGCGCCGGCGCGAAGGACGACATCCCGCCGAGATAGACCACGACCGCAAAGGTCGGCAGGCCGGAAAAGAGTTGCTGGCCGAGCGCAAGCCGCATCGGCCGCGGGTCCGGGATCGCACGTACATAGAGGTTTCCGAGCGCGTAGCTGAGCGCCACGATCACCATGGCGCCAACGCCGTTCAGGCTGATGTCATCCGCGCCGAACGCTGCGGGGCCGATCAGCAGAACCATTCCGGCGAAACCGGTGGCGAGCCCGAGCGCCAGCTTGAGCGTCAGGCGCTCGCTCGCGAACAGGGCCTGCGCCAAAACCGCAACGATGAGCGGCGTGGAAGCCTGGATCATCGAGGTCAGGCCGGCCGAGATCTGGGTGAGCGCATAGGCCGTCAGCGCGTTGGGCACGACGCCCTGCAGGAAACCGAGGATGATCCAGTCACGGACCTCGCGGCCGCGCGGGAGGACTTGGTGTCCGGTTGCCGCCATGAAGGCTGCGATCAGTCCGCCGCCCATCAATCCTCGCAGGGCGGTCAGTGCCAGCGGCGAAAGCGAGGTTCCCGCGACTTTCAGCAGGATGAAGGCGCTTGCCCACAGAAAGGAGCAGACGAGCATCTGCACGATCAACGGCACGGCGAAAGACTTCCGTAGGGCATGCAGGGTCATTGCGGCCTCCCATTTATCTTCATGTGAAGATATTTGCACATTATTTATCTTCATGTCAAGATAGTTTTGAAACAGCATGGAAAGCCGCATGAGCCGCGAAGCAAAACCGCAGGATCACATCGACCGGGCACGCGCCCAATGGGAAAAGGAACTGCCGGATCTGAGTACGGAACCGATGGAGATCCTCGGCCGCATCTACCGGCTGTCGCGGCTGGTGACGCCCTCCATCGAGGCGACATTCGCCTCCTTCGGGCTCGACCGCGGCGAGTTCGACGTGGTGGCGACACTTAGACGCTCAGGCCCGCCCTACCGGCTGACGCCCACCGAACTCTATCGCTCGCTGATGATCGCCTCGGGCAGCCTGACACACAGGCTGGCGCGGCTGGAAAAGGCGGGCCTCGTCAAGCGCGTACCTTCGGAAAATGATGGGCGCAGTCTTGCGGTCCAGCTCACCGATGAAGGCCTTCGCCGGGCCGAAGCCGCATTCCGGCGGGACATGGCCAACGAAGCCGATGCCATCGCCTCGTTCGATCCGGAGAAGAAACGGCAGATTTCCGCGCTGCTGCGGGAGCTGAACCTGACGGTCGAGGCACATCTCGCCGCGCGAGCGGAAAAGATCGAGGAAAACTGAGGCGGAAACCGCTCCCCTCGAGCGGCTTGCAGCCAGGCGCAAGCTGCTGCAATGATGCCTCGGTGACCCCAAGGAGCCGCATATGCCTTCGACCGAGCTGTTTATCGCTTTCCTCGCGACCACCGCGGTGTTTGCCTACATCCCCGGCCCCGCCATGCTTTATGCCGCGGCCCAGACACTGGCTGGCGGCCGCTGGTCGGGACTGATGGCGTCGATCGGCATCCATATCGGCGGTTATGCCCATGTGTTCGCCGCCGCCGCCGGGCTTTCGGTGCTTTTTCACGCGGTGCCGATGCTCTATATGGCGGTGAAGTTTGCCGGTGCAGCCTATCTTGTCTGGCTCGGCATCTCGCTCTTCCGCGCCAAGGCGGCAGGCGATGCCGAACTTCCGGAGATTGCGCAAAAATCCGGCCGGCGGGCATTTTTCGAAAGCATTACGGTCGAGGTGCTGAATCCGAAGACGGCGATCTTCTTTCTCGCCTTCCTGCCGCAGTTCATCGATGCATCCGCAGCCTTCCCGGTCTGGCTGCAGTTCGTCATTCTCGGCACGATCGTCAACCTGATGTTCTCCTCGGCAGACATCGTCTGCGTCCTGCTGGCAGGCGCGGTGATCACCCGGCTGAGGCGCTCGAGTGGCGCGCAGCGGCTGATGCAACGGGCCGGCGGCGCGCTCCTCGTCGGTCTCGGCGCCCATCTGGCGCTGCAGCGGAGCTAGGGATTATTCGTCGGGAAAGAGGATGGCCTTGTAATCCTGAGCGCCGTTGAGAATGTGCAGGATATCGACCCGCTCGTCCACAATGCGGTAGAAAATCAGGTAGTTGCCGCGGGGAACCCTGCGGATGCCGCTCACTTCATGCCCCGGCACAAGCGGGTATCGAAGAGGCATATCCGAGAGGGCCACGCTTCGCCCGACGATTTCACGCACGAAACTGATGGCGCGCCGGGGATTACTTTGTTCAATATAGGCCCAGATTCTGTCGAGGTCGCCACGTGCTTCAGGGGTGAAGTTGACGATCACGCCCTACGGTCTTTCGTCGCGGCCGCATAGCGCGCCTCGAAATCTGCCAGAACCTCCTCGGCAGGAGTTCCCCTTCCCGCCTCGGAATCCGCCAATCCGCGGGCCAATGCAGCTTCAAGCTCAGCCCGTCGCCGCTCCTTGATTTCCAGTAGCCGCAGACCTTCTCGCAGAACATCGTCGCGCGAGCGATATCGTCCGGCATTCACCAGTTCATCGACATAGTCTTCCAGATGTTTTCCGAGATCCACGTCGCTGACCATGGCTTAGCTCCTTTGTTAAAAGGATACCAAGCCCTGTCATTGTTATCAACGTCAGCCCGGAATCTTCAACTCCATGCAGGTGAGGTCGAGCCAGCGGCCGAACTTTGTGCCGACTTCGGAGAAGTTGCCGGCAACGCGAAAGCCGAGCGTCTCGTGGAGGCGGATCGAGGCCGCGTTTTCGGATTCGATCGCAGCGATCATCACGTGCACGCCATTGGCGGCGGCGCGGGCGATCAGCTCCTGCATCAACAGCCGGCCAATGCCGCCGCCCCTGGCATCCCGATGCACATAGACCGAATGTTCGACCGTGTGGCGATAGCCATCGAAAGCGCGCCAGTCGCCGTAGGACGCATAGCCCGCAACCTTGCCGTCCACCTCGGCAACCAGGACCGGAAAACCTTTCGCCTTCCGGGCGGAAAACCATTCCTTCCGGTTTTGGAGGTCGACCAGAACCTCGTTCCAGATCGCCGTGGTATGGGCGACCGCGTCATTGTATATTTCCATGATACCCGGGAGATCGGCTTCGGTGGCATCGCGAAGGTAAACGGTAAAGGCCATGGTCGCTCGTCCATTATAGTAGATTACGTCTTGTTTATGAGACGTCTGCCGACCTTTGTCCAGCCGCTCTGTGAGGTGCTAGAGGAGCAAAGCCCAAAATGGCCGTCCCGCAACATTCTTCGCCATCAGGATCAGCGGAACGACGGTAAGAGCTTTGACGGTATCATTGAGGATATGGCGGCCTTCGGGCCGACTTCAGAGCCCGCCGCCCGAAAGGCTGAAACAGGTCATCACCGCGCCGTAATGCACCGCGGCGGCGGCGACCACGAAGCCGTGCCAGATGGCGTTCTGAAAGCGCAGCCTCTCCCAGACGTGGAAGATCACGCCGAGCGAATAGATAAGCCCGCCGATCACGATCAGCCATACGGTGACCGACGGCAGATAGGTGGAAACAGGCCCCATGACCATCACGCCGCTCCAGCCCATGCCGAGATAGAGCAGGATCGTCAGCTTGTCGTAGCGACCGGGAAACAGGCATTTCAGCAGGATGCCGACGACCGCCGTCGCCCAGATCGCCAGCAGCATGGCGAAGATCCAGGCATCCCCCGAGCCACGCTGCAGGAAAGGCGTATAGGTCGCGGCAATCAGGATAAAGATCGCCGAGTGGTCGAGACGTCTCAGGAACCATTTGGTGCGGGAATGCGGCCAGATGTTGTAGGTAAACGAAATCGACAGGCAGAGAACAAGGCCGAGGCCGTAGACCCATGCAGCGATGATCTCGCCGTGGCTCGACCAGAGCATCGCATAAAAGATCAGCGCGGTTGCCCCGACCAGCGCAAAAACGATCCCGATGCCGTTGATGATTCCATCCGCGACAATCTCGTGAAAATCGTAACGCCGTCCGAAGTTGAAGAGTTCGCTCATCCTGCTTTCCGCCTCCCCGTTTCAGAATGGCCATAGCAGCGGCGGAAGGCAAGAGACAAGCGTTTCACATTAGGTTTTAGGTTTTAACCTTCCGGCTCAGCCTTCCAGCGTAAACCCTTCTGCCTAGTCCTCGCCGGCGCAAACCTGGCACAGCGGGGTGTGCGGCACGGCATCGAGCCGTCTTTCGGCGATCGGCTGGCCGCATTTCGCGCAGGTTCCGAAGGTGCCGGCATCGATCCGGGCGAGTGCGGCATCGATAGCGACGAGTTCCTTCTCGCCAACCTCACCCAGCTCTTCCAGTACTTCGTCGTTATTGCGCTCGACGGCGCGGTCGTCGTCATCGGGATTGCGCGGCGTGGTGAAATCTTGCTCGATCCGGCTCAGCCGGTTCTCAAGTTCCGCCTTGCGGGCCTGCAGTATGTGTTCGTATCTGGCGACATCCATCTCGGCAACTCCTTCTCAGCGGTCGATCAGCACCGAGCATTTGGCGTGGCGCACGACCCGGTCGGCGGTGGCGCCGATGAAGTAGTTCGAAATGTCCGGCACATGGGAGGCGACGATGATGAGATCCGCCTTCCGGTGTTCGGCGGCGGCCAGGATCTCCCGCGCCGGAGCACCCTGGCGTATCTCGATATCGGCGGCGAGGCCGACCTTCTCGCGCAGGCCAACAAGAAGCTGTTCGGATTCCTGGCGTGCCTTGACCATCAGGTCGACCGAGATATCGGCCACGTAGTAGCCGGGCAGGTCTTCCACCACATTGAGCAGAACCAGGCTGCCTGCAGCATCGAGAAGCGTGGTTGCCTTGCGGAAGATCCTCTCCCCTTTCTCCAGTTCAGCTACGTCCACCGCGACGATGATCTTTGCGTACATTTCACCTTCCTCTTTCTTTGCATTGTTTTTAGGACCGCAGCCGATGGACTGCGTTGATCGAGATCAAAAGGCCACCCCTCATTGTCTACTTTTTTGAAACGATGAATCGTCTTTTCGCGATCTTTCGTGAACGGCCTGCCTGCGCCATATTGCCTTCAACACGGCGCTGAAGCGCCCGACCAATGAGGATGTTCCTATGAACGGCAATGTACAACCTTTCGCGCTGACGCGCCCGGCGCATGTCAAGGGCGCCCATCTCATCGTCGGGGATCTTGCCAAAGTCTCCGACTTCTACCGGCAGATCATCGGCCTCAAGGTGCTCGAAAAAAGCCCGAGCGGCGAGGTGCTGGGTGCCGGCGGCCAGCCGTTGCTGACGCTTTCGACGGGCAACAACGTCGCCCGTGCGCCACGCAATGCCGCCGGCCTGTTCCACACCGCCTTCCTGGTGCCGAACCGGCAGGAGCTCGCCCACTGGCTGGCCCATGCCGCGCACAACAACGTCCGCCTCGACGGCGCCTCGGACCATCTGGTCAGCGAAGCGATCTATCTGTCGGACCCCGAAGGCAACGGCATCGAGATCTATCGCGACCGGACGCCGGAAGAATGGACCTATCACCAGGACGGCACGGTGGAGATGGCGACCGAACGGCTGAACCTGCAGGCGCTCTACGAGATGGCACCGAAGGAGAACTGGGGCGGCATGGCGGATGGAACCGCCGTCGGCCACATCCATCTGCAGGTGGGCGACATTCCGGAAGCCGATGCCTTCTACCGGGACGTCCTCGGCCTGAAGGTCATGGCCCGATATCCGGGTGCGAGTTTCTTCGCCACCGGCGGCTATCACCACCATATCGCCGCCAATATCTGGAACAGCCGCGGCGCCGGCGTCCGCCAGGACAACATGACCGGCCTTTCGGACTACAGCGTTGTCTTCAACGACAAGGAAACGCTGGACACGGCGCTGGCGGCTCTCGACCGCCAGGAGATCGCCGCCACGAAAACCGCCGAAGGGTGGTCTCTGAAGGACCCCTGGGGCATCGGCCTGACGCTCGCAGCGTAAGTTTTTCCCGCGTTTTCCCCGCAAGGCGGCGCTCCGGAACCGGAGCGCCGCTTTCGCGTTAAAAGGCATCACGGGGACCGCTGGAACATGGCCATATTCGGTGCGCGCGGCGCAAAGCCGAAAAAACTACCTTTGGAGCTTGCGACCAACCGCAAGGAAGCGGTCGGCATCTATCCGGAAGAAGAAGATGTGACCGAGCATACGCCGCTCGGCCGGGAGGCTCTCGATGTAGCCATGGCCTGGGCGGTGATCGGCATCTTCGGGATCGCATTCTTTGCCATCCTTCACTACATGTCGATGATCCTGATCCCGGTCACGCTCGCCATCGTGGTCGGCCTGATCCTCGGGCGTGTGGCGGACCGTCTGGGGGAAGCGGGCGTGCCGCGTTTCGGGATCGCGTTCATCCTCTCGACGCTCGTTTTCGCGGTGCTTTTCCTGATTATCAATTCACTGGCCGAACCCGTCAGCATCCTTATCAAGGAAGGCCCGAACTTCATGGAGCGGACGATCAACCGCATCATGCCCTTCCTGGAAAGCCAGCACTGGCTGAACGTCTCGCCGGCGACCTTCGAGACCGGGCCGATGTCGATGCAGGCCCTGATCGAGAACTCCAGCAACATCCTGGGCGTAATCACCGCCAACCTGACGCCCGCGATCATCCAGGGGTTGATCTTTTTCGCGGCGCTTTTGCTTTTCCTCTACGGCAGACTGAAGCTGAGGAGGACGATCATCCTGGCTTTTCCGACGCGGCGTCAGCGGCTGATGGCGATCCGGGTGCTGAACTCGATCGATCAGGTGCTGGGTTATTATTTCGCGACCGCCAGCGTGCTCTATCTCGCGCTCGGCGTGTCGATGACGCTGATCGCCTATTTCGGCGGGCTGGCCATGCCGATGCTGTGGGGCATGTTCGCGTTTCTCTCCAGCTTCATTCCGTTTCTCGGCATCACGCTGATGACCCTCTCGGTCGCGATTGCCGGGATCCTCACGCACGACGCGGTCTTCGTCGGGCTCATTCCGGCCTTCATCTTCTTTTCCGTCCACCTCGTGATGGAGAACCTGATCTTTCCTGCGATCATGGGCCGCCAATGGGAGATCAATCCCTTCGTCGTGTTTATCGCCATCCTGTTCTGGACCTGGATGTGGGGAGCGGTCGGCGCCATGCTGGCATTGCCGCTCTCCCTCATCGTGATGACGACGCTCTCCGAACTTTTCCCGGAGCGCAAGACGACGCCCAACCTGCCCGGCTGACCATCTCATTCATAGAGGTAATGCTGCTCCCACTCGTTGCGGGGCACCTTCGAACCGATCTTGTAGTCGAAGGACATGACCGTCAGGCCTTCCTCGCCGGTCTCGCACTTGTACTTCAGGCGGTACCAATCGCCGCCGCTGCGGAAAACGGCACCGGGCGCGCGGATCAAGTTGCCGGTCTCGATCGGGTCGGCAAAGGTGTAGGCGATCACCTTGTCGGGCTTGTATTCACCCTCGGCGTCTTTCTTGATGCGGTCGATCGCTTCGAGATCGCAACGCTGCTCCCGGCGTTCGTCAGGCGCAAGCGCGTCGAGCTGCTTGGCGATACGGGAGTCGAGAGCATGTGCCGGCAGGGCGGAAAGAACGAACAATGCTGCCAGCGACCAGTGTTTTTTCATGGGCATTCCCATCCAATCTGACTCGGACGGCGCGGAAACTAGGAGATGGACGACCCGTTGACCACCTACCAGAACGGGAAATAGGGTGATGTGATCGGGACTGGGGATAGCGGGATCAATGGCAGAAGAGGCGCTTTCGGATACGGAGAAAGAACAGATCAAGCTGCGCGCGACGTTTCTCAACAATATCGGCATCGGGGCAATACTCGTGGGAACTCTCACACCGATTACCCGTCTTATCTACGGGGAAAGTAACGGCGGCCTAGCCAGCGCCGTGGCTCTGGGCACGCCCGTTGCTTGTTTTATTATTGGCGTCACGCTACATTTAACGGCGATGAAGGTGCTTGAAAGGCTGAATAGATGATCGAGAACCTTATGCTGCTTCTGACCCCGATGGTGGGGCTGCTGTTGATTGCAGCTTTCGTCTATTGGCAGAACGAACGTGACGCCAAGCGCCACGACAAGAAATAACGCACCTACCTTCCCGCTTGCCTCCAGCCCAGGCGACACCTATCTCTGGCACTCCTTTCAGACAATCCGGAGTGCTTCCTTGGACACCGCCCCGAAAAAGCCGTTTGCCCATCTTCCCGCGGCCCCCGTCGCGCCGAAGAAGCCGGTCTCCGACACCCGCCACGGCATTTCCCGCGTGGACGACTATGCCTGGTTCCGTGCCGACAACTGGCAGGCGATGTTCAAGGATCCCTCGATCCTGGACCCGGAGATCCGCCGGCATCTGGAGGCCGAAAACACCTATATGGAAGCGGCCATGGGCGATACGGCCGACCTGCAGAAGGTGCTGTTTGCCGAGATGCGCGGCCGCATCAAGGAAGACGATTCCTCTGTGCCGATGAAAGACGGCGCCTTCGCCTACGGCACGCTCTACGTGACGGGCGGCGAACAGCCGCATTATTTCCGCACACCCCGTGACGGCGGCGACAAACAGGTCCTGCTCGACGGCGACAAGGAAGCCGAGGGCAAGGATTATTTCCGCCTCTCCGGCATCGACCACACCACGGATCACGCCAAGGGTATCTGGGGTTACGACGACAAGGGTTCGGAATATTTCACGCTCCGCATCCGCGATCTCTTGACCGGCGAAGACCTTTCGGACGTGCTCGAGAATACGGCAGGAGGCGGTGTCTGGGCGCCCGATGGCAAGAGCTTCTTCTATACCGTTCAGGACGAGAACCACCGGCCCTCCAAGGTCTTTCACCACATCGTGGGGACGCCGCAATCGGAAGACCGGCTGGTCTACGAGGAAGAGGATCCGGGCTTCTTCATGGGCGTCGGCGGATCGCTACTCGACGACTTCATCTATATCGACATCCACGACCACGAGACCTCGGAATACCGCCTTCTCTCGACCAGCGACCTGACGGCCGAACCGATGCTGGTCGCCGAACGGGTGGAAGGCGTGGAATATTCGATGACGGAAGGCGGCGACGTCTTCTACATCCTGACCAATGACGGCGAAGCGAAGGATTTCAAGATCGTTGAGGCGCCCGTCAACGCGCCGGGCAAGGAGAACTGGACCGAGGTCGTGCCGCACGAACCCGGCCGGCTGATCATTTCCCATATGGCGTTCGCCCGCCACCTCGTCTGGCTGCAGCGCAAGGACGGCCTGCCGCAGATCATCATCCGCGACCGGGAGAGCGGCGAGGAACACGCCATCGCCTTTGCGGAAGAGGCCTATTCGCTGGGGCTACAGGGTGCTGCGGAATACGACACCAATGTCATCCGCTTCTCCTATTCCTCGATGACGACGCCCTCCCAACTCTTCGATTACGACATGGCGACGCGCGAACGGGTGCTGCTGAAGACCCAGGAAGTGCCCTCCGGCCACAATCCGGACGACTATGTCACGCGCCGGGTGATGGCCCCGGCCCATGACGGAGAACTGGTGCCTATTTCGCTGCTCTATCGCAAGGACACGCCGCTCGACGGCTCGGCGCCCTGCCTGCTCTATGGCTACGGCGCTTATGGCATCACCATTCCCGCAGGCTTCAACACCAACAACCTCTCGCTCGCTGACCGCGGCTTCGTCTACGCCATCGCCCATATCCGCGGCGGCAAGGACAAGGGGTTTGCCTGGTACGAAAGCGGCAAGATGGAGCAGAAGCAGAACACATTCAAAGACTTCATCGCCGCTGCCGACTATCTGCATCAACAGAAGTTCACGTCCTACTCGAAGATCATCGCCGAGGGCGGTTCGGCCGGCGGCATGCTGATGGGTGCCATCGCCAACATGGCGCCGGAAAAATTCGCCGGCATCATCGCCGCCGTGCCCTTCGTCGACGTCTTGAACACCATGCTCGACGACACGCTGCCGCTGACGCCCCCGGAATGGCCCGAATGGGGCAACCCGATCGAGTCGCTCGACGAGTATCAATGGATCGCCGCCTATTCGCCCTACGACAATGTCGGCGCAAAGCCCTATCCGCCGATCCTGGCGCTTTCCGGCCTGACCGACCCGCGCGTCACCTATTGGGAGCCGACCAAGTGGGTGGCGAAGCTGCGCGAAACGGCACCGGAGGCAGGTCCCTATCTTTTGAAGACCAATATGGCGGCAGGTCACGGCGGCAAGTCCGGCCGCTTCCAGCGGCTGGAAGAAATCGCCTTCGAATATGCGTTTGCCATCAAGGTGGCGGGGAAGGTTTAGAGGGGAGGGCTACATTCCCGGGAGGTGAAAACGATGACCGTCTATGTGGCTCTGCTGCGCGCGGTGAATGTTACCGGGATGGCACTGCCGATGACCGAGCTCAAGGCGATCTGCGAGGATCTCGGGTTCGAGGACGTCAGGACCTATATTCAGAGCGGCAATGTCCTGTTCCGCTCCGATGAAAAGGAAGCGGTCGTCGCCGACAAGCTCGACGAGGCGCTCGGCAGGAAATTTGGCAGGAAGCCGGGCGTCATGGTGCGCACGACGGAGGAGCTTGAGGAGATCGCGGCGAATGCGCCCTTTCCCGATGCCAAGCCGAACTTCCTGCTGATCCATTTCCTGCAGGAAAAGGCGCCGGCCAAGGCGCTCGACGGGATGGTCGCGCCTGATAGCGAGGAAGCGGTTATCGCCGGCCGTGAGATCTATGTTCACTACCCGAACGGTTCGGGCCGCTCGAAGCTGAAATTGACGGCACTCAAAACCGGCACGTCGCGCAATCTCAATACCGTCCGCAAGCTCGCCGAAATGGCGCGGGCGATGGAATAGGCAGGCGATACGATGGCAGGTATCATCATTCCCATCGTCTGCTTCGCCATCATCGCCTATGTCGTCGGCACGATTTCCTGGTCCATATGGCGGCAGCGGAAGAACAGGGGTGCCGACTGGCCGCCCTACCCTCTCATCAACGCCAGCGAAGACGAGATGGATAGCCGCGCGGCAGAACTGCGCGACCGGCTGTCCCGCAAGCCGCTCGGCGCGGAAAGGGCGCGGCAGCTCTGGGACCAGCTGCAGCAGGCGAAAATCGGCGAAGGCCTGATCCACCAATTCCACCGCGACTTCTGCGGCCACGGACTGATCCGTACGGACGCCGGCATTATCCTTTGCGATATTCAGGACGGTCATTTTCCGGACGCGGCCATCGCCACATGGGCAACGAAGGAAGAGTTCATCGCCTTCTTCTCCCGCCAGAGCGATTTCACCATGAGCGGCTGGGCCCCGGACGAACCGGTCTTCTTCACCGAAGACAGCTGGTATCGGAACAATCAGCGGCTGACGACCGCGATCATCGACAGATTTCGCCGCGGCATGAACATATAAGGAACCGCCGCGAAGCACGGGCCGGCCACGTTTTTTGTCAAGAGTCCCTCGTCAACCCAAAACACCCGCCGCAAGCCTCGCGCAAGCTTCAGTCGTTAACCCTTCGTTAACCATTCTGAACACGGGCGTGTTTGCCATGAAGATCGATAGCGGCCTCAGCGGCTATTATTATCCCAACCGGACGCCGGAGGTGGACCGGAAGACGGAAGAAGCGCCCCAGCGCGAGACGCTGTCCATCCAGCGCTCTCCCAACGCGCTGACCGGCAGCAGCACGCTGCTTTCGTCGTCGCTCGCCAATGCCCTCTGGGTCATGGAAACCGGCGATGCCGCAGCCGAACAGCCGATGCCGGCCATTCCGCAGGACTGGGTGGAAGGCATCTACCAGGAATTCACCTGATACTCCTGACCTTCAACGACTGATGCAATTCCGGACGGAAAACCGGTTCCCACTTTTCCTGGAATTCCCCTAAAGTCTCGGCGCAATTCCGGACGGAAAACCGGTTCCCACTTTTCCTGGAATTGCTTATGCCGCATCCGCCGGCGTCACCTCCACCGTGACATGCGACAGGGTCGCGATCGCTCGGAGCTTTTCCTTGTAGAAGGAAGGCGGCCGGGGTTTTGGCGTTATCAGGGCAACGATCGCCGCATGGTGCCCCGGCCCCACCTGCCAGACATGCAGGTCGGCAATCCTATCCTCCTCCGTTTCCACAGTCCGGCGGATTTCGCCGGCGAGGTCATCGTCGTCCGGCCGCGCATCAAGCAGCACGCCGGCCGTGACGCGGATCAGCCCAAAGGACCAGCGCGCGATCACCAGACCGCCGACAATACCCATCAGCGGATCGAGCGCATTCCAGCCGTAGATGCGCCCGAGGATCAGCGCCAGGATCGCCAGCACCGAGGTCAGCGCATCGGCCAGCACGTGCAGGTAGGCCGCACGCAGATTGTGATCCTCCGCGTGATGGCCGTGGTCGTGCCCGTGATGATGCTGATGATGGCTGCCTTCGTGCTCGTGGATGGCGTGAGCGCCACGGTGAGAATGATGGTGATCCTCCCGTAGAAGCCAGGCGCTCGCGAGATTGACACCGAGCCCCAGGACGGCGACCAGAATCGCCTGGTCGAAATCGATCGGGACGGGACGGGCGAGACGGATGGCGCTTTCCCAGGCAATCAGAAGGGCGACCAGCGCCAGCACGATGGCGCTCGCAAACCCGGCGAGATCGCCGAGCTTGCCCGTCCCGAACGTATAGCGCGGATTGCGGACCTGACGACGGGCGTAAAGATAGGCGAGCGCCGAGATCAGCATGGCGCCCGCATGGGTCGACATATGCCAGCCGTCGGCCGTCAGCGCCATCGAACCGAAGATCGAACCGGCGACGATCTCCGCGACCATCATCGTTGCCGTCAGCGCAATCACCAGCCAGACCTTGCGTTCGTTGCGCTCGTGATCGGCGCCGAGAAATACGTGGTCGTGCTTCAGCTCCTCGACGGAATGAGCCATTCCATTTCTCCCTTTCGGTGTCGAACCCGTTAGCGGATATAGGTTCTGAGCGCCTCGGCGAGTTCGTCCGCCGCCTGCGCCCTCTGCTTCTCATCTGCGGCATGCAGAACATGCTCATGGAGATGATCTTCCATCACCTCGCCTGTCAGCCCGGCGAGCGCGCCGCGAATCGAGGCAAGCTGCCGCAACACCTCGCCGCAAGGCGCTTCCGCCTCCAGCGCCCGTTCGACCGCCTCCATCTGCCCCTTCAGCCGACGCACCCGCGCCAGAAGCTTTGTCTTCTCCCGAATGGTATGCGTCATGAGCGGCTCCAATTAGTATAGGGGGGTAGGCTATATGGAATGGAGCCGGGATGCAAACGGGCCATGTCCGCCTATCGCGGATGAGCATCATCCGCGCCGTTTAAGAAGAAGCTGCCGCGTTCCGGATTATCCCCCGGCCTCCGCTCTTCCCGCGAGCGCCGGAGGACCTCCATCGCCAAGATCAGCCAGAAGCCGGCTGCGATGGCGACGAGCGCCCAGAAGGCCCGGATATGACCCCTGGAAAATTCGTGGAACCTGCCGTGGCAGTGGTTGCAGCTCGTATCCATCACGTCACCTCTCGCTTGCGCCTTGTCCGGTGATCACCTAGATAATTCCTACAGTCACTAGAGCTTCAAGAGGAAATTTCGCCCATGCTGTCGATCGGCAGTCTGTCAAAGCGCACCGGGGTAAAGGTGCCGACCATTCGCTATTATGAGCAGATGGGCCTGTTGAAAGCTGCCGAACGTTCGGAAGGCAATCAGCGGCGTTACGAAAGAAGCGATCTCGAGCGGCTCGCCTTCATCCGCCATGCGCGCGATCTCGGCCTCGACATTCCGGCGATCCGCGAACTCATCAGGTTGAGCGAACATTCGCAGCAGCCCTGCGCCGATGCCGACAGGATCGCGGCCGAACATCTTGCGGCGGTGCGCGAGAAGATCGCGAGACTGAGGAAGCTCGAGCAGGAACTCGACCGGATCGTCTCCCATTGCGACGGCGGCCATTCGATCGAAGAATGTTACGTGATCCGCGCCCTGTCGGATCACGGACTCTGCGAGGGAGAACATTGACGGCGGGCTAGAGGCGAGTTCAAGGGCCTGTCATCGCAAGGCGCTGAGCCTTAAGGCGTCTTATTCAGGCTGCGGCCTCGATGTCGAATTCCAAGTGGATACGGTCATAGGGAAACACAACACCGCCGTTTTCAGCTTTGTCGATGACGCCGCTGCCAAGCAGCATCTCAACATCGGTGTGAACGCCCTTGAAATCCCGCCCAACACGGCGGGCTACCTCGCGGATGCTCAAAGGCCCTTGGCCCGTCATCGCCTGGACGATCTCTAGCCTCTTGGGTGCCAGGACACGGTGGAGGGCTTCCCAGGACGGAAAGGACAGGACGTTTTCGGCAGCTTTCCGAATGCCGACTTCCGTCGCCTTGACGGCCTCCACGACTGAAGCCATGGACTGCTCGAATGTCTCGATCTTAACCTTCAGGGTTGCCACGCAGCCATCCTCTTACATCGGCGCTGAAATCCGCAAGTAATTGCTCCACACCACGGAATGCGTAAGGTGTTTCCTCAGCTCCGAAATGTCGATGGTCCCCCTTGCCCGCCTCATTGTCGTAGCGCAGCACACAATCGCCATCCGCAACCAGAGCCATGCTGTATTTAAATTCGTGCGCGCTTCCGCGTAGCGAAACCGGCACGTTCCAGACAGTAATTTCCACAAATACGTTTTCTCGGAGATAACTGCGCCTCCTTTGAATCAGTACCGCTTTTGCCATCCGCCGCCCCGCAGCCTCTGATGTAATATACCCCATCAAAACCACTCTGCAACGACAAGATTGAAAGCTAGTCTCTCGTCGCCTTTGGACGGCTGGTCGGTGCTGTTTTTGCCGAGCATCCTTTCGCCCGAGGACACTTGACAAGTTCCGCGATCGGGAGCATTCAACACCCCATGATCAAGACGCGCACGACCACCGCCTGCTCGTATTTTTGGGCCTACCTCTAAGGGGCGGCTCGACAGATCATCATGTCAACAAGCCGCCGTCAGGCGGCTTTGTTCATGAGAAACGGCACCTGACGGCTACACAAGACCGAAAAAGGATGCCGGAAATGACTGAAGATACCGAAATTTCACTGCTTAGACCGCCCGTTGTGACCATCCGCAACGCCAAGCCGCGCGACCTGCCCGAACTCAACGAGATGATCGCGGCTCTCGCCGCCCATCACAACGACCCCGCCGCCATCACGTCTGAAAAGCTGGAACGCGATCTGTTCGGTCCCATGCCCTGGATCACCGCGCTTGTTGCCGATACCGGCTCGGGGCTGATCGGTTACGCCATCCTCGTGCCGCTCTACAGAGCCCAGGAAGGCACACGCGGCATGGACCTCCACCATCTCTTCGTGCGTGACGGCCATCGCGGCCACGGCATCGGCCAGCATCTCGTCGCCCGCGCCCGGGAAACCGCTAAATCCGCCGGCTGCGACTACCTTTCGGTCAGCGCCGCGACCGGCAACTTCGCGGCACACCGCTTCTACGAGCACATGGATTTCAAGCCGCGCCCGGTGACCGGCATGCGCTATATGCAGGCGCTGGCCTGAAACGGATTTGGCCAGGGCTTATCCGGCGGCCTTGGCCAGATAATATGCTCGGCTTCACTCCTGCTCCGGCGCGGGGTCGATGGCGCTTACGACCCGAGCGACAATCTCATCGATGGTCGACTTGTCCAGCGTTTCAATATAGCGCGCCGTCTTTTGCTGAACACGTGCCGGTATGTCGAAGCTGCGGACCTGGTTGCAGACCGCAACCCCGGTCGTATCATGTCCCGAAATCGGTACCGAGAGACCCGCACTGCGTGTGAAAGCGCCGCCACTCGTGATCGGCACCGTCATGCTCACGCCCAGCATGTTGATTTCGCGCGGCGTGATAACAACGAAACGATGCCTGTCCTTCATCTCGCGCCCGGCAACGGGATTGGGATCTACCCAGAAGACATCACCACGGTTCGGAACGTTGCTCCGAACCATCATGAAACTTCATGTCCTACGGGATCCCCTTCCATCGCCCAGGCCAATTCCGCATTCAATCCGGAAATGATCTCCTGCCCTTGAAGCAGCTCGCTCAACTTGTAACGCTTTTTGCTTTTGACGGGGCGGACGACAAGCTCTTGATTGGCAACAGCAAGAGAAAGCTGATCGCCGATCTCAACCTGCATCATCTTCAAAACCGCCGGCGGGATCGTGACGACCGCAGCACCGCCTTGGCGCCTGATCTTGGTGGTAATAGTCATGCAAAGGGATCCTTGTGTGCTATAAATGTAGCACACAAGGATGCCTTTGCAAGCACAACTACCGCCCCGGCACCGCCTTCAGATAAGCGGCGATTGCCTCCAGATCGCTCTTCGGCAAGTGCGCGACGTTCTGCTGGACCTCGACCATGGAGCCGCCGGCGCTGTCGAAATCAGGCGTGAAGCCGGTTTCGAGATAATTGGCAATGTCGCCCTCGCTCCAGGAACCGACATCCTTCGACCCCGGGGTGATATTGGGGATGCTGCCCTTGCCTTCGGGATTGGGACCGCCGGCCAGCCAACGGTCGGGCTGGAAGCCACCCATGGGATCGCGCGGCGTATGACATTCGCCACAATGGCCAGGCCCTTCCACGAGGAACTGACCGCGCTTCACCTTTTCGTCGGCCGAAGCGAGCTCGACGCGCGGCTGATCGTTGAAATAGAGATATTTCCAGACACCCACGCCAAGGCGGATATTGTAGGGGAAACCGAGCTCGTGCGGCGGGGCGATGTTGGAGTTTGCCGGCAGCGTCTTCAGATAGCCGAACAGATCGTTGACATCTTTTGCCGAAAGGCGGGCATAGGAGCCGTAGGGGAAGGACGGATAGAGATGTTCGCCGTTCGGACCGACGCCACGGGTCATGGCATTGCCGAATTGCGCGAGCGTCCAGTTGCCGATGCCTGCATACGGATCGGGCGAAATATTCGGGATATGGAAGGTGCCGAAGGGGCTCGGCAGCGCGCGTCCGCCCGACATCACCTTCAAGGCATCGCCCTGAGCCCCTTTTGCCGCGTGACAGCCTGCGCAGCCGCCAGCCCAGAACAGCTGCTCGCCGTTGCCGAGATCCGGTTCTCCGAGATTGGCCCAATAGCTTTCCGGATGCGGATCGGGCTTTGTCAGCGCCCAGGCTATCCCGGCGCCGATTGCAACGATGACCGCGCCGGCACCCAAGACTTTCGCCCACCGAGACGCCATGCTCTTCTCCTTCAATATTCCTGAAAGGCCGGCGGCGGATAGCCGCCGGCTTCCGGTCCCACCGATCAGTTCATGGGAGCCCGGTACGTCTTGTGACAGTCGGAACAGATCGGCCCGAGCCGTCCCAATGCCGCCGCCACACCGGCCTTGTCCGCCGGCAGGGTGGCGAGCAAGGCGTCGGCCTCGGACCCGAGTTTTGTCGCCAGGGCGCGGAAGTCATCCGGCTTTTCCCAGATTATCGGCAAAGCCTTGGTTTTTCCCGCATCGGAGCCGGCGGGGAATTGTTCCGGAAAGGCTTTGATATTGGTGCTGATCGTCGTCAGCGCCGTCTTCACCACCGTCGCATCGTATGGCTTCTCGCCCTTGGCGATCGCACCCAGTGCGCCGGCCGACTGTCCGTTCCCCTTCATCAGCGCCTGCCGGGTGGCGATCGGCCCCTCCTGCGCAAACGCTGCGGACAGACAGAGACACGCGGCAGCCGCCGCAATGGCATAAGACCTCAACTGCATGTGCACATTCCTCCCATGAGCCGGCAGGGCCGGTGTGTTGACAACGGCTCACGATGCGATGGGTGCTCGACGGGAGGAAGTAACAAGGCAGTGATAATATTCAACGTTCTGCGACGGACGGCCTACAGGAAGGCGGGAGCGGAAAAACAGCCGCCCGCTCCCGCGCATGGCCGCTACTTCTTCATGCGGTAGGTCTGATGACAGTCGCCGCAGGTGCCGCCGAGCGTTTTCATCGCAGCGCCGACGCCTGCCTGATCGGCCGGGACGGCGGCGAGCAGCTTGTCCGCTTCGGCAGCAAGCTTTTCCGCCTTGGCGTGGAAGTCCTTCGGGTTCTGCCAGACAGCCGGAGCAGCTTCCGAATCCGAACCGGATTCTGTCCCTGCCGGAAACTGATTGGGAAAAGCCTTCATTGTCGTGCTGATGGTGGTGAGAGCGGCAGTTACCGTCGCGGCCTCGTAGGGCTTTTCGCCCTTGGCGATGCCACCGAGCGCGCCGAGAGCACCACCGACGGCTTTCATCTGGCTCTGGCGCTGAACCTGAGGTCCCTCCTGAGCAACGGCAACGGACAAACCAAGACAGCCGACAACGGCCGCCAGGGCTATGGACTTAAGGCGCATAAAGCATTCTCCTCTTTGGCATCGAATCCGGGCGATCTCGATGATGCGCCGCACCATGACGTCCCAGCCGATGACAATGAAGTAACAAAACAGTGAGATTGTCTTAGGAATCAAATCTCTAGCCTGGCTGCCCCTGCCCGCGCGTTCGCCCGATTTCGGGCCATGCCGATATCACCCCTTCACCCCCTCCCACAGGGTGAGCAGCGAGACGCCGAGCAGCAGCAGACCGGCGATCCGTCCGACCCAGATGGTAGCATTGCTGTTGCCGACGAGAAGCGTTCGTGCCCGCCCCGCCGCCACCGCAAGCCCGCCGTAGATTGCAAGCTGGGTTGCCGCCGTCATCGCCGCCATGACCGCAGCCTGCGGCGCGAGAGGCCCGAAATCCGGCCTCAGAAACTGCGGATAAACCGCGAGCATGAAGAGATAGGCCTTGGGATTGATGAGACAGGTGACGGCGCCGCGCCTGAACGCCTCCCAGTTGGAGCGGGTGTCGGCGGGCCCCACGTGGTCGACGGTGATGGAACTGCGGATCAGGCTGATGCCGATCCAGGCCATATAGAGCGCCCCGACGATGAGGAGCGGCCTGAACAGCACCGGCATCAGGCTTGCCAGCAGCCCGACGCCGATCGCGCCATAAAGCGAATGCACCAACCCGCCCAGCATGATGCCGGCAGTGGCGGCAAGACCTGCGGTTCGGCCGCGGGTCAGCGCGTTGGCGAGCACGAAGATCATGTCCATGCCCGGCACGACGATGATGCCGAAGAGAAGGGTGAAGAAGAGCCAGAGGTTTTCCGTATAGGTCATGTCAGTTTCTCTTGTAGCACTTGCGGCCCCCTGAAAGGGAGAGCCTTGTTTTTCAACCGGATATGAAGTCCTATACGGCAGACCAACTGACAGCGTTCTGTCAGTTGCGGTCGTTTCGGCGGTGAGAAAAAGCATGCGCAAGGCCTCGCGCCTCTTCGAGATCATCCAGATTCTGCGGCTCGCCAGAAAGCCGGTGACGGCGGCCGAAATTGCCGTGCAGCTCGAGGTGACGGCGCGCTCCATCTACCGGGATATCGCAGCGCTTCAGGCCATGCGGGTGCCGATCGAGGGCGGGCGCGGCATCGGCTATATCCTTCGGCCGGGCTTCACCCTGCCGCCCCTGATGCTGTCGATCGAGGAGACGGAGGCGATCGTGCTGGCGCTGGCGCTTCTGGAGCGCACCGGCGATACCGGGCTCAAACAGGCGGCAAAACAGGTGAATCGCAAGATCGCGGGCGTCGTGCCGCCCCCGCTGGCGGGCCTGTTTTCCGACAATGCGCTGCATGCCTGGGGTTCGCCGGCGCCGGTACCGGAAGCGGTCGACCTTGCCATGGTGCGCCGCGCGATTCGCGACGAGCAGAAGCTGGCGCTCGACTACCGCGACGAGTTGGGCCGGGCGACGGAGCGGACGATCCGGCCGATCGCGCTCATCTATTATTCGCAGACGGCCAATATCGTCGCCTGGTGCGAGCTTCGGGAGGCTATCCGCAATTTTCGCGCCGACCGCGTGGAGCATTGCGGGCCGGCGGACGACTTTTTCCGCGGCGAAGGGGAGAAACTCCGAGCCTTGTGGGTTGAGGGTTGGGCGGCTTCGGCCCTCTGACAATGCCGGCCTGACAGGCGATAGCTTTACCCCTATGTTGCGCCCGCATCATCGGGAACAGCCAGCCACGGGAGCGGATCAATGCGCAAGGCGATCATCGTCTGGGGAGGATCGAGAACCCACGAGCCGGAGGAATGCGCCGGGATCGTCGGAGAGATGCTCGGCGAAGCCGGTTTTTCGGTGGATATCACCGGCGATCTCGGGATTTTCGGCTCTCCGCATATCGCCGAAGCCGATCTTCTGGTGCCGATCGTCACCGGCGAGACGATTGAAAAGACGCATGCCAAGGCTCTTGTCGAAGCGGTGCGCGGCGGGCTTGGGCTCGGCGGCCATCACTGCGCGCTGGCGACCTCCTTCAAGGAAAGCCCGGCATTTCATTACGTGGCCGGCGTGACCTGGGTTTCGCATCCCGGCAATATCATCGATTACCGCGTCAACATCACCAGGCCGAACGACCCGCTGATGCAGGGCATTCCGGATTTCAACTACCGATCGGAGCAGTATTACCTGCATTATGATCCGTCGGTGGAAATCCTGGCGACCACGACCTTCTCGGGCGAATATGACGAGGCGGTGCGGAACGTGGTGATGCCCGTCGTCTTCAAGCGGTATTTCGGCCGGGGACGGGTCTTTTATTCCGCCCTCGGCCATGTGGCGGCAGAGTTCGAACATCCGCATATGCGCACCATCCTCAAACGCGGGCTATCCTGGGCGGCGCGGGACACGCATCCCTAGAAGGCAAAACGTGCCTAGAAAGGAAGCGTGCGGCTTTCCTCGCGTCCGTGGCCGATGATTTCCATGCGGTCGGGGAAGATTTCGACGACGGCGAAGGCGTTTTCCGCCTCGGTATCGACCATGCCCTTGAAATTGACGTACCAGGTCGTGCCGTCGCGGCCGAGATTGCCGGCATGGTTGTGGCCGTTCAGATAGGCAATGACATTGCCCGAACGGGCGAAGAGACTTGTCAGTTGTTCGTGGCCCCAGAGGTTATGTTCGTTGGCCGGATAGAGCGGATAGTGCCCCGTGACCACGACCTTTTCGCCCGCAGCCCTGGCGCGTTCCAGCGTGTCTTCCAGCCAGGCGAATTGTTCTTCGCCGATGCCGCCATTCCATTCCTTGGCGTTGATGGCGCCCGCGGCCTGCAAAGCCTCCAGCTGCTGCTGCGCCAGCGCGTGGCGCGGGTGACCGCCCGGCGTCGAAAACAGGCTGATCTCGTTGCCGTCGATTACCACGAAACGGAGCCCCCCGCGGGAAAAATCATGCCAGCGGGACGGCATGCCGAGCCGCGCGTGCACATCGTCCAGCCGCTCCGGCGACAGGAAGAAATCGTGATTTCCGGGCAGAAGAAAACTTTCGTGGCGCAGCCCCTCGTAGACGGAAAGGATCGCATCGTAGTTTTCCCAGTCGCGATCGATGAGATCGCCGAGCGTCACCACGAAGGACAGATCCTCGACGTTCAGAATGCCGACGGCTTCCTGCAGCTTCGCCACGCTGTTGCGGTAGTAGCGGTCGAGTTCCGCCCAAGGCTCGGCATCGGCATATTGCGGATCGGCGATGACGCCGAAGCGGAGGAGAGGTTTTTCTTGGAGCATAGGGCGGAACCACAAATCGCGGATGGCGTGAAGGGCGGGCAACGAGGTTATGCGTTGCACAATAACGCCGCGTCAATCGCCATTGACGATCCGACACACTGCAATAACTGCAGCAAAGTCATGCTTTTGTGACAGGCACGTCGCACCTGGCGGCGAATGTCGGAAAATTTTGGGGTATCTGGCTTGGCAAGCTATCTGCGCATTCTGTGGGCGCTATTCTGGCGATCCTTTGTCATCCTCGTCGTCAATGCCATTATTACCTATAACCTCGGACTTCTGGCATACGCCTCGTTCGAGCAGACGGATTCTTCCGTCAGGACACGGATGGCGCTGGCCTTCCTGCCGGCAGCTATCCTCTTCCTGCTGCTTGCACGGCTTCGTGGAGTTGCACAACGCCTCATGCTCGAGACGCGATCGCCGGTCCCCGTCGCTCAATGGCAGCAGGCCTATCTGACGCTTTTCGCCGGAAGTGCGTTCATCGTGCTTGTCAGCGTCATCGGCCTTATGCTGCCGACGGAGCAATGGCTGGCGCTCAGATCGCTCCTGCCGATGCCCGTGTTCGTTATTCTCTGGCTGTTCCTGGCGGGACGGTTTTCACGGTCTGGAGCGGGAAGCCAGCCAATCCCCAGGCTTTCAGAAAAAAGCTGAGCATTCGCTATTTTGGCTTTACGGAATCCGAAAGCAAAAAAGCCCCAGCCATCGGCTGAGGCCTCTAAATTTTCAGTTGCGAGCGAAAATTACTTCGCTGCCGCTTCGTAGCGCTCGAGCACGTAATCCCAGTTGATCAGGTTGTCGACGAAGGCTTCGAGATACTTCGGGCGGGCATTGCGGTAGTCGATGTAATAGGAGTGTTCCCAGACGTCGACGCCGAGGATCGGCTCGGCGCCATGAACGAGCGGGTTTTCGCCGTTCGGGGTCTTGGAAATCACGAGCTTGCCGTCCTTGACGGAAACCCAGGCCCAGCCGGAGCCGAACTGCGTCGTGCCGGCGGCGATGAGATCGGCCTTGAACTTGTCGTAGCCGCCGAGATCGCTGTCGATCGCAGCCTGCAGCTTGCCCGGCAGCGAGGTGCCGCCGCCGCCCTTCTTCATCCACTTCCAGAAATGGATGTGGTTGTAGTGCTGGGCTGCGTTGTTGAAGAGGGTCTGGTGGGTGCCGAAGGACTTCTTCACGACTTCCTCGACCGAAAGGTCGCCCAGGCCGGCTTCGGCCGCGAGCTTGTTGCCCGTGTCCACATAGGCCTTGTGGTGCTTGTCGTGGTGGAATTCCAGCGTCTCCTTCGACATGTAGGGCGAAAGCGCTTCGTAGTCGTATGGGAGTTCGGGAAGTTCGAAAGCCATTGTCTTACTCCTTTTCGGCAAACACCTTGAATAGACGTCGTGCGGGAACATAGGTGCGCACTGGGCAAGAGGCAACGGTGAAACTGCCAAAAATCAAGCCGATCGAGCCAAGACCTTGCGGAATTTCGGACTTAAAAGAAAAGGGCTACATCACCGATTCGGAGCGCTCGCCATGAAGTCCCAATTTGCTCTTGCCGCCCTCGTGACCGCGGCCGGCCTTGCCGCTGCCCACGCCTCCTCGGACGATGCATGGAAAGAATTCGCCAGGGACGTGGAACAGAAATGCCTGGCAGCCGCCAAGGGCATGATCGAGGCGCCGAAAGTGGTCGTCGACCCCTTCGGCAGCGAAAAATTCGGGCTCGCCATCGTCACCGGAAAGGCGAAGGGCGCCAAGGTTCAGATCAGCCATATCTGCGTCATGGACAAGCAGACCAAGGCGGTCGAACTCGGCAGCGAACTCGGACCGGATGTGCTGAAGGTGACGCTGCCGAGGTGAGGAGTGGCCGGATGCCGATCCCGCCAAGCGGGAACCTTTGATCGCATCCACGAATTGAGAGCGACAGCCAGCGGCAAAAAGGAGGCTGCATGTCACTCGACTTTCTGGCGTCCGACTTCCTGATTTTCATTGTGATCGGCTTCCTGGCGCAGATCGTCGACGGCGCGCTCGGCATGGCATTCGGGGTGCTGACCACCACCAGCCTGCTGGCTGTCGGCGTGCCGCCTGCCGTGGCAAGCGCGATGACGCATGTCACCGAGTGCTTCACCACCGCCGCGTCCGGGCTCTCGCATCTCTACCACCGCAATGTCGACTGGAGACTGGTTGGGCGGCTGGCGCCGGCCGGCATGCTCGGCGGAGCGATCGGCGCCTATTTGCTCTCCAATATCGACGGCAAGGCGATCGAGCCCTTCGTCTCGGCCTATCTGATCGCGATCGGCCTCTTCATCCTCTACAAGGCTTTCCAGCCGAAATGGCCGAGGGACGTGCGCGACTGGATCGTGCCATTTGTCGGTGCCGGGGGCGGCGTGCTGGATGCCATGGGCGGCGGTGGGTGGGGGCCGATCGTGACCAGCAGCCTGCTCGGCCGCGGTCACGATCCGAAGAAGGTCATCGGTTCGACCAACCTCACCGAATTCGCCGTGACGACGGTGATCTCGCTGACCTTCATTCTGGCGCTCGGCTGGTCGGAGCTGTCCTCGGCCGTCGGCCTTATCATCGGCGGCGTTCTTGCCGCCCCGCTCGGCGCGCTGATCGTCCGGAGACTACCGGTGAAGCCGCTGATGATCGCGGTGTCGCTCATCATCATCGGCACGGCCGCGATCCGGCTCTTCTGAGGGAGAAAGCGGGATGGCAGGACCGCGGGTGGAGTGAACCGGTCTGGCGGCAAGCGCCGGGATATGGCAGATTGACGTAATGGAAAACAGCGCAGACATCTCTGAGGACCTGAGCCGCCGCATCGATCGACTTGCAGCGCGCTCCAAGCTGACACGCGGACAGATTATCGAAGATGCCCTGGCGCACGGGCGGTCACTTGCCTGGCAGGAGAAATGGGTTGCGGGCGTAGAAGCCGGGCTTTCCGAAGCGGAAAACGGCGTATTCGCGACGGAAGAGGAAATCGCTGCCGTGTTGAACAGATACGGTCCGGCCTAGGCAGACGTGCGCATCGTTTTCACCAGACGCTACCTTCGGGAGCTAACGAGTATCGGCGATTATATCGCCGAGCGTAATCCACGTGCCGCTGCACGTACGATCGACGACATCCACTCCAAGACAAAGCTGCTTTTGTCGTCCAATCCCTTCATCGGCAGGCCCGGTGAAATCCAGGGGACACGCGAACTCGTCATTGTCGGCACACCCTACATCGTTGCCTATCGTGTGATGGAAAACCAGATCGAAGTGTTATTCGTCCAATATGGCGCGCGCGAATGGCCGGACGCGGTTGAAAGTGAAGACGGCAACGCTCCTTAAAACCCGCCGCCGTCCCAGACCTCAGACGTCGTCGCCGCTCGTGGAACGGGCCCAGTCCATATAGACTTCCAGCGCCTTGCGGGCGACGGGACCTTCCTGCAGCTGGCGATCCTCGAACTTGTTGACCGGGACGATCTTGGAATAGTTGCCCGAGGTGAAGATCTCGTCGGCATCCATGAAGTCGTCGACCGTCAGCGTCGTTTCGCGGACGTCGAAGCCTGCCTGACGCAAAAGGCCGATGACGCGCGAACGGGTGATGCCGGCAAGGAAGGTGCCGTTGGCGACCGGCGTCATCACCACGCCGTCCTTGACCATGAAGATGTTCGAGGAGGCGGTCTCGGCGACATTGCCGTTCATGTCGCGGGCGAGCGCATTGTCGAAACCGCGGTTGCGGGCGTCCAGGATCATGCGGCCGCTGTTGGGGTAGAGGCTGCCGGTCTTGGCGGCGGTCATCGCCGCTTCCGGGTTGGGGCGGCGATAGGGCGAAACGGTAAGCGAAGACGGCTTTGCGGTGTGCATCGGCGCTTCGAAGAGGCAGAGTGCGAAACGGGTGGATTCCGGGTCCGCCGTGACGACGCTGAAGGGCATGCCATGCTCGCTCCAATACATCGGCTTGATGTAGATCGCGGTCCTGCCGTCGAACTTCTTCACGCCCTCCCAGGCGAGCGCCTCGATTTCCTCCGCCTTCACCACCGGCTTCATGCCCATGTTCCTGGCCGAGCGGTTGACGCGCTGGCAATGCAGGTCGAGATCGGGCGCGATGCCGTCGAACCAGCGGGCGCCATCGAAGACCGTCGAGCCGAGCCACATGGCGTGCGACGTCGGGCCGATCAGCTTCGGATTACCCTCGAGCCACTCGCCATCCACAAAGGTCCAGGTGCTGGTGCGGGCGGATGTATCGACGGCCATTGGCATTCTCCTTGACGTTCTTCGAATTGCGCGCCGAGTGAAGTCCCGAGCCACCGGGAAGGTCAAGGAGAAATTTGCCGACCGACCATGGCCGGGGAACTGTATCCTCATGCCAGCCCATTGAACTTGCAAAGCTTTTCCGATTGCCAGCATCGCAGAGAATGGATGCATCACAAAAAATCATGCGATTTGGGGAGGGACGCGGCAGGGAACTCCGGGGCCGGTGATGCGTTCCCGCTCCGCCGCGCGTCAAGGCAGTCACGACGCCGGCGAGACGTGGCAGGAACGAGGCTGGCTGGACATGATCTCCTTGTTGGCAGAGGGCGAAAGCTGCTGGCGGATTGCCCGGGCCGAGCGGCTTTCGGTCATCATCGACGCCGCCGATTTCTTTCACTATGCCAAGCAGGCGATGCTCAAGGCGAAGCGCTCGATCTACCTGATCGGCTGGGACTTCGATACGCGCATCGAGTTGGAGCCGGGAAGAAAAGATGCACAGCGGCCGGACAAGCTGGGGCGCTTTCTCAACGCGCTTGCCAAGAAGAACGACAAGATCGACATCCGGATCCTCAAATGGGACGTGGGCCTTCTGGCTTCGCTGACACGCGGCGAGACACCCTTCTACATTCTTCGCTGGCTTTTCAGCGACCGCATCCATCTGAAGCTCGATGCCGCGCATCCGCTGACGTCGGCCCATCACATGAAGCTGCTGGTCGTCGATGACCGCCTTGCCTTCTGCGGTGGCATCGACATGACGGCGGGCCGATGGGATACGCGGGAACATCGCGAGGGCGATCCGGCTCGGCGTTCTCCCATGGGCTTTGCGGAAGCGCCGTGGCACGACGCGACGAGTTGTTGCTCCGGTCCGCTGGCGGCGGCCCTTGGAGAGCTTGCCCGCGAACGCTGGAAGACGGCAACCGGAGAAATACTCGAACGCCATGTGGTGGAAAGCGACCCGTGGCCGGAGGATCTTAATGCCGAATACAAAGATATCGACGTCGGCATAGCACGCACCGCCCCGGAATATCTCGAGCGGAAGCAGGTGACCGAAATAGAGACCGCAACGCTCGCGATCATCGCCGCGGCGAAAAAGACCCTCTATGTGGAAAGCCAGTATTTTGCTTCCCGCCGCATCGCCGAGGCCATCGCCGGGCGCCTCCGCGAACGGGACGGGCCGGAAATCGTGCTCATCAATCCGGCCGGAGCGGAGGGCTGGCTGGAAGCCAAGGCGATGGATTCGGCCCGGGTAAGGCTCATGAAGCTCGTCCAGGAAGCCGATACCCACAAACGATTCCGCATATACTATCCGGTGAACGACGCCGGCACACCGATCTATGTGCACGCAAAACTGATGATCGCGGATGACCATGTCCTCAAGATCGGCTCGGCAAATCTCAACAATCGCTCAATGGGTTACGATACGGAATGCGACCTCATTCTGGAGGCCGGGGAAGACCAGCCGGAGCTTCGCCGAAAGATCATGGAGGAACGTGATGCGCTGCTCTCCGAACATCTCGGCTGCTCGCGAGAGGATGTTCAAAACGGACTGAAGCAGGCGCATGGGTCAGTCATCGGCGCCATCGACCTCCTGAACCGTGACAAGGGCCGCGGCCTGCGCCCGGTCCCGGTTCGCGAACTCACGCCGGCCGAAGAACTCATGGCAGAATCCGACATGGCCGATCCGGAACGCCCGGCCGGCGTGACCTATCGCACATCCGCTTTCCTGCGGAACAAGTTCCATCGCAGGCCGGCACGGTCGAAGTAAGATCGCGGCAGGACGCGAACTCTGCCTGCCTCACTCACGGATTTCGTGGCGGTGGAGCTCCCCGCAAGAGGTTGGCATGGGAAGGGTCGGCAGGGTCGAGCCGACTGTCGCTCTGGGGCCATTGGCCAGGATCGTTCATCCAGACGATACTCAGAACACAGCCGACCAGGATCAACAAAACCGCAATAAAAAGCCAACGCATCAGTTCGGGAACTCCACTTCTCCGGGACGGGACGATTTCAGGCGGCGAGGAACCGGCCCATGAAGCCGCGGATCAGCGGCACAACCTCGTCGAGGTTGGTCTCCAGCAGCCAATGGCCGCCATCGAGCAGATGCAGTTCCGCCTTCGGCAGATCACGCAGATAGGCGCGCGCGGATTTTTCCGGCATGTAGCCGTCCTGCGGCCCCCAGACGATCAGCGTCGGAGGCTGGTGGTCGCGCAGATACTGCTGGTATCGCGCAAACCATTCGACGTTCTCGCGAAGCTTGGCGATGATGCCGATGGCGATCTCGCGCCGGCGTTCGTCCATCAACGACCAATGCAGTTTCCAAAGGTCGGGCGAAATCCGTTCGGCGATCTCCGGCCGCACCTCGTTCAGGAATTCCTCCCTGAAACCCTCTTCGCTTACCGCATCGGCGATCTTCTGCCTCGCTTCAGGCGTCGGATGGCGCCAGTATTCCTGGAGCCCCGCATATTTCGGGCCGAGAACATCCTCGTAGATATCGCCGTTCTGGATGATCAGCGCAGTGATCCGCTGCGGGTCGCGAATCGCCAGGCGAAGGCCGATCTGCGAACCGAAATCATGGAGATAGATGGCAAACCTCAGCAGACCGAGCTTCCGGGTGAAGGTCTCCAGGAAGTCGGCAAAACCGTCGAAATCGTAGCGGAAGCCGTCCGGCGTGTCGGTATAGCCGCTGCCGGGGAAATCCGGCGCCACGAGGTGCCAGCGGTCAGCGAGCCGTGGCATCAACTCGCGGAATTCATAGGACGAACAGGGATATCCGTGCGGCAGAAGCAGAACGGGAGCACCTGCCCTACCCGCTTCCCGATAGAAAACCTTCATGCCCGCAAGATCGAGCCATCTGTGTTTCACCCGCATCTCGTCGAGGCTGGTGTCCGGGATCACGTCCATGATCATCCTCCGTGACGATGTTTATTTCGACATCTTTCAGCCGGATATAATCCGTGACCCTTACAGCAGAACATATTGGCGGTGATGCGGCAGCGCGGCAAAACGGATTGACTCCGGATCGCAGCGATTGCACCGTTGGGGCTTGTGCACCATCAAATCGTCTGGAACCATGCCGAAGATCCGCAGGATGTCGCTCACTCAGGAACTGGTCGATCTCTGCTTTCGCGAAGAGACCGATCCGGGGCCTCCGCCCTCATGGCAGCCGATGACCGAGGAGGATTACGCCTCGTTGACGGATCGCCTGACGCAGGAAATCGGCGACAGGCCGCTATGGATCTTCGCCTATGGCTCGCTGATCTGGAAACCGGGCTTCGATTCCATCGCCTCGCGGCGGGCAACCGCATTCGGCTGGCACCGCTCCTTCTCGCTCAGGATCGAACGCGGCCGCGGCTCGCCTACGCAACCGGGGCTGATGATGGTGCTTTCTCGCGGCGGGCGCTGCCACGGAGTGATCTACCGGGTGGCCGACGACGAAAAGCGGATGCAGATCGAGAAGGCACTTCGCCGCGAGGTCAGCAATCGCGACAGCCTGACTTCGATGCGCTGGCTGCCGGTGAGGACCGAGGACGGGGAGACTGTGCAGGCGCTCACCTTCTGGGTGGGCGGCAACAGCGAGCGGCTCGTCCGCCCGCTCTTGCCGCTTCACGACGTTGCGCCGGTTCTTGCCCGCGCCTGCGGGCATCGCGGCTCCTGCGCGGAATATCTCTACAATACCGTCGTGCATCTTGCCGAATTCGGCATTCACGACCGCAATCTCTGGAGGCTGCAGGAACTGGTAGCGGAGGAGATCAGGGCGATGCATGCCAAGGCCTCGATTCCCGAACACGCATAACCGATTGCAATGTCGAACCAGTTACGCTATGCAGAATCCGATTTCACAATGCAATCGGTTGGGAGGCCGTCATGCGTCCAGTCCTCTACTTTCATCCGTTCTCGTCCTACTGTCAGAAGGTCCTGACGGCGCTTTACGAAAACGGCACCGCTTTCGATACCCGCGTTTTCGGGCCTGACGATCCCTCGGCCTATCAGGAACTCGTCGCAATGTGGCCGGTGAAGCGCTTTCCGGTGCTGGTGGACGACGGAAAGCCGGTCTTTGAAGCGACGATCATCATCGAGTACATGCAGTTGCACTATCCCGGCCCGGTCCGGCTGATCCCGAACGATCCGGATGAAGCGCTCGAGGTCCGGATGCTCGACCGGTTCTTCGACAACTACATTTCCACACCGCAGCAGAAGATCGTCTTCAACGCCATCCGAGAGGAAGACAAGCGCGATGCCTATGGCGTGCAGGATGCGCGCGACATGCTGGACGCCGCCTATGGCTGGCTCGACCAGCGGATGGCGGGACGGGAATGGGCCGCTGGCGACCGGTTCAGCCTTGCCGACTGCGCGGCCGCTCCGTTTCTTTTTTATGCTGACTGGTCGCATGAAATTGCCGACCGGTTCGCCAATGTCCGGGCCTATCGCAGCCGGTTGCTCGCCCGCCCTTCCTTCGCGCGTGCAGTGGACGAAGCCAGGCCCTATCGGCAGCTCTTCCCGCTCGGCGCGCCGGACAGGGATTGAAGGGGCCGAAAACCCAGCCAAAAGGTTGTCTTGACGCAAGATGACTTGCCGTAGTTGTATTGCAAGTCATTCCCTCGGCAATGCGGCGCAAGGTGACTTCGATGCTCGATGGCCTGCCCTATCCGGTGATCGTCGTTCCCGGCATCACCGCCACCTATCTCGACGACCACTATTCGCTTCCGGCCGACACGATCTGGTCGGTGATCCAGAAGGATTACGACCGGGCGGCGCTGCATCCGGACAACCTGCGTTTCGAAGCGACCGAACCGGCGCTGGTGCGCGGCGGCCAGCTCTTCGAAATCTGCTACCGCGAACTTCTCGAGGAGCTGCGCTACAACCTCAGGGCAAGGGAAACCGAGCCGGTGCCGGTCTACCCCTTTTCCTACGACTGGCGGCAGCCGCTCGATGATTCCGCCGAGCAGCTGGCGCGGATGATCGATGAGGTGATCGATCGTACCTCGCTGATGCGCCACTACGACAAGAAGAACTACGGCGTCGATCCGAAGGTCAATCTTGTCGGCCACTCCATGGGCGGCCTGGTGATCACCAACTATCTGCGGAAATTCGGAAGCCAGAAGAAGGTGGCGAAGGTGGTGACGCTTGCGACACCCTATCGCGGCTCTTTTGAAGCGGTCATCAAGATCACCACGGGAACGGCTAATCTCGGCACCTCGCCGCCGAGCTCCCGCGAGCGCGAAGCGGCGCGCATGACGCCGTCGCTCTACCATCTTCTGCCGGATCTTCCCGATGCCGTCGCCATCGACGACACCTCGTTGCCGAAAAGCCTCTTCGAGCCCGCCGTCTGGCAACCCTCGATCATGGAGACGATCGCCGAATATATCCGGCTGCGCGGATTGAGGCCGGCAGGCCGGCAGCAACAGGCACGGGCGCTTTTCAAGGCCTTGCTCGACGAGGCGAAAGCGACGCGTCAGGCGCTTGCCGGGTTCAAGCTCGAGGATGCGTCCCTGACCGACGAAGATTGGCTATGCGTTATGGGTGTCGATGCCAATACCCGTGTTGCGCTGAAGATCGCGCAACGGCAGGGACATCCGGAATTCGAATTCAGCAGCAGCGACCGGGACAACAAGTGGGGCAACACGGACGAGGACCTCCGGCGCCGCACCGGAGACGGCACCGTGCCCTATGACGGCGCCATTCCGCATTTCCTTCCGCTGGAGCGGCTGGTCTGCGTTCGCCCTCACGACTACGGCTACTGGGAACTGGCCGACCGGGCTGCCACACAATTTGCCGGGTTCCATGGCATCCTGCCGAATATGGACATGCTGCACCGGCTGATCGTGCGCTTCTTCAAGAGGCAGAAGGACACGCACGGCAATACCTGGGGCTCGCCGCCCGCCGGCGTCAGCAAGGAAAACTGGCGGCCTCCGCTCGTCGGAGGCCTGGAAGCCAAGAACAGGACATAGCGCCGTCGGCGAAAAGACGTCAGAAGCTGCTGTCGGTCGCGACCGCATGGCCTTGCATGGCGGCCCAGATCATCCGGACCTCGCGCCGCAGGACCGCGCTCGGGCGCACGCCCCCGCTCGAATAGTTGCTGTATTTCTGCCGATAGGCCTCGATGAAGGTCGTCACGGCCTCCATCACATCATCATGCTGAACCACCTTGCGGCGCAGCTCCTCCCGCTCCGAATGCAGCATTTCGAAGGTCTGAACCAGCAACCGAAGGTCTTCCATGGGAATGCTGAGATGCGGGTGCTCCGCGGAAGCGGCACTGACTTCGGCGCGGAGGCGGTCAAGGATTTCGTTGAGTTGTTCGGACATGGTCAGATTCTCCTGAGCCCACCGGATTTCCCAAGAAAATCGGCCAAACCATGGCAGGAATGAGGCGATTGGGACACAGTGCATGATCAAAGACGCGCCGCCAGGAAATCGATATAGGTCCTGATACGCACCGCCAGATGCTCATGGCCGGCGTAAACCGCGTGGATTTCCTCTATATCCTCCGGGTTGAAATCCTCAAGGACCGGAATAAGGCGCCCCGCCTCGATATCCGGCTCCACATGGAAACGGCCGACACGCCCGATGCCGAGGCCGGCAAGGCAGAACTCCCGGATGATCGAACCGCTGCTGGCCTTCAAGCTTCCCGAGACGGGGAGGATGTCGCGCCGACCGCTTTTCGGATCACGGAAAGGCCAGCCCTCTACGGCTCTGCGGAAATTGAAGTTGATACAGTTATGACGGGCAAGATCGTCCGGCGTTTCCGGCGTGCCCTGCTTTTGCAGATAATTTGGAGAGGCTATCACCACCTGCCGGCTCTCGCCGAGCTTTCTGGCCATCAGGGCCGAATCACGCAACGGCCCGTGGCGGATCGCGATATCCACCCGCTCGCGAATAAGGTCGACCACGTCGTCGGTCAGCGTAATGTCGAGCTGTACCTCCGGAAAGAGCCGCAGGAATTCTCCCGCAAGGGGCAGGATGTATCGTTCCCCGAAACCGACCGAAGCGTTGATGGAAAGCGGACCGCGCGGCAGCATGCGCCCGCCGCCGGAAACGACCTCTTCGGTATCGGCGATCTCGGCCAGGATGCGCTGGGCGCGCGCCAGATAGGTCTCGCCCTCCGGCGTGAGTTGTAGCAGGCGTGTGGAGCGGACGACGAGTCGCGTGCCGAGGCGGTTTTCGAGACGCGTCACCAGCTTGCTCACCGCCGATGGTGAGAGCTTCAGCTTGCGCCCGGCGGCTGAAAAGCTTTTGAGTTCCGCGGCAAGCGCGAAAACTTCCATTTCACCGGCCCGGTTGTCCATTGTCTTCGATCCTCGCTTTCCATTTCCAAAACCGCGACCACTGTGGCTCCCGCCCCCCTCTGGCCTGCCGGCCATCCCCACAGGTGGGGAGATCGGCTGGGCGCGCGGGTTTCCTCAAACAATAAAGGCGTCCACTCGGCGCGGTCGAAGGGGAGGAGGAGCATGCCGCTTGCGATCTCCCACCTGTGGGGGAGATGGCCGGCAGGCCAGAGGGGGCGGTCTTGCTCGACCAACAACATCACCTGTGACTTCATTTCACAGATGATTATCCGCTTATGCGGCTACACAGGCAAGTCCGGCGCTACGATATTGCGGCGCATCAATCCTCCCAAGGATCACTTCCCAACCAAAGGGTTCGTACCAATGCCACTCGCACTTTATGCCCTGACGGCGGGCGCCTTCGGGATCGGCGTCACGGAGTTCGTCATCATGGGTCTGCTGATCGACGTCAGCGCCGATCTCGGCGTGTCGATCTCAGCGGCCGGCCTGCTGATATCAGGTTATGCGCTCGGCGTCGTCATCGGCGCGCCTCTTCTCGGCGCCATCGCCGGCAGATGGTCGCGCAAGACCCTGCTGACGAGCCTGATGGTGGTCTTCACCATCGGCAACCTCGCCTGTGCGCTGGCACCCGACTACTGGACGCTGATGGCCGCGCGCGTGCTGACAGCATTCGCGCATGCCTCCTTCTTCGGCGTCGGCTCGGTGGTCGCCACCGGCCTTGTCGCCCCCAACAAAAAGGCCTCCGCCATCGCCGTCATGTTCACGGGCCTCACCGTCGCAAACATCCTCGGCGTGCCCTTCGGCACCTGGCTCGGCCAGGCCTATGGCTGGCGGGCCACCTTCTGGGCGGTCACCGCGATCGGCATCCTCGCGCTCGCCGTCATCGCGCTCCTCGTTCCGAAGGACAAGGCATCCGAGGACAACGAGGAGGCTTCGCAAGGTGTGCTTGCCGTGCTCGGCCGCCGCTCCGTCATCCTCGGCCTTCTGACCACGGTGCTTTCCTGGGTCGGTGTCTTTGCGGGCTTTACCTATATCGCGCCCATCCTGACCGAGATCACCGGCTTCTCGGAAGCTGCCGTCTCGCCGATCCTGCTCGTCTTCGGCGGCGGCCTGGTGGTCGGCAATCTCCTCGGCGGCTGGCTCGCCGACCGGCATCTGATGCCGACCGTGATCGCCAGCCTCGTCGTGCTTTCCGCTGTGCTGCTTGCCATGACCGCCGCGATCCATCAGCCGGTGCTCGCCGTCATTGCCATCGGCCTCTTCGGTGCCGCGGCTTTCGCCACCGTCTCGCCCCTGCAGATCTGGGTGCTTCAAAAGGCGGAAGGCGCCGGCCAGGGCCTCGCCTCCTCCTTCAACATCGCCGCCTTCAATCTCGGCAATGCGATCGGCGCCTGGCTCGGCGGTGCAGTCATCGACCACGGTCCTGGTCTCGGCTCGGTCACCCTCGTTGCCGGTCTGGTGCCGCTCGCCGCTCTGGCCGTGGCGGTGATCGCCATCCGGCTGGACAGGCAGAAGACCGATCTTTCCTCCGCCGCGCTTGCCAGCCCGGCCGAATAACGCCTGAAAGGACAAAGCCATGGAATATCACAATCTCGGCGCATCGGGCCTCAAGGTACCGGTATTGAGTTTTGGAGCCGGCACGTTCGGCGGCTCCGGCCCGCTCTTCAGCCATTGGGGCACGACCGATGTGGAAGAAGCCCGCCGCCTCGTCGACATCTGCCTCGAAGCCGGCGTCAACCTGTTCGACACGGCGGACGTCTATTCGAGCGGCGCTTCGGAGGAGGTGCTCGGGCAAGCGATCAAGGGTCGCCGGAACGAGGTTCTGATCTCCACAAAGGCCAGCCTGCCGACGGGCGACGGGCCGAACGACTGGGGCTCCTCCCGCTCCCGCCTGATCGCTTCCGTCGAGGCTGCGCTGAAGCGTCTCGGCACTGACCATATCGACATCTTCCAACTGCACGCCTTCGACGCCTCGACGCCGGTGGAGGAGGTGGTCTCGACGCTCGACCGGCTCGTGAAGGACGGAAAGCTGCGCTATATCGGCGTTTCCAACTTCTCCGGCTGGCAGATCATGAAGTCGCTCGCCGCCGCCGAAAAACATGGGCAGACGCGCTACGTGGCGAACCAGGTCTATTATTCGCTGGTCGGCCGCGACTACGAATGGGACCTGATGCCCTTGGGCCAGGACCAGGGCCTCGGCGCACTCGTCTGGAGCCCGCTCGGCTGGGGGCGCCTCACCGGAAAGATCAGCAGGAGCAAGCCGATCCCAGCCGACAGCCGCCTGCATGAGACCGCTGACTTCGGCCCGCCGGTGGACGACGAACTCCTCTACAAGGTCGTCGACGCCCTGGAGGAGGTCGCCGCCGAAACGGGCAAATCGGTGCCGCAAGTGGCAATCAACTGGCTCGTCGGCCGGCCGACCGTCTCCTCCGTCATCATCGGCGCCCGCAACGAGGAACAGCTTCGCCAGAATCTCGGCTCGGTCGGCTGGACGCTGACGAAGGAGCAGGTCGGCAGCCTCGACGCTGCGAGCGCGGTTACCGCCCCCTATCCGCACTTCCCCTATCGGCGGCAGGAGGGTTTTGCCCGTCTGAACCCGCCTATCGCGGGGTGACGGGCGATCAAGATCGCGGTGGTTGATCCGTCGCAGAATCGGTCCATGTATTACGGGCCATCTTTCAGGCCCGGCCGCCATTTCAGACATTTTGGGCCGGGCTTCCCACAGGAGTTCAATATGTTCACAGTCAGCGCCAATGGCGCCAATATTCCATCCCTCGGCTTCGGCACCTTCCGCATGCCCGATGAAGACGTTGCCCGCGTGCTGCCGGAAGCCCTGAAACTCGGTTTCCGCCACGTCGATACTGCGCAGATCTACAAAAACGAGGCTGCCGTCGGCGACGTTCTCACGAAGTCCGGCATTCCGCGCGCCGATATCTTTCTCACCACCAAGGTCTGGGTCGATCGCGTCGGCCACAGCGCCTTCATCGCCTCGGTCGACGAGAGCCTCCAGAAGCTGAAGACCGACCATGTCGATCTCTTGCTCCTCCACTGGCCGCAAAGCGAGATGCCGCTTGCCGACCGCATCGGCGCGCTGAACGAACTCGTCAAAGCCGGCAAGGTGAAGAATATCGGCGTCTCGAACTTCTCGACCGCGCTGATGGCGGAAGCAGTGAAGCTTTCGGATGCGCCGATCGCCACCAATCAGGTGGAGTACCATCCGTATTTGAGCCAGGTGAAGGTGCTGAGCGAGGCGCGCAAACACGGCATGTCGCTGACCGCCTATTACCTGATGGCCGACGGCAAGGTGCCGAACGACCCGCTGCTCAAGGAAATCGGCGCCAAACACGGCAAGACGGCCGCGCAGGTGGTGCTGCGCTGGGCCATTCAGCAGAAGGACGTGATCGCTCTTTCAAAGACCGCCACCGTTTCCCGCCTGCCGGAAAACTTCGACGTCTTCGATTTCGCCCTGTCGCTGGACGAGATGGAAGCGATCCACGGCCTCGCCCGCCCGAACGGCCGCATCGTCGATCCGGGTCATCTAGCACCAGAATGGGATAATTAAAGCAACAGTACCGTCTCCCCCGAGCCGAGGGAGACGGTGATATACTCTCAAACGAAATAGAAGTCCTCCGCGGCAAGCAGCGTGCCGCGGTTGACGGTCGCAAAGGTCACCGCCGTCCCGTCACCGGAACCGTCCGCATCGAAGCTCAGACGCCCGGAACATGCGTCGTAGATGATCCGGTCGCCCTCGTCCAAAGCGCGCCTGCCCTCCACGAAGGCATCGGCATCGAGTGCGCCCGGAGCGGCTCCGCCAAAAATGGAGCCGGCCAGCCGGAACACATCGTCGGCAGAGAGGAAGTCTTCTATCCTGTCGCGGTTTTCCGGCTGCAGCGCGACATCGAAGAAGAAGGTGTCGCGCCCCTCCCCGCCAACCAGAACATCACGGCCGGCACCGCCGGCGATCACATCATTGCCGGCGTCACCGTAAAGGTGATCCCGTCCTGAGCCTCCGACGACTTCGTCATTGCCCGCACCGCCGCGCAAACGGTCGTTGCCCGTTCCGCCATCGATCAGGTCCCCGAACCGGCTGCCGGTAATGCGGTCGTCGCCGCCGAGTGCCGCAAGCAGCACCGGATGATCGCTGGCGTCATAGCTGAAGATATTTCTGGCATCGGTGAGCGTGATCTCCTCGGCGGGCGGTTCGATCGTGATCGTGATGGTCGCCAGATTGCTGTTGCCCTGGCCATCGGTGGCATAGACCGTGAAAGTGTCGGTGCCGATGAAGCCGGCGGCCGGCGTATAGTCGAAGACGTTGCCGTTCAGATAGGTCGAATGATGATGCAGGCTGCCGCCATAGCTGCCCTGCGGAAAGGGGTAATAACCTTCGTCGAATTGCGTTTCCTGCTCCAGCGTACCGTGGTCCGGACCATCGACGACGACAAAACTCAGAAGGTCATAGTCGATATCGGCGGCGCTGAAGCGCACGTCGATCAGGGTTTCGCCGGGTGAAAGCTGAAAATCCATGTCGGCGACGGTCGGCGCATGGTTGACGAATATGTCGGGCTCGATCGCGCCGCCTTCCAGAATGATCTGGTGCTCGCCATACTGGGTGTTCTGGCCGCCATAATATTCGTTGGCGCCTAGCCAAGTCACGGTGATGTCATCCGGGCTGGCTGCGGTGACCGAAATGACCTCGGTCGAGAGATAGGCGGCCTGAGCGGACAGGGCGCGGATGAAATTGCCCTCGTTGTCGAAGACGAAGGTTTCGAGCGTCGTGAAAAGCTCCGTCCTGCCGTCATTGGTGAAAGTGGTAACGGTAAAGAACCCGTCGAAGACATCGACCGAGGCGAGATCGACCCAGCCGTAAGGAAAATCCGTGTGTGCGCCGACTGGCCCGAGCACGTCGCCATCGGTTTCAGTGATGTTGAAGAGGATCGCGTCCGGGCTCTGGTTGTCGGTGTCTTCCCATATCTCAAGCTCACTGCCGTTGCTCAATGTGGGCATGGTATCGTCCTTCGCTGTCGGGGAAACGGATCTGCAGATGTCCCAGCCAGAAGCGACATAGGCCGGCGGGTGGGGAGATCAAGCTCTGCCGATCACGGTCGGACGTTTGTTTCGTCCGACCGCCTATTTGCGCCCTTCCCCACATCCCCGAAGGTCTGTCAGAGCCACCCTTTCCGCCTGAAATAGAGATAGGGCAGTGCCATCGAGACCACCATGGCGACGATTGCAAGGTGGTAGCCGTAGTGCCATTGCAGTTCCGGCTGATAGGCGAAGTTCATGCCGTAGATCGAGGCGACGAGCGTCGGCGGCAGGAAGACCACCGAAGCGACCGAGAAGATCTTGATGATCTGGTTCTGCTCGAGATTGATCAGCCCGAGCGTCGCATCGAGCAGGAAGTTGATCTTGCCCGACAGGAAGGCGGAGTGATCGCCGAGCGAGGTCGCATCCCGCTGCAGGAGCTTCAGGCGCTGGCGCAGTTCCTTCGAAAGCTTGCGGTCGACGCCATCGAGAGCCGCATAATAGGCGACGGCGCGCGAAACGCTGACGAGGCTTTCCCGCACGACGGTGATGAACTCGCCCTTTTGCCCGACCTCGCGCATCAGATCCTGCAGGTCGCGGGTCTTCTTGTTGGCCTTGGCTGCCTTGGCGCTGAAAACCTCCTGCGAAATCTGGTCGATCTCGGTGCCCAGCCGCTCCAGCGTATCGGCCATGCGGTCGATGATCGCTTCGATCAGCCCGGTCATGATGAGTTCGCCGTTGTTGCAGTGCAGCCCGGTTCCGTTCGGCTTGCGGGCACGCGCCATGAACGCGTCGAACGGACGCGGCTCGGAATGGCGGACCGTGATGAGAACCTGGCCCTTGACGATGAAGGTGACCGGAACTTTCCGCGGCGTGCCGGCATCGGGCCTGATCAGCACGGTCATGGTCATGAACTCGGCGCCGTCTTCCTGATAGAGACGGGCGGAAAGCTCGATATCCTCCATCTCGTCCATGGTCGGCACCGCGATACCGAGGGTCTCGCCGACGGTGCGCTCTTCTTCTTTCGTGGGATTGACGAGATCGTACCAGACGAGGGCCGGCGGGGCTTCCGCAGGCAGATCGGATGCGAGCGCATCGACAGCGACCGGCGTACGGGCGGCAACGAGCACATCGGAAGCGACCGGAACAAGGCGATCAAGGTCGTGGGCATGGATACGCAGCATGACGGCTCCTTTTTGGACCATCGGTCCCTCCGGAGCGCGTATCCTTTTTGAGAAGGATCAGAGCCCCGAAGAAACGGGTCGGTATATTGACGTCGAACTTCGACTGTCGGGGTTCATCTCTATTTGTCCTTTGAAAGAGCGAGGCCCGGACGGGCATCGCTTTGCGCCTGAAATGGGCCTTAAACCGCCAAAAGTCAATGGCTTGTTCACTGAGGCTCCGACGCGGATGAGGGACGAACCGGAAAGACTCAATTTCCGTCATTCGAACCCGGATGGTGAGGCGGAAGATCGGCCCATTGGCGCAACGAAAGATCCGCCGTCGGGTCCTCGTCGATCGTCTCCACGGCCGACAGCGCGGCGCCGATACGACGCATTCGTCCGCCAAGACCGATAAGGATGGCGGCCAGCCATGCAGGCAGGATGCGCTCTTTACGGGGCGATAGGAAACTCGTCTGCATGGCATTCTCCCGTCATCTGGTTGTCGACGAAAGATCCTGCAGCGGGACGGCGTTTTGTGTCCCAAAACCTTGCCAAAATTCCGCAAACGCCCTCCCCTCAGTCGGGCAGGCCCGCCTTTCTCACGCCCTCGATCACCAGGCCGAAGCGGGAGGCGTAACGCCCGCCGATCCGTTGCAGATCGGCAACCCGCAGGTCGGGCGCCTTCTGGCGCAATGTCGCGATGACCGCGGCCGCCTCCGCCATCCGGTCGAGATGGGCAAGACCCGCAGCCAGCGCCCAATAGGCACCGAGCCAGCCGCCGTTTATCGCGAGACTTTGCCGGGACCAGCCAAGCGATTCCTCAAACTCGCCGTCCAGGAGATAGGAGAGCGCGACGCCGACGAGAAGTTCGTAGTTTTCCAGTGCATTCGGGGAAATGCGAAGCGCCCGGAGAAAACAATCCCGGCCCACGGCAAGATCGCCGGCCATGACATTGGCGAAGGCCGAAAGCGACAGGATCGTCGGATTGTTGGGGTTTGCGGCTTGCGCCTGCGACAGCATGGCAAGGCTGCGCTCCACCGCACCGCCGACATTCAGGAACACCAGGGCGCAGATCGCCACGACCAGCGGATCGTCAAAACCGGTCTCCAGCGCCTTTTCCGCCAGTTCCAGGGAACGGCGGCGCTCTGTTCCGGTCATGCCGGAGCCGAAAGTATCCTGCCGTTCATAGGCCCAGGCCGCGTGCGCGACGGCGGTTGCGAAGCCGGGATCGCGCTCCACCGCCTGTTCCAGCAGTTCAATGGCCTGGCGGCGGTCGTCAGGTGACGTTCCCCGGAAATGCGGAAGAGCCTTCAGATAGAGGTCATAGGCGCCAAGATCTCCCGGGTGTTTGCGGCTCGCGCGGGCGATCTCCGCCTTGCGGAGTTCCGGCTCGACGATACCGATCACGGCCGCGGCGAGACTGTCCTGAAATTCGAACAGGTGGGCCATGTCGCCATCGAACGTGCCGGCCCAGAGATGCGTATGCATCCCTGTGTCGATGAGCCGGACGCCGACCCGGACGGACTGTTCGCGCCGGCGGACACTGCCTTCCAGGAGGTAACGCACGTCGAGCTTCCGGGCCGTTTCAATCCGGCTTTGCGCGGCGCCGGGTGCCGACGGAAAGGCGCTTCGGGCGATCACTGCAAGGTTTTTGAATCGCGACAGCGCTGCGGTGATGTCCTCGACGATGCCTTCCGCGAAATAGGCGTCGCCGGCGTCTCCCGACAGATCTCCGAAAGGCAGCACCGCGAGCAGCGGCACCGGATGGGCGGAGACGGCATCCGACGTCTGCCAGAGAAGCAGACGGTAACCGAAACGCGGGACGGTGATGATCCACTCCGAACCGTTCGGCGCCTTCCCCAGGATCTTGCGGAGGTGGGCGATCTGAACCGAGAGGTTGGCCTCCTCGACGATCAGCCCTCCCCAGGCGCCCTCCATCAGGGCATCCTTCGATACGGGCTCTCCGCCGGCGCGCAGCAGCAGTTCCAGAAGCGCAAGCGCCCGCTGCCCGACGGCAACCGGTTCTCCTTCCCGGCGAAGCATTCCGCCGGCCGGGTCGAAAACAAAGGGACCGAATGTATAGGGCGCGTCGCTCACGGCCGGGATTCATAGCACAGAGTCCGACTGCGACCCATGCCTCTCCCGCGGGGCGGGAGCGAGGATCGCCGGCGTTTCACGATCCGCCGGCGATCGAAGGTTTGTCAGACGAACTGGGAAAGGCCCGGAACGGAGGCGACGACCGTGTCGACCACCTCGTCGCCGGCGTGCTCGCGGGCGACAGCCATGGTTTCCTTGGCAAGCCCCGTGATCTCGCCCATGCCGAGACCCTGGCTCATCAATTGCTGGCCGAGCGCCATGACGCCGCCGCCGAAGCTCGCCATCAGGCCGCCCAGCAGACCGCCGCCGCCGGCACCTTCGCCGTTGAACTTGGCGACGAGTTCCGGCGCGCCCGGGATCGCTTCGATCATCTTCGCAACCGCGCCGTCATCCGCCTCGCGCTGCAGGAAACCCAGCATCATGCCAATCGCCTTCTCGGCGACATCGGGGGCAATGCCGACATTTTCGGCAACGCGGGAAACCAGTTCGTTCATCAATCTCTCCTCGGGTTTTGACGTTCACGTCAAGGTAATACACACAGTCGTCGCCGAAGCCAACAGGCCGGTTCGCCGATCTCACGTCTCACTGGCCGGCTCGCCCACGGTATCCGCCATATAGGCACCACGTGCCCCCATGGGCTGCGGCGGGCCTGTGGTGGAATCGCGCGCGGTCTGGTGCTCCAGCTCCGCGTTGATCTCGGCCCCGACGATGACGATAATGACCGATATCCATGTCCAGACCATGAAGCCGATCAGGGCGCCAAGCGTACCGTAGGTCGCGTTGTAATCGGCAATATTGGCCAGATAATAGGAAACCGCAACCGAGGCGAGGAGCCAGGCGATCGTCGCAAATGCCGCACCCCAGGTCAGCCATCTCAGTTTGGCCGGCTCCCGGCTCGGCCCGAACCGGTAGAGAATCACGATCCCGGCGCCGACGAACAGCATCATGATCGGCCAGCGGGCCAGGCGGATGATGATCTCTGTCCATTGATCGAGCCAGAGGTAGCGCAGAACGGCCGGCACGCCCCCCATGGCGCTCAGCACGATGATCGCGAGAACCAGCGCGCCGAACGTGAAGAGGAGGGAGACGAGGTTCAGCCGGACGAGGCTGCGCTTTTCCTGCTCCGCATAGGCGACGTTCATCGCCTCGAAGAGCGCCTTCATGCCGGCATTGGCGCTCCAGAGCGCCAATGCCAAGCCGCCGATCAGGGCGATCGACAGCGTCGCGTTGCGCTCCGAGGTCAGAGCGCGGAGCTGGTCGAGGAAGATATTGAGCGCGTCTGCAGGCATGATCGAACTCAGGAATGTGATCCTGTCGGCAATCGCCGCCGGGTCGGACACGAAGCCGTAGATGGATACGAGCGCGCTGGCCGCCGGAAAGAGCGCCAGCAGGAGATAGTAGGTGACGCCGGCGGCAATCAGCATCACCCGGTCTTCGCTGATCGCCGCATAGAGCCGCCAGAAGACGTCTTTCAGACCGCGGGCGGGAATCTCGCCGGGGCTTTCGGCCTCCCTGCCTCTCTCATCTGCGGATCGGGGAGAGTTTCTCGACCGCAGCGCCTTTTCGGTCGAGGCCATGGATTCGCTGATGCTCATGTCTGCCAACCTCCCGTGCCCTGGCTTTGGCGGATTCGTTCCCGTTGCCCGCCGCCTCGGCACATCCTATAAACAGCTGGCGAACAACGCGGCGAGGGAGCGCATAGTTGCATGGACGAGACGGGAAAGCTCTTCATCGGCGGCAGCCGCAATCCGGACGATTCGCTCAACAAGGCGGAACATCTGGAATTGAAATTCGGCAATCGCCACGGGCTGGTGACCGGCGCCACCGGCACCGGCAAGACCGTGACCCTGCAGGTGCTGGCCGAGGGTTTTTCGAAGGCCGGCGTGCCGGTTTTCGCAGCCGATATCAAGGGCGACCTTTCCGGTATCGCCGCAAAGGGTGAGGCCAAGGATTTCCTCCTGAAGCGGGCCGAGCAGATCGGCTTTGCCGACTATGACTTCGAGCAGTTCCCGGTGATCTTCTGGGATCTCTTCGGCGAAAAAGGCCACCGGGTGCGCACCACGATCGCGGAAATGGGGCCCCTTCTCCTCTCCCGGCTGATGGATGCCTCCGAACCGCAGGAAGGCGTCATCAACATCGCCTTCAAGATCGCCGACAAGGCCGGCCTGCCGCTGCTCGATCTCAAGGACTTCTCGTCTCTTCTGAACTACATGGCTGAAAACGCCTCCGAGCTTTCGGGTCAGTTCGGCCTGATCTCCAAGGCTTCCGTCGCATCGATCCAGCGAGGCCTGCTGGTCCTCGAACAGCAGGGCGCCGAGCACTTCTTCGGCGAGCCGGCGCTGAAGATCACCGACGTGATGCGGGTCAATCCAAACAGCGGCTATGGCCAGATCTCGGTGCTTGCCGCCGACAAGCTGATGATGAACCCGAGGCTTTACGCGACCTTCCTGCTGTGGCTGCTCTCCGAGCTTTTCGAGGAGTTGCCGGAAGTGGGCGATCCGGAAAAGCCGAAACTGGTCTTCTTCTTCGACGAGGCGCATCTGCTCTTCAACGACGCGCCGAAGGTTCTGACCGAACGCGTCGAGCAGGTCGTGCGCCTGATCCGCTCCAAGGGCGTCGGCGTCTATTTCGTCACCCAGAACCCGCTGGATGTGCCGGAGACGGTGCTCGCCCAGCTCGGCAACCGGGTGCAGCACGCGCTGCGCGCCTATACGCCGCGCGAACAGAAGGCGGTGAAGACGGCGGCCGATACCTTCCGTCCCAATCCGGCCTTCGACTGCGCCACGGCAATCACCAATCTCGGCACCGGCGAAGCGCTTGTTTCGACGCTCGAGGGCAAGGGTGCGCCTTCCATGGTGGAACGGACGCTCGTCCGCCCGCCCTCCGGCCGGATCGGCCCGATCTCCGATCAGGAGCGGCAGACGGTGATGGACAGGAGCCCGGTGCTCGGCCTCTATGACGAAGACCTGGACCGCGAATCCGCCTTCGAAATGCTCGCCACCCGCGCCAAGGCTGCGGCCGACGCGGCGGCCGCGAAAAAGGCGCAGGACGAACTCGCCCCCTCCCCGCCCGCCGGCTCCGGCGAAACGACGGGCTGGACGCTGCCGGGCTTCGGTACCGACAAGGACGACGACCAGAGCCGCACCCAGCCGCGCCGCGCCGGCTACCAGCGCGAGACGCTGGTCGAGGCCGCAATGAAAAGCGTCACCCGCACGGTCGCGACCCAGATCGGCCGGGCTTTGGTGCGCGGTATTCTGGGGAGCTTGAAGCGGTAGGACCGAGGATACAACTGGCGATCGAGCCGAAACAGGCTAGACCGTTAGGTTGAGGGCGATTGAGATACAACGTGTAAGTTGCATCTCAACCGGGATCCATGTAATATCCCACCCGTGTATCAAGTTCGGAGCTATCTCATGTTGAAGTCGGCTTTTGTAATCGCTTCGCTCATGGCTTTGATTACGGTATCCATGTCCGCGGGTTCGGGGATCGCCACGGCCGCCGGACCGTGTCGCCCGGGCGTTAGTACGTGCATCTGACGCCGTAGCGGCGCGTCATGTACGATCTGGTCTACTGGGGCTTCGTCACGGCTGGTGCGGTTACGCTGGTGATCGAGGCTTATCGCAACTTCAACTCGCCGAGCGCCCGACATCCCTTCGTGTTGCATCCCATCCTGAAGGACGTGGAGGTCAGGAACCTTTGCACGACCGGCGAGATCATCGCGGGCTTCGCCTTCTATGCGGTTATCTATCTGATCGCATACGTGGTCGTCCTCAGCTCGGCGGAAGTCTACGGATTGCTGATGCAGGCCAACAACGCGCTCGACCAGATCGGCGCGACCGATCAGGGCACCGTAATGCTCGACGATACTGCTACCCTTTCCGCGGCCCAGTACGACAAACCTATCTTAGTTTCCGCGCTGATCATCTCCTCCCTTTCGCTCGGTGCGGTCAAGCCGATCGAGACGACCCTGCGGTCGCTGGCCCATCGGCTTGCCGGCGTTCCGCGCGGGGTCTACCGGGTCATCAAGGACCTCGGGGACGTTCCCTATGAGAAGCTGATGGCAGGCCATCCGAAACGGCTGGTGGAACGCTTCAACCAGCGTTCGGAAGGCAAGGTGCCAGAGGAATGGCGCCGGCCCATCGTCGAATCACTGACGGCGATCGACTGCCTGTCGATCGCCACCGACCCCAACAATCGCGTGGTCTACTTTCCCCTCTACAATGTGGAGCGGCTGAAAAGCCTGTCGGACAAGCTCGGCCAGGATATCGACAGGCTGGAAACGCTCATGGACGTCCTACCCGTCCAGAACGACGAAGCACTGGAGGAGAAATACGACCAGTTCGCGGATGAGGCGGCACTGGCGCGCTCCAATATCATGGCCCTTTTTGCGGTGCTGTACATCCGCAACGACCACGCGATCTACAGTTCCCGCGGCGGCCACGGTGAAAAGGCCGACCCGATTATGAGAATCAGGAATGCACTCGAGACATCCAAGAAGGACGAACACAATTCCTTCGGGCTGAGCATCGTGATCGCCTTCGTGATCGCGTTTCTCTGCGCCTTCTTCCTCTACTATATCTGGTATTACTGGTACGCCGCTGCCAATCCCATTATCTACCTTTCCTCCGGTCCCGAAGGAACCGTCGATCCCGGCCTGCTTTCAACCTGTCAGCAGGAGAAGCTTCCGGCGAATTGTGTCGCCGCTCTTCAGGCGTGGCGCCACTCCCGGATTGACGAGATTCTCAGCCGAGCGAGCTGGGACCAGTTGCAGACGCTGCTGGTCACGACCTTCAGCGTCCTCCTCGTCATTCTCGGCCGCGAGGTCCGGATCGAACAGCAGTCCTGGCGGGAAAACTGGAAGTTCTACCAGTTTCCGTTCCTGAGAATGCTGGCCATGTCGCTCCTGTCGGGTCTTGTGGCTGTCTTTCTCACCGCCCTCGTCGAGGTCGGGGAACTGTCGTGGGATACCAACCTGACGCCGACACGGATGCAGATCATCGACCTCTTCCAGCAAAGCGGACGTTTTTTTGCCATGCAGGCGGGCGCGGGCATCATCCTGGCCATGGCCGCACTCATCATCATGGACAAGCATCGCAGCCAGAGCGTTCTGTTCACTCTGGTGATCGCGGCCATCGCCAGCCTGCTCTATTTTCTCTATCAGTGGGCGATCCTGTTCGTCACAGTCACCCCTTCCCTTCCGCCGCCGCCTACGGCCTCCTTCTCCCAGACGATACGCGACGCCCTGATCCTGAGCGTACTTCCCGTGTGCTTCCTGATCGTCTTCTCGCTTCTCCTCGAATGGAGCGAGCACGGCCGCGAATCGTCCCGGGCGGTAGTTCCTGTCGTGCAAGGAGGGACGCAATGAAATTCGCCGGCGCCGCGTTCGCGGCTTCCATCCTCCTCGCCGTCACTCTGATTCCGGCGCTCCCCGTAACGGGCGCTGCGGACGATCCGGCGCAAGCCGCCAAGCTGGCGATTGGCGTACGGAGCAAGGCGCGGCCGTTTTCCTACCGGCTCCCGGCCCGTGTCATCGAAAGCGATTCGACCCGTGGCCCCCTGAGCCGCACCGGCTACGGCGGCTACATAGTGCGGATCTGCGATGCCGCTCTTTCCGAAATGCTGATAGGCCCGTCGGGCGGAGGCCAGCACCTACGGCTAGAAGACATCATCGTCTACGATATCGACCAGCAATGTTATGCCAGACCGCCCGCCGACGGCCGCGAACCGCAATGCGAGGAGGTGCCGGATGGCGTGCTGAACACACCCGCCCGCTCCCGCTTCGAAGCACTCGGAACGCGATTCGACATTCTTTGCGATCCCGCCACAATCACCAACGAACGGCGCGACGTGATCGTCTCGCCGCCCCTGTTCCTAACCGGCATTAGCTATCTTTCGCGCAGGAATCAACCGGCACTGGAAAACCCGTGCGGCGACAGCATCCCAGTCGCAGAGGATCCGGATGGCCAGCCGAAAGCCCTGGGCACCAACACATCCACCGGCGCGAACGAGGTTGCCATTGCCGGTAAACCCGCCCTCGACGGCAACCGCCCGAATGGCGATGCGGCAGCCGCCGGAACTTCCAGCCGCAAACTGGCGCTGATCGGCCTGGTAGGCGGCACGAATGCCCAGAGCCGCGGCATAAAGGCACTGATCGACGCCAGGGAGTTGCCCCTCTTCGAAGAACAGCTCGTCAAATACCTGCGGCAGCAAAGCGGAACACTCGTTCCGAAAGATTCCCCTTGCGGCGCCAAGGGTGAGCTTGTCCATAAATATCCGAATCACGAGAAGGCGGCGAAGGCCTTCTGCGACGGCATCGATTTTAACTATTACGTCGGCGACCTGGAAATCATCCGCACCTATGCCGAGGCAATTCCGGGCTGCAAGTTCGACAACGGCATCGTCACCTATACCAACGACCGTTACGGCATATTCGGCAAGGCGATCGGCGAGAGTACGGAGGTATCAGGGCAACCCGCGCCGGACGGCTCTGGCGCTCAACGCCCGCCGCCTCGACAGGCCGGCGAAAGTCCCTCTGCCGACCGGAAACTGCTTGTGGCGCGCTTCTTTGAAATCGTCGCCCAGAAGGTAGTGTTCAACCCGTCGATCCTGGACAAGGCCTATAACGACACCTTTCCCAATCAGCCCCAGAGCCGCAAGCTCAAGCTTTTCTATTGGGCCATCCGCGGCGAGCGACTGCCGGAAACAGAGCTGCCGACGGGAAACGCAGACCAAAAATAAGACCGAAATGACGCCGGCCACCGCGCGGAGCCCTGTGGCCGGCGGTTCAGACAGGGGGATCGCCGAAAAGGCCTACCGTTTGCGGACAAATTCCGTGCGCAGGACGAGGCCCTTGATGGCGTCGTGGCGGCAGTCGATCTCTTCCGGGTTGTCGGTCAGCCGGATCGATCTGATGACCGTACCCTGCTTCAGGGTCTGCCCGGCGCCCTTGACCTTCAGATCCTTGATGAGCGTGACGGAATCGCCGTCCTTGAGGACGGTTCCAGAAGCGTCGCGAACTTCCGCAGACGCCTGCGCAGCCGCGGCGATTTCCGACGCCGGACGCCATTCGCCCGTCGCCTCGTCATAGACATATTCGTCGTCATCGCCTGCCATAGGCCACCTGTTCCTCAACCGTATTGCGCTGGTAGCCTGCCGCTTATAGCAGCCGGACCACCTGCGCAAGGTTGCGGCGGGATGGGCATTCCCATCCCGCCCCGCCGGGGAACCCCGGCCGAGGCTGGAGCCCCTGCCTGACGACGGGGGCCGGACGATAGACAGCCCAATATCAGCGCTTGGGCGCCACCAGGCAGAAGAACGCGCCCTGGGGATCGGTGCACTGGATGATCCAGCTGCCGCCGGGGACCTCCATCGGGCCGTTCACGACCTGGCCGCCGCCGCCGGTGACCCGCGAGATTGCGGCATCGATCGCTTCCACGTTGAAGTAATAGGCCCAGCACGGAACCGGAACGCTTTCAGGCCTCGTCATCATGCCGCCGATGGCGGTGCCATTGTGGGCGAAGATCTTGTAGACGCCCATCGGGCCCATATCCATGTCGTGGTCGAGCGTCCAGCCGAAGACTTTCGAATAGAAGTCGAAGGCTTCCTGCCCGTCGCCCGCATAAAGTTCCCGCCAGCCGAGATTTCCGACGGCGTCCGCAGCCAGTTCCGGCGGCGGGGTTTCCATCGGCAGGGGCGTCATGATGCAGATGACGGCGCCATGCGGATCGGCGACGACCGCGAAGCGGCCGATGCCCGGGATATCTTCCGGCTCGCGCTGCACCCGGCCGCCATTGGCGACAAAATCCTTGGCGGTCTGGTCGCAGTCGTCGACCGCGACATAACCCGTCCAGTTCGGCGGGATCTTGCCTTCGAGTTCCGGCGGGAAATTCATCATGCCGCCGATGCCCGGGCAGTTATCGCCCTCGCCCATTTCGAACAGGAAATAGGGGAAGTCGAGGTCCGGCATTTCGACCGGCTTGACCTTCCAGCCGATCACCGACGAATAGAATTTGCCGGCGGCATCGGTGTCCGGCGTCATGAGTTCGCACCATATGAATTTGCCATGGGTCTGCGAACGCGACCCAGAAACGGTCTGCAACATGGTCGTCTCCTCAAATGGTTGTCGCGTCGATCGACGCGGTGTCATTGCACGCCGGGATCAGCCCTTGCGCGCGTATTGCACGTCCATGAACTGCTTCCAGGTGCCGTCCGGCTGTTTGGCGCTGGAATTGAAGCTGCGATGATCGCTGTCCTGGAAGATGATCTGCTCGCGATATTCGCCGATCTTGCCGGGCTCTGCGAAATCAGGACCGGTCGTGTAGAGGTTGAGGGTCGTGCCGTCCTCCGAGACCTCGCCTTCATAGACCCACATGTAGTTCATCATGCTGCCTATCCAGCTTCCGACATATTTGCCGCGATCGGGATCATAGCCGAGGGTGAGCATCGTCGTTGCGGGCTCTCCACCCGGCATGTCGCCATTGCCTTCGGCAACGAACCAGATACCGCTCAGCGATCGAACGACTTCCGTCCATTTCTCGTCGCCCCCCATGGTCGAGGACGTAACGTCCCAGGTGCCGACGAGCTTTTCAAGAAAACCGTGCTCGGCCTGGGGTTTAGCCAGTTCCATACCCATGATCTTTCCTCCCTGTGATCACTCATGATGACGCCACTTAATGGCAACAGGATGAAGCTTCCCCCGTCGGCGCGGGTTCGTATTCGTCATGACGCTTGACGAAGTCCATGGTGGAGCCCTCGTTGCGACCGAAGGGAGCCCGATCGAGGATCATTAGTGTGCCGATCAGCTCTTCGCCGCCGCGCGCGTAGCTCGAATAGGTATGAAAGACCTCACCCTTCTCGTTCTTGTAGAATGCCGAAAGACCCGGCAGTTCGTCATGCGCCTGTTCCGGCGGGATGGCCGAGAAATTGTAGAATACTTTGTCCTTCGCCAGGTCTTCCTTGGTGAAGGAGACGTGGAAGTCGAAGTTGAAATCGTTGCCGAAGGACGAGACCCAGGGAAATTTCCAGCCCATCCGCTTTTTGTAAGCCTCGATCTTGTCGAGCGGCGCGCGCGAGACAGAGACCCAGGTAACGTCGTGATTGTTGAGATGCGGCAAGGCTCCGTCTATGTGGTCCGAGAGGAAGGAGCAGCCGGGGCAGCCGGCATCCCAATCCGGGCCGAGCATGAAGTGATAAACGAGGAGCTGTCTGCGGCCATCGAAAAGATCGGCGAGGTTCTTTTTGCCCGCCGGGGTGTCGAAGACATAGTCCTTGTCCATCCTGACCCAAGGAAGCGTCTGGCGTGCCGCGCGCACCTTGTCGCGCAGATGAGTTTCCTCCTTTTCAAGCGCGAGCAGCTTGCGGCGCGCTTCCAGCCATTCCTCGCGGGATACAACGGGATTTTTAGGCGATGTGGTTACGTCCATCTTAGCCTCCTCCTGATTGACAATTTAGGTTGATATCAACATATTAAGCTCATGCTGTCAAACGTCGAAACCATCGAAGTGATCCCCTTTTCCACCACGCTGCTCGTTCGCGACACGTGCCTGTGCCTTCATGTGCAGCGTGCGGCGCGGGCGCTAGCCCGCCGCTTCGACGTGGCTATGAAGCCGATCGGGCTCACAAATGGGCAGTTTTCGCTGATGATGGCGCTCAACCGGCCGCAACCGGCAACCATGGGTCAGGTGGCGAACGTGCTTGCCATGGATCGCACGACGCTGACGGCGGCTTTGAAGGTGCTTGAGCGGCGCGGGCTGGTGAAGACCGAAAACGATCCGAAGGACCGACGCGGCAAACTCCTCAGGCTTACCGACGACGGGATGGCCATGCTTTCCGCCGCCCTGCCGATCTGGAAAAGGGTGCATGCGGAAATCGACGCGGAGCTCGGCGACGGCGGACCGGAAATACTGCGCAGGACGCTGGCCTCCGTCAAATAACGAAAAAGCCGGCACTAAGGCCGGCTCTTCCTTGCAGAATTGACTGGATCAGGCGACGGAGACCGGAACTTCGGTCGAGGTGCGCATCGCGTGGCTGTAGGGGCAGACGATATGCGCCTTGGCAACGAGGTCTTCGGCTACCGACTTTTCGACGCCCGGAATATCGACCAGCAGCGACACTTCGATACCGAAACCGCCGCCGTCTTCGCGCGGGCCGATGCCGACGGTCGCCGTCACCTTGGCCTCATCCGGGATCTTTACCTTTTCCTTGCCGGCAACGAATTTCAGCGCACCGAGGAAGCAGGCGGAATAACCGGCTGCGAAAAGCTGCTCGGGATTGGTGCCGGTGGCACCGTCGCCGCCGAGTTCCTTCGGAACGGTGAGGTTCACGTCGAGGACGCCGTTCTCGGAACGGGCGTGGCCGGCGCGACCGCCGGTGGCGGAAGCCTTGGTCGTGTAGAGAATGGGCATAGGAAACTCCCTTCGAGATAATTTGTTCGCAATTCAATTGCGCGCAATCTAGTTACGCGCATTGCATTTTCCCGTCAAGCCTGCGAATATGCGGTCGAGAAAAACATAGAGCACGAAAGCGTGAAGTCAGGACCGATGAAGGAGAAAATGCCAAAGGCCGATTCTCGGGAATTCGAGATCAAGCTCGATACGCAGCTCTGTTTTGCGATCTACGGTGCCGCGCATGCGTTCACGCGCACCTACAAGCCGCTGCTCGAACCGCTTGGCCTCACCTATCCGCAATATCTGGTCATGATCACGCTGTGGGAAGACGACGACCAGCCGGTGAAGGCGATCGGCGACCGCCTCGGGCTCGATTCCGGCACGCTTTCGCCGCTCCTCAAGCGGCTTGAGCAGAGCGGCCTTGTGTCAAGAAAACGCGACCGGGACGACGAACGGCTGGTGAGGATTTCCCTTACCGAAAAAGGTTCCGACCTGAGACAGAAGGCCGTGGAGGTGACCAAAGCGATCGGCCGGGCGGTCGGCTGCGGTATGGAGGAGGCCGCGGCCCTGCGGGACGCGCTGATTACGCTGCGCAAGCGGATGAACGAGAGGGACTGACTTTCCCTGCGTGGGGGCGAACGGCCGGCCCGCGAACCCTCAATATCCATGTATTGATTTCAACTGAAGCTACCTTTAGCTCGTCGTCCTGGTTTTCAAGACAGGACCGCCTGCGAGATCGGCGGCGGCTTCAAGAGATTTGACGATGACAGCCAACACGGCTCCTCCGCGGCACCCCATCGCCATACCTCGCACCGTCTGGGTACTGGGCGTGGTCAGCCTGCTGATGGATATTTCATCGGAGATGATCCAGACGCTGCTGCCGCTTTATCTGGTCGCGGGCCTCGGCGCGTCTGCCGTCGCGATCGGATTCATCGAAGGCCTGTCGGTTGCGATCGCGACCGTCACCAAGCTCTTTTCCGGCGTGATCTCCGACTGGACCGGCAAGAGAAAACCGCTTGCCGTCCTCGGCTATGGGCTCGGCGCGCTTTCCAAGCCGATCTTTCCGCTCGCAACCTCGATCGGCTGGGTCGTCGTGGCTAAAGCCGTCGACCGCGTCGGCAAGGGGATCCGCGGCACGCCGCGTGACGCACTGATTGCCGACGTGACGCCGCCGGAGATCCGCGGCGCGAGCTTCGGACTGCGCAAGTCGCTCGACACGATCGGCGGCTTCGTCGGCCCGCTTGCCGCAATCGGGTTGATGCTCGCCACTGGCGGCGACATGATCGTCATCTTCTGGATCGCCACGATCCCGGCCTTCCTGGCGGTGGCCCTGTTGATCGTCGGCGTCAAGGAGCCGGAACAGCCGCCCTCCCCCTCCAAGGGTTTGCCCCGCTTCAGGGATGCCGGGCGCCTCAACCCCGCCGTCTGGGTCGTCATCGCTGTCTCGAGCCTGTTGACGTTCGCCCGTTTCAGCGAGGCCTTCCTTCTCCTGAAATCGCAGGAAGCCGGTCTCTCGCTCGCCTGGATCCCGATCACCATGGTGGTCATGCACGCGGTATACGGACTGACGGCCTATCCGGTCGGATATCTTTCGGACCGCATCGGACGCCGAAGCCTGATCGCGCTCAGCCTCTTGTTCCTCATCGCCGCAGACCTTGCGCTCGCAACGGCGCAAACGATGCCGGTGCTTTTCGCCGGCATCGTCCTCTGGGGCCTGCATATGGGGTTTTCGCAAGGCATTCTTTCGACGCTGATTGCCGACAGCGCACCGCAGAACCTGAAGGGCACGGCATTCGGCGTGTTCAATCTTGCGACCGGTCTGACCGTGATCCTCGGCAATGTCGCCGCCGGCTTGCTCTGGGAAACCAACGGTTCGACGTCGACCTTCCTCGCCGGCGCGTTGATGGCGCTCGCCTCACTCGCCGCCGTACCCCTGCTATCGGCTGCACGCCATCCGGCACGGTAGATCCGGGTCAGATTCCGCCGAGAGGACCGGCGACGATCCGGTTGATCCAGCGGCGATGAATATCGGCCTTCTCACGGTCTTCGTGCCGATGCGCGGCGATAGTGATGAGCGCCTTCCAAAGGCACCAGCCGCGCGCCCTCTCCCATGTTTGCCGATCAAGACCGATGCGGGCCCGAAAGGCATCGCGGGCCTGTTCGTCAAACAAAGTCCAGGCAATCACGAGATCTGAAGACGGGTCGCCGACGCCGGAACTGCCGAAATCGATGACCGCCGACAGCCGGCCGTTGCGGGCGAGCAGATTGCCCTCGGCGATATCGCCATGGACCCAGACCGGCCTGTCTCGCCAGTTCGAGGCGAGCGCCCTCTCCCAGACTTCCGTCAGCAGGCCGACATCGAGCTCATCCGCCAGCGCGGCAAGTGCATGCCGGGCCTCGCCGTCATACACGGCGAGCGATCCGCCGCGATGGAAATTGTGCGTTCCGGCGGCCGGGCCGTCGGAAGCGTCGACCTTCCGGAAGGCAATCAGGAAATCCGCGAGATCTTCGGCAAACGCCGTGAGATCGGAAATCGTATCGCGACTGGCGCGGTCGCCTTCGATCCATCCATAGATCGACCACGGCCACGGATAGCCCGCGTCGGGCCTGCCCATGGCAAGCGGTGCCGGGATCGGCAGCGGCAGATGCCCGGCCAGGATCGGAAGCCAGCGATGCTCCTTTTCCACCTGGGCGACATAGCGCTCGGCGCTCGGCAGGCGGACGGACATGACATCGCCGAGATGGAAGGTGCGGTTGTCCCAGCCGCCATTTGCCACGGCCCGCACGGGCAGTTCAGCCCATCGGGGGAATTGGCTGGCTACGAGGGTGCTGACGAGCGCGGCATCGATTTCCAGCATCCCACCGCATCCCAATCAGCCGATCATTCCGCCACGATACATCGTGACACCAAGCCTACTGCCAGACCACGATACGGGCCTTGCCGGGCACGCGATCGTAGAGGTCGATGATGTCCTGGTTCATCAGGCGCACGCAGCCGGAAGAGACTGCCCGGCCGATCGAGTTCCATTCCGGCGAGCCGTGCAGTCGGTAGAGCGTGTCCTGCCCGTTCTGGAAGATGTAGAGCGCGCGGGCACCGAGCGGATTGCTGAGGCCGGGCGGCATGCCGCCGTTGTCTGCCGAATATTTCGCAAGCTCCGGCTGGCGGGCGATCATCTCGTTCGGCGGGGTCCATTTCGGCCATTTCTGCCGCCACTGGATGACGCCGTCACCCGACCAGGAAAAGCCCTCGCGGCCGATGCCGACGCCATAACGCATGGCAGAGCCGCCGGGTTCGACGAGATAGAGGAAGCGGGACGGCGTATCCACGACCACGGTACCGGGCCGTTCGCCGGTCGGATCCACGACCCGCTGGCGATAGTAGCGCGGATTGATCTGCTGATAGGGAACGGCAGGGATGACGAAGTCGCCATCGATCACGGTGCCGTACATCTGATCCAGTTCGGGCGAGCTGCCCGGCAGGATTTCCGGCCGACGCACGCTTCCGCCGTCACGATAGGTGACGATCGTATCACCTCGCCCGGGCGCAGTCGAAGCGCAGCCGGCCAAGGTGGAGGCTGTGCCGGCGCCCAGGAGAGATAGGAAGCCCCGGCGGGAATAGGAATTGTTCAGGATCATGTGCGGCAGGACCGTTCGATAAACACGCTACAGACAGCAAAGCATAATTCAATGGAAGGATGACCGAAAGGTTCCGAATCCCCTGCCGTGGCCGCAACCATAGGCCTGCTGCATTTAAGCAACTATTCACGACCGTAACACGGGATTTCAAACCCCCGGCACCAAAAGCAAAAGAGCGGCCCAAGGCCGCTCCTTCGAATCACACATCCGGCGGATCTCAGAGGACGACGATCGGAGTGCCGGAGGGAACCCGGTCGAAAAGATCGATGACGTCCTGGTTGAGCAAGCGTACGCAGCCAGAAGACGTCGCCTTGCCGACCGACTGCCAGTCAGGCGTGCCATGCACGCGGTAGAGCGTATCCTTGCCGTCCTTGAAAATGTAGAGCGCCCGCGCCCCGAGCGGATTGTTGAGGCCGGGATCGGCACCGCCTTCGGCGGCGGCGAACTGGCGCAGTTCCGGCTGGCGCGCAACCATGTCTTCCGGCGGCGTCCAGCGCGGCCACTTGGCCTTGCGTTCGATCACGCCGCGGCCCTGCCAGCCAAAGCCCGCCTTTCCAAGACCGACTCCGTAACGGATCGCCTTGCCGCCCGGCTGGACGAAATAGAGGAAGCGCTGGCGGGTGTCGACGACGATCGTGCCGGGCGCCTCGTTGCTGCGGTAGTCGATCTCCTGGCGGAGATACCGGGCGTCGACGCGTGAATAGGGAATGGCCGGAAGCGTGTGTCCTTCGTCGCGGATCACGCCATACATGGTCCGATGCACCGGGTTCGACACCGGCAGGCCATAGGTCTGATGGAAGGTCGACGGGTAGAGCTGACGCTTGTGGGGGATTGCCCCCGGCATCGGAGGCGGCTGGTTCGTCGGGGGATCCTCATAGGGAGGAATGTAGAAGACCGGCGCCGTCTCCTGGACGAAGACATCCGGGTTCATGCGGCTCGTGTCGGTCACGAAAGGCACCTGGCAGCCCGCCAGGGCGGCAGTCGCGGCAAGCACGAAAGAGAGGCCGGGGATTCGGCGGAAAGGCTGAGAAAAGATTGGCATGGGACCCGCTTCCGGCAGATGACGTCGAAACCAGGATGGCAGGTTCGGCTGGCGCGAAGCTGGTGAAAAGATTCAGGACGCGCAGCCTGAACCGGCATGGCCGGCCAATGCGGGATGCCGCGCCATGCGGTTATCGAAGTCGGCGGCGATATCCGCCAGCGTCACATGGGCGAAACGCTCCAGAAGCAGTCTTTCCGCTTCGGCAAAGGCATCGGCAAGAGCGCTGTTGACGGCCTGCTCCACCAGGCATTCAGGCCTGTCGCAGGCAGGGCCGACGGCAAAGACCGGCGGCTCTCCGACCGCCCGATAGATATCGAGGAGCGTCATCTCCTCCAGTCCGCGGCTCAACGTCCAGCCGCCGCCATGGCCTTTTTCGGAGTGGACATAACCCTTTTCCCTCAAGCCCGCCATCGTGCGGCGAACGACGACCGGGTTGGTGTTGAGCATCTGCGCGATCAGATCGGACGTCGCAGCCCCTTTATGCCGGGCCATATGAATCAGCACATGCAGCATGCGTGAAAGGCGACCGTCATATCGCATCGGCCTCTCTCCTTCTTTCAATTGGCACATCCCATCCTAGCGGATGGAACCTTATGCAACAAGCAAAGTTACAAACTCTTGACGCGAGCGCATCATGTAACTTACGATGTAACAAGAAACGCGAGGAGTTTAAACGATGTCCTACGATGCCATCATTGTCGGCGGCAGCTATGCCGGCCTTTCGGCGGCGCTCCAGCTCGCCCGCGCCCGCAGAAGGATCCTGGTGATCGACGAAGGTATGCGCCGGAACCGGTTCGCCGCGACATCGCATGGATTTCTCGGCCAGGACGGGCGCCCACCCGGTGCAATCGCCGCCGATGCCCGCGACCAGCTGCTGCGTTATCCGACGGTCGAATGGCTCGATTCCCGCGCGCAAGAGGCGGAAAGCCAGGGCGAAGGTTTCTCCGTTCGAACCGGTGACGGGCAGCATCTTTTCGCCCGGCGGCTGGTGCTGGCAATCGGAGTGGCCGACGATCTGCCGGATATTCCCGGGCTTGCCGAGCGCTGGGGACGCTCCGCCTTCCACTGCCCCTATTGCCATGGATATGAACTCAATGAGGGCGAAATCGGCGTGATCGCCAGCTCGGAAGCCTCCATGCACCACGCACTGATGCTGCCGGATTGGGGGCGGACGACGTTGATGCTCGACGGCTGCTTTTCGCCGGACGCCGAACAGCAGGCGAAACTCGATGAGCGAGGCGTCTCGATCGAGACGGCAAAGGTCAAGGAGATCAACGGCCATGCGGACGTCGTCTTCGAGGATGACCGCACCCGCCGCTTTGCCGGGCTTTTCGTGCTGCCGAAACCCCGGCTCGCAAGCGCTATCGCCGAACAGCTCGGCTGCGATTTCGAGGAGGACGGCCTCTATCCGTTCATCAGGACCGACCTTACCAAGGAAACGAGCGTGCCGGGCGTCTTCGCCTGCGGGGACGCTGCGAGAGCTGCGGGATCGGTCGCGCTTGCGGTTGGAGACGGCAACATCGCCGGAGCGGCAGCCCACCAGTCATTGATCTTCAGGTAGGTCGCACGCCGGCTCTCGCATCACCGCCGGGATGCGAGGCGCCTCCGCACATCGATAAAGGCGCGCAGTTTGGCCCACCAGATCGGCAACGGATTTGAGCTCTCCCCTTGCCGGATGAGAAGATCGCGCATTCATATACATATCGCACAACCAATGCGAACTGAACCATATGATCGAATGCAACCTCTTGCGGCATTCTCCTGTTCCTGTCGCAAGACAAGTGGATCAACCTGCGGAGAAGGAACATGAGCAGCACAACAAACACGACCTGGTTCATCACCGGCGCCTCGTCAGGCTTCGGCATGGCTTTCGCCCGTTACGCGGTCGAGCGGGGTTACAACGTCGTCGCGACCGCCCGCACGCCTGCGAAACTCGAGGCGCTGGCCGCTGCCGCCTCGGAACGGGTTCTGGTGCAGAAGCTGGACGTTACGACTGTCGGCGACGCGGAGGCGGCGGTTGAGGCGGCGACAGCACGCTTCGGTCGCATCGACGTGCTGATCAACAATGCCGGCTACGGCATTGTCGGCGCGATCGAAGAAACGTCGGAATCGGAACTGCGTGCCCAGATGGAAACGAATTTCTTCGGCGCCGTGGCCGCGACGAAAGCGGTTCTGCCACAGATGCGGGCGCAGAAGAGCGGCGCGATCGTCAACATTTCAAGCCTCGGCGGCCAGCTTTCCTTCGGTGGGTTCAGCGCGTATTCGGCATCGAAATTCGCTCTCGAAGGCATGACCGAAGCGCTCGCGCAGGAAGTCGCACCGTTCGGTATCAAGGCGCTGATCGTCGAGCCCGGCGCCTTCCGCACCGGTTTTGCAGCGGACGCGCTTAAACATATGCCGGTCATGGACGCCTATCGCGACATCGTCGGCGGCACGCGCGACTTCGCCCATGGCCTGGACGGCACGCAGGAAGGTGATCCGGCCAAGGCGGCACGTGCCATAGACCTCGCCCTCAGAGCCGAACGGACACCACTTCGCCTGCAACTCGGCGAGGACTCGATCGCCGCCATCCGCGCCCATGCACAACAGCTCCTTCAAGACCTCGCCGCCTGGGAGACGGTGGCACTTGATACGCGGATCGACTAAGCGGCGACCTCGTTGAAAAAGCGGATGCTTTCGAGGACTGCGCCGGGGACGACGCCATTGTGGTTGCCGGGCAGGAGTTTTGCCTCGATGGAAACGCCGGCGGAGCGGGCTCGGTCGATCAGCAGCTGGTGATCCTTGTCGAAGGGTCGCTCCTCCGTGCCGCGTAGCAGAAGGGTCGGGCATTTGAGGCTTGGGCCAAAGCAGACGGAAGAGCGCATGATGAACTCCATCGGATCATCCGCGTCGAACCGGATTTCGCGATCGTAGCGGCCGAAGAAACGCCATGAATTGACGCCGGCCGAAATCGGCGCGGCGGCGCGGAATTTCCGCGTCATGGAGGCGAGGAGTGACAGCGTGCCGCCATTGCTGTGGCCCGCGAGGAAGAGGCGGCCCTTGTCGATCCCGGGCAGAGATTCCAGATAGTTCGCGGCCGCGAGCGCATCGGCGGTCTCGTCGTAAAAGCCGGAAAAATTGCCCGCCTGGCCGTTTTCCCCGCGGAAGGACGGATGGAGGACGACGAAACCCGCTTCCCAGTAGGATTTCATCAGCTCCCAATGCCCGTCCCCGGTGGCATTGCCGCCGTGCAGGAAGAGAACCGCGGGCTTCAATTTCGCCGACGGCTCGTAGTGGGAAAGCCAGGCGATCAGCTCGATCGAGCCTTCCGGGCCGCCGTGATACAAAACGCGCCTTGCGCCGGACGGCGTGCCGAGCGGTTCCGATTTTTCCGGAGCCGGGCCTTTTTTGATGAGATTGGTCCGGAAGCGCCGACGGGCCTCGGCATAGTCTCCCTTTTCGAGTGGCAGTATCTCCGGAACGGGAAAAACGGCCGCGTTCGCCGATGCCGGCAGGAGCGTCGCCGCCGACAGGCCTGCCGTTGCAGCAAGAAGTGCGCGGCGGGTCGGGCCGCCCTGGGAAAAACGCGTGGAGGAAGTCACCCGATCGTCTGCCATGCCTTCTGATTCCCGAAACTGTTAGCCTCGTGCGATCTCAGCACTCGGCCATGGCGCTGTCCACTCAATGATTTGAGATCGGCGATCAGCCTGGTCCCGTTTTCGCATCCAACATCGCCGTCAGCGTCGAAAGCCGATCGGCATCGCGTGGCAGCTTGTCCTGCCTTAGCCGGGCGATGCGCGGGAAGCGCATGGCGACGCCGGATTTGTGGCGGGTCGAGCGGTTGATGCCTTCGAAGGCGACTTCCAGCACGAAGCCGAAACCGGGCTCGGCCCGCACCGCCCTGACAGGCCCGAACCGGTCGATCGTGTTGTCGCGCACGAATTTGTCGAGCACTTCAAGCTCCGCATCGGTGAAGCCGAAATAGGCCTTCCCGACCGGCACCAGTTCTTCGCCGTCCGGCGTCTCGGCCCAGACGCCGAAGGTGAAATCGGAGTAATAGCTCGAGCGCTTGCCATGGCCGCGCTGGGCATAAAGCATCACCGCATCGATATTATAGGGATCACGCTTCCACTTGAACCACGGCCCCTTGAGGCGTCCGGCCTGATAGGGACTGTCCTTCTTCTTGATCATAACCCCTTCGATGACCGGATCGGGCGGTGCCACGCGCAGGCGGTCCAGCCCCTCCCAGGTGGTGAAAGGCACGAGCTGGGAGAGGTCGAACCGGTCGTGTGGAGCGCGCTCGATGACATCAGCCAGACGGTCGCGGCGTTCGAAGAAGGATCTGGCGCGGATATCCATATCGCCCTCAAAGAGCAGGTCGTAAGCGCGCACGAAGGCGGGGTATTCGTCCAGCATCCTGCCCGTCACCGACTTGCGGTTCAGCCGCTGCTGCAGATCGGAAAACGTTCGCGTCGGGCTGTTGGACCGGTCGGTGCCGCCGACCAGCAGTTCGCCGTCGATGACGCCTTCGAAATTAATCGCCTCGACGATATCGGGAAAGGCGCCGGTGATATCGTCGCCGGAGCGGGAATAGAGCTTCTTCGTGCCGCCATAACTCGACATCTGGACGCGGATGCCATCCCATTTCCACTCGGCGGCATAGTCCAGCGGATCGAGCTTTTCGAGATCGCCCGCTTCGACGGGATTTGCCAGCATGACCGAATGGAAGATGGCGGGCGTTGCCAGCGCCGGCTTCTCGGCCCTTCCCTCCAGCCAGGCGAAGAGTGGTTCGTAGGGCGGGGAAAGTCCGTGCCACAACGTCTCGATTTCCGTGACGTCCTTCCTGTTGTCGCCGGGGCCGCTCATGTCGGAGAGAGCCTGCTTGGCGAGCCGGGCGGACACGCCGATGCGAAGCGACCCGGTCGCGAGCTTCAGGAACGCAAAGCGGCTCGATGTATCGAGCCTGTCAAGCAGATCGCGAACGGCCGAGCGGACTTCGGTGCGCCCGAGCGAGTTCATGCGGACGACGACCTCGCCGAGACGCGGCTGATGGTCATCGTCGATGGTATCCTTCGCGGTGCCGTCCCAGACAAGCGAGATGGTCTCGGCGAGATCGCCGACATAATCGTAGGAATACTGGAAGAGGACGGGGTCCATGCGCTCCAATACCAGCTCGCGCAGCATGGCCGGCTTGACGCTTTTCAGGTCGAGCGCGCCGGCGAGCGCGGCAAGGCCATAACCCCGATCAGGATCGGGCGTATCGCGAAAATAGTCGGCAAGCAGGGTCAGCTTGCCGTTTCGTGAGGGGGTGAACACCAGCCTGTCGAGGAGGGTCGCGAAGGCTTTCATGAATTTGGCCCTCGCAGAAAATAACCGGCGTGCCGTGTCCGCCCCCCTCTGCCCTGCCGGGCATCTCCCCCACAGGTGGGGAGATCGACTCGCGGTACCGCCATTGCCCCATTGAGCCTCGTTACCTTTGCAGCAAGCGAGACGGCAGCTGTTGCGGGAAGGTCGTGCCAGATCCGATCTCCCCCCTTGTGTGGGAGATGCCCGGCAGGGCGGAGGGGGGTGTCGACGGCACGGGCAGAAAAGACCATCACCATCAATCCCCCTCGTCTTCGTAACCGACGAGATGCAGCGGCCGGGCCGGGATGTTCTTCAACTCGCACCAGCGCACCAGAGCCTCCTCGCGGCCATGGGTCACCCACACCTCGGACGGTCCGATCTCCTCGATGGTCGAGAGCAATTCCGGCCAGTCGCAATGATCGGAAATGACGAGCGGCAGCTCGACCCCGCCCTGCTTCGCCCGCTGGCGCACCATCATCCAGCCGGAGGCGAAAGCGATCAGCGGCTCGTTGAAGCGCCGCGCCCATCGATCCTGGAACGCGGATGGCGGGCCGACGACGACGGCGCCCCTGAAGGCTTCGGGGCTGCTCTTTTCGATCGTTGCCGGACGGATGTCGCCGAGATCTATCCCTTCGCCGGTATAATATTCGCAGAGTCTGGCAAGCGCGCCATGGATGAAGATCGGTTCGGAATAACCGCAATCACGGATCAGCCGGATGACGCGCTGCGCCTTGCCAAGCGCATAGGCGCCGATCAGATGGCTGCGCTCGGGAAACTGTTTCAGCGAGGTGAGAAGCTTGGCGATCTCCTCCTTGGGATTGGGGTGGTGGAAGACCGGCAGGCCGAAGGTCGCCTCGGTGATGAAGACATCGCAGGCAACCGGCAGGAAGGGTTCGCAGGTGGGGTCGGTGCCGCGCTTGTAGTCACCGGAGACGACGATGCGCAAGCCGTCCTTCTCGATGACGATCTGCGCCGAGCCAAGCACGTGTCCGGCCGGATGAAAGCTCACCCTGACGCCTTCGATGTCGATTTCTTCTCCGAAGGCGGCGGCCTGTTCCGATCCGGCGAAACCCTCGCCGTAACGTATCCGCATGATATCGAGGGTCTGACGCGTCGCCAGAACCTTCGAGTGGCCGGCTCGGGCATGATCGGAATGGCCATGCGTGATCAAAGCCCGCTCGACGGGACGTACCGGATCGACGTGAAAACGGCCGATGGGGCAGAAGAGCCCGGCCGGGGTGGGATGAAGCAGGGCCTCTGGTTTCATGTCCTTGAAGATAGGGCAAAAATGGCGCGCCGCCAGATGAGCGTCACCTTACGTCGGGCTTGTCGGCCGGCCTCGCCGGGGGAAGACGAACAGGCTTCAGGAGAAGACCGGCCAGCAGACCCGTCACGGCAATTATCGTCGCCGTCGTGAACACGGATGTGAAGGCCCCGGCATACAGATGCTGCACGGCAAGGCGGGCAGCATCCGGAAGATCCATGAGCATTTGCGGCGTCAGCGAGCCTATGTCGGTAACGCCCGGGATGTCGGTCTCCACCCCGCGCAGTCCCGCAGCGATGATGGCGCCATAGAGCGAAATCGCAATCGAAGCCCCGGCCATGCGCATCAGGGTCACGGCACCGGTCGCCGCGCCGACATCGTCACGCGGAGCCGAGTTCTGCACGCCGATGATCGGAGCCTGCTGGCCGAAGCCGATCGCAAGGCCCTGCAGGAACATCAGGCCAAAAATCACCGGCAGAGGCGTTCCGGCCGTCAGTTGCGAAAAGAGGAAGAGGGCGACGATGTTCAGCGTCAACCCCGCGACCGTGAACGGCTTGTAGCGGCCGGTGATGGAGATCAGCCGGCCTGCAGATATGGAGCCGATGACGATGCCGGAGGTCGCACCGATGAAGAACAGTCCCGCACTCGATGGCGAAAGCCCGGTCGTTGTCTGCAGGAAGAGCGCAAAATAGTTGACCATGCCGATCGCGATGCCGCCGGAACAGAAGGCGATGATCAGGAACAGGGAAAAGGTCGAATCACGGAAAAGCTTCAACGGCACGATCGGCTCGGGCACACGGGACTCGACGAAGATCCAGAGAGCGGCACAGAGCATGCCGAACGCCACGATAACCAAGGACTGCCACGCAAGCAGCGAGCCGAACAGCGTGACGCTGTCTGCCCATGCCACAAAGCTCGTGACGGTCGCTGCTAGCAGGATCGCGCCTATGTAATCGATCTTCGGCCTGCGGACGGGACGGCGATAGGGCAGAAGCAACATGATGCCGGTCAGGGCGATGATGCCGATCGGCAGGTTGATCAGAAAGATCGAGCGCCAGCCGAAGAGTTCGCTCATTGTGCCGCCAAGCAGCGGCCCCACGCTTCCCGAGGCCATGATCACCAGACTGGAATAGCTCTGGTATTTCGCCCGCTCACGCGGCTCGAAAAGATCGGCGTTGATGGAGAAGATCGAGACCATGATGCCGCCGCCGCCCATGCCCTGCAGCACCCTTGAGGCGATCAGCGAATCCATCGACCACGCAAGACCGCAGGTCAGCGAGCCGATGGTGAAGATCACGATCGCGGCGATCATCACGTATTTTCGCCCGAACAGATCCCCGAGCTTGCCATAGACGGGCATGGTCGCGCTGGTGGCGAGAAGATAGGCGGATCCGACCCAGCCGAAACGTTCCAGCTGACCGAATTCAGCGGCGATGGTCGGCAGGGCCGTCGAAACGATCTGATTGTCCAACGTCGCCATGAAGAGCGCCGTCAGGAGAAAACAGAAGATCACCAGCCGTTGGCGGTGGCTGGCAACGAGTGGCGCACTGGCCGGTCGGGTCATATCCATGAGACAATCCAGATTCCAAAAAATTTATCTGCTTTCAGCATATAATTGTCAACGGCACTTTGCTGCTGACAGCAAAGAACTATTGGAGGAACGAAAACGCTCTGATATGTTCAGACAATGACGACTGAAAGCGCCCAAAGACAGGACACTGCAGCCCCTCCCTCACCGGCGGACGTGACGCGCATCGGCGAAACGCTTGGGCGCATGCGTCTTCTGATCGGCCGGCGGATCATCGGGCGAACGGCTGTCGCCAGGATAGTTCCCGGGCTGGAAATCTCGCATCTCGACGTGCTGGAGGTGATCCGCCGCATCGAAGGCGAAGCGACCGTGGGAGCGATCGCCGAAGCGATGCGCATCGACCCCTCCCGCGGCAGCCGGCTGGTCGCGGACCTCGTCGCCCGCGGCATCCTGCGCCGCGACGCCTCGCAGGCGGATGGGCGGCGTTCGCTGCTGGTGGCGACGGATCTGGGGGAAAGCCTTTTTGCGGAAATCCGGGCGGTCAAGCGCTCGCTTCTCGCCCATGTGCTCGAAGGCTGGCCAGAAGACGATATCAACGCATTTTCCGTTCTTTTCGAGAAGTTCGTCTCCGGCTTCGAAGGGATCTATGTGATGCCGGACAAAGCTCGCGACCCAACGGAACCAACGGGTACGGAGTAATCAACGCGACGCCGAGACGACTAAATCCCCTCGCCGCCTGATACGCGCAGCTTGTCGCGGCCCATGTCCTTGGCCTCGTACATGGCGCGGTCGGCGCGGGCGAGCAAGGCTTCCGGCGTATCGCCGTCCTGCGGAAAAAAGGCCACACCCATGCTGCAGGTCGCGACAACCGAGTGCTCTTCGATGAAGAATGGCCGGGAAATCCCGGTCCGCAGTTCCTGCAGGCGGCGCAGCACGCCGAGGTCATCGTGACTCGGATTGCTGAAGACGATCGCAAATTCGTCGCCGCCGAGACGGACCAGGAGATCGCTCGCCCGGATGCAGCGGGCCATGCGGGATGACAAGGTCTTCAACACCTCGTCACCGGCGGCATGGCCGAGCGTATCGTTGATCTGCTTGAAATTGTCGAGGTCGATATAGGCGACGGTGACCTTGCGGTTTTCCCGTCGCGCCTCAAGCAAGGCACGGCTGAACTGCGTCCAGAACAGTGTCCGGTTCGGCAGGCCGGTCAGCGGATCGTGATGCGCCATATGCCGGATGCGCTCTTCGTTGCGGGCGCGCTCGATGGCGATGCCGGCGATATCGGTCGCCATGGCGGTCAACTCCCACTCGAGTTCCGTCGGCTCTCGGCCAGCCTGGGAATAAAGTCCAAAAGTACCAAGAACCACCCCATCAGGCGCCATGATCGGCGTCGACCAGCAGGAACCGAGGGAAAACGCCTTCGCAAGTTCGCGATAATCCTCCCACAGCGGGTCGGTCATGACGTCCTTGACCACCACGGGCGCGCGCCTCCAGGCGGCAGTGCCGCAGGAGCCGACCTTCGGTCCAATCTGAATGCCGTCGATCAGCTTCGTGTAGGCCGGAGGCAGGTTTGTCGCCGCGCCATGCCGCAACCGGTCCGTTCCCTCCTCCAGAAGGAGGACCGAGGCCGTGACGTCGTCAAGTTCCTCCTCGACGGTGCGGACCAATGCATCCAGCACCGCCCGCAGCGGCTGGCCGCGGGCGATCATTTCCAGGAGGCGTGCATGGCCGTGCCGGCGGTCGTCCTGGCGCTTGCGCTCGGTGATGTCCCTGGAGATGCCGACAAGGCCGACGATATATCCATCCGCGTTGCGCAACGGCATCTTCGAGGTGGTGAGCCACAACACCCGCCCGCCCGGCAGCGTAATGCGCTCCTCGCGCCCTTCCACTGCCGTTCCGGTCGACATGACCTCCTGCTCGATCGCGAAGAGTTCGCGGGCGGTCGCATGGTCCAGGATGTCGAAATCGGTCTTGCCGATCAGGTCGGAACCGTCGTGAAACCTGCTGTTGCGGCCGGCAGCGGCATTGGCGAAGACGAAACGGCCGCGCCTGTCTTTCACATAGATGAATTCGGGCAGTTGATCGAGCAGGGTGCGCGTCTCGATCTCGCGCGTCACCAGCGCAACATCCAAATCGATATCACTGTCTGTAGAAATACGCAGAAGGCGACTGCAGAGTTCATCGAGCGGATCAGCGACGGCGGGCCGAGGCAGGCCATATGACAGGGTTTCCACCATCCCCGTGTCTCCTTTCAATCCGCTTTAAAAAAGCGCAAGCCCCCATAACCACGCTGCGGCACAGAATGGCGGAAAAATCCTTAGCGGTGCTTAAGAACATTATGAAATTGCCATTCTTGAAGCCTCTAAAAAAGCCCTTTAGCACCATTCTTCCAAGCCTATTTCGTAGTACACCTATGCAAAGAACGGGTATGGCAAATGCTTTGCTAACGACGGGGGAGCATGCCGGATGATTTCGAGACGCGCCGTATTGACGACGATAGCCGGTGCGGCCGCCGCCGGAGTTGCGCCGCGCGCCTTGGCCAGTTCCTCCGGCCTGGCGCCCGTGGACCTGCGTGGTTCCATCGATGTCAGCAAGCAAGGTGTCACGCCCGGCGGAGGCGACAGACAGAGCCGCAAGCTCAACGAGATCATTGCAACGGCGGCCCGCCAGAAGATGGCGGTCTTCCTGCCGCCCGGAAACTACCAGGTATCCAATCTCGAACTGCCCGATGGCGCCCGCATCACCGGCATGGCTGGAGCGTCCCGGCTCGTCTATTCGGGCGGCGGGCACCTCATCAGGAGTGACGGAGCGCGGCGGATCGAACTTTCCAACATCGTCATCGACGGAGCAAACGGCCGGCTCGACGACCGGAGCCCGGCGCTCGTCCACCTGCGGGGCGTCGAGAATGCCGTCATCGACAATTGCGAAATCGTCGGATCGCAAAAGACCGCACTGCATCTCGAACGCTCGGGCGGCCGGATCGAACGAAATCGTGTCTCCAGCGCTGCCGAATACGGTCTTTTCGCGGTCGAAAGCAGCAGCCTTTCAGTTGCCGCCAATACGATCTTCGACTGCGGCAACGGCGGCATTCTGATCCATCGATGGAACAAGGGCACCGACGGAACCATGGTCACGGGCAACCGTCTCTACCGGATCGGCGCCACGAACGGCGGCACCGGGCAGTACGGCAATGCCATCAACCTGTTCCGCGCCGACAACGTGATGGTTGCGGGCAACCACATTTCGGATTCCGCCTTCTCCGCCATACGCGCCAACAGCGCCTCGAATGCGCAGATCGTCAACAACCAGTGCTTCGGCTCGGGAGAGACGGCGATCTACGCCGAATTCGCCTTCGAAGGCGCGATGATTTCGGGCAATATCGTCGACGGCGCGGCAAACGGCATCTCCGTCGTGAATTTCAACGAAGGCGGCCGGCTGGCAACTATCGCCGGCAACGTCGTCCGCAATCTCAAACCGACCGGACCCTATGTCCTGGACGAGGCAATCTTCGGCGTCGGCATCAGCGTCGAAGCGGATACGGCGGTCACCGGCAATGTCATCGAGAACGTCCCGCTCTGGGGATTGGCGCTCGGGTTCGGCCCCTATCTGCGCAACGTCATCGCCAGCGGCAACATCGTGCGGCAGGCGAAGGTCGGCTGCGCCGTGACCGTCGTCGAGGGCGCGGGCAACGCCCTGATCGCCGGCAACCTCTTCGACAAGGTCAGGGACGGGGCGGTGATCGGCCATCGCTGGAAACAGGCTGCCACCGCCGAACTCGGCCGTGGCGATGGCACGGGTTTTCCGCATCTGACGATCGAAGGAAACAGGATCGTCTGAGGCGTCCATCGATCTAAAACTTTCATGGCTGTTCAACGCGGATTGATCTTTTGTTTTGCGCAAGCGCGCCATAGCTTGCGCCAGCATTTCAAAAAGGAACGATCATGCTGAAAATCTACGGGGTTTATCGCTCGCGGGCCACGCGCCCGCTCTGGCTTGTCGAAGAACTTGGCCTCCCGTTCGAGCTCGTGCCGATCATCCAGGCTTACCGCCTGCCGGAGCCGATGGCCGCGGAGGCGCCGATCAATACGCTCTCGGCAGACTTCCTGGGTCTCAATCCGATGGGTTCCATTCCGTCGATGGACGACGATGGCTTCGTGCTGCACGAATCGCTCGCAATCTCGCTCTATCTCGCCCGCAAATACGGTGGAGACGTCGGCCCCAGGGACATCAACGAAGAGGCGCTGATGATCCAGTGGTCGCTCTTCGCTGCCACCAGCATCGAGGCATCTGCGCTTAAGATCCAGCAGACCAAAGCGGACACGGACGACGGCAAATCGGAGATCGAGGTCGCGGCCCGCCTGCTGAAGCGGCCATTCGATGTGCTGGAAAAGCATTTTTCCAAGAACAGCCACATGGTCGGCGGCCGCTTCACCGTGGCCGACATCAATGTCGCGGAAATCGTTCGCTATGCTCAGGGGCACGAAGCCCTCTTCGAAAACCGGCCGGCGCTGAAGGCGTGGCTCGAAACATGCCAGGCCCGCCCTTCCTTCAAGGCGATGTGGGAGAAGCGCCTCGCCGAACCGGCGTAAGGCCAGTTATCCCTCGCGTTTCCAAGGGCGGCGGCAGTTCACTCTTCAGCCACTCCCTGAACGCCTTCACCTTCGCCGGCAATCGTGCGCCGGCGCGGGTGACGAGATAGTGCCCCATGCCGGTGCGGGCGCTCACCGAAAAGGGCTCGACCAGCCGGCCCTGCTCCAGCGCATAGGTGGCCAGCGTATGCCAGGCGAGCATGACGCCCTGCCCGGCAATGGTCGCGTCGAGGCAAAGCGAGGCATCGTTGAAAACGTGGCGGGTGGCCATGCTCGATCCGTCAAGCCCTGCCTCCTTCAGCCATATGTCCCAAGAGAACATCGAGGGGCCGTCGATGATTGCCGGCAACTGCAGGATATCGCGCGGCTCTTTCAGTTTCTCGGCCAAAGCCGGCGCACAGACAGGAAACACGGTCTGCTCGATCAGAAGTTCGGCATCGACGCCAGGCCATGTGCCAGGCCCGACACGAATGGCGAGATCGATGTCGCCGGTACCGAGATCTGCAAGTCTTGTCGTCGCATCGATCCTGAGGCGTATATCCGGATGCAGCGTCGAGAACCGGTCGAGCCGATGGACAAGGAAACGGGCCGCGAAGACCGGGGCGACCGAGATCGTCAGCAACGTATCGTCCCGCCGTTTCCCGAGCCCGACCGCCTCCGACAGGAAATGAAAGCCCTCCGTCAGGCGCGCGAGCATGGGCCGAGCCCCGTCCACCGCTACCATGCCCCTCGGCAGGCGCTGAAACACTGGCTGGCCAAGCTGCGCTTCCGCCTTGATGACCTGCTGGCTGACGGCGCCGATCGAAACGCCCAGCTCTTCGGCCGCAGCCTGCAACGAGCCGAGGCGGCCGACCGCTTCCAGCGCCCTCAGTCCGTTCAGATGCACGAGGTTCAGGTTCTTCATATAGATTTTCTATACCGACCGCTTCAAGAACTCAATTGCGACGGCCCCCTCTGGGGAGGATACTCCACCTGCAAATGATCACAAATTTGCGAAAGGTGACGATCATGACACCGCTTAAGATTTTCTGGAAGCTAAGAGCCTGGCTGGAGACGGCCGAAGCGATTGCGCAGACGGAGGCGTACGACGACCCCCTCCGCCACCCAGACATCTACGCCATGGATCTGAGGCAACTCGCCGACCTGCCCTTCCCCGGCGTTTATCGCGCGGAACCGGCAACAGAGAGCACGCAGCTGGCAAAATGCGCCTGACTCAGGCGGCACTTTCCTCCGCAAACGCCTTTTGAACTGCCGTCCGCGCCTTCATGCGTTCGTAATGCGCCTGGACGCGGGGGAATTCGGAGATATCGACTTTATCGCCCTCGAGCCAACCCGCTATCGTGAAAAGATAGGGATCGGCGACCGAGTACTGTTCGCCCAGCACATAGGGACCGGCAAGAAAGTCGTTTTCGATCAGGCGGAAGCACTCACCCATGGTGTGCGGGACCTTGCGCAGCATGTCGGCATGCGAAGACGGTTCATCGGCCCAGCGGGCGCCGCGCCGGCCATGCGCATGGGCAACGTGGACGGTTGAAGAAAGATAGGCGTTGAACGCCTGCATCCGGGCAAACAGGAACGCATCATCGAGCGGTGCCAGTTTGGCCTGCGGCACAGCCTGCGCGATGAAGGCGAGGATCGCGACGGTTTCGCTCAGCACGCCCTTGTCAGTCACCAGTGCCGGCACGCGCCCCTTCGGATTGATCTTCAGATAGGCCTCGGAACGCTGCTCGTTCTCGGCAAATCTTATCCGCTTGACCTCATAGGGCAGGCCGGATTCGGCAAGCGCGATATGGCTGGCGAGCGCACAGGTGCCGGGAGCGAAATAGAGCGTGTACATGGGCATCCTCCGTTTGAGGATGCCCTTTTAGCACGGCCTGGCCTCACGGAAAGGTCAGACGACGCCCGGAACGTCCTCCAGCCGATACCAGACGGGAATGCCCCGCTCTGTCGCAATCCGGACGTCGTTGTCGGCACCCTTGGATTCTCCCGGCAGACGCAGCACGCCCTCGCAAAGTTGAAGCAGGCGCCCCGCCGTCGGGTGGAAAATCTCCTCGTAGAGATCGTCGCCTACCCTGTTGCCGCCCGCCGCATGCCAGACCGGCAGCGCGACCCATTCGCCGATCATCGGCAAGTGGCCCGCCTTGAACAGCGCATAGGACGGCGCTTCGAGCCGCTTCAGGTTATCCGCCATCTTCGCCGGATCGTCTCCCGTTCCGGAACGGTAGGGACCGGCAATCAAAATCAGCATGTTCGTTTCTCCAAACTCATCCGCATTCATCGCGGAACTACACGAAACCGCCTGAATGGTTTACTTTTCCAGCAAATCAGGCATATTCATGCTTATTCGTGTAATTTCATGCAGAGTCAAGAACCATGCTGACCAGCCAACGCAAGAGCCTCATCCTCGACATGCTGCGTCGGGAGGGGCAGGTGATCGCCAAACGGGCAGCGGAAGAATTTTCGCTGTCGGAGGACACGATTCGCCGCGACCTCAGGGAAATGGCGGCTGAGGGCCTGCTCCGGCGCGTACATGGCGGCGCCATGCCGGTATCGCCGGATCTGCCGGACTTTTCGGCCCGGCGAGCGGTCTCGTCCGGCGTGAAGCAAAGGCTCGGCGCCCGGGCTGCCGGATTGGTGCGGCAAGGCCAGATGATCTTTCTCGATGGCGGCACCTCGACTGCGGAAATTGCACGGGCTCTGCCTCGCGACATTGCCTTCACGGTCGCCACGCACAGCCCGACGATCGCAGCCGAACTCGAACATCATCCGACAGCGGAGGTGATCCTGATCGGAGGCCGGCTCTACAAGCATTCCATGGTGGCGACCGGCGCCGCGGCGATGGCCCAGATCGCGCAGATCCGGCCGGACATCTTCTTCCTGGGAGCCACCGCCATCCATCCGGCACGCGGCCTTTCGACGGGCGACTTCGAAGAGGCCGCGATCAAGCGGCACATCGCCGCCTCATCCGGGGAAACTTATGTCCTGATCACCGCAGAAAAGATCGACGCCTCCTCACCCTGCACGATCATGCCGGTTTCCGATATCGCGGGCATGATCGTGGAAAAGGGGATCGACGAGGAGCGCCTGACGCCCTATCGATCGCAGGGCGTCAACATCGTCGAAACTTAAGCGAACAGCGCGTCGGTGACGCGGATGTCGCCGACGTGGATGCCGTTCCAGTTCTTCATCGAGCGGTTCGCCATCGCCATCAGCTTGGTCTCGACCTCGCCGCCCTTTTCGAAATAGCGAGAGATCAGGGCGAAGATCATGGCCTCGGCGGCACGCGTCGTGCCGTCCTCGCATTTGACCGCCATGGCGATCCCCTGCTCCGGCAAAGCTGCGACGAAGACGCCTTCCGCGCCGGTCTTTGCGAAGATCTTGCCGGGGGCCACCTGCATCAGCTTCGTGCAGGCGCGGCTGGTGCCGGCGACATAGAAGGGCTCGGCCATGCAGGCTTCGATCAGGCGACGCGACGCCTTGGCTCGTTCGGCAGAAAGGGTGGCGCCCGTCGTCATCTTTGCAAAACCGTGGGCGAGCCCCTTCAAGGGCACCGCATAGCTCGGGATCGAACAGCCGTCGGTGCCGCAATTGTCATGACCGAGCACGGCGCCGGTCAGGCTTTCCATGACGTTGCGGATTTCCTGCTGCAGCGGATGATCGTAACCGACATAGCCCTTCACGTCCGTGCCGGTGTGGACGCAGGTGCAGACGAAGCCGGAATGCTTTCCGGAACAGTTGTTGTGGAGCGCGTTCGTTTTGTCGAGCGTGCGCGCCTGATGGATCAGCACATTCTGGTCGAAAGCCCAATGGGCGCCACATTCCAGCGCGGCGTGATCGCGGCCGGCTTTCGCGAGCATGGCGGCAGCGGTCGCCACATGGGCGTCTTCGCCGGAATGCGAGGAACAGGCAAGCGCCAGCTCGGCATTGCCGAAACCGTAGGCATCGGCCGCGCCGCTTTCGATGAGCGGCAGAGCCTGCATCGCCTTGCAGGCCGAGCGCGGAAAGACGCCCGCCTCCGCATCCCCGAAGGAAAAGAGGGTTTTGCCTTCTCCGTCCACGACGACACCGAGGCCACGGTGGCGGCTTTCGACCAGGTTGCCTCTGGTAACTTCGACGGTAACGGGGTTTTGCATGGCCTGTCCTGAAATTGCTGTTTTCAATGATCCATATCACCGGCTCATAAACCAGTCCGGCGGGACTTGCACGGGGCGCTTAGCATGAAATCCGTTAAACGGTTGTTTCTGATCATCTTCATCGTCTACCTGCTGCCGACCTTCGCTTCGGCGGGCTTGTGGGCGATCAAGGAAAGGCCCGCACGTTGGAGCGAGGCGAGATGGTCTTCGGCGGGTATATTGCCGGAAGCGGGCGGTAGCGAGGACGCGGCGGTCTACGTGTTTTCCGCCATGACCGGCGGATTGAAGGGTGCGGTCGCAAGCCATGCCTGGATCGTCACCAAGGCAAAGGGTGCGAAAAGCTACACGCGCTACGACAAGGTGGGCTGGGGGTCGCCGATCCGAAAAAATCACCGGCCACCGGACGCCTATTGGTATTCGAACGCTCCGCAACTCGTGGCGTCCGTAAAAGGCGCGGAAGCCGAACTGCTGATCCCCAAGATCGAAGGCGCGATTGCCGCCTACCCCTACGCGGAGCCGGGAGGCTATACGATCTGGCCGGGACCGAATTCCAACACCTTCGTCGCCTATGTGCTGCGCACGGTGCCTGAACTCGGCGCGGTCTTGCCGCCGCATGCGGTCGGCCGCGACTATCTTCCCGACGGAGAATTCTTCCACCTCGACGACGACTGGCGCGACCTGCATGTCACGCTGCGCGGCCTCGTCGGCTTTTCCGCCGGCGTGCGCAGCGGTTTCGAGGTGCACTTTCTGGGATTGGTGGCGGGGCTGGATTTCGCGCGCCCGGGCATCAAGGTGCCGGCAGTCGGACGTATCGGAATTTGACTATCAGCTATGCGCAAAATGCAAAACGCCCGCGGTCCAGCGGGCGTTTGACATACATGCAGTCAGATAGCGATCAGAAGCCGACGGCTTGGCGAGCAACGCGGCGGATATCGCTCTGTGCGATGCCGAGGTCGTTGAGTTCGCGCGGGGTCATACGGCCCAGTTCGGCAACCGTCTGACGGTACTTGCGCCAATTGTTGAGAGTGCGTGCGACGTTCATGATGGTTCCCCTTTCCTGGGATTTTCGAAGCCTGGCTGCCAGTCCTTGGCGCCCTCTGTTTGCTTCGATGGCTGTTATATAGGCCCGCCTCGGTTGTTCTAAAAGCGCGCACTTAGCACGCCACCCATGCGCCTGGTGCATAGGCTCGGAGGTTCGCGCCGACGGCAGGATCGGGACGAAGGAGCGCCCGCCTTGCTTGGTCCAACACGGGCGCTGCTATTTCCTTCAGGTTGCTTCGAGCACCATGTTGAGCGGCGTCTGGGCCGCCCGCCTGACCCGCGTGAAGCCACCTGACCGGATCACCTCGGTCAACCGGCGTTCTCCCGCTTGCGCGCCGAGCGCGAGCCCGGTCTCCTGCGCCAGCGAGGTGGGGACGCAGATCATCGTCGAGGCCGAGTAGTAGAGCCGGCCCACCGGATTGAGATTTTCCTCCAGCGTGTCTCCGGCCGCAGGCTCGACGACCATCCAGGTGCCGCCGTCCTTCAGCGCCCTGCGGATATGAGCCGCCGCGGCCTCCGGGTCACCCATGTCGTGCAGGCAATCGAAGCAGGTGATCAGGTCGAAGTCGCGCCCCTCGAAGTCCTGAGCCCGACCGACCTCGAAATGCAGGTTCGTCAATTCGTGCGCCCGGGCATGGGCGGTTGCAGCGGCGATCGAGCCCGGATGGAAGTCGTAGCCCGTGAATCGGGAGCGTGGGAAAGCCTGCGCCATCAGGATCGTCGACAGCCCGTGGCCGCATCCGACGTCGGCGACCGTCGCGCCCGCTTCCAGCTTGGCGATGACGCCGTCCAATGCCGGCAGCCAGTCCTGCACCAGGGCGTTGACATATCCCGGCCTGAACAGCCGCGCCACGGCGCAGAACATGCAGCCTGCCTGATCGCCCCAGGCCACCCCTCGGCCGGTCTTGAAGGCGGCCTGCACCTTCGGCTGGTTCTCGACCATGGCGGCGGCGGTATCGAAAGCGCCGATCAGGTTGACCGGGCTGTCCGGCTCCGCAAAGATGAATGACTGCTCGGGCGTCAGCGAGAACCGCCCGCGCTCATGATGCACATAGCCCGAAGCCGTTTGCGCCGACAGCCATTCGCGTACGTAGCGAGGCGCGCAACCGGTAGCCTCGGCAAGCTCGTCGGGTTTCGCCGGGCCTATCTCCTTGAGGGTCTGATAGAGACCGAGCGCATCGCCTATCCGCACCAGCGGCACGCTGACTGCTCCGCCAAGGTCGCCGAGGACGCGGCCCACGAGTTCATTCAGCGTGGTTTGGTTGAGTTCTGGCATGTCGAATTCCCTCCCGGTTTTCAGGCGGCGTCCTGCCGCCCATGAGCTGGAGGATGAGACCCGTCGCAATGGCGGGCATGATGCGTCCGTCCCGCGCAGCCGGAAAAACCAGGCCATGTGGGGGACAGATGTCCCGTCGGCGCTGCATGGGGGCGATAATCCCTCCCCGGTCGGACTTACCCCGACAATGCGATGACGATCGCCTGCGAGCGGTTGTGCACGCCAAGTTTGCTGAAGATCACCGACAGCTGGTTGCGTACCGTCTTTTCGCTCTTGCCGAGGCGTTCCGCGATCGCATGGTTGTCGAGCCCTTCGGCGACGAGGTCGAGAAGCGTCGCCTCGGCGGGCGTCAGACCCGCATCGCGAATTGCGCGCGGCCGGATTGGCCGGTCCTGCCCGAGAAAGGCCGCAAGTTCGGCCTGAAACACAGCCCAGGCCGGCTCGTCCGGCAACAGCACATGGTTCTTGCTCTCAAGCGGCACAAACCGCGCGCCGGGGATTGCAGCCGCAAGCTTACAGCCCTGGTCGAACGGAACACGCAAGTCGCCGCGACTATGGGCGATCAGCGTCGGGACGCGAAGCATCGCCGCAAGATCCAGCACATCGATCCCCTGCATCTGCCGAAGCAACTCCGCAGCGACGTCGGCCGTTGCCGTGACGCGCTCGAGATCGCCCCACCAACGATGCTGTTCGGGTGTTCCGTCAGGGATGAAGAGGTTGGTGAAGAACTGGCAAAATGCCGGATTGTCGCGTCCCCAGCCGATGCGGATGAAATTGACGAGGGTTTCGGCTTCCAGAAGTTCGGCGTCGGTCTGCGCTCTCGTCCGGGCGCCCTGAGCGTAGGCGTTCAGCAGCACCAGATGCGACACCCGTTCGGGATGCCGCAGGGCGTAGGCGATCGCGAGAGCGCCACCCTGCGAAAGACCGAGGAGGACAAAACGCTGGTCTTCGATCGATGCCGCCACGGCATCCAGATCCGCGTGCCAGGCCGCAATCGAGAGATCGGCGACATGCCGGTCCGACAGGCCGCAGCCGCGCGGATCGTAGCGCACAAACCGGTTTGTTGCCGAAAGCGTCTGGACCCATGGCCGCCACACGGGGCTTTCGAGATCGTAGTCGACATGGCTCAGCCAGTGCGCGGCGCGCAGGATCACCTGCCCCTTCCCGCACGACGCGACGGCGATACGTGTACCATCCGCCGAGGTACAGAACCTTATGGTCTGGCTGAGTTTCATCGGCTAAGAATATCTCAGCGGCAGGGCTCGTAACAGGCCTGCGGAAGATCCGCTGCTTCCGGAATACGTCGGGAGTCGTCATATTCTCGTTACGGAGCTGCAACATTTCTCCGCGTGAAGCAGGCGGAGGCTCCCATGGCACAGATCATCTTTCTTCACGGCGCATCCAGCAGCGGAAAATCGACCATCGCCAAAAAGCTCCAGGCCCGGATTGAAAAACCATTCTGGCACATATCCATAGATCACCTCCGCGACTCGGGAGTGCTCCCTTCAAGCCGTTTTCGCACCGGCGAGTTCATATGGGCAAATGCTCGAAAAGCCTTCTTCGACGGTTTTCACGCATCGCTTGCGGTTTATGCCGATGCCGGCAACGATTTGATCCTGGAACACATTCTGGATACCGAGGGCTGGCTGGAGACGCTCGACAATCTGTTGCGCCATCACGATGTATTTTTCGTCGCCGTCCATTGCCCGCTCGAAGTGCTGACCGAGCGGGAAAAAGCTCGAGGTGACCGGCCCGTAGGTAGCGCCAAGCGCGACTATGAAGCCGTTCACGTCGGCAAAACCTACGACATCGAACTGAACTCGGCCGATGGTGCGGATGCCAATGTCGAGAGGCTCCTCGCAGCGTGGCGGAGCGCTCGCCGCTCTTCGAGTTTCAACTGTCGGAAGGGTTGATGCAAAGGCGATCAGGGATGAGACGGTCGGTTCGGCAAGACACCAACTGAGTGTCGACTACAAAGGGACTGCGGTTTCATTCTTTGCAGTGCGAATGATCATCATCGTGAAGAACCTTGCCACATTTGTCTCGTCCCGAAAGAGACGATCACAAAGCGCATCGTATTCCTCCATATCGCGAAGATGCAGCATCAGGACGACGTCAACTTCCCCCGTTACGGCATAAGCCTGCGCCACCGCATCCTCTCTGGTTGCGCGATCGAAAAACTGGCGCATCTGTTGCTCGCCGTGCAGCTTCAATTCGACCGTCACCATTGCTTTCAACGCACGCCCGGTGCGGGCAGGATTGAGAATTGCGACAATCCTGTCGATGACGCCCGTCTGGCGCAGCCGCCGAATGCGACGCAGGCAGCTCGAAGGAGACAGTCCGACCTCATCGGCCACGTCGACATTGGTTCGAGATGCATCACGCTGCAGAAGATTCAGGAGTTTTCTGTCGATCCGGTCCATACGCTCCTCCAAAGCCGCGGAAGAAGAATGCAATAAAATTGCACTCTGATGCAATATTTGACCGCAAATGCGAAGGAGGTCGGGTTACACGACGGAGACAACAGGATTTGGGAAACAGTGATGTCAGCACTCGAATTTGCCGTTAAAAAGACCAGGGAAACACTGCAAATCTACTGGGAGCTCGTTCGTATCATCGTTCCGGTTACGATCGTGACCGAAGTGATGTCCCGGATTGGCCTGATCGAGGCCATCTCCCCTGCCCTAGCGCCGGTGATGGAGCTTTTCGGCTTGCCCCCGGAACTGGGGTTGGCCTGGTTGACCGGGATGCTCGTAGGGTTATGGGGTGCGATTCCGATGATCTTTACGCTGGTGCCGGCGTCATCGCTGACCGTCGCGGACATCACCGTTTTCTCGGCGCTTTTGCTTTTTGCCCATGGTCTGCCGATCGAGCAGAAGATCATTCAGAAGGCCGGACCGGGATTTGCCGTCACCACGCTGATCCGCGTCGCCGGCAGCATCCTTTACGCCATTATGCTCCATCACCTTCTTGCGGCAACCGGTTGGCTCTCCGAAACGCTGGACCCGGCCTGGATCCCGAAAACCGCTTCTGCCGATTGGATGGGGTTCCTTACAGGGCTGATGGAGGCGCTTGTCTTCATGCTCGTCATTTTGACAGCGCTCGCCTGGGGACTGGAAATTCTGAAATTGTCCGGGCTCATGGCTCTGTTGATGAAGATCCTCGCGCCCCTGCTGCGTCTTGCTGGAATAGATGCCGAGACCGGGCAGTTCACCGCCGTCGGCCTGTTTCTGGGAATTTCCTATGGCGGAGGATTGCTCATCCGCGAAGCGCGATCGGGCAAGGTGTCACCTCGCCAAGTGTTTATTTCATGCATCTTCATGGGATTTGCGCACAGTATAATCGAGGACACATTGATCGTCATGGCATTGGGCGCGGACGCTGTCGGCGTGCTCGTCGGCAGGATTGTATTCGCGATTTCTGCAACCGCTCTGATTGCATATCTCATTCGGTCAATTCCAGATCAGAGCTTTTTCGGATGGGCTTTTCGGCGAGCGGACTGCAACACGGCAGCAGGCGGCTAGAAGCGACGCCGGGCACATTGAACGGCCGCGAAGGATGGTCTGTCACTGACATCGAAGGGTTGCCAGACGTGTCCAGCATGGACATTTGCGGCGCCTAGAAATGGAAAAGGGCCGCTGCTGGCGACCCTTCCATGAGTTTTGGTCCGGTTGAACGAACCCGGGCGCTTTGTAAGCCGCCCGAAGGAAGATGAAGTTCAGGCCGAGGGCTGCCCCGTCAAAACCGTCACCTTTCCATTGCCCGTTACGCAGACCGAAATCTCATTAGACATTGGATCACCTTCCTTTCATTACGTTGATGATGGGATGAAGGTAGGGGCCAAAGCCCGAGTCTGCAAGGCAAGTTATGTGAACGATTGCGTATATAATTGAGTTGCCAATCAATTTTCTGGCGCTATCATTCGCGAGCTTTCAGTCGAAAAGCCCCCTTCAGCCATCCAATCTCAACACGATCTTGCCGATATGGCTGCTGCTTTCCATCAGCCTGTGCGCCTCCGCAACTTCTGCGAACGGCAGGACGGAGTGGATCACCGGGGCCACCCTTCCCTCCTCCAGCAACGGCCAGACCTGTCCCAGGAGATCGTCGCGGATCGCCCGCTTTTCGTCCGCCGTGCGCGGTCGCATGGTGGAGCCTGTGACCGTCAGCCGCTTCACCATGATCGGGCTCAGGTTGACCTTTTCCGCCATATTGCCGCCCAGGAAAGCGATGATCGACAGGCAACCATCCTTGGCGAGCACCGACAGGTTCTTCTCGAAATAGGCAGCGCCGATCATGTCGAGCACGACGTCGACACCCCGACCGCCGGTTTCCGTCTTGATGACCTCGGCAAAATCCTCGCTCTTGTAATCGATGCCCCTGAGGGCGCCGAGCTTTTCGCAGGCCTCGCATTTTTCCTTCGAACCCGCGGTGGCGTAAACGGTCGCGCCGAAAGCGCGCGCGAGCTGGATCGCCGTGGTGCCGATGCCGCTCGTGCCGCCGTGGATCAATACACTTTCGCCTTCGGTGAGACCGGCCATCTGGAAAAGGTTGGCCCAGACGGTGAAGAAGGTCTCGCAGAGGGCTGCGGCCTTGACCGCGTCATACCCCCTCGGCCAGCGCAATGCCTGGCTGGCCGGCACAGCGCAGAATTCCGCATACCCGCCGCCGTTCGCGAGCGCGCAGACCTTGTCGCCGATCCGGAATTCGCTCACACCCTCGCCCAGCGCGACGACTTCGCCGGCAATTTCCAATCCCAGAATGGGGCTGGCGTCCTTCGGCGGCGGATAATTGCCGCTACGCTGCGCCACATCCGGCCGGTTGACGCCAGCCGCCTCGACCTTCACCAGGATCTCTCCGGACCGCAGCCCGGGCATCGGCCCGGTCGCCAGAACCATCACCTCCGGGGCGCCGAAGGACGGAAGATCGACGAAACGCATTTGGATGGGAAGCGACATGGCAGGACTCCTCTCAGTGGCTTGCCACTGACTTAGGACAGTCCATTGCCGACGGAAAGGCGACGTTCCGCCGCGCGGTTACTTTGCCTCGCCGAAGCTCGCGAAGACGAGGCCGCCGTCATTGTCCTTGGATTCGGCCTTGACGGCGGCGATCTCGGCGCCGATGCGGCTGACATCATCGAGCAACAGGCCCTGCGGCAGCTCAAGCACGCCGATCGAGCAGCGAAGCAGCGGAAAGTCACGTTCCTCGCCGAAGCGGTCGTGCCCGCGGATTTTTCCCGCAGCCCGTTCTTCAGGCGAATAAAGCTCGATCACGTCGTCATGGAAATCGGAAAGAAGCCGCTCGAGAATTTCCGTCAGTTCATCGCGCGTCCAGTCCCGTACGCCGATGAAGAAATCGTCGCCACCCACATGCCCGAGGAAATCGTCGTCCGAAAAGAAGTAGCGCCGCACCAGCGCCGCAAACAGCGAGATCGCGTGATCGCCCATATGGAAGCCGTAATGGTCGTTGAACGGCTTGAAATGGTCGAAGTCGCAATAGCAGAAGAAGCGGGTCTGCTCGTCGTCGCGCCCGGCCTCCTGCATGAAGTCGCGGATGGCCCGGTTGCCCGGCAGGCTCGTCAGCGGGTTCTGGTCCTGCGCGATCTTCAGCTGCTTCTCGTTGACGACCTTGATGAGCGAGGCGGCCGAGACGACCCCGGCGTAACGCATGTTCTCCGTCAGGATGACGCAGGCGCTGTTGTCCATATTGGCAAACAGGCTCATCAGTTCCTCAGCTTCCGCGTCGAGCCCGATGATCGGCGCGCGGTCGACGAAATGGGCGATGGTGCGCTCGTAGACCTTGTTCTTCAAAAGGTCGCGGCCGAACGGCTGATAGATATATTCCTTGAGGTGATATTCGTTGATGACGCCGCGCGGTTCGCCATTGGCGTTGAGGACGGGGAAAAAGGCCTGGCGGGGATTGCGCCGGAAGAGTTCGAAGACGCTGTCGATGCTTTCGTTCTCGTAGACCGTCGGCAGGTGCTCGATCTGCTTGCGGATGAGGATCTCGTCGAGCGACTGGCTGGAGCGGCGCGAGCGGCCAATATCGGCAAGATAGGGAAACGAGGGCTGCAGCTCGCTGACGAAGGTCGTCGGCCGGGCGATGAACCAGCCCTGGACGAGATCGACACCATATTCGCGGCAGGCGAGAAATTCCGCCTCCGTCTCGATGCCCTCGGCAATCACCCGGATGCCGAGCACATGCGCGATGTTGACGATGTTCTTCACCAGGTGCCGCTTGCGCGGGTTGCGGTCGATGCCGGCGACGAAATGGCGGTCGATCTTCAGATAGTCGACCGGATAGTCGCACAGCAGCTTCATCTCGCCGTGGCCAACGCCGAAATCATCGATGGCGAGCTTGAAACCCTCCTTGCGCATCTGGGTCACCAGATCGGCAAATTCCGGCACGCTGGTATTGTCGAACCGTTCGGAAAACTCGAAGCAGACCGAAGACGGCGCGATATTGGCCATCCGCAGATGCTGGACGACCTTTTCGATGAAAAGCCGGCCATGCGGGATCAGACGGACGTCGAGATTGAGGAAAAGCGTGGCGGAGGAATAATCCGGAACGCTCGCGAATTTCGCAAGCGCCCGCGTCGCCATCATCTGTTCAAGCGCCAGCAGCTGGCCGATTTCCTGCGCCTGATCGAGGAGTTCGGGCGGAGAAGAAAAACCGATCCGTTCCTGGCCCCGCAGAAGGGATTCATAACCAAAGACGGAGCCGGTACCGATCTCGACGATCGGCTGGAAAGCGTTTTCGAGAACCAGCTTCCCCAGCGCGACCAGCTGATCGCTTGCATATCGACGGAAAACGCCCGGTTCCAAAATGGCCGCAGACGACATTACTCATTACCCCACGCGCAATGGCCTAAAATTGCGGTGAAGCTCCCATCAATTCCTCAAGAATCCCTTTCCCGAGGATGAAAGTTTTGTGACGGTGAAAGATGTTTTTATTCAATATTATAACGAGTTAGGTCGAGCGAGGAGACCGGGCGTTTGGTGCAAGGGCCAGCGCAATCGGCGCCCAATCCCGCATTATCAAATCGACGGTGAGGAACAGGCAAAAGACAAGCAGGCTGTCGAAGGGCTATTCCGAGGCGACGATAACATCAACGGCGCGCTTTTGGGACAGGATGGTTCGCAATCTCTTCTTGATTGGTGGCGGGATCAAAAATAACTCAATCTGGTGAGAAGACCGTCGCCTAGAGAGTCGATTCCGCCAATGACCAAACCCAATATCCTGATCATCATGGTCGACCAGCTGAATGGGACGCTGTTTCCGGATGGTCCGGCGGAATGGCTGCATGCGCCGCATCTCAAAAGTCTGGCGGCACGGTCGGCGCGATTTGCCAACAACTATACCTCATCGCCGCTCTGCGCGCCCGCCCGCGCCTCCTTCATGGCCGGGCAGTTGCCGAGCCGCACCTGCGTCTACGACAACGCGGCGGAATACGTTTCCTCGATCCCGACCTATGCGCATCACCTGCGCCGCGCCGGTTATTACACGGCCCTGTCCGGCAAGATGCATTTCGTCGGGCCGGACCAGCTACACGGTTTCGAGGAACGGCTGACGACGGATATCTATCCGGCCGATTTCGGTTGGACCCCGGACTATCGCAAGCCCGGCGAGAGGATCGACTGGTGGTATCATAATCTCGGTTCCGTCACCGGCGCAGGCGTCGCCGAAATCACCAACCAGATGGAATATGACGACGAAGTCGCGTTTCTCGCCAACCAGAAGCTTTATCATGTCGCCCGCGAACGGGATGACGAGGACCGTCGGCCCTGGTGCCTGACGGTCTCCTTCTCCCACCCGCACGACCCCTATGTGGCGCGCAAGAAATTCTGGGATCTCTATGAAGGCCGCAATCAGCTCCTGCCCGAGGTCGGGGCCATACCATTCGACCAGCAGGATGCGCATTCGAAGAGGCTGATGCTCTCCTGCGACTACCAGAAGTTCGATGTCGCCGAAGAGGACGTCGCACGGGCGCGCCGCGGCTATTTCGCCAACATTTCCTATATCGACGAGAAGGTCGGCGAGCTGATCGATACGCTGACGCGGACAAGGATGCTGGACGACACCCTGATCCTATTCTGCTCCGACCATGGCGACATGCTGGGCGAGCGGGGCTTGTGGTTCAAGATGAACTTCTTCGAAGGATCGGCGCGCGTGCCGCTGATGATCGCCGGCCCGGGCATCCCCCCCGCCCTGCATCTGGCACCGGTTTCCAACCTCGACGTCACGCCGACGCTTTGCGAGCTGGCCGGCATTTCGATGGAGGAGGTCAAGCCCTGGACGGATGGCGAAAGCCTGAAGCCGATGATGGACGGGCAGCGTCGCATCAGCCCGGTACTGATGGAATATGCCGCCGAAGGTTCCTATTCTCCGCTGGTCGCCATTCGCGAAGGCAAGTGGAAATATGTCCATTGCCTGCTCGACCCGGATCAGCTCTTCGATCTCGAAACCGATCCCAAGGAGCTGAAAAACCTTGCCGACGACCCGGAGTTTGCCGAGGTCCTGGCCGCGTTCCGCAAGAAGCGCGGGGAACGCTGGGACATGGGCGCCTTCGATGCGGCCGTTCGCGAAAGCCAGGCACGGCGCTGGGTGGTCTATGAAGCGCTGCGCAACGGAGCCTATTATCCGTGGGATCACCAGCCATTGCAAAAGGCGTCGGAGCGCTACATGCGCAACCATATGAACCTCGACAATCTCGAGGAGTCCAAACGCTACCCGCGCGGAGAATGAGATGAAAGCCCAACCGATCGCAAGCCATTTCATCGACGGCGAATATGTCGAGGACACCGAGGGCACTCTCATCGAAAGCCTCTATCCGGCGACCGGCGAGGTGATCGCGAGACTGCATGCGGCGACGCCTGATATCGTCGAACGCGCGATCGCCGCGGCAAAGCGCGCCCAGCCGGAATGGGCCGCGATGAGCCCGACGGCGCGCGGCCGCATCCTGAAGCGAGCCGCGGAGATCATGCGTGAGAGAAACCGGGAACTTTCCGAACTCGAGACGCTCGATACGGGCAAGCCGATCCAGGAGACCACCGTCGCCGATCCGACCTCGGGCGCCGACAGTTTCGAGTTCTTCGGCGGCGTCATCGCGGCGGGCATGAACGGCAGCTATATTCCGCTCGGCGGCGATTTTGCCTATACCAAGCGCGTGCCGCTCGGCGTCTGCGTCGGCATCGGCGCCTGGAACTACCCGCAGCAGATCGCCTGCTGGAAGGGGGCTCCGGCGCTTGCGGCCGGCAATGCCATGGTGTTCAAGCCTTCGGAAAACACGCCGCTCGGGGCCTTGAAGATCGCCGAGATATTGGCAGAGGCCGGCTTGCCGAAGGGGCTCTACAACGTCATCCAGGGCGACCGGAATACCGGGCCGCTGCTGGTCAACCATCCGGACGTGGCCAAGGTCTCGCTCACCGGTTCGGTGCCGACCGGACGCAAGGTGGCGGCAGCGGCTGCCGGCAGCCTGAAGCACGTGACCATGGAACTCGGCGGCAAGTCGCCGCTGATCGTCTTCGACGATGCCGATATCGAGAGCGCCATCGGCGGTGCCATGCTCGGCAACTTCTATTCGACCGGTCAGGTCTGCTCCAACGGCACCCGCGTCTTCGTGCAGAGGACCGTAAAGGATGCCTTTCTGTCGCGCCTCAAAGAGCGGACGGAGAAGATCGTCATCGGCGATCCGATGGACGAGGCGACGCAACTCGGACCGATGGTCTCTTTCGATCAGCGCCAGAAGGTCCTGAGCTATATCGACAAGGGCAAGGCCGAGGGTGCGACGCTTCTGACCGGCGGCGGCATTCCGAACCACGTCACCGGCGAAGGTTATTACGTGCAGCCGACCGTGTTCGCGGACGTGACGGACGAGATGACGATTGCACGGGAGGAGATTTTCGGGCCTGTCATGTGCGTGCTCGATTTCGACGACGAGGACGAGGTGATCGCCCGCGCCAACGCGACCGAATTCGGCCTGTCGGCCGGCGTCTTCACCGCCGACCTTTCGCGCGGACACCGTGTCGTGGACCAGCTTGAGGCCGGTACGCTGTGGATCAACACCTACAATCTCTGCCCCGTGGAAATTCCCTTCGGCGGATCCAAGCAATCCGGTTTCGGACGCGAGAATTCGCTGGCCGCACTGGAGCACTATTCCGAGCTGAAGACGGTCTATGTGGGCATGGGCAAGGTCGAGGCGCCGTATTGATGCTCTCGTTGGCTGTCGCGCAAGATCGCCCCCCTCTGGCCTGCCGGCCATCTCCCCCACAGGTGGGGAGATTGGATAGACGCACCCGTTTCCCCGAACAAGATGCCGCATCCCTGGGCAGCGGGGATATTTGGCGCGAAAGTCGAGCCGCTTGTGATCTCCCCACCTGTGGGGGAGATGGCCGGCAGGCCAGAGGGGGGCTGACACGGCACGACATCAAGAACCAGTCTGGAGAAAACTAACATGCTTCAGGCAGATTTCGTCATCATCGGTTCCGGTTCGGCGGGCTCGGCGCTGGCCTATCGTCTGTCTGAGGACGGCAAGAACTCGGTGATCGTCATCGAGGCGGGCGGATCGGATTTCGGGCCGTTCATCCAGATGCCGGCAGCACTCGCCTGGCCGATGAGCATGAAGCGCTACAACTGGGGCTATCTTTCCGAGCCTGAGCCGAACCTCAACAACCGGCGCATCACCGCGCCGCGGGGCAAGGTGATCGGCGGATCATCCTCCATCAACGGGCTCGTTTATGTTCGCGGCCACGCGGAGGACTACAATCGCTGGGAAGAGCTTGGGGCGACGGGATGGGCCTATGCGGATGTGCTCCCCTATTTCAAGCGCATGGAGAATTCCGAAGGCGGAGAGGAAGGTTGGCGCGGCACCGACGGGCCGCTGCATGTCAGGCGCGGGCCTGTGAAGAACCCTCTGTTCCACGCCTTCATCGAGGCGGGAAAACAGGCCGGCTTCGAACTCACCGACGACTATAACGGCTCGAAGCAGGAAGGCTTCGGGCTGATGGAGCAGACGATCTACCGCGGCCGGCGCTGGTCGACGGCGAACGCCTATCTGCGCCCTGCGCTGAAACGGCCGAATGTCGAGATCGTCTATGGCTTCGCCAGCAGGGTGGTAATCGAGAATGGCCGGGCGGTGGGCGTGGAGATCCAACGCCGCGGCGGGACCGAGACGATCCGCGCCAACCGCGAGATCATCGTGTCGGCCTCCTCCTTCAATTCGCCGAAACTGCTGATGCTCTCCGGCATCGGTCCGGCCGAGCATCTGAAGGCGATGGGCATCGAAGTGAAGGCCGACCGACCCGGGGTCGGCGCCAATCTGCAGGACCATATGGAATTCTATTTCCAGCAGATCTCGACGAAGCCGGTGTCGCTCTACTCCTGGCTGCCGTGGTTCTGGCAGGGGGTTGCCGGCGCGCAATGGCTGCTTTCCAAGGGCGGGCTCGGCGCTTCCAACCAGTTCGAGGCCTGCGCCTTCCTGCGCTCGGCACCCGGCTTGACGCAGCCGGACATCCAGTACCATTTCCTGCCGGTGGCGATCTCCTATGACGGCAGGGCCGCAGCGAAAAGCCACGGCTTCCAGGTGCATGTGGGCTACAATCTTTCGAAGTCGCGCGGAAACGTAACGCTCCGTTCGCCTGATCCAAAGGCGGATCCGATGATCCGGTTCAATTATATGAGCCACGCGGAAGATTGGGAAAAGTTCCGCCACTGCGTGCGGCTGACCCGGGAAATCTTTGGCCAGAAGGCCTTCGACCAATACCGCGGTCCGGAGATCCAGCCCGGCGAGAAGGTGCAGACGGACGAACAGATCGATGATTTCCTGCGCGAGCATCTGGAGAGCGCCTATCACCCCTGCGGCACCTGCCGCATGGGCAGCACCGACGACCCGATGGCTGTCGTCGATCCGGAATGCCGGGTGATCGGCGTGGATGGATTGCGCGTTGCGGACAGTTCGATCTTCCCGCATGTCACCTACGGCAACCTCAACGGTCCTTCGATCATGACCGGCGAGAAGGCCGCCGACCACATTCTGGGCAAGCAGCCCCTGCCCCGCAGCAATCAGGAGCCGTGGGTCAATCCGAGAGCGGTGGTCAGCGATCGGTGATTAGTGGCGGAGAATATAGGGAATGCGAATCCCAGGAAGATTCGCCGGGAAATCCTTGGTATTTCGTGTCACCAGCAACATGGAATGGATATCGGCGCTTGCCCAGATAATCGCGTCTGGCAGCTTCATTTTGAATTGCTGGCGTAAACTCACGGCGCGCGCTGCCACGGTTTCGTCTATCGAGATGAGATGAATACTGTCGAGAAAATCCCGTGTGGCTTCCACCAGCTCAGGTTTTGCGCCGATGAGTACTTCCATCCAGGTGATGATGCTGATGTTCTTCTCGCTATAGCGATCCCATTCATCGCGAGCTTCGGCGATGCCGTTCAGATAATCGACGAGAATATTGGTGTCGAATAGCGCCTTCACCATTCGCTGCGAATCTCGTCCTGAAATTTCAAGCCATCAACCGGGTCCCGCTTCCAAAGCCCGAAAGCCGCAGACTGCCTGTCCTTGACGTTTCGGGCGAGATAATCGCCGATTGCGACCCGTATAAGCGAAGCCCGCGATACCTTATCCTCCTTGGCGAGTCGGTCCAGAGCTGCGAGTTCGGCTTCGCCGATGTCCACCAAAGTACGCATTTACGGGCTCCGTCATCTGATATCGGCTATCGATATCATCATCTCTCATAAAAAGCCAGATTTACAAAAACCCGATCCAGCGACCGGCTATCAGCGCCCCGATCCAGAAAAGAATCGATAGCGTGGCGCCAACGCGCACGGCGGTACTCGGCCCCTCCCCGGAAAGCACCGCCCGCCATCCGCTTCCGAAATGGACGACCGCGACGTTGACGAGGGCGAGCGCGACGAGACCAAGCTTGGCCAGGAAAGCGGAGTTTCGCGCATATTCGGTCGGGCGGACGGAAAACAGGCACATTCCGGTGAGGATGGCGACAACCACGCCTGCTGCGGCGATCCGAGAAAGATAGGGGGCGATCGCGGCCAGGGGGACAGCCGGCGCAAAGCCCATCAGCCGCAGGTCGAGCGCAAGGATCGCCCCGAAAAGCACGCCGATACCGAGGATATGCGCGGCGTTGACCAAGAGATAGAGCGTCGAAGAGGTAATCAGCGCCCTTGCAAGCGGCGTCTCGGCAAGCGGCGCAAGCCACTCCATGAACACCGCCTCAGTTGGTCTTGATCCGCTCGGGATAAATGTCGAACGTCTTGCCCGCGACGACGATCCGGACCGCCTTCATGCGCTTCTCGTTGCGGTCTTCGGAGCGATTGCCGGTGGCGACAATCTCGTCGCCGACCTTGGCCTGTCCCTCCACGAAGCCTGAGCGCTGCGTCTGGTTCGGGTTGCCGAGTTCGACACGCCAGACGCCATCCTCGGCCTTGACCTCCAGCACCGGATGCGGCGGTGCGAAGGAAATCGACTGGATCGTGCCCTTCAAGTCGATCTGGTCGGCATCAGCCCAGGACCAGCCATGGTGGGCGGCAGCGGTGCCGGCCAAGGCGGCGGCAAGGGCAACTCCGGCAAAAATGCGGGTGATTGAATATCGGGTCATGGCGGCTCTCCCGGGGTTTCGCAATTCATCCTGGAAGATGTGGAGACGCTCGCGATTGACCAGAGGTTTTCACCTCTTCTTGAATGACCGGTGAGACGATGGTCAGTTTGCCGCCGTCACCGCGATCGCCCGGTCGACGATCAGTCGACTGAGCGCGCGGTAGTCGCCATCGAAGTGATGGCCGCCCTCCCGCGCCAGAACCTGAGCACCCGGCATTTCCGCGACCGCGGGGCAGGCACTGTCCTCCTCCGCAAGGCCATAGATGCACTGGATCTTGAAGGGCTCGATCGCCCTCAGATCATCGACGGGATCGCCATATTTGCCGGCTCCGGAAAAACCGAGCCAGCCGGTGACGTCGATCTCGAAATCGGCCTGATGGGATAGAGCCAGCAGCGAGACGAGCGACACGGCCTGTCTGTCCGCCTCGGGCAGAAGCCGGTAGGTGGCAGGCAGGATGTTCGCACCGAAGGAATACCCGATCAGCAGCACGTCCTCGACCTGCCAGCGGGTGCGATAGGCCGCGATGATGCGGGAAAGATCGGCGGCGGTTTGTTCCGGCGTCTTTTCGGTCCAGAAGTATCGCAGCGCGTCCACCCCGACGACGGGAATGCCGTCTTCCTTGAGATAGGCGCCAAGTTGCTGGTCGATATCGCGCCAGCCGCCATCGCCGGAATAGACGATCGCCATGGCGCCGTGCCTGGCCGTGGTCTCGATCGGCACGATCGGCAGGTTGAGCGGGGAAGCGGAGCGGGCCAGCCCCCGCATGACCGAGGCGGTGTTGATCAGCAGTGCCGCAGCTGCACTCTCCGCCGTCTCACGCAGTTCGACCTTCGGATGGGTCTCTTTCAGGTCCTCCGCATGCACACGTCCGGCCGCATCCGCCGTTCGCGTAAAGAGAATACGCACCGGATTGGGCAGATCGCCCGGTGTCAGTCCATAAACCATACCCTCGGGGACAGGCGTCTTCGGCGCGGGGGTACAGAGCACGGTCGGGAGCGAGATCGTGGTCCCGGGGTCCACTGCCAGGGTTTCCGCAATGGTGGAATCGGGGGTCTGCGCTGCGATGGCCAGCGCGAGCGTCGCCCCGTCGCCAATACCGGCGACCATTGGCGGCCGATAGTCGGAAATTTCGGCAGACCGGTGCAACTGGCGGCTCAGATCCTCGATATCGGCGACGAGATAGAGGCAGTCATCCTGCTCCGCCTCCAGCGCTGCGTAATATTCCGGAAGATCGACCCCCACCACCAGCGCGCCCTCCCCGACGAGAGCGGCGGCGGTATTCGTTTCCCTTTCCGACCAGCCTTCCCCATCCGAAAGCAACACCACGACGCCCGCGACCTTGCCATCGGGATAGGAAATCCGGTTGGTCGGCAGACTTTTGGTCTCAAGTTCGGGGCCGGATACGATATGAACGACTGCCGCAACAGCCGTGATGCTTGCCACGATGATCGGCAGAAGCCTCATCGGCGCAATAGTCCCTTGAGGCCGCCCCCAATGAGCATGGTGATGTCAAATACCGAAAGGACCGGCATGCCGCTGCCGGAGACGGCGAGATAGCGCGGATGCCAGTCCGGATCGAACTTCGACTTGAAAGCCTGCACCCCGCGGAAATTATAAAAACGTTCGCCGTTGCGGAAGATACGCTCGCCGACATGGTTCCAGAAAGGAGCCTTGCTGTGGGTCGAGAGGCCGGCAAGCGGCGCCATGCCGAGGTTCAGCGTCTTGTATCCTTCGGCCTTCATGTGCTCCATGATGCGTACGAAGAGAAGATCCATCATGCCGCGATGGGTGTCGGGGAGATGCCGCATCAGGTCGATGAAGGCGTCCCCGCCTGATGCCGTCGAGAGAATGCTGGCAAAGGCGACGATGCGGCCTTCCAGGCGGATGATTGCCACCGGTCCTGCCGCCACGTATTGCGACTGGAATGTCCCCAGCGAAAACCCTTTTTCCGCTGCGTTCTGAGCGGCAAGCCAGGTACGGGAAACGGAAAGCAGTTCGTCGAGAACGGCCGGCACGTCCTCCGCGTTCAGCATCGAGAACTCCAGCCCGTCGCGGACCGCGCGGTTGATGGAGCGGCGGAGCTTCAGCCAGGCGCCACCCTTGAGATCGAACCTGGTGAGATCGACGATCGCCTGTTCGCCGAGCTTGTAGGGTTTCAGCCCTGCCTCGACAGTCAGCGGCAGGAATTCCGGCGAGACCTGATAGAAAACCGCGCGGCAGCCTGCCTTGCGGGCCGTCTCCATGAATTTCAGCACCAGATCGGGCCAGGCCTTGCGGCAGCCGACGGGGTCGAACAATGCCACCCATGAGCGGCCCTGCTGGGCATACATGATGAAAGCCTTGCCGCAATTGGAGAAGAGGACCTTCTTGTCGCCGAGGCGCACCAGGCCAGCGCTCGCATTCGGCTGCGTCGAGAGGATCTCTACCGCAAGGCCCATCTCCTCGTCGGACGGGGGCTTGCGGCACGGCGCCGCGCGCCGCAACCGGTTGGTGGCGACCGTGCCGATCAGAAGCGTCAATGCAAGGCCGGACGGCGCATGCATCGGGTTGCCCGAAAGGAACAGCGTCCAGCCCAGTCTCGCCAGGCTCTCCTCGAGGAAGAGGTTGGCGGCGAACGCAATCGTAAAGAGGATCAGGCTGAAAAAGAGGATGACGCCTTTGCCGGGAGTAAGCCGGCTGATCAACACCTTTGCCAGGGATACGGCAAGATGAGCAGGCTGGCTTTCCGGCGAGCCTCTCTGCTGCTCGGATGTGTCGTCGATTTGGGCAGTCTCTGCCATGGAATACCTGTCGGGATTAACGATTGCGCGGCACATTAGATGTCGCGCATGGACCGAAGCTTGCGACGACCGCTATTTACCCGCACTCCGTGAAGGAAAAAATGACATGTATCAACTTTTCGTGTTTTTACTCGCTTGAGAACGACACGTCGATGCCGGGCGCAGCGGGGCGACCGGCTCCATCATCCAGCCATCCACGATCTTCAGCCGTTTGTAAAAACCTTCCACCGCGTCGGACGAAAACGCACTTCGCTGCCTAGCGCCACCGGCGCATGCAACGGCACCTCGACCTCAACGTGATAAGGCGCGTGTCCCTCATTGGCGATGTCGATCTCGGCGATGCGCGTGCCCGCCAGCCGACGGCAGGCGGTGACCTTGCCGAACAGCGCATCCTGAGCGTCGACAAGCGACACATCCTCGGGGCGGAAGAAGAGCTCCCCACCTCCCTCGACCGGTTCTGAAATGCCGATAGGCTGCCCCTGGAAGAGGACCGTTTTCTCTTTCACTTCTACCGGCAAATGCGACGATTCCCCGATGAAGGAAAAGACGAAGGGCGAGCCGGGGCGGTCGTAGACGTCGTCGGCGGACCCCACCTGCTCGATCTTGCCCTGACTCATGACCACGACCCGGTCGGCAAGCTCCAGAGCCTCTTCCTGGTCATGGGTGACGAAAACCGTGGTATGGCCGGTCCGATCGTGAAATTCCCGCAGCCAGCGCCGCAGCTCCTTGCGGACCTTGGCGTCGAGGGCGCCGAACGGTTCGTCGAGCAGCAGAATGCGAGGCTCGATCGCCATGGCGCGGGCAAGCGCCACGCGCTGACGCTGACCACCGGAAAGCTGGTTCGGGTAACGCTTCTCAAGCCCTCCGAGCTGGACCATGTCCAGCAAATCCGAGACGCGGCGGCGTATCTCGGATTTCGGCGGTCTGGATGACGACGGGCGGACCTTCAAGCCGAAACCGATGTTCTCGGCGACCGTCATGTGACGGAACAGCGCGTAATGCTGAAAGACGAAGCCGACATTGCGCTCCTGCACCGAATGGTGGGATGCGTCCTCGTCGCCGAAGAAGATCTTGCCCGCAGTCGGGAAATCCAGACCGGCGATCAGGCGAAGAAGCGTCGTCTTGCCGGAGCCGGAGGGCCCGAGAAGCGCGATCAGTTCGCCGGAGGCGATTTTCAGAGAAACGTCGTTCAGCGCCGGGAAGCGTTCGAATTCCTTGCGGATATTGTTGATGGTGACTTCCATCGATGCGTAAACCTTTCAATGCCTGCCGCCGGCGTTGCCGGCACCGAACCGAAGTTCGAGAAGTGTTTTGAGTGCAAGGGTGACGAGTGCAAGCAGTGCAAGCAGCGATGCCACAGCAAAGGCCGCCACCATGTTGTACTCATTATAAAGTATCTCGACATGCAGCGGCATGGTGTTGGTCAGCCCGCGAATGCGGCCCGAAACCACCGACACGGCGCCGAACTCGCCCATGGCGCGGGCATTGCAGAGCAGCACCCCATAGAGCAGGCCCCATTTGATATTCGGAAGCGTGACATAGCGGAAGGTCTGCCAGCCGGATGCTCCGAGCGAAAGCGCAGCCTCCTCGTCGCCGCTTCCCTGGTCCTGCATCAACGGGATCAGTTCCCGCGCCACGAAGGGAAACGTCACGAACACCGTGGCCAGTACGATACCCGGCACCGCGAAGAGGATCTCGATGCCCCAGCTTTTCAGAAGGGGGCCGAGCAGGCTGCCCGAGCCGAAAAGCAGAACGTAGACGAGGCCCGAGATCACCGGGGAAATCGAGAACGGCAGGTCGATGAGGGTAATCAGGAAGGCCTTGCCCTTGAACTCGAACTTCGCGATCGCCCAGGATGCACAGAGGCCGAAGACGAGATTGAGCGGCACGGCGATCGCAGCGACCAGAAGCGTCAGCCGGATCGCAGCCGCCGCATCCGGCTCGACCAGAGCTTCGTAATAGGCTCCCCAACCCTCACGGAAAGCCTCCACGAATACCGAGATCAGCGGCAGCAACAGAAAGAATGCCAGGAAGGCAAGCGCCACCAGGATCAGGAGGGTCTTGGCGAGCGGCCGCTCGTCCGCCGGATCGCGAAAGAACGGTTGCTTGGAGATTGTGGAGGACGCGTTCTCAGACATTGCCGTATCTCCGCCGGCTCCAGGCCTGGATTAGATTGATGACGAGAAGCATCACGAAAGAGAGAAGCAGCATGATCGTCGCAATCGCCGTCGCGCCTGCGTAATTGAACTCTTCGAGACGGATGACGATCAGCAGCGGCGCGATCTCCGAGACGTAAGGGATGTTGCCGGCGATGAAGATGACCGAACCGTATTCCCCTACTCCACGGGCGAAGGCGAGCGCGAACCCGGTGAGGATCGCGGGCATGAGGCCCGGCAGGATCACCTTGGATATCGTCTGGAAACGGTTGGCGCCCAATGTTGCGGCAGCCTCCTCCACTTCCTTGTCGATCTCCTCCATGATCGGCTGCACGGTTCGCACCACGAAAGGCAGGCCGATGAAGATGAGCGCGACGACGATGCCGAGCGGCGTGAACGCGATGCGGAACGGCATGAAGAGCGATCCGATCCAGCCGTTAGGTGCATAAAGAGAAGCAAGCGCGATACCGGCAACCGCAGTCGGCAGGGCGAAAGGCAGGTCGACCATCGCGTCGATCAGCCGCCGGCCGGGGAAATTGTAGCGCGTCAGCACCCAAGCAACGATGACGCCGAAGACGACATTCACCAGCGCGGCCAGAAAGGCGGTGCCGAACGATATATAAAGTGCGTCGAGCGTGCGCCGGTCGGTGAAAACGGCAAAAAACCCGCTCCAGCCGAGCTCGGCAGTACGCCAGAGCAGACCGGCAACGGGGATGAGAATGATCAGCGACAGGTAAGCGAGCGAAAAGCCGAGCGTCAACCCGAAACCCGGGATGATGCTCGGCTGTTTCAGTCGCCACTTCGCCGATGAGGCAGTGGCGGTATGGGTCATAAAGGATTCCGAATTACTTCCCGGGCTTGTAGATCTGGTCGAAGATGCCGCCGTCACCGAAATGTTCGGGCTGCGCCTTCTTCCAGCCGCCAAAGATCGGATCGTCGATCGTGACAAGCTTGATGTCCGGCAGAGCCTTCAGCAATTCCGGCTTTACCACATCACGTTTCGAAGGACGATAGAAGTGCTTGGCGGCGAGGTTCTGGCCCTCGTCGGAATAGAGATATTGCAGATAGGCCTCTGCCTGCTTGCGGGTGCCCTTGGCGTCGACACTGGCATCGACGACGGCGACCGGCGGCTCGGCAAGGATGGAAATCGGCGGCACGACGATATCGAAAGCGTCCTTGCCGAATTCTTCACCAGCCAGATAGGCCTCGTTTTCCCAGGCAAGCAGCACGTCGCCGATCTGGCGCTGAGCGAAAGTGACCGTCGAACCACGTGCACCGGTGTCGAGGACGGGCGCGCGCTTATAGAGATCGGCGATATAGCCCTTGATCTTCGCCTGGTCGCCCTTGAACTCTTCGTTTGCCCAGGCCCAGGCGGCGAGATAGTTCCAGCGCGCGCCGCCCGATGTTTTCGGGTTCGGCGTGACGATCTGGACGTCGCCCTTCACCAAGTCGCCCCAATTCTTGATGCCCTTCGGATTGCCCTTGCGGACAAGGAAGACGATCGTCGAGGTATAAGGCGAGGAATTGTTGGGAAGGCGCGCACGCCAGCCGGCCTTGATCTTGCCGGTCTTCTCGATGGCGTTGATATCGCTTTCGAGCGCAAGGGTTACGACATCCGCTTCCAGACCATCGATGACCGAGCGGGCTTGTGCGCCCGAGCCGCCATGCGACTGGCGGATCGACAGGTCTTCTCCCGTTTGAGCCTTCCAGGACTTTGCGAAGGCAGCGTTGACATCCTTGTAGAGTTCGCGGGTCGGATCGTAGGAAACGTTGAGAAGCTGGGTATCGGCAAAGGCGGGTGTAAACACTCCCACCGTCAGGGACAGACCGAGAGCGACCGCTCCCAATCCCTTGCCAAATCCCCGGGTAAAACTGAACATGAAAGTCCCTCCTGTGGTTTGGCCAAACTCTATCGACCAGGTCGTCTTAGTCAATCGAAGGCGAAAAGAAGGCAAAACTGTTTCCCTGGCCGTGTTCGGCAGGCAAAGAATGGGTTAACCTTACACGCGGCGGCAGAACGTGTGCATTGGGAAAACCGTCTTCAGCAAAATCATAATCCGGCCACAATCGAGATTTTGAGGCATTCGGAGAAAGATTTTTCGCCTATTCTGCAACATGACCGTTGCAGCCATGCATGGTTCCGACGGCTGCGGAACCGCGGCTGCCGCCCCAAAGATCATGCCGGACCTGAACGGAGTTTCCAGATTGAGCGTCGCCTTCACCAAGGAAGATAGTGCCGAAACCGCTGCGGAAACCCTGCTGCCCGACCGGCCGATCTCGCCTCACCTCAATCTCGTGACCGAGGCGGGCTTGAAGGCGCTGGAATTGCAGTTGGCTCAGGCGCGGGAGGCCTATGAGGCTGCAGGTCCGATCGAAGACGTGAACGAACGCCGGCGCCAGGCAGCAGGCCCGCTTCGCGATCTGCGCTACTTTGCCGAAAGAGTTCGCACGGCCCAGATCGTCACGAACCCCATCTCGACGGGTACCGTCGCCTTCGGAAACACTGTCACTTTCAGCCGCGAGGACGGGCGGGTGCAGACGTATCGGATCGTCGGCGAAGATGAGGCCGACCCCAAGACCGGATCGATTTCCTACGTGTCGCCGGTGGCAAGGGCTCTTACGGGCAAAACCGTCGGGGATGTGGTGAATGTAGGGGACCAGGAACTGGAAATAACCGCGATTTCGTAATCACGTCCTGCAGGCGGCATCATCCTCGCAGCAGCGATCTGCTGCCCGCCCTTCCCGAATGCTGCCTGCGCTAAAGATGGCGGCTCACGTCCATGCGCTGGTGGAGAATACGGATGACCTCGATACCACCCGCGCCGAGCCGATAGAAGACGAAGTGAGAGCCGATCGGATATTTCAGATATCCCTCCCGGACGTCAGTTCGGCGCCCACTCAGCTGGCCGGCCGCAAGGCCAGCGAAAATATCGAGCATCTCGCCGTGATAACGCTCTGCTTGCTCCCAGGACCAAGCTTCCACGGTGTAAGACCAGATCTTCTCCAGGTCGGCTTCCGCCAAAGGTGAAAGCCTGTAGTGCCTGGAACTACCGGCCATGGCGCTCGCGCATCCGCTTCAGGAAGGCATCGTTGTCGAAAGGTTGCGGAGCGCCGGACTGCTCACCCGCGATCAACGCATTCCGCAAGGTCTCGACGCGTGCCTCATGCTCTTCAAGCAGGCGCAGGCCAGCCCGAACCACGTCACTGGCCGACCCATACCGGCCGCTTTCGACTTGGTCGTCAATGAAGTCGGCGAAATGGTCGCCGAGGGAAACCGATGTATTGCGAGCCATGGCATATCTCCTGCCCGGCATCATACCAAAAATTGGTACACCGCCAAGAGGCAGCCTTCAAGCCGTCAGAAGCTCGCGGACCGGTGCATCCTTGATCTCGCCGGCTCCCTCGATCGCATCGGCGATGGTGGTGTTGAACAACACGTCGCGGGTGGCATCGGCCACGCGGGCGAAGACATGGCGGATCTCGCAGAGATGCTCGCCGTCGCAATCCTCGCATTTGCGGTAGGCCGTCTGGGACAAGCAAGGAAGCGGCGCTATAGGTCCATCCACGAGGCGCAGCACTTCGCCGAAGGTGATCGAATTGGCGGGCTTCAGGAGCAGATATCCGCCCTGCTTGCCGCGGCGGCTGACAACGATGCCCGAGCGCTTGAGATCGAGCAGGATCTGCTCCAGGAACTTCTTCGGGATGCTCTGCTGAACGGCAATCTCGGAGATCAGCATCGGCACGTCCGGATCGCCCTGCGCCAGAGCGGCGAGCGCCCGCAACGCGTATTTCGCTTTCTGGGATATCATCACGCAACCATTAAACGATACCGTCGCCGCGAGGCGAAAACCTCACAGCGCCGTTAAAATCAGCTTTCAGGGGCATCCACGGGTTCGCCGGAACGGCGATCAGGGGCTGCATGCCTGCAAGAGGCAGTTTTGCCTTGCAGGCATGCATCTGGATTAGCTCAAATCCCGAGAAATTACAAACCAATGCGGGTAGTTCGGACGGCAGAAAATGGTCACTTTTGGTTAAGGCGGCAGGTTTTCTGTGTGCATGCCGCTTTGGAGAGATATTTGCTCCTCATCCTGCCGTCATAGGACGGGTTTTCCTGTCCTTTCGCGCGCGATATCTGGATAATCCAGCAAATGCTTACGGAATGATATCCCATGACCCTTCATGATGCTGCCGGCCGGGACCGCTCGGCCCAAGGTCATCCAATGGCCGCCACACTCGACGCACAGCTGCAGGACCTCGATCTTGAGGGCCGCCTGGCGTTTGCAGCCGAGCTCGGCAATGCGGTATTCACGACGAGCCTCGGCATCGAGGACCAGATCATTACCGCAGCAATCGGCACGCACCGCCTGCCCATCGAAATCTCCACCCTGGAGACGGGCCGCCTCTTCAAGGAAACGCTGGATCTGATCGGCGAGACGGAGGAGCGGTATGCGATCTCGATCCGCCGCTTCACACCTGAGCAGGAGGATGTCGACGCCTATGCTGCAAAATACGGCATGAACGGCTTCTACGACAGCGTCGAAGCGCGCCACGCCTGCTGTCACGTGCGCAAGCTGAAGCCTCTCGCGAGAGCTTTGGCAGGCGCCGAGGTCTGGATCACCGGGCTTCGCCGCGGCCAGTCCGGCAGTCGCGCCACGACGCCGTTTGCCGAATATGATCCCGAGCGCAACCTCATCAAGATCAACCCGCTCGCCGACTGGGATATCGAAGCGATCCGCGCCCATGTGGCGGCCGAGGCGATCCCTGTCAATCCGCTGCATGCCCGCGGCTATCCCTCGATCGGCTGCGAACCCTGTACCCGCGCCATCAAGCCGGGCGAGCCAGAACGCGCCGGCCGCTGGTGGTGGGAAAACGATGAAAAGCGCGAATGCGGACTGCATGTGCCTGAGAATTCCGCACAACCGATCCCGCAAGCTGCCTCAATTGTCCGCTAGCCAGCATCAACCTTTGTGTTTGTTCCGATAGACTGCCCGGAGACCGAAATGCCCTTGTCAGTACAGGAAACGGAAATAAAGAACCCGCCCGTTTCCAGACCACCGCTTGATCCGCATCTCAAAGCCCTCGAAAACGAAGCGATCCACATCTTCCGCGAAGTGGCTGCAGAATTCGAAAAGCCGGTGATGCTCTATTCCATCGGCAAGGACAGCTCCGTCCTCCTGCATCTCGCCCGCAAGGCTTTCCATCCGGGCCGGGTGCCGTTCCCGCTTCTGCACGTGGACACGACCTGGAAGTTCCGCGAGATGATCGAGTTCCGCGACGAGATCGCACAGAAATACGATCTCGATCTCGTCGTCCACACCAATCCCCGCGGCGCGGAAGAAGGCATCACGCCCTTCTCCCACGGTTCGGCGCTCTACACCGACATCATGAAGACCGAAGCGTTGCGCCAGGCGCTCGACGCCGGCGGTTACGATGCAGCCTTTGGCGGCGCGCGCCGCGACGAGGAAGCCTCCCGCGCCAAGGAACGGATCTACTCCTTCCGTACGCCTGATCACAAATGGGACCCGCGCAACCAGCGGCCGGAGCTCTGGAACATCTATAACGGCATGATCAGACAAGGCGAGAGCGTACGCGCCTTTCCCCTCTCCAACTGGACCGAAGTCGACATCTGGCGCTACATCCAGGCCGAAGATATTCCGCTGGTGCCGCTCTACTACGCCGCCGAACGTCCCTATGTGGAACGCGACGGCATGATGATCCTCGCCGAGGACCCGCGGCTCGAGCTTCTGCCCGGCGAGACCGTTCGCCACGGCATGATCCGTTTCCGCACACTCGGCTGCTTTCCGCTGACCGGCGCCATACGCTCGACGGCCTCCAACCTCGAAGAGGTGATCGCCGAGCTTGAAATCGCTACCGTTTCCGAACGCCAGGGCCGCGCGATCGACCGCGACCAGTCAGGCTCCATGGAAAAGAAGAAGCGCGAAGGATATTTCTGAGATGACCGCTCCAGCCCAAACCGCTTCGGCGACCATCCTGCCCTTTGCCGAACCCTTGAAGGCCGTGCGCGACACGCGCCCGCTGCGCCTCATCACCTGCGGTTCGGTGGACGACGGCAAATCGACGCTGATCGGCCGCCTGCTCTGGGACACCAAGGCGGTCAAGGAAGACCAGGCGGCAACGCTTGCCCGCGACAGCGGCAAGCAGAACGACCTCGGCCTGCCCGACTTCGCCCTGCTGCTCGACGGCCTGCAAGCGGAGCGCGAACAGGGCATCACCATCGACGTCGCCTACCGCTATTTCTCGACCGACCGGCGCTCCTTCATCGTCGCAGACACGCCCGGCCATGAGCAATACACCCGTAATATGGCGACCGGCGCATCGACCGCCGATCTCGCCATCCTTTTGACCGACGCCCGCTCCGGCATACTCGAACAGACCCGCCGGCACGCGACGATCGCCGCACTGATGGGCATCCGCCAGTTCGTGCTGGCGGTCAACAAGTTCGATCTCGTCAACTACGACAAGGCGATCTTCGAAAAGATTTCCCACGAGTTCCGTGAATTCGCGCTTTCGCTCGGCGTGCGCCAGATCACCGCCATTCCGATGTCGGCCCTGAAGGGCGAAAACGTCGTCTATTCCTCCGACAGCGCCATGCCATGGTATGAAGGCCCGACGCTGGTCGAGACGCTGGAGCTTGCAACCGTACGCACCGCTCAGGCGGGCGGTTTCAGGCTGCCGGTGCAGCGCGTCGCCCGTCCCGGCGAGAGTTTCCGCGGCTACCAGGGCACTGTTGCCGGCGGCTCCATCAAGCCGGGCGACCCGGTCGTCATCCTGCCTTCCGGTGTGGTCGCCAACGTCAAGCAGATCGTCACCTTCGATCTCGTGCGCAATGCCGCCGTGGCGGGAGATGCGATCACCCTCGTGCTCGACCGGCAGGTGGACGTAGCACGTGGCGACGTGATCGTTTCCCTCGAAGGGCAGCCGATGACGGGTCTCTCCTTCGACGCCCAACTCGTCTCGCTGCAGCCCGGCGGCATCGAGCCCGGCAGACGCTACTGGCTGAAAAGCGGTTCGCGCCGCCAGCGCGTGGCCGTTGAGCCGCTCTCCCAGCTGGAACTTTCGACCGGCAAATGGCAACCGCATGCCTCGACGCTTCAGATGAATGCGATCGGCAAGGTGCGGCTCTCCTTCGAGGAACAGGCGGTCTTCGATGCCTACGAGCAGAACCGCTCGACCGGCGCCTTCATCCTGATCGACCCGGATACGCTGAACACCGTTGCCGGCGGGATGATCACCGCCAAGCGCGCCGAGCTCGGCGGCATCCACACGGAGGGCCAGCGCGTGCTGATGTCGCTGCCGGCGGATCTTGCCGAGCAGATCATGGCAAGCGAGCTTTTCGCCACCCGGCGCGATGAGGCCGAAATCCGCCGCCTGACGGCAAAGCAGGCCGCCGAACTTTTTTCGAACGCGGCGAGTGATATATGAGAATATTGGCAAAGCTAATCGGAAAGGGGCCGCGAAGGCCCCTTTTTCTTGCGCAACGGAGAAGACGGAAAGCGCACCTCGCCGCGACGATCGCCCCTCCGAACGCATCGCAATCGGTCCGGCAGGCCGGTCCTATTCGGAAGAATGTCGGGATGAAAAGTGAAGAGAACCAAGCTCTTTCGACTGGTCGGAGTGGAGTGATTCGAACACTCGACCCCCACGTCCCGAACGTGGTGCGCTACCAGACTGCGCTACACTCCGTGACCAGCGGCGCTTCTATAGACCAGCATCCTTCATTCCACAAGCGCTCACCATGAAAAAATTGCGATGGCATCATATCGCTTCCCTCTGCCGATTAAACGCCGCAAAGCAAGGCGTTGCAAAAAGGTGGCGCATCAAAAATTTGATCTCCGTTTGCGCCGCCTGCCTCGCGAAGCGAACGCTAAATCTGCTAGGTGCAATCCCGAAGCCCTCCTCCCCGGCACATTACCCACACTATGAAGGATTCCGAGACCATGAGCCGCCGCGTCATCGCATCGACCGCCCTTTTCGCCCTAGCCCTTTCGGCCTGCACGACAGCGGGCGTAGCCAGCAACCCAATCGAGGCTCGCTGGGTGGGCAGATCGGCCGGCGAGTTCTTCGCCAAATACAGCCCTCCGATCAGTGACAGCCAGGAAGGTTCTTCCACCATCTACAACTGGCGCGGCGGATATAACAGAATCAAGCTGCAGAACGGTCGCAGCGCGAGCGTAAGCTGCTCGGCCAAGATCACCGTGGGAAGCGACTACACGATCCGCGACCTCACGATCGTCTCGGATCGCCCCGGCGCCAACGGACCGAGCTATTGCGCAGAGCTTTTGGCCGGCACTTGAACACGAGCGCAGACCTAATTTAGGCAGCATGACCTCACGCACAGAGGGCCGACCCCGGCAACGACTTGGCTTGAGTAAATTTCGGGAGCCGCGGCCCTCCGTGGCTCTCACGACGCGCCCTTCAATCCGCGGCCTTATGCGCCGATGATTGCCGAGGCCATGCGTCTCTCCACTACTGCGGTCGCCAGACTGTGGTCTCCGCTCGCCCGCAGTACATCGATCAGGTATTTGCCGTAGGCACTCTTGCCGTAGTACCCGGCAAGTCCTTCCAGCTGATCAGGCCCTATGAAGCCGAGACGGAAGGCGATTTCTTCCGGACAGGATATCTTGAAACCTTGCCGGCGCTCGAGCGTCGAGACAAATTCGGACGCCTCCAGAAGGCTGTCGGGGGTTCCAGTATCGAGCCAGGCATAGCCCCGTCCCATGATTTCAACGTGAAGTTTGCCGCGTTCCAGATAGATCCGATTGACATCGGTTATTTCGAGCTCCCCCCGGGCCGAAGGTTTCAGCCCAGCGGCGATTTCGACGACGTCCTTGTCGTAGAAATAAAGCCCGGTCACCGCCCAATTGGAGCGGGGGATCTTAGGTTTTTCTTCGATGGAAACCGCCCTCATGTCCTGGTCGAATTCCACGACGCCGTAACGCTGCGGGTCGTTGACGTGGTAGGCGAAGACGGTCGCTCCTTCGTCCCGCGCCATGGCACTCGTGAAAAGGTCCGTTATGCCGTGGCCGAAGAAAATGTTATCGCCGAGGACGAGACAGGAAGGACTGGCACCGATGAAATCGGCGCCGATGATATAGGCCTGGGCAAGCCCGTCCGGCGACGGCTGCAGCGCGTAGGAGAGCGACAAGCCCCACTTCGAGCCGTCACCCAACAGCGACTGGAAGTGCGGCAGATCCTTCGGCGTCGAGATGATGAGGATCTCGCGTATGCCGGCCAGCATCAGCGTGCATAGCGGATAGTAGATCATCGGCTTGTCGTAGATCGGCATCAGCTGCTTGGATAATACCTGGGTCATGGGGTGAAGTCGCGTTCCGCTTCCGCCGGCGAGGATGATGCCCTTCATGAAATCAACTCCCGAATTGCATTGTGCGAAGATCCCTCAGGCTGAAGCAGGCGGCCGACGACATGAGCCGTCGATGACCTCCAGTCGGGCATGACGATATTGTGGAGCGTGGCGAGCTTCCGGCAGTCGAGCCTCGAGTTGGCGGGGCGACGGGCGGGGGTCGGATAGGCGCTTGCTGATATGCCGATGACATCTGCAGCCGACCCTCCGTTCTGCGCAGAGACCTTGAAAATCTCCCTGGCGAATTCCGCCCAGCTGGCCTCGCCCGATCCTGCTATATGGAAGACGCCCCGAAGAGACGGATCGTCAGCCGTCAGGAGGTTTTGTCCAACTCTCAACAAAGCATCCGCCAGATCCAGCGCAGAGGTCGGATTGCCGACCTGATCCTCGACGATGCGAAGCTCAGGCTGCGTGGCTGCAAGCTTCAGCATCGTGCGGAGAAAGTTCTTGCCGAATGGACTGTAGACCCAGGCGGTTCGCAGGATCACATGATTTTCGGTGGTTGCGGCGACCTGCCGCTCACCCTCCAATTTGCTCCGGCCGTAGATACCAAGCGGTGCGACGGGATCCGTTTCGGTATAGGGAGCGGACTTGCCGCCATCGAAAACGTAATCGGTGGAGACGTGGATGATCGGCACTCCGAGAATGCTCGCCGCGCGCGCCAGCTCTCCTGCCCCCGCAGCATTGACCGCAAATGCGGTTTCAGCCGCCTGTTCGGCCTGATCGACAGCCGTATAGGCTGCCGCTGAAACGATGATGTCGGGTTCGGCCGCCTCGACGGTCCGGGCGATCGTCCCGATGTCGGTCAGGTCAAATTGCGGCCGGCCGAGCCTGATGACCTCAAGGTTTTCGCACCCTCTTGCCAGATCGGAGAGCGAGAGGGCCAATTGACCCGACAAACCGGTCACGACATATCGCGTTGGCCTTCTCATGCGTTTGCACCGCTCTTCAACAGTCCAAGACGGCTGCCATCACAGCTATGGCGAAGCGGGGCCCACCACCAGGCGTTATTGAGATACCACCGTACAGTATGTTCGATACCGGTTTCGAAGGTCTGCCTTGCCGTCCAGCCGAGTTCCGTCTCCAGCTTGGTTGCATCGATCGCATATCGTACGTCATGTCCCGGCCGATCGACCACGAAACGGATCAACTGCTCGTGGGGCCTGCCACTGGGCTTCAACTCGTCCATGAGCGCGCAGACGCGCATCACGACATCGATATTGCGCCGCTCGTTGCGGCCGCCGACATTGTAGGTTTCCCCGATCCTGCCGCGCTCGGCGATCATGTCCAAAGCGCGGGCATGGTCTTCCACATAAAGCCAATCGCGAATGTTGCGGCCATCGCCGTAGACGGGCAGAGGCTTGCCTTCCAGCGCGTTCAAGATGATTAACGGGATCAGTTTTTCGGGGAAGTGATACGGGCCATAGTTGTTGGAGCAGTTGGATACGATGACCGGCAGGCCGTAGGTTCGCGCCCACGCCTTCGCCAGATGGTCCGAAGCGGCCTTCGAGGCCGAATAGGGTGAACTCGGATCATAAGGCGTGGTTTCGGAGAACAACCCCTCATCGTTCAAGGAGCCGTAAACCTCATCGGTCGAGACATGCAGAAGGCGAAAGCGGTTTTGCTCCTCCTTCGTCAAGGACTGCCAGTAGGCTCGCGCGCATTCCAGCATCGTAAAAGTGCCAAGGATATTCGTTTCGATGAATGTCCGTGCGCCGACAATCGACCGGTCCACATGACTTTCGGCCGCCAGATGCATAACGCGATCCGGATTGAAGGTGAAAAAAGCTTCCGAGACCGCCCGGGCATCGCAAATGTCCGCTTTCAAAAAACGGTACGAGGAGCGGCCTGCAACTGAATCAAGGGATGTCAGGTTTCCCGCATAGGTCAGCTTGTCGATGTTGAGCACCTCGTATCCCTTATCGAGAACGAGGTGACGAATGACCGCTGATCCGATGAACCCTGCTCCACCTGTGACGATTACGCGCATGGCGTGTCATTCCCTATGGATCCAACTGGTTTATGCGACACTCGCTCTGTCATCATCGGCCACGTAGACGAAGTTCGATTCGATATCGGTAAGCTTCGGATGCGTTCGATCCTTCTCCGACAGGATCGCGTCCTCCGACCTGATGGGCCAATCGATGCCGAGCGCGGGATCATCCCATGCAAGGCCACGTTCATGCTCCGGGCTTCGGAAGTCCGTGACCTTGTAACTGATCACTGTATCGGGCCTCAGCGTGCAGAAACCGTGGGCAAATCCCGGTGGCACCCACAATTGGCAAGCGTTCTCCGCGGATAGTTCGATCATCACTGATCGGCCGTAGGTCGATGACCCGGCCCGGATGTCAACCGCCACATCCAGAAGCGCGCCTTCCGGACATGAGACCAGTTTCCCCTGAGCCCGAGGGCGTAGTTGATAGTGTAGCCCCCGGACCGTTCCCACACGCGCCGAAAAGGAACGGTTGTCCTGAACGAAGGTGAACGGCCCAATTTCGGATTCGAAGAGATCGGCCCGGAAAGTTTCGACGAAATAGCCGCGCAGATCCCCGAATCTCTTCGGAATGATCAGCATGACACCATCAATGGCCGCCCGTTCGAAAACCACCCGTCCCCCACTGTCCGAGAGCCTCTCTCACCGGCCATCAAGCCACACGGCCCTGGGGAGCGCAATTGACGGGCCACTCATCTCATTGGCTGTGGGATCACCTATACGGAGTAGCCCGGCCTCCACCTTCGCTGCTTAGCAACGACCTTGGATCGCCACGTCAGATGTGATCCGAGAGAGACGGGTCTGGCACCCCAAGGAAGAAGGATAAGACGCAGGCGATTTGAGGCTTACAGAAGCCACGTCCGGGCCACCACAATATCGGAATTGCCCGCACCTTGCCTTCAATCGGCACGCCATAGGCATGCCATCTTCCAGTTTTATCTTATTTCTGGCATCTTCCAGCACAGCAGCCTATTTGGACAAAGCCGGCATCAGGGCATCAACGCCAGCCTCGCGAGGTTACGTGTATTATTTTCTAGTTCACCTTAGGGTGCTTTCAGCGCTGGTGATCCGTGAGACCTCCACCCGCTTCGGGACCAACCCGGGCGGCTATATCTGGGCCTTTCTCGATCCTCTCGCTCATATTGCGTTTCTCTCGGTCATATTCATGGCCATTGCTCACGCGCCTGCCTTGGGAACCAGCTTCCCCTTGTTCTTTGCGACTGGCTACATCGGCTTCCAATTTTATCAAGGTATGGCGGGTTATCTCAACGGTGCAGTCGCTTCCAACCGCTCCTTGCTGAGCTATCCAAACGTTGCTCCTATCGATACGATATTGGCACGATACATTCTGCAATTCGGGACAACCGCTGTCGTCGGCTTCTGCGTCTTCGCACTCATAGGGTTGAGCTTGCGAAGCTCAATAACTATTCAATGGCCGTTCCTCATCGAAGCGGCGTTTGCTGGTAGCCTGCTCGCACTCGGTAGCGGCCTTGCCAATAATGTGCTGTTTATAAAATATCCCCTCTATGAAAAATTCTATGGCATTGTGACGCGGCCCCTATTCATGGTGTCTGGCATTTTCTTTCTGCCTGATGCCCTGCCACACCCTGCCAGAGAAGTGGTTTTGCTGAACCCCCTGGTCCATGTGGTGATGTTATTTCGCCAAGGTTTTTACCCGGAATACCGCGCCATTGGCTTTGATGCCGGCTATCTCTATAGCGTGGCATTCAGCTTACTTTTTGGCGGTCTGCTGATATTCACCAGTTCCAGAAGTATATTGAGAGGACGATGATAAGGCTGGAAAGAGCAACCAAGCTCGTACGCATGAAAGGTGTATCGAAGGTCATCATCAATGATGTTTCCTTCGTCATTCCGCGTGGCAGAAGCATCGGCCTCCTGGGACGCAATGGTGCTGGTAAATCCACCTTACTGCAAATTATTGCGGGCACTTTGAGCCTCGACAGCGGCAAAGTCATCCGCGAGGGAAAGATTTCCTGGCCGCTCGGTTTCCAAGGCAGTTTTCAAGGCAACTTGTCAGGGGAACAGAACGTGCGTTTCGTCGCACGGATCTACGGTGTCGACACGGAAGAACTCGTTGACTATGTTGCCGATTTCGCAGAACTTGGAGCTTTCTATAAAGCCCCGGTTCGGACCTACTCTTCGGGCATGAAGGCACGGCTCGCATTTGGGGTGAGCATGGGCGTAAAGTTCGATTACTATCTGGTGGATGAAATCACGGCTGTCGGGGACACAAATTTCAAACGGAAATCGCAGCACGTCTTTAAGGAGCGGTTGACAGATTCCGATGTTATAATGGTCTCCCACAGCGCCACGACTCTTCGGGATTACTGCGAAACAGGAATGGTTCTCGAAGAGGGAAAACTAGCATATTATGACAATATCGAAGACGCGATCGCTGTACACGAGCGCAACATGAAGAGGCAGTAGGTTGACTGATCAGGCTCAAAACAGAAAAGCTGGCGCAATCATTGCTCACCTCCAGCCTGCAGAACATCCTGTCCCTTCCGTTAAGCCTCGCAATCTGCGCTTGCTGGAGAGCCTGCTCGAAAGGTCCGTGCCGGCCATTCCCGAGGTTCCGGCGCCATCAAGTGAAGTTGCATCCGTTGACAGCCAGCCTACCCGAGGGCGGATCGGAAAATTCCGACCCCGGCATTTGGTCATGGCTGCCACCTTCCTGGCCGCGGTGGTTGTGCCATCTGTATCGGCATCTCTATATATGGCATTCGTCGCAGCCGACCAATATCATAGCTCTTCCTCCTTCTCAGTCCGCAGCATCGATTCGTCTCAGCCGTCAGATATCCTTGGTATGTTCACCCAGGCATCCTCCGGCAGTACGGTATCGGACTCGTACGTGCTCCTGGACTTCATCCTTAGCGAGCGGATGGTTGAGGCCGTGGACAAGGCCTTCGGCCTCGACGCCATTTTTGCTGCGCGCGGTCTTGACTATTTCTACGGGATTGGCAGGAGCTTGCCGATCGAAGACAAGCTGGCGTACTGGAGAGACATGGTCAGCGTCAACTTCGACCATACCTCCGGCATTATGACCTTGGAGGTGAAAGCGTTCACACCAAGCGAATCCCAGAAGATCGCCTCCTTCGTCATCTCTCAAAGCGAAAAGCTAGTGAATGAGCTCTCGCTTTCGGCGCGGGACGAAGTGCTGAAGGTTGCCCAAGGCGAAGTCAGGATGGCCGAAGAGCGCCTTTCCAATGCCCGGACAGCGCTGAGAATTTATCGCGATTCCTCTCAGGAAGCCGACCCGGTCGAAGGGGCCAAGCTTGCGATGCAGTTGGTAGCGTCGCTCGACCAACAGTTGGTTGGCCTGAAAACCGAGCTATCCACGGCTCTTACTCAGATGGGCGAAAACACGCCTCGCATTCGGCTGATGCGGTCTCAAATCAACAGCCTTGAGAAGCAGATCCAGCAGGAAAGGCAGAGATTCGGGACCGGGGCTACGAGCAAGCAGGCCCGCAGTGCTGCCACTGCATTTACGGATGTGGCAGGCCGTATTCAGCAATATGAAACCTTGGAAACCGATCGGGAATTTGCCGAGCGCGCCTACACTTCATCACTTGCCGGCTTGGAAAAGGCCCGAATTGAAGCGAGCGCTAAACAGCGTTACCTCGCGGTCTTTATCAAGCCGACTTTGTCTGAAATGGCACAATATCCGAGCAGGATCTTGAATTCGATCCTGGTGCTTCTGGGTGCCCTGCTGGCTTGGGGTGTCGCGGTGATGGCATATTACAATATTCGGGACCGAAACTAACTCGGCGGCGCCAAAAGACGACCTGGGGCAAGTTAACCGCACAGTGCATACAGGGTGCGATCTAGAGCGTGAGCTGTCACGGAAGAGTTTATCTACGCAATGACTGCCACTAGGCCCGACCTCCGCGGGATGACGGTGTTTGCTCTGCATATCCGCAGGTGGAAAAGAGCAATACTTCAAGCGTATTTTCCGGAAACTCGGTTAATCTATCTGCCGCTTTACGTCAGTGCCTGCGCGTTCAATCGCGACTGGGCAGAGACAATCAGGACTTCCGAAAAACCTGCGCTTCTGGTGTGGGGTATGAACGCACCCGCTGCAGTCATCGCATTTGCAGGCCAGAATTCCATCCCAATCTATTTCCTGGAGGATGGCTTTATTCGATCGCTGGTGCCGAACGCCAGCCATAGTGCGCCCTTTTCCCTAACGCTCGATTCTCGAGCTCCCTATTTCGACAGCCGTCAAGCGACTGATCTCGAATGCATCCTGCGCTCCTACGACTTTGCTGCAGATCTGGAGCTTCTGGATCGCTCCCGAAGCGCGATCCAGAAGCTGCTTGCATCGGGGCTCAGCAAGTACAACAACGTCGGCGCCCCCGGCGCAACGCGTGAAATTGCGGGAAAGAACAGGCGAAGAATTCTCGTCATCGGTCAGGTGGAGGACGACGCGTCCATCATGTTCGGATGCGATCGTCCACTCACCAACAATGACGTGGTCAGGACCGCCGCGGCTGAAAACCCTGACTGCGAGATCCTTTACAAGCCTCATCCCGACGTGCTGAACGGGGTGCGCCGGCGCCTTTCCGATCCCGCAGAGGTCGCCCATCTGTGTAAGGTCGTAGGCTCGCCTGTGCCCCTGCCCGAGCTTTTGGGCACCGTCGACCATGTCTATACCATCACCTCGCTCGGAGGTTTTGAAGCACTCCTCCGTGGAGTGACGGCCACGGTCATGGGATGCCCCTTCTACGCGGGATGGGGATTGACGGATGATCGGCAGACCATCAGCAGACGCGACCGGAAGCTAAGCCTGGAAGAAGTTTTTGCCGGTGCATATCTGCTATACCCGCGATATTTCGATCCGCTGAACGGAACGGAGATCGATTTCGAGGAATGTCTGGAACGTGCGGCCCGCTGGAGAGCTACCGCCATGCCCGAAAGTCGCATCGTGCCGGTTCCGGTTCCGGAGAAACCGCCCTTCCAGCTTTCCGGACCTTACGGGATTTTTGGGTGGCGGCATCTTCTTACGCTGCCTGTGGCCAGTGTGATCGGAATGGTCGGCGACCGGACCGACGCGGAAGAATTCAGAAAAAACCCGATCCTCTTCTTCCGCGAGCTTTCGAATCCATTTTTTCGCAAACTTGGGCGCATCCTCTATCCGCTCGATTGAGCGTCGCCGCTAGAAAGTTGCATAGGTGCCTTGTCCGGCTTCTTAGTCTTCCGGCCAATGGTGAAGCCGCCTGATTGCACCTAAAGTACGAGGTGGGAGGCTCATATGAAGATCGCGATCCCGTCCGACATCCACGCAAACCGCGGGGCCTTCGAGGCCGTGCTGGCCGACTGCAGGGCACGCGGTGCGGATCGTACCAGGCAACGCGATGAGAGATGCAACGATGCTCATCACTTTTTCTGACATCAGAAAGCATGGCTGGGGCGCCAGGATTCGAACCTGGGAATGCCGGTACCAAAAACCGGTGCCTTACCGCTTGGCGACGCCCCAATGCTTGCGGGCGGAAAATCGGATCAAAACCGCCCCGGCAGGTGGCTTGCTCTAGCAAAGCTTGATCAGCCTCTCAACGCCTAACTTCACGATTTCCGATTTTTCCGATGCGCATTTTTGAATGCGCTGCGGCAGAAGGGGTGATAGATGCTCGCTGACGAATGATCACACACGCTGAGGCCGGCATGGCAGAGGATCTCACCTTCGATATGGAATTTTCACCTGCCTACGGCACGCCGGTGCCAATCGCCGATGGCGTCGAGCGGCTGACCGTCAACAACCCCTCGCCGTTCACCTTCCACGGAACCAATACCTACATCGTTGGAGGCTCGTCCGTGGCCGTCATCGATCCCGGCCCTGATAACGAGGCGCATTTCCAGGCGCTGATGGCAGCTATCAAGGGACGCGACGTCACCCATATCCTCGTCAGCCACACGCATCGAGATCACTCCCCCCTCGCCCGACGGCTGAAGGAGGCAACCGGAGCCGTGACGGTCGCCGAAGGACCGCACCGGGCGGCGCGGCCGCTTCATGCCGGAGAGACAAACCCTTTCGCGGAAAGCGCCGACGTCGATTTCATTCCCGATATTGCGGTTGCCGACGGGCAAACGATCGAGGGGGACGGCTGGGCGCTTTCCGCCCTGCATACGCCAGGCCATACCGCCAATCACGCGGCCTTCGCGCTCGAAGGAACCGGAGTGGTTTTTTCCGCCGATCACGTCATGGCCTGGGCGACGACCATCGTGGCGCCACCGGACGGTTCCATGGCCGATTTCATGGCCTCGGTCGACAAGCTGCTCGAGCGGGACGACCGGATCTTTTTCCCCGGTCATGGCGGGCCGGTGAAAGACCCGACGGCTTTCCTCAGAGGCCTGCGCACCCATCGCCGCATGCGCGAACGCGCTGTGCTGGAACGTATCCGCGCGGGTGACCGACTGATCCCGGATATGGTGAAGGTGATCTATGCCAGCACCGATCTGCGCCTGCACGGCGCCGCCGCGCTCTCCGTGCTGGCGCATCTGGAAGATCTGGTCGAGAAGGGCCGCGTCGTGACCGAAGGCCCGCCGTCGCTCGGCGGTGTCTACGATCTTGCCTGAGGAGAGCAAGATGATCGGCCAGTCCTACAGCTATCGTCACGATCCTGCCGTGCCGGGCTTCGACGATACCGTGCCGGTTATCATCTTCGACGGCGATTGCGTGTTCTGCTCCCGCTGGGTGAAATTCCTTCTCCAGCACGACCGGCGCGGCCGCTATCGATTCCTCACCGCACAGTCGCCGCTCGGTACCGCGCTTTACCGACACTACGGATTGGAAACGCGCAACTACGAGACCAATCTGCTGCTCGATGGAGGCCGGCCTTATTTCAAGTCGGAGGCCACGTTGCAGGTGCTCGGCTCCCTCGGCATGCCCTGGTCACTCATGCGGCTCCTGTTCGTGCTGCCTCTGCCAGTCCGCGACCGGGCCTATGATCTCATCGCCCGGAACCGTTACCGCATCGCCGGCAGACGTTCGTCGTGCTTCGTGCCGACTGCCGCGCAGAAACATCGTTTCATCGGATAAACCCGGTCCGTCAGTTCCCGGCGATCCCGAGCAGTTCGATGTCGAGACGGTCGAGGAAGTCTTCGGCAATCGCCTCGCCCATGCCGAGGTCATGAGGCCCATAACGCGACGCGACGCGGATATCAACCGAAGTGGTTTCGGCATCTTCGCGCAGACGGATGACGAGATCGAAGCGCAGTCCGAGGATCAGCGTGCGGGTCTCGCCCTGAAGCAGGACATCGCTTGCATTGCCGAAGACCGTGGTGAGCGAAGGCTCCGGGCGCGGCAGCGGAATCGGCGCCAGATCCGGCACCGGCGCCTGCTCGTCCTCCGGCGCGGGCCGCTCGGCGATATCCGGCGCGATCAATTCCACTCCCTCCCGCCGTGTTACCGAAATACGCGAGGAAAGCACCGCCTTCTGCACGCCTTCGTAGACGCGATCGAGGGCACCTTCATACCGTCGCCCGGTCAGGCCCGGATAGGCGGCAAACTGGGCGCGCCTGTCGGCCGGCGTGGCGGTGGCCGGGCGCGGCAGCCATTGCTGCTTTGCATTCGGCTCCGCAATCCATGTCGGCGGGTCGGCAATATCCGTCGAGATATCGAACAGCGGTGGCAGGGTGTAATAATAGAGGGTGCCGGCCGCGACGACCCCGAGCGGCACCGCTGCGTAGAAAAGCCCCTTGGCAGCAGCGACGCCGCCTTCCGCACCCACCTGCCAGAGCCGCGCCAGCCCGATCAACGACAACGGCACAGAGACTGCCGCGATTGCCGCGGAAAGGAAGGTTAAAGACAGGAAATCCGGCGTCGTCAGCGGGCCTAAGCGATGGGCCAGCGCCGCGATGATGAAAAGCACCAGCGCCGAAAGCCCCAGCCTTCTGGCAGCATAGGCCGAATGGGAAATGGGCCGGACGAAACGGACGGTCATGCTGGCACGAGGCTCACGACAATATGAGGACACCGGCACTTATATCTAAAGCAGCCATTCCTAAATGGAAATCGCTTTGTTCTCCCCCTTTGCAAAAGGAGACCCGCCCGTGCGCAGTTCAGCTATCCTTAGCATCATCCTGTTGTCTTTGCTTGTGACCGCTTGCCAATCCTCCACCCAAACCTCAGGCTTTTCGCGGTCAGACCGGTCCGTATTCGAACCCACGGACAATTGACGGCAGCAAGACCCGAGACAGGTTCCGACATGGTGCAGGCGGTCGTTCTTGTGTAGAAAAGGCGAAATTGGGTATTCCCTACACTGCACTCTTTATATGGAGTTTCGCCATGCGCCTTCATCGCCCTCTCCTGCTTGCCGCGCTCGTCTTGCCGCTGGCGGCCTGCCAGACCATGACCCCGGAAGAGCGCCGCGCAGCCGATGAAACCACCTGCGCGGGCTATGGCTTCAGGCGCGGCTCCGAAGCGATGGCGCGCTGCGTGCTGGACCTGGAGCTCGACCGCCGGGCGGAGTCCCGCGCCTTCCAGGCCCGCAGCAGTTCCATGATGTGGCGCCCCATGGTCGTCGAGCGGCGCGTCATCGTCGAAAGACGGTAGGCGTATGGACCTCCCTCGCCACCGCTGGAGGCTCCGTCAGATTCCCGCATACCACTCGTAACCGCGGTCTTCCCAGAAACCGCCATTGCCGCGATAGATGCCGCCGAGATCGGCCACTACCTCGATCCGGGTCAGGTATTTCGCCTGCTTGTAGCCGAGCTGACGCTCGACGCGCAGGCGCAGAGGCGCGCCATGCCCAACCTCGAGCTCGCGGCCGTTCATGGCATAGGCGAGGATGGTCTGAGGGTGAAAGGCATCGATCAGGTCGAGGCTCTCGTAATACCAGCCGGAGCCGTCGAGGCTTTTTTCGTATTCATCGGCGCAGTGGAAGACGATGTAGCGTGCTTCGGGCTTCAGGCCTGCCGTCTGCAGCAGGGCCGCCAACGGCACGCCGGTCCATTTGCCGATGGCGCTCCAGCCCTCGACGCAGTCGTGCCGGGTGATCTGAGTGCGGGAAGGCAGGGCCTTCAGTTCGTCCAGCGAAAGCTGCATCGGCTTTTCGACAAGTCCTCCGACCTCCAGCCGCCAGGTGGCGAACTGCCGGTTCATCCAGTCGATATAACGGGCGTTGTCGGGCATGCTCGTTCCGTTCGAGCGGAAGGTGGGCGAGATATCCGCCTCGGTGAACTCCCGCGCCAGCGCATCGTCGCCAAGCAACAGGCGCTGGGTCCTCATCGTCAGGCCCTCGGCGAGCTTGAGTACGGCATTCGTTCGGTCGCTCTCGACGATCGCGTCGCAGCCGTTCAGGCCGAGGGCAGATGCGGTCAGGCTGACACCGATGAGGAAGCGGCGGCGGGTAAGAATGCGGCTCATGGCTGGTCTCCCTACCTGATGGCGTAATAACCGGTAATCATCGACCGAAGATTGTTGAAGACACCCGACAGGACCACCATCGCGATATGGACGGCGACGAAGGCGACGAGCGAGAAGGCTGCAAGGAAATGCAGCGTGCGGGCGGACTGGCGCCCGCCGAAGACGTCGACCAGCCATGGCGCGATCGCATTGAAGCCGGGCGACATGGTGAGCCCCGTCAGGATCATCAGCGGCAACAAAAGGAAGATCACCGCCACATAGGCAAGCTTCTGCAACGTATTGTAGTGCCGCGCTTCCGGGCCTTTCGGGAAACGCAGCCTGGCGTGGTCGGCGATCTCGCGACCGATATGTGCGGCGGTCAGTTCGTCGCGCGCCGGCAAAAGGTCTCGACGAAAGTGCCGTGTCACCAGTCCCGAGACGAAATAGACGAGGCCGTTGATGACGAAGAGCCAGGCGAAGAAGAAATGCCATCGCCGCCCGCCCGCCAGATCCTGGTAGCTCGGAAGGGTCAGCCAACTCGGGAAAGCCCGAGCATCGGCTTCACCATCCACTTCCGAAACGCCGAGGATACCGGTGGTGTCGAAGGTCAGCGGGCCGATATGGGTCAGGCCGCTCGCCTGACCGCCATCTTCAGTGGCTTGGATCGAGATGAAGGACGGGTCGCCGTCGCCGCCGTATTGACCCCAATAGAGCGCTGGATGGGCATTGAATATCTGCAAACCGCTGAAGAGCAGCACCGTCATGCACAGCACGTTCACCCAGTGGGACAGGCGCACGGTAAGGCTGTGGCGATAGATGAGCATGCGGCCGGTCCGAACGCCGGCATCGAGCGTGGCCATTACGTTTTCTCCGATTGAAAGGCTCGTCCGAAAGAAGAGACGCGGCCGCGAAGAAAAAAGTTTCAGCGGCCGCGGCTGCATCACTTCATGGCGTCGCAGGTCTTCATCATATCGGCCTTCTTCATGCTGTCCTTTTCCATCTCCGCCTTGTGCATGCAGTCGGTCTTGGTGCTGGCCGTAGACATGCTGTCGGTCTTCATCGCATCCTTCGACATCGCGCCGCTCTGCATGTTGTCCTTCTTCATCGTGTCCGTGCCCGTGCTGGTTTGAGCCTGAGCGACGCTCGCGAAAGACAGGCCGACGACGAGCGTGCACGCTGCGAGGCTGGAAAGAAGCTTGGTCATGGATATTCTCCTCAATGGATTGGCGTGTCCGACGACTGCCTGCCGAAGGCTCACACCCCTCCATTCGGCCTCGGGGAGAAGACGTTACAGCTTCACGCTCATGTGATAGGCCTGAGCCGCCGGACAAATTTTCCAGCAGGCTGTAACCTTTCCCGCCAGGCTTCCGAATACCAACGAGACAGCATGACGATCGCCCATTCGGAAGAAGCCCTGAAGACGCTGATGCTTCTATCCCTCGATGGGGACGAGGCAGCCTACAGGCGTTTGCTGAACGCGCTACGCGTCCTGCTCGTCGGCTACTACAGCCGCCGGATGGGCGCGGCGACGAGAGCGGATATGGAAGACCTTGTCCAGGAGACATTGCTGGCGCTGCATTCCCGTCGGGCAACATACGATCGCAATCGCCCGTTCACCTCCTGGTTCTTCTCGATCGCCCGCTACAAGCTGATCGACCACCACCGCGGCCGCGGCGGACGCATGATGGCGGAGGTGGAACTCGGCGAGGAGTTGGAAAGCGGCTTCAGCGAGGACGCGTTGACCGCTCGCATGGATGTCGAGCGGCTGCTGGATGGCCTGCCGTCGAAACAGCGGGAAGTCATCCGTCGGGTAAAACTGGAGGGGCAGTCGGTGGCGGATGCGGCAGGCCGCACGGGCCAGTCCGAGTCGGCGGTCAAGGTCGGCATCCATAGGGGTCTAAAGGCACTGGCGAAAAAGCTGCGAGGCGAAACGTGAAAAAGACGGACGATATCATCGACAGCCTGGTGAAGGACCTTGAGCCGGTGTCGCCCCGTGCCCTGGAGCGGCGCCTCGGGCTTGGCGTCCTGATTGCTCTTGCCGTTTCGCTGGTCCTCATGCTGGCGATCGTGGGCCTGCGCGTCGATATGAGCGAGGCGCTGATGCTGCCTGTCTTCTGGATCAAATCCGCCTACAATGCACTGCTCGCAATCGCCGCCTTCCTGGCGGTCTACCATCTCGCCCGCCCGGATGGCTCGCAAGGGCGCTTCTTTCCGGCAGTTACCGTTATTTTCGGAGCCATGGCAGTTGTCGCCGGGATCCAGCTCATGATGTCGCCTCCCGAAACCTATCCGGTCCTCATCCTGGGATCGTCGGCGCTGCACTGCCCCTTCCTGATTTTCGCCTTCGCGCTTCCCGTTTTTGCGGGAAATATCTGGGGGCTGCGTCGCGCGGCACCCACCGATTTGCGGTTGACAGGGCTGATCGCGGGCATTGCCGCGGGGGCGGCGGGCGCCTGGGTCTATTCCTGGTTCTGCACCGAAAACGGCATGCCTTTCGTGCTGATCTGGTATTCGCTCGGCATCCTGCTGACCGGTCTTGTCGGCGCTCTCGCAGGCCCGCGCCTGCTGCGCTGGTAGGCAGGTCAGACGCCGGGACAGCCTGCCCCTCGATCAGCGCCGGTATTGCAGCTCGATCTTCACGCCTTCCGGCCCGTAGACGAAAATCTGGCCGATATCGGTGTCCGGTATTGCATCGTGTTCGAAGCGGTAGCCGGTCGCCTCGATGTCCTTGACGGCGATGTCATGGTCGTAAAAGGCGAAGGCGACGTGATCATAGACGCCAACCGGAGGATCATCCTTACGATCAACGAGGAGTAGATGAATGCAGGAATGGCCGTCGATATAAAGCCAATAGCCCGGAAAAGGGAATGGCGGCCGAAATCCTTCCTTTGCTCCCAGCACCTTTTCGAGGAACGCCTTCATCGGCTCCGCATCGCGGGTACGGATCGTCACGTGGTCCAAGCGCGGCATCTGGCCCTCCCCATCGCCCCGGTTCACTCACACGCAAATTCTGCCACAGCCGTCGCGTGAAAACGACTCCTGATTCCATTCCGATCAAGCGTCCGGCGGATGAATAGATTGGGGGTCGGTCAGAAGTTTCTCATCTCGTAGTGCGGAATGCCGACTTCAAAGAACTCGTCGCCAATGGTCTTGAAGCCGAAGCGCTCGTACATTGCTGTCTTGTCGCTCTGTGCCGACAGGCAGAAACGGTTGTCCCGCGCATCCCGATGGGCCTCCATGGCGTGGCGGATCATGGCGCTTGCAACTCCCTTGCTGCGCCAGGCAAGGCTGACGACGACACGGCCGATCCTGACGAAATCCTCCGCGTAGATCACCCGCAGCGTGCCGCAAACTTCGCCCGAGAGTATAGCGACGAAATGGAAGGCCGTGAGGTCGTCGGCATCGAATTCCATGTCGCCCGGCACGTTCTGCTCCACGATGAAGACCTCGCGGCGCAGCCGAAAGCCCTCGTTGCAGAGCGTGCTGAAAACCGGGACGGGAAGAACGGTGACAGGGTTCATGACTTTTTCCTCTCTATCGCCGCCTGGGCCGCCGCAAGCCGGGCGATCGGCACACGGAAAGGCGAACAGGAGACATAGTCAAGGCCGGCGTCCTCGCAGAAACGGATCGACGCCGGGTCGCCGCCATGCTCGCCGCAAATCCCGAGCTTCAGGTCGTTTCGCGTCCTGCGGCCCCGTTCGGCGGCAAGCCTGATCAATTCGCCGACACCGTCGAAATCCAGGGAAATGAACGGGTCGTGCTCGATGATGCCCTTGCGCTGGTAGGTCGGGATGAAGGTCGCGGCGTCATCGCGCGAAATCCCGAAGGTCGTCTGGGTAAGGTCGTTGGTGCCGAAGGAGAAGAACTCCGCAGTCTCGGCAATCACATGGGCGCGGATCGCAGCCCGCGGCAATTCGATCATGGTGCCGGCGAGATAGGCGATCGGCGTGCCGCTTTCGTTCGCGACATCCTCGGCGACCCGGTCGATGACGCCCTTCACGTAATCGAGTTCGGTGCGAAGACTGACGAGCGGCACCATGATTTCAAGTTCCACGGGCTCGCCGGTTTCCCGGGCGGCTGCCAATGCGGCCTCGAAAATGGCGCGGGCCTGCATCTCGGCGATCTCGGGATAAGAGATCGCCAGCCGGCAGCCGCGATGGCCGAGCATGGGGTTGAATTCATGGATCGCGTCGATGCGGCGGGCGAGAAATGCCGGCGGCATGCCCATGGCCTTGGCGACATCGGCAATCTCGGCCTCCGTCTTCGGCAGAAATTCGTGCAGCGGCGGGTCGAGCAGGCGGATCGTCACCGGCAGGCCGTGCATGATGGTGAAAAGCTCGGTGAAATCCGAGCGCTGCATCGGCAGGAGTTTGGCAAGCGCTGCGCGACGCCCCTGCTCGTCTTCGGCTAGGATCATCTCGCGCATCACATGGATGCGGTCGCCCTCAAAGAACATGTGCTCGGTGCGGCAGAGCCCGATGCCTTCCGCGCCGAACGAGCGGGCAGCACGCGCATCCTGGGGCGTATCGGCATTGGTGCGCACCGTCATGCGGCGGTTCTTGTCGGCCCAGGCCATCAGCTTGCCGAAATCGCCGGAGAGTGCCGGCTGGATCATCGGCACGGTTCCCTTCAGCACCTGGCCGGACGAGCCGTCGATGGTGATCGTATCGCCCCGCTTCAGGGTCATCCCTCCGACGCCGATCAGCAGTTCGTTGCGCAGGTCGACGCGCATCGAACCGGCACCGACAACGCAGGGTATACCCATGCCGCGGGCGACGACCGCCGCATGGCTGGTCATGCCGCCGCGGGTGGTGAGAATTCCTTCGGCCGCGTGCATGCCGTGAATGTCTTCGGGGCTCGTTTCGATCCGCACCAGGATGACCTTGCGGCCCTCCGATTCCGCCACTACCGCCTCTTCGGCGGTAAAGACGACTTCGCCCGTGGCTGCACCCGGAGACGCCGGAAGGCCGGAACCGACGATATGGCGTTCGACACGCGGATCGATGGTGGGATGCAGCAGTTGATCCAGCGAGGGGGGCTCGATCCGGCAGATCGCCTCCTCCTCGGCGATCAGGCCCTCCTCCACCATGTCGACGGCGATCTTCATCGCCGCACGGGTGGTGCGCTTGCCCGAGCGGGTCTGCAGCATCCAGAGCGTTCCCCGCTCGATGGTGAATTCCAGATCCTGCAGGTCGCGGTAATGGGCTTCCAGCCGGTCGCAGATCGCCTTGAACTCGGCGAACGCCTCCGGCATCAGCTTTTCCATCGAGGGCTTTTCCGAACCGGAGGCGATGCGACCCTCCTCGGTGATCGACTGTGGCGTGCGGATACCTGCGACGACATCCTCGCCCTGCGCATTCACCAGGAACTCGCCGTAGAGCGCCCTTTCGCCAGTCGACGGATTGCGGGTGAAGGCAACGCCCGTCGCCGATGACGAGCCGAGGTTGCCGAAGACCATGGTCTGAACATTGACGGCAGTGCCCCATTCTTCCGGAATGCGATGGAGGGTCCGATAGGTCAGCGCGCGCGGGTTCATCCAGCTCGAAAACACGGCGGCGACCGCCTTCCACAGCTGGATATGCGGGTCCTGCGGAAAGCTCTCCCCCAACTCCTCTTCAATGATCTTCTTGTAGAGGCCGACGACATGCTGCCATTCGACCGCTGAAAGATCGGTGTCGTAGTCGTGGCCGAAGCGAGCCTTCTCGTCCTCCAGTATCTCCTCGAACACTTCGTGATCGAGGCCCATGACGACGTCGGCATACATCTGGATGAACCGCCGATAGCTGTCCCAGGCAAAACGGGCATCGCCCGCGTCGTGACCAAGCGCCTGCACCGTCTCGTCATTGAGGCCGAGATTGAGGACGGTGTCCATCATCCCCGGCATGGAGGCGCGAGCACCGGAGCGGACGGAGAGCAGAAGGGGCTTGGCCGAGCCCCCGAAGGTGCGCCCCGTCAGTTCCTCCATGGCAGCGATGCCTTCGAGAACCTGGGCTTTCAGTTCCTCGGGAAGGGTCCGGCTATTTTCGAAATAATAGACGCAAGCATCGGCGATGATGGTCATTCCCGGCGGCACCGGCAGGCCAAGGCTCGCCATCTCGGCGAGATTGGCGCCCTTTCCACCCAACCGCTCGACGTCGACGGCGCGGCCCTCAGCCTCGCCACCGCCGAAGCGATAGACCCACTTCATCATGCTGCCCTCCACCCAACGCAGTCTGTTTTTCGCCATAACTACAGGTTTTACGACAGTTTGGAAACGCATGAGGGCAGGATTATGTTGCAGCGCAGCAAATAAACTGCCGCGGCACCGAAGATAGCAGGGCATCTCGGAGAATAAGCTTTGCGGGGCCGGATCACAGGCGGCCCCGCAAAGCCTTCCGTCCGAGACAGGAAACCCGGACGGGGGGTCTAAGACTCCGCCGCGAGCGCCGGAGCACCAGGAAGTCCGGTCGGACTTCCTCTGAATTCAACAAGACAACAATAGCCGAAAATTTCCATCACCCATATGGGTGATTCTACTTAGTAGTGAGCATTTTTCCTAGTCGCATTAAGTTTGCTCAGCTTGCCTCACGCAACAGTTCCGCCGTCTGCAAGTCGACCGACACCAGCTGGGAAACACCTTGCTCCGCCATCGTCACCCCGAACAGCCTATTCATCCGCGCCATGGTGATGGGGTTGTGGGTGATGATGATGAAGCGGGTTTCGGTGGAAGCCGCCATTTCGTCCATGAGATTGCAGTAACGCTCCACATTATGGTCGTCGAGCGGCGCGTCCACTTCATCCAGTACGCAGATCGGTGCCGGATTGGTGAGGAACACCGCAAAGATCAGCGCCATGGCGGTCAGCGCCTGCTCGCCGCCTGAAAGCAGCGTCATGGTCTGCGGCTTCTTGCCCGGCGGGCGCGCAAGTATCTCGAGCCCGGCTTCGAGCGGATCGTCCGATTCGATCAGCTGCAGCTCGGCCGTACCGCCGCCGAAGAGGTGCGTGAAGAGGCGCTGGAACTCTACATTGACCACATCAAAAGCGGCGAGCAGGCGCTCGCGGCCTTCGCGGTTCAGGCTCTGGATGGCGCCGCGCAGCTTGCGGATCGCGTCGATCACGTCGGCGCGTTCCCGCATCAATGTGTCGAGCCGGTCGGAAAGCTCCTTCTGCTCCTCGTCGGCACGAAGGTTGACGGCACCGAGCCGCTCGCGCTCCATCCGCAACCGGTCGACCTCCCGCTCGATCTCCCTGATATCGGGCATCGGCGCATCGGTTTTCAGGCCGGCAAGGCGCAGGACTTCATGCGGCGCGACATTCAGCGTCTCCCGGATACGGATTTCGCTTTCGTGACGCTTCTCCGCGGCAGAGACGAGCCGTTCCTCGGCACGTCCACGTTTTTCCCGAACTTCGGCCAGTTCGGAAAGCGCGGTAACGGCAATCCGGTCCGTCTCACGCTGACGTGTTTCGGCCTCGGCTAGCCGATCGGCGGCAGCGCGCCGCATCTCGTCGGCCTTCTGCAACTCTCCAAGCAGCGCACGACGCTTGTCGTCAAGCTCTTCGGGAGCGGCTTCGAGATCGATGATTTCCTCGCGGGCTTCATCCTCGCGCTCACGCAGGCTTGCAATGTGACCGGCGGCACTTGCCGCCCTTGTGGTCCACGCGGCGCGCTCCTGGGCGATCGCCGACAGGCGGCGCTTGCGGCCTTCCGTCTCGCGGCTCAGCCCCTCGTAGCGGGCACGCGCCTCGGCAAGCAGCCCGCGGTCGGTCGCGACCACCAGCTGCTGGTCGCGCAGCCGGTTGTCGATATCGGAAATATCCGGAGCATCTTCCAGTTCAGCGCGTGCATTCTCTTCCTGAACGCCGAGATCCTCGATCTGCCCGCTGATCTGATTGACGGCTTCGGCGATCACGTCACGCCGGCGCATCAGGTCGCCCGCAGCCCGTTCGGCCGAGGCAAGCGCATCGCGTGCTTCGGAAAGCTGGCGGGCCGCGAGGCGGCCACGTTCGCGAGCGTCGGCGAGCTGCCGCTCCCTTACACCGATTTTGGACGCCGCGGCGGCAAGCACGACCTCGGTTTCCGACAGGACGATGCGGGCCTCGTCGACCTCAGCCTCAAGTTCGGAGAGCCGGTTCTTCTGGGAAAGGCGCAACGCGGCAGCGCCGGGCGCTTCCGAACCGGTTACGTGTCCGTCCCAGCGATAGACGGCGCCTTCCTTCGTCACAAGCCGCTGCCCAGGCCGAAGGAGCCGGATCAAGCTTAAGGCATCCGCTTCGGAAACAATGCCGATCTGCGCCAGCCGGCGGGCGAGTTCCGGTGGAGCCGTAACATGGGCGCTCAGCGGCTGGGCGCCTGACGGCAGGCCGGGATCGCCGGAGCCATCGCCGTTCAACGACCAATAGGTCGGAGCTTCAGCGTCGACGGGGCTTTCGAGATCGTCGCCCAGTGCTGCTCCAAGTGCTGCCTCGTAACCGCGATCGACACGGATCATTTCGGCGACGGCAACGAAATCGCCCGAGGCGGCGCCGGCGGCAAGCATCCTGGAGATCGTGCGGGCCTCGGTTTCCAAACCGTTCAGTGCAGAGCGGGCCGCTTCAACCGGGCCGCGCGCCGCCAATTCATCCGCGCGTGCCGAAGCAAGTGCGACCTCGACATCTTCTGCAGCCGCGGCGGCATCCTCGACCGCGATTTCGGCCGCCTCCACCGCTTCGCGCTTTTCGGCCGGGTCATCGAGCCCGGACAGACGGTCGTTGATCGAATCGAGCTCTCCGTTGGAATCGGCAAGCTGCCGGTCGAGACGCTGGCGGCGCTCGGCAAGGTCCCGGATTGCCCGTTCCAGCTGGTTGCGTCCGGCAGCCGCTTCGGCTCGTTCGGCGGTGATGGCCGAAAACAGTTTCTCGCTTTCGGCAAGGTCGGCTGCCGCAGCCTCGAAGGCCGCATGCAATTCTTCAGCCTGCACGCCGGATTCGGCCAGGATATCGCTAAGCTCGGCCTCTTCCTGATCGAGCCTTTCCAGGAAGACCGCGTTGTCGGCGGCCAGCTGCTCTTCGCGGCGGATATCCTCGCCGAGCTGCGCAAGGCGGCGGGTCAGTTCATCGCGGCGCTTCAGGAGACGGTTTGCCTCCTCCTCCAGCTGCCCGCGGGCGATCTGCAGGCGCTGCAGCGCGGCCCCGGCTCTCGCTTCTTCCTCACGCAGTTCCGGCAGCTTCAGGCTGGCGACGGCCTGCTCCTTTGCCGCCTCCATCTGCGCCTGCGCCTTCTCGGCCACGACCACCGTGATCTGGTTCAGCGCGCTTTCCGCTTCGGCTTCCGCCTCCTTGGCCTGTGTCCAGCGGATATGCAGAAGCTGTGCTTCACGCGAGCGGATATCGGCGGAAAGCATCTTGAAGCGGTTCGCCTGACGGGCCTGCCGCTTGAGGCTCTCTATCTGGCTTTCGAGCTGGGTCAGCACGTCGTCGAGACGTTCGAGATTGGTTTCGGCGGCGCGCAGGCGAAGCTCGGCCTCGTGGCGACGGGAATGCAGGCCGGAAATGCCGGCCGCCTCTTCCAGCAGCTGGCGGCGGGCCTGCGGCTTTGCCTGGATGAGTTCCCCGATCCGGCCCTGACCGACCATGGACGGCGAACGGGCGCCGGTCGACGCATCGGCAAACAATAGCTGCACGTCCTTGGCGCGCGCCTCCTTGCCGTTGATGCGATAGATGGAGCCTGATTCGCGCTCGATCCGGCGGCTCACCTGGATTTCATCGGCATCATTGAAGGCGGCGGGCGCGGTGCGGTCGGAATTGTCGAGATAGAGGCCGACTTCGGCGGTGTTGCGGGCCGGGCGGTTGCCGGAGCCGGAAAAGATCACGTCGTCCATGCCGGACGCGCGCATGTTCTTGTAGGAATTCTCGCCCATCACCCAGCGCAGCGCTTCGACAAGGTTGGACTTGCCGCAGCCGTTCGGGCCGACCACGCCGGTCAGCCCGCGCTCGATGACGAATTCCATCGGTTCGACGAACGACTTGAATCCGACAAGGCGCAGCTTGGTGAACTTCATGCCGCGCCCCTCATCTTCCCCTTAAGGGAGATAAGCTCACAACAGGCTGTCGATGAGCGCTGACATGGATTCAACCGACATGTCTCCAGAATACTTCTTGCCGCCGATCAGGAAAGTCGGGGTGGAATTCACACCGAAGTCGTCAGCTCCCCGCTTTACGACCGCGTTTACTTCATCGAGAAGCTTCTGGTTCGTCAAGCAAGCCTCGAAACTCTGCTGTGAGTAACCTGCCAGTTTGACACTTTGCAGCAGCGCATTGCGCACATTTCCATCTGCCGGAGCCGCCCAGCCACGCTGCTGCTTGAAGAGCATCGAGACCATCGGGAAATATTGGGCGGGAGTGGCAAGCTCCTGCGGGTTCTGCGGATTGCAGCGCGCCAGCATGAAAGCGGCCGTCGCGACCGGATCGAACGGGAATTCGCGGATGATGAACCGCACCTTGCCGGTATCGATATACTTGGTCTTGATGACGTCGAAAGTCTTGTTATGGAAGTTTGCGCAGTGCGGGCATGTCATCGACATGTATTCGATGATCGTCACAGGCGCCTTTTCGTCGCCCAGCGCCATTTCCGCCAGCGGGCCCGGCTTGATGGCTGCGGCCATGTCCACGTCACCCTGGGACTCGGGGAGTTCCTGCGCGAAAGCTTCGGACACGCCGAGCGGCAAGGCCAGCGCCAGGGCGGTTACGGCAACGCCGCCTAAAAGCGCGCGCCGGGTCATGGTGATATCGTTCATCTGCATGGAACACCTGTAAAGCGAGAGGTCTCAATATTTTCGACATTCCGTATCGCGGCGCCCGAGCGCGAACAAGCTGTCGATAGGCAAATCTCTTCAAAGAATTGTGACAAATCAGAGATGTATCAAAGATGAACGCAAGCTTCTCGGCGTCACCGCTTGCTTTTCTTCTGAAGGACGGCCGTCCCAAGCCGCTCGACGGCCTTCTTGAGCGCCTCGCTTTCGATGCCTTCCATCATGGTTTCAAGCCGCTTGGCCGCCTCGCCCTTCAGGGGGGGTGGTTTGCGCGGATGCTTGAAGGTCTGCGAGACGGGTTTCTGGACGATACGGATCTGGCGCACAGCCGGAAAGCCGAAAAAGCCGTTGATGCGCGCAATCAGTTCGCCCTGGGCATGGGTCAGGAAAAGGGCGCGGGCGCCTTCGCAAGCGATCGTCAGGACGCCGGCCTGGTGGCCGCCCCCTGAGCCGAAGCCTTCATCGCGACGGGGCCAGGTGATTTTTTCCGGCCGCGTGCAATCGGCGAAGTCCTCGCCGGCGATTTCGTCCCAGGAACCAAGCAAGGCCGTCGAAATGCCGGCGCGGCGGGCCAGCACCGGATCGATAATGCCGTTCGCCACCTCGGAAATCTGAAATTCCCGCTTTCCTCTCTGGCTGCGCGTCTTTTCCGGGCCGTTCATTCCCAATCCGATCCAGTTGATCGAAAATCATTATAGAGATCGGAGTGCGATCGGGAAAGCGGCCGTGGGCCAGGACTTAGCGCCTCGTTTTATCCTGCTTCCCCAGCTTTCCTCCGTCAAGGCGATTGGCGAGAACTGGTGCAGCCACTATCTTCGTTCAAATGACTATCTCTCCTGCGCTTTCTGCCGACATTCGGCTTTCGCTCCCGGAAAAGCTGCTCGCCTGGTATGACCGACACCATCGGGACCTGCCCTGGCGGGTAAGTCCGGCCGCGGCGAAGGCGGGCAGCCGGGCGGATCCCTATCGCGTCTGGTTGTCGGAGGTCATGCTGCAGCAGACGACCGTGCAGGCGGTCAAACCGTATTTCGCCAAATTCCTGGCGCTCTGGCCGAAGGTCACCGATCTCGCCGCGGCCCCGGTCGAGGACGTGATGGCCGCCTGGGCGGGGCTCGGCTACTACGCCCGCGCCCGCAACCTGAAAAAATGCGCGGAGGCAGTGGCCGCCGAGCACGCAGGTGTCTTTCCCGATACGGAAGAAGGCTTGCGGGCGCTTCCCGGCATCGGCGACTATACGTCCGCGGCGGTTGCGGCAATTGCCTTCAACCGGCGATCCGCAGTCATGGACGGCAATGTCGAGCGTGTGATTTCGAGGCTTTACGCCATCGATGCGCCGCTGCCGGGCTCGAAACCCCTGATGAAAGCGAAGGTTGCGGATTTGACCCCCGCCGGTCGACCCGGGGACTTCGCCCAGGCGATGATGGATCTCGGTGCCACGATCTGCACGCCGAAGCGGCCGGCCTGTGCGCTCTGTCCCTTCCGCGAGGACTGTATCGCCTTCGCCAAACATGATCCGGAACGCTTTCCCGTGAGGGCCGCGAAGAAAGAAAAACCCGTGCGGATGGGTGCGGCTTTCGTGGCGGTCACGCCCGAGGGCGACGTGCTGTTGCGGCGGCGGATCGAAAGCGGCCTGCTCGGCGGCATGACCGAAGTGCCGACGACGGCGTGGACCTCGCGTCTCGATGGCGGCACGAGCCCCGACCACGCCCCCTTCCCCGCCGACTGGCAGGCCTGCGGCACGGTCGTTCATGTCTTCACCCATTTCGAGCTCAGGCTTTCCGTCTTCCGGACGAGAACCGAGAAAATAGCGGCAGATGACGGATGGTGGGAGCCGGTCACAAATCTTGAGGCCCAGGCACTGCCGACTGTCATGAAAAAAGTCATCGCAGAGGCTATCCCGCGAGCCTTCGAAAAACATCCGAACTGATTCCCCCCGCGAGGAGACACATGACGGCCAAGATCGACCATATCGTTTTCGACATCGGCAAGGTGCTGATCCACTACGACCCGAACATCCCTTACAGCCGCATCATACCGGACGAAGAAGAACGCAAATGGTTCTTCCTCAATGTCTGCACCCACGAATGGAACCTGGAGCAGGACCGTGGCCGCAAGTGGGAAGATGCCGAGGCCCTGCTGATCGACAAATATCCCGAACGCGAGGATCAGATCCGCGCCTTCCGCAGACATTGGCACGAGATGGTACCCCATGCCTACGACGGCTCCGTCAAAATCATGGAAGACCTGATCGACAGTGGCCAGGACGTGACGATGCTGACGAATTTCGCCGCGGATACGTTTGCCCATGCCAAGGAGCTGTTTCCCTTTCTCAACAAACCGCGGGGGGTCACGGTCTCCGGCGAGATCAACCTCATCAAGCCGGACGTGGCAATCTACGAAAAACATGCCCGTGACTTCGGGCTCAGGCCGGAAGCGACGATTTTCATCGATGATTCCGTTGCGAATGTGGAAGGCGCCCGCGCCGCCGGCTGGCAAGCCGTGCATTTCACGGATGCCGAGCGGTTGAAAGAGGATCTAAGGGTCCGGAACGTCGACATCTAGAGCAGTCGGTGGGAGCAGAACTCGCTCCTCCTCAAAGGCTCTTCATGGCTCCTTTCTCCTGCTTGTCCGGGGAGAGGCCGCCATGCCGAGGACCACGGTCATCGCCTGGTTGAGCCGCACCATGTCCTCATCATCGAGCCGCCCAATCCGCGCACCCACCTTCGCTCGGGGAACCGTGGTGATCTTGTCCACCATGAGACGGCAGACCGAACGCAGGCCGTTGCGGTCGTTCGGCTCGACAACGAGGCGAAACAGCGGCGCGTCTGTCGAGTCCGTGGTGAAAGCGCAAATCGTGACCGAGTCGGTGGCGTCGAAGCTGTCGTCCTGCACGATGACAGCCGGACGCGGCTTTGCCGCATAGTCCTTGCCTCCGGAAACAGTCCAGACTTCACCGCGCCTCATTCATCGCCCCAGCCGGACACCGCATCGATGAAGGCCTGGTCCTCACGGGCATGAGCGCTTGCGGCAACCGCCTCCGACTGTCGATGTGCCTGGTCCCGGAACGAGGGAGCGCGGACATCCGGCACCCAAATCTGGATGGGCCGCAGGCCTTGGGCGCGGAGCCGGTCGCGATGCTCGCGCACCTTTTCCCGCACGGGCTTGGACTTTGGTGCCGTCGGCATGGCCGGCCTCCTGAGCGTGGGTTACATGTAACCTACCACGATTACTTGCGGAAGGCCACCCCTTGCTTCCTGGCGTAGGAACGCGGCTAGGCCAACGCGGAAGGCGCCCGCGCCGCCGGCTGGCAAGCGGTGCATTTCACGGATGCTCGCCGTTCGCGGTGTGGAGGTCTGACCAAAAAGATATGACGCCCGGGGTCAGCCTCCCCGGGCGTCAATTATCCTCATCCGGGACTAGAGGTACAAACCGGACAAGGAACCATGGATCTGACGGGGACTGGTGGATCAGCCCAATTTTGCCAGATCATTCCGAATGATGGCTCTCAGCGCATCGATGGGCTGCAGGGACTGCCCGTCGTCGAAGTGCCAGAAGGTCCATCCATTGCATGCGTCAAAACCCTGCACCTTCGCGCCAAGCCGATGAATGGAGCCGGCCTCGCCGTTTGCCGCGAGCGTTCCGTCGGCGCGGATGATCGCGCTGTAGCGGCGGCGTTCGTCGGTCAGAACCTGGCCGGGTCGCACGAGACCTGCTTCGAGCAGCGTGGTGAAGGCGACGCGGGGTTCGGCTTTCTTGCCGGTCATCACCGTCAATTCGGCCTTGCCCAGCGGTTCCACGGCTTCGATACGGGCGGCAGCCGCGTCGATATAGTCCTGTTCACGCTCGATGCCGACGAAATTGCGGCCGAGGCGTTTTGCCACCGCACCGGTCGTGCCGGAACCGAAGAACGGGTCGAGGATCACGTCGCCGGGCTTGGTGGATGCCATGATGACACGGGCGAGCAGCGCTTCCGGCTTCTGGGTCGGGTGGACCTTCTTGCCATCCTCGCCTTTCAGGCGCTCATTGCCCGAGCAGATCGGAAAGAGCCAGTCGGAACGCATCTGGACGTCGTCGTTCGACGCCTTCAGGGCATCGTAGTTGAACGTGTAGCTCTTAGCCTTGGCGTCGCGGCTCGCCCAAATCATCGTCTCGTGAGCGTTCTGGAACCGGCGGCCCTTGAAGTTCGGCATCGGGTTGGTCTTGCGCCAGACGATGTCGTTCAGAAGCCAGAAGTTCAGATCCTGCATCATGGCGCCGACGCGGAAGATATTGTGATAGGAGCCGATGACCCAGATCGTGCCATGCGGCTTCAGGACGCGGCGGCAGGCGAGCAGCCAGGCGCGGGTGAAGGCGTCATAGGCCTCGAACGAGGCAAACTGATCCCAGTCGTCGTCGACGGCGTCGACCAGGGACTGATCGGGGCGATGCAGCGTGCCGCCCAGCTGAAGATTATACGGCGGATCGGCAAAGATCGCATCGACGGAGTGATCCGGCAGGGCTTCCAGAGCGGCGACGCAATCGCCCTTGATGATGGAGTTGAGCCAGGTGTCCGGACGGACCTGTTGCTTCAGGTCGGCCAGCGGAAGAACTGCTGCCATTTGATACTCGCTACGCTGTACTCGGTACGAATTTACTGGGTGTTATGGTTACCTACCTTGGTTACCAAAGGCTGAACGGAATTGGATAATTTTGAAAATATCTTTCCAGCGAAGCCCGGCTTCAGCTCACCTCTAATTTTAGACTTTACTTCATTAGCAACTGCCGTGCGTCAAAGTGGTATTTGATATTTGCCAATTTCAGACATACGAAACATGTAATTCTCAGGTAACGCCCGGGAGTTACACGCCGAGGCAATGTATTTCTCGCCCCGCGTGTCCTAACCTTATGAAAGGATCGCGATCATGTGCTTTGAATGCAATTCCGCCCGTCTCAACCGCCGCTCATTCGTCAAGCTCGCCGGCCTTGGCGGCGCGGCGGCTGCCTTCGCAAACTTCGGACTTCCTACCGGCGCGTTTGCCTCGGACGCTCCTTCCCCGACACCCGACGAGGCCTTGGCAAAACTCGTCGACGGCAACAGGAAATTCGTTGCGGATGCAGAAGCCTGCTCGGCAAATTTCTCTAAACGGCGCACCGAAGTCGCCAAGAGCCAGGCTCCCTGGGCGATCGTGGTGACCTGCTCCGACAGCCGTGTCGTGCCGGAACTGGTGTTCGGCGGCGTCACGCTGGGGGAATTCTTCGTGGCCCGCAACGCCGGCAACGTCATCGACACCGATGTGTTGGGGACGATCGAATACGGTGCTGAACACCTGCATTCGCCGCTCGTCGTCGTCATGGGGCACAAGCGCTGCGGCGCCGTCTCCGCCGCCTGCGAGGTGGTCACGAAAGGCACCAAGCTTGATGGGTCGATCGGCAAGATGATCCAGCCGATCCTGCCGATCGCTCTTGCGCAGGCCGATCGCGGCGACAAGTTCATCGACAACACGGTCCATGCCAATGCCGTCAACGGCGCCGAACGCATTCTTGCTGAAAGCGAGATCGTGTCGCGTCTGGTGGCGGAGGGGAAGGTAAAGGTTGTTCCCGCCTATTACGACCTCGACAGCGGCGCCGTCGAGTTCATGCAGAAGGCCTGATCACGATCGTTCCAAAGGCCCGGACACGCGTCCGGGCCTTTTCCGGCAACATAGCCTGCCCGCCTTCAGACGCTAGGCCGCATGGGCCGCGCGACTGTCGGCCGGCGCCTCGTCGCGCTCGAACATGCCGTAGTCGCGCAATACGTGGCCGATACGCAGCCGGTAGTCTGCGAAGATGCCGTTGCGCCCTGCCTGTTGCGCGGCGCGATGGACATCGAGATTGCGCCACTGGCGCACCGCCTCCTCATCCCGCCAGAAGGAGAGCGAAAGGAGTTTGCCTCGCATGGTGAGGCTTTCGAACCGCTCGATCGAGATGAAGCCGTCGATGGTTTCGAGTTCGGAACGCAGTTCGCCGGCGAGATCCAGATATTTGTGGCGTTCGCCCATATAGGGTACGACTTCGAAGATGACGGCGATCATGGCTTTACCAAAGCTCCGTGCGGCATGGACACGTTCTTCAGGAAGATGCGGTCTTCCTTCAGGATGAAGCGCTCGCGACTGGCAAACTCGTAGTTCTGCTTTCCGAGCGGATCCGCCGCCAAACGGCCGCGATAGGCCTCGTAGGCAGCCAGGCTCTCGATGTTGTAGACCCCGTAGGCGGTGGTCACCGAACCTTCATGCGGGCCGAAATAGCCGATCAGGTCGGCACCGCAGCGGGGAATGGCCTGGCCCCAGTTGCGAGCGTATTCGGCGAATTCCGCTCTTTTGAACGGGTCGATCTCGTAGCGGATGAAACAGGTGATCATGACTTTCTCCAATGCTGACAGCCGGGTTTTGCCATGTTGCGGAACGAAGATGCTTCGGTTAGGATCGAAGTATGAAAGAAGGTCCGGACATAGCCCGCATCGGCACGCTCATCGGCGATCCCGCCCGCGCCAACATGCTGACCGCCCTGATGGGCGGACAGGCGCTGACGGCGACCGAACTGGCGCAGGCCGGCGGCGTGACGCTGCAAACCGCCAGTTCTCATCTTTCCAAGCTCGAGGACGGCGGACTGATCTCTCAACGCAAGCAGGGCCGGCACCGGTATTTCACGCTGGCCGACGGTGCCGCCGGAACCCTTCTCGAGAACATCATGGGGTTTGCCGCGAGCCGGGGGCATCTGAGGCATCAGCCCGGACCGAGGGACCCCGCACTGCGCAAGGCACGGATCTGCTACGATCACCTTGCCGGCGACTACGGCGTGCGGATGCTCGACAGTTTCGTGAGCCGCGGCGTCATCCGCACCGACGGCGAAAACCTGATGGTGACCGAGCAGGGCCGGGCCGATATCGGCACGATCGGCATTGATGTCACACCGCTTGTCTCCAGCCGGCGGCCGCTCTGCAAATCCTGCCTCGACTGGAGTGAGCGCCGGTCGCATCTTGCCGGCACGCTCGGCAAGGCGCTGCTTTCGCATTTCCTGGAAAAGGGCTGGGCACGCCGCAGCAGCGAAAGCCGCGCCGTGCTTTTCACGCCGGAAGGGGAGCGCAAGTTCCTGTCGCTGTTTCCGCTGGAACGGCCGAGCCCAGAACCTTGACGCCGGAAAAACCGGAACCGGCGACGGTCGAGCAGAGGTTCGACCATGAGCACCCTCGACAAGCTATCCGGATGGTTCCTTCCTGGAAAGCCTCCCTCAGCCGCCTCACGAGTACCCGGCTCAGCCGAAGGCGATCGCCCAGACGAACCGGGCGACCCAGCAGGCGGGCAACGGCCTTCGCCGCCAGCTCGTCCCGGGCAGTTACACCATGCTCCCGGCAATGCGCTTCGGGATCGTTGAGGAGCGGTCGGCAGATATCGTCCGGCCCGGAAACGACCTCGATCTCCTCACCGTCGGAAAGCCGCCGCGCGATGGCCGTGTAGTTGGCCACAAACGCGGCGTTATAGCCCTTTCCGACAAAGGTCAGCATGCAGAGCAGGTGATGCGGCCGCAGCCGGACGACCAATTCAGGCGCCCTTGGCACGAAACTGCTGCAGGCCCTTGAGCAGCGCTGCCGCAAGTGCGGATTTCAGGCCGGCGCCGAGAATGAACGGTGCGACGCCGAGAAGCCATGCCTTTTCCGCGCCGAGCAGATAGGCGAGATAAGCGCCGCCAATGGCCAGGCAGAGGATATTGGCAGCAAGGTGAGCGGCAAAGCTCCTGACATAACGTTCGCCGGTCCAGCCCCTTTCAGCGAGGTAGCCCGCCACCGCGGCGATGAACGGGAAGGCGGCAAGATATCCTGCCGTTGGGCCGGCAAAGGGGGCCAGACCGCCCGAACCATTGGCAAGAACCGGAGCGCCAAGTGCCGCTTCGCCGAGCCATACGAGAACCGTCAGAGCGCCGAGCCGCCATCCGTACAGCACGCCGATCATGGTGATTGCGAAAGTCTGCATGGTGACCGGCACCGGATACATCGGCACCGCGATTTGCGAGGCGAGCGCCAGTGCCAGCGTGCCGGCGAGGACAAAAAGGGCCTTGGTCAGGACCGAGCGGCCGGCAAGCCGCAAAGGATCGGAGACAAGGAACTGGCGGGATTCTATGGCGGGCATCGAACTCTCCTTCAAATTATAGATAATTTTGATTCCGATCTATTTTATGAGATGGATTTTTACTCGAGACAAGCTCTTTTAGGCCTAGGATGCGCGAAAATTGCCCCGCGCTGCATTTCATGCGCCAGAAACCGGCCAAATCGCCGTTCAAGCGGCGCAACAAATTATCTATAATTCTTGATTTTCAGCCGACGATCGCGAAAGTTTCGCGAGAAGGTCCGACCGGCTGGGGGCCGCGGCCGATCCATTGCACGTGCTTCTGGAGGATACTGGCCGCCTCTTCCGTCCGGCCCTGCCGAAGCGCAGCCAGGATTGCGCGGTGATCGTGATCGGTGCGCTTTTCCCAGCCGGATTGCCATGCGGAAAAAAGGAAACGGGCACTGGCTGCATGCAAGTCATCGATCGACGCCAGCAACCGTTTCATGCCGCAGGGCGTCAGAATCAGCCGGTGGAAACGGCGGTTCGCATCTTCCCAGGCATGTACGTCGGCGGCAGCATCACCCTCACGGGCCGCGTCCTCCGCCGCGTCGAGAATGGCTGGCGTGAGGTGGCGGGCGGCATGTCGCAGCGCCAGTACCTCCAGCACGGCCCGCATTTCCGCCACTTCGCGAACTTCGGCGAGATCAAAGGAGGCAACCCGGACGCCGCGGCGAGGCTCGCTGATCGCCAGTCCCTGCGCCTCGAGCCGACGAAAGGCCTCGCGCACCGGCACATGGCTGGTCTGGAATTCCTCGGCAATATGATCCTGGCGGAGGCGCGCGCCGGGAGCGAGCTCGCCGCGCACGATGCGATCGGCAAGCGTCCGGCTGATGCGGCTGGCTATGGTGTCTTCCGGCTCCTTGCCCATGCTGCTTCCATAGAGTGGCGCTTGGGGCTTGTCGAGAGCCGCCCGCCCTGCTCGTTTCAGCCATGCATCCTGATTGGTTGAGCTTGCCGCCACTGTCGTATAAAAGGCCGGGCCTCACCTCCGAAATAAGGCAATCCTTCATGAGCGGTTTCGACCTCATCATCTTCGACTGCGACGGCGTGCTCGTCGATTCCGAAATCATCGCGGCACAGGTCGAATCGCGGCTTCTGACCGAGGCCGGCTACCCGATCAGCATCGAAGAAATGGGCGAACGCTTCGCCGGCATGACCTGGAAGAACATATTGCTGGCGGTCGAGAAGGAAGCGAACATTCCGCTTTCCGCCTCGCTGCTCGACAAGTCGGAACAGTTGCTGGATGCCCGCCTCGCCCGCGATGTGAAGATCATCGACGGCGTGAAATTCGCGCTGGCGCGCCTCGCCACGCAACGATGCATCTGCTCCAATTCCAGCAGCCACCGGCTCGACATGATGCTCGAAAAGGTGGGGCTCAAACCTTATTTCGCACCCCACATATACTCCGCCAAGGATCTGGGGGCGGACCGGGTAAAACCGAAGCCCGACATCTTCCTGTACGCAGCCGAGCAATTCAAGGTTTCGCCGGACAGGGTGCTGGTACTCGAGGATTCCGTTCACGGCATCCACGGCGCCAAAGCAGCCGGCATGCGCGTCGTCGGCTTCACCGGCGCCTCGCACACCTATCCGAGCCATGCCGACCGGCTGACCGATGCCGGCGCCGAAACGGTGATTTCCCGGATGATGGACTTTCCGGCGGTCGTCGCAGCGCTCGGCGAATGGGGCGGGTCGCTCTGAAGAGCACTTTGCCCGTCACCCCCGGCGGGCAGGCTTTTTGGCCGGGCCGGTATCAAAGCCGAGGCGGACACGCGTGAAGCGGGATGCACCGCCCTGGGCGTTCGGGATCTGCACATCCGGCTTGTTGAAGATGAACTGAGTGCCACCGGCAGGCATATCGACCGGGAACGCCACCTTCTGTGAATAGATGACGTTGTCGCCGTCGACCACTTCGACCAGAACAGGCAGAGTGACCTGGCCGGGCTGCCCGGCAGGGCCTTGTACGACACGGCCCTGCGCGACCACATTGATCGTCAGGGTGGTCTCGTTGGCGGTGCACTGACGCGTCACGTCACCGAAGGAAGCCTGATAGAGCAGCTTTTCCGGATTGTCCTGACCGCCGCGAGCATAGGCACGGTGGACGGCCGTCTGTTCCAGCATCACAACCTGCGGGCAATAGGCCTGCACAACAGGGGTTACCGGCTGCTGGGAGGACGCAGCCTGTGCGGTCGGCGACAATCCCTCGGCGGTCGAGGATGAATTGCAGCTTGCGAGAGCTGCGACGAGCGATACTGCCAGAACACCACGCGAAATCTTGCCAAACACCGTACTCAACCCTCTTCCATCCCAATTGCTGGGTCACGTCTTCTGAAGAACCGAAGCGTCACTTTCCGGTCTTTCACCACCCATTTTCCTGGTCTATATCAGCGGCGCGAATAAAAATCGATTGGGGATTGAAGGTCGTGGACTACATTTCTACCCGGGGCGAAGCCTCGTCCCTCCGTTTCCGGGACGCCATGCTGGCAGGACTTGCACGTGACGGCGGTCTCTACGTGCCGCGCGAGTGGCCTACGCTGACGAAGAAGGACATCCGTTCGCTGCGCGGCAAGCGCTATCAGGACGTTGCCTTCGAAGTGCTGAAGCATTTCGTCGAGGATGAAATCCCCGCCGACAAGTTCAAGGCCATGATCGAAGAGGCCTATGCGACATTCCGGCATCCGGCGGTCGTGCCGCTCGTGCAGACGGGTCCCAACGACTTCGTGCTCGAACTCTTCCACGGCACTACGCTCGCGTTCAAGGACGTGGCGATGCAGTTGCTGGCGCGGCTCATGGATCATGTGCTGGCAGAGCGCGGCGAACGCGCCACCATCGTCGGCGCGACCTCGGGCGATACCGGCGGTGCGGCAATCGACGCTTTTGCCGGCCGCGAGCGCACCGATATCTTCATCCTTTTCCCGCACGGCAAGGTCTCGCCGGTTCAGCAGCGGCAGATGACGACCTCCAATGCGGCGAATGTGCACGCGCTGGCGGTCAACGGCAATTTCGACGACTGCCAGAACCTCGTGAAGGAAATGTTCAACGACGCGGCCTTCCGCGACCGGTTGAAGCTTTCGGGCGTCAACTCGATCAACTGGGCCCGCATCATGGCGCAGGTTGTCTATTATTTCACGGCCGCGCTGTCGCTCGGCGCGCCGGACCGTAAAGTCTCCTTCACCGTGCCGACCGGAAATTTCGGCGATATTTTCGCCGGCTACGTCGCCAAGAAGATGGGCCTGCCGATCGACCGGCTGGTGATTGCCACCAATGACAACGACATCCTGGCCCGCACGCTGAAGACCGGCCGCTACGAGATGAAGGATGTGAAGGCTACCACCTCGCCTTCCATGGATATCGGGATTTCATCCAATTTCGAGCGGCTGCTGTTTGAATCCTACGGCCGCGATGCCGCCGCCGTGCGCTCCGCAATGGCGGGTCTCAAGCAGTCCGGCGCCTTCGAAATCCAGCCGGATGCGCTGAAGGCGATCAAGCGCGAGTTCCGCGCCGGTCGCGCCACCGAAAAGCAGGTCGCGACCACCATCCGCGAGACGCTGGCTGCCACCGGCTACCTCATCGACCCCCATACGGCGACCGGCGTTTTCGTCGCTCAAAAGAATTTCAGACCCGCAAGTCCGATGGTCACGCTCGCCACCGCGCATCCGGCCAAATTCCCGGCGGCGGTAAAATCCGCTTGCGGAATTGATCCGGGGCTTCCATCATGGCTAGCTGATCTTATGCAAAGGGAGGAGCGCTTCGATATCTTGGAGCCTGAGCTTAAGGCCGTCGAAACCTTCATCGGCCAGCATGCCCGCGCTTAAAGTTCTCGGCGGCGCCGGAAAGACGTAAACATGAATGTAGAAATCACCCGGCTTTCTTCCGGGTTGACAGTCGTCACCGAGACCATGCCTCACCTGGAGAGCGTAGCCCTCGGCGTCTGGATCAAGTCGGGATCGCGTAACGAAACCCAGGACGAACACGGGATTGCTCACCTCCTCGAGCATATGGCCTTCAAGGGCACAAAACGGCGCAGCGCCCGCGATATCGCCGAGGAGATCGAGAATGTCGGCGGCGAATTGAATGCCGCCACCTCCACGGAAACCACGTCCTACTATGCCCGCGTCCTCAAGGATCATGTGCCGCTCGCGGTCGACATCCTCGCCGACATCCTGACGGAATCGGCATTCGACGAAGAGGAACTCAGACGCGAGAAACACGTCATCCTGCAGGAGATCGGCGCGGCGAACGACACGCCCGACGACGTGATCTTCGACCGCTTCTCGGAAGTCGCGTTTCGGGGCCAGACGATCGGCAGGCCGATCCTCGGCACGCCGGAAACCGTCAACGGCTTCACGCCCGGCCAGATCCGCAACTACCTCTCGCGCAACTACACGACCGACCGGATGTTCGTGGTGGCGGCGGGCGCCGTCGACCATGCCTCCTTCTGCCGCCAGGTGGAAGAACGGTTTGCCACATTGCCCATGACGCCGAGCGCGCCACCCGTTATGGAAACGGCCCGTTACCTGGGGGGCGAGGTTCGCGAGGAGCGCGATCTCATGGACGCACAGGTCCTGATCGGCTTCGAAGGCAAGGCCTACCATATGCGCGACTTCTACTGTTCGCAGATTCTTGCGAACATCCTGGGCGGCGGCATGTCGTCGCGCCTGTTCCAGGAAGTGCGCGAGCACCGCGGGCTTTGCTATTCCGTCTATGCCTTCCATTGGGGCTTTTCCGACACCGGCATCTTCGGCATTCATGCGGCGACCGGAGGAGACGACCTGCCGAAGCTGATGCCGGTGGTGATCGACGAATTGCACAAGGCGTCTGAAACCATCCACCAGCAGGAAATCGACCGCGCCCGCGCTCAAATTCGTGCGCAGCTGCTGATGGGCCAGGAAAGCCCTGCGGCGCGCGCCGGCCAGATCGCGCGGCAGATGATGCTCTATGGCCGGCCGATCCCCAACCCGGAAATGATGGAGCGGCTCGAGGGCATCACCACCGAGCGTCTTACCGATCTTGCCGGAAGGCTGTTCTTCGATACAGTTCCGACATTGTCCGCCGTAGGTCCGATCGAACAGCTCGCGCCGATGGCCGATATTGCAGCGGCGCTTTCGTCGCCGAACGTCCAGACCAAGAAAGCCGCCGGTTAGGTCGAAGACCCTTCCGGCTGCCCTGCCCCGGAGCAGCAACAGCATGGCGAAATCGGTGTTTCGGTTCCTGTCAAAACAGCCGGACACCCCTGAGCTATACGGAGAAAAACATTTGCTCCGGCTGCCGCGGTTTTCCGACTACAAACAGTGGTACACGCTGCGCTCCGAAAGCCGGGCTTTCCTGCAGCCGTGGGAGCCGATCTGGCGGTCGGACGAACTCACCGAGAGTTCGTTCCGGGCGCGGGTCGTGCGGAGTGGCCAGGAATATGCTTCAGGCCTCGCCGTTCCCCTCCTCCTGTTCCGTCGGCAGGACAATGCGCTGCTTGGCGGGCTCACCATCGGCTATATCCGCCGGGGTGCGGCGCAAAGCTGCATGATCGGATATTGGATGGGGGAAAGACATGCCGGCCAAGGCCATATGTTGGCCGCATTGCAGGTGGCTATCCCGTATGTCTATGGCGGACTTCAGTTGCACCGGATTGAAGCAGCCTGTATTCCGGAAAACTGGAAAAGCGTCCGGCTTCTCGAAAAAGCCGGCTTCGAGCGAGAAGGTTTGTTGAGGAAATATCTCAAAATCAACGGCGAGTGGCGCGACCATCTGATGTTCTCCCGGCTGCCGGAAGACGGCGATTCGGGGAAGACGTCGAAGCCATGAGCGTGCCTGTATTGCGTTTCGCGTCGTTGATCCGCTGGCTGCCGGCGCTGATGCTGACCCTTGCCGTCGCGATGCTGGCTTCCGCCCCCTCGGCCGGTGCTGCCGAACCGGTGAAGATTTCCCGTGACGACACCGCGCTCGACCTGACCAAGACCACCGATATCTATACCAATCAGGGCGAGGCGTTTCAGGTCTCGACCGCGGCCGGTGCGGACGGCATCCGTCGTCGCATCGAAGTGCGGGCGAGTTCGCCGCGCCATCAGGGCGACTGGGCGGTTTTCGCACTTGCCAACGTTTCGGAAGAACAGCTCGAACGGGTCATCGTCGCGCCGCATTTCCGGCTGGCGAATTCCAAGATGTTCTGGCCGGATCTCGGTTCGCAGCGCATCATCTCGATCACGCCGTCGGAAGGCTTCGCGCTCGACCGGGTGCCAAGCGCGGATGCAGACGTGTTCCGCATCACGCTCAATCCCGGAGCGACGATCACCTTCGTGGCGGAACTCGCGACGCCGCAGCTTCCGCAAATCTATCTCTGGCAGCCGGACGCCTACAAAGACACGGTGAACTCCTTCACACTCTATCGGGGGATCGTGCTAGGCATCGCCGGCCTGCTCGCCGTGTTTCTGACGATCCTGTTCGTGGTCAAGGGCACGTCCATGCTGCCCGCCGCGGCCGCGCTTGCCTGGGCGGTCCTTGCCTATATCTGCGTGGATTTCGGCTTCCTCGACAAACTCATCACCATCACCTCCAGCGACCAGAGGATCTGGCGGGCCGCGGCGGAGGTGGCGCTTGCCTCCTCGCTCGTCATCTTCCTCTTCACCTATCTCAACCTCAACCGCTGGCACGTCCATCTCGGTTATGCGACGCTTGCCTGGGTCGTCGGCCTCGTACTTCTCGGCGGCGTGGCGATATACGACCCCTCGGTTGCCGCGGGGATTGCCCGCATCTCCTTCGCTCTGACCGGCACAGTCGGCATCCTCCTGATCATCTATCTCGGCTTCAACCGATATGACCGCGCGATCCTCCTCGTGCCGACCTGGGCGCTGATCCTCGTATGGCTGTTCGGCGGATGGCTGACGGTGACCGGCAAGCTCGACAACGACATCATCCAGCCGGCGCTCGGCGGCGGCCTCGTCCTGATCGTGCTCCTCATCGGCTTCACCGTCATGCAGCACGCATTTGCCGGCGGCGCCTACCAGCAGGGCCTGTTTTCCGATCTCGAGCGGCAATCGCTGGCGCTTACGGGCAGCGGCGACACCGTGTGGGACTGGGACGTGGCCCGCGACCGCGTCGTCACCACGCCCGATATCTCCGCCCGCCTCGGGCTCGATCCAGGCACGATGCATGGCCCGGTGCGCAACTGGGTACCGAGGCTGCATCCTGACGACCGCGACCGTTTCCGCGCGACGCTCGACGTGCTTCTCGAACATCGCCGCGGCCGTCTGCATCACGAATTCCGTATCCGGGCGGAGGATGGGCATTTCCACTGGCTGCAGATTCGCGCCCGGCCGGTGCTTGGCTCCAACGGCGAAATCATCCGCTGCGTCGGCACGATCATCGACGTCACGGAACAGAAAAATTCCGTCGAACGTCTGCTGCAGGATGCGCTTCACGACAACCTGACCGGCTTGCCGAACCGCCAGCTCTTTCTGGACCGTCTGCAGGCGGTTCTGACGCTGGCCCCCGGTGGGGATATGGTCCGGCCGACCGTGATGACGATCGATATCGACCGCTACAAGCAGGTCAACGACAGTCTCGGCATCGCGGCCGGCGACAACATCCTGATCGCGCTGACCCGGCGGCTTCGCCGCCTCCTGAAACCGCAGGACACGCTGGCGCGCATCGCCGGCGACCAGTTCGGCCTGATCCTGGTTTCCGAGCGAGATCCCGCCAAGGTGGCGGATTTTGCGGATGCGGTGTCGAAGGCGATCATGGTGCCGATCAATTTCGCCAACCGCGAAATCATTCTCACCGCCTCGATCGGGCTCGCCTCGTGGGTGGACCAGCAGGAAAGCGCCGCCGGCTTGCTGGCCGACGCGGAACTCGCGATGTATCGGGCAAAGCGCGCAGGCGGCAACCGGGTCGAGCCCTTCCGCCCGGCCTTCCGCGCCTCCGGCACGGACAAGCTGCAGATCGAAACGGATCTCCGCCGCGCCATCGAGCGCAAGGAGCTCTCGCTTGCCTACCAGCCGATCATCCGGCTGAAGGACGGCGAAATTGCCGGCTTCGAGGCACTGATGCGCTGGGACCATCCCAAACGCGGCGGCATTCCACCATCGGAATTCATCCCGATCGCCGAGATGTCGGACCTGATCGGTCCGCTCGGCTTGTTCGCCCTGGACCGCGCCGGCTCCGACCTGATGAGATGGCAGAACCAGACGGGTGAACTGCCGATCTTCGTCTCGGTGAACCTTTCAAGCGCGCAACTCCTCAATGCCGACCTCTACAACGACGTGAGAGCCCTGTTGCAGAAGACCCAGGTCAGTCCGCACCAGCTCAAGCTGGAGCTCACCGAGTCGCTGATGATGGAAAATCCCGAGCAGGCGCGGCTGGTGCTCGCCAAGCTCAAGGAAACGGGCCTGGGCCTCGCACTGGACGATTTCGGCACCGGTTATTCTTCGCTCGCCTACCTGACGAAGTTTCCGTTCGATACGATCAAGCTCGACAAGGCGCTCGTCAAGGACGCCACGGAGAAACGCGCCGTGCTGCTGCGCTCGGTCATCGCGATGGCCCGCGCGCTCGAGATGGCGGTGGTCGCGGAAGGCATAGAGACCGACGAGGATGCCGCCGAACTCGCCAAGATGGGTTGCCATTTCGGCCAGAGCTATCTTTTCGGCCCCCCGGCGGCGGCAGATGCGGTGCTGAAGCTGTTGAAGGAACGTTTTCCGCTGACCAAACGAGCGTAACATCACGCCGCCTGGCCGGTCCTCTGACGCTCGCGGGCAAAGGGACTAAGCCCCAGCCAATGCTGCATCGAGCTTGCCAGGTCGGGATTGCCGTCAAGCTCCAGCCGGCCCGCCCTTACCTCCGCCCGCACGGTCGCGATGCCCATCCAGATGGCCGTCATGATACGCAAAGGGCAAGTCACGTAGAGATCGACTTCAAAGCCGGGATCAGTCGAACAGACGTCGACGTCGCCCCCGTCGATGACAAGCCAGTATCGCTGCCGCGCCGGCGGCTGGTCCGGGAAAAGAAATTGCACCGTGCACCGGCTGGGAGGCAGCGGTTCCGGATCGAGATGGCGACGCATATCCCACATCAGCAGCGAAGGATCGAGTTTTTCGAGGGCATGCTGGGTTTCCACCCAATGCTGCCCCCAGAAACCGAGCGTCATCACCACGTCGCGAAGCTCTTCGCCCGCAGGCGTCAGATGGTACTCGATGACGCCATCGGACGCCTTGCGTGTCTCGATGACACCCGCCTTGGCAAGCTCCTTCAGCCGCTTTGAAAGCAGGGTCGGCGACATGCGCGGCACCCCTCGCCGCAGATCGTTGAACCTGCGGCTGCCACAGAGGAGTTCCCGCAGTACCAGGGGGGTCCAGCGCGTACAGAAAACCTCGGCAGCCATGGCAACGGGGCAGAACTGGCCGTAACTTCCGGTCATTTCCGGCATAGGTAAAACCCTGCGTCGTTAGACCGAACAGAATAGGACTATCGCCTATTTGGGCCAAGTACACTTTTTGTACTAGCCCAGGCCCGCCTTGCGGCGTCTCGACAAGATCTAGGCCGCCCTGCGTGCAGTACACTTCCTGTACTTGCGGCTTTTCGATCGTGAGCCAACACTCTCCGCATTCTCAATAGGAGGAGGATTGGAACATGACGACAGCAACCGGAACCTTGCCGTTCACCAAAGTTCATCCCGAGCTCGCTGGCATTGCCCGCTCGCTTGGAACCGTCTTCGCCGAGCGCGCAGCTGCGGCCGACGACAGCGACGCCTTCGTGGCAGACAATTATCGCGACTTACGCCATTCCGGCCTTGTGGAGGCCGGCGTGCCGGCAGACCTTGGCGGCGGCGGCGCCGAAATCGCCGAGCTTTCGGCGGTGATCAAGGAGCTCGCGCACCATTGCGGTTCCACTGCGCTCGCCTTTTCCATGCATACGCACCAGGTGGCGATCCCGGCCTGGCGGTGGACGCATCAGAAGGCGCAGCCGGTCGTACCGCTGCTGAAACGCGTCGCAGCCGAGCGTATCATTCTGCTTTCGAGCGGTGGATCGGACTGGATCCGCGGATCAGGCAAGGCTGAAAAGGTCGATGGTGGCTACCAGATCACTGCACGCAAGATCTTTACCTCAGGCTCCCCGTTCGGCGACGTGCTGATGACAGGTGCCGTTGTGGACGAGCCGGACGGACCGAAGGTGATCCATTTCGGCCTGCCCATGAAATCTCCGCATGTCAAAGTGCTCGACACCTGGAAGACGATGGGCATGCGCGGCACGGGCTCTCATGACGTGATGGTCGACGGCCACGTGGTGCCTGAAGAAATGGTCGCCCTGAAACGCAATCAGAGCGAATGGCACATGCTCTTCCACATCATAACGATGATCGCCTTCCCGCTGATATATTCGGCCTATCTCGGCGTTGCCGAAAGCGCCCGGAACATTGCCATAGACCTGGCAAAGAAACGCGAGCCGGACGCGCATGTGATCAGCCTCGCCGGGCAGATGGAGACTGAGCTGCGCGCCGCTCAATATGCGCTTGGCAACATGATCGCAGCGGCGGAGCGGGGTGAACCCTCTCCGGCGACGACGAACGAGATCATGATCGGCCGCTCGCTGGTTGCCCGCCACGCAATCGCTGCGACCGAGCTTGCGATGGAAACGGCGGGCGGTGCCGCCTTCTATCGCGACAACGGTCTCGAACGCCGGTTCCGCGATGTCCAAGGCGCACGCTATCATCCGATGAGGGTGGGCGCGCAACAGGAATTTGCCGGACGGACGGCCCTCGGCCTCGACACGTCAAAGACCTTCTGACCACCGTTTTGAAACGGTCTTGCCGGACCTGCACCTTTCGAGGAGCAGGTCCCACCGGCGAGGCGGGAGAATATGCCCGTCTCGTCCCCGACTGGATGCCGTGCCTGCTCCACTTCGGACTGGCCTCCGGCTCGACTAACGGTTCCGGTGGACGAGTTGGTGGACGAATTCCAGCTTCGTCACGACGGCCGGTGTCAGAATGAACGGGTAAAGATCCGGCACCCCCATCGAGCGGTGGACGCTGTTGATCGCGAGACTGAGGGGCACCCATGCCGCAACGAGCTGTTCGGCGCTTTCGGCCTTATAGGGATTAAAGGCGACTTCGGCCACGAGCTCCTCATGCCGGCGCGGCTCCACCGATATTCCGTAGGACCTGGCGGTCTCCAGCGTATCGACGATGTGGAGATAGTGAGCAAAGGTTTCTGCGAAATCTTCCCACGGATGGGAGCTCGCATAGGTGCTGATGAAGAATTCCTGCCAGTCCGGCGGCGGCCCTTCTTCGTAGTTTCGTTTCAGCGCCTCTCCATAATCCGCCGTCTCGTCGCCAAAGACCTCCCGAAACTCGGCCAGCTTGCCGCCATCGCGCACGAGTTTATCCCATATGTAGTGACCGGTCTCATGGCGGAAATGGCCGAGCAGGGTGCGATACGGCTCGTTCATCGAGACCCGGATCTGTTCCCGGGTCACGTCGTCGGCCTCGGCCGCGCGAATGGCGATCAATCCATCCTCATGGCCGGTCACCGCCGGCACCACCGTACCGTCCGGCCGCACCTCGTCCACCAGGAAATCGAAGACAAGACCGCCTTCCGGGTCCTCCTCGCGCGTGGTGCGGGGCAGGTTCCAACGCATCAGAGAATAGAAGAGATGCCGCTGCGCCTGGCTGATCCGGCGCCACTGACTGAGGCCGGCATCGGTCGAGGCATCCGGAACCAGACGGTTATGCCGGCATGCCGGACAGAAGGGCTGCAGCTCATCTGTCAGCACCGTCCAGTTGCAGACATCAATGGCCGCGTTGGCGCAGAGCCGAACCTTGTGGTTCGGCCTGGCGACCAAAGCCCACATTCCCTCCCCTTCCCTCTCAGCAAGCGCGTGCATCGCCAGCAGTTCCGGCACAAAAGCGAGCTTGTGACCGCAATTGACGCAGGAGCGGTTGTCGAAATGGATAGGTTGACCGCAATGGTCGCAGTCGTAGAGACGCATGGAGATATCCGCGGAAAGATGGAATGAATAGAGAAAACCTGCCCCGACCAAAGCCGGAACAGGTTCGAATTCGCCGGGTGCCGCAGCCCGCTTAGGCGCGGTCCACTACATTCTTTGCAGCGTCCTTGAGATGGCCCTTGGCCTGCTGGGCATCGCCCTTGGCTTCCTGAGCCGATCCCTTGGCACGCATCTTTTCGTTGTCAGTCATGTCACCGGCTGCCTGCTTGACCTTGCCAGCCATTTCATTGGCCTTGCCGGCCATTTTGTCACTGGTGCTGCCCATGGTGTTTCTCCTTGTTCTTTTGACGCGTCCAGCGTCTTGAAACAGGAGAACGCCGCTTCCGCGAGCTTCGTTCCGGATTGCTCCAGATTTCCCTTCAGGCGTGGCCGGCTTCGCTCGACAGCATTTCCGGGCTGACACCCATCAATGCCAGCGCCCGCTCATATTTCCCTTCGAGCGCGCGATCGAAGATCAGGTCGTCGTCAGCGGGGCAATTGAGCCAGCCGTTGCTGGAGATTTCCAGCTCCAGCTGACCGGCTCCCCAACCGGCATAACCGAGGAGCATGGTGGCTCGTGTAGGTCCACGCCCGTTGCAGATCGCGCGGATGATATCGAGCGTCGCCGTAAGCGATATCTCGTCGCTGACGGGGATCGACGACTCGCTGACAAAATCATCCGTATGGAGGACGAAGCCGCGGCCCGTTTCTACCGGTCCACCGGACAGAATGGGAAAATCGCGGGTATCGCTCGGCAACATGATTGCTTCGGTCTGGTCCAGAAGCTTCAGGTGAAGCAGAACGTCGGTGAATGAAATCGGCTGCGGTCGATTGATGATGAAGCCCATCGCTCCAGCGGCCGAATGGGCGCAGATATAAACAACGGCTCGGGCAAAATTGCCGTCCTTCATGCCCGGCATGGCGATCAGGAACTGGCCGTCCAGGAAGCCCCGTTCGCTCTTGTCCCTCAAGGTCGAGAAAACCATCATGCCTCCAACCTGCCTGCCGGCCCGGCCTCCGGGCGAGTGAGGCTTCAATCTATCTTTATCAAGATGGGGCAGTATACCCAATCAATCAACCGAAAATGATCGGCTTTTGCACGCCCGTGACTGGTCCGGCCCCGCTTGATCGATTAAATGCTTGCCGCATGAAGATAATTTCGCTCCGCCATTTTTCTGATCGCACATCTGCCGCGCTCGCCTGTCTCGTTGCGGGCGCAGCGCTGGCTTCGGCTACCCCTGGTATCGCGGAGATAACGCCCTGGGCCACCAATGAAGGCGGTCGTATGCGGATCGTCGCCTTGCCGCCCGAGCCGGACGGCACCGTTCGCGGCGCTCTGCAGATCGAGCCGAAAGCGGGCTGGATCACCTATTGGAGGGAACCGGGTGACGCGGGCATTCCGCCGCAGATGGTGCTGTCCGAGGCCGACGGCGTCAAGCTGAGCCACATCTCCTTTCCGGTGCCGAAGCGGATCAACAACGGCAAGCTGCGCGATATCGGCTACGATCATTCGGTGGCCCTGCCCTTCGAACTCAAGGCAGAGGCACCTCAGAGGCCGTTGACTATCGGAGCTTCCGCTTTCGTCGGTCTCTGCCGCAATATCTGCATTCCTTTCCAGGCGGAATTTTCGCTGGCGCTTGCGCCCACCAAGGGAACACCGGTCGAGGAAGCGATGATCCTCAATGCGGCAGCCTCGAAACTGCCGGAAGCTCCCTCGGACGATTTCGCCGTCACCCAATATGTGATGACCCGCGACCGACTGAGCCTCAAGCTGAGGCTGCCCGCCGGAGCGGTCGAACCGCAGGTGATCGTGACCGGGCCTCAGGGGCATGTGCTTTTGGAGAGCGTCAACGGGCGGCGGGACGACGACGGCTATGCACTCGACATGCCGATCGGCAAGCTGCCAAAAAACTACGACATCAAGGGCAAGCGCTGGGGCATTCTCGTCATTGCCGGCAACCGGGCCATGGAAACCTCCCTCGCCTTCGAGTAAGCCGGTCCCTCACTTGTCTTGTATCAAGCCACCACTATAGTGCCGGCAAATGGCGGGCTGAGATGGCCCGGTCCCAACCGAGGAGAGCTCCCATGACCATCACCATCGGCGACAAGCTGCCAGAGGCGGCATTCAAGGAAAAGACCGCTGACGGCGCGGTAGAAACCACCACCGAACAGCTTTTCAAGGGCAAGAAGGTCGTGCTCTTCGCCGTCCCCGGCGCCTTCACGCCCACCTGCTCGCTGAACCATCTGCCCGGGTATATCGAGAACCGCGACGCGATCCTTTCCAAGGGTGTGGATGATATCGCGGTCGTTGCGGTCAACGATTGGCATGTGATGGGCGCCTGGGCACAGCAGTCCGGCGGCATGGGCAAGATCCACTTTCTTGCCGACTGGAACGGCGCTTTCACGAAATCGCTAGGCCTTGAGGCCGACCTCTCGGCCGGAGGTCTCGGCGTGCGGTCCAAGCGTTATTCCATGCTTGTCGAGGACGGCGTGGTAAAGTCGCTCAATGTCGAGGAAACGCCCGGTCAGGCGACGGTTTCCGGCGCGGCGGCGATGCTGGAACAGCTCTGAACCATTGAATATGCTTCAAGGGGCGCCTCGACGGCGCCCTTTCTTTTTCGCCTGTCAACTCAAACGGCGAGATCGAACACCATCAGGCCCGACAATCCACCGTCGGCGGATGCGACGATCCGCTCGCCGACCACCAGGTGTTCGGGATGAACGAGATAGGCATCCCGCACCTCCGGATTCTCGAACGTCACCACGAAACCATCGAGAAAACCGCCGTTCAGCCCTTCGGGCGAGACGTTGGGGCCGTATTTCAAGTCGAGGATGCCAGGGATGACGTTCTTCAACGCGGCAATTGCATCGTAGATCGCCTGCTTGTCGGCATGCTGAAGTGCCGCCTTGAATCGAACGAATACGCAGTGCAGGATCATTGACTGGTCCTCCCGGATTATTGTTTGCGGCAGAATAGTGGCTAAGACGGCAAGCGCAACGGGGGCTCAGGCAATTTCGAGCAGAAGGGCGCGGTGATCCGATACTTCGGGGTCCGCGACCACATCGAACTTTTCGACCTTCACATCTGGCGTCACCAGCAGATAGTCGGCGTAACGTCCTTCCTTCGGGTACCAGGACGTGCGTGTGTCGGCAAAGCCGTGGGCCGTGACGAGATCGGTCAGACCGAACCTCCCCAGGATCGAAAAGGTCTCGCTGTCCGGCAGCAGGTTGAGGTCGCCGCAGACGACGAGCGGGTCGCCGGGCTGCCAGACCTTTTCGATCAATGTGGCGAGAGCTCGCGCTTGCGCCAACCGGGCCGGCGTATCCCCCTTGCCAGCGAGATCGCGGAGCCCGTGCATCTGCACGACCGTCACTGCAGACCCCGTGTCGTAGCGGAACATGCGGATGCCATGGGCATTGCGAGAGCGTGGATGCGGCCCCCAGCCATCGGCGGAGAATTGCGAATGCACGAAGTCGAGCACCTGGCCGATGACCGGGAGCGTGCCGCGGACGAAAGTGCCGAGGCCGAATTCGGACGTCACTTCCCGCTCTCCTTCGAAAAGCGTGCCCCGCGCCACCGGCGCAAACGTCGTCTCGTGACGGAGCAGGATCGCCTTCACATCCTCATAAAGGTTGGCGCGCTGCGGCAATTCGAACGTGCCGTCGCGATAGGCGAGCCAATCGGATACCGCGTCCGGCGAGCGGGTGACTTCCTGAAGGCAGAGCACGTCCGGATCGGTCTGCTTCAGATACCGCATCAGAGGCTCGTATACCCGACCGCCCCAGGCATTGAGGGAAATGATCCTGAGCGACATCGATCAGCGCTCTGCCGAGATCATCAGGATCATCGGACGGTCCATTTCCTCTAGCAGATCCGGAATGGCCGCGATCTGATCGGGTGTCGGGTGCCACTCGAGCAAACGGCGGATAACAAAGCCTTCGTCCAGCAAGGTATTCACAGTCGTACCGATCGTCCGATGGTATTTGACGACGCCTTTGGCGAGCCAGTCGGTCATGCGCCGGCCCTCGACGGAATAGCCATCCACGGGCCAAAACCGATTGCCGTTCTCGTCCGTCCGCCATCCGGGATTTGCCGAGGCAATGTAGATGGGGTGCTCTATGGTGAAGACGAACGTGCCGCCCGGCACCAAAGCTTTGTGCACTTGCCGCGCCAATCTGCCGAAATCTTCGAGGTAATGAAAGGCCAGCGAACTGTAGGCGAGGTCGAAGCCTGCTTGCGGCAGTTCGACATGCTCCAGGTCCGAGCGTTCGTAGCTGATGACGGGATGGGCATTTTCCGTTGTTGCACGGGCAATCATGTTTTCGGAAAGATCGAGGCCGAGCACGGCTGCCGCGCCTTCATCCGCCGCAAAACGGGAAAACCAGCCGAAACCGCAGCCGAGATCGACGATCCGCAAAGCCTTCAACGGCGGCAGCAGCGTGCGTATGGCTGGCCATTCGGCAGCTCCTGCAAGACCCTGCACGGAGCGGCCGAGTTGGCTGTAACCGGCAAAAAACTCTGGCGTATCATAGACGTTCTGAGCCACGGTCCCTCCTGGGTCAGTCGCTATCTCTTCTTGAACGGCGCCATGCCGAGACGGGCGAGTTCATCGGCCCGCTCGTTTTCCGGATGGCCTGCATGGCCCTTGACCCAATGCAGCGTCACCTTGTGCTTATTGCGCGCCTCTTCCAGCTGCTGCCAGAGTTCGGCGTTCTTCACGGGCTTCTTGTCAGCGGTCTTCCAGCCGTTTTTCTTCCAGCCGAAGATCCACTTGGAAATGCCGTCCTTAACGTAGGCGCTATCCGTATAAAGGTCGACTTCGCACGGAGTCTTCAGGGCACTCAGCGCCTGAATCGCGGCCATCAGCTCCATTCGGTTGTTGGTGGTGTCGGCCTCGCCGCCGAACATTTCCTTTTCCGTCTCGCCGTAACGCAGGATAGCGCCCCAACCACCGGGTCCGGGATTTCCGGAACAGGCACCGTCGGTGAAAATATCGACGCGCTTCATGATAGGGCCGCTTCCGGTGCCAGCCCGTATTCCGCAGCCGAACCGATCTGCCGGTGAAAACGCAGCTTGCGCAGGTATTCGAGGGGATCCTTCTTCACCACCAGCGCGCCGGCTGGCGTTGTCAGCCAGTCATAAAGTCTGGTCAGGAAGAAGCGCAGGGCAGAGCCCCGCGCGAGAACCGGCAGGGCCGCGATCTCGTCCTTCGACAACGGGCGGACGCTCCGATAACCCTCCAGCAACGCCTTGCCCTTGGTGAGATTATAGGAGTGGTCCTTCTCGAAGCACCAGGCGTTCAGGCAGATCGAGACGTCGTAGGCAAGCAGGTCGTTGCAGGCGAAATAGAAATCGATGAGGCCGGAAAGCTCGTCGCCCAGGAAGAAAACGTTGTCCTGGAAAAGGTCGGCATGGATGACGCCGGCCGGCAGGTCCGCCGGCCAATTGCCCGCCAGGAATTCAAGCTCCGAGGAAATCTCGTCCTGCAGACCTGCCTCCACCTCGTCGGCACGATCGGTGGATTTCGCCCAGAGGGTCTTCCAGCCTTCGAGCGACAGCGCATTCGGGCGCGTCAGCGAAAAACCATCCCCGGCGAGATGCATCTGGGCCAGCGCCTTGCCCACTTCACGGCAATGCTTCGCCTCGGGCTTTCTCAGCCACATGCCTTCGAGGAAGGAGATCAACGCCGCGGGCCGGTCCGAGAGTTCGCCGAGCAACTGGCCATCCCGCCGCGGCAGCGGAAGCGGGCAGGACAGGCCGCGCGCCGAAAGATGCTGCATCAGCCCCAGGAAGAACGGCAGGTCGGCTTTTTCCACACGCTTCTCGTAAAGCGTAAGAATCAACGGGTCACCTGTCGTATGCAGCAGGAAATTCGAATTCTCGACGCCTTCGGCGATGCCCTTGTAGGAGGTCAGTTTCCCAACGTCATACTCTGCCAAGAAACGCTTCAGGTCGTCTTCGGTGATATCGGTATAAACGGCCAAGGCGGTCTCACAGTCGGTGGAAAGGCAAACTAGTCAGTTCAAGGGGATACCCCCCTCTTCCCTGCCGGGCATCTCCCCCTCGAGGGGGGGAGATGCCCGGCAGGGAAGAGGGGGGTGCTCCAGGCTGCACTCGCTCAAACAGGAACCCCATTCACCCAGGCCATGTCCTCGATCGTCAGTGGCACGCTGCGAAGCTCGCGGTTGACCAGGAAGTTTTCGGTTTCCTCCGCCGTGATCGCCAGCTCGATCTCTGCATCGAAACGCTCCTTGAAGGCGGCAATGATCTCATCGACGATCACTTCCGGAGCCGAGGCGCCGGCGGAAAGCCCGAGCGTGTGGATCTCGCCGATCTCGTCCCAGTCCAGTTCGGAGGCACGCTGCACCAGCAACGAGCGTTTGGCGCCGGCGCGCAGGGCGACTTCCACCAGACGCTTGGAATTGGAGGAATTCGGCGCTCCGACAACGAGGAAGAGATCGCAGCCGGGGGCTGCCTGTTTCACCGCCTCCTGGCGGTTGGTCGTCGCATAGCAGATGGAATCGGCAGCCGGTGCCGTGAGGTTGGGGAAGCGTTCCATCAGCCGGGCGATCACGCCTGCGGTATCGTCGACCGAAAGCGTCGTCTGGGTGACATAGCCGAGGTTTTCTGGATCGACCGGCTCATAGCGATCGGCATCCTCTATGGTCTCGATCAGCGAGACCGTACCCGGGGGAAGCTGGCCCATCGTGCCGATCACTTCCGGATGGCCGGCATGACCGATCAGCACCACATGGCGACCGAGCCGCTGGTGGCGCATGGCCTGTTTGTGGACCTTCGAAACCAGCGGGCAGGTTGCGTCCAGATAGAACAGATTGCGCGCTTGCGCATCCTCCGGCACGGATTTCGGAACCCCATGCGCGGAAAAGACAACCGGCTGCTCCCGATGCTCGGCCGGAATCTCGTCCAGTTCCTCGACGAAAACCGCGCCCTTGGCTTCCAGCCCTTCCACGACATAACGGTTATGGACAATCTCGTGGCGGACATAGACCGGAGCGCCGTAGGCCTTCAGCGCCAGCACGACGATCTGGATGGCGCGGTCGACGCCGGCGCAAAAGCCGCGCGGGCCGCAGAGGCGGATCGAAAGCGGACTTTTTGCAGAGAAGGAGGATGCCATCAGATCAGGACGCCAAGAATGTCAACACGAGAGCGAATATCGCCGGACCGCCCTGAACCAGCAGGATCCGCGGCTTGACCGACCACGCGCCATATATAGCGGCAATGATGACGCACACAAGGAAGAAGAGCTTCAGTTGGAGGGCGAAAGCCGGATCTGTATGGAGCAGCGACCAGAACAGCCCGGCCGCAAGAAAGCCGTTGTAGAGCCCTTGATTGGCGGCAAGCACCTTCGTGGCCTCCGCCCGCTCCTCAGACATGCGGAACATCTTTCTTCCCGTCGGGCCGGTCCATAGGAACATCTCCAGGACCAGAAACCCGACATGCAACAGCGCCGTCAGCGCAACGAAAATATTTGCCAGCAAACTCATCCCTACCCCCTGTTCAACCCGGCTGTAACATAATGCGGCTCAAGCACTGGCGCCAACCGTTTCAAATATGCTTGCGCCGAAACCACACCCCGACCACGACCGCAACGAGCGCTGCAGCCAGTCCGTACCACGTGACGGCGTATTGCAGATGGCTGTTCGGCAGGTCGAACTGCGTCACACCGCCTTTCGGCCAGCCACCGGGATTGGCCACCGACGTATCGGCATCCACGAAGAACGGTATGGCCCTGGAAGCGTCGAGACCGGCGCTTGCGACCATCGCGTCGAAATCCTTCCAATAGAAGATGTTCTTCGCGATATCGTTGTCCGGCACGATCGTCGACGGTTTCGCGGAAAGTCGGCTGCGGGCATAACCCGTCACCGTCTGCTCCCCCGTCACTTCGCCGGCCGGCCGCGTTCCCGGCTCCTTCATCTCATAGGGCACGAAGCCGCGATTGACGAAAAGGATACGGCCATCCGCCAGCGTCATCGGGGTATAGACGTAGAAGCCGGTGCGGCCTTGGAATGTCGCGAAGAAATGCCGCTCCTTTTCGTGATCGAAGGTACCGGTTGCCGAAACACGGCGATATTCGATATCGCCGCCGGCCCTCAGGAGCGTCTCGATCTCGGAAAGCGCCACCGGTGCTGCAGCCCGGCGCTCGGCGATATCGGCAAGCAGCCCTTCTTTCCATTGCAGCCGTTCCACCTGCCAGGTGCCGAGCGACAGAAGTGCAGCGAGCGCCAGAAGAACGACAACGACACTGGCGATCCTCCAGCCGCGACTGCGCCGCCGCCCGAAGGCGGGCGTGGTTTCGGAGGAAGACTTCATCGCCATGGAATTCCAATCCTTAAAAACAGAAGGGCGGCTTTCGCCGCCCTCCCCGAATTCATGCCCGGCGCCTCAGTGGGCGAGCGGTGCGCCCCAACCGCCCCAGATGTAGATCGAGAAGAACAGGAACAGCCAGACCACGTCGACGAAGTGCCAATACCAGGCAGCCGCCTCGAAGCCGAAGTGCTTCTGGGGCGTAAAGCCGCCGCGCAGGGCGCGGACCAGGCAGACCAGCAGGAAGATCGTGCCGATCAGCACGTGGAAGCCGTGGAAGCCGGTCGCCATGAAGAAGGTCGCGCCGTAGATCGAGTTCGAGAACGCGAACGGAGCGTGCATGTACTCGTAGGCCTGGACGAAGGAAAACAGGATGCCAAGCGCAACGGTCAGCGACAGGCCGGAGATGAGGCCCTTGCGATCATTGTGCAGCAGCGCATGGTGCGCCCAGGTCACGCAGGTGCCCGACAGCAGCAGGATGATCGTGTTGTAGAGCGGCAGGTGCCATGGATCGAGAACTTCGATGCCCTTCGGCGGCCATTGGCCACCCACGGCCTCGACACGGCTCGCCTGGATGGCTTCGTTAGCAAAGAGGCTGGCATCGAAGAAGGCCCAGAACCAGGCAACGAAGAACATCACTTCGGAAGCGATGAACATGATCATGCCGTAGCGCAGATGCAGCGAAACAACGCGGGTATGAGCGCCTTCGCGGCCTTCCTTGATGGTGTCCGACCACCAGCCGATCATCGTGTAGATGACGATGGCGAGGCCGATGAAGAAGAACCAGGGCGTAGCGAGGTTCAGGCCGAAAAGCTTGAATTCGCCGCCATGCAGATAACGCATGTAGCCTACGCCGCCGAAGGTCAGGATGAAGGCGCCGAGCGAAGCCAGAATCGGCCACGGGCTCGGATCGATGATGTGGTAGTCGTGCTGTTTCTGATGCGCATCGGCCATGTCAGAATCCCCGGATGAATGCCTGCTTCGCCGGAAACCGGCGAACCCTCTTAAAGTTTCTTGTCCACGGTCTTGCCACCTTCCGGCAGAGCGGCGACCGGTTTGCCGGGCGCACTCGGATAGAAGGTGTAGGACAGTGTGATCGTCTTGATATTCTTGGTCTCTTCCGCCTTGGCAATCTCCGGATCGACGAAGAATACCACCGGCATGGTGACCGACTGGCCGGGCTGCAGCGTCTGCTCGGTGAAGCAGAAGCACTCGACCTTGTTGAAGTAGGCGCCAGCTTCCATCGGCGTGACGTTGAAGACGGCGGTGCCGGTCGTCGGCTGCGAGGAGCGATTGGTGGCCGTGTATTCGACCTGCAACGTCTCGCCGATCCTCGGATCGACCGCCTTGGCAGGCTTGAAGTCCCAGTTGAGGCCGGACGAGACATTGGCGTCGAAGGTGACTTTGATCGTCTTGTCCAGGATCTTGTCGGAATACTGCTCGACGCGCTGCGTCGTGCCGTTATAGCCGGTGACCTGGCAGAACAGCCGGTAGAGCGGCACCGACGCATAGGCCATCCCCACCATGCCGGCGACGAAAACAGCGCACCCGGCAAAGATTGCGCCGTTGCTTACCTTTTTTGTCTTCGCGTTCAGACCAGCTTCCGTCATCGCCCCGCTCCTAGTTCCCAAGCCCGCCGATTTTCACCAGCGTGATGACGTAGAAGAGGACAACAAGGCCAGCCAGCAGCAGGCCCAGTGCGATATTGCGGTTGCGGCGTGATTTTTTCTGCGCCTCGTTGAGCTTGACGGTCTCGATCACAGCAGGCCTCCAATGAGGGTTGGCAGCCCTTCGAACATCCGATCGGCCAAAAGGGCCGAAAAGATAGCGAAAAGATAGAGGATCGAATAGGCGAACATCTTCTTCGCCGGGATCATCTTCTGGTCGCCGTCCGGCATCCGCCAGACGGCGATGGAACAGTAGACGAAGACTGCGCCGAGCAGCGATGAGAAGATGCCGTAACCGAACCCGGCGAGCCCCGTAAAGGTCGGCGCGACGGCGGTCGCGGCCGTCAGCACGGCGTAAACGACGATCTGCGTCTTGGTGGAAGCCTCTCCCGCCACATTCGGCATCATCGGTATGCCGACCGAGCCGTAGTCGCGCATCTTGAACAGAGCCAGCGCCCAGAAATGCGCCGGCGTCCAGAGGAAGATGATGAGGAACAGAAGGATGCTGTCGAGCGATACGCCGCCGGTGACGCAAGCCCAGCCGATCATCGGCGGGAAGGCGCCCGAGGCGCCGCCGATGACGATATTCTGCGGCGTCGAGCGCTTCAGCCACATCGTGTAGACGACGGCATAGAAGAAAATGGTGAAGGCAAGCAGACCGGCGGCAAACCAGTTGACCGCAAGCCCCAGGATCGCGACGGAGAAAACCGACAGCGTCAGCCCGAAGGCGAGCGCTTCCTGAGGCAGGACGCGACCGACCGGGATCGGCCGCTTCGCTGTCCGGCTCATGACGGCGTCGATATCGGCGTCATACCACATGTTCAGCGCGCCCGAGGCGCCGGCGCCGACGGCAATGCAGAGAATTGCGATCGCGCCGAGCACGGGATTGATGTGACCGGGCGCGAGGATCAGACCGGCGAACGCCGTAAAGACCACGAGCGACATCACCCGCGGCTTCATGAGTTCGAAGAAATCGCGCGCGCCCGCTTCCGAGAGGCGGACGCCTCCATCGGAGCCGAGAACGTCGTGATTGCCTATAACCGTCATTGAACCGTCCTGCTTAACATCTCAGGGCATCGCGGGTGCCGCGATGCCCAATCTTATTCTGCTGCCGCTTAACGGATGCGCGGCAGCTTTTCCCACTGGTGGTAGGGCGGCGGCGAGGAAAGCTGCCACTCGAGCGTGCTCGCGCCCTCGCCCCAGGGGTTGTCGCCGGCAACACGCTTCTTGGCGAAGGCCTCCCAGACACCGAAGAGGAAGATGATCACGCCGGCGAAGGAAACGTAGGAGCCGATCGAGGACACATAGTTCCAGCCGGCATAGGCGTCCGGATAGTCGATGTAGCGGCGCGGCATGCCGGCGAGACCCAGGAAGTGCTGCGGGAAGAACACCAGGTTGACGCCGATGAACATGACCCAGAAATGCAGCTTGCCGATGAACTCGTTGTACATGTAGCCGAACATCTTCGGGAACCAGTAGTACCAGGCCGCAAAGATCGCGAAGACGGCGCCGAGCGACAGAACGTAGTGGAAGTGTGCCACCACGTAATAGGTGTCATGCAGCGACCGGTCGAGACCGGCATTGGCCAGCTGGACGCCGGTGACGCCACCGACGGTGAACAGGAAGATGAAGCCGATCGCCCAGACCATCGGGGTCGTGAAGGTCAGCGAGCCGCCCCACATCGTCGCAATCCACGAGAAGATCTTGATACCCGTCGGAATTGCGATGACCATCGTCGCGAAGACGAAGTAACGCTGCGCATCGAGCGACAGACCGACCGTATACATATGGTGGGCCCAGACGATGAAGCCGACGGCACCGATCGCGACCATGGCGTAGGCCATGCCGAGGTAACCGAAGACAGGCTTCTTCGAGAAGGTCGATACGATGTGGCTGACGATGCCGAAGCCGGGCAGGATCAGGATGTAGACTTCCGGGTGACCGAAGAACCAGAAAAGGTGCTGGTAGAGGATCGGATCGCCGCCACCTTCCGGCGCGAAGAAGGTCGTACCGAAGTTGCGGTCGGTCAGAAGCATGGTGATGCCGCCTGCCAGAACCGGCAGCGAAAGCAGCAGCAGGAAGGCAGTGATCAGAACGGCCCAGGCAAACAGCGGCATCTTGTGCAGCGTCATGCCGGGAGCACGCATGTTGAGGATGGTGGTGATGAAGTTGATCGCACCGAGGATCGAGGAAGCACCGGCGACATGCAGCGAGAAGATCGCGAGGTCGACGGCCGGACCCGGATGGCCCATGGTTGCAAGCGGCGGATAAAGCGTCCAGCCGCCGCCGACGCCGAACGCGCCGGCCGGACCTTCGACGAACATCGACAGGACCAGCAGGAGGAAGGCGGGGACGATCAACCAGAAGGAAATGTTGTTCAGGCGCGGGAAAGCCATGTCCGGCGCACCGATCATGATCGGCACCATCCAGTTGGCGAAACCGCCGATCATGGCCGGCATGACCATGAAGAAGATCATGATCAGCGCGTGACCGGTGGTGAACACGTTGAACATGTGCTTGCCGCCGTCAATGGCAGCGTCGCCCTGAAAACCGTAGACCATGGAAGCCAGACCATGGAAGATCTGAATGCCGGGCTCTTGCAGCTCCATGCGCATGGCGACGGAGAGAAGACCGCCGACGATGCCCGCCATGATCGCAAAGATCAGGTAGAGCGTTCCGATGTCCTTGTGGTTGGTCGAAAACAGCCAGCGCTGAGCAAAAGTCGGCGTGTGCGAATGATCATGATGATCGTCGTGACCATGCGCATCGTGAGAGGTGCGGGTATGAGCGTGATCGTCGTGAGCGGAATGTCCAGCCATTATCCTCACTCCTCTAATTACTTGGATACGTTTTCGGCGACGGCAAAATTGCCGGCCGGCGTGTCGACCGCAGCTACGAGCGTCTTGTAGGCACCCGGCAGGTCGGAAGCCGCCTGTGCGAGCCAAGCCTTGTACTTGTCTTCCGAGACGACTCGGATGGCGATCGGCATATAGGCATGGTCCTTGCCGCAAAGCTCGGAGCACTGGCCGTAATAGAGGCCTTCACGCTCGGCCTTGAACCAGGTTTCGTTGAGACGGCCCGGTACGGCATCGATCTTGAGGCCGAAAGCCGGCATCGCAAAGGCGTGAATGACGTCCGACGGAGCAGCAGTCACGAGCATGCGGACGGTCTTGTTGACCGGAACCACCATTTCGTTGTCGACGGCCAGCAGGCGCGGATAGGCGCCGATATCGGTCTTGCCGGCAGCTTCGCGATCCTGCTCCTTCAGCATGAAGCTGTCGAAGGCAACCGGAGCCTGCCCGCCTTCATATTCGTAGTTCCACTGCCACTGCGTTGCCGTCGCCTTGACCGTCATGTCCGACTGCGGAATCTGGAGCTGGGCATTCAGGAGATTGAAGGACGGAATTGCGAGGCCAAACAGGATGAGAACCGGACCAAGCGTCCAGATGATCTCGATCGCCGTGTTGTGGCTGGTGCGGGACGGCACCGGATTGGCGCTGGCGCGGAACTTCACCACGACGACGACAAGCAAAACCAGAACCAGCAGCGTGACCGGCACAATATACACCAGGGTATAATGGTTGAACCAGCGGATCTGGTGCATGATCGGCGTGGCCGCCGCCTGGAAATCGATTTGCCACGGATGCGGCTGGTCCGCATAACCGGCGGAAGCAAAGAGCAGACAGATGAGCGCCGTCATCACTGCAAAAGCTCTGTTCATCACTAATTTCTCCCCATGCGTTTGATCCAGAACAAACCCAACGCAGAATCCAAGCTATATGGTGTGCTTCAATCACAGTTTGCCTGCCGCCGCAATATCTGGCAGGAAAAGCCCGTGCGGCATTTTTGCGCCTCGCGTGGAGCGCTGAATCACGCCACGATAGCCAGCTTGAGGGACCGAAACTCCGGCGTGATTGGCAATTGTGCCGAGGCTTTCACGCTCTTGTATGCACAGTACCTTATGTTCCCTCGGCCGCGCACAGATTTATGAATCTGTGAATCAATATAAAGAGCGCACGGGGGAAGGAGTCCCATTTTCGCCGTACTCCACTGGAAAGACGGCGGGGCTTTTCATTTGGTCCGGCCAGCGACAAGAATAGCCGCACTGATTCGTCTTACCGAGGTTTCCATGGGTCGTCCCTCCTTGATCCGCGCCAGTCTTGCAGCAATGCTCGTGACGGCCGTATCTCTTCCGGCATTCGCGCAGCAGCCTGGCCCGCGCCCGACGCCCCCATCTTCGCAGGGTTCAACTTCGCCGGCGGCCCCGCAGCCGCCCGGGCCGGCCCAGTCGGTACCGGGAGTTCAGCCGCAACCGGCCCCGAAGCCGCAGCCGCCCGGCAATGTTCGGGAAAATCACGGTGCCTGGTCGATCATCTGCGACCGGCCGGCAGGCGCTTCCGCCGAACAATGCGCGCTGATGCAGAACGTGATCGCCGAAGACCGGCCGGAAGTGGGACTGTCCGTCGTCGTCCTCAAAACGGCCGACCGCAAGGCGAAGATCCTGCGCATCCTCGCGCCGCTCGGCGTTCTGCTGAAGGACGGCATGGAGCTTTACGTCGACAACAACAATATCGGTCGCGCTTATTTCACCCGCTGCTTTTCTGAGGGCTGTTATGTGGAAGTGGAGATCGACGACGAGCTGATGCGCATCTTGCGCGCCGGCAAGAACGCCGTCTTTGCACTGCGCGAATCGGCCGATCAGGATCGCGTCGGCATTCCGATCGAACTGTCCGGTTTCAGCCCGGGATACGACGCCCTCCCCTGACACTTGCCTCCGGCGCCCCGGGGACCTACATCGGACCGAACAGAGTTCGGGTCCGCCCCGGCGAAGGAGCCTTCCATGAATACCGATCTTCTCAACCTTTTCGATTGCGACGAGGCCAAGTTGCGCTCGATCCTGTCCGAGACGCTGTCCGGCGCCGACGACGGCGAGTTGTTCGTGGAGCATGCACAGGCGGAATCGCTGACCTTCGACAATGGACGACTGAAGGGCGGCTCTTTTAATACCGACCAGGGTTTTGGCCTGCGCGCGGTGGCCGGCGAGGCCGTCGGTTATGCGCATGCAGGCGAGCTTTCCGCCGCAGCCCTTTCACGCGCCGCCGATGCCGTGCGGGCCGTCACGGCCGGGTATTCCGGCTCCTATGCGGCCGCCCCGCAGCGCACCAACAAGAAATATTATGGCGACGAAAACCCGATCGGATCCCCGAGCTTCGAGGAGAAGGTCAAGCTGCTGACCGACATCGATGCCTACCTGCGCAACAAGGACGACAAGGTGCGGCAGGTGACGGCCACCGTTTCGGCGAGCTGGCAGGTGGTGGACATTCTTCGTGCCGACGGCCACCGGGTGCAGGACATCCGGCCGATGACCCGTATCAACATTTCCGTCGTGGTCGGCGAAGGCGACCGGCAGGAATCGGGTTCTTTCGGCACCGGCGGGCGCATCGGCTTCGGCGATTTCGTCACGGCCGGCAACTGGCAGACCGGCGCCGACGAGGCGCTTCGCCAGGCTCTGGTGAACCTCACCGCGATCGATGCGCCGGCCGGCACCATGGACGTCGTGCTCGGCTCCGGCTGGCCGGGCGTGATGCTGCACGAGGCGGTCGGCCACGGGCTCGAAGGCGATTTCAACCGCAAGAAGACATCGGCATTCGCCGGGCTGCTGGGCGAGATGGTCGCAGCACCCGGCGTCACCGTTGTCGACGACGGCACGATCGACAACCGCCGCGGCTCGCTCACCATCGATGACGAAGGCACGCCTTCCGGCTACAATGTGCTGATCGAGAACGGCAAGCTCACCGGCTACATGCAGGACCGCCAGAATGCGCGACTGATGGGCGTCGAACCGACCGGCAACGGTCGCCGGCAGGGCTACGCCTATACGCCGATGCCGCGCATGACCAATACCTACATGCTCGGCGGCGACAAGACGCCGGAAGAGATCATCGCCTCGGTCAAGAAGGGCATCTATGCGGTTTCCTTCGGCGGTGGACAGGTCGATATCACGTCCGGCAAGTTCGTGTTCGGCTGCACCGAAGCCTACATGATCGAGAATGGCAAAATCGGACCTGCGATCAAGGGCGCCATGCTGATCGGCAACGGTCCGGATGCGATGAGGCGGGTGACCATGGTCGGCAACGACATGAAACTCGACACCGGCATCGGCAATTGTGGCAAGGGCGGCCAGTGGGTGCCTGTCGGCGTCGGCCAGCCGCATTTGAGGATGGACCAGATCACCGTGGGTGGTACAAAGACTTGACGCTGCACCGCTCCAACGCGCTGATCCCCGAGCTCTCCGTCAGTAATTGGCGGAAAAGCAGAGATTTCTACTGCGACTTGATTGGTTTTTCGGTCGTCTACGGACGTCCCGACGAGGGTTTCGCCTTCCTGGCGCTCGGTGAGGCGCAACTGATGATCGACCAGATCGGCCTCGGCCGCGATTTCGATCTTCCCGGCGCGGCGCGCGAACATCCGTTCGGACGAGGTCTCAACCTGCAGATCGAGGTGCCGGCGCTCCGTCCGATCCTTGCCCGGCTCGCGGCGGCGGAGGTCCCGCTCTACCTTGCGCCGGAAGAGAAATGGTACCGCCGGGACGAGAGGGAAGTCGGCAATCGACAATTCATCGTCGCCGATCCCGATGGTTATCTGCTGCGATTCTTCGAGGATCTTGGCGAACGTCCGCTCAGCTGGCATCCGGTCTGAAAAGCCATTTCCGTTCGATCGCTGTGGCGAGATCGATTTGGTTGCGGCGGGCGAAAAGCAGAACATGGCCCAGCAGATCGGCGGTTTCATCTGCAAGGTCGCGGCTTAACTCCTCTTGGCTCCGCCCCTTCGTCCGTCCGCGGCCGGTCGCCCGGTTCCAGGCCTGGGTCAGTTCTCCCATCTCCTCCTGGAGCTTCAGGAGAAACCAGTCGGAATCGCGCTCAATGGCATGGGTTTCGGCATAGCCTGTGGAGGCGGCCTCGAACTGATCGGCGAGTCTGTTCAGCATGGTGTTCTCCATTCGTACCTGTAACAGACAGCGATTCCACGTCGCCGTCCAGGGCGATTGCTTGACAGCCCGGCGCAAATTCCGGCAGGTGCGGCCTTGGTTCAATCCCGCATCACGGCCTCCCGATGGAATCCGAAGACCCGCTCGCCGTTTTCCTGGGCTCATGGCTTCCGGGTCATTCGCCTTATCAGCTCGCCTTTGTTTTGCTGGCAGCGATGATCGCGGGCCTCGCACGCGGCTTTTCCGGCTTCGGCGGGGCGCTGATCTTTGTGCCGCTGGCCGGCGCCGCGATGGGCCCCAAGATTGCGTCCGGCCTGCTCCTCGTTATCGACAGCATCATGACGCTCGGCATGGTGCCGGATAGCTGGCGGCGGGCCAATCGGCGGGAGGTGGCAACCATGCTTGCAGGTGCCGTGGTGGGTGTGCCGACCGGCACCGCCCTGCTTGCCCTTCTGCCCTCGGTTACGCTGCGCTGGATCATCTCTGTCGCCGTTCTCTGTCTGCTTGCCTTCCTGATCTCCGGCTGGCGCTATCATGGTCGCCCGAAGACCTATTTGACTGTCGGCGTTGGCGGCCTCGCCGGTCTCTTTGGCGGTGCCGCGCAGATGTCGGGGCCGCCGGTCGTCGCCTATTGGCTCGGTGGCGCCATTCCTCCGCTGATCGTGCGAGCCAATCTCGTCCTCTATTTCGCGCTCTCGACCGTCATCTCAGCCACATCCTATCTGATCGGCGGCATCCTCACCGTCGAGGTGCTTTTGATCGCACTTCTCGCGGGTCCCGGCTACGGCCTCGGTCTGTTTGTCGGGTCCAGGCTTTTCGGCGTCGCCAGCGAAGCGACGTTCCGGCGGATATGTTTCGTCCTGATTGCGACCGCCGCTGTCATCGGCCTGCCGCTCTTCGATAGCCTGCGCCCCTGACAGCAATCTTGCCCGTCTTTCTTCAGCAAGGTTTAACACGTCACACGGTAGGGTCGCGCTTCTCAGAAGTAACGTGGGCGTGATCACCGTGCGGAACACGAGGGAAAGGCTGAAGGCGCTCTGGCGCCGGGACGTCAAGCGCCGCCTTGTGGCCGGTGGCCTCGACATGGCGGCGGCTCTTGCCCGCGCCGGAATGCTTCCCAACGCACGCGGTCGGGGCGCAATCTTCACGCTCCACCACGTCCGGCCGAAAAAAAGCCGACCGCTCCAGCCGAGCGGCCATCTGGAAGTGACTCCGGATTTCCTGAGCGATGCGATCGAAAGGCTTTCGGCGGAAGGCTACGAGTTCATATCGCTCGCGGAGGTGCCGGAACGTCTTGCGGCTCCGGCCAAGCAACCCTTTGCGGCCTTCACGCTGGACGATGGCTACAGAAACAATGCCGAACACGCCCTCCCCGTCTTCGCCCGGCACGACGTGCCGTTCACCGTCTTCGTGACGCAGGGCTTTGCAGAGCGGACCCATTCCATGTGGTGGGAAACGCTTGCCGAACTGCTCGGCAGGGAACGGGCGATCACCTTCGACTTCGGTAATGGAGCGGAAGCGATGGATCTTACTTCCGAAGCGCGCAAGTTCGATGCCTTCGACCGCTTTTCCGCTTATGTCGCCGATGTCGACGAGGCGGCGGCGGTTGCGAGGATCGATGCGCTGGCAAGGAAGCATGGCATCGATCCGCTGAAGATCACCGGCGACCTGACAATGGAGCCGGAGGAATTGCGTTCACTTGGCGCGCATCCGCTGGCGTCGCTCGGGGCGCATACGATCAGCCACCGGGCAGTGGGCCGTCTTTCCCCGCAGGAAGCCCGCGAGGAAATGCGGCAGTCGGCTGACTACGTGGAGCAGCTGACCGGCAAGCGGCCTGCTGCGATCGCTTATCCCTACGGCACCCGACAAGCCGTTTCCGAGCGTGATCATCTGATTGCAAGCGAACTCGGCTTTTCGGTCGCGGTGACCACGCAGCCCGGCACGCTTTGCGACAACAGCGGGCAACGCCTCACGGGGTTGCCGCGCATTTCGCTCAACGGCTATTACCAGGAACCGCGCTACGTTTCCGCGCTCGCTTCGGGTATCCCCTTCGCCATGGCCCGGTGATCTTCCCGTCAGGGGTACATTCGCACCTTTTCCCAAGGCCCATCCGCGACCGCGCGGCGGAACTCGACGCGGTCGTGAAGGCGGAACTGGCGGTCGTGCCAGAACTCGATCGAGATCGGCTTGATGCGGAAACCGGACCAATAGGGTGGCCGCGGGATCTCGCCGATCGCATATTTGGCCGTATATTCGGCAACCGCCTTCTCCAGGGCGAAACGGCCCTCCAGCGGCCGGGACTGTTTCGACGCCCAGGCGCCGATTCGGCTGCCGCGCGCTCGGGAAGCATAATAAGCATCAGCCTCGGCGTCGCTCACCACCTCCACTTCACCCCGTAGCCGAACCTGGCGGCGCAGCGACTTCCAGTGAAAGCACATCGCCGCCTTCTTCTGACCGAGGACCTCGCGTCCCTTTTGGCTCTCGAAGTTGGTGTAGAAGACGAAACCGTGCTCGTCGAAGCCCTTGAGAAGCACCATGCGGACATTCGGCATGCCATGATCGTCGACGGTCGCGAGAGCAACAGCGGTCGGATCATTGAGTTCCGATTTTTCCGCTTCCCTCAGCCAGGAGCCGAAGAGTGCAAAAGGTTCGTTCTCCTCGGTGAAGTCACCGGATGTTAACCCGCTTTCGGACATATTGAATAAAATACTCCCTAAAGTGCCCCGAATTTTTGGCCGTACAGGACGCAAGGTGGTAGTGATAGCAAAGTCGAAGAGCCGCACAAAGAGGTCCATCACGCTTGGTCGATCTGCAGCCGTGGTCTGCCTCACCGGGCTGTCTCTTACAGGATGCACCAGCAGCCTGGACCTCTTCGGCAGCTCCCCCAAGGTCGACCGCAGCATCGCAACCGGAACCGTTCCCGGCTCCAAGCAGGAGTCCGGCGAGAGCCTTTCCGACGAAGCGACGGTACGCAACGCGGTCACCTCCGCCGATCTCGCAAAGGTCGGCGATGCCTCGGTTCCGTGGGCGAATGCCGTGACCGGCAGTGCGGGCGTCGTGTCCCAAATCCGCGAGGCGCGCGACCAGGGTCATCTCTGCCGCGCCTTCACGACCACCCGGCATTCCTATGAAGGCATCGCCATCTTTTCCGGCCAGGCCTGCATGACAGGCAGCGGCGACTGGATGTTGACTGCCTTCGACCGGCAATAAGGCCCTTTTCGCCAATATTCCTACCGATGCCTCGCTGCCATCAGTCCCCGGTCGAAATGATTCGTTTACCTTAACGAATGCGAATTTTGGCCTGTAACCTCTGATTCATGAGTTCCGACCTAGATTTCCTCGAACAGGCACGCCGTAAGCAGTGACGCAAGGAACTGACGAAAGCTGTCGGAGTTGTGACGAGTATCGGGGGGTCCAAGGATTTAGCGGGGGCCCGCCGCTTCAGGTAACCGGTGGTCCCACAATGCGTGATCCCTATTCTCTTCTTGGTGTGAAGCGTAGCGCCGACGCTGACGAGATCAAGGCGGCGTGGCGTGCCAAGGCAAAGACCGTACATCCCGACGCCAACCAGGACGATCCGTCCGCCGCGAGCCGTTTTGCCGAAATCGGGCAGGCTTATGAGGTGCTGAAGGATCCCGACCGCCGCAAACGCTACGATCGAGCAGCCGAGATGCACCAGACCATTATGCAACAACGTCAAGCCGCGCGTGAAGCGGCCGAGCGGGCCAAGGCCGCCAAGGCCAATGCCGAAAAGGTCATGGAAGAGCTTGCCCGCGCCAATGCCCAGCGCGCGCAGAGCCAGGGCGAAAACCCCCAAGGCGCGGCGGGCGAGACCCCGGAAGACATGATCGAGCGCATATTCGGGGCTGCGGCTGCCGAGCAGGTGAAGGCCCATAACCAGGCGCGAGCCTCCGATGATCCTTCCGAGCCGGCCAAGACCGAGCAATCCGGCGAAAGAGCTCCCCTGCCCGTCATGGCGGTCGACCTCATCGCCTCGCTCGTACGGCGCTTTCGCGGCACGGCTCCATTGCCGGAAAAGGCCCCGGATCTTTCCGTGGACGCCACGGTCGCCATCGCCGATTTCCTGAAGCAAAACTGGATCACCGTAAAGCTCGCCGACGAACGCGACGTCCGGTTTGCCCTGGAAAAGGGGATGACGGAAGGGCATGTGGTGCGGCTGAAGGGCCAAGGCCTGAAAGTGGCCGGGATGAAGCAGGGCGACCTCCTCGTCACGCTCAAGGCCGCCCGCGATCCGCATTTCCACATCGAAGGTTTCGACCTCCACACGACCCTGCCGATCTCGCTCGAGGATGCGGTGCTGGGTACGGATGCGACCGTGGAAACACTGGACGGCAGCCGCAGCCTTTCCGTTCCCGCCTGGTCCGGCTCGGACCAGACGATCAGGATGAGCGGGCTCGGGCTGCACGACGACGCCGGCGGCCGCGGCGACCTGGTGGTCGAATTGCGGATCATGCTGTGGGAAAAGCCGAACGAGAAGGTCACCGACCTGATGCGGCACATGCGCCACGGGCTCTACGTCTGACGGGTCGCCGAATATGACAGTTTTGCGTCGGTTTTCACCGGCGCGCACCCTTGGTTACGCCCTTTAACATGAGATGATCCAAGTCAGCTTGAACCCTTGGGCTGCCTATGTCATAGGCAGCATTCGTAAAGTTCAGGGGACAATGTATGGTTCAGGCTTCCGGCCTCATGGCAGGCAAACGTGGCATCATCATGGGCGTTGCCAACAACCGCTCCATCGCTTGGGGCATTGCCAAAGCCATTCACCAGCAGGGCGGCGAAGTGGCGTTCACCTACCAGGGTGATGCGCTGAAGAAGCGTGTCGAGCCGCTCGCGGCAGAACTCGGCGCCTTCATGGCCGGCCATTGCGATGTCGGCGACGAAGCTTCCGTCGACGAGGTTTTCGCCAATGTGGAGAAACATTGGGGCAAGATCGACTTCCTGGTGCATGCGATCGGCTTTTCCGACAAGGACGAGCTGACCGGCCGCTATGTCGACACCTCGCCGGAAAATTTCGCCAAGACCATGCAGATCTCGGTCTATTCCTTCACCTCGGTCGCGCGCCGGGCGGAAAAGCTGATGACCGACGGCGGCTCGATGCTGACGCTCACCTATTACGGCGCTGAGAAAGTCATGCCGAACTACAATGTCATGGGCGTTGCCAAGGCCGCGCTCGAAGCGAGCGTGAAATATCTCGCGGTCGACCTCGGCCCGAAGAACATCCGCGTGAATGCGATTTCTGCAGGGCCCATCAAGACGCTGGCGGCCTCGGGGATCGGCGATTTCCGCTACATCCTCAAGTGGAACGAATACAATGCGCCGCTGCGCCGCACCGTCACCATCGAGGAAGTCGGCGATGTCGGGCTCTACATGCTTTCTGACCTGTCGCGCTCGGTGACCGGCGAAACGCACCATGCGGACAGCGGCTATCATGTCGTCGGCATGAAGGCCGTCGACGCTCCGGACATCTCGGTCATCAAGGACTGAGCGACACCAGGAATCGTCTGCCGTGCTTATCTACATGATCCGCCACGGACAGACGGACTGGAACGCCGAAGGGCGTCTGCAGGGACAGCAGGATATTCCGCTCAATGCGCTGGGCCGGTCGCAAGCCAGCCGGAATGGCGAAAAGCTTCGGGAACTGATCGGGGCGGCGGAAAATTTTGCTTTCATCGCCAGCCCGTTGTCGCGAACGCGCGAAACCATGGAACGGCTTCGCGCCGCCATGGGGCTCGATCCGAACGCTTACCGGATCGACGAGCGGCTGAGGGAACTTTCCTTCGGCGATTGGGAAGGCCACACGCTGGCGGAAATCAGCCTGTCGTCGCCGGACCGCCTCACGGCTCGTGCACAGGAAAAGTGGAGCTTCATTCCCCCGGGGGAATTTGCCGAAAGCTACGAGATCCTCTGCTGGCGCATCGGCGCCTGGCTGCAGGCCGTCGAACAACCGACCGTGTGCATCAGCCACGGCGGCGTCATCCGCTCGCTCTACCGCCTGATCGGAAATCTGTCTGAAGATGACGCGGCAGCCGCACCGACGCCGCAGGACCGCATTCTCAGGATCGACAGAGATTGCGGCCGCCTGGAATGGCTTTGATCAATCGAGCCGCGGCTTAGCGGATCATAACCGCCCAAATAGATTTCAAAACTACTGGACGATCTCGAGGTCGTCCACGACCCGATGGCCGTCCACTTCCGTGTAGAAGACGAGAACTTTAACGCCGGCTTTGAGACCTTCGAAATTAAATTCCTCGGGCACCTTGTAGGTTTTTCCGTCGTCCAATGTCAGGCTCAGCGCCTTCACATCGACCGTCTTGATCGTTGCCTCGACGTCAGCGCTCTGCGCCCAGCCATTCAGGGGCGAAAAGATGCTCGCCGTGGCAAGCAGAGCAGCAATCAGGATACGCATGATCTTCGGCCTTGATGGAGTCGATGTTGTCTCGTTACGACGCACAGATAGCCTCCCGATTGTGGCGAAAATCGCCCGCTACCATGACATTTTCCGTACAAGTAATGACTTGATAGTTAACGCTTTTCAAGAGCTCCAAGGCGCTCGGCTCCATCGCCTGGAGTTACCCGGGGTGTTTACGCCAGCCACTCGCTTCCAGATTTTGCCGGCGGCCGGGGCAATCGGAAATTAACTCCCATCCTCTAGGCTTTTCCTGCACGTCACAAAAGTTAACGACAAAGGTTCGGGCGATTGAAATTCCCGCGTTCCTCCGCTTCTCAAGCTTTGCGCCTTTTTCGGCATCCGAAGGCTCCCGCCGCAATCGCCCTCGTCATCGCGCTGATGGTTATTGCGATCGCGGTGATCATAGACAAGCACCATACCGAAAGCTATCGCGCTGAGCTGCGAGGGACGACGGAGCGGGTGGCGGGGCTGCTGGCGCAGCGTTTTGCATCCCAGGCCGAAACGGACATCCTGGCCGCCGATCATTTGGTCCACGTCCTGCGAGAGGATTCGGACGGCTCGGTCGAAAGGTTCCAGCACTACGTCGACAACGCCTTCAAAAACGGGCGGCACTTTTTTGCCGTCGCGGTCGCGCCCAATTTCGAACTGAGCCAGGTCATTACCCGCGATGGGATCGTTAGCGGCACATCGGGCCGGATCGGCAATGTCGACCTCGCGCGTCTTGCAAGCGGTCTGAAGTCGGTCGACGGCCGCGGCCGTCTGTCTTTCCTCAGTGGGACGCAGGAAGACCACCTGACGCTGGTCATGCCTGTGCCTAAAACCGAAGAAGGAGGAGGTCTATGGGGTGCAATTGCCATCCTCATAGAGGAGAGAGCCTTCATCGAAGCCTCCGGCGTGACCTTTTCGCCAAATCCGATTGCGCAGACGAACCTTATCAATCTTGATTGGCTGAACATTGTCCTTCGCGACGCTGACCGGCCCGAATATTTCGCCTTCTACGGGGACGATTCCATCGAAGAACAGTCCCCGATGAAATGGGCGATCCCGCTCAAGGGCGCCAACTGGACCATGCTTGCCACGCCCCATTCCGGCTGGAACATAACACCACCGAACCAGTCACGCTTCCGCCTGGGAATAGCTCTGGCGGTATGCATGGTCATCGTGCCGATATTCGTCGCCGCGTCACTCATCTCGGAGCGCAACCGCCACATCACGATATTGAAGGCGCGCGAACTCAACCTCATGGAGCTGTCGCAGCGCTTCCACCTCGCCATGGAAGCCTCCAATATCGGCATATGGGAGGTGGCCGGCGAAAGCCACGAACTCTTCTGGGACGATCGCGCAGCCCAATTGCACGGTCAGGCTCCCGCGGGGAAAGGCACTCGCCTCGACGACTGGCTGAGCTCCGTCCACAAGGACGATCGGGCAGCCGCCGAGAAACACTTCTTCAACTGCACCTTCAGCAACAGCCCCTGCAACGAGACCTACCGTGTCGAACTTCCGGACGGTACGGTCCGCTACCTGAGGTCCGCAGGTGCCAACTATCGCAATGCGGACGGCACCCATAGAACGACCGGCATCGTTTGGGACGTAACCGCCGATACCGTGATGACCCAGACCCTGCGGAGCGCCAAGGAAAACACCGACATCAAGAATGCGGAACTGGAACTCGCGCTCGACGAACTTTCAAACCGCGAGCAGGAACTCGAAGAGCTCTCCACCCGGTTCGACCTCGCCCTCGCCTCCTACAATTGCGGCATATGGGAGTCCGACCCGCTCACGCATACGGAGATCTGGGATGCCCGCATGTGCCAGTTGCACGGCATTCCCTACACCGACGGCATCGTCTACGGCGACGAATGGATCAACCTCCTCCATCCGGACGATCGCGAACTGGCAAAACAGGGGTCGCATCATTTCAACGAGGATTTCCAGCCGGAACCGCTCGTCGCCCGGGTTCTGCAACAGGACGGATCGGTTCGATATATCCGCTCCATCGGGAAGTTGCATGTGACCCGCGACGGAGCGAAGAAGATGGTCGGCATCGCCTTCGACGTCACCCAGGATGCGATCCTCACCCAGCAGCTCAAGGCTGCCAAGGATGAAGCCGACGCCAAGAACGCGGAACTCGAGCTTGCCAAGAGCCGTATCGAGCACAATTCGCTGCACGATCCGCTGACGCTGCTCGCCAACCGCCGCAAGCTCGACGTGGAACTGGACAGGCTCTCCCGTTCAAGCCAGATCGAACGGCAGAAATTCTCGCTCCTGCACCTCGATCTCGACCGCTTCAAGCAGATCAACGATACGCTCGGCCATGCAGCAGGAGACGCCATGCTGGTGCATGCCTCACGCGTCCTGTCGCGCAATGTCCGGGGCACGGACGTCGTAGCCCGTATCGGCGGCGACGAATTCGTCATCCTGGCGATCGACAATGCCAGCGCCGAGGAGATGGCACAGCTCGCCCAGCGGATCATCGTCGAATTCCACCAGCCAATCGATTTCGAAGGCTTTTCGTGCCGTTGCGGCGTTTCGATCGGCATCGCCCAGGCAAGCGGCATGAATGTCGATGCCCGCCGCACTCTCGTCAATGCAGACCTCGCGCTTTATCGGGCGAAGGGCCTTGGCCGCAACCGATACGAATTCTTCACCCAGAACCTGCAGGCAGAAATCGTCAGCCACAAGCGCACCGCCGACGAGGTGCTTGCCGGTATAGACAACGACGAATTCACAAGCTGGTATCAGCCGCAGTTCGACGCGCGAACCAACGAGCTTGTCGGCGTCGAGGCGCTGATCCGCTGGAACCATCCGCATCACGGGATTCTCGCTCCGGATAAATTCCTGAAGATCGCTGAGGACCTGAACGTTTCGGCGACCCTCGACCAGATCGTGCTCGAGACCGCCATGAGGGACAAGCTGCGCTGGCTTGCGCGCGGCATCAAGATCCCCAAGGTTTCGGTGAACGTTTCTTCCAAGCGCCTGCATGACGAGCGGTTGATCGACAGATTGAAGCCCTTGGAAATCATTCCCGGAGAGATTTCCTTCGAGCTCGTGGAATCGATCTTCCTCGACGAAAGCGAGGACGTCGCCACTGAAAACCTGCAGCGCATCAAGGACCTCGGGATCGATATCGAAATCGATGATTTCGGAACCGGCCATACGTCCATCGTCAGTCTTCTGAAGCTGAAGCCGAAGCGCCTCAAGATCGACCGCCAGCTCGTCATGCCGATCCTCCATTCGCCGCAGGAGCGTGCGCTTGTCCGCTCGATCATCGACATCGCCCGGTCGCTCGGGGTCGAGACGGTGGCGGAAGGCGTCGAGACGATGCAGCACGCTGCGCTCTTGCGCGAACTGGGTTGCGATCTCCTGCAGGGTTACGCCTTTTCGCGACCGCTCTCCTTCAACGATTTTACTCAGGCAGCACTCGCGAACTGGCTGAAAGCGGCAGCCTAGAGATCATCGTTCACTCGGGCGGTCCAACCGTTCAAATAAGAAAGGCTTGTCGCCCGACGCCCTTTTTCATATGACAACCGCGTCAGCAGTCGGCGGGAGGCCAACTCCCGCCACAAACGGTTCCGCATTGCCATGTCGCACAATACGTTCGGTCACCTCTTCCGCGTCACCACCTGGGGCGAAAGCCATGGTCCGTCGCTCGGCTGCGTCGTGGATGGCTGCCCGCCCGGTCTCCGTTTCACCAATGCTGAAATCCAGGCCTGGATGGACAAGCGCAAGCCCGGCCAATCGCGTTTCGTCACGCAGCGACGCGAAGATGACATCGTCAAAGTGCTTTCGGGTGTCATGATGGATGCCGACGGCGAAACCATGATCTCGACCGGCACGCCGATCTCCATGCTGATCGAGAACACCGATCAGCGCTCCAAGGATTACGGCGAGATCGCCCAGCGATATCGCCCCGGGCATGCGGACTTTACCTACGACGTCAAATACGGCGTCCGCGACTATCGTGGCGGCGGTCGCTCCTCCGCCCGCGAAACCGCCGCGCGCGTCGCCGCCGGGGCGCTTGCGCGCAAGGTCGTGCCGGGCGCCAGCGTTCGCGCCGCGCTCATCCAGATCGGCAAGCACAAGATCAATCGCGCCAACTGGGATTGGGAGCAGGTCGACCGCAATCCCCTCTTTTCGCCGGATCCAGAGATCGTGCCCGTGTGGGAGGAGTATCTCGATTCGGTCCGCAAGAGCGGATCCTCGATCGGCGCCGTCGTGGAGGTCGTCGCCGAAGGCGTGCCGGCGGGTCTCGGCGCGCCGATCTACGGCAAGCTCGATCAGGACATTGCGAGCTACCTGATGTCCATCAACGCCGTGAAGGGCGTCGAAATCGGCGAGGGTTTCGCCTCCGCAGAACTCTCCGGCGAAGAAAACGCCGACGAAATGCGCATGGGCAACGACGGCAAACCGATCTTTCTGTCCAACCATGCAGGTGGCATCCTCGGGGGAATCTCGACCGGACAGCCGCTGGTCGCCCGGTTTGCCATCAAGCCCACCTCCTCGATCCTCACCGAAAGGCAGTCGATCGATGCGGCCGGCAACAATGTCGAAGTGCGCACCAAGGGCCGACACGATCCCTGTGTCGGCATCCGTGCCGTGCCGATCGGCGAAGCCATGGTTGCCTGCGCCATCGCCGACCATTATCTCCGTCATCGGGCCCAGACCGGGCAGACCCTTTAGGAAGACCGTCCATGACCTATGACCAGAAGCGCGTTGTCGATGCCATCCGGGCCTTCGAAGCCGGCGAAATCATTGTGGTTACGGATGATGACGATCGCGAGAACGAGGGAGACCTGATCGTCGCCGCCGTGCATTGCACACCGGACAAGATGGCCTTCATCGTGCGCCACACATCCGGCATCGTCTGCGCGCCCATGCCGCGCGAGGAAGCCAAGCGGCTGAACCTCAATGCCATGGTGGCCGAAAACGACAGCGCCCATACGACGGCGTTTACAGTTACCGTCGATTTCAAGCACGGCACGACCACCGGCATTTCCGCCGACGACAGGACGCTCACCGTCCGCAACCTCGCCAACCCGAATGCCGGCCCTTCGGATTTCGTGCGGCCCGGCCATATCTTCCCCCTCATTGCCCGCGAAGGCGGCGTCCTGATGCGTTCCGGCCATACGGAAGCGGCTGTCGATCTCTGCCGGCTCGCCGGCCTGCCGCCGATCGGCGTGATTTCGGAACTCGTCAACGACGACGGGACCGTGATGCGGGGCCAGCAGGTCGCCGACTTTGCGGTGAAGAACAGCATCAAGCAGGTCTCGGTGGCAGATCTGATTGCCTACCGCCAGCGCAAGGAAACGCTGATCGAACTGCAGTCCGAGTTCCAGATCGAAACGCCACACGGCAAGGCGAAGGCGCACGCCTACTCGCTTCCCTGGGATCCGATGCAGCATGTCGCCATCATCTTCGGCGACATTCGTGACGGCGTGGAAATTCCGGTCCGCCTGCATCTCGAAAATGTGGCGAGCGACGTGTTCGGTGCCCGCCGGCCGCTTGAAACCTATATGGCGAAAATCGCAGAAGAAGGCCGCGGCGTCATCATCTATCTCCGGGAAGGCTCAGTGGGCGTCGGCCAGACGGACCACGGCCGCAAACTCCGGCAGGATCAGGAGGCCCACGCGGAAGCTCAGGCGCGCGAAAGCGAATGGCTGGAGATCGGCCTCGGTGCACAGATCCTCAAGGATCTCGGCGTCACCTCGATCAAGCTTCTGACCCGCAGCGAGCGCCATTACGTCGGTCTGGAGGGCTTCGGAATCCAGATCGCCGAGACCATCATCTGCTGACGGAAGCTGCTGCTACCGCCCGGCGGCCAAGATCGCCTCAATGAAACGGTGAGCGTTCAGCGCATCCTCGCCCGTGACGCGCAGGCTCGCCGCGTTGCCGATGGCGTCGCAGAAGTTTTCGATGAGGGCACGGTGCAGTTCGTGCCCGAAGGCCATCGGATCGGCACCTGCGCCGCTGCCTGAATTGTCTCCGCCGGCGCTAACCCGCGTGCCGTCCGTGAACGCAGCCTGAAGCGTGTCGCCCGAGAGGACCGCAGTTCCCTTGGTGCCGATCAATTCGACCCGGTCCGGCAAGCCTGGATAGGCGCAAGTCGTGGCGTTCAGGGTTCCGATCGCCCCGCCTTCAAACGAGAAGGTCGCCGCCACCAGATCTTCGGTTTCCATGGAATGAATGGGGCTGGTCCTGACAAAGGACGCGACCTCCTGGGGAAGACCTGCAAAGCTCAGCAGCAAATCGATGGTGTGAATGCCCTGCGTCAGCAGGACCCCGCCGCCATCCCGCGCCCGCGTACCTCGCCCTTCCACGTCGTAATAGCTTTGGGGGCGCCAGTTGCGGATCGCGGCAGACGCTTCGACCAGGCTCCCGAGCCGACCGGTCTTGACGATCTCGTCGAGCGCCAGCACCGCCGCCCGAAACCGGTTTTGCAGCACGACGCCGAACAGGACACCAGCCTGCTCGGCAATGCGGACGATCGTTTCGGATCTTTCGAGCGTGATATCGAGCGGCTTTTCGAGAAGGATATGCTTTTTTGCGGCGGCGGCACGCCGGGCGAGTTCGAGATGGGTGTTCGGCGGCGTCAGGATCAGCACGGCCTCGATTGCCCCATCGTCGAAGATGGCATCGAGGTCACCGCAGGTGGGGATGGGGTGCTGGGCAGCGAAAGCTTCCCGCCTCGCCGCGGTCGGGCTGTAGGCCGCCACGCATTCGATCCTGTCGGAGAGGTCGAGCAGGCTGCGGGCATGATGGCCTGCTGCCATGCCGAGCCCAATCATCGCCACTTTCAGCTTTGTCATCCGTGCCTCCCCAAAGCGCTTCCTCAGGACCTGTTTATCGAGGCGGACGGCTTTTGCGAAGCGGGAACATCGCAGGTTTTCTCCCGGTCACACCTATTCCATCCGGACGAAGTGTCGCTCGCAACTTGGCGATATCGCCAATTTTAGGGGAACAAGCCGGCCCGGCTTGCAGTTACACCGCAAACCTTTCACGGCGAGGGCCCCACCGATGAATACCCGTCCCCAATTCGCATCGCGAATCTCGCTCTCGCAATTGCCGCCTCAGATCTATTACGTCCACCCCCTGATGCTTAAGGGGCTCGATGCCTGGCGCGAAGTCTTTGCCCACGCGCGAGATCTAGGCTTCGACACCGTACTGACGGCACCTCTCTTCGAACGAGGGACCAACGCAAGTGTCTTCGTGACGAAGGATTTCGACCGGCTGGACCCTCATCTGGGGCTCGGGCAATCGCCTGAAGACGGCTTCAAGGCTCTGGTTGCCGCCGCACGCCAAAACAACATCAGGCTGATGCTCGACATCGTGATCGACCGCGTTGCTGTCGACACCGAGGAGGCAAGGCCGACCATTGCCGACCCGCGTGTGGCGCCGCAGGAAAGCTGCAGCCGCCGCATCGATTTCCTGAGCGAAGCCCGCCATATCGAAGACTGGCGGAACCGCCTCGCATGGCTGGCGGGGCTCGGGATTGCGGGTTTCCGCTGCCTCGGCATTGGCCGTATCGCTCCGGAAGCCTGGTATGATCTAATTTTCTCGACCCGCAAAGCCACGCCGGAAACGACCTTCCTCGCCTGGACACCCGGCAGCGCATTCGAGGACCGCAAGGCGTTGCAGGGAACGGGTTTCGACGGCAGCTTCTCCTCCTTCGCATGGTGGAACCTGGAAGAACGCTGGATCATGGACGAATACCAGGTCCAGCGGGAACTCGGCTATCAGGTCACATTCCCGGAGGCTCCCTTCGGCAAGCGCATGGCGCACGGGACGGACAGCTGCGAAGTGCTCCAGCGCAAGGCCATCCGGGCACTGAAGCTGGCATCGACCTTCGCCAGCGGCCTGATGATCCCCATGGGTTTCGAATATGGCGCGGCGGTTCCCCTGGATCCCCTGCACGGCGACGGGCTCGGCCTGCGGGGGCTGCGGGAACGCGGATCCTTCGATCTCTCGGGCGATATCCGCGCGACCAACGCAAGCACCAACAAGACAGCCGCCGGTTTTGCCCGCCAGCCACTCAGGCTCATTTCCACCAGCCAGGCACCCGCCGTTGCGCTTCTGCAGACCGACAGCGAGGACCCACGCACCTCCGAACGGATCAGGGTCGTGGTCTTGAACCGGGATGTGCGCCGCGTGGCAAACGCGCCGTACAACGTGTTGCGCGAGGCCGCCGCCCCCTTCCTGCCGCTGACATCGCGCGAGGACGAGAACGAAATCTTCGCCCCTCAGCTCAAACTGAAGCCCGGAGAGTTGCGCGTCTTCGAGGGACGGGCGTCGATACCCATTATCGATGCAGTCCCCGTGCCGGAGATCAACACGGCAGCGGCATCTCCGCGACTTGCCATCGAGAAGATCACTCCCTCTGTCGACGACGGCCGCTTCGTGGTGAAGCGGGTGGTCGGCGAAACGGTGAAGGTGGAGGCCGACATATTCGGCGACGGACACGATCCGCTTTCAGCGGCGCTGCTCTGGCGCACTGCGGACGATACGGCATGGCAGCAGACGCCCATGCAGCTGGTACTCAACGATCGCTGGCAGGCGGAATTTCCCCTAAAGCGCGTTGGGCGACACGAATTTGCAATCGAGGGCTGGCGCAATCCCTTCGCCATCTTCCGCTACGAGTTCACCAAGAAACATGAAGCGCGGCTGGATCTTCGGCTGGAAATCCAGGAAGGGATCAATCTCGTCCTGGATGCGCTCGATTATGCGGAGGGCAAGATCAAATCCCGCCTGCAGAAGCTCTTCGACGAGTTGACGGCGGCTCAGGATCAGCGGCGAACGGAAATCCTGCTGGCGCCAGACACCGCCGAGCTGATGGCGGAGGCGGACCGCCGACCCCATCGCGTCCGCTCGCAGGTGATCCCCGTCGATGCGGAACGGACCGCTGCCGCCTTTGCCAGCTGGTACCAGGTTTTCCCGCGCTCCCAGAGCGGCGATCCAAATCGGCACGGCACCTTCGACGATGTCATCCGCCGCCTGCCGGCAATCCGCGCGATGGGCTTCGACGTGCTCTATTTCCCACCGATCCACCCGATCGGCACGACAAACCGCAAGGGCAAGAACAACACGCTCAACGCGGGGCCAAACGATCCGGGCAGTCCCTATGCGATCGGCTCGGACGCCGGCGGCCACGACGCGATCCATCCCGAACTTGGTACATTCGACGATTTCCGGCGCCTGGTAGAAGCCGCCGAGGGAGAGGGTCTGGAGATCGCGCTCGATCTGGCTATCCAGTGCTCGCCCGATCATCCCTGGCTGAAGCAGCATCCGGGATGGTTCGACTGGCGGCCGGACGGCACGATCCGATATGCCGAAAACCCGCCCAAGAAATACGAAGACATCGTCAATGTCGATTTCTACGCGAGCAATGCGATCCCCTCTCTATGGGTGGAGTTACGCGATGTCGTGCAGACGTGGGTCGACAATGGCGTCAAACTTTTCCGGGTCGACAATCCCCACACGAAACCCTTCCCGTTCTGGGAGTGGCTGATCGCCGACATCCGCTCGCGGCATCCGGAGGTCGTTTTTCTGTCGGAAGCCTTCACCAAACCGAAGGTCATGTACCGGCTGGCGAAGATCGGCTTCTCGCAGTCCTACACCTATTTCACCTGGCGGAACGCCAAGTGGGAACTCGAGCAGTATATGCGCGAGATCACCACGGAAGAGCCGAAGGATTTCTTCCGACCGCACTTCTTCGTCAACACGCACGATATCAATCCGGACTTCCTGCAGAACGCGCCGCGCCCGGCCTATCTGATCCGCGCAGCGCTCGCCGCCACGCTTTCCGGTCTCTGGGGCGTCTACAACGGCTTCGAGCTCTGCGAGGGCCGGCCGGACGTCAAGCGCAAGGAATATGCCGATTCCGAAAAATACGAAATCCGCGCCTGGGACTACGACCGGCCGGGCAACATCAAATCCGAAATTACCCTGCTCAACCGGATCAGGAGCGAGAACCCGGCGCTCCATTCACATCTCGGCCTGCAGCTCCTCGCGGCCTGGAACGACAACATCATGTTCTATGAGAGGACGAGCCCCGGACGCGAGAATGCTCTGCTCATTGCCGTCAACCTCGATCCCCATAACGCTCAGGAGGCGGATGTCGAAATTCCGCTCTGGTCATGGAACCTCCCGGACCATGGCGCACTTGACGTCGAAGACCTGATTACCGGCCAGAAATTCACATTGACCGGAAAGGTCCAGCGCATCCGGCTCGATCCGCATCATGGCCTGCCATTTGCGATCTGGCGCGTGAGGTAAGGGAGGAAAAGATGGATATGACGGGTAACCGCGGCCAGTCGCAGAACCAGGCTCATCCCCACGAGGCGGATCCGCTGTGGTACAAGGACGCGATCATCTACCAGCTTCACATCAAGTCGTTCTTCGACGCCAACGGCGACGGAATCGGCGACTTCAAGGGGCTGCACGAGAAGCTCGATCACGTCGCTTCGCTGGGAGCCAATACGATCTGGCTTTTGCCCTTCTTCCCCTCTCCGCGCCGCGACGACGGTTACGACATCGCCGACTACACGAATGTCAGCCCCGACTATGGAACCATCGAAGAATTCACGGCCTTCGTGGAGGCCGCCCATCAACGGGGCCTCAGGGTCGTCATCGAGCTTGTCATAAATCACACCTCCGATCAGCATCCGTGGTTCCAGCGGGCGCGGCATTCGCCGCCCGGCTCGCCGGAACGGGATTTCTACGTATGGTCGGACAACGATCATAAATTCCCGGAAACCCGCATCATCTTCCTGGATACGGAAAAATCGAACTGGACCTGGGATCCTGTCGCCGGAGCCTATTACTGGCACCGCTTCTATTCGCACCAGCCGGATCTGAACTTCGACAACCCGCTGGTGCTGGAGGAACTGCTCGGCGTGATGCGGTTCTGGCTCGAGACCGGCATCGACGGGTTCCGGCTCGATGCCATTCCCTATCTCATCGAGCGCGAGGGGACCATTAACGAGAACCTGCCCGAGACGCACGATATCCTGAAGAAGATCCGCGCCGCCCTGGATTCCAGCCATCCGGGCCGGATGCTGCTCGCCGAGGCGAACCAATGGCCCGAGGATACGCGGGAATATTTCGGCGACGGCGACGAATGCCACATGGCCTTCCATTTTCCGCTGATGCCCCGCATGTACATGGCGATCGCCAAGGAAGACCGCTTCCCGATCACCGACATCATGCGGCAGACCCCTGAAATCCCGGAGAACTGCCAATGGGCCATCTTCCTTCGGAACCATGACGAGCTGACGCTGGAAATGGTGACCGACGAAGAGCGCGATTACCTCTGGAACATCTATGCCGCGGACCGGCGCGCGCGCATCAATCTCGGCATCCGTCGGCGGCTCTCGCCACTGATGGAACGGGACCGGCGGCGCGTGGAGCTGATGAACGGGCTGCTGCTGTCGATGCCCGGCACGCCGGTCGTCTACTATGGCGACGAAATAGGCATGGGCGACAACATCTATCTGGGGGACCGCGACGGCGTTCGCACTCCCATGCAGTGGTCGCCGGACCGCAACGGCGGTTTCTCCAAGGCGGATCCCGCCCGGCTCGTCCTGCCACCGATCATGGATCCGCTCTACGGCTATGAGGCCGTGAATGTCGAAGCCCAGGGAGCAGACGCGCATTCGCTGCTCAACTGGACGAGGCGAATGCTGGCGCTGCGCAACAAGCACATGGCTTTCGGACGCGGCTCCTTAAGGTTCCTGTCACCCGGAAACCGCAAGATCCTCGCCTATCTTCGCGAGCACGACGGCGAGACGATCCTCTGCGTCGCCAACCTCTCGCGACTGCCGCAGGCGGTGGAACTCGATCTCGCCCAATTTGCAGGCCGCGTGCCGATCGAGCTGACCGGCATGTCGCCGTTCCCCCCGATCGGGCAGCTTACCTATCTGCTGACACTGCCACCCTACGGCTTCTTCTGGTTCCAGCTCGCGGTCGAAGCAGACGGCCCGGTCTGGCGCACGGAGCCGCCCGAGCAGTTGCAGGACATGGTGACGATGGTGATCCGCCGGGATCTGCAGGAACTGATGGACGAGCAAAGGCTGACGAATACGTTCTCGCAAGAGGTTCTGCCGGCCTATCTCGGCAAGCGTCGCTGGTTCGGCTCGAAAGGCGAGATCTTGCACTCCGCCAGGTTGACGACGGCAACCCCGATCGCCTTCGCCAACAACATCCTTCTCGGCGAACTGGAGGTCGATCTCGGCGGCCGCACGGATACCTATCTTCTACCGCTCGCCGTCTCGTGGGACGAGAACCAGCCGAGCGCGCTTGCCCAGCAACTTGCGCTGGCGCGCATTCGTCAGGGCCGCCGTGTCGGCTTCCTGACGGACGGTTTTGCGATGGAGGGTCTGGCCCGCGGCGTGATACGGGGGCTTTGCGAACGAGCGGTGATTTCCGGCCGGGCCGGCACCCTGGAATTCCTTGGAACCGATCATCTCGACTGCGTACACGTCAACGACGATATGCAGGTCCACTGGCTTTCGGCGGAACAGTCCAACAGTTCGCTCATCCTCGGCGACATGGCGATGGTGAAACTCATCCGCCACATCTTCCCGGGCACTCACCCCGAAGTGGAGATGACGCGATATCTGACTGACGTCGGCTACAAGAACACTGCCCAATTGCTCGGCGAGGTGGCTCGGATCGCGCCGGATGGCAACCGGTATACGTTGATCATCGTTCAAGGCGCCATTCGCAACCAGGGAGACGCCTGGAACTGGATGCTCAGCAACCTTCGCCGTTCGATCGACGAGATCGTGGTCACCGGTCTGGATGGCGACGCCGTCGACGACCATTTCAAACCGCTCGTCGATTTCGTCACCATGATCGGGACGCGGCTCGGCGAACTGCATGTGGCCCTGGCGCAGCAGACGGACGACGAGGCATTCAAGCCGGTACGGGCCACCGATGCGGATGTGCACAAATGGCGCGAGTCGGTCGTCCGCCAGATTGCCCACAGCCTGTCGCTGCTCGAAGCAAAGACGGAATTGCTCGAAGGCGAGGCGCAGCGGGAAGCGAAGGCGCTGCTTGAACGCCGTGACGACCTGCTGAGCGTGGCCGCAAATCTGGCGGAGGCTGCCAAGAACACGGTGATGACGCGCAACCACGGTGACTTTCACCTCGGCCAGATCCTGGTGGCGGAAAGCGACGCCTACATCATCGACTTCGAGGGCGAGCCGACCCGGGATCTCGCCGACCGCCGCGCGAAGGCCAATCCACTGCGCGACGTTGCCGGGCTCCTCCGGTCGCTGAGCTATCTGGCCGCTTCCGCCGATCTTCACAGGGAGGTGGTGAACGAAGTGGACCACGATCGCCACAACGCGCTCGTCACCCGCTTTATAGAGAGGGCGGAGCCGGCCTTCCTGCAGGCTTATTTCGACGCCACCGAAGCGTCCGACGCGTTGCGGATCCCCAGTGAGGCCCGCGACCGTATTCTCAACCTCTTCCTGCTCGAAAAAGCGGCCTACGAGATCGCCTACGAAGTGCGCAGCCGGCCGCACTGGCTCCCTCTTCCGCTTGCCGGCTTCTCGGCAATCGCGTCAAGACTTCTGGAGAACGCCTGATGAGATACGAGCGTACAGACCTGATGATCGGCACGGTCCGCGAGGGCCTGCAGGCCCTGGTGGAAGGTCGGCATGGCGATCCCTTTTCCATTCTCGGCCGTCACCAGTATGGCGATCTGACGATCGTCCGCGCCTTGCTGCCCGGAGCCGTCGCGGTGGAAGTCGTTGAAGCGGCGACCGGCAAGATACTGACGCAACTCGAATCCATCCACGAGGGTGGTCTGTTTGCCGGCGTCACCGGCAGCACAGCTCCGTATTTCTTCAGAATTGCCTGGCCGGACACGGTCCAGGAAATGGAAGACCCCTATGCTTTTCCCCTGCTGCTCGGCGATCTCGACCTGCATCTGATCGGCCAGGGTACCCACTACGACCTGGGCAGAACGCTCGGCGCAATCCCAATGGAGGTCGAAGGGGTGGCCGGGGTGCGTTTTTCCGTTTGGGCACCGAACGCCCAACGCGTCTCCGTGGTGGGCGACTTCAATGTCTGGGACGGCCGCCGTCACCCGATGCGGCTTCGTCCGCAAGCCGGCGTTTGGGAGCTTTTTATCCCGCGCCTCACCCATGGCGAACGGTATAAATTCGAACTTGTCGATGCGCACGGCAATCTGCTGCCGCAGAAGGCAGATCCGGTAGCCCGCGCCAGCGAGGCGGCGCCTTCGACGGCCTCCATCGTGGCGTCGTCAAAGCCATTCCGCTGGACGGACGAGGAATGGATGCGCGCGCGCCGCGCCGACCGTTCCGGCGAAGGCGCGATCTCCGTTTACGAGGTGCATCTCGGTTCATGGGTAAGGGTCAGCGAAGAGGATAACCGGGTACTGGACTGGGTCGAGCTCAGCCAACGGCTGGTCCCCTACGTGCAAAACCTCGGCTTCACCCATATCGAAATGCTGCCGATCATGGAACATCCGTTCGGCGGATCCTGGGGATATCAGCCGCTCGGGCTGTTTGCCCCGACGGGCCGCTACGGAACTCCGGAGGATTTCGCCTATTTCATCGACCGTTGCCACGAAGCCGGCATCGGGGTCATCCTGGACTGGGTTCCGGCGCATTTCCCCACCGACGTCTGGGGGCTCGCGCGCTTCGACGGCACCGCGCTTTACGAACACGCGGATCCGCGCGAGGGTTTCCACAAGGACTGGAATACCCTCATCTACAATCTCGGCCGCAACGAGGTGAAGGGTTTTCTGATCGCCTCGGCACTCGAATGGCTCGAACACTACCACGTGGACGGGCTGCGCGTGGACGCCGTAGCCTCGATGCTCTACCGGGACTACAGCCGCAACGAAGGCGAATGGATGCCCAACCAATACGGGGGCCGGGAAAACCTGGAATCCGTCGAGTTCTTCAAGCACCTGAACAGCATCATCCATAACCGCTGCCCGCATGCCTTCACCGTGGCGGAGGAATCCACGGCCTGGCCCGGTGTCACGAAGAAGCCGGAAGACGGAGGCCTCGGCTTCGACTTCAAGTGGAACATGGGCTGGATGCACGACACGCTGCACTACATGCAGGACGATCCGATCTATCGCAAATACCATTACGGGGCGATGACCTTCGGCATGATCTATGCCTATTCCGAACGCTTCATGCTTCCGATCTCCCACGACGAGGTCGTGCACGGCAAAGGCTCGCTGCTCGGGAAAATGCCGGGCGATCATTGGCAGAAGCTTGCAAACCTCCGCGCCTATTACGGGTTCATGTGGGGGCATCCGGGAAAGAAGCTGCTGTTCATGGGCTGCGAGATCGCGCAGGAAACCGAGTGGAGCCACGACGGCTCGCTCCATTGGGACCTGCTCGACAGGCCCGAGCATGCCGGCGTGCAGAAACTGATCGCGGACCTGAACCGGCTCTATGCGCAGGAGCCAGCCCTGCAGTACAGCGACCTGCACCACGAAGGCTTCGAATGGGCTGTCGCCGACGATTCGGAAAACTCCATCTACGGCATGTTGCGCAGCACCGCAGACAGATCATCCCATATCCTCGTCATGTCGAACATGACGCCGGTCCCGCGGCACGGCTACCGGGTCGGCGTACCCGCGGAGGGGCGATGGGGAGTCATCCTCAACACGGATGCCGGTCTCTATGGCGGCGCCAATCTGGGACAGACGGAAGCCTGGACCGAAAGGCAGTCTTCACACGGAAAGGAATTTTCGATCCCGCTGACGCTGCCGCCGCTCGCCACCGTCTTCCTGCGATGGAAAGGCTGACGCGTCGCGCGAGAAGCTAGTCGCGCCAGCCTGGCTGATACGTGATCTTCTCCACGCCGGCAAAGCGCGCGACGCGGAGAAGTTCAGCCTCTAGCTTTTCCAGCCGACCAGCTGACGGGCGAATGCCTTTTTCCAGCCACAGGCGCTTCACGTCGAGTACATCCGATTTCCGGTCGGCCTTCATGTCGATCCGACCGATCATCCGGTCACCCTCCAGCAGCGGGAAGACATAATAGCCGTATTGCCGTTTCGGCTCCGGCACGAAGACTTCAATGCGGTAGAAGAAATTGAAAAGACGCTCCGCGCGGTCTCGGTTGCGCAGCAGCGGGTCAAATGGGCTGAGCACGCGCACCCGGGCCGGCGGCTCGAGAAGATCGCCCAGATTTTCGGGAAATCCCGCAAAGGCAAAGGATGGCCGCGGCTTGCTGCCGTCGGCGGGTTCCACCAGAACCTCCGTCAACTCATCCCGATGGTCCGTAACCCATCCCTTGGCTTCCTGGGGCGTCACGATATCCCAGAAAGCGGCAATCTCGCCGGATGTCGCGAATCCGAGTTTCTGGAGTGCCGTGCGGCAAGCCCAGTCGATAAACTCTTCGTGGCTCACCTCCGGCTCGTGGTGATGCGGTGGAATGACGCGTTCAGCGAGGTCATAAACTTTCTGGAAGTTCACTCGTCCGGCGATCGCGAGCTTTCCGATATGCCAGTAGTATTCGAGCGCCGTCTTGTTCGGATGCCAGTTCCACCAGCCGCCCGACTTGTGATCCTCGACCTTCATGTCCCGCGACATGATCGCGCCATTCTCCGCGATATGCCGGAAGGTGTCTTCGAAGGCGGAATCGAAACCCTCGCCGTGCCATTTCCTCCATCGCTCCGCCAGGACCGGCTCGCGACGGCGGAAGCGATGTTTCCAGTAACGAAACATCCGCGACGGGATGATCGAGGCATCGTGCGTCCAGTGCTCGAAGAGTTCGCGATCCTTCTCGAGGAGCGCAGTCAGATGGTCGCGCCTGTAAGTCTGGTTGCGCGAAAAGAGGATCATGTGATGGGCGCGCTCGACGGTCGCGATACTGTCGACCTGCACGAAGCCCAGATCATCGATGAGCTGCAGGAGCCCCGCCTTGGTAAGAGCACGCCCGGGCGGCTCGGAAAGCCGCTGCCGTTCGAGGAATATCTTTCGGGCCTGATCGTTCGGAATGAGAATCGCCATGGATGTTAGACTAGGATGCCATCGCGACGGATTCAATGTTCACGTTCGGTTCCGAATTCCCCTTCCTCATTTTCCGGTCTATAGACCGCTGAAAAGCGAGGGACCGGCTTGGATATTCGTTTCGAGGAAGCAGAAGCGCGTTTCGAAGGGCGTACCGTCCTCCATCCCCTCACCCTTTCGCTGAGCGAGCGGCGCATCGGGATCATCGGCCTCAACGGTTCCGGCAAGACGACCTTCGCCCGAATGATCAACGGGCTGGTCGCCCCGTCGGCGGGTTATGTCGTCGTCAACGGCTTCGACACCGTCCAGCACGGCGAAAAGGTCCGGGCGGAAACCGGTTTCATCTTCCAGAACCCCCAGAACCAGATCATCCTGCCGATCCTGAAGGAAGACATCGCTCTTGGCCTCAAGAGCCGAAAACTCTCCAGACAGGAGAGCGACGCCGCCGTGGATGCGGTGCTTGACCGTTTCGGGATCGGCCATCTCGCCGCCCGCCGGGCTCATGAGCTTTCCGGGGGCGAATTGCAGCTGGCGGCGCTTGCCTCGGTTCTGGCGACGGAACCCGATATCCTGATCATGGACGAGCCCACCAACCAGCTTGACCTGAAAAACCGCGAGTTGGTGAGGCGCACGATCGAAGGCCTGGACGAAAACATCATGGTAATCAGCCATGATCTGGAACTGGTCGAAGATTTCGACCGCATGTTGCTTTTTCACGAAGGCCGGCTTGCCGCCGATGGTCCGCCTGCCGACACGATCAGGCTTTACCGGGAGCTTGCCCGATGAAGACGCTTTACGTGGAAGGCGACAGTGTCCTGCATCGGCTTCCGCCGCGCGTAAAACTTCTCGGCCTTGCAGCTGCAGGCATCGCACTGTTCTTCTTCAGGTCGATCCCGCCGCTGGCGGTGGCCGCACTGATAAGTGCCGCGATATATGCGTCGCTCGGCATCGGCCTGCGTCACTCGCTCGCCCGCCTCCGGCCGATCTTCCTGACCATTGCGGTCGTTGCCCTGTTCACCCTGCTCGTCGGCTCTGCTGAAGAGGCTGCAACCGTACTCCTTCGGCTGACAAGCCTGATGCTCCTGGCAGCGGCGGTGACGGCCACAACCGGGATCGGCGATTTCATCGACGAAATCACGCTCGCCGCCCGGCCTCTAGAACGGCTCGGCCTGGTCAAGGCCGCCGATATCGGCCTGTCGATCGGCCTGGTTATCCGTTTCGTGCCGGAAATCCTGGACCGCTACCGTGCTATCAAGGACGCTCATCGGGCCCGCGGCTTGAAGCCTCGCATATTGACGCTCGCGGTCCCGCTGATCATTCTGACGCTCAAGAATGCCGACGAGATCGCCGCAGCCATTGACGCCCGGGGCATTCGTGCGCAGAAATGATCCGTCATCCGGAATTAAGGAATCGCAAACCATGACCACTCGTGATCTCGTTCTGGCAGCCCTGTTTGCCGCAATCATTGTAGCGCTCGGATTGCTTCCGCCCATCACGCTCGGTTTCATTCCGGTGCCAATCACCGCTCAATCGCTTGGCGTCATGCTTGCGGGCGTGGTGCTCGGTTCCAAGCGCGGTACCGTGGCCGTGCTTCTGGTTCTCCTGCTTGCCGCGATCGGCCTGCCGGTGCTCTCCGGAGGTCGCGGCGGCCTTGCGGTCTTCGCCGCACCGACCACCGGCTACCTCATCGGCTGGGTCTTCGCGGCTTTCGTGACCGGCTACATCGCCGAACATTTCGTCGACCGGAGCCAAACCGGCTTCGTCCAGGGCGTGAATTTCTTCCTGGCCGCTCTGATCGGCGGCGTCGCGGTGCTCTATGCTTTCGGCATCACTTATCTGGCGCTCGTCACCGGGCTTGGTTTTTCCAAGGCTTTCCTCGGATCGCTTGCCTTCATTCCGGGCGATTGCTTCAAGGCCGTGATCGCAGCGCTTGCAGGCCGCGCCGTAATGGTCGGCTATCCGCTGCTGCCGCAGCGGGCCTGATCAATCCAGAAAACCGTAGAGCCAGTCGCGCAGGTCTTCCGGAAGCGCGACCGGCTCCTTGCTACGGGGATCGCAGGCAATCCAGACGACTTCAGCCTCTGCCACTGCTTCTTCGCCGCGCAACATATGCACCAGGAAGCCCGCCGATTTTCCGCCGATCTTGCTCACACCCACATGAGTCTGCACAAGATCGCCAAACTTCAAAGCGGCGTGGAACGTACAGGTGATCTTGCCGATTGCGAAGAAAGGATCGTCCTTCTGCGGCTTGCGGCGGCGCCAGAACTCGGTGACCGCTTCCTCCGCGCGAACGACATAGGCCGCACGGAACATCTCCCCATTCATGTCCACATCGCGAAAGGGCACCCGGAATTCCTGCGATTTTACTGTGTCCTTGGCCACCTTGCCTCCTCGGTTGCATCCCCATGTAAGACCATTCTTTCGTGCGAGACAAGCTCCGAGGCAAAAGGAGCATGCTTGAAAAATCACACCATCTGCGCCATGTCGGGCAGACAACCTCATGAGGCCGCCACATGACCACGCGCCTTTACGAACACGACATCTTCCTCGAACACCGCACTCCCGAGGGGCATCCCGAACGCGCCGACCGGTTGCGGTCGCTGGCGATCGCCCTGCAGCATCCGAACTTCGAAAAACTGGATCGCAAGCAGGCTCCCCAAGCGAACGAGGATAACGTCCTGCTCGTCCATCCGGAAAACTACCTGCGCGCCGTGATGCGGGAAATTCCCGAGGAGGACACCATTCGCCAGATCGAGGCGGACACCTATGTCGGGCCGAAAAGCCTGCAGGCGGCGCTGACGGGCATCGGCGGAGCCATGGCCGCCGTCGATGACGTGCTTACCGGCAAGGTGGACAATGCCTTCGTCGCGGCGCGTCCTCCGGGCCACCACGCCGAAAAAGACAAGTATATGGGCTTCTGCCTATTCAACAATGTCGCTATAGCAGCACGGCATGCGCAGCAGAAATATGGGCTGGAACGGGTCGCAATCGTCGACTGGGATGTGCATCACGGCAACGGCACACAGGACATCTTCTGGGACGACCCTTCGGTGCTGTTCTGCTCGACGCATCAGATGCCGCTTTATCCCGGCACCGGCGCCAAGGACGAAAGCGGCAAGGATGGCAATATCGTCAATGCTCCGCTCTCGCCCGACACCGGCAGCGAACACTTCCGCGAGGCCTTCAAGAGCCGCGTGCTGCCGGCGCTCGAAAATTTTCGCCCCGATTTCATCCTGATTTCAGCGGGCTTCGATGCCCACCACCGCGATCCTCTGGCGCAGATCAACCTCGTCGGCGACGATTTCGACTGGGCAACAGGGCGGCTGATGGAAATCGCCGGCAAATACGCGAACAACCGGGTCGTAAGCCTGCTGGAGGGCGGCTATGATCTCGAAGGGCTGGCCGAATCGGCCGGCATGCATATCTGCAGACTGATGAGGGGATAGAAATGACCGAGAGCAACGAGACCGTCGATGTGAGCGGCTATTCCTTCGAAAAGGCGGTGGCTGAGCTCGAAAGCATCGTTGCGCGGCTCGAACGCGGCGACGTGGCGCTCGATGAATCGATCGCCATCTACGAGCGCGGCGAAGCCCTGAAGAAACACTGCGAGAAGCTGCTGACTGCGGCGGAAAACCGCATCGAGAAGATCCGCCTGGACCGCGCCGGCAAGCCGCAAGGCGTCGAGCCGCTCGACGGCGAGTAGGCTTCAAGGGGCGAACGGCGAGTACAACCAAAGTCTTACGACCATCGCCACGATCGCGCCACAAACCGATTGACGCTCCATGACCACCTCCCCATGATAGCCGCCATCTGAATGGTTGCTTTGGGAGGAGACAATCGTGACGCTTGGTGTGAAATCCAGTAAAATCAATCTGATGTTTGCCGCAACGATGGCGGTGTCGACGGTCCTTTCGGCTGGCGGCGCGAAGGCTGCCGAATTCATCAACGTACTGACCGGCGGCACCTCCGGCGTGTATTACCCGCTCGGCGTCGCGCTTTCTGAGATATACGGCCAGGGCATCAAGGGCTCCCGCACGCAGGTGCAGGCTACCAAGGCGTCGGTCGAGAACCTCAACCTGCTTCAGGCCGGACGCGGCGAGATCGCCTTCTCGCTGGGGGATTCCGTTCAGGAAGCCTGGAAGGGCAACAAGGAAGCGGGCTTTCCCGCCAAGCTGGACAAGCTGCGCGGCATCGCTGCCATCTATCCCAATTACATTCAGGTGGTCGCCAGCGCCGATTCAGGCGTGAAGACGCTTGCCGATCTCAAGGGCAAGAGCCTGTCCGTCGGTGCCCCCGCCTCGGGAACCGAACTCAATGCCCGCGCCATCTTTTCGGCCGCCGGCATGTCCTACAAGGATCTCGGCAAGACCGAATACCTGCCATTTGCTGAATCGGTCGAGCTCATCAAGAACCGCCAGCTCGACGCCACGCTTCAGTCCGCCGGGCTCGGCGTCGCATCGATCCGCGACCTTGCAACCTCGGTGAAGATCAACGTGGTGGCGATCCCGAAGGCCGAGGTGGACAAGATCGGCGCACCTTACGTGTCGGTGAAAATCCCGGCCGGGACCTATGAAGGCCAGACGGCGGAGGTGGAAACGGCGGCTGTCGGCAACTTCCTGATCACCCATTCCGGCGTCTCCGACGAAACTGTCTATCAGATGACCAAGCTGCTCTTCGAAAACCTGCCGAAGCTGACCGCCGCCCACGCGGCAGCCAAGGCGATCGACGCGAAGAAGGCGCTCGACGGCATGCCGGTGCCGCTACATCCGGGTGCTGAGCGGTATTACAAGGAAGCGGGATTGATGAAGTAACGAGCACGCAGTCCGTGTTCCTTGCAAGTCCCCTCTCCAACCCCTCCCCACAAGGGGGAGGGGTTTAGCCTGCCGTACCCCTCCGCCGAATAGAGCATGGAGGGTGCTGCGAGTCCTCTCCCCCCTGTGGGGGAGATGGCCAGCAGGCCAGAGGGGGATTTTCAAAGACCAAAGCGATCCCGGAGCAAAAATGTCCGAATCCGCAATGCATCATCCGATGACGCCGCAGAGTGCCGAAGAGCCCATCGAGGGGCTGCCGGCGGGCTGGGGGGAAGGCCTGGGCGCCAAGATCACCTTCGGGATCGCTCTTGCTTTTTCCGCCTTCCAGCTGATCACCGCCGCCTATGCAATCCTGCCGAGCCAGGTCATTCGCGCGATGCATGTGGCCTTTCTTCTGCTGCTCGGTTTCGGCCTGCTTGCGCAGCTTCGCGCCAAGACGACAGTCGGCAGGAGCTGGTTCTGGCTGCTCGGAATCCTGGGATTTGCCACCGGCATCTACAACTGGGTGGAATATGCGCCGCTCCTGCAGCGCAGCGGTTTTCTGACGACCACCGACCTCGTGGTGGGCACAGTGCTGATCGTGGTCGTTTTCGAAGGCGCCCGCCAGTTGATGGGGCTGCCGCTGACGATCATGTGCGGCGTCTTCCTCGCCTACTGCTTCCTGGGCCAATATGCGCCAGGCGCGTTGCAGACACGCGGTTATTTCTTCGACCAGATCATCGACTATTTCGCCTATGGCACGGAAGGGATATACGGCACGCCCGTCTATGTCTCGGCCGCCTACATCTTCATCTTCGTGGTGTTTGCCGCGTTCCTCGAGCGGGCGGGAATGATCGCGCTCTTCAACGACGTGGCGCTCGGGCTCGTCGGCGCCTGGCGCGGCGGCCCGGCTCAGGTCTGCGTGCTCTCATCGGCGCTGATGGGGACGATTTCGGGATCCGGCGTTGCGAATGTCGTTGCGTCCGGCCAGTTCACCATTCCGCTGATGAAGCGCTTCGGATTCAAATCGGCCTTTGCCGGCGGCGTCGAGGCAACATCCTCGATGGGCGGACAGATCATGCCGCCGGTGATGGGGGCGGTCGCCTTCATCATGGCCGAGACGCTCAACATCCCCTACGCGGAAGTCGTGAAGGCCGCGATCATTCCAGCGGCCCTCTATTTCGGCGCCTGCTTCTGGCAGGTGCATCTGGAAGCCGGCAAGGCGGGCCTGCGCGGCATGGACGAAAGCGAGCTGCCGAGCGCCTGGGGCGCCATCAAGCAGCACTGGCCGCTGATCCTGCCGCTTGCCGCCCTCGTCTATCTCCTGTTTGCCGGCTATACCCCGATCTTCGCCGGCACCATGGGCCTTGCGCTCACCATCGTTCTCATCCTGGCGACGCCGATTGCGGCTCTGATCGGCCCGACCGCCTTCCGCATCGTCTTCTGGTTGGCGGTCGGCATCGCTTCTGCCAGCTTCTTCGAATTCGGCGTCACCTTCCTGGCCGGCCTGCTCGTGCTGCTGATCGCCGCCTGCCTTTTCTTCAAGGGCGGCCGCGAGACGCTGATGATCTGTGTCGATTCGCTCGCGGAAGGCGCCAAGAACGCGCTGCCGGTCGGGATTGCCTGCGCCATCGTCGGCATCGTCATCGGCACGCTGACGCTCACCGGAATTGCCTCGATGCTGATCGGGGCGATCATCGAGATCGGCAAGGACAACCTGTTCATCTCGCTCATCCTGACGATGATCACCTGCCTTATTCTCGGCATGGGTATCCCGACCATCCCGAACTACATCATCACCTCCTCGCTTGCCGGCCCGGCGCTGCTCGAACTCGGTGTGCCGCTGATCGTCAGCCACATGTTCGTCTTCTATTTCGGCATCATGGCGGACCTGACCCCGCCGGTGGCGCTTGCCGCCTTCGCGGCGGCGCCGATCGCCAAGGTCTCCGGCCAGAAGATCGGCTGGGCGGCCACCAAGCTCGCGATTGCCGGTTATGTCGTGCCTTTCATGGCGGTCTATACGCCAGCCTTGATGCTGCAGGATCCCGGTCCGCTTTCCGCTTATGTCGGCTATTGGGGCGAAGTCGCTTACGTCTTCACCAAGGCCTGCGTCGGCATCGTACTCTGGGGCGCCTGCGTCGTCGGGTTCCTTTTTGCGCGGCTGGCGATCTGGGAACGGGTGCTCGCCTTCCTCGCCGGCGTCCTGCTGGTGCTGGCGCTGCCATGGACCGACGAGATCGGCTGGGCGATCACCGTTTTCTGGATCGGCTGGCATTGGTGGCGGACCCGCAACGCGCCTACCGCATCAGCGCTTACATGAGCCTCTGCATCATTGCAGCGAGCAAGACGGCTACGCTTGCCGTCTCGCTTTTCACGCTGTCCTGGAGCCACTCCGTGCAGAAGACGGAATGGCGGGAAACTTGGGCGGTGACGCCGAAGGGACTGGAAATTCGTGAAGCTGCAGTCAAAGGTTCCGGCGCCGGGATGGAACCGGGACCGGACGCCAGACTGCGGAACGGCTGGTGGGTGTGGCATCCGGCACTGCCGCCGCAGCCGCGTCTTTCGCTCGCGGGATCCGGCGCGACGAACGGCGGATGGTTGCTCTGCCACGAGGGCGGCTGCCTCACGATCGGCGAGGCGTCTGGAGATGCGGCAGTTCTTTCGCCCTGTCCGTGAGAGGCGCATCTGAAGCCGCTCTGAAAAGAACCAGTTCTTTAAAGGTTTAGCTTCCCGCTTGAACCTCTTTTTACCTAATGGCGCTATCAACGGCTTTGCCAACACGGTGAGGACGCGCCGGCTGCCCACAGCGGGTTGCGGCCGATCGGATGCCGGCCGAACCCGCGAGAAACTGGATGGGTCATACACGTCCGCTGACAGTCACCGATATTCCGGTCGTGGCCGATCTGTTCCAGCGCATATTCCGCAGGTCGGACGACGCCCCCTCACCTGATTTCGTCGATTATCTCGGGCAACTCTACATCGAGGATGACGCCTGCGCAGCGGACCTTCCCTCTCTCGTCCACGTTGCCGAAGGCGGGGAAATTTCCGGATTTGTAGGACGGCATGTTCTGCCCATGCAGCTCGGTGGTCGACCTGTCAGAGCGGCGCTCCTGAGTTCCATCATGGTCGACGAGCGCTCGGGCGATCCACTCGCGGGGGCAAAGATCCTCAAGACGGCCTTGAACGGCCCGCAGGATTTCTCTTTCAGCGAAACCGCCAGCGAAGTCTCGATGCGGATGTGGAAACACCTCGGTGGAATTGCCTTGCCATCCTACAGTCTCGACTGGATCCGCGTCATCCGGCCGGCCGCCTTCGCGCTGGAGAATGCCGGGAGCCGTTACCCAAGACTCGGCCTTTTCAAGCGGTTCGCGTCTCATACCGACAATCTCTTCCAGCGCCGCATGTCCCCCGACCGGCTGCGCTGGCTTGGTGTTTCGGCGAAGCCGCTTACAAAGGGTGGGATTTCCATACGGGAAATCGACCATGAGGCCTTTGCAGATCTTTTTGCAATGATGACGGAACGCTTTCTCCTGAGACCGGGCTGGTCTCACGAGGAGGTCTTGCGGGTGATTTCGAAAGCGTTGGAGAAACCCGAGTTTGGGCATCCGGCTTTTTGCGCGGTTCTCAATCGCGTGGAGGAGCCTGTCGGAGGCTTCTTCTACCACTGGCGCCCACAGATGACCGCCCGGATCATTCAAATGCTTGCCGCTCATGGGTATGAAGAGACGGTGCTGGATGCGGCAGTCGCGCATGCAGCGATGAAGGGCGCAAGCGCGGTGCGCGGGCGAACGCAGCCCTTCCTGATGGAGGCGATGCTCGGCAAGCGGATTGCATTCATCAACAGCGCATCAAGCGTGCTTCATTGTCGGGATCCTCACATCAGGCAGGCCATCCAGTCTGGCGACAGCTTCCTGAACGGACTGGCGGGCGAGCAGTGGAGCCGCCTCATCGGCGGGCGATTCGGCTGAACCAGACCGTGGGATGACAAACACACTGTTTCTCCGGTTCCGGCTGTTCGAACCCTCGATATCGGACTAGGTTCTCCGTCAATCGAGACGGAGATCAGCCCATGTCCTTTTTTCCCGGAACAGACCCGGTTGCGGGCGACGCCTTTGCCTGCGACGCAATCGAGAACCTGATCATCCCGCGATCCAGCGATATTGGCGGCTTCGCCGTCAGGCGTGCCCTGCCGACCCGGCAGCGGCGGCTGGTAGGACCGTTCATCTTCTTCGACCGGATGGGACCTGCGCTGCTGCGCGCCGACGAGGCTCTGGACGTCAAACCGCACCCGCATATCGGGCTTTCGACCGTTACCTACCTCTTCGACGGCGAGATCAAGCACCGCGACAGCCTCGGCACCGAACTCGTCATCCGCCCCGGCGACATCAACCTGATGACAGCCGGTCGCGGCATCGTTCATTCCGAGCGCACGCCGGAAAACCTGCGCGGCCATCCGCTCTCGGTGTCCGGCCTGCAGACCTGGCTGGCTCTGCCGGACGACAAGGAGGAGATCGATCCGGCCTTTGCCCATACCGACAAAGAAGCCATGCCCCTGATCGACGTGGACGGCGCCAAGGGGCGGGTGGTGATCGGTTCGTTCGAAGGGCTCGGCTCTCCGGTCTCGACTTTTACAGATACGCTCTATGTCGACCTGCGGCTGGAGGCAGGCCGGCGCTTCCCCTTCGCCGCCGCGCACGAGGAAAGAGCCATCTACATCCTGTCCGGCGAGCTTGTCGTCGCGGGCGACCGGTTCGCGGCCGACCAGCTCCTCGTCTTCCGTCCCGGCGACCCGATCACGCTCGAAGGCGGCTCTCAGGGCTGTCACCTGATGTTGTTCGGCGGCGCCGCTCTCAATTCCAAGCGCCATATCTGGTGGAACTTCGTTTCCTCCTCGAAAGAGCGAATTGAAAAGGCGAAAGAGGAATGGCGTAGCGGCCGTTTTGACATCGTGCCGGGTGACGAGGAGGAGTTTGTCCCCTTGCCGACGGGTTAAAATCGGTTAGAACCGGGGTTTGAACAACTTGAAAAAGCCTGTTTTCTTCTCATCTTGTGGAAGGCAGACTTCCGGACAAGAGCAGAAAAGGCCAGCCCCTGTGACATCAACGCCCATCACGCCGTTGCTCGACAAGGTCATGCTTCCCGCTGATCTTCGCGAGATCGATGACCGCGACCTGCCGCAGCTTGCCCGTGAAGTGCGCGATGAGATGATCGATGCGGTGTCGCGGACCGGGGGGCATCTCGGCGCGGGTCTCGGTGTCGTGGAGCTGACCATCGCGATCCACAAGGTATTCAACACACCGGATGACCGGCTGATCTTCGATGTCGGACACCAATGTTATCCGCACAAGATCCTGACCGGCCGGCGCGAGCGTATCCGGACGCTGCGCCAGGAAAACGGACTTTCGGGCTTCACGCGGCGCGCCGAAAGCGAATACGATCCGTTCGGGGCAGCGCACTCGTCCACCTCGATTTCCGCCGGCCTCGGCATGGCGGTTGCGGCCGATCTCTCGAAGTCGAAGCGCAACGTCATTTCTGTCATCGGCGATGGCGCGATGTCGGCTGGCATGGCCTATGAGGCTCTCAACAATGCCGGCGCGCTGGACGCCCGGCTGATCGTCATCCTCAACGACAACGACATGTCGATCGCGCCGCCGACCGGCGCGATGAGCGCGTACCTCGCGCGGCTCGCCTCGGGCCGCACCTATATGGGCTTCCGCGACCTCGGCAAGAAACTGACCGCCTATCTCGGAGGCCGTATCGACCGGGCGATCACCCGGGCCGTCGAGCATGCTCGCGGCTATGTCACGGGCGGCACCATGTTCGAGGAGATGGGCTTCTACCATATCGGCCCGATCGACGGTCACTCCTTCGACCATCTTCTGCCGGTGCTGCGCAACGTGCGCGACAACGCCCGCGGTCCCGTACTGATCCATGTCTGCACGCAGAAGGGCAAGGGCTATGCCCCGGCGGAAGCCGCAGCCGACAAGTATCATGGCGTCAACAAGTTCGATGTCATCACCGGCGCGCAGGCAAAATCAAAGCCGAATGCGCCGAGCTATACGAGCGTCTTCGGCGAAGCACTGGTGCAGGAAGCTGGGTTCGACGAGAAGATCGTCGGCATCACCGCCGCCATGCCGAACGGTACCGGCATCGACAAATTTGCAGAAGCCTTTCCCTCGCGTACCTTCGATGTCGGCATCGCCGAGCAGCATGCGGTGACCTTCGCGGCCGGTCTTGCGGCGGAGGGCTACAGGCCGTTCTGTGCCCTTTATTCGACCTTCCTGCAGCGCGGTTACGATCAGGTCGTGCATGATGTGGCAATCCAGGGTCTTCCCGTCCGCTTCCCGATCGACCGTGCCGGTTTCGTCGGCGCCGACGGGCCGACCCATGCGGGCTCCTTCGACACCACTTTCCTAGCCACCCTGCCCGGCATGGTGGTGATGGCCGCCGCAGACGAGGCGGAACTGAAGCACATGGTGCGCACTGCCGCAGCTTACGATCAGGGCCCGATCTCGTTCCGTTATCCGCGCGGCGAAGGCGTCGGCGTCGAATTGCCGGAGCGTGGTCAGATCCTCGAAATCGGCAAGGGCCGTGTGGTGAAGCAGGGCTCGAAGGTTGCCATCCTTTCCTTCGGCACGCGGCTCAAGGACTGTCTGCTGGCGGCAGAAGACCTTGACGCAGCCGGCCTTTCCACCACCGTGGCGGATGCGCGTTTCGCCAAGCCGCTCGACCATGACCTGATCCGTCAGCTCGCCCGTCATCACGAGGTGCTGATCACCATAGAGGAAGGTGCCGTTGGCGGCTTCGGCAGTCACGTGCTGCAGTTCCTCGCCACCGAAGGCTTGCTCGACAACGGCCTGAAGATCCGCTCCATGGTTCTGCCGGATATCTGGATGGAACAGGCGAGCCCGGACGCCATGTACGCCAAGGCCGGTCTCGACCGCGCCGGTATCGTCTCCACCGTCTTCAGCGCGCTGGGACAGACCAGGATAGGCGTCGGATTCGCGGGTTGAGCCCTTTCACCCGCGCCGTCCTTCGATCGTCATGTCGAACTGAACGACATTGGAATAGATCGGCGTTCCGACATCCATCGCATAGCGAGAACGGAAAATCCTGCCGCTGACGTTGAAGGCGATCCTCCGTCCGCTCCAGGCGGTGAGCTTCACGTCGAAGCTCTCGGACGCACTGCGTCCCTTTGCGGTCAACGTTCCGGTAATGCGAGCGCTGTCCTGCCCCGTCTGCTCCACCCGATCCGAGCGGAAAGAGATCGTATCGAAGTGGCCGGAATCGAAAACCGCGCCTGACCGGAGGAACGCATCGACGCGGTCCTGACCGGTGCTGACGCTTTCCGGCTTCAGATCGAAGTTGACCGTCGAATGGGCCAGGTCCCCGGCCTTCAGGTTGAAGGTGCCGGAAAACTTGCCGAACCTGCCGCGGATCCCCCCGCCTCCCACCTGATCGACGCGGAATGCGATGATCGAACCTGAGGAAATGGCATAGCGCCCTGCTGCTTCGGCGAGACTTGGAAGCTCGGCGGCGCGTGCGGCTGGCGCCAGGGATGCAGCGAACATCAGGCATACAAGAAAGGCGTGCCGGATCATGATGTCGGCTCCTTGGCTGATGGCTCGATCAATCGGCGTTCTCTGTTCAGCATGCGGGTCAGGACGTCATCGCGTCGCCAGTAGTGGTGATAGAGCGATGCGCTCGAATGCAGGAATACCAGCGCCAGAGTGGAATAGGCGAGCACGGCATGAGCGGTCACCCACCAGATCTCTGCTGCATCGGATTTCGGAACCGGCAGATGCGGAACGACAATCAGATTGAAGGCAAAAGTGGGGATCTCCAGCGGGGAGACCGAAGCGATCAGCCAGCCGGCCAGCGGGACCAGGATCGTCAGGGCCAGGAGAATACCGTGCGTGATCTTTGCCAACAGATGCTCGAACGGCTTCATGCCGCCAACCGGCCGGACGCGCACCCAGATCACCGAGTAAACGAACCTTACGACTGCAAACAGCAGCGCCAGCATGCCGAGCGACTTGTGCCACTGGAAAAGCGAGAACTGCAGGACCGGGTCGATAGATGGCCTGGTCATGACGACGCCAAGCGCGATCAGGCCGAGAATGAGGATAGCGATCAGCCAGTGCAGGATGATCGTCAGGAGGTCAAAACGATGGACAGGACGGCGCATGACTGGCTTCCCGCAGTCTCCACGCGCCGATCATGCTCTTCGTCGGCCCCTCCGGCAAGTCGCCAATGGCTCACGCCCGCTCATCAAAACTTTACTGATCCCCCGCGATCAGAAACAGGATGTGCAGATCCTTCTCCGGGTAGAAGTCGGTCGCTGTCATCTCGAAGGTCGTGGGACCGACCTTCTTCACGCCATTGCCGCAGAAGCTGACGTAGTCCTGCGGGCGGCCCTTGTCGACCGTCAGCTTGAACTTGCCGATCGGCCCATTCCAGTTAGCGCCGGTGGTGAGAATGTACGACACCTACTGTTCGGTATAGTGCGGCCCGGACTTGCCGGCGGCCGCTTCAAGCTTGGCGGCAGTCTTCATGAAGCCTGCATCGAGGCAATAGCGATCGGTGTAAGTCGCGTGGTTGAAGCCCGGCTTGCCGCCCTCGATGAAGCTCATGGCAACCGTGCCGCCGACGCTCGGCTTGTAGCGGTGGCTGACGCGCACCGGTTTTCCGGCGGGAAACGTCGTTTTCCACCAATAGACCGAACGCAGCGTCCAGACCGGCCGCAGATCCTCTTGCCAACCCTTTCCGGCATCGTAGCGATCGACATAGACCAAGCCTTCGGAGATCCAGCGTTTCTTGACGTCCTCGGGCAGGTTCTTGAGCGCGACACCCGTCTTTTCGCTATAGGGCAGAAGCGGAACTTGCTGCGCCAGCAGTTCCTCGGTGCGATCTATGCCCATCGCGATCACCCGCTGCTGCAATTGCGGCGTGATCTGCCTGCCATCCTGAACGACGGAAAATCCGAGGAAGTTGTCGCTCTCGGGATCACCGTAAGCGATATCGCTTTGAGAACCGCCCACGACATCCGGCATGGGAAAGGCGATGATGCTTTCGAAATCCGACTTGCCGGCATTCCTGAAGACATAGTCCACCAGAACCTCTTCCCGGGAAATGTAGAGGTTTTCCTCCTCCATCGTCACTTCGGAGGTCTGCGAATAGATGAGCCCGCCGGTCGTCAGTTCGGCGGTCGTATCATTGGCGAATACCGGATTGGAGGCAAGCAAAAGCCCGCCCAATAACAAGGTCCACCGCATTTTCGTCCCTCCAGCCTGGTTGGGACGGACGATAGACTGGAACCTTGAAGCAGAAAAGGCAGGCCGGAACTCATTCCGGCCTGCCTTGGCAATATAAGCGCGCTGGACGGATCAGAATTCCGACCAGTCTTCTTTCACGGCGGCTGCGGTCGCGGTCTTGCCGGAGAAGGCGCGGGCGACCGTCGAACGCAGCGCGTTGACGGGCGATGCCGCTGGGCGGGCTTCCGCCGAAGCGGTCACCGGCCGTGCAATGCGGCCCGTGGACGGCCCGCCGAGATTGAACTGCTTCAGGAGTGCATCCAACGCCTCGGCTTCATGCGCGAGCTTATGGCTCGCGGCAGTCTGCTCTTCCACCATGGCAGCATTCTGCTGCGTGCCCTGGTCCATGGTGTTGACGGAGGTGTTGATCTCCTGCAACCCGGTGGACTGCTCGCGGGTGGAGATGACGATCGCGCTCAGATGCTCGTTGATCTGCTGCACTTCACCGACAATTGCCTCGAGTGCCTGACCGGTTTCGCCGACCAGAGCCACGCCGGCATCGACCTGCTGGCTGGAGGTGGTGATGAGCGACTTGATCTCCTTCGCAGCGTTGGCGGAACGCTGGGCAAGTTCGCGGACTTCCTGCGCGACGACGGCAAAGCCCTTGCCCGCATCGCCCGCACGGGCCGCTTCGACGCCGGCGTTCAGGGCAAGCAGGTTGGTCTGGAACGCGATGTCATCGATGACGCTGATGATGTTGCTGATCTCGCCGGAGGACTTGGCGATCTGTTCCATGGCGGAGACGGCGCGGCGAACCACTTCGCCCGACTTCTCGGCACCGACGCGGGCGCGCTGTACACGCTGACCGACATCTTCAGCACGACGAGCCGATTCCTTGACGGTCGTCGTCACCTCTTCGAGTGCAGCCGCGGTTTCCTCGACGGAAGCGGCCTGTTGTTCGGTACGGCGGCCGAGGTCGTCGGCAGCGGCACGGATTTCGACGGCTCCGGCGCTGATTGCCGATGCATTGTCACCAACCGCGCGCAGCGCAGCCTGGAGCTTTTCGAGCGCCTGGTTGAAATCGGTCCGCAGCCGGTCCAGACGTCCGGAGAACGGCTTGTCGAGTCGATAGGCGACATCGCCATTGGCGAGGCTCGCGAGACCCGCAGCGAGCGAGTCCATCGCGAACTCGATCTCGGCGGCTTCCTTGGCCTTCTGTGCGTCGTTTGCGAGACGCTCGCGCTCGTTGGTTTCGCGCAGCGCATCGGTGTCATGGGCAAGCCGCTGCTTTTCGATGGCCGCATTCTTGAAGACTGCGACGGCCTTGGCCATCAGGCCCACCTCGTCACCACGATCAAGGGCGGGGACGTCGATGTTATGGTTGCCACCTGCGAGCGAGGTCATGGCTTCGGTCATGCCGACGATCGGCGTAACGATCGCCCGTGACAGCGCCCAGACGAGCGCTACCGCGATCGCGCCGGCAAGGCCGCCGCCTACGAGCAGCGCCATCAGCAGGTCGCCAAAGGCGTCGGCCTGCTCATGGCGTGTACCCGCCGTCAGGTCCATTGCCTGTTTCTTGATCTTGGCCGCTGCATCCCGGAAGCCGTCGAGCTGGCCCTTGGCCTGGTTGCGGCCGATCTCGATCACCTGGTCGATCGGCATGTCGGTATTCTTGCGCGCAGCAAGCTGGGGCTCGGTCAACTGGGTGTGGAAGACGTCGGCCGTGGCACGCATGGCATCCAGCGATGCAAGGAGATCCGGCATACCGGCCGCCGGCTTCTTGGCAGCGTCGATCGCAGCGATCATCTTCTCGCGGTTGGCGAACACGTCCTTGTAGGTGCTGTCGCTCTTGAAGAGCAGGAAGCCGCGCTGGTTGACGGCCTGCTCAAGCATCGCTTCGAGCGCCGCATCCACATTCATCATGATTTCCTGCGCAGCAATCTGCTGCACGGAGGCGCGGTTCGACCTCAAGGACTGCCAATAGACGCCCGCCGAAGCGAGCAGGCAGACCGACATCAGAGCCACGAAGGTAATGATCAGCTTTTTATTGAGGGAAAGATTTTTCAGTGACATGACGACTTTCGCTTTTTCCGGATGACACAGCCTGGGCGTCTCCTCCATCTGCAGAAAACCGCAAGTCGATTAAAATTGCGTTGAGCTGCCCCCAAAGTTTTCATAGGCAATGGTCTTGCCAGCACCCCGCGGGGCGGGCATTGACATAGCACCATGTCCAAAACCGTAGAAAACCAACGCCTCGACCAACTCCTGGTGTCCCTTCGACTGTTCGACAGCCGCTCCCGGGCGCGCGATGCAATTGCGCGCGGCACGGTTACGGTGAACGGCCAGGTGGTGACCAAACCCGGTCAACTGCTCTCGCCGCACGCGACGATCGCTGTCGATGATCCTGCCAAGGGTTACGTATCCCGGGCGGCGCTGAAGTTGGTCGCGGCGCTCGATCATTTCGCACTCGATCCGCGTGGCAGGAATTGCCTCGACGTGGGGGCCTCCACGGGCGGCTTCACCCAGGTATTGCTCGAACGCGGGGCCTTCCATGTCACGGCGCTCGACGTCGGCCATAGTCAGATGCACGAGAAGATTGCCACCGACCAGCGCGTGACGAACATAGAGGGGCTGAACGCGCGCAATCTCACCGCGGACGACATCGACGGCCAGGTGATCGATTTCATCGTCTCTGACGTGTCGTTCATTTCGCTGAAGCTCGCCCTGCCGCCGGCATTGAACCTTGCCATGCCGGGGGCCATATGCGTGCTTCTCGTCAAGCCGCAATTCGAAGCGGGACGGGACGCGGTCGGCAAGGGAGGCCTGCTGCGGGAGCCCGAGACGGCGCCGCAGGTAGCGGCCGAGCTGGAGCGCTGGCTTACGGAGGACATGGGCTGGATGAGCCTCGGCCTCATTCCCTCTCCGATTTCAGGCGGTGACGGCAACGAGGAATTCCTGCTCGCAGGAAAAAAAGCAGAATGAGCACAGAAACAGTCAAGATCACCCGGCTCGGAGCGCAGGGCCATGGCATTGCGGAAAGCGACCAGGGGCCCATCTACGTGCCGCATGCGCTGCCGGGCGAGACGGTGGCGATCGCCCGCAACGGCAGCCATGGCTCGTTGATGTCGATCGGGCAAGCTTCGCCGGACCGCATCGCCCCGCTCTGTCGCCATTTCGACCCCGATCGGGACGCCTGCGGCGGCTGTTCGCTCCAGCACCTGGCCGATGCCCCCTATCGGACCTTCAAACGTGAACTGGTGGTCGAGGCGCTGAAATCCAAGGGTCTCACGCCGGAGGTGGGCGAACTTGTCGTCGCGCAGGCCGGTGAGCGGCGGCGGACGGTCTTTTCGGCCCGCAAGACGGAAAAGGATTTCCTGCTCGGCTTCAACCGTGCCGAGACCAACCATATCGTCTCGATCGAGGAATGTCCGATCGCCTCGCCCGGCATCATGGCGCGGCTCGAGGCCATCCGTGCGGTCGGACAAGCGCTGGCGGCCGGTTCCGATACCTTCCGCATCACGGTCCTGGAAACTCTTTCAGGGCTTGATCTTGCCGCCGATGAATTGAAGCCGCTTTCCGACAAGCAGCGCCGCGCGGTGACGGAAACCGTTCTGGGCCTGAAGGGGATCGCTCGCGTCTCGGTCAATGGCGAGGTCGTCATCGAGCCGCAGAAACCGCTGATCGACTTCGGCGGCGTCAAGGTCGCGCCGCCGCCAGGAGCTTTTGCGCAGGCGACCAAGCCCGCCGAAGACGCCATGGCCGAGCTGGTGCTTTCCCATCTCGGAAAGGCCAAACGCGTGCTCGATCTCTTCGCCGGCTCCGGAACCTTTGCCCTGAGGCTTGCCCGTATTGCCAAAGTTCATGCGGTTGAAGGCGAGGAGAAGTCGCTGAAGGCCCTCGATCAGGCCGCTCGAAACACACAAGGCCTGAAGCCGGTGAGCGTGGAAAAGCGCGATCTCTTCCGCCGGCCGATGACGCTCCTGGAGTTGAGGAACTACGACGCGGTGGTCTTCGATCCCCCGCGTGCCGGAGCCGAGGCGCAGGTCAAGGAACTTGCCCGCTCCGGCATCAAGAGCATTGCTGCCGTCAGCTGCAATCCGGGCACGCTTGCCCGAGATCTTCGGATCCTCGTCGACGGTGGCTACCGCATCAAGTCGGTGACGCCGATCGATCAGTTCCTCTGGTCGTCTCACGTGGAAGCCGTGGCTCTGCTCCAGAAATGAAAATGCCCGCCTTTCGGCGGGCATTAATCTCAAATCAGGCAATCACGCCGCGTAGCGTTTGTCTTGCGACCTCCTACCGGTCCCTTCGCCGCCGCCAAGATTGAATTGCGAGAGCAGTTCCATCAGCTTTGCCGCTTCCGCCGCAAGCCCATGGCTTGCCGCCGTCTGCTCCTCGACCATTGCGGCATTCTGCTGCGTACCCTGGTCCATGGCGTTGACCGCGTGGTTGATCTCGTTGAGGCCCGTGGACTGTTCCCGCGTTGCCGTAACGATCGCGCCGACATGCCGGCTGATCTCCTGGACCTGGGTCATGATGCTCTTCAACGCCGTGCCGGTATCCGCGACCAGCGTCACGCCGGAACGGACCTGCGTATTGGACGCGCTGATCAGCGCCTCGATTTCCTTGGCGGCCTGAGCCGAGCGCTGTGCAAGTTCGCGCACTTCCTGGGCCACGACGGCAAAACCCTTGCCGGCCTCTCCCGCGCGGGCAGCTTCGACGCCGGCGTTGAGCGCCAGAAGATTCGTCTGGAAGGCGATATCGTCGATCACTCCGATGATATTGGAAATCTTGCCGGAAGATTCCTCTATCTCGTTCATCGCCGAGACTGCCTTGGCAACGATATTGCCGGATTGCTCGGCGCCGTCGCGGGCTCGCGTCACCAGTGCACCAACCTCTTCGGCTCGATGAGCGGTATCACGGACGGTGGTGGTGATTTCCTCCAGCGCTGCGGCGGTTTCCTCGACGGAGGCCGCCTGCTGCTCGGTGCGGTGAGCAAGCCCGTCGGCCGCATGGCGAATTTCCGCCGCACCTGCATCGATCGTGCGGGCATTGGCTCCGACCGTCTGAAGCGCCGAGCGCAACTGGGCGACGGAGGTATTGTAATCATCCCTAAGGCGATCGAGATGTTGCGGGAATGGTTTTTCGATCCGATAGGCGAGATCGCCGGCAGAAAGCGCCTTCAACGCCTCGGCCAAACCTTCGACGACAGAACGTATCTCGGCGTCCTCGCGGGCCTTCTGCGTTTCCCGTTCACGCCGCTCGCTTTCGGTCAGACGGCGGCCGCTTTCCGCCTCGCCTTCCAACCGCTCACGTTCCATCGCGTTGGCCTTGAAGACGGCGACGGCGGCTGCCATGGCACCGATCTGGTCACGGCGCTCTTCGCCCGGAACGGCGATGGAGAGCTGCCCGGCCGCGAGCTTTTCCATGGCTTTCGTCATGTCCGTCACGGGGCGGACGACGAACTGGTTCAGGACCCACGCCATCGCGGCCATCATCAAGGCAACCGCCAGGATGGTCGCAACAATCGCGCTGTTTCTGAAATCACGCAATGAAGCATAGGCTGCGTCGCTGTCGACCGCAAAGCCGAGGGACCATTCGACGCTCGGCAGGCCGGCAACGGGGACGAAGCTCACCAGCACGTCCTTGCCCGCAAGGCGCGTATCGACAAGGTCCGCACCGAGCCTCGGCGTCCCCTGCGGGAACATGTCGGCAAGCGTTTTTCCAATCAGCTTACTGTCGGGATGAATGAGGATGGTGCCATTCTTGTTGACCAGGAAGGCGGTCGCCTCAACGCCGACATCGACGGACTTGATGAGATTGACGATGGCATCGAGCGCAAAATCGCTTCCGACGACACCTGCCAGTTTTCCCTCCGCCTTGACCGGCACCGCGGCGCTGATGATCAAATTGCCGCTCGAGGCGTCCACATAGGGCTCGGTCAACACCGGCCCATTTGCGGAGACGGCGTCCTTGTACCACGGGCGTTTGCGCGGATCATACCCCTCCGGCATCGGCAGTTTCGGCCACATGGTGAACACGCCCGCTTCGTCGCCGAAATAGGTGCTCACGAACTGCTTCGTCAGCACCTGATTGTCCAGGACCTTGAGAACCTCGCCGGAATTTGCTGCAACGGCATCAGCCACCATGCTCGTCAGCACGATGCGGCCATTCATCCAGTTCGCAAGACTTTCCGCTGCCTGCCGGCCCGAAGAGCTCATGTTGTCATGGACGGCTTTTGTCGTCGCGGTTTGCTGGACCCAATAGATGTGCGTCGAAAAGGCCGCCAGCGCGACCATTACAACGACTGACGCCGCAACCAGGATGCGGGTCATCAGATTCGTTCTCTTATGCATGCACGTCCCCAATTCTTGCTCCGCAACAAGAGTTAGAGACCGCTTATTAAGATTTAATTGAAGTTAAAAAACCGATACTTACTCAATAGTCCAGATCAAGACGCCCGTTACCGACGACGTTCGGGCAGCGGCAGCGTCCGCCGACCCGTCCGGCGTCGGCGCGGCACACATAGGGCCGGTTGCGATCATCGCTCTCCCGCGGCGGAACCACGCAGACATAACGCTGGGGCCGCGCAGGCCGGTCGTCGGTCCGGGCATGGCTGTTGCCCTGATACTGGGCCACGCTCCAAGGCGTCTGCGAATCCGCAGGCGGCAATACTCCGGCATGTGCCGTTGAATAAGCAACCGTCAGGATCATCAGGCCAAGCAAGACAATGCGCATGAGTTTTCTCCTTGCGGCACAATCTATTCCTGGCCGTGCCCCAAAAGAAGGCGGGATACTTGCTCTCTTGGTTGTCAGCGTTAACGCCGCATGAACGCTTCGAAAGCGGCGCGGGCTTCTGCGCTTCTCAGCTGCGCGGAGAAATGCACCAGCTCCTCATCAATCCGTGCAAGAACAGCCTCCCGCGGCCCGCGCACCAGATCGCGGGCGATCTTCAAGGCTTGTGGCGGCTTCTTGGCGAGGGCTGCTGCGAGCGAGAGCGTCTCCGCCTCCACTGCATCGGCCTCGACAATCTTCCAGATCAGCCCGGCGTCGAGTGCGTCCTGCGCCGAAAAGCCCTCCCCCGCCGCCAGCATGGCAAAAGCGCGCTGATGGCCGATCACCTTCGGAGCAAGCAGGCTGGAGGCTGCCTCCGGCACCAATGCCAGATCGACGAAAGGCGTCTTGAACAGGCTGCGGCTCGACGCAACGGTCATGTCGCAATGAAGATTGAGGGTCGTGCCGATGCCGATCGCCAGCCCATCGACGCCGGACACAAGCGGCTTTTCCGCAACCGCCAGTGCCTTGATGAAGACGGCGGCGGCCGGTGGTTCCTTCGAACCCGACATCGCATAGGCAAGGAAGTCGCCCATGTCGTTGCCCGCCGAGAAACATCCTTCCGTGCCGAGGAATGCGACGGCCCGTACCGCTTCGTCCTCGTTTGCCTCGTGCAGCGCTGCGGTCATGCGGCTGTACATGGCCGAGGTGATGGCGTTCTTCTTTTCCGGTCGGTTGAACCGGATGACCATGACGCCCGGCTGGGCTTCCGGACGCTCGACGAGGATATGGGTGTCGCTCACGGAAAAGCTCCTTCAGGCGAGGATTGCGCGGGCAGCTTGAAGGCTTGCAGCGCCGGAGACGACGCGGTCCTTCAAGGCCGATGTTTCGGACAGCAGGTTTTCCGCCATGAAGCGGCATAGCGCGACGCGCTTTTCAGCTCCGCCGTCACCGGTATTGGCAAGCGCGCCCTTGGCGAGATAGCAGCCGGTCAAGGTCAGGCCGAAAAGGCGCTGATAGGGGGTCGCGCCGGCCAGAGCATCGGTTGCATTTCCGGCGGCCTGGGCCTCCAGCAGCCAATGAGTGGCGGTTTCGAGTGCGGCAATCGCGGCACGCAGCCGATCGCCGGTTTCACCAAAAGCCGTGTCGTTCGACGCAGCGACGCTCTCGGCGATCTGCTTCAATTCGCCGAGGAAACCTTGCACCTGCTCGCCGGAAGAGAGCGGCAGCTTGCGTGTCACCAGATCGATGGCCTGGATGCCGTTGGTGCCTTCGTAGATCGGGGCGATACGGGAGTCGCGCAGATAGCGGGCAGCGCCGGTCTCCTCGATGAAGCCCATGCCGCCATGCACCTGAATGCCGAGCGAGGCGACCTCGACACCCACGTCGGTCGCGAAGGACTTGGCAATCGGCGTCAGAAGTGCCGCGCGCTCGGCCCAGTGGCGAGCATCATCGCCTTCCGTGTGATGCGACATGTCGGTCGCATGGGCGCAGGCGTAGCAGATGGCGCGCGCACCTTGGGTCAGGGCCTTCATGGTGATCAGCGTCCGCGCAATGTCGGGATGTTCGATGATCGGACTCATGCCCGATCCCGACCATCCGGGGGCTTTGCCCTGGGTACGCTCATGGGCATAGGACACCGCCTTCTGGGTTGCGGCTTCCGCGATGGCAACGCCCTGCATGCCGACGGCGAGGCGGGCGTTATTCATCATCGTGAACATGCAGGCGAGCCCCTTGTTCTCCTCTCCGACGATCCAGCCGATGGCACCCTTCTCTTCGCCGAACCTGCCGTCGCCGTAGATCATCGTGCAAGTCGGCGAGCCGTGGATGCCTAGCTTGTGTTCGATCGAGTGGCAGAAGACGTCGTTGCGAGGCCCGAGCGAACCATCCTCGTTCACCAGGAATTTCGGGACGAGGAAAAGCGAAATGCCGCGTGTGCCGGCCGGTGCATCGGGAAGCCGCGCCAGCACCAGATGGATGATGTTGTCCGCCACATCATGCTCACCCCAGGTGATGAAGATCTTCTGGCCGAAAATGCGGTAGGTGCCGTCGTCACTGCGTTCGGCGCGGGTCTTCAGAACGCCGAGATCGGAGCCGGCATGCGGCTCGGTCAGGTTCATCGAGCCGGTCCATTCGCCGGAAACCATCTTCGCGAGATATTTTTCCTTCAACGCGTCGCTGCCGTGCGTGACGAGCGCCTCGATCGCCCCCATGGTCAGCGTCGGCGCAAGCGCGAAGGCCATGGAAGCGGAATTCCACATTTCGAGCGCCGCGACATTCAGCATATGCGGCAGGTTCTGGCCGCCGAAGGCTTCCGGCGCCGTCAGTCCGTTCCAGCCCCCCTCCCGCCAGTGGCGATAGAGTTCCGGCCAGCCGTCCGGCGTCTTTATTTCCCCGTCGGTCAACCGCGCGCCCTGTTTGTCGCCGATCTCGCCGAGTGGCGCCATTTCGTTGCCGGCAAAACGGCCTGCCTCTTCCAGGATGGCTTCGACAAGATCCGCGCTAAGATCGCCGAACCTGCCGATTTCCACCGCGTCGGCCAAACCTGCGACGTGATTCAATGTGAAAGCGATCTCTTCGACCGGTGCCTTATACATGATGCTCTCCTCCCAGGGCAGCTCCGCCTGCCCAATGCTACCCGATTCCATCGCGGCGGCATGCCTGTTTGCTTTTTACGTAAACGTAAATGTAATTGTCAATCGCTGCTGCGATTCCTGCTTGTGCGAAGGCGCTTCAGGAAGTTTTGTTGAACTGGCGTTACAAAGGGAACTTATGGAGTGATTTTCATGCGTCCGGATGCCACGCCGATGTCTCTTATAACGCCCGCCGTCCCCGGTCTGGTCTGGGCCTACCATTTCCGCTCCGGTACTGCGCCATGCACCCGGCTGCCGCTTGATATGGCCCGCAGCGACCTTGAAGTAAGCGACGGCTTCCTTTGGCTCCACCTGAACCTCGCAGACTCCCGGGTCGCTGCATTCCTGGAAGGCTTCCCCGACCTCCCGCCACCCGCAGTCGCTGCACTCACCACCCATGACACTCATGCGGCCATAACTCTCGACGAACAGGTCGTTTACGGGACGCTCGTCGACTTCCAGCGGGAATTCGACAGCGAGACGCGCGACATCGGCTGGCTGCATTTCTTCGCATCCGGCAAGGTAATCATCACCACACGCCTGCAACCGTTGCGATCCGTGGACCGAGTTAGGGCGGCGATCGAGAAGAACGCGTCGCGTTACCAAAAGCCTATCGACGTGTTCGAGACGCTCGTCGCCGAGTTCCAACGGACGATGATCGGCCTGGTGATGGAGCTCACAGAAGAGCTGAACCTGATCGAGGACTTCGTCTACGACAATGCGCCCCGCGACGAGCGCCGAAGACTGGCGCCGGTGCGGCGAACGGTTGTCCGGCTGCATCGCCATCTGAGAACCGTGCTGACCCTGATGCGCCGCGCGGCGGCTGTCGACGACGACGAAATGCCGGCGGGTTTCGACGATGCATCCTCACGGCTCATCTCTCGGCTCGAGGCAGTGGATCACGATGTTTATGCCCTGCAGGAGCGGGCCCGGCTGCTTCACGAAGAAATCGATTCGAAGCTGTCGTCGGAAACCAACAGGCACCTTTACATCCTGTCGCTGATGACCGCATTCCTGTTGCCGCCATCGCTGGTGACCGGCTTCTTCGGCATGAACACCTCGTCCCTTCCTTTTGCGGAAGGGTCCGGGGGCACGATCTATGCATTCAGCCTGATGGGCGTTTCTGTTTTCGCCGCGTGGTGGCTGTTGAGACGGGCAGGCATTCTCTGACGCGCCTCGATAACCCGTCCGGCAGGTACCGAACGGGCTCAGACGTAGGAGGCCGCTATCAGTAGTACGGCGACAGGCAGGTCTGGCGCGGGCCGTAGTTTGGCTGGAACGTGTTCGAATAGCTATCGTATGAGCGGTAGCGGTCGGCGCACCATTCGTAGTGGCGTGGATTGATGTCGCTGCGCTCAACATAGGTCGGAGCAGGTTCGACATATCGCGGCGCGGGTTCCACATAACGCGGCTGAGCCGCAATCGCGCCCCCGATGATGGCGCCCGCACCAAAGGCGGCAAGCGGGAACCAGTAGCCATTGTGGTAACGATAGCCATGCCGGCGCTCGCGGTAGCCGCGGTGGCCGTTGTAATACCCATCCCGGCGCCACTCGCGACGCTCCCAGCGATCGCGCTCCCAGCGGTCGCGTTCCCGGTATTGAACCTCGGTGACAGCCGGGCTTCCCACAGCCGGCGCGGCTGGAAGCGGCATGGCCTGAGCCTGCCCCAGTGAGCCCATGAGAACTGCGGCGGACATCCCCGCAAGCACCATCTTCTTGAACATCATATTGGAACTCCCATTCCTTATTTGGATGTATTCAAATTTCTTCTGCGGCCGATGAACCCTATACTGGAGAGGCCGGTCTTTCGGCAATCCTTAGGAAATTGATCCTGAATAGGCGATTAACGTTCCAGACGTAAATAACCCGACCTCGGGCATCATGCCCGAGATCGGGTCGCAATCGATAACCTGATGCTATCGGATCAGTAAGGCGACCGGCAGATCCGACGCACACCGGCACTGGCGACATAAGTATTGTCGGAGGCGCGATAGGTACGGTAGCGGTCTTCGCACCAGGCGTAGTGACGGCTGCTATAACCGCCTCGATCGGTCGCTACAGCGCCACCGATGATCGCGCCTGCACCAAAGGCGGCAAGCGGGAACCACAAGCCGTTATAGTAGCGATAGCCGGGCCGGCGGTCGCGATAGCCGCGATGTCCCCTGTACCAGCCGCGACGTTCGCCGCGCCAGTCACGGCGGTCGCGATACTGGATATCGGTGACGGCGGAAGATGCCGAGAAAGCAGGCGCCGACGGCATCTGAAATGCCTGGGCAGGCGCGAAGCTGGTCAGCGTGGAAGCAAGGGCAACTGCCATTGCAGTCAGGCGAAGACGATATTTCATTGCGGTGTTTCCTCTGTTCGTTGTCGAGGAAAGCAACGTCAGATCGAGGACTTTGTTCCTAGTGGCCCCGCCGAGGACACAGAGCGGCCGATCACGAATAGGAGATCGGCCGCTCGCCGACTTACGCGACGATCGAAAGCTTTGCCTGATCTCCCTGCAGGCGATTGACCATGAAGTTCGAATACCATTCGACAAACTGCATGACGCCGCCCTCGTGTTCGGCCGAATAGGGCCCCGGCTCATAGGCCGGCGAGCGGATGCCGAAGGCGTTTTCCTCGACGATCTGGCGGTCCTGGTCGTTGGTCATGTTCCAGACATGCGTCAGCTCTTCGAGATTGTAGTCGACGCCCTCGACCGCGTCCTTATGGACCAGCCATTTGGTCGTAACGGCGGTCTCCTCCGGCCCGAGGGGCGTGACCCGGAAGGAAATCGCGTGGTCGCCAAGCATGTGATTCCAGGTGGTCGGATAGTGGAAGAGCAGCATGGTGCCGATACCGTCGATCGTCACGTCGTCGGACAGCTTTCTCTGCACGGCATTCCTGCCGGACATGGTGTAGCTCTCCGCCCCCTCGATCAGCGGCATGCGGGCGACACGGAACTGGCCGTCCGGCGAAATCTGGAACCGACTCGGCAGATTGGCGGCCTCGCAACGCTGCCAGTGCTCGATGATGACAGGATCATCGATCGCACCGGCGACGCCGGTGACCGTCGGCGCTTCCGGGAAGGTGCGGCAAAGCTCTGGATGATTGCCGGCACAGTGGTAGCATTCCCGGTTGTTTTCCCAGACGAGCTTCCAGTTGCCCTTCTCGATGATCGTCGACTGATGCGCAACCTTGGCCTCCGACAGGCCGTGCGGCGCCACATAGGGTTCGATCGCGGCGCGGACAGGTGCGAAATCCGGCGCCTCCTGGGCCAGGCAGATGAAGATGTAGCCGGCGACGCTTTCGCAATGCACCTTCTTCATTCCGAACTGGCTCTTGTCGAACTCCTTGCCCATATGGCGTCCGATCAACAGCGAGCCGTCCAGTTCGTAAGTCCATTGATGATAGGGACAGACCAGGCGTACGGCCGACCCGCTTTCCTTGGTGCAGACGCGGCTGCCGCGATGGCGGCAAGTGTTATGAAGAGCGCGAATCTGGCCATCGCGGCCGCGCACCACCACGACCGGATAGTCGCCGATCTGAAGCGTGAAATAGCTGCCGTTCTTCGGCAGCTCGCAATCATGGCCGACGAACAGCCAGTCGCGATACCAGATCATCTCGAGATCGAGCTTGTAGTAGTTCGGATCGGTATAAAACGCCTGTTCGAGGCTGAAGCCTTCGCGGCGGTTCTTGAGCTGTCGCAGCGCCTGGTTGCGAATTTCCATCTTGCCTTCCTCGTGTTATGGCATGCGGAAGGACATGGAAAAACAGGCCGGCTTACGCCTGCCAGCCCCCTGCCCCGAACGCCCGCCGCGATCGGTAACCTCTTTCCCCAAGGCTGGTTTCCGGGCTCAGGAGTTGTCCCTTTCGAGACTGGTCGGGCGCCTTCCCGGGCGGCCGTTGCGGCTCTTTCCCAGTGGCTTTAGCCAAACCTTCGAACTCCACCACCGTTGCGGGGGCAGCGCCGGGCTTCGACCGGCTTCCCAATTCTCCGCCCTCCCTAGCCGGGCGGCACCTTGAGCTTGATGCGGATATAAACATCCGCCCCGGCTGTCGCATAGACGACATTGCGACATCGGCAACCGCATTGACGACGACGCGAAAAGCCCTTCCAGCCTCGCATAAGGGAAACCTGTCATTAAGAGCTAAATTCTAAAATACCGGCATCAACCGGAGCGGAGCCAGTGCAGGCCAAGGAAAAGATCCGCTACTTCGAAACTCCCCCGCCAAGCCCCCCGGTGCCGGCGGCAACGAAATCCGCTGCCCATTCCGAGTTTCTCAGAACCGGCCGGATTGTCCGGCACAAGCCCATCTGGCTGCCGGAGGAACGCCGCTATATCAGCCACGAAGAGGTCGCCGAGCGAACCGGCAAGCGGCTCGAAACTGCTGGCGAGAAAAGCCACGAGCGCATCAACGCCTTTCATCGTTCCATCCAGTTTCCGAAGATCGTCTTCCACCGCACGCTCGAGGGAAAACCCCATCTCGGCTATTGCCACGTGACGGCAGCGCGAACCCTTCTTGCGCGCCGCGTGCCTGTCAGCTGGTCTTTCTACATTGCGAATTTCTTCTGTGAGATCGGCGAAGAGGAGAGATTCTTCGAGCGCATTCACACCTCCTATTCGCGCATGTATTTCGCCGTCGCGATCGAAGGCGAGCCAGGCCAGCCGTTTCAGATCAGCCGCACGATCCGCAGGAACGGGTTGCTTTTCCAGACCAGCGACCCGATGGAAGCGATCAAGAACGTGCTTCTGCTCGGCGCGTCGAACGATGCGCTTCGCGAGATCATCAAAAAGCTTTGAAGCAGACCCCTGTCCGCGCTATTGACGAGCGGACATGACGGCAGAGATCATCGACATCACCACGGACCACGAGAACGCCATCGCGCACGCCTGCACCGTGCTGGCGGATGGTTTTCCGGTGGCGATCCCGACGGAAACGGTCTACGGGCTCGCCGCGGATGCCACCAATCCCGCCGCCATCGCGCGCATCTATGAGACCAAGGGCCGGCCTCGCTTCAACCCGCTTATCTGCCACATGGCCGATATCGCCATGGCGGAGCGCTACGCAGTCTTCGACCCCATCTCGCGAAAGCTCGCCGCAGCGTTCTGGCCGGGGCCGCTGACCTTGATCCTGCCCCTGAAGCCGGAAAGCGGCATTCATTCGCTGGCGACGGCGGGGCTCGACACGGTGGGCGTCCGTCTTCCCAAGGGCTTTGCCGCCGAACTCATCCGTGCTTTCGGAAAGCCGCTGGCGGCGCCCAGCGCCAACACATCCGGCAAGGTCAGCCCGACGAGCGCGAAGCACGTGGCGGAAGACCTGGGCGACAAGCTGAAACTTGTTATCGATGGCGGTGCGGCCCCGGTCGGCGTGGAGTCGACCATCCTACGGGTCGAGGACGGCATCATCCGCCTCTTGCGGCCCGGCGGCGTCGCAGCCGAGGAGATCGAGAAGGCAACCGGCCTTGCGGTGACGCGACCTGAGGGCCCGGCGGCAATCATCGAGGCACCCGGCATGCTCGCCTCCCACTACGCTCCGGGAGCCCCGGTGCGGCTGAATGCCGAGCATGTGGAAAGCGGTGAGGCCTTGATCCGGCTCGGTTCGGCTCCGATAAAGGGCATCGAGCTTGCAAAGGAAGTCTTTAATCTCAGCCCCTCCGGCGATCTTGCGCAGGCGGCGGCAAATCTGTTCGACTACCTGAAGCGCGCCGATGCAACCGGTGCGGCGCGCATTGCCGTCACCCCGATACCGGATCACGGGCTGGGTGAGGCGATCAACGACCGGCTGGCCCGCGCAGCAGCGCCGCGGGGATAACGAGGAGGAGACGCCGATGGACATTTCCGGGCCAAAACCCGAGCTTCTCGCCCGCTTCGCGGCGATCGTCGGCGACAACCACGTTCTACGGGACCAGCAAGACCTCGCGCCGCATCTCGTGGAAGGCCGCGGGCTCTATTTCGGTTCGTCGCCGATGCTGTTGAAGCCGGGCTCGACGGAGGAGGTTTCCGCGATCCTCAAGCTTGCGAGCGAGACAGGCACGCCGGTGGTGCCGCAGACCGGCAATACCGGGCTTGTCGGCGGTCAGACACCGCGCAGCGGCGGCAGCGACCTGATCGTCTCGCTGGAGCGCATGAACCGCATCCGGGACGTGGATCCGGTTGCCAACGTGCTGGTCGCGGATGGCGGCGCAATCCTCGCCGACGTTCAAAGGGCCGCCGAAGCCGTGGGCCGGCTGTTTCCGCTGTCGCTTGGTTCCGAAGGATCCTGCCGCATCGGCGGCAATCTCTCCACCAATGCCGGCGGCACCTCGGTGCTTGCCTATGGCAATATGCGCCAGCTCTGCCTCGGACTCGAAGTCGTGCTGCCGACCGGCGAAATATGGGACGGCCTGCGGCGTCTCAAGAAGGACAATACCGGCTATGACCTGCGCGATCTCTTCATCGGCGCGGAAGGCACGCTCGGCATCATCACCGGTGCCGTGCTGAAGCTTTTCCCTCAGCCGGTCGGGCATCAGGTCGCGCTTGCCGGTCTCGATTCCCCGCAGGATGCGCTGAAGCTGCTCGAACGGGCCTCCAACCTCTGCGGCACGGCATTGACCGGGTTCGAGCTGATGCCGCGCATCGGCATCGAGTTCACCACGCGCCATATCGAAGGTGTTCGCGATCCGCTTTCCGAACCGCATCCATGGTATGCACTGATCGACATCTCGACATCGGATTCGGCAGAAACGGCGCAATCCATGGTGCAGTCGCTGCTGGAGCAAGGCTTTGAGGCCGGCCTCATCCGCGACGCGGTCATCGCCGCGTCGGTCGCCCAGCAGAAGGCGCTCTGGCATATGCGCGAAAGCCTTTCAGACGCGCAGAAGCCGGAAGGCGGGTCGATCAAACACGACGTTTCCGTACCCGTCTCGAAGATTCCCGCCTTCATGGAGGACGCGGGCAAGGCGGTGTTGGCGGCTATTCCCGGCGCGCGCATCTGCGCCTTCGGCCATCTGGGCGACGGCAACATCCACTACAACATCTCGCAGCCGGTCGGCGCCGACAAGGCGGCCTTCATCGGCCGCTGGCGCGAGATCAACGAGATCGTCCACGGAATTGTGCTGGCAGCGGGCGGGTCGATTTCGGCCGAACATGGTATCGGCCAGTTGAAGCGCGACGAGCTCGCTCACATCCGTTCTCCGATCGAACTCGATCTGATGCGGAGGATCAAGAAGGCCTTTGATCCCGCAGGCATCATGAACCCCGATAAAGTGGTGGCAATCCCTTGAGCCAGACACCGAAAACTACGATCCGCATCGATCTCGGCAACGGCGTGCGGCTTGGGCCTGGCAAGGCGCAGCTTCTCGAGCTCATCGCGGAGCATGGATCGATCCGCGCCGCCGGAGCCGCGATCGGCATGTCCTACCGGCGCGCCTGGCTGCTTGGCGATGAGATCAACCGGATGTTTCAGGAACCCTCGATCTTCACCCGCCACGGCGGCAAGAGCGGTGGCGGCGCCGGGCTCACGGACTTCGGCCAGGAACTGCTTTCGCGCTACCGAAGGATGGAAGAGGAAAGCCGGAACAGTATCCAAGAGGACCTTGACTGGCTGGCTGCCAATACCGCCCCGGATTTCGATGTCGCCGGGACAACCGCGGATACCGAAGATGGCGCTGGAGACTCCGCTTAACCCATCCTGATCTGGGACAGTGCCCAAAGCGTATCCGCGCTGACGCCGCCCGAACCGCCGCCAAGAATGGTGGCAGCCGACGCTGTAGCCGACAAGTCGTTTTCTATGTCGTACATGATCGTGAAGCGCTTGATCAGCTTGTCGAGCTTTTCCGGATCCGCCAGGTCTTTAAGCTCGAGTTTCTGCTCGATCAGCTTTGCCTGCTGATCGACCTCCATGTTGCCGATCTCGGAAGGCAGACTGAAGGTGATACGAAAAAACTCCATCAGGGCCTCGTCGCCGAGGATCACGTAAGGATCGGTGATGGTATCGGCCATACGCTGGAAATAGAGCGCCAGGCGGACGCCGGCGTTTTCCTCGCCCTGCTGCGTCTCCAGAAGCTGCCGCACATAGAGGCTCTGGGTTGCCGCGACCTCGCCGCCGTTCTGGGCCAGTCCGGCCGTGCTGCGATCGACATCGCCCTTCGCATCGAAATTGAAGGTGCCGACGATCTGGGCGAGCCGTTTGTCCGGCTGGCTGTTGACGAAGCTTTTCGGATCGCTGAGATCGGAAGTAAATGCCTGCTTAAGGACGTCATTGGTTATCGTCGCGGGATCGATGCCCTTGGAGATGAGAAGGATATCCAGGAGCTTGCGGTCGGCGAGCAGCTCATCGCGGCTGTCGATCCGCTGCATCGTATCCGTGTAATACTTGGCTTCTTCCTGGGCCTTCTTCTTAACGACGTCCAGCTCGTCGCCTTCCAGGAAGCGGGTCTGGCGCAGAATGTAGTCCTTGGCCACATTGGTGATCGCCGAATTCGACTGAGCCAGAACGGGCGCTGTAACCTCACCCTCCTTGGTGAAATTGAACAGTTTGGCGAGCGTGATGAACCGTTCGTCCTCGAGCTTGTAGATGTAGCTCTCCGGGTCTGACAGATCGCTCTTGAGCGCGTTTTTTACCGTCAGTTTCGAAACCGACGAGGGGTCGAGGCCGACTGCCGTCAGCGCGAAGTCGTAGCTCGTCTCGGCATCGCTGCTTAGAAAATCGTTGAGCGTTTTGACGGCGGCCAGATCCAGTTTGTAGAATCTGACCGCCTTCTCGTATTCGTCTTCCTGCTTGTCATCCCAACGGCTCATGTAATTGTCGCGGGTGCGGTTGGTCTGCAGGCTCGTCTGTGCCTCACCGGCTACGACCGTCCCGTCCGTCTTGAAGTTGAAGGCCTTGGCGAGTTCCAGATATTGCGGGTTGCTGGCGCCGAATTTGTTCGCATAGCTGTTGGGGTCGCTCAGATCGCTCGTGAGGATCTGCTCTATGGTGGATTTGACCACGGTGACCTTGTCGAGATTAAAAGCGACCTTGATATATTTCATAAGTCGGTCATCGCTCGTGAGATCGGTGACGTTCGTTGCGGTCGCGATTGTCTCTTCAAACAGTTCCTGATTGAACATGGCTTCGGCATGCGTGACGCGCGTCTGCTTGTTGAAGAAGCCGGCCACAATTTCTTCCAGCTTGTCGTCAGTCACTGCGCCGCCGGCCGGCACCGTGCCGTCGGCATTGAAACTGAAGTCCTCGGCAAGCGCCTTCATCACTTCGAGATAGGCTGTATCGTCCTTTACCGCGTTCATGATTTCCGCGAGTGCCAGGCGCCGTTGGTTGGTTTGGTCGAGAGGCACCAGGCGCCCGTTCAGCTCGTTAAGCCGGGGCTGCTGTACATTGAGTTTCCCCTGGTCCGTCTGAAGAAGCTGCTCGGTTTGCGTCAGCTGCGTTTGAAGGGCGGTAATCTGCGGTTGGATGACCGCAGGGTCGCCGCCATTGGCCAACTCGTCCTGTTTGGCCGCGATCTGGGTTTGAAGATCGGTTTTTCTTTGCTCGCCAAGCGTGATCGAGTCCTGCAGCTGCGGGACGGTCGTGGCGAGGCTCTTTCGCTCGACCAGTTCGGCGTCTTCGGTCTTGGCGGCATCATACTGGTTGAGAGAGTTGCCATAGGCGGTATTGTAATAGCTGGTCGGATCAGCCGGATCGCTGGTCAGCACGCCTCGAATGGCCTCGTAGTTGTAGTATTTCGCATCGATCCCATAGGCCGTGAACAGATAGTTGCGCAGGCGGTCATTCCGGAGGAATTGGTCGACGTTCTTGACGTTGCCGGTTTCGCTCAGCATCACCCGGAAGTACCGGGTGTCCTCCTCGATCTGGTCTTCCTGGGCGGCGATCGTCTGGTCGTAGGTTTCGAAAAGCTCATCCATCTGGCCGTCCGACTGGGCAACGGCCGTGTCCGACGCGGACGACGCGAAATTGAAGGATGCCGCGAAATTCTTGTAGCGATCATCCGTCAGGCGGTTCGCGAAGCTGTTTTCGTCGCCGAGATCGCTTTCCAGCACCTGCTTCATGAAGGCCTTGGCGTAGATCATTTCGTCAAGGCCGTGGGCCGTCATCGCATAGGAATAGAGCCGGTAGTTATCCAGGAACTCGTCGACGGTTTTCACCTTGCCGATATTGTCCTGGTAGTACTTGGTATCGTTCGCGACCGTCGTCTGCCCGGAAATCTGCTTCAGGCTCTTCAGGATGTCGCGATTGACGAGATCGAAGGTGAGATAGGTCGATACCATGGGCTGGCCCCGCAAGTCGGAATGATGCTGGTGCAATCATCCCCGACTTGCCTTGCACGGGGCTTTTCCCTCGCCGGCCCGCCTCTTGTCCCGCCTCCGCACAGGTTCTTGCGATTCACCTTCCGGAAACCCAAAAGGGTTCGTTTTCGCTAACCATCAAGTCAGGCAAACCTTCTTTAACCGCAATTTTTAAGCAGTCTCGAACATGCCCGCCCTATGCTCTGGCTATCAGAGGACAAAAGTCCCGTGGAGAAACCGGTAACGGCTCTCAGGTAAAACAAGGGTAGCATATCGATGAACAATACCGTTCTGAAGCCCGTTTGGGCAGGGTCGACATTGAGGCTCGATCCGTCTCGTTTCCCGCAGCAGGTTACCTATGCGCTGCGCGAGGCATCAGGAGATGTCACCATCACCATCGACAAGCGCGGTGCCGTTCTCCGCAAGATACTTCCGGCCAGCGGCCTGCCGCTGTCCGTCGCACTTCCCGCTCGGGCCTTCAAGGGTGTGGCCGCCCGGGCCATCGATCATGGCGACGGGGAAGTGACCGTCACCCTGGAACTGCACCACGAAGACCCGGATCTCTGCATCCCGCTTCTGGTCGCTCACGATCTCTGCGACATCGCCGCCGACTGGCGGAGCTGGGCGAATGCCTTCCGGATCCCCATGCTGATGGTGGAGGCCGACGGCGTTGCCCGACCGCTGGAAACCCACCTGGGTGAGGTCCGATCCGAGGGAGCCAAGCAGCGCCGCCGCCATTCTTACTTCGCAGCCCGCCGGCCGCGCTTCCTGGTGCGCAGAACCACCGGCAGCCTGGGCATCTCGATGAAAATCGAAGGCAAGGAAATTATCGCGCGCCGCTAGGGCTTTGTTTGTCCCTTTGTCCACCGCTTCTCGCGATAACGAAGAAGCCCGATCCTCAGCCGATCGGGCTTCTTGCTTGTTGAGCTATACGATCATGGACAGGGTAAGGCCCATAAACAGGATCGCACCGATGCGGGTGTTGAACTTGAAGAGCCTCAGGCACTGGTCGGCATCCTCGATATCGAGGATTACGACCTGCCAGGCAAACATCACGGCCGCAGCCAGAAGGCCGGCATAGGCGAAGAATCCAACGCCGGCGGCGGCGAAGGCAAACAGCAGGAACACGAGGGTCAGCCCGTAAAGGCCAACGAGCCAAGCCTGGGTATCCTCGGCAAAGAGGCGCGCCGTGGAGCGTACCCCGATCAGCTCGTCGTCCTCCTTGTCCTGATGGGCGTAAATCGTGTCGTAACCGATCGTCCAGGCAATGGCGGCGAGGTAAAGCCAGATCGCTCCCCAAGAAAGGCTGCCGAAGACGGCGGCCCATCCCATCAACGCTCCCCAAGAAAAGGCAAGCCCCAGGAAGAACTGCGGCCAATCCGTAAACCGCTTGGCGAAAGGATAGATCGCGACAACCGCCAGCGACAGGATGCCGAGCACGATCGTAAAGGAGTTGAACTGGATCAGCACAAGAAGGCCGACCAGCGCCTGGACGGCTAGAAATGTCTTCGCCTCGAAACGGGACACGCGGCCGGACGGCAGAGGCCTGGAACGGGTGCGCGCCACTTCCATATCGATGTCGTGGTCGACGAGGTCGTTATATGTGCAGCCGGCCCCGCGCATCGCAACCGCACCGACGAAAAACAGGATCAGGTGGAAGAGGAAAAGCCCGACGGAAAATAGCTCCTCATTCCGTGCCGCGTTGGCGGCGAGCGCCGCCGACCAGAAACAGGGCCACATCAGGAGTTGCCAGCCAATCGGGCGATCCCAGCGCGCAAGCTGCGCATAGGGCCAGGCCGACCGCGGCAGAACGCGGTAGACCCAGTTGTCCGAAGGGGCGTCGGCCACGCGGCCGCTAAAATTGTCGGCGTTCGTCATGGTCGAGGTTCTAGCTCCCGACCATGACGACGGTCAAGCAGGACACCCCCCGGACCCGCCCGCTGTTTCACCTAACCCGCAATCTGGTCCAGCGGAATGCGGCTCTCTTCGAAAGCCTTCAGCTCCGCCTCGCGTTCATGGATGTAGTTGCGGTTGTCGGGAACCGCCGTCCGTTTCTTGACGATCTGCATCTGGAAGATGAAGAAGTTCTCGTGTGTGAAGGCCATTTCCGAAGCGGCAAGGTAGAATTCCCACATCCGCACGAAACGCTCGTCATAAAGGGCAGCGGCTTCCGTTTTGTGGGCCATGAAGCGCTCCCGCCAATGACGGAGCGTGTGAGCATAGTGCATCGGCAAGATTTCAATGTCGGAGACGAGCAGGCCCGCCTTTTCGACCGCCGGCATGACTTCGGCTATGGAGGGAATGTAGCCCCCCGGGAAAATGTATTTCTCGATCCACGGGTTGTTGATCAGTGCCGGATCGGGCTGGCCGATCGAGTGCAGCACCATGACGCCGTCATCGGCCAGCACGTCGTTCACCTTGTTGAAGAACTTGCGGTAGTTCATCCGACCAACATGTTCGAACATACCGACCGAGATGATACGGTCATATTTGCGCGGCGGCAGGTAATAATAATCCTGCAACTCGAACCGGACGCTGCCGGCCAGGCCACGCCTGGCTGCGCGTTCCCGCGATACCTTGAGCTGCTCCTCGCTGAGTGTGATCCCGGTTACATCGACGCCACAGAACTCGGACAGGTACATGGCCATACCGCCCCAGCCGGAACCGATCTCCAGCGCCCGCTGGCCAGGTTCCGCCCGCAGCTTCGCCACGATGTGGCGCTTCTTGGCGATCTGGGCTTCATCGAGAGAAATCCCCGGCGGGTTGAAATAGGCACAGGAATACTGCCAGTCCTCGTCCAGAAACAGCGAGAAGAGCCTGGCATTCAGATCGTAGTGATGAGCGACATTGTGCCGGTTGTGGTTGATCGGCACACGGTTGCGAAACTGCGCAATCGCGATCCGCACCAGGGAGCGCAGCAGGATGCCGAAGGTCAGACCTTCCTTCAGCGTGTTGTCCTTGACGAGCGCGAGGAACTCGTAGATGTCGCCTTCCTCGACGAGAAGCCGGCCATCCATATAGAGCTCTCCGAGCTTAAGCTGCGGGTCGGCGACCAGATCCCGTTCGGCTGCCTCGTCGGTGATCCGGATCGTGACGGAGCGCCCCCCTCCTCCACCATATCGCTGCTCGCCACCGGAGCCTTTGACGACAAGCGTGCCTGTTCTGATGATCTTGCTAAAGAGATTGTGAAGGGACGAGGCCATAGACTCACCTCCGTAGATACTAAGCCTGCCTTACTAACTCAAAATCTAGTGGTTTATTTCCGACTTGCAAGCGCATTTCAGACATGAAAATGACATAAAAAAACAGGCCGTCAAACTTGTTGACGGCCTAAACCTCGCTGGAGATATTGCCCGGAATCCTATTTGCGCTTCAGGGCTTCGGCGAAAGCTGCACCGAAAGCACCTTGAGAGGAAGGCTTTTCGGTCTTCGCGAACTTGGGATTGGCGGACCTCTCCCGAGCATCGCCACGTGAAGCCGGGGCCGCCTCGCCGCCGTCCTTGCGCATGGTCAGGCCGATGCGTTTGCGCTTGACGTCGACCTCGACCACACGAACCTTCACGACATCGCCGGCCTTGACCACCTCATGCGGGTCCTTGACGAAACGATCGGCGAGTTGCGAGACGTGCACCAGTCCGTCCTGGTGCACGCCGATATCGACGAAGGCACCGAAGGCGGCGACGTTGGTAACCGTGCCTTCCAACAGCATGCCGGGCTTCAGGTCGCCGATCTCATCGATACCCTCCGCAAAGGTCGCCGTCTTGAAGCCCGGACGAGGATCGCGCCCGGGTTTTTCGAGTTCGGCGATGATGTCCTTCACCGTCGGAAGGCCGAACTGCTCGTCGATGAACCTGCGCGGATCAAGGCCCTTCAGCGTTGCGCTGTCGCCCATCAGGGTTCGCAGATCGCGGCCACAGGCGGCGACGATCTTCTTGGCGACGCCATAGGCTTCCGGATGGACGGCCGAGGCATCCAGCGGCTCCTTGCCGTTCGGGATGCGCAGGAAGCCAGCCGCCTGCTCGAAAGTCCGGTTGCCGAGCCGGGCGACCTTGAGAAGCTCCCTGCGGCTCTCGAACGCACCATTCTGATCCCGATGCACGACGATCGCTTCAGCGATCGACCTGCTGAGGCCGGCAACGCGAGAAAGCAGCGGGGCCGAGGCCGTATTGAGGTCCACGCCGACGGCATTCACCGCGTCTTCCACGACCGCGTCCAGTGAGCGCGAAAGTTTCGTCTGGTCCACATCGTGCTGGTACTGGCCGACGCCGATCGATTTCGGCTCGATCTTGACGAGTTCGGCCAGCGGATCCTGCAGGCGGCGGGCGATGGAGACCGCACCACGCAACGACACGTCGAGGTTCGGGAATTCGGCCGAAGCGGCTTCCGAAGCGGAATAGACCGACGCGCCAGCTTCCGAGACGATCACCTTCGTCGGCTTGGGAGCCGGCAGGTTGGCGAGCATATCCGCCACCAGTTTCTCCGTTTCGCGGCTGCCCGTGCCGTTGCCGATGGCGATCAGTTCCACCTTGTGCTTGCGGACAAGGGAGGCAAGCTCGGCCTGGGTGCCGCGAATATCGTTCTTCGGCGGGAAAGGGTAGACCGTCGTCGTTTCGAGCAGCTTGCCGGTCCCGTCGACCACGGCCACCTTGACGCCGGTGCGGATGCCGGGATCGAGCCCCATCGTCGCGCGGGAACCGGCGGGAGCCGCAAGCAGCAAATCCTTCAGATTGCGGGCGAAGACATGGATGGCATCCTCCTCGGCGCGCTCGCGCAATTCCCGCATCAGGTCGAGCGACAGGGATACGGAGAGTTTGACGCGCCAAGTCCAGCCGGCGGCTTCCATCAGCCAGCGATCCGCAGCGCCCCGGTCGCGGATGTCGAAAGCAAGCGCGATGATGCGCTGCGCCGGCTTCATCGGCGACGGATCGTCCTGATCCACTTCGATCGAAAGCGTCAGGAATTCCTCGTTCCAGCCGCGCAGCATGGCGAGCGCGCGATGGCCGGGCGCCGTTGCCCAGCGTTCGGAATGATCGAAATAGTCGGAGAACTTGGCGCCGGCCTCCTGTTTACCATCGACCACCTTGGCCCTCAACGTCGCGCCGTTGCGCATATGCTGCCGCAGCTTTCCGAGCAGGTCCGCATTTTCCGAAATCGTTTCGGCAACGATGTCGCGCGCACCGTCGAGCGCCGTCTTCAGATCCGGCACCTCGCCCGCCACATAGGCTTCCGCCAGCTTTGCGGGATCGGCGGTCCGGTCGGCCCATATAGCGTCGGCGAGCGGCCCGAGACCCCGCTCGCGGGCAATCTCGGCGCGGGTGCGGCGCTTCGGCTTGTAAGGAAGATAGAGGTCTTCCAGCTCAGCCTTGGTCGCGGCCTTCGCAATCTTCCCGCCAAGCTCGTCCGTCATCTTGCCCTGCGAGGTGATCGATTCGACGATCGAAGCGCGGCGGGCTTCCAGTTCGCGCAGATAGACCAGACGTTCGGAGAGCGTACGCAGCTGCGAATCATCGAGCCCGCCGGTCACCTCCTTGCGGTATCGCGCGATGAAGGGCACGGTCGCGCCATCGTCGATCAAGCCGATCGCGGCAGAGGCCTGCTCCGGGCGGGCGTTGATCTCCGCAGCGATCGCGGCGGCAAGAAATCGGATATCGGCGGCCATGAGCTTCCCCTTTGAAAACCGGAGGCGTGACCATAGTGAAAGTTTGTGGCAAGGCAACGTGGGCAACGACGGGTCCACAATTTGCCGAGGATGTGCCAAATCGGTACGGACGTTGGAAGACCGCTAACCATGGACCTGTGGAAAAGAACGAGGACTCTCTCACCCGCCGCAATGAGCACCTAAATTCCGACCGCCGCATGATGCGGCCAGGAATGGAGGTATGAATGCCCAGGAAAGCTGCCAGAGTGCTGGCGTTCGACACGGCGGTTGCAGATGAAGAGCTCGAAGCCGCCATTTCCTATCTCGACGAAAAACTCGCCAATGCGTCTTCGAGAGACGAGCCGGTGCCCTTCCTCGCGTACCGAAACAGGATGATCTTCCAGACGACATTGAACATCCGACGCGGCACGGTGTCGGCTCCGTCGCATCGCTAGGGTTTGGTCGTAGTGGTCGGGCCACGGGGTGATCGAACATCTCGTGGCCCGGCACTTGACCTTTGCCGTCCCGCCCCTTAACCGCCGGTCAGGTTAAAAAACGAGGGCGAGACATGAAGGTTCTCTTGATCGGTTCCGGTGGACGCGAGCATGCGCTGGCCTGGAAGCTTGCCCAATCCCCAAAACTCACCGAACTCTATGCCGCCCCGGGCAATCCCGGCGTTGCGGAACATGCGACGCTTGCGACGATCGACATCGAGGATCATCGGGCCGTAGAAACTTTCTGCCTGGAAAAGAAGATCGATCTGGTTGTGATCGGTCCCGAGGCGCCGCTCGTTTCGGGTCTTTCGGATGCTTTACGGGCAAAAAATATCGTCGTTTTCGGCCCATCGGCCGCGGCGGCGCAGCTTGAAGGCTCGAAGGGCTTCACCAAGGATCTCTGCGCGCGCTACGATATCCCGACCGGCGCCTACCGCCGCTTTTCGAATGCCGCCGAGGCCAAGGCCTATGTGCAGGAACAGGGCGCGCCGATCGTGGTCAAGGCGGACGGCCTTGCGGCGGGCAAAGGCGTCACCGTTGCCATGACGGTCGACGAAGCGCTTGCCGCCATCGACGACTGCTTCGACGGCGCATTCGGCGCAGCCGGTGCCGAAGTCGTGGTGGAAGCCTTTCTCGATGGCGAAGAGGCCAGCTTCTTCTGCCTGTCCGATGGCAAGACCGCGCTGGCGCTCGCAACCGCCCAGGATCACAAGCGGGTGGGCGACGGCGATACCGGGCCGAATACCGGCGGCATGGGCGCCTATTCGCCGGCACCGGTGATGACGCCCGACATGGTGTCCCGCACGATGAAGGAGATCATCGAGCCGACGATCCGCGGCATGGCCGAAAGCGGCTATCCGTTCGCGGGTGTCTTTTTCGCTGGGCTGATGATCACGGCAAAGGGGCCGGAGCTGATCGAATACAACGTGCGCTTCGGCGATCCGGAATGCCAGGTCTTGATGATGCGGCTGAAAAGCGATCTGCTTGATCTCCTGTACGCAGCCGCGACCGGGACACTCGATAAGGTCTCCGCGGAATGGAGCGACCAGGTGGCTCTGACGGTGGTCATGGCGTCGAAGGGCTATCCCGGCGCCTACGAAAAGAACACGCCGATAACGCACCTGCCGCAGGCATCCGCCGGAGAGAAGATCTTCCATGCGGGCACGGCGCTGAAGGATGGCGCGCTGGTTGCGACCGGCGGGCGGGTCCTCAATGTCACGGCGACAGGCAAAACGGTCGCCGAGGCCAAGGAGCGCGCCTATGCGCTGGTCGACCGGACCGAATGGCAAAACGGTTTCTGCCGTCGCGATATCGGCTGGCAGGCGGTCGCGCGCGAAGAGAATTGAGCCGCCGCTTCCGGGATTCATTCAAAATTTACCGATTGTCCTGACGGGATCGAAAGGAAACCGCGCTACCCTTCCGACGATCAGGGAAGGATTCCGGTTATGCGTCTCGTTCTGACTACGGCTCTCGTGTTTGCAAGCGGTGCAGCTTTTGCATCTTCCATCACGCCGGTCGGCGGTGTGCATCCGTCCAGCCCCAGCATTGTCGAGAAACGCTGCGCCGACTGCCCGGACCTTACGCGGAAAGCGGACGAACCCGCCTACAAGGTGCCGGAACTCGCGCAAGGCACCCAGAAGATGGAAATCGTCGATATCAACGGCGAGAAGAAGCTCGTCCGTACCGAAGCCTGGCTCGGCGGCTCGCCGGTGATCCATGTCAGCAAGCTTCCCGAGTGGATGGCCGAAGAAAGGGCCATCGCCGCGCTCCAGACCAGCGCCGGCGGCTCGACCGAAACGCAGCTCGCCACGATCGACGCCTCCAGGGACGGCATCGACATCGAAGCGACGACCGGCGCCGTTATCGGGCCAGATCAAAAGATCGATCAGGCGGCTATGGCTAGCCAGCCTCTTTCGCTGGATGGATTCGAACTTCGGCTGCGCTGATAGCAGCCGAAGCCGTCGGCCGCCTCACCCTCTATCGAACATGGCCGAGGGTCGAAAAGCTGCGGCAACAGTAGCTCTCCGCCAGTGCCAGATCCTGGCCTGATAATTAAAATTTGTTCAATCATTTCGACGCATGGTCGCCTCGTGCGATGCGAGCACGTGACCAGCGCAGGAAGCGCACTCCCCCTCCGTTCATATACTCCGCTCCGGCTCCATCAGGAGCCCGGCCGGGTGAAAGCGCGCGAACATGAAGAACCTAAAAATTTCCCATCAGTTATTGACCGTGGTGGCTGTCCTTATGGTGGCCTTCGCCACCGTCACCTATTACCAGATCCGGACCTCGATCGCCTCGATCTACGCCGAGCGCTACGACATGCTGCGCACGCAGGTGGAGTCCGCGATCTCCATACTTCAGAACTATTATGAACAGGAAAAGGCGGGCAAGCTGACCCGTGAACAGGCGCAGACGCAGGCTTACGCCACCGTCGCCGCCATCAAGTTCGAGCCGGCTGGCTATATTTTCGGCATGACGAAAGACATCGTCATGACCTTCCACTTCAACTCCAAGAATGTCGGCACCTCCCAGAAGGGCCAGCCCGACAAGATGGGCAAGCTCTTTCGCGAAGAGATCGTCGCCAACGCACAGGCGGGCGGCGGCATTACCGAATATCATTGGGAAAAACCCGGCCTTTCGGCTGACGACGTCTACAAAAAGGCCGTCTATTCGCGGACGTTCCAGCCTTGGGATGTGGTGGTTGCGACCGGCGTCTACGTGGACGACCTCGAAGCCAAGATCCAGCGGACGATCCTGGAGGTCATTTCCTTCGGGCTCATTGCCTTCCTTGCGGCCCTTGGCGTCGCGATCCTCGTCATCCGCAACATCACCAAGCCTCTGACTGCGGTGCATTCGGCGCTGGAAGCGGTCGCCGACGAGAATGTGAGCATCGCCATCCCGCATACCGAAATGTCCAACGAAGTGGGCATGATGGCCAAAGCGACCCAGGCCCTGCAGGAAAAGATCCGCGAGCGCCAGGCCATGGCGGAGCGGGAAGAGAAGCAGAAGCTGGAGCTGGACCAGGAACGCCAGCGCAACCTCGGGCAGCAGCAGCAGGACGCCAAAGCCCAGACGCAGGTCGTTTCCGCCATCGGCGAGGCGCTGGAAGCTCTCGCCACCGGCGACCTTACCATCCGCTGCGGCGATCTCGGACCGCGTTACGAAACGCTGCGCTACAACTTCAACGAAGCGCTCGGCCAGCTCGAAGCAGCGATGGCGAAGGTCAATGCGAAGGGCATCGACATCAGCGGTTCGAAGGAAGAAATCCGCCGCGCCTCCAACGAACTCTCGCAGCGCACCGAACGCCAGGCCGCCAACCTCGAAGAAACCTCCGCAGCCCTCGACGAGCTGACCGTCGCCGTGCGTCATACCGCGGAAGGTGCCCATGAAGCGTCACAGCGCGTCAGCTCGGTCAGCACCGAGGCTGCCCGTTCCGACCAGATCGTCGCCCAGGCGATCGAAGCCATGGGGGGTATCGAACATTCGTCGGGCGAGATTTCCAAGATCATCGGCGTGATCGACGAGATCGCCTTCCAGACCAACCTTCTGGCGCTCAACGCCGGTGTCGAAGCCGCCCGCGCGGGCGAATCCGGCAAGGGCTTTGCCGTGGTTGCCCAGGAAGTGCGCGAGCTTGCACAGCGTTCCGCAGCGGCCGCCAAGGAGATCAAGGACCAGATTTCCCGCTCCTCCGGTCAGGTGCAGAACGGCGTCCGTCTCGTGGGCGAAGCCGGCGAGGCGCTGAAGCGCATCTCCAGCCAGGTCAAGGACGCGAGCGAGATCGTCGGCAAGATCGCCCATTCCGCATCCGAGCAGGATACGACGCTACGGTCGATTTCATCCTCGCTGAACCAGCTCGATGCTGCGACCCAACACAATGCGGCGATGGCGGAAGAAACCACGGCTTCGGCCGAGGCACTGGCGACCGATACGGACGAGCTCCTGAGCCTGATCCGCAGCTTCCGCGTCGGGCATGGCAGCGGCGGCGGCGCGCTCCACCGCACGGCGCAGAAGATGCGCAAGGCGAGCTAACGGACCCTCGGGGGCCGGGGACCGGAGACCGTCGGGCGAAGGCCCGGCGGTCTTTTTTTGTTACGAAACGATCTTGGAGAAGTCCGCAACGGTCGCCGTTGCTTCACGAATGGCTTTCAGAAGCGCCAGACGGTTGGCCCGGATCGCCGCATCCTCGTCGTTGACCAGCACCTCTTCGAAGAACCGGTCGACGGGCGCACGGAGCTTCGAGAGTGCTTCCATGGCCGAGCGGAAATCTTCCTGGGCAATAGCGTCCGAGGCTTCCTGCGATGCCGACCGGATCGCCGACCAGAGCGCCTTTTCCGCATCGAGCCGCAGCAGTTCGTCTGCCACGCCATCGGCAACCACGGTGCCCTTCTTCTCCTCGGCGGCGAGAAGCTGCACGGCGCGCCTGGTGCCGGCGAGCAGGTTCTTGCCGTCTTCCGAGGTGATGAAAGCGGTGAGCGCTTCCGCACGGCGCGCGATCATCAAGAGGTCGTCTGCATCCGGCGTAAGCACCGCATCGATGATGTCGTGCCGCGCGCCCATGTCACGCAGATAGACTTTGAGGCGGTCGTGGAAGAAGGAGAGGAGGTCGGGCTTATAAGCGCGATCATAAACTTCTTCCGGGTTCGCGGCTGCCGTTCCATAGAAGGCGGGGTTATCCGCCGCCGCAAATGTTTGCGAAAGACTCAACGGAACCTTCCGCTCCAGCAGGATACGCACGACGCCCAGTGCGGCCCGGCGGAGCGCAAACGGGTCCTTCGAACCCGTCGGCTTTTCGTCGATCGCCCAGAAGCCGACGAGCGTATCGAGCTTGTCGGCGAGCGCCACGGTGAGCCCGACCTTGTCTTCCGGAAGGCGATCCGACGGGCCGTTCGGTTTCCAGTGATCCTCGATCGCAGACGCGACGGACGCGTCTTCGCCTTGGAGCAAGGCATAGCGGCGGCCCATCAGGCCCTGCAGTTCGGGGAATTCGCCAACCGCTTCGGTGCGAAGGTCCGCCTTGGCAAGCACAGCGGCACGGTCCACCAGCGCCGGATCGGCACCGGTGACCTTGGCCAGTTCCGCTGCCAGCGCGCGGATGCGGGCCACGCGCTCACCCTGCGTGCCGAGCTTGGCGTGGAAGGTGACGTTCAGCGCGTCGAGCTTCGCCATGCGCTGGTCGAGCGGTTTATCGAGATGAAGACCGAACTTCGCGGCCGAGTCCTTCAGCGTTTCGAGGTCCGGAAGGTTGCCCTGGTCGCGGGTCCAGAAATGCTTGGCGTCCGACAAACGGGCGCGCACCACCTTTCCGTTGCCGTGGATGATCTCCTTGCCACCGTCCTTCGCCTCGATATTCGAAACCAAGATGAAGCGGTTCGAGAGGCCCTCGCCGCCTTGCGGCCGCGTGACGAAACATTTCTGGTTCGTCTTGATGGTGAGCCGAATGATTTCGGCCGGGATTTCGAGATAATCCTGTTCGAACTCGCCCATCAGCACATGCGGCCACTCGACGAGACCGGAGACCTCTTCCAGGAGACCCTCGTCCTCCACCAGATCGAGGCCGTTGGCGAAGGCGAGGTCGCGCGCATCGTGCAGGATGACGTCCTTGCGGCGATCGGCATCCAGCATGACCTTCGCCTTTTCGAGGCTCGCCACATAGTCCTCGAAGCGCCGCACCGTGATCGGCTCGGGCGCATGGAAACGATGGCCGTAGGTGATATTGGCAGCGACCAACCCGTCGATCTCGAAGGGGATGACCTGCGTCTCTTCGTGTTCCGGGCCGAAGACGCAGACGATCGATTGCAGGGGGCGAACCCAGCGGAGGCTTTCCGATCCCTTGCCTTCGACTCCGGAGAACCGCGCGCCCTTCGGCATGGAAGCCGCACCCCAGCGCATCGACTTGGGCCAGGGGAAATTGCGGATGATGCCGGGTATCGCCGCGGCGATGATCTGTTCGGCGGGGCGGCCCGGCTTGGAAATGACCGCGACGTAGAAATCGCCCTTCTTCGGATCGTTGACGATCTGCGCTTCGGAAACGTCCGAAAGACCCGCCTTGCGCAGGAACCCCTGAACCGCCTGCTCCGGCGCTTTGGTCGACGGCCCCTTGATCTCCTCGCGCTGATCGGCGGAACGCGCCGTCAGGCCCCGGATATCGAGGGTCAGCCGGCGCGGCGTCCAATATTCGCGCGCACCCTCATAGGTCAGCCCCGCCTCCACCAGCGCGTCGGTGACGAGCTTTTTGAGATCCCCCGCCGCCTTGCGCTGCATGCGGGCCGGGATTTCCTCCGAGCGGAGTTCGAGAAGCAGATCGGGCATCGATAATCAACTTTTTGATGATTGTTCAACAGGGGGTGGCCTTAGCAAGCCCACCGCAAAAAGTCATCAGGGGGATTGGGGAAAGTGGTTTACCACCCTCCTCCGCCGCCACCGCCTCCGCCACCGCCGGAGGAGCCGCCGGAAAAGCCGGAGGAGGACGAGGAGGATTTGGGTGCGGGAATGGTCGAGGCGATGGTGGAAGCCATGGAGGAGGCAAAGCCGCCGATGCGGTCGCCGAAGCTCGAATGGGAAGTGCCGCTGTACCAGCCAGGGGCATAGGACGCCGCCGCAGCACCTGCGGCCGCCGTGGCGAGCCAGGCTTCGAAGGCGCGGCTCCAGGGCTTTTCCACGCCGAGTGCCACCGCATAGGGCAGAAGCTTCTCGAAATGCTGCGGCGACATGGTCGGTGCGTCCGCCATGTTCATGCGGTCCTTTTCCGCAAGCGTGAGATAGGTGCGCAGGCCCTCGATACCGTCCATCAGCTTGCGGCCGAGCGGCGTCGGTGCGCCCATCAGGAAAAAGAACATCACGTTGGCAAGAACGATACCGCCCACCGCCGCCAGCACCGGCCAATGTTCGCTGCCGGTCAGTTCCGAGGCCAGCCCCACAATGATGCCCGAGAGCGTGGAAATCGCCACCAGACCGAAGAAGCCCACCATCAGGATCGCCATGAATTTCGAGGCCAATGTACCCTTGCGCTTCATGGCCCTGCCAAAATTCACGGCAAAGACGCCGAACACGGCGGCAAAGAAGGTCGGCGCGACAAGGATGGCAATCATGTCAGGCTCGATATTGCCGAAGACGAGTATGGCCCCGATTGCAAGCAGGCTGAGCGCCAAGCCACCGATGACATAACCCGTATTGGCCTTGTAATATTTGCCGCGATGCTCCTTTTCGATCGCCTGGCGGAAGCCGGCGCCGACCGACTGGACCGTCGTTCCGTTCGCCTCGTCAATGACGAGGCTTCCGCCCTTGCCGCCGATGGAGCCGAGGATCGAGGCCTGACCGATCGGCAGATCCCGCGGCACGGCCTTCTCCGTCCGGCGCAGAACGATCTTCTCCTTAAGATCGTCGAGCACCACATATCCCTTGACCGCGAGATCGAGCACGCCAGCCGAAAAGGCGGTCCAGCCGCCGCCCGAAAAGCCCTTGTTGTCGATGTAGTTGACGAGGGCGGGGGAAAGGCCGTCCGGGGCATCCCAGCGCGGCACCATGACCCCGCCGGCCGGATCGCGACCGATGCGATTCCAGAACACCGAGTAATAGGCGACGACCAGGATCAATCCGCCGACACCCAGGAAGACATTGAGGTTGTCGCGGAGCCACCAGTCGAGCTCCTGATCGGCTGAAGGCAGCGCGACCACGCCTTTGGAGAAGCCGACGACGATCGTCAGGCCCTCCTGTTCGCCGAGCGGGCGGGTGGTCGCAAAAGCCGCCTCGCTGCCGTTTGCCTGCATGCGGGCGTTGCGCTGGGTGGAGCCGAGCGGACCGGTATAGGCCGCGGTCTGAGTTACCCTGCCCCCCGGCAGCGTCACGCGCGCCGAAGCCTGCGCTATGCGGAACTGCCAGCCATTGCCGGTGACGTTCCAGTAGAGTTCGTCATGGTCGTCGAAGTAGCGGATTTGGCGGTCGGTCCTGTAGGTAAAGACATAGGTGTGCTCACCGTCTCGAAGAAGCACATCCTCCGACCCCGCATAGATACGGATGCCGCCGGCCACCGTTTCCGTATGATGAGGTTCGTCCCGCCCGTCGCGCGTGACCGATACGACATCGAAGCCGACACGCACCGTGCGTCCCGCCGCGTCCTGCATGGTCAGCGGAAAATCGCGGAAGATGCCGCGCCGGATCCGGTTGCCTTCCGCGTTGACGGTGATCGTTTCGGAGACGGTCAGTCCGCCATCGGCGGCAATCTGAACATCGGAATGATAGGCGCGGATATATTCCTCCGCCCGTGCCGGCAATGCCGCGAACAGGCCGAGGAGAAGCGAGAGCCACAAACCGGAGAACCACCGCATCACGACATATCTCCCCTCGGCCTCCGCCGATTTTCACAGTTTATTGGATGTCGGTGTAAGTCACGCCCAGCGAAGCCAGCACGTCCCAATAGGTCGGGAAGGTCTTGGCGACGCAGTCGGGATCGAGGATGGTGATGCCGCCGATCTTCAGCCCCGCCAGGGCAAAGCTCATGGCTATGCGATGATCGGCGAAAGTGTCGATCTCCGCCGGCAAGGTCTGGCCTGCAAGCGATGGATCAGACGCGACGAGGAGATCGTCCCCCTCCTCTGTCGCCAGACCCTCGCGGATATTGTTGAGGCCGAGCGAAAGTGCCCGCACGCGATCGCATTCCTTGACCCGCAGGTTGGCGATGCCGGTAAACCGCACCGGCGTCTCGTTGAAGGCGGCCAGCACGGCCAGCGTCGGGACCGCATCCTGCATCTGCGAGCCGTCGATCTCGGCGGGCAAATGCGGGAATTGCGAGATGAGATCGTAGGCCTTGGCATCCGGCTGGGTGAAGGCATCTGCCGGCACGCCGAGATCGATCGCGCCCCCCGTTAGCACTTCCGCCGCCCAGAGATAGGTGGCTGCAGAGGCATCCGGCTCGATGACGAAATCGGTCGCATGATAGCCTGTCGGCTCGATCTGCCACGTCACGGCGCTGGTACGCTCCACCTTTGCGCCGAAAGCCCGCATCGCAGCCACCGTAAGATCGATATAGCCTAGCGCGCCGATATGTTCGCCCAGCAGTTCCACGACGACCGGCCGATTTCCGCCGGCCGCCATCATCAGCAGCGCCGAAACATACTGGCTCGACAGACCGCCATCGATACGAACGCGATCCGCGTCGAACCGACCGGTGCCGTTGACCGTCACGGGAGGGCAGTCGGTTGCTGTGGACGCGTCGACGCCGAGCGAACGGAGCGCCTCGACCAGCGGTCCGATCGGCCGTTTGCGCATGTGTTCATCACCGTCGACCACGACCTTGCCGTCCACCAGGGCGGCAGCCGCCGTCAGGAAGCGGGTTGCCGTGCCGGCATTGCCGAGGAAAAGCGGGGCCGCCGGCGGTAGAAGCCTGCCTGTGCCAGTGACGACGAAGGTCGTTGCATCCGGCTCATCCACCTGCACGCCCATGGCCCTCAGTGCTTCTGCCATATAACGGGTGTCGTCGCTCTTCAGCGCGCCGGTGAGACGGCTCGTACCCTTCGCAAGTCCTGCCAGGAGCAGCGCCCTGTTGGTGATCGACTTCGATCCAGGCGGCATGGCGCGGCCGGAAAGCGGCTTGCCGGGCGGCAGGATGGTGAGTTTGGCTCTGCCCATGATGATCGTCTCTTACGTCATCTGCAGCGCTGCCGTGCCGCTTCGGCACGGCAAAGACGCCGCAACATTTGATTTTACGCCGCAAAAGCGCGGCCAACCGCGCTCATAAACCGTTGCGTCCGAAAGGCCAATGGCGATTTCAGAACTTGACGGCCGGCACGGCGCGGTCCGCTTCGTTGGTGATCTCGAAATATTCGCGCTTGGAAAAACCGAACTGGCCCGCAATCAGATTGGAGGGGACGCTTTCGACCTTGACGTTCAGGTCGCGGGCGGCACCGTTATAGTAACGCCGAGACATCTGAATCTCGCTTTCGATCGTCTCCAGCGAGGCCTGCAACTCGGAAAAGTTCTGGTTTGCCTTGAGGTCCGGATAGGCTTCCGCCAGCGCGACGAGCTTGCCGAGCGCCTGGCCGAGCAGCCCTTCCGCCTGGGCGCGGCCCGCCACGTCGCCGGCCGGTATCGCCTGGGCCTGGTTGCGCAGCTTGACGACCTCTTCGAACGTACCCTTCTCGTGGGCGGCGTAGCCCTTTACCGTTTCGATGAGGTTCGGGATCAGGTCGGCGCGGCGCTTCAGCTGCACGTCAATGCCCGACCATGCCTCTTCGGCCATCTGCCGAGATTTGACCAGGCCGTTGTAGAGCATGACGACGTAAAGGCCGACGAGAACGACTATGCCGAGCAGAATATACATTGCTTAAGAATCCCCCAGAGACGCTTTAATTCCGGGGGACACTAGCCATACTTCTCTGGGGTCGTCAAACCGCCGGGTAAAAGGCCAAAGCCGGCAGGTCAGGCAGCCTTGCCGAAATTCAGGCCGCCGGCTTCCGTCAGCAGGAATGCCTCGCCGCAGGCTTTGGCGAGCGTGCGCACGCGCAGGATATAGCTCTGGCGCTCGGTCACGGAAATCACCCCGCGTGCGTCGAGCAGGTTGAAGACATGCGATGCCTTGATGCACTGGTCATAGGCCGGGAAGACGCATTTGTGCAGCATCTGATTGGCATTCGCGCCGGGAGCGCCTGCCGCGAGCAGAGCCTGGCACTCCTTTTCAGCATCGATGAAATGGCGATGCAGCATGGCGGTGTCGGCGAATTCGAAGTTATGGCGCGAATATTCCTGCTCCGCCTGCAGGAAAACATCCCCATAGGAGATCTTTTCCTCGCCTTCGCGACCGTTGAAGTTCAGGTCGTAGACGTTGTCGACGCCCTGGACATACATGGCGAGGCGCTCCAGGCCGTAGGTCAGCTCGCCCGCAACCGGTGAGCATTCGATGCCGCAGACCTGCTGGAAATAGGTGAACTGCGAAACCTCCATGCCGTCGCACCAGCATTCCCAGCCGAGACCCCAGGCGCCAAGCGTCGGGCTTTCCCAGTCGTCTTCGACGAACCGCACGTCATGCAGCAGCGGATCGAGCCCGATCGCCTTCAGCGAGCCGAGATAGAGCTCCTGCAGGTTGGACGGGTTTGGCTTCAGGATGACCTGATACTGATAGTAATGCTGCAGACGGTTCGGGTTTTCGCCGTAACGGCCGTCGGACGGCCGCCGGGAAGGCTGCACATAGGCTGCTTTCCAAGGCTTCGGCCCGAGGGCGCGCAGCGTTGTCGCCGGATGGAAGGTCCCGGCGCCGACTTCCATGTCGTAAGGCTGCAGCACCGCGCAGCCCTTGTCTGCCCAATAATTATGAAGCGCGAGGATCAGCCCCTGAAAGGAGCGGGTCGGGGACATATGGTCGGGCAGCTCGGTCATGGCGATATCAGGTTCGGTTGGAGGGATGCGGACGAGTGCCACGCATGAGGGGCACGGGTCAAGGATTAAAGGTCCGGGACGTCGCGCGGCTCTGCGCTTATTCCTCGTCCCTCTTCACCCGGTATTCACCCGTCACCGGATCTTTTTCCAGCGTGCCGACTGCGCCGGTCCGGCGCTCCTTCTCGTGCTGGCGGGAGCGCTGAGAAAGCCGTTCGGCGTCCTTGATGAACTTTTTGTACAACATCCAGCCACCGCCGATCAGGATGATCAAGAATATAAGCTGCGCCATTTCCCCCTCTCGCGTTTTCGGCCGTTCAAAGGCCGTAGCGGCTCCACAATGCCTTTTCCTCGAGGCCGGCGGCAAGTCCCGTGGTCAGCCCTGCGGCGATTTCGCCAGCCTTGCCTTCCCCAAACACCACACCCGGCACCCGACGTCCGAAGAGCGTGCGGGCACTGCCGATCAGCTCCAGCCTGGCATCCTTGCCATAGCGACGTTTCAGCACGTCTCGCATGTCGCCCAATCCATCGACCAGACCGAGGTCAACGCCGCGTATGCCGCTCCAGAAGAGACCGGAGAAGATCGTCGCATCATCGGCCAGCCTTTCACCGCGGCGCATCTTCACCATGTCGATGAAGACCTGGTGGATTTCGAGTTGCAGCGCCTTCAGGTACTCGATATCGCCTTCCTTTTCCGGCTGGAAGGGATCGAGGATCACCTTATTTTCGCCGGCGGTATAGACACGGCGTTCGATGCCGATCTTGCGGAGCAGTTCAGGGAAGCCGAAGCCGCCGGAGACAACGCCGATCGAGCCGACAATGGAAGTCGGATCAGCAAAGATCTCGTCACCGGCGAGCGCGATCATGTATCCCCCGGATGCCGCGACGTCTTCGACGAACATCAGCACCTTCTTGTCCTTTTCCTCGGCGAGTGCCCGGATGCGCTGGAAGATCAGACGGGACTGCACCGGCGAACCGCCCGGCGAATTGATGGCAATGGCAACGACGGGTGCCTCCTTCTTCGCGAAGGCCTTGTCCAGCATCGGTGCAACGCCGGCGAGATTGAGGGGCTGCTTGAACTGGCTGCCACCGGCCATGATCGCCCCGTGCAAGCGGACGACGGGGATCGTCACACCAGTCTTACGGAACCGCTTCGGCGTCAGCCTATTCCAAAACCCGCTCATTTCTCTTCCTTCTGTCGCGTTGGGCCTGCCACAGCATGTATGTGTCGGATTCGCAAACACAATGGCCGCGCCCCGAAAACCGGGCGCAAAACGGCCGATGCGCGCATCGCTGATCCAGAGTTCACGCCGTCGGCAGATTTCTTTTCGGGCCTATTCGCCGATAGGCGGCACGGCCGTTGTTGAGATCATCCACGAACGGGGTGAAGGCGTGTCCGTCCGCGCCGTGCACGAAGAGCGGCGCCCGCAATGTCAGTCGGGCGCGGGAGCCCTTGATGGCGGTGACCAAAATGCGCGTGGCACTTTCATCCGGGCGCGGATGGAGCGCGGTCATCTCCAATCCACCGAATCGTTTGCCGCAGGCCTCGACAATTTCCACGATCGATTGCGGCCGGGCGATCAGGGACAATTGCCCGCCGGGTTTCATGATTGCCCCCGCTGTGCGAATCCAGCCGTCGAACAGACCTTCGGTCATGGCATGGGCCTCGGCCTTCAACGCATCCGGCGTCCGGCGGTCGGCGGCATCGTTGAAGGGAGGATTCATGATGACGTGGTCAAAGATCTCGTCCGGGAGCCCGGCGACCACCCGTGGCTTGCCTGTCAATGTCACATCGGCTTCAAGGACTTCGACACGCGCCACCACCGAAATGTTTTCGGGCAGGGCAAGGGTCCGGCGGGCATAATCGGCCATCAACGGCGACTTTTCGACCAGCAGCACCCTCGCTTCCGCGAGCCGTGCGGCGACGGCAAGCCCGGCGGCGCCGGCACCGGAGCCGAGGTCTGCGACCTTGACCGGCCTGTCGGATGCCACCAGAGAGGCGAGCAGCATCGCGTCGACGCCGGAGCGATGTCCGCCGCCCCTCGGCTGCATCACATGGAATTTGCCACGATGAAACGCGTCGATGGTAAAGGCCGATGCCGTCATATAGTCCGAAGCTCCGCCTCCAACCCGGCATCCTTCAAAATCTGCCGCGCCTCCTCAACCCTCTCCTCATCCACCAGGAAGCGGCGCGGCAGCAGCCCGAGCGAGCCCTCCAGCACGCTCATCGACTGATCGGCGATCATGCAATGGATGCCTGCGTCTTTCATCAGGCTTTGCGCCAGCGACAGGATCACGACGTCGTTGGTGCGAATAATCTCCAGCATGACTCTTTTTTGAACTCCATTAGATCAGACAGCATACGATTTGCGCTTGCCGCACTATCCGCCTCTTTCTATTGTCGCCCAAAAGATTTCGCTAGGGAGACCTCATCGTTGGGCGTCGTCATACCGCTTGAAGAAGGCAAAAACAAACTCGCATCCGTCAAGCCTCTGGTGGATCTCACCAAAGTGGACATGGACCGGGTCAACCAATTGATCCTGTCCAAGGCCGGCTCCGACGTGCAGATGATTCCCGAGGTGGCCAATCATCTTATCTCGTCCGGCGGCAAACGGCTGCGGCCGATGCTGACGCTCGCATCCGCTTCGCTGTTCGGCTACCAGGGCGACGCCCACGTGAAGCTCGCGACCAGCGTCGAGTTCATGCACACGGCGACCCTGCTGCATGACGACGTGGTGGACGAAAGCGATCTGCGCCGCGGCAGATCCACCGCCCGGATGATCTGGGGCAATCAGGCAAGCGTGCTGGTCGGCGATTTTCTGCTGGGCCAGGCCTTCAAGATGATGGTCGAGGTCGGTTCGCTCGACGCGCTCGACGTGCTGTCGACCGCCGCCTCCGTCATCGCCGAGGGCGAAGTGCTGCAGCTTTCCGTCGCCAAGAGCATGGAAACGACAGAAGACGACTATCTCTCCGTCATCCGCGCCAAGACCGCCGCTCTCTTCGCCGCGGCCGCTGAAGTCGGCCCGATCATCGCCAATGCCGACAAGGCGGGACGTAACGCACTCAAATCCTACGGCATGAATCTCGGCCTGGCGTTTCAGCTTGTCGATGACGCACTGGACTATGGCGGGAAGGCCGCCGATCTCGGCAAGAATGTCGGCGACGATTTCCGGGAAGGCAAGATCACGCTGCCCGTCATCCTCTCCTATCGCCGCGGCACCGAAAGCGAGCGCGCCTTTTGGCGGCAGGCGATCGAGCAGGGTGAAAGCAGCGCCGAGAACCTGGAGAAAGCGCTCGGCCTGATGAACAAATACGGCGCGCTGAACGATACCATTGCCCGCGCTCTGCACTACGGCACCATCGCGCGGGACGCGCTGGCGCCGTTGCCGCACTCGCCGATCAAGGCCGCGCTTCTCGAAGTCATCGACTTTTCGATCCAGCGCGTTAACTAGAAACAGTACCGATCCACAAAGGTTTGACCGGCGCTGCCCGTTGCGGCGCTGGAGATTTCCTTGCGGACCTGCTTCAAAAAAGCCATTCTGTCGTGAATCAAATGGGCGCGAACGGCAGCGGCATTTATTGCTGCGCCATGCTCTACACGAAAGGCATCTTCATGCGGCGGACATCCAGCCTTCTTCTGCTTTCCAGTGCGGCAATTGCGACCATCCTCCTGTTCAGCGGGGCCGCAAATGCAGCAACGGAAGAGCCAAAACCAGCCGCAACAGAGGTCGTGACCTTCAGCCCCGGCGACGTCCAATCCTTTTCCGGAGCCTTTCTTGCCGCCCGCACCGCGGATGTGGATCATGACTATCCGACCGCCATTACGCTTTACCGCAAGGCGCTCACCTTCGATCCGGCCAATCTGGAAATCCGTGAACGACTGATGATCTCGCTGCTGCTCAACGGCGACTTCGACGAAGGACTCCAGGAGGCGGACGCTCTGAAGAGTGATTCGGCCGTCGAGCGGATCACCAAGATCGTGCGGGGCCTCGATGCGTTGCGCGACAAGAAGTTCGACACGGCCAAAAAAGTCCTCGCTTATGATGGCCCGAACGATCTCGACCGGTTGACCCATCAGCTTCTCCTCGCCTGGGCGCAGGTCGGCGCCGGCAAGGGCAAGCAGGCCATATCGAGCGTCAGCAGCCTGAAGGGCCCGCCCTGGTTCAAGGTATTCACCGACTACCATCTCGGCGCCATGGCACTGGTGGCCGGCGACATCGGAACCGCCCGGCAGCATCTCAATACGGCCGTCACCAACAAGGAAGCCGTGGCAACCGCGCCCGATACCTTCATGCGTGCCGTGATGGCGCTCGCGCGGCTGGAAGCCAGCGCCGGCAACAGACAGAAGGCACTCGACGCAATTGCCGTCGGCGACGGCATGGTCTCCAACTATGCACCGCTGAAAGCACTGCGGCAGAGCATTGAAAAGGGCGAGAAGCCGGTGCAGCAGGTGACCAATGCAGCGGAAGGTGCTGCAGGCGTTCTGTTCTCCATCGGCGGCGCATTGAACCGCCAGGGCGCCGAGGACATGGTTTCGCTCTACCTGCAGATCTCCAACGCCCTTGACCCGAAGAGCGCCGATACGCTGATCCTGCTCGGCGGCATTGCCGAAAAGCTCAAGCAGCCCGATCGCGCCATTCAGTTCTACGCAAGCGTCCCGACCGATTCGCCGATGCGGCGGATTTCTGAGCTGCAGCTGGGTGTGACGCTGTCGGAGACCGGAAAGGTCGACGAGGCCAAGCAGCATCTGAAATCGCTGATCGATTCCGACCCTACCGACATCCGCAGCTATATCGCCTATGGCAGCGTGCTTTCCGAAGCCAAGGATTACAAAGCCATGGCGGAAACCTACGACAAGGCGATCGGCGTTATCGGCCCCGTGCCGAAGGCCGGCGACTGGACCATCTTCTTCCAGCGGGGCATCGCCTACGAGCGGCTCAAGCAGTGGGACAAGGCCGAGCCGAATTTCCGCAAGGCCTTGGAACTCAATCCCGAGCAGCCGCAGGTGCTGAACTATCTCGGTTATTCCCTGGTCGACATGAGCAAGAACCTCGAGGAAGGCCTCGACATGATCCGCCGGGCGGTAGAGGCGCGGCCCGACGACGGCTATATCGTCGATTCGCTCGGATGGGCCTATTATCGCATGGGCAAGTTCGAGGAATCGGTCACCGAACTCGAGCGCGCAGTGCAGCTTCGTGCGGGTGACGCGACGATCAACGACCATCTGGGCGATGCCTACTGGCGCGTCGGGCGCAAGCTGGAAGCCGTCTACCAATGGAACCGGGCGCTGATCTCGGAGGGCGAGGATATCAACCGCGAGCAGATCAAGGCCAAGGTCGAGAATGGTTTGGCGCCTATCGATCCGAATGCCACGACTGCCGACCGCAGCCAGATCGCACCCGTTGCCCCGGCCCCACCGGCACCCGCCAACCCCGACAAAAAGTCCTGACGCATCATGTTTGCCGATGGCATGCCTTTTGAAACCGGGCTCGCCGAGGAGGCGGGCCTTTTCGAACTGGCCCCGGCCAAGATCAATCTCGCTTTGCATGTGACGGGGCAGCGGTCCGACGGCTATCACTTGCTCGAAAGTGTCGTCACCTTTGCCGATGCCGGCGACCGCCTGAACTTCGCCGCGGCCGAGACCGATGAATTTACCGTTTCCGGACGATTTGCGCATCTTCTGCCGGCTGAAGCCGAAGGCCAGCCTGGCAATCTGGTGCTAAAGGCTCGCGATCTGCTGCGGGAGAAGCTGGAAACCGCCGGCTTTGCCGCTCCAGCGGTCGCAATCCATCTTGAAAAGAACCTGCCTGTAGCAGCCGGAATCGGAGGCGGGTCCGCGGATGCCGCCGCTACCTTGCGGGGTCTCCTGCGCTTCTGGAACAGCCGGCCGCCGGAGGCGGAAGTCCAAGCTCTTGCCCTGGCGCTTGGCGCCGACGTACCCATGTGCCTCAAGGGCCAGGCCCTGGTCGCCAAAGGCATAGGCGAAGACATTGCGGCCTTGCCCACCCTGCCCTCGCTGGCGCTTGTGCTCGGCAATCCGCTGGTGGGCGTGTCCACACCAGACATCTTTGAGCGGCTCGCCCTCAAATACAATCCGCCGATCGGTCCTCTGGATGCGGATTGGATTCCGTTTCTCAAAAGGCTGCGCAATGATCTCGAGCCCCCGGCGCGCTCGCTGGTGCGCGAAATCGACCAGATCTCCAACATGATCGGCGCGGAAGGCGCCGTGCTGACGCGGATGTCCGGTTCGGGCGCCACCTGCTTCGGCATATTTCCTTCCGCCGAGATGGCAGAAAGAGCCGCGGAAAACCTGACAGCCCAGAGGCCGGACTGGTATTTTCAGGCGGTGCAGACCGTTGGCCAAAGCCCTGGAAAGACATCATGAACCGGATCGACGAAACCCGCTCCTTCATCCCGGTCGGCATTGCCGTGCTGACCGTCTCCGACACCCGCAGACTGGAAGACGACAAATCCGGCGACACGCTTGCCGCCCGAATTGCGGAAGCAGGCCATCAGCTGAAGGCCCGCGCCATTGTGACCGACGACAAGGACAAGATCGCGGCCCAGGTGCGGGAATGGACGCTCGATCCTGAGATCGACGTGGTGATTACCACCGGCGGTACGGGCTTCACCGGTCGTGACGTCACCCCGGAAGCGCTTGAACCGCTCTTTGAAAAACGTATGGACGGCTTTTCCGAAGTCTTCCACCGCATTTCCTACGACAAGATCGGAACCTCCACGATCCAGTCGCGCGCGACCGGCGGAGTGGCGAATGCGACGTTCATCTTCGTGCTGCCAGGCTCGCCCGGCGCATGCAAGGACGCCTGGGACGGCATATTGAAGGCGCAGCTCGACTATCGGCATATGCCGTGCAATTTCATCGAGATCATGCCACGGCTCGACGAGCACCTGAAGCGCGGCGGAAAATAGCAAGGCACCGCACTATCGCGTCGATGCGGCGACCCAGGCGGGAACAATCTCGCTGACGAGCCTGAAGGCTTTCTGCCCTTTCGCCAGCGTTTCCAGATCCATGCCCGACTTTACAAGCGCGATTGCCTGGCGTTTGGAAAGCAGCAGGCCATACTCCAATGGAGGAACGGCCCGGCCGATGCGCCTGAAGAATGGCCGCCGATAGGTGCGAGAGGGTGCGAATCGGGCCGGCTGCCTGCCGAGCGCGACATATTCCATGACCTCGTCGATCCAGCCTGCCTGCAGCCGGGCGCCGGGCTCCAGCAACAGCAGCCACTCGCCCCGCGCCGAGCGCAAAATATCCTTTATGTCCCAATGGGTGTGGAAACGGCAGCCGGCCGCATCGGCCACGTGGGAGGTGCCATCCCGCGAGCCGTGATCAAGAACCACCACATCGCTCACGAGCCCTTCCACCGCCCCGGAAACGAGCAGCGAGAGCGTCTGCGCCAGCTCTGATTCCTGGTCGCGGCATTCCATGATGACAGTCAGCATTCCCGACATTTACCGCATCGCACCACAGAAGGCCAGAAACGCATTGCCGAATTTTGTTCTTGCAATGTTCTTATTTTGCAGCTAGGAATTTAATCATCAGGAACGGGCGGAATACCCGTCAGGAGCAACCCATGAACGAGCTGTCCCATTTGAGGCAGAGCGCTTTGGCGCCTGCTCATACGGCCGATATTGCAGATGCACTGGTGAAGTCCTCCGGTCTCAGGATCGAAGTCGACCGCAGGCGCGGACGCGGAGCCGGGCTCAATCCGAGCGGCCGTTTCGAGGAGGAACGCCGTGAGGTGTTCGATGACGGGTGGCAGACCATCGAGGAACTGGAACCGTTCAAGACCGAGGTGCAGGTGGAGAAGCCGCGCACCGCAATTACCCGGAATGAATCCCCCGACCTCTCTTTCGATCGCTCGATCAATCCATATCGCGGCTGCGAGCACGGCTGCATCTATTGCTTCGCACGGCCGACCCACAGCTACATGGGCCTCTCGCCGGGGCTCGATTTCGAATCTAAGCTGTTCGCCAAGCCCGACGTTCCGAAGCTGCTCGAGCGCGAGCTCAGCAAGCCGGATTACAAGGTGCGTGCAATCGCCATCGGCACCAATACCGATCCCTACCAGCCGATTGAGCGGGAATGGCGCATCATGCGGCAGATCCTCGAGGTCCTCAACAAGGCCAATCATCCGGTCGCGGTCGTCACCAAGTCCGCACTCATCACCCGCGATATCGACATCCTTTCCGAAATGGCTTCGAAAGGGCTCGCCAAGGTCGGCATCTCCGTCACCACGCTGGACCGCAAGCTTGCCCGCACCATGGAGCCGCGCGCCTCGACCCCTCCCAAGCGCCTCTCCGCCATCAAGGCGCTGACCGATGCCGGAATTCCGACCGCGGTCATGGTGGCGCCCGTGATCCCGGCGCTCAACGATCACGAGATAGAGCGCATACTCGAGGCCGGCCATGCGGCGGGCGCCACCGAAGCGAGCTATGTGCTCCTACGCCTTCCTCTGGAAGTGAGCCCGCTGTTTCGCGACTGGCTGCTGCAGAACTATCCCAACCGCTATCGGCATGTGATGTCGCTGGTTCGCTCCATGCGCGGCGGCAAGGATTACGACGCGGAGTTCGGAAAGCGGATGAAGGGAGCCGGGCCTTATGCCTGGCAGATCGGCCGGCGTTTCGAAATGGCGACGAAGCGGCTTGAAATGGTCCGCCGCGGCCTGCCGCTCCGGGACGATTTGTTCATTCGGCCGGATGGCGGCGGTATCCAGCTTTCTCTGCTTTGAACTCGCTCGCGAGGGTGTTCGAGGCGCGCCACAAGGGCCTTATAAAGTCAGGCATGAGGCCTTGAGTGTTTTAATTCCGTTTCCGGCGCTTGCCCGTCCTGTCGAGCGCCGGATCCTCCCCGGTTCCACCGCCGCCCCTCGGTGGATAGCGACGCCGCATCGCCCGCCGGGGGTTGCAGGAGATCGGGTCGACGTGCGAGGTTGCCGCCATGTTACCTCGCACGTCACCCGATTCTCCGATGCTCTTCGAAGAAGTGCCGCTCATCCCGGACTTCAGCCTGGAACTTCTAGCGCGGAAAGCCGGCCACTGGCCGGTTGCCGGCACAGACGAGGCCGGACGGGGGCCATTGGCGGGACCGGTCGTTGCCGCGGCGGTGATATTGGACCCCGACAATATTCCAGATGGCCTTAACGATTCCAAGCAGCTGACGGCTCTCCAGCGGGAAACCCTGTTCGAGGCGATCATGGCAACCGCAGAGGTGTCGATCGCCGCCTCCGGGCCGCGTCATATCGATGAGCGCAACATCCTGCGGGCCAGCCTCGACGCCATGCGCCGGGCCGTCGCGGGTCTCGCGGTCACGCCAGCCTATGTCCTTGCCGATGGGCGCGACGTGCCGCGCGGCCTCTGCTGTTCCGGCAAGGCGGTCATCCAGGGCGACGCCCGTTCCGTATCGATCGCCGCGGCATCCATCATCGCCAAGGTGACCCGCGACCGGATGATGACGCGTGCCCACCATGTCTATCCCGTCTACGGTTTCGCCAACCATGCCGGTTACGCCACCCCGCAGCATCGTGCGGGCATAGAGGCACACGGTCCCTGCTCATTGCACCGCATGAGTTTCCGTCCGCTTCGCAAGGATGAGTTGCCGGAGGTATAGAGGCCAATTTTGTCCTCCCGTACGTTCTTCTCAGGCATTTTGTTGCGGCTGTATCTCGGACGCCAAAAAGGCCGGGTTTTGCCCGGCCTTCTCGAAATCCTCGTCTGACTGAAATCAGTTCAATCGCGACTGCACCTGGCCGACGGCGTCCTTGAAAAGGGTGTCCTGGGTGGAGGTGTCGGCCTTGTTGGCAATGACGCGCTCGGCGGCAGCGATCGCAAGATCGACGGCCGCGGCGCGAACGGCGCCAATCGCGTCGGCCTCGGCCTGGCGGATCTTCTGCTCCGAAAGCGCATTCCGCCGTGCCACGAACTCCTCCGTCTTCTGACGGGCTTCCTCGGTCAAGGCGGCGGCTTCGCGTTCGGCAGCAGCCACAATGTGGGCGGCTTCCGCTTCGGCTTCCTTGCGCTTGCGCTGGTATTCGGCGAGCAGAGCTTGAGCCTCTTCACGCAGCCGCTTGGCTTCCTCAAGTTCCTTGCGGATATTGTCGGCACGTTCGTCGAGCGACTTCGCCATCATGCCCGGAACCTTGAGATAGGCAATCAGAGCAAGAAAGAGAACGAGGCCGACGAAGGCGAAAAATGTTGCATCGAATGCCATTGTATCAGGCCTCCGTCTTCGCGGCTGCGACCGCAGCCTTGATGTCGTCGCCGGATGCCTTGGCGCCGATCAGCTGGTCGATGATGGCGGAGGCGGTTTCTTCGGCAATCTGGCCGACCTGAGCGAAAGCCTGGGTCTTGATCTCGCCGATGCGGGTTTCCGCCACGGAGAGCTTCTGAGCCAGTTCCGTCTCGATCGCAGCGCGATCGGCGGCAGCCTTGCCCTTGGCCGCTTCGCGAGCGGTTTCGGCAATGGTATGTGCCTTGGAACGGGCGGCAGCCAGCTCCCTTTCATAGGTCTCGACAGCAGCGTCGGCCTCGGACTTGAGGCGCGAAGCTTCATCGAGATCCTGGGCGATCCGGTCGTGGCGGTGTTCGAGAATGCCGCCGACGCGCGGAACGATGACCTTCTTCATCAATAGATAGAAGAGGCCGAAAGTGATGACGAGCCAGAGGATCTGCGACGGGAAATAGGTCGCATCGAATGGCGGGAAGGTGCCGCCACCGTGCTCGCCGCCATGGGCGACGCCGGTTTCGGTATGCACTTCGCCAGCCGGTGCGGCATGCGGATCGCCCGCGGGAGCGGCGCCCGGTGCTGCAGGCGTTTCAGGAGCGGCCGGCGCGGTCTGCGCATATGCCGAGGTCACGAACATCATCACCTCCAGGTGTATTCCAAATGCGAAGGATCACGGCGCGCTATCTTGCAAGCGGCCGCGATCCGGATGCCTGGTCAGGTCTTAGACTGCGTAGAGCAGCAGGAGAGCGATGAGCAGCGAGAAGATGCCCAGAGCTTCCGTAACGGCGAAGCCGAATACCAGACGGCCGAACTGGCTGTCAGCGGCGGACGGGTTGCGCAGAGCGCCCGAGAGGTAGTTGCCAAAGATGTTGCCGAGGCCAAGAGCCGTACCGGCCATGCCAAAGCAAGCCAGACCTGCACCGATGAACTTTGCTGCTTCCGCTTCCATGAGAAACTCCTTCGAAATGGTTGTTGCGGCTGTAGACTGACGCCTAGGACGCCAATGTCGTTATCCTTAGTGCCCGCCAGGATGGATCGCGTCGTTGAGGTACATGCAAGTCAGCACCGCAAAGACGTAAGCCTGGAGGAAGGCGACGAGGAATTCGAGACCGGTCAGGGCGACGGTCATGATGAGAGGCAGGACGGCTCCGCCGATACCCAGCGCACCCATGGTTCCGAGCGAGGCGACGAAGCCCGCGAACACTTTGAGTGTGATATGGCCGGCCAGCATGTTCGCAAACAAACGAACGGAAAGCGAGATCGGGCGGGACAGGAACGAGATGACTTCGATCGCGACAACAAGCGGGATCAACAGGCCTGGAATGCCGCTTGGCACGAAGAGCTGCAGGAAGTGCAGGCCGTGCTTATAGAAGCCGTAGACGAGAACCGTGCCGATGACGAGCAGCGCCAGCGCGAAGGTGACGATGATCTGGCTGGTGACGGTGAAGAAATACGGGAACATGCCGAGCAGGTTCGCGGTCAGCACGAACATGAACAGCGAGAAGACCAGGGGAAAGAACTTCATGCCATGGCTGCCGGCGCCCTCGCGCAGCATGCCGGCGATGAATTCATAGGACATTTCCGCCACCGACTGCGCCCGGCCGGGGATCAGCCCGCGCTGCGAGGTGGAGAAATAAAGGAAGCCGGCGGCGCAAGCTACCGTGGCAACCATGAAGAGAGAGGCATTGGTGAAGGAGAAATCGATGCCGCCGATCTCAATCGGAACGATCTTGCTGATCTGGAACTGATGGATCGGATCGTTTGCCACCGTCTACCTCTTTCATTGCCGGGCCAGCGGCCCAAATCTTCTTGCGGGAAGCGTCAGAGACCGCTTCCTTTTCCATTCTCGTCGCCCCGCTTGTGCACGGTCGGCGGCGGAGCCACCATACCTACTGCGCGAAGCACATTCAGAACACCGGCACAAAAGCCCAGAAGAAGAAGGACGATCATCCCCCAAGGCGACGTACCGGCAAAACGGTCGAGCATAAAGCCCAGAATGGCACCAACAGCGACGGCGGAGATGAACTCGGAGGAGAGTTTGAAACCAAGGGCCATGCCCTTGCGGCTCTCTTCAGATTGCGCGTCCCTCTTCGCCTCTGCCGCGTCTTCAGCCTTCCTGCCCGCAAGTTTTGCAGACAGGCGCTTCCGGCGCTCTTCCAGACTATGGTCCCGATCATCCGTCATTCACGTCATCCCTATTCCCGCTTCCGGGCAACCGGTTCTTAGAACCGGCCGACCGCCAAAAAGTGCAGCCAGCGAGGGATTTCGCGCCTTCAGGCCCGTTTTCAAGTCGCGCGCAACATAGTTTTGAGCGCCCCCATAGTCAAGGCGTACACGGTGCTTCATGCAAGGTTAATTAACCTTGGAAATTCAAATTGTTAGTCGCGATGCAACCGGGAGCGGGCAAAACTGTCGCGGGAATCGCTTCGCATTTGCGAGCAGAAGCCCTCAACTCCAGCCGCCGCCGTAGGTGCGGTAGAAGACATGCAGGCCAATGCGGCCTACCTTCTTCATCGTGCGTGCCCAGGCAGGGCGCACGTAGACTGCATGATAATGGGTGGACGAGCCAACCTCCGCAAGCCAGATCTTGCCGGCGGTAACAGCCATCGCCACCTCGCGCGCCATTTTCCAGTGATATTCGGAGCGGATACGGTCCTTGATATTGTCACAGGCGAAGGAGAACTGGCAGCGATTGCGCCAATCTTCGTTCTGGTAGACCACATCGCATATGGTGTCCGGATAGGCGGGATTGCGAACGCGATTGAGGATGACCTGAGCCACCGCAGCCTGGCCGCGGGCAGTTTCCCCGCGCGCTTCGAAATAGATGCCCGATGCGAGGCATTGCTGTTCGCGGGTGGAAAAGGCCGAGGGCGGCAAGGGCGTTGCGGCCCATGCGTGATCATCCGGTCCGATCGGCGGTATGAAACGTCCCCCTTTCGGTTTTTCCGTGAGGATTGCGTCGAAGGGTGATTCTTCGGCGAAATCAGGCTCCGGCGGCGCATAGGCGGTGGCAAGCACATCAGCCTGCTGATTGGTGATAAGGCCGGCGATCATCGGCATCAGATCATCCTGCGGCTTCGGCTCTTCCTTCTTCCGGAAATAGAACGAGGCAAGCTCGACAGGCTTCTGAGCCTTTCCGGGCCTTGCGAAAGCGGCCAGTTCCTCGCGACGTTCAATCGGCAGAGTGAGCGCGCTCGAGCGCTGCAGGACGGAACCGGCGGAGAATGCCTTCGGCGGCTGCATGGGTTCCACTGCGACGATGCGGCCCTTCTTCGCACTCCGGTTGACGCGGTCTTCGTCGGGTCGCGGATCTGCGGATTGTTTTTCGTCGACCAGAGCGATCTTGCGGCCGTCCGCAAGCGTAATGCCTGCATTGCCGGAAACGGCATCCTTCAACCCAGGGAATGCCAGCGATGCCTGGTGGATCGAACCCGCAGGAGAATCCGTCAGGACCATCCGCCACTGATCGGTCCGATCCGGCCCCGTCAGAAGATCGGCCAGATCGCCATGGGCGGGGGCGGACGGAAAGATAAGCCAGCAGGCCAGGCCGAAGACGGCCGGGGAAGTCCACGCATCCCGACGGGATGCGGACTTGCGACGCAAAACGCTCTTCGAACGCAAAACCGTAACTCCACAAGGCAACGACGACCCCGTGAAGATCAATCATTAACCTTGATGAGCGGTTAACGCCGACAGCCGAAACGCCTGCAAACCGGACCGAATTAGGACATTCACATAAATGTCAGCCGGCCGGCACGTCAGATGATGACGTGCGAGCCGAGTTCCACCACGCGGTTGGCCGGCAGGTGGAAATAGTCCGACGGGTCGGTCGCGGTGTTGGCCATGGCGATGAACAGCCGGTCCTGCCACATAGGCATGCCCGATTCTGCATCCGGCACGAGTTTGCGGCGACCAAGGTAGAAGGAGGTGGACATGATGTCGAACTTGAATCCGGTCTTGCGCAGATAGGCAAGCGCTTGCGAGACGTTGTGCGACTGCATGAAACCGAAACGCAGTTCGATCAGCGTGAAGCGTTCGGACACCTTTTCGATGGTGTAGCGTTCTTCGAGCGAAACGCGCGGCTTGTTGACCGTCACGATCGTCAGGATGACGTTCTTATCGTGCAGGACATGGTTGTGCTTGATGTTGTGCAGGAGAGCCGCCGGGGCGGTTTCCGGATCGCTGGTCAGGAAGATCGCCACGCCCGGTACGAGGGCCGGCGCGTGATCGCTCTTCTTTTCGACCATCGGGATGAAAGTCGCGAGCGGCACGTCGATTCGGCGTGTCTTCTCGAACAGGATCGCGGTGCCGCGTTTCCAGGTCCACATGACAATGGTGAAGATGATCGCCATCATGACCGGCACCCAGCCGCCGTCATGCACCTTCAGCAGGTTGGCTCCGAGGAAGACCAGTTCCAGCGCCAGCAATGGTGCAAGCACGCCGATTGCAAAGCTTTGCGGCCATCTCCACCTCAACCGAACGAATTCGTAGGCCATCATAGTGGTGACGACCATCGCCCCGGTCACCGATATGCCATAAGCCGTCGCGAGGGCTTCGGAGCTTTCAAACCCGAGAACCAGCGCAATCACGCCGACCAGAAGCAGGGTGTTGACCGATGGCAGGAAGATCTGGCCGGTATTGGTCTCTGAGGTGAAAAGTATCTGCATGCGCGGCAGATAGCCGAGATGGATCCCCTGGCGCACGAGAGAAAAGGCGCCCGTAATCACCGCCTGGCTGGCAATGATCGTCGCAGCGGTCGCAAGAATAACGACCGGCAGCAGCGCCCATTCCGGGAACATCAGATAGAATGGATCGGACATGGCCTCGGGCCGCTTCAGCACCAACGCCCCCTGCCCCAGATAATTGAGCGTGAGCGCCGGGAATACGAGCAGAAACCAGGCCCACTGAATAGGCCTGCGGCCAAAGTGACCAAGATCGGCATAGAGCGCTTCCGCGCCGGTAACGGTCAGGAAGACGGCACCAAGCACGACAATGCCGACAAAACCCTCATGCAGCATGAACTGGACTGCGTACCACGGATTGAACGCCGACAGGATGCCGTAGTCGTCGGAAATATGGGCGATACCGCCCGCGCCCATGACCAAGAACCAGACAGCGGTGATCGGCCCGAAGAAGCGGGAAACCAGAGCCGTGCCCTTCGATTGGATGGCGAAGAGGCCGATGAGAATACCGACCGAGATCGGCAGTACGGCGCTATCCAGGGCCGGAGTGACGAGCTTCAGCCCTTCGACCGCCGACAGAACCGACAGCGCCGGCGTGATGATCGCGTCGCCGAGAAAGAGTGCGGCGCCGATCAGCCCAAGCAGCATCAGGAATGCTCGGTGGCCGTTGGCCGATTTCGTGAGGAGCGCCAAGAGAGACAGCGTGCCGCCTTCGCCGTCGTTGTCGGCCCGCAGCAGGAAGAGTACGTATTTGAGCGTGACGATGATCGTCAGCGTCCAGATCATCAGGGAGATCAGGCCGATGATCTCCACTTCGGTGACGCCGTCATGAGCAATCGGCTTCAGCGCTTCACGAAAGGCATAGAGCGGACTGGTGCCGATATCGCCATAAACGACGCCGACGGAACCGAGCGCGAGTGCAACGAGGCCTTGGACCTTGGCGGTCTCGGCGGCGGGATGTTCAGCAGGGTGACCCATGGGATGTCTGGCCTGCTACAGCCAGCCTTTCCAGCGAAAGATGAAAAACGGGACGATGGCTGAGAGAACCATCGTGAAGATCGCAAGCGGATATCCGAGGTGCCAATCGAGTTCCGGCATGAAATGAAAGTTCATGCCGTAGATGGAAGCGACCAGCGTCGGCGGCAGGAAGACCACCGAGGCGATCGAGAAGATCTTGATAATCGAGTTCTGCTCGACGTTGATCAGGCCGAGCGAAGCGTCAAGCAGGAAGGCGATATTGCTGGCGACGAATGCCGCATGCTCAGAAAGAGTTTCGATATCGTGGGCGATGGTGGCGCAGAGGCTGCCGTCGCTCTTGTCTTCGTGCATGAGCGGCACGTTCATCAGGAAGGTCAACAGCCGCGACAGGGAGCCCAGGCTATCTCGTACCTTTCCCACCAGCCGATGACATTCGGCAATGTCTGCCAGTTTTTTCTCGAGGAATTGCGGCGGACGCCGCTTGCCGCGATCGCGGAAGATGTCCGTGGACAAGGTATCGACCCGATCGACGGCATTCTCGAGGATTTCCGCCGTGCGATCGGCGATGGTTTCGAGGAGCCTGGCCAGCAAGGTCGTACCGTCTCGCGCCTTGTCCGGAGTACGACCGAGCGCGGCGATAAAAAGCTGGAAGCTCTTTGGATCAGCGTAGCGGACGGTGATCAGCCGATTGCCGGACAGGATGAATGCTACGTCGGTGAGCTCCGGATTCGTCCGATCGGCGTGCCAGACCAGCGAAGCCGTCATGAAGGCGGAGCTCCCCTCGATATAGAGCCTGCTCGAGGGTTCGATGTCCTTCAGATCGTCGCGGGTGGGGATTTGAACGCCCACCAGACTCTCGACATAGGCATCCTCCTCCGGCGTCGGCTCGACCAGATCGATCCAGACGACATCATCAGAGAGCTGGCGCTGCGCCTCGACGGGCGCAAGCGTCTTCATCGACCCATTGGCGCTATAGGCATTGATCAAACGTGGTCTCCGACCGAAACATCGGCCTTAGCGAGAAACGGATTTGCCGGTTCCCAGATCCGGGACCGCCAACGGCCCCGGCGGGACGCGCCTATAAAGACACCCATAGTCAAAATCAAGAGGTACCGAAATCCAGATACCGCGCTGCAACATGACCCCGGCGGACCGGATGTTCAAGAGGAGGCCGTATCGTGAGCCCGTTTCATGACCGGTATCAAAGCCTTGACGGAAGCGCAACGCCCGCAGGCGCCCGACCAAAGTCGAAGCGCTTCCGCAAACCCCTTCGCGCCGATTTATTCAAAAACGATGGCAGGCGCCTGCCTCGGCGTGCGGCCGCCCAGCTCCGCCCACATCTTGGCAGCGATATCCCGATAGATCCCGGCCGACGCTCCCTCCGGGTCGGAGACTACCACAGGCGTGCCTGCGTCCGAGCGCTCGCGGATATCGATCGTCAGCGGCACTTCACCGAGGAAAGGCACGCCGATGCGCTCGGCTTCCGCGCGCGCGCCGCCATGGCCGAAGATGTCGTAACGCTTGCCGGTATCGGGTGCCAGGAAATAGCTCATGTTCTCGACGATGCCGAGCAGCGGCACCTCGACCTTGCGGAACATGGTAATAGCCTTGCGGGCATCGATAAGGGCGAGATCCTGCGGCGTCGAAACCACGACGGCGCCCGCCAGCGGCACCTGCTGGGCCATAGTGAGCTGGGCATCGCCGGTGCCGGGCGGCATATCCACGACCAGGACGTCCAGGTCGCCCCAGGCGACTTCCCGCAGCATCTGCATCAACGCCGACTGGACCATCGGTCCGCGCCAGATCATCGCCGTCTCCTCGTCCACGAGAAAACCCATCGACATGGCCTTCAGCCCATAGTTTTCCATCGGCTTGATGATGCGATTCTCGATCTGTTGCGGGCGACCGGATATTTTCAGAAGCCTCGGCACGGACGGGCCATAGATGTCCGCATCCAGGATGCCGACCCTCAGGCCGTTTGCCTGAAGTCCGAGCGCAAGGTTGACGGCCGTTGTGGATTTGCCGACGCCACCCTTGCCGGACGCGACCGCGATAATCGCGCCGACGCCGGGGACGCCTGCCTTCTCGCGCTGCGGAGGATGGGCGTGGCCATGACCGTGGTCATGCGCCGGCCCGGCAGCGGCAGGCCGAGGCGGCGCCTGCTGGGGACGCGGCGCGGGCGAGCCCGCCTTCCGGTCTGCCGTCAGCGTCACCAGCGCGCCCTTGATCCCGGGCATGGCTTTGACGCTGCGTTCCGCCGCGATACGCAGCGGTTCCAGTTCCTGCGCCCTCTCCGCCGGCACCGTAATCGAGAAATAAACCTTGTTGTCGGAAATAAAGACGTCCGAGACCATGCCGCGCGAGACGATATCGCCTTCCAGATCCGGCCCGCGAACTTTCGCCAGCACCGCCAGCACCTCTTCCTTGGTCACCTCGGACATAACGCTCAAGACTCCTGCTTCGTCAGATCAGCATTCACCTGGCAATCAGGCCAGCCGCATTCGGCGATATATAGGAGTTCAATATTGGTGGGAGCAAGGAAAGAAGCGACCACCGTTCGACCGGCGGCCATATGGCGCACAGGCCGAACGGTGGCTTTTCTTGTCACGCCTCTTGGGGCGCTTTGACAGTCCCCTCTGGACCTGCCAACAAAGAAGCACGAAACGTGCCACTCGGGAAGATGCTTCTTTTTATTGAGTATTTTCAACAACTATTGCGTTTTTTCGCCGCTGCGGCGCAGCAAAGGCCAGGATCGGCCTGCCTTTAACGGCGCCAACGACTTGGGCGACGATGAAATGTTGTGCAGTGCAGCACATTATTATTTGATCAAACCGATCCGCAACGCCTTGGCAACCGCCTGCGTGCGGTTGACCGTATCCAGCTTCTTCGCAGCGCGGTTGAGATAGTGGTTCACCGTATGCTCGGACAGTCCCAGAATTTCTGCGATCTCTGCACTGGTCTTGCCGGCAGCCGTCCAGTTTAGGCAATCGATCTCCCGTTCGGTCAGGACATCCGTGCCGCGCACATCAAGATTGCGGATTTCCGCCAGCCGCTCGAACACATGGATGGAGATATACATCAACTCCATCATCTGCTGCCGATTGAAGAGGGGACCATCTCCGGCGAAGGACACCGCCGCCCGAACGCTGGAAGAGTCGTGAACGGGGAAATAGGCGCCGCGGACAAGGCCGAACCGCCCGAAAATACTCCGAACCAGCGGTCCCCTGTCGGAACTGGCGCTCTCCAGATCGAAGGTGAAAGGCAAGGTAGACTTACGGAGCCTGCGGAGAACGGGGCTCGACCGCAACAGACCTTCCCTGTCGAAATGCGATATCAACTCAGTCGGCCAGTTCGTGATGATGGTATTGCCGGACAGTTCGAGCGACGTCGCATGAGGAAGATTGACGACCATGAACGTGCGGCAGCCATAATATTCCGTCACCCGCTTCATGAAGCGGAATACATCGAACTGGGTCTTGAGGGCTGCGATCTCCTCGACGTTTCCGTCGAAAGCCCAGGCCTCGCCAACTTTCTCGGTTTTGGACATCACTTACTTCTTTGCTCGGCCGCTCATCTGAGCAAATGCTGGCATCCCAGCTGGATTCACACCGACGGGCCGTTCGTATTGAGAATATCTGCGCAACCGGCCGAACTCCGCGTGGAAACTGCGTGATCGTCGCCGCGACATCCCATGAGCCATCCACTCATGACAGGGCTTTACCTTCGATCCGCAGATGTTTTCAAGCTTTTACTAATAAACACTTCCGAAAATGATGACATCTGCTCGGTTTTGATGTCTTCTCGCATGGTTCCGGCCCTTTGTCAGGAGATAATTATTGGGGATCAAATTAGCTATGCCGAGAGTTTGCGGACTCATGCCGGAATGATACAGAGTAACTACCTCTGACTGCAATTGGAGATTTTGCATGACCGCCGCCTACAATTTTGAAGGACAGATACTCTCCTCCTCCCTCTGCGCACTTGGAGAAGGGCCCGCCTTCGAAGCAGCGACTGAGACACTCTGGTGGTTCGACATTCTCGGCAAGGCGCTTCATCAGTTGCACCTGCCCACCGCAAGCGAGACCGTGCACCAGTTGCCGTTCATGGGAAGCGTTCTCGCGTCCATCGATGCGGACCGGCAAGTGCTGGCGAGCGACAAGGGACTCTTCATTCGGGACCGCGCCACCGGCGAGCTCTCGCTTTATCGGGAACTGGAGCCGGAAAAGCCTGGAAACCGTTCAAATGACGGCCGGGTGCACCCCTCGGGGAGCCTCTGGATCGGTACGATGGGGAAAAAGTCCGAAGACGGCGTCGGTGCGATTTATCATGTGGCCCAAGGCGTGGTCACCAAGATCTTCGACAATATCAGCATCCCGAATTCGATCTGCTTTTCGCCGGACGGAGCGACTGGCTACTACGTGGATACACGCGTGAACAGGCTGATGCGGGTTCCGCTCGATCCCAACACCGGCCGGCCGAACGGCGAGCCGTCCGTACTGGTGGATCAGAACGGCCAACCGGGCGGGATTGACGGCTCCATCTGCGCCAGCGACGGCACGATCTGGAACGCCCGGTGGGGCGAAGGGGCAGTCGACCACTACGACGCCGATGGAACGCATCTCTCCCGGCACCTCCTGCCGGCTCGCCGGACGACGTGCCCGGTGTATATCGGGGACGGGCGTCTCGCGGTCACCTCGGCATGGGAAGGTCTTGACGAGGCAGCTCGTGCCGCTGATCCGCTGGCCGGGGCGCTGTTCGAGATCGCGGTGCCTATCCGCTGCGAACCGGAGCCCGCCTATCGCCTTTAGCCGATCAGAAAGCGATTCTTTCGAACTGCGCCGGGAACAAAATGTTCCCGGCAAATCGGCCTAATATTTCAGCACGATAATCGGGAACTATTCCCTTTTCATAACATTTTCCCTTCGAACCGACGCGGGCAAGGAGACTCCAGCCCGGAGGGAACCGCGTGTTCGAACACACAACCTTAGCAGGAAGGTAGGAACGTTATGAAAAAGACCATGAGTATGATGGCCGCGGCAGTTCTCTTGGCTTCAACCGCCATTGCTCCCGCATTCGCCCAGACACAACCTGCCGCACCGGCATCCCCGGCTCCGGCAGCACCCGCTGCTCCGGCCGATCCGGCTATGAAGCCTGCAGACAACGCTGCAACGCCCGCTCCCAAGACAGGAAGCGACTCCGCTGCAGCTTCCGGCAGCTACATAACCGAACAGACCGAAACCCAGATCAGCGCCAATGACTACATCGGCAAACCGGTTCACAACGCCGAAGACAAGAGCATCGGCGATGTAAACGATCTGATCATGGAAGAAGACGGCGGTATCGTTGCTGCCGTGATCGGCGTCGGCGGCTTCCTCGGTATCGGCGAAAAGGATGTTGCCGTACCGATGGACAGGCTCACGATGACGCGCGATGCGGAAAACAACAACGAGGTCCGCCTGACGACCACGGAAACCGCCGAAGCGCTCCAGGCGGCTCCCGAGTTCAAGACCCTGAAGGACAAGCAGGCTGAAACCGATGCGACGACCACGTCGTCCACCGGCGCCCAGACCCCTGCAGCCGGAGGCACCAACCCGCCGGCTCCAAGCAAGTAACAGCTTAGGACGCATGATACGTCATCAGCTGAAAACGAGGCGGCACCGCATGTGCCGCCTTTTTTTTTACAGGCAGCAAAACAGTTAGGGCGCGTCAAACCCGCTCGATGGTGACGAATTCGCGGAAGTGGTCGTTCAGATAGCGCAGTGTCGCTGCCCCGTCCGCTGGTCTGCCGTAGTAATAGCCCTGACCCATGCCGCAGCCGAGCTCCTTGAGCTTGTCGGCGTCTGCGCTGGTTTCGATGCCCTCGGCCACCACCTGCAGATCGAGGCCTTCGCACATGGCGATGATCGCCTTGACGATGTGTTCCGAAGCACGGTCGGTGGTGATACGGGAGACGAAAGCCCGGTCGATCTTCACCTTGTCGAAGGTGAAGTCGCGTAGCCGCCCGAGGCTCGATTGACCGGTGCCAAAATCGTCAAGCGAGATGCGGACACCCTGATGTCTGAGGTCGGTGATGATCCGTTGCGCGGTATCGGCCGAGGTCATCACCGCCGTCTCGGTGATTTCCAGCTCCAGACGGTAGGGATCGAGGCCGACGCGGGCAAGCGTTGAGAGAATCGTGTCGGTGGTGCCGGGGTCCATCAGCTGCGCGGAAGACAGGTTGAAGGACAGGAAAAGTTCGCGCGGCCATGAGAGCGCAGCCTCGGCAGCCTTGCGCAGTAACGTTTCAGAAAGCGCGTCAATAAAACCGCGCTCCTCGGCAACCGGCACGAAGACAGCCGGGGAGACGAAGCCGAGATCAGCATCGATCCAGCGTGCAAGGGCCTCGAAGCCGACGACGCCGCCATCCTTGATACGCACGATCGGCTGGAAATGCACATCCACCGCATCGGCGATAATGGCATTGCGCAGCGCCTGTTCGAGCTGTGTCGCCCGCTTCATCTCCTGCGCAATTTCGCGCGAGTAGACGGTAATCTGGCCTCGCCCGCGCCGCTTGGAGCGATAGAGGGCAGTCTCCGCGCTTTTCAGCAGCTCCTCGAAGTCCTCACCCGCAAAAGGATAGATGGCGAAGCCGAAGGAGGCCGAGAGACGCACGTTGCGGTCTCCCAGGTCGTAGGGAGCGGAAAGCACGTCCTTGATCATCTGCCCGATGCGTTCGGCACCGTTGCGTTCGAACACAAGCGGCAGGACGAAGGCGAATTCGTCTCCGTCATGCCGGGTCACGGTCGCGCCGTCCGGGATGCAGGCCTTCAGGCGATGAGCGACCTGACATAGAATTTCGTCGCCGGCCTCGGCACCAAACAGGTCGTTGATCGGTTTGAAGCCATCGAGATTGGCGATGCAGACGGTAAAAGGCGCCGGATCCTGCGCACGCTCGGCAGCCAGCAGGCGCACCTTGTCGCGCAGGCGGTATCGGTTTCCCAGACCCGTCAGTGGGTCGCTATAGGCCATCGCCTGCAGTTCATTCTGGCTGACCTGCGGCAACGGGTTTCCCGCCGACTTCATGAACAATCCCATTACGCTTCACAAACGCAAGCAGGATGGGCGAAAAAGATTAAAAAATCATGCGGTGATCTTAACATATGTCAAGGAACCGATTAATCGGTTAAGCATACGATCTTTTCACCGTCACACCGAGATAACCTTCGAACACAGCCTCGAGAGCCTCCGGGCTGATGGGTTTCAGGATCACATCATTCATGCCGGACGCGAAGCACTGATCTCGATCTTTGTCGAACGCAAAGGCAAGTACGCCGATGATCGGGACGGAATTGTCGATCGTTTCAAGAGCCCGAATCCGAGCGCTGGCCTCGAAGCCGTTGAGTTTCGGAAGCGTGACGTCCATCAGGATGAGCCGCGGGGCGTGTTGCTGCCAGAGCCGAACCGCCTCCTCTCCGTCAGCCGCGATCGCATAACGATAGCCGAGGCCTTCCAGTATCTGTGAGAAAACGATCTGATTTACGTCGTTGTCCTCAGCGACGAGGATATCGATGTCCTTACCTTCGGCGCGGGAGTCGAAGGTTATCTGCGGATTTTCGTCATCGACGCGGCAACCATCTTTGTCGTCGAGCGCGTGAGCGACCGCCGCAGCAAGCTCCTGCCCCATGCTGTTGGCATTTATCGTGATGGCGGCAATGCCGTAATCGGCGGCGATCTCCAGGCATTGGACATGCATCTCGGCATCAACGACGATGAGATCGACACCGATCCCCGCCTCTCCGGCAAGGCGCAGGAAAAGGGCCAGCTCCTCCGCGCTCGATACCGAGGAGATGTCGAGTTGGAGAGCGGTAAGGATCGACAGTGCTTCCTGTTCCGTCCTTGGGTCGGCGGAGACGACGAGCACCTTGCGGCTGAATGCATCTTCCGCCGCTGTTTTCAGATCCGGATCCGACCGATGCTCCGAGAGACCGAGCGAGGCGGAGATCAGGTCGACAGGATAGACATGCGAGCTGACCGGTCCTTTTTCGCCGTTGATATCAACTCGGGCCGTGACATCTTCCATCGCCGTGACAAGGTAATAACGGCCCGGTTTGCCGATGCGATATTTGCTGGCGCCGATGACGATTTCGGTTCCATCCCGCCGCTTCACCCGTTCTGCAATCTGCACCGGTTCGCCGGTCTCGAAAAGCTGGCGGTTGACGTCTGCGAGACGCTGCTCCAATTCGGGCGGATGAATGTCCGATCCTTTTCGGCCCAGCACCGCTTCGGGCGGCAGATCGAAAAACCGGCAGGCCGCCTTGTTGACGGCGACGAAGGTAAAATTCCTGTCCTTGACCGTGATCGGGAACGGCAGATTGTCGAGCACTTCTTCGGTAATCTGGACACGTTCCATATCGCCGCGCCATTGCTCCTCCCGCTTCTTGTGGTCGGAGACGTCCTTGATGACGCAGACGCCGTAGCCGGAGGGAAGGCGCCGCCTTGAAAGGCTCAGCCATCGGTCGGTGCCCCGGCGCTCCAGCGCGTCGGTGCGCTCTTTCCACAGCGTCGCAATCTGTTCCGCGATCCAGTCTTCGCGATTCAACATCCGGCGCGACCCGGCACTGTCGGTGGAAAAACGCCCACCGCTATCGTGAACGGCGCCGAGCAGGTCTCTGAGACGGGTGCCGGGCGCTAGAAAGCTCTTTGGGACCGACAGAAGATTAAGCAAATGCTGACTTGCAAAAACGATTACGTCATTCTTGTCATATATGAGCACGCCGCCCGAAACGCCTTCGGATATGGCTTCGAGCATGGCAGTTTGAATGTTCGCGTCCGCGGACCACAAATCATTCATAGGATAAAACTCCCTGTATGCTTTTTCGGACACGGGATCAAAGCCGGACCGTTATGCCGATTGTTTTCCTCTCGGCCTAATTCCTTCTAGTTTCAGTCGTGTCGGGTCGGGAACATGCTGGTTCCAAGTCCTCAACGGGTGATCGGGCCCTGCATGGCGGCGCCCAGCGAACCGCCATCCTGATCACCTGCGGGGAGCGGGCGCTCCTCCGGTTTCATTCAGTTTCAATGCCGGTCAAATTATCGGCTTTGTCTTAAGGCGCAATTAATGGACAACCACGCACCCGCGGAAGATGTCTTCAAAAGGGGTTGAAACCGCCCGGAAAGGCTTTCCTTCACGCGGCGAATCCCGGACAATAAAAGAATGTCCGTCAAACAACTGCCTGAGACGCTGATCAACCAGATCGCCGCCGGCGAGGTCATCGAAAGGCCCGCCAGCGCCGCAAAGGAACTGATCGAAAACGCCATCGACGCCGGCGCGACCCGCATCGAAATCGCCACCGCAGGGGGCGGCAAGAGCCTCATCCGCATCACCGACAACGGCAGCGGCATGAATGCGGGAGACCTCGACCTTGCGGTCCGGCGCCACTGCACCTCGAAGATATCCGAGACGCTGGACGACATCCGCACCCTGGGTTTCCGCGGAGAGGCGCTGCCTTCGATCGGTTCGGTCGCCAAGCTCACCATCACCAGCCGCAGAACGGGCGATGCAGCCGGTTCGCAAGTCGCCGTCATCGGCGGCAAGGGGACGGGGGTCAAACCCGCCCCCGCCAATCCCGGCACCGTCGTGGAGGTGCGCGATATCTTCTTCGCAACACCTGCCCGTCTGAAATTCCTGAAAACGGAAAAGGCCGAAGCGGGCGCGATCACCGAAGTGGTCAAGCGGATGGCGATTGCCTTTCCCAAGATACGCTTCGTTCTTTCGGGCAGCGATCGGTCGACCCTGGAATTCCCGGCAACGGGCGACGACCATCTGGCCCGCATGGCTCAGGTTCTGGGTGCCGAATTCCGCGACAATGCCATCGAGATCGATGCGATGCGCGAGGATGTGGGGCTCTCCGGCTTCGTCGGCGTGCCGACATTCCACCGCGGCAATTCGGCACATCAATATGCCTTCGTCAACGGTCGGCCGGTACAGGACAAGCTGATCCTTTCGGCAATCCGCGGCGCCTACGCGGAAAGCGTTCCCTCCGGGCGCTATCCCGTCGCCGTCCTGTCGATCACGCTCGATCCGGCATTCGTGGACGTCAACGTGCACCCGGCCAAGTCGGACGTTAGGTTCCGGGATCCGGGCCTCGTGCGTGGTCTCATCGTCGGAGCGATCCGCGAGGCGTTGTATCGGGAAGGCGACCGCGCGGCAACGACGGGGACCTCAGGCATGATGAGATCCTTCCGCCCCGGTTTTTCTCCTCCCCCGACTGCGTCGCGCACGCCCTGGGGTGTCGCCACCTCACCTTCCAGGCCTCTTGATCTGCAGCCGTCTCGCGATTTTTCCGAACGTCTGCAATCGGACTTCGACGTCCTGACGATGCCGGCGGCGCGGGCGGATGCGGTCATTTCCGAGCCCGTCTCCCGGACAGCAGCCGATGAAGCGCCACGCTACCGCCTGGGCGCTGCGCGGGCGCAGATCCACGAAAACTACATCGTCGCGCAGACGGAAGATGGCCTCGTCATCGTCGATCAGCATGCGGCCCATGAGCGCCTGGTCTTCGAGGCCATGCGCAAGGCACTCGACAACAAGCGGCTTGCCAGCCAGGTCCTCCTCATTCCGGAGATCATCGACCTGCCGGAAGAGGAATGCGACCGGCTGATGGCGCATGCGTCGGACCTCGATCGACTGGGGCTTTCGATCGAACGTTTCGGTCCCGGAGCCGTTGCAGTCCGCGAGACGCCTGCAATGCTCGGTGAGATGGATGCGGGCTCGCTGGTTCGCGATCTTGCGGACGAGATCGCCGAATGGAATACAGCGGGCGGGCTTCGCGGAAAGCTCGAATACGTCGCCGCCACCATGGCCTGCCATGGATCGGTACGCTCCGGCCGGCGGTTGAAGCCTGAGGAGATGAATGCGCTGCTAAGGGAGATGGAGGCGACGCCCGGCTCCGGAACCTGCAATCACGGCCGACCGACCTATATCGAACTCAAGCTGTCCGACATCGAGCGGCTGTTCAGCCGGAGCTGAAAGGTCTGGCATTTGGAAACCGCGGGGTGTAGAGCAGTCCGATGTTTTTCCGCAGGAGACGAAAGATGAACCGGTTCGAGGGAAGCGGTTTCCGCGAAGCGAAGATCCGGTATCTCGACGGCGACTATCAGATCCTGACTTCAGGTTCCTATGTCGTCTGCGCCATGACAGGGAAGCAGATCCCTGTCGATGAGCTTCGCTACTGGAGCGTGGCAAGGCAAGAGCCCTATGTGGACTGCGCCAATTCGCTGGAGGCGGATAAACGCGCCGGCATCCTGCCGAATCAAAGCCGGGGTTAGCTTTTCGCCCCACCGCCATTCTTCAGGCGCCGCTGCCGGTAATTGGCAATGGCCATATCGATGATCTTGCCGGGCGCCTGCGGATCGTCGAAGACCATGTCGACCTCGACCACCCTTACCTTTTCCGCTAGCTCTTCCGTGCGGCCGTGATGGCCGGTCAGCCGCACCGCGTCCTTGGCCGTGGTGACCAGCGCAAGATCGTCTCTTGCGGCATCATCAAGCAGATCCGAGATTTCGTCTTCGCTGAAGTAGTGATGATCCGGAAAGGCGCGACTGATCGCGATCACCCCGCCAAGCTGCCGGACGGTGCGGTAGAACTTCTCAGGGTCCGCGATGCCGGCGAAGGCGAGCAGAGCATTGCCGGCAATCTCGTCCGTTTCCCGGGGTTTCAACGATGCGACATAGACCTGCTTGCCGGCACGCGCGGCCTGGCGAACGAGAGTGTCGGCCGCCACACCATCGCCGACCTTCAGGATGGCGGAAAGCTGGCGCATCTGTTCGGCAATCGGCGCCCTCACCGGTCCACCGGGAACCAGATGGCCATTGCCGATGCCGCGCACCGTATCGATGACGACGAGCGCAAAATCCAGCGCCAGTCGCGCGCTCTGGAAACCGTCGTCCATGATGATCAGGTCCGCGCCCTCCTGAACAAGCTTGCGGGCCCCATCGGCGCGGGTGCGCGAGATCACTGTCAACGTCTCACGGCAAAGCAGCAACGCCTCGTCGCCCACGGCTTCGGCACGATGGTGATCAGGGTCGACCACGGTTGTGGCATCGATGGACCCGCCGTAGCCGCGGCTCAGAAAGCCGGGCTTCAGTCCCTTCTGCTTGGCGGCACGAGCAAGCGCGATCGCGGTCGGCGTCTTACCCGCTCCGCCGACCGTGAAATTGCCGACACAGATAACCGGTACGGGAACGCTCGCCCGCCGTGCTCGCGCCATCCGGCGCCCGGCAATCCGGCCGTAAATGAAGGAAAAGGGCGAGAGACCCCAAGCGCGCCAATCCGCTTTCGTCCACCAGAATGGCGGTGCTTCCGATACCATACGCTAATCCATCATGAGACTGCCCGCGCAGAAAATGGGAGTTTTTCCAAAAAGGCAAGTCTTCAGGGGACTTAGAGTCGTTCAGCGGTTCGGGAAAGCAGACTTTCGAGCAGGGTGATGTCGTCAAGGCAGATGTCGGAGGCAGCCGACAGGGTCTCGCGGGAACCGGTGCCGGTCAGTACCGCAACTTTCAAGCCGACCCCGGCATTCCTTCCCATATGCATGTCATGGTTATTGTCGCCAACCATGGCGACTGCAGAGGGTTCCAGCCCAACGGCACTGCAGAAGCCAAGAACCATGCCGGGCTCGGGCTTCACGCCATGGCCGCTATCATAACCGGCGATGAAATCGAGACATTCGATAAAGCCGAACCGGATGGCCGTCTGCCGGATGGCCTCCTCGTTATCGCTCGAAGCCACTCCCAGCTTCAGGCCCCTCGCCTTCAGCCGCGAAAAGAGCGCCGCAAGATCGGTAACGGGCACGGAGAATTCGGCGGAGCGAATAAAGAGATCGTCGAGCAGTCGGGTCAGTTCGCCAACTTCGACCGGCGAACCCGCAGAGACGAAGCCTGCGGCAATCTCGGCAGCGTTGCCGGCGGCGAGCAGGCTGTCCGGCCGCGTATGACCCGAGACAGGATCCATGCCGCCCGAAAACAGAAGCTGAGGTTCCAGGTCGGCGTCACCTGCCGCGGCAATGCGCGCCGCCTCACGGTTTACCGGTCCCCAGCTCTCGTCGTAGCGGAGCAGCGTTCCATCCTTGTCGAAGAGGATGCCGGCGATCTTGTCAAAACCCGCAGATGTCATCGGACGGCAGCGGCCTTCGGCTGCAGCCGAGCGCTAACGGTCAGCGGATTGATGTAGGGCTCCAGCGCCTTGATGGTCTTCGACAGCGCGCCGCGCATCTCTTCCATCGCGTCGTGCCCGGAATCCACCATCTTGCGGCGGGCAAGATCGTTGATCATCAGATAGTAAACCGCCTTGGCCAGCATTTCGGCATCCTTGATGATGCGAGCACCACCCTTGCGCACGAGATGCTGATAGGCGTCGCGGAAATTCTGCACCTGCGGTCCTGAAAGGACCGCGCAGCCAAGCATTGCCGGTTCGAGCGGATTTTGCCCGCCTTGCTGCGACAAGGACTTTCCGACGAACGCGATCTCGGTGAGCCGCAGATAGAGGCCCATTTCGCCGATCGAATCCCCGAGGAAAATATCGGTCTCGGGCGTCAGGGAGTCGTTTCGGGAGCGGCGCGCCACGGTGAGACCCGCTTCCTTCAACATCGCCTCGATCGCATCGGCGCGGTCCGGATGGCGCGGCACGAGAATGGTCAGCTGACCGTTCTTCGGCTTCAGCGTCCGATGCACGGTCCCGACGATCTTCTCCTCGCCGTCGAAGGTGGAGATCGCCGCCCATGTCTTGCGGTCGCCGATTTCCTTGCGATAGCGGGCCAGCACATCCTCGTCGCAGGGCGGCGGATCGGTATCGCTCTTGAGGTTGCCGGAAACGATCACAGGCCAGGCGCCGAGGTCCCGGAACCGCTCGGCATCGAGGTCCGACTGCGCGATGACCAGCGCCATCTTTTCGAACAATGCTTCTGCAACGGAGCCGTAGTTGCTCCAGCGTGCGAAAGAACGATCGGAAATGCGGGCGTTGACGCGGATCTGTGGGATGCCGCGCCGTGCGAGTTCGGATAGCGTCGTCGGCCAGATCTCGGATTCCGCCGTAATGCAGGCATCCGGCTTCCAATAGGCGATAAAGCGCTTGATCGGAAATTTGACGTCGAGGGGAACATACTGGTGGATCACCTCATCGGCGAGGCGCGACTGCACTAGATTTGCCGAGGTGACGGTACCGGTGGTGAGGAGGATATGAATCTCGCGGCGGCGGAGTTCGCGGATCATCGGCATGATGGCAATGGTTTCGCCCACACTAGCCGCATGCACCCACACCAGCGGGCCGCGCGGACGCGCCAGACTGGCATAACCGAGCCGCTCCAGACGTCGCGCCCTGTCTTCCTTTCCCTTCATGGCGCGGTAGCCGAGATAGGGACTTGCCAGCGGATAGAGCGCAACGCCCGCCAAGCGATAACCGAGAAGAGCTGTGCGCGCCAAGCCGCTGGTCATCGCATCTGTCCCCGATCCATCATGGCTGCCGTCAATGTGATAGCCCCTCCGATTTTAATATCCGTAGCCGAGTTTTATGTGTTTTACAAATGCGTCAAAATAGGGTCCTGGCGCTCGCGCCAAGGCGGGAGAACCGGCGTTCCAAGACACAATCTATCGCGCGTGGCTTATCTCAGACCGACTTGCTATCCGGGTCGAGCAGCCGGTGCATATGCACGATAAAATAGCGCATCTGGGCGTTGTCGACCGTCTGCTGAGCCTTCGCACGCCAGGCGACCAGGGCGCTGGCATAATCGGGATAGATGCCGACGATATCCAGGGCGGACAGGTCCTGGAATTGGAGGCTTTCCAGGTTCTTGAGTTCGCCGCCGAAGACCAGGTGCAGGAGTTGTTTCTTTTCGCCTGTTTCCGTCATTTTCCGTTATCCGTCTATTTTGCTCTCCTCTGCTGCATTCTGCAGTAAAGGTCAACCCGCGGTCCCCTCGGCAAGGTGCGGCAAAAGGCTTTGCAAGGCATGGGTCGCGCCCGCGACCAGCATCTCATGGCTGACGCTCTCGCGATTGTAGACGAGCCGATTGCCGTCGAGGTCATGCAAGCGCCCGCCGGCTCGTTCCAGGATCAGGTCGGCGGCAGCGAGGTCCCAGTCATGGGAACTGCGCTTGACGACTGTGCCGTCGATCCGGCCATCCGCCACCATGGCCAGCCGGTAGGCAAGCGAAGGGACATGGCGTACGCGCCGCACCTCGGCACGAAAATCGGGGGCGAACTTCTTGACGAGATTTTCGTCGGCCGCAATCACCAGCTCGCCATCGGTGCGGCCGGCGCTGACGGTAATCGATTGCCCGTTCTTGAGCGCAGGCCCGTCTTTCACGGCAGCGAACTCTTCCCCCAGCGCCGGAGCGAAGAGGACGCCCGCGACCGGCCGACCGCGATGCACCACGGCCACCGAAACGCACCAGGTCTTCTCGCCGTTGATAAAGGCGCGGGTGCCATCGATCGGGTCGATCACGAACAGCGTTTCGCAGGAGAGCCGCGCGTCGTCGTCGTCCGTTTCCTCCGAAAGCCAGCCGTAGTTCGGCCGCGCCTTTAAAAGCAGGCCCTGAAGTCGGTCATTTGCAGCGAAATCGGCAGCGCTGACCGGCGACTTGCCTTCGTTTTTCCACCAGACTTCAGGGGAGCGTCCGAAGAAGCCGTGCGCGACCTCGCCCGCCTGATGCGCAGCCTGACGGATAAGTTCGAGGTCTTCCTGCCAACTTTCTCTTTCCATCGGGAATCAGCGTCCCGCCAGCGTCATGCCCTCGATGGCAATCGTCGGCGACGCGACGCCGAACTTTCGGTCGATGTCGTTTGCCGGCGTGATCCGCATGAACATGTCCTTGAGATTGGAGGCGATCGTCACTTCAGAAACGGGAAACGCAAGTTCGCCGTTTTCGATCCAGAAGCCGGTCGCGCCGCGACTATATTCGCCGGTGATCATGTTGACGCCCTGACCAATCAGCTCGGTGACGTAAAAGCCCGTGCCGATGGACCGGATGAGTTCTTGCGGAGAAATGTCGCCCGGTTCCAGAGCCAGATTGGTGGATGCGGGCGTCACGGCGGTTCCGCCGCGCACGCCGCGGCCATTGGTGGAAAGCCCAAGTTCGCGGGCGGTCGAGGTCGACAGGAACCAATGGTTCAGCACGCCGTCCTCGATCATCACCATACGCCGGCCCGAAACGCCTTCTCCATCGAAAGGTCGGGAAGACGAACCGCGCACCACCAGCGGGTCATCGGTGATGTTCAGTCCCGCCCTCAGAACCTGCTGGCCCATCTTGTCGCGCAGGAAGCTCGTCTTGCGCGCGACCGAGGCCCCATTGATCGCGCCGGCGATATGGCCGACGAAACCGCGGGCGATGCGCGGATCGAAAACGACGGTGACATTGCTGCCCGTATCGACCTGGCGGGGATTGATGCGCTTCACCACCCGCTCGCCGGCGCGGCGGCCGATCAGGTTCGGATCGTCCAGATCCGCAGCATAGATGCGGCTGTCAAAATCGTAGTCGCGCTCCATCTTCGTGCCTTCGCCGGCGATCACGCTGACGGAGCGGCCGAAGCGGGTCGCCATATAGCTGCCCGAAAAGCCATGCGAGGTCACGAGAACCAGGCCGCCCATGCCGGCGGATGCGCCGGCGCCGGATGAATTGGTAACGCCGGAAACATCGAGCGCGGCCTGCTCCATTGTCAGCGCCGCCTCTCGCAGATCGTCGGTCGGAAGGTCGGTCGCATCGAAAAGCTCGAGATCGGGGTAGGATCTGGCGAGATCGGCGTCGTCCGCCAGGCAGGCGAACGGATCTTCCGGAGAGACTTTAGCCATGGCGACGGCGCGTTCCGCCAGCGTCTTCATGTCGAAGCCGGGATTAGCCGAAACGCTCGCGACCCGTTTGCCGATGAAGACACGCAGCGAAAAGTCGTCGCTTTCTGAGGCTTCGGTACCCTCGACTTTGCCGAGGCGGACACTTACAGAGCGGGAGCGGGAGCGCACGACCACCGCATCCGCCTGATCCGCCCCCGCGGCCTTGGCTAGATCGATAAGTTCGCTGGCGCGGGAAAGCAGGGAGGCGGAATCGATTTGGGAGGTCATGATTGCAAGCCTTTCATTCTCGCTCCATTTATTGTGCACTGTCGGAAGCATCAAGGCCGGCTCGCCGATTCTTGAGAAGACCATCGCCTATCTAATTCGAAAGTATCCTTATGGCCGCGCCGGATTCCATGTTTTCCCAAATGCTGCTTCTCCTCGGTGGAGCTGTGATCGCAGCACCGTTGTTCAGGAAGCTCGGTCTGGGTACGGTACTCGGGTATCTCGCCGCGGGCGTCGTCATCGGTCCCATCCTGCAGCAGATCGTCGAGACGGAAGAGGTACTGCATTTTTCCGAATTCGGCATCGTTTTCCTGCTGTTCATCATCGGTCTCGAGCTGAAACCTTCGCGACTTTGGCAGATGCGCGGCGACGTCTTCGGGCTTGGCCCCGCACAGGTCGTGATCTCCGGCCTCGCGCTGACCGGGCTCGGCTATCTCGCAAACATGGCGGACTGGCGCGGCAGCCTGATCATCGGCTTTGGCCTGGCACTGTCGTCGACGGCCTTCGCGCTGCAGATCCTGAACGACGACGGCGACATGAACAGCCGTTACGGACAGCGATCCTTCTCCGTCCTCCTGTTCCAGGATCTGGCGATCGTCCCGCTTCTCGCCATGATCACCATCCTTTCTCCCGGAACGGTGGAGGCGGAGGCGACGCCGCTCCTCGACTTTGCGATTGCGGTCGGCGCCGTCGGTGCCATGGTGCTTGCGGGGCGGTACCTTCTGACCCCGATGTTCCAGGTGATTGCTCGCACCGGCGCGCGGGAAGTGATGATCGCCGCGGCCTTGCTGGTCGTGCTCGGATCGGCTGCGGCCATGCAGGCTGTCGACCTTTCCATGGCAATGGGCGCCTTTCTTTCCGGCGTAATGCTTGCCGAATCCTCCTACCGTCATGAACTCGAAGCGGATATCGAGCCCTTCCGCGGCCTGTTGCTGGCGCTGTTCTTCATGGCGGTCGGCCTGTCGCTGGAAGTCGGCGTCATTTTCGACAATCTGCTCTTCATCCTGCCGGCAGTGCCGCTTTTCATGGCGGTGAAGGCATTGATCATCTACGGGCTCTGCCGGCTTTGGGGCTCGCCGCACCAGGATGCGGTGCGGATCGCCGTCCTGTTGCCGCAAGGCGGCGAATTCGGATTTGTGCTGTTCACCACGGCGACCGCGGCCGGCCTTCTCTCCTCCGCCACCGCATCGCTGCTGATTGCGGCAGTGACGCTCTCCATGGCGCTTACGCCGCTCGGAGCGGCACTTTCAAGGCGCTTCCGCAGTGCCGAAACGCGCGAAGAACTCGCAGAGGATTTCAGCGGCGCGGGTGCCGACGTCTTGATGATCGGCTTTTCGCGCTTCGGCCAGATCGCCGCGCAGATCCTGCTTGCCGGCGGTCGCGAGGTCACCGTCATCGACGATTCCGCAGACCGCATCCGGCAGGCGGCGAATTTCGGCTTCCGTATCTATTTCGGGGACGGCACTCGCCGGGACGTGCTGATCGCTTCCGGCATCGAGCGGGCAAAGATCGTCGCGGTCACCACCCAGAAGCGTGAAACGACAGATCATATCGTCGATCTCATTCGCTCGGAATTTCCGGACGTGCGCCTCTTCGTACGGTCCTACGACCGCATCCATTCGCTGTCGCTCCGGGCGCGCAATGTCGACTACGAGCTGCGTGAAACACTCGAATCCGGCCTGCTTTTCGGACGTCATTCGCTGGAAGCCCTCGGCATGAGCGAAAACGAGGCGGAGGAAATCGGCGACGATATCCGCCGGCGGGACGAGGAGCGGCTGCAGATTCAAGCGGTCGAGGGGCTTGGTGCCGGCCGCGAAATGCTGCTCAACCGCCCGGTCCGGCCGGAGCCGCTGATCAAACCGAAGCGAGCAGCCGTCGTGGAAGATGTGAGCTCGGAAACAGCGGTTACCGAGGCCGGTTAGCCTGCGAGATGCCGGATCGACGGCCCGGCGGCTGCGCGGGAAATGGTCCTTTACGTGTTGCGACCGACCATGCCGATGATCGTGTCAAGAAGTTCCATCTTGGCCTGTGAAGCCGTGATCTCCCCGGTCGCAGCAGCATGGGACAACGCTTCTGCCGCGCCAAGCATCGCCCATAGACCCGCCGATCCGATCGCTCTGCTTTTTGCAAAAGGAGCAAGGGCGAGCCGGCATTTTTCCATGAAAACAATTTGATGCGCGCGCTTTATCTTCTCGAGTTCAGGTGAACTTGCCAGGGCCGCGATGACACCAGGTATCTCGCGCCCCTGCGAGAGGACGCAATCCACGTACGAAGACGCGATAACCTCCGCCCGATCGCGCATCTCGGCCTTACTCGCCTGCAATGCGGCGTCGATGATCGCCGTCTGCCGGGCATCGAAATCCAGGTAAAGCGCCGTCAACAGTGCGGGGCGGGTTGGAAAGTGATCATAGACGACCGGTTTGGCGACCCCGGCCCGCTCCGCCAGCCTGCCCAAAGTCAGGGCTTCGGTGCCCTCCTTGCGAACAATTTGCCAGGCCACATCCAGCAACTGCTCGTACCTCGCTTCACGCGTCAAACGCCGACGAGAGCGTTGCGCAGCGTCCTGCTCTATCTCACTTGACATAGCTATATACCAAAAGTAACTTACGAAAAGTATATAACACCATGGCAGTCAGCCACAAGCCTCGTTAACAGGAATCGCCCATGCACGCTCTTATTGTTGTCTCGCATCCCGATCCCAATTCACTCACTCACGCTATCGCCGCCAGCGTCGGCGAAGGCATAGCCTGCGATAAGGCGAATTCTTTTGAAATTGCAGATATCGCGGCGGAGGGATTCGACCCTCGGTTCACGGCTGTGGACCTCGCCGTACACCGACGGCAAGCAACGGCGCCGGGCGATGTCGTGGCAGAGCAGGCGCGGATCGACCGGGCTGACGCCCTCGTGCTGGTCTACCCCGTCTATTGGTGGTCTATGCCGGGTCTCCTGAAAGGATGGATCGATCGTGTTTTCAGCAACGGCTGGGCCTATGACGAACGCGCCGATATGAAACTCGTCAAGAAGCTCCATCACCTTCCCGTGCATTTGGTAGCCGTCGGCGGAGCGGATATGCGCACCTATGCCCGACATGGCTATTTCGGCGCCATGAAGACGCAAATCGACCACGGGATTTTCGGCTATTGCGGTGCGAGAGTGGTGACCTCGGAGCTTATTGTGGAACAGTCGGGACGTGAGGATAACCGGCTGGAAACGGCGCGCTCGATCGGATGCACCCTTTTCAGCAAGCAGACCTCTCGAGCCGCCTAGCGGATTTCAGCCGTCGACAGCGGCAGAGTGAAGCGCGTCGATGGCGCGCTTCAGCTCGTCTTTCACGCCCTCGGACTCGTCCAGGATTTCGCGTGCCCTGAGAAAATCCAGGACCCGGAACCGGTTTACCGAGGGCCGCAGGAAAATCTGCGGCGGATTAAGCTTCAGCTTCAGGGAAATACTCGCCTGCATGGTGAGCTGGCTCGCTCCGAAAAGGCTGTCGATGCGGTTGGGCGGATGCGTGCCGTCGCCTTCCGGCGCGCCGACCACATCGACGCCGATCACCACATCGGCGAGTTCCATCAGCTGCTCGTACGGCACAGGATTAAAGACGCCGCCGTCGATCATGATCCGGCCATTCACCCAGATCGGCATGAACAGGCCGGGAATGGCGGCGGACGCGGCGATCGCCTGGCGCAATTCGCCCTTCTCCAAAACCACCTCGGCCTGGCCATAATAATCGGTGGCCGAGATTTTCATCGGGATTTCGAGATCGGCGAAATCTTTCGGCACCTGAGGCGGCAGGAAAGCATCGAGAATAAGTTCGAGATTGAAGTGACCGAAGCGGAAGCCACCCCGCTTGTCCCGCATGGTTGCCGGACCAAGGCTCCACAGCTTGTTGAGCAGCGTTCCGCGATGACCGACCGTTTCCAGCGTATAGTCACGGATTTCGCGACCGCTCATGCCCGATGCCATGCCAGCGCCCATGATCGCGCCGATCGAGGACCCGGAAATCGCCACGGGGCGAATACCCAGCTCGTCGAGCGCCTCGATGATCTGGATGTGGGAGACACCCCGCGCGCCGCCGCCTCCGAATGCCACGGCAAAAGTCGGATCACCTTTTCGCTCTGTGGCCTCGAGGTCCGGAAAGGCAAGCCGGGTATTCATTCCATTTCCTCTCCGATCGGCTGATAGCGGAAGAAACCAACGCGGGTATCGCCGAAGACGCGGTTTTCGAGCGGCCTGAACACCGGATCGAGCGCCGGCGTCACGTCGGCCCGCTCCTCCAGCACCACAAGCGCTCCGGGAACCAGCCAGCCGCCGGCATGTGCCGAAAGCAGGGCGGCTTCACCCAGCCCCTGACCATAGGGCGGATCGGCAAAAAGGAAATGGAATGGCTCGATGGTGCCGACCATTCCGAGTTTTGTGGCATCGCGACGAAGGATACGCGCCCGGCCATGGAGGCCGAAATTGTCGATGTTCTCCCAGAGGAGGCCACGTCCCTCGACGCCGTTTTCGACGAAAAGCGCATTTCGGCAACCGCGCGACAGGGCTTCCAGGCCCACCGCACCGGTGCCGGCAAAAAGGTCGATCACCCGAGAGCCGTCGATCGCCTCCGGATAGACGTGTCCGATGATATTGAACAGGCTCTCGCGCGTCCGGTCGATGGTCGGCCGGATGTCGTTGCTTTTTGGCGTCGCAAGAGCGCGGCCGCGGAATTCACCACCAACGATCCGCACTGCGGCTTACCCTCTCGGCGTGCGCGGCTTGCCGCCGGGCCTTGCACCACCCGGACGGCCGCCGGGTCTGCCGCCGCCGGGCTTGTCTCGCCCGCCGGACGGTTTCCCGCCAAAACCTTTCCCGCCACCCGGTTTTCCGCCGAATGACTTTCCGCCGGGCTTTCCGCTGCGCGGCTTGTCGCCAAAGGGCCGGTCACCGGCGGGGCGCTCGCCGCGGGCCGGCCTGTCACCAGACGAACGTTCACCACGGGGGCGTTCGGAGCGCCCCTCACTCGAAAACGATCGTGCCGGACGATCGCCATCCTCCCGAGGCTTGCGGTCACCGCGTGGCCTGTCGCTGAAGGGCCGGTCGCCGGCGGGCCGTTCCCCGCGGGCCGGCCTGTCACCAAACGAACGTTCACCGCGGGGGCGTTCGGAGCGCCCCTCGCTCGAAAACGATCGTGCCGGACGATCGCCATCCTCCCGAGGCTTGCGGTCGCCGCGAGGCCTATCGCTGAAGGGCCGGTCGCCCCTCGGCTTGTCGAAAGACCGCTCGCCACGCGGCGGACGATCACCGAAAGCACGGTCGCTGCGCGGACGCTCGGTGCGGCCTTCGCCTTCCGCGCGCGGCTTGCGGTCGCCGCGCGGCTTGTCGCCAAACGCGCGATCGCCCCTGGGCCGATCTCCGAAGGAACGATCACCGCGATCACCGGAAGACCGCTTGCGGCCAAAATCGTCTTTTTCCTGTTTGGCCGGGGCGTCGGCGCGGATCCAGTCGCTGTCCTCTTCGGCTCGCTTGACCACGACGCGGCGATCGTTTTCCGGAGCAGGCTTTTTGAACAGCTGTTCTGCCTCGGCACGAGCAGACGTTTTCTTCACCTTGCCATCGGCGGTCGGCCGGGCACCGGGTGCCATCCAGACATTGGCCGTACGGCTCGTGCCCATCGGCGGCCGCTTCTTGGGACGCTCCTCGCCGAAGTCACGGTCATTGCTCTTGGCGCCGCCCTTGCCGCGCGGCTTGTCGCCGAACTTGCGGTCTCCGGGCCTGGTATCGAGGCGGCCAAGCGCCTTCTCACGACGATCCTCGGGTTTGCCGGATCGCGGACGTTCCGTCCTTTCCGGCTTCTCGGCCCAATCGGGCCGTTCCGCGCGGGCTGGCTTTTCGTCTTCGGCTTCTCGATCGTTATAGATCGGCGCATCGAAGTTCGCCTTGGATTCCTCGATCAGCCTCGGACCGAGCTGGTCGCGCAGCATGCGGCCGCGCACCTCGACGGCACCGCCCTCCGGCAGATCACCGAGCTGGAAGGGGCCGTAGGAAATGCGGATCAGCCGGTTCACCTCGAGGCCGAGCGCTCCGAGGACGTTCTTGATTTCGCGGTTCTTGCCTTCGCGAAGGCCCATGCTGATCCAGACGTTGCGCCCCTGGGTGCGATCGAGCGTCGCGTCGATGGAGCCGTAAAGCACGCCATCCACGGCGATGCCTTCCTTCAGCTTGTCGAGCGCCTCCTGATCGATCTCGCCGTGAGCGCGCACACGATAGCGGCGCAGCCAACCCGTCGTCGGCAGTTCGAGGACGCGCGAAAGACCGCCGTCGTTGGTAAGCAGCAACAGACCTTCGGTGTTGATGTCGAGGCGGCCGATCGACATGACGCGCGGCAGACCTTCCGGCAGATTGTCGAATACGGTCGGACGGCCTTCCGGATCGGAATTGGTGGTCACGAGGCCAGCGGGCTTGTGGTAGAGCCACAGGCGGGTGCGCTCGATACCGCGGATCGGCACACCGTCGACTTCGATCTTGTCGTCGAGCGTCACATTGACGACCGGCGTGTCGAGCACATTGCCGTTCAGCGCGACACGGCCTTCCATGATCATTCGTTCGACATCGCGGCGGGAAGCGACGCCGGCGCGCGCCAGGATCTTCGATATGCGTTCCGCCTTGCCATCGGTGGCAGTGGATACGGTTGCGATCGGAGCGGGCTTGCGCGCCGCCTTCACAGGCTTTTCCTGGGCTGCCTTCGGCGCAAACTTTTTCTTTGCTCCCGCCATGTCGGCAGACGCAGCCTTGGGAGCCGATCTTGGCTTGGTTTCGCGAACGAAGGTCCTGCCTTCGCCGCGCTTCGGCTTGTCTTTTGAATTCATTTGTTGTTTGCCTGAAGCGTGATGTCTAACGGAGCGATCCGGACATTCTTGTTCGTGTTGACTGAGACGGGTTCACGCCCGCAAATCGGGCTCTGGTTGGATGCTTCCTACCAGTTCACGCGATCCGGGTTAAGAGGAAATCGCCGAAATGCCTAATAGCGACGGGTTCATGGATGCGGCACTCGCCGAGGCAAGGGGCGCTGCGGCTCGCGGCGAGGTTCCGGTTGGAGCGGTACTGGTGCTCGACGGCGCAATCATCGCACGATCCGGAAACCGCACCCGCGCCGACAACGACGTGACTGCCCATGCCGAGATCGCCGTCATCCGCGAAGCATCCGCAGCGCTCGGCCAGGAGCGGCTCGCCGGTGCGGATCTCTATGTGACCCTGGAGCCCTGCACGATGTGCGCGGCGGCGATCTCGTTCGCGCGCATCCGCCGCCTCTATTACGGCTCGGAAGATCCCAAAGGCGGAGCGGTCCATAGTGGCGTGCGCTTCTTCCACCAGCCAACCTGCCACCACGCCCCGGACGTCTATTCCGGCCTGGGCGAAACCGAGGCAGCAGACCTGCTCACCGGCTTTTTCAAATCCAAAAGAGATGCGGGCGCGCCCGCCGAACCCGATGAGATCTGATTAGAACAGCTTCCACCAGTCGCTGGACTTCTTCGCGTCCGCGGCTTCCTTGCGACGGCGCTTTTCCTTCTGAAGCTCGGGCTCGCCGACATCGTTCAGATTGGCCGCATCGGTGGAGCGGAACTCCGCCGGCGGTTCGACGAGCGAGCGGCGACGGGCCGAGACATCGACCGTCTCGGCGTCCTGCTTGGCCTTGCGGAAGGCCTCCCATTTTTCGGACTCGGTCATCTGCCCCGCTTCACCCTTGCCGGCCAGCAGCGGAGAACGATAATTCGGATCCTTCTCATTGGCCGCGGCCTCGTCACGCAGGCGCTGACGGGTCTCTTCCGGAGATTCCACCCAGTTCGGGTTGTTCTCGCGGTTGGCGAGCGACTGCTGCGGCGGCGGCAGGTTCGCAGCGTCTCCCTTGGCCACGACCAAAGCCGGGCGGGGATTGTATTTCAGATTGCGCTTCGCTTCGTCATTCTTGCCGCCGAGCGAAACGGACTGACCGAGGTCGTCGGTCAGCTGCTCGAAAGCCGTCTTGTCGGTACCGTAGGTCGGCCCGCCCGCGCAGCCCGAAAGGGTCAATGCCGAGGCGAGGATGCCGGCCACGCCCATGCCGACACGAAACGCAGATGTGGTTATCATCAAAACCCTTCCAGCGGCGTCCGTCCCGACGCCTCAGTCTACTTGCACCCCAAGTGGCGGGAAAATCCGGCCAATTTCAGGCAGAAATACCGGATGACGCGGCAAAGCGCAATCATCCGGCTATTTTGGATCAACCGAGGCGGCCAAGGCTCGCAAGCTCGCGAAGCGCGGCGGCATCGCGGGCCGAGACATCAGGATATTCAGGATCGGACCCTACATCCTTCGTCACCCGCCAGGAGCGGGCGCATTTCAAGCCCTCTGCCAGCGCCGGATCGACAACCACACCCGGCACTTCCGGCAGCCGGAACGCGTCCTGCGGCCCCTCGCCCGCCACGATGGCGATGCCTGACGTGATGCAGGTTTCTTCGAAATCGTGCCCCTCCAGCGCCTTCAGAAGCTCCGGATCGGTCACGTAGACCACCGGTGCCGCCTCGAGCGAGGAGCCGATGCGCTTGTCCTTGCGCTCGATTTCCAGTGCGCCGGTCACGACCGAGCGGACCTTGCGGATCTTCGCCCATTTCTCGGCGACGGCCTCGTTCTTCCATTCGGCCGGGATTGCCGGGAACTGTTCGAGATGCACGGAGACCGCCTGTGGATTGCGGGACAGCCAGGCCTCCTCGGTCGTGAACGGCAGCATCGGAGCAAGCCATGTGACCGTGCAGTTGAAGATCTTGCGGATCACGGCCAGGGCCGCACGCCGGCGCAGCGAAGACGGTGCATCGCAGTAGAGCGCGTCCTTGCGGATGTCGAAATAGAAGGCCGACAGCTCGATATTGGCAAAATCGATGAGCGCGCGGGCGATCTTCTTGAATTCGAAGGCGTCATAACCCTCACGCACGACCTTATCGAGTTCCGCCAGACGATGCAGCATCAGCTTCTCGAGTTCGGGCAGGTCGCCATAAGCGATCTCCTCGCCCTCGTCATGGGCGAGCGTGCCGAGCATCCAGCGGATGGTGTTGCGCAGCTTGCGGTAGGCATCCACATTGGTCTGGATGATCGTCTTGCCGAGGCGCTGGTCTTCCCAATAGTCCGTGGTCATGACCCAGAGACGCAGGATATCGGCACCGGCGTCCTTCATGACGTCCTGCGGCGCCACCACGTTGCCGAGCGACTTCGACATCTTCTGGCCCTTCTCATCCATGGTGAAACCATGAGTGACGACCGTGTCATAGGGCGCGCGGCCGCGGGTGGCGGCGGATTCCAGAAGCGAGGAATGGAACCAGCCGCGATGCTGGTCGGAGCCTTCCAGATAGACGTCGGCCGGCCATTTCAGGTCCGGGCGGTCTTCCAGCGTGAAGGTATGCGTCGAGCCCGAGTCGAACCAGACGTCGAGGATGTCCATGACCTGCGTCCAGCCTTCGTTGGCGCGAGAGCCGAGGAAACGCTCGCGGGCGCCTGCGGCGAACCAGGCGTCGGCGCCTTCGGCATCGAAGGCATCGAGGATGCGCTGGTTGACCGCTTCGTCCTGGAGGATTTGGCCCTCGTCATCCACGAAGACGCAGATCGGTACGCCCCAGGCGCGCTGGCGCGACAGCACCCAGTCCGGACGCTGCTCGATCATGGCGCGCAGACGGTTCTGGCCGCCTGCAGGAACGAAACGCGTGTCATCGATCGCCTTGAGCGCACGCGTGCGCAACGTCGTGCCGTCCTTGAGGTCCTTGTCCATATAGACGAACCACTGCGGCGTATTGCGGAAGATGATCGGCTTCTTCGACCGCCAGGAATGCGGATACTGGTGCTTCAGCCGGCCGCGGGCGAAAAGCGCGCTCCTCTCGATCAGCGCCTTGATGACGCGGTCGTTGGCATCGCCCTTCTTACCGTTGTCGTCCATGACGCGCACGCCGTCGAAACCAGGCGCATCGGCGGTATAGGTGCCGGAATCGTCGACCGGGAACGGGATCTTCGTGTCGATGCCGCGGGCTTCCAGTTCGCGGACGTGATGCGTCCACGCCTCGAAGTCCTCGCGACCGTGGCTCGGGGCCGTGTGCACGAAACCGGTACCGGCATCGTCGGTGACGTGATCGCCGGCGAGCAGCGGGACGGGGAAATCATAACCACCTTCGAGCCCCTTCAGGGGATGATTGGCCGTGATCAAGCTGAGTTCATGTGCCGAGACCTCACCAACACGCTCATACTTGAGTTTAGCTTTGGCAAAGCTTTCGGCAGCCAACGCATCCGCGAAGATCAGCCTCTCACCGGGCCGTGGACCAAAATCGTTTTCGGCAGTCGTGACCTCGTAAAGGCCGTAGGCAACCTTTGGCGAATATGCAATCGCGCGGTTGCCGGGGATGGTCCAAGGTGTAGTAGTCCAGATGACGACATAACAACCGGCATATTTATGCTGAGTAAGCGCCCATTCCGGAGTTTGAACACCTTCTTGATCTCTGCCGACTTGGGGAGCCATGTAGCGTGATTCAGGGATCGGGAACTTCACCCAGATCGTATCGCTCTCGTAGTCCTGATATTCGACTTCCGCTTCCGCCAGCGCGGTGCGCTCGACGACCGACCACATGATCGGCTTCGAGCCGCGATAGAGCTGGCCGCTCTTGGCGATCTTCAGAAGCTCGCCGGCGATGCGGCTTTCCGCGTGAAAATTCATCGTCAGATACGGATTGTCGAAGTCGCCGACGATGCCGAGGCGCTTGAATTCGTCGCCCTGAACCTTGATCCACTTTTCCGCATAGGCGCGGCACTCGCGGCGGAACTCGATCATCGCGTCCGGCTGTTTGAGGTCCGGCTTCTGCTTGCCCTTGGAGCGGTAATTCTCCTCCTCGATCTTCCACTCGATCGGCAGGCCGTGGCAGTCCCAGCCGGGAACGTAGTTCGAGTCGAACCCGCGCATCTGGAACGAGCGAGTGATCACGTCCTTGAGGATCTTGTTCAGCGCGTGGCCGATATGGATATTGCCGTTTGCATAAGGCGGGCCGTCGTGCAGCACGAACTTTTCGCGACCGGCGGCGGAGGCGCGCAGTTGCTTGTAGAGGTCCATCTGCTGCCAGCGGGCAACCAGTTCCGGCTCCTTCTGCGGCAGTCCGGCGCGCATCGGGAAGTCGGTTTCAGGCAGATAGAGGGTCTTCGAGTAGTCGAGCTTTTCGGCGGTATCGGTCATATCGGTCATGGGCGGGTAATCGTCTCTGGCAGCGCTCAAGGGGCGCATCTTGGATGAAAATTCGGTGGCGGAAGGCGCTTCGTGCAAGCGCCGAAAACCCGGACCCTCCGGCCGCTCCTAAAGCGCGCGGAAGGCCGGGCCTATAATTCGAATGATCTGAGCCAGCCGGAATTCTTTCATAATGGGGTTCCTTAAGGGTTTTTGCGGCGGAAAGGAAGGGGATTCCCGCCGTCAATTTCGTCCGAAAACCGGATTTGATTTTGATGCCATTTGCGCATATATTTTGTGGCAAATGGCACGGAGCTCCACATGGCACACGCGTTGAATCGGAACGAAGGCGTAAGCTCCATCCACAAACTCATTGAGATGGCGGCCAAGGGCCGATTTCGCCGCTTTGACGGAAAGTCTATCGAAACTCTGAAAGAACACGGCTATTCGATAGACGAAATACATAGATTTGTGGCACCTCGGCGAACTCTTGCGCGTCGTATTGAGAAAGAAGAGCCTCTTACTGTCTCGGAGAATGATAGCGCTCAGCGTCTATTGAATATCGCTGAGCTTGCGGAACGTATTCTGGGCGACAAGGAGAGGGCGCAGAGATGGCTGCGGACACCCTCTCGCGCACTCAACAAAGTGGTTCCTCTTGATTTGCTTGAGTCCGAAACGGGAGCACGGCTCGTAGAAGAAGAGCTTTTACGTATCGAATACGGCATTTATTTCTGAGATGCATCTTTGGCGGATTTCCAAATATGCGGATTTGACGGGCCGCGGCGGCGTCTTGCTGGAAGGCCGCTGGCATCGAAAAGGAATACCGGTCGTATATTGCTCGGATCATCCGTCTACATCGTTGCTGGAGATTTTGGTTCATTTCGAGCCCGATCAGATCCCACCCTCTTTCCAGCTGATTAAGATCCGCTGCCCGGATGAAGTATCGATTTTCAATCAGATCGAAAGAGGACCGGAGCTCGGTCGTAGAGAAAAAGAACTCTGGGAACTGATCGCGACAGGAACGCCGGTAGAAGTGCTGGCAGACCAGCTCGGCATTTCTTTAAAGACAGTAGAAGCGTATATAAAATCAATCCAAGATAAAATGCCGGCCGCCTCAGATCTGCCTACTGCGCTCGCGGACGTAATGCAGAAGCCAATTGAAAATAAACAGCTTTCGCAGTCAATTGGCATGAAATGGCTTGAGAACGGCCAATACTGCCTTATGCGCGTCCCGTCATTCGTGATGCCCGCAGCCAACAACTATCTGATAAACCCGCGCCATTCGCAGGCAGCCGAAATTATCGTCGAGGACGTCATCTCCTACCCCTTCGACAGCCGGCTGCTCCGCTAGCCCATCAAAACGCGATCTTTGCGTCCAGCTCGCCTAACGGCCTCACGCCGGAAAGTAGCGCGCGCGCCTCTTCCTCATCCCGTTTGATCTGGGCGACCAGCGGGTCGAGGCCGTCAAATTTCAATTCGTCGCGCAGATGCCCGAAGAAAGAGACGGAGCAGATTTCGCCATAAAGGCTGCCGGAGAAATCGAAGACATAGGTTTCGAGCAGCGGCACACCGTTTTCCGTCACGGTCGGGCGGCGTCCATAGCTCGCTACACCGTCATAGAGCCTCCCGTCGGCACGGCGAAAGTGGACGGCATAAATGCCGGGCTTCAGTTCCGCTTCCGGTGGAAGCTGCATGTTGGCGGTGGGAAAGCCGAGCTGACGGCCGAGCTTTTCGCCGCCGATCACTTCGGCCTCCACTGTATATCTATAACCAAGCGAACCAGCTGCGGCGGCCACATCGCCTTCGCCCAGCAGCGCCCGGATGCGGCTGGAGGAAATGACCTCGGCATTCTCGTCACGGAACGCGTCCATCAGGGAGACCGTGAAGCCGTGCCGTTCTCCGGAAGCCATCAGGAAGGCGGGGCCGCCTTCCCTGCCCTTGCCGAAATGGAAGTCGAAGCCGGTGACGACGGCGCTGGCATGAAGCCAGTCGACCAGGATCGTCTGGATGAACTCTTCCGCCGAGCGCGTCGAAAATTCACGATCGAAAGGATATTCGATCACCGAACGGAAGCCCATCGCCTCCAGAAGGCGGGCCTTCATGGGCGCGGGCGTCAGGCGGAAGACCGGTTCTTCGGGCCTAAACACCGTTCGCGGGTGCGGCTCGAATGTCAGCACCAGCGCCGGAACGCCCCGCTCCGCTGCAAGCGTCAGCGCGCGCTCCAGCACGCTGCGGTGACCGCGGTGCACCCCGTCGAAATTGCCGATCGCCACCACGCCGCCCTTCAGCACTTCGGGCAGCGGTTCCTTTTTCTCATTGCGATGAAATACGGTCATCGATGCAATTTCCGCTTCAGGCCAGACGCGGCATCCAGTATTTCGGCGTCGCATTCTCGCGCTTCAGCCACGCGTTCAAGATCGCCTCGTCCGTTTGACCGTTGATCGTATATTCCGCCACATGGATGCCGCTGCTGATATAAAGCAGGTCGAGACCGTAGGCGAGAGCGCCGCGCACGTCGGTCGGCATGCCGTCACCGATGGCCAGAACCCGGCTCATGGGGAAATCGCCGCGCACTTCGCGAGCCGCATCCAAAGTCGCCTCGTAGATCGGCCTGTGCGGCTTGCCGGCGACCCGGGTCTTGCCACCCAGCTCTTCGTAATAGGCCGCGACTGCCCCCGCACAGGGAATGATGCGATGGCCGCGCTCGACCACCAGATCAGGGTTGGCACAGATCAGCGGCACGTCGCGCTTGGCAAAGCCTGTCAGCATGTCGGTATAGTCTTCCGGCACTTCCTCTTCGTCGTCGAAGAAGCCCGTGCAGACGATGCAATCCGCCTGTTCGGCAGAAACGACTTCCACGCCGAGGCCATCGAACAGGTTGAGATCGCGGTCCGGGCCGATCAGGAAGACCTTCTTCGGGCCGTCGACGATCAGGTGCTGCGTCACGTCACCGGACGTCACGATGCGGTCGTAGGTTTCATCCGGCACACCGAGTGCGCGCATCTGCTGGATGACACCGGGCGCCGGGCGCGGCGAATTGGTGATGAGGACAACGGTCGCCCCCGCTTCACGAGCGGCGGCGAGCGCCTTGCAGGAATGCATGAACGGGTCGACGCCGTTGTGAACGACGCCCCAGACGTCGGAAAGAACCACGTCATACTCGCCGATGACTTCGCTCAGATTCTGGATGCGCTTTGCCATACCTGCCTGCCTCGTGATTTCGATTGGCGCTGATGTCGCAAAGCTTGCCCGCGAAGGCAAGGAGATTTGCGTTCCACGTCCGTCGATTTCACCGCAGCGTCACAGAAGCGCCGGAAGCTTGAGCGCCAGACCGGCGAGAGCGCATATGGCCAGCACAGGCACCATGCCAACCTTCATCCGGAACAACAGAAACGCCGAAAGCAGGAAAAGCAGGAAGGCGACGAGGTCGAGGCTCGTCCAGACAGGCCAGGAAACATGAAGTCCGGCCGCCTGCCACAGTGAGATCTCTCCGACCTCGCGGAACAGGACATGCATGCCGAACCAGACGGCGAGATTGAGGATGACCCCGACTACAGCGGCCGTGATCGCCGAGAGGGCCGCGGAAAATGTCGCATTGCCGCGGAGCCGCTCGATGAAGGGTGCTCCGGCAAAAATCCAGATGAAGCTCGGCACGAAGGTGGCCCATGCGACCAGCAGGGCGCCGACGACGCCGCCCGCGACAGGCCCAAGTCCCGCAGCCTCGCGGAAGCCGACAAGGAAGCCAACGAAGGAAAGCACCAATACCAACGGCCCCGGCGTGGTTTCGGCCAGGGCAAGTCCGTCCAGCATCTCGCCCGGCTTCAACCAGCCGTAGTCCTGGACTGCGACCTGCGCCACATAGGCAAGCACCGCATAAGCGCCGCCGAAGGTGACCAGTGCCATCTTGGAGAAGAAAGTGAACATGGCCGACAGCGCTTCGGTGCCCGAAACCAGCCAGAGGGCCAGGAGCGGAAGCTGCCAGACACCGATCCAGAAGAGAAGCGTCGCAATCGCCTTCAAAGCCGGCGGACGTTTTGGAAGATCGATAGGCGCGGCTGTTCCGGTCGGCTGGCCGCCGGAACGGGCGGAGACGAAGCCCGCTATGCCCGCCATCAGCACGACCAGCGGAAACGGCAGGCTGAAAAAGAACAGCGAGATGAAGGCCAGAGCCGCGATGGCGAAGAGGAGCCGGCTCTTCAGCGTCTTGCGCCCGAGCCGGATCACCGCCTCGACGACGATCGCCAGCACCGCCGCCTTCAGACCAAAGAAGAGACCGGTCAGCCAGGTCGTGTCCTGATAGAGCGAATAGGCTGTCGAAAGTGCAATAATGACCGCCAAACCAGGCAGCACGAAGAGCAGTCCGGCGATCATGCCGCCCCGCACGCCGTGCTTCAGCCAGCCGATGTAGGTTGCAAGCTGCTGTGCCTCCGGTCCTGGAAGCAGCATGCAGTAGTTCAGCGCATGGAGAAACCGCTCCTCGGAGATCCAGCGTCTCTCATCGACCAAGATCCGATGCATCAGGCCGATCTGCCCCGCCGGTCCACCGAAACTCAAAAACCCGATCCGGGCGAAAACCGACGTCATTTCGGAGAATGTCGGCTCCGCCGAAACGTCTTCCCCTGCCATCTGCTCGATCACCGTTTCATTTCCTTGGGCCATGCACCACCCAATCATGTTTTTCGTCCGTCGCGTCGCGTGCCCAGCGATAAAGCGCATCATAGATCAGCATACCCTGCTCCAACTGCTCCAGATCGTCGGAATACATGCGCGACAGACCGAGTGAAATCGCCAGAAGGCCCGCGGCCTGTGGCTCCAGGTCGGGGCGATCGGTGTCAGCGCCGCGGACGATGCGGGCGAGATGTGCGAGCGCCGGAAACACAAGGCCAAACTCTTCAACCATGATGTCGAAGCTGCAGAGTTCGCCGCGATGGCTCCAGAAAACGCCTTCGACATCGAAAGGCGTCGCACCGAAGCGCTCGGCGACGGCTTCGACCTCCGCGGCCGAGACGAACAGGAAAGCGGCGTCGGGATCGACGAAGCGGCGGATCAGCCAGGGACAGGCAATGCGGTCGATCTTCGGCCGGGCTCGCGTTACCCAGAGTGTCGCGCCGTTGGTTTTCCTTTCGGGAATCTTTTCCAGAGGCAGGAGCGGCAGCCCGAGCTCCCGCCAGCTTTCGAAACCTCCCTCCAGAACCTCCGCCTCGGCACCCGCTATGCGCAGGAACGCCGCAACGCCTTCGCTTAGCTTGCGGCCCTTCTGGCAAACAACTACTACCCATCGCCCTTTGAACGACGGCGCCCAATCAGCGACGTCGTCGTGGGCCTTCTTCAGCGAAGCCGGCAGCAGGAAGGGGCTCTCGGCAAAGTCGTCCCGATCGCGGACGTCGATAATCACCGGCGCCTTGGGCGTGCCGATGAGTCGTGCCAATTTCTCAGGTGAAATCGCGTTATAGGTCGCCATGGTCGTGCCCTCTAAGGTTCATATGTGATAGTCATATGAAGGACGCGAATTTCGGCATGGCGCCTCGTGGGGCACTCGCAGACCCCATGCTTCATTTAGACGAAATTGCGTCTCAAGAGTCAAGCTTCAGCAATCAGCCGGCTCTGTCGCAAAGCGTGGTTTTTTCCATCGCGATCCTTGACTCTTTCCCTTGCCGGGCCTACATCCGCGGCGCTTAGCACTCCCTGGAGGTGAGTGCTAACATTCCAGCGGATCATCACGTGATCCGTCAATGTCATTTGATCGAGGGATTAGACAATGGCAAGCACCAATTTCCGCCCCCTGCACGACCGCGTCGTCGTTCGTCGCGTCGAGTCTGAAGAGAAGACCAAGGGCGGCATCATCATTCCGGACACCGCCAAGGAAAAGCCGCAGGAAGGCGAAATCGTCGCCGTCGGTTCGGGCGCCCGCGATGAGTCCGGCAAGGTCGTCGCTCTCGACGTCAAGGCCGGCGACCGCGTTCTCTTCGGCAAGTGGTCCGGCACTGAAGTCAAGATCAACGGCGAAGACCTTCTGATCATGAAGGAAGCCGACATCATGGGCATCATCGGCTGATCTCAGTCCGATAGCTTTCACTGAAATATCGCTGACACCCCTTTTCAGGAGTTCTCAAAATGGCAGCTAAGGAAATCAAGTTCGGCCGCACCGCGCGCGAAAAGATGCTGCGCGGCGTCGACATTCTCGCTGACGCAGTCAAGGTAACGCTCGGTCCGAAGGGCCGCAACGTCATCATCGACAAGTCCTTCGGCGCTCCGCGCATCACCAAGGACGGCGTATCGGTCGCCAAGGAAATCGAACTGGAAGACAAGTTCGAGAACATGGGCGCCCAGATGGTCCGCGAAGTCGCTTCGAAGACCAACGACATCGCCGGTGACGGCACCACGACTGCAACCGTTCTCGCCCAGGCGATCGTTCGCGAAGGCGGCAAGGCCGTTGCAGCCGGCATGAACCCGATGGACCTGAAGCGCGGCATCGACCTCGCCGTTGCAGAAGTCGTCAAGGATCTCCAGGCCAAGGCCAAGAAGATCAACACGTCCGAAGAAGTTGCCCAGGTCGGCACGATTTCCGCAAACGGCGAGCGCCAGATCGGCCTCGACATTGCAGAAGCCATGCAGAAGGTCGGCAACGAAGGCGTCATCACGGTTGAAGAAGCCAAGACCGCCGAGACCGAACTCGAAGTCGTCGAAGGCATGCAGTTCGACCGCGGCTACCTGTCGCCCTACTTCGTGACCAATCCGGAAAAGATGATCGCCGACCTCGACGACGCTTTCATCCTCCTCCACGAGAAGAAGCTCTCGAACCTGCAGGCGATGCTTCCGGTTCTGGAAGCCGTCGTTCAGACCGGCAAGCCGCTCCTCATCATCGCTGAAGACGTCGAAGGCGAAGCTCTTGCAACGCTCGTCGTCAACAAGCTGCGTGGCGGCCTCAAGATCGCTGCCGTCAAGGCTCCGGGCTTCGGCGACCGCCGCAAGGCCATGCTCGAAGACATCGCCATCCTGACGGGCGGCACTGTCATCTCCGAAGACCTCGGCATCAAGCTCGAAAATGTCACGCTCGACATGCTCGGCCGTTCCAAGAAGGTTTCGATCTCCAAGGAAAACACCACGATCGTCGACGGCGCCGGCTCCAAGGCCGACATCGAAGGCCGCGTCAACCAGATCAAGGCGCAGATCGAGGAAACCACCTCGGACTACGACCGCGAAAAGCTGCAGGAACGTCTTGCCAAGCTCGCTGGCGGCGTTGCCGTGATCCGCGTCGGCGGCTCCACGGAAGTCGAAGTCAAGGAAAAGAAGGATCGCATCGACGACGCGCTCAACGCGACCCGCGCTGCCGTTCAGGAAGGCATCGTACCGGGCGGCGGCGTCGCTCTGCTGCGCTCTTCCACGAAGATCACCATCAAGGGCGCCAACGACGACCAGGAAGCCGGCATCAACATCGTCCGCAAGGCGCTGCAGTCGCTGGTTCGCCAGATCGCCGAGAACGCCGGTGACGAAGCTTCGATCGTCGTGGGCAAGATCCTCGACAAGAACGAAGACAACTACGGCTACAACGCCCAGACCGGCGAATATGGCGACCTGATCCAGCTCGGCATCGTCGACCCGGTCAAGGTTGTCCGCACCGCTCTGCAGAACGCAGCTTCGGTTGCTTCGCTGCTGATCACCACCGAAGCCATGATCGCCGAACTTCCGAAGAAGGAAGCTGCAGGCGGCGGCATGCCAGGCGGCATGGGCGGAATGGGCGGAATGGACATGATGTAAGACCTTCGGGTCTGACATCTGGGCCATCCGGTTCAGTTCAGGAAGGGCGGTTTTCGAACCGCCCTTTTTCTTTGCTCTGGTCCATGCAAGACGACCGAAACCACCGCTGACAAAAGCCGCGACGGGAACTACAGTCGCCACATGAGCTTCTTTGAGAGCCTGCTTGTCCTCTTGCTTGTCGCGGTCGTGCTGTTGCAGGTCTCGCGCCGTCTTTCCGTGCCCTATCCGTCCATGCTCGCACTGGCGGGTGCAGCGGTCGCGCTGGTGCCGGGCATGCCTTACATTTCGCTGGAGCCTGCGACGGCTCTTGCTCTCTTCATCGCGCCGGCGCTGCTCGATGCCGCTTTCGATTTTCCGGTCGGAATCGCGCGCCGCTTCTGGTTACCGCTCCTCGTCTTTGCGATCGGGGGCGTGGCCGTCACTGCCGCTGCCGTCGCCTTCGTCGGCTGGGCCGTCGCCGGTCTGCCGCTGGCTGCAGCGCTTGTTCTCGGCGCGATTGTCGCACCGCCCGATGCGGCGGCTGCAACGGCAGTGCTTTCGTCCATGGCCATCCCACGCACGACCGACACCGTGCTTCGAGGCGAGAGCCTATTCAACGATGCCGCAGCCCTGCTGATCTTCGATGCGGCCTTGGCGGTGCAATCCGCAGGCAGCCTCAACACGCCCGTCGCTCTGCATCTCACGCTCGCAGTGCCGGGCGGCATCCTGCTCGGGATCGCCGCCGCATTGCTGGTCAGACGCCTCTACGGTCTTGTCAGCGGCACACTTGGCGGCAATCTCCTGCAGTTCGTCCAAACGTTCCTGCTCTGGATCGCCGCCGCGCGGCTGGGGCTTTCGGCCGTACTTGCCATCGTCGCCTTCGCGATGATGCTGGCACGTAGCGACGGGACGCGGTCTTCGGCGCGCATGCGCGTTCAGTCCTACGCAGTCTGGAGCGCCGTCGTCTTCGTGCTCAACGTGATGGCTTTCCTGCTGATGGGCATGCAGGTGCGCGATATTGTCGGCGACATGCCGGCCGATCATCTCGGTGAAGCGATCCGTTTTGCCCTGCTCACTGTGGTTATCGTCATCGTTGTCCGTTTTGTTATCTGCGTCGGCTTCAACCGGATACAGGCCTTATACGCCCGGTGGCATGGTCAGCCCGAACCGGCAACGATAAGGCAGGCGCTGCTCGCCGGCTGGTGCGGCATGCGCGGGCTGGTGACGCTCGCTACCGCTTTCGCCCTGCCTGAGAATTTTCCGCAGCGCGACATGGTGGTCCTCACGGCCTTCGCCGTCGTTCTCGCAACCCTCGTGGTTCAGGGACTGACACTGGCGCCGATCATTCGCCTGCTCGGCCTCGATCGCCGGGCTGCGGGCAGCGGTGAACTGGCAGCACGGCGGAGCGAAATTGCCAGCGCCGGTCTTGCTCCGCTCGAAGGGCTGCAGGAACCGGAAGCCCAGTTGCTGCAATCAAAGTTCCGGCTCGAACAGCAGGCGATAGCTGACTCGGCGGGTGCCGCGTCTCTCGAAACCTATCGTCGGCTGGCGTTGATGGCGATCGCCGCCCAACGCGACGAGCTCGACCGGTTGCGGGTGAACCACAAGGTCAATGTCGACGAATACAATCTTCTGCTTGAAGAGATCGACTGGCGTGAGCTTTCCGTCCTGCCGGAAGAGGCCCGGCGCATCGAGGAAATCTGATCGCTTTGTCAAAGTCCGTGAAAGCGTTCGGCGCCGCTCCGTTCACTTTTCGTAGACAAAGCGTCTATCATTGTTCATCTTCCGAACACAGTCGAAAACGGGCAAATAGACGTTCAGCAAATTCAACCGTCTGTCGACCCACAGACCCACTGATCGGAGATTAAAATGTCCACCACTTCTACCAATTCCCTGCTTCTCGTCAGCCGCCTTCTCCTGTCCGGCATGTTCGTCATTTCCGGCTTTCAGAAGCTCGTCGATCCGGCCGGCACCGCCGGCATGATCACCGGCGCCGGCCTTCCCGCCGCCACCTTGCTCGCCTATGCCGCCGGCATCTTCGAACTTGTCGCAGGTCTCGCCGTGCTGACCGGCTTCCAGACCCGCATCGCAGCGCTGCTGCTGGCTGGCTTCTCGCTGTTCACCGGACTGGTCTTCCATTCCGGCGCCATCGCCATCCCCGGCTTTCCGGATGCGGCAAACGGCCTGCTCACCCTCTTCAATAGCCTGATGATGATGAAGAACATCACGATCGCAGGCGGCTTCCTGGCCCTCGCTGCCGTCGGTGCCGGCGCCTACTCGATCGACGCCCGCCGCGGTTCTGTCGCAATCGCTGCCTAAGCTTTGCGAGTTCCCTGCCTTTTACCTGATCCGCCGGACATCCGTCCGGCGGATTTTTTTTCGGCTCAATCCGTCTCGCGTGACGGCAACTCGCCGAGCTTGGAAAGCCACGGAGCCGCCGAACGGCACCAGACCTGACGCTGCGGCTTCAGTTCCATCCGCTGATCGATGCTTCCCCAGCGAATACCCCAGATTTTCGCAGCATCCCCCTCGCCGTTGACGAAAAGCTGCGAGCCGCATTCCGGGCAGAAATACTGGAGCCGACCGCGGCCGCTTTCCGCGGTCTTGCGATATTGCTTCGGTGGCTTGCCGGTGAGTTTGAGGTCGCTTTCCGGAACAACGGCGGTGACCCTGAAAGGGGAGCCCGTGAGCTGCTGGCAATCGGTGCAATGGCAGATGGAAACCCTCTGCGGGTCAAGCTCGGCTTCGTAGGTTACATGCCCGCAATGGCATCTGCCGGTGATATGCATCGATCTTCCTCCTCATCGATCAGAGGGCCGCGCGGACTGCCTCCACGATCCTTGCCACCCTCGGGTCTTCGTCGTGCGTCGCCTTCCGGGCCCGCACCAGGCAAGCTTCGGATTTCAGGATCACCCCGTCCGACAGGATCTTCAAGTGGTTTGCCCTGAGCGTCGAGCCGGTCGAAGTGATATCGACGATGATATCCGCCTGTCCTGCGGCCGGCGCGCCTTCCGTGGCGCCCAGGCTCTCGACGATGCGGTAAAGCTGGATGCCATGCTGCGACGAGAAGAATTGCTGGGTCAGCCGCCAGTATTTCGTGGCGATCTGCAGCCGCCTTCCGTGCCGGGCGCGGAAATCGGCCGCCACGTCGCCGAGATCGGCCATGGTTTCCACATCCAGCCAGATTTCCGGCACGGCGACCACGACGTCCGCCTGACCGAAGCCGAGACGGGCGCAGAACTCGACCTTCTGATCGGGACCGGCCATGCCTTCGCGGACGAGATCCTCTCCCGTGACGCCGAAATCGACCGCGCCGTTCGCAAGCTCACGGGCGATTTCAGAGGCGGACAGAAAGGCGATCTCAACCCCTTCGATGCCTTCGACCCGGCCGCGATAGGAGCGATCGTTGCCGACTGCGGAAATGGCAAGTCCGGCCTTTTCGAAGACCTCGACGGTGCCGTCCTTGATACGGCCCTTGGACGGGAGGGCAATTGTAAGGGCGTTCATTGTGAAGTCTTTTCTTCGCGCGGCGGGTCCGCCCGAAAACCGGTTTCCACTTTTCCGCCCGCCACACCAGACCTCGCCGTATCGATACGATCGAGCCAGAGCGAGAAGCCGACGGCCGGAATACGCTCCTTCGCGCCGAGCAGCGTCAGCAACCGGTCGAAACGGCCACCGCCGGCGAGCACCGCAGACGAGCCCGCTTGCGTCACCTCGAAGACGAGGCCGGTGTAATAGTCGAGCGGCCGGCCGAAGGCGGCGCGATAGGTCATGGCCGAAAGATCGGCACCGGCATTGGCAAGCGCTGTCAGGCGGGCGTCGAAGAGGGCGATCGCAGACCCCAGCTTCAGATCGGCAGCATCGGCAAAGCCCGCCAGAGCCGCCGGCGCTTCCGCCAGCGGAAGCTGCAGTGTCAGGAACTCCCGCAGCAGCAACAGCGCGCCGCCATCGAGCCGCGTCTCGGCAAGCTCGAGCTTTTCCTTCAGGCGCCTTGCGATCTCGGTCGGCGACCGGCTGGCATTGGTGGAATAACCGGTCTCCTCCATCGTGCGGTCGATCCGCGCGATGAGTTCGGCTTCGTTGCCGGAGGCGATGAGTTCGGTCACCTCCCGATCGAGCCCCGTCACCGGCTGCGGCCGGGCAAGCCGATCCAGCAGAGCCTCCAGATGCGCCATATCCCCGAAGGCGTGGATCAGCCGCTTCTGCCAGCCGAGCGGCAGGCCGAGCGCCCTGACCACCGCCTCGAACACGGCCTGGTCGCCAAGCGTCAGTTCCAGTCTGCCGGCGGGCAGCAGCGCTTTCAGAATGCCTGTCGCGTCGACGATCGCACGGGCATCGGCGCCGGCAATGTCGGTGTCGCCCAGATCTTCGATGCCGGCCTGATAGAATTCGTGGCTGCCCTCGCGGCGCTGACGGAAGACCTCGCCGAGATAGGAATAACGCTTCGGCGTGCCGGTTGCGGTCTCGATGTGGCGCAGGCAGACGGGAATGGTGAATTCCGGGCGCAGGCAGAGATTGGCGCCGGTCTCGCTCTCCGTCAGGAAGATGCGCCGGCGCAGATCCTCGCCCGCCATATCGAGGAAAGGTTCGGCCGGCTGGATCACCGGCGTGTTGACCCGCTCGGTGCGCCGGGCGGCGAATTCGTTGAGGAGGTCCGTCGAGAAGTCGGGCATGTCGATCAGGGGCATGGGGCGGCTCCAGACCAGCTCGCAAGCCCCCCTCTGCCCTGCCGGGCATCTCCCCCACAGGTGGGGAGATCACAAGAGGCACGACCGCCGCTTTCAAATCGGCACTGCGGAGGAAGAGACGTCAGATTAAACCCTATGCACGAGCCACCTGCCGATCTCCCCCCTTGAGGGGGAGATGCCCGGCAGGGCAGAGGGGGGCGAACCTTACGCATCCTTCGCCCGCCGCCGATCTTCCGCCTGGGCCGCCAAAATCTCCTTCACCTTGGCGACCAGATCCGCCTCGGGAACCGTATCCTGCGCCACGCGCGCTTCCCGCCAGGTCGCATTGTCCTCGATCTCCCCGGAAAGCCGCTTGCCTTCGATCAGGTCCTTCAACTGCACGACGCCTTGCGCCCGCTCGTCGCCGCCCTGGATGATGGCGATCGGGCAGCCGCGGCGGTCGGCATATTTCAGCTGGTTGCCGAATTTCTTCCAGTTGCCCTGGTACATTTCGGCGCGGATGCCTTCGTTGCGCAGCGCCTGAGTGAAACGCTGGTAGCGGCCCATGCTCTCGACATCACCGTCCATGACGGTGACGAGAACGGGTGCAATCACCTCGTCCTGCCCGAGCTTGCCGAGGTTCTTCAGCGCCGTCATCAGACGTGAAACACCGATCGAGAAACCCGTCGCCGGCACCGGCTGGCCCATGAAGCGCGATACGAGCCCATCATAACGACCGCCGCCGCCGACGGAGCCGAAGACGACCTTCTCGCCCTTTTCGTTGGTGACGTCGAAGGTGAGTTCGGCTTCGAAGACGGGGCCGGTGTAGTATTCGAGGCCGCGGACGACAGAGGGATCGATCCGCACGCGCATAGGCTCACCTTCGCGATTGTAATCAGCTGAATACGCCAACGACGCGATTTGAGAGAGTTCTGCATAACCTTCGTAGGCCGTTCCACCGCTGGCGAAAATCGATTTCCTATCCGGGAAGGTGATTTCGATGCGCTGAAACATTGCTTCGAGGTAGCCAAGTGAGATCGAGTTCTCCAGGCCGACGCTTTCAGGCTTATGTCTATCACGCTCCGAAATTGCAGGATGAATCGGCGCGACCTGCTTTACAAAATCCGGACTGGAACCGGGCTGACCCGCTACGGCAAAAGCGCCGGGCTGATACTCCATCAGCGGCTCAAGGCAATAGATCTGCTTTTCGTCCAAGCCCGCACCCTTGGTGAAGTCTCCCGACTCGTCCTTTCGCCCCTCACCAAGAAGAAGCTTGACGCCGGCAAGACCGAACTTGTCGAGCTTGTCGATGGCGCGCAGCACGTTAAGTCGGCGCCCGGCATTCTCATCTCCGCCGAGGCCGATCGCCTCCATGACGCCGTCCAAAACCTTGCGGTTGTTCACCCGGATCACGTAGTCGCCGCGCTTGATGCCGAGCGCTTCCATCGTGTCGGCCATCATCATGCACATTTCGGCATCCGCCTGGACGCCGGGCGCGCCGACCGTATCGGCGTCGAACTGCATGAACTGGCGGAAGCGGCCCGGGCCCGGCTTTTCGTTGCGGAAGACGTAACCGGCGCGATAGGTGCGGTAGGGAAGCTGGATCTCGTTGAAGTTTTCCGCCACATGGCGGGCGAGCGGGGCCGTCAGGTCGTAGCGCAGGCTCATCCACTGGTCGTCGTCGTCCTGCAGCGAGAAAACGCCCTCGTTCGGGCGGTCGCTGTCGGGCAGGAATTTTCCGAGCGCGTCGGTATATTCGAACAGCGGCGTCTCGACCGGATCGAAACCATAGCGCTCATAGACTTCGCGGATCTTTGCGATCATCTCGTTGGTGGCATGGATATCGGCAGCGGAACGATCGACGAAGCCCCGCGGCAGGCGGGCCTTCAGTTTCTGCGGTTTTTGTCTCTTGTCGCTCATGATCGGATTCCATTGCCAACGGCCGGATGAGGCCGGATTTGTGTGCGGTTTCTTAGAGGATAGAGGCCGGAGCGGCAAGGGCGGCGGCTGGCGAAGAATCGTTGCCGCCGGTATAACAATTGGCGCTTGGCAGGCTCGCCGCTTGTCCGGCGGCCAGCGATCCTCCATATGAACGGCTGGAGGCAATTTGTCATGCGCCCGATTACCGCGATCGGCTTCGATGCCGACGATACGCTCTGGCAGAACGAGCAATATTACCGTCTGACGGAGGCTCACTTCCAGACGCTGCTCGGCGACTTTGCCGAGGGCTCGCATATTTCCGAGCGCCTGCTCGAGGCCGAAAAGCGCAATCTTGCGCAATACGGCTTCGGCATCAAAGGCTTTACGCTGTCGATGATCGAGACCGCAATCGAGATCACCGAGGGCAAGGTGCCGGTGAATACGATCAGCGAGATCCTCGACATTGGCCGCGATCTGCTGCGCCACCCGGTCGAGACCCTCCCGCATGTGGAAGAAACGCTGGCAGCTCTCAACGGCGAATATCTTCTGGTGCTGATCACCAAAGGCGACCTCTTCGACCAGGAGCGCAAGCTGGCGCAATCAGGACTGGGCGACTATTTCGATGCGATCGAGATCGTCAGCGACAAGAATGCCACGACCTACCGGCGCATCTTCTCGAAACTGGCCGACGGCCCGGAACGGGCGATGATGGTCGGCAATTCGCTGAAATCGGATATCGTGCCGGCCATCGCTGCGGGAAGCTACGGCGTCTTCGTGCCGCATGAGCTGACCTGGGTGCTGGAGCATGTCGAAAAGCCGGAAGCCGCTCCGCGGTTCCGGCAGATCCAGAACCTCGGGGACCTGCAGCAGATTCTGATCGAGATTACGGACGCCGGAACTTCAGCCGCAATTCATCGACCTCCTGTCGGCAAAAGCAACCGTCGAGGTGGTCGTTGACGAGACCCATGGCCTGCATGAAGGCATAAACCGTGGTCGGGCCGACAAAGGTCCAGCCGCGCTTCTTCAGCGCCTTGGAGAGCAGCACCGAGACCGGCGTCGTCGGATTGGCTCGCAGCGTCGCCAGGTCCATCACCTCCGGACGACCTTCTGAGCCCGGCTCGAAGCTCCAGAAGAATTTTGCCAGCGATCCGACCTCATCCCGCAATTCCTGGGCCCGTCTGGCGTTGTTGATGGTCGAGACGATCTTGCCGCGATGGCGGATAATGCCGGCATCGGCCAGAAGGCGGACGACATCCTCTTCTCCGAACTCGGCCACCTTGTCGAAATCGAAACCGGCAAAGGCTGCGCGGAAATTCTCCCGCTTGCGCAGGATCGTCAGCCAGGACAATCCCGACTGGAACCCTTCGAGGCAGATTTTTTCGAACAGGCGCGAATCATCCGTCACAGGCCGGCCCCATTCTTCGTCATGATAACGACGATAATCCTCCAGGCCGCCGTGCCAGAAGCAGCGCCCCCTGCCGTCATCGCCGACGATGATTCCCGCCTTTTCCATCCCAAACCCCGATTCTTAACAGCGTTTGCCGCCGCTTTAGCACTGGTCAACCATGTTTCAAAACCGGCCGGTAACCCTGCCAAAAGGTTTATAGGCCAGACGCGTTTCCGTGTTCCACCCGTTTACCATTCGCTTTCACCTCGCGCTCACCATGCCGTCAACACGAGTGCCGCCCTCGTCTTCCACGATGGCGCCCGTCGGTGATTGTAACGAGTGGATCCGACCATGAAGAAAACCCTGTTTCTGGCGCTTGGCCTCGCGGCCGCCTTTTCCGGCGCCGCCCTCGCAAACGACCGCTACCGCGAACGCCCGCCGGTCATCGTCAGCCCAGACCTTGCCGCTCCGTGGGTGATGCAGCTCGCCGGCCCGAATGCCCGACCGGTCGTTTATCCCCGGCAGGCTGCTCAGCCGCGTGTCATCTATCGTCAGCGCGAATACCAGCAGCCGCGCGCCGTCCAGCGGAGCGGGATTTTCGGAGAAAGCCGCGTGGAGCCCGCAGCCGTCCGCCCGAACAGGCCGGTCCGCAGCCAGATCGAACCGCAGTTCCTGCCTCAGACGGTGACCTACGACACCACGGAAAAGCCAGGCACCATCATCATCGACACCAACAACCGCTTCCTCTATCTGGTGGCGGGCGACGGCCAGGCCCGTCGTTACGGCGTCGGGGTCGGCAAGCCGGGCTTCGAGTGGGCCGGAGAACATCGGATCACCCGCAAGGCGGAATGGCCGAATTGGACGCCGCCGAAGGAAATGATCACCCGCGAGGCGGCCAAGGGCCACTACCTGCCGGCGCGCATGGACGGCGGCCCGGAAAATCCGCTCGGCGCCCGTGCCATGTATCTCGGCTCGACGCTTTACCGCATTCACGGCACCAACGCTCCCTGGACGATCGGCAGCGCCGTCTCCTCCGGCTGTATCCGTATGCGCAACGAGGACGTGGTGGATCTCTACGAGCGGGTGAACATCGGCACGAAAGTCGTCGTCATGTGACCGATCCTCTCAAAAGTGAGGTGGCGGCGACACAGTCACACCTCCTTCTGACCCTCACAACTCCTTTATTAGCTATCTACGGTCTTGCTTTGGCGCCGGAGTCAGCTAGCTTTCCGCAATTCTGAATTGAGAAGGACTGCGGGAATGAGGAGAGGCATGACCGTCGCGATGGCCATGGGGATGGCTGGCGCGATATTTCTGACGGCCGGAAACGCCAGTGCGTTCACCACGGCCGCATCGCAAATCGAACGTCCGGCAAGCGACGTCACACTTGTGGCCCAGCCCCGGGAAGTACCGGAGAAATACAAGCGCCGCATGGTGCGTTTCTCGACGAGCGAAAAACCCGGCACGATCATCGTCGATACCGACAACAAGTTCCTTTACTACATCGAAGGCCCGAACCGTGCGACGCGCTACGGCATCGGCGTCGGTCGCGAGGGCTTCGGCTGGTCCGGCATCGTCAATGTCGGCCGCAAGGAGGAATGGCCATCCTGGAGGCCGCCGGCGGAAATGCGCGCTCGCGAAGCCCGTAACGGCCGAATCCTGCCCATTGTGCAGGACGGCGGCATCGACAATCCGCTCGGTGCCCGTGCGCTCTATCTCTACAAGGGCGGTCGCGACACCATCTTCCGCATCCACGGCACCAACCAGCCCTGGACAATCGGTCTCAACATGTCGTCGGGCTGCATCCGCATGATGAACAAGGATGTGGAGCACCTTTACTCCCGCGCCGGGATCGGCTCCAAGGTGGTCGTCATCGGCCCCGGCAACCGCCATGGCAAGGTCGACTACAAGGACCGCGGCATCGATATTTTCGGCACGATTTTCGGCGGCTGAGAACACCCTGGAATGGAAAAAAAGGCGGCGAAAGCCGCCTTTTTCACGGGTTTACGCTTCATTAACCATAACGGGTCTAGCTTCGCAGGTGACTGGTGCAAAAAAGGCACAGACCGGCGCCACATCCGCCGCTAATGTGCACCGCAAAAGCCAATATCCTTTTCCTGCAGGCTGATTCCATGCGCGAGCTTCTTTCTCTTTCTTTGATTTCCGCGGCCCTCATCGCCGGTGTTGCATTCACCCCCGCTTATGCTGCCGATCCGACGCAGGCCGAAGCGCCGTATGTCGCTCCGGTCGAGACCGGCGGATGGGAAATCTCCGGTTACGGCGGCTACCAGTTTGCGCCGCATTCCGACATCGAGGTTTCCGACCAGGCCGACTTCACCGCCGGCTGGGACACCAAGCCGTTCCAGATGCCGCCTTACTGGGGTGTGCGCGGCACCTACTGGTTTGACGGCGGCGCGCTGTCGAACTGGGGTATCTCGCTCGACTACACCCATGCCAAGGTCTATGCGGATGACGACACCCTGACCAAGTCCGGATGGTCGCATTTCGAATTTACCGACGGCCTGAACCTGCTGACGGTCAACGCCCTCTACAAGTTCCCGATCGAAGGCAGCAAATTCACGCCTTACGTCGGCGCCGGCGTTGGTATCAACGTCCCGCATGTGGAAGTCACGCGCGCCTCCGGCCGCACCTTCGACTACCAGTTCGGCGGTGCGACGCTGCAGGCGCAGGCCGGCGTGAAGTACCAGATCACCGACAACTGGTCGGTGTTTGCCGAATACAAGGGCAACTATTCCTGGGTTGATGTGGACATCGACAGCGGCGCTTCGCTGAAGACCAACATCCTCACCCATGCCGTCAACTTCGGTGTGTCCTACAAGTTCTGAGGCTTTAAACCCTCTCACGAAAAGCCGGCGTCACCGCCGGCTTTTTTATTTGCACCCTTACCTGGCTGAGAGCTTTTGAGGCTCAGGGCCGCCATAGGCCCAATCGAGCAGCTCCACGGTATGGAGGATGGGGATGGCGGTGCCCGTTGCGATCTGGGTGATGCAGCCGATGTTCCCGGTGGCGATCACATCCGCTTTGGTCGCCTCGATATTCCTGACCTTTCGAGCCTTGAGCTGGGCGGAGATCTCCGGCTGCAGGATGTTGTAGGTACCCGCGGAACCGCAGCAGAGATGCCCTTCGGCAGGATCGCGGACAGTGAAGCCGGCAGCCTTCAACAGGTTCTTCGGCGCAAGCGTGATCTTCTGCCCGTGCTGCATCGAACAGGCGGAATGATAGGCGACGTTGAGGCCTTTCGGCTCCAGCTTCGGCAGATCGAGGGTCGAAAGATATTCGGTGATATCCCTGGCGAGCGCCGAGACCTTTGCCGCCTTTTCCGCATAGGCCGGATCGAGCCGCAGCATATGCCCGTAGTCCTTGATCGTGGTGCCGCAGCCCGACGCGGTGACGATGATGGCATCGAGGCCGCCATTGTCGATCTCGCGGATCCAGACATCGACGTTGCGGCGAGCAAAATCCAGGGCCGGCTCCTCGCGGCCCATGTGGTGCACCAATGCGCCGCAACAGCCCTCGCCTTCAGGCACCACTACTTCGACGCCAAACCGCGACAGGAGGCGCAGCGTGGCTTCGTTGATGCCGGGATCGAGCACCGGCTGGGCGCAGCCGGACAGGATCGCCACCCGCCCCCGGCTTTCGGCTTGCGGCACAGGCCTGCCTGGAGTTGCAGCATCCGAAGGTCTCGCGATGGATGCCGGGGCTAGATCCAGCATGGCGCCGAGCGGCTTCAGTGCCGAAACCCGCTTCAGGAGCGGTGCGAAGGGGCGACCGAGCTTGGCCAACACGACGGCGGTGCGGAAGCGCGCCGGATAGGGGAGCACGGCAGCCAGCAGGTCGCGGATCAGCCGGTCCATCAGCGGGCGCCGATAGGTCTTCTCGATATGAATGCGGGCATGATCGACCAGATGCATGTAGTCCACGCCCGAAGGGCAGGTGGTCACGCAGGCCAGACAGGAAAGACAGCGATCGATATGGGTGACGACTTCCTCGTCCGCCGCGCGACCGTTCTCCAGCATGTCCTTGATGAGATAGATGCGGCCCCGCGGGCTGTCGAGCTCGTTGCCGAGCGTGACATAGGTCGGACAGGTCGCCGTGCAGAAGCCGCAATGCACGCAGCGGCGCAGGATCTTTTCGGATTCGGCCACATGCGGATCGGCAAGCTGCTCGGGCGTGAAGGAGGTTTGCATCAGAGGGCTCCCGCCATCTTGCCCGGGCTGAAGATGCCGGCGGGGTCGAGTTTATGCTTCACGCGGGCCGAGAGTGCCGCAACGGCGTCGGATTGCGGCTCGAAAGCGGCCGAGGCCGCCCTCACCTGTTCCGATGCCCGCATGAGCGTCGCATGGCCACCGCCGAGCGCTTTGATGTAACGGCGTAGAAGCTCGGCCTCCGGGTCGGCCTCCATGCGCATCCAGATCAGCCCGCCCTGCCAGTCGTAGAAGGCATCCACGCCTGCTTCGAGGCGAAGGGCGGCGACGAGCTGATGGCCGACCGACGGCGCGACGGAAACACGCCAGAGCGGTTTCTGGGTGCCGTCGGCATAGGGATGGACGTCGCGGATCTCGTGCCAGAGGGCCAGGCTCTCACCCGGACCGAGCCGGGAGACCGGGCCGAAGGCTGCCATGGCGGCTGCGAGCTTTTCGGCCCGCACCGAGACGGAGGCAGCAAGTCCTTCGAGACGCAGCACGGTCGCCTCCCCTTCCGGCAGAGCGCCGCCGACAAAGCGGCCCTTGACCGTTTGCGGCAGGTGCGCCGCGCCCGACACCTCAACCGGCAGCGCCAGGGCCGATGCCATGGCGTGCGCCGCGGCCGCGTCGTCCAGCCCGGAGATGACGATCGTCTCAACAGACTGCGGCACCGGCAGCACCCGGAAGGTCACTTCCGTCAGGAAGCCGAGCGTACCGTGCGAACCCGCGAGCAGCTTCACCAGGTCCAGACCCGTCACGTTCTTCATGACCCGGCCGCCGGCACGGATCACCTGCCCCTGGCCGTTGACGAAGCGAACGCCGAGCAGGCTGTCGCGCGCAGCCCCCGCCACGAACCGGCGCGGACCGGAGACGTTCGCGGCAAAGATGCCGCCGATCGTCGGTTCACCTGTTGTCCCCATAATACCGCGGTGGTCCATCGGCTCGAACGCCATCATCTGCCGGTTGGCGCCAAGTGCCGCTTCGATTTCCGCGACAGGCGTACCGGCTTTTGCCGTCATCACCATTTCGGCCGGCTCGTAATCGACGATGCCCGAGAGCCCACGAGAACTCATTGCCTCAGCCCCTTCGACGGGATCGCCAAAACCGGAGCGGCTATTACCGCCGCAAAGTGCGAGCCTCGTCCCCTGTGCAGCGGCATTGCGGATCACGTAAGCCGCGTCCGTCTCGGTATGCGGTATCAACGTCATGCAGCGGGCCGTCCGTCCAGCGGGAAAACCTTGGAGGGATTGAGGATCCACCCCTCGTCGAAGGCCGAACGCACGGCCATCTGCTGGGCGAGATCGGCATCGGAATACTGATGCCGCATCAGGTCGCGCTTTTCGATGCCGACGCCGTGCTCGCCTGTCAGGCAACCTCCCGCGTCGACGCAGAGCTTGAGGATCTCATTACCCGCCGCTTCGGCCCTGGCGGCATCTTCCGGATCGTTCGCGTTGAACAGGATCAGCGGATGCATGTTGCCGTCGCCCGCGTGGAAGACATTTGCGACCCGCAGGCCGAAGCTGTCGGTAATCTCGGAGGTCTTTTTCAGCACATAGGAAAGCTTGCCGAGCGGCACCGTGCCATCCATGCAGATATAGTCGGCGATACGGCCCGTCGCTCCGAAGGCGGACTTGCGGCCCTTCCAGATCAGCGCTGCCTCGGTCGCAGACTGGCTTTCACGGACGGTTTTCACCCCGTGACGGCGAGCGATCTCGACGATGCCTGCCAGCGTCGCATCCATTTCCGCCTCGGAGCCTTCCACCTCGACGATCAGAAGCGCGCCGACATCAAGCGGATAACCCGCATGGGCAAAGGCTTCGCAGATTTCGATCGCCGGCTTGTCCATGAATTCGATGGCCACAGGAATGATGCCCGAGCCGATGATATCGGTCACACACGCGCCTGCCTCTTCCGAGGTTTCAAAACCGAAGAGCACCGGGCGGGCGCCTTCCGGCTTGGCAATCAGCCTGACCGTCGCTTCGGCGACAATCCCGAGCTGGCCTTCCGAGCCGCAGACGAGGCCGAGCAGATCGTAACCGGCGCTGTCCAGATGCTTGCCGCCCAGATCGACGACCGTACCGTCGACCAGCACCATCTTGACGCCGAGCAGGTTGTTGGTCGTGACCCCGTATTTCAGACAGTGGGCACCGCCGGAGTTCATGCCGATATTGCCGCCGATCGTGCAGGCAAGCTGCGAACTCGGATCGGGTGCATAGAAGAAGCCGTCCACCCCGACCGCTTCCGAGATGCTGAGGTTCGTGACGCCGGCCTGAACCGTCGCCGTGCGGTTGGCATAGTCCACTTCCAGGATGCGCGACATCTTGGAAAGGCCCAGGACGATTGCGTCCTCTTGCGGGATCGCGCCGCCAGAAAGCGAGGTGCCCGCGCCGCGCGGCACGACGGGAATGCCGTAGCGGTAACAGTATTTCATGACCGCGGCCACCTGCGCCGTCGTTTTCGGCAGTACTACGGCCAGCGGCAGACGCCGGTAGGAGATAAATGCGTCCGTCTCGAAAGGAACGAGTTCGCGCGCTTCATGAATGACACATTCCGCCGGCAGAAGGTCAGCCAGATCGGCGACGATTGCCGCCCGCCGCGAAAGGACCTCAGGCCGGGGCGGCAAAAACTCTATCGCTTCGGACACGGTAACCTCCCTATATCGCCAAAGCCGGCTGTTCTTCGTTTCCGTATTCCACGATCCCGTCGCCCCTTCAATGTTCTTGTCGCATTTGAGCGATACCGGTTCGCAACGGTACAATTGTTGAACAGGTGTGCAAACTACGTATTGACGTGAAACCAAGCCAAGTCACAATTGTTATGGCTGTTGCGAACCCGTCCATCATGATTCTCTTAAAAAAGGTTGTGGATGGCTCGTTAAGCTTCACGCAATCCCCATATTAGCAAAATACGAATCACTCGGAGGTACGGCAGAAATTGGGCTTCATGGATCGGGTAAGCAGCAATCTTCGGTTGATGTTGCAGCGGCCACCGCGGCAGCAATATGCGGCGCTGTGTTATCGGATCAAAAAAAAGCAGGGTCTGCTCGAGGTTCTGGTCGCCACCAGCCGCGATACCGGTCGCTGGGTCATTCCCAAAGGCTGGCCGATGACCGACAAGAAAGCCCATCAGGTTGCCGAACGCGAGGCCTTCGAAGAGGTCGGCGTCAAGGGCAAGGTCGAGAAGGAGCCGTTGGGCTTCTATCACTACCGCAAGATGCTCGATAACGGCCTGAAGATACCGGTGCGGGTGCAGGTGCATGCGCTGGAAGTCGTGGATTGTCTCAAGGTCTTTCCCGAAAAGGGCTCCCGGACGCTGGAATGGGTGTCTTGCGAGGAAGCGGCCATGCGGGTCAACGAACCGGAGCTGAAGATCCTGCTCCTCCAATTTGCGGAAAAAATGCAGCCGCCCATTCCATCTCAACCGACCAAGGCTGCAAGCTGAACATTTTGCAATTCCGCGACATTGCCATCGCAATTTTCTGCGACTAAGCGACAAGCCACGATTTTCGCCGCAAGAGGGGAAATGGCTGCACGCCATCCTTTGCTTGCTTCTCATTCAAGGACGGAGATATGGGCCAAAAACGGCCGCGCCTGGCGAAGCCGACGCTGGACAAGGACCTGGAGAAATTCTCTTCGGTGGAGGAAGCCGCGCGGCAGATGTCACGCCGGTTTGCGGCCCCGGGCACGGCGGTTCTCTTCATCGTCCTGGTCGGCATCTTTGCCGCCTCCTATGTGACGGGGCAGCCAGGCACCTTCCTTGTCATCGCCGCTTCCGGGCTCGCGGCCTATATGGCGATGAACATCGGCGCCAATGACGTGACCAACAATATCGGCGCGGCCGTCGGCGCGCGCGCCATGACGATGACCTTCGGCCTTGGGCTTGCCGCGGTCTTCGAGGTTGCGGGCGCGGTCATCGCGGGCCGAGGCGTCGCCGACACCATCGCCAACGGCATCATGCAGGGCAGTATGATGGCCAGCCCGGATGTATTTATCTGGGCGATGATGGCGGCACTCCTTGCCGCAGCCATCCTCATCAATGTCGCGACCTGGTCGGGCGCACCGATCTCGACCACCCATTCGATCGTCGGCGGGGTGATGGGCGCCGGAATAGCCGCTGCCGGCCTTTCCGCCATCAACTGGGGGACGATCGCCGGCATCACCGCAAGCTGGGTCTTGTCGCCCATCCTTGGTGCGGTCATCGCAGCAGCCTTCCTCGCCCTCATCAAGGAAACCATCATCTATCGGGAAGACAAGATTGCCTCGGCGACGAAATGGGTGCCGATACTCATCGGCACCATGACCGGCGCTTTCGCGGGCTTTCTCTCTCTGGTCGGGTTGGGCCAGCTCGTGGACGTGTCGGCGCCGGTCGCCACGTTGATCACGCTTGTGACTGGCCTCGTCGCCTGGCGGCTTCTCATTCCCGTCATTGCAAGGCAGGCGGAAGGGCTTGAAAATCGCAACCAGTCGCTTCGCAAGCTGTTTCGCATTCCGCTCGTCTTCTCGGCCGCCCTCCTCTCCTTCGCGCACGGCGCCAATGACGTCTCGAACGCCATCGGACCGCTCGCAGCCATCGTTTCGGTGGCGCAGCAGGGTGCAGGAGCGAATATCCATGTGCCGTTCTGGGAACTGGTCATCGGCGGGCTCGGGATTTCGCTCGGGCTGCTGCTCTACGGGCCGAAACTCGTCAGGCTCGTGGGTGCCGAGATCACCAAGCTCAATCCGATGCGGGCATATTGCGTATCGCTTTCCACCGCTCTCACGGTGATCGTGGCCTCCTGGCTCGGCCTGCCTGTTTCCTCGACGCATATCGCCGTCGGAGCGGTGTTCGGGGTCGGCTTCTTCCGCGAGTGGTACACCAGCCACTCCCGGCGTCGTTACGAATACATGCGCGTGCGGGCCGGCAAGGAATTCGACCCGGAGGAGCCTTTCGAGCGCAACGACGACGAATTGAAACGCCGCTATCTGGTACGGCGTTCGCATTTTCTCAGCATCATCGCCGCATGGTTGATCACGCTGCCGGCCGCCGCCGCTCTTGCGGCGCTGATCGCAACGGCTATGTTCGCCCTGTTCGCCTGACACAGGATATTCATGCGCGCCAATTTCCGGATGCAGAGACTGTTCATCAACGCGCCGCTTGCTCTCGGCGAGCGGCACGAGGCGTCCGCGGAACAGTTCAATTACCTGGCCAATGTGCTGCGGCTGGCGGAGGGAGCCGAAATTCTCGCCTTCAACGGCCGCGACGGCGAATGGCGGGTCAAAGTCACCTTCCCCAGCCGCAAAAAGATTGTGCTTGAGGCCGTGGAACAGACCCGGTCGCAGCCGCCGGCATCCGATCTGCATTACCTCTTCGCGCCGCTGAAGGTCGGCAGGCTCGACTATCTGGTCCAGAAGGCGGTGGAAATGGGCGCCGGGGTCCTGCAGCCGGTCATGACCCAGCACGTCCAGGGCAAGATCACCAGCCTGGAACGGCTTCAGGCGAACGTCATCGAGGCGGCCGAGCAGTGCGGCATATTGTCAATTCCCGAGGTCATGCCACCGAAGAAGCTGGGCGACCTCCTGGGCCAGTGGCCGGAGGACCGCCGCATCATCTTCTGCGATGAGGGCGACGAGGGCCAGAATCCGCTTCCCGTTCTTTCCGCCGTCCAAGAGAGGAAGTTGGCGCTTCTGATCGGTCCCGAAGGGGGATTTTCCGAGGAAGAGAGGGGTAATTTGCGTGAATGCCCCTTCGTTACCGCCATCCCGCTCGGTCCGCGGATTCTCAGGGCGGACACGGCAGCAGTCGCCGCGCTAGCGGTCATCCAGGCGACGATCGGCGACTGGAGATGACGCGCATGACACGGTTGACACAGCGGCTGTGAAATTCTGAAGATATCTTGAAAGAAATTCACTTGCACCGCACATCAATCCGGTTCAATCAGCCGGACATTCGTCCAGATCAGGCATTCCGCACAAGGTAGTTTCTATGGCGCGTGACACCATCGACCAGACACCGCTTTCTTCGGTGTCCGAGCTTTCCGCCTACCTGGCGAAAGGGCCGCGGCCGAAGGACCAATTCCGCATTGGCACGGAGCACGAGAAGTTCGCCTTTTTCCGGGCGGACAACAGCCCTGTCCCCTATTTCGGCGATGCCAGCATTTCCGCCCTGCTCAAGGGCATGCAGGAAAAGCTCGGCTGGGAGCCGATCATGGACGGCGAAAACATCATCGGGCTCGGCGAGCATTCCGGCATGGGCGCCATCTCCATCGAGCCCGGCGGACAGTTCGAACTTTCCGGTGCGCCGCTGGAGACCATTCACGAGACCTGCCGGGAATCCAATCGGCACCTTGCCGTCCTCAAGGAGATCGCCGAGCCGATGGGCATACGCTTCCTCGGCATCGGGGGCAGCCCGAAATGGACGTCTGTCGAGACTCCGCGGATGCCGAAATCTCGCTACGAGATCATGACGCGCTACATGCCGAAGATCGGCTCGCAGGGTCTCGACATGATGTATCGCACCTGCACGATCCAGGTGAATCTCGACTTCTCCTCGGAAGAGGACATGGCGGCCAAGATGCGGGTCTCGATGAAGCTGCAGTCGATCGCCACCGCCCTCTTCGCCTCGTCGCCCTTTACCGAAGGCAAGCCGAACGGCCTGCTCTCCTGGCGCGGCGACATCTGGCGCGACACCGACAACCAGCGCTCCGGCGTCCTGCCCTTCGTCTTCAAACCGGATTTCGGATTCGAGGACTATGCGGAATGGGCGCTTGACGTGCCGATGTATTTCATCGTCCGCGACGGCAAATATCACGACTGCACCCATCTCACCTTCCGCCAGTTCATGAACGGCGCGCTGAAGGGCGACATCAAGGACTGGGAGCCGACGATCGGTGACTGGACAAATCATCTCTCTACCCTGTTCCCGGATGTCCGGCTGAAGCGGTTCCTCGAAATGCGCGGCGCCGACGGCGGGCCGTGGCGGCGCATCTGCGCCCTGCCCGCGTTCTGGGTCGGACTGCTTTACGACGACACGGCGCTTGCAGATGCCGAAGCACTGACCAAGGATTGGTCTTTCGAAGATGTCGTCGCCATGCGCGATGCCGTGCCGGCAAAAGGCTTGAAGGCCGAGATCCGCGGCAAGGCAGTGCTGGATGTCGCCCGCGACGCGGTGGCGATCTCCAAGGCCGGCCTGAAGGCGCGAAACCGCCTGAACGGCGAAGGCCAGGACGAAAGCATTTTCCTGCAGCCGCTCGATGAAGTGCTCGCCAAGAAGACAACCATGGCGGAAGACATGCTGGCGCTCTACCATGGCCGCTGGAACGGTTCCATCGAACCGGTGTTCGAGGAATATCAGTACTAGGAAATCGAGACCGGTTCTAAAAATCGGTTTCCGTCAATCACTTTCCGGATATAGTGTCGTCACACGCAAGCCGGAAAGGATTGGTCATGGTGCCACTGTTCGATATGATGCTCAGAGCTCAGAACGGCGCTGGCATTGAGGCCATAGCCAAGCAATTCAACCTGGCACAGGAACAGGCGACGCAAGCCATGGCGGCGCTGATGCCGGCCTTTTCCTCCGGACTGAAGCGCAGCACGAGCAATCCCTACGACTTCAGCGCTCTCATGAGCAGCATGTTCTCCGGCTCCTACGCCAAGTATTTCGAGGACATGACGAAGGCTTTCACCCCGCAGGGCCTGACGGACGGCAATGCGGTCCTCGAAAAGCTGTTCGGTTCGAAAGAAGTCTCTCGCGCCATTGCCCAGCAGGCGGAGCAATTCACGGGCATCGGCCAGGAAATATTCAAAAAGATGATGCCGGTTATGGCGGACACGCTGATGGGCGGTCTTTTCAAGCAGATGACGGGGCAGATCTCCGGCGCAAGCGACGCCTTCTCCGCTTCGCCAATGGGTCAGATGACGCAGCAATGGCTGGAAGGCTTGGGGCTCCAGCCCAAGGCCGCGCCACAGCCCGCTGCAAACCCGTTCGACAACCCCTTCACGCAGGCAATGCGCTCGATGTGGGGACTGGACAAGGCGGAACAACCGCAGCCGGCGAGCGGCAATCCGTTTACGGACAACCCGTTCGCCAAGGCTGTTCAGGACATGATGGCCGGCAATTTCGGCGGACAGGCGACAGCTTCACCGGGAAAGCCCGGTGAAAAACCGGCGCCTGAAGCGAACCCCTATCGCGACGTCCTGAACAACATGTTCGACAGCGGGCTCGAAGTGCAGAAGAACTATCAGAAGAGCATGGAAGCGATCTTCGACAACTATCTGCGCAGCACTTCCGGCGACAAAGGGGAGCCGGCTCCTGCTCCGCCCGAGACGAAGCCAGCCAAATAAAAAAGCCCGGCGCGGATCGACCGGCCGGGCAAGAGGCAGGGCTATTGGCTATCACCCTGCGGGGAAAACGGTAAGGTCAGCGATTGGCCGGCCTTGCAAAGCGTGTACGAGCCCGCTCGCGAGCTGCGCGCGACAGGAGAAGCGACGGATCGTCCAGAACGCTGGAACGGTCGAGGGCTTTCACCAGATCATGCCGGGTAATACCGATGTCATTGAGCTGGCGGTCGTCGAGATCATGGAGGCAGTTGGCTGCCAGACGATTGCGAAAAGCGCGCCATACGGATTTCGTTCGCTGCACCAGACCAGCCGAGCGGCCTTTCGTGGCGCGCTGTCCGTGAAGAAGGTCGAGTTCAGTTCCGCAGTCGGTCGTGCTCATCGGTCTATCCTTTCGCAGGCACGAGAAAGGCTGTCCCTTCCGTGGAGGTCCGCGGAAAGGCTGCCTGATTGGGCGCCTCAGGGAGAAGACGGCCCGTCGAACTTGATTTACGATCTCGTTATGCTGAAAATCTATTGATCAGTCCAACGAATGTTCCTAATGATTAGTATCAAACCTTCTGATGGATCATCACCATGTCTGCTCCACTCGATATAGATCAGTTGCATACCTTCCTCGCGATCGTGGACACCGGCAGCTTTACCAAGGCTGCAGATCGGGTTTTCAAGACCCAGTCGGCGGTCTCCATGCAGATGCGCCGGCTCGAGGAGAGGATCGGCAAGCAGCTTTTTGCCAAGGATGGCCGTGGCAATCGGCTGACCGCCGAAGGAGAGAAGCTGTTGAATTATGCGCGGCGCATCATCCGGCTGAATAACGAGGCGATCGCAGCCTTCGACGATAACCGGCTCGAGGGCACGCTTCGCATCGGCACACCGGACGACTATGCGGACCGGTACATGCCGGAGATCATCGGGCGCTTTGCAAAGACCCATCCGAACGTCGAGCTCTACATCGTCTGCGAGCCCTCCGTGAGCCTTGCCGAGAAAATGACGCGTGGCGAACTCGACATAGCGCTGGTCACCCATAATCCCCGCCAGCGGATTTCCGACGTGGTGCGGACGGAGCCGCTGTGCTGGGTCGGCTCGGCCAACCATCCGCTGAAGGACGATGCACCGGTACCGCTCGCCGTCGGCCGCCGCGACTGCCTGTGGCGGCAGCTTGCCTGCTCCGCACTCGACGCCGATGGGCGGGAATATCAGGTTCTGTTCACGAGCTGGTCTTCGACCGTGGTCGCGGCTGCGGTTCTGGCCGGCATGGCCGTTTCCGTATTGCCGGAATCAGCGCTGCGGACGGGCATGAAAGTGCTTACGGCATCCGATGGTTTCCCGCCGCTGCCGCCGGTGCAGATCGGCCTCATGAAGCGCCCGGGCCTCTCGCCCTCGCTGATGAACGCCATCACCGATCATATCACCGCCTGCCTCGACAACATCTCGCCCACCATCATTCCCGATGATCTGGACGGCGAGTCGAAGGTGTTCCCGAGGCTTGCCCGCGCCAGGGCCGGCGCTGTCATGCCGGGCTGGTAAAAGCCGCCGAGCCCAAAAAAAGCCGGGGCAGGACCCCGGCTTTTCTGTTTCAAGACTTCACCTAATTACTCGGCTGCGCTCGGCGTGGCGCTGATCGTATCGACCTTGTAGCCGTGCTGCTTTTCGAGCGCTGCACGGACGCCTGCTTCGTAGTCCGGGTGGATCAGGTTGAAGTGGGCAAGCTGACGCTCGATGATCTCGCCGGGCACTCCGCCCATCGCCGCTCCGATATTGGAGAACAGGCGAGCCTTCTGACTGTCGTCGAACAGGTTGAAGAGCGCGCGCGGCTGCGAGTAATCGTCATTGCCTTCACGATGATTGTAGCGGCTCATGTCGCCATCGATCTTCAGCGGCGGCTCCTTGGCCGACGGCTGTTCAACCGGGCCGTTGACCGAATTCGGCTCGTAGTAGGCATCCGGATTGCCGGACATGAGACCGCCATAAGTATTCATCTGGCCATCGCGATGATAGTGATGGACCGGGCACTTCGGCTGGTTCACCGGAATATGCTCGTAGTGAGTACCGAGGCGGTAGCGGTGAGCGTCCGCGTAGGAGAAGACGCGAGCCTGAAGCACCTTGTCCGGCGAATGGCCGATGCCGGGTACGATGTTCGACGGCGAGAACGCGGCCTGCTCGATCTCGGCGAAGTAGTTTTCCGGGTTGCGGTTCAGCTCCATGACGCCGATGTCGACCGGCGGGAATTCCGCATGCGGCCAGACCTTGGTCAGGTCGAACGGGTTGTAGGATGTCGCCTCCGCCTGGGCCTCGGTCATGATCTGGACCTGAACCTTCCACTTCGGGAACTCACCCTTTTCGATCGTTCCGAAGAGAGCTTCCTGGTAACCCTCGCGGGTCTTGCCGATGACCGTCTCGCCTTCCTCGTTCGTGAAGTGCTTGTGGCCCTGCTGGGTCTTGAAGTGGAACTTGACCCAGAAGCGCTCGCCCGCATCGTTCCAGAAGGAATAGGTATGCGAGCCGTAGCCATTCATGTTCATCGGCGTCTGCGGCAGGCCGCGATCCGACATCAGGATGGTGACCTGGTGGAGGGCTTCCGGCGACAGCGACCAGAAATCCCACATTGCGGTCGCGGAACGCAGGTTGGTCTTCGGATGACGCTTCTGGGTGTGGATGAAATCAGGGAACTTGTAAGGGTCGCGGATGAAGAAGACCGGCGTATTGTTGCCGACCAGATCCCAGTTGCCTTCCTGCGTATAGAACTTCAGCGCAAAGCCGCGAACGTCGCGCTCGTGGTCGGCCGCTCCCATTTCACCGGCTACCGTCGAAAAGCGGGCGAGCATCGGAGTGACCGCGCCCGGCTGCAGACACTTCGCATTGGTGTATTTGGAGATATCTCCGGTGATGGACAGCGTACCGTAGGCACCCCAGCCCTTGGCGTGCACGACGCGTTCCGGGATACGCTCGCGATTCTGGTGAGCGAGCTTCTCGATCAGCTGGTAGTCCTGCAGCATGACGCCGCCACGCGGGCCGGCGGTCATGGAGTTCTGGTTGTCCGGTACCGGCGAACCGGCAGTCGTCGTCAAAATCGGACGATCGGTCATAATTATCTCCCTAACCTGAAAACTTTGTGGAACCTTTCCAAGATTCGACGGGTTGAACATCCCACCCGCAATCGATAATTTCTAATCGTATTTCGTTAATTCTTCGATAGGAAAAACTTATCGTGCTGACATTGCGGCAAATGCGGTATTTCGGGGCGCTCGCATCCACCCGTCACTTCGGCAAGGCTGCGGCGCTGGCGAATGTCAGCCAGCCGGCTCTTTCGGCTCAAATCATGGAAATGGAGGAACACCTCGGCTGCAAGCTCGTCGAGCGCAACCGTTCCGGCGTCCTTCTTACCCGCAACGGGATGGAGGCGCTGCGGCGCGTTCAGGCAATCCTGGCGGAGGTGGAACGCCTGGAAGACGCCGTCCGCGAAAACGGTGGCATACTGCATGGTCTTGTGCGGATCGGCATCATCCCGACGGTCGCTCCCTATCTCGTCCCCCGGTTGGTGCCGCATCTGCGGCGAGACCATCCCGACATTGAAATCGAGTTGAGAGAAGCCGTCACGGACCGCCTGGTGACGGATCTTCTCGACGGGCGGCTGGACACGGTCATCGCGGCCCTGCCGATCGAGGCGGACAATGTCGAGGTTCAGCCGCTGTTTTCGGACCGGTTCTTCATGGCAATGGCAAACAACGACCGGGACGTACTGATGTCGCCGCTGACGGAAAACCAGGTGGACGCAGATCGGCTCCTGCTCCTCGAGGAAGGACACTGCCTGCGCGACCAGGCGCTTGCCGTCTGCGGCACCGCGGGCAAACGGAGCCTCGTCAATTTCGGCGCGACATCCATGACCACGCTCCTGCAGATGGTGTCGCACGACATGGGCATGACGCTCATTCCCGAAATGGCGATACCCACCGAAACCGCGCGCAACGATCTCAGAATCGTACCCTTCGCCGAACCCGCGCCATCACGCGAGATCGGCCTGATCTGGCGGAAATCGAGCGGCCGGGCCGAAGACATGGCCGCCTTGGCGCAGGCGATAGCCGCCTGCGTTCCGGCAAACGCCGGTTAGGCCAGGTTCTTCTTGAAGAAAGCGACCGTGCGACCCCAGGCGAGATCGGCGGCCGCCTTGTCATAACGGGCCGAGGACGTATCGTTGTTGAAGGCGTGGTTCGCGCCGTCATAGACGAAGATCTCGAAGGTCTTGCCGTTCTTCTCGAGGGCTTCCTTGAAAGCAGGTATGCCTGCATTGATGCGCTCATCCAGCCCGCCATAATGCAGCATCAAGGGTGCCTTGATCGCGGGAACATCTTCCGGCTTCGGCTGGGAACCGTAATAGGCGACACCGGCATTGAGACCGGGAAATTCCACGGCGAAATTGTTCACCGTGCCACCGCCCCAGCAGAAGCCGACCGCACCCACCTTGCCATTGGCACCGCTGATGCCGGCCAGATAGACCCTGCTCGCCTCGGCGTTCGCCGCGACCTCGCTGGGATTGAGCGACGAGAACATCTGACGGGCCTTTTCCTCGTCTTCAGGCGTGCCGCCCTCGGGGGACAGGAAGTCGACGGCCAAGGCGTTGAAGCCTTCGAGCGCCATGCGCCGAGCCACGTCCTTGATGTGATTGTTGAGTCCACGATTTTCATGGATGACGATGACACCGCCCAATGGTGCGGAAGCGTTCTTGGGCCGGACCAGGTATCCCTTCATCGTGGCACCGTTTGCCCCGGGATAGGTAACATCCTCCGCCGTCAGGCGGTCGTCATTGGCGGGAACGATCTCCGCCTTGGCACCGCTGGCCGCAAGCATCGGCGCAATTGCCGCAGCCGCCGCGCCGGACCCTGCAAGCTGCGTCAGCTTCTCCATAAAGCGGCGGCGATCGAGGGTGAGATGCGTATATTCGTCATAGGCGTTGATCATCGCCTGGGTGATCTTCGGCGTTTCGTTGTCCATGTTTCTCTCCTCCCGGCTTTTCAACCAGGCCGAAATCTAACGCCGCGAGCGCTCCCTGAAGATGAAACAATCCGTGAAAAGGGGGCCGAAAACTACACTTGTTCGTGAGAAGGAGGCCGGCGGCGGTTCCCTAAGCCAGCGCCAGCCATAAAGCGAGCCAGGCCCACATCGCCGCCAGCGCTACGAAACCGACGATGAACAAGGGGCGGCGATACCGAAGACGATTGCTGGTGATGTGTATGTAAGAGTGCGCGCACCGCGACAGAATGAAGATCCAGGCCAAAGCGACCGTCGCCCAGTTGTCCGCGGTCGAGACATACAGCGCGAGACAGACGGCATGGAACAGGACCGGCAGCTCGAACTGGTTCCTGAGATTGTTGTGGACCAGCAGACTTTCCGGCGGTTCCTGGCGATTTTCCCGAAACTGGCCGGCTTCGGCGCTGCCTGAACGGACAGCGGTAAAACGCCTTCTCGACAAGAGCCAATAGAGAAAGAAGACGAGCGCGGCATGCGCAATCATGGGCCAGAGCGTGGCATTCGACAGCATATTTCCTCCCGATCCGAAGCGATCCGGCGAACCTCTGGAAGTTTCGATGGCGCGGAAAGCAGCGCCATTGAAGTGATTTCAGGTGAACGAAATGTCTTGGCTGTTGGGTATCAAGCCCCGGCGCCCGGATAGTTCGGGCTCTCACGGGTGATGGTCACGTCGTGAGCATGGCTTTCGCGAAGGCCGGCGCCCGAGATCCGCACGAAGGTGGCGCGCTCCTGGAACTCCTTGATGGTCGCCCCGCCAACATAACCCATGGCTGCCTTCAGGCCGCCGCCGAGCTGATGCAGCACGCCCGATACCGGACCCTTATACGGCACCTGGCCTTCGATACCTTCCGGTACGAGCTTCAAGGTGTCGCGCACCTCCGCCTGAAAATAGCGGTCGGCGGAGCCGCGAGCCATGGCGCCCACCGAGCCCATGCCGCGATAGGCCTTGAACGAGCGGCCCTGGTAGAGATAGACCTCGCCCGGGCTTTCGTCGGTGCCGGCAAGCAGCGAGCCGACCATCACGGCCGATGCACCGGCGGCAATTGCCTTCGCCAGATCACCCGAAAACTTGATGCCGCCGTCAGCGATGACAGGAATGTTTCGCGCACGGGCAGCATCCACCGCCGCCATGATCGCCGCGAGCTGCGGCACGCCGACGCCCGCGACAATGCGGGTCGTGCAGATGGAACCAGGCCCGATACCGACCTTGACCGCATCCGCGCCGGCATCGATCAATGCCAGGGTGCCGTCGGCGGTCGCGACATTGCCGGCCATGACACGGACCGAGTTGGAGAGCTTCTTCACCCGCGTAACAGCGTCGAGGACCCTCTGCGAATGACCGTGGGCAGTGTCGACGACCAACAGGTCGATACCGGCATCGATCAGACGTTCGGCACGCTCGTATCCGTCGTCGCCGACGCTGATCGCGGCAGCGGCGCGAAGCCGGCCCTGCGCGTCTTTCGACGCGTTCGGATTGAGCTGCGATTTTTCGATATCCTTGACCGTGATGAGGCCGACGCAACGGCCGTCGCCGTCGATAACCACCAGCTTTTCGATGCGGTGCGCGTGAAGCAGACGCTTGGCTTCGGCCTGATCAACGCTTTCCTTGACGGTGATGAGGTTTTCCCGCGTCATCAGCTCATAGATGCGCTGGCTCGGGTCGGAGGCGAAACGGACGTCGCGGTTGGTGAGGATACCGACAAGCCGGCCGATCGTATGTCCACCGGAACCGCCATTCTCCACGACGGGGATGCCCGAAATGCCGTGCGACTTCATCAGCGACAGCGCGTCTGCGAGCGTGGCATCCGGACCGATCGTCACGGGATTGACGACCATGCCGCTTTCGAACTTCTTGACCTGCCGGACTTCCTCGGCCTGCTCGACGGGGGTCAGATTGCGATGGATAACACCGATGCCGCCCGCCTGAGCCATGGCGATCGCCAAACGGCTTTCGGTCACCGTGTCCATGGCGGAGGAAAGGATCGGCAGGTTGAGGTCGATGTCCTGGGCGATGGTCGTCGAGATGTTCGTCTGGCCCGGCATGACTTCGGAGTGGCCCGGCTGAAGCAGGACATCGTCAAAGGTAAGCGCATCCGCGCCGGTTGCCGTTTCAATGATGCGTGCCATGGCCAATTCCTCGATCAGAAAATGCAGATCATGCTCCGGAACGTGATATCCGCCCGGGCGGTCTTGCAAGAGTTGCTTGGAAGTTGGCGAGGGCTGGTAACACGTTCATGACAGGAAGGGAATAGCAAAAACCCGGCAAGCCGTTCTGCCGGGTTTTTCCAAAGCTTTTCGATAAATCAAATATCGAACTGGTAGGTCTTCGGCACGAAGCGATAACCCGTTTCCTGCCGCTCGGCGAACCCCACGGCCGGGAATGGCATGTGATAGCCGAGGAAGGCGATCTTGTCGGTCGTGATCATGTCGTAGACTTTCTTTCTGGTCGCGGCAGCCTGGGCCTTGTCCATGTCGAAACGGACTTCCCACTCAGGGCGCTCCAGCGAAAGAATGTAATGATTGGCGGTATCGGCCGTCAAAACGAGCCGCTTGCCCTCCGACTCGATGTTGAAGATCAGATGCCCGGGTGTGTGGCCGGGGGCGGTCATCGCAGTTATTCCGGAAACCACGTCGCCGCCGTCCTTCAGGAACGTCATCTTCTCCGCATGCGGCTTGACGTTCGCAAGCACAGCCTTGTGGTTTCCTTCGGCGGGCGTTCCCGCACGCGCCGCATCGCTCCAGAAGTTGTATTCCGTCTCGCCGGCCACATAGCGGGCCTTCGGGAAAGCGGGTTTGCCGTCCTCCATGATGCCGCCGATGTGGTCGCCATGCATATGGGTGATAACAACAATCGAAATATCCTCGGGCATGTATCCGGCGGCGGCCAATCCTTCGATCAGACGCCCGCCACCCTGGGCACGGGCGGCCTTGCCGAGACCGGTATCGAAGAGGATGACCTCACTGCCCGTATCGACAAGTGTCGGCGAAAAGCTGTTGACGAACTTGTCGGCGGGCAGAAAATTCTCGTTCAGCAAAGTGCCGACCGCTTCTGCAGATTGGTTCGTTCCGAAGGTTTCCTGCGGGTTTCCAGAGGGGCGGGCGCCGTCTTTGACCACCAGGACCTGAAAACCACCGACCTTGAACTTATGGATATCCGGAGGCGTCACCCGGTCGATAGCCTGCGGTTTGCTCTCCTGCGCGAAAGCCCTGCCACTGATGATGGCCGGTGAGGCGATAATCCCGAGGCCCGCCGTTCCAAGCAGTGCCCGCCTGTCAAATTTAATCGACGTCATTCTTCAGCTCCCTATGACTTGCCCAAAACCCGGCATCGAGCCCGCGGCGACTTGGAACATAACCAAGCTCGGGAACAAGAAAATCGCCTCTCACGCAGACGTGACCCAAACAGGAAAAAGGTGAAATTCGCTCATTGGCAGAAGGAGCCCGGAGGTTTACAGGAAAACCGTTCCGCGCACCGCAGGCCGACATGAATCGCGTCATTCCACTTATTCTCGCTGTCGCTCTTTTCATGGAGCAGATGGATTCGACCGTTATCGCCACGGCGCTTCCTGCGATCGCCGCCGACCTGAATGTCGGGCCGATCACACTCAAACTGGCACTGACGTCCTACATGGTGGCGCTGGCGGTGTTCATTCCCATCAGCGGCTGGATGGCAGACCGGTTCGGCGCCAAGAAGATTTTCCGGCTGGCAATCCTGGTCTTCGTCATCGGCTCGATCTTCTGCGCGATCTCCTCGTCGCTGATCGAATTCGTGCTGTCCCGCTTCCTGCAAGGCATGGGCGGAGCGATGATGACACCGGTCGGTCGCCTCGTTCTCCTGCGCACGACGAAACGCAGCGAGCTCGTTTCGGCCATGGCTTTGTTGACTATACCCGCCCTTGTCGGCCCATTGACCGGCCCTCCGATCGGCGGCTTCATCACCACCTATTTCAGCTGGCACTGGATTTTCATCATCAATGTGCCGGTGGGCCTGCTCGGCATCTATCTTTCGAGCATTTTCCTGCCGGAGATAGAAACGGCCCATCCACCCTCGATCGACTGGATCGGCTTCCTGCTGACTTCGATCGCGGCGGCGGGAACGGTGTTCGGCCTCTCGGTAGTCGGCCTGCCTGCGCTGCCACCTGCCGTCGGCATCTGCTCAACCGCGATCGGCCTTGCCTCCGGCCTCATCTACCTTCGCCACGCGCGGAGACATCCTTCGCCGATCCTCAATCTCTCGATCTTCAGGAACGACGCCTTCCGCGCCGCCACCTCGAGCGGCACGCTCTTCCGCATCTCGACCGGCGCCATTCCCTTTCTGATGCCGCTGATGCTGCAGCTCGGGTTCGGGCTCAACCCGTTCCAATCCGGCCTGATCACCTTTGCGGGCGCTCTCGGAGCGCTTGCCGTGAAGTTCGTGGCGCGGCGCGTCTTTGCGGCAACGGGCTTCAAGGTGACCCTTCTCATCGCGGGCGTTCTTGGGGCCGTCACCACGGCCGCCAACGGGTTCTTCACGCCGGAAACATCCCATGCCCTGATCGTCGCGTTCCTGGTGGCGTCCGGCCTCTGCCGCTCCTTCTTCTTCACCGGATCCAATGCGCTCAGCTATTCGGAAATCAGCGACGAGCAGGCCAGCCAGGCAACGTCGATCGCCTCGGTGCTTCAGCAGGTCAGCATGGCTCTCGGCGTGGCTTTTGCGGCCTTTATCCTCGAGGTCTCGGCGGCCTTTTCCGGCACGTCCCTAGGGCTTGCCGACTTCCACCTTGCCTTCTTCGTGGTTGCCGCTCTGTCGCTCTTCGCAATCGGTCCGCTGCTGAAACTCGACCCGATGGCGGGATCAGCGGTTTCCGGCCATCGCGGCGGCAGGATCCAGCCGGAAGCGGGCGAGTGATCAGGCCTCGGTTTCGGCTTCGGCTTCCACGGCCGGGGGTTCTGCTCTGCGGCCCTTGAAGTGCTTGGCAAGCAGGAACATTTCGACGGATTCCGAGCGCGACGCACCGGGCTTCACATGGATAACCTGCCGGAAGTTCTGCTTCAGCATGTTGAGCAGGTCCCGTTCGGTCCCGCCCTGGAAGGTCTTGGCAAGGAAGTGACCGCCTTCGCCCAATACCTCGACCGCAAAATGGGCGGCGACTTCGCAAAGATGCATGGTGCGCAGATGGTCCGTCCTCTGGTGGCCGGTGGTCGGCGCGGCCATATCGGAAATCACCAGATCCGGCGTCCCACCGACCGCGTCGATGAGCATCTGCGGCGCCTCAGGATCAAGAAAGTCGAGCTGCAGGAATTTCACGCCCGGCAGCGGCGCCATCTCAAGAAAGTCGATCGCTGCGACGCGGATATCCTCGTCCGTCGAATCGGTCACCTTCGCGGCGATCTGCGACCAGCTTCCGGGTGCCGCCCCAAGATCGATGATGCGACGGGCGCCCTTCAGGATGTGGTGCTTTTCGTCGATCTCGAGAAGTTTGAACGCGGCGCGGGCGCGATACCCCTCCAGCTTGGCACGCTGCACATAGGGATCGTTGATATGGCGCTCCAGCCAGCGGCGCGAAGACGCCTTCAGCTTGCCCTTCTTGACCTTTTGACCGAGCTTTCGGCCCGTACGATTGCCGCCCACCGGTGGTTTCGCCATCGCCCTGCTCCTGATTGTTACTGTCCGCCGGTTGCCGGCCGGCGCTGACGCGCGCGGCGCCAGACGCCGTCGTCCGCCATCATATCGGTCAACAGCCCTTCGCGGAGCCCCCGGTCCGCCACCCGCATGCGCGGGCTCGGCCAACGGCGGCGGATCGCTTCCAGAATGGCGCAACCCGCAAGCACCAGATCGGCGCGGTCCGGTCCGATGCACGGATTGGCCGCACGGCCGGCGAAATCCCACGACAGCAGCTTTGCCTGCATGGCGCTCACTTCCGCATCGGTCAGCCAAAGACCGTCGACCTTGCGCCGATCGTAGCGCGGCAGGTCAAGATGAACTCCGGCTAGCGTGGTTACCGTTCCGGACGTTCCGATGAGGTGGAAATCCTCCGCGCCCTGGCGCCGAACGGCTTCGAGCGGCGGGCATTGGAAATCTGCCAACATGCCTTCGACTTCCGCCACCATGGCGGAGAAAACGTCCGGCGTGACATTGCGTCCGCCATGGCGCTCCGACAACGTCACCACGCCGACCGGCAGCGAGGTCCAATGGGTGATGTGATTGGCGAGCCGGCTTGAGCGATTTTCGCCGATGCGGATGACGGCGATTTCCGAAGACCCGCCGCCGATATCGAACAACACCACGGAGCGGGCTTCGCGGCCAACGAGCGACGCACAGCCGGAAACGGCGAGACGTGCCTCCGTTTCCCGGTCGATGATCTCCAATTCGAGCCCGGTTTCCGAAATAACGCGACCGAGAAACTCTTCGCCGTTCTCGGCGGCGCGGCAAGCTTCCGTCGCGATCAGGCGCATGCGGCGGACCGGCTTGTTGGCAAGTTTGGCAGCGCAGATGCGCAGGGCATCGACCGCACGGTCCATGGCCTCCGCCGAGAGCCTTCGGCTCGCCCCCAGCCCCTCGCCCAGGCGCACGATGCGCGAGAAGGCGTCGACGACACGAAACTGTCCGGGCCGGGTCGGCTGCGCGATCAGCAGGCGGCAATTGTTGGTGCCGAGATCGAGTGCTGCGTAAAGATCGTTGACGAAGGGAAACCTGTCTCCCCGCGGCTCGGAAGCTGGGGCATCGCCGCCAAGCTTGTTCCGGCCATCCTTGGCAGGCGCCGGCGCAGACGGCACTGCTTTTGCGACATTCGGCTGCGTCTTGGCTGGAGCCAGCGGCCGACCCTGCAGTCCGCGGCCACCGCGATTCTTCTTCCGCCGGTGGCGCGACTTGCCCGAGGGTGACTGTGATTCGCCTGAACGGACAGGTTCCACCGCCGCGACGTCGCTTGCTGCCGGCGCCGCCTGTTGAACGCCACCGGATTTCCCCCGTCGACGCTTGCGCTTGCGGGCCGGCTGACCGGTATCCTGGATATGGGAACGTGCGGCAGGGCCGGCAGAATCAGCCGAACCCACATGTGCGAACGACGCCACGTCGCGGCTTTTGCCCCGTCGCTTCGCCTTCCGACGCCGAGAGGATCTTTCCTCCCCGCGCGCTGCCGACGCCCCGCCTTCCGGCGTCTTCGCGCCGCTATCGGGGTCCATCACTTCTATGTCCATCTTGCCGCGCAACACCTTCATGAGGCATGCCGCTGGCGTTTGTTTGTTTCGTTGGCGTGAAGATAACAGCCCGTTGCGTTTTCGCCAACGGCTTTTTGCCGACTGTTGTCCTCCAGAAGGCCTCTGTTGGGGCAGGCTGCCGGCTTTCTATTTTTTTCGAAATCGGTATTTGCAATTCGCCCGCTTTTGTTTATAAGCGCCGCACATCAGCCGAGCCGGTTTACCGGTTGAGCCTGCTGGGGAATAGTTCAACGGTAGAACGACGGACTCTGACTCCGTTAATCTTGGTTCGAATCCAGGTTCCCCAGCCAATTCTCCCTAAAGGCCCTTAATTCCTTGATTTTCCAGTCGTGCCGGATATCGTTTTGGCATCATTGGCGACCTGATGCCCAGAACTGTAGCCCACAGGTGATGCCCACGCGAAATATGCGCGGCGGCAACGCCGGTGGTAGGCAAGGGCAACAACCTGATGGCGGTCCGCCACGACGTCGAAAACCTCACCCGCCGCGGCAATATCTTCTATTGGCGCGCGCGCGTCCCAAGCGCCTTCGGGCAGTGCCGACCAGGCAGCCGGCTTTCACTGAGCCTTCACTGTTCTGATCATAAGAAAGCGCAGGCGATCGGCCGCAAGCTCAACATGCTGGTCGCCGAACTGAAGTTGAAGCAGAAGGAACCCATGTCCAAGGCGCAGCTCCAAAAGCTTTGCGAACACGAACGAGACATGATGCTCATGCATCTGGAAGATGTCTCGATGGTAGCGCGGCGCTATGGCCGTCCCGCCGACATTTCAGAGCTGGAAATGGACCTCGAGAATGGCTGGGCCTATCGCCTGATGGGGATGTTCGGCATCACCCATCACCTGACGTTGAAGGAAAATTGCCGCGGCTTAGCCTACCTCAGGCAAAACGGGGTTCCCGCCGCCCACGTCTTCGCGATCAACTCGAACTACCTCGAACTTCTCCAAGAAGCGAACTCGCGCGGCTTCAAGGAGGGCATTCGAAGATTGATGCACCTCTTCGAAATCAATTCCCATCCGCTCAACGAGGAAAAGGCCATGAAGGCCTATTTCAGCGGACGGGCGGAAGCGCTCTTCGATGTCGCGGAACGGCATCCTCTCGCCGATCGTGACCTGAGCGAACTCACCGGCGGTCCGGCTTCGACACCACAGCCTGCATTTATCGAGGTCGCCGCACCCTTGAAAATGACGCCGCCATCGTTGGAGATCGCGGTTCCCGCTGAAGATGTTGTCGGGCCCTCCGCGCCCGCTGTGCCGCCGGTGAGGCTGCTCGATCTCACTCCCTCGCCGCGGCTCGCTGTCAGTGAGCCAATTGACGAAAAGCCCCGCCGCGTCATTGCCGTCGCGGATTTCGAATCTGCGTGCGAAGGGCTCGTCAAGAACATGAAGGACGCTTGGGATGAGACGACCGCACGTGACGCTCGTGCGCTCGTTCGCATGTTCATGGGCGTGCTCGAAGAACACGAAGTGGAACACACCGGGCAGATTACGCAATACCATCTCGGCGAGCTTCGCCAGCACTTCAACGACATCCCCGTTAACTGGGGAAAAAGCGCCAGAATGAGGGCGATGTCCGCGCCCGAGCTTCGCGCTGAGGGCGAGAGGCTACGCGAGCGGGCCAACGCGGAGGGCAAAAAGGCGAAGGTGGGCCTCAAGGCAGCCACCATCCGCAAACACATCGGGAACCTCAACCATTTTCTGACCTATGTCCGCGCTCGCGGGTTCGAAGTTGGCGATTGGACTTTCCAGGGCTTGAGGCCGAAAAAGCCTAAGGCCGGGCTTATTCGTACACAACAGCACAAGCCGACGCCCGACGAGATCAAACCGATTTTCTCAAGCCCGATCTACACTGGCTCGCTGAACCACGATCGAGGCCGCAAAAAGCCTGGACCGCACGTCTTTCATGACGCGGCTTACTTCCTGCCTATTATGTTTTCCTATCTCGGTGCACGCAGGCTCGAGTTTGCAGGGCTTGCATTGGACGACATCGCCGAAGACGATGATGGTCTTGTGCTCATCATTCGGACAAACAAGTTCCGGCGGCTCAAGACTGTGCAATCAGCGCGCGTTTTGCCACTGCCGGATGAGCTGGTTCGCCTGGGTTTCCTGGACTATTGTGCATTGCTACAGGAGCTGGGGTATGAGGCCGTGTTCCCTGAACTCTTCTCCGACAAGACGTTGAACGATCCCGGCGACCGCTTCTACGACGTCTTCCTCCCGATCATGAAACAGTGCCTCGGAGAGAACATGTGGGAGCGCGCTTTACACGCGTTCCGCCACGGCATGGCAGATACCCTCCTTCAGGCGGGGGTCCCGCCCCTGATTATCGATGACATTTCCGGACGCCTTAGCGAGGGAAGTGAAACCAACACGCGCTACACCAACCCCGCTGGTCTGCCATTGATGCGCGATGCTCTTAGCAAGTATCCAATCATCACCGCCGGCATCGACCCGAAGCCGATCAAACTACTGCCATGGATTGAAAAACGGCTGCCGCCGCCGTGGGCGCGCGGAGCGAAGAACGAGGCGAGACGCCGGAAATAATTTCCGACGCCTCCTTATCCATTAAGCGGCTTCCCAGACCTGATTCAGGATACGTGCCGCAAGTGCGGCCTTGTCCTGCGGGAGAAAGCGCCCGTAGTGCTTGGCGACCATTTCGGCGGTGTCCTGGATGGCGTAGCTCGCCTGCTCGTAGGAGCCTGTCTGCTTCAGGATGTGGGTCGCCAGCACGTCACGGACATTGTGGGGGCCGTGCGGGAGCAGCCCCTTGATCGCGCCTCGTCCGGTATAGGGGTTGTATATGCCGTAGCGCTGAATGGTGTGACGCCAGGCCTCGTAGAAACTCGTCGTGTCATAGGCCGCGTTTGTGCTGGTCGTCTTGACAGTCTTGACGAAGAACGTGCCGGGATCCGCAGGCGAATGATCTCCTCGGTGATCTTGCGATACTCGCCAACGGGGCTTGCCGCCTCAAGGACCGGCATGATCGGCTCGAAAGGGTCGCGATGGACGCGAGCAATCCGTTGGATTTCCTTGACGCGGTGGGCAGCATGCTTGTGGAAGTCTTCGCAGGCACCGTGCCAGTCCGCATTCGCATAGTCGATCTCATTTTGCGAAACGAGGCCGGCAATCGGTTGAACGCGTGCCAGCAGCTCCGGATGCTGCCGGAGCCATCCGGTTCCCTCCTTGGTAATCGCCAAGGCGATCCGCAACATGTCGACTTCCCAAGCGGTGAAGAAGCCGCGGCGCGTCTCCCGCCACTGCAGATACCAATCCCAGACGCCGGGGAAAATGAGGAGTCCGAACGTCAACTGCCGGACCGGCACCCCGTAGCCCTTCACCTCTCCATCTCTCGATGCTGTAAGGGCACCGAACATCAGCCCGAGATGCTCAATCTTCTGCGAGGCGGTTTCTTCACCCCAGACCCCGTTTCGCTGAAAGCCGACCGACGTCAGAGCTGACGTCTTGAAGCGCACCAAGTCGGCCATTTCCATTGCAAGTGACGGCGGCGCTTCTATCACGCCTGACAGCAAGTCAGGATCCTCGACCCAGGTCTGCTCATAGTTCGCAGGAACGACGATTTTCCCGTCGCGTGGCGCCCGCCCACCATAGGAGACGCCGGGGAAGCGGATGGCGTAACGCTGCTTGGCGGCGGCTGCTTGGTATTTCCGGTAGTCCGTCGTGCCGCTGATAATAACCCGCCGTACCCAATCGATGATTTCCTCTCTCTTCTGGAAGGACAGCGTGTTGAAATCCTCAGGGAGATGCCAGGCGATGCGACGCCGTTCGGCAGGCTCTATGCCGGACAGCTCAAACCCTGACGCCGATCGTGAAGGGTGTGGAAGCTTGGCTTTGAAGTAGCCAGCAGGAAGCCGGTACCGTCGCTCGATCCGTGACAAGATCTCGAAACTCTCGATACTCCGCGGCACTTTCCGGCCTTCGATCCAGCTTAAAAGCGTATTCTTGTCTGTGACGTCATCTGGACCAATGATGCCGCGATAAAGCGTCCAGTACGGTTCGCCATGGCGCCGGAGCTGGAGCTGTAACGCCTCGGAAAAGTCCGTCGGATCTTCGCTAACGTCGAACAACGGTTCTGGGAATTCGAGACCTGTGCGTGGACTTGGTGCTGTAGCGCCCGATGCTGGTTTGGGCTGGTTCTGCGGTGGGCGAGCTGGTCGGGGACTTGTGGGCACCGCCTTCGTCCTCAGCGTCTTTCGTGGTCGAGGGACTTCGGGGTCTGCGGCCGTGGCTAAGAGGCGCGTGTCCCGGATCCAGCGAACAATGGCGTCAAAGGCTGGGTCGATCTGACGCGCGTTGCCCGCAAGCAGATCGGTGTCCAGGCCGCAGGCTGCCGCGACAACGTGCCAGTCTGTCTTGCCGCTGGTTCTTGGCGCCGGTCTCCTCGTCTGAATGAGCGTGTGCAAATACCACTTCAGCCGGGGAAGTTCGTCGTCCTTGAAAAGCGGCGCCAGCCGCAGTTGGCAGAAGGCGTCGATCTTGCGTTGAAAGGCTTTGGCAGAAAATTGGTTCATTTCCATTCACGTAGCTGTTGTTGGTCGTTCCCGCAGACGCGGGGCACGCGAGCTATGCGAATGGAGTTAACCTCCGGTAACCGAGAGTTTCCGCAGGCGAAAGCTTCATAAAAACGATTCAGTTGCAAACGGCGTTTCACGAAGTAACGGGGGGACGAAGTCCCCAATGATAACGCCGTTTGCACAAATAGTTAGTGATCAGGCAGAGCAGATGGCCAGAGATCGTCAGCCCCGCAGGTGAGGCTTACTTCGGAAGGGCTGGTCGTCGCGGGCATAGCGATCGACGAGATCATCGAAAACCTCGTCCGCTGCCCGCTCGTCAAAGCCTTGGTCAACGAGAACCCCGACAACGGCGTCGCCCAGCTCCTCTATCCAGTCCTGCCGTCCCTGGTCGAGATAGCTGGTGATCGTCCAGAACAGCATCGCTCGCGCGACGTCGTCACGATCCGGGCGCCGCTCGGCCCGATGCCGGTCCCTCAGCCGCTGCTGCCGCTCACGCTGCTTCGCGTTCCGCTCCTCCAAGGTCTGTCGCGCCATAACATCCTCCCCCTGTTTTCGTTGATGGCACTCTTATGGTCAGATGACCGGCGGCATGGCGCAAGGCGTTTGTCGCCGAAACGGAATCATCGTGTTTTGAATCGGAATTTTCGAGTTTGGAATCGAATGAGCGCAATTTTTGTCAGGTTGCAGGCGCGTCGAAACAAGTTGCCGGCAATCCCGCGGCTATGTTGACGCCGCCGGATGCACGATCTCCGGCTCTTTCGATAGGACGGGAATCGGAAATATCGAAAAACGAAACGTTTGCCCCGAGCTTGGAAACGTTGCCCTCAACTTTCGAATCGTTCGCCTGGAAGTTCGAATCGAATGAGCGCAATTTGTTTAGAGTTGCCGGCGACCTGTATCAGCTTGTTCTAAGGTAGATCAACGTGCGGGAGACTTAAGCCTGCTGACCGAGGATCCAGCCTTCCCATGTTCTGACATCATCAGCTTGCGGTAGGCCTTCACCCCGTCGGCCGTCGACGACGTCGATCATGCCGAGCAGGCCGACTGTCGCGTCGAACCGGTCTTCACCGTCCCTGCTGTTTCCGAAGCCATCGCTGATCAGACTTTGGAGTTCGCTCCCGTCGACATGTGGCCTGTTTTCCAGCCACCGCATCAGATGACTTGCCACGGACCGGCGTCCGTCTTGCTGTCGCTTGCTCCATACCGGACGTCGGGGAATTCCAATCTGCCCATAGACGTCGCCGGGATAGGTCTCGGCGACAACAGTGGCGCCCGGCATCATCAGTTCATGGAGCGGCCCGTCGAACGGCCAAAGCAATAGCTCCTCCAAGTTCGGCAGTATAATCTCACGCCAGCCGGCCAAGGCGGCCTTGCCCACCTGATTGCCGCCGAGCGTCCAGAACAACATGCAGGCGTCGCCGCGATCCGGCGTCGCCCGCTCGCAGAGGCGCAGAAGATCATTGCCGCTCAGCGCTAAAGCGTCGAAGAGGTGCTGACGCTGTGTGCCCCCCGGCCGCATCGGATAAAAGGGGCGGTCGATGGAGATTTCGCTGCGATGCTCGGCAACGTCGAACCACCGCGCAAAGCGTGTGTCCCCAGATGAACGCAAAAAGCAACGGAAGTCAGATCCCCCCAGCACTCTGCCGTAGGCGGCAGGAAGCCCGATCGGGAAGTCGAAACCCATCAGCACTGCCGCGTCTGCTACTATCCGCCGCCGCAGCCGGTGGATGAGGTTCTGTGTGTCGCCGACAGCCTCCGGCGCCGACAGGGCCCATGTATCGCCCTGCCGAACCGCCACGCACATCCATCGCTTCTTGGCTTCAATACTCCAGTCGCAATGCGCGATGACCGTTACAGACATTTACGTCCTCCATCCCTCGCTCTGGATTTACGAGGCGGCGACCAGGATGTCGATGACCGCTGCCCCATCAAGAGCCTGGGGCGTGCCATCTTCATTCGCAAAACGCCGCGTGAAATGCGCCGGCCACACCGGCACGGCCGGGACGAGAACGGGGCGGCCGTGTCCGTCCTGCGGGGCATCGATCAGAAAGCCTGCGAGATGATCCCGCACCCACTGACGGTTCTGTTCGAACTCGCCGGTGAGATGGGAGGGATCGAAGGCTGGGCTAAAGCGGCCGACAACATGACCATCGACGATGCTGGTGCTCATCGTCAGCAGGCCGTTGCGGACCGCGAGACGCCGAACGGCACGGCGCTCGACATGGGCCAAGTGCCGGAGTAGGAAAGAAGACAGACGATCCATCAACGATCCTCCTTCATAGCTGGGTGAACGGAAACAATTTCCGGCGACAAGCCCTGACGCGTAAACGTCCGATAATTGGCGCCGACCCTTCTCTCGAGGTAATCGAGAACGAGCCGGCAAGTGGGATCTCCGGATTCTGCCAGTTGCCGGAGTGGTTCGAGCACCACCGAGGGAATGGCGCGCTTGTCCGATGACCCCTGCTGGGCAAACGCAAGAGCGAGGCCGATGATCAGAGCTGGGTCGTCCTGCGGACGCTGATCAACAAGGGGCTGATTGGGCTTGGAAGCTTTCGAGCTGCCTCGCTTGAGGCGGGCAGATGTCGATGGTGCTTGGGTGGACATGATGTCTGCGGACATGCAGGATCTCCTCGCCGGTCCGGCTTCATCGGACGGCGTCTTCTCAAGGATGATGGGAACGGCAAGAGGCCGCCGCGGCGTCACGCGCCGCAGCTATCTCCTCTTTCGAGCGGGGGTCGATCGCCTCAGGCGTCGAGCAATCGCCGGGCAAAGCCAATGCGGATGTGCTCAGGTGGCCAGGAGACCACCTCATCTGCCAGCGCCTCCGGATCATCGCGGCCGTCGTCGTCATCATCGAAGCTCGGCTCTTCACAGGAGCCGCAACGGCATCCGGCTCCATGATCCTTAGTGTCATCGGTGACGTCATCGCAGATCTTCACGCGGGGGATCGCCCGCAGCGTCCCGAAGCGACGCTGATGGAGCGACGTCTCGGAGCCGGCAGCCGCGAGCGGTAGGGTCGCCGCCGGCATCTCGGGGAGACCGAGCGCCCGGCACGCCTCGACCTCAAGAAGCTGCCGCACGCGGCGCCCGAAGCGAACACGCAGTTCCGCCATGCAGGCAGCGGCACCATCGATCTCAAGAAGATCGTCGATTTCGGAGAGCGCCCAGACGCCTGCCGGATGATCACTCGGACGGCTGGCGCCATCGATGATCGCAACGCCGACGGTCTCGACCATCGTTCGCTTCTGGGTCTTGTAGAGCCAGTCAGGCAGCACCATGGCCGACGCCAGCATTTTCAGCTTCAGCTCCTCGAGCCGGCTTGTATCGCCGTAGGATGCGAGCGACCGTTTCAGATCCAGCACGAAGGCAGTGCGCATGGCGCGGTTCACGACGATCAAGTCCGGCGTGTAGCTGCCTCTAGCCGGCGCCTCGCAATCAAGCCGCACGCCCTCGAGCGCCCGCCAGTCATTTCCGGCAATGTGAGCGAGCCGGCGCAGCGTTCGCTTGAAGCGGCCCGGATTACATCAATCGACCCCGCCCGCGTTGACGATGACGCGGAAGCTGGCGTCCGTGGTCTTCTTCAAGAAGAGCTCCGTAGTCGCCAGCAACTGAAGGATGGGAACGGTCACGCTGTCGGCGTTGGCGCCGGGCTGTACGAGAACGACCTCGAACTCGACCCGCGATTTCCGAGCCTTCTCCTTGAAGTACGAGAGCTCGCGCTGTCCGCCCTTAAGAAACCGGGTATTCCCTGTCGCCGTCCACTGCGCCTCGCGCCGTTTTAGGTCTCTGACGAGACGCTCTACACCCTTGTGCTTCTTGGTGATGCACTTCTGAGCTTGGCCGCAGACGAAGTAGAAGTTGTCGATGAGAGCGGAGACTCGGCCCCCGATGGCGCCTTTGCAGTGGACCAGCGTCAGCTTGATGGTGCTCTCATCGATGTCCTTTAGGCACACGAGGTCACCGGCCTCTGCCTTACCGTCATCGTTGAAGACCAGATTGTACTCGTCACGCACGTGCTCGAAGGCGCGGTACTGGATGGTCGCCGTGTCGCCGGCCTTACCGATGGATTCCTTGTTGAGCGGCACGCCCGTGAAGTCCCAAGCCTCCAACTGGTCCTTGGGATAGACACCCACTTCGAGGTTCGTCGGGATGTGATAGCAGTTGTACGAGTGCGTGCCGTCAGCGTAGCGGATCACGACCGGATCGCGCTGAAGGTAGACCTCCAGCGGTTCGGCTTCCTTTGTCACGCGCTTGAACATGACGGCGGGACCGGATCTGCGCTCGTACGCGTATCCGCCGGGAAGGCTTTCCGAAATCTTGAGCTGATATACGGCCTGCGCGTCCTCAGCTTCGAAGCTGACGTTGATCGTGCCGTCACCCTCGATAGAATCGATGCCGACATCGACCTCGTAAAGCAGCTTCTCGACCTTGCCGAACAAGATGGCTTGCCGTTCGCTTTGGTTCTGCTGTGCCTGCTCGCCCCATTCGGCGGAGATGGCATGCGACGTATGCGGAGCAGTTAGTTTGATAGGTTTGAGGAAGCCTTTGATGATGTTTTTCACGTCGTCGTCGTCCGACGTGACCTTGTCCCATGTCGACTTTGTCCAGGCGACCCAATCCGCGACCGAACCGGACGTACGTTGCTGCCAGACCTTGCCACGACGCTTTGCTCCACCCCAAAGGACTCGGTCGCCGTCCTCGTACCCGACACAGGCGATGTTGTTGAGCTCGGCCTCGGACTTGTCGATGTGCCCAAGGCCTTCCGTGACGTTTGTCCCGAAGTAGGTCGTGAAGCTGATCGCGCCAACACGGCGTGAACCGAGATTCTTTACGAGGGGCAGCTCCACGCCATTCAGAATGTTGAAGATGGCGTCGCCGCTGAAAAGCTCGACGTCATCGCCCGCAATCACTTTCGCCATGCGCTCAGTGCGCATCCGATCGTAATCGCTGGCGTAAATGGACAGCACGCCCTCGTCCTCTTCCCAACGCGCGATGACGAGGTCATAGAGGGTGTTCACGACGTTCTGGTAATCGCCCCACTTGACCTCTTCCGTCTGTGCGACCACCGCAACGAGGAGTCTATCCTTATCGTCGAGGGCATACCAGGTCTCGGCAGCCGTCGGCAGGACGCCGGCGTATTCGAGCGGAGTCCAATCTTTGCACTTCGTTCTGTAGAACTGAGCCGAGATGGCTGGGCGGAGGTTCCAGAGCGAGAGCTCCGCTGCAAGCGTACCGTTCAGTTTCAATTGTTCGATGACGTTCTGCAGCCGGAGTTCATCATCGATGCGCTCCTCACTGAGACGGCGGATCAACAGGTCCCAATCCGCGCCCTCCGCGTAGAGCGAGGCGAGCTTCTTCTCCGCGCCGGGGTCCGCGATATTCGTGACGACGGTCGCGTCGCCCACGTCCTTAGGCCCTTTGCGCGTGAAGCGACCGATGAACTGGAGCGTGATAGCGAGCGACTTGTGCGTGTCATGCAGCGCCGCAAGCTTGAGCTGCGAGAAATCGAAGCCCTCGCCGAGCATGTGCCTGCGTTTCGGTGCGCGCCATCAGAATGTGGTCAAGCTTCTGCTCATTGACATCCCGTCGCAGGGCCTCAATGGCCGCGCGGGCGACGACTTCGTCGCGCGCTTCTTGGTCGCCATACTCCTCAACGGTCCTGAGGTTGATTTTCTTGTAGTAGTCGGCGCGCTGGGCGTCCCCGAGTTTGTAGTTAAAGATGATCTTGCCATCTACGCGCTGGTCGTCCCGACGGAACGGCGTCGCCGTAAATTGAATGACCTTCCCGCCACTGAAGCGGTCGCGGACCGAGCGCCAAGTCCGCGCGGTTATGTGGTGCGCCTCATCGACGAAGAGGTGCGAGCACCCAGCGGCGAGTGTCGCAACGGCGTCGGTGTCGGACGCCGCCAGTGAGTTCGGCAGCGCGATGATGATGTTCGCGTTCCTTAAAAGCTCTTCGGCCTCATTGACGCTTCGGATGCCGCCGGAGATGAGCGCCACCCGCGGTCCGAACAACTCGACTGGAATCGCTTGCGCCGTCGGCAAATAGCCGAGGGTTGCAAACTTATCCTCTATCTGGTCACGAAGGGGCACGCCCGACACCAGCACCAGCGTACGGGCCGGTCGAAGATAGACCTGGGCGGCAAGCATGGTCTCGGTCTTGCCGGTCCCCGTCGGCAAGACGACCGTCGCCGGCTCGAACGTGTCGCCCACGGCGAAGTGGGCGGCAATAGCATGAAGCGCGCCGATCTGCGGAAGGCGCAGGCCGGGCTCGTCGTTTGGACCTTCCAGCCGGAAGAAGAACTGGTTCTCCCACGTGGTCAACAGCTTTTCTGGTGTGTCGACGCGCCGGGTAAGCGCTTCCACCACGTCCCACTGAACGGTCAACGTCTCGGGGATGGCTGCGTCACGTGCCAGGTCGGCCGTGAGCACAGGCAGATCCGTCTCACGGTGCTTCGCGCCTTTGCGGCGGATATAGAGCTGGTCGTAGGGCGGTTTTAGTTCGGTCTTGACGAGGTCGTGACCTGGCATGTCGTTGAGGAAGATGCGGGCGCGTGTTGTGGCCCCGCGGAACACGACCTGCCGGACGGCATTGCGCCCGATCTTCACCCGAAGCGCCGACAAGGGCGGCAGCGTGAGTCTGCCCCTCCAGTCCTCGAACATGTTCATCATACCCCCCGTGTGACGGCAGCCATTTCGTGCGCTGCATCTTGTAGGCTAAACGGTTGCGATCAAGTTTTCAACCATAGCGAGAGACGGCGAATAATCTACGCCAAGCCCGGCGTGCTTTACTTTCGGTTGCAGTCGCAAGGAAGGTTGTAATTTCGGTGATCGAGCACCATATCGCTCGCCAGCGTCGCGAAGCTTCGGGCGAGAAGCACGCGGGACGCGAATTGGGGTTTTAACGGGGGCATCTATGCCAATTCCTGCCGAGCATGCGCGTCGCTACGTGTATCATTTTTCCCATATTGATAATTTGCCCGGATTACTGCAGCACGGCTTCCTGGCGAACAATCATGCGCAGTTTCCCATAAAGCATCGCTCGATCGCGGCGGAGGGTATCCAAGGCCGCCGAGCGCAGATGAAGGTGTCATGCGGGCCAAAGGGCTGCGTCCATGACTATGTGCCCTTCTATTTCGGCTCGGTAAGCCCGATGCTGCTGGGCGTCGTGAATGCCAAGAATGTCGATCAATACGACATTCTCTATTTTGAGTTTCCCATCGCCTTAATCGAACGTGCGGATGCAATCTTCACCGGCGCGTCTGCGAATACGACGGTCGCACCGAATTTCTACCACGATCCGGCGGATCTCGCACAACTTGACTGGGCCGCGATCGACAGCAAAAAGTGGGGGAATCCTGACGAGGACTATCGCCACAGGCGCATGGCGGAACTGCTCATCCACGGCCAATTGCCCGTGACTGCGGCGGCGCGCTGCGTCGTGTGGAGCAAAGAGACCAAGAAGCGTGTCGAAACTATTGTGGGCACCAAGCCGTTTCCGCCCATCGAGTTTCAAGACCCATGGAACCGACCTCACTGGTTTACGGATTTCGCGAGCGGTGGAAAGAGCAGCGTCGTGAAGGGACCCGGCGAGATAGCAAGCATTTTCGAGGCTGCGTGCGCCTATGTCGAGGAGCATGGCGGCGATCATGTAGATACTGCGGAGTTCAAAAACTTGAAGCGCCTGCGCGAAGGTCTCCGGGCCGATTTCGGATGTCTACCGCATACTGCCGAACTGGTTGAACTGCGCTCGGAGAACGGCGTGCATAAACGCACGGTTGATGTCCACACGAAGGAGGTGGTCGCCCAGCTTCTGGCACTTGATGAATTTAATGCGCTCGACGAGAAAAAGCAGATGCTGATCGAGATCGCGGCCTATTTGCACGATATCGGCAAGGGGCCGCGCTCGCGTTGGGACGGCAATGGCGGCCTGCAGAAGGTCGACCCCGACCATCCTGTTGGCGCGATGCCGATGATGGCTGAGATCCTGACCAAGCATGTTGGCAGCGTCAGCTTGCCGTCTGCGAGAAGATTGATGAAGCTTGTATGCTATCATGACCTTGTAGGCGATGTCCTCGGGCAAGGACGCGACGAACAGCAGATCCTTGATGTCGTGGACGACGTGGCGGAACTGGATATGCTGTTCGCGATCGCTAAGGCGGACGTTAGCGCGTTAGTCCCGCATTGGTGGGACGGGGACAAGGCGGATATGTTATATCAACGCTGCGTAAAGGCGATAGAAGAGTAGGTCATGCTTGAGTTTGTTAAAGGCGACATGTTCGATTCTCCCGCGGATATACGCGTCAACACGGTCAATTGCGTTGGCGTGATGGGAGCAGGTGTCGCTCTGGCGTTCAAGCAGCGCTATCCAGAAATGTTCAAGGAGTATCAACGCGACTGCAAGGACGGTCGCGTTACCCCTGGGAAAATGCACGTCTGGAAGTCCCTGACCGGGGACTGGATCATCAATTTTCCGACCAAGCGCGACTGGCGCGAACCATCGCGCTACGAAGACATTGCCGCTGGCCTGGACGATCTGCGCTGCTATCTGGACGGGTTCGGTCCGGTGACTGTCGCGCTCCCCGCATTGGGCTGCGGACATGGCGGTTTGGACTGGGATCGCGTGTCGCGGATGATCGGCGACAAGCTTGATGGCGTCGATGCCCATGTGCTTGTCTTCGAACCTGCAGCGTCGCGGCAGGCTGGCCGCACAGCGACTGAGCAGCCGAACGAGGACGAACGGAAGAGTGCCGAACAGCTCGGCTACGAGCTTGTCCAACGCGGCAGCCTGCCAGCCTTGGAGGCGCCCGGCCCGCTTTATGTTCTGGGAGATCCGGAAGCGCTGTCGCGGCGTTGGATCGGGATGCTGCCCTCACGCAGTCCCGGTGAGCGTGAATTGCAGGCCCTGGAGGCGATCGCGGCTGAACTGAAGCGTTCGGCCGCCGGCAAGACCGTCGCGCTGGTTTATGGTACTCGCGTCAGCGAAGACTTAGCAAGGATTTTCCTAAGGCAAGGCGTCGACGTCGTGATGTTGCTGCCTTTCGGCGTCCTCACTCGCAAAGTTTTGGCGAAGCAGGCCGGCCGGAATGGAGCCGGGTCGCTGAGCCTTGCATCCGCGGCGCCGGCAAACGGGAAGTGGAGCCGGCAGCTTTTTGCGCAGACGATGAATATGCTGCGGCAGAACGCTGAAGCGCTCCTTTTGTCCGATCCGGAACCTGAATGGCTTGCAAGCAACGGACTCGTTAAGTGGGGGCAAACGACGATTTCCTATGTCCGCTACGAGACGACGCCGGCCGCGATGCGCGATGCACTGGGACGCGCGGGAGCACGCCCCATCGGCAGACGCAGCGAGGAAGGCGCACCCAATATCGATTTCCTCATCGGAAAGGACAGCACGGCATCAGCATCGGGTAATGACGCCGTCGTTAGGCTGTCGAGTGCGCCTGCCGAAACTCCAAAGATATCCACAAGCGATGACGCATTGTTAGCCAGTGACATCCTTACGCTGACGCTTCACCAAGGCACTGAGACGAGACGAGTCGAGATTTTTGATCTCTTGGCACAGCTTTCTTCTACCCAGGTGGATCTGACAGTCAGATTATCTCCTAATGTCAGCGATGCTAACCGGCAACATTTGATTGAGCTGGGTTTCACGACACACAAGATTAGCGACGCGATTGAGCCAACGGCAGGTTTTAGGCATCGCGAGCTCGATCCCGAATGACCGCAATGAGGGCGCAAAGCTGCCGGACGCTTTGTGCCGCCTCACTGCAGCCTGAACCTCGGAAAGCGGAAATTATTGCCGTTCGACCGTCCAGTTGACTGATGCCCAAAGCCAGGGCACAAAAGCGGCATCCACGGTCGCTCGCGATGGGAAAACAGAGGGAATTTCAAGGTTTTTACACTAAGTAATTGAAATCATGTGAGAATCCAGGTCACCCAGGCAAGCCGTTTTTGACCGATTTTTTGGATCCAGATTGGCGAATTTCTCAGTACGGAAAACTGGCGTCTTCTCAATAAATTGGGCGACCTTTGCCCGCATTTTGTTGGCATCCGTTGTGTTCCAAGGCGGCCAGGAAAATTGGCTGGGGACCCGCGGCAATGACCGGAACGAGGCCTTTCGCGGATCGTCCGTGCTTGAAGACTATCAATGCGGGAAGCAGAGATCCGAGGCGTCGTGGATGCCCCGGCCGAAGCTCCATCCACTCCGTGTTCTTCACGGTGAGTTCAGGTGGGTTGCGAACTGACCCTGAATATACCGTAAGCTCAATTAGGGAGTTCCACCTCTGGCCCGACATATGGACGTCCGCGTCCTGGGTTTTCTTGGCAACTGGACTGGACGCTTTGGAATGCGGCTGACGGTCTGTGCTTTGTGATCATCTGCCTCGCAGATCGGCGCGGATGAGCTCCCCCATGCGGTCGCGCACCAACACTCAGCCACTGCTGAAGTCCTCTATCATTGCCGAGGTGGATGAGCGCCCCATATCCTAAAGTAGAGACGGCCGACTCGTCGACCTGTTCGAGCTACGCCGAAAGCGCGGAGGCGAAAGTGCTAAATGACCTCGGCGGCCCCCGCCGCGTTTATTCGATCTCGACCTCTTCTCCGTCATCAAGCCTGCCTGCCTTTGTAAGCGTGCTTGCAGTGATCGCTATTCTCTATTTCGCCAAGGACGTGCTTCTTCCTCTGGCAATTGCAGTCCTGCTGACGTTCGCCCTCGCTCCGATTTCTTCACGTCTGCGGAAGTTGGGTCTCCCGCGCACTCTCGCCGTTATAATCACCGTCGTGCTCGCCTTCCTTTTTCTCGTCATTTTTGGGCTCGTCGTGGCGGGGCATGTCGCCGAGGTGGCTCAGAAGCTCCCGGAATACCAAGGCAACATCATAGCCAAGATCCGGGCGCTTCAAGATAGCGGAACGGACAACGGCTTCATCCGACGCCTGACGTCCGCCATCGAGAGCGTCGGCCGCGAACTCAACAACGATGGACAGCCACATGCTGGCCCAAGTGCTGGCCCGACACCACGCGAACCGCTTCTGGTTGAGATATTTGCGCCTAGTCGTCCAATCGCCACTCTCACGAGTCTGATCGGTCCCCTGCTTGGCCCCATAGCCTCACTAGGCTTGGTCATAGTCGTGGTCATTTTCATGCTCTTGGAGCGAGAAACGCTTCGCGACCGCTTTATCCGCCTCGTCGGCTACGGAGATCTGCATCGAACGACAGAGGCCATCCAGGAGGCCGGCAGCCGGGTTGCCCGGTATCTGCTCATGCAATTGGTGGTAAATTGCACTTACGGCGTCCCGTTGGCGCTCGGTCTATGGGTGGTGGGGGTTCCGAACGCGGCGCTCTGGGGAATGCTGGCGATCATCCTCCGTTTTGTCCCCTACATTGGACCCGTCATAGCGATGGTTCTGCCGCTGTTCTTGGCGTTCGCGGTCGACCCAGGCTGGAGCCTCGTTCTGTGGGTTGCGGCCATATTTCTCATTTTGGAATTGACTAGCAACAATATCGTGGAACCGTGGCTTTATGGATCTCGCACTGGGCTGTCCCCCTTGGCAATCGTCGTCGCTGCGATTTTTTGGGCGTGGCTTTGGGGACCAGTCGGCCTGGTCCTATCGACACCACTGACCGTCTGTCTTGTAGTCCTGGGCCGATACGTCCCGCAGTTCGAGTTCCTGGAGGTTCTATTTGGGAGCGAGCCGGTGCTCGATCCTAAGGAGCGCCTCTATCAACGGCTACTCGCAGGAGATCCCGATGAGGCAACTGACTACGCGGAGGAGCTTCTTGAGGAGGACTATCTGGAGGACTACTACAGCCAAGTGGCTATTCCGGCCCTTTTGCTTGCTGAGAAGGACCGGCGTCGTGGTGTCTTGAGGGCGGAACAAATGGATCAGGTTTATGAAGCTGCCATTGCTCTGGTCTCCAATCTTGCCGACATCGCCCAGGAAGAAGAGCAGGAGGAGCAAGCTCCCAAAGATGAAGCCAAGGTAGATCAGCGCCCTGTGACGCCGATCAAGGTGAGCGATGATGCAGCGGAACTACCGGACGGGAGTGGCAAAACAGTCTTCTGCATCGGCGGCAGGGGCCCGCTGGACGATGCGTCAGCAGCCATGCTCGCTCAAGTGCTCCAGGTCCAAGGAGCCGAGGTGGTGGTAGCAAGGCACTTCGATCTTTCCGATCGCCGTGGCACCAATTTGGTGCCGGAACGAACAAGCGCCATTGTCGTCTGCTTTCTAAATGAGGACTCGGGCAGGCACGCCCGCACGGTTGTCCGCAGGCTCAAGCGTCTGTACCCGGCGGCGCGGGTGGGCGCGGCGCTATGGACGGAAGGCGAGGACGACAAGATATCGCTTGATCTCGAAGAGGCTGACTTCGTAGCCTTCAATCTGACCTCGGCCGCTCGGGAAGCGCTCTCTGATACGCAACCGCCACTGGTGGCCCCGCCGCGTAAGATCCGCATCAGGCGCCCCCTAAACAAGACGGCACCGCCGCCGGACAGTCTAAGTCGACCTGAATCGACCCCAGACGCACCGTTGTTGCCCATATGATCGGCGACGGAAGGAACCTCATGTTCGACGTCAGCCCTGTCGCAAGCAGTGCCACATCCGCCACCGTTGGCTTGCCAGTGCGGCGTTTCAGAAACGCCGAATGGCGTCTGCGCGTCGGCACGCTTCATCCCGAACGATTCGTCAGGAAATGACGTCAGTCACAGCAAGAATTGCCATAGTCGTCTGATTCGCACATTAGGTGATTAGATCCGAGCACAGTTCTCAAGACTATATCGCCGCTGACTTCGGGCGTCGCCTGCAATAACTAGCCGATGTGATTGCTATATCTACGTCGGCAGGGACAAAAGTGGCGGAGCACCGCAAGTCGCGCTATCCTTCTGGCGCGTTTGCTGTTCAGCGTGGGGAAGTATCCCGCATGGGGAGGGACCTGGCATGAGAGGCTGCTTCGCTAGGATAGGAGAAGTCGGCAATCCGACGGGCGCCATCGTAAACCTCAAATGTGGGGCCCTCTACCTCTATGATCTTGTACCCGTTTACATATTCAACCTTCGGCGTTTTCCAGCCCATGTTGCTCTCCCGAGAACCTGTTCCCGTGCCTGACCTGCAGGGACCACGTATCACATCGTGCTGCAACCTCTTCGTTACAAGTGAAGCGCGCATAATTGGAGACACACATGCACCAAAAGCGGTGCATGCATTAAATATCGGCGGTGGTTGAGAACGGCCACTTACCTCGCCACCGAAGCTCCGAACGAAAGTGCTGCACAAGCAGCGTACGCAGGTGGGCACGTGACGACATTCGGAGCTTCGCCAGAGCTGGACAGGTCAATGTCGCCACATTGCACAGCTACGACAGGCACGACGCGATCATGGCTTAGACCAGATACCTTCGGCCGCGGTGCTAGAGTAGATCATGGCTCCCGCGCCGTTTTCAACTGAGGATTTTTAATGCGGCTCAAGCAGGTGCACGACGCGAGTTGCACTGACTCTTCAACCCACGTGAAGACACGAGTTGTTTTGCATTTTCCAGGCTTCGAGCCGCTGAATTCTCGTGAGCACCATGCCCGGTACAGGCGATCCGCGGCTCAGAGTGCCCAGACATGGGGGCTTCAGTTGGCTGTGGGTGAGCTTGTGCAGCATGAGTCGTTCACCTGGTTCGATGTCTTCTGCCAGGACGGATTGCACGGAACGAGAAGCCGCATCTATATGCTCGACCATTTCTCGCTGGTGGCCGCGCTAACCAACAAAAGCCTCTGGAAACAGATCCTCTCCGGGTACATCAGTGCGGCACGTGTCGTCTGGGAGGGGGGGTGGTGAGCTATTTCCGACACGCGTGGCGATTTGGCCTGTTCTTTCTCTTCCCCTTTTTACTCATGACGAGCCTCCTAGCCGTAGGTGCTCTCGCAGCGTCGTTGCCTGCCTTGCTGCATTTGGAGCCTCAAAACTATCTCTGGAGCCTCCCAATCGCGCTTGTCTTATTGACGTTCATCCTTCCTCCTGTGCTAGCGCGGTTTCATCCGCTCCACTTGTTTGCTGACTGGACGCTGGCGGTAGCTGTCGCTCGCCTCAACGATCCAGAGGTCAACGCTTGGTTGGACGCATGTCGTGCAATGGCTAGAGAAGCGTTACAAGGGGACACCGATGAGCACGTGATAAGCTCCCACAGCATGGGTTCGGCCATAGCCGCTCACGTGATTGGGACGCTGCTTTCCGAGAATCCAAACCTGTTCAAGGGTAAGCGAGTTGTGTTTGTGACGCTCGGTGGCGCAATCCTCCAATGCTCATTCTTGAAGTCGGCTACTGTCCTGAGGGCTTGCGTCGGCCAGATCGCCCGCGCCGCGGAAGTGTTCTGGCTGGAGATCCAGTGCCTGACCGACAGCATCCATTTCTACAAAAGCTGTGTCGTCAGCCTGGCCGGGCATCCCGATGCCAAACAAGCCTCTATCGAATTCATTCGCGTCAAGCGGCTTGTCTCGGCAGAGCGTTATCGCCGGATCAAGCGCGACTTTCTCAGAGTTCATCGGCAGTATGTGCTCGGCTCCGACAGGAGATCCAACTTCGATTTCACGGTGATGACTGCTGGGCCACTTCCCGCCTTCCTTAGTGGAAAGTATGCACCCATCGATGGCTCGGCGGGATGACACCATGCCCACGCCCTCACAGGAACACGCAGATGACCATCAAGCCGGCGTTGCTGCTCGTCAATCCCAACTCCAGAAGCGGAAGGACTGCACTTCCACAGGTGCGGCGTCTCCTTCACGAAGCGAACATCAGCTATCAGGAGCTGCCGCCAAACAGCAAGGAGAAGCCGTCAGACGCGATCCTCAGGCGAGCGGCAGACATCGGACGTGTGATCGTTGGCGGAGGCGACGGTAGCTTGAACGCGGTGGCATCCGGGCTGCTCGGAACGAGTCTCCCTCTTGGCGTGCTGCCGCTCGGTACTGGCAACGATTTTGCCCGTACCATCGGCTTGCCGCTAGACTTGGCAGAGGCCATCAACGTTATCGCCTCGGGGAAGACCTCGTCGGTCGACCTTGGGATGGCCAATAACTATCCCTTCTTCAACGTAGCGAGCATGGGGTTCAGCGCCGACCTTGCTGCTTCACTCACAGAGAGTGCCAAGAAGCGTTGGGGAAAGATGGGTTATGCGATTGCCGCCGCTAAACTGTTTGCGGACTCCCGCCTGTTCACCGCCACACTCGAACATGATGGTCGCATCGAGAGGTTCCGCACCTTTCAAATAGCGGTTGGTAACGGACGTTTCTATGGGGGTGGAATGACCGTCCACGCTGATGCCACGGCTATAGATGGCTTGCTCGACTTTTACAGCCTGGAGGTGGACCATTGGTGGAAGTTGCTCGCCCTGCTTCCAAGTCTGAGGAAAGGGACCCAAGGCGGCTGGAAGGACGTGCGCGCCTTTTCCACGAAAGATCTAACGATTGGAACACGGAAACCAAGAGCGGTGAATTTGGACGGTGAACTCAAGGTCAAGACGCCAGTGCGGTTCACGATCCGCGAGCAAGCCGTATCGGTGTACGTTCCTTAGTATTAACAGGCGCTCAATGCGGCGAACTCAATAAGCCTGACCCGCCGTCTTGTAACTCGGAGATTCATGGCCATATCTATGTGACGTTGCAGCCTTTTTGGCCACCTGATCCTCCCGGCACAGCCGGTTGCTTGGCTAACCTCGATCTTTGTAGACGTTAAGAACTCCGCCGTCGGCTAGAGTGCGCAAAGGCACGTGTGTCTTGCCCGAACCTGAGGACGTCAAATGATCAGAAGTAACTATTACTCCATTGAGCAACTGTTCAACCAACCCACTGCTGAACAGGGTTCTAATGCCGCCAAGCTTCAAGACATAAGAGGCAGGCTTGCTCTGCGCGATCGGGAGGCACGGTTAGATGAGCGGCAAGTTCGGCTAAGGAAACGTCAAGAGAACCTTTCTCTCGCCGTCTTTCCGCAATGACTAGCCCCTCCCAGTTGGTATCTTCAGCCAAACCAGTGGCCGTCCCATTCAGCAGCAAGTCCCGGTTCAATTATAACGCGGGGGCGGGCTTTTATCCGTGCCGGAGCAGGCAACGAGCCAGCGGCCACCGTTACCGGCGCTTTGAGACCGCTGCCGAAGCTCTGCGCTTTGCCATCGAGGAATTCCCGAGCTCACTGCTTCGCGGTTCAGTGTTAGAAGTGGATGAAGCGCGGTTCGACGGCGTTCAGATGCAAGCACTTTATGACGGTGATGCCTACCCACTGACGCGGCGCACCTAAGTCGTCCACGACGATGGCAGCCTCGTATACGGTACCCCTTGGATGGCCGTCAGACCCAAATTGGAACATCCAATGTCACTAGCATTTCCAAACGCGAGCAGAAGCTTCGATGACGTCAGGAACTTGATCCGCTTCACCGGCTATGACGGCATGTTCGAAGTCAAGTTTTTTGTCGACGCTGCCGCTCTTTCAGCCACCAGACTGTCAGAACAAGATTATCTGCGTGCCTTTGATGCTGCTCGATCGAAAATCCAGCAGATTGCACTGAAGCTCTACAATCCGAAACACGGCATGACCTACACGCTCAGAGCTGCCGATTTACGCTAGCCTGAACGACACTGTTGGAGGAGCTAATCATGAACATAAAGACAAGCGTCAGGCGGGTTGCCTTCCAGAACGCCTTCATGTTGCCAGGAATGGATAAGGCACATGCGCCTGGCGAATTCGATGTTCATGTCGTCGAGGAGCCGCTGAATGTGATGTGGGAAGGCTACCACCGAACACTCACGCTCATGGTGACCTCAGGTGCCTTCACAGAAGCCATTGCGGTTACCGAAGCCGCCCTCGATGAGGCTTTGGCTAAGGATACCCAACCTGCCCAGCGTCCCGCCTCCTCAACATGACGGGAGCACTCGATCTGGCCAGCTTCCACAACCAACGGGAACAAACGAAATGAACAACCTACAACAGTTTTCTTCCAGCTCGAACGGCGATCGGTGGTTCCTGCTCACCGAGGAGGCTACTCAACAAGCTTTCGTTCTTCATAAAGCAAACGAGCCTTCGGGGGGCCACCAGACACAAATGCCCGTTGCGGACTTCCTCAACCAGCAACCGTTCGGCCCGGAAAGAGAGGCGCTCATCAACATCCTTGGTGTGGGTGACGACACCGCAGACGCCGCGCAGGATAGTTACACCTCGTCGTCCCTATGACCCTTTAAACAGGCTGCCTTGGTCAATGCCATGGCGTCGCTGGAGGACAACATGCGCATAACCAAAACCATACTCTATGACGGCATCGGCCACATCGGCGTCTTCTTTGAAGGGCTGCCAGAAGCGACGCTTCTTGGAGTGTACAGCACACCTCCTCAAAGCTCCTATCATGCAGACGAAGTTGAGGCCTTTGTTGCCTTCGACGTCCTTGGCACCGATGCCGCTGTTCTCGAGCTAGTCGCTATAACCGGCCATCCGGAAGACGGCGTCCGTCAAGCGGTTGGGCAATACAGAGAGGAACTTCGCAGAAAAGCGGACGAAAACTCGACACCGAATTAAACCCGAGCCCATAACAGCAGAAGAAGCAAAGCCCATGAAACCGAGTATTGAGAGTGAAGCCGCACGGAGCGGCGAAGATGCGGACAAAAACCGAGATAAGCTCATCAAACAAGCAGAGAAGACCTTGGAAAGTTCTAGGTCAACAAGCGACCTTACTGACGGATCTCGAGACGACCAAAAAAACGGCTGCGCGACCCACACCCAACCAAATAGCTGAGAGCAAGCGCGCTTTTGAGGAGCATCAGAATGACCAATCATCATCCCGACGACGCCATCGTATCTGAAATAGAGACAGTGCGCCTTGCCCTGCCAACCTGGGTCATAAGCACTGTTGAACTTGTTGAACTGGCTGAAAATGCCGAACGGGCCGCAAGGGATGTCAATCCTGAAACAGCGGATCGTTCGCGTAAGCTTATTGTTGAAGTAGCCGAATGGCAGCAGAAACTGCACGACTGGCAGAGCCAAGATCTAAGTCCCCGCCTACTTGCCGAGCTCAGAATTCTAAAGGCGACGTTGGACGCTGCAATGGATGAGGCCAACGCTGCTGCAGGTAAGCTAAGGCTTTTTGATTAACAGCGGCTTCGCTGCCGCTCTGATTATGGCTAAAGCAGGAGCGAAGTGCTTAGGAAGTCGCAGCTTATCCAGCCGCCGGCTCACGGCCGCCGGTCGGCGGGAATCGCGATGCATCGGAGAAGGCTATCGTTACAGTCACGCCGGCGTCACCTTGTATTTCCAACTCACCGCCGATCTGTTTCACGAGGGAGCGGATTAGGCCATACCCGAGGGATCCTTCCCTGTAGTTCGTCATCCCAATGCCGTTGTCACGGACGATGATTTCAACCCGCCCCGGCCCACTTCGCTTGGCCTGAACCACGATGGTGCCGGAACGGTCACCGGGGAAGGCGTACTTAACAGCATTGGTGATGAGCTCGGCCAGCACGATGCCGAGCGGGAAGGCTACGTCGGCATCTATTAGAACGTCTTCCTCCGTACGCGCCCTCAGTGAGATCCGCTCGTCCCCGGCTGTGAGGGATTTGAGCGCCTCGCAAAGCTCCGAAACATAAGTCGCTACATCAACGCGCTGCCCTTGTTCCGAACGGCTTAGCATGTCGTGAACTCGTGCCATCGCGCTTAGCCGGTCAGCAGACTCGACAAAGAGAGCCCTCATCTGCGGGTCCGCCTGACGTCGCCCCTGCAGTTGCAGCAGTGATGCTCCAACCGACAAGCTGTTCTTGGCCCGGTGGTTGACCTCAACGAGAAGCATTTCGCGTTCCGCGTCTGCCTTCTTAAGTGCAGCATTAGCTGCCTCCAGGGTACGGGTGCGCTCCTCCACTCGTTGTTCTAGTTCTGCATTGAGCGCGCGCAGTGCCTCCTCGGCTTCATAACGGCGGCTTATGTCGAGATAGGACATGAAGTGATTGGTGACACGCCCCTGGTCGTCATCCAACGGTGTTGCAAACAGCATGCTCTGGAAGGTCGAGCCGTCCTTGCGGTATTGCAGGATTTCGAGGGTGGTGTCACGCCCCTCCTTCATGGCAGCCTCGTATTCCGCGATCGCCTCGGGATCGGTCTGCGGGCCATTCATGAAGTGAGGGTGCTGACCGAGCAGTTCGTCGGGGCTGTAGCCTGAAAGATGTGCGAACGCCGGGTTTACGAAGGTGATTGGGTTGCCCGGAAGCGTGGCGTCGGTGACGACCATCGGCATCCGCGTTACGCGAACCGCCTCAACGAATACACCGCCTCGTACTCGCACGGTTTCAAGTTTTTGCTCAGATGCAGTGCGCGCGGACGTGTCCTCCACGTCTGCTTGAAACTCGTTCATATATTCACCTCCAGCCAGGAGCCTCAGTTGAAGACCTTCACCGTGTCACTAAGAAACCACCCTAGACGAGGCTGATCTCACAAAGGGTTTCAACGACTGAAGGACGGAAGCCTCTTCGCCTCCCGGAGGGAAATCAGCCGCTGTGAGGCCTCGTCCCAAAGGATGAGTTTGACGCAGGCAAAGCTCTCGCGCAGGCTGATGCGGCCAAGTTCCGCTAGCTCGGGGTGATCCCTTAGAACTTCCGGCAGTCGGTAAAACGGCACCCTGCTCGAAAGGTGGTGCACATGATGCATCCCAATATTGCCAGTGATCCATCTTAGTGGCCTTGGTAGATCATAGTGTGATGCACCATGCATGGCAGCATGCGGGAACGACCACTCCGGCGGCTTCGACCAATGAGTGTCTTCAAACTGGTGCTGGACATAGAACAACCACACGCCAGCCGATCCCGCGAGCAAGACGATGGGCAGGTGAACAAGAAGGAAGGGCGTCAAACCAATTACCCAGATCAACAGGGCGGCCAGTACAGCTACAGCGATGTTTGTCGCCATTGTCGAGAGCCAGGGCAGGACGCCCGATCGCATCATCCCAAAGGGGAGGCGTTGCTTGAACAAGAAAAGAAAAGCGGGACCGATGCCGAACATCACCAGGGGATGCCGGTATAGACGATAGCCTAGTTTCCCCCAGGGAGTGAGGGCATGATATTCCTCCACCGTCAGCGTCGTAATGTCGCCGACGCCTCGTTCGTCGAGATTTCCGGCGAAGGCGTGGTGCTCAGCATGTGCCCGGCGCCAGTAGTCGTATGGCGTAAGCGTCAAAACGCCAATCGCACGTCCCGTCCAGTCGTCCCAGCGACGTCTTCCGAAGAACGAGCCATGCCCACAGTCATGCTGCAACATAAAAAGGCGCAGCAGGAAACCGGCTGCTGGCACAACGAGAATCATCCCTATCCAATACCCGAGATGGATGGCCAGCCATGCCGCTGCCCAAAGAAGCACGAAAGGAATGAGGGTTACTGCGAGTTCATAGAAGCTCCGGCGTAACGCGGGCTGACGATACCCCGATAAGATCTTGAGCCATGCCTTTTCCGAGAAGCCACCATGAGAGGCGGCCGAATTGGTTGCAGTCATAGCTGATCAATGTCTTTCTGTTTGGCAGCACTTTGAAAAGCTGTCGTAATGCTAGGGGTGGCTTTCTGCGCCTGATCACCTGCTGATATCCGTAGCCGGTGAACCTGAGTGCTGCCCTCAAAGTTCCAGCAGTCGCTGGCGAACGCTTTGAGCTTGTTTGAGTAACACTATATCGTGTCTACTCCACCAAGTTCTTCTCGGTTGGCAATGGAAGACATGACGTCCTCCTTCGTTGGGGCACAAGCTTGGTAGCCCGCAACAGCAGCGCCCCTAAGACGAGCTACTATCTCTATACAAGTCGTGCTACCCGATCTTCTTTACAAGTGGCGCGGCTGCCACGTGGCAAAATCATTACAAGTTAAGAGCTGAGCGCGCCACGCCTCGTTAATGAATGAACGGACCTAGCCAAACCCGCTGGCTGCTCCATATACCATTCTTCGCTGTCCCTGTGCACTAGCAACGCCCTCGTGAGCGGATGCCGGCGGTCCCTACGAAAATTCGTGCTGGACTGACGCTTGGCGCAACAGAGAACAATCAAATGCGTATCGCGCAAGTCGCACCCCTGGCGGAATCCGTTCCGCCGAAACTCTATGGCGGCACCGAACGTGTCGTCTCATGGCTCACGGAAGAACTCGTCCAGCAAGGCCACGATGTCACGCTCTTCGCCAGCGGAGATTCCGAAACTTCCGCTGAACTCGTGCGAGCAGTCCCCGAAGGACTGAGGTTGGGGGGCATACGCGACCACACTGCGAGCCTCCTCGTCATGCTGGAAGAGGTCCGGCGGCAGGCCTCCTCGTTTGACGTCATCCATTTCCACGTCGATTTGCTTCAGTTTCCAGCGTTCCGAAACTCCTCGGCACACTGCCTGACCACGCTGCACGGGAGGCTGGATCTACCGGATTTCCATCCCGTATATCGTGCATTCACGGAGATGCCGCTCGTCTCAATCTCCAGGAACCAGCGCCTGCCGCTTCCCAATGCCAATTGGCAGGCCAACATCCAGCATGGCCTTCCCCCAGGTCCCGCGCCTTTTGAAGTAGCAAAGCGGGATTATCTTGCATTTCTGGGACGTATTGCCCCGGAGAAACGGCCGGATCGGGCAATTGAGATTGCAAAGCGAACCGGTATTCCGCTGAAGATCGCCGCGAAGGTTGACCCCGCCGACCAAGACTACTTCGACCACGTCATTCGACCACAGCTCGATCATCCCCTGGTCGAGTTCGTCGGTGAGATTGGTGACCACGAGAAACGAGACTTCCTCGGGAATGCGATCGCGCTCCTGTTTCCCATTGATTGGCCCGAGCCATTCGGCCTGGTCATGATCGAGGCCATGAAGGAAGGAACACCGACGATCGCTTGGCGTCGCGGCTCGGTCCCGGAGGTTATCGACGAGGGCGTAACTGGTTTCACTGTCGAATCCATCGAGGAGGCAGTTGAGGCAGTCGGTAAGGCTGCGGATCTCGACCGGCAAGCGGTCCGGCAGCGGTTCGAAGAACGGTTTACCGCTGCACGCATGGCTCGCGACTATGTTGCCGAATATAGCCGTCTGGCAGCAACGTCGGCGATGATTGTGCCGCACCACCGTCGCAACGCAAATAATGCGCTATTGCCCTTGGAGCCTGTCGTTGCTGCGGCGAAGGTTTCCGGCGCCGCTGCTGGGGCAGCCTCGCGCAATCAGAGGTCAGTATGATGGTGCTTGATACTAATCCGACCATCGAGGATGCCGGGAGCTTCGACACCGTTCGGTATGATCTGGAAGTAGACACTTCTCTTGTGGATCGCCCACTTCAAAACCTTAAGGATGGAGATGCGTTCGCTGTCTTAAACAGCCATGGCGACATTGCCGGGAGCAACTCGGTGGAAGGCCTGTTTTACCGTGACACACGGTATCTGTCTGAGCTGGAACTGCGTGTTCAGGGGCGAAAACTCCTGCTACTGAATTCGTCTAACCACGACGACAAGGCAGCGCTTTCTGTCGATCTTACCAATCCCGAGGTCGATCATAATGCTGAGACCTTGCCCCGCGAGACCATCTTCTTCGAGCGTACGAAGTTTCTCCATAACGGGGTCTGTTACGAACGACTGAGTGTCCGAAACTTCACGACAATTGAACGCCGGTTGACCATCGACTACATATTTGACGCCGATTTCTGCGACCTTTTCGAAGTGCGCGGAATGAAGCGGGAGATGCGGGGCCGGGAGAACTCCAAGCTCGTCGCTCCCGACAAGGTGGAATTTCGCTATCGCGGCCTTGATGACGTGGAGCGTTGCACCTCGATCGCCTTCACACCTGTTCCGAAACATCTCGAGTCACACCGAGCGACCCTGGAGGTAGCGATCGCGCCGGGGGAAAAGACATCGATCTTCGTGACGGTTGCCTGCGAGGAAGGCGGGCCTGCTGTCGTGCTGGATTTCTTCCGCGCCTACCGCGAGAGCCGCCGCGTCAGACGCAAACAGACGCGGCACATTGCTACCGTGCGGAGCTCAAGCGATCTGTTCAACGAAGTAGCGTGTCGAGCCACCTCTGACGTCTACATGCTTACCACCCCCACCCCGTTCGGCTCATACCCCTATGCAGGCATACCCTGGTTCAGCACGATCTTCGGGCGCGATGGGATTTTCACGGCGATGTTCATGCTGTGGATGGATCCGTCAATTGGGCGGGGTGTATTGCGAACGCTGGCGGCAATGCAAGCCCAGCATACTGACCCCAATGCCGATGCGCAGCCCGGCAAGATTCTCCACGAGATGCGTCACGGAGAAATGGCCAACCTTGGCGAAGTTCCATTCGGCCGCTACTACGGAAGTGTCGATTCAACGCCGCTGTTCGTCATGCTGGCGGGCATGTATCTCGACGCCACGGGCGATATGGACACCGTCTCCGAGATCTGGCCAAACATCCTTGCTGCGCTACGGTGGATCGATGACCATGGCGACCAAGACGGCGATGGCTATGTGGAGTATCAGGCAGAAAGCAACGGCAGCCTAAAAAACCAGGGCTGGAAGGACTCCCACGACTCGGTTTTCCACGAAGACGGTACGGACGCGGTAGGGCCAATCGCCCTATGCGAGGTTCAGGGATATGTATTCGCGGCAAAGCGTTCTGCGGCACGTATGGCTGAGCGCCTTGGGCATCAGCAACTTGCAACTGATCTCACAAGGGCCTCTGAAGACCTGCGCCACCGTTTCGAAGCAGATTTCTGGGACGAAGAACTCGGCACATACGCACTGGCCCTTGATGGAAGGAAGCGACCGTGCCGCGTGCGGAGCTCCAATGCGGGGCATGCCTTGTTCACCGGAATTGCCTCTCCGGAAAGGGCTAAGCGCGTAGCGGCAACACTTCTCAGCAAGGAAGGGTTCAGCGGCTGGGGTATCCGTACACTTGCGCAGGGCGAGGCCCGATTTAACCCCATGTCCTATCATAACGGTTCCGTATGGCCCCACGACAACGCCGCAATCGCAATCGGCTTCGCCCGCTACAATCTGAAGCATGAGGCAGCGCGCGTGTTCGAAGGTCTGCTTGATGCTGCAAAACAGCAGGAGATGCGGCGCCTGCCGGAACTCTTCTGCGGCTTCATTCGGCGCCCCGGTCGAGGGCCAACGCCTTATCCAGTCGCGTGCTCACCCCAGGCTTGGGCGGCTTCTGCCGTGTTTGGCGTTCTGGGAGCCTGCCTTGGCCTTGAGCAGGCTCATTCCGAGAATGAATTCCGGATCCGCAACCCGATCATGCCTGCATTCCTGGATGAGATCGTCTTGCGCAACGTGCGGCTCGGTTCATCGCAAGCGGACTTTCGTATGCATCGCTATGGAGATGATGTGTCCACGAATGTTCTGGATCGGAAAGGGAACGCGAAGATCCTTGTTGTGAAGTGAACCATTGGTCGTCGAGGGAGTGGATGCGGCCGGAACCTCTCTGACTGTCCACCATCGGCCGTTCGGAAGTGGCAGCCCCTTAGCTGAGGACTGCGTCCCAGTGCAGAACCGCCTAGACTAAAGGGGGACACCTCTAACGTCGCATTGACCTCTGCGCGCTCCACCCAGCCTCGCCGTGCTATCCACGAAGCGTCGGCTTCGTGCATCACAGGCACTGACCGTTATGCATCCCTAAGGATGCACCCGCACCATATATTCGGCGTAAGCAACGATGAAACGGGTACGGGCATCCTCTATATCGCCGCGGCCAAGCAGTGCCGAGATACATGCTCCGACTGCCGTCCAGTAGGCTTGGCCCGACCGCATTTCCAGTTCCTCTTGCAGGTACTTCAACGCTACTCGCGGCCCAAGGATAAGCTTGTCGTTGATGGGACCATCTCTTACGCTGACCGGGAACTCCCATTCGGCGCGAAAATCAACGTTGATCACCGTTAGCATCGACTACCCCTTCTGAGACAAGAGGCACCGCGTCAGTCTTCAAAAGCGTACGGTTGAACGGCGGCCATGCATTCAGTGGAGGCTTCTCCCTAGCATTATGCTTCTCATTCACGATGGCGCAGCAAATACGCGCCTCGCGGTTTGATAGACCTCCGACCGACCACCCCAACGCGATTTCTGGTTCGCTGCTGTAGGTATCATAGACAGTCCAGGAGCTATTTGCTTCCTGCCTCATTTCGTACCGGCATAGGTGTGAGGCGTTGTCATCTTGGATCGTCGTGCACGATGGATTACTCATCCCTGACACCATTCGCGACCGAACCGATCTGGGTGTCACGGCGCTCGCTGAGAGAAACGCTGGAGTGCGCGCCCCCTCCTGGAGTGGGACCAGTGCCCCATAAATGGTTCTGGAGCCTGCGGATCAAGTAGCTCGCATGGCTTCGCCGGGTAAGTGCAGTTTCATTGAGAGCGGTCTCGTCGGCGACACGCCGAAGTAGCTGCGCGAGGGCAGCCGCTTTCGATGACCCTGCTTCTGGTGCTTCGGAAGACATGTCTGTCCTTCCTTCGCTTGGGGCACGGGCTGTGTCGCTCGCAACGGTAGTGCCCTGAAGGAAGCCTACCGATAAAACACCATGCGCTCATTCGGCGACATTGCAAGGAAATCTTTGACACAGCCCAACGCTCAGGCTGTCAGCAGCCTCTAAGGGCAGAAGCCAACGAGGTTAAGCTCTTCAAAAGGTGGTGCACGAACCAATTCGTCCGCGATAATTTCGGCGCAGTAAGCGGAAATTATTGCCGCTCGCCCGTCCTGTTGACTGATGCCCAAAGCCAGGGCACAAAGGTGGCATCCAGGGTCGCTCGCGAGAGGAAAAGATAAGGAAAATAAGGGTCTATCCTCTAAGTATTTGAAATCATGTGAGAATCCAGGTTCCCCAGCCAATTCTCTCTGATTTCTCATCTCCCCAGACCCGCCGAATCCGGTGGCGTCATCGACGGCCTGATGCTCACCGTTTCCAGGTCGGGGATCATCGCCAGTCCAGCAGAGCCGCCATCGCTCATGAGGCCTACTCCCCGCCTTCCGGAGAGGAGTGCGGGGAGAAAATAGGTTGAGTATCGGTGAAAATCGTCAGGCGGCGTAGGCGTCGCTCGCGCTTCCCAGGCCCTTCACATGCAAGATCAGGTCCGCGATGGTGATCAAGGGCATCCCGTGCTGTGCGGCAAATTCCAAAAGATCCGGCAGCCTCGCCATGGTGCCGTCTTCCTTGGCCACTTCACAGATGACGCCGGAGGGTTCCAGGCCTGCAAGGCGGCAGAGATCCACGGCGGCTTCCGTGTGTCCGGGACGGGCAACCACCCCGTTCGGATGCGCACGAAGAGGGAAGATATGGCCGGGGCGGGCGAAGTCGTCGGGCTGTGTGCGAGGGTCGACCAGAGCCTTTACGGTGGCCGCGCGATCCGACGCCGAAATGCCGGTGGTCGTGCCGGGGATATAGTCGACGGAAATCGTGAAGGCCGTCTTGTGGGACTCGGTGTTGCGGGGGACCATCAACGGGATGTCGAGTGCGTCCAGGCGATCGCCTTCCATCGCCACGCAGATGAGACCGCGCGCGTGATTCATCATGAAAGCGATCGTCTCCGCAGTCACGGATTGCGACGCCGCGATGATGTCTCCCTCGTTTTCCCGATCTTCGTCGTCGACGACAACGATCATCCGACCGCGAGCAAGCGCCTCGAGCGCATCTTCGATTTTTGAGATTTTCATTTCACTGCCTTTCAAGGGTTATCCGCGTTAGCGGCCAAACCACGGCCTTGTGAGCCGCTATTTATCCCTTGGGCGAACAAGCCGATACGTTCCCCGAACCGGGGACGTTCCAGCGTGTTCTCTTCCATCCGGACTATGACCGTCGGCTCCGGCATCTCACCGGATCTGCTGACCTTCCACTTTCGCAGAAGCGCTCGCGGGCTCCGGGATCACTCCCGATACCGCCGGTGGGGAATTACACCCCGCCCTGAGAACAGGTCTAAAATAGTGAATTTCCTGGAGGAAGTGCAATAGCCCTTACGCCAATTCGATGTCGCAACAAGGAAAAAGCCACTATCCATTGCGGCTGGCGAGGGTGGATTTTCTCCTAAAGCCGTCGACCGGAAGACGGCAACTTCTGGCGGGACCTGCCCTTGGATGAAAGCCGCTGAGATTGCCGACAGCAATCTCACGACATGATCAGGCCGCCGTCCACATTGATCGTCTGCCCGGTAATATAGGCGGCGTCCTCACTCGCCAGGAAGGCTACCAGACCGGCCACGTCCTCTCCCGACCCTGCCCGCTTCATGGGAATGCCCTGGACCCATTCCTTCATCAACTCACCGGGCGCATAGTTGCCGAGCAGCTTGCCCCACACCTCGTCATTGTAGGCCCACATGTCGGTCTCGATGATACCCGGGCAGAAAGCGTTGACGGTGATGTTCTCGGTGGCGACTTCCTTGGCGAGACTTTGCGTGATGCCGACAACTCCCATCTTCGAAGCCGCGTAATGAGGCGTGTAGATGAACCCCTGCCGGGCCTGACCGGATGCCGTGTTGATGATCCGGCCGCCGCGCTTGTGCTTGCGGATGCGGGCAATCGCCTCCTGGGCGCAGAGGAAGACGCCCTTGGTGTTCACCGCCATCACCCGGTCCCATTCGGACTCCGTCATGTCCTCGATCCGGGCAATCGTGATCACGCCGGCGTTCTGGACGGAGATATCGACCGTGCCGAAGGCCTTTTCCGCGGTATCGAAAAGCTCCACGACGCTGCGCTTGTCCGTAACATCTCCCACGAACGAGACAGCCTTGCCGCCCAGATCGCTGATGTCGCGGGCAACCACCTCCACGGACTCCTCGTTGGCCGAAACGACCACGTTCGCGCCTTCTCGGGCGAAGCGCCTGGCGATCACCGCTCCGATACCCCGGCTTGCTCCCGTGACGACGACAGTCTTTTCTTCGAAACGCTTCATCAAAGTCCTCCAAACAGCAAAATATGAAACCGCCGCAAGGCGTCCCGCGAAGATCAGGCCGCAAACGCCTTTACGGTTCGTTCGATCAGCGTGAAGGGCGGGCGGACGGCGATATCGCACGCCGTACCGCCCGCTGGCTCCTTCAACGCCACGGTCTCGGCCAGGGAGGCAGCCAGACCGATCACGTTCAAATTGCCTGCCACAATCGCCCTCATGGGATCACCAGCAACAGAAACCACCGTCGACGAGCAGATCGACACCCGTTACGAAACTTGCGGCACCGGAGAGCAGGAAGACGGCGGGGCCTACCATTTCGTCGACGGTCGCCATGCGCTGCATCGGGGTCTGCTCCTCGAAGAGCTTGGTCTGGTGGACCATTTCGGGGCGGGTGTTCATCGGGGTCGCGGTGTATCCCGGAGAAATCGTATTCACCCGGATACCGTTGCCGACCCACTCCATGGCCAGTGATTTGGACATATGGATCACCCCGGCCTTCGAGGCATTGTAGTGGCATTGGCTGAGGCCGCGGTTGACGATTACGCCCGACATCGAGGCGATGTTCACGATCGATCCCCTGCCATGCTTCAGCATGGCGCGCGCCTCGGCCTGGCAGGAGAGGAAGACGCCCTTCAGGTTGATGTCCATCAGCGTCTGGTATTGCTCTTCTTCCATCTCCTCGGCCGGATTGGCATTGGCGATCCCCGCTGCGTTGACTGCCAGGGACAGGGCGCCGAGTTCGGCCTCCGTACGAGAGACGGCCTCGGCAAGCGATGTCTTGCTGGTGACGTCCGCCGCGATCTCAATCGACCTGCGGCCGGCTGCCCGGACATATTCGGCCGTGCGCGAAAGCCCGTCGTCGGTACGGCGATCGAGGAGCGCAACGGCGGCGCCACACTGGGCGAGCCCGATGGCGATCCGCTGGCCTATTCCGCTTCCCGCACCCGTGACGATGGCGACTTGGCCGGAGAGATCGAAAAGCTTCGGAGCGTTCAGAGTGATGTCGGACACCGCTCTTCCTTTCTATGTTCTGCTAGATCGTTGCCAGTTCCATGACCGAGACGTCGTTTGCCTCTTCACGGTCGAGAATGCCCGCCTGTTTGCCCTGCGCGAGCACGAGAATGCGGTTGGATACGCCGAGCACCTCTTCGAGATCGGAACTCACGACGATGACGGCGACGCCTTTCTTCGCAAGGTTCACGATGATGTCGTAGATCCCGGCGCGCGCGCCGACGTCGATCCCGCGTGTCGGTTCATCGAGGATCACGACCTTCGGATCGCGCATCAGCCACTTGGCGATCACCACCTTCTGCTGATTGCCGCCGGAGAGGTCCGAAGCATATTGTTCGGCCCGCCCCTTCACGCCGAATTTGGATATCGCCTGCTCGGCAAAGGTTCGTTTCATCTTGGAGGTGATCCAGCGACGTCCGAACATGTCGAGGTTCGGGTAGACGACGTTTTCGCTTATCCGGTGGGTGACGACGATACCCTGATCCTTCCGGTCTTCCGGCACCATCACAATGCCTTTGGCGATCGCGTCCGCGGGACTGCGGAGCCTGAGTTCTTCGCCGTTGAGCTTGATCGTTCCCGCGCTGATCGGGTCTGCACCTGAAATCGCCCGGACCAGTTCGGTTCGGCCTGCGCCGACAAGCCCGGCGATGCCGAGGATTTCTCCCGACTGCACCTCAAAGGAGACATCGCGGAAGGAGCGGACGGGCGAGGTCAGCCCCGAGACCTGCAGGACCGGTCGCCCGCTCGGCTCCGGAAGCGGCGGGAACATCCGTTCAAGGGGCCGCCCCACCATGCTTTCGACGATCGTGCGCACCGGTGTCGCACTGTCGGCGAACTCCTGGACGCGTACGCCGTCACGCAGCACCACGATACGGTCCGTGATCTGCTTGATCTCCTCCATGCGGTGGGAGATGTAGACGATGCCGACACCTTCCGATCGCAGCTTCCTGACCTGGTTGAAAAGAGCTTCAGTCTCCGCGCCGCCCAATGCGGCGGTCGGCTCGTCGAGAATGAGCAGCTTTGCATCGAGCGCCAGTGCCTTCGCGATCTCTATGAGCTGCTGATTGGCGGTCGAAAGACCCGCCACCTTGCGGGTTGCGGGGATATGAAGGTTCAGACGCGACAGTTGTTCCTGGGCGCGGCGAACCATTTCCGCTCGGTCGATGACGCCGTTCTTCATCGGCCAGCGGCCGATGAAGACGTTCTCGGCAATGGAGAGTTCCGGGAGAAGCTGCAGTTCCTGATGGATCAGAACCACGCCCTTGTCTATGGCTTCTCTTGGAGTGGCCGGGGCATAGGGCTGCCCCAGCCATGTCATGGTTCCCTCGGACGGTGCGCGGGACCCGGCGATGATGCCTGATAGCGTCGATTTACCTGCGCCGTTTTCGCCAAGAAGTGCCACGACTTCCCCGGCATAGACATCCAGGCTCACGTTCTTGAGGACCTGGAGCGGTCCGTAACGCTTCGATATGCCTCTCAGTGAAAGAACCGGTTCAGTCACAACGCACCTCCTCAAGTGGCAGAAAACCCGTTACGGATGGTTGGCGATGAAGCCTGCCACGTTCTCCTTCGTTGTCAGCGTCGCGTCCATGAGCTGCACCGGAGGCACCTTCTCGCCGGCAACAAGCTTCACGGCATTGGCGACTGCGTCGCGGCCCATCTTCTGGGTCTGCTGGGTCGCCGTCACGTTGAACACGCCCTTGCTGAGAGCCTCAAGCGCGGCGGTATCGCCGTCAAAGCCGCCGACCACGATCTTCTGGGAAGGATTGGCGACCTTGATCGCCTGCGCGGCACCGAGCGCGAGCGCGTCCGCCTGTGCAAATACGATCGAAACATCCGGGTTCGCCTGCAGCATGTTCTGCATGATCTGGAAGCCTTCGTCCTGGCTCCAGATGTTGGAATACTGCTCAGCTACCACCTTCACATCGGGATAGGCCTTGAGGGATTGCGCGCAGCCCTTCGAGCGGTCGACCTCGGGCGTCGTCCCCTTCTGGCCGTGGATGATCACCATCTTGCCCTTTCCGCCGGCCTGCTTGAGGATATAGTCACACACGGCTTTGGCAGAGGTTACGGAATCAGTCGCCAGGAAGGTGTCCCCCGGTGCGCCTTCCGCGTTGCGGTCAACGTTGATGACAGGGATGCCGGCGCTCTTTGCGAGCTTTACCGGCACGGTGGCAGCCGCAGCGCCTGCTGGAATGTAGATCAGAGCGTCGACGTTCTGCGTGAGCAGATCCTGAACCTGGTTGACCTGGGTCGGGCCATCACCCTTGGCATCGACGGTCACGACCTCGATGCCGCGTTTCTTCGCTTCGTCTTCGACGGCCTGCTTGATCTGGTTGAAGAAATTGGCCTGCAAGTTGGCTACGGCAAGGCCGAGTTTCTTGACTTCGGCAGCATGAACAGAGCCGATCGTCAGACCAAGCATGGCAGCCGAAGTCAGGAGAATGCGCGCGAGTTTCATTTCATTTTCCTCCGTTGTTAAACTGAACCCTCGAGTATCCTCCACCCTTGGGCCGCTGATCCGCTCCAACCGTTTCGGAGAGGAATTCATGAGAGGTCCGCGCTGTCGCGGACCTGATGTCAGGCTCGCCGGCGGCGAATGGTTTCGGCGCCAACTGCAAGCACGATGACGATGCCGATGATGACCTGCTGAAGGAATGGCGAGACGTTGAGCAGGTTGAGCCCGTTGCGCAGGACGCCGATGATCAGGACGCCAATCAGGGTGCCGCCTATACCGCCTGCCCCACCGGACAGAGACGTACCGCCGATAACCACCGCGGCGATCGTGTCGAGTTCGTAACCGAAGCCGCTCGACGGCTGAACCGAGTCGAGGCGGGCCGCCAGAACGATACCTGCAAGACCTGCAAGGACCGCGCTGATGACGTAAACGCCGATCGTCACGAGCTGGACATTGATGCCCGCAAGGCGCGCGACTTCAGGATTGCCGCCGACGGCATAGAGCATCCGGCCTTCGGATCGGAACTTGAGGAACAACCAGGCAATCAGCACCACGACCAGCATGAGAAAGACCGTGGCGGTGAGGATGCCGAAATGGCGGTCGATCGCGAGCATCATGAACCAGTCGGGAAACCCGACGATCTGCTGGCCATCGGTAATCATGTTCGCCACGCCGCGCGCGGCCGACATCATCGCAAGCGTGGCTATGAAAGCGGGAACCCTGAAGATCGTCACGAGGAGGCCGACGATCAATCCGCTGACGGCGGACGCGATCAATGCAACCCCGATCCCCACTCCAAGCGGCATCCCTGCGACATTTGCCGTCCAGCCCATCACCATCATCGCCAGCGCGAGCACCGAGCCTACTGAAAGGTCGATACCGCCGATCAGGATGACGAAGGTCATGCCGACGGCCATGATCCCGAGCACGGTGATCTGGTCCAGAATGTTCAAGCCATTGCGAAGTGAAAGAAACGCATCCGTGGCAAAGCTCAGGAAAACGCAAAGCGCGAGCAGACCGAGAAGCGGGCCAGTGGCTCCAGCCAGGCGCCTAAGCCAGACGCCAGAGGGGCGGCTTTGTTCAGTGATGTCGATCGCCACCATCGTTCCTCCCTAGATACGAGGGGTATTTCAACCCTAAGAATATTTATTCATGCCTGTTGGAAAATTCATTAACAAGCTATCTTAAACGAGTCAAGAAAATTTGCGCCGAAGTCTCACAGCCGTAAAAGCCAGTTTCCGCTTGACACGAATTGGTTCTGTGCAAAAATATGTATATGTGAATAAATATTCAGATCGAGGACCCAATGGAGCCCATAGAACTCGAGCGTATCGCGCGCCAGATCCGGCTGCGCGATCTTCAAGCGGTGTACGAAGCCGGCGCGGGGCATATCGGCGGCGAGATGTCGGTCATCGACATCCTCACGGCGCTTTATTTCCGCGTGCTGCGCGTATGGCCGGATCAACCGAAGCATCCGGAACGCGATAGGTTTGTCCTTTCGAAGGGCCATACGGCCTGTGCGCTATACGTCACGCTGGCCAAGCGCGGCTTCATTCCGGAGGAAGAGATCTCCACCTTCCTTCAGCCTCACTCCCGGCTGAACGGCCATCCCAACAACAACAAGGTGCCGGGCGTCGAAACCAACACCGGACCTCTCGGCCACGGGCTTCCGGTCGCGGTGGGCATGGCCAAGGCCGCAAAGCTGTCCGGTGCGAAATACCACACCTATGTCATCACCGGGGACGGCGAGATGCAGGAAGGCTCGAACTGGGAAGCCATCATGGCGGCCGCCCAGTTCGGCCTGGACAACCTTACCCTTGTCATCGACCACAACAGGTTCCAGCAGGGGGCGGCACTTGCCGATACCAATGATCTGGCCCCGCTCCGCCCGAAGCTCGAAGCTTTCGGCTGGGAAGTGACCGAAATCAACGGCAACGTCATGAACGAAGTGGTCCCGGCCCTGGAGTATCGGGGCTCCCGCCCCCATTGCATCGTCGCGCATACCAACAAGGGCCACGGCATTTCCTTCATGCAGGACCGCGTCGACTGGCATCACAAGGTGCCCAGCAGGGAACAATACGATCTCGCGGTGGCAGAACTATCGGAGGCAATTTGATGAACGCGCCAGTAACCACCGCCAAACTCCATGATTGCCGTGATGCATTTGCGGCCACGCTCGAGAAGCTTGCAACAAACGACGAGACCATCGTTGCGGTCTGCAACGACTCCGTGGGGTCTTCAAAGCTCGGCGGGTTCAAATCCAAGTTTCCCGACCGCCTCGTCAATGTCGGCATCGCCGAACAGAACATGGTGGGCGTCGGCGCGGGTCTCGCGAATGGCGGACGGCTGCCGTTCGTCTGCGGCGCCTCGCCATTCCTGACAGGGCGCGCCCTCGAGCAGATCAAGGCCGACATCTCCTACTCGAATGCCAATGTGAAGCTCGTCGGCATCTCTTCCGGCATGGCCTATGGCGAACTCGGCCCGACGCACCACTCGATCGAGGACTTTGCATGGACGCGTGCGCTGCCGAATCTTCCGGTCATCGCTCCCTGTGATCGGATCGAGACGGCGGCCGCCGTCGAATGGGCTGCAAGCTACGATGGGCCGTGCTTCCTCCGCCTTTCCCGCGTTGGCGTTCCCGATCTGCTGCCTGCAAATCACAAGTTCGAACTCGGCAAGGCGAACCTGCTGCGCGACGGCTCCGATGTCACGCTGATTGCCAATGGCACTCTCACACACCGCATGATGAAGGCTGCGGAAATCCTTGCCGGTCAGGGCATCAGCGCCAGGGTGCTCAATCTGGCGACGGTGAGGCCGATCGACGAGGAAGCGATTATCGCCGCGGCCCACCAAACCGGAGCGATCGTCACTGCGGAAGAGCATACGATTTTCGGAGGGCTCGGGTCGGCGGTGGCGGAAGTGATCGTGGAACACGCGCCGATCCCGATGAAGCGCCTCGGCGTCCCTGGAGTCTTCGCGCCGACCGGTTCGGCCGAATTCCTTCTGGATGAATTCGGCATGAGGCCCGCCTCTATCGCCGAAGCTGCCGTCGCGGTTATCAAGAGGAAATAAGCCTCCGGCCGCGCGCGTTGGCCGGGGCAAGATATTGCCGTGGCCGTTTTTCAAGGGAGGACATGATGCGGGCTATTCTGGCCATCGACCAGGGCACCACCAATTCCAAAGCGGTCCTGGTTTCGGAGAAGGGAGAGCTCATCTCTCGTGGCTCGGCCCCGGTTGGCATCGTTTACCCGAAACCCGGCTGGGTGGAGCAGGATCCGCAAAGAATCTGGAAGTCCGTCTGCGAGGCGGTTGCGACCTGCCTTAACGCAGCGCCCGGTGTCAGCGTTGAAGCCGTCGCGATCTCCAACCAGCGCGAATCCGTTACCATTTGGGATGCCGGAACGGGCGAGCCGCTCGGCCCCGTCGTCAGTTGGCAGTGCCGCCGCACCGCGGCCGATTGTGAGCGCCTGGCTCGCGGAGGACACCTCAATCGCGTCCAGTCGATCACAGGGCTTCCTCTCGATCCGATGTTTCCTGGGCCGAAGTTTCGCTGGCTCCTCGACCGGGCTCCGGAAGGCCGAAGGCTCAGGGTCGGAACCGTCGACAGCTGGCTCGTTCACTGCCTGACGGGCGGGCGACGCCATGTCTGCGACGCATCGAATGCCGCGAGAAGTCAGCTATTCGATCTGCAGAGGCAGGCGTGGAGCGAAGAGTTATGTGAAATCTTCGGCGTCGACGTTTCGGTCCTGCCGGACGTGCTCGACAGCTCGGCCGATTTCGGAACGACCCTGGGGCTTCGGGGCGTTCCCGACGGCACGCCTATCAGGTCGGCGATCGGAGATAGCCACGCCGCCCTCTTCGGACATGGCGCATTCAACCCGGGCGACGGCAAGGTGACATTCGGCACCGGCTCCTCCGTCATGACGACCCTGCCCCGTTTCATTGGTCCCAAGAACGGAATCACAACCACGATTGCATGGCGCATTTCCGGAAATCCCACATTCGCCTTCGAGGGAAACATCCTGGTGTCGGCGGCAAGCCTGCCCTGGATGGTCGACATCCTCGGACTGCCCGATGTCGCGGCTCTGATCGATCTTGCCGCCACGGCTGAACCGGACGGGCCTGGTTTCGTACCCGCCTTCGTAGGCCTCGGCGCTCCACACTGGAGCTCTGATGCGCGCGCACTCTTCTCGCAGATAAGCTTCAATACGACGCGCGCCCAGATGGCGCGGGCTGTCACCGACTCCATTGCTTTTCAAGTGTACGACGTCTTCTCAGCCATGCAGAACCAGAGCGGCGGCGTCATCGGCGCCCTCTACGCGGACGGTGGCCCCAGCCAGAACAGATTCCTGATGCAATGCGTAGCCGACGTGCTCATGCGCCCTGTCATGCAGTGCAAAGCGCCCGAGGCCTCTGCTCTTGGAGCGGCCTATCTTGCCGGACTGTCGGTGGGAATGTGGCCCGACCTTGAAACGATCAGCCGCCTTCCGCGGGAATCCCAGCTCATCAGCCCCGAAGCCAACGATAGTGCAAAGCGTAGAAAGACTTGGAGTGACGCCGTGGCCCGCTCGACGTGGAACCCGGTAGCCGCTAAAGGTGAATAATAATTCACGCCCGGAACGGTCATGAGTCGCTTAAACGAACTTCGTCTGATCTCGCGAGTTGCTCAGATGTACCACATCGAGCGGCGTCGGCAGGCGGATATCGCACAGCATCTTCGCCTGTCACAGGCGACCGTTTCCCGGATGCTGAAGCGGGCGGAGGCGGAGGATATCGTCCGCACCAGCGTCATCCCTCCCGTAGGCACCTATGCGGACCTCGAGAAGGCGCTTCGGGAGCGGTTCGGAGTCCCTGAAGCAGTCGTCGTGGAATGCTCCGAAGATCGCGACGGCGCGATCATGGCGCGGATCGGCGAAGCCGCTGCCCATCTCCTCGAGGTTACGCTTGCGCCCGGCGAGATCATCGGCGTATCGAGCTGGAGCCAGACCATCTTCAAGATGGTGGAGAACATCCATCCCCAGAAAAGCGCCCAGGCAAAATTCGTCGTCCAGACGCTCGGCGGGATGGGCGATCCTTCCGTCCAGACGCACGCCACCCAGCTCACGACGCGCCTGGCACGCCTCACGGGCGCCGAGCCGAAACTGCTTCCGGTACAGGGGGTGACCTCATCGAGGGAAGCGAAACTTCTGATGATGGCCGATCCGTTCGTCCGGGAGACGATAGATCTGTTCAGCAGCATTTCGCTGGCAATCGTCGGCATCGGAGCCGTCGAACCGTCCGAATTGCTGGCCCGTTCCGGCAACATCTTCTCTTCCCGGGAGCTTGCCGACCTGGCTGACGCGGGAGCGGTAGGCGACATATCGCTCCGGTTCTTCGACAAGGAGGGCAAGGCGGTCAAAACGCCGCTAGACGAACGAGTAATCGGCCTCCCGCTCGACGAGCTTGCGAAGGTTGACAGGGTGATCGCCCTGGCAGGCGGCACGAAGAAGACGGTCGCCATCGCCGGAGCCCTGCGGACCGGCGTAATCGATATGATCGTCACGGACAAGTTCACGGCCCAGCGGCTGATCGAACTTTAGTGTCGCTTCACGCAAAGCGGCAGAAACAGCCCAACCAAGAGTCATAGGACGACCATTCAAAGTCGCCCTCCGCGCACGGGCCGCTAATGCAGATGCCTCAGCTTGTCAGGGTTCCGCACCACATAGATGGCCGCGATTTTTCCGTCCTCGATATCGAGCGCAGTCGTCTGGAGTTCGCCATCGGCCTCGAGCGTGATGAAACCGGGCAGCCCATTGACGAACCCGGCACGAACGAGTTTCGAGCCGCTTTTCTGAAATTGATCTGCGAGATAGGCGTGCACCTTCATCACTGCGTCGAAGCCGAAGATCGGCTCCATGGCCGCCGGACGTTTCCCGCCACCATCCGCGTGGACGCTGACATCGGCCGCCAGCATCGCACCGAGCGCCTTCATATCGCCGCTGCGTGATGCCGCGTAGAAGGCTTCGGCGAGCTCGACGCCGCGCTGCTTGTCCACCTGAAAGCGGGCTCTCGCCTCGCGAACATGGGTACGCGCCCGGGCGGCAAGCTGGCGGCAGGCGGCCGGATCGCGTTCGATGGTCGCGGCGACTTCCTCAAACCCCAGTCCGAAGACGTCGTGCAGCAGGAAAGCCGCCCGTTCGAGTGGCGAAAGGCGTTCCAGGGCAAGCATCAGCGGCAACGTGACGTCCTCCTGCTCCTCTTCTTCCACGACGGGATCGGGAAGCCATGGACCGACATAGGTCTCGCGCTGACGTCGCGCCGACTTCAACTGATCGAGGCAAAGCCGTGTCACCGTGCGGCGGAGGAACGCTTCCGGCTCAAGCACCGCGTTGCGGTCGGCCTTCATCCAGCGGATGAAGGCCTCCTGCACCATGTCCTCGGCGTCGGTTACCGATCCGAGCATGCGATAGGCGACGCGCATGAGCTTCGGACGCAGCGGATCGAAACTCGCCGCTGCGTCTTCCTGGTTGAAGCCGGTCATCAGGCAGCCGCCTGGGCAGCCTTTGCAGCTGCCGGATCGACCCAGAGGCCGAAGCCTACCGCGAGGCGATTCCAGCCGTTGATGACATTGATCATCAGTGTGAGCTTCACCTGTTCTTCCTCCGTGAACTGAGCCTTGAGGGCTTCGGTGGCGCTTTCGTGCGTGTGGCCTTCCGACAGCCGAGTCAGAGCCTCGGCCCAACCTAGCGCGGCGCGTTCGCGATCGGAATAGCAAGGAGCTTCCCGCCAGGCGGACAGCAGATAGATGCGCTGTTCGGTCTCGCCCTTCGCACGCGCTTCCGCCGTGTGCATGTTGATGCAGTTGGCGCAGCCGTTGATCTGCGAGGCGCGGATCTTCACGAGTTCGATGACGTTCCATTCGAGGCTCGATTGAACGTCGACAGACAGGCCCATCCACTTCTTCATCAGCGAGGGAGCGGCGGCGAAAGGATCAAGTTTGGCACTCATGGTTCGTTTCCTTCTGTTGGTTACGACACCATGACGAGGCAGGATTTGCCGATGTGACATGCCCGGAAATTTATTTGTCCGCACTCCGGTCACATCGGTGGGTGCCGCGACAAAAATCCCTGCGCACAGCTTGATTTTTCATTTGCGCCGCAGCATCGGGGGCGGCATGCTCGAACCTCGAACTATAAAAGAAATGGGAATGGAAATCAGATCATGACAGCGGATGCGATCGTGCTCGGAGCCGGCATCATCGGCGTTTCGACGGCACTGCAATTGGCCCGGCGGGGCAAATCGGTGGTGCTCGTCGACCGGAGAGAACCGGGCATGGAGACCTCCTACGGCAATGCCGGGCTGATCCAGCGCGAAGGTGTGGTGCCTTACGGCTTTCCGCAGCAGTTCGGCCTGATCTTGCGTTATGCACTGAACAACCGCATCGACGCCCACTATCACTGGCGGGCAATTCCTTCGGTCACATCGTTCCTCGCGAAATACTGGTGGCATTCCAACCTGACCCGCCATCAGCTCATCGCGCGCGCCTATGCGCCGCTGATCGAGCATTCGATCTCGACCCACAACGAACTGATCGAGGAAGCCGGCGCCGAGGGGCTGATTGCCAAGGACGGCTGGACGGAGGTTTTCCGCAGCAATGCCAAACGGGACGGAGAGTTCGGGGAGGCCGAACGTCTGGCCGGCGAATACGGCGTTTCGTTCAAGAGGTTGACGCCCGCCGATCTCGCCGCCCAGGAACCGCATCTCTCCGGTGATTTCGTCGGCGGCCTGAAATGGGAAGATCCGTGGTCGGTCAAGGATCCGCTGGCGCTCACCCGCGCCTATATCGCACTCTTCGAAAAGCTCGGCGGCCGTGTTCTGAAAGGCGACGCAAAGAGCCTGTCACAGACCAAAACCGGCTGGCGGGTGGTTGCCGGTGAGGGCACGGTGGAGGCCAAGGACGTGGTCGTCGCCCTGGGACCGTGGTCGGATACCGTGACAAAGCCGCTCGGCTACAATTTCCTGGTCGGCGTCAAGCGCGGTTACCATATGCATTACGGGACGAAGGGGAACGCGAAACTCAACGGCTGGACCATGGATGCGGAGCGCGGTTATTTCCTCGCTCCGATGAACCAGGGCATCCGGCTGACCACCGGCGCGGAATTTGCCCGCCGCGACGCGCCCAAGACGCCGGTGCAGCTGGAGCGGGCGGAAGCCGTCGCCCGGACGATCTTTCCGCTCGGCGAGAGGCTAGACAAGGAGCCCTGGATGGGCGCGCGCCCCTGCACGCCGGATATGATGCCAGTGATCGGCAAGGCGCCGCGTCACGACGGCCTTTGGTTCGCCTTCGGGCACGCGCATCATGGCCTGACTCTCGGGCCGGTGACGGGTCAGGTGATCGCCGAAGCCCTTACCGGGCAGAAGACGCTCATCGATATCTCCGCCTATCGTCCCGAACGCTTCAACGCCTAGCCCAAACGGAGAGACTGGGCTATCTGGTGCTCCATGGATGATATCAGTTCCGCCCAGATCTTCTTCGAAAGCAATCCCGATATCGAGGTCCTCGAAGCCTTCGTCATCGACGTGAACGGCGTGCCGCGAGGCAAATGGATCCCGAGGGAGCGTGCGTTGGACGTGCTCGCCAAGGGCATGGCCATGCCGCGCTCCGTCTATGCCCTCGACGTCTGGGGCCGCGACGTCAATGCCGCAGGCCTTGCGGAAGGCACCGGCGACCCGGATGGCATCTGCCTCCCCGTACCCGGAACACTCTCCCGGGTTACCTGGCTCAATCGTCCGACCGCGCAGGTGTTGCTCGGCATGCAAGATACCGACGGCGACGGCTTCTATGGCGATCCGCGTCAGGTGCTCGCCAATGTCATCACCGGATTTTCAAAGCTTGGTCTGACGCCGGTCGTGGCAACCGAACTCGAGTTCTACCTGATCGACCCGGTGCGCTCGGCGCTCGACCCCGTCCGCCCGCCGAATTCGCGCGAAGGGCGGTGGCACACGGGCCAGACACAGGTGCTGTCGATCTCGGAGCTGCAGGATTTCGAAGACGTCTTCCACGGCATCGCCAGCGCGGCTCGAGCACAGGGCATTCCCGCCGATACCACGCTGCGCGAAAACGGACCCGGCCAGTATGAGATCAACCTCAACCACGTGCCGGATGCCCTGAAGGCCGCCGACTATGCGGTGCTCCTGAAGCGCATCGTCAAGGGCGTCGCACGCGCCAACGACCTCGACGCGACCTTCATGGCCAAACCCTACGGCAGTCAGGCCGGCAGCGGCATGCACGTGCACTTTTCGCTGATCGACGAGGCCGGACGCAATGTCTATGTCGGCGAAGACGGGCCATCGGAGATGCTTTTCCATTCGGTCGGTGGGCTTCTCGAAAACATGGGCGAGAGCATGGGGGTCTTCGCGCCGCATGCCAATTCCTATCGCCGCCTTCGGCCGAGCGAACATGCGCCCACCTATGCCTCATGGGGTTTCGACAACCGCTCGGCGGCGGTGCGTGTTATCACCGCCTCAAAGCCCGCGACCCGCATCGAACATCGCGTCGCGGGTGCCGACAGCAATCCATATCTGGTGCTGGCGATGATCCTCAACGCAGCTCTCACAGGCATCAAGGAGAAGCGAAATCCGGGCGGAGCGATCACCGGCGACGACCACGCCATCAGCCACGAGCCGCTGCCGACCAACTGGGACTACGCGCTACAGCAATTTGCCCGGTCTACCTTTGCCTACGCGACGCTCGGACCGAAATATCGGGCACTCTACACGGCCTGCAAACAACAGGAGCTTGCGGAGTTTGCCACCCGGGTGACCGACGTCGAATACGATGCCTATATCCGGACGGTGTGAGATGGTTTTCAAAACGAGCGACAATCCGCGCCATGCAAATTCCTGGTACGCCGCTTCGGCCGGCGACAGGAAAGTCCGCCCTGCCCTCGATGGCGAGATCTCGGCGGATGTGTGCGTGATCGGTGCCGGCTTTACCGGCATCTCTGCGGCGCTGGAACTTGCCGAACGCGGCTACTCTGTCGTCGTACTGGAAGCCGAACGCATCGGCTTCGGCGCTTCGGGGCGCAATGGCGGCCAGATCGTCAACGGCTACAGCCGCGACCTTGAAACGATTGCGAGGCGATATGGTCAAGAGAAGGCCATCGAGCTTGGGAAAATGTCGCTCGAAGGTGGCGAGATCATTCGTACCCGCGTCACCAAATACGGAATCGACTGCGATCTCGTCCATGGCGGTTTTTTTGCCGCCTTTACGGAAAAACAGATCCGCGAGATGGAGGTCCACAAGGACCAGTGGGAAAAGCACGGACATGCCGGGCTGGAAATGGTCGCCAAGCGGGATGTCGGGAAATATGTGAAGACCGACCGTTATGCCGGCGGCATGATCGACAAGCTCGGAGGCCATATACATCCGCTCAATCTGGTGCTCGGAGAGGCTGCCGCCCTCGAAAATCTCGGTGGGCGCATCTTCGAAGGCTCGCGTGTCGTGGACTTGGACCTCAGCGAAACGCCCGTGGTCCGTACCGCCAAGGGTTCGGTCCGAGCGTCCTACGTGCTCGTCTGCGGCAACGCCTATCTCGCGCCGCTGCTGCCGGAGGTTCACGGGCGGATGATGCCCGTCTCCAGCCAGGTCATGACGACGGAGCCGCTTGATCCTGCGCTCATCGAAACCCTGCTGCCGGCCAATTATTGCGTCGAGGATGCCAACTATATCCTCGACTACTATCGCCGCACCTCTGACAATCGTCTGCTCTATGGCGGCGGCATCGGCTACGGCGGGCACGATCCGAAGGATCTGACCGGCATCATCCGCCCGAATATGCTGAAGACATTCCCGCAGCTGAAAAACGTCAACATCGACTACGCCTGGAGCGGCAATTTCGCGCTGACGCTGACGCGCATCCCGCATATGGGCCGGCTTTCCGACAAGGTCTACTTTTCCCACGGCGACAGCGGCCATGGAGTGACAACCACGCATCTGCTCGGAAAGATTCTGGGTGAGGCTGTCGCGGGGCATGCCGAACGCTTCGACATATGGGCTTCGCTGCCCAATCTGCCTTTTCCTGGCGGCAAGACGCTTCGCGTGCCGCTGACCGTTTTGGGGGCATGGTGGTACGGGTTGAGAGACAAGCTCGGACTATAGGTCCGCGGCCTCAGAAACTCGGATAACTTCCCTTCATGAACTGCCCGAGCTGGATCTTTGCCGAGGCCTTAAAATCCTCGATGATGCTTTCCGCCTCCGGTTCCGGAACCAGCAGCGCCAGGCGCACGGCGCTGGCCGCGAGGTGAAACATCATGAAAACCAAGCGGACATATCGGTCGTGCAGGCCGTCCGCAACGAACGCGCCCGTCGCATCCGCAAAGATCCGGCTATGCACGCGGGACTCTGCGATATCCATATCCGCAAGAGCCTTGTCGGCCTGGATCGCATTGATGAGATCCTGGACCGGTGGGTTGTTCCTGACATTCGCATAATAGAGGTCGATCAGCCTGTCGATGGCGCCAAACGCATCCTGTTCCGTCTGCAGGTCGGCAACGCTTTCATTGACGAAACTCAGAACCTGTTCCGCATACTTCTCATAGAGCATCGCGATGATCGCGGACTTGTTTGGGAAGTATTGATAAACGGAGGCGATCGGACCACCTGAAAGCGCCGCGATCTCTTTCATGGTCACCGCATCGATACCCTTCCGGCCGATCAGTTCCATGGATACCTTCAAGATTTCGTCGATACGCTCGCGGCTTCTTTCCTGTTTCGGTATCCGGCGAAGGGTGCCCCGCCCTGGCCCTTGCGTCGACTCTGGCATTTCGCGAACCGTCTCCTTCTAACAGCGCCCCTCGCGGTGCATCTGGCGGCGCTTCTATCGACGCCCATCAATGCACCTACATAGATTTTGTCTTTTTATACGACGGGTGGAGATATTCGGATCAAGCTCGATAGAATTTTTTTACAATACTTCCCGAAACTTCGCCAAAAAGACCGCGAAGTGGCCGGGAAATACCGTAGTGCGATGGGGTTTTGCTTACCGCCACCGCTCGACAAGCTCTGCCAAGGCTCTGTCGACGATCGTTTCCACGCTGGCGTCGATATCCACCGTGACGACACCCTCCTCGTTCGCGGGGCTCTCCAGGGTCGCAAGCTGGCTCTGCAACAGGGAGGTCGGCATGAAGTGACCCTTGCGCTCGCCCATGCGCTTTTCCAGCACTTCCGCCGCGCCGGTGAGGAAAACAAAATTGAGCGATCCGCCGCTCGCCTTGCGCAAACGTTCGCGATAGACCTTTTTCAGTGCCGAACACGTCACCACGATGCTTTCGCCGCGCAGCCGGGCTGCGGCCAGCTCGCCCCCCACGAGATCGAGCCACGGCCAGCGGTCCTCGTCGGTCAGCGGAATGCCTTTCGCCATCTTTTCTACATTCGCCTCGGGGTGCAGGCGATCGCCCTCGACGAAGGCGCAGCCGAGCCGTTGGGCAAGCAGTTGCGCGATGGAGGTCTTGCCAGCCCCGCTTACCCCCATGACAACGATTGTTCGGGGGGACTGTCCGTGCGTCTCGGTGCTCACGTCGATGTTTCCTTTCACGATTGTCCTATCGCAATATCTGTCCAAACATGGGTTTCACAAGCCTGCTCAGCGCTTACGTGCATCTTTGCCAAGGACCAAGGGCATCAGCACGGAAAGAACCATCAGCCGCAAAACATGGTGAGCACCGACATAGGTGGGATCTGCGTGCAGCATGACAGCCATCGCCGCCATGGTCTCGAGACCGCCGGGCGCAAAGGCTATCAGAGCGGCCGCGAGGGGGACCCCCGTGATGTGGGAAACGGCGAAAGCGATTGCCGCAGCCAACGCCGTCACCACGACAGTCACCACGCCGCCGGCGACGAACGCCATGCGTATCGCTCTGATCGATACTCCGCTGAAGCGCGTACCGATGATCGATCCGAGAGTGACATAGGTCGGAATGAGCAGCCAGTTCGGCACACCGCCGGTGACGAACCCGGTTACATGCGTGCTGATCGAAACCACGACACCGCCCAGAAGAAGCGCGGCAGGAAACTGCCAGCGCAGGAAAAGCAGGCCCAGTACCAAGGACACGCAAAGCGTGGCAAGCAGGATAGGCATGCTCATGACTTCCGCCGGCATCACCGGGGCACCACCTACCAGGCCGAAATAGTCGACGATAAGCGGAGTGGTGATGGTAAGCGCCAATACCCGCACGCTTTGGGCGACGCTGACGGTGCGCAGGTCGCCGCGCGTTTCCGCCGCGAGGCTGAGAATGTAGCTCAGATGGCCGGGGGACGAAGCCAGAAGCGCCGTGGTCCGGTCATAATGAAATATCCGCTGCAGCACCCAGCAGCTGGCGAAGAGCAGGATGACGAGCGCAATCGGCACCATGACGAAGCTCAGCGGCCAGGTGCGTGCCGCCACGATCACATCCGGCGTCACGCTTGTCCCCATCGAGACACCGATGATGACGAAGCAGATATTGCGGAGCTCTATCGGTACCCGGAGGGTCAATCCAAACAGTCCGGCAATGGTGATGACGACGGCGGGACCAATCAGATAGGGGGCCGGAAGTCCGACAACGGCTGCCGCCACGGCGCCGGCGGTCCCGATCAGCGCAGTCAGCGCGTAAGCGCGCAGTTCCGAAAAGGGCATGGCTTGGTCCTGAAGGCGCCACAGGAAGAATGGCTGCAAAGCCGAAAACGCCTGCCGTCCTTCTATTGCAAATGCAGCGAAGGTCAACCATCAGGACATGACAAAAACTCAAAAGGCGCCGTCACTGCAGACGACGCCCTTGAAACAGCAAGCAATCGGAATCAGGCAGCCGGCGCTACGATCTTCGGCATATGCGTGTCGATACCGAGCAGGAAGTTGATCTGCGGGCGGGCCTTCACCAGGTCATCGATCGTGTAGTCGGCAAGTACATCGAAGAACGCATTGAGCGCCTTGCGAAGCGCCGAATTCAGGCCGCAGCTATCGACGAGCGGGCATTCGGCGACGCCATCCTCGAAACATTCGGCCATCGCGAAGCTGTCTTCAGTGACTTTGACGACATCAAAGAGAGTGATGCGATCAGCGCTGCGGCCAAGCCTCACACCGCCGTTGCGGCCGCGCACGGTTTCGACCAAACCAGCCTTGTTGAGCGGCTGCAGGATCTTGAACAGGAAAAGTTCGGAGACCCCATAGGCCCGGGCGATCTCCGGGATGCGGCTCAGGCGGCCCTCATTAGCGGCGCAATACATGAGCATTCGTACTGCGTAGTTCGTCTGTTTGGTCAAACGCATGCTGGTCTCCCAAGACTCGTACCTACCCTATATAGAGACTTCCCTAGTTTTGAACAATTCCAAAATAAGGAAATTGTGATCAAGTTTTCTCACCTGCCTGAAACTCCCCCATTGACGCCGGATTGAGAACATGACTTTGGTCGTCAACAAACAACCTCAGGAGGATTTTTCGATGCCTATCCGCAGCCCCCTTCGGCTCCTTGCACTTCTGGGTGCATCCGTGCTCGCCACAGCCTCAACGGCATGGGCCGATGGCGAGGTGAACATATACTCATATCGTCAGCCGGAATTGATCAAGCCGCTGCTCGACGCGTTCACCAAGGAAACCGGCATCAAGACCAATGTGCTCTTCCTCGACAAGGGGCTCGTCGAGCGCATCCGTGCCGAAGGCGCCAATTCGCCGGCCGACGTGATCATGACCGTTGACATCGCCCGCTTGACGGAAGCCAAGGAAGGCGGCGTTACCCAGGCCGTTACGGACAACGCGACCATCAGCAAGGATATTCCGGCCAATCTTCGTGATCCTGCAGGCGAGTGGTTCGGACTGACGACGCGCGGCCGCGTCGTCTACGCCTCAAAGGAGCGCGTCACCCAAACGGCAATCACCTATGAGGAACTGGCCGATCCGAAGTGGAAAGGCAAGATCTGCATTCGCGACGGCCAACACTCCTACAATATCGGCCTGTTCGCCTCGATGGTCGCCGTTCATGGCGAAGCCTATACGGAAACATGGCTGAAGGGCCTGAAGAACAACCTCGCCCACAAGCCGAGCGGCGGCGACCGCGATCAAGCCAAGGCAATCCTTGCCGGTGAATGCGATATCGCGCTTGGCAACACCTATTATGTCGGCCTCATGCAGACGAACGAGAAGGAGCCGGAGCAAAAGAAGTGGGCCGAGGCAATCAAGATCATCTTCCCGAACTCCGCTGATCGCGGCACGCATGTCAACATTTCAGGCATGGCGCTCGCCAAGAACGCGCCAAACAAGGCCAATGCGGTCAAGCTGATGGAATTCCTGGCTTCCGGCAACGCCCAGAAGATCTATGCCGAGCAGGTATTCGAATATCCGGTTACGCCGGGTGCCGAACCTTCGAGCATCGTGAAGGCTTTCGGGCCGATCAAGCCGGATACGCTGTCGCTTGCCGACATCGCCGCCAACCGCAAGAAGGCCTCCGAACTCGTCGACAAGGTCGCTTTCAACGAAGGTCCCGAGAGCTGAGTTCAGCCAAACCTCGCCCTAGAGGCCACAACAAAACAAAAGCCGGCTTCGACGCCGGCTTTTGTCATTGTCGGGATAACGCGCCCGGAGACCCGCTGGTCAGTCTTCGCGTTCCGTGACAGAATATTCCATGCTTTCGCGCGATCTGCACATCGTCCTGACGATCCTCTATGAAGCAGGCGCTTCCCGCGTTCCGGCCTCGCAGATAGCTTGGACAAGCGACATGACACCAGCCCTGAACCGGGCACTGAACATGCAGTATATCGTCCATCGCGACGGCAAATCCGAACGGCTCTTTTCACTGACCGAAGCCGGCTATGCCGCGATCGATCGGCAGCCTCCCGCTTACATGTCGATTTCTCGCACGATGCGGCTGTTATTCCGCATTGGCGACGGTTCAGTGAAATAAGCTTGTATTGGAATTTAGCTTGCCATCGAAACGGCGAGCCAAGCCGGTACTGCCAATGCCGCCAGGACCACAAGCAAACTGATGCCCATTTTGGCCAAATACGCGCGGCGGGCGCGCCTTGCATCCCACTCGTATACCATGAACTCCCACTCCTACTCAGCGAGCTAAATTAGATCAGTCTTCACAGACGTCAACAGTCCGCTATGAAACACGGCTACCTTGCGCCAGACCGACTTTTTAGCTCTTGCGAATATTTGCGGATATCCTGCTGGCGCTGCGGCGTGCCCGGATGGCTCGACAACATGCTCGTATCACCGTGATCGCCAAGCTTTTCCTCCAGAAGCGCGAAGAAGCGGGCGAGCGCCGCCGGATCGTAGCCGGCAGCATTCATGAATTCGACCGATCGGCGATCGGCTTCCGCCTCTGCCGAGCGCGAATAGGACAGCGCCACCAAGGCGCCCCCTTGCGTGAGGATGTCCTCGACGCCGGATCCGACATCCCCGGCGATCAGCATGACCAGCGCCGCGACACCGGCAACGCGATAAAGCTGGCGGAGACTGTGCTCCCCTTCCACATGGGCAATCTCGTGGCCGAGTACGCCAAGGATCATCTCGCGGTCGCCCGCGGCAAGCTTCACCAGATCATCGGTCAGAATGAGGTTTCCATCGGGAAGGGCCAAGGCATTCGGGCCAATCACCCCCCCATCGCGGAAATTCAGGGTATAGGCCTGTTTGCCGCCTTCTGAATGAGCGGCCAGTTTTTCAAACCCTTCGGAGATCGCCTGCCGCTCCGCTTCCGGCAGTTCCGTTGGTTTCAAGACGGTTTTGTCAAGCGAGGCAAGCGTGCCCGAACCGATCATCTCAGGCACGAAGGGTGGAGTCACGAGGATCGCGACTTCCACAAGTGCCGGCAAAGCGAAACGATAGATGGAGGCAGCCAGCACGATGACCGCGATGGTGATGGCGATCAGACGCGGATGGAACTGCTCGAGGCGATGAACAAAACCGCTGCGCGCACCCCGCTGAGTGCGCAGATAAGCATCGATCGCATCGTTGTCGCGCGTTTCCAGCACCGAACCGTCGGGAAAGGTCAAACGCCGGGGAATCGACCCCACTCTCGGGCTGATCTCCACCCTTTCCGGGACCGCCATCGCAAGTACCGTCCCCTCCCCTTCCGCAACCAGCCGGCCATTCTCGGCCCGCAGGACGGACGGTGTCGCGTGGCTCGAATTGGCGGGATGCCATTCGCCCCTCGCTATGACGGCAGGATCAGAAGCCAAAATCGAAACCTTCCATATCCATGTACTCGGCGCTGATCGCCGCACCTGTCGCCTCGATCGACGACATGACTTGGCCAGGGTCTCCATGGATGCGGATGCCTGTGTGCTCGTTGACATACCTCGCCAGGCGTACCGCCGCCCAGGGACGCATCAGTCCGAGCGTAAAGATCGTGACGATGACGTTGGAAATTGCAATCCAGGCGAAACGCCACCGGGAGAGATCGCTCAGCAGTTCGTGACGGCCGTCCAGTTTTGCTGCCGACCAGGCCACATTGCGCACGCCCGCACGATAGAAGAGGCCGGCAAGGCCGTAAAGGAGAAAGGCAAGAACGACGGCCGGGAACGCGGCAAATGCAAACCTGCCGATCGTCTCTTCGCTTGATACCCCATCGCCGCCCGAGAGCGCCCCCGAAGCGACCGCGATGGATATGATAATGGCCGTGGAAACAAAGGCTCCGAAGAGGAACATCAGTGCCGGCAGAATCCAGACGCGATAGAGCGACCCCAAAGAGGGATCCGTCGAAAATGCCCGGTCACCATAACGAAGGTTGTTGAAGACGTAACGCCAACTCCAGCGGCTTGCCAACGGAGCAAGGATACCGAGGGAAATGAAGGCCACGATGCTGCCGAGCATGATGGCCACGAAGGCACCACCTGCCGAGCCCACAAAATCGAAGCGCACGTTGCGATAGCTCGTGACGCGGGCATTGAAGCGCAGGCCGCGCATGATCAGCCAGGGCAAGGCGACGAGGATCAGGACGGTCGTCACAGCCGAGAACAGCGGGTTGATGGCGGTAAGCAGGTTGACCACGATCAGGAAGGCAAAAACGATCACGCGTCCGATAAATATCTGCTTGCCGGTGGCGTGATATTCGAAGGCCCGTCCGAGAATGACGGTATTGCCGTTGAAATAGCGCTTACGTCGCACTTTTGCCCAGGCGGAATAGATGCCCAAGGTAATGATCGTCAAAAGAACGTTGACGATCCAGATGCCGAAATATTCGCTGGCATTGCCGGTGAAGGATGCGCGCTCGAATTTTCCCGCCTCCACCGGAGGTTTCGCCTGAAATTCCATGAAACAATATCCCCGTTGAACCCTTCAGATTCGATTTGGCCGAATCCAGAAGCATCTTAAGGTGAACAGTTGTCATTTCAACTACAGGTAAGGGCGCCGATTCAAATCGTCATAAACGGAAACGGGCCTCCGAAGAGGCCCGTTGACACGTTGAACTGACTTTTCGCCTACTTCATCGTCGGCATGACGAATTCGGCTCCATCCTTGATGCCGGACGGCCAGCGGGCGGTGATCGTCTTTGTCTTGGTCCAGAACTTGATCGAATCCGTGCCGTGCTGATTGAGGTCTCCGAAGCTCGAAGCCTTCCAGCCGCCGAAAGAGTGATAGGCGAGCGGAACCGGGATGGGCACGTTGATGCCGATCATGCCGATATTGACGCGGCTTGCAAAATCGCGGGCAGCATCGCCGTCACGGGTGTAGATGGCAACGCCGTTGCCGTATTCGTGCTTCATCGGAAGCGAGAGCGCATCCTCGTAACTCTTGGCACGAACGACCGACAGTACCGGCCCGAATATCTCCGTCTTGTAGATATCCATCTCCGGCGTGACGTGGTCGAACAACGTGCCGCCCACGAAATAGCCGTCCTCATAGCCCTGCAGCTTGAAGCCACGGCCATCCACGACCAGCTTGGCACCTTCTTCAACACCGCGGTCGATCAGGCCATTGATGCGGGCATGTGCCTCCTTGGTGACGACCGGCCCCATGTCGGCCTTGTCGTCCGTATAGGGGCCGATGCGCAGCGACTCGATCTTGGGCGCGAGTTTTTCGACCAGAAGGTCGGCCGTTTCCTCGCCAACCGGAACGGCAACGGAAATCGCCATGCAACGCTCGCCGGCAGAACCGTAGCCCGCACCCATCAGGGCGTTGACCGCCTGGTCCATGTCAGCGTCCGGCATGATGATCATGTGGTTCTTGGCGCCACCGAAGCACTGAGCACGCTTGCCGTTCATCGCCGCCGTGCCGTAGACGTAGCGCGCAATCGGCGTGGAGCCGACAAAGGTAACTGCACCGATATCCGGATCGGTCAGGATCGCGTCGACAGCAGCCTTGTCACCGTTGACGACATTCAGGATGCCGGCCGGCAGACCTGCCTCGATCATCAGTTCGGCAAGGCGCAGCGGCACGGACGGATCGCGTTCGGACGGCTTCAGGATAAAGGCGTTACCGCAGGCGATCGCCGGGGCGAACATCCACATCGGGATCATGGCCGGGAAGTTGAACGGCGTGATGCCGGCGCCGATGCCGACGGGCTGGCGCATCGAATACATGTCGATCGCAGGGCCGGCGCCTTCGGTGAACTCACCCTTCTGCAGATGCGGGATGCCGCAGACGAATTCGCAGACCTCAAGACCGCGCACGATGTCGCCTTTCGAGTCCTCGACCGTCTTGCCGTGTTCCTGGGAGAGCAGTTCGGCAAGCTCGTCCATGTGCTTGTTCAGCAATTCGACGAATTTGAAGAAGACGCGGGCGCGACGCTGCGGATTGGTTGCCGCCCATTTGGGCTGCGCTGCCTTGGCATTCTCGACAGCGGCACGAAGTTCCGAAACGCTGGCGAGAGAGACCTTCGCCTGGACCTCACCGGTCGCCGGGTTGAAAACGTCCGCGGTCCGGCCGCTGGTGCCGGCGACGTGCTTGCCGCCAATGAAATGCCCGATCTCACGCATGGGATGCTCCTCCTGTTTTTTTGGATGGCGAACAATCACACTTCAATTTGCACAAATCAATGAGCCGAGATAAGCAACCGTTGTGCGGAAATTAAAGCCCGATCATTGAACCGGCGCTTTCTCTCAAGCTTCTTGGGACTTGGGGCGGGCACCGCGACGGACAAGACAACTCAATAAGAGGAGGCCTATGAATGAGCGGGAAACATGTCCTCAGAATGGCAGAGCTTGAGGTCGATCCGGCTCAGCTTGACGCCTATTGCGCACTTCTGGCCGAGGAGATCGAGGCATCGATTTCGCTGGAAGCTGGCGTCCTTTCCCTGAATGCGGTCGCCTTCAAGGACAGTCCGCACAGAATCCGCATCCTTGAGGTCTATGAAAGCCGGGAAGCCTATGAGGCGCACCTGCAGACGCCGCATTTCCTGAAATACAAGGATGGGACGATGAACATGGTGACGTCTCTCACGCTTGTCGATGTCGAACCCGTCATGATGCGCAGCAAGCCATGAACTGGGACGATGTGCGCATGTTCCTTGCCGTTGCGCGAAGCGGCCAGATCCTTGCAGCCTCCCGGCGGCTCGGCATCAACCACGCCACATTGGGGCGGCGGGTGACCGCACTGGAAGAAGACCTGCGGACGCGGCTGCTTATCCGCCGCACCAATGGCTGCGAATTGACTGCGGAAGGCGAGATCTTCTTCCGGGCCGCCGAGCGCATGGAAACGGAAATGCTCGCAGCACAGGCGAGTACGGGACGGATAGACACAGCAGTCGCGGGGACGGTGAGGATCGGTGCGCCGGACGGATTCGGTGTCTCGTTCCTGGCATCGCGGCTCGGACGATTGACCCGCCGGCATCCGGACCTGAAGCTGCAACTCGTGCCGGTGCCGCGCTCCTTCTCGCTGTCCCAGCGGGAGGCGGATATCGCCATCACGATCGAGCGGCCGGAACAGGGCCGGCTCGTCTCATCGAAACTTACCGACTACACGTTGGGCCTCTATGCCTCCAAAAGCTATCTCGACCAGGCCGGGACACCAGAAACCGTCGAAGCATTGAGAGCGCATCCCCGCATCGGTTACGTGGAAGACCTGATTTTTTCCCCCTCGCTCAATTTCACCGGCGAGGTAATGCGCGACTGGGATGCAAGTTTCGAGATATCGAGCGCGATCGGGCAGACGGAAGCCGTGCGGTCAGGCGCCGGCATCGGCATTCTGCACGACTACGTGGCGCGGCAATCTTCCGAACTGAGGCGCGTGCTGTCGGATATCGTCATCCGGCGCTCCTATTGGACCACATATCATGAAACCACGCGCGACCTGATACGTCTGCGCACCGTGGTGGATTTTCTGAAGGAACTGGTCGACGAGGAGCGACACATCTTCGTGTAGTCGGTGCATCGACCTTGAAGGAGGGAAGCGGCTCCACGGACTATTCCGCGGATGGAAGAAAGAGGACCGGCCGCCGAAGCGGCCGGACACCTGAACATCAGGTAAGCAAGAAGGTGGAAACCGGAACCTGCAGGGCTGCGGCAATGCGTTTCAATTTTGCCGGATCCGCATCCATGCCATTTTCGACACGGAGGATCTCATCGCTGACGAGGCCGGTCGTGACGGCAAGTTCGTCGATACTATAGCCCATCGCACGTCGGGCTTCGGCAACTGCGGAGGCGATGTGCTGCGGAGAAAGCGTAGTTCCGTTCGCAGATGCGAAATTATTGATGGAAATTGTCATCCTCATGACTCCTTCTAAAAAGGCCTGTCGCGCAGGGCGAACAGGTGAAGGGGGCCAAAGCCCAAGACGCAGATGTCCAAAATTTTGGGCACCTGCTGCCACAAACATAGGCATGTCAGCAATTGTGACAAGACCTGATAGTGCAGTGCACAAGATTGTGTCCGTTTCCGGACCATACAAGGGCGAGGCATCCAGAAACCGTCGAATGTCCGAAGAATTTGTCCGTTTAGCGTTTTTCGGCCAGCCGAAATAAGACTGAGAGAGCTGCTCCAGTCGAGATAAGGCCTCTCCCGGCGATCGACTTGTCTTGAATAGAAATGGTACGGTTGGGGGGTCTCGAACCTCCGACCTCAGGTGCCACAAACCTGCGCTCTAACCAACTGAGCTACAACCGCACAAAAACCGCCAAAGCGGTATTTCGGGTCACATACGGTGATCGGACTCGTTTTGCAAGTCCCTTCTTCAAATAGAAGAGGGCCGGAACCTGCTCCAGCCCTCTTCTTGAAATCAGCGCGTAGAAATCAGGCGACCTTGAAAGTCGCGATAACCTTTTCGGCCGCGACCTTGCTCGGCTGCGAGACATTTTCGGCGAGCTTGCGGGCTGCATCCTGAATGGACTTGGCCTGCTCGACCGTAACTTCGGCCTGCTTGCGGATGAAGGCGGTCTGCAGCTCGAAAAGCTCCGACACGGACTTGACGCCGAGCAGCGCCTCCATGTGGGACAGCGACAGGTCGGTATTGGTACGCCACGCGTCGATAGCCTTAAGGCCGAGTTCTACCGAACCTGCCTGGGCCGACTGCAGTGTGGATTCCACCGTCTTGGTAGCTTCCTCAGCGGCGGTTTTCATCTTAGCATAAGCGTCGCGTGACTGGGCGCCGCCCTTTTCAGCAAACTCGCGGAAGCTCTCGGTGAGCTTGGCCGGATCGAAAGCGGAGAAGGAAAAGATGTCGTCTGTCTTGTATGCCATCGTTTCTGGTCCTCGTTGGCGTTTTCTTCGGCAGATCCGAAGATGTGATGCCTCTTATATAACCCATTCCATTGTGCATTGCAATATATTGTGCACCGCACAATGAAAATTTCGAAATTAACCCTATCAGCGGTTTGAGAAGCGCCGCTCTCGACCGGCAGGCGGGGGGGAGTTATTAATAATCCGTTAAACGCCGCAGAAATGCGGTTAAATTGACTCTGCAGGTTCCGCCTATGTCCGCAGTCCAATACCCGTTCATCGACATCGCCGTGCACGAACATGTGCGCGATCGTTTTGCGGCGGGTGAAGCGATCATCCTGTTTTCCCGGGATAGAATGGACCCGTTGTGGTGCAACGGCCGTGGCGCCGATCTTTTCGGCTTTGATTCCATCTATGACTTTCTCGATCAGGGGCCGAACCGCAATGACATCGCCTTCCGTCAGATAGAGACGGCGGCACGCCAGCTCGGCGCGGCCGGCGATGTTCGCCATCTCATGATCCGCATAGCCTCCGGATTCCAGCGCGTACCTATCCAGGCTGCCTGCGAGCTCATCCGGATCCAGGGGGAAACGGCGGTGCTCTTCAGCGCACCCGTTGAAAAGTCTCGCCTTTCCCTTTCAGCCCGTGCCGTACGAATGATCGAAGGTTTCGACGACCCGGACACGCATATGGCAGTGCTTGACAAGGACGGTGAGGTGCTTGCCGCTTCCGCAAAGTTTGCCGGCCTCGGCATTTCCAGTCAGACGGCAAGGATGCTGGCGAGCATGGCCGGCAACGACCCGAGCCGGCTGGTCAAGCGACCGATTCCGACAGCCAAGGGCTATCTGCCGGCCGCCATCGGCCGGCTTTCCGACGAGCCCGCATTAAATCTTCTGTTTACCGTCGAAACCAACGCGCAAGACCGGACTGCCATTGACGATGGCCTCAAGCCGGTGAACGCAGCGGCTCATGCAGGTGAAACAGATACGAACGAGGCGTCCGTTTCCAACGCCGATGAACCTGACGAGGATTTCACGGTGGAGGCCGTGCCTGCCGCCGGTTTCGAGGATGTGATCGCCGCCGTCTCCGAAATCGAGGACACGGAAGAACTGGAGGAGGAAATCTCGCTTCAGACAGATGAAGTGTCGGAAATTTCCGCGCATGCATTTGGCGACAACCAAAACGATGAGGCGCTTGCCGAAGAGACGAGCGATGCCGTGCCGGCAGCGGTTGTCGAGCCCGAAATCAGCGTTCCCGCTGAGCCCGAACCCGTTGCGACGACCGACGAAGCCTCGACGCAGGATCCAGCCGGCTTCGTGTTCCGCCGCGACGGACGCGCGATCCGATTCGTATGGAAGATCGATGCGACCGGCCGGTTCAGCGAGGTTTCCAGTGAATTCGCCGATGCGGTCGGCCCGAATGCCGCCAACATCAACGGCATGGGCTTTGGCGATCTAGCCGCTCTCTTCGGCCTCGATCCGGACGGCAAGATCTCCGAGTTGCTCAACAAACGCGATACCTGGTCGGGCAAGACGATCTGGTGGCCCGTCGAGGGCACGTCGCTTGTGGTGCCTGTCGATCTCGCGGCTCTGCCCACCTATACCCGCACCCGGGAATTCGACGGTTTTCGAGGTTTCGGCATCGTGCGCATCGGCGATGCGGCGGAAGATCCGAATGCCATCGGCCTGACCCTCACGCCCAACCTGCCGGAAGATGTGGCCGGTCCGGCGGAGGATACGATATCTCAATCCTCCGGTTCGCCGACCGTCTTCGAGCTGGAAAACGATGAGTCGCCGGTCCAGCCGGAAGAGGCCGGCGTGCAAAGCGCGCCTGCCGTTTCGGCTGCAGACGAGCAAAGCCCCGTCGACGACGTGGCGGAGACCGCTGAGGAACCCGCCGAAACCGAAGTCACAGTCGCCGGGGACGATCAGCCCGCCGATGAGCCGAAGCCGGTATCGCTGTCCGGCAGGCAGGCCCCTTCGTTGCTCGACTGGCCCGAAGGCGAAAAGCCGGCGCTTCGAATCGTGGAAAATCCCGGCCGCCGTTATTCCGACAAGGTCATCCAGCTTGAGGAACACCGTTCCACGGGCCGGGAGCGGCTGACTCCCGTCGAACAGGCCGCCTTTCGCGAGATTGCCCGCCAGCTCGACAGCTTCATCGACCGGCGTATCGAAGAAAAGGCGCCGGAACCACCGATCGCCCCACCCGCTTCCGAAGCAGCCGAAACCGAACCCTTTGCCATCGATCCCGCTCAGGATGCGGAACTCTCGCAGGATGAAAAGCGCGACGTTATCCAGCAGGACAGCATCGATACGCCGCCGGCAAATCTGCCGGAAACACCTGATGTGATCGAAGAGCAACCTGTCGCAGCGGCAGAAGATGCCTCCGATGACCAGGCCCCGATTGCCGATGAACCGAACCAGAGCGCCGCCGAGACGGAGGATGAACCCGTCGACGGCAGCGAAGAGGAGGCGATCGGCCCGGGGCTGGAGCTTTCCGACCGCGAACTTCTCAATCGGATGATCCCGGTGCGCGAGCGGATCGGACTTTCGGCGGAGATCGTCGATCAGATGCCCGTTGCACTGCTTATCCACAACGGCGACCAGTTGATCCACGGCAACCCGGAATTCCTCAGACTGACCGGCTATGCCTCGCTTGACGAACTGGTTGAAGTTGGCGGCCTGGACGCGCTTCTGCAACGCCAGGATCTCGAGGGCAAGACGGCGGAGGCAGGCGGCATGGTCGTCGTGCGTTCGGACGATGCCGTAGTCCCGGTGACGGCACGGCTGCAGTCGGTCCGCTGGGGCGATTCGACCGCCCTGATGCTGGCGCTGATGCCGGTCGTCGCGGAAAGCGCGATATCTGATAGCACCGATGCGGCAGAAATCATCCCCTTGCGTCCCCGTCGTCCGGCCGATCAGCTCGCCAAACTGCAGGTCGAGGTGGAGGAACTGCGCGCCATTCTGGAGACGGCAACCGACGGGGTGGTGATCATTGGTGCCGAAGGCGACATCCGCTCGCTCAACCGTGCCGCAAGCGGGCTTTTTAACTACGACAACGAAGAGATCGACGGCAAACCCTTCGTGACCCTCTTCGCCCATGAAAGCCAGCGCGCCATCCTCGACTATCTTGGCGGGCTATCCGGCCACGGTGTAGCCAGCGTCCTGAATGACGGCCGGGAGGTGATCGGCCGGGAAGCGTCCGGCGGCTTCCTGCCGCTCTTCATGACGATCGGCAAGCTCACTTCGTCCAACGGCTATTGCGCGGTCATACGCGACATCACCCAGTGGAAACGCACCGAGGAAGAGCTGCGTACGGCGAAGCGCTCCGCCGAGACCGCGAACGCGCACAAGAGCGAGTTCCTTGCGCATGTAAGCCACGAAATCCGCACGCCACTCAACGCGATCATCGGATTTGCGGACATGATGGCGACAGAACGTTTCGGGCCGATCGGCCATCCACGTTACGTGGAATACGCCAACGACATCGGCCGTTCCGGGCGGCACGTGCTCGACATCGTCAACGACCTGCTTGATATTTCGAAGATCGAGGCGGGCGAGATGGAACTCGATTTCATCGCCGTTGGTCTTAACGAAACGGTTTCCGAGGCCGTATCTCTGGTGCAGCCGCAGGCAAACAGCCAACGCGTCATTATCCGCACCGCGCTTTCGCATGCCGTGCCGCAGGTCGTCGCCGATCTCCGCTCCGTGAAGCAGATCGTCCTCAACATCCTGTCCAATGCCATCCGCTTCACGCCTTCGGGCGGGCAAATCGTCGTATCGACGGCCTATGAAGCCAATGGCAACGTGGTGCTTCGCATTCGCGATACGGGCATCGGCATGACGCGCCCGGAACTCGAACTCGCCATGAAGCCGTTCCGCCAGGTGGCGGGCGGCACCCGCAAGCGCGGCGACGGCACCGGCCTCGGCCTGCCGCTCACCAAAGCGATGGTGGACGCAAACCGCGCCTCCTTCTCGATCACGTCGGCTCCGAACGAAGGCACACTGGTGGAAATTACCTTCCCTTCGCCGCGAGTGCTTGCGAACTGACTGTCCGATGATTAGCACTCCTCTTTGAAAGAGGAGTAGAGCTTGCAGGTTTCGACGACACCCGCCATGCCGGGGCGGAAAGCGCGGCAGCCGCGCCGACCGCTCTCGTGGACCGCCATGGGGGTGGCCACCGTGATCGCGTGGCCGATCCTCGCCATCTTATGGATTGCCGTCTCCGGCGAGGATGGAACCTGGCAGCACATCATCGCCAATGTCGTGCCGCGCGCAACCGGCCGCACGCTGCGGCTTCTGCTTCTGACTGGTTTGGTGACCGCGTCTTTTGGCGTCCTCACTGCCTGGCTGGTTGCGAGTTTTGACTTCCCCTTCCGCCGGCTTCTCTCGGCCGCCCTGGTGCTGCCGCTGGCTATTCCTTCATATCTTGCCGCGTACGCTTTCGGAGAGTTCCTCGATTTCACCGGGCCGCTGCAGACCTGGTACAGGCAGATCTTCGGTTACCAGACTGCCCGCGAATACTGGTTTCCAGATATTCGTTCGCTGGGTGGAGCGGTGCTGGTGCTCTCTTCCGTCCTCTATCCGTATGTCTATCTGGCCTGCCGGTCGATGTTCATGATGCAAGGCCGGGCGGCGGCCGATGTCGCCCGCACCCTTGGCGCCGGCCCGCTTCGGGTATTCTTTCAGGTGCAGATTCCCATGGCGCGACCCGCGATCATGATTGGGCTGACGCTCGTCATGATGGAAACGCTGAACGATATCGGGGCGGTGGAATTTCTCGGCGTCAACACTCTCACTTTCTCCATCTACGACACCTGGCTGAACCGCGGCAGTCTTTCCGGCGCAGCGCAGATCGCCGCGGTGATGCTGTTGGTCGTCTCGATCCTGATCCTCGTCGAACGAGCAGCCCGACGCCAGCAGCGCTTTTCCGGCAACAGGACAACCACGCTCGCCGACACGGCAATGCGGCCACGGCTGACTGGCGCAAGAGGCTGGCTTGCGGCGGTCTTCTGTGCCCTGCCCGTCACCATCGGCTTCTGCCTTCCATTCGTGGTGCAGGGCCGCTTCGCGCTGGCGCGGATCGAGGACTTTGCCGATCCCCGCCTCCTTGATGCGCTATGGAACAGCATTACCGTCTCTACGGCGACTGCTCTCTGCTCCGTTGCTCTCGGCTTTATCCTTTCCTACGCGGCACGCAGCGAACGGTCCGGGCTCGTTGCCTTGTCGAACCGGCTCGCCTCGCTTGGTTACGCGATACCGGGCACCGTCCTTGCAATGGGCGTGCTGGTTCCGCTTGCAGCCTTCGACAATGCATTGGACGGAATCCTGCGGGAGAGCGTGGGGATTTCGACTGGCCTGCTGCTTTCCGGCACCGGCTTTGCGATCGTCTATGCGTGCACCGTTCGTTTCATGGCCATGGCGGAGGGCAATCTGGACGCCGGTTTTCAAAAACTCTCGCCACATCTCGACATGGCTGCGCGTGCCCTTGGCCGCAACCGGCGGCAGACGCTCTGGTCGGTGCTGCTCCCCAACATGCACCCCGCCATGCTGACAGCCGCTCTCTTCGTGTTCATCGAGACAATGAAGGAACTGTCGGCAACGATCCTGCTCCGACCCTTCAATTTCAACACGCTGGCAACGCTTGTCTACGAGGATGCATCGCGCGCCCGGATAGAGGATTCCTCCGTCGCCGCAATCATCATCATTCTCGCCGGATTGGTCCCGGTGGCGCTGGTGTCGCGCTCGCTCAACAGATTGCAATAGTTATTGCCGCAATCTTGAGCTGCAGGAACGGCCAAAAGAAAGGCAGCAAAAGCTGCCTTTAAATTTAAATGCTGTCCAACGAGGGTTGGTGGAGACATCATGTCCATAAAAGCTCGCGGCTACGCGTCTTCATACACCGGATGAGTCCCTATTGCGCCACTCTTGAGCATTTCGACTTAACAGCCGGTAAACGGTGCCCACTTTTGGGAAACCTGATTTCTGATGAGTTGTCATGATACACATCAGCGGCTTCCAGCGGGATATTCTCAGTTCTCAAGCTCTGCCAAACCGGCAAAAAGATCGAGCGCTTCCGGATTTGCGAGTGCTTCCTTGTTCTTGACCGGGCGGCCATGAACCACGTCACGCACGGCCAATTCGACGATCTTCCCGGACTTGGTGCGCGGGATGTCGGCAACCTGGATGACCTTGGCAGGCACATGCCGCGGCGAGGCACCGGTGCGAATCCGGGCCTTGATCGCCTTGACGAGATCGTCATCGAGCTGCCGGCCATCGGACAGACGCACGAAGAGGACGACCCGCACATCGTCCTCCCAATCCTGGCCGATACAGATGGCTTCCGCGACCTCCTCCATCTGTTCGACCTGATTGTAGATTTCGGCAGTGCCAATGCGCACGCCGCCCGGATTGAGAGTGGCATCGGAGCGGCCATGGATGATGATGCCGCCATGTTCGGTCCATTCGGCGAAATCACCATGACACCAGATGTTCTCGAACCGCTCAAAATAGGCCGCGCGGTATTTCCTGCCGTCGGGGTCGTTCCAGAACATGATCGGCATGGAAGGGAAGGCCTTGGTGCAGACGAGCTCCCCTTTTTCCCCGCGCACCGGCTCGCCGTCGTCATTCCATACATCGACCGCCAGACCCAGTCCGGATCCCTGGATTTCGCCCCGCCAAACGGACTTCAACGGATTGCCGAGTACAAAACATGAGACGATATCCGTGCCGCCGGATATGGACGCAAGATGCACGTCACTTTTGATGCCTTCGTAAACGAAGGAAAAGCCTTCCGGCGAAAGCGGAGAGCCGGTCGAGGTGATCAACCGCAAGTTCTGGAGATCGTGGGTCTCCTTCGGGAGGATGCCGCCCTTGCGGACCGCGTCGATATATTTTGCCGAGGTTCCGAATACGGCAAATTTCTCGTCCTGCGCATAGTCGAAGAGAACATTGCCGTCCGGCGCGAAGGGCGAGCCGTCGAAGAGGCAGAGCGTGGCACCGACGGCGAGGCCGGAGACCAGCCAGTTCCACATCATCCAGCCGCAGGTGGTGAAATAAAACAGTTTCTCCGCGGGCTCCAAACTGCAGTGAAGGCGATGTTCCTTCAAATGCTGCAGAAGCGTGCCGCCTGCCGAGTGGACAATGCATTTCGGCACGCCGGTCGTACCGGACGAGAAAAGGATGTAGAGCGGATGCGAGAAAGGCAGCGGTTCGAACTCGACCGATTTCGCCTCATAGGGCGCAGTAAATTCACCGAGCGTGCGCCCGTCGGAAAGCGAGGCGGCGAGCGCCGGGGCATCTCCGGCATAGGGAATGACCAAGACCGGTGTCTTCAGCGCCAGGGACACCGCCTTCACCTTGGCAGCGACATCCTGACGTTTGCCGTTATACCAATAGCCGTCGCAGGTGATGAAGAGCTTGGGTTCGATCTGGCCGAAACGGTCGAGAACGCCCTGCTCGCCGAAATCCGGGGAACAGGAGGACCAGATCGCGCCGATAGAGGTCGCCGCCAGCATGCAGGCCACGGTCTCCGGCATGTTGGGCATCATCGCCGCAATCCGGTCGCCTTTCTCGATGCCGAGAGCCTTGAACGCCTGCTGCAGGCGGGAAACTTCCGCGTGGAGCCTATCCCAGGACCAGCGGTCGCTCGCTTTGTCCTCTCCGCGAAAGACAAGTGCATCGCCCGCGCCGGTGCCGGTCAAAAGGTTTTCTGCAAAATTCAGCGTCGCATCGGGAAAGAACCGGGCTGCGAGCATATCGTCGCCATCCACAAGCGAACGCTCCCCACGCTCGCCCTTTACGCCGCAATAATCCCAGACTGCGGACCAGAACGCCTCCCGCTCGGCAATCGACCAGGCGTAAAATGCGTCATAATCCGCAAAGCTCTTCCCATGGCGCTCGCCGCACCAATCGATAAAGTGAAAAAGCGGGGTCTTCTGCTGGGCTTCCTGCGAAGGACTCCACAGCGGCTGTTGGTTGGCCATTCCCATTCCTCCATCCCAGAGAGCCGTCTGACCAAACGAGCTCTTGCCATAGCCTCTCAGACTTGAATTCAAGCTGAATTGCCTTGGTCTGTATAACATGCTGCACTGCATGATAAAGAGGAGTGCCGGGCAAGAAGGCGCAGATTTGCGCGACCTTGCCATTTCCTATATTCGCGTGGAACATGCTGACCCTGGGGATCAAAAATCTGCCAAAACACCTGAAGCGCCCGCTCAGCCGGCGGATCCGCAATCTGCTGATCGGCGCTCTCGCAGGTTTGGGCCTCTTCGCCCTTTTCCAGATCGTCGCTCCCTTCCTGATCTCCTCGACCCTGGTGCGGGCAGGCATGGAGGAGGCCGTGGCCGAATGGACGGGCCACGACGTTACGATCGAAGGATCTCCGGACATCCGGTTCTGGCCTGAGCCGAGGATTACGCTCCGCGACATCACCATCCGCAAGCCGGTGGACGGCGGCGAGCGGGTGCTCGGCCGCGTCGCGCGCCTGTCCGCCTCGTTCGACCTCCTTCAAACCCTGATCGGGCAGCCCGAATTCAAGGATTTCCGCCTCACCGATCCGCAAATCTACGTGCTGCGGGAGCCGGACGGGCGGCTTGATTGGACGAATGACGGACTTTTGAGCCGGGCGGTGCGTGAAGCAAAACCCGACGCCAGCGGCCAGCTGCTCGCCGCAGATGCCGACGCTCCTATGGGGGAGGTCCGCATCACCAACGGAACTCTCGAAATTTCGGACGTCTCGAGCGGTCGCACCGCGCGATTTGCCGCCATCGAAGGGGACCTCCACTGGCCCTGGCTTTCCCGAGGCATGGAAATCAAAGCCAGGGGCGAACTCAACGGCCGCAAGCTTTCCCTCGATTTCAATTCGGCGCAGCCTCTCCTGCTCCTCGCAGGCGGAAGCGGCAACGCATCCGGCGTTATCGTATCCGACATTTTCCAGGGGCGCTTCCAAGGCGTCGCCAACCTTGCGACACATGCCTTCCTATCCGGCGATGCCGAACTGACGATTCCCGACCTTGCAACAGTCATGGCGTGGTCGGGCGTGAATTTTCCAGGCGCGGAGCGCATCAAAAGCCTCTCTCTAAGTGCGCACCTCGTGACCAATGAGAATACGCTGCGCTTCGAGAACCTATCGCTCGGCCTCAACGACGACAAGGCAACCGGCATTCTGGATCTGATGGTCCCCGAAGGCCGGCTACCGCGTCTTACCGGCACGCTTGCCTTTGACCGGCTGGACTTGTCGGGAATCGTCGACGTGCTGACGCCGGCCGCCGATGAAGCAAACAACAACAGCAACGTGCAGACGGGGATAGAATTCGACCTGCGGCTCTCGGCGGAACAGGCGATGCTCGGTCCTCTCCGTCTCTCCGAAGCCGCCGTAAGCGTGTTGGATACGCCGACCCAGTCCCGAGTGGACATCGTCGACAGCGATTTCGAAACGGGCCGGCTGACCGGACGCCTTGCCACGGCAGCGGTCGATCGGCAGGACGAGATGGCCCTGCACATCGCGGTGCAGGGCGCCGACTTTGGCAATGTCATCAAGAACCTCGGCCTCGGTGGCCCACTGCCGGTTGCCCACGGCTCCCTGGACTTGTCGCTCAACATCCGCCGGCCAATAACCTCGCAGGCGTGGCGCGAGGCGGAGGGACATTTGCGTTTTCGCGGGGAAAAGGGTTTCTTCCCCGGCGTCGACATTAGAGGCGTCAGGCAGCTTGCGACCTACAAGCCATATTTCTCGCTAAGGGATGCCGGCAACGGCAATCTGCAGTTCGATAGCATCGACCTCACCGCGCGTATCGCCAATGGCTCGGCCGAAATCGAGGATGGGAAGATTACCGGCAGCGACGATACGTTGACGATTTCCGGGGTGATACCTTACGCCAGCAACAGCCTCGCGCTTTCCGCCACCATTCACCCGGCACTTCAAGACCCCGCACAGCTGACGGTCTTCATCGGAGGCTCCTGGCCCAATCCGGTGATTTGGCCGGTTTCGCAAGCCGCGCCAAAACCGGCGGAATAGCAAGCAAACTCCTGACCCTGATCAGGTCGTACCCCGCAGGGCGACATGCTCATCGCGGATGCGATTGAGTTCCGCCCGCTTGGTGCCTATCGATGTGGCGATCACGCCGATGGTCACGAAACCGATCAGGATGGTGCAGATCGCATTGATTTCCGGCGTCACGCCCAGGCGCACCTGCGAATAGATCTTGATCGGCAGCGTCGTCGCGCCCGGGCCGGTGTTGAAGCTCGCAATGACCAGATCGTCGAGCGACAGCGTGAAGGCCAGCATCCAGCCCGCGATAACGGCCGGCAAGATCAGCGGCAGTGTGATCTTGAAAAAGGTCTTGACGGGCGGGCAGCCGAGATCGAGTGCCGCTTCTTCCAGACTGCGGTCGAAAGTCATGAGGCGCGACTGAACGACGATCGCGACATAACACATGGTGAAGGTGGTATGGGCGATGATGACCGTCCAGAAGCCGCGGTCGATATTCAGCGCAACAAAGAGCAGCAGCATGGAAAGGCCGGTGATCACCTCCGGCATGACGAGCGGCGCGTAGATCATACCGGAAAACAGCATTCGCCCGGGGAATTTCTGGAAACGGACGAGGGACAGAGCGGCGAGCGTGCCAAGCGCGGTGCCGAGCGTGGCGCTGAGGACGCCGACACGCGCTGTTACCCAGGCAGCATCCATCAGCCCCTCATTGGACCACATGGTGCGATACCATTGCAACGAAAACCCGCCCCAGACCGTCACCAGCTTGGATGCGTTGAACGAATAAACGATCAGAATGATGATCGGGATATAGAGAAAGGCGAAGCAGAGCGTCAGGACGGTGGCGTCGAAGCGGGACGATTTCATCTCACACCACCTTTTTCTGCTGGTTCTGGAAAATTGCGATCGGCACGACCAGCATGATCAGCAGGACGACCGCTACGGCCGAGGCGAGCGGCCAGTCGCGATTGCCGAAGAACTCCGTCCAGAGCGTCTTGCCGATCATCAGGGTATCGGCGCCTCCGAGGAGATCGGGGATGACGAATTCGCCGGTAATCGGAATGAAGCAGATCATCGACCCGGCAATGACGCCCGGCAGCGACAGCGGAAAGGTGATCTTCCAGAATGCCTTCCACGGCGGGCAACCGAGATCGCTCGCGGCCTCCAGCAATGTATTGTCCATCTTCTCCAGCGCCGAATAGAGCGGCAGCACCATGAACGGCAGATAGGAGTAGACGATACCGATGAAGACGGCGATGTCGGTCCTGAAAATCTGGATCTGCTCGTTCGGTTCCAAAAGCCCAGTCGTCTGGAGAAGCAATGTCAGGAGGCCGTCCGGCTTCAGGATGCCGATCCAGGCGTAGACCCGGATCAGGAAGGAAGTCCAGAAGGGCAGGATGACCAGCATAACCAGCGTTGGGCGCAGGCTGGAAGGCGCCCGCGCCATGGCGAGCGCCATGGGGTAGCCGATGAGAAGCAGCAGGAACGTGGAGATCACCGCGATCCTGAGCGACGACAGATAGGCTTTTATGTAGAGCGGGTCTTCGGTGAGGAAGAGGTAATTTTCGAAGTCCAGTTCCGAAATGTAGTCGCGGATCGCACCGAAACCGGGGAAGACCGGCGTATAGGGCGGCATGGCGATCGCCGTGTCCGACAGCGAGATTTTGAAGATGATCAGGAACGGCGCCGCGAAGAAGAGCAGCAGCCAGAGATAGGGCACGACGACCACAAGCCAGCGCGCCGGGTTCGGCGTATTGGCGGCCTGGGTTTCGGAAACGCTCGCCATTTCGCCTTCCTCCTCGCTCAGCGCGTCAGCACCAGGCCAGCATCGAGGGGCCAGGTGAGCCAGACCATGTCCCCAAACGTAATCGGCCGGTCTACGAGGCGAGATACGTTCGCCTGCGCTGCACGAACGATGCGGCCGTCGGCCATCTTGACCAGGAAAACCGAGAAGTCGCCGAGATAGCCGATATCCCAGACCTCGCCATAAACGGCATTGAAGGACGTGTCGGCCGGCTGGTCAGGAGATATCCGCACCTTTTCCGGGCGGATCGCGAAGGCAACCTTGTCGCCTTTCACCGCCTGGCACTCCTGCTCGACGGCAACCGCAACGCCGTCGCAATCGATCCGCACGGCCCCCGGCGCTCCAAGCGCGCTTTCGGTGGTGGAGACCGTGCCTTCGAGAATATTGATGTCGCCGATGAAGTCCGCGACATATCGGCTGTTCGGGGCCTCGTAGATCTCTGCCGGTGTTGCCACCTGCATGATCACGCCCTTGTCCATGACGGCGATGCGATCCGATACGGTCATCGCCTCTTCCTGATCGTGGGTGACGATCAGGAAGGTGAGGCCGAGATTGGTCTGGATATCCATCAGCTCGAACTGCGTCTCCTCGCGCAGCTTCTTGTCCAGGGCGCCGAGCGGCTCGTCGAGAAGCAGCACTTTCGGACGCTTGGCCAGCGAACGCGCCAAGGCGACGCGCTGGCGCTGTCCGCCTGAGAGCTGGTTCGGCTTGCGTCTGGCAAAGGTTTCCAGCTTCACGAGCTTCAGCATTTCTTCGACTCGAGCGGCAATCTCCCCTTTCGGGAGGTTATCCTGCTCCAGCCCGAAGGCGATGTTCTTCTCCACCGTCATGTGCGGGAAGAGCGCATAGCTCTGGAACATCATGTTGGTGGGGCGACGATAGGGCGGCACGCCGGAGATATCCTTGCCCTGAAGCAGGATACGACCCTCCGTCGGCTCCTCGAAGCCTGCCAGCATACGCATCAGCGTGGTCTTGCCGCAGCCCGAAGGACCCAGGAGGGAAAAGAACTCGCGCTCGTAGATATCCAGCGTCAGGTTATCGACGGCGGTAAAATCACCAAAGCGCTTGGTGATGTTTTCGAAGCGGATGAAAGGAACCGCCGAAGGATCGGTCCAGGGAGAGAATTTGCGTTTTACCGGCCCGAGAGATTTCGCCATGCCTTACCCCGTTTCGCCCACCAAAGCCCGATAGCGTTCGGGGCAGACGTTTCCGCCTGCCCCGCTCTCTTGTGTTAGCTGCCGGTCTTGATCTGCGTCCAGACCCGGTTCAGTACGCGCTGCTCCTTGGAGCCGTAAGGCGAGATCGTGAAGAGCTTTTTGACGACATCTTCGGGCGGATAGACGGAAGGGTTGTCGAGAACTTCCTTGTCGAGGAACTTCTGCGAGGCAAGATTGCCATTGGCATACTGAACGTAGTTCGATGCCTTGGCGATGATTTCAGGCTTCATCAGGTAGTTGATGAAAACGTGTGCTTCTTCGACATTCTTGGCGTCTGCGGGAATGGCCAGGTTGTCGAACCACATGTAGGTCCCTTCCTTCGGGATCACGAACTCGACCTTCACGCCGTTGTTCGCCTCCTCGGCCCGATCCTTGGCCTGCAGCACGTCGCCCGACCAGCCGATCGAAATGCATGTGTCGCCGTTCGCGAGCTCATCGATATAGGAGGAAGAGTTGAAGGTCTTCACATAGGGGCGGACCTTCATATAGACGTCGCCGCCCGCCTCCAGATCCGCGGTCGCCTTGCTATCCGGGTCCTTGCCGATATAGTTCATCGCAATTGCAAAGGTCTCGTCGGATGCATCGAGGATGTTGATGCCGCAGGCCTTCAGTTTTGCCGCGTTTTCAGGCTTGAACAGCACGTCCCAGCTGTCGACCGGCACGCCCCCCAGCGCAGCCTTCACCTTCTCGACGTTATAGCCGATGCCGGTGGTGCCCCACATGTAGTTGACGGCATATTGGTTGCCGGGGTCGTATTTGGCGAGGCGCTCCATCACCTGCGGCCACATGTTGGAGAGGTTCGGCAGCTTCGATTTGTCGAGTTTCTGGAATACCCCGGCCTGGATCTGGCGAGCCAGGAATGGGCCGGTCGGAACAACCACATCGTAGCCCGAGCCGCCGGCGAGAAGTTTGGTCTCGACCATCTCGTTGCTGTCGAAGACGTCATAGACGACCTTGATGCCGGTTTCCTTGGTGAAATCTTCCAGGATCGACTCGTCGATATAGTCGGACCAGTTATAGACATGAACCACGCGCTCCTGCGCCATGGCTGTGGTCGCCGCAAATGCCGTCGCGGCAACGGCGGCGGCTAAGCTGAGCAAATGGTTTTTCATGATCTCTCCTGTTCCAGTTTTTTCTGCGCGAATGCGAAACGCGCTTAATTCCCTTATCTTTTTCGGGAGAGTAGAAAGGAATTTTTCCCACCACAAGGGGAAATGTGCACCGCCACAAAGGTCACTGAAAATCGAAGGCACTTAAGCCGGTGACCATCTCGTCCAGACCGAGCGGACGGGTGATCGGAGGCTCGGCACGGGAGAGGCAGCCCTGCCGCTCGCAAAGGCGACAGGCCGTACCGGCGAGCACCGTTCCCACCGGCCCCGGCAATGCGCCGTCGTAGACAACATCGCCCGCATTGGACAGGTCGCAGCCAAGCAGAACGGCCGTGCGCCGTACCCGTTCACCGAAACCGGCCTGGGGACCATCAAGCGTTCGCGACATCGTGACGAACGCGGCGCCATCAGGCATTTCGACCCGGTCGATCAGGATTTGTCCCGGCTGAGCAAACGCGGCGTGAATGCCGAGCTTCGGACAGTGTCCTCCGAAACGTGCCAGGGGAAAGCCCTGCGCGCCTGCACGCCGGATCACGTTGCCAGCATGATCAAGCTCCATCAGGAAGAACGGAATTCCGACGGCACCTTGGCGCGCAAGCGATGTCAGGCGGCTGGCCGCCTGCTCGAAGGAGACTTCGAAACGGGAACGCAGCACATCGAGGTCGTAGCGGGCGCGCTGGGCCGCAGACAGGAATGCACCATAGGGCATCATCAGCGCGTGGGCGGCATAACGCGCGAGTTCGAACCTCCCGATCCGGCGAGCTTCGTTGGTCGAGAAGGCCAGATCATCGAGTTCTGTCGCGATTTCCTGTCCCAGCGCGAGCAGCGCCACTTCCATCGCGAGTTCGCGGGTGCGATCGAAAGGCGAGAGGCGTTCGGACAGGAACAGACGCATCGAGTGGCGGTCATAACGGCGCCGCAGGTTCGGCATGGCGTGGACAGGAAGCGTACGCACCACGATACCGTGCTCACTCTTCAGCCAGGCCTTCAATGCGCCCGGCAGTTCGTCGCCGGTGCCCAGCCTTTCTGCAAAAGCCTCGGCCGCATCCTCGATGCGCCCGAAAAAATTCGGACGCCGTTCCAGAACCTCGCGCACTTCGTCGATCGGAAGGCGCGCACCCGCGATTGAGGTTTCATGACCCTCGCGGGCAAGGAGGTCGGCGAGGTCGGAAAGCCGCGCCGCCTGCTCGCGATAGGCCCGATAGAGTTTCATCAGGCCGAGCGCTGCGTTGGGAGCCGCCTCGACAACTTCGAGAATTTCCTGATCGCCCGGAATTTCGCCGGCCAACAGCGGATCAGCAAAGACTTCGCGAAGCTGGCCCGTCAGGCCTCCCGCCTCCCCCTGCAGCGCATCGAGATCGACCTTGTAAACGGAGGCAAGCTTCAGAAGGAGCTGGACCGTCAGCGGCCGCTGGTTTCGCTCGATCAGATTGAGATAGGACGGCGAAATCCCGAGTGCATCCGCCATCGCCGTCTGGGTCAGCCCGAGCCCCAGCCGTACCCGCCGGACCCGGGGACCTGCGAATATCTTCCGCTCAGCCATTTTGCCCCTTTTACAAAATTTCTACAAACGCGACTTTTACAATTTTGACATTTTCACAGAAGCCTTTGTTAAAGGCAATACATCATAACCCTTTTCCAGCCGCGGTTTTTGCTTCTTTTCTGGCAGTGCAGCATTCTTCTCTGTAAATCTAGTCACACCAGATCGCGGTTGAGCGCAGTGGTTACTTTGTATGGGAGAATGACAATGACAGATTTTTACACACTCGTCCCTGGCGCACCGAAGGATCGCTTCGAAGGCATCCAGCGGCCCTATTCGGCGGACGATGTGAAGCGGCTACGGGGCTCGGCCGACATCCGCTATTCACTGGCGGAACTTGGAGCCAACCGGCTCTGGTCATTGCTCCACAAGGAGGATTTCGTCAACGCGCTCGGCGCCATGACCGGCAACCAGGCGATGCAGCAGGTTCGTGCCGGCCTGAAGGCAATCTACCTCTCCGGATGGCAGGTCGCAGCCGATGCCAACACGGCATCCTCCATGTATCCCGACCAATCGCTCTATCCGGCCAATGCGGCCCCGGAACTTGCGCGCCGCATCAACCGCACCCTGCAGCGTGCCGACCAGATCGAAACCGCCGAAGGCAAGGGGCTTTCGGTCGATACCTGGTTCGCTCCGATCGTCGCCGACGCGGAAGCCGGTTTCGGCGGACCGCTCAATGCCTTCGAGATCATGAAGGCCTTCATCGAAGCCGGTGCTGCCGGTGTTCACTATGAAGACCAGTTGGCTTCGGAAAAGAAGTGCGGACATCTCGGCGGCAAGGTTCTGATTCCGACCGCTGCCCATATCCGCAACCTGACCGCGGCACGTCTTGCAGCCGATGTCATGGGCACGCCGACCCTGGTCATTGCACGCACGGATGCCGAAGCTGCCAAGCTTCTCACCTCGGATATCGACGAGCGCGACCAACCCTTCGTAGACTATGACGCCGGTCGCACCGTTGAAGGCTTCTATCAGGTCCGCAATGGGCTCGAGCCCTGCATCGCTCGCGCGGTGGCTTACGCACCCTATTGCGACCTCATCTGGTGCGAAACCTCGAAGCCGGATCTCGAGCAGGCGCGCAAGTTCGCCGAAGGCGTCCACAAGGCTCATCCGGGCAAAATGCTCGCCTATAATTGCTCGCCCTCGTTCAACTGGAAAAAGAACCTGGACGACGCGACGATCGCCAAGTTCCAGCGCGAACTCGGCGCGATGGGCTACAAGTTCCAGTTCATCACGCTCGCCGGCTTCCACCAGCTGAACTACGGCATGTTCGAACTTGCCCGCGGCTACAAGGACCGCCAGATGGCAGCCTATTCGGAGCTGCAGGAGGCCGAATTCGCGGCGGAAGTCAACGGCTACACCGCAACCAAGCACCAGCGCGAAGTCGGCACCGGTTATTTCGATGCCGTCTCCGTGGCGATCACCGGCGGCCTCTCGTCCACCACTGCCATGAAGGAATCCACCGAGCACGACCAGTTCCGCCCGGCCGCGGAATAACGATGCCCCCTGCCCTTCTCGGAGGGCAGGGATCTTCAAAAACCCCGACCCAGAAAAAGAGGAGAAATGCCATGAATATCGAGAGCCCCGTCAAAACCCATGTCAAGGAACGCGCCGAGGAACAGTCGTCCTCCATGACACCCGAACAGCAGGCCGCGATCCGTACGCTCGCCAACGACCTTCACCGCCTCAACCACGCCATCATGAAGGCGGTCGAAGCCGGCGTTTCGGTTGAACTGGTACGTTCCGCCCGGCACCATGGCGGCGACGGCCATTGGGGAGACCTGATGATCCCGGTCGTCGTAACGAACCGGGTTCAGTGATTAGGAACGCTTTCCGGCAAAGAGATCCGCACTGCCTTTGACGAACCTGACCATGCGATCGACCACCGTCCGGATTTCCCGGCGGTGGCGATCGTCGTTGTTCATGACTACCCACTGGGTATGCCGTAGGGTCGCGATCTCGTCTCCGACACGTTCGAGACGCATGTCCTGATCACCGACGAAGCAGGGAAGAACCGCGGTGCCGGCACCGGCAAGGGCGAGGTCGCGCAGGGAGCGTGGCCGGTTCACGGTGACCACGATCTGATCGGACCTCTCTTCATGAGGCCAGCGCAGATAGGCGGAAATGGCATCCTCCTCCGAAACAGCAAGCCATCGGTCCGCCATGGAGGGGTGCGCACTTCGGGCGCGATAGGCGGCATAGGCGACGTCGCCGAGTTTTGTTGCCGCCAGGTTCGGCTCCTGCGGCTCAAAGGCACGAATGCCGATATCACTTTCCCGGTGCGCAAGGCTCGCACGCCGCTCCGCCACATAAAAGTCGAGGCGAAAGTTGTCCTGCTCCGTGCGGATGAGAGACAGGTTGCGGGTAAACATCCAGGCAAGCCAGGTGCCGCATGCCACACGGACGAGAGGAGACGTAACGCCCTCGCGCTTCCAGTTTTCGATCCGCCGGATCGTCCCCTCCATTTCCATGATCTGGGAAAACAAGGTCGATCCGTCGGGCGTCAGACGATAGCCTGTACGGCTGCGGACGAAGAGTGGCCGACCGACCGCTTCCTCCAGATCAAGCATGCGACGGCCAAGGGTTGCTGGACTGAGGCCGCTGACGGCCGACGCCCCGGACAGCCCTCCATGGCGGGCGACCTGCATAAAAAGTTCGTAAGCATCCCAGGCGACGTTTTTCATGAGTGAAAAACATAAGCGGTTTTTTGCGCTACAAGAAGCAGTTTTTTATGTTTAGAGAAGGAGACGGCTTTCCAGAAGGAGCAATTCCCGATGTATGAGAATGTCGTCGCCCTCATCCTTTCCCGCCCTATCTACCCCGCCGAGAAACGTGGCAGCCGGCGGGCAGAGGAGGCTTATTACGAGCATTTCGGCTCACCGGTTCCCCGCTGGCTCGAGGGGGTACTGCATCTCGTCGGCAAGCTGAAAACAAAGAAGGGCGGCATCGCTGCCGCCCCACGGATTTCCGACAAGAAACCTCAAGCCGCGCGGGAAGCCTGCGGGCGCGAATGCCTTACGCCGTCGATGCGGAACTGCTGAACAAGTTGAAGCAGGGCGTCAGCCTCTTCGGCAAGACGCCGGCTCGCCTCGGTGGTTTCACCGACCATCGCACCGTTCTGCTGGGTCATCTGGTCCATACGGTTGACGGAGTTGTTGATATCCTGAAGCGCTGCCGACTGGTCCTGGCTGGCGGTCGCGATCATGTCGACATGCTGGCTGACGCCGGTGATCTGCTGACTGATGGCCGCGAGCACGGCACCCGCCTGCTGCACCAGACCGGCGCCGGAGCTTACTTCCTGGCTAGACTGCGTGATCAGATCCTTGATCTCGTTCGCCGCTCCAGCGGAGCGTTGCGCAAGTTCGCGAACCTCCTGAGCCACGACAGCGAAGCCCTTGCCGGCCTCCCCCGCGCGCGCTGCCTCGATCCCGGCATTCAGCGCCAGAAGGTTGGTCTGGAAGGCAATGTCGTCGATCACCTCGATGATCTGTTCGATCTTTCGCGATGCTTCCTCGATACGTCCCATGGCAGCAACCGCGTTGTTGACCACGGTTCCGGAGCTGTCGGCGCTCTTCTTGGTCTCCGAAACGGCGTGATTGGCTTCGCGGGCACGCTCAGCCGAAGACCGCACTGTTACCGTGATCTCGTCCACTGCGGCGGCGGTCTCTTCCAGCGAGGCCGCCTGGGTTTCGGTTCGGCGCGAAAGTTCGGTCGACGAATGGCTGAGACCGGCGCTGCTCTTCTGGATGGAGAGCGTGCTTTCGCGAATGTCGGAAAGAGTGTCACGCAACCGGACGATAGAGCCGTTAAAGTCGTTCCGCAGCTGTTCGAGCCTGCCCGAGAAAGCCGTCTCGATGGTGGTCGAAAGATCGCCCTGCGCCAGACGGGAGAGAGCCGCTGCCAGTTCGCTGACCGCAAGATCGATCTGCTGATCGACATGCTGCTTTTCCGCGTCGTTCCGTCGACGTTCGGCCTCCGCTTCGGAGCGCTCCTCGACGCTTCGGTTCTCGATCAGCCGCTTTTCCCGGGCAGCGTCGCGGAACACTTCCAGCGCGCGGGCGATGTTGCCGAATTCGTTGCGGCGCTCGGTGTAAGGGATTTCGACGGCATCATTGCCGCCGGAGAGTGTCCTGACCGTGCTTGTCAGCACACCGAGCGGGCGGAGCAAGCTCTTCAGAGCCAAAAAGCTCACCAAACCGACCAGCACGAGCGCGGCAATCGAACTGCCGACGATAACGTAGGCCGAGGAGGCGATATGAGCGAAGTAGACCTCCATCGGGATGCCGATGAACAGGAGGCCGGTAACAGCGTTGGAGGCGTTGGTAATCGGGAAATAGCCGGTCATGAAATCCCGGCCGAACAAGACAGCGGGGCCGAAATAGGCTTCTCCACGGGCGAGGAACGGCTGCGCCGGGTGCTCGGCGGCAAGTTTCGTGCCGATGGCGCGTTCGCCCTTCTCCGTTTTCACGTTGGTCGAGACACGAACGTAGTCGCTGCCGCGCTTTTCGAAGAGGGTCGCAACGCCGCCGATGGCGCCGGCCGTACGATCGACCAGATCGTGATCGTTCAAGGCTCCCTCGCCCTGAAGCACGCGTGACACGAGACCATCACGGAGCTCGCTCTTGGCGCCAGGCAACTCAAGTTCATAAAGCAGGCTCATGGTCCGAACCGCCTTGCGGGCATCGGTCATCGCCGTTTCCATAATGTCTCCGCGCAGATGGGCGTAGGCGAGACCGCCAACGGCCGCTATCGCGACGAAAATCATGAACAGACAGAAAAATGCAATCCGCGACACTACGGACGATGGAAACAATCTCGACACGAACCAAGCCTTCCCTGTGGGACCTAGACAGTCGGATTATTATTAGAAACCTGTAAAATTTTACTGAACCGATGGAACTCCAGATCCATCACTAAATCCAGTTGGGTTCATGCAGCGCCTCGCGGCTGCAGCGAACCAGTCTCCTAGAATGACTGCGAGCGATTAATGAAAAAACGCCGGAAGCGAGAGAAGAGCTGCCATAGCGCCGATCGAGATCGCCAGAAGCCGCAAACGCTTCTGCTTGGCGTCGTCCTTGACCAGTGCGATTGCAATTGCGCGGGCACGGCGGGTTTTCTGCATGAATCCTGAACCCCAAAAACTGTTGCTTTCGACGTCCTGCCGCGACCCGGCAGGCTGCGTATACCAGCTCTTAACCACAGGATTTTGCTGGCATTAAGGCAGGATGGGGGACGCATATTAACAAGTACTGAATCAAGCACTATGACAATGCTTCCCCACAAACATGGCCAGAGGCCCACGCCCACTGGAAATTGTAACCGCCGAGCCAACCCGTCACATCCACGCACTCGCCGATGAAATAGAGCCCCGGCACCGCCTTCGCTTCCATGGTCTTGGAATCCAGTGCCGAGGTATCGACGCCGCCGAGTGTGACCTCTGCCGTTCTGTAACCCTCCGAGCCGGCGGGTCGGATCGCCCAGCTCTGAATGGCGGACGCAAGTCCGTCAATCACCTTGTCGGAAAGATCGGCCAGATGTCCCGTCACGCCTCTCGTCTCGACGAAGAATTGCGCCAGCCGCTTAGGCAACGCCTCCGCGAGCACCGTCTGCGCTGCCTGCCGGCCGTTGACCTTGCGAGCGCCCTTGAGCATGGACGCAATATCCAGATCCGGCTCGAGCACCAGAGTGATGTCGTCACCCTCTCGCCAGTAGGAGGATATCTGCAGGACGGACGGACCACTCAAGCCGCGATGAGTGAACAGCAAAGCTTCCCTGAAGGCCGTCTTGCCGTGCCGCACCTCCGCCGCAACAGAGACGCCGGATAGGGGCGATAGCTTCTCCAACAGGTTCGGATCGAGCGTCAGCGGCACGAGTGCCGGACGCGGTTCGGTGATCTTCAGACCGAACTGTCTAGCGACCTCGTAGGCAAAGCCGGTCGCCCCCATCTTGGGGATCGATTTGCCACCCGTCGCGATGACGAGCGCCGCAGTTTCCACCGGGCCTTCGGAAGTCGCTATGCGAAAGCCATCAAGAGCCTTTTCGACCGACGTGACCTGCTTCTGCAGTTCAAGGATCACCCCCGCCGCCTTCATTTCGACGAGCAGCATGCGGATGATGTCCTTGGCGCTTTCGTCGCAGAAAAGCTGCCCGAGCGTCTTCTCGTGCCAGGCGATCTTGTGCGCCTCTACCATATCCAGGAAATCGCGCGGCGTGTAGCGGGCGAGCGCGGACTTCGCGAAATGCGGATTGGAGGACAGGTAATTCTTGGCGCCGGCATGGATGTTGGTGAAATTGCATCGTCCACCTCCGGAGATGCGGATCTTCTCTCCCGGCGCCTTCGCATGGTCGAGCAGCAGGACCGAACGCCCGCGCGCGCCGGCTCGGATCGCACACATCATCCCCGCGGCGCCTGCGCCCAAAACCACCACGTCGAATTTCCGCGTCACCCGGCGCTCCATCATTTCCACGGTGGCTCTTCGCTATCCTCGCCTCAAAGTCAATGAGGCCCCCTCGCCAAGCGCCAATCCGTAGTTATGATGGGAACTCCGATCAACCTCACTCCGGTGTGTCATGCCGCGCAAAAAAGCCAATCCCGCCCCCGCAACCGGCACCGTGCTCAAAGCAGCCGCTGCCCAACCGACGCTCACCTCCCTTCGAGGCGTGGCGGACTGGCGGGAGGCCACCGCGTGGCTGAGGGCGCGGGGGATCGAGGATGTCGAATGCATCACGCCCGATCTGGCCGGCGTTCCGCGCGGCAAGATGATGCCATCTTCGAAATTCACGTCGAACACATCGCTCGCCCTGCCTTCCGCTCTCTACCGGCACACGATCTCAGGTGAATATCCCGAGGAAACCGGCACTTTCCGTTACGAGCCGCGGGACAGCGACCTCAAGCTGATGCCTGATCTTTCCACCCTGTCCGTCGTCCCCTGGGAAACCGACCCGACTGCTCAGGTGATCTGCGACATCGTCGATACGAATGGCAAAGCGGTAGCCTATACGCCACGCAACGTGTTGAAGAACATCGTCGGGCTTTACGGAGAACGCGGCTGGAAACCCGTCGTGGCACCGGAAATCGAATTCTATCTCGTCGCCAAGAACGACGACCCCGACTACCCCTTGCACCCGCCGAAAGGCCGGTCCGGGCGCTCGATCCTCGGCGGCCAGGGCTATTCGATCGCCGGCATCAACGAATTCGACGAGCTGATCGACGATATCTACCACTTCTCCGAAAAGCAGGGGCTGGAGATCGACACTCTCATTCACGAGGAAGGTCCGGCCCAGCTCGAGATCAACCTGCGCCACGGCGATCCGATCGAGCTCGCCGACCAGGTCTTCATGTTCAAGCGAACGATCCGCGAAGCGGCGTTGAAGCATGGCATCTACGCCACTTTCATGGCCAAGCCGATGCAGGGCCAGGCAGGCTCGGCGATGCACATTCACCAGTCCGTGGTGGACATTAACACCGGCAAGAACGTCTTTTCCAACCCCGACGGCTCGGCCTCGCGAGAGTTCTTCCATTTCATCGGCGGCATGCAAACCTATGTGCCCAAGGCGCTCGTCATGATGGCGCCTTACGTCAATTCCTATCGCCGACTGACGCCTGATATGTCTGCCCCGGTCAACAATGCCTGGGGTTACGACAACCGCACCACCGCCTTCCGCGTTCCGGTGTCCGATGCCGCCGCCCGCCGTGTCGAAAACCGGCTGCCGAGCTCGGACGCCAATCCCTATCTCGCTCTCGCGGCGTCGCTCGGCTGCGGCCTGCTCGGCATCATGAACAAGATCGAACCGGCACCACCAACGGAAGATACCGCCAACGAAGGTTCGATCGAGCTGCCGCGCGGCCTGCTCGAAGCCCTCTCGCTGCTCGAATCCGAACCGGCGCTCGCACAAGTCTTCAGCCCTGAATTCATAGGCCTCTATGCGGGCGTGAAGCGTGGGGAATTCGAGACCTTTATGCAGGTCATCAGCCCGTGGGAGCGGGAATTCCTGCTTCTCAACGTGTGAGGGCTCGTGTTTTGGATGAATGGCAGAGCCCGATAGCGCCGGGTGTTTCCTGGTATCAGGCAACCGTTGGGGAGCGGCCGGCCTATCCGGCACTCGACGGGTCGAAGGCGGTCGATGTCGCGATCATCGGCGGCGGCTATACCGGGCTTCAAGCCGCCTACAACCTCGCCAGGAGCGGTATTTCTACCGCCCTGATCGAGGCATATCGCCTCGGCGACGGCGCTTCCGGACGCAATGGCGGGCAGATGGGCACCGGCCAGCGCTGGTGGCCGGAGGAACTCGAGAAGGATTTGGGCTACGAACGCTCGAAGGCGCTCTTCGATATGGCGGAGCATGCCAAGCGCCATCTTCTCGATTTTGCTGATGTTCACGGCATCGACATGGATTACATGCCGGGACAGATGAATGTCGCCCACAAGCCGGGACACGAGAGGGAATATCGCGCGAATGCCGAGATTGCCGCGGAGCGTTACGGCTATCCCCATATCTCGTTCATGGACGCCAAGGAAACTGCCGGACGGCTCGGCACCGGGGATTATTACTGCGGCGTCCGGGATATGGGCACCGGCCATATTCACCCGCTAAAGCTGCTGATCGGTCTTGCGGGTGTCGCCAAGGCGGCCGGTGCCCAAATCCACGAAATGACAAAGGCGACGGCCATTCGGCAGGGCGGTGGCAAGATCAAGATAGACACGCCGTCCGGAACGTTGACGGCCGATCGGGTGCTGATCGCCACGAATGCCTATATCGGCGAGCTGGAGCCCACGACCGCCGCGCATATCATGCCGATCGGCTCCTTCATCGCCGCCACCGAACCGCTCGATGATTTTCCGACGATCATTTCAGGCGGGGAGGCCGTAGCCGATTCGCGATTCGTCGTGCGCTATTTCCGCAAGTCGCGCGACAATCGTCTCCTCTTCGGCGGGCGCGAGGTTTATTCCTCCCGCGATCCGAAAAATACCGCGGAGGCCATCCGCCAGCAGATCGTCGCGACCTATCCGAGCCTGAAAAACGTTGCGATTACGCATGCTTGGGGCGGCAATGTGGGGATCACCATGCCGCGCCAGCCCTTCGTGCGGGAAGTCATGCCCGGCGTCACCTCGATCGGCGGTTATTCCGGTCATGGCGTCATGCTGTCAAACTATTGTGGCAAGCTCTATGCAGAGATGATTTCCGGCAAAGCGACCGAGCTGGATCAACTTGCCGCACTGGATGTTCCCGCCTTCCCCGGCGGGCGTCATATGCGAACGCCATTGCTTTTCCTGGCCTTAACGTGGTTTGCGCTGCGCGACAGGCTCTGACAAGCAAGCGACCCTACGTGGTCCTCAACATCAATTCGGGCTAGCCTTTTTAAATCGATTAGATTAAGTATGCCCCCAACCATCCAGGACGAAAGAACAGAGATGAGCAGCCAGATCATCCCAGTCGAAGCCTTTGATTGTATCGTGTTCGGCGGAACCGGCGACCTTGCGGAGCGCAAGCTCCTGCCGGCCCTTTATCACCGGCAGGTGGAAGGCCAGTTTACCGAGCCGACCCGCATCATCGGCGCTTCCCGCAGCAACCTTTCGCACGAAGACTATCGGAAATTTGCTCAGGACGCGCTCAAGGAACACCTCAAGAAGGGCGAATACGACGAGGCCGAGGTCCAGAAATTCTGCGAGCGGCTCTACTACGTCTCGATCGATGCGAAGTCGGATCAGGGCTGGGATACGCTCAAGAAACTCATCGACGACGGCAAAGAGCGCGTGCGCATCTTCTATCTCGCCGTTGCGCCCGGCATCTTCGGAGCAATTTCCGAAAAAATCCGCGATCACAAGCTGATCACGAAGGCCACCCGCATCGTCGTGGAAAAGCCTATCGGCCGCGATCTTGCCTCGGCGCTGGAACTCAACGATACGATCGGCAAGGTTTTCCGCGAAGAGCAGATCTTCCGCATCGATCACTATCTCGGCAAGGAGACGGTGCAGAACCTGATGGCGCTGCGCTTCGCTAACGCGCTCTACGAGCCGCTATGGAATGCCGAGCATATCGACCACGTACAGATCACGGTTGCGGAGGCCGTCGGGCTTGAAGGCCGGGCCGGCTATTACGATACCGCCGGCGCGCTGCGCGACATGGTCCAGAACCATATCCTGCAGCTTCTCTGCCTTGTCGCCATGGAAGTCCCTTCCTCGATGAATTCGGAGTCTGTGCGCGACGAAAAGCTCAAGGTGCTGCGGGCGCTGAAGCCGATCACCGAAGCCAATGTCGAGCAGTTTACCGTTAGAGGTCAGTACCGCGCGGGTGCTTCGGCCGGAGGCCCGGTCAAGGGCTATCTCGACGAGCTGGAGGGCGGCGTCTCCAATACCGAGACATTCGTGGCCATCAAGGCCGAGATTGGCAACTGGCGCTGGGCCGGCGTTCCCTTCTATATCCGCACCGGCAAGCGGCTCGCGAGCCGCGTCTCCGAGATCGTCATCACTTTCAAGCCGATCCCGCACAATATCTTCGACAATGCCGCGGGCCGGATTGCCGCGAACCAGCTCATCATTCGCCTGCAGCCGGACGAAGGGGTAAAGCAATCGCTGATGATTAAGGACCCGGGTCCTGGCGGAATGCGGCTTCGCGAAGTTTCGCTCGACATGAGCTTTGCGGAAGCATTCGCCGTCCGCAACCCGGATGCCTATGAACGGCTCCTGATGGATACGATCCGCTCCAACCAGACCCTGTTCATGCGACGCGACGAAGTGGAAGCCGCATGGCGTTGGGTCGATCCGATTCTCAAAGGTTGGGAAGCGACCGGCCAGCAGGTGCAGGGTTATACTGCAGGCACCTGGGGACCGAGCCAAGCGATTGCGTTGATCGAACGAGATCACCGCACCTGGCACGAAGGCTGACGATAGGAAGGGCGAGACGGGCAATGACCGCAAACCTGCATGAATTTCCCGATGCCGCAACGCTTGCTGCCGCCCTGGCGGACGAGGTTGCGGCACGCCTTGCCGCTGGGATCCGCGAACGGGGGAGCGCGTCCATCGCGGTCTCGGGCGGCTCCACGCCGAAGAAATTCTTCGAGACGCTGTCGGCGCACGATATCGATTGGAGCAAGGTAACGGTGACTCTGGTCGACGAGCGTTTCGTACCGGCCGACAATCCGCGTTCCAACCACCTTCTAGTCGCGACGCACCTCATGAAGGAAAAGGCCGCAGCGGCGAAATTCATCCCGCTCTATTATGACCGCCCGTCGATCGACGAAGCTGCGGTTGCGGCAACGGAAAGGACGGCGGACATCGGCAATCCTTTCGATGTCGCCATCCTCGGCATGGGAACCGACGGCCACACGGCCTCGTTCTTCCCGCACGGCAACAATCTCACGAAAGCGCTCGATCTTTCCGGCTCTCGCGGTGTCCTGACCATGGAGGCGGAAGGCGCTGGCGAAGAGCGGTTGACTTTCTCTTTCGCAAGCCTTTCGGACGCGCGTTTTCTCGCCCTGCATATAGAAGGCGAGAGCAAACGGGACGTGCTTGAAAAGGCGAAAGCCGGTTCCGACGAAGCGGAGATGCCGATCCGCGCCGTGCTCAATCGCGCCGCGTCGCCGCTAGAGATCTACTGGGCGCCATAAAGGCGCAGGATTTTCAACATGAGCAATCCCGGTCGGCTTTCGCCACTCCCAAGCCGGGGTTGACGGATGAGGACAAGACCCATGGCTGCGCATTCCAGCATCGAGGCTATCACAGCCCGCATCGTAGAGCGATCAAAGCCCCATCGTGAAGCCTATCTCGACCGCGTCCGGAGGGCGGCATCGCGAGGCCCGCACAGATCGACGCTTTCCTGCGGCAATCTCGCCCACGGTTTTGCGGTCTGTTCCCCCGCCGAGAAGGAGGCGCTCGCAGGAGATGTTATTCCAAATCTCGGCATCATCACCGCCTATAACGACATGCTGTCCGCCCACCAGCCCTACGAGACCTTCCCGTCGATCATCCGGGAAGCGGCGCGGGAGGCAAGCGGCATCGCGCAGGTCGCGGGCGGCGTGCCGGCCATGTGCGACGGCGTTACGCAAGGGCAGCCGGGCATGGAATTGTCGCTGTTCTCACGCGATGCGATCGCCATGGCGGCCGGCATCGGTCTTTCACACAACATGTTCGATGCGGCGGTCTTCCTCGGCATCTGCGACAAGATCGTACCCGGCCTGGTGATCGCAGCCTTGAGCTTCGGCCACCTGCCTTCCGTCTTCATCCCGGCAGGCCCGATGACTTCAGGTCTGCCGAACGACGAGAAGTCGCGCATCCGGCAGCTCTATGCGGAAGGCAAGGTCGGCCGCGCAGAGCTTCTCAATGCCGAGTCCAAATCCTACCATGGCCCCGGTACCTGTACTTTCTACGGCACAGCGAATTCCAACCAGATGCTGATGGAGATCATGGGCTTCCATCTGCCCGGGGCTTCCTTCGTCAATCCGGGTACGCCGCTGCGCGAAGCATTGACCCGCGAAGCCGCCAAGCGAGCACTCGCCATCACCGCCCTCGGCAACGAATTCACGCCAGCCGGCGAGATGATCGACGAGCGCTCGGTGGTCAACGGCGTCGTTGGCCTGCATGCCACGGGCGGCTCGACAAACCACACGCTCCATCTCGTCGCCATGGCGCGCGCTGCCGGCATTCATCTGACCTGGCAGGACATCTCCGACCTCTCGGATGTCGTTCCCCTGCTCGCGCGCGTCTATCCGAATGGCCTGGCAGACGTGAACCACTTCCACGCCGCCGGAGGCATGGGTTTCCTCATCAAGCAACTCCTGAAGCAGGGCTTGCTGCATGACGACGTCCGCACCGTCTTCGGCCACGGTCTCGAGGCTTATACCGTCGAAGCAAAGCTCGATGCACAGGGCCAGGTGGTGCGGGAACCGGTACCGGAGGAGAGTGGGGACAAGAAGGTCCTGTCGGCGATAGAGACACCGTTCCAGTCCACGGGCGGACTGAAGATGCTGACCGGCAATCTCGGCAAGGCCGTCATCAAGATTTCCGCCGTAAAGCCGGAGCGCCATATCGTCGAAGCACCGGCTGTCGTGTTCAACGGTCAGCAGGAGCTGCAGGACGCCTTCAAGCGCGGTGAGCTCAACAAGGATTTTATCGCCGTCGTCCGCTTCCAGGGCCCGAAAGCCAACGGCATGCCGGAGCTCCATCGCCTTACGCCCCCTCTCGGCGTGTTGCAGGACCGTGGTTTCAAGGTGGCGCTGGTGACTGACGGGCGCATGTCAGGTGCCTCGGGCAAGGTGCCGGCGGCGATCCATATTACGCCCGAAGCCTCGGATGGCGGGGCGATCGCCAAGATCAAGGATGGGGACATCGTTCGGCTCGATGCTGTCGCCGGTACGCTGGAAGTGCTGGTGGATGCCGCCGAATTTGCAGCGCGGGCACCTGCCGTCGTCGACCTTTCCGACAACGAGTTCGGCATGGGCCGAGAGCTCTTTTCCGCCTTCCGCCGCAATGTCGGCCATGCGGACCAGGGTGCAAGTGTGTTTGCATAAATGGAAAGGGCGGCTTGAGGCCGCCCTGTAAGAAACGTCCGGCTTTCACCAGGACCGGATGTCGAGCGTCCGGTCGCGATGGTTGGGATGCGTCGAGAACACGAAAATCCGGTCCATTTCCTTCTGTGTCAGAAGACGCAGGAAGCGGACTTCGATCGTGTTGTTGGCATTGGTGCGCATCAGCAGGCAGCCGACCTTCGAAATCCGGGCATCCGGAATATCGAGATAAAACTGCTGGGGCAGGTTGTACTGGGTCAGGATACCGATAACAGCGCTGCTCTGGGAAATGCGCAACACGTCGCAGCGGCGCTGCGCCATGTTCATCACGCCCTTTTCCGTATATTCGATGCGCGCCGCATTCATGGTGTCTTCCATCTTAAACCGGGCTTCCCGGTCGTACATGAAAGACTCTTCCTTGCTCAAAAAGTGATTTTTGTTTTTTGGAGCCGCGCTCACGACATCCCTCCTTCGTTTATGAGAAGAAGGCTAGCCGGCGAAATTTAACAGAGCGTTTTGAAGTCTCAATTCGGAACAATTCCGAACAACGCTCGCTGATTCATAGTAAACAGCGGATTATCTTCTATTTCCGATAGGTCTTACCTTCTGCGTCAAAAAGGTGCAGCTTCGCAGGGTCGGCGGCAAAGCGCATGGCGTGCCCCTTCTTGGCGCCGAGAATGCCGGGAATCTTGGCGATAATCGGTTCCTGATCGGCAAGGCCCTCAATGTAAAGCAATGTTACTTCGCCCAGAGCTTCGACGATCGAGACCTGCCCTTCGAAAAGATATTCTTCGCCGGTCGCGATCGAAAGATCCTCAGGGCGCACGCCGAAGCTTGCAGCCTTGCCCTTTTCAGTTGCCGCAGTTGCGATCGGGAGGCGCACCAATTTACCTCCCCTCAGCGATACGGCAGTGGTCTCGCCGGTCTCCGTTATCGTCGCGGGAATGATATTCATCGCCGGCGAGCCGATGAAGCGTGCAACGAAGAGGTTGTGGGGACGCTCGTAAAGTTCGAGCGGTGCCCCCACCTGTTCGATACGTCCGGCCGAGAGCACAACGATGCGGTCTGCAAGCGTCATCGCCTCCACCTGGTCGTGCGTGACGTAGATCATCGTCGTATCGGGCATCGCTTCGTTGAGTTTGGCGATCTCGATACGGGTCGCCACCCGAAGTGCGGCGTCGAGGTTGGAGAGCGGCTCGTCGAACAGGAAGACTTTCGGATTGCGGCAGATGGCCCGGCCGATCGCCACACGCTGCCGCTGCCCGCCCGAAAGCGCTTTCGGCAACCGGTCGAGATAGGGCGTGAGCTGCAGGATTTCGGCTGCCGAGCGGACGCGGCGGTCGATCTCCTGCTTGCTCTCCTTGGCGATTCGCATGCCGAAGGCCATGTTGTCGTAGACCGTCATGTGCGGATAAAGCGCATAGGACTGGAAAACCATGGCGATGCCACGGCGCGAGGGCGGGACCTCGTTCACCAGCTGACCGTCGATATGCATCTCGCCGCCGGTGATGCTCTCGAGACCGGAGATCATCCGCAACAACGTGGATTTTCCGCAGCCCGAAGGGCCAACGAAAACCACGAACTCGCCCTGCTTGATGTCCAGGTCGATGCCGTGCAGCACCTTCACCTGACCATAGGCCTTGCGGATATCCTTAAGCACGACACCAGCCATGTTTCCCTCCCGTTTTCGTTAGGCGTGACGGGCGAAGAACGCCCCCCAGGCCGGTAGTTCCACGCGTCGGCCTTCGAGGCCGTTTTCGAAGCCATGCCCCGTCAAGACCTCCCAATCGCCCACAGGCAATTCTGTCGAGGTCTCGCTCGGGCTCATGTTGAACAGGCAAAGCACGGTCTCGTTGCCGTATTGCCGTTTGTAGCCGAGTACCGTGCCATCCTCGGGCAGGAAGGCGATATCGCCCTTCGCAAAGGCCGGATGCTGCTTGCGGAAAACCAGGAAGCGGCGGTACTGCTCCAGCACGGAAGCCGGGTCGCCATATTGGGCACCTACCGCGCGAAGCTGATGTTCGACCGGGATAGGCAGCCAGGTCCTCTCGGCAGTCGAAAATCCCGCCTGCAGCGCCTGTGCATCCCAAACCATGGGAGTGCGGCAACCATCCCGTCCCTTGAATTCCGGCCAGAACTGAATGCCGTAGGGGTCTTGCAGATCGGCATAGGCGATATCCGCCTCGGTGAGGCCGAGCTCCTCACCCTGGTAGATGCAGACCGAGCCGCGTTGCGTCATGAGGATCGCAGCCGACATCCTTGCATAGCCGTCACGGTCAAGAAGGTCGTGGCCCCAGCGGCTGACGTGACGCACGACGTCGTGGTTCGAAAAGGCCCAGCAGGCCCAACCATCCGGCGCGGCGACCGAAAAGGCGTTCTGCACCTCCGCGACACGCGCAGGCGTCAGCGGATCGGGTGCCAGGAACTCGAACGCGTAGCACATCTGCATCTTGTCGGTGCCGGACGTATATTCGCCCACGATCTCGAGGCCCCGTTGACTGTCGCCGACCTCGCCGACGGCAGCAATCGCCGGGAACTCGTCAAGCACGGCCCGGAATCGCCTCAGGAACTCCAGGTTCTCTGGCCGGTTCTTGTCGTAGACATGCTCCTGGAAGTTATAAGGGTTCACCGCCGGTGCAGTGGAGGCGTTGCGCCGCGACGGATCAAGCGCCGGGTTGTCGCGCAGTTCCTTGTCGTGGAAATAGAAATTGATCGTGTCGAGCCGGAATCCATCGACGCCGCGCAGCAGCCAGAACCGGGTCATGTCCAGCAGCGCATCCTGCACTTCCGGATTGTGAAGGTTGAGGTCCGGCTGCGAGGTCAGGAAGTTGTGCATGTAATACTGCATGCGCGTCGGATCCCAGGCCCATGCGGATCCGCCGAAGATCGACAGCCAGTTGTTCGGCGGCGTTCCATCGGGTCTTGCATCGGCCCAGACGTACCAATCGGCCTTGGGATTGAACCGGCTCGAGCGGCTCTCGATGAACCAGGGATGCTGATCGGAGCTGTGCGACATCACAAGGTCGATCATCACCTTGATGCCAAGCCGATGGGCTTCCGAGATCAGACCGTCGAAATCCGAGAGCGAGCCGAACATCGGATCGACATCGGTGTAGTTCGAGACGTCGTAGCCGAAGTCCCTCATCGGCGACGGGAAGAACGGCGATATCCAGATCGCATCCGCACCAAGCGCTGCGACATGCGGCAGACGGGCGGTGATACCCTTCAGGTCACCGATGCCGTCACCGTTCGAATCCTGGAAGGACCGCGGATAAATCTGATAGATGACCGCCCCACGCCACCAATCCTTGTCCAGCTCCGCGGGTTTTTCGTGCGAAATGATCATTCAATATCCTGTAGTTGACACAATTTAAGCCGCGGCTCAGCCGCCCTTGACAGAGCCGGCAAGCAATCCGCGGACGAGATACCGTTGAAGTGCAAAAAAGACGATAATCGGCACGACAATCGTGATGAAGGCAGAGGCGGTGAGGATTTCCCACTTTCCACCCATGGAACCCAACAGCGCATTGAGCGCGCCGGTCAGGACAAGCTGATCCTTGCCCGTACCGAGGAAGACCATCGCGACTAGAAGGTCGTTCCATGTCCACAGGAACTGGAAGATGGAGAAGGATGCCAAAGCCGGGAATGATAGCGGCAGAATGATCTTCACGAATATCTCGAAGTCGCTCGCGCCATCCACGCGGGCGGATTCGATGATCTCCCTCGGCAAGCCTGCGATGTAGTTGCGCAGAAGGTAGATCGCGAGCGGCATCCCGAACGCCGAATGGGCCAGCCATATGCCCGCATAACTGCGTGACGGCACGCCGAACAAGTTGCCGATCTCGTTATACATCCTCAGAAGCGGAATGAGCGACATCTGCAGGGGTACGACGATCAGCCCCACCACCATGGCGATGATCAGGGCGCGCCCGGGAAACTCCATCCAGGAGAGCGCATAGGCGGCAAAGGCGGAGATCAGGATCGGGATGATGGTCGCGGGGATCGCGACCGTCAACGAATTGACGAAAGACTGGCCGATGCCCTGCGAGGTCAGCACGGTCCGGTAGTTGTCGAGGGTAAATGAAGGCGGCGCCGCAACGGAGAGATAGACGCGCTTTCCACGCTCGCCGCCAAAGGGAGCGTTCTTCGTATAGACGTAGCTGCCGTCCTCGTTGATCGTCAGCGTCTCACCCTCTCCGAGGTCGGCCGCCTGCCCCACTTGAAATTCCGTGGGCGCCGCGACGCGCGTGCCGAAGGCCCGCACCGCTCCGCTCCGACCCTGTTCGAAGACCGAGCCGGAGATGACGTAATTCGTCCCCTCCTGTTTTGCCGTGGACGGCTCGCCAAGCCGGGCGGCGCTCGTCTCGGCCGCGCCGGTAAACGCCGTCCACCAGCCCGATGCGGAAATCTGACCCGCATCACGGAAGGAGGTGACGAGAATGCCGAGCGTCGGGATAAGCCAGATGATGCAGATCACCAGGACGGACAGATGGACGATAAGGCGCGGTAGCCCGATGCGGCGGAGGCTTGAGGCAGCGTTCATCTCAATGACCTCCCATTTCCTTGTTCGCCTGGCGGATGTTCCAGATCATGATCGGCGTTACGGCCGCCATGATGACGAGCGCGATCACCGCGCTTCGCCCGCTGTCACCGCCGCCGCGGAACATCCAGTCGAACATCAGGTTCGCCAGGACCATGGTGTTCCACTGGCCGTTGGTCATGGTCAGCACGATGTCGAAGACTTTCAGGACGAGAATGGTGATCGTCGTCCAGACCACGGCAATCGTGCCCCAGATCTGCGGCACCATGATCTTCCAGAAAATCTGCCATCCGCTGGCGCCGTCGATGACCGCGGCCTCGATCGTCTCCTCGGGGATACCACGAAGTGCGGCAGACAGGATGACCATGGCGAAACCGGTCTGTATCCAGATCAGGATCGCCATGAGGAAGAAGTTGTTCCAGAAGGGCAGCGAGATCCATACCTGCGGATCACCGCCGAAGAACTGCACGATAGCGTTCAAAAGACCGATCTGGGTATCGCTGCCGCCGCGATATTCGTAGATGAATTTCCAGATGACGGAGGCGCCTACGAAGGAGATCGCCATCGGCATGAAAATCAGGCTCTTGGCCAGATTGCCCCACCAGATGCGATCGGTCAGCACGGCGATGACGAGGCCGAAGAAGGTGCAGGCCGCCGGTACCACCGCAAGCCACAATATATTGTTGAAGATTGACTGGCGGAACTGCGCGTCCTGGATGGCCCAGCGATAGTTCGAGAGGCCCACGAAATTTCCGCCCGACCGGTCGTGGAAGGACAGGATGAACGTCGCGACAACCGGATAGACCAGATAGACGACCAGCAGGATGAGGGCCGGCGCCAGGAACAGCCAGGGGCGTATCATGGCCCGCCGGTTGAGATTGACCGAGGCGGCGTGGACATTGTCCACCGGCACGGGGAAAACGACTTGCAGGATTTTGTCGGAGAGCCAGTAATACAAGGCACAGACGAAAACGCCGGCGATCACAACGCCGACGGCTGAAACGACCTGCGATATCATGCCTCTCCCCTTTTCACCGATTTTTCCGGATTTTTCTGCAGACACCGCGCCGAAGAGCCGGCGCGGCGAAGTGTGGATCATGCGCGACGGGTTACTTCAGGCCGTCCCAGGCCTTCTGAATGTCGGTTGCGACCGTCTTGGCATCCTTGCCGCCGACATAATCGACCATGCCGGTCCAGAACGCGCCAGCGCCGATCTTGCCTGGCATCAGGTCGGAGGCGTCGAAGCGGAAGGTCGTCGCGGTGGTCAGAAGCTCACCCTGCTTCTTCATGACCTCGTTGGCGTAAGCATCCGGACTGGCGCCCTTGAACGGCGTCAGGAACGATGATTGCGCCATCCAGACCTCATGGGCAATCGGCGTCTTCAAGAACTCGATGAATGCCTTGGCGGCTGGAGAATCCTTGGTGATGGCAAACATCGTGCCGGCGCCGAGGACCGGCGTTCCCAGCTCGGGCTTCGAAGCATAGGTGGGCAGGTAGAAGAAGTCGGCATCGGTGCCGAGTTTCGTATCCGGCGGAAAGAAGGACGGCACGAAGGATGCCTGGTGATGCAGGTAGCACTTCGGTGGAATGCCGAAGAGGCCTTTCGGGCTGTCGCGGAAGTCGGTGGAGGAAACGGCTGCAACTCCACCGCTGACATATCTGGCATTCTTGGCGAATTTGCCGAATTCCTCGATCGCGCCCACTACAGCCGGATCGTCAAACTTGATCTCGTTGCTTACCCACTTGTCATAGGTTTCCGGGGTCTGGGTGCGCAGCATCATGTCTTCAACCCAGTCGGTTGCAGGCCAACCCGTTGCGCCTCCGGAGCCGAGACCGATGCACCACGGAACGCCGCCGTCCTCGACGATCTGGTCGCTGAGCTTGATCAGCTCCTCCATGGTCTTCGGAACCTCATACCCCGCCTCCTCGAAGTTCTCGGGCACGTACCACACCATGGATTTGAAATCGGCCTTGAACGGGAAGCCAAAATAAGCCTCCTTTCCGTCCTTGCCCTTGTAGGTGCCGTAGCGGATCCAGTCCTCGCCCGAGCCGTAGTTGGTCTTGACCCAGTCGGAGTTCTCCTGGCCGAGCGGCGTCAGGAACCCCTTGGTGGCCAGATCAGCCAGAAGGCCGGGCTGCGGAATGATGGCGATGTTCGGCGGGGAGCCGGCCTGCGTATCGATGACGATCTGCTGCTCGTAGTTTTCGGAAGAAGAATAACGGCCGTTGATGCCAGTCGCCGCATTGAAAAAAGCGAGAACGCTGTTGAAGAGCACCTCGTCCTCACCGCGCCACGGACCGAAAAGCGTCAGGTTCTGCCCCTTGAGATTCCCATTCGCCGCCTTGAAGTCTTCGTAGCTCTTCCAGTTGAAGCGCGCGTCCTGGCCCGGCGCAAACTTGAGTTCCTGGGCGACCGCGCTGCCGGCGAGAACCACCGCGAGTGCGGTGCCTATCCAAAATGAAGTCTTCATGAAATCACCCTCCCATTGTCCCGGCGTTTTTTCTACCCAGCCGGGAGTTCCAAAACATTGAGAGAGATTTAACGCTCTTGCTGAGGAGTCAACCCCTCCGGTCGCGGCATCCAGAATATTGGAAAGCTTATATCTAAATCGATTAGAATCTGGGAGCGGTTTTTCCGGCAGTGCGATAGGCCGCGACCACCGTGTTGGCCATCAGCATGGCGATGGTCATAGGACCGACACCGCCCGGTACGGGCGTGATGGCGCCGGCGATGTCTGCCGTATCCGCATACGAGACGTCCCCAACAAGACGGGTCTTTCCCTCACCCTTGTCCGGGGCGGGCACGCGGTTGATACCGACGTCTATGACGGTTGCGCCGGGCTTCACCCAATCCGCCTTCACCATCTGCGGTCGTCCCACGGCCGCGACGAGGATATCGGCGTTGCGGCAGACGGAGGCGAGATCTTTCGTCTTGGAATGCGCCATGGTTACGGTCGCGTTGGCGGCGAGCAGCAACAGGCCCATCGGCTTGCCGAAAAGGTTGGAGCGGCCGATGACCACGGCGTTGAGGCCCGAAAGATCGCGGCCGTGGATGCGATTGACGAGCAGCATTGCGCCAGCCGGGGTGCAGGAAATGAGACCAGTTTCCAGGTCGCCGGTCGCGATCTTGCCGGCATTGACGACATGCAGTCCGTCAACGTCCTTTTCCGGCGAAATCGAGAGGATCACCGGTTCCGCCTTCAGATGTTTCGGCAGAGGAAGCTGCACGAGAATACCGTGGACAGCCGGATCGGCATTCAAGCCAGCGACGAGCTCTTCAAGCTCTTCCTGCGTTGTCTCTTCAGCAAGGCTGTGCTGGATCGAATTGAACCCGCACTGCTTGGCCATCTTGCTCTTGGAATTCACATAGGCATGGCTCGCCGGATCGTTGCCTACGATGACGACCGCTAGACCCGGCTTGACGCCCGTTTCCCTCTCAAGAGAAGCGGCCGCCTCGGTTACGGCTGCAATCACGGATGCCGCCGCCTCTTTGCCATCGATCACTACAGCCACGCGTCAACCTCCCGCTTGAAACCGCCGTCAATCTACAAAGCGGGTATCAGTCGGATTTGCCCGCCAACGCCCTATGCTGGTCGCAGACGGCAAAAGCAAGCTGATTCGGTGTCGCAGGCGCCCTTATTATCGGGCGGAGCCGCGACGGGCGGAATAGGACTGAACCCTCTCCCGAAGCTCCGTCATGTTACGGCGCAGTTCGCGAACCTCTTCCGCTTTCCGGACATGCTGCGGCGACGATCGTGCCACGCTGTAAGATGGGGGGGGAGCGCTGCCGCCCGACATCACGGCCGCAACCAGCGGCGGCAGGTCGATCTCGCGCGATGGTCTGCGGTTGGCGATCAGCATTTCGCGGATCTGCTCGGCAAGCGGCGCATCGTTGGCCGGCACCGTGTAGCGGGGATTTATGCGAGATGCCGGAAAGTCTCGAGCTGGCTCGTAATAGTCGGGATCCTCCGGATCGTCGAACATCTCGACAGGATCGACAGCTTCCGTTGACCATCGGCGAGCCGGCGCGGCCTCTTCGGCATGATCAAATGCGGGCTCATCATCCATGCCGCCCAATGCCGACTTGCGACGCGCGAGGCCGGCGAAGGCAAGGCCAAAGCAAAGGCCGATCACAGCGCCGGCACCCGATACCTCCATTATCGACAGCCCCACGGTCTGCGCGGCTTCCGCCGTGGCAGGGCTCAGGACTTCTACCTTGGCAGTCGGCGGGGCCGCTTGCACTTCCGATCGATGAAGGGCATCAAGATAGTTCTGGCGCGCTTCTTTTGCCGTCCCCTCTAGCGCAGCAAGTCGTGCAGCGGAATCGGCTATTTCCTTGTCATCCGGTTTTCGGACCTGCTTGTTCCTCAGCTCGGCCAGATTTCGGCCAGCCGCCGTCTCCTGCTGACGCAGCGTCGCCGAAAGTTGCTTCAGCGTCTTCTGGATGTCCAGCCGAACCTCCTGCAGCGCAGCCTGCGCGGCGAGAAGGCGCGGATGGCGCGGGCCGAGATTGCCTGAGAGTTGATCGACGGCGAGCTTCGCCTCGACATGCCGTTGGCGCTGATACTCAAGGCCCGTATAATCCAGACTATCGGGCAGCGGCTTGTTAAGCACGTCTTCCAGCGTCATGGCGGATGCCCGCGCGGCCCTCGATTTGAGGTCCGCGAGCTGCGCTTGCGCCTCGACCAGTTCTGCGGCCAGTTGCTCTTTTTCACTTTGACTTCGGCGCAGTTCGGCAAGCTTCTGTCCGCCTGTCTCCTCCGCGAAACCGGCAAGCGCTGCCTCCGCGCGTTCAAGGGTCTGGCGAAGCTTTTCGACCACAGGCTCCGACATCGTGGCGCCTGCGGCCGTAAGTTCGTTACGGAATGTATCTCCCAGCATGTTGGCGATCTTTGCGGCCTCACCCGCATCCACCGCGGCAGCCGAGATCACAACCCGATCCGCCCCTCGATCGTAACCGGTGGTAATCGCCTGCGAGAGGCGTTCACGCAGCCGATTTTCCGCCTGCGAAACGGTCATCTCGTTGCCGGAGACGATATCCGACACGACCCGAACGACACTCGGGCGGTCCACGGCAAATTCGCCGTCACGCCGAAGGTTCAGCGCGCGGGCAAGGTTGTCGAGAACCTGTTTGGAACGGAGCGCAGTCAGGGCACCCTCGACCGCACTTTCGCTGGCCGCCTCGACTTTCAGCCGGGTGGCTGCCTCGTAGGTTTGCGGGAGGCTATCGCTGAACAGCAGAGGCAAAGCTCCGCCAACCAGCATCGCAGCGCCCGTTTTCCACAGTGACCATCGCAAGCGGGAAACGACAGAGCCGAGACCGGATCGCGAAGCGTCCGGTTTGAAATCCTGCTCTTCATCAAAATTCGCCGGTTGATACATGGGGCGACCGCAATAACCGTGCTTTCGGCATCCCGGAGGTTGCCGCTGATTAAGGCAGTCTAAATTTTTACGGCAAATAAAGAGTTAACTTCTCACGCCGATGAGGGATTGGGGTAGCAGGCCGCCGCTTCTCCGACGGGTTCGAACCGGCTTGTTCTTCAGAAGGCCAAAGAGGCCCGACCCTGCAAATATCACCAGCCCAGCATGAGCCGGCATAAGCCAGCGCTCGATCCGGCCTTCCTGTGCCGTCGTCTCCGCATCCACGACGACGAAGTCGAGGTCCCGAGGCGGTTCCAGTCCCGGATTAACCACGACGATCTCGTGCCACGGGGCATGACGAGCAAAGTGGTCTCGAAGAGACGTCAAGCGAGCAACATCCCCACCGGCAATACCGATCCGACAGCTCTTTTCGAGGAAAGTCAGGAGCGCAGGAAGGAAAGTGGCTGCTGAGAACCGCGCCGGCGGAGCCTTCTCCCGCAAGCCCTTCGAAAGCATCCCGAGGACGCGGCCCCCACTCGGCAAGATCAGGCGACGGTCAAGCTCGCTTCGATAGGCCGGATCAATGAGCTGGCGCAGGACGTTGCGACTATCCAGAAACGCGACTGTCGCCCGGTTGCCTCGCAGCGAGACCAGCCCCTCGACAAAGCTGAGCGCAGCATTCCAGCCAAGGTCGCACACCCGCAATCCAAACAGGTTCTCGGACGAAGCGGATGTCGGGAATTCTCCGGATGCGTTCATCACTGCGCTCAACAAAGGGAAGGTCCAATCTCGGTCGACCAATAACAGGGCGCGCTGAAGCCGCATTTAAATCGATCGTTAAAATGCGAGAGACCCGTGCGTTTTCGGGATTTTGAGCAATAAAAAAGGCCGGCACATCGGCCGGCCCGTTCTTCAATCACTTGAGTGGTATCGGGCTAGTGCCCTGTCGATTTCGGCTCCTCGACCTTCACCCCTTCAACAATCTTCTTGCCGGGATTGGGGTTCTTGTTGCCGCGCGAGGCATTGTTGCGGATGTCCTCCTTGGAAAGGTAGTCGAGCTGCTCGACCAGCACTTCCGCCACAAGGCCATCGCCCAGTTTCTTGTTCAGGTCGTCCTTGATGCTCGAACGAAATTTCTCGAGTTCGAAGGCGCCTGGCTTGCTGAGATCGACCATCTTGTTGCCGATCAGCAGCGTGAAAAGCTCGTCGGTGGTCAGCTCCGTCATCGGAAGCTTGACGCCCTTGATCTTTTCCTTGTCCATCATGAACGAGACGCGGCTCAGAAAGTAGCCGCTGATCGCTCCATCCGAAATCACCGGAATGGTGATCGATTCTCCACGGACCAGTTCGAGGAGCTCCTTCTTCCTGGCTTCCTCATCGACCGGCGCAGGCGCGGCCGACATCTGGACGGAGAAATACACCGCTCCGAGCGTGACGACGCAGACCCATAAGCCGGTAAGAAGGAGTTTGACCATCAGACTTCGCCGTAAGTGAACTGTTCCTGAGTGTAGGTACCGTCGCCATCGGCATCCCGAGCGGCGCTCTTCAGGAGATCGGCAACCGTCCGCACCGCGTGCAGATGCGCTTCGACCCGCCGCGCGTTGAGCGCCAGCTTGGCTTTCAACCCATGCATCTGGTCGATATAGCCGAGCGCAAGCTCTCTTGGATCCGTGCCGCGGAACAGCATCGTCAGTTCATAGAGGCAGCGGCTCTTGTGAGCATTCGACACCTTGAGGTCGAATTCGGGATCACGACCGATCCGCTGATTCTCGTTGTCGATTATCATCTCCAACCGGCCAAGCACGGTCTTGATGCGATAATCATTCGAAACGACTTCCATATCTTCTGCCCCAGTCTGAATCATTGTCAGGCCTCGTTCGTCTTGCCGACGCCGAGAACCTCACGTTCGAAATCTGTAATCATGCTCATGGCGCGGCTCCGGTCGTTTTCATCGGTGGTCGCGTTGACCGCGCCCTGCCGTTCGACCCGGTCAAGTGCCTGCGAATACATCTGTTCGGCGATGCCGATGCCGCCCTTCTGGGACATTTCGTCCGCGATCTTTTCCGCCATCATGCTCTTCCAGAATTCACCGGCGGAGCCCTTGCCGTAAACCTCTTCGGTTTCCTTCGGCAGCATGGAATTGACGAAGTTCTGCAGGATGGAGGCTTCGAACTTGCGATATTCGTCCGGCATCTCGGCGGCACGCTTCGGCGCTTCCGCATTGCCGAGGCCTGCCTCGGTGCCGGGCATATCGATCCTGTTCATGGCGGCGCCGAAACCCTTGCCCACTTCCGCCAGGCTCGTCGCGGCGAAAGCAGCCTTGTTCGCCTTCAGTTTGGCCTGTGCCTCTTGAACGGCGGTCGGGTTCGCCGCACGTACGACGTCCAGGACCAGATCGGTCGGAGGTGAAATCGCCACGTGAGCTCCTTTCATGAACGCCGCGAGACGCATTCCGAGGAATGCGTGCATCGACGGCAGCAATTTGAAACAGTGCAGCATCCCGTCCGGACTGAATTCGTGCCGGGTCATCTGCGCAATGAGGAGACTATGGCTCGCGAAGCTTGCTGGAGGCTGGCGCCTATTTGATCATCTGCGAAGCGAGAGTGATCTCGATGAGTTCATATATCGAATTGTCGGCGGCTTCGCGGTCCTCGTCATCGCGCGCATCCTTCATATTGTCCTGCAGACGGTCCGCCTTGGTCCGCTCCTTCAGCACCTTCATTTCCTGGAGCTGCTGGACGCCGGCAAGCTGGCGTTCCTTGGTCGTCAGACGCCCGAAGCGCTCCGCATATTGCTGCGAAAACTGGCGGTGGATGGGGTGCATGGAACCGATCGCATCGATCACTTCTTCCATGGACTGGTTGACCTCGGCGCGATGGCGAGTGGTCGCCGCGAGTTCGTGCTCCGCCATCTTTTCGATATGCCGCTGGACCGCCACGAGGCGCTTGAGCTTTTCAGAACGTTTGACTGGACCGGCCATACCGCTCCCCTAGAAAGACAGGAAGATCGGCGCGAACCCATCCGCATACTGGCGGACAAGAGCAGCGATCGACAGATAGAGAAGGAAAAGCCCACCCATGAGAAGGAAAGGCGTCGAGATGAAATACACCGGGATCTGCGGCGCGAGTTTGTTGACGAGGCCAACCGCCACGTTGAACATCAGGCCATAGATCAGAAACGGACTTGCCAGTCTCAGCATGATCATGGTCGAGGCGCGCAGGGTGTCCGTCAGAGTGATCAGCATCTTTTGCGAATCAATGACCGCGCCGACAGGCGTCGCCGTGTACGAATCGATCAGCGCGCGGAACACCACGTGGTGGAAGTCCATCATGAACAGCAGCAGCAGACCGCTCAGCGTGAGCAGGTTCGTGAGCTGGTTCTCGTTGGTATCTTCGAGGACGTCATGGCCCCCAGGTGCCGTGAAGCCGATCGCCATGGTCAGGATCGAGCCCGTAAACTGCATGCCGAGCGTATAAAGACGGGCAATCAGCCCGTAAACAATGCCGATCATCGCTTCCGTAAAGATCAGACCGATGAAGGTAGCACTCGGGGAAGAGGCCTTCGGATAGATCGTATCCCACAGGACCGGCAACATCGCCATGGAAAGCGCGACGGCTGCAAATAATCTGACCTGCGGCGGTACGCGCGCGCTTCCAAACCCCGGAAGCACCATGACGCACCCTCCCATTCGGCAGAATGCCAGGAAAAGTGCGAGTATGGTCCCTTGCGGGTCGGTTATCATGTGAGAATCGTCCTTTGCGGACAGTCTAGGGGTTTTCGGGGCGGAATAAAACGTCCGCCCCGAAACGCTTCATCACGAAATGGCCCCGAGGATTTTGATCTCGAGCCCCTTGGCCAGTTCCACATGGGAGAGGACCGGCAAAGTGGCGAACAACCGTTCGATGATCATGCGGACATAGGAACGGGTTTCCGGCGACGTCACGAGGACGAAGGGCAGGCCTCGGTCCATGAACTCGCGGATGACCTTGGTGGCCTGCTCGCTGAACTCTTCGAGCGTTCGCGGATCGATATCGAATTCGACCACCTCGCCCTTGTTGTCGCGCTTGAGCGCCTGATGGAAGAGCATATCCCACTTGTTGCCGAGACGAAGCACACGCAACACGCCGTTGTCGGCAAGATCGCCGCACAGCTGCTGCGCCATGCGCACACGCACATGCTCCACGATCTGCTCGGTCTTGCGAACGTGCGGCGCGAGTTCTGCCACGGCTTCCAGGATGAGATGCAGGTTGCGGATCGATACGCGTTCAGCCAGGAGCAGTTTGAGCACTGCCTGCAGGCCCGAATAGGACATGTGCGACGAGCAGATCTCGTCGGCCAGCTTCTTGTATTCCGGATCGAGACGCTCGATCAGGATTTTGACGTCCTTGTAGGACAGAAGCTGTGGCAGGTTGTTGCGAATAACCTCGGAGAGGTGGGTCAGCACGACCGAAACGTTGTCGATCGGATGGAAGCCTTCGCGCTTCAGATCTTCCGCAAAGGTTTCCAGGATCGAAACCGCCGGCATGCCGAAAGCCGGTTCGCGGATTTCGTCACCCGGGATGCTCGGCTTGCGGCCGGAGCCGGTGACGACCAGGACGTCGCCGACACGCAGGGTGTTCGACGCGATCGTCGTACCGTGAATACGGATGCCGTAGGACTTTTCCGGTATGGCGATGTCGTCGGTTACCTTGATTTCCGGAACCACGAAGCCGTATTGGGTGGCGAACTTCTTGCGCATCTTGCCGACGCGGAAAGCGAGTTCCTGATGGGCACCGAGGAGACGCGTGGAAACCTGCTTGCCGAGCGCAAGCTCGATTTCCGCGGTCTTGAGAACCGACTTGACGGAATCCTTTTCCGCTTCCTTGGTCTGGACGACCTTCTTTTCCTCGTCTTCGCGACGGGCCTTGTTTTCCGCTTCGATGCGACGCGGAACGAGCCACGCACCGAAGCCCATGAGGGCACCGAGCGTCATGAACGGCAGGAGCGGCAGGCCGGGGACGATGGCGAGAAGTGCCATAAGGCCGGCGGATACGGAAAGAGCGCGCGGATAACCGGCCAACTGATCGACGACGGCCTTGTCGGTCGATCCCGCCGTACCGCCGCGGGTGACCAGAAGGCCTGCTGCAAGCGAAACGATGAGGGCCGGGATCTGGGAAACGATACCGTCGCCGACCGACAACTTGACGAAAACGTCGGCCGCTTCGCCGATTTCCATGCCGTGGCGGAAGTAGCCGATGATGATGCCGCCAAAGATGTTGATCGCGGTGATGATAAGGCCGGCGATCGCGTCGCCGCGTACGAATTTCGACGCACCGTCCATGGCCCCGAAGAAGGAGCTTTCCTCCTCGAGCTCGGAGCGGCGGCGCTGTGCCTCTTTCTCATCGATGATGCCGGCCGAGAGGTCCGCGTCGATCGACATCTGTTTGCCGGGGATGGCGTCGAGGGTGAAGCGCGCGCCTACTTCCGCGATACGGGTCGCGCCCTTGGTGATGACGATGAAGTTCACTGTAACCAGGATCATAAAGACGATCACGCCGATGACGAAATCGCCCGACATGACGAGGCTCGAGAAACCCTGGATGACGTTGCCCGCCGCCCCGTGCCCTTCATGCCCATGCGACAGGATCACACGGGTTGTCGCGATGTTCAGCGACAGCCGCACCATGGTCGCGATCAGCAGGATGGTCGGGAACGAGGAGAAATCCAACGGCCGCTGGATCCACAGCGAGACCATCAGGATCAGCACCGAAAAGGCGATCGAAAAAGCCAGTCCGACGTCAATCAAGAACGGCGGTATCGGCAGGAATAGGATACAGAGGATGGCGACGATGCCGAGAGCAAAGCCGACATCGCGGCCACTCGGGGTTACCTTCGGAATGGATAAAGCAGGTGGTTGCGCCATGGACGTCCCGTCTCTTCATGAGATGGCGGCAGGACATGCTCCTGCCAGTTTCACGTCATGACTAAACGGCGAAGCTTGCGCGAAGGTGGGGAAGACGAAACAGAAGCGGGTGCAGCCGGTCAGAAACCGGATTGCACCCGTGAAAAGACCAGATTGGCGAAAAGATTGATCTGGCCGCCGATGAACGGCGCCGTGATGCCGATCGTTACCATGATGGCAACGATCTTGGGCACGAAGGTCAGCGTCATTTCCTGGATTTGCGTCAGGGCCTGAAGAAAGGCGATCGCGACGCCGACGACCATGGCCACGAGGACGGCCGGACCGGAGGCGATCAGGACCGTCCAGATCGCCGCCTGCATGATATCAAGGGCATCCGCCTCATTCATCGCGCTCGTCCGATTCGCGTGTGACTCGATCAGGTATTATTATCGGTATCGTCGGTATCCGTCGAGCTATCGGCGGTGTCTTTGGTACCAGTCGTCAATGGCGTGTCGGAAAACACAACGCCGGCCTGGAGCAGAATCTTCTCGTTTTTCTCGGTGATGGCGACAACGCCATCCGCGTAGACCTCGACTTCCTTGACCTTGCCGGTGAGGGTATCGTCGGCGCTCTTGACATATTTGCCGATGAGATCGGTGGCGCGGGTCAGAGCTTCGGCCTGAAGCATGCTCTTCAGATGGGTATTCGTCTGGATCGACTGCTCGACCTGCGAGAACGTCGCAAGCTGCGCGATCTGCTCGCTCGCGTCCATCGGGTCGGTCGGGTCCTGATACTTCATCTGTGCAATGAGGAGCTTCAGGAAGTTATTGTAGTTCAGGCTGGCATTGTTCGAAGCATCGGTCGACGAACCCGCATTCGCCCATGGATTGGCCGTCGCCGACGAAATTGGATCTACCGCCATGGTGCAATCTCCTTGCGGATGCGTTCGACGGTTGCCGGCGCAATTTCCTGATTGTTCAGAATGCGATCTTCCGTCGGATAGAGGGCGCGGATCGCCTTGAGAGCGTCGAAGGCCCGGCCGGACGCGACCATGCCGTCGATCCGCTTCAGTTCCGCCAACACCTCATCGTCATGGAAGCACGTGAGCAGCATGGCCACCGATTTGCGGAACAGCGTCATCGACTGTTCCTTGCCTTCAGGGTTGATCAGCATCATCTGGGCGATGAAATAGAGCTGCCTGAGCGGCGTGGTCGCATCCTCCGGCTGAAGAACGTGGTTTTCCAGCAAGAACGTGACGTCGTTGAGGAATTCCAGCGCGACCTTTCGATCAACGCGCAGCACAGCGCCGTTGATGAAGATCCTCTCGCCGGACTTCAAAGAGATGCGAAGCGTACTTTTCATTTAAGTCCATCCCTGATGATGGTGGTCACGTCTATAATGCCCTGGAAATTGGTCGACTCGCGCTTCCGGATCTTTTCGCATTCCTTCAATATCCAGATAGCGATAGAGATCAGGTCGGCGCGCAGTTCCGTCGCCAGCTCGTTGTCCGGCTGCTTCAGGTCCTCGATGAACCTGATCCACACGCGCCGGGTATAAAAGAGAGCCTCGACGGTCGTGCGCGTATAGTGGCCATCGTCGCGGGCTGCCGCCAACAGTTCGATCGAACGATCGAGGGCCTGCCGTTCACGATCCTTGGCGTTTGCAACGCCATCCTCCATGATCTCGGCATATGAAAACTGGTACATTCATGTATCCTTCTTCATGAGCCTTCCTTTAGTCATCAAAGGAAGTTGGCAAGGCTCAACTGCTGTATCTTTGCCGTTACCGTATATGCGGTTTCCAGGAGCGTCTTCAGTGCGTTGAGACGAGTTGCAGCTTCCTCCGGATCGACATTCTCGAGGCCTATGAGGCCCTTCGTCAGAATGTCTTTCTGCGCCTGCAACCTTTCCTCAGCCTTGGAGACGCGTTCGGTATAAATACCGATTGTAGTCCGCTGCTGGTTAATACTATCTACACCGTTCATCGCTTCACTGATGACAGACCGTGTCCGCGCGCTGACCGCCTGGCGGGCCAAGTCGTTCATGTTCGGCTGCAGCAGCTCCAGCGACACGATCGAGGCGAAAGCGAACTTGCGCATGCCTGCCTTGTTGGCGTTGGTGGAGCTTTCGACCACTTCGCTCTGGCTGATGCGGCTCTTCATGTTTTCGTCGCTGGCGTCGGAAAAGAAGGTCGTCCAGAAATCCTGACCGGCAAGACCCGCCGGATGCGGCGGGCTTGTAAGCGGGGCCGTGCCATCGAACTTCTTCCCGAGGTCATCGAGGAAGGTCTTCATCTGGGTTTCTGTCATTACCGACAAGCTCGGGATGACCGGAACCTGCGTCGACATGAAGTGGTTCAGCTCGGTATCGAATGCCGCCTTGGCTGGCGATCCCGGTGCGAAATAATCTTCCATCGGCTTCACATCGGTATTGATGCCGGCGAAAATGTATTCGCCCTGGACGGATGTGTTCGCGAAATTCGTGAAGGCGTCGAGGGCGGACTTCATGGTCGTGCGGGCCGTGGCTAGGCTCGTTGCGTCCGTGGAATTGCCAAGGGTGAGGATGGCGCCCTGGATATCGAGCCCGAGTTCGTCCATCTTCGACAGGGCAAGTTCAGCGCTTTCCAGCCGCTGCGTCGCGAGCGACGCGGTGTTGTAAAGCGACTCGATGCGGGTGATATCGCGAGAAAGATCGATAGCGCGAGACGTATTGGCCCCGAGCGCGACGCCAAGGTCCGCATGTTTCTGCGTGACGGCTTCCTGGTTCGCCTTCACCATCTCGCGCTGAACGCCCGAAATGGCGTTTCGCATGGTCGTCTGAATGGACAATGTTGAAACAAAAGAGGTTTTCATAATCAGCTCGCAATATCCAGCAGGGCCTGCATCATCTCATCGACCGTTGCCATCAGTTTAGTACCGGCCTTGTAGGACTGTTCGATATCAAGCAGCAGCGACAGTTCTTCGTCGAGACTGACGCCCGTGCTGCTGGAATAGGCTTCGAGGGTACGGGTCAGAAGTGCCGTCTTCGTCTCATCGGACGAAGTTGCGGTGCTGCGAAGCTGTTCCAGCCAACCCATGGAATCTGCGGCGAAAGAGAGAAGATCCGGCGCGTCCGCGATTTCCGTGTCATTGTCAAAGGTCATCGGACCTTCGAGAGCCTGGTTATACTTGTCCAGCAGGTCGCGGTAGCTGCTGCCGCCGCCAGTGTTGACGACGTAAGCGACACCGTTGATGCCGCCGTCTCGGAACTTGTCGGGGTTGCCTGCCGGAGGAACAACGACCGGGTTGACGAAAATCCGCGATGCGATTCCCGGAACGGTGGTGCCGGCGGCCGGGATAGCGGTCTGTTGGACGCCAGCCGCGTCCTTGTAGGTGAAAAGACCGGTCTGGGGAACGAGCGCGCCGGTTGGTCCGGTCTCCGCAAAGACGGTGATCAGGGTACGGGCAATTTCGTCGAGCTGGCTCTGGAAGATGGGGGCGACCGTGTCGCGAACCTGCATCAGCGCCTGAATCGAGCCCTTGGCAGTGGTGTTGCCGGATACGCCGGGCTTCAGCGCCACTCCGTCGATATAGACGCCGTTTCCGACCGTCGAGGCGTCGAAAGCAGCCGTTGCCTGGAACGTAACCTTGCGGGGCACGGCCTCGAACAGCGTCACACCGTCCGAGGTGTAGAGCACCATGTCGTTGTCGCCGCGAACATAGGAGGTTACGCCGACGATCTCGGCTATCTTCTTGAGAAGACCGTCGCGTTCATCCAGCGCATCGTTCGCATCGGCGCCGCTTGCGGTCGCGTTCTTGACCTGGTTGTTGACCGCCTCGAACTTGGCAAGCAACGCGTTCAGCGTGTCGACGTCCTGCTTGATCTGGTCGTCGGCATCCTTGCGGATCTTTTGAAGCTTGTCGGCGGCCGTATTCAGGCCGGACGCCAGATCCTGCGCCGTGGAAATGACCGCACCACCGAGACCGGTATCGTTCGCCTTGGATGTAAAGGCATCCAGGTTGTTACGGAAGGCAGTGATGAGCTTGGCGGGGGAGATTTCGTTGTTGTTCCCCCCCATCAGGTTCTTGATCTCGGTGAGACCAGCAAGGAGTGTCGCCTGACCGTTTGCAACAGAGGTGCTTTCGATCGTCTGGCGCAGAAGCGGAGAGTTCTGGGCGCGAACGATGTCGTCGATCACTGCGCCGTTGCCGCCGGTCACGACCACCGCGGAGCGGCGGACGTAGTCCGGGTTCTGCGCATTGGCAATGTTCTTCGACACCACACCGGACTGCGTGCCGGAGTTGGTGAAGATGGACTGAGCCGTGGACAATGCTGATGCAAGCGACATTTTTTACTAACCTCTTGAGACTTATTCTCTCGATCGTCCCGTCCGGTTACCTCTTCAGGTTGATGAGGACGTCCATCAAGTCTGAGCCGGTCTGAAACACCTTGGAGTTCGCCGTGTAGACGCGCTGCGATTCGATCATTTCGGTCAGTTCGCTGGCGATATCGACGTTGGAGCTTTCCAGAGCGCCGGAATAAACCTGGCCGAAAGAGCCGCTCTGCGGGAAGCCGATGGTGACGACACCGGAGTCATTGGTCGGCAGATAAACGTTGCCGTTCTGCGGCAGCATCTTGTCGATCGCCGGAACCGTGGCGAGGGCCACCTGGTAGATCGCGCGGCGACCGCCGTCCTGATAAACTGCGGTGACAAGACCGTCGCCGCCGATTTCCACGTCGGTGATCGGGCTCGGCGCATTGCCGTCGATGATGCCCTTGCCAGGGGTAAAGTCGCTGGCAAACTGGGTCATGGCGGAAAGGTCGATCGTAATCGCCTGCGCCGGAGTGGCGCCGTCATTGGGATCGGTGATGACGATATTCTTCATCGATCCCGTCGACGGCGGGCCAACAACATAAGGAGCGGCCAGCAGCTTGTTGGTATTGGGATCGAAACGCAGGATTGATGTCTGCTTTACGAGCACTTCTGGCGCAGTCACCGTATATGGGAAACCGCCGTTGGTGGACTGATCCTGGCGATAGACTGTAACTTCCCACTCGTTATTGGCAGTCTTGGTGTAATAAAAGTCGTAAAGAACCTTGGCACCGGCATGGTCGTAAGCCGTAAGCGAGCTCTTGTTGGTGATCACGCTGGTGGCGACGTTGTCGCTCGGACGGCTAAGAGCGGGCACGATCGCCGCTTCCTTGTCCAGGTTGGCCGGGAAGCTGCCTTGCGTGGACGGAGAGGATACGAGACCGAAGTCGTTGATGTTGATCGCCTCAAGCCCGTTGAAGCCGTTGACGACTGCAGCCGGCGGGTTGGAGCCGTAAGGATATCCCATCAGCTGGTAGCCGGCTGTATTGACGAGATAGCCGTTGGCGTCCTTCTGGAAGGCGCCGGCGCGGGTCAGATAGGGAGAACCATTCTGGTCGCTGACGATGAAGAAGCCTTCGCCCTGGATCGCCAGGTCGGTATTCGACGTCGTGTACTGGATACCGCCCTGTTCGGCGATGCTGTAGCGGACATTGGTTTCCACGCCACCCGACGAATAGGAACCCTGGGTAGAAGGCAGTACCAACGAAGAGAATGCCGTTGACGCACGCTTGTAGCCGGCTGTGCTCGAATTGGCGATGTTGTCGCCGACCGTGCCGAGGCGATTGGCCTGGGCATTCATACCCGAGACGGCCGTTTTCATCGTGCCGAAAATGCTCATAGGAAATCTCCGCTTTATCTGATGAAGAGAGTAAGATGCGGGCCTTGCGTGAAGCTGTCTGCTTTCCGTGTCCGCTGAAAATAAGCGGCAAGGCCCTTCTGAAAAATCAGTTCCAGTCGATGCAATAGCCAAGGAAACGCTTGGAATCGACGGGATCAAAGCCGAGCTTCTTGCGCAGTTTCTTGCGCAGCTTGCTGATATGGCTTTCGACGACGTTCTCTTCGACTTCTTCGTCGAAGATGCCGTAGATGGCATTGAAGATCTGCGTCTTGGAAACACGCCGGCCGCGGTTGGAGACCAGGTATTCCAAAATGCGCCGCTCGCGACGTGGAAGTGCGAAAACTTCCCCTTCGATCTCCGGATCACGACCATCGGAGAAAACCCGGATGGGACCGATATCGGTAAAGTTCGCGATTGCCTTCAGACGACGGCGGATTGCCGCCGCACGTGCCAGGATTTCGCGGGGATGAACCGGCTTACGCACTACGTCGTCGACGCCGCTGTCGAAGAAGGCAAGGGTTGCCTCCAGGGACGGAGCGTCGCTCACTGCGATCACCGGCGCCATGGACCGGTCGCGGATGGCCCGCGGCAGTTCAAGCGTCCGCTCGCCCTGCCCGATCAGAAAGGCCTCAACCGCAGCGATATCCGCATCAGCCGCCGTATTGACCCATTCGCCGAATTCTTTTGGATCAAACCCTGTGGACGGAATTCCTTCACGTCCAAAGAGAGAAGTGTATCCGTCTTTCACGAGCTCACGCTCATCAACCACTACGATCATTCGCCGCCTCCGAATCAGTTGTGGTACCTCGATTGATCTATGGGTACGAATCGCGGGAATCGGAGACAAGCTGTGTGAAATTAACCAAACAAATTAATAGTTGATTAACCATTGGCTTGCGATTTGCACTAGATGTAGTGGGTATGCGCTTAGACAGCACAAATTTTTAGTGGAAAAATTAACACCTCTTCAAAGAGTGCTTGCGCTGCCATTTTCGCCATATTTCGTCAACGGCACAATTTTGCGATTCTTTCGGCGAAGGATTCAGCCTAAGGTTGCTTAGCTGTTACAGAAGCGTGAGGCGTTGGTCGTCCAGTTTCCGTAGCCCGTGGCGACCAGATTGCTGATCACACGGCAGACATATCTCTTCTGCGCAGGATCGTTATTGGGGCCGGCATGGTATCGTGCTACCGCCATTGTCCATGTCTCGTGCCGGTCGTGGAGGTTGCGCAGGAACTTCGCCGCATACTCCACATTGCGCCTCGGATCGAACATCTCTTCCGGAGACGAAAAATTTTCGCCGTGGAAATGGTGATTGATCTGCATGCAGCCGATGTCGATCAACTTCATCCCCTGCCGCCTTGCCGCTTGGAAGGTGGTGATTGCCTCCTGTTGCGAAGCCGAAAAATGGGCCTTGCCTTCCACGTTCATCGCGAATGGGCTCAGGCTCCCCTTGCGTCCCGTCTCGGTCAATCCGACTGAATAGAGAATGCCTTCCGGAATCCCGTATTTCGCAGCCGCAGCTTGAATCTCGCGTTCACAAGCTCCGGGGTTGACCGGCGCCCGGGGAGCGGCCGGAGCGCTAGCGGTTATCGGAGTTCGGGGAGCAGGCTGTGTGGATGCGCTGAAAAGGGAACCGGCAGGCGCCTCAGAGGTAGAGATCGCCAGGGCGAGTGCCGCCAGAAGGCGTACCTGCCGTGTTGTCCGTAGCCGCGTCATTCGTATTCCTCGCACCTAACTCAGCCGACTGACGGTTTCCCGCCTGCTCATGGCCGCGTCCGGCAGCAGAACCCTGCCGCCCGCCATCAGCCTGAGCTTGCGGACCTGTCTGACCCTGCTGCCCTTGTTGACCGCCGGCCCCTTCCGAATCTGCCGTCGGAGCAATGCTGATGGTCACCTGTTCGACGGCAAAGCCCTGGGCGCGAAGCGCGTCGAGGATACCGCTGCTGTCTTCGCTGAGCTGCATATAGGCGGCTCGCGTTTCGACGGTGAGGTGAACGTTCAGCGCTTCGCCGTGAAGCCGCAGCATGGCGGTCACCGACCCCAGATCATGCGGGTTCATCTGCAGCTTGAGCGTATTGACCACCGTGCCGGTGCTGCTCTGCGCCGCGACGTTGGAGAGCTCCGAGCTCGGATGCATGGCTGCCGCCCATTCGGAATCGCCTGATAGCATTGCCGTCAGATTGGCGCTGTTCGAATTCTGCGCGAGGCCCAGGAATCGCCGCGACTCGAGAACGGTGACATTTTCAACGGTTGCGTTCGATGAAGTCTTGAACTCCACGCTCGGTCGCTCGCCACTACGCTCGTCCACGGTCATATTGAGGCTCTGACCGTCCCCACGGGCATTGGTGAAGCGAAACTGGCCGGTCCCGGGAACGCTCGCCTCACGATCGGCCGGCATAGAGAGCGAATCCGAGGACGCGCTGGCCAGGCTAAAGCGACCGGTTTCCCCGGCATCGTTGGCGCCGACGGTCTGGACCCGGTCCTCCGCATCCTTCTGCCGTTTGCCCTGAGGCCCGCCCGCGTTTTTCGGCATCGCAGCCTGAAGCTCGCTCGCGGCCACCTCGCCGCCCAACAACGACAGGACATCGGCGATCTTGCTGTCGTCGGCATCCAGAATGGAGAGATCGAGACCTGCGTCTACCTCTTCGGGCTCCGCCTGCTCGCCGTTGGCTTCGGGTTTGCGGGCAGCTGCCAGCTCATCCGACTTCCGGACGATGGCTTTGGCGGTGGCGAGCGCATCGCGAAGTTTCTTCTCCGCCGGCGTCAGCTGTTTCTCATCGTTTGCGGCGACGACCTTGGCGACCGCATCGAGCACGCTTTCGCTTCTCTCCAGAGTGCGCCGAAGGCTTTCCGGTCTGAGATCGATGATTGGTTTGCGCGTTGCCGGCTTTTCGCCAGCACTCAGGCGATCTTCCTCGGAAGGCTCGCCATCATCCAATACGTCTTCCTTGCCCTGCGAAGGCACGTCTTGATCCAAATCCGAAAGGGCGTCGGAGAAGCCGTTCGGTGAAGCCTCGGCGCCCTTCCGGCTGCCGATAGCTTGTTTTGCCGACGAAGCCGCATCGGCTGCACCGGTCTTGCCACCCAGAATGTCGGTAATCATTTGGACGGACTCTCCTCCTTCAGCATTTCATCGATAGCATTCAATTTCGAACGACCACTATCGACGTATGTCTGGAAGGCCGGATCGAATTTGACAGCGGTGCCGGCCCTCGGATCTTCCGCGGCGGAGGCAGGCCCAGCGATCTCATTTCTGGGCAACGCGACTGGGGACTTCGCGTCTTCTGTATGGTTCACATTGATTGCTTCGTCTTGCGCGAAGCTTTCCTCTATCGGCTTGCTAATGACTTGTTCGGCAATAGCTTTTGCCGCCTGGCGCAGAGCTCTGTCACGCACCGAAAGCGTTTCTTCGGGAACGTCGCTTATCGCCTTCATGGCCGCACGAATGTCATTGGTCGGAATATCGGCGAAGCCGCCATAAAGCCGCGCGAGCGCCTCGGGCGCAGGATTTCCCGCCAATGCTTCGGCTTTCGCGGAGGCGACGCGAGCGAGATCGTTATTGCCGGCGATGGCGGCTGCGCGGGCAATGCGCAGAAAGACCTCCCGGCGACGGTCGGCATCCATAAACTCGATCGCCCCGTCGATGTCTTCTTCGGTGATCGCACCGAAATGGGCGACGACAAGCTGCACGAAGAAATCGGCGAACTGACTGGCATAAGGGGAATGAATAAAACGGCGGGCGTATCGGCGCGAATAGGAAAGCGCCTCTTCAACCATATTGGCGTCGACTGTAATAGCCACCGAACGGCGAAGAGCAGCTTCTTCGATGATGGTACCAGGCGCTGTCAGCCGTGCCCAATCGTAAAAGCCGAGTGCCGCCTTCGGATCATTCACCACCGCCACATTGCCGCTGACCAGGGCAAGATACGGGCCGAGCTTCTCGTCGCGGTATTCCTTCGTCATCTCTCCCAGGCTCTTCGCGACCAGGGTCCCCTTGCCGCTCAGATATTTTCTGAGCGCTTCAGCGACGCGATTGTCGAAATTGCCGGCGATGTCGCGGGAGGCGAGATATTCGAGCGTTTCGGGATTGCCGCCGCTCATGGCATACACCAGTGCAGCATCGACATTGCGCGGATCCTCGAAGACCGAGGGATCGGCGGTTCTCAAACGTTGGTCGATCGTTGCAAGCATGAAGCGCTGCATTTCCGCGGCAGAATGGTCGCCGAGGACAACGGAATCCTGCACGAACTGGAGCGAACGCAGCATGGCATAGGGCGGCAGGTCGGTACGATCCTGCGCAAACGCCGGATGCGTAAGAGCCGTCCCCAGGACCAGAGCAGCCGTGAACAGAGACCGTATGCCCGCAAGCGCCATATTATCCCTCGTCCGCCTGGAGCAGGATTTCGATGCGGCGGTTTGCCGCCGCAAGGGGATCATCGGCCACCTGAAGCCGCCTGTCGGCAAAACCCGAGACCTGCTTGACGCGATCCTCGGTCAACCCGCCGTGCACCAGCATGTAATAAGCGCTATGGGCGCGGGCCATGGAAAGACGCCAGTTGTCGTTCTGGCCGCCCTTGAACTGGCGGCCGTCCGTATGGCCGCGCACAATGACGCTGCCTTTACGATCCTTGAGAATCTGGCCAAGCTTCTCCATCGCCAGGACCATTTCCCGACGAGGCACGGCCGAGCCGACGTTGAACATCGGATCATTGGCCTGATCCGAAATGGTGACGAGCAGGCCGCCCTCCGCCGGCGTCACGACGAGCCCTTCGGCGAGTTTGCCTGCGACGCCGGAAATCTGCTCCTGGATTTCCTCTCGGAGCTTCTCCGCTGCCTGTTGTTCCGCCGAGCCCTTGGCGGTTTCCTGCGCCTCGAGTTTCTCCGGTTTATCGGCTTGCGCCTTGTCGAGTTTGGCCGGATCAGGCCGTGGCATGGGGAGTGCTACAGCCATCTCAACCGGGGGCACGCCCGGATCCTGCTGCGGCGCAGTTTGAACGGCCTCCGCGGTCGGATCCTCGACCGGAGTTCCCTTCACGGCCTTGTCGGAACCGTCGGCCCGCGCGACCTCGATCTGCCGCGTCCAGAAATCCGGGTCAAAGGGGTCGCGATAGGCTTCGCCGCCATCGGCACCGGTCGCAGGGCCGGATTCGCTTGCTCCGCCCTCACCTTTCGCGCTGACATTGGCCTGCTGACCGACTTCCTGTGCGATCTCGGCGAGAACGGAATAGGGGTTTTCAAAGAAATCGGCTTCGGAGTAGTTGGGCTCGTCGCCGGAAGTCGAGGTCATATCCTCGCCGGTCGCCGCCGCCGAGCCTTGCACGTCCGCATCCGCCTTGACCCGCGAGCGCTCGCCGCTCTCCTGTCCCTCTGCCGCGTCGACGGGCTTTTCGAGCCCCTTCTCGGCCGGGGTTTCGTCTGAAAGCTTGATCGGGTTGAAATAGCTCGCCATCGAGGCTTTCGTTTCCTCGTTGGCGGCATTGACGAGCCACATGACGAGGAAGAACGCCATCATCGCGGTCATGAAGTCGGCATAGGCAATCTTCCAGGCACCACCATGGTGACCCTCATCGTGCCCGCCGCCATGCCGCTTGACGATGACGACCTCGTTCTTGCCGTGATGGTGATTTTCGCCCTCGCTCATGCCAATACCTTTTTCAGACTTGCAGCCCACGCGGACATGCGGGTTACAAGCGCGGTCTCACCGATATCGACCGAGATATCCAGATCGGGCGCTTCGACGTGGCGCAGAAGAGGCGCTGACCCTCCCAGCGCGGCCTGGAGTTTTTCAAACAGATGCAGCGGCCCGCGAATGTTGACTGTTCCGACATCGCCTTCGAGCATCGCATCTCGAATAAGGTCGGCCATGTCCGAAACCGCTTTTGCCACGAGCGCTTCGTCGAGAAGCGGCGCAAGAATCCTTGCCGTCTGATCGCTGACCGCCTGGGCCGTTGCCCCGGCGATTTCCTGAAGTCCGGCGGCGATCGAGGCCGCGGCCTCAGCCTCGTATTTTTCGCGGAGCGCCGCCATCTCCTCCGCATGCGCTGCGACAAGTGCCTGGCGCTCTTCGCCGAAACGCTGCTGCAATTCCTCGGAAGCCGTCCCGTAACCCTTTGAATAGGCTTCCGCGCGCTCGGCCTCGATATCTACGGGAGCCTCAACCATAGCGGGAAGCGCCAGATCCTCGTCGAGGCCACCGGCAAGATCATCCACCATCAACGGCAGGGGCACGGACTGCGGCTCGCTGAAGTCTTTCAAATAGCGTGCGAGAGAAGCGCTCATCGAAACACTCCCTGCCCTGCCGTGCTCCTTCGTGCGCCGCTCGTCATGAGCAGGCGGAAGAAGCCAAATGTCGCCGCTGCAATCATCGTATCATCCCGATAAGGTTGCCGTTCGTTCATCCGCAGCAGGACCTCGCAAAATCCGCCGGATCGTAGCGAAACGGTAGGCAATCAAACTTGCGCGAGGATGAAGATGGCGCATCGCGTCAGCCTCAAACGACCGGTTCGACGAGACGTCGGGCGGATCAATCTAGACGTGCTACTGCCGGAACAGCTGGAGAATGTTTTCAGCGTTGGTATTGGCGATCTGCAGCGACTGAATGCCGAGCTGCTGCTGTGTCTGGAGGGCCTTGAGGCGGGTCGATTCCTCGTTCATGTCCGCATCCACCAGACGGCCGACGCCCTTGTCGATCACGTCCGTCAGGGAGGCGACGAAACCTTCCTGCAGATCGATACGCTTCTGGATCGAGCCGAGGCTGGACGCCGCGCTGGTCATCGCCAGGAGCTGCTTGTCCAGGAAACGTTCCAGCATATCGAGCACCGCTTCGTTATCGGGAGCAGAACCCGGCACCATCGTGTTCATCTCCGACGCGACATCCGCCAACTTGTCCAGATCGACGGTCACGACGGAAATGTCGAGCTTGCGATTGTCGAGGTTGTTGGCGGGTAGAACGACGAAGTAGTAGCTCGTGCCCCCGTTCTGGTGAACAGCGGTCGTGACCGCCGGTGCGGTGGCAGGGTCCGTCGTCGTCACACGAGCCCACTGGCCCTCGGCGACCTTCATGTAGGAGTTGCCGCCGACTGTATAGATGCGCGCATCGGCAACGTTGGTATCGGCGCCCAACGCCGTCAACTGGCTTTCGGTGAAGAAAGGAACGGCGTAGTCCGCTTCGGTAGAAACGCCGGCATTCGTGGTGACGACGGTGACGGCCGTTTCAGTTTCGGCCACGAAGCGGACGGAGGAATCGAGAATCCCGAGCTTTCCTCCGTTCAGATCGAAAAGGACGGTGCTCGAATCCAAGGTATAATCGACGGTCTTGACGGCGACTTCACCCGACGCGGTTCGCGTAAACGACGCAACCACCTGTTTGACGACCGGCTTTTCCTGGGCATTGGTGCCGCCGTCGCTGATATAGTCCTGCAACCAGTTCTCACCGGAAAAGGTGGCGGAGTCGGCAATGCTCTTCAACTGCTCCTGGAGCTGGGTGATTTCTTCCTGAATCTTGTTGCGGTTGGCGCCGACGCCGTAGGCGGCAACGATCTTGGATTTGATTTCCATGACCGTGTCGATGGCGCTTTCCATTGCGGCATAGGCGGTGTCCACCTTTGCCGCGCCAAGGCCGAGCGCATCCTGGATCGTCGACAGCGCGTGGTTGTCGGAGCGCATCGTCGTAGCGATGGACCAATACGCCGCATTGTCCGCAGCCGTCTGGACCCGCATGCCGGAAGAAACCCGTGCCTGGGTGATTTCCATGTTGCGGTCGATGCCGCGCAGGGTCTGCAGTGCCGCCATCGCGGCAGTATTGGTTAGGATACTGGTCATTGGCCGTGCCTCGGTCAGATATTCTGAGGGATCCGGAGTACTTCACCGGAAACGACGAGAGGCATCATGCTTACCGCCTGTCAGCATCAGGGATGCGAGGCGGCCTGTCGTTCTTAACAAATCGTTAACGCGACAGTTATCAAAGGCAGTCGTGGATTGGCAAGCTGTTAAAGCGGTATCGAGGCCCCCGCCCGACAGTCGTGCAGGTTTCGCGCAAGCCCCACGGCGAAAAGCGAAAAACCGCGCCTCTTTCGAGACGCGGTTTTCTTTCCTGAATATTGCTGCTGCCGTGTCAGAGCGGGACGAACCGCTCCTAGCCAAGAGCGCCGCTTACTGACGGAAGAGCGACAGAATATTCTCGGAATTGGTGTTGGCGATCGAAAGCGACTGGATCGCAAGCTGCTGCTGGGTCTGCAGGGCCTTGAGCCTGGTCGATTCCTCGTTCATGTCCGCATCGACGAGACGGCCGATGCCGCTATCGATGGAGTCGGTGAGCTTGGAGACGAAGTCTTCCTGCATCTCGATGCGCATCGAGATCGAGCCGAGCTTCGCAGTCGAACTGGTGAGCGCTTCGAGCTGGGCGTCGACGAAGGAAATCAGTGCATCCATGATGTTGGCGTCATCGACGTCAGTGCCCATGCCGAGATAGGTCGCTGCCGCGCTGTTGCGATAGTCGTCGAGCATGGTGATATCGAGTTCGGAGACCGAAACACCCTTGGTATAACCGATCGTGGCATTGGTTGCGACGAGGGCATTGGTGTCGATGTCGTAGCCGCCGGCGGTGCCGTTGTAGACCGCATCGACAAAGCCGCCGCCGATCTTGATCAGGTAGTCGGCGTTGGTGCCGCTCAGCAGGCTTCCGGCCGTGTCGGCCTTCGCCCAGACATTGCCTCCGATTTCCACCCACTTGGCGGTGGTATCGCTCATGGCGTTGGTATTGATCTTGGCGTAGCGATCATTGCCGAGCGTGTCCTGAACTTCGCGGAAGCCCTTGAGCATGTTGGCGTCGAGCAGACCGGCGTCACCGCCTGAAAGGTCGAAGAGAACCGTGGTTTCGTCGAGCTTGATCGGGATGGGCTGCACGGCGACATTGCCGTTTGCATCGCGGGTGAACGAGCCGATCACCTGCTTCATCACAGGATCGCTGGCATAGATTTCGCCATTTGTGGCGTTGGTGCGGCCACCGATATCCGCCTGCAGCCAGTTTTCACCGGAGAAGGAAGCGGACGAAGCGATGCTGCGCAGCTGGTCCTGCAGCTGAGAGATTTCGGACTGGATCTTCGACTTGTCGACACCGGCTTCGGAAGCAGCAACGAGCTTGCTCTTGATTTCGGTGACGACGTCGACGACGGTTTCCATGGCAGCGTAAGCGGTGTCGACCTTGGCAGCACCGAGACCGAGGGCGTCCTGGACGGCGGAAAGAGCGCCGTTGTCGGAACGCATGGTGGTCGCGATCGACCAGTAGGCGGCGTTGTCGGAAGCGGTTCCAACGCGCAGGCCGGTGGAAACGCGCTTCTGCGTATCTTCCATGTCGACGCCAAGCGAGCGGAGGGTCTGGAGAGCAGCCATAGCTGCGGTGTTCGTAAGAATGCTGGTCATCTTGTGTGCCCCTTGATTTGGCTAGAAGAAAGGGACATTCCGGATTTCACCGGTGAACGAAGGCTCGGCCTGATGCCTGTTAACCTCTTTTTCGTCTTGGTTAACCCTTCGTTTCGATGAGCCCAGTTAAGGGACAAATGGTTAACAAAGGTTAAACCGTCTTTACCGAAGTTAATAAAAAAATACCGGACGCATAAAAAAACCGCGCCCCCGGGGGGCGCGGCCTTTCAAGCGGTAACTTTCCGAGGCTTTCCGGATTAACGGAAGAGCGACAGGATGTTCTGCGAGTCCGAGTTGGCAATCGAGAGCGACTGGATCGCCAGCTGCTGCTGGGTCTGCAGGGCCTTGAGCTTGGTGGACTCTTCGTTCATTTCTGCGTCGACGAGGCGGCCAACACCGCTGTCGATCGAGTCGGACAGCTTGGAGACGAAGTCTTCCTGCATGCCGATACGCATGGAGATGGAGCCGAGCTTTGCAGCAGCGCTCGTCATCTTCTCGAGCTGACCGTCCGTGAAGGAGATCAGGTAGTCCATGAGCTGCTCGTCGGAGACGTTCGTGCCGTCGCCCATGCCGAGGTTCTTGGTGTCACCGGCCTTGCGATAGTCGTCAAGCTTGGTGATGTCGAGTTCGGAAACCGACAGACCCGAGGTCAGGGTGATCGAAGCGTTGGTGGCGATCAGGGCGTTGGTGTTGACCTGATATTCGTTGGCCGTTGCGCTGAACACCGCATCGACGAAGCCGCCGCCGGTCTTCATCAGGTAGGTGCCGTTCGAACCGTCGCTGTAGACGCCGAGCGTGTTGCCCTTCTGCCATACGTCGCCGCCGATGTCTCTCCAGACAGCGGTGGTGTCGTTCATTGCCGCGGTGTTGACCTTGGCGTAACGATCGGCACCGAGGGAGTCCTGAACCTGACGCATGCCCTTCAGAGCGTTTGCGTCGAGGATGCCGGCGTCACCACCCGAAAGGTCGAACAGGATGTTCGTTTCGTTGAGGACAACGTTGACCGTCTTGACCGAAACGTTGCCTTCAGCGTCACGGGTAAAGGAACCGACGATCTGCTTGTTGATGTCGTCAGAAGCGTAGACAATGCCGGTAACGGCGTTGGTCTTGCCGCTGATGTCGGCCTGCAGCCAGTTTTCACCGGAGAAGGAAGCCGAAGAGGTGATGCTCTTCAGCTGCTGCTGCAGCTGAGTGATTTCTTCCTGGACCTTGGACTTGTCAACGCCCGGCTCGGAAGCAGCAACGAGCTTGTTCTTGATTTCCTGGACGACGTCGATAGCCGATTCCATAGCGGCATATGCGGTGTCGACCTTAGCGGCGCCGAGGCCGAGAGCGTCCTGAACGGCAGAGAGAGCGCCATTGTCCGAACGCATGGTGGTTGCGATCGACCAGTAAGCGGCGTTGTCGGAAGCAGAACCGACGCGCAGACCGGACGAAACGTGAGCCTGCGTCTTCTCCATGTCGGAGCTGAGCGAGCGCAGGGTCTGGAGTGCAGACATGGCTGCAATGTTGGTGAGAATGCTAGTCATTTATGAGTGCCCCTTGAGTGGCTGATTACGAAAAGGGACATTCCGGAAACACCGGGAACGGCGGGCAGCATCATGCTTGCTAACCAGTTAATTTGTTTGGTTAACTCACCGTTTCGATGGCTCTAGGTAACCTCAATATAGTTAATGAAGATTGAAGCCGATTTGGAAAAATAAAAAAGCCGCGTCCGAATTCGGACGCGGCCCTTTTTCGGGTCCATGGCGCGGTCAGCCTCCGCGCCATTTTTCCTGTTTCGATTAACGGAAGAGCGACAGGATGTTCTGCGAGTCCGAGTTGGCAATCGAGAGCGACTGGATCGCCAGCTGCTGCTGGGTCTGCAGGGCCTTGAGCTTGGTGGACTCTTCGTTCATGTCGGCATCGACGAGGCGGCCTACACCGCTGTCGAGCGAGTCGGAGAGCTTGGAGACGAAGTCTCCCTGCATCTCGATGCGCTTGGAGACTGCACCGAGCTTTGCAGCCGCGCTCGTCATCTTCTCGAGCTGGTTGTCGACGAACGAGGTCAGAGCGGCGATCAGGTCGTCGTCGGAGACGTTCGTGCCGTCGCCCATGCCGAGGTTCTTGACGTCGCCGGACTTGCGGTAGTCGTCAAGCTTGGTGATGTCGAGTTCGGAAACCGACAGACCCGAGGTCAGGGTGATCGAAGCGTTGGTGGCGATCAGGGCGTTGGTGTTGACCTGATATTCGTTGGCCGTTGCGCTGAAGACCGCATCGACGAAGCCGCCGCCGACCTTCATCAGGTAGGTACCGTTCGAACCGTCCGTGAAGGCACCGAGCGTATTGCCCTTCTGCCATACGTCGCCGCCGATGTCCTTCCAGACAGCAGAGGTGTCGTTCATGGCCGCGGTGTTGACCTTGGCGTAACGGTCAGCACCGAGCGAGTCGGTAACCGTACGCATGCCCTTCAGGAAGTTTGCGTCGAGAATGCCGGCGTCACCACCCGAAAGGTCGAACAGAACGTTCGTTTCATTGAGCGTGACGTTGACGGTCTTGACCGAAACGTTGCCTTCGACGTCGCGGGTGAAGGAACCGACGATCTGCTTCGCGATGTCGTCAGAAGCGTAAACGACGCCGGTAACAGCGTTGGTCTTGCCGCTGATGTCGGCCTGCAGCCAGTTTTCACCGGAGAAGGAAGCCGAAGAGGTGATGCTCTTCAGCTGCTGCTGCAGCTGGGTGATTTCTTCCTGGATCTTCGTCTTGTCGGCGCTGGATTCGCCGGCGGTTACGAGCTTGTTCTTGATTTCCTGAACAACTTCGATCGCAGCTTCCATACCGGAATATGCGGTGTCGACCTTAGCAGCGCCGAGGCCGAGTGCGTCCTGAACGGACGAAAGAGCGGCATTGTCCGAACGCATGGTGGTTGCGATCGACCAGTAGGCGGCGTTGTCGGAAGCAGAACCGACGCGCTGGCCAGTAGAAATGCGGCTCTGCGTGGATTCCATGTCGGAGCTGATGGACCGCAGCGTCTGGAGAGCGGCCATTGCGTTAACGTTAGTAAGAATGCTTGCCATGATTCTAGTTGTCCCTTTGAACGAAATACTGTGGGGGGACATACCGGGCTAAAAAATATACCGGTCACTTCGGTCCGGCATCATGCCAACTCGGTTCCTTCAGCGAAGAGATACCAAACCCGTCGTGTGAGGAGAAATCTGGCAGCCAATCCTTGCCAAGTTCTTTAATTTGGAACCCGGCACCAATCCCTCTGTTCCCATGGTTAACGGGCGGTTATCACGCTCCTCACCCTCCGGCAGGACGGCCTCAAGCAAGCTTCGCAAGTCATCATGAACAAGGAGGCCGATCCGCCCTTGCGGCTGCGCGGCTGTTATTTGGAGTGCGAAGACTTGAAAAGCCTGAAGACACAACGGGAATATGTGGCCGCCCAAAAGAGCTTCGACAAGGCCGAATATTATCACGTGCTGGGCATCCTGAACCGATTGCTGGACGTGGACAAGGATCCGAGAAACTACGCATTGCTGGGCGCAACGCTAGTCAAGCTGCGCATGAAGACGGAGGCCGCACAGGCATTCCAGCTCGCAGGCGAACAGGAATCCCGTCATCGGCTGAAATATCTTCGCGAAGCGATGCGGCTTCATTTCGCCAACAACGACGACATCAGCCTTTTGCGAATCGGCGCCAAGATCCTCAACGAAGCCCTCGCTGACCCCGACATGGCGATGTTGATGTCCGGCGCGCTGATGCGCCAGGAGATGGAAGGCATCGAGGCGTTCCAGAAAACGCTTGCCGAAAGCGACAATGCCGAGCATCGCCGGTTCTCTATCCGCTCCATCCGCCTTGCGACCAGAACGGAAGCCGAGCACAAGCTCATCGTCGATACATTCGAAAGAGAGCCGGACGACAAGATCCTGCGCAATTACTACCTGACGGTGATGCGCGACGTGAACAACTACGAGGTCATCGACAAATACGATCCGATCCTCGAGGAGGAGATCGAGGCCGGCCAGATCGACCCGTTCTTCGACGAAATCTCGCTCTACAACATCCGTTGGTGCACCAACGAAAAGGTCAACGCGATCGCCGGAGCCGCGCGCGTCAGGAAGCCGGGGGGTGTTACAGCAAGGCGGCATGCGATGCCCCATAGCTGGGGTGACAAGATCCGCGTCGGCTACCTTTCGGCCGACCTGTGGACCGATCATGCGGTGATGAAGGCTTTCCGCGGCGTGCTCGAAGCACATGACCGCAGCAAGTTCGACATCACGCTCTTCTGCAACGCCAGCGAGAAGACACTTAAAGACAGCAATGCCGCCGTGCGCGAAAACTGGGGTCGTATCGTTTCCATTCGCAACATGACGGATGACGAAGCGGTAGAGGCCGTCAAGGCGGCCAACATAGACGTCCTGGTCGATCTCCAGGGCCACACCGCCGAAACCCGCGTCCCGATCATGAACCAGCTGACAGCACCTGTTCATGTCACTTGGCTTGGATATCCCGGCACAGTCGTCAACGTCGACATCGACTACCTGATTGCAGACCGCACCGTCGTGCCGGAAACATCTTTCCCCAACTACTACGAGAAAATCTGCTGGATGCCCGAGTCGTTCTTCCCGAACGACGCGATCCACCGGTCGTTGCCCCGAAAGATCGACCGCAGCATGTGCCGGATGCCGCAGAATGCCTTTATCTTCTCGTGCTTCCATACGCACTGGAAGATCAGCCGGACGACGCTGGATCTCTGGATCCGCATCCTCAAGCAGACGCCAGGCAGCTACCTCTTCCTGATCTGCAAGGAGACTTTCGGATCACGCAAGAACCTGCTCAAGGGCTTCACCGACGCCGGCATCGCCAGCGAGCGCATCCTTTTCGGTGACCGTGTACTGGACTATTCCGCATATCTCGACCGCATCGCGCTCACCGATCTCGGATTGGACACCTACCCCTACAACGGCCACACCACCACCTCGGAAAAACTCTGGTGCGGGTTGCCCATGCTGACCTTCAAGGGCGTAAACTTTGCCTCGCGCGTCAGCGAAAGCCTGCTTAACGCCGTAGGCCTTCCGGAAATGATCTGCGACACGACGGACGACTACGTGAACCGTGCCGTGCACTATTTCAAGAACCGCGAAGAGCTTGGCGAAATTCGCGCGCGGCTCGAGACGAACCGTTTCATCAAGCCGCTCTTCGATGCGGAGCGCTTCTGCCGCCACCTGGAAACGGGCTATGAAATGATGGTCGACCGGGCGAAGGCCAAGCTGAAGCCGGATCATTTTGCGGTTCCGGCGTTGCCCCCGCGCGAAACGCCATTCAGCACGCGCACCGAGTAAGGCAAAATGGCGGGGATTGCTCCCCGCCATTTTTCTGTCACCCGAAAGAGCGGATAAGGCTTCCGACAAGCAGGTTCCAGCCGTCAATCAGGACGAAGAAGAGAATCTTGAAGGGCAGCGAGATCGATGTCGGCGGCAGCATCATCATGCCCATCGCCATGGTGATGGCCGCGACGATCATGTCGATCACCAGAAACGGCAGGATGATCAAAAAGCCGATTTCGAAACCGCGCCGGATTTCCGACAGCATGAAGGCCGGGATCAGGACGCGATAGTCTATCGCCTCCGGCGTGCCGACCGACTGGCCACGCTCGCGGGCAATCTCGACAAAAAGCTCCAGGTCCTTGTCTCTCGTATTGGCGGACATGAAAACCCGGAACGGCTCGGCGATGCGCTGCACCGCCTCCGCTTCCGTTACCTGGTTCTGGAGAAGCGGCTGAACCCCTTCGTTCCAGGCCCGATCGAAGGTCGGCGACATAACATAGAACGTCATGAACAGCGCCATCGAGATCAGCACCATGTTGGAGGGCGCCGTGGCGAGCCCCATACCTGACCGAAGAATCGAAAACGCGATCACGAAGCGCGGGAAGCTCGTGACCATGATCAGGATGCCGGGCGCGACGGACAGAACCGTCAAAAGCCCGAAGGTGCGGATGATCCACGCGGCAGCGGAACCATCCACCGGCAGATTGAGAAGATCCGCGGGTGATTGCTGGGCGAGCGCAAGCCCGGGTGCCGCGATCAGCGCGACGAGCAGATAGATCAGCCGAATCATGCGATCACGAAGGTCCTTTACACTCCCTTCGATAGTCACCGTCGCCAACTGCGGTCAACAGATTACCGGCCGATCCGTGCGATCGTGAACAGGAAGATGGCGCTATTCGGCTGATTGCCGCCGCGCCCCTCTATTTTGTGACCCCGCGAGGCTTCAGTTTTGCACAAGTCTCGAACGTTAGCGTCCTGTCAGAAATCTCATGATGGCGGGAGCCTGAACACGAATCAGTCTGCGGAAAATACTGCCACCGGCAAATCTCAACGCAGCGAGAACGAGCCGCAGGCCCGCATCATGTCAACATCGCCAAACCGCTTCGGTTCAGCACGAGACCAAGCGGCTTGAAAACCCCGACCGAGGAAATCTAAGTGAATTCCATCAAGCTCAGCATCTGCATTCCCACATACAATCGCGCCCCGCATCTGCGCGCATGCCTGGGGCGCATCAAGGAATTTCAGTTCGACTTTCCCTACGAGATCGTCATTTCGGACAATGCTTCGACCGACAACACTGCCGAAGTGGTTCAGGAACTCTCGGCCGACCTGCCCATCCGCTACTATCTGCGGGCGGAAAACAACGGCCCGTTCGTCAACGTGAACGGAACTTACAGACGTGCCCACGGCGAGTACTCCGTCTATGTCGCCGACGACGACCGCCTGATCTACGAGGGCCTCATGAACGCGCTGACGTTCATGGACGAAAATCCCAGCGTGAATGTCTGCCACGCCCCGTGGTACACGTATGACGGCATCCTCGAGAAGGACATGGATCTCTTCTACAAGATCGAGGAGAACACCGTCTTCAAGCGCCGCACTTTCGGCGAGGTGTTCAACTTCATCTACAACAAGCACATCTTCCCGGAAATCGCCGTCTTCCGCACCCGCGCGGTCAGAACCGCCTGGGTACCGCGCGACATCTGCTTCTATGCCTTCCCGCTTCTTGCGCATTTCCTGGATCAGGGCGATATCGCCTTCCTGAAGGAACCGTTTTATCGGCAGGTGATTCGCTCCGAAATCGGCCGCGACCGGCCGCAGGGCGGTCACGAAATCGCTATGTCCGGCTGGGACCAGTATCGCGGCGGTCTCGAATATTTCCTCTATTTCGGCATCAAACGGGGGCAGATCTCCCGTGACGAAAACGACAAATATACCCAGGAATATATGTGCCGGATGTTCACCCTCATCCGCATGACGGTCGCACTGCGGCTGCTCGTCGCATCGAGGGAATTCGTCAAGGCGTACGAAATCTACACGAGGCTGTTCTTCGGCGGCATGGACCATCACCCCGAAGTCACGGCGGTGCGCGACGGACTGACGCTGGCTGCGGCGCTGCAGACCCTTTCCTGGCAGGTGAACGCGGCCGGCGGCCTCGAATACCTCGTGCTGCACGGCTTCCTTGATACGGTGATCATCAAGGAGCGAATCGGCAAGGTGAATTTCCCGGCGCGAATACAGATCGTCGACGAACCCGAGGAGCACACGTCCGATTTCGTGAGCAAGGCTGCCGTTCTGGTCTTCTCTCCCGAACAGCGTGAACGTTTCCTCCAACTCGGCTATGAACCCAACCTGGTCTTTTCCCAGGACGATCTTGTCCAGACCATCCTGATCTAAAATTGCGGTTGCCGCGAAGGGTGGCGTAGAATTGATGCGGGGCTTCCGATAAGAGAGGTCCCGCCCCTGCGGCAGGGAGAGAAAGAGTGAAAGCTGTTATTTTGGCCGGCGGGTTGGGAACCCGCATTTCGGAAGAGACACATCTCCGGCCCAAGCCGATGATCGAAATCGGTGGCCGCCCGATCCTCTGGCACATCATGAAGCTCTATTCCGCCCATGGCGTGAACGAGTTCATCATCTGCTGCGGGTACAAGGGATACGTCATCAAGGAGTATTTCGCGAACTACTTCCTGCACATGTCGGACGTGACCTTCGACATGGCCTACAATGAAATGCAGGTCCATCGCCGCAGTGCGGATCCATGGAAGGTGACGCTGATCGACACCGGCGAAGCGACCATGACCGGCGGCCGCCTGAAACGCGTCGAGGACTATCTCCGCAACGAGGAGAGCTTCTGCTTCACCTACGGGGACGGCTTGAGCGACGTAAATATCACGGAGGTCGTCAAATTCCATCGCACCCACGGGAAGATGGCAACGGTCACCGCGGTTCATCCGCCGGGCCGTTATGGCGCTCTGGAACGTTCCGGCAACCAGGTCACGGGCTTTGTGGAAAAGCCGCGCGGCGACGGCGGCCTGATCAATGGCGGCTTCTTCGTGCTTTCGCCGAAATGCATCGAACTCATCGAGGGCGACAATGTGCCCTGGGAATCAGCGCCCATGTCCACCCTGGCTGCGATGGGCGAGATGATGGCCTATGAGCATGAAGGCTTCTGGCAGCCGATGGATACGTTGCGCGAAAAGAACCTGCTCGAAGATCTCTGGGCATCCGGGGATGCACCGTGGAAGATCTGGTCTTGACTGGTGGTGCGCTCCCAAGCCCCGGCTTCTGGGCAGGCAAACGGGTCCTTCTGACGGGACATACGGGCTTCAAGGGCGCCTGGCTTTCCCTCTGGCTGAACCGCCTCGGCGCGAACGTGACCGGCATTTCGTTGCCTCCGGAAACGCAGCCGAACCTGTTCACGCTTGCCCGCGCCGATCTTGCGGCAAGTCATTTCCAGGATATCCGGGACGCAGCAAAGCTCGCCGAACTCGTTCGGGCGGCTTCGCCGGAAATCATACTGCATCTCGGTGCCCAGGCACTGGTTCGTCCGAGCTACCAGGATCCACTCGGCACTTTCGCGACCAATGTGCTGGGGACAGCAAACCTGCTCGATGCGGTTCGGTCCGTGGAACCGGCAAGGGTCGTCGTGGCGATCACTACCGACAAGGTCTACCGCAATCTCGAACATGCCTTCCCCTACCGGGAAACAGATCATCTGGGCGGCCATGATCCCTATAGCGCCAGCAAGGCCGCGTGCGAGATCGTAATTTCCAGTTACCGCGATTCCTTCTTGAGCGAGAAAGGCGTAGCGGTCGCCAGTGCGCGTGCGGGCAATGTAATCGGCGGCGGCGACTGGTCAGCGGACCGGCTGCTGCCGGATGCCGTCCGCGCATGGCAGTCGGGCAACGTCCTTCACGTAAGACGGCCGGAGGCGAAACGTCCCTGGCAGCATGTGCTGGAACCCCTAAGCGCCTATCTGGTCCTTGCCGAACGGCTCTGGAGCGATCCATCGCTCGCCGACGCGTTCAATTTTGGCCCGGTCAGCCACGAAGCGGCGCCGGTCCGCCAGGTCATTGAAATCGCCCGCGCATCCTACGGTCGCGGCGATGTGCAATATGGCGACGGTACGGAAGGTCCGCACGAAGCGGGTTGGCTTGCACTGGAAACCGCCAAGGCTCGGCATATCTTGGATATCGAGCCGCGCTGGCCGCTGACGGAAGCTGTCGATCGGACCATGAAATGGTATCGCGCGCATCGGGATGGCGCCGATGCCCGCGCGCTCTGCGAAACCGAAATTGCCGACTATGAGGCACGCATTTGAGCCGCTTCACCATCACCGATCTGCCGCTCGCCGGCCTGAAGCTCGTCGAGCGTCAGAACCTCGGTGATTCGCGGGGCTTCCTATCGCGCATGTTCTGTGCAGAGGAGCTGGCGCCCGCCGGCTGGATCAAGCCGATTGCCCAGATCAATCTCACCATGACCGCGCGCAGAGGCACCTTGCGCGGCATGCATTTCCAGCAACCGCCGCATTCGGAAATGAAACTGGTCAACTGCATCCGCGGCGCAGTGTTTGACGTGGCCGTCGACCTGCGGGCTGGGTCACCCACCTTCCTGCAATGGAACGCCGAGGAACTTTCGGCCGATAACCGCCGATCTTTTCTGATCCCCGAGGGTTTCGCGCACGGCTTCCAGGCTCTCACCGATGACTGCGAGCTTCTTTATCTTCATTCGATGCCCTATGTTCCTGGTTCGGAGGGTGCGCTGAATTCGCAGGATCCAACACTCCGCATAGATTGGCCGCTTGCCGTTACTGAAATGTCGGAGCGGGACCGAAACCATCCATATCTGACAGAGCAATTTACAGGACTGATCTCATGAAATGCCGCCACTGCGGTAGCGCGCTTCGCTGCGACTTCCTCGATCTCGGCTTCGCGCCGCCGTCCAACGCCTATCTGGCAGCCGAAGACCTTTCCAGGCCGGAAGTCTATTTCCCGCTGCGGCTGAAGGTCTGCGAAGAATGCTGGCTGGTGCAGACGGAAGATTACGCCTCCGCCGAATCGCTCTTCAGCCCCGAATACGCCTATTTCTCCAGCGCATCCACGAGCTGGCTCGCCCATGCGGCCCGTTATGTCGAGATGATTTCTGGGCGCCTTGGCCTCGGCAAGGACAGCATGGTCATCGAGGTCGCTTCGAACGACGGATACCTGCTCAAGAACTTCGTGGCCGCGGGCATTCCCTGCCTCGGCGTGGAGCCCACCGACAGCACGGCCGATGCTGCCGAAAAGCTCGGGATACCGGTGCTTCGGGAGTTCTTTGGGGAAGCACTCGGCAAGCGGCTCGCCGATGAGGGCAAAAGTGCCAACCTCATCCTTGGAAACAACGTCTACGCCCATGTTCCCGATATCAACGATTTCACGAAGGGGATGAAGGCGGCACTTAAGACGGGCGGCACGGTCACCCTCGAATTTCCGCATGTCATGCGGCTGATCGAGCAGAACCAGTTCGACACCGTCTATCACGAACATTTCTCCTACCTTTCCCTGTTCACCGTCGGAAAGATCTTCGAAAGCACCGGGCTGCGGGTATTCGATGTCGAGGAATTGCCGACCCATGGGGGGAGCCTGCGCGTCTATGGTTGCCATGCGGAAGATCCGCGTCAGACGACCGACGCCGTCATGACACTGCTTGCCGAGGAAGAAACGCGCGGCCTGCGCAGTTCCGCAGTCTATGCAGACTTCCAGGTGAAGGCCGAGAAGGTCAAGAACGACGCGCTCGCCTTCCTCATCGAAGCAAAGCGCGCCGGCAAGACGGTGGCGGCCTATGGCGCTGCCGCCAAGGGAAACACGCTTCTCAATTTCGCCGGCGTGAAGCCGGACCTGCTGCCCTTCGTCTGCGACGCGGCGGCGGCCAAGCAGAACAAGTTCATGCCGGGCAGCCATATTCCGATCCTCCATCCGGACGTAATCTCGGAGAGGCGGCCCGACTATGTCATGATCCTGCCCTGGAATATCGCGACAGAGGTTCGTCAGCAGCTGGCGGCTCTTGCCGAGCAAGGCACCAAGTTCGTCACCGCCGTGCCGGATCTGAAAATTCAATAACGCCACTTTCCGGTACCTCACCTATAGGCTAGGCACCGGAAACGCTCACGAAGGTTGAGACCGTGATCGAAATCCACCCGTCAGCACGAGTCAGCTCACTTGCGGATATCGAGGATTCGACGCGCGGCACGAAGATCGTGGTCGGCGAGAACAGCGTGATCGACAGCTTTGTCAAGATCAAGCCCGCCGGCGGCAGCGGCGACCTCACGTTCGGCCGGTTCTGCTACATCAATAGCGGCTGCGTCTTCTATACCGGCAATGGCATCGAATTCGGCGATCACGTGCTCGTTGCGGCCAACTGCACCTTCGCGCCCGTGAACCATGCCTTCAAGGACAAGGATCGCCTGATTCGCGAACAAGGCTTTCAGCCAACCCGGGGCGGCATCCGCGTCGAGGATGATGTCTGGATCGGCGCCAATGTGGTGATTCTGGATGGTGCACACCTGCGCAAGGGCTGCGTGATCGCGGCAGGCTCGATCGTTCGGGGCGAAGTGGCATCCTACGCGATCGTCGGCGGCAATCCGCTCAAGGTTCTGGGGCATCGCGAATGAGATTCACCGTTTTCGGCGCACCGGGATTTGTCGGGCGGCACGTGGTCCGATATCTGCGCGCGGCCGGTCACGAGGTGATGCCCGTTTCGCGGGACAACTTTAACGAGGTGCATGGGGATCTGGGGCACTGCATCTATGCCATCGGGCTGACTGCGGATTTCCGCACCCGTCCCTTCGATACCATCGAAGCCCATGTTTCACTCGCGGCGAATCTGTTGCGCGATGCAGACTTCCAGTCGTTCCTTTACCTCTCCTCCACGCGGATCTACGCAAACAGCAGCGATACGCTGGAAGACGGCCTGCTTTCCGCGCGTCCTTCCAACCCGTCCGATCTCTACAATCTTTCCAAGATGACCGGAGAAGCGATCTGCCTGTCGTCCACGCGGCCGGGGGTTCACATTGCGCGGCTTTCCAACGTCGTGGGCCCGAACGAGGCAGGATCGGACACGTTCGTCGGAGAACTTTGCCGTGAAGCGCAGCAAGGGCATATCCAGCTCCGCACCGCGCTCAATTCGGCAAAGGACTATATCTGGATCGACGACGTATCCCGCCTGCTTGCAGAGATCGCGGTCGGCGGCAGGCAAACAATATATAATGTCGCGAGCGGCGTCGATCTCAGCCATCAGGCGTGGGTATCCGCCATCACCGCTGCAACGGGCTGTTCTTTCGCCGTCGACGAGAGTGCCCCGACCACCAGTTTCCCCACGATCTCCACGGCCAGGATCAGAGACGAGTTCGGTTTCACGCCCTCCTCCGTCCTCGGTTTCTTGCCATTGGTCCTCAACCGCGAAGCAGCGTAATAGTTGCCACAAGGCGCACGATACGGAAGGTAGATTACACATGAACCCGATCGAACAATTTCAGCAGGAGCGCGAGGCGACGGCGCAAGGTTATGCCAATGACCAGGAGTTTCTGGGGCTGAGCTCCGCCTGGCGCGAAATGTCCATGGCCAAGCGCTATGTCTATAACTTCGATTGGCTCGGGCGCCCGATCATTCAGTATCCGCAGGATATGCAGGCGATCCAGGAGCTTATCTGGGCGACCCGCCCGGACCTCGTGATCGAAACCGGCATTGCCCACGGCGGCTCGCTGATCCTCAGCGCATCGATGCTTGCCCTGCTCGATATGTGCGACGCCATCGAAGCCGGCACGACGATCGATCCCAAGAAATCAAACCGAAAGGTCATCGGCATCGATATCGACATCCGCGCCCATAACCGCGAAGCGATCGAGACACACCCGATGGCAAGCCGCATTCAGATGTTTGAAGGATCGTCCGTCGCCAAGGAGATCGTCGATGCGGTGCGCGAAGCGGCGGCTCCCTACAAACGCGTCATGGTCTGCCTTGATTCCATGCATACCCATGAGCACGTCCTTGCCGAACTCGAAGCTTATGCCCCGCTCGTAACGCCCGGCTGCTATTGCGCAGTGTTCGACACGTTCGTCGAAGACCTGCCGCGCGATTTCTTCAAGGATCGCCCCTGGAACCCCGGCGACAATCCCAAGACGGCCGTGTTCGAATATCTGAAGAGCCATCCCGAATTCGAGATCGACAAATCCGTCGAAAACAAACTGCTCGTCACAGTCGCTCCGGATGGCTTCCTGAAGCGGGTGCGATAATCCGCCCTACGTTTCTTCCGGGCCCCCGGAAGAAACGTCCCGAATGCGTATTCCTTCACAAAGCAAAACCGGCCTGACGATGTCAGGCCGGTTTTGCCGTTTATGGTGGACTAGTCTTATTCTACCACGAAGGATCGGAGCATGATCTTGCCGACCTTGCCTTGCGAGCGAAGATCGACGCGCTCCTGGAGGTCGTCCTTCAGATACTGGAAGCCGCGTGGCCCTTCGATCTGCTGCAGCGAGACCGTGCGCATATAGGCGAGGATATCCTGATGGATATCTTCGGCAAGCGGCAGTTCCGGCGCGCCCTTGAAGGCCAATGCCACCTCAAGGCGGATCCAGTTCTCGGACGGATAGGCGAGATTGGTGGTGATCGGCTCGAGGAGAACGACACCCGCGGCTTCGGTAGAGATATGAGGAAGCCCCTCCTCCTTCTTGCCTTCGCCGTGTTCGCCGCCAGCGGCCGCTTCTTCATGCTTCGCGTCGGCTGCCGGATCCTTGGGGGCTATCATTCCGCCGACGAACCAGCCACCGCCGGCACCTACGAGCGTGAGGATGGCAAGGCCCGCGATCAGCATCACAGAACCACCCTTCTTCTTGCCACCGGCTTCGCCTGCCTGTGCTTCTTCCGCCATGGTCTTCAAACCCTCAAAAAGAGACCTTCGTCCGATGCCGTCAGAAGGGCGAGAACAGATCGACGACCTGCTGGCCGACCGGAGGCTGCTGAACTTCCATCAGGCGGCCGCGGCCACCGTACGAAATACGGGCTTCGGCGATCTTGTCGTAGGAGATGGTGTTCTGCGAATCGACATCCTGCGGTCGCACGATACCGGCGACGTTCAGGATGCGGATCTCGTGGTTGACGCGCACTTCCTGGGAACCGCTGATCAAGAGATTGCCGTTTTCGAGAATGCCGGTGACCACCGCGGCGACCAGCAGCTTGAGGGATTCGGACCGTTTGGTCTTGCCCTTGCCTTGCGAATCCGTGTTCGAGTCGGAGCCGAGATCGCCGGTGGCTTCCGCTTCCGGCGTCCAGCCGAAGAGGTTGCTCACGCCAAGCTCCCACTTCAGTCCCGTCGAATTGGTGCGGCTGCGTTCGGTCTCGTTGTCGAAGGTCGCCTTGTCGTTGATCTGGATATCGACTGTCAGGATATCACCCACGTTGAGTGCGCGCGCATCCTTGAACAGCGCCGCCTGGTTGTCGCTCCAGAGCGAATAGCCGCTTGCAAGCTGCCGGGGCTGCTTCGGGTAGGAGGACATCTGCGGCGTCTGCGCATATTGCAGGCCGCTGCCGATCGGACTCATCGACGGCGCATTGCCGATCTCCCTGATCGTCTGGCTTTGGCAGCCGGCCAGAAAGAGAACGGCCATGATGGCTGGAATGCGTTTCGTCATGAGGGCGCTTTCGGAGTATTGGGACGTGCTTTCGAGGTATTCGGATCAGTGGCGCTGGAAATGATCGTCGAGATCATGCCGGCTTTTTCCGGATCCATTTCACTCAGGAAAAGAGCGGACTGACGCGCCGGGAGCTGCATGATGATCGCCGCAGCAATCTCCATTCGCATCTCCTGAAGCTGCGGAGCCGCGGCGTCGGGTTTCATGGTCTTGAACATATCCACGAGGCCGGCCTGAGCGCGCGCAAGGAAGTCGTTGCGGCGCTTCAGCCAGTCCTGGTATTCGGTGGTGCGCTGCTCGAGCGTCTTGATGCGGGCATCAACGTCAGCCTGCAGCTTTTCAAGCTCCTGCTTCTGCAGCAGATAGCGCTGGTCCCGCGCGGCATCGGCGATGTTAGTGCAGAACTTCTGGATTTCGTCGTTGGTCGAGGCTTCCGAAATCGTCGCCGGCTGTTGTGCGCCCACCTGGGAGACCAGCGTAAGGACAGCGACTGCCGTCAGGACACGCCGTGCAAGCGTTTTGGATATGGAGATCGTGAACAGGGTCTCGGTCATTGCAGGACGAGCTCCGCTTGGAGGGCACCGGCGGACTTGATGCCCTGGAGGATGGCGATAATGCCATCCGGCTTGACGCCGATGCTGTTGAGGCCGGCGACGAGTGTCCGCAGATCCGGGCCGTTCAAAATCGCGACCTGGCCGCCATCCTTCATCGCCATGATGTCCGTCTGCTCCTGAACGGCGGTTTCGCCGCGGGAGAAAGGCTCAGGTTGAACGATCTGCGGTGTTTCCGTGACCTGCACGGTCAGCGTTCCGTAGCTCACAGCGACGCGCGAAACCTTCACGTCCGCCCCAATGACGATCGTACCGGTGCGCTCGTTGACGACAACCTTTGCGGGGGTATCGGTCTCGACCACCAGATTTTCGATCTCGGCCATCAGACGGGTCAGATCTGCGGACTTCGGTTTCTGGACGATGACTTCCTGGCTGTCGCGCGGCTCCGCAACCGGGCCGCCGTATCGGCGGGACGCAAAGGCATTGACGGTATCGGCGATGCGTACAGCCGTCGAGAAATCCGGATTGCGTAGCTGCAGGACGAGGTTGACCGAGTCCTTGAACTTGGATGGCAGTTCGCGCTCGATGATGGCGCCATTGGGAACGCGACCGGCCGTCGTGACCCCTTCGGTCAGCGTCGCGGCCTGCCCCTGGGCGGAAAAGCCGGAAACGATCAAAGCGCCCTGGGCAACGGCATAGATCTGGCCGTCGGCGCCGGAAAGCGAGGTCATCACCAGGGTACCGCCCCGCAGAGAGGTGGCATCGCCGAGCGAGCTGACATTGACGTCGATGCGGCTGCCCGGGCTTGCGAAGGGCGGCAGGTTCGCCGTCACCATGACTGCCGCAACGTTCTTTGCGTTCGCCTGGCTGCCCTGGGTGGAGATGCCGAGGTTCTGCAGCATCGCCCGCATCGACTGATCGGTAAAGGGCGAGGAGCGCAGGCTGTCGCCTGACCCCTGAAGACCGACGACGAGGCCGTAACCGATGAGCTGGTTGTCGCGGCCGGACTGCAGCGAGGCTATATCCTTGATGCGCGCGTTATCGGCGGATACCGGTACGGCCGCGAGGAGCGATCCCATCAGGACGAGTACGGGGATTAGCCAGTTCTTTTTCATTTCGCCATCACCTGTATCGTACCGTCGGCCATGACTGTGCCGCTGACCGTGACGCCCGAGTCGGTATTGCGTACGCGGATGACATCGCCGACCGCGGCATTCTCAAGCGGCGAGCCGGAGGCAGAGATGGTCATGTTGCCGATCGAAAAGGTCAGGCGCACGGATGAACCGCGCGTCACCGCAAAGGCTTCGCGCAGCGCAGAGGCCGAAATGGTGCGCCCCGGCAGCAAGGTACGCTTGGCGACCATGCCAACGACTTCCTGGGAGGAGCGGGCGTAATCGCCGGAGAGGTTCGGATTGGTAACCTCGACCTCTTCGACCTTGCCGGCGGAGATTTCCTCGCCCGGGTAGATGGTTGAGGTCGGCACGACGGCCGTTCCCATTCCGGCGAGAACGGGCGAACCCGCTCCGGCAAGGAGGGCAGCCAGCAACGGCATGGCCAGCGTGGCCCCGATGGCATTCTTCCGGCGAAACCTCATGTCTCCCGTCTCCTGTTATTACTTCAGGTTCTTACTGACGATCTGCGCCATCTCATCCGCAGTGGTGATGACCTTGGAATTCATCTCGTAAGCGCGCTGAGCGGAAATCAGGTCGGTGATTTCCTTGACCGCGTCGACGTTCGAGGATTCCAGGTAGCCCTGCTTCAGGTAACCGAAGCCCGGGTCTTCCGGGGCTGCAACGATCGGCTCGCCGGATGCGGCGGTCTGCGCGAACAGGTTGTCGCCGAGCGGCTGGAGGCCGGCTTCGTTGACGAAGTTGGCAGTGGTCAGCTGGCCGATTTCGGTGAAGTCGTTGGAGTTGCCGATACGGACCATGACCTGGCCGGTACGGGTGATCTTGGTTTCGCTCACATCCGCCGGGAAGGTAATGTTCGGTACGATCGCATAGCCGTCGATCGTTACCAGCTGCCCTTCCGCATTCTTGTTGAACGCGCCGGCGCGGCTGTAGAGCGTCGTGCCGTCCGGAGACTGGACCTGATACCAGCCGCGACCGACGATCGCGACGTCGAGGTCGTTTTCCGTATGCGACAGTTCACCCTGGGTATGGATGTTGCGCACCGCGGAGGTCTGCACACCGAGGCCGATATTGGCACCTTCGGGAACGATCGCCTGGTTGGCTCGGTTCGGCACGCCCTGGGCCCGCTCGCTTTGATAAAGCAGATCGGAAAACTCGGCACGCGCGCGCTTGTAGCCCGTGGTGTTGATATTTGCGATGTTGTTCGCGATGACTTCGAGATTGGTCTGCTGGGCATCCATGCCCGTTGCTGCGACGGAAAGCGCTCTCATGTCTTCGTCCTCAAAACTTTAGATCTGCATTTTCGTGATTTCGAGATAGGCCGAGACGATCTTGTCGCGGAGCGACATGGCCGTCTGCAGCGACTGCTGGGCTTCCAGCACCGCATCAACGACTTCACGGGTGTTCGCCTTGCCCTGGATCCCCTTGAAGGACATGGCTTCGGCGCCTTTCAGGCTGTTCATGGTGTCGGTCGCCATGTCGCCCAGAACCTGGGCGAAGTTCATGCCGGTGTTCTGGCCGGGCGTCAGCGCCGTGGTGCCGAGCGACGACCCCGTCGTAGAACCGATCTCCTCAATGCCGTTGCCGAGCGAAAGAGAGCTTACGTTTTGAATCTTGTCGATCATTGTCCGGCCTTCAGAAGGTCAATCGTCGCAGCGATCAGTTCGCGCGTCTGCTTGATGGTCTGGATATTGGCTTCGTAGGAGCGATTGGCTTCCCGCATGTCCGCCATCTCGATCAGCATGTTGACGTTGGGCAGCTTGACCATGCCCTTCTCGTCTGCGGCCGGATTGCCCGGGTCGTATTCCAGAGCGAATTTCGAGTTGTCGACGCCGAGCTTCTCGACCTCGACCACGTCGACACCACTTGCCTTGTCGAGCTCGGCACCGAAGGTGATCGTCTTGCGGCGGTAGGGGTCCGCACCGGGCGTATCTCCGGTCGAGCGGGCGTTTGCGATGTTTTCGGAAACGATGCGCAGACGGGTTGCCTGTGCTTCCATTCCCGATCCAGCGATCTTCAGCGAGGCTGAAAGCGGATCCATTTGCTTACCTCTTTACTGTCATCAGCATCATGCTGTGAAACGACTTCACGAGACCTGTGCTCAATTCGTATTGACGCTTGATTTCGCCCGTCTTCGACAGCTCTTCGGACAGCGAGACGGTATTGCCGGATTCCTGGACGCCGATTTCTTCGTTCAGTTCCGATTCCTTGATTTCGACCTCGTCGCTGATGTTGTTTGCAGCGAAGTGGGCGGAATGCGTGCGAGCCATCGGAACATATGTCTGCTCCAGAACGGCATCGAAGGGCGAGACGTCCTTTGCCTTGTATTTCGGCGTATTGGCGTTCGCGATGTTGCCGGCAACCACCTCTTGGCGTACGGAAAGCCACTCGGCCTGACGTGATGCCACTTCAAAGAGCTGAATCGGTTGCATAGGCTTATCTCCATTATTTGCCTGGAGCCTAGGCCGGTAACCTTGCGTCGGACTTACGGTCGCGACGTTTCTGCGTCCTGATAGACTTGTCCGTTGGACGTGATGATCACCCACTTGCCGTCGCGCTGCTCAAGCGTTGCAAGTTTGCTGTTGTCCGGCAGGATCGAGCCGACGCGGACCATGTACATGCCCGCCCCATCCTCGATCAGGGCACGGCCATTAGCGACATGCAGCAGCTTGAAGCCGCTTTTGCCCGGAAACGGCTGTTCTTCACGAAAAGCGCCCCTGTCACGCGCTTCGCCCACCGACGAAGTGGTGGCCGTCGTCAGCGCGTCCATGGGTTCGGGTGGGGTCGGCCAGTCCTCCTTGGAACTGTCGGTCATCGCGAGCGGCGAGACGTTGACGACCGGTCGTCCGACGCCGGGAGGCAGGTCCCGGGTGCGGCCGAGCTCGGTGGTGCGGATGCCGAACTTCTCTTCGTTGAAGAAGACATACCAGGGGAAAGACGCCGAGGCCGCTGCAAGAGCCACGCCAACCGCGATCAGGACCTTGTCGCCCAGCCGCGAAGAGGACTTTGCCGCTTTCAGCGGAGGCAGAGCCTCGTCTTCGTAATGTAAGTCGCTCATCGCACAATCACCTTCTTGCTATGGCGGTTGGCGGATTACCCTGCCCCGCGGCGGCCCGCAGGGCATTCGCCAGATCCGCGTAGGCGTCGAGAGCCGGCTTTTCTCCCGGCGTCTGTTTCAAGACCTCATAGATGACCGGCACCTGCTTGATCGCCATGTCGAGGTCCGGATCGCTGCCGGCGCGATAACCGCCGATGAGGCGCAGGTCGCGCGTTTCCTCGTAGCGATGCACCAGCGATTTCAGACGTGCGACCAGCTTCTCCTGGTCATCCGTCCACGCCTTTCGGGCGAGACGCGAGATCGAAGCAAGCGGGTTGATCGGCGGGTAACGCCCTTCCTCCGCAAGCGAACGGTCGAGCACGATATGCCCGTCCAGAATACCGCGGGTAGAGTCCGCAATCGGGTCGTTGTGGTTGTCGCCGTCGACGAGGATCGAGATGATCGCGGTGATCGTGCCCGTTCCCTCAACGCCCGGACCGGCACGCTCCAGAAGGCGCGGCAATTCCGTGAACACGGAAGCCGGATAGCCACGGGCGATCGGTGGTTCGCCGGATGCAACGGCGACTTCACGAATGGCATGCGCAAAACGGGTCACGCTGTCGGCGATGAAAAGAACGTTGTCGCCCTGATCCCGGAAATGCTCGGCAATGGTGATGGCAACCAATGGCGCCATTTTCCGGAGCATGGGGCTTTCATCGCTGGTCGCGACGACGGCTATCGATTTCGCCATGTTGTCGCCGAGCGTGTCCTCGATGAATTCGCGCACTTCGCGGCCACGTTCGCCGACCAGTGCGATCACCACCTTGTCGAAGGCATCGGCCCGAGCGAGCATGGACAGCAATGTCGATTTACCGACACCGGAACCGGCGAAGATGCCGAGGCGCTGGCCCAGGCAAAGCGGAGAAAAGATGTCGATAGCCCGGACGCCGGTCTTGAAGCCGGTCTCGACACGGCTGCGCGTCATCGAGGGCGGTGCGGTGTTGGCGATCGAACGGGGATTGTGGCCCTTGTTGATCGGCCCCTTGCCGTCGATCGGCTCACAAAGCGAGCTGATCGTCCGGCCACACCAGCTATCGTCCGGCGCGACGCGAAAAGCCCCCTTGCGGATGACGGTGTCGCCTATGCCGATCGGTTCCCCTGGCTCGATAGGGCTGACGTAGACGATGTCAGGCTCGACGCGAACCACCTCGCCCAGATGAATGCCGGTAGCGCTGCGGTGAGCGACGAATTCGCCGAGCCTTACATGCTTCGAAAGACCGGCAACGGTGTAATGTCCCGCGGCGATGGTCCTGACATGACCACCGTGAGCCACGGAAAAGGCAGGATCGGCATAACGTCCTACAAGCCCTGCGAGCTGTGCAAGCTTGCCGCCGTTGACTGCATCGAGGATAGCCGCTTCCATCATGGTGGGCTGTCTTTCCTATTTTAGCTGTTGGAGCCGCCGAGCGTCTTGATGGCGGAGCTCATCGAGTTCTCGCTGTCGCGCATCAGTGCCGAAATGCTTTCGAAGGCCCTATTGACCTGGATGAGCTGGGTCATCTCACTGATGCCGTTGACGTTGGACTGTTCGATATAGCCCTGCACCACGGAGTTCTGCATGCCTTCGAGAACCGGCTGGGGATTGTCGACCGGGATCACGCCCTCATTGTCATGGCGGACGAAGCCCTTGGAGATATCGGCGGTGAAAAGACCGAGAGTGGCGACCGGCTGGTTGTTCTGCATGATGATGCCGTCAGCGCCGGCCGTCGGGGGGCCGCCGTCACGGTTGAGCTGGATCGGTGCGCCGCCAGCGTCGAGAATCGGGTAGCCCCGAATGGACCGAAGCTGGCCGGCTTCATCCATCGTAAAGCGGCCGTCACGGGTCAGCACCTGACCGGCCGGGGTGTCGATCGCAAACCAGGCATCGCCCTTGACCGCAAAGTCCAGAGGATTGCCGGTGCGCTGCAGTTCGCCGGTGCGGGTCGACAGATAGTCGTTACCCTGCGTGACGAAGGCTACCTTCGCGTTGAGGTCGTTCTGGGTCTTGCTCAGAACTTCGTCGAACTTGACCTCCGTCGACCGAAATCCAACGGTATTCATGTTGGCCATATTGTCGGCGATCGTGTTCAAGCGGCGCTCGAGCGCGATTTGAGAAGAAATGCCGACGTAAAGTCCGGACTGCATATCATTTGCCTCCGAGTTTCAAATTGTTGATCGAGATCAGAAGATCGGTCGAAATGCCGGTCGACGAAGAGGTGAACAGACTGGCGGGATCGTAGCTTTCGGAGGAGTTCTCCAGTTCCCACATGGCGGTAAACCGCTCGAGGAATTTTCCGACCTTAGCCGGATCCTGGAAATCCTCGATATCGACGGCATCCTCGAAATATTGAGCCTGCCGTTCGATGTCTGCGCCAATGATCTCCTCGGGCAGCTGCAACGTGGTCCGCATCACCTCGGCGAGCGCGTCGTCTGCGAGGATCTCCATGCCGGATTTGATGGTTGGCGCCATGCGCTCGAAATAGAGCGCGAGGCGTACGCCCATGTTTTCCTCGCCCGCCTCTTCTTCGAGAGTCTGGCGCTGAAATTTATCGACGACGCCCTTCTGGGCCTTTTCAAAGGAGGTGGCCGACGTCCCAAAGGCTGCGAAATTCAGGGAGTCCACCAGCGAGGCGTAACGGCTGTCGGAAAGCTTCTTGGCAAAGTCGGTATCTGCGTCGGTACCTTCGGTCAGGACCTTTCGGATGAAGGCCTTGGCATAGGCCATGTCTTCCAGACCGTGGGCCTTCAGCGCGTAATCATAGACGCGTGTATCGGCCATGAAGTCGTCGATGGTTTTGATACTGCCGATCTTGGAAAGGTAATATTCCGTCTCGCGCGCAACATCCGGCTTCTCTGCAACCCGCGCCAGCGATTTCGGCAGGTCGCGGCTGATCATGGCATAGCTGGTATAGGTCGTGATCACGATGGCTCACCAAGGTCTGTGGAGCGGGCAATCCGGTCCGATCCTGGCGAGAACTATGCGCAAAGACTTGCGCGAAGCTGTCCCGGTTCTCCTTTGATCAAAGCGCTGAGAACCAGCCTCACGCAAGCCAGAGACCGTATCCCGAAACCGAACGATAACGATCGGCACAGGTTCACGATGAATATTATTATCGGCTTTATCATTTCGGTTGGCTGTATCCTCGGTGGCTTCATGGCCATGGGCGGTCACGTCGACGTTCTCGTTCAGCCCTTCGAACTCATGATCATCGGCGGCGCGGGCGTCGGCGCCTTCATCATGGGCAATCCGATGAAGGTCGTGAAGGATTCCGGCAAGGCGCTTGGCGAAGCTTTCAAGAATGCGGTGCCGAAGGAACGCAACTATCTCGACGTCCTCGGCGTGCTCTATTCGCTGATGCGCGACCTCAGAACCAAGTCACGCAACGAAATCGAAGCGCATATCGACAATCCCGACGAATCCTCGATTTTCCAGACTGCACCGACGGTGCTGAAGAACAAGGAACTGACGGCTTTCATCTGCGACTATGTCCGTCTGATCATCATCGGCAATGCCCGCTCACACGAGATCGAGGCGCTGATGGACGAAGAACTCGACACGATGTTCCAGGACAAGATGAAGCCGTATCACGCGATCACCGCGGTCGGCGATTCCTTTCCGGCCATCGGTATCATCGCGGCCGTTCTCGGGGTCATCAAGGCGATGAGCAAGATCAACGAGTCTCCCGAGGTCCTCGGCGGCCTCATCGGTGCGGCGCTCGTCGGCACCATGCTCGGCATCTTCCTGTCATACTGCGTCTGCAACCCCATCTGCTCGCAGATCAAGATCGTGCGCAGCAAGCAGCAGCGCCTCTACATCATCGTCAAGCAGACCCTGCTTGCCTACATGAACGGTTCCGTGCCGCAGGTCGCTCTGGAATACGGACGCAAGACAATCTCCAACAAAGAACGCCCCTCGATCGATTCGGTCGAGCAGGAAATGATGAATCCTGGTGGTGAAAAGGCGGCATGATGACGACCAATGAAACGATCCCAACAGTCGCGCCGGGAATGGACCTGGCGCTTCTCGCGAAACTGACCGGCGGGCTTGGTGACAAGAGGACCGTCGAGAAGATCAGCAGCGAATTTGCCCAACTCTACATGGAGTTCCTGCCGGACGTCTTTCACAGCGAGACCGGCATCCGCATCGGCGTTTCCTACGTCAGTTGCACATCCGGCCTGATGAACGACCTGGTCGCCGACCTCGGTGACGGGTTCGCCCTTACCGATGGCGGCCTTCGCAACTGGTCCCCGAATTTCGTGCTCGCCTGCGGCAACAGCTTCATCATCGCTCTCATGGAGCTGATGCTGGGAGCTGCACCGGAAACGATCGCGCAGCCGATCGATCGTCCTCTGTCCGAGATCGAACTGGATCTCGCCGTGATGGTCTTTGAGCGGATTGCCAGCGTACTCCGCTCCGGCGTCAACGCGTCTGGCGGTTTCGAGGCGAGCCTCGAACGTCCCCACAATGCCGAGGACCGGCCGAAGCCGGAAGAGGTTGCACGTCCGGAATTCGGCGTCGCGATCCGGATGGCGTTCGAACTCGGTGCGACCACCTCGGAATTCGCTCTCATCATTCCGCAGCGCGCCTTCCTCAAGACCAAGGTGACTGCGCCCAAGGCGAGAAACCAGGCTCCCAAGGCCAAACCGGAATGGACCGATCGCATGAATGACCAGGTGCGCCGCTCAAACGTAACGCTGGAAGCCCGCATTCGCCTGCAGAAACTCACTCTCGGCACGATTTCCCGGCTGGCGGCCGGCGACGTGATCGCCTTCCAGGACAAGCGGGACGTCCGGGTTCAGGTCAGCGCCAATGGCAAGGACATGTACTCGTGCGAATTTGGGAGATCGGGCGAACGTTATACAGTCCGTGTAAAGGATAACATCAGCACGGACGACGAGATACTCAGGCATCTGATAGGTTAGACCCGCATCGGCCTGTACACTTCGGCAGGGCAGGCTGACGCAAGTTTCAACAGGAATAATGACCGCATGGCTACGAAGAAGACACCTCTCACCGAAGACGACGCACTGATGCCTCTCGACAATGGAGTCGAGCTGGATCAGGCTATCGACGATCTGCGCGGCGTCTTGAAGGCTGACGCCGACGGCGATGTACCGGGCTTCGACGCCGATTTTGGCGCGTCCGCGACCAGCGATTTTTCCGCCGACACTCCGGCGTTTGGCGGCGGCTTCGAAGCACAGACCGACAGCTTCGGCGGCGGTGCAAGTTTCGGCAGCGACAACAGCTTCGGCGGCGGCAGCTTCGGTGGCAGCGATTTCGGCAGTCCTTCCGCCGCTGCGAGCTATCAGGAGCCGGGCAGCGCCCTGAATGCAAATCTCGACCTGATCATGGATATCCCGATCGACGTCGAGATCGTCTTGGGCACGAGCCGTATGCAGGTTTCCGGCCTGATGAGCCTTGAAGAGGGTGCCACGATCGCGCTCGATAAGAGGATCGGCGAACCGGTGGAAATCATGGTCAACGGCCGCCGCATCGGCAAGGGCGAGATCACCGTCCTTGAAAATGACGACACGCGCTTCGGTGTCAAACTGACGGAAGTACTGAGCACGAGAAGAACCTGATCCCTGTTTGGGACAGAGAGGGAAGACCATGATGGACTTTGAGGATTTCGGCGGTAGCGCGCTCTCTACAAAACCGTTGTCCCAGGCCGAAAAGGCTGCGGCGGTTCTCCTTGCCATGGGCAAGGGCATCGCCGGCAAACTTCTCAAATATTTTACTCAGAGCGAGCTGCAGAACATCATCGCATCGGCGCAGACATTGCGGACGATTCCGCCGGATGAACTCCTTCAGCTCGTCAACGAATTCGAGGACCTGTTCACCGAGGGCACCGGCCTCATGGACAATGCCGCGGCAATCGAAGGCATCCTCGAAGCAGGCCTGACCCCGGAAGAAGTAGACGGGCTGCTTGGGCGCCGCGCCGCGTTCCAGGGTTACGAAGCCAATATCTGGGATCGGTTGCAGGATGCCGACCCGGCATTCGTCGGCAAGTTCCTGTCGCGCGAACATCCGCAGACGGTCGCCTACATTCTTTCCCAAATGCCGTCGAGCTTCGGTGCGAAAGTACTGCTGCAACTTCCCGACAGCCGCCGCGCCGATATCATGAACCGCGCGGTCAATATGAAGGAAGTCAGCCCGAAGGCGGCGCAGATCATCGAGAACCGCGTGGTCGAATTGATCGCCGCTGTCGATGCGGAGCGCAATTCCAACGGCTCCAACAAGGTTGCCGAGCTCATGAACGAACTCGAGAAGAGCCAGGTCGACACGCTGCTCAGCTCGCTCGAAACGATCAGCAAGGAGTCCGTCAACAAGGTCCGTCCGAAGATCTTCCTCTTCGAAGACCTTCTGTACATGCCGCAGCGCAGCCGCGTCCTGCTGCTGAACGACGTCGCATCGGACATCCTGACCATGGCCTTGCGCGGCGCCAGCAACGAGATCAAGGAATGCGTGCTTTCGGCCATCAGCCCGCGCCAACGCCGAATGATCGAAAGCGACCTTCAGGTCCAGCCGGCCAGCCTCAACCCTCGGGAAGTGGCAATCGCCCGCCGCGCCGTGGCGCAGGAAGCGATCCGGCTCGCCAATTCCGGACAGATCCTTCTCAAGGAAGAGAAGAAGGAAGACGAGAAGCCTGCGGAAGCGGCCTGATATCACTGATAATGCACGAGGAAGAGAACGGAGTGGGTGACCACTCCGTTTTTCGTTTGTCGGCATGCAGGCCGACCCGGTCGCCCACAGTCTTTTTGTTGACTCGATTCGCGGCTAGCTGGCGATCGATTAAGATCATTGGTGATGGCGGCCGATTCGTTTGAGCCACGTCCTCGCAACCTGATCGATTGGTCCTGAGCCGTGTCGGACGAAGATAAAGACAGCAAAACAGAAAACCCGACCGCCAAGCGAATGACCGAGGCGGCCGAGAAAGGCAACTTGCCCGTCTCGCGCGAGGTGCCGCTGTTTGCGTCGATCCTCGCCTTCTATGTCTATCTCGTCTTTTTTCTTCCCTCGAGTGTTGCGAGGATCGGCGAAACGCTGAAGGACCTTTTCGAGCAGCCGGATCAATGGCGGCTCGAAAACTCTCCCGACGTCGTCTCGCTCAGCGCCCATCTCGGTTGGGCCGTCGCGGCCTTCCTTGTGCCGGCCATGCTGCTCTTCATCGTGTTCGGACTGGTCTCGGCCTTCGCACAAAATATGCCCTCGTTGGTGCTGGAAAGGGTGCGGCCGCAGATGTCGCGCATTTCTCCGGTGAAGGGCTTCACCCGTATCTACAGCGCCCCTGGATTTGTCGAGTTCGGTAAATCGATCTTCAAGATCCTGATCGTATCGATCATCATGTACTTCACGCTGCGGGGAGAATTCTTCGCCTCCCTGAATGCGATGTTTTCCGATCCGCAGGTGATTTTCGTCAAATTGAGCGCGATCGTCAGCAAGATGGTGATCGTCGTCTTGCTCTCTACCGGCGTGCTGGCGGCGGTCGATGTGATCTGGACGCGTTACCACTGGTATCAGCAGCTCAAGATGACCAAGCAGGAGGTCAAGGACGAATACAAGCAGGCCCAGGGGGATCCGATCGTCAAGTCGCGCCAGAGGTCCGTTGCGCGCGACCGCGCCCGCCGGCGCATGATCAACAACGTGCCGCGTGCCACATTGGTGATCGCAAACCCGACGCACTACGCCGTCGCGCTACGCTATGTGCGGGAAGAGAACGATGCGCCGGTGGTCGTCGCCAAGGGCCAGGATCTGGTGGCGCTAAAGATTCGCGAGATCGCGGAGTCGAACGGCATTCCCGTTTTCGAGGATCCGCCTCTGGCTCGCTCCATGTTTGCGCAAGTCTCGGTGGATAGTGTCATCCCACCTGCCTTTTATAAGGCGGTGGCAGAACTCGTGCACCGGATCTACGCGTCCCGGTCGCTCAAGAAACGGACACGCTGAGCGCTATGAAAAAATGCACCTATTCCACAGAACGGGAAGAAATCGTCGCTCAAGCAATCAGCCCGGTGGCCACCGAGCTGCGCTTACTCGACGCTGGTGATCTTATCTCGCTTTTGCGACTGGAGTGCTACAGCAGCCTCGCCGATCTCGTCTCGTCCGCAGCCGAGCTGTATTTTCATCCGGGTACGGTGAGTTTCGGTGCCGGGGGCGATTACAAGCTGGAATGGAGCGGCCAACCCGAAGTCGTTCTCGACCTGGAAATCAAACCGCGCGGCGTTTCTGTCTATGCAAGGTTGACCATTGCCGACCAAAAGGCCGGCCTGGAAATCGATCACATTTCCTTCCAGGAGCCGTCTGACGACCCGGACGACAATACCGCGTTCCTGGCGAAAAGCCTGCAGGAAGCGAAGTTCGTGAGAATGAGCGCGTCACAGATGTGACCGCGACACGGGCGATCCGATCTTCGTTTCGCCTGTCAGTGGATGTAGCCAAGCCTGATGGCCTTTGCGATCGCCTGAATGCGATTGACCGAATCGAGCTTGATGGTGGCGGAGCCGAGATAGGCATTCACGGTGTGAACGGAGAGCCCGAGGTTTTCAGCAATCTCCTCACTGATCCGCCCGTCTCCGGCCAGTTGCAGGCAGGCGATTTCCCGCTCGCTCAGCGATTCAGCCGGCACAGTTCGGCGCTCATCCAGCGCCAACAGATCCATCATCACCTGGCAGCTTCTGACGTGCTGGTCGATGACGACGTCGCTCGACACGTCTATGGATGTGGAGACAAAGGCCACATAGCCGTTTCCAAGTGCCCCCAATCGTACGGGAAATGCGATCCCTGAAAAGGGAACGACAGACGGCTCCAAGCGACGGGTCAGGGGAGAAAACTCTCCCGCATCCGAAAAACTGGCGTTTTCGGAGCCATCCCAAATCAGGGGAAGGAGCGACACCTCGATGTGTTCGAGCAGGACATCGCCGTACCCGTCGATGAACTGGCTGCTGCCCTCGGTCGTGCCGACGCCCCAGTTGTCCAGCTCGGAGATGAGCTTGCGCTTGTTCGGCAGGCCCGCGCCGGCAATGCGGAAAACCGCGAAATTGCGCGCCTTCAGGTTCTTCTGCATGGCAACGAGCTTGGGAAAGATATCCGACCGGCTCGAGGCGCGCTGAAGGCGCAGATACTGGATGCTTCCAGGTCCCTCTGCAATGCCGCTCCGCGTATAACCCATCGAAATTCGATCCTATACCAAGTTGTTGCGCACCGCATAGGCGATCGCCTCGGAGCGGGTCTTCGTTGCCGTCTTGCGCATCACGCTGGTGATGTAGTTGTTGATGGTGTTGCGCGATATACCGAGTATCACGGCGATTTCGTCGCTGGTCTTGCCTTCGGCAATCCAGAAAAGACATTCGAGTTCGCGCTCGGTCAGCTCGAAATCGCGTTCGGTCCGGGCGTCGGCGTTTTCGGCAAAACTGGCGCCATAGGCAGCCAACAGCCCCACTTCCTTCAGGCGTTCTTGCGAAAGGATGATCCCCTCGAGAAAAAGAAGCATGAGAGAAAAACGTGTCCTGCCTACGCAGAAGGTCAGCGAGCAATATTGCCGGCTGATATCGTCGGGCGGCGTCACGTCATCCGGCAGAAGGGCGAAACTGGGGGTCAGAAGCGAAAGACACTTCTCCAGCTCGGTGGAGCGAGCGTAGCCGCTGGCGAGTTCCGATCCGAGGCGACGCACAAGATCGAAAGGCCAGTTGGAGGTCACGATGAAATCGAGACCCTGCTCCTGGATCAGGTCATATCGGGCGAGAAGAAAGTGAGACGCGCCGACATAATCGGCGAGAAGGCGCATCACCGCCTGGACATTGTTGGAACCGGCCAACACCGAAAGGCGGCGAACCAGTTGTTCGCGCGACAGGACCCTGGACCCGACGGACTCCATATAGGGCCGCCCCTCCATCGCCATGTCTATCCCCGACAACTCCATCAGCTACTTGCTCCCTACCACGCCACGCGTTCCTGATGAACACGCACACGCGGCATTGTCACTGACGCACAACCGTTACCTTGACAAAACGATCCTCGATTTTCGGCAAAACGTCAAAAGCTACTTTGCGCAACCTCTTGTTTTTTGCCGGGCAAGGACTTCATGCTGGCCACCTCCCCGGCCTCGGAAACTTATGCGCGAATCAGGCCATTGTAGGAGAGGCCCTGCGAATTACCATTGGGCCAAGCATGGATTTCCCCAACTCCAGCCCGGTCCAAGTGATTCGCGCATCAGACGAATAAGCCAAGTCTGTGGCAGGGCTGAAAAAGAAAGGGCCGGATAAGTCCGGCCCTTGTCGATCATATTTTCGTGATGGGGTATCAAGCTGCCTTTTCGAGAGCCCATTTCCGGAGGATTTTCGCGGCCCGCTCTTCGGAAATCTCGACCATGCGGGCGAGGCGTTTCTCGGGGCCTTCCTTGACCCGACGGTTGAACCCGTCGCCCTCGTCGCCGCCCATCATGTCGCCTGCGCTGTCGAACCCGAAATCCGAGCCGAAACCATCCATGAGCGCGGGGCTGCCGCCGACCGGAGAGAAGTCCGGCAGTTCGAGACCTGCGCCGTCGGCAGCGGCCTCGCCGGCAACGCCGTTGCCGCTGACGGTGCGGATGAGCGGGCGCAGACCGAGCCAGACCACCAGGAAGGCAACTCCGACGAAGGCCAGCGAGTTGATGATGCCGCCGATATTGCGGGTCAGCACATCCATCAGACCAGGACCGCCGGCGGCCTCTTCGAGAAGCTGGTTCTCGAGGAAATCCATTGCGGTCAACGTGACCACGTCACCCCGGTTGGAGCTGATACCAGCGGCCGAGGAGACGATCTTCTGCATTTCGGCCAGATAAGCGTCAATCTTCGCCTGATCGGCGGGCTCGCCGACCATCTTGGCGATCCGGCCCTTGTTGACCACCACCGCGACCGAGACCTTCTCGATCTGATAGCTATTGCGCGTCGTGGCAGTGGTCTTCTGGTTGATTTCGTAGTTGGTCTGCTCTTCCTTCTTGTCGGACTGGTCGGAGGATTTCGGACCATTCGCACCACCCGGCTCCGGCGCCGCCTGCGGCACGTTCTGTTCGACGGTGGTTGCGTTGTCGTTCTGGGTCTGCTGAGACTTCGAAGCTTCCTTGGTGGTACGCACCGAACGCTCGACGCGCGAATTCGGGTCGAAGACCGTCTCCTGGACCTGCTGGCTGTCCGTGTTGAGAGAAGCCGTTACGCTGGAACGGAAGTTGTCCATCCCGAGGAAGGGCGCGAGCGCCTTGTCGATGTTGTTTTCGATTTCCTGCTGAACATTTTGAATGATGCTCAGCGACTTGTTCATTTCACTGCCGCCGAAATCGTCGCCGGAGGCAAGCAGCTGGCCGGTCGAATCGAGGATCGTGACATCGTCGACATCAAGGCCGGGGACGGCCGATGCCACTAGGTGACGAATGGACGATGCGGCCTTGCGGCCGGCCGTCGTGCTGGCGCGGATCATCACTGACGCGGAAGGTTTTTGTTCGCCTCTGCGGAAATTGCCGACATCCGGCATCACGATGTGAACGCGCGCTGCGGAGACGCCGCTGATCTGCTGGATCGACCTGCCGATTTCGCCTTCGAGGGCCCGGACCCGGGTAACCTCCTGCATGAAGGAAGTCAGGCCGAGCGAACCGACATTGTCAAAGAGCTCGTAACCGGCATTCGTGCTGTTCGGCAGACCGCGCTCGGCAAGCAGAAGGCGCGCCTTGCTCGTTGTTCCGACGGGAACCTGAATGCTCGATCCGTCACCGCCGACTTCGAAATCCATGTTCGATTCAGCCAGTGCCATGGTGACCTGGTTCAGGTCGGCAGTGTCCAGATTGACGTAGAGGGATTCGTAAGAGGGCTTGTTTACAAAAATGGCCGCGGCAAGGACGATCGCAATCGAGAGAACGCCAACAGCACCCAGAGCAATAAGTCGCGTCTGGCCTAGATTGGCCAGATTTTTAAAGACTTGTGAAAATTGAGCCAACAGATTCATTCTGTTCCCACATCGCAAACACGGAATAGAGCCTTCGCTCAAGCTGACCCTAGGGGGCGAAGCTTGTGCGAGCGTTTCGCAAGGCGATGGGAATGAAGATTGCAGGCGGAAGGATCAGTCGCTTCTGCGCATCGGGCCGAAACAGGTGGTCAGAAGAAGTCGAAGTCGCCGGCGGCCTTGCTCAGAGGCTGGGAATGGCCGTGGCGCATGCCGTTTGTCAAAGCCCTCTGCATGTCAGCCAGCTTGACGAGGCTGATCGCGGTCGAGACATCGACGGTCCAGCTTTCCGGAATGGTGCCGGTGATCGTGTCGATAAATTCGGCAATGCCACGCGTCTTCTGTACGGCCAGATCGATGCCCTGCAGTACCTTGATGCTGTCGGGGGATTCCAGGATGGCCATGCCTCCCAGTTCCAGCAGCTGGGGCTCGATGCGCTCGATCAGGTAGGCGACGTCGTGAAGCTCCGACACCAGCCGCATCAAAATCTCGGGTAGCGCCTCTTCCAGAGGAGCGCCTGACGGCTTTGCGATGTCGGTCATATCGTTCCTCATGCTTAAAAGAATTCGATCGAGCTTTCGACCGGCTTCGGCGCGACACGTGCCGGGCGCATCTCCAGCGCTACGGTCCGCTGAGCCTCGGCGCCGGTCAGCGGATACTGACGTGCCCGACCGCTGATGGGCCAATATTCCAACTTGCGCCCGTGCTCCCCTCCGGTGGAAGAGCCAACGACCGGAATCCCTTCGTCCTTGAGGAACTGCATCGCGAACGCGGCATTCTGTTCGCCGACGTTCGAGAAGCTCGCTATCGTCTTTGCCCCACCGAATATTTTCGCTTCCAGCCGGTCGCGCCGGGCGCCCTGCTTCAGGAGGCCGTTGATGAGAAGCTCCATCAGATGGACGCCATATCGAGTGGCATCACCGCCCGATGCCATGGCGCCACCCGAGCCGGGAAGCAAAAAATGGTTCATGCCGCCGACACCGGCGACAGGATCACGAAGACACGCAGCCACGCATGAGCCCAGGATCGTCGAAAGTACGACGTTCGGGTCGTTTACGACCTTGTACTCCCCTTGAATGATATGGACACGCTTGGCCGCAATGGCATCGTTCATTTCAATGCTCCAAACACCGCCTCGATGGCGGCCTTCATCTTCTCGATCGTGAACGGTTTGGCGAGGACATTGTTTGCCCCGAGCTGGGCTGCCCTTTGCACCAGGGCACGGTCGCCCTGGGCCGTCAAAATGATGAAGGCTGCTTTTTTCGTGTTCGGATTGCTGCGGACGGCTTGCAGGAAGCCGATGCCATCCATCTTCGGCATGTTGAAGTCCGAAATCACGAGATGGTGCGGCTGCTCGGCCATGATCTTCATGCCCTGCTCACCATCACCGGCCGAAGTGATCTGCTTGAAGCCGAGCTGTGTCAGGGCGTCGCTGAGCAGCAGGCGGCTGGTCACCTGATCATCGACGATCAGAACTTTAATTTTTTCAGCGAGAGACATTATTCGGTACCTTCTTTTCGGGCGGCTGTTAACTTCAACACTTCTTCTCCTATGGAGCCTAGCGGCAATTGTTGCTCGACGGCCCCGATTTCATGGGCGACCCTCGGCATGCCGTAGACCACACAGGTCTTTTCGTTCTGTCCGACGGTGCGCGCGCCCGCATTGCGCATCTTCAGCAGACCGGCAGCTCCGTCGCGCCCCATGCCTGTCAGGATGACCCCGACCGCATTGCGGCCTGCCAGATCGGCAACCGAGTCGAAGAGAACATCCACTGAAGGCCTGTGGCCATTCACCGGATCCCTTTCGACCAGTCGACAACATGGCGCCGACGGATTGGCTACCTGCAGGTGCCGTTCACCACCTGGCGCGAGATAGATCTTGCCGATCTCCAGCCGCGCGCCATCGGTCGCTTCCTGCACCACAGGAGCACAGATACGATTAAGACGTTCAGCAAAACTTTTGGTAAACGTCGAAGGCATATGTTGAGTAATTACGGTCGGTGGGCAGTTCTGCGGAAACTTTTGCAGCACCGTGATGAGCGCCTCGACACCACCGGTTGAAGAACCGATCGCCACAACCTTTCGACCGACCCGATACTCGGTGGCCGGTGCCACGGCTGGTGCCGGCGCGGCTGCACTCCGGCGATGGGCGGACCGGGCAGCGGCCTTCACCTTTTCGGCGAGATCCATGAAGGGGCGGGAATCTCCCGGGCTTGGTTTGCCGACGCAATCGAATGCGCCGATCTCGAGAGCCGCAAGCGTCGCATTGGCGCCGTGATGCGTCATCGCGGAAACCATGATCACCGGCATGGGACGCAGACGCATGATCTTCTCGAGGAACTCCAGCCCGTTCATGTTGGGCATTTCGATATCGAGGGTCACCACATCCGGATTGAGCTGCTTGATCGCCGCGCGCGCTTCGAGCGCGTCGCCGGCCTGGCCAACGACATTGACCTCGGGATCGGAATTGAGGACGGCGGTGATCAGTCCACGCATGGTGGGCGAGTCGTCGACGACGAGAACGCGAGCCGGAACGCTCATGCTTTCCTCCCTGCGTTCTTGCCGACATACCGATAGGTGGTGATGCCGATGTTGTCGAAGAGGTTTTTCGCGTCGCCGGAAACCCGTTCGGAGTGACCGATATAAAGATGCCCGCCGTCGCCTAGCTGCGAAGCAAAGCGCGACCAGATCTTCATCTGCGTCGGTTCGTCGAAATAGATGACGACGTTACGGCAGAAGATGACGTCGAAACTTCCCTTGAAGGGCCACTGGGCCATCAGGTTCAGTTCGTTGAAGGTGATGAGCTTCTTGACCTTGTCGTCGATCTGCAGCTTGCGGCGGCCGCCTGCGTCCACCTCGCGGAACCATTGCTTGCGCATGGCCGGCGTCATGGTTTCAGTGGCGTTCTCGTCATAGATGCCGGCGCGGGCCGCTGCCAGGATCTTGGGATCGATGTCGGTCGCGAGAATCCGGAAGTCGTAGTCCACCGCGTTCGGCAAAAGCGACAATACCGTGAGAGCGATCGAATAGGGCTCCTGTCCGTCGGAACAGGCCGCCGACCAGATCCGCACGCGACCGCCGCTCTTGGCGCGGTTGATCAGTCCCGGGAGCACTTCGTCACGCAGGTGCTCGAAGTGATGGTTTTCGCGGAAGAAGCGGGTGAAGTTGGTCGTCAGATGCGAAAGCATCTCGCGTCGCGCTGCCGCGCCTGCCGGCGATGCCACAAGCTCGCAATAGTCCCTGAACCCGCGCAACCCCAGTGCCCGGATGTGCTTGGACAAGCGAGAATAGACGAGCGATGCCTTGGAATCATTGAGATAGATCCCGGCATCCGAATAGATCATCGCCGCGATATCGGACAGGTCACGGCGCGACAGCGGGTATTCCCCGCTGGCAAGCACGTCGTCCGGTGACTGTCGGCTTTCAATGGCCCCCAAAGGCTTCATGCGGCTTCGCTTTCCTTTTCCGGGAAGAGGGCGTCCAGCTCGATCATGCAGATCATCCGCTTGTCGATGGCAAGAATTCCCCGGGCATATTGTTTCTCCAGATCGGAAGAAATTTCCGGAACCGGCTGGATATTCTCCTCGGTAATCGTGAGGATGTCGGAAACCGCCTCGACAAGCAGACCGACGATGCGGCTCTTGACCTGCGCCACGATGATGACGTGGCGGGCCGTCGGCTCGGCTTCCTGCATTCCAAGGCGAGCCGACAGATCGACGATCGGCAGAACCGCGCCGCGCAGGTTGATGATTCCCATGACGTAAGGCGGCGCATGCGGCATAGGGGTGGCGGGCGTCCAGCCGCGAATTTCCCGGACGGACATGATGTTCACGCAGAATTCCTGATCACCGATACGGAAGGCGATCAGCTCCCGACTTCCCTGAGCAAGATTTTTCACGGCGTACGACATACAAATTAACCCGTGGCTGCGAGTGACATTTCAGGTCTGAGCGACTGACCACGCGATGCAGCAACAACCGCGTCGACATCGAGGATGAGCGCGACGCGGCCATCACCAAGGATGGTGGCTGCGGCAATGCCCGGAACATGCGTGTAGTTGGCCTCCAGCGACTTGATGACCACCTGGCGCTGGCCCTGGATCGCGTCGACCATGAGGGCGCGCTGTCCGCCGCCTTCCGATTCCACCAGCAGTGCGACGCCTTCGACCGGGTTCGCCTGGGTAGACCGGTAGTTCAGGACCCGGCCGACATCGACGAGCGGGCAGAACGAATTGCGGATCGAGATCAACCGCTGGCTCGCGCCGAAGGAGTGGATCGCGGAAGCTTCCGGCTGCAGGGTTTCGACGATTGCAGTCAAGGGTACGACCAGCGTCTGGCCTGCGACCGTAACCACCATGCCATCGAGGACTGCGAGCGTCAGCGGCAGGCTCATGGTGAAAGTGGAGCCGAAGCCCGGCCGGGACGAAATCGAGATACGACCGCCCAGCGCCTGGATCGACCGCTTGACGACGTCCATGCCGACGCCGCGGCCGGAAATGTCGGAGATCTTGTCGGCGGTGGAAAAGCCCGCCATGAAGATCAGGTTGTCGATCTCGTCGTCCGACAGGTTCGCATCGGCGGCGATGATGTCGTTGTCGATCGCCTTCTGTCGAACGCGCTCGCGGTTGATACCGGCACCATCGTCCTGCAGTTCGATCAGGATGCGGCCCGAACGGTGTTTCGCGGTAAGCTTGATGGTGCCTTCCGGGTTCTTGCCGGCGGCTTCGCGCTTTTCGGGCGATTCGATGCCGTGGTCGACGGCATTGCGGATCATGTGGGTCAACGGCTCGGCGAGCTTGTCGATGACCGTCTTGTCCACTTCCGTGTTTTCACCCTCGGTGACAAGGCGGATCTGCTTGCCCACCATATCCGCGACTTCGCGGACGATACGGGACATGCGCTGGAAGACAGGCTTTACCGGCTGCGCGCGGATCGCCATGACCGAGTCCTGGATCTCGCGGGTGAGCTGTTGCAGCTCTTCGAGGCCCATGTTGATCGAAGACGTGCCTGTCGCGTCGTTCTCGATGACGCTCTGCGACAGCATCGCCTGATTGATGACGAGCTCGCCCACCAGGTTGATGAGGCGGTCGACACGATCGAGATCGACGCGGATCGTCTGTCCGGCCGAAGCGGCGGCGGCTGCGGCATTGTTCTGCGCCGCGGCTGCGGCGGCTGCGGCCGATTCTTTCCGTTCGGCAGCGCGAGCGGCAGCTCCGGCGGCCTTCGCAACGCTGGTCGCGGTCTCGGCGGCCGACACGGCTTCGGCAACGGTCTGATCGGCGCCGTGTTCGGCCTGCTTGTCGTCGTCCTCGGCGGACGGGGCATCGTCAAGGATCGAGAGGTCAAAGGGAACCGGTCTCATCGGCTGCTCTTCATCCGAAGAAGCCTCGTCGGCAAACTTCACCTCAAGATCGCAATCCCATTCGGCAAATTCGAAAACGATACGGATGTCGTCTTCGCTCTTGGTGGTCTTTACCGAGATCTTCCAGCTGAAATAGGACTCTTCCGGGTCCATCTTGTCGAGATCCGGCAAGGCATCCGTGTCGCAGGCAATGCTCATCTCGCCGACACGGGAGAGATCGCGCAGCAGGAGCGCTGCTTCATTGCCCTTGGAATAGAGCTCGCGGCGTGGCTTGAAGACGACTTCGTAGGTCGAGCCTTCGATTACCGGCTCCTCTTCCTGGCCGAAACCGTCAAATGTGAAGGGAATCGGCTGAAAACCGCTGTCGTCGGTGGGCTTCGGCGTTTCCGCCTTCGGCGCGGGAGCGGCAGCCGCGGCCGGCTTTGCGGCCGGTTTCGGCGCATCATGACCGGAGGCTGACGGCAGCTCGCCATGAGCCAGAGCTTCAAGTTCCTTGACGAGGCCGCGGGTCCTGGATTCGTCCACACTGCCACCGTCACGAGACGAGCTAACCAGATCGGCGAGCACGTCGGCAGACTTCAGCATGACCTTCAGCACGTCCTGGCCGGGTTCCAGCTTGCCGGAACGGACGCAGTCGAGGGTCGTTTCGAAAACGTGGGCGAAAGCGACCAGATCGTCGAGACCGAAGGCACCCGCCCCGCCCTTGATGGAATGAACGGCACGGAAAACGGCATTCACCGTCTCGGGGTCACGATCCCCGTCGTTCAGCTTGAGAAGACCCGACTCCAGTTCAGCGAGCTGCTCTTCGCATTCCTGAAAGAAGATCTCTTTGATTTCGTTCATATCCATCGGAGGAATTCCTGGCTCAGGCGGTTACACGCTCGATCGCATCAATCAGTTTGGCGGGATCGAAGGGCTTTACGATCCAACCCGTCGCGCCGGCCTGCCGGGCGCGGTTCTTCTTTTCGGCGTCGCTTTCCGTCGTCAGGACGAGGATCGGCACGGCGCGATATTTTTCGTTGCGACGAACGCCTTCGATAAAACCGAAACCGTCGAGGCGCGGCATGTTGATATCGGTAACGATCACATCCGGGTTGGCATCTTCGAGGACTTCGAGGCCCTCGACGCCGTCTTCGGCCTGGATGGTTTCAAAACCTGCATTGTTCAGGGTCACCAGAAGCATGTTCCGGATGGTCCGTGAATCGTCCACCGTCAGTACTTTTTTCTTCATTGCTAGATCTCCTTAGCAACCAAATTATCGATATTGATGCCGATCAGCTGCATCGTCTTCTCAAATGCGTCCGAAGCCTTTTCCACGACGAAGGACTTCTTGTCTTCTTTCCAGGCCCGGGCGCCTGCGACCAGGACCTGCGCGCATTGCACACCGACCCGATCGACATCCGAAGCGTCGAGCACGACGTCGCTTCCGCGCATGGAGATCAGCTTGCCGTGCAGGACCGATGCCTCGTTGAGGTCCAGCACCGCGGCCAGCTTCAGATTCTCCGGTCCAGCCTTCTTTGCTGCCATCAGCTTATTCCTTGTCGTTTCTGAAAGAGATGTTCCCGCTCGTCCGGGCCTTCGCTCGAGGCCCCGGCGATCGCGACGAGCGCCGGCGGATTGCGTGGGGCTGCAGGCCGACGTGTCTCCGCATAGCGGTTCTGCCGTTCGATCCGGAACTCACGGACCGTGCGGCCGAGTTCCAGAATCACGGTATGCAGATCGTCCGCACCTTCGCCTGCGCGAAGTGCCAGATTGCCGTTTGCGGCGACGCTCTCGCTCACCGATCCGACTTCCGCAGTCAGACGGTCGAGGCCCTGGGCCTGATCGCCCGTATCGCGGGCGATACCGGCGATCACATCGTTGATCGCCGAGACCTGGCGCACGATGCCGCCGATCGCATCCTGCGTGCGATGAACCATCTCGACCCCGGCATCGACCTGCGACTTCGTGCCGTTGACGAGCGTCTTGATCTCGCGGGCGGCCTCTGCGGAGCGCTGCGCAAGGGCGCGCACTTCCTGCGCAACCACGGCAAAGCCGCGACCGCTGTCGCCGGCCCGCGCTGCCTCGATGCCGGCATTCAGAGCGAGCAGATTGGTCTGGAAAGCAATGTCGTCGATCACACCGATGATCTGGCCGATCTTTTCGGCCGAGCTTTCGATATCTGACATCGCGCTGATGGCGCGGCCGACGATCTCACCGCTTGCCTCGACCGAACGGCGCGTTTCAGCCGCTGCCTTTTCGGCGGTTACCGTTTCCGTGGCGCTTCCCTTGACCTTGACCGCTATGTCGGTGAGCGCACGCGTCGCATCCTGCAGGCGCACCGCCTGCTGCTCGGAGGCCGCGGCAAAGGACTGAGCGCCCTCGGACAGCGATTGCGCGAGAGCGCCCGCTTTCTGCCCGTAGCTGTCCGATTGCTCGACCGAACTGCGGATGCCGGCGATCGCCTGGTTCAGAAGATCGGCAAGCTCGCGATAGGCTTCCGGTACGTCCGCGGGAAGACAGGCCGTGAGATCGCGGTCGGCGAGCGCCCTGACGACACCGGAGAAAGTTTCGATCGTCTGCACATGATCGGCCTCCCGCTGTTCGGCAAGGGCGCGCTGGTGTTTCTGGCGCAACTCGTTGAAACGGAGCGAAACCGCGATCTCGACATCCACCATGACGAGGCGGGTGATCGCACCGACGAGATCGAGAAGCTCCTGTTCGCGCTTGCGCCCGCCGGGCAGCAGCGATTTTGGAGCCAGGTCGGCGATCGCACCCGCGATCAGGTGCTCCAACATGACGCCATGACCGGCGACGTGCCAGCGCGGGTCGAGACCCATGCGGCTTTCCGTGTCGGAAAGAACCTTTACCCGTTCGGCATAAAGCGCGTCGAAGCGGGCGTCCGTCAGGACACCCCAATGGGATGCCTGAAGATCATGGAGCCGCTCGATCTGCTGCTCGCTGTCGAAATTGCGGGCTGCTTCTGGAAAGGACTGGAATCGTTGAAAGAGATCCCGCAGACCGGTCTTGAGATGGCGCTCCAGCTGCGGGCGGCAACGGCGCAGGAGATCGCGCAATTCGCCGTCGAGGCCGGCAAACGCCAGTCTCTCGCCCAGGCTGCCTGCCTGGTTCCGTCGCGCCTGATCCGATGGCGTTTCCTGCACCAAAACCATCCCCAAATTCGTCAATACCAATCCAAAGGATTGGCGGCATGCGGCTCCTGTCGGCCAGGCGCCAGAGATGAATCGGAGATGCTTGCCGGCACGGATCAATATCCGGCGGGCATGGGCAACGCGGCCACCGCAGGCTTTCCTGGATTTTCATGAGCGGATACCGGATTGTCACCGGTACGGCTTTGCGGCTTCATGCCTGGTGGGAGACCGCAGTCATCCCATTTCGCCGTGGTTTCCAATTTGTATGGTTAATTCCTTGCCTGAAGGTTAATAGGGGCAGAAGAGCACCCGTTTTAGCTCAATAAGAGACACAATACCCGCATGACGCGCGCCTCTCGCAAAATGCACCTGCGAGCCCCTTCTTCGTCAATTCATGCCTTCCATATCGGCCAGTCCGCGCAAGCCGGCCTTGTTGCCCATATCGGCGAGGGCCTGGAAAATACGGCGGGCGTCACCGAGCCTGCCAAGGTTCAAATGGGCATAGGCGCGCAACGCCATCAGATCCGTCTGTTCGGGGACAATCTGCGCCCGCTGATCAAGCACGATCAGTGCCTCGCGGTAGCGCCCGAGCTTGAAGGCGTTGAGCGCACGATCCGCCAGAATGGAGCTCTGCAGTTCAACTGCCCGTGCGTTCGTCTGCGGAGCATCAGCGGCGGCGACGGATGCCTGGTCGGTCAGGCCGGCACGCAGATATGCGAGGCTCTTGCCATAGGCTGCGTCGGAGCGCACCACCTCCGACGAACTCGCGTCGGCCGCATCGAAGGCTTTGGCCGCCTCCAGAGGACGGTTGAGGTCCATCAGGCACCAGCCTCTCGCCAGTGCAGCTTCCGGAGGCATCCGTCGCGGATCCTGTGTTGTCCAGCATTGCCCTCTCCGGGTCGTGGCCTGAACACGAGCGGCCCTGCGCGGCGCAGGCGTCTCAGCACGCACTTCACGAATGTCCGTCCGCGCAGTTCTGGAGGCATCCTGTGAAAGGCTTTCGTCCGAAGCCGAAGATTGCTCCCGAGCGCTCCGGCCGGCCGGTGGCTGCCGCTCCGATCCGTCCGGTTCGGCGACCTCGCCCAGTCTTGCTATGCGCTCCGAACGTCCAGCCCAGTTGCGTTGGATTTGCGCAACGCCGGCCTTGTCGCCAAGGTCGTTGCGCGTCAACGCCAGACCATAAGCCGATGGCTCATCATCCGGCTTCCAGGAGAGTGCTGCCTGAAACCACTCGGCGGCCGTTTCGATTTGCCGCATCGCACGGGCATACCAGCCGAACTGCTGGGCGGCAGCCGGATTGCGGGAGGCGATAACAACCGGCGCCATGCGCTGCAGGACCTCCTGCTGCAGCACAGGAGCCGGATCGAGCGCCAGCAGATTGGCAACGGCTGCGAGATAGGCCTCTTTGGCCCCGGGTGAGGAATCGCGCCAGCGATAGAGCACGACTTCAGCCTCTATCGGCGATTTCTGGGCGATCAGCGTCAGAGCCAGCCCTTCCGCGGCGGACGCCGTCTCATCATTGGTGAAGGCCCGCCGGAACCAGCGTTCCGCGCCGCCCAGGTTGTCGCGCCGATAGAAGTACCAGCCGAGCAGCAACGCATCGGACGTCATGCCGGAGGCTTCTGCGTTACGCTCGAGACGGGCGACGTATTTTTCGGGTACGACCAGCTTCACATCATCGTTGCCCTGCGCGACAAGGCGGCGGGCAATCTCGTCGCGCAGCGGCTCGAATTCCGGCTTGCCATCCGATGGCGTCCGCTCCTTTGCAAGCACCTCTTCCAGCATGTCCGCCGGCAGCAATTCGCTCGCCTTCTGCGCGGTCGCATAACGTTCCGAGGTGCTGTCGCAGTTATCGAGAATATAGACATAGGCGTCACGCGCCCTGCCCGGCTTCTCGGTCTTGGCGAAGGCTTCGGCGACACGCCAGAGCACGTCGACCTCGCTGCAGGTGAGCAGGCTTGAATTCTCAGCCGCAATGCGGATCACCGCTTCGAAGTTGTCGGCATCCGATGCGGTAACCAGACCAGCCCGCGCCTCGGCAAGTTTCAGGCGATCCAGCAGGTCGGTCGGAGGCTGCCATTCGGGCTCCGCAGCCTGGCGGTCGGAAATCGCCCTGCGCACGTCCGCGTAGCGGGATTGAGCATAGAGCTGCCACATATTCTCGAGCTGACGGTCGGTCGTGACCCGTGCCGCCAAAGGGTCGGCAGGCGGGGTCCAGTCCGGATAGAGAGTTCTCAGCCTGGAAATCTCAGCCTGCAGACGGGCATTGTCTCCCCGCGCGGCAAAATATCTGAGCGCGCTTTCATCGACCTCCGGCTGCGCTTCCGTTGCCTGAGGATTTGCAGAGAGTGGCGGTTCCGAAGGAGGGGCGGATGGTATTGGAACGGCCGGAGCCTGAGCGACGACAACCGGAGACGAAGCCCGCCCGGCCTCATCCGGGCGCTTCGGCTGGATGAGCTGGGCAACGATCCGCTCCGTCTTGGCGGCGAAAGTCGCTGGCTGTGCGGCCGTTTTTCCCGGCTGCGGGTTCGGCGTCACTGAACTGGTCAAGGTAGCCGGATCGACCATTACGGGACGACTGAGACCAAGGGCTCCCGCGACGGCAGCGCCCAGGATCGTCAATGCAATGAGCGAAAACCGCATAGCCACTCCGCGATCGTCCACAATCTCCGTCTACGCCTCATGCGGACGAACTTCGGCTCCCTACGCCAATAATTCCAAAGGAATGAACCGATATGGTTAACGAACAATTTAGATTTAACTCATCAAATGCCTGAGTCGACTCTTCGAAGACCGATGCGTGAAAACGAGGTTTCGCGCCTCGACATCTTGGAGCGACCGGCAGACGATGCACGTCTGCTATCTACGGTATTGCTTGGCATGACGGAAAAGCAACTGATGGGAAACAGAAAATGACCGGCCTCGGCCCTCTGAGAGCGGCGATTCTGAGCTTCCTGCTGCCGCTCCTTGCTGCCGGCTGCGCAGGGCAGCCGACGCAGATCGGTACGTTTGCGCGCAACGTTTCCGGCGAACAGGCCATGGTTTTGCCCCCTCCTGGCGGGCCGGCGATCGTGAGCGTCGTCGAAAGGCGCTTTGACAATGCGGTGGAACAGGACGTTTTCCTTGCCACTTCCGCCCTCACACCGGGCCAGAATTCAATCAGGGCGCAGTTCTTCGGCACGACCAGCCCCTTCAAGCTCAGCGACAACAAGTTGACTTCCACGCCGGTCACGGAGGGCGGCATCGCATCTGAAATGCGCCGCGCGCTGCCGGGCATCCGCATGACCCGCGCCTCGTTCTTTGTCCAGAACAACTACGGTCCCTTCGGCTACGCGTTTGGACGTGGGCCCGGCAGCGACCTCTGCATGTACGCCTGGCAGCAGATCCGATCGCCGTCGGGAACCATCTCGCCGCTTGCGAATTACGGTTCAATCCAGATCCGCCTCCGGCTTTGCCAGGCGGGCGGAACTGAGGAACGGCTTCTCGCGGTGATGTACAACTATACGATTGTGGGCTCCGTAGATGCCGGCGGCTGGAACCCCTATGGCGAGCCCAGGGCTGTCCCGTCCACTCTCGGCGGCGTCGGCGCGCCGATTTATCCCAGGCCGGCGAGCTCCGAGCCGATCGTCCCGATCATCCCGCCAAGGACGACCGTCTACACGAGCTCCGCATCAATTACCGTGCCCCAAGCGCAGCCTGCACCTCGACGGGCTGGCTCCATCGCTCCAGCTTCGGTGCTAGGTCCTGCCGCCGCGGGAAATCGGCCGAACGATGCCTCCACGCCTGCCGCAACTACCATCCAGGCGCCGCTCGTGCCTTCGCCTTCCGCGGGCGTGGAGGCGCGACAGGTAACTGTACCATCACCTTCCTGCGCCGACATGACGAGCGGAGCCCCCAATGCATGCCGATAAACCGCTCGCGATACGCCGACTGCTGACCGTTTTCCTTGACCGCTGGAGATAGCACCCATGCGGATGATCTTGTCTGCCGTCGTCTGGGCGCTCGCAAGCGCGCTGATCATCATCCTGGTAACCCTGCCGATCAATACGCGCACACAACTCATCACCAGCCTGCTGGTGGTCGGAGTGATGATGGTGATCCGGGCTCTGAAAGCCGAGGGCCAGTGGCGCCTTGTTGCGCTCGCCTTCGGTACGGCGATGGTGTTCCGCTACGTCTATTGGCGCACGACGAGCACGCTCCCGCCGGTCAACCAGCTCGAGAATTTCATCCCCGGCCTGCTGGTTTATCTCGCCGAGATGTACAGCGTGCTAATGCTGGCTCTCAGCCTTTTCGTGGTATCGATGCCACTGCCGCCCCGTCCGCCTTATGAAAGGCGCGGACGAGAGCTGCCGACTGTCGATGTCTTCGTACCGACCTACAACGAGGACGAAGAACTGCTCGCCAATACGCTCGCCGCCGCCCGCAACATGGATTACCCGCCGGATAAGTTCACGGTCTGGCTGCTGGACGACGGTGGCACCCTGCAGAAGCGCACCTCTGGCAAGGTCGCCGAGGCCCATGCGGCAGAGACACGCTATCGGGTGCTGCAGCAACTTTGCGACGAACTCGGCGTTCGCTACCTGACCCGCGAGCGCAACGAGCATGCAAAGGCGGGCAATCTCAACAACGGGCTCCAGCATTCGACGGGAGCGCTCATTGCCGTCTTCGACGCCGACCATGCGCCCGCTCGCGATTTCCTGCTCGAAACCGTCGGCTATTTCGACGAGGATCCGAAGCTCTTCCTCGTCCAGACACCACACTTTTTCCTGAACCCCGACCCGATCGAGCGCAATTTGCGCACGTTCGAAAAAATGCCGAGTGAGAACGAGATGTTCTACGGCGTCATCCAGCGGGGTCTCGACAAATGGAACGCCGCGTTCTTCGCGAGTTTCATCGGCCAGCGCAGCCGTTGGGCGCAAGGCATGATGCAAATCCTGCGCTTCCGCTTTCCGCCCCTGAAGCGCGGGCTCTCCATCCCGCAGCGTCTTTGCTACATGTCCTCGACGCTTTTCTGGCTCTTTCCCTTCCCGCGCACCATCTTCCTCTTCGCGCCACTCTTTTATCTCTTCTTCGACCTGCAGATATTCACGTCCTCGGGCAGCGAATTCATGGTCTACTCGCTTGCCTATATCGTCGTGAACCTGATGATGCAGAACTATCTCTACGGATCGTACCGCTGGCCCTGGATTTCCGAACTCTATGAGTATGTGCAGACCGTGCATCTTCTGCCGGCTGTCGTGTCGGTCATCCTCAATCCGCGAAAGCCCACTTTCAAGGTCACCGCCAAGGACGAATCGGTGTCCGCCAGCCGCCTGTCGGAGATCAGCCGCCCCTTCTTCGTCATTTTCTTCGTGCTGCTCGTCGCCTTCGGCGTCAGCGTCTATCGCATCTATACCGAACCCTACAAAGCCGATGTGACGCTGGTGGTCGGAGCCTGGAACGTGCTGAACATCATTTTCGCCGGGTGCGCGCTCGGCGTCGTGTCCGAGCGGGGCGAACGTCAGGCTTCGCGGCGGGTCAAGGTGAGCCGGCGATGTGAGCTGGGTGTCGACGGCCGCTGGTTCACCGCCACCATCGAGGACGTTTCAGCGCAGGGTTCGGCCCTTCAGATCTATGCCGAAGGCTTCAAGGATTTTGCGGTTGGAAAGGCTGGCACACTGCGCTTCCAGCCCTATAGCGACATGCCTGTCAGCGAGCTGCCGGTGGAAATCCGTCATTTCAACACTGTTGGCGATGTCACGTCGGTCGGCTGCCGCTATATGCCGCAAAAATCCACGGATCACCGCCTTATCGCAGACCTGATCTTCGCCAACTCGACACAATGGACGCAGTTCCAGATATCGCGCCGGCGCAATCCGGGATTGATCATGGGCTCGCTCTGGTTCCTGGGACTTGCGGCTTATCAGACGGTGCGGGGTCTTTCCTACCTATTCCGCAACACCGCCAATGATATGGCCGCAAGCGCGCGAAAATAGGAGAACGTCATGAAGAGAGCCCTGGCCTTCGTGCTTCTTCTTGCTGCGGCAGATATTGCCTCTGCCCAAAGCCCCACTCCCTTTGACATGAACCAGGAACGGGGGGTGGAACGTCTGCCATCCGCCCCTCCGCCTGCCACCACTCCCGGCGCACGGCCGTTTTCCCCCTCCCCGGTTCCGCCTGCCGGGGGTGATGCGCGTGCTCCTGCCGCCGGGCAACCCGCCCCGGCCCGGCAAGCTTCCACGCCATCGGAACTTTCTGCACGGCGCTATCTCGTGCCCGACAGGGCATTGCGGCTGCACGGCGAAGGTGAACAACGCTCCTGGTCGATCTATCTCACTCCGGATCAGGCGGCGGCTCCGGCCAAACTTCATATTGGCTACCAGAATTCCATCGTCGTGGCACCGGAAGCCTCGCGTCTGGCCATTACCATCAACGACACCCCTATCCACAACGACCAGATCGCCTCCCCGGAGGGCTTTCGCGACCGCGTGATCGGCATTCCCGCTGGAACCTTGAAGGCAGGCGCCAATCTCATTCGTTTTCGCGCCGACCAACGCCATCGTACCGACTGCACGATCGAGTCGACGTTCGAACTCTGGACGGATATCGACCCGCAACGGACATTCCTGACCTTCGATGCCCCAAATGCGGGCCGCTTCTCGCGCCTGGACGACATCCGCGCCGTGGGCGTCGACAACCAGGGCAATACTCGCTTCCGGCTGATCGTGCCTGCACTCGACCAATTGGGTGCGACGGACGTACTGATGCGGCTCTCCCAGGGGCTCGCGCTGATGAGCGGCATGCCGAACCAGTCCTTCACATTCGAGAAGACGCCTGGCGCTCCGCCGCAGCCGGGAGAACTCGCGATCTTCGTCGGCACCCATGACGAGCTGAGACCGATACTGCCTGCACTGTCCGATTCGAACAGAAACAGCGCCGCGGCAGGCTTCTTCGACTATCCCGGCACGGCTGGCGTTTCCACCTTCGTCCTTTCCGGCCCGGGCTGGCCGGCGATCGAAGGACTGGTCAACAGTCTGATTTCCTCCACGAACGGTTCGGCGACCCAAAGGCGGGAGACGCTCGCCACCCAATCCTGGCACGGGATAGACACGCCCTTCCTCTACTCCAACGCCGCTATCGACTTCACGCGCCTCGGCATCCAGAGCCAGGAGTTTTCGGGCCGCCTCTTCCGTACCCGCTTCACGATCGGCGTCCCTTCGGATTTCTATGCAAATGCCTATGGCGAAGCTCGCATCCTGCTCGACGCCGCCTATACGTCGGAGGTTCAACCGGGCAGCCATATCGACGTCTTCGTCAACGGCAACATCGCTTCGACCGTGCCTATCACCTCCGACAAAGGCGGCGTGCTTAGGCATCTTCCGATCAAGATGACGCTTCGGCACTTCCGGCCCGGCGTCAATACGATCGATATCGAAGCGGCGCTCCTGACCCGCCAGGATGCCGTTTGCGCGCCAGGTACGTCCGCCGATCCCAAGGCGCGTTTCGCGCTCTTTGGCAGTTCACAGTTTCATATGCCGAATTTCGCCCGCATCGCCCAGGTGCCCAACCTCGCAGCCACCGCGGGCACGGGATTCCCGTACCGGATAAGCCCGCCGCCTGTTTCTCTGTTTCTGGGGCGGATAGACGAACAGACGCTCTCTGCGGCCGCGACTTTCCTCGGCAAGATGGCCGAGGCAGCGCAATACGTCATCCCCGTCGATGTCACCACGTCGGCGGCGCGGGTATCCGGCGTCAATGCCCTGTTCGTCGGCGCCATCTCGGAATTTCCGGCAAATGTGCTTGCCCAGTTGAAGATCGACCAGGAGAGCCGCAATAGCTGGACACCGTCGGGCTCCACCTCGAGACCCGCCGGCGATCCGTCCCTGTCGCTGCAGGACTGGCAGCAGCGCGCCGGGACGAATTTCTTTGCACGGCAGTTCTCGGCGCTCGCGGAATGGGCAAAGGAGAATTTCGACCTTTCGGTTGCAATGCTGCGTTTCGCGCCTGCGACCGAAGAATTCTACAAGCCGCCGCCGACCGCGCAGCTGATCATCGCTCAACAAAGCGATCCGACAGAACTCGGGACCTGGACCGCGGTCATCTCGCCCGACACGGATTTGCTGGCCGAAGGGATGAAGAATTTTTCAGCCCGCACCGAGTGGGACAAGCTCAAGGGGCGCATTACGGTCTATGAAGGCGCGGACAAGGAACCGAGCGAGGTGCCGGTCAGCCAATTCCGCTTCACTCCGACGCAACCATTCTCGTTCGGAAACGCCCGACTGATCGCGGCAAACTGGCTTTCGGACAATATCATGTCCTATGCGCTGCTTCTGGGAGCCGGCAGCGTCCTGCTGGGGCTCGCGACCGGCGGCCTGCTTACCCTGCTCGGCCGCGACAAGTAAACAGCTCCTACGGGGTCGGAACGCCCTGGCCGGTAAACTTCTTGCTGACATACGGCGAGCCGGAAAGACCGAAACGCCACGGTTGGTCGACCGCCTGCGAAATGCCGATCCGCCGTCCGGTGACGATCAGCGGCGATATCCGCGGAGGAGTGAGGGCGAACGGCGGGGCGAGCAGCGACAGGCCGTTGTGCTCTATGGTTACCCCCAGCGCCTGGCAGACCCGCCCAGGTCCGGCGCAAAGCAGCAGGGGATCAGCCCTGCCGCGTCTTATCTCCATTTCAGCGAGCCCCCTGACCGGTTGAAGCGCCCTGACGAGCACTGCGCTGCCGGGACGGCATACGAAGTTCAGGCACCAGTGAATTCCGTAGGAACGGTAGACATAGGCGTGGCCGGGCTCGCCGAACATCACCGAATTCCGCGGCGTCGGGCCGCGAAAGCTGTGAGACGCAGGGTCGTCGGGCTCGTAGGCCTCGGTCTCGACGACGATCCCGCCAAGGCCCGACACATCGAGCTCGACGCCGATCAGATCGCGCGCCACCTCTACCGAATTTCTATCGAAGAACTGCTGATCCAAGGATATGTCCCGCGCACGTTATCGGCACATTGATAAAACGCTCGTGACGACTTGTCTTCAGCCGCTGGCGGACGCCAGAGCAAAATGAATTGCTGAATTTTCGGGAAATAATGGTGCCCGGAGGCGGATTTGAACCACCGACACGCGGATTTTCAATCCGCTGCTCTACCAACTGAGCTATCCGGGCATCGAGGCCATTCGGCCTTCCGGCCAAGGCCGGCGGGGGGTAACTCCCCCGGAAGCGAGCGGGGTTATAACATCTTGTTCGGCCATGTCCAGCACCAGAACCCACTTTTTTGACAGCTTTGCGAAATTCCCGATTTCATCAATAAAAACAGCACGGACCCCGGCCACCCACCTACCGTGACGTCAGCCGGGTTAACCGTTTCATCAAAGAGACGAAGACACACGCCAGGCCTCAAGTGCGGGCGCGCTCAAATTCGGACCGGGGAAAGGTCTTGAAACCGAGCCTGCTGGTCGGCTCAATCGCGCTCGTCGGAACCGTCTGCCTTGGTCTCGTCTTCTGCCACGGGAATGGCATAGGAGCCCGTCAGCCACCGCGACAGGTCGAGCGTGCGGCATCGGTCCGAGCAGAACGGATAATGTTCGCGCGACGAGGCCTTTCCGCATTCGGGGCAAGGTCTGGTTTTTCTCAGCGGCTCGACCTTGCCGCCGGTCTTGATGGGTTCGGATGCCATAGTTTTCAGAGGACTCCATTTCAAGGGAGACGACCACGGCCGCGGAGGCGGCCCCGGCTGTCTCTCAGGCTTCCGGCCAGACCGCAGCCACGTCGAAACCTTCGCCGGAGAGCAAGGTCGTCACCTCATAAAGGGGCAATCCGACGACATTGCTGTAGGAGCCGACGAGCTTCTGAACGAAGGTGCCGGCAATCCCCTGGATCGCATAGGCACCAGCCTTGCCGCGCCATTGTCCGGACGCGATATAGTTCTCGATTTCGCGGGTGGACAGCCGCTTGAAGCGCACCTTGGTCTGCACGACCTTCTGGCGGAACTGGCCACCCGGCGTCACCAGGCAGATCCCGGTATAGACCCAGTGGCCGCGTCCGGAAAGCAGGTGCAGGGCAGCCGACGCCTCTTCCGTATATTCCGTCTTCTCCAGAATGCGGCGGCCGACGGCGACGACCGTATCGGCGGAGAGGATATAGCTGTGCCGCCAGTTGGGATCGCCGTTCACTGCCGCGAACGCTGCCTCGGCCTTCTCTGTTGAAAGCCGGCGGGCAAGCGAACGGGGATGTTCGGACTTCTTCGGCGTCTCGTCGATATCCATCGGCATAAGCCGTGCGGGCGCCAGACCGGCCTGATTCAGGAGGTCGAGACGGCGCGGAGACCCGGAGGCCAGTATCAGCTTTTGTTCCAGCGCCATGGGTGCCCGCTGCAAAGGATGTGAGTTACTTGAAGCGGTAGGTGATGCGGCCCTTGGTGAGGTCGTAGGGCGTCATTTCGACAAGCACCTTATCGCCCGCTAGGACACGGATGCGGTTCTTGCGCATGCGACCGGCTGTGTGGGCAATGATCTCATGCTCGTTTTCAAGCTTCACGCGAAACGTCGCATTCGGCAGCAGTTCGGTAACGACGCCCGGGAATTCAAGGACTTCTTCTTTGGCCATCTAAAGGGTTTCTTCCTGTTTTTTGAATCGAGAGCGGGAGAAGACTTTTCCGCCCGCCCGAAAATGTGCGCGGAAACTACACAATCATGTCCGCTTTGTGAACCTCGCTTGAGAGCTATTCTCAATGTCTTTCAGGCCGTCTCGGCCGAACGGCGGTTCAGGCCCGAAAGTCGCTGCTCGATCAGGCGCCAGAGATGGTCGCGAACCTCGCGATAGGCGTCGAGCGTCTGGTCGCGAGTTCCCGTCGCTGCTGTGGGGTCCATGGTCGGCCAATAAACCACATCGATAGCATTGGAACGGGTCAGTTCCAGCGCTGTATGATGGGCTTCCGGCGTTAGCGTGACGATGAGGTCGAAGAAATCGTCTTCAAGTTCATCGAGCGTGCGGGGTTGATGCCGACCGATCGACAGGCCGACTTCTTCCAGCACGGCATCCACGAAAGGATCGCGTTCGCCGGCGCGCACACCGGCGGACTGGATGTAGATATCGTGTGGCAGGAGCCGTTTTGCAATGGCTTCCGCCATCGGCGAGCGGATGACGTTGAACCCGCACATGAAAAGGATGGCGCCTGGCCGCTTGCTTTTCGGTTCGGGCGTGGGCGCGGTTGCCATGCTCAGCCGCGCCAATAGAGAACGCAGACCAGGGTAAAGAGCCGCCGGGCGGTGTCGAAATCGACGCGGATCTTGCCGTCCAAGCGGTCCATCAGCGTCTGGGAGCCCTCGTTGTGAATACCGCGGCGGCCCATGTCGATCGCCTCGATCCGGCTCGGCGTCGAGGAGCGGATCGCCTCGTAATAGCTTTCGCAGATCATGAAGTAGTCCTTGATGATCCGCCGGAAGGGCGTCAGCGAGAGGATATGCGTGGCGACGTCCTCGCCAGCTTCGGTAGCGATGCCGAGCACCAGCTTGGAATCCACCAGCGAGAGCTTGAGCCTGTAGGGGCCGCCGGCATGACCGATGGGCTCGAACGAATTTTCTTCGACGAGATCGAAGATCGCGACTGCCCGTTCGTGCTCGACATCAGGGGTCGATCGCCCGATCGAGGCGTCGAGTTCGACATCGGAGAGCCGAAAGTCCCCCTGACCCATCCTCACCCTCCGTCATTCAAGCGGATGGCGACGGAACGGGCATGGGCATCAAGCCCCTCGGAATGGGCAAGCGTGATCGCCGCAGGTGCCAATTGACGCAACTGGTCCGGGCCAAGGCGCAGGATCGAGGTCCGCTTGACGAAGTCGAGCACGGACAGGCCCGAAGAGAAGCGGGCCGAACGGGCGGTCGGCAGCACGTGGTTGGAACCGCCGACATAGTCGCCGATGACCTCCGGCGTATGACGGCCGATGAAGATCGCGCCCGCATTGCGGATGCCCGGCATCAGCGCTTCCGGATCGGCGACCGCCAGTTCCAGATGTTCGGCCGCGATCCGGTTGGCGAGCGGCAGGGAGGCTTGGAGGTCCGGCACGAGGATGACGGCACCGAAATCACGCCAGCTCGCAGCAGCGGTTGCGGAGCGCGAAAGCGTCTTCAGCTGGCGCTCGACGGCCGCTTCCACTGCCTGACCGAGCTCGCGATCATTCGTGACAAGGATGGACTGGGCGCCCGCGTCGTGCTCGGCCTGAGCGAGCAGATCGGCGGCGAGCCAGTCCGGATCGTTTTCCTTGTCGGCAATGACGAGGACTTCCGAGGGACCGGCGATCATGTCGATGCCTACAGTTCCGAAGACCTGCCGCTTGGCGGCGGCCACATAGGCATTTCCCGGCCCGACGATCTTGGCGACCGGTGCAATGGTTTCCGTTCCATAGGCAAGGGCGGCCACAGCCTGAGCGCCCCCGATCCGGTAGATTTCCGTCACGCCGGCAATGCGGGCTGCCGCCAGCACCGCCGGATTGACTTTGCCGCCGCTCGCCGGAACGACCATGACGACACGCGGCACGCCGGCAACCCTTGCGGGGACGGCATTCATCAGTACCGAACTCGGATAGCTTGCCGTGCCGCCGGGCACGTATAAACCGACCGCTTCGATCGCCGTCCAACGCGAGCCAAGGCCGACGCCGATCGCGTCCTCATAAATGTCGTCTTTCGGCATCTGCCGCGCGTGATGCTTCTCGATCCGCTCGGCTGCGAATTTCAACGCGTCCAAAACCTTTGGATCGGTCTCGGCAAAAGCGGCGTCGATATCCGCTTTGCTTACCCGGATACCCGTTTTGGCAAGGTCTATGCCCTCGAAACGGGCGGAGTAATCGATGAGCGCGGCATCGCCCCGGGCGCGCACATCGTCGATGATGGCGCGAACCACGGCATTGACATCTTCCGACACCTCGCGCTTGGTGGAGAGAAAGGCGGAAAACTTCGCCTCAAAATCCTGCGATGCCTGCTCCAGCCAGATTGCCAAGCGGATATTCCTTCAACTCAAGATGACGTTCTATCACGGTCGGGGCGGTCCCGGGTCAGGGATGTCGGGGCCTCGATGCCGTTTCCCACGCGCCGCCGACATCCGCAAGAGCAACTTCGATGCATTCGACATCGAGCGCAATCGTGGCCTTGCCGGAGAGGACAAGTTCCACCGTTCCTTCCGGACCATCGCCCCTTTGCGTGAAGGTCACAGCAAGCAGCGACAGCACGTCGTCCTTCTTGTTCCGGTCGATGCCGCTCGAGCGGACCGCTTCCACACGCTTGAAGACGAGGCCGGCGCGACGACGCTCGAAGCCCTTCCGTTTCTTGCCGGCCTCTTCCCAGACGAACCGGTTGGCAGCCAACGAAAAGTTCTTTTCGGAAGGCGACCAGCGGACGTCGCCCACCTTGAATACCGCATCTTGCATGTGAGCGGAAATAATCCCCAGATCATCCGTATCCAGGGCCAGCAATTTGAGTTCGGTCATCGCCTTCGACTATCCATCCTGAGACGCGGACCCGCGCCATTGTTCCTAAAACCGAAATAGGATGCCGAGAGCTCGGACGCAACTCCAGGCTAGGCGGGAAAATCCGCTGAAAGGCTGGTTTTCTTCCAATCGTCGATCTGGCCAAGCCGCTCCTTCAGCTTGTCGGTGACCGCGCCATAGGCAATCGCGCCCAGCACCAGATGACGCGGCGCCTCGTCGGCTTGCGTTGCTGCGATCATCGCCTCGCCGGCGCGGACCGGGTCACCGGGCTGCTTTCCGCTATACCCGGCGGTAGAACTCATGCGCGCGCCTGCCGTCTCGGCATAGTCGGCGATGCGGCTGGGCGTCTGCTTCAGCGAACGGCCCGCCCAGTCGGTACGGAAGGGACCGGGCTCGACGCCGATCACCTTGATACCGAGCGGCGCGACCTCCAGGCGCAGGCTATCGGAGAACCCTTCGACGGCGTGCTTGGTCGCTGCGTAATAGCCGGAGCCCGGCAGGCCCATGAAGCCGGCCATCGACGTGATGTTGATGATGTGCCCGCTGCGGCGGGCGCGCATGCCCGGCAACACCGCCCGCGTCATGGCGAAAAGGCCGAAGACGTTTGCGTCGAACATGGCGCGGATTTCGTCCTCCTCGCCCTCCTCGATCGCCGCCTGATAGCCATAGCCGGCATTGTTCACCAGCACGTCTATGCGGCCGAATCTCTCTTCCGCCGCTTTCGCGGCAGCGTGGACCTGGCCGCTGTTGGTCACGTCCAGATCGAGCGCCAGGACGTTGTCCCTGCCATCGGCGAGATCGGCGACCCTTGCTTTGTCGCGGGCGGTCACGACCGTCGGCCAGCCGCGATCGAGCGTAAGCTTGGCCAGTTCGCGGCCGAAGCCGGTGGAACAGCCGGTGATGAACCAGACGGGATTGGAAGCTTCAGCCATGAGGAATCTCCGCGATATGCCGGATCAAGATGATGAGGCGGGAGGCAAAGGTGGAATGCCTGCGAGAGATAGGAATACAAAAAAGAACGGCAAGGGCAATGCCCCTGCCGTTCCCGCGAAATCCCGATTTCCAGGCCTGTCAGTCGCTGACGCGCTGAACCGTAGCGCCGCAACGGGTGAGCTTTTCTTCAAGCCGTTCGAAGCCGCGGTCGAGGTGATAGACGCGGCTCACCATCGTCTCTCCCTCGGCTGCCAGGCCGGCAATGACCAGCGAGACGGAAGCACGCAGGTCCGTCGCCATAACCGGAGCGCCTTTAAGGCGCGAAACGCCTTCCACTTTCGCCGTCTGACCCGACAGTGAAATCCTGGCGCCCAGACGGGCCAGTTCCTGAACGTGCATGAAGCGGTTTTCGAAAATGGTCTCGGTGATGTTGGAAACGCCGGAGGACCGGGTCATCAGCGCCATGAACTGCGCCTGCAGATCGGTTGGGAAGCCCGGAAAGGGTTCTGTGGTGATGTCGACCGGCTGAATGCCGTTGCCGTTGCGAACCACGCGAATACCGCTTCCGGTTTCGGTGATGTGCGCGCCGGCCATCCGCAAGGTATCGAGAGCACCCTGAAGCAGCGAGCCATCCGTGCCTTCCAGGGTCACGTCCCCGCCGGTCATGGCAACCGCCATCGCATAGGTGCCGGTCTCGATACGATCCGGCAAAACGCGATGACGAGCGCCTGAAAGCGTCGTTACACCTTCAACGGTGATGGTCTTGGTGCCGGCGCCGGAAATCTTGGCGCCCATTGCGGTGAGGCACTTTGCCAGGTCGACAATCTCCGGCTCGCGCGCGGCGTTTTCAATCACCGTGGTGCCCTTGGCGAGCGTCGCCGCCATCAGCATCACGTGCGTGGCGCCGACTGAAACCTTCGGGAAGACATAACGGCCGCCGACGAGCCCGCCCTTCGGCGCGCTGACGTTGACGTAACCGCCATCGATCTCGATCTCGGCCCCGAGCGCCTGCAGCGCCTCCAGGAACAGGTCGACGGGTCGGGTGCCGATGGCGCAACCACCGGGCAGCGAAACGCGCGCCCTGCCCTCGCGGGCGACGAGCGGGCCGATGACCCAGAAGCTCGCGCGCATCTTGGAAACCAGCTCGTAGGGAGCGGTGGTGTCAACGATCGTGCGGCAGGTAAAATTGACGGTGCGGGAATAGCCTTCTTCCTGGCGCTCCCGGCGGCCGTTGACGGCAATATCGACGCCGTGATTGCCGAGGATGCGCATCAGGAGTTCGACATCGGCAAGATGCGGGACATTTTCGAGCGTCAGCGTGTCGCTCGTCAGAAGGGATGCGATCATCAAAGGCAGAGCCGCATTCTTCGCTCCGGAAATCGGAATGGTGCCCCTCAGTTCATTGCCGCCGACGATTCTGATGCGATCCATGCGTTGTCACTCTTCCTTGTGCGAGTGCGAAAGGACGCGTCCTTAAACGAAATCCGCCGCTACTTCAATGATTGCTAAATTGGCCCACCGCCAAGTTCGGCATAGATCAGGATGATTCGTCCGTTTTTGCGGCAGGCAATCCCTGTGCCGTATCGGCTTCACCGGCGCGGCGGGAGCGGGCCTGGCTCTTGCGCCGCATCAGATTCTCGCGAAGCTTCGCGGCGGCGCGGGCCTTGCGCTCGGCTTCCCGGGCAGCGGCGGCGGCACGCGCACGCGCACCACGCGTTTCCTCCGCCTTTTCCGCTTGCGCGTCCTGTTCTTCGTCAATGGTCATGATTTTCCATAGCGAAAAAGCCGCTCCCGCGAAAGCCATGGCCATGTTTTCCCCATTCGGAGATAAGAACTTCGAATTTGCGGCTTGCGCTACCGATGAACCTATGGCAATAGGCCCCTCGCCGACGACGCGGACATTTCGCGCCGGCCAAATGCTGCTATAGCTCAGGGGTAGAGCACTCCCTTGGTAAGGGAGAGGCCGAGAGTTCAAATCTCTCTAGCAGCACCATTTTTCCTTGTTTAAACACAAGGACTTAGCACAAAATCAACGACTTACAGTTCCGTTTGCTACAGCACACTGCTACAGCGGAGCCATGACCGACATGCCATCATACCCTCGTCTGATAAAGCGCGGAAACGTCTATTGGTTCAGATCCTCGATCCCTCGCGACATCAAGCAATCCTACCCAAAGACGGAAGAGACTTTCTCGCTACACACGCGAGACTATCAGGAGGCGCTCAAGAAGTGGCGCGAAGCGTCAGCGGAAGTGGATCGGCGTTTCGCAGAGCATCGACTGCGCCGCCTTGAGCCACTCCTTCCCGAGTTGTCGGATGCACAGATCAAGCACGTTGAGGAAGTGTACTATTCCCACCTCCTAGACGAGGACGACGATCTCCGATTGGACGGGATGGATGAGCAGGAGTTCGCCTACTATCAAGAGCTGATCCACACTATGGAAACCCTCGATCGCGAAGGGATCGCCAGGGGTCGTCCGCCGGTTTATGCTCGCTCGGAGGCAGAAGAGGTCCTTACATGGGAAAACGTCGATCTGAAACTGGACCCAGCCTCCCCAAGCTGGCCGAAGTTAATCCGCGCGATCCTTAGCGCCAGTGTCCGTGCTGCGATCGCCAAGCGACAACGCAACGAGGGGACGCCGGTAGAAACTCCAGCGATGCCTCAGAGCAAAGCGACAGCTAGTAGCCCTGCGGCCTCGACGATCATCGAAGCATGGGTGACAGAGAAGAGCCGAGCCAAGGGCGGTTGGACCCCCGCAACGGCCAAGGCCAATCAGCTCTGGGCGGAACGCTTCATCGCGATGGCTGGTGATCGACCCATGTCCGAATACACCAAAGCAGATGCTCGCGAGTTCAAGTCCACACTACTGGCGCTCCCGCCGAACTGGACGAAGATCAAAGAGCTTGAGAAGCTGTCGATGAAGGAAGCCGGACGGCGAGCAACCACTTTAGGTCTGAAGCCGATGGCGGGAAAGAACGTCAACAAGGTTCTTGGCTTCGTCCGTGCTCTCTGGAACTGGGCAGAAGCCAATTACGACAACGTCCCAAGCAATCCCTTCGACGGTCTGAACGTCAAAATCAGCGGCAAGGCGCGTGACGAGCGTCACCCGTTTAAACGAGATGAGTTGGAGAAGATCTTCCGCTCGCCGATCTACACAGGCTGCAAGAGCGTCCGCTACCACAACACGCCGGGTGATCTGGTCCCGACTGACCAAGGTATCTACTGGGTCCCTTTGATCGGCCTGTTCACTGGTTGCCGGTCAGGCGAGATCATCCAGTTGCGCACCGAGGATGTGAAGACCGAAGGCGACATCGCCTATATCGAGGTCACCAGCGCATCTATCTTGGCGGTCTCGCGGTCGAGGAAGGCGGCGATGGCGGTCTGCTCTTGGCGCGGCGGGAGAAGCACCGGCATTCGGGAGTGCTCTTGCGGTTCAAGGTCCCACTGATTGGGGCGGATGCCCTTTGAAATGGACAGGTAACCGGCAGTGTATTCAGCGGATCGCAACAAGTAATGGAGGTATCTCGGCACTTCGGTGTGTTCCGCTTTGAACACGAAGTAGGCCGGGCTCACAATCCCACGGAATTCTGAAATCGCGACCGACCCTTGCCACGCCTTCATCTTATTGATCGCCAAATCACCCGGTTCGACGAGCTGGTAGGCACTCAGGTCATCGGAGGCCTTGTTGAAATTGTCATCTCGGCTGGCCTTTGGGACGACGCCGTAGTCACGATAAACAGAAAGCAGCCGCTCATCTTGGAAGCCACAACGCTTCACTCTTCGAAAGAGCGTCCAAAGGGGGCGGATCGTCCAGTGGTCAGGAAAGCTACCAAGCCATTGCAGGTGTGACTCTTTCTGGGCTGCATGCCGGGGGAGGTTCATGCGGAAAGCTCCCCGATCATCCGCAAAATGCGTCCGGTTACCTGCCTCAGATCCGCATCAATCTCCTCCAACGGTCGTGGCGGCTCGAAGACATAGAAGTGACGGTTGAACGGGATCTCGTAGCCCACCTTGGTCTTCTCGTGGTCGAGCCAGGCATCCTTGGCGTGGGGCAGAACCTCTCGGGCGAAATAGTCCTCGACCTGCTCCGACAACGGGACATTCTCGGTATCGCGCAGGGCGCTGTCGGCCTGTGGCTGACCCTTGGCCTTGCCCCGGGTTCCGACCACCACCTTCCCCTGCTCGTCCAGCAGCGGACGCTCCACCGTGATGGTGCGATAGCCGAAGGCCTCGTTGGGGAAGAGTCGGGACAGCGGCGCGAGCTTGACCTTGCCGCCCTCGGGAGCAACCGGCGGCGCGTCCCCGGCTGTCACGACCTCGCGTCCGATCTCCTTGCCATTGGCATCGAGGACAGTTGCGATCTGGGCCTCGGTGAAGCTGCCGAACAGCCGGGTGATGGTGGCGATGTCCGCCTCGCCGATTTCCTTGCGCTTGGAGCCGAGGCTCTTGCGCATCTTCTGCCAGAATGAGGAGCCGTCGATCAGCTGCGTCTTGCCCTTGCGGTGCGCTGGCTTGCGGTTGGACAGCACCCAGACATAGGTGGAAATGCCGGTGTTGTAGAACATGTCCGTCGGCAGTGCGATGATGGCTTCCAGCAGGTCGTTCTCCAGAACATAGCGCCGGATCTCGCTCTCTCCGCTTCCGGCCCCGCCGGTGAACAAGGGCGAGCCATTAAGAACGATGGCAAAGCGGCTACCACCGTCCACCGCCGGGCGCATCTTGGAAATGAGGTGCAGCAGGAACAGCAGCGAGCCATCGGACACGCGGGGAAGGCCAGGACCGAAACGTCCGTTGAAGCCCTTCTGCTCGTGTTCCACCCGGATCTCCTTCTCGACCTTCTTCCACTCGACGCCGAAGGGCGGATTGGACAGCATGTAGTCGAACTTCTGCCCGGCATGGCCATCATCGGACAGGGTGTTACCGAAGACGATATTGCTGACATCCTGCCCCTTGATCAGCATGTCGGCCTTGCAGATCGCGTAGGATTCCGGGTTCAGCTCCTGCCCGTTCATCACCAGACGGGCCTGTTCGTTGTGCTCGGCGAGGTATTCCTCGGCGATCGACAGCATCCCGCCGGTTCCTGCCGTCGGATCGTAGATCGTGCGGACCACGCCCGGCTTGGACAGGATGTCGTCGTCCTCGACGAACAGCAGGTTGACCATCAACTTGATGACTTCGCGAGGCGTGAAGTGCTCCCCGGCGGTCTCGTTCGACAGTTCGGAGAACTTGCGGATCAGATCCTCGAAGACAAGGCCCATCTGGTGGTTGCTGACCTTGTTCGGATGCAGGTCAATCCGGGCGAACTTCTCGGTCACCTGATAGAGCAGCTTGGCCTTGGCCAGCCGATCAATCTGGGCGGCGAACTCGAAGCGCTCGAAGATGTCACGCACGTCGGCCGAGAAGCCCCGGATATAGGCGTCGAGATTGGTGGCGATGTTGTCCTGGTCGCCCATCAGGCGGGTCATGTCGAGCCGGGAGGTGTTGTAGAAACTCAGGTCGCCGGTCTTTCTGCGCAGGAACGGCTCTGGGTTTACTCCGGCAGCGGTCTTGGCCTCGTATTCGGCAAGCACCGCTTCCTTGGTGGGTTCCAGAACGCAGTCGATGCGGCGAAGCACCGTGAACGGCAGGATGACCTTGCCATAGTCCGCTTGCTTGTAGTCCCCCCGCAACAGATCCGCGACCGACCAGATGAATGCCGAAAGTGCCTGTTGATTCATGCCATTCCCCGAATGCGTGTGCTGCGGATCTTTATGGCTGCCATGGTGAGAGGAGGCAAGGCGGGATCGGTTGCTGACCGTCGGAAATGTTTGGGCCAGGACCGTGCAAGGACCATCAGATGAAAGGCAATTCGCGGTTCCCCCCGGGTGGGGCGTCAATCCTCACTACAGCGCGTTGATCGTTTATCAACCGTTGGAAACTAGGCACCCCCACATGCAATTTTTGGGAGTTACCTATGTCACCAACGGGGAAGTATGTGATGTTTTGGGCGGGCGTGTTCGGCGCAACCGCAGCATTTTGCATGATCGGATTGAGCTGCGTAGTGGAGAGCCTAGCTATATTGATTGCGGCGGCAATTCTTATGTTTATTTCTTTTGCGGTACTTCATGCTTCGCGCACCAACATTGGCACCCTTGGGTTCTACAACTGGACGTCAAAAAATGTGATCGTTCCTCATCTTCATACCTCGCTATTCTTTAAGAAAGACGAAGAGAAACCTAAGCTCTGCCGGATTATTGCCGAACTCATGGATGCAGCAAAGGCGGTAGGCAATACGTACCCGGATACCATGGTGAGGATGTCATCCCCGCTCTGCAGCCCAACACTCATGAGGAAACTGGGGTTCACTCAGACTAAGTCAGATTTTTCGACGCGGCATCTCAGGCCCGCAGTGTATCGCGTTTTGCTCATGTTTACGTCGAGATCCAAACGTGCGTCGCTCAAGCTCAAAGTTGAACGATTTAGAACCACATGGATAGTGGCAGCACGGGACCTCTGATCCGGGTCCAAAAGGCACTTCACCAAAGTTACGTCACTAGGTTCCAGAGCTCCAAATGTTTGGCAAAAAGTTCTGAGCCACCCATCAGATACACGACTATCGCGCGATCCCCCCGGGGTACCCACTGCTCACGAGGATTGAGCGGCGTACGTCTCAACCAAGAAGGTAGCCATTGCACCCGAAAGGTTCACAGCGAGGCTAGCATGACGCTCTGAGGGTCTGACTGGGATCTTGCCACCGCGACCATGTGCATCCGACAATCTATTGCGCAGCGTACCCAAGCCATTGACCATCGTCATAGCACCACCGAGGATTGCCTTGATTGGCTCAGCGGTGTGCTGATCGGGTGCAAGGTTCAGTGCCTTGGCTGTCAAGGAGTAGAGCTTCGGAAGGTCATCTTTCTCACTGTATTCGCCACCCTTTTCATCAAGGATGCGCTTGCAAACCGTCTCCAAAAGGGTTCGAGCTACCGTGATAGCCCCTTCGGGATCATTGGCGCGACGTACCAAGGCCTTTGTCCAGACGGCGTGAACGCCATCAGCGTCGAAACTTGCCAGCGCATCCGACATTGCAGCATCCGCAGGGGCGCGACCCCGCCCTTCCAGATAATCCATGATGGGGGTGAAGGCTTCGCCAATGAGCTTTCTCCTTCTAGCATAGGTTCCCTCCTGGTATTTGATCCACCCCCAGAACGCAGACAAATCACGATAGGAGCGAACGAAGGCGGGGAGCAACGGCTTCATCTCGTCATCCTGAACTAACTCGCGGCGAAGGTGAACGTACAGTGCGTTGTCGCCGGAGCCTCCCGTTGCCGCATCAATCAGTGTCCCCTCCAGCATGGCGATCTTCTCAATCAGGCTCTCAGGAAGTTCTGCTGCGTCGATCATCTCCGTCCTCCTTTGGTTGCAGGAGAGGACACGGAGCAGGGGAGGATCGCAAGTGCCCAATAGGGTGTGCTTCTGGAGAACTAGCCCTTTGCTGGTTCGATAAATATCCATTGACAACTCAAAGCGAACTGATAATAAGCGAACCACTTAAATCGAACTTTGAGGTTCTCTATGCATCTCCGTGCCTACCTCCGCGCCAGTACCAAAGAGCAGAATGCAAGCCGAGCCAAGGATGACCTTCAGCGTTTCGCTGATGAGCGAGGAATGAAGATCGTGTCGTGGTATGTCGAGAACGAAAGCGGCGCGTCCTTGGCCCGTCCTGAGCTGTTTCGGCTGCTATCCGATTGCCTTCCCGGTGACGTGCTGCTGGTTGAGCAGGTAGATCGACTGAGCCGCTTGAATGCGGAGGACTGGGCGAAGCTGAAGACAGAGATTGCCGCTAAGCGGGTTCGGGTAGTCGCCTTAGACCTTCCCACGTCATACCAGTTGGCTAATACCGGAGACGACTTCAGCAGCCGGATGTTGGACGCCATCAATGGTATGATGCTGGACATGTTGGCTGCCATCGCTCGGAAGGATTACGAGGACAGGCGGAGGCGTCAGGCTCAGGGCATCGCCACGGCAAAAGCCAACGGCGAATACAAGGGTAGACCCGAGGACGCCAAGCGCAACGCCGAAATTATGCAAATGCTTCGGAATGGCAAGAGTTGGAGCGGCATCATGGCCGCTACCCGATGCTCTCGGTCCACCATAAGCCGGCTACTGCAGCGGGTGAAGGAGGAGGCCGAACTTCGATAGTCAGCTTTCTGCCGTCGAGCGACCGAGAACGGCGTCGCGATGCGTCTATGGGGAGGGGTAGCCAAATCATAAGGGTCACGCTGTTGGCCGCCTACGTTGGAATGGTGGCATTTCGAATAGGGGCCACAAGAGTTATCACCTACAAAGTCGTTTTGTCGTCTCGCACGGCGGCACTGCTACACAGTGAAAGGCTCACGAAATGACCATCGACACCTCCTCCTCGCTCTCCGTTCCACCCGCTTCTGCGACAGCTCACCGTCGCCAAATCCGCCGTCTCACCACCGAATTCCTTGCTGCGGACGGCTTCCGCTTCTTCTACGCCTCGTATTCTGTGGGCAATTTCCTTCCCGATGGCCATGAACGCGTTATCGTCAGCGACGACAAGAACCTTGCCCGTCTGGCTGCCGACGGTGCGGCCCCGTATGCCGAAGCTACTGTCTATATGGAAGAAGTTTCACCCGCCGAGTTCAACGAAATCCTCGACATTAACGGACGGCTCGATCCCAACCGCAAATGGATTATCGGCGTATTTCCCGAGGCATGATGGCCGATCGCCGTCCTTTGATGATGAACACATGTGCGGCCTCGGATCATTTCGGGGCCGTTCTATTTCAGGAACCGATGAAGAGACTTCTGATCACCACAGCCATCCCAAGTCGGGTGCCTCCGTTCCCCTTTTCACCGATGCCGGCTAACGAGACAGAATGAATAGGGACCACAATAGGTACGCTGGGGGTTCAACACTGTAGTTATAACCATGGTTAAAGCATGGGCCTGACCCGGTAGGTATGGACCCATGGTTGGAGACATGGGCATGACCATAGCTGCCCTTAGGTTTCCTGATGAGGAGGATGATCAATCATCATCACCTCCCTCCAAGGTCATGACTTGAGCCAAACCATTGTGGCTTCCCAAGCATGAACCTGGGGTGAAGCTTCGGCCTCTTCCCCTCGGAACTGTACCCATGGCATCCACCCAAGAGCCTCCATGTCTCTCCGGTGGTCTTCGCCTTGTCGCGAGGAGGTCGAAAAAGACCGAACCTCTCCGGCTTGAACCGAAGTCAATCCCAGTCCGGGATGGGTCTCGCTTTGACCGGATGCGAGGGCGACTTCTGGCATGTGTGGTCTTCATGCCTCGGCATCCGCCACGGCTTCTTCGTCACAATTCCACCAAAGACACGTTCGGGTTTTCCCTGAGCCTCATCCCCAGCCAGACTGCCGATGCCCCTGAATGCCTTTGACCGAGGGACGGGAAATAGCGCTCTGGCGACACCCCTCCACCCAAGCCGTCGACCCACCACCATCAACAGCAAAGGTACCTGTTCTGCAGCTTGACCTATTCCACCACCTGCGTCCGTCGATCACCATCGAATTGATCGGCTCCTACACTGCTCGGCATGTCGAAAGCGGCCTTACCGTCGACCACACTTCCAGCCGAAACCGTAACACTACCAAAGGTCCCATCTCTCCTTTGTGTCGTAAGCTCCTTGAGCTGGGCCACGATGCCGAAAGCCGGGTTCACGTCATCCGCAATCTGCCAGATCGGGTGCAGCCAATGCCGATCTTCAAGCGAGACCGTAGTCTTCGGGCATGGGCAGATGCCGACTGCGTCGAAAGCCAGACGGTGTCTGTGTCCGTCGCGAAACATAAGGCGTTCCCTCGACATCTTTTTTCCGGCCAGTGACCACAATCGTCCCGCTGCGGCCCCTCATCTCCATCAGCCGTACATGACAGTAGGAGTAATCACCCATGGCTACGCGAAAGACCTCAGGACCTAATCGAGTTCAAGCAGATGGAGTTTGGCCTCGGCAACATCTTCAAGGCTCGCTACCGGCTCCGGGAGAAGGCGGGTACACGTAAGCGGTATGATTTGAAAAGGTCATCTTCTTCGCGGAGAGGGAACTCGCAAGGATGAATCGAGAAGAGTAGGCGTATCACCGGGTTGCCGAGTTGGTGGTCACCGGCGAGGAGTCTTGTAGAGATTTGTCAGGTGGGGATGGCAGCTTAATCAACCCAGTCCCCTCCACCATAGTCTTTCTGCATTCCCGAGCGTAAACTTCGTCGGAATTGTCGGTCAAATAGTGGACCGCCAAGAATAGGTCGCTTGTCTGAACGAGTCCGATAGCCATTGACTCAGAGGAAGTCACGCATTTCTCCGTGAATTGCTGCGGTCGGGCACTTGGCTCCACTAACCGATAGCCATTCCCAAAGAGAATACCTTTAGCAGGACGAGTTACCTCATCACGCAGAAGATCCTCGTGAATGTTTGTTGAGAGCTGGCGCAGCTTGTCGATGTTGACCGGCTTGTTGTCTTTGCCTTCTGCTTCACCGAGCAAACGGCCCTCTCCACTTTCGAAGACAGCGTCAAACTCCGATGCACCGTCTTGATAATTTGTAGCACTGAACCCAAGAACGTGCAGGGCGGCAATGATGGCTGCTTCTAGTGGCTTTCCCGTTTCGTACAACAGGCCCCGCAAACCCGATGCCTTCGCAAGCTCGTCGCTTAATGCTGATCTTTTCCGATTAGCCTCTTCGATTTCAGTGTCTATCACTAGTAGTTGACGCTGGAGATCAAATTCTTTTGCAAGTAGGAATTGTTCTGATCCGGCCCAGGGCGGCTCTGCAGTTCGAGTGGCTGAGCCTGTAATTGCCTTCGCGATGCTTAAAATTTCGCTCAATAGATTGGACTCGAATTTTTTTCCCTTTGAGGTCAGAACAATGCTTTCACCGGCACAGTCCTCAAAAAATTCTTCATCATCGAAGTCAATATCTGGCAGTAACAGAATGGCTCCGCCGCTACTTTCTTCGGGAATGAGCATTCCAACAGGTAGTCCGCCATGCTTGGTAGTCAAACATGTTCCTTTGGATGCCTTGTCCCAGGTCGCGTAATAACGAGAAGCGGGGCCAAACGTCTTCCAATACGATGATAAAATCTCTCGGGCACTAGGAAGTAGGGACATTGCGGCCCCTTCCGAGCGTGTCCACTTCGCTGCGATAGGGATTGAGCTATAGTTGCTGATCAGGTCAACGATGCGTGTTCTTTTCTGATTTCTACCAGTACCCGAGGTTTGTATCTCTCCCGTTGCCACGTATACTTCTTTGGGCTCGGTAAGAAATACAACTACCAATTTTCCGGCAGTCGTTGCACTTGCAATTTCTCGCCGCCAATGTGCACAAGCTTCCTTCAGCTGGAAAGATTTAGCATCCGAAAGGGCTAGCTTACCATTGAACTGAGAGTTGGAGTAGTCGTGCGTGAGATACTCATAAATGTCGGGACGGAAGAGAATGATGTCCCAGTCAAGCAGAGACGCCTTAGCTTCAAACGGTACGTGCTCAACATGACCAGATGGCAGATCAAATCCGACGGCAACAAATTTCTTGCTCATTAGCAGCTCTAGCTTAGCTCGATGTGCGACACTTTCAAAACAATAGGGGCCACACTGGCATGTCCCAAGCCTTAACTCAGGATATTCCCCAGAAACCTTTCGTGCCCGAAGCCATTATTTCCCACCTCAAAGTTATCTTTGGGGTAAGGACGCTGTCGGAGGCCACGCTCAACGCAGCTGATCGCGAGATCGGAGCCATGGCAGCGTTACCAGCTTAATGTCGTGGTTGATGACCGCTGCCGAACCGTCCTCAAGGACTTCGAGACCGGAGAGAACTGCGTCGCCTCCGTCGGTCGGATGTTAAGGCCTACCGAGAGCGTATGAAGAAGGTGTCCAACGACCGACAAGGCGGCGGCTGAATGGAATGAAGAGCATTGTGAGGCAAGATACCCCCAGTATCGAAAATCGGCGACATGGTCCTCAACGACTGATTGGCTATAGAGGCCCCGGGTAAACTCGGGCTAGTGGCTGGGTTGAGACGCTTGTCCGACGATCGGTGCTGTCTGCGCCTACACTTTGAAAGGATCGGATCGAAAAGCCGTTTCGAACCGCCCAACAACACTCCATCGCATAAACATTGCTCAGCCAGGTAACCGAAGTTTTACTTCCGGTCCGCAAGGTATCTGACAAATGAATTGGAATTAGAAATGTCATTCGAACGCTCTCGCCTCTACTCAGAAGCCTTCCTGCAAGACCAGCCCGGGACTTCTCACCAAGAACAGGATTTTTTCAGGCAGCAGCTTATAGCTATGCGCGGCCGCGTAGAACCTTTAGTAGCACGTGTCTTGAAGGATATGCCGGGATACACGGTCCACGACATAACTCATCTAGATGCGCTTTGGGAGACTGCGAGTCTTGTTGCTGGAGATGCGCTTATTCTTAGGCCGTCGGAAGCCTTTGTCTTCGGAGCCGCTATATTATTACATGACGCCGCAATGTCACTTGCCGCATATCCCGGAGGGATTGACGAGCTAAAGTCGCTTGTAGAATGGGGTGACTTCGCAGCGTTAGCGAGCTCGTCCAAGGCCTCTTCCCCCACTGAAGGGGAGATCATGACGAACGTGCTAAGGATCTTACATGCCCGACATGCGGAAGAGCTGGCTACGCAGGGTTGGCCAAGCTCGCCTAGTGGCGCTACCGAGTTCCTGATCCAAGATAATGACATCAGGAGGTTCTATGGGCCTGCCATTGGTGTCATCGCTCAAAGCCATTGGTGGCCAATTACTCGAGTTGCGGCTAACCTCGATAGTCACCTGGGGTCGATGCCTCCCTATTCTAGTTTCAGCGTTGATCGACTCCAATTGGCGTGCCTTCTGAGGGTTGCGGATGCAATTCATCTGGATCGTCGGAGGGCGCCGCCATTCGTCAGAGCCTTGGAACGGCCACGAGGCGTATCCGACCTCCACTGGGCATTCCAAGGGAGGTTAAGCTTCCCAAGAATCGAGGGTGACGCACTGCAATTCACTGCCGGAGAACCTTGCCCGATTGGAGAGTCAGAGAGTTGGTGGCTCGGCTTTGACGCTCTTGTACTTGCGGATCGGGAGTTGCGGGAAACGGACCTTCTGCTTAGAGATCGTGGCCGAGTTGGTTTGCGAGCTCGGAGAGTCAAAGGGGTTCAAGATCCTCGCGAACTTGCACAGGATGTTCCAGTCTTAGGTTGGAAGCCAGTCAACTCACCATTTCACGTATCAGATGTTCCCCGGATTATCTCTATCCTAGGAGGCTCGAAACTCTACGGTAATGACTGGCGGGTTCCATTGCGGGAACTTCTCCAGAACGCGATCGACGCCGTCAGAGCGCGACGTCATCTTCAGTCAAACAGCAACTTAGGCCAAATCGATGTAGAGCTTTTCCTCAGAGGCGATGATTTCTGGCTGTCGGTTGAAGACGATGGCGTCGGAATGTCCGAGCATGTTTTAACCCACAATCTCGTCGATTTTGGCAGTTCATTATGGCGCTCAACAACGGTAACGGAGGAGTTCCCTGGGCTAGCCGCTAAGGGAATGAGCGCTATTGGCCGTTTTGGCATCGGCTTCTTTTCAGTCTTCATGATCGCGGAAGAAGTTAGAGTAATAACAAGACGGTTCGACCACGCGGCCTCCGATGCCTTGCAGTTGTTGTTCAACAATGGGGTGGACTCTAGGCCTGTGGTTGCGCCGGCTAGACCTGAGACGGCTCCACGCAACGGCGGTACACGTGTTGAACTAAAGCTCCACGGACGCCCCAGAAACGGTGACCGTTTCCAGTTTGTCGTACCGCGCGACAAGTCTCCTGAGCCGGACCCATATGAAAGCGCCTTCCGCGTTTCACTCTCCTCCGCAGATCTGTGCGAACTAGTGAAACAACTCGCGCCTTGTGCGGATGTGCTGATCCGTGTGACGGAGGAGCGCACTACAGCAGTAGCAGTGACACCGGAAGACTGGATCTCCTGCGCTCCCCACGAACTATTGGGACGCCTGATATCATCAAAGCCCAAGCTGCTCTCGGGTTACCTTCACCAACTAATGCGTCCAATTATAAGCGAAGATGGGAAGACTATTGGACGGGCCGCCATTTGGCCATCTCTCAGCGCCGGTAGCCAGACAGGTGTTCTGGTGGCTGAGGGATTTCGGGTTCAAGCTATTCCACACCTTGCTGGCGTTCTCGTGGGTAAAGTGGATACAGCTGTTCGCAACTCAGGTAGTGCAATCGCAGATGAAGCCGCCTTCAAGGAGTGGGCGACCGAACAAACGCCGCTAATTTCCAAGACAGCCATTCCCGACGAGACTAAAGCCCTAATGGCCGAGATCATATTGGAACTTGGCGGCTCCATCGGTGATCTTCCGATTATTCGGCGTGGAGACGTGTGGTATAGTGGGAAGAAAATGAAGACGGCCCTTCGCAGCATCAACCAGTGTACTGTATACGTTGGCGACGTGGACTACGACGAGGACGATGATGTATCAGCGAGTTCCTTTCACCATTGGTTCGAGCTGAGCAGCGATATCTTCGTCATCCCTAAACTAAGCTCCACCTTCACGTCGAGGTCACAGAAAAGCAGGCGGCGGTCAGATCGCCCCTCTCATCTTCTTCGGGAGTTCGACCGGCTTCTTCAGCAGGTTTGGAAAAAGGATTGGGAGGAGTTAGACGAGTCGGTTGTGATTGGTGAAGTAAATGGCACCGATATCTATCGAACTGCCACGATCTACAAGCGGAGCTAGCATTCTAGCGCCTGCAGCAGCTGTGCCCGAACGATAGCGATAGCTCAAATCTGCTTCGGCGGGCGGCTGACGTTTTCTTGTGACGCGAGATTGCAAGTGATACAGCGTCCTGCTACATCATCAAGAAGCAGTCGCAACTTAAGCCGTTGATTTTTATGTGGTCGCATTGAGATCTGAGAAAATTCAAATCTCTCTAGCAGCACCATTTCTCTCCGGAAAGATGACTTCCTATCGTCCGGACCAGCGATGAGCATTTGAAATTGCCTTCCTGTTCTTCCCCAGCCTTGCACGGCAGAATCCTCCACCGACCTATGCAACAAGTTGGGCCTTCGCGCGTTGCGGGGCATCGGCGTTCTTTGCGCCATCACGATTGAACGATGACCGGTGTCTCGTGCGGATAAGTGGAATTCTCAATCACTGGAACGATCAATCGCTTGCCAGGCAATTTCTTCTCGCGGGCGGGCTCGTCTCCTTCTGCGCCATGCTGCTTGTCGGAGCTTACGTCACCAGCCTCATCGAAGCTGCCGTAACCCGCAATTCCGCCGCGTCGACGGCGCTCTACGTCGACAGCATTATCGCACCGCTGCTCCCCGACATGAAAACCAGCAAGACACTCGATGACGTGACCACCCGAGCGCTGGACGAGACCTTTGGGCAGGGTGCGCTGGGCGGCAAGGTCATATCCTTCCGGCTCTGGCGCAACGACGGAACGCTCCTTTATGCCACAGACAAGAGCATGATCGGCAAGCGGTTCGAGCCCAGCGGCGATCTGAAAGCGGCATTTTCCGGTCAGATGGTAGCGCAATATGGGCCGGTCGAGGATCTGGAAAGCGAATTCGAGCGCTCGAAGGGCATTCCCCTTCTCGAAATCTACAACCCTATCCTCCAGCCCTGGTCGGGCGAGGTCGTGGCGGTTTCCGAGTTTTATGAAGCTGCCCAGGATTTTGAAACCAGCCTCCATCAGGCGCAACTGAGGAGCTGGCTTGCGGTCGCAGGCGTCACGGTGGCTTTCTTCCTTATCCTCTCGGCGATCGTATTTCGCGGAAGCCGCATCATCGACAATCAGCGGCAGGCCTTGACCCAACGGGTGGCCGAGCTTTCGGAACTACTTTCACAAAACAGGGCGCTGCATGCCCGCGCGCAGCGCGCCTCGCGGCGGGCGACCGCACTTAATGAAAGCTATCTGCGCCGTCTCGGCGCCGACCTGCATGACGGCCCCGCACAGCTCGTCGCCTATGCTGCCTTACGGGTGGATAGCAGGGTACTTACCGATCCGGCCACTCCGCCCAGCACCCGCGAAGAAGAGGTCTCGACCATCAAGGCGCGGCTGGACGAAGCCATGGACGAGATCCGCAGCATCTGCAGCGGCCTCGTCCTGCCGCAGATCGAAGCGGCGGAACTGCCGGACGTGCTTTCCCGCGCCGTAACGGCGCATCGTCAGCGAACCGGCTCGGACGTCGCTCTATCGATATCGGAGATCCGGCATCCACTTTCTCCTGCGGCAAAGATCTGCATCTATCGGTTTGTTCAGGAAGCCCTTAATAACGGCTTTCGGCATGGCGGCGGCGTCGGCCAAAGCGTGCGACAGACATTCGAGAACAGCAATGTGGTGATCGAGGTCTCCGACAGAGGTCCGGGCTTCGATCCGGCGATGGCGCGTCCGGAGGGACTGGGGCTCGCAGGTCTCAGGGAGCGGATCGAGAGCCTCGGCGGCACATTCGAGATTTCTACATCGAAAAACGGAACCAGGGTCAGGATGTCCCTGAACGTGCAGGAAATGGAGCAGGCCTGATGACAGCAGTCAAAATTGCCGTTGTTGACGACCACCCTTTATTTCGGGAGGGCGTGACCCGCAGCCTCGGTGAAATCGAAGGCTTGGAAATGGTTGGAGAAGGTGGATCGAGGGACGATGCCATACGCATCGTGCGAGAGATATGTCCCGACGTCATGCTGATGGATATTTCCATGCCCGGAAACGGCCTTGATGCGATTGCCGAAGCGCTCGATATCTGTCCTTGGCTGAAAATCGTCGTGCTCACCGTCTCGGAAGCAAGCGACGACATCGCCAAGGCGATCAAGCTCGGCGCAAAAGGATATGTCCTGAAAGGCGTGGGATCGAGAGCGCTTGCCGATGTGGTTATGACCGTCGCATCCGGCGAAAGCTATGTATCGCCGGCTCTTTCCGCCAAGCTTATCGCCGGCCTCTCTGCGCCGGCGGAAAGTGAAAAACCCGATCCGCTGGCGGAACTGACGGAGCGCGAGCAGGAAGTGCTAACCCTGGTCGCTTCGGGCCTCAGCAACAAAAGGGTGGCACGCGAACTCGACCTTCACGAGAAAACCGTCAAGCACCACATGACCCGGATCCTGTCGAAGCTGAAAGTGTCCAACCGGACGGAAGCGGCGCTCACTCTTCGCGACGCCACGGATCAGCGCTCAACGGCCGAACGACTTTAGGCGCGAAGCATCGGACGGCGTGGCAGCGCGGTTGACGATCGTCCTCGAACGGGAATCGCGCATCTCGTAACGGCCGCCGGAAAGCTTTTCTGTCGCGCCGTTGCCGTGGCGGACCGTGATCGAGGAACTACGGGGATCCACCCGAACCTCGGCGGCCCTCGACGAGGCCGGCGCCGATTTACTTGCCGAAGGGGTAGTCGCCGACGCGGATCCGGCACTCGTTCCGGCACCCTGAGCGGAACCGGCCGACGAGCCATTCCCGTTTCCATTTCCATTGCTGGCTCCACCACCGTTTTCGGAACCGTTTCCGTTTCCTGAGCCGTTTCCGTTACTTCCGGAATTGCCACTATCGTTCCCGTTACCGTTCCCGTTGCCACCATCGTTGCCGTTACCGCCGCCATTGCCATTGCCGCCACCGTTGTCATCTTGAGCCGAGGCAGCCAGCGAAGTCAGGCATGGCAGACCATGTGAATCGGTCGCCACCCGAAGCGGCAGGATGGCGAGGGCAATCGCCGTAAATGTCGTGCCGAAGGCCGAGATCTTACGCGTGGCCATCTGAAACTCCTGACATTATTTGGTTTAGATCTGTCGCTTTCGTCATAGCGATGAAACCGGATATTTCCTCACTTGTTCCGATTTCGCCAAAAAGCCCGCCGGTCGTCTGGTGACGATCGGCGGGCCAGATTCTGCGCTGAAAGGGACCGATGTCGCGCAGTAATCCTGAAATTCTTTTTCTCGTTAACCAGCGAGCGCCCCCAACGCAGTGACGACGATAAAAAGCCCAGCCACGGGAATAAGCAGCCACCGGGCCTGCAACACGCTGTTGTCCATGCGGAACCTCCTGAAGAAGCTCCGAGCCAACCGTATGATAGCTCGATGGTTCCGCGATTTCATCCCCCTTGGACCTTTGCGTCGGCCCATCGGACAAAAGGCCCAGAGACGGTGGGACTGAAGTCCCTTCTCGACCCGACTGAAGCCCAAAGGCAGGAACGCGGTCCTTTAGAGGGAGTTGAACAAGCGTATCGGGGCTCGTGCGGAGCTTCGGAGACGAAAATACACAAAAAACAATAGAGGAAACATCATGAAGGCCTTTATGAAACGCACGCTCGCGATTGCGCTTTTGGCCGGATCGACAATGTCGGTGGTGCCGGCAGTCGTGTACGCGCAGGAAAGCCAGAGCGGTACAGGCGCTCCCATCCTTCCCCGTAAGGGTTCCGGCGCGCAGGATTCGGATGCCAAGGCGCCACAGAGCGGTACCGCGGGTCAGTCCCAGGATATGGGCGCCACGACGCAACAGCCGTCAGCCTCCGGAAACGCCGGCAGCCAGAATGCGCAGAGCCAGGACGCTGATCCTAAAGTGAAGCCGAAGGGCGAAAGTGCCGGCCAGCAAAAACCGGCTGACGCGCAGAATGCGGAAAGCAGCGATCCAAAGAAGCCGCGGAGTGACGATACTGCGCAGCAGAAGCCCGCGGGTCAGACCGATCAGAGCGGCAATTCGACCGCCGCAGGCAATGAGTCGGACGCTGCAAAAACCAGTGATACCGCCGGCCAGAACAATACCGAACAGAAGAAGGATTCGAACCAGGCAGCGACAAGTGCTCCCTCGAACGAAACCACGGGCAGCATCAATGTCTCGACGGAGCAGAGGACGGAAATCCGCAGCATCCTCGTCGAGAACAAGGTCGAGCCTGTCGATATCGACATCAATGTGAGTGTCGGCGTCGCCGTGCCTACCACGGTGGAATTCCATCCGCTGCCGCCGCGTATCATCGAAATCGTACCTGCCTATCGCGGCTACGAATACTTCGTGCTGGCCGACGGCCGGATCATCATCGTCGAGCCGAGGACCCATGAGGTCGTCTACATCCTGGCCGGCTAACGCCCGTTCGTAGGAACCAACCATGAGAAACCGCGAACCTACAGTGATCAACAGAGATAGCGGCGGCGGCTGGGCCGTTGCCGCCATCCTCCTGATCGTCGTCATCACTGGCGGGTTTATTCTGTATGCGAGCGGTTATCTCGGAGACAGAAACGTCAATATCGACGTGAGCCTGCCGAAAGTCCAGGCGCTTGAACCCGTCACGAAATAGGCCCGACCATCCCGGGAAAGCGGCCCAAGACAGCCATTCCCGAACGAACAAAGGAGAATTGTCATGAATACCAAAATCATCGTTCTTTCCGCAATGGCCCTTGGCATGCTCGCTCCGGCCGCTTCGGCCCAGCAGGGCACTGTCAATGGCGCTGCCGGCGGCGCCGTCACCGGCGCAATCGTGGGCGGCCCGGTCGGTGCAGCAGTCGGCGGCGTTGTCGGCGCCATCGCCGGTACCGCGATCGACCCGCCGCCGCAGCGTGTTGTCAGCTATGTCGAACAGGCCCCGCTTCCGGCCGATCCGATCGTCGTGCAGGAAAGGATCGTCGTTGGCAAGCCGATCCCGTCGGCCGTCGTGTTGACCCCCATTCCGGATTCTCCGCAATATTCCTATGCGGTCGTCAACCAGCAGCGAGTGATCGTCGATCCGCAGACCCGTACGGTCGTCCAGATCGTCCGCTAGGACTGAAAATATCGAACGACTATTCAAAGAGGGGCCTGCGCGCCCCTCTTTACCGTTCAAGTTCAGCCCAGGTGCTAATGGGTGGTGCCGTCGTCGCCGGTCCCGCTCACGTCCGAGAGGCGAACAAACTCGAATCCTCTGCCCTTGAGTGTAAGAAGCGCGTGCGAAACGCCTTCGCCGGCCGCATGGGTCGGCTGGTTGATGTGGGCCAGTATCACGTCGCCATCCTTCGCTGCCGCAATACGTTTTTCGACGGTATTGGCATCGAGCAGGGACCCGCCATCGCCATTCAACGAATAGCCCGCGATCCGGTATCCCATGTCGCGAATCTGGCGTATCGCGGAAAGATCGTATTTTGCCGTGGAGCCGCGGAACCAATGCGGCTGGGCAAAACCCGCTGCCAACATCGCCTCCGCGCCACCAGCCACTTCCTGCCGGACGGCTTCCGGCGAACCGGCCGCCGCAATCCCATAGATGGAGGCTGGCACATCCACTGCAGGCACATGGTTTTGGCCGTGGTTTTCCAGTTCGAAGAGATCGAGATTCTGCAGGAAGATGTTCACTGCCTGCGGGTTTCTTCTGATCCAGCGAGCGGTGACAAAAATCGTCGCGGGAATTCTTTCGCGCACGAGAACGGAGAGAATCCGTTCGTCCGCTTCGCCCATGCAGGCATCGAAGGTCAGCGCCACCCGAGGCCGGGTTGCATTGCCGGAGCGCGCCACGTTCAGACGGGGCTCGATCAATTTCGGACCCTGCTGTGCACTTGGCCGGCCAGGCAGATTTTCGGCGCCCGCGGCAAAGACCAGGAGCGTAAGGAACAGGAAAGAGAAGAGACAGCGCATGAGATACCGGCGTTGGAACGACTCTCGCTAGCGCCAAATTCCTAAAATCTCCATGCGACCAACTGACCCGACAGAAAAAAGGCCGGTCTATGCCGGCCTTTTCGTAGCGAAGTTTAGTGACTTAGCAGTCGCTGGACTGGCCATTCGTATTGGCTCCAGCTTCTCCTGCCGAGGTGGAAGCACTGCCTGTGGCGTCTGGCGTCGAAGCAGAGGCCTGGGTCCTCAGGTTCGGAGCGCAGTTGGTGCGGGTGTCGGCGGTGCCGCTGCCCGTGCTGCCGCCGGTGGTGCTGTTGGTGGCGTTCGGATCCAATACCCGGTTGGCGTCGTCACTGCCTTGCTGCTGCTTCGAACCGGCACCGAGGTTCCCACCGCCGGTTCCCGATTGGGCGAAAGCGCTGGTAGCCAAGCCGAGGGAGAGAAGGGCTACAGTAAAAAGCTTGGAATTCATTGGGATTCCTCCATAAAAACCGGCTGAGCCGGTAGGTTTGTTTTGCCTACACGGACCCAACCGAAGAAAGCGGAGGAGGTTCCAGTTAAAATTTTGGTGTTCTCGTGGAACCCTAGAACCTGACGGCAGCCAGTCGGTGCTGCAGAGACCGAAGATCCTCGGCCTTTCGAGAAGCCAAGCCTCTTTCCCAGGCTATCGCCGTCTCGACGATGAGGTCCAGGCTGTCATGGCGCGGCGTCCAGTCGAGCAGCCGGCGGGCCAACGTCGAATTGGCGACCACGCTCGCAGCATCGCCGGGCCGGCGGGGGCCAAAGCGAATTTCGAATTTCCGACCACCGACCCGCATGACGGTCTGCAGAACCTCCAGGACCGAGTAACCGCGGCCATATCCGCAATTGGCGATCAGGGGCTCGCCGCCACGGCGCAGATAACTCAGCGCCTTGAGATGTGCGTCCACCAGATCGGAAACGTGAATGTAGTCACGAATGCCCGTACCATCCGGCGTCGGGTAATCCGTCCCGTAAACATCGACCCCGCGCCGCTTGCCGAGCCCTGCCTCACAGGCGATCTTGATGAGATGCGTCGCGCCATCGGTCGACAGCCCCGTCCGCCCAAGCGGATCCGCGCCGGCGACGTTGAAATAACGAAGAGCCACAAACCAGAAGTCGTGAGCCATGGCGGCGTCGCGGAGCATCATCTCCGACATCAGCTTGGATTGGCCGTAGGGATTTTTCGGCTGCAACGAGGCGCTTTCGAGCACAGGCGCGTCGTCCTTCTGGTCTCCGTAGACGGCAGCGGTGGATGAAAAGACGAAATGACGAATACCGGCTTCGACCGCGGCTGCCGCGAGCAATCGAGTATTGCCCGTGTTGTTTTCATAGTAATCCAATGGCTGGGCGACAGACTGGGGCACGACGATGGAGCCCGCGAAATGCAGGATGGCGTCGATGTGGTTTTCCGTGAAGATCTGCTGAAGGACCGCACGGTCGCCGACATCGCCGAGATAAAAACGCGCCTCGCCCGGAACCGCCCAGCGGAAACCCGTCGAGAGCCTGTCGAGGACAACGACCTCTTCCCCGGCATCGAGCAAAGCCCAGGCCATGTGGCTGCCGATGTAACCTGCACCGCCTGTCACCAGAACTGCCATGCTATTCTTCCCTGCCTCTTGTCTTTGGCAGGAGAGAACCACGGCCGGGCTTCAGCAATACTTACCCGACGCGACTTGCGACGGGTTTATCTCGCGTCAGGGCAAACCTACGCTTGAGCAGATCATTCAAATTTTATCGGTTCCTCTCAAATCGGCTCAGAGCCGGATGATATATTCCGCAAGGCGTCCGGCAGCCTCGGAGACCTGTTGCGAGTTGCGCAGGAAGCAGGCGCGCAGGAAAAGCTCTCCTCCCTCGCCGAATGCAGAGCCCGGTGCGAGCGCTACACCGATCTTGTCGACGATATCGAGCGCGGCCCTGCGGCTGTCGGTAATCCCGTCCACCTTCATGAAAGCGTACAAGGCGCCCTCCGGCTTCAAGGTCTCAACCCGATTGGTAGCGATCAAAGCATCGCAGAGAATGTCACGAGCCTTTGTCGCTCGGCCGATGTTCTCCTGGACGAAGTCATCACCCTCGTTGAGAGCCACGACCGCTCCGCGTTGCATGAACTGCGCCACGCCGGAATTCGAGTACTGCACCAGGTTTTCGATTACCTGGCCCATTTCAGGCGGAGCCACCAGCCACCCGACGCGCCAGCCCGTCATCGACCAGTTTTTGGAGAAGGAATTTGCAAAGATGATCCGGTCACCTTCCTCCATGATGTCGAGGAAGGAAGGAGCCCGCGCCGCGCCGCCGTAATAATAACGAGCGTAGATTTCGTCGGCGACGATCCAAAGACCGTGCTTGCGCGCGAGCGCCAGGATATTCTTCAAATCATCGGGGGTGGCCGTCCATCCTGTCGGGTTCGAAGGCGTGTTGATGAAGAGGCCCTTTGTCTTCGATGTGATCCTCGCTTCCAGCTTGGCGAGATCGAGTGACCAGCGGCCGCCGATGAAATCGAGCGGAAGCCCAACCGAACGGGCACCGGAAATGTCGATTGCCGAGATGATGTTCGGCCAGGTCGGCGACAGATAGATCATCTCGTCGCCCGGCGAGGTGATGGCTTGGACCGCCAGCATGATCGCGTGCATGCCCGAACCGGTCACATAAAAATGTTCGGCTGTCAGGCTGACGGCGAAATGCCTGGCATAATAGTCGGACAGTGCCTGGCGAAGTTCCGGAATACCTCTCTGCCAGGTGTAGAATGTCTCGCCGGCCAGCAGCGCATCGGTTGCCGCCCGGTTGATGAAGTCCGGGCTCGGCAGATCCCCTTCCCCCGCCCAAAGCGGAATCAGACCCTCCCGGCCACGGGCATGGTTGATGATCTCGACGATTCCGCTTTCAGGCGCGGAGACGGCGCGGGGGCTGAGGCTGGCTACTATCGACATGAAATCTTCCTGCGTGTTTTTCCCTATGTAACTCAGGAAAGCCCGAAAATCTCATGATAATCCGTGAGCCGGCGATCGATTCCGCTGATGATTTAGCCAGAGGTGATCAAGGATCACTTCGATTGAAGGATGTCTCTGATCTCGGTCAGAAGCTGGACATCGGCCGGCGGCGGAGCGGCCTCCGCCGGTTTCTTCTCCTCCATCATGCGCATCCTGTTCACCGCCTTGACCATCAGGAAAATGACCCAGGCGAGAATGAGGAAATTGATGAATACTGTAAGGAAGCTGCCATAGGCAAAAACGGCGCCCTGTTCGCGAGCCTGCGCAAGTGTCGGCGCGGTCACGCTGCTCGAGAGAGGCAGGAAGTAATTTGAGAAGTCAAACCCGCCGCCGGTGATGGCACCAACGATCGGCATGACGATGTCGTTCACAAGGGAATTGACGATTCCGGTGAAGGCGCCGCCGATGATGATACCGACCGCGAGATCGATCACATTGCCCTTGGCGACGAAAGAGCGGAATTCACTGATCATTGACATATGTACCCCCGGCTTGTCAGGTTTCGCTGCCACCGAAGATAGCGCGTTCCGGCGGTCGGAAAAGACGGAAATTTCCAGACGCCCGAACCGGGCCGCCTATTGAACTTTTTGCCGAGAGCGGCGCGATTTCCAACCGCATGCTTTTCCCCTAATGTTCAAGCTGCCGCAATTCCTTGCGGGGAGGAACGATGCTTCCAGGCTGGATCATATTGGCTGCGGCTTTCGCCTATGTGCTGCTGCTGTTTGCGGTGGCGAGCTACGGCGACCGGCGAAGCCGTGTCTTCGGCGTGCCCAAGAACGGCCGACCGGTCGTCTATGCGCTCAGCCTTGCCATCTATTGCACGTCCTGGACCTATTTCGGCGGCGTCGGGCTGGCCTCCCAGAGAGGACTGGAGTTCACCGGGATCTATATCGGCCCGATCCTGGCCTTTACCCTCGGCATGCCTCTGCTCAGACGGATCATCGATCTCGCCAAGGCGGAGAAGCTGACTTCGGTCGCGGATTTCATTGCCGCCCGCTACGGGAAGAACTCCACCGTGGCGATGATCGTCGCATTCATCGCGCTTATCGGTGCCGTTCCCTATATTGCACTGCAGCTCAAGGCGGTGTCGAGTTCGGTTGCCGCGGTGGTCAATCCGTCCGACTACGGCATCGGCAGCGGCAACCTCTATTTCATCGACCTCGCACTGATCGTGACGCTGTTGATGGCCTGCTTTGCGGTGATGTTCGGCACCCGGCATACCGATGCGACGGAGCATCAGGATGGGCTGATCCTGGCGGTCGCTATGGAATCCGTGGTGAAGTTGGCGGCCTTCGTCACGGTCGGTTTTTCCGTTCTGTTCGTGCTGTTCGATGGCCCCGCCGACCTGCTTGCCAAGGCTTCCGACAACCTGCTGGTCCAGTCGGCTCTAGCCTACGAGACGCCGCTCAGCCGCTGGCTGGTTCTGGTCGGGCTATCCGCCTTTGCAATCATCCTGCTGCCGCGGCAATTCCACGTGACGGTGGTCGAGAACCGCACCACGCGCGAACGCAAGGTCGCCGGCACGCTGCTGCCGCTCTACCTGATCGCCATCAATCTCTTCGTATTGCCGGCCGCGATGGCAGGCCTCGTGACCTTCGGCGGTATCGGCGACCCCGATCTCTATGTCCTTACGCTACCGCTCACCGGCGAACTGCAGGTCGTTTCGTTGATCGCCTTCATCGGCGGGTTTTCCGCCGCGACTGCGATGGTGATCGTCGAATCCGTCGCCCTGTCGATCATGGTATCGAACGACATCATCATTCCGATCTTTCTCCGGCAGCGCCTGATGGCCGCCCGCTCCGGCCAGCGGATGGATTTCACGAGAACGCTCCTCAATATCCGGCGGCTGGCAATCTTCGTGGTGCTGCTCCTCGGATATGGTTATTACCGCATGGCCGACAGCCAGTCCGGTCTTGCCTCTATCGGCCTGCTTGCCTTCGCGGCAATCGCTCAAGTGGCGCCTGCCCTATTCGGCGGCCTCGTCTGGCGGCGCGCCAATGCCCGCGGCGCGATCCTCGGCATGTCCTTCGGCTTCCTCGCCTGGGCCTATCTGCTTTTTGTCCCGAGCCTTGGCGGCCCGGACAATTCCTACGTAGCCGCAGCGATCCTCAATTTCATCTTTCCAGGCACGACGATATTTTCAGGCCCGGAAACCGATCCGCTCGTCAATGCGACCATCTTCAGCCTGTCGCTCAACACGCTCGCCTTCCTCCTCGGCTCCTTGTCCCGCAACCCGCGGCCGGTCGAGCGGATCCAGGCGGGCATCTTCGTCAAAAGGCATCTGCGCTCGCAGTTCGCCACGCGCGGATGGAAAACCCGCGTCAGCGTCGGGGACCTCAAGGCCGCCATCGCCCGCTATCTCGGCGAGGAGCGCATGCACCGCTCCTTCTCGAATTATGAAAGGACCGCCGGCCGGACCTTCGGCGACGAACAGCCTGCCGACATGGCTATGATCCATTTCTCCGAGCAATTGCTCGGCAGTGCGATCGGCTCGTCCTCCGCGCGGCTCGTCCTGTCGCTCATCCTGCAGAAGGCGGAAGACACCAATGCCGATACGGCCTGGCTGCTCGATCAGGCCAGCGAAGCGCTACAGTACAATCAGGACATGCTGCAGACGGCACTGTCGCAGATGGATCAGGGCATTGCCGTCTTCGACAATTCCGAGAGGCTCACCATCTGGAACCGCCGGTTCCGCAATCTCCTCGACCTACCCGAACAGGTTGGTCAGGTCGGTTATCCGCTTGCAGATATCGTCGCTCTTCTTTCGGAGCGGGGCGACATCGCTGCCGCTGATAAGGCGGAAGTGATCCGCCAGTTCCATACGCTCGACGCGCCGTTTTCCCTGGTGCTCTACGGCGGCGAGCGGATCATCGAAGTTCGCTCCAACGCCATGCCGGACAAGGGAATAGTCGCGACCTTCACGGATATTTCCGAACGCGTCGCCGCCGACAAGGCACTCAAACAGGCGAATGAGACCCTGGAGCAGCGCGTCGGGGAACGCACCGCCGAACTCACCCGCGTCAATCACGAACTCGCCGAGGCACGCGCCTCCGCCGACGAGGCCAATATCGGCAAGACCCGTTTCTTCGCCGCCGCGGGCCACGATATTCTTCAGCCGCTCAATGCCGCCCGCCTTTACTCTTCGGCTCTCGTAGAGCGGCTCGGCGGCGCCGACGCCGACAGTACGCTGGTACGCAATATCGACTCGGCGCTTGAATCCGTCGAGACCATTCTCGGTGCGGTTCTCGATATCTCGCGACTGGATACCGGGGCGATGAAGCCGCGCTTCACATCGGTCCCGCTCGATGATCTCTTGAAACGGATCGAGACCGACTATGCGCCCATGGCGCGCGAGAAGCAGCTGAAATTCGTGGTTATGCCCACATCGCTCCGCGTTCGGTCCGATGCCAATCTGCTGCGCCGTCTGGTGCAGAACCTCGTCTCCAATGCGATCAAGTATACGATCGACGGCAAGGTCCTGGTTGGCGCCCGCCGCCGGGGCGATCAGGTGGTCATAGAGGTCTTCGATTCCGGTATCGGCATTCCCTCATCGAAGTTCCGCACCGTCTTCAAGGAATTCGCCCGCCTCGACGAGGGTGCCCGAACCGCGACCGGCCTCGGCCTTGGTCTCTCGATCGTCGACCGCATTTCCCGTGTCCTCAGCCATCCGGTCCAGCTCTCGTCGACGCCGGGGCGCGGGACACGCTTCCGGGTGGAAATGCCGATCGATCTTTCCGTGCCGCAAGCGTCGCGAGCCGGCGATCAGCCGGAGCGGCGTCACCGTTCGCAGCCGCTCAACGGGCTTCGCGTTCTTTGCATCGACAACGAGCCGAGGATCCTCGAGGGCATGGCTCTGCTGATCAGCGGCTGGGGCTGCACGGTCGGCCAGGCGGATTCGATTGCGGCGCTCGACGACATCATTGCCCGCCGCGAGCCTCCGCCGGAGATCATCATCGCCGATTACCATCTCGATGATGGAAACGGCATCGATGCGATCCGCAAACTGCGGGCGGAATACAAGGCGGAGATCCCGGCTCTTGTGATCACGGCGGACCGCACGCCGGAAGTCCGTGCGGAAGCGGAGCGGCACGAGATCGGGGTACAACACAAACCCGTCCGGCCCGCGGCCATGCGCGCCTACCTCACGCAGGTTGCAAGCATCAAGCGCGTCGCCGCCGAATAGCCTTAATAAAACCCAACCTGCCGTTCATCGCGGGGTCATCACGCACTGTTTACGATATATCGAGTCTAAGCGTGTCGATTTGCCTGGAACTGTCCGGCTTTTTGCGGCGTTTAGGCGCGTGACATCCTGGCCCGCAGAGGCCTTACGGACCCACCGGCGCAAGCCATCGGGACCGGCAGAGACGGAGACCGCGACCGATGAAACGCTTTGATATTATTGATGGTATGCGAGGATATTTCCTCGTTTTCATGGTTCTGAACCATCTCATCTTCGCCGGCGGCTACTTCCTGGTGAAGATCAACCACAACCAGCTTGCCTTCGTGGAAGATGCCCAGGGGTTCGTGTTCCTGTCCGGCCTGCTGATCGGCATGGTCTATGCCAAGAAGATGATGAAGAGCGGTTATGCGGCTGGCCGTGCCGCCATCTACAACCGCGCCTTCGAGCTCTATCGCTACGCCATGGGCATCGTGCTGGTTGTGCTGGCGGCGCAGATGCTGCTGCCCGGCGCCTATACCATCTGGTTCAACTGGCTCGGCTACACGAATTTCGACGATCCGCTGCGTCTCGCCGCGATCGCGACTTTCTTCTATCAGCCGACCTTCATGGACATTCTGCCGCAATACATCGTCTACATGCTGTTTGCGCCGATGCTGGTTAAGCTCGTGCTCGAGGACAAGTGGCACTATGTCATTGCCGGCTCGGTGATGCTCTGGATGGCGGCCCAGCTCGGCCTGCAGCAGCTCGTCACCACCCCAATCCATGAAACGATCATGGGCGCGGACGACCAGGGTATCCGGGCCTCGTTCAACCTGCTCGGCTGGCAGATCGTCTTCTATTCTGCTCTGGTATTGGGTGCACTGACATCGGCCGGCAAGATCGACTGGAAGAAGATCCTTTCGCCGGAAAACACCTTCATTCCGAAGGCTGCCCTGCTGATGGTGCTTTTCTTCCTGCCGCTTCGCCTCATCACTGCGCATGAGCTGATGCCACCGCATATGATCGGCAAGTTCGCCTCGATGGAAATCCGCGCCGACTTCGGCCCGGTCTATCTCTTGAACTTCGCTGCCATGGCAATGCTGGTCACCTGGCTGATCGTTGCCGGTCCGAAGCACAAGGCCGCATGGGTACGCCGCATCGCCGCCGCGATCACCTGGGTCTTCTCGCTGAAGTATCTGCAGCTGCTCGGCCGCCACTCGCTCTATGTCTACGTGTGGCACGTCGCGATCGTCTACTTCGTCTACTATTTCGACGGACGTTCGCCCGAACTCAACGAGATCACCAAAACGGCAATTGCTCTCGTGTCGATCGGCCTCCTGTCGGTCCCCGCCCTCTGGCGCGAACGCGACAAGCTGTTTGGCGCAACGCCGGCTCCGCAACCGGTCAAGGCCCAGCAGTCGCAACCAGCTCGGCCTCAGCAGATGGTACTTCGATAGCAGAACCGACGGGGTGGTGGCTCAGGTCACCGCCCCGACCTGCCACGGAACGAATTCGTTGTCGCCGTAGTCGTAGATTTCGCTGAGTGTCTTTTTTCCTGACGCGACCGCGATCACATCCTCGAAAATCCGCCTCCCCGCCTCCTCGATCGTCTCCTCTCCGGTGACGATGCCGCCACAGTTCAAGTCCATGTCCTCCTTCATGTGCTCGTACATTTCGGAGTTTGTGGCGATCTTGATGCAGGGCGCCGGCTTGAAGCCCGAAACCGAGCCGCGACCGGTGGTGAAACAGATGACATTGCAGCCGCCTGCCACCTGTCCGGTTACCGCCACGGGGTCGTAACCGGGCGTATCCATGAAGACGAAGCCCTGGTCTGTTACGGTTTCTGCAAACTCGTAAACCGCCTTCAACGGCATCGAACCGCCCTTGGCGACGGCACCGAGAGATTTTTCCAGGATCGTGGTCAGGCCACCGAGCTTGTTGCCGTGGGAGGGGTTGTTGTTGAGCTCGTCGCCGTTGCGGGCCGTATAGTCTCGCCACCAGTCGATCCGCTGCAGCAGCTTCTGGGCAACGTCCGGCGTCACCGCACGACGGGTCAGCAAATGTTCGGCGCCGTAGATTTCCGGCGTTTCGGAAAGCACCGTCGTGCCGCCGTTGCGGACGATGAGATCGGAAGCATAACCCAGAGCCGGGTTGGCGGAAATGCCGGAATAGCCATCCGAGCCGCCACATTCGAGCGCCAGCTTCAGCTTCGACAATGGCTGCGGCGTACGCTTTGCGGCATTCACGCCCGGCAGCATTTCCTTGATGATGGCGATCGCTGCGTCGATGGTCTTCTTTGTACCGCCATGCTGCTGGATCGTCATGGTGCGAAGGCGGTCACCCTCTTCCATGCGGTAGTGTTCGAGGATCGGCGCGATCTGGTTCGTCTCGCAGCCGAGACCGATCATCAGGATGCCGCCAAAATTCGGATGCTTCGCATAGCCCTGAATGGTGCGGATGAGCAGCCGATAGCCCTCCGACTTGGTATTTAGGGCACAACCGCCGCCATGCGTCAGCGCCACCACGCCATCGACATTCGGAAAGCCTTCCAGCCCGCCCATGCGGTTGAAGTAGTCGGCGATGTAGCGCGACACCGTGGCGGAACAGTTCACCGAGGAGATGATGCCGATAAAATTGCGTGTCCCTGCCCCGCCCAGACCGCGATCATAACCGAGGAACGTGCGCCGCTCGGCTTCCGGCAGCATCCCCTTTTCCTCGATATCGACGCTGAACTGATGCTCGTGCTCCGATGGCAGCATGGCGAGGTTGTGCAGATGCACATGGCTGCCGGCTTGAATATCCTGCGTGGCGATCCCGATCACCTGGCCGTATTTCTTGACCTCGTGGCCGGCCGGGATGGGCTTGATCGCCACCTTGTGACCGCGCCCGATCAGTTCGCGCGCCACCAGGTCACGATAGCCGGTGGACCCGCCAGCCTGCATCGGCTTGCGCGCCACGCCCACATCGTCGATCGGGTTCAGGATGATGATTGGCGAAACCGCCTCGTTCATGTCTTGCTCCTCCCAAGGCGCCAGTCTTCAGCGGGCCTCGTTGTTCATCCACCGCTGCTTCGATTCTTCCAGATGCGCATGCATCATGGCCTGGGCGAGCAGCGGATTGCGCGCTTCCAGTGCGGCGTAAATCGCCTCGTGCTCGGCGAGCGCCGAACTCCAGGTTTCAGGCGTTTCGTAGCGCGCCCGAATTTGAGCCGAGAGCGGGCTGTGCCTCTCGTCGAACAGATCGCCGACAATGTGCGCCAGCACCGTATTTCCCGACTGATTGGCGATCGTCAGATGGAACAGGCGATCAAGGTCGAGCGGCTTTCGACCCTCGGCAATTTCAGCCTGCATCTGGCCCAGCGTCTGGCGCAGCGACTTCAGCCCTTCAGCGGTAATCTTCGACGCGGCCAACACTATGACCGCCCCTTCGACTGCGGCGCGAGCCTGCATCAGTTCCAGCGGGCTTTCGCCCATGGAACCGGCCTGCCATTGCCGGCGGTCCGGCTCGGCCGTCACATAAATGCCCGATCCCATGCGGATCTCGACGCTTCCGTCGATTTCAAGTGCAATCAGGGCTTCACGCAAAGAGGGCCTCGACACGCCGAGCTGCTGGGCGAGATCCCGTTCCGCCGGCAGCCTCGTGCCGATCGGAAAATGCCCGCCCTGAATGAGCGACCGGATCTGATCGGCGATCTGCTGATACAGCCGGCGCGGTTCCGCTGCCTTGATGAATCCGTTCATGGTTTCACTACCTTGAGAATGCGGCCTTACCATAACTACGGAAACCGAGGAGAGCAAGGCACAAATCATATCATTGAATTTTAAGTGTTTTTCTGACAGCAACGCCACAGGGCTCTCCAGAAATAGTGACCCTTCCGTCAAAGCCACAAAAATTGGCTTGACCAGTTTCGACGGCAGGTTTACGCATTATGGAACGCCCTTGGGAGGAGCCGAGGGCAGATCGGGCTATTCAGTCCTAGGGAGGAGATCATGGAAAGCCGGCCGGTAGAGCCCCGCGGAAGCGTTCTCGGCGTCGCCACGACGTCCACGAGCGGCTTGCCGGCTTCGAATGCAGGATTTCTGCTTCGCCTCGACAATATCAGCAAGGAATTCCCCGGCGTCCGGGCGCTGTCCAACGTGCATTTCGATCTTCGCCCTGGCGAGGTCCATGCGGTCTGCGGCGAAAATGGTGCCGGCAAATCGACCCTGATGAAGATCATCAGCGGCGTCTACCAGCCGAGCGGCGGCACGATCGTCTACAAGGGTGAGGAACGTCACTTCTCGTCGACGCGCGAGTCCGAAGCTGCCGGCATCGCCATCATCCATCAGGAACTCAACCTCGTCCCGCATCTCTCGGTCGCCGAAAACATCTATCTCGCCCGTGAACCGCGCCGCGGTTTCCTCGTCGACCGCAAGAAGCTGCGCGCCGACGCAAAGCGCTGTCTCGACCGGCTTGGCGTCGACATCAACCCGGCTGCCCCGGTGCGCGGTCTGTCGGTCGCCCAGTGTCAGATGGTGGAGATCGCCAAGGCGCTCTCGCTCGACGCCGAAGTGCTGATCATGGACGAGCCGACCTCCTCGCTCACCGAACAGGAGACGCGGCTTCTCTTCAAGGTGATCCGCGACCTGAAGGCATCCGGCGTCGGCATCGTCTATATCTCGCACCGGCTGGACGAAATGGCGGAGATCGTCGACCGGGTTACCGTGCTCCGCGACGGCCGCTACATCGCCACCGACGACTTCGGCGCCACCAGCATCGACGCGATCGTCTCGAAGATGGTCGGCCGGTCGCTGGAGGAAAAATTTCCGGACCGGACGTCCGTCCCGAGCGACGAGATCATCCTCAGCGCCGAAGGTCTTTCGCGCGCCGGCGTCTTCCGCGACGTCTCCTTCACTTTGCGCCGCGGCGAGATCCTCGGCTTTGCCGGCCTGATGGGCGCCGGGCGTACGGAAGTCGCCCGCGCCATCTTCGGCGCCGATCCGCTCGATGCCGGCACGGTCACGCTGCACGGTCAGACCCTATCGATCACATCGCCACGCGACGCCATCGCTGCCGGCATCGCCTATCTCTCGGAAGACCGGAAAGCTCAGGGCCTTGCCATCAAGATGCCGGTCGACGTCAACATGACGCTCGCCAACATGGAGGCGGTGTCCAACGGCTTCGGGCTGATCGACTTCGGCAAACATGCCCGGATCGCCAAGGAATATATCGATCTCTTGAACATCCGCACGCCGTCGATCAAGCAACCGGTCCGGCTGCTCTCCGGCGGCAACCAGCAGAAGATCATCATCGGCAAGTGGCTGTTCCGCAAATCGAAGGTGCTGTTCTTCGACGAGCCTACCCGCGGCATCGACGTCGGCGCGAAGCTTGCCATCTACCGGATCATGGACGAGCTCGCGGCCGAAGGCATCGGCGTCGTGCTGATCAGTTCCGAACTACCGGAAATATTGGGCATGACCGACCGCGTCGCGGTTTTCCACCAGGGCCGCATCACCGGCGTCCTGGAAACGAAGAAGACCGACCAGGAAGAGATCATGCGATACGCCTCCGGTTATGGCCGGCGGAATGAGGAAAGACATGGCAGAGATCACTGAAGTTTCCAAGCAGAAGAGCGTCTCGCTGAGCGACCGGCAGAAGGACGTCATCCAGAAGTTCGCCGCGCTCGGCAGTCTGTTCGTGCTGATCTCCGTTTTCTCGTTCACGAGCAGCGCCTTCTTCACCATCGACAACGGGATGACCGTTGCCCTGCAGGTAACTTCGATTGCGCTTCTCGGCATCGGCGCCACCTGCGTGATCATCACCGGCGGCATCGATCTGTCTGTAGGTTCGGTCCTGGCTCTCTCCGGCGTCGTCGCGGCGCTCGCCGTCAAGGATTACGGAACGCCGATCTGGCTCGGCATGATCATCGGTATCCTGACGGGATCGCTCTGCGGCTGGATCAACGGTTTCGTGGTAACGCGCCTGAGACTGCCGCCCTTCATCGCAACGCTCGGCATGATGCTGATCGCCCGCGGTGTCGCGCTCCAGATCACCGGCGCGCGGGCGGTTTCCGGCCTTGGCGAATCCTTCGGCGAACTCGGCAACGGCTCCTTCCTGCGCGTCGTGAATATCGGTGACGACGGCTTCCCGACGGTGATTTTCCCGGGCATTCCCTATCCGGTCATCCTGATGGTGGTGATCGCGGTCGCCGTCTCCTTCATGCTGAACCGCTCCGTTCTCGGCCGGCATATCTATGCCGTCGGGTCGAACCCCGATGCCGCCCGTCTCTCAGGCGTCAATGTCAGCCGCATCGTCAGCTTCACCTATGTGCTCTCCGGCACGCTCGCGGGCCTTACCGGCTGCGTGCTGATGTCGCGGCTCGTGACCGCCCAGCCGAACGAGGGTGTCATGTACGAACTCGACGCCATCGCCAGTGCCGTGATCGGCGGCACCTCGCTGATCGGAGGAGTCGGCACGATTTCGGGCACCGCGATCGGCGCGTTCGTCATCGGCATCCTTCGCAACGGATTGAACATGAACGGCGTCTCGGCCTTCACACAGCAGATCATCATCGGCCTCGTCATCCTGGTCACCGTCTGGATCGACCAGTTGCGCAACCGCCGCTGAGAAAGAACACGCGGTCCTTTGCCGCGACACTGTCAAGAGAGCGAGGAGCTCTCCTGAAACCGGCCGGTCAGGCCAATTAACAAGAGGAGGAATACAATGAAAAAGCTTGCTGCCGCACTGCTGACATCCGCAATCGCCCTTAGCGCGGCCTCGATGGCCCAGGCCGGCGAAATCGCCGTCATCGTCAAGACCGTCAATTCCACCTTCTGGCAGAATGTTCAGAAGGGCGCCGACGCCGCCATGAAGGCCGGCGGAGGCAGCAACACCCTGACCTTCCAGGGTCCGGCCGCGGAATCGGCGATCGCCGATCAGGTCAACATGGTCGAGAACGCCGTCAACCGTAAGGTTTCGGGCATCGTGCTGGCGCCTTCCGATCCGGACGCGCTGGTGCCTGCCGTGAAGAAGGCATGGGAGGCTCGCATCCCGGTCGTCATCATCGACTCCATGCTCTCCAAGGGCTCGGAGCAATATTACCAGTCGTTCCTCGCGACCGACAACAAGAAGGCCGGCGAGCTCGCCGCCAAGGCGCTGATCGACAAGGTCGGCAAGGAAGGCAAGATCGCGGTCATGTCCTATGTCGCGGGTGCCGGTTCCGAGATCGGCCGGGTCGGCGGCTTTACCGACTACATCAAGGCGAACTCCAAGCTTCAGATCGTCGGGCCGTTCTACTCGCAGTCCCAGATGGCGACCGCGCTCAACCAGACGACCGACGTGCTGGCCGCCAATGCCGACCTCAAGGGCATCTTCGGCGCCAACGAGCCGACCGCGATCGGCATGGGCCGCGCGCTGAAGCAATCGGGCAAGGCCGGCAAGGTGGTCGCGATCGGCTTCGACGGAAATCAGGACCTGCAGGAATTCGTGAAGGACGGAACGCTTGCCGGGATCGCCGTCCAGGGTTCGTTCCAGATGGGCGAACTCGGCGTTCAGACCGTGCTCAAGGCCGTGAACAAGGAAAAGGTCGAGAAGTTCGTCGATACCGGGGTCGTGGTCGTCACCAAGGACAATATCGAAAAGCCGGAAGCCAAGAACGTTCTCTATTAACCCTCCCCCCGCCTGGGCACGCGTCGCAAATGGCGCGTGCTCCCTTTAGTCAGTCGATTGCTCAAGGTCATATTGATGAAGGTCGCCGAAAAACGAGCCCTGCCCCGCCGCCCGGTCGAAATCACCCTTATGGGTCTTGGCTGCGCCCAGATGGGCAATCTCTACCGAAAGACGTCCTACGAGGAGTCGGCGGGCGCCTTCAAGGCTGCCTGGGACGCCGGCATCCGCTATTACGACACCGCCCCATTCTACGGCTTCACCCGCTCCGAGCGTCGGCTCGGCACGATGCTGACCGACCTGCCACGCGACGACTATGTCCTCAGCACCAAGGTCGGGCGCGTCATGACGCCGGACGAAACCATCGGCCCGGAAGAGGATGGCTATGTCGAACCGCTGCCGTTCCGCCCTATCTACGACTACACCCATGACGGCATCATGCGCTCGTTCGAGGCGAGCCAGCAGCGTCTCGGCATCCTGAAGCCCGACATCCTCTACATCCACGATATCGGCAGCATGACGCATGGAGACAAACACCAGCACTATTGGCAGCAACTGACCGACGGCGGCGGTTTTCGTGCGCTCGGAAAACTGCGAGATGAGGGCCTGACCAAGGCGGTCGGCCTCGGCGTCAACGAGTGGGAAATCATCCGCGACGCCATGCAGGTCTTCGACATCGACGTCGCCATGCTTGCCGGCCGTTATACGTTGCTGGAACAGCAGAGCCTTGCCTTCATGGACGAGTGCACCAAACTCGGCGTCGGCATCGTGGTTGCCGGTCCCTTCAATTCCGGCCTGCTCGCCGGCAACAAGAAGTTCAACTACACCGAGGCGCCTGCCGATATTCTTGCCCGGGTGGACGAACTGCAAGCCACATGCCGGGAGGAAGGCGTTTCCCTTCAGGCGGCCGCACTGCAGTTTCCCCTGGCGCATCCTGCGGCGATAACGGTGGTTTCAGGAGCACGCACTGCGGATCAGATCAAGTCGAACGTCGACTGGTTCGCGGAAGAGATCCCGACGTCCTTCTGGCGGCGCCTGAAGGAGCGCGGATTGATCGCCGAAGGCGCACCTGTCCCGCGCGAAGGCGCCTGAGCCATGCGGATCGACGCACACCAGCATTTCTGGCGGATCGCGGACCGGACGGGCCAATGGCCCCCGCCGGAACTCGCCGCCATTCACCGCGACTTCATGCCGGAAGATATCAAGCCGCTGCTTGATCAGGCCGGCTTGGATGGGACAGTGCTGGTGCAGACCATGGAGAGCGAGACAGATACAGTTTTCATGCTGGACCTCGCGGACCGCACGCCCTTCATTCTCGGCGTGGTCGGCTGGACGGATATGAAGTCCGCCGATGCTGCTTCCAATATCGCCCGGCTGGCGCAGCATCCGAAGCTCAAGGGCTTCCGGCCGATGCTGCAGGATATCGCCGACGATCGATGGATCAACGATCCTGTGCTCGATTCCGCCGTCACGGCGATGATCGAGCACGGTCTCGCTTTCGATGCGCTCGTCTTTCCACGTCATCTGGAGCCACTGCTGGCTTTCGCCCGCCGCCACCCCGGCCTACCGATCGTGATCGACCACGGCGCCAAGCCTCCTATCGCGGAGGGCCGGTTTATCGGCTGGTATGCCCGCATGAAGGCGCTCGCCGAACTGCCGAACGTCCATTGCAAGCTTTCCGGCCTGCTGACCGAAGCAGGCGACCAGAAGCCGCAGGCCGTACGCCCCTATGCCGAAACGATCCTCGATCTCTTCGGACCGGAACGGGTGATCTGGGGGAGCGACTGGCCGGTTCTCCGGCTGGCGGGCAATTATGGAGCTTGGCTCGGTCAATGCCTGGATATCGTGCCTGCCGAACATCATGCGGCGGTTTTCCGTGGCAATGCCAACCGCTTCTACCGGCTTGGAGTGTAAGTGAATGCTGACAATAATCTGTGACGAACCCGGCAAGCTCAGTGCCATCGACCGTCCAAAACCGGTTCGTGGAGAGAGTGAAGTTCTATTAAAACTCCGGCGTATCGGCGTCTGCGGCACGGACCTTCACATCTTCACCGGCAATCAGCCCTATCTTTCCTACCCGCGTGTCATGGGCCATGAGCTCGCGGCAACCGTGGAAGAGGCACCGGCCGGAAGCCGGCTCTCGCCCGGCGATACCGTGTCGATCATCCCTTATATTTCCTGCGGCCGCTGCAGCGCTTGTCTCAAGGGCAAGACAAACTGCTGCCGCAATATCGGCGTACTCGGCGTCCATCGCGACGGCGGCATGACGGAATATCTGAGCCTGCCGGAGGAATTCGTCCTCAAGGCGGAAGGCCTTTCGCTCGACCAGACCGCGATGGTGGAATTCCTGGCAATCGGGGCCCATGCGATAACCCGCGCGCGGGTGCAATCCGGCCAGAAGGTGCTTGTCGTGGGGGCGGGCCCGATCGGACTGTCGGTGGCGATTTTTGCCCAGCTCGACGGCGGCGACGTCACCATCATCGACAGCCGTGCCGACCGGCTCGAATTCGCCAGCCGGCATCTCGGCATCTCCTCCACCGTCACGCTTGGTGACGGCGACGCGGAGCAACTTTCTGCCGCGACTGATGGCGACTTCTTCGATGTGGTCTTCGACGCCACCGGCAATCCGAAGGCTATGGAGCGCGGCTTCGGTTTCGTCGGCCATGGCGGCACCTATGTGCTCGTCTCGATCGTCTCGAGCGACATCAGCTTCTCCGACCCGGAATTCCACAAGCGCGAAACCTCGTTGCTCGGCAGCCGCAACGCCACGCGGGCGGATTTCGAGCGCGTGATGCAGGCCATGCGCGCCGGGCAGGTTCCCGATGCCCTGATAACCCATCGAATGGCTTTGTCCGAAGTTCCCGAACGCTTTGCCGGACTGACCGATCCTTCGGCCGGTGTGGTCAAGGCGCTGGTAGAAGTCTGAGGGGGTCGGCATGCAAAGAATGGGCATGGTCATCGGCGTCGAGCCGGGAATGGTTGCCGAATACAAGCGGCTGCATGCCGCGGTCTGGCCGGAAATCCTCGATCTCATCAGCCGGTCCAACATCCGCAACTACACGATCTTCCTGCGGGAGCCGGAGAACCTTTTGTTCGGCACCTGGGAATATCACGGTGTCGATTTCGAAGCCGACATGGCAAAGATCGCTGCCGATCCGAAGAATCAGGAATGGTGGTCCTTCACAATCCCTTGCCAGAGGCCGCTCGAAAGTCGCAAGGAAGGTGAATGGTGGGCGATGATGGAAGAAGTCTTTCATCATGACTGACGCCGGCCGCCAAAGAGTTGAGGACATGACATGACGATCAGACTGGATGGAAAAACCGCACTCGTGACCGCTGCAGGCCAGGGCATAGGCCGGGCAAGCGCAATCGCGTTCGCCGAAGCGGGGGCTACCGTCTACGCCACCGACATCAACGAGCAGCTTCTCGCCGCCCTTCCGTCGCTGCCGAACCTGAAGACGGCGAAGCTCGATGTGCTCGACGATGCCGCCGTCAAAACCTGCGTCGAAAAAATCGGCACCGTCGACGTCCTCTTCAATTGCGCCGGCGTGGTTCACGGCGGCAGCGTTATCGACATGAAGGACAGCGATCTCGAATTTGCCTTCGACCTCAACGTCAAGGCGATGATCCGTACCATCCGCGCCGTGCTGCCGGGCATGCTGGCAAAACAGGAGGGAGCGATCGTCAACATGTCGTCCGTCGCTTCCAGCATCAAGGGCGTGCCGACCCGCTTCGCCTATGGCGTCACCAAGGCCGCCGTGATCGGGCTCACCAAATCGGTTGCCGCAGACTATGTCACGCAAGGCATCCGCTGCAACGCGATCTGCCCGGGCACCGTCGAAAGCCCTTCGCTGCAGGACCGCATGAAAGCCCAGGGCGACTACGAAACAGCTCGCGCCGCCTTTATCGCCCGCCAGCCGATGGGCCGGCTCGGCACGCCGGAAGAAATTGCCGAACTCGCCCTCTATCTCGCCGGCGCCACCTATACGTCAGGCCAGGCTTACGCAATCGACGGCGGCTGGACCATCTGACTTCACGAAGAGAGCCTCATGACCCGTATCACCGATCTCCGCGTCTTCGATCTCCGTTTTCCCACATCGCAAAGCCTTGACGGCTCCGATGCGATGAACCCGGATCCGGATTACTCGGCGGCCTATGTCATCCTCGATACCGATGGCGAAAACCTGTCCGGCCACGGCCTGACCTTCACCATCGGACGCGGCAACGACATCTGCTGCATGGCAATCAAGGCGATGCGGCATCTGGTGGTCGGCCAGGACCTTGAAGCCTTCCGCCAGAATCCCGGAAAATTCTGGCGGCACCTCACCAGCGACAGCCAGCTTCGTTGGATCGGCCCCGACAAGGGCGCCATGCATCTTGCCACCGGCGCAGTGGTCAACGCGTTCTGGGATCTTTACGCCAAGGAGGCCGGCAAGCCGGTCTGGCAGCTCGTCGCCGAACTGCCGGCAGAACAGATCGCCGATATCGTGGACTACCGTTACCTCACCGACGTGTTGTCACGCGAGGATGCCCTGGCGATCCTGAAAAAGGCGGAAGCCGGCAAGGTCGAACGGATCGAGACGCTGAAGCGCGAGGGTTATGCCTGCTACACGACGTCGGCCGGCTGGCTTGGTTATCCCGAGGAAAAACTCCGCCGCCTCTGCAAGGAAGCGGTCGATGCAGGCTTCAACCACGTCAAGATGAAGGTCGGCCGCGACCTTGAGGACGATATCCGCCGTCTCACCATCGCCCGCGAGGTGATCGGTCCCGACCGCTACCTGATGATCGACGCCAACCAGGTCTGGGAAGTCGGCCAAGCCATCGACTGGGTCAAGAAGCTTGCCTTCGCCAAGCCTTTCTTCATCGAGGAACCCACCAGCCCGGACGACATTGCCGGCCATCGCAAGATCCGCGAAGCCATCGGGCCGGTAAAGGTCGCGACCGGCGAGATGTGCCAGAACCGCATCATGTTCAAGCAGTTCATCGCGGAAGGGGCGATCGACATCGTCCAGATCGACTCATGCCGCATGGGCGGGCTCAACGAAGTTCTGGCCGTGCTGCTCGTCGCCGCGAAATACAATCTGCCGGTCTGGCCACACGCCGGCGGCGTCGGGCTCTGCGAATACGTACAGCATCTTTCGATGATCGATTATGTCGCGGTTTCCGGCACCAAGGACGGCCGTGTGATCGAATATGTCGACCATTTGCATGAGCATTTTGTCGATCCCTGCATCATCCGGAATGCCGCATACATGCCGCCCTCGCAGCCGGGTTTCTCGATCGAGATGAAGCCGCAGTCGATCGCGGATTATACCTTCAAGGGCTGACACACAAAGAGAGCTAAACGAACGCCGGCATCAGCCGGCGTTCAGCTTTTCAAGCTCCGCATTCACCCGCGCGCGCCATGCGCTATTCTCTGTGAGAGCCTGCGGAAAAAGGCCCGGGAGATCGAAGAACGTAGCCGAAGGGTCGCTGTCGGCGGACTTGGCTGCAGCCGTACGAAGCTCCTCGCGGCGCGGATCGTCGATATCCGGCGTGCGCTTGGCATAGGCAATCCACAGGGCGGTTACGAAAGCGCTCGTGCCCGCATCGCGACCGGCGGCCAGATCTTCCACCGCGCCGGCAAAGATGCGCTGCGGCAGTTTCTGGCTACCGTCCATGGCGATCTGCTTCGTCTTGTGGGCAACCGTCGGATTCTCAAAGCGCTCCATCAGTTCCGCCATATAGGCTTTAAGATCGATGCCCGGCACCGGATCGAGCGTCCTGGCGGCGGCATCCATGTGCTGCTGCGCAAGCGCCCGGTATTCCGGCACGGCCATGACGTCGCGGATATATTCCAACCTTTTCAACTGCCCGAGATAGGCCATCAGCGAATGGGTACCGTTGAGCAGCCGGAGCTTCATCTTCTCGTAAGGCTCGACATCGTCAACGAAAAGCGCGCCGCCCGCCTCCCATTTCGGCCGACCGGAAATGAAGTGGTCCTCGATCACCCATTGCAGGAAAGGTTCGGTATCGAGCGCCAGCTTGTCCGCGGCGCCGAGCAGCTTTTCGGCGCGCTCACGGGTTTCTTCCGTGGCAGCCGGCACAATGCGGTCCACCATGCTGCAGGGAAAGGCGCCCTGCGCAGCGATCCAGTTGGCGAGCGCGGGATCGCGGGCACCTGCCATTTCGATCACGAGACGGCGGACAATGCGGCCGTTGGTCGGCAGGTTGTCGCAGCAAAGCACCGTGAACGGCGCCAAGCCGGCGGCATGGCGGCGGGAGAGCCCCTCGACGATATAACCGACGACGCCGACGGGAGCCGTCGGATTGGCAAGATCTCCTGCAACCGACGGATGTTTGCGGTCAAGCCCGCCGGAGCCCGGATCGTAGCCGTATGCCTTTTCCGTGACGGTGATGGTGACGATCTTTGTTGCCGGATCGGCCATCAGCGACAGGATCTCGTCCCGGTCTTCGGTGCCGGAAAGTCCTTTCACCACCGAGCCGACGACACGGGCGCTGTCGCCGGCCGCGCTGCGGGCGACCACCGTATAGAGCCCGTCCTGGGCTCTCAGGTCATGGACGATATCGACCGAACGTAAGCTGACGCCGACAATGCCCCAATCGCCGAACTCCCTTTCCAGCGCCGCATCCGTATAGACGGCCTGGTGCGCCCTGTGGAATGCGCCGAGCCCCAGATGAACGATGCCGGGCTTCAGGGAAGCGCGGTCGTAGGCGGGTGTTGTCACATCGGCGGGAAGAGGTGTGGATGCGGTGAGACGCGGCATATTTGATCAACGATGCCCGGCACTTCACGAGGCATCCTCCCATTGAAACCGCATCGAGTGATAACCTTCGCCGGCAAGCATGGTCAACGGCATACTTCCGACATTTCTTGCTTTTCGTCTCATCCAGAAGGCGGCTTGAGAATGGCGGCTTGCACCTTATCTCCATGAGAGAATTTCTCATCCGCAGGAGACGGAAATGACGGCGCCTCACCCTTCGAAGACGCATATCGGCAATCACAAGCTCCATCCCGAAACGCAAATGCTGAATTACGGTTACGACCCGGAGCTTTCGGAGGGCGCCGTCAAGCCACCGGTCTTTCTGACCTCCACATTCGTGTTCAAATCAGCGGAAGAGGGCCGCGACTTTTTCGACTTCGTTTCCGGTCGCAAGGAGCCGCCGCCCGGCACCGGCGCAGGCCTCGTCTATTCCCGCTTCAACCATCCGAACAGCGAGATCGTCGAGGATCGCATGGCGGTCTACGAGCAGGCTGAAAGCTGCGCGCTCTTTTCCTCCGGCATGTCGGCGATCGCCACCACCCTGATGACCTTCGTCAGGCCGGGAGACAGCGTTCTCCACTCGCAGCCGCTTTATGGCGGCACCGAAACGCTGCTGGCGAAAACCTTCCTCAATTTCGGCGTTGCGGCGGTCGGCTTCGCGGACGGGGTGAACGAGGATACGGTGATAGCCGCGGCGGAAGAGGCGATGTCCAGGGGCCGCGTTTCGGTGATCCTGATCGAGACGCCGGCAAACCCGACCAACAGCCTCGTAGACGTCGCAATGATCCGCCGCGTCGCGGAGACTATCTGGGAGACGCAGGGGCATCTGCCGATCATTGCCTGCGATAATACCCTGCTCGGCCCGGTCTTCCAGCGACCGATCGAGCACGGCGCCGATATCTCGCTTTATTCGCTGACCAAATATGTCGGCGGCCATTCGGACCTGATCGCCGGCGCGGCGCTCGGCTCCAAGGCTGTCATCAAGCAGGTGAAGGCGCTGCGCGGGGCGATCGGCACCCAGCTCGACCCGCATTCCTGCTGGATGCTTGGCCGCAGTCTGGAGACGCTGTCGATCCGCATGGAAAAGGCGAATGCCAATGCGGCCGCAGTCGCCGAATTCCTGCAGAGCCATCCGCGGGTGGAAAAGCTGCACTACCTGCCATTCGACGACCCTCAGTCGCCGACCGGACAGGTTTTCGCACGGCAATGCACCGGCGGCGGATCGACCTTCTCCTTCGACATCAAGGGCGGGCAGCCGGCCTCCTTCCGGTTCCTGAATGCACTCGCGATCTTCAAGCTGGCGGTGAGCCTCGGCGGCACGGAATCGCTCGCGAGCCACCCGGCGACGATGACGCATTCCGGCGTGCCGGCGGATGTGCGCCAGAAGATCGGCGTGCTCGACAGTACCATCCGGCTGTCGATCGGCATCGAACATCCGGACGACCTGATCGCCGACCTCACCATGGCGCTCGATAAGGCGTGATGCGCCCGCTTTCCAAATCCTGGAAATCTGCTAGCAAAGAGGGCGGGTAAAGGGGATAGCGGCGGCCGCATGGCGACGGGAGCCTATGGGGTTCCGGAACATGGCGGCAGCCGGCAAAGGGGTTCGGCATGCGTTTTGCGGCAATTCTTTCGATCGGCCTCGCCATCGCTCTGGCGGGGTGTTCTCAGGTTGCGGAAAAGGCGGAGAGTGCCGCCAACCGCTCGTTCACCAGCTATGCGATGGGCAAGCCCTATCAGGAGGTCGCCAATCTCGGCCAGTCGCCGATGGCGCGGCTTTCCGGCTCGGAAGCGACGTTCGGACCGATGATCGGATCGACGCCGCTTGCAAACGGCATGACGATCTACCGGCATATGGCGCCGGGCGCCAAGACCGAGAGGGGCACGAATTTCGCCGGCCTGGTCGGCAGTTCGAGCGTTTCGCAGAACAACCGGCTTTCCTATTTCCTGGTCGGCGCCGACGGGATCGTCAGGGATTGGGCGACCGGTTCGGTGCAGGGAACGGCAAGCGACTGCGTGCAATATATCGGCGGCATCATCAACCGCTGCAGCGACATGCGGCAGTTGCAGGCTTCGCTGGCGCTCTACGACAGCCAGGTGGCGACCAAGGCGGGCCAGCCGATCTCCAGCTGGGGCGAGCCTTCCGCGCCTGCGGTGAACTGAGCGGTATCGCGAAATCATTTCTCTCCCCGGCCACGGCTGAATTCCACCGGTGTCTTCATGATGATCTCCCGGTGCGGGAAGGGTATGTCGATGCCGGATGTCTTGAAGGCATCCCAGAGCGCCAGCAGCACTTCTCCGCGGATGTTGGTGAGGCCGTTGGCGGGGTCGGAAATCCAGAAGCGCAGGCGGAAATCGAGCGACGAGGCGCCGAAGGCGGTGAGCCAGCAGACGGGCGGCTTATAGTTGTTGGCAACGCGCGGGACGGCGGAGGCGGTCTCGATGGCGATCCGCATCACCTCGTGCGGGTCGCTGTCATAGGACGTGCCGAAATCGACATCGATGCGGACATAATCGCTGGAGAAGGACCAGTTGACCACCTGCTGGGAGATGAAATCCTCGTTGGGAATGAGATATTCCTTGCCGTCGCGGGTGATGACGGAGACGAAGCGGGAGCGCAGATCCCGGATCGACCCGAACGTATCCCCGAGCGTGATGGTGTCGCCGGGCTTGATCGACTTGTCGAGGAGGATGATGATCCCCGATATGAAGTTCGACACCACTTTCTGAAGCCCGAAACCGACGCCCACCCCCACGGCGCCGGAAAAGATGGTAAGCGCCGTCAGATCGATACCGGTGGCCGACAGCGCGACCGCGCCGGCGACGACGATAAGGCTGATCTTGATCAGCTTGGTGATCAGCACCTTGAAGGACGGCGAGAGGTCGCTCGAGCGCTGCACCCAATGGCCGAGCACGTTTCCGAAAAGCACCGCGAGCCAGACGAGCGCGACCGCCAGCACGATCGCCTTGACGATGACGAGCAGCGAGAGCCGCACGGCGCCGAGCGTGATCGCCGCACCGTCCATGGCCGAAATCAGCGGTCCGTCGAGGCCGATCGCGTAAACCGCGACATAGGCCCAGCTGACGATCGCCACCAGCCGCGACAGGGTCGGGTTGCGGATGATCTTGGTGAGGACGGCGACCGCAAACCAGGCGGCGACCAGCGTCAGGACCGTACCAAGCAGCCAGCGCTGCGACGGCCAGGTTCTCGGCGCGAGCGCCGCATGGGCAATCCATAACCACAGGACGAGGTAGAGCCATCTGAGGCGCCGCATGAAGGCGATGATGACCCTGAGAAGATCCGGATTTCCCTTGATGCGGCGGGCGCGGGCTTCGAAGACCGGTTCGGTGCGCGACGCGAGGAAGGATGAGAGAACGAAGCCGACCGCGATGATCCCAAGCTGATAAAGCGTCCATTCGCTCAGAACAAAGGTCCTGAGCCAGGCTTCCAGCTCCTCGATCATCGGCATGAGATCCACGGCGGCGCGCCCCTTGTTCGGCTTGTTCCCTTCAACCCGTGGAAACGCCATTTGGTTCAACGCGGAGGCTAAAGGCACGCCGCCGAAGCCGTTTTACCGCAGGCAGCGGCTTACGCTACCATTGGTACGGGTCCTCCGTTTCCTTGCGGCCGTCATATTTCGGCCCGTCGTCTGCAGGTGGAAAAAGCTTGCAGAGGCCTTCGTAGTAGATTTTCGCGCGCCTTGCCTCTTCCTTGCGGGCGCAAGGCGGATAGGCGTCGTTGTAGCCGGCCTTGTATTGAGCGTCAGTGAGAAAGCCGACGCAGCGTTTTGCACGCCGGCACTTGCTTAAGCTGCAATCCTTCCAGAAGCCGACATGGGTGGCGCCGAATTGGCTTACCCTTTGCTGTATTTCCTGCTGCTGCCGCTCAGGCAGCCGACGGAACTCGCCCCACGTCATGCCAAAATACCAGGGCTCGGCATCCTCCTCTTCCTCTCTGCGTTTCCATTCCGCCTCGCTCAATGCCATCGCTCACTTCCTTCCGGGCATGTCTTTTCGTTCACGCAACCGGGTCGGTCCGTGGCTTGCTGGTACGGAGAGCCCACACGAATGCGGAACCTCATTGGAATTGTATAGTGTGGCTCCGCATTCGCGTGGCCTTCGGCGTCTTTTCGGGACTTCCGGTCCCTACAGGTGATCACCTCGCCCCGCTGCGTGGCTTCATTTGCGGTCTCCTTTCGGGAAACCCTGCCACTTGGACGGCTCAACCGAACCCGGCCCGGCGGCCAGGGGGAGGCTTGATAGGAATGTTCGTCTTTCGACGAGCACTTCATGGCTTTCACCTCTTCCACCGTCCCCGCACGTTACGGTTTTGATGAAAGCGCCGGCTCCCGCCTGCCCGCGAACGTCTCGCGAAACACTCCGGCGACGGAAGCGGGGGGATTGTAGGCATGGGTTTGGAGGACGGGGATAAGGAAGAGATTAAATTATTGATCTAGCAGTGCGCGGCCGGATTTTTCTCCGCCAATCGCTGCCGACGCGGGCTGCCGCCCCCCTCTGCCCTGCCGGGCATCTCCCCCACAGGTGGGGAGATCGGCTGGGCGCGCCGGCTTCCCCAAACAAGGACTGTCCCACAGGCGGATAGGGGGCGAGGCGGGAAAGCCACGCCGCTTGTGATCTCCCCCCTTGAGGGGGAGATGCCCGGCAGGGCCGAAGGGGGTGCGCCACCTTCACATTGAAAACTGGAACCGTACGCCGGTGCGACAGAAGACTACCCTCTCAATCGCTGCCGCCGCGCACCTCTTCCACCGCGAGCGAGCCTTCGGGCAGCGGCCGCAGAAGTTCGCTTTCGGGCTTTGTCAGATGCAGCCAGTGGCCCCAGTCTTCGGGCCGCAGCACCACGACCTGGCGGTTGTGGATGGGCGCGACATCCGGACCCGGCGTGGTGGTCAGCATGGTGAAGGCGGGCGGCTTGTTTCCTTGCCCCTCCCGCCAGAGGCCGGCGATCGCCAGGAACGGCGCGCCGGTGAGCGTGAAGCGGTGTTTCGCCTTCGGATATCTGGTGCCGGTAAATTCGAAAAAGGCCGAGGCCGGGATGAGGCAGCGGCGGCTTGCCGCAAAGCTGCGGCCTTCCGAGCGGAAGTTGAAGACCGGCCCGCCCTTCCTGTTTCCCCCTTTAGCCTCTGGCGGCGGAAAACCGAAGGTCATCGGGAAAAGCTCGACCGCCTCGTCTTCCGTAAGCCGCATCACCGGGCCGGTATCGCCGATGCGGATGTCATCGGCCTGAGGCAGCGCCAGTTCGCTCTCGTGGTCCGGCACCCGAAGCGCCCGCTCCTCCATCGCCTTGCGGTATTCCGCATAGCGGATGTGTTGTTCGTAGTCGTTGCACATGGGGGGAAGGTAGGGCGAGGAGGTAAGTAATTGAAGCATCAGAAGTGCCCTACCTGCTGCTCCTAATTACTTTGATCCTCAACCATGACTGCCAATCTGCTCACGCTGCTTCGCTCTTCATCAGGTGGTCGCCGATTTGCTCAACTGTCGTCATCGGTCGGAAGCGAATTTCTTCCTGATCAGCTTGCCTCTCAAGCTCGCGGATACTTTCCATAATCTTGTCAACCTGTCGCTGCGCCAGTTGAGGGTCATTCTCTGGCGGATGTTGCACGAGCATTTCATGGTTTCGGCCGAAGAAACCGGCTCGCTCGTCATCGCGAGAAATTTTCAAATCCCACATTCTACGCTTAATGCGATCAATCGAAGCTGCGTAACCACTTGTGGAAAGGATTCCAAAGTTCGCTACGATCTTTGAACCAGCGAAATCAATAAATACGCTGTGGGCACTCCCTCTTCGACGGCGAGCCTGTACTCGAATTTCTTCGCTAAACGCGTCGATCAGCTTTGGCTGCTTTTCTCCTACGTAATTGAGTAAGAGCTGGCCCAACCGATCAGAGGCGCGGTCAAATGCCTGAGGCTCTTCGAGATCGCGTCCTGCTATTGCTAGCTTTACAAGCGCACCGTTGGATATTTCCGGCACATAAACAGACGACATGCCCGCTAACCATGATGAAGCGATAATCTCTAAAGACACGCCTTCCGCGTCATGCGAGGGACCAATGGCTATGCCGGACATAGCGGCAAGATATTCACCAGACGCCAGAATGGGGTCAGCAGCCAAATCTAGTGCCAGTTCCTCAAGCGCCAGTTCGATTGCTAAGATGGCACCGGTGGCGTGATCATCGTAAAAGCACTGGAGACGATTAAGGCGGTTAGCCCGAGCGAGATGGGCGCTCTGCCCATCATATGCGATCGCACCGATGACCAATTGCTCAACTGACCCGATGATAGGGCGAAATATAACCGCAGCGCGCTTTGCCCTCACAAAGCCGCTTCGGGGTTGCGGAAATATCGTTTTGTCCAGAGCGTTCACATCAGTCGTCCTAAAGCATCCGCGGTCAACCGTCTTACTTCTGGAAGTCGATCGGTTAGAAATGCCAAAAGCGCTTCAAAATCATCATTCCCAATCAAGTCAGGAATGCGTCCGCGTTTGCCGACTTCCCTAAGATCAACGTTCTCGGCTTTCGCACATATCGCACCGATTGCGGCTATCAACTGATCCACTTCATCTTTGGAAAGATATGGCGTTACCCAGTTCTTTAGTCGATTGGTAAAAGCGGCAGATGCAACCAAATCAGCAGGAGCCCAATTAGGCCCAGAAAAACAGTAGCCCTGGTCAATCAACCAGAATGATCCACTTCCTGACAAAAGGATATTGCCAGGGTGGCGATCAATGTTGGCGCTCCATGTATCGAATTCGTAGACTCCTGCGAGATCGCCCCCTAGCAGGATTTCTACAATCTTTCGAATTGAGGCCGGTGAGAATGTCGTTTTGCTTACAAGGCTAGCCACTGATGGCGAGGCGACATCACCACTTGCGAATAAAATGTACCCGCCCTCGATACGTGGCGCATATTTTACTTCAAGATCACCCTCAGGGATGAAGGCAAGATACGCAGGCGGGACAGGCAAACCCAATGCTACCGCTGCCGCTGCGGCCATAATTTCATTGGCTAACTCCCTCGCCGGGATGTCCTTTATTATGGCAAATCGCGTCTCATGATCCGCTGTATAAATCTGGCCACGATAAGTTTCGCTGATATTTGCAATACCGCTGTCTTTGAATGAAGTAGCGCCGGCAAGAACGCGCGCGAAACCAATACCCAAACCGGCCTCAACTTGGCCGCCTCCAGAATCAGACAAAAGCTCCCCCTATGCACCCCTTTGAATTTAATAAAATCCCGAACTAGAATTTAGGCGAGTCTTTTTTTGAAAAATCGTTAAAGTTGAACAGAGGACAACCCCTCTGCAGCTCCTTCAGTTATCGCTGGCCGCTGGAGACATTAAAGGCGGCCTAAGCCGCCCTCTCCACTTTCCCATACGGGTCGAACCGCCCGTAGAACGTTTCGCCCTTGGCGGCCATGTCTTTCAACAGGTCCGTCGGCTTGAAGTGTGGGCCGTAGCTCGCCGCCAGTTTTTCGCAGAGCGCGACAAAATTCTTCAGGCCCATGCCGTCGATGTAGGAGAGCGTGCCGCCCGTATAGGGGGCGAAGCCGAAGCCGAGGATGGAGCCGACGTCGGCTTCGCGCGGGTCGGTGACGATGCCTTCTTCCACCGTGCGGGCGGCCTCGAGCGCGATCGTTACCAGGAGGCGCTGCTTCAGCACGTTGACGTCCACCGCGGAAGCGGGCTTCTGCGGGTAGAGCGTCTTCAGTTCCGGCCAGAGGTATTTCTTGGCGGGCTTGGCCGGGTATTCGTAAAAACCCTTGCCGTTCTTGCGGCCGCGGCGGTCGAGCACGTCGACCATCTGGTCGATGAGGGCCATATGCTCCGGCCTGACGGCGTTGGGCCCGAGATCGGCGATCGAGGCCTTCATGATCTTCTGGGAGAGATCGACGGCGACCTCGTCGTTCAACGACAGCGGGCCGACCGGCATGCCTGCCATCTTGGCGGCGTTTTCGATCATCGCCGGCGGAACGCCTTCGATCAGCATGTCATAGGCTTCGTTGATGTAGCGGAAGACGCAGCGGTTGACATAGAAGCCGCGGGTATCGTTGACGACGATCGGGGTCTTTTTGATGGCCGCGACGTAATCGAGTGCTGCGGCGATCGCCTTGTCGCCCGACTTTTCGCCGAGGATCACCTCGGTCAGCATCATCTTTTCGACCGGCGAGAAGAAATGCACGCCGATGAACTGGTCGGGGCGCTTGGAATTTTGCGCGAGACCGGTGATCGGCAGCGTCGAGGTGTTGGAGGCGAAGATGGTGGTTTCCGGGATCACCGCTTCCACCTGCTCGATGACCGCCTTCTTGACCGCGCGGTCTTCGAAGACCGCTTCGACGACGAGGCTCGCATCGGAAAGGGCGGCGTAATCCGGCGTCGGGGTGATGAGCGCGAGGAGCTTTTCGCCGTCTTCCTTGGTCATCCGGCCCTTACCGACCTGATCCGCCACCAGCTTTTCCGAATGGGCCTTGCCCTTGTCGGCGGCTTCCTGGTCGCGGTCGATGAGGGTGACCGGAATGCCGGCTGCCGCCGTGACATAGGCGATCGAGGCGCCCATGAAGCCGGCGCCGACGACGCCCACCTTTTTGAACTCCGTCTTCGGCGGGCCGGCCGGGCGGCGGGCGCCCTTGCCGAGTTCCTGCATGGAGACGAAGAGCGAGCGGATCATCGAGAAGGCTTCGGTTGTCTGCAGGATCTCGGTGAAATAGCGCTGCTCGACCTTCAAGGCCGTATCGAAGGGCAGCTGCAGGCCTTCATAGACGCATTTGAGGATGGCGAGCGCGCCCGGATAATTGCCGGCGCTCTCGCGGCGCAGGATCGCCGGGGCGGCCGGCCAGAGCTGGGCTGCTGCCGGCGTCCAGACGCCGCCGCCGGGCACCTTGAAGCCCTTTTCGTCCCACGGGGCGACGGGCTTCAGGCCGTCCTTGATCATCTGCTTGGCGGCATTGACGAGTTCGGCGGGCTCGACGACCTGGTGCACCAGGCCCATGGCCTTGGCGCGCTGGGCGGTCAGCGACGAGCCTGTCGTCATCATCTGCAGGGCATCCTGGGCGTTCGCGAGCCGCGACACGCGCTGGGTGCCGCCGGCGCCCGGGAAGATGCCGACCTTGACTTCCGGCAGGGCGATCTTCACCGACTTCGAATTGGCGGCGACGCGGCCGTGGCAGGCGAGCGACAGTTCGAACGCGCCACCCATGCAGGTGCCGTTGATGGCGGCGACCCAGGGCTTGCCGTTCAACTCGACCTTGCGCCACAGCCAGGACATGCGGCCGGCGGCATCGAAGAGTTTCTGCGCGGCGGTGGCCGGGTCCCTGGCCTGCTCTTCGGCGAGCATCGAGAACATCGACTTGATCATGGTGAGATCGGCGCCGCCGGAGAAGGACGACTTGCCCGACGTGAAGACGACGCCCTTGACGGCGCTGTCGGCGACCGTCGCGTCAACGATCCGGTCGATCTCGTCCATCACCTCCATGGTGAAGACGTTCATCGACTTTTCCGGCATGTCCCAGGTGACGAGTGCAATGCCGTCTGCGTCGGTTTCGACGGTGAAGTTCTTGTAGGTGCTCATGGTGGGATTCCTCTTCCCTGAAAATTTTATGGCGTGCCGTGCCGCCCCCTCACCCGGCCTCCGCTTCGCTCGGCCACCCTCTCCCCGAGGGGGAGAGGAAGATTGGCGGCGTTGCGGCTGTTTCCCTTCTCCCCTCGGGGAGAAGGTGCCGGCAGGCGGATGAGGGGGGCTAACCCCTCAGACGCGTTCGATGATCGTCGCGGTGCCCATGCCGGCGCCGATGCAGAGTGTGACCAGCGCGGTGTTGAGATCGCGGCGTTCCAGTTCGTCCAGCACCGTGCCGAGGATCATCGCGCCGGTGGCGCCGAGCGGGTGGCCCATGGCAATCGCACCGCCGTTGACGTTGATCTTGTCGTGCGGGATCTCGAAGGCCTGCATGTAGCGGAGAACCACGGCGGCGAAGGCTTCGTTGAGCTCGAAGAGGTCGATGTCGGAGATCTTCATGCCGGAGCGCGCCAGCAGCTTTTCGGTGACGTCGACCGGGCCGGTCAGCATCAGCGCCGGATCGGAGCCGATATTGGCGAAGTGGCGGATGCGGGCTCGGGGTTTGAGGTTCATCGACTGGCCGCCGGCCTTGGAGCCGATCAGAACGGCGGCGGCGCCGTCGACGATGCCGGAGGAATTGCCGGCGTGGTGGACGTAGTTGATCTTCTCGATTTCCGGATGGGCCTGGATGCCGACCGCTTCGAAACCGCCCATCTCGCCCGGCATCTGGAAGGACGGGTTCAATGAGGCGAGCGACTGCATGTCGGTGGTCGGGCGCATGTGCTCGTCGCGGTCGAGGATAACAAGGCCGTTCTGGTCCTTCACCGGAACGACGGACTTCTTGAAGTAGCCGGCTTCCCAGGCCGCACCGGCGCGCTTCTGGCTTTCGACGGCATAGGCGTCGACGTCGTCGCGGGTGAAGCCGTATTTGGTGGCGATCAGATCGGCCGAGACGCCCTGCGGCATGAAGAACGCCGGGAAATTGACGGACGGGTCCATGTACCAGGAGCCGCCGGACATGCCCATGCCGACGCGCGACATCGACTCGACGCCGCCGGCGATGACGATGTCGTCGGAACCGGCCGCGACCTTGCCGGCCGCGAAGTTCACGGCGTCGAGGCCGGAAGCGCAGAAACGGGAGATCTGCATGCCCGGTGCCTTGGTCGAATAACCGGCTTCAAAGGCGGCAGCTTTCGGGATAACGGCGCCGGCATCCATGACCGGATCGACGCAACCCATGATGATGTCGTCGACGGTGGCGGTGTCGAGGCCGTTGCGGTCGCGGATCGCTTCGAGCGTCTTGGCGGCGAGGCGGACGGAGGGCACTTCGTGCAGGCTGCCGTCCTTCTTGCCGCGACCGCGCGGCGTGCGCACATGGTCGTAAATGAAGACTTCGGTCATGGTGTCATCTCCCTGGGTGGCGCAAGGGCGCCGTAGAATTCTTTGTCTTCCCTCTTCTCCCCAGCGGGGAGAAGTGCCGAGCGAATGCGAGGCGATGAGGGGTCTCCCGCAAAGCCGGAGCCGGAAACAAGACCCGCCTTCGGCGCGCCGCCTCATCCGGCTCTTCGGGCCACCTTCTCCCCGAGGGGAGAAGCGGAAACTCAAAACGCCTCGGCCGCGAGTTCCATCAGGCTGTCGGCGCCGGCCTCGATGCGGGCTTTCCGCGTGGTCGTTTCCGGCATGATCTTCTCCATGAAGAACTTCGCCGTCACCAGCTTGTTCTTCAGGTAGTCGGCGCGGGCATCTCCGGCGGCGATACGTTCCTGCGCGGCCTTGGCCATCTTCGCCCACATGTAGCCCAGCGTCACGAGGCCGAAGAGGTGCATGTAGTCGGTGGAACCGGCGCCGGCATTGTCGGGCTTGGCCATCGCGTTCTGCATGAACCACATGGTGGAGGCCTGCAGGTCATTCAAGCCCTTCTTGAGCGCCTTGGTGAAGGGAGCCAGTTGCTCGTCGGCGCGGTTTTCCTCGCAGAAATCACCGATCTCCTTGAAGAAGGCCATGACGGCGCGGCCGCCGTTCAGCGCCAGCTTGCGGCCGACGAGATCGAGTGCCTGGATGCCGTTGGCGCCCTCGTAGATCATGGTGATGCGGGCATCGCGCACATACTGGCTCATGCCGTGCTCTTCGATATAGCCATGGCCGCCGAAGACCTGCTGGGCCATGACGGCGTGGTCGAAGCCCTTGTCGGTCATGACGCCCTTGAGGATGGGGGTCGCGAGACCAAGCAGGTCGTCGGCGTTCTGCCGTTCGGCCGCGTCTTCCGAGCGGTGGGCGATGTCCGACTTCAGCGCCGTCCAGAGCAGGAAGGCGCGGCCAGCCTCGTTGAATGCGCGGATCGTCATCAGCGAGCGACGGATATCCGGATGGACGATGATCGGATCGGCCTTCTTGTCCGTCGCCTTGGGACCGGAAAGCGAACGGCCCTGAATGCGCTCGCGAGCGTACATAACGGCATTCTGATAGGCGGTTTCGGCAATGGCGAGGCCCTGAAGCCCGACGCCGAGGCGTGCCTCGTTCATCATCACGAACATGGCCGCGAGACCCTTGTTTTCGGCGCCGATCAAATAACCGGTCGCCTCGTCATAGTTCATGACGCAGGTCGAGTTGCCGTGGATGCCCATCTTGTGCTCGATGGCACCGCAGGTCACGCCGTTGCGCTTGCCGAGCGAACCGTCGCCCTTGACCATGAACTTCGGCACGATGAACAGCGAGATGCCCTTGGTGCCATCGGGCGCACCTTCGATGCGGGCGAGAACCAGATGCACGATGTTGTCGGTCATGCCGTGTTCGCCGGCGGAGATGAAGATCTTCTGGCCGGAAATCTTGTAGGAGCCATCGGCCTGCGGTACGGCCTTGGTGCGCAGAAGACCGAGATCGGTGCCGCAATGGGGCTCCGTGAGGTTCATGGTACCGGACCAGGTGCCCTCGACCATCTTAGGCAGGTAGGTCTGTTTCTGCTCTTCCGAACCATGTACGAGGATCGCAGCAATCGCGCCCTGGGTAAGGCCCGGATACATCATCAGCGACATATTGGCGGACGACATGTATTCGCCGACGGCCGCATGCAGCGTGTAGGGCAGACCCTGACCGCCAAATTCTTCCGGCACGGCAAGACCGATCCAGCCCGCCTGGCAATACTGGTCATAAGCTTCCTTGAAACCCTTCGGCACCGAGACGGTACCGTTATCGTGGCGGGTACAGCCTTCCTGGTCGCCGGAAAGGTTCAGCGGAAAGAGAACATCCTCCGCCACCTTTGCGGCTTCGCCGATGATTGCTTCCAGCATATCGGGCGTGGCATCGGCAAAACCCGGAAGGTTGCCGTAGCGCTCCAGCCCCAGCACGTCGTTCAAGATGAAAAGCGTATCGTTTACCGGCGCCTTGTACACTGGCATGGTCGAGCTTCCTCCATATCCTCGTCCCGGGCCTTCGGCTCTTGGCGGGCCCGCAATTCCGCTAGCATAAATAATTGACGTTTGCGTAAACGTCAAATGTGAACAACGGGATTTTTCGTCGCGACGTCAAGTTCCTCCTACCCTTCCGACATCCGGTTAATACCTCAAGCGATCGCGAGGCTGGATGGGAGACGTGGGAAGATAGGGCGAGCAGGCGAAAGAGCATCACGACAAAAGAGGCCATGGACGCCAAAAAGGTTAAAATTTTCGGCCGGATTAACGGCTTGTTTACCACGTTTCGGGAAATAGTGGACCTTGGCACGACGTAGAGCATTCATCCGCAAGGGATGCCACGTCCGCCGAATGGCAAGTCCTGCGCAGGCGATCTCGAACATGCGGCTGAATTGACGGAGGAGAGCACTCCGGCCGGCCCTGGCGAGAGCTTGCAGGACCAACGTCGAAACGAGCGAGCAAATGACCGGATCACGATCGACCTCTCACCGTCATGGCGACCGCTCCTCCCTGGATGCGTTGAACCGCACCATCGAAGGGCTGGAGGCTCGTATCGAAGGACTGATGTCTGGAAAGGGCCGCGAAGGGCCCAAGCCGAAGACCGGCGACTATCGTGATCCGCGGCAGGAAGTGCGGGCCTCCGAACCGCGTACGGCCCCAGCCGCTCCCCATCGTACGCCGACCTTCTCCAACGACCCGCTTGCCGAGATCCGCGAGCGGCAGCGGATGCTGGATGCCGGACGCGAGCGCGGCACCCGGCCGGAACGTGTGCCTACGCCCGAGCGGCGGCGCGAGGAGCCCCGTTATGCCGAGCCCCGCCGCAACGAGATCCGGCCGCCGGAAGCGCATAGGCCATCCGATCGTCCGGCATTCCGCGCCGAACCGGCTCGTTACCCGGAGACGCGCCCTCTGCGCGAAGAGGCACGGCGGGCCGTGCCTCAACCACGTCCGCAAGCGCCCCAGCCGACGCAAACCGACAGTCTTCGGGACATTGCCCAGGCACTGATCAGCCTTCGACAGGACCTGAAACAGGATATTTCCGAGGGCGTGGCGCGGGAGATGAACGCGCTTCGCGGCGAGATCCGGTCAATCCGGTCGATTGCCGAGGATCAGCGGTTCGCAGACGATCTGCGCAGCGATCTTGCCCGGCTTGCCGGAAGCATCGACCAGCTCGGGTATCAGGCAACGCCGGAGGCTGCCGGCCTGCGAACTGAATTCGAAGAGCTGCGCTCGGTCATGGAAGGGCTTGCCCGCGAAGACTCGGTTCGCCGGATGGAAAGCCATTGGCAGGGTCTTGAAGAGCGGATGCACGATCTTGATTCGGCGGCTCTTCGCGAAGAGCTGATCGCGCTGGCCTATCGCATCGACGACATCAAGAGCCAGCTCGGCGAAATGAGCGACAGCCCGGCCATCCGAGCGCTCGAACAGAAGCTGATCGCGGTGGCGAGCGCCATGGAGCAGCTCGGTTCGCGCATGCAGCCGAATGACGCGATCATTGCCGAACAGTTCGCGAGCCTCGACCAGCGGCTCGACGAGATCAGCCGCGCCATCGCCGTCGGCGGCCGAGCTTCCGCGGCGGCTTCCATCGACCAGTCGTTCCTGCAGCGGCTCGAAGGCCGGATCAACGTGCTCTCCGACCAGATCGAGACGATGGCCCAGGCGACCAGCCGCCGGCCCGATCCGACCGAGGCGCTATCGGCCCGCATCGAGGCCCTGACGGTTCGCATCGAGGAACTTTCGGACGAACAGGCCGGTATGCGGCTGGAGGAGCGACTTGAGCAGCTTTCTCTGCTCATGGAACAGTCGCACAGGCCCATTCAGCAATCCGACCTCTCCGACCATCTCGCCGACATATCCCGCAAGATCGACGGGCTGGAACAGGGCACGGTCAACGACGTGCTTGCCGAGCGGCTCGATTACCTGGCCCGCCGGATCGAGGAAATGGATTTCCAGCCGCGTAATCAGCCGGCACCAGACCAGACAGCCTTCGGACGGATCGAGGACAGGCTGAGCGACATCGCCGCACGTCTGGATGAAGCGACGACCGCCCCGCGGGGCGACGAAAGCGCTCTGCGCAATCTCGAAGACCAGATCGCCCATCTTTCCGCTCTCATCAGCCAGCCTCAGCCGGCCGCCGGCGCCCTGCCCGCCGATTTCGATGACCGCATGAGCGCGATCGAAGGTTACATGGCGACCAACGACGAATATATCATCGAAGCCGCCCGTCAGGCCGCCGAGGCGGTGGTCGAGGTCTATTCCCGCAACACGGCGGCGGGCAGCCCCGTTGCGGCCTCCGATATGGCGGCACTTTCCGCGCTTGCCGACGATCTGCGGCATCTGGAGGACCTGACGCGCAGCTCCGAGGAGAGAACCCACCAGACGTTCGAAGCCCTGCACGGCACGCTGGTACAGATTGCCGACCGCCTGGACGGCATGGACGAGCGGCTGGCGGCTGCGGCCCACGCGGAACCCCAGCGCCAATATGCCGAGCCGGCACCACAGGAAGTTCGCCGCGCCGCCGTCATGCCGGCAGCGACGCCGCTTGCCGTCGCACCGGTGGAGATGGCGGACGAGGAGATCGCCGAGGCAAGAGCGCAGGCCGCAACCTTCGGCACCCGCGAAGCGATCGTCGACGACGCTCAGGAAGCGGACGTGATGCTGCACGCGGACCGCGCCGAGTCGAAGGCCGCGACGCCCGAGAAAGCTGCCAAGCCGAGCCTGCTGACCGAACTTTCGCGCCGCTTCCTGCCCGGCCAAAAAGACCAGGCACCTAAAAACACGCGCGCCCTCATCGACCCGACGCCGTCGATCGACCCGTCCAACGTTTTGCCGCTCGACCACGAGAACGATTTGCTGGAGCCGGGCTCGGGCGCCCCGGACGTGAAGAAAATCCTGGAGCGGGTCCGCGCCAGCCAGGCAGCCGGCGACTTCGACGGAGACCGGGCGAGCGGTACCGCCAAAGCGGACTATATCGCAGCGGCTCGGCGCGCCGCCAAGGTAGCCGCGCAGGAAGCCGATCCCGCAAAGCCCGTCTCGCCGGCCAAGGACATGCGCAAAGCGGCACAACCTTCATCCGGCGGCATCGGAAGCCTGCTTTCCCGGCACCGCCGCCCGATCCTGATGGCTGTCGGTGCCGTGCTTCTGGCTCTGATGGCGATGCCGCTTGCCAAGACGTTCACCAGCGGCGCGAAAGCACCCGAGACGCCTGCCGCGAGGATCGAAGCACCGTCCCAGCCTGCGGCACCTGCCAATGTCACCGGCCGCAGCGACACCTCGGCGATCCAGACCCAGCCCGCAACCGACGGCGCCGAGCCAGACGCCCCGCGGCCCGCAGCCGCGGAGCCTCCCCGGCAGATCGACGCCGGCAGCCACCTTACCGATCCGCAACCCACGGCAGGCGAGATTTCCGCAGTGCAGCCGGCCGGCACCCCGGTCGAAGCGACCGGCGGGTTCACTCCGCCCGAGAAGGCACAGGCGGAGGCGCAGATCGCGGTTCCGGCCGGTCTCGCCCCCAAGTCGCTCGCCGATGCCGCCGCAGCCGGCGATCCCAATGCGCTCTTCGAGATCGGCGCCCGCTTCACCGAAGGACGCGGCGCCAAGGCCGACCTTTCGGAAGCCGTCAACTGGTACAAGCTCGCCGCCGACCGCGGCCTTGCCCCGGCACAATACCGGCTCGCCAATCTCTTTGAAAAAGGTACCGGCGTTACCCGCGACCTCAACAAGGCGCTCAACTACTACAAACAGGCGGCAGAGGCCGGCAATGCGAGCGCCATGCACAATCTCGCGGTCCTCTATGCTTCGGGAGCCGCAGGCCAGGCGGATTATCCCGCTGCCGTCGAATGGTTCGGCAAGGCCGCCGATCTCGGCGTCTCCGACAGCCAGTTCAACCTCGCGATCCTCTATGCCCGCGGCAACGGCGTGAAGCAGGATCTCGAGGAATCCTACAAATGGTTCGCAGTCGCCGCCAAGGACGGCGACAAGGATGCGGCACAGAAGCGCGACGAGGTGGCGAACGCCATGCGCAAGGAGCAACTCGAAAGCGCCCGCGCCAAGGTCGATCGCTGGAAGGTGACGCCGCTCGATCCCAAGGCGAACTCGGTCAGTCTGCCCGACGAATGGGCCTCGGGCAAACCGCTCACCACCGCTTCCGTCGACATGGAAAAGGCGATCCGCAACATCCAGGCGATCCTCAGCAAGAACGGCTTCGACGCCGGCACGCCGGACGGCAAGATGGGCGCCAAGACGGTTTCGGCCATCAAGGCCTTCCAGACTTCCGTCGGCCAGGAGCCGAACGGCAAGATCAACGACGCGCTGGTGAAGGAACTCCTGGCGCGCAACAAGTAACTCGACTTACCTGACCGGACTTGAGGAGAAGCGGCATATTCATCACGCCGTCGCGAAAACGGTAAACCTGCCGCCTTATCCGACACTTGCGGTTTGACTCGTGCGGTGCCTGGGAGCATGACGGATGAAGCCCTTCATGCTCCGTTCACGCGGCATGTGAGATTGATTTCCCATCACCGCAGCGGGCGGATAGCCACATCGCGAGCTGCCCGCGGGGTGTCGCGTTTTTTTGCCTTGTCGGGGTTCGGCCGTGACTGTTTACCTGCCGATCGCAGAGCTGTCGGTGAACATTTTCATCATTCTCGGCATGGGCGCAGCCGTCGGCTTCCTCTCCGGCATGTTCGGCGTGGGCGGCGGCTTCCTGATCACACCGCTGCTGATCTTCTACAACATTCCGCCGGTGGTGGCGGTGGCGACCGGCGCAAACCAGGTCGTGGCTTCTTCGATTTCCGGAGCAATCACGCATTTCCGGCGCGGCACGCTGGACATGAAACTCGGCTGCGTCTTGCTGGTCGGAGGTCTCGCCGGCGCCACGGCGGGGGTCTGGGTGTTTTCGTGGCTCCGTCGGGTCGGTCAGCTCGACCTGTTCATTTCGATCCTCTACGTCGTGCTGCTCAGCACGATCGGCGCGCTGATGCTGCAGGAGAGCCTGCGGGCCTTGCGCCGCGCCAGGAACAAGGAGCAGCTGCCGCTCAAGCGCCCCGGCCAGCACAACTGGGTGCACCGGCTTCCGCTCAAGATGCGGTTCAAGAAATCGAAGATCTATCTCAGCGCCATTCCGGTCGTCGCGCTGGGCTTCGGCATCGGCGTGCTGACCTCGATCATGGGTGTCGGCGGCGGTTTCATCATGGTGCCGGCGATGATCTATCTCCTGCGCATCCCGACCAGCGTGGTCGTCGGGACCTCGCTCTTCCAGATCATTTTCGTCACGGCCTATACGACCATGGTGCAGGCTGCCACCAACTACTCCGTCGACATCGTGCTGGCGACGATCCTGATGGTCGCCGGCGTGATCGGAGCACAATACGGCGTGCGCGTCGGGCAAAAGCTGCGCGGCGAGCAGCTGCGCGCCCTGCTGGCACTTCTCGTTCTCGCCGTCGGCATCCGTCTGGCGATCGGCCTCATCGTGACGCCGGAGGAGATCTATTCGGTCGCGGTCGGGGGGCTTTCCTACTGATGCGCCGGCTGCTTCGCACCCTCCTTCTCGTCCCTCTCCTGGGGTTCGCTGCGCCGGCACTGGCGCAGGTGCCGATGGGCGAAGCATCGACGGTGAAGGAAGGGCTCGAAATCGGAACCTCGACGAGCGAAATCGCGATTGCTTCCGACTTCCGCGGAGCGGATCTGACGATCTTCGGCGCTCTCACTAATGCGGACGAACTGTTCCTGGCCATCGGCCAGTATGACGTCGTCGTGACGCTGGAAGGCCCGCGGGACTATGCGACGGTGCGCCGCAAGGAGCGAGTCTTCGGCATCTGGATGAACACCGAGTCGATGACCTTCGAACAGGTGCCGGAAAGCTATTCGCTCGCCAGCACGCGCCAGATCGACAGCATCGACGAGGCACCGAGTCTCAACAATATCGGCGTGGGTATTGCGCATATGCCGCTGAACCCGGTCGGATATATTTCAGATTCCGGATCGATCAGAGAGTTCCGGGACGCCTATCGGCGCCTGAAGCTGGCGAACGGCCTCTACCAGCGGGACACGAGCGGGGTGCAATTCGTCTCGTCCAGCCTCTTCCGGGCGTCGCTGAAGCTGCCCGCCAACATTCCGGACGGAATCCACATGGTGCGCGCCTACCTGTTCAAGGGCGGGCAGCTGATTGCCCAGCGCGAGCTGCCGCTCAGGGTGGTGAAGACCGGCATCGAACAGGCGATCACCGACGCAGCCCACGAGCGGCCGTTCGCCTACGGTTTCCTCTGCGTCCTGATCGCAGTCGTCACCGGTTGGGGCGCAAGCCTGCTGTTCCGCAAGGATTGATCACTCGGCGGCAGCCGCGGCCGCCTTGTTGCGGGCGACAACCTCGAGATAGGCGACGCGTAACCGATCGAACACGGAGGGTTTGGAAGGATCGCGCGGCGCATGCAGATGCAGCACGCGCAACTCCTCCATGAAGTCCTCCCAGAGCGGCCGACCCCCCTCTTCCAGAAGCTGAGCCCGGATCGACAGCTCTTCCGATACCGGCATGAAATGCCGGCCCCAAGTGCCCATTTCCGCGAAGATGGGTACGAGGCGAATGGACATTTCGGTAAGGCTGTAGATCCCCTTCTGCTTGTGGCTCGGGTCATCCTCGCGGGAGAGCAGTCCCCGCTCCACCAGCCGCTTCAGGCGGTCGGCCAGGATATTGGAAGCGATCCCTTCTTCCGAATTCTGCAGCAGTTCGCGGAAATGCCGGCGGTTGCCGAACATGATGTCGCGAATGACGATCAGGCTCCAGCGGTCGCCCAGTACTTCCAGCGTGAGGTTGATCGGGCAACCCGAGCGATAGGTGTCTTGCATTTTTCTCTCCAAACTGCTTGCAATATAAAATCAGTTTGGCTAACTTTCAACCAATTGCTAATCGCAACTGGTTTTAACGATGGAGGAATGGACATGAGAAAGCTGGTGGCTTGGAACCTGATGACGCTCGATGGTTATTTCGAAGGCGAGAAGCCCTGGGACCTAGCCTTTCACAACTATGCCTGGGGTCCGGAGCTCGAAAAACTTTCGGAGCAATTCGGAGAGCAGGGCGACCTGCTGGTCTTCGGGCGCAAAACTTATGAAGGCATGGCAGCCTATTGGCCGACGGCCGAAGAAGGCGACAAGACCAAGAACTACATGAACAACATTGCCAAGCTCGCAGTCTCCAAGACGCTGAAGGAGGCCGCGTGGAACAATACGCGGGTCGTCAGCGATCCCGCCGCCGAACTGAAGAAGCTGAAAGCCGAAGAGGGCAAGACGATCTTCATCTTCGGCAGCGCCGAACTGGTCGCCTCGCTGATGAAGGAGGGCCTGGTGGACGAATATCGCATCTGCATCGCACCGGTCCTGCTCGGCTCGGGCAATCCCCTTTTCAAGCAAACCGGGCAGCAGACGGAATTGAAGCTGATCTCGTCCAGCATAGCGGCCAATGGCGCCGTGATCCTCAACTACGAGGTGGGGAAGGCCGTTTGAGATGGCGGATGAAATGAAAGGCCTGTTTCGGTTGACCGGCCTTTCTCCCCCGTAATTGCATTCCTGAAGGCCTTGTCTTCTCCCTTTGGCTTATTGCGTTGCAAACCGCGGTGAATATCCTCCTCTCTGGAGGAATTACCAATGCCCGACAGCCAATCCGCGGAGACCGCTGACATCGCGGACGTCAGCGCAACACCAAGAGGGCGTCCAGCCGGCGAAGCGGTTAGCCTGACTTGCCGCGACGGCATCGCGCTGCACGGCCATTTCTGGCCAGCCCAAGGGTCGGCGGTTGCGAGCGTCATCATCAATCCGGCCACGGGCGTGCTCGCGCGTTACTACCACTATTACGCGGACTTCCTGAGCCGGGAGGGCTTCGACGTCCTGACCTATGACTATCGCGGAATCGGCCTCTCCCGGCCTGTGACACTGAGAGGCTGCGGTTATCGCTGGCGGGAATGGGGCGAACAGGATTTCGACGCCGCGCTCCGGCATATGGATCTGGTCCGCCCCGGCCAACCGCTTCACGTCGTCGGCCACAGCATCGGCGGCTATCTGCCCGGGCTTTCACCGAAGGCGGAGCGCATCGACCGGATGCTGACCATGGGCGCGCAATATGCCTATTGGCCCGATTATGCGGCGGGCCATCGCATGCGGCTGTTTTTCAAATGGCATTTGGCCATGCCGGCGCTGACGGCACTGTTCGGCTACTTCCCGGGAAAGCGGCTCGGCTGGCTGGAGGACCTGCCGGCGGGCGTCGCCAACGAATGGAGCTTTCGCCGCGCGAGAATGGAACTCACCCACCCTGCGGCGGAACGCCGGGACGTGCTCAAACGGTTCGAAGCAAACAGGGCCGCGATCCTTGCCGTGGCGGTGGAAGACGACGACATCGGAACGCCGGCGGCAGTCCAGCGGACGCTCGGTTACTATCGCAATGCCGCCGTACAGCAAGTCCTGCTGTCGCCCGCACATTACGGACTTCGGGAAATAGGGCATTTCAGCCTGTTCCACTCCCGACATCGCGATGGCTTCTGGCGCGATACGCTTTGCTGGCTGCGGGATGGAGTAAATCCCTGGGCAGATAGCGAGCCCGCCTCCCTCTTCCACCGGAATTGCGCGATATCAATGTAAGATCGCGTTGGGCGGCCATACTATCCCAAAACATGGAGGCCTCAGATGTATAAACACGTTCTCATCCCGACCGACGGATCAGCGCTTTCCACGCAGGCGCTCGAAAAGTCCCTCGATTTCGCCCGCGAGATCGGAGCGGAAGCCACGGTGCTTGTCGTCATGGAGCCGCTGCAGGTCATGACTGTCAACCCGACCGGTCTCGAAGCCGCCTATGCGGCCTACGATCAAAGCAACAACAATGCGGCCGACGGCATCCTGGCCGATGCAACCCAAGTGGCCAAGCAACGCATGGTCGCTTGCGACACCTTGAAGCTGATGAGCCTGGATCCGGCAGGCACCATCGTCGAGACTGCCGAGAAATATCATTGCGACATCATCGCCATGGCGTCGCACGGCCGGTCCGGCTTCAAGGCCTTCATGCTCGGCAGCGTAACCATGAAGGTGCTGGCGCATTCCAAGACGCCGGTGCTGGTCTATCGCTAATCAGCCGGTCAGGTTGGCGTAGCGAACCGAATAGATGCGGTCGCGGCCCAGCAGGTGGGCGACAAGCGCTTCGCGATCGAAGAGGCCGTGCATCGCCTTGTGGCGAAGATCGAGACCACCGGCGAGCACGCCGAAAGCCGGCATCAGCAGGCGGCTGCCATCACTCGCAAAGCACGGGCGGCGGACCGATTTTTCGCGGCGGCGGACGGTGGCAGACGGATGCAGGTGGCCGGCGATTTCGCCCTTGCCGGAAATCAGGCTCGGTTCGTGCCGGAAAACGAGGCCACCATAAACCAGCTCGTCGGCGCAAGTGCCGGGCAGATCAACCGTGCCATCTGGATCGTGGTTGCCGTTGATCCAGATCCAGTCGCGGCCGCGCGCCATGCCGGTGATCAGCGCACGATGCTCTGAGACAAGATGTGCCGAGCCCTTGCGGTCATGGAAATTGTCGCCGAGCGAAACGACGACCTTCGGATCGTAGCGGGTGATGACGGCGGCCAAGATGTTGAGGGTCGCGACCGTGTCGTAGGGCGGCAGCATCATGCCTCGGCGGGCAAAGGCGGCTCCCTTTTCAAGATGCAGGTCGGAGACGACGAGCGTGCCGGTTTCCGGCAGATAAAGACCGCCAAGCGGATCGCAGACGGCAAGGACGCCGTTGACGACGATCTCTTCCGCACCGGTGGGGGCCATTCCCCCTGAAATCGTTCGCGCCAAAGCGAGGCGATGCATCAATTCCAAATCTTTCAACAATGCGCGAGGCGTCATGCGAGAGCCTCCGCGATCAGCTCTTCGGCGGCCTCCTGCAGCACCGCATCGTGCGCCTCGCCCGGCACGGACTCCTTGCCGATCTCCAGCATGATGGGAACGGCAAGCGGCGAAACCCGGTCGAGATCGCGGTGGGTGATGTGCCCCCTGATTCGCTTAAGCATATCGCCTAAACGGCTCAAATCCAAAAGCCCGGACGCCGCATCCCGCCTTGTGGCCTCCAGCAGGATGTGATCCGGCTCGTGGCTTCTGAGGACGTCGTAGATGAGATCGGTCGAGACCGTGACTTGTCGCCCGGTCTTTTCCTTGCCCGGATGACGGCGCTCGATCAAACCGGAAATCACGGCGCAATTGCGGAAGGTGCGCTTCAGCATATAGCTTTCATTGAGCCAAGCCTCCAGATCGTCGCCCAGCATGTCCTCGTCGAACAGGTCGGAGAGGCTGAGACGCCGTGACTTGATCATCGCGCCGATGTCGTTCAAGCCCCAGACGGCCAGCGAATAATCCGTCGCCACGAAACCGAGTGGCCTCGCCCCTGCCCTTTCCAGCCTGCGGGTGAGCAGCATGCCGAGCGTCTGATGCGCCAAGCGCCCTTCGAAACAATAGGCGATCATGAAGAAGCGTTTTCCACGCGGAAAAGTCTCGATCAGGAGTTCATCCTTTTTCGGCAGCATGGAGCGCTCGCGCTGGATATTGAGCCAGTCGCGGACCTGATCCGGCAGCACCGACCAACGATCCGGGTCGGCGAGCATGCCGCGCACCTGATCGGCGAGATAGGTGGAGAGCGGAAATTTGCCGCCGGCATAAGCCGGTATCTTCGGATCCAGCGAGAAGGCGTTGGACACGAGGCACTCGTTCTCGCGGATGCCTTCGAAGCGCAGCACCTTGCCGGCAAACAGGAAGGTATCGCCCTGCACGAGCTGCTCAAGAAAATACTCCTCTACCTTGCCGAGCGACATTCCTCCGCGCCCAACCGCACCATTGGCGCCGCGGCGGACGAGCCGAACGTTGAGTTCGGTCGCCTCGATGATCGTGCCGAGATTCAGCCGGTATTGCTGCGCCACCTGTGGATTGGAAACGCGCCAGCGGCCGTCCTTGGTCTTCCTGATCTTGGCATATCGCTCGTAGGAGCGCAGCGCATAACCGCCGGTCGCGACAAAATCGACGACGCGCTCGAACATTTCCCAGGAGAGACCCGCATAGGGCGAGGCTGAAATGATCTCATCGTAGAGTTCGAGCGGATCGAAGGGTTCGGCGCAGGCCATGCCGAGCACATGCTGGGCGAGAACATCGAGCGCGCCCTCGCCCACCGGCGGCGTATCCTGTGCGCCGAGATAATTGGCATCAAGCGCCGCCTGACATTCCATCACCTCGAAACGGTTGGCGGGCACCAGGATCGCCTTGGACGGCTCGTCCATGCGGTGATTGGAGCGGCCGATACGCTGGGCGAGCCGCGAGGCACCCTTTGGCGCACCGACATGCACGACGAGATCGACATCACCCCAATCGATGCCCATGTCGAGCGTCGAGGTAGCGACGATGGCGCGCAGTTTGTTCGCCGCCATCGCGGCCTCTACCTTGCGGCGCTGGCCGACATCGAGCGAGCCGTGGTGAAGCGCGATCGGCAGATTATCGTCGTTGATCGTCCAGAGCGTCTGAAAGAGAAGTTCCGCCTGAAAGCGGGTATTGACGAAGATCAGCGTCATCTTGTGACGTTTGATCTCATCATAGACCTCCGGCATGGCATAGGTCGAAACGTGGCCGGACCACGGAATGCGGTCCTCGGTCTTCATGATCGTGATGTCGGGTGCCGCGCCGCCTATGACATGCACTAGGCCGGCAGGAGGCGCCGGATCTTCACCTTGCGGGACGAGCCAGCGCTGCAGATCCATCGGGTCGGAGACCGTTGCCGAGAGACCGATGGTCTGCACCTTTGGCGCATGGCGGCGGATGCGGGCGAGCCCGAGGGACAGAAGGTGGCCGCGCTTCGAGGTGACCAGCGAATGCAACTCGTCCAGCACCACATATTTCAGGTCCTTGAAGAAGCGTTCCGCCTCCTTGTTCGCAAGGAGAAGCGCTACCTGTTCCGGCGTGGTCAGCAATATATCCGGAGGATTGAGCTTCTGGCGCTGGCGCTTGGCCTGCGGTGTGTCGCCGGTGCGATTTTCGACGGTGACGGACAGGCCCATCTCCGTCACCGGCTTCATCAGATTGCGCTCTATATCCACCGTCAACGCCTTCAGCGGCGAAACGTAGAGCGTGTGGATGCCGGTGAAGGCCGAGCCGGGCGGAATTTTGCCGCGACGGGTGAGATCGGTGAGCGAGGGCAGGAAACCTGCAAGCGTCTTGCCGGCCCCGGTCGGTGCGATCAGCAGCATGTTCTCGCCGGCGGTGGAACGCGAAAGCAATTCGAGCTGGTGGGCGCGCGGCTGCCAGCCCTTTTCGGCGAACCATTTCAGGAACGGCCGGGGCAGAAGCGCGGCATCACGGCCGGAAGATGAGGTTTCGACGATATCCACGCCGATAAGGTAGTCGCGAACAGGCGAAAAAGAAGTGTCTTGACGCCGGGACATAATCATGGATAAAAAATATCCGCGATATGGAGTGAATGATGAAACTCAGCGAAGGCATCGAACAGGCGATCCATTGCATGACCATGCTTTCGGGCGTTTCCGAAGGCGGCGTGCTTTCGGCCGCGGCCCTGGCGGAATTTCACGGCGTATCGACGAGCTATCTGCTGAAACATCTGCAGGCGCTTTCAGGCGCCGGTCTGGTCAGCACCGTGCCCGGTCCGAAGGGCGGCTATCGGCTGGCGAAGAGGCCGAAGGAAATCACGCTGCTCGACATCGTGCTGGCGGTGGAAGGGCCTGCGCCGGCTTTTCGCTGCGCCGAAATCCGCCAGCGGGGGCCGAACCCGCTGCCGGGGCGATATTTCGCCAAACCCTGCGGTATCAATGCCGCGATGCTGAAGGCCGAAAAGGCCTATCGCGCCGAACTCGCCAAGGTGTCGATTGCCGACATCCTGGCGGATCTGGAAGCCACCGACGACGGCGGGATTGCCGCACGCGGCTGCGCCTTCCTCGAAATCCATGAACGCAGAACGGCCCGCTGAGACGGCCACAACCCAAGGAGAAGACCAATGCAGCCTCGTTTGAACTTCGCCAAGGCCTCGCAGGATGCCTACAAGGCCGTTCTTGATCTGGAAAACTACGTGCAGAAATCCGGCCTGGAGCGCCGCTTCATCCACCTGATCAAGCTCAGGGCCTCGATCATCAATCACTGCGCCTATTGCGTCGACATGCATGTCAAGGAAAGCCGGCACGACGGGCTTTCCGAGCAGTGGATCAACATGATGAGCGTATGGGAGGAATCGCCGATCTATGACGAGAAGGAACGTGCCCTTCTGACCTGGGTGGATGCGGTCACCAGGGTTGCCGACACGCATGTTCCGGACAGCGCCTATGAGGTGTTGAAGGCGCATTTCTCGGAAGAAGACATGATGAAGATCACCGTCGCGATCGGCGTGATCAATGTCTGGAACCGGCTCTGCGTCGGCTTCCGCGCCCTCCACCCGATCGACCAGCCGGCCAAGGCCGCCTGATCCTCCCGGCCTTCGTAATCACCGCACGACGATATAGCGGTCGGAGCGGTGATTGATGGCCAGGAAAAGGTTGAGAACGACGGCGCCGACCACGGACCAGGCAACCGTCATCGGGCTCACGACGGCAAAGGCACAGAGCATGACGCAGAGGTCGAAGGCGAGCTGGATGAGCCCGGCCTGGATGCCGAACCGGTCCTGAATGTAGATCGCCAGAATGCCGACGCCGCCGAGGCTCGCCCTGTGGCGGTAAAGTGCCAGGAGACCATAGCCGAGAAGCAGGCCGCCGAGCAGCGCCGCCCAGAAGGGGCTGATGTAATCGATCAAAAAGAAGCGGCCTTCGATTTCAGAGATCAGGGACACGAGGCCGATCGCGATGAAGGTCTTCACCGAGAAGGCCAGCCCGAGCCGGCGAAACGAAAGATAGTAGAACGGCAGGTTGACGATGAAGAACAGGAGGCCGAAGGAAATACCCAGGGCATAGTGCAGAAGAAAAGCAACGCCTGCCGTGCCGCCGGTGAGCAGGCCGACCTTGTTCAGGAAATAGAAGCCGAGGGCAGCGACCATGGCGCCCGTCAAAAGCCCCTGACCGTCTTCGAGAGCCGTATGCTGCGAGGGGTCGGTGCTATAAAAACCGAGGCTTTTTCTTTGAACCTGCTTTTGCTGCCCAGCCAATTCCGACCCCTTCATTTTCAGCGATATTGCACTGCAATAAAACCGTCATCAAGCCTGTTCAAGCGGGGATGTGGCGGGAGCGAAAAAAGCAAGAAATATTCGGTCAGGCGGGCTTTCGCGACAGAAAGAGGATGCCATGGATCGGTTTGCCGGCGTCCATGCGGATCGCGGTCTTTTCCAGCCCCAGAATTTCAAAACCGTAGCGGTCCAGAAGGGAACGGATATAGGCTTCGGAATGGGCATAACGCAGTGAATCCCGGAGAACGAAAGACTGCTCCCCGCCTGCATCCTCGACGGAAAAAGCGAAGAGGCCCGCGGATGAGAGCAGTTCGAGAACCAGCGGGAAGACGGTTTCCAGCGAGCCGAGATACATCAGCACGTCGGCAGCCGAAACAAGATCGGCGCGATGCTCGGCGAGATTGCCGGAAAAGAGGCCGGATAGTTCCGGAGAAAGGCTGAGATCCGATTGGCCGAGACGGTCATAGAGGCCCTTTGCGTCTGCCTTGGCGAGCATATTCAAGGAGAGATCGAAGCCTTCGAGATGCTTCGTGTGACTACGGATCTCGGCGCCGAACAGGCCCGTGCCGCAGCCGAGATCAACGGTGTTCGCAAAGGGAGCATAAGGCGCGACCAGCGCCGCGAGCTTGCCGGGAACCGAGTAATTCAACTTCTCTACCAGGGCCGTGTCGAACCGGTCGGCATAATCGTCGAACAGGCCCTCGACATAGCGACTCGGTGGCTGGGCCGGCATCTCCTCGGCACCGAGCAGCGCGAGCTTCAATCTTGCGCCGAAGATATCGTCCGGCTGAAGATCAAGCGCCTGGCGATAGGCATCTACGGCTGGCGCAAGTCCGGCCTTCTCACGATATTCGCCGAGCCGGAACCAGCCCGCGGCCCAGCCGGGGACGAGTTCCAGAGCCTGCTCGATGAGTTCCGCCGCGGCAGCGAAATCGCCCGCCTCCGCCAGCATGCGGGCATAATCGGCACGGCGGTCGGCGATCACATCGCCGGAGGAGAACTGGCTGGCGGACATGATCGGCTCCCAAGGGTCGCGGGTTCTTTGCCGAAGCCACAAAAAAACTCAAGTTCTATTTGACGAGGCCAAGGCGCTTGCGGCGCAGACGAGCCGCGGGTATGCGTTTCAGGCAATTCGGAGACAGACAAGGATGGCGGACGGGATGAACAGGTTCCTGGGCGATACGCCGGGTCGCACGATCATCAAGCTGATCGTCGTGTGCCTCATCGTGGGTTTCGTACTGGCGTTTTTCGGCTTCACGCCGGACAATATCGTCGACACGATCCGCTATTGGTTTCTGGACCTCTGGTACAACGGCTTCAGGGCTCTCGGCCGGGTCGGCAACTATCTTGTGCTGGGCGCGATCATCGTCATTCCGATCTTCGTGATCCTGCGCCTGCTGAGCTACCGCCGCTGACATGACCGGTTTCCATCTTTCTTCCCGCCGGGGTTTTCTCGTGCTCTCAGGAATGGGACTGCTGCTAGCCGGCTGTTCCACGACTTCGGTTCTCACCCCGACGGCCGGTGCCGAGGACGAAACGCAAGCGGCGCTGCCGATGGTCAACAAGCTGAGACAGAGCCGCTCCCTCGCGACGCTCACTCTCGATACGCCGGCGCGCAAGGCTGCCGCGCAGCAGGCCATCCGCATGGCAAAAGCCGAAAAGATGAAACACCTGATCGGCTTCGGCGACGATTTCGGCTCAAGAATGAAGCGCAACGACGTGGCGCTGCCGGCCGCTGAAAATATCGCCAGCGGTCAGGATTCGGTAAACGCCGCCGTGCAGGCCTGGATCGACTCTCCCAAACATCTCGAAAACATGCTCGGTTCCTTCAGGGGGCTCGGCGTAGCCGTGGCGCGCGCCGGTGACAGCCGCACCTATTGGGCCATGGTCCTTTCGGGTTAATCGATGGAGGATCGCGGGCCAGAAGGGCAGGCCGCCAAGCCGTTCGACGTGACGCACCGGCTGGTGCTCGGCATCGCGATCCCCATGACGCTCGGTTTTCTCACGACGCCGCTGCTCGGTCTTACGGATACCGCCGTCGTCGGCCAGCTCGGAAATGCCGAGGCGCTCGCCGGGCTGGCGATCGGCGCCATCCTCTTCGACCTCATCTACGGCAGCCTGAGCTTCCTGCGCACCTCGACGACCGGGCTCGTGGCCCAGGCTTTCGGCCGAGGCGATCATCGCGAACAGCAGGCGGTGTTCTGGCGAGCGCTGCTCAGCGCATTCGGGCTCGGCATCGTCATGCTGGCGCTCTCTCCCCTGATCCTCGCTTTTGCGCCGGAATTGATGACCGGAGATCCCGCAGTCGCCGACGTGACACGCCAATATTTCGGCATCCGCGTGCTGACGAGCCCCGCCACCTTCGCCAATTTCGCGATCCTCGGCTTCGTGCTCGGGCGCGGCCAGGGCATGCTCGGCCTCGTATTGCAAATCATCCTCAACGGTACGAATATCGTGCTCGCCATCCTTTTCGGCCTCATGCTCGGCTGGGGTGTTTCGGGTGTGGCCTGGGCGACGGCCATGGCGGAAACGGTGGCCGTCATCATCGGGCTTGTCGTTGTCAGCAGGCAGTTTTCGGCAGCCCACAGGCCGAGCCGCGCCGACATTTTCGACGCCGCCAAGCTGAGACAGCTTTTCCAGCTCAATGCCGACATCCTGATCCGCTCGCTGATCCTGAATGGCGCGTTCGCGCTGCTGACGCGCGTCGGGTCCAGCTTCGGCGCGGTGACGCTCGCCGCCAATGCAGTGCTGATGAACGTCTTCATGCTCTCCGCCTTCTTCCTGGACGGTCTGGCGGGGGCTGCCGAACAGCTGGCCGGGCGGGCGGTCGGTGCCCGGTATCGCCCCTCCTTCGACCGGGCGCTGAAGCTGACCGGCCTCTGGTCTTTCGCCATGGCAGGCGCTGTCGGACTGTTCTTCATCGTGTTCGGACAGCCGATCATCGACATGCTGACGACCTCCGAAGAGGTGCGGCAGGCGGCCTATACCTATCTCGGCTGGGCGGCATTGACAGGTTTGACCGGGGTACTTGCCTTCCAGATGGACGGCGTATTCATCGGTGCCACCTGGTCGCGCGAGATGCGCAACATGATGCTCGCCTCCTTCGCCGGATACTGCCTAGGGCTTGCCGTGCTCGTGCCGCTCTTCGGCAATCACGGGCTGTGGCTGTCGCTCAACCTCTTCCTGCTGATGCGCGGCTTCTTCCTCGCTGCGATGGTGCCGCGCAAGGCGCGTCAGAGCTTTTCCGCCGCCCACTGATCGAGGCTGGCGTCGCGGAGTTCCCGGATCGAGGAAACCTTCTCCCGGTCAAGCAGCGAGGAAAGCCCCTTGAGGATCGTTGCCGGCAGGCCGGGGCCCTCATAGACCATGCAGGAATAGAGCTGCACCAGATCGGCGCCTGCCCGAATTTTCTCAAGAGCGTCCGCGGCGCTGGAGACACCCCCTACCCCGATAATCGGCAGAGCCGGGCCGACACGCTTTCGCATCTTGGCAAGCACCGCCGTCGACCGCTTGAAGAGCGGCGCGCCGGAAAGACCGCCTGCCTCCTTCGCCTGGACCTGGTCCTTCAGCCCGTCGCGGGCCAGCGTGGTATTGGAGACGATCAGGCCGTCAAGCGGATGGGAGGTCGCTTCGGCGGCGATATCGTCCAGTCCTTCCTCAGTCAAATCGGGAGCGATCTTAAGGAAGACCGGCACGGTCTTTCCATACCGCAGCCCTTCTTCAGCCCGCACCGCAAGCACGGCTTCCAGCAGTGTCTTCAGGCTGTCGCGGGCCTGCAGGTCGCGCAGGCCCGGGGTATTGGGAGAGGAGATGTTGACCGTGAAATAGGTGGCGAGCGGATAAAACTTGCGAATGCCGGCGACGTAGTCGGCGACGCGGTCGGTCGCATCCTTGTTCGCCCCGATATTGACGCCGACGATTCCCGGCGCGTTGCGGCGGGAGGTCAGCCGGACGAACGCTGCCTCATGCCCCTCGTTGTTGAAGCCGAGCCGGTTGATGACGCCGCGGTCCTCCACCAAGCGGAAGATGCGCGGCTTGTCGTTGCCGGCCTGGGGTTTCGGGGTCACCGTGCCGATCTCGGTAAAGCCGAAGCCGAGCTTCAACATCGCATCCGGTACTTCCGCATTCTTGTCGTAACCGGCGGCAAGTCCGATCGGGTTCGGAAAGGTGATCCCGGCAATCTTTTGGACAAGACGTGGATCCTTCGCAATACGGCAGGCGGGCACGAGACCCGTCTTCAGTGCCGCGATCGACAGCCCATGCGCCGTTTCCGGGTCGAAGACGAAAAGGCTGCGCGAGGCAAGTCCGGCAAAGGGGCCGATCATGGCATCTTCTCCGGAAAGGCATGCAGGCCGTCGGCGCCGATCAGCAACGGCATTTCCCAAAGCACCGCGGAGAAAGGCAGCTGGCCGTAAAGATGGGGGAACAGATCGCCGCCACGCGACGGCTCGTATCTCAGCGCCTCGCCGAGCGCCGGGGCGTTGACGGCCACAAGGACAAGGCCGGCCATGCCGGAAAAATGCAGCCTGGCCGTGTCCCTCGCCTGCGGCCCCGTCGACAAATGGATGTAGCCGTCCTGGAGATCGATACCCGCGCCCTCGAAGGCACTCTTACCCTTGGCCTGGCGCCAGAGCGTTTCCGGCACGATCTTATACACCATATCCGTCATCATGAACTCTCGAGTATCTGTTATAATCGGTGCGTTTGCCGCAAAGCCCGGCACTTGTCCACCTGAGGAGGACCAAAAGATGAAGGTTCTGGCACTATTCACCATGACGCTCATCATTCCGGCGGCTTCCTACGCCCAGGCGCCGCCGGAGAACCGTTTCCAGCTTGAACGGACCGAAAGCGGCGTCGTTCGTCTCGATACGAAGACCGGCGCCATGACGCTCTGCCGCGAGGAGAACGGGACACTGACCTGCCGCATGCAGCCGGACGAGCGGGCGGCTTACGAAGAGGAACTCGACAGACTCGAAAAGAGGGTGACCTCGCTCGAGGAGCGGTTGAGCCAGACGCCGCCGAATGCACTGCCCACCGACGAGGAAGTGGACAAGTCTCTCTCCATCATGGAGAAGTTCATGCGGCGTTTCATGGCAATCGTCGGCGAATTCATCGACGAGCGGGAAGCGGACAAACCCCAACCAAATCGTACGTGATTTACCGCACTTGTCTCCGCCGCTCCGGAAGGTTACAACTTTCGAAGATACAGAAGCACAACTATGCTCTTGGGAGGGAGCGTGGGAATGCAGGCACTCACAATCATCATCGCAGACGACCATCCACTGTTTCGCGGCGCACTGCGCCAGGCTGTTCAGGGGATTGCCGAAAAAGTCCTGATCATCGAGGCGGGCGATTTCGAAGCCGCGCGACGCGCCGCCGATTCCAATCCCGAGGCAGACCTGATGCTGCTCGACCTGGCAATGCCGGGCGTCAGCGGTTTTTCCGGACTTATGTCCCTCAGGGCGGAATTCTCGGGCCTGCCGATCGTTATCGTCTCGGCAAGCGACGACTGCACGACGATACGGCGCGCGCTGGAACTCGGAGCATCCGGTTTCATTTCAAAATCCTCCGGCCTCGACGACATCCGGACCGGCGTTCAGGCCGTTCTCGAGGGTGACATCTGGGCACCAAAGGGCGATTCCACCCAGCCTGAGGAAGATCCCGGCCTTGCGGAACTTCTGGATCGGCTGAAGACGCTCACGCCGCAGCAGAGCCGGGTGCTGACCATGCTCGGCGAAGGCTTGCTGAACAAGCAGATCGCCTACGAACTCGGCGTCTCCGAAGCGACCATCAAAGCGCATGTTTCGGCGATCCTGCTGAAGCTCAACGTCGACAGCCGGACGCAGGCGGTGATCAAACTCGGCAAGATCAACATGGCCCTGGTGGCCTAGGGCCGACCTACTCCATACCGCAGGATTTTATTCCTTTCCTCCCTTTACGCGAGGCCCGTCCTCCGTTAAAATCGGGAGTGTCTGGGCGTGCCATCGAGCATGCTTGAAGGCCGTGGAGAGATTGATCGAAGGGGTGCCGCCGAGCGCCGGTTTGTCCGGCCCTGTCTCGCGCGCCGGGTATGGGCAAAATGCTGTCACATGAAACGATCTGGAACGCGATCGATACGCTGGCCCAACGCCATCAACTGACACCGTCGGGTCTTGCGCGGCGTGCCGGTCTCGATCCCACGTCCTTCAACAAGTCGAAGCGGCTCGGGCCGGATGGGCGCCTGCGCTGGCCTTCGACGGAATCGATCGCCAAGGTGCTGGAAGCGACCGGGGCGACGGTAGACCAGTTCATGAGCTATCTGCCGACCTCTTCCAGTCGTTCGGCGTTTCCGGAAGGCAATTTCCCGCCGCAGGGCGGCACGATCCCGCTCCTCGGCTTCGCCCAGGCCGGTGCGGGCGGCTTTTTCGACGACGGCGGCTTTCCTGCAGGCCAGGGCTGGGACGTGGTGGAATTTCCGGTCGATCCTTCGCGCAAGGCCGGCGTCTATGCCCTTGAAGTCCAAGGCGAGTCGATGATGCCGCTTTATCGCGACGGCGATGTGCTGATCGTGGAACCCGGCGCACAGGTGCGGCGCGGCGACCGCGTCGTCCTGAAAACGCGAGAAGGCGAAGTCATGGCCAAGGTCCTCTCGCGCCAGTCCGCCCGTACGGTCGAGCTGATGTCGCTCAATCCCGAGCATCCAAACCGCAGCTTCGATCTTTCCGAGGTGGAATGGATGGCGCGCATCATCTGGGCGAGCCAATAATCGCGGCGAGCTTTTAGGAAAGAATTCCGGCCGTCAATAAAGCCCGTTCGGGAAGTACCGCAGGTAGATGTCCTGCAAGCGTCCGTTGCGGGAGAGCGCGCCGAGAGCGTGGTCGAAAGCCGCAACGAGCACGGGATCGTTTTTCCGGAACATGACGGTCAATGCCTCGCCCAGGAACTTTTCCGAAAGATAGGGGCCGTCGAAGAGCGCACAGCATTTTGCCGAAGCTTCGCCCGCAACCCAGAAGGGCAACCTCAGGCCATCTGAAAAGACCGCATCCACCTTGCCGGCCTTCAATGCCTCGAGCATCGCCTCGTAGCTCTCGAACGAGGTGGCCGTGACCTTCGGGAAAAAGGCTTTCAGCATCACCTGATGGGCAGTCCCCTCGACCACGCCGACCGGCTTGCCGGCAAGTGCCGCCGCCGTATCGCCGTCGATCCTTGCGGCGAGGTTGCGGGCGAAACGGGCGGGCACACCGAGATAGGGGCGTGAGAAGGAAAACCGCTGACGCCGATCCGGGGTCACCGCGACGCCGGCCATCACCGCCTCGCCTGCGCCGCTTTCCAGCGTCTTTTCCAGTTCCTCGAATGGCAGCGCCTGGATCTGGCACTTCGCCTCGATCTTCAACTCGGCGCAGATTTCGCGGGCGAGATCGACATTGAATCCGGCGAGCCGGCCCGTCTGATCGGCGAAGTTGAAGGGCGGAAAATCGATGGTCGTCAGGATCCTCAGCCGGACGACGCTGGAAAGATCCGGCCGCGGGAGACGCTCGCGGGCATCGAACATCAACGGCAACCCTTCGCCCGCACCGGCCGCATAGCCTGGCAAGACAAAGGTGAACCATGCGCCAGCCGCAAGGCAAAGCTGCAGAATGTTGAAGAACCCCTTAATTTTCGGGGATGCAATCGGAAGACGCATCGCTATGATCCAGATCGGGACAGGTTGGGGCGTCCGCTTGCGGGCGGTGTAGCAGAGTCATGCGTTTAGGGGAATATCCGCCGGCATCGCCGCCGGTGCAAGATGGCGTGTGGCAAGATCACGCTCCACCGGCAAACAAGGCTGCCGAAGATGTCCCGGATGCGGATCCGGAGTTCATTGCCCTTTCAGCGCTCGGTTTTTCCAAACCGCTGCTTGCAACGCTTGCCGAAAGGGCGCGGCAAAACGGCACCAGCATCGAACGCGAGTTGCTCCATAGCGGCCAGGTCGAGGAAGCCGCCTATTACGGAGCTATGGCGCGCTTTCTGCGCCTGCCTTTTGTCGGGGCCATCGATCCGTCCCTGGTAACCGACATACCCTTGCTCGATACGCAATTGCAGCGGCCCAGCCAAATCCGCATCGCCCACCGGCATCGTGCTCCACAGGTGGCCGTGGTGCCGGAAGCCTTAAGGCTTGCCGACCTCGGCACAGCCCTTGCGGCCATGCCGGCCCTCGGGCGCGACCTTGCAATAACCACGCCTTCGACGGTCCGTGGCGCCGTCTGGAAGGCCGGCGCCCGCAGACGGGCGCAGGACACCGTCAACGCTCTTTTCGACCGCTTTCCCGATTTTTCAGCGCGCATTGTCTTGGCCGGGCATCAGGGGTTTTATGCGGGACTTGCCCTTGCCGCCGTCGTCTCTGCACTGATCGTCATGCCGCTCGCGACGCTGCTACTGCTGCATATCGGGCTGTCATGCATCTATCTGGCGTCCCTGTTTCTGCGATTCGCCGCTTTCACCCGGCAAAATTTCGCGCCGGTCATGCTGCCGGCTCTGCCCGTTCGAGACGAGCCGCTTCCTTGCTACACGGTGATGGTGGCGCTCTACCGCGAGGCCACCGTCGCCGAGCAACTGATCGCAAGCCTCAAGCGGCTGGACTGGCCGGCCGCGCTGCTCGACATCAAACTCGTCTGCGAGGCGGACGACCAGGAGACTATCGCGGCACTCAAGGCGCTGTCACTCGGCCCATGTTTCGAGATCGTCGAGGTGCCGCCGTGCAATCCACGCACCAAGCCGAAGGCCCTCACCTATGCGCTGGCTGCGGCGCGCGGCGAATATCTGGCGATCTATGACGCAGAGGACCGACCCCATCCGCAGCAACTTCGCGAGGCTTACGGGCGCTTTCAAACCTCGCCCGCGGAAATCGCCTGCCTGCAGGCACCGCTGATCGTCACCAATGCCCGGGATTCGTGGATCAGCGCGCTATTCTCCCTGGAATATTCCGGCCTGTTCCGCGGCCTGCTGCCGATGCTCGCCGAGAGCAAGCTGCCGTTGCCGCTCGGCGGCACCTCCAATCACTTCCGCACTGAAACATTGCGCGCCGTCGGCGGATGGGATCCGTTCAACGTCACCGAGGATGCAGATCTCGGCTTGCGCCTCTACCGCCTCGGCTATCGCTCGGATGTGATCGTGCGTCAGACGCTCGAGGACGCCCCGACCACGGTCCGTGTCTGGATGGCTCAGCGAAGCCGGTGGTTCAAGGGCTGGCTGCACCCATACATTTGGAGCAACAAACACTTGATATAATTATATTTTATAGGGAAAACGTGTTCGCAGCTACAACTTATAGCAACGCTGTAGCAACATCGATTGAACGGTTAAGGCGTACGAGCGCTCCAAGCTTCCGATCCGCTCGAGGTTTCAACACAATTCAATCGTAGATTGCTTTTAAACTCATACTTAACTTCGCCTCCCTATTAAGGTGACACCGCCGCAGGGAGAGAACATGTCGCGCTACAGTCCGTTCCATTCGAATTCCGACACTACCTTGAACGCCGCGGCCGTCTGGCGTGATCGCTGCCTTACGAGCGAAGGTTCCCTCTTCTGCGATAATAAACTTTGGACAAGCGAGCTGCTTTCCGAGGTTGACCAGCGTTTCAACGGAACGCCAGAGGGTGGTGGAGGTGGCTTTTACGACAAGCTGAAACGGCAGTTCGATGGTGCGTCGCCTAGCACCTGCAAGCTGCTCGCCGAGATCCTCTGGATCCTATATCTGTTCCCCATCAATATGGGGCCCAGAGCGAAGCGAGACCCAATTCGCGACGTTTGGGGCTGGTCTGGAGAAGCGCTACTTGGAAACCAAGCTGACCTTTTTCTTTCGGACGAAGTGCTGCGAGGTCTTGGCTCGGGTGGACCGGGATTTATGAATCACAGACCGCGTGAGCTAGGTTTTTTCATCAGGGCGATGATTTCCTTTAAGGCTCTTCACAACGGTGAACGGGCGGTGATCTTGGACGACCCGTGGACGTTTGCTACGTGGCTAGACTCGGTGCCCGATAACGGAAGGCGCCAGCTTAAACATATCCTCCCACATTTACTCTTTCCCGAAACCTTTGAGCGGTTTTCGAGTCCCGGACATATCAAACAGGTTCTCACCGTTTTTGGTAATCTCGACCGGAGAACCCTGCGCCAAATGAACAAGATCGGCAAGGATCGCGAACTCGCGAGAGTGAGACGTGAGCTTGAGGAACAGCGGGGCGGACCTATCGATTTCTATCAACCCGAAATCAAAGAAATTTGGGCCCCCAGTGACGAGATCGAAGAGGCACCACCTTCGACCAGCACTGGGAGCGCCGAGTCCTTTGGCATGATTAAGCCAGCCATTCCGCTTAATCAAATTCTCTATGGGCCTCCTGGTACGGGCAAAACGTATCAAGTGGTTGACCGAGCCGTCGCTATCCTTGACCCAGATTTCTTTGCTCAGTCGGAAGGTGATCGTGACGCCTTAAAGGAGCGTTTCGATGAGCTAGTTGAAAGTGGCTTGATCCGCTTTCTCACGTTCCACCAGAGCTTCAGCTATGAGGAGTTTATCGAAGGATTACGCGCCGAGACCACCGACGATGGCGCAGTACGATACGCAGTGAAGGACGGCGTGTTGAAGTCGTTCTGCACCCCGACAAGCAATTCATTTCAGGTCGGCGAACAGTTCTCCAGCGGCTACGTAGTGAGCAAATGCACCGAGGAGATCCTCTGGCTCGACAAGCCAAACGGCTCGCGGCTACCGTTTGCGTGGGAGATGCTCAACGAGCTGGCCGGAATGGTTAGACGCGGGGAAATTAATTTGCAGGATATTCGGGATAAACGTGTTTTTGACATTGCTCCGAATAGCCGGCTCGAGAAATTCCTCATTAATGGCTACAACAACATAATACCTGTTGTCGTTGAGCGACTTTTGGAGCGTCAAACGAACGGCAGGGACGCCATCCTTCAAAAGAAGGTCCTGATCATCGATGAGATCAATCGCGGCAATATATCCAAAATCTTCGGCGAAACGATCACTCTGATCGAACCGTCGAAACGCCTAGGAACGGACGAGGCGTTGACAACCGTCCTGCCGTACTCCCAATCCCGATTTGGTATTCCCGTCGGGCTTCATGTCATCGGCACGATGAATACTGCAGACCGCTCGCTCGCTTCAATTGATATGGCGCTGCGCCGGCGATTTGTCTTCGAAGAAGTAGAGCCCGATGCATCCCCGCTGGAAGGCGTTGAAATCGCGGGTGTGGACGTCGCCGACCTGCTTACGGTAATGAACGCCCGGATCGAGGCGCTTCTTGATCGCGATCACCGCCTTGGCCATGCCTATTTCATCCATCTACAAGCGGCCGATGAAATCACGCAGCTACAACACCTTTTCTCGCGGCGGATCATCCCATTGCTAAAGGAATATTTCTTCGATGATTGGCAGCGCATCCGCTTCGTATTGAACGATCACCGCAAAGCGAATGCCCAAGATCGGTTCATCGTAGAGGGTCCGTCCAGCTCCGGTTCATTGTTTGGCACTGAAAGTCTCAGCGTCGCGATCAATAAGACTTGGTGCATCAATGAGGCGGCGTTCGGGCGCCCAACAGCTTACAGATATATCATTGGCCCCCAGAATGCTGACAGTTAAGGAATTCGCTCGGTTGACGACCAAGGAAGTACCCGCTTCGCTTGATCGGATTTCAATCCCCCCGAGCGCTTTCGATTGGCTGTTCGAGCACGGAAGAGGAGATGACGACACGCTTCCGTTGGTACAGATCGAATCCCCAGACACTATCAGCGTGCAAAACTATGTTGGCGTTATAGAAACCCCCTGCGGAACTCAGATCGAAATCCTCCCGAAGCACACCTCCGACGAGAATGACGCAGGGGTTGCCCGCCGCCTACTCATCACAATGATTACGGAGAGCATGAAAATAACGCCACGGCGTGCGCCCAATGCGGAAATAGCGGCTTTCAATCTACCTATGACAGAATGGCTTGCCAGTGCTTTCCTTGACGAAGCATCTGAGCTCGTTCGGCGCGGCCTAAGATCTGGCTATACGACATTCGAGACGCGCGAACCATTTCTGCGAGGAAAGCTTGATGTAGCCCGACAGATCAGCGCCACGGGGGGATTGCACAGATTTAGCATCCGTTTCAACGAATTTTCTCTCAATCGTCCAGAGAACCGAATCTTGCGATCCGCCGTCGAACATGTGGCCCGGCGTACGAAGTCAGACCAGAACTGGCGTAGGGCCAGAGAGCTTTCAATCCTCCTTGGCGACGTGCCCGTAAGCAACGATATCCCGTCCGACCTTGGGAGTTGGGAGCAAAGTCGTCAGCTTGCAGACTACATACAAATTAGGCCGCTATGCGATCTCCTGCTGAGTAATCGATTGCCCTTTGCGGTGGCAGGAAACCATAGAGGCGCAAGCATGCTGTTCCCAATGGAACGGTTGTTCGAGCGTTATGTTTTCTCCTCGTTAAAATCTCAAGTACCCGCAGGTGTTCAGGTCCTTTGGCAATCGCATGATAAATATCTGTGCGCACTAGATGCGGAAGGATGGTTTCGGATGAAACCGGATATCGTAGTCATCGATGGCACCCGCACATGGGTCTTCGACGCCAAATGGAAACGGCTAACAAGCAGCCGTAAGGGGTACTTCGGATTGGACCAATCGGACTTCTACCAGCTTTTCGCATATGGTCAGAAGTATATGGCAGGAGCAGGTGACATGTTTCTTATCTATCCTGCTGTGCCAAATTTCCCAGTATTTGCAGAGCCGTTCGAGCTGACAAAGGATCTTCGACTACACGTGCTGCCCTTCGATCTCTATACGCGGGATGCCCCAATGTGGCATTCCGTCATCTGCCAACCACATTGTAATGAATAGGGCAAGATTCCGAGTTCCGGGAGAAATTGGTATGGTTCAGCGGTTTTGCCGTTGGAGGATTGATGAGCAAACTACCGCGTGATGTGACCCTCGCATATATCGTGAACAATGGCCGGGTCGATCGACCGTCCGACTGGATAAGGTGCAGCTGGTTCAAAGGATGGTTGCGCCTCACTATGACGCGTATCGGATTGAAATCATTTTTATTGTGAATTTTCACGAGGGCCGGTTCGCGCACGCTAACGCCTTCAAAACAATACCTAATTCCTAACCCTCAAATCCGGCCACGAGCCTGCGCGTTTAGCTCTTCCTCGTGGTTTCCTCAATATGTTGACGGTCTACCTCTGTTGCAGTCTATTCCCAAAGCAATGGGTTATTAAGCACGCTCACTGGAGCAGCTGAGAACTCGCGCCACTTCAGGATGGACGGCGACAAACTCGATCTTGCAGCAAAATTACTGCGCGCCCTATCCATTATTTTGGAAACTTCCTCTATGGCGTTCTCATCGCGCCTTTGGATGAAACCCGACAGCAGCAATCCGACAGCTGGTAGAGACCAATGTGCATCGGCATCGTTATAAAGATCAGCGACCCCCGCGACATGTCTGTGTGATGACGCGGGATGCAGCAGATAAAGGAGCTTTGCCGCCGTCCTAACCGATCTACTTAATTCTGGAATCTCGCTAAACCGCCTCAATTCCTCCGAATCCGGAAGAAATCCATTGATTGCTTCTCCTGCCGTAAGTATTGCCGATCCTCTCTCAGTATCATTATAGTTTATAGCATCACTATGAAGAAAACTTACCCAATGGCAGACGAACGGCAGAAGTATCGCGTGCCTTGGCAGTTCAATAGGGAAGGGCCGCATGTCACTATAGAACGCCAAAATCGGCCCAAGCATCACATTTTCTTCAGTCAAATAATCAATAATTTTATCGAAAATGCGCTTATTACTTGAGTGGATAGGCTCGAGATAGTGCAAGAATATCGTACCGTTTTCACCTACCATAGCCGCAGCTTGTGCCGCAAATACGTCGATCTCCTTTTCGTTTTCAAGACTACCGAACAGCGATGGGTTTCCTAGGTTGTGCAATACAGTCTGCGGATACTTTTCGAAGATCGTTTTATATTTTTCGAGCGACAGCTGGGCTGAGCCTTCGATCCTGGCGAAACTGATGGAGCCAATGATATTTGACGTGTTGATGTCAGCGATGGCGAGCCTAGGTGAACCCGTGGAAACCTTGTCGATCGTTAAAAATCTTCGCAGAGGATCCGGAAGCAAATTTAGATCGTGTGGTGATCCTCCGAGAGCCTGAGTCAGATAACTTACATTGTCATCAGAAGGATCTCTCAAAAGGCGGAACACCCGATACATTGCTCCGAACGCACCCTTACCATTCTCGAACTCTTTCCAGTCTTTGTCGGACCAGCGGCGCCAGTTTAGGCTCTCCTTAGCGTGATAATATTCGACTATGACTGGGCCATCCGCTTCCACGCTGTCCGCCGATCCGGTGAATAAATCGTCATCATCGTCCAGCATGTCGATGACTTTGACGGCGATCGAAGGCCCTAGTTGTGACGAGAGCAGTTCCATCAGGTCATGACTATGGCGGAGCACTCTAAAGAGAACCTTGTGGTACCGGGCCGCTACTGAATGCCATTGTTCCGAGCTTAGTAACCTGAAGGCGATTGTTCCGACCCATTTGGGCAGACGCTTATTACGGCCATTATCGTCGTACGAGTCGGCAAAGGCGAAGGCAGCGGATATGAATTCTCCGGATTTCGTTTCAAGCAACTTATTTACGTGATCGACGCGCGGATCGTAGTCAGAAAGAAGTGTCACTAGCGTAGCCGCCGCGCCGACCGTTTCACTCTCTGCCTGCTCAGTTAGAGCTAGGATTAATCAATCAATCACCCAACTCTTAGAGTGAGGTGACGCGACGGCTGCGAGAAAATCCTCTGAGTCGTTCGCACTGATTAACGAGTCAATGCATTTGCCAAAAAGGCTCCGTATTCTCTTGTCATGCTCAAGAACCCCTTCTCGAAGGAGTCTAGCCGCTATGATGCCGCCTTTTGCCAACTTGCGGTAAAAAAGCCGGTCAGCAACAGCATCTCCCTCGTCTAGCTCGATCAGAAGCGACACTGCAACGGATAGCTCCGTTTTTCTGTTGTTCTCGACAAGTGCGCTTAAGATGAAGTGGACAACCTCACTCCAATGCGAATCCCCTGAAATCGTCCGCATGCGCTCAGAGAATCCATCTGAATTAGCGGAGTCATATATGTGCTCCGCAGCGAAGAACTCCTGAAGCGGTCGTATGTCAAACCGTACGGCCTCGCCTGACTCTGGAGTATTAACGAGTACAAGCCGTTCAGTTGCCGCCTCCATAAGGACTTCGACCGTTTCTTCGATATCTGCTTCCTGAAGCGAACTGACAACTTGACGAACTATCGACCTGAACTCGTCGCGCTTGAGGGAGGTAACGGCACCGCTTTTCGTTTCGGCGCGTGAATGGAGTTCAAACCCAAGGCGATTGTGGAGTGTCTTGATTAGCACATCGCCGGCCCTCAGCAGGGCAGCTAGCTTTCGATTTGGAAGATTTCGGTTTGCCTCCCTCTTCTTGATCACTTTATAGAACGTGTCAAAAAGCTGCCACTTTCGCTCCGGCGGCCGTCCGCCGTCTCTAACTACAACCGCCATAATGTGCGACTGAAGTGGCGTAGTCATGATTTCTTTAATGCTCTCGGAATGCAGTGCATCTTCTAGGATCGATATATAGTCGCGGCTCTCGCTGGTAGAACGACCTATTTTTAAGAGTGGCTCAGCGCAGCTGAGCGCTTCTCCCGGTTGAAGCTTAGCCAGTGTCACAGTGGCAGCATCGAGATTGTCGAACTGCCCTGAGTAACCCTGTGGACGCGACGTCGCTATGGCTGCGGCGTCACACCCACAGCCGATAAGCACGTCATCCACGAAATGTATGACTTCATTTGCTACAAGATCTTTGATGTCTCCGGGCACTTCATCCAAGCCGTCGAAAATGAAAAGCCATCGGCCCGCTGAAAAGGCTGTTTTTAACGTTCCTGCACGAACAGGTTGGCCTAGTTCGTTCTCCAATAAAAAGCAAAGATAGGGTAACATCCGTTTGCTGCCACTGGTTTCGCCTATCCACTGGGCGTAGTTCTTGAGTTCGACGTACACCGGCACGCGTGGTGCTATTGGCCACAGGTTCCCTGCTGTGGCGAACTTCTTTACATTCTCCGCCAGTACACGTTGTGCAGGCGTTACGACGAAACCCTCACTTTCAAGAATGTAGGCTGCTCTCTGGATCTGCGCGATGTACTGCGTGACAGTCGACTTGCCTTGCCCGGGACCACCCTTAATAAACCACATTCGCGAACGCTCAGGCTCATGTTGCCAACGTCTCCAGGCTTCACCATCGGGAATGTCTGCTCTTACAACATGCCGTTCTGCGAGTGTTTTTGCCAAGGCTATTGCGACATGCGCCTGCCTTTGTCGCCCAATAGAATGAAATGGCAAATCAGAGAAAAGCTCTTGAATGCCGGGCCGGTTGTCGGCGGTTGATCCGGCCTGCTCGAGCTTAGTGTACTGTTGCTGCACAAAGTCGCTTACTATCCAGTGCCGCAGGATTTCTTGCACACCAGCGCTCGAGCCGCTGAGTTGCCGATAGAGCTCGCTGATGAGATGTCCAGAGGTTAAGAATTGGGAATAGTGGTGCAGCACAGACTTGTGCAGGCTTAGAAGCGTCAGGATCTTTTCGCCGCCCCAAATATGAAATTTATCGACGAGCTGGGGTCTTACTGCGCGGATCAACTCTTTGGCTTTGTCAAAGGTACCGTGTTTTGCCGCTGCCGATGGGTCCACATTCGTTGCGAGTATCCAATTGTCCGGCCACTCCCTATTTGAAGCGGGATCGGAAAACGCGTCCAGCTCCTCCTGGATACGGTTTAGTAGCCATTTCTGGGGATTGCCCGACACTCCGGGCGCATGGAATTTTGATTGAATGTACCAAACACCGCTCCAGGCTTCCTCTGCGCTTGGATAGCTGCATCTTCCTTCAAAGTAACCGTCACGTCCCCCGTCGGCACCGGGACCAAACCCTGTGTGCCCCTTACCTAGGACCTCGGTCGCAAGCATGTTCACCATGTGTTCAAAGGTATTACTATCAAGTCTTGTCAGTTCGAATGACCGCGCCAAGGAAATATCCACTCTAAGTTGAGGAGGTGCGCGCACAATGAATTAAAAACTGATTCTAAACAACGAGATCACAACTTTTTTGCACATTTATAATGCAGCTACGAAGTTGAAGCAGAAGCTGGTTTCCTTTGCGTTGAAATTGGCTTAGAAAATCTTCGTTTTGGCAAGTACTCTGTAAATCTGCATACGGCTACAGTTCAAATTCCTGGCGATGTTGCCGGGTCTCATCCCTTTTTCGTGTAGTTTCCAAATCATATTGTAATCCAGCCGCTGCTTTCCTCCCTTGTAAGTCCCGGCTGCCTTGGCGCGTGCTATACCTTCGCCTTGACGTTCTTTGATAAACCGACGCTCCATCTGCGCGACCATGCCAAGCACGGTGAGGATAATATGCCCCAATTCTCCCCGGGTCGAAACATGAGGGTCGACGATTGTAACAAACGCGCCTCGCTGCTGGCACTCGTGCACGATGTTAAGCACGTCACGGGTGTCACGACCTAGCCGGTCAAGCCGGGTAACCACAAGCTCGTCATCTTGCCGCAAAAACTCAATAATGGTTGCCAGTTCGGTGCGACCCTCACGGCTTCCCCCCGACACTTTCTCCGAACGGATGATCTCGCAGCCCTCACGTCGAAGCCGGTCAAGTTGAACCTGTAAATCTTGATCGATGGTGCTGACGCGGGCGTAACCGATGCGGGCCATGTGTAACCTCAAGCTTTAAGCCCAAGGCTACCTTGTCACAAATAGGCACCGTCAACCCAGATGTTACGGGACGACGGGTAACAGGCTGCTTGTCACTTCGGGGTATACCCCGATGTGACCCGCATTAGTTGCTCAAGGGTTGAAGCAACCCACGAATCTACGCCGATCGATTTGCGCATCGCAATTCTCTCCTTGGTTGAGGATACCCTCGACAGTTGTGCGCGTTGTGGTAATCTTCGTTATTCTTGGGGGCGACAATAATGAAAAACATAGTCTTTTGCGGCTTTGCCATTTTGAATCTTACAGGATGTACGAGTCTCCCCCAAATGCCGGAGAGCGAGCCTGAAAGTATTGTGAAACTGGCTGATATCGTTGAATGCGAAATTCTAACGACTTTCGCCAACAATGCCAAAGCCAGCGGACTGAACTTTGATAGGTGGGGAGCAAGTTACACGATCACACAAAACGCGACAGAAACGGACGACGCGATAGCTAATCCTATTACTTGGTTATCCCCAGCCGGGGTGGACAAATTGTTATTTTCCGCCGACGCGAAATATGAACGCGAGGCATATCGCAACGGGAAAGTCGAATACAGTGTCTTCGTGACTGAGAAGAACTCTCGCGCCTGTGAGCGGGTCAGTGCATATAAGGACATCAAGGTCGAACCGCGTGATTTCAAGCTGAACGACTGGATCTCGCAGATTTCGCATTCAGGCAACTACGCGCAGATTAACAACTTCAGCTATGCAGTACGCGTGCAAGTGACGACAGGGGCGGGGATAGGTTCCGATTTTTCGGACAAGAAATGGACTGCGGCAGGCGGTCTATCTCGAACAAGAGTAAGCGTGAAAACCGTTGATTTCGCGTTCTCGCCAAAACCGACAAAGCCCGAGCCACTCGAAGTTATCGTCGTCGCTCCTATCCCTGAGAGAAAAGCAGCGCCTCCGGAAACTCAACGGATAGTGCCGCGGAATCGGAAAATTATTGTGCCGCCCGGCTCTGCACGCCCTGCGATTGTACCGCAGTCGATCATTCGAGAAAACCGCTCAATCACGCAGGGGCAGCAGCTAGACCGGGTATCCCCGAACGGGATATTGGACAGATAGCCCCAAAACGCTGGCGTTGAGAAGCTGGTGGCCAGACGGACTTCTACATTGTTGGAAGGCGAGCAACAAAAGGGTTTTGGGACCGCAGACCGGCCGCACCCCCTCAACGCTCACCCATAGCCGTCGAGGTTATCTCTGCCAGTGGCGAAAACAGATATTCAAGAATACGACGCTGACCGGTTTTGACCTCGATGGTTACCGTCATACCGGGTGCCAGCGGCACTATCTTGCCATTGACATTCAGCGCCGTCTCGCGAGGCTCGATGACGACGGGGTAGACGAGGTTCTGCACGCGCTGGACGTTCGTCACGGGCACGAGCGACTGCAGCGGTCCCGACGACATCTCCTCCAATTGACGAGCATCGGGCTCGGGAATGGCGTCAGTCGCGACCCGCGAGACTTCGCCGTGCAGGATACCGAAGCGCGTGAACGGGAACGCCTCGACTTTTATGACGGCCTCTTGGCCAGCCGCGACGAAACCGATGTCGCGGTTTGGGATAAAGGCTTCGATTTCCAGTTTCTGGTCGGCTGGCACAATCCGCATTAGCTCAGTGGCCGGTGACAGAACCTGCCCGACTGTGGTGATCGCCGATGCCTGGACCGTACCCGCCTCAGGACTTCTGATCGTCATGGCGGCAAGTTTGCGCTTTGCCTTGGCCAGTTCCTGCTTGACCTGATCGGCCTCGCGGAGCGCGTCGGAGAGCCGCAACATGTTTTCAGATGAGAAGATGCTAAATTGGCTCGCCGCTTCGGTCTTGATGACCTCCAAAGCGGAGGCCGCTTCCCGACGTTCTCCCCGGCGGGAAACAAGATCGCGCTCGCCTTCTAGCAGCGCCTCCTGGGCATCGATCATGATTGCTTTCGTTCCGGCTTCTGCCTCGACCAGACGGCTTCGCATCGCTACCCGTTCGGCAAGGGTGGAAACAAACACCTGCTGAGCGGCAATCGTGTTATCCAGGCTTTCAACCTGCGCCGCGGCCTTCTGGTACTGCGCGCTCAAGTTGGCAATCGTGTCGCTTAGCTTTCGAAGCTCCGTCTCATACAGAGACTGCTCCCGCTCGGCGATTGCCGCACCGATGAAGCCTGGAAAAACAGGTCGCGACCCTTCCAACCCAGAAGAAGACAAAGCATCGCCCGCAGCCCATGTTCGAATGGTCTCCCGCACGGCTTGCCTGCGGATGATCTCACCCGTGAGAGCCTGAAGACGCAGGTCGAGCGCCTGTTCTTCGGCTTTGGCCGTTGTCGGGTCGAGCTCAATTAAGATCTCGTCCTTGGTCACGAGAGTGCCATTGGAAGCCTTCGCGAAGACAATGCGTCCCGGCTCTTCCGATTGCACGATCTTGACGCGCCCAACCGGCTGGACCTTTCCCTGTGCCGTTGCGATGATATCGAATTTACCGAAATAGGCCCAAATCAGACTGAGGGCGGCAAACAAGCAGATTAGCCAGATCAATGCTGCCCTGACAGGTGAAGCGGGGGTCTCGAGAATCTCGATGGCGGCGGGCAGAAACTCGCTGTCGCCCCTATGGATTGGTTTTCTCTTCTGCGGCTGCTCGCGGGTCATGCCGGCGCTCCCGCCGCGACCGCGGCCATGCCGTTCTGCAACTGCCAGAGATGGGCATAGAGCCCGTCAGCACGTTGGATCAGTTCATCATGAGTGCCGACTTCGACGATCCGGCCTTCGGACATGCCGATGATGCGGTTACAGGCTCTGACGGTCGCCAAACGATGGGCAATGATGACCACTGTACGGCCCCGGACAATCTGGCGCATGTTCGCCAGTACGATCCGCTCGCTGTCGTAGTCAAGGGCACTGGTGGCCTCGTCGAGGATCAACAGTGGAGGGTTCGTGGACAATGCGCGTGCGATGGCAATCCGCTGCCGCTGCCCCCCTGAAAGATTGGCGCCGCGCTCCTCGATCATCGTGTCGTAGCCGCCGGGAAGCTTGGCAATGAACTCGTCGGCGCCGGAGAGCCGAGCCAGATTGATCACGGCCTCTCGCGACATTGCCGGGTTGGACAACGCGATATTGTCATGGATGCTGCGGTTGAAGAGCAGGTTTTCCTGCAGGACAACGCCGACATGCGACCGGAGCCAGCCGGGATCCACCTGCGCAATATCAAGTCCGTCGACGAAGACTTGGCCGGACGTCGGGATATAGAAGCGCTGCATCAATTTGGTCAGGGTCGATTTTCCCGAGCCGGAAGGGCCGACGATACCGATGACTTCGCCCGGCTGGATTTCAAGGTTGACCGTCTTCAGGATCTCCGGCCCATTCGGGGAATATCGGAAGCTGACATTCTTAAAGGAAATCGCTCCACGCGGCTTCGGCAGTGAAATCGGCTGTGAGGGTCGAGGCTCTGCCGGCGCGTTCAAAATATCGGCCAGCCGTGTCACCGATATCTGCACCTGCTGAAAATCCTGCCACAGCTGCGACAGACGCAGGATCGGTTGAGCGACCTGTCCAGCGATCATGTTGAAGGCCACCAATGCCCCGACGCTTAGCTCCCCGTTGATGACTGCTTGCGCGCCGAACAGGAGAAGTGCTGCACTGGTGATCTTGCTGACATACTGGATTGCGTTCTGACCCTTCGCTGCCAGCATAGTCGCAAGGAAGGAGGAGCGCACATAACCGGCCAGCCGCTCTTCCCATTGCGACGCCACCACGGGCTCGATTGCAGACGCCTTCAACGTCTGCATGCCGACCACGGATTCCACGAGAAGCTGCTGACTGAAGGCGCCTCGTTCGAACTTCTCATCGATCCGCTCACGGAGGAATGGGCGGATTAGGAACCCGATCGCCACGTAGAAAGGAATGGAGGCAATGACGATCCAGGCAAGCGTCGTTGAATAGGCGAAAAGAACCGCTATGAAAACGAAAGCGAAAATAGCGTCAAGGCCACTGAAGAGCCCTTGCCCGGTGAGGAACTCGCGGATGGTTTCCAGTTCGCGCATCCGTGCCACCGTCTGGCCGGCCGCCCGCGTCTCGAAATAGCTCAAGGGCAGGTTGAGCAGATGGCGGAACAGGCGACGTCCAAGCTCGACGTCGATCCGGCTGGTGGTATGTGAAAGTGCATAGGTCCTAAGATATTGCAGGACGACATCGAACAGGCCGACGACGACCAAGCCCAGAACAAGGACGGTCAGGGTCGAATAACTCCGATGCGCCAATACCTTGTCGACTACCACCTGGAAAAACATCGGCGTGATGAGCGCGAAGAGCTGGACGAACAGGCTTGCCAACAGCACATGGCCGAGCGAGCGGCGATAACGCCAGATCGAGGGCAGGAACCAGCGAAATCCGAAAGCGGCTGATGAGGCGCCGGGACCCAAAAGTTTGCGCTGAAGGAGGATAAAGCTGCCGCCCGTCTGGTCAAGAAGCCCAACAGTATCGACCTCGTTTGCCTCCATGGTCAGCGGGTCAACGATCCGAAACTCACCCGTGGATGTAACGCCGGCAAGAATTGCAAAGCCGCCCGTCTGCAAGCAAGCGATTGCTGGCGTCGGCAATCCGGAGAGACGTCCGGATGATACACGACTGACGTGGCGGGATTTTAGGCCAATCAAGCGCGACGCCCGGAGGATGTCGCCGGCTACCGCCGGTTCGGTAAGCGCCAGCTCCTTTGCCAGCACTTCCGGCTGAGCGGCAATGCGATAGAAACCTGCCACAAGGCAGAGCGCCGTTAGGCCCCTATCCTTCTCGGTTTTGGAAATGGGAAAGGTCTCGCCCGATTGCAGCGGGGCCGGCGCAGTGTCCATCAGAAAAAGTCAATCGCTCGCAGGTCGTTCGACGCTGGGGTTACTAATACGAATGACAGCCTGCCCCAGGAAGGGCAGGCTGTTTTTGGTGATCGAAGGTTCGCCCCGTTAGACGGGCGGCTGCGCTGAAACATGCCGATAGTTCAGCGTCACATCGCCTACGAGTGCGCTTGTCCCGTCTCCCTTGAGATAGGAGCTGGTCCCCGTGATCATCGATCCGTCGGCGAACTCGCGTGCACCGTCGGAAGACGGCACAAGACCAATCAACCGGATATCGGCCTCATCAAGCGTACGTAGCTCTCCCGCATCGGTGATGCCGTTTTGGTTGGCATCCTGCCAGATCCGGAATTCACTCCACCGTTCATCGCCGGCATCCAGAACGTTGTTATGGTTGGTGTCGAATACGAGGCGCAGTGCTTCAAGGTCGGTAATCGCCTGTTGCTCGTCTGCCAGCTCACCGGGCGTTTTCCACATCGTGAAAGCCAGTTCCCTCGCCTGATTGATCACCCCATCCGGCCCCGCGCCTCCATCGGCGGCAAGGTCGATCGTCAGCCAGCCGTCCGACGGTCCCACCCAAGCGGTGCCGTCGGCGACCCCGTCACCATCCAGATCGAAACGAGGTCCATCCCCTGCTTCGAACTCGGCGGGAGAGAACATACGAAGGTCAATGTGTTGATCGCCGTTAAGGTCCAGCGCAACCGGCCGAGCCCACGACGCTCCGTACCGGTTGTTGACATATTCAGGGTAGCTAGCCAAAACCTCTCGATTATCTCCGCTGATGATGTCCCGCAATTTTTCTTTGATAAACCGTTTTGGATCAAGCTGTGCGCCCTCAGAACTTGGAGCAGTTGCTAAAGCGTATTGCGCAAACTGCCGCATTTCGGCAATACGGGCCAACTGTAAGTCTGCAAACGCCGGCTCCGATATTCCCGCCAAATCTGCCTGTCGCCGTGCGTCGAAAACCTTGTAGGATGCATAAGGCAGACGACCTTCAGCGTGGCCATTTTCCTTCCAGTGTAGGAATGGGTTTAAGCCAGCATTCTTGATGTCGGGATTCTGGTTCAGATAGTAGGTTGGGTCGAACCAAGCGTTGGGCTTCCGACCCTCCTTCCAGCCATACTGATTGAAATGTTCGATTGGCGGAGCATGCCAATTCGCCGCCAAGTCTGGGTTTTGCGCGAGATAGTAGTTTGGATCGAATGTGGCTACTTGCTTGGCGGTTGGTCCTCCGCTCCGAACTTCTTCTATGGTGCCGTTGTCGAGGACTTTGTATTGGGCTGTTACTTTTCCGGATGCGTCCACCCATTGCTCTATATGAGACCAAGGCTGGGCACTGTTGGGATCCCAATGTTTCCGATGAGTGGAATTGTCCGCAAAATACGCAAACGATGTCAGCACCGCTCCCGCGGCATTCTTGGTCTCGACGTGCTTAGACCATGGCTGCGTATTGGAAACGTCATAGGTGATTTTTTCGGTGTTGCCAGTATCATACCGGTTGAACTGCCATTCCATGGCGCCGGCGCTGTTATACCGCTGCTCAATACTTGACCAGTCTTTCGCGTCAGGGACGTCCCAATGGTAGACGTTACGGCTGCCATCGTCATTATAGTTCGTCTGCTGCAACCTGTTCCCTGCAGCGTCCAGATATCGGTCGTAATGATGCCACCCAGCAGCGTTGGTGACGTCGTAGTCGGTCCTGTTCTGGGTGCCGTTGTCGTTCAGTTGGTAGAAGCTGTAGAGCCTATTGGACGAGTCAAACAACTGCTCTTGGCGCGACCACGTTTGGGCGTTCGTGACGTCATAGAGGAAGGTGTGGCGAACACCATCATCATTGAAGTTGGTCTGGCTCAGGATATTTCCGGCAGCATCCTTGTACCGCTCGTACCTGATCCAGGTTTGATTACTGTCGACGTCGTAGTTGACGGTATTGTGGGTGCCGTCATCATTTGTTTGGTCGACGAAATAGAGCTTTCCTGCTGAGTTGTAGCGCTGGGCATATGTGGACCACGTTTTCACGTCAGTCGGATCGTAGGTGTATTGATATTTTACGCCGTCGTCATAGAGGTTTACCTGCGCTGTAAGCTGCCCAGCGGTGTTATAGTTCTTTGTGATTTGGGACCACGTGTCCGCGTCAGCGACGTCAAAGTCCACGCTGCTTGTCAGCTGGTTGGCTGAATTGAAGTATCTGACCTTCTGCTGAGCGCCGGTTGAGACATAGAACGTGATCTCCGTTCTCGTGCCATTGTCGTTGTACTGGTTTTCCACGGTCTTCCGACCAGCGGAATCGAATTGTTGCTCGACCCGCGTCCAACCCTGCGCTCCTGCCGCATCGTAGATGGTAGCGCTCGTTTGCACCCCTGCACTGGTGCGACGAATGATGTTCAGGACCGTGCCCGCGGCGTTGAAGCTGGTCGTAACCGTGCTTCCATCCACTGCGGTCTCAACCTGTGCCGTCTTGCGGCCGGCCGTGTCATAGTTGATCTGGGTCTTGGTGCCGTTGTCGTTGACATAGAGCTCGGCGGTAACCCTGCCGGCCGTGTCATAGTTCCGGGTGACCTGTGACCAGCCAGCGGTGTTGGTGACGTCGAAATCAACCACGCTCGTGAGGTTGCCGGCGGAATTGAAGTACCGGATTTTCTGCTGTGCGCCGGTTGCGACATAGAAGGTCAATTCTGCTCGGGTGCCGTCGTCACCATATTGGGTCTCCGACGACTTCTTGCCGGCAGCGTCGAATACCTGTTCGACCCTCGACCAGCCCTTCGTGTTGAGCGGATCGTAGAGCGTGGCAGTCGTCGGCAACCCGGCCTTGTTGAAGCGGGTGACCGTCAGGATCTGCGCGCTTGCGGCATCGTAAGTGGTGGTGACCGAAGTACCGTCGGCTGCGACCTCGGTCTGTGCGGTCCTGCGTCCTTGACCATCGGAGGTGACGCGGGTTGTCAACGAGCCAAGCGAATTGACCTTGTCGACGACCGTCTGGGTCAGGGCGCCGCTGGTATTGAAGTCAGACTTGGTCAGCGTCACCGAGCCGTCGGCATGGGTCACGGCAGTTTCGGTATGGTCAAAGGTTCCGTTGTTGTCGGTGTCCTTTGACAGCTTGGTGATCAATCCGTCGGCGCTGGTGTAGATTGTACCCCGCGCTTTGACTGCCCCACCCGCAACCGTCTCAGTGATGGTCGTAACAGCCGAACCATCGATCTGTACGACCTTCTGCATCGTCGTTTCGAAGATGCCGTCGCCGTCGTAGTCATATTTGAGAGTCGTGGTCCTGCCATCGAGTGACGTCGCCGTCTCGGTCTTCGCCGCAACTGCCTGCTTCCAATAAACTCCACCTTGGCTCAGGTATTTGACGTCGCGTGCCGTCACGTTGTTGGTGACGACCGAAACCTTGGCGCCGGTCGAGTCGGTCGTGGTCGTTTCGACGTGGTCTACGGTGCCGTCGCCGTTGACATCCTTCGATGTCGTCGCAATTCGGCCGTCTGCCGACAATCGTGAAGTTGTGGTGGCAGACAGCGTTCCGGTCTGGAGGTCGGTATCGGTCGCGACGGTTGTCCGGCTGCCGTCTGCATTCTGGGAGTCATCGATGACGCGCCGCCGGTCGGCGCTGCCGTTTCCGTCGAAGTCCCACGTGATGGTGGTCTTTCGCCCGTCGGCAGAAACGGTGCGCGTAAAGCTGTCGCGGACTGTCCCATCGCTCTTCAGATCGGTTGTAACCGCCGTCAGGATGCCGGCATCGCTGGTGATCGTCTGCTGGCGCTGGTCAACGATGCCGTCGCCATTTGCGTCTCGTTCAAGGGTAACCGTCAGCTTGTCCGCGCTGGTGGCTGCCGTTGTCTTGTCGATAAGGCCCCCACTCGAATTCAAGCGGGTAAATGTCTCGCGGGTTGCCCCATCCGCAAGCACTTCAAGCTTTGCCGTGCGGCTCTGGTTGGTGAAGCCCGGACGCTCCTCCGCCGTTGAAATGACCCTGCCAGTGACATCGGTGGTCGTGACAGCCTTCGAGATCAACGTGCCGTCTGACCTCATATTGGTGATCGTCCGCGTGGTGGTGCCGTCCGCATTGATCGTCGTCACATCCGTCGCGGTCTGGCTGTAGGTGCCCGAACCCGACGCATCCCATTTCTCGGTAACGGAGAGACCGTTTGCACTCGTGGTGATCGAGTAGCGGCTGGCAAGCGAAGCGCCGGTGTAGGTGCTGATTGTCCGGGTGCGGGAACCGTCGGCATCCAATGTGGTGATATCGGTCTGGCTCTTGTCGAACGATCCAGAACCCGAAGTATCCCACTTGGTGGATACGGTAAGCCCATCATCGGAAATGTCGACGACCGTGGTTGACTTGAGTGTAAGCCCGCTTGCGCCGGCGACGAACTCCTGTGTCGTCGTGGTCTTGCCGCCATCGGCATTCAAAACCGTGACGCTGGTGATCCTTTTGTCGATCGTTCCGTTGCCATCGGTGTCGAAGTCGGCTGTACGACGCAATCCATCTGCGCTGGTCGTGATGGCTTTGGAGTCCTTGGCCGCGCCGCTTGACGCCAGATCGGTCAGAACCAGTTCGACCGACCCATCGGCTTTCTTTGTCGAGATCGAGCGCTGATCCACCGTGCCGTTGCCGTCGACATCGAGTGTGACGGTGGTCGTCAATCCATGGGCCGCGATCGTCGTAATCTGCTTGCTTTCGAGCGATCCGTCTGCCTTGAAGTAGGACAGTGTCTCGGTCAGTCCGCCGTCGGGCTTACGAATGGTGACGTCGCTCGACGAACGGACAGTCGCGCCGCTCCCATCGGTCCATGTCGTGGTCTTGGTCAGGCCATCGGCACTGACTCGGGTCAAGATTCGAGACGTGAGCGTGTTACCGGCGCCGAATTTCGAGACGGTGCGGGTCTGCCCGCCATTGCTGTCGATGGTGGTCGTATCCGTTACCACCAGATCGAAGACACCGTTGCCGTCGAGGTCGGAACTCGATGTTTTGGAGAGTCCATTCGCCGCTGAGCTGACGACCGACCGGCTGTCGAGAGTACCGTTGGCCTTGTAGGCCTCGACCGTGTCCGTCGACACGCCGCCAGAGCTGACGGAAATCGTCTCGCGGACGTCGATAGACCCGTTTCCATCGAGGTCAATCGCTTTGGCGGCGGATCTGCCATCGGCGCTGACATCGGTCGTCACGCTCGAAATCAAGGCGTTATTGCCCGCTTTGACAACCGCAGTGGTCTGAGTGGAGCCATTGGCGTTGAGCGTCTTGGTTGAGGTGGAACGTCTGTCGATCGTACCGTTCCCATCGGCATCGACCTCGGTCTGAGCCAACAAGCCGCTTGCGCTGACGGTGGTGACGCTACGACCGGTCAGTGTCGTCCCGATGTTGTTCGACACCGTCTTGGTGACTGAACCATCGGCATTGAGCGTGGATTGCTGCAGGTTGCTGACGTCGATGATGCCGTCGCCATTCAGGTCATCGCTCGTCGTGACGGACAACCCATTGCCACTGGTGACGATGCTGCGCCTGTTGAGGAGGTTTCCGTTTCCGGCGGCTACCGACACGGTCTGGGTGCGACTGCCATCGCTACCGATCAAAGTCTGGTCCGTGGCAACGCGGTCGTTGCTTCCGTCGCCGGTCGAATCGACCGACGACGTGGTGGTCAGTCCATCGGCGCTGACGCTGGTCGCACCCGTCGCTAGGACAGTACCATTGGCGGCGTAGCTGGTGTTCGAAACGTCTATCCGGCCGTCGACGCGAACGGAGCGAACTTGGACGCCGTCGGCATTGCCGTCGCCGTCGGCATCGGTCGTCACAGTGGTCGTCTTGCGATCCGCGCTGACGACCGTCATGACCTCACCCTTGAGGGTGCCGTCGGCGCTGCGAACGGTTACGGTCTCGGTCCGCGTTCCATCGGCGCCAAGGGAGATAATGTTGCTCGCCGTGTGGTCGAAAGTGCCGTCACCATCGAGGTCGGATTGAACCGTCTGGCTGAGGCTGTCGGCGCTCGTTGTGGTGACGGTTTTACCGAGCACTGCGCCGCTGGCGCTGGTGATCGTGGCCGTTTCCATTCGCCCGCCGTCTGCGAGGGCGGCAACTACGGTGGAGAGCGTTCGATCGTCGGTGCCGTTGCCATCCATGTCGCTACGGGTCGTCTTCGAGAGACCGTCGGCTGAAGATACAGCAACGCTTTGGCTGACAAGCGAACCATCGGCGTTGAGCGCGCGGACCGTGGTGGTCGTCACCCCGTCAGCGCCAATGACTGTATCTGAGATGACATCGCTGGCACCGTCGCCATTCGTATCGGCCGCAATCGTGGTTGTCTTACGGTCGCCGCTCGTCGTCGTGACCGACTTAGAAAGCAGGGTGCCGTCAGCGCTGGTCGTCTGCACCGTCTGCGTCATAGCCCCATCACCCGCGATGATTTTTACGTCGCTCGCGATCCGGTCGGCGACGCCGTCGCCAGTGATGTCGGACGATACGGTCTTCGATAGACCGCTCGCGCTGGTCACCGATGTAGACTTACCGCGGAGCGTGCCGTCGCCGTTGAAGACCGACGACTGAGCCGTGATATCTCCCGAAGTCGAAACAACTGTTTCTGTCACCGTGCGGGTGTCGATGCTGCCGTTGCCGTCAGCATCCCCGGAAACCGTCTTGGTCTTGTTGTCGGCAGAGGTCAGAGAGGTGGTTTGGGAAAGGCGGGTTCCATCCGTCGCGAGTTGCGTCACCGTCCTGGTTCGGCTTCCATCGGCGGCAACGACGGTCGTCTCCGCAATCACGAGGTCGTTGGTGCCGTCCCCGTTGACGTCTATGGTGCTCGTTTTGCTCAATCCGTCAGCGGCGGCGTCGATGACCACGCTGCTGAGAACCGTGCCGGCAGAACTCAAGCGCTCAGTCGTCGTCGTTGTGGAGCCGTTGACCTGCCTGACGAACGTCTGGCGCTCGTCGGCTGCCCCATCGCCATCCTGATCGATCGTTGTCGCGATGGCCGAGAGGTGGGCGCTGGTCGTGGTGGTCGTGCGGTCACGTAGCGAGCCATCGGCATTGAAGTTCGAAACTGTTTTGACGCGTGCCCCAGCACCATCGACGGAGACTACGTTCCACTGCGATCGGTCGATGGTTCCGTTTCCGTCGTCGTCGAACTGCGTGTGGGTGGTGTTTCCGTCGGAACTCGTGGTGACGAGGTTGCGGAAGGCAAGGCTGCCGTACTCGTTGTAGCCGAGGATGGTGTTCGTGGTCGACCCGTCGGCACTGGGCGTGCTCGACTGACGGATAATGTAATCTTCGCCATCGACAGCAAGGACAGCGTCGCCGACCGTCCCCGTGGTTCCATCGGCGCGGGTGAATGTAGCCGTTCCCGTGATTGCGGAGCCGTCCGTGAAACTCTGTCCGCTGCCCGTGGCCGTCAGGTCAATTGATACGATGCCGAGGCTATCTAGCGACACTAGCTGGCCATCGACTTCGACTTTGAACTCCGACCAGCGCGCATCGCCGCTATCGAGCTTGCCATTGCCGTTGGTGTCGAAGACGTTCTTGATTGCCTCAAGGTCGCTGTTGGCCGAAGAATCCCACTCCGTAAAAACGAATTCGTTGGAGCGGCTGATCTTGCCATCGCCATCTGCGTCCAGCACCAGAACGCCCGTGCCTTTTCCGGCCCAAGCTGTCCGGCGTTCGTGGCCGTCGCCTTTCCGATCTAGGAATTTGTGGGAAGAAGAAAGCTCATCGACACTCAAGCCCTCGCCTGAGATGTCAAGAAGAACAGGCACCCATCCGACCCCAGTCGTGCCAGAACCGTCGCCGCCGATGCCCCCGCTGCCCCAACCCATGTCGCTTGCGGCGCTGCCCCTGTCGCCTTCATCGGGGCCGTTCCAGTCACTGAAACCACCGCCACCGGAACCCCCACTGCCCCAGCCCATGTCGCTTGCAGCGCGGCCCCTGTCGCCTTCATCGGGGCTGTTCCAGTCACTGAAACCACCACCACCAGACCCACCTCCGCCTCGTGACGATCCACCGCCACCGGTCGATGAGCCGGAACCGCCTCTCGACGATCCCCCTCCGGAGCCGCCGGAGTCGCCCGAGCCGAAACCGCCGTAGTAGTCTCCATTGCCGCCGTAGCCATCGCCTCCGCCGCCTCCGTTGCCTCCCCAGCCGAAAAATCCGCCTGAGCCCCAATAGTGCCCGCCGACCCCAGCCTGCGGATCGACGTTGGGTCTGGGGTCAGCGACAGGATCAGATGGCGGAGCCATAGGATCTAGCGGAGTTGGAACAATCGGATCGAGCGTCGGAGACGGCGTCGTCTGCGTGATCGTGGGAGTCGGCTCAAAGTTATATGGGTCCGAAAGCGGGAGATCGCCGAGATCGGTGACGGGCGAAGTGGGCGAGATTTCTGGTTCCGTAGGTGAGCTCGGCCGATCGTGTGCGTTGAGTTCTGCCGGGGTGTCATACCCGGTGGCCGGCCCCGTGTAACCGCTGAAATTATAACTCAATGGACTGAAAGGGTCGAACTGCGTATAGGGGTCCCGCTCGAGTTCTGGACGAGTAGTCGAAGGATCGAATCCTTCATGTACCCAAGGAAAATTGTTTGAATCTCGATTCATATCGAACGGAGTGTGGTGTGGATCGATTGCGGCATCGAAAAGTGATTGGGCGATTGATCCCCCAGCTCTTCCGCCGACCAAGGCTCCGCCCAGCATAGCAGCCCACCCGACTGGCCCCGATGCAGTACCGACCATGGAACCCAGCACGAATGTCCCGAACGCAGCTCCACTTAACGAGCCACCGAACCCAACAACTTCTCTGGCAGCGCCAGCAGGTGTTGCTCGTGCCGCAGCCAGCCCGGCTGTGACAAGTGAACCCATCCCTAGCCCTACGACGCCCATGACCCGGGAGTAACGTGCAAAATCATCTGGGGAAAGGCTGAATCGCGCGAACGCCTCGTTCAGGGAATTCACAATATCTGCAGTATTGTTTATATAATCGCTCGCGCGATCAATGGTTTCATCTCGATTCATAACAACCCCTCACTGCATTTTTACCCGGATCAACGAAATAATCTTGGCCAAAGACTCGCCGAGGCAGGCATAAAACCCACCTATAATAATTATATTGTGGAAGATGTTTGATTGCACTGAGGCCTCAAAACTCAGGGAGTATCTCGAATACTCCTCACTAAAAGGTTTGAAGGCTACAAATATTATAGGGATCAACGCCAAGGCGCATATGGTCAGAACGTCTTTCGAGACATATCTGTGGCGCCTCGCTACGAATTCGAAGATAAGCCGCCCAACAAGCCACAAGAGATATAAAAGACTGGTAACTGCGCCGGAATTCAAAAATAGTAGCGCATCGTGTTTCGCTATGTGATTTTCTGCAAGCTGGTCAACGAAAAAGTAGTTTGGAGGCCACAGCCAAAACGTCGGCTTGTATCCGAGTATGAATGTCAGATCGAAATGTATATTGGACAAAAAGAGCCACATAACAGCGCTTACTGCACCAACAGCAACCGCTGAAAAGAACGATATGCCAGTTGTTCGTTGTTCGAACGCTATTGCTTCAGATGGCTGAAAATCATGTATTTTCATAGAAACAATTCAATTCCATTTCTTTATCCCAGCTCAAGGTAGATAATTCCATGACCCTACGTCGGAGCAAATTGCACGACCGAAATCTCTACCAGTGCGAGCATTAACGCGACTCAGAGTTAGATTTCAAGGGGCGCAATGAATGGTTGCGAAAGAATGTTGATGCGCCAATAATGATGCCGAACTGACGACGGGTTCTTGAGGCTCAACTTAGCAATCCGGTGGGCTATTCGGCGAACGGAGACGTCTTGCCATCGGGCGTTTGACGGCCGGAATAGAAGTCACCGCCTTTGCTTCGCAGCTCGCCAATGCATTTCCGAAACGCCGCATTCAGCTGATATGCCTCCAATTGATCCATTGCGGGGATAAACCACTCTGGCTCGCTGCCGGCAAACTTGACGCGCATGTTGATGCCCGTGCGGCGTGAATCCAGCATGTAGGACAACGCGACTTCAAAAGCGAAGGACTTATCTTTTCCGACAATTTTCGGATCGATCGACGCCGTCAGGTAGCTCGCGCTGGTTGCTTCCAGCTCGAATCCCAAAGGGCCTGCGACGGTCACGAGATCGACTTTCGTCTTTTTCCCAACCGGAAGCTCCCAACCTGTTGAATAGATCTGCAGCCATGGCTCGACATAATCCGCACTGGTCAGCACATACATGACGTTCAAACCCTTCTGGGGCCATGTGCGTGTACCGAACAGGCAGTGCGGCTTTTCCTCAGGATCGGCATCTTCACCTTCGGGCAGCACCTGCCAGACACCCCAAACATCGCCCATAAAATACTGCGTTTGTCCGCTCGTCGCCGGCAGGGCACTCATGGTCAGCAGAACGGTACCTGCCAGTATAAAACCCCTAGCCATTACCTTGCTCCACCTTGGCTTTGCGGGCTGATCGCCAAATGAAGAATGAACCAACGGCGAAAGCCAGTGCCACAAACGCCCACAGTGTGAGATCGGCAAAGCTTCCTGCCGCGCTGGCGGCAAAGCCCAAGAGAGCGGCAACGGCGAACACGATCATAGCCACGGCAGGCAATCCGAACGAAAACGCTCCGCCGACAAAAAACAGGAAGCCGACCAGAATGCCGACTGCTCCGGCATCACTGGTCGCCTGATCTCCCAGCATGTGTGAAGCGGTGCGGACCGTGCAGGACTGCAGCAGCACCAGCAGGCCCAAAAATAGCGAAATGATCCCAATTGCGATTTTCATGTTTACCCCCTAATGCCCGGCATAACCAAGGTGGGGAACGTACCGCCGAGCGAGGCACGCCCCTCCAACTGTCAGCGAGCAGTACCGCCCAGAATGTCGGCCTTCATTCGCTGAAATTCGTCTTCATCGATCGCGCCTGTAGCGCGCAGAGAGGCAAGTTTCTCGATGCGCTCGACGTTTGATGCGGCGGCGGGGCGAGAAGCCGCTGTCTGGCCAACCTCGGGCGAATGCGGGGCGGTCGCCGTGGCGCGGTCGAAGCGATTGGGGCCCGGGGTGGGGGCCAAGCAGCCGAACACGATGAAGGCGATAACACCAAGTCCTGGCAGCAGGCAAAGCAGCACCAGCCAGCCGCTCAGGTTGGCATCGTGCAGACGGCGAACGATGATGGCGAGCGATGGGATGTAGTGGCCGATGACGATCAAGGCGGAAACCAGCGGCTGCGGTTCGCCGCCTCCGCTGATCGCGATGTCAATGATAAATCCGACGATGGCCAGCACCAGCAGTGTCAGGTGATAGATCCAAAATTGCGAGCGCGACGACCTACCGGAGAAGGTGAAATAGCGGCGCATGGCATCGAGGTAGGCACTCATGAAGCTTCTTTCTGTGTTGTGGGTTGGATCGCCGGACAGCGCGCCGCCGACACGGTGCGCGGTTTTGATCTGATAAATATGTTGGATATATCCGATGGATAAAACAACCACAAGATGGTGGCGATGCGGGTATGAAAGTACGCGCCCGCGTTGCCTGGAACCTTCGTGTGTTGAGAACCGCTCGGCAGATCACCCAAGAGAATCTTGCGGTTGATGCCGACGTTGACCGCACGACCATCAGCGGCCTTGAACGCGGCGATTTCAACGCCTCGCTGGATGTTGTCGAACGGATTGCCGAAGCCTTGGGCGTTGATGTTCTCAACTTTTTCCAGATGCCCGCCGCCGGTGCCGGCGAGCCAGCGCCGCTTAAGCCGGGCAGGAAAAGCAGGGTTGGCGCCCGCGAAGCGTCGGGCAGAAAAAAAGCCGCGGAGTGAGCGCGGCTTTATGGTTTGGTTCTTGGTGCGACGCGGCAGGATCAATACTCGTCCTCCCGCATGATCGTCATGACGCGGGCGGTGACGGTGGCGTCAGCCGGGTCCGGCGATTGGAACCGAAAGTCCAGGTCGTAGCAGTCGATTTTCCAGAAGTAGTCTTGCTCCCCGACAACCACCCGGCCGAAATCGTGCTCGCCATAGGGGTCGTTGCCAGCATTGAAGTCATCAAACGTCTGAACCGCCTGCAGCAGCTTAATCCGGTCGCCTTCATCGAGAGCTTGAACGCCACTGGTGAGCAGCACGCGGCCACCGCTGAAGGATGTCCGCAGCTCGTCGTTCAGGTCGCGGACCCTGCTGTCGCTGCGGTTCATGTTCGACAGGGCTCCCAGACTGTTCGAGGTCACGTGAGCCATCGGCAATATGGTTATGGTCCCCATGGTGCCTCACGCCGCCACGTAGTTGGGATGCAGCAGGGCGATCTCAGCGAAGGCGCGGGTGAAGGTCGGCAGTTCGGGCCAGCCGCGCCAGCGAAGCCGGAACCGATCATCGCCGGCGGCTTCGAGCACAAGGGCCTCGTACCATCCGTCCTCTGGATCGTCCGTGGCGAGCACAAGATCCCCTACTGCGAGCTTAGACCAGTCCTCCGGCTGCCGAGGCGGAATTTCGCCTTTGCTCACCTTGGCATATCCCTCAGCCGATGCCGCCTGAACAGCCTCCACACGGGCTGCCGCTGTGGTCAGGTAATCGTCGTCAAGATACTTCGCCAACTGCTCATAGACTGTCCGCTTGACGAACGGCACGAACGCCTTGCCGCTCTCGAACAGCTTACCACGCGGCAACTTGGCGGCGATGGAGGCGAGCTCTTCCGAGGTAATGTCAATCAACGCCATATTCATGAGGTCGGCCGCAACGGCGGCGGCATCGCCGTCCTCTTCTGCGAACCATGACGCATGTGGCTTCGCCTGATCGTCCAACCCGACCATGATAAACTTCGGCGGTTCCGGCGCAAGAGTTGCCTCGGGTTGCGGTTTGGCGACGGCCTTGGTCGGCGATTGGCCTCCTTGAATTGAAATGTATGGCAACGTGATTTGCGCACGGCTTTGATTGCTGCTGGAAGGCATCTGCATCGGGTGGCTCCTTAAACGAAAAAGAGCGCCGTTTCGGCGCTCAAGGTAAACAATTTTCGAGTAGCTCGGCACGATAAATCGCTTTAAGCGAACATCGAAAATGAAGTCATTATACATATTTCCGCATATTTGTCAATATCTTAGCAAGACGTAGCTTGCCAACCGAAGCTCGAGGGTGCCAAAACCATCTACCTTTTCGTCGGTGTTAAATTCGCCGCAGTGACAGCCTCTCTGATCGCTTTATCTCGGCAAACTCGCTGTTTTCGGAGGGCCCTTCGGGCCGTCTTAAATGCAACGCTCTTTATGTCCTTCCCCGCCCCACTTGCAAAGCAAAGTGAACGCAATGGACGCGAGCCCATAGCGAGCGTGACTCTCGCGATTGATCCGGGCCGGATCGGTCGTTTTCGGTTCATCCAAGTGGTTCCGGGTACCTTAAAAATTTCTCCGGTTGCGGGATCGATTACGTCTCGGGACAAGGGGTAGGCGGTATATTCAGATAAACACCCCTTTGCCATGTATATGACGCGGCCTAGGGCTTGCCGCCGCGACAACGCACGATAGTGGAATGCGTCCCGTCCCGGCAGAAAAGCCAATTCCGCTTTGTTGGTGCGGTCCCGCTGCTTGATGACATCGGGTTCAGTCACGTTCCAAGTTAGGAGATGTGCATGCCAGACGGCGTGAGGTTTGTGTCCGGCCTTGAGAAACGGTGAGCGATAATAATAGGCAATTTCCCAGAACCCTATATAGTCGCCATCACCGATAATGCTCTTTATCCAGGCCCTGCCCTCCGCCGTTTTGAAACGGTTCGCTTGATCGAGCGTGACCGAAAATTTCTGGGAGATGAGCGTTACGAAGAATAGCTTGCCGATTTCCTCACGCTCCCAAAGAGCTTGCGCACCCTCATAAAGTACTCGAACTAGAGCCATCCGTGAGACCGCATTAATCGCTTTAAGCGATTCAGCGCGTCTTAGTGACAAATGCTTCTTCATTCGAGGGTTGAATATGTGTCTTCCTAGTTTCGAAACCCTGTATCGTCGTAGGGTATCATCTAGCTCGCTATGTTGCTTATCGAATTCATCTAAGGTGATAACTGGTTTTCTCATCGCTCTATCCTAAGCAACAGGCACAGGGCTTCGTTCAGGCGGTGTGCCTGTTGCATGGTTGATAATTTTTGGGGTGGTAAAACGTGTACTACAAGGGGTATCGCGACCGCCCACTATTCAGCAGGCGGAAACTTCTTTCCGTCAACGGCACGCCATTTCTTAAAAGCCACGGCGAACTGTTTGAGCGAAGGATAGCCGTTTTCTTTCGCCGTACCTGCTAAGATTGTCGCTTGAACTTCGGCGGCACCGCCCTCTTCGAAACGAACAAGAAGAATTGCGTCCAGGCCGACGCCACCTCGTTCTGCGATCACTTTCGTGAAGCGATTAGGCATGAAAAAGACTGGGAGGTGCTTTGCCTGCTGAACATTCTGCTGCTTCAGCTTTTCGATGCCGCCTGACGCCTTGATTACATTGGGTACGTCGCTCGGTGCAACCTTGCTGATCCAGCACCCTTCCAATGCCTTCTTGTAACGATAGGCAGCTTGGTTCGACGAGGTTCCATCGAACCCCACGGCGTAACGTACCGCGTATCGCAAGGCATTTTCACGATGGGAATCGATAGGCTTGGGCCGCTGTCGAAAAGACATCCATTCCTCTTGCTCGCAGAAGGTTTGCCACTGATCTTTATCGTGACTCAACACGATGGCAGCAGCGTAAACCTCCCCTAGCTTTTGCCGCAGGCTCTCGTCTGTGCTGTCAAGCAGGTTTGTCATGTCCGTGCGAATGGACCGCAAAAACGCGCTGGCATCGCTCTTCAAGAGGTTGTCGATTTTTTCTGTTGGCGTCGAAGTTGTCATTTCGGTGTTCCTTATATTGGTGAAGGCAGGTCGACGTGCGCCGACATCCACGAAGGTTTTTCAAACGAACCCGCGTCCCGGGCGAGTGCTAATAAGCGATTGCAGGCACTACGCCGGTAGCGGCTGGTGATCTGGCTGGGTGAGGTCGAGGGCGTGGTTCAGTGCATCTTGCGCCTACAGGGCGGAGCCGACTAAAGTGCACCCAGTTCGATCTTGGCGAGCAGGGCGCGGATGTCTTCGGCGCGCCATACCGTCACCCTTGCCGATATTTTACGGGGCTTAGGAAACTTGCCGTCCTTCACCCCGGCCCAAAAGCCTGATCGGCTGATAGGCAGCGGTCCATTGGGCCCAAGGATTTGCTTCAAGCGAACGTAGCCGCTTTCAGGAAAAACATGCCCGCCATCGGGCTCGTCGCTGCGCTTCGTGACGTCAGAAATAGTGTGGGGCATCGCTGTCTCCTTGATGCGTGTTGATCACGACGAGGAAGATGACAGCTATGATGGCTGTTTAAAATATTGCGCTTTGCTATGGACAATAGGCATCAGAATGGACACCAAACCTAAAGTAATTACAGTTAGTTAACTGACGGATTCCGAAACTTCTTACGGAATTGCGCAGCGATGATGCGCTCTTCCCGATCATCGTTGATTCTCGGAGGAGCGAAAGGCTGCGGCTCGACGCCAGCTAGGATACGCATTGTCGTGCGCTGGAGGTGGTTGGGGTCCATCTTGGCAAAAACATGGTCGCTGACGTATCTTGCCCGCCCGACCCACGTTGCGAATTGCTTCTGGTGTTCTCGATAATGAAAATCGCCGGCGGAGATAATTTGAAGAAGGCTCTTTCTGCCGACCTTTACGGTTGAGGCCGCATAGACCAAAGCCACTGTTTGCTTCGACTCACTCCAACGTTGATGCAAGAGGGAGCGCGATACGTAGTGCTGCTTGTAGTCGGCGTCACCCAATCGCTTCTTCCACTCGGCTAAGACGGTGACTGCTCGGTTAAGGCTAGGGGCAAAATCAAACTCAGGATCTTGGTATCTGTCTGCACCGTAATGCAAATATGTCATTGCCCGCACAACAGTGTTAATCTTTTTTGCTTCAGCATCAAAAAGTATATCAACCGAATCTTTGCTATCGTGTCTTGTGAATGCTTGGTATCCTCCGAACGGATGATAGATATCCGCAAGGAAATCAAAACCCACGAGCACATAGCGAGCGACAATATCTCGAGCTAGAGTAACTGGTTGATCTGCGAAGCCCGCTTCCAACTCAGCGTCGTCTAGATGCTCCAGTATGGCGTGGGTCATAAAATTGACGCTCAACCCATTAGTTTCAGGGAAAAGTGCCCAGCCAACAAATCCAGCGGCAAGCACCTCCTTAAAGCCGGGGTACTTTGGTTCGGGAGAAAGTAAGATCTTCAAGACATCTGAAGCCTGAAACGTCTTTCCCAGTGCGAGATCTTTGAAAGATTTTTCCGTGGCTGCTTTTGTTATCCAATCACGCTTTGAAAGCAGACCCTCGATCGCTCGAACGGCATCGTTCACTTCTTTTGATTTAAGGATCTCACGTAGCTCGACCATTCACCCATCATCTCCCGGCGCATTTTTAAAAGATCGCCGCGACGATAAGCTGCTTCGACTCCGTTTTCGATAGGGGATTGTCAGCTCAGGATTTCAGCAACTGGTCAAGATGTTCATCCCAAATCAGCAATGCCGCTTCGATGCGGCTGTCAAGATTGGGACGACTGTAGTGCTTGATGAGGGTTCTTGTATCCTTTCCTCCCCGCCGATGACCGACCACAGCTGCGATCGTTTCAAGCGGGACGCCAAGTTCATCCAGGCCCGAGACAACTGTACGCCTGAGGTCGTGGGTCGTGAAATGCTGAATCGGGCGCGTTCGATGGTTCAGTGCGAGACCGATATCGTCGGATCTAAGTGTCCGACTTTTATCCAGTATGCGGAATAGCGCTCCCTTCGGTTCGGGTTCGAGGAGGCCTTCAACTATCGACCGAGCCCGCCCTACCAATGGTCGAGTATGGGACTTTTTATTTTTTGAACGTTCTTCGGGCAGGGTCCAAAATAGGCGCCCTCCCTCAAACCAAATTTCCGACGTCTCGATTCCTGCGATTTCGCCAACACGGGCGCCGGTCAGAAGTTGCAACTTCAAAACCCTAATGGTGTCCGGCGGCATGTTGTCGGCGCCATCCTCTAACCAAAGCCAGAGCTTTTTGATTTCATCACGGCTCAAAACTCGGTCACGCGGGGCGCCAGTGCCGTAGGAGGGTAATCCTTGGACAGGGTTTGTCTCCACATATCCCTTGGCAACGCCCCATCTGAACATCGCGTCTATTACCTGTCGACGTTTTTCTGCCTCCCTTGGAAACTCGACTGCTACAGGGTCCAGAAGGGACGAAATGTCTCGCCGAGTTAACGATTGCGCCGGATTGGTCAGCTTCGCCGCAAGTGCACGCTTGAGACGCCTACGAATTTCTTCCGCTGTTCGTAGCGCTCCTCCCTTACGATTAGGATTGGCGATATCCTTACCATAGCTATCGATCAAGGCAGAAGTCTTGGTCAGGTTCTCCCGTGCCTCCCGACTGGCACGCTCTTCAGCTATAAGGTTCGTTCCCGTCCTTGCTGCTTTTACGATCGCCGCCGCTCGCTCTCTTGCGCCAGCTAAGTCGAGCCCATTTCGCCCTTCGTGGTCACATCGGCCCAAAGAAGTACTGAGCAGCTTCCCGTGTTTGATCCGGACCGTGACATTCCACGTGAGTTTCCCATCAGGCGCAACACGTAAACGGAGTCCATCTTGCTTGGCGTCGCCCACATAGTAAGCCGTTGCTGTCGGCTTCAGCGCGGCGATCGTTAACGCTGTAAGGGCCTTCTTCATAGTCTCTCCTTAAAACGACAACCAAGCATAGCAACACTATAGCAACAAATCGACTGGATTTAGCTGGACAAATATGATCTCCGTAATCCGACGCTATAGGTGAAATTCTTATATCATATTGATGATAAATAATATTTTCCATTGCAGCTGGATCAACATATCCATTCTGGACAATTGACCAAAAGGCTGGCTGCAGACCTGGCTGGTGCTGATGCGCAACCCCCGCCGTCTTGCTCGGGAGATGGGACTGAAGGCTTTCTGCACTTTCCAGCTGATGATCGGAGGCATGCTGGTCTCCTCGCTCCTGCATCCCCTGGTCATCGTCTTTGCCGGCATCGGCGCCTATTCCATGCTGGAAGCACCGACCGGCGATATCCCGACCGGGATGCTGTCGCTGTTCGTGATCGACATGGTCAATATTCTCGGCAGCTATCTGGTTTTCCTGGCATTGGGGCTGAGCTCGATGATAGAGCACGAGAAGCGGCTGATCGGCCGGCGCTGGATCGCCGTGCCCCTCTACTGGCTGATGACGTCGGTCGCAGCCTGGCAGGCAGTCCTGGAACTGAGGTCGAAACCATTCGTCTGGAACAAGACGCCGCACCAACCCAGCAACAGGAAAATGTAGGGTCCTCGGCGCAACCCGCCCAACTGCCGCCTGCCTTTTGCGCTTACCAGCGGGCATGATATATGCGCAGCGCAGCCCGGCCGCCGAGGATAAGAACAACATGGAAAAAGCGAAGCTCGTCGTCGTCTTCCCGATCTACAATGGCGCCCAGACGATGCGCAAAAGCCTGCAATGCATCGCAGACCAGGACTTTTCGGATTTTCGCGCGATCATCGTCGACAACAAATCCACGGACGCAACGCTGGAAATCGCCCGTGAATTCTGCACCAAAGACAGTCGTTTCGAGGTCATCGAACAGGAACGCCATCTCGGCGTGATCTACAACTTCATCTTCTGCATCAAGCTCGGCGCCGAGAAGGGCGAATATTTCTGCCTGCGGGCCTGCGACGATCTATCGACGAGCGATTACCTGTCCGCGCTGCTCCATGCGCTGGAGCAAAACCCGGACAAACTGCTGGCCGTCGGATCGTCGGAGCGGATCGACGCGGACAAGACGCAAATACTGAAACCGGAACCGAACATATTCAATTTTCAGGAGAATGCGTCGCAAGGCAAGGTGCCGCGCGGCCTGAGGTTTCCTTCCGAATGGTTCTACGGGGTCTACAGGTCGGCAGGCGGCGCGGAGATCCTGCTGGAAAGATGGCCGGCTCTCGGTGGTCCGTGGTGCGCAGCCTCTTATGCCGTTGCCGAATTCGTCATGCGTGACCTGATCGTCTGGGTGGACGGGCCGATGTATATCTTTTTCCGCGGCTCGGAATCCGAACAGCTCTACGCGGCGAAATCCATCACCCACAAGATCCAGCAGCGCTGGCTTTACGCGGTCGGATGCTATCGCGTCGTCGACAAGCTTCCACCTCTTTCCTGGAACACGCGCCGGAAGATATTCAAGATGGCCTGGCGAGATGCCCGCGGGAAGACGAACTATCGCATCCGCAGACATGTGCTGCACAAGATACGGTCGCTTTTCTGAGAGTTATATGGGGAACATTTCCGGGCCTCCGGACGTCAGATAGCTGACTCTGACAATGGAGGCGTGAGATGCATACCTACTACCGCTATAGTGGAGCCGATCCGGCTCCCGGCGCTCTGATCATCACGTTCTACCATTCAGGCGACCAGATCCGCGGCTTCATCCGCAAGGTGGCCGAACCTTCGGAAGCCGACATGATTTTCCCCGGCGAGGAAATGGAGCCGGAAGCGGCCTTTCGCATGGCCGAGAGCAAGAGCCCAAGAGCCGCGGTCCCTAGCAACACCCGATCTACGTGGAACTGGCCGAGGGGCTGGAATGGAACCCGGCATGGAGCAGACTGATCTGAAGGATGAAGCTGGAGCGGGTGAAGGGAATCGAACCCTCGTATTCAGCTTGGGAAGCTGCTGCTCTACCATTGAGCTACACCCGCTTTTCGCATGCCGCCCCAGAGCGAGAACCGGTTTCGGGGCAGCTGCATCCGTAGAAGGACAAGTCGAGACTTTCAACAGATGAGGCCGGCTGTCAAGCGGTGCCCTGTGGCTCAGGCGCGAAAATGCTTCGAGAGCTTCAGGCCCTGCGCCTGATAGTTGGACCCCATACCCGTTCCATAAAGACCTTCCGGCTTTTCCTGCATGTGCTCATAGACCAGCCGCCCGACGATCTGGCCGTCCTCCAGGATGAAGGGCACCTCGTGGCTGCGAACCTCGAGCACCGCGCGGCTGCCTCGGCCGCCGGCGGCTTCATGGCCGAAACCGGGATCGAAGAAACCTGCATAGTGGACGCGGAATTCACCCACCAGCGGATCAAAAGGCGTCATCTCGGCCGCATAGAGCGGCGGTACATGAACCGCCTCGCGCGAGACGAGGATGTAGAATTCGTCCGGATCGAGAATGAGTTCGTTACGGCCGCGGCTATAGAGCGGTTCCCAGAAATCGAAGATGTCGTGCTGGGCTTTCTTGTCGACGTCGACGACAGCCGTGTGATGCTTGCCGCGATAACCGATCAGGCCTTCCTTGTCGCCGGTAAGCTCGATCGACAGGGCGATACCGCCGCCTGAGACATTCGGGTTGCTTGCGGCTACGAGTACCTCGTCCTTGTGGAGCTGCAGCAATTCCGGCTCGCTCAAAAGAGCATTGCCCACCCGGAACCGGATCTGCGACAGGCGCGAGCCGCGGCGAACGACGATCGGAAAAGTGCGGGGCGAAATCTCGAGATAGAGCGGACCGGAATAGCCGGTCGGGATCTTGTCGAACTCCTGGGCGTAGTCGGTGATCACTCGGGTGAAGATATCTAGACGGCCGGTCGAGCTTTTCGGATTGGCCGAGGCCGACATAGTGGCCGGCAGGTCGAGGCGTTCCATCAGCGGCACGATGTAGACGCAGCCGGTTTCCAGAACCGCTCCTTCGGAAAGGTCGATGACATGCAGCTTGAGGCGATCGAGCTTGTCGGAAACGAGGCTCGTCGGGCCGGGCATGAAGCTCGCGCGGACGCGAAAAGCCTTGGCGCCCAGGCGCAGGTCGAGGCTCGCCGGCTGGATCTGGTCCCGATCGAGCTCGCGCTCCGAGATCAGCCGTCCACTGTCGAAAAGCGCCGCGATTTCGCGGTCCGCCAGAATTCCTGTTTCGCGAGCCATCATGTCTCTCTCAAGTTTCGAGGCGACAAAACCAAATGCGAGCCATTGACGCAAGCGGGACGCGGCGCTATGCCACTCTTATCCCGTGGTGATTTGGCCGGTCGGCTTGCAGCCACGTTAAATAAGTGGCTAAAAAGACCGGGTGCGAAACCGGTCTGCTTTTGCGACCGGTTTTTTTGTTCTTGATGGGGACACGCATGACTAACAAATGGCGCCCGGCAACTCAGCTCGTACATGGCGGCACGCTGCGCTCGCAATATGGCGAAACCTCGGAAGCGATCTTCCTGACCCAGGGTTTCGTTTATGACACGTCGGAAGCGGCGGAAGCACGCTTCAAGGGTGAGACCGACGGCTTCATCTACGCCCGTTACGGCAGCCCCACCAATGACATGTTCGAAAAGCGCATGTGCGTGCTGGAAGGCGCCGAAGATGCGCGCGCCACGGCGTCGGGCATGGCCGCCGTCACCGCCGCGATCCTCTGCCAGCTGAAGGCAGGCGACCATATCGTCGCGGCGCGCGCTCTCTTCGGCTCCTGCCGCTGGGTGGTCGAGACGCTCGCTCCGAAATACGGCATCGAATGCACGCTGGTCGACGGCCGCTACCTCGAAAACTGGGAAAAGGCGATCACGCCGAAGACCAAGGTGTTCTTCCTGGAAAGCCCGACCAACCCGACCCTCGAAGTGATCGACATTGCCGGCGTTGCCAGGCTCGCCAACCAGATCGGCGCCAAGGTCGTCGTCGACAACGTGTTTGCGACCCCGCTCTTCCAGAAGCCGCTGGAGCTTGGCGCGCATATCGTCGTCTATTCGGCGACCAAGCATATCGACGGCCAGGGCCGTTGCCTCGGCGGCGTCGTGCTTTCCGACAAGGCGTGGATCGACGAAAACCTGCATGACTATTTCCGCCACACCGGGCCGGCCATGTCGCCGTTCAACGCCTGGACGCTGCTGAAGGGCATCGAGACGCTGCCGTTGCGGGTCAAGCAGCAGACGGAGAGCGCGTCGGGGATCGCCGACTTCCTCGCCGAACAGAAACAGGTTGCGCGGGTTATCTATCCCGGCCGCAAGGATCATCCGCAGGCCGATATCATCGCCAGGCAGATGACGGGCGGTTCGACGCTTGTCTGCTTCGAGCTGAAGGGCGGCAAGGAGGCAGCCTTCAAGCTGCAGAACGCGCTGGAGATCGTCCGGATTTCCAACAATCTCGGCGACTCCAAGAGCCTGATCACCCATCCGGCCACCACGACCCACAAGAACCTGACGGATGAGGCTCGCGCAGAACTCGGGATTTCGGCCGGCACCGTCCGCCTGTCCGCCGGCATCGAGGACACAGAGGACCTGATCGAGGACTTCGCCAAGGCACTTTCCAGGATTTCGGCCTGACGCAGTTATGGTAAATCCGGTCTTGCCGGATTTACCAACTTAGTTATCCCTAACTTCAAGAAACGCTCACACTCGCTTGTTCAAACCGCGAGAATTCTTGACGTTTCCGCCGCTCTGTACAATATCGACTAAGTAACCATTCTCAGGTGCCGCATGTATCGCGCCCGTACAAGAGACATAGAAGTTGCCGTCGAGCCCTACTATCTGGAGGAGCAATCCAATCCGGAAGAGAGCCGCTATGTCTGGGGTTACCGCATCGTCATCGAGAACCATTCGTCCCTGACCGTTCGGCTCGTTCATCGCTACTGGCACATCACCGACCAGAACGGTCTGGTCGATGAGGTGGAAGGCCCCGGGGTCATCGGTGAGCAGCCGCGACTGGAACCCGGCGACTCCTATGAATATTCATCCGGCTGCCCGCTCGACACGCCCTCGGGCATGATGTTCGGCCATTACGACATGCAGACCGATGAGGGCGAGACTTTCCAGGTGACAATTCCCGCCTTTTCGCTGGATTCCCCAGGCCTCATGCGCGTTCTCAACTAGGGGCCGTCCTCGCTGGACGGCGCAAAGGACGGCACCTGGGCATCCGGTTTCTCACGCCGCGGGCCGGACCTTTGTCCGCCTCCCAAAGATGCGATCGTCATCAGGGCAAATTTAGCCTTATCTTAATTTTTGTGCAATTTATTCAAAATGAACGAAGCGGCACCGCCGCTCGCATGATGCGCTCGTCACCAGCCTGCCTGAGGCATTTCCCTCCCCCATTCCCAAACCACTGTCCTGTGGTCGTCGGCACCGACGACATGGGCGACAAGGAACTTCCATGCTTGCAAGAATTGGAATCAAGGCGAAGATTCTCTCCGTATTGCTCCTGCTTGGGCTGATCTCCCTTTCAGGCCTCGGCTATATCTCGCTGCGGTTCAGCCAGGCGAACCAAACCTATCACGGCTTCATCACCAATGAGAGCAAGGCTGCTGTGCTCGGAGCACGCGCCGCAGCGGGCATCTGGACCGCCGTTTCCATGGCTGGTCGCCTTATGGAAGTTCCTCCGACCGCACCGAACTATCAGCCGATGAAGGACAAGGTCAACGGCGACTTCAAGACTGCCATGGAGCGCTTCCAGATGATCGGCGAAATGGTGCCGAGCCGGAAGGAGGCGATGGCGAAGATCCTGGCGATCGTCGGCGCGGTGAAGACCAATTTCGACAAGGCAATCGAGCTGTCTGCCGCGGGCGACAAGGCTGCGGTTCAGGAGATCCTTACGCAGAACGATGAACTCCTGAAACAGATGTCGTCCGAAACGGGTTCCAACAATACCGTGATGATGGATTTGCTGACGTCGGGTGGCGACAGGATGTCCGCGTCGGTCCACTCGACGATCACCACCAGCATCGTTGCGTTGAGCATCGGCGTGGTGCTCAGCATCGCGCTGGCAACCTACGTATCGCATGCCGGCATCACCGCGCCCATGGCGCGTCTTCGCGCCCGGATGACGACGCTTGCGGAGGGCCAAACGAGCGAGGAGATCGAAGGCATCGACCGAGCCGACGAGATCGGCCAGATGGCCGCTGCCGTCGCGATCTTCCGTGCCAACGCCATCGAGCGCACCAAACTTGCCCAGGAGGCCGATTCCACCCGTCAGATGGGCGAGACGGAACGGCTCCAGCGCGACGCCGAAAAGGCAAAGGAAGCGGCTTGCGTGCAGCATGCGGTCGATGAACTGGGCGCGGCGCTCAACCGCCTGTCCGACGGCGACCTTGCCTACCGCATCGAGACGCCTTTCCAGGGTCAGATGGACAATCTCCGCCGCAACTTCAACAATTCGGTCGATAAGCTGAACCAGGCGATGAACAGCGTCGGCACCAACGCCTCCGCGATCAATGCCGGCGCCACCGAACTGCTGAACGCGGCCGACGACCTGGCAAAACGTACGGAACAGCAGGCCGCCTCGGTCGAGGAGACCGCCGCTGCTCTGGAGGAAATCACCACGACCGTCAAGGACGCGGCCAAGCGCGCTGAAGAAGCAAGCCATCTGGTGCTGCGGACCAAGGGCGGTGCGGAAGTCTCCGCGGCAAGGTCGTCAACGACGCCATCGACGCCATGCGGCATATCGAAAAGTCATCGAACGAGATCGCCAACATCATCGGCGTGATCGACGACATCGCCTTCCAGACCAACCTCCTCGCGCTCGACGCAGGGGTGGAAGCCGCTCGTGCGGGCGATGCCGGCAAGGGTTTCGCGGTCGTCGCCCAGGAGGTTCGCGAACTTGCCTCCCGTTCGGCAAATGCTGCCAAGGAAATCAAGACCCTGATCACCGCTTCCAGCCAGCAGGTACAGTCGGGCGTGGATCTGGTGGTGCAGACCGGGACTGCGCTGCAAAAAATCGTCGGCGAAGTCCAGGAGATCAACCGCCACGTCCAGGCGATCGCCGAGGCATCACGCGAGCAGTCGCTCGGCCTGCAGGAGATCAACACCGCCGTCAACACGATGGATCAAGGCACCCAGCAGAACGCCGCGATGGTTGAAGAGTCGACGGCGGCAAGTGCAGCGCTGGCAAGCGAGGCCCGGAGCCTGACCGAAATGCTCGGCCAGTTCCGCCTCTCTGCGGCAGGCGCCTACCGCCAATCGACTGCCTCCGGCTCACGCCGCGCGGCTTGAAAATCAAAAAAAATGCGGCGGTTCCGTGCAGGACGGAACCGCCGCATTGCATGACTTCAAAGCGGCTCGTTCAGGCCGCGGCGAATTCCGCCACTTCGTAGTGATAGGTGGTCGAGCAGAATTCGCAGGTGACGGCGATATGGCCGTCCTCCTGGCTTGCTTCAATCTCTTCGGCCGTGAACCCGTTCAAGACGCTTTTGATCTTGTCGCGCGAACAGCTGCAGCGATCATGGACCGTTTGCGGCGCGTAGACGCGAACGCCGCGCTCATGGAAAAGGCGGAAAAGCAGCCGTTCGATTGCGACCTGCGGGTCGGTCAATTCGTCCGTATCGATCGTTTCCACCAGCGAACGTGCTTCGTTCCAGGCGTCGTCGATCACTTCGGTGTCACGTTCGTCGCCATCACCGCCATGCAGATCCGGCTGCCGCATGCGCTCCGGCGCCTGGGGCAGAAACTGCGCGACCAGGCCGCCGGCCCGCCAGTTATGGCGTGGCTTGCCCTCCGCATCCCGGTCGAAGAGCTCGGCGACCCCGAGGCGTACCTTCGTGGGGATCTGCTCCGACTGGCGGAAATAGACGCCGGCGATCTCTTCAAGCGACGAGCCGTCGAGCGGCACGATGCCCTGATAGGGCTGCATGCCGCGACCCTGATCGATGGTGAACGCCAACACGCCCTGCCCCAGAAGCTCCGGCGGAGAGGTGCGGCCGTCCTTGATCGCGTCGGCCAGCGCGTCTTCGTCATAACGGGCATAAGCGCGCAGACTGTCGGGCGTCGAAAAATCCGCAACCAATAGATCGACCGGGCCGTCGCCCTTGGTCTGAACGGTAAATTTGCCATCGAACTTCAAGGACGTACCGAGCAGAGCGGTCAGCACGATCGCCTCCGCCAACAGCCGGGCAACCGGCCCCGGATATTCGTGACGGCCGAGAATAGTGTTCAGCAACGGACCGAGCTGCACGGCGCGTCCGCGCACATCGAGCCCTTCTACCTGGAAGGGAACGACCCGGTCGTCTCCGGCAAAATGAAGATCGTTCAGGTTCACAGTCGCTTCCGCCATGACTTCGCTCCTTCGCGCCGAGCCCTTACAACTTTTACACAAGCGCCGGCCAGAGCGGAACCTCAGGCCGGAGGAAAAGACGTCGACGAAGTGTGTTGAAACGCCGGTCGTCTGAAAACACGGCGCAAATGATAGCCGGTAGATGGGCCCGGCTCTTCTGAAAATCAAGATTTGGCCGGTGACGGCATTCAGACGGCGCCGAAACACCAGGCGAGGATGGATTTCTGGGCGTGCAGCCGATTTTCCGCTTCATCGAAGACGACCGATTGCGGCCCGTCGATGACTTCATCGGTGACTTCCTCGCCTCGGTGGGCGGGCAGGCAGTGCATGAAGAGCGCGTTCTCATCCGCCCGCTTCATCAATTCGCCATTGACCTGGAAGGGTTGGAAAACGTTGTGACCGCGAGCCTTGTGCTCCTGGTTCATGGAAACCCAGGTGTCGGTGACGACGAGATCGGCACCCGCGACAGCCCGTTCGGCATCGTGGCACAGCATGATTTCGCCGCCGTTGTTGCGTGCCCAGTTCAGAAACTTGTCATGCGGTTCGGATCCCATCGGCACGGCCATGTTCATGCGATAGCCGAACCGCGCGGCCCCCTCGACAAAGGAATGGAGCACATTGTTGCCATCACCCGTCCAGGCGAACGTCTTCCCCGCGACCGGGCCGCGATGTTCTTCGAACGTCATCAGGTCGGCCATAATCTGGCAGGGATGCGTATCATCCGTCAGGCCGTTGATGACCGGTACGGTTGCGTGTTCGGCAAGCTCCAGCAGGCGAGAATGATCGGTGGTGCGGATCATGATCGCATCGACATAACGGGAAAGAACCTTCGCGGTATCGCCGATCGTTTCGGCTCTACCGAGCTGCATTTCCGTGCCGGAGAGGAAAAGGGTTTCCCCGCCGAGCTGACGCATGCCGACATCGAAGGAGACGCGGGTGCGGGTGGACGGCTTCTCGAAGATCATCGCCAGCATCTTGCCAGCCAGAGGTTTTCCCGCCGTCCCGGCCTTGGTCGCCTGTTTGCGGGTCTTGGCGTCTTCCAGGATCACGCGCAGGTCTGCGGAGGAAACGGCAGAAAAATCAAGAAAATGCTTCGGTGATGCCATTTTGGTTCCCTGTCGAGAGGGAACCAGAAACGGCGCCCCCTTCCTACCCTCTCAGGCCGATTTTTTCATCAACGACGCGGAAAGCTTTTCCGCTGCCTTTTCGATACGGGCAAGCCCTTCTCGGGCCTCCTCCGCGGTAACCGTAAGCGGCGGCAGCAGGCGCACGACGTTGTCGCCAGCCGGAACACCCAACAGGCGCTCGCCACGCATTGCACCGACCAGATCGCCCGCCGGGACTTTCGCCTTCATGCCGAGCAGCAGGCCCTCGCCGCGAATTTCCTCGATGATCTCGGGGAAGCGGTCCTTGAGACTGGCCAGACCCTGACGGAAAACCAGCGAGACGTCGCGAACATGATCGAGGAAGCCCTCTTCGAGGACGACATCCATCACCGCGTTGCCGACTGCCATGGCAAGCGGATTGCCGCCGTAGGTCGTGCCGTGGGTGCCGGCGGTCATGCCGGATGCCGCTTCAGCCGTCGCCAGGCAGGCGCCGAGCGGGAAGCCGCCGCCGATACCCTTGGCAAGCGCCATGATATCCGGCGTCACGCCCGACCATTCATAAGCAAACAGCTTGCCAGTACGGGCGACACCGCACTGCACCTCGTCAAAGACAAGGAGGATGCCGTTGTCGTCGCAAATCTTGCGCAGCGCCTGCAGGAATTCCTTGGGTACAGGACGAATGCCGCCCTCGCCCTGGATAGGTTCGATGAGGATCGCGGCCGTCTTTTCGCCGACCACCGCGTTCAAGGCAGCGAGATCGCCAAAGGGAACCTGGTCGAAACCTTCAACCTTGGGACCGAAGCCCTCAAGATATTTTGCCTGTCCGCCAGCGGCGATGGTCGCCAGCGTGCGGCCGTGGAACGCGCCCTCGAACGTGACGATATGGAACCTCTCGGGGTGGCCCTTCACATATTGATAGCGGCGGGCCGTCTTGATGGCGCATTCCAGCGCCTCGGCTCCGGAATTCGTGAAGAACACCTTGTCCGCGAAGGAATTGTCGGTCAGGCGGCGGGACAGCGTCTCCTGACCCGGCACTTCATAAAGGTTCGACGTATGCCAGACCTTCTCCGCCTGCGCCTTCAACGCCTCGACGAGATGCGGATGAGCATGCCCCAGAGAATTGACGGCAACGCCGGCGCCGAAGTCGAGATATCGCTCCCCGCCTTCCGTCACGAGCCATACGCCCTCGCCACGTTCAAAACGCAACGGGGCCCGGGCAAAGGTGTCGAAAAGCGTGGCTTCAGCCATGGCGACATCACTCCTCTAGGCAGTTCAAAAGACCCGACAAACGAGCCTGAAAAATTAAAAATGCCGCCCAATGGGCGGCCAGCTGCAGTATCGATGTTTAGGCCCCGGATGTCAATAAAGCTCGGCGTTCTGCCGGGCTACAACCGAAAACAGGCGGCGCCCGCCCATGTGACAAAAATGACTCTTCCCGACAGCAAGTTGGGGAAAACCAAGAAATCGATTCTCTGCGAATCCTGCGACTCTTGCCACGGAGTCAGCCTCACACTAGGTTAAAGATCAATTACTAGACTGCATGCGGCGGAACTAGTCACCTCAAACATATATGTAGTGTGTGCTGCGGAATGATGTCTGCGGCAAAGGTGGAAGGATTCTGCATGCCGATAACGTTCAAAGGCGGAGAACGGGCATGAATTGGACAGACGAGCGTGTCGAGAAACTCAAGAGACTGTGGTCGGAAGGTCTGAGCGCCAGCCAGATCGCCGCTCAACTCGGAGGCGTAAGCCGCAATGCCGTGATCGGCAAGGTGCATCGCCTCAGCCTGCCGGGCCGCGCGAAAGCTGGAGGCACTGTCGCTACGGGCCGCACCGCGGCCAAGCGGACGACTTCAGCGCCTCGGGCCCCGAATTATGCATCCCGCGTCGCGACCCGGACAGTTGCCCGTGCTGTCGGCGCGACCGTGGTTAAGGAAGAGATCGAAGTCGAAGCCTTCGAGGAGATGGAATATCGCCCCGCTTCCAACGTGGTGGTGCCGATCTCCCGCCGCCTCGTGCTGACCGAGCTCACGGAACGTACCTGCAAGTGGCCCGTCGGCGACCCGCTGAAGGAAGACTTCCATTTCTGCGGTTGCGAATCTCCGGATTCCTCGCCCTATTGCAGCTACCACGCTCGGCTTGCCTATCAGCCGATCCATGATCGCCGCAGGGCTGCTGCCCGGGCATAAGACTATATCCCGAGACGGGAGTTGAAGCGGGCTGCGGCCCGCTTTTTTCGTTTTGCATGGCAGCTATGCCCGCCAGAGCTTGCCTCACCGCTCTTCAGCGCCTATCTCAATGGGTGCGAGGACGACCTCCCCCTCATGGGCATCACTCCGGGACGACCCGGCCGAACAAAGGGCTTTTAGATAAAGGCTCCTTGGAGGTTATCATGCGCTCCACACTCGACCGCATCCGGCACGCGATCAGCTTCGAATTGATCGGGCTCGCTCTTATCACGCCACTCGGCGCTCTAGCTTTCGACATGCCGGTCGAAGATATCGGGATCGTGGGGGTTGGCTCTGCCACCCTGGCGACGGGATGGAACTATCTCTACAATATCGGTTTCGACCACCTGATGCGGCGGCTGATCGGCAGCACGCAAAAGAGCGCTGCCGTGCGCATAGCACATGCGATACTGTTCGAACTCGGTCTGCTTATCGTACTGCTGCCGCTGATCGCCTGGTATCTCGACGTGAGTCTCATTCACGCACTGACGATGGATATATCCTTCGCGGTCTTCTACGTGATCTATGCCTTCGTCTTCAACTGGGCCTACGACCGGCTGTTTCCGCTGCCGGAATGGTCCAAGGAAGCTACCGCGGGATAACGATCCCTCGACGCGTCAGCATGGACGCCAACCCACGCACGATCATAGGGCAACGCTCTGTTTTTGCTAGCAGAACTGGCGTGGAACGTTCTATGTCGTCAGCCGTTGATGCGGGTATCCGCATCACGGTTTGAAGGTTCGATCATGTCTTTCCTGCGGGCTAACGGTCTGACGATCGTGCTGATGGTGGCGGCACTCGCCACTGTCGGCGGTACGTTTATTTCCGGGTGGAGCGTTCACAACGACGAACTCACCGAGCACGGGCAGGCGGCACTCTCGGCTGCGAGCTATCTCACCTCCGGACATTTCCTCTCCGCCATCTTCGAGAACTGGGAAAGCGAATTCCTGCAGATGTCCGCCTATGTGATGCTGACGGCGATGCTCTATCAAAAAGGCTCGGCGGAATCGAGGGACCCGGATGAGCCCAGCCCGCAGGACGAGGATCCGCTCAAGCATCTTAACGACCCTGAGGCGCCGTGGCCGGTAAAGGCAGGCCCTCTCATTCGCGGGCTCTATTCCTATTCACTCGGGATTGCGCTCGGCCTGCTGTTCCTGCTCACATTTGTGCTGCATCTTCGCTACAGCTTCGAAGCTGCCAATGTGGAAGCGGCCATGCACGGGCAGCCGACAATGCCTTTCTGGCAATATCTTGGAGACGCACAATTCTGGTTCGAATCCTTCCAGAACTGGCAGTCGGAATTCCTGTCGACCGCGGTGCTCGTGGTGCTGTCGATCTTCTTGCGCTTCAAGGGGTCACCGGAATCCAAGGCCGTGGCCGACCCGACCAGCAAAACCGGCTGAACGGACAGCGCCCCAACGGTTGGTATTCAGGATTCCATCGAATAACCGGCGCCGCGAACCGTGCGGATGACATCCTGCATGTTGGAGAAGTTAAGCGCCTTGCGTAGACGCCCGACATGCACGTCAACCGTGCGCTCATCCACGTAGATATCGTGCCCCCAGACGCCATCCAGGAGCTGGGAGCGGGAAAACACCCGACCTGGCGAGGCCATCAGGAACTCCAGCAGGCGGAATTCCGTCGGTCCGAGGCGGACCTCCCGGCTCTTGCGATGCACACGATGCGTCTCGCGATCGAGCTCGATGTCGCCGCAGCGCAGCACGCTGGACAGCACTTCCGGTCGGGCACGCCGCAGCATGGCCCTGACGCGCGCCATGAGTTCCGGCGTCGAAAACGGCTTCACCACATAGTCGTCCGCACCGGTCGCGAGGCCACGAACGCGTTCGCTTTCCTCGCCGCGGGCGGTCAGCATGATGATCGGCAGGCGCTCGGTCTCCGAACGCATGCGCAAACGGCGGCAAAGCTCGATGCCCGAGACGCCGGGCAGCATCCAGTCGAGGATCAGGAGATCCGGGGTCCGTTCCTGGAGCCTGATTTCGGCTTCGTCGCCGCGCAGGATCGTCTCGACCTCATAACCTTCAGCTTCCAGGTTGTAGCGAAGAAGCACGCTCAGTGCTTCTTCATCTTCCACCACAGCAATTTTTGGCAGCATCTCAGCTCTGCTCCGTCAGCATTCCGTCATTCGGTGATCGCACCCAGCGTATTCGACGTATCGTCCTTCGGGCGCTCGCCTTCCAGCTGGGCGCCCGTCGTCATGTAGTAGATCGTCTCGGCGATGTTGGTGGCGTGATCGCCGATGCGCTCGATGTTCTTGGCGCAGAACAGAAGATGCGTGCAGGTGGTGATGTTTCGCGGATCCTCCATCATATAGGTGAGGAGTTCCCGGAACAGCGAGGTGTACATCGCGTCGATCTCTTCGTCGCGGATGCGGATCGCTTCGGCCTTTTCGGCCGAGCGGCTGGCGTAGACATCCAGCACTTCCTTGAGCTGAACAAGCGCCAGATCAGAGAGATGCTCGATGCCGCGCGCAAGCTTGCGCGGCACGCCGGTGCCCTGGACGGCGATGACGCGCTTGGCGGTGTTCTTGCCAAGATCGCCGACGCGCTCGAGGTCGGCGCCGATGCGCAGGGTACCGACGATCTCACGCAGATCCGCAGCCATGGGCTGGCGTCTGGCGATCGTGACGATGGCCTTGTCCTGGATTTCGCGTTCGGCATGATCCAGGATGACGTCATCCGAGATGACCTTCTGGGCAAGTGCCGAGTCCGAATTGACCAGCGCGCGCACGGCATCGCCGCACATTTGTTCTGCAAGCCCGCCCATTTCGGAGATGCGGCGGCTCAGATATTTCAGTTCGTCGTCATAGGCCGACAGGATATGGGTCGATGCCATCGTCTAGTCCTCGAAATTGGGTTGTCAGGCGGCGCAGTCGGCGGATCAGCCGAAACGGCCCATGATGTAATCTTGAGTGCGCTGGTCGTCCGGATTGGTGAACATCTTGTCGGTATCGTTTTCTTCGACAAGCTGCCCCAGGTGGAACATGGCGGTGCGCTGCGACACGCGAGCTGCCTGCTGCATCGAATGCGTCACGATAACGATCGTATAGTTGGCCCGCAGTTCGTGGATCAGCTCCTCGACCTTGGCGGTTGCAATAGGATCGAGCGCCGAGCAGGGTTCATCCATCAGGATCACTTCCGGCGAAACGGCCACCGCACGGGCGATGCACAGACGTTGCTGCTGTCCGCCGGAGAGACCGGTGCCGGATTCGTGCAGACGATCCTTAACCTCGGTCCAGAGGCCCGCACGCTGGAGGCTCGCTTCGACGATCTGATCCATGTCGGTCTTGTTTCTGGCAAGACCATGGATGCGCGGGCCGTAGGAAATGTTCTCGTAGATCGACTTCGGGAACGGGTTCGGCTTCTGGAAAACCATGCCGACGCGGGCGCGCAACTCAACGACGTCGATATTCTGGTCATAGATATCGTCGGTATCGAGGGTGATCCTGCCGGTGACGCGGCAGTTCTCGATCGTATCGTTCATACGGTTGAGGCAGCGCAGGAATGTGGACTTGCCGCAGCCGGAAGGGCCGATGAGGGCAGTGACCGTGTTTTCCCGGACGTTCAGGTTAACGTCGAAAAGCGCTCTCTTTTCTCCGTAATAGACCGACACGTCCTTGCCGATCATCTTGTAGGAAGCATCGTTCATCTTCTGATCCAGGGCCTTTTCGACTGCTGCTTCTGACATCATATTCATCGTGTCCTACTCCTTCTACCAGCGCCGCTCAAAGCGTCGCCGCAAGAGAATTGCGCCAACATTCATTACGATGAGGAACAGGAGCAGAATGATGATCGCTCCAGAGGTACGCTCGACGAACGCACGTTCCGCCTCGTTCGCCCACATGTAGATTTGGACCGGCAGCGCCGTCGAAGGATCGAGCGGCGTCGTCGGATAGTTGGCCACGAATGCCACCATGCCGATCAAAAGCAGCGGGGCCGTCTCGCCGAGTGCGTGAGCAAGCCCGATGATGGTGCCAGTCAGGATGCCAGGCATGGCGAGCGGCAGGACGTGGTGGAAGATGGTCTGCATCTTCGACGCACCGAGACCAAGGGCGGCCGCCCGGATCGACGGCGGCACCGCCTTCAGTGCGGCTCGCGTCGCGATGATGATCGTCGGCAGGGTCATGAGGGTCAGCACCAGGCCGCCGACCAGGGATGCGGAGCGAGGCAGGCCCATGAAGTTGACGAACACGGCAAGGCCCAGCAAGCCGTAGACGATAGACGGGACCGCCGCGAGATTGTTGATGTTCACTTCGATCAAGTCCGTGAACTTGTTCTTCGGTGCGAACTCCTCGAGATAGATCGAGGCAGCGACGCCGATCGGCAGCGACAGGACCAGCACGATCATCATCATATAGAACGAGCCGATCAGCGCGACGCCGACGCCGGCGGCTTCCGGACGGCTCGACGCGCCGTTAACGAAGATGCCGGTGTTGAAGTGTTTGGCGAGCACGCCGGTTTCGGCGAGCTGGTTCATCCAGGTCACCTGCAGGTCCGATACCTTGCGGTTTTCTTCGGCAACGGAGAGATTGATCTGGCCCTTGAAGGCAGAATCGATATCACCGGCCGCCAGCAAGGTGATGTTCTGTGTCGTTCCGATGATCGCCGGGTTGGCAACGACCATGTCGCGAAGCTGGGTACGGACGCCATCCGACAGCAACTGGCCGACAGCGCGGATCTTCACCCGGTCATCGACGCTGACGCCGAGCGCCTTGGCAAGCGAATTGCGGGCGACGACCGGATAATTAGCCGTCAGCAGCTTCTGGGGATTGGTGGCGCGCTCGTTCTGCGGATCGATGACCTGCTCGGAGAATTCGACCGGTATCGTGATCATCGTCTGCTGGAAGGCGGTGTAGCCCTTGGAGACGACCGACCAGAGGAGAATCATCAGGAAGATGATGCCGAAGGAAAGAGCGGCGATACCATAAGTCCTGAACCGGCGCTCGGCGGCGTAGCGGCGCTTGATGCCGATATCCCTGCGGCCGGACTTGGCCTTGGGAATACCTGAGACGGGAGAAACCACATCGGTCATTCGTACTGCTCCCGATATTTGCGCACGATGTAAAGCGCGTAGATGTTGAGGCAAAGCGTGATGGCAAAGAGCGTAATGCCGAGCGCGAAGGCCACCAGTGTCTGCGGCGACGTGAATTCGAGGTCGCCGGTCAGCTGGTTGACGATCTTGACGGTCACCGTCGTCATCGGCTCGAAGGGGTTGAGCTGGATGCGGGCAGCAACGCCGGCGGCAAGAACTACGATCATGGTTTCGCCAACCGCACGCGAGGCGGTCATCAGCAGTGCCCCGACGATACCGGGCAGCGCGGCCGGCAGGATAACACGCTTGATGGTTTCCGACCGGGTGGCGCCGAGGCCGAGGGAACCGTCGCGCAGGGCGCGGGGTACGGCGGTGATGATGTCGTCCGACAGCGACGAGACGTATGGGATCAGCATGATACCCATGACGAAGCCGGCTGTCAGAACGCTCTGGGCCTGAATGAAGTTCGAATAGTCACCGGTCACAAGCCCGTTCAGCTGCGAAGACAGATCCCTGAGGAACGGGCCAACGGTCGTCAGGGCGAAGAAGCCGTAGACGATGGTCGGAATACCGGCGAGGACTTCCAGCAGCGGCTTGGCCACCGACCGCACCTTCGGCGAGGCATATTCGGCCATGTAGATTGCCGAGAAGAGACCGATCGGCACGGCGAAAAGCATAGCGACAAAGCCGATATAGAGCGTGCCGAGCAAGAGCGGGATCAACCCGAACTGACCCTCCGAGCCCCCCGAGCCAGCCGCGGCGAAACGCGGGTCCCAAACGGTACCGAAGAAGAACTCCCAGGCCGGCACATGCGTAAAGAAGCGCGTTGCTTCCGTCAGCATGGACAAGACGATGCCGACAGTCGTCAGGATCGCGATGGAGGATGCAACAACCAGGCTGACAAGGATCACCTTCTCCACCCGGTTGCGAGCACGGAAGCGCGGCGCGATCTGACGGTAGGCGAAAGCGGCGCCCAGCCCGGAAATCGCCAGCACCGCGGCGGTCATCGCCAGGCGGCTGGCATAGGTCATGGTGTTCAGGTTGCCGGCAGCCTCGACCATGTAGGGCTGCGGGTCTCCGGCGAGCGGAACACCCTTGGCACCAAGCGCCGAGCGCAGGTCGACGGGATTGCTGCCGACCCGGTCGATTTCTTCGAGGCTCAGAACGTTCATTCCGCGGGCGATCGACGTGATCATCCCGAACGCCAGTCCCTGCTCTGCTTCGGACTGCGCCTTCACCTCATCAGGAAAGGCACCGCGTATCGAGGAACTGATATAGGTCGGACTGGCAACCAGCCAGATGAAAAGGACAAAAACAGCAGGAACGATGGCCCATACGGCCACGAAGGACCCATAGTAGCCGGGCCGCGAATGGAGCTTGGAGGAAAGTCCTCCACCGACAGCCAGCGAGCGCCGCGCCCCGATCACGTAGCCGGCGAGGCCGACCATCGCCACAATCAACAATATCAATGATGTACTCATCAAGATCCCCCGGCGTACCGCCTTCGGCGGCAATCCATCACCGCCCAGCTCCGCCCATCGGAGCCGATCGCATTCGCCGCCGCGCCTGCGCAACAATCACAGCAACAAGCCCGCTTGCCAGCCGGATATCCCAACCCCGGCAACAAGGAAGCCGGCGCCACCTTCGCGGCGCCGGCTCTTGGCATTACATCGTCTTGCCAGCGGCAAAGTCCTTGCGAACCTGCTCGCGCTGAGCGTCCGGAGCCGCTACGAGGCCGTATTCGGCCAGCGGGCCTTCAGGACCGACCATGTCGTCGGAGACGAAGAATTCCACATATTCCTTCAGGCCCGGGATAACGCCGAGATGAGCCTTCTTGACATAGAAGAACAGCGGGCGGGAAACCGGATACTTGCCCGAGGAAATCGTTTCCGTGGACGGAGCAACGCCGTTGACGGTGGCAACCTTCAGCTTGTCGGCGTTGTTTTCATAGAAAGCGAGACCAAAAACACCGAGGCCGGTCTTGTTGGCAGAGATACGGGCCAGGGTTTCGGTGTAATCGCCGTCGATGTCGACAGCCACGCCGTCCTTGCGGACTGCAACGCACTTGGCAGCTGCCTGCTTGGCGTCGGTGATGGCGGCCTTGATGACGTCCTGAGCGCCAGCGTCCTTGCAGCCGTGCGTCATGATCTTCTCTTCGAAGACTTCACGGGTGCCGTGCTTCGAGCCCGGGATATACGCAGCGATCGGGCCCTTCGGCAGCGTCGCGTTGATTTCGGACCAGTTCTTGTAGGGGTTTGCGACGAGCTTGCCGTCAACGACGACTTCTGCAGCAAGAGCCTTGTAGAGGTCCTTCGGCTCGATCTTCATCTCGCCGTTGCTGGAGTCGGTGGCGAATACGATGCCGTCGTAACCGATGCGGATTTCCTGGACGTCGGTAACGCCGGCTGCCTTGCAGGCCTCGATCTCGCTCTTGTTGATCGGACGCGAGGAGTTGGCGATATCGATCGTAGCCTCACCGACGCCCTTGCAGAATTCCTTCAGGCCAGCGCCCGAACCGCCCGACTCGACGATCGGCGTCTTGAAGTTCGGGAAGGTTTCGCCAAAGGTTTCAGCGACGATCTTCGCATAAGGAAGAACGGTCGACGAGCCAGCAACCTGGACCTGATCGCGTGCGGCGGCAGCGCCGGCAAACGCAACAGAGGCCACCAGGGCTGCTGCAGAAAGTTTCATGATGTTCATGAGGGATCTCCCATTATGGGGCTTGTGTGAATACGGACGTCACCGGCTCTCACTCTCGCCGGCGTTCAGCCCGCTTGTCTTAGCCGCTATTGCCCGTCCCTTTTATGTCAGTTCAATGAAACATTTATGACACATCAAGTATTTGAAATTTTTACATAAAATTTATTGCCGACATAAAATAAACTGGCTTTATGTCAAAACCTGACGGTGAACTCGCTGCCCTTGCCAACCTCGGACTTCACGATCAACCGGGCGCGGTGGCGAGTGAGAATATGCTTAACGATCGCAAGCCCGAGACCGGTGCCTTTCTTGGAGCGGCTATCTGCCACGCTGACCCGGTAAAATCGCTCCGTTAGACGCGGGACATGCTCGGCAGGAATGCCCGGCCCGCGATCGACGACGCTCACCTCCACGGGCTCCGCGCTATCATTCCGGACATAGACATCGACAACTTCGCCCTCCTGCCCGTACTTGCAGGCGTTCTCGATAAGGTTTTCAAAAACCTGCACAAGTTCGTCCCGATCGCCCAGCACCTCGACCTTGCCCTCCGGCAGATGTGTGCGGATCTCTACGCCAAGGTCTTCGGCAAGAGGCAGGAGTGCGTCCCGTACATGACCAATCAGCGGCTTCAGATCGACCGTCTGATCCGGTGCGATGTGTGATTTGAGCTCCAGGCGCGAGAGCGACATGAGGTCATCGATCAACCGGCTCATGCGCGTCGCCTGATCGAACATGATCGCAAGAAAGCGCTCCTGGGCGGCCGGGTCGGATCGCGCAGGGCCCTGCAACGTCTCGATGAAGCCCCGCAATGAGGCAAGCGGGGTGCGCAGCTCGTGGCTGGCATTCGCGACGAAGTCCGAGCGCATCCGGTCGATCCGGCGCAGTTCCGAAATATCCTTGAACGACAGCAGATAGAGCTTCGGCGGCGCTTGATCCGGCTGACCACCGATCCGACGGCCGAAATCGATCGGCGCGATGCGCAATGTGTAGACGCGCTCGGACGGCAGCCGTTCGGAATGTTCGATCTGGTTCGGTTCATCGGTGGCGATCGTCTCGCGCACCATGTCGAGAATGCCCGGTGAGCGAAGTCTCGCGGAAAGATGCGAACCGGTCGGAAGGGCTCCGAGAGCCCTTTCCGCCGCCTTGTTCTGGAAAAGGACGATGGCATCCTGGCCGAGTATGAATGCCGGCATGTCCAGCGCGGCCAAGGTCGCCGCCACCTGCGGCATCGGATCGAAGACCGGCTCGTCTTCCACCACTATCGGTCGCTCCGCCTCCGGAGCCGAGATGGGCTTGCGCGCCACGACCACCAGCAACAGCAACAGCCATCCGGCAAGCACGCCCGGCCATTGCATGCCGGCAACAAGAGCGAGGGTGGCGAGCAGCGTCAGCAGCAGCAGCAGGGGCCGCTCCTGACGTGCCCGCGCCGTGATTTCCCCAAACCTGTCCCACCAATTGGTCTGCGCCGACTCCACGATCCGACTCGCTGTTTTCGATGTTGAACACGCGCACATATACTGCTTGCATGACAGATATACATCGCCCGCAAGGGTCAGCGCAAAAAACGACCGGTGCAGGATGGTGGCCGAATGTCCAAGCTGCTTTACATATGAGGGAACCAGCACATCGGAGGAAATGATCATGGCGGACGCGACCGGGAACCGGGCAGTCAATCTGGAAATCGACGGCAAGCTCAGGCGGTTCGACGTCGATGATCCCGTCCTGCCGGACTGGATCGAGGACGCATCCCTGGCCTGGGGCGGCTATCCCTATGACGACAAGATGGACAAGGACAAATACGAAAAGCAGCTTGAACACCTGCAGATCGAACTCGTGAAGGTGCAGTTCTGGCTGAAGGCCACCGGCAAGCGCCTAATGGCACTGTTCGAAGGGCGGGACGCGGCCGGCAAGGGGGGCACGATCTTTTCGATCCATGCCTATCTCAACCCACGCTCGGCCCGGGTCGTAGCCTTGAACAAGCCGACGGAGACCGAGGCCGGGCAGTGGTATTTCCAACGGTACATCGCGCATTTCCCGACAGCGGGCGAAATCGTTCTCTTCGACCGCTCCTGGTACAATCGGGCCGGAGTGGAACCGGTCATGGGATTCTGCACTCCCAAACAATACGAGGACTTCCTGACGGCCGTGCCGCGGTTCGAGGACACGATCCACGACGAGGGCATCATCTTCTTCAAATTCTGGTTGGATATCGGCCGCGAGATGCAGCTCAAGCGCTTCCATGATCGCCGACACGACCCACTGAAGATCTGGAAGCTCTCGCCGATGGACATTGCAGCGCTCGACAAGTGGCACGACTATACCAAAAAGCGCGACATCATGCTCGAGAAGACGCACAAGCAGGAGACACCCTGGACGATCCTGCTGGCCAACGACAAGCGTCGCGCCCGGCTCAATGTCATTCGCCATATGCTGTTGGCGCTCGACTACGACGGGAAGGACAGGAACGCCATCGGCGAGATCGACCACAAGATTCTCGGCCAGGGGCCGAAATTCCTGAAGTAGGGATTATTGTCCCGGCAAGATGCGGACCGAATAAAGCAGTACCGGCAGATCAGGCCCGTCGAGACCGGCATTGATGACCAGACGGCCGGGAGCATTCGGCGCCAGCGAGCGCTCGAATGTGACGCGGAAGAGCGCCTCCAGCTTTTCCTGCGTGGCAGTAAAGCGATGACGGCTGCAGTTGCCGAGGCTTCCGAAGTCGCAACGCACGGACAGCTGCACGGAGCGATCCTGCGCCGATTGCAGCGTCAGCGCCACGGTCGAGCTCTTGCCGGCCATGGCGCGAAGTACCTCGGCGGGCACCTCGATCGCAACGTCGCCTCCCTCGCCGCTCGTCATGGAAAGGATGCGAACCGCCTGACCCTCCGCTCCAGCCACGGCTTCGACCCGCGCCTGGCCGGAGGGCTTCAGCCTGGCGATGTCGGAAGGAACGAAAATTTCCACCCAATCGTCGGAAAACCCGTTGCGCGGATCGAAAGCTCCTGCCTCCCGCCCAGTCTGCTGACGGCTCAGAGACTGATCGGCAACCTTCATCGCCTCGTCGATGAACGACTGGACCATTCCGGATTGGTAGAACCACCAACAGGCCCCACCCACTATGGCGAGGGTGATCAACCACGTGAGGAGATGCGACAGGAATCCGCGGCGCTTGCGCGGTTTGGCGGCCCGCTCCGGCGGCACGTCCAGCGTTGTGCCGGAGGGCGCGGCCTGGCTTTTTCCGGATTTCCCCGGCTTGGGCGTCTTTACCGGCGGACCGGCTTCAATGCGTTCGTCGCGTTCGACCGCAATCCGGCCAAGATCGCCCTCGGATGCAACCGAAGTCTCCGGCAGGGGCGTCGGATCAGGCGCAACGACAGGCGCCACAGGCGAAGCCTCGGGAGTGACGGGGGCAACCTGGTGAGCGGCTTGAGGCGTGGAGGGAGCGACGGAGCGCGTTTCGCCACCGAGCGTCACGTCCGGCCCCAGCTCCGCAGGGCGCTGAGCTGGGACAACCACGGGCGGCGCGACCGGCTCAGAAGCAGGAATATAGGGAAGCTCCGTATCGAGCTCGATCTCGGGCGGTGGCGGTGCCTCGGCCAGCCGGCGCACTTCCTCCATCTCGATCTGGTGGATCTTGTCTTCCAGCAGCTCGTGCTGCTGCATGATGATCAGCCGATCGCTCACGCCCTGCTTGCGAAGACCGGCATCGAGCGCTTGCCGCGCCGACTGATAAATACGAACCCGGGTATCCCGATCCGCTCTGTTGGAGCGATCCAGTGCGTTCCTGATGGCCGTTTCCAAACCGCTCACTGCCGGTCCTTCTTCTACTCATTCCCGATACGCGGGACTTTACCTTTCGGTAACCTCTCTCACCCGGAACTGCAAGCGCCGCACCATGCCGAGAAATAAGGTCAGGATATGTCTCATACGCTCCTGGAACAAATGGGCGATAAATGTTCTGAAATTTTTCCACCGGCTTTTCCCGCGCGACTTGATCTGCTAGACAGATTGACGTTTGCGTAAACGTCAATCGGGAGGTTCTTTTCCGCATGCTTCCAGCAATCCTCAGGGACAGGCTGCGTCTGCCCGTCGTCGCGTCGCCACTTTTCATCATTTCTCATCCGGAACTGACGCTGGCGCAATGCAAGGCGGGCGTCGTCGGCGCTTTCCCTTCGCTCAATGCGCGGCCGGAAAGCCAGCTCGACGAGTGGCTTGCGATGATCACCGAGGATCTCGCCGCCTATGATGCGGCCAATCCTGAAAGGCCTGCCGCTCCCTTCGCCGTCAACCAGATCGTGCACACCTCCAACAAGCGGTTGGAACACGACCTGATGATGTGCGTGAAATACAAGGTGCCGATCGTCATCTCGTCGCTCGGTGCCGTACCGGAGGTCAACGCGGCGGTGCATTCCTATGGCGGCATCGTTTTGCATGACGTCATCAACAACCGGCATGCCAGCTCGGCGATCCGAAAAGGGGCGGACGGATTGATCGCGGTTGCCGCGGGCGCTGGAGGCCATGCCGGAACGCTTTCGCCCTTCGCGCTCGTCCGGGAAATCCGCGAATGGTTCGACGGGCCGTTGTTGCTGGCCGGGGCGATCGCAACGGGCGGCGGCATTCTCGCGGCACAGGCGATGGGCGCGGACATGGCCTATATCGGCTCACCCTTCATCGCCACCCGGGAGGCACGCGCGGTCGATGCCTACAAGCAGATGATCGTCGATTCGAACGCCGCCGACATTGTCTATTCCAACTATTTCACCGGCGTTCACGGCAATTATCTGAAAGGTTCGATCACGGCGACGGGCATGGACCCCGATGCTCTGCCGGTCGCCGATCCCACCAAGATGGATTTCGACCAAGCAGTGAGCGGTCCGAAGGCCTGGAAGGAAATCTGGGGTGCCGGACAAGGCGTGGGCGCGGTGAAGTCGGTGGTTCCCGTCGCCGAGCTTGTGGAGCGGCTCGAGAGCGAATACGAGGCGGCACGGAAGCAGCTCGCGCTTTGAGCGCGGGTCCCGGCCGCAACCGACAGGAAAATCGCAGAGGGGATCAAATCACGGCTTGAAATTGCAGGTCATTGCCTGTATCAGCCGCATCACTCGCAGCCCGGCCGAGCCGTTCGCTGCCCGTGCCGCTTTAGCTCAGTCGGTAGAGCACATCATTCGTAATGATGGGGTCACGTGTTCGAGTCACGTAAGCGGCACCACTTTTCACACCATGAGACGGATTAGAACGGACGATAGAGTAAGTCCGCTTCTGCGATCAATGCCGGGTCCGGGGTGTTGGACGGAAGAAGTTCGCCCTTTGCCCAAACACGCTTCAGCTCATCGAGGTTCACTCCGGCGACATTGACGTCGATATCCGTCGACGTCCCCGGGACACGGTACGGGCAGTGTCGCTTTGAGCAATTCGATGCCGAGGAAAACTGCCAGAGAAAGTAGTTCGACCAGCTTCCCATCGGGAAGACCTGTGCAACATCCGGCTTGTAGCGGGCGTACCAGATCGGCAGCCGGGACAAGAGCCGGTAGTCGTTGCGGCGCGCGGCGATATAGCGGGCGACGCTGTGGTTCGTGTAGAGAATGGGATAGCGGCCGGTCCTGGTCTTCAGATGGCGCGCGAAAATTTCGGCGTCCTCAAGCGACATGAACTTGTCTTCCAGATCCTCGATGTCGAGGACCATCAGATCCTTGTCGTCCGGCTCGGCATAATCCAGGAAGTGGTTTGCCTGGTCGATCGGATTTCCCGGCCGCGCAAGATGATAGGCGCCCCAGAGCAGGCCGGCCCCCCGGGCAACGAGGCGGCGCGTCTGGTAGAGTTCGCGGCTGACCGCATATTTCCGCCACATGGTCTTGCAGTGCCCGACGGTATCGCCGCCATGTTTTCCGGTACAGCTGTAGCTTTCCGGAAGTCCATCCGACGCCTTGTGGATGAAACCCGCTATGCGCTTGTCGGTGAGAAGCTTCTGCCAGTCGATGATGTTGAGTTCGTAGGCATCGATGACGAGCGGAGCCTTGGTATCCCGCCAAACCTGCTTTTGCCCGGCATGCCCGTCCGCCGGGCTCACGAGGCTGAATGCGAGGGCGGCCAGCGCAGCGGCCAATCGGAAAATCCCCTTGTCCATTTCAGGAGAGTAAGTCCTTAACCTTAAGCGAGGCTTAATTTAGAGATCACTCAACATCTGTTGCCGGGCCGTCTGCGGCCCGGAACGCCCGCGGGAGAGTTCGCCGTTCCTTGACGAAGGAAGCCAGCCGAAGGAATATCCCGCGCGCCGCCGACTCCGGCACTCAGCAATCCCCAAGGAGAATTCATGTCGCTGGATCCTGACATCATCGAGACGCTCAAAAGCGTTTCCACCGCCACGCTCACCACGGTGCTTTTGAAGAAGGGGCTGCGAAACGTCTGGATGCGCGGCACCAAGCCGCTGAAGCCCGGCCAGGGCCGGGTCGTCGGCAAAGCCTTTACGCTGCGCTTCGTACCGGCGCGTGAAGATCTCGCCACGCCGGAAAGCTGGTCTTCGCCGATCTCCACCCGCGCCGCGATCGAAGCCATGCCGGAAGGCTGCGTGGCCGTTGCCGACGCGCTCGGCGTGACCGATGCCGGCATCTTCGGCGACATCCTCTGCGCCCGCATGGCAAAGCGCGGCGTCGCGGGGCTGATTACCGACGGGGTGATGCGCGATGCGGAAGGTGTCTTCGCCAGCGGCATGAAGGTCTGGTGCAATGGTATTGCCGCACCGCCATCGGTCGCGGGCCTCACCTTCGTCGGCTGGCAGGAGCCGGTCTCCTGCGGCGGAGTCGCCGTGTTTCCGGATGACGTCGTCGTTGTGGACGAGGACGGTGCTGTTCTGATCCCCGCAAAACTTCTCGATACGGTGCTTGCCGAAGCCCCGGAACAGGAGCGCATGGAAGCCTGGATCATGACAGAAGTCGACCGCAACGTGCCGCTGCCGGGTCTTTACCCCATGAACGCGGAAACCAAGGCCCGCTATCAGGCCTGGAAGGATGGCCAGAAATGACATTCGGCGTGGAATCCAAAGGGGTCTATGCGATTGCGACCACGCCGTTTCTGGAAGACGGGTCAATCGACTTCAACTCGGTCGACCGGTTGACGGACTTCTACCAGGAAAGCGGCTGCACCGGCATAACCATCCTCGGCATCATGGGCGAAGCGCCCAAACTGGAGCCGGAGGAAAGCCGGGCAATCGTCAAACGGGTCGTTTCCCGCGCCAAGATACCGGTGATCGTCGGCGTCTCGGCACCCGGCTTTGCCGGCATGCGGTCCCTGGCCCGCGATTCCATGGAAATGGGCGCTGCGGGCGTGATGATCGCCCCGCCGCCGGCGCTCAGAACCGACGACCAGATCGTCAACTATTTCGCCGGGGCCGTCGAAGCGGTCGGCGATGACGTGCCCTGGGTGCTGCAGGACTACCCGCTGACGCTGACCGTCGTGATGTCACCCGGCGTGATCGCCAAGATCATTTCCAACCATCCGTCCTGCCTGATGCTGAAGCACGAGGACTGGCCGGGGCTGGAGAAGATCTCCAGGCTCCGCGCCATGCAGAAGTCCGGCGAATTGCGACCCTTCTCGATCCTTTGCGGCAATGGCGGCATGTTCCTCGATTTCGAACCGGAGCGAGGTGCCGACGGCGCAATGACCGGCTACGGCTTTCCGGACATGCTGACGGAACTCGTGGGCCTCTTTGCGGACGGCAAGCGGGACGAGGCCCATGATCTCTTCGACGCGCATCTGCCGCTGATCCGCTATGAACAGCAGCTGGGCGTCGGCCTTGCCGTGCGCAAGCATGTGCTGAAGCGGCGCGGCGTCATCGCCACGGACGCGCAGCGCAAGCCGGCGCAGATGCTTTCGGCTACGGCCAAGGCGGAGGTGGACTACCTGCTTGGCCGGCTTGCGAAGCGGGACAAGCGCGCGGCCCTCTAAGAAGGCATCGCTTGCTGCGGCGAGCCCCCCTCATCCGCCTGCCGGCACCTTCTCCCCGCTGGGGAGAAGGTGCCCGAAGGGTCGTATCCTCAAGGTTCAGCCCAACGTCAGGCTTTTGACCTTCTCCGCTATCGCCATGGAGGCCGTCAGGCCGGGGGATTCGATGCCGTAAAGCGCGACATAGGCAGGATGCGTGGTTGCGTCCGAGCCCTGAATGATAAAGTCGCCGCCGCCTCCCGCTACCGGCCCCACCACCTTGGGCCGCATGCCGGAATAGGCAGGCTGCAGCGCGCCATCCGCCAGATCCGGCCAATAGCGCCGGATTGCCGCATAGAACTTGTCGGCCCGGCGAGAATCAACGTCATAGTCGATCGCCTCCACCCATTCGACATCCGGGCCGAACCTCGCCTGTCCCGCCATATCGAGCGTAAGATGGACGCCAAGCCCACCCTGCTCCGGAACCGGGTAGATCAATCGTCCGGCTGGAGCGCGGCCGGCAAGGGAAAAATAGCAACCTTTGGCGTAGTAGCGCTCCGGCACCGTCGTTCGATCAAGGCCGAGGATGCTCTCGGAGACGGCCCAGGCGTTCAAACCCGCGGCGTTCACCACCAGCTTGGCCTCGATCTCGACCGGATCACGGCCGCCAACCGAAAGCCGCACGGTATCCGGCAGAAGCTCGCCTCCCAGAACGGGTGCTTGCAGGACAATGGCACCGCCGTGAGCTTCGATATCCGCGATATAGCTTTCCATCAGACGATGGCTGTCGATGATACCGGTGGAGGGTGAAACGAGTGCCGCAAAGCCCGTGATCTGCGGCTCCAGCCGAGCCAGTTCGACGCTATCGATCAAGAAACAGTCGTCGACGCCATTTGCCTCGGCCTGCTTCAGAAGCTTTTCGAGATAGGCGACCTCCACCTCGCTCGAGGCGACGACCAGCTTGCCGCACCGCTTGTGCGGGATATATCGCTCCCTGCAATAGTCGTAGAGCTTGCGCTTGCCGGCAACGCAGAGCTCGGCCTTGAGGCTGCCGGTCGGATAGTAAAGACCGGCATGGATCACTTCGCTGTTGCGGGAAGACGTCACGCTGCCGGTCATTGGCTCGGTTTCGAGAAGCACCACTTCGCGACCGGCGATCGCCAGTTCACGCGCCACCGCGAGCCCCACCACGCCGCCGCCGATGACGACGCAATCGAGTTCCAGCACTTCCCCCATTCCTTGCTCCGCACTTTTACCTTCCGGATGGCGGGCGGGATGATATACGAGAAATCGAACGCGGCCAGCGCTTTGGACGACGGGAGGATGTGATCAATGCGGGATTTCAGGCAATGCTGAAGGTGGTTTTTCTCGACCGCGACACGATCGGGCCGTCCGTCGAAATCACTCGGCCGGCCTTCGCTCATGAATGGGTGGAATACGGCAAAACGGCGCCGGAAGATGTGCCCGCACGTATTGCCCATGCCGACATTGTCATCACCAACAAGGCTCCGGTCCGCGAGGGGGCTATCGACGGCGCGTCGAAGCTGAAGATGATCGCGGTGGCCGCTACCGGCCATGATGTCATCGATCTCGCCTTTGCTAGAGAACGCGGCATCATCGTTTCCAACGTGCGCGGCTACGCCATCAATACCGTGCCCGAGCACACGTTCGCGCTGATTTTTGCGCTGCGCCGTTCGATCGTCGGCTTCCGGCAGGACGTGATCGGCGGCGAATGGCAGCGCGCCAACCAGTTCTGCTTCTTTACGCACCCGATCCGCGACCTCGCGGGTTCGACGCTCGGTATCTTCGGGCGCGGCACGCTCGGCAAATCCGTGGCCAAGATCGCGGAAGCCTTCGGCATGAAGGTAGTTTTCGCAGCCCGCAAGGATGCGGAGACGGTCGGAGCCGGCTACACCGCCTTTGATGAGGTCCTGGAGACCGCCGATATCATCAGCTTCCACATGCCGCTGACGCCGACGACCCGCAACCTGATCGGCATGGAAGAGTTCCGCAGGATGAAACGGAAGCCGCTGATCATCAACACGGCGCGCGGCGGGCTCGTAAACGAGGCTGATCTGGTGACGGCTCTCGATGAGGGGCTGATCGCCGGTGCCGGTTTCGATGTGCTGACGAAGGAACCTCCCTTGCCGGACAATCCGCTGCTGACGATTCTCGACCGGCCGAATGTCATCGTCACACCGCATGTGGCATGGGCGAGCGACGAGGCGATGCAAACGCTTTGGGCGCAAGTCGTCAGCCATGTGGAAAATTTCGAAAAAGGAACGCCGACCAACGCACTGTAACTCCGGAGGGACAATCGATGGATCAGAATGCGACCGTCACTCGTCGCCCGCTTTCAGCCTCTTCGCTCGACGACGCGGCCAAGGGATTTACGGAAGGTTTCGTCGGCTATGTCGTGCCAGTCAGCGTCAAACCGGAGGCCTTGGCACTTCGTATTGCACGGGAGGATGTCGACGCTGATATCAGCGAAGTATTTTTCGACGGCGACAGGCCCGTCGGCATCCTGCTCTTGGCGAGGCGCGGCGAACGCTCACGCATCAGCGCGCTCGGGGTCGGTCCGACGATCCGCTCCAAAGGTTTCGGCCGGCGCGTCATGCGGGAGGCTATAGAGGCCGCTCGCAGCCGTGGCGAAAGGCAGCTGATCCTGGAAGTCATCAATTCCAACGTCAAGGCTCGCGACCTCTATCTGTCGCTGGACTTTCAAATCACCCGAAAGCTGGTGGGCTTCAGCAGAGCCGCGACGCTTCCAGCACCGGGTGTCACGCCGGCTGAGGAATGCGATCTCGGTACAGCCGTCGAAATGCTGTCTCGATTTTCGGATGCCGGTCCCACCTGGCAGACGGACCCCATCTCCTTTCGGCAGGCAGGCCCGCCTCTCAGAGGAGTTGCACTCGAAGACAAGGCGGCCGCGCTCGTCGACGACAGCGGCACGGACGTACGCCTCTATGGCTTTGCGGTCGATCCGGCTTATCGCCGTCAGGGTGTCGGCCGGTCGTTTGCGGATGGCCTCGCCGCCCGCTATCCGGATCGCAAGCTCTACATCATCGAGAACGTGCCGGCAGGCCTGCTCGACCTGTTCATGCGGCGCATCGGCTGGCGCAAAAGCAGGCTGACCCAATCGGAGATGTCGCTCGATCTCGCCTAGTCGGCGATTTCGATCCAGGCCGGCGCGTGATCGCTGGCGTGATCCCGGCCGCGGACATGGCGGTCGACACCTGCATCTTGGAGCCGATGGGCAATCGAAGAGCTGAGCAGCAGGTGATCGAGCCGCAGCCCGGCATTGCGGCCCCAGGCATTCCGGAAATAGTCCCAGAAGGTATAGATGCGCTCGTTCGGATGGAGACTGCGAAGCCCATCCGTCCAGCCCTGCTCGAGAAGATCGGTAAAGATATCCCGAACCTCGTGCCGGAACAGCGCGTCGTCGCGCCATCGTTCCGGCGCATAGACATCAAGATCGGTCGGAATGATGTTGTAGTCGCCCGCGAGAATGACGGGAGCGCCGGTATCCAGCAGTGCCCGCGCATGCCCCAGGAAGCGCTGATACCAGGCGAGCTTGTAGTCGAACTTGGGCCCGGGCGCCGGATTGCCGTTCGGCGCATAGAGGCACGCGATCAGCACGCCCCCAACTGCCGCTTCGATATAACGGCTGTGCTCATCCTCCATATTGTCGGGAAGGCCACGCCGCGTCTCTATAGGATCGGTGTCGTGAGCCAGAATGGCGACGCCGTTCCAGCTCTTCTGACCATGCCAGATGGCGCCGTAACCGGCCTTCTCGATGGCTGAAAGTGGAAACTTCTGTTGCGGAGCCTTCAGTTCCTGCAGGCATACGACATCCGGCCGCGCCTCCCCGAGCCAATCGAGAAGAATGTCCAGGCGACCGTTGACGCCGTTCACATTGAAGGTCGCGATCTTCACCGGAGACTGTCAGCGCGGGCGGTCGCCTCTATCGCCCTCGCCCGCCTTTGCCTTCGCCTTGGCGCTTTTGCGGACATCCTGAGCCAGCGAGCGGCCGACGTCGTCGGATTCCTTGAAGCGGCCTTTGTCGTCCCGGCGGACATAGCGCTTGTCCGTGCCCGTATCGATCAGCTCTCGTTTTGCCATTGCCGGCCTCCCTATTTGAAGTCTCACACAACGCAGAACGTCGCTTTTGGATGCAAAATCGGGAACAGTTCAAAACAACACGGATGCTTTAGCGAAAGATTCAGGACTATCGGCAAAGGATAGCCGCAGTAAAAACCGGTGTGTCTTCGATCCTTCGCGGTTCGAAGGGACGTGGTGTGGCTTTTTGAAGGGGCTGTTCGATGACTGAACGTTTCACAGGTACCGTGCGCGAGTTTATTGCCGAGAACTTCCTCTTTCGCGCCGATGCCGATATTTCCAACAGCCAGTCGCTGCTCGATACGGGCGTTATCGACTCCACCGGTGTCCTCGAGCTGATCGCATTTCTCGAAAGCACCTATGGCATCACGGTCGCTGACGAGGAAATCATTCCGGAAAATCTGGACAGCGTCGACAACATGACAAAATACCTCGCAAGCAAACTTCCCGCCGCTGCCTGACACACCGAAAGGCTATCTAAGATGCGGCTTGAGGCAAGGCTTCGCGACAGTGCCCGGCGCTTTGCCGGCAAGACGGCGCTTGTGGCAGGCGACATCCGCCTGACCTATGGCGAACTCGATGCCCGCTCGGACCGCCTCGCAGAAAGCTTCGCCCGCAATGGAGTGAAGCTTGGGGATCGCATCCTGGTGCTCCTCGACAATGGGCCGGAGGCTGTTTTGAGTTTCTTCGGCGCCTGGAAGATCGGCGCCGTCCCCTGCCCTCTCTACCCCTCCATCAAAGCGGACAAACTGGCCGCCATCCTCGACAGTACCGAAGCTTCTGCAATCATCACCCAGGCCCGGCTGCAGCCGACGGTCGAAGCGGCGGTTGCCGCGACGAGAATTCGGCCGGCCGTGTTCGTGGCTCAGAGCGAGGTGCGTGACGAGGCCGCCTCCACACTGCGTTTCGAAGGCGCCGTCGACGGCTTGGCGAGCACGACTATCGAGATATTGAACGACACCGACAGCCTCGCACTGCTGATCCATACTTCCGGCTCGACAGGGAAACCCAAGGGCGTGATGCTCTCACATGCCAATGTTGATGCCGCCTGTCAGTCGATCGTCAGCTATCTTGGCAATACGTCCGAGGATATCGTCCTGAACGTGCTGCCGCTCTCTTTCGGATACGGCATCACCCAGGTTGTCACCATGATCATGGTCGGCGGCACGTTGATCCTCGAAAAGAGCTTCGCCTTCCCTCGCAAGATCCTGGAGCGGCTGGCGCAGGAAAAAGTGACGGGCCTTCCTCTCGTGCCACCCATGGCCGCGCTCGTCGTCGGCATGAAGGATCTCGAGCCGGGTTTCCTGCCACACCTGCGCTATATCACGAGCGCAGCAGCGGCAATGCCGCCCGCGTTCACCGAACGGCTAGAGCATCTATTCCCCCAAACCCAACTCTTCCTGATGTACGGGCAGACGGAATGCATGCGCGCCACCTATCTGCCGCCGGCAGAAGTCGCTCACCGGCCGCTGTCCGCCGGAAAAGCTATCCCCGGGACCCATGCCTATGTAATCGATGAAGACGGCAATCCTGCGCCGCCCGGCGTGATCGGCGAACTGATCGTCGAGGGGCCGCATGTCATGCTGGGCTATTGGCACGACGCATCGACGACACTGGAAAAGCTTGTGCCGCTTCCGCTCGGCCGGCGCCTCCATACCGGCGATCTCTTCCGCGCCGACGAAGATGGCTTTCTCTACTTCGTCAGCCGGCGCGACGACATCATCAAGACCCGCGGCGAAAAGGTCAGTCCGCAGGAAGTCGAGCGGACGCTCTACGAGCTAACCGAGATCGCCGAGGCGGCCGTCGGCGGGGTGCCGGACCCGGTTTTCGGCGAGGTCATCCGCGCCTATGTCGTGCTCCGCCAAGGCGCGATCCTCACCGAGCGCGATATCATACGGCACTGCGCAAGCCGGCTCGAAGATTACATGGTGCCCAAAAGCGTCGAGTTCCGCGACGCTTTGCCGAAAACCACCACCGGAAAAATCAGGCTGAACGCCAATAACAGCAACAACGAACCGATACAGGGGAATGTCGCGTGATGCGAGCCATGAAAGTTGCCGACAAGACGGGAAAATTCTCTCCAGATACGCTGAAGCTCGATGCGGAGGCGGAGATCGAGCACATCTCAAACTGGATACGCGAAACGGTGATGAAGGACCTGAGGAAGCGCGGCGTCGTGCTCGGGCTTTCCGGCGGCATCGATTCCAGCGTCACGGCAGCACTTTGCGCCCGCGCGCTCGGACCGGCAAAGGTGACGGGCATCTTCATGCCCGAGCATGACAGCGACCCGGAGAGCCTGCGCCTCGGCAAGGCGCTCGCCGAGGCAGTGGGCGTCGAAACCGTCCTCGAGGACATCGGTCCCGCACTTGCGGCAGCGGGTTGCTATACCCGCCGCGACGGTTTCATCCGCCAGATCGTGCCTGAATTCGGCGAAGGCTGGGGCTGCAAGGTGGTGCTGGAAGATGCATTGACCGGTCGCGGCTATAATATTTCCTGGTTGGTGGTCGCCAATCCGGCCGGAGAGCAAAGCCGCCACCGTATGCCGCTCGATGTCTATCTCGGCATGATCGCCGCCGCCAACATGAAGCAGCGGACACGCAAGCAGATCGAATATTACCACGCCGACCGCCTGAATTCAGCGGTCGCGGGTACACCGAACCGACTGGAATACGACCAGGGATTTTTCGTGAAGAACGGCGATGGCGCGGCCGATTTCAAGCCGATCGCTCATCTCTACAAGAGCCAGGTCTACCAGCTTGCCGAAGCACTCGGCGTGCCCGCCGAGATCCGTAGCCGCCCGCCGACCACCGATACGTGGTCGCTGCCGCAGGGCCAGGACGAATATTACTTCTCGCTGCCTTATGACCGGATGGACCTTTGCCTCTACGGCCTCGACAACGGCATTGCCCGCGAAGAAGTCGGCGAGGCAGCCGGACTGACGCCTGATCAGGTGGATGCCGTCTGGCGCAATATCGCGTCGAAGCGCAAGGTCGCGGAATATCTACACGCCCAGCCATCGACCATGCTCGGCTGAGGCTACGGATTATTTGACCGGCAGGATGAGGGCGGGAAGCGGACAACTTTCCGCCTGGAAGGCAGTCTAATCGAGCGCCGCGCCGGCCGACCTCGGTGTGGCATATGCCGAAGGCTTGCGCTCGTTCCAAGGCCTCGCAGCCTCGATCTGGCCAGCCAATCGGAAAAGTGTCTCCTCTTCGGCAAATCGTCCCACGACGTGCATGCCGATCGGTAAGCCGCCGGCGGACCAGGACAGCGGCACGGACATGGCGGGCTGTCCTGTTACATTGAAGACGGGCGTCCACGGGATGAAACCGAATGTTTCGGCCGCCACTCGCTTCACGAAGCCAAGCTTCGTGAGAAGCCATCCCGCATTCGTTCGCGCCAGAGCGCGAATGATCCGCTTCTCGTTTGGTGAAGGTTGAAGTGCGCCGATTGGCGGAGGAACAGCGGAAAGCACCGGCGTCATCAGCACGTCGCACGAACTGAAGAAAGCCGAAATCCCTCTGGCAGTCAGCTTGAGATAGCGCAATGCCGTGGCAAGTTCGCTTGCCGAAATGGTTTGTCCAATCATTCCAAGCCCAAGCGTGGACGCGTCGAAATCATCGACGCGAACTGGTACGCCTGCCGCCTTGGCCGCCCCTTCGATGTCTGCCCGCATTTCCGCGGCAAGCACCGTCAGGAATGACAGCGAGAATTCATCCGCGTCGACAACCGGTGCCGCCTCGACCACGTCGTGTCCGAGTTCCTCCAGCAGTTTCACAGCGTCGGCAAATGCCAGGACGACCTCCGGGTCGACTTTCGTGCCGAGCATCGGGCTCGACGACACTGCAATCCGAAGCTTACCCGGTGGCCGTTCAAGCGCCTTGAGGAAAGAGCCCGAAAAAGGCGGAAGATAGTGAGGGGCACCGGTATCGGCGCCTTGGGTGAGATCAAGCAGGGCAGCAGAATCACGTACCGAGCGCGTCAGAACATGCTCCACGGAAAATCCTGCCCAAGGCTCGCCCATGAACGGGCCGGCGGGCGTTCTGCCGCGCGTCGGCTTTAATCCAAAGAGACCGCAGGCGGATGCCGGGATACGGATAGATCCCCCGCCATCTCCGGCCGAGGCGATCGGGACCATCCGGGAAGCGACCGCCGCCGCCGAACCCCCGCTGGAACCACCGGGAGTTCGGGTCGGATCCCAGGGATTTCGCGTCGGGCCAAAGGCATCGGGCTCCGTATAGGGTGTCAGTCCGAATTCCGGAGTATTGGTCTTGCCCAGGATGATCAGTCCTGCCTTTTTCCAGCGCTTCACGAGTTCGGAATCACCCGACGCCGGGAGCTTTGCCAAGAGACGGTTACCCTGCGACGTGGGTACCCCGGCCACCATCGAAAGCAGGTCCTTCAGCAGAAAGGGAACGCCCGCGAATGGCGCATTAGCATCGGTCGTAACTGCCGCCCGGCGCGCTTCGTCGAACATCGGCCGTATGACCGCATTGAGAGCCGGGTTCCTCGTCTCTATCCTGTCGATCGCGGTTTCGACCACCTCGGCGGCGGATACCGCTCGCGCCCTGACCAGTTCCGCCAGCCCCAGGCCATCAAGATCGTCATATTCAGCGATCACGCAAACCTCCCCGGCCCGGATTGCCCGGCAAGCCAAGAATACGCGTACTTGAGCGACCGATCTATGCAGCCTTCCGCATGAAAGGAGGGGGCTTTACAAGGACCGCGATGCGATCAAACTCTTGCGACCACGAACAACAAGTTCGGCTTTCGAGATCTTTGGTTAGTCGAAATCGTCGCCGATCAGGCGGGTCCAGTTCTCGCCGGCAAGGCCGCTGATCAGGCCTTGCCCAGTCTTGACCGGCTCCAGCAGCGACTTGTCCTTGGCGTGTGCAACGAAGAATGCGCGGCCATAGAACATCGTCTTGCGGCTGATGAGTTCCGGCGTCAGCCAGGGATGACCGGCGCCACGGATCGCGGCGCAACCGCTGGCATCGGCGTGAGCGAAGAGATCCTCCACCAGATCGCCCGCGACTGCCGGCGAGCAGAGCGCCTGCAGAAGCCAGGCGATACCACCGGGACGGCCGTAGTAGACGTAGCAGCCGACGAGCTGCCCGCTGCGGGATTCGGCGATACGCCAGACGGGCTTTCCATATTGGCGTTTCTGTTCCGCCTGGTCCATGAACCATTCGAGTGTCGGCCGGTCCCATTGCGGCTTCAGCGGGAAAGTATCAGCAAGTTTCAGGACCGCCTCGATGAACTCCTCGCGCGGCGCATCCCAGAAATTCGCCCGGCCCACACCATGGACTTTGGGCGCGCGGAAGGGTGAAGCGCCCATCTTTTCCACCAATCCGTCGGCAAAGGCGCCGACGGGACGCAAGAGGCGCGCAGCTTTTACCGCACGTTCGGCAACCTGAACCGCAGCCGATACGGGGCGCAGGACGCGCAACCAGTTGAGGCTGTAGGCAATATCGAGCGGCAGGGCGAGCTTCTGCCACATGCCAAGGGCAAGCGCATTGGCGGTTTCGGTGAGCGATATATCCTGCGGCCCCGCCAGGAAGGAACGCAGAAGGCGCGCACCCGCCAATGGGTTTTGTTCCGGCCGGTCGACCATCATCGAACCCGCGAAGGCCGCCCGCAGCGATCTGCCGTTAAGCTCCAGCCGCGATGGAAAAACGCCTATGAATCCCTCGACCTCGCCAGCCGCGCTGACAAACACCTTCGAGCGGATTTCGTCGTCGTACCAGGGATGGTCGAAATAGATATCGCGGAAATACTGGATCATCGACGGCCGCAATGGCTCAGAATCCCGGAAGGTCTTCTGAAACAGCTGAGCGACCGACGGCAGATCCTCCCGCTCCAGATCCCGGACGCCACCCGCCTTATCCGCCATCATGCCCATTTGCCGTCCTCTCGCCTCGTTTTCCATCGGGGCGGACGGCAGCGTGCCAGAATAGATTTAAGCAAATGAAAAGAGGCCCCGCCAACCGCGGAGCCCCCTGAAGCTTCTGGCTATCGGGTTACATCCAGTAGGGCGGCACGCCGTAATAGTCGTAGATCGTCCGGCCCTTGTCATTGTACCAGGTATCGTCGTTGAGATCGCGATAGCGCGGGGCGCCCGTGATCTGGTCCTTGGTCAGATCGATGCGATATCCGTCGAGTTCTTCGTCGTAGCGCAGTTTCTCCCACGGGAGCGGATAATAGTCGTCACCGATTCCGAGGAAGCCGCCAAAACTCAGGACCGCATAGGCCACCCGGCCGCCGCGCTTTTCGAGAAGCACGCGCTCGATCGAACCGATGTGCTTGCCGTCCGCGCCATAGACCCGGGTGCCTTCCACCTTGTCGCTCGCAATCAGCGACGGCGTATCCTTGACGTAGGGATCCTGACCGGCTCGGGGTTCATGATGCAACATAACGCACCTCCTTGGTTTCCTCGTGTTACTATGATGTTACTCAGGGAAAACGTCTTGCCGTCTCCTATGTTCCTCCCCGCTGGCGAAGGTGACGGACCTACTCGGCAGCCCGGTTGACGTTTACGTCAAGGTTATATAGCTGTTCAAAACAGAGACTATGGCTTTACGCCACAGGACCATGGCATAATCTGTTTCTGGCGGCAGGGTGGAGGACCTTGCTGCACGCTTTGGCAAGCGCGAAACAAGAAGAATGATGGAGGAGGTTCCATATGAGCGAAGTCACTGCACGCACCGACGCCAATCCCGACAAGATCTGGCTGGCCTCGTATCCGCCGACGGTGCCGGAGGAAATTCCGCCGCTGACCCATCGCTCGCTGGGCGAACTTTTCGAAGACAGCTGCTCGCGCTTTGCGGACCGACCGGCATTTTCCAGCATGGGAAAGTCGCTCAGCTTCCGGCAGCTTGAAGCGGAAAGCCGCAAGATTGCGGCTTGGCTGCAGGCGCAGGGACTGGTCAAGGGAGACCGCGTGGCGGTGATGTTGCCGAACATCCTCCAGAACCCGGTGATCGTCTACGGCATCCTCCGCGTCGGCCTGGTCGTCGTCAACGTCAACCCGCTCTATACGCCGCGGGAGCTGGAGCACCAGTTGAAGGATGCCGGCGCCAAGGCAATCTTCGTCCTGGAGAATTTCGCCCATACGGTTCAGCAGGCGCTGCCGAATACGGAAGTGAAGAATGTGGTTGTCGCAACCATGGGCGACATGCTCGGCCTCAAGGGACATATCGTCAACCTGGTCGTGCGCAAGATAAAGAAGCTCGTGCCGGAATGGTCGCTTGCCTCGGCCAAGAGTTTCAAGCAGGTGCGTGACGAGGGCGCGCGACTGACCGTGAACCCGGTCGAGGTGAACGGCCGCGACATCGCTTTCCTGCAATATACCGGCGGCACGACAGGTATCTCCAAAGGGGCGATCCTCACCCATTCGAACCTGCTTGCCAACAAGGAGCAGATGGGGACCTGGCTCGAGACTGCATTCCTCACCAAGCCGCGGCCGGATCAGCTCCAGTTCCTCTGCGCCCTGCCCCTCTACCATATCTTCGCGCTCACGGTGAACTCGCTGATGGGGGTCGCGACGGGCAGCCACAACATCCTGATCGCCAACCCACGCGACATCCCGGCCTTCGTCAAGGAACTTCAGAAGTACAAGATCCACGTCTTCCCGGGTCTCAACACGTTGTTCAACGCGCTGATGAACAATCCGGATTTCCAAAAACTCGACTTCTCGTCGCTGCTGCTCGTGTTCGGCGGCGGCATGTCAGTGCAGCGCCCGGTCGCCGAGCGCTGGCTGAAGATGACCGGCTGCCAGATCACCGAGGGTTACGGCCTGTCCGAGACCTCTCCCGTCGCCACCGCAAACCGGCTGGATGCCACCGAGTTCAGCGGTATGATCGGCCTGCCGATATCGTCGACGGAAATCTCGATCCGCGATGACGACGGTGCGGAAGTCGAACTCGGCGGCGTGGGTGAAATCTGCATCCGGGGGCCTCAGGTCATGGCCGGCTATTGGAACCGTCCCGATGAAACAGCCAAGGTGATGACCGCGGACGGCTTCTTCCGGACCGGTGACATGGGTTATATGGACCGGCAGGGCTATACCAAAATCGTCGACCGCAAGAAGGACATGATCCTGGTTTCGGGCTTCAATGTCTATCCGAACGAGGTCGAGGAGGTCGTCGCCAAGCATCCGGGCGTGCTCGAATGCGCTGCGATCGGGATACCGGACGAACATTCCGGCGAGGCGGTCAAACTCTTCGTGGTCAAAAAGGACCCCAACCTGACGGAATCGCAGATCAAGGCCCATTGCGTCGAAAATCTCACGAATTACAAGCGGCCACGCTTTATCGAGTTCCGCACCGAACTGCCGAAATCGAACGTCGGGAAGATCCTGCGGCGCGAGCTGCGCGGCTGACGGACGTTGCATTGCGGCGACAGATCGACAACAAGGACCGGTCCCACTGCTTGAATCGAAGCCTTGGCTATGGACGCAGCAGTGTTCCTTGACTAGCGCTTCTCGTGAGGGGTGGGCAAAGAGCATGTTGGAGTTCGCTTGGTTAGCCGCGCCGTTTATCCGCTTCGTCTGATTGCCGTCGTCGCGACACTGGCTGCCTTGCCGGGCTGCGCCGGGCGGCCAGAAGGCGTATTGATCCCGACCGCTGCTCGAGCTGACGGCGCCACCAAGGTCGATGTACTCGTGGCCACGACACGGCGGCCAACCGAAACGCCGGGCGTGCTGTTTTCCGGGGAACGCGGCAAGGAGCCGCAGATCACCGAAATCGCCGTCTCCATTCCTCCCGACCGCGCCCGCAAGGTCGGCCAGGTTCAATGGCCCGCCAAACTGCCCGCCAATCCCGCCAAGGAATTTGCGACGGTTTCGGTAACGCCGCTCGACCGGCCCGGTGCACAGGGCTGGCTGAGACAGCATCTGCCGAAAAGCCGGCGGGTGATGGTCTTCGTGCACGGGTTCAACAACCGTTACGAGGACGCCGTCTATCGCTTCGCGCAGATCGTCCATGACTCCAAGGCGGACGTGGCGCCGGTGCTGTTCACCTGGCCGTCGCGCGGCAGCATTTTTGCCTACAACTACGACAAGGAAAGCACGAACTATTCGCGCGACGCGCTGGAAGAGATGCTGCATCGCCTGTCGAAGGAGCCGAGCGTCGGCGAAGTCACCATCATGGCGCATTCGATGGGTTCCTGGCTGACGGTCGAGGCCCTGCGGCAGATGGCGATCCGCGACGGACGCGTCGCGCCGAAAATCCAGAACGTCATTCTCGCTTCTCCCGACCTCGACGTGGACGTGTTCGGCCAGCAGCTTGCCGAGCTTGGTGAAAAGCGACCGCATTTCACGCTCTTTGTTTCCCGAGATGACCGTGCACTCAGCCTGTCCCGGCGGATCTCCGGCAACATCGATCGCCTCGGCCAGGTCGATCCGACAGTCGAGCCCTATCGAACGGAATTCGAAAAAGCCGGTATCGTCGTCCTCGACCTTACGGCTCTGAAGGGTGGTGATCGGCTCAACCACGGGAAATTCGCCGAAAGTCCGGAAGTGGTGCAGCTGATCGGCAACCGGCTGATTGCCGGCCAGGCGGTTACCGACTCGGACGTTGGGCTCGGCGATCGCCTTGGTGCCGTGGCGCTCGGCGCCGCGCAAACGGTCGGAGGTGCGGCGAGCGTCGCCGTCAGTACCCCGATTGCCGTCTTCGATCCTGCGACGCGCCGGTCCTACGATGAGCAGATCCTTCGCTTGGGAACTGCTGCCGGCAACACGGTGACGACGGCGGTCGGCCAGTAGAAGGCTGCCAGACCACGGCTCTAAATGGGTTGATTTGACCGGGAAAGCGAATAGGTTCCCCGTTCATCATTTCCCCGACCGCGAGGAACCTCCATGCAGGCCATCATCCAAGACCTGAAATCCGCAGTGGCAAAAACCAATGCCACGAACATTCGCGCTGCATTCGCGTCCGATCCCGGCCGCTTCGAACGGTTCAGCGCGTCCTTCGATGACCTGCTGATGGACTATTCCAAAACGGCGGTGAACGACGACGTGCTGTTGCTCCTCGAAAGGCTGGCCGAGGTCGGCGGCGTCGCCAAAAAACGCGAAGAGATGTTTTCGGGCGTTCCGATCAATTTCACGGAAGGGCGCGCCGTGCTGCATACGGCGCTCCGCAACCGATCCAACAGGCCGGTTCTGGTCGACGGCAAGGATGTCATGCCGGATGTCAATGCGGTCCTCGCCGCCATGGGCGCGTTTGCCGACGGCATCCGCGCCGGCGCGCTGAAAGGCGCTACCGGCAAAAAGATCACCGACGTCGTCAATATCGGCATCGGCGGTTCCGATCTCGGCCCTGTCATGGCGACGCTGGCCCTTGCTCCTTTCCACGACGGCCCCCGCGCGCATTTCGTTTCGAACGTCGACGGAGCGCATATTGCCGACACGCTGAAGCTGCTTGATGCCGAAACGACCCTTTTCATCATTGCCTCGAAAACCTTCACGACGATCGAGACCATGACCAATGCGGCTTCCGCCCGTGCCTTCATCGCCGAGAAACTCGGAGAGGCGGCGGTGAAGCATCATTTTGCGGCCGTCTCCACCGCACTCGACAAGGTTTCGGCCTTCGGCATCGAAAGCGACCGCGTGTTCGGCTTTTGGGACTGGGTCGGCGGCCGCTACTCCATCTGGTCGGCGATCGGCCTGCCGCTGATGATCGCCATCGGGGCGGAAAATTTCGGAAAGTTCCTCGATGGCGCCCATGCGATGGATGTGCATTTCCGCACCGCCTCCACGCGGCAGAACCTGCCGATGCTGCTTGGACTGATCGGCTTCTACCATCGCAACGTGCTGGGTTACCCGACCCGCGCCATCCTGCCCTACGATCAGCGGCTGTTGCGCTTTCCCGCCTATCTGCAGCAGCTCGACATGGAATCGAACGGCAAGGGCGTGACGATCGACGGCAAGCCGGTCGAAGGCAATTCCGGCCCCGCTGTCTGGGGCGAGCCTGGCACCAACGGCCAGCACGCCTTCTACCAGCTGATCCATCAGGGCACGAGCATCATCCCCGCGGAGTTCATGATCGCGGCCAACGGTTTCGAACCGCATCTGCGCCATCAGCACGAACTGCTGATCGCCAATTGCCTTGCCCAGTCCGAAGCGCTGATGAAGGGCCGGACCTTCGGCGAAGCCAAGGAACAGCTGACATCCAAGGGCATGGACGAGAAGCAGGCCGATTTCATCGCCCCGCACCGCGTCTTTAACGGCAACCGGCCGTCGATCACCTTCGTCTACGACAAGCTGACGCCGTTCGCGCTCGGCCGGCTGATCGCGCTCTATGAACACCGCGTCTTCGTGGAAGGCGTGCTGTTCCGCATCAACTCCTTCGACCAATGGGGTGTCGAGCTCGGCAAGGAGCTTGCTACGGGCCTGCTGCCGGTGGTCGAGGGCAAGGAAAGTGCCGCCGGGCATGACAGCTCGACGCAGGGGTTGGTGAAGGCACTGCTGTCAGCCCGAAGCTGACAGCGCCTCCAGTAGGAGCTCGGCTAGAGCCCAATCTCGTTTGCGAAGGGCGGATTGGCGCCTGCACGCGAGACGGTAACGGCGGCGGCCTTGGCACCGAGTGCCAAGGCGTTGGCGATCTGGTCTTGCGAGAGGTTTGCGACCTGTTCCTTCGTCAGAAGGTTCTGCATCTTCAGCGAAGCAAGAACGCCGGCGTCGAATGTATCCCCGGCGCCCACGGTATCCACGACAGTTACCTTCTCGCTCGGCACGGTCACCTTGTGGTTCGCCGTGTAAGCAGCCGCACCTTGTGCACCGCGCGTGACGACAACCAGTTTTGCGCCGTGATGCAGCCAGTGGCGGGCCAGTGTCTCCTCGTCGCCCTCAAGGCCGAACCAGGCCAGGTCCTCGTCGGAAAACTTCACGATGTCGGACATCGCCGCCATGCGACGGATACGCGCCATGTGGGACGCCTTGTCCTTGATGAAACCGGGACGGATGTTGGGATCCAGCGATATGACCCGCTTTGCATGCTCCCGTATCAGCAGGGCTTCATAGGTCGAGCCGCAGGGCTCGGGAATGAGGCTGATCGCGCCGAAATGCAGTGCTTCGCAATCCTCCCCGAGAGCGGGCAGATCCGCCTCGGTGATCATCCGGCCGGCAGTGTTCTCGTCATAGAAAGCGTAGGAGGCGTGGCCGTCGACCAGCTTGACAAAGGCGATGGTGGTGGGCCTGGAGAGCGTCGCGCAATAGCTGAAATCCACCTTGCTCTTGCGCAGGGTGTCCCGAAGGATATCGCCCATCATGTCATCCGACAGACCCGTGAAGAAGGCGGTAGGCTGCTCCAAGCGGCCAAGCGCAATGGCGGTGTTGAAGACCGCTCCGCCGGCGTAAGGGGCAAAGCCGTTTTCCCCGAGCGTCGTTTCGCGCGGAAGCATGTCGATCAGGGCTTCGCCGCAGCACAAAATCATAGAGTCCTCCCGCGCCAGTCCAAGGTGTATTTCAATCGATTAAGCGAGCTTTTGTAAAATTGCCAGAGCAAAAATTCAGAGAGCGAGTTCGCTGACGCCGCCGTTGCGCCCCGACCAGGCGAGTGGCGCGTCGAGAAACGCTTCGACTTCGGAGAGCGTCTTGTCATCGAACAGCCTGCCTTCGCGGGCAGCGGCCAGCACGTATCGCCATGTCGCGATATGATGAAGCTGAACCTTGCCGTTTGAGAAGCGCTGTTCGGCTTCCGGAAAGATGCCGTAGAAAAAGAGCGCGATGCCGTGATCGACCACGCCGCCGGCAGCTCGGATCGCGTCGATGAACTTGAACATGCTGCCGCCGGCGGTCGTCAGATCTTCGATCACCAGAACGCGGGTTCCCTCAGGCATATGACCTTCGATCTGGGCGTTGCGGCCATGGCCCTTCGGCGCCTTGCGGACATAGATCATCGGCAGGCCGAGGCGTTCGGCCAGGAAGGCTGCGAAGGGAATGCCGGCGGTCTCACCACCTGCCACACAATCGAATTTCTCGAAGCCCGCATCGCGCATCACCGTCGCCGCGGCAAAATCCATGATCGCCGAGCGGATGCGAGGATAGGAGATCAGCTTGCGGCAGTCGATATAGACCGGGCTCATCATGCCGGAGGAAAGCTTGTAGGGCTTGTCGGCGCTGAAATGAACGGCTCCGATCTCCCAGAGCATCTTCGCCATCAGTTCGGCCATTACGCCGCGTTCCGGAAATGTGGTCTGAATCATGCGCCCGCTCCTGTTTGGCAACCACGGGCCGCAATAGCAGCATGCGGGCCGGCGCGCCAGACGATGCAATAAATAACGGTGAGATCAGGCGCTGCTGCGGGTGTCGGAAAGGTCGACAGGCCGCAGGTAACCCGCCACCTCGACGCGGTTGCGGCCGGCGCGCTTGGCTTCATAGAGTGCGCCGTCTGCAAGACCCAATACGGTTTCGAAAGGCTGCCCGCCCGCGGCACCCGTTGAAACACCCGCGCTGACCGTGCACATCACGGCGCATTCGCCGACCGGTATTTCACGCGCCGCGAAACGACGGGCGATATCATTGGCAATCCGTTCCGCCCTGCCAGGCAGTACGTTATCGAGGATCAAGGCGAATTCCTCGCCGCCCAGGCGCGCGGCAGTTTTGGCATGCGACGTCCCGTGTAGCAGATCCTCGGCAAATGTCTTCAGCACCATATCACCGGCGGCGTGACCGTGCTCGTCGTTGATGGACTTGAAGCGATCGATATCGAAAACGACCACGGCGGTGGAAGGACCGATCCGGCGCGTACCATGCTCCTCGAAAAGAGCGCGCCTGTTCAGGAGACCGGTGAGCATATCGGTCATGGCCTCGCGTCGATGATGAGCGGCCATGCGCCACTGGTGCAGCGCGAGCGAGAGGGATCCGATCCCCGTCATGCCGGCAATACAGACGCCGATATTGAGATTTTCGGCCCAGTTGTCAGGAGCATGGCCCAGAACCCAGTTGCCGTCGCTGATCAGGACGCCAGCGCACAGCGCAAATGACAGACCGCTGAGGACGTAGAGAACCGCCATGCCGCAAAGCGGACCGGGCGCTTCCGCACGGGTGCGCCAATATTGCCAGCCCGTACCTGTCAACAGCAGCGCAGCGAGGATGTTCATCACAATGAGCCCGACACCGTCGAACCCGGCAATCAGCAAAGGAAGACCGAAGACGATGGTGACGACGGCGAGAGCGGCGGCGAGCCTCCACGGCTTGTTGCCCGTGCGGAACTGCACGGACGCAGCATAGGTGGTGCAGAAGCCGGCCATCAGGAATGCATAAGCGATGGATACGCGCAGGATGCCTGTTGCCACGGTATAGGAGCTATAGGCGATGATGCCCGAAACGATAAAGCAGAGGGCTGCTACCAGCGTGAGCAGAAAGGAATCGGTGCGGCGCGAAACCCAGGTGCCGAACAGCGTTACCATCAGGCACGCCGCCGAAACGCCCAAGGCGAGGAGAAGAGATTGATAATCGAGCATCATGCCAGCTTCTCTTCGGTCTACCCGCCGGAAAATCTTGCATCGAAGCTAGATCTCGATCCTCTCCAAAAGGTTACTTCTAAAGTATCAATGTTACTAACCTTGTTTTGATTAGGAATTACTTTTAAAGCACCTCCCAATGCAGCGGAAACCCGGGGTCGAAGACTGTGATCAGTCCCGCACCAGTATCGCGTTTGCTTGGGAAATTCACCGGCTGATCCCGCTTCTCAAGCGTGATCATTTCGTCATTCGGCTTCAGCCCGTACCATGCCGGACCGCTGAGCGAGGTAAATGCCTCGAGCTTGTCCAAGGCATTTTCCTGCTCGAATACGTGGGCCAGGCAGCTCATGGTATTTACGGAGGTGTATATGCCGGCGCAGCCGCAGGCGCATTCCTTCAACGGATCGACGTGCGGAGCGGAATCGGTGCCGAGGAAAAAGCGTGGATCGCCAGAGGCCGCCGCGGCACGAAGCGCCAGGCGATGGTTCTCGCGCTTGGCGACCGGCAGGCAATAGTAATGCGGACGAATGCCGCCGACCAGGATGGCATTGCGATTGATGATCAGATGGTGGGTGGTGATGGATCCCGCCAGATTGCTCTTGGACGACTTGATGTAGTCGATCCCGTCCGCGGTCGTCACATGCTCCATAGTAATCTTAAGTTCGGGCAGGCGCCGGCGCAGCGGGTCGAGGACCGTCTCGATGAACACGGCTTCACGGTCGAAGATATCCACCTCCGGTGTCGTTACCTCACCATGCACGCAGAGCGGCAGACCGATTTTTGCCATGCGCTCCAGCACCGGCATGGCTTTGTCGATGTCCCGGACACCGCCATGGGAATTGGTGGTGGCACCCGCAGGGTAAAGTTTTACTGCGGTGATGAGGCCGCTTTTGCGGCCCTCCTCCACGTCGCTCGGATCGGTGCTCTCCGTGAGATAGAGCGTCATCAGCGGCTCGAACCGGTCGCCCGCGGGAAGGGCTGCGAGGATGCGATCGCGATAGGCCCACGCGTCGGCCGTCGTCACCACCGGCGGCACGAGGTTGGGCATGATGATGGCGCGGGCGAAATGGCGGCTCGTATCGCCGATCACGCCTTCCAGGACCGCGCCATCGCGCAGATGCAGATGCCAATCATCGGGGCGGCGGAGAGTGAGTGTCTTCATCAGGAGCTTCCGGAAGTGTTCGATTGCACCCGCATACCACCAACGACTCATCCAAAACAATCACATGTGATGATTGAGCCGGTACCGGGCATCTCATCTGCCAAATATCAAGCATCACGCAAATGTGCAGAATAGGAAGAAGAGATCGCGGCGGAAAGCCCGAGACGCAAGGAACCCGCGTCCGCTTTAGGCGTTCGTTAGTCAATCTTAAGGATCTGTGAAGCGGAGCACACAATGAAATCCCGCGTCTTTAAAGTCAACAAGGGATTCGCCTTTGCCACTGGCACTGTCGTTGCGCTTTGCGCACTGACGGCTTCCCCGGGCGCCGAGGAGCGCGCAAGCCTGAAGCTCGTCTCGACCATGCAGGGCGAATGCGACCGGCTCGCCGGGAGCCCCTATGATCAGCAGCGCAACAACGAGTTCGCACCGGTCGACATCGGTGAAATCGATGGAACCGCAGTCGACGCCTGTCGCGTGGCCTTCGAAAGCACCGGCAATCCGCGTTTCGCCTATCAGCTCGGCCGCGCTCTCAACAAGGCTCAGCAGGCGGATCAGGCGATGAGCGCCTATAATGTCGCCGTCCAGGCCGGATATCCGGCCGCGAAAGTGAATTTCGGCATGTTGATGGGCCGGTTGGGCGACGAACAGGCGGAATTCAAATTTTACCAGGAAGCAGCCCAGAGCGGTAACGTGCTTGCCGCCTATAACCTGGGTGTCGCCTATCGCGACGGGCTCGGCACGAAATCGGACGTTCAAAGCGCCCTGCAGTGGTTCGGCAAGGCTGCAGCCGAAGGTGACGACACCGCCGCCTTCAACATCGGCGCGATCTATGACGAAGGTCATCTCGTGCCGGAGGACGATCAGACGGCTATCGCCTGGTACGATCTGGCCGCACAACGCGGCAATACGGACGCCATGATCAATCTCGGGCTGATGTATGAAGCCGGCGAAGGCATCGAAGCCAATGTCGTCAAGGCAGCCGAAATGTACCGCGAGGCCGGCGAGAGCGGCGACGTTTTCGGCGCCTACAAATTCCTGCAGATGCAGGAACTCGGTGCCGTTCCGGCGCCAGCCGACCCAACGGAATCTGAAAGCGTCAACTCGCTCGTGCTGAAACCGGGCGACATGAACACTCCCACGACCACCGGCAAGGAGATCTAGATCTCCCCTGCGGAGGGGCCCCAGACATCGGTCATTGCGAAACCTTCTGCCAGCGGGTCAAAGGGATCGAGCGCAATCTGGTGAAGCCCAAACGTAAAGCCGCGGCCGGTGATCGTGGGAATGATCGCCGGCTTGCCCGCAACCGTCGTTTCCGCTGCAAGCCCCACTTCGAACTGGGAGCCGATGATCGAGCGCGACCTGAATATGTCGCCCACCCTCACCCGGCCGCGCGCGTGAAGCGCCGCCAGATTGGCCGAATTCCCGGTTCCGCAAGGAGAGCGATCCGCACGGCCTGGCCACATGGTCGTGCAGGTACGGACCGTGCCGTCCGGCTCCGTATCCCGGAACATGACGTAGGCGACGCCGGAGATCGCGGGGATTTCCGGATGGACGACCGGGATTTCGCTGTTGATCAGATCCTTCAGCACCATTCCCGCCTGAACGAGCCCCGCAGCATTGCTCTTTTCGATCGTCAGGCCGATCTGGCTGACATCGACAAGGGCGTAAAAGATGCCGCCGTAACAAAGATCGAGCTTGATCCGGCCCCATTGCGGCGTCTCCAGCGTCACATCGAGGTCATGCACGAAGGACGGCACCATGGTGAGTTTCACCTTTTCGCAGCGTCCATCGCGGCAGGTTGCCATTGCCTTCACCAGGCCAGCCGCTGTTTCCAGGGTCACGACCGTCTCCGGCTCTTTCATCTCGACGATTCCCGATTCCAGCAGGGCCGTCGTGACGCAGATCGAATTGGAGCCGGAACTTGCGTGCGCCTGGTCCGGCTGCAGGATGATGAAGGCGGCATCTGCGTCCGGGTGTTTCGCCGGCAAAAGCAGGTTGACGGAACCGATCGGCGCACCCCGCGGCTCGAGGCAGAGAAAGCGGCGAAGCTCCCTGCCCTTCGGATCGGTATTCAGCCACTGAAGCTGCGCAGCGAGTGTTTCGCCTGGGATTTTCGGAACGCCCCCGATCGCGACCTTGCCGATCTCCCCTTCGCAATGGACGTCCAGCAGTTGAATGGTGCGCTTCCACCTCATCTCGTTCCCTCCGATCAGACGTGACGTGTGACGCCGCCATCGACGCGGATGTTCTGACCGGTGATATAGCCAGCGCCATCGGAGAGCAGGAACGCCGCCGTCTTGGCGATCTCCTCCACATGACCGATTCTTTTCATCGGCACCTTGTCGGCCGTTTCCGGCTTATGGTTGAGGCTGTCGATATATCCCGGCAGGATGCAGTTCATCCGGATATTGTCGGCCGCATACCGATCGGAATAGAGCTTAGTGAAAGCGCCCGCCGCCGCGCGGTAGGTGCAGGAAACGGGGAAGACCAGCGACGGCTCGTAGGCCGCGAAAGTGGTGATGTTGACGAAGGCGCCCTTGCCCTGTTTCTGCATAACCGGCGTGACAAGGCGGGCCATACGCACCAGCGACAGGATCATCATGTCGGACCCAAGCGTCCAGGCCTCGTCCGAAATGTCCAGCAGATCTCCCTTGGGCGGATGGCCGGTATGGTTCACGACCGCGTCGATCCGACCGTAGGTCTTCATGGTCAGGTCGAATATCGACTGGATGTCTTCCGCCTTCTCGGCAACGCCTCGAGAGGCGACCCCACCCAGTTCTCCTGCCAGCTTTTCGCAGCTTTCCGAAGGCGACATCAGCGCCAGTTTATATCCCTCGGCATGAAGTTGACGGGCGATCGCTTCGCCCATTCCGCGCCCGCCACCGGTGATCAGCGCCACCTTTTCCGCCATCCGGGATCTCCTTGAGGTTTTTCTGGTCGCTTTACGACCTTGGCCAGAGATATATCAGGTTCCCTACGGCCTTCAACGAAGCCAGAGATAACCGAGGTTCAATCCGGTTGTGCCATCACCATATTCATGCGGAAACGACAGGGACTGCAGCGGAGAGGCCGTAAGGCCCAGCGCGGACACTTCCGGCGGAAGAACAAAGGGCGGCTGTTGCACCGTATCCGCATTGATCGGCCAGATGAGCAGGATTGGCGATTGTAGAGACTCCGCAGGCGGAAATCCCGCGATAGGCCGGCCCGGATCGACCACGGGAGTGCCGGGGAACCGCAGCCGCATATTTCCGCCCAAGTGAGTACCGCCGGCAACGATCAGCGACGGCTGCCCCTCCGCTTTCAGCGTTTCGGTGATGCGTGCGAATGGATAATTGATCCTCGTATAACCGCCGGTCATTCCTGCCGTCACCGTCTTTGCCGCCAGCGGGATCAGCGTAACCACCATGATGACCAGGAAAACTGGCACGAACCGCTTGAGGCTGCCCACGATGTCCGCTCCAGCCCCTCTGAACTTCAGCAGCAGGTAAAGCGGCAGCACCAGAAGATAGGGATCCAACCAGCGTTCGGTGATTTTCGTCGTGCCCGCGAAAAGGATCACCAGAACCACGCCAAGCAGCGAAACCAGCATCGTGATCCCCAGGAGACGGGTCCATCGGGTGCTCATTTTCAAAGCCTGCCTGACCTGCCCTTTGAAGGCTACCGCGAAAATGACCACGGTCAGGGCGCCGAAAGCGATGCAGGCGAGCACGAGCGAGCCGAGGGCGCGGGCAATGCGGGCAATTCCATGCGGGGCGTTCGCTTCGACCATCTTGCTGATCGTGCCCCTGGTTGCCAGATCGAGATTACCGAGCAGCCAGAGCGCATGCGGCATGATGATCGCCAGGCTGATCGCCGCCGTCAGCAGGATACGGATATCAAAGAGGCGGGCGCGCCATTCCCTGTCGGCAAAGACGGCGACGACCGTCGCTGCGGGGAGCAGCACAAAATTGTATTTCGATATGGTGCCGATGCCGATCGCCAGCCCCAGCACGGCATAACCTGCCCAATCCGGACGGGCGAGCGTTCGGAACAAGCCGTAGAGAAACAGCGAGGTCGCCATCAGAACCGCGACCGTATGCGTGAGATCCTGCTGAGGCATGTAGGAGACCTGCGGCAGGGTCAGCAGGCTGAGCATCGCCATCGCCACGAAGCCCGGCCGCCCGTCGATCTCCCGCGCCGCCAAACCAAAGAAGAGATAGCAAAGAAGCAGCATCGCGAACTTCGGGAGCGTCAACGCGAGCAGCGAGATCCCCATGACGCTTACAAAGGTGTTCTGTAGCCAGTTGTAGAAGGGCGGCTGCGGGCCGTAACCGGCGAGCCAATATTGCGAGAACAGCGACTGCTCGGCCTCATCGAGTGTCAGCGAATGGGGCAAAGCCAAGCGTGCAACGATGCTGAGGATAAAATAGAGGCCAAAAAAAAGCGTCGCCGGCCACAATCCGCCCGCCAGAAAATTCGCGAGCCTGCCGCCCTGCCCCGGCCGCTCCCTCAGATCCACAACGCCGCCATCTCGATCCATTGCCGCCCCTCGCGGAAGAACACTTCACCTTGCACGTGGCACGGCCAGCGACGAGGATCAACAGGCAAGTGGCAGTTCGCGTCGCTTCGGGAGAGTATCGTTGATGTGGGAGAAAATGGCGCACCCGAAGAGATTCGAACTCCTGACCCCCAGATTCGTAGTCTGGTGCTCTATCCAGCTGAGCTACGGGTGCGTAGGCAAGCAGTGCGTTACCGCTTGCGTGGCGATCCTCTAATGGGTGCCGCGAAAGATTGCAAGCGATTTTACCGAGGGCAACGTCATTTTACTGTCACTTCTCACTCAAGCCGTTGAGAAGTAACACCTAATAGCATCAGGCCCGGGCCCGGTAGTCGTCCAGCGAAACCGGCCGGTCGGGAATCTCGATCCTGAACTGGGTTCCGGGACCGGGCTTTTCCACCAGCGCGATTGTGCCGCCGTGCGCTAGAACGAGCTCGCGGGCAATCACCAAACCAAGACCCGTGCCGCCCGAACGGGCCGAGCCGCGGAAGGCGGAAAACAGGTTTTCCCGCGCCTTGCGCGGCATGCCGGGGCCGGTATCGTCGACCGTGATGCTGACGACGCTGCCGATCCGATGCGCCGAGACGGTAATGCGCCGGACCATGGACGTGTCCTCGGGGTCGAAGTTCACAAGGGCCTGCAAGGCATTGCGGCAGATATTGTGGATGACCCTGAAAAGCTGCTCGCTGTCGCAATCCACCTCGACATCGGAGGGGATCTGATCGAGAAATTCGATGCTGGCGTCAGGGTCGATGGCAAGGATGTCGCGCACGTCCTGGCAGAGATCGGCAAGACGAATTCGGCGGCGGCGCGGCGCAGCTTCGGATGCCTGCCCATAGGCCAATACTTCGCTCGTGTAACCCACGGCCCGATCGATCGTCCGCAGGAGCTTCGGCGCAAAACTGCGCACCATCGGGTCGTCGACATCAGTCAACCGGTCGGACATCAATTGGGCCGACGCCAGGATGTTGCGCATGTCGTGATTGATCTTGGAGACCGCCAGGCCGAGATCGGCAAGGTTCTTCTGCTGTTTCAGGGTGCGCTGCAGTTCCACCTGCATAGAGGCGAGGTGCCGTCCGGCGACGGCGAGCTCTCCGCGCGACCGGTCACCGGTAAAGACGCGATTCGGGTCTTCCGGATATTCGGAGAAATGCTGCATGCTGTGGGTCAGCCTGCGGATCGGCATGATCATCATCCGGTTGATGGCCAGGAAGATGAGCACCGCCGTAATCAGCGAAATCAGCAAAGACAGCAGAAACATCATCTTCGAATATTTCAGCATGTCCTTGCGCAGCGCATCGTCGGTCATGACCAGCTCGATGATCATGTCGCTGTCGCCGATCGGCCCGAAAACGCGCATGACACGGCCGCCGCCCAGGAACAGGGTATCGAGCGCATCGCGCATGGAAACCAGCATCGACACATCCGTGAGGTCAAAGACCTGGTCCACCTGCGGCGGCATGTCGGCAGCGGCCAGCAGACGGGAGGTGCCATCCTTCTTGAGCGCGATGACCTTCGTGCCGGTCGCCAGAAGCGTATCGTCCTGCACCGCGCGGGGAAGCTCCGACGGCTGCAAGCCGTCGATGACGATACCCGCAGCCGCAGCCGTATCCAGCCTGTCGCGCAGCCAGTTCATGCGCATGCCTGCGACGGACGGGACGAAGATCAAGATTTCCGCCAGCATGACGAAGATGACGGTGAGCCAGAGAAGTCTGCCGGAAAGGCCGCCAAAAAGGCGCGGCATGGGTTCCGGTCCTGCGCCGTCCGGCGAGGATCCCGAGTGCCCCGAGGTGTGAACCTCGCCGTCCATGCGGGTCTCCATTTCCGAATTCCGGTTCGGCCACATCAGGCCAACTAACGGATGATCGACTATTTTAGAGATTCAACGCTTTTTTACCAGCCCCTCTTTCGGCAGTGCAAAAAGAGAAAGCGGAGACGATATCCGTCTCCGCTTCTGTATTCGTTTGATGAGGCCGATCGGATCAGAATTCTTCCCAATCCGCGGCCGCTGCGGTTGCTGGGGCGGCAGCAGCTCCTCCGAAAGCACGCGTCAGCGCGCCAGTCATCGCCTTGACCGGAGAGACACGCGGACGGGGAGCTGGAGCTGCTGCCACCGCTGGGCGCGAAGATCTTACAGGCTCGACGGCGCGATGCTCCTGGTGGCCGATGTTGAATTTGGAGACGATGGCAAACAGGACATCAGCTTCCGAAGAAAGCTTCTGTGTCGCGGCCGAGGTCTCTTCCACCATGGCGGCATTCTGCTGGGTCACCTGGTCCATCTGGTTGACGGCGGTATTGACCTCCGCCAGCCCTGTCGCCTGCTCGCGGGAGGCAACCGCGATCGAGTGAATATGATCGTTGATGCGCAGCACGCGGGTCTCGATTTCGGACAGCGCCTCGCCCGTCTTCTGCACCAGCATCACGCCGCCGGCGACCTCGTCGCCCGACTTGCTGATCAACGCCTTGATGTCCTTTGCAGCGTTTGCAGAGCGTTGGGCGAGCTCCCGAACTTCCTGCGCCACGACCGCAAACCCCTTGCCGGCTTCGCCCGCACGGGCAGCCTCGACCCCCGCGTTGAGTGCAAGGAGGTTCGTCTGGAAGGCGATCTCGTCAATGACATTGGTAATCTGCGCAATCTCGCGCGAAGCCTGCTCGATCCGACCCATGGCGTCGACGGCATTGCGCACGACCTCGCCCGACTGCACCGCGCTTTGCTTGGCCTCGCCCACCATCACGGTTGCCTCGTGGGCTCTTTCCGTGGAAGTCCGCACCACAGCCGTGATCTGGTCGAGTGCGGCGGAAGTCTCCTCCAGCGCAGCGGCCTGCTGTTCCGTGCGCCGCGACAGGTCATTGGTGGCCTTGCTGAGTTCAGCGGCGCTACCGTTCATGGAACCGCTGGCGTGCCGAACATTGTTCATCGTTCCGCGCAGCGTCTCCATGGTGGCGTTGACGTTGTGCTGCAGCTCGGCGAACGCGCCCTTGAAATTGCCGTTCATGCTGTCGGTAAGATCACCCTCGGCGAGGCTCCTGACGACCCGCCGCGTTTCCGAAACGCCGGCGTCGACGCTTGCGACCAGCTGATCGACATTGTTGGCGAAACGGTCGAGGCTCTCTTCCCCCCACTGCTTGTCGATGCGGCGGGTGAAGTCACCCTCGGCCGCGGCGGCAACCACGGCAGACATCAGTGCCTGCAATTCGTTGTTCTTCCCGCGCATGGTGGATTCGGAGGCATTCATCCGCGCCACCTCGATGCCATTCTTCTTGAAAACCTCGACGGCTGCCGCCATGTCGCCGACTTCATCCTTGCGGCCGACCAGCGGAACATCCACGGAGTAATCTCCATCCGCTAGCGTCTTCATCGACGACGTGAGGTCGAGAATGGGCTGGCTCAGCTCCTTGCGTCCGAGATAGAGACCAAAAGCCATGCCGCCGGCAACGCCCACCACCGTCACGATAAGCACGCTGTAGAAGACCATGTTGCCGAAAGCATCCATGCCGGCGCTAAGCTCGTCGAGCTGTGCCTGGTCCATCTTCACGACCGCATCGATCTCGGCCTGGTAGGCTTTGCGGTTGGCGCGGTTTCCTTCGTTGTTGCCCTGGACGTTGGCAGCAGCCGGGCCCTCCGTCTGGCTAAGCCTGACGGTTTCGCTGCGGAACTGCTTGAACTCCGCCGAACGCGCCACCAATTTTTCGAAGATCGCCTTCTGCTCCGCCGGCACTTTCGGCTGCCACACGGCAAGCAGCTTTTCCATTTCTGCCAGGGACTTCGTGACCCCTTCACCGAACTGCTTGGCGGCTGCGGAGTCTTTCGCCGCGTAGATACCGCGCGCATCCATCACCACGGCAGTGACCAACCGGTTGAGATGCTCTCCGTTATGAGCGCGATCGGCCACATCCGCATATTGCTGGCTCTGGGCTCGGTACTTCTCGACCGCAAAAAGCGAAAGACCGCCAATGAGGCAGGCAAAGAGGCTCATCAGCCCGACGAGAAGGTTGATCTTGGCTCTAATTCTCACTGCAGTATTCCCCCTGCAAAAACACCACGGGATGCTGGCGACGCGGCACACCGACGCGGGCTACCCGCGACATCACCGCTAGAATTAGCACCCAGTCATTAACAATCCTTGAGCAGAAAGGCTTTGAGCGCATCGGAAGGAAGAGGAAAATTTGTCAACAAGCCTCGAATTTTCCCCAAAATTTGCCAGGAAAGATGAGCACCAATCGCAATCTTGAATTTTTTTACCAGACTTGAAGCCATTTTTAGTTGCGCAGGCAATTGCCGCAACCTTTAATGGATTCGATAAAATTGCGCGTTTTACGGGGCTGCATCGACTGCAAAAGCTGCCCGGCAATTGACTTTTGCGACAGAGTCCACTTATAAGCCGCGCACGTTCAGCTCCGGGGGCTTGCACGAGTGCAGCTGCTTGCGCAGATCGTTTTTTCTAAACGCTCTTGCTTCCTTTGCGGAAGCAAAATCCAAGAAGGGCCGCACACCGCGGTATTAAATAAATGAAGCGTACGTACCAACCGTCCAAGCTTGTTCGCAAGCGCCGCCACGGATTCCGCGCCCGCATGGCCACCAAGGGTGGTCAGAAGGTTCTTTCCGCACGCCGCGCCCGTGGCCGCAAGCGTCTCTCGGCCTAAGGCTGGGATGCCCGAGACCAACGGGCGATGACAGACGAGACAAAGAACAAGAAGACTGTCGGGCGGCTGAAAAGCCGGCCGCAGTTTCTTGCCGTTCGGCAGGGCGAAAGCCGTCGGGGACGCAACTTCCTTCTGGAAGTGCTTGACCGAAATGCGCCGGACGAAGCGCCGCGCGTCGGCTTCACCGTCACCAAGAAACATGGCAACGCGGTCGAGCGCAACCGTATGCGTCGGCGCCTCAAGGAGGCCGTCAGGCACTCCGCCGGATTTGCAATGAAGAGCGGACACGACTATGTGATTGTCGCGCGTCGGGAGGTGCTGTCGGCTCCCTTCGCTGATATGACGGCTCAACTCATCGAGCGCATTGAAAACAGGCCGAAGCCGAAGCGGTCCGAGGAGACCCGTTCCAGGAAAGCATGATGGAAAAAAATCGTAACTACTTCATCGCGATCGCGCTCTCGCTGCTGATCGTCATTGCCTGGCAGTTCCTCTATATGAATCCCAGGATGGAAGCGCAGCAGCGTGCCGAAGAGGCTCGTCGCGCTCTCCAGGGAGAAACCGCCCAACCTGTTTCTCCGGAAAGCCCAGGCGCCTCCAGCGCGCCGACCGGCAACCTCCCGGGTGCGGCTTCCGGCCAGACGACCATTACTCGCGATCAGGCTCTTGCAAGGTCGCAGCGTGTTCAGATCGAAACCCCTGCCCTGATCGGCTCCATCAATCTGACCGGTGCGCGTTTCGATGACCTGAAGCTGCGCGAATATCATGAAACCGTCGACGACAAGAGCCCGATCATCACGCTCTTTTCGCCCTCCGACACCAAGGACGGGCATTTCACGGAACTTGGCTATATTCCGAACGAATCCATCGGCACCGTACCGGGTGCGGGAACCCAGTGGACGGTAGCAAGCGGCGATAAGCTGACCCAGCAGACGCCGGTGACGCTGTCCTTCACCAATGAGAAGGGCATTACCTTCACCCGCACGATCTCGGTCGACGACCACTACATGCTGACGGTCAACGACAAGATCGACAACACCAGCGGTGTACCGGTCACATTGGCGCCCTATGGGCGGGTTCTTCGCTACAACAAGCCCGCAACCCCCTCGGTCTGGGTCATCCACGAAGGCTTCATCGGCGTAATGGGTGAAAACGGCTCGCTCAGCGAACACACCTACGCCAACATCGAGGAAGAACAATACACCCACGAGAAGGCAACCACCGGGTGGTTCGGCATCACGGACAAATACTGGGCCGCGACCATTGCTCCGCCCCAGTCGGTGCCTTACGTCACCCGTTTCTCGCATTTCACCGACGGCCGGCCGAGCTACCAGGCAGACTACAAGGGCAGCGACCTGACGATCCAGCCGGGTCAATCCACCGAACTCAAGAACCTCGTTTTCGCCGGTGCGAAGGAAGTGCCCCTGATCTCGCGCTACGAGACGGAACTCAAAATCCCACAGTTCAACCGACTGATCGACTGGGGCTGGTTCTACTTCATCACCAAGCCGATGTTCCAGCTGATGGACTTCTTCTTCCGTCACGTGGGCAATTTCGGCGTCGCGATCCTGCTGACGACCGTCGTGGTCAAGGCGATCTTCTTCCCGCTGGCCAGCAAGCAATATGCCTCCATGGCCAACATGAAGCGCGTGCAGCCGAAGATGGAAGAGCTGAAAGCCAAGTTCGGCGATGACCGCATGGGCATGCAGCAGGCGATGATGGCGCTCTACAAGGAAGAAAAGATCAATCCGATCGCCGGCTGCTGGCCGGTCGTGCTTCAGATCCCGGTCTTCTTCGCGCTCTACAAGGTCATCTACGTCACGATCGAAATGCGGCATGCGCCTTTCTTCGGCTGGATCCAGGACCTTTCGGCCCCGGATCCGACGTCGCTCTTCAACCTGTTCGGCCTGCTTCCCTACGACGTGCCGCACTTCCTGCTGATCGGCGTCTGGCCGCTCGTCATGGGCGTCACGATGTTCCTGCAGATGCGCATGAACCCGACGCCCCCGGACCCCACCCAGGCCATGATCTTCACCTGGATGCCGCTGGTATTCACCTTCATGCTGGCGTCCTTCCCGGCCGGCCTCGTCATCTACTGGGCCTGGAACAACACGCTCTCGATCACCCAGCAGGCGATGATCATGAAGCGCCACGGCGCCAAGATCGAGCTCTTCGACAATCTGAAGGGACTCTTCCGGCGAAAACCGGCAGCCTCGAAATAGCTTCCGAAAACCCCGGTCCGCCGGGGTTTTCTTTTTGCGGCGATAGGCAAATATCTTCCCTAGCTTGACATTGGCAGGCAAAACCCGGAAGCCGTGTCGCTTCGATTGAGACAGGACCGATACGCCGATGCCCGCAGACAGGAACATGGACGAAAAGCCGCTCTTCGGCCGCCCCTGGATCTTCATCCGTGGCGTACCCTCGATGAAATTCCTGCCGCCCGAGGGCCCGCTCGAAGTGGCCTTCGCGGGCCGTTCGAATGTGGGCAAATCGTCGCTCATCAACGCCCTCGTCGGCCACAAGGGTTTGGCACGCACCTCCAATACGCCGGGCCGCACCCAGGAGCTCAACTATTTCGTGCCGGAGGGCTATTCGGGCGAAGGCCTGGATCTGCCGCCCATGGCCCTGGTCGACATGCCCGGCTACGGCTATGCGCAGGCGCCGAAAGAGCACGTCGACGCGTGGACGAAACTTGTCTTCGACTATCTGCGCGGTCGTGCCACGCTGAAGCGCGTCTACGTGCTGATCGATAGCCGCCACGGCCTCAAGAAGAACGACGAGGAGGTTTTGGACCTGCTCGACAAGGCGGCCGTTTCCTATCAGATCGTGCTGACCAAGACCGACAAGATCAAGGAGCCGGCGGTTGACAAGCTGATCGCCGAAACAACGGAAAAGATCCGCAAGCGGCCGGCTGCCTATCCTTTCGTGCTCTCGACATCTTCCGAGAAAGGCAAAGGCCTGGACGAACTCCGTCAGGCGATTGCGGAGACGATCGGGCAGTCCCTGTAAATTCGAAAAGACAAGCCGGCCGCTTTCAAGGAAACGACCGGCTCGGATGTAAAGCAAACTTCTTGCGACCTGCCCTTACATCTTGGGCAGCACGACCTTGTTGACCACGTGAATGACGCCGTTCGACTGCTTCACGTCGGCAATCGTCACCTGCGCGACATTGCCGTTCTCATCGGTCAAGGTGATCTTGCCCATGTCCTGCTTGGCTTTCAGGACGCAGCCGCCGACGGTCTTGACGTCATGCGTGCCCTTGTCGTCCTTGATCATCTTCCCGATGGCAGCCGACATGGCGTTCGCGGCGACAACGTGGCAGGTCAGGACCTTGGTGAGCTGCGCCTTGTTTTCCGGCTTCAAAAGCGTGTCGACCGTGCCTTTGGGAAGTTCGGCGAACGCGTCATTGGTCGGCGCGAACACGGTGAACGGACCCTTGCCCTGCAGCGTTTCGACCAGACCGGCCGCCTTGACGGCCGCGACCAGCGTCGTGTGGTCCTTGGAATTCACTGCGTTCTCGACGATGTTCTTGTCTTCGAACATGGCTGCGCCGCCGACCTTCGGGTTGGCCGCATAAGCGGTGATTGCGACTGCCGAGAGAGCCGTTGCGACGACAAAAGTGCGGAGTGCGAATTTCGACATTGTGCTTTCCTCTTCCTCTCAAAGGATATGATCGCCCCGGCACGGATGCGCCTCCCAGGGCGGTTGGCGTCCCGCTCTCGGCGGGAACGCAACAAGGGACGAAAGGCGGAGGAAAAGAGTTTCAGCTACCGCGGAGAAAACGGCAGAAAAACTTCAACTCACTGGATTTTAAAAGCTAATTTTTAATTTGAGCGACGCGTCTGGCCCACGGCGATCACCGGCCCTGTGGCTTGGCCGGTCGGAGAGCCGCCAAACGGCTCGAGACTGACGGCAAGGGTCACGCCCTCGCCAAGCCTCGGACGGAGGTTGGCCGGGATTTCGACAGATCCCTCGCCTGTCTGAGGCAGTACGCCGAGGGAGATTGCCGGATCATCGCCACCAGGCACCAGCCAGAGCTCGAGCGAATGCTGATCCGCCGCACCGGCCGCAACCGGGGTGACCCGCAAGCGGCCATCGGCGACGTCGTAGGCGGCAACCAGGCTGATCGAATTGCCTTCGCCCGCAAGCTCAGCGACCAGCGGACGAGACTGCGGCCCGCCGCCTATCCAACCCGTATCAAGCGACACGTAGGTGATCAGCACAGCCAGTGATCCGAGCGCGACGCCGCGCCACAACAGGAGCGAGTTCCACCATCTGCCGGTCGCGACGAGTTCCTGCGCGAAGGTTTTGTGCGGGAAAAGCCGGGTCTCTATCTTCGAATAGACGCCCGGGGGTGGACGAACCTCATCATAATCGTCGTTGAAGCTCGCCAGATTGTCCTGCCATCGAGCGACGATCGCCGCAAAGACCCGGTCTCGCGCGATGCGCGCAGCGACGCGCTCGCGATCGGCAAGCGAGAGTACGCCCAGGACGTATTCCCCTGCGAGCAGTTCATCGCGGGAGCGGTCTCCTTCGCTCTGTTCCGGCGTCGTCATCGGTCGAGGCACTCTCTCAATTTCAAAAGGCTGCGCCTGAGCCAGGTGCGTACCGTATTCAACGGCACGCCGTGGCGGTCCGCCAGCTCCTGATAGCTTAGACCTTCCACATATGCGCTCCGCACGGCGCTGGCCCGTTCAGATTCCAACTCTTCCATGCACCTGTCAATGCGTTTGCCCTCTCCTTTGAGGACAGCCGTGGTTTCGGGATCGCGCGCCGCATCCGCAACGTCCCAGGTCTCGTCGATGCTGTCGGCAACGGGCTTGCGGGCACGCATGAGATCAATGGCCTGATTGCGCGCCACTGCCACAAGCCACCCTAACGGGCTCGCACCGGAAGCGGCGAAACGATCGGCCCGCTGCCATATCTTGACGAAAATTTCCTGCAGCGCATCTTCCGCGTCGGCTCTGTCCTTGAGGATACGAAGACAGACCGAAAAAAGTTTCGGAGATACCGCAGCATAAAGCGCAGCCAGACCCGCTCGATCGCGCAATGCGACGCGTCCGATCAGCTCGGCTATTTCGGTGTCTGTCGCCAAGCACGTGTCTCCCCGCGGCGTCTCGTTGCCGGTATACGGGCAAATCTTGTCAGCGGATTGTTTCCCCCGTCAAAAACATGCGCTAAAAGGCGCCCACTCACATCACGGGGAAATCGATGACGACTTCCGATAGCGAACTTCAAGCCAAGCTTCTGGCGCAGGCGCTGCCCTATATGCAGCGGTACGAAAACAAGACCATCGTCGTGAAATACGGCGGTCACGCCATGGGCGACTCCGATCTCGGCAAGGCCTTCGCGGCCGATATCGCGCTTCTCAAGCAGTCCGGCGTCAACCCGATCGTCGTGCACGGCGGCGGCCCGCAGATCGGCGCGATGCTGACCAAGATGGGCATCGAGTCCAAATTCGAAGGCGGATTGCGCGTTACCGACCGGAAAACGGTCGAGATCGTTGAAATGGTGCTGGCCGGCTCGATCAACAAGGAAATCGTCGCGCTGATCAACCAGACCGGCGAATGGGCGATCGGCCTTTGCGGCAAGGACGGCAACATGGTGTTTGCCGAAAAGGCGAGAAAAACCGTCGTCGACCCGGACAGCAATATCGAACGCGTGCTCGACCTCGGTTTCGTCGGCGAAGTGGTGGAAGTCGACCGCACGCTGATAGACCTGCTCGCCAAGTCGGAAATGATCCCGGTCATCGCTCCGGTCGCGCCCGGCCGCGACGGCGCCACCTACAACATCAATGCCGATACGTTTGCGGGCGCCATCGCCGGTGCGCTCAACGCCACCCGTCTGCTTTTCCTCACCGACGTCCCGGGCGTGCTGGACAAGGACAAGCAGCTCATCAAGGAGCTGACGGTCGCTCAGGCCTTAGCGCTGATCAAGGACGGAACGATTTCCGGTGGCATGATCCCGAAGGTCGAGACCTGCATCGACGCGATCAAGGCCGGCGTCCAGGGCGTCGTCATTTTGAACGGCAAGACCGCCCATTCGGTGCTGCTCGAAATCTTCACCGAGCACGGGGCCGGCACGCTGATCGTGCCATGAGATTTGCCTGGATCGCGGAACCCCCTTTCAACTTCCGAAAGGGCGGGACCCTGACCGGCTGTGACGTCGAACTGGCTCGATATGTCTTTTCCCGTCTGGGACAGGTTTTCGAGCCTATTGAGACCGAGTTCGGCGATCTTCTGAACGGCCTGACGAAAGGGCGCTGGGACGTCGCGACGGGCATGTTCCTGACGCCTGAGCGCCTCGAGCGTGCGTCTTTCACCATACCGATCTGGTCGCTTCGGGACGGCCTGCTCGTGCGGAAGGTCGATGCCGGTTTGATCGCGGGATACCGGGATATTGCCCGAAACAGTTTGAGGCTTGCCGTTCTCGAAGGACAGATCCAGCACCAGACAGCACTGGATCTCGGCGTGCCAGTCGGCAATATCGTCGTCCTGCGAAGCTACGAGGCGGCGGCCGGGGCCGTGGCAAGCGGTGAGCTGCACGCGTATGCAAGCGTCGATTTGGCTCACCGTGCCCATATCCAGACTAATAACACCTTGGCCTGCGTGCCCGTCCCAGAGATCGAAAAGCCTGCCGAAACGGGCGGGTTTGCATGCCGAACCGCTGCAATCCGCGAGCGTCTGAACTCAGTCCTTACCGATTTTATCGGCAGCGATGATCACGATGTTCTCCTGCGGTCTTTCGATCTCGATCCGGAGACGCTTCGCCCCACTGCCCGTTGAGGCGAAGATTGCGGCCGGATAGAGATCAGCCCGCGGCGGTGAAGACCGCCGCGGCATCCTCCTTGAGCTTCGCCATCATCGCCCGGTAGGGGCCTGGACCATAGCTCACGCGTGCGACGCCGAGTTCGCCAAGGCGCTTCGGTGCCGACACGCCCGGCATCATCATGATATTGACCGGCACCGGCGACGCTTCGCAAAGCTTAACGATCAGCTCTTCGTCAGCCAGGCCGGGCGCAAAGAAGCCGCTGCCACCGGCCTCCGCATAAGCTTTCGACCGTTCGATCGCCTGATCGAGCAGCGCTGCGTGCTTTGTCCGGTCGCCTTCCTGAAGGAAAAGATCGGTCCTGGCATTGATGAAAAGCGGAACACCACGCGCGTCTGCCAGAGCCCGGATGGCGCGAATGCGCTCCGCCTGTCCCCCGACCGGATAGACACCGCTGCCGCCGACCACCTGATCTTCAAAATTGATGCCGATGGCGCCTGCATCGATAACCTTGGCAACATTTGCGGCAAGTTCCTCCGGATCTTCCGCGTAGCCGCCTTCGAAATCCACCGACAGCGGCAATTCGACAGCGGATGTGATCGATTTCGCGGTCGAAAGCAGCGCTTCCATCGGCAGGTTCTCGCCATCGGCATAACCCTGCGCCGCAGCCACCGACCAGCTTCCGGTACCCAATGCCTTGGCGCCGGCATCCGCCACGGCCTTTGCCGTGCCGGCATCCCAGATATTGTAGATGATGACCGGATTGCCCTTTTGATGAAGCGCAGCGAATGCGGCTGCCTTGCCTGCCTGATCCATGATTCTCTCCCTGTTGACCTCTGGTTATACCCACATATGCGCCTCTCGCCGCCGTTTATCGGGCGCCGATTTGTAAACCTGGAAGGCGAGCCTCAGAAGAACAACAGCCCGAGAATGCCGCAGACGATCAACAGGCAGCCGATCGCTTCCATACGGTTCACCCGCTCTTGGAAGAGGAAATAGGACGCCATGAAGGTGAAGACCAGTTCGATCTGACCGAGCGCACGAACGTAAGCCACCTGCTGCAGTGTCATCGCCGTGAACCAGCAGGCCGATCCGACCACGCCGGCAACGCCCACCAGAGAGGAGGACCGCCAGGTGCGGATGACCTGGACGATTTCGCGCCTGTCTTTCCAGAACATCCAGACCAGCATGAAAGCCGTCTGGAAGGTCGTCACGCAGGCGAGAGTGACCGCCGCATCCATGACCGGCCCCGGCCCTCCGAGCGAAAGCGCAGCGCTCCGATAGGCGACCGCCGAAATACCGAATACCGCACCCGAGGCAATGCCGATCAATGCAGTCCGCCCCGTCAGGGCGACGGCAAGGTTGCGCCATGACAGCGGCATCCGCGCCGTGGAAATCATCATCACGCCGAGGACGCCGACGATGATCGCCGAAATGGCGCCGAGGGTGAGTTTCTCTCCAAGGAGGATGAAGCCGAAGATGGCGGCCTGCACCGGTTCGGTCTTCGAATAGGCGGTGCCGACAGCGAAATTCCGAAGCGAAAAGAGGTGCACCAGCATGATGGTGGCGAAGATCTGCGCCAGACCGCCGATAGCGGCCCATGCGGAGAAGGTCAGGTTCAGCGTCGGATAAGGGTAACCGGCGATATGGCGCAACGCCAGCACATAGAGGATTGCGATCGGAAACCCGTAACCGAAGCGCACGAAGCTCGCGCCCCGCGTGCCGAGCTGGCCTTGCAGATGCTTCTGGAGTGCAGAGCGCAGGTTCTGCATAAAGGCCGCAGCAATGGTAATGGGGATCCAGAGTTCCATACTGCTGGCGGTATCATGCCGGCTGTCTGGCGGCCAAGTCCGGATTTGACCTGAACCGGTCGCCTTTTTCGATTTTCTTCGAGGTCCAAGCCGTGCATAAGACAGCATGGACAGACAACCGAAGACATCCCCCGATCCTGCCGATTTCGCCGATATCAGTGAATGGGTGTTCGATCTCGACAACACGCTCTACCCGCATCACATCAATCTGTTTGCCCAGATCGACAAGAACATGACGGCCTATGTGCAGGAATTGCTGCAACTCGAGCCGGACGACGCGCGGGCGCTGCAGAAGCGCTATTACCACGAGCACGGAACGACGCTGCAGGGCCTGATGCTGAACCATGGCATCGACCCGGACAGCTTCCTCGAGCGCGCCCATGCGATCGATTATTCGGCGCTGCTGCCGCATCCGGAACTCGGAGAGGCGATCAAGGCGCTGCCGGGCCGCAAGTTCATCTTCACGAACGGAAGTGTGCCGCATGCCGAAGCCGCCGCGCGGGCGCTCGGGATCCTCGACAACTTCGACGATATCTTCGACATCGTGGCCGCCGGTTATGTTCCAAAGCCTGCGGGCGCCACCTACGACAAGTTCGCTAGCCTGCACCGGGTCGATACCAAGCATGCCGCAATGTTCGAGGATTTGCCGCGCAATCTGCAGGTTCCGAAGGCGCTCGGCATGCGCACCGTCCTCCTCGTTCCCCGCAATCTCGACACGGTTCTGATGGAGCGTTGGGAAACGCTGTCCGACGAGGACGACCATATCGATTATGTCACGGACGATCTGGCAGGTTTCCTCTCCGGGCTCCGGCTCGCCTGAGTTCTCGCCGCCTTACCAAAAGTTCATCCACATTACGGATGTTTAAGTGGTTCTGGCGGGTTGCCGGGGCTACCTTCAGGCTATCGGAATTAGCTGGAAAGGAACCCCTCGATGACCGCGAAGAAGATCGTTTTGGCGACCCTCAGTGCCGTTCTGGTGGCGGGAGCCGCTCTGCCGGCATTCGCTGGTCCCGGTCGAGACGGTCCTGGCCGCCACGGCGCCGGCCGCGCAGCCATGCAGGACGTCATGTTCGTTCGCCTCCTGAAGAATGCCGACGGCAACAAGGACGGCAAGATCTCCAGGGAAGAACTGACCGCCCGCCAGGATGCGCTGTTTGCCGAAATCGATGCCAACAAGGACGGGACCGTTACCCGAGGCGAATTGATGGATTTCCGTCAGACCAGGCTCGACGAGTTCCGCAAGAACAACCCGCAGCCCGAGCAGGCGGAAAACCGGGATGGCGATCGTCACCACCGGGACCGGGAATCGGCGGACCGCCGCGGATGGGATCACCGTGACCGGGATCGCCATGATGCCCGCTGGGATGGCCAGCGGCATGGCGGGATGATGGGACGCGGCCTCTTCCGCATGGTCGACGAGGACCGCGACGGCAAGATCACCAAGGCCGAGGTAACCACCGCCGGCGACCAGCTGTTCACACGCATGGACGTCAACAAGGACGGCACCATTTCCATCGACGACCTGCCGGACCGCCCCCTCTAGTTCCCCGCCGCTTTCGGAACTAGTACCGGCAGTCGTCCTGAAGAACCCGTCCCTCGCGAGAGGGGCGGGTTCTTTCCTTTAATGCTCGTAGAAGTCCGAGATGATCTTCCAGGCCTCCTCGGCAGTTTCCACGAAGCTGATGAGATTGAGGTCCTCCGGCGCGATCGTACCGAATTCCGCAAGCGCCCCGAAATTGATGATGCCGCGCCAGAATGCCTCGCTGAACAGGATCAGTGGAATACGCTCCATGCGTTTGGTCTGGATGAGCGTCAGCGCCTCGAACATCTCGTCGAGCGTCCCGAAGCCGCCCGGGAATACCGCAACCGCCTTTGCGCGCATCATGAAATGCATCTTGCGGATCGCGAAATAGTGGAAATTGAAGCTGAGTTCGGGCGTTACGAAGCGGTTCGGCGCCTGCTCGTGCGGCAACATGATGTTGAGCCCGACGCTCGGGGCACCGGCGTCCGAGGCTCCGCGATTGCCCGCCTCCATGACGCCCGGTCCGCCGCCGGTCACCACCACATATTCCTGGTGATTGTATCCGGCCGAGTGTTTTCCGCAGAGTTCGGCGAATTTGCGGGCTTCCTCATAGAATACGGAGGCCGCCTCCAGGTTCTTCCGCTGCGTTTCATTCCGTGCCGCCCAGGCGCTCTGCCCGGGTGCCGGAATGCGCGCGCCGCCAAACAGCACCACCGTCGATTTGATGCCGCGTTCGGCAAGCATCATCTCGGCTTTGGTAAGTTCCAGCTGAAGACGAAGCGGCCTCAGCTCTTCCCGGCTGAGAAAGTCGTCGTCCGCATAGGCGAGGCGATAGGACGGAGATTCCGTTTGCGGCGTCCTCGGCTGGCCGGCGGCTGCATATTTGTCGGCCTTGTTGTCCTTAAGAGGATCCCAAACGCCATCCTTGCGCCGCGGTCCGTCCTTCTTCGCCTTTGCCATTGCATGACCCTTCCGGCGCCAACATACGTTGACGCCAATTCACATTGACGCCTGAGTGGCGGTCGCTTAGAGCAAATAGAACTAAATGGCCACCTCTCCACCATCACGATACCGAGTGACGTTTAAGGATTTCCCATGAGCAGCCCTGACTTTTCCTCCCTCGAAAAGACTATCGAGACCGCCTTCGAGAACCGGGACGATGTGGCGGTATCGACCAAAGGCGAGATCCGCGACGCAGTCGAGGAAGCGTTGAACCTGCTCGACAGCGGCAAGGCGCGCGTTGCCAGCCGCGGCGCCGACGGAAACTGGACGGTGCACCAGTGGCTGAAGAAGGCGGTGCTGCTTTCCTTCCGCCTGAACGACATGGAAGTGGTGAAGCACGGCCCCGGCAACGCCACCTGGTGGGATAAGGTGCCCTCGAAGTTCGAAGGCTGGGGCGAAACGGAATTCCGCGCCGCCGGCTTCCGCGCTGTGCCGAATGCGATCGCTCGCCGCTCGGCCTATATCGCCAAGAATGTCATTCTCATGCCCTCCTTCGTCAATCTCGGCGCCTATGTGGACGAAGGCACGATGGTCGATACCTGGGCCACCGTCGGCTCCTGCGCCCAGATCGGCAAGCATGTCCACCTGTCGGGCGGCGTCGGCATCGGCGGCGTTCTGGAGCCCATGCAGGCCGGCCCGACCATCATCGAGGACAATTGCTTCATCGGCGCGCGGTCCGAAGTTGTCGAAGGCTGCATCGTGCGCGAAGGTTCGGTGCTCGGCATGGGCGTTTTCATCGGCAAGTCGACCAAGATCGTCGATCGCGCGACCGGCGAGATCACCTACGGCGAAGTGCCCCCCTATTCCGTCGTCGTCGCGGGCTCGATGCCGGGCAAGCCGTTCCCGAACGGCGAACCGGGACCGAACCTCTATTGCGCCGTCATCGTCAAGCGCGTCGACGAAAAGACCCGCTCCAAGACCGGCATCAACGAACTTCTGCGCGACTGATCTCAAGGCTGGTCATCCGAAATGTCCGCATCCGATCCCGTCGCCAATCTTCAAGACCTCATTCGCTGCCCTTCGGTCACCCCTGCCGAAGGCGGCGCGCTCACCGCCCTGGAATCGATGCTCATTCCGCTCGGGTTCAAGGTCGAGCGCATGGTGGCGACGGAACCGGGCATGCCGGATATCGAGAACCTTTATGCACGGCTCGGCACCGACGGCCCGCACCTGATGTTTGCGGGCCATACAGATGTCGTGCCGCCAGGCGACGAGGCATCCTGGAGCCATCCGCCTTTTGCGGCCGAAATTGTGGGCGACGAGCTTTTTGGTCGCGGCGCGGTCGACATGAAGGGCGGCATCGCCTGCTTTGTGGCAGCAATGGCGCGTCACATCGAAAAGCATGGCGCGCCGAAGGGTTCTATCTCCTTCCTGATCACCGGCGACGAGGAAGGCCCTGCGGTCAACGGCACCGAGAAGCTGCTGAAATGGGCCGCCGAAAACGGCGAGCGCTGGGATGCCTGCCTCGTCGGGGAGCCGACCAATCCGGATCAACTCGGCGACATGATCAAGATCGGCCGGCGGGGATCCATATCCGGCAAAGTGACCGTCTTCGGCGTGCAGGGTCATGCGGCCTATCCGCATCTCGCCGACAATCCGGTTCGCGGCCTTCTTCCCTTGGCGAGTGCGCTGATGGACCCGCCCTTTGACACGGGCACGCCTGAATTCCCGGCCTCCAATCTCGAAGTCACCTCTGTGGATGTCGGCAATTCGGCCACCAATGTCATACCGGCCAAGGCGGGGTTTGCCTTCAACATCCGTTTCAACGACACGTGGACGGCCGATACGGTGAAGGCGGAAATCGTTCGGCGGCTCGATCTCGCAGCGGCCGAAAGCCCGTTGCGTCCGGGCCGCGATCCGGCGCGTTACGAGATTGTCTGGGCCGAACGCCCCAGCCACGTCTTCCTGACCCGCAACAACGCGTTGATCGCCTCGCTTTCGAGTGCCGTAGAAAAGGTCACCGGCCGCACCCCGCAGCTTTCGACCACCGGCGGCACATCGGACGCACGCTTCATCAAGGATTACTGCCCGGTCGTGGAATTCGGCCTGGTCGGCCAGACCATGCATATGGTCGATGAACGGGTGGCCCTTGCCGATCTGGAGATGCTCACCCAAATCTATGGGACCTTCATCTCCCGCTGGTTCGATAATGCCCTCCTATGACGAAGTCCGATCATATCTCATCGGCCTGTGGCTGTTGATCAAGGGCGACGCCCGCGGCCTGCGGCCGTTCGATATTTCCGATCGCGGCGTTGCCCGGTCTTTCTGGGCTTTGGCCTGGGCATTTCCGGTATTGGCGCTTTCGGGGATTTATTACAGAAGCCTTTATCTCGAGGAGTTTCCGGAAGCCACCGAGCCGGCCCTGACATATATCGCGAAGGCCATGCTCGTGGACATGGCAGCCTGGTTTTTGCCGATCGTCGCGCTCATGCTGGCCGCTCCGTTTCTAAAGATCCGACTGCTTCTGAGAACCTTGATCGTCGTGTGGAACTGGGCCTCGATGGCAGCACTCTATTTCGGTTCCGCGCTGGTGATACTTTTGCTGTCGTTGCCGGAACCTCAGGATGAAAGTTGGGTGACGATAGCCGCATTCGGTTGGATCGGAGCCGCGATCCTGCTCCTGGCATTGTCCGTTGCGCTCTTCTGGCGGATTTTGCGGACGATCGTAGGGGGTAGCGTGCTGATACGGCTTCAGGTGTTTGCGGTCGTGTCGCTTCCCATGCTGCTGCTGGAACCACTGGAAAAACAGTTGGGCATCTACGTACCATGACATTGCCCCCGTTACTGGAGCGTGACCGCCTTGCCCTCGTACCCTGAAGTCAGGTTGTATCTCAGCGGCCTATGGCTGTTGATCAAAGGCGACGCGCAGGGATTCCGCCTGCTCGATGTTTCCGATCGCGGCATGATGCGTTCCTTCTGGGCCTTTGTCTGGTGCCTGCCGGCCGTCCTTGTGTCCTGGATCTGGCTCCGGTCCCTGCTGGTTCAGAGCATACCGCCGGGCACGCGGCTCGGAGGCATGTTCTTTGTCCGCGTCGCGATGCTGGAAGTCCTCAACTGGCTGCTGCCGATCGTATTGGCGGCTCTCCTCTGCCTGGTCATGGGCATCCACCGCAAATTCCCGGCAATCGTAGTTACGATCAACTGGCTGGGCGTTCCGTTCGCATGGATCTATGGTCTGTTGTGCCTGGTCATGCTTCTGCTGCCCGTCCTGACGCCGTTCATCGGGCTGATACAGCTCATGCTGCTCATGGCTTTGGTCTTCGCGGTGTCGCGGATCATGCGGATGATCTGCGGCCCGCAGCTGCTGATGATCACCGCGCTGGTGCTTGTTCTGCTGGTGCCGAACATGATCCTAACCGGCGCCCTGCAGCGCTTCCTCGGAATCTATCCCTTCTGACGGTCAGGGATCGCCGGGATAATCCACTTTCAGAAAGTAGAGCCCTTCCGGCGGTGCGACAGGTCCGCAGGCAGCGCGGTCCCGCGCATCCAGCGCCGCGCGGACGTCGGCTGGCGTCATCTTGCCCTCACCCGCCAATTTGAGCGTGCCGGCGAAGGAGCGGATCTGATTGTGCAGAAAGCTCTGGGCGCTCGCCCGGATTTCGATCAGATCTCCGGTGCGGGTCACGTCCAGCCGGTCGAGCGTCCGCATCGGGCTCGTCGCCTGACAGTGGGCGGAACGAAAGGTCGTGAAGTCGTGATGCCCCACCAAGGTCTGCGCGGCCGCATGCATGATCTCGTGGTCGAGCTCGCGGGTCACCCACCAGGCACGCTTGGCTTCGAGCGCAAGCGGCGAGGGTCGATTGAAGATGCGGTAGAGATAGTGCCGGCGAAGGGCCGAGAACCGGGCGTCGAAACTGTCATCCACAGCCTGGACGTCGAGGATCGAAACCTTTTCGCCGGCCATCATCAAGTGGGCGTTCAACGCGTTGCGCAGCTTGTAGGGCTTCCAGTCGCGCGAAAGGTCCGCATGGACCACCTGTCCCACGGCATGCACGCCTGAATCCGTCCGACCTGCACCGCGGATCGAGACTGCCTCTCCGGTCAGGGACAAGATACCGCCCTGCAGAGCGGCTTGGACGGAATGGCCGTTTTCCTGCATCTGCCAGCCCACATAGGGCGTGCCGTCATATTCGACGGTCATGCGGTAGCGCGGCATCAGAGAAGCCTCGTGCCGGCGGGAATTGATGTTCCGCGCAGAAACTCGGTCGCCGCCAGGGGCTTGCCGCCCGCCTTCTGCAGCTTCAGGAGCCGCACAGCGCCTTCGCCACAGGCCACGGTCAACGCGTCATCAAGAACAGTCCCAGCCTCACCCTGCCCTTCCGCTACTTCCGAAGCGAGTACTTTCACGCGTTCAGGCCTGCCGTTGATCTCGGCTTCGAACCAGCCGCCGGGGAAGGGCGACAGTCCGCGGATATGGTTGTGCACGTCGTGCGCGGACCTCGAAAAATCGATGCGGGTCTCGCCCTTGTCGATCTTTGCGGCGTAAAGCACGCCTTCGTCCGGCTGCGGCGTCAGCGGCAGGTCGCTGCCTTCAAGCTTGTCTATAGCCTCGACCATGGCGCGCGCACCGGTGAGCATCAGCTTGTCGTGCAGCTCCCCGGCCGTCATGTTTTCGCCGATCTCGACCTCTTTGGTAAGGGCGACCGGTCCGGTATCGAGGCCTTTCTCCATCTGCATGATCATCATGCCGGTCTTTTTATCGCCGGCCATGATGGCGCGCTGGATCGGCGCAGCACCGCGCCACCGCGGCAGGAGCGAGGCATGGCCGTTATAGCAGCCAAGCCGCGTGCCGGTGAGGACCGCTTCCGGCAGCAGCAGGCCGTAGGCGACCACCACGGCCACATGCGCGTTCAGCGCGCGGAATTTCTCGCGCTCTTCCGGATCCTTGAAATTGACCGGGGTGAAAACGGGAATGCCGAGCAGCTCGGCCGCCTGATGTACCGGCGACTTCACGAGGTCGAGCCCGCGGCGGCCGCCCGGACGCGGCGGCTGGGTATAGACCGCAACGATCTGGTGCCCCGCGTGCTTCAGCGCTTGCAGCGTCGGCACGGAGAATTCCGGCGTGCCCATGAAGATGATGCGGAGAGACATGGCGTTTCACGCTTTCGGAAAGCGCGCCTTCGAGCTGAAGGCCGTTTGGGCGTCAAGCCTTAGACGGCCTTCGCCTTGGCGGCCTTGGTGAACTTTTTGATGACCATTTCGCGCTTCAGGCGGGAGATATAGTCGATGAACAGCACGCCGTTCAGATGGTCGATCTCATGCTGCAGGCAGGTTGCGAGAAGGCCATCGGCCTCGACCAGATGTTCCTTGCCGTCGCGGCCGATATGCTTGACCGTGACGACGGCCGGGCGCTCCACTTCTGCATAATATTCGGGAATGGACAGGCAGCCCTCCTCATAGACCGAACGCTCGTCCGAGGATTTGACGATCTCCGGATTGATGAAGATCTGCGGATTCTTGTCTTCGCCCTCGCGAGCGATATCCACCACCAGAATTCGGCGCGGGATACCGATCTGGATCGCCGCCAGGCCTATGCCCGGAGCGTCATACATCGTCTCCAGCATGTCGTCTGCGAGCTTCAGGATTTCGGAATCCACCTGCTCGATAGGCTTGGACACCTGGCGCAGGATCGGGTCGGGCAAAATAATCAGCGGCTTGATCGTCATGATCTCCCCATAACGCAACTCTTTTTCGGATGGAACAGGAATTGCGCGGCGGCGCCCGCAAATGTTCACGTTTTGATCTTTTCACGTTGTGAAAATCTGTTAGGTTGAGGGCATGAACGATCTCTTCAACCGTCTTTCTCCCCTTTTGGCTCAGCAGCAAACGGTTGTGTTTTTGGCCGCCGCTGCGGCTGTCATCCTGCTTTTCATGGTGCTCGTTCTGCGCAGCAGCCGCCGCCGGCAGCAGGACGCCGCGCGACAGGCTGAGGAAGCAGACGCTCGGCTTTCCGAGCTCATCCGGGCGCAGAGCGAGATGCAGGGGCGCCTGTCGGCGATGGCCGAGAGCCTATCGACCCGCCAGTCGGAGCTCAATCAGGCGGTCAGCCAACGGCTCGACGGCATGACGCATCGGATCGGCACGACGATCACCGAGCAGACCAAGTCGACGCATGAGAACCTGCGAAAGCTGCAGGAAAGGCTCGCCGTGATCGACGCGGCACAGAACAACATCCAGACGCTCGCCAAGGACGTGGTGGGGTTGCAGGCCATTCTGTCCAACAAACAAACCCGCGGCGCCTTCGGCCAGGGGCGCATGGAGACCATTATTGCCGACGGTTTGCCGCTCGGCGCCTATTCCTTCCAGTCGTCGCTTTCCAACGGCACTCGCCCGGACTGCACGATCCGGATGCCGAACAACGCGCCGCCGCTGGTGGTGGACGCCAAGTTTCCCCTGGAAGCCTGGAACGCGTTTCGGGAGGCTGCAGCGTCTGAAGCACGCCGGTCTGCGGCCCAGCAGTTTCGGCGCGACCTGGAGGTCCACATCAAGGATATTTCCGAGAAATACCTTCTGCCCGGCGAAACGCAGGAGATGGCCTTCCTCTTCGTCCCCTCCGAGTCGGTCTTCGCGGAAATCCACGAGCATTTCGAAACGGTCGTTCAGAAGGCGCAGCGCTCGCGTGTCGTCTTCGTATCGCCCTCCCTTCTGATGCTGTCGATCCAAGTCATCCAGGCCGTCCTGAAAGATCAGCGGATGCGCGAGCAGGCGCATCTCATCCAGGGTGAAGTGGCACTGCTCATGGAAGATTTGACGCGCCTCGACGATCGGACACGCAAGCTCCAGGGGCATTTCCTGGCGGCCCAGAGAGATGTCGAGCAGATCGTCACGTCGAGCGAAAAGCTCAGCAGGCGCGGCGCCAAAATCGGAGCGCTGGAACTCGAGGCGCCGGAACAATCCGAAACGCCCGCCGAAACGCCGCAAACCAAGGTCGTCGAAAGCAGGACCGGGCTTCTGAAGTTGAGGGTGGTTGACGAGGAGTGATCCTCTCGGGCAGTGTGCCGCGCATTCAACAAGCAGTAGCAGGCCACGCATGATCACCGTTCTCGGCTCCATCAATATGGATCTTGTCGCAACCACCGAACGGCTGCCTGAGCCAGGCGAGACGGTGGCCGGATCGAGCTTTTCGACCGCGGCCGGCGGCAAGGGAGCCAACCAGGCGCTTGCAGCGCGACGCGCAGGCAGCGTGGTGCACATGGCCGGCGCCGTGGGAGAAGATGACTTTGCGACCCAGGCACTGATGCTCCTCAAGGAGGCCGGCACCGACCTTTCTGCGGTCGCGCGAGTCGGCGAGCCTACCGGTACGGCTCTGATCCTGGTCGGCGGCACGGGCGAAAACATGATCGCCGTCGTCCCGGGCGCAAACGGCACCGTAAACGAAGCACAGGCGCTTGCAGCGGTCGGCCCTATGCAGTCCGGCGATATCCTGATGCTGCAGCTCGAAATCCCGGCCGCAACGGTGGAGGCCGCCTTGAAGGCTGCTCGCGCCAAAGGGATCACGACGATAGTCAACACCGCTCCTCTGACGGCAGACGCGGCACGGCTTGCGCGTCTCGCCGATATCGTCGTCGCCAACGAAACCGAATTCGAACTGCTGGCCGGCGAACCGCTGGCCGATCAGGAAGCGCGGAAAGCTGCGCTTGGCAGGCTCCATGCGGAAACCGGGCAGACATTGGTTGTCACGCTCGGCGCCGAGGGCGTCATCGCCATTCGCGACGGCGGATTTGCTTCAGCCCGGGGCCTCAAGATTGAACCGGTGGATACGGTTGGCGCGGGCGATACCTTCTGCGGCTATCTGGCTGCAAGCCTCGAACAGGGCTTGGATTTCAACAAGGGGCTCCGCCGGGCGGCCGTCGCCGGTTCGCTTGCTTGTCTCAGCCACGGCGCGCAGCCGTCCATCCCTTATGCCGGTCAAGTGGACAGTCAGGGCTGAGAGTGAAACGCAACGCCAAACGGTGTTGCCGGCGCGCAGCGGCCGATGCATCCGATTTTAGTTAAAGTTAACATATCGCAGCTAGGGTGACGCCAGCACCTCTGCGGCAGCGATTTCGCGTCCAGCTTCTCCCTCCGCGGGCAGCCTCATGAAGGGGCAATCTCCGATCCAGGTGTATTTACCCGTCATTCCGTTGCGAGCCGCGCGCCCCATGTCTCTGCTCAAGATCAAGTCCCTGTCCACCAAACTCATTCTGGTAACGAGCCTGGCAATCGCCGTCGTCCTCGTCATCTCCAACCTCTTCCTGATCTCACAGACACGCGACCGCGTATCGTCGCTGACCATGGCGCAGGCAGAGGCCGAAGCCCGCTCGATCGCCAATGAAGTCGCCGTCGATATCGGCCAGCTTGCCGGTGCTGCCCGTTCGATTGCAGGCGTGATCGGCCGCGGCCATGCGGGTGGATATCTCGATCGGAAAGGCGTCATCGACGCGCTCAAAGCGAACCTGGAGCAGAACGCTTTCGCGTTTGGAAGCTGGTTCGCCGAAGTTCCCGGCACGTTCGACGGCAAGAACGCGGAGCTTGTCGGCAACAAGGAAATGGGCGGCAACAAGAAGGGTGAACTGGCACCCTACTGGACGAAGAGCCGTTCGGGCGAGATCGCCTACAGCGTCTTCGAAATAGATACCCAGGCGGAATGGTATTTGCTGCCTGCCAATTCCAAGAAAGGCTCTCTGACGCAGCCTTACGTGGAAACTTCCACTGGCGACGCAACCGCAATGAGCTCGGTCGCCTATCCGGTCATGTCCGGCTCCAAATTCCTCGGCATCGCTGGCCTTGATGTCTCGCTTGCTACGCTTTCGAAGAAGCTGCAGGCCATGCGTCCCTTCGGCTCCGGCCGCGTTCTTCTCGTGTCCCAGGGCGGCAAGTGGATCGTTCCCGTCAATGCCGACAAGCTGATGAAGCCGGTGGAGGGCGAAAAGGCCAGTGAGCTTCTGGCAGCATTGAAGGCGAATACGCCTCTGCACCTCACCAACCTGACTGCCGATGCTCCCGAGGCCTACGAGCGGGTCGTCTATCCCTTCACGGTGCCGGACCTCAACACCACATGGGCCATCGTTCTCGACGTGCCGCATAGCGTCGTTGCCGCACCTGTCCGGGATCAGACGTGGATGATGGTCATTGGCGGCGTGATCATCATGGGTGCCTGCATCGCGACCCTCTATTTCGGCAGCACGGTGTTCGTGCGCCGTCCTCTGGGTGCGCTGCTTGGCAGCGTCGATCTCCTCAGCAAGGGCCGTTACGAGAAGCCGGTCGAAGGCCAAGACCGTTCCGACGAGATCGGTTCTCTTTCGTCGTCGCTCGAAGGTTTTCGGCACACACTCGCCGATGGCCGCCGGCTGGAGACCGAGGCCGAAGCACAACGCAATGCCGCCGAAAACGAGCGGAACCGGTCGGAAAACGAGCGGGAGGCGAATGCCCACGAGCAGCAGCGTATCGTGGCGTCGCTCGCCAAGGGCTTGGCCGAACTCTCCAACGGCAACCTCGGCTACCGGGTCCAGGAAGAGTTTCCGGGCGAATATGCAAAGCTGAAGACCGATTTCAACAGGGCTCTTGAGAGCCTCGAGGATACGATTGCGACCGTCAACTCCACCGTGCACAACATCGGCGACGGCACCCGCGAAATTGCGTCCAGCGCACAGGATCTGTCGCGCCGGACGGAACAGCAGGCGGCCAGCCTCGAAGAGACCGCCGCCGCGCTTAACGAACTCACCGCCCAGGTGAATTCGAGTGCCGAAAACGCGGGCTCCGCAGCCTCGACCGTCAATCTTGCTTGCGACGACGCGGAAAAGTCGGGCGAAGTGGTACAAAAGGCTGTCGCCTCGATGCAGGGCATCGCCCAGTCCTCGCAGGAGATTTCCCGCATCATCGGCGTCATCGATGAAATCGCCTTCCAGACCAACCTGCTTGCCCTCAACGCAGGCGTGGAAGCAGCCCGCGCCGGGGAGGCCGGCAAGGGCTTCGCCGTCGTCGCTCAGGAAGTGCGTGAATTGGCCCAGCGCTCCGCCAATGCCGCCAAGGAGATCAAGGCGCTCATCAACGCCTCGACGACGCAGGTCGGCGAGGGTGTCGAACTGGTTGGCAGGGCGGGCGACGCGCTGCAGAAGATCGCGGTCCAGGTCATGCAGATCAACGGGTTGATCCGCCAGATCTCCGCCTCCGCCAGCGAACAGGCAACCGGTCTCAAGGAGATCAATTCCGCTGTCAATCAGATGGACCAGGTCACCCAGCAGAATGCCGCGATGGTGGAAGAGACCACCGCTGCCAGCGCCGTGCTGAGTTCCGAGGCGGATACGCTGAGATCGCTCGTTGCCCGCTTCCGCGTCTCGACCCAGACAACCGGTCATCACGCGCAGAGCGCGCCAAAAGCATCGAAGCAAGTGGCTCAGACCCGTCCACAACCGATGAACGCGGCAGCTTCGGCACCTCGTGCCAGGCCGGTTCCGAAGGCAGCAGCAGTCTCCCACGGTTCGGCAGCGGTTGCCGAGGAGTGGCAGGAATTCTGATTGCCAAAGCAAACGCGAGAAAGGCCGCCGGTCATGCTTCCGGCGGTTTTTTTGTCGGAGTTCAGAGACGAGCCACCCGCTCCGTCAAAAGCGCGAAAAAGCCGTCGGCATCCACATCCCGCATGACTTTGGCGTTCGGCTTGCGGCCGGAAACCCGCCACCAGTCCACCACGGTCATCCCGACCGTCAGCTCCGACTGCGTCTCGATCTCGACATTGCAATCGCGGCCGGAAAAGAGCTCCGGCTTCAGAAGATAAGCAATCACCGTGGGGTCATGCAGCGGCCCGCCGTCGGAACCGTATTTCTCCACGTCGAACCGTTCGAAGAACGCCAGCCAATCGACCAGAACTTGCGCCGGCCGCGTGCCCAACGCGGCGATCTTCGCCACGCGTGCCTTGGTGGTGAGAAGCTGGTGGGTCACATCGAGCGGCATCATGACAATCGGCATGCCCGAGGAGAAGACCGTCTTTGCCGCCTCCGGATCGACGAAGATGTTGAATTCGGCCGCCGGCGTGATGTTACCCCCTTCGAAGAAGCCGCCACCCATCATGACGAGCTCCTTGACACGCGCAGCTATGTCCGGAGCCTTTTGCAGCGCCAGAGCCACGTTGGTGAGCGGGCCAAGGGTGCAGAGCGTTACTGTTCCCGCAGGTTCTGCACGGAGCGTCTCGATGATGAAATCGACAGCATGCTGATCGCGAACCGACATGGTCGGTTCCGGCAGTTCGGCGCCGTCGAGGCCCGTCCGGCCATGGACATGCTCGGCCGTCACCGGCGGACGGACCGTCGGCTTTTGCGCTCCTTCATAGACCGGGGCGTCCGGCCTGCCGCAGAGCTCACAGACAAGCCTCACGTTGCGGCTCGTATAGGAAAGCGGCACATTCCCGGCGACCGCGCTGAGCCCCAGCACCTCGAGCTCCTCGGGGCTTGCGAAGGCCAACATGATCGCTGCTGCATCGTCCTGGCCGGGGTCGGTATCGATAATGATCTTTCTGCGCTGCATCTATAGCCCCTTCATTTGTTGCGGTTTGTTGGCCTCCGGGCAAGGCCTTGTCAAGTATGGACAACTGACGGATCAAACCCTCTCGGGACCTGCCTCATAATCCTTGCGGTCTCTGCCGCCGCTCCCCATATAGTTTTTCGAGCTGGCGCGCCGACTTCCGGGCGTCGGCAGGGTCGCTTGTCGCAAGGACTGATAATGAGCCGAATAACGCCGTTTGCGAGCCCCTTGCTTCTGGGCTTCGACGCCATGGAAAAGACCCTCGAGCGCCTTGCGAAGGCAAACGACGGGTATCCTCCCTACAATATCGAACGGGTTCGCGCGGATGCCGCCGGCAATCCGGAGCGCCTGCGCATCACGCTTGCGGTTGCCGGTTTTTCCGAGGCGGACCTCGATGTGATGACCGAGGAAAACCAGCTCGTCATCCGAGGTCGTCAGGTTGAGCAGGCCGAGCGGGATTACCTCTATCGCGGCATCGCGGCCCGCCAGTTCCAGCGTGTATTCGTGCTGGCCGATGGAATGCAGGTTTCCGGTGCCACGCTTAAGAACGGGCTTCTCTCAATTGATCTGATCCGTCCGGAACCCGCCCGTATGGTGCGAAAAATTAACATTTCCGTCTCAGAGTAGGTCAACGGCGGTAATGCCGTTGCATCCTCACCATGGAGGCTGGAATGCTCCTGAAAGAAGCGAATACGCGTTTGACGCAGTCCGAACTTGCTCATCTGGGCGCTGGAGAGGTCGGATATATTCGCAAGATGCGGTCGGACGAGGTGTCCCGCTGTTTCCCCGAAGCCCCCGAAATCGATCCCACTCTTGATCTTTGGGCTCTGTTCGGCGCCGATGGCACGCCGATCCTCTTGACCGACAACCGCTCCAGCACCTTTTTCAAAGCTGCTGAAGACGATCTGAAGACCGTCAGCCTGCACTGACCTTCAGACTTTGCGGAACGTCAGATAGGCCGAGGAACGGCCTTCGCGGCGGGCCTTGTTTTCGTATCGCGTACCTGGCCAGCCGGCGAAGGGTGTCAGCCAGTCGGATGACTGTTCGGCCAGCCATTCAAAGCCGCCGTGGTTGCGGCAGTGGATCAGTGTCCAGTTGACATAGGTGTCGATATCGGACGCAAAGCAGAACATGCCGCCCGGCTTCAATACGCGGTGGAAGCGGTCGAGATTGACCTGCGAGACGAACCGCCTTTTCCAGTGTTTCCGCTTCGGCCAAGGGTCCGGATAGAGCAGATCGATGTGATCGAGCGATGCGTCCGGCAACCAGTCCAGCGCCTGGGTGGCGTCATCGTCATAAACCCGGACATTCTTCAGCCCCAGTTCGTCGACCCGTGACAGAAGCTTCGCCATCGAATTGACGAAGGGCTCGATGCCGATGAAGCCCGTCTGGGGGTTTTCCCGGGCGCGATGAACCAGGTGCTCGCCGCCGCCGAAGCCGATCTCCAGCCGCAGCTCTTTCACCGAGACAGGGAAAAGTTCGGACAGCTCTGCCGGGGCTTCGCTCTGTAGATCGAGCTTCAAGGCTGGCAGCAGCGTCGCCATGCCTTCCGCCTGCCGCTCGCGAAGCGGCTTTCCCTTGCGGCGGCCGAAAAAGGCTTCGGTGGCGCGACTGGGGTGCTGCTGTTCAGTCATGGGCTGTCTCTTATGATAAAAGCGGGCGTCTCGCTTGCGAGGCACCCGCTTTACAGTCTTCTTGAGCGATCTGCAAAGGCCGATCAGGCGGCTTCCAGCGTCTCTTCCTTCAGCGCATCCTTCAGCGGCTTGACGAGGTCGGTCTTCTCCCATGAGAAGGAACCGTCGCGGCCGGCCTTGCGGCCGAAGTGGCCGTAGGCAGAGGTCTTGGCGTAGATCGGCTTGTTGAGGTCGAGGTGACGGCGGATGCCCGACGGGGACAGATCCATGACCTTGCGGATCCCAGCTTCGATCTGGTCTTCCGTGACACCCTTGCCGGTGCCGTGCAGGTCGACATAGACCGACAGCGGCTGCGCGATGCCGATGGCATAGGAAAGCTGGATGGTGCAGCGGTCGGCAAGGCTGGCAGCAACCACGTTCTTGGCAAGATAACGGGCAGCGTAGGCAGCCGAACGGTCGACCTTGGTCGTGTCCTTGCCGGAGAATGCGCCACCGCCATGGGGTGCCGCACCGCCATAGGTGTCGACGATGATCTTGCGGCCGGTCAGGCCTGCATCACCGTCCGGACCGCCGATGACGAACTTGCCGGTAGGATTGATGTACCACTTGCAGTCTTCGGCGATCTTCAGGTCACCGAGCGCTTCGCGGATATAGGGTTCCACCACTTGGCGGACCTTCTTGGAATCCCAGGCCTCGTCGAGATGCTGAGTCGAAAGAACGATCGAATCGACGCAGGAGGGCTTGCCGTTCTCGTAACGCACGGTCACCTGGCTCTTGGCATCGGGGCCGAGCTTGGCCGCATCGCCCTCGCCCTTCTTGCGGGCAGCGGCGAGAAGCTGAAGGATCTTGTGCGAATAGTAGATCGGCGCCGGCATGAGGTCCGGGGTTTCCTTGCAGGCGTAACCGAACATGATGCCCTGGTCGCCGGCACCCTCGTCGCCCTGCTTGTCGGCGGCGCTGTCCACACCCTGTGCGATGTCGGCCGACTGCGAATGCAGCAGCACGTCGATCTTCGCCGTCTTCCAGTGGAACCCGTCCTGCTCGTAGCCGATATCACGGATCGCCTTGCGGGCAGCGGACTTGAACTTGGAAGGATTGATGACGTCGTTGCCGTCCTTGTCCTTCTTCATCAGACTCAGCGGCAGGCGGACTTCACCGGCGATCACGACGCGGTTGGTGGTCGCGAGCGTTTCGCAGGCGATGCGGACCGTCCACGGGTCGACGCCAGTCTTGGCGGCCTCGCGGTAGACAAGATCCACGATTTCATCGGAAATACGATCACAGACTTTATCCGGATGGCCTTCGGCAACGGACTCGCTGGTGAACAGGTAGCTAGCGCGCATTACGGGATTCCCCTCAAAGAAAGATACGGCTCTGTGTAGTGATTTTCGCGCCCAAAAACAAGCGTACAACCACATAAATATATCTTTATGTGTGCATCCTAACAAATCCTGCAGTGACGGATCCAGCAAATAACCAACAAAAAAGCGGCCTTGAAGGCCGCTTTTAAGCAGTTGTGGCGATTCGCCTCACTCGGTCTCGGCTTCCGCCGCAAGCGCCTTGACCAGATCCACCAGACGCCGCCGCACCTTCGGGTCTGCGATCTTCACGAAAGCCCGGTTGAGCTGCAGGCCTTCCGCGGAAGACAGGAAATCGACGACATAGTTCGAGCTGGACGCTTCGGCCATGCCGCTCTGGCCGGAATGGTCACCCGGAGCATCTTCGAAAAAGAACGAGACAGGGACGTTCAGGATGCTCGATATGTTCTGCAGGCGGCTCGCGCCGACGCGGTTGGTACCTTTTTCGTATTTCTGGATCTGCTGGAAGGTGATCCCGAGGCTTTCGCCCAGCTTTTCCTGGCTCATTCCGAGCATGGTCCGGCGAAGGCGAATCCGGCTCCCGACATGAATATCTATCGGGTTCGGCTTCTTCTTATTCTCAATCATAACGACGTCCTGTCGAGTTTGCTGTTCAATCCCCATAACCCGGTCTGCGTGTAAGATACACTTCGTGAGTTGGTCACAACAAGCTCAACCTGGGAAGCATAACGGGCACGACGAGAGGCTCAAGCCACTATGCATTTTTAGGGGTTTTTGGTCAATTCTTTCGAAAATTAAAACCAGCGCGCGAGATCGCTGCAATCAGCGACATAGACGCCATAAGCAACCAGAAGTATTTTAGGCGCGTATTACTATCCCAATGAGGAACAGGATCACTTCCGACGGTTGCATCCATCACGCCTTTTTGATTGTAACCTAGACCGGCTACTATTCTTCCGTAGGGATCGACGACTGCGGAAATACCGGTGTTCGCGGCACGAATCAGCGGCCGGCCGCTCTCGATGGCGCGGATTCGCGCCTGCTGGAAATGCTGATACGGGCCGGGAGTGGCGCCAAACCAGCCGTCATTGGTGACATTCAGCAACGCGCTGGTCCGCTCGACGTCACTGCCGATCTCGTCGGCAAAGATCGCCTCGTAGCAGATGAGCGGATAGAAAGTTCTGCCTCCCGGCAGCGTCAACAGAGCCCGCGCGGGCGCCGGCGTGAAGCCGCCCGGCATGGCGATTGCATCGGGAATGCCGATATTGCGCAGCAGATCCTCGTAAGGGACGTATTCGCCGAACGGCACGAGATGCACCTTGTCCGACGCGGATATGATCTGCCCGTCGCTGTCGATCGCATAGATGGAATTGTAGAAGCGCGGTGCGAGCCCTGCGCCTGCATCTTCCGAACGCACCGCCCCCGTTATCAAGACCTGCCCGTCCTCAAGAACTTCCGCAATTCGGCTCAGGGCGTCGGGATTCTGGGTCAGGATGAACGGCACGGACGTCTCCGGCCAGACGACGATGTCCGGCCGCTTGCCGCCATTTTGGGGCGGAAGGGCTGAAAGAGAAAGATGTTCCTCGAAGATCGCCGCGCGCTCGGTATCGTCAAGCTTGCGTGCCTGATCGATCACCGGCTGAACGATGCGGACCGTCATCTGGCTTGCGGCCGCCGGTGCGGGAATCCGGTCGGCGATGTACAGCCGGTAACCGCCGAAGCCGAGATGCGCGAAGAACAGCAGCGCAGCCGACACCAAGCCGATACGCATGCCTTTTCGCGTGCCGATCAGGGCCGGCGCGGAGAAAACAAAGACGGCGAGGACAGTGACGCCGCCGATCCCCAGCACTGCCGAGGATTGCATCATCAGGGGAATGGGCATTGCCCCATAACCGATGGCATTCCAGGGGAACCCGGTCGCGACGAAGCCGCGCAGCCATTCCGCCAGACCGAAGCTGAACGCGAGCGCGGCAATCCGGCCCACGCCATCAGACCAGAGAAGACGGGCGACCGAGGTCGCCAGCCCATAAAACAGCGCGAGATAGGCGGGCAGCCCCAGGACCGCCAGCGGCAGCGCCCAGGCAAAATCCTCCGCCTCCACCAGAAGCGCGTTGCCGAGCCACCAGAGACCAGCGACGAAATAACCGAAGCCGAAAACCCAGCCGAGCAGGAAGTCGGCGCGCAAGCGCGGCCAAACCCCGCCTGCCGGATTGCCGGTCGAACCGTCCAACAGCCAGACGAGCAACGTGAAGGAGACGAAAAAGGTCGCGAAGAATCCAACCGGCGGCAGGGCTAGGGCGCCGATAGCCCCGGCAAGAAAAGCGACGATGACGCGCGGAAAGCCCCAAAGAAGCATGATCCTGCCCGCCAGCCGCTCCATATCGTCCCCTTCTTCCCCGAATCAGCCGCCGCAGTCTTCCAAAAAACGGCCGACTTGTCGTGAGCCAAAGAGACCGAACGCCTCGGCTTGCTTATTGATGAGGCCGGTCCGCCTCGCGGGTTGATGGAGGGGGCAATACAGCGGGCGCCGTCTGGTCGGTAAGAAGCAGGTCTCCCTCGCCCTTCGGACGGCGGCGGGCGAGAGCGCGCTTGCGCATGATGCGCACGCGCTTGATGCGGCGGGGATCCGCGTCGAGGATCTGGAATTCGAAGCCTGGCACCGCCTGTACCACTTCTCCACGGACCGGAATGCGGCCCAGAGCCGAGAAGATCAGGCCGCCCAGGGTATCGACGTCGTCCAGGCGATCCCGGATGTCGAAATCCGAGCCGATCGCCTTGGCTATTTCCTCGAGTTCGATGCGGGCATCGGCGACGAAAACATCCTCGCCGGCGCGGGAGAACATGACCTCCTCATTGTCATGTTCGTCTTCGACATCGCCGATCACCATCTCGACGATATCCTCATGCGAGACGAGGCCGTCGGTGCCGCCATATTCATCGATGACGAGCGCAAGCTGCGTACGCGCCGCCTGCATGCTCTGCAACAGATCGGACGCCAGCATGGATGGCGGCACGAACAGGATCTTCCGGATGAGCCCGGCCTCGGCTACCGTCTGCTCGAGATCGACGCGGCCGAGATCGAAGGCCGGCCTCGGCGTGCGAACCTGCTTTTCCACCTTTTCAGGCTTGTCGGTTGCAAGCGGCATCGGCTGGGCCGGCGCAGCCCGCGCGCTGACGCGCCGCTTGTTGCGGGCCTGCTTTGCGAGATAGGAAAGAAGATCCCGGATATGCACAAAACCGCGGGCGTCGTCGAGATTGTCGCCGTAAACCGGCATGCGCGAACGTCCGGTCTCCTCGAAATGGATCATCAATTCGCCGATCGTCATGTTCATGTCGACCGCTTCGATATCGGCGCGCGGCACCATGAGATCCTCGACGCGAACTTCGCGGAAGCGGAGGATATTGTGCAGCATCGCCCGCTCCTCGGGCGAAAAGGCGTTGCTGACATTGGTATCGGTCAGCAGCGCGTCGGCGAGATCTTCACGGAGCTTTTCGCCTTGCGACGGACGCAGCAGCCTGAGGACGCGCGACCAGAATGAATTATGCGATCTGGGCTGGTGTTCGGATCGTGACGGACTACTGCCCTCTTCCGAGGAACTGGTGTCGGCGTCCTTGCCCTCGCGGGCAACATTGCTCGAAAAATCGTTCATAGGTCCAATACTATACTATCGGGTCCTGCCCCGCATAGGGGTCAGATAGGCCGAGCTTCGCCAAAATGCGAGTCTCCAGCGCTTCCATTTTCTCCGCTTCGTCCACCTGCATGTGGTCGTAACCGAACAGATGCAGGAAACCGTGAACCAGCAGATGGGTCAGATGATCCTCGAAAGTCTTGTCAAGATCAACCGCTTCGCGTTCGACAGTCTCGCGTGCGATGACGATGTCACCGAGCATCGGCCCCGGCATCTTGCCCGGCGCCAGCGGAAACGCGGGAAAAGACAGAACATTGGTCGGCTTGTCCTTGCCGCGCCATTCCGCATTGATTTCCCGGATGGAGGCGTCGTCGGTGAAGACCAGCGAGAGCTCCGGCGCGGTTTTCGGAAACGGTTGCGCCTCTTCCTTCGAGAGGAACTTGGCGGCGGCACCGAGGGTTTTTTCGCTCAGAGCCAAAAGGGCCGGCTCATCGAGCCAACCCTCGTCTTCGACGCTGATCTGGATATCCAAACTCGGCATGAGCTGCGGCTTCGATCTCAACGATCGAAGTCCTCGCTTTCCTCGTGAACGGCATATTGCGCGTCATAGGCCTTGACGATGCGGCCGACCAGCGGGTGACGGACGACGTCGGTATCCTTGAAGCGGATGACGGAAATGCCTTCCACGCCCTTCAGCACCTGCAGCGCCTCCACCAGTCCCGACTTGACGCCACGCGGCAGATCGATCTGGCTCGGATCGCCGGTGACGATCATCCGGGAATTTTCGCCCAGACGCGTCAGAAACATCTTCATCTGCATCGACGTGGTGTTCTGAGCCTCGTCCAGGATAACCGCGGCATTCGCAAGCGTCCGGCCGCGCATGAAGGCGAGCGGCGCAATCTCGATGACGCCGGCGGTGATCGCCCGCTCCACCTTGTCGCCCGGCATCATGTCGTAGAGCGCATCGTACAGAGGCCTGAGGTAGGGATCGACCTTTTCCTTCATATCGCCGGGCAGGAAGCCCAGGCGCTCGCCGGCTTCGACGGCCGGGCGGGAGAGGATGATCTTGTCGACAGCGCCGCGCTCCAGAAGCTGGGCGGCATGGGCGACAGCAAGATAGGTCTTGCCGGTACCGGCAGGCCCAACCCCCAGAACAAGCTCCGACCGCTCCAGCGCCCGCATATAGGCATCCTGGGTGGGAGTGCGAGCCGCAATCGTCTTCTTGCGGGTAGAAATCTGAGCCATCGACAACTTGGCTTTACGCTCCAACGTGGGAAGAGTGAGCTGATCGTCGGCCGCCTGCGCCATGCGGATAGCGCCTTCAACGTCGGACACTTCCACAGAACCGCCTTTCTGAAGCCGTTCGTAAAGAAAATCCAGCGCTCGGCGAGCCTGGTTGGTGGCGATCAAGTCACCGGAAATGGCGACCGAATTGCCGCGGGGACGAGCATCGATATGCAGCCGCTCCTCGAGCAGCTTCAAATTCTGGTCGAACTGGCCGAAAAGCTCGCTTGCGAACCTATTGTTCTCGAACGTCAGGACAAAGTGGTTGGCGTCGGTCACGGCGGATCGGGGTTGGCGCGCGGGTGAAGAAACCAATTCATGTCCGTTCAAGCAGGCAAGCTCCTATTCTTGGTTCAGGGCCCGATTAAACTCTCTGCCGGTTCGGCAAACAAGCTGTTTGGGCCGGTTCCGCTGATTCGCACTTTAACAATGTCACCGATTTGCGATGTTTTTGCATCAACATTCACAGACTGGAGCCACGGAGAACGTCCAATAACCTGTCCGGGCATGCGGCCGGGCTTTTCCAGCAACAGGTCGATGACCTTTCCAACGCAGGATTTGGCGAATTCAGCCTGCTGTTTCAAGAGCAGGGCCTGCAATCTTTCGAGCCTTTCGGCCTTCACATCCTCGGGAACCTGATCGGAGATATCCGCACCGGGAGTGCCGGGACGGGTCGAATATTTGAACGAGTAAGCCTGCGCATAGTTTACGTCTTCGACAATGCGAAGCGTGTCTTCGAAATCCTGATCGGTCTCTCCCGGAAAGCCGACGATGAAATCGCCGGACATCGCGATATCCGGACGGGCAGTACGGATGCGCTCGATGAGGCGGAGATATTCCGCTGCCGTGTGGCGCCGGTTCATGACCTTCAGGATGCGATCCGATCCCGCCTGCACCGGCAGGTGGAGATAGGGCATCAGCGCACGCAGATCGCGATGTGCCTCGATCAGCTTGTCGTCCATGTCGCGCGGATGGCTGGTCGTGTAACGCAGCCGGGCAAGACCGGGGATTTCCGCAAGCCGGTAGAGCAGATCGCCGAGACTCCATTCGCCCTTTGCGCCTTCGGCGCGCCAGGCGTTGACGTTCTGGCCGAGAAGCGTGATCTCGCGGACGCCGGCGTCCACCAGGCGTTGGGCTTCGTCCAGAATCTGCTGCACCGGCCGGGAAACCTCGGAACCCCGCGTATAGGGAACCACGCAGAAGGTGCAGAACTTGTCGCAGCCTTCCTGCACCGTCAGGAAAGCGGTCACGCCGCGGGCGCGGATCTTCGCCTTTTCCGTTGCCGGCAGATGTTCGAACTTGTCCTCGACCGCATATTCGGTATCGACAACCCGATCTCCGGCCCGGGCGCGCTTCAGCGCTTCCGGCAGCCGATGATAGGTCTGGGGGCCGATGACGACATCGACGGCGGGCGCACGACGGAGGATTTCCTCGCCTTCGGCCTGCGCGACGCAGCCCGTCACGCCGATCATCAATTCCTTGCCCTCGGCCGCCCTCGCCTTCTTCATGTCGCGCAGGCGCCCGAGAGCGGAATAGACCTTGTCGGCCGCCTTTTCGCGAATATGGCAGGTGTTGAGGAGGATGAGGTCCGCCTCACCCATCTCTTCGGTCGCCACATACCCGTCGCCCGCCAGCGCATCGGTCATGCGGCCGGAATCGTAGACATTCATCTGGCAGCCATAGGTCTTGATGAAGACCTTGCGGCTGTTGCTGCGCTCATTCTGACGCGCTGGCGGCCCATCGGCCGGGACTGCGAGGGAGACGTGTTCGTTCATGCGGGCTCTTTAGCGCAAGAGAGCCCGGAAATGAAGCATTTCCTACACGCTTTCATAGTCGCGGCCGCGCAGGTGCCTGATCAGCATGCGCCGGATGCGGCTGGTAATCGCCTGGCTCAAATGTTTGCGATTGTCGCCGGTGCGAAAATCGACCGTTTCACCGAAGGCCACGTCGACGTCGAGCGCGCCTTCCTTCAGCACGCCCATCAGGTGGGGGACGAGCTCGATATCGCCCGGCCAGGCCGCGATCGGCCGGTGAAAGCGCCCCATCGCCATGCCGTGCACGCGGGTATAGGCAAGCGCCACCGGCTGCACATGCACGACACCTTCGGACGTATAGGGCGCGGCGGCCGCAGCAGCACCGAAGAGCGACGACTTCACCTCCATGAGCCGGTTGCCGTCTGACGTCGTGCCCTCGGGAAAAAGCACCACGATCTCGCCCGCCTTCATCCGCTCGGCGATCTCGTTTACCTGTTCTCCCGTTCGGCGCTTCTGCTCGCGCATGACAAAGATGCTCTTCTGGAGCTTTGCCAGCGTGCCGAAAATCGGCCAATCGGCAACTTCCGCCTTTGCGATGTAGACAACGTCCGCCACCGCGCCGAGCACCAGAATATCCTTCCAGGACACATGGTTGGCGGCGAGCATCAGCGGCCGGCGATATTCAAGATGCCCGTGCAGGTGAATACGGATGCCGAGCAGCCAGCAGGCGGCTCTGTGCCAGTAGCGCGGGACACGACGCCGGATCTTGAGATCGAAGAGGAGGCCAACGAGCTGGAACGGCAAAAGGATCAGCGTGACCGCGAAGAGGGCGATGACGATGAGGCCGATCCGCAGCCAGGTTATCACTTATCGTCCTTGTCGAGCGGGATGCCGTAAAGCTCCAACCGATGGCCGACGAGACGGAAGCCATGCTCGCGGGCGATGCGCTCCTGCAGCGCCTCGATTTCCGCCGAGCGGAATTCGATGACATTGCCGGTGGTGAGATCGATCATGTGGTCGTGATGTTCTTCAGGCACGGTTTCGTAACGCGAGCGGCCATCGCGGAAGTCGTGCCGCTCGATGATTCCCTCATCCTCGAACAGCTTGACGGTGCGATAGACGGTCGAAATCGAGATGCGCGGATCGACTTTGGAAGAGCGACGGTAAAGTTCCTCGACATCCGGGTGGTCAGCGGATTCCTGCAGGATACGGGCGATCACACGGCGCTGGTCCGTCATCCGCATGCCCTTTTCCGCACACAGCTCCTCCAGGGTTTTGGAAAGGTCTGTCATGTCGTTTGGTCCCGAAACGTTCCAGTCTGGGACTAGGGACTAACGAAGAACGCGGCTCATGACAAGCGCCGTGGATCGCGTCCCATCCGTCCCCGCATAATAGGCCGGTCGCTCCCCAACCTTCTCGAAACCGAGCTTGCGATAAAGTCCGACCGCCGCCCAGTTTGCAGCCTCGACCTCGAGGAACATGTTCTCGCCGCCGCGCGTCGCGGCTTCCCTGAGGGCGGCCTGCATCAGCCGCCAGCCGAGCCCCTGCCTGCCGAACTTCTCGTTCACCACCAAAGTGAGGATTTCCGCTTCACCCGCCGCCTCGCGCGACAGGACAAAACCGCCGAGCGGCCTCGAGAAGAAGGCATTGGTCTGACGGGCGACGAAACCGAAAACGCTCTGCTGCAGAAGCAGGTTCTGGAACTCGCCGTCGTTCCACTGGCGCGGAAACCGCTGACCGTGCAGCTGGGACATTTCCGAGCAGTCGCCGACCTCCATCGGCACGATTTCAAAAAAGGGCTTCCAGCTCAGGTAATCGTCGAACATCGGGCAGTCAGGTGGTCATGAGCGAGCAAGCGCGAATCCGGTCTGCGGCTTCGCATCGGGTCCACGAAGATATAGCGGTTTCGGGCGGCTGATATCCAGTGGTTTTTCCGCCCCGATCCGGGCCACCATGGCGATGTCGAAGCGATCCGAACCGGCACCTTCGCCGCTGCCGGCAGAAGTGGCCGCGCCGGAGCCGATGACGACGGCGGAAAAAGACCGGGCAAGCTCAGCCACGTTTTCGGCAGAAAGCGCCGCCGCCTGGTTGAGGGCCGTACCGTCGCCGGAAAATGCCTGGGCATAAATCTCGCCGCGCTTGGCATCCATGGCGGCAACAACCTGTTTTTCCGGATGATCCGCCAGATAGCTGCGGGCCAGAACCTCCAGCGTCGTCACGCCGACGGAGCCTATGCCGAGAGCCAGGGCAAGGCCACGCGCTGCGGCAACCCCCACCCGGATTCCGGTGAACGAGCCGGGGCCAATGACGACGGCAATCCGGTCCACCCTTTCGAGCTGGAGATTGGCGCCGGCAAGCGCCTGATCGATCACCGCCATCAGGCGTTCGGCATGGCCTTTGCCGATTGTTTCCGTGATGATAGACAGGACCTTACCCTCCGCGCTGTCAAACAGCGCGGCGGAACAATCCACCCCGGCGGTGTCAATGGCCAAAACGATCATGCGAAAGGGTCAGCTGAGGCTCAGAGAGCCTCGACCGCCTGTACTTCCGGAACGAAATGGCGCAGCAGGTTCTGCACGCCGTGCTTGAGCGTGGCCGTCGAGGACGGGCAGCCCGAGCATGCGCCCTTCATGTTGAGATAAACCGTACCGTCGCGGAAACCCTTGAAGGTGATGTCGCCGCCATCCTGAGCGACGGCCGGACGAACGCGCGTCTCCAGCAATTCCTTGATCGTCGCAACGATGGTTTCATCGTCCTCGTCGAAGAACTCGCCTTCTTCGTCCGAGACTTCGGCAAGCGTCGACGTGCCGCCCATGACCGGCTGACCCGACATGAAATGTTCCATGATCGAGCCGAGGATCGCAGGCTTCAGGTGCTGCCAGTCGGCGCTTTCCTTGGAGACGGTGATGAAATCGTAACCGAAATAGACGCCGTTCACCCCGTTGATCGCGAAGAGACGGGCGGCAAGCGGCGAGACTTCCGCCTCTCCGGCATTGCGGAAATCAGCGGTGCCCTTTTCCATGACCACCTTGCCCGGCAGGAACTTCAGGGTCGCCGGATTGGGCGTGGCTTCCGTCTGAATGAACATTTTGTTTCTCCCGGGCGATGTCGCCCCTGAAATTTAGAACTCTTCAAAAGAAGATAAGCCGTATCATCTTTTGGTTCAAGTGCGTCTTTACCACTTAAGGGTCAAGCGGGCTCTTTGTTTTGACGCAACTCCAATGGAAAACCGCTAGGCACTTTTCCTGAAATTGCTCTAGCAGAGGGCGTCGATTTCTTCATCCGTCAGTGTATCCGGTAACACGGTGACGGGGATGGGGAAGGCAGCCCCCCGGCCGGCGACGGACGATACGAGCGGTCCCGGCCCTTCCTTGGCGGAACCGGCAGCAAGGACGAGGATCGCCACATCGCGGTCTTCCTCGACCAGCTGATTGATCTGTTCGGTGGCGCTGCCTTCGCGGATGACGATTTCCGGATCGATGCCGATCGTCTCACGCACCCGCTGCGCCGCTTTCGCCATGATGGCTTCGGCCTCTTCCATCGCTTCGGCGCGCATGATCTGCTCGACGCCGAGCCATTGCTGGAAGTCGCCTTCAGGGATCACGAACAGGAGAACCAGGCCGCCATTCGAATTCTTGGCGCGGCGGCCGGCATAATGGACGGCCTTTTCGCATTCCGGCGTGCCATCAATGACCGCCATGAACTTGCGACGATGCCCTTCAAGCCGAGAAAGCCGTTTTGATACCATGCTCCCTCCTCTTCGCCGGTTCACGACCGAAGCGGTCGTGATGGCAAACTTATACCAACAGCGGAAAATGAAAACCCGCCGCAAAGCCGTGGCGGGTATGCAATCTTTGCGTGACGACTACCTTATTTCAGGAAGCCGATAACATCGAAAACCTCGCCCATGACCTTCTCGGCCCGGGTGCGGGCGCGCTCGCCGCCATCGCGAAGGATCGCATCGATGTGAGTCGTGTCGCCCAAAAGCCGCCGCATCTCGGCGGTGATCGGCGCAAGCACATGCACGGCGAGATCGGCAAGCGCCGGCTTGAAGACGGAAAACTGCTGCCCGCCGAATTCGGCAAGCACATCCGCCTTCGTCCTGTCCGCGAGCGCTGCATAGATGCCGACGAGATTGTCTGCTTCCGGGCGGCCCTTCAACCCCTCGATCTCGCTGGGCAAACCTTCCGGATCGGTCTTGGCCTTGCGGATCTTCTTGGCGATCTCTTCCGGCTCGTCCATCAGGTTGATGCGCGAAAGATCCGACGGATCGGACTTCGACATTTTCTTGGTGCCGTCGCGCAGCGACATGACGCGCGGCGCCGGGCCATCGATCAGCGGTTCGACCAGCGGGAAATAACCGTGGATCGGCTCCTCGCCGACGACCATGTCGACCCCGGTGCCGGTCGCGCGGATCTTCTCCTGGAAGTCGATATTGAACTTCTGGGCGATATCGCGGGCAAGCTCCAGGTGCTGTTTCTGGTCGTCGCCGACCGGCACGTGGGTGGCGCGGTAGACGAGGATGTCGGCCGCCATCAGGCTCGGATAAGCAAGCAGGCCGAGCGAGGCATTCTCGCGATCCTTGCCGGCCTTGTCCTTGAACTGGGTCATGCGGTTCATCCAGCCGATGCGGGCGACGCAGTTGAAGACCCAGGCCAGTTCCGCATGCTGCGGCACGGCAGACTGATTGAAGACGATATGTTTCTTCGGGTCGATGCCCGAAGCGATGAAGGCGGCGGCAATCGAGCGGATCTGACCGCGCAGGTCGTCATGAACGAGCTGGGCGGTGATCGCATGCAGGTCTACGACGCAATAGATGCAGTCGTTGTTTTCCTGAAGCGCCACGAATTTGCGGATTGCTCCGAGATAGTTGCCGAGATGGAGATTGCCGGTCGGCTGAACGCCGGAAAAGACAAGCGGCTTGAAAGAATTCATATCGTCCTCGATAGGCTGGTGGAGGGCCCCAGGCCCAAAGGGCCATGTTGCTAACGCGCGGGCTTATGCACGGCGGAGGATGCAGGATCAAGGGGGCCAAGCCTTTATTTCAAGGCAGACTCATCCCTTGGTGATGTCGCATTTTTTGTTTCGGCCGGGACACGTAGGGTGCCTCGATTTAAGTTTTATAGGTGACACGCGACGTGTCCCGTTCGGTGTGTTTTTCCGCGCAACTCCGGTCCCTCTGCGGCGGCCTGGTTTCCTTGCAGATCCAAGCCGGGTTGTGTGCGACACACGCACGCCCCGCCTTTTCAGGCGAGAGGGGGACCATTTTCTGCGCAGCCCCCGATGATCCGCCTGCATCAACGGCAGCTCGCCAGGGCACCGGTCCCGCCTCGCCGGTAATGCAGGCCGGTGTAGCCGAAGCAGGACGCCCATAGTATTGGCCCAGGTTCGAAGGAGGGGGATAAAAAGGGGAAGAAATTTCTCCCACTACCTCCGGCAACGAGCGCCGGCCGCCGCCAGGGCCGCGAAATCCATCCCTTGCCCGCGGAAAAGGAGAGCCGATCCATCTACCACTTTCGGCATCGGGTTTTCCGCGTCCATACCTATAAAGGGGAATTTTCTTGCTCCACCTCATCCGAAAAGATTAACGCCTGTTAGCCTTTAAGGCAGATACTTTCCCATTTTTGAGCAAAAGCCTCCTTACTCGCGCCTCTTTTCGAAAAGAAATACTCACCCCGTACCACGGTTAATCCGTCATGAACGACGGTCTCATCTCGGGGGATGTCATGCGCATCATTTTTCGCGTCGCGCTTACCTGCCTTGTGGCACTTGGGTTCAATGTGAACGCAGAAGCTGGCGAAAGCCAGAAACGCCGAGGCAACATTTTCAGACACGACTATACTGCCTTTTATACCGTGCAACGGGTGAGTGTCCGGACGAACTGTTTTCCGGAAAAACTCGGAGCCATTCTTGCCCATATCGCGAAGCAGACCGGCCGAAAACCGATGGTGACGTCCGGCCATAGGCCGCGCTCGGGCCGATCTCAGCATAGCCATTGCTACGCGGCGGATATCCGCGTGCCCGGCGTTTCGGAACGAGCGATCCTCGCGGCGGCATCCGGCGCCCCGGGTATCGGCGGCATCGGACGCTACTGCAACGGCATCGTCCACGTCGACATCGGCCCGAAGCGGCGCTGGGTGCATTGCGGACGGCGGTCGAGAGGCTAACCGCCCTTCGGCTTCCGCTTCAGGTTCCGCCGGATCATGCCGATATCAGCGCCGCCGATCAGGAAAGCGGCGGCAAAATAGACGATCATGGCAAGCACCAAGAGGACGGCGAGGGCTGCGACCTGATAGAGCAGGGAAACTTCGGGAGCCAGCCACGGTCCGGCATAGGGTAGCGCGTAGACAAGCGCTGCCGACATGATGCCGGTGGCGGCGAGCAGCAGGCCGAGGCGCTTCGCAAGCGCCCATTCCCAGGTCAGGTCGCCGCGCCAGAGAAGCGTCGCAAAGAGCAAGGTGGTATTGATCCAGCCGGCGGCGGCCTCGGCGGTTGCGATGCCGCGTTCGGCGATCAGCGGGAAGAGCGAGATCGCCAGGACAGTGTTGAGGACGACCGAGATCATGGTGAAACGCATCGGCGTCCTGGTATCCTCACGGGCATAAAAACCCGGCTGCAGCGCCTTGATCAGCACGAAGCCCGGCAGTCCGATACCGTAAATGGCAAGAATGGAGGCCACGACGGCGGTATTATCAGCAGAAAAGGCACCGCGCTCGTAGAGCACACGGATGATCGCCTCCGACAGTATCCAGATTCCGGCGGCGGCCGGCAACGTCAGGAACAGCACGAATTCGATCGACCGGTTCTGCGTGTTGGTGGCTTCCTTCACATGACCGGCCTTCAAGGCTCTTGCGAGTTCCGGCAGCAGGACGACCCCGACCGCAACGCCAACGACGCCGAGCGGAAGCTGATAGATCCGATCCGCATATTGAAGTGCCGCGATCGCGCCTTCCTTGCCGGACGCAATCGCCTGGCCGATGATCTGGTTGATCTGGGTAATGCCGCCGGTCACGGCTGCGGGCACGGCGAGCACTAGGAGGCGTTTGACGTTCGGCGTCATCTTCGGCCGACGGAAGCCGATATTGATGCCGGCATGGCGCACGCCGACATAAACCACAGCCAATTGCAGGATGCCGGCAACCAGCACGCTCCAGGAGAGATACCAAGCGATGGTCAGCGGGTCGGCGCCGATCCAGAGCCCGTAAAACAACGCCGCGATCATCACCACGTTCAGGAAGACCGGCGCGATCGCCGCCGCAAAGAAATGATGCAGCGAATTCAGCATGCCGCTCATCATCGCCGTCAGCGACATGCACATGAGGTAGGGGAACATCACCGCAGCCATGCGGATCGTGATCGACGTTTTCTCCGGGTCGTCGGCAAAACCCGGCGCGATCACCCACTCCACCAGCCAGGGCATGGCCAGTTCCATGGCGATGGTGATGATCAACAGGGCCGAAAACAGGACGCCGAAGACCTCTTCCGAAAACCGCTTGGCGCCTTCTATGCCGTTCGCCTCGATCTCCTTGGAGAAGAGCGGCACGAAGGCTGCATTGAAGGCGCCCTCTGCAAACAGGCGCCGGAAGAGGTTCGGAAAACGGAAGGCGGCATAAAAGACATCGGCCATCGGTCCGGTGCCGAGGGCCGCCGCCATCAGCGTCTCACGCGCAAAACCGAAGATGCGGCTGCCGAGCGTCGCCCCCCCGACGGTCGCGAATTTTCTGACAAGGCTCATGGGGCGGGGCTCATTGTATTGTGCGAAATAACATCGGCTTTCGCGAACCAGCCCCCCTCTGGCCTGCCGGCCATCTCCCCCACAAGGGGGGAGATTACAAGCGGCGCGCTTTTCCCGCCAAATTCACGACCAGCCAAATAGCGCCGCCTATTGTTTGGCGACACCGTTGCCGCCAGCCGATCTCCCCCCTTGTGGGGGAGATGCCCGGCAGGGCAGAGGGGGGTGCTCTTCGAAGCAAAACTGTTCATCGAAGGCGGCTCACGCGCTGGCCTTGGTCTTGCGTTGGGCAGGCGTCGGTGCCGGGGCGATGATGCCGGTCGGCATGCCGCTTCTCAGCTCGTCTTCCTGCTCGGACATGACGGCCTTCAGCCGCGCAGAGATATTGCCCTGGCGGTTCTCGTTGGTGATCTTGGAGCCGACGAGATCGATGACATAGAAAGTATCGATGACCTTTTCACCGAAGGTGGTGATGTGCGCAGAATGAATATCGAGCGACAGATCGGCCAGAACCGCGGTGATATCCGCCAAGAGCCCGGTGCGGTCCAGGCATTCCACCTCGATGACAGTGAACTTGTTCGAAAGCGTGTTCGAGATGGTAACGGACGGCGGCAGAACGAAGGTCTTGTTCCGCTTGCGGGATTTCGCCCGGGTGGCGATGACCTCCGGCAGGCGCTTCTTGCCCGACAGCACGTCCTCGATCATGCGGCTGATCGTGCCGGCGCGGCGAAGCTCGTCCTCATCCACCTGAAACTCGCGGTTTATGAGGATCGTATCCAGCGCACGTCCGTCGGACGTCGTGAAGATCTGTGCGTCGGCGATATTGGCGCCGGCCGCGGCACAAGCGCCCGCGATGATCGACAGGAGGCGCGGATGGTCGGGCGCCAGAATGGTGATCTCGGTAATCGCGTGGAAGCTGTCGGTGCGTACCATGGTGGCAAGCGCCTGGCCGGCCTTGTCCGCATCGCGGATGAATTTCGCGTGGCGGACCTGATCGTCCAGCGATACCGACAGCAGATAAGGCTGGTAATGCAGCTTGGAATAGGTGCGGCGATCCTTCTGGCTCCAGTCGTCGAGTGCCTTGAAAAGCTCCTCTTCCGCCTGCTTGGCGCGCTCCTTTCGCGACAGCTCCGAAAAACCGCCGGACAAGAGCAGTTCGGTTTCGTAATAGAGCGTGCGCAGGAGTTGGCCCTTCCAGCCGTTCCAGACACCCGGGCCGACCGCACGGATATCGCAGATCGTCAGCACGAGCAGCAGCTTCAGCCGGTCCATCGACTGCACTTTTTCGGCAAAGTCGGTGACCGTCTTGCGGTCGTGCAGGTCGCGCGTCTGGGCGGTCATCGACATCAGGAGATGTTCCTCGATCAGCCAGACGACGAGTTCGGTTTGTTTCGGGTTGAGCCCGAGCCGCGGGCAGAGCTTGCGCGCGATGCGGGCGCCGGCGATCGAGTGATCCTCCTGGCGGCCCTTGGCGATGTCGTGCAGCAGGACGGCGACGTAAAGCACCGTCCTGTCCTCGATCCCGGGCATCAATTTGTTCGAGAGCGGATGGATATCGGCGGCCTTGCCCTGATCCACCTCGGAAAGCGCCTCGACCGAGCGTATCAGGTGCTCGTCGACGGTGTAGTGGTGATACATGTTGAACTGCATCATCGCCACGACCTTGCCGAACTCGGGAATGAAGCGGCCTAGAACGCCCGCCTCGTTCATGCGGCGGAGCATCAGAGCCGGATCCCGGCGCGAGGTCAGCATGGAGAGGAAGAGGCGGTTGGCCTCTTCGTTCTCGCGCACGGCGTTGTCGATCAGCGCCAGCGAGCGGGTCATGCGCTTCAAGGCGTCCGGATGCAGCTCGAGGCCGTGGATATCCGCCATATGGAAGAAGCGGATGATATTGATCGGGTCGCGCTTGAAGACGTCGGGATCGGCAAGCGTGATGCGGCCGCGATCCTCCACGAATTCCACCGTGCCGGGGATCTTGTGCAGCCGCTTGGTGAAGCGCGAGATGACGCGCTTCGTCAGCCCCGGCGCCGCCTTCGCCTGATGCTCCTCGAGCGCGGCGCAGAGGATGCGGGTGAGATCGCCGACGTCCTTGGCGACCAGGAAATAATGCTTCATGAAGCGCTCGACGGCGGACATGCCGGGGCGCGAATGGTATCCGAGGCTCTCGGCGATCTCGCGCTGGATATCGAAGGACAGCCGTTCCTCCGCCTTGCCGGTCAGAAAATGCATGTGGCAGCGGACCGCCCAGAGAAAATCGTCCGCCTTGTCGAACAGCCGCCATTCTTCGCGCGACAGAACGCCGAGTTTGACGAGGTCTGCCGTATCGCGGACGCGGTAGTAATATTTGGCGATCCAGAAGAGCGTGTGGAGGTCGCGAAGCCCGCCCTTGCCCTCCTTGACGTTCGGCTCCACGAGATAGCGGGTATCGCCCGCCTTCTGGTGGCGCTGGTCGCGCTCGGCAAGCTTGGCGGCGATGAATTCAGGGCCTGTGTCGGCGACGATTTCCTTGTCGAAGCGGGCTTCCAGTTCCTTCACCAGCCGCTCGCAGCCGCAGATGTCGCGGCTTTCGAGGATCGCGGTGCGGATCGTCATGTCCGTCTTGGACAGGCGGATACATTCCTCCACGGTGCGGGTGGCATGGCCGACCTTGAAGCCCAGGTCCCAGAGAACATAAAGCAGGAACTCGACGGCCTTGCGCATGTTCTCCGAATTCTTCTCCGGGAGCAGGAAGAGAAGGTCGATATCGGAGCCCGGGGCCAGCGTGGCGCGGCCATAACCGCCAACAGCCGCAATCGCGATCGCGCTGCCTTCCGGGTAGAGGCCCGTTGCGATGGTCTCGTGGAGGACGCAGATGAGCTGATCCTGAAGCCAGGAAATGCGCCTTGCGCAGCCGAGCCCGCTGCCATCCTTGGCCAGCAGTTCCCGCGCCTTTTCGCGCCCCTCGACGCTCGCACGGCGCAGGACCGGCAAGAGAGCGGCGCGCAGTTCGAGCTGCGAGCGGCTCTTGTCCTCGGCGATCGCCTTGCACTCGGCCCTGAGTTGGGTTGCGTCGAGCAGTTCAGAAAAATCGATATCGTGTCTGGCCATGTTATCCTGCCGGTGCCGGCCTGCCGGGGAGGCTATAGCGATTTCAGGGCACCTTGACCAACAATTATCACTGCCGGTCGTTTCAAAGTTGTTTCTTCCCGACACAAAGTTCAAGCCCGTTTTTGTGCTGCGGAGCCGCTTTGCGCCGCGCTGCCCTGCGTTCGGTACTGTGCCGGACTGAGGCCTGTGACGCGGCGGAATTCTCGGTTGAAGTTCGATTTCGTCGAAAAGCCGACATCGAGCATGATCCCGGTGACCGTCCGTTCGGTCTCCCGCAGGAGCCGGCAGGCTTCCGCGATGCGCCGGTTGTTGACGAATTGCGAGACGTTGAGCCCGGTCGCGCGGTTGATGGCGGCCGACAGTTCCCGCGCCGGCAGGCCGCTCCTGCGGGCAAGTTTCGCCAGGCTCAGGTCTTCGTTCTTATAAAGCTCGCGCTCATCAAGGGCAGCCTCCACGCGGGCAAGGATGCCACGGTCTTCCTCCGTTGCCTCCGGCGCCGGGGTGGCGGAGCGACGCTGCGAGAAATCCGGCCCGAAATAATAGGCCGAGACAGCTGCGACCGCGATCACGTTCATCAGACCGACAGCCAGCGGGATGTCTCCCGGGCCATAGAGGCTGGCGTATAGCGCCAGCGTGGCATCGCTCAAAGCAAAGAAAAGCATAAGAACGGCAGTCAGGCGCGCAGCACGGAGCGCGGGCAGCATCTGCTGCAACGAGGCTTCCGCCATCACCTCACCGCCGCGCGACATCGTCAACCGCCAGAGTGCGACACCATAACCGAGGAAAACCACCAGCAGCAGCAAGTCCACGAGATCGCGCTGAAAGCCCACGGCGAAAGCAACCACCAAAGGCGGCAGAAAGTGGAGCCAGGGCCTTGGCGGGGGCTTCGAAGTCATGCCGCGGAACGCCAGAAAGGCGAGCGGCGGCATCAGCGATGCCGAGACCGGGAGAAAGGGTATCAACGCCTCGACACCATAACCGAAGCGCAGGCCTACGCCGATGCCCTGCAAGGCATAGAGCACAAGGAAGGCATAGAAATAGCGCCGGGTTCCGGAGACCTCCACGCCCTTCAGGCTGCGATAAAGCGTCAGCGCGAAGACGAGGCCGGCGAGGAAGGGCAAGGGAATGGAAAGCAATGCGGGTACCCGATAAAAGCAGCTTCGATCATGCTGGAGGCCTTTATCATGTTCAAGCTCGAGAGGCAGGTGGTTCAGCGGCCCTGTAAAGCCTCGCCAGCGCTATTCGTCGCCGTAATCGGCCGGAAGATGGCGTTTGATCTCCATGGCGTCGTGAAGCACGCGACCAATACCGATCAGATCAGGGCGAACAGCGCGATAAAGCAGAAAATGCCTCGGCAGGCGGACGAGGCCATTTTCATATCGGGCTCGGTCGCGGCTGTGACGAAGATGATAGCTGCGTACGCCCTCCCCTATTTCCGGGCGCCCAACGCTTCCAGTCCGCCGAAAATCTGCAGCCAGGTCGCGCAACGCAGTCACCAACAGCCGCTCGTAACGCAAACGGGCTTGCGTCCCATACCTCTCCTCGGTCCAAGCGAGAATATCGACGATGTCGCGTTGCGCCGCCTCTGAAAGCCGGAAATCAGTCATAAAGATCAGGAACCGGCCTTGCGCACCCGAGCCTCAACCTCGCGTCCGAGTTTTGCGACAAAGTCTTCCAGTTCAGCGTCAGCCACGTCGGTAAACCGGCCTAGCTCCAAATCGGAAAAGCCGATGCGGGCGGCCTCCCGCAACCCCTCCAGCTTGGCGGCCTCATGGTTTTCGCGTCGCTCGATCAGGCGAAGGCCCTCTCTGAGAACTTCACTTGCGTTCTGATACCGGCCGGACCTAACCAGTCGATCGATAACCTCTTCATGATGCTCGGTCAGTACGACATTGCGGGTCGGCATGAACGCTGCCTTTCAGGACCTTAGGGAAAAGGCAGTATAACGCCTATGGCATAAATTGCCAATGACCGCCCGATCCCGCTGCTTCTAAATGCTCGCGAGCTGCTTCTTCAGCGCGTAAAGAGCGTCCAGGGCCTCGCGCGGGGTCATGTCGTCGGGGTTGATCGCCTTCAGCGCCTCTTCCACCTTCGACGGCCCGGCGCGTTTGGCTTCCTCGCGGCGGACTGCGACCTGGAAGAGTGGCAGGTCGTCGATCAGCTGGCTTGCCGGGTTCTTACGGTCGGAATCCTCGAGCTTCGTCAACACATCGCGAGCGCGGGCGACGACGGAATCCGGCAGGCCGGCGAGCCGGGCGACCTGGATGCCGTAGGAGCGGTCGGCGGCGCCAGCGCCGACTTCGTGCAGGAAGATCACCTCGCCGTCCCATTCCTTGACCTTCATCGTGGCGTTGGAGAGGCGATTGAGCTTTTCCGACAGCACGGTCAGTTCGTGAAAGTGGGTGGCGAAGAGGCCGCGGCAACGGTTCGCCTCATGCAGGTGTTCGACCGCCGCCCAGGCAATCGACAAACCGTCGAACGTCGCAGTGCCACGGCCGATCTCGTCGAGGATTACCAGCGACCGGTCGCTCGCCTGGTTGAGGATCGCCGCCGTCTCGACCATCTCGACCATGAAGGTGGAGCGGCCGCGAGCCAGATCGTCCGACGCACCGACACGTGAGAAAAGCCGGTCGACGATGCCGATATGGGCGGAAGTCGCGGGTACGAAGGAGCCCATCTGCGCAAGGATGGCGATCAGCGCGTTCTGGCGCAGGAAGGTCGACTTGCCGCCCATGTTCGGGCCGGTGAGCAGCCAAAGCGCGCCGAACTCGCCGGTGCCATATGGCGACAGATCGCAGTCGTTGGCGATGAACGGACCGGAGGACTGGCGGCGCAGTGCCTGCTCGACCACCGGATGGCGGCCGCCTTCGATCGCGAACATGCGCGAGGCATCGACCACTGGACGGCGGTAATTCCACTCCTCGGCGAGCATTGCGAGGCCAGCCGCCACATCGATGACGGCGAGTGCGCGCGCACCGGCCTTGATCGCCTCGGCTTCGGCGGTGACGGCCGAGACCATTTTGCCGAAGGCTTCGAGTTCGATCGTCAGCGCCCGGTCGGCGGCGTTGGCGATGCGGCTTTCGAGATCGGCAAGCTCGGTCGTCGTGAAGCGCATGGCGCTTGCCATCGTCTGGCGATGGATGAAACGCGCCTTGCCTTCCGGCGTGTCGGTCATGGTGCCGGAATTACCGGCAGTGACTTCGATGAAATAGCCAAGCACGTTGTTGTGCTTGATCTTCAGCGACTTGATGCCGGTCTCCTCGGCATACTGAAGCTGGAGCGCGGCAATTACCCGGCGCGACTGATCACGTAGCGCACGCACCTCGTCCAGTTCCGAATGGGCGCCGTCAGCGAGGAAGCCGCCGTCCCGCTTCAGGAGAGGCAGTTCCTTGGCCAGCATGTTGGAAAGCATGGATTCCAGATGCAGCGGCAGGCCATTCAGATCCGCGAGCGCCTGACCGAGCTCTTCGGGCAGCAGAGCGCCATCAAGAAAGGCCGCAACGCCGCGCGCCGCTTCCAATCCCTGCAAGATGCTGCCGAGATCGCGCGGGCCGCCGCGATCCAGCGCCAGGCGCGAAAGCGCACGCGGCATGTCCGGCACGTGTTTGAGCGAAGACCGAAGCTCGGAACAGAGCCCGGGCTCCTCCAGCAGGAATGAGATGGAATCGAGCCGCCGGGTGATGCGGTCCGGGTCTGTCAGCGGCGACATCAGCCGCTCCGCAAGCAGGCGGGCGCCACCCCCTGTGACCGTACGGTCGATCGCCTTCAGGAGAGTGCCCTCGCGCTCGCCGGAAAGCGTGCGGGTGAGTTCGAGATTGCCGCGCGTGGCGGGATCGATGAAGAGCGTCGAGGCGCCGCTTTCACGCTCCGGCCGGCCGAGCGGCGGCCGTTCGGCAATCTGGGTTTTTTCCACATAGGCGACTGCAGCGGCGGCGGCGGCCAGTTCAGAACGGGAGAATGTGCCGAAACCATCCAGCGTGCCGACGCCGAAATAACGGGCGATGCGGCCTTCAGCGCTGGCGCTGTCGAAGAGCACCGAGGGCTGCGGCACCGCGACCTTGCCCAGCACGTCGAAGACCGGCTTCAACTCCGCATCGTGGAAGATCGTGTCGGCCAAGATCAACTCGCGCGGATCGATGCGCAGGATATCGGCGAGCAGGCGCGACGGATCGGTTTCCGCAACCCGGAAGACGCCCGTCGAGATGTCGATCCAGGCAAGCGCCATTTGCGGGTCGGAAGAGCCGCGGATGCGGGCGAGCGCCATCAGATAATTGGATTCGGAGGCGACCAGCAGCTTTTCTTCGGTGATCGTGCCCGGCGTCACGAGCCGCACGACATCGCGCTTTACGACCGATTTGGAGCCGCGCTTCTTCGCTTCCGCCGGATCTTCCACCTGCTCGCAGACGGCAACCCGGAAACCGAGCGAGATGAGCTTCTGCAGATAGTCATCCGCCGCATGCACCGGCACACCGCACATCGGGATATCCTGGCCCATGTGCTGGCCGCGCCGGGTCAGGGTGATGCCGAGCGCGCGGGACGCATCGATCGCATCCTCGAAGAACAGCTCGTAAAAATCACCCATGCGATAGAAGAGCAGCGAACCGGGATTGTTCGCCTTGATCTCGATATACTGCTCCATCATCGGCGTGGCCGACGCGCGGCTTTCCTCCGAGGCAAGCTCGGCAGTATTCAGGGCTTCGATGGAGAATCTTTCAAATTGGGTCACAGAACCGATTTTTTGTTGCGCACAGGAATTGGCGACACTATCGATGTTGGCCCCGGAAAGACAATATCTGCTGCGGCCTAGAGGACGGCTGCCCACAAAAAGCTGAAAGCTGGAGGAGACATGCCCGTCAACGACAAGGCCCGCACACGCGCATCCGTGACAGAACAGGAAGCGCTCGACTTTCACTCCGAAGGCCGACCGGGGAAGCTGGAGATCAATCCGACAAAGCCGATGGCGACGCAGCGCGATCTTTCGCTTGCCTATTCGCCGGGCGTCGCCGTGCCGGTCAAGGCAATCGCGGCCGATCCCGCGACCGCCTACGACTACACCACGCGCGGCAACATGGTGGCCGTCATCTCCAACGGCACCGCGATCCTTGGCCTCGGCAACCTTGGAGCGCTCGCCTCCAAGCCTGTCATGGAAGGCAAGTCCGTCCTTTTCAAGCGCTTTGCCGACGTCGATTCCATCGATCTCGAGGTCGACACCGAAAATGTCGACGAATTCATCAACTGTGTGCGCTTCCTCGGGCCCTCGTTCGGCGGCATCAATCTGGAGGATATCAAGGCGCCGGAATGCTTCATCATCGAAAGCCGCTTGCGCGAACTGATGGACATCCCGGTATTCCATGACGACCAGCACGGCACGGCAATCATCGCCGCTGCCGGCCTCATCAATGCGCTGGAACTGACCGGACGCGACCTCAAGACCACCAAGCTCGTCTGCAACGGCGCGGGGGCTGCGGCGATCGCCTGCGTCGAACTCATCAAGGCGATGGGTTTCAATCCGGAAAACATCATCCTCTGCGACACCAAGGGCGTCATCTTCCAGGGCCGCACCGAGGGCATGAACCAGTGGAAATCCGCGCATGCGGTGAAGACGACCAAGCGGACGCTCGAAGAGGCGATGAAGGGCGCAGACGTCGTGTTCGGCCTGTCGCAGAAGGGCGCCTTCAGCGAAGAAATGATCCGCTCCATGGCCGACAAGCCGATCATCTTCGCCATGGCGAACCCCGATCCGGAAATCACGCCGGAAGAAGTCGCCCGCATTCGCGACGATGCGATCATGGCGACCGGCCGCTCGGACTATCCGAATCAGGTCAACAACGTCCTCGGCTTCCCTTACATTTTCCGAGGAGCTCTCGACGTTCGCGCGAGCCAGATCAACGATGCGATGAAGATCGCGGCCGTCAGGGCCCTTGCCAAGCTTGCACGGGAAGACGTTCCGGACGATGTCGCAGCCGCCTATCAGGGCAACCGGCCGCGCTTCGGCGCTCAATACATCATTCCCGTACCGTTTGATCCGCGGCTGATTTCGGCGATCCCGGTCGCCGTCGCGGAAGCGGCAATGGAAAGCGGCGTGGCGCGCAAGAACATAACGGACCTTGCCGCCTACGGCCGCGAGCTTTCCGCCCGCCGCGACCCGATCGCCGCCACGACCCAGGGCATCTACGAGCGCGTGCGCCGCTTCCAGAAGCGCGTGGTCTTCGCCGAGGCCGAGGAAGAACAGGTCATGCGGGCGGCCATCTCCTTCCGTCAGCAGGAACTCGGAACCGCGATTCTGCTCGGCCGCGACGACGTGATCCGCGCAACGGCGGAAAAAGCCGGCATCGATCTCGACCGCGCTGGCATCGAGATCGTCAATGCCCGCCTCTCCAACCGGGTGGAGGCCTATGTCGACCACCTCTACGCCCGCCTGCAGCGGCAGGGTTTCCTGCATCGTGACGTCCAGCGCCTGATCCATAACGACCGCAACCATTTCGCCGCAACCATGGTGGCGATCGGCGACGCGGATGCGATGGTGACCGGCACGACCCGCAACTATGCGACGGCGCTTCAGGACGTTCGCCGCTGCATCGACCCCAAACCGGGTCACAAGGTGATCGGGGTCTCGCTGGTGATTTCCCGTGGGCGGACGATCTTCGTCGCCGATACCGCCGTCCATGACATGCCGAATGCCGAAGACATCGCCGATATCGCCGTCGAGGCCGCACGCGTTGCCAAGCGCATGGGTTACGAGCCGCGCGTTGCACTGCTTGCCTATTCCACCTTCGGCCAGCCGATCGGAGAGCGTTCCGAACGGGTGCGCGAGGCGGTGAAAATCCTCGACCAGCGACGGGTGGATTTCGAATATGACGGCGAGATGGGGGCCGATGTGGCGCTCAACCCGCACCGGATGGAGCAATACCCGTTCTGCCGCCTCTCGGGGACGGCGAACGTGCTGGTGATGCCGGCGATCCATTCGGCGTCGATCTCGACCCGCATGCTGCAGGAACTCGGGGCTTCGACCGTGATCGGCCCATTGCTCGTGGGGCTCGACAAGTCGGTGCAGATCACCTCGATGGGCGCCAAGGACAGCGACATCGTCAACATGGCGGCGATCGCGGCTTATAATGCCGGAACTTGAGTCTTCTTGAGAGCTACCACCGAGTGGACTAAGTTCAGTGGACTAAGTCCACTCGGGTGCCTTGGCCGGCCTGCCGCCCATTCACAAAGATCCGTTCGACCGGATATTGATCGCGCAGAGCATTTCGGAGGGCATGCTGTTGCTGACCTCCGACGAAATGATCGCTCGATATAACGGGACGATCCAGCTGGTCAGATAGACCCCCGCCGTATCGACGGTAAGGGTCAGGCTTATCAGCAGGTAGCTCAGCTCGCGAAGCGGCCGGCGTCGGCGCCGTAGTAGTTGACGTAGCGGCTCGAGATAGAGGCGATCGGCAGCACGACCAGAACATCGGTCGTGTTGAAGGCATGGTCGACGACGGCACCGTCGCCGATCATCGCGCCGAGGCGCAGATAACCCTTGATCAGCGGCGGCAAGGCCATCAGCGCCTTCTTGGCATTGACGCCTTCGAACGGCATCAGGTCCATCTTGCGATAGAGGTCCGGAAGGGCGGAAACTGCCCAGTCGCCCTTGGTCGAAACCGTGTGATGCAGGAAGGAGAGCGCCAGCGCATGTTCTTCCGGATACACGCCGGGGAAGGAAGCGCAGCCGAACATGGCGTTCATGCCATGCTTTAAGGAATAAGCCCAATTGCCCTGCCAGAGCAGCTCGACCGTGCGCTTGGTGCGGTAATCCGGCAGCACGCAGGAACGGCCGAGTTCCATGAACTGCTTGTCCGGATGGCGGGCGAGCAGCGGCTCGATGTCGAACTCGGAAGCGGAATAGAAGCCGCCATTGGCGAGCGCCACTTCCTGCCTCAGCAGACGATAGGTGCCGACGATCTGGTCCTCGATATCGCCTTCGATCGCATGGTCGATCACCAGCAGATGGTCGCAGATCGCATCATAGGAATCGACATCGCGCCGGCGGCGCATGGCATCCGAATTCAGGGTCGCGCCCATTTCTTCGACAAAGACGCGGTAACGCACGGCCTGCGCGGCATCGATCTCGCGATCGGTGCGTGCAAGACGGGTTTCCAGCGTGCCGATGCGGCCGAAAGTATCGCCGTTTGCCGGAGCAGGTGCCGGCGACTGGGTTTTTTCAGAGGTCAAGTTACGGTTCAGGAGTTCAAGTGTCATGGTGATTCGTCCCGTACCGGTTGGATCACCGCCATAAATCACGTCACTGCAACAGGAACGTGACAACTTTTGTGACAATATGTTCCGGTACTGATTCCGTCAACGGATCTGTTGACGGCCGGACGCCAACACGTCCAGAGCCTGGATCTCCTCCAGAAGCTTCAGCGGATCGACCGGTTTGCCCAAGACCATGCTCGCGCCATTGAGAAGAGCCTCCCGCCGGACATTCTCGCGACTTTCTCCGGTGAGGACGATCACCGGAAGAGGTTCGCGGCCGCCCTGGCCTTCGGCTTTGCGCAATGCCGAGAGGAGGTCGAGCACCGTCCCTCCCGGCATGTGCATATCCGAAACAATGAGATCGGGCCGGTCCGCTTCCTGCAGCGCAGCGTCCAGCAATGCCGGAAAATCTTCGGCGAGGATGACGCGATGCCCCGCCTTCACAAGAACGGAACGGGTGAGCAGCGCACTGACCGGATCATCTTCACCGAGCAGGACAGAAAGACCATCGGCATGTCTTTCGATGACGGGCGGCGGCGGTACCTGGTTGTCGTTCAGCGCATCGCGCGTGCCGAAGCCCCTCAGCCGGCCGCTCAGCACGTCGATCAGCGATTTCTCACGAAGCGGCCGGATGAGCCAGGCGTCGAAGAAATCCTGGGGCTGGGAGGCCCGTTCCTCCGGGTTGACGAGCAGGATGCGATGCAGGGGCGCATGGGCTTTTTCGTTGGCGTAGTCGGATGCAAGCCGATGGTCGACGATGAGGTCCGTATAGGGCACGGCTCCCGCCTCCGCCCGGTCGATCAGCATCTGGGCGTCCGCCGTATTCGACACATGCCGGCAGCGGCCGCCCAGCGTCTCGATGGTCGAGACCGTCGCCCTCGCGGCAGGCCCATCAGGCGCCAGAAGCAGGACGCGGGAGCGGGCCAGCAACTGGTTGCGCTCGACGGTACCGGACTGTGCGACTTCGGCAAGCTGCAGCGGAAAACGGACTGTGAACGTGCTCCCGCTTTCCTTGTGGCTCGCAACGGAGAGCGAACCTCCGAATTCGGTGAGGATGCGCGAGGCAATTCCAAGGCCGAGGCCAGTGCCTCCGCTCCTCGTCTCGGCGGTGCCTATCTGTTCGAACTCCTGGAAAATCCGCCGCTGTTCGTCGGGTGTCATGCCGGGACCGCTGTCGACGACCGCAATCGCTACATTGCCGTTGTCGACACGGGCCCGAACCAGGACACCGCCGTCCGCGGTGAATTTCACGGCATTGCCGATCACGTTGAATAGCACCTGCCGAATACGCGCCGGGTCGAAATCCAGCAGATCGGGCAGATTGGCGTCCATCGTGGCGGCGATCTCGATGCGCTTTTCGTGCGCGCGGGGCGCCAGCAGTTCAACCACGCTTTCGATCACGTGCCTGAGGTTCTCGGCTCGATTATTGAGCCTGAAACGACCGGCTTCCAGCGTCGAATAGTCGAGCAGATCCTCCACGAGCTGCGCCAGTGCATAACCGGACTGGCGGATGCCGCTCAGGTAGTTCTGCTGCTCCGCGGTCAGCTTCGTCTGACCGAGCAGATGGGTCATCCCGAGGATGCCGTTCAACGGCGTGCGGATTTCATGCACAACCGTCGCGATCTGCCGGGACTTTGCCGCGCTGGCGGCCTCGGCATCCTTCCAAGCCTGATGCAGACGGGAAACCGTGCGCTTGCGGCGCCATTCGAAGATGCGGGAAAACAGAGCCGCGACGGCATTGGCGGGTGGGCGCGGCTCCTCGCGTGGACCAAGGCCCAAGGCGGGCACAGCCTGCTCCGCCACCGGTTCGGCATTGTCGGCCGAGGCGGGAGACGCGAACGCTTTGGCGATACGCTCATGTATTTCGGCAATGTCGCGCATATGGAAAAGACTAACGAGGTTTCTTTCCCAATCCTTAGAGCAATCAGGTAAAATTTTACTGATCGACCGTTTTCGGTCCGAAAAGCTCGTCTATGATCACCAGGCCGGCACCGATGGTGATGAAACTATCCGCCAGATTGAATACCGCGAACGACCACGTTGCCGTGTGGAACAGGATGTAGTCGATCACGTGTCCGTACAGGAAACCGTCGATCAGATTGCCGATCGCACCCGCGATGATCAGCGCGAAACCCGCATGGGCGAAGGCCCGATCCTTCGGAGTTCGGCGCCAGAGCCAGACGACGAAGGCGACGATGACGATCCGCATGCCGATGATGAATTCGCGTTCCATGCCGGACAGCAGCGAGAAAGCGACGCCCAGATTATAGGTGCGGTACAGCGCCAAGACGGGCAGTAAGGACACCGCTTCTTCCATCGGAAGATAATTTTCGACGGCGATCTTCACCACCTGATCGAGGACGACCGCAACGACGATGACGATCAGGGCCGCCAACGGCCGCGAAAGAAAGGTGGCGCGTTCGGTCATTTCTTCTCATCCAGGGTCAGCAGATGGCGGCGCGCCTCAAAGAGCATCACAGCGGTGGCGACGGCAAGATTGAGGGAATCGGCCCTGCCCTGCTGCGGGATACGAACCGTGCGGTCGGCCGCCTTGGCAAGGTTATCCGGCAGGCCGGATTGCTCATTGCCCATCAGCAGCACGACAGGCTTTCTGGCATAATCGACGGTCCGGTAATCGACGGCGCCGGCGAGATGGGTGGCGACGATCTCCACGCCTGAACGCTTCTGCCAGGCGAGAAATTCTTCCGCCGAACATTTCACCACAGGCATGGCGAAGACCGAACCCATGGTGGCGCGCACCGTCTCCAGCGAGAACGGGTCGGTCGATTCGCCGACGAGGACAACGGCAGAAGCTCCCGCCGCATCGGCCGTCCGGATGATCGTGCCGAGATTGCCGGGATCGCGGACCCGATCGAGCGCAACAAGGGTCTCGTTTCTTGACGGTCTCAGATCGTCGAGCTTCTTCCAGCGCTGTTCGAAGATCCCGACGACCATCTGGGGATTGTCGCGGCGGGTGACTGACGACAGCACCTTTTCGCTCACTTCCAGAACCAGCCCGCCGTGCGCCACGGTCTTTGCCGCCACCTGTTCGACAAGCGGCTTGCCCTTCGCAGCCTTGGAATAGACGAGCGTGCGGATCGACCAGCCGAGTTCCAGCGCATCGATGACGAGCTTCAGGCCTTCCGCCATGAAGGTGCCGCTCTCCTCGCGGTCCTTCTTGTTGGTAAGCGCCTTGATATCCTTGATGATCGGGTTGGCGAGCGAGGTGACTTCCTTCACCTGGCCAACCCGTCGTGGCCCTGTCTTGTGATATTCGTCGGTCATGCCGGCACCCAGCGACTGAAAAGGGAGGTGGACAAGGCTCGACCGGGGCTTTTGCCGTCCAGCCCTGCCTCGCGGATGACGAGCTCTCCGGATTCCACCACGCCACCTGCACCGCGCATCGTCTCGCGCATCAGTTCATGGATGGAATAGAAGCTCGCGCGGATCGAATAGGCTGTGAGAACGAGGCCGATCGCTTTCGGCGAAAGCAATTCCCGGCAGATGTCCAGCATCAGCGGCAGGTGATCGAAGAGTTGCCAGACTTCGCCATTCGGGCCGCGACCGAATTTCGGCGGATCGGTGAGGATGATGTCATAGCGGTTGCCACGGCGCTCCTCCCGCAGGATGAACTTCATGGCATCCTCGCAGATCCAGCGGATCGGCGCCTTTTCAAGCCCTGCCAGCGCCTGGTTTTCGCGGGCCCAACCGATTGCCTTTTTGGATGCATCCACATGCGTGACTTCGGCGCCGGCAGCAGCCGCTACAAGCGACGCAACACCCGTATAACCAAAGAGGTTGAGCACCTTGAGAGGGCGCGTCGCCTCCTCGGCCCGGCTTTTCATCCAATCCCAGTGGACGATCTGCTCGGGAAAGACACCGACATGGCGGAAGGCCGTGAAGCGGCCGAGAAAATCGACGCCGAGCAGCGACAGCGGCCAGGTCTCGCCGAGGGCGTCCTTCGGAAAACGCCAGCGCCCCATGCCGTCTTCATCCGTATCACCGGTAAAAACCGCATCCGCTTTTTCCCATAGATGGGTCGGCAGCGACGGCTGCCAGAGCGCCTGTGCCTCCGGCCGGACGATACGATACGGGCCGTATTGCTCCAGCTTCAAACCGTTGCCGCTGTCGATCAGGTGGAAATCGCCAGCGCCGGAGGATTCCAGAATGACCGGCACCCGTTCGGGCGGCCTCTCCCCCTGGCGGGCAAGAAGCGCACGCGTTTCCGCCGGTACCGTCGCAGATGCGGGCTTTGCGGCCTTCTCCGGGGGACTGGATGCCTGCCTGGCCGGCTGCGGCTTGACTGCCGCCGCCGGACCGCGCGCGGGCCTGCCTGGGGCAGCGGCCTGAACCCTCTTTGCCGGCCGCCTTTCCTTGTTCTTCAATGCGTTCATCCGCTCAGATTGGTGATCGTGGGGCAGCAGATAGCATTTGCCCGGCATTCTTCAAAGTCACTGGCGGACAGATGCCGCGTTTTATTCATCGGCTCACACCCCCACCCAATGTTCCCCTTGGCAAAGCGGCACACCCCGGCAATATTACTGCCACAGGTTTCGGGAGGATCACGACATGGATATGGGCGGCGAAGAACGTATTGCAGCACCGCGCCAGGTGGTATGGGAGGCACTCAACGATCCGGAGATTCTCCGCCAGTGCATTCCGGGCTGTCAGACCCTGGAGCAGAAATCGCCGACTGAACTTATCGCGGCGGTCAAGCTGAAGATCGGGCCGGTTTCGGCGAATTTTTCCGGCGAAGTGACGCTGTCCGACGTCAACCCGCCGGAGAGCTACACGATTTCAGGAGAAGGCAAAGGCGGTATCGCGGGCTTCGCCAAGGGATCGGCGACCGTGACGCTGGTGGAAGACGGTCCGGAAACCTTGCTGCGCTATTCGACAACGGCGCAGGTCGGCGGCAAGCTCGCCCAACTTGGCTCCCGTCTGATCGACTCGACCTCGCAAAAGCTCGCCGGGCAGTTCTTCGCAGACTTCAACAAAGCGGTGATGGCAAAGAGCGGGCAGGCCTAGTCTATTTCGAGGCCAGTTGCTGAGAAGCCGGCCGGCCGGCCACGACTGCCTTGTGTTCATTCTGCCAGCGGGCCGCCTCGCGTGCCTCGACACGCGCCTGCTTGCGGTGTCTGCCCTGGCTCCACCAGGTGACCGCAGCGCCGATCAACATGCCCAAAAGCACCGCGAGCAGCAGGAACAGGAAGAAAGGCGCGCTGACCGACAGTACGCTGTCTTCCGGCCGGAACGGATTGAGCGCAAGCGTCACAGTCTGACGGTTCGCCACCGCGAGCACGATCAGTATGATCCCGAGTGGCACGAAGATCACGAGGCTGAGGATCTTTTTGAGCTTGTCCATAGGTATCTCCGGCAACAGGGCAATCGCCGCTTTACCGGCGTCTGTTGCAGAATAGGCGCGCTTTATGGGGTTTCAAGGGCGGCGCAAAGCCGCGCCACGGAGAGTTAGTCCTCTTCGTCGGCGAGATCCGGATTCAGACGCTCGCGGAGTTCCTTGCCGGTCTTGAAGAAGGGAACCCATTTCTCTTCCACGAAGACGCTTTCGCCGGTGCGCGGATTACGGCCGGAACGGGAAGGACGGTTCTTCACCGAAAAGGCGCCGAAGCCGCGCAATTCCACCCGGTTTCCGCCGGCAAGGGCATCCGTGATCTCGTCGAGCACGGCATTCACAATGTTCTCGACGTCGCGATGGTAGAGATGCGGATTGCGAGCTGCAACGATCTGCACCAATTCTGACTTGATCACGATTGCCCCCTGAAAAAATTAGATTTTCAACCGCGCCCAACCTGCCAAACCGAGACAAGACCGTCAAGGAACAACTTGTCCGCGCCGAAGACGCGGAGCATATCCGGCGTCATAGCCTCACTCAGACCAGTCTGCTTGAAGAGCTGGGTAAGCATGCTCGCGAGCCAGAAGGACGAGGAAGAGTTCTGCTCCTTCCAATCGACGACCGGCAGGTCCTTGGAGACGCCGCGCGATTCCAGATAGACGCGGATGTCCTCGTCGCCGCCGAGCTTGTCCACCAGCTTGGCGGCGAGCGCTTGCCGGCCTGTGAAGATCGCTCCGTCGGCGAGCTTCAATACCTCCTCGCGCGGCAGCTTGCGGCGGTCTGCAACGAGATCGACGAACCAGGCATAGCTGTCCATTACCATGTTGCGGATCATGGTCTTTGCTTCTTCGCTGGCCGGATGGAAGGGAGACGGCTCGGCCTTCAGCGGCGCCGACTTGATCTCCTCCAGGGAAATGCCGACCTTTTTCATCACCTCGTCGACCTGCGGATACTGAAAGATCACACCGATCGAGCCGGTAATCGAACTCTCGCCCGCGATGACCTGATCGCCCGCTGTGGCGATCATGTAACCGGCGGAGGCGGCAAGGGTGCGAATATCGGAGACGACCGGCTTCTTTTCGGCCACCTTGCGAATGGCTTTGAAGATGCGTTCCCCGCCATAGGTCGTGCCGCCGGGGGAGGAGATCGAAACGACGAGGGCCTTGACCCTGTCGCTCTCGGCGATCCGCTCCAGCCGCTCCAGAAGTTCCTTGTCGTCGGTGATCATGCCGGAAATCTGGACGCGGGCGACATGAGGCACCGCGGATCCAGCGCCCTCGCCGAAGGTCCGATAGAGCGCAAAACCGATGCCGACCAGGAAAACCAGGGCCACGACACGCCAGAAGCTCAGCTTGCGGCGCAGGTTCCGCCTGTCCGCGATTGCCATTTGATCCATGGAAAATGCCCTTCGCAATGCGCTTTCGTTGCTAAATAGGCTCTCTAACGCGTTTTGCAGCGCCGCACATCACGTTTTTATATTGTCCGTTATTGTTTGTTGATGAATAAAAACCATATTGGCGGACAACGAGAGCCTGCCCAATGCGTGCCGGCGCCATACTGGATGGCGAGGCGGCGGTGGCGGGCAAAGAAGGATCTATCCGGCACCCATGCTGCAGAATATCCGAAAAACGGCAGGCCTTGCGGTGGCGCTGCAGCCACACGCGGATGCATATCAGGCAGCGCTTGCGCATTCCTCCATGGTGCGGAAGCTGAAAGTTCTGTTGCCGATCGCCGCCGCCGTGATCTCGGCGGCATTCATCGGCGTTTCCATCATCCGCGCCTATCTGCCGGAAAACCTGAGCATCGAAAACGCCCGCATCGAGAACGGCAAGATCGTTATGGAACGTCCGGCGATCTCCGGCCGCAACAATGACGGCATCAGCTATTCCATGACCGCCAACCGCGCCCTTCAGGATATCGAGAACCCGAACAAGATCACGCTCGAGAACGTGAAGGCCGCGGTTCCCGTCAACGACGACGTCATCGCCCGCGTGATCGCCACCGGCGCCGATTTCGACCGCGGCACCGACATGCTCGACCTTACCGCTCCCTTCGACGTCAACCTTTCCAACGGGATCACCGCCCGGTTCAAATCCGCACATCTCGATGTCAATGCCGGCGTCATGGATACGCCCGACCCCGTCGACATTTCGATGAAAGAAGGTTCGATTGTTGCAGACTCTTTAAAGATAACGGATAAGGGACGCACCATCACCTTCAAAGGTCAGGTTCGCGTCCATCTCGATCCTACCGCCATCCGCAACCAAGGCAAATAGAGCCCGGCCGTCATGACCAATCGCCGCCTTTTCAACCGGAATACTGCATTTGTGATCGCGGCAGGCTTCGCGTGCTGTTTTGCCGCGACAGCTTCTGCGCAATCGACAACAAGCCAGATGGAGGGCCTGAAGCTCTCCAACGACCAACCGATCCAGATCCAGAGCGATCAGCTTGAGATCAAGGAACAGGAAAAGAAGGCTTTCTTCACTGGCAACGTCCAGGTCGTGCAAGGCTCGACCACGATGAAGGCCGGCAAGATGACGGTCCTCTATACCGGTGAAGGTGCGTCCGTGACGTCTGGCAATGCCAATATCGACAAGATCTTTCTGGACGACACCGTTTTCCTGACCTCCGGCACCCAGCAGGCGACCGCCGAAAAGGGCGAGTTCAACATGGCGACGCAGACTTTCGTGCTTTCGGGCAAGCAGGTCGTGCTGTCGGAAGGACCCAACGTCTTCAAGGGCTGCAGGCTCACGGTGATGATGGAAACCGGCCAGGCCAAGCTCGATGCCTGCGGCGGCCGCGTCGAAATCCTGCTCGACCCGAAGTCGCGGCAGCCGCAACCGAAGCAATAATAGACGTATCTCGTGAAAACAACGCTGCTCTCCCGTCTGTCGGCCAGGAAGCCGTCTGCGCCCGAACCCTTCGTTGCACGCGACAAAGCGCGCTACGAGGGGACACTGGTCGCGCACGGACTTTCCAAGACCTATGATACGCGCCGTGTCGTCAATGGCGTGTCGCTGGTCGTGCGCCGCGGCGAAGCTGTGGGACTGCTCGGACCGAACGGTGCCGGCAAGACCACCTGCTTTTACATGATTACCGGACTCGTGCCGGTCGATGAAGGCATGATCGCCATCAACGGCAACGAGGTCACCCATATGCCGATGTATCGCCGGGCCCGGCTCGGCGTCGGCTACCTGCCTCAGGAAGCCTCGATTTTCCGCGGACTGACGGTGGAGGAAAACATTCGCGCCGTGCTCGAAGTGCACGAGCGGGACAAGGACAAGCGGGAACGCAAGCTCGACGAGCTTCTGGAAGAATTCCATATCAGCCAGCTCCGGAAGTCTGCAGCCGTCGCCCTGTCCGGCGGCGAGCGGCGACGGCTCGAAATCGCCCGTGCGCTTGCGACCGATCCAGCCTTCATGCTGCTCGACGAACCTTTTGCAGGCGTCGACCCGATCTCGGTTTCCGATATCCAGAACCTCGTGCGCCACTTGACGGCCCGCGGCATCGGCGTTCTGATAACGGACCACAACGTTCGCGAGACACTCGGTCTCATCGATCGCGCCTATATCATTCATGCCGGCGAGGTCCTGACGCATGGCCGGGCTGACGACATCGTCAACAACCCCGACGTCCGCCGCCTTTACCTGGGCGACAAGTTCAGCCTGTAGCGCGCGGAAGAAATTTACTTTCCCGCCCTGCAGCGCTTGACCAAATCTTTCAAAAAAGCAATTCTTGTGCCAGATGCAAATTTGGCTCCGTGCGGAGGTGGCCGAGGCGCGTTGGGCTGTCTCATGACGGGACGCAAAGGGGATTTCACGGGAGTTTCGCGTCCGCCATGGGTTTATCCACCAGCCTTTTCCTGAAGCAGACCCAGTCGCTGGTGATGACGCCGCAGTTGATGCAGTCCATTCAACTGCTGCAGATGACGCATTTCGAACTCAACCAATTCATCGCACAGGAAGTCGAGAAGAACCCGCTGCTCGAAATTGCGTCAGGCGAGATCGAAGGCGGCACGGAAACAGGTTTTGAAACCGAGGAAAGCTTCTCCGAAACCGAAAGCGGAAACGGCGAAGCTCCTCACATGTCCAGCGACGGCCACTGGTACGAGAGCAATTCCGCGCTGACCGCCGAGCGTCTTGGCGAAGGTCTGGATACGGGATTTGAAAACGTCTTTCCCGACGACGGCCCGGCCCGCCGTGCCGATGCCCCGGAACTGCTGAGCCAGTGGAAGTCGATGCCGGGAGGGGAATCCGGCGACGACTACGATCTGAACGAATTCGTGGCCGGCCAGGTGACGCTGCGGGACCACCTGAACCAACAGATCCCGTTTCTCATCACCGGCGCGGGCGACCGGCTGATCGCACAGCATCTGGTCGATCAGCTCGACGAGGCGGGTTACCTGCAAGGCGGCATCGAGGAAACCGCCGCCCGGCTCGCCAAGCGCATCGAAGATGTGGAAACGATCCTGAACAAGCTGCAGACCCTCGATCCCCCCGGGGTCTTCGCGCGGTCTCTGAGCGAGTGCCTGGCGATCCAACTTCGCCAGAAGAACCGGCTCGACCCCGCCATGGATGCCCTCGTCCGGCATCTCGAATTGCTCGCCAAACGCGATTTCGCCTCTCTCCGGAAGATCTGCGGTGTCGATGACGAGGACCTTATCGATATGCTCGCCGAAATTCGCGGGCTCAATCCGAAGCCGGGCGCCAGCTTTGAACGTGGCGCGTCGGAGACGATTTCCCCTGATATCGTCGTCCGTGCCGCCCCTGATGGCACCTGGATGGTCGAGCTCAACCCCGATACGCTGCCGCGCGTCCTCGTCAATCAGGCCTATTTCCAGACGGTCTCGAAGAGCTCCCCGAAAGGTGGCGAGGACCACAATTTCCTTTCGGAATGCATGCAGAATGCGAATTGGCTGACCCGCAGTCTGGACCAGCGCGCCAAGACGATCATCAAGGTTGCGGCTGAAATCGTCCGCCAGCAGGACGCCTTCCTGATGCACGGCGTCGATCACCTCCGACCGCTCAATCTCAAGACGGTCGCCGAGGCGATCAAAATGCATGAATCGACGGTAAGCCGGGTCACCTCGAACAAATACATGCTTACGCCACGGGGCCTGTTCGAACTCAAATATTTCTTCACCGTCTCGATCGGTTCGGCGGAACAAGGCGGAGACAACCACTCCGCCGAGGCGGTGCGCCACCGGATTCGCCAACTGATTGCACAGGAAACGCCCGAGGCGGTTCTTTCGGACGACGATATCGTCATCAGCCTGAAACGCGGCGGCGTCGATCTCGCCCGCCGGACCGTTGCCAAATACCGGGAGGCGATGAACATTCCGTCTTCGGTTCAGCGGCGCCGGGAGAAGCGGGCACTTGCAAAAGTTGCGGCCTTCTAAAACGCTTTACTGGCCTGGTGCCTGAACAGGGGGCGAACGGGGCAAATACCGGACATTTCGCAGTCCCTCTCGACGCATCCAGGCGCAAAATCAGCCTAGGCCCTCCCCTGGCTACGTAGAATTCCCAAGCTCCGCGACCGTTGACATTTGGGACCACGGGAGCTAGAAGCCCGCCGCAATTGCTCGGGACGCGGCTTTAAGGATCCCAACAACCAGCCAGGCAAAGATTGCAGCAATTTGACCTTGTCGCATGCGGGTGGCTTGGATGAGGGGACGGCTTGGCGTAGACTGAAACACGCAAGTCACGACAAGAAGGAAAAATTCCATGGGTGTCCGTGTATCCGGTAAGCATATGGAAATTGGCGACTCGTTCCGCCTACGGATCGAGGAACAGATCGGTGAGGCGGTTACGAAATATTTCGACGGGGGATATTCGAGCCAAGTCATCGTAGAAAAATCCGGCTCGCGTTTTTCGGCCGACTGCAAGGTGCATCTCGACACCGGGATCGTATTGCATGCGGCAGGAGAGGCAAATGACCCACAGGGCAGTTTCGATGCCGCGGCTGCGCGGATTGAGAAGCGGCTGCGTCGCTACAAGAGGCGCCTCAAGGATCATCACGCCGGCAACCACCTGAATGGCCATGCCGAAGTCGCATATACGGTCATGGACCGCGTACCGGATGAAGCAGACGAAGTGCCTGAGGATTTTGCGCCGACCATCGTCGCGGAAAGCTCAAAACCTTTGAAGACGATGTCGGTCGCAACCGCCGTGATGGCGCTGGACATGACCGACGAGCCTGTGCTGCTGTTCCGCAGCCCGGGCAAGGAAGAGTTGAATATCGTGTACCGCCGCAACGACGGCAATATTGGCTGGATCGATTCCACCAATATCAAGAACTGAACAATCTTGGGGAGAGCGTCGGAAGCGGCGCTTCCCCTCGCCTGGAGCGGGAGCTCTTGCGGCACAAAGGATGACTAGAATGGCATTGGCAGATTTGCTGCAGCAAGATGCGATTATCCCTGCCTTGAAAGTGAATTCCAAAAAGCAACTCCTGCAGGAACTGGCGGCCAAGGCTTCCAAGCTCACCGGCGTCGGCGAGCGGGAAATCTTCGACATCATCCTGCAGCGCGAGCGGCTCGGTTCCACCGGCGTCGGGCATGGGATCGCCATTCCGCACGGCAAGCTCAACAGCATTTCGTCGATCAAAGGCATTTTCGCGCGCCTTGAGAGCCCGGTCGACTTCGAGGCGCTGGACGACGAGCCGGTGGATCTCGTGTTCCTGCTGCTTGCTCCCGAAGGCGCTGGCGCCGATCACCTGAAAGCACTGTCTCGAATTGCGCGCGTTCTCAGAGATCAGGAACTGGTGGCAAAGCTTCGCAAGACGGACTCCGCCACCGCCATCTATGCTTTCCTGAATGAAGAACAGGCAAACCACGCCGCCTGAGGAAAGTTCGCCGATTTTTGTGGGGACGAACGAAGCTGCCCGGCCTCAGATAGAGCGCCGGGCAGATTTGCTTCGATCCTCAATCCTTCAGGTCCGCCTGAAGCCGGCCCAGCAGGCCAACGGCGTGAGCGGCATAATCGCCAATCCACCGATCCTGGATTGCCTTGATGGGGAGCGCGTTGAGGTAATTCCAGCGTTCGCGCCCTTCCCTTCTCACGATCACCAGATCGGCCTCCTCCAGAACCTTCAGATGCTGCATCACCGTACAGCGATCCATGTCGGAGAAGGTTTCGCAGAGCCATCCGGTGGTTTGCGGGCGGTCCTTCAGCCGGTCGAGAATCAGCCTTCGCCGAGGATGGGCGAGAGCTTTGAAAACGGCATCGATATCCGAATCGGCTGACACGTTATATTTTTATAACCGATCCTGAGGATCGGCAAGTCATGCGGGCTGCAACCGCCTTGGCGTATCCTGATATCGTCCGTCATCAGGACGCTCAACCGTGGCGTCCGACACTGTGGAAAGGCGGGCGAAACCGCCCGCCTCCAAACTTCTCAGGCGTTCTTTTCGCCCGCCTGCTACGCGGCCGTGGCTTCGGATTTCGGGCCGCCCTTGGCAACACCGACCATGGCCGGACGCAACACGCGCTCTCCAATCGTGTAGCCCGCCTGGACGACCTGAACGACCGTGTTGTTCGGTACAGCGGCGTTCGGAATTTCAAACATGGCCTGGTGGAAGTGCGGGTCGAATTTCTGGCCTTCCGCATCGATCTTCTTGATGCCGTGACGCTCGAGCGCCGAGAGCATGGAACGCTCCGTCAGTTCGACACCTTCAAGCAGCGTCGTCAGCGCCGCGTCGGCGGCCGCGCGCATTTCCGTCGGGACGGCATCCAATGCACGGCGCAGATTGTCGGAAACGGCGAGCATGTCGCGCGCAAAACCAGCCACGGCATAGGACTTGGCATCCTTGACATCGCGGTCGGTGCGGCGACGCAGATTGTCCATTTCGGCGGCGAGGCGCAGGAAGCGATCGCGCAATTCATTGTTCTCCGCCCTCAAAACCTCGATGGGGTCGGGCTCGGCGGCGGCCGGTGCTTCGGCGTCCTGATTGGCCGCGTCATAGAGCGCAGACGCCACGGCTTCCGCCGTGTTCTCGGCGGCAGTTGCGTCAGGTCCGTGCTTCTTGGTTTCGTCGGTCATGACGGTCTCCGGTTATTCTTCACTAGGATGTATGGCTTTGGATTTGTGCCCGATATCGAGGTTTAAAGTGGAAAAATCAAGGCTCGCCGGGAAACTTGGGCCCCCATACAGCCGGTTTCAGCGTGACAGCCTTGCCAGAAGCTGGGCGGTATAATCCACCATTGGCACGATGCGGGAATAATTGAGGCGGGTCGGCCCGATAACCCCGACGGCTCCGACGATACGGTCCTCGCCATCGCGATAGGGTGCGACGATCAAGGACGAGCCGGAGAGCGAGAACAGCTTGTTTTCGGACCCGATGAAGATGCGAACGCCCGGTCCCCTTTCGGCAAGCTCCAGGATTTCGATCAGGCTGTCCTTCTTTTCGAGATCATCGAAGAGAAGCCGCAGCCGGTCGAGATCAGCCGTCTCGTCGAGGCCCTGAAGGAGGTTGGCGCGGCCGCGGACGATAAGCTGGCTCGGTTTGCCTTCCTCGCTGTCGCCCGACCAGACGGCCAGCCCCCGCTCGACCAGATCCTGGGAAAGGGCGTAAAGCTCACCCTGCACCGCGTCCTTCAGCTTGGTAAGCTGATTGCGCAGTTCCGGAAGGGTCTGACCTGTCAGGTGGGCATTCAGAAAATTTGCTGCCTCCACCAATTGCGAGGACGTGACGCCTGCCGGCAATTCGATGATGCGGTTTTCGACCTGGTTATGGTCGCCGACCAGCACCGCAAGCGCCTTTGTCGGCTCCAGGCGGATAAATTCCACATGCTTGAGAACCGGGTCGCTCTTGGTCGTGATGACGAGCCCGGCGCCACGCGACACGCCGGAAAGCATCAGGCTTGCTTCCGCCATCAGGCTTTCCATCGGCTGATCGCGATCGGCACGACGAACCTGCCGGTCGATTGCGGCGCGCTCCTCTTCCGAGAGGTTTCCCACCTGCATGAAGGCGTCGACAAAGAAACGGAGGCCTGTTTGCGTCGGCAGACGGCCGGCGCTGACGTGCGGCGAATAGATGAGGCCGAGCTCCTCCAGATCACTCATGACATTACGTACGGAGGCCGGCGAGAGCGACATGGGCAGGAGACGCGAAAGATTTCGCGAACCGAGCGCCTCGCCCGTTTCGAGATAGCTTTCGACGATGCGACGGAATATTTCCCGCGAACGGTCATCGAGAACAGACCCGCCATCTCTACCCGTCGGTCCAGAAAAACCCATCTAATCCTTCACCGTGCCGTTGATCTCCAAGGGAAATATAGTCATTCCCCCGGCCGGCGCAAATTGGAAATAATTGTTCCTGCCGTGACGCATCCCGCAAACGGCCGGGGTTTTCCTTTGCAAAAGCGCGGCTGGAGTCTTAGAAGACGCCAACGTAATTCAGGAGTGAAGCATGAGGCCTTCAGGCAGACAGACAAACCAGATGCGCAAGGTCTCGTTCGAGCGCAATTTTTCCAAGCATGCGGAAGGCTCCTGCCTCGTCAAGTTCGGCGATACGCATGTGCTGTGCACGGCGAGCCTTGAGGAAAAGACGCCGCCATGGCTGCGCAATTCCGGCAAGGGTTGGGTGACTGCCGAATACGGCATGCTGCCGCGCGCCACGGGCGAGCGCATGAAGCGGGAAGCGGCGGCCGGCAAGCAGGGCGGACGTACGCAGGAGATCCAGCGCCTGATCGGCCGCTCCCTTCGCGCCGTCATCGATCTCGAAGCACTCGGCGAGCGGCAGATCACCGTCGACTGCGACGTTATCCAGGCCGACGGCGGCACGCGCACGGCGTCGATCACCGGCGGCTGGGTGGCGCTTTACGACTGTTTGAAGTGGATGGAAGCTCGCTCGATGATCAAGGTCGAGAAGGTGCTGAAGGATCATGTGGCGGCAATTTCCTGCGGGATCTTCGCCACCCAGCCGGTCATCGACCTCGATTATCTCGAGGATTCCGCCGCCGAAACGGACGCGAATTTCGTGATGACCGGCGCCGGCGGCATTGTCGAAGTTCAGGGAACGGCGGAAGGCGCGCCGTTCAGCCAGGAAGAATTCCTGAAGCTGCTCTCGCTCGCCCAGGCCGGGACGCAGGAGCTGGTGGCGCTGCAGAAGCAGGCGATCGCCTGACGAAAGGGAGAGCGCGTTGATCGAAGGCATTCTCGAAACCGCGCTCTATGCCGATGATCTCGACGCCGCCGAAGCTTTCTACGGCGGCGTTCTGGGCCTTGAAAAGGTCTTGCGTGCCGGCAACCGGCACGTCTTCTTCCGCTGTGGTCCCGGGATCCTGTTGATCTTCAATCCAGCCGAGACGGTGAAGCCGCCGTCCCGGGATGCGCTGCCGGTGCCGCCGCACGGCACCACCGGATCCGGCCATGCCTGTTTCCGCGTCAGCGGCGAGGCGATTGACAGGCTCCGGGAAAAGCTGAACAAGGCAGGCATAACAATCGAAAGCGACTTTCACTGGCCGAACGGCGCCCGCTCGATCTATTTCCGCGATCCGGCGGGCAATAGTCTGGAATGCGCCGAGCCGAAGCTGTGGAATATCGAATAGGAATTTTGATGCGCAAGCTCGATACCAAGACCATCGTCGTCGCCAGCCATAACGCCGGGAAAATCCGCGAGATCGCCGAGCTGATCGGCCCGCTGGGCTTTTCGGCGAAATCGGCAGCCGAGCTGGAATTTGCCGAGCCGGACGAGACGGGCACGACTTTCGAAGAGAATGCTGCGATCAAGGCGCTTGCCTCGGCCAAGGCATCCGGCCTGCCGGCGCTATCCGACGATTCCGGCCTGGTGATCGACGCGTTGGATGGGGCGCCCGGCGTCTATACCGCCAACTGGGCGGAGCGTGAGGACGGCACCCGCGATTTCCAGATGGCGATGGAGAAGGTCGAAAAGGCGCTGGAAGAACGCAGTGCGAGGACGGCCGAGCAACGCTCCAGCCGCTTTGTCAGCGTGCTCTGCCTTGCCTGGCCCGACGGCCATACGGAATTTTTCCGCGGCGAAGTGGAAGGCGCGGTCGTGTGGCCGCCGCGCGGAACCCAGGGTTTCGGCTATGATCCCGTATTTCAGCCGCAAGGCTATGACATCACCTTCGGGGAAATGAGCAGCGAACAGAAACATGGCTGGCAGCCCGGCGAGCCGGAGGCGCTGTCTCACCGCGCCCGCGCCTTCAAGCGCTTCGTCGAAACCTGCCTGGAGGCTTGAGCTGACCCCTTCCGTCTCCCTTCTTTCCGATGCACTTTTGCCTGACACGGGCGAACCGGGGTTCGGTGTCTATGTGCATTGGCCCTTCTGCGCGGCCAAGTGTCCCTATTGCGACTTCAACAGCCATGTACGCCATAAGCCGGTGGACCAGCCGCGCTTCACCGCCGCCTTCCTGAAAGAAATGGAGGCGATGCGGGCGATGAGCGGCCCGAAAACCGTAACCAGCGTCTTCCTGGGCGGCGGCACACCCTCGCTGATGGATCCGGCCACCGTTTCGGCCATCCTGGACGGGATCGCCAGACACTGGCACATGCCCGATGGCATCGAGATTACCATGGAGGCCAACCCGTCGAGCGTCGAGGCGACCCGCTTCCGCGGGTACCGGAGTGCCGGCGTCAATCGCGTATCGCTCGGCGTCCAGGCGCTGAACGACGCGGATCTGAAATTCCTCGGACGGCTGCACGACGTCGCCGATGCGCTGAAGGCGATCCGCCTCGCTCGCGAGATCTTTCCGCGCATGAGTTTCGATCTCATTTATGCGCGACCAAAACAGACGGTCGAGGCGTGGGAAACAGAGCTCAACGAAGCAATTTCCTACGCCGTCGATCATCTGTCGCTCTACCAGCTCACGATCGAGGAAGGCACGCCTTTCTACGGGCTCCACAAGGCGGGCAAACTGATCGTGCCGGACGAAGATCAATCGGCCACGCTCTATGAAGCGACGCAGGAGATCATGGCAAGGAATGGCATGCCTGCCTACGAAGTCTCCAACCACGCCCGGCCGGGCGCCGAAAGCCGCCATAACCTGACCTACTGGCGTTATGGCGATTATGCCGGCATCGGCCCCGGTGCGCATGGCAGGCTTAGTCGGGGGAACCAGAAGATAGCCACCGCCACGGAGCGGCGCCCGGAAAGCTGGCTCGATCTCGTCGAGAGCCAAGGGCACGGCATGCTGGATCAGGAGGTTCTTGGCTTCGAAGAGCAGGCCGACGAACTGCTGCTGATGGGTCTTCGACTCCGCGAGGGTGTCGATCTCGCGCGCTGGCAGCAGCTTTCCGGCCGCGATCCCGATCCGGTGCGCGAGGAACGACTTCTGGAGCACGGTTTTATCGAACGGCTCGGCAATTCGCGGCTACGCTGCACGCCATCGGGAATGCTGATCCTCGACGCCGTGGTAGCCGATCTGGCCTGCTGACACCCGAAAACTACCGTCTTGCTGCCAATACATGAAGCCAATCGGTCGGCCGCTTGTCATAGGCAGTGCCATGCTCCTCGGCGATCTCGATCGAGGTCCAGGACAAGCTCTCATAGAGTTCCTTCAACCACCCCTTGGACGGATAATTGTAGAAGCGGCCGAGGCTGTCATGGCCCTCTGCCTCGCCGGCCTTGAAGCTCGCGTAAAACAAGCCTCCCGGTCGGAGCGCGAGGCGGATCCTTTCGAGAATGCCGCCGAGTTTCGCGCGAGGGACATGCAGCAGGCAGGCATTTGCCCATATCCCGTCGAAGGCTTCGACCGCATCGATATCTTCGAAACGCAGCACTGACACCGGCACGCCGAGGCGCTTTGCCGCTTCTTCAGCCATTTCCGGAGTGCCATCCGTTGGCGTGGCGTGGAAGCCACGTTTGATCATCTCGGCGCTGTCGCGCCCATTGCCGCAGCCGAGTTCGAGAATATCCGCACCGGCTCGGAGCTTCGCAAGGAACAGGTCCAGCTGCCGCCTGCTCGGCTCGGTCAGGCGTCCCGCATATGCCTCGGCATTTTCGGCATAAAACGTGGAGGTCGGATCGCCCTGCATCTGCGTTTGTCCTATCGCTGCGACAACAAGAGCCTCGTGCCGAAGCCCACGAAGATCAGGCCGACACCGACATCTATCTTCTTTTTGGCCTTCAGGTAACCGGCCGCGGTCGTCGGGTGGGTTATGAGACCGATCAGGCAAGCATAGTAGACGGTCGAGACGACGAGCATGACCGCAATTGCGCCCAGACCATAAAAGAAAGGTGTTCCGGCCGGCATGGTCGCCGCAAAAAGGCTTGCGACGAAAAGCGCCGATTTCGGATTGGCGAGATTGGTCGCCAATCCCATTCGGTAAGCAGTCTTCAACGGCACATCGACCCGTTGCGCGAGATCTGTTGCCTGCCTCGCCTTCCGGGCATCCAGAAAAATCTTTGCCCCCAGCCAGACAAGATAAAGCCCGCCGACGATCTTCAGAGCCAGATAGGCGAATGGAGCGGTCTGAAACAGAACATTGATGCCAAGCCAGCCGGCGAGGCCCCAGCAGAAGGTGCCGGTGATGGTGCCCGTCGCCGCGACGATCGGCACCCGCCTCGGCGCGGTCAAAGCGTAACGCATCACGAGCAACGTGTTAGGCCCTGGCGTGATGCACGCCAAGGCCCATATCGTTGCGACGGACAGAAGAAACATGACCTCAGGCGTTGTTTTCGTTGATCAGCCGCTTCAAGAGCTCGACCTCGTGGCTCAACTTGGTATCGCCTGAGATCAATTCCTCGATCTTCCGAACGGCATGGAGCACCGTGGTATGATCCCGGCCGCCAAACCGGCGCCCGATCTCCGGGAACGAGCGCGGTGTCAGGGTTTTCGAAAGATACATGGCCACCTGACGCGGCTTCACGATCACCCGCGTTCGGCGGTTCGACACCAGTTCCTGACGCGAGACATTATAGTGGCGCGCGACGATGCGCTGGATGTCCTCGATGCGGACACGCTTGGCTTCGCCGGCACCGACCAGATGAGCCAACAACTCATCCACGCGCTCGATCGACAGCGACGGCTCGAAAGAGCGGCGGAAGATCAGCTGGTTGAATGCGCCTTCCAGTTCACGGCCGCTGTTTGCGACGTTGCGTGCGACATGGGAGAGGATTTCCACCGGAATGTCGAGCGACGGATCGTCCTGGCGGGCGACGGCCAGCCGTTGCTTCAGCATTTCGAGACGCATCTCGTAGTCCGGCGCCTCGACTTCGATCGCCACGCCACCCTGCAAACGCGAACGGACCCGCGGGTCGAGCGATTCCAGCTCCCACGGAGCACGGTCGGCGGCGACCACCACCTGCTTTGCGCTGTCGAGCAGCATATTGAGCAGATGGCAGAATTCGTTCTGGATCATCTTGCCCTGCAGGAACTGCATGTCGTCGATGATCAGGAGGTCGATGTTGCGCAGCGAATCCTTGAGCGTCAAGGCATCGTTGTCGCGAATGGCGGTCGCAAAGCGCCACATGAAATATTCCGCCGTCAGGTAGACGACACGCGGCATCCGCTCGCTGCAGACTGCAGCATTGGCGATCGCCTGCAGGAGATGGGTCTTGCCGAGACCGACGCCGGAATGAATGAAGAGCGGATTGAAGCGGACCGCACCGGCGCCGGCTTCGGCGATGGTTTTCGCCGCAGCCAACGCGACGCGGTTCGATGCGCCTTCCACGAAGGTTTCGAAGGTAAAGCGGCTATCGAGCGGCGAGCCGAACAGCGGGCTTGGGGTCTGCGCCGGACGAGCCGAAGCCGTCGGTGTCGGAAAAGTTGCAATTTTGCCGATTTCGCGCGGCATCTGCGGACGCTGGAAGGACTGGGTGGGAGCCGGCTCCGCCGAGGGCGCGCGCTCTTCTCCCGCTACCGGGACGCGGGTGTTGCGGCTTGCGCTGCGCACCAGGATTTCCACCTTCAGGATTTCCGCGTCTTCCGCCTGAAAGATGGAGGTGATGAGATCGAGATATCGATTGTTGATCCAGGACTTCAGAAAGGTCGTCGGCACCGTCAGCCGAACGACGCTCTTCGAGACCGAATGCAGCTTCAAACGCCCAAACCAACTTGCATAAACGTCCTGACCGACTTGTGCCTTCAAACGCGTGCTGAATCGCTCGAAAAGAGCATCATGCTTCATTTCTGATGTTTCCCCTGCCGCCTGAGAGCAAACTGAATCAAATGCTTGCCGTGACTGGTCCCCATTACCTGCACGGTTCGATACGATATTGATATGCATTATGCGCCGCCTTCCAATTCATAGCCCGGCGGTCTCGTTTACGCCGCCAGGACAAACCTCGTTTTCCCAGGCACAGCAAAACACTCCCAATCATTGAGAACATCGCCGCCCGGTCCTTTTATGCTTCCCCGCCTCAACAGCAGATCGAAAGCTTTGCCCAGCCCGCCTCGTACTCGGACCAAACCTGCGGAAGCCACTCCGCATGCACCGAACGCCCATCCTCGTCATGGCCGCTCGAACCTGCCTCTCCTCCTTTGCACCAGCTCCGCGATGCGCGGTCCGGCCTCGACAATATCCGGCCGTTTCCGGAAACGGGAAATTTCCGGATCACAACCGATGGTTATATGGAAAACGGGCAAGATTTGTCCCGTTGCAAGGGGCAGAAAGTCTCCGCGCCGTTCTGAAAGAACGGCCGCCGGCAGCCCTCTGAAGTAATCCCCGCGCCCCTTGCTGGAGGCCATTTAGGCAGGATCAAATGCCAAGATCAATGATGAATTTTACGCAAAATTAAGAGCTGGGCGTTGACTCTCTCAGCGTGATTTGAATGTCACAGAGGCCTTCATGGAGAATCGCTTTTGAATCAATGGGATTCAAAAATGACATACATTCGGCGTGATCGTTCACAAAAAAAATAAAAATCTTCTTGACTCAGTCGAGGGGCATCCGCCGGGCACTTCAGCCATACCCTCGCTTAGCCACCTCCCCTAACTTATTGAAATAAAATAAGAATTTCTGTCACGCCGCTGACACGAATTTGTTACTAAGCCGGGTAAATATAAGGTTAGCTGAGAGAATCAGAAAAAGCCCGGTCAAGGGACCAGGCTTTTTTGTGACGCAAATTTGACTGAGCGATTAGGCCGAAAGAGCCTTCACACGAGCCGCCAGGCGAGACACCTTGCGGGACGCTGTATTGCTATGAAGCACGCCCTTGGTCGCAGCACGGTGGATCTCAGGCTGCGCAGCCTTGAGAGCTTCGGCAGCAACCGTGATGTCACCAGTTGCAATCGCTTCTTCGACCTTGCGGATGAAGCCACGGACGCGCGAACGGCGAGCCTTGTTGACTGCGGTACGGCGAGCGATCTTGCGGGTCGCTTTTTTCGCCGAAGTTGTATTGGCCATTTCATGCCTCTCTACGAATTCGAACCAAAACTCCGCCGTTGCCGCGTCGGTCCTGCGACCCTCGATCCAGCAATTCGGGAGCAATAGAGGAAGCCGTGATCAGGCTTTCCCAACTGTGGGCGGGCATATAGCCGGAATACCCGCTCCAGTCAACGCGCAATTTGACCAATCGCGCGTCTGTTTCACCGGTTTGAGAATTGCGGCTTACGCTTTTCGACGAAGGCGCTCATGCCTTCCTTCTGATCGGCCGTGGCAAACAGCGAATGGAAGAGCCGCCGTTCGAAACGCAGGCCTTCTCCCAACGTGGTCTCGAAAGAGCGGGCAACCGCTTCCTTGGCCATCAAGACAGCCGCCCGCGGGAAGGAGGCAATCTTGGCGGCCGCTTCCACCGCCTCATCGACCAGGCGTTCCGGCGGCACGATCCGCGATACCAGGCCGGCGCGTTCGGCCTCGGCCGCATCCATCATCCGTCCCGTCAGTACCAGGTCCATGGCCTTCGCCTTGCCGACGGCGCGGGTGAGACGCTGCGAGCCGCCCATGCCGGGGATGACGCCGAGGGTGATTTCCGGCTGGCCGAACTTCGCGTTTTCCGAAGCGATGATGAAATCGCACATCATGGCAAGCTCGCAACCACCGCCGAGGGCGAAACCGGATACGGCCGCGACAATTGGCTTGCGGGTCGCGGCGATCGCCTCCCAACCGGAAATGAAATCGTTCACATAGGCGTCGACGAAATCGATACCCTGCATTTCCTTGATATCGGCGCCGGCGGCGAAGGCCTTTTCGGAACCGGTCAGAACGATCGCACCAATGCCTTCGTCCTTGGCAAAGCCCGCCAGCGCCTCGGTGAGCTCAGTCATGACGGTGGAATTGAGGGCATTCAGCGCCTTAGGCCGGTTGAGCGTTATCAACGCCACGGACTCGCGGATCTCGGTCAACAGGGTTTCATAGCTCATCCGGTGTCTCCTCTCCTATTTCTGGCAGGCCGGGCAATAGAATGTGGAGCGGCCCGCCTGGGTGATGCGGGCGACCGTACCGCCGCAGCCCGGCGTGCGGCAAGCCCCGCCTTCGCGGTCGTAGACCGAGAAGGAATGCTGGAAGTAGCCGAGGGAGCCATCGGTCTGAATATGGTCCCGAAGCGACGAACCGCCGGCGGCGATCGCATCCGCAATGACGTTGCGGATGGCTTCATTGAGCGCCAGGAGTTCCTTTTTCGGTTTTCCCGTCTTTGTGACGACGCTGCCGGCGGCGCGTTTCGGGGAAAGATGCGAACGCCACAGCGCTTCGCACACATATATGTTGCCGAGGCCGGCGATCACTGTCTGATCGAGCAGGGCGCCCTTCAGCGGCTGGTTCTTGCCGGCAAGGCGCCCTGCCAGATAATCCGCATGCAGCGCATTGCCGGTCGGTTCGGGACCCAGTTCGGAGAAGGCCGGATAAAGATCAAGCTCGCTGCGCTTCCATAGGTGCATGAAGCCGAAGCGGCGCGGGTCATTATAGATGATCCGCAGCGGCCCGCTCTCCCCCGCAAGATGAAAGACCACGTGATCGTGCTTGCTGTCCTTGGACCGCGGATGATGAAACTCGCCCGGCGTCTCGTTCTCGATCCGGAAGGAGCCGGACATGCCGAGATGGCTGATGACCGTCAGGTCGTCCTCCAGATCGATCAGCAGATATTTGGCACGTCTGCCGAGCGACACGATCCGGCGTCCTTCCACCCTTTCGGCGAAGTTTTCCGGAAGCGGAAAGCGCAGATCCGGCCGATTGAGTTCCAGCTGCGAAATGACGGCGTCTTCCATTGCCGGCGCGAGACCACGCCGGACGGTTTCCACCTCTGGCAATTCGGGCATAGCTACCTAACTTCCTGTTCCAACCATCCCGTTCCTGCTCTATAGAGCGGACCGGATGTCGCATGCATCTATAATGGGTGGACCACAGATAGCGAGGTGCAAGTGATTTCGCTATGGTCGCTCGCGAATGGAAGTAAGGAGTTCACCGATGACCGAAGCCCGTACCAGCGCTGAAGGCGGCATGGAGACCTCCTACGGCTTCCGCCGGGTTGCAGAGGGTGAGAAGCAGGGCCTGGTCAACGACGTTTTCCACAAGGTGGCCAAGCGCTACGACGTGATGAACGACGTGATGTCGGCCGGCATGCATCGGGTCTGGAAAGATGCCATGATAGCTGCGCTCAACCCGTGCAAGGACAGCGGCTATAGGACCCTCGATGTGGCAGGCGGCACCGGCGACATAGCCTTCCGGATCGTCGAGGCTTCGGGACGCAAGGCCCATGTCACCGTGCTCGATATCAACGGTTCGATGCTTGCTGTGGGCGCCGAGCGGGCCACCAAGCACAAGCTTTCCGAGAACCTGGATTTCGTCGAAGCGAACGCCGAATCCCTGCCCTTCGAGGCCAACTCCTTCGATGCCTATACGATCGCATTCGGAATTCGCAATGTCCCGCATATCGATGTCGCGCTGAAAGAGGCCTACCGCGTACTCAAACGCGGCGGGCGGCTGCTGGTATTGGAATTTTCCGAGGTCGAGATGCCGCTGCTCGAGCGCTTTTATGAGGAATGGTCCTTCAAGGCGATCCCCCGCTTCGGCAAGATGATCACCGGCGATGCCGAGCCCTATCAATATCTGGTGGAATCGATCCGCAAATTCCCCAACCAGGAAAATTTCGCCACGATGATCCGCGATGCCGGGTTCTCCCGCGTGACCTACACCAATTACACCGGCGGCATTGCAGCACTGCATTCCGGTTGGAAGCTTTGATCGCATGAGCACGATCGGCGCTTATTTCCGACTTGTGCGTGTCGGCTGGGTTCTGGTGCGCGAAGGGGTGGTATCGGCCCTTCCTTCGCAAGGCCTGCCGCCATCGGTCGGCCTCGTGAAGTCGCTCCTGGAGCCGCTGGCCCGCAATCATTCGCTCAAGCAGGCACGCAGCGAACGGCTGACCCGCGCCGTCGACAGGCTGGGGCCCTCCTACGTCAAGATCGGCCAGTTCCTTGCAACTCGCCCGGACGTGGTCGGCGTGGATTGGGCCGTGGATCTCGCTCTTCTGCAGGACCGCATGGCCTATTTCCCGACCGACATCGCCAAGGCAGCGATCGAAGGCTCGCTCGGCCGGCCCATCAGCGATCTCTACTCCTCTTTCGGGGAGCCTATCGCCGCGGCCTCCATCGCCCAGGTGCATCCCTGCACGATCGGCGACAGGACGGTGGCGGTGAAGGTTGTACGGCCCGGCGTCCGGCAGCGCTTCGCCCACGACATCGAGAGCATGTACCTGCTGTCTCGCATGCAGGAACGCTTCGTGCCGTCCAGCCGGCGCCTCAGGCCCGTCGAGGTGACGCGGACACTCGAGCAGACCACCAAGGTGGAGATGGACCTCCGCCTGGAAGCGGCTGCGCTTTCCGAGATTGCCGAAAACATCAAGGACGATCCCGGCTTTCGTGTGCCGAGCGTGGACTGGGAGCGCACCGGCCGCGATGTCGTTACCATGGAATGGATCGACGGCATCAAGATGTCGGACGTAGGCGCATTGCAGGCTGCCGGCCACGATCTGGAAAGGCTTGCCGAAATCCTGATCCAGTCATTCCTTCGTCACACGTTGCGCGACGGCTTCTTCCATGCCGACATGCATCCCGGCAATCTCTTCGTCGATAAAACCGGCACCATTGTCGCCGTCGACATGGGCATCGTCGGCCGGCTGGGTAAAAAGGAAAGGCGCTTCCTCGCGGAGATCCTCTACGGCTTCATCACCCGCGACTACGTACGTGTCGCCGAAGTCCATTTCGAGGCGGGTTATGTGCCGGCGCACCACGACGTCTCGAGCTTCGCCCAGGCGATCCGGGCAATCGGCGAGCCGATCCACGGACAGCCGGCGGAGACGATTTCCATGGCCCGGCTGCTTGCGCTGCTCTTCGAGGTAACGGACCTTTTCGAGATGCAGACCCGCCCGGAACTGATCCTCCTGCAGAAGACGATGGTCGTCGTCGAAGGCGTGTCGCGCATGCTGAACCCACGCTTCAACATGTGGAAGGCATCCGAACCTGTGGTCGGCGACTGGATCCGCGGCAATCTCGGACCGAAACGGGTGGTAACCGATCTGAAGGACGGGCTGAAGGCGATGGTAAAGCTCGCGGAAGCTGCGCCGGAAATCGCCGCGAAGACGGAAAGATTTCACGAAGAACTCGTTCACATGAGCGAACACGGTTTGCGTTTCGATCCCGAAACGGCAGAGGCGATCGGCAGGGCGGAAGCCCGATACAGCCGTTCCGGCCGCGTCGCATTGTGGATCATCGCGCTCTCGCTGCTCTATTTCGTCTTTACGCTCGGCTGACACGGCGCAAGCGCGCTCGCAGACGCCTTTATTCCGCCCGGTTCTTCATTCTCTGTTAAGGAATACATTCCTTTCCGGAGACCTTGCCCATGGCGCTCGGCGCTTCCCAACGCTTGCAGGACGGCGTCGCGGCCGTCGAAACCATGACCCGGTTTGCGCTGGCCGTGCTGGCGCTCGCCTCCGGCGTCTATACCTATCTCGGCGTGCGTTCGATCCTCGACGGCTCGCCGACCGCCGTCTTCTTCGCGGCGATCATCTATTCCGCCTCCGTTTCCGTCGGCATCTATGCCTTCTGGTCCTACATGGCCCGCTTCTATCCGCACGTTACGACGCATGCGGGCCGTGTCGCCATGCTCGGCGTGATGGCAGCGGGTGCCGCGATGATCCTGGCCATGTCGAGCTGGCTCAATGCTGCCGCGCTGGCGGGCTCTGCGGCGGTGGAGCAGCATCTGGCGGAGACGGTCGAGGACTATACCGCCGATCTCGACCGTGCCCACCAGAACGCTCTTGCCGCGCAAAGTCTTCTGCCTGACATCCAGCGCGCCTCCGAGCGGTTTTCTCAGCTTGCCGCCGTCGAGCGGCAATCCGGTGCGCTTACCGGCACGACCGGATCAGGCAGCGTCGTACAGCTTCTCTCGCAGATGTCTGCGCAGATGAAGGAGCTCGAGAACGGCATCAACGCTTCGCGAGAACAGGTGAGCGATCTTTTTGCGCAGGGGCAGAAAAGGCTCGAAACCATGCGTTCGCTGGTTTCGGCACCGGGCACGATCGAGCCGAGAGCCGATCAGTTCTCAGCCGAGGCCGTTGCGCTCACGGGCGTCATCACCTCGCTTGCCCAAACCTCCGTGGCGCCCTCGATCCGGCGTGCGGCCGACGATCTCTCGCTCGGTTTCATTGCGCCAGTGGCCGACGGAGGGGACGCAAACCTCGTCAACCGGCAGGCCCAGGTGATGGAGACGATCCGGAACTCGGTCACCGCGCAGTCCAAGGCGCTCGCCAAGGCAGCGGACGAGATCCTCGCCCGGCCGTCGGTTCAGGAGCGGCGTTTCGTACCGCTTTCCTCCGCTGAGGCCGTCCTGCATTATGCGCAGGATTTCATCCCCGCCTGGGCAGGCGCGATCTCGATCGACCTTCTGCCGGGAGGGATGGTATTCATCCTCGCGGTCGTGCATGGCGCGATCCGCAAACAGGAGGAAAAGCTCCCCTTCGCGGAACGCATTACCGCTGCAGAGCTTCTTCAGGCACTGGAAGTCCAGCGCGCCGTTTCCGTGAAAGGTCTAGAAATCGAGGATGCCGTAGCCAGGGCGGAAGCCGAAAACGAGGCCCAGGAGCTGAACAATATCACCAATCTCGATCTGAAATCGCGCACGAGGGACCGGTCGCATGAGGATCGATGACGCCTTCAAGGCACTCCTGCGGCTCGATGACGGCGTTCTCATGCGGGGGGCCTTCTACGCCCTGCTGTCGGCTGCGGCGGTGTTTCTTGTCATCGACGTGCGCGACATCACGGCGATGAATGCAAAGCTTCCCGGCTACGACCCGTTGCACCGGGACCAACCCGTCCTGCCTCCGGCGCTGACGGATGGAGTGCCTACCGCGCCGCCGGTTCAGCCGGCGAGCCCCAGAGAGGTGCTTCGCCAAGCCGTGAAATTCGAGCTGAAACCCGGGGGCGTGCTTTTGGCGGAGGGAACGATCGATCCTGGCGCCGCCGGCCGTTTTGCGCAGGAGATCGAGGCTCGCGGCGAGTATGTGAAAACGGTGATGCTCAACTCGCCCGGCGGCTCGGTCGAGGATGCGCTCGCCATGTCCAAGCTGATCCGGGAGAAGAAGCTGGACACCCAAGTGGCCTCGAAAGGCCTATGTGCCTCCTCGTGCCCGATCGTCTTTGCAGGCGGCATCGGACGCATGGCGGAGAAGGATGCGGTTGTCGGCGTGCATCAGGTTTTCAACGGCGGCAGGGATCGACCGACGGCCGAACAGGCCATGTCCGCCGCGCAGGCTACCACCGCGCGGGTGGCCCGGCATCTGGACGCCATGGGCATCGGCGCCGGGCTCTGGATCAATGCCCTCGAAACACCGCCGGACCGGCTCTACTACCTGACGCCAAAGGAAATGGCGGACTTCAAGCTGACGACCGAGCCGGTCGCGACGGCAAAGAAGAAAGGCTAGAGCGGTTCATGTTTTGACGGAAGCGTATCCGGCGTTTACGAAGTAGTTACTGCATTCGCCGGGTTGGATTGTTGTGACGAGAGAGCCGATGTGTCGCCACGTGTCCTCGATCGTTCGCTTTTGG
>NZ_PVBN01000019.1 GCF_002968635.1 Neorhizobium alkalisoli | reverse complement strand
GGCAGAGCGAAAGATTGATGCTTTGTGGGATGCAGTAGGCGCTTTGGTTCCCTGCTTCACACCCTCAGAATGCGCGAACTACTTCAGAGCTGCCGGATATGACCCGGATTGAACAGGATCTGCTCTAGGACGAACTCTCCAGACGGTAGCGGGTGCCTGGATAGAGAAGACGAACGGATGTGACGATCCTGTCTGCGGACCACGTGCGCCGGCGGATCAGCAGACAGGGCTCGGAACGAGCGATCGCTAGGTGCTTGCATTCCCACGGCTGTGGAAGCACGGCCTCAACGAATTGTTCCGTATGGGAGATCGGTGCTATCAGCGTCAGATAGGCATTGGGCGTCGTGATCTGGAAATTCTGGCTGAGATAGTCCGGCGCCACCGCAGGGTTGACGAAGCGATCCTCCAACTGGATCGGCACGTCATCTTCGTGATGCAGAATAACGGAATGGAAGGCCGGCATGCCGACTTCGATCTTCATGGCTTCCGCGAGTTCGTGCCCGCAGACCTCGGTCTGGGCGAGGATGACCTGAGGCCTGTGGGTGGAACCCCGCTCCGCAATTTCGTCGGCGATATTGCGGACACCCATGAATGGCGCGCTTCGCTTCTTGTTTGCCACGAAGGATCCACGGCCCTGCACCCTGACGATCACGCCTTCCATGGCAAGTTCTCTCAAGGCACGATTGGCCGTCATGCGGCTGACGTTCAGTGTTTCGGCAATTTCATTTTCGGAAGGCACGCGATGATGCGCGGGCCATTCGCCGGTTTCGATCCGCTTCTTGATGTCCGCTTTTAGCCGCTCATAAATCGGAAGCTCGCGTGAACCCGAAGCGGGGGTGGTCTGGTCGCCCTCGATCATGCTCGGTTCTCCTCGATGATGCCGTCACGTGCATACAAAATACGCACCGAAAATAAAGCGTAAAGTTTTTGCAGGCCACTTGCTCCTTCGCAAAAACTCTGCCATGTTCCCTATACAACTTGTTGAGGTCGAGTAAATGGCGGCATCTCAAACTCTCCTGTGCAGACAGATTTTGCTTCCGGAAGGTTGGGCGTCCGACGTGGTCTTGACCATCAGCGGCGAAGGACGGATTGCCGCGATCGACAGCAATGCGGAGGTAAAGTCATCCCTCGTTGAAGCAGCCGGTCCGGTCGTTCCAGCCTTGGCAAATCTGCATTCCCACGCTTTCCAGCGAGCTATGGCCGGGCTTGCGGAACTGGCAGGGTCGACGGATGACAGTTTCTGGACCTGGCGTGACGCGATGTATCGGCTCGTCGGTAGGATGTCTCCAGATGACATCGAGGCTGTCGCCACCAAGTTGTACAGTGAACTTCTCAAGGGTGGCTTCGGTCGCGTCGTCGAATTTCATTACTTCCATCATGCTCTTGGAGGTCGCCATTATGCCAGCGTGGGAGAGACATCCCAGCGAATTCTACGCGCTGCGCAAGCCGCTGGCATAGGTCTTACCCATCTGCCGGTCTTTTATGCCCATGCGGGTTTTGGCGGAACTGAACCGGGCGAAGGGCAGCGCCCTTTTATCCATGATGTCGACCAATTTCTCGCGCTTTTGCAGGCACTGAAACCCGATTGCGAGGCTGCGGGCGCAACACTGGGTCTTGCGATCCATTCGCTGCGGGCCGCGACGCCGGACGAAATGCGGGCTATCCTGGCGGCCGAAGAAACCGGCGGTCCAATCCATATCCATGTCGCCGAGCAGGAGCGCGAGGTCGAGGATTGCCTCGCTTGGAGCGGACGTCGACCGGTGGAATTCCTGCTCGACGAGATGCCGGTGGACGACAGGTGGTGCGCCATTCATGCCACGCATATGACCGCGGACGAGACCAGGCGGCTTGCTCGCTCGGGGGCGGTGGCCGGTCTTTGTCCGGCAACTGAAGCCAATCTGGGCGACGGAATTTTTCCCGCAACGGATTTCGCCGGCTTTGGCGGGCGTTTCGGCATCGGTACCGATAGTCATGTCGCCACGACGGTTGCGGAAGAGCTGCGACTTTTGGAATACGGGCAGAGGTTGCGCGATCGTCGCCGCAACCGGATCGCCAGCGGTTCGGGCGCATCCATTGGCAGGACCCTGTTCGAGGCGGCGCTTGCCGGAGGCGGCCAGGCGGCAGGAATGCGCTCCAGCGGTATCCGCGTCGGGGCAAGGGCCGATCTTGTGGTCCTTGACGGCAATAATCCATTCATCGGCGCGGCTTCCGGCGATCAGATCCTCGGCCGTTGGCTGTTTGCGCTAGGAGCCGAAGTGGTTCGCGACGTGATGGCCGCAGGACAATGGGTGGTCCGCGAGGGCCGCCACACGAATGAGGAGGCAATCGATAATGCGTTCCGGGAGGTTCTTCTGAAACTGGCCTAGGCCTTCAACTTGCACCAACTCATGAGCAAACAAAAAGGGGAATTTTCATGCTGAGTGCCAAACTGAAATACACACTGCTTGCCGCCGGAGTGATGCTCGGAGGCTCCGTCACCGGTGCCAACGCTGCTACCTATTGCGCAGACGGCAAGACCGTCACGTTTGCCGGCATCGATTGGGAGAGCGGCGCCCTCATCACTGAAGTGATGAAGGCGATCCTGTCCAAAGGTTATGATTGCAAGGTGGACTCGATCCCCGGCAATTCCGTCACGCTGGAGCAGGCAACTGCCAACAATGACGTGCAAATCTTCGCCGAGGAATGGATTGGCCGTTCCGATGTCTGGAACAATGCAGCCGCTGCCGGCCAGGTCACTTCGGTCGGCAAGACGTTTGTCGGTGCTTCCGAAGGCTGGTTCGTGCCGGAATATCTCGTCAAGGGAGACCAGGAACGGGGCGTCAAGCCGCTTGCGCCCGACCTGAAGAGCGTCTCGCAGCTTTCCGATCCGAAAATCGTTGAGCTGTTCAAGGATCCGGAAGAACCTTCCAAGGGTCGCTTCCTCAACTGCCCGTCCGGCTGGACTTGCGAGGGTGTCAACACCGCCAAGCTCGAGGCCTACAAGCTGACGGATGCCTACGTGAACTTCCGCCCGGGCACGGGAACTGCGCTCGATGCGGCCATCAGTTCGGCGTATCTGCAGGGCGAGCCGGTGCTTTTTTACTATTGGAGCCCGACGGCGGTCATGGGCAAGTTCAAGCTGGTTCAGCTTGAGGAGCCCGCCTACGACGAAGCCTGCTGGAAGGAGCTGACAAGCGCCACTGGCAAGCGCGAAGCCGGCTGCGCCTTCCCGGCGGTCGAAGTGGCCTACGGCGTCAACAGCACCTTTGCCAAGGAGGCGCCTGAAATTATCCAGATCCTGGAAAAGGCGACTTTCCCATTGGAAGAGGTGAATGCGAGCCTCGCCTACATGGTCGATCAGAAGGCTGACGCGGTCGCTGCCGCCAATCAGTTCCTGAAGACCAAGGGTTCTGTTTGGAGCGCCTGGGTTTCGGCCGACGCCAAAGCCAAGATCGAAGCCTCGTTGAAATAGTCTCAGGTGGCCGCGCGTCTCTGCGCGCGGCCACGACCATGCGTCGCGTCGCTTTGATGTTTCAAGCGGGCATGTGGGCGGTTTGCCATTTCAAGGACTTGAGCGATGTTTCCCGATAGCTTCCATATCTCCATCCGCGGGCCGATAAATACGGCGGTGCAGTCGCTGGTGGTCAATTACGGCTTTGTCTTCAAGGCGATTTCACAGACGATCCTGCAGGCCATCCTGTTCATTGAATGGATCGTGCGCGGTTTGCCCTGGTGGCTGGTGATCATCGCCTTCATGGTGCTAACCTGGCAGGCAACCCGCAAGGTTGCACTTGTCGTCATCGTGGCGGTGATGCTGTTTGTGATCGGAGCGCTCGGTCTGTGGGATCTGGCCATGCAGACGCTCGCTTTGATGCTGATGGCAACGCTGATCTCGGTCGCCATCGGTGTACCAATGGGCATATGGCTGGCCAAGAGCCGCCTCATGCGCGGCATCACGCTCCCGGTTCTCGATGTGATGCAGACCATGCCGAGCTTCGTCTACCTCATTCCTGCAATCATGCTTTTCGGACTCGGCAAGGTACCGGCTGTGCTGGCCACCATTGTCTATGCCGTTCCGCCGTTGATCCGATTGACCGATCTCGGTATCCGGCAGGTCGACGGCGAAGTTGTCGAGGCGGCAACTGCCTTCGGCGGCAGTCCGCGGCAGATCCTGTTCGGCGTCGAACTGCCGCTTGCGACGCCGACGATCATGGCGGGCCTCAACCAGACGATCATGATGGCTCTTTCCATGGTCGTGGTGGCTTCCATGATCGGCGCGCGGGGCCTCGGTGAACAGGTATTGAACGGCATTCAGACGCTCGATGTCGGCAAAGGGCTCGAGGCGGGATTGGGTATCGTTATCCTGGCCATCGTACTTGACCGTATCACCCAAGGCTTCGGCGGGTCCAAGCTGGAGGACGGCCAGAATGGCTGAGATAGAGATCCGCAACGTCTTCAAGATCTTCGGCCGAAATTCACGCGAAGCGCTGGCCATGGCGCGCGCCGGTGCCGAGAAGGGCGAAATCCTCGAGCGCACCGGATGCAGTGTTGGTCTGAACGATATCAGTCTGAGGATCGGCGCATCCCGCATCTTTGTGATCATGGGGCTTTCCGGTTCGGGAAAATCAACTTTGGTGCGCCATATCAATCGCCTGATCGAACCGACCAGCGGGCAAATCCTCGTCGACGGTCGCAATGTGCTGGACCTCAATCCGCGCGACCTCAGGCAATTCCGCACCCGCCGCGTTAGCATGGTATTCCAGAGCTTCGGCCTGATGCCGCATCGGACGGTGTTGCAGAACGTGGTCTATGGCCAGCGTGTGCGGGGCTTAAGCAAGGCAGACGCCAATCCGATCGGCATGAAATGGATCGAGACCGTCGGCCTGCTTGGCTATGAACACAAATATCCGCACCAGCTTTCCGGTGGCATGAAGCAGCGCGTCGGCCTGGCGCGGGCGCTGGCCGCCGATACCGACGTGATCCTGATGGACGAGGCCTTTTCGGCGCTGGATCCGCTGATCCGCAGCGATATGCAGGACCAGCTCCTGCAATTGGAAAAGAACCTCTCCAAGACCATCGTCTTCATCACGCACGATCTCGACGAGGCGCTGCGCATCGGCGCGGAGATTGCCATTCTGAAAGACGGTCGGCTCGTGCAGGTCGGTACGCCAAGCCAGATCCTGAATACGCCGGCAGATGACTATGTTGCCCGTTTCGTGCAGCGCCGTGCCGGTGCAGAGGCAGCCCATCATGGTTGATGTTGTCGTTCTCGATAAAGTTTTGACCTGGAAAGAGATTGCGGCAATCGCCAATGGCGCTGAGTTGGTTCTTTCCGCTGAAGCCTGGCAGCGGATTTCAAAGGCGCGCGCGATTGTCGATGCGCTGGTCGAACGGGAAATCCGCGGCTATGGCATTAATACCGGCGTTGGCGCCCTCTGCGATGTCATCATCGATCGTGACGACCAGCAGGTGCTGTCGCGAAACATTCTGCTGAGCCATGCCTGCGGAGTCGGCCAGCCGCTCGGCAAGGCGGAGACGCGTGCGATAATGGCTGCACAGATTGCAAATTTCGCCCACGGCTTTTCCGGCATCAGCGTCGAAGTGGTCAAGTCGCTTCTAGCATTCCTGAACGCGGACTTTCTGTCCATCATCCCCTCCCGCGGCTCGGTCGGTTATCTTACCCATGCCGCCGCGATCGGTCTTGTGCTGATCGGCGAAGGCGAATGCAGGCACGCCGGTGAATTGATCGCAGGACGCGAGGCGCTGAAGCGGCTCGGTCTGGAACCGGTTACGCTGAAGGCGAAGGAAGGTCTCAGCCTCGTCAATGGCACGCCCTGTGCGACCGGTCTTGGTGCGCTGGCGCTTTCGCGATTCTTGCATCTGCTCGACTGGGCGGATGCGGCTGCGGCGATGACATACGAAAACCTCGGTGCTCAGGCTGATCCGTTTGCTGAAATCCCGCTTTCCCTGCGCCATTCCGCCGGACTACAACAGGTCGGACGAAACCTGCGCCAGTGGCTTTCCGGAAGTCAGCTTTTGGCGCAATCGGCCGGAAGCCGGACCCAGGATCCTTTGAGCCTGCGCGCGGTGCCGCAGATCCATGGTGCTGTCCGCGACGCTTTGCGACAGGCCGCGGAGGTCGTCGATCGCGAGCTTTCGAGCGTTACGGACAATCCCATCGTGACCGGCTCCCCGGAAGCGCCGCAGGTGCATTCGCAGGCTCATGCGGTAGGTGCCGGGTTGGGTCTTGCCATGGACAGCGTGGCAACCGCTGCAGCCGAACTCGCGGCAATATCCGAGCGGCGGATCGACCGGTTGGTGAACCCGCTGGTGAGCGGCCTGCCGGCGTTTCTTGCTGCTGGAAGCGGCGTGTGTTCCGGTTTCATGATCATCCAGTACACAGCGGCTGCACTGGTGGCGGAAAACCGCCGTCTCGCCGCGCCCGCAAGCCTCGATGGCGGCATCACGTCCGGTCTGCAGGAAGACATTCTGACCCATGCCACGCCGGCAGCCGACAAGGCGCTGGCGATCCTTGAAAATCTGCAGACCATCCTCGCAATCGAAGTGGCGGCGGCCGCGCAGGCCTATGATCAGCAGCCCGGATCTGCAGCAAAGGCCGCTCGAACGGGACGGCTTTATGACCTTGTCCGGGGGGAGGTGCCCTTTTATCGGGATGATCAGCCGTTGAATGCACTGATTGCCCGGGTTCGCGCCCTCATTGGCATGACCCATATTGGATCGGAAAGCGAGGCGCTATGACTACGCTGCTGCGCAATGCAAGGCTGGCAACCATGTCGCCGACCCACGCTGGGTTGGGAGTGATCGAAGGTGGGGCCATTCTGATCGAAGATGGCCGCATTGCCTATGTTGGCGATGAAAGAGGCGTCCCCGTGACCGATGGCATCGATGTCGTCGACTGCGGCGGTCGCTGGATCACGCCTGGGCTGATCGATTGCCATACCCATCTCGTCCACGCCGGAAACCGCGCGCGGGAATTCGAAATGCGGCTCGCCGGGGCGTCCTACGAGGAAATCGCCCGTGCGGGCGGCGGGATCGTTTCGTCCGTCCGGCAGGTGAGGGGGGCAAACGAAGGAGATCTCGTGGCCGAAAGCCTGCCGCGCCTGGATGCGCTGCTGGCGGAAGGGGTGACCACCGTCGAGATCAAGTCCGGCTATGGCCTGACCGTCGAGGACGAAGGCAAGATGCTGCGCGCGGCGCGTTCTCTGGCGAGCGAGCGCAAGGTCAACGTCACCACCACCTATCTCGGGGCCCATGCGACGCCGGTAGACTACAAGGGCCGCAATGGCGATTTCATCCGCGAGGTGGTGTTGCCGGGGCTTGAAGCCGCCCATGCGCAAGGGCTCGTCGATGCCGTGGATGGTTTTTGCGAAGGCATTGCGTTCTCGCCAGACGAGATGCGAACGGTGTTCGACGCAGCGAGGGCGCATGGCCTTCCGATCAAGCTGCATGCCGACCAGCTTTCCAATCTCCACGGCGCGGCTCTTGCCGCTGACTATGGCGCGCTCTCGGCCGATCACCTGGAATATACCGACAGCGAAGGCGCTGCCGCCATGACCAGAGCAGGAACGGTCGCTGTACTGCTGCCTGGCGCCTATTATTTCATCCGCGAAACGAAGAAGCCGCCGGTCGATCTGTTCCGCCAGCATGCAACGAAAATGGCCCTTGCCACAGACTGCAACCCGGGCACATCGCCGCTGACCTCGCTCCTGCTGACCATGAACATGGGCGCTACTCTCTTTCACCTGACGGTGGAGGAATGCCTGGCCGGTGTGACCCGGGAGGCGGCGCGGGCGCTCGGCCGTTTGGACAGTATCGGCACCATTGAAGCCGGCAAACAGGCGGATCTCGCCATCTGGAATATCGAGAGCCCCGCCGAGCTCGTTTACCGGATCGGCTTCAATCCGCTGCATCGGCGGATCTGGCGGGGCGAGCTGGCCTCCACATCCATGTCAGGAGTTTCATCGTGACGATCACACTTCATCCCGGTCGGGTTTCCCTGGCCGAACTGGCGACGATCTACTGGAATACCGGGCGTGCCGTACTGGATCGCAGCTTTGATGCTGGCATTGAACGCGCGGCTGCCCGGATTGCCACCATCGCAGCCGGCAACGAACCGGTCTATGGCGTCAACACCGGGTTTGGAAAACTGGCATCGATCAAGATCGACGCCAGCGATACGGCAACGCTGCAGCGCAATCTGATCTTGTCGCATTGCTGCGGGGTTGGCGTGCCGCTGCCGGAAAACATCGTCCGCCTCATCATGGCGCTGAAGCTGGTGTCGCTTGGCCGTGGCGCTTCCGGCGTGCGGCTCGAACTGGTGCGCCTGATCGAGGATATGCTGGAAAAGGGAGTGATACCGCTGATCCCGGAAAAAGGATCTGTCGGCGCATCCGGGGACCTGGCGCCGCTCGCGCATATGGCGGCGGTAATGATGGGCGAGGCCGAAGCCTTTTTTGAAGGCGAACGGCTGCCGGGCGGTGTCGCACTGGAGCGCGCCGGGCTGACCCCGGTCATTCTTGCCGCCAAGGAAGGGCTTGCGCTGATCAACGGCACTCAGGTTTCGACGGCTCTGGCGCTTGCCGGCCTTTTTCGCGCCCATCGGGCCGCTCAGGCCGCTTTGATCACCGGCGCGCTTTCGACCGACGCGGCGATGGGTTCGTCCGCACCATTTATAGCCGACATTCACATGTTGCGTGGCCACAGGGGCCAGATCGATACGGCTACGGCACTGCGTGGCCTGCTCGCCGGCTCGGTCATCCGGGAAAGCCATCTGCAGGGTGACGAGCGAGTGCAGGATCCATACTGCATCCGCTGCCAGCCGCAAGTCGACGGTGCTTGCCTGGATTTGCTGCGCATGGCCGGCCGGACGCTCGAAATCGAGGCCAATGCCGTCACCGACAACCCGCTGGTTCTATCCGACGACAGCGTCGTTTCCGGGGGCAATTTCCATGCCGAACCGGTGGCCTTTGCCGCAGACCAGATCGCCATTGCCGTTTGCGAAATCGGCGCGATCGCTCAGCGCCGCATAGCGCTTTTGGTTGATCCGGCCCTTTCCTACGGTCTTCCGGCCTTCCTGGCCAAGAAGCCGGGGTTGAATTCCGGCCTGATGATTGCCGAAGTCACGTCGGCTGCCCTGATGAGCGAAAACAAGCAGATGGCTCATCCCGCCTCGGTGGATTCGACACCTACTTCGGCCAACCAGGAAGACCACGTTTCCATGGCCTGCCACGGTGCCCGCCGACTACTGCAGATGACGGAGAACCTCTTCGGCATCATTGGCATCGAAGCAGTGACTGCGGCGCAAGGGGTGGATTTCCGCGCACCGCTGACCACCGGGCCGGAGCTGCAGAACGCAGTTGCCACTTTGCGCGCGGTCGTTCGGACCCTCGAAGAGGACCGCTTCATGGCGCCGGATCTTGCTGCGGCAAGTGCTCTCGTGGCGGACGGGTCACTTGCCGCCAGCGTCTCGGACGGTCTGCTTCCGGGATTGGAGGGCTGACATGGCGGTCTTCGAAATCATTCAGGGCACATCCCCGGTCATTCTCGCTTTCCCCCACACAGGGACAGAGGTTCCACCGGACGTTCGTGGGCGTCTGAACGAGAACGGACGGTTGCTGGCGGACACCGACTGGCACATCCACAATCTCTATTCCGGCCTGCTGCCCCAGGTGACGACAGTGCGGGCGACCTTCCATCGCTATGTGATCGATGCCAACCGCGATCCCACCGGAACGAGCCTGTACCCGGGCCAGAATACGACGGGTCTGATCCCCGAAACGGACTTCGACGGGAAGCCCATCTGGAAACCAGGCGGGGAACCGACCAAGGCCGACACCGACTATCGGCTGCAACACTTTCACGCTCCATATCACGCAGCCCTTCTTGCCGAGATCGAACGCGTCCAGGCAATTCATGGTGTCGCCGTGCTCTATGATTGCCATTCCATTCGTTCACTCATTCCGTTCCTGTTTGAAGGACGGCTGCCCGATTTCAACATCGGCACGGATATGGGCCGTACTTGCGATCCTCGTATCGAGGCGGCTGCCGTCGAGGTGGCCCGGTCCGCCGAAGGCTACACGGCAATAGTCAACGGCCGCTTCAAGGGGGGCTGGACGACCCGCCACTACGGCCGGCCGGAAACGGGCGTCCATGCGATCCAGATGGAGCTTTCGCAGATTTCACATCTGGCCACCGAAGAACCACCCTTCGCCTATGACGAGAAGAAGGCCGAGCAGCTGCGCTTACACCTGAAAGAGCTCCTGACACGCATTGAGTCCGTTGCGGATCAATTGAAGACCAAGGGAAATTAAGATGAGCAACCCACGCCACAACATCCGCGAAGTCCGTGCACCGCAAGGCACCGAGTTGAACGCCAAAAGCTGGATGACCGAAGCGCCGCTGCGCATGCTGATGAACAACCTCGATCCGGACGTTGCCGAACGTCCGCATGAACTGGTGGTCTATGGCGGTATCGGCCGTGCCGCTCGCACCTGGGAGGATTTCGACCGCATCGTCGCAACGCTGAAGACGCTGACGGAGGAGGAAACTCTTGTCGTGCAGTCCGGCAAGCCGGTCGGTGTGTTCCGCACGCACAAGGACGCGCCGCGTGTTCTGATCGCCAATTCGAACCTTGTCCCGCATTGGGCAACCTGGGAACATTTCAACGAACTCGACCGCAAGGGTTTGGCCATGTATGGCCAGATGACGGCTGGTTCCTGGATCTATATCGGCACGCAAGGCATCGTACAGGGAACATACGAGACCTTCGTGGAAGCCGGCCGCCAACACTATGGCGGCAACCTGAAGGGAAAGTGGATCTTGACCGGCGGTCTCGGCGGCATGGGCGGAGCCCAGCCGCTTGCGGCCGTCATGGCCGGCGCCTGCTGCCTCGCCGTCGAATGCGATGAGACACGCGTCGACTTCCGCCTGCGCACCCGTTATGTCGATGCCAAGGCGCATACGTTGGATGAAGCGCTCGCGCTGATCGACCAATGGACCAAGGCTGGGGAAGCCAAGTCTGTCGGCCTTATCGGCAATGCTGCCGAGATTTTCCCCGAACTGGTTCGCCGCGGCGTTAAACCCGACATCGTGACTGACCAGACCTCGGCTCATGACCCGATTCATGGCTATCTGCCGATCGGCTGGACGGTCGCCGAGTGGCGGGCGAAGCAGGAAAGCGATCCGAAGGCGGTTGAAACCGCTGCCCGGGCCTCGATGAAGATCCATGTCGCGGCCATGGTCGATTTTTGGAACTCAGGCGTTCCGACGCTCGATTACGGCAACAATATCCGCCAGGTTGCCAAGGAAGAGGGGCTGGAAAACGCCTTTGCTTTTCCGGGCTTTGTGCCTGCCTATATCCGCCCGCTGTTTTGCCGTGGGATCGGGCCCTTCCGTTGGGCAGCACTCTCCGGCGACCCGGAGGACATCTACAAGACCGATGCGAAGGTGAAGGAATTGCTGCCGGACAACAAGCACCTGCACAACTGGCTGGACATGGCCCGCGAGCGCATCGCCTTCCAAGGTCTGCCGGCGCGCATATGCTGGGTGGGTCTGGGCGATCGTCACCGCCTGGCGCTGGCCTTCAACGAAATGGTCAAGAATGGTGAGCTGAAGGCGCCTGTTGTCATCGGCCGTGATCACCTTGACAGCGGTTCGGTTGCTTCACCGAACCGCGAGACGGAAGCCATGAAGGACGGATCGGACGCGGTGTCCGACTGGCCGCTTCTCAATGCCCTGCTGAACTGCGCCTCCGGCGCGACATGGGTCTCACTGCACCACGGCGGCGGCGTCGGCATGGGTTTCTCTCAGCATTCGGGTGTCGTCATCTGCGCCGACGGGTCCGACGACGCTGCGAAGCGCCTGGAGCGGGTTCTTTGGAACGATCCGGCCACCGGCGTAATGCGCCATGCGGACGCGGGTTACGAGATCGCGCTCGAATGCGCGAAGGAAAAGGGCCTGCGTCTGCCGGGCATTCTCGGCAACTAGGACCGGAGATGCATCTTCTCAAAGCAGACAGGCATAGGGCCATGCCCTGGAAAAATGGCAAGGGCGTCACCCGCGAGGTGGCCTCCGAACCCTTGCCTGGCGATCCAGCCGGCCGTTTTCTATGGCGCATCAGCCTGGCGACAGTGGAGGGCGAGAGTGATTTCTCGCCCTTTCCCGGCATTGACCGGACGATCGTGGTCCTTGCCGGCGACGGTATGCAGCTGAAGGTGGATGGCGTCAAGCAACCTGAAATGCGGGCATTGTGCGACCCCTTTCCATTCTCCGGCGATAGTGAGGTCTCCGCGCGGTGTTTGGCCGGCCCGATCACCGACCTCAACGTCATGACGTTTCGCGGCCACGCATGGCATCGAGTGCAACGATATGCCTTTGACGGTTCCCTTGTACTCAGTAGCGTTAAGGCACTATCCGCGATCGTCTTTACGGGCGCCTGTACAGTCAGGGTGGATGGAATCGAGCTTGCGGCGGAAGGACAAGACGTCCTTTGCTCGATCGTTGCGAATGTGAATGTTCACCTGACCGCCGAGCGGGGCAGTGTCATTTACTTCATCGAAATGGAGCTTCTGCCTTGAGGTGAAGCTGTCGATCGGCTTGCCCAAGCTAGTTCGACTGTTCGTGTTCAGCCCACAGGGCATGGAAGTGCTGAACAGGTCCATGGCCGTTGCCGACGCTGAGCCTGCCGGCCGCGGCTATGGCGCTCGCGAGATAGACCTTGGCGGTGGACACGGCCTCGGCGAGCGGAGCGCCCTTTGCGAGCTCGGCGGCTATCGCGCTGGACAAGGTGCAACCTGTGCCATGGGTGTTTTGCGTGGGAACCCGAACACCGTCGAACCAGTGGCGACCGTTCATGTCGGCCAGGATGTCCGGGCTTTCGGCTGCTTCAAGATGACCACCCTTAACCAATACTGCCTTTGGCCCCAGCCGGAGCAACCGCTCGGCCTGCTCGACCATGTCTGCGCGGTTGACTGCAATCGGCTCCCGTAAAAGGGCTGCCGCCTCCGGCAGATTGGGCGTAACCAACGTGGAGATGGGCACCAGCCGATGGACCAGGACTTCGACCGCATCGGGTGCCAGAAGTGATGCTCCGCCTTTGGCGACCATGACGGGATCGAGCACGATTGGCAGATTGTCATGATAGGGACGAAGCGCATCTGCGACAGCTTCGGCGATTTGGGCATTGGCGATCATGCCGATCTTGACCGCATCGACCCTGATGTCGGCAAAGATGGCCTGGATCTGCTCGGCCACGAAAGTGGGCGGAACGAGATGGATCCCTGTCACCCCGGTGGTGTTTTGTGCGGTCAATGCGGTGAGGACGGCCATTCCAAAGGTGCCACGCGCCGAGAAGGTTTTGAGATCGGCCTGGATGCCGGCGCCACCTGAAGGATCCGAGCCTGCGATGGACAGAACATTGCGGATCATGCGCGCACCTTTTTGATCTCTTCGGCTATTCTTCGGGCAGCTTGTTTCGGGTCCTGCTGACCGCAAATGGCGGAGACCACGGCGATCCCCTGGGCGCCGGCAGCCAGCGCCTTGCCGGCATGTTCCGCCTTGAGGCCTCCGATAGCAACCGCCGGCACTGAAGCGGCAGCCACGATGCGCGCCAATCCATCGAAGCCGATTGGCCGCTTGTGGTCCGGCTTGGTGGGGGTTGCGAAGACCGGGCCTATTCCGACGTAATCGACGATCGATGGATCGACCTGCCGTGCGAGCTCCTCTGTCTCGACCGACACGCCGAGGATCATCGCTTGCCCGACACGCTGGCGGGTTACGGCCGCCCCCATGTCGCTCTGTCCCACATGCACGCCTTCCGCGCCGATGGCGATTGCAGCTTCAACGTCGTCGTTGACGATCAATGGGATGCCGCTGCTTGCGAGCACGGCCTTCAATGCCTGGCCAGTTTCGATCATTTGGGCGGTGCTGGCCTGCTTGTCGCGCAGTTGAACCATGGTGACACCACCCTCCACGGCAAGCCGAGCCGTCTGCACCATGCCGAGGCTATGGCACAACTGAGGGTCCAGCACGAGATAGACGGAGAGATCGAACGCCTTCATGCGACAATCCTCGCCTTGGCATCCAGTGTCTCGGGTAGAAGTGCTGCCAGGCCGTCGAGGAAAAGCGGAGAGAAGGAACCAGGTCCACTGGCGGCGAGGGCGGCTTCCTCGCCCGCCACCGCGAACATTGCGAGTGCGGCCACCGTTGCGTCAAAGGGTTGGTCTGGTCGTGCTGCGACAAAAGCACCAACCAAGGCCGTCAGCGAACAACCCAATGCGGTGACGCGCGGCATAAGATCGGAGCCGCCCAGGATGTGGACGGAGCGATCACCATCGGTGACGAAATCCTGTTCGCCAGTCACGGCCACGACGCAGACATGACGACGAGCGAGCGCAACAGCCGCTCCTTCGGCTTTTTCGGTTCTGTCGCCGCTGTCGACGCCCTGGCCGCTCGACTGGCTGCCGGCAAGTGCCATGATCTCCGACGCATTGCCGCGGATGACCGTGGGCTTCAGCGACAGCAATTCTTCAACCGCAGCGCTGCGATAGGCCGTAGCAAAATGCGCGACCGGATCCAGGATCCAGGGCTTGCGGGCCTCGCCGGCCGCTTTTGCCGCTTCCTTCATGCCGGATAGGAAGTCCGGCGAAAGCGTGCCGATGTTGATCGTCAGCGCCGCGGCGATGCGAGCAAAGTCCCCGGCTTCCTCCTTCGTATGCACCATGGCTGGCGAGGCACCGGCCGCGAGCATCACATTGGCCGCGATGTTCATAGCCACGAAATTGGTGATGTTCTGCACAAGAGGGTTCTTTTGGCGCATGGCCGCTAGAATCTGGCCTGGAGTCTCTATCATCTGCATCCTCGCCTTTTTCGGGCGGAGCGGACGCAGGGCGCAAAATCAGAAAAGCCCGGGCGACTCCCTCCGCCAGCATGATCTGGTTCAGGTTCAAAGGGTGCTTCTCAGCCCGGCAAAACCGGACGCCCCTGTCTGGAGACAGGACTAGCCCTATGTCGCCATGGACGCCAGCTAATTTTTTTCAATAAACCGCTTGTAGCTCCAGTCGCTAGAGGTTGTAGATAGGTTGCTCGATCCCAGACGGAGAGAGAAATGACGACGAAGAACCAGGCCCGCTACAAGATCGGTGGAATGGATTGCGCAAGTTGCGCAGCAAAGATCGACACGGCGGTGCGCCGCATACCAGGGGTCGAGGGCGTTTCCGTTTCTGTGGCCGCAGGCACGATGATGGTCAGTCATGATGGCACATGCGACCTGCCGGCCATCGAAAAGAAAGTCATCGGCCTTGGTTATTCGTTGCGCGCCCTTGGGCAGAAGGCGCCCCCCGCGGTAGAGCTGCCGGATCATGCTTGTGGTCATGATCATGACAAGCACGACCACGGCAGCCACGGGACGAAAAATGTCGAAGGATTGCATGGGTACGACCTAAGCGAAGGGCCATGGTGGAAGAGCGCCAAAGGGCGTCTGACGATCCTTGCGGGTATTGCGTTGGCAGCAGCTTACGGGGTCGGGCGCCTCGTTCCGGCCTACGATACCTATATCTTCGTCGCCGCCATGCTCATTGGGTTGATACCGATTGCCCGCCGCGCCGTCATGGCTGCATTGGCGGGTACGACGTTCTCGATCGAGATGCTGATGACGGTCGCCGCGCTCGGAGCGGTGATCATCGATGCGTCCGAGGAAGCCGCGGCGGTAGTCTTCCTGTTTCTGGTCGGCGAGCTTCTGGAAGGCGTCGCGGCCGGCAAAGCGCGCCAGAGCATTCGGAGCCTGACGGCACTGGTGCCGAAGACTGCACTGCTGGAAGCAGACGGCAAGACACGCGAAGTGCCGGCAGAAGATCTTAGCGTTGGGTCGATCATCCTCGTGCGGCCAGGCGACCGCATCTCTGCGGACGGTGTTATCGTCGCCGGCGAAAGTGCGATCAATGAAGCGCCGGTGACGGGCGAGAGTATACCGGCTGTAAAGACTGTCGGCGATGCGGTCTTCGCTGGCACGGTGAACGGAGATGCGGCGCTACGCGTCGAGGTGACGGCGGCTTCGGCTGATAATACGATCGCCCGGATCGTGCGGTTGGTCGAGGAGGCGCAGGAAAGCAAGGCGCCGACCGAACGCTTCATCGACCGCTTTTCACGCTACTACACGCCAGCTGTCGTACTCGTCGCGGGGTTGGTTGCTGTGTTGCCGCCGCTCATCGCAGGTGGGGCCTGGGATGCCTGGATCTACAAAGGGCTTGCGATTCTGCTGATCGGCTGCCCTTGCGCTTTGGTCATTTCGACGCCCGCAGCAATCGCTGCGTCGCTTTCCTCCGGCGCCCGACGCGGTCTGCTGATGAAGGGCGGCGCGGTACTCGAAACGGTGGGCAAGGTCACAGCCATTGCATTCGACAAAACCGGTACGCTGACCGCCGGCAAGCCGCGGGTAACCGATGTGATTGCCTTCGGCCGCAACGCCGATGAGGTTCTGCGTATCGCTGCTGCGCTCGAAACCGGGTCCAGCCATCCGCTGGCAATGGCCATTCTCACCAAGGCGGCGGACGATGAAGTGGACATTCCCGGCGCGAGCAGCGCAAAGGCCTTTGGTGGCGAGGGAGTAACGGCCGTCATCGAAGGCCAGGAGGCCTTCTTGGGGTCGCCGAAAGCAGCGGCAGATCGGGTTTCGCTGTCCATGGCGCATCGGCGGCAGATCGCCGGCCTCAATGATGAGGGCAAGACCGTGTCCGTGCTGATCGTGGGCGGCGTGCTGGCAGGCGCCATCGCCATGCGCGACGAGCCGCGGCCCGACGCAAAGGCCGGACTGAAAGCGCTGACCGATGCCGGTGTCAAAACACTCATGCTGACCGGTGACAACGCTCGTACCGCCAGTGCGATCGGCAAGGACCTCGGCATTGAGGTGCATGCGGAGCTGATGCCTGAGGACAAGCGACGGATCGTGGGCGACCTGAAGGGAAAAGGCTTTACGGTCGGCAAAGTGGGTGACGGGATCAATGATGCGCCGGCGCTTGCCGCGGCGGATATCGGCATCGCCATGGGCGGTGGCACGGACGTGGCGCTCGAAACGGCCGACGCTGCGGTACTGCACGGCCGCGTCGGCGACATCGCCGACATGATCGAGCTGTCGAAGCGTACAATGCGGAACATTCACCAGAACATTGCCATTGCTCTCGGCCTGAAGGCGGTCTTTCTGGTAACGACAGTTCTGGGTGTGACCGGGCTCTGGCCGGCAATTCTGGCTGATACCGGAGCGACCGTGCTGGTTACGATCAATGCGCTCCGTCTGTTACGCGGTCGGTGACAGGATGGCAAAAGCCTCATAGGGTTTGAGTTCTACAATCGGGTCGAGATTGTCGATAGGCTGGCAATTTGAGATCAGGCATTGACCGCTCGTCTTGAGCTCGTCCGGTATGGTCAGTGATACTTGCCGTGCGGTGAAATTGGCTATGACCACCAGCCGCTCGTGGTCCAGGCTGCGGGAATAGACAAAAACGTCCGGATGCTGATCCAGCCAGGACTGGTAAAGCCCATAGACGATGACCGGATGAGCTTTCCTTAGGGCAATTAGCTGCCGATAGTGGTTCCAGACCGAACGTTCGTCGGTCATGGCGGCTTCCGCGTTGATCGTCGTATAGTTGGGATTGACCTCAATCCAGGGCACCCCGGAGGAAAAGCCGCCATGGGGTGCGGCGCTCCATTGCATCGGCGTGCGTGCATTGTCGCGGGCATTGTCGTTCGCCCCTTTGATGAACTCCTCGGGGGAAAGTCCAGCCTCCATATGCAGGCGGTGCATGTTGAGGGTCTCGATATCCCGATATTGATCTATCTTGGTGAAGGGGACGTTGGTCATCCCGATCTCTTCACCCTGATAGATGAAGGGCGTGCCTTTTAGCAGATGCAGCACCGTCGCCAGCATTTTGGCGGATTCAGACGGATAGCCGGTTGAGTCGCCATACTTGGAGACGGCACGCGGCAAGTCGTGATTTCCCCAGAAAAGCGAGTTCCATCCGTCTTCCGACAACGCATATTGCCATTTGCTCAATACCGACTTCAGCTTCACGAGGTCGAAAGGTTTGGAGCGCCACTTGCCGTAGACTTCGTCCCATTGCTGTGTGACGTGCTCGAACTGAAAGACCATCGAAAGCTCGTTGCGATCGCGTCCTGTATAGAGCAAGGCCGAACCCGGCGTCGCGCTCCAGGCTTCGCCGACGGTGAGGATGTTGCGGCCACCGAAAGTCTCGCGATTCATTTCCTGCAGATAGTCATGCAGGTGCGGACCGTCCTTCACCAGTTCCTGATCGACCTGCTTGCCGATATAGTCGATGACGTCCATTCGAAAGCCGGCGATGCCGCGTTCCAGCCACCAGTTCATCATGTCGTAGATTTCTCGCCGGACCTTCGGGTTTTCCCAATTGAGATCCGGTTGGCGACGGGAGAAGAGGTGGAGATAATACTCTCCAGTTTGAGGATCGAGCGTCCAGGCCGGTCCGCCGAAGGATGACATGAGACCGTTCGGAGGACCGCCATCGGGGCCTGGTTTGCGCCAGATATAGAAGTCGCGATAGGGATTGCTGGGGGACTTGCGGGATTCGAGAAACCAGGGATGTTCGTCGGACGTGTGGTTGACGACCAGGTCCAGGACAATCCCGATGCCGCGCGTCCTCGCCTCGGCTACCAAATGGTCGAAATCTGCCAGGGTACCGAATTCGGGAGCAATGTCCTGGTAGTCGGAGATGTCGTAGCCATTGTCGTCCATCGGCGACTTGTAGATGGGCGAGAGCCAGATGACGTCGACGCCAAGGTTTTTCAGATAGTCCAGTTTGGAGGCAATACCCGGAAGATCCCCGATGCCATCTCCATTGCTGTCGGCGAAGCTGCGCGGATAGATCTGATAGACGGTAGCCGTGTGCCACCACTTGCGCTCCATCGCAGGTGACGTCGGTTGCTCGGCCATAGCCGCGGGCTGATGCGGGATCTGATTCATACGGTCGTCTCTCCCTGCCTTCTTGAATTTCTCACTTGCGCAACGTCGCAAGCTCAACCGTGTTCCGCAAAATTGGAACAGGCCGGCGGCTTACGGGTTAGCTCAAGAGGTAGCAAAATAGAGGAGCATCCGATGAACAGCAGACTCCCACCCATCCCAGAAGACAACCGTAGCCCGAAAGGCACTGGCCAACCCGCGACTTCGGGAACGGGTGACGAGCGCACAACCAATCCCGGCACTGTGAATTCCGACAAGCAGGGACAGCAGGGCAACACCAAGGTCAATACTACGCACCAAGGCTATCAGCAGGATCGATAAGGAGGTTTGTGATGTCCACTTCCGACAAGACCCCTGCCAGCATCCGTCAGGGCGGCCCCGGCGCCTCCCACGAGAATGCCAAGGCACCGTTAGAGGTCAAAAAGCCACCGGCCGACGATGACCGTCGTGCCAAAAGCCGTCTGTCGGGCGGCGGCGGCGAACGAGACAGCCACCATACTCACGATGCCGAAAAGAAGGGTGGTGGAACGCGACCGGCGAATTGACACGTGGCACAGAGATTTGAAAGGATGGCCCTCCGCGCGGCGGCGGGGAGGGTGTTTCGCCACATCCCGTGTGTTGTTTCCGCTAGCCTGTAAAACAATAGGAGCCGCTTTCAGTATTCGGTAAGCCAGACACGCTAATTTAGCGCCACTAGAATTATGGTGACTTACCATGGAGGCTTGGTTGGCGGGCAGTTCCCATCTGAGAGAGACTGACGAGCAACTTCAAGATATGGATATCTTGCAGGCTCTGTTCGAAGGAGCCCATCAGCCGATTCTTATCAAAGATGACCAATCGCGCTTCTTGTATCTCAATAAAAAAGCCTGCGACCTGATCGGCATGAGCCCGGAGCATCTCCTGGGGCGCACAGGGCACGAATTTCTGCAAAAGTCAGACGCCGACCCAATCAGGGCCATAGACTCTGAGGTGATGGCGACAGGCCAAGAAAGCCTGCTCGAAGAGGAAGTAACCAGTCGAGGCGGCGCAACTCGAATATTGGTAACACATAAACGTCGGGCACTCCTTCCCATTGGTGGCACGACGAAGCCCGTGTTGATCGCGGTTATTTCCGATATCACCAAACTGCGCCGCGCCGAACAGGTCTTACGTGCGAGCGAAGAACATTACCGATCCTTTGTGGAGCTCCATCCGCAGACACCCTGGGTGGCTGATGCCACAGGGGATGTGATCGAGGTTGGCCCGAGCTGGCAACACGCGTCGGGGCTTGATTTGCACGAAGCTCTTGGGCGCGGTTGGGAAAAAACGATCCACCCGCAGGATCTTCCTCAGGTTATCGAGCAATGGCACGCAGCGGTTAAAAACGCCGCTCCCTTCGACATGGTCTATCGCATCGGGCCGGTAAAAGGTCGGTATCGGTGGTTCCGCAATCGCGCCGCCCCCCGGCTGAGCGAGGCGGGTGAGGTGATCAGGTGGTACGGTCTGTTGGAAGACGTTCATGATCGTCAACTCACCCTGAAAGCCCTGCAATCCAGCGAGCAGAGACTGCGCCAGCACCGCGACCGCCTGGAAAAAACCGTCGAGGAAAGGACTGTCGAAGTCCAGTTGAAGAACGTCGAACTCGACCGCCTTCTGCAGCAGGAGAGAGCGATCAACGCCCTCCAACGCCGCTTCGTGGCGATGATCTCTCATGAATTCCGCACGCCGCTTGCCGTTATCGATGGGGCAGCGCAGCGGCTTACGCGTACGAAAGGCGAGGTGACGCCGCAGTTCCTTTCGGACAAGTGCGTACAGATCAAAGGCGCGGTCGTCCGGATGGTGGAGCTGATGGAGAGTATCCTGGCCGCCGGCCGCATAGCCACCGGCACGATCGAAATCGATAAAAGGCCCTGCTCTCTTTCCGCGGTGATAGAGGAGTGTATCGCGCATCGGATGGAAATCAGCAAGGAACACAACATTCGCGCTGATCTGGCGGACTTGCCCGCCTTCCAGATGGTGGATGGGACGGCGCTTGGCCGCGTTTTCACGAATTTGCTTTCGAACGCAGTCAAATACTCGCCCAACTCTCCGGAAATCGATGTAAAAGGCTGGCAACAGGGACCGCGCGTTCTCATCACCATAAGAGATTCCGGTATCGGAATAGATTCGGATGACGTGCCGAAGCTTTTCGAGCCCTATTTCCGGGCACGTAGCGCCACCGGTATCGCCGGCACAGGGATAGGCCTCAATATCGTAAAGGAAATCATCGAGTTGCACGGCGGATCTATTCTTGTCGAGAGTGAACTCGGCCGCGGCACGACGTTTACCTTGGATCTTCCCTTCGACGAAGTCCTTGAGGCAAAGACAGCTTAGGAACGGAACTATGACGACGATTTTATGCATTGATGATGAGCACGATATCCGTCAACTCCTGGTCGAGGAGATGGAGGATGCCGGTTTCTCGACCCTTCAGGCCGCCAATGGTCAGGAAGGGCTGGACCTTCTGGTTTCCAAATGGCCGGATCTCGTCATCTGCGACATTTCCATGCCAGTCATGAGCGGTCACGAACTACTGGCCGAGATCCAGGTCAATTATCCAGATTTGGCCGACACGCCGTTCATAATGCTGACGGCTTTGACGGATCGGGAAAATGTTCTCTCGGGACTGAGAGCGGGCGCGGAAGCTTATCTGACCAAGCCGATCGATTTTGATCTGCTGATGGCAAAGGTGACTGGTTGCCTTACCCGCATCGAGAATAACCGAAAGGCCGGCCGAGGCTTCTAGACGATGATTCTATCCACAGGCGACTACGGTAAAATCACCGTTGGGCGCCCGCTGCGGTCTTGGAGACCTCATAACCAAGGTCAGGCCAACGCATGCGCGAAGTCGCGCGAAAAACCCCGCGATACCCCATTCACGCGATCGATTCCGCCCGCTAAAACTCGTCATCCCGTTTGTTCATTTGGATTTCCAGTTATGGCCGATAGCGTTACCGATCGTTTTCTCCGTTACGTCGTCATCGATACCCAGTCGGATGCCAAGTCCCCGACTCAGCCTTCCACAATGAAGCAGAAGGATCTCGGCCGGTTGCTCGTCGAGGAACTGCTGGCGATCGGGGTGAGTGATGCCCATCTCGATGAGCACGGTTACGTCTACGGGACAATCCCCGCGACGACCACGAAGAACAACGTGCCGGTCGTCTGCTTCACCGCCCATATGGACACCGCACCGGACTTTTCCGGTACGGGCGTTAAGCCGCAGGTCATCAAGAACTATCAAGGCGGAAATATCCAGCTTGTCGGCGACAAGACCCAGTTCATCAAGGTTGCCGAACACCCGGTGCTGAAGGACCTGATCGGCCATGACATCGTCACGTCCGACGGTACAACTCTTTTGGGAGCCGACGACAAAGCCGGCATTGCCGAGATCATATCGGCGGCCGAATTCCTGATCGACAATCCCGACATCAAGCACGGCGCAATCCGTATCCTCTTCACCACCGACGAGGAGATCGGCCGCGGCGTCGACAAGGTGGACTTGAAGAAGCTCGGCGCCGATTTCGCCTATACGCTCGACGGCGAGACAGCCGGCACGATCGAGGACGAGACCTTTTCCGCCGATGCCGTCGAGATCGACATCAAGGGCGTCGCAATCCACCCGGGCTTTGCCTATGGCAAGATGGAGAACGCCATCCGCATTGCCGGGGCGATCATCGACGGCCTCCCGAAAGACATGGCGCCGGAGACGACTAAAGGCCGCGATGGCTTCATCCATCCGACAGGCATTTCCGGCGTGATGGAAAAGGCGAATTTGAGCTTCATCATCCGGGATTTTACCGAGGAAGGCCTCAAGACCAAGGAAGCGTTGCTCGAAAAGATCGCCGGTGAGGTGCTCGCTGGTTACCCGGGCTCCAGCTACACCTTCACGGTCAAGGAGCAATACCGCAACATGAAGGTGGTGCTCGACAAGCATCCTGAGATCGTCGAGTTTGCGGTGGAAGCGATCCGAAGGGCCGGCATGGAGCCGGTGCGCGGGAGCATTCGCGGCGGCACGGACGGTTCGCGGCTCTCGTTCATGGGCCTTCCCTGCCCGAACATCTTCGCCGGGGGCCATGCTTTCCATTCGCCGCTCGAATTCGTCAGCAGCCAGGACATGGAAAAGGCGGTGAAGACGATCGTGGAGCTTGCCAAGCTCTGGGAGGAGCGGGCGTAGGGTTTCTGGTATCAGCTATAGACTATGTGGCGTGAGCGAGAGCGGCATTAGGGATTCTACGTATCGTTTGGCGCGGGTGAAAACTCGGAATTGCCGCTCACTCCCTTTCCGGCGATAAAGGACGCAACACATGGCGGGGGCCAATGAGGACCGAGGCGAATATCGTTTCGGTCCTCATTCTATTTGGGGCTGCCTTCCAGCGCCAAGCCTGGGCGGCAAACAACGTTCAGGTCGCTTCCCGAGAGAGGAAGCGATCATCGGTGCGGTGACATCAAGTCCCGAGACGCGCCCGGCAGCCGCTTGATCTTTGCTCCTATCGCGCGCGGCCGAGAGACCTTATTCGTGCTGGCGGATGGGAAGGCGAGACCCCGACGACGGCAAGAATGAAAAACGCTGCTATCGGGCCGCGGGTGGACAAATTCACCGCCCGAACTACCTCACCGGGAGCCAATGCAGGCTTACGGAGGAGCATTCATGAGCAGAAACGTCATAATCGGTATCGTCGCAGTCATAGTCATCATCATAGCCGTGATGATGTTCATGCCAGGATCCGAAGAGCCCGCCGGCACAGCTACCGCTCCGGCCACACCTCCGGCTACCACGGGGACCAACCCGCCAGCAACTCCAGCACCAGCTACGCCGGCTCCTTCGAATTAACGGATTGAAACAGGAGGTCGCCACGTGGCGACCTCCTCACCAAATGCCGCCCAATAACGACTGGCATGTAAAAAAACCGACACGCGAGCCACGTGTGCATGTGTGCAAAAATGGTTCTTTGCCAGCTCGTTAACCATTTCCATTACCGAACCGTTAAGTTTTCAAGCGTGTACTCGATCCCCGGGGGCACAGGAGAAACACCGATGCCTTATGGGTTGCTACTTGTCGCAGGGCTTGTCGCCTGCGTGCTGAGCATTTCTGCACTCAATGATGACGCTAATGACGAGCCGCTTGTCGGAGATGTCCAGGTTAATGTGCCAGCGGGCCGCTGAAGCGACGGGCTGATGGGTCAGGCCATCGGCCTTGCCATTCTTCGTTATGGCTCGTCGGAAGGGCTGCTTTCATTTCTAAAGCAACCCCGTAAGCATTCCATTACTCGATAGAGGGCGCGATATCTGAGATCGGTGGCTAACGGGGAGCCAGAATAAATAAACCCGCCGCCATGAGGCGACGGGTTCCCGAGGGTTTTGTTGCGCCACCTTGGGCGAAGCCAATGCAACGTGGCGCTGGTGTTGGGCTTCGCGTACTTGCGACCTAAACATCACAACCTCGGAGCGGGTTCCGGCATGGGACTTCGGTCTGAACGCCGAACCGCCCGATGTACGACTTTCGTCCCTGGGCTCACCCCTTCCGACGACCATTTCGCCCTTGCCGCTGCCGGATTTCTGGCGTCCGGCGGAAAAAGCTGGCGGCGGGGATGGGTCGCCGTGCCCTTGCAGAGGCGGTAATTGCCCGGCTCCTTTCGCAATCCTCCAGCTAGATGCAAGGTATTCTTTGTAACCTTAAATTGCACCTCACGCAGACGATCGGTGGTGGCTGCTTGTAGGCGGGTTCACGTCCGCGGGCTGGATGCGAGGAGGTAGCAATATGACGACTGTTGGCAATTCGATGCTTGGTGTGACTAACACATTCGCCCTTAAGCTTCTGCGAGATGCGGAAACGCAAGCAGCGGGCACGAAGGCGCGGATATTGGAGTATCCACCTCTACCAGCGGCGTTGATCGACGACCCGGGAAGCGGTGAGGTGGGCGAGTTTATCTATGATGCTTTCGGGAAGTTCGCAAACATCCCCCATCTTGATGATGTCATTGGTCTGCCGGCACCCAGTCCGCAGCAAGTTGCAGATTCTGCTATCAGCAATCACCCCAGCAAGTTGAAGTTTGAACTCAAAATCGGGGATGTCGTACTGGCACGGATCTATGAGAGCGGCGTAACTGAACTTGCCGATGGCTTCGACTACTCCTCGATCGGATTCGAGGACGAAGCAGCCAGCCTCGAAGGAATGGCGTTGGCCCAGGACCGGCTCGACCGGATCCTTAAATTCTTTGCCGAACTGGCTTTCGACGTTACGGTCTTCGGCCCTGATGGTGCGCCTGTTGTTCAAAAGCCCGATCCGGACAACGCGACCAGCGAGGGTGTGGTCGATGACCCAATCATGTCCCCAAACAAGCGATTGCTTTCGCTGATGTTGGAGGCCGATCGCTTTGAAAACGCGACAGATGCTGCGAAGGATTCTGTGCCCCGGCATCCCGTTGATCGCAAGCACACCCCCAAAGGCATGACCGAGGAGGAAGTGGCTGCACTAAGCGACGATGAGTATCTGGCCCTTTTGAAGGGAAGTATCGCAGCCATGATCGATGACAGATATACTCATCTTCGCGATATTACCTTGCCAGCTTCAGAGTTTTATTTTTCGGCTCTGATGGCCGCACCTACGATAGCCGGTTGACGCCTGCGTTGCCGGTCACTCGTACGGCAAGGGACTTGCCACTCAGGGTCGCTCTTGCCCTCATCTACCTTGAACCAGCCGCATTTCCGCCTTAGCCTTCAACCATCCGCAACACCAACAGGATGGTCGACCATGGATTCCAACCCGATCGCAGCGCCGCTTCGCCTTGCAATCCGGGAATCTGTCCATGCCTGCCTCCATCACTCTTTCCGATCTTTCGTGGTCCACGCCTGACGGCCGTCCACTTTTCTCAGCGCTGAACCTCCGCTTCGGGCCTGAACGGGTTGGGCTTGTCGGCCGCAACGGTGTCGGCAAAACGACGCTTCTGAAGCTCATCACCGGCGAACTGTTGCCCACATCAGGCAGGGTCTCCGTTTCCGGCACGTTCGGCCTATTGCGCCAGTGCGTACAGGTCGGATCACAAGCGACGATCGCCGATCTGTTCGGCACGCGTGCCTCCCTCGACCTGCTCACCCGCGCCGAACGGGGTGAAGCGACCATGGACGAACTCGCCCAGGCCGACTGGATGCTGGAAGCGCGTATGGCGGAGGCCCTGGCCCGCGCAGGATTGGAAGCAAATGCCCAGACGCTGCTCTCGAACCTCTCCGGCGGCCAGCGCACCCGAGCGGGGCTTGCGGCGCTGATCTTCGCCGAACCGGATTTCCTCATCCTCGATGAGCCTACCAACAATCTCGACCGCGACGGCAGGCGCGCTGTGATCGATTTTCTCGGCCAGTGGCGCGGTGGGGCGGTCATCGTCAGCCACGACCGTGAATTGCTCGACACCGCTGACACGATTGTTGAGCTGACGACGCTGGCGGCTGCTCGTTACGGAGGCAACTGGACCCATTACCGTGAGTGTAAGGCGTACGAACTGGCGGCTGCCGAACACGATCTGGCGGATGCCGAAAAGCGGATCACCGAGGTCAGCCACACGGTCCAGGAAACGGTCGAACGCAAGGCGCGACGTGATAGCGTTGGCAAAAAGAGGGCGGCAAGGGGCGATATGCCACGCATCGTTGCCGGTGGGCTTAAACGGAAGGCGGAAAATACCAGCGGCGAGAATGCTCGGCTGGCCGAGCGCCGGCGGGCTCAGGCGAACCAAGACATTTCCATCGCGCGGGAAAAGATCGAGATCCTGCAACCGCTTTCAGTCAGGCTGCCGCCGACCGGGCTGCCGGCGAACAGGACCGTGCTCAGGATGGACAGCGTCACGGCAGGTTATGCGCCCGACGCTCCGGTCCTGAGCGACCTTTCTTTTGAAATCACCCGGGCCGGAGCGCGTCGCTGTGACAGGTCCGAACGGATCTGGGAAAACAACAATGCTGTCGCTCATCGTTGGGCGCTTGCAGCCGTTCGCTGGCACGATCAGAGTAACTGTGAAGGCGGTCATGCTCGATCAGCAGGTGAGCCGCCTCGATCCGAGATTGTCGATCCGCGACAATTTCAAGCGGCTCAATCCAAACGCGGATGAGAACACTTGCCGGGCGGCACTGGCGCGGTTCATGTTTCGCGCCGATGCAGCCCTGCAGGTTGTCGGTTCCTTGTCGGGCGGGCAGATGCTGCGCGCGGGCCTTGCCTGCGTACTCGGCGGACCGGAGCCGCCATCGCTGCTCATCCTCGATGAGCCGACCAACCACCTCGACATCGACTCGATCGCCGCGGTGGAAGCCGGACTGCGTCTCTACGATGGGGCGCTTCTGGTGGTTAGCCATGACGAGACTTTTTTGGATGGGATCGGTGTCACCCGCCGGCTGGAACTCGCTGTCACGCCACCCCTTGGATGAAGCGATCGGTGGTCACCAGATTGACGCCGGCCTCCGCAAACTGCGCGTTGTAGCGGTTGATGATTGCTGCCGCAGGCTCGTCAGGCTGATCAAGCGTGCTATGCGCATCAGAAATGACGGTGACCTTCAGGTCATTCGACAGAGCGCCTTTTACTGTTGCAGCAACGCAAAAATCCGTCTGCGCTCCGAGCAGTACCACTTCGGGTGCGCCCTGTTCCTCGATCCATCGCCCGAGATCCGGATTGCTGAAGGCATCGCCAACGCTTTTTGAAAAGGTCGGCTCATCGTCGGCCTGTCCGAGTGCCGGCCAGACGGCCCAGCCAGGCTCCCCCGGCGCCAGCGGATCGCCGGACGGACCGTCATGGCGGATAAAAGCGATCCTCCGGCGGTTCCGACGAGCCCAATCCATGATGGTTGTGACGCGCTCGACCAGCCGTTCCGCCCCATGCAGAGGCGGATCGGCGACGCCGTCGAACATGCCGGTCTGGAGATCGATGATGATGATCGGAGCAGATCCGGAATTCGGTGTAGTTGACATGGACAAAATCTCCGCAGCCTCATCTTTGAAGATACTAGTTCGCTCCAAACGCAGGATTCAAGTGCGATATCTATCTCAGCAGGCCTTGCCCACCATCGACAAACACAGGCGTGCCGGTGACGTGCCGTGAGCGGTCGGAGGCCAGGAACAGGATGACATCTGCGACGTCGTTGCTTTCGCCGGCCTTGCCGCCAGTTATCGGGATATCGCCTTTTGGGAATTTCACCGGTACAGCTGTGTCGTTCTCGCTGCGCACGGTCGTATTCTCGTTGATGTTTGTATCGATCGCGCCTGGGCAAACCGCGTTGACCCGAATTTTATGCTTGCCGAGCTCGAGTGCAAGTTGCTGCACCACGGCGACCTGCGCCGCCTTTGTTGCCACATAGGCTGTCGCTCCCGGGGTGTTGAATGTGCGATTGCCGTTGATCGACGAAACGACAATGACCGAGCCACCCTGTTTTTTCAGATGAGGCACCACGGTGTGGAAAGTCAGATAGGTGCCCCGCAGGTTGACAGCGATCGTCTTGTCAAATTCTTGCGGTTTCAAGTCGTCGATCGGCGCCCAGACTCCGTTGATGCCGGCGTTTACCACGACGATGTCGATGCGCCCAAAGGTCGTGGCGAGCCTGTCCACAGCTTCCCGCATCTGACTTTCGTCCGAGACGTCCGCTTCCAGGCTGACGGCCTCGCCGCCGGCTCTGACAATCTCGTCGACTGTCTTGTCGATTTCGTCTCGCGTGCGCCCGAGAACGCCGACTTTAGCCCCTTCCGCTGCAAGCTTGACCGCGGCAGCCTTGCCAATGCCCGACCCAGCGCCTGTCACCAGAGCCACTTTAGATAAAAATTCCATGAGCCCATCCTGTCGGTCGATGCTAGCGTGTGCTGCGCGGAAACGAACGGGAGAGGGGGCTCAAGGTTCCGCCGCTCAGTGGGGATATTGTTCATCGAGGATACACAGGCCCTCGACAAATTTGGATATGTCTCCCCCCATTTGGTTTGCCTGGGCGAGATTGTCAGTCAGATCCGCCCGCTTGACGGATCTCGCAAGCGGGTTGGAGATGGAGCGCCGGACGAATTGGAAATAGTCCTCGCCGTCGCGCTTGCTCAACGCATCCACTGCTCCGACGACCTGTTCGGGAAAGCCTTCGCCACGAAGGCGATCAAATGACCAGCCGGGTCCTTTTTCCACGACATCGTGCAGCCAGGCGACAAGCTTTTCGTCACTTCCGGAAACCTGGTCCGCCACCCGTCGCACATGGTCGATGAATGGGCCGCCGGTCTTCGACGACTGCCCGTGATGTGCGTCCATGGCGATCGCGATCGCTCTTTCAAGCAAATCCGTCTGCAGCATGGGAAATCCTTTTTGATGGAGTATGGCGGTGCGCCTAGTTTCAGCCTCGGTCTTGCTCATGCTGGTCGATCGGGAGTGCGCGCAGCCAGTTTTCCCGACGTTTCACCCAAATTTCATAGGTAGGTTCGAGATCGGATGGCGCCATGTCGAGCGATCCCACCCGAATTTCCACCTCGTCTCCTTCGCTTTCGTTGAAGACGCGAGAACCGCAGTCCGGACAAAAACCCCGGCCACGGAAAAATCTGACCTCGCCCGAGCTTTCAAAGGCGTTTCGCGGCCAGATACCGAAGGTGACGAAGCTTGAGCCGCTTTCCTTGCGGCAGTCGACGCAGTGACAAAGGCCGATGCGAAGAGGAGCATCCCGCACGCTGTAAGTGACTTTTCCGCACAGACAACCGCCAGATCGAATGATCATTGTCTCGTCTCCTGGTCTGAACGGGAAGAGCAGTTAGGGCAGGGGCTGACAAAGAAAAGAGCTGGGTTGAGGCCTATAGGGCTCTCGGGAGTGTAGCTTGTTGCGCGAATGACAGGCGTTGGCCGGTCGGAACCGGCCAACCGCACGGCGGCTATATCAGCAGTTTGATGATTGGCCGGCGGTGTTCGGGCCAGCCTCACCTGCCGTGACACTAGTAGTAGCTGTCTTGTCAGGATCGGGAGATGTCTTATTCGTCTGCATGTTCGGAGCACAGTTGGTCCGGACACTATGGGTAGTCGTGTCGTCGGTAGCCTGAGGGGCATGCACGGCGCCGGGATTGGCCTTATTCAGAGGGTCACCAGGCTGTTCTCCGGTACTTCCGGCATCGCGGCTTTGGGCAACAGCGCCGGTTGCTAGTCCAAGTGACAGCAGCGAGATTGAAATAATCTTGAGCATTGATACTTCCTCCGTTAGCCCGTACCCCCCATGGTTGACGAGTAACTAACTGGCGAAAAAGTAAACCGTTCCAGCTAGGCTATGAACGAAAAATAGGATCCTTGCTCTTGTCGTAGTCACAGATCGGCAAGATAGGTGTTTTCCGCCCGAGAGAGCGCATAGGCCAGAGGATCTATGTCGCCAAGGGTCAACACCTCGCCAGCGTCAGGCGCTTGCGCTAACAACTTGCCATCAGGCGACGCGATACAGGATCGGCCGGCGTAGGAAAAAAGCTCATCGGAGCCGCAATGATTGATGTAGGCGACGAAAACCTGGTTCTCGAAGGCGCGCACCCGGATCATATGCTCTGCGATAAAGGTCCCTGAGAAGCCCACCGGCAGCGCCGTCGGCACAGCGACGAGATCGGCGCCGGCCTTCGCCAGCGCGCGAACATTTTCGGGAAACTCGACATCATAGCAGATGAGAAAACCGAGCCGCATGTCGTCTAGCGTCACGAGAACCTGGCGGCGGTCCTCCTGCCGGAACCATTTCCGTTCATAGGGACCATAGAGGTTGCACTTGCGGTAGACGGCTGTCTGTCCCTTGCCGTCGGTGAAGAAGGCACTGTTGAAGGTGTTCTCGAATGCCTTTTCGGCGAAGCCGGCAACGATAGCGATCCGGTGCTTCGCCGCGATTTCAGACAGTTTGTCGGTCACCGGTCCGTGGGCAGGCGTGGCGAGGCCTGGAAATTTCTCAGCCGCGCCATAGCCGGTCAGCGCCAGTTCCGGCGTGATCAGGAGTCTGGCGCCTTCGACGGCGGCATTCCTCGCCGCCACCTCGATCTTGGCGAGGTTGGCCTCCATGTCGCCGACGACCGGCCGCATCTGAAAGCCGGCGATTTTCATTTGTCCTCCGAGAGCGCACCAAGCAGTTTTGGTAGGTCGCCCAAGCGAGCCACCAGACCGAAGACAACTGCCGCGATGACGAGGAACAGCACCGTGACGGAGGCCATGGTCGGTGTATACCCATAGCGCAGCGCGTTGAAAATCTTGATGGGCAGCGTTTCCATAGTGAAGCCGACGGTCATGTAGGCGACGATATACTCATTGAGCGACAGCACGAAGGCAAAGGCGTAACCGGAGACGATATAGGGCAGGATGAGCGGCAGCACGACGGTCCGGAAAATCGTCCGGTCGTCGGCCCCCATCGTCGCTGCGGCCTCGACCAGTGACCGGTCGATCGCTGAAAAGCCGAGCGACAAGGTCACCAGCGGCAGAGTGACGAAGAAGATCCCGTGACTGATTGCCGCCGTCCAGGCCTGACCGTAAAGACCGGTCGTTGCCCAGAAGGTGAGGAGCCCAAGCGCCGTGATGACCGGTGGCAGCGTGAAGGGAGCCACGCCGAGAAGCTGGAAGATATTGGCCCAGGGCGCCAGGCGACGCCACAGGAACCAGGCGAGCGGCAGCGCGATCAGCAGCGCAAGCAAGGCTGATGTGGCGGCCAGCGCCAGCGAGGCGACCAGGGCGTTGCGCCATTCCGGGTTGGTGAAGATCTGGCCGTACCAGGCGAGCGAAAATCCCTGTGGCGGGAAGGCAAGCGTTTGCCGCTGATTGATCGAAACACCGGCTACGACGATCAGGGGCAAGGCCAGAAACAGACCGACGACAAAAAACAACAGGCGGCGCAGCACGGTCATTTTGCCTCCTTCTGCCGTCCGGCATAAACCGCAAGACCCACCAGCGCGAGCGATACCAACACCAGGAAGACGGCCATTGCAGCAGCAAAAGGCATATTCGACTGATAGATCGCCTGGTCGGTGATGAGAACCGAGAGCGTCCAGTGTTGCGGCCGGCCCAAGAGTTGGGGCAGCAGATAGGAGCCTAGCGCAAAGATGAAGACCATGATCAGGGTTGCGAGGATGGTGTTGCGCAACGCCGGTACGACGACGGTAAAGAAGGCCTTGACTGGCGAAGCGCCGAGCGTACGGGCAGCTTCCGCTAGGGTCGGATCAAGCCGGACCAGTGCTGGATAAAGGACGAGGACCGTATAGGGAAACGCCTGATAGGTCATGGCGGTCATCACTGCCCCGAAACTCGGGGTCAGTGCCTGGGCCTGGCTCATCAATCCCAGCCAGACGAAGAGATTGGTGATGCCGGCTGTACGCGAAAAAAGCGTCGACCAGGCGAAACCGATCATCACCTCGGAAAGCGATAGGATGGAGAGCAGCGCGACCAGCCAGGCGATCTGCGTCTTGCGGGCCGAGCGCGCCAGCAGATAGGTGAAGGGGACGCCGACGGCCACGCAGGCAATGGCAACCGCTACGGCGAGAAACAGGGAAAAACCGAGCACCTTGCCGAAGAAGAGGCTCAGGAACCTTGCATAGTTGTCGAGCACGAAAGCGGGCGTATAAAAGCCGCCCTGTTCGCGCTGGAAGAATGAAACGGCGATCATCGTGGCAAAAGGCACCACGAAAAACAGGGTCAGCATGCCCGCCGGGAAGAAAAGCGGCCCATAATCGCCAAGGCGCTGCGGCGGTTCGCGTCTCATTTGGAGAGCACCACGCTTGTCGCGGGATCGAGCTTGATCCCGACCGTCTGGCCGACATGAACCTCGGGCCGGTTTCGTGGCGAAGAAACCGCAATCACCTGTTGGCCGCCCGCCTCCACGAATGTCTCGATCGTGCCTCCGAGGTCACGCACGAAGGTCACTTGGGCGGGGATCGAGCCATTGCCGGCAGGAACCAGCTGGACGTCTTCGGGGCGCACCGAGAGCATGCCCTTTGCCGGTCCCGCAAACGGGGCAAAACCTTCGATGGAGGTCCCGAGCACGGCGGCGCGGCCCGCGCTGTCGGTTTCGAACGGCAGGAGATTGGTCTGGCCGATGAAGTCCGCAACAAAACTGTCGGCTGGGCGACGGTAGATATCGACGGGTGCTGCCGCCTGGCGGATTTCGCCGCCGTTCATCACCACAACCGTGTCGGCCATGGTCATCGCTTCGCGCTGGTCGTGGGTGACGACGATAGTGGTAATGCCGAGCCGCTGTTGCAGCTGACGCAGTTCCACCTGCATCGCCTCGCGAAGCTTGGCGTCGAGTGCCGAAAGCGGCTCGTCGAGCAGGAAAAGTTTGGGAGAGATCGCAAGTGCCCGGGCGATTGCAACGCGTTGGCGCTGGCCACCAGAGAGCTTGCTGACCGAGCGGTCGGCAAAACCTGGCAGATGAATCATCGCCAAGAGCTCGTCGACACGCTTTTTCTGTGCGTCCTTGTCCGCCCCCCGAATGCGCAGCGAATAGGCGATGTTTTCGCCGACCGTCAGATGCGGGAAGAGCGCCAATGACTGGAAGACCATGCCGAGATCGCGCTTATGGGTCGGCACCTGGGTGATGTCGGCCCCGCTCAGCCTGATTGAGCCGCCGGTCGGCAAATCGAGACCGGCAATCATCCGCATCAGCGTGGTCTTGCCGCAGCCTGAGGGCCCGAGCAGGCAGACGAAGCTGCCGTCCGCCACCGAGAGGTTCACGTCGTTGACTGCGGTGAAGGTGCCGAATTGCTTCGTCACATGCTCAAGGATCAATCCGGACATTTTGCTCTCGTCAATCGGCTCGGCGAGTGATGGGACCCTCCCCTGATGGGGAGGGATTAAACGGGTGCGGCCGATGTTAGCCGCTCCCGGATCTCAGCGTAACCCTCGTCACAAGGACAAATGGCTACCGTCAGCCCGCGATCATCTCGGTCCACTTCTGGTTCAGGAAGTCGGACTTGGTCTGATACAGATCATAGCGCGGGATGATTGGCTCGATATCGGAAGATACGGCGGCGAATTCTTCCGCAGTCAAATCGAGCAGGTCGCGCTTGATGGTCGGCGCGGTGCCGACCTTGCGCGACAAGGTCGCCTGGATTGCCGGCTGGCACATGTAGTTGATGAAGGTATGGGCTTCTTCCGTCTTCTTCGATGCGCGTGACAGTGCCCAGCAGCCGGAATCCTGGATGCCGCCTTCCTTGGGGAAGGTGGATCGAACCGGATTGCCATCGGCAGCGGCGAGGCCGGTGACGTCGTGGTAATACTGTCCCATCGGGATTTCGCCTGACTTCAGCGCTTGTTCGAACTGTGCCTCGTCGCGATACCACAGACGGACATTCGGCTTCAGCTCGGCAAGCTTCTCAAGCGCCTTGACGATGCCTTCCTCGGTGTCGAGCGCATTGGTGCCGCCCATGAAGGTCTTGGCGGTCACTTCGAGAAGGAAGGAGTTGGACACCAGGGCGAGCAGGCCGAGTTTGTCTTCCTTGTCCTTTTCCCACATCGCGGCCCAGGAGGTTGGCGCTTCCTTGACTACGTCGGTGTTCGAGACCAGCGTGATGTACCAGGAAACCGCGCCAATGCCTGCGATCTTGCCATCGGGGTACTTGTTGACAAAGCGATCGATCAGGTTTTTCGCGTTTGGAATTTTAGCCAGGTCCAGCGGCGTCCACAGGTTGGTGGACTGACCCTTCAGCATCGAGACCTGCGACATCATCGATACGTCGGCAGGTGCGGCACCGGCTTTGGCGGCCTGTTCGAGCTGCACCAGCCAAGCCTCGCCGGTCGGCTCCGCGACCGATTCGACCGCGATGCCCGTGGTCTTGGTGAAGTCGGCAAAAATGTTCTTGTCGAAGGAGTCCTTGAAGTAGCCGCCGTATACGCCGACCTTCAGGCTCTTGTCCTGGGCGCGCAGCACGGCCGGCATGGCCAGCATGGAAGCGCCGGCAATGCCTCCGGCGAGCACTGCGCGGCGGCCGATCTTGTTATTGAAGATATCGGACATGATGTCTCTCCTTTGTTTGCCGGACGGTTCTTGGCCTGGACCGGCTTGTTCCCACTCTTGTATCGAACTTTAAATCAGCTTCGCCCCTTTACGGAAGGGCTGAACACCATCAGGCTCAGGATTTCAAACAGCATCTGCGCACCGGCATGCGCCGTATTGTGGGTGGCGTCATACTGCGGTGCGACCTCGACGACATCGCCGCCGACGATGTTGATGCCTTTCAGGCCCCGGATCAGTTCGAGCGCCTCGCGGGTGGTGAGGCCGCCGATTTCCGGTGTGCCGGTACCGGGCGCGAAACTCGGGTCGAGGCTGTCGATATCGAAGGACACATAGGTTGGACCGTCACCCACGATCGCCTTGGCTTTCTCGACGATCGCAGAAATGCCTAGGCCGGTCACCTCTTCCGCGTGGATCACGGTCATGCCGGACTCGTAGGAGAACTCCCACAGATATTCGGCAGCTCCGCGGATGCCGATCTGGATCGTGCGCGTCGGGTCGAGGACGCCATCGAGGACGGCATTACGGAACGGACCCCCGTGATGGAATTTCGTCTCGTCGAAGAAGCCGCTCGTGTCGCAATGGGCGTCGATATGGATGAGTCCGACCGGAGCCTTCTTGCCCACCGCCTTCAAGATTGGATGGGTGATTGAGTGATCGCCTCCGACCGACAGCGGCAGCACTCCGGCATCGACGATCTGGTTGACGCGCTTTTCGATGTCGTCGTGGCTCATTTCCAGGCGGTAGCGGCTGCGGAAAGGTACGTCGCCGATATCCGCGACCTTCAGCTCATGCGTCGGTGCGCATTCCAGGACATGGTTATAGGGGCCGACCCGTTCGATGGCGCGGAGTGCCCGCGGCCCAAAGCGCGATCCCGGCCGGTTGGTAACGCCGAGGTCCATCGGCATGCCGATCATCGCCACCTGAAGATCGCCGAAATCCGGGTTCTTTGCATCGAGCGGCAGGTAGGGCGCGTCGAGCAGAGTTGGTATTCCCGCATAGGGGGCGACGCGCGTTCCCGCCTTGTCGAAGATCTTCTCACCAATCTTCCTGAATTTCGGGTCGAAAATCTCGCCGCCGAGACTATTGAGATATTTGGCCCGCAATTCCTCGAGCCTGTTGCCGTCGAAAGCCATGCAAACCTCGCCTGTTTATCTGCTGCTTCGAAGTCGCAGCCTAATTTTTGTTCCCAAGGGGCTGTCGCCCTCGTTTTCATCATTATCAATCAGGAGAGGCTGGAAAAGCAATTGAGATTGTTCTAGCTGTTGGTGTGAGAAAAATTCACAATAAGGATCAGAATGAACGGCCGGCTGCCGCCCCTCAACCCGTTGCGCGCATTCGAAGCAACCGCTCGCTGCGGATCGGTTTCGGCTGCGGCGCGCGAATTGAACGTCACTCATGGCGCCGTCAGCCATCAGATTAAGGCGTTGGAGGAATCGTTGAGTGTTTCCTTGTTCGAGCGCGGCGGGAAGCGGCTGAAACTGACGTCCGAAGGTGCGCTGCTGCTGCCTGCCGTCACTCAGGCCTTCGGCGAGATTGCCGCCGCCACCGCGCAGATGAAACGTCCGGCGACAAGCGGCGAATTGTCGATCACCTGTGTCCCGGCGCTTTTGTCTTTCTGGATCGTGCCGCGGCTCAACACCTTCACCGATCAATATCCGGGCGTCCGGCTGAAGATCTCCGCCTCCAATGATCCGACGCAGCTCCATTCGCCTGACGTGGACGTGTGCATCCTTTATGGCGACGGCAATTGGCCGGATGCCTGGACACGGCTCTGGAGCAATCTGCAGCTTTTTCCGGTCGCGAGCCCGACGCTCCTGAACAGCCGGCCCCTGCGTTCGATGCGGGACCTCGAGGACCACGTCTTGCTGCATGGCGACGGTGACGGGCGTGAGTGGAATACCTGGCTTTCGGCGGCAGACGCAATCGAATTGCCCCGCCGGCGGCAGCATTTCATGGGCGATGCCCGCTTCTCGACGGAAGCTGCTCTGCATGGGCAGGGCATTGCGCTTGGCGACACGATCACTGCCAGCAATCTGATTGCTCGCGGCGAACTCGTCGTTCCCTTCGACTTGAGCGTGGCCGCAAACGATTCCTTCTATGTCGCCTGCCGTCCTGCGGTGCGCTCCACACCGATCGTGCGTGTCTTCATCGACTGGATATTCGCATCGCTCGAAGCGGACAGGCTTGCGGAGCCGCAGACTTCGGCCCGCACGCTCCTGCGTGGGCGCAGGGCGTAAAAAGAAATCGCCCGCGACAAAGGCGGGCGACTTCAATTCGTTCACGAGTGAACGGAAGGTTTACGGCTGCGTACCGGTCCCACCAGTGCCACCGGCAGGCGGTGTTGCTGGAGCGGGATCTGCTGCCGGCGGAGCGGCCGGGGTTACAGGAGCCGGGGCCGGAGACGTGGTGTCGGCGGCCGGCGGCGTCGTTGAAGAGGTGGTTTGGGGATCAGTAGGCGAACTGCCCATCTGCGACCAAACGAAGGCGCCGACAAGAATGACGGCAAGCACGGCTACCCACGGCACCCACGAGGAGCTGCGGCGGACTTCCATATTGTTGTTCACCCCAGGCGTAGTACGGGGCTCATTCAATCTGTCATTGGGATCATAGGTCATGATGCTTCCTCCTTCTGCCTGGCTTTCAATGCCCCGGAGCGGAATTTGTTCCCGAAACTTTCAATCGCAGATGGTTGCTTAATGGGAGCCTTGGCCTGAACGCGCATAATCGGGGATGCGAAAACGCTTCCGGTATGCTCCAGGGGCAAGGCCGGTGACGCGTCTAAAAAGACGGCGGAAGAAGGCCGGTTCCTCATATCCGACCTGCCAGCTGATCTCGTCGACCGACAGATCCGTACGCTCAAGCCTGCGCTTGGCCTCCTCGATGCGCAGCCGTTGAACATAGCCAATCGGGCTGACGCCGGTGGCGCTGGTGAAGCGCCGTTTGAAGGTGCGCTCGGTCAGCCCCGAATGGAGGATCATCTCCTCGAGCGGGTTTGCAATGGAGAAATGCGAAGCGATCCAGTCCTGGGCCGATCTGACGGCGGTATCGCCATGGTCTCTGCGCCCTTCGAACACGATGTAGGGGGCGAGCCCGTCCTGATGCCATTGAAGCGCGAAACTGCGGGCAATAGCCTGCGCCGCTGCAGCTCCGGCGTGGCGAGCGATCAGATAGAGAACGAGATCGTGCCATGTCATCGAGGCGCCGGACGTAATGAGGTCTTCGCGGCTGCCCGATACCACCAGCACTCGTTCTGGATGGATGCGAACCCTCGGAAAGGTTCTCGTAAAGGCATCCGCGTAGCCGAAATGCACGGTCGCGTCAGCGCCGTCGAACAGGCCTGTTTCCGCCAGCAGGAAGATGCCGGAACATGCCGAGCAGAGTAGGGCGCCTTTGTCGTGCATGCTGCCTATCCAGGCGACAAGCTCCGGATACCGGCCTTTCTCCCAGCCATCTGTTGCGAGTAAAATGGAGGGAACGATGATGATCTCGGTGGTTTCGACTTCCGCAATGCTTCGATGCACGGTCATCGGCACTCGACTTGCAAGCGGCAGGGGACCCGCCTCCAATCCGACGATCTCAACTTCGAAGGGCTGCAATTTCGAAGCCCCCGGCGGCGGGAAGACAGAGAAGGCATTCATGACGTCGAATACGCCGCTGAGTGTCGAGACCACCGCGTCGGGAATGGCCACAAGGCTCACATGTATCGGCCTGATCTCCGCCCCGGTCGCCTCGCGCGACATGTTCGTCTCCCATATCAACTCGTGTCGCGGCACCTGGTGGCCCAAACGACCCGATTTTGGTGTTTCCCGCTCTGCCTATCGAGCTTCTGACCTGCGACCCTCCACTCATCATCACAACAGACGAATGAAGAGGAGATAGCAATATGGATTATGTCACGAGCAATGCGGTAGATCCGGCAAAGCTGGACGCGATCGTTTCCCGTGCCATCGGAGATCTGTCTGCCGGCTATGGCGGCGTTATGATCAGCATCGGCAACCGCCTCGGCCTTTACAAGGCAATGGCAGGTGCAGGCCCGCTCACTTCGCGAGAAGTTGCAAGCCGCACCAGCTGTGCCGAGCGCTATGTGCGGGAATGGTTGAACTCGCAGGTCGCAGGCGGTTATCTCGCTTACCACGCCACAAGCGACCGTTTCGAGCTCACGCCGGAACAGGCGCTCGTGCTTGCAAACGACCAGAGCCCCGTCTTTGTCGCGGGCGCCTGGGCTGTCCCGGCATCCATGTGGGCGGACGAAGACAAAGCGCTGGAGGCGTTCCGCACAGGGTCTGGAATTCCGTGGGGCGATCATGATGGCCGCCTCTATTGCGGCGTCGCTTCATTCTACCGGAACGCCTATAAGGCGAGTCTTGTCCCGGAATGGCTGCCCTCTCTGGATGGCGTCATCGAAAAGCTCAAGGCCGGTGCGTGTGTTGCGGATGTCGGCTGCGGCTATGGCCATTCCACGGTCATGATGGCTGAAGCCTTTCCGGCATCGCGCTTCCGCGGCTTTGATACCCACCAGAAATCCGTTCTTGAGGCGCGCAAGATCGCGGTTGATGCAGGCGTTACAGACAGGGTGACGTTCGAACAGGCTCGCGCGGAGGATTATTCAGGTGCAGGTTATGACTTGATCTGCTTCTTCGATTGCCTCCATGATATGGGGGACCCGCTTGCTGCTGCGAAGCATGCCGCGCGGATGCTCGCTCCTGGAGGGACGGTCATGCTGGTGGAGCCGTTTGCCAATGACCGGGTAGAGGACAATATCTCGCCGGTCGCACGCCTATACTACGCCGCATCTACTACGATCTGCTGCGCGCATGCCATTTCCGATGGCGGCCGCACCGTACTTGGGGCACAGGCCGGCGAGGCGCGATTGCGGGATCTGTTCTACAAGGCAGGGTTCACCCACTTCCGGCGGGCCATGGCAACGCCGTTCAACCTGATCCTGGAAGCGCGGTTTTGAGGTGATTTAAAGGAAGGTGCGGGGGTTCTCGAAAGAGGTCCCCGCCCTCTTAGTTTTGTGCCATGGCAGTTCTTGGCGTAATCCAGTTATGCCACTGCTCCACGCTGCCGTGAAAGACATTGAGGTCGATCTTGCCGTCGACGCCGTGCGAAAGGCCTGAACCGGAATACTGCCAGAAGACCCATTTGCGGCCCGGATAGACCTTGGAAGGGTGCTGGGCAACGGCGCGCAGCCAAAATGGGTAGTTCGGGAATTCGCCGGAGAGATTGTCCTCGTAGAAATCAGGCGCCGTATAGATGACTGGCCGCTGGCCGTAGTGGCGCTCGAGCTTGTCCATGAAGACCTGCATCTTTTCCAGCACGCGCTTGCGCGCCAGGCGCTGTTTGCAGCGGGATTCGCCGTTCCACTCGACATCGATGACCGGTGGCAGGGCGTCCGGATCCCGCGGCACGTTGCGGATGAACCAGTCTGCCTGCTCGCCCGCTGTGCGGCACCAGTAGAAAAAGTGGTAGGCGCCGCGCTTCAGGCCGGCTTCCTTGGCGCGGCGCCAATTCGTCTTGAACATCGGATCAAGATGATCGCCGCCGTCGGTCGCTTTGATATAGGCGAAATTTGCTCCCTGGGTGCGAAGCCTGACCCAGTCGATCTCCCCCTGCCAGCGCGACACGTCCACCCCGTGGACGGCATAGTCCTTCGGCGAAACGCGCCCGAAATTGATCGGCTTGGCGTCCCGAAAGCGGCGGCTGTAGATCTGCATGCGGCCCCGGGCGGGCGCCGGATCTATCTGAGGCTCCTCGGGCATGAGTGTCGTGATCGGCCGATCGGAGGGAAGCGGCATGCCGACGGTCGTCTGCCTGGCAAACGCATTTGGTGCCCGAACGGGTTCTGCCCAAGCCAGGGTTTGGCGGGAGGCATCGGCCTGACCCTGCGCAAGGGGAGCACCCACGTTGGCTGCAGGCACAGGCGCCGTCGGCTGAGAGACTGAACCGGTCGTCTCTTTGGACGACACATTGGCCGCGACGCGTTCTGAACCGGAATTGGACGAGCAGCTAGCAAGTGCAAGGCCGGCGATGAGAAATGGCAAGACCGATAAACGCATGACAACCCGTACGCAAAACAGAAACGGAGCCTGATCCGTCCGTGGACGGAATAGCTAACGGAAAATTACCGGAAAACACTGAATGCAATCTTAACTGCGGGGCTCGAATTCTCTTCCATGCCGGTTCTGGGAAATACCAACGGCTACAGAGGCTTGTTACGGACGGTGGGAACAACTTCCTAACCGCATCGTTGGGTAGATATCGCACAGACGGTATCCCGCCGATCCTGTTCCTAGAGACTGGGAGAGACCAATGACAGAACGTGACCTAAACCGTGGAACGGGTCTTCAGCCCGAACCCACCTATGCGGATGCCGGCAATCCGGCCAGGGATATTCCGACCTCGCAGGCCGCCCAAGACGCCGGCCTCGGGACTACGACCGGCCAGGCTGCCGAAGCCGGAATCGTGGACAAAGCCAAGGAAGACTGGCGTGGCGCCAAATCCGCCGCTCGCGTGGAAATAAGCCACGCCACTGAAAAGGCCAAGGAGGCAGCCGCCGGACAGAAGGACTTTGCCGCCGAACAGGTCGGCGGCATTGCCGCGGCCATTGGCAAGGTGGGCGATGAGCTGCAGCAAGGCGATCAGGCGGCGGTGGGGCGTTACGCAAAGCAGATCGGCTCGTCCGTCCAGCGCTTTGCTGACGATATCAAGGGCAAGGACATGGGCCAGATCGCCGGTATGGCGGAGGATTTCGGACGTCAGAATCCAGCGGCCTTTCTCGGGATCGCAGCCCTTGCCGGTTTTGCCGCCAGCCGCTTTCTGACTGCTTCCGCAGATCGCCGCTCGCGACCGACGACCTCGCGCAATGATGCCGGCACTACGCGATCACCATCTACGCCAGCTTCTCCCGCGACCCCCGGGACGGACACGAGCTTCACCTCGGGTTATCAGACAGGAGGCACCTACAATGGCTAACACCTTCGAAAACCGTCCTCTTCCGGAACTGGTGCGGGACCTCGTGACCGACATTACCGGCCTGTTCCGCAAGGAAATCACTTTGGCGAAGACGGAAGCTTCGGCCAAGATGTCATCGGCGCTGACCGGCGTGGAAGCCTTTGCGGCGGGCGTGATCTTCGCCATTGCTGCTGTGGGCGTACTTCTGGCCGCCCTCGTGAGGGGGCTCACCGCCTTCTTCGTTTCCCAAGGGATGACCGAGCCTGGGGCCGATGCCCTGTCTTCCGTCATTGTCGGGGTGCTTGTCGCACTCGCAGCATGGGTGATGATTTCCAAGGGTCTTGCCACGCTGCGTGGCGAAAACCTCAAACTTGACCGCACCTCGTCGTCGCTTCGCCGGGATGCCCAGATGATCAAGGAGCGTGTGTGATGGGTGACATTTCTGACAAGGCGAAAGCTGAAGCGCTTGAACGGGAGATCGATCAGGATCGCCGTCGTATTGAAGAACGGATGGATGCCATCCAGGCCAAGATGTCTCCGGGGCAGTTGCTCGATGAGGCGCTTGGCTGGGCAAAGTCGAGCGGTGGGGGCGAATATGTCGCCAATCTCGGCAGTGCCATGAAGACCAATCCTATTCCGGTCGCACTGATGGGCGTCGGCATGGCCTGGCTGATGGCAAACCCGGTAGGTTCAAGAGCTGCGCAGGTGGATCATTCCGATTACGAGGAGGAGAGCTATCCTCTTGCTCCCGTAAAGGGATCTGTTCGCCGCACCGGCCCGGTACAGATGGATGGCGAATATCGCTACAGCCATTTTTCCGACGACGGCGGCAGCCGGTTCAAGGCACTGACGGATGAGACAGGACGGAGAGCAGGCCATTTCATGGACGACGCCGGCCGCACCTATCGCGGGTTTGCCGACGCCACCGGCCAGCAGATCCACGACATCCGCGACGAAACCGGCCGCCTCTTTGACGAGGCCTCTGGCTGGGTTGCAAAGGCGTGGCGTCGCATGGGTGCGACAGCATCCCAGGCGAGTGGTTCCGTGGCGGCGGGCTTCCGGTCCGTCCGGGACGGCACGATGTCCAGAACCGACGCGCTAAGAGACCAAGCATCCGATATGAACAGCGCCATCCTGAGCCACTTCAGGGATCAGCCGCTGATCGGAGGTGCTCTCGCCTTCGCGCTTGGTGCCGCGATCGGCGCTGCTCTCCCGAATACTCGCCGCGAGGACGAGATGATGGGAGAAATGGCCGATGACATGCGCGAACAGCTTGCCGCCAAAGCATCCGATGTCCGCGAGAAGGCCGAAGAGGTAGCGTCCGAGGTCTATGAGAAGGCTGCGTCGGTTGCCTCCGAAGTCCATGATGTGGCCAAGGAGCGCATCGTCGAAGAAGCGAAACCTTTTCAGCGCGCGAAGGGCGAAGGGCGCACGGACACTCGCACACATTGAATAGCGTCGAGATCGCATCGAAGGCTCCCGAGGATTTCGGGGGCCTTTTTAGCGCTCTGCGCCCGCCTTCAGCCTGGCTGTCTCGCGCCGTGCAAGGCTTTCAGAGGGCAGAGCGCCTTGGTGCTGTAATATTCGTCGAAGATCTGAGCATCTTCGGGGAGCCTCACCCAGGGAACTTTCGAGCGGGTGAAGATGCGGACGTCGGGGAAAAATTCGGCGCGCCTCTCCAAAGTCGACACCCGAATGAAGAGCATCCACCCGCGTCGACCGTAATCGCTCCAGAGTGCCGTCTGGCATTGAGGGCAGCGGTAGATGTCGTGGGGATGACCGCTGTCTGTCGGCATGGTGACGGCTACCGGCTCGTCCTTGATGATCTCGATCCGCTCGGCCTCGATCAATGCGTTTATGGCAAAGGCACCACCGGTCTGTCGCTGGCAATCGGTACAGTGGCAGCAATGGATGAACATCGGCTGTCCGTGCATGCGGTAGTGGATCCGGCCGCAGAAACAGCCGCCCTCATAGATCTCGTCCATATGGCTTATGCTCCCTCGAAACGCAGCAAGCCTATCACGAAAGATCGGACCTTCATCTTGCAGGGTAAAATGAAGAAGACGAAATCGGCCGGTTCTGCTTTAACCGCAAGAGTGCATGGAAGGGGAGGGATATCAGGATGTCAAAGGAGCGGATCGGGATCGCCGGCCTAGGGCGCATGGGTAGCGCGATGGCAGAGCGGCTCGCGGGGCAGGGTTTCGCGGTCACCGGGTGGAGCCGCAGCGGGGTTTCCCAACAAAAGGCGTCCGCGCTTGGAATTGCCGCGGCAAGCGACTTAGCCGCCCTGTCGGCCGCTTCGGACATCATCATTCTTGCTCTGCTTGACGATGCCGCCGTGCATGCCGTGATCGAGGAGATCGCATTCGCCGATCCTGCCGGAAAGCTGATCGTCGATACGAGCACGGTCAGCCCGGAGACACTGCGCGCCCATCAGGCGGTGATGGCCGAGAAGGACGCGGCACTTCTCGACGCGCCGATTGCCGGGGGGCCGGAGATGCTGCTTGCCGGGACAGCCGGCTTCTATATCGGTGGTGCCGATCAGGATTTCCGCCGCTTCGAGCCGGTTGCCGAGTATCTGTCGAACCGGATTCTCCATGTCGGCAAACTGGGTGACGGCGCGTCGGCAAAGCTCGTCAACAACATGATGCTGATGGGTCTCTGGCAGACCATGAAGGAAGCGATCGAGCTTGGCGGCAAAGCCGGCCTTTCGTCTGACAAGATGATCGAAATCCTGTCCGGCAGCCCCGCTGCCAGTCCCGCGATGAAGTCCCGCCTGCCGGTCATCCTCGGCCGGACGGATACAGTTGGCTTTCCGGTCTCGGGCGTCCTCAAGGATATGGGCGTGGTCTTTGAGGTAGCCACTCGTCTGGGCGTCGCGACGCCGACGATCGAAGCCGCCTGCCAGAGTTTCAGGCAAGCCGCCGCGCTTGGTCATGGCGAAGCCGATCTCGGAGCCGTGGTGCGGCTGGCGCTGGAAAGAAAAGGCTGAGCGAGCGTCGCCCAGCCCTTGCCGAAAGGTCAGAACGTGCGGCCGATCCGGGCGTCGACAGAATGGCTGTTGCCGCCGCGCAGCGCAAAGAACAGGAAGATTGCGGCCCAGAGGATGGATTTTTCTGCGCCGGCAAGACCCTCGGCACGGACGATCCCATGGAAGTAGACGGTGACCAGCAGCACGATCATCGCCGCGAATGAGGCCGGGCGGGTAAAGAGGCCGATGGTGATGAGGATGCCGCCGAAAAATTCCGTCGCGGCCAGCAGCGGTGACCAAAAGACGCCTGGATAAAAGCCGAGGCTTTCCACCATGCCGACGGCGCCGAAGGGATTGGTGATCTTGCCGAAGCCGTGGGTGACGAGCAAAACACCGGCAATCACTCGCAGGATCGTTTCGACGATCTCATGGGCGGAGGTATAGACAGGGGACAATGCCGGGATGATCAGGCGGGAGCGTGTCGTGGACTGGAGAGCCATGGGGGACCTCTTGGATTAGGAACAATGGTGCGTCGCGTCACAAATTGACCGAGGCGCCGTCGAAGTCGAGGTGTCCGCCTTCAAAACTTGACTTTTATAGGTGACAATATTGTGAGATTGATTTGAAGATCGGCGAAAGGGCGAATCTCATGGAAAAACCGCGAATTACCATTCTTTATTGTACACAGTGCAACTGGCTGCTGCGGGCCGGGTGGATGGCACAGGAACTCCTCCAGACTTTCAGCGACTCGCTCGGCGAGGTGGCGCTCATTCCCGGCACTGGCGGCAATTTCGAAATCCGCATCGACGATCAACTGATCTGGGAGCGCAGGCGCGACGGTGGTTTCCCGGGACCGAAGGAGTTGAAGCAGCGGATCCGCGACGTCATCGATCCGGAGCGCGATCTCGGTCATTTGGATCGCGCAGCGAAGGAGGGCGGCGAGGCCTGAGGGTCTTTGATGGCGCTGCCGAGGGTTTTTCCACGACTGACACGGAAACTTCAAAAAGGCAGTTGACAGGGAGAGGCCACGCCCGTACATGGCTCTCCGTCGCCCAGATGGCGGAATTGGTAGACGCGCCAGCTTCAGGTGCTGGTACCCGAAAGGGTGTGGAGGTTCGAGTCCTCTTCTGGGCACCATTTCCCACTAAGTGTCTGATATCGCTCGGACATTTTTTTGTTCTAGCTCTCGTGCCCTGTATTGGTCGAGGCTTTCGATCGATGGGAATGCTGCCCGATCGGCTCAATGGTGTTACGGATGGTAATATCAAGCAAATCGGCCTTGATAAAGCTGACTGCGTGGTGGTTTCTAAAGCCGGCAAACGAGCCATTAGGGTATTTTCCGATCGTGTCGAACTTGCCGACTTTGAGAAGGTGATGGGCGGGACAAACTGGTCGGACGCCAGGCTTGCAACCGTCCCGCAAGCTGTCAGCTCGGCCTTCTTCATCGGCGATACGGAGCAGATCGTCACAACGGACAGTTCCTACACCGTGTCGAAATGGGGCATGTGACATCCCAACCGGGCTATGTCAGCCGGTAACAATATATAAGGGCGATAACATCGTCTTCTTCGCTGAACCAAATGAGGACGGAAGCAGCTTAATCATTAAGAAGAGTATCGGCGAAGGGGGCATCCAAGGCTTTGTCTATTCCACCGTAGCCCAGAAAAGATCATGGGATGTCGGAGAGGACTGCTTGGTCTCGCCTTTACGACAGATGGGTTGATTGCGGTATCAGAACATTCCCAGATTGTCAGTTTGGTGCAGCTTCCAACCTACGACATCCTCAAGGACGCGACGGCCGCCAGTCTGAGCCCCAATTGTAAGTCCCGGGATGCTGCGGACTATACGAAGTCACCCTGCTGGCTGGACAGTCTATGATCGGCAACGACTTGGATAGGTTAGAGCCAACAGCATTCAACGCTCACGCCTTGCCGTACGGTGTTTCCTAACACGTTCCAATAGACATGAGGTTTTGTGCAAACACCCTGTAAATCCATCAGCTCACGAGCTTCAATTGTGATTAGTTAAGCCTCTGAAGTAAATAGATAATCCTCTGGGTACGAAAAATTATTACTGGGTCGTAGGTTCAGATCCCTTCAAGGCGTGAGCGATGGGGTGGACGCCCCCTCCATTGAACATGCCGGGGGAGAAATGGTGCGGCGTCACGATTTCAGTGAGGCGAACCGGGTGATGCAAGTATGTTTCTAGATGTCAGGATAGATAACTTGGCGGCTTCGACCGTATAGTACCTAAAGTGGGGCAGGTCCGCCCCTTCGGCGCTCCCTTGCGGGCAGTCATTATCTCCTCGTGCTTCTGCGCGGACAAAACTGAAGCTAACCACGATCTCCCATACGTGTGCCAACGTTGTTCACCGTTGTTGGCTTCGGAACGATTAGCCCTTGGCGAGTTGGCAGGCTCGGTTGCGCTGCATCGGATGCACATTCCATGTTCTGTTGATCGGACACTAACAATCGAGAAGTCAGCGCCTTCTTTGGCTAGACTGGACTAACCAAAAGCCCATAGATTCCAACGCCGGTTTGTCAGGTACTTAGCTTATCGAACAGGGCGTCAGTTCATATGCAAAGAAAATCAGTCGTTCCGTGCGGCAGCCCCGGCCGGGATTCGATTGATCCTCAATAATGTGCTGAGGTGTTGGGATTTCTTTGTTCTTGGAAAATGACCTGCAAACAGCCGCTCGATAGTTCCGTCCTCAAACATCTCGTAAAGCGCTAGAGTGAGGCGCTCGGGGAAGTCGGGGAAATGATGCGCCGACATCACGAAGGCATAGGGCTCATAGCTGCCCACGGTGGTTGCGGATTCGTCGGCCGGGCAGGTTTTGGCAGTTTTTTCGCCGTATTCCGCAACCGCCGCTTTGATTATGTCAACGTCCCCGAAATAACGTGCAAGTCGACCATCGCAGAAGTCTTCCGCTGCCTTTTGGTGCGATGGTCTTTCCCATGGACAGATCACCCAATTGGGCTTCGATCGGCGTGGAGCCTGATCGTTGAGCGTCTCCCCGATGGTGGACCCCTTGACATAGCCCCAAATTTCGAACGCCCTAGTTTTCTCCCCAACGCCTTCCGGTGACTGCCTAAGCGTCACATCAAAGGTGTCGGAGAGCCAACCGAGCAGGCCGCCCCCGTCCGTCACGGATGGAGCGCTCGCCGTGTCTGTCGCTGCATACCAGGTCCACTCTTCTGGCGGCTTGTTTCCCAAGCCTTCCAGCCACTTGATAATGGCGTCACATGACGGATTAACCGGGGCATCCTTCGGAAGGATCCCTGCTGCCTTTGCCGCATTTGTGCCTCGTTGTAGCTGAAGGTAAGAGCCGTTGGCGACGAAGATTATCGGCGAAAACTCAAGATGAGGAGCCCGACCGTTATAGGCAAAATTCTGCATCCGCTTGAGCGTGATCGTCGTGGGATCGCAGAGAAGGTCGAAGTCGCCTTCACCCGTATTCAGGAACCCGGCTCGCCGGCTTGAGTCGACGTCCGTCTTCCTAAGGTGGTAGCCTGCGCGCTCAACTGCACTTGCGCATATATCCCAATAGAAACCGAGATAGTCGTTGGTGGCAGGATCTCGCCATATAAACGGCCGGGCATCATCACGGACCCCGACGCTGATTTGATCCCGGTCCAGAGTTTCGCTACGCGCTGCCTCGGCGCGGGCCTGTGCCAAAAGCAAGGCCAATATGAGCGTGACGAATAAGACGCGCATCAGCTACTCCGCAATCGTTGCTTTAGGCGTTTTGGCGGATGTCTTTGTCCCGCGAAAGCGCTCTGTGTTGCTGTGCTGGTGCAAAAGCGCCTCGACGATGCAAAAAACGACGAAGAAACCTACAAGGGCCGAAAACATCGCTGAGTAAAAAATTAGGCCGCGATCGATGTCGTCGAGGCTAGGTGTCGCCGTCGATTTGCTGGCCCATGAGGTAATGTAACGGGTCACGCCGCCGCACATGCCCATGATCATCGCGCTGCTTGCTGCCCAGATCACGCTTGAATGGCGGCGCGATTTTCGGGAAAGAATACGTGCCTGCGAGGACCATGCATCAAGCAAGACAATCACGATCAGGGCCAGGACGGCACCGCGGAGAGGTGTGGGCGCATTATATTCAAAAGTCCGTCGCAGCGTCAGCCAAACGTTATATTCATTGGCGTCCCAGCCTGCATCCAAACCCGTTTTCCAAAGAGTCAACCCGACAACAAATACTGTGGCGACTGCCCAGGAAACGAAGACCAAGATGACCGCCTGCGGAAGCCATGAGGTCCAATGACTTTGTGAGATGTTGCGCCAACGATGGGACTGGAGCCCTGCGTCCCGAAGTGCGAGCGTCACGATCATCGGAATGCAATAATTGTTGAAGGCATAAAAACTGATGCTCAAAGCGCGCGAATAGATGCTGCCAGGGGTGTTCCAGACAAGTTCGTGTTCAAATTTTCCAGGCAGTACGCTCCAGACCAAGCTAACGAATATCACGACACCGAGCACCCAGAGCGATGTCATTGTGGCGTAGGACCTTCGATATCCTGTCGTCGGCGTGGGGCGCAAAAGCTCGCCAAGGAACTCGTCCAGCTTTCTGGCGGCGAGGGTTTGTGGGTTTGAGGAGGCGTCGTCGGATACTGCTGTGGAGTTCGATATGATCTCGTGTTCCACATAGAGTGCAAAGCAAGATGCAGAGATCGTCCGCGAGGTCGTCAGCGTCTGAGACGAGTCGCTCCCAGCTTGCACGTTTACGATCCCCCAGACTTCCTTGGCCGCCGCTCCCTTCCGGCGCCAAGGCTTCATTAAACTTGCCTCCTTCGTAGTTTGACCGGTCGTCCAACGCCAAAATCAGTTGATCCCTGCGCTTGCGGAGTTCCTCCTCAAGATGGTTGAAACGCTCGCGAACAGAGATATTCCCGAGTTTAAGCTTCCGGTCGAGTATCCAGGCCGAAAGAGCGAAGATCAGTTCGAGGTCGGCTCGGAAGTCTTCGGGTTCACTCACCTGATCCTTTGCTACTGCATAATAGCAGGCCATGCGCTCCCAGCCGCTCCTGGGAATGAGGAGTGCGGGTTTGTCAAGGACGCCTCCATCTGAGGCGAAGGTGATCGCAAGATGACGTCGACGGAGTTCCTCACCGGCCGCAATGACGCGCGTTGGTATGCCTGCCAGCCGGTGCGCGGCAGCCCGCATCCAATCTTCGAAGCTGCGCAGAATTGGAAAGGTGGGCGCCAGGCCAACCATGATCAGCGCTATTGTCAGCGATACGGATGAGTCGATGCCGATATCGTACGCACGTGCGACGGCCGGCATTGCCGCGCTCGAGAGCGGCTGCGTCCACGGGATGGCGTCCCTGGCATCGTCCGGAGCAAAGCCCGTGGTGCTGGTGGCCGCAGCGTCGACAGGAGTCACGGGAAGCTGACTTGCGCCGACTTCAAGGTCCGGTCCGCCGAGCTTAGGCAGCAGTTCGGCATAGGCACAAAGGAAGAAGTAGATAAGCAACAATGTGACGGCATAAAATGCATAGGCATGCAAGACGATGCGCCGGGCACGGAGTTTGTCCGGCGACAACAGGTTGACGAGACGCTGCAACTGCCGGCCGCCCTCGTAAGTGACGCGGTTGAAGCGCTCGTATGAAAAAAACAAAACCACCGCTGCTCCTAGGAGCAGCGCAACAAGGTTAGGCATGGGAATGGCCACAAGTCCGGCGGCCTTATCGGCACTGCTGTACTGCCGGGTTGCATTGCGCAGCCGCCGTCACGGGAATTGCGCACAGGCTAAGCAACAAAAGAAACACTCTAATCATGATAAAGACCCTCCCTACGTGGGAAATGCGATTGCTAGATCTGCACAATCTCTAGCTGATGGGCCAACGCAGGAACGTTATCAGGATTGTCTTTTTTAGCAATGAATAATAAAGTCTAGACCTACCACGAATGCTAATGCCGTTGATAGATTAAACCTAACCAATTGTCATATATCTACTCCTTTCGGTTGCATGGACCTCAACTTCCGCGAATGAGATGATCGCGACTTCGTGATCATCCATGATGCGTGGTGAAGGATATGCAGAGGCCGACACGCCCAAAGCAGCAACTGGATACATGCGGCGCATGGTGTTATCGTCCGGCTGGGTGCCAACTTTCGCTATCTACGCCAGAAATTCCAGGCAGCAGGTCAAACCAATCACCGGCATATGGGATCGAGTGCTGTAACAGCCGCAGTGGCGGAAACAAGTTTCGGCCCACGAGCCTTCTCCTAGCCATAAATGTCCTTGTGACCGCGTTTTTCTTGTCGGCTTGCACCTCGAGTGTTGCTGAGTTCCAAACTTATGTCCAGGCGTCAGAGGTGCAGTTCGAACAGGGGACCGACGTTCTCGATCGTTTGGCGGCGGCGGAACGGATCGTCAAACGCCGGCTCCTTGTGAGACGTGCGCCGTTGTCTTTTGACCCCGATGAGGCTCGCTACTACCTCGACGTCGGCGATCCGCCGCTCACAATGTCCTTCCGTGCCTCGCTGCAGTCGATCAAAGCCTACAACAATGCCCTGAGCGGTTTGGCGAACGGCGAGTCAGCTGCTGCCTTGGCAAATCGTCTAAATGTGATCTCAACTAACCTGCATGCCGCGGGAACGGCGATGGCCACAGCTCATGGCCAAGGAGCACTCGCTCCCAGCGCGACGACGTTCCTTGGCACCGCTTCGGCTGCGGTGGCTGTTGCCCTACCGATATTCCGACAAATCGCAACGCTCGCCGGCCGCGAGAAATTCAGGCACCAGCTGGTGGCTGGGTTCCCGACGATGAGAGACCTGCTTACAGCGATCAGGGACGGTACTCCCGCGATGTACGACCTGATGATGAGCCGTTATCGCGAACCGGGTTCGACTATTTCTAACAGCGGACTTTCGCCTCAGAACCTTGTCGATCTTGAACGGGACCGACGGGCACTCGCAGGTTGGGTTATCTTGATTGATCAAACCATAGTGGCCATGGAGCTTGCTGCCGAGAGCGCGGCCAAGGGCGGGGTTGGTGCCGATGGCCTCGTCGAAGCTTCTGGGGAGATACGCGTGCTTGCCGAGCAAATAAAGGCGAGCCGGGCTAGCCAGCAGCCTTAAACGGAGGGTTTCATGCCGACTTTGCAGGAACAACTACAAGAGCTCAACCAGGAGCGGGTGAAGCTCGTGACGCGTTTCAACAGCGAGACTGACCCCGCCTTGAAAGAAACACTTCGTGCCACGCTCGTCGATCTGGATTTGTTGTCCGACGAGATAAAACTCAGCATTGTTGCCATTTCGGCAAAGAAAGTCAGCGACCTTAAGAAGAAGATCGAGGCCCTCACCGGCATCGCCCTTTCGGGGCCATTTGGCGGTCAGATTGATAGATCCCATACAAAGGCCCTTGGGCGCAGTTCAGAAGTTTCAGGCGAAAGGGCGTCTGAGCCCCCAATTGAGGACGACGGGACCGAACATGAAGGGGGTCAATCATCGTCGCAAGACCTATCGGTGCCACCCGTGTCAGGTTCCGCCAATGCTGGCATGGCAGATGTTGGGGACAGAGCGCTCGCGTCTGCCGGCGAGGGGCTTGTTCTTTCTGAAGAACACCTGGCAGGGCTGTGGAAGCGATCCCTCTATCCTTTCAGACCGGGGAAAATCATCATCTTCGGGATCCGTGGCTGCCTGCCGGTAAATCGTTCAGGAACCGGATTTGGGCGCAGTCACGAGGTTTCTCAAAGCGCTGTGAACTACCGAACTATGAACTGCGCAATCGGCCAGTGGGTACCAGGCGAAGGTTTCGCACTGTTTCCGGGGTCAACCGTCCCATTTTTCAGTGCTGTTCAACAAGGTATCACTCGAGGCGGAGTGGGTGTCAACCAAATGGGGCGAGGACGATATTTATCGTATCGGCCTGGCTTCCACAAGCGCTCCGAAGGAGCGTCTGGGCATTGGGCTCTCCTGCAGGAATGCGCAATCACGTTGCAACGGACAGGAGATGACGTCGACTTCGACACGGGTGACCGCTGGGAAGTCGGTCGGATCGCAGGGGACAACATCCATTGCGCCTTTCATATGGGACCGGAAGGCCAGATCCCAAACTCTCGCTTTTCAAGTGTGGGATGCCAAGTCGTCGCCGGAACTGTGCGAAAAGGGGAGAGAGGTAGTGAGCGAGGGCCATGGGCTGCGTTCATTGAACCCTTCAAGGCCGGTGCCGGGATGCAGGAAGAAACAGAGTACGTTCTTTTTGACTATTCTGAGGTACAGCAAGTCATCAGAACACGGCTCCAAGGCAAGACAGTGATACTGAGGATGGGCTCATCAGGGCCGCTGGTTGCGGAGATGCAACGACGGCTGGCCGCAAAGCTCGGCCGCGCGATAGAGGACGACGGAGACTTCGGCGTAACGACCTTCCAGGCTGTTTTAGATTTCCAAAGCCAGGTTTTCGGTCCAAACGCGGATGATGGAATTGTCGGTCCCGAGACGGCCGCAGAACTTGGAATGACGCTCCCCGATTTTAGTTTCAACGGAAGTATGGACGATCAGGTTCCTGAGGAGGATTCTGATTTCGGGGATGGACCTCAGGGGCGCGCTCGCGCATCTTCACCGCAGGGCGTAGCAACTGTTTCTGTCGCTTGGGGCGCAACGGCAGAGCGAAAGGCCGGTCCCGGATTCAGGGCAAAGGCAATCGAAATCGCAACACGGCTGAGATGCGATCCAAGTCATCTGCTTTCGGTCATTGCATTCGAAACCGGCGAGACCTTCGCGCCTGACATTCGAAATGCCGCTGGCAGTGGGGCGACTGGCCTCATCCAGTTTATGCCCGACACCGCGGAGGGACTTGGAACCACGACCGACAAGTTGGCCGTAATGTCAGCCGTCGCTCAGCTTGACTTTGTCGAGAAATACCTCAGGTCCATTGCCCGCAACAGGCCGATGCCGACCCTTAGCGACCTCTATATGGCAGTTCTACTACCGGCTGCCGTAGGTCAACCAGAAGGGCATGTGCTGTTCAAAGCAGGCACTAAAGCGTACTCGCAAAACCGGGGACTGGATGTCAATCAGGACGGCGTCATAACCAAGGCCGAGGCTGCTGCGAAGGTACATGAGCGCCTACTCAGGGGGATGAAATCCGAGAATTTCGGCTGAGGGATTTATCCTGCCTTTTGAAAGTTCAGGATTTAGATGAGCAATATGAGGGCGTCATGAGCAACGAGGAACTGGTCCGTCGGTATCTACCGCTTTTGGTGGGTCTCGCTGCCTTTGCGGCAAGTCTTATCTTACTCGATATGCCCACTGTGGCGTGGGGCGGATTCGAGAAACTCGCGCATCTTGCGGGAATTGTAGCGTTGTCAGGCGTGCTTGTAATTGTTGCCCGACATGCAATCGGCCCACAAAAAGTGGCTGAAAGCGCTGCGGCAAACGCCGGCCCCGCGGATACTTGGATGCGGCAACGGATCGCTCCGATTGTGCTGACCGGAGGCACCCTTGCGATCACTGTGATTTCAGCGCTTTTGATCATCGTGTTCTGGCGACTGGCGGCTGAACCAGTTTCGAATAATCCGATTCGAGAAAAGCTCGACGCGATTCTGATGAGCATCTTTACCGCGACACTGCCTGTGTTCGCCACTTGGGTGGGAACGGTCCTCGCGTTTTATTTCACCAACGAGAGCTTTAAGCAGGCATCAGAGGCGGCGCTCCTCGCCGCTAATCCGCCGCACGTGCATCTCGCGCCCGCCTCATCGCGCATGATTCCCTACGAGAAAATCGCGAAACTGGAAGTGGATCGGGGAGGCGTACGCTCGACGTTGATGTCAGAGGTCCATTCACTCTTCAACGACCAGACGACGCGTGTGATTGTCTTCGATAAGGCCCGCTCACCAGTTTTCATTATCCGTCGCAAGAATGTCCCGGCAGAGTGGATTGACGAGACGGGAAAGTTCAAGGGACTATCGGCAACCATCGATGACTACCTCAAGGCTAGCAACAACGCGGCCGACGCCGTTCAGTTCGGCTTCTCTCCCCAAAGCGTCTCGATCGAACAGGCGCTTCGTGCACTTCAGGATTCTAACAGTGACGATCTCTTCCTGACCGCCACCGGGCAGAAGACAGAGGCAGTAACCGGCTGGCTTACCCGGGCCAGGCTGACTTAGCCAATACCTTAAGAATGAACTGGGGGATATGAGATGGCAGACCATCAACCTGATGAACCGGCTAAGCTGGAAACCCGAGCCAACACTGCGCAACAACTCTCGCTGATTGAGATCAGCTTCCCAGAGAAAATCACGCCGTTTGTGTGGCTGGCGATGGCGATGGGTCTTGTCTTGGTTGCCGGAGCTCTGATTGGTCACATTGGCAACTGGAGGCTCCAAGCTACCGGAAGTTTGCTGCTGAGTGCGGGTATTGCAATCATACTTGCAGCATTTGGTGGTCAGGCCACGCTCCGCGGAAAAGTCTTCATTCTTGCAGGTGTTGCGGCTCTGGCTGTCGTCCTTACTTGGTTCCTGGAGCACCAGCGAAGTTCGGACATTCAGCGTGATATCGACACGATAGCGGCTCGAGGGAAGGATTATGCGCGCGGTTACGTTCGGGATGTCCCTGCGCCGCCGACAAAGGTCTCTCTGGTTTTTGGTGAAAGCGTGATTGTAAGCACTACGATCAGCAGACCCGACCTTTTTTCCTTTGCGGTGTTTGGCGACCAGACTAAGGAAGTTGAGTACGCTTCTTTAAGACTGGAGCCTCCAGACGAGGAAACCGCACCCTTGGTCACCATCGGAATTCCCGTGAGTTGCATTGAACTCGGTATGGGCGCGAGCAGGCCGCTGGACTGGTCGGTCCGCAAGGCAGGTGAAACATGGGAGGTAATTGATCAGCGGCAGAGTGAACGTGTGGTCGGCCGTTGGGGCGGAAGACGCGCTGATCCCTGCGCGCCGCAAGTTGCATCCGGAGGACGCGGTTTGAGCTTTACCGGGTTGCTCTCGGTGGTCAGCAATGCGTTCGCACAGCAGAGTTCGCCAAACCAAATGTCCGCTCACGTGGATCTCGCCAAGACAGGCGCCGACCTGAAATCCGACGTTACCGAAGTACGCCGCGCTGCCCGAAATACCCTATCGTCGGCTCGACCAGAGCAGGTCCCTGCGATCGTCGAACTTCTCAATGCTGACCCCGATGTTTATAGGACGAAGCTCGGGGTCGCGGTAGCACTGACGGAGATGCTGCGCCGAAACAAAGAACAGGGCCCAATCATCTCTCCGCTTCTTTCGTCCGAAAACCGAAATGCGCTTCTGGATTTGGCCGGGGATCCCGATCGCACTGTGCGGATTTACGCCACAGAGTTCCTATTTGACCTCGGCGACCCGGAGGTTACAAAACTTGCAATCGCGCGCGCCGCGTCCACGCAAAACAATGATGCCCGGTACAATTGGGTACTCGCCGCGCAAGATGGCTGGCGGCGGTTAGATCCTGTCGCCAAGCAGGCCCTTAAAACCGACCTGGACGCAGCTTACGAACAATCAGGCGAAAGAACAAAACAGCTGTTTGAAGCATTCAGGAACTAAGGGTGATTTTCGTGTTTCGCAAAAACGCCACTTCCGGGACAGGTGCGGCGGAAGGGGCCCTTCTAAGCAAAGTTGGCAATACAGGAGGCCTTCTTGTATCGAGCGAATGCGATGGGGTGGCGTCAGGAAAACGAAGGTCGGAGATGCCGTCCCATGAGTAACGTGGCAATTCAGTCGGAAGCCCCGGATATCGCTCGTGCCAAGGCTCTTTGGCAGTCTTCCAAGTACGACGATGCACTGGAGCTTCTAAGTACATTGGCACTAGAACAACGCCACGATGCTCTCCTGCTGCTGCTCGAATATTTGCGAAAGTATCCTGACCGGGCAAAGGACATTGAGTATCAAGAGCGGCTTATCTGGTCGCTACGACGATTCTCCACAAATCCCCGTTTTCCTTGTGAGGTAGGCTGGTTCAGGCAGGAGCGGGATCAGTTTCAAAAAGCTGAGGCTCGGTTTCGCCGCCTCCTTCGTAGGTTCCCTTTGGACGAGGGAGCAAATCAGGGTTTGATAGCTGCATTGCGGAAGCAGCGGGATTTTTCCGCAGCAGAGGAACATTGGAAGTCCCTTCAAGATACTGGGCTTGCACCTTGTCTGGGAATCCTCTGCGAGGGTGCCTGGATTTGGTCTGATCAACGGGATTTTGAAAAGGCGCGGCCGCGGTTTGAGGCTGTTCTCCGTCACAGTAGGGCTGAGGAGGACCACCATCTTTCTTTCATCTTCGCCCTGCGCCATCTCGGCGCTCTTGACGACATCGACGCTGCTATCAGCCGCGCGATTGGCAAATATGGAAAGACACCTCGGCTAGGTATCGAAATCGGATGGCTTCATGCGAGCAGGAGCGAATTTGATGCGGCCGAACGGGCCTTCGAAGCAGTTCTTTTGAGTGCGCCACACAATGAGGCGGCCCTCCAGGGAAAGGTAGCAACACTGCGACAAAGCGACCGCTTGGCAGACGCAGCGGCGGTTCTCGCACAAAACCCCACGCTCTTCGCTGTCAGCATGGGGCTACAGGCCGAAAAAGCGTGGATTCACTTTGCCCAGAAGGAGCTTCGCCAGGCTGAGAAGATCTTTCGCGCCCTTGTAGCGCGCGCGCCGCAAGACGACCTTAACAAGGTCAATCTAGCCTGGGCGCTGGAGAAGCAGGGTGGAGCGAAGAAACTTGTCGAAGCAGCCGCAATGTGTCGGGAAGCCCTCATTCTTCACAAAAGCCCTGAGGCGTTCGGTTGCCTCGGCGTTGTTTGCTTCAATCAGGGTAATCATCGCGACGCGGAGATCTATCTAAAGCGGTCGATCGAACTCGACATTCTTCGTCGGTTTGAGCCAGATCTCGTGGCGCTTTACACGTTTCTCGGCCAGTATCAGCGCGCGCAGTCTGTCCTCAGCGATGCCCTCATCTATTCGCCTTTTTCGGCGGCCCTGCTCATCCAGCAAGGTGATCTGCGCGCGAGCGAAGTGCAATGGGAGCAAGCAGCGCAAAGCTATCAGGCCGCGCTGCAGATTGAGCCGAGGCATCCAGTAGCGACCTATGGGCTAGTTTCTGCTCTTCAGGCCTGCAGCCGATACGATGAAGCCGAAACGTCCGCACGCCTGGCATTGAAGACTGCCAAAGGGTCGGAAAGATCCAGGCTTCTGCGCGCGCTTGTGCGGGTTCTGATCCAGAAATTCGAGGAGACTAAGAAGGAACTCTATCTAACTCAGGCGGACGCCGAGCTCAGGACCGTCCTGACGACCCCGATTATCGAAGCAGAGGCCTATTTCCTTGAAGGGATAATCGCCGCGAAGCAAAAGCGATTAACGGAAGCGAAGGATGCCTTTACAAGATGTCACACGCTGGATCCCAAGTGGACGATCGCGGAAACCTATGCGCTGCGAATTGCGGAGTCCATCCCCGGCGGATGGGGTTCTCTGCGCAAACCGGACAACAAAAGCTGGATCTTGTTCACCATTATTCTCGCCCAACTGGTGTTCGTTTGGGCGGTTAGACTCGCGGAGTATGCCGTAGGAACGACTGTTTTCGAAGGTGCCACGTTCAGCGCCCTCGTCACAGTACTCACGGCCCTTTTGTTCGGGGCGGTTCTACTGCCGCTCTTGAACAAATTTTCCGTCACAGGCATGTCCGTCGAACTGGACAGCATGGCCAAGATGGCGGAGACGAACGGTCCCACCGGAAGCGACGCTTTCGACCTTCCGGTAAATCTTCATCGCCTGCCGGCAAATTGAGCCAGCACCATTTTGTCGGATAGCGGGGCGCGAAGTCAGCGTCTTTCGGGCCGCGACAACCACAACGCGCCACATGGCGCTGTCGCTACGGCAGTTGTCGATGGCCGGTAGCGGGTTTCCGAATGAGTGCCCACCGCCGAACATTCGGGCCTGTCTGGATAGCATTCTCAGGCACCCGTCGCCGATGCCACAGCCATCATCGGTTTGTCAGGCAGTTCGGAGCAGTGGCAGGACTCCTCCCATAGAGCAAGTTCGATAGCATTCATCTGCGCCTCTCATGTCGCGGATTTAACTGGCCGACGCTTCAGATGCATCTATTTCATTGTTTTTGAAATCGCCCCGCAACGTAGCCGAAGAACAGGTGTTCAGGTGGCCGTCTGACAATCTGGCTTTTGGCACGACTATTTTTTCGAGCACTAGTTGAAATAGTTTCACGATTGGATCAGTCTTCGATGAAGACGGAGGGCCTTTCGTAATGGACCAGAAGAAGCCGAACCCCATTGACGTTTATGTCGGGAGCCGCATCCGA
>NZ_PVBN01000018.1 GCF_002968635.1 Neorhizobium alkalisoli | reverse complement strand
CAACACCCGCCGCGTCGACCTCAAACCGCTGCTCACCGCAACCTTCCCCCTCCAGGACGCCGTCACAGCCTTCAACCTCGCAGCAGACAGAACTCAGTCAATGAAAGTCCAAATTACCTTCTAGACACCAGGCCCCCCGGCGCGAGCAACAGGGTATCGCAGGCCCCATGTGAGGCCCTGTCTCGCCCCATCGAGGCGAGATCCGGGGAGCCGATCGAAAAAAGCAGCGGGCAAGGCGTCGTCTTGAGAAGGAAGGTGGCGTGTGGGCGACCGCCCTTTCGTCAGACGAGACCAGGCACGACGAAGACCAGCCATGCAATCACCGGTCCGATGATCGCGATCAGTGCGCTGTAGATCAGCAGCTGCCGCAATACCTGCTCACGCTGTTCGTCCGGTGCGTTGGCGACGACAAGGGCGCCGTTGGTGGAAAACGGACTGGTATCGACGATCGTCGTCGAGATCGCGATCGCCGCGACCACCCCAACAGCGCTGATGTGGCCCTGCAGGAGGAACGGAACAGCAAGTGGGATGATGGCGCCCAGCAGTGCCGTCGACGAGGCGAAGGCGGAAACGATGGCACCGGTGAAGCAGAGCAGCAGCGCGACCAGAAGCGGCATGCCGAGACTTGATATGCCGTTGGCGACATAGTTGACGGTCCCGGCTTTTTCCAGGACGCCGACATATGTGATGATGCCGGCGATCAGAAGCACGGTCGACCAGCTTACCTTGTCGACCGCCGCCTTCTGGGTCTTCGGCGAGATGAGGGCGAGCGCGACGGCGACGGTGATTGCGACCAGGCCGACATTGAACTTGAAGACCAGGGCGCCGATACCAAGCGCCGTCAGGCCGATCAAGGTGAAGATCTTTTCTGGCGTCAGGCGCAATGCTTGAAGGGCGTCGCCTTCCGTCCCGTAGGCGTGTTCTCTGATCGGCTTTGCTGGCGTGCCGCCATGACCCCTGATGGAGGCCGACACCCCCTCGGGATGCAAGTCGGGCAGTGGGCCTGTGGGGGCGGGTGCCTGTTTCATGATCCGCGCGCCGCCGAAGACGAAGAAAACCAGCACCGCGATCGCCAGGTTGAAAAAGAAGCTGGAAAGGAACAGCGATGTGGGAGCAAAGGGCAGGCCGGCTTTGGCCACGATCTGGTTGGTGATGCCGCCATAAACACTGATCGGCGAAAAACCCCCGGCCTGGGCGCCATGGATGACCATCAGCCCCATCATCACCGGGTGAATGCGATATTGCACGGCAAAGCTCAGCGCCACCGGAGCGAGAATAGCCACCGCCGCAGGCCCGAGCGCACCAAAACCGGTGATGATGGCGGCGACGACGAACATCACCCAGGGGATCCAGGCGACGTGGCCCCGCACCAGCCGCACGGCACATTCGACGAGCCAGTCGATCGTTCCGTTGATCTGCGCGATGGCGAAGAGATAGGTGACGGCGACCAGTGTCAGGAAGAGGTCGCTCGGAAAGCCGGCGAAAATGTCACTGGTTTTCATGCCGATGATCAGGGAGCCGAGCACGAATGTGCAGGCAAAAGCCAGCGCTCCCATGTTGATCGGCTGGATCGTCGCGATGACAAACATGGCGATAAGGAGCAATATTGATAGGATTTCGATGCTCATGGTTCCCCTCCCTCCGACGCCTCCAGCGTCGGTAGCTAGCGTGCTATTCAAGATCGTAAAAAACCGTGCGCCTCCCTCCCGGAGAGCGTACGGACTGGGTCAGGTTGTTGCGTAAAGATCCGCGTATTTCTGCCTCAGGACGTTCTTCTGGACTTTGCCCATCGTGTTGCGCGGCAGGTCATCGGCGAAGATGATACGTTTCGGCTGCTTGTAGCGCGCGAGGCGGTCTTGCAGTGCGCCAAGGATCGCCTTTTCATCGAGCGCCGCATCGGGCTTGCAGACCACGATGGCGGTAACGCCTTCGCCGAAATCAGGGTGCGGGACACCGATCACTGCGCTCTCGGCGACACCTTCAAGCTGGTCGATCTCACCTTCGACCTCCTTGGGATAGATGTTGTATCCGCCGGAGATCACCAGGTCCTTGCTGCGGCCGACGATGTGGACATAGCCTTGGCCGTCGATCTTGCCGAGATCGCCGCTGATGAAGAAACCGTCGGACGTGAATTCCGCTGCGGTTTTCTCCGGCATCCGCCAATACCCCTTGAAGACGTTTGGGCCCTTGATCTCGATCATGCCGGTTTCTTCCGCGGCAAGCTCGGTGCCGGTCGCGGGATCGGTGACGCGTACCGTCACGCCGGGAAGGGGAAAGCCCACGGTTCCGGCGATCCGCTCTCCCTCATAGGGATTGGAGGTGTTCATGTTGGTTTCAGTCATGCCGTAGCGCTCAAGGATCGCGTGACCGGTCCGGCTCTTGAACTCGATATGCGTTTCGGCGAGCAGCGGAGCCGAGCCGGAAATGAAGAGCCGTATGTTCGCGACGGCATCTCGATCGAGGCCCGGGTTGTGCAGGAGTCGCACATAAAATGTCGGCACGCCCATCATCATCGTTGCTTTCGGCATCAGCGAGAGGATTTCGTCCGGGTCGAATTTCGACAGCAGGAACATTGAGGCGCCGGCGAGCAGTGTGACATTGGTAGCGACGAACAGTCCATGCGTATGGAAGATGGGTAAGGCATGGATCAGCCGATCGTCAGCGGTAACCCTCCAGTAGTCGCGCAAGGTGAGGGCATTCGAGAGCAGATTGTCGTGCGTCAGCATCGCTCCCTTGGAACGCCCTGTCGTTCCCGAGGTATAGAGGATCGCCGCGAGATCATCGGCCGAGCGCGAGGCATCGACGAAGTCGTCGCGTTCCTCTTTTGCAAGATCGAGAAGAGAGCCGGTGCCGTCTGCGTTGAGCGTTTCGACGATCGCCCCGTGAGGCTTGGCGATCTTCTCGACGCCGTCCCGCATGACCGAAGAAACGACAACCAGTCTGGGTTCGGCGTCGCCGAAGAAATAGTCGAGTTCCGCGAGCGTATAGGCTGTGTTCAGCGGCAGATAGATCGCACCGCTACGCACGCAAGCCAGGTAGAGGATCAGCGCTTCGGCGCTCTTGTCCACCTGAACGGCGACCCGGTCTCCCGGACGGATGCCAAGTGTGTCGATCGCACTGGCAATGCGCGCCGAAAGGGCAAGTGCGTCGTTATAGGTCCAAGTCCTACCACCTGTGGTCCGAATGAACGGCGACTCGCCGCGGGCGGCTGTTCGAATGGCGTCAAATAGGTGGTTGCTCATGTGCGTCCTCCTCCGATCTTGGCGTTCACGCCCTGCGCGAACGGTCGCGAAGCTTGCTCGTTCACTGCGCCGCGGCGATATTCCCGGTCCCGGCTGAGCAGATTCCTGACAGCCGGCGACGCGGTCACTTCGCCGCGCTGCGCCAGAGCCTCGTGGTTGGCCTCGATATCCTCGAGCTTGTAGAGGTAGTTAACCATCAACCCATGCGCCTGGTGCATCGCCTTCGCCGAGCGGTCGCCCAGGAAGTTCAGCCTTTCAAGGCGAGCTCCGTTGCCCAGGTGGAAGCGGGCGACAGGATCGACCGGACGGCCCTCCGGCGTGCGTTCGACGAGAAAATAGTGCGCAGCGAGCGGAAGCAAGACGCGCTCGATTTCATTTGCCTTGCCAGCATCATTTGCCCAGGCCGGGTCGTCCAGCAGCGCCAGCACCGTGCGATCCTCCTCCGTCAACAAAGGATCGGCTTGCGCGCCGCGTGCTTTGGATAACCACGAGGCAAGACCGGGAACGGGGGACAGCGTGACGAAATTCTTGAGGCCCGGCAGGTCTCTGCGCAGGTCTTCGACGACCTGCTTGATGAGAAAATTGCCGAAGGATATTCCGCGAAGACCGTCCTGACAGTTGGAGATCGAGTAGAAGACCGCCGTCGTCGCTTGATTGGCAGGGATGTGCTCCCGGCCTTCGTCCAGCACGTCGCCGATCGTGCTCGGCACGGACCGGGTAAGCGCTACTTCAACGAAGACGAGCGGCTCATCCACCAACCGAGGATGGAAGAAGGCAAAGCAGCGCCGATCGGCCGGCGCCAGGCGGCGGCGCAGTTCTTCCCAACTGCCGATCTCGTGCACTGCCTCGTATTTGATGATCTTCTCCAAGATGTGTGCCGGCGTCGACCAGTCGATCGGATTGAGTGTAAGGAAGCCACGATTGAACCAGGACCCGAACAGATGGGCGAAATCCGTGTCGATTGCGCGCAAGTCCTCCCGCCGGTCTTTGAGACGAAGGAGCTGTTCGCGCATCCGGACAAGTTTTTCCGTGCCGTTTGGCGCCAGGTTCAGACGGCGCAGAAGCTCCTGCCGCCGCGGCTCGGCCGCATTGTGGATCGCAAAGACCGCCGAGGGGCTCTTGTCGCTGCGGTATCTGTCTATGGCTTTGTCCAACTGAGCCGTATCAGCGCCGAACTTGTCGGAAAGCATCTGCAAGAATTTTTGGGCTTCCGTGCCATCAAAGCGGCTCCAGCGCTCCAAAATCTCCGCGGCGATGGCCATGCCCGACGCTTCGCCACGGGTCGACAGCAGCATTTCACAGAGAGTTTCAAGATCGGCCTCGGCGACGGTGGCTGGGGCGCGCGATCCGGAAAACAGCAGTTTGCGGCCGCGGTCGGTAATGCCCTGCAGCATATCACTGAAAAAAGAGGTCCCGGACATGCCTGCGCTCCTCCGTTTGCAATGGACATCCGTCCATTCGTCAGCATTCCAATTTCAGTCTTGTCGATAATGTGGTATCTAAACTGAGGCATAGCGTGCACAATGTCAATAATCTTGCATACAAGATCGCATTTTTTGCATTATGGAGGCGGAGTGAATGTCCGAAAGTGTTGGGCGGTGGCTACGAGACGAAATCGAAAATGCTATCCTTTCCAACGAGTTCGGCCCCGGGGCACGGTTGGACGAAACCATGCTTGCTACCCGGTTTGGCGTCTCGCGGACCCCAGTGCGCGAGGCACTGATGCAGCTCAATGCCATTGGCTTGGTGGATATCCGCCCGCGACGCGGCGCTGTCGTCATCGATCCCGGGCCTCATCGAATCTACGAAATGTTTGAGGTGATGGCCGAGCTGGAGGGCTTGGCCGGCTCGCTGGCGGCGCGCCGTCTGAACGAGGAGTCTCGCGACGCGATCACGGCTGCGCACAAGCGCTGCGAGATTTCGGCCGGAGCCGGCGACAGCGATGGCTACTATTACGACAACGAGGCGTTTCACAAGGCGATCTACGCGGCAAGCCGCAGCGAATTCCTCGAGGAGCAATGCGCGCAGTTGCACCGCCGACTGCGCCCTTACCGGCGGCTTCAGCTGCGGGTACGCAATCGTCTGTCGACTTCGTTTGCAGAGCATAGCGCAATTGTCGCTGCAATCTTTGCCGGAGACGTCGAGCAGGCCCGCAGCCTGCTGAGGGCTCATGTCGGCATCCAGGGCGAAAGGTTCAGCGATCTTGTCGCCAGCATGGCGACAAGATGAACTCGATCGCCGACTGCGCAACGCGTCGGCTCCTGTTTAGACTAATGAGCAGAGCCGCCCTCCCGGATCAGCTTGGTTGATCCACAAGCCGAAGCCTTGGGTGAAGATGCTGCACGCCGCGTCGATGCAGCCCGTCGATTCCGTTTTTACGCTGTTTTGACGCTGCTTTGACAGCAGCGCGCTACGGGAGGATTGCGGTTTCCAGGGATGCTTCTCATGCTTCAATTCGTCGATGGCCACAACGCTGGCATGCACTGCCGAATCACAGCTACGCCCGTAGCTCTCTTGTCAAGGGCGGCTTTTGTGTCAGACTGTCTCTCGGACGGGCAGCCCAGGTTCGATGAGATCATCGAGAGGGGCACAACACGAGTTGGACCGATGGATCGCATGGATGAAAAACATGCAGGGTTCCGGATGTACCTGCTCGGCCCTTTCAGTCTCGTCGACGGGAAAGGGAGATCTGCCACACCCAGATCGCAGAAAGCCCAGGCAATTCTGGCAATGCTTGCGTTGTCTGCGCGTGGATCTCGTTCGCGGGTCTGGTTGAGAGACAAATTGTGGAGCGACCGGTCGGAAGATCAGGCGGCTGCAAGCCTGAGACAGGCCCTTCTGGATATTCATAAAGCCCTAGGTTCGTCTCGCGATCTCATCATCGCGGACAAGAACACCGTGTGGCTGGACATGGACCGCATCGCGCTCGACACCGACGAGATGCTTCGCAGCGAGCGCCTGGCGGATCAGATCACGGACGAACTGCTCGAAGGCATGGATATCCGTGATCCCGAATTCGAAGATTGGCTGACCGTCGAAAGACAGAACTGGTATCGGCGCATCGAGGAAGGGCGCGTCGATGATGTCTTCGAACCACGGCAGCAACCTCGCCGCGACGTCAGCACGCAATCAGCGCTGCTGCCTTTGACAGGCTTGCCCGACCAGCGGACGCCAAATATTCCCTCGGCTGCGGCAAACAATGACCCGGATATACCGCCTTCGCCGGACAATTTTCAGTGGACCGTCGCTCTCCAGCCACCCATTGTCATCGGCGCGGGAGACGGCGGGCAGATCGCGGCGTTGCAGTTCCAGAACCTGCTCGCCAAGGCGATCTTCGACGGATTGGGTCTTGGCATTACCGATCTGTCCTTCGATCCGCACCTGGGTCAACCGGATCGAAAGATGGGCCTTCCGCTATGCCTTCAACTGCGGCTGACGTTCGATGGCAGCATGGTATTCGTGGAGCTGGCGATCAAGCACCTGCTTGATAATCGGATCATATGGCTCGGCAGCCGTATGATCGGACGCACCCAGATGGAACGGGCCGAATACGGGATCGCGGCGGCACTGATCAGCCAGGCGGTCGACCAGCTGTCACTGTTTCAGGAGATCAGCGCCAGCGACAGTCGCATGACCAGAGATGGTCTCTTCATCGATGCGGTCAACGCGATCTTCCGCCTTTCGAGAGGCGATCTTGAAAAAGCGGAAACACGGCTGCAGGAGCAGATTCAATACCAGCCGCGAGCGTCCGCTTTTGCCTGGCTGTCCTTCATCCGCACCTTCCAGGTCGGGCAGCGCTTCAGTGCGTTGGATGCGCATCTGATCGAAGAGGCTCAGGCCTATGCGCGAAAGGCTCTTGAACTCGATCCGAACAATTCCGTTTCCCTGGCGCTGGTCGGACATGTGCATTCGTTCCTGTTCCGGGAATACGATTATGCGGCCGGTCTGTTCGAGAAGTCGATCCGCCTGAACCCGGCCTTGCCGATGGGGTGGGACCTCTATGCCATGCTGCACTGCTATGCCGGGCAGCCGGAAAAGGCGAGCGCAATGGCGCGGTGGGTTCAGGAACTCGGCGTCTACAGCCCTCATAAATATTACTTCGACACGACGAAATCCATCAGCGCCGGGCTGGCGGGTGACCATATGGCAGCGATAGCGGCCGGCGAGGATGCGCTGCATTCCCGGCCGAACTTCAATAGCCTGTTGCGCTATCTAGCCTCCAGCCACGCTCACGCGGGCAATTTGGAGGTAGCCCGTCGATATGTGGAGCGGCTTGATAAGGTTGAAAACGGGTTTTCCATAACGTCGTTTCGCGGCACTGGCTATCCGTTGCTCGACACAGGCGGCGGAAAGCTGCTGCTCGACGGCCTGATCAAGGCCGGTGCCAGAATTCGCTAAGACAACACGTTCACGACGATCTCATTTCAGGAGGCTGGGGCATGGTAGGGGGAGTAGCTTTCGATCCACAATCAAAGATTGTGGAATTTTTGAATTGTTATAAATTTAAAGTTGAACCAGACACGGTTCTCCCTTGCGAGCCGAGACCTGTCGAGGCACTTCCTGAGACGGTGGAGCAGCCATCGTCCCCTGTTCCTCCTGCTTCGGCATTTTCAGCTGAGGACGATAACCCTATAGATGAGCCCCCGTTGATGATGGCGACGATGGCAGCTGCCTCGGTCCTCAGTAGCGTTGCGAACAAGTCGGTACTCAACAAGGCCACCCTGAACAAGAACAAGAATAAAAACAAAAATAAGAACAAAAACAAAAACAAGTCGACGATGGACGGCGCAAGTCTCGGCGTATCGCAACTCATTCCGGCATTCGAATTGCGCCGGTTGCACCAGCAGCCATCGCGCAACGCGTTCACGGCGGCGCAGCGCTTCACTTGGGAAATGCTCGACATCTCGCCGCCACCCGGCCCGGACTACACCCGATTGGAAGCAGCAGTACTGCTTTCCATGCAGCGGCGCGATCGCGAGCGGGCGAGGCGCTTGCCAGACATCCAGGCTGAGGCGACCACTTCGGTCTCGGAATTCACGCGCGCTTTGTATATCGAGGATATCGGTGGCTTCGAACAGACCGAGGGGCTGTTTCAGGCGATCTTGACCGCCTGCGAATATGTCGGGCTCCTCTACAAGAGCCAGTTCAACAGGCTTCGACCCAACCAGTTCGAACCCCTGTTGCGGCCGCTCCTGCCCGTGCCGGTTCACGAGTCCTATCCCAGCAACCATGCCTTCCAATGCTTTTCGATTGCATTCGCCTTCTCGACGATACTGCCCGAACATCCTGCAACGGACGAACTTGCCCGTCTCGCGCAGAACGTCGCTGAAAATCGCGAATGGGCAGGCCTGCATTATCCAAGCGACACGCAAGCCGGCCGGGATCTGGCTCGCCGTTTCGCGCCCTACCTCCATGACGCGTTCGGTCCGCTTTTCCAGGCGGTCCATGACGAGTGGGTTTGAGGCCAATTTAATTCTCTGGGAGAACGAAGCTCATGACGTCTGTCGACATGGAAGCGCCGCAAGCCGCACCGATGAACTATTACTATCTCTGGCATCTGACGGCTCTGGGCGTCATCGATGCCGACTATGGCTCACCGCCAATCGTACCGCCGTCCGAGGACGAGACCGCCGCGTGCCCCGTCCCCGACCCGGAGATCGGAGGAAGCGTCTGGGATACGATTGCGGCTGCCGGTCCCCTTCATCCAGCGCGGGTCGCGTTGATCGATGTAGGGGTAGCGCCGGATCATCCGAATTTGGCGACGCGGCTTGACCGCGAAGCGTCGATCGACCTGACGAGCCATCGTTACGGCTCGCGTGTCGCCGACATCCTCGATGCCACCACGTCCTTCGATCTTGAGGAAAAGCAGGCTTTCTTCGCCGGGCTTGATATCACGCCTTTGGGAACTCTAGGCCTGTCCAACGATGATCGGGAATATCTCGAAGATATCGTCGCGGAATATGCGGCTTCGGAGGGCGTCATCCGCCGGCTGTTCCACCCGGAGTCGCTTTTCGCTCCGCACGGCACCTGCTGCGCCGGCCTGATCGTCGGCGAGCCGGCCGTAGCCGCGGAAAATGGAGAGCCGCCGGAGCTCCCGGAGAGCGCATTTTATGGTGATGGCAGTACGCCATGCCCGAGCGCCAATCGCAACGTTCTTCCCTATTTCGGTGTCGATCCCTTCTCGCGTCTGATATCGATCAGGACCTCTTTCGAGGACGATGTCCAGCAATTCATCGCTGCATTTCTCTACGCCTATCATCAGGGTGTCGATGTAATCGTCTTGCCCCGTGGATTGCCCGATCCGAAACGCAGCCGGGTCATTCCAAAGAACGAGTTGAAAGCCGATCTCGAACGCTGGAAAAATCAGATTGCCGCCGATCTGTTTGCCCGTATTTCGTTCGCGGAGCAGGGAGGCGTCGAGCTGGAGCCCAAAGCTCCGCAAAGGGGATCAAACCCTGATAGAGCGTGGCATATCCTCAAGCAGCTCATCATTGCCATCAGTCAGCATATTCCAATCGTTTGTGCGGCGGGAAACAGCGGTGAAAGTCAGTTGATCTATCCGGCCAATCTGGCTGCCGATGATAACGGGATCATCGCTGTCGGAGCGGTCACCGTCGAGGGTTACCGCTCAGGATACAGCAATTACGGAGAGGGCCTTACGGTTGTCGCGCCGTCTGACGACGGTGAAGTTTTCAACCGTCATCAGCTGCGCATAGACCGCCTGTCCCCTTTCGCGGCGCAACATGATCATCAGGCATTCGAACTGCGGGAATATCAGTATTCTCACTTCTCGTTGCTGACGACCGATCTTCCCGGCTCATTCGGTTACAACCGGGGTGCCGATCCGTGGTCTTCCGTTGTGCCGTTCGGCGCCAACCCCGGCATCGGTGGAGGTTACTACACCACGTTCGGGGGCACTTCCGGAGCCTCTGCGGAGGTGGGCGGTATCTGCGCTTTGATCCAACGGGCCCATAAGAGCCAGATTAACGGCGACGCACGACTCTCTGGCCCTGCAGTCAAGTCAATTCTTCAGGCCACGGCACGGCTGGATGCGGCGGTGACACCGGGAATACGCGCATTGACCGCCGACTGCATGAATGCCGACGGCGAAGATGCTCTCGAGATGAGCTATTTCTTTGGGTTTGGCCTACCGGATGTAGCTGCGGCTGTTGCGGCGGTGTTGACGCCGTAACGCCAGTTCTCGCCGAAGCCGCCAAAATCGAGGCCCCCCCAAAAAAGGGGGGCTTTTTTGTTGCCGAAGCTACCTTTTAACGGAAGTTTAACGCGGTGCTGGCGTGCCGATGACGGGTCCGCAAGAAGCTCCTCTCAACGCAAGACAAGTCGAAATCGTGGTTTCAAAAGGGGATGGTCGCCGGTGCGGTCGGTCCTGGCAAGAACCGTTCTTCTCTGAAGCGGCACGCCTCATGATGAGGTTCGAAAGCTCGGAGAGGTGAGGAGAGTTAAGATGTCTGCTTATCAGATCGAGCAATTGGCGGATCAGGCCAGAGCTTTGCTTCAGCGCAATCCGCTGTTTTCAAAGTCCGGTTCCGTGAACGCAGCTGCAACCGGCCACATGCTGAAGCGGCTACCTCGCTATGCGCGAATTCTTGCAGCCGCGTCGGAACTGCCGGGTTGCGGCGAAAGGGTCGAAGCATTGGCCAGTTATTTTCCGGGCCTTGCGGAGGGTGGATATCGTGATGCCGACACGTTCCTGCCTGTTTCAGCGTTCCTGCCCGTGCGAAGCGACCCTTACCGGTCTCCCGCTCTGACTGCGTGGATGGATGAGCTTCAGCGGGGGCTGGAAAAGTACGTCGATGGTGCCAGTTCTGAGGTGGTGGATTACAATCTGCAACCTGATCTGGTGGCCCAGGATCTTGCGATCGAACGCCATCCGGTTCGGCGACTTACCTGCGGCATCGGTCTTGTTCTGGCCGACAGCCTGGCAGCGAGCCGAACGATGCGCAAACGTATCGCTCATTGTCTGCCGGTCGATCCCGATCTTGAATATACCAGGATGAGCGACCGCGACTTGGACCGGGTCTCCGATCATCTGGAGAAGGCGATCGCTTTGATGGCGACCGTCGATCCCGGCGGCCATCGCCGGCTGACCGCAGGCGTCCATACACTTCATATCGGCATTCGGCGCGGTGCGACCAGCTGCCTCTCCAGCTCCGAGGATCTGCCGGGGAGTGCGGTCGTAGTTCTGTCGCAGGAAAGATTGGACGCCGAAGATTATCCGGCGACTGCCGCGGAACTTCTGCGAGAAGCGGGGCATGTCCTGCTGCGGCTATACACGGCCGCGGGGGCGCCATCGCTGCCCGCCGAGTTCCGGTACGTGTCTCCATACACGCATAGTTTACAGACGCTCGAAAGCATCTTGCACATGGCCTACGCCGTTCCCTGGGAGTGCGCCGTTCGCATCGCATGTTTGCCTTTCAGAGCACCGCCTGAGCACCGTGCACGGGAAGCTGCCTTTGTTATTGCGTATGCTGCCCGTCTAATTCCGCTCATCGATATCGCCCGTGAGGGGATCGAGCGTCTGGGCGGCGATGTTCTTCTCGACCTCCGGGACATCGCCGCCATTCCATCCTGGGGTGCCGGAATCCTGGCGCTTGTCGACCGGCTCTTGGAATGCGAGCCAGCGGCTCGGCGCCAGGCCTATTATGCGCAGCGACTGTGTGTCGTGGATCGCCAGGCCTGGGACCTTGGGCAGGTGCTTCTGCGGGGCGAGCAACCCATCGATCCGAGAATGGGGCGCCCAATGCTGCAGAGCACCGGCAGCGGTCTCAGTCTCTGGTACGACGGTCGACTGCATATGATCCGAAAAGCCTCCGGTCAGCCTCCCGATGAGCGTGACATCCGAGACGTCCCGCTGGCCGGGACACCGAGTTCGACGATGGAGGATGCGTGATGGACAAACGTGGCTCCTGTGAATTGTCAGCAGTCTCCGACTGGACCAAGCAAGGTGAATGGTGATGAAAGCCTTTGATTATCATGCCGATCTCTTCGATGCCGTTCACGACACGGATTTCGTCATCGTCGGATGCGGAAACCTCGGCTCCCAGATCGCCTCCCAGCTTGCCGCGCTCGGGGCTCGCAACTTCTTCCTGGTGGATGGCGACCATATCGAAGAGAGCAACGTGAAACGACTGACCTGGGCTACTGCAGAGGATATCGGTCAATTGAAGAGCGATAGATTGGCAACTTATCTTGCCTCCCGCTTTTCTGCCACCGTCGCGATCATGACCCAGTTTGCCGATGGGGCGGAGGCTGCCCGGCTCATTCTGGCCCGTACGCGTAAACCATTTCTGATACTCGCTGAGGACAACGTTTCTCTAGCCCCCCAGTTTTTTGCGGAATATCACGCGACGGCACCTGTGCCTCCCCCTTATCTGCATATCGGCCAGCTCGGTTCTCTTTGTGTCGCTGGACCACTGGTGGCGCAGCCGGATGATGCCTGCCCTTTCTGTTGTTCGACATTGGAAGCATCGGACGACACGGGTGTCGTAGGTCGACGGGCGCCGGCCGATAATGCCCTGATCGCTTGTTTTGCGGTTTCACAGATCGCCATCGAACGCCTTACCCACCGCAGTTCATTGCGCGGCCACCGCTGGCTCTTCAATCCCTCCATAGGCCGTGCTTCGCTCCATCCCGTTCCCAAGAGCCCTGATTGCAAGGTGTGTCACCCATGAAGACCCTCTCTTCCCAGGACTACTATTTCTCGATCGTCGCAGCTCTGAAACAGAAGAACGTACCGCCCGGCGGGGAAGCAATGATGGATGCGATTCTTGCAGTGCTTCCCAGCGGATCACGCAAGATCATCGACTTCGGCTGCAATACCGGCTGGATCAGCCGCAGGGTCGCACGGGCTTTTCCGCAAGCCGAAGTGATCGGTGTGGACCCGAATCCGGCGATAATCGAGGTCGCGCGCGAGGCGGCACGGCTGGAAGCGTCGACGGCCATCTTTTCATGCGCCGATACTGCCGCGCTTCAAAGTGTCGTATCGGAGGCGGATGTCGTCATATGCGGGGGAAGTGTTGTTTTTTTCGACCGGCCGCTGGATCTCTACCGAACGGTGGCGAGCTGCCTAAGACCCGGCGGTCTCTTGATGGATTGCCACTATGTCTACGACCCCGACGTACCTCTTTCTCTTCGCGAGGAAGAGAAAGAAATGTTCGGCCTGGGGTGGATGCCCACCGGAGTGAACGACATCGTGTCCGTTCACGAAGAAGCAGGACTGCGCGTCGGAAAGATAAAGCGCCTGTCCCGGTTCCATTTCGAAGACAGTGCCGCAGCTCGGCTGGCGCGGGATGTCCTGCACGTGGTTCCGAAGATGCAGGAGCTGGCGGAGGCGATGGCAAAACGCCGCCGGCTGATCAGCAAGCTGGCGCATCATCGACACCCTTATCTATTGGTGGCAAGCACCGGGGAACCGATCGTCGCCGAAAGCGTGACGGAACACGACCGCGCAGAAGTCGGGGTGGCGTTCGAAGGGGTCGCGTCCAACCGTCACGTTGCCGCCCGCCGCTCGGCTGTGCTTCAACGCAGCTTCCGGAGGGAGTCGACAAGGGCGACTATCCTACAAAGCTCATATTCATAGAACCCGGACTTCACGCAGCGGGCCTCCCCCAGCTCCTCCTGAAAGTTCGGTCGCAGAAGTCAGGCTTTGCGACGAGAGTATTGCCGCGACTGGATCCATGAGCTCAGCGACGCAGGTCCTACGCGAATGGGCAAATTTTGGTTTCCCCTCATATCGTCGCAAGTCTCGCTAGGGCGGCCGCATCGATCTCCCTGATCCGCTTTGCAATAGCCGGGGGTATATCCTGCAGAGCCGCGACGGTTGCAACATCAGCCGTCTCGGGAGAGCCTGCAAACGGCGGCTCCGGTGCGTATTCCATTTGCAGTTGGATTTTCCGAGCCACGTCTTCTCCGCAGAGTTTAGCGGCGACGACAAGTCCAAGGTCGATGCCCGCTGTGACCCCGCCACCGGTTACACGCCTCCTGTCGAACACGACCCGGCGACTAACGGGTTTGGCGCCGTAAGCGGAAAGGCGATGCAGCGCCGTCCAATGTGTGGTGCATTCATAGCCGCGCAACAGGCCTGCTGCCGCAAGCACCAAGCTGCCCGTGCAGATCGCAATGACCAGTTGGCAGCCAGGTTCCTGGTCACGCAGGAACGTAAGAAGGCGCTCATCGGTCATTGCGTCCAAGTGCCCGGGACCACCTGGCACAATCACAATGTCAAGCTGTCCACATTCCGCATAGGGTAGCGTCGGGACGATGCTAAGGCCGCTGGCGCTTCGAACCGGAGTGAGATCATTGCTGAGCAAATGGCAATGTGTATCCGGAAGCCTTGTGAATACTTCCCAAGGTCCTGTGAGATCGAGCTGGGTCAAGGTGGGAAAGAGAACGAAACCGACTTGTCGAGTGGATGAACCCTCAGGCGTGGTGAAAACTCTGCTGAGCGATTTGAGTATCGCCAAAAAAGATGACTACTATTTACGTTTAGACTTTAATATTGTCGATGTCGCGGAACAGCAATTCAGGCAGCAATATTCCCTTGGATTGTCATCGGTTGCAAGAATGGCTTTGCGGGTCCAATCGACGCGCAAAGTTATACTCGATCAGATTCTCTCCAGCGTTTTTTCTTACTGCCCTAATTTTTTACGGAAGTTTAACGGTGTGCTGGCGGCCCGATGACGGGTTCGGGAGAAATTCCCCTCACGAAAGACGGTGAGAGAACACAGTCCGGCTGGCTGGCTTTAGGGTCGTCCCGGGTGGCAACCGATCCATCGGCGGGGGCATAATATGCGCCACAAACGCTTGATGCCGGTGAGGGGGCTCCTCACGCCTGCTTTCGTCTCCGAAGGATGAAGAGCTCCTAGAGAGCTTCGGCCAGACCGTTCAACGGGGCCGAGAGAGATCCTCCAGTCATTCGGGAAATTGATGACAGCGACTGCTGTCTTCGCCTGACTCAAAACCAAACACGACGTCCGCGGTAAGCGGGCTTCGCCAAACAATGGAGTGAAAAATGACCGTGCCCATAGAGAAGATTGCATTCCTCGTCGCTGCGGCCTGCATGGCTTCGGTTGCCGGCCATGTCCTAGCCTATGACGGCCACCGGCTGACTTCTGGTGACGAGGTCTCGTTCGCCACTGAGGCCGGTGTCGTCAAAGTCGAGGCAAAGGCAGACGTCACGCGGGACGTGGCACAGGTTCGTGCCCCAACTCATCGTGACAACCGGTTTGCGGGCGACGAACGGAACTAAACTCGAAAGTCAAGCATCCGTACAGTTCATTCAAGACATCGATCGGCTGGGTCGCACCAGGGGCCGATCAGGCTAAAAAGGAAACGACTACCATGAAAAACTCTGTCATCTCCACCATCCTCGCCACTCTGTTCGCCTCGACCGTTGCAAGCGGTACCTTTGCACAAGAAGGCGAATATTATGAGGGTGTCTCTCGCCACCACGACTACCTGACGGTCACGACGGATTCACTGGGCATCCCTTCCGTCACCCGCTACGGCTATCCGCCGATGAAGGGCGCCCGGGGTCTTGATAACCCGGCATCTCCAATGATCGACAATGGTGACTACTACGACGGCGCAGTTCGTCCTCAATAACCGCGAAGAGATTGATACCGAGCGCCGGGAATTCCCGGCGCTCTTTCTGTATGCTGCCACCCTCGTTATGTTTGCAATGTCCAGGGCGCCGGCTTATTTTGTGGCTTTGATTGTCATATTATGACAATAGTTACTTATACTATCATGGAGCCGCGAGAGCCATGCCGGAGCGCATGGGCGATAGAGACGGCGCTCTCGTTTCGGCCATCGGCCCTTTGCCCTGGGGCGGGATCGTGTGAGATCCGGAGGCGCGGTTTTCAACGATGAGCGGCCGCTGCCTGAGCAGCCAACTGCCTGCCCTATCCTCGGCAGCTGTGGTATCCAAAACCACCCCATGACGAACGTTTGCATCAACTTCCTGATTGAAAACTTCAGAGAAGGTGCCCTGCCTCTCCAGCTGGCGTCTAAATCGACGGGTAAAACGGTCCGCCGTGCCAAGATGCCCAAAAACTCATTGACGCTCACTTCCTATCTTATAATATAACATTGACTGGTAAGATATTATAAGATGGCAGATCCGGATCAATGCGGTTCAATCTGTTGGGAGGCGGATTGCGCCTCGACGACCGACAGGTGCTAACTTGAGCGATATGGACCCGGTTCACCGTTTCAAGGCGTCTCCAGGCCCCAACAGAACGCCGGGGATCGCCTTCAGCTTATTGACAGGAGAACTGATTGAAGATTGCAGAGGTCAATGTGCGGGTGTTTTCCCACACCACCCGCCGTCATCAGGACACAGCCGGCCACGCCCATCCCGGCCCGCCGCATAAGGTCAACATGGCGCTGCTGACGATCGTCGATGACGATGGAGCGGAAGGTTATTGTTTCGCGCCGCCGGAAATCGTGCGACCGCATGTGATCGATAAGTTCGTCAAAAAGGTGCTGATCGGCGAGGATCCGTTTGCGCGCGAAAGGCTTTGGCAGGATCTTGCTCACTGGCAGCGGGGCAGCGCAGCCCAACTTACTGACCGGACGCTGGCGATCGTCGATTGCGCGCTCTGGGATCTGGCCGGCCGCAAGCTCAACATGCCGGTCCACAAATTGATCGGCAGCTATCGCGACAAGATTCCCGCCTATGGTTCGATCATGTGCGGCGACGAACTTGAGAACGGTCTGGCGACACCGGAGGATTACGGGCGCTTCGGCGAGACGCTCGTCAAGCGCGGCTACAAGGGTATCAAGCTGCATACCTGGATGCCGCCCGTTTCCTGGGCGCCTGATGTCAAGATGGATCTGAAGGCGTGCGCCGCCGTGCGCGAAGCGGTCGGTCCGGATATCCATTTGATGATCGACGCGTTCCACTGGTATACCCGCACCGAAGCGCTTGAACTCGGCAGGGGGCTGGAAAAGCTTGGCTTCGACTGGATCGAAGAACCGATGGATGAGCAGAGTTCAGCCTCCTATGCGTGGCTTGCGGAAAACCTCGACATCCCGGTTCTGGGGCCTGAAAGCGCTCACGGCAAACATTTCAATCGCGCGGAATGGATCACCAGCAAAGCCTGCGACATCCTGCGTACCGGCGTCCATGATGTCGGCGGCATTAGCCCGGCCATGAAATGCATGCATCTTGCCGAATCCTTCGGCATGAATTGCGAGATCCACGGAAATGGCGCTCCCAATCTGATCATTGCGGCGTGCACCAAGAATGCCAAGTGGTACGAGCGCGGCTTGCTGCATCCGTTCCTGGAGTATGACGACGGCTTCGAATATCTGAACGCGCTCGTTGACCCGATGGACGAGAATGGTTTCGTCCACATCTCGGACAAGCCGGGTCTGGGCGAAGACATCAATTTCGAATTCATCAACGCTAATCTCGTCGGCTGATTGTCAGAGAGGCGCCGGAAGCCGATCGGGTTCCTCGCACGCAAAAAAGCCCGGCTCTCGATGGATGCCGGGCTTCTTTCATGCTGATAATGATCAGATGGCGTGGTCAAGCCAGTTGATCGCGTGATCCTGCTGTTCGACCGGGAAGCAATGAGCTCCCTGCCAGAGCCGTGTTTCGACCTGCTCCGCGGCGCCTGCCGCGTTCCAGATGCTATGGATCTGCCGATGCGCGGCCAGGGCGGCCGAATCCGGGAAATGCCGGTCCTGCGCGCCGCTGAAGATCAGGGCGGGCTTGGGCGCTGCTAAACCTGCAAAATGCGGATAATCCAGCTTCCCGGCGATCGGCGGATGCAGCATACAGAAAGCGGACTGGCCGCGAAGTTGATTGTTGCCCGGTTGCATGAGGCCCGCGAGGGTTCCCATCCAGCCGCCCGCGACGCAGGCTTTGACGTCATCCGAAAGGGCCGCCAGCTGCCAGGCGCGCGAGCCGCCCATGGAATAACCGAAGCTTGCTACGCGGTTTGGGTCAACGCCCGGGAGCTCGCGAAGCCAGGCGAGCGCTTCCAGGTCTTCGAGAAGAATGGCCGATGCAAGCGAGATGCCGAACTGCATGAGGTTGGCGGCGAGCGCCTGTTGCGCCTCGTAGCCGTTGCCCTTCCGACTTCCCCAGCCGAGTGCATCGGCGCAGAGAACGCTGTAACCGCGCCGGGCAAGTTCGTTGCCCACATGGCGCCCGCCATAGAGCCTCACGGCCCAGTGCCTCATATCGGCATCAATCTCGGGAGCCTCTCCCGGGCGACGGATCATCTTTTCCTTGCCGATCGAGAAGAAGGAGCCGTGGTCATGTAAGAGCAGGGCAGCTGGCGTCGGCGCATTCGTATCCGGACGCAACAGATAGGCGGCGGTCACCTCGCCATTCGAGAAGCGAAGTTCGAGTTCCTGACCAATGCAGCCGTCTTCAACCCATTCTGCGATGACCGAACCGCCGGCGGATACGATCCGTTCAACACCCAAAACTTTCCGCACTCGCTCTCTCGTGCGGTCCTTCCAATCCTGAAAATGCTCTTCTTTTGGATCGAAATTCCAGGGAAACGAGAGGTTGTCACGCAGCCTTATTGCAAGGCTGGACATGTTCTCGCTGTCGATCATGGCGCGTGTCGCACCCTCTCGATATGTCGGTCGCGGCTATCGCTTAGATGCTTGCGCATGGCCGCGCGAGCACCTTCTGCATCGCCGGCTTCGATGGCACTGAGAATGGCGCGGTGTTCCTGGTTCACGCGGGCGAGGTGTGCCGAAAAGGTCGCGTCGCTGACCTGGTGCGCCTGGAGCCGCATGCGGGGCATCAAGGTCTCCCCGAGATAGTTGAATATCCCGTAGAAATGTTCGTTTTGGCTCGCGGCGGCTACCGCACAATGGAACCGGAAATCATCCTGCGTGTCCCTGCGCACTTCACGCGCGGCGAGATCCATGGCTTCGCAGGCCGCGATCATCGCTTCGATATCGGCCGGCGTTCTTCTTTCTGCTGCAAGGGCGGCCGCTTCGGACTCGATACCAATGCGCAGCTCGAGCCCTTTCAGCACGTTCTCGACCACCATCAGGCTTTCGTCACCCAGCCTAAACGGCGCCACGCCCGCATCCTGGCGAACGAAAACGCCGATCCCGTGATGGATCGACACGTGGCCGCTGGCTCTCAGATTGGCGATCGCTTCGCGTATGACCGTCCGGCTGACGCCCAGGTCCTCGATCAGCTCCTTTTCCGTGGGAAGCTTGGATCCGCGTGGATACCTGTCGAGCTTGATCCGCTCGGCAATGGTGCGCACCACCTGTGAGCTGAGTGTCTCCCTCCTGTTCCGGGGAGCGGGGAACAGACTTGATTTTTCGCCTTCAGTTATCATCAAGAGACCTCCCTCTGCCAGATGTGGAACTTTAGACGGCGTGGTCGTATTCGAGGCTCGCATGGATCAATTCGCGGGCATAGGGATCCTTGGCTTGACCTGTCGCCAGCACGTCACGCCCCATGATTTCCACGACGCGACCGTGCTGCATAACAGCCAGCCGCTCGCACATGTGATCGATGACGGCAAGATCGTGGGAGACGAAAAGATAGGTGAGATTGCGCTTGGCACGCAGATTGGCGAGCAGGTTCAGCACTTCTGCCTGTACCGAGACGTCGAGCGCTGAGGTCGGCTCGTCCAGAAGCAGAATGCGCGGTTCCAGAATGAGCGCACGGGCAATCGCCACGCGCTGCCGCTGGCCGCCGGAAAGCTCGTGAGGATAACGCGACAGAAAGTCGGAGTTGAGCCCGACATCGGTCAAGGCCTGCTCCATGCGTTGCAACGGACGGTCCATTCGATGGATGCGCAATGGCTCCTGCAGCGCGGTGCGGATCGATTGGCGCGGATGGAGCGAACCGTAGGGATCCTGAAAGACCATCTGGACCATGCGGCAATATTCGGCAAAAGGCATGTCCTTGATCGAGCGCCCTTCGAGCTCGATATCGCCTTCCCAGGACGTCAGAAGACGGGCGATGCACCGCAGGATGGTCGACTTGCCGGAGCCGGATTCGCCTACTAGACCGAAGGATTCCCCGGCTTCTACCGAAAAGCTCACATCTCCCAGGATGCGCTTCTTCGCCAGACCGTAACCGAGATCGATCGAGAGGTTGCGAACGCTGATGGCGGTCATGCATGCACCTCTTTCGTGTCGCGGGAGGCAGCCTCTCGATTCAGCACCGGAAGCGGCCCGCGGCTCCCGCCGATATGCGGTTGGGCGGCGAGTAGTCCTTGGGTATAAGGATGCGTGCAGTTCTTCATGTCGCGCGCAGGCCGTTCCTCGACGACTTCCCCGTACCGCATGACCAGCACGCGATCGCAGAAATTGCGCACCAGGTTCAGATCGTGGCTGATCATGATGAGCCCGATGCCCTTGTTGGTGACAAGTTCGTTCAGGATGTTGAGAACCTGCATGCGCACGGTGACGTCGAGAGCGGATGTCGGTTCGTCGGCGATGATGATCTGCGGTTCTGGGATCAGCATCATGGCGATCATGATGCGCTGGCCCATGCCGCCGGACACCTCATGGGGGTAAAGGCCGAACACGCGTTCCGGATCACGGATCTTCACCGCTTCCAGCATTTCGAGCGTCTTCTGCCTGGCAATCTGAGCAGAGGCCTTGTTGTGAACCCGGTAGGCTTCGGCGATCTGGTCGCCGACCCGGTGGACTGGATTGAGCGAAAATTTAGGGTCCTGCAGGATCATCGAAATGCGCCGGCCGCGGATCGCAAGCATCTGCTTTTCGCTGGCGGTACGAAGATCGGTACCTCCGAAATCCATCCGGTCGGCTTCGATTTTGGCGGTCGGCAGGAGCTTCAGGAGCGCGCGGCCGATCGTCGACTTGCCGGAGCCCGATTCTCCCACAATGCCAAGCCGCTCACGTCCGAGATCGAAGGATACGCCCTTGACGACGGTGTTATAGGCTTTTCCGCTGCGATAGCTGACACGGAGATTTTCGATCCGCAAAAGAGCTTGGGCGTTGTCCATGGCGGCAGATCCTATCGCTGTTTCGGGTCGAGCGCGTCACGCAAGCCGTCACCGAGCAGGTTGAAGGCGAGACTGACGAGCAGGATGGCACCACCCGGGAAGGCAACCAGCCACCAGTTGTCCAGCATGTAGCGTCTGCCGGTGGCGATCATCGCGCCCCATTCGGGAAGTGGCGGTTGCGCACCGAGACCGAGAAAGCCGAGGCCGGCGGCGGTCAGGATAACTGTGGCCATACTCAGCGTGATGCGGACAAGCACGGAAGGAAGACACATCGGCATGATCGACTTGACGATGATGCGAAGGGCGGACGCTCCCTGCATGCGAGATGCGGAGATATAATCGGCGCCTCGAAAGGTCAGCGTTTCGGCCCGCGCCAGGCGGGCGATCGGCGGCCATGCGGTGAGGCCGATCGCGATGATCGCATTTTCCAACCCGGCCCCGAGGGCGGCGACGAAGGCGAGCGACAGGATGAGACTCGGGAAGGACAGGAAGATATCGGTAACACGCATCATGATCGTATCGTACCAGCCGCCGAAATAACCGGCGGTCGTCCCGACCACGAGGCCGACTGGCCCGACGATCACCGACACTATGGTGATGATCGTCAAGCTGATGCGTGTGCCGTAGATGATACGGCTCAGGATATCGCGGCCGAGTTCATCGGTGCCGAACCAATGTTCGGCGCTCGGCGGCTGCAGCGTCTGTCCGAGATTGATGACGTTCGGGTCGTAAGGAGCGATCAGCGGCGCGACGAGCGCCGTCAGGAGCAGGATGCTGATGACGATGAAACCGAACCCGGAAGACGGGTTGCCGAGAAGTTCACGGATGACCGCCAGCAGCCGATGAAAAGCCGAATTTCGGTTTGAACGGGAACCTGGCATGGCGACATCCTGCATGGAGAGAAAGCTAGCTGTCATCTTACCGCGTCCTCGGATCGAAGATCTTGTAGAGCGCGTCGGAGAGCAGGTTGAGCGCGATGAAGATGATGCCGACGAGAAGCACGCAGGTCATCACCGCGTTCATGTCGCCGATCAGCATGTTGTTTGTGATGTATTGACCAAAGCCCGGCCAGGAGAACACGGTCTCGATGAGCACTGCGCCTTCAAGAAGGCTGCCGTAAGCAAGCGCCACGATGGTGACGAGCTGCACGCGAATGTTGGCGAAGGCATGATGCCAGATCGTTCGCCCCTTCGACAGACCTTTGACGCGGGCAGTGGTGATGTATTCCTGGTTCAGCTGGTCGAGCATGAAGCTGCGGGTCATGCGGGTGATGTAGGCCATGGATGAATAGCCGAGGATGCTTGCTGGCAGGAGCAGATGGTTGACCGCATCCCAGAAGACTTCCCAGTCGCCCGCAAGTATTGCATCGATCAGCAGGAAGCCGGTCGTCTCCGGCACGAGGCCGATGTAATAGTCCGAAATACGGCCGCCGCCGCCGACCAGATCGAGTACCGCATAAAAGACGATCAACCCGATCATCCCGGTCCAAAAGATCGGCATGGAATGGCCAATGAGGGTGACGAAGCGGATCACGTGATCAACCGGTTGGTTACGACGCACCGCTGCCAGGATACCGAGCGGGATGCCGAAGCCGGCACCGAAGAGAATGGCAAATGTGGCAAGTTCGATCGTTGCCGGCATGACATGCAGGATGTCGTTGATCACCGGCTGTCCCGTACGGATCGAGATGCCGAAATCGCCGTGCAGGAGATCGTTCATGTAGCGGACGAACTGCTGGTAGAGCGGCAGGTTGGCGCCGATCCGCTCGGCGACCATCTCATAGGTCGCCTGATCGGCCTCCTCACCAACAATGGCGCGAACCGGATCGACCGGCATCAGCCGACCGATGCAGAAAGTCAGGATCAGCAGGCCCACAAGAGTCGCCAATATCGTGCCGGCCTGCCGCGTGAAAGCGGATAGACGCTCGTTTCCCATGAGGCACCTCGATATCGTATTGTGAAAAGCCGCAGCGCCGGCAGCGCTGCGGCATCTGCGATTACCGCTCTTTCTTGACCGTCCGGAGCTGGGTCGACCAGGACGGGTTCAGCTCCAGTCCCTTGATGTCGGCGCGGAAGCCAACGCTGTCGACGACCTCGGAGAATGGCTGGATTGCCGGTACCATCTCCGCGTAATAGCTCTGGATGTCCTGGTAGTTCTTGAGCTGTTTGTCCTTGTTGCCCTCGATGAGAGCCTCGTCGACCATCTTGTTGATTTTTTCATCGTAGAACGACGTTCGCCAGCCCTGGAAATTGGTCAGCTTGGCCTGATCCGAATTATCCGGATTGTAGACTATTGCACGCAGATTGGAGTCGGGATGCGGAAGCTGGCCGCCGCCGCCACGGCCGACAATCAGTTCATATTTGCGTTCGCGCATTGCACCATAGATCTGGTCACCGGCACCGGTGATGATCTCGGCTTTGATGCCGGCCTGAGCCAGGGTCGCCTGGATCGCTGTTGCCGCACTCATGAACGGGACGTCGGAGATCGCCCTCAGCGTCGTTGAGAAGCCGTCCGGATAACCTGCCTCCGCCAGCAGGGCCTTGGCCTTGGCGACGTCGAGCTTGTAGCCGGCATTGGGAAGCGCGCCGAGCAAACCTGTCTGGATCGGGCGATCGCGGAGCCTGCCGAAATAAGGCAGTACGCTGTCGTTGAGCCCCTGGTAATCGATCAGATAGCGAAGAGCCTCGCGAACCTTGGGCTTCTGGAACTTCTCGTCCTTCATCGACACGGCAAGGTAATAGAAACCGCTGCCGCCGTTGGTCTGGATCTTCACATCCTTGTTGGCCTCGAGTGCCTTGAGGTCTGCGGCCGACATGGAATAGGCAATGTCGATATCACCCTTTTCGAGCATCAACCGCTGGCTTTGCGATTCAGCGAGATGCCGCATCATGATGCGCCGCATCCCGGGCTTCTCGCCCCAATATTTCGGGTTTTGTTCGAGTGTGACGCGCTCGTTTGACTGCCACTGGCCGAGGGTAAAGGGGCCGGAGCCGGCTGAGTTGTTGGTGAGCCATGCGGCACCCATGTCCCCGCCCTTGTCGTGTTGCATGACGGCCTTGCTGTCGAGGATGGAACCGGGGCCGACGATGCCGAGCGTCTGGACGATAATCTGCGGATCGACCTTTTTCGGCAGTTTGACAACCACGGTCTGGTCGTCGGGGGCGGTGAAGCTTGCGTCCGCATTTGCCGCGGAGAAGCCGTGCGTCTTGAGGAACGATGCCTGGGCGAGGTTCAGCTTCATCAGGCGCTTGAAGGACCAGACCACATCGGTCGAGGTGACCGGATTGCCGGAAGCAAATGTCGCGCCGCTGCGCAGCTTGAAGGTGATTGCAGTATTGTCGTCACTTATCGTCCAGCTCTCCGCAAGCTGCGGATCGACCTGGGATCGGTTGACGGCATTCAGGGCAACCAAGTTGTCATATATGTTTGTGAGAACCTGTACGGTTTCTTTGCCGGTAATGGCGGCAGGATCAAGCGTGAGGATGTTATTCATCGAGAAACCCACGACCAGCATATTGGGCGGCGTTTCGGCAAGTATGGGCGTTGAAAGCAGCGTAGAACCGAGCAAAACCGGCCCGATTACTTTTAGAAGTGTCTTCACGATCGATCCTCCCTTGCGCCGCGGGTCTCCTCACCGGCAGCTCCAAATGTCTTCTATGTGATATGACGTCTTACGACAAGTGTCAACCAGCCGGTGACGGAACTGTGTGATGATTGGTGGATTGCGTCGGACTGTGAGCGTTGAACGTGTCGCACTTGCCTTGGGCACAGTACTTGCCACTCGGCTTGGTTCCAGTCCCGAACGGCTCTAAGATGACGGCTGGGTTGAGGCGCAGTCCCTTGGTGTCGGTCATGCCGAAAAAGGAAACCTCGCGCTGGTGAGGTTCTTCACCGGCAATGCGCAGCGGATGCTAATCGTTATTAATCGTTGGCGCACATTGACCGAGGCAGAAGTTGGTATTACCCGCCCTGGCCAAGCCTGATCATGGAGGGGTTATGCGTGTCATTCGTGCCATTGGGGAGCTGCGGGAAGATCTCCAGCAGCTTGCGAGGACCGGGAGAAGTGTCGGGTTTGTCCCGACCATGGGCTATCTGCATTCCGGACATATGGAACTTGTAAAGCGCGCTAGAGCGGAAAACGCGATCGTCGTCGCCTCTATTTTCGTGAACCCGCTGCAGTTCGGCCCCAATGAAGATCTGGCCAGATATCCGCGCGACCTGCCGCGTGACAGCGGCATGCTCGAGGAGGCGGGCGTCGACATCCTGTTTGCCCCCAGTGTCGAGGACATGTATCCGCGCCCGATGGAGACAGTGGTTGATGTTCCGAAGCTTGGCGGCGAACTGGAAGGTGCGGTGCGGCCGGGACACTTTGCAGGTGTCGCGACGGTCGTCTGCAAGCTTTTCAACATTGTTCAGCCGCATGCGGCGTATTTCGGCGAAAAGGACTATCAGCAGGTCATCGTCATCAAACGGATGGTGGAAGATCTCGCCTTACCGGTCCGCATCGTTGCCGTGCCGACGGTGCGGGATAGCGACGGGCTGGCGCTATCATCGCGCAACGTCTACCTCACTGAAGCTGAACGCGCTGCTGCCGTCATCGTACCGCAGACGCTTGCCGAAGCCGAACGGCTGATCGCGGCTGGATTGTGCGACCCGCAGGAGCTCGAGGAAAAACTGCGTGCCTTTTTGGCGCGTGAACCCTTGGCGCATACCGAGGTCGTCGCGGTGAGAGATGCTTCGACGTTACGGCCGGTCACGTCGATCGTCGAACCTGTTGTCGTGGCGCTTTTTGTCCGCTTCGGCTCCACCAGATTGCTAGACAACAGGGTCATCTCCGGCCCCCGCAAGAGACTGGAAGGAGTTGTCGAATGAGCGCCGTGGCAGGACAGAAGCGGCTGACGCCCCCGCGCATCCGGGCAATGAAAGGCGGCAATCCTATCGTTTGCCTGACCGCCTACACCACGCCGATGGCGCGTCTTCTCGATCCGCACTGTGACCTGTTGTTGGTTGGGGATTCGCTGGGCATGGTCCTCTACGGGATGCAGACCACAATCGGCGTCACTCTGGAGATGATGATTGCCCATGGACAGGCGGTGATGCGGGGCGCAGCCAATGCCTGCGTGGTTGTCGACATGCCGTTCGGGACCTATCAGGAATCCAGGGAAGTTGCGTTTAGAAATGCCGCCCGTGTTCTTCAGGAAACGGGGTGCGACGCGATCAAACTGGAAGGTGGGGCGGAAATGACCGACACCATCGCCTTCCTGACCGTGCGCGGCATTCCGGTTCTCGGCCATATTGGCCTGATGCCCCAGCAGGTCCACACCGCAGGCGGCTATCGGTCGGTCGGGCATTCCGAACAGGAAAGTGAAAAGCTTCGTCGTGACGCAATCGCCATCGGCAGTTCAGGTGCTTTTGCGGTCGTCATCGAGGGAACGGTCGAACCTCTCGCGCGCGAACTGACCGGATTGATCGACGTTCCGACGATCGGCATCGGCGCATCTTCCGCCTGTGACGGCCAGATCCTGGTGTCCGATGACATGCTGGGATTGTTCAACGACTTTACGCCGCGTTTCGTCAAACGTTATGACGAGCTTGGTCAAAGGGTTTCCAAGGCTGTCGAGGAATATGCCCGCGAGGTTCGTGCGCGGGAATTCCCAGCGGCACAACATACGTTCAAAGCGCGGTCATAACATTCAAGCCATTTGCTATTGCTTCCGATGAACTGCGGCGCTCTACGACCGGCAGGCCGTCGGCGCATCCGGAAGGACAGGCGGCTTTGTCAAATTCTCACTTGGCCAGCGTGTTTTTGTAGATCAGGCCGTCCTTCATGATGATTTTGAAATTGTTGCCGGGATCGGCGACCAGGTCCATATTCTCCAGCGGATTGCCTTCGACGAGCAGGAGGTCCGCGAGCGCGCCTTCCTCGACAACGCCGAGCTTTCCGGGATAGGGGTTGCGCTGGCCCGACAGTGCCAGCAGCTCGGCATTGGTCCCAGTTGCCATGACGAGCGCTTCGGCAGGCGTGTACCAACGCGTGAGCGACGCCAGAATTGCTCCCTGCTGCCGCGCCAGCGCACGGGAGAAGAGGACATCCGTGCCCCACGCCGTCTTGATCTTGTACTTCTTTGCCAGTTCGTATGTCCTGCCGATGCCCGGCCACACCTCCTCGGCTTTGGCGCGCTCGACCGAACCCTCCCTAAGGCCTGTCCTCATCAATTCGGGAAGCGGCTGCAAGCTCAGCCAAATGCCCTTTTCGGCGATCAGCCTGGCGGTGGCCTCGTCCATGAGGAAGCCGTGTTCGATGCACTTCACACCAGCCGCGATAGCCTTTCGGGTCGCATCCGTGGTGAAAGCGTGCGCGGCGACGTACGTGCCCCAATTCTCGGCAATTTCAACCGCGGCCCTTAGTTCCGCCTCGGTGAAGGTGGTGACGTCGAGCGGGCTGAAGGGCGAAGACACCCCGCCGCCCGCCGTCAGCTTGATCAGAACCGCCCCTTGCATGAGCTGCTCGCGGGCGCGCAAACGCACCTCGTCGGGGCTGTCTACGACCATGGCACCCCCGCTCGTCTCCATAGGGGTGAGCGGACCGCCGACCCTCCGCGGCAGGTCGGTGAACTGGCGGAAATCACCATGCCCGCTGGTCACTGTTATCATGGCACCGGACGGATAGATGCGCGGTCCGGGGATGATGCCCTGGTCTATCGCGCGCTTGAGGCCGAACGCCGGGCCGCCCACGTCTCGGACGGTGGTGAAGCCGCGCATCAGCGTGTCCGTCGCCTCCTCGCCGGCCAGGATACTGGCGAAGCTGACATCGCCCATTACCTCTGCCGGACTGGCCGCAGCCAACATCGCATGCCAGTGCGCATCGATCAGGCCCGGTATCAGCGTTCGCCCGTCACCGGCAATGCGCTCAGCGCCTTCGGCCTCGATGGGGCTTGTCGAAATCTCCGCGATCACGTTGCCTCGGACCAGCACATTCGACGGTTCCGATAGAGCAGCCCCTTTTCCGTCGAAGATGCGAACGTTTTCGAAAAGCACGTCATCGGCGTTCGCGGTGGCGCAAAGTCCGAGCAGGAGAGCTGCAGCAAACATTTCTCTGCCGGAGCGAAGCATCGTGAACACCGGGCGCGCGAGAAAGAACACCGCTGCGGTGAAGGAGACGACCCCCGCTATAAACTTGCCCCTTGCCAGTTCTTGCGATCCAAAGGAATTTTGACACATGACGATTATCCCGCTTTAGGAGGAGAGGTAGTCACGGCACAAGCACAAGTAGTTGTAGTTTACCAGCGGCGCCGATAAGCGTCCAGACTGGTCTTCTTTTGCAGTGAAGGACCGTGCTCGGGAATGCTGCGGTGCGTCGCGCTCTACCAATTCGTGCGCTGCTGGTTATAAAGACGGCCGGTACGCAATTGGAGATGTGACCCGCGTGACGGTCGGACTTGCCCATGCTGAACTCATAGCCGTGCTGACCGCCGTAACTCAGGGGGAGCCGAAAGTCATGACGGTGAGGCGAGGGGAAGCTCTGCCGTCTGGTCCGTTCGAGCTCGTACACAGAAGCCTGCAGTCCGGTCTCAGAGAATGGGTTCAGGACCAGACCGGCCATCCCGTCGGTTATCTGGAGCAGCTCTACACCTTTGCCGACCGCGACCGTACCCATGACAGCGCCAAGCGGCGCACAATTTCGATTAGCTATCTTGGTCTCGTCCGCGAGCAGGCGGCTCCGGGTGCAGGAAAGCCGGGCTGGCACGGCTGGTACGAATATTTCCCCTGGGAAGACCACAGAAGCGGCAGACCCGCGATCCTTTCCGGCATTTCCGACCAGCTGCAAGCCTGGGCGGATGTGGAATTGCCCCGTCGCGAGCATCGAAAACGCCGGGTCGAGTTTGCCTTTGGCCTCCACGATGCGGCGTGGAACGAGGATCTCACGCTGCAGCGCTACGAATTGATGTATGAAGCCGGGCTGGTCGCCGAGGCGGGGCACGCCCCACCTGATATTTCGGCCGGCCGGCCGATGTTCGCCGACCATCGCCGCATCCTTGCTACCGCCATTGCGCGTCTGCGGGCCAAAATCAAATACCGCCCCGTCGTCTTCGAGCTCATGCCCGAAAATTTCACGCTCCTGCAGTTGCAGCGCACTGTCGAAGCCCTTGCCGGCCTCACACTGCATAAGCCGAATTTCCGCCGACTGATCGATCAGCAGCAACTGATCGAGGAGACCGGTGAAGTCACCAGCGAAACCGGTGGCCGGCCGGCCAAACTCTTCCGCTATCGTCACGCTGTGCTGGAAGAACGCGCCCTGTCGGGCTCGAAACTTCCTCTCTCCCGCAATTGACATAAACTCGAATAGAGAATATCTCTCTCCTCTGGATATACTCAGCTAGAGTATAAGGAGAAAGCGCGTGCACCCTACGAATTCCGCATCCTCACTCTACGAGCGCGTCAGCCGCGTCATTCCAAAAGCCGAGTGGATGACCTTTGAGGAGGATATCGATGCGATCCTGGCTTTGAAGCGCTCCCGCAACGCCGTTATCCTCGCCCACAACTACCAGACGCCAGAAATTTTCCACGGCGTTGCCGATATCATCGGCGACAGTCTCGCCCTGGCTCGCAAGGCCGTTGAAGTGGACGCCGATGTCATCGTTCTCGCAGGCGTCCATTTCATGGCTGAGACAGCCAAGCTACTAAATCCAGAAAAGACGGTGCTGATTCCTGACTTGGAGGCAGGCTGTTCGTTGGCGGAGTCGATCACGCCGCAGGATGTTGCCTTGCTTAGGCAGGCTCATCCGGGTGTGCCTGTCATCACCTATGTCAACACGTCGGCTGCCGTAAAGGCTGCTTCCGACATCTGCTGCACGTCCGGCAATGCAAAGCAGGTCGTTGAATCGCTCGGTGTGCCAAAGGTGTTGATGATCCCCGACGAATACCTTGCGCAGAACGTCGCGCGGGAGACCAATGTCGAGATCGTAGCGTGGCACGGGCACTGCGAAGTTCACGAACTCTTCAGTGCGCAGGATGTACGCGACCTGCGAGAAGCTCATTCGGGGCTCATGGTACTGGCCCATCCGGAATGCCCGCCGGAAGTGGTGGCGGAGGCCGACTTTGCCGGCTCCACAGCCGTTATGTCGAATTATGTCGCCGAAAAGAAACCGGCCAGGGTGGTGCTGCTGACCGAATGCTCGATGAGCGACAATGTCGCGATACACCACCCGAATGTAGAGTTTATCCGTCCCTGCAATCTCTGCCCGCATATGAAGCGTATCACGCTTTCCAACATCCGCCGTGCGCTCGAGGAGAACCGGCACGAGGTTACCGTCGATCCGGCGATCGCAACTGCTGCCCGCCGCTCGGTCGAAAGGATGCTTGCGATATGATCGACGAGATCGGGCATCTTGCCGGCCGTGTCGCCGTCGTCGGAAGCGGAATGGCGGGGCTGATGGCGGCACTCACGCTGGCTCCGCAGCCCGTAGTTCTTTTGACCAGAGCCGGACTTGGCCAAGGCTCTTCGAGCGGCTGGGCGCAGGGCGGCATGGCGGCAAGTCTCGCAGATGACGACAGTGCCGATCTGCATCTTGCTGACACGCTTGCTGCGGGTGACGGTCTCTGCGACCCGGCAATTGCCGCTTCCATCCTCCGGCGTGCAGGGCTGGCCGTCGCGGCGCTGGAGCGCTACGGGGTGCGGTTTGATCAAGCTGAGGGCGACGGTTATGCGCTTGGGCTGGAGGCAGCCCACTGCCGCAGGCGAATATTGCACGTTGCAGGCGACGGTTCCGGGGCGGCGATCGTGAAGGCGCTGGTCGCAGCGGTCTTGAAAACGTCATCCATCACCATTCTCCCGCATACGGATGTGCGCCGCATCCTGAACGAGGATGGGGCGGTGGCTGGACTGCTTTGTGCGACCAGTCGTGGCCCGGCGGTTCTTCGGACATCGCGCGTCGTTCTGGCGACCGGCGGCCTCGGCGGCCTTTATGAGGCGACCACGAACCCGCTCGGCAATTTCGGTCAGGGCATCATGCTGGCAGCGCGGGCCGGTGCGGTGCTTTCCGACATGGAGTTCGTGCAGTTTCACCCGACTGCGCTTGATTCCTCGCGGCGGCCGCTTGGGCTAATCAGCGAGGCGGTGCGCGGCGAGGGGGCAATCCTGGTCAATGAACGGGGCAACCGTTTTCTTGCCGGGGAGCCGGGCGCCGAACTCGCGCCACGTGATGTCGTAGCGCGTGCCATCGGGATGGAGATCGCTCGCGGTGGCCGTGTTTTCCTGGATGCCCGCCGGGCAGCCGGAAGCCGCTTTGCCAGTCGTTTTCCAACAATCGCCGCCCTGTGCCGGGAGGCGGGTATCGACCCGTCGGGTGAACTTATTCCGGTTCGGCCAGCGGCCCACTACCACATGGGCGGCGTTGCAACAAATGCCAGCGGGCGGAGTTCGGTAGAAGGGCTTTGGGTCGTGGGAGAGGCCGCGTGCACCGGGCTCCATGGCGCCAACCGGCTGGCCAGCAACTCGCTGCTCGAAGCAGCCGTCATGGGTATGCAGGTTGCCCACGACGTTGCGAGCACGCCTGCAGCCGAGGTCGCAGCTATTGCGGCCGCCGTTTTGCCTGTGCCACCGGATCCATCCGCAATCCGGCCGATCGCGTCCCGTCATCTCGGCGTGCTGCGCAATGCCGGGTCCATCAATACCGCCATCGCCAGCCTGCTGCCTCTCGTGGAGAGCGAGGGGACAGCCGCTGATCCCGCAGTTGTCGCACTGCTCATCGGAGTTTTTGCAAGCTTGCGAGATGAATCACGTGGCGCGCACGCTCGCACCGATTTTCCGCTCAAGCTTCCCAACGCAACGCGGCGCAGGATGAGCCTTGCAGAAGCGCTACAGGTTGCTCGCTCCACGGTCTCCCAACCATTCGCCAGGATTGCCTGATATGAACCTTGCTGCACTCCCCCGCATCGTTATCGAACCTGCCGTCCGCGCAGCTCTCATGGAAGATCTTGGCCTTGCCGGTGACGTGACTTCGGCGGCTGTGATCCCTGAAGATCACCGCTCGACTGTCGTCATGGCTGCCCGCAAGCGCGGTGTCGTTGCCGGTCTCGACGCGGCTGAACTCGCATTCGCGCTGGTCGATCCGAAAATCTCGGTAACGCGCCATGTGCGGGATGGCGTCAGCATCCGGCCGGGCGAGGTCATCGCAACGATCGAAGGGCCGTCGCGCGGGATTCTTTCCGGCGAGCGCACGGCGCTGAATTTCCTCGGCCATCTTTCGGGTATTGCGACAGTGACCGCGCAGATCGTTGGCGCGATCGAAGGTACGAAGGCTGCCGTGGTGTGCACCCGCAAGACGACGCCCGGTTTGCGGGCTCTCGAAAAATACGCGGTTCGGGCGGGCGGTGGCATGAACCACCGGTTCGCCCTCCATGACGCCATGCTGATCAAGGATAATCATGTAGCTATTGCTGGGTCTGTTTCCGAGGCGATCCGGCGCGCGAAGTCCGCGGTGGGCCATATGGTGAAAATGGAAGTCGAAGTCGATACGCTCGACCAGCTTAGGGAGGCAATGGAAGCCGGGGTGGACGCGGTGCTGCTGGACAATATGACGCCGGTCCTGTTGCGTGAGGCGGTGGCTATCGTCGCCGGGCGGGCGATCACCGAAGCTTCCGGCGGCATCACGCCTGAAACGGCTGCAGCCGTTGCGGCATCCGGCGTTGATCTGCTCTCGTTGGGATGGATCACCCACAGCGCGCCGACGCTCGATATCGGGCTGGACTTCGTTCAGATATGAAAACGCAATGGCTGCGTGATTGCAAAGGCGGTTGGGTCGGGGCAGTTCCAGGTACGCCTGTCGGCCATTGTTTTGAAGCGGACGACACCGGTATTTTCCCAAAAAAGTTCGGTGGAGTTCCAAATTGACGCAACGGCTCGATGGCGTGCTAGAAGTAGCTCTTTGACATTGGTTGCCTGCCCGAGTAGAGGGGCTTAAAGTTTAGCCGCGTCTTTGCGGCGTCGGCGCATGCGCCTTAGATCCGAAAGTTAATTTAATGTCCGATCACCACGGCGCCGTTCCGGCGATTGCGAAGGCGTTGTCGAACCGGGGCTATTCAACGCTCACCCCTGTACAGCAGGCTATGCTCGATCCTGCGCTTGTCGCCTCCGATGCGCTGGTCTCGGCGCAAACGGGATCGGGTAAAACCGTGGCCTTCGGCATTGCCATGGCGCCGACCTTGCTTGCCGAACAAGAGCGCTTTGGGCAGGCAGCCAATCCGCTGGCGCTCGTCATAGCGCCGACCCGCGAGCTTGCCATGCAGGTGAAACGTGAGCTGGAGTGGCTCTACGAGATGACCGGTGCGGTGATCGCCAGCTGCGTCGGAGGCATGGACATCCGCAACGAACGGCGTGCGCTCGAACGCGGAGCCCATATCGTCGTTGGCACGCCGGGGCGAATTTGCGACCACATACGCCGCAATGCGCTCGACCTCTCCGACCTGAAGGTCGCGGTCCTGGACGAGGCGGACGAGATGCTCGATCTCGGGTTCCGCGAAGATCTGGAATTCATCCTGGAGTCGGCGCCGGACGATCGCCGCACATTGATGTTCTCGGCCACCGTCTCGTCCGGCATCGCCAAACTCGCGAAACGCTACCAGAGGAACGCCGTTCGCATTTCGACGACCACCGAGGAAAAGCAGCACGCGGATATCGAATACCGCGCACTGGCCGTCGCGCCTTCCGACCGCGAGAACGCGATCATCAACGTTCTGCGCTACTACGATGCGACCAACGCCATCGTGTTCTGCTCGACCCGCGCGGCGGTCAATCATCTCACCGCTCGCTTCAACAACCGCAATTTTGACGTGGTGGCCCTTTCCGGGGAGCTGACGCAGAATGAGCGTACTCATGCGTTGCAGGCCATGCGCGACGGCCGTGCGCGCGTCTGCATCGCGACCGACGTTGCTGCGCGTGGCATCGATCTCCCCGGTCTCGACTTGGTGATCCACGCGGACTTGCCAACCAATTCCGAAACGCTGCTTCACCGAAGTGGTCGCACGGGCCGCGCGGGCCGAAAGGGTATCAGTGCGCTGATCGTGCCGGTCAATGCCCGCCGCAAGGCCGAACGACTGCTTGCCGGGGCCGAGATCACGCCGACCTGGGCGCGTCCGCCGTCGGCCGAAGAGGTGATCGCGCGCGACCAGGAGCGCCTCCTGGCCGATCCGATCTTCAATGAGCCACCACGTGAGGAAGAGCAGGAACTGGTCGCCCGATTGGTGTCCACTTACAGTGCGGAAAAGCTTGCAGCCGCCTTCGTCAATTTCTACCGCGCCAAGCAGTCAGCGCCGGAAGACCTTCTCGAGATTTCGGTTCAGCAGGGAGCGGCGCGCAAGCCGCGCGACGGCGGCCAAGGTTCTGAATTTCCCAGCACCCCCCGCACGCCGCGCGGAGAATTCGGCCCAGCCGTCTGGTTTTCGCTGTCGGTGGGCCGCAAGCAGAATGCCGAGCCGCGCTGGCTCATCCCGATGCTCTGCCGCAACGGCAATCTGACCAAGGGTGAAATCGGCGCCATAAAAATGCAGGCGGAGGAAACCTTCGTCGAGATCGCAGCCGACCATGCGGACAGGTTTATGCAGTCGATTGGCAAGAGCAAGACGCTGGAACGCGGCGTCAGGGTCGTGAAACTGCCCGGGGTCCCGGATTTCGATCGCTCTTCCGGCTCACAACCCAAGTCGAAGAAGACGTTTGCCGAGGGTCCCAAGTCTGACTTTCAGCAAAGGGGCAAACCGAGCAAGAAGTCAGCGGATCGTCCCGGCTCCGCCCGGCCATTCAAGAAGAACAAACCAAAATCAAACAGGCGTGGAGAATAGCCCCGGATCGCAAGGCATTTTTGCATACGGATCGGATAGACCTTCTGTGAGTTTAACAGCCTCACTGTTACCCTGACGAAATCCGACGGATGGGGATAAACCCGTACATCACGTACATGATGATCGCGGCAGCTCAGCCGCTTCCTCCAAGCGGCGCGTGTTGGAGGCGGCGATGGGCCCTAGCGATCTTATAACTGAAGGTGTCGATTGTCAGCAGCAGGTTAGTTGCCGTGAGCATTTCCTTCCGTTGCCCCTCGCCAGCTGGAAGGATTATCGGATGTTCCCGTGTTGGATTGCCATTGCGCAAAGCATTCGTCCAAAGGTCAATATTGACACCTGATGTATACAGACTTAAGTCTCTGAAAGAAAATGGTGGCGGAGGGAAACGTCACTTGTAATCGCCACGGGCGATCGAGTCGTTCTTACTGAGGTGATTTTTTGTGACGGGTTCTGGTAAGGAAAGCGAAGCGTAGTGGAATTGCGGCGCGTTTTCGAGCGGTCGCAGGTTATGGCAACGTGTATACACCGTTTTGTGTTTGGAGGAAAAGAATGCGGGTGCTGTAGAGTGGTTGTCGGCGGCATTCATTCCCTTGCTTGATTGGCTTGCCATGTCCGCGCCATCTGTAGCGGGGTTAAATCGACGACGGGCGCTCTTGAGGAGGATGCCGCCCAAATAAAGTTTCGGAATGGTTCGTCTTAGGAGGAGGAAGAAGATGATTACCAGAAGAACACTCATGACTGTTGCAGGCTTCGCGTTCAGCGCGGTGGTGGCGCTACCGGCGACCGCCCAGGAGGTGGTCAAGATCGGCCTCGTCCTGCCGATGACCGGGCCTTTCGCGTCCACCGGCCGCCAGGTCGAGGCGGGTGTAAAGGCTTACATTGCACTCAACGGCGAGTCCGTGGCGGGCAAGAAGATCGAGGTCGTGCTGCGCGACGACGCCGGGGTTGCCGACCAGACCCGCCGCATTGCTCAGGAACTCGTAGTCAACGACGGGGTCAAGCTGTTGATGGGCTTCGGTTTGACGCCGCTTGCTATGTCGGTTGCACCGGTCCTCAACCAAGCGAAGGTCCCCGCGATCATTACGTCGGCCACGACATCGGCGATCATGCCGCAATCGCAGTATTTCGTCCGCACCTCGATGGCCGGTCCGCAATCGGCGGTTCCGGTCGCCACCTGGGCGGTGCAGAACAACTTAAAGCGCGTCGTGACGCTGGTCTCCGACTACGGTCCGGGCATCGATATCGAGAAGGGGTTCACCAACCAGTTCAAAAAGGATGGTGGCACGATCGTGGAAGCCGTGCGAGTTCCGCTCGCCAACCCCGATTTCGCACCGTTCCTGCAGCGTGTCCGTGACTCCAAGCCGGATGCGGTCTTTGTTTTTGTCCCGTCGGGTGTCGGTTCGCTTTTCATGAAGCAATTCGTCGAACGTGGTCTGGCAGAAGCGGGGATCAAGTTGATCGGCACCGGTGACATCACCGACGACGACCTGCTGAATGGCATCGGGCCGGCCGCAAAGGGCGTGATTACGGGCCATTTCTACTCCGCACTGCATGACAGCCCGGAAAACAAGGCCTTCGTCGAGCAGATGAAGAAGGCCAACAAGGGGATGCGACCGAACTTCATGTCGGTTGGTGGCTACGATGCCATGCATCTGGCTTATGAAAGCCTCAAGAAAACAAATGGCGCCACTGATGGGGCGAAGCTCGTCGACGTCATGAAGGGCATGTCCTGGACGAGCCCGCGAGGCCCGATCACGATCGATCCGGACACCCGCGATATTGTGCAGGACATCTACATGCGCGAAGTCAAGGAAGTGAACGGCGAACTCTACAACGTCGAGTTTGCTACCTATCCGAAGATCAAGGATCCCAATGCGGCGGCCAAATAATGCTGCTCGATCGGATGGCGGATCAGCCGCCATCCGATCGATGAGGGAGGATGCGCCGCTCCTTGAGCCTGCACGGCAGTTCCCGTACAAAACGGGCACCATGATTTCTTCGCCCATCCCACCTGAATCAAAGATTCAGCAGCACAGCCTGCGGCATCTCAGGGCGTTTCTCGCAGTCATCGATACCGGCTCCATCACCCGGGCCGCGGAACTCTGTTTCGTATCGCAGCCTGCCGTTACGCAGGCCCTTTCGAAGATTGAAAAGACGGCGGGGCTGATGCTGTTTTCCCGTACGCCTCAGCGTATTTTCGCCAATTCGGCCGGCCAAATCCTCGCCAGGCGTGTCGAGCGTGCCTTTGGCTATCTGGACCCTGCGCTATCGGAGCTTTCACCAAGACTGCTGATAACAGCGACGACCTCCCAGCTCAAAGCCTTGATCGCGGTGAGGGAAACGGAGAATTTCACACTGGCTGCACGGCAATTAGGGCTGAGCCAGCCCGCCGTATATCGCGCCGTAAGTCAGCTTGAAGACGTGGCGGCTCGTCCCCTTTTCGAGCGAACGCCCTACGGTCTTGTCGCGACACGGCCTGCGCAAGGGCTCGCGCAGGCCGCCCGGCTCGCCTTCCTGGAACTGGAGCAAGCCGATGCCGATCTTGCCGAACTAACCACCGCCGAGATCGGACGGATCGTTGTCGGGGCCACGCCACTGGCAAAATCCTACCTGCTGCCGAAAGCGATCGCGAGCTTCCGAAGGTTTCGCCCCAATCTGCCGATCCACATACAGGAAGGCCCCTACGGCGATCTTTTGGCGGCCCTTCGCCGCGGCGATATCGATTTCCTACTTGGAGCCCTGCGAGATCCCCCGCCCATCGGCGACGTGGAACAGAAGGTTCTGTTTCACGATACGATCGTACTCGTTTCAGGCTGCCATCATCCACTTGCCGGCCGGCGCGAGATTTCAATCGAAGACCTCACGAGCTTTCCCTGGGTCGTAGCCCAGAAGGGAACGCCGATCAGACGCTATTTCGACCAGATTTTTTCTGACGCCAAAGGTGGAGCGCCGAAGAATATCGTCGAAACGGGATCACTTATCCTGATGCGTGAACTTTTGGACACCTGCGAATATCTGGGCTGCACGTCCAGACTTCAGGCCGAGGCGGAGATCGCGCGGGGACTCATGCAAGCACTGCCGTTTGACATGAGCAAGACGTCTCGTCCGATCGGCGTGACGTTGCGCAAAGACTGGCTGCCAACGGCCGCTCAGAAAACTTTTCTGGAACTTTTGCCGACGCCGCCGGAAAGGCGCCTATAACGAAAACTTATGCGCGGGCAAATGATCTGATTAACGAGGGACGAAACGCGGGCTTAAGATGGCTTGAAGAAATTCGCGATGATGCCGAGCTGACCCAACGAGCGGTGATCGCTCGATCGGGTTGCTAAAGCAGTGAAAGTGAAGATAGTAGGACATCAAATTATCCTGCGGTGACACCGCCAAGCAGTCAGGGAATAAGGCGCGAGAACCGCAGGTTTTACTCACTGGTTCGCCTTTATCTGTCGAAATGGCGCCGGCGCGGAATGTGCGTATTCAAGAGGAGGAGGGAAGGTATGCTCAACAGAAGAACTTTGCTGGCGGTCGCAAGCGCGGCGCTTGGTTGCTTGACGCAATTTCCGGCATCTGCGCAGGAAGTGGTCAAAATTGGCCTTATCCTGCCGATGACCGGTCCGTTTGCATCGACAGGAAGACAGGTTTCAGCCGGCGCCAAGACGTTCATCGAAACCCATGGCGATACCGTCGCGGGCAAGAAGATTGAGTTGGTAATCCGCGATGACGCTGGCGTCGCCGACCAGACCCGCAGAATTGCCCAGGAACTGGTCGTCAACGACGGCGCCAAAGTGCTTGCCGGTTTCGGCCTGACGCCGCTTGCCATGTCCGTTGCGCCCGTCGCCACCCAGGCGAAGGTGCCGACAGTGGTGATGGCCGCCGGCACGGCCTCGATCACCAAGGCGTCGGAATACATCACTCGCACCTCGGGCACCTTGCCGCAATATTCCCTTCCCGTCGGAACCTGGGCGGCTGAAAACGGCATTAAGAAGGTCGTGACACTCGTATCCGACTACGGTCCTGGCATCGACGCGGAAAAGTGGTTCACCAAGGAGTTCAAATCCAAGGGTGGCGAAGTCGTCGAAGCGGTGCGGATCCCGTTGCAGAACCCGGACTTTGCACCCTTCCTGCAACGGGTGCGTGACGCAAAGCCTGACGCAGTCTTCGTTTTCCTGCCATCCGGTGTCGGCTCGCTGTTCATGAAGCAATTTGCAGATCGCGGATTGGCCGAGGCTGGCATCAAGCTGATTGCCACCGGTGACGTCACCGACGACGACATCCTCAATAGCATGGGCAAGCCGGCGGTCGGCACGATCACCGGGCACTTCTACGCCACCGCGCATGATAGCCCGGAAAACAAGGCCTATGTCGAAGCCTTCAAGAAGGCGAACAACAACATGCGGCCGAACTTCATGTCGGTCGGCGGTTATGACGGCATGGCGCTGATTTATGCTGCGCTGGAAAAGACCAAGGGCGATGCCACCGGCCCGGCTTTCATGGCGGCCGTCAAGGGTCTCTCCTGGACGAGCCCACGCGGTCCTGTCTCGATCGATCCCGATACCCGCGACATCATCCAGAATATCTACATGCGGGAAGTCAAGGACGTGAACGGCGAGCTGCAAAACGTCGAATTCAAGACGTTTGCGGCGCTTAAGGATCCGGAAAAGGCAGAAGCGAAATAAGTGCGGGCTTGAGCGGCAGGTGGCGGAAGTGGATCCGCTGCTTCTTCCTCCTGCTGCAAAAGCCTGTCATCCTCGATCACGACTGTGGCTCCAGGGATAAGGGCCATGGTCGGTCGCGCTAAATCCTGCGACCATATGCTTCCTGTAGCGTCAACGGTCGCCCCCAAAGAAGATCCAAATGCTGACAATCCTGTTTGACGGTGTCGCCTACGGTATGTTGCTGTTCATCTTGGCCTGCGGGTTGACGGTGACACTTGGCCTCATGAATTTCATCAACCTCGCACACGGTGCCTTTGCCATGGCCGGGGGCTATGTGACCGTCGTGATGATGAACCGCTACGGCATATCCTTCTATTGGTGTTTGCCCGCCGCCTTCATCGCCTCGGCTCTGATCGGGCTGGTGTTGGAGCGGACGCTCTACCAATGGCTCTATCAGGTAAGCCACCTCGATCAGGTTCTGTTTTCGATCGGGATCGTATTCATGGCGGTTGCCGCAACCGATTATTTCATGGGCGGCCAACAGCAGCTCATCAACCTTCCACCAGAACTTTCCGGCAGGATGGATGTATTCGGGGTAGGAGTGGGCCGATATCGGCTTTTCACCATCGTGGTCTGCGCGGCCCTTGCGCTCGCTCTGCAGCTCATCTTGTCAAAGACCCGCTTTGGGAGCCGGTTGCGTGCCGCTGTCGACGACCGCCGGGTGGCGATGGGGCTTGGTATCAACGTGCCTCTGGTCTTCGCCTTGACCTTCGCGTTCGGGTCCGGTCTGGCCGGTCTCGGCGGTGCAATGGGAGCCGAAATCCTCGGTCTCGACCCGAATTTCCCGTTAAAGTTCATGATCTACTTCCTGATCGTCGTATCGGTCGGCGGCACGTCGACCGTTTCAGGCCCATTTCTTGCCGCCATGCTGCTCGGTATCGCCGATGTTGCCGGCAAATATTATGTTCCCGCCATTGGACCGTTCGTCATCTACGCGCTGATGATCGTGATGCTGATCGTTCGTCCGAACGGTCTCTTCTCCAGGGGTAGCCGATGAGTGTTCTCCCACAGGAAGCGACCATGGTTGCGACGTCCTCTTCGACTGCGGCAGCAAGCCGCGCCGCCAAGCTGATGAAGCGCAGGAGCCGCGTCCGCTTTTATGAAATCATCGTCTGGATCGCCGCGATCGCTGCCTTTTTTGTGCTGCCGTCGAAGATGCTGATTCTGACCGAGATCGCCATTCTGGCGCTGTTTGCCGTCTCGCTGGACCTGGTCCTCGGTTTTGCCGGGATCGTGTCACTCGGTCATACGGCATTCTTCGGACTGGGAGCCTATATCGCCGGCCTGGTCGCTCTGCATTATGTGGCAGAGCCGGTGGTAGGGCTTTTGGTGGCGGGCATCGGGGCCGGCCTGCTCGGCTTCGTTACCAGCTTCCTGATTCTGCGCGGGTCGGATCTGACGCGGCTGATGACGACGCTCGGCATCGGCTTGATGATGGCGGAAATGGCCAACCAGATGGCCTGGCTGACCGGTGGGGCTGACGGTCTCAGCGGCTTTTCGCTTGGCCCCATACTGGGACTGTTCGAATTCGACCTCTTCGGAAAGACGGGTTACGTCTATTGTCTCGTCGTTCTGTTTGTCGGTACGATGCTGATGCGGCGCCTTGCCTTCTCGCCATTCGGACTGTCGTTGAAGGCGATCAAGGCAAACCCGATGCGGGCAGGAATGATCGCAATCCCGGCTCGCAAGCGCATCGTGACGGTTTACACCATCGCTGCCGTCTTCGCGGGCATGGCAGGTGCATTGCTTGCCCAGACGACGAGCTTCGTGTCACCCGACGTGCTGGCATTCCACCGCTCTGCCGACGTGCTGCTCGTGCTGACGATCGGCGGCACCGGTTATCTCTACGGGGGCATCTTCGGGGCGGTGCTGTTCACGTTGGTGAAAGACTGGCTTTCGATCGTAACGCCGCAATACTGGATGTTCTATATCGGGCTGATCCTTGTCGTTCTGGTCTTGGTCGGTCGCGACCGCCTGGCGCGGTGGGTTGAGTATCTGCCGGAGCGTCTTTCGAAGTCGAAGGAGGAGGGCCGATGAGCGATATCGTTCTTGAAACCAGGAACTTGAAGCGGAGTTTCGGTGCATTCCTTGCGACCAATGATGTGAGCCTCAAGGTGGAGCGCGGGGCGCGCCACGCCCTGATCGGACCGAACGGGGCTGGCAAAACCACCCTGATCAACCTGTTGACGGGTGTTTTGCCACCGTCCGAAGGACAGGTCTTTCTGGAAGGCGAGGACATCACCTCGCTCGCATCGTTCCGGCGGGTCAATCGGGGGCTGACCCGGACCTTTCAGATCAATCAGCTCTTCAACGATTTTACGCCACTTGAGACGGTCGCATTGGCAATCGCGGAGCGGGAAGGGATCGGCCACAACCTGTGGACGTCGATCGCTGGCTACGGCAGCATTGTTGAGGAAGCGGCAGCGCTTCTGGCCCGTTTCGGCCTTGCTTCGGTGATGGGCGAGCGAAGCGTGATCCTCCCCTATGGCAAGCAGCGCCTGTTGGAAATCGCACTGGCCTTCGCGTCCAGACCGCGCGTACTCCTGCTCGATGAACCGGCGGCTGGCGTACCGGAAGACGAACGTCACGAGGTCTTGGCGATCGTATCGGATTTGCCCAGCGATGTGACGGTGCTTTTGATCGAGCACGATATGGATCTGGTCTTCTCTTTCGCCAATCGCATTTCTGTTCTGGTGGCGGGGGCGCTCTTTACAGAAGGCACTGTCGCGGAAATTTCCGCCGATCCTCGCGTCAAGGCCGTTTATCTCGGGGAAAATGCATGAGCGCGCCGGTACTGGTGATAGAAAAACTCGTTGCAGGTTATGGCGAGGCAAGCGTGCTTGCCGGCATCAGCCTGACGATTGGCGAGGGTCGGACATTGGCCCTGCTCGGCCGCAATGGAACGGGAAAGACGACCTTCGTCAACACGCTTGCAGGCGTTACGACACATCATTCCGGGTCGATCCATCTGATCGGACGCGATATCACCAAGCTCAGGGCGGATAGACGGGCGGCAGCGGGTATCGGTTGGGTGCCGCAGGAGCGCAACATCTTCAAATCGCTGACGGTCGAGGAAAACCTGACCGCCATCGCGCGACCGGGCGTCTGGAACGTCGAGCGTGTCTACGGCATGTTTCCCCGCCTGAAGGAGAGGCGTAAAAACCTCGGCAACCAGTTGTCCGGCGGCGAACAGCAGATGCTGGCGGTCGGGCGTGCGTTGATGGTCAACCCCAGGCTGCTGCTCCTCGACGAGCCGACCGAGGGTCTGGCGCCGATCATCGTGGACGAACTGCTCGCGGCGATCCAGCGCATTACCCAGGGCGAGGGTATGTCGGCAATCATCATCGAGCAGAAGGCACGCAAGGTCCTGCCTCTTTCCGACGATGCTGTCATTCTCGATCGCGGCGCGGTCGTCTATCAAGGAACGAGCGCCGAATTGCTTGCCGACGAGGCGGTGCTTGGCCAGCATCTTGGGGTGGAGAAGGTCGGAACAAGGCACTGACGCAGGTGAGAGCACGCCACCTGTGCCCATCCCGATTCGGCGACCGTTTATCCGACTATTCACCCTTGCTTGCGCAAGAGGCGGACAAACTCCCCATCTCTCGATGAAGCTTTCGCCTGGCACGAACAGGGCCGTTGACCAGGCACGATGCGCTTCGAGTGAAGCGGCGCTGGCCGCCGCAATCGATGGGTTGCCGATAAGCCACATTCAACGCCTTGTTGTCGTCACAAATGAGTTTTTTTAGCAACCAGATGTTGTCGCGCGAATCCAGATTGGTATTTCTCTGAATCATCAGATCACTGCCAAAGGATACGTGATGCGGAAGCTGGTACCCTTCGTTTTTGTCGCGGTTCTCGCTGCCTGCGCACGCCCGTCGGATGGCCCAACGGCTGGTAGTTTCTATAGCGCCACCGATCCTCAGACGAACGAAAGAATTCGGGTCGTCAGGCTTGCCGATGCCCCGATGGATCCCGTGGTGGTCTCGCCGCTCGCCTATTCGGCGGCGGATAACGGCCTCAGTATCATGCGCTCGGGCGGTTTCGCCGACACCAGGTTGCGTCGCGGCGACGTTATCGAGGTTACGATTCTCGACACGGGTGAGGAGGGACTTTTCTCCTCGACCCAGAGCAAGACCCTCAATCTCGGCCGTTTTACCGTGGACTCGGCGGGGACCGTGACCCTTCCGTTCGTCGGCCGGCAGCGGGTGCTTGAATCTTCGCCCGAGGCACTGCAGGCGCGTATTGTTGCTGGTTTGAAGGGCTCGGCGGTCAACCCGCAGGCAATCGTTGCGGTTGTCGACAAGCCCACGAGCGGCTTCACCGTCAACGGCGACGTCCGTTCGGCCGGCCGCTTCCCTCTCACAGCCCGCAAGGAAAAAGTGCTCGATGCGATTGCGCTTGCCGGAGGGGCATCCTCTGCGCCAAGCGCTGCGACCGTGACGCTCATTCGCGGCAAGCAGCGCGCCAGCGCCCCGCTTGAACGGGTATTGAACGAGGACCGTCAGAACGTCCATCTCCTGCCCGACGATCAGCTTTACATCGGAAAGGACGCTGTGACCTTTACCGCCTTCGGCGCGTTCAAGAGTGTGGGTGAATTCGAGTTCGAGCCGGGTAAGCTGACGCTGGCCCAGGCGCTTGGCCGCGCCGGCGGATTGCTCGACGATCGCGCTGACGCGAGCAACTTTTACGTTCTGCGCAACCAGCCCGTCTACACCCAAGCCGCAGCCGTAAATGCCGCCAAGAATCCAGGTGCACCTTTCGTAACCAACAAGCCGGCGATCTACCGAGTGGACCTGAACGACGTTTCCAACCTGGCACTGATGCAGCAGTTCAAGGTCATGGACGGCGACATTCTCTATGCCAGCAATTCCGGCCTAGTGGATTTCGCAAAGCTCTTTACCGTGTACCAGAAGAGTGCGCCGACGGCGGCGGCTCCGCTTCCAGGCTCCAACTAAGTATTATTCAGAGCCATTTAGGCCGCCGAGCAGATGCAAGGCGGCCTTCGCATTTTCGGGCCTGTCTTGCGGACGCCGCTGCGACAATCGGATTGCGAGAGTTTTTAATTCTTCTGCCTTCTCGCCCGTTTCCCGGCAATGCCGCAGAAGCAGCGACAGCAAAAGCCCAGCGGCGTAGAGGTCCGAGCGTGCATCCACGATCTCTCCGGCCATTTGTTCTGGGGAGGCGAAATCCGGTTGGCCGGCGAAGGCAATATCGAGCTCGCTATGCCTGCGGCCGATTTCCAGTGCAATTCCAAAATCGACGATCTTGATATCCCGAAAACCGTCTCCGTAAAGGAGGTTTGACGGCGACAGGTCGCAGTGGACAAAACCTACGGCATGCACGGCGGCGATTGCCGAAAGCAACGCAACCATGATCGTCGTCACATCCTTGATCGAAAGCGATCCCGGTAAAAGCCCTGCGATGCGGCAATCGAGCCATTCGGTGACAAGTGCGGGCCGTCCATCGGAAAGTCGCAACACCGCCTGGGTTGCGGCAAGGTGAGGATGACAGAGCGCCATTCCGATTTGCGCTTCGCGCAACAGAAGTTTACGCGCTACCGGGTCGTGGGCATGGTCTGCACGAAGCATCTTTATCGCATGGAACGTGCCGAGATCCCGGTGACGGGTGCGAAAGACATCCGTCGCAACGCCGCGATGGACCAAAGCCTCCAACACAAAAGTGTTGGCTATGATGTTCTTGTCTGAGCTATCCAGCTTATCGGCACCGCGATCCAATGCATCACGAACGCGATCCACAAGCATTGCTCTGAGATCGTCAGAATGGGCCCCTTTTTCACCGCTGGTGAGGGCGTGCCATAGGTGGGAGAATCGACGCGCGACCTCTTCGAGATCGCCTTTCGGTGCGTCAACGGTCATCGGTCTGTGCATCGATTACAATGGCGCTGATATTCTCACGGCAGTTGGCAATCAGTCCCTCTTGAGCGAGAACCGCGGCCACCTCATCAAGGCTTACGGAGAGCAGAACTTCGGCGATGGTCCGTTCCGGCAGGACGCGCGCAAGAGGATTGCTGCACAGTAAAAAGCGATCGCCCGAAAGCAGCTTGTCCGAACTCAGTTCAGGGCTGAGCTGGCCCCTGATGCCTACGCCGCGGGAGAGCCTGCGCTTCAGTCCGACCTCGGCGTGATCCCGGGTCAGACAACGCATCATGCCGTCACGAAGAAGATAGCATCGCGCGTCGCCTGCCCAAAACAGCGCGAAACGATCCTGAGAGCTTGCCAACACCACGACACTCGCCGAGGCTGGTTCACGCTCCGATGAAAAGTGGGCCGACTGCAGAAGGCCGTGAGCGCGACCAAGTTTACCTTTGATCTCCTGCACGAGAGCCTCCATCGTCTCCCGCGGGGCGACTTCTCTCAGCACATTGGTCACAACGCGTCCGGCCTCCGCCGCGCCGCTGTCATCGCCAACGCCATCTGCGACCGCAAAGATCGATGGGCTTCGCGAAACAAGCAGTGAATCTGCGTTCAGCGCGAGCCGTGTTCCGGGATGACTGGCATAGCTGTGGGTGAGGTTTAGAACACGGTGCTGTTCCCCCCGAAGAACGGGTTTATGCACGCCAATGTTCACAGGTGGAGCGTCCGGTGGCGGAGGCGCCACGGCGGCGGCGTCGCCCAACAGCTTCGGGAAGTGCGCGGGTTGAGGCGCTCCATCGGTACGAAAGCCTTTCGCGCGGCGGTCTTCCCGGTCGATCCGCCACCAAAGCGTTCCCCGCGGGGAGATGTGATTTGAGTCGACCTCACCTTCGTCGGCGTCGGCTGGCCGCGGGTTTCTGAGCCGCTTAAGGCTCGCTGTGAAGTGACCGATATCGAAATCGCGCGTGGCGATGGTTTCCGCGATCGCTTCCGAGGCGGTGAACCACGTCGCGTCCAGATAAAGCCGGCGAGGGTGGTCGGCGAAACCGTGAAGCTGGGCCGCGATAACCAGCGGAAAGCTGCGCCCGACCCGGTCGGCGCTCGGGACGATCACACCTGCAAGCGTTGCCGGACCCCAAAGGCCGCGTTCGATGATGAAGCGCCAGGCGGACATCGAGCGGAACCGGCGCTCCCATTCCTCCCCGAGCTCCTGTTGCATGGCCTGGAGGCCTCCCTGCAGCCAGTTGTCGAGGGCGCCTTGGACGTTTCGGCTCAGCCCTGTCGAGACGAAATCGCCATGAGTCGGCAGCTTGCCGAAAAAGCCGATCCGGTCGGCTTCCGTCATTGTCTGATCGAGGGTTGCGTGTTCGTTCATGGCGAAGCGATCAGAACTGGGTGGGACACGAGAAGGCGCTGAGCGCCTCCAGCCGGAATGGGTTCAGTACAGAGCCGAACTGAACGTCGAACTCCGCCAACTGGCCATTCTGCTGAAACTTGGCGCGGAAGAGGTCGTCGCCCTGCAGGGTGATATTGGCGTCGTCGAAAAGTCGGAAGGGCGACCAGTCGCCGTTTTGCGTCAGTGCCTGTTGCCAACCTCCAGGCTGGAAAGCGAGCCGCGAGACATTGCTCGCTTCGGTAGACGGCCAGACAATCGATTTGGATTGGATAGGCCCATGGAAATAAACCACCCGCTGTCCCTCGATCTCCAGCATCACCGCGTTGGCCTCTTTCGACAGAGAGACGGGCTTGATGTTGATGGTGACTGCCGGGTTTTCGCTGCCTGCCGGAAAGAAAGCCCGGCTGATCTTGTCGGCATTCTCGAACTGAGCAATCGCTTCGCTCGGGATACTGGATGCACCGAAGGTGCCCTTCCACCCCCAGGGAGTCGATGCGGTATCCACGAAGGCTGCCAGTTTCTCGTTGAAGAATGTCTTGAACAGGCCTTCCGGTCCGAACAACCGAACGAAGTCGCTCATCGCCACGTCGCGCGGAGATTCGCGGTCGAACGGATACCGACCGTTGACCACATTGGAGCAGAAGCCCGCCCCCTCGATTGCCCAGGCATCGTCGATGCGGGTGCGAGCGGATTTGACGGCGAGAGAGCCGACATCGGCTGCAACCCCGGCTATCCAGGTATCGACGGGCGCGGGAAGTCGGCGAGCGTGCTGCAGGAGGTCCTGATTGGCATTGGTAAGCTGGCTGTCGACATCAAAAACCTTTGCCACTTCGGCCGTGGAAGTGGTGGCGCGTGACAGTTGCTCATGAACTTTCTGCAAAACCGGGCCCACCATCGCAATCCGGGATTTCGGCTTGTCCGTCTGATCTGCAACGGATGTCTGACCTGCAGGTGGTTCGAGAGCCTCGCGGAGGGAACCGAAAAGATCCGGTGCATTCGCTGCACCGGCAAGTGCCGTTGTGGAGGCGGGAAGGCGAACATCAGCCGCGGAGGCGACCTCAGTACCGGGAGTGCGCAAATCCGTGGCGGCGACGATCGACTTGACGATCGCTTCCACCGGACTTGGCTCGCTTGCCAGGATACGGGTGGTTTCGGCCGCATCGGCGATGGTCTGGGACGGCTTCACCCGGATGTCGGTGAGCAGGGAAGACCAGCGTTGCTGAAAACTGCCGAAATAAAGTTGCAGAGCCGCTTGGCTGATGGTGTCGACAGTGGCGCCAGCAGGATTGACGGCGCCTCGCACCCAGTGCTCATCAAGCGCCTCGCGGGCGGCCTCGGTGATTCTCGGCAGGACGACCAGACGATATCCGGCACTGGAGAAGAAGCCTGGAATACCTTCGTTCAAGGGGGTGCGAGAGCTCCGTTCGAAAGCCCGTTCACCTACGGGGCCAAGCGCATTGGCGGGAGCCCAGGCCGGAAGGGCACGCGCCTGCTGGTAGTCTGCAAGAATATCATAGGCACGGGTAGCGATGCTTTGCGAGCGGATGGTGTCCCGGGCCTTGGCGATCAAGGCACTATCGAGTTCGATCGGCGGCAGTGAGCCCTGGGCCATCGCAGTGGCGTGAGCAATAAGGGCTTGCCGGGCAAACGCACGTCCTTCACCGGGATACAAGGCCATGAACATGTCTTCTACTTCGGCGGCGACGAAGGCGGAATCCATCTGCCCGAGACCGCCGAGCATGCCATAGAGTTTGAGTGCATCGAACACTTTGGCGACTTCGGTCGTCTCCGTCATCTCCTTTTGGAGCTGAACCAGGATGCGTGGCAGCAGGAGTGCATTCAAGGCCCGCTGATAGGCATCGCGTTGTCGGCCTGAAACTTTGCTTTCCTGGTCGAGGCCGAAACTCAGCGGCCAGACGCGCGCTTTGGAGAAGTCCGTCGTCACTGCGGCCAGGTTGTCTAGCGCCGGCAGCACGCGCAGGAAATCCGTGTCGGCGACCTCGCGCACCGGCACGTCCCGTACGAGTTGCTCATAAGCGTCGATACGCTGTTCAGCGCTAGCGAGCGCCGAGGTGTTCTGGAAATAGGTTGCTGTCCAGCTCGTCAGAACCACGGCGAGCACTGCGATTGCGCAGGCATAGGCCGCGCGGCGGAACAGAACCTGTCGACCCGACAACCGTTTGTCGCGAGCGACAAGCGAAGCTTCGTCGAAAATCACATCCTTGAAGAGGCGCGATAGAAAATAGCTTCGGCGCGAGCGTGGGGCGGGTGCTGAGGCCACGGCTTGCGTTTGCGTACCGGAGGCAAAGTAGATCCCCCGCAACAGGGGCGGTTCGATCAACTTGGAACCGAAACAAAGCTCCGTCATAACCTCGTGGAGGCGTTCCTTCAGCGAGGCGAGTTCAGCAGGAAAGCGGAAAATTCGGCCTCGAAATTCCGGGTTAGGCTCCTGCTGCAGACGTTCTATCAGCATGGCGCCGACGCGTTCCTGCAGCATTGCAAACTCTTCGAGGAAACGATCGGGCAGGGTGGTGGCCTTGTAACTCTCCTCCAAGCCGAAGGTTGTTCCCCAGACCTGCTCACGGTCGCTTTTGTTGAACCCATCGAAAAACTCGACGAAACCGGTGAGAAGATCGACTTTTGTGAGCACCAGGTAGACCGGAACGCGTGCGTGCAAAAATTCGTCCAGTTCCGAAAGCCGCTGGCGAATGATCCGGATCTCCTCGCGCTGTGCTTCGGCATCGCGCGTGAGCAGGTCTCCGACGGAAAGCGTCACCAGTGCTCCGTTAACCGGCTGGGAGGGACGATACTTGCGCAGCAGTCCGAGGAAACCCTCCCAACCCGCCTTGGCCGTACCGTTGAGATCGTCCTGGGTCGTGTACCGACCGGCGGTATCGATCAGAATAGCCTCATCAGCAAACCACCAGTTGCAATGACGCGTGCCTCCTATACCCTGGATGGAATTGCTTCCAAGGGCGTCGCCAAGCGGAAATTTGAGTCCGGAATTGGTAAGAGCAGTGGTCTTGCCGGAGCCGGGTGCTCCGAAGATTACATACCAGGGGAGTTCATATATATAGCCGAAACGCTTCCGGGTAATGCGGCGGAGGAGCTGCAGGGCTTCCTTAAGGCGGCTATGGATCTCGCCGACTTCCGCCTGCTGGCTGGCTGCAGCCTCAGCCGCGGCATCCTGTTCTATTCCTTCGACGAGCCGCTTGTCGCGGCGCCGATCGCGGATGATGGTATAGGCGAGATATGCGAGCCAGCCGGCGATGATGACGCCGATCAGCGTGAGGCGGGCGTTTGCGCCCGCGAGCGGCTTGAAGTCCCCGTAGGCGGCGAGATGGCCGTAGAACCAGATGACCACACAAATGGCAGCCACCCAGATGATGGTGATGAAACGCCGCCCGAGGAGACCGGCATAGGCCTCCACATAGGAACGAAGCGAATAAAAGAGGCTTAAGGGGTTCATCTTGACGCGCCTCCTGTGGTCGCGCCCGCGGGCGCCTCCTGTCGTTCCGACTGAATGGGCGGAACCCTGAGGCTGGTATCATTCAGCCGCTCGGACGGGTTGGTCAGGACCAGGATCTCCGTGCGGCGGTTCATCTCACGACCTTCCGCCGTGCTGTTGTCGGCGATGGGGTCGCTATCCGCCCGGCCTTCGGTGAGGATCGCCTCAGGACCGGTGAAGGAACTCAGTATCTGCCCCACGGCCTTGGCGCGTGCTTCCGACAGATGCCAGTTCGAGGGGAACTGTATCGTGCGGATCGGCACATTGTCCGTGTAACCGACAACGACGGCCCGGAAATTTTCAGCCGCGAGCGCGCCACCAATTCTCTGCAGCAGGTCGTGGAACTTGTCGCTGACCTCAGCGCTGCCGATATCGAACAGGCCGGAATTGTTTATGCGCACCAGAAGCCGGCCGTTTGAATCCGAGAGAGTGACGAGCTTTTTGTCGACCTCCGGCTGAAGGAAGGCGAGCAGGTTGTCGAGCCGGGTCGGTATCGGCTGTGTCTGCGCCGGTGGTGCTTCAACCGGTGGTTCAGGCACGGGCTTCGCCGCCGCTGGACCGGGCTGTGGGTCTGGTTCAGGCGTGGTGATCAATACGCTCGGCGGCTGGCGCGGCGGGAGGCTCGCAAGACGCTGAAACGTTCCGTCTGAGGCTCTGTTGAGTGAGAGCGTGAAGAAGAGATAACCAAGCGCAAAGACGAGCGCGAGCACGGAAAGAAGGGTCCAAAGAGCAGCAACAGTTCGCAGCGGCTTGTGGCGGGCAGAAACGCCCTTCCAATGTGGGGAAAGTTCGCGTTCGAAAACGCCGAACTGACCGAGGAGCGTTTTGTAGAGACTGTCGCGGATACGGCCGAGTTCCAGGTTGCCACGTGGCGAAACACGGGTGCGACCTTCGAATGCAAGCGACAGGCAGAGATAGATGAGCAGCAGCAGGTCCTGGTTGGCGCCGGGGCTCTGGTGGAAATGATCCAATAGGTCGAACACGCGGTCGCCGCCGGTCACGTCCATATGGAATGTCGAAACCAGACCGGAGCGCGCCCAACCCGCGCGCACACCCCAGGGTTTGCTGAGGATCACGTCATCGACGGTCGCACAGACGACGTAATGCGCAGCGCGGGCGCGTTCAGGACTGATCCTGGCGCTCGCGAGATCGCGCTCGTATCGGTTGACGGCTTGGACGGAAAGCCGCCGAAGCTCATCGATATCCGGTTGATTATCACTGTAGCGCAGAGCGTGCGCAAGGTTGAGCAGCGGGGCTGCCGAGCGGACAAGCGTCGGCACTTCCTCTCCACCGAACCTGAAATCAAGAAGCAACGATTCCACGGACCAGCCATTCTTGGAGCTCGGCCGCTCGGCGTTGTTTCCCGCGGCGTTGTCCGGAAACTCCAAAATGTCGTCCAGCATTTCCGCCATCTTGCGGGCGGATTGTTTTTTCTTGATGCCATCGTCAGTGAGTTCGACGACGGTCGGCAGGTTCTGCCACGAAGATGCGGGTTCGTTCTTCATTCTCTAAGGGCCCACAGTTCCATTTCAAGGCCAGGAAAATCGCCAGCAAGATGCAAGGCGATGGCGCTTGATGTATCGAGTTGTTTCCAGAGCGGATTCTTGGTGTCGAGTTCGAAATAGATGGTGCCGGCCCGATAGGGCAGCTGGCGTGGCAACACGGGCAGCGGCTGGACCGGAATGCCTGGCAGCGCGACGTTGACGAGATCGGCGATGCGCTCGACCGGACCGACTTTAATCTGAGCCGGCAGCTTGCGCCGAACCTCCTCGGCCGACATCTCCGCCCGCACTGCCAGCACGAAACCGGCATCCTTGAGCAGCGAACGATCGTTGATGGTTCCGACCCGCACGCCATGCCGGCGTTCGGCAAGCTCGATGGCAACGGCAGCCTGCTCCAATACAGCCGAAAGCGAGGCCCGAAGGTCGTCGAAAACCGCAGCGAAGGTCGCCTTCAGGTCCTCGTGTCGATAAGGCGGAAAATCCGTGGCACGCTTGCGTTCGGTGGTGAAGGTAGCCAGTTCTCCGGCCAGTTGAATGCATGTCTCGTAGAACTCGATCGGATGGATGCGCGTCGCATTGGCCAGGAGATGCTTGAGCATCGGATCGGCACGGTTGAGGATCTGCAGCAGGAAATAATCACCGACTTCCGCCGTGCCTCGGATCGTCGGATCGCCGATCCGTTCGGCGATCGCTTCGGCACGGTGGCGCACGATGCCGAGAAGCTCGGTCATCAGTTCCGCCAACCGCGCTTCCGCCGCGCAGTTGAGGCTCGGGGCGATATATTCCGGATCGAGAACGACGGCCCGGTCGGAACGCACTTCGATCACGCGGGCAAGACCGACGAGTTCGTAGCCAGCGAGTTCATCTCCGCTTTTGAGGTAGCGTAATTTGAGGCGTCCGACATCGATCGGGGCCATGAAATCAGTCTCGACATTGGCATCCGGCGCCTCGTAGTGCGAGGCCACGAACCGCACGCTGTTGAGCGTCGCCCCGCCATTCAGAGCAACGTTTGCCTTGCCCGGTTGCCTGGCCGGAAGCGCGAGGTAGATGATGGAATTCCTGACGCTCTCGTCCAGTTCGAGCGGCGGCGGCAGGTCGGTATCGATCGGAGCTTCGAAGGGGGTGCCGTCCGGAAGAATGCCGCGCAGGTTGGACAGAGCGAAATGGCCGACTGCCAGTGCGCTGCGGTCGATGCCGATTTCAAGAACGCCCCATGGATAGGGGGAGAGGCCGCGCGTGCTTGTACGTACCAGCCGTTCGGTCCACCGGTCCGCCTGCTGGAAATGCTGCACGCGAAGGAACATGCCTTCGCTCCAGGCTACCCTGTTCTCATTCCTCATGCCGTATACCTTCTTCCTTCTCAGTTCCTGAGGGCACGCCAGCGGCTCTGCCCGAGGCGTGCGCCATCGCATCCTGGAAGAGCTCCAGGATCGACAGCGTTTTGCCGTTCTTGTCGAATTGCGCCCTATAAGCTTGCCAGTATTGCCGGCCGCGGTTCCAGGCGAGGCCTCTTCCACCGGCGTCGACCCGCGCTTCGAGAACCCTGGGCTCCAAGGTCCTGCCTGCTTCGTGCACGAGTGCCCGCAGCGCAAAATTGAGCTTGAGTTGCTGCCCGAGCAGCATCTCCAGGCGGTTGGTCACCGTCTCATGTGGGTTTTGCTCGGGAAATGCGGATTCAGACTGACGCGGTGGAGCGTTCAGACCAAGAAGCGCAAATGCGTCCTCAATCGTTTCCTCCAACCTGCCGAGAAGGGGCTCCAACCTTTCTCCAATGTCGTTCTGGAAGACCGGTGAAGCGGGCGGCAAGTCGTCGAGCGCTGCCGATGGCGGGTCATACTCGGCGATATCCGGCACCGGCACCGTTCGGGCGGAGCCAATCGGTACCGCCACGCGCGTCGCTGCACCATGTTCGATCTGGCTGCCGTAGTCGGAGGAAGAATTAAGATCGGAAAGCCAGTCGTCGGGAATGATCTTTAAGGCGGATTGGATTTCAGGCGGACCGCTCCAGCCGATCTCGACCTGCCGAGAGACCGCCTTGTTTTCCTTGGAGCCGGGTATGGAGGCCGCCCATTCGTCCGCGGCCCGTTCCCCCAGGATACCGGTGGCGATGCTCCCGCCTGGCGCGATGTCGGCGAGGATGGCGGATATGGTCAGCGGTTCGTCGCTGACAGTGAGGTCGGCGGCGGGATCCTCCATTGCCTCGTCCTTCCGGCCGGAGATTTCGACCAGGAAGGCGAGGTTGCCAAGCTCCAGACGGGACTGATCCGTCAGCCGCGCCACTTCGCCTTCGTGAACAACGACGCCGTCGACTTTGGATCCGTTGGCGCTTCGATCACGGAGTAGATAACCCTGACTGTCGCGCTCGATGACACAATGCACCTTTGAAACAGAACGTTGATCTTCAGGTACCTGCCAGTCACAATCCGGCGCGCGGCCCAGTGTGCGTCGGCCACGTTCGAGGAACCACTTCTGTCGGGCAGGTAATGGTGCCGAACCGTTGGGAAGCGGTTTTAATTCAAGCCGCATGGCCGCTGCCTCCCCAAACCTGAGCGGCAACATGCTCGACCACGATTGCGTCTTTGCTGTCTTTTGATGCCGGAGCCAGGCGAGCCCAGCTATTCCAACCAAGGCGGGGCAAATCCCCCGCTCCCGACCCAGCTTGGCCGAGCTGGCAGAAGGGAACGTCCTCTTTTTTCAAAACGATCTGGACGTCGAAATCGAGGCCGGAGCCGACATAGAGGCGTGTGAGCGCAAAGAGCTCGGCAATCTTGCGCCCGCCGGGAGCAAGCGCCAGGTAATCGGTGTAGCTGAGCGGGCCGATCACCAACCTGAAGCCACCGCTGAAATTGCGAATGGCGGTACCGGCTGTGGCGTTGACACCGATCTGTACGCCCTGCGGCTGCCCCATGCGGCTGCGTTCCTCCTCGGGAATTGTCAGCCAACGAGGGCGGAAAAGTTCGATCTCCACGGGCAAGCCGCTGAATTCCTGGAGCATTGCACGAAGATTGCTGGCGTTACGGTTGCGTGCGGCAAAGAAGCCCGAGAACCTCAGGATCACGTCTTCGTCAAAGCCGCTTTGCTCCGCCAGCCGATCAGTGCCGAAGCCCGTGAGCGAAAGGAGCGTGGTGATGAAGGCATTGCGCTTGCGGTCTCGGCCCCACCGCAGCCGCCTGGCAATCCGGTACTTTTCGCAGGCGTCGGCAAAGAGTTCAGTCAGACGAGCGGTGAACAGGTCGAAGAAGCTCACCAAGGCCCGTGACTTGTTGCGCTCTTCGCGCATGATCAGTTCGTTGTAGGCCGGAGGCAAAGATCCGGTAGGCCCCACAGGGCCAGCCAGTGCGGCGCGAATTGCCGGTTGCGGTCCGTTCCGATTGAAACGGCTGACCGGAAGCGGCGCCAGCGAGACGCCGAAATGCGAAACCACATTCAGATCGCGTTCGACAGACGCCTGCGCCACCCGAAATGCGGTCACAGGCTCGAAACGACCTGGATCGTGTTCGAGCAGGTCCACTAAGGCGTCAGGCTGGCGGGAGGTCGAGAGATCCATGGTTCCTTTCCTAGAGCAATGGGCGATCGGCAGCCCGCGCCGGCCAGGTCGCAATAGCGCGCGACTGTCCCTTCATCGAGACGGTGAGGCGGGTGAAGGTGTTGATCGAGGTATAGAGGCCGAAGAAGCGGTCGAGCACGCTACCGAACAGGAAGGCGGCGGGGCGATCGATCGCGGCGGGATCGAATTCCAGCATTATCTTTGTGCCAGGGACCATGCCGCCGTCGCCTAGCCGCGCGGTGGAGTTCTGCGCCTTGATGCCGACCAGAGCATCGACAAGCTGTTTGGTCTCCGGGTTATCACGGAAGGCATAAAGGGAGAGGATATCCTTCAGCGCGGCCCCTTCGTTGTCGAAGAGTGAAAGGTGATTGAGCATCAGATGTGACATCAACCGCCAGTTCCGGCCGTCCTGGTCGTTCATGCGCACCGAAGGAGTGGGCGGAATAAGCGCGTCCGCGCCGGCGACGGCCTCGTGGCCGGACGCCAACTGCAGCAACGGATGGCCGCCGCCAAAGGGAAGCTGTTCAGGAAGGTCGCGATTGATGCATAGTGTATCGATGCTTGCCACGGCATCGACCGGCGCTGCGAAACGGCGGTCGCGATCGACGAAGGCAATCTCCATGTCGCTGGTTCGATCATCCGCATCGAAACGCCGGTAGGCCTGCCAGAACGTGCTGGTGCCGCCAGGGCGCTGCGAGCGGCCAAAGAAGGGTTGGCAGAATTGTTCCTCTCCGCGCGAACCGGTCATAAGCACGCGGTCGATGGAATAGATTTCCCGAGTCTTTTGGCGCCGCGCATCCGGCATCAGACGATATTCCGTTCGCGTGCCGTCGACGGTGATCGGTTCGCAGGTCTGTCGGAAGAGGTTGACCACCGGGGTGGCGTTGAGCGCAAAATCAGTTGCCGAGATCGTACGCTCGAGTTTCGGGTCGGTCTCCTTGAGGTAAATGAAGATCTCCAGCCTCTCGCCCTTCCAGACATCGAGGCCTTCGATGTCGAGGAAAAGGAATCTCTGCGGCAGCGCGAAGAATTCCGTAAGCAACCGGTAACCATTGAAGCTTGGAGCGGGATAAGGCAGCATCGCTTCTTCAAGGTCGAAACCTACCGGCCTTAGATTGCTGCTCGGCAGGAAGATCGCTTGTCCGTCGTCCGCATGCTTTGCCAGCGCGATTCCGATCGATTGATTTATGATCAATTCGTAGATCGCGACGGCCTGCTGCCACGCTGAAGGGATGTGCAGGCGCAGCCGCTTCATTTTAAGGTCGCCGATAGGCTTGCGCGGGTCGAGCGCGCGGATCGACAGGCGCAGGCATCCGGTTATGCCGCCATAGGGAGATGCCGGGGCGTTGACAGGCTGGCCCGACAATTTAGCCCCGATGATCTCGATCGGAGCCATTTCGACGTCTTGAGTGGTACGAAAACGGCAGGCTTCACCGCCAACCGGTTCGGCAAGAATTTCCGTGTGCCGAGGCACCAACTGCATCGAGGCCAACGTATCGCTTGGGCGCAAGCGTACGATGCTCATCGATGGCAGAGGGGCAAGATAGTGAGGGTAAAGCGTTTCAAGCAGACTATCGGTCAGTTCCGGAAATTCGTCGTCGAGCTTTTGGCGTATGCGTGCCGCTGAATAGGCAAAACTCTGGACGAGCCGCTCGACATGCGGATCATCGGCAACATCTCCGGTCAAGCGCAGGCGACCGGCAACCTTCGGGAAGGCATCGGCAAAGCGCGCTGCGCGGCGGCGAAGTGCCTTGAGTTCGTCGTTGTAGCGGTGAAGGAAGCCATCAGCCATTTGCGGCCTCCACCAGAAAGCGTTGCGTGGAAGGATCGATGGTCGATTCGAAGCTGATCGGCGGCATTCCCTCGTGCAGGCGGAAGCTCGCCTGGATCCTCATCCGCAGCGCCCGCTCGGTCATTGTTCGGCTTTTCAGGATCGTCACGCGGATGTCGGACAGGCGCGTCTCGAACATCGATATGCGCCGTTCAATGACTTGCGCCAGCCGAAGTTTAGCTTCGTCTGTGACCAGATTGGCCGAGACCATCCCGTCAACGCCGTAATTTACGAGCGCATCCCTTAAGTCCGACAGCAAGGAGGGGGCCGCCGTCGGGCAACGCCGGGTGTTGAGCAGGGCTTCCAGATCCCGTCGGATGGCTTCCCGCATTTCGCGCGTCTGTTCCGTCAGGCTTTTCGGTGGATCAGAATTTCGATCGGGCGCCTCGTCGATCAGCCTGTCGAGGATCGAGCGGGCCAATAGGCGATCACGAGGGCGGTAGCGTTCGAGCGGGTCAACCATGCGCTATCCGCTTGTTGGCGGTCGCTGTCGCAGTTGCTTCCAGAGAGTTGGTATCGTGCAACGAAACCAGCTCGTCACCGGCAAGGAAGCAGCGTTGGCCGCGGCCGGTGGTGATCCCCGTCGGCTCGTCGATCCATTCGCTTTCGCGCCCGAGCCTGAGCTTCGCCTCTTGACCTGTTCCGTGATAAATCGCCGGCAGAAGAACGGGAGCGACGGCACCGTCGATCAGGGTCAACTCGGCACGGCGAAAGGCGAGATCCCGTGGCCGTCCTATGGGAAATAGGACCACTTCCGCAATCTTGGCCAAATCGATCCAGAGATAAGAACCTCCGGTCATGATCACTTCCAACCCGTGCGGCGTGCGGTCGTCCAAGTCGCGGAAGTCGGAGACAGGTTTTCCATTCCAGATCATCGGCCGTTCGCTGCGGATCTCTTCCAGCTCAGCGAGCGCGGCTTTTGCGTCATCCGCTTCGCCGCGGCGATGGGCGATGCCGAGACGAACGGCAAGCCTGTCCAACTCGGAAGGACCTTGCGGGAAACCAGGCACTGCGCCGCTTTCGAACCATGCTTCACGGGCAGCCATGGCGCGAAGTTCATTGCGCAACAGCGCAAATCCCATCGTGCCCTCTGGCGCGAAGGTGACTGCGAGACTGCATTGGCTGTCGGCGCGCTCATAATCACCGGCTAGCACCAGTAGGTCGATATAGAGGTGTCTTGCCTGCTGGTCGGACGGCTTTGTTTTCAAATGCGCTCTGGATTCGTCCAGCGCGTCCTTGAGAAGATTATCGCTGAGCGCTCTGGCGATACTTTCGGACAGTGTCATGCAGGCATCCTTTCGGGCAGGGCGGCGGAACGGGTTGAGGTCTTTCCGGCGGTCGCGGTCTCGGCGATGAGGTGGAAGCTTGTTGAAACGTCATCCAGCTGGAAATGCGGTTGCAGCCGGACCGTGCACGAGAAGGTGCCGGGCTTGCCGGGGATCTCGCTGACGCTGATTCCGGCAGAGCGCAGCGGAAAGCGGGTACGCAACGACAGGTCGGCGTCGTCATTGCCGAGCGTGTAGCTGCTGAGCCAGTCGACCAGCTTGCGTTCGATCGAAATGGCGTCAGAAAGCTGGCCGATCTCGTCGCGCATAATCACCTTGAGATAGTGGGAGAAACGAGAAGCGCAGAGCACGTATTGCAGCATCGCAGTCAGGCGCGCGTTCTGACGGGCATGTTCGTTGGAATAATGCGGCGGCGCGTGCAGCGACTGGTTCGAATTGAAGATCGCCGACGCCGAGAGATAGGTCGTGGCGATCGGAATTATTCCGAGATCGCTGAATTGTTGCTCCTGGACGCTGGTTAACCGCATCTCTACCGGCGCCTGAGCTGAGAGCCCGTGGCTTTCGGTATCGAAGTCATAGGGCCGCAATTCAGCGGCGCTGAGCAAGCCGCCGTCGACCGCGTCTTGGGTGACGCCGCGAATGTCGGCGAACCAGCCGGATTCTATAAAGTTGCGAATTACCACCGTGGCAAAGGCAAAGGCTCCATTGCCCCATAAAAGAGAACTGCCGTCAGCCGACGTGTTTTCCCGGAAAGGAAAGCCATCAGTGCGCCGGCGGGAATAAGGTTCTAGCGGCGGGCGCAGCAGGATGCGCGGCGCCACAAGCCCGAGGAAACGGGAATCCTCCCGGGCGCGAAGCCCGTTCCAGCGGATTCTGCGAGGATCGCTGGCGAGCCACGAAAAGTCATGGACCCGGTTCAGCTCGGTGAAGTTTTCAAGTCCGATCGTCCCCGGTGAGGCGCCTGCGACAAAGGGGCAGAAGGCTGCTGCCGCTACCATGCCGAGCTGCGAGAGCGTGCTGATCGGATCGCCGCCCACCGGCTCGTCAGGAGAGAAATAGTAGTCGCCGACCAGAAGGCCGAAAGGCTCACCACCAGGCATGCCGAATTCGCGGCTGTAGACCAGTTCGAATAGATGGCTCTGATCGAAGTCGGTAGCCCGCTCCATACCGCGCGAAAGATCCCGCCAGCCAAGGCTGAGAATCTTGATCTTCACGTCGCCGCTGCGGCTGGCCTCGCGTACCAGCATCGCAAGCGCCCGCCACCGAGCCTCCATCGCCTGGAAGTCCGGATGATGAAGAATCATATTGATTTGCTGGTTAAGCGCCTCATCGATCAACGCGATCACTTGATCCGCGCGGCGCCGCCATTTGGTGTTCGAACCCATCGTCGTCCCGGTCAAACCGTGAATCAAGAAGTCACGCGCGGCGCAGGGGGGTGGCGCCGCGCGTGCGGTCACATCAGGATTTGGAGGGGATCCGAGCGACCATGCGAAGCGATGTGGTCAACTCCTCCATCTGCAGCCACGGGCGCATCCAGGCGACTGCATTGTAGGCGCCGGGTTTGCCGGGAACCTCCTGTACGGTGACCCTGGCCTCCCGTAGTGGATATTTGGCCCTGGATTCCTCGCCGGCGTCGTCATTCGCGTTGACGTAGTTCGAGATCCAGCGGTTGAGCCAGGCTTCGCAATCTTCAGCTTCCATGAAGGAGCCGATCTTGTCGCGACCCATGACCTTCAGATAGTGAGCAAAACGCGAGGTCGCCATCATATAGGGCAGACGGGCCGAAACCGCGGCGTTTGCATTGGCCTCCGGCCGGTCGTAGAGCTTCGGCTTGTGCGTTGTCTGGGCTCCAAAGAACACGGCATAGTCAGTGTTCTTGTAGTGGCAGAGCGGCAGGAAGCCGAGTTTTCCCAATTCGGCATCGCGCCGGTCGGTAATGCCGACTTCCGTCGGGCACTTGAGATCCAGATCCCCGTCATCGCTTGAGAAGATGTGCATCGGCAGGCCCTCGACCTTGCCGCCGTTCTCAGCGCCGCGGATTGCAGTGCACCAGCCGCTCTTGGCAAAAGCCTCCGTCAGCCGCGTTCCCATCACATAGGCAGCGTTCATCCAGCAATAGGAGGAATGCGGCAACTCGCCGGTATTCGATCCGTTCGTCTCATCGTAGTTGAACTCGTCGATCGGGCTGGTCTTCGGGCCGTAAGGCATGCGGGCCAGAACGCGCGGCAAGGCGAGAGTGACGAAACGGGAGTCGTCGCTGTCGCGCAGGCTACGCCACTTTGCGTATTCCACGGTTTCGAAGATCTTTTCGAGATCCCGGGGTTTGGCGAGCCCCCTGAAATCCTCAAAGCCGAACATGCGTGGGCTGGCCGCAGAGATGAAGGGTGCGAAGGCGGCTGCGGCAATCGAAGAGATACCCTGCAGCAGCTGGACATCCTCGAACGAATTGTCGAATTCATAGTCACCGACCAGCGCACCCATGGGTTCGCCGCCCGGCGTACCGAATTCGTCCTCATAGACCGACTTGAAAAGCCGTGACTGGTCGAATTCAACCGCCTTGGCCAGATCCTTGGAGATCTCGCGCTTGGATGCATTCAACACCCGGATCTTCAAGTTGGCGCTCGTTTCGCTGTTCTTGACGAGATAGTTCAACCCGCGCCACGTGCCTTCCAGCTTCAGGAATTCGGGCGCCTGCATGATGGTGGCGAGCTGCTCGGAGATCTTCTTGTCGATCTCCGCTATGGCGTTGTTCAGGGTGATCGTCAGATTGCGATCATAGGTGACGGTTCCCTTGAGTGCCTGGTCCGTCAGTGTGCGCAGCAGGTCCTGGGCACGGTTGGGCTCTGTCTGCCGGGTGGCCGCGACGACCTTTGAAAGCAGGTCGTGATCCGGAGCGAACCCGGCCTCTTCCTTCGTCTGCAATTGCGTGTCAGCGCTCATGTCGTGATCCTTTTTTTGAGAGCAGCGGCCCTGAAGGACGGGGTCCTTTCCCGCGAAATCCGTTGCTCAACCAAAGAGAAGCAGGAATTTGGAGATGTCGGGCTTGCGGCCCGCACACCCTTTGCTCAATTGACCGGATTTTTCGTTTCGCCGGCTTTGTTGCCGCCTAGCTGGGCAACGAGCTGGGAAAGATCGGCCTTGTTCTGGAGAATGTCCTCAAGGAGGCGCTCCAACTCTTCGGAGCGATCGGCCTTGCTCATCAGGTCGCGCAATTCGTTACGCGCGTCCAAAAGGGCTTTGAGCGCCGGCACCTGACTGACGATCGAGCCAGGCTCGAAATCTTCCATGCTTTCGAATTTCAACGAAACCGGTAGCTGGGTTCCGTCGTTCTGCAAGGTGTTGTCGACGGAGATAGTAAGGCCGGGGGTCATGCGCCGCATCACGTCATCGAAGTTGTCGCGGTCGATCTGCACGAACTTGCGTTCGCCGAACGGCTTGAGCGGCTGTGTCGGGTTTCCGGAAAAGTCGCCGAGGACCCCGACGACGAAGGGCAGTTCCTTGACCACCATCGCGCCTTCCGTTTCCACTTCGTATTTGATGTGGACCCGGGGTTTGCGCACCCGTTCCAGTTTTTCATGCACACTTGCCATTTGAATTCTCCTTCATGCCGTCGGCAGATCGCGAGTTGGAATTATGAGATTGATAAGCAGGCCAGGCCTTTATGATCGGAGGAGCATTCAGCCTCCCCGTTCGGCAAGAGGCTTGATGCCGGCTGCCGAGAGAACCGCATCGCGTGCCTGTTGCTCAGGCAGCAGCTCCGCAAGAAGCTCGGAAAAATCCATCCGGGCGCGGCGAACAAGAGTCTCGATGGACATCGATATCGGGGAATGCGGCTCGCTTCGGCGAAAATAACCGGCGACAGACGTCAAAAGCTCCAGCGCTTCCTCGCGGGAGTGAATCGAATCGGCCGAGGCAATGCGTATGGGGTTGGGCAGTTCTCTCGGCCCGTTGGCATTGGCCGCCTCCAAATTCGGGCCGGCCGTCAGCGGTTCGACCACGTCGGCGGCACCGAGACCTGCGATCACCCTGATTGCGGATGCGGCCTCATGCAACACCCTGCGTGTATTCGAGCTGGGTGGGGCATGTTCGCCGCAGCGAGCGTCAAGTATTTCAACGAGTCGGTCGAACGCAGCGATGCACTCCATCAGGATGTTCAGCTGGGCCGACATCCGTGCGACACCGGCCTCCGTTGCGGCCTGCTGGAGTTGCTCCCGCCTCGACTCTTCACCCGCGCGTTGCGAAAGCTGGAAATCCCAAAGCGACAATTGCCCGAATTTTGCGCCAGGGACCAATGAAGTCAGTCGGATCGCCTGAATAATGGTGCCTTCGCCGCCGACACCGTTGAGGCCAGCGAGCGGGGCGAAGCGTTCGTCCAGATCCTCGTCGCCGATCGAATGAAGGGCATCGAAATGGTTGTCTAAAAGCGACATCATCGCCGTATAGACATCGCACAACCCCTCAAACCCGCGCAGCCTCAACTGGGCCTCTGCAAGCCAGGCCAATACTTCGATATCTTTACTCCGGGAAGAAAGAATCTGCAATCCTAGATTGCTAACCTCATTCCATTCAGGAGGAACACCAATAATTTCTCCCGGCGCAATACCGCGCTCTGCGGTCCTTGCTGCGCTCCGCGCGTCCTTAATTCTATAGTATATTTCCCTCGATACAGTATTGTCGCGCAGATTTTCTCCGCACGGTCTGTCTTTATCAAGTGGATCTACTAGCGCTCGGACATTCACTCTTATTTTTCCCCCCAAAATCACTGGGTAAATTTAGTTAACTAGCATCTTGTGGCGCCTATACTGGCTTGTCAACCGTACCGGAAGAATGACAGATTTATGACGTCTACCGATTTCAGCTATTTTGGAAATAGCGCGACTTTTGATCTGGACAAGCCCTGGTAACCGCCCTAGTTGTTGCCTCGCATCTAAGAAAACACTGAATTTCGACCCAAAAGACAGGGCTTGGCGGATGTCAGACATCGACCTCAACCGTCTCATCAGAACGCTTGAGCCAAATCTGCGTGTCGGTCTTGAGACAGCGGCATCGCTCGCGGCAAGACAGCAGCATCCAGTGGTCGACATCGCCCACTGGCTTCGCGCCATGCTTGACATTCCTCAATTTTCCGCACTTTTCGAGGAGCTCACGCTTCCCGGCACGACATTGCGGCAAGAGCTCGATGCGGCGGTCGCCGACATCGCACGCGACCCCGGAAGCGCGCTTTCGCTGTCTCAGAACCTGCTCCTGTTGGGGCGTGAAGCCTGGCTGGTCGCGTCGCTTCAATGGGGCCGTGACGTGGTGACGTTGCCGGACCTTCTCTTTGCCCTGATCGACGACCAGACTTTGCGCGCTATTGTGCGCGGTGTGGCTCCGTCATTGCGTGGTCTCGACCGCCAAATGCTCGAGGACCTCATGCGCAAGGCGGGTGTCCGCAATCTGAATGTTTCCGAGCCGGCGTTGGATGCGCCGGTTTTTTCATCCGGCGAGAACGAGTTCCTGCGCCTCTACACGCGCGACATGACGGCCGATGCCAGCGCCGGACGGATCGATCCGGTCATTGGCCGCGACCAGGAGCTGCGTCAGATAATCGACATTCTGACGCGAAGGCGCCAGAACAATCCCATCCTCGTAGGCGAAGCTGGCGTCGGCAAGACCGCGGTGGCGGAAGCACTGGCTCTGGAGATAGCGGCTGGCAACGTGCCTGATCGGCTTAGGAATGTCAGGCTTTTGTTGCTCGACCTCAGTCTCTTGCAGGCGGGTGCCGGCGTCAAAGGGGAATTCGAACGCCGCCTGCATGGCGTGGTTGACGCAGTCAAGACGTCACCCCAGCCGGTCATTCTGTTCATCGACGAGGCGCATGGATTGATCGGGGCCGGAGGGCAGGCCGGTCAGGGCGATGCGGCCAATATCTTGAAGCCGGCTCTGGCCCGCGGTGAACTGCGCACGATCGCAGCAACCACCTGGGGAGAATACAAGCGTTTCATCGAAAAGGATGCAGCGCTCACCCGGCGATTCCAGACCGTGCATGTACAGGAGCCGGAAGAGGACACTGCGATCCGCATGCTGCGCGGCGTAGCGGCAAAGCTCAGGACGCATCATCGAGTCCGCATCCGCGACGAAGCGATCGTTGCTGCCGTGCGGCTGTCGGCTCGTTATCTGCCGGCCCGGCAGCTTCCCGACAAAGCAATCAGCCTTCTCGATACCGCCGCGGCTGCAGTTGCGCTTGCTCGCCAGACGACGCCGGAGGCGTTGAAATTGCTCATCAATGAGCGCGATCTGCTGGATGCGGAGGCGGACTGGCTGAGGGAGGAGCCTCAGACACCTCAGGCAGTTGCTCGGCTGGCAGAAATTGCTGGAGCCCGCAATGAGATCGCCGCCCAAATTGGCGCCGCCCAGGCGAAATTCGACGAGGAACTGCGGCTCGTGCGTGAGGCCGATCGCCTCGAAGCGGCCTTCACCTCGGAAGCAGGAGTCCTGCCACTTGCCACGCCCGAAGACGAGGCGGAAGGCACCAACGTCGCCCCTTTCCCTCCGCATGCCATGACACCGGAAAGTGCACGAGCCGCATTGACCATCGCAGAGAAAGGGCTTGCCGAGGCGGCCGGAGAAACACCTCTTGTCCCGCGTGTGGTCGACAAGGATGTGGTGGCGACAATTCTTGCCCGGTGGACAGGAATCCCGGTTGGAAAGCTCATGTCGGATCAAATCGAGACGGTGAAGACGCTCGATGCGCGCCTCAAGGAGCGGGTGCTTGGCCAGGATTATGTGATCGATCGGATCGCATCCGCCATGCGAGCAGCTCGAGCGGGACTTTCCGATCCGCGTCGGCCGCCGGCCGTCTTCCTGCTGGTCGGCATGTCAGGGACGGGCAAGACCGAGACGGCGCTGTCGCTCGCGGACATCCTCTATGGCGGCAGCCAGTATCTCACGACAATCAACATGTCCGAATTCAAGGAAGAGCATAAGATCTCCATGCTGCTCGGTTCTCCGCCCGGCTATGTCGGATACGGAGAGGGGGGCGTTCTGACCGAAGCAGTGCGCCGGCGGCCCTATGGCGTGCTGCTGCTCGACGAGATCGACAAGGCCCATCCAGGCGTCCAGGAGATCTTCTATCAGGTCTTCGACAAGGGAACGCTTCGCGACGGCGAAGGTCGCGACATCGATTTCAAGAATACAACGATCTTCATGACGGCGAATACGGGATCCGAGCTCTTGGCGAGCCTTTCGGCCGATCTGGACACCATGCCCGAGGGCGAGGCACTGGAGGCGCTGCTGCTGCCTGAACTGCAGAACCATTTCAAGCCCGCGTTTCTCGGGCGTACCACCGTATTGCCTTTCATGCCGCTCGGCCGCGAGACTTTGTCCGGCATCATAGATATCCAGATCGGCCGCATCCGAGAGCGCGTCACGGCGGCTTACGGCGCTGAGCTCAGGCTTTCTCCGGAAGCGCGTGAGGTGCTGATTTCCCGAGCCAAGATGAGCGAGATGGGCGCGCGCACGATCGAAGTCATGATCGCGCGCGACCTCCTGCCGATGCTTTCGACCTTGTTCCTCGATGCGATTGCCGAGGACCGCAAGATTGCCGAGGTCATTATCAGTTACGACGGCCAGGGTTTCGGCATTCGCGCCGAAGACGCGCCCGTTCGCACACAATTCGCCGAACCAGTAAAAGACCGGCAGGCGGATGAAGAAGCCCCGAAGCGAAAAAGCTCTCGGGGAGGAGCAGCAAGAAAGGCGACTGCGCCTTAGCAGCAACTAGGCAAAACCCTTACAGGAGAGTTGATAGCATGCCGATTTATCTGCAGATCGAGGGTATTCAGGGCGACGCGACTCACGAGCAGCATCGCAAGTGGATGGATATCGAAGCCATTCATTGGAACGTCTCCCGCAACATGAACACGTCTGCCGGTTCCGCGGCAAACCGTGAAGCTTCCGAGCCGACTGTGTCGGAAGTCATCTTGACCAAGGTTAGCGACTCCTCGTCGACCAAACTCTTCCAGGAAGCCTGCTCGGGCCGCACCGGCAAGCGCACTGTCATCCACCTTGTCACCACCGGCAATCCGGGTGAAACCTACATCGAATACACGCTGACCAACACGCTGATCGCCAGCTATTCGATCGACTCCAACGGCGACCGTCCGGTCGAAACGATCAAGCTGAACTTCACCAAGATGGAAGTGAAGTACACGCCATACGACGATATGCAGAAGCCGCAGTCGCCGATGATCGCGTCCTACGACCTCGCCACCACCAAGGCGGCTTAAGGTTTCTCGAAATCTACAATGCCGGCTGCCAGCCGGCATTGTAGCGGAAGTTTTCGATTGCCTTTCCACTATCCCAAACTCATTGGCGAAACCGAGTGTTTTGGCTGGTGAATTGAAAGATATGTTTTCGCCCGGACAATGGAGATGGGTCGTGCCGTCAGCAACTAAGCGCCTGGACGATATTCTTGTTAATCTTCCGAAGTATCAGTCCCAATGGCAACTCAATATTGCCAGACCCTATGTGCGCGCCTATGGCGACGCCATCGACAATTTCAATCGCGAGAGGAGCGCCCAGGCCGAGCGCGACCGCACGCTGGCGGAGCTTTTTGTCTTCTCCGCTTCGATTTTGACCGGCAGCATCATGATGGCGGCATTCGCCACGACCTCGGTTCGCGTTCTGGCAGGGCGTGGGCTCCTGAGCGTGATCTGCAACAGGAATCTGAACCTCACATTCGAGTTGATGCACGCCGCAGCCAGCAGTAAGCCGTTTATGTTCGCGCTCGGCGGCGTTCTGGACGAAGCCAAGAAACTCGCCGGCAATCAGGTGAAGAAAGCGACGGAGAGCCTGACCAGCAGCGCACCGATGGCCGTCAATGCGAGCGCCATAAACTACATGACGCGGATCAGCGATTTCATCGACAGCAACCATATCTGCGTGCACAACTTCATCGAGGGCGTCCGCGACGACCGTTCGATTGACGAGGCGAGCAAGTCGAAAATCGCTGATCTGGCAAAAGGCATTCCGTTTTGCAATCCACCTTCCGGTCGGCTTATCGACGAGCAGTCGCTGTCCAAGAAGATGGAACTGCTGTTCTACATGGCGTCCGTTCTGGATTCCGACCAGCTCATCCGCTATGCGCCCGCCACCGGCGGAACCTTGGGCGGCATGGGCCAGGATGTCGAATATGGGCGCACGCCCATCACACAGATGCCTTCGGCGACGGATTATCCGAAAGCGGTCGCACCTCGCCTGAAGGGCACGCCTTACCCGCACTACGAGCCTGGCCAGCGCGTCGGATACAAGAATATCGGATCCGGAATTCGCGATCGCATCAACGTGTTGAGTATGCAGACCGGTAACGGTCGGTTCTATCCGGAGCAGAACTTCATGGCGAAGCTGGTGCTCGATCCGACCGACAAAACGCAGATAGTGAGAGCGGAGCAGATCATCAGCCGCCTTTCCGCCGAGGCTAGACCCCGGCAACTCACGGAAGTGCGGATGATTTGAGGCGATGCTTATGGTAGTAAACGGCTCTTCAAATCTCTTCAGGATGGTTCGAGCGCGCCTCGCGCCTCCGGCGCTTGCTTGCGCACTTGTATTTGGCGGGACCGCCTTTGCGGGCGCATCCGATGCCGTCGATCAATCCCTGCTGCAGATAGAGCAGGCAGGCCCCCGTCTTAAGGCGACGCCCTCTATGGTCGCGAAAATAGCGAAAGCGGCGAGGGACCAAGGCATCGCGGCTGCACCGGAAACCGAAGCCATCCTCGAACTGGCGGTCCGGGCCTCCTTCAAACCGGACGCTATGAGCGATGGGATACTGGATGCCGTGGCGGAAACCGGCGGAGCGACCGTAGATCCGGCCGTCTTCGCCAAGGCGGTCGCAGCATTCGAGGAGGGGCGGGCAAAGGTCGCCAGGATGTATGAAGCCCAGGACCAGGCCGCCGCTAAAGATATCGAGACGCGTCTTGCCGATACCGGCACCGGACCGCGAATTACCCAACTCGCCGATCTGATGGCATCTCCGGATCTTGCGGTCGAGACGGCGTTTACCGGCCAAGTGATGTATGTCGCGCTGGAAGCGTTTGAAAACTCCAGTGCCGCGGAACTGGCGTCCGCACCACAGGACAAGCTCCAGGCTGAGATGAAGGGCGTGATGGAGCAACTGCGCGCTCGTATCGAGAACGAAAAGCCGGTGCCGAAGGACGTTGCGCGCACGGACGAGAAGTCGAGGCTTGCCTTCATTCTGGCAACCTTGCCGTCTGAAGATCTGTCGGTCCTGTCCGATTTCTATGCAAGCGCCGCTGGAAAGGCGAAACGTCAGGCCCTGGTCGATGCTTACAAACAGGCCTCCGATCAGGCCAATACGAAAATGCTCGGCGTCTATTTCGCCGAGCTGGCTGATTATCTGAAGGCTAATCCCCGGGCGCAGCAATAGTCCTACGGCAACAATAATTCACCCATTCCGACGGAACTTGATGTTATGGACAGTTTGTCATCCACGTCCGCCGATTTCATCCAGGCGAGCCGCATCCTGAAGATCATCTCGCCCTTGGGCGAGGATCAGCTGCTGCCGGAGCGGGTGACGATCGAGGAAAATGTCTCGTCGCTCTTCGAGATCAAGATTTCGGCGCGTGCCAAGAAGCCGATCGTCAAGCCGGAGGAACTGATCGGCCGGCTGGTGGATGTGTCGATCGAAGTCCAGCAGGGCAATGGCGAGGAGGGCAGCGCCGTGCGCCGGCCTTTCAACGGGCTGGTGACCGAGCTCAACGAAGGACCGCCGATCACCCGCGGCTTGCGCTCCTATTCCATGGTGCTCAAACCGCAGATGTGGCTTTTGTCGCGCCGTTCCGATTGCCGCATCTGGATGGACAAGACGGCGATCGATATCGTCGAGACGCTGTTTTCCGAACACGGCATCCCGGCACCGGATACCTCGGGCATCGTCACGCCGCCACCACCGCAGCACTATTCGGTGCAGTGGAACGAGACGGATCTTGCTTATTTAACAAGGCGTTTCGAGGAAGACGGTCTGTTCTACTGGTTCAGCCACGAGGACGGCAAACACAAGCTGCATGTGGCCGATGCCGCCTCCGGCTGGCTTGGGCCCTCACCATCGGCGCAAGGGGAGGCGAAGGTCCGGCTGGCGCAAGGGTCGTCGGACCGCAATCATATCAACGACTGGAGCCGGCGTTATTCCTATGTGCCCGGCCAAAGGGCCGGCGCCGACTGGAATTTCGAGACGCCGCGCATGGTGCCCGGCACCATGACGCCCTCGCTCGTGCAGATGCCGGACGCCATAAAGCGCGAGCTTTACGAATATCCGGCCCGCATCTCCACCGTCGCGGGAGCCGAGCGTGCGGAAAAGCTCAGGATGCAGGCAAGTGAGGCCGATCATGATCGGGTGTTCGGCGCCTCGACATCACGCATTCTGGAAACCGGCCGCCGCTTCACCCCCTATGAAGTGGCCCATCCGGAACATCATTACGAAGAGCATGTGCTGGTCAAGGCGGTGCACACGGTTGTCGACCGCTCCTACGAGACCAATTCCAACGAGCCGGAATACAAGAACACGTTTGAGGCGGTGCCCTCGCGCGTGCCGATGACGCCGCATCGCGAGACGAAGCGGCCGCGTATCGAGGGCACGCAGGTGGCGATTGTCGCAGGCCCGTCCGGCGAGGAAATCCATCCGGATCAGTATGGTCGCATCAAGCTGTGGTTTCCCTGGGACCGCAAGGCGAAGAAGGACGGATCGGACACCTGCTGGGTGAGGGTGGCGCAGAACTGGGCGGGCTCCACCTGGGGCGGCCAGATCATTCCGCGGATCGGCATGGAGGTGATGGTCGCCTTCGTGGACGGCGACCCCGACCGGCCGCTGGTGACCGGCGTGGTGCCGAACCCCGCCAATGCCGTGCCCTATGACCTGCCCGCCAACAAGACGCGCATGGTGATGCGCTCCAACACGCACAAGGGAACCGGCTTCAACGAAATGTCCTTCGAGGACGATGCGGGGCGGGAAAACATGTTCTTCCATGCCCAGAAGGATCAGACAACCCGCGTGCTGAACGACCGCACCAAACGGATCGATCGGCACGAGGTTTCCGCGATCGGAGCCAATCGGACAGTGGAGGTCGGTGGCAACCAGAAGCACGAAGTCGGCGGTTCGATGAACACCGTTGTCGGCGGTACAGGGCCGATGGCAATGGCTCTCATGGGGGCGGTACAAGGGTTGTCAGGGCAGACGGCGGGTCTTCTCGCTCAAGCAGGACAGGTTGCCGGTGGAGGTGGACCGGCGCTGGCTGCCTTTGCCGGCACGCTGGCGTCGTCTGCGCTGGGTTTTCTTGGATCAGGAGGACTGGGCAGCCGGCAGGGTGTGGTAGCGGGCCACAATCCCCGCTCCGACGCTGGCACGGCTCTCGCCGGTTCCGGAACAGGCGTCGGCGAGGACGCATCCGGCCTTTTCCCGTTGTCGGGCATCATGAACACCATCGTCGGATCATTCAAATCGGACACGATAGGTGTTGCGAGCGCAGAACAGATCGGCATGAGCAAGGTTTCCAATGTCGGGCAGACATCCATGGAAAATGTCGGCAAGGCGAAGAGGCTAACCGTCGGCGAAGAATATGTCATCGAAGTCGGCAAGTCATCGATGACGATGAAGAAGGACGGCACGATCATCATCAAGGGTGTGACGTTCCACTTCGAGGCGGAGGGTTCGTTCCAGCAGATCGGCAAAGTCATAGACCTCAACTGATTGCGCCGGGGGAACCATGGTCAAGGTCATCAACTTCACGCCTTTCGCGAACTTGCGGTTTTCCAACCGCAATGCCGAGGGCAAAGAATTCGGTGTCTTCATGGCAAAAACCGCCATGGACATCGGAGCGAACGGCGAATGCCGGTTTTCCAGCGAACAGGAGCCGTTCGTCTTCACGGATACGTTCCATGGCGATTTGAACGTCTCCTCGTTGCGATATCCCTCGGATTTCGTGCCGTATAAGCCCCATAGCGAAATAATCCTTGATGCCACCGCTTATGCCCCGGCCGGCAAGCCGGCTGCGGAATGGCCCGTCTCCATCAAGGTCAGCGACGACCTCGGAACCTTCGTGCACCACGAGATGGTAATCACAGGACCACGGCAATGGCGGCCGGTCTGGCTAAAGGAACTCGACGACGAGCAGAAACCGGCTTGGCGCAGTTTCAGAAGCCTCTTTCGAAAATGGACGCTGTCATCGCCAAGTCCGATTGTCAGCCTGCCGATCCGCTATGAGCACGCGTTCGGCGGGACGATAGACAAGGGACTGGATGACGATGGTAATGCCATCCTTGAAGCCTTCGAGCGCAACCCGATTGGGCGCGGGCTCATCGATCCAGAATTCACAGATCACACGCAGCCGGTGGAAGCGCCTCAGATTCTGTACGGCGGTGGTGAGCTTCTTGACGCGTATGCCCAGCAGCCGGTCGAAGGTTTGGGCCCGATCCCCCCGGCCTGGTTGCCACGGCGTCCGCTCGGCGGGACCTATGACGAGCACTGGATGGAACATGTCTGGCCGAACTGGGCGAAGGACTACGATTATCGCTTCCACAATTCCGCACATACGGGCCTTCAAGGCAGCCGGTACCTTGAAGGCGCAATCCGCATAGAGCTTCGAAACCTTTATCCCGATCGCCCCGACTTCACGATCCGCCTGCCTGATGACCAACTGGTGGCAATGTCGCTCAGGAATGATGACACGGAACTGGCGCTCAAGATGGTTCTCGATACGGTCTTTCTTGAGATTGGCGAGAGAGATCGGGACGATCCCCGGGTCCACTGCATCTGGCGCACGCCTTACGACATGGCAGCGACCGAAGGCTTGGCGTTATTGCGGTATCGTCCGGAACTGGCGCGGCAAATGAAGCCCGTACGATTGAACCCCGACGATATCGCCTGTGACCCCGCCCTTCTTGATCCTGATCTGGATAAAGAGGAGGCGGCTTAGTGGCGATCCCGATTTCTGCACGCCGCGACGGCGCCAATATCATGCATTGTACCGGCCCCGATGTCTGCTGGACGCCCATGGGTTCTTCGATGGTGAAGGTGCCCTACTTGTCGATGGTGACGCTCGGCGCTTCCGTTAGGACGTCGCGGACCGTCCGCAACAATGGCAAGCAGGATTTCCAGCTAAATTCTCGAGCTCTGGTCGTCACCGGTCACGAGCCAGGCGTCGGGAGGGGGGTCAAGGTCAACGGCTACAAGTCCCACGCGCTTGCGAAGAAGGGGTCGAAAACGGTCTTTTCAGAGGGGTGGGCTGTTGTTCGGGATTCCAATCCTGCCTGGATCAACCGGCCTGGACCGGGAGGAACGGAGCCGCACCGGTCGATGAGCGAGAAGGAAGTGCCGATCCTGCTTGCAGGAAGCGGCGGGACACCCGGCAACAACCAGGCGCAAAACAAGCAGATCAACGCGCTGGTAAAACAATTCGGATTGACCAAAGATCAGCGCCAGCAACTTCACCAGATCATTTCCGGCCAAAATCTAGGTTATCAGGAAATCAAGCAGATCATCATAGATGAGTTTTGGCAATGATATTTAAAAACGGTCTGCGGGATTTGGTTGGGGCATCCGTTACCCAATCAAAATACATATACGGCAGTATCTTTCACCTGGTGTTTGCGGTTTCCGGCGGGGGTGCCGAACTTGTTTGCAACGGGTGCCAATGGGTCGTGTTGAACGACGAGGGCGATGTTTTGCTCCATGACGAGTCGGCCTTGTCCAGTGAGGCTCTCTCCGACATTTTCACCGGCAAGCGCCTTCGTTCGTCCGACATTTCGCCCGGCAGCATCGCCTTCCACTTCGATGAGGTCGTTTTGTACGGCTTCGCGACTGAAGACTACCATCTTTTTCTTCACGACGGCGTCGCTCTCGGTTCTGGCGAATGGCTGGAGCAGGCTGGAGCGGCACGCGACAGTTTCATGCTGTTCAGCCCCGGCCGCGAGGCCGTCGGCTACGAATTTTCCGAATATTTTGATCTGAAGTCGGCGCCCTGGGGCGCGCATTATTTTTCTGCACAGGAGAGCAGCCTTGGCTGAAGAAGGCGAAGCCGTCCATGAGCGCGGAGGCGGTCAGCCGAACGTCGCCCAAACGCCGGCCAATGCCGATGGGCGCGTGGTCGTTGGTGCAGGCGCACCGGAACAGGATGCCGACGGAAGTTCCCTTTTTGACGAGGAACTAGCCGAGCTCGATCAGGACATAAACGAATTTGCTGATCTGGAAGACAAATCGCTCTATTGGGACGCGGTTAGCAGACGTGAGATGGTGCGATTTCTGAAATTCGCATCGGAAACGGATTCCGACGTTTTCCTGTTATCGAATTCGACGAGTTCCATCACCGACAAATTTTCTGCCGCGCTGGAAAGCGATCAGCCCGTTGCGGTGAATGCTGCCCAGTATGCAGATCTGAAAGGTGCCATCGATCAACTCAAAAATACCATAGAAAACAACATTGCGGACAAGCTTCTCGACCTCCCCTTGGGTATCGGTTCATTGGGAAAGTATGTCCTGCGCCGTCTGGTGGGCCAGGGTGCCAAGCGGGCGGCCCGAGCGCGTCTGCGGCGCATGGCGCAGGAGCGTATCCTGCGTAGGCGCCGCCGTCGCCGCGAGCGCCGTGACTGCAGGTTGGCGGGCAATCCCGCGTTCATGCCGACAGGGATTCCGGTTCATTACGATCCGGATTTCTTCGTCCCGGGTTTACTCAGGCTCGCGGTGACCAGCACCTATTATGGAAATGTCGAGACGAGCGGCCCGCTTGGCCGGGGTCGGTTAAGCGATATCGATGCCACCATAATCCGCAATGATAAGGGTGGCTTCACTTTCCTCGACGAAGACGGTTTCGGCATAGATTTCGCTGCGCCGACACCCATTCCTGAAGGTTGGGAAGAGGGCGACACTACTCGCAACACGCAGCTTATGCAGGGGCATCGTCGCGCGCTGATCTTTCGAGAGGACGCGCTAACAACCTGTTTCGAAAAGGGGCCAGATGCCATCTGGCGGATTAGCAAGATAGAGGACAGAAGCGGCAACACTCTGTTTTTTGATCGCGACGCTGAGGGTAGTCTGCTGACGGTCACGACGCCGGAAGGGTTGAAGCTGCGTTTCACCTACTCCGCCGGTCTGCGGCAGACTGTTGAGCTTGAAGGTGTGGATGGCAGTCGCAAAACAGTAATGCGTTACGGGTACGATTCCGACGGGCGAATGGTGTTTGCGGATTGCCCCTATGGGGAGCGCCACGAGTTTGCCTACGATGACGAGGACCGCCTCTCGCAAGTCGTCCGCAACGGCCGCTATCACGCCAAATTCGAACATGATAGCACCGGCCGCCGTCAAAGGACGCAAAGTAATCAGGGAGCGCCAGCACTCTTTGAGTATGACGAGGAAAACCGGATCACCACGTATCTGCCGGGATCGGACCGCAGGCGCGCGGTGCAATTTCACTACAACGACAACAAAAATATCGTTCGTGAAGTAAACGCCCTAGGCCACGAAAAGGTATTCGTCGAGGACGAAGAGGGCTTGATCGTCGCTGAGATCAACGGCGAAGGCAGCGAAACGCGTTACGACTATGACGCTGCCGGTCATATCAAACGTGTCACCGATGCAAGCGGTCGTTCCACCTATTATAGCTGGACGCCGGAAGGCGATCTGGAGATGGTGATCGACAACGCCGGCAAGGCTTGGCATTTCCAGTATGATGACTTTGGCAGACTGGTTCTGGTGAAGAGCCCACTCGGTCATATAACAGAAATTCACAATAACGAAGCAGGCCAGCCGGTGGGTATCATCCGCCACGATGGGCTGATCGAGCAAAACCGCTACGACAGCCACCACTGGCTGATAGAAACGCTGGATTTTAGAAGCGCGCGTACGCGGCTGGAGCGCGACGGTTTCGGCCGTATACTGCGCGTCACGGAGACCGATGGTACCGTAACGCAATACCAATATGAAGATCAGCCAGGTCAGAACTTTTTTGTTCCGTCAGCAACGACGCGCGCTGATGGGGTTGTAACCCGTTCTCGCACTTCACGTCAGGGACGTGTTGTCGAAACCATTGATGGCGAAGGTCGACAGAGCGTTTATGAGTACGACGGGCTGGGTAATCTCATCGCCGCCGCCGACCCCAAGGGAGGCAGAATTGAATTCCACTATAACGATGAATTCGAACTCGAGAGGGTTGTCAATGCGATCGGCAAACAGTGGGTCTTTGTTCGTGATGGCGCTGGTCGTATTGTAGAAGAGACCGATTTCGATGGACGAACTACCCGGTACGTTCTTGACAAGGCCGATCACGTCGCGGAAGCGCACCAGCCGGACGGCCGGATTATCGCATATCAACGGGACCCGGCCGGACGGATTTTAAGCCGAAGCGCGTTTCTTCCGGGGCAGCCCGAGCCTTTTCAGCGAGAAACCTTCGACTACGACGACGTTGGTCGGCTGCGCCTTGCGGCCAATGCGCAGGTTACCCTCCAGTTAGAATACGATGACCTTGGCCGTCTGACGGCCGAAACTACGAACGGCATCCGCATCGAGAATACCTACGATTGCTGCGGCAATCGCACCGAGCGCCGGATTGGCGATCAGATAACGACTTACGAATATGACGCGCTCGGTGCCTTGACGGGCTTGTCGGTTGCGGGGTCGCGACGATTGTCGATTGTTCGCAACAGGATCGGACGGCCAACGCGGCACGTAGGCACAGGCGGCTTCCTCCTAGAGTTTGAGCACGACGAAGTCGGCCAGCTCGTTCGCCATACCGCCTTTAGCGACGCACGGCCCGGTCCTGCCTCAGCGCTTCCCGACATTTGGTCGCGGCGCTTCGGGTGGGATCGCGCCGCAGGTCCCACTGTTGTGGGCGATCCGCTTTGGGGAGCGAGTCGCTACGAAACGGATGAGAATGGTCAAGTCGTACTGGCCAGCCACGGCCAACCGGACGGCGGGATGCCGCTTCTGTCCAAGCTGCCGGAGGACGTCATTTCTGGCTTTGGAGGCGAAAATCACGAGGTGGAGCGTTTCGAGTATGCTCCAACGCTGGACATCGTCGCATCCGAAACAGCCTTGCCGCACCATCCGCTCGGCCGCCCGTTGAGCAGCTGGAGCCTGTCAGATGGTGGGCGGGTCTTGCAGGCGCAGGGCGCTCATGGGGAGCGAATCTATTACGAATACGATGCCGCAGGGCGTGCCATCGCTCGCCACGTGGAGCGCAACGGCTTTCGCCGCCAAACCTTCCAATTCACATGGGACGGGTTCGATCAGCTTATTGAGGTCAAATGCCCCGACGGTTCTATCTGGACTTATGGTTATGATCCATTGGGACGTCGGATCGAAAAGCGTCAGATACGGACAAGAGATCGTGCGCCTGAGGGTGCCTCCGTGTTGGCTGGATGCCGCTTCCTGTGGGATGGCAATGTTTTGGCTGCTAGCTATCCGTTGTCCGAAGACAAGCCAGCCCAATCCGCTGTATGGTGGCACTTCGAGCCAGATAGTTTTGTTCCGATCTTGCGCATCGACACCAATCGCTCCGGTGAGGAGCGTGTCCTGCATGTGATAACGGATCATCTTGGCGCACCACGAGAGCTTGCGGACGCTACGGGCGAGATCGTCTGGTCTTCTTCCTACCGGCTGTGGGGTGGTCTCCGTGGCCTTTGGACGCGGACAGCCAACGACAATCGCCAACCCGGTTCCGGCCGGCCGAGCAGCTCAGCTGCCGGCGCGCCGATCATCCGCGCCGTTTTCGGGAACACGGCTCTTTCCGAGGAGGAGGAAGTCGGCGCTACCACACACTCCGCTCTGGAGGAGGCCGATCTTTGCCCGATCCGTTTTCTCGGCCAGTGGGAGGATGCGGAAACTGGCCTCTATTACAACAGGTTCCGCACCTACGATCCCCAATGCGGCCAATATCTCAGTCCTGATCCGCTTGGCTTATCGGGAGGGTTGCGGTCGCACGGTTATGTCGAGATTCCGACTTGGTGGGCCGATCCACTGGGTCTTTACGGCGTTTACGTCTTCCAGGTGAAACGGCGTAGTCAATGTTATGTGGGCAAGGGCGAGCCCGGTCGCATGGAAGCTTCTATGAAATATCGGTCGGGTGCGTCCACCAAAGCCGACGGCCGTAAGAATTGCCCGCGCAAGCTCTATACCAATACGGACGCCGATGCGGCGGCGGCCGGCATGGATCCCAAAAAATATGGGGCGCTTGTCGAGAACCGGCTTCTGGCAGATTCCGGCTTCGACGCTGTCCAGGATCCAATGTGGCTTAACGAAAAATTTGACGGGCAAGCCGCTTTCCGAGATGCTACTGCTGCCCAGCAGGCAGCGGCAACCGCTACGGCCGCGAGAATCAAGCGGGCCTTTGGAAGTTGCTGATACAGCTCGACGACGTCTGACGTTGGCAGCAAAAGCTCCAGTGTCTCAGGAAAATGCCACAGCCGGTTAGGCTGTGCTTGCGCTTGATGAGGAGAAATAAGTGTCGGAAGTTCTGTTCGAAGCCGATGAACGAACCATGGACAATTTGATGAAAGGGCCTCACGTCATAGTGCGCGCGGTTGAATCCCGATTTGCAAAGAAGGAAGCAACCTTCAATAAAGACGGCTTCGAAAAATACGGTGATCTGATCGACCAATATGAATGTGAGGGCTTCTCCATCGAAGTTCAGGACATTGCCGAGGGACGGCTGCAGGAATACTTCGCTCCTAGTCTTGATCGGATCAAGAACAAGGATGCGATCGGAAAGATCGGCATTTCCGGATCGGGTGCTTTCGCCAAGGATTTTGATCTCGAAAAGTTCAAGCAGTTCGGCAGCGTGAAAGCGATCACAACCCAAGATGTGTCGTTCGGCGAGGCCCTGCCGGACCTGTTTCCGGAACTTGAGGCATGGCTCAATCTCGATTGGAAGGCCAATAAGATCAAGGCGCTGAATGGCAAATGGCCGAAGCTCGCCAATCTCTCGCTCCAAGGCTTTTCAGGCTCCCTGTCGATTTTCGAAGGCGCTCCCATCAAGAGGCTTTTCCTGATCGCTTCGACCATCAAAGACGTCGAGGACATTCTGCGCTTCAACGAGCTCGAAGTTTTGCAGATTTCCTCATGCAAGATTGGAGGCGATGTTTCGGTTTTTTCGAAGCTGAAGAACCTGCGGTCGCTACGAATATATGGGAAGAACAAGCTCGAAGCTTGGGAAAACCTAAAGAACGATACTGTTCAAAATCTGGAGATATCTCACCTTCCTTGCAAATTGCCGAAAGAGCGGTTTCCGAAGCTGCGCAACTATGTGATCAATGCCTATCGGCCGCGCGACCCTTTCTATGAAGAGGGTGGTGATCTCGGGAAGTTGGGGCGCGCGTTCAGCAGCATTCTTGGTTGAGAGGACTTTTCCTCCGCTGTTTCTTTTGCGCAATGAATTCGCGTCCGGCAGTCAGTAGTGCGTGTCATCGCTCACGACGTCGTCGAGGAAGCTGCAGCGTTCCAGCCTAGGGCAATTTCTTCTGCGGGTGGATCGTCTGCCCTTGCTTGAGCATCTCGACGAAGCTCTCGATCTTCTTCCGGCGGCCGGCCTCGGTCTTCATGTTGTGGACTCTGAAGGCAAAAGCGAAACGGTTTTGTGCGCTGAGCCTTCCAAACATTTCCTTGGCCTTCGGATCGGCGTCGATCGCGGCCTGAAGGTCGTCGGGAACCTGCATGTCCTTGCCGCTGGCATAGGCACGCTGCCAACGCCCATCCAACTTTGCGGCCTCTACTTCGCGCAGTCCGTGCCCGGTCATGCGCCCTTCGTTGATCAAGCGTTCGACATTCTCGACGTTGATCTGGCTCCAAATGCTTTTCCTGCGGCGCGGCGTGTAGCGTTGTAGAAAGCTCTTCTCGTCCAGTCCTTTCCTGATACCATCGATCCACCCCCAGCACAGCACGACGTCAATCGCTTCTTTGGGCGTTATCGATGGTACGTCGGAATCAACCTTGAAGATTCGTATCCAGATTTCGGTAGCCTTATCTTGGTTCTCGCCGAGCCAACTGTAGAAGGCATTGGCATCCGGGAATTCGCAGACTTTCTTGGGGTCGACGGTAACGGGGGGCATGGAAGGATCGTCTCCTGGTGTGAGTGATCTGATTGAAATCCCCATGTCTGCGACAGGCAATGGTAACTCAAGAGCGGCACCGCGGAAACCGCCAGTTATGGCGGCTGAAATCATCCCGGAGGACGGCTTGCCTCTGCCGGATGTTACCTAGAGCAGGTCCTGTAATCGATGAATCGATTGTGAGGTGACGGGGCGAGCCGAAGCTGATTCAACATCCACAGCGGAGAGGTGGATGATGGCACAGGCACTAAGCGATGATCTTCGACTACGCGTA
>NZ_PVBN01000017.1 GCF_002968635.1 Neorhizobium alkalisoli | reverse complement strand
CCTTGCCCTTGAAGGAGGTATTCTTGACCTTCGTATAAGGCTTGAACCAGTCGATCCGCCGGCCGTGCTTGCCCCAGAACTTGTCCGGATCCTCCACGCTCTCCTCGTACCACTTCTCGTACTTGTCGCCATCGATCAAAGCTCTCGCTTTGGCGGACTTGAGCACCGGATAAATTTTCTCGGACATGAATACCTCCCCATCGAACGACGCCGCAGCCAGAGGCCGACTTAGGCAATCTGCTTCGCATTCATAACAGGTGAAGCCGGCCCGGCAATTAGACAAACGGCCATGTCATTTGAAGATTTGCAATTCCGTCGTATTTCCGCTATAGGGCGGTAAATTCCCGGAAATTGTGGTTGATACCCACGGCCCGCGACACCGGCGCGGACGACAGAGGAACTATACCCATGGCCCAACAATTGCTCATGCCAAAGGCGACCGCTGTCTGGCTCGTCGACAACACTGCCCTTTCGTTCGACCAGATTGCCAATTTCTGCAAGCTTCATCCATTGGAAGTGAAGGCGATTGCCGACGGCGAAGCGGCGCAGGGCATCAAGGGCCTCGATCCGATTGCCACAGGCCAGCTTTCCCGTGACGAAATCGCCCGCGGCGAGGCGGACGTGAACTACAAGCTCAAGCTCCTCGAGCCCAAGGTGCGCGTTCCGGAATCGAAGCGTCGGGGCCCGCGCTATACGCCGGTTTCGAAGCGCCAGGACCGTCCGAATGCCATCCTCTGGTTGGTCCGCAACCATGCGGAACTCAAGGACGCACAGATTTCCCGCCTTGTCGGCACCACCAAGTCGACGATCGAGCAGATCCGCGAGCGCACTCACTGGAATTCCGCCAACCTGACTCCAATGGACCCGGTCACGCTCGGCCTCTGCAGCCAGATCGACCTCGATCTTGAAGTCGAACGGGCTTCCAAGGGCCGTCCGTTGCCGACGGCTGCCGAGCTCGGCGCCTCGCTGCAGCCGGCTTCGGAAACTGAAAACCTCGGCTTCAGCTATCGCCCGGAGCGCGAGGAAGAAAAGGAAATCGATGCGGATGCCGTCTTCGCGAAGTTGAGCTCGCTGAAGTCCAACCGCCGCGACGAGGAAGACGAGGACGATCGCTTCTAAGCCGATCCGCCTGGAGTCCTGTTCAAGCAAAAACCCGCCGATCCGGCGGGTTTTTTTATCTGCAAGCTATGTGAATGACGGGCAGCCTCAGGCCGCCTGCAGCGCCGCGTCGAGCGGAATTTCCACGTCGATCTCGAGGATCGAAACGTTCTCGTCACGGTCCATCTTTACGTGCACCTTGTCGCTGTCGAGCTGCACGTGCTTGGCTATGACGGCGAGAATCTCCTCGCGGAGCACGGATACGAGGTCGGAACTGCTGGAAGCGCGCTCATGGGCAAGAAGCACCTGCAGGCGTTCGCGCGCCATCGGCGCAGACCTCTGTTTGCGGAAAAGGCTGAAAATGCTCATGCTGCCTTCCTTCCGAAGATTTTGCCGAAGATACCCCGCTTTTCACCGGGAATCGTGATCGGCAGCACCTCGCCGGCAAGCCGGCGGGCGGCGTCGAAATAGGCCATTGCGGGCGCGCTGCGGGCATCCGCCAGAGTGACCGGTGCGCCGATATTGGAAGCGCGCAGGACGTCCATGCTTTCCGGAATGATGCCGATCAGCGGAATCGAGAGGATTTCCAGAACATCATCGACTTTCAGCATGTCACCGCGCTCGGCGCGGTTCGAATCATAGCGGGTCAGCAGCAAGTGCTTCTCGACACGCTCGCCCTGCTCGGCCTTGACGGTCTTTGCGTCGAGCAGACCGATGATCCGGTCCGAATCGCGCACTGACGAGACTTCCGGATTGGTCACGACCACCGCGATATCCGCATGACGCATGGCAAGCGTCGCACCGCGCTCGATGCCGGCTGGGCTGTCGCAGATGACCCAGTCGAAAACCCGCTTCAGTTCGGTGATGACCGTTTCGACACCCGAAGGGGTCAGCGCGTCCTTGTCGCGTGTCTGCGAGGCAGGCAGCAGGAAGAGCGTTTCCAGCCGCTTGTCGCGGATCAGCGCCTGCGAAAGTTTTGCCTCGCCCTGGATGACGTTGACCAGGTCATAGACAACCCTGCGCTCCGCACCCATGACGAGATCGAGATTGCGCAGGCCGACGTCGAAATCGACGATCACGACCCTGTCGCCCTTATGCGCCAGGGCTGCTCCGAGCGCCGCGGACGATGTCGTCTTGCCGACCCCGCCCTTGCCTGACGTCACTACTATGACTTTCCCCATGTTTCTCTCCTGTTTCCCAGCCGTTTCCGGCTCAGATAAGTGTCTCTGCCATGATTGTATCGCCCTCGAGCCAGAGCTGGACGGGTTTCCCGCGCAGGCTCGGAGCCATGTCCTCGGCCATCTTGTAGACCCCGTCGATCGCCAGCAATTCCGCCTCCATCTTGCGGCAGAAAATCCGCGCCGAGGCATTGCCGATCGATCCAGCCATCGCCCGGCCGCGGAGCGTCCCGTAGATGTGGACGGACCCGCCGGCGATGATCTCGGCGCCCGAGGCTACGGAACCGATGACGGTCACATCTCCCTCCGGAAAGATTACCGACTGACCTGAGCGCACCGGTTCCCGAATGATGATGGACTGCAACGGCTGCCGGCTTTCGATCGCGGCCGGCTTGCTATCGGCCGAACTGTTCTGCAGCTCGATGACCGGTTCTTTCGCCACGGCGTCATCCGAAACAGGCCTGCCGCCTTTTAGCGCCGGAGGCATGCCTTGACCAAGGATCGAAGGACGCGCGCCTTCGATGCCCATGATGCTGACATTGCGCTGGCTGAACTCACCGAGCAGCTCTTTCAATTGAGCCCGGTCGATCGGCAGATCGGTCACGTCCAAGACGACGGGGCGTCCGAGGAAAAAGCCGGCCGAACGCGCCGCCAGATCGTCCAACCTTGCAAGCCAGTCGTCGAACGGAAGGTCGGGAGAAAGAACGACCGCCAGGAAAGAGCGGCCCTTGATGCGGATAGAGCGAGCGTCTGTTAGCACTTTGGTCATCTACGTAAACAAATCGTTGACCGTATGTACCGCTAACATAGTTAACAAGTAGTTAACGCCGGGCTCCGTCGGGCCGGTTTATTAAGCGATTGTCAACAGAGCCCCCGGCGCTGGCCGGGGGTTTTGAAGGATCGGCGCGCTTCCCGCGACGTTCATGCCGCGGCATTGCGGGCATATCCGTTTGCTTTCAGGATGGAGGTGATTTCGTCGAGAATGACGGGATCATCGATCGTCGCTGGCATCTTCCACGGCATACCGTCTGCGATCTTCTGCATCGTGCCGCGCAGGATCTTGCCCGAACGGGTTTTCGGCAGGCGGTTGACGACCATCACCGTCTTGAAAGCCGCAACCGGACCGATTTCATTCCGGACGAGGTCCACGACCTCCTTCTTGATCAAGCCGTGATCGCGCGTGACATTGTGCTTCAGGACCACGAAGCCGCAGGGAACCTGGCCTTTCAGTGCATCCGATACGCCGATGACGGCGCATTCGGCGACGTCCGGATGCATCGCGCATACCTCCTCCATCGCTCCCGTGGAAAGCCGGTGTCCGGCGCAGTTGATGACGTCGTCGGTGCGGGCCATCACGAACACATAGCCCTCGTCGTCCACGAGCCCCGCATCAGCCGTCTTGTAATAGCCAGGAAACTCGGAAAGGCAGGTGTCGCGGAACCGTTCGTCGGCCTGCCAGAAGCTGACGAGACAGCCGGGGGGCAGCGGCAATTTCACGACGATATTGCCAAGCGTGCCGGTCGGCACGGGTTGGCCGGCATCGTCCAGGACGTCGATCGTGTAACCGGGCATCGGCCGCGTGGGCGAACCGTGCTTGATGGGCATCAGACCGAGCCCCATGGTGTTTGCTGCCATCGGCCAGCCCGTTTCCGTCTGCCACCAGTGGTCTATGACCGGAATCCGAAGCTTCTGCTCTGCCCACTTCAGAGTTTCCGGATCGGCACGCTCTCCCGCCAGAAACAATGCCGTCAGACTGGACGTATCGTATCTCGCGATGAAATCGCCTTCCGGATCTTCGCGACGGATGGCCCGAAAGGCGGTCGGCGCCGTGAACAGAACCTTGACCCGATGGTCGTTGATCACCCGCCAGAAGGTACCAGCGTCAGGTGTGCCGACAGGCTTGCCTTCAAAAATCACGCTGGTATTGCCGGCCAAAAGCGGTCCGTAGACGATATAGGAATGCCCGACCACCCAGCCGATGTCGGAGGCTGTCCAGAATACCTCGCCCGGCTTCAGACCGTAAATATTCTCCATGCTCCAGCGGAGCGCAACCATATGCCCGCCATTGTCGCGGACTACGCCCTTCGGCTGTCCCGTGGTTCCTGAAGTGTAAAGGATGTAGAGCGGATCGGTGGCCTTTACCGCCACGCAGGGCACTTCGGTGCCGCTGACCTTTTCCATTTCACCGCCTCGGCAAAATCGCGGTCTCCATGCTCGTAGCGCAGCGGCGCATGTAGCTGATCGCGCTGAAGGAGCAGGCAATAGTCCGGCTTGGTCTTCGCCATGTCGATTGCCTGATCGAGAAGCGGCTTGTAGGCCACCACTCGCCCGGGCTCCAGGCCGCAGCTTGCGCTGATGATCACCTTTGCCTTGGAGTCGTCTAGCCTTGCCGCGAGTTCCTGCGCGGCGAAGCCGCCGAAAACGACGGAGTGAATTGCGCCGAGGCGAGCGCAGGCAAGCATGGAGAACACCGCTTCCGGTACCATCGGCATATAGATGATGACTCGATCACCCTTCGCAACGCCATGCTTCCTGAGGACGGCCGCGATCGCCTGCACCTCGATCAGCACCTCACTGTAAGTGAAGGTTTTTTGCGTGCCGGTCATCACGCTGTCATAGATGAAAGCCCGTTGTCCGCCCCGCCCGGCTTCGACATGCCGATCGAGGCAATTGTAGCAGGTATTGGTCTCCCCGCCGGGAAACCAATGGCCATAGACGCCTTGATCCTTGTCGAAGATCTTGTCCGGCGGCTTGAACCAGTGGATCGCCTCCGCAGCCGCCCTCCAGAAACCTTCCGGATCTCGCTGCCAGCCCTCATAGGCGTCGAAATAGCGGCTTTGCATCTGCACCTCCCGTCACATGAGTACAGCCCGAAGACTGTCACTCTAGGATGACGGAGGACCACCGGAAACCCCGACGAAAGCGTGAGGGACTTGACGAAAGTCTATTATCGATCGCCGAAGATCGCCGAGCCCACCCTTACGCTGGTCGCGCCGAACTCTATGGCTGTTTCGAAATCCCCGGACATGCCCATCGACAGCTTCTCTAAGCCGCATTCTCTGGCGAGCTTGGTAAGCAACGCAAAATGCGGACCGGGATTTTCCTCGACCGGCGGAATGCACATCAGGCCTTCGACTGAAAGACCAAGTTCGTTGCGGCAGAAATCCACGAATTCAGCGGTTTTCTTCGGCTCGATTCCCGCCTTTTGCGGCTCGAGCCCGGTATTGACCTGTACGTAGAGCTTCGGCGACCTTCCCTGCCTCGTCATCTCGCCGGCCAGCGCCCGTGCGATCTTTTCCCGGTCGACGGTCTCGATGACGTCGAAGAGTGCGACGGCGTCTTCTGCCTTGTTGGATTGCAGCGGCCCGATCAGATGAAGCTCGATGCCAGGGGTCTCCGCCTTCAGTTCCGGCCATTTGCCCTGGCTTTCCTGCACCCGGTTTTCGCCGAACACGCGCTGCCCGGCCGCGATCGCCGGCCTGATGTGATCTGCATCGAAAGTCTTCGACACCGCGACGAGCGACACCGATCCACCCGGGCGCTTCGCCTGACGCTCGGCCTTGCCTATCCGCTCCTGAACTTCGTGAAGTCTTTGCTCGACGCCCATGATCACCTTCCGTTTTCTTGCGAAGGCAGCGAGTAGCCCTCATATAAGCCCCTGCCAAGAGCTTTCTGCCTGAAACTTTACCCCTTCCCGACCCTGTAAAACTTGACGCTTGTGGGGTTTCATGGTGAAGGTCTCGCCCGACTCTTTATCCTGATTTTCCCGGAATATCATCGAAATGGCGACTGAACGTTATAATCCGCGCGATGCCGAACCTCGTTGGCAGCAGAAGTGGAACGAAGCCAAGGTCTTCGAGACCGACAACAGCGATCCGCGCGAGAAATATTACGTCCTTGAGATGTTCCCTTATCCGTCAGGCCGCATTCACATGGGCCATGTGCGGAACTACGCCATGGGAGATGTGGTGGCACGCTACAAGCGCGCCCGAGGCTTCAACGTTTTGCACCCGATGGGATGGGACGCCTTCGGCATGCCGGCCGAAAACGCCGCTCGCGACAACAAGGTTCACCCGAAGGCCTGGACCTACCAGAACATCGAGGCGATGAAGAAACAGCTGAAGGCCATGGGCCTTTCGCTGGACTGGTCGCGCGAATTCGCCACCTGTGACGTGGACTACTATCATCGCCAGCAGCACCTGTTCCTGGACATGATGGAAAAGGGCCTGGTCTACCGCAAGCTCTCGAAGGTCAACTGGGATCCGGTCGATCATACTGTTTTGGCCAACGAACAGGTCATCGACGGTCGTGGCTGGCGCTCCGGCGCCCTGGTCGAACAGCGCGAGCTGGTACAGTGGTTCTTCAAGATCACCGATTTCAGCCAGGATCTGCTCGATTCGTTGGACGACCTGGATCAGTGGCCGGAAAAAGTCCGGCTGATGCAGAAGAACTGGATCGGCCGATCCGAAGGCCTGGCTTTGCGCTGGGAGATCGTCCCGGGCACGGGACCTGCCGGCGAGAACGAAGTGGTGGTCTATACGACCCGCCCCGACACCTTGTTCGGCGCTTCCTTCCTGGCGATCGCAGCCGATCACCCGATCGCGAAAGCCGTTGCCGCGCAGAATCCGGCTATCGAAGCGTTCGCGGAAGAGTGCCGTCGTCACGGGACATCATTGGCCGCGCTGGAAACGGCCGAAAAGAAGGGCATCGACACCGGCATCCGGGTCAAGCATCCGCTCGATCCTTCGTGGGAGCTGCCGGTCTATGTCGCAAACTTCGTGCTGATGGATTACGGCACCGGCGCCATCTTCGGCTGCCCTTCCGGCGACCAGCGCGACCTGGATTTCGCCCGCAAATATGGCCTGCCCGTGGTTCCGGTTGTCATGCCGAAGGACGGTGATGCTGCGACCTTCGAAATCGGCGATACGGCTTACATCGACGACGGCGTGATGATCAATTCCCGCTTCCTCGACGGGAAACCGACTGAGGAAGCTTTCGAGATCGTTGCCGACAAGCTGTCCGGCACCCTGCTCGGAAATATGCCGCAGGCCGAACGCAAGGTAAATTTCCGCCTGCGTGACTGGGGTATTTCCCGTCAGCGTTATTGGGGCTGCCCGATCCCCGTCATTCATTGCGATGACTGCGGCGTTGTGCCGGTGCCGAAGGCAGACCTGCCGGTAAAGCTGCCAGATGACGTTACCTTCGACCTGCCGGGCAACCCCCTCGACCGCCATCTCACCTGGCGTCATGTCGCCTGCCCGCAATGCGGCAAGGATGCCCGCCGCGAGACGGATACGATGGATACGTTCGTTGATTCCAGCTGGTATTTCACCCGTTTCACGGCGCCATGGGAAAAGGATCCGACCGATCCGGCTGTCGCCAATCGCTGGCTGCCGGTGGACCAGTATATCGGCGGCATTGAACACGCGATCCTGCATCTGCTCTATTCCCGTTTCTTCACCCGCGCCATGCGCGAAACTGGCCATGTGGACGTGAAGGAGCCCTTCAAGGGGCTCTTCACGCAGGGCATGGTCGTGCATGAAACCTACCGCCGCGGCTCCGGCCAGAACGGGGAATGGGTGGCTCCCGCCGATATCCGGATCGAGGAAGTCGAAGGCAAGCGGCGTGCGACACTGCTTTCAACGGGCGAGGAAGTGACCATCGGCTCGATCGAGAAGATGTCGAAGTCGAAGAAGAACGTTGTGGATCCGGATGACATCATAGAATCCTACGGTGCAGACACGGCCCGCTTCTTCGTGCTCTCGGACTCGCCGCCAGATCGCGACGTCATTTGGTCTGAAGCCGGCGTCGAAGGCTCTCATCGTTTTACGCAACGCCTGTGGCGTCTGATTTCCGAGGCCTCCGAAAACCTTGTCGATGTCGATCCGGCGCCGGCTAAGAATGGTGAGGCGCTGGCGATCTCACAGTTGGCCCACAAGACCCTGAAGGCGGTTCAGGGAGATTTGGACAAGCTTTCCTTCAACAAGGCCGTGGCGCGCATCTACGAACTCGTGAATGCGATTGCCGCACCGCTGACCGACGTCGCTGCAGGCAAGGGTGACGCCGCCTATCGCGCCGCCGTCCGCAACGCCGCCGAAATCCTCATCCAGATTGTCGCACCGATGACGCCGCATCTGGCCGAAGAATGCTGGACCGTGCTCGGCAACAAGGACATGGTCGCTCATACCGCCTGGCCGAAGTTCGACGAGGCGCTGACCGTCGAGAACGACGTCACACTGCCGGTGCAAATCAATGGCAAGAAACGAGCCGAATTGACAATCGGCCGCGACGCGGATCAAAGTGCCGTCGAAGCTGCGGTTTTGGCGCTGGAAGCGGTGAAGGCGGCTCTCGATGGCCGGGCGCCAAAGAAAATCATCGTTGTCCCACAGAGGATCGTGAACATTGTCGTCTGACCGCTCCTTCCGTCGCATCGGCCTTGTCTCCAGCTTGGCGATGCTCGCCATCGTGGCGGGCTGCCAGGTCCGCCCCTTGTACTCCGAGTCGGCAGGCACCGGCGAGCGGCTTGCTGCGGTCGGTTTCTCCCAGCCGCAGAGCCGCATAGATCAGGTCATCCGCAACCATCTCATCTTCCTGACGTCAGGCGGAGCGGGTGAATCGGCGCGCCCGGCATATGACGTGAAGCTGACGGCCACAAGCACGGCGTCGAGCATCATCGACGACGAGGATGACGACAACGTCTCCACGACCGGCGTGCCTGTACCGGGCCGCGTGCAGGTCGGAGCGACATATACCGTCACACGCATCAGCGACGGGCAGATACTCAAGTCCAGTAAGCGCGAAGTGGTGTCTCTCATCGATGTCTCGGGGCAGGGTTTTGCCAAGCTGCGGGCGATCCGCGATGCCGAAAATCGGGCGGCACGCGAGCTTGCTGAGTTCATTCGCGCCGAGATCGCGATCGTGATAGCCCGCGAACCTCAGCCGCAGACGGTATGGCAGAAATAAAATCTCACGAGTTCGACCGCTTCGTCGAGAAGGGCGCCGAACTCTACAAGATCTTCGTCATCTACGGTCCTGATCGCGGTCTGGTCTCCGAACGCGCGTCGATGATTGCTGCCCGAACGGGCGTTCCGAAGGACGACCCATTTGCTATGCTGAAGCTGGATGTTTCGGATCTGCAGGGGGATCCGGGCAGGCTCTTGGATGAAGTTAACTCGCTCGGCCTCTTCGGCGGGTCGAAACTCGTCTGGCTCCGCGGTGCCGCCAATGAGAAGCCGCTTCTGGACGCTGTGCAGATCCTTGCCGCCGGCCCGCCACCAGCGAATATCCTGATTATCGAGGCCGGGGATCTAAAGAAGGGCAGCGGCCTGCGGAAGATTGCCGAGCCCGCCAGAGCCGTCGCGGTTGTTCCCTGCTATGCGGACGACGTAAGGGCTTTGAACAACCTCATCGACAGCGAACTTGGAAACGAAAACCTCAGGATCAGCACGCCGGCGCGGCAGAAGCTCCTGGACTTGCTGGGCGGAGACCGCGTGGCCTCCCGCAACGAGGTGCGGAAACTTGCTCTCTATTGCCGTGGCAGGAGCGTGGTGGAGGAAGAGCATGTCAGCGAAATCATCGGGGATGCGAGCAGTGTTTCTGCCGATGAAGCCGTCGACGCGATTCTGAGCGGCGATCTGCCGGGTCTCCATCGCGCCATCCAGAAGGTGCTGTCTTCCAAGACCCCGGTCTTTCTCGTCCTCCAGTCGTGCCTGAAGCAGTTCCAGTTGCTGGATCTGATGAAGGCCGAGATGGAGGAGAAGAAACTTCCGGTCGCGCAGGTGATGATGACGCTCGGCCGGCATATCCACTTCAAGCGCAAACCTATAATGGAAAAAGCATTGCGAACGTGGAGCGCGCCCGCCCTGTCGCGCGAAACCGAGCGTTTGCAGGCTGCCGTACTGCTGTCCCGCCAGAAACAGAGTCTGGAGCCAAGTATCGCTTTCCAGACGCTGATGGCGATTACAATCCAGTCAAGCCGTTGATTCTATTCACTGTCTACGTTCCAATAAACGGCAGATCTCCTCAAGCTGATCAAGCGTCCGATAATTGATCCGGACATGGCCTCCGCCATTCTTGTGATTGATCTTGACCTCGAGCCCGAGGGAATCGGTCAGCGTGCGCTCCAGCGCAAGAGTGTCGGAATCCTTTTGTTCCGCTTTCGAAACGGTGGCGCCTTCAGTCTGAGCCTTGATATCGTTCTGCGCAAGGCGCTCTGCGTCGCGAACAGACATGCCTTTAGATACAATGGTACGAGCAAGCGCCGCAGGGTCGGACGTTGTGATCAGGGCTCGCGCATGTCCGGCGGACAGACTGCCGGAGGAAAGCATATCTCGCACGGGCTCCGGCAATTTCAACAGGCGAAGGCTGTTTGCCACATGGCTCCGGCTTTTACCTATAATCTCGCCGAGATCATTTTGGGTATAACCATGTTCCGCGATCAGCTGTTCGTAGCCCAGCGCCTCTTCCAGCGGGTTAAGGTCCGACCGCTGAACGTTCTCAACGATCGCGATCTCCAGTGCCGTACGATCATCAACGTCACGAACGATAACAGGAATTTCGACCAATCCAGCGAGCTGAGCGGCTCGCCAACGCCGTTCGCCGGCGATAATTTCGAAACGATCCGCTCCATGCGGACGAACGACAACTGGCTGCACAATACCATGCTGACGTATCGAGCTCGCGAGATCCTGCAACTCGCCTTCATCGAAGTTTCTGCGGGGATTGCGCGGGTTTCGAGCAACATACTCGATCGGCACCATACGATCCGGATTGACACTGCGAGCGCCACCTTCGACAGGCACCGGCTGATCCATCTCACCGATCAGAGCCGCGAGACCGCGGCCCAGACGCCGCTTCGAGACATCATCATTCATTCGCTTTACTCACTCTCGGTCGATGAATTCACGCCGCAGCCTTACGGCGGCGTTCCCGTTGAATCACTTCGGACGCCAACTGCAGATAGGCCTGGCTGCCGGCACATTTCAAATCGTAGAGGATAGCCGGCTTTCCGTAGGAGGGAGCTTCCGACACCCGAACGTTGCGCGGAATCAGGGTGTGGTAGACCTTCTCACCAAGGTAGGTCCTGACGTCACTGACCACCTGCTGAGCGAGATTATTACGCGCATCGAACATTGTAAGCACGATACCTTGGATATCGAGCGACGGGTTGACAGTGCGACGAACCTGATCGACCGTCTCTAAAAGCTGGCTTAGTCCTTCCAGGGCGAAGAACTCGCACTGCAACGGGACCAACACCGAGTGGGCGGCGGCCATCGCATTCATCGTCAAAAGATTGAAGGAAGGCGGGCAATCCAGGAGGATATAGGAATAGAATTGTGCTTCATCGGTGTTCAGCGCTCGCCTCAATTTAAAGGCGCGATCGGATGTTTGGGATATCTCCATCTCGAAACCGAGAAGGTCCATGGTGGAGGGCACAATCCAAAGATTGGGAACCGCCGTTTCCAACGCCGTTTCAGCAACCGAATTATACCCCATGAGCAAATCATAGGAGGATACTTTCCGGTCCCGGCGTTCAATTCCCAATCCGGTACTGGCATTTCCTTGAGGATCTAGGTCCACGATCAGGACGCGCTCGCCGATCGCGGCAAGCGCAGTAGCAAGATTGATCGCCGTCGTCGTTTTGCCGACACCACCTTTTTGGTTGGCGATGGTGATAATCCGGTTTTTTTCGAACATACCGCACCTGAGGTTTAGGGTTCTCTGTGCCTGATATTGCTCAGTTCGAGGATAACGGAATCTGGCTCCACGGCACTGTCGTGTTTTATCAGATCGAAAGCCCACCGGCCACGGGCTTTCTCGACCTCATTGGCGTAATCCCGCCCTTTGTGAAAAAAAGCCCGCGTATTTTTGTTATTCGTCCAGGACGCGGTGTAAAAAAGAAGTTGTTCGAGCTCCGCCAACGCCCTTGCGGAAATAAGATCACATTCCGGAATTACGTCGGTCGCAGTCTCGATCCGAATCGGATGGATCGAACCTCGCGCCCCTGTTTCACCTAGAGCCACACGGAGAAAAGCGGCTTTCTTCTGATTGCTTTCGACGAGATGGACCCAGCCACCGCCAATTTCCGCCAGGAAAATCGCAGTTATAACACCGGGAAAGCCGCCTCCCGAGCCGAGATCCACCCAGCGATTTGGTTCGGGGGAGAGCTGAAAGATCTGAGCGCTGTCCGCTATATGCCGGCGCCACAGTTCGTCCAGGGTCGACGGCGCGACAAGGTTGATTGTCTTCGCCCATTTCTGAAAGAGCCCGGCAAAATGCTCCAGCCGTTCCTGCGTTTCACGTGAAACACTCCTGCCGTTTAGCAACATCAGGAGACTCGTTTAACGCGATTTGAGACAACTTCTTGCTTGCGGAGTAGGGCAAGAAGCAATGCGAGAGCCGCCGGGGTCATCCCGTTTACCTTTGCCGCTTGCGCAAGATTGGCGGGTCTGGATGACGCCAGCTTCTGCTTGACTTCATTGGAAAGACCGGAAAGCGCATAAAAATCAAAGTCTTGCGGTATGAGCCTAGCTTCATTCTTCTGGGTCGCGGTTATGTCCGCTGCTTGCCGATCCATATAGACCGCATAGGAAGCCTCGATTTCCAGGGCTTCACGGGCTTTCGATGAAAACTCCGTCAGATGGGACCAGATGGAGGAAAGCGAAAGCAATGACTGATCAGGGTAAGACAACATTTCATAAGCAGTCCGACGCTGTCCGTCCTGGTTCATTTTCAGGCCATATCGCGCCGCTTCATTGGGCGTCAGATCCAGTGACCGAAGAGTCAACCGAAGACGATCCAGCTCCTGACTATATTCGCCAAATTTTTCCTGGCGCGACGTACCGACACAACCAAGGTCAATACCTTTTTGAGTCAGCCTTACATCGGCGTTGTCCGCACGCAACGAAAGCCGGTATTCAGCGCGGGAGGTGAACATCCGATAGGGTTCGGTCACACCGCGCGAAGTCAGGTCGTCGATCATGACGCCGATATAGGAATCAGCGCGGCTGAAGTGGTAGGAGCCTCCACCGCCGGCCTTGAGAGCGGCGTTCAGCCCGGCAACGAGGCCCTGCGCGGCGGCTTCTTCGTAGCCCGTCGTCCCATTGATTTGACCCGCAAGGAACAAGCCCGGCATCTTCGCAACTTCAAGTGACGGCGTCAGTTCGCGGGGATCGACGTGATCATATTCAATCGCATAACCAGGTTGAACGATAACAACATCTTCCAGCCCGGGGATGGTGCGGATGAATGCTTCCTGGACCTCGACTGGAAGCGAGGTGGAGATACCATTGGGATAAACTGTAAAATCATCCAGTCCTTCCGGCTCCAGAAAGATCTGGTGCCCATCTCTTTCTCCGAAGCGGACGATCTTGTCCTCAATCGACGGGCAATATCTCGGCCCCACACCCTCGATCTGCCCCGAATACATCGCCGAGCGATGGATATTATCCGAGATTATCCTGTGGGTAGCCTCCGTCGTCCGGGTAACACCGCAGGCAATCTGCGGGATCGTGATCCGGTCGGTCATGAACGAGAACGATACGGGCTCGTCGTCCGCCTCTTGCCGGCCGATACTGCTCCAGTCGATTGTGCGCCCATCCAACCGGGCAGGGGTGCCGGTCTTGAGCCGTCCGAGCCGGAGGCCGAACCGCTGGAGGGTAGCCGAAAGCCCGAGAGACGGTTCTTCGCCAGCGCGGCCGGCCGGGATCTTCTTGTCTCCGATATGGATCAGACCCCGCAAAAAAGTGCCTGTGGTGAGGACAATCGTTCCGCATCCGAATCGACGACCATCCCCCATCTCCACTGCGGTTACGCAACCGTCTTCGACGTGAATGTCAAAAGCGTCGCCTTCAATGACTTCCAGGTTGCGATGGTTCAGTATCTCTCTCTGCATCGCAAGGCGGTAAAGCTTACGATCCGCCTGCGTTCGGGGGCCTCGCACCGCTGGTCCTTTTTTTCGGTTCAGCAACCGAAATTGGATGCCCGCCTCGTCGGCGACGCGGCCCATCAAACCATCCAGAGCGTCAACCTCCCGAACAAGATGCCCCTTGCCCAATCCTCCGATTGCAGGATTGCAGGACATCACGCCGATCGTCTCTTTCCTGTGAGTAACCAGGGCTGTCCTGGCGCCCATACGCGCGGCGGCGCTTGCTGCTTCGCAGCCCGCGTGTCCACCACCGATAACCACCACGTCGAATGTCGTGTCCATTTCCATTACTCCACGAACACCGTCCGGCGTTTCACGTGAATCACTTGCCGATGCAAAATTGCGAAAAGATGATATCCAGGAGCTGCTCGACATCCACATGCCCGGTTATCCGACCAAGGGAGGAGGCTGCGGCACGCAGACTTTCAGCTCGAACATCAAGTTCCTTGCCGTTTAGCGCTTCCTCCAGGAAATTGAAAGCCTCTTTGAGATGGCGGCTCTGCCTTAAGCGATTCGGAACGAGCGATCCCGACCAGATCTGCTGAAGATTGGCGAGCAAACGCGCCCGCAACTCCTCAAGACCTTCACCAGTCTCGCTTGAAATACAGATATCATAGGCCGACGAGGGGCCGTGCTGGTCCATCTTCGTTCCGACCCGCACGATGTTCGGTATGTCAGCAGCCAATGAATGTTGCGGTTCCGAATCGATCTCCTCCAGATTCAGAATCAGATCTGCTTGTTCAATGGCAGTGAGAGCCCTCCGGACTCCCTCCATCTCAACCCGATCATCGGTCGGTCGCAGGCCGGCCGTATCGAAAAATCGCACGAGATAACCGTCCAGATCGATATCCACATGCAGGATGTCCCGCGTTGTGCCGGCAATCTCGGTCACGATAGCGACGTCCCGTTTGGCCAGCGCGTTCAACAGACTGGATTTTCCGGCATTGGGTGGCCCTGCAATGACGACCTTATATCCGTCGCGAATAACCTCTCCAGCCTTAGCCGCAGCGATATGCTCCTTAAGCTCCAGAGAGAGATCCGCCATATCCGACCACACCCTGTCGGCAACCGATCCTGGAACGTCATCCTCGTCGGCAAAGTCCAGTTCTGCTTCGATCAGGGCACGGGCGCGAGTCAGGCGCTCAGCCCATTGATTGTAGAGCGCGGATTGGCCACCAAGACCTTGTTCCACAGCCAGCCGGCGTTGCATCTCGGTCTCGGCGGCTATGAGATCGGCGAGGCCTTCAACTTCCACCAGATCCAGCTTGCCGTTCTCAAACGCCCGCCTCGAAAACTCACCCGCCTCTGCGAACCGTAAACCGAGGTTTTCGAGTTCTTCGTAGACGGCGGCAACGACAGCCCGGCTGCCATGCAGTTGGAATTCGACGCAGTCCTCGCCCGTAAACGAATTGGGGGCCGGAAAGAGAAGCATGAGCCCCTGGTCTATAACCAGGCCATCGCGGCTTCGAATTGTTCTCAGGGCCGCTTGGCGGGCTTGCGGCAAGTCTCCAGCCAGAACTCGGACTGCATCGAAGGACGCCGGACCACTGAGCCGTAGGACCGCAACGCCCGCTGGCAGCACGCCACTGGAAAGTGCAAAGATCGTATCTTCGGATGAGATCATTAGATTGCCTTAACAAACCAAACCCGAAAAATCAAAAAAGCGCCCGGACGAGCCGAGCGCTTTTGGTAATTGAATCCGGCTAAGGATTACGTATTCATCGAATCGAAGAAGTCGCCGTTGTTTTTGGTCTGCTTCAACTTGTCGATCAAGAATTCGATGGCATCCGTCGTTCCCATCGGGGCAAGGATGCGGCGCAGCACGAAGATCTTCTGCAGGTCCTGGCGCGGCACCAGCAGGTCTTCCTTGCGGGTACCGGATTTGAGGATATCCATCGATGGGAAGATGCGCTTGTCGGCCACCTTTCGATCAAGGACGATTTCCGAGTTGCCGGTACCCTTGAATTCTTCGAAGATGACTTCATCCATTCGGCTTCCGGTATCGATCAGAGCGGTCGCTATGATCGTCAACGAACCCCCTTCTTCGATGTTGCGGGCGGCGCCGAAGAACCGCTTCGGACGCTGCAGCGCATTGGCATCCACGCCGCCTGTCAGAACCTTGCCGGACGAGGGGACGACCGTGTTGTAGGCTCGGCCGAGTCGGGTGATGGAATCGAGCAGGATCACCACGTCGCGGCCGTGTTCGACCAGGCGCTTCGCCTTTTCGATGACCATTTCGGCAACCTGCACGTGCCGGACTGCCGGCTCATCGAACGTCGAGGAAACCACTTCGCCCTTCACCGAACGCTGCATGTCCGTCACTTCTTCCGGACGCTCGTCGATCAGGAGAACGATGAGGTAACATTCCGGATGGTTGGCAGTGATCGAATGGGCAATGTTCTGCAGAAGAACGGTCTTACCGGTCCGCGGAGGAGCGACGATCAGTCCGCGCTGACCTTTTCCGAGAGGCGCGACCAGATCGATGACCCGCGCCGACAGATCCTTGGACGTCGGAATATCGAGTTCCATCTTGAAGCGCTCGTTGGGATAGAGCGGCGTCAGGTTGTCGAAATGGACCTTGTGCCGGATCTTTTCCGGGTCGTCGAAATTGATCGTATTGACCTTCAGCAGAGCGAAATAACGCTCGCCTTCCTTCGGGCCGCGGATCGGCCCTTCGACGGTATCGCCGCTTTTCAGCGAGAAGCGGCGGATCTGGGACGGGGAGATGTAGATGTCGTCGGGACCTGGCAGATAGTTGGCATTTGCCGACCGCAGGAAGCCGAACCCATCCTGCAAGACCTCGACCACGCCCTCGCCGATGATCTCGACGTCCTGGCTCGCCAGAACCTTAAGAATTGCGAACATCAGCTCCTGCTTGCGCATCGTGCTGGCATTCTCGACCTCAAGTGATTCGGCAAAGGTCAGCAAATCCGTAGGCGATTTGCTCTTGAGTTCTTGAAGCTTCATTTCAGCCATGAAGGGGGGACCATATTGAGAATTTCAGGGAAATTGTAGGCGTGTCGGTGAAATTCGCTACCGCGGAAGATGATCCGGGGACGACGGGAAATTACACGCATGCCACGAGATGAGATGGAGGGAAAATAGCGATTCACGTGGAACGCCGCAAGAGGCTTCGCCAAAACTCGTCAAAGAAAGCGATCAGAAAGGTTTCACGATCACCAAAAGGACGATCCCGATCATCAGCAAGGTTGGCAACTCGTTCATCATCCGCCAATAACGGGGCGATCTTCTGGGACCGTCCGCGGCAAACGCCCGTACCGCACGGCTGAACAGCACATGCACTGCGGTAAGCAGGACCACGAGGGCGATCTTCCCGTGCAGCCACCCGCCCCGGAACTGATAGACATCCCAGGCGAGATAGAGACCGAGAACCCAGGTGATCATCATCGCAGGGTTCATGATGATTTTCAGTAGCCGCTGCTCCATCATCTTGAATGTCTCGGACTGTGCCGAGCCCGGTTCAGCATCGCTGTGATAGATGAACAGCCTCGGCATGTAGAGAAGCCCCGCCATCCACGAGATCACGGCGATCACGTGAAAAGCCTTGATGTAGAGGATGAAATCATTCGGCCTGGCGAGATAACCGGCCGCGAGGATTGCGATGAATATGCCGAGAGCCACCAAAGCTCTGACGGCCGAACGCCGCCCCGCCGGTTTCCCGGTCTGCAGCTCATCGGTACTCATACCCCTGCCTCACGCACCCGCCTGACCAACGTCGTCACGTTTTCGGGATCAGCCTCCGGTGTGATCCCATGGCCGAGATTGAAGATCAGCGGGCCATTCCCGAGTTTTTCAAGAATGGCATCGATCCCCTCCTCGAGCGATCGACCGCCGGCAACGACCCGCATCGGATCCAGATTGCCCTGAACGGGGCCATCCTTCTGCAGCTCCGCGGCGAAGGAAAGCGGAACGGACCAGTCGAGACCGATTGCGTCGGCTCTCGTCTTCTGACGGTAGTGAAGCAGATTGAGGCCCGCTCCCTTCGCGAATGCAATGATCTTTGCCTGCGGTCGACGGCTACGGACGATCTCGATCATCCGGGCAACGGGCTTCACCGCAAAATTCTCGAATTCCCGTTCGCCGAGCACACCGGCCCAGGAATCGAAAATCTGAACCGCATCAGCGCCGGCGTCGATCTGGGCGATCAGGTATTCCGCGGAGATCTCCGCCAGGATGGACAGGAGTTTCTCGAAAGCTTCGGGATGTCGGTAGGCGAAAAGCCTTGCCGGTGCCTGGTCCGGGGTCCCATGCCCAGCGATCATATAGGTTGCCACCGTCCAGGGCGCTCCACAGAAACCAAGCAGCGCCGTTTCTTCAGGCAATTCCTGCCGCAGGCGGCGTACGGTTTCGATCACCGGAGCCAAATGGCCGAGCACGCTCTCGCCCCTAAGATTTCCGATACCGGAAACGTCGATGGGATCCATCTGCGGCCCTTCGCCCTGCACGAAGCGAACATTCCGTTTCAGGGCATCGGGAATCACGAGAATGTCGGAAAACAGAATGGCCGCGTCGAAGCCGTAGCGCCGGATCGGCTGCAAGGTCACCTCGACAGCCAGATCCGGCGTGTAACAGAGATCGAGGAAACTCCCGGCCCGAGCTCGGGTTTCCCGGTACTCCGGCAGATAACGTCCCGCCTGTCTCATGAGCCAGATTGGTGGCGGAGCAACGGTTTTGCCGTTCAGCACCTCGACGATCTTCCGGTATGGGCCGGTCAATGGGGTCTCCCCTAAAATAAAAGAAATGAATCTAGAATAGGTTTCTATTTCTTAGAGTCGGTGAGTAGCAAGGATTAAAGTCAGATCACAGCCGACGCGACGATCGGCCGCTTTTCGCAATGTTCGGGAGACGGAAAAGCCATCGCGAGGAGGTTTGTGAGGATAGCGCGATTCCATCAACACAATCAAAGGTTTGTGTTGATGGACGGAGAAGTCGAGTCTGTGGATAAGCTGGGGATGAGAAAGGCGCTTGATGCCTCTGTCCACAGAGTGCACAAGGGTCGTGGATCTACATCCGCAGAACCCGCGAATGTGGAAAACTCGACGGTTTTCCCAGACCCGGAGCGGCGGCTGGGCTGGATCGATCGTCTCTCCCTGGTTGTCAACAAAGGGTAAAGATTAGCGTGGAGAACAGAAAAAATTTCTTCCATCTGCATCTGATATCTGACTCAACCGGGGAGACTCTCATCTCCGCGGGTCGCGCGGCCGCCGCCCAATTCCAGTCTTCCCTTGCCGTCGAACACGTCTACCCGCTGATCCGCAACCGCAAGCAGCTCTTGTCTGTACTGGAGGCCGTCGACCAGGAACCGGGCATCGTGCTCTATACGATCGTCGATCACGAGCTGGCGGGATTGATCGATGAGCGCTGTCGGGAGATGGGCTTGCCCTCGGTGAATGTCCTGGAACCGGTCATGATCACCTTCCAGGCCTATCTGGGTGCGCCGTCGCGCCGTCGCGTCGGTGCCCAGCACGCCTTGAACGCCGATTATTTCAAACGCATCGAAGCTCTCAATTTCACCATGGATCATGATGACGGCCAGATGCCGGAAAGTTATGACGAAGCGGACGTGGTGCTGATCGGGATCAGCCGCACCTCGAAAACGCCGACCAGCATCTACCTCGCCAATCGCGGCATCAAGACGGCCAATATTCCAATCGTACAAGGTGTCGATCTGCCGGAAAGCCTCTACCGCGCCGTCCGTCCGCTGATCGTCGGTCTGATAGCGACGACGGACCGGATCAGTCAGGTGCGCGAGAACCGTGACCTTGGCGCGACGCAGGGCTTTGATAGACATCATTATACCGACCGGGCCAGCATCAACGAGGAACTGAAATATGCGCGAGCCCTCTGCGCGCGTCATAACTGGCCGATCATCGACGTGACGCGTAGATCCATCGAGGAGACGGCGGCGGCAATCGTTGCGCTACGCCCCAAGCTGCGTTAAGCGAAACCCTGCCGTTCCTGGGAGATATTTCGTGACATCGCCTCTCGTGCTTGCTTCCTCCAGCCCCTTTCGCCGAATGCTGATGGAAAATGCCGGCCTGACTTTTGAAAGCCACGCCGCGGATATCGATGAGCGGAAGATCGAAGCAAGCCTGGAAGGTGCAAGCCCTGATCAGGTCGCCCTGGCTCTTGCCAAGGCAAAGGCGCTGGAGGTCGGCCTGCGTCATTCCGGTGCCCTGGTGATCGGGTCGGACCAGACCATGTCGCTCGGAAATCGCGTTTTTCATAAGCCGAAATCGCTTGGCGAGGCGAAGGAGAACCTTCTGTCGCTGTCGGGCAAGACCCATCGGTTGAACAGCGCCATCGCGATCACCAAGGATCGCGATGTTTTGTGGGAGCACATTTCCCACGCCGACCTGACCGTGCGCCCACTGACCGAGACTTTCGTCGACCGATATCTGGCGCGGGTAGGTGAAAAGGCGTTTTCCAGCGTCGGCGCCTATCAGTTGGAAGGGGAGGGAATTCAGCTCTTCTCCGAGATCGAGGGTGACTATTTCACCATCCTGGGCCTACCGATGCTGCCTCTCCTCGATAAGTTGCGGGTGCTTGGAGCTATCGATGGCTGATTCACGTGAAACATTCTTGGTTAACGCATTCGTAACCGGCTGGCCGGTGAAGCACTCGCGCTCGCCGATGATCCATAGTCATTGGCTGAAGCAATTCGGCATTCCTGGGTCCTATCGGGCAGAGGCGGTGACGGAAGCGGATTTCCCAGCCTTCATCCAATCGCTGAAGGACGGCAGTTCCCGATATCGTGGCGGCAACGTCACCATTCCTCATAAGGAACTTGCCTTCAAACTTGCTGACAGGCCGGATGAACTGGCTGAAGAACTCGGCGCGTCCAACACTCTCTGGTTGGAGGAGGGCATCCTCAAGGCGACGAACACCGATGGTTACGGCTTCACCGCCAATCTCGATGATCGCTATCCTGGCTGGGACAAAGCCGGTCGGGCGGTGATCTTCGGTGCAGGCGGGGCGAGCAGGGCCGTCATTCAGGCCGTCCGCGATCGCGGCATCGGCGAGATCCATGTGGTCAATCGCACATTGGCGCGGGCAAAAGAACTCGCCGACCGCTTTGGCGCCAGGATACATGCCCATCCGCTGGAGGCCCTGGACGAAGTGATGACGGGCGCTGGATTGTTCGTCAACACCACCTCGCTCGGCATGGGCGGCAGCCCGGCGCCTGAAGTGAATTTTTCACCGCTCAGCAGCGGCGCTGTGGTGACAGACATCGTTTATGTACCTCTGAAGACCCCTTTGCTCTCGCAGGCGGAAGAGCAGGGGTTTCCGATTGTCGATGGTCTTGGAATGCTTCTGCATCAGGCGGTACCTGGCTTCGAGAAGTGGTTCGGCCGGTGCCCGACTGTCGACGCGGTCCTCCGGGATCTGGTGATCGCCGATATGGAAAGACACGGATGATTGTCGTCGGCCTCACGGGTTCCATCGGCATGGGCAAGTCCACGACCGCAAAAATGTTTGCGGAGGAGGGCGTGCCGGTGAATGATTCCGACGCCGTCGTCCATGATCTTTACCGCAGCGATGCCGTGGCGCCCATCGGAACCGCCTTTCCCGGTGCCGTCAGGGAAGGCGTCGTCGACCGACAGGAACTGTCGCGCCAGCTTTCCGCCACGCCCGAAAAATTCCAGGTTCTCGAGGCGATCGTTCACCCGCTGGTGCGTCAGCGGGAGATCGCCTTTCTAGACCGGCACCGGCAGTCGGAGACGGATATTGTCGTCCTGGATATCCCGCTGCTTTTCGAGGTCAAAGGCGAAGAGAGGGTGGATGTGGTGGTGGTTGTCACCTGTGATCCACAGATCCAGCGGGCAAGGGTACTTGCGCGCCCGGGCATGACCGAGGAAAAATTGGCGATGATTCTCTCCCGCCAGTTGCCCGATGCGGAGAAACGCAAAAGAGCCGATTTCCTCATCGACACCGGCCTTGGGCTTGAGAAGGCGAGGGCAAGGGTGCGGGAAATTATCGCCTCCTTGAGAGCCGGAAAGACGAGCGAACATGCGTGAAATTATCTTCGACACGGAAACCACCGGCCTCGAAACGCGCTTTGACCGCGTGATCGAAATTGGCGGCATCGAGCTGATCAACAATTTTCCGACGGGCAAGACCCTGCATCTCTACATCAATCCTGGCGACCGGAAGGTGCATCCGGATGCACTGGCCGTGCACGGCATCACCGACGAGTTCCTGAAGGACAAGCCGGGTTTTGCGGATATCGCCCAGCAGATCGTTGAATTTTTCGACGGTGCGAAATGGATCGCCCATAATGCCAACTTCGATATCGGCTTCATCAACGCCGAATTCGAACGGATAGGGCTGCCTCCGGTGCAGACCGACCGTGTGGTAGATACACTCGCCTTGGCTCGCCGCAAGCATCCGATGGGTCCGAACTCGCTGGATGCGCTTTGCCGTCGCTACGGCATCGATAACGCCCATCGCACCAAGCACGGTGCGCTCCTCGACTCCGAACTTCTGGCTGAAGTCTACATTGAAATGACCGGTGGCCGTCAGGCTGCCCTCGGCCTGATGGGTACCGAACGATCGACGACCGTGATCGAGGTTGACGAAATCGTGGTGACGGCCGTCGGCCGGCCGCGGCCTTTGCCGAACAGGCTGACGGAAGCGGAGATCGAGGCACATGCCGCCATGGTGGCCTCGCTCAAGGACAAGGCGCTCTGGCTCAGGTACAAGTCTGCCGAATAAAAAAACCCGGGTCTCAGGCCCGGGTTTCTTTTTGATGAGATCACGATGGATCAGCTGTTCAAAGCCTGAACCTTTGAACGAGCCTGTTCCTCGGCCATACGTTGCGAGAACATCTGGGCGAAATCGATCGGGTCGATCATCAGCGGCGGGAACCCGCCATTGCGGGTGACGTCGGCAACGATCTGGCGGGCGAAGGGGAAAAGCAGCCGCGGGCACTCGATAAAGAGAAGCGGCAGCATGTGTTCCTGAGGGAAGCCGGTGATGCGGAAAACGCCGCCGTAAACCAGTTCCGCCGCAAAAACCACCTTGTCGCCATCCTTGGCCTCGGCATTCAGCGTCAGCACCACATCGAAATCGGCGTCGGAAAGCGGATTGGCGTTGACGTTGACGTTGATCGTAATGCCGGGAGCCTTGTCGCGGGCCTGCAGCGAACGGGGCGCGCCGGGATTCTCGAACGAGAGATCCTTCGTATATTGTGCCAGGATATTGATGGACGGCTGGGCCGTCTGGTTGTTTTCGTCTGCCATTGGGACTTCCTCGAGGCTCTGGAACGTTGAGGCCCTCTAACATTTCGGAATATGCCTTACAACCCTGGCAAACTACCGGCTCCGTTCAAGGTTCCCGACTTTTGGGTCCTGCCCAGGGAGAAGAGGAGCCGGAGCCCGAAGAATTGCCGTCGCGGTGGAAATCCTCCTCGTCGAGATCGACGACCGGACCCGGTTTCTGGCCGGCCGGTCCCGTTCGGCCGCCGTCGTAGTGATGGCCCGTCGTGCGCGATGTGCGGACCACCACAATCCGGCGGCCGATCAGCGACCAAAGGAAGCTGCGGACGAAGGGAATGAAGAGAGCCAGTCCGATGATATCGGTCAGAAAGCCCGGCAGCAGAAGCAGGATACCGGCGACGACGATCATCGCACCGTCCACCAGGGTGCGCCCGGGCATCCGCCCTTCGCGGCTTTCGGCCGAGATCTGTTTCAGGATTTGCATACCCTGGCTGCGGAGCAGGAAAGCGCCGAGGATGGCCGTGCCGACCACAAGGCCCAGTGTCACCCATAGCCCAAGCGCCCGGCCGACGAGGACAAAACCGGCAATTTCGGCCAGCGGCCAGAGAAGAAGAATCGGCAGTAGAAAGAAACGCATGATGTTCCCTGTTTTATTATCACCCGGCGTCGATCGATACTGACGCCTTCGCTATTTGAATGATGAGCGGATGCGGACTATATGAGAAGCTGTACCAACGATTTAAACGGCATTGCGGGTCAATATGGGTTCCAACGACTTTATAACACTCTTTTTCCTCGTCGCCGCGGTGCTGATCTTCCTGCAACTGCGCAGTGTGCTCGGCCGGCGGACGGGAAACGAGAAACCGCCGTTCGACCCCTACAGCCCGCGAGATGTGGCGAAAAATCCGGGCGGGGACGATAGTAAGGTCGTGACCTTGCCGCGCCGTGATGCCTCCGATGACGAACAGCGTTATGTGGACATCGATGCGGTTGCCAAACCCGACACACCGCTCAATGCTGCACTTCGGGAGATTTTGAGGGCAGATCCGTCTTTCCGCCCGCGCGATTTCCTGAATGGTGCGCGAATGGCCTATGAGATGGTTGTCATGGCCTTTGCCGATGGCGACCGCAAGACGCTTAAAGGTCTGCTCTCGAAGGAAGTCTACGAAGGTTTCGATGCGGCGATCTCCGAACGCGAAGCGAGAGGAGAGGTGGTGAAATCCACATTTGTCGGGATCGACAAATCGGACATCACCCATGCCGCCATCAAGGATTCCGAGACGCAGATCACGATACGGATCGTCAGCCAGCTGATCTCCGCCACCTACGACAAGGCCGGTACGCTGATTGATGGTGATCAGGAGACGGTGGCCGAGGTCACGGACATCTGGACCTTCGCCCGCGACATCCGTTCCCGCGACCCGAATTGGAAGCTGGTCGCCACCGAATCCGAGCAATGACGGACGGCTCTGCTGGTTACACGCTGAGGCGGGTTGCCTTCTCCGATCTGGCAGGATGGGAGGAGGACGACCCGCGGGCGCTTTTTCCCGGAATGCGGGCGTGTCTCGAGCATATCCTCAAGGTAAAGCCCTATCGTACCGGCTCGCTCGGCTTGACCGCGGGCGATCTGGCGACGTTCTTTGAAAAGGCAGGCGACAGTCCTTCCGATGCGGCGTCGGCTCGCGCTTTCTTTGAAACTCACTGCATTCCGTTTCTGATCGCCAGGCAAGACGGTCGCCGGGGTTTCGTAACAGCCTTTTACGAGCCGGAAGTCGAGGTCTCGGAGACATCCGACGAGACATGGCGCCATCCTTTCTATTACCGCCCCCCGGACTTGATCGACATTGACGACTCCAACCGTCCGACTGGAATGGACTCCGGCTACATGTTCGCGCGTCAGACTGGAACCGGAATCGCCGCCTATCCGGACCGCGGCGAGATAGACCGTGGTTTCCTCGATGGGCAAGGCCTAGAAATTGCCTTCGCCAGATCGAAAGTGGACGTCTTTTTCGCTCATGTGCAAGGGGCGGCGCGGCTGAGATATCCCGACGGACGGGTCAGGCGCATCACGTATGCCGCGAAGGCGGGTCACCCGTTTTCACCGATCGGAAAGCTTCTGATCGACCTTGGTGAGATCGATCCGACGACGGTTTCGATGCAGAGCATCCGACGCTGGCTGGAGCAGAATCCGGCTAAGGTCGATGACGTTCTCTGGCACAATCGCTCCTACATCTTTTTTCGGGAAGCGGATGTTTCCGATCCGTCGCTCGGGCCTGTAGCGGCGGCCAAGGTACCGCTGATCGCCGGTCGTTCGCTGGCGGTGGACCGGCAGATACACACTTTCGGTTTTCCCTTCTTTATCCGGTCCGAGACGCTGACCCATCTGGATGGCGGTAAACCCTTCGGCCGGCTGATGCTGGCTCTCGATACCGGCTCGGCAATCGTCGGTCCCTCGCGTGGCGACATTTTTACCGGATCGGGTTTCGAGGCGGGCGAGTTGGCCGGTACGGTTCGCAATGAAGCCGATTTCTATATCCTCGTCCCGAGGCATCTGGCGGATGGGTTCGACGGATGAGGGGCGGCCGCAAACTCGATCCGGAAGAACGAATTCTCTGGGGCAAGGTAGCGAAATCTGCGCGTGCCTTGCCGGGACGGATGAAGGAAATTCTCGAGTTCGAGGAGCAGGAAGCTTCCAAACTCGTGGCCGAGCAGCCAGCCAGGCCGAAAGCGGCGCCTTTGCCGGAAAATCCGGTTGTCGAAACTGCAAAGCCGAAACGTGCCGTCAGGATTCATCATCCGCTCGAAAAGCCCGTCAAGAAGAAGCTCGCCAAGGGACGGCTCCCGATCGAGGCGCGACTTGATCTTCACGGTCTTTTTCAAGGCGAAGCCCATGACCTGCTGCTCGATTTCCTGCTTCGCGCTTATGAGCGGGGTCTTCGCCATGTCCTGGTCATCACCGGAAAAGGCAGCTCGATGGGAAGCGAAGGCGCGTTGCGCCGCGCCGTACCGCTCTGGTTTTCAAAAGCGGAATTCCGGTTTCTGATATCCTCTTACGAGTGGGCGGCCCGGCACCACGGCGGGGAAGGTGCCATGTACGTCCGTCTTGCCCGGAGCCGGACAGCCAATGGGGAAGATCGGGAATGACGCCGTTCGGTCAGGCGCTTCGTGAACTTCGCCGCCGGAGAGGCATCACCCAGCGGATGCTGGCTGAAGCGATCGGTGTCACGCCCGCCTATCTGTCGGCACTTGAGCACGGGCGGCGCGGCAAACCGACCTTCGAGCTCCTGCAAAGAATTGTCGGCTATTTCAATATTATCTGGGATGAGGCGGAAGAGTTGTTCGGGCTCGCCGAGGATTCCCATCCCAGGGTGGTTCTGGACACATCGGGCATGCCAGCGCGCTACACGGCCTTCGCCAACCATCTTGCGCAACGGATTCGCACTTTGGCGCCGGACGTGATAGAAGAAATGGACATGCTGTTGAAGAAAAACCCTCCTCAGGATTGACTTTCGGCGCCCATCCACGGCTTTCGTACCGTGTTCCCAGGGACCAACCTTTAGAAACCGCCCCGGTTTGCCTATATTCCAAGGTTGGAATAGCTGGTGATTCGCTTGGCCGGCATCTCAAACGATTGGAAGAAAATTAATGACCGATACACCCGTCAGCGAGAATGACGCGAGTGCCGAATATGGTGCCGATTCGATCAAGGTTCTGAAGGGCCTCGATGCTGTCCGCAAGCGGCCCGGCATGTATATCGGCGATACCGACGACGGCTCCGGCCTGCATCACATGGTCTATGAGGTCGTGGACAACGCGATCGACGAGGCCCTGGCCGGCCATGCCGACCTCGTGACCGTTACGCTCAATCCGGACGGCTCGATCACGGTGACGGACAACGGCCGCGGCATTCCGACCGATATCCATAGCGGCGAGGGCGTGTCGGCTGCGGAAGTCATCATGACGCAGCTCCATGCGGGCGGAAAATTCGACCAGAATTCCTACAAGGTTTCCGGCGGTCTGCACGGGGTTGGCGTTTCTGTCGTCAATGCTTTGTCGGTCTGGCTGAAGCTCAGAATTCGCCGCAACGGAAAGATCCACGAAATTTCGTTTACACATGGCGTCGCCGATGCTCCGCTGAAGATCATCGGTGATTATGAAGGGCGATCCGGCACCGAGGTTACTTTCCTCGCCAGCCCGCAAACCTTCACCATGACCGAATATGACTACAACACGCTGGAGCACCGTCTCCGGGAGCTGGCTTTCCTGAATTCTGGCGTGAGAATCCGGCTAACCGATAAGCGCAAACCGGATATTCGTGAAGAAGAAATGCTCTATGACGGCGGCTTGGAAGCCTTCGTCCGCTACCTCGATCGCGCCAAGAAACCGCTGGTCGAGAAGCCTGTCGCCATCAAGGGTGAGAAGGACGGCATTACCGTCGAAGTCGCCATGTGGTGGAACGATAGCTACCACGAGAACGTGCTCTGCTTCACCAACAATATCCCGCAGCGCGACGGCGGCACCCATATGGCCGGCTTCCGCGGCGCGCTGACGCGCCAGGTCACGTCCTATGCCGATACGTCCGGCATCACCAAGAAGGAAAAGGTCACGCTGCAGGGTGAAGACTGCCGTGAAGGCTTGACCGCAGTGCTTTCCGTCAAAGTCCCGGACCCCAAGTTTTCGTCGCAGACGAAGGACAAGCTGGTTTCCTCGGAAGTCCGGCCGGTAGTGGAAAGCCTCGTCAACGAGGCCCTGAGCACCTGGTTCGAAGAACATCCGACCGAAGCGAAGATATTGGTCGGCAAGGTCGTGGAAGCCGCCGCCGCCCGCGAAGCAGCACGCAAGGCGCGCGAACTCACCCGCCGCAAGGGTGTTCTCGACATTGCTTCGCTGCCGGGCAAGCTTGCTGATTGCTCTGAACGCGATCCGGCCAAGTCCGAACTTTTCCTCGTCGAGGGTGACTCGGCGGGCGGCTCGGCAAAGCAGGGCCGTTCGCGCGAAAATCAGGCGATCCTGCCCCTGCGCGGCAAGATTTTGAACGTCGAGCGCGCCCGCTTCGACAAGATGCTGTCGAGCCAGGAAATCGGCACGCTGATCACGGCGCTCGGCACGTCGATCGGCAAGGATGAGTTCAACGCCGACAAGCTGCGTTACCACAAGATCATCATCATGACGGACGCTGACGTCGACGGCGCCCATATCCGTACACTTCTGCTCACCTTCTTCTTCCGGCAGATGCCGGATCTGATCGAACGCGGGCATATCTATATCGCCCAGCCGCCGCTTTATAAGGTGACGCGCGGCAAATCGATCCAGTATCTGAAGGACGAGAAGGCGCTCGAAGAGTATCTGATCAGCATGGGTCTGGAGGATGCGACCTTGACGCTCGGCTCCGGCGAGGTGCGTGCCGGTCAGGATCTGCGCGAAGTCATCCAGGACGCCCTTCGCCTTCGCTCTCTGGTCGACGGCCTGCACTCCCGTTACAGCCGTTCGATCATCGAGCAGGCGGCGATCGCGGGCGCATTGCATCCCGATCTGACTGATAATCCTGAACGCGCCCAGCAGACGGCCGACGAGGTTGCCCGTCGCCTGGATATGATCGCCGAGGAAACGGAACGTGGCTGGTCCGGCCATGTTACCACGGAAGGCGGCCTGCGCTTCGAGCGCATGGTGCGCGGCGTCAAGGAAGTGGCGGTCGTCGATGTTGCCCTGATCGGTTCGGCGGATGCCCGCCATATCGACCAGATGACGGCGCGTCTGCAGGAAATCTACCGCACGCCGCCAGTGCTCAGCCGGAAGGATGGCACACAGGAGATTCCAGGTCCCCGTGCGCTTCTCGATTCCATCTTCGCGTCGGGCCGCAAGGGTCTCTCGATGCAACGTTATAAGGGCCTCGGCGAAATGAATGCCGAGCAGCTCTGGGAAACGACGCTCGATCCGAATGTCCGTTCTCTGCTGCAGGTGAAGGTCAACGACGCGACGGATGCCGACGGTCTTTTCTCGCGCCTGATGGGTGACGAAGTCGAGCCGCGCCGGGAATTCATCCAGGAGAATGCGCTCAGCGTCGCCAATCTCGACATCTGACCATTCGGCAATCGCACCAATGAAAGCGGCGCCCTTGCGAGCGCCGCTTTTTCTTTGTCCAGATCAAAAATGTTTCACGTGAATCTTTCCTGTGGATAGGGATTCACGTGAAACAATTGTTAAACCTCAGGACGAAGCCTCTCACGGCTCTCCGGTGAATTTGCCTTCGAAAGCAATTTCCGAAACCGGCTTTCGCTTGCTGGGGAATTCCCGTTCGGCAAGGTCGTCAGGAAGGGTGCTGCGATCGGCGATCCGGCCGATCGCAGCCGCCGCCTCTACCCGGTATCCTTCCGGAACGCCAAGTACCTCGACTGCCTTTTCCTTGTCGAAACCTTCCATGCCGTGGGCGTGATAGCCGAGTTTCATCGTCTGGCAGATCACGGAGAACCAGGCAGCACCGGTATCGTACGAATGGGTATAGGCGGGCTTCCGGTCCCCATCCTTGGAAATCCGATAGCTTTTCGAAACGACGAACATCAGCGCGGCGGCGTTCTTTGCCCAGCGCTGATTGCCGGCAGCGAGAATGTCGACGAAACCCGGAAACGAGGCAGTGCCCCGAAGTGCATAGATGAACCGCCAGGGCTGGTTGTTGCCGGAAGACGGTGCCCAATGGGCGGCGTCCAGGATCGTAAGCATCGTTTCCTGGCTAATCGTCTCTTCGGTGAAAGCCCGAGGTGACCACCGATCCAGAAAAAAGGCGTCGATGGGAAACTCGGATTGTCGGGAATTGCTGTTGGTCATGAACTTCTCTTGGTTTGGCAAACTGTCAAAGACATAGATAGTCGGCGGCCTGCCGCCGGCAACAGGTCACTTTACCCCTGAAACGGACGTGACAAGCAATGGCTCTTGATCCATAACGCACCTTGTCTGACAACCGGAGGAAAATTCCTTGAAACTGATGCGCGTTGGTGAGCCGGGCCAGGAGAAGCCGGCAGTGGTCGATAGCAACGGTAAGGTCCGCGACCTTTCCGGCCATGTGGCTGATATTGCTGGTTCCGCGATCTCACCGGAAGGCCTCGCCAAGATTGCGGCGATTGATCTGGAAAGTCTGCCCGAGCTTCAGCCGGCCCGCATCGGGGCTTGCGTCGCCGGAACCGGCAAGTTCATCTGCATTGGTCTCAACTATTCCGACCACGCCGCCGAAACCGGCGCCACTGTTCCGCCGGAACCGGTCATCTTCATGAAGGCGACCTCTGCAATCTGCGGACCGAACGACGACGTCCTCATTCCGCGCGGCTCGGAAAAGACCGATTGGGAAGTCGAGCTCGGCGTCGTGATCGGCAAGACCGCCAAATACGTCTCGGAAGCCGATGCCATGGATTACGTCGCCGGCTATTGCGTCAGCCATGACGTCTCCGAGCGTGCATTTCAGACGGAGCGTTCCGGTCAGTGGACAAAAGGCAAGTCCTGCGACACTTTCGGCCCCGTCGGGCCCTGGCTCGTCACCAAGGACGAGATCGCAAATCCGCAGAATCTCGGCATGTGGCTGAAGGTCAACGGCGAAACTATGCAGAACGGTTCCTCGAAAACCATGGTCTACGGCGTCGGTTATCTGGTTTCCTACCTCAGCCAGTTCATGTCGCTACATCCGGGCGACATCATTTCCACGGGAACCCCTCCGGGTGTCGGTCTCGGCATGAAGCCGCCGCGCTTCCTGAAGGCCGGTGATGTTGTCGAGCTTGGCATCGAAGGCCTCGGCAGCCAGCGTCAGACCTTTGTCGCTGACGTATAAGTGATCAAAGGACTCACGTCGCCGGCGATGTGAGTCCTTCACCACCCGGATATCACGGAACCTTAAGGCTTACACGCCATTCTAGAGAGCGCAGATGATCTGTGCTCGCCCGTCCCGCCTTCAGGCAAATATCCAGCCGGTTTTCCCCCACATGTTGCGTCGCAATAAAAAAGTGCTAGCCTGTCCCCCCGTAAATTGCGAACCGATTGGTTCGATGCCGCTGCCGAATGCTCTGTCGGAAATCAAGAAAGGTGGCACCTCGATGTTCTATCAGCTTTATGAGATGAACCATGCCGTCATGGCGCCTTTCCGGGCCGCCGCGGATGCCATGCGTTTTTTCTACGCCAATCCCCTCAATCCCTTCTCGCAGACCGCAATGGCACGCACTGCCGCGGCAGGCCTTGAAGTCTTCGAGCGGGTGACCCGTCGTTACGGCAAGCCTGTTTTCGGACACTCGGAAACCACGATCGATGGAAAAACGGTTGCGGTGACCGAGGAGATCGTCTGGGCAAAGCCTTTTTGCAATCTTCTGCATTTCAAACGCCATGTACCGCCGGGCAGGGGTCAGGACCAGAAGATCCTGGTGGTAGCCCCGATGTCCGGCCACTATGCGACGCTCCTGCGGGGCACGGTCGAAGCGCTTCTCCCGCATGCCGACGTCTACATCACCGACTGGATCGACGCCCGCATGGTGCCTTTGGCAGAAGGCCGGTTCGATCTCGACGACTACATCGACTACCTCATCGAAATGCTGCACGTGATCGGTCCCGGTACCCATGTGATCGGGGTGTGTCAGCCCTCCGTGCCGGTCCTTGCGGCAGTGGCCGTCATGGAATCCCAGCAGGACTCGATGGTCCCTGCGTCGATGACGCTGATGGGCGGACCTATCGACACGCGCATCAACCCGACCGCGGTCAACGATCTTGCCCAGCAGAAGCCGCTCGAATGGTTCCGCGAAAACGTCATCATGAATGTGCCATGGCCGCAGCCGGGTTTCATGCGTCGCGTCTATCCAGGCTTCCTGCAGCTTTCCGGCTTCATGTCGATGAACCTTGACCGGCACCTCATCGCCCACAAGGAATTTTATGAACACCTCGTCAAGAACGACGGCGAGTCGGCTGAAAAGCATCGCGATTTCTACGACGAATATCTGGCCGTTATGGACCTGACCGAGGAGTTCTATCTTCAGACGGTCGATACGGTCTTCATCAAGCATTCCCTGCCGAAGGGCGAGATGATGCATCGCCATATCCCCGTCGATACCTCGGCCATCCGCAATGTGGCCCTGCTCACGATCGAGGGAGAAAACGACGACATCTCCGGTCTTGGTCAGACGCAGGCGGCGCAAACCATCTGCCCGAACATTCCGGACGACATGCGCCTGCACTACATGCAGCCGGATGTCGGTCACTACGGCGTGTTCAACGGGTCACGCTTCCGCCGCGAGATCGCTCCGCGGATCGTGGCGTTCACCCAAAAACATGCCCGAACACCATCCAGGACGACGCCGTTCAAGCGGGTCATAAAGGGCGGCAAGGCTGGCTGACACCGCCTCTGTTCCGATTTCCGGCATATATTTCAGCATCTTCTTGAATTTAATGATTCCCCTTCTTGAAGGGGGATCGTGTGCTCACCAAATCGGATTCAGTCGGGCTGGCATGCGGCCACCCGCTGAAAACCTTAGGGTGTGACCTATGAACCAGTCAGCATTGATTCGTCCGGAATGGACGCCGGCCACCATCGCTCTCATGGTGCTCGGTTTTGTGGTCTTCTGGCCGTTGGGCCTCGCCATGCTTGCCTACATCCTCTTCGGCGACAGGCTTCGCGGCTTCAAGCGCGATGCAAACGATCGCGCCGATCGCATGTTCGCCGGTTGCCGCAGGGCGAAGTCTCGTTACAACACGCATTTCTCGACGGGCAATGTCGCGTTCGACGATTGGCGCAAGGCCGAACTCGACCGCCTCGAAGAAGAGCGCCGTAAGCTGGACGAGATGCGCGAGGAATTCGATTCCTATGTCCGCGAGCTTCGCCGCGCCAAGGACCAGGACGAATTCGACCGCTTCATGCGCGAGCGCAAGAACCGGCCCTCCGGCGAGAACCCGGTCGTAGACCTGTAACTCCCGCTTGGATTCACGTGAAACAGAATGGGAGCCGGCGCCAAAAACGCCGGCTTTTTTACGCAAGGGAATCGGTTACAAAGAAAGAATGTTCGCGCTTCTGAAAAAGCCTTCCCGCACAAAATCGAGACCGCTCGAAACGGTGAAGCGCACCCTGGATGTCGGCGACCGGGCGATGCCGCTGACGATCAGGGAAAACCGCCGGGCCACCCGCATTACGCTCCGTATCGAGCCGGGCGGACGGGCGCTTAATCTCACGGTGCCGCTGGGGCTTCGCAGACGCGAGATCGAGGATTTTCTTGATCGCCATCAGGGATGGCTGCTGACGCGGCTTGCGAAATTTTCCACCGAAAATCCGGTTCGTCCAGATGGCTATCTTCCCGTCCGTGGCATCCCGCATCGCATCGAACACACCGGCTCGCTCCGAGGAATAACCGAGGCGCTGGTTTTGGATGGCCAGCCGGTATTAAAAGTGAGCGGGCTTGAGGATCACATGGGCCGCCGGCTTTCGGTGTTTCTCAAGAAGGAGGCGCGCAAGGACCTGGAAATTCTTGTTGCTCGCCATGCCGCCGCGATCCGCAAGCCGGTTCAGTCTATCACCATGAAGGATACCCGCAGCCGCTGGGGTTCCTGTTCCTGGGACGGTAACTTGAGTTTTTCCTGGCGTATCGTCATGGCACCACCACTGGTCATCGACTATCTAGCAGCCCATGAAGTGGCACATCTGAAGGAAATGAACCACGGCCCGAAATTCTGGGCGCTCTGCAAGGAGCTCTGCCCGCGCATGGAAGAAGCCCGCAAATGGCTGAAGCAGCATGGGTCGCAGCTGCACGCGATCGATTTTGATTGAGCGAGGAAATGCTTCGTGGTGTCGCCAAGGGAATTCAATGCCTTGGCACAAAACTCCGGAAAATTTCTTCCATTTCATCCCCTCTTTCTTTCCACGCCTACAATTCTGCCGTCCCGCTTCGGCTACACCGGCCTGCATTACCGGCGAGGCGGGACCGGTGCCCTGGCGAGCTGCCGTTGATGCAGGCGGATCGTCGGGGGCTGCGCAGAAAATGGTCCCCCTCTCGCCTGAAAAGGCGGGGCGTGCGTGTGTCGCACACAACCCGGCTTCGGAATCTGCAAGGAAACCAGGTCGCCGCAGAGGGACCGGAGTTGCGCGGAAAAACACACCGAACGGGACACGTCGCGTGTCACCTATAAAACTTAAATCGAGGCACCCGACGTGTCCCGGCCGAAACGAGAGACCGAGGATCGCCGAGGCAGGACTCTGTCCAATGCCCCTGCCTCCAGTTTTTGGCCAAGTTCGCTGCAAATAGGAGGATTTGCCTCGACTCCGGCAAGATTTCATGTCACTCCCGCGCGTCATGAAACCTGATATCAAGATCTGCGGGTTGAAGACCCCCGAGGCAGTCGATCGCGCCGTGGCGCGGGGCGCCACGCATATCGGCTTCATTTTTTTTCCCAAGAGTCCCCGCAACATCGCTCCCGACGTGGCGGGCGAGCTGGCCGACAGGGTCCGCGACCGGGTCAAGATCGTCGCCGTCACGGTTAATGCCGACGACGAGGAACTGGACGACATCGTTTCGCTGCTCCGTCCGGATATCCTGCAGCTGCACGGCAACGAAAGCCCGGAGCGCATACTGCACGTCAAGGCGCTCTACGGTCTGCCGGTCATGAAGGTTTTTTCGATCAGGGAGGCCGGCGATCTCGACCGGATCGATGCTTATATCGGCGTCGCCGACCGTTTCTTGTTCGACGCCAAGGCCCCGCCAGGATCTGAACTTCCGGGCGGTAACGGCGTTTCCTTCGACTGGAGCGTGATGGCGTCGCTTGACGAAGGCGTCGATTACATGCTTTCCGGGGGATTGAACAAGGATAATGTCGCTCTTGCGCTCGCCTCGACGCGGGCAACAGGTATCGATACCTCGTCCGGTGTGGAAAGCGCACCGGGCATCAAGGACCTTGGAATGATCGATGCGTTTTTCGATGCCGTCGCAGAAGCGGGGCGCAAAGGCGCGTGAGGGAGTTAAGAGTGAACCAGACGCCACAACCCAATTCGTTTCGTTCCGGCCCCGACGAGGACGGCCGTTTCGGCATTTTCGGCGGGCGCTTTGTCGCCGAAACGCTGATGCCGCTGATCCTGGACCTGCAAGGCGAATGGGAAAAGGCGAAGACTGATGCCGCCTTCCAGAAGGAACTGGCCGATCTTGGCGCCCACTATATCGGCCGTCCGAGCCCGCTTTATTTCGCCGAGCGCCTGACGGCCTATCTCGGCGGTGCGAAGATCTATTTCAAGCGCGAAGAGCTCAACCACACCGGCTCCCACAAGATCAACAACTGCATCGGCCAGATCCTGCTTGCCAAGCGCATGGGCAAGACGCGGATCATCGCCGAAACCGGCGCCGGCCAGCATGGCGTGGCTTCCGCAACCGTCGCCGCCCGGTTCGGCTTCCCCTGCGTCGTCTACATGGGCGCCACGGACGTGGAGCGCCAGGCGCCGAACGTCTTCCGCATGAAACTTCTAGGCGCCGAGGTCCGTCCGGTGACGGCCGGCAACGGCACGCTGAAGGACGCGATGAACGAGGCGCTGCGCGACTGGGTCACCAATGTCGACGACACCTATTACCTGATCGGTACGGCCGCCGGCCCGCATCCTTATCCGGAAATGGTTCGCGACTTCCAGGCGGTTATCGGCACCGAAGCCCGGGAGCAGATCCTGGAAGCTGAAGGCAGGCTGCCGGATGTCGTCATAGCCGCCGTCGGCGGCGGGTCCAATGCGATCGGCATCTTCCATCCCTTCCTGGACGATCAGGGCGTGAAGATCGTCGGCGTCGAGGCAGGCGGCCGAGGTCTCCAGGGCGAAGAACACTGCGCCTCCATCACCGCCGGCTCGCCGGGTGTTCTGCATGGCAACCGCACCTATCTTCTGCAGGACCATGACGGGCAGATCCTTGAAGGCCATTCGATTTCGGCGGGCCTCGATTATCCGGGCATCGGACCTGAGCATAGCTGGCTGCATTCCATCGGCCGCGTGGAATATGTGCCGATCATGGACCAGGAAGCTCTGGACGCGTTCCAGGTTCTCACCCGGCTTGAAGGCATCATCCCGGCACTGGAGCCGAGCCACGCGCTCGCCGAGGTCATCAAGCGCGCACCGAAGATGGGCAAGGACGAGATCATCCTGATGAACCTCTCTGGGCGCGGCGACAAGGACATCTTCACCGTCGGCAAGATTCTCGGAATGGAACTCTGACATGACAGCTCGTATGGACAACCGTTTCGCGGCTCTGAAAGCCGAGGGCCGTCCTGCTCTGATCACCTATTTCATGGGTGGTGACCCGGATTTCGAAACCTCGCTGAACATCATGAAGGCTTTGCCGGAGGCGGGCGCGGATGTCATCGAGCTCGGCATGCCGTTCTCGGATCCGATGGCCGATGGCCCGGCGATCCAGATGGCCGGTCAGCGGGCGCTCAAAGGCGGCCAGACGCTTTCAAAGACGCTGGAACTGGCGAAAAAATTCCGCGAAGGCGACAACGAGACGCCGATCGTCATGATGGGCTACTACAACCCGATCTATGTCTACGGCGTCGAGAAGTTTCTCGATGACGCGATCTCGGCTGGGATCGATGGCCTGATCGTCGTCGATCTGCCGCCGGAAATGGACGATGAACTGTGCATCCCGGCTCTCGCCAAGGGCATCAACTTCATCCGGCTTGCAACCCCTACCACCGATGACAAGCGTCTGCCGGCGGTCCTCAAGAACACGTCCGGTTTTGTCTACTACGTTTCCATGAACGGCATCACTGGTTCGGCCCTGCCGGACCCGTCGCTGGTCTCCGGCGCCGTCAATCGCATCAAGGGCCACACCAAGCTTCCGGTCTGCGTCGGCTTCGGCGTGAAGACGGCCGATCATGCCAGGGCGATTGGTGCGGCGGCTGACGGCGTTGTGGTCGGTTCGGCAATCGTCGCGCAGATCGCCGGCAGCCTGACCAAGGACGGCGCGGCAGGTCCCGATACGGTCGCATCCGTTTCGACACTGGTCCGTGGCTTGGCGACTGGCGTGCGCGCCGCTCGCCTTGTTGCCGCCGAATAGTTTTCCCACATTAGGCAAGATTCCAACGGGAGTACGTCCAAGTGAACTGGATCACCAACTATGTCCGGCCGCGGATCAATTCCATGCTTGGCCGCCCGAACCGGGACGTGCCGGAAAATCTCTGGATCAAATGCCCGGAAACCGGCGAAATGGTCTTCCACAAGGACCTGGAAGAGAACAAATGGGTCATTCCCGCGTCCGGCTATCACATGAAGATGCCGGCCAAGGCGCGGTTGAAGGATCTGTTCGATGGCGGACATTTCGAATCGCTGCAGCAGCCTAAGGTCGCTCAGGACCCGTTGAAGTTCCGTGATTCGAAACGTTATGCCGATCGTCTGAAGGACAGCCGCGTAAAGACCGAGCAGGAGGATACCATCCTTGCCGGTGTCGGCCAGGTGCAGGGTCTGAAGCTCGTCGCCGTCGTGCACGAGTTCAATTTCATAGGCGGTTCGCTCGGCATGGCAGCCGGCGAGGCGATCGTCAGGGCCTGCGAACGGGCGGTTTCCGAAAAGTGCCCGCTGGTCATCTTCCCGGCGTCCGGCGGCGCCCGCATGCAGGAGGGCATCCTGTCGCTGATGCAGCTTCCGCGCACCACCGTCGCGGTCAATATGCTGAAGGAAGCAGGCCTGCCCTATATCGTCGTGTTGACCAACCCGACCACCGGCGGCGTCACCGCTTCCTACGCGATGTTGGGCGACGTCCACATTGCCGAGCCGGGCGCGGAGATCGGTTTTGCCGGCAAGCGGGTGATCGAGCAGACGCTGCGTGAAAAACTTCCGGAAGGTTTTCAAACCTCTGAATATCTGCTCGAGCATGGCATGGTCGATATGGTCGTAAAGCGTCACGATATCCCGTCTACGCTCGCGAAGATTCTGAAGATGCTGACAAAGCAGCCGGTCCAGCAGGCGATTTCAGCACCTGTTGCGGTCAACGCCTGACCGAATGACGTGGCGAGAGCCGGAGTGGCGGGATGAGCACGATGAACGAACCCGTTGTCAGCGCGGCTGAGCAGGAAATCGAAAGGCTGATGGCCCTTCATCCGAAGGGTTTCGACCTTTCGCTTGACCGGATCACACGGCTTCTCGAGGTTCTCGGCAATCCGCACAGGAAATTGCCGCCGGTCATCCATGTGGCCGGCACCAACGGCAAGGGATCGGCTACGGCCTTCTGTCGTGCGCTGCTGGAGGCGGGGGGATATGCCACGCATGTTCACACCTCGCCGCATCTCGTAAATTGGCACGAGCGTTACCGGATCGGCGTCAAGGGTGGGCGGGGCCGTCTCGTCGATGATGCCATGCTCGCAGATGCGCTGCGCCGCATCGCAGCCGCCAATGATGGCCAGACGATAACGGTATTTGAGATTCTGACGGCGGCCACCTTTCTGCTGTTCTCGGAACAGCCAGCCGATGCTGTCATCCTGGAAGTTGGCCTTGGCGGTCGTTTCGACGCCACCAATGTCATTTCCGATCCGGCAGTTTCCGTCATCATGCCGATCTCGCTGGATCATCAGGCCTATCTCGGCGACCGCGTGGAACTGATTGCGGCGGAAAAGGCCGGGATCATGAAGCGTGGGCGCCCGGTGGTCATAGGACACCAGGAATTTGACGCAGCCCATGACGCGCTGATTTCCACAGCCGAGCGGCTGGGCTGTCCGGTGGCGGTCTACGGCCAGGATTATTCCGCGCATGAGGAATTCGGCCGCCTGATCTATCAGGATGAATTTGGCCTCGCGGATCTTCCGCTGCCGAAACTGCCCGGTCGGCATCAATATGCCAATGCCGCGGCTGCGATCCGGGCTGTCAAGGCCGCAGGCTTCACGGTTACCGAAGCCATGATGGAAAAGGCAATGGCGACGGTCGAGTGGCCGGCGCGGCTGCAGCGGATCACGGAAGGCAAACTTCTGGCCTGTGCGCCGGAAGGCGCGGAAATTTGGCTGGACGGTGGGCACAATCCGGGCGCCGGAGAGGTGATTGCCGAAGCCATGGCTGCCTTTGAGGAGCGCCAGTCCCGGCCGCTTTTCATCATTGCCGGCATGATCAACACCAAGGATCCGGTCGGCTATTTCCGGGCATTTGCAGACATTGCCGAACATGTCTTCACCGTCCGCATCAGAGGCAGCGAGTCCGCTCTCGATCCGGTGGTTCTGGCGCATGCCGCCTTCGACGCAGGGCTGGTCGCCGAACCGGCTGGCTCGACGGAGGAAGCTTTACGGGAAATTACGGAAAGGCAACTGCCGGACAGCCCGCCGCCCCGTATTCTGATCGGCGGATCGCTTTATTTCGCCGGCAATGTGCTGGCCGACAACGGCACTCCGCCAAAATAAGCAACTCAAGATTGGAAGACAGCAAAAAGCCCGGCTGCAGGGGACAGCCGGGCTTTTGCGAGGTCATGCTACACAAAAAGCTTAAGCGGCGCTGGAAATCCAGGCTGAAAGGGCAGTCTTCGGAGCTGCGCCAACCTTGATGTCAGCCACTTCGCCGTCCTTGAACATTGCAAGCGTCGGGATCGAGCGCACGCCGAACTGGGCTGCCAGTTCCGGGTTTTCGTCGATGTTCAGCTTGGCGACCTTGACTTTGCCAGCCAGCTCGGTGGCAATTTCTTCGAGGCTCGGAGCGATCATCTTGCAGGGGCCGCACCATTCAGCCCAAAAGTCTACGACCACCGGCTCGGCCGAATTCAGGACTTCGGACTGGAAATTGCTGTTATCGACTTTCACGGTAGCCATAGGGCTCTCCTTCACGATTCTCTGTTGGTCTAAATGTGAGACGGGCGCTCAAAGTTTTCAATGGCGGTCATCTCACTTTGTTTTGAGTTCTGCAAGCGAGCGTGACAGGAGTTCCGGCGGCAGCGTGACGACGGCGGCTGTTTCGGTATAAACGAGAACGCAGTCGAAGTCTTTTGCCGGATAAAGCGGCTTCAGGATCTCTCGATAAATGGCGAGCTGGGCGCGATGGGCAAATGGCACGCCTTCCGGCGTCTTTGGCGGCACGCGATTCGTCTTGTAGTCGAGAACGATCACCCGATCTTCCGTCACCACAAGCCGGTCTATGCGCCCGGAAATGGCATAGTCCTTTCCCTCCAGAGCAAGCGTCCCCATGATGGAGACCTCCGCCTGGCTCTTTTCGGAAAAGACCGGCCGGAGTTCGACATGCGAAAGCACCGACATGACGCAGGCGACGAGGGTTTCCCGCTCCGCCGGCGGCCAGAAGCGGGCAGCCCGGTCCACGTAGCGCCAGGCCGCGGCCTCCTGCTCGGCTTCAGCAAACTCCGTCAGCATCTGCAGCATGCGGTGTACGAGTCGGCCCTTCTGCAACGCCAGACCCGCACTTTTTCCTTCGCCGAAGAGCGGTGACGTGAGAATCAGATCGTCGGCATCGCCATCGATCATGGTGCCGGCACCCGATGGGCTCAACGGGCGCGGTAAAAGCTTCTGCGGCGGCAGCGCCCGAGAGAGCGCCGCGGGAAGGGGCTGTTTCTCTGCCGATACCGGGACCTTGGCTTGCGCTTTCTCCGCTTTGGCGGTGGCTCGTGGCAACCGCCATTGAAAGCCGCCCCATTCGCCGTCCGCGCCAGAGAACTGTACCGGTTTGCAGTGATCTTCGTGGGCCGAGAGCGCCCTGGAAATCATGGTTTGCCATGTGTCCGGATTGTCGATCTTGCCGCGATAACCGCAAACGGTCAGCCGGTCGGCCGCGCGGGTCATGCCGACATACAGAAGCCGGCGGTACTCTTCCTCGGTCGACCGTCTTATCCGCTCGTCATCGGCCATCGTGAGAGCATTGGCGAGAGTCTTGCTCGGCACCCAGGCGGGCACTTCCTCGTCGGCAATCCGCAGCAGCCTGAACTTCGGCACATGGGAGGAAATGAAAGCTTTCGAACCGCTGTCCACGAGGAAGACGACCGGCGCTTCGAGCCCCTTGGAGGCATGCACGGTCATGATCCTGACCTCGTTTCGTCCGCCGTCCTGCTCGCGTTTTACCTCGGGAGATTCCAGCTCCAGCGTGGAAATGAGAGCCTGCAGCCCGGGCAGGCCGCTGGTTTCGTGGTCGAGGGCGAAGGTGAGAAACTCATCGAGGATGTCGCCGGCTTCGGTGCCGAGCCGGCCAAGGAATTTGCGCCGGCCGCCATATTGGCCGAGAATCCGCGCAAAGAGATCGTGCGGGCTGACTTGCCGTGAAAGAGCCAGGAGATACTGAAGCCGGTCCGCCGCATTGCGGAACCGCAAGGGCTGTTCCTCCGCTAGGCGGTTGAGTTGTGTCCAGGCGCCGGTATTTGCCGGCCGTCGCGCTGCGATCTCGAAGACATCCTCTTCCGAAAGGTTGAAGAGCGGACTTTTCAGAAGAGCGGCGAGCGAAAGATCGTCTTGAGGAAGGAGCAGGAAACGGCCGAGCGCCAACAGGTCCTGCACGGCGATATGGCTGGTCAACCGCAGCCGGTCCGCGCCGGCGACAGGAATGTTGTCGCGCCGCTTCAACGCGCGGGTGAGTGCATTGACGAAGGCGTCGCGCTTGCGGACCAGCACGAGGATATCGCCAGGTTCGATTGGCCGCTCGACGCCCTTTTCAATGACGCTCTCCTGGCCGATCATTTCGCCGATCCGATTGGCGATCCGGCTTGCGAGAATGGCGGATGGGGCCTTGTCGGGCGTCGAGTCGAAAGGCGCCGTCCAGTCTTCCTCCTGCTCGGAAGCTTCCGGTACTACGACGTCCCAGAGGTCGACCGCACCGGGGTGGCCGATCCGGTTGGAGCGGTGCTGCACCGGTTCGCCCAGCGCGCTGAGGCCCCTCGAATTCTCTTCCAGCGAAAACACTTGGTCGACGGCGGCCAGCACGTCCGCGGTGGAGCGGAAGGAAAGCGGAAGCCGCACCGGATGGAAGGGCTGGCCGCTCGCCTTCACCCGCCGTTCGGTTTCGCTGCGTTCCTCGGCAAAGCGTTCCGGTCGAGCCCCCTGGAAAGAATAGATCGACTGCTTCTCGTCCCCGACGGCGAAGATCGTGCGCCGCGCCACCCGTGCACTGGCGCCGGAATAGAAATCTTCGGCAAGCGATTTGATGACCGTCCACTGAATGGGACTGGTGTCCTGCGCCTCGTCCACGAGGATGTGATCGATGCCCTGATCGAGCTTGTAATGCACCCAGGCACCGACGCCGTCGCGGGTGAGGAGGTCGGCAGTGCGAGCAATCAGATCTTCGAAGTCGAGCAGGCTGCGCCGCTTCTTGAGGTCCTCATAGTCTTCGTTGAGCCGCCGGGCGAGCGTCAGTGCCGCCTTGGTTGCTGCGAACATCCGGATGAGCCGCAGCCGGTCACGGCATGCGACGACATGCATGCGGGCGGCATCGATTGCCTGGGCGAGTTCCGGCGCGGCGGTGACCATCGCTTTGGCGACCAGCGAGCTGTCTGCCTTGGGCTTGCCTTCGCGCGTCAGAAAAATCTGATCGAGATGCTGAGCCCGCTTGAAGACGTCGGGCTCTTTCTGGACCATCCGAAGCCCGTAGGCGACCTCGGTTACCTTCTGCCCGCCCTTCTGATCGGCCAAGGCCAGATAGAGGTCGAGCGTCAGGCCCGAAAGGCCGGGAAGCGGCCAATAACCGGCTGCGATGCTCTCTTCGGTATCCGCTGGCTGAAGCCCGAAGGCACGTTTCAATTCAACGCCGACGCCACCATGGCGCTCCGCCCGCGCGACGAAGCGGCGGATTGGGGTTCGGTTCGAAATGATGTCGGAAAGCAGGGTTTCGAGACCGAATTCGTCGCCGAGATCGAGGACATGTGCGAAGGCTCCTGCCAGTTCCGGATCCTCTTCCGCGGACGTGGCGGTCAGCAGGGAGCGGCGGGCTTCCGCCAGCAGCGCGGATGCTGCGCGATCGTCGAGAACGGAGAAGTGGCCGGCAACATTGGCTTCAAGCGGGAATTGGTGGAGCAGCGCCTCGCAAAAGGCATGGATCGTCTGGATCTTCAGGCCGCCCGGCGTTTCCAGCGCCTTGGCGAACAGCCGCCTTGCCTCGGCAAGTTTAAACGAATCCGGCTCCTGACCTTCGATGGCAGCGATTTTTTTTCGCAATTCTTCGTCCGGGAGCACGGTCCACTCGGACAACCGCTGAAAGACGCGGTTTGACATTTCCGATGCCGCAGCCTTGGTGTAGGTGAGGCAGAGGATGGAGGCGGGCCGGCAGCCCGCAAGCAGAAGCCGGACGACACGCTGGGTCAGAACATGGGTCTTGCCGGATCCGGCATTGGCCGATACCCAGGCGGAGCTGACCGGATCGGAAGCCAGCGATTGCTGCACTGTCGTCCAGTCGATCCACTGGAGCGGATCGTCGTCTTCGGGAAGATGATCATTCATCCGTTTCGGCCTCCCCGTCGTCATCCGCGGTGGACCATTCCGCCACGCGAGCGAGGTGATCGTATTCGCCCCCGAAATCGCCTTGCATGAAGGGAATCAGCCGGGATGCGAAGCCGGCTTGACCCGTGCGCAGTGCAATGACGAAACGGGTAAGCTGTTCAAGCGATTCCTGCGCGAGATCCAGCGCCGATTTCGGCTGGCGTCTGGCCGTTGCGTTTGCGTCTTCGTTATTGACTTTTTCCGGCTTGAAACGGTCTCCCGGCCGCAGGCGGACATAGATGAGGTCCCTCGGCTGCAGCGGCCCCGTGTCGCGGAACGCCCCCGCCATCAGGGCAGCCGCCTCGAGCGCCAGCTGCGGATCGAGCAAGGCCCGTGCCTGCGAGACGGAGGGGTTGAGACCGGTCTTGTAGTCGATCAGGTCCGCCTGGCCGGAACCCTTGATGTCGATTCGGTCGGCAATGCCGGTAACGCGAATGCCGGCCTGTTCCAGTTCCCAGCCAGCGGCGGCTTCCGTCAAGGTCCTGCGGATGTCCGGAGCACGTTCGACCTCCCAATCAAGGAACGCGCGGGCGACTTGCCGGAAACGCGGCCGCCAGACCTGATCGATATGCGGCGGCAATTGCGTGGCGTTGAAAAGCTCCTCGGTAATCCGCCTCATGGCCTCCCTTGCAGCCGGCGATCCGGGCTTATGGCCTTCCCGGGTGTAGTGATCGATGATGGCGTGATAGAGCGTGCCGCGTTCCGAGGCGCCGGGATCTTGGTTGAAGGGTGCGAGCGGATCGAGTTGCAGAACGCGTCGGGCGTAGATGGAATAGGGGTCGCGGCGTAGCCGCCCAACTTCGCTGAAGGAATATTTCGTCGGCTGCAACTCGGCCGGTGGTTTTGGAGCAGGGCGCCTGGTTTGCTCCTGCCTTTCGCCAGCATCAATCGCTGCGGCCCAAGTGCGGTACTGCTGGCCGCGTTCCCTCAGGTCATCGGCAAAGGATTTGCCGCCGAGCGCGAGCAGCCTCTGCAGCCACCGCGAGGCCACGGTCGGCGTAGAACCCTGCCGCAACGAACGCGACAGCATGAGGCGGCCGGTTCCGCAGGCCATTTCGAAGTCATGAGCCAGCTGGCCCATACGCCGCTCCGGCGGCTCGAGGCCCATATCCGTCTTCATCGTGCGGGAAAGGAAGGGATTGTTCACCGTCTGACCGGGCCAGGACCCTTCGTTCAGCCCGCCGAGGATCATCGTATCGACGCTCTGCAGGCGCGCTTCCAGCGTGCCGAAGATGAAGACCCGTGGATGGCTGAGAGAGCGCGGCTTTACAGCTTCGCCTGTCGTCAGCGCCATCACGATATCGATCCATTGCGGTCCGTCGGCCTCCATCTGGCCGTCCGTCTCGATGACCTCCGCGAGGAGGCCGGCGAGCCGCTCGCCCGCCTCTCCGGACCAGAGGCCAGCAAGATTTCCCTTTTCGTCGATGCAGATCGCTTCCAGCGCCCGGCCGGTTCGCGCCGCCCAGTCGGAAAGGGGGAGTCTGGCCGTCAGCCCGCGGCCGTCCGGACGCCGCCGAAGCAGCGCACCGGCAAGCGGTTCTACCGCTTGGGATAGCCGCCTGACCAGATCGCGGGCCTGGTCCGTTGCTTCTCGCGTCAACGACAGCCGCCAATGGGGCGGATGCCTGTCGTCCAGCTGATCGGCGAGCTGCTTTTCAAGCAGCGGCTCCAGCGCGGATATATCCATATCGCCGACACCGCCGCGTAGTGCCAGGACTTCCAGCGCTTCGACGGCCGGGCGTAGGTCGCCCGCCGGAAGGCCGAGACGAAGGAGGGGATGCTTCAGAAGTCCGACGATGGCCACGGGATCTCCCGGCCGCAGCGTCGCTTCCAGCAGAAGCTGGGTGATCGTGCCTTGTGGCGTGCCGGAAAGGGGAGAGCCGGCCGAATCGTCTGCGATGACACCAAAGCGCGCGAGTTCCGCGGTCACCCGGCGGGCAAGCATTCGGTCGGGCGTGATCAGTGCCGCCTGGCTGTCGCCGCCGTTTCTGCCGGGCTCCTCGAGCGCCAGGCGCAGTGCAATGGCAATCGCGACGGCTTCTTCCCGTTCGTTGGCGGCCTCGATGAGGGATACTTCGGCAAATGCCTGCCCGAGCTGGTGAGGGTCGGCCGTTTCCCGCCAGTTATTCCAGCGATCGGTTGCCTTTGCGGGGACAAGCGCCTGGGAAATCGCCGTTGCCCTGAATAGCAGTTCATCCGGCGCCTCTCCGAGAAGACGGACATCGTCGCGGGAGACGCCAAGCTTCTGCAGAAGCCGCCATAGGCCGAATTGCGGATGGCTGCGGCTCGCGGGTTCCGACAAGCCGTCGATGGCGTGTTCGCCGATCATCGCCCATTGATCCGCCGGCATGGAAACGTCCAGACCGGGCAGGACGACGGTGCCGTTCGGCAGCTCGGAAATAGCCGCGATCAGATCGGCTGCGGCCGGCACGGAACCGGTCGAGCCCGCCACGATCACAGGCCCTTTGTGGTCGCGTGTTGCGATCCTTTCAGCCTCGCCACGCAGGATCGCCGCCTGATGCCTTGCCGGCGAAGAACGTTTGAGCTCCTCCAGCCGCGCCGGCCAGAAGGCGCTGGCGATCGATAGAAACTCGGCGGTCAGCTGCCACCAGAGCGCATGTTCGCCCGTCCTGAGTTTTTTCAGATCTTCCCAGTCGCGCTCTTCCGTCTCGACCGCGGTGATGAGTTCGGAAAGCGCCCGGGCAAGCCAGATCGCGTCGGCGGGACTTGCGGGCGCGACAAGGGGCGATTCAGAATGGATGTCCAGCACGACTTTCGGAAGCTGGTTCCGCCAGGCAAGGATTAGCCGTCCGAGTTCCAGGAGCCGCGCCGTGCCGCCGATCGGCAGGGCGAGATCCATCTCCTCGGGCGCGACGAGGTCGAAATAGCCGCTGTCGTCGTCCGTTTCCCCAAGGGGACGGATGACCGGCAGGATAGTTGAACGACCGCCGAGAAGATCGACGAATTCCGAGCGCAGCACGCGGGCGGAACGCCTCGTCGGCACGAAGATCGTCACATTGGCGAGCGAAAGCGGATCGGAAGGATCGTAGCGGAACGCCTCGTCGAGGCGTCCTTCACAAAGCGCGCTCGCCAGCGTCTTCAGAAACGGTGCGCCCGGGGGGATCGAAAACACGCGTTTCTGCCGTATAACCACGGCTCAGGCCTCCACGGAGTGACGGGCAATGACCGCTTCGGCGGCAGGCAGGGCTTCCGGCGTGCCGACGGTTATCCATTCTCCGTCCATCATCATGCCGAACAGGCGGCCTTTTTCGATCGCGCGGTCGAAATAGATGTTGAGGTTGAAGGCATCCGCAGGTGCCTCATCGAGGAGGGAGGAATGCATGACGATCGCGCCTGCATAAACGACCGGGTTATCGCCGCCGTCGGCATAGCGGGAAAGGCGGCCGTCGGGGGCGAGTTGAAAATCCTTCTTGCCGTTATGGCCCGTGGTTCGTTCGAGCGGGACGCACAGGAGCGCCAGATCCATGGTGTCCGGATCGAAGAATTCGGCAAGGCGCTGGAGGTTGGTTTTTGCTCCCGGCTTTTCGCCGATCCAGAAAAGATCGGCATTCATGACGTAGAGGAGGCCCGGATCGAGCAGTTTGAGCCCTTTCGCGAGACCTCCGCCGGAATTCATCAATTCAGCACGTTCATCCGAGATCAGAATCTTGAGGCGCGGATAAGCCTCAAGATGGGCCTCCATCATGCCGGCAAAATGGTGGACGTTGACGGCCGCGCGTGTGACGCCGGCATTCGCCAGCGCGTCGAGCGCATAATCGATCATCGGCTTGCCGGAGATCGGCACCAGCGGCTTCGGCATCGTATCGGTGATGGGCCGCAAACGGGTGCCGAGGCCCGCGGCAAGCACCATGGCCTGTTGGATGATGGTCATGCCTGCTGTTTTAGAGCCCTGGCTATGATTCGGGTAGCTCTATTCCGACCTTCTTGCACCATTCCCGCAACGGCGTAAGGGTTTCGTGGCTCAGGGCCGTCGCAAGGTAACCAAGCGTCCGCGGCATATGCTTCATGTAGCCAGGTTTGCCATCCCGCTGCATGAGTCGCACCCAGAGGCCTGCGAGCTTGCAATTGCGCTGCGCGGCCATGATCGCCCAGGCTTTGAGGAAAGCAGGCTCGTCGAAGGAGCCGAGGGAGCGGCGAAGGGTCACGTAGTCGACCATCATCTGGTCGGCCAGCGGTTTTGATATGTCCACCCGCGCATCTTGCACGATCGACGCGAGATCATAGGCTGTCGGACCGATCATCGCATCTTGAAAATCGATAAGGCCGACGCGGTGCACGCCCGACTCGTGTGGGCGCCAGATGATATTGGGTGAATGAAAATCGCGCAGCAGAAGGTTCTTTTCAGCGCGTTCCAACTCTCCTATCAGGCCAGCCCAGATCGCAAGATAGTCCTGCCGTTCTTCTTCTGTCGACGGCGCGCCGCGTTTCCATGGCAGATGCCAATCGATGAGAAGCCGGGCTTCCATCGTCATTGCTGTCGGATCGAAATCCGGGACGTGGTGGACATGGCTTTCGCCGACGGGCAAGTCCTGCCGCATCTCGTGGCTGTGCAGGAAAGCAAGACATACGACGCTTTCACGGTAGCGTTCCGGGATCGGCTGACCGCTCACGTCCAGGACGCCTTCGCCGCCGAGGTTCTCGATCAGCAGGATGCCCTGGTCATAGTCGACATCAAGGACTTGCGGCGCAGCGAGCCCCAGCTCGCGCAGATATTGGGCAATGGCAACGAAAGGATAGGCGTCTTCGGCCAGATGCGCCACCTTGGGATAAGGTTTGTCATCGAGAACGGCCGGACCCTCCGGCGGCTTCGGCCAATCCATCAGGATCGGCGTCTCGCCATTCGAGGCTGTGATTTTCTCATAGGCCCGCATTGAGGCGTCACCGGTCAGGAAACGCCGGCGTGCGTTTTCGTAACCGTGCCGATTCAGGAAATCCCGGATCGCCAGCACCCGATGGATGCGCTTCATTTGGGTTTCCGGTCCGGTAATCGTGACTTGTCGCCCGCGATCCTGATGTTCCAGGCGGAGCCGGATGCGTGCTGAGGGCAACAGATCCTCGGCCATTTCCGGCCATTCAACGAGGCAGATGCCATTGACGAGAGCTTCGTCGAAGCCAAGTTCATCCAGCTCGGAGGCGTCGCCGAGCCGGTAGAGGTCGAAATGCGAGACCGGGATCCTCAGGTCGTAGCTCTGCACGAGCGTGAAGGTGGGGCTCGGGACTTCGAGTTCGTCGTCATCGGCCATCGCCCGCAGGAAAGCGCGGGCCAGCGTGGATTTGCCGGCGCCGAGATCGCCGGAGAGCGCCAGCCAGTCGCCTTGTCTCAGTGCCAGCGCCAGATCTTCCCCCAGCCGAATTGTCTCGGCCTCGCTGGCAAGAGTGAGTGTTAAACCGGTCGCGCCCGTCATTCGGCGGCGACGGAATGCGTCTTGCCTGCGGCACTTGGGACGCGGCAGGTGACGGTCGTTCCCTGGCCGGGCTTGCTGTCGATCGTAACGTCACCGTGGTGCAGGTTGACGAAGCTTTCGACGATCGACAGGCCGAGGCCTGCGCCGCTGCGCTTGCCGCCCTTGGCGCTGGAGGAGAAGCGATTGAAGACGTTCTTCAACATCTCTTCCGGAATGCCGGGGCCTCTGTCTGTCACGGAGAAGAACACGTCGTTGTGGGTGCGCCAGCAATTGAGCGTGATGGCGGACCCTTCCGGCGCAAAGTTGGTGGCATTGGTGAGCAGCTTGATGAGGATCTGCTTCAGCCGCTGCTGGTCCGCGACGATAGTGCCGAGTCCGGCGGGCGCGGTGATCGCAAGCGTCACGCCGTTTTCGTGCAGCCGGTCGGCGATCTGCATCGCCACGTCGTCGAGCAGGTCGTCGATGGCCAGTTCCGAATAATGGAGCTGCATGATGCCGGCATCGACCGTCGCAAGGTCGAGAATGTCGTTGACGATCGTCAGCAGCACCGAGGACGATGTCGAGATGTGGTCGATATATTCCGACTGCCGCTCGTTGAGCGGACCGATCCCCGGCGTCTTCAGAAGATCCGTGAAGCCGATGATGTTGGTGAGCGGCGAGCGAAGCTCGTAGGAAACGTGCTGCACGAAATCGTTCTTGATCTCGTCGGCCTTCCGCAGCGCCTCGTTCTTCTCTTTCAGCGCCCGTTCGGCCCGCGCGCTCGCCGTCATATCCACAAAGGTGAACATGGTCTGCGCATTCGGCAGCGGGGTGACCGCATAGTCGAGGATCAGACCCGAATAGAGTTCGAAGGTTCCCTGAAGCGACGGGCGTTCGTCGTCGAAATTGGTCAGCATCTGCCCAAACCGTCGCCAGCCGTCCGGCTTGTCGTAGGACGGTGCACAGGCAGCCTCGATCGCCTTGATGTGAGTGTTCGGCTGGGCCTCGTCGGCCGTGATGCCCCACAGCGCCCGGAAGGCAGGATTCGAGAGACGGATACGGCCGTCCGGACCGAAGACGGCAACGCCTTCGGAGAGGTGGTCGATGGTTTCGCCCTGTACCTTGACCAGTGTGTTGTAGCGGGTTTCGAGATTCACCTGTTCGGTAAGGTTTTCAAAGACCCAGGTGGCTCCGCCTTGCGGATGCGCCGTAGCGATCACGCGCAGCGTCTGGCCATTTGGCAGGTGCCAGAGATCGGTCTGGGTGTCCGGGGAGCGATAGACGGAAAGCGCCGTTTCCTTCCAGCTCCGCCAGTTGAGTTGCTCCGGCAGCCTGCCTTCGCTGCGCAACTTGTCGAGCAGTTCACTATTGTCCGGCCGCGAGTCCAGGAAGGAAAGGCTCAGGCCCCAGAGCTGGGCAAAAGCCTGGTTGTAGAACTGCAGCCGGCGGTCGCCATCGAAAATCGCAACTGGGGTTGCGAGATGATCGAGGGTTTCCGCATGACTTCTCAGCGTGCGTTTCAGTTCCTCTCGCACCGCTTCCGCTTCGGACACATCGATGGCCATACCTGCCGAGCCGCCCGGCACCGCGACGTCCACGACGTCGAACATGGTGCGGTTGCCATGCGCCACGGTGGAAATGCGGTCGTGGAACGGCGAGGTCGGCGTCGCTATCGCCTTGATCTTTTCGCGGGCGATCGTTCCGAGGAACTCACGTCCTTCTTCGATCGCCTGATCTGGCGTCGACGCTTCAACAGCGTCACCGTAGGCATGGTTGACCCAGCTGAGTTTACCCTGGGCGTCTCGCCGCCATACCGGCTGTTCGATAGCGTCGAGCAGCGAATGAAACAGAGAAATGGAGCCGGCAAGCCGTTCGCGTTCGATTTTCAGTTCCGCAAGCTCGGCCCGCAAGTTGTTCAGCGCGATGAAGCGCACAAAAGCCTTGCCGCCCGAAACACGACCCTGGACCTCGAGAATCTCGTCGCGGTTCGTCTCGACGACCATGTCGAAGGTACGCGCCTCGGTGCGAAGAAATTCGATCGATTTTTCGAGCTCGCCCGCAGAGAGGCTGCGAAGCCAGCGGCCGAACGCCAGGAATTCGCGATCCTCTTGGGGAGCGCCGGTCTCAGCCGGAAGCTGGCCAAGGAACTCGGGCTTCGATGCCCCACCTTCCCAGATGACGATACGTCGGTTCTTGTCGGCGATCAGCGCCTCGTATTTCGAGATGCGTTGTTGTGCATCCGAAAGCGCGCTGCGCATCTCCTGCGTTTCGGCTTCCATATTGCCCCGCTGGCGCACCAGCCAGACTGCGGAAAGAAGCGCTGCGCCGAGCGCGCCGAGGACGACCGAGGAAACCACGACTTCCGTCGAGGAAAAGAGCCGTGCCGCCTCTGTGGTGGACTGCTGCGCGAGAGCAGCAGTCGCAAGACCGGAAAGAGCGGTTCCTGAGAGAACGGCGCTGGCAAAGCGCGCGAGACGGCTGAACCCAACGGCCGCCGCGCCGCCATCCGGAGCCCCGGAGGCAGATTGCGAGGCCGGAGAACCAACTCCGTCGCAAGAGGGATCGGCCTGCTTGAACAGGCTCGTTTTTTTTACCGACATAACCGGTCTGTCTCCGTCCAATTGCCGCTCATCGACAAGACATACCATTTCGTGCCTTGCCCGGAGCCGGACGACCTGAGGTCGAACGGCCAGGACGGCACGAATCATTCATAAAAGGATACTTGTTAAGGGAATCGCCGGGAAGGGATGCGGCTAAAAAAGAGGCCGCAGCCTTTTGTCAAGGCTGCGGCCTCTATATGTTGTGGATTAACCGGCTACCGATTAATAGCGGTAGTGTTCGGCCTTGAACGGGCCTTGCGACGACACGCCGATATAGGCAGCCTGTTCTTCCGAGAGCTCCGTCAGCCTTACGCCGAGCTTGTCGAGGTGCAGGCGCGCGACCTTCTCGTCGAGGTGTTTCGGCAGAATGTAGACCTCGTTCTTGTACACGCCCGGCTTGGTGAAGAGTTCAATCTGGGCCAGCGTCTGGTTGGTGAACGACGCGGACATCACGAAGGACGGGTGACCGGTCGCGTTGCCGAGATTCAGGAGACGGCCTTCCGACAGCAGGATGATGCGGTTGCCCTTCGGGAACTCGATCAGGTCGACCTGCGGCTTGACGTTGGTCCACTTGAGGTTCCGGAGTGCCGCAACCTGGATCTCGTTGTCGAAGTGACCGATATTGCCGACGATCGCCATGTCCTTCATCGCACGCATGTGCTCGATGCGGATGACGTCCTTGTTGCCGGTGGTGCTGATGAAGATGTCTGCGGTCGAAACCACATCCTCGAGTACCACGACTTCGAAGCCGTCCATGGCTGCCTGCAAAGCGCAGATCGGATCGACTTCCGTGACCTTGACGCGGGCGCCGGCGCCGGCGAGCGAAGCGGCCGAACCCTTGCCCACGTCGCCGTAACCGCAAACGACGGCAACCTTGCCGGCCATCATTACGTCGGTACCGCGACGGATGCCGTCAACCAGCGATTCCTTGCAGCCGTATTTGTTGTCGAATTTCGACTTGGTGACGGAATCGTTGACGTTGATTGCCGGGAAGGGCAGCAATCCCTTCTTGGAGAGTTCGTAAAGGCGGTGAACGCCGGTTGTCGTCTCTTCCGTGACACCCTTGATCGCGTCGCGCTGCTTGGTGAACCAGCCCTGCGAAGCCTTCAGACGCTTCTTGATCTGTGCGAAGAGGATTTCTTCTTCTTCCGAACCCGGATTCGACAGCACATCCTCTCCGGCTTCGGCGCGGGCGCCGAGCAGGATATACATCGTGGCGTCGCCGCCATCGTCGAGGATCATGTTCGAGAAGCCGCCATCGGCCCACTGGAAGATCTTGTCGGTGTATTCCCAGTATTCGGTAAGCGACTCGCCCTTTACGGCGAAGACGGGGATGCCGGCTGCCGCGATCGCTGCTGCGGCATGATCCTGCGTCGAGAAGATATTGCAGGATGCCCAGCGGATTTCAGCGCCGAGTTCCTTCAAGGTCTCGATCAACACAGCCGTCTGGATGGTCATGTGCAGCGAGCCGGTGATGCGCGCGCCCTTCAACGGCTTCGATTCGCCGAATTCGGCGCGGCAGGACATCAAGCCTGGCATTTCAGTTTCGGCAATGTCGAGTTCCTTGCGGCCATAGGCGGCAAGGTTGATATCCGCGACGACGTAATCCTTTTCAGTGCTCATGAAGCTCTCCAGGTGTTCGATAACGCTTGCCTCGCGTGCAGGACGCGCGACAGATCGCCTAGACAGGCGAAGGCTGCCAGCGGTTTAGCAGGCTTACGACCACGAGGCAACCGGGATATAAAGAAGTCTTTATATCTTTATATCAGGGTTGAATAAGGAAAAGGCTTCAGGCTTCTTCACCAAACTTGTTCGCAACGAGTTCCCCCAGCGCTTCCAGCGCCTCGAGGGCCTGCTTGCCGGCGGCGGCAACCTCAATGGTGCAGCCAGTGCTTGCGGCGAGCATCATCAGACCCATGATCGATGTGCCGCCGACCGTCGTGCCGTCCTTGGAAACGGTGATCTGCGCATCAAAGCTTTCGACCATCTGCACAAACTTCGCAGAGGCGCGCGCGTGCAGGCCGCGCTTGTTGACGATCAGGAATTCGCGGGAGAGGGGGGACGACATTCGGGTGTTGGTTCTCATTTGCCGCTGAGGACGCGGCTTGCGACATTGATATATTTCCGGCCGGCCTCCGACGCTTCGGCAAGAGCCCTGTCCATGTTGTTGTCGCCGCGCACGCCGGCGAGCTTGATCAGCATGGGCAAATTCATGCCGGCGATGACTTCCGTTTTGCCGCTTTCCATGACGGAAATGGAAAGGTTGGAAGGGGTGCCGCCGAACATGTCGGTAAGGATGATGACGCCATGGCCGTCGTTAGCGCTGCCCACGGCATCGACAATGTCCTGCCGGCGTTGGTCCATGTCGTCTTCGGGGCCGATCGATACGGTTTCGATGAATTTCTGAGGCCCGACGACATGCTCGACCGCATGACGAAATTCCTCAGCCAGCTTGCCATGGGTGACAAGCACAAGTCCGATCATGAAAACTGCCCCCTGCTATGGAAACTTGCGGCCTTATCGCATCGCAATAAAGCCGTCCAGCGGTGGGAAGCCATCTTCTCCATGTAGATTCGAAGTTCAAGTTAAAAAATCAGGCAGCTGGATAATCAAAAGGGCATTTCACCGTGAAGATTGGGGGCAAATGCCGTCAGAATGGCCAGCGGATCGGGCGTTCCCTGCCATATCCTGACCAGCGGAAGCTCACCAAGGCCGGCGATGGAGAAGCGTTCGTTTTCCGGTGGAAGCCGCTCGCTTCCCGGCCGCGAGATGACGGCGACGGTAAGATCGAGTACGGCGGCCGGAATGCTGTCGACCTGCGCAATGCCGCTGCCGCGCAGTTCGATCAGTCCCGCGATCGCGTCAGGGCGGCTGGCGACAAGTCGTTCACCGTGGCCGGAGATGAAAACCTGATCATCGGCCACCAAAGCCGCAAAGGCACCCTGTCTTCGAGCCGCTGCGATGCAGGCGAAGGCGAGCATGGATTTACCGGCGCCGGACGGTCCCGTGAATAAGATCCCCCGCGTCCCCAGAACGACGGCAGTGGCGTGAATGTTGAGCGCTCCGGCGTTCATTGGGTTTCGCCGGCCGGCAGCGAAAGGATGAACCGCGCACCCGACGTGGAGCCGGTTTTCGGGTCGTGCAGGTTTTCCGCCTTCAGCGTACCCCCATGGGCTTCCGCGATCTGGCGGCTGATCGAGAGACCAAGACCGGAATTCTGGCCGAAGCTCTCACCTTCAGGGCGGTCCGTATAAAAGCGCTCGAAAATGCGGTCGATGTCTTCCGCCTGGATGCCCGGACCATTGTCGTCGACGGTGATGGTGACCAGGTCCTTGATGCGCGACAGCCGGATCGAAATGCGTCCCCCTTTTTCCGGTACGAAGGAACGGGCATTTTCGATGAGATTGGTAACGATTTGTCCTAGACGGAGATCGTGGCCGTTCACGAGATAGGCCAATCGGTTGCCGCCCTTGCTGTCCATCGTCAGATCGATCTCCACCGGCTTGCGGCCGGTCCGTATCTGACGCGAAATATCGACCAGATTGCTGAGCAGGTTTTCCATGTTGACCGAGGCGGCATCGGAACGGGCAAGCTCCGCGTCGAGCCGCGAGGCGTCGGAAATGTCGCTGATCAGGCGATCGAGCCGGCGCACATCGTGGAAGATGATTTCCGTCAGCCGCTGCTTCGACTCCTCGGACTTCGCAAGAGGCAGAGTTTCCACTGCGCTTCGCAGCGAAGTAAGTGGATTCTTGAGTTCGTGGCTCACATCCGCTGCAAAGCTCTCGATGGCGTCGATCCGGTCATACAGGGCGTTGGTCATTTCGCGCAGCGCAATCGAAAGATTGCCGATCTCGTCCTGCCGATAGGCGAAATCCGGGATCTCCTCGCGCTGCTTGGCTCCGCGGCGGACGCGGATGGCCGCTGCCGCGAGCCGTCGCAGCGGATTGGCGATGGTCGACGACAGGAGCAGCGACAATAGGATGTTGACCAGCGTCGCGACGCCGAAGACCCGCATGATCGCCAGCCGCTCTGCATGCACGATCTTGTCGATATCGCCTGCCTGGGTCGAGAGCAGAAGGACGCCAAGAACAGCCCGGAAACGCTGGACCGGCACTGCGACGGAGACGATAAGTTCGCCGCGATCGGTGACCCGCACCAGCGCTCCGCGTACACCCGTCAGAGCATTCATCACTTCCGGGTAGATCGAGCCGTCGCCGCCTGGCGCTTCCTTATAAACCGGCAAATTGCCCGGCTGCAGGAGCCGGTTGAAAAGGCTTCCGAACCATTCGCTCCAGGTCTGCGTCTCGTTTTCGACCGGGGGCAGGTCAAACCGCAGAACCTGGCCGCGCGAATAGAGATGGCGGGAGTCGAGCAGCAGATTGGCATCGGCGTCGAAGATACGGGCGCGTGTGCGGGTCGGCGAAATGAGCCGCCGCAGAACCGGGGCCACCCGTTCCGGATCGATCGGAAAATCCAGGTCCTCGTCGTTCGGCACGGGCGTTATGCTCTGGCCGGCCTGGAGTTCGAGAAGCTTTTGCGGATCGATGGTGATCGAATTGGTATCGACGGACGCCGAGGCCGATATCGCACCCGCGATGATCTCGCCCTGGGTCAGAAGGCTTTCCACGCGGGCGTCGATCAGCCCTTCTCGGAACTGGTTGAGGTAGAGAATGCCCGCGACGAGAACCACCGTCGCGGCGATATTGAAGAACAGGATGCGACGAGTGAGGCTGGAAAAGACGGCATGGCCGAACACCCGACGGATGAGCGTGAAAGGCCTCGACCAGAAACGCCGCGGCGCGCGGCGTGTCTCGACCTTCTCCGTTCGGGTCATTTCACTGTCGAATGTCTGATCTGCCACTGCAGTCCTTCCACCGGACCAATTTATCTCTGATCCGGCCGTGGCCTCAAGTTAACCTTCCGTAAGAGAGCCTGTCTCAAGCCGCCTCGCGGAACCGGTAACCTACGCCGTAGAGCGTTTCGATCATATCAAAGTCGTTGTCGACCATCTTGAATTTCTTGCGCAACCGCTTGATGTGGCTGTCGATCGTGCGATCGTCCACGTAGACCTGCTCGTCATAAGCCGCATCCATCAGCGCGTCGCGGCTTTTCACCACGCCTGGTCGCTGCGCCAGAGAATGCAGGATCAGGAACTCGGTCACCGTCAGCGTCACCGGTTCGCCCTTCCAGGTGCAGGTGTGGCGCTCCTGATCCATGAGGAGTTGGCCTCGCTCCAGCGTACGCGCAGCCTGCTGGTCCGAGGCCACCTTGCCGCCTCCGACGGCCTGCGCCTCGCGGGCGCCCGCACGGCGCAAGATTGCCTTCACCCGTTCCACCAGCAGCCGTTGCGAGAACGGTTTGGTGATGAAATCGTCGGCACCCATCTTCAGCCCGAACAGCTCGTCGATCTCCTCGTCCTTGGACGTCAGGAAGATGACGGGCACGTCCGACTTCTGCCGAAGTCGCCGCAGCAGTTCCATTCCGTCCATGCGCGGCATCTTGATATCGAAGATCGCCAGCTGCGGCGGGCGGGCGATCAGCCCGTCGAGCGCAGAGGCGCCGTCCGTATAGGTTTCGACCTTGTATCCTTCCGCTTCCAGTGCAATCGACACCGAAGTCAGAATATTGCGGTCGTCGTCCACGAGCGCGATTGTCTGCATGCTCTCCGTCTCCGTCACCATTTATACGCATCTCCCGGAATCGCCCCAGCCCGGGCGCTTCAGCCGACGCGCTTCTTGAGTATAAAGGTGGAACAAATTGTGGCAAAGATAAAGGGGCGGCTTACAATCCAAGGATTGGACCCGCAATTTTATGCGCCCATAAAGCGGGATTAAAACCATTATTAAACCGATTTAAAGAGGAATAAATTTTTTTAAATCGATTAATTAATTGATATTACTAAACAATTTCCAAAAGGCCACTTGCCCTTTTCGGATTCCCTCATTAATTTTGCGCCACGTTCAACTAAAAGCGGAAGGAATGCGCGCATGGAGGAGTTTGGACTTCACAACCCGTCCAACGGGTTGGCGGCGATCGGTTTCGGCGATGTATCGCGTGTCAATTATAACTTGTCCGAAGTCGAGCTTTACGAAGAAGCCATTCGCCGCGGTGAAGCCGATCTGACGGCCGACGGCGCGTTGAGGGCCATCACGGGACAGCACACTGGCCGGTCTCCCAAGGATAAATTCATCGTCCGGGACAGCAAGACCGAAGACCAGATCTGGTGGGACAATAACAAGCCGATGTCGCCCGAGCACTTCGAGGTCCTGCGCAAGGATATGCTCGCGCATGCCGCCGGCAAGGCTCTTTATGTGCAGGATCTGATCGGCGGCGCCGATCCGGAAAACGCGCTTCCGACCCGCATGATCACCGAACTTGCCTGGCATGCGCTGTTCATCCGCAATCTGCTGATCCGGCCGAGCCGGGCTTCTCTCGAAAACTTCGTGCAGAAGCTGACCATCATCAACCTGCCGAGCTTCCGCGCCGATCCGGCCCGCCACGGCTGCCGCACGGAAACGGTAATCGCGTGCGACCTGACCAATGGCCTCGTCCTGATCGGCGGCACGTCCTATGCAGGCGAGAACAAGAAGTCTGTCTTCTCCGTGCTGAACTATCTGCTGCCGGCCAAGGGCGTCATGCCGATGCACTGCTCGGCAAATGTCGGTTCGGATGACGATACCGCCGTCTTCTTCGGCCTTTCGGGCACCGGCAAGACCACACTTTCGGCCGATCCCAGCCGCACCCTCATCGGCGACGACGAGCATGGCTGGGGCGAGACCGGCGTCTTCAATTTCGAAGGCGGTTGCTATGCCAAGGCGATCAGGCTTTCTGCCGAAGCGGAACCAGAAATCTATGCCGCGACCCGCCGGTTCGGCACCGTGCTCGAGAATGTCGTGCTCGACGAAAACCGCGTGCCCGACTTCGACGACAGCTCGCTGACCGAAAACACCCGCAGCGCCTATCCGCTGCATTTCATCCCCAATGCATCGGAAACCGGCCTTGCGCCGCATCCGAAGACGATCATCATGCTGACGGCCGACGCCTTCGGGGTCATGCCGCCGATCGCCAAGCTGACGCCGGAACAGGCTATGTATCACTTCCTTTCCGGCTACACCGCCAAGGTTGCCGGTACGGAAAAGGGCGTGACCGAGCCTGAGGCCACCTTCTCGACCTGCTTCGGCGCACCCTTCATGCCGCGCCATCCGGCCGAGTACGGCAATCTGCTCAAGGACCTGATCGCCCGCCACGGTGTCAATTGCTGGCTGGTCAATACCGGCTGGACGGGCGGCGCCTACGGCGTCGGTCGCCGTATGCCGATCAAGGCAACCCGGGCCCTGTTGACCGCCGCCCTCAACGGCAGCCTCAATGGCGTTGAGTTCCGTACGGACCCGAATTTCGGGTTTGCGGTACCGGTTGCCGTCGAGGGTCTCGACAATTCCATTCTGGACCCGCGCTCGACCTGGGCCGACGGCATCGCTTACGATGCTCAGGCGCAGAAGCTGGTTTCGATGTTTATTTCGAACTTCGAGAAATTCGAAGATCATGTCGACAGGAAAGTGCGCGACGCGGCCCCCGCACTTCTTGTGGCAGCGGAATAAAACCCAAACATGATTCACGTGGAACCGCCGGCTGCTCAGCTGGCGGTTTTCTTTTTGCCGGCTTTGTGGGAAAGATGCGGCCAAACACAAAGACCAGTCGATCATGGCCAGCAATCCCCTCGTCATCAACAGCCGCATTACCATCGCCGGATGGGAGCTCACCGAGCAGTTCGTGCTTGCGGGCGGGCCGGGTGGTCAGAACGTCAACAAGGTCTCCACAGCCGTTCAGCTTTTCTTCGATATCGCCAGTTCTCCGTCGCTACCTGAGCGCATAAAGGCAAATGCCCTCAAGCTTGCCGGGAAACGGGTGTCGAAGGACGGCGTGCTGATGATAGAAGCAAGCCGCTCCCGCAGCCAGGAGCGCAATCGCGAAGAGGCGCGTGAGCGCCTGAAGGAAATGATCCTCGAGGCCGCCAAGCCGCCGCCGCCGCCAAGGAAGGCCACCAAACCCACCAAAGGTTCGGTCGAGCGCCGGCTGAAGGAAAAGTCCGGACGTTCGGAAGTGAAGAAAATGCGGGGCCGCCCGAACGGAGATTGACTTGGCAACGTTATCCAACGGTATCCGCCACCTGCCGGACTACCTGGACCGCCCAGCGCAGGAGTGCCTGGTCGAAGCGATCAGAGCCATTGTAATGGAAGCGCCGCTCTATGTGCCGGAAATGCCCGGTACCGGAAAACCCATGTCCGTGCGCATGACCAATTGCGGCTCGCTGGGCTGGGTGACCGACAAGGATAGAGGCTATCGGTATCAACCGTTTCATCCGGTAACGGGTAAGCCGTGGCCCGCCATGCCGAAGGAATTGATCGATCTGTGGGAGCGGCTCGCTGACTATCCGAAGCCACCGGAAGCTTGTCTCGTCAACTTCTATTCGGACGAGGCCAGGATGGGGTTGCATCAGGATAGGGACGAGACCGATCTGGCGGCGCCGGTTCTTTCGATCTCACTTGGCAACAGCTGCCTGTTCCGGGTGGGCGGCTTGAACCGCAAGGACCCGACACGTTCCTTCCGGCTGGCAAGCGGCGACATCGTCGTCCTCGGCGGGGAAGGGCGGTTGGCCTTTCACGGCGTCGATCGCATCTATCCCGACACTTCGACCCTCTTGAAGAGCGGCGGCAGGATCAATCTGACGCTTCGCCGGGTCAACGTCTGAGGCCGTTGTCGATGGCCGCCGATCCATCGGCTATAATTTGCGGAGCGACACCGTTTCCACGAGGTGATTGCGGCCCTTGCGCAGGATGAGGTCGGCGCGAGGCCGCGTCGGCACGATGTTCTGCCTCAAGTTCTTGAGATTGATGTTTTCCCAAAGCCCCTCGGCGACGGCGCGTGCCGCATCCGCATCGATGGCGGCGTATTTCTTGAAGAAGGAAGTCGGATCGCGAAAGGCGGTCTGGCGCAGTTTCATGAAGCGCTGGACATACCAAGTGTGGATCTGCTCCTCGTCCGCATCGATATAGATCGAGAAATCGAAAAAGTCCGAAACGATCGGCACGATCTTTCCATCGGCCGGCAGCGCTCGCGACTGCAGCACATTGATGCCTTCAAAGATCAATATGTCCGGCCGGTCGACCAGCGTGAATTCGTTCGGCAACACGTCATAGGTGAGATGCGAATAGCGCGGCGCCTTGACGTTTGGTTCGCCTGCCTTGATGGCCGAGAGAAAGCGCAGGATGGCGCCTACGTCATAGCTTTCCGGAAAACCCTTCCGCTCCATCAGGTTTTCGCGCTGGAGCACGGCGTTGGGGTGAAGGAAACCGTCCGTGGTGATCAGGTCCACCTTCGGGCTCGACGGCCAGCGAGCGAGCAATTCCTGAAGGATACGCGCTGTCGTTGATTTGCCGACGGCCACCGATCCGGCAATCCCGATGATGAAGGGGGTCTTAGCAACGTCCGAGAGGCTGAGGAAGCGGTTCCTCTGCTGGAATAGAAGCTGAGAAGCTTCGACATGCGAGGACAGCAGGCGCGAGAGCGAGAGATAGATCCGCCGCACCTCGTCGAGATCGATCGGGTCGTCGAGGGATCGAAGCCGGCTTACCTCGTCTGCCTTCAGCGTCAGAGGCGTATCGGCGCGGAACCTCGCCCATTCCTCGGCCGTAAACCGATGATAAGGCGAGTAGTATTCAACAATCGGGTCCGTCTCGGACGTTTCGGCGGATTGAGGTGCTATATTCATGATGTCGGCCGGCCCGCCTTTTCCCGGAGGCCGGATTGACCGGTCCGCCGTTGGAGTTCTTCCAGGATATCCTGTAGCGGGATGCCGGCAATATTCAATACGACCATCAGGTGATAGAGGAGGTCTGCGCTTTCACCCACCAGATCCTTCCGATTCTGGGAGACTGCGGCAATGACTGTCTCGACGGCCTCTTCGCCAAGCTTCTTGGCTGCCTTCGTCTGCCCGGCGGCCACGAGCTTCGCCGTCCACGATTCATCAGGCGAGGCCTTGGCGCGCTGCGCCACGATCCTTTCCAGGTCGCTCAGGGAAAATTCACTCACACTGTCTCTCCCGGTCAGTCGAGCCGCATCGCAACGCCGTGCTCAGCCATATAATGCTTAGCCTGACCAACCGTATAGGTACCGAAATGGAAAATCGATGCGGCGAGCACGGCAGTGGCGTGGCCTTCCTTGATGCCTGCGACCATATCGTCGAGATTGCCGACGCCGCCGGAGGCGACGACGGGGGCCCGGACACTGTCGGCAATTGTGCGTGTCAGCCGAAGGTCGTAGCCACTTTTCGTGCCGTCGCGGTCCATGGACGTGACGAGGAGCTCGCCAGCACCTCGCTCCACCATCTTGATCGCGAATTCGACCGCATCGATGCCCGTCGGATTGCGTCCGCCATGGGTGAATATTTCCCACCGGTCGGTTTCACCGGCCCCAGAGACCTTCTTGGCGTCGATCGAGACGACGATGCACTGGTTTCCGAACTTGTCGGCGGCCTCGGCCACGAAATCCGGGTTGTTGACCGCTGCCGAATTGATCGAGACCTTGTCGGCACCCGCCAGCAGCAATTTGCGGATGTCGGCAGTGGTACGCACGCCGCCGCCGACGGTGAGCGGCATGAAACAATGCTCCGCCGTGCGGGCAACCACGTCGAAGATCGTGTCGCGATTGTCCGACGAGGCGGTAATGTCGAGGAAGCACAATTCGTCGGCGCCGGCAGCATCGTAAGCTTTTGCGGCTTCCACCGGATCGCCGGCATCGATGAGGTCGACGAAGTTCACGCCTTTCACGACGCGGCCGTCCTTCACATCCAGACAGGGAATAACGCGGGCCTTCAAAGTCATGCGGCACGTCCTTTCTTGGCGCGGATCAGCGCCAATGCCTGCCCCGGGTCAATACGGCCGTCGTAAAGCGCACGGCCGGAAATCGCCCCTTCGAGCCGTGCGGCGTCCGGCTCCAGCATGCGGCTGATATCGTCGAGGGAGGCAAGTCCGCCGGACGCAATCACCGGGATGGAAACGGCATTCGCAAGCTCCAAGGTCGAAGACCAATTGATACCGGTCAGGATACCGTCGCGGTCGATGTCCGTATAGATAATGGCGGAGACGCCGGCCCCTTCGAATTTCCGGGCAAGTTCGATGACGCCGAGTTCCGAAGCCTCGGCCCAGCCCTCGACGGCCACCTTGCCGCCCTTGGCATCGATGCCGACGGCGACTTTGCCAGGAAACTTCTTGCAGGCCTCGATCACCAGCGCCGGGTCGCGCACCGCGACGGTGCCGAGGATGACGCGGGCGAGACCGCGCGAAAGCCAGGCTTCGATATGATCGAGAGTCCGGATACCGCCGCCGAGCTGGACGGGGTTCTTCGTCGCCTTCAGGATCGCGTCGATGGCGGCACCATTGACGCTCTCTCCGGCGAAGGCACCGTTGAGATCGACCACATGCAGCCATTCGAAGCCCTGGTCTTCAAAGGCTTTCGCCTGTGCTGCAGGATCGGGATTATAGACGGTGGCCTGCGCCATGTCGCCGAGCTTCAGGCGAACGCACTGGCCGTCTTTGAGGTCGATTGCGGGAAATAGGATCATGGATGTTCAGTCCTGGCAGTCCGCGCGAGCTCAAGGCTTCCAGCGCAGAAAATTGGAGATCAGGGCGAGGCCGAGCGTCTGGCTCTTTTCCGGATGGAACTGAGAGCCCGCGACATTGTCGCGCCCGACAAATGCCGTCATGGCGCCGCCATACTCGGTCGTTGCGATCACATCGTGCCGGTGTTTTGCCGCCAGGTGGTAGGAATGCACGAAATAGGCGTGCAGCCCGGCGGGCCCTGTCGGAATGCCGTCGAACAGCGGGTGAGGGTGATGCAGGTCGAGCGTATTCCAGCCGATCTGGGGGATTTTCAGGTGAGGGTCGCTGGGGGTCATCTCGACGACGTCGCCCTCGATCCAGCCGAACCCTTCGGTGGTCGTCTTTTCCAGTCCACGCGAGGACATGAGCTGCATGCCGACGCAGATTCCGAGGAAGGGGCGCCCCTTGTGTTCGACGACGTCGATGATGGCGTCCCGCATGCCTGGAACAGCATCAAGTCCCGCCCGGCAATCGGCATAGGCGCCAACGCCAGGAAGAACGATCCGGTCGGCCGTCGCGACGACGTCTGCCTTGTCGGTGAGGTCGATCACGGCTTCGATACCCGCCTCGCGGGCGGCCCGCTCGAAAGCCTTGGTCGCCGAACGCAGATTGCCGGACCCGTAGTCTATGATTGCGACGCGCATCAGCGTCCTCCCTGATAGTCGAAAAGGCCGAAACCCGGCCCTTGCCAGCCGGCTCCGGACGGCTTTGCCTGCTTCGTCCATTCGCTCGAGGCCGGCAGTTGTTGCTCTTCGGGCTGCGGCAGATGGGAAAAATAGATTTCTTCCGCCGTCGCCAGATCGGGCGCGGTAACTACCGTTTTCAGCGTCCAGCCGCGTCTAATCAGTGCTTCGGAGCGATAATGTCGGCCTTCCAATGCGACGAGCAGGTTGATTGCGAAGGCACACAGGAAACCGCCAAGCTCAAAACCCGGCAAGCTCATCAGCAGGCCGCCGCCGATCTGGACGAAGAGTGCCACGATCCCTGCGAGCCAGAGCCTGCGCCAGATCAGCCAGATCCACGGGAAGAACAGCGCCGCCCAGGAAAATCCGTCCGGTAGCACGAGCGTCGAATGGTGGTCCCTATTCGGGCCTCCAGGTGGTGTCAGAACGAGATAGCTTCTCAAGGAATTTCTCCCGGAGCGGCTAGACCAGCATTCCCTTCGTGGAGGGGACGCGGTTGGCCTGCCGCGGATCGATTTCGGTTGCCACGCGGAGAACCCGCGCCACGGCTTTGAAACAGGTCTCGGCGATATGATGGTTATTCGCGCCGTAGTGGTTCGTCACGTGCAGCGTTATGCCGGCATTCTGGGCGAAGGCCTGAAAGAATTCCCGCACGAGTTCCGTGTCGAATGTGCCTATCTTCGGCGCACTGAAAGCAACGTTCCACACGAGAAAAGGCCGGCCGGAAACGTCGATGGCCGCCTTGGTCATGGTTTCGTCCATGGCAAGGTCGATCGAGGCGTATCGGGTAATGCCGCGGCGGTCGCCGAGTGCCTTGGAGAGCGCCTGACCCAGCGCAATTCCGGTATCTTCCACCGTGTGATGGTCGTCGATATGCAGGTCGCCCTTCACATCGATATCCATGTCGATCAGCGAATGTCGCGAGAGCTGGTCGAGCATATGGTCGAAAAAGCCGACGCCCGTGGAAACCTTTGCCACACCGGTGCCGTCGAGATTGACGGAAACGGAAACGGAAGTTTCGTTGGTCTTGCGGGAAATGGTCCCTGCACGTCGGATCGTAGTTTCGCCCATCGGGGTCTGCTCCATGCACTAGATGAGGCTCCTTATCAGGCAGAAAGCCAAATATCCAGCAAAAGCCGGGCATCCCCGCCGGCAAGATTGCATTCCGCGACGCCCAACTTACATAGGGTCCAACGAGGCCTTTCGTGCCTCCAACCAATGCCCCGCTGGGGGCTCAACGGGTGCTGAATGACAACAATTATCACTGTGCGGAAAGGCGGCAAGGTGATCATGGCGGGTGACGGCCAGGTAAGCCTCGGCCAGACCGTGATGAAGGGTAATGCCCGCAAGGTACGCCGTATCGGCAAGGGCGAAGTGATCGCTGGTTTTGCCGGTGCCACGGCCGATGCCTTCACGCTGCTCGACCGGCTGGAAAAGAAGCTTGAGCAATATCCGGGCCAGCTCATGCGCGCGGCTGTGGAGCTTGCGAAGGATTGGCGCACGGACAAGTATCTGCGCAATCTCGAGGCCATGATGCTGGTCGCCGACAAGTCCACCACGCTTGCCGTGACCGGCAATGGCGATGTTCTGGAACCCGAACATGGCGTGACGGCGATCGGCTCTGGCGGTAATTTTGCTTATGCCGCCGCCCGCGCCCTGATGGATACGGACAAGTCGGCAGAGGAGATTGCCCGGCAGGCGCTCGATATCGCCGCCGACATCTGCGTCTACACCAATCACAACCTCGTTGTGGAATCGCTGGATGCCGAGAGCTGACGGCGCGCGCCGCTACCATTTTCGGGATCTCGTCCGCGAGGACTTTCCTCTGCTGGCGAAGTGGCTCGCCGAACCGCATGTGGCGGAATGGTGGGGCGAGGTCGATGAGGAACTTGCAGGTATCGAAGAATCGATGTCGAGCATCGAAACGCGGCCGATGATCGCTGAAGTGGACGGCACGCCGATCGCCTATCTCCAATATTATGATCCGCATCTCGAAGAGGGGCATCCATACCAGGATCAGCCGAAAGGCACGCTTGGCATTGATATCTCGATCGGGATACCGGATCTCGTCGGAAAAGGTCATGGCAGCGCGATCGTTCGCCAGCTTGCGGATGAACTTTTCGAAAATGGCGCCAGACGGATCGTTATCGACCCCGATCCCGAAAATATCCGCGCGATCCGTGCCTATGAAAAGGCAGGTTTCCGCTACATCGACACCAGGACATCCATCTATGGTCCGGCGCATTTCATGGCGCTGGATGCACCGGAAGAAACGGATTTGAAATGACTACTTTTTCACCCAGGGAAATCGTCTCTGAACTCGACCGCTACATCATCGGCCAGCATGACGCCAAACGTGCCGTCGCGATCGCGCTCCGTAACCGCTGGCGCCGCCAGCAGCTCGACGAGAGCCTGCGCGACGAAGTCATGCCGAAGAACATCCTGATGATCGGCCCGACCGGCGTCGGCAAGACGGAAATCTCGCGCCGCCTGGCAAAACTCGCCGGGGCGCCGTTCATCAAGGTCGAAGCGACTAAATTCACCGAGGTCGGCTATGTGGGCCGCGACGTCGAGCAGATCGTCCGCGATCTTGTGGAAGTCGGTATCGGACTTGTGCGTGAAAAGAAGCGTGCCGAAGTGCAGGCCAAGGCCCATATGAGCGCGGAGGAAAGGGTCCTCGATGCGCTTGTGGGTGCGACCGCGTCTCCGGCGACGCGCGACAGTTTCCGCAAGAAACTGCGCAGCGGCGAAATGGACGACAAGGAGATCGAGATCGAAATCTCCGATACCGGCTCAGGAATGCCGGGTTTCGAAATCCCGGGCATGCCGGGCGCCAATATCGGCGTGCTCAATCTCTCCGAGATGTTCGGCAAGGCTATGGGCGGTCGTACCAAGAAGGTGCGTACGACGGTCGCGAAGTCCTACGGCGAACTGATCCGGGATGAATCCGACAAGCTGATCGACAACGAGGTCATCCAGCGGGAAGCTGTACGGTCAGTCGAGAACGACGGGATCGTCTTCCTGGACGAGATCGACAAGATTGCTGCCCGAGACGGTGGCCTCGGTGCCGGGGTTTCCCGCGAAGGCGTCCAGCGCGACCTGCTCCCCCTGGTCGAAGGCACGACGGTTTCGACCAAATACGGGCCGGTGAAGACGGACCATGTTCTCTTCATCGCTTCCGGTGCCTTCCATGTGGCAAAGCCTTCGGACCTGCTGCCGGAACTGCAGGGCCGCCTGCCGATCCGCGTGGAGCTGAAGCCTCTCACGAAGGAGGATTTCCGCCGGATTTTGACCGAAACGGAAGCAAGCCTGATCCGTCAGTACAAGGCGCTTATGGGCACGGAAGAGCTGTCGCTCGACTTCACCGAGGATGCGATAGACGCATTGGCGGATGTCGCCGTGCACCTCAACTCCTCGGTGGAGAACATCGGCGCCCGCCGCCTTCAGACGGTAATGGAACGGGTTCTCGACGAAATCTCGTTCAACGCTCCGGACCAGGGCGGTACGTCGGTGATGATCGATGCGGAATATGTCCGCAAACATGTCGGCGATCTCGCTGCCGATACCGATTTGTCCCGCTATATTCTATAGTGGGGCAACGTGGCAGCCGGGCAACGTCCGGCTGCTTTTATGCAGACTGACGGGATTTTGAATGGCCTTGTCTCGACATGCCGGTCACGATTCACGTAAGGGGGACGCGTTTTATGGAAATGCGGCTCCTCGAAGCGAGCCGGTGGAATGGCTTTGAGCATCCCGTGCCGGAAGCCGGCATAGACGAAATCCTGGGACACGAAACTTGAGACGCATTTTTCTGGCATTGGTTCTTGCCGTCGCCCTACCGGCGGCCTCCTCCGTTTTCGCCACCGGCCTGACGGTGGTGCCGGAGGGAAATCGCCATGCCGAACAACCGAAGGTACCAGGGGCGTCGGTGCGCCGGACCCGTGCCGGCAAGACCACCTTCGACGAAAAATATGAAAAGATCCGTGATCTGCTGGCCTCCGACAAGAAGCTGGTTGCCAAGATCAGGGCGACCGCTGCCGACTATGGCATCGACGCGATCCATATGATCGGCGCGATCGTCGGCGAACATACCTATAACGTCGATGCCTATGACCGTCTGCAGACCTATTACGTCAAGGCGGCAGCCTATGCCGGCGACAGTTTCCGCTTCGGTTACGGCGACGAGTCGATCAAGGACTTTCTCGCCCGATCAGAATTTGCAAAATGTGACGATTTTTCCGATTCCTACCGGCTCTGGACCTGCCGTGAGAGCGTCTGGGAACGAAATTTCAGAGGTCGCACCGTGTCGGGAGCGTCCTATCCCGACAACCGCTTCAGCGCCGTCTTTTTCCAGCCCTTCTACGCTGGCCAGACCTTCGGCCTCGGTCAAGTCAACCCGCTGACGGCCCTGATGTTGTCGGACATGGTTGCAAAGACCTCCGGCTATCCGAAGCTGGATGAGAACAAGGCTGCGAACGTCTATGATGCGATCATGGATCCGGACAAATCGCTCGCCTATATGGCCGCCAATATCCGCCGCGCGATCGACGACTATAAGACGATTGCCGGCATCGACATCTCCCGCAACCCCGGCGTCACCGCAACACTCTACAATACCGGTGGGTCGGCTGAGCGCGCCGCAGCACTGAAGGCCCGTGGCGGCCTGCCCGAAGAAAATTATTACGGCTGGCTCGTCAACGACAAGCTTGCCGAGTTGAAATCCCTTCTCTGAAGGCTGATATTCTCAGGAAACCCTGAGGAGGGCCGTCGATGGACATGCGCCCCGAACCCTTCGTACCACCCGCGCCCGTGCCGCGTAACCGGCTGCTCAATCCGGCCGAGGTGATCTGGATCGCGCTGCGCAATCCTCTGGAGCTTTGGGGACAGGCTTCCTACACATTGCCCTGGATCGAAACGAAGTTTTTCAAGGAACGGACCCTGATCGTCAATCATCCGGGTCTTATCCGGCACATATTGGTCGACAATGTCGCCAACTACGAAATGTCGGAAATCCGCCAGCTGGTGTTGCGCCCGATCCTGAAGGACGGATTGCTGACCGCCGAAGGCGAGGTCTGGAAGCGTTCGCGCAGAGCCATGGCGCCGGTCTTCACGCCTAAGCATTCCAAGGGCTTTGCCGGCCAGATGCTTGCCGAAGCGGAGGAATTCTCGAAGAAATATCAAAGCGTCGGCGTGGACGGGAAAATCTTCGACATCTCCGTCGACATGACCGATCTCGCCTATGCCATCCTTTCCGAGACATTGTTCTCCGGCGAGATTGCCGGGGGCAAGGAGTCGATATCGGAGGACGTCGACCAGCTCCTGCATCGAATGGGGCGCATTGACCCGATGGACATGATGCGCGCACCGCCCTGGGTGCCGCGCCTAACCCGCATCGGCGGACGGAGAGTGCTCGAGAAATTCAGGGCCATCGTGGCGGAGACCATGGCGCTTCGTCGCGAGCGGATGCGCAAAGATCCCGACACGGCGCCGCAGGATTTCCTGACGCTTCTTCTGCAGCTGGAAGGTCCCGAAGGTTTGACCCGGGACGAGATCGAGGACAATATCCTCACGTTTATCGGCGCCGGTCACGAGACGACGGCCCGGGCGCTTGCCTGGACGCTCTATTGTGTCGCGCAGTCGCCTTACATACGCGAGCGAATGGAAGAGGAGATCGACCGGGTTCTTGCGACGGGTGCAGAGCCGGTCGAGTGGCTGGATCTGATGCCGTGGGTGCGGGCCGCCTTCGAAGAGGCATTGAGGCTCTATCCGCCGGCGCCTTCGCTCAACCGTGCTGCGATCGCAGCCGATTCATGGACGAGCCCGGAGGGCGAAACGGTGGAGATCGACGCCGGCGTCACCGTTCTGGTCATGCCCTGGACGCTACATCGCCACGAGCTTCTCTGGGACAAGCCGCGGGCTTTCATGCCCGAGCGCTTCCTTCCGGAAAATCGTGGTCACATCAATCGCTTCCAGTATCTGCCATTCGGAGTTGGACCAAGAACCTGCATCGGGGCGACCTTTGCGCTGCAGGAGGCGGTGATCGCACTCTCCGTGCTGATGCACCGCTATCGGTTCGACGTGACGCCGAAGACGAAGGTGTGGCCGGTGCAGAAACTGACGACCCAGCCGCGCAATGGAATGCCGATGCGAGTCAGTTTGCGACGCTCGGGGTCTTCGTTGGTGAATTGATCTTTGCCAAGCATGCGATATTGATCGTGAACCGATCTTCAGGATTTTCGCGTGACCTCTCCCATTCTTCTAGGCATCGACACGGGCGGCACCTATACGGATGCCGTGCTCTTCCGGGAGGGCGAGGGCGTCATCGCCAAGGCCAAGTCGCTGACGACCCGGCATGATCTTGCTGATGGCATTGCCGGCGCCGTCGATGCGGTCCTCCTGAAGAGCGGCCATTCTGCATCGGAAATCGGGCTCGTCTCTCTTTCGACCACGCTCGCCACCAATGCGCTCGTCGAAGGGCAGGGCGGACGGGCGGCATTGGTGATGATCGGCTTCGGACCGGAGGATCTCACCCGCGGCGGGCTGGCCGAAGCACTTGGCAATGATCCGGTGATCTTTTTGCCTGGCGGCCATGATGTCCATGGAAACGAGACACCGCTGGATGTGAGCGAGCTGGAAAGCGCGATGTCAGGGCTTGGCACCAGCGTCTCCTCTTTTGCCGTGGCGGGCTATTTCGCGGTCCGGAATCCGGCTCACGAGATACGGGTAAGAGACCGCATTCGAGATCTTTCTCATCTGCCGGTCACCTGCAGCCATGAACTCACCTCCAAGCTCGGAGGTCCCCGAAGGGCGCTGACGACGCTGCTGAACGCGCGCCTTGTCTCGATTGTCGATCGTCTGATCGGCTCCTGCGAGGACTTCCTTGCGAGCCGCGGCATATCGGCGCCGATGATGGTCGTACGCGGCGACGGTGCGCTGATTTCCGCTGCCGAGGCAAGGCTTCGTCCCATTGAAACGATCCTGTCCGGGCCGTCAGCCAGCCTGGTCGGAGCAAGGTTTCTCACCGGACTGGACCAGGCCGTCGTCTCGGATATCGGCGGCACTACGACTGACGTTGCCGTGCTTGATGCGGGGCGGCCAAGGCTTGCCGAGGAAGGCGCCGTCGTCGGCGGCCACCGGACCATGGTGGAGGCTGTGGCATTGCGCACCTACGGGCTCGGCGGCGATTCGGAGGTGCATATCGATGATCGCGGCCTCGATGCCCGTTTCACGCTGGGGCCTCGACGTCTGTTGCCGCTCAGTCTGCTGGCCGTGAGGCATGGGGAACTCGTTATTTCTGTTATCGAGAGGCAATTGCGAGCCACCCATGTCGGCCGGCATGACGGCCGGTTTGCAGTGCGCACCGGAGTGCCGGGTATGGCGGCCCAGGGCCTGGCGACGCCCGAGCAGGCCCTCTATGCCCGAATAGGAGGGGGGCCGATTTCCCTCAACGATCTCCTGGCGACGAACTCCCAGAAGGCGGTTCTGGACCGGCTGGTCGCGCGGGGTCTCGTACATCTGTCGGGCTTGACGCCCTCGGACGCCTTGCATGTGCTCGGCAGGCAGAATCAATGGAATGGGCGCGCCGCGCGCATGGGGCTGGAGCTTGCCATCCGGCGCAAGGATGGCTCGGGTCGGGAAATAGCCGGCTCGCCCGAGGAGCTCGCCGAAAAGATCGTCGGCCGGCTGACCCGCCAATCGTCAGAGGCTGTCCTTGCAGCCTGTCTGGCGGAAGATGGCGCGGAGGCAATCGACCCGGCCGTTTCGCTGGCTGTTGATCGGGCGCTCAAGAAATCCCCGGGCATCGCCCGCTTTCTGGTGTCGCTCGACAGGCCGCTGATCGGGCTCGGGGCTTCAGCTCCTGTCTACTATCCTGCGGTGGCGGATATGCTCGGCGCAGAAGCCGTCATTCCGGCCGACGCCGATGTCGCCAATGCGATCGGGGCGGTCGTTGGACAAATTCGTGCGGTCGTCAGCGTCGTCGTGACTTCGCCCGAGGAGGATCGATTTATCGTGTCCGGCAGTGGCGAACGGCTGTTGCTCGTCGGACAGGCGTCAGCCCTGGCGGCAGCCCGCGAACGGGCGGTATCCGCGGCGCTGGCACAAGCCAAAACCGAAGGAGCGGACGAGGCGGCCGTCACGCTTTCGGAAGATGTGGATGCGCCGGAAATTGAAGGATCGAGACGGCTCATAGAGGCTCGGATCACGGCGATCGCGACGGGAAGGCCGCGGATTGCCATAGGTTGACGCCCAACCGAACCGTTTCAGGCATTCGTCGCATTGACACCCGTCCTCGCCCGCGCAATGTGACAGCACGTTTTCCAGAGGTGCACGTCGGGAGGTTATGCATGGGTCGCATTGAAAAGAACGGTCTCGCGATCGACGAGGAACTTCATGATTTCCTGGTGAGAGAAGCACTTCCCGGCACCGGCGTCGATGCCGAGCGGTTCTTCTCCGAATTTTCGAAAGCCGTTCACGATCTTGCACCCAAGAACCGCGCCTTGCTTGCCAAGCGTGACGCTTTTCAGGAGAAGCTGGACGACTGGTATCGAAAGAATGGCGCGCCGACGGATCTTTCGGCCTACGAAGCCTTCCTGCGGGAGATCGGTTATCTCTTGCCCGAGGGGCCGGATTTCAGTGTTTCGACTGACAAGGTCGATCCGGAGATTGCCGAGATCGCCGGACCGCAGCTCGTCGTGCCGGTAATGAACGCCCGTTATGCGCTGAATGCCGCCAATGCGCGCTGGGGTTCGCTCTATGACGCGCTCTACGGAACGGACGCCATTTCTGAAACGGACGGCGCCGAAAAAGGCAAAGGTTACAATCCGCTTCGCGGCGCAAAAGTGATCGCCTGGGCGCGCGATTTCCTCGATCAGTCCGCGCCGCTGTCGGGCGGAAGCTGGAGCGACGTCACCTCCTTCGTCATCACCGACGGCAAACTGAAGGCTGCCGCCCAGGACGGCGAGACCGTCGAGCTTGCCGATCCCACTCAATTTGCCGGCTATCTTGGCCAGTCGACGCAACCCACTCATCTGTTGCTTACCAAAAACGGCCTGCACATCGAGATCCTGATCGACGCCACGACGCCGACCGGCAAGGACGATCCGGCAAAGATTTCGGACGTCCGGCTGGAGTCGGCGATCACCACGATCATGGACTGCGAGGATTCCGTCGCCGCCGTCGATGCGGAAGACAAGGTCGTTGTCTATCGCAACTGGCTCGGCCTGATGAACGGCGATCTGGCGGAGGAGGTCGAGAAGGGTGGCAAGAGCTTTACCCGTAAGCTGAACCCCGACACGGATTACCTGGCGCCGGACGGCTCGCGGTTTTCGTTGAAGCGCCGTTCGCTGATGCTGGTGCGCAATGTCGGGCACCTGATGACCAATCCGGCCGTGCTGGACAGCGAGGGCAATGAGGTGCCGGAAGGGATCATGGACGCCATGGTCACGGCACTGATCGCGATCCATGACATCGGCCCGCAAGGTCGTCGGCAGAATTCCCGGCACGGCTCGATGTATGTGGTCAAGCCGAAGATGCACGGACCGGAAGAGGTCGCCTTCGCCTGCGAGATATTCTCCCGGGTCGAAGAGGCCCTCGGCCTTCCGACCAACGCGATCAAGATGGGGATCATGGACGAGGAGCGCCGGACGACCGTCAATATGAAGGAATGCATCCGGCAGGCGCGGGAACGGGTGGTCTTCATCAATACCGGTTTCCTCGATCGCACTGGTGACGAAATCCATACGTCGATGGAAGCAGGCCCTATGATCCGCAAGGGCGACATGAAGCAGGCGGCCTGGATAGCGGCCTACGAGAATTGGAATGTCGACATCGGCCTCCAATGCGGACTGTCCGGGCGTGCCCAGATCGGCAAGGGCATGTGGGCCATGCCGGATCTGATGGCGGCGATGCTGGAGCAGAAGATCGCCCATCCGAAAGCTGGCGCCAATACCGCCTGGGTGCCGTCGCCGACGGCCGCGACGCTTCACGCGACCCATTACCACAAGGTCAGTGTGGTCGAGGTTCAGGCGGGCTTGAAGAGCCGGACGCGGGCAAAGCTCTCGGATATCCTCTCCGTTCCGGTGGCACCGCGGCCGAACTGGACGCCGGAGGAAATCCAGCGTGAACTCGACAACAACGCCCAGGGCATCCTCGGTTATGTGGTTCGGTGGATCGATCAGGGAGTCGGCTGCTCCAAAGTGCCCGACATCAACAATGTCGGCCTGATGGAAGATCGCGCGACACTGCGCATTTCCGCCCAGCACATGGCCAACTGGCTGCACCACGGTCTGGTGAGCGAGGAACAGGTTGTGGAGACCATGAAGCGCATGGCGGCGGTCGTCGACGGCCAGAATGCAGGCGATCCGCTTTACCGCCCGATGGCGCCGGATTTCGAGGGTTCCATAGCCTTCCAGGCCGCACTGGAGCTGGTGCTGAAGGGCCGTGAGCAGCCGAACGGCTATACCGAGCCGGTCCTGCACCGCCGCCGCATCGAGCTCAAGGCGAAGCTCGCCGGCTGACCACTACAATGTGGTCGTCGAGGTGACGGCCACTCCATCTGTTCAACGGAAAAGGCCGCCGGAGATGTCTTCGGCGGCCTTTTCGGTGTTGTTCAGAAGGTGATTTACTGAATCACGACGACCTTGGTGTTACGGCCGGGGCGAACACGACTGTAGAGGTCGATGATGTCCTGGTTCATGAGGCGGATGCAGCCGGAGGAAGCGGCGGTGCCGATCGAGGCCCATTCCGGCGTTCCATGCAGGCGGAAGAGCGTATCCTGGCCCTTTTCGTTGAAGAGATACATGGCGCGCGCGCCCAGCGGGTTGCTGAGACCAGGCCCCATACCGTCTTCGACATATTTTGCCACGTCCGGACGGCGGACAGCCATTTCCTTCGGCGGATGCCAGGTGGGCCATTCCTGCTTCCATGCGACATAGGCGGTGCCAGACCAGGCAAAGCCCTGCTTGCCGACGCCAATGCCGTAGCGCACGGCCTTACCGTTCGGCAGGATATAATAGAGGAACCGCTCGCGGGTATTGACGACGATCGTGCCCGGCTGTTCGGTTGTCGAATAGCCGATGATCTGACGATGGAACTTCTTGTCCATGCGGCTGATCGGGATGGCCGGAAGAGTATAGCCGGCATCCTTTACCGAACCGTAGGATTCGGTGAAAATCTGCGAGGTGGTGATGGTGGCAACTTCGGTACCACCGGAAGACGACGTCGTGGAACAACCGGCCAGGGCGGTAGCTGCCAACAGGCCGAGTGCGAGCATGCTTTTGCGTAAGCGCATGGAAATCTCTTGGGATGAACGAATCGATTGGGGCAGGTGCGCGAGCACCTTTGATAAGCCGTTATTTTCGATTAAATTGACCTTGGCAAGCCGCCGCGATGCTCCAAGATGGGCCGGGCGCATAATAGAAAAATGCCATTGCGTTTTTGCAACATTATCAGCGGCAGCAGCCAGAAGACATGACTATACTCAATCTCGCCAGTAACAATCCATTAATAGATGGGCGTCAATCGGCGCGCGCCTTGTTGGTTCGGAAGGGCGTGCAGATTCTGCTGCACGAGATGCGTCACGCTCTTCTGCCCGAGCTTGTTCTTGCGAACGGGCGGCGGGCCGACCTCATAACGATTTCCGAAAAAGGCGAAATCTGGATCATCGAGATCAAGACCTCGATCGAGGACTTTCGCGTCGATCGGAAATGGCCCGATTACCGGTCCTACTGCGACAGGCTTTTTTTCGCCACTCACAAGGACGTACCGCTCGAGATCTTTCCGGAGGACTGCGGCCTGTTCCTTTCGGACGGGTATGGCGGACATCTCCTGCGGGACGCCCCGGAGCACAGGCTGGCGCCTGCGACCCGCAAGGCGGTTATGCTGAACTTTTCCCGTGCTGCGGCCCAGCGGCTGATGTTGGCCGAATGGGCAGCCGGCAAGACTTTCGACGACATGTAGTCTATTTGGGTGCCCGCTTGGCAAGAATGCGCTGCAGCGTACGGCGGTGCATATTGAGCCGGCGGGCGGTTTCGGAAACATTGCGTTCGCACATTTCGTAGACCCGCTGAATGTGCTCCCAGCGTACGCGGTCGGCGGACATTGGGTTTTCCGGCACATCCGCCTTTTCGCCCGGCCGTTGCGTCAGCGCATGAAAGATATCGTCGGCGTCGGCGGGTTTGGCGAGATAATCGAGCGCCCCAAGTTTAACCGCGGTCACGGCGGTCGCGATATTGCCATAGCCGGTAAGCACGATTACCTGGGTATCTTCACGGCTCTGGCGGATCGCCTCGATAACATCGAGCCCATTGCCGTCACCCAGGCGCAGGTCGACCACCGCATATTTCGGCGGGCGGGCTTTCGATTTGGCTATGCCTTCTGCAACCGATTCCGCCGTATCGACGAGAAAGCCGCGACTTTCCATCGCGCGCGCCAGCCGGCGCAGGAAAGGCCCGTCGTCATCGACGATCAGCAGGGACGGGTCAGGCCCCAGTCCGTGATCCTCGTGAGCTTTCGGATTTTCCAGGTGCGTTTCCATTCTTTTTCTCCACGGGCTTTCTTGAAGGCCCGCCTTCCTTGTCAATTATGATCGTTCACACACTGCGCGCAAATCATTTCGGATCATGGGTTTCCATGACCGATCGCGGCCATTCGATCCGGATGCGCGCGCCCGCCTCGCCACTGTCGCGATTGCCGAAACGAATCGATGCACCGGAGCGCTCGAGCAACGTCTTTGCGATGAAAAGCCCGAGTCCCAGGCCGCCTGCGCGCTCGTCTTCCCGCGGTCTCTTTGTCATATAGGGTTCGCCGATCCGGGAAAGAATATCCGGCGCGTAACCCTGGCCGTCATCTTCGATGGTGATCGCCACCTGTTCCGCATCATGCTCGACAGTGACGATAACCTTGCTTCTGGCGTAGTCGACGGCATTTTCGATCAGATTCCCGAGCCCGTAGATAATGCCGGCATTGCGGCTGCCGACCGGCTCGCTTGCCCGGTCGTGTTTCTCGACGAGTTCGATCTGGATTCCGAACTGGCGATGCGGCGCGACCACTTCTTCCACCAGGGAGGAGAGCGGCAGCCGGCGCATATGTTCCTCGCTTTCGGCGGAGAGCGAGGTGAGGCGGCGGAGGATGTCGCGGCACCGTTCGCTCTGGCTCCTGAGGAGCTGGACATCTTCGCGGAACCGGTCGTTCTCCGAGAGCTCGCGCTCCATCTCCTTGGCGACGACGCTGATCGTGGCAAGTGGTGTGCCGAGTTCGTGAGCTGCCGCGGCCGCCAGTCCGTCGAGCTGCGAGAGATGCTTTTCTCGTTCCAGCACCAGTTCGGTCGCTGCCAGCGCGTCGGCAAGCAGCGTCGCTTCATGTGAGACCCGGTAGGCATAGAAGGCCGCAAACATCATCATCGAAGCGATCGAGCACCAGACGCCGAGCTGCATGACCGGCTGGATTCTCAGCGTTTCGCCCTCATACCAGGGCACCGCATAGGGAGAGAAGGCGATCACCGTGGTGCAGATCAATGCGAAGACGATCAACACCAGCGAATGGCGCAACGGCTGCGATGCAAAAGCGATGATGACCGGCACACAGATCAGCGGCGCAAACGGATTGGCGAGTCCGCCGGTGATGAAAAGCAGCGCTGCCATCTGCAAGAGGTCGAAACCCAGCAGCGCCAGGGCCGCCTTCGGCCCCAGCCTATGCGTCTGCGGAAACCAGACGGACAGGATAAGGTTCGCAACGGCGAGCGCCCCGATCAGGATGGCCGCCTCCTTAAGAGGAAGCGGAAACTTCAGAAGCAGTCCGACGATCAGCACGGTGATCGTCTGGCCCGTGACGGCAAGCCAGCGAAGCCGCACCAGCGTTTGGAGCCGGATGCGGCGGCTCGAAGGGCCGAACTGCGCATAGCGCACCGAAGAACTGTCTAGACTCAACGCCTGCCTCTGCTTTCCGGCGAATGCCGATGAATGGAGCCTGCTTCATAAACCGGCTCGACATCGGGTCGCAGGCGGCATTCTGTCACGTCCCCCGCGGTTTGGCACGTGTCGTCGGAAGAGCCTCCGAGGGATCGTCCGGCCATGGGTGCCTTGGATATCGCCCGCGCATCTCGGCGCGCACATCTTTCCAGGACCCTGCCCAGAAGCCCGGAAGGTCACGGGTCGTCTGGATCGGCCGATGTGCCGGCGAGGTCAGCTCCAAGAGCAGCGGCAGCCTTCCGCCCGCAACGGCCGGATGTTTCTTCAGCCCGAACAGCTCTTGCACGCGGATGGCCAGGACCGGCTCCTCGCCACCGTAGCGTATCGGATGACGCTGGCCCGTCGGCGCCTCGAAATGGGTCGGTGCCAGTTTGCCGAGATCCTGCGCCGCCGCATGAGCAATGAGGGAACGCAGCCCTTCCGAAAGGTTTCCCGCATCCACGGCATCGAGGCCGGCGGCGTTGCCCTGGAACGGCACGAACCAGTCGTCTAGCCGGGCAAGCAACGCTTCGTCACTCATGTCGGGCCACGGCTCTCCGATCGTCCGATGCAGAAAACCGATCCTTTCCCGAAGCTGCGTCCCATCCTTGGAGAACGGCAGAGCCTGCAGGCCGAGTTCGCGGACGCCATCGGCAAGCGCCTTGGCCGCCTCCTCGCCACGGGGGCGCGGCAAGGGCTTTTCCTCGAAGATGATGGCACCGAGGCGCCTCACCTTACGGGCCCGCACCTGCCGGCTGGCGCGGTCGAAGAAACATTCGTCCTTTTGCTCGATCGCACCGGAAAGCTCGTCTTCCACGTCCGCCCGGGTAATCTCTGCCGCTGCGAGGATACGCCCTTGCGCGGCGCGGCCGGTAAGATCGGCAATGACCAGCATCTGAGCCGAAGCAAGCCTTTCCGTCTCGGGCAGTTCCGCTCCGCGGCCGTTCGTCATGACGAAGCGCCCGCGCCCGCCTCTCTGAAGGGCGACCCTGTCCGGATAGGCACGGAGAAGAAGCCGGCCGGCAAGGGCTGTTTCGCTCGATCGCACAGCTTTCGGCAAATTGGACGCAATTCTATTTGCGAGCTTTCTTGCCGCTTCGGCCCGGTCGCCACGGTCGTTGCGGAAACGCCTCAGCCGTTCATCGAGATCGACATCGTTTCCGCCAAGCCCCTGTTCGGTGAAAAGCACGGCGAGCAGACATGCCTGACGACCAAAACCCTCTTCCGCGGCGGAAATCGCCATGGCGGAAAGCCGGGGCGGAAGAGCAAGCTCGCGCATCAGCCGCCCTTTTTCCGTCAGGCCGCCCTGGTCGTCGAGTGCGCCGAGCTGGACCAGCAGCGTCTTCGCTTCCTTGAAAGCCGGCGCAGGCGGCGGATCGAGAAAGGCAAGTGCCGCGGGATCCTGCACGCCCCAATGGGCAAGGTCGAGTGCCAGGGCGGAGAGATCGCTTGCAAGGATCTGCGGTGGGGTGAAGGCTTGAAGTGCGGCCGTCTGGCCGGGATGCCAGAGCCGGATCGCGATCCCCGGCTCCGTGCGTCCGGCGCGTCCGGCACGCTGGTCGGCCGAGGCGCGCGAAACCCGCACCGTTTCCAGCCGCGTGATGCCCGTCGACGGCTCGAAGACCGGCAGTCGCTGCAGGCCGCTGTCGATGACGATCCGCACCCCGTCGATGGTGATGGATGTCTCGGCGATCGAGGTGGCGAGAACGATCTTGCGGCTGCCTGCCGGTGCCGGCCTGATCGCCAGGTCCTGTTCCTTCTGTCCAAGGTTTCCATAAAGAGGGACGACCGTGGTCTCCGGACCGAATCTCCCCTCGAGGCGCTCGACGGTACGCAGGATCTCCGCCTGTCCCGGAAGAAAGGCGAGAATCGATCCCGCTTCCTCGTCATGCGCCTCGATGATGATGCGGGTCATGGCATCCTCGATTCGCTCGTTCGGCGCCCGGTCACGATGCCGGATGTCGATCGGGAAGCTGCGGCCCTCGCTCTTGATTACCGGCGGATCGCCAAGCAATCCTGCCACGCGCTCGATGTCGAGCGTCGCCGACATGACCAGGATCCTCAGATCCTCGCGTAGCGCCGACTGCACATCGAGCGCCAGCGCCAGCCCGAAATCCGCATCCAGCGAACGCTCGTGGAATTCGTCGAAGATGATCGCCGAAACGCCGGCAAGTTCCGGATCGTCAAGAATCATACGGGTGAAAACGCCTTCCGTCACCACCTCGATCCGGGTTCTGGAGGATATCCGATTGTCGAGCCGCATGCGGTAGCCGACCCGGTCTCCGACCTGCTCCCCAAGCAGCGAGGCCATGCGCGAAGCGGCTGCCCGGGCGGCGAGCCGGCGCGGTTCGAGAAGGATGATCTTGCCGGCGCACCAGGCCTCTTCCAGCAATGCCAGCGGCACGAGCGTCGTTTTTCCGGCGCCGGGCGGCGCCGACAACACGGCGCGCGTGCCATCGGCGATGGCGCGGGTGATCCCGTCGAGAACCTCGGTGACGGGGAGCTTTGGCAGATTTTTGATCACCGCCCCTGTTCCTGCAATGCTTTCATCAGCCGGACACTTGGCCGCTGGCATGGCGATAGGCAAGGATTGCGCCCGCCAGATCCTCAAGAGCTGCGCCGACCGATTTGAAAAGCGTGATCTCATCGGCGCCGCCACGGCCTGGATGTCTTCCATGTACCAGATCAGCAAGCTCTGCCTTGATGTCGTCCCCGGTAAGAACGCCGCTCTGAAGTGGCTGTACGATGTCGCCCCCCTCCTTCATTGCGCCGGCTCGGGTATCGACGAAGACGGAGGAGCGCCGCACCGCCTCGTCGTCGCTTTCGCGCATGCTGGGCTTGAACGCGCCGACGAGGTCGAGATGCGCCCCGGGCTTCAGCCATTCGCCTCGGATCAGCGGCTCACTCGACAGCGTCGCGCAGGAGACGATGTCTGCCCGGCGCACCGCTTCGGCAAGCTCATCGACGATTACGGCATCGATGCCGAGCGCCTTTGCGTCCCTGGCGGTCTCTTCAGCCTTGGTTCGGTTGCGGCCCCAGATGAAAAAGTGCTTCAGGGGACGGGTTATCGCATGCGCCTGCATGAGATTGAGCGAAAGTCGCCCTGTGCCGACCATCAGCATGGTCTCGGCATGCGGGGAGGCGAGATATCTGGCAGCAAGCGCCGAGGTTGCGGCCGTACGTCGCGCGGTCAGCTCTCCTCCTTCCACGATCGCCAGCATGTCGCCGGTTTTGCCGGAGGACAGGAGATAGCGGCCTATGATCGTCGGAAGCGACCGCAGATGATTGTCCGGGAAGAGATTGAGGATCTTCACGCCGATATGGTCACCCGGCACCCAGGCGGGCATCAGCAGCATGACGGCGGTCGCCTCGCCCGGAACCTCCATATCGTGATGATGACGGACCGGCATCACGCAATCGCTGCGGAACATTTGCTCGATGGCCTCGATCAATTCCCCCCAGGGAAGGGCGGCCCGCGTCTGTTCCTCGTTCAATACCAGCATGTCACACTCCAGCCGCTAAAACTGCAGCCACACTAGCAATCGCAAATGGGGCGGTTAAAGCGCTTTTTTGGAAACCAATGGCCGCCTTCTCGTTAATCTTTGCTCAAATGGTGGATGGAAACGCTGGAGTTTCCGGCTTTCCGAAGAAAAATGACATTTTTTTAAAAACGGCTGTTGACTTGTTTATGGGGGTGGATCTATAAACCGCCTCACTGACGAGGGCGGCGGCGCTGCTGGCGACGAAGTCCTTTGTTCTGGTGCTATCCTTTAGAATTGGCGAATGCTGATTGTGGGCCGGGTTACGGTTTGGCTCTGGGGGAT
>NZ_PVBN01000016.1 GCF_002968635.1 Neorhizobium alkalisoli | reverse complement strand
ATCGCCGAGGACGATTTCGGAGCACTTGGCGATACCTCGACGCTTGCCGATCCCGGCGTCGTCGACGACCTCATCGCAAACCGCCAGAACAAGGCGGGTTGATAAAAAGGCCGCTCCTCGGAGCGGCCTTTTCAATCGGTATCGCAGATCTGATGCGGCTTCCGGCCTCCGTCATAGTCTTGCACGAGGCCGGCAAGCAGAAGGTCGCTTGCCGCGCTACGGCCGTCCGACAGCATGACGTCGGCCACGATGCGGCCGAAATACTTGTCACCTGAAATACGGGTGAGCTGAATCCTGGAAGAGACTGCGGTCAGCGTTTCCAGCGCGTGCTGTGCATCGAGCCCGGCCCGGCGGATACGATCGCATTTCGATTTCAACTCCGGCGCATCGATGCCGCGTATCCGAACATACACTTCCATCGTCTGCTGCGGCCATGGTTGAGCTTCGACAAGCAGCGTGTCGCCATCGACAACCCGCAGGATTTTCGCCGCGACGGGGCCTGAGATTTCCTCACGCGCCAACGCTTGCGTGGAGAAGGCGGCGACGAAGCCGACTAGAATCAAAAGTTCCTTGACCATGAAAGGAATAAATTCCGATCACTGCCCAAAGTCAATAGGAATATTTACCTTAAAAGTCGATGGCCCGGCCGTTGATTTCCCAGTCGCCGAAACGTGCGGGATCGGCGCCACCGCGGCCACCATATTCCGCGGGTATCTCGGTCCTCGCTTCCGCCTGTCGGCGTTCCTCTGCTTCCTTCAGCGCGCGCTGAGCCGCTGGGGACAGAGATTTCCGCGGAGCCTCTTCCTTGGCCGAGGCATCGATATTGTCGTTATCTACGTTCTGCATCTTTTCAGATCACTGGATGGTTTATTGAAAACTGCGGTCGAATTGACCACATCATAGGGCGTTCGTCGCCGCGGGAAAACCCTTGAGCGGCATCGGCAACGGAGAGACGACGATGAACGTGATGCGCACCGCCATGCTTCTGGCCTTCATGACGGCCCTGTTCATGGGCGTCGGTTTCCTGATCGGCGGCAAGGGCGGCATGATGATCGCGCTGGTGATCGCCGCCGGCATGAACCTCTTTTCCTACTGGAACTCGGACAAGATGGTGTTGTCAGCCTATCATGCCCAGGAGGTGGATGCGCGCACCGCTCCGGAATTCTACAACATGATCCGTGACCTGGCGGCCAATGCAGGCCTGCCCATGCCGAAGGTCTATATCTACGACAATCCCCAGCCGAACGCCTTTGCCACGGGGCGCAATCCGCAAAACGCTGCCGTTGCCGCCTCCACGGGCCTCTTGCAGCGCCTGACGCATGAGGAGGTGGCAGGCGTGATGGCCCATGAGCTGGCGCATATCCAGAACCGCGATACGCTGACGATGACGATCACGGCGACACTTGCGGGTGCGATCTCCATGCTCGGCAACTTCGCCTTTTTCTTCGGCGGCAACCGCGAGAACAACAGCAACCCGCTCGGCTTTATCGGCGTGCTGGTGGCGATGATCGTCGCGCCGCTTGCCGCCATGCTGGTGCAGATGGCGATCAGCCGCACGCGTGAATATTCTGCCGACCGGCGCGGCGCCGAAATCTGCGGCAATCCGTTGTGGCTTGCCTCGGCGCTCGCCAAGATTGCCGGTGCGGCACATGCCATTCCCAATTATGAAGCCGAGCGCAATCCTGCCACGGCGCATATGTTCATCATCAACCCTCTTTCGGGCGAGCGCATGGACAATCTGTTTTCGACCCATCCGAACACGGAAAACCGGATCGCAGCCCTGCAGCAGATGGCAGGCCAGTTCCCTGGCGGCGGCTCGACGGGTGGCTTCAGGACTGATAGACCGCAGCGCACCGCGCGCTCCGTGCCGACGACCGGCTGGGGGCGCGGTTCCAATGAACCGCGCAAAGGTCCCTGGTCTTGAGTGAGCCCAAGAAAAACAAGAAATCGCCTCCACACAAGCAGTACCGCAGGAAACCGGACTTGCCCGCGCAGGGCGAGGCGCCAAAACCCGGGCTTGAGGTCCGGGCGACCGCGGCCAAGCTGCTGGCGGCGGTCGTGGATCGCAAGACCTCGCTCGACGGCATGCTTGATCCTGTGCACGGCAATCCGGCCTACAAAGTGCTGAGCGATGCGGACCGCGCCTTGACCCGTGCGATCCTGACGACTGCGCTCCGGCATTTGCCACGGCTCGAGGCCGCAGTCGCATCGCTCATCGAGACGCCGCTCCCGGAAGGGGCGCGCGCCCTCCACCATGTGCTCGTCACGGCGGCGGCTCAAATTCTACATCTCGACGTGCCATCCCATGCGGTCGTGGATCTTGCCGTCGAACAGGCCAATCGCGACCCGCGTAACCGTCGCTTTGCAAAGCTGGTCAATGCCGTGTTACGCAGGCTGGTGCGGGAGAAGGACGAGGTTCTCGCAAGAACAGCCTCTATTTCGCCGGTGCCTGACTGGTTCAGCCAGCGGCTTTCCGTTTACGGCGAGGTTGCGGCGGTTCGCATCGCCGAGGCGCAGCTCGTGCCGCCGGCAATCGATCTGACCGCGAAATCCGACCCAGAAGTTTGGGCCGAAAAGCTCGGCGGCAAGCTTCTACCGACAGGCAGCATCCGGATGCCGATGTTCGAGGGATCGGTGTCGGCGCTTGAAGGGTTTGCGGAGGGTGCCTGGTGGGTACAGGATGCGGCAGCCAGCATTCCCGCCCAACTTTTCGGGGATCTGAAGGGCAAGAGGATCGCCGACCTTTGCTCCGCGCCGGGCGGCAAGACCGCCCAGCTCGCCGCGGCGGGGGCCAAGGTGACTGCCGTCGAGCAATCGGCAAACCGGCTGGCCCGACTGAAGGAAAATTTTACACGGCTGGGTCTTGAGGCCGAATTCATCGCGGGCGATCTTTTCGATTATAAACCGGAAGAACTGTTGGATGGGGTCCTGCTCGACGCGCCCTGCTCCTCGACGGGCACGACGCGGCGGCATCCTGATGTGCTCTGGGTCAAAGGACCGGAGGATATCGCAAAGCTTGCTGCTCTGCAGGAGAAGATGCTGCGTCACGCAATCACGCTCGTGAAACCGGGCGGTATCGTGGTTTTTTCCAATTGTTCACTTGATCCCTCCGAAGGTGAAGAACTGATCGCGCGGGTGCTTGAAGATCATGCCGAGCTAACACGGCTTCCCATCGAACGCGCGAATTGGCCGGGCTTGGAAGAGGCGATTTCTCCGGTTGGCGAGTTCCGAACGACGCCAGCCATGCTGCCCGGAGACGACAAGTTCGTGGGCGGAATGGACGGGTTCTTCGCAAGCGTGCTGCAGCGCCAGTAAGGCTTTGTTCACCATACAAGCTCATTGTTTCGAATGAGCTAAAGTGATTCCGGCCGACCGGCCGGAGGCTAAATCCTGCGGAGTGTTCTAGATTGACCATGCGGCTCGCAGATCGCCGGAAGCTCTTCTCCTACGGCTTGCGGGAAATCTGGCGCCGCTTTTGCCGGCGGTCGGCCGGATTGCGTCTGGCTGTCACCTCCTTTTCTCTCCATGTGCCGGATCGATTGATCGTCGCACCCACCGACTTGAGGTCACTCGACCCTTTTGTGGCGGAAGAGATTCTGGAAGGCCGTTTTCCCCTGGCTGGCCGTATTCTGGAAACCTACGGAGAGTCGCCGTTTTCTGTCGAGCTTCCATCTCGCGCCTTTGCCGAGCGGCTACATTCGTTTGCCTGGCTCAGGCATATCCGCACCAACAAGACCGAGGCCAGCTGCGCCCATGTCCGGCAGGTGGTCGCAGACTGGATCGCGCTCCACGGTCGACGGCCGAAAGGTTTGGCGTGGGAGGCGAATGTGGCGGCCGAGCGGGTGATCGCCTGGCTCTCCCATTCCACGGTTGTCCTGCAGGGTGCCGAGGCGGGTTTTTACCGGCGCTTCATGAAAAGCCTGGCCTATCAGGTGCGCTATCTGCGGAAGATTGCCGGCTGCACGCCTGAAGGCGATACCCGTTTGAGGCTCCGGATCGCGCTCGCCATGGCCTCGATCTCGATGCCGACGCGGGCCGCCTATATCCGCCGCGAAGGCAATCGGCTGGACCGGGAACTGGAGCGCCAGATATTGGCGGACGGAGGCCATATATCGCGCAATCCGCGGGCGGTGCTCGACCTGCTCATCGACCTTCTGCCACTTCGCCAGACCTATATCAACCTGGGGCACGACCTGCCGCAGAAGCTCATCCCGACGATCGACCGGATGTATCCCGCCCTGCGTTTCTTCCGCCACCAGGACGGCGATCTTGCTCTGTTCAACGGGGCGAGTGCGACACCGGCAAGCGAGCTGATGTCCGTGCTGCGGTATGACGAAACCGCTGGAAAGCCGTTCAAGGCCCTGCCGCACATGAACTACCATCGCCTTTCGGCAGAAGGCACCACGCTGATCGTCGATACCGGGCACGCGCTTTCGACGGAGCTTTCACGCGCGGCTCATGCGGGTTGCCTCTCCTTCGAAATGTCCTCCGGCCGGCATCGCTTCATCGTCAACAGCGGCGCGCCGAAACATGGCAGTCGCACCTATCGGCAGATCACCCGCTCGACCGCAGCCCATTCGACCGTGACACTCAACGAGACCTCCTCCGGCCGCGTTGCCCGTTCCAGGCTCGCAGGCCCGATCTTGCTCGGCGGCGTATCGGAGGTGGAGGTGGAGCGTTGGGATGATCCGCATGGCAACGACTGGCTGCGGGCGACGCACAATGGCTATGGCCGCGAGTTCGGTTATCTGCACGAACGCGAGATCGGGCTCAACGCCAAGGGCAACAAGATCAAGGGGCACGATCGGTTGTTCCCGCCCGAGGGAGAGGCGGCCGAAGACGATCCCCTTGGCGCAGCGGCACGGTTCCATATCCACCCGGCCATCACGCTCCTGCGGCGTGACGAAGAGAGCGTCGTCATGCGCGCGCCGGATGGCGAGACGTGGATTTTTGCCGCTCCCGGCCTGCAGGTCCTGATCGACGAGGACATCTTTTTTGCGGACGTTTCCGGTGCCAGACCGAGCCAACAGCTCGTGATCGAGTTCTCTCTGCCTCATACTTCGGACATCCGTTGGATGTTGAGGCGCGGCGAATAGGCTTCCCCTGAGGCCCGAAGCTATGCTAACGGCGGCAATCCTTCGCAGCGCCGGTTTGCGGCGCGTTCCCAGGAGAGACCGATGGCCGTCGTTTCCAAAAAAATCCCTGTTCCCGACCGTATCAAAATTCGCACCGCGCTGCTCTCGGTCTCCGACAAGACCGGCATCATCGAGCTTGCCCAGGCTTTGGTCTCTCAAGGCGTGAGACTGCTGTCGACGGGCGGAACACACAAGGCGATCGCGGCGGCCGGCCTTCCCGTGACCGACGTGTCGGACGTGACGGGTTTTCCGGAAATCATGGACGGCCGCGTGAAGACGTTGCATCCGACCGTGCATGGGGGGCTTCTCGCCATCCGCGACGATCAGGAACATGCCGCAGCGATGAAGGAGCACGGGATCGAAGCCATCGATCTCGCCGTCATCAATCTTTATCCCTTCGAAGAAGTGCGTGCCGCCGGCGGCGATTATCCGACCACCGTGGAGAACATCGATATCGGCGGCCCTGCGATGATCCGCGCCTCGGCCAAGAACCATGCCTATGTCACGATCGTCGTCGACCCTTCCGACTATCCCGCGCTCATCGAAGCGCTGCGGACCAACGAAGGACAAACGGTTTACGCCTTCCGTCAGAAGCTGGCCGCCAAGGCCTATGCCCGCACTGCTGCCTATGACACGGCAATCTCCAACTGGTTTGCGGAAGCGCTCGACATCGAAATTCCGCGCTACCGGACGATCGGCGGTGTCTTGAAGGAAGAGATGCGATACGGCGAAAACCCGCATCAGAGCGCAGGCTTCTACGTCACCGGCGAAAACCGCCCCGGTGTTGCCACCGCAAAGCTTCTGCAAGGAAAGCAGCTTTCCTATAACAACATCAACGACACGGATGGCGCTTTCGAGCTGATTGCCGAATTTGCACCCGAAAAGGCGCCGGCCTGTGCCATCATCAAGCACGCCAATCCTTGCGGCGTGGCAACAGGCCTTACCTTGAAGGACGCTTATCTGCGTGCGCTCGCCTGCGATTCCACCTCCGCCTTCGGCGGCATCATCGCACTGAACCAGCTTCTTGACGGCGATACTGCAGAAGAGATCGTCAAGCTGTTCACCGAAGTGATCATCGCTCCCGAAGTTTCGGACGAAGCCAAGGCAATCATTGCAACGAAGAAAAACCTGCGCCTGCTGGTGACCGGCGGCCTGCCGGATCCGCGTTCACGGGGGATCACCGCCAAGACCGTTTCGGGCGGCCTGCTCGTCCAGACCCGGGATAACGGCATGATCGAGGATATCGATCTGCGTGTCGTGACGAAGCGGGCTCCGAGCGAGCGTGAGCTGGATGACATGAAGTTCGCCTACAAGGTGGCCAAACACGTGAAGTCCAACGCCATCGTCTATGCCAAGGACGGCCAGACGGCGGGCATCGGCGCCGGCCAGATGAGCCGGGTGGATTCCGCGCGTATCGCCGCCATCAAGGCGGAGGAAGCGGCAAAAACCTCGGGATGGGCGGAGCCGATGACCAAAGGATCAGCCGTCGCCTCGGAGGCTTTCTTTCCGTTTGCCGATGGCCTGCTATCGGCAATTGCCGCTGGGGCAACGGCGGTTATCCAACCGGGCGGCTCCATGCGCGATGACGAGGTGATTGCCGCTGCCGACGAGCACAACGTCGCCATGGTCTTTACCGGCATGCGTCATTTCCGGCACTGATCAGCCGGCTAGCTTTCCGTGGCGGTGTCGGGGTTGTCGGCCGGGTATGGCGTCGCCAGCAGCAAGAGGAATCCGGCCAGCAGGAAAAGGATCAGCGTGGCCATTCCGAGCCGCGCCGATCCGGTCGCATAAGTGGCCAGCGAGAAGAAGAGGGTTGCCATGAAACTGGTGGCCCTGCCCGACAGCGCATAGATGCCGAAATAACGGCCGGCTTCGGAAGAGCTGACGCTGCGGGCAAGGTAGGAGCGCGACGAGGCCTGCACCGGGCCGAAAGCAACACCTATCAACAGGCCGAACAGCAGATAGGCCTTTTCAGCCGCCGTGCCGAAAAGCCCTCCGCCGTCATCCATGGACAGCGGAAGCATGCCGAAGAAGACGAAACCCGGGCCGGTCGAGACAATGCCGAGGGTGGCGATCAGCAGACATACGAGGCTCGCTGCGACAACACGCTTCGAGCCCATCGCCTTGTCGAGCGCACCGGCGGCGATACAGCCGAAGATCGCAACGACATTCAGCAGAATCCCGAAGATGCCGATCTCGATCGTGGCCCAGCCGAACATCCCCGCGGCGAAGGTGCCACCAAGGATCAGCACGCCGTTGACGCCGTCCTGGTAGAGCATACGCGCGATCAGGAACCTGGAGATGCCCTTCCTCTGCTTCAGTTCACGGACGGTGCCTGCAAGCTCTTGCAGGCCGGAGCGTACGGCCTCCGCGAAGGGCATGGCCTTCTTGGTGTCGGGCGTGAAGAAGAACATGGGAAGGATGAAGAGGAAATACCAAAGCGCGGCGATCGGGCCGGTAATGCGGGCGTCTTCTCCAAGATGAGGGTCGAGCCCGAACAGCGGGGGAATGCCGATCAGGGTCAGTCCGGTATCCGGGCTTGCTGCGAGGAGCGCCACTATTGCGATCAAGACGATCATTCCACCGAGATAACCGAGCCCCCAGGCTACATTCGAAACTCTGCCGACCTCGTCCTTGCTGACCAGCCGCGGCATCATGGAATCGTTGAAGACGGTGGAAAACTCGGCTGCGACCGAGGCCAGGATCATGAAGATCAGCGGCCATATGATCGGCGAGCCCGGTGCCGCGAACCACAGCATTGAGACGCAGGTGATTTTGACGGCCGCGAAAAACGCGATCCATGGCTTTCTCGGACCCGATTGATCGGCGATCGCACCGAGGATCGGCGAGAGGATGGCGATTGTGATCGAGGAGATCGTCGCCATGTTGCTCCAGGCCGCCTGCGCCGAGACAGGATCGCTGGTCAATCGAGCGACGAAATAAGGGCCGAAGACGAAGGTGGTGACGACGGTGAAGAAAGGCTGGGCGGCCCAGTCGAAGAGCATCCAGCCCCAGATCCCGCGCCGGCTGGATCTCGCCGGCGCTCCCTCAATCCCACGAACAGCCATCTTCCCCCCGCGTCAGCGCGCTCAAAGCCTCTTCCAGGCAATGAAGCTCGTTCTGGTAAAAATTCCCGAGGCGACCTAGCTGTGTTATGCCCCGCCTGAAAATCCCACGATCATGTTGGAGGCCGCCGGATGACCAGCGGTTCCTCCTTTTTTGGCTAAATTGCCGGTTCGCGTGCGAGGTCTCCGAGAAGCCCGGCGGCTACGGTGATCTTGGGAAGCGTGAGATCGCTGCCCTCGCTCAAGGCCATCAGTTCCGCTCCGATCCGGTTCACCCGCATCCGGTCATTACCGACCCAGGCTTCCAGCGGCTTCTTTTCCTTTGGATGGGCGGTGAGGGCGGCAATGATGATGTCGCGCCGGGCCGAGGCGATCTGCAGCAGGCTGCGCGAAAGCGCCAAGCTCTCATAATGGTCCGAGGTGGCAATGCGCTCGCCGGCACCGATCAGTCGGTTGATGCGGAAAGTGTCCGTTACCGCAAAATAGCTCTCCGTCGCGCGCGCCATGGTCTCGCCGGTGCGGTCGGCAACCAGCATGATCTCGGGCAGGAGAACCAGGGTGGGCAACAGCAGGATTTCCCGTGCGACCGCCGGAGGAACGCCCTGGGCTTCAAGTTCCGCCGCCTGTGAGGCGGTTTCCAGAATGGTTCCTGCGGTGATGGAGGATCGCAGGCCCTTGATTGCAGCTCTGAGCCGGCTCATGGCTCCGGCCATATCCCCGGCGCCCACCTGGGTCTGTAGAATGAGTCGCGTGGCTTCAGCGAAGATCAGGCTGGTGCGAGCGTAGAGATCGTTCTGCACCTGACCCGAAATCTTGCCGTCCAATGCATCGATTTCGGCCCATAGCTTCGGCAAGTCGAAACTATCGCGTGCCAGAAAGGCTGCCTTGACGACATTGGACGCCGCCGCACCCGTCACGTCGCTCATCAACTGCACGAAGCCGGGTCCACCGCGGTTGATGGTCTCATTGGCCAAGGCGGTTGCCACGATCTCCCGATGCAGGCGGTGATTCTCGATATCGGCTGCGTAAGGCTTCTGCATCTTCGCAGGGAAGTAGGCCTTCAGGATGGCAGAAAAATAAGGGTCGTCCGGGATCGAGCTATCGATCAATGCGTCGAACAGGACGATCTTCGAATAGGAGAGGAGAATGCCGATTTCCGGTCGGGTCAGCGGGCGGTTGGAGGCATACCGTTCGGCCAGCTCGCTATCATCGGGAAGCGTCTCCACCTTACGGTTCAGGAGGCCCTGGCTTTCCAGCACCGACATGAGGCGCGACAGCTCTTCCCGGTTGGCGACGCCTTTTCTTTCGGTCAGGGAGATCGCCAGCGGTTGAAGGTAATTGTTGCGCAGCACGAGGCCTGCAACCTCGTCGGTCATCGAGGCGAGAAGCTGGTTGCGCTTCTCCCGCGTCAACCGGCCGCCCTGCATCGCCGAATTGAGCGCGATCTTGATATTCACCTCGACGTCCGAGGAATTGACGCCTGCGGAATTGTCGATCGCGTCCGAATTGCAGCGCCCGCCGGCTAGCGAATAGGCGATGCGGCCCTTTTGGGTGACGCCGAGATTGGCGCCCTCGCCGATCACGCTCGCACGTATCTCGGCCGCCGTGACGCGGATGGAATCGTTGGCGCGGTCGCCGACGTCGATGTCTGCTTCGGAAGCGGCCTTGATATATGTGCCGATACCGCCGAACCAGAGCAGGTCGACCGGGCTCTTCAGGATCGCCGTCATGATCTCGAAAGGTGTCGCTGTCGTCTTGTCGATGCCGATCGCCGCCGCCGCTTCCGTAGTCAGCTTAACGGCTTTCTCGGTTCGAGAAATGATCATGCCGCCTTTGGACATCGTCGTCCGGTCGTAATCCTGCCAGCTCGATCGCGGCAGGGCGAAGAGCCGTTCGCGTTCAACAAAGGATTTTTCGGTGTCCGGATCGGGATCGATGAAGATGTCGCGGTGATCGAAGGCCGCGATGAGCCTGATCTTGCGGGACAGTAGCATCCCGTTGCCGAAGACGTCGCCTGACATGTCTCCGACGCCCGCCACGGTGAAGGGGGTGGTCTGGATATCGATGTCCTTCTCCCGGAAAAGCCGCTTGACGGCTTCCCAAGCGCCGCGCGCGGTGATGCCCATCTTCTTATGGTCATAACCGGCAGAGCCTCCGGAGGCGAAGGCATCGTCCAGCCAGAAGCCGGCTTCCTGGGCCAATCCGTTGGCGGTATCCGAGAAGGTGGCGGTGCCCTTGTCGGCGGCAACAACGAAATATGGGTCGTCGCCGTCGATGCGCAACGTATTTGCCGGCGCTACGATCTCGCCATCGACGATGTTGTCGGTGATGGAGAGCAGTGTCCTGATATAGGTCTTGTAGGCGTCCCGCCCGGCGTTGAAGATTTCGTCGCGAGAGCCGCCGAGGGGCAGCATTTTGGGGAAGAAGCCGCCCTTGGCTCCGACCGGCACGATGACCGCGTTCTTTACCTGCTGCGCCTTCACGAGGCCCAGGACCTCGGTTCGGTAATCTTCGCCGCGATCCGACCAGCGCAAACCGCCACGAGCAACCCTCCCGAAGCGTAGATGCACGCCTTCAACCTCGGTGCCGTAGACAAAGATCTCGCGGAACGGTCTCGGCTCGGGCAGCCCGTCAAGCAGCTTCGGATCGAGCTTGAAGGCCAGCATCCGTCTTGGCGCGCCTTGAGCGTCGCGCTGGAAGTAGTTCGTCCGCAGGGTGGCATCGACGGCATTGACGAAACGACGCAGCGTCCGGTCCTCGTCGAGGTTCGGGACATTGCCGAGAGCGGCTTCGATCTCGGAGTGGATTTCCGTGAGTTTCTTCAGTCGCACCTTCTCGCCAAGCTTCGGATTGAAGCCATCGCGGAAGAGACGGAAGATGGCGGCCGAAATGGCGGGATATTTGTTCAGCGTGTCGGCGATATAGTTCTGCGAATAGACGATGCCGGTCTGTCGAAGATATCGGGAATAGGCCCGCAGCACGGTGACTTCCCGTGCGGACAGTCCGGCGAGCAGCACCAGCCGGTTCAGGCCGTCATTGTCGATCATGCCTTCGAATGCCGAAAGGAACGCCTCCTCCAACAACAGACCTTCACGGGGGAGCTCAATTTCCCGCGCATCGTTGACCTGCAGTTCCATGTCGTGCAGCACGACCAGTTTGCGGTCATTCTCCGGCCCGACATAGAGCTCGAAAGTCTGCTCGCTGACGACGTGGAACCCCAGGTTTTCGAGAAGCGGCACACGGCGGGAGAGCGAGAGGTGTCGGCCCTGGTGGAAGATTTTCAGCGAAACGGTGTTGGGAGTATCGGCGGGGCGGCGATAGAAGGCGATGCGGATCGTCTCACCGGCAGCACAGGCGACGATATCCGGAAGATCGTCGAAGGTCTCCTCGGGCGAAAAAGCTTCCTGGAAAGCCTGCGTTACGGAGAGGCGCGGGCCTTGCTTTGCCAGGGCGGCGAAACGATCCTCCCAAGGCGTTGCGATAAGCCGGATTGCCTCTTCGAGCTTTGCCTGCGGAATGCGTGGGGTTTTGCCCCCGCGCCGGCCTACGATCATATGCACGCGGGCCAAGCCGCCTTCCGGAAAGGCCGGATAATAGGCAGAGACATGGCCTTCGTAGATATTTGCGAGGTAGTCGCCGACCTTTTCGCGCACCAGCGAATTGTAATCTTCGCGTGGAACGTAGATGATCACAGAGACGAAACGATCGAAATGGTCGATGCGAGGCAGTGCGCGTACCCGAGGCCGTTCGCTCAATTCCATGATCTGCTCGCAGAAGCGAGCCAGCAGGTCGGTGTCGATCTGGAAAAGATCGTCACGCGGATAGGATTCCAGCGTATTTGCCAGCATGCGGCCCGAATGGCTGTCCGGGTCGAAGCCGAAGTGCTCCTCGATCCTGGCCGTCTTGGCGCGCAGGAGCGGGATATCGCGAACGGAGTGGGTATAGGCGGTGGCGGTGAAGAGGCCGACGATGCGCAGCTCTCCGACGACTTCGCCATTCTCGTCGAACCGCTTGACGCCGATATAGTCCATATAGGCGCGACGGTGGACGACGGACTTCACGTTTGCTTTCGTGACGATGAGAAAATCCGGTCCGTCGAGAAATTCGAGGATTTCCGGCGTGGTCGTCACGGCGTCCTTGCCCTGGCGCAGCACCAGGACGTCCGGATCTGACAATATGCCGAGGCCACGCCCTTTGCCGCGCTCCACCTTTGCTTCCGGACCCTTGCCGGAATAGACGTATTCCCGCATGCCGAGAAAGGTGAAATTGTCGTCGCGCAGCCATTCCAGGAATGCGAGCGCCTCTTCGCGATCGACCTTCCTGCGGCTCATGGAGTTGTGGAGTTGGCCGGCCGCGCCTTTGAGAACATCCAGCATCGCGCTCCAGTCGGAGATAGACAGATGCACCTGATCGAGGATGTAACGAAGGCGCTCGCACAGCGCCGTCGACTGTTCTTTCGTCAGCGGAGCGATATGGATCTGGATGAGACTTACGTGATGAGCCGGATTCCCGGGATTCTCATTGGAGCGCAGCACCGGCTCCTTGCCGGGCTCAAGAAGCAGTATCGGATGGACTGCCATCACCAGGTCACGATGGGTGGCCGTCACCTCACCCATGACCGAATCGAAGAGGAAAGGCATGTTCCGATCGACGATCGTCAAGACGGAAACCGGGACCCCTTTGGGCTCGACGCCGGCTACCGGCGTTACCGTGATGTCAGCCCTCACCCGCGTCCAGGCATTCAGCCGTTCGGCCGCATGTCTTGCCGACAGGGCCAACATTTCAGGAGTATAGTTCTCGAGGTCGTCATTGCTGGCCCGGCCAAACAGGATGACGGGATCGAGAAACGGTCCCTTGTCTTGAGCGGCAACCTTACGCGCGTTTTCGATCTGTTTTTCACGCTTCGGATTCTGCCTGACGGCCATTTCCCCCTCCCCTTTTTCGATTGAGCCGAATTATTTCATGCTCTGTCATCTTGTCGCAACGTGGCCGATCCATGTCCACATGCCAGGTTGCCGCATTCTTTTGGACTATTATTGACACAGCCGTGCGAAGAAACCATCAACAGGCCATCGAAGTCGGAAACCAGACTCATGCAGGACAACAGCAATGCCGTCATCGTCATTTCCAGCCACGTCATTCGCGGCTCTGTCGGCAATCGCGCCGCCGTCTTCGCCTTGGAAACGCTTGGATATCCAGTGTGGGCAATGCCGACCATCGTTCTTCCCTGGCATCCGGGTCATGGGCCTTCCACGAGGCTGACTTTCCACGAATCAGATTTCGACAAAGCTATAGACGATCTCATTCGTGCGCCATGGCTCGGTGAGGTGAAGGCCGTCCTGACGGGCTATTTCGGCAACGCCGCCCAACCGCGCTCGGTGGCACGGCTGATCCGGGCCTTGAGGGAGAAAAATCCGCAGCTCCTCTATGTCTGCGACCCGGTGATGGGCGATCTCGGCGGGCTCTATATCCCACAGCCGACCGCAGAGGCGATCCGCGACGAGCTTATTCCGCTTGCCACCATCGCGACGCCCAATCGTTACGAGCTTGCCTGGCTTTCCGGAGCGCCGCTGGAAACCAACAACGAGATCATGGACGCCGCGATCGCGCTGGGACCGCCGCGCATCCTGGTCACCTCTGCCGTTCCGATGATGGCAGGCGGTACCGGCAATCTCTATCTCACCGGTAAACATGCATTGCTCGCCGAGCATCGGCTGATCGACAATCCGCCGAACGGTCTCGGCGATCTCCTCAGCGCCCTTTTCCTGGGGCGTATTCTGGCCGGCATGGATGAGGAAAAGGCGTTGCAGCTCGCAACGGCCAGCGTTTTCGAGATTCTCGCGCGCACGGCCAAGCGAGGAGGAGACGAACTGACATTGGAGACGGATGCTTCCAGCCTTTCCACGCCGATGGCGATGGTACAGATGCGCAGGCTCGTGCACCCGCTGCAGCGGGCGAAACGTTGATGCGGCTTTCATCTTAGCAACTGCACAATCACCGTTGATATTGGGCCGCCGGCGCTATAATCCTTTCCCCATGATGGATTTTCCAGACAGACTTCTGGCGGGTTACCGCAGCTTCATGAGCGGGCGCTACACCGACGAACGCGAACGCTACCGCGTGCTGGCGGAAACCGGACAGAAGCCCCATGCGCTTCTCATTGCCTGTTGCGATTCTCGCGCTGCGCCGGAAACCATTTTCGATTGCGGCCCGGGCGAACTTTTCGTGGTCCGCAACGTCGCCAACATGGTGCCGCCCTACGAGCCGGACAGCCAGTTTCACGCCACCTCGGCGGCGCTGGAATATGCGGTGCAGGTGTTGGAAATCGAGAATATCGTCGTCATGGGTCATGGTCGCTGCGGCGGTATTCGGGCGGCGCTCGATCCGGCGATGGAGCCGCTTTCGCCCGGCGATTTCATCGGCCGGTGGATGGCGCTGGTCCGGCCAGCGGCCGAACTGATCCAAAGCAACGATTTCATGACCCAGGCGGAGCGGCAGACGGCGCTTGAACGGGTATCGATCCGCAATTCGATCGCCAATCTCGAGACATTCCCGTTTGTGCGCAAACGTTGCGAGAAGGGCGAACTCAGCATTCACGGCGCCTGGTTCGACATCTCGACCGGCGAATTGTGGGTGATGAACGAGAACGGCGATTTCATTCGTCCGGACCTGGACGAGTCGCGGCTTCAGGCCGAGCAGGCGTCGGCCTGACCTTCACTTTGCTGAATTACTGACCATCGATCCGGGCGCCGATGTGGGCGATTGCCTGCTGATAGACGCTCGCAGCATTCCAGCCCTGGATGGCAGAGAAGTTCGGTTCTCCGGGCTGATACCCGGCGCCGGCTCGCCAGCCATGGCCGCGCAGGAAGTTGGCGGTCGAGGCAAGCGCGTCGGCGCGCGAGCGGACCATGTCGACGTGGCCATCCCCATCCCCATCGGCGCCGTAACGTACGACGTTCAGCGGCAGGAATTGGGTCTGGCCGATCTCGCCGTGAGCCGCACCCTTCGCCGAGGTGCTCAGGTCACCGCGGCCGACAAGCTGGAGAGCGGCGTAGAGCTGCTCCGTGAAATAGGCTGAGCGGCGGCAGTCGTAAGCAAGCGTTGCAACGGCCGATAGCGTATGCTGATTGCCCATGAAGCCACCGAAGCCGGTCTCCATGCCCCAGATGGCAAGGAGCGGTCCGGCCGGTACGCCGTAGCGGCGCTCGATCGACGCAAAGAGGGATGCGTTGCCGGACTTCATGCTCTTGCCGCGGGAGATGATGGCAGCCCCGCCGCGTTTGCGCATGAATTCGTCAAAGGAGAGCTTGAAACTTTTCTGGCCACGATCGGCTCGGATCGTTTCGCGATTGTAGGCGATGCCGGCGAAGGCCTTTTCCACCACCGACGGGCTGACGCCATTCCCCGGAGCGACGCGCTTGAACTCGTCGACCCAGCGCGCAAAGCCGGATGAGTCGTTACCGCATTGAAGCGCTGCAAAAGCCGGAGTGGTGGTCACGAAACCGGTTGCAATCAGTCCTGCCAGCAAAATCTTCTTCATACAGTAAATCCGTGGTCAGCCGGATCGCTTGGTCGCAGCGTCCGGGGAGGTATTTTCGGCCTTATGACGGGGGCAGCGACCATTCGCAACTCACCCGTTCATGAACAGTTCGTGATGGGCGATGATTCGCCGGGGAAACCCCGCCATTTCTGGCAGGGTCTTTTATCCGAACATGTTTAATAAATTTAGTGCTTTCAGGCTGCCGCCTTGCGTGGCTTGATCAGGCCCCTGTTCACGAGCAGCTCGGCAATCTGCACTGCGTTCAGCGCTGCACCCTTACGCAGGTTGTCCGAAACGACCCACATATTGAGACCGTTCTCGACCGTTGCGTCTTCGCGAATGCGGGAGATGTAGGTGGCATCTTCCCCGGCGCACTCGTAAGGCGTGATGTAGCCGCCGTTTTCGTGCTTGTCGATCACCAGGCAGCCCGGCGCTTCGCGCAGGATATCGCGGGCCTGGTCAGCGGTGATCTCGTTTTCGAACTCGATGTTGACTGATTCCGAGTGACCGATGAAGACGGGGACGCGCACGGCAGTGCACGTTACCTTGATCTTCGGATCAAGCATCTTCTTCGTCTCGGCCAGGACCTTCCACTCTTCCTTCGTATAACCGTCTTCCATGAAGACATCGATATGCGGGATGACGTTGAAGGCAATGCGCTTCGTGAACTTCTTCGTCTCGACGGGATCGGCGACGAAGACGGCGCGGGTCTGGGTGAAGAGCTCGTCCATGCCTTCCTTACCGGCACCGGAAACGGACTGGTAGGTGGAAACGACGACGCGCTTGATCTTGGCGAAGTCGTGGAGTGGCTTCAGCGCGACGACGAGCTGAGCAGTCGAGCAATTCGGGTTGGCAATGATGTTCTTCCTGGTAAACCCGTCGATCGCATCCGGGTTCACTTCCGGCACGATCAGAGGCACTTCGGAGTCGTAGCGCCAAGCAGACGAGTTATCGATGACGACGCAGCCCTGGGCGCCGATCTTCGGGGACCACTTCTTGGATATCTCGCCGCCGGCCGACATCAGGCAGATATCGGTGTCGGAAAAGTCGTAGTTTTCGAGATTGGAAACCTTCAGCGTACGGTCGCCGTAAGAAACATCGGTTCCCTGGGAACGAGCGGAAGCAAGTGCCACGACCTCACCCGCCGGAAAGCCGCGTTCGGAAAGAATTGTCAGCATTTCCCTGCCGACATTGCCGGTTGCCCCAGCGACTGCAATCTTGAAACCCATTTTTTGCTCTCTTTCTGTCTCTCCTCGATCCGGTGAGGGGGAAGCCGCGGGATTTCGTCCGCGTATTCCTGGTCCCCGGCCTTGCCGGGGAGAGAGCGGCGGCCAGAGACGTCAGACGGTTTTCGTCGTCGTTTTGGCCATGGTTTTAGAGAAAGCGGAAAAACATGCCCGCTGCCCGAGCTGAGCAGCCGGCAGTGCAAAGGCAGCGATGTCGAATTCGCGAGCACGCATAGATGTGTCTTTCCGTTCGCGAAGGTGTTTAGAAGATTTTCGTCATGAGTCAAGCGATGGCTTGAACCGCAGGTAACAAGAGCAATGTCATCCCTCCTTGCTGAGATATTTCATTACGCCCGGTGCCCCGGTATTAGACGAAAGTCATAATCCCAAAGCATCTCTCTTCCTTTGCCTCGAATTCTGCCAATCTGCGACAATGCGTCGCCCTATCCATGTCCAGGAGGGAAAGGACATGGGAGCCGGCACGCGAGTTTATTCTTTGGGAGGACGACAATGGCAAATGTCGCAACGACTGCCGAGGTAAGAACCGGCGGTATGACGCGAGAGGAGAAGAAGGTTATCTTCGCCTCCTCGCTCGGCACTGTTTTCGAATGGTACGACTTCTATCTTTACGGCTCACTGGCAACCTTCATCGGCGCTGCCTTCTTCAGCCAATATCCGGAAACCACCCGAAACATCTTTGCGCTCCTGGCTTTCGCCGCAGGCTTCCTGGTGCGCCCTTTCGGCGCGCTTGTGTTCGGCCGTCTTGGCGACCTCGTCGGCCGCAAATACACCTTCCTCGTCACCATTCTGATCATGGGTCTTTCGACCTTCCTGGTCGGCATTCTGCCCGGCGCAGCTTCGATCGGCATCGCTGCTCCGATCCTGCTGATCGCGCTGCGCATGCTGCAGGGTCTGGCGCTGGGCGGCGAATACGGTGGTGCTGCGACCTACGTGGCGGAACATGCGCCGCATGGCCGGCGCGGCTTTTTCACCTCGTGGATTCAGACCACGGCTACCCTCGGTCTGTTCCTGTCGCTGGTCGTCATTCTCGGCGTCCAGTTGATCATGGGTCGTGAAGCCTTTGCTGCCTGGGGATGGCGCATTCCGTTCCTCCTTTCGGTCATCCTGCTCGGAGTGTCGGTCTGGATTCGTCTGAAGATGAACGAGTCGCCTGCCTTCAAGAAGATGAAGGAAGAAGGCAAGGGGTCCAAGGCTCCGCTCACAGAGGCATTCGGCCAGTGGCGGAACGCGAAGATCGCGCTTCTCGCTCTGTTCGGCGCAGTGGTCGGTCAGGCCGTCGTCTGGTATTCCGGCCAGTTCTACGCCTTGTTCTTCCTGCAGAACATTCTCAAGGTTGATGCGCAGTCCGCGAACCTGATGGTTGCTGCCTCGCTTCTTCTGGGCACCGGCTTCTTCGTCTTCTTCGGCTGGCTTTCCGACAAGATCGGCCGCAAGCCGATCATCATGGCAGGTCTGCTTCTGGCCATGGTGACCTACTTCCCGCTGTTCAAGGCCATGACCTGGGCCGGCAATCCGGCTCTGGCGCAAGCCCAGGCAAGTGTGCGGGCGACGGTGACGGCGGCTCCGGGCGACTGCAAGTTCCAGTTCAACCCGACAGGTACAGCAAAGTTCACCACGTCCTGCGACATTGCGACTTCGTACCTGACCCGCAATTCGGTGCCTTACGAGGTCGTTGCCGGTCCAGCCGGTACGCCGGCCACCGTGAAGATCGGCGATGCGACGATCACCAGCTATGACGCCGTCGCTGCCGGCGCTGATGCAAAGGCCAAGGATGGAGCATTCCAGAAGCAGGTGAACGTTGCACTGCAGGCGAGCGGTTATCCGCTGGCACGCGCTGCCTCGAAGGTGCCGGACGCAAAGCTTGATGCCTTCATTGCGGCAAATCCGGAACTGAAGCTCGATGCAGCCGCCGTTCGCGCCGGCAACAAGGCTTCAGTTGCAGGTCCCGACCTCGTGACACAGAAGCTGCTGACTGCAGAAGAAGCCACTGGCGTGACCGAGATGGCAGTCTACACTGTCCCGAACTCCGGCACCTTCTCGATGGTGGCTGATCCGCAGGCGGTCAATTGGGTAGCGATCATCGCCATCCTGACGGTTCTGGTGATCTATGTCACCATGGTCTATGGCCCGATCGCGGCCCTGCTGGTTGAACTCTTCCCGACCCGCATCCGCTACACCGGCATGTCGCTGCCCTACCATATCGGCAACGGCTGGTTCGGTGGCCTTCTGCCGGCGACGGCATTCGCAATGAGTGCCGCCAAGGGCGATATCTACTTTGGCCTCTGGTACCCGATCGTATTTGCCGGCATCACACTGGTGATCGGCTTGCTCTTCCTGCCTGAAACGAAGGATCGCGATATCCACGCGGAATAGTCTTTCACCGGAAGGAACCGATAACGAAAAAGCCCGGCGCAGTTTCTGCGCCGGGTTTTTCATTTCTTTCAAGCCTTCTCCTCACGCGCTGGAGGCGTTCCGCGTGGCGGGAAAGGTGCGTTTACGCGATCGGGGCGCATGATCAAGGGTATCGGTCGGCGCAAAACCGGCCATCCGTCCGGTTCCTGCCTGAACAGCAGGCCGTAACGGGAGAAGGCAATCGCCGTGAGGATCGAGAACCAGGCGCCAAAGGAAAGGCCGGCGACCACGTCGCTCGGATAATGGGCGGCAACGATGACGCGTGAAAAGCCGACCCAAAGGCTCATGACCAGAAAGAGAAGTCTGTAAGGCGGGGCAAGGATGGCCATGGCCATCAGGAAGGCGCCGACGGTCGTGGCATGGCCGGAGGGAAAACTCTCGAAGCGGGAGCCGGAAAAGGGATTGAACCCGTATGAAGACCACTGTTCGTAAAGAACAGGGCGCGCCCGCCCGATGATGCGCTTCAAGAGATTGGCCGCCAGCCCGGAGCCGGCAACGCAGAGGAAGAGGTAGATGGCCATATGGCTGACAAGCATCGCCTGGAAGCGCGCCTTCAGCGTCGGCGCAAGCCGGATGACGGCGAGCGCCTCGAAGAAAATGATGGCGCTTCCAAACAGGATCCAGCCGGACTTGCCGAGGTCGGTAATGGTTTCTCCGAAAGGTTTCAGAAGATTGCGGGTATGAGCCGCATAGGAACCGACGGGGGCATCCAGCAGGAAAAAGGCGATCAGGATCAGGTTGACCGTAACCAGCGCATAGGGCCACAACCGGGGCGAGGAAGACCCTGGATGGTAGCGATAGCGGCGGTATTTCAGTTTTTCGATTGTCCGTTTCATCGGCCTCTATCCGTGGCGCGGGAGCGATCTCCGCGCTCTCTCCCATAGATTTCTCGATATGGGTAGCCAGATGCTGAAAACAAAACGGCGAAAGGTCTTTCCGCACTGTGCGGAAAGACCGGTATGGGCATCAGGCGGAGAGGCTGACGAACTCCTTGAGGATCGCGTCGCCCATTTCGGACGTACCGACTTGGCGGCAGCCCTCGGCCATGATGTCGCCGGTGCGGATGCCCTGATCCAGCACGTTGGCGATCGCCTTTTCCAGATTGTCCGCTTCCTTGACCATATTGAAGGAATAACGCAGGCACATGGCAAAGGAGGCGATCATTGCGATCGGATTGGCAATGCCGTTGCCGGCGATGTCAGGTGCCGAGCCGTGTACCGGCTCATAGAGCGCCTTGCGCTTGCCGGTCTTGGTATCGGGTGCGCCGAGCGAGGCGGACGGCAGCATGCCGAGCGAGCCGGTCAGCATGGCCGCGACGTCGGAGAGCATGTCGCCGAACAGGTTGTCGGTGACGATGACATCGAACTGCTTCGGCTGGCGCACCAGCTGCATGCCGCCGGCATCGGCCAGCATATGCTCGAGCTTTACCTCTGAATAGGAGCGCTTGTGAGTCTCGGTGACCACCTGGTTCCAGAGCACGCCGGACTTCATGACGTTGCGCTTTTCCATGGAGCAGACTGCATTGCTGCGGGTGCGGGCAAGCTCGAAGGCAACGCCGGCGATGCGCTCGATCTCATAGGTATCGTAGACCTGCGTGTCGATGCCGCGCTTTTGTCCATTCCCGAGATCGATGATTTCCTTCGGTTCGCCGAAGTAAACGCCGCCAGTCAATTCCCGAACGATCAGAATGTCGAGGCCTTCGACCAGTTCCGGCTTCAGAGACGAAGCAGACGCGAGCGCCGGATAGCAGATGGCGGGCCGCAGATTGGCGAAGAGCTCCAGGTCCTTGCGCAGGCGCAGCAGACCGGCTTCCGGGCGAACCTCGTAAGGAACGTGATCCCATTTCGGTCCGCCGACGGCGCCGAAGAGCACGGCATCCGCCTCCATGGCCTTGGCCATGTCTTCCTCGGAAATGGCGACGCCGTGAGCGTCATAGGCGCAGCCCCCGACCAAGCCTTCGTCGAGCGCGAAATCGGCCTGCATGGCGCTGTTCATGTGGGCGATGATCTTGCGGACTTCGCCCATGGCCTCAGGGCCGATACCGTCGCCGGGAAGGAGGAAGAGGTTCTTTGCCATATCTTGTGGTGTCCTTGGTTTTTGCAGGCTCAGGTCCTCCCGCGCGGATCTCGCGCCTGGCGAAACCTCGTCCGAGCCTGTCGAGGACGAGGCTGGAAAGGTTCAGGAACTGCCGGCGCCGACGCGGGCGGTGACTTCGATCTCGATTTTCATTTCAGGCGTGGTGAGACCGCAGACGACCATGGTCGCGGCGGGTCGGATTTCGGAAAAGGTTGCGCCGAGCACATCCACGACGGCGTCATAGTCGGCCATATCGACCAGGTAGTAACGCACACGCAGGACGTCCTGCAGACCGCTTCCGGCTTCCTTCAGGGCTTTTTCGATGGTGCCTAGCGCGTTGCGCGTCTGGGCCGCAACATCGTCTGGCATTTCCATCTTTGCATAATCATAGCCGGTCGTGCCGGAGACGTAGACCATGTCCCGGTCCACGACGGCGCGTGAATAACCGATCCGCGTTTCGAAAGGCGATCCGGAGGAGATCCGCTTGACCATGAGAGCGTGTCCTGATCAGAGCCAGGGGCGCTCGGTGCGGTTCTTGGTCTCGAAGCTGCTGATTGCGGCATCGCTCTTCATGGTCGAGGCGATATCGTCGAGGCCTTCGAGCATGATGTGGCGACGGCCGGGATCGATGTCGAAATGGATCGAACCGCCGTCCGGACCGGTGATTTCCTGCGCTTCCAGATCGACAGAGAGGATGGCGTTCGAGCCGCGCTCGGCATCGTCCATCAGCTTTTCCAGGTTTTCCGGGCTGACGACGATCGGCAGGATGCCGTTCTTGAAACAGTTATTGTAGAAGATGTCCGCGAAGCTCGTGGAGATGACGCAGCGAATGCCGAAATCGAGAAGCGCCCAGGGCGCATGCTCACGGGAAGAGCCGCAGCCGAAATTGTCACCGGCAACCAGAATCTTGGCATTTCTGTATGCCGGCTTGTTCAGCACGAAATCCGGGTTTTCAGCGCCGTCTTCGTTATAGCGGGCTTCCGCAAAGAGACCCTTGCCGAGGCCGGTGCGCTTGATCGTCTTGAGGTAGTCCTTCGGAATGATCATGTCCGTATCGATATTCACGACCGGAAGCGGCGCTGCGACGCCGGTGAGTTTGGTGAACTTTTCCACGATCTGCCTCCACATGGACTAATCTGCGGAAGCTGCCATAAAACAAATCCGCAAGGATTTGAAGGGCTGTTTGCCTGGAACCGGTACGCTGATGCGCTGGTTTTCAGCGCATTTGCCTTTAAGGGGCGTTTCCGGACTACAGGTCTATGATCGTTCCGCGTCCGTCGTTCCAGACATGCATCTCGCGCTTATCTGCCTTCGCCCGCACCGGAACTGGTTTCAGCCGGGCCGAAAGCGCTCGTCCGATGGAAAGAACTGCAAGAATACCGGCAAAGGCGACAGTTAGCGATGCCGTCAGAAGCGCTGCCATGGCGAGCACGGCAATTGCCGATATGATGACGAAGAAAACGCGAATGTTATGCATGATCCAAACCTTTCTCATCGAAGAATGTGGGCCCTTGCGCCCTTTCTTGCAAGGGGTTTTGCGCAATGCGGTATTGCCGAGACCTCAAAAGATTGGCAGAAAGTCGTGATGATCTCCTTGACCGACATCAATTTTTCCCCCGTTCGTCTTCGCCGTTCGGTTCTAAGCGTGCCGGCCAGCAACCATAGAGCGTTGGAGAAGGTCCGGAATCTCGACTGCGATGCCGTCATCTTCGATCTTGAAGATTCCGTCGCGCCGGAAAAGAAAGCCGAGGCACGTGAGAACCTGCGCCGCCTGTTTAAGGAAAAACCGCTGCAGGGAGTGGAGCGCATCCTCCGCATCAATGCGCTCGAGACCGAATTCGGCAGGGCGGACATGGATCTTGCGGTGGAGATCTCTCCGGATGTGGTGCTGATTCCCAAGGTCGAGCACGTGGCCGAGGTGCAGTCCGTGGCGGATATTCTTTCGGAAGCCGGGTCCCCGGACGATCTTGCCATCTGGGCGATGATCGAAACGCCGAGGGGCGTCTTGAATGCATCAGTGATTGCGGCTGCCGATGAACGGATCAAGTGTTTCGTCGTTGGTCTCAACGACCTGCGCAAGGAAACCGGGGTGCTGTCGCAGCCGGGTCGTGCCTATCTTGTGCCCTGGCTCATGCAGATCGTGCTGGCGGGCCGGGCCCATGGCATCGATGTCATCGACAGTGTCTTCAATGATTTCCGGGACACGGAGGCTCTCGAGACAGAATGTCGGCAAGGCCGCGCCATGGGTTTTTCCGGAAAAATGCTGATCCATCCCACCCAAATCGAACTCGCGAACCGGCATTTCGGACCCGATCCGGAAGCGGTGAAAGACGCTGAAACGATCATTGCCGCTTTTGCTGAGCCGGAAGCGCGCCATCTCAATGTGATCAACCTCAACGGCCAGATGGTCGAACGCCTTCACCTTGCGGAGGCCGAGAAACTTGTCGCCAAGGTGAAATTCCTAGCCGAACGAAAGAAATCCTCATGAAACTCTACCGTCTTCTCACCGGTCCCGACGACGCTTCCTTCTGTCACAAGGTGACGGCTGCGCTGAACAAGGGGTGGGAGCTTCATGGTTCGCCGACCTATGCCTTCAACGCCACGACCGGCGAAATGCAGTGCGGACAGGCGGTCACCAAAACCGTGGAGGGGAAGGATTATCATCCGGACATGAAGCTTGGCGAGCAGTGAGTGCCAGGTCTAGTCAGCGCTGTGCGGCGGCGTCGGCGCTGGCTTCGATGCGCTCCATGTCATCATCGCTCAGGCCGAAATGGTGACCGATCTCGTGGATCAGCACATGGGTGATGATATCGCCCAGGGTTTCCTCGTTCTCGGCCCAATAGTCCAGGATGGGACGCCGGTAGAGCCGGATGCGATTCGGCAGTTCGCCCGTTTCCATGTTGAAACGTTCGGAAATGCCGCGGCCTTCGAACAGGCCAAGGAGGTCGAAGGGGGTTTCGAGTGCCATATCCTCGAAAACCTCGTCGTCCGGAAATTCTTCGATCTCGATGGTGAGATTGGTCGTGAGCGCCCGGAATTCCTCCGGCAGATGACCATAAGCATCGATCGCTAGCGACTCGAACGTGCTGATCGTCGGCGCGTGGCGATCCTGCCAATCGTCGGTCTGGTCAATACGGGCCATGGGCTCTCCTTCTGATCAGGCCCATATAGTGCCTCCGAAGATATTTTTCGAGAGAAGAATCATTGGCCTATCGGAAGAGGAAAAGATTCCTGAGACTCTTCTGTTGACTCTTCTCTCGACCTCTGGAATCTCTAAGAACATAAAGTGAACATATGTGGATGGAGCTGACGCCATGGCCGAGAACGCCACGGCGCAGGAGAGACTTTTTGCCCTGCGCGCACAGATCGCCCGACTGGAGGGGAAATCCCTGCCAGCCCTTGCCGCGGCAGAACAGGCGCAGGCTGCCGAAAACCCGGAATGCGAAAAAGCCAAGATAAAACAGCTTCGTCTTCCCTTCGGCATAGATCCTCTGGATGTCGCCTTGGAGGGCGGTTTGCCGCTTGATGGAATTACGGAAGTCCGCACACGATTGATGGGAGATGCAGGCGCGGCAAGCGGGTTCACCTTCGCGCTCGTGTCTCATCTTAAGGGAAGGGAGGTCAGTGGAGGGCCTGTTCTGTGGATCGGTGACGCCGTCTCCAGGCAGGAGGCGGGCGCTCCTTATGCGCCGGGTCTCAGGCAGTTCGGATTGAAGCCTCACGAGGTTCTCTATGCATCGCCGCGAAAGCTGGATGAGGCGCTATGGCTTGCGGAAACGGCACTGGCAAGCAGGGCGCTTTCCGCCACTATTCTTGAAATCCGCGGCAATCTCAAGAATTTCGGCCTTACCGAAAGCCGGAGGCTGAACCTTCGGACAAAGGCGGCGGGGCGACCGCTTTTTCTTCTGCGGCATGCGGGTGAGGAAGAGGCGAGCAGCGCTTCCTTTCGCTTTCTTACCGAACCGGCGCCGGCCTCCGGGCGGCGTCTTCCGGATGGATCCGTGCTTGGCGGCAGCATCGGTCATCCCGTTTTCCGTCTCACTTTGGAGAAGAGCCGCAATCCGGCTCCGCTCTCCTTCCTTTTGGAGTGGAACCCTCATGACCGTCAATTTTCCCTCAATTCCAAAGCAGGAGAGATTTTCTCTTTCCGCACCCCGCCAGCGCATTCTGGCACTGGTCTTCCCGCATCTGCCGACCGACCGGATCGCACGCCGGCTCTGGGGCATATCATGGCGTTCGAAAGGGCGTCCTGAGCATCCGCCGATCCTCTGTGCCGGGCGGCGTGACAATGCCATGCGGCTCACGGCGCTCGACGAGGTTTCGGAACGCTTCGGCCTGAGGCGAGGGCAGGGGCTGGCGGAAGCGCGCGCCATGTTTCCGGCAATCGCTGTCGTGGACGAGGACGAAGCGGCGGATCAGGCGCTCATCGAAGCCATCGCCGACTGGTGCGACCGCTATACTCCCCTCGTGGCCTTGGACGGACCGGACGGGCTCTTCCTCGATATCACCGGCTGTGCCCATCTCTTTGGTGGGGAAGAGGTTCTCCTCAAGGATATTCTGGGTCGGCTTTTCCAGATGGGTTTCGACGTCAAGGGCGCGATTTCCTCGTCGCCCGGTGTCTCCTGGGCCGTCTGCCGCTTCGGCCACGGCGGTGTGATCTCCCACGATGACATCGAAAAGGTGCTGGCGCCACTCCCGGTCAATGCCTTGCGTCTCGACGCGGCTGCCGTCTCGTCGCTCCACAAGCTGGGGCTGAAGCGAATTGGGAATCTTCTATCCATGCCGCGCGCTCCGCTTGCGCGCCGTTTCGGAACGGGCCTGCTCCAGCGGCTGGACCAGGTGCTGGGGCTGAATGAAGAAGCCATTTCCCCCCGTCGGCCGGTTGCCGCCTTGTCTGTCGAGCGAAAGCTTGCCGATCCGATCCAGGCAGAAGAGCATATCCTGCAACTGACAGGGCAGGTCGCGGCTTCACTGAAGCCGGGACTGGAAGCCCGTGGCGTCGGCGGCCGTGTCTTCGAGCTGGTGCTATTCCGGGTCGATGGCCGTGTCTTCCGTGTCCTCGTCAGGGCTTCCCAGCCGTTGCGCGATCCGAAACGGATTTCCTCGCTGTTTTCCGAGCGATTGACGGCCGTACACGACGATCTCGATGCGGGTTTCGGTTTCGAACTTCTACGTCTCAATGTGATCGAGCATGAGCTTTTCAAAGCCTCTCAGGGCGATTTCACCGGTGACGGTCACGGGGACGCCTCGTTTGCTGACTTCGTGGATAAGGTTTCGGCCCGATTTGGCCCAAACTGTCTGCAGATCGCGGAGCTGCGACAAAGCCATCTGCCGGAACGGGCAGAGGATTTTATGCCTGCGATGGCGGCGAGGGTCGTGGGTGAAAATGTCGAGGAGGCTTTTGCCTTCGTACCGAAGGTCGATCGGCCTCTGCGGCTCTTCCGATATCCGGAGCCTATCGAGGCCTTTGCTGCCACGGTTCCTGACGGCCCTCCACAGCGCTTCCGCTGGCGGCGGATCGTTCATCGGGTCGTGCGGGCCGAGGGACCAGAACGGATTTCGCCGGAATGGTGGCTCGACGGGAAGGACGCCGAGGAACGTGATTATTTTCGCCTGGAAAGCGAGGCGGGCCGCCGTTTCTGGATTTTCCGCGAAGGTCGCTACAAAGCGGGAGATGCGGCTCCCGTCTGGCGCGTCCACGGGATTTTAGCATGAAGGATATTCCGGCTTTTTTCGAGATCGGTGCGAAGACCAACTTTTCCTTCCTGGATGGCGCGGCAAGGCCGGAGGAGATGGTGCTGACGGCAAGTCTGCTTGGGCTTTCCGGCCTCGGCATCACCGACCGGAATTCCGTCGCTGGCGTGGTTCGGGCGCATAACCAAGTCAAAGAAATGCACGAGACTTACAACCGCCAGCAGGAACAGGGCAGAAAGGAAGGCGAGGAGGAGGCTATCAGGCCTTGCATGTTTTATCCCGGCGCGCGGCTCGTTTTTTCTGACGACACCCCGGATGTGCTCGCTTATCCGCGCAACCGGAAGGGCTGGGCCAATCTTTGCCGCCTTCTCAGCCGGGGAAATCTCAGGACCGAAAAGGGCTCTTGTATCCTGGAAGAATGGGATTTTCTGGAATGGTGCGACGAGATGATGCTCGCCGTCGTTCCGGATTTTTCCTCCGCAGAAGACCCCGAATATCTTGCCGATTTCGGTGGTCGTCTGAAGAGCTACCGCGAACGATTTCGCAAGGACATCTATCTCGCCCTGTCACCGACCTATGATGGCCGCGACGGACTTGTTTTTGCGACCTTTGCACAAATCGCCGCCCGCAATCGCCTGCCCTTGATCGCAACCAACCTGCCGCTTTTCCATCTGCCTTATCGCCGGTCGCTATCGGATGTGGTGACCGCCATCCGCGAGCATGTGACAATTCAGCAGGCGGGTTTTCGTCTGGCTCCAAACGGAAAGCGGCATATCAAGCATGCGGCTGAAATGGCGCGGCTCTTCCATGCCTATCCGGATGCAATTGCCAATACGGAACGGTTTTTCAGCCGGCTGAAGTTTTCTCTGGATGAGCTCAGTCATAACTACCCGGATGAGAGCATTCCAGGCGAAACGGTATCTGAAACCTTGGAACGGCTTACCTGGGAAGGAGCCCAGCGCCGCTATCCTGACGGCATTGAGGAGAAGGTTTCGAGCCAGATCAGGTACGAGCTCGATCTTATCAAGGAGATGGCATACGAACCTTACTTCCTGACGGTGCGCCACATTGTGTGGCATGCCCGGCATGTGTTGAAAATTCTCTGCCAAGGGCGTGGTTCGGCCGCCAATTCTACCGTCTGTTTTTGTCTTGGCATTACCGAAGTCGATCCAACATTCACGACGCTGCTGTTCGCGAGGTTCATCTCGACCGAGCGTAACGAGCCGCCGGATATTGATGTCGATTTCGAACATGCACGCCGCGAAGAAGTCATCCAGTATATCTACGAGCACTACGGTTATCGCCATGCGGGATTGACCGCGGCAGTCACCAGCTATCGGACCCGGATGGCTGGCCGCGAGGTGGCCAAGGCCTTCGGGCTTTCGGAGGACGTGCAGTCGGCACTTTCGAGCACGGTCTGGGGCTGGTCCGAGGAGGGGCTTTCGGATCGGGAAGCAAAGGTCGCCGGCCTTGATGTGTCGGATCCTACCACCAGGAAGGTCATGGCCCATGCAAAGGAACTTATGGGTTTCCCGCGTCATCTCACCCAGCATGTAGGCGGCTTCCTGATCACGCGCGACCGGCTCGATGAGGTCGTGCCGATCATGAAGACCGCCATGCCGGGGCGTTATATGATCGAGTGGGACAAGGACGATCTCGATACGCTTAAACTTCTGAAGATCGATGTACTTGCGCTCGGCATGCTGACCTGCCTCAAGAAGGCATTCGAGCTTATGGAGACGCATTATCAGCACGAAAAGACGTTGGCCGAGCTTCAGAAAGATGAGCAGGATGCTGTCTACGACATGATCTGCCGAGCCGATACGATCGGAGTCTTTCAGGTCGAAAGCCGGGCGCAGATGAGCATGCTGCCCCGACTTCGGCCGAGAATATTCTATGATCTCGTCGTCGAAGTGGCGATCGTCCGCCCCGGTCCGATCCAGGGAAACATGGTTCATCCGTATCTGAAGCGGCGGGAAGCCGTAAGGAACAAGCAGCCTATCGAATATCCCAGCCCTGAATTGGAAAAGGTATTGGAAAGAACGCTTGGCGTCCCGCTCTTTCAGGAACAGGCGATGCAAATCGCCATCACTGGCGCCGGCTTCTCTCCTGAAAAGGCCGACAAGCTGCGCCGGTCGATGGCGACGTTCAAGCGATCGGGACGAGTGGAGGAGTTCAAGCGCGATTTCATCGATGGAATGCGGAATAATAAGTATTCTCAGGAATTTGCGGAAAGCTGCTTCAGCCAGATCGAGGGCTTTGCGGAATACGGTTTCCCCGAGAGCCACGCGGCGTCATTCGCTTTGCTCGTCTATGCGTCTTCCTGGATCAAGGCCTATTATCCGGACGTCTTTTGCGCGGCGCTTTTGAATTCGCAACCGATGGGTTTTTATGCGCCGGCGCAGCTCATCCGGGATGCCCGGGAGCACGGGGTGCAAATTCTTCCGGTCGATGTCAATCACTCGGATTGGGACTGTACCCTGGAGGAGAGAGGTTTTGACAAAAATGCCGTCGATGGCCGCCATGCCTCCATGAGAGATGTGATCCGGACGAAATATGCCGTTCGGCTGGGATTCAGGCAGGTCAAAGGTCTTGCTGAAAAGGACCTGAGAAAACATCTGCTTGCCAACCGGGGCAGGGGATACGCATCAGTTCACGACCTGTGGCTGCGGTCCGGTCTCGACAAATCGGACATCGAACGACTTGCGGATGCCGATGCTTTCGCCTCCTTGGGGCTTGCCCGCCGGGAGGCCCTCTGGGTCGTGCGAGGGCTCGATATGAAAAAAGGAGCTGAAGATCTGCCTCTGTTCGATGTCGCGGACGGCGTAGACCTTCGGCCGGAAACGAAGGTGCCACTTCCCGCAATGCTGCCAGGCGAAGAGGTGATCGAGGATTATCGATACCTCTCCTTATCGCTCAAGGCCCATCCGGTCTCGTTCCTTCGCGACGAATTCAAGTCCATGGGGATCACCCGCAGCGTTGATCTCTTGAACGTCCCGAATGGCCGGAGGGTCACGATCGGTGGGCTTGTGCTGGTGCGGCAGCGGCCAGGATCTGCCAGAGGTGTGATCTTCATGACACTGGAGGATGAGACCGGAGTTGCCAATGCCATCGTCTGGCCAAAGATGTTCGAGCGCTACCGGCCGGTTGTCATGGGGGCGCGGCTTGTGAAGATTCAAGGAAGGCTCCAAAGCCAGAGCGGCGTCATCCATACGGTGGTCGAGCATATCGAGGACCTTACGCCCATGCTCGGCCTGCTCCAGAAGGAGACGCGACATTTTGGCGTATCCGCACGGGCTGATGAAACGCTGCAATCCAGCGGCGATCACCGGCAGAAGCGGCGCTCCAACGGAATGGACGACCGTTTTTCCAAAACAGCAACAGGGAGCGGTGATCTTCCGTCCTGCATGCCGGAGCCGGGGCGTGTGATGCCGAAGGGCCGCAATTTTCATTGATATGACCGGCATCAATTCTCTGGCGTATTCTGCCGATATATCGCCAGTTCCTCGAGAAGGGACGAACTTTAGATTCTTCTTGACATCCGGCGATCGCTTTCGCAAAAAGAGGATGTTAGTGCTCATGTTTCGCAGGTCGCCGCGAGAATGCTAGTTTGCAGTTGCAATTACATCACCGACAAGGAAATCCGCGACACTATCGTTGAGCTCCTTAATGAAGACTGCTGGCAGCTTATCGTTCCGGCCAAAGTTTATCATGCGATGAGCAAACGCGGCCGTTGTTGCGGCTGCTTTCCCAACGTCGTTGATCTTATCATCCGCACAACCGAGGAATATCACGCTCGCCGCGACTCGACGGAAGCCGAAGTCGTTGTATATATGTCCCGCTTGAAGCAATTCCACGAAGAAAACAGGAGAGCGGACATTGAAAGGCGACTTAAAGGTCATCGAGCGGCTTAACGAGGCACTGTTTCTCGAGCTCGGCGCTGTCAATCAATATTGGCTGCATTACCGCCTTCTAGAGGACTGGGGCTACACCAAGCTTGCCAAGAAGGAACGTGCGGAATCCATCGAAGAGATGCAACATGCGGACAAGCTGGTTGCGCGGATCATCTTCCTCGAAGGGCACCCCAATCTTCAGACTGTAGCACCATTGCGCATCGGCCAGAACGTCAAGGAAGTGCTCGAAGCCGACCTTGCCGGTGAATACGATGCCCGCACGGCTTACAAAGCGTCCCGCGACATCTGTCACGCGGCCGGTGACTACGTCTCCATGAAGCTTTTCGAGGAACTCCTGGCTGATGAGGAAGGTCATATCGACTTCCTCGAAACGCAGCTGGAACTCCTGTCGAAGATCGGCGAAGAACGTTACGGTCTTCTCAATGCGGATTCTGCAGATTCTGCCGAATAAGTATTGGCGCCATCAGATAGCGAAGCCCGGCGAGCACTGCTCCGCCGGGCATTTCTTTGACCGGTAGGCGAGTTTTGTTCCGCCAGAATTGGGAAAAGCCCCTGACCGGCGATCATCCTTAGGCCGCGGTTCTGGCAAGATGAGCAAATTCAGCCACGACCTGCACATAGACATCGCGCTTGAAGGGCACGATCAATCCCGGAAGGTCGGCCATCGGCTTCCATTCCCACGCGTCAAATTCCGGCGCATGGTCTCCTGGCGGCGGATTGATGGCAATTTCACTTTCGTCTCCTTCGAAGCGAAAGGCGAACCAGCGCTGCGTCTGGCCGCGGTATTTGCCTTTCAGGCCGATGCCGATGAGATGCGGCGGCAGGTCGTAATTGATCCAGTCGCTGGATTGCGCCAGCAAAGTGACCGAGCGAATGCCTGTCTCCTCGTAAAGCTCGCGATAGGCAGCGGGGAGCGGATCCTCGCCCTTGTCGATCCCGCCCTGCGGCATCTGCCACAGCTGCGGCGACCCGTCGAATTCGCTATTGCCTTCGCTGATCCGACGGCCCGCCCAAACCAGGCCATCGCGGTTCAGAACCATGATCCCGACGCAGGGCCGGTAAGGAAGGTCTTCGGCGTGGACCGTGCGTTTGTCCTTGCTGCTCATATGCAGACTAGCTCCATCAGGGTGCAACGCTCTCGCTGGCCAGCGTCGAGACGCCGACGATTTCAATACCGCGCCGCGAAGCCTCTTCACTCCATTTCCTTATGGCGTCAATACTTTCATCGAAAGCCGATGCGATACCAACCGCTCTACCGTTGCGTGCCGCGATCCGCTCCAGTTCGTCCAGCTTCTTGAGGATCGCGTCGGCCTGCAACTGCCCATCGAGAGTGAGGTCGCCAAAGGCATGCGGCAAATCGATCGCCTTGGCGATGACTGCAGTCTTCGACTGACCGGATGTGCCATCGTCGAGGAACAGCAGGCCGCGTTTTGAAACGTCGCGCAGAATGGGTTCCAAGGCGTCGGCGTCTGCGAGATAGCGGCCTCCCAGATAATTCATGATGCCCGTATAGTTGGTAATCTTGCCCATCGCCTCGTGCAACCGCTCAAGGTTTTGCTTGGCGGATGTTTTGGTCAGCAAGGTACCGGGGCCGGGGTCGTTTGCCGGGTAGTCAAACGGTTCGAAAGGTACCTGAATCAGGATTTCGTGGCCGCTTCGGCGGGCCTCCTGCATCCAGCGCTGCAAGCTGTTGCCGCTGGCAGCGAATGCGAAGGTTACACCCGCCGGCAATTGCTGGATTGCCCGTTGCGTACCGGTCTGGCTGAGACCAAGCCCGCCGACAACGATCGTGATCCGCGTTCCCCGTGCGCCCGACCAAGGCCGTGCATACTGATCCATGGGCCGCAAGCCATCCGGGCCAACGATCGGCAACCGGCCATGCGGCGTTTCTTCAAGCAGCATCTCATTCGGCTGGGCGGCAACACGCGGATCCTGGCCGATGCGCTGTGCATCCAGCAACACAGGCCCGCCGCCGTCCCGCGGGCGGGGCGTGTATTTCGTGACGACCGATCCGTCTTCAGTCAGTGTTCGTTCAATATTGGCACCGGAATTCGGATTCGAGCGCGGCATGGAAGGACTGGGGGCTGCAGTCTCTTCGGCATTCGTCGAAGGTGATGGAACCGAATGCTGCTTCGGAGACGTGGTCGTTGCGACCCGCTTCAGCGCCTCATCGCCGCCCATGCCATAGATCGAGAGGCCGAGGACACACAGCACTGCTAGAAAACCGAAAACGGTGATTGCGGAAAATCGCCTGGCCCGTCGCTTTGCGGCCGGCCGGTTCTGTCCGAGCGGAGCGTGAAGATCGGTGCCCAATTTCAGTCCCGCATCATAGCACTAGATAAGCGAAACCGGCCAGCATTGCGTAGCTTCGACGCAGCACTGGCCGGTTCCGATATTGTCACTTCTTCACGTTTGCGGCCGCCTTTTCCGGGCTTGCCGGGAAAGACGGATCCGTCTTCGTCCCATGAAGCAGGTCCATGGCGTAGTTCAGCTGGATATCGTCCTTGGCTTCCGGCGGCACGTAAGCGACCGAGCCGGAGCCTTCCTCGGTTTCGGCCGCACCCTGGATATGCCCACGCAGGCTCGATTCGCCTTCCGCACGGACCTTGCCCTGAAGCTCCGCAGGCAGCGGCTGCTCGACCTTGATATCCGGGGCGATACCGGTACCCTGAATCGACTTGCCGGACGGCGTGTAATACAGAGCCGTCGTCAGGCGCAACGCGCCTGCGTCGCCAAGGGGTATAATGGTCTGCACCGAACCCTTGCCGAAGGAGCGGGTGCCGAGCACGGTCGCACGCTTCAGATCCTGTAGGGCACCGGCGACGATTTCGGAGGCTGAGGCCGAGCCGCCGTTGACCAGAACGATCACCGGCTTTCCATCCGTCAGGTCCCCTGGGCCGGCATTGAAGCGGCGGGTCTCATCGGCGTTGCGGCCCCGGGTCGATACGACTTCACCACGCTCCAGGAACGCATCCGATACGTTGATCGCCTGGTCGAGAAGGCCGCCTGGATTGAGGCGCAAGTCGAGGACATAGCCTTTAAGCTTGTCTGCCGGTACATCCGCCTTGATCTTCTTGATCGCCTTTTCGAGGTCGTCATAGGTCTTCTCGGTGAACGAGATGACCCGGAGATATCCCACGTCACCACCTTCGACGCGAGACTTGACGGCGCGCACCGCGATGATGTCGCGGACGACGGTAATGTCGAGCGGCTTGTCGGCACCCTGTCGGATGACGGTGAGCTTGATCGGCGTATTGACCGCACCGCGCATCTTCTCGACGGCTTCCTCAAGCTTCAGACCGCGCACCGGCTGACCATCGATCTCGGAAATGAAATCGCCCGACAGGATGCCGGCACGCGAAGCCGGAGTATCGTCGATCGGGGCAATAACCTTGACGAGCTCGTTCTCCATGGTGACTTCGATGCCCAGGCCGCCGAACTCGCCGCGGGTCTGCGTGCGCATATCCTCGGCATCCCTGGCGTTCATGAAGCTCGAATGGGGATCAAGCGAGGTCAGCATGCCGTTGATGGCGTTTTCGACCAGTTTTTCTTCGTCCGGCGGCGTAACGTACTGGGCACGAACGCGCTCAAAAACATCGCCGAAAATCGACAATTCCCGGTAGGTCGAAGGGCCGGCAGCTTGCGCCGGCACACCGGCCGAATAAATCACGCTCATCGCGGTCGCACCCATGAGTGCACCGATGATGACAAGAGAAGCCCTACGAATCATTTCGTGCCCTTCCAGTTTCTTTCGCGGTCCACCACGGTCTGGAATCGACCGGGGTGCCGTCCTTTCGGAATTCAATGTAAAGCGTTGGACGATCTGTTTCCAGCGCCAATGCCGTTGCGCTTGCCACTCTTTTCTCACCCATCACTGCAATGGGCTCGCCTGCAAAAACGAACTTCCCTTGTCGCGCATTCACTTCCTCCATGCCGGTCAGAACCAGATGATACCCATCTCCGGCATTAAGGATGATCATTTGTCCGTAGCTTCGGAAGGTGCCGGCGAAAACGACGAGGCCGTCAGCTGGCGCCGTTACCACCGCGCCGGGATTCGAAGCGACAGTCATGCCTCGTGCCGTATGCCCCGTCCCGTCAGCGTCGCCGAACAAACGCAAAACATCGCCGGCCACCGGAAGCTCCAGCCTCTGCCTGAGGCTCGAAAACGCGTATGCGGGCGCAATGCGGTTTTTGTCGGGCACGCCGCTTTCGGCCAGCTGTTTTGCTCTTTCCCGCTCGGCCTCGGACAGCATGCGCCGCCGCTCTTCTTCTGCCCGAGCCCTGTCGATCGCCTCACGCACCGAAGCGATCTCGCCCTCGAGCGATTGAATGAGGCCGTCGAGCGAATTGGTGCGGCCTGCCAGTTCTTCCGAGCGGCGTCGCTCGGCATCGAGATCGGCTGCATTGCGCTTGTTCAGTTTTTCATTTTCCGCCAACAGAAGATCCATCCGCCGTTCCTCCTCGAGGCTTTCGGCAATGGTGTTCGAGACATTGGTCTTCTCCGAAACGGTCGACGCTTGCAGAGAAGCAAGCGACTGGAGGTCGGCAACCAGTTTGTCCGCCTCATGGCGCATGCCCGGTACAACGGCGCCAAGCAGGATGGCGCTTCGTACCGACGCCAGCGCGTCATCCGGCGTCACCAGAAGTGCCGGGGGCGGGTTTCGGCCCATCCGTTGAAGCGCAGCCAGAACCTCCGCCAGTACGGCACGGCGGCCGCGCAGCGAGGCACGGATACCATCTTCCCTGACCTTGAGTTGGGCAATTTTCTTTTCGCTGTCCAGAATCCCGGTTTCCAGGCTCTTGCGCCGTGAAGCGGAACCTATAAGCGCCTGACGGATATCGGCGCTGTTCTTTCTGGTTTCTGCGATGGTTTTTTCGATCGCTGCGGCCCGTTCGGCCGACAATTTCATGTTCTTGGCGAGAACCTCGAGTTCGCCGCGCGTTTCGTTTCGGCGGCGCTGAAGATCGGCCGTGGGGTCAACTGCAGCAGGCGACGCTTCCGAAGGCGGCGAAGGCATTTCAAGATCCTGCGCATGCACCGGTACGGAAAGAGAGTGCGGAAAAGCCAGGGGGACACCGAGGGCGGCCGCAAAAAGCAGCATGTGCCGGTTCGATATCATACTTCCCTTCCTCATCCTCGCTCCGAAAGTCCGATCGAGAAAGCGTAAGCTGATTTGCCGGACAGGACCATAAACAACATCGTGTTCGAAGGTAAATGAAGCGTTCACACGCGGTGATAGGGATGGCCGGAGAGGATCGTGACGGCGCGATAGAGCTGTTCGGCGATCAGGATCCGCACGAGCTGGTGCGGCCATGTCATCGAGCCGAGATTGAGCACCATATCCGCGCGTCGGCGCAGATCGGCATCAAGTCCGTCGGCGCCGCCGATCGCGATCATCAGGTCGCGCTTGCCGTTGTCACGATAGCGGCCGATAACTTCGGCAAAGGCCTCGCTGTCGAGCGCCTTGCCCCGTTCGTCCAAAAGAACGAGCACAGCACCTTCGGGAAGTGCCTTTTCCAGCAGGCTCGCTTCCTCGCGCTTGCGGGTCTCGGCATTTGCCGCGCGGCTTTCCTGGACCTCGACCAGTTTGGACAATTCCAATCCTACCGCCGGGCCAGCCTTGGCCAAGCGGTCGAGATAACGGGACGCGAGGTCCTTTTCCGGTCCGGCTTTCAACCGTCCCACGGCAAAAAGGCTTATCCGCATGTCCTGATCCGTTGGTTTTGACGGTCGAAACCACTTCAGGCGACGAGCATGTGCCCGGCCTTGAATTTCAACCTCGGCCTTGACGGGTTCAGGTCATACCTGGTGCCGTCAGTGCAGCAGTGTGCCTTCCTCGATATCCGGAGCAGCCCACATCTTTTCGATGTTGTAGAACTCTCGGATTTCCGGGCGGAACACATGGATGATGATGTCACCAGTGTCAATCAGCACCCAGTCGCCGGTCTCCAGACCTTCGACACGAGCCGTTCCCAGGCCCTCGTCCTTCAAGTCGGAAATCAGGTGATCGGAAATTGCCGTGACATGGCGAGTCGATCGTCCGGAGACGACTACCATGTAGTCTCCAAGCGCTGACTTTCCAGCAATGTTGATGGTGACGATATCTTCAGCTTTGGAGTCCTCGAGACTTGCGAGGACCAGTTCGAGAGCGCGGGCGGCAGCATCGGCGCCACGTTCCAAGCTCTTCGGGAGGACGGAGGCCGTCTTTCCCTTGGCGTGTACTGTTGTCAGGGTCTGTCCTTTCTTCCGGTAACAGCAACATGCACTTTCAGCGAATCCGAGTCGCACTCGGCCGCGATATAAAAAGTGGCATCGAATGGTTAATCTTTCAAGGGAGATGCTGAAAAGGTGATCATAAGATGTAGAACCATCCCCAATGGCCGAGCACCTCGATCGCTTTAGCCAATTTTTTGGCTGATGGTGTCGCGGATCGCAGTAGAACTCAACGCCGAGCGGGGGCCATGGATGAAGGTCCAGGCAGGCGCTTTCCTTTTCCAGAGCGTGCCGGCATCATCTTCGTCGACACGGGCATAGTGGAAAGTGCGGGCCATCTTGGACGACAGGAACGACAAAGTGGCACCGGGCCGGTCGACGACGGCGATCGGGAACATACCGGCAATCTCCTGCCATTTCTGCCAGCGATGGAAGGTCTTCAAGCTGTCGGCACCCATGATCCAGACGAAATGTACATGCGGTCTCCGCGCCTTCACGAAGGCCAGGGTATCCGCGGTATAGGCGCCGCCGAGGTTTTTTTCGAAGGCGGTCACCTTTATGCGAGGATCATGGATCAGCCTCTCACTCATGGCGAGCCGGTCCGGCAGCGAAGCGAGCTGAGCCCGGCTCTTCAAGGGATTGCCGGGGGTCACCATCCACCAAAGCTGATCCAGGCCGAGACGCCGGAGGGCGATCTCCGCGACCAGCAGATGGCCCTCATGCGGTGGATTGAACGAGCCGCCGAACAGCCCCACCGCCATGCCTCGCTCGACATGCGGCAGGGCAAGATAGCGGGAGCCGACAGTCGGTTCGGTCACGTCAGGGCCGAATCTGGCCGGTGCCATGCACCCGGTATTTGAAAGAGGTCAGCTGCTCGACGCCTACAGGGCCGCGGGCATGCATCTTGCCGGTCGAAATGCCGATTTCTCCACCCATCCCGAACTCGCCGCCATCGGCAAACTGGGTCGAGGCATTGTGGATCAGGATCGCCGAATCGATCTCGTTGAAGAAACGTCCGACGACTTCCGCATCCTCAGCGATCACGGCTTCCGTATGGCTGGACGAATAGGTGTTGATATGACGGATCGCACCGGAAATTCTATCGACGATGGCGACGGAAATTACCGAGTCGAGGTATTCCGTGCGCCAATCTTCTTCCATGGCGGGCTTCAAGCCCGGGAAAACCTTCAACACTGCGGCGGAGGCGCGGATTTCGCAGCCTGCCTCGATCAATGCTTGAAGAATCGGCATCAGATGCGTGCCGATGGCCGCACTGTCGATCAGCAAGGTTTCCGCCGCTCCGCAGACGCCGGTGCGACGCATCTTGGCGTTGACGACGATCTCCCTGGCCATTTCCACGTCTGCGGAGGCGTCCACATAGATATGGCAGAGTCCTTCCAGATGGGCGAAGACCGGCACACGCGCCTCGTTCTGCACCCGGGCGACAAGGCTTTTTCCTCCGCGGGGAACGATGACGTCGATTGCGCCATCCAGGCCCGAGAGCATGGCGCCAACGGCGGCACGATCGGTCGTAGGCACGATCTGAATCGTATGCTGTGGAAGGCCCGCGGCCTTCAAGCCGGCGACGAGGCACTCATGGATAGCCTGCGATGAGTGAAGAGAATCGGATCCGCCTCGCAGGATCACGGCATTGCCGGCCTTCAGGCAGAGCGCGCCGGCATCCGCCGTTACATTGGGCCGGCTCTCATAAATGACGCCGATGACCCCGAGCGGCGTCCGGACGCGCTCGATATGAAGGCCGTTCGGCCGATCCCAGGCAGCGATGACTTCGCCGACCGGATCCTTGAACTCCGCGATTTCCCGCAACGCGTCCGCCATGCCGGCAATAGCCTTTTCCGTCAGCGTCAGCCGGTCGATGAAGGATGGCAGAAGGCCTTTGCCCTCGACATTCTTCAGGTCGGCGGCATTGGCTGCCAGAATCTCGTCCTGGGCGGCGACGATCGCATCCGCCATGGCGTTCAGAGCCTTGTTCTTTATTTCGGTCGAAGCCGTCGCGAGTTCACGTGCGGCCGCCTTGGCGTTACGGCCGATCTCGTCCATGACAATGGCGACATCGTTCGCCGCAATGATCTTGTCAAGCATGGGCGGCATCCTCCTTGAGGTCTTCTTTTTTCGTCTTCCGCCGGCTGGAGGCGGTCATGACGAGATCATCGCGATGAACCATGGCGGCGCGGCCGGCATAACCAAGGATCGCTTCAATCTCTCCCGACTTCCGACCGATGATCTGGCGCGCCTCTTCGGCGTCGTAACTGGCCAGCCCGCGAGCTATCTCCCGCCCGTCGATTCCGACGATCGCGACCGTATCGCCACGATGGAAATTGCCTTCGATGCGGCGAACGCCGGCCGGCAACAGGCTTTTCCCAGTTCCCAGCGCATTTTCCGCGCCTTCATCGACGAAAAGTTCGCCGGCCGGCTGGAGTTGCCCCGCTATCCAGGTCTTGCGCGCGGCGACCGGTGTGCCGGAAGGTGCGAACCAGGAGGAGCGGGCACCGTCTTCGATGGCGCGCAATGGATGTTGCGTTTTTCCGGATGCGATGATCATGGCACAGCCGGCGCCGGTTGCTATCTTGCCCGCATCGATCTTCGTACGCATGCCGCCGCGTGAAAGCTCGGAAGCTGCGCCGCCCGCCATCGCCTCGATCTCGGGTGTGATCGCCGGGATGATCTCCAGAAATCTTGCATCCGGGTCGAGATGCGGCGGCGCCGTATAAAGCCCATCGATATCGGAAAGGAGTACCAGAAGATCCGCGCTGGTCATGGTGGCGACGCGAGCGGCAAGACGATCATTGTCGCCATAGCGGATTTCCGTCGTGGCGACCGTGTCGTTTTCGTTGATGATCGGCACCGCACCGATCTTCAGGAGCTGGTTGATCGTCGCGCGGGCATTCAAGTATCGGCGGCGCTCTTCGGTGTCGCCCAATGTCAGCAGGATCTGGCCGGCCACGATGCCGTCCCGAGAAAGGCTTTCCGACCAGGCGCGGGCAAGCGCGATCTGGCCGACTGCCGCCGCGGCCTGACTTTCCTCCAGCTTCAGCGCTCCCGCCGGCAGATCCAGCACCGTACGACCCATCGCAATCGCGCCGGAGGAAACCACCAGGACATCGATGCCCTTGCCTTTCAGAGCGGCGATATCGGCGCAGATTGCGTCGAGCCACTGCGCCCGGAGGCCGGTCTTCCGGTCCACCAGAAGAGCCGAGCCAATCTTGATGACGATGCGGCGGTGGCTGGCGAGAGGCCGGCGTGCTGCGGTCATTGGCTATCCTCTTCATCGAAGTCCTGGATGGGCACGGACCTGTCGGGAAGTGCCGTTTCGTCGCCCTCGCTCGCTTCGACGATCACGTCACGCAATGCGCGCAACACTTCGGTCATGCCCTTGCCGGTGACCGCGGAGATCAGGAACGGCGTCTGGCCGCATGCCTTTTCCAGTTCCTTCGCCTTCTTCTTCAGTTCCTTGTCGTCGAGCACGTCGATCTGCGAAAGAGCCACGATGACCGGCTTGTCGATCAGACCGCCGCCGTAGGCTTCGAGCTCGTGTTTCACCGTCTTATAAGACTTGCCGACCTTTTCTTCGACGGCGGAGACCAGATGCAGGAGTACCCGGGTGCGCTCGACATGGCCGAGGAACCGGTCGCCGATGCCGACACCCTCATGAGCGCCTTCGATCAAGCCCGGAATATCGGCGAGGACGAACTCCCGGCCATCGATGGTGGCGACGCCGAGATTGGGATGCAGCGTCGTAAATGGATAGTTGGCGATCTTCGGGCGCGCCCGGCTCACGGATGCGAGGAATGTCGACTTTCCGGCATTGGGGAGCCCGACCAGACCTGCGTCGGCAATCAGCTTCAGCCGCAGCCAGATGGTCTTTTCCACGCCTTCCAAGCCGGGATTGGCCCAGTTTGGCGCCTGGTTTGTGGAGGTCTTGAAATGGGTGTTGCCGAAACCGCCATTGCCGCCTTTCGCAAGCCGGAACTTCTGGCCCTCTTTCGTCAGGTCGATGATCAGCGTTTCGTTGTCTTCCTCGAAAATCTGCGTTCCGACCGGGACTTTCAGCGTCACGTCGCCGCCATTGGCGCCGGTGCGGTTGCGTCCCATGCCGTGCGTGCCGGTCTGGGCCTTGAAATGCTGCTGGAAACGGAAGTCGATCAGGGTGTTCAAGCCGTTGACGGCTTCAACCCAGACATCACCGCCGCGGCCGCCGTCTCCACCGTCCGGCCCGCCGAACTCGATGAACTTTTCCCGCCGAAACGAGACCGCGCCCCCGCCGCCGTCACCGGAGCGTATGTAGACTTTTGCCTCGTCGAGAAATTTCATCTTACTGCCGTCTATCTTGTGTTAGTCGGAGCCTCATTTCACAGTGGGCATCCGGTGGGTTTCGATATCGCCCGTTGGGGCGGAGGTCAAAGATTATCATGAAGTTGGTGAGCTATAACATCCAGTACGGGATCGGAATGGATGGCGAGTTCGATCTCGAACGCATCGCCAGGAGTATCGAAGGGGCCGACATCATCGCGCTTCAGGAGGTGACGCGAGGTTTTGCCAAAAACGGCCACGTCGACCTCGTCGCCCGGTTCTGCGAACTTCTTCCCGAATACTTCCATGTCTACGCCGCCCCCTGCGATGTCTTGCTCGATGTCTCCACCGAGAACGGTCGCCGCGTCGAGCGTCGTTTCCAGTTCGGCAACATGATCCTGTCGCGCTGGCCGATCCTTGCCACGCGCCATCTGCTCCTGCCGCGCAGCCGCACCATCGACAAGCTCAACCTGCAGCGTGGCGCTCTGGAGGCGGTTATCGCAGCACCGAGCGGGCCGCTGCGCGTCTACTCCGTTCATCTCGATCACGTTTCTCCCGATGAACGATTGTCCCAGATCCGCTTCCTCAAGGACCGTGTGCTCAACTTCGTCGCAGAAGGCGGGGCTTTGACCGGCGCCGCCGAGGAGGGCTTCCCGGATCCGCCACTGCCGGAACATTTCTTTCTGATGGGCGACTTCAACATGGAGCCGGAATCGCCCGAGTATATTGCCATGGCCGGCCGGCCGGATCGTTACTACGGTCGATCTCTGCGCGCCAATGAGCTCGTCGACGTGCTGGACCGCCTCGGGCTTCTGTCGCCGCAAAGCTTCACCTGGGCAAAGCCGCCGGGGGATGGACCGGTCAAGATGCATCTGGATCATTGCTTCGTGAATTTTGAATTGGCGTCGCGGGTGAAAAATGCCCGGATCGATCACAGCGCGCTCGGATCCGACCACTTTCCGCTCTGGGTCGAGGTCGATTGAGATCCGGCGGTCTTCTCCGCCGGATCTCTTGTCCTTCGACCTCACGGTCGGCCTGGGCGGCGGAAATCCTCCGCCGTCAGGATGGTCTCGATGTGAGGCACCATGCGGTTGCGTGACAGGCAGAAGATCTCATCCGCATCGGTGATCCTGAAGCCGAGCTTCTTCTGGACATGCAGCGATGCGAGATTGTCGGCGAACGCGCCGGAATGGATCGTCGCTCCAGGCATCCGCCGGAAAAAACGCTCCAGCACCGCCGCGGTGGCTTCGGTCATGTAGCCGCGGTCCCAGTAGAAGCGGTTCAGCCAGTATCCGAGATGCCACCCGCCACGCCGGAGCTCGATGGCAACGACGCCGATGTGAACATCATCACCGGTCGTGATCGCCAGCGTCCAATCCGGCAGAATGCCGGATGTCTGCGGCACCAGCCAGTCCAGCGCATCCTGTCCGTCATACGGCTGAGGTACGCGTGACAACATCCGGCTCACCTTGAAGTCGGATAGCGATTCCGCGATAGCCGTTGCGTCCGCCATCCGGTGCGGCCGCAGCAGCAGCCTTTCCGTCGCGATAACAGGACAAGGCCCCGGCAGTGTCGCCAGCGGGGCCGGCTTCTGAAGAACGGCGGCGTTCATCGCAATTCTCCCCAGCTTCTCAAGGACATCCAGGTCTTGCGGTCGAGCCGGAACCATTCGACTGCGACCATGCCGCCAAGCGCCATGCAATCGATCATGCCGGTACCCTGAAACTGGAAGCCGCATTTCTGGATGACCCGCTTGGAGGCGATGTTGGTTACCCGGCAGCGGGCATCGATGTAGTCGATGTGGTTGCGGGTCCGGAAGGCCATGTCGATCAGGACATGTGCGGCTTCCGTGGCATAGCCCTTGTTCCAATGGGGTTCACCCAGCCAATAGCCGATCTCCAGGGTTCGTTCGTCCTGGTGGGGCTCCAGCGCGCAGCAGCCGAGGAAGGCGCCGTTGTCACCTCGCGTAATGGCGTAGACGCATTTGCCGATCTCGCCGGCTTTCGTGCGTCGCACGAAATCGGCTGCGTCTTTTGCCGTATAGGGATGCGGCATACGCGACACCATGGTCGCGATATTCGCATTGTTGGCGAGATGGGCAAGTGCGTCGATGTCTTCTTCGTGGGGTGCGCGGAGAACCAGGCTCTGCGACAGTAAGACGGGGCAATCGCTTCTCGACCGGTCGGGTCTTAACCGTTCCTCTGGCGGCCGGGATTGGCTCGCCCTCAATAGTTCGCCTTGCATGTTCAGTCCTCCTGCTGGGGGTAAAAGAAAAAGGGAAGATGGTGGTGTCCCATCTTCCCTTTTTTCTTACTGAACCTTGGACGTTCAGCCGGGTCGATGTGACACCGGCTGCTTGAAACGCTTACCGGCTTTATTCTGCTGCTTCGGCTTTCGGCATTACGGACACGTATACTCGGCCATTGGCCTTCGTACGGTAATTCACGTTGCCTGCCGTAAGTGCAAAAATGGTGTGGTCCTTGCCGAGGCCGACGTTCTGACCCGGATGCCACTGCGTGCCGCGCTGGCGCACGATAATGTTGCCCGGAATGACAACTTCGCCGCCGAACTTCTTCACGCCAAGGCGCTTGGACTGAGAATCGCGACCGTTGCGCGACGAACCGCCAGCTTTTTTATGTGCCATTGGAGTTCTCCTTTAACCTTCGAAACCCGTTGTTAAGCCAAGATGTCCGTGATGCGGACAACCGTGTGATGCTGGCGATGGCCGCGAATCCGCTTGGAATTCTGGCGGCGACGCTTCTTGAAGGAGATGACCTTCTTGCCACGGTTATGCTCGACCACTTCGGCCTTGACCGTCGCACCCTGAACGAAGGGAGCGCCGAACTTGGCATCGGCGCCAACGCCGACGACCAGGATTTCGTTGAATTCCACGACTGCACCAGCTTCGGCGTCCAGCTTTTCGATGGTCACGACGTCGTTGGCTGCCACGCGGTACTGTTTACCGCCGGTCTTGATGACTGCGAACATTTTTTATCCTTTCATGTTCGTTCCGGCTCTGCCTAAAAAGGCGGCCGTCTTTTTATCAGTCGGGCTCTAGCAGGGATTCGAAAGAAGTGTCTTTTGAACGTGTCTGCCGGTTAAGTCTGCGCGAAAGGCCGATGCCCTTCACACAAACAAAGAGGCATGGAGACTTTTCCACGCCTAATCGCGTGCTCGGATACGCGACAGACAAAAAACTGTCAAGATAAAAGCTTGGCTTCTCTTGATATTGGCCCCTTGCCAGTCCCAACTTTCATCGCTATGAGAACGCCGCGCTGACCAACGCGTCATCATGCTCAAGCGGAGAGGTGGCTGAGTGGTCGAAAGCACCGCACTCGAAATGCGGCATACGGGCAACCGTATCGTGGGTTCGAATCCCACCCTCTCCGCCATTCCCTCCTTTGTCCGCAGGTGATTAGGCTGTAGCTTGCAGTCGTTCTGTGGCCGGTTCGAACTCCCGGTACCCGCTTCCCTCCTCAGCCTATGCAAAAGGTCTAGACGCATATCCGATTGGAGGTCCGGCGCCGCCTTTTGGGCTGCTTGCCGGCGATGCGCGTATGGCTTTCGATGCGACGGTCGTGGATGTCTCAAGCCGAGATGGCAGCAGCTTCGCGTTCAAGGAGGGTCCAGGTGAACCGCCGTACGTTGCTGCAATTGTTGTCGAGTGCCGCATTCACGCCTTTCCTCAGCGGTTCGAGCAACGGTCCGGCACTTGCGGCCGCCCCGTCCCCCGGCCGTCTGGCCCTGAATATAAGCGGTATGTCCTATTGGGCTGCGGAACAGGCCTTTTCCAATCTTGCCCACAACGCGGCCCGCTGGCGGGTACAGATCGAGGACGCACCCTTCACCTGGGACACGCCGCTGCCTCCCATGACGGAAGACGGCTACCCGACCCGGGTTCCAAAGGGGTCGGTGATGGACAGTTTCCTGATATTCACCGAGCATCGCAAAAACCTGCCTGTCGAGCTTTCCGTCCACTATGACGGGAAGGGCCGAATGACCTATGTCGGCGGCGGCGAACTCGAGGCTCGGTTTCCCGGACGGGACCATGTTCGGAATCTGCGGAAGCCGGACGCCTTTACCGGCCGCATATTGGAAACCGACCCTGCGGATCCGATTCGCAATATCAGGGTCTACGAGCGTGGCCCGATCCCGAAAAGCAGGTTCCGGGAGCCGTTTCTGCAAAGGCTCAAGGGCATGTCCGCCCTGCGCTTCATGGATTGGATGGGCACCAACAATTCGCAGGTGCGGAGCTGGAACGACAGGCCCAGGCCGGGGCAATTCGGCCGCTCCGACCTCGGTGTTCCGCTCGAATACATGATCGAGCTCAGCAACGAAGTGAAAGTCGATCCCTGGTTCAACATGCCGCATCTGGCGGATGACGATTATGTTCAGCGCTTCGCTGAACAGGTGCGCAAGGATCTCGATCCAAGTTTGAACGTGCATGTCGAATATTCCAATGAGGTCTGGAATATGATGTTCGATCAAGCGGACTATGCGGGAAAGCAAGGGCTTGCGCTCGGCTTTTCGACCGACGGCTACCAAGCCCAGCTTCGATATTATGCCCATCGCGCGACGCAGATCATCTCGAGATGGGAAGATGTGTTCGGTGCCGACAAGCACCGGATCATCGGCGTCTATTGCGCCCAGGCGGCAAACGACTGGACGAGCACGACCATCATGTCCTGGAATGGGGTGAGGGAACACGCGGATGTGTTGGCTATTGCCCCTTATTTCGGCGGCGGACTCGGAGCGCCGGAACGGGCGGAGGAAGTCTCCACCTGGCCGCTCAGCCGGATCTTCTTCGAGTTGGCAAAGGAAATCGAGACGGAAAACAAGAGATCCATCGAAACTCAGGCGGAAATCGCGCGAGAGCATGGAGTGAAACTATACGCCTATGAAGGAGGCCAGCACCTCGTCGGTTTCGGCGGCGCCGAGAATAACGAAAAGCTGACGAATCTGTTTATCGCCGCCAACAGGGATCCCCGTATGGGAGACCTCTACATTCGGCATATTCGGAACTGGTGGGCGGCCGGCGGCGACCTGTACGCGGTTTTTGCCTCGATGGGCGAACCCAGCAAATGGGGAAGCTGGGGACTGCTGGAGATCGAGGGCGCGAGCCATCCCAAATGGCAGGCCGTACAACGGCTCCTGAAGAGCTGACGTGGGATCGCCGCCCGTGGGCCAACCAAAGATCAGGCTGCGACGGAGGAATAGCGCTTGTCGAGAGATGTCGCCCGATTGATCTCCTTGCTCCAGACGATCACCGCCAGGCAAAGTGCTGCGAGGATCAATGTTCGCGAATGGACGATAAGCGGGATATCGATATCGCGAAGCAACCTCTGCGGTATGAAGAAGCCAAGCGCCAAAATGGCGTAGAAGCCCAATTTTACAAAGCTTGCGCTATTGAGGACCATCATCATCCCGTAACTCCACAACAGGATGACCGCGACATAATCATAGTCGTGCGCATAGAGAAACGTGAAAGAGAGCACGAGCAATGCGTGCAAGGTAACCGTCTGGTCGAGATGGCGCCGGTACCTGTGCAGAAGAGCCGTTCCCGCCAGGCACAACAGAATCAACCAGAGGCGGTCCGGCTCGAGCCCATGCGCCACCAGAAGGCTTTCCATGCCGACGACGAAGGGTGAGCCCGGCGCATTGATGGAAACGTGCGAATAGCCGCCAAGCGAGGTCAGCCAGCTTTCGAATGGCTTAAACGGGCCAAGGACCAGTGCGCCCGGCAGGATCATGAGGCCGGCGAGCGAGCCCCCCACCAGAACCACCCCGACATTCACCGACATGAGCAGCCAGATGACGTAGAGGACGGAAAGCTGCGGTTTCAGGGTGGCAAGAGCAAGAAAAATGCCCGCCGTCACCCATTGGCCCTTTTGCCGGAAATGCCAGGATAACAACAATGCAGCTATGACCGGCAATGTCATCTGGCCCTGATACAAGCTGGTCGCCGTATAGGGATTGCCGACGATCAGCGCCAGCGCCAAGGCTTGCGCAATGGTCATGCTTCTGAAGCTCTTGATGTTCAGAAACCATTGGTTGGCGCAGTAGCACATGACCGCAATGGCAGCCAGGCAGATCGCGATATGGAGTGCAAGGGCGATCGGCTGAGGAAGAAGGCTGAAGGCAGCAACGATCGAAAGCGAGTGGGGCGGATAGGAATAGGGCTGCGGAGTATTCATCAGCGCAAGCCAGGGATCGCCACCTTGGAGAAACAGGCCTCCCGCGCGATAGAAGACCATGAAGTCGTCGCCGATCGGCCCCGCCTTCATTACGCCCTGTATCCCGACCGCGTAGAGCATCATGAAAGCGAGCGCCAAAATCGTGGCCGATATCGCGCGGTTAGAAATCGAGGCAAAGCTTCCTATCGCAATCATCAGATGATGCCCGGGTCCAGAGTGTCAGTGCCGCTTTCGCGCTTTCATCATCTGATAACTGGCAGAACCCGGTCAGGCGAGTAAGTCAATGAGATGAGGCTAAGCCTTATGGTGAAGGCGTATCGGGTTCAAATCTGACCGCCTCGATCGTATTCCTCGGGTTGACGGACCTTTGCCGAAGTATCCACAAGGTGAGTTTCTCGGGATGCACTAAACCTATATAGCAGGGGCAAGGAACTTCTTTTCCGTTGCGGCATTTCCAGTTTCCGGCCGGCTAACGAGGCAGTGTATGCAATCAGTCAGAGTAACCGAAGAGACGTGGCAGCATCTGCTTTCGCTTCGCGAGGGCCTGGTCCGACCGCGTGTGCTTTCCCCCGATGCCGACCTCTCCTGTCTGCCCCTTTACGCGCCGATCGCCCGGCGGAATGGGCCGTTCGTCCTGGCGCAAGTCGGCCAGTCGCTGGATGGCCGTATCGCTACTCCGATGGGAGACGCTCAGGATGTTTCGGGGTGCGATGGGATTGCCCATCTGCACCGCTGCCGCGCGCTCGTTGATGCTGTGGTCGTCGGTGTTGGAACCGTGGTGGCGGATGATCCTAGCCTTTCCGTTCGTGCCGTACCCGGAAGGAGCCCCGTGCGCGTCGTGGTGGACTGCAATGGGCGCATGCCCCATCGCGCCAAGATGCTGAACGATGGCGGTACGCCAGTTGTCGTCATCCAGGCGGATGACGTGTTGCGCCACAACGGCAGGCATGAACTGATCTCGCTGCCGCGACAAGCGGACGGCGGCCTGGCGCCCCGCGACATTCTTGCGGCGCTCGCCGAGCGCGACCTCACGGCCGTCCTGGTGGAAGGGGGCGCAAACACGATCTCGCGCTTCATCGACGCGCAATTGATCGATCGGCTGCATGTTTCCGTTTCACCGATCATTATCGGATCAGGGCCGGCGGGGATCCGGCTCGCGCCGATCGACCGGCTCTCCGAGGCGCGTCGCCCGGAGGTTCAAATCTACAACATCGGTAGCGATATCGTTTTCGACTGCAATTTGCGTGTCGACGCCCGGCAAGTGGTGCCATCACCGGATTGCGAGGATGTCCTGATGGCCGACACGGCATGAACTTCCAGTCTCGTCGATCACTTGGGTCCGGAAATCTGCCCAGTCATCGATCTCGGCTGGATCGAACAGGCCATATTCGTAGACCGCACGGACTATTCCGTCGAGAAAGAGCCGTTGCAGCTTCGCGTCATCCGTGGTCATGACCCAAGGCGACGGGGCCACTCGAACAGTATATCCGCTTTCCTGCAGATATTCGGCTAGCCTTTTCCAGGCGGTCGGTCCGAGCGATACGCCAAATCCCTTGTCGCTCAACTGATGAGCGTTGAAACTCGCCACAATCGCCTCATCGAGGGGATGTGTTTTCGACCAATGAATCTCGCTGTCATAGTTCAGCGCGGCATAGAGGCCGGCCCCGGTTTCTGAAATCTTTTCGACAAGCGCCAGGATGTATCGCTCGGAACAGAGGTCAAAAAGCGCCGAAGCCGTCACCAGAGCAACATCCGCGAGCGGCAGAGCTTCCAGATCGTTCAGATCCCCGCAGACGAACTCCGCCTCGCCCGCATGACGGCGGCGAGCCTCATCGAGCAGTTGCGGATCGTGATCGAACAGCCGCCACCGATGGCTCCTGCCCATCTTGGGCGAAAGAGCGCGGAAAGTCGAACCGGTGCCGCAGCCGATGTCAAGAATGCCGGTCTTGGCAGCGTTACCGGCGGCTTCGATCGCTCCGGCCAGCAAAGCCTGATCACGGGAGCGGACATCCACCGGCTCCCGCAAGGCAAGCCAAGCCTTGTCGAAGCCGGTCACGGCACCGCCTCCAGGAAATCGGATATGACAATGGCGGTGTCTTTCCAGGACGGCAAACTCGCGCCTGCGATCGCTGCCGCATCCGCCATGGCAATGCGGGTGTCCGGTTCCTGCAGCAGCCGGCGCAAAGCGGCAGCAAAAGCTTCCGGATCATCCGGAGGTACGAGGAAACCGGCGCTTTCCGGCACGACATCCGGCACGGCACCGGCTGCGCAGCCCACGATGGGCAAGCCTTGCGCGAGCGCTTCTGCAAAGACCATGCCGTAGCCTTCATAGCGGCTGGCAAGTGCGAAAATATCGGCCTTGGCGAGTTCACCGCGCACGTCGTCCAGCTGGCCGGCGAAATCGACGCGGTCGTCCAAGCCGGACCGAGCGACCTGTTGTTCCAGCGCCGCAGCTATGGCCGGATCGAGCGTCTTGCTTCCGACGATACGACATATCCAGGGCAGGCCACGTATCGCTTCGAGCGCACAGATCAGCACGTCGTGGCCTTTGCGGCGGGTCAAGGTGCCGATGCTGAGAATCACCGGCGGATCGCCTCCGCCAACCGCCAGGGGCGCCGGATCAACCCCGGGAGTGGCCACCGCGATCCTTTCGAACGGTACCTGATAGTTGGTAGCGAGTTCCGCTGCGGTGGCGTGCGATGTAACGATTACCCCGCGGCTATGCGCAAGCGCCGTCCTCTCCCGCGCTACATACTCCTGTTGCCTTACCTCGCTGAGCCCGGTTTCCAAAGCCAGGGGGTGATGCACAAGCGCCACTATCTTCAGCCTGTTGGCCTCTCGTTCCGCCCATTGATTCATGACCCCGAAAGCAAGCCCATCGATCAGGACGAGGCTTCCGTCCCGACATTTATCCGAAAGAAGCCGCCCTGCATCGTCGAGCTCGGCGTTATTGGGGCTCGGGAAACCCTCGCCGAGTGAAACCAGCTCGATATTCCAGCCGCGCTCGGCAAGCGATGCGATGACGCGCCGGTCGTAGCCGTATCCGCCCGTGCGGGTTTCTATATCTCCAGGGTAAGCAAAGACGAGATCTCGGTTCACAATTCCGCCTCGTACCAGCCTCGGGCCATGTGGGATTCGTGCAGCATAACGCGCAGCTTGCGAATGCGCCCACCATTTCCGCCCAGCCGGCCTTTGCCGATCTCCTCGGCGATGCGGTCGAAAATGTACTTTGAGAGGAATTCCGTCGTCGTTACCCGGCCTGCGAATATCTCGAGCGTATCCAGATTCTGATAGTTCAGCGGCGCGAGGACTTCTTTCAGAACATCAATGGCAAGTCCGATATCGATGGCCAGTCCATTGTCGTCGAGGTCTTCCGTAAAAAAGGCGGCGTCGACCACGAAGGTGGCCCCGTGCAGGCCTTGTGCAGGCCCGAAAATCGGGCGGGGAAGGCTATGCGCGATCATGACGTGATCACGGACTTCAACGGCGAACATGCAATTTCCTCAAAAACGAATGCGGTGGCAGAGTGTGGCAGGCGAGCCGATAATGCCTGCATAGTCGTCGGCCAATGTCCCGAAGGCGGTTTCTCCCGAAATCAGGCAATCGAGCTTGCTATCGGCAAGGAGCTGGAGGGCTTTCGTCATTCTCCGTCCTGCATTCCAGCGAGGGCGGTGATCCGGGGGCAAAGTACCGACCTGGGAACTGACGATGGAGAGCCGCCGGGCGTGGAAAGCGCCTCCCAAGGGGATCTGCGCAAGGCGCCCCCCATACCAGCTGGCCTCGACGATACGGGCTTCGCAGCCGGCATGATCGAGCGCCGTGGCAAGAGCCGCGTCCGAAGCGGAGGCGTTGATCAATACATCGCAATCATCGGGGACGGAATCGGGCAGGGTGAACCGGATGTCGAGAGCCTTTGCAGCTTCCAAACGATCGAGATTTACGTCGCAGATCGTCGTTTCTGTGCCGATGATCCTCGACGCCAGATAGGCGACGATCAGCCCGACAACGCCGGCGCCGAAAACGGCCACCCGGTCACCCGGCTGTATCCTCGCGTCCCAGACGATATTGAGGGCGGTCTCCATATTGGCAGCGAGGACAGCGCGTTCGGGCGGCAGATCCGCCGGCAGCGCATAAACGGAAACGGACGGCACACGAAACCGGTCCTGATGGGGATGAAGACAGAAGACCGGCCTTCCTACCAAAGATCCAGGCCCGGCCTCCACAATACCTACGGCGGCGTATCCGTATTTGACGGGAAAAGGGAACTGGCCGGCCTGATGAGGTGCCCGCATCCGGTCGTACTCGCTTTCCGGCACGTGTCCTTCAAAGACGAGGGACTCGGTGCCACGGCTGATGCCGCTGAAGAGTGTCCGAACCGTGACTTCGTCTGTGCCACCGGCGCGCAAGGTTTCACGACGCAGCGCACAGCGCGCTGCCCCTTCGAACCACAGCGCACGGCTTTCATTCGTCACGGTTGCTTCCTGAGCTGTCTCACGCCTTGTCAAATACCAGCCCTTTCACTCCTATCAGCTCACACCTAGGAACTTAATCGATGGCGGCAAGGGAGCGTTTCCGCGAGTGGGTAAGTGCCGCATCACGTTTATTTGACGGGGCTTTCGAAATCCAGCCTTGGCTGCTCGCCGTAAATCTCCCCATCTTGCTCATAAGGAGCTTGTCATGAATTTTTCACATGATCTTTCGGAGAAGATGGGCGGTGTCACGCATTTCCTAAAAATTTGCGGTTGGAAAATCTTCTTGAAGGGTGGCTGCGATGGCTGAGTGGACCGGCGCTCATCGTCCAGACGAGATGCCGGGTCGGAATGCCCGCCGGTCGCTGTTTGTCGATGCCGCTGCGGCCACTTTAGCGGTCGGAGTGGTTCTTTTGGGGGGTATGCATTTTTTCGGTGGCCTTTTGGCGCTCGATACCCCGGCGCTCGGTACCGCCTTTGCCATTTATGCAGCAATTTCGGCAGTCTCGCTTGGTAACCTCGGTGGGCACGGGCACAGCCGGTTCGGCTTCGCGAACATCATCACGACGATCCGCGGCGCGGTCACTGCCGTCCTGGGCGGGTTGTTGCTGGCGTCAAGCGGTTTCGGCCATCATCCCGAAGCGCTCTGGCTTACGGGATCGGTGGTTGCCATTGCGCTGGGCCTGGATGGAATAGACGGTTATTTCGCCCGAAGAGGCCGTACGGCTTCGCCTTTCGGTGCCCGTTTCGACATGGAAATCGATGCCCTGCTCATCTTTTTCCTGTCTCTGGCTGCTTTTCAGCTCGACAAGGCTGGAGCCTGGGTGCTGCTAATCGGCCTGATGCGTTACGGCTATGTTGCCGCTCAGACGCTCTTTCCTGGGCTCCGAGGCGAGCTGCCGCCCTCCACCCGGCGCAAGGCGATCTGCGTCGTGCAAGGAATAACGCTATGGCTGCTCCTGTTTCCGGTGGTAGCGTCACCGGTCTCCAATCTGCTTGCGGCAGGGGCGCTTGCCGCGCTCACCTACTCTTTCGCCGTCGACGTGGCGTTTCTGCTGAACAGGAGCGGACGCGGCCATGCGGGCTGATTTCGCGGCCTCCCTCGGGCTCGCCCGCTCATTGCTCATCTATTATGGCCAACCCTGGCGCCGTTCGGCGCTCAGGCGCTTCTATGCAGGCTTCATCAGGCCGGGTGACCTCGTTTTCGATATTGGCGCGCATGCCGGCAGCCGCAGCCGCACGCTGCTTTCGCTCCAGGCGAAAGTGGTCGCGCTCGAGCCGCAACCGATGTTTGCCGATTTTATCCAGAGGACCTTTGCCGGCCCAGATCTCATCCTGCTGCGCAAAGCCGTGGGGAAGGACGCGGGAAGCGTCGATCTGCATATTTCGCGGAGGCATCCTACGGTAACCAGCATTTCGTCCTCCTGGATTTCGAAGGTCGGCAAGACCCGGGGTTTCAGCAACGTCACCTGGGACCGCGTCGAGCGTGTTGAAATGACGACGCTGGACGCGTTGATCGCCGAATTCGGTCTTCCCCGTTTCTGCAAGATCGACGTGGAGGGTGCGGAAGCCGATATCATAGCCGGCTTGCATCATCCGATCCCGCTCGTCGCCTTCGAATATATTCCAGCCACCATGGAGATCGCAGAAGCGGCGATCGGCCATCTGCGCAGGCTCGGGCCCTATCTTTTCAATCGCGTCGAAGGAGAGCGGCATCAATTCGTGGGTGACGGATGGATGTCTGCCGACGAGATGCTGATCGAACTGTCCCGGCTGACGGAAAACGCCTCGTCCGGCGATATCTATGCTCGGTTAGAGACGTGACGCGTCAGGTCCGCTTTTGACCGAGTGCTGCAACAACGACAATCAGACCGGGTGTGGCACCCGCCAGCGCCATGAGGCCATAGAGAATGCTGGCCGCAATTCCGTCCGAAGCCGTATAACCGAAAAGGGGCCAGAGCGACGCAGCCGCCGTTTCCCGGGCTCCCCATCCGGCGATAGTGGCCGGTATCAGCATCGTCAACAGACCGAGCGGAATGGCGGTCACGGCCGCGAGCGCCGGCAATGGTGCGCCGACAGCAGCTGACGCCACCATGAACATGCCAATGTAGCTTCCGACGATTGTAACGCTCAACACCGCCTGCAGCAGCCATGCCCGATCCTGCAGAAAGACCAGCGCAAACGCTGTCCGCAGCCTTTTCATGTGAGGCTCAATCTTTCGCGGCGGATAGCGAAGGACAATCAGGGCGGCAAACACCGTCACGGCGACGAAAAACGCGAAACCTTGAAGGGGAGAGCGCAGATTTTCCGGGATCATCGCGCCACCGAAGAGTGGCCAGATCAGCACTCCACAGGTCGCCACGAGGAAGAACACGCCCTGGCCGGCAATCCGCTCGAGGATTACCGCCTGGGCAGGAATCTTCCAACCCCTTGGTATTCCAGCCCGGTTACGGAAGACCCGCAAAGTATCGCCCGCCATGCCACCCGGAAGAAGCTGGTTGAGCAGCGTTCCCAGGTAATACTCGCCGATTGCCTGACTGCGGCCCAGGTCCTGCCCAAGCCTCGCCGCCGTGAAACGCCAACGCAAGGCGGAAAGCACGATCTGGACCTGAACCAGAAGCAGCCCCGCGACGACATAAAGGGGGCTCGCTGACGACAGATGTGTTGCGATTCGCTGCGGATCGGAACACCAGATCACGGCAACGAGAAGTGTCACAGCCGCAATAAAGCCGATAGACTTCAGTAGACGCATAGCCTGCAACAATGACGGAGAGAGTGACGCATGAATGAATACCGGCCTTTTCGCGAACGAGGTCGCAACTTTCCTGCAGAGTATCATACGCATCCGGCTGTAAACCGGTTTTCCACTCTTCGCATCACGATTTCGTTGATGCTGGTCGCTCTGATCCTGGCGCTGCCCTCCAATCCGCAGACCTTCGCGGACCTTTCTGACGTAAGATTTCCTCTCGAACTCGTGGGGCTTGCATTCCTGGCGTCAACGATGAGTGGCCGGTATTTGGCCCTCCTGCGATGGTCAGCCACTTTCCTCGCAGCCGCAATGCTGCTCCTCAAGCTGGCGGACCTTGGCACCGGCATTGCCTTCCAGCGGCCGTTCAACCCGTATCTCGACGTCAAGATCCTGACCGATGGATGGAATCTCCTGAGCGGTGCGGTGGGGGTCAGGGAGGCCGTCGGAATCATCTGCGCCGGTTTGCTCGCATGGCTTCTGGTCATCGCCTTGCTCTACTGGTCGCTCGGCGGCTTCCGCAATCTTTCAGTCGAAACACGGCGGCGATCGGCAATCGGGAGCGGCGTAGTTTTACTTGTCGGCCTGGCGCTCTTTGCCGTGCAGGATAGCGACCGTCGCAATCTCGGCGTCGATGCGCCGACCTTCCCCTACATCGTCAACCGGATCGAGATGGTGAGGGAGTCGAGCGCCGACCTCGATCGCTTCGAGGGCGAACTGGCGCGGGACGGGGTTTCCTCCGGCCCGCATTTTTCCGCGCTGTCCGGCATGGACGTCGTGCTTGTCTTTGTCGAATCCTATGGCCGTAGTGCGATCGAAGACCGCCCATATGCGGCTCGGGTCCATGATCGCCTCGCCGCAGTCGAGCGGCAGATCGAAGCGTCAGGACTGCAGGCACGCAGCGGTTGGCTCACGTCGCCCACGGTTGGAGGTTTGAGCTGGCTTGCGCATGGCACTCTTCTTTCGGGCCTATGGGTCGGCAATCAGTCCCGTTACGACCGGATGATCACGAGCGAGCGGCGAAGCCTCAACAGCCTTTTTCGTGCGTCGGGATGGCGAACTGCCGCAGTGATGCCGGCGATTACGCTCGACTGGCCGGAATCCGCCTATTTCGGCTACGACCGCGTTCATGCCGCCGCGGGACTTGGCTACAAGGGGAGACCCTTCAATTGGGTGACGATGCCGGATCAGTATACGCTCGCCGCCTTTGAGAAGCTGGAGCGGTCACAGGGCCGCCAACCCGTCATGGCGGAGATTGCGTTGATCTCCAGCCATGCGCCATGGACGCCAATTCCTTCTCTGGTCGACTGGGACAAGATTGGTGACGGCACCATCTTCAACGGCCAAGCGGAGAGCGGCGACCCCGCCTCGGTCGTCTGGGCGGATCCGGAGCGGGTGCGTTCGCAATATGCAGCCTCGATCGACTACACGCTTGAGACCCTCGGCTCCTATATGGCGCGATATGGGGAAAACACGCTTTTCATCCTGCTCGGAGATCATCAGCCCGCCTCGATCATCACCGGGGAGGGTGCGTCCCGTGATGTGCCGGTTCATATCGTCGCCGGCAACCCGGAGGTTTTGAAGCGCCTCGACCGCTGGAAATGGCAGCCAGGCATGCTTCCGGCGAAGGAGACGCCGGTCTACCGAATGGACGAATTCCGCCAGAAATTCGTCGAGAGCTTTGACTGATCGGGCAGGGGTTCAGGAATGTGCGCCAAGATAGCTTTCCATGAGCGCAGGGTCGACGGCCAGTTCGGCCGCGGGCCCGGAGCGGCGCACCTCGCCGAGTTCCACCAGGTAACCTTCATCGGCAATTTCCAGAGCCGCCCGGGCGTTCTGCTCCACCAGCAGGATGGCCACTCCGGTTTTTCGCAGTTCCGAGACGATGTTCAGGATGTCGGCGACGATTTTTGGCGCGAGCCCCAGGCTAGGCTCGTCGAGCAACAACAGGCGCGGACGGCTCATCAGCGCGCGCGCCAGCGCCAGCATCTGACGTTCGCCGCCGGATAACGTGCCGGCCAGCTGCTTGCGCCGCTCGGCAAGCCGCGGGAAGCGCGCATAAAGCTCCTCCCGGGTCTCTCCCCGTTCGGAGGCGCTGCGCAGGAAGCCGCCGAGTTCGATATTGTCCTCGACGGTCATGGATGAGAAAAGCTCGCGCTTTTCCGGCACAAGGCATAGTCCGGCGGCGACGCGCGCCTCAACGGAGCGCGGCACCGGGACTCCATCATAGAGGATCGCGCCGGTGGAGGGGATGACGCCCATGACTGCATTCAGCAGCGTGGTCTTGCCGGCGCCATTCGCGCCGATCACGGTGACGATGCTGCCGGGCCGCATGGCAAGCGAAATGCCATGCAGAACCTCGGCGCGCCCGTAGGAGACGTGGATATCGGTGAGTTCGAGCAGGTTCCGGCTCATGCCACACCTCCGAGATAGGCGGCAACCACGGCTGGATGCCTACGGACTTCCGCCGGCCGGCCCTCGGCGATCAGCGTGCCGAAGTCGAGGACGACGAGATGATCGACCAGGCCCATGACGAAACCCATATCGTGTTCGACCAAGAGCACGCTGACACCCTCCTGGCGCAATTTGTTCAGGAGATTGGCAAGCTCCTGCTTTTCTCCGTGCCGCAGGCCTGCCGCGGGCTCGTCGAGCAGCAGTATCGTCGGATCGGCGGCAAGGGCGCGAGCGATTTCGAGAATGCGGATCTGGCCGAGGGCCAGATCGCCCGCCGGCCGGTCGCGATATTGGCCGAGGCCGACGCGATCGAGCTGGTAGGCGGCTTCGGCAAGCAATGTTGCCTCCTCCTCCCGGTCCAGACGCAGAAAACTCCTGAGCACGCCGGCGCTACCGCGCAGATGGGCGCCGAGGGCCACGTTTTCCAAGACCGACATGTCAGGCAGGATCTTGGCGTGCTGAAAGGTCCGGGCGATGCCATGTTTGGCGATCTCGCGCGGGCTGTTTCCGGTCAACGGCTGACCCTGGTAGGAGACGGAGCCGCTGGTGAGCGATGCTATGCCGGTGATCAGGTTGAAGGTCGTGCTTTTTCCCGCACCATTCGGACCGATCAGTCCGACGATCTGCCCGGCCTTGACCTCGAAACTCACGTCGCTGACTGCCACCAGTCCGCCAAAGGCCTTGCGAGCCCTGTCCACCTTGATGAGCGGCGAACCGGCCGGGGCAAGCGTGCGCTTTGCAAGTTTCCGCACGGAGGTCGGGATCGACAGCTGACCTTTCATAGGCATCAGGCGCGCCACCATGGGCCAGAGGCCGTTCCGGGCAAGCTGCAGGATGGCGACAAGAAGAACTCCGAAGACGACCATCTCTACGTTGATGCCAGTGCCGACGAGCTCCGGCATCACGCGCTGCAGGATTTCCTTGACGATCAGCACGAATGCCGAACCGAAGATGGCACCCCATATGTAGCCGGAGCCGCCGACCACTGCCATCAGCATATACTCGATCCCCATGTTGAGACCGAAGGGCGTGGAATTCACCGAACGCTGCATATGGGCGTAAAGCCAGCCGGAAAGGGCTGCGACGATAGCGGCGAAGATGAAGACGATGAGCTTTGCCCGGACGATGTTGACGCCGAAAGCCTCGGCTGCCTGGCCACCGCCGCGAAGGGCGCGAATGCCACGGCCCGTTCGTGAATCGAGCAGGTTCTGGGCTCCGATGGCCGTCAGGATCACGAAGACCCAGATAACGTAGAAGATCGACTGGCCGCTCAGGAAGGGATAGCCGGCTATGTTTAAGGGCGGGATGCCGGTGATGCCGTCATAACGGCCGAGCAGTTCGATGCGGCCGTAAAGATAATAGATGGCTAGGCCCCAGGCGATGGTGCCGAGCGGCAGATAGTGTCCCGAAAGCCGCACCGTCATCAGCCCCAGCGGAACGGCAACGGCCCCGCCCACCAGTAGCGACAGCGGCAGGGTCACCCACGGCGAAAAGCCATAGGCGGTGGTCAGCACGGCGGTGGTATAGGCCCCGAACCCACAGAATGCCGCCTGGCCGAAGGAGGTCAGTCCGCCGACACCGGTCAAAAGCACGAGGCCGATGGCGACCAATGAGGCGAGTCCGATATTGTTGGCGAGCGTTATCCAGAACGGCGGCACCGGCAGCAGCGGAAAAACCGCGAGGAGGGCGATGGCTGCAATGCCGGGCATGAGATGCTTGTTGGCCATCATGGCTTATTCCTCCTCGTGGTGGACAGCGCCGATGGAGAGCCAGATCAGCACCGGGACGATCAGGCCGAACACGATGATTTCCTTGTAGTTGCTGGCGAAAAACGAAGCGAAAGATTCGACCATGCCCACACCGATCGCGGCAATGGCCGTTACCGGAAAGCTGCCCATGCCCCCGAGGATGGCGGCGACGAAGCCCTTGAGGCCGATCAGGAAGCCGGTATCGTAGTAGATCGTGGTGATCGGTCCCATCAGCACGCCCGATAGGGCGGCGATCGTCGCCGCCAGCACGAAGGCCGTGACGCCCGTCAGCTGTGTCCGCACGCCGACAAGGCGCGCCCCAAGCCTGTTGACAGCGGTTGCCCGCAACGCCTTGCCGAGCAGCGTCTTTTCAAAGAAGAAATAGAGGGCGATCATGATCAGGATAGTCATGAGATAGATCAGGACGCTCTGGGCCGTCACCAGCAGAGGCCCCATGGAGAAACTGCCGTCATGCAGCGGTGCGGCGCGCAGGCCTTCCGGGCCGAAGAAGATCAGGCCGAGACCCAGCATGGCGAGGTGGACGCCTACCGATGTGATCAGCAGCACCAGTACCGATGCATCCGCCAGCGGCCGGTAGGCGATGCGGTAAACGTAGAGGCCCATCGGCGCGATGATCGACACGGTAATCAATACGCGGACGACCGAGGGCAGTTGCAGCGGCGCGAGATAAAGCACGGCGCCGTAGATCAATAGAGGCAAACCAAGGTTGAGGGCGACGTTTCGGACGAGCGCGTCGACCTTGAGATCGCGACGCCATGACCAGAGGTCCAGCAGGAAGGCAGCCACGCCGAAGCAAAGGAGGAGCTTGGGCGTTCCCGGGACATTTCCCGTATCCAGTGTGGCAAGCGTCAGTGCGCCATAGGCAACAAACTCGCCCTGGGGAATGAAGATCACGCGGGTGACCGAAAACACCAGGACGATGGCTAATCCCAAAAGCGCGTAGACCGCGCCGTTGGTCAGGCCGTCCTGGATCAGGAATGTCGCAATGGTCGCGTCCAAATGCATCCCCCACGCTTGTGCGATTGGAATGGAGTTTCGATAAGGATCCGCCTGCGGCGGATAGCATGCTTCAGTAAATGCAGACCGTTGCCGACACGGCGAGCCCGCGCCGGGAACGGCTCCTTGCGAGAGCCTCTGGCGCACAAGGCTTTCCTAGCGCCGGATACCGGATCAAGACCGGATGACGGGGAGAAAGTGTGGCCTTCCCCTCGATAGGGGGAAGGGAAAGCCGCACTGGCCGTTCGGCGAAAACAGCTTACTTCTTTTCCGGCAGCAGCTGGAATTTGCCGTCCTTGGCGGTCAACAGCACAGCACCGCGCTGGTCGAGGCCGTAATGATCCTGCGGCGTAAACTGGAATACGCCGTGGGTGGCATTATAGGGACCGCTCGATTCTATGGCATCGCGCAGCGCTGCACGAAATTCCGAGGTGCCCGGTTTGGCCTTCTGCAGTGCGACTGGCACGGCCTTCTTGAGGATGACCATGGCGTCCCAGACATGCGAGCCGAATTGCGTGCGGCTGTTGGGCCCGAATTTGCCTTCATAAGCCTTGAGGTAAGCCAGACCTTCCGCCTTGGTCGGCGAATCGTCGGGCTGGTCTTCCGCGACCATGATGGGGCCGGAAGAGAAGATCGTGTTCTCCACCGCCTTGCCGGCGATGCGCAGGAATTCGAAGGTCACGGCGCCCGAGACAACGTAGACCGGACCCGTGAAACCACGCTCGCGCACGCCGATCTGCGGCAATGCCGCACCCGTGCCGGAAGCGCCGATGAAGACGGCGTCGGGCTTGGCGGCAATCGCTTTGAGAACCTGGCCGGAAACCGAAGTGTCGGCACGGGCGTAACGTTCGTCGGCCACGACCTCGAGGCCGTATTCCTTGCCGGTGTTCTTGAGTTCCTCGACCCATTGCTGGCCGTAGGAATCCGCAAAGCCGATGAAGGATACGCGCTTCACCCCGTCCTGCTTCATGCGCGTGAACATGCGCTTGGCCAGTACGCTCGAATACTGCGGCAGAACGAAAGTCCATTTCCCCTTGGCAACCGGCGGCGGCACCGGCGAAATCGCGAAATGCGGCACGCCGACTTCAGCGGCAACGCCGGCGGCACCGATCGCAGCCGGTGTCAGCGCCGAACCCATTATCACATCGACCTTGTCGTCGTTGGCAAACCGGCGAGCGTTGGTCGTAGCGATCGAGGGGTCGCCGGCATCGTCAAGCAAGATCACCTTGAGCTTTTCGCCGGCGATCTCCTTGGGCCAGAGTTCTATCGAGTTTTTCAGCGGAATGCCGAGCGCGGCGCCAGGGCCGGTGGTGGGTATCGTGACACCGATGGTGATGTCGGCCAGCGCGGGGTTGGCGAATACAGGAAGGGACATGACGGCAATCGCCGCTATCCCAGCAAAAAACCGGTTTTTCATAAAATCCTCCCAGGACAAAAGTGGGCGATCTCCTCCCGCCCGTCTGTTTGTTTACATGGAGATTGTTTCTTTGTAAACAATCTCCATGTGCGAACCCCTTGATTGATTGGTTTCCGGCTGATCCCTCAGCCTCGCCGAGCTGCTCAGGTTACCAATGCCCGCTGTTTGTATTCCGCGGTATCCCAAAGGCGATTGGTCATGATGTCCTCCAGGACGGCGACTGCCTTCAGAACGTTCGCCTCAGCGATGTAAAGAGGCGTAAAGCCGAAGCGGATTGCGTTTGGAGCTCGGAAATCGCCGATGACGCCGCGGGAAATCAGGGCCTGCATGATGGCGTAGCCTTCCGGATGAAGGAAGGAGATCTGGCTGCCGCGCTTCTGGCCGTCGCGCGGCGAGCCGAGTTCCAGCATAGGGCACCGACGTTCGACCTCCGTCACGAACAGGTCGCATAGTCTGATCGACTGCTTGCGTACCTCCTGCATATCGACTCCCTCCCAGGCATCGAGCGCCGCATCGAGAGCGGCGAGGCCGAGGATCGGTGGCGTGCCGACCCGCATCCGATCGATCCCGCCGCCAGGCCGGTAACCGAGATCGAAGGCGAAGGGTTGTTCGTGCCCGAACCAGCCGGAAAGAGCCGGCCTTACCTTCTCCGCATAGCGCGGCGCGACATAGATGAAAGCCGGAGCGCCCGGGCCGCCGTTCAGATATTTGTAGGTGCAGCCGACAGCGAAGTCCGCCTCCGCTCCAGCCAGATCCACCGGCAGCGCGCCGGCGGAATGGGCGAGATCCCAAAGAGTGACGGCACCGGCGGAATGGGCATTCTTCGTCAGCGTTTTCATGTCGTGCAGCCGGCCGGTACGATAGTCCACTTCGGTCAGCATCAATACGGCGACCGTCTCGTCGATGGCAGCTTCCACCTCTTCGGGTTCGACGATCTTCAGCCTGTGCCCCTTGCCAAGCGAGCCGACAAGCCCCTGAGCCATGTAAAGATCAGAGGGGAAGTTGCCGCTGTCGGAGAGGATGACCTTGCGTTCCGGCACCAGTTCGAGGGCGGAGGCGAGCGCCTGATAAACCTTGATCGACAGAGTATCACCCATGACGACCGTGCCCGGCGCGGCACCGATCAGCTTGCCGACGCGATCGCCTATCCGGCGCGGCATCGTCATCCAGCCTGCCTTGTTCCAGCCCTTGATGAGGAGTTGGCCCCATTCCTCCGCCATCAGCCTGTCGACGCGTTCCCTGGCAGACAGCGGCAGCGGGCCGAGCGAATTGCCGTCCAGGTAAATCACTCCCTCCGGCAGATAGAAGAACGAGCGGGTCTTTAAAAAATCCGTCACGAAAAGCACCTTGCAGTTAGAGACATGCCGACACGGAAGGCAGACTAGAAGCTGGTGCCGGTCATGCAAGATGGATTCGTGCCGTCGTTCGCTGTTTCGCGTGCATTCCGGCCTTGTGGACCGCCTACCGCCGCCCTAACCTTCAGATCCCGCCCCTCGAAGGTTTGATGACGATGGACACCACCTCTTCCGAGACAGGCCCCTACCCGGAAGAGCCCGGGATACTGGAGTTCCTGAGGGTATGCGACAGCTTCTATCCGCCGGATGCCGTCAATGCTTCGATCGAGCAGCAGCGCGCCTGGTATGATGCACTTTGCGCCCGTTTCGATCGGCCCCTGCCGCATGGCCTCGTCTTTCAAGACCAGATGCTGTTCGTGCCCGTCCGCCGTTATCGGCCGGCGACGACACGCACAGGAACCGTATTGCTCTACCTGCACGGCGGCGGCTTTGTGGTGGGGTCGCTCGATAGCCATCATGCGATCTGCGCCGAGATTGCAGATCATACCGGCTCGGAACTTGTTTCGGTGGACTACCGGCTGGCGCCGGAACATGTCTGGCCGGCCCAGACGGACGATTGCTTCGGCGTGTTGAAACAGCTTATTGGAGAGGGAAGCAGGATCGTCCTGATCGGCGACAGCGCCGGCGGCAATCTGGCGGCGGGGCTGGCTTTGCGCGCGCGCGACGAGGGACTTTCCGGCGTTATCGGTCAGGTGCTGATCTACCCCAGCCTCGGCGGAGATCTGGTCTCGGGCTCTTACCTTGACATGGCGCAGGCGCCCGGACTGACGACGGCTGACGTCGCCTATTACCGGGCGATCCTGAAAGCGCCGGTGGACGAGCCGGTGGCCCATCCGCTGCTGGCCTATGATCTGGCCGGTCTGCCGCCCGCTTACATCACGGTGGCGCATTTCGATCCACTCCGCGACGATGGCCATCTTTACGCCGAACGGCTGAAGCAGGCGGGGGTCGAGGTCAGCATACGTAAAGAACCACAGATGGTGCATGCCTGGCTGCGGGCTCGGCACATGAGCCACGGCGCCCGCGAAGGTTTCCATGCGTTATGTGAAGCGGTCAGGCGATTGGCTGAGAACCTGCAATGAGCGGCATCATGGACCTCTCCGTCCTGCTGGCGGGTCTCGAGCCCAAACTTGTCGATGGGGAATTTGTCTACGCGACGGTGCCGCCCGAAACGCTGAATAGCTACATGCCCTTGAAACCGATCGGCCTTTTCTTCGAGGCGGAAGGCCTGACACTGATCCTGCCCAGGGAAGCCGCCGAACGGGCAGGCCTTGCGGCGAGTGCGCCGCTCCGCTGCATCACCATGATGGTGCATTCGTCGCTGGAAGCGGTCGGCATGACTGCCGCGATGGCCAGCGCGCTGACCAAAGAAGGCATCAGCGCCAACGTCGTCGCGGCCTACTACCACGACCATATCTTCGTTCCCGTTGCGGATGCGGAACGCGCTGTTGCCGCGCTCAGGGCGCTCTCGACAGCCTCTACATGAGATCGCGCGGAATCGCCTTCTCGAATATCTTCTCGAACACCTGCTTTTCGTCCTCATAAGCGGTGACGGAGGCGCCGATCAGCCAGTCCTTGTCGGTGCAGGAAATCCGTGAGATCGAAATTGTCCGCACCGACCAGCCCGGCCGCTGCATATCGCAGGTCCAGATGGCGGTGCCTTTCATGGAAAGCGGATCATCCGGTGAGATGGACCAGAGCTCCTCTCGGAGCTGCCGTGTCGAAAGACCGCTGCCCGGATGTTCGACAAGCCCGGTATCCTCGTGAACGAGGTAGTCGGTGCGGTTGGCGGAGAGGTCGCGGGTAACGCTGCGCCTCGTGACGGGTGGTGTATGGGCGATGTATTTCGGCAGCGGATCGGGATTGTCCGGCTGCTTCATCTCAAACAGTTCATGTTTGCCAAGCATGGGCATCGCAAGGCCTAGGGAAGCAGTATCGATGGTCAGTCCCGGATTTACCGGAGGCGGCAGCACCGTCGGCCAATAGGCGGTCGACAGCGACAGCCGGATGCGGTGTCCCTTTCCGAAACGGTAACCGCAGGCGTCGAGCGTGAGGCGGGTCGAGACCGGCTCGCCCGGCGTCAGCGGCTTCGGTTCGGCATTGCCATCACGATGGGCGAGGTTGATGACTCCGAAGGAAACGCGCGTCGCCGAACCGTCCGGATGTATATCGACGACGCGAGCGCAAAGGTTCGCAAGTTCCGCGTCGGCGCGAAGCGAAACGGTGAGGACAGGCCGGCCGAGATAGGTCTGGGGCTCGGAAAGCGGCAGGGTCTCGAAGACCAGAGAGCCGGCGTCGTCGACACGCTGGTCACCGGCGAGTTCGGCATCGGGTTTCAGAGTGAACCATTCACCCGAGGCCGTGCCCGTATCGAGGGGCGACTTCAGATACATTTCATGCGCCGGCGGGTGCGGGATCGGCATGCCCTCCAGCAGCGTGCCGAACTGATCGACATAGAAGCAACGCATGTCCGGTTCAGACCAGGCCTGTTTGGAAATCCAGATCCCTGGATCCGAATCGCGGCGCGGCGCAGGCTTCGGCCCGTCGAGAAGATAGGCGCGCACCTGCGGCACCTCCTCGATGCCATTTTCCTCCCCGCGCAGCCAACGGTTCCAGAAGGTGATTGCTTCGCCCAGAAAATCGGCGCGCGGTTTTGGCCAGGCAAAATGCGGATATTTGTGCACCCAGGGCCCGATCAATGCCTTGGCTTTTTCGCCGAGACCCTCGACGGCCAGCAGCGGCGTGTTGCGATAACCGTCTGCCCAGCCCGCGATCACCAGCGCCGGGATTTGTATTGCCGAGTAGTCCTCGGAGATCGAGCCGTGCCGCCAGAAGTCGTCTCGACGCTGGTGCGTCAGCCATTCCTCCATGAAGAACGGTTCGTTTTCCAGCCGCTCCATCCACATTTCGCGCCAGCGCTCGCCGGCGAGTTCCGGATCCGGCGGACGCGATTGATAGGCAAGCATGGTCGCCGCCCAGGAAAGCTGCGCCGAGAGATGGCAGCCGTTCTTGTAGTGGATGTCGTCGTTATACCGGTCGGTGGTGGAGGCGATCGAGATAATTGCCTTCAAGGCCGGTGGGCGGAGCGCTGCGACCTGCAGGCTGTTGAAGCCGCCCCAGGAAATGCCCATCATCCCGACATTGCCGTTCGACCATGGCTGATCGGCAATCCAGGCGACCAGTTCGCAGGCGTTCGCCAGCTCCCGTTCCGTATATTCGCCGTCGATGACCCCGTCCGACTCGCCCGAGCCGCGGATGTCGACGCGCACACCGGCAATCCCCGCTGAGGCAAAGACCGGGTAGGTCGATTCATCTCGCGCACTCGTTCCGTCGCGCTTGCGGTAGGGCAGGAACTCGAAGACCGCGGGCACCGGGTCGGCCTCCGCTCCGTCAGGCATCCAGATGCGGGCAGCAAGCCGCGTGCCGTCCCCCAGCGTGATCCAATGGTTTTCGATGACGGTGAAAGAGCGTTCGGTCATGTCGCATGCACTTTCAAAAAAGACAGTCAGTTTCCAGCGCTCGCCATGCGCCTCGAGGTGAGAACTCGCTCAAGCCATCCAAGCTCCATTTCCGGGACGGATTTCAGCAGCAGGTCGGTATAATCATCGAACGGCGGCGAAAGCGCTTGCGATTTCGGTCCGAAGCGCACCAGTCGGCCGCGATGCATGACGGCGACGGAATCGGCAATGGCCCGCACGATGGCGATGTCATGGGTGATGAAGACGTAGGAAAGCTGGGATTCCGTCTGCAGCTTCATCAGCAGTTTCAGGATACCCTCTGCAACCAGCGGATCCAGGGCGGACGTGGGTTCATCGCAGAGAATGAGTTCCGGCTTGGCGGCCAGTGCCCGGGCAATCGCGACGCGCTGCTTCTGGCCGCCGGAAAGTTCCGCCGGATAACGGTCGATGAAGCCGTTGCTCATCTCGATCTGCTCGAGCAGTTCTTTGACGCGCGCCGTCTTTGCCGCACCGCGCAGGCCATAGTAGAACGTCAGCGGTCGGCCGATGATATCGCGCACCGTCTGGCGCGGATTCATGGCGGTATCGGCCATCTGATAGATGAGCTGGATGCGGCGAAGTTCATCGCGCGGCCTCCTCTTCAGCTCAGGCGTGAGGGCTTTGCCTTCAAAGGTGATGTTGCCGTCGCTTGGCGGCAGGAGGCCGGTGATGACGCGCGCCAGCGTCGATTTTCCGGAGCCGGACTCGCCGACGATCGCCAGCGTCTGGCCCTTGCACAGATGCAACGACACTCCGTGCAGTACCTTGAAGCCGTTCGAATATTGGGCGCTGACGTTATCGACTTTCAGCAGCGCCTGGCTCTGGTCGGGTGCCTCTTCCCGTGCCGTCTGGCGAACGTTCACCAGCGCGCGGGTATAATCCTGCGTCGGCGCTTCGATGATCTGCTGCACCGAACCGTATTCGACCGTCTTCCCATATCGAAGTACCATGATATCGTCGGAGATCTGGGCGACGACGGCGAGATCGTGGGTGATGTAAAGCGCGGCGGTATCCGTCTCCTCGATCGCATGCTTGATTGCCGCCAGCACGTCGATCTGCGTCGTCACGTCGAGCGCCGTCGTCGGCTCGTCGAACACGATCAGTTCCGGGTTGGGGCAAAGCGCCATGGCCGTCATGGCGCGCTGAAGCTGCCCGCCGGAAACCTGATGCGGAAAACGATCTCCAAAGGTCTCCGGGTTCGGCAGGCCGAGAACGCGGAAGAGATAGAGGGCTCGCTTGCGGGCTTCGTCTTTGGTCATCAGCCCGTGCTTGACCGAAGCTTCGATCACCTGATCGCCAAGACGATGGGCCGGGTTGAAGGCCGCGGCTGCCGATTGCGCCACGTAGCAGACATGGGCGCCGCGCACCTTGCGGATGCCGGTCTTACCCAATGCCAGGATGTTCGTTCCATTGAGCGAAACCTCGCCGCCGGTGATCTCGGCGCCGCCGCGGCCATAGGCGAGGGCAGAGAGGCCGATGGTCGATTTGCCGGCACCGGACTCGCCGATCAGGCCGAGCACCTTGCCCTTCTGAAGATCGAAGGACACTCCATCGACGATGGTGATGCACTTGGGCGGCTCGCCGGGTGGATAGCTGGTCGCCTCGATCTTCAGATTGCGGACGGAGAGAAGTTCAGGCATCGCCACGGCCCCCCTTGAGGCTGGAGGTTCGTTTGAGCAGCCAATCGACCACGAGATTGACGCAAATGGCGAGTGCCGCGATCGCTGTGCCGGGCACCAGAGCCGCCGAAATGCCAAAAATGATGCCGTCCTTGTTGTCCTTCACCATGCCGCCCCAGTCTGCCGCCGGAGGCTGGATGCCGAGCCCGAGGAAGGACAGGGTGGAGAGAAAGAGGATGGAGAAGGCGAAGCGCAGGCCGAATTCGGCGAGTAGCGGAGAGAGCGTGTTCGGCAGGATTTCCCGGAAAATGATCCAGGCGGTGCCCTCACCCCGCAGCCGGGCGGCTTCCACGAATTCCATCACCGCGACGTCGAGTGCCACGGCACGGCCGAGGCGGTAGACGCGGGTCGAATCCAAGACCGCCATCACGAGGATCAGCACGATCAGGTGCTGCGGCAGGACGGCGAGAACGACCAGCGCGAAGATCAAGGTCGGGATCGACATCATCAGATCGTTGAAGCGGGAAAAGACCGTGTCGATCAAGCCGCCCGAAACGGCGGCGATAAAGCTCAGGAGAATTCCGAGCGAAAAGGAAATCACCGTCGCGGCGAGAGCAACGGAAAGTGTGGTGCGGGCGCCGTAGATCAGTCGTGAGAGAATGTCGCGCCCGAGATTGTCGAGGCCGAAGAAGAATTGCGCATCCGCCTCCTGCCAGACGCCGCCAACCACCTCAGTCTCCCCGTAGGGAGCGATCAACGGCGCGAAAATGGCGCAGAAGCAGGCAAGTGCGATGCCGAGGATGCCGATCCAGGCGGTAATGGGAATTTCTCTCAGCCTCATCGCGGATGCCTCAGACGTGGGTTGGCGACGATCGCGAGAATATCCGCCAGCATGTTCAGGAAGATGTAGACGGCGGCGAAGATCAACCCGCAGGCCTGGACGACCGGCATGTCCCGCACCGTCACCGCGTCGACCATGTATTGGCCCATCCCGGGATAGACGAAGACGACTTCCACCACGACAACACCGACCACGAGGTAGGCAAGGTTGAGCGCCACGACGTTGATGATCGGCGCGAGCGCATTGGGGGCGGCATGTTTGACGATCGCCCGAAAAGCGGAAAGACCTTTGAGTTCGGCAGTCTCCATGTAGGCGGAGGACATGACCGACAGAATGGCCGCTCGCGTCATGCGCATCATATGTGCGAGCACCACGAGCACCAGCGTCGCGGTGGGCAGTGCAATCGCCTTGAGCCGCTCGATGAAGCCCATGCCCTCGTAGACGGTGGCGGGGAAGGTCGCGACACCGAAATTGACGGCAAAATAGAGGATCAGCAGGTAACCGATGAAGAATTCCGGTAGCGAGATTGCTGCAAGCGATATGACGTTGATGATCTTGTCCGGCATACGATTGCGGAAATGCACGGACAACATCCCGAGCCCCACGGCGAGCGGCACGGAGATCACCGCCGCAAAGCCGGCGAGGAACAACGAGTTGCCGAGCCGATTGCCGACTTGTTCCGAGACGGAATTCCTGCTCGCCCAAGAGGTGCCGAAGTCACCTTGAAACGCGCCAGCCAGCCATTCGAAATAACGGCTGACAACGGGGCGGTCGAGCCCGAGTTCGGCGCGAATGTTTGCGACCGCCTGCGGTGTTGCCGATTGACCGAGATAGGTCGTGGCGAAATCACCGGGCAAAGCTTCGACGCCGCCGAAGATCAGCACCGAAACGGCGACAAGAAGCAGGAGCGAGAGCAGCATGCGCTCGATGAGAAGAGCAAGAAGCGGAAAACGTTCTCGAAAACGCTGATCGGGCAGGCTCTCTGTTTCGACAGGATTGGACATCGGCAGAAGGCCTCGTTTTTGAAACGGAAGGAGGATCGCGGGGCTCCCGCGATCCGTCAATAGGCATTCCGTTCCGAAGAACTAGGCATCCAGCCACACGCGGGTCGCGACATAGCCGTTCGACATGTCGTTACCGATGTCGTGAACGTAGCCCTTCACCTTCTTGCTGGCCGCGTTCACGAAATCATTGAACATCGGCAGGATGAGGCCACCTTCGTCGCGCACCGTCATTGCCATGGTGCGGTACATGTCCTTGCGCTTCGTTTCGTCCAGTTCCGAGCGGGCCTCGAGAAGAAGCTTGTCGAAGTCCGGGCGCTTGAATCTCGTGTCGTTCCAATCGGCCGTGGAAAGATAGGCGGTGGAATACATCTGGTCCTGCGTCGGGCGACCGCCCCAATAGGAGGTGGAGAAGGGTTGAACGTTCCAGACATTCGTCCAGTAGCCGTCGCCCGGCTCGCGCTTCACTTCGACGTTGATGCCCGCCTTCTTGGCGCTCTGCTGATAAAGCACGGCGGCATCGACGGCTCCCGGGAAGGCGACCTCCGACGTGCGCAGCAGAACGGAGCCGCTGTGTCCCGACTTCTTGTAGTGGAACGCCGCTTTGTCCGGATCATAGGCCCGCTGCTCGATTCCCTCCGGGAAAAGCGCATAGGTGCTGTTGATCGGGAAATCGTTGCCGACCTTGCCGTAGCCGCCAAGGACGGTCTTTACCATGCCCTCGCGGTCCATGGCGTATTTCAGCGCAAGCCGCAGATCGTTGTTGTCAAACGGCGCCTTGTCGCAATGCATGATGAAGACGTAGTGGCCGCGGCCGGAGGTGGAAAGAACCTCCACCGTCGGTGCGCGCTTCAGGAGTGCTACCGTCTTCGGGTCGACACGGTTGATATAATGAACCTGTCCGGAGGAAAGCGCTGCGATACGGGCAGTGGCGTCGTTCATCGCAATGATTTCAACGGAATCGACAAAGCCGCGATCGGAGCGCCAGTCGTCCTTGTTCTTTTCGAAGGTTGCGCGAACTCCCGGTTCAAAGCTCGCGACCTTGTAAGGGCCGGTGCCGATCATTGCATTCGGATCGTCGGTACCGCCGTTCGGCTGGATGATCAGGTGGTAGTCGGTGAGCAGCAGCGGGAGGTCGGCATTGCCTTCCGTCAGCGTCAGTACGAGGTTGCCGCCGTCGGCCTTGATATCCTTGATGGATTTCATCACGCCCAGCGCGCCGGATTCCGCTTTTTCATCCGTATGGCGCTTCAGCGTGGCAATGACGTCGTCGACGGTCAGGGTCTTGCCGTTTTGGAATTTTACGCCGGAGCGGATTTTGAAGGTCCACGTCACCGCATCTTCCGAGGGCTCCCAGGATTCTGCAAGCGCGGGTACAGGCTTGCCGGTCAGCGGCTCGGATTCCACCAGCATGTCGCCCCAGCAACGGCCGACGACGAACATGAATTGCGAAAGCGCCTTGGCGGGATCCTTGGAATCGGTAGCTGCGGCACCTTCCAGACCCAGTTTGAGATGCCCGCCCTTCTTCGGCGTCTGAGCCTCGGCACTTGTGGCAAAGAGCTGGCTTGCGGCCGTTAGCGTCAGCCCGGCTGCCATGGCGCGGCCCATAAACTCGCGGCGGTTCATGCCCCCTGCCGTCACGCGACCGGCGAGATATTTGGTAAAGTCGTTCATTCCCCTGTTCCTTATCGTTGAGTGTTGAAAATACATTCTTCGGGCCTATCCGGCGGTTCCTCTTCCGCTTTTCGGATCTGCCCGTCATCGATGCTGGGAAATGCTCCGGTTGCCGCCGGTCTTTCCATCCTAATGATAAAGCGCAATGTCGGGCAGTGTCTGCCGTTTCAATCGCGTCGGATTCCGTCTGGTGCCGCTGGCGAAGTCTTTTCAAGGATTAAGGTTCGGATCGCTATGATGCGCTGCATTCGATGCGACATAAAGTGCCACCGATGCGACGGTTTGCGCTGCGGGTCCAGAAATGCCGCAATCTTCGCTTGTCCGCAACCCGCGCGGAACGCTCAGCCCCGTGCGATGGCGTGAAAGAACGTGCCGCTGACAAGGCCGCGGCGACCGCCCGATGGTCCGATTTCCTTGCCGGTCCCATCGGCGATGGCGGCAAGCGGCTCGTCGGTTCCCGGCGAAACCACGCTCGCATAGTGGAATTCATGGCCGCGGGCGGTTTCTCCGGCTGTTCCGATAGGACTGTCGGCATAAAGCTTTGCCTGCCGGTAGCCGAGATTCATCTTGCGCCGGGCGAAACTGGTGCGATGGGACAAAAGCCCGGTCATGGCATGCGTCACGCCTTCGGCATCCTCCAGCGTTTCGCCGAGCACCATATAGCCACCGCATTCGCCGTGAACGGGTTTCGTCTCGGCAAACCGTGTGATTCCCGTTCTGAAATTGTCCGCGGCGGCCAGCTTTCCGGCATGCAGTTCCGGATAACCTCCCGGTAGCCAGCATAGATCGCAATCGAGGGAAGGCGCCTCGTCGGCTAGCGGGGAGAAGGGAACGAGTTCCGCGCCGGCCTCGCGCCAGCCGCGGAGGAGATGCGGGTAGAGGAAGGTGAAAGCCGCATCCTGCGCCAGTGCGATCCGCTGTCCGGGAGGAGGCAGAGCCTTTTCCGGCAGTCCGGCCGGTATGTCAAAAGGCGTGGCTGCAGCGAAGATGGCATCGAGATCGAGCGAGGCTTCCATGGCATCGGCCAGCCTTTCGATATGCGCATCCATTTCCGGATGTTCGTTCGCCTGCACCAGCCCGAGATGTCGCTCGGGCAGGATCAGCGTCGGGTCCCGCAGGATCGTCCCGACGACCGGCAGTCCGATCGCCTCGATCGCTTCGCCACTGAGTTTTTTGTGCCGCTCGCTGCCGGCGCGGTTCAGGATGCAGCCCGCGATCCGAACTGCGGGATCGTAGTGGGCGAAGCCATAGGCGATCACGGCGGCGGTCTGCGATTGACCCGACACATCAAGGACCAGCAGGATCGGCAGTCCGAAGAGTCGGGCCAGATCGGAAGCCGCACCGGAGCGGTTCGGCTCGCCGACGATGCCGTCGAACAGGCCCATCGCGCTTTCGATCAGGATAAGGTCTGCGTCCTCGGCCTGTTGCCGCGCCAGATGCCGCAGGAGATCCGGCGCCATGGCCCAACTGTCGAGGTTGAGGCCCGGCAGATGGGTCGCAGCCTCATGAAAACCCGGATCAATATAGTCAGGTCCGGTCTTGATGCCGCGCACCCTCACGCCACGCCGCGCAAAAGCCCGCAACAGACCGATCGTGACGCTTGTCTTGCCGGAACCGGAACGCGGCGCACCGATGATAAGTGCGCGGGCCGTCATGGTGTGCTCCCTGGCGTCAGGATTTCCCGCATGGACACGATGCCACCGATGACAATCAGCGCGGGGGCTGAAAAATTCTGCCGCCGGACCTCCTCTTCCACGGTGCCGAGCGTCGCGACCAGCGTTTTCTCTTCGGCAGTGGTGGCCGACATCACCACCGCCGCAGGTGTATCGGACGGAAGACCACCCTCCATCAGCAGACGCGTAATATCGCCGATCATCTTCAGTCCCATATAGATGACAATCGGTTCGCCCAGTCGGGCGAGCGCCACCCAATCCAGATCGTCCTCCGTGCCCGCCGCGTGGCCGGTCGCAAGAGTTATGGAGCGGCTGATCCCCCGCATGGTCGCCGGAATCCGCGCCGATGCGAGCGCCGCCAGAGCGGATGTCATGCCGGGAAGCACGCGGAACGGAATGCCTGCCTTGACGAGCGCTTCGGCTTCTTCACCGCCGCGGCCGAAAATGAACGGATCCCCGCCCTTCAACCTCAGAACGCGCTTGCCTGCCTGCGCCAGTTCGATCAGCGAGGAGGTGATATTTTCCTGGGTTGCGGAAGGTTTGCCGCCGCGTTTGCCGGCGAACAGCAGTTCTGCCTGCTTGCCGAGCGATAGCACATCTTGCGACACGAGTGCATCGTAGACGATGCAATCCGCCTTGGAGAGCGCATCGGCCACTTCCAGCGTCAGATAGCGGGGGTGGCCCGGACCTGCGCCAGCCAGCCAGACATGCCCGGGCTCGAAGGCCGGAGCTGCGACAATCTTCTCGATACTTTCATTCATAGGCGAACCTTTGGCCGGTGACGCATGACACCGGTCGATATATAGAAACGGCATGGAAGAGGATGGCAAGAACCTGCGCCGTGGCTGGACCACGGGAACCTGTGCGGCGGCGGCCAGCAAGGCTGCATGTCTTGCGCTTCTTTCCGGCAGATTTCCTGACATGGTGGAGGTGACGCTGCCCGGAGGTCAGCGGCCGAGCTTTGCCCTGGCCATGGAAGAGCAGGGAGAGGGGTTTGCCAGAGCCGGCATCATCAAAGATGCGGGCGACGATCCGGACGTCACCCACGGGGCCCTGATCATGAGCACCGTTCGACGCGGCGTTCCCGGCAGCGGCATCACCTTCAAGGCCGGCCCCGGCGTTGGGACCGTGACGCGACCAGGCCTGCCGTTGCCACCAGGCGAGCCGTCCATCAACCCCGTGCCGCGCAGGATGATCGCGCAGGCAATCTGCGAGGTGGCGAGTGGTGAGATCGATTTCGAGGTGGAGATTTCCGTCGCCGATGGCGAGAAGATTGCCGAAAAGACGCTGAACGGCCGGCTCGGCATCATGGGTGGCATCTCGATCCTCGGCACGACCGGGATCGTCATTCCCTTTTCCTGTTCGTCCTGGATCCACTCCATCTGGCGCGGCATCGATGTGGCGCGAGCCGCCGGTCTCGATCATGTGGCTGGCGCGACCGGCAATACGTCCGAAAGGGCCGCTCAGGCCCATCACGGCCTGCCGGAGATCGCTCTGATCGACATGGGCGATTTCGTTGGCGGCATGCTCAAATATCTGCGTGATCACCCGGTGCCGAAGGTCACCATTGCGGGCGGCGTCGCCAAGATGACCAAGCTCGCCCAGGGCATGCTCGACGTGCATTCCAAACGCGGCCTCGCCGATCTCGAAGCCTTGGCGAAAGTCGCGGCCGATGCCGGAGCGGATGCCGAGATCGTCGCTCGCCTTGCTTCGGCCAATACCGTGGCACATGCTTTTTCGCTTGCCACCGAAAGCGGTCTTCCTCTGGGGGACCACATCGCCGGGCTTGCCTGGAATACCGCGGCCAAAGTCCTTCACAGTCGCGAAATCGCGCTGGAAATCCTGGTCTTCGACCGCGAGGGTCGGTTGGTCGGCCAAACCCCGTTTACGCCGTCCGATCATTCGGAATCCTTGTCCGTCTGATCTTTGCCGGCCTCGGGCCAGCCGGGCCGGAAGCGGCGTACATAGTCCGCATTGTAAAGCTGGCTTTCGGCGAAATCGGTCGCTCCCAATGCCTTGCCGATAAAGATCAAGGCCGTGCGTTCTGCCGGTTCTGCAGCAAGCCTGGCTTCGATATCGGCGAGCGTCCCGCGGATGATCCGCTCTTCTGGCCAGGAGGCGCGCACAACGATCGCCACTGGGCAGTCAGGCCCATAGAGAGGCGTCAGTTCCGCCACGACCTTGTCGAGGGCGTGGACGGCGAGATGGATAGCCAGCGTTGCACCTGTAGCGCCGAACGCGGCCAATGTCTCGCCTGCGGGCATTTTCGACGCACGGCCTGACACCCGGGTCAGTACCAAGCTCTGCGCGACCTCCGGGATCGTCAGCTCACGCTTGAGCGCCGCTGCCGCTGCCGCGAAGGATGGCACACCTGGTGTCAGCGTGTAGTCTATGCCGTGTTTTTCCAGACGGCGGATCTGTTCGGCGACTGCGCTCCAGACCGAAAGATCGCCGGAATGCAGTCGGGCCACATCCTTGCCCGCCTTGTGGGCCGCGACATATTCCGCTTCGATGTCATCGAGCGAGAGCGAGCCGGTATCGACGATCCGTGCGTCTTTCGGGCAGTAGTCCAGCAGTTCCTTCGGCATGATGGAGCCGGCATACAGGCACACCGGCGATCGCGCGAGGATATCGCGGCCGCGTACGGTGATGAGGTCCGCGGCACCCGGTCCGGCGCCGATAAAATGTACCGTCATACCTCTTCCTTCGTTGCCGCCAGGGCACAGGTAGCGCCGTTGGCTATCAACCGCGGAACAAGGATCTCCGATCGATCGCCGGCGACGGCCAGGGCGGCTGCTTCGGAGAGGCTGGAGGAAGGCGTCTTTGCCAGGCTATGACGGGATACCGTTTTGGTGCGGGGTTCTGCCTGCAGCAGCGCCTCGTCCTCCACGATATGCAGCGGCAAGCCCAGCTTTTGCGCAAGCTCGAGGATGCCGGCTTCGTCGCGCTTGATTTCGCCGGTCGCCAATGCGGCGATGGATTCACGTGAAATTTGTGCTGCTGCGCACGCCGCATCCAGTGCCGACAAGACTTCATCCGAAGTGCTGCCTTTACGGCAACCCAATCCCGCCACGATCATTCTCTTATCCCTGTTTTACCCATGTCCATTGCATCACCGGCATTGCCGGTTTCCAACCGTGCATTGCCCCGATCGGAGCCACTCGTGAAACGTCAATCCGGATAAGATTGCCACCAAGGCGCCTATGAACGCCGAGAAGTACGGCCTCCATTTCAAGGGTCACGGCATTGGCGACGAGCCGTCCGCCCGGCGTCAGGGACGCAATAGCCGCGTCGAGCACGCCGGGCTCGCTCCCACCGCCGCCGATGAAGATCGCATCAGGCGTCGGCAGACCGATCAAGACGATAGGCGCTTCTCCCTCGACGACGCGCAGTCCGGGTACCCCGAACGTGGATGCGTTTCTTCCGATCCGCGCCGCTCGTTCTCCATTCGCCTCGATCGCGATCGCCTTCATCGAAGGATCGGCCAGCATCCATTCAATGCCGATCGAGCCGGAGCCGGCGCCGATATCCCAGAGAACTTCGCCCCGTCGCGGCCCCAGTGCCGAAAGCGTGAGGGCCCTGATCTCGCGCTTGGTGATCTGCCCGTCATGCTCAAACAGTCCGTCGTCCAGTCCGAAGGCGCGCGGCAGGATGCGGGCGCCGGCCTCCGCCGCTACGTCCACTGCTACGACATTGAGGACGTTGATATCCCCCAATGCAAATTCATTTGCCTGGCTCCATCGAACACGTTCCGCCGCGCCGCCGAGCGCCTCCAGAACCGCCATCTGCGAGCGACCGAAACCGGTCTTCGTCAGCAGCGCCGCCAGCTCTGCCGGCCCTTTCTCGTCGGAGGTCAGTGCGATTATTCGCCGGCCTGGATGCAGAAGCGGCCGGATGAGATCGAGCGGACGCCCGTGCAGGGATACGGTCTCGATCTCCTGCAGCGGCCAGCCAAGTTTGGAGGCCGCAAGGGAAAATGCCGAAGGAGCAGGGTAAGCGGTAAACTCTTCCGCCGGGACATGATGCGACAGTGTGGCGCCGACGCCGAAGAAGAAGGGATCGCCTGAGGCAAGCACGCAGACTTTTCGGCCCCGCAGCGCCACGACGTCGCGCATGGCGGCATCGAAAGGAGTGGGCCATGGGCGTGCCTCGCCGGTTATCGCGGGGGCCGCCAGTTCCAGATGCCGCCTTCCGCCGAAGACGACGGAAGCGGAGGAAATCGCAGCGCGGGCGTTCTCGCCGAGGCCGTTTAAACCGTCCTCGCCGATGCCGACGATGGACAGCCAGCGGCTTTGGTTTAAAGCTCTTTCTGCTGATTCAGGAGGCATCTTGTTACACTCCATCCTCATTCTCGGCGGCACGGCGGAGGCCAGAAAACTGGCCGAGAGACTTGCCGGCGATCCGCGCTTCATCACGACGCTGTCGCTTGCCGGCCGCACGCGCGCACCGGCCGAGCAGCCCGTTCCCGTGCGGGTGGGCGGTTTCGGCGGGGCCGCGGGCCTGGCCGCCTATATCAGAGAAAAAGGCGTTACCATTCTGATCGACGCGACGCATCCTTACGCCGCGCAAATTTCGCGAAACGCTGCTGAGGCCGCCGGGCTTGCGAATGTGCCGCTCATCGCGTTGCGGCGGCCTGCCTGGACGCGAGAGGCCGGTAACCGCTGGATCGAGGTCGACAGTATCACAGGCGCCGTCAAAGCGTTGGGCGAGACGCCTCGCAAGGTCTTCCTGACTCTCGGACGGCAGGAATTGTTGCCATTCGAAGCGGCCCCGCAGCATCGGTATCTGATTCGCAGCGTCGATCCCGTGGAGCCGCCGCTCGATGTACCGCATGCGATCTACCTGACGTCGCGCGGTCCTTTTGCCAAGGCCAGCGAGGCGCAGCTGCTTGCGGAGCACGGGATCGAATTGATCGTTGCCAAGAACAGCGGTGGCCCCTCGAGCTACGGCAAGATCGCAGCCGCCAGGCAACTTGGTGTCGAGGTGATCATGGTCCGCCGCCCGGTCCTGCCGGACGTGCCGTCCGTCGAGGCCATAGAGGATATGCTTGCGTGGCTCGATCATGCGCCGGCGCCCTTGAAGTAACGGGGCGAATAGACGAGCGGGCGCTGCCCGTCCCGTTCAATCAACTTCGTTTCTGCGGTCCCGACGATAATACAGGTGGCCATGTCGGCCATTCCGCTTTCGGCCTGTGACAGGGGCACGATCCGGATTGCCTCATCCGGGCGACCGGCGGCGCGTCCAAAAATAACAGGTACTTCGCCAGGGAGATGGCGGCGAAGAAGCGCGAAGGCATCTCCCAATTGGTGTGGGCGGGCCTTGCTGACCGGATTGTAGAAGGCCATGACGAAACCCGCCTCGGCTGCCGCGATCAGGCGCTTCTCGATGACATCCCAGGGCTTCAGGTTATTGGAAAGCGAGATGGCGCAGAAATCGTGACCGAGGGGTGCTCCGGCCTTGGCGGCGACCGCCAGCATGGCGGTTACCCCCGGCACCACGGAAAAGTCGATGTCCCGCCATTCGGCCGGCCCTTCGTCGATCGCCTCGCAGACCGCGGCCGCCATGGCGAAAACTCCCGGATCGCCTCCGGAAACGACACAGACCCTGCCGCCCTTCGCCGCCCTTTCGAGGGCTGCGCGCGCACGGGCAAGTTCTTCCCGGTTGTCGGAAGCGTGCCGCCGCTGGTCCGGCCGGAGGTCGAGACGGTCGATATAGGGAAAATATCCGAAAAAATCGCCTGCGTCCGCAACGGCCGCAAGCGCCTCCGCTGTCATCTGTTCAGGACTTCCCGGACCAAGGCCAACGACGGTCAGCTTTCCGCTCATCGATCCACTCCGGGTCGCGTCTTCCAGCCGGGTACGAGGACAATGGAAAAGTAAGGTGCGGGGCTCTGGTCGCGATCTTCAAGCTTCTGGGCCGCGCCATTCGCCATGGTGCCGCGTTCCACGTAGAGCGCGCTCGACAGCTTGCCGACCGAGGTGAGCGCCCGACGGATCTTCGGAAGATTGCGCCCGACCTTCATGATCACTGCGCCGTCCGTGTCCTTCAGTCGCTCGACCAGTTTGTCTTCCGGGAGGGTGCCGGGCAGCACGCTGAGGATGTCGTCGCCCTGGACAAGCGGCAGGCCGGTCATCGACCAGCAGCCGGACATGGCCGTGACGCCGGCGATCACCTCCGCCTGATAGCGACCGCTGAGCCGCACATGCAGATGCATGTAGGAGCCATAAAATAGCGGATCCCCTTCGCTCAGCACGGCAACGTTCTTGCCCGCATCGAGATGTGCGGCGATCTCTTCGGCCGAGCGATCGAAGAAATCGGCGATCGGACCACGGTAATCCGCCTCGTCCTTGTTCGTTTCCACTGTGACCGGGTAAACGAGCGGCAGCTCCAATGTCCCGGAACGAATATGGGCCTCCACGATAGCGCGACCGTTGCCGGTGCTGCCTTTCTTGCAGAAGAAGGCGATCACATCAGCCTCGTTGATGGCCCGGACCGCTTTCAGCGTCAGGAGTTCAGGATCGCCCGGCCCGGTGCCGACGCCCGTCAGTCTGCCTTTGAGGATCGCCGCGTTCAAAGTCCTGCCCTCGCGAGCGCGTTGACGCAGGCCGCGGTCATCGCCGAACCGCCCAGGCGGCCGCGTACGACGGCAAAGGGAATGCCGAGCGTCGTTTCCATCAGCGCTTCCTTGGATTCGGCAGCGCCCACGAAACCGACCGGCATGCCGATGATCGCAGCAGGGCACGGCGCGCCGGCATCCAGCATTTCGAGGAGGCGGAAAAGCGCGGTCGGCGCGTTGCCGATCGCCACCAGTGCGCCATCCATCTCGTCCCACAAATCGAGGGCGGCGGCAGATCGGGTATTGCCGATCGTTTTCGCAAGCTCGATCGTCCGGCTGTCGCGGAGCGTGCAGATCACCTCGTTGTGTGCGGGCAGACGTGCCCGGGTGATGCCATGCGCTACCATCTCGGCATCGCAATAGATCGGCTTGCCCGCATGCAGCGCCCCGCGCGCCCGGGTCACGAAGTCCTTCGAAAAGCGAAAATGCCCGGCCGCCTCCACGAGCCCGCAGGCATGGATCATGCGCACCGCAATCTCTGCCTGATCGCCGGAAAACGACGAGAGGTCGGCCTCTTCGCGAATGATCGCAAAGGACTTTTCATAGATGGCGTCGCCTTCGCGGATGTAGTCGTAGCTGTTCATGGTCGTCCTGACATGGCTGCTGCGGCGAGCCGGTCGGTCCCGAGCCGGGCAAGGCAAGCGGCGGAATTTTCCCCCGCGCGCCTTTCCGATCTGACGAGATCGGCAAGGCGGCGAAGCGTGGCTTTGGTATCGGCAATTGTGATGTCGGCAAAGGGTAAATCGGTCGCTTTCCCTTGGGCGATCAATGAAAGGCCTGCAGGGCTGCCGCAAAGGGCAAGCGCAGTCGGTCCCGGGTGGGCGCAGCCTTTCGGGCAGCCGGAGATGTGCAGCTTGAATGATCCGTCGAGCAGATCGGTCCATTCGCCGCCGGCCTCGCGAGCCACATCATGAGTGGCGATCGTGGCCGACCGGCAAGCCGGACTGCCGGGGCAGGCCGCTATATGACCGCGCGGATCGGCCTCCGACGTGATGAAGCCGTTTTCTGCCGCGAAGAGTGCGAGGGCGCGGCATGCCTGGCTGCCGCCGAAAAACAGCAGGGAATGATCCAGGGCGGGCTTCACGAATCGGATTCCTAGCCGCTCGGCCGCCAGGCAAAGTGCAATGACATCCTCGGTTTTCGACTGGGCGAAGGCAGGTCCGATCCCAACAGCATGGAGTTCGTCCGCAAGCGCAAACAGGTCGAATGGAGAGGTGGCAGGGAGATCGCCGCCGTCACGCGGCAGGTTGACCGCCAGATCTCGTCCTCGGGCTCCGTTCCCCATGGAAGCGAGCGTTCGAAGCAGATCGAGCGCCGCCGAAACAGCGTCGGCTTCGGAAAGCACGGCGAGCACGCCGGCGGATGTCTCCGAACCGCCCAGGAGAAGCTTCCAGCTGATATCATCGCCCATCTTCACGGCGACCAGGCGGATATCCGCCAGGAGATGGGAAAGCCGCAGCCGGCCATGCCCATCCACAATGACCGACATTTTGGGCGCCAGGCCAGCGATATCCCGGGCGCCTAGTCGAATAGCGTCCGCAATCGGGTGCGGATCGGCGATCTCGGTATCGTCCCGGCCCGCAAGCGGCGGTGTTTCTACCGCAAGCCCTTCGCGCAGCGGCAGGTTCAAGGCTCGCACGTCGCCTTCGAGCAAAGATGCGGATACCTCATTCAGTCCCCGGATTTGCAGGTTGCCGCGGGCGGAAATGTCGAGAATGCCGTTGCCGTGGATGCGGGCAAGCCGGGAGAGATCGGCCAGCTGCCGAGGCGATATCGCATCGGTCAGCGCCACGCGGGCAAGCAAACCGTCGCCGGTCATCATTGGCGCGGAAAGCGCAGGGCAGGCGCCGCGCCGCATGTCCGTGGTCGTCCGGTTGAGCGAGAGGGCCGTCATGCGACCTCCCTTGCCAGCATTTCGAGTTCCGCATCCACCGAGTTGCGGCGCGGATGCCAAAGCCCCCGGCGAAGCGCGGAGCGGAACCGTTCGCTCATATGGCGCAAGCCTTCCGGGTTCTGGCTGATCAGGAAATCACGAACCTTTTCGTCACCGATGTAGGCGTCGTAGGTTGCTTCTATCAGCGACTGCGGGATGGCGCGGGTCGTCTCCGCAAAACCAATCAGCCGGTCCACGGTCTCGACCAATTCGGCCGCGCCGCGGGGTCCGTGACGCATCTGACCGGCGATGAAGCGCGGATTAACGGCGCGAGCTCGGACCACACGGGTCACGGCTTCGGAGATCGATCGAGCTTTCGGTTTCTGCGGATCGGTCGTGTCGAGAGCGATGACATCCGCCTTGCCCCCCAAAGCCGCAACAGCGGCGGAAAATCCACCGATGAAAGCGACATCGGCGGAACCGTCCAGCAGGTCGCGGCCCGGATCGTCGCCGGTATGGACGAGCAGATCGGCCGATCCGACTTGTCCGGCAAATTTCCCGGGCACCTGAAATGCCTCACCCTCGGCGCCGCCGAAAGCATGGCTGGTGGCATCGAGATAGATGCGGCCAAGTTCCTCGCGTTCAACCCAGGTGCCGTCGGCCAGTTTTTCCTCAATGCCGGAACCGTAGGTGCCCGGCGCCGAACCGAAGATACGCGGCGGGACTTGGCCGAGTTTCCGTGCCTCTTCGGCCAGCGGATTGTCGCCCGGTGCTTCCTCACGCGCGGCGATTGCCCGCATGGCGGCATCCAGCAAAGCGATCAGAGCCGGGAACATGTCGCGGAAGAGTCCGGAGATTCTGAGTGTTACGTCGATGCGCGGACGACCGAGCTGAGCCGGAGGCAGAACTTCGATGCCGGTCACCCGACCGGTCGCTGTGTCCTGCACCGGCCTTGCGCCCATCAAGGCGAGCACCTGGGCCACTTCCTCGCCGCCGCTTCTGAGCGATGCGCTGCCCCAGAGATCGAAGACGAGGCTTTTGGGCCAATCGCCATGATCCTGCAGGTAACGGCGCAGGATTTCGTCGGCTGCGCGTTTTCCCAGTTCGAAGGCGGTCGGCGTCGGCAGGGTGCGGGGATCGCTGGCGAAGAGGTTGCGCCCGGTCGGCATCACATCAAGGCGACCGCGCGCCGGTGCGCCGGAGGGGCCGGGGCGGATGTGTATTCCGTCCAGCGCATCGATCAAGGCCTGCCGCTCGGCCTCGGCGCTCCGTATCCGCAATGGATCGTCATCGCCAGGTGCGATCTGTCCGAAGACGTGCTGGCCGTCCTTGATTGCAAAATCCTTGAGATCGCAAAGAAAGGCGTCGATTCGGGTAAGAGCCGTATCGGGATCGTCGTCGTGGGAAACGCCGGCCTCGGTTGCCAGTTCCGTGTCGCGGGCGGTCTCGACGATCAGCTTTGCCAGCCGGTCCCGCCGCCGCCGATCCAGACCGTCTGCCTGCGCGTATTCATCGACCAGCAGTTCGAGCTTTTTCTGCTCATCCGACAGGCCGGCGCCCGTCAGAACGGGGGGCAGGTGCCCGATGGTAACGGCGGAAATCCGGCGCTTGGCGACTGCCGCCTCGCCGGGATTGGAAACGATGAAAGGATAGATAACCGGCAGGCCGCCGGTGACGATCTCCGGAAAACAATCTTTCGACAGCGCCACCGTCTTGCCGGGCAGCCATTCAAGTGTGCCATGCGCGCCGACATGGACAACAGCGTGAGCGCCGATCGTCTCGCGCATCCACTGGCCGAAGGCGATCAGTGCATGGCGGGGCGGAAGATCGGGGTCGTGATAATCGGCACGACGATCGGCATTGCGGCCCCGGTCCGGCGCGAGTGCCACGGTGATGTTACCGAAATGCGCGGCGCGGAAGCGGTAGTCTCCGTCTTCCGCATCTTCGTCCATCTCAGGCAAGCCCAAGGCGTCTTCGGAGGCGGGTGACGAGCGATAGGCGGCGAGCGAATAGGCGCCGGCTTTCGCCGACACCCGAATCAGAAGATCTCTTGTCGTCTCCGGAATGTCCGAGACGGAGTAGCCGGCTAAGGAAAGCTGGTGCAGCATCGACAGCACGCTTTGCGGTACGTCGAGGCCGACGGCATACCCCGTTCGGCCAGGCGCGCTTGGGTAGTCAGGTAGCAGGATGACGATCTTGCGACGCGCCGGTACCGTCCGTTTCAGGCGCAGAAAGGCGGAAATGCGATCGGCCACCTGTTCGACCCGATCCGGCTCAGGCTGATTGACCAGATTGGCGGAATTTTCACCGGCCTTGAAGGAGATTGCGCCGACGAGGATGCGGCCATCCAGTTCCGGCAAGACGACATGCATGGCGAGGTCTGCAGGGTTCAGGCCGCGCCGGCCTTCCGCCCAGCCCTCTCGCCGGGTCGTGGCGACCACGACCTGGAAGACCGGAACGCCTGCCCGATCGAACAGCGTCTCGCCCTTTTCATCGGCGCTGCTGGCGAAGGCTGTGGTTGCGATGATCGCGGCCGGCTCGTTTTTCGCCATTGCCTGTTCCACAAAGGCGACCGCATCTGCGTCCTTCAAACCGCTGACGAAGATCGGAACAGGCGCGAAACCGCGTAAAACCAGCGCTTCGAACAGCGCATCGATCGGTGCCGCATCATTGGCGAGCAGCATGGAGCGATAGAAAAGGATCGGCAGGCGGGGCGAGCCTGCAGCGATATCCGTCAGCAGCTCGCTCGCCTCGACGATGCCGTGCCCCGGTTTGTAAAATCCAGCCTTCGGCACAGGTGCCGCTTGCGATAGCGCTTCGGTATGGCCGGTTGCGAGCGCTGCCAGCCGTCGCGCCAGAAGCCGCATATTTTCCGGCCCACCCTCGCGAAAACAGGCGAGGATGCCGGCAAGCGCCTCGTCCGAAACCGTCGAGGCTGCGGCCAGCCGATCGTCGCGGATGCTGCATTCGCCGGGCAGCAGCGCCAGCGCAATCTTCTTGCGCCGCGCCAGCCGGGAAAGCTCTTCCACGCCATAGGCCCAGCGGTCATAGCCACCGAGGATGCGCACGAGAATCACGCGGGCATGCGCAGCCGTCTTTTCTATCCATAGATCCACGGACATCGGGTGGCGAAGATCGGAAAGATTGGCCAGCCGCAAGCCCGGCCGATCTTCGTGCCAAGCGGCAGCGATACCGTTCAGATCGCTGCCGGAAAACGATAGCACCAACACATCGGCCGGCGACTGGTTAAGGTCGACCGGTTCGATCAGGTCGTCGAGCGACGACGATGTGGTGGCGAGTATATGCATTCCTTTTCTTCAGCCTTTATGCGGCCAGCATTCTTTCGATAGCTTCGCGGTCGATTCCCTTTTCACCGATCACGACGAGGCGGCTTTGACGGGTTTCGCCGGGCGCCCAGGCGCGGTCGAAGTAGTGGTTCACGCGCGATCCTACCGCCTGGACCTGCAGGCGCATCGGCTTATCCGCGACTTCCACGAAGCCTTTTATGCGCAGAACGTTTTCCGCTTCCGCCGTCGCGGAGATGCGCGCGGCAAGCCCTTCGGCGTCGGAAACTGCCGGGAGATCGACGACGAAACTGTCGAAATCGTCGTGATCGTGGTCGAGCTCATCATCGTGGTGGGTCTTGCGGTTCTCGATATCGTCCTCGACGGCGAGGCCGAGGCCGATCAGCACGGCCGGGTCGATCGCGCCATTGGCGGCCGATACGATCTTTACGGCACGCGGCAGATGCGCGGCGACGCGATCTTTTGCTGTGGCGAGCCCGTCGGCGTCGAGCAGATCGCTCTTGGTCAGCACGATCATGTCGGCGCAGGCAACCTGGTCCTCGAAGACTTCCTCGACCGGATCGTCGTGGTCGATGGAGCCATCCGCCTGGCGTTGGGCCTCGAGCGCGTCGTGATCGTCCGCCACCCGGCCTTCGGCGAGTGCCAGGCCATCCACTACGGCAATCACGCCATCCACCGTCACCCGCGCCTTGACGTCAGGCCATTGGAAAGCCTGGACAAGTGGCTTTGGCAGAGCAAGGCCGGAGGTCTCGATGAGGATATGATCGACGCGCGGCTCGCGGGAGAGGATCTGGTCGATCGCAGGCACGAAATCGTCTGCCACCGTGCAGCAGATGCAGCCGTTGGCGAGCTCGATGATGTTGTCTTCCGGGCAGGTCTCGATACCGCAACCCTTCAGCACCTCGCCGTCGATGCCGACATCGCCGAACTCGTTGACGATGATGGCCAGCCGTTTGCCATCGAGCTTTTCGATGAGGTTGCGGATCAGCGTGGTCTTGCCGGCGCCGAGGAATCCGGTGACGACGGTGCAGGGAACGCGGTCGAAATTGACGCTCATGAAGGCATGTCCTCGTGATGATGAAAGGGTGGGATGCGGGCCGTCATGCCCTTGCCGCGCAGGCAGGCGGGACGGCCGCGAAGGGGAAGGAAGCCGCGCTCGTCTTCTGCCAGCATCATCGCGCCGGCGACGATGTCGTCGACATTCTCCAGCGTCAGATGACCGAACACATAGGACCAGCCGGTCCGGTGGTTGAAGGCAGCGCTCGGGCTTTTCTCGCAATTGGCAAGACAGGTTACAGGCTTGACGGCCAGCGGCTTGCCGGCTGACGCCTCCTTGAGCGCCGCGATCATTCGCAGGCCCGGACGGATGTCCGGATCCGCTTCGTCACGGCAGTTCGTGCAGACGAAGATCGTCACGCCGATGTCGTCGGGATGGTCTTTTCGCTCGTCGCTCATCATTCAGCCGCGTTACCGCCGGGTTCAAAAAATCGGGGCGCGGAGCAGAAAAGCAAAGCCCATCTGCCGTGAATGACACGACTTCCTCCGGAGCACCCCGCCCGGCGAAGCTTACGAATCCAACGGCAGGTCTCCTGGCTCGCGGGTCGCCGCCATTTGCCTGCCTTCCCGGATTTTTCCAGTGGCTCAGTGGCAATGGCTCGCCGCCTACAGTTGCGGGGGCAGCCGCGGCATTGAGCGTAAAGCTCGCACCGCATTCTCTCTTAGCCCCTCCCGTTGCCGGAAAGGGACCGTCCTTTTCAACTACGCCCGGTCGCGACGCCATGTCAATGCGTCGCAAAGGCGATTGCGACGTCTGCGAATTCGTCTATAGTGCCGATGCCTATGGTGCCCAAGAGGGTTTGAGGGAATGCGGTGCGACGAATTTTTCGTCAAGCCCGCGGCTGCCCCCGCAACTGTAAGCGGAAAGTCTTCGCCTATGACGCCACTGGAGCAATCCGGGAAGGCCGGCGACAGACGCCTGATCCGCGAGCCAGGAGACCTGCCAGAGGCGAGAAAAACGTGAACGGCCCTCGGGTGGAGGGCGAAAGGACGAGACCATGGTTACGAAATCTGCTGCAACTGCAGTCAGCGTTTCCACTTCGAAGATCATTCCTCTCAGCATGACGGCTCTGATGGGTCTGTTCATTGTCGGGTTTGTCGGCTTCTCGCATCTGGAAGTGGTGCACAATGCCGCTCATGATACCCGCCACTCACTGGCTTTCCCCTGCCACTGATAGGAACATCCCCATGTCTTTGTTTCGTAACATCGTCTTCACGGCGGTGATCGCCGGGCTATTGTCCGGATTGCTGCTCACCGTCATGCAGAGCTTTTCCACTGTCCCATTGATCCTGCAGGCCGAGGTATTCGAAAATGCCGGCGGCGAGGCAGGTCATAGCCACAGCCATGACGTCGCTCCGGCAGCCGGGGCAGCGGCACCTGCGGATCATCACCACGAAGAAGAGGCCTGGGCTCCAGCCGACGGCTTTGAGCGCTTTATTTATACCGCGGCTGCCAATGCGTTGTCGGCGATTGGTTTCGGGCTCGTTCTGGTCGCGGCTTCAGAGGCCCTCGGCGGCTTCAAGGGCTGGCGCGGCGGCCTGATGTTCGGCATTGCCGGCTTCCTCGCCGTCAGCCTTGCGCCCGGCCTCGGCCTGCCGCCGGAACTGCCGGGCATGCCGGCCGCGGAACTCGGACCACGGCAAATCTGGTGGGTATCCACCGCTGTCTGCACTGCGGTGGCGCTTGGTCTTCTGGCTTACACGCGCTCGGCGGTTTTTGCCGCCCTGGCGATCGTTCTGCTGGTTGCCCCCCATCTGATCGGCGCGCCGCTGCCGCCGTCTCACGAGACGGCCGTACCGCTCGAATTGCACGCTCGTTTCGTCAATGCGGTCTATGCCACCAACCTGGTGTTCTGGGCCCTGCTTGGAGCAGCTTGCGGCATACTACGCGCGCGCTTTCGCGCAGGCGAGGAGGCTTCTGCCGGGTCTGCGGTAAAGCTTGTTTCGCGGTGAAAGAGCTCGACGAAAGCGTAGCCGAGCGGCACCGCGCCAAGATGGCGAACCGCAAGGCGGTTCAGGACAAGGAAGTAGCAGAGAAGACCCTGGAAAAGGGTCTTCTCATCGTCCATACAGGCGCGGGCAAAGGCAAGTCTACCGCCGCTTTCGGACTTGCCTTGCGCATGCTCGGCAACAACCGGCGGGTCGGTGTGGTGCAATTCATCAAAGGCGCCTGGTCGACCGGCGAGCAGCCGGCGCTGGCGGTCTTCGGGGATCGAGTCGTCTGGCATACGATGGGTGAAGGTTTTACCTGGGAAACCCAGGACCTGAAGCGCGATATGGCCGCCGCCGAAAAGGCGTGGGAAAAGGCGCTGGACCTGATGGCTGACGAGACGATCGGGCTTGTCATCCTCGACGAGCTCAACATCGCGCTCCGCTACGATTATCTCGATCTCGACAAGGTTATCGCGGCACTACAGGCGCGGCGCGCGGATCTGCATGTCGTCGTCACCGGCCGCAATGCCAAACCCGCACTGATCGAAGCGGCCGACATGGTGACCGAGATGACGCTGGTGAAGCACCATTTCAAGGCTGGCGTGAAGGCTCAGGCCGGCATCGAGTTTTAATCGATGGCCGCCCGCGCTTTGATGTTTCAGGGAACGGGCTCGGATGTGGGCAAGTCGCTGGTCGTAGCCGGACTTGCCCGCGCCTTTACGCTGCGTGGTCTGAAGGTTCTGCCGTTCAAGCCGCAGAACATGTCGAACAATGCGGCGGTGACGGCAGACGGCGGCGAGATCGGTCGGGCGCAGGCATTGCAGGCGCGCGCCGCAAAGGTGCCGCTCAGCGTCCACATGAATCCTGTCTTGCTGAAGCCGCAGAGCGAGGTCGGCGCTCAGGTCGTGGTGCAGGGCAAGGTCGAGGGCAATGCCAAGGCTGCCGAATACCAGGGTCTGAAGCCGAAGCTGATGCCGCGGGTGCTGGAAAGTTTCGAGCGTCTGCGAAATCAGGCGGATCTCATGCTTGTGGAAGGCGCCGGCAGCGCCTCGGAAATCAACCTGCGTCAGAACGATATCGCCAATATGGGCTTTGCCCGGGCGGCGGGCGTGCCGGTCGTGCTGATCGGCGATATCGACCGCGGCGGCGTGATCGCCAGCCTTGCCGGCACAAAACTAGTGCTTGCGCCTGAAGATGCGGCGATGATCTGCGGCTTCATCGTCAACCGGTTCCGCGGCGATCCGACGTTGTTTGCGGAAGGCATGCGGATGATTGCGGAATTGACCAGTTGGAAGTCGATGGGGCTCCTGCCGCACTTTGCCGATGCAGCCCGCCTGCCGGCGGAGGATGCGCTCGGTATCGCCGGCTCCCATGCCTGTAATCCCGGCGCAAAAGTCCGCATTGCGGTACCGATCCTGCCGCATATCTCGAATTTCGACGATCTCGATCCGCTGGAGGCCGAGCCGGAGGTGGAATTGGTCCGTGTGCGGCCGGGGCAAGTCATTCCCGGCGACTGCGACCTCGTTCTGCTCGTCGGCTCCAAGGCGACGATATCCGATCTGCAGGCGCTGAAGGCGGCCGGCTTCGATACCGACATCGCGGCGCATGTCAGGCGTGGCGGGCGTGTGCTGGGTCTGTGCGGCGGCTACCAGATGTTGGGCAGGCAGATTTCCGACCCCGAGGGCATGGAAGGGCCACCCGGTTCGGTTTCCGGTCTGGGTTTACTGGACGTCGAAACTGTTCTTTCCGCCGAGAAGCGGCTGGAAGCGGTCTCGGGCACCAGTTTCGACGGGGTATCCTTGGCCGGCTATGAAATGCATGTAGGCCGGACGATCGGGCCGGATTGCGCGCAGCCGTTTTCGGTTGTCGGTGGCAATACGGACGGGGCGCGATCCGGCGACGGACGAATCTGCGGCACCTATCTCCACGGCCTGTTTGCCGACGACCGGCAGCGCTCTGCCTGGCTCGAGCGGCTGGGCGGCGTGGCATCCGATCTGGACTACGAAGCGGGCGTGGACGAAGTGCTCGACAGGCTTGCCGCCCACATGGAAAAGCATCTCGATCTCGACGGATTGCTCAGATTTGCCAGATGATCCACGCCAGGATGCCGAAAAGGCCGATCAGCAGACCATCAGCGATCCGCGCCAGTTTCAGCGCGCGGCCGATGTCTTCGTAAGAAAGTTCAGTGCGCCCACCCTCGCCCATGAAACGCGCCTCGATCATCTGGCCACCGTAGCTGCGAGGCCCGGCGAGAGCTATCCCAAGCGCACCGGCCATCGCCGCTTCCGGCCAGCCGGCATTGGGGGATCGGTGGTGCCGGGCATCCAGGAAAACAGCGTTTATCGCGCCTTTTGGGGAAGCGCCGGGGACAAAGAATGCGGCAATCACGAAAAGCAGCGCGCTCAGCCGCGAAGCCGGCAGGTTGATCATGTCATCGAAGCGCGCCGCTGCCCAGCCGAACGCCTCGTGCCGCGGAGAACGGTGGCCGATCATGCTGTCGGCGGTATTGGCGGCCTTGTAGGCCGCGCCGCCGGCCAAACCGCCGATGCCCATCCAGAATGCCGGCGCCACGACGCCGTCGGAAAAATTCTCCGCCAGGCTCTCGATTGCTGCGCGGCAGACGGCGGCTTCGTCCAGTTTTTCCGGATCGCGCCCGACGATCATCGAAACGGCTTTGCGTCCTGCTTCCAGTCCGCCGTATCTGAGGGCAGTGGCGACAGCCGCGACATGCTGTTCGAGGCTTTTCTGGGCGGGCAAACTTGCGGCAACAAACGCAAGCAGGATCGGTCCGAAGGGCAAGAAGAGAAACCCGTATTCGAGCGTCAAGGCCACCACGGTCACCGTGCCGAGCAGTATCAGGAGGGTGAGAATGCCCTTGCGCTTGCGCCTGGCGAAATCATCTTCTTCGCGGTTCCAGTTGGTATCGAGCCGGGATATCAGCCCGCCGATCCAGGTAACCGGGTGGCCGATGCGACGAAACAGCCAATCCGGATAACCGAATATCCGCTCGATGATCAGTGCAAAAAAGGCGAGAAGGAACATGCCGGTGACAAGGCCTGAGGTTGGCGGTCCGATACAGCACGGCGGTAATCTTGCTCAGGCGCGAGCGTCGTTTCCCGATGCGCCCGAACCGTGGATCGATCTTTCCACCGGTATCAATCCGCATTCCTATCCGCATTCTCCCTTGCCGGGCAATGCCTTCGCGCGACTGCCGGAGCCGGATTTGGCTGAACGACTGAAGGTATTGGCGGCGGAGGCCTATGGAGCGCCTTCGCAAGCGCATGTGGCGCCCGGGCCGGGGACCCAGATCCTGCTGCCGATCCTTGCTGGCCTTCAGGCGGGCTGGGGTGGTGGCAAGGCGGCGATCCTCTCTCCCACCTATGCGGAACATGCCCGCGCTGCGCGGCTGGCAGGTCTTGAGGTGACCGAGACGGAGGATATGGAACGGCTGGCGGATGGCCGGCTGGCGGTGGTCGTCAATCCGAATAATCCCACCGGCCGGATTGTCCGGCGCAGCGAGCTTCTGGCTCTTGCGGCCGTCATGCGCGCCAAAAACGGCCTTCTTGTCGTTGATGAGGCCTTTATGGACGTCTCTGAAGCGGAGAGCGTCGCAGATGCCGTCGATGCCGGCGGCCTGGTCGTCCTGCGTTCCTTCGGCAAGTTCTATGGCATGGCGGGGCTTCGGCTAGGCTTTGCCATCTCACATCCCGAAACCATCGCGAAGATCGAGAGCCGGCTCGGTCCCTGGGCGGTCTCCGGTCCGGCGCTGCACGTTGCCGGCGAAGCGCTTGCCGATGCCGGCTGGCAGAAGGCGATGCGGGAAAGGCTGAAGGCGGAAGCGACGCGGCTCGACGCCTTGCTCGCAGAAGCCGGCATTCCCGTCGCGGGCGGCACGTCGCTCTTCCGCTTCATCCGCGGCCCGCGAGCGCAGGCGATTTTCCAGCATCTCGGCGAGCGGGGGATCATCACAAGGCGTTTTGCCGAGCGGCCGGAGGACCTCAGGATCGGTCTGCCCGCTGCGGAGGATTGGCCGCGCGTGGAGGAAGCGCTGAGAACTATCTAGCCAAGGAACCGAACCTGTCACGCCAGGCAGGTTGCACATCAGGCACCGGCAGTGCGGTGGCTTCGTAGACGCCACGCGCTATGGCGCGCGCCGTCACCAGCGTCGCCAGATGGCAGATCTCCAGAAAATCGGCAGCGTCGCTCAAGGGCTTGGCGCCGGTCGCGGCTGAAAAGATGGTGTCGCCGTCTCCCGGCAGATGGGTCGGCAGGACGGCGCGGGCGAGGCCGTCATGGGCGAGGATCGAAAGACGGTGGACGTCCGGCTTGCTCAGCACGGCATCCGTCACCACGACACCGATGGTGGTCGCGATCACGTTGCGGCCCTTCAGCCGCAGACGATTGTCGAAGTTCTGGGGTAGGCCAAGCCCGCCGAATTCCCCGTCTTGCTCAAAGGGGGACGCCCAGAAATGCGGGCCTTCACCAACGGTCACCGAGCCCATGGCGTTGACCGCCATCAGCGCCCCGACCGTGTGGCCGGCCGAAGTCCTTGCGCTTGCCGAGCCGATTCCGCCCTTGAAGTTGGCGGTGGTCGCGCCCGTTCCGGCTCCGACGGTGCCAAGAGCGAAGGCACCCTTTGCGGCCGCCTTGAAGGCCGCGTAACCCATGTCGCGGTAGGGCGAATAGAGGCCCCAATCCTTGTTGCCGCCGTTCAGGAGATCGATCAGGATCGCCTGCGGTACGATCGGCACGCGGGCGGTACGTACCTGAAGACCACGCCCGATCTCACGTAGTCCGGCCTGCACGCCGCCTGCCGCATCGAGCCCGAACGCCGAGCCGCCGGAAAGAACAAAGGCGTCGACTGCCTGCACTGTCATGGATGGATCGAGCAGCGCGGTATCCCGGCCGCCTGGCGCGCCGCCGAGGACAGAACCTGAGGCGACCGCCGGTTCGTCGAAGACGATCGCCGTCACGCCCGAACCGAGCGAGAGATCCGTGGCGTGGCCGACAGCCACGCCCTCGATGTCCGTGAGCAGGTTCAGCGGCCGCGACATCCGATCAGATGACGTCGAACTTGACGCCCTGTGCCAGCGGCAGGGTGCGGCCATAGTTCATCGTGTTGGTGGCGCGGCGCATATAGGCCTTCCAGGCATCCGAACCCGATTCGCGGCCGCCGCCGGTTTCCTTTTCGCCGCCGAATGCCCCGCCGATCTCGGCGCCCGAGGGGCCGATATTGACATTGGCGATGCCGCAATCGGAACCGTGCGCCGACACGAAAGTTTCGGCCTCACGCATGTCGTTGGTGAAGATCGAGGAGGAAAGGCCCTGGGGCACGTCGTTGTGCAGCGAGAGCGCCTCGTCGAAGCCCGAATACTTCATCACGTAAAGGATCGGAGCAAAGGTCTCTTCCTTTACGGGCCCTGCCTGAGCAGGCATCTCGACGATCGCGGGTCGCACATAATAAGCCTCGGCGGAGCTTTCGGCATGCACGCGCTCGCCCCCGACCACCTTTCCGCCGGCGGCCTTGGCGGCCTCCAGTGCCCTCTGCATTTTATCGAAAGCGGGCTTGTCGATCAGAGGGCCGACGAGGTTGCCGTTTTCCAACGGATTTCCGATCGTGACTGACTGATAGGCCTTGATAAGGCGCGGCACCAGCGTGTCGTAAACACTGTCGTGCACGAAGAGGCGGCGAAGCGTGGTGCAGCGTTGCCCGGCCGTTCCCATGGCCGAAAAGGCCACGCCGCGGAGTGTCAGGTCGAGATCGGCCGTCGGCGTCACGATGGCAGCATTGTTGCCGCCCAGTTCCAGAATGGAGCGGGCGAAGCGCTGCGCCAGGCGCGGTCCGACGGCGCGACCCATGGCCGTCGAGCCGGTTGCGGAAACCAGCGGCACCTTCTCGTGATCGACCATGATCTCTCCGATCTCGCGCCCGCCGATCAGCAGCGTCGAGAGGTTCTTCGGTGCGGTATTGCCTTCTGCAATATAACGGGCCAGCGCCTTTTCGAAGATCGCCTGGGTCGCGAGCGCGGTCAGCGGCGTCTTCTCCGACGGCTTCCAGATGGTGGAATTGCCGCAGACGATGGCGAGTGCCGCATTCCACGACCAGACGGCGACCGGGAAATTGAAGGCGGAGATGATGCCGATCGCGCCCAGCGGATGCCAGGTTTCCATCATGCGGTGATCGGCGCGTTCGGTGGCGATGGTGAGGCCGTAGAGCTGCCGCGAGAGCCCGACCGCGAAGTCGCAGATGTCGATCATTTCCTGCACCTCGCCGAGGCCTTCGGACGTGATCTTGCCGACCTCGAGCGACACGAGCCGGCCGAGTGCGGTCTTGGCCGCGCGCAATTCCTCGCCGAGCAGGCGGATCAACTCGCCGCGCTTCGGACCGGGCACCAGCCGCCATTCCAGAAAGGCGGCGTGGGCGGCTTCGATCGCCTTTCCGGCTCCTTCGGCCGAAATCTCCGGCAGCTTGCCGATCTCGGCGCCGGTGATCGGCGAACGGACGACGAGCGTGCCGCCGGTATAGCTTTCGGCTTTTACGCCTAGGTCGCCCAGGATGTTTTTCACCTCGGCGGCGAGATCAAGAGTGGCAAGGGTCATATCGGTCTCCGCAATTCAATATCGGTCAATCTACAAGTCGGCGATGGTTTGACAATCAGAACCGTTCACCGGCGAAGTGGGCAATCTGCGCCCCTGCTTCATAATAGGCTTCCTTGAGGGAGCGGAAGCCAGGCTCCGTCGTATCGGTCAGCGGCAGCGGCAGTTCGGCTTCCGAAATCTCGCCGAGCACATGCGCCGCGAGCACCTTGCCGAATGTCGTGCCGGGGGAAATGCCGCGGCCGTTATAGCCTGAAAAGCCGACGACGTTGCGGCCGAACTTGTGGAAGCGCGGGAGCGCATTGTCGGTCATGCCGATAAGGCCGTACCATTCCGCCTCGAAGTCCACATCGCCGAGCTGCGGGAAGATACGTTTCAGCGAGCGCCGCGCCCAGGCCTTGTGGATGGCCGTGCCGGTGCCGCGCAAAGCACCGACCGAGCCGAAGATCAGGCGGCCGGCCTGATCCATGCGGAAAGAGGAGAGAATTTCCTTGGTGTCCCAGCAGCCTTCACGGCCGGGGACGATCGAGCGGCGAAGGTTATCGCCGAGAGGGGCGGTGGCCAGATTGAAATAGGGCAGATGGACCTGTTCCAGGCGGACCTGTTTCCACGGACCGGTGCTGTAGGCATCCGTCGCGACGATGATCCAGTCGGCCGAGACCTGTCCGTGAGCGGTTCTGACAAATTTCTTGCCATTCGCCTCGCCGGTTTCGACGACGGCGCTGCCGGTATGGAGTTTTGCGCCTGCCTTGACGGCGGCATGAGCCAGGCCACGGGCATAGGCGAGCGGCTGCAGCGTACCGGCGCGCATGTCGAGGAGCGAACCGGAATACGTGCTGCTGCCGGTGCGCTGTTCGGTTTCCGCGGCATTCAGCAGGGTGACGGGGGCGCCGCGCTTCTGCCACTGGCGGGCGCGCTCCTCGAGCTCCTTCATGCCATCGGCGCCGGCTGCGCAATGGAGTGTGCCGTTCTTTTCCAGCTCGCAGGAAATACCGTGTGTCTCGATCAGTTCGCGGACGAGATAGGGCCCCTGGCCGAGAAGATCGAGTGCCCGCTCGCCATAGAGCGGGCCGAGTTCCCTCGGAAAATCGTCGGGCATCACCCACATGCCCGCATTGATCAGGCCGACATTGCGGCCCGCGCCGCCGAAGCCGATCTCGGCGGCCTCCAAAAGTCTCACATGGACGCCGCGCTCGGCAAGATGCAGTGCCGCCGACAGGCCGGTATAACCGCCCCCGACAATCGCCACATCGGCGGCCACGACCTCTTCCAGCCGCGGCGCCGGAGGGGGCGAGGGAGCGGTCTTTTCCCAGAGGCCGTGAGAGCGGGGATCGTTCAGCATGATGAATGTCCGGAAGAGGGCGCTTCAGACTCTTTACAGGCGCTGTTTATCCATGAATATCGACATGTTCTCAACAGGTCATTCGCTAGAGGAATGACATGCTGCCGCCCCGGCGCTTCCTACCCTCATTTTCTCTGCTCGCCGCTTTTGAAGCGGCGGCTCGCACCGGCAGCGTCACGGCGGCGGCCAACGAACTCGGCCTCACCCAGAGCGCCGTCAGCCGGCAGATCTCGGCGCTCGAAAAGCAGCTCGGCGTGGCCCTGTTCCTTCGCGAGCGCCAGACGATCCGGCTGACGCTTGCGGGTGACGGTTATGCCCGAGAGGTTCGCGAAGCGCTGCGGCGCATTTCGAATGCCTCCCTGAACCTCAAAGCCAATCCGTCCGGCGGTACGCTCAACCTCGCCATCCTGCCGTTTTTCGGCACGCGCTGGCTCACCCCTCGGATTGCGCATTTCCTCGAGGCCCATCCGGGCCTCGTGGTGAACCTCATCACCCGGCTCGAACCCTTCGATTTCCGTTTCGATACGCTGGATGCCGCCATCCATTTCGGAGTAGCGCGCTGGCCGGGCGCTGCGCTCACCTTTCTGATGGACGAAACGGTGCTGCCGGTCTGCAGTCCGCAATTCAAGGCACGGCACGAAATCCAGGGGGCGGAGGATGTGCTGAAAGCGCCGCTTCTGCATCTCAATACGCGCCCGGACGCGTGGGAGCTGTGGTTTTCTCAGAACAGGGTCGCGTTCGATACCTTGCACGGCATGCTATTCGATCAGTTCATGCCGATGGTCGAGGCTGCATCGGCTGGCCTCGGCGCTGCGCTTTTGCCGCGCTTCCTGATCGACCGGGAACTGGAGCATGGCCTGCTGGTGCCGGCCGTGGAAGGTCGAGCCATGGAAACCGGGCAATATTATCTTGCCTATCCGCCCGACCGCGCCACCTATCCGCCGCTGGCAGCGTTCCGGGATTGGATACTCCAGGAGATCCAGGCCGACCGGCTTGCGAACGGCAACCGCATCGGCCAATAGTCGGGTATCTGCCATCATGATCGCAAAAGCGATCCGACCGACGGGAAGACGTCCATGAAACCGATATTCGTGCAGCTTCGTTGCAAGCCCGGCCAGACCTATGAGGTCGCTGATGCCATCTACAAGACGGAACTCGTCTCCGAACTCTATTCGACAAGCGGCGACTGGGATCTTTTGCTGAAGATTTATATCAAGGACAGCGATGAGATCGGGCGGTTCGTCAATGAGAAAATCGCGTCCATACCCGGCATCGAACGCTCCTTGACGACGATTACGTTCACCGCTTTCTAATCCGCATTTCAAAAGCCGCCCGAAGGCGGCTTTTGAAATGCTTAAATCAAATCTCAGACATGCGCCGTGGGCGCTACGTTACGCGAGCGAACAAGGTCGCGAATGGCAAGACGCACCTCATCCGCAGAGCCGAAACGCTGCTCGTCAAGATCGATGACGTGGAATTTCACGGCGATGAACTTCAGCCGATCCGCATCCGGAATGACAATACCGACGGGCTCGCCGCCGAACTCGATAACTTGCTTCTGCATGGCAGACTCCCGCATTGGCTGCTTGATGGGCAGCTCTGGCGAATGAAAATTTTCAGGAACGATGGAACTGAAAGCGTTACATTCGACAGCACGGAAGGGAGCGGCGATCCGTGCCAATCATGTTGGACGCATCCTCACCGAAGGCGGCGACGCGAACGAATTTAAACATGTCACTCTCCCTCTGATGTTGCGTGCAAATCGATCAGACTCACCCGACCGAACGAAGATCGTCTGTAGCAAAACCTGACAGCGCGATCAACGAAAATCAGTGTATCTAGAATTTTTTTCCGATCGATGACAGGAAGAAGGCGGAATTGTGAAATTTCATTCGCATATTCACGACCTGCGTCCGTCAGCAATTAAATAGGTGGCTTCCCGGCCCGCGCAAGACGCGACCTTGGAAATTTCCGCTCCTGTTGCCTCTCAAGTTTGCGCGAGGGCCGCTTCAAGCCGGTCCACCAGCTGGTCGGCACTGTCTCGCGCAAAGCAAAGCGGCGGGACAATCAGGAGCGAAGCTGACGGCTCAATATTCGCCAAAACGCGCTCCCTTCGCAGCAGCTCCGCCGTTTTTTCGGCGAGCTCTTCGTTTTTGAAATGCAGGACAAGGCAGAGGCCGCTGCCGGTTACATCCTCGATTGCATGATGACGGCGCGCCATCTGCTCAAGGGCTGATTTCAGGTGGTCGCCGACAATCCGGGCGTTGTCCCGCAACGCCTCTTCCTCCGAGATTTCCAGCATCGCTGCGGCTGCCGAACAGGCGACAAGGCTCGGTCGTTGCGCGCCGTCTCGCGCCATTGCAATATTTTCGCGCGCGAAACACATGGCGATATCTTGCCCGGGAAGTCCGGCCACGATGATGTCGGGTGAGAGCCCCGAGGCCTCGAATCCCCAGAGATGGCGGCCGGATCTACCCCATCCCGAGCGCGTCTCGTCGATGACAAGCAAGCCGCCGTGGCGGCGAAGTGTCTCCAGGATTTCAGAAAGGCCGTCGAAAGGTGGCGCGTAACCGGCAAGCAACAGACCGGCTTTGTCGCCGGCATCCAGAGATTCCATGGTTTCTCGCGCGTTGCCGGCCTTGATCATCCCGGGTTCGCCGGCCATTTCCGAAGGCAGGCCGGACATGCCGACGATCTCGTGTCTGCCGCTATGGTTACGTGCGAGCGCCAAGGCGTGTTGAAACGCGTCGCGCCGCCCATGTAGGGCCAGTACTTGATCAAGCCCCGCCGGTGCGAGTGCTTTTAGGTGCCGGGCCAAAAGTTCATCCGCCTCGGATGATCCGGAAGAAGGCGTGTTCAAAAGCAGATGCTGGCGATAGCTCGCCGCCGCAATGCGCGGGTGGCCGTGGCCGATCAGGGGTGTGTCTTCCCGCAGGTCGAGCAGGCAGCGGCCCGCGGCGTCGAAAAGATGTTCTTTCCAGCCACGCACCGGTTCGTCGAGACGGACGGGGACCGGTGCATCGGCGACGACACCAAGCAGTGCTGCTGGCGAGGGGCATAACCTCGACCAGGTGCCCACCTTCTCCGCCTTGCAGAAGAGCGGCGGCACGAGTTCGGAATCGCGGCAGAAACGTAGACGAAGCCCGCCCACGGAATTCTCAGCGCCGGCGACCATGCCGAGCACATCGCCCGCATTGACCGCGGTGCCGTCTGCAAGAGCGCAGTCCAGCCCTTCTAGGTGCAGACTAACATCCGAGCCCGAGAGCACGAGCCGAGTCCCGCCGCTCCTCAGCGTTCCCGCAAAGGGCGCAACCGCAGTTGCGCCCGCCGGTACGCAGACGTCGATATGAAGCGCGAAGTTTTCCGGTTCCTGCTGCGGATCTGCGAGGCTCCTCGAAAGGCGGTATTCGCCGTAGCGCGTGCTGCAGCGTCCCGTTTCCCGGGCTATGCGAGCGAGCATCTTCCAGTCGTTTTCGGGATCGGTCCAGTTGCCGCCGCAAAGCAGGGGGCTGGTGACGCCGAGATCGACGAGCCGGATGGTTTCCGGATCGATGTCCGGCAGCAGGCGAACCATTGCCGGCAGCGGATTCGACATCCCCGTAGCGTCGAGGAATGCGGCGAACACAAGCGCCGGAGAGATCGCGGTCACCGAGCGAAGGACGGCGTGGCGTTTTTCCGTTTCCTCCTTTGCCCGCGCATCATCGGGCCGCTGCGCCAGCTTGCTTTCGGCTTCGGCCGTCAGGATTCCGGTGCGGGCGACGATCAGCGACCAAAGGGCTTCGATTTCCATCAGCGTTAGCGGATAAATATCATGATAGGCGCGAATGGCGGGCAGGAGTGCCAAAGCGTCGCCACCGCGGTTTGCCAGCAGGAACGCGCAGGTATTTGCTAAGCCCGCAACAAGCCAGCTCCTGGAGATTCCGGTAAAATCCGTCACCCCTGTCGGCAGCCAGCCGGCGTCCGTCGTGTTGCCCACGACAGCTCCGGCGTCCAGGTTCTGATGCACGGCGGCGATCCGCAGGCTCGGGCCAAGCGGCTGGATGCGCCTGAGCGCTGCCACCATGGCCTTGGCAATGATGTCGCGGGTTTCCTGATCGCTGACCTCCGCCAGGAGCGTTACCGTCTGCGGGCCCGCCTTGCGCAGATCGCTCTCCGGCTCACGCTCCAAAAGCGGATTGTCGATGCCTTCGAGGCTTTTGGTGAGTGCCGCCGAGATGGATCCGAAGGCGGCAATTGCTCGATCCGACAGTGTATCATCCGCCGGCAACGGAGCACCCTCCAGAAATGTCAGGAGGCGCAGGCGCCTATCTTGCCCTTCTAATGGCAGGGCAATCGTGTCGGCGCCATCTTTGGTGAGCACGGGCTCGGGAACCAGCGGACCGTCGGTACTGCGCAGGATATGCCGCATAAGGGCATGCTCGGCCTCGATTTCCTGAAACGGGGCGTCAGCGGGTGCCGTTTTCAGGAGATAGCGCATATGGCCGTTGTCGATCAGGAAATAGGGGTTCTGCCGCCCCTCGATCGGGAATACCTGTCCGGTCAGTCCATATTGTTCCCGCAGCACCTCCTCCACCGCCTCGATCGAAAGATCGGTTGAAGACACGTCGAGGAGTTCGGGCATGACGTCGGACATAAGCCTCTCCGGAAGGTCTGCTTCCGAAGAGGATAGAGCGGCGGAACCGCCCGTCCATAGGCGGTCCGGTTAGTTTACCGGGCCTTCAGCCCATTCTTTCGGAGGCGTAGCTTCCGGGGCTTGGCGGAAAGACGACGGTGCGGTTGCCGTTGATGAAGGTGCGGTGATGAATATGCGCGTGAATGGCGCGCGCCAGCACCTGGCTTTCCACGTCGCGGCCGAGCGAGACATAGTCGTCCGGGCTTTGCGCATGGGTAATCCGCACCGTGTCCTGCTCGATGATCGGTCCCTCGTCGAGATCCGCCGTCACGTAGTGAGCCGTGGCGCCGATCAGCTTCACCCCGCGCTGATAGGCCTGTTTGTAAGGATTGGCGCCCTTGAAGCTCGGCAGGAAGGAATGGTGGATATTGATGATCCGGCCCGACATCTTGGCGCATAGCTGGTCGGACAGAACCTGCATGTAGCGGGCGAGCACGATCAGCTCCGTGCCGGTCGACTCGACGACATCCATCAACTGGGCTTCCGCCCTTGGCTTGTTGTCCTTCGTCACCTTGATGTGATGGAAGGGGATGTCGTTGTTGACCACCAGCTTCTGGTAATCGAAATGGTTGGAGACGACACCGACGATGTCGATCGGCAGGGCGCCGATGCGCCAGCGATAGAGCAGGTCGTTCAGGCAATGGCCGAAGCGGGAGACCATCAGGAGAACCTTGATGCGGTCTTCCGCATCGAATATTTCCCAGTCCATCTCGAATCGGCCGGCGATCGGCTTGAAGCCTTCGACGAGTGCCGGACGGTCGGCGCCTTCTTCCGACAGGAAGCTGACGCGCATGAAGAACTTGCCGGTGTCGAGGTCATCGAATTGCGAACTATCGATGATGTTGCAGCCCTTCTCGGCCAGGAACCCGGATATCGCCGCCACGATGCCACGCGTCGACTTGCACGATACCCTCAGAACATAAGTCTTCATCTAGATCTCCCTCCTCCGTCGCTGCAGGCTATCCGTGTATACATAAAATGCCTCCCAGACAATATTTTACACCCACCAAACCGGATCGGCGTTGAAATAGCGGGGCAGGGCGGCATCTAGTGTGTACACGAAGGCCGTTTTGAACCAAGCGACGGATATATTCCGTTGTCTTGAACTTAAGGCCGGCTGCCTAAAATTCCGTTCCCTTTGCGTCGTCGGGGCGCGTATCGCCGCCGTCTTGCGGTTTCCAGGCAACCAATAGCATTTGCTAAAGGTTCTGATGCCATGTTGCCCGAACGAAAATGGAGGATGGCGTGGAAGAGCCGCTTCGACAAAACCGGCGCTCCGGCTTGCAGGTGCTTGGTGCTCTCGTCTGTTTCGCGGTTGCGGCCGGGCCGGCAAAGGCCGAGCCGCTGTGCCTGCGGGGTGTGAATCTCGCCGGCGCGGAGTTCGGGGAGCTGGGCGAGGCGTACAGCGCCGGATATGTCTACCCTTCCAAGGAAACGATCGATTATTTCGCCGGCAAGGGGTTCAACACCGTCCGATTGCCTTTCCTGTGGGAAAGGCTTCAGCCGAAGCTCGACGAGCCCTTCGATGCGGCTGAGTTCAAGCGACTGTACGATACCGTGATGCTCATTCGCGCAAGCGGCATGGCGGTTATTTTGGACCCGCATAACTATGCCCGTTACCGTGGCAACCCGATCGGATCCGAAGCTGTTCCGCAGAGCGCTTTTGCAGATTTCTGGCGTCGTCTCGCCGCCGCCTTTGTCGGGGTGGAAGGCGTTGCCTTCGGGTTGATGAACGAGCCTTACGGGATTTCGGCGGAAGATTGGCTGCTTTCGGTGAACGGCGCGATCGCCGCGATCCGTCAGACAGGCGCCGGCAACCTGTTGCTCGTTCCGGGAACGGCCTGGACGGGCGCGCACAGCTGGGCGACCGGCGATTACGGCACGCCCAATGCCGCGGCAATGCTCGGGGTCGAGGATCCCCAGGACCACTACGCCTATGAACTCCATCAATATCTGGACGCAGACTTTTCCGGCAAGAACTCCGAGTGCTCGCGGGCCGCGGACGCCATTAAGGCGGTGCGGGATGTCGCCGGTTGGCTGAGGGATCATGGCCGGAGGGGTTTTCTCGGCGAATTCGCCGCACCCGCCAGCCCGGAATGCCTGACAGGGCTTGCGGATATGGTGAAGACAGTCGAGCAGAACGCCGATGTCTGGCTTGGCTGGTCCTATTGGGCCGGCGGCGATTGGTGGCCGGAAGACGAACCGCTCAGCATCCAGCCGACAAAGGAAGGCGACCGGCCGCAGATGCAGGTTCTTTCAAGTGCTTTTTCGGAACAATCCGCCTGCAAACGCTAAGAGTCCAGATAATTGCTTAAGCCTTCATAAGCGAGGTCGGGCTTATGGCTCGAAAGGATGATCCAAGGATTGCCAAGACGACCATGATGGACGCAGAAAAGACAGCCCGGTCCGAGAAGCAAGCATCGCCGTCGCAGCCGCGTTCGGCGGCCGAGCCCTTGACGTTCGGCACCACCGTTGGCCTGTTTGCGCCGGCGGCGCCCGATGCTGCGGCTTCCGGTCTCGCCGTCCTCTTTGCGAGCCCTTGGGGACTCGAGGAGATGTGCACCCGCAAGTTCTGGCGCATCATTTCCGAAAAACTTGCCGATCGCGGCATCGCAAATCTTCGCTTCGATTACCCCGGGACAGGCGACGCACTGGACGGAGTGGATTCGTCGCAAGGCCTTTCTTCCTGGTCCGACAGCCTGGTTGCGGCAGCCGGCCAGCTCAGAGTGCTTTCGGGCTGTGACAAAATCGTCGTCGTGTCGCAGGGTCTCGGTGCAGTTGTTGTCACCGCCGCTGCCGGGCAGATCGAGGGCTTGGAGGCGGTCGCCTATCTGGCGCCGGTCGTGTCCGGCCGTCTCCATCTCCGGGAACTTGTCGTCTGGTCAAAGGTCGTGGACGAAAACCTTGGCCTATCCGAGGCGCAGCGTGACAGGTCGGGTGTCTCGATTGGATCGCTGGTGATGCCGGCCGAGATTGCCGACGATGTCCGCAAGGCCAATCTGATGACTGTGGAGCGGGCGCCTGCGGCGCAGGCTCTGGTGATCGGGCGCGCCGACCGGCCGGCGGACCGGGAGTTTGCTTCGCGCCTCTCGGCACTTGGCGCCAAGGTCACCGGACAGGCTTTTGACGGTTACGACAAACTCGTCTCCAATCCGGCGATTTCAAAGCTGCCGCTGCCGGTGGCAGACAGTCTGGTGGAATGGATCGCGACGATTCCCATTCCGGAGCACCCGGCGACGCCGCCTCAACCGGTCCCCGTTTCGCCGCTCGTTGGCGATGGTTTTGCGGAAACCCCCGTCCGTTTCGGATTGAACAATCGGCTCTCGGGGATCATCTGCGAACCTCCGCACGGGTGCGGCGCAGCGACGGTGCTCTTCCTCACCTCGGCCTATGACCGCCATGCCGGCTGGGGACGGACGACGGCGGCGATGGCGCGGATGCTTGCCCGGTCCGGCATCGCATCCCTCCGCTTCGATACCGCCAATGCCGGCGACAGTCCGCCGGTGCCCGGCCGCCCGGAGCAGGTCCTTTATCATTCCACTCAGAACGGCGATGTATCGGAGGCGATTGATTTTCTTGAAGCCCGTGCGCTGGCGCCAGTGATTGTCGCGGGACGTTGCAGCGGCGCCTATCTCGGGTTTCAGTCCGCCCAGACCGACGTCCGCATCGCAGGCGGGGTGTTCGTCAATCCGGCCGTCTTTCGCTGGCGCCCCGGGCGATCGGTCGAGGACGCCATCATCAACGGCACGCGCAGCCTCGATGACTACGGCAAACGGGCGCTGCGGACCGAAACTTTCAAGCGGGTTCTCAGGGGTGAGGTGGATCTCCGCTCGGCCGGGCGGAATATCGCCAAAGCCGTTGGCAAGCGGATGTCTCATAAGATAACGCAGATCTTTCGGAGCTTTACTCCCGAGGGACGGGAAATCAACGGCGCTTTCGACCAGCTCAAGCGGCGTGGCACTCCAATCTCGCTGATCTACAGCGAAAATGACCTTGGCCTTGAACAGTACAACTTCTATTTCGGCCATGACGGCGCGGGGCTTGCCCGCTTTCCGAATGTATCGGTGACGATCATTCCGGATGCCGACCACAACCTGACGCCGAATCATGCCCGCAAAGCCTACCTGGAAGCCCTGCAGCAACTGGCGTTTCGTTTTGCGCCGTCCGTCGTCGGGGAGAAATCAGAAATGTATGGAGCGGCGGCTGCCGAGTGAGCGGACGACGCCGCCCGGGCGATCGGCCGCATTGGCTTGGGCAACAAGCCGCACACGTTTCTTTTCGCCCGGCGCCAGGTGGAACCAGTTGTCGGCCACCAGGTAACCGGGGACATCCAGATTGACCGATTGAGCGAAAAGATCGGTCTCGAGTTCCAGCCAGAATCCCGAGGAATCCTCGACCAGCGCCGTGTCTATCCCGGCGTCATGAAGTGCCGCCGGACGTCCGAGCGGAAAATGGAAGGCTTCGGCAAGGATCGCACCTGTTTCGCCATGCCTCAGCTGCGCCACGGTCACATCATGGGAGGGTGGTCCGAAGCGGTAGGCATAGCCGGTGTCGAAGAAGGCGCCGAAAAGATCGGTGCAGGCCAGGCTTTCCCTGCCGCGAGCAGACAGGGTTAGTTCGCGGCGACCGGAAACCACCGGAAGCCTGCCATCCCGTAAGCAGGCAATCTCCAGGCTCACGGGTAAGCTGCCCGACGTCTCGTTCAAGAGGTGAACATCGAGCCCGTTCGTACCTTCGTCGGCGAAGACGACCTGAACGGGCTGAAACGACCGTTTCAACCCGTACCAAGCCGGCTTCGGCAGACCATCGACGCCGACCACGCCCCATCCGGGGCCTGGCATCACGTCCTGAAAGGTGAATACCAATGCGCCGTTACAGGTGGAGCCCGGCCGTCGCCATTCGGAAAAAGTCGCTTCCATCACCTCCCCGGTGACGGCGCGGGAAAGCATGAGATAGCGCTCAAAGTCATTCTGCCGCAGCTCCCGCGGGTTCACGCCGTAAAGATCGCCGAGATAATGGTCGCGCACGTCTTCGAAATCCCAGGCGGCACCCCCATCGCGAGGAATGCCGGTTTTGCCGCCGGCCAATGTCTCGGCTCCGGAAAGATTCGAAAAGGCGAGGCATTCGGCGGCGAAGCGCACATTCGCCCGCCTTGCATCCTCGAGCGGGCGCTTGTAGGCGCCGACGCCGTAATAATGCGCAACGCCGGCATTGGGATGGAAGGGCAAAGCGCCGCCGGAAGGGGAGTTGACCACATAGGGCAGGTCCGGCCGGTATCTGGCGGCGAGATCTGCGAGAATCTCCTCGCAGAACGCTCCTTTCCAGATGCGCTCCGGCAGACCGAGCATGGCTCCCTGCTGATGGATTTCGCTGCCTCCGCAGAGGATAGCTAGCGATGGAGACGCCTGGGTCGCGAATAGGAACCGGGAGATTTCCTTTTTCACGTGAATCACGAGATCCGGATCGGCCGCGGGATAGTCGAAATTGGCGAACATGAAATCCTGCCAGACCAGGAGGCCGAGTTCGTCGCAAAGCGCGAAGAATTCCGGGCTCTCGTAGGTCGCGACACCTGGAATGCGGATCATGTTCATGCCCGCGTCTTTCGCGAGCCTCAGCCATGGCTCATAGGCTGCGCGGTCGCCCGGCAGTTTCACGATATCGGCGGTGGTCCAGACGGCTCCGCGGCAGAAGATTTTCTCCCCGTTGACGAGGACTGCGAAGTCATGGCCATCGGCGCCGCGATCGACCGCGATGTTTCGAAAGCCGGTTCTTGCAAGTAGGGTCGTTTTGCCCTCAATGCTTAACTTCGCTTCGTAAAGCGCCGGCTCGCCATGCGTATGCGGCCACCAGGGTTTTGCGTCGGATAGACGGAGTTCGGCTGAATATCTTCCGTCGGTGAATGAAAACGCAGTCTCGTGGCCGTTGCAGATCAGGCGGAGATCACGCGCTAGGCCCTCGTAGGAAAAGGCGATCGTGAGGATGCCTCCTTCGTCGTCGACGAACTCCGCGGAGAGGGAAAGGTCGAAAACGGGGTTTTCGCCCGGCCTCACCAAGGATACCGGTCGCCATGGACCAACGGCATGGATTTCAGGGCACCAACCCGGCATGAAGCCGAGTGGAGTGGTGCGAATAAGCCGGAGGCCCTGATTGTTCATGAGCCTCGGGCGCCAGCGGGCGCGAGGACCTGTTTTCTCCAGATGCGGTTTCAGTGCGCGAAAGCAGATCGACAGGGTCTCATTGCCGGCGAGCGTTACCGGCACGTCATGACTTTCGAACATGCTGTCGAACGAGAGGACCAGCCGATCATCGAGATAAACTTCCCCGATCGTGGCGAGCCCGTCGAAGCGCAGGATTACGGGTCCCGGTGCCTCGCCGGCAAGCGATCGGCGATACCAGGCATCGCTGTCGATCAGCGGCTCGGGCTTCTCGCGGTCGAAACGGCCGGCGGCCTCCAGAGCGGCGGCCACCGTGCCCGGCACGATTGCCGGAAGATCTTCAACGTCAGGCGGCAGATCACCCGGAAGCGCATAGGCGCCGCGCTCGGTCAAAAGCAATGACCAGCCTTCCGAAAGAAGACTGGTCTCTGCGCCGATCAAGGAAAATGCGCTCACGCGGCCTCGCGCGTCTTTGCCAATGTCATGGTCAACTCTGCCACCAGCAGGTCCCAGGCCTCGATGGCCGGATCGAGCGCGGTCACAAGCGGCTCGAACTTCTTGCGGGTGACGGCGCGGGCAAGCAGGAACTGCGTCGACTTTGCAACTTCCGCAATTCTCAGGGCATGTTTTTCAGCCTGCGCAAAACCCTTGCTGTTCAGCCAGTCGAGATGGCTTGCCAGAAGTTCGAAATTGGCGCCGACCTGCCTCAGCGTGTTGAAGGCATATTTATGGAAAAAACTGAAATCGCGTTCGGCCAGGAGCTCGACCTGGGCCGGGAAGACCTCAGCGAAGGCCCGGATCGGATTTTGCTCCGGTCGCCTGGCAAAATGGTGCCTTAGCAGTTTCCACGCCGCCTCGCGCATGTCTCTGACGCCTGGATAAGCCGCCGGAAATTTTGCGAATTCGGTATAGGGCAGGAGGGGTAACGCCTCCGGGGCCGCGTTCATCTGAAACAGCCCGTCGAAGTCGTCGCCGGACAAATGGAAGAAACCGCCGTTGTGAAAATAGTCCAGCTCGCGCTTCTCCAGGTCCAGCCGGTTCACCGCCACCGTCGTCTTGCCGTGCTCCTGGCGGTAGGTTACCCCGCGCGTATCCGGCAGGAAGTAGCTGTCGAGTTCCAGAAGTGTCAGCCGGCCGCGGCCGATCTGTTCGAGCACATGCCGTTCCGGCCTGTCGAAGATCGCCAGCTCCGTGACGCGGATGCCGTAGAGCGTCTCGAGATCCTCCAGCGGCACCTTGAAGAAGGTGAACTGATCGCCCTCGAAATCCTGTGTGAGCGTGAAGCCGAGTATGGCTTCCGGCGAAAGCCCCTGCGCCGAAAGCACCTCGATCCAAAGATCCACGTAACAATTGGTCTCCGGCCAGATGCGCTCTGCCGAATGCAGCGAATGCGGCCTGTAGCTGGCCGGATCAAGAGCAGGCAGCACCGCCGTCATCTTCAGCCCCAGAGGGTGGCGCGGACGTTTTCCGGCCATGTTTTTACGTCGAGCCCGTGGGTGTGGAACAGCGCCAGTGCGATGCGCTCGAGGCCGAAACCGACGCAGGCCGTATGAGCGACGCTGCCGTCCTCCAGGTTCAGGCCCCATTTCAGGCCGAAACTATCCTGATGATAGTTGAAGCTCATGCAGGCGGTCGGCTTGGCAACCGAGGTGATCGGGATCAGGAGCTCGAATTTGAGGTTCTGGTCGCGCTGGTTGTTGACCAGCATCTTGCCGGCGCGGCCGAAGAACGGATCGTTGGCGATGTCGATCGTCACGTCGAGACCGATCGACTTCATCATCTCGACGCCGCGATCCATCCAGCGCTGGCGAAAATCCGTCACATGGCTCTCGGTGCCCATGCAGATATATTCGCGCATGCGGAAGAGCTGCTGGCGGGCCGGATCCTTGGAAGGCTCATGGCGGAAGCAATAGCTCTGCAGGTCGTAGAGGGCGCCTGACTTCGGCAGTTTGCCGCGGCGGGCAACGGTCGGGTAGAGCGGGTAGCAGGCAGCCGGCGTCAGCACGATGTCGGTCGCTTCCTGACCCTTCGTCCAGTCCTCCTCGCCCACTTCCATGCATTTCAACAGGCTCATGTGATCGAGCTCGTTGCCACAGAAGGAATGCACGGTGCCGGCGAGCTGGGGGAAGCTCTTCATGTAGCCGCTCTGCTCGAAGAAGGCGCGGTTCATGCCGGGCGGAAAGCGCATGGCTTCCGCGCCGTCGGCGCCGCCTATCCTGTCGATCAGGCGCTCGAAGGCGGCAATCACGTCTTCGAACTGGCCGCTACGGCCATAAAGCCCGTCGACGCCGGTGTCGATCAGAAGGCCTGCATCGAACAGGCGGTCGAGAAAGGAAACTTGCATATCCATGGCTTCACCTCATTCAATCATTGATGGGTGGGCGTCAGCCGAGAAGGCTGGTGTCCGGTTTCTGTACGAGCATCATGGTCGACGTGTTGCCCAGAATGCGGTCGTTGGAGATCATCAGCTGGGCCGAATGGGCATCGCGCAGATGCCGGCCGAGGCTGTAGGGCGTGCCGTTCTTGTAGCCCATGATGCCACAGATGATCATTGCCTGGTTGATGATGACGAGGATCGTCTCGGACGAAGCGAGCTTGACGTTGTTCATGGCGATCGAGAAGGCCATGGAGGATAGCTGGTCCGGGTCCGCCTTGGCGTCCGCGTAGATCTTCAGGCCGGAAAGAATGTTGGCCTTCAGGAGTTGCAGCAGGTTGGAGGCTTCCGCCAGGCGCACGGCACCGGGCGGCTGGGCACCATTTGCCTTGCGGGCGGCGGCGCGCACGAAGGCCTGCGCACGCAGCATCGCATCGGCGGCGATACCATACCAGACCGCGCTCCAGAGGAGGTGCGACGAGGCGAGCATGCTCTGCGCCGCGATCTCGGCGAAAGGCTTCGGGAAGATCTGCACGGCCGGCGCCTCGCCCTTGAAGATAAAGCCGTCCGAGCAGGTGCCCCGCATGCCGAGCGTATCCCAGTCCACCGTCTTTTCCAGCGTGTACTGGTTCTTCTTGAAAACGGTCATCACCTGGTCGCCCGGCGTCGCATCGGCATGGGCCCGGGAGGTCACCATGATGACATCCGCATGGGCGCCGTAGGAAATGACGGTTGCGTCCTTCGTCAGGCGGCAGATGTCTCCGTCGATCTCGATGGCGCAGATGGAATTGCGCAGGTTGCCGCCGATGCCGCCTTCCGTCGTCGCGGAGGCGACCAGAAGCTGGCGGGCGCAAAGCTCGCGCATGAAATCCCTATGCCACTCGCTGTCGCCGCCGTGCTCGACAAGGCTCGACACCTTGATCTGGTGCATGGCGAAGACCATGGCGCTCGCCGCGCATGCCTGTCCCAGGATGGAGCAGACCTCGGCGATTTCCGGTATCGAAGCCCCTTCGCCGCCAAACGAAACGGGGATCTGGATGCCGAGCAGGCGCTCGGCTTTCATGGCATCGACCGCTTCCGCCGGAAAGCGGGCTTCCTGGTCGACGCGGTCGGCATTTTCGGCCGCGACCTCCGCCACCCGGCGGGCGCGCGCACCGAGCGTCATGTCGGTGGCAAAGGCTGGAAGGCTCATCACGCGGCCTCGCGGGCTTTCAGGATCTGGGCGACCGTCTGTTCGATCGCCGAGATGCTGGCAAAGGACTTGCGGTTCAGGAGGCTGTCGGGAAATTCGATGTCGAAAGCCTCTTCGATAGCCAGCATCAGCTGCACGGAGGCAAAGGAGGAAAGCCCCGCCGAATAAAGATCGGCAGCATCTTCAAGTTCGGTCACTGCGACCGGAAGGCCACCGACCCGTGCCAGCAGTTCGCGAATGGTCTCGTTCATCTCGACATCTCCAATGACTGGAATTTGCGTTCATCGCCGGGAACACTGTCTACGTTGGAAAGCATAAAATTCCGGTAAGAAACGTCGTGAAGTTAGGGCTGCGGGATTCGCTAAAGTTGAAAATATCGGCAGCGTCAGCTTTGGCTTGACACGAGCGCCCGTCAGGTTTCTGATGCCGGCATTCACCAGGGGGGTCCCGTCAAGGGGCTGAGATACTGCTGGTCGGATCGGCTTGGCCGCCCGAGGCGCAGTGACCCGTTGAACCTGATCCAGTTCATACTGGCGTAGGGACGGTGCGAGCGCTCACGGCTTTCAGGCGGGGAACCCCGCCCATCGGCTCAGGCGTTTTTCCATCATTCCAACACTGGAACTGGGTCTCCAAACGTCAAACCTTGGAGCCTCAACCATGAATATCGCCACACCAAAGCTTACGCCGGTCGTCACGACCGGTCCGCTTCCCGCCTCCACCAAAGTTTTCAAACCCGGCGTCGTCCACGCGGATATCCGGGTGCCGATGCGTGAGGTCGCGCTGCATCCGACGTCCGGCGAACCGCCGGTCACCGTCTACGATTCCTCCGGCCCCTATACCGATCTGGCCCATGCTGTGGCGATCGATGCCGGCCTGCCGCGTCTGCGCGAAAGCTGGATCAGGGCGCGCGGCGACGTCGAATCCTACGATGGCCGCATCGTGAAGCCGGAGGATAACGGCTTTGCCACCGGGGAGCGGCTGACGCCGGAGTTCCCCGTCCGCAACATTCCACTGAAGGCAAAAGACGGTAGGGCTGTCACCCAGCTTGCCTATGCGCGCGCCGGCATCGTCACGGCGGAAATGGAGTTCATCGCCATCCGCGAAAACCTCGGCCGACAGGCGGCGAAGGAAGCTCTCATGCGTGATGGCGAGAGTTTCGGCGCGCATATCCCGGATTTCGTGACGCCGGAATTCGTTCGCCGGGAAGTCGCCGAAGGCCGGGCAATCATTCCCGCCAACATCAACCATCCCGAAAGCGAGCCGATGATCATCGGCCGGAATTTCCTGGTGAAGATCAACGCCAATATCGGCAATTCGGCCGTCACCTCCTCCATGGCGGAGGAGGTCGAGAAGATGGTGTGGTCGATCCGCTGGGGCGCCGATACGGTCATGGACCTTTCGACCGGCCGCAACATCCACAATATCCGCGAATGGATCATCCGCAACTCGCCGGTTCCGATCGGCACCGTGCCGCTCTATCAGGCGCTCGAAAAGGTAAACGGCATTGCCGAAGACCTGACCTGGGAAGTCTATCGCGACACGCTGATCGAGCAGGCCGAGCAGGGCGTCGACTATTTCACCATCCATGCGGGCGTACGGCTTCCCTACATCCCGCTCACCGTCAACCGTGTCACCGGCATCGTCTCGCGCGGCGGGTCGATCATGGCCAAGTGGTGTCTGCATCACCACAAGGAGAGTTTTCTCTACGAGCACTTTGAAGAAATCTGCGACATCTGCCGCGCCTATGACGTGTCCTTCTCGCTCGGTGACGGTTTGCGCCCCGGATCGATTGCGGACGCCAACGATGCGGCACAGTTCGCGGAACTGGAAACGCTCGGCGAACTCACCAAGATCGCCTGGGCGAAGGACTGCCAGGTGATGATCGAAGGCCCCGGCCACGTACCTATGCACAAGATTAAGGAGAACATGGACAAGCAGCTCAAGGTCTGCGGCGAGGCGCCGTTCTACACGCTCGGGCCGCTGACGACCGATATCGCTCCCGGCTACGACCACATCACTTCGGGCATCGGTGCGGCGATGATCGGCTGGTTCGGCACGGCCATGCTCTGCTATGTGACGCCGAAGGAACATCTCGGCCTGCCGGACCGCAACGATGTGAAGGTCGGCGTCATCACCTACAAGATCGCCGCACACGCGGCCGACCTCGCCAAGGGTCATCCGGCGGCGCAGGTGCGTGACGATGCGCTTTCCCGCGCCCGGTTCGAGTTCCGCTGGGAGGACCAGTTCAACCTCTCGCTCGATCCGGAAACGGCGCGCTCCTTCCATGACGAGACCCTGCCGAAGGAGGCGCACAAGGTGGCGCATTTCTGCTCCATGTGCGGCCCGAAATTCTGCTCCATGCGGATTTCCCACGACATCCGCGCCGAGGCGCAGAAGGAAGGGCTGGAGGCCATGGCGGCGAAATATCGCGATGGCGGCGATCTCTATATGCCGGTGGGGAGTTGATTCCATAGGTTTTCACGTCGAGGCCGGTCCGCCCAGCCAATCTTCTCCTTGAGGCAAGGCTATCGCACATGGAACGTGCGGTAGTGCGGCGTCTTTAACCCTTCCCCTTGTGGGGGTCCGGAGGACGGGTCGAGACCGGCGGCTCGACCCCGGGTGGTGGCCGGCCGGCGGGAGGGGTTTGTTCTTGGCGAAGACCTTGTTTCTGGCCGATCTCCCCCCTTGAGGGGGAGATGTCCGGCAGGACAGAGGGGGGTGCGGCGAGGCAAATCAAGACCTTCAGAGAAACCGGCACAAACAGCGACTGCCAATTATCCCCGCCCTCCAAACCCATGCCTACAATCCCCCCGCTTCCGTCGCCGGAGTGTTTCGCGAGACGTTCGCGGGCAGGCGGGGCCGGCGCTTTCATCAAAACCGTAACGTGCGGGGACGGTGGAAGAGGTGAAAGCCATGGAGGGTTCGTCGCAAGACAGGCTCTCCTATCAAGCCTCCCCCTGGTCGCCGGGCCGGGTTCGGTTGAACCGTCCAAGTGGCAGGGTTTCCCGAAAGGAAATCGCGAACGAAGCCACGCAGCGAGGCGAGGTGATCACCTGTAGGGACCGGAAGTCCCGAAAAGACGCCGAAGGCCACGCGAATGCGGAGCCACACTATACAATTCCAATGAGGTTCTGCATTCGTGTGGGCTCTCCAAAACACGGGCAAAAGCTGTCGCGTGAAGGCAAACGCGCGTCACTTCGGAGGATATCGATGTTCCTCACCGCGAAAATCGCTGACGGAATAGCAGCCGCCTTCCGCGCGAACGGCGCTTTCGCCGATCATCGCCTTGCCATGACCGCCCGGAATATCGAGGACATAGGTCGGCTGGCACAGCCCGGAAATATTGCCACGCAGCGCCGTAACGATCTTCTGGCCTTCGGCGATATCGAGCCGGAAATGGCTGGTACCGGGCGCCAGATCGGGGTGATGCAGGTAGTATGGCTTGATGCGTGTCTCGACAAAAGCCTTCATCAGGTCGCCGAGCACGACCGGATCATCGTTGACGCCCTTCAGCAGCACCGTCTGACTGACCATCGGAAAGCCGGCATCGATCAGGCGGGCGCAGGCCGCACGGGCAGTGTCGGTGAGTTCGCGCGGATGGTTGGCGTGAAGCGCCACATAGACGACCTTGCCGCTTTCCTTGAGAGCGGCGATCATCGCCTCGTCCACTCGGTCCGGCTCGACCACCGGAACCCGCGTATGGAAGCGGACGATCTTCACATGCGGGATATCAGCAAGCCCCTGCATGATCGCGGAAAGCCGCCGCGGCGAAAGGACCAGCGGATCGCCGCCGGTGAGAATCACCTCCCAGATCTCGGAATGCTCCCGGATATAAGCGAGCGCCGCCGACAGCTCCTCTGGCGCCAGCGTGCCGTCGCCTTGCGGCCCGACCATCTCTCGGCGAAAACAGAAGCGGCAATAGACCGGGCAGATATGCACGGCCTTCAGCAGTACCCGGTCCGGATAACGATGCACGATGCCCTTGACCGGGCTGTGCGCCTGATCGCCGATCGGATCGGCACGTTCTTCCGGCGTCGTCAGCAGCTCGACCGGATCGGGCACGAATTGCCGGGCGATCGGGTCCTGCCGGTCGGTACGGTCGATCAGCGAAACCGTGGTCGGCGTCAGGGCGATGGCATAACGATCCGCCACGGCGCGAATGCCCGGAAGTTTTTGCGGTTCGATCAGTCCGGCAGATACCAGCTCATCGGCGGTCTTCAATGAACGTGCTGCGGTCATTCAAAAACCTCCGCAACCGGCGCCCACATCACCTGCTCGATGCGCGTGGCACCCATCGCCAGCATGGCGAGCCGGTCGAACCCGAGCGCTGCGCCGCTCGCTTCCGGCATGACCGAAAGCGCATCGAGGAAATCTTCATCTATCGGATAACGTTCGCCGTAGATGCGCGCCTTTTCCGCCATCTCATGCTCGAAGCGGCGCCGCTGCTCCCCGGCATCGGTCAATTCACCGAAAGCGTTCGCCAGTTCGACGCCGCAGGCGTAGAGTTCAAACCGTTCCGCGACACGCGGATCGCGAGCGGAAGGCCGTGCCAGCGCTGCCTCGGAAACCGGGTATTCGCAGAGGATGGTTGTCCGGCCTCGTCCGAGATTGGGTTCGATCTTCTCCACCAGCACCTTGCTGAAAAGATCGGCCCAGGTATCGTCCTGCGAGAACCGCATGCCGGCTTGTTTCAGGCCCGTTGCGAGCAGATCGCGGTTCGTCTCGCCGCTTGTGGCCACGGAGGCGAGCAGATCGATGCCGGCAAAGCGGTCGAAGGCTTCGGCCAATGTCCGGCGCTCCGGCTCCGCAAATGGATCAACCTCCATGCCGCGGAAGACAAAACGCTTGGTGTTTGCGGTTTCTGCCGCCAGCGCCAGCATGTGCGCACAATCGTCCATGAGCTGCTCGTAGCTTTCGCCGACCCGGTACCACTCGAGCATGGTGAATTCGGGATGATGCAGCGGTCCGCGCTCCCGGTTGCGATAGACATGCGCAAAGGTGAAAATGCGCTCCTCGCCGGCGGCCAGCAGCTTCTTTGCTGCGAACTCGGGAGATGTGTGCAGATAGAGCGGCGCAGTCTTTCCGTCGATCGCGATGGCCTCCGTCGCGAAAGCATGCAAATGGGTCTCGTTGCCCGGAGAGATCTGCAAAGCGGCCGTGTCCACCTCGACGAAGTCGCGCTTGCCGAAGAAGCCGCGCAAGGCCGTCTGCACCGCGTTGCGGCCCATGAGGAAGGGCCGGCGGTCCTTGTGGCTTTCCGGCGTCCACCAGGGCGGCCGGGATATGGCGGGTCGGGACGAGTTCATTTATGGCTTTCTTTGCCGGTTCTCCGCGGCGAGGCTTCCACTTCGCGTGGTTTTAGGGTAGTTCCCGCGCGGAAAACAGACGATCCGTCCTTCAGGCCGGTTATCGCCCGGTCCTCTACGACGCATTTTCGGCAGTGACAAGCCGGCAGGCTATATAAGGATTATCATGGTCAAGATCATCGCTTCTTCGGTCCGCAAGGGCAACGTTCTCGACGTGGACGGCAAACTGTATGTCGTTCTCACCGCCGAAAACTTCCATCCCGGCAAAGGCACGCCGGTTACCCAGGTCAATATGCGCCGCATCGTCGACGGCGTGAAGGTGTCGGAACGCTGGCGCACCACCGAGCAGGTCGAGCGCGCCTTCGTCGAAGACGTGAACTTCCAGTATCTCTATGAAGATGGCGAAGGCTTCCACTTCATGAACCCGGAGAGCTATGACCAGGTCGTGGTCGACGTTGACACGATGGGCGACCAGAAGGCCTATCTCCAGGAAGGCATGACCTGCATCCTGTCGATGCATGAAGGCGTTGCGCTGGCTCTGCAGTTACCGCGTCACGTGACGCTCGAGATTGTCGAGACGGAACCGGTGGTGAAGGGGCAGACCGCTTCGTCCTCCTACAAGCCGGCCATTCTTTCCAACGGCGTACGTACCATGGTCCCGCCGCATATCGATGCCGGCACTCGCGTCGTCATCGCTACGGAAGACAATTCCTACTTCGAGCGCGCCAAGAACTGATCGTCCCCGGCCTATCGGCCCATGATAAAAAACCTCCGAAGCCAGGGCTTCGGAGGTTTTTCTTTGTCAGACTGTCGAGTGAGCTTATTTGGTTACGACGACAGCGGCCACTTTGGTGTCGGCCGTACCAAAGGCATAACCGCCGCCGATCGCAACATTGAGCGACACATAGTCCTGTGCCACCTGCTGTACCGCCTGAGCAAGGTTCGCCTGGGCGGTCGAGACCTGACGCTGCGCATCGAGAACGTCGAGCAGCGACGAAGCGCCGTCGCGATAGCTCGCGGTCGCAAGCTGCAGCGCTTCCTGATAGGACTTCACCGTCGCCTGAAGGGCATCCACGGTGCGGCGATCGCGGGCAACTGCAGCAAGCGCGTTTTCAACTTCCTCGACGGCGTCGAGAACGCTCTGCTTCCAGCTGAGATAGGCTTCCCGAGCGGTCGACTCGGCGAGCTTCACGTTGCCCTTGAGCCGACCGCCGTCAAAGATCGGCAGGCTGAGCTGCGGCCCGAAGGACCAGGTCAGGGAGCGCGTATCGAAGGCGCCGGCAATGGCGTTGTAACGTGGCGAGATGGAACCGCCGAGCGTGATCGCCGGATAAAGCTGCGCCTCGGCAACGCCGATTTCCGCTACTGCGGATGCCAATTGACGTTCGGCCGCACGAATGTCCGGACGGTTGCGGATCAGGTCGGCCGGAATGCCGGCCTTGACGTTGAACCGGGGAACCGGCTGGCGTGCGCCTCTCTGCAACTCGGGTACCAGCGACGAAGCCGGCTGGCCGAGAAGCGTCGCGATGCGATGCGATGCGGTGCGGAACTGCGTCTCGAGACCAGGAATTTCAGCCAGGGTGGAATTCACCAGGCCTTCCGACTGAACGACGTCCAGACGGGAGGCAGCACCCGCTTCCAGCTGAAGCTTCGTAAGGTCCAGCGTTTCGCGCCGCGAGCCCAGGTTCTGGCGGGCGATCGCAATCCGCTCCTGATAATAACGAACGTCGATATAGGCTGCCGCGACCTGCGACAGGTAGGTGAGGCGAGCCACGTCGGCAGCAGCATAGGACGCGTCGAGACTGGCGAGCGCACTTTCCTTCGAGCGGCGATAAAGGCCGAACAGGTCGAGGAACCAGGAGGCATCGAGACTGCCGCCGCTGACCGTCGTTCTCGAGAAGGAGGTCGATTCGGAAGGATGAACGACCTTGGTGTGCTGGCCGGTCGTCGTGCTGGAAGCCGACAGATCCAGCGAAGGAAGGCTGCCTGCGCCGGCAATGGTGACATTTGCCTGTGCGGCGTTAATTCTTTCCAGTGCCTGAAGAATATCGAGGTTCTGGTTGAGACCCTGCTGGACGTAGCCGTTCAGACGGCTATCGTTGAAGGCCTTCCACCAAGCGACTTGAGAGACATCCCCGTTACTGGCTGCTTTGGCTTCGGCGAACTTGCCCGGCAGGGCGATCTCCGGCGCCGTGTGATCTGGACCGACAACGCAGCCCGAAAGCAGCAGCAGAGTGAGAGGAGCAACAACACGAATGGATAACATTTTTCTGTCCCAGTGCCCTACAACGGCGAAAGCCGGATTTTTAGGCCGCTTCCGATTGATCCGCCAGAAACGAATCGTATCCTTCCTGGCGGCATTACACGTCGAATATGTTAACGAACGTAATCTCTATCCTACCTTTTTTCACGATTTGATAACCGCCTAACGACAACAAAAAAGGACGGAACGAAGAAAATTCCGAGGAGTGTTGCAGAAAGCATACCACCCAGCACCCCGATTCCGATCGCATTCTGGGCTGCGGAGCCGGCTCCGGTGGCGATCGCAAGCGGTACGACACCGAGGATGAAGGCGAGCGAGGTCATGACGATCGGCCTCAGGCGCAGGCGGGCCGCTTCGAGCGTGGCATCCACGAGATTCATGCCGCCCCCTTGCCGTTCCTTGGCGAATTCGACGATCAGGATGGCGTTCTTTGCCGCTAGGCCGATCGTCGTCAGGAGGCCGACCTTGAAGTAGACGTCGTTGGCCTGGCCGAAGAAATGTGCTGCCGTCAGCGCTCCCAGCACGCCGACCGGAACCGCGAGAATGACCGAGAACGGCACCGACCAGCTTTCATAAAGAGCTGCAAGGCAGAGGAAGACGATCAACACCGATAGTGCGTAGAGCATCGGCGCCTGCGAGCCCGAAAGCCTTTCCTGATAGGAGATGCCCTGCCAGGCCACCGTGTAGCCGCCCGCCAGTCCCGCCGTCAGCCGTTCCATCTCGTCCATCGCCTGACCGGTGCTGACGCCCGGACCTGCGGCACCATCGAGCGAGATGGCGCTGGTGCCGTTGAAGCGGGCAAGCTGGGGCGAACCGGTGACCCATTCGACGGTGCTGAACGAGGAGAAGGGCACCATCTCGCCCGCATTGTTGCGTGCATACCAGTGCTTCAGATCGTCCGGCTGCATGCGGTAGGGCGAGTCGCCCTGCACATAGACCGGCTTCAACTCGTTGTTGAGGGTGAAGTCGTTGACGTCGCGTCCGGCGAAGATCGTCGCCAGCATCGAGTTGACGGAAGCGAGGTCCACTCCCATGGCGCCCAGCTTTTCCTGGTCGAGCAGGATCTTCATCTGGGTTTCCGACCGCTGGCTATTGCTGCGTAGCGAACTGATATTGGGGTTGCTGGTGCCGGCCTGGATGAGCTGCTGCGACGCTTCCGTCAGAGCATCGTTGCCGTTGTTGCCGCTGTCCACCAGATACATCGAGAACCCGCTCGATGTCCCAAGTCCCTGGATGGCCGGCGGCAGCAGCGCGAAAACCTGGGCGTCGCGCAGCGTGAAGAAATAACCGCTGGCACGCTGGACGATCGCTGCGGCGGACTGCTCCGGGTTCGTGCGCTCCGCGAAATCCTTCAGCTTGGTAAAGACGATGGCATTGTTCTGTCCGCTGCCGTTGAAACTGAAGCCGAGGACGCCGAAGACCGCGTCGACGTTGTCCTTTTCCTTTTCCTGGAAATAAGCCTCCACCTTCTTCACAACCTCGTCGGTGCGAGTGGTCGTGGCACCGTTCGGCGTCTGGATGATGGTCAGCAGCACGCCCTGGTCTTCCTGCGGCAGGAAAGAGCTCGGCAGACGAGTGAAAAGCCAGCCGCAGCCTGCAATGACCAGGACGAAAAGCAACGCAACCCGTAGCGGTCTCTTCAGCAGATATCCGATCGTGCCGACATAGCCGCTCGTCGTGCGCTCGAAACCGCGGTTGAACCAGGCGCCGATCCCGCGGCGCTTCTTGTGATGGTCGATCGGCTTCAGCATCGTGGCGCAGAGGGCCGGCGTCAGCACGATGGCCACAAGGGCCGAAAGCAGCATGGCGGAGACGATGGTAATCGAAAACTGGCGGTAGATGATGCCGGTCGACCCGCCGAAAAATGCCATTGGAATGAAGACGGCGGTCAGCACGAGCGCAATGCCGATGATGGCACCAGTGATCTCCCCCATGGATTTCTCCGTCGCCTCCAGCGGCCCCAGTCCCTCCTCGTCCATGATGCGTTCGACGTTTTCCACCACGACGATCGCGTCATCGACCAGAAGGCCGATCGCCAGAACCATGGCGAACATGGTCAGCGTATTGATCGAATAACCGGCGACCGCCAGAATTCCAAAGGTCCCGAGCAGAACCACCGGTACCGCAATCATCGGAATGAGCGTCGCTCTGAGGTTCTGAAGGAATATCAAAAGCACCACGAAAACGAGAATGATCGCCTCGATCAGAGTATGGACGACCTTCTCGATTGAAAGTTCAACAAAAGGCGTAGTGTCGTAGGGATAGGTGATCTCGACGCCTTCCGGAAGCGTCGGCGCTAGCGTCGCCAGTTCCGCCTTCACGCGGGCTGCCGTATCCAGAGCATTGGCGCCAGTGGCGAGGTTGACTGCAAAGCCCGTCGACGAAAGCCCATTCTGCCGCGACTCGCCGCCATAGGTTTCCTGGCCGATTTCTGCACGGGCGACATCGCTCAACCGAACCGTTGCGCCGTCCTGTTCGACCTTCAGGATTATCCGTTCGAACTCGTCGACGGTGGTCAACTGGCTTTGAGCCGTCATGGTGACGGTAAGCTGCTGGCCCTTTTCGGCGGGCAAGCCGCCAAGCGCGCCAACCGAGACCTGGGTATTTTGGGCCTGGATCGCCGAGGTAACATCGGCCGCCGTCAGCTGGTATTTCTGCAGCTTGAACGGATCCAGCCAGATGCGCATGGCGTAACCGGAGCCGAAGATATTGATGCTGCCGACGCCTTCCAGGCGCTTGACGGAGTCTTCGATCTGGGTGGAGAAGACGTCGCCCAGGTCTACGGAATTGCGCTTCCCGTCCGTGGAGACGAGCGCGCCGACCATCAGGATGCTGGATGTGGAGCGCGCGACCTCGATGCCGGCTTGTTGCACGACATCGGGCAATTGCGATTGAACAAGCTGCAGCTTGTTCTGAACCTGAACCTGCGCAATGTCGGGAAGGACACTGTTGCCGAAGGTGAGGGTGATCGTCGCTCGGCCCGTGCTCGAGGCCGAACTCATATAGGTGAGGTCGTCGAGGCCGGTCATGCCGTCTTCAATAATCGTCGTCACCGACTTCTCGACCGTTTCGGCGCTCGCGCCGTTATAACTCGCCGTGATTTGAACAGTGGTCGGAGCGATCTCCGGATATTGTGAGATCGACAGCGTTGCGATGGCGAGCGCGCCGCCGAGCATGATGACGATCGCGATGACCCAGGCGAAAACGGGTCGCCGGATGAAGAACTTTGCCATTCAGATATTCCTTGCGGCTTTGAAGCGCTGACTCTGCTGGTTCCGTTAAGGTTTGGCGGCTTCGGCTTTCGGAGCTTCGATGACGAGGCCGCGATCGTCGAGTTGCACCTCGACCGGCTGAACCGGCGCGCCGTCGGCAATCCACTGAAAGCCGTCAACGATCAGTCGGTCTCCATCGGCAATGCCTTCCGTCACCAGCCAATTGTTGCCGGAAACGACGCTGACGGGAAAAGTGCGGGTCTCGACCTTGCCGTCCGTGGCGACGAATTTGGCCGAGAGCTCGCCGCGGGCATTGCGGGTCGCAGCGCGCTGCGGGATCAGGTAACCGTTTTCCTCGCCCATGGTGACGGTGGCACGGACATACATGCCGGGCAGGATGATATTGTCGGGATTTTCAAAAAGAGCGCGGATCTGATAGGTGCCGGTCGTTTCGCTGACGGCCATGTCGGCCATATCAAGCTTGCCGGTCCGTGAGTATTCCGTTCCGTCCTCGAGTCTCAGGCGGATATCCGCCTTGCGGGGGTCGCCGCTCAGCCGGCCGGACGCCATGGCTCCGCGCAATTCCAACAGATTGGTGCTCGAGTCGATAAGATCGATGTAGATGGGATCAAGACGGCGCAGCGTCGTCAGCGCCGTCGTCTGGTTGGCGGTGACGATATTGCCGACGCTGACGTTCGAGATCGACGTGACGCCATCGAAGGGGGCGCGGATCTTGGTGAGGTCGAGATCGATCTCGGCCGCCTGAAGGGCCGCCTTGGCCTGTTCCACATCCGCTTCGGCCTGCAGCAGTGTGACCCGGGCATTTTCAAATTCGATCTGCGTGGCGCCACTGTTAACGAGGCGCTCATAACGGGTGAGGTTCGCCTGTGCCGCCGGAATGCTGACCTCCGCCTTGGAGAGCGTCGCACGCGCCTGGGCCACGGTTGCCGAATAGGTATTGTCTTCGATCTGATAGAGGATGTCGCCGGCCTTGACTTCGCTGCCCTCCTTGAACGCGATTTCCTTGATCGCTCCGGTGACGCGAGGCCGGATATCCGCCGTCTGATAAGCGACGGCTCGCCCGGGCAAGACGGTTGTGATGGGCTGCTGCGATTTCTTCAAGGCGACGATGCTGACCGGCTGGGGCGGACGTTCAAGTGCGCCCCCCGCCGCCCCGTTCGCCGTCTGCTGGCTTGAATCGCTGCAGGCCGCCAAGGTCACGGCGAGAAAGAGGGGAAGGATCAATTTACGTCCGGTCATGGCGTTCCATCCAAGGCAAACATCAGTGAGATGACCCACGGCAGGCATTATTTACCGGGGCGCGGGCTGGAGAAAGTAACTCGTCTTCAACAGTCAGAATAGGGGCAGGCCGCCCCCTTGATCGGATCGGCGGCTTGCGACTTGAAAGTGACGTAATTGAACAATCGTCACTTTACAAGAGGATTTTGCAATGCAGCATTCACAAGTTTGGCAAGGCCGGCGCACCGATCCTGGAGTTCGGCCTCATCCTCCCCCGCCAGGAAGACGGGGTGCAGCACGCCCATGAAAGCCGCCGAGACATGCCGGCTGGTCGCTTGACAATCGATACAATGATAGACGCCATCCTCCACGCCCTGGCGAACGAGGTCGCAAAACAGCGCGTCGATGAGTTCCTTGTAATGCTGGCCGCTCGGCAGGTCCGCGTCCGACATCAGGAATATGATTTCAAGGAAGAAAGGGTTCTTCCTGATATCCTCAAGGTGCGCTTCCATCAGGTTGCGGACGACGGTGCCCAGTCTTTCCGGAGCCGGGGATGGCTGGTCGAGTGTCTTGAACCGGCCGATCATTCGGGTGATGTGACGATCGCAGATCGCGTCCACCAGCGTCGCCTTGGAATGGAAATGCTTGAAGATGTTGGCGGGCGACATGCGCAGAGCCTGGGCGATATCGGCGATCGAGGACTTGGCGATGCCGCGCTCCCGAAAGAGGGTCTCCGCCATGTTCAGGATGTCCTCTCTTGTTTCCTCTGCCTTGCGCCTTGGTTTTCGCACTCTCACCTCTTCAAACCTGCCAAATCCGGATGCTCTCTCCCTATAGGTTGAAATAGGGCTTCAGATTCTGCCGGATACGGTCCAGCACGCTTGTGCCTGTTGTATCGGCAGTGAAACTTTCGCCGGTGATGGTCTCGTAGGCGTCCCGGTACACTTTTGCCGTTTCCTCGACCAGTTCCGCCGGAATTGGGGGGATCTCGTCTTTATACGGGTCGCAACGTTCGACCACCCACGCGCGGATGAAATCCTTGTCGAAACTCCTCGGCCTCGTGCCGTTGCGAAAGGCATCATCATAACTGTCCGCGATCCAGTAACGGCTGCTGTCGGGCGTGTGGATTTCGTCCGCAAGTATGATCGTGCCGTCCGGGGCCGTGCCGAACTCATATTTGGTGTCGACCAGGATCAGGCCGCGCTTGCGAGCCAGCTGCTGGCCGCGCGCGAATAGGGCGAGGGCGTAGCCGGACACGGTTTCCCACTGTTTAGCCGTCAAAAGACCGTTCCCGACTATATCATCAGGCGTCAGCGGTTCGTCGTGGCCGCCGTCGAATGCCTTGCTGGTCGGCGTGATCACTGGCTGGGGCAGTTCCTGGTTGTCCCTCAAACCGTCCGGCAGGTCGAGGCCATACATGGTCCGCTCTCCCTTCCTATAGAGAGTGAGCAGCGATGTGCCGGTCGTGCCGGCAAGATAACCGCGCACGACGATCTCGACCGGCAGGATATCGAGCCGCTTGCCGATCACCACATTCGGGTCGGGATAGGCAATCACGTGATTGGGGCAGATGTCTTTGGTAGCCTCGAACCAATAGCGGGCCGTCTGGGTCAGAACATGGCCCTTGTCCGGAATGGAGGTGAGGATGCGGTCGAAGGCGCTTAGGCGATCGGTCGCTATAATAATGCGGCTGCCGTCCGGAAGGTCATAGTTCTCGCGAACCTTGCCGCGGTAGGGATTCGGCAATTCGGGGATGAAGGCATCGGAGAGAATACGCACGGGAGCCACTTTCTGGAGAATTTCGGAGCGCCTTGGATATCGCATGTTTTGCTGCGGATGCACAAGAATGGAGGGCGGGGACCACCCACGGCCACTCTGTCTTAGGGGCGGGGTGAACTTTCAGATCGAAAAGAGCGCCGTTAACGGTTGTTAACTCCTCCGAAAACGAGGATATTCGGAATATCCATTATATTTCAATCTGTTATAAGTTTTATTGCAGTTTTTTAAAAACGGCTGTTGACTTGTTTATGGGGGTGGATCTATAAACCGCCTCACTGACGAGGGCGGCGGCGCTGCTGGCGACGAAGTCCTTTGTTCTGGTGCTATCCTTTAGAATTGGCGAATGCTGATTGTGGGCCGGGTTACGGTTTGGCTCTGGGGGAT
>NZ_PVBN01000015.1 GCF_002968635.1 Neorhizobium alkalisoli | reverse complement strand
CCGAACGGCAGTTCTCACCGGCCACAACCGCCGCCACAACACGCTCGCGAAGATCATTCGAAAGAGCTCGTGTCATCAGATGCTGGCCTCCGCCCAGCCAGCACCTTGAATCACAAAACCGGCCCACAGGGAATCCCATCAGATTCAGTCAAGCGATGAAACGCTCTAGTCGTCTCACAAAGAGCGTTCTTCCTTTGCGCGCAGACGAGTGAATGCAAGCAGCCTTGTCTGGAAGCGGTGCTCTTTCGGCTTAGGTGCACTGTTCACCTGTCGTGAGACGCTCTACATGTAAGCGCGTATTAGCGTCGCCTCGTTCCTTTTTCTTGTAAGAACGCGTTTTTCCGCTTGCGCCGAAAAGCCAAAAAGAATAGGCAAATCCTGCTCATAGAGCTGGTCGGGGCGTAGCGCAGCCCGGTAGCGCACTTGACTGGGGGTCAAGGGGTCGTCGGTTCAAATCCGGCCGCCCCGACCATTTAACTCTCCCCCATTGCCTGATTTAGGCGAACCTCTCACGAAAAAGCCCCGCCGGAGCAGGGCTTTCGTATTTCCTTTTGCTCACGAATCAAATTTCCGGACAGCCCGGACGGTTAGCGAAGCGGATGCGATCCGGGCCGTTGCGGGTCATGCCCTGTACTGTCACGCTTCGATCGGTAACGCGGACCACTTCCGGACGACGAAAGCCTTCGTCGCGGGCGGCGGCGCGGGCTTCGCTCGGGCTGCAGCCGCGGCGGTATTCGCGATCTCTATCTCTGTCGCGGATAACCGGCCGGACACCGTCCGGGCCGAGACGGAGCTCAAGGTCCTGAGCCGAAACGGATGTGGGGAAGGCGCCAAGGGCGCCGAGCGAAAGGGCTGCGGCAAGCCCCGTACTCGATAGAATTTTCATCATCTTATTCCTCCTTGCGCACAACGGCGCGAATGGTCACGCTTGGCGAACGATGGGAGGAGGAAAATGTTCCGCTGGAGAGGGCAAGTATCGAGTGAAAAATTACGCCACGACTGCGCGAATCTTCAAGCGTTGAACCCGGTTGGTTCAAGTGACGGGAAGAATAGTCGGATGGCTTATCTGAAGCGCGGTGCGCGGCTTGCATTCATCAGCAGTTCCTGCTGAGACGCGAATGGCCCAAGTAGTTTGAAAAGGCGCGCTTCCTCTTCGCGATCCAGCCGGTAGCGCTTGGCGAATTCCGCGACGCTCCAGACTTTCTTGAGGCCCTTGTCGTCGATCTCATCGGTCTTGAGATACGTTGTCATCAGCTTCCCCTTTTTATTAGAACGTCAACTCACGCGGTGAATTTTTGTTCCCGGCAATTTTGCGCTTCTATCGTTAAAAATTTTCACCTGCCGAAACGGCCAATTTACTGGACGTTTTCTCGGTTTTCGGACCGATTTTACGCTCGGGCGGTGTCTCGTTCACGGAGGGAGGGGCGGTCCGAAATGGCCAGCATCGAGAAGCAGATTGGAGGCGCCAGATAAGATCTGCGCGGGAACCGGTTCAGTCGTCGTTTGCCGCGTTCAGATTCTGCGGCCGGATACCTTCGTCATGGGATTTTTGGCGCAGCCTGACGCCGGGGCCGGCGCCCGCATCGTCGCCTTCACCGGCACCGAGAAAGAGAATGCCCCTTGATTCGAAGATGGTGCGCAGGCGCTCGGAAATATCGGCACCCGCAAAGGCCTGGGCCGCTTCGGCTTCCTCGATCGCGGATTTTGAAAGACCGGAAGCGGCGGCGAGCTCCTCCACCGTCATTCCCGTCATGGCACGTGCGGCACGCAATTGAGAGGCTGTCAGCATGGGAACAATCTGGCGCGTCGGGAGCCCAAGTCAAGTACTCTGGGGGCCGGGACTATCCGGCTCGAAGAAAGCGATGCTCCAGTGCAGCGCAGCCCCAGACGATACCGAGCAGCAGATAGAAGTGCCGCCAGTGGTCGGTATCGATGACATTGCCGATGATCGCATGCCCGAGGATCATGACCCAGGCGATCATCAGATAGGGCTGCCAGGGGCGCTCGCGCAGCATGTAGCGGAAACCGAACCAGAGCGTCGACCAGATCATGATCTGATAGGTGACCGCGCCGAGCCAGCCGTAGGTGGTGAGTGTCTTCAGCCAGATATTGTGCTCGTCTTCGCCGAATGTCTTGCCGAATACCATCGGCCCCAGCCCGAGCGGCCGTTCCATCGCCATCAGGAAGCCGATCTTGTGACGTTCGAAGCGGCCGAGGCGCGCCCCGTCATATTCCTGAACCAGCTTGGCCCGGTTCATGAAGAGGTCGTAGACCTGTTCGAACTGAAGCGCGATCGCCAGCGTGAGGGCGAGAAAGACGGCCGCTCCCACTGCAATGGCGAGAATCTTCAAACGGAAGGCCGGTGTGCGTTCCTTCAGCAACATGACGACAACAAGCGCGGCGCCGGCAAAGAGCAGCAGGCCCCAGGCCGCGCGCGAGAAGGAAAGGAAGATCCCGAGTGCGAGGATCAGAATTCCGAGGATCAGGAGAGGTGTCTGAATGAGCCGGCCGGTCAGCATCCGGTAGAGGAGATAAAGCAGCGGTGCGACGAGATAGGGACCGAAGACGTTCGGATCCTGGAAGGCGCCCATGGCGCGATTATAGCGCGTGAAGACATGCGCGCCGGGAAAGGCATTGAAATAGCCAAGAATGCCGAGCAGCGAGGTGATGATCGCGGCGGCCACCCAGGCCTTGAAGATGAGGTTCAGCCGCCGGTGGTCGTTTTCGATAACAGCGGCATAAAAGACCGAGCTGAGCGCCAGAAAGATCGACACCGCGAAATACATCGGCGCCCCGCTCATGTCCTTCATGACGAACATGGAGGTGAGGCCGCTGAGGTTGAAGGTCAGCAGCATGACGAGGAGGGGCGCGACGGTGCGCGAAATCTTCAGGCCGATCAGGAACCAGATGCCGATCTGGATCACCATGATCAGCTCATAAGGGGCGGGTTCGGAAATCACGAAGCCGGAGAGAAAGACGCCGAACGCGATCAGGCCGGTACCGGCAAGCCTCAGTGCTGCCAGCCGGCTGTCGAAATGGCCTGGATGACCGTGGGCCGGATGATCGTCGGCGATCGCGCTCAATAGGCGTTGTCCGTGTTGAGCAGCCGGATCGGCGTCAGGAACAGGATTTTCAGGTCGAAGAGCAGCGACCAGTTCTCGATATAGTCGAGGTCGTAGGCCGTGCGGGCGCGGATCTTCTCGTCGCTGTCGAGTTCGCCACGCAGTCCGTTGATCTGGGCCCAACCGGTGACGCCCGGTTTGACGCGGTGGCGGGCAAAATAGCTCTCGACCACGTCCACATATTTACGCTCGCCGGTTTGGGCGCTCACGGCATGCGGGCGCGGACCGACGAGTGAAAGTTCGCCGCGCAGCACATTGAAGAGTTGTGGCAGTTCGTCGATCGAGGATTTCCGCAGGAAGCGCCCGACGGGCGTAACGCGAGGGTCACCCTTGGTGACCGCCTTGATCGCGCTCTGGTCGCTCATGTTGGTGTACATGGAGCGGAACTTCAGGACCTGAATCACCTCGTTGTTGAAGCCGTGGCGCTTCTGCCGAAAGAGGATAGGTCCTTTGGACGTTGCCTTTACGGCGATTGCCGAGGCGAGCATGACCGGCCAGAGCAGGCTGATCGCGATCAGCGAGAACAGGATGTCGAAGATCCGCTTGGCAACCGAATCCCAATCGCGGATGGGCTTGTCGAAGATGTCGAACATCGGCACCGCGCCCACATGGGAATAGGAGCGGGGGCGGAAGCGCAGGCGATTGGCATGGGCGGCGAGGCGAATGTCGACCGGCAGGACCCAGAGCTTGCGCAAAAGCTGGAGGATGCGTTGTTCGGCGGTCGCCGGCAACGCGATGATCAGCATGTCGATGCGTGCGAGACGGGCGAATTCGACCAGTTCCGCGAAGGTGCCGAGCTTCGGGTAACCGGCCACGACGGTGGGAGAGCGCTCGCTGTTTCGGTCGTCGAAGATGCCGCAGATGCGGATATCGTTGTCCGGCTGCTGTTCCAGCTGGCGCACAAGCTGCTTCGCCGGTTCGCCGCCGCCGACGATGACGGCCCGCCGTTCCATGACGCCGTTGCGCGCCCAGTTGCGGATGGCGAAGGCGGTGAGCTGCCGTTCCAAAAACAGGAAACCGGTGCCTGTTGCAAACCAGACGAGAAGGGCCGCAACGGAATAGGAATCAGCTTCCGCAAGGTGAAGAACAGCCGCCGTCAACACAAAGCCGATCGTCCAGCCGACGAAGACGCGTCTGGCTGTGCGGCTGGCGCCACGCAGCGACGGGATCTGATATGCGTCCGCAAGCTGCAGCAATAGAACGGTGCCGGTCGCGCCGGTGGCGATCAGGGCGAAGCGGGCAAGGAAGCCGCTGAAGTCCGTGGGCACCATCAGAGTGCCGACGAGCAGGCCGATCGCCAGCATTGCCGCCAGCTCGAACAACCGAAACTGGCCGATAAGCATTGCCGGAGAAGTGCTGTCGTTGCGGAATTGCTCCGCAATCTGCCTTGCGAGCGGATTGAGTACGGTCGGCTCCTCCGGATCGCGCTTTTCCTCGCTGGAGCGGATTTCCGAAACCCTCCTGCGAAGGTTGTCGACATCGAACTGTTCGGACTTGCTTGGCTTGTTCATGGCCCGATCCTTTTGGCCATCCGGTCCAAAGGAGGCGGAGGCATTGAAAAGGACCTAGCAAAAAGAGGTGAAGGAAGCCTTTAGCGCTGTGCCGCCAAAGGTTTCGAGGTCAGCAGATTTTGGTACAGGCCGAGCATTTCCCGGGCCATGACGGATGCGGAGAATACCGCTTTGAAGGCTTCCGGCCTCGGCATCACGTCCTCCCGCCAGGTGGGGGTCGTGATCGCCTCGGTCATGACGCGGGCGAGATCCTCTGCGTCTCCGGGTTGGGCGAGAGCATCACTTGCGTCTCCCAGCACTTCCGGAATTCCGCCGACGCGTGAGGCGATCACCGCCTTGCCGGCCGCCAAGGCTTCCAGCACGATGTAGGGCATCGCCTCGGCGCGCGAGGGAACAACGACGGTCTTCGCCAAGGCGAAGGCTTCCCGAGCCGGCATGGCCGGCCGCATCCCGATACGGCGTCCGAGCCCCCGCTCGGCCATCATCGCCTCGTAACGGTCACGGTCGGGCCCGTCGCCGACCATCAGTGCCGACAGGGGATGACCGACCGCTCGTTCGGTGCGGGCAAAGGCATCGATGAAGACATCTGGACCCTTCAGGTCGCGCAGCATGCCGATATAGAGGAAATGCGGGGCGGCCGGGTCCGTTTCGATCGTTTCGAATTCGGTGTCCTTGATCCCGTTGTAGATCACCTGCGATATCTTGCGCGGCTTGCCGACCTTCGTCTCGTAGGTGCGCCTTTCGTATTCGCAGACGAAGACAAGTGCATCTGCGAAATGTTCCTGGAAACGTTCCAGTCGCAGCACCACCTGACCGGACAGGGTGTTCCGATCGAAATGCAGACTGCCGCCATGCGGCGAATAGAGGCGGGCTACGCGATACCTGTTTACCCGCAGGGCTGAGCCGATCAGCCGGGCGAGGGCGCCACCCTTGGCGCCGTGCCCGTGCAATATATCCGGCTGCAAGCTTCGAATATGCTTGTAACTTCTGTAGATGGCCGCAAGATCCGACGGAGCGATCGCGCGGCGCATCGGAATGCGGATCAGGCCGAGCGAAAGCTGGGGCCTTATGCTGTCGAAGAGGCGATCCTCGTGCGCCCCGCCGGTGGAGCTGTCGCAGAGTATTCCAACCTCGTGGCCGAGTGCCCGGTGTTCCTCGACGAGATCGCGCACGTGGCGGAAAATCCCTCCGACGGGCGACCGGAAGCAATGGAGTATTCGCAGGGGAGCGCTCTCCGTCATTGGTTCGTCAGAAGAGCCGCTCGCGGACGTAGATCGTATCGCCGGCGAGCACCGGTGCGGCGACCGTCGTTCGGCCGGTGATCACCTGTCCGTTGATCTTGCGCGTCACATCCACGTCCCGCTGATTGCCGCGCGACGTGAAGCCTCCGGCGATCGCGACGGCGTTCTGGGCGGTCATGCCGGGCACATAGGAATATTGTCCTGGCCGCCCCACTTCACCCATCACGAAGACCGGGCGATAGCGATCAACCTCGATCGTGACGTCGGGGTCGCGCAGGTAACCTTGCTTGAGGCGAGATGCGATTGCACCTTCGAGCGCCGGCAGAGTCTGGCCGCGGGCCGCAACCTGACCGATCAGCGGGAAGGCCACGTAGCCGGCCTGGTCGACGGTGTAGGAATTCGACAGGCCGGGCTGCTCGAAGACGCTGATCCGCAGCCGGTCGCCGCTGTCGAGCCGATACGGCTGGATCGTCGCTTCCTGAAAGCTCTTGGGGGCCGGAGCATAGCTCGTGCAGCCGGCCAGAGCCGTCGCTGTCACGCCAAGTGCGAGCGCAAGCACGTGCTTGGCCGTCACGTGTTTGAATGGGGCGAAGGACATTTTCGCGTTCCGGGCTCCGGCTGTTCATACCATTGCGTCCGTTATCGATCCGTTAGGGTTAATGCCCGGTAAAGAGCGGCACGATTTCGTGAGCCACAACGACCAAAGCGTTGGCCGGAATGCCATTAACCCTCGCGTTACCATGATCCTTTACCATCCGCCGAAACCGGTAGTTGGAGCGTATCATGTCAGGCGTAAACGGCAGCAATCAGGACGTGGACATCGATCTCGGGCGGATCATTGCAGCGGTATGGGAACGCAAAGCCAGGATCCTCGGTGCCACCGTCATAGCCGCTGCCGTTACCCTCGTCGGGGCCAGCCTGATGAAACCGAGCTACAGAGGCGAGGCGCGGCTCCTCATCGAATCCCGTTCGCCCAACTTGTCGGGAGGAGAGGGCGCGCCGCAGGCCAATGACCCGGTTCTCGACTCGCTGAACGTCACCAGCCAGGCGCAACTCCTGCAGTCGAGCGATCTCATCAAGCGGGTTGTCCACGATCTCAAGCTGGCGCAATTGAAGGAGTTTGATCCGGCAGCCCAGTCCCTGTTGCCCGATCCCCTGGTTCTGATCGGTCTCAAGCAGGATCCGATGACGCTCGACCCCGAGGACCGGGTCATCCAGGAGTTTCGCGAAAAGCTGCAGGTCTATCCGGTCGAAAATTCCCGCGTCATCGCGATCGAGTTTTCCTCGCATGATCAGAAGCTCGCCGCCGACATCCCCAACAGGATGGCGGAGGTCTATCTCGAGATCCAGAGCGGCGCCAAGCTCGACACCCATTCCGAGACCGCAAAGTGGCTCGAGCCGGAAATCGTCCGACTGACTGGCAAGGTTCAGGAGGCGGAGAAGAAAGTGGCGGACTACCGCTCCTCCAACGGCCTTTTCCAGACGACCGAGACCAACAGTTTTTCCACTCAGCAGCTCAACGACATTTCGACGGAGCTCGCTCGTGTCCGGGCTGAGCGGGCCAATGCGGAGGCGCGCGCCGAAAACGTCCGTGCCGCCCTCAAAGCTGGCCGGGCTTCCGATACGCTGACCGACGTCGTCGGATCGCAGGTCATCCAGCGCCTGAAGGAAGCGGAAGCCAATCTGCAGGCCCAGATATCCGATCAATCTACCCAGCTACTGGAGGGCCATCCGCGGCTGAAAGGCCTGCGCGCCCAGCTCGGCGGCATTCGCCAGCAGATCGACAGCGAAACAAAGAAAATCCTCGCGAGTCTCGAAAACGATGCGGAAGTAGCGCGGCTGCGTGAGCGTCAGCTGATGACGCAGCTCAACGGTCTCAAGGCGGACTCTGCCAAGAGCGGGGAGGAGGAAGTCGGACTGCGGGCACTCGAGCGTGAGGCCACTGCCCAGCGCCAGCTTCTCGAAACCTATCTCGCCCGCTTCCGCGAGGCGACATCGCGTCTCGACAGCAATGCGAGCCCGGCCGACGCCCGCGTCGTGTCGCGCGCCGTGGAACCCTCGGAGCCCTATTTCCCGAAAATCGTCCCGATCGTCATCGTCGTGTCGCTGGCGACTTTTATTTTCGGATGCCTGATCGTCATGATCATCGAACTCTTCAGCGGCCGTGCGCTCCGGCCTTCCGGCGTGGGTGACGTCGAATCGGACCGAGAGGGGAAGGCTTTGCCGGCGCCGGTTCCCGCGGCTACCGTCACGCCAGCCGCGACGCCCCTGCCGGTGCATCAGATGCAGGCCGAGGCGGCGCGTTTCGACGTGAGCGAGGCTGCAGCGAAGGCGCGCGCCAAGGTGGCGGAAAAATTCATCGCCTCGAAGGCGGAAGAGCAGGTCGAGAAGGCGGACGCCTCGGACGAGGGCTTCACGATCGGCTCGGTTGCCCATTATCTTCAACGTCACGATGTTCCTGTGGCGATCGCCATTTCACCGGGTGGTGACCAAGGCTCGACGGCAACCGTCATGCTGGCCCGCGAGATTGCCGGGCAGGGGCGAACCGTCGCGCTTATCGACATGACCGGTTCGGCCTGCCCGACCCGCCTGATGGCCGAAAATCCGAAACTTCCCGGCATTACCGATCTGCTCTGCGGCGAAACCGCGTTCGGCGACGCGATCCACCGGGACCGTCTTTCGGACGCCCACATCATACCGCACGGCGCGTCCGATCCGAGCAAAGCCATGCGCGGCGTCGATCGGTTGACGATGATCATCGACGCGCTGGCAGACGCCTATGATCTGGTGCTGGTTGAATGCGGACCTGCCGAGATCGCCGGCATTTCCCGCCTGGCACGCGACGAGACGGCGGATATCATTCTGTCGGTTCCGGGCTTCAGGGAAGACGAGGTGGCGAAACTGGTCACCGATTTCGAGATGGCCGGCTATCGGCACCTGTTGGTCATGGCGGAAGCCGGGGACCTGCATTCGCCGCGCCGTGGCCGCCGCCGCGCAGCCTGATTGATCATTCCGCTTCCGATGCGAGTGCCGCCGGTTCTTTCGGACAATGGCCGGCTCGCCAGCGCTGAACCAGGGAATAGAGGTGGGGATTGCGTTTGATCGCAGCCTTGGCCTTCGTCACGCCCATCATCAGCGGACGCAGCAACGATCCCTTCCATGTCAATGGGAGCAGGATGTCATGCTGGACGGTTTGCTGCGTGCACCAGTTTCGCTTGTAAGGCTGGTCTCCGACGCCGAAATCGAAGATCGCGGCACCCTGGCGGCAGGATTGCTCGATGGTCAGCCAGAACAGCAGTTCGCCAGGGCTGGCTTCGGGGCAGATGCTCTCGTCGATGGAACTGAACTGGCAGATGACGTGGTCGCCCTTGCGGGACAGGCCGGCGATGGCGGCAATATGGCCTGCATGTTCGCCGCGCAAGCGGATGGCGAACAGGCTGAGCGGAGTGTCGAAACCTTCAGGCGACACGTCCAGCAGTCGGTGGAAGAACTGCCGGATATCGTCCGGCTGGAACACGTCCGGCAGCCCAAGCTGTGCAAGCCGCTCGCCCTTCTGATGGAAGAAGAGATCCAGGAGCGCATGCTTATCGGCGCTGCTTTCGGGGCAGATGTAGTCATACCCGCCGATCGCCTCGAGCTTGCGGCTTGAGGAGCGGAATTTCTTGCGGCGGCTTTTGGCGTTGAGCTGCGCAATCGTCGCCTCGAAATTGGGAAACAGCGGGAGTTGGAAGGAGCGGTTCTGGTTCTCGGTCGTTGCCAGCCCAGAGAGCGGATGCCGCGCGCCGCGCCAGGCAAGCGGAATATTGTCGAGGACGATAAGATCGGCTGTGTCCTTCAACGCTGTCCGCGTGGCATGAACGAAGTTCTGAAGTTCCTCCGCGTCAGGCTCGGCGAGATTGGCATCGAAGAGGCCGGAATTGAGGTTGTTGAATCGGTCGCCGGGAAAGCGGGCGACCCTGCAGCCCTTATCCGTGACGATTTCGAGCGGCAGGATGAGGTGCGTGCGATTCTGGGCCACACCCTGAATGATGACCACCTCGCTCTTGTGTGCCTGCGTCCAGGCAAGACACCAGTCGAACCTCTGATGCAGGGAGTTCTTCGCCAGTCTCTCCAGACGACGCCACTCGGCTTCGATCGGCTGCGGATTGTTGAGGACGCGCAGCGTCAGATCGGCAAACCGCACCATGTCGTCGTCCGCCCCCGGTTCGCCGGGCGCTGGAACGATCTGTTCTTCCTGTTGGATTTCCTGCTTCTGCATGGCTTTGCCCGCTGATGCCGTTTTGCCGGCACGATAGGGCGGAGGCGCCAAAAATCGGTTTATCACCGGTCCGGTTGGCCGACAAACCGCAGCGGCTGGTTAACCGCGGGTAAATTCAGCGCTTGGGAGGCCTCGGGCCAGCCATCCACTTGATGATCAGCATGGCCGGAAGGATCCAGAGCAGGCCGGAGAACAGGAAATAGAGAAAATGAACCCACCATGGCGAGGTGGCGAGCATGAGGGTGGCGACGGTCGTGGCGGCCAACGCATAGATGATCACCAGAAAAATGATGAGAATAGTGCCGATGAAACTTCTCAAACGCGGGACCAAGACGTTCTCTCCTATCCGCGACCGCATGCCGCAAAGTGCCGGGGCTTGTTTTGCATGGGGCGATGAGGCAAAGCAACGCCAAAGAACGAAAGGCGTCTGAAGACGCCTTCTCGCCACGAGCGACGGGAGTATCCCATGTCCGCGACGAACGCAGTCATTATCGATGTCTTGAAACAGACGAAGCGCCTCGAGCGCGACCGCAAGGCGGTGCGCATCTGGCTCGGTTTCGTCGTCTTTACCCTCTTCTGTCTGGTGCTGGTCGGTGGGGCGACCCGCCTGACCGATTCCGGCCTCTCGATCACCGAGTGGAAGCCGATCCACGGCGTGATACCGCCGCTCTCAGTCGAGGAATGGGACGAGGAATTCCGCCTTTATCAGCGCATTCCGCAGTACCAACAGGTCAACAGGGACATGACGGTCGATGAATTCAAGTCGATCTTCTGGTGGGAATGGGCACATCGTTTCCTGGCACGCTCGATCGGTGTGGTCTTTGCGGTGCCGCTTGTCTTCTTCTGGCTCACGGGCCGTGTCGAAAAGCGGTTGCGCTGGCCTCTCGTCGGCGTTCTGGCGCTCGGTGGTTTTCAAGGTTTCATCGGCTGGTGGATGGTCTCCTCCGGCCTCAGCAAGCTCGTCAGCGTCTCGCAATACCGGCTCGCGACCCATCTCGTCATGGCTTGCCTGATCTTCGCCGCCTGTGTGTGGATCATGCGCGGTCTATCGCCGCATAGCGACGACGTGGCTCCGGAAGGCCGTGCCAAGGTCGGCGCCGTGCTGGTCGCGGCGATGTCGCTTTTCCAGATCTATCTGGGCGCTCTGGTCGCCGGCCTCGATGCGGGCCTTTCCTACAATACCTGGCCGCTGATGGACGGTGCGGCGATCCCCGGCGACCTCTTCATCCAGCAACCCTGGTGGATCAATCTCTTCGAGAACCCCAAGACCGTGCAATTCATCCACCGCGTGGGCGCCTATCTGCTCTTCGCGCTGGCGCTTTGGCATATGATCGTGCTGCTGAAGAGCGCGCCCGGCACCACTCATGCCCGCCGTTCCGTTCTGCTCTTCGGCCTCATCCTGATCCAGGCCGTGCTCGGCATCGCGACCCTCCTGATGCAGGTGCAACTGCATCTTGCTCTGACCCATCAGGCAGGCGCGCTGGTCGTCCTGGGATTTGCCATAGCCCACTGGCGCGGTTTCGTCGGTGAATATCCGCCGGAGACGGCGGTCGCCATACGGGACTGAACGTCGAAGAAATTCCGGCCTTATGTCGGAAGAGGTCCCTGCTGCTCGTCCTTGGAGCATAGTCAAACGGCTGCGGCCAAGGAGAGAGGGCAGGACAATGGCCAAAACGATCGCAATTCTCGTCGCAAGGCTGATTTTCGGCGGCCTGTTCGTCATGGCGACGAGCTTCAAGTTCCTCGATATGCCGTCGACGGTGGGTTATATCGCCGGCGCCGGTTTTCCGTTTGCGCTTTTCCTCGCATGGTGCGCTGCGATCTTCGAAGTGGGACTGGCTCTTGCTTTCCTGACCGGCGCCTTCTTTTCGGAAGCGGCGCTGCTCGCCGGTGTCTACGTTATCTTCCTGGCATTTGCCTTTCACGGTCCAAACCGCTGGGAAGGCAATCAGGCGGAGTTCGGCTTCTTCGTCGACCATTTTACATTCCTGGCCGGTCTCTTGTTCGCTGCCGTGCACGGACCGGGCGAGAGGCTCGCGTTGAACCTTGGTCTGAAACAGATATTCGCGCCAGCGCGCCGGATCGCCTAGGCCTGACGCAACACGTTGCGGATCGCTGCGGCGACGGCGAGCTCGTCGTCGCGGTCCTCGGCATTGCCGTCTTCGTAATGCCAGGCGGCTGAGAGGCAGCCATAGGCAAAGGCGTAGCGGAGGATGGTGCGGACATCGCGCCTGAGCGTTTCGGCAAACACCCCGGCCATCGAGCCGATGCGTTCCTCGTTGCGTGTAAGGTCGAAACGGTCGAGCGGATTGGAAAACATGTTGGCGACGTCGAGCGCCGCATCGCCGATCAGTCCGGCCGGATCGATGATCAGCCAACCGCGCGGCCCGAACATGATGTTTTCGTGATGCAGGTCACCGTGCAGCGGCTTGATGTCCTGCTGATTGGCGATCAGCTCTTCCGCCATAGCGGCCGCCTCGAAAAAGGGGCTGGCAATTCCATCGCGACGGTCGGCCTCTGCCTTTTTGAACAGGCTCGCGAAATAGCCGGAAAGCGGCAGCAGGCTCGTGGGCGGCGGCGTGTCGGATTGGCGATGGTATTCCATCAGTACCTCGGCCGCGATCCGTGTAGTGTCCCTGTCGCCCTGGGCGACAAGGCGGTCGCGAAGCGTCGCCGTGCCGGCGTGTTCCATCAACAGGATATTGCCGGAGCGCCCGATGAGCCGAATGCAGCCGACGCCATCCCGCCACGCAAGAAAATCCGCACCGCGAAGACTATCTTCCAATGCCCTTGGTTTAAGGATTTTGACGATATCGAGCTCGCCGCCGGCACGCGTCACTTCATAGACCGTGCCGACGACTGTATCTGCGATCTGGCGGGCATCTTCGATCCGCCATTCGGCAGGGAATGGAATGTTATCGGTCATCAGGCCGAAAGCATCAGGTCCATGTTCTGAACGGCTGCCCCCGAGGCACCTTTGCCCAGATTGTCAAGAAGAGCCACGAGGTTAACATGCTCTCCGCCCGGGGTGCCGAACACGAAGAGCTTCATCGTGTCCTGGCCGACGAGTTCTTCCGCATCGACGCGCGCGAGCGTCTTGCTCTCCTCGAGGGAAACGATCTCGACGATGTCCTGACCGGCGTAGTGCTCGACCAACGTCCGATGGATGCTTTCGCGGGTAAAGCCGTTCTTGAGGTCTTCGAGGAAGAGCGGCACCTGGACGATCATGCCCTGGGGGAAGCGGCCGACCGAGGGCGCGAAGAGCGGTGCGCGATCGAGCAGGCCGTGAACCTTCATTTCAGGCACGTGCTTGTGCTTGAGCGGCAACCCGTAGAGGAAATTGTTGGCCTTGATCGCATCCGGGTGGTGTAGGTTTTCCATCTGCGCGATGAGCTGCTTGCCGCCCCCTGTATAGCCGGAAACGGCGTTGACCGTCACCGGATAACCATCCGGCAGGATGCCTGCGGCCCGCAACGGCCGGATGAGGGCGATCGCGCCGGTGGGATAGCAGCCGGGATTGGCGACATGCCGTGCCGACTTGATCTTTTCCGCCTGCGCCTTGTCCATTTCCGCAAAGCCGTAGGCCCAGGACGAATCGACACGGAAAGCCGTCGAGGTGTCGATCACCCGCACCTTGTTGTTGCCGGAAAGCATGGAGACTGCCTCGCGCGAGGCCTCGTCCGGTAGGCAGAGGATTGCGATGTCGGCACTGTTCAGGAGATCCTCGCGCATGGCGGCATTGCGCCGCTCGGCTTCCGGGATCGACAGCAGCTCGACGTCGCGGCGGCCGGCCATACGGGTGCGGATCTGCAGTCCCGTGGTGCCGTGTTCGCCGTCGATGAAGATTTTCGCTGCCATTGTCTTTATCCTGTGATGTCAGTGCCTTGGATTGAAGGCCGGATTCGGTTTACCAGCCACTTGATTCAGAAATTTAACGCGTTGCCTTTCGCTCCGCGCGAAGCCCGAGCATATACATGGCAACGGTCGCTCCGGCAATGGCGGTGATATCCGCATGGTCGTAGGCAGGCGCGACTTCGACCACGTCGGCGCCGCGGATGTCGAGCGACCCCAGCTTCCGCAATACAGAGAGAATCCTGGCGCTGGAAGGGCCACCGGCCACCGGCGTCCCGGTACCCGGCGCAAAGGCCGGATCGAGGCAGTCGATGTCGAAGGTGAGGTAGGTCGGCATGTCGCCCACATGGGCAAGGATCGCCCTGGCGATCTCGTCCGCCGTCATCTCCTCCACCTCATGGCCATAGAGAAGGCGAATGCCGAAATCCTCCGGGGCATGGGTGCGGATGCCGACCTGGATGGAACGGGCGGGATCGATAATGCCATCGCGCACCGCGCGCGCTACGAAGGAGCCATGATCGATCCGGCTCTCGTCGTCGAGCCAGGTATCCTGATGCGCGTCGAACTGGACGAGGGCAAGGGGGCCGTGCTTCGCGACATGCGCCTTGAGGAGCGGCCAGGTAATGTAGTGGTCGCCCCCGAGCGTCAGCAGGAAAGCACCGTGTGCAATGATCTTGGCCGCTTCCTGCTCGATGGTTGCCGGTGTCTTCTGATGGTTGCCGTAGTCGAGCAGGCAGTCGCCATAGTCGATGACAGCCATATCGGCGAAGAGATCGCGCGAGAAGGGGTATTGCGGATCGTTGTCGAAGATGGCGGAAGCTCGCCGGATCGCCTGTGGCCCGAAGCGCGCACCCGGGCGGTTGGACGTCGCCGCATCAAAGGGAATGCCCCACACCACCGCGTCGACACCTTCCAGGTTCTTGGTGAACCGCCGGCGCATGAAGGAGAGTGCGCCGGCGAAGGTGGGATCAGTGGCGGCAGAGGTGAGGCTGGTTGCCATGAAGGCGTGATCGATCGACTTTTCTGCCATTGCGTCCTTCCATCAATTGGTGGCGGGACGTTGAACAATGAGAGCAGACAAGGCAAGTCTCAGCCGGACAAAATGCTTTGCTCAGGAAGCCTTGGCTTCGAAAGCCGGCGGAAAGTCCCCGAGAGCCTTGGCGTCCCTGATGCGCGCGCCGATATCCTCCTCGATGATCGTTTCCAGCTGCGCGAAGCTCTCGATGACGTAGTAGATCGGTTGCACGATATCGATCCGGTAGGGCGTTCTAAGCACCGTCATCAGATCGAAGGGGCGGAATTCGCTTTCCCTGCCTTCCATCGCGGTCCGCGTCTCATTGGGAGAGGAGACGACACCTGCGCCGAAGCAGCGGCGCCCCTGCGGTGTGTCGATCAAGCCGAACTCGACGGTGAACCAGAATATCCGGAACAGGTGCCAGGAATATTCCTTGCCGAGCCCGACGGCCTTTTCACCAAAGCGGCGAACGAAATTGGCATAGCTCTGGTTCGTCAGCAGAGGGCAGTGGCCAAAAACCTCATGGAAGATGTCGGGCTCCTCGATATAGTCGATATGCTCGCGGCGGCGGATGAACGTCGCCAATGGGAACTTGCCCTGCGACAGCAATTCGTAAAAGCGCGATGGGGGGATGAGCGCCGGGACGCCTTCCACGCCGAACCCGGTGGTCTCGTTGAGGCGTCTGTTGATATCGTGAAGCTGAGGAACCTTGTCCGGCTTCAAGCCGAGCAGCTTCACGCCATCAAGATATTCGGCACAAGCCTTGTCGGCCAGCAGCGTCATCTGGCGCTGGTAGAGTTCGCTCCAGATCCCGTCTTCTTCGGTCGTGTAGTGATAGATGCCATCCGCATCCGGCAGCTTCGCCGTATAGGTGCTTTGTTTGGGCATGAGCGCCTCCCGATCTTGATCCAGTGAGCCGGGCTCCTCCAACCTCACTGCCAGATCACCATCATATCCCGAAAAATGCGGATAAACATTTCAGGATTGCCGGACTAGGATCTGAAAATGGGAGAATATTCCGAGAGGAGGCGCTGGGATGAAAGAAAACCTGAAGGCTGCCCGCAGGCTTCTGCAACTCGTCCAGTCCGGAGACGGTTCATCGCTTGCCGAGCTGGCGGAGAAAGCGGGGATGTCGCAAAGCACCGCATGGCGCAAGATCCAGGAACTGGAGGCAGATGGCGTTATTCGAAAACGGGTGGCCCTTCTTGATCCTGCAAAGCTCGACCTCAAGCTCTGCATCATCGCCCATGTGACCTTGGAGGACCACCATGAGGAGGCGATCGAAGCTTTTGCGAACGTCGTGCGCGATCGGCCGGAGATCATGGAATGTTATGCGTTGTCTGGAACGTTCGACTACATGCTGAAAATCAGGGCAAGCGATGTCGAAGCCTATGAAGCCTTCATGACCCGTCATCTGATGCGCAATCCGCATGTGCGCAATGTGGTCTCCAGCTTTGTTCTTCGCGAACTGAAGTCGACGACGGAACTGCCGATCTGAGGGGTGCCGGAACCCCCAAACGAAAAAGGCGGAGCTGAAGCCCCGCCTTTCGAAAGTCCAAAATCCAGAGGCGATTAACGCTTGGAGAACTGGAAGGAGCGGCGGGCCTTGGCCTTACCGTACTTCTTACGCTCGACCACACGGCTGTCGCGGGTCAGGAAGCCACCCTTCTTGAGAACCGAACGCAGGCCCGGCTCGAAATAGGTGAGGGCCTTGGAGAGGCCATGGCGCACAGCGCCGGCCTGGCCGGAAAGGCCGCCGCCGGTGACGGTCGCGATGATGTCGAACTGACCGGCGCGGGCAGCTGCAACGATCGGCTGCTGCAGGATCATCTGCAGGACCGGACGGGCGAAGTAAGCCGAGAAGTCCTTGCCATTGACGATGATCTTGCCGGAACCAGCCTTGACCCATACGCGGGCAACAGCGTTCTTGCGCTTGCCGGTCGCATAGGAACGGCCAAGGTTGTCGACCTTGCGGACGTGAACCGGAGCCTGGCTTTCGGCCGCCGGAGCGAGATCCTTCAGAGAGGAGAGGTCGGCCATGATCAGGCGCTCCTTACATTCTTCTTGTTCAGCGAGGCCACGTCGAGGGCGACCGGCTGCTGGGCTTCATGGGGATGGTTGGAACCGGCGTAAACGCGCAGGTTCTTCATCTGGCGACGACCGAGGGGACCACGGGGGATCATACGCTCGATGGCCTTCTCGAGGACGCGCTCCGGAAAGCGGCCTTCGATGATCTGGCGCGCGGTACGCTCCTTGATGCCACCCGGATAACCGGTGTGCCAGTAGTAGGTCTTGTCGGAATATTTCTTGCCGGTGAGGGCAACCTTTTCCGCATTGATGACGATCACGTTGTCGCCGTCATCGACGTGGGGGGTGTAAGTGGCCTTGTGCTTGCCGCGTAGGCGGTTTGCTACGATGGTGGCGAGGCGACCGACTACGAGGCCTTCGGCGTCGATGATCACCCACTTCTTCTCCACCTCGGCGGGCTTCTGAACGAAGGTTGACATGGTTTTCTCTTTCGTCTGGACCCGTGAGATCCGATATCGGATACAGGGCGTTTCTTGTTGCTTGGCTTGACGGCAGCGCCGCCAAAAAGAATGCGGTCCACAGGGGTCCGCAATCTGTGGCGGCTTATACCGATGAGACAAAGATGCGTCAAGGCGGCTGATTTTGGCGGTGGAAAAATAAATCAAGTTATTTCAACGGCTTATGTATATGGTATCCGCATACCACACTTTATTTCTGTAAAGGGACCGTGTTGCGGCAGATGGCGTTAGAAACTCTCTTGCAGGGCTGCTTTCGGTTGGATGTCGTTTTTGCTGAGAGGCGCCCGGTTGCGGCCATGCCACCTGGGGGACACCTGCGGCTGGAAGAAAGAAATCTCCACTCAACCCTGCATACAACCTGTGGGCACAGGCAGTGGGCGTGTCGCGGAAACCGATAGCAGGCTATTGGCAAGGCGATGAATATCGGCTTTTTTGTCAACGTCTTGTGAATAAGTACTATTTTTGAGCGTCAATAAACTGCTGGGTGAAAAAGCCACAGCTATGATTTTTCGCGGATGATGAATAGTAGTTCGCCCTAATTCAACTATAAGATGCTTCTAATATGCTTCGTACGGAAGCGGAAAATTGCGAGAACGTTTGCGGAACGGAGCCTGTTGTTGCCGTCCTGCGGTTCAGAACCGGGTGCATCCCGCCTGTAGCGGAAAGCAGTCTTCCGGATCGGGCCGCCTTTTGCAGGCGAGAACGGGACAGCGAGGAGTGTCGGTCGTGGGGACGGTGGCGCGATCGGCAAACTCGTGGCCGTCGCAGAGGCCGCTGTCGGTAACATAGCGGTCATAAAGCGTCATGCCGCGCACATTTCGGGATGGATAACGCAGGATTACGGCGCCTTCCCGGGCGATCGCACGTTGCACGGCAGCACAGGACATGCCGGTCGAATTATAGCGCGAGATGGCAAAGGCGGGCTCGGCCGACGGAAACGAGACGGCGCAGGTAACGGCGAGGCTTGCGAGAAATTTTTTCATGGCCTGCATCCCTTTTACGGAGACGGAGCCATACATACAGCGAAGCGACCGCGCCGCCAGAGGCGTCCCCATCACCGGAGCTGCCGTCATGAACCATGACCACTACGACAACGCGTATATTGCCGAAATTCTGAAAAACACCAAGACGATCGCTCTTCTGGGCGCTTCTCCGAACCCGGACCGGCCGAGCAACCGTGTCATGGGGTTCCTGCTTGGCAAGGGATACACGGTCTATCCCGTCAATCCCGGTCAGGCGGGCAAGCAGATCCTCGGCCAGACGGTATACAAGACGCTTGGCGACGTGCCGCAACCGGTCGACTTGGTCGATGTCTTCCGAGCAGCCGAATATCTGGACGGCGTGGTCGACGAGGCGCTCGCCCTGGAGACGAGGCCCAAAGCGATATGGGGCCAGCTCAGCGTGCGCGATGACAAGGCAGCCGCCAAGGCGGAGGCGGCCGGCATCAAGGTCGTGATGGATCGTTGCCCCGCGATCGAATATCCGCGCCTTGTCGCTTGACGCCCGTCAATCCACCAGCAGTTCCGGTCGGGCGCGCATCTCGTTGAGGTAGTCGGCGTTGCCGCAATAGCCCGCGAAGTCGGCGGCAGCGGTGCCGTCGGTCAGTTCCCGGCGACAGCGGGCCTTTTCCCCGCATCGCGAGCAGGTGATGTGCATCTCCCGGAACTCCAGAGGTTCGACGAGCTTTGCCTCTTCCGGATCGATGTTCAGGACCCGCATAAGGGCTAGCATTTCGTCCGCTGCATGGGGGCCGCGCCGGAGCAGAGAAACGAACTCGTCCTTCGACAGCGCGTTGTCGCGCGCCAGCATTTCGATCGTCTCGTTGTCGAGGCTCGCTAGGGTTTTGGCTTCCTCGACCGTGTCCCAGGCCGTGGAGCACCAGCGGGCAATTCGGGACGCGAGGCTTTCGTGGCGGGCAGGGGCTTGATCGTTCATGGCATTCTCCTCTCTATTGTCGGGAGGATATGCGCGCGAGAACAGCAGTCGTTGACCAAAATCAACCAGTTTGATTTTGGGGAGCGTGATAACAGGGCTGAAGACATTCAGGGAGAGAGACCATGCCGACGATCAATCCGGGATTTTCAACTCTGGCGGTTCACGCGGGCGCCCAGCCTGACCCCACCACCGGGGCGCGGGCGACGCCCATCTACCAGACCACATCCTTCGTGTTCAACGATGCCGATCATGCCGCGGCCTTGTTCGGCCTGCAGCAATTCGGCAATATTTACACCCGCATCATGAACCCGACCCAGGCCGTGCTCGAGGAGCGGGTGGCGGCGCTCGAGGGTGGCACCGCGGCGCTCGCGGTCGCTTCGGGCCACGCGGCGCAGATGCTAACCTTCCACACGATCATGCAGCCGGGCGACAATTTCATCGCGGCGCGAAAACTCTACGGTGGGTCGATCAACCAGTTCGGCCATGCGTTCAGGAATTTCGACTGGCAGGTGCGCTGGGCCGATCCGGAAGATCCGGCAAGCTTCGACGGCCAGATCGATGCCCGCACCCGGGCGATCTTCATCGAGAGCCTCGCCAATCCCGCCGGCACCTTCGTGGATATCGCGGCGATCGCCGAGGTGGCGCAGCGGCGCGGCATTCCGCTGATCGTCGACAACACGATGGCGACGCCCTATCTCGTCCGGCCGCTCGAACACGGAGCCGATATCGTCATCCACTCGCTGACCAAGTTCATGGGCGGCCACGGCAATTCCATGGGCGGAGTGATCGTCGACGGAGGCACGTTCAACTGGTCGAAATCGGGCAATTATCCGATGCTTTCGGAGCCGCGGCCGGAATATGCAGGTGTCGTGCTGCACCAGGCATTCGGCAATATCGGCTTTGCCATAGCCTGCCGGGTGTTGGGCCTGCGCGATATGGGCGCCGCGATCTCCCCCTTCAACGCCTTCATGATCCTGACCGGCATCGAGACGCTGCCCCTGCGCATGCAGAAGCATTGCGATAACGCAGCCGTGGTTGCCAAATGGCTGAAGGCCCATCCGAAGGTTGCCTGGGTCAGCTATTCAGGTCTGGAAGAGGACCCGAACCATGTCCTGCAGCGGCGGTATTCGCCGAAGGGTGCAGGCTCGGTCTTCACCTTTGGCGTCACGGGCGGATACGAGGCGGGCAAGACGTTGGTCGAAAGCCTGCAGCTCTTCTCCCACTTGGCCAATATCGGCGACACCCGTTCTCTTGTCATTCATCCGGCCTCCACGACGCACCGGCAACTGAGTGAAGAACAGCAGATCGCCGCCGGCGCCGGCCCGGACGTCGTGCGCCTGTCGATCGGTATCGAGGATGCCGCCGATATCATCGCCGACCTCGACCAGGCTTTGTCGAAGATCTGAGGAAGAAATGGCAACCTGGCTGACTTTCGACCTTTCTACCATCACCCCGGAAGAGGGCGCGCCGGCGCCGGACCGGCTGGTCTCCGGCAATCCGACATTTCGAACATGGAATTTCGAAGAGGCCGAGGGCGGGCTCTATGCCGGTGTCTGGGAGGCGACGCCCGGCAAGTGGCGAATCTCTTACGACGAATGGGAGTATTTCCACGTCCTCTCCGGCCATTCGGTCGTGACCGAGGAGGGCGGTGAGCCCGTCCATCTGAAGTCGGGCGACAGCATGGTGCTGAGACCCGGCTTCAAAGGAACCTGGGAAGTGATTGAAACGACTCGCAAGGATTATGTGATCAGGACGTGAGAAGCGGATTTCAGTCCCGGTTGAAAGCCTTCGCGAATTCCGGCGAAGAAATGAAGGCGAGGGTCCGCCGCAATTCCTCGGACTTCTCCTTGCCGAAGGCCTTGTCGAAATGATCCTGGGCAACCGTCCAACGAGCGGTTAGTTCCCGCTGCTTCGCGGCGCCCGCATCTGTCAGGCGCACCCGCTTCACCCTGCGGTCCTTGTCGTCGGGGATCAGTTCGACAAACCCGTCACGGAGGAGGGGTTTCAGCGTGTGACCAAGGGCGGAAAGGTCCATGACCATGGTTTCCGCGAGCCTTTTCAGGGTCGGTTCACCGGAGCGGGCGATCTGCGACATGAGCGAGAATTGCGTGCCCTTGAGCCCGGTGTCCCCCATGGCATCCTCGTAGAGCTGGCCAAGTTGCCGCGCGGCACGGCGTACCGCGCTGTTGCTGCAATAAAGCCAGATGCCGTCCTCGAACTGTTCTTTTTCCATCATGGGCTGTCTGTTTCGTCGTGGCTGAGAGTGCCCGATTTCATCCGGCTCTGCCACCGCCAATAAAAAGTCTTCCACGCCTCTTGCATAGCCGATTGGCCGTCTTCATCTATTTAGTGGCATATGCCAGTAAATTCCATATCAGGAGATGGACAATGACTAAAACCTCGAAACTCGGAACTGCCTTGGTGACCGGCGCATCGTCGGGCATCGGCGCGACCTATGCCGAGCGTCTGGCCCGCCGCGGCTACGACCTTGTGCTTGTGGCCCGGGATGAAGATCGCTTGAAGACTGCAGCCGAGCGTCTGGCTCGCGAGACGGGCGTCAAGGCCGACGTGCTTCGCGCGGATCTGACGCAGCGTGCCGACATCGCGCTCGTCGATCGGCGGCTGCGCGAGGATGATACGATTACCCTTTTCGTGAACAATGCCGGGATCGGCCCGACCGGTCCGCTTCTCCAGAGCGATATCGACTACCTGGACCGGATGGTGGACCTGAACGTGCTGGCCGCAAATCGTCTGGCCGTCGCCGCCGCGCAGGCGTTCGTCGCGCGTGGGAGTGGGAGCATTATCAACACGGCATCGGTGGTCGCACTGTGGCCGCATGCGTTCAGCGGCACCTATAGCGCCAGCAAGGCCTTTGTTCTGACTTTGACGGAATCGCTTGCCGCCGAACTGGTGGATACCGGCGTGCGCATTCAGGCGGTTCTGCCGGGACTGACCCGCACGGAAATATTCGACCGGGTCGGCGGCTCGTTCGACAATATGGATCCGAACATGGTGATGAATGTCGGCGATCTCGTCGATGCCGCGCTCGCCGGTTTTGATCAGGGTGAACTGGTCACCATTCCGTCGCTCTCGGACAAGTCGCTCTACGAGGCGCTCGAAGCAGCCCGCGGTGAACTGCGGCCACATCTGTCGCTCAGCAAGCCCGCCGCCCGTTACGGCGTAGCTGATGCGTCTGCCAACGCTGCCTGACGCTCACCATGTCAGCTCCAGCCGCTCCAATCCATGGAAGTGATAGACATCCTTGACTGACGGTGGCCTCGCGATCCTGAGCCCCGGCAGTCGGCGGAAGAGGATAGGCAGCACGGTGTTCAGCTCCAGCCGTGCCAGCGGCGCGCCGATACAGAAATGGATGCCGGCGCCGAACGAAGGTTCGGCGCCTCCTGCCGGTCCGGCTTGAAGACCAGCGGATCCGAGAACTTTTTGGGGTCGAGATTGGCGGCGGCGAGGATGAGGCTCACCTTGTCGCCGCGCCTGAATGTGACGCCGTCGATTTCGACGTCCTCCAGCGCCCAACGCTGGAAGATGTGGACCGGTGCGCAGATGCGCAGCGTTTCTTCGACGGTCCGTTCCGTTGCCGCCTCGTCTCGGAAGAACTCGGTCGCCGGAAGCCCGCTTTCCAGGATCACGCGAACTGAGTTGCCGATCTGGTGGACCGTCGCCTCGTGCCCGGCATTCAGGAGCACGATCGTCGTCGAGACCAGTTCGTCGTCGGTGAGATACTGCCCCTTGTGCCCCGTGAGGATCATGTGGGTGAGCAGGTCTTCGCGCGGTTCGCGGCGCCGCTCGGCGATCAGGCGCCTGATGTAATCGGCGAATTCCCTGGCGGCGCGATCTGCGGCATGCTCGTCCGCGTGGCTGCGCTTGAACATGTACATGCCCACATAGGCATGCGACCATTTGAGAAGTTGCGGTCCCATTTCGTCCGGAATGCCGATCATTCTGGCAATCATCGTCACGGGGATCACGTCCGCAAAGGATGACAGGAGTTCCGTCTCGCCGTCCTTCTCAAAAGCGTCGATCAATCTCTCCGCAATGTCCGCGATTTCCGGCCGGAGCTTTTCGACATGCCTGGAAACGAAGGCGCGGTTGACCAGCGTGCGGAGCCGCGTGTGTTCCGGCGGTTCAAGTTCCAGCAGGGAATGACGCTCGGCCAGATCGAAATTTTCAAGATGCGGCTCAGGCTCAGGCAGGCCGAGCTCCTGGCGGCTGGCGATATGCAGGATCTGGCGGCCGAACCGCCGGTCGCGCAGAAGCGCGTTCACATGGTCATAACCGGTGAAGAACCATTGTTTCTGCTCCGCCCAATAGAACGTCGGGCAGTGCTCGTGGAGAGCCGCATAGACGCGGTTGGGATCACTGTAAAATGCCGGGTTTCGCCCGTCGAGGGAGACGCGGAGGGCTTCCGGATCGATGCGGGGGAAATCGAGCAGACGGGTCATCCGTCGAGACCTAAAGGATTTCAGGTGACCGGAAAAGGGGTGGCGATTGATGCAATTAAAGATTGCGGTTATGATGGGCTTTGCACGTTTGTCTGCGGCCGGGAGAGACGTCGATGGGTTTGTCATCGCGGGAATACAAGCTGATGCTGGATACGGATCGGTTCGTCGGTGACGTCGGGACATGTCGTCCCAGGGTCTCCGATTTTTGGGCGGATATCTGTGAAAAGCTGGGAGATGAGGTGGACGCCAAAGGCAAGCTCGATGTCCTGAAGCCAAAGAAGCAGCGCGATGTTTTCTTCCTGGATACGGAAGGGACCGATCTCTACCGGCTGTCCAACCTCGTCTTCCGGATGCGGCGTCCACTGGGCTCCGACGGGCCTTGGTCGACAACGCTGAAATTCCGCCATGGCGACCGGCTGCTTGCCGCCGCGCAGACCTTCCATTCCGGAGATGACGAGGACATCAAATTCGAGGAGGACGTCAAGGCGATGCCTCCCGCCGGTACACCGCGGTTCTGGGCGCTGTTCAGCCGATCCGTCGAGGCCGAGTTCGATGACGAAGCCGAACCCGCAACGGTCGGCGACTGTCTCGATCCCTATGAAGATTTCGGCAAGATATCTTTGCCGCCTCGCAATGCGAAGGTCTTCCGGGTTGGAGACTTGCGGATACGCGAGCACGTATTCGAAGGGGGGCGGCTAAAATTATCAGAAGATGTGAGTGCGGAATGCGCACTCATTCTGTGGTGGAACGAGAAGAGCCACCCAAATCCGGCGGCTGCCGAATTCAGCTTCCGCTTCGACCTCGAGGACGGCGAGGCGAGCGCCGGGGCAGTACGCAACGCCTGGGCTGCGATGACCATCCTCTGCGCTTCGCCTTGGGTGAACCCGACAGGTCCGACCAAGACCGCGCTGGTTTATGGTGCCGCCGAAGTCTGACTATTCCCCGACCGCGGCTCCCTCGCGGCGTGGATCGGCGCTGCCGACGAGCCCGCTGGCGGTGATCTCGATCGCATGCAGCCCGGAATTCATTTCGCCGACCTTCACCTCATATCCGAGCGCCTTGAGCGGTTCGGCAAGCTTCTCGGCGTCGGTACCGGCCTCGATGTCGTAGGTGCCGAACCGGTTGATGAGATGCGGCTGCGCGACAATCTGCTCTACCGGCATGCCCCAGTCGATGTAGGCGATCAACGCTTGCGCGACGTAGCCGATGATCTGGCTGCCGCCCGGTGAGCCGATCGCGAGCAGCGGCTTGCCGTCCTTCATGACGATTGTCGGCGACATGGACGAACGGGGCCGCTTGCCCGGCTCGACGCGATTGGCAACCGGCAGGCTTCCGTCATGTGTCTTGAAGGAGAAGTCGGTGAGTTCGTTGTTGAGCAGAAACCCGTTCGTCATCAGTCGCGAGCCGAAGCCGCTTTCGATGGTCGTGGTCATCGAGACGACATTGCCTTCTTTGTCGACGATCACGAAATGGCTGGTGGAGGGGAGTTCGATCGCCGCATCGCGGCCGAAGAGCAGGGCATGGTCCCATTCCGGCTCGCCCGCCTTCACCGCATCCGCGGCAAGCGCCTTGCCGCCGTCGAGCAGGTCGGCGCGCTTGCCGAGATAGTCTTTCTTGATAAGCCCCTTGACCGGCAGGGGCACGAAATCGGTGTCGGCTAGATAACGTTCGCGATCCGCAAAGGCGAGGCGCTGGGCGTCGCCGATGATCCGCCAGCTCTCTGCATTTTGCGGCCCGAGCGCCTTCACGTCGAAGTTTTCGATGATGCCGAGCATCTGTCCAATGGCGACCGCGCCGGAGGAGGGTGGTCCCATGCCGCAGATATCGAGCGCGCGATAGTTGAAGCAGACGGTTTCTCGTTCCTTGATACGATAGTTGGCTAGATCCGTAAGAGACAGCACGCCCCGATTGCCGGCGGCCTCGCGAACCGTCTTCACGATCGCCTCCGCGATCGGTCCCTTGTAGAAAGCATCGGCTCCGCCCGATGCAATCGCGTTCAGCGTTTCCGCATAAGCGGGGTTCTTGAGTGTCGCTCCGGCTTTCAGCGGCGCTCCCGCTTCGTCGTGGAAATAACCGCGAGGCCCATCATATTTCTTCAGTCGGTCGCCTTCCGCCGCAAGGAGCGAAGCAAGGCGAGGGGAAACGGCGAAGCCCTCGGCGGCGAGCTTTTCCGCCGGCTCGAAAAGGCTGGCCCACTCTGCCTTTCCATAGCGCTTGTGCACGTCTTCGAGCAGACGCACCGTGCCGGGTGTGCCAACCGAACGGCCACCGACCACCGCGTCGATGAACTTCAACGGCTGGCCTTGGGCATCGAGAAAGAGCTTGGGCGTTGCTTCCATCGGCGCGGTCTCGCGGCCATCGAAAGTGGTCAGCCTGCCGGATCCGGCGTCATAATAGACGAGGAAGGAGCCGCCGCCGAGGCCGGAGCTCTGCGGCTCCACGAGCCCGAGCACCGTCTGGACGGCAACCATGGCATCGATCGCATTGCCGCCTTTGGCGATGATCTCGCGGCCTGCCTCTGCGGCGTGCGGATTGGCTGCCGCGACCATGAAGTTCTTCGTTTCCACGCGTTTTGCGGCGGTGAAGCCCGTGGCTCGTTCCGGCGCCACGGTGTCGGAAGCCTGCTGAGCCGGCAGCGCCCCGGCCCAAAGCGTCAAAGAAAAAACGATTCCTGTGAAAAGGCCCATCCGCATGATGCATCCTCCGCAACGCTCTGCCCATCATCGAATGTGGGCGTCGGAGGGCGAAGGGCAAGAGGTCAGCGTTGGCCGAGTGCCGCCAGACGTTTGAGCGCTGCCACTTGATGGTTGGCGCGCAGGTCCGTCGGGGCTTCGTCCTCGCCCTGCCGATCGACGGCGGGGACGATAAAGGCTTCTCCCCCGGTATCGACGGCGGTGCGGTCGCGGCCGCTTTCCTTGGCGGCATAAAGCGCCCGGTCGGCTGCACTGAGCAGGAGATCGAGATTGGCGTCGTCGGCCACCGCCAGGGCAATCCCGACGCTGACGGTAACCTTGATCTGGTGGTCGCCGGTGTTGATCGTCTGCTGTTTTAGCGTGAGCCGGATAGCTTCCGCGATACTGGCAGCCTCCACCATGTCACCGACGCGCACGATGGATGCGAATTCCTCGCCACCCATCCGGCCGAACGAGCCGCGGCCTCGCAGCGACGTCTGGCCGACCCTGGAAAACGCGACCAAAACGGCGTCGCCAGCCTGATGGCCGCAGCGGTCGTTGACCTGCTTGAAGCAGTCGAGATCCAAATGCAGCATGGCGATCAGCGGCTTGTCGGTCTTCTGGACCCCGCAAAGCCCACGGAACTCGTCGATCAGGCCGCGCCGGTTGAGCACCCCCGTCAGCGGGTCGGTCAGGGCCAGCGCCTTCAGTTTCTCCTCCGACCGTTCGGTCAGCAGTCTTGCCGCGCCTGCGACAAATGCGATGAAGCAGAAGGCGGCGGGGAAGAAGAGAAGTGCCGCATTCGGGGCCGATGCAAAGGAGGTCGGGGGCCGCACGATCGCCAGCACGGCGCTGACCCCGTTGGCAAGAAGCTGGATGCCAATCAAAACCGCCAGGAAGCGACGGGTCGAGCGAGAACGACCCTTGTTCGAGACGAGAATGCCGATCAGGATCGCATAGCCGACGATGGCCGCGCCGTTATAGAGGACTACCCGGTTGGCAAAATTCTCCCGCACCGGGTCGAGGAACATGCCGGCGATCCAGATCAGTGCCGGAATGGCGACAAACCCTCCGACCGGCTTGCCATCGAATTGCAGAAATCCGGTGATCCACAGGCCAACGCCTGTGAAGACTATGGTATTGGCGATCTCGATCGACACGAAGTCGGGAATATAGCCGCGCAGAGCCAGCAGCATCACACCCAAACCATGCAGCGCAAAGCCGCCGCCCCAGCTCAGGTAGAAACTCTCCCGTTCGTAGAACCAGCGTGACCAGAGGAGCGCGGCAAGCGTCATGGCCTCGGCAGCCCAAATCACCAGGCCCGTCAAAATATCCACGTCAAACCCCCACGCCCCAACTTCGGGCATGACCAGCATGGCAGAGAGTCTTTAAAATGATGTTGCCGACTATGCTCGCTCCCCGTTCGGGATATTGAGCAGGGATTCGCAAATACACTCGCGATCTTCACGCCTGCTTTACTCTGATCCCTCAAAAACCTGTGCGGCTTGACAAAACCAGGTTCTGGCCGGCTGCGATCTCGGGAAAATCGGGATAGCGGTCAGTTTCGCACATCCTACGGCGATTAAGGATATCGGATGCTCCGTCTTGAAGTACCGGGCGTTGACACTCTATGTAGGGATGACCCATTCCATTTGATTCCGGAGCGCCTTTCTGCCTTCGGCCCGGGATCAAGAGAAGCTTGACAAAGGACGGACATGAGAAATCCAGTTGATACCGCAATGGCCTTGGTGCCGATGGTCGTAGAACAGACCAATCGCGGTGAGCGCTCCTACGACATCTTTTCGCGGCTTCTCAAGGAGCGCATCATCTTCCTGACCGGTCCGGTGGAAGATCAGATGGCGTCGCTCGTCTGCGCGCAGCTCCTGTTCCTCGAGGCCGAAAATCCCAAGAAGGAAATCGCCCTCTACATCAATTCGCCAGGCGGCGTCGTGACCGCCGGCATGGCGATCTACGATACGATGCAGTTCATCAAGCCTGCAGTGTCGACGCTCTGCATCGGCCAGGCGGCATCCATGGGTTCGCTGCTGCTCTGCGCCGGCGAAAATGGCATGCGCTTTGCAACCCCGAACGCGCGCATAATGGTGCACCAGCCGTCGGGTGGCTTCCAGGGCCAGGCATCGGACATCGAACGCCATGCCCGTGACATATTGAAGATGAAGAGACGTCTGAACGAGGTCTACGTGAAGCATACGGGCCGCACGTTGGAGGAAGTCGAAAAGACCCTCGATCGCGACCACTTCATGACGTCCGACGAAGCCCAGGAATGGGGTGTCATCGACAAGATCCTGACTTCGCGTCAGGAACTCGAGGGTGGCGCCGCAGACTGAGATTGATAGCGGATCCTGTGCGTCTCACCCCGTTGTGAGCAAAAAAGGGTTTCAAGTCGCACGGAAAGCGCTATTAGTACCTATTAATGCTGTGTTGAACTTTTGTGACATAGCATGCGTTTCTTGAGGGTTTCGTTGCCGCCGATCTGCATGGTGTGGCCGGATCGGTAGAGTACCCTTAGGGCAGGCGGTACGTCAGTCCGTCAGGACGCGTGCCGGCGGGCTGTAGAGTGGACCGCGCCCGTTTTTGACGTGAGCGCGGAGTGCTGGAAGGAAAGTGATATGAGCAAAGTCAGCGGCAGCAACGGCGGCGACTCGAAGAATACCCTGTATTGCTCTTTCTGCGGAAAGAGCCAGCACGAAGTCCGGAAGCTGATCGCCGGACCGACCGTATTCATCTGCGATGAATGCGTCGAACTGTGCATGGACATCATCCGCGAAGAGAACAAGACCTCGATGGTCAAGTCGCGCGACGGGGTTCCGACGCCGCAGGACATCATCAAGGTTCTCGACGAATACGTCATTGGCCAGAAACAGGCCAAGCGCATCCTGTCGGTCGCGGTGCATAACCACTACAAGCGCCTGGCGCACGCCTCCAAGGGCGGCGACGTCGAGCTTGCGAAGTCGAACATCATGCTGGTCGGTCCGACCGGCTGCGGCAAGACCTATCTTGCCCAGACGCTCGCCCGCATCATCGACGTTCCCTTCACGATGGCCGATGCCACGACCCTGACCGAAGCCGGTTATGTCGGTGAAGATGTCGAAAACATCATCCTGAAGCTTCTGCAGGCCGCCGACTACAATGTCGAGCGCGCCCAGCGTGGCATCGTCTACATCGACGAAGTGGACAAGATCTCCCGCAAGTCGGACAATCCCTCGATCACCCGCGACGTGTCGGGCGAGGGCGTTCAGCAGGCGCTTCTGAAGATCATGGAAGGCACGGTTGCCTCGGTTCCGCCTCAGGGCGGCCGCAAGCATCCGCAGCAGGAATTCCTGCAGGTCGACACGACGAACATCCTGTTCATCTGCGGCGGCGCCTTTGCCGGTCTCGACAAGATCATTTCCGCCCGCGGCGAAAAGACCTCGATCGGCTTCGCCGCGACGGTTCGCGCCCAGGACGAGCGCCGCGTCGGCGAAGTGCTGCGCGAACTCGAGCCGGAGGATCTCGTGAAGTTCGGCCTGATCCCGGAATTCATCGGCCGTCTGCCGGTTCTGGCGACACTGGAAGACTTGGACGAGGATGCGCTGATCCAGATCCTTTCCGAACCGAAGAACGCGCTTGTCAAGCAGTACCAGCGCCTGTTCGAGATGGAAGATGTGGAGCTGACCTTCCACGAAGACGCTCTGCGTGAAATCGCCAAGAGGGCGATCGTCCGCAAGACCGGTGCTCGCGGCCTTCGGTCGATCATGGAAAAGATCCTGCTCGACACGATGTTCGAGCTGCCGGCTCTGGAAGGCGTTCGCGAAGTCGTGATTTCCGAGGAGGTCGTTCGCGGTACTGCGCGTCCGCTCTACATCTATGCGGATCGCCAGGACGAGAAGGCCAACGTTTCCGCCTGATCCCGCATGATCCGATAATCACCTTGAAGAGGCCCCACTGGGGCCTCTTTTGCTAAGCAGCATGGCCTTCTTGTTTTTGATTATTCCACGATTTTTCCATGGCGAATAATTGCACGATATTCGCCTTGCATTAGAAACGGTGCGGGAAGATCATCGTTGTTACGGGTGCTTCGTTTTGTTTGCGATTGCAGAAGCAGATTGCTGGTGATCGCCTCCCGTACTTGGGGTTCTGCGTAAGCGTTTGAGTTAATGCGCGCTTTGCAATAGCATTGTCATAATCCTCCGCGGCAGCAGGCTTGCAAGGCTTGAAATCGATTTTCAAACACTCCACTTTGGGCGGGAGTGAAATACCTGGGTGATTTGCCCGGTGCGTTTCCCGGAAACGGGACGATGGAAAGGAAATGAAATGACGAATTCAACGTCTGCGGCATCTGGCGGCGAAACCTATCCGGTGCTGCCACTGCGCGACATTGTGGTCTTTCCGCATATGATCGTGCCCCTGTTCGTCGGACGGGAAAAATCCATTCGTGCGCTTGAAGAGGTCATGGGGTCCGACAAGCAGATCATGCTCGTCACCCAGATCAATGCCGGCGACGATGATCCCGAACCGTCTGCGATCTACAAGGTCGGCACGGTCGCCAACGTGCTGCAGCTCCTGAAGCTTCCCGATGGCACCGTGAAGGTTCTTGTCGAAGGCCGCGCCCGCGCCAAGATCGACGGCTATACCGATCGGGAAGAGTTCTACGAAGCAAAAGCCGATGTCCTGGCCGAACCCGACGAGGATCCCGTCGAGGTGGAGGCTTTGTCGCGCTCCGTGGTTTCCGAGTTCGAAAACTACGTCAAGCTGAACAAGAAAATCTCCCCGGAAGTGGTTGGCGCTGCAAGCCAGATCGAGGACTATTCGAAGCTCGCCGATACGGTCGCCTCGCATCTTTCGATCAAGATCACCGAGAAGCAGGAAATGCTGGAGACGGTTTCCGTCAAGCTGCGTCTCGAAAAGGCGCTCGGCTTCATGGAAGGCGAGATTTCCGTCCTGCAGGTCGAGAAGCGAATCCGCTCGCGTGTAAAACGCCAGATGGAGAAGACCCAGCGCGAATACTACCTCAATGAGCAGATGAAGGCGATCCAGAAGGAACTCGGCGACGGCGAGGAAGGCCGCGACGAGATGGCCGAACTGGAAGAGCGCATCTCCAAGACCAAGCTGTCCAAGGAAGCCAAGGAAAAGGCCGATGCCGAGCTGAAGAAGCTCAGGCAGATGAGCCCGATGTCGGCAGAAGCCACCGTCGTGCGCAACTATCTCGACTGGCTGCTCGGCATTCCGTGGGGCAAGAAGTCGAAGATCAAGGCCGACCTCAACAATGCCGAGAAGATCCTCGAACTGGATCACTTCGGTCTGGAAAAGGTCAAGGAACGCATCGTCGAGTATCTCGCCGTGCAGGCTCGCGCTACCAAGATCAAGGGCCCGATCCTGTGCCTCGTCGGCCCTCCGGGCGTCGGCAAGACCTCGCTCGCCCAGTCGATCGCCAAGGCGACCGGCCGCGAATACGTGCGCATGGCGCTCGGCGGCGTTCGCGACGAAGCCGAGATCCGCGGTCACCGCCGCACCTATATCGGCTCGATGCCCGGCAAGATCATCCAGTCGATGAAGAAGGCGAAGAAATCCAACCCGCTCTTCCTGCTCGACGAAATCGACAAGATGGGCTCGGATTTCCGCGGCGATCCGTCGTCGGCACTGCTCGAAGTGCTCGATCCGGCTCAGAACTCGACGTTCATGGACCACTACCTGGAAGTCGAATACGACCTGTCCGACGTGATGTTCATCACCACGGCGAACACCCTCAACATTCCGGGTCCGCTGATGGACCGCATGGAGATCATCCGCATCGCCGGTTACACGGAAGATGAGAAGCGCGAGATCGCCAAGCGTCACCTTCTGCCGAAGGCGATCAAGGAACATGCTCTGCAGCCGAACGAATTTTCGGTCAGCGACGATGCCCTGATGGCGATCAGCCAGCAGTACACCCGCGAAGCCGGCGTTCGTTCCTTCGAGCGTGAGCTGATGAAGCTCGCCCGTAAGGCGGTCACCGAGATCATCAAGGGCAAGACGAAGTCGGTTGCCGTCACGGCCGCCAACATCTCGGATTACCTTGGCGTACCGCGGTTCCGTCATGGCGAAGCCGAGGGCGAGGATCAGGTCGGCGTTGTTACCGGTCTTGCCTGGACGGAAGTCGGCGGCGAGCTGCTGACGATCGAAGGCGTGATGATGCCGGGCAAGGGCCGCATGACGGTCACCGGCAACCTCAAGGAAGTCATGAAGGAGTCCATCTCTGCAGCGGCATCCTATGTCCGTTCGCGTGCGGTTGACTTCGGTATCGAGCCGCCTCGCTTCGACAAGTCGGACATCCACGTCCACGTTCCGGAAGGTGCGACCCCGAAGGACGGCCCATCCGCCGGTGTTGCCATGGCAACCGCCATGGTGTCGATCATGACCGGCATTCCGGTTTCCAAGGATGTCGCGATGACCGGCGAAATCACCCTTCGCGGCCGTGTGCTGCCGATCGGCGGCCTCAAGGAGAAGCTGCTCGCGGCTCTCCGTGGCGGCATCAAGAAGGTTCTGATCCCGGAAGAAAACGCCAAGGATCTGGCTGAGATTCCGGACAACGTGAAGAACAGCATGGAGATCATTCCGGTTTCCCGCATGGGCGAAGTGATCCGTCACGCGCTCGTTCGCCAGCCCGAGCCCATCGAATGGGACGGCACCGTGGAAACGCCGGTGATTGCAACAGTGGAGGGCGTCGACGACGTTGGCGCCGCGATCGCGCATTGATCGACAGCCTTCCGTTCATGCGAATTTGGCACTGACCACTGAAAAAGCCGGCTTAAAGCCGGCTTTTTTTGTGAAAACTTTCGTAGACCCCTTGTTTTTCAGGCGATTGCGGAGCTTTTGGGTTGCCAAGGCCGGACGGAAAACTATTGTCGGCCCCGAAATACATGAGTCGTTCCAAAACCGTTGAAAGGGGTGGAAACATGAACAAGAACGAGCTGGTATCCGCAGTGGCCGAAAAGGCTGGCTTGTCCAAGGCCGATGCCGCATCCGCTGTTGATGCCGTTTTTGAGTCCGTACAGGCTGAACTGAAGAAGGGCGGCGATATCCGTCTTGCCGGTTTCGGCAGCTTCTCCGTTTCCCGTCGCGAAGCGTCCAAGGGTCGTAATCCTTCGACCGGCGCTGAAGTCGACATTCCGGCACGTAACGTGCCGAAGTTCTCGGCCGGTAAGGGCCTGAAGGACGCAGTCAACAGCTAACGCGCTGCCTTTCAGGCACCCGTACAGTCTCGAACAAGAAAAGGCCCGGGTTTCCGGGCCTTTTCCTTTTGATGGTGCTGTCATCTGCCTGTCACGCATGTGGCCCACAAGCCATCTGTTCGTTTTAAGGACAGGAGGGGCTTCCCATGACATTTTCATTTCGTGCCGCCATGACCGCCGCGCTGCTGGCGTCGGTCGCAGTGCCGGCCAGCGCCGAGCAGGTGTTCAATCGCATTGCATCCTTCCCCGTTGCCAGCAATCTTCCTGCCGATAAGGACAAGAAGGCAACGACATCGGCAGAGATCATCACCGCCAGCGAAGACGGCAATACGCTCGTCTATTCCGACAGCCCGCTCGGCGCGATCGGTTTCATCGACATCACCGATCCCAAGGCGCCGAAGGCACTCGGCGTGCTGACTTTCAAGGGCGAACCGACCTCGGTTGCGGCCGTCGGCAAAAAGGTTCTTGCAGCCGTCAACACCGGCGAAAGCAAGGCGAAGCCGACCGGCATGCTCGCTGTCGTCGACATCGCTTCGAAGAAAGTCGATCTGACCTGCGATCTCGGCGGCCAGCCAGATTCGATCGCAATCTCCAAGGACAAGACCTTTGCGGCAATCGCGATCGAAAACGAGCGCGACGAAGAGGTGAACGGCGGCGCTCTCCCGCAGATGCCGGCCGGCGACCTCGTCATCGTGTCGCTCAAGGACGGCACTGCCGACTGCGCGTCGATCAAGCATGTCGATCTGAAGGGCATTGCCGAAGTCGCGCCGGAAGATCCGGAGCCCGAATTCGTCGCCATCAACGATGCCGGCGAAATCGCCGTCACGCTGCAGGAAAACAACCATATCGCCATCATCGACGGCCAGACGGCCAAGATCGTCGGCCACTTTTCCGCCGGCAAGGCCGATCTGGACGGCATCGACAACAAGACCGACGGCCAGCTTGCCTTTACGGGCAAAGCCGAAGGTGTGATCCGCGAGCCGGACGCCATCAAGTGGCTCGACAACAACCGTCTCGTCGTCGCCAATGAAGGCGACTGGAAGGGCGGTTCGCGCAGCTTCACCATCTTCGACCGCAGCGGCAAGGTCCTTTACGAATCCGGCGCCTCGCTGGAGCGCGAGATTGCCCGCATCGGCCATTTCCCGGAGGGCCGCGCCAAGTCGAAGGGCATCGAGCCTGAAGGCATGGAATTTGCCACCTTCAACGGTCAGAAATACATCTTCATTCTTTCCGAGCGTGCGTCCGTCGTCGCCGTCTACAAGGATAGCGGCGCCGAGCCGCAGCTTGCCCAGCTTCTGCCGTCGGGCGTATCGCCGGAAGGCGCCGTCGCCATTCCGGGCCGCAACCTGCTCGCCACGGCCAATGAGGCCGATCTTGGCGAAGATGGTCTCGCCCGTTCGCATGTCATGATCTACCAGCTCGCCGAAGGGCAGCCGGCATATCCGACGCTCGTCTCCAAGGATGTCGACGGCAAGGTCGTGGGCTGGGGCGCGCTTTCCGGTCTCGTCGGCGATACCGAGAAGGACGGCATTCTCTACGCAGTCAGCGATTCCGTCTACAACATGCAGCCGTCGATCTTCACCATCGATACGACCAGGAAGCCTGCGGAGATCACCAATGTCCTGCGCGTGACCCGCAACGGTCAGGTGGCGCAGAAGCTCGACATTGAAGGCATTGCGCTCGACGGCAAGGGCGGCTTCTGGCTGGCGTCGGAAGGCGACTCGGCAAAGCTGACCGGTCACGGCCTCTACAACGTCAATGCCAAGGGCGAGATCAAGGCCGAAATCGGCCTGCCTGCCGACCTTCTTGCCGGCGAAACCCGTTTCGGCTTCGAAGGCGTCACGACCGTCGGCTCCGGTGATGATCTGACGCTCTGGATGGCGATCCAGCGCGAATGGAAGGACGACCCGAAGGGCACCGTCAAGCTCGTTTCCTACAAGCCGAAGTCAAAGGAATGGGGTGCCGTCCGTTACCCGATCGAGAAGGCCGAGGCCGGCTGGGTCGGTCTTTCCGAGATCACCGCGCATGGCGACCATCTGTACATCATCGAACGCGACAACCAGATCGGCGACAATGCCAAGCTGAAGAAACTCTATCGCGTCGCGATCGCCGACCTGAAGCCCGGCAAGATCGGCGGCGAGCTGCCGGTGGTGAAGAAGGAAGAGGTCCACGACTTCATTCCGGATCTGAAGTCGGCAACCAGCGGCTATGTGGTCGACAAGCTCGAAGGTTTCGCCTTCGACAAGTCGGGCAAGGCCTTTGCCGTCACCGACAACGACGGCGTCGACGATTCCTCCGGCGAGACGTTGCTCTTCCCGGTCGAGTTGAAGGGCACGAACTGAGCGTCTATGGATGCTTGGACAAGAAAGGCCGGGCCTCGCGCCCGGCCGTTTATGGAGATGATACGTTGCCTGCCCACATAGAGCTGGCCTCCGCGACGCGTAAGCCGCTTCTGAGAGGCTTTCTTTCCGAGTACCTCGCGGAGGGCGGCTCCGGCTCCGACTATCCCTATTTCGAGGCCTATTGGGAGGAGGTCGAAAGCCGCTGGCCCTATCTGATCCTGCAGGATGGCCACCCCGTCGGCTTTACCTTCGTCAACACATGGTCCGCATCGGGCAGGGGTACGGATTTCTCCATCGCCGAGTTCTATATCGTTCCGAATGCACGGCGAGATGGCATTGGACGCGGTGCCGCGACGGCAGTTCTTCACACGCATCCCGGTCTTTGGGAGTTGAGCGTCATGGCATCGAACGCGCCCGCTCAGGAGTTCTGGCCCCGCGTGATCGAGGCTGCCGAAGGACGGGACGTGGAGCGGATACAATCAGACAGCAAGGCGATTTACCGGTTTACCATTGGCCGATAGGCGGCCGCGAGATAGGCCCCGACCCCTTGGTCGGATATGCGGGTAAAAGTGGAGTCCGCCGGTGAGGGGCGAGCCTCCAGTTCGATCTGCTACCAGCGCTGATGCACGTGCGGGGCCACCAGCCGTGCATAGATTTCCTTCGTCGCGGTCATCACGTCGGCGGAGATCGCGGCAAGCTCCGCGGCGGCCGCGTTGCCCCTGGCCTGCTCCACATTGCGCGCCCCGGGAATGACGACAGTCACCGCTTCGTTCATCAGGATCCATTTGAGTGCGAATGCGGCCATGGAAGCGCCGGCCGGCACGAGCTTGCGCACACCCTCGACCGCTTCGAGGCCCACTTCGAAGGGCACGCCTGCAAAGGTCTCACCGAGATCGAAGGCCTCGCCATGACGATTGAAGTTGCGGTGGTCATCCCTAGCAAAGGCGGTCTCGCGGCTGATCTTGCCGGAGAGCAGCCCGCTTGCGAGCGGCACGCGCACGATGACGGCAACGTTCTTTCGCTTGGCTTCCTTGAAAAACAGGTCGGCCGGGCGCTGCCGGAAGATGTTGTAGATGATCTGGATGCTGACGACATCTGGATATTCGATTGCCTTCAGCGCCTCCTCGACCTTCTCGACGCTGACGCCATAGTTCTTGATCTTGCCGGCGTGGCGAAGATCGTCGAGGGCGCCGAAAACTTCCGGGCGGTAAAAGACTTCCGTCGGCGGGCAGTGGAGCTGCACGAGGTCGAGGCTGTCGACTTCGAGGTTCTTAAGGCTGCGGTCGATGAAGTTTTCGAGATTGGCCTTGGTATAGCCGTCCGCGACGTGAGGGCTGAGCCTGCGGCCGGCCTTGGTCGCGACCATCGGGCGGGCACCGCCTCGGGATTTGAGCACGTTGGCGATGATCTTTTCGGAGCGGCCATCGCCATAGACGTCTGCCGTGTCGATGAAGGTGACGCCGGCGTCAAGCGCAGCTTCCAACGTGGCCTTGCCGTCCGCCTCGCTGATATCACCCCAGGAGCCGCCGATCTGCCAGGCGCCGAAGCCGACCTCGCTGACGTTGAAGGATGTGCGTCCGAACGGGTGGTTTCTCATAATGTCCTCCTGAATGGCCCTATCCACAGGATATGGCGCCTTGCGCTTTCTTCGTGCCCGGCATTTGCCTAAAACACCTGTTCCTATGGAGCAATCAAAACAAGCGATTCGATGAGTTCTTTCCGTTTCATCCATTCCGCCGACCTTCATCTCGGCAGCCCGTTTCAGGGGCTGGCGACGAAGGACGCGGCGATTGCAGAACTTTTCATCGAGGCAAGCCGCAAGGCGTTCTCGGCGCTGGTCGATCAGGCAGTCGAGCGCAGGATAGATTTCTTCATCGTGGCCGGCGACGTCTATGACGGCGACTGGAAGGACAACAAGATCGGCCTGTTCTTCAACCGGGAAGTGGCGCGGCTGGAGCGCGCCGGAATTCCGGTCTTCCTGCTGAAAGGCAATCATGACGCCGAAAGCGTCATCACCAGGACGATCACGCTGCCGAAGAATGTCAGCGAATTTCCGGTCAACAAGCCCGGGACGTTCCGGCTGGACCACCTGAAGGTGGCGCTGCACGGCCAGGGTTTTGCCGAACGTTCGGCAAGTGAAAACCTCGCAGTTGCCTATCCGAAGCCGGAGCCTGGCTGGTTCAACATCGGGGTGCTCCACACCTCGCTCACCGGGCGCGAACCGCATGCGCCCTATGCGCCTTGCTCCGTCGAAGACCTGCGCTCCCGGGGCTACGACTATTGGGCGCTCGGCCATGTCCACGATTTCGAGATCGTTTCCAGCGACCCGCTCATCGTTTTCCCCGGCAATCTGCAGGGCCGCTCGATCCGTGAACAGGGTGCCAAGGGCGCTGTCCTGGTGACGGTCGAGGATGGTCACATGGTCTATGAGCGCATCATCACGGATTTTGCACGCTTCGCCGAACTTGCCGTGGAGATCGATCCGGATGACAACATCCCTGCCATTCTCCGCCGTCTGGAAAACACCCTGGATACGACTGCGGAAAGGATGGAGGGCCGCCCGCTGGCCCTGCGCATTCGGCTGACCGGCAAGAGCCGCTTCCGCAGCGAATTGAAGGCGCGTGCCGACGATTTCCGGGACGAGGTGCAGGCTGCCTGCCACCGCTGCCATGAAGATATCTGGCTGGAAAAGCTCGATGTACGCGTGGAGCCGGTGGTGAACGGTGCTGCGGTATCCATGGACCTGCTCGGTCTCGAAGGACTGGTTCCCATGGGTACGTTTTCGTCCGAACTCATCGCGGACGCTGATGCGCGGATCGCGGAGATCGCTTCGCGTCTGCCGAGCGGTATCGGAGCTGGCGATCTGCCGCTCGACGATGACGCAGCGGCGCTATTGGCGGAAGCTCGTGATCTTCTCCTTGCACGCGCGGCGAGGGCTTGATGCGTTTCGATCGCCTCGACATTCTGCGTTACGGCGCGCTCACGGACCAGGTGCTGCCATTCCGGCCCGATGCCAGCCTTCATGTGATCTACGGACCGAACGAAGCGGGAAAATCATCAGCCCTATCGGCAATATCGGATCTTCTGTTCGGCTTTCCCAACGCGGCGGAATATAGCTTCCTTCATGATCCGGCGTCATTGCGGGTGGGGGCGCAGATAGTTGCCCGCGATGGGCAGATGCTTTCATTTCGCCGCAGGCGAGGCCGCAAGAATACCCTCCTGACCGCGAGCGAAGGTGAGGAGGCCTTGCCCGAGGATATCCTGGCGCGCTTCCTCGGCACGCTCTCGCGTGAAGTCTTCGAACGTGCCTTCGGTCTTGATTCCGCTTCTCTGCGGGCTGGCGGAGAAACGATGCTGAAGAGCGGTGGGGAGATCGGCAGCCTGCTGTTTTCGGCAGCCTCGGGACTTACCGGACTTTCGGATCTGCGCAGGCAGCTCGAGGCAGATGCGGACGGCATCTACGCGCCGCGAAAATCGAAGGACAGGCTCTTCTACCAGGTGCTCGACGCGCACGAAGACGCCCGCAAGGGCGAGCGCGACAACGAGCTGAAGTCGACCGACTGGAAGAAGTTGCTGGCTGAACAGGCCGAGATCGAGGCCGATCTGAAAGCGGTTCAGACGCAACGGGAAGAAACCAAACGTGCCCTGGATCGATTGCGCAGGCTTATGCGCCTCGAGCCGGTGCTGCGTGAAATCGATCGTGAACGCGCGCTTCTGGCGCAATACGAGGTGCTGGAAGGGATATCGGCCGATTTCGAGGAGCGGCTTGCACGCGCGCTGGAGGCGGCCCGCCAAAATGCGGAGGCGAGGCATCTGGCCGAGACGGAAGCGTCGAGGCTCAACGATGAGATCAAGGCCATCCACGTCGATGAGGTCTTGATCGCAGCAGCGCCGAAAATAGTCGCCATGCATGCTCAAAAGGGCGCGTACCTCAACGCGAAAGAGGATATCGCCAGGGTCCGGCATGAGGTCGACGGTTTTGACATGCGGCTTTCCCAAGCGGCGCGGCGCCTCGGTTTTGCAGGGCTCGACGTTCTGCAACGGGCCCAGCCGACCGACGCCGACCTCGCCCGCCTCAAGAGGTTTGCGGATGAAGGGATGGAGCTTGATCGCGGCCTGAAGCTGCACCGCCAGCAGCTCGAAGATGCGCAAGACGTATTGCGTCGGTTGGAAAGCGACGGGCCGAATGGGCGGCTGATCGACCCGAAACCTTGGGCCGACCAGCTTGCGGCGCTGCGTCCCGAGATCGGTGAACTCTCGAACGTCGAGTCTTTGAAGGTGCGTGTTTCGCGGGCGGAAGCCGATATTGCTGCCGCTTGCGCTCGCCTCGATCCGCCGGTTAAGGATATTGCCCGCCTTCTTTCCGCACCTCTGCCGGATATAGCGACCCTGACCAAACACCGGGGCGTTATTGAAGCGGCGAGAGCCGAAAGCGTGAAGGCGGCGCAAAAGCTTGCGGCGCTGCGCGAGGAGGCGAAGGTGGTCGGCGGCCAGCTCGCGGTACTGGAAGGCGAGGGGAGGATCGTTTCCCGAGAGGATATCGCCACCGCCCGGGCACGGCGCGACGAGCTTGTCGACGCGTTGGGCGGAAAACCTTCCGCGGATACGTTGAGCGAGGTGAGGAACGCAGTCAGGGAGGCGGACGGCCTTTCCGATGCCGCACTTTCAGATGCCGAACGGGTTTCCCGGCACGCCCAGCTTTCCTTGAGGCGGAGGGAGCTCGAACAGGCGACTGACGCGGCCGAACTGGCCGCCAGGGAAGCGGAGATTGCAGCCTCGGACGCCGTTACCGAATTCGAAGATCTTTTTCACGCCGCCCCCGTCCTGCCTTCCAACCCGGAGCGGATGATCGAATGGCGCCGTGCCGTGGACCGGATCCTTGTGCTGTCCGAGACGCTGGATGAGGCAAAGGACGAGTTCGAGACGCTGCGGATCAAGGAAGAGGGGCTGAAATCCGCTCTAACGGCGATCGCAGAGGCGATCGAGCCTGCCTCTGGCGCTCTGCCGTCGATCGCACTTGCGCGTTCGCTCGACCGTCGGATCGGTGAAATCACCGATCGTTGGAATGAAAGCCGGTCACGCGAGGGCAAGCGTCATTCCGCCCAGGAGGCGCTCGACAAGATGGAGGAGCGGGAGGCCGAACTGCGCCGTGATATCCAGCGCTGGCGCACCGATTTTGCCAACGCCGCCGTCCTCACGGGACTTTCTGAGGACGCGACGGTGGACATGGCTTTCGCATTACTCGAAGTGTGGCGAACTGTACCTGACCTTTTGTCTGAACGGGAGAACCGCGACCGCCGCGTACGCGGAATGGCGCGCGATATGGAGAATTTCGAAGGCGAGGTCAGAGCAATTTGTAGCGACGTCGCGCCGGACTTGGCCGCTTTGCCCGCCGATGTCGCGGCCGGCATGATGAACGAGCGAGCGATGTCTGCCAAGGCGGAGGAGAATCAACGGCACCTATTGTTGGCTGCGCTGGAGCGTGCCGAATTGATATCGGCAAGGCTTTCCGAGGAGGCAGGCGATCGCCAAGCCGAACTGGAACAATTGGCCGAATTGGCGTCCAAATCCGTTTCCGATCTGCCGGCCGTGCTTGAGGATCTGCGGCAGCGCAGCCGCATTGAAGCGGATCTTCGCCAGTGTCGCACACGGTTTATCGAGCAGGCGGATGGCTCCGATGAGGACGAGGTACGCGCCGCTCTTGTAGAGTTCGACCGGATAGCGGCGGAGCTGGCAATCGAAAGTCTGGAGGCGGAAGACGATCGGCAGGTGGATCGCATTTCCGCCCTGCGGACTGCCGAGGCCGACAATCTTCGTCGCCGCCGGGAACTGGAGGCCGGGATAGGCGCCGAACGCGCCGTTTTCCAGAAGCTTGCTGCCGAGCAGGAGGCGAAGGAACTTGCGCGGCGCTGGGTGGTGCTGAAGCTTGCATCAAACCTCCTGGCGAATTCGATGGAAGCCTATCGGGAACGGCAGGCCGATCCGGTAATGAAACGGGCCGGGCAAATCTTTGCCGATCTCACGGGAGGGCGCTTCTCCCGTTTGGTGCAGGTTTACGACGAGAAAGACGAATTGCAGCTTGCCGTGGAACGCAGGACGGGCGAGCAGGTGGCGCTTCCAGGGTTGAGCGAGGGGACGGGCGACCAGCTCTATCTGGCGCTGCGTCTTGCATTCCTGGAGGACTATTGCAGCCGCAACGAACCGGTGCCGCTCATCCTGGATGATATTTTTCAGACCTTCGACGACGAGCGCACGGCAGCCGGCATTCGTGTGCTCGCGGAAGGGGGCAAAGCATTCCAGACGGTGCTCTTCACGCATCAGACGAGCTTGGTAGACATTGCCCGGCGGGAGATCGGAGATCGCCTGGATCTCATCCAGTTGGAAAGACTTTAGGATGCGGGCAGGGGCTTGGGCGGCCCGTTCGAGACCAGACACCCGATCGGCATTCGGTAGATCGGTCTGAGATTCTTGTCGGGCGAGGGCGGTGCGGGTTCGCCACAAGCGACTTTCGGCGGTCGCGGGAGAACAAGCAGGTTGTGGCGCCGATCATCCATCATTTCCCGGCTGAACGTCAGTCGATAGTTTTCGAGCACGGAGGTGAAATCTTCACGTCTCGAGATCTTGTTTGCGAGGTAGTCTCGCGTTTCCCGAGTGATCGCTATACCGAAGCGATCGATGATCGCCATCGTTTCGTCGGCAACGGCTCGCTCGACGAGCGGATCGGTAAAGCTGAGCTTGATTCGAAAGCTCTGAAGCACATCTGGCAAACTGCCTCTGGCTTGAACGAACAGGGATGCAGGTTCCGTTGCCGTGCCGAAGCTCTCAAAGAACAGGCATTCCCAGTCATCGTTCGCGCTTGTAAATTCGGGAGCGGCATCCCGCTCTGCACCCACCTTGTCGCAGCGCTCCTCGGGGGAAAGGAACGTGTTCTTTTCGAAGAGGGCGCTACGTTCGAGCCTCGTCCTCAGCAGCCAGGGCGGATAGCGGTCCGCGGGCTGCAACTGCCGCTGCCTGTCGACACGCAGATCCGGCGGTGGCGGCGCAGGAAGAAGATATTCTTCCAACCCGAATTTGCGGACCAGGCGCTTGTAGTTTCGTCCATCGTTGACCAAAAGTACCGTCGCGGCGAGTCCTGCCAGGATCACCACCAGGAACACGCCGAAGACAAAAACGGCCGAGCGCTGCTTTCGGCGCTGATCGGCAGGTGTCACGATGTTTGGCTTGTCCTCTTTCGGCATCAACTTCATTTCCGACCGAGGGAAATCCCTTCGGTGGTCAAGGCGCATAACATATTGCCGAGCCGCTCGGAACCGTTTCTCTCAGCCCGCTTAACCCTGAGGCTAGTAAGCTGTTTGGCATCAAAAATAACCGTCTCCAATGCCGGCTTCTGGGCTCTGCATTAACCAAATCATTTAAAAGGCATTTAACTCAACTTGTTTAGGTTCAGGGACGGATATTAGGTTATTGGCGACTATGGCCTTAAAAGCGCACAGATATTTTATTTTGGGCAACCGTTAGGAATCCTTCTTGTTGTTCGGTGCCTGCTGTGCTTTTCAGGGGCAGCCGGATTCATGGAAGATGTGTTGTGCTGAATCGTCGGCAGATGGCATCGGTGCTGACTTGGAGTGTCGGAATTTGGTTCGAGTGACTGCGATCATGATCTGTGCGGTGCTGGCGGGCTGTCAGGGCGTCCCTGGCGAAGGTCCGATGGCTTCCGCCATCAATGCTGACAGCGGCCGGTCGGGAGCGGAAATAGGCCGGCTGAATGCGGCCGTGTTCGAGGTCGTGGATGTGGATGGCCGTTCGGCACGTCTGGTATCCGACTACGTATCCACGGCTCTCAAAAGACGCTTCGGCTTCGGCGGTGGCGGGGCTGGCAGAGCTGTCATTGGCGTGGGCGACCAGTTGAAGGTGACGATCTTCGAAGCCGGCGCGGACGGCCTGTTCTCCACCAGTGAATCGAAGCAGACAAATCTCGATGTCGTCGTGCAGCCCGATGGAACCGCTGCCATTCCTTATGTCGGCTCCGTACGTTTCGTCGGCAAGACGCTTGAGGAAGCACGTCAGGCTATTTTGGCTGCGTTGGCAAGCAAAGCTGTTGAGCCGGACGTCATCGTATCCAGCCTCAATACGCCATCGAGAAGCGTGACCGTGTCCGGGGCTGTCGGCAAGTCTTCCCAGATTCCGTTGAATCTGACCGGTGAGCAGATCACGGACGTGATCGCCAAGGCGGGTGGGCCGGTTGCTCAGCCTTACGAGAGCTATGTGACCCTCGTGCGCGGCAGGCGCACCGGCACAGCCTTGCTGAAGTCGATCATCGATAATCCGTCGGAAAACATCTACGTTCAGCCCGGAGACCAGGTCTTCGTCACGCGCGATCCGCGCACATTCACCCTTCTCGGTGCGATCAAGGGCAATTCGCGCGTTGAATTCGGTTCAAATGACCTTAACCTCCTGGAGGCGGTCGCGCTTGGAGGCGGTGGTAACGACAATACCGTCGATGCTGAGGGCTATTTCCTTTTCCGCTATGAAGAACCGGACGTGGTCCTCGGGCTTGTCGGTCAGCAGCGTCTGGATGCGCTCCTGCGCAAGGGCATGCAGCCGAACAAGGACGGGCGCTATCCGATCGTCTATCGCTTCAATATGAGAAACCCGGACAGCCTCGTGGTTGGACAGACTTTCCCGGTCAAGAGCCGTGACGTGATCTATGCTTCGCGGCATATGTCGGTCGACTTTACCAAATTCTTGGGCATTGTCGGCGCTCCGATCGGGATCGCTTCTCAAGGGGCGAGCGCCGCGTACAACATCCAGCGGTTTAGTAATTAATTATTTGGTTCGATAGCGGTCGCCATCCCGTCGACCGATCTGCGTCGGGAATTGGCGGTAAAGCCGCCTGACATGCTGAAAAGCGCCTTTATCGACAGGGCAGTTTTTGCAACGGCATGGATAAGCCAGATTTTTGAGTGACAACTTTCGATAAGTATGTTGTTAGAAGGATCTGGCGAAGGAGGTTTTTAATCGGCTCGCCGGGACTAGATGCGACAAAATTCGAGTGACCATGACGATCGAAATCATCGGCAGGGCCAGTGTTGCCCCAGGCGCAAATTCTGTAGATGACTTGCAGAAGGTTCTGCGCGAAGGGCGCTGCACGATCACTCAAATACCAGCCGATCGCTGGGATCGCGCCCGCTTCTGGCATCCGGGGCAGGGTGTGCCGGGCAAGACCTACACTTTCGCGGCTGGTGTTCTTGATGACATCTATGCTTTCGATCCGGCAGCCTTCGGGCTTTCGCAGCGCGAAGCGATGCAGATGGACCCGCAGCAGCGTATTCTCCTCAATCTCGTGTGGCAGGCACTCGAGGATGCCAATCTGCCGGTAAGCAAGCTCGCGGACGAGCGCGTCGGCGTCTATATCGGCGCATCCAGCCTTGAAAGCGGAAACCTGCTTTCCGAAGACCCGGCCGCAGGCAGCCCGTATTTCATGACGGGCAATACGCTGTCGATTGTTTCCAATCGCATTTCGCACATCTTCGGCCTGAAGGGGCCGAGCATGACGATCGACACGGCCTGTTCCTCATCGCTGGTCGCGCTGGACCAGGCGGTTGCCGCCCTGGAAAAAGGCGATATCGACACTGCCATCGTCGGCGGCATAAACCTGCTTGTCCATCCCCTGTCGTTCGTGGGTTTTGCCCAGGCGCGCATGCTTTCCCCGGAAGGGCTTTGCCGGGCCTATGACACCAATGGCCACGGCTATGTGCGCTCCGAAGGTGGCGTCGCGATTGTTCTCCGCCGCTCGGACAAGGCAAAGCGGGAGCGGGACCGCAGTTACGCCACGCTCCATGCTGTGGCAGTCAATTCTTCTGGCCGCACGAACTTCATCAGTTTGCCATCGCGCGAAGCCCAGGCGGCGCTTCTGCAGTCGATCTATGAAAACAGCGCCATCGATGTGAACCGCATCGCGTTCATCGAAGGGCATGGTACGGGCACACGCGTCGGGGATCCGGCCGAGGTTTGGGCGATCGGAACGGTGATCGGGAAGCGGCGGCGCGCGCCGGTGCCGCTCGGTTCGATCAAGACGAACATCGGCCACACCGAACCGGCTTCCGGTCTGTTTGGTCTGTTGAAGGCGATGATTGCGCTTCAGAACAATTTCCTGCCGGCCTCTCTTCATATCGAAAAGGTCAACGAGGACATCGACTTCGACGGGCTGAATGTCCGCGTCAATACCTCCGCCGTAAAATTGCTGCCTGCCAAGGAAATCCGCTTTGCGGGCGTAAATTCCTTCGGTTTTGGTGGGACGAATGCGCATGTGGTGATCAGTGATCCGGAGCGACTGGCTCCTCTCGACCCGCCGAAGGGCGAAAGCTCCCTTTTCGTTGCAAGTGCCCATACGACGTCCGCATTGTCGCGACTTCTTGAAGAGTACCGCGAGCGTCTTTCCGCCGCAGCACCGGATCACGCTCGCCGCGTCATCAGCGCCACAGCGGCCAACCGGGAGACGCTTCGCCATCGCTTCGCTGTCGAGGCCAAGGACAGCGAAGGCGTCCTGCGGGCGATCGAGGCGCATCTGGATGGGGAAGCTTCCCAGGGAGAGCGGGGCGAAGCGCCATCTCAGGCCGCAAAAATCGCCTTTGTCTTTTCCGGGAATGGTGCTCAGTGGGCCGGAATGGGTGTCGAGGCCTATCAGGAAAACCGTCATTTCCGTCAGTGTTTCCAGTCTTTCAGTGCGCTCTTCGAATATCATCTCGGCGAGAAGCTCACGGATCTGCTCGTTTCCCCCGATCTAGCTCTGAGGCTCGGCGACACGAAGATTGCTCAGCCCTTGCTGTTTGCTGTCCAGGCCGCGCTTTCGGACTGCCTTGTCGCGCTTGGCGTCAAGCCGGAAGTCGTGTTCGGTCACTCCGTGGGTGAGATCGCGGCAGCCTACGCTGCAAAGGCGCTTACGGCCGCCGAGGCCGTTGCGATCGTGGCGAAGCGGTCGAGGTATCAGGATCTATTCGCAGGTCAGGGCAAGATGGCGGCTGTCGTCTTGAACGACGAGGCCGCGCTTGCCTTTGCCAAGACGCATGGTCTCGATAACATCTGTGTCGCTGCGATCAATGCTCCGAATTCGGTGACCATCTCCGGTCCGACAGAAGAAATCCAGGCGTTTCGCGACGCCGCCCGAAAGGCGCAGATCGTCGCGCATGTCCTGGACATCAACTATCCCTTCCATCATCCGATCATCGACAGCGCCAAGGACGCCTTTCTTGCCGATCTGCCGCAGATCGAGCCGGAGGCCGGCGTCTACACCTATATTTCGACGGTCACTGGCACGACCCAGGACGGCCGCGGACTGGATGCCGAATACTGGTGGCATAATGTTCGCGAACCGGTCCTTTTCAAATCCGCCGCCGAGGCCGCGTTGGAGATGGGCTGCAACCTCTTCATAGAGATATCGCCAAGGTCGATTCTTGCGAATTACGTCAACGATATCGCGAAGAACCAGTCCGCGCAGGCCGTGGTGACGGCGACGCTGCAGCGCGAGACGCCGGTGTCGGGCAGAGACCCGGTTGCCCAGTCTTTCGCCCGCGCTGTCGCGAACGGCGCCTCGCCGCTTCAGTCCCGCCACAGCGGCAAACGCAACGCCGCCGTCGATCTGCCGAGCCTGCCGTTCGAGCCGATGGATTTGAGGACGCCGGCGACAAGCGACGAAATCGATCTCTTCGGCCGCAACGGCAGCCAGACCTATACCCTTCTTGGCTGGCGTAGCGATCCCAATGCTTCCCATTGGAAGAATCACATCGATGCCCGGCTGTTCCCGGATCTCGCCGAGCATGTGGTGGATTCGCGTCCGATCCTGCCCGGCAGCGGCTTCATCGAGATCGCCGTGACGGCAGCGCAACGCTACTACGGTACCGATTCAGCCGAGATTTCCAACCTTGAGATCGTTCGGCCGCTGGAACTGCGTCAGGATCGGATCGTGGAACTGTCGACATTGCTGTCGCCGGAGACCGGTGACATCGAAATCCGTTCCCGCGAGCGGCTCAGCAATGATGACTGGACCGTGCATGCGATTGCCCGTAGCCGTCACTCCATCGGCTGCGAAACCGACAAGCCGATAACCCGCCCGGCCGGCGAAGAGAGTAAACTGGTAACGGCCGAGTTGGCCTATGGGACGGCGGAGCGCTTCGGCCTTCAGTATGGCCCTCGGTTCCAACTTCTTTCCAGCGCAGAGGCTTTTGGACGCACGTTCATCGAGGTCAACCTGAAGCCAGCCGACGCGCCGGCTCATCCCTTTGTGGAATATAACCTCAACCCCTTTTCGGTGGATGCCGCCTTCCACGGTCTGGTGGCGCTGTTCGACCAGCTTTCCGGCAATGAAGGGGGCTCCCCTTATATTCCGGTCCGTTTCGGCTCGATCCGGGTAACCGGAAAAAAGGGCCCGATCGCCAAGGCATTGATCGAAATCGAGCGGTTTAGCGGCTTCTCCATCAAAGTCCGCTTTCAGATGCTGGACGCAGCCGGCGACGCCGTAGCAAGTTTTGATGACTGCCGCTTCCGCCGTACGTCGCTGCGCCGTCATCACACCTTGGCTTCGGTGGCGTTCCACTACGAAACCGTGCCGGCTTCGCTGCCTGCATCGGAAAGAGACCCGCAGGTCGGCATGGCCGCAACGTTTGGCACTGTTCCAGTCGGTGCGACCGACAATGCGACATTGCTTCTCGATGCCGCGATCTATCGGGCATGTCATGAAATTGCGGCGATGCTGGCCGACCACCGGGGCATCGTTTCCGCACGGCGGCTGCCGGGTGACACGGCGCTTCGCTCGTTCCTGACCAACTGCCTGTTCATTCTCGAAGATGCAGGCATTGCGACGGCCGATGAAGGCGAGTGGCATATCCCCAAGGAATTCACGCTGCCGCCGGTAAGCGAAATTCTGCAGGAGGCCTGTCGGGAAAACGCTGGCCGCGTGGCGGAGGCGGTTCTCGTCAACGACGCCTACAGGACGATCATCGAGCGACTGTCCGTGACGGCGCTGCGCGATGGCGCTGAACCGGCCGAATGGATCGATGCCGTCAGTGAAGCGACGCTGGACCACGTCCTCGTTCATTCGCCTCTGGCGGAAAGACGGCTCTCAACCGCTATCGAGGCTGTCGAGGGAGCTCTTGCCGCCGGGAAGGGACGCATTCGTCACGTCCTGGAGGTTGGCACGGCGTCCGTGGCCTTCAGCCGTCGCCTGGCGGCAATTGTCGCTGAGAATGGTGCCTCGCTGATCATCGCCGAGCCGCGCGAGAGCGTCCGTCGAACACTAGAAATCGCCTTCGAACAGGATGTCCATGTCGTTCTGCCGGAAGTTGAAAAACTGGTCGGGCATCCGGTGGCCGACTTGGTCGTATCCGCAGGCACGCAGAGCCAGGTCCTCTTGTCGAGCCACGAAGGGGTGCGGGCCGCAATCCGGTCCGCGTCGGAGCGGGGTGCAACTCTCGTGTTTGCTGACCGCGCTCCATCTGCATTTAACGACTTCGTATTCGGTCAGGCGGAAGATTGGTTCGCAGGTAGCCAATCTGCGGATTTCCCGGTCGGTCAGCTTGGCACCGCGGCTCAGATAGAGGACATGATCATCACCCTCGGCTTCGAAAAGCCGCAGGTGGAGGAGCGGGCTTGTCCGGAAGGAGCGCTGATCCTGGTATCGGCCGAAGCGCCGGCGTCTGTGCAGCAGGCAGCGCCAATTGCGTCCTCCGGTTCCATAGTAATGCTGAGCGAATCCCCCGACCGCGCCATTGCGGTGGGCGGTGCAAAGATCGAAACGCTCGATGTCGAGGCCGACGGAGCAGCGCTTGCCGAAGCGTTCAGGCGAGCCGAGGGACAACAGCTCCGACTCGCCTATGTTGCCGAGCGGAAGGGAACACGGGACGCTTCTGCGCTGGAGCAGGACCGTCTGCGCCGGCTGGGACTTCTGGCAGAAACATTGTCGGCCCACCTTCGGGATGTCGCCGCGACTGCTGAAAAACCGCAGCTTGTCATCCTGGCTCCGGGGGGGGGCGCCGTTGGCGGCGGAGCGCACCGATGAGGTTAATGCCGGCCTCTGGACTTTTGCCCGTGTCCTGCAGAACGAATACGATACCTTCGATGTCCATCTTCTGGATGCCGAAACCGAGGGTGTCGCCACGTCCTCGGTTTTGAGCCAGGTGTTTTCCGCGTCGACAGCCAATCGCGAGTGGATGCTGGTCGATGATCGCCTTCGGGAAGTTCGCGCAGCAGTCGGCCCGTTCCCGTCCTCCGATGTCGTGCTTTCCGATTATTCGGCGGCGACCATCCGGCAGCTCGTCAGCGGCCGTGTGGACAGCATCGCCTGGGAAGAATGCGATCTGCCGAGAGCGGACAAGGACGAGGTTGTCATTGCTGTCGAGGCGACCGGCCTCAACTTCCGCGACGTTATGTGGGCCATGGGCCTCCTGCCGGAGGAAGCGCTGGAGGACGGTTTTGCCGGCGCTACCATCGGCATGGAGCTGGCCGGACGCGTGATCGAGGTGGGAGCAGCTGTAACTGACCTGAAGCCCGGCGATCGGGTCATGGGCATCGCGCCGGCTGCCTTCTCTAGCCACGTTCGCGTTCGCCGCGATGGCGTCACAAAATTGCCGGAGCGAATGGATTTTGCCGCCGCAGCAACGGTCCCGGTTGCGTTCCTGACGGCCTATTATGCGATGGTCCATCTCGGCCATATCGAAAAGGGCGAAACGATTCTCATCCACGGCGCCGCCGGTGGCGTGGGCCTCGCGGCGTTACAGATCGCGAAATTGAAGGGCGCAACCGTGATTGCCACCGCCGGTACGGTGGAGAAACGGCGTTTCCTGGAGGCACTCGGAGCCGATCATATCTTCGATTCGAGGTCGCTGGATTTTGTGACCCGTATCCGCGGCGTCACCAACGGCGAGGGCGTCGATCTCGTCCTGAACTCGCTGTTCTCCGAGGCCATGGAACGAAGCATCGAACTGGTGAAACCATTCGGCCGTTTCCTTGAACTCGGCAAGCGCGATTATTATTCCGACCGCAAGATCGGGCTGCGGCCGTTCCGGCGCAATATCAGCTATTTCGGAATCGACGCGGATCAACTCCTCGTCAACCTGCCAGCTGTCACCAAGAAGATCTTTGCAGAGATCGGGCGTCTGTTCGCCGATGGAAAGCTGGCGCCGCTTCCCTATCGCGCCTTCGGCCACGACGAGATCGGCACCGCCTTCCGTCTGATGCAGAATGCCGGGCACATCGGCAAGATCGTTGTCCGGCCGCCGGTTTCGGGCAAACACAAGGTTCTGGCAGCGGCAGGAAAGCCTTTGCGCTTCTCGGCTGAGGGCATCTTCCTGGTTGCGGGGGGCATCGGCGGGTTCGGCCTGTCGGCCGCAGACTGGCTGGTAGCCAAGGGTGCCCGACGTATCGCGCTCTGCTCGCGCCGCGGTGTCGCGGACGAGGAAACGACGGCGGCGATCGCAGAATGGCAAAAGAAGGGTGTCCACGCGACGGTTCATGCCTGCGACATCACGGACGAAGCGGCAGCCAGCTCGCTGCTTGAGCTTCTTCGCTCTGAGGCGCCTCTGAAGGGCGTCATTCATGCGGCGATGGTGCTCGACGACGCATTGCTCTCGAACCTGACGCCCGAACGAAACAAACCGGTCGTAGACGTGAAGGTGAGGGGCGCCGAAGTCCTGCACCGCTTGACCTCCAAGGACGCTCTGGAGCTCTTCCTGCTCTTCTCTTCTGCAACGACGATGATCGGCAATCCCGGCCAGGCGAACTACGTTATTGCCAACGGCTATCTGGAGGGGCTCGCGCGCAAGCGGCGTGCCGCAGGTCTGCCGGCGCTCGCCGTCGGTTTTGGTGCAATCGCCGACACCGGCTTCCTCGCTCGCAATGCCGAAGTCAACGAGATCCTTGCCAAGCGGATCGGCAAGACGGCCATGAAGGCGCGTGATGCGCTGGAGCAGGTCGAGCGCTATCTCGTGGCGGATACCGGAAGCATCGACGCGGCGGCGGTGATGATTGCTGAACTCGACTGGAATGCTGTCCGCATGTTGCCGATTGCCAAAGGCGCGATCTTCGAGACGATCGTCCGCCAGGCCGGCAGCGGCAATGCTGTTGCCGATGGCGATACGGTCGATCTGGAGGAGCTGATCCACGGCAAATCTGCCGAAGAGGCGCAGCAGATCCTTCACAAATTCGTCGCCGGCGAGATTGCGGCGATCTTGCGGGTGACTGAAGACACCATCACGCCTGACAAGGTGCTCAAGGATATCGGCCTCGACAGCTTGATGGCGATGGAACTCGGAATGGGCTTCCAGCAGAAGACCGGATTCGATATTCCATTGAGCGGCGTTGGGGACGACACGACCGTGGGTGACGTCGTGACGCGCTTGCGTGAACGTGTATCGAAGCACACTGACGAGGCGGAAGATGCGGCCGAACCTCAGAATGAGGTGGTCGACCGGCTGGTGAAGAGCCACTCCAACACCCAGCCGCAGAAGGCAGCGACGCAGTGATGAAAAAAGGTCCGGACGACGAAATTTCCGCTGGCCTCGGCGTGGAGGGAAAGCGTGGTCTGCTGGACAAGATGCGTCAGGCGAGCGAATCGTCCGGGCGCAATCGCGCAGCCCGGTTGAACCGGCAACCCGCGCCTGCAGTCCGCCAGGTCCTGCGCTTTGACGAGCTGCCGGAATATCAGCGCGTGCATGTCCAGCGGATGGCGGGCGAAATGATCGGCGTTGCCAATCCTTTCTATCGCTCGCATGACAAGGCAGCCGGCGCGACCACGGAAATCGGCGGGCACGAATTCATCAACTTCGCATCGTATGACTATCTGGGAACCAACACCGACCCACAGACGACGGAGCGGGCAAAGGCGGCCATAGATCGCTTCGGGATTTCGGCCTCGGCGAGCCGCCTGGTTGCCGGCGAGAGACCCGTTCATACCGAGTTGGAGGCGGACCTTGCTTCCGTCTACGGCGTTGATGCCGCAGTCTGTTTCGTAAGCGGATATCTGACGAATGTTGCTGCGATAAGCTGTCTCATGGGGCCGCTGGATCTGGTGATCCACGACGAATTCATTCACAACAGCGCATTGGCGGGCATCAAGCAATCCGGCGCGACACGGCGCCTCTTCCGCCACAACGATATGGACAATCTGGAGTTTGTGCTCCGGACACTGTCTTCCGATTTTCGACGGATCCTTGTTATCGTCGAGGGTGTCTATTCCATGGACGGCGATGTTGCCGATCTGCCGGCGCTGATGGAATTGCGTTCTCGTTACGGCTTCTGGCTGATGGTGGACGAAGCCCATGCGCTCGGCGTGCTGGGCAAGACCGGGCGCGGGACCTTCGAACACTTCGGTACCGATCCCCGGGATGTCGATATCTGGATGGGAACGCTCTCCAAGACGACGTCGAGCTGCGGGGGATATATTGCCGGCTCGCAGGCGCTTGTCGACGTCCTGAAGGCTGAGGCAGGCGGGTTCGTCTACAGCGTCGGACTGGCCCCCGTTCTTGCGGCGGCAGCGCGTTCGGGTCTGGATATCCTGCGCACCGAGCCGGAGCGGACCGAGAGGCTGCATCGCAACGGCGCGCTGTTTCTCAAATATGCCAGGGAAGCGGGCCTCGACACCGGGCTCAGTCTGGGCTTCTCCGTCGTGCCGGTCATCGTGGGCGATTCGCTTCGCGCCGTGCAGCTTTCCAATGAACTGCTGGAGGAGGGGATCAACGTTCTGCCGATCATCCACCCTGCGGTGCCGGAGGGTATGGCAAGGCTGCGGTTTTTCATTACCTGCGATCACACCGAAGAGCAGATCCGCCATTCGGTGGAGGTTACGGCCCGCAGGCTCAAAGATTTGAAGGATCGCAATTTCGGTCTGGCCTCGCTCGATATGGACAAGGTGATGAAGCTTTCTCCGTTGTTCCAGACGACTGGTGAAGCTTAGGTCGCGCTGATACTTGTCCGTCAAATGGTGCTAGGCGATCCGGGAGAAGCCGGACGAGGGGGCTCATGCACGTCATCGTCACTGGTGGGTCGAGCGGCATCGGGCTTGAGGTCGCAAGGCTCTATGCGGCACGCGGCGCACGCCTGACGCTCATCGCCCGCGATCCGGCAAGGCTCGAACTGGCGAGGCGGGAGCTACTTTCACTCCATAACGTATCGGAGACGAGCGTATGCGTTGTCACAGCAGACGTGGGCGTCGAGGACGAGGTCCTCAGCGCAATCGGCTCCGCCGAGGCGACGCTGGGCCCGTGTGACGTACTGGTCGCATCGGCAGGTGTCGTTGAGCCGGGACGCTTCGAAACGCTTTCTAGTGCCGCTTTTACCGAACAGGTAACGATCAATCTCTTAGGCGTCGCCAATGCTGTCCGTGCCGTCTATCCGGAAATGAAGCGGCGCAGGCAGGGGCGGATCATGATCGTCTCATCCGGCGCCGCGCTCATCGGCCTCTATGGTTATACGGCTTATTGCGCATCCAAATCGGCGCTTGTCGGTTTTGCCGAAGCCCTTGCATCCGAGGCGGCAGGATCGGGCGTCGGTGTCTCGATCTGCTTTCCTCCCGATACGTTCACGCCGCAGTTCGAGCGGGAATTGGCCAAGCGTCCCCTTGAAGCGCAGCTGCTGATGGGCAAGGCCTTGCCCTGGACTGCAAAAGCCGTTGCAGAGCGCATCGTGGATGCCATCGATCGGCGCAGGTCCAAGCTCTATTTCGGGTTCTCGATCACCGCTCTCGGCTTGTTCGGTTCGCTGATCAAGCCGGTTCTGCTGTGGTGGTATCGGCGCAGGCTCATATGAGGCCTAGGGTCTCTGCAGAAACGTGGCCCGCCCGCCGTCGATCTTGAGGACGGTGAGTTTGCCCGTGTAGTAAGCGCCGGTATCGATGCCGATCCTGCCAGGTCCAAGACTAGGGGTAGGATGTGGCGTGTGCCCGTGCACCACCATAAAGGGAAGTTTCGGGCCTTCGGCGAGGAAGGGTTCGCGGATCCACATCATATCCTCGTCCTCCTGTTCATCGAGCGGGACACCAGGCTTGATCCCGGCATGGACGAAGAACAGATTGCCGATCTTCAGCGAGATGGGCAGGTCGGCGAGGAACTGCCTGTGGCTTTCCGGCACGACCTCTGCCAGCAGTTCACCCAGTTTTGCATTGCGCGCCTTCTGGCGGACGCCGAGATGATGCAGGTCGATGCCATAGGAGATGAGCGTCTGTTCTCCGCCTAACCCCAGCCACTCCGAGTAAAGTTCGGGCTCTTTCAGAAATTTCAGAAAGATGTCGTCGTGGTTGCCGCAGAGAGGAAGGCGTTTCAGGCCGAGTTCGCTTGGCCGGATGAGATACTCCAGGACGTGGCTGGAGCTCGGGCCCCGGTCGACATAGTCGCCGAGCAAGACGACGGGGCCGCTGCGTTCGGTTGCTAGGATATCGGCGGCGACTTGCTCCTCGGCCGCCTTCAATTCCTTGAGGCAGCCGTGAATATCGCCGATGACGTAGATCGGGTAGCTGGGTGGCAGCGTGCCGAGATCGATCCGGCGGCGGCGAGGCACGGGGGCATACTTCAGCCCGCGCCTTGAAAACCACTCCGTCAATTTGCGCATTGCTGTGCCGCCGTTCGCCTCAAACAAGAATCATGACGACAATGGGAACTGGCTAACTAAAGGAGTATTAACATCTCTGCGAGTGTTAATTTCGGCGTTGGTCTCAGCTGGAGCCGAAGTCTGCGGCAAGCACGGCAACGGGAGACTGCGTGACCCGGCCGGCGCGTCTCGCAAGATGTGTGAGACGACGCGCAGTATTTCATCGGCGTCTGCGAGATGAGGGAGTACATTCGATCAATTGAGGCAATTTTGCATCTGGATCAAATTATTCTCAAATTGCGCTCACTTCGACATGCGGTTTCCAAAGCCTTTCACATTTGCCCTTGTATAAAGTGAATCACAGACGAACCGTACTCCTTGTTATGTCAGCTGCTTCTGCGTTTTGATCTGGTGATGTTATTTTGAGCGGTTTGATTAAGCGCTGAGCAATTAACCACCCGGCGCGCAAATGATTGCTTCATAGGTATCTGTATAGTACGGAGAAAACCTGCTGACGATGCTTAAGCAATCGGAAATTTTACACTTGGATGCGTTGCGTCCACCACGTTTTTAATACTGACGGATTCCGTTAGGAGGGTATGATGACTGGAAATGTGAAGAGCAACGGCAAGGTTGCCTTGGTGACTGGCGTAACTGGCCAGGATGGCGCGTATCTTGCCGAATTGTTGCTGGAGAAGGGCTATACTGTTCACGGCATCAAGCGGCGCTCTTCGAGTTTTAACACCAATCGCATCGAGCACCTTTACGAGGATCCGCATATCGAGGACCCGCGTTTCATCCTGCACTTCGGCGATATGACGGATTCGACCAATCTCATTCGCGTCGTGCAGGAAACGCAGCCGGATGAAATCTATAACCTTGCGGCGCAGAGCCACGTTCAGGTCTCCTTCGAGACCCCGGAATATACCGCCAATGCGGACGGTACCGGAACGCTGCGTTTGCTGGAGGCGATCCGCCTTCTGGGTTTGACGAAGAAAACCCGCTTCTATCAGGCTTCCACCTCCGAGCTCTACGGCAAGGTGCAGGAGGTTCCGCAGAGCGAGACGACGCCGTTTTATCCGCGCTCGCCTTACGCGGCTGCCAAGCTCTATGCCTACTGGATTGTCGTGAACTATCGCGAAGCCTACGGTATGCATGCATCCAACGGCATCCTGTTCAACCACGAAAGCCCGATCCGCGGCGAAACCTTCGTCACGCGCAAGATCACCCGCGCTGCGGCCGCCATTCATCTTGGTCTTCAGGAGCGGCTGTTCCTCGGCAATCTGGATGCGAAGCGCGACTGGGGCCATGCGCGTGAATACGTGCGCGGCATGTGGCTGATGCTGCAGCAGGACGAGCCGGACGATTACGTGCTTGCGACCGGCGAAACGCACACTGTGCGTTCCTTCGTCGAGAAGTCCTTTGCCAAGGTCGGTATGCCGATCGAATGGCGCGGAGAAGGCGTCGACGAGAAGGGATATGACGTGACATCCGGTCAGTGCGTGGTCGAAATCGACCCCCGCTACTTCCGTCCGACCGAAGTGGATCTGCTGATCGGCAATCCCGCAAAAGCGCATCAGAAGCTCGGCTGGAAGCATGAAACCAATCTCGACCAGCTCGTCGCCGAAATGGTCCGCGAGGACTTGAAGGTCATGGCGCGAAACGTGCCGACCGGCGGCGGCAACAAGGGACTTTCCCATGCCTGAGGTGATCTACAGCCTCGCTGGAAAGAAGGTCTATGTCGCGGGACACCGCGGCATGGTCGGTTCGGCCATCGTTCGCCGGCTGGCCACCGAAGGCTGCGAAATTCTCACCGCATCGCGCTCGGAGGTCGATCTTACCCGGCAGGCTGAGGTCGAGGCGTGGATGGCGAAGAACCGTCCGGACGCCGTTTTTCTGGCGGCAGCCAAGGTCGGCGGCATCCTTGCCAATGACACCTATCCCGCCGATTTCCTCTATGACAATCTCATTCTCGAAGCGAACATCATCCACGCCGCTCGCACGGTGGGCGTCGAGAAGCTGATGTTTCTCGGATCTTCCTGTATCTATCCGAAACTCGCCGACCAGCCGATCGTCGAGGAAGCCTTGCTGACCGGGCCGCTTGAGCCGACCAACGAATGGTATGCAATTGCCAAGATTGCCGGCATCAAGCTGTGCCAGGCCTATCGCAAGCAGTACGGCAGTGATTTCATCTCCGCTATGCCGACCAATCTTTATGGTCCCGGGGACAATTTCGATCTGAAGTCTAGCCATGTCATGCCGGCGCTCATTCGCAAGGCGCATGAGGCCAAGGTCGGCCATCTGCCGGAGATTACCATCTGGGGTACGGGAACGCCGCGCCGGGAATTCCTGCATGTCGACGATTGCGCCGACGCCTGCGTTCATTTGATGAAGACTTATTCCGGCGACACCCATGTCAACGTCGGGTCCGGGGAGGACGTCACGATCCTCGAACTGACAGAGCTCGTCAGCAAGGTCGTCGGTTTCCAGGGCAAGATCGTACATGATCTCTCCAAGCCGGACGGTACACCGCGAAAGCTGATGAGCGCCAAGAAGCTCCGCAGTCTCGAGTGGGCGCCGAAAATCAAGTTGGAAGAAGGCATTGCCAGCGCCTATCGGGCGTTTCTCGACGGCGAATACCTCGAGCGCTCCCAGGGAGACGCTGCGTGAGGCTAGCCGCTGCGGATACCCTGAGCGAGGATCAGGCTGGGATCGCTCAGCAGGCTGTTTCAATCGCGCCCGCCCATGCAAGGAAGAGCATCGTCATCTACGGGATGAACTATGCTCCCGAAATCGCTGGTGTAGGAAAATATACGGGCGAAATTGCAGAACATCTTGCCGCTGAGGGTATGGATGTCACCGTGGTGACGACCCCTCCGCATTATCCGGGCTGGAAGGTTCAGCCGGGATACGGCAACTGGTATTCCGCCACGACGGAAGGTCATGTGAAGGTTTTGCGCGTTCCGCTCGTATTGCGCCAGCGGATGAAAGGCATCTGGCGGCTCGTAGCGCCACTGTCCTTTGCGCTGACCTCAGCTCCGATTATCTTCTGGCAGATCCTTCGCCGCCGCCCGCAGACCGTGTTCTGCGTCGAGCCGACGCTCTTTGCCGCACCGGTGGCCCAACTGGCCGCACGGATGGTCGGGGCAAAGACGGTCCTGCATGTGCAGGATCTCGAGGTGGATGCGGCCTTTGCCGTTGGCCACCTCGGTTCAAAAGCATGGCTGAAGAAGCTGGGCTACGCTTTCGAGCGCTTTACGCTCCGGCATTTCGACAAGGTGATCACCATCTCCGACCGGATGGCGGAGCGGCTGACGGGCAAGGGTATCCTGAGGGAAAAGGTTTCGGTTATCCGGAACTGGGTGGACCTGTCGCATATCTATCCGATGGACGAAGTTAGCCCCTATCGCTCGGAGCTGAACTTCGCCGATGACGATTTCGTTGTGCTTTATTCGGGCAATATCGGCGCGAAGCAGGGCCTCAACGTGTTGTTGGACGCAGCGGAGCACCTCGAGGACGAGAAGAAAATCCATTTCGTGGTAGCCGGCGAGGGGCCGTCGAAATCGGAGCTCAAGGCACGCTACGGTCACCTTGGAAACGTCCGCTTTCTGCCGTTCCAGCCCTATGCGCGGCTGAACGAATTTATGAACATGGCTGATCTGCACGTCTTGCCGCAGGAAAAGGATGCGGCCGATCTCGTGCTGCCATCGAAACTCGGCGGCATGCTGGCAAGCGGCAAACCTGTTCTGGTGACGGCGGACGAAGGGACCGAGCTCGCATCGTTCGTGGACGGCGCCGCGACGATTATCCCGCCGGGAGATGCCGGGACTATGGCGGCAACGATCAGGCAGACCAACATTCAGGGCGGCCTCGGTCGAGAAGGGAAGCTGTCGGACTGCGTTCGCAGCCTCTCGCGCGATGATGGTCTCGCCAGCCTTGTTCGCAGCTTGTGATCGGCGGCGGGCGGACATGAGCGTCAGCAGACGAATTGTCTCGGGAAGTTTGGCGAACTCTGCCGGCATCGGCATGAACGCTCTCCTGCAACTGCTGTCGGTTCCAGTCCTGGCATCCGTCTGGGGAGTGGAACGGTATGGCCTGTGGATGATGCTGACGACCATCCCCACCTATTTCGCTCTGACCGATCTGGGTTTCGTCCAAGCCGCCACAAGCAGCATGACGATGGAGATCGCCGCTGGACAACGACAGAAGGCACTCGGGACCTTCCAGAGTGCGTCTCTGCTTATATTCCTGATTTGCATGGCGGCGGTCGGACTGGTGGGGATTGCTGCCGCGGTAATCGAGTACGGCAGTTTCGGCGTGCCGTTCCAACATATGGATGTCGTTCTCCTTCTCGCCCTGTTCGCGGCATTGTCGCTGGTCTCCCGGATGCCTTTGGCGGCACTAAGGGCGAGCGGCCACTATGCGATCGGAACGATCAGCTATGATTTTCTGGTCCTCGTAGAGGGCCTGGCAGCGCTTTCCACGGCCTTCCTTGGCGGCGGCTTTGCAGAGGTCGCTTTGTGCCAACTTGTGATGCGGTCGTTGAACATGGTTGTGCTCTACGCCCTGCTTCGGCGGCAGGTGTCCTGGTTGCGATACGGTTTCGGCCATGCGAGCATCGGCGACCTGAGGCGCCTGTTCAAGCCCGCCATCGCCGCTATGGCGATACCCGTCTCGTTGGCGATCAATCTTCAAGGCACGGTTCTCATCATCGGGGCTGTCCTTTCACCGGCGGCGGTCGCGCTCTATACGCCGGTGAGAACCTGCAGCAGACTTTTGGTGCAGATCATCGGCGTTGTTAATCGCGCGACCATGCCCGAATTGTCCAAGGCATTCGCCCTTGCCGACAATCGGCAATTGTCCGGCATCATCAGGATCAACAGCCTGATGATCGGCTGCGTACTTCTGCCCGGAGCCTTGTTGTTCGCCTTCTTCGGGAAGGAGTTCGTCGAACTCTGGAGTGGCGGCCACATCTCGCCGTCGCGCTCCTTCGTCGTGCTCATGGCGCTCGCCACGTCGGTCCATGGTGCCTGGTACTTCGTATCGAACATGCTGCTGGCGACGAATTCGCATGTCTCCTTCGCGAGGTTCAGCCTCGGCGCCTCGCTATTCACGCTCCTTCTGACTTTCGTGCTCTGCACAGTCATCGGGCTTGACGGTGCTGCCATTGCGTTGATCGCGGGCGAGGCTCTATGCGCGGTTGCGGCCGTAAGATTGTTCATCTCCCGCCATCGGTCCGCGTCATGACGCAGGAAACCATTGCTGCGACACCAATGACGACGACTTCCCGATCGGCCGGATCGCTGGCCTTCGTCTGGGATAATTTTGGCCCAATGCACGCTGACCGTTGTGACGCGGTGGCCAGGGCCGCTGCTACCGCTCCGGCCCGCAAGGTCATTGGCATAGAGCTCTTTTCATCGAGCGAAGAATACGCCTGGAACAGCGAAAGTGGCAGCCACTTCCGCAAGATAACGCTCTTTCCGGGAAAGGGTTGGCGAGCTGTCTCGCCGTTTGTTATTGCGCGTCGCATCGTCGCGACCTGCCGACAGGAAGGCGTATCCGATGTCTTTCTCTGCAACTACGACAAGATGGCGATATTCCTCGCCGGTCTCGCCCTGCGTGCAATGGGCAGGCGCGTCTATGTCATGGGCTGCTCGAAATTCGACGATCTGAAGCGGACGGTCTGGAAAGAAGCGTTCAAGCAGCTGTTTTTCCTCCCTTATCAAGGCGCCATCGCCTCGGGCAGGCGCTCGCGCGACTACATGCGTTTCCTGAGCATTCCGGAGAGCCGGATTGCGACCGAATACAATTCCCTGTCCGTGGAGCGCATCCGCCGGATGGCCGGCGCGCCGGCGGCGCCTGAGGGTGTGCCGTTTGAAGAGCGGCATTTCACGATCGTTGCCCGCTTCGTTCCGAAGAAGAACCTGGCGATGGCGCTCAATGCCTATGGCCTTTACCGGAAGATGGCCTCGAACCCGCGTCCTCTCCACCTTTGCGGGTCGGGGCCGCTGGAAAAAGAACTGCGCGAAAAAGTGGAGGCGCTGCAGATCGCCGATCACGTCGTTTTCCACGGCTTCCTCCAGACCGACGGCATTGCGAGGATGCTGGCGACGACGCTCGCTCTGATACTGCCGAGCACCGAAGAACAGTTCGGCAATGTGGTGATTGAGGCGCAGGCCATGGGACTGCCGGTGCTGCTGTCGGATGTCTGTGGCGCGCGTGACAACCTTGTACGCAATGCCGTCAATGGTTTCGTCTTCGAGCCCGATAACCCGGTCGGGCTTGCTTTCTTCATGAAGGTCCTCAGCGAAGACAAGCAATTGTGGTCGGCACAGGCGCTGGAAGCGAGGGGATTCGCGAAGCTCGGCGATACCGAACAGTTTGCTGCCGCCGCATTGAAGCTGACGGAGCGCTAGGCATGTTCACCCGCGTTTCGATCTATATCTTTCTCTGGGCGATCAACTCGTTCGCGGTCGGAGACGTCGACACGGTTCTGCTGACGCTGCCGACCTTCCTTCTCTGCATCTTCAATGTCTACCGGATCAAAAACCGCTATCTGACCGCTGCGGATATGTTCTGGTTCGTCTATTTCATCTTCTTCGTTATCGGCCCGATCCAGACCTTGTCCGACAATTATTTCCGGAAGGGGGGGCCTGTCTTCGGCATCTACTTCACCGATGGCGAGATCTACACGGCGGCGGCGGTCACTTTCCTCTTCGCCCTTTCGGCAACGGTGGCAGGGTTGTGGATGGCGCGGGACGCGAAGCCTTCCAGGCCCAATGTGGCCAACTATGTGATCGATAGCGGGATGCTTGTTCCGCTTTTTGGCGTGGTCCTGCTTTCGTTTGTTGCCTTTGTCGTTTTCTCAGGTGGGATAGGCAACGTTCTTGCCTCGCGCTCGGAGAGAGACGCCGACAGTGTCTCTCTGCTTCGCATTTTCGCGCTCGCGTCGCTGCTGATATCAACCTTCTTCATAACCGCTGTTGTGATGCGCGGACGGCAGAATGGTCGATCGCCGGGCTTCTCCGGGTTCGCAATCCTGGGATGTTCTCTCGCCCTGCTGCTTGTTGCGCAGAACCCTTTCAATACGCCTCGCTACTTTCTGATCCAGTCGTGGATGCCGGTCATGCTGCTGTTGTTGAAGGGACGGCTGGGAGCCATGCCGTTCTACTTCGCCTGCCTGTTCGGGATGCTTGTCGTATTGCCGATCACCAGTTTGACCAGCCGCTTCGGAACCAGCATTTTTGAAGCAATCGGTAATATAGATGTCAAGGAAGACTTCTTCCGGCTCCCGTATGTCGATATTTTCGACCTGCTTCTCTACGAGATGAAGTTTATCGGCGATATGGGCTTCAGCTATGGGAACCGCGTGCTGGGCGCATTGCTGTTCTTCGTACCGCGTTCGATCTGGACGGGTAAATCCCAGTTGCTGGCTCTGCAGATGGGCGACGAGCTCGTGGCCATGAAGGTGGCGGGTACCGAAAACCTGTCGCTTTTCTTTGGCGGAGAGTTTTACGCGGATTTCGGTCTCGTTGGAGTGGTGGTCTTCGGTTTGTTGTTCAGCGCGCTTTACCTGCGTTTCCTGCACAACAGGAAGCTGCTCCTGAATGGGTTTTCGATCCGGGAGTTCATCATCATTTCGGCGACGCCGATCATCGTTCGCGGCCCGATCGGTGCAAATGCACCTCTCATTTTCCTGACGCTCATCTTCCTAGCGATCTATCTACGCCTTCTCGCACGCCCATCCAGGGCAATGAGACCGTTTGCGGCCCTGGCAGAGGGGAAAAGATGAAGCTGGCTATCGTAACCACGACCCTGTCTCGGGCGGGCGGCGGAGTGTCCGAGGCTGTGCGCCTCCAGGCGCTTTCGATAGCCGGCAGTGCCGAGGTGACGGTGACCGTGAAGGCCTTGCACAGTCCGCACGATGCAGCCGATCTGCAATCCTGGGGCGCGCTCGATGTCCGACTTCACCGGCGCCTGCCGTTCGGACGTTATGCGCTGTCCCTTGACCTCCTGAGATCACTGATGCGCTCGGGTGCCGATATCGTCCATATCCATGGGCTTTGGCAATTTCCTTGTCTGGCGGTGCTGATCTGGTCGAAGCTTACGCGCAAGCCGTATGTGGTGACCCCGCATGGAATGCTCGAGCCGTGGATCATGTCCCGCTCATCGCCCCTGAAGAAATTGGTCTCCTGGCTTTATCAGAACCGATTCCTGAAAAGTGCCGGGGCGTTCCAGATCCTGACGGAGAAAGAGCGAAGCGACATCGCTCCCTATCGGACGGATCAGGTCGTTGCCGAGATTCCCAATTACGTGCCCCCATTCGTTCGGGCGGAGGAGAAGCCCGCCTGGTGGAGACAGTCCTTTGACGGCCGGAACGTCTATCTCTTTTTTGGACGGATCCATGAAAAGAAGGGGTGCCTGGAACTGGCGGATGCCTGGGCTGATCTCTGCCGCAAGAATTCGGCCTTCAAGGACCGTTCCGCTCTTGTCTTTTGCGGCTGGAATGACGGGCTTGAGGGATTTGAAACCCGTATCGGGGAGCTGGAAACAGAGTTCGGCAACGCGCTTTTTGCCGGTCCGCAATATGGCGAGGACAAGCGCCGATCCCTTTCTTCGGCCACGTTTTTCGTTCTGCCCTCCAAGAGCGAAGGATTGCCCATGGCCATTCTGGAGGCATGGAGCGCGGGTTTGCCGTCGATCATGACTCCCGAGTGCAACCTCCCAATCGGTTTTGGCAGCGGTGCTGCGATCAGGACCGGCCGGACGGCGGACGAAATCGGTGAGAGCCTGCTTGCGGCCGATCGCCTGGACGCTGCCGATCGCGCCGAAATGGGCGAGCGCGCAGTCGCCGTCGTGGCGCGTGAATATTCGAGGGAAAAGGTGGCTCAGTCCTTGCTCGGCCTTTACGCGGACTGCCTGCGGCGAGGCGCTACCTCAAATGAATAGACCTACTTTGGCAGATGGAGTTTCCTGCGTGACGTCGAAGCGTATCGGTATATTGACCTATCACTTTTCGGAGAATTTCGGCGCGCTGATGCAGGCCTACGGTTTGCGCCAGTGGCTTATCGAGCAAGGCCATCAGGCCGAATTCGTAAATTATCATCCCCGCTATGTCGAAGAAGGAGGGGATTTCGAGCGCCTGCTGAGCCCATCTGCTTTCCGCCGTAACCTGAAGGTCGCTTATCTTCGGCTGTCGACACTTCAACGTCGGCTTTTCGGAAGCCGCCTTCAGGCCGAGCAGTTCGAGAATTTCCGTCGGGACGCGCTGGGCGTCGCAGGTCCACGTCTTTTCACGCAGGCGGATGTCGAGGCCTTTTTCGCCACACAGGCCGGGAGCTTCGATATGCTTGTCTGTGGCAGCGATCAGATCTGGAATCCTTCATCTCAGAAGGGGCTTGATCCGGTGTACTTCCTGGCCATGAGAGATGCGGCCAAGGCTCGCCACGTTTCCTATGCTCCGAGTTTCGGCAAGGGCAGCCTTGATCCGGCGTTTGACAACGAGGTCAGGCGCTTCGTGTCGGGTATAGACGGGCTCTCGGTCCGAGAAGAGAGCGGCGTCGAGATTGTCGAACGCATCACCGCCCGCAAGGCCGAATGCGTACCCGATCCGGCGATCCTGCTTGGTGACTTTTCCAAACTGATCCAGCGCGCAGAACCCGTTGGACAGGGACATGTCTTCTGCTACGCGCTGCGCACCGGTGACGGTATCCGCCAAGTGGCGGAAATGATCTCGCAGGAAAAGGCGGCACCCGTTGTATCGCCCTACAACACCCACCGTCGTTGGCGGGAAATTGGCGAGACGGTCTTTCCCTCACCCTCCGGCTGGGTTGCCATGATTGATCGTTCTACCTTTGTGGTCACCAACTCCTTCCACGGCACAGTCCTCGCGATCCTGCAGAACAAGCCTTTCCTGACGGTGGGGCTGCCCGGCGCGAAGAGCGGGCTGAATGAGCGGGTCCGCAATCTGCTTCGGCAGCTCGACTTGTCGGACCGGTTTGTCGAAGCCGGCGACCTGGAGACGGCAAGGCTTCGTATCCGCGAAGATATCGATTGGCGCAAGACGTCAACGCGGCTGGCGGAGATGCAGCAGCAGGGGCGCAGCTTCCTTGCAAATCAGCTTGAGAGCATCTCATGAGTAACGACTTCTCCCAGTATCGCTACATCGACACGATCCCGAAAGCGCAAAAAATCCGGCGCGCATTGTGGTTGATTGTTTGGGTAGTTCTGTTTCGGCCAACGCCGCGTGGGCTGATGAATTTTTGGCGAATATTTTTGCTACGTGCTTTTGGTGCAAAAATTGGCAATGGATGCAGGGTAGCGCCGTCTTGTTCTGTGTGGGCCCCTTGGAACCTTGAAATGGGTCAATATTCAGTCCTGGGTGACGGTGTTGATTGCTATAGCATGGATAAAATAAGAATTGGCTCAAAGGTGGCAATCAGCCAACGTTCGTTTCTCTGTACTGGCACCCATGACATTTCCTCACTCAGGCGCCCGCTGATAACGAAGCCAATCTCGATCGGTGATCACTGCTGGGTTGCGGCTGAAAGCATGCTGATGCCAGGTGTCACGATAGGCGCCGGCGCTGTGATTGGTACTCGCTCCCTAGTATCAAAGAGTCTTCCGGCATGGTTTGTTTGCGTAGGGCATCCTTGCGCGCCCGTCAGACCGAGAGCAATTAAAGAAGTTTTGTAGCTGCCTCGTAGGTATGGTTTGGAATCGCTATGAATATAGTCGAGAAGGTAAAAAGATCACTCTGGTTCTTGACGCAATTTTTGCAGGATGGTTGGAGATATTTCCGTCACTGCAGTATTTCTCCTTTCGCGGACCGGGAGCGTTCCCTATACTATAAAATGATTATCGAAACTCATTCTTTGGAAAAGGGGTTGTCGGTCGGAAGGACGCGCCCCGGTTTTGGGCGGCAGAAGATACGATATATATTAGACGCACTTCGGCGCTACGATCTCGCCTATTCTGAGCTACCAGCTCAAATGGCGCTGGGTACGCTGGAAACCTACGTTGAATTTCACAAACAGGTCGGCTTCTCGGATCCACTGGTCGGCGAAGTAGAGCGGTTTGTACAAGGATATCGGGACAAAGTTCATTCCCAGGGTGGATTGCGTCACTTTGCTGAAGGTATGACGTTGGGTCGCGAGAAAAAAGGCAGCGATTTCCTCACCTCGCGGTTTAGCAGCCGCATCTTCGATCCCAGTCCGCTGTCTAATGAGGAGGTCGCGACCGTAGTGAGCGTTGCTCAGACGGCTCCGTCGCAATGCAATAGACAAGCCACTCGAGCATATTTCTTCAGGGACAAGGATAAAATTAGAGAGCTGCTTGCCCTTCAAGCCGGCGCAGGTGGGTTTTCCGACGATGTCAGCAACTTGTTCGTCATTGCATCGGAGCTTCCCGCCTGGGGTGGTGCGCAACAACGCAATCAACCTTACATCGACGGGGCTCTCTTTTGCATGAACTTGCTACTGGCCTGCCATGCGCACGAGCTGGTTTCGTGCCCCCTGAATTTGGCAATCACCCATAAAACTGAAGACAAAATCAAAGCCGCGGGAGGCATCGGTAAAGGAGAGGTGCTGATCATGATGATTGCAGTCGGGAGAATGCCAGCAAATACAGCATTGAAGGCGGCGCGTTCTCCACGCCGGTCGGTCAGTGAAATTCTGACAATCCAGGGATAGTCGGCTAACATGAAGACGCGCGTCGCTGTCCTTATTTTAACTCACAACGAAGCGCAGCATATCGGCCGCGCAATCGAAGCAGTTTCTTCCTTCGCTTCGGAAGTCTTCGTTGTAGATTCCTTTTCGACCGATAACACCGTAGAAATCGCCAGATCAAAAGGCGCGACGGTACTGACGAACCCATGGACGAACTATTCCAAGCAATTCCAATGGGGGCTGGACAACGCACCGATCTCCTCCGATTGGATCATGCGGCTCGATGCAGATGAGGTGATCGAACCAGAGCTCGCCCGCGAGATTGCGGAAAAGCTTCCAACCCTCGGGTCTGACGTGGCCGGCATCAACCTGAAGCGCAAACATATTTTTCTCGGGCGCTGGATCCGCCACGGCGGGCGTTATCCGCTGATCCTGACCCGCATCTGGAGGAAAGGGCAGGGGCGGATCGAAGATCGCTGGATGGACGAGCATATCATCGTCTGGGGCGGGCGAACCGTACTTTTCGACAATCCTTTTTCCGATCACAACTTAAATGATCTCGGCTTCTTTACCGACAAGCACAACAAATATGCCACCCGCGAGGCTGTTGATGTCCTCAACCGACGTTACGGCCTGTTTGCCGAAGATCAGAACCTGACAAGCGATGGCTCTTCGCTTCAAGCGTCCATGAAGCGCTTCATCAAAGAGCGGATCTACAATCGCGTTCCTTTCCCTGTTTCAACGCTCGGCTACTTTCTTTTCCGTTACATCGGGCAACTCGGCTTTCTGGATGGCAGGGAGGGGCTGGCCTATCATTTCTTGCAAGGATACTGGTATCGCTTCCTTGTCGGATCGAAGGTGATGGAGTTCGACCGAGTTCTGCAAGGATCCGCAACAGCTGAAGAAAAGCGGCTCGAGCTTGCAAAGCTGACAAATCTGAAATTGTAGCTCCCGAAGAGCCCTTGGGCGGCGAACCGCGTTGCGGCATCGAACCGCAAACCTACGGCAAAGGCAGATGCAGGCACCGGCGCCTGCATCTGCCTCCCTTGGCACTAGAGGTCGTTAATGGCGATGATGCTGGCGACCTGATCCGCAACAGCGTCCATTGCCGCCTGGGTCAAGTGTACCGTGTCCTGCAGCAGCGAGGCGCAGACGACGCCGGCGGAAATGTCCAAGAGGTCTTGAGCCGTACCCGTGGCAATGGCGTTGATCAGCGGTACAGTATCAGAGGTATGGACTCCCTTGGTGGCGATGTAGTCTCGGATCGCTTCCATATCGAGCGTGTAACTCGACTTTACGCCGGATGCGGACGGTCCTACGGCGACACTGGGCAAGAGGATAATCCTCGATGGTTCGCCATGCCAGGCAATGATCTGGTCGACAATGGCACAGGTCGCCGCGACGGAACCATAGCTGTTTGCGGAGCCGTCCCAGATGACCAGCGTCTTGCCACGCGCGTTCGGTTCCGCGATTAGCCTGTCTCTCGCCGCAGCAAGCGTCGACCCGCCAACTGCCGTATTGATCACGGCTCTGTCTGTGTCGGTGCGAAGTGTGCCGGACAAAGAGACCCCGCCCGCGCCGGCGGTATAGCTGTCCCCTTCAGCAAAAATGTCAGTCGCGGCAAATCCGGACGATGCGTGCTGCAGCCACCAGTCTGGCTGCTTGGCAGGCAGATAATAACCCCTCTGGAGCCCGGACCAGACATTGCCTGAGAGCGAGCCGCCAAACCGCATGATCGAATGCGACTGGATAACGGTCGCCGACGCTTTCTGGAAAGGTGCGCTGCCGTTCAGGCATACACTGAGGTCATCATCTTTCCAACCGAGCACAATCTTGATCGGGCTTCCCGCCGCCACCGTGCCAATGGCTTGGTTATAGACTTCCGTGGCGCTGGCCCGCACCACGCAGGAAATCACGCCGGTCGCTGCAACCCGGGTCACGCGGATAAAGTCGTTGTCGCCACTCTGCCCGCTTTGGGCATTCGAAATATCGAGCAGCACCTGATCGGTACCGGAACTATCGGCAACACCCTCCAGACCAACAGAACCTTCCATCTGGTTGAAGATCGAGAATGGCTTCACCTCTGTCAAAGAGGCGCTGTTGAAATAGGATGTTCCGGTGGACGAGTTGGACTGATAGAGCCCGCCATAGCGTTGGGACACGTTGCCGGCCGCCACGACCACCTCAAGCAATGAGTTTGCGCCGGAAAAATTTGGCGTTGCAAGGTAGATGCCGCCGGTCATTCCGGTATTGATGGAGGATGCCGGCTTCTGCTGCCCCGTCGTGTTGGTGCCGAGACGACCCCTCAGGCGCCAGCGATAGGTTTTCCTCTGGAGCGGCAGACTGAACCGCCAGCGCGCGCCGGTGCCGCCGGACGTAAATTCGAGTTCGCCCCCCACGATAGCGATCGAAGAACCTGTACCCACTGCAGTCAATGCCGTGGTGGCAGAAAGATCGGCGACGCCGGGGAATTCGTTGGCCGCAGCCGGCACATCATAGGGGCCGAACCTGCGAACTCCGGCGGACGAATTGCCGGCCACACCGGCAGCCGCAAGGAACGCCGCCTCCGTTGGATAGGACATACCGTCGTACCAGCCGCGATTATTGGCAGCCTCCAGCACGAATGGCACCGCCTGACCTGCAGCGTCCAGAGGAACCCAGGAGGGAACGGGATCTTCGACCGCAAGCGGCTGGGTGAAGGTGTGAGACCAGCCGCTTTCATTGCTTGCTGTGACGGTGAGCGTGTAGGTTCCAACGGCCAGATCGCCGGCAACGCGAATTTCATTACCTACGATTTCGAGGTTGGAGTTCTGGTTATCGACAAGCGTGTAGTTGATATTCATGTGATCCTCCGCCCAGAACTGCCCGACGACGAACCCTGTGGGTGTCACCGAGGTCAGAAGAGCGTATTGCGTGAAAACGATGTGGGGCACGGCCTCATGCGCAAGGCGGGTCGCGATAAGTCCGGCAATTGAAAAGCCGAGGTCGAGCATCAGGTCCTACCCGTCTACCGAGCTGGTATTCTTGCTCTCGGGGTTGGGGATCTTCACAACGTCGCCGGCCATAAGCCTGCTACCGCATCTGTGCATTCCTGGTTCCTTTCACGTTTTGACGCGTGCAACGGCAGGCGTCTATGCCAGCCGATTGTAGGGATGGGGCAGGAAGCGGGGATGGAAAGGGAAGCGATAATCTTTGGGCGCGTTAGGGGCAGGATGCCTAGCGAATTGATTTTATTGCCGGGGCGACCATCTCATGGGAGCCGGACATCCTCGATTTTGTTGTCTCGCACTATGAGCTCTTCCACGCCCTTCCCGATGTTGATCGCAGTAGCGCCAAAGCCAACCTCGTTCTGTTCGATCAATACGTTGCGTATCGCCGGATCATTGTCTGAACGACCATCGACACGGATCATCGCAGCTGAGCGCAAGCGGTTTTCTCTGACGACGACTCCGAGGGTCAGGAGCGTCTCATTGCCCTCGAATTGGCGTCCCTCCACCGCGATCTCCGCAGCACGGCGAAGAGTGGGCCCGGCTATCTCATTGCCCAAAAACTGGGTGTAGAAATTGGGTTGCGGGTGACGGTAGTCGAGCGAAAAGACCTTCAGACCGTCGCTCCTTCGTGATTTGTTGTCGGCAAAGACATGTTTGTATCCGGTCCCGAAGACCTGTGCGGCGCCGGCATCTTCGAAGGTGTTGCCGACGACCAGATAGTTCTCCTGCATCGGCACGATCGAAACCACCGAGTCTTTGTCGATGGCCATCGCTATGTCTCGGTCCAATACCGCTAGGTTGCCTGTCCTTGTCGTGACGCGTGCGACGAGCCCGAGCCCGCGGCCTTTCAGCACAAACAGCCCGGCGCCTTTCCAGTCCTTCTCCTGCAAGGTCCCGAGGCCTACCGGGTCCATTGTTGCCGATGCGTCCCGCACGTCGACTAGTCGCCCGCGATAGTAGCCGCCCGCTCCATCGGAGGTCATCGCCTCGCGGTCCCAGCCGTACATCGTCTCGAATCGGTTGTTACGGACAAGCACATTTCTGGCGAATGAACCTCCGAACGTATTGATGCCTCCGCCCGAAGCCTGCAGATCATTTCCGATGATCCGGTTGTTTTCGAAGATGACGCCGTCCGGTCCCGAAATTCCATACCAACCGCGCCGCCCGGTGCGCAGCGTGTTGCCCGCCACCCGCGCGGCAACCGGTTTCACAAGCACGAGCGGGCGCATCGAAGAAAGCACGTCGCAGCCTTCAACGACGATATTGCTGCCTCCGAGCAGGAGTCCTGCAACGCCGGTGCGCACCTTGTTTTGCATTGCCTCCAGGCGTTTGAGCGGTTCGTCGTTTTTCATATGACGGAGGAATGAAGAGGCCCGAATGATGACCCCCTTCACGGTGATATTCGTGCCTACAGGTTCTGCCGACACGGGGTCGAAGCCGCCCCTGATGATGTGGAAATGGCGTTCTGCATTGATCGTCAGATCTGCCACCGAAAAATTCCGGATACCTTCCATCAGCGCATCGGGAGGGTTTTCGGTATCTTTCCAGATGAGCGTCACCAGATCATTCGCTTCGCCTTTGAGAGCCACGCCGTCAGGGATCTGGAGCGTGCCGGTGAGACGGTAGATGCCCGCATGCAAAAACAAGGTTCCGCCACCCCGTCGCGCCAAAGCGCCCATTGACGCATTGATCCGACCGGTGTCGTCGTGGTCGAGATTGTCGGGGTGATTGCTGTATAGCTTCATCACCGGAAGGTCGGTTCGAGATCTTGCTTCTATCTCGATCGAGCCGACGTCTCTCCAAGTCGAGGCGTCTCCCGAGCCGTTCCACAATCTTGCCCGATAGGAGCCGATTGCAAGGCTTTCAGGAAGGGGGAAGGCGGCCGACCAGCTATCGGGTGCACTAACGGGAAGGGCGGTCTCCTTTCCTTCGGAGGAGGTGATCTTGACGATGGCATTCTCAGTGAGCGCCATGTTGCGGCCCGAGAGCCTCAGCCAACCGCCGGGCGTAGCGGAGAACCCCTTGTCTCCCTGCGTCCAATAGACATCCGGCGCATTCAGTTGGAAGGTTAAACTGGCATCGCCGGCGTCGAGCGTCACCGAGAAGACGCCACTGGCCATTTTGGCCGGAAGGAGAAACGAGAGAGTGGCCGGTGATTTGGCGAGTATTTGGGCGCTCTCCGCCACACCTTTCACCGTGATATCAGGCTGGTTGCTAAGCGTCGTCACTTCGACGCTCCGCACGGCATCCAGACCCGCTCCAGTCAGCTGAACAGTCTGTCCCGGTTTGACGGGATCGCTTGCCCAGAAGATTGTCGGGGTAGTGGCCAAGGCCGGATCAGGAAGAAAGACTTTCGATGCAAAACAAATCAGGGCGAAAAGGTGAAGACAGAAGAAGGCAGGCGGAGACCGCATGAGGGAATTTCCCGGAGCATCGATGGAGCAAGAACGGACGTGACGGAGACGGCACAGTATCGTGCCGGCCATGTAAAGCAAGAATGCGGGTGGCATTAACAGCCGCGAGGATGCGTTGTGAAATAAGTATTTCAGATCCCAGTAAAATCACAGTTTTGAGATGCTTTTCAGTTGCGCCAGCCTTGCCGCTCATTGTCAATCCGTCTAAGCATCGTGCCGGCGGCGGGGAGAAAAATGCAAGTTCAAGAGAAGCCTCAGCATCGAAGGACGTCATCGGCTTTGCTGAGACTCTTTACGGCGATCTACTGTATTGCAATAACTCTGGCTCTTCTGAATTACGGCGCAGTAGATCTGCTGTCAGTAACGCTGCTCGCGGTGCCGGTGTTTCTTCTGCTGGCTGTGTCAGTGATTTGGATAGGAGTGCCTGGGCATAGACGAGCGGCCATGCTGGCAGCGACGCTCGTTCCTACATTGGCGTTCGCCTGGATTCTCCTTCAAACCTCGGCCTGGCCTGTTGCTGGCGACCCCGCTTGGCGCGATGTCCAGACCTATGTTTCGGGAGTGACATCGGCTGTATCTCTGACGCCGGCGGATGATTGGGCGAGCGCACTCAGAATAGCCGTTCCCTTCGGCATCTTCATGCTTGGATTGATACTGTTCGACACCGATGAGCGGGCCACGGTTGCATTGAAGGTGCTTGCAGTTGTTGGAGGCGTTGTTTCTCTCCTGTCCATCCTGCAGTTTCACTTTGCGCCCAAAACCCTGCTGTTTGGCGCGAAATCCGCCTATTTCGACAGTTTGAGCGGGTTCTTCGTCAACCGGAATACGGCAGCTACCTATTTCGGCTTGATGGCGCTGATGAACTACGCCCTATGCGGACGAGCAGCGGCGGGCATCGAAATACGGCGCCTGCTGGCAGCAGTTGACCAACGCCGTCCGCTTGCGCCCGACCAGAGGCGGCAGCTCTGGGCCGCCGCCGGATACGGCCTCTTGTTCTTGCTGACGATCATCGCGCTCGTCTTGACCAAGTCCCGCGCGGGCATTGTATCGAGCCTTGCGGCGATCGTTCTTCTTACGTTGTTCATGTCCTTAAGGCCGGCCAACCGTACAACATCCCAGAACCTCTTTGCAAAAACTCGGCTTTCGAAGGTCCGAAGGGTCGGTGTTGCCATCCTGCTTTCCGCCGCCTTGACCTTTGTTTTTCTGTCGCTTGCCGGCAGAGCATTGATGCGGGTCGACGGCACCTTGGGTGCGCGCGCCTGCGTTTGGCCCGGCATGCTTTCCGGGGTGAGGGATCATTTGCCCTGGGGGTCCGGCATGGCGAGTTTCGAAACCGTGTTTGCTGCTTACAGAGAGCCTTCATGCGGTATCGCAGGCATCTGGAATCGCGCCCACAACGTCTACCTTGAAGGGTTGTTTACGTTTGGTGCGATGTTCCCTGTGCTTGCCGTGGGAACTCTTTTGCTGCTGTTCGCGATTTTCAAAAAGGGAATGACAACTCGTCGGCGGCTGCGATACGCGCCGGAGATCGGCTTTGCTTCTCTATTGCTGATCGCCTTTCATTCTGCTTTCGATTTCTCGCTTCAGATCACCGGCATCGCTGTCATCTACGCTGTGATGCTGGCACCGATCGTGTCGATCTGCCTCAATCTTCCTGGTCAGACACGCGTCAAGCGCAGACGAAGAAGGCATGGGTTGCCGGAAGGCAAACGAGATACGGAAACGATAGAACTCGCCTAGCTGCTACGCGTGATTCCCGGTCGGACTGCGCCATTGATATGGTGGACATTCCATGTCGTTCGCCAGTGATTTGAAGTCTTCTCAAAATATTGCACTAATTTGCGTCAGATAATCATGCAAATGCACCAGAATCGACGTTAGTAAGTGCAAACATACTTAAGCAATTGTTGATTCAATGTGTTGAATCAGCAACAGGCTGGGATAAGCTGCGCTGCAACAAGAAGGTCTTTCCGAAGCTCCCTAGTTTTTAAATTGCTCCTATGCATATTGAGCCTGGGCATTTGTGGGGGCCATTGTGAAAATTCGTACAGCTACTACTTTGATTCTAGTATCGACCGTCGCGTTGACGGGCTGCACCGCTTTGCCAAGCGCAGGCCCCGATGCTCGGCAGATCGAGGCGCAAGCAACAGCAAAAGTTACTTCTGCAAAGAAAGAGCAGGCAGTCGGGATCGACTATGCGCTCGTCGACCTGAACAAGGCTGTGCTGAGCTTCGTTGCTGATACGACAACCGCCTCGTTGCTTGGTGGCTTCGGTGGTGGCAGGGGCGGCCCTCCGAGCTTGCCGCTCGGTGTTGGCGACGTCGTCCAGGTATCTGTATTCGAATCGCAGGCGGGTGGCCTCTTCATCCCGAATGATGCCGGCAGCCGTCCAGGCAATTACGTGTCCCTGCCGCAGCAGACGATCGATCGTGCAGGAACGATCAGCGTTCCTTACGCGGGCCGAGTTAGGGCAGCCGGTCGACCGGTGGAGGATGTGCAGCGTGAGGTTGAGGATCTGCTCGCCAACCGCGCGATCGAGCCGCAGGTCCTCATCACCAAGGTCACCAGCCGTTCGGCGCAGGTTGCCGTTCTGGGGGATGTGCGGTCTCCGGCGAAGGTCGAGCTGACCGAAGCGGGCGAGCGCATTCTCGACGTGATTTCGGAGGCCGGCGGCCTTAGTTCACCGGGTGTTGAGACCTATGTTACGCTGCAGCGGCGCGGCAGGTCGGCCACCATTCAGTATAATCATCTGATCGATACGCCGACGGAAAACATCTACGTTGCGCCTGGTGATACTATTCTGGTCGATCGAGAACGCCGCACGTACCTTGCCTTCGGGGCATCGGGACTGAACGGCCGGTTTGACTTCGAGGAATCGGATCTGACGCTCGGCGAGGCTTTGGGCAAGGCCGGCGGTTTGCTGGATGCTCGTGCAAATCCGTCTCAGGTTCTGATATATCGCGTTGTCAAGAAGGACTTCCTCGCCAAGCTTGGTGTAGATACAGCTAAGTTCCCGGGCGCTACCGTACCGGTGATCTTCCGTGCAAACATGCGTGATCCGTCCGCCTTGTTCGCCACGCAGAAGTTCCCGATGCAGGACAAGGATATCCTCTACGTTTCAAACGCCGATTCTGTCGAAGTGCTTAAGTTCCTCAACCTCGTGAACTCTGTGACGACAACGGCGGCGGGCGTTCCGTCCGATGCTGTTGCGACGCGTGATGCGGTGAGGGAATTGGTGAATTGATGAAGAAGGAAGCGGCGTTAACGCTTTCTTCATCTTCATCTTGATCGGTAAGTACTTTTATGTAATGGCTACATTTATTGTAGCGTTTTTCTGGGGAAAATCATGAAAACCCGTACCATTGCTAAAGTCTCAGGAATTGTTTTGTTAGGCGCCGTGGCCTCGGGTTTCGTAGGTTTGTCTGCCGCTAACGCGCAGACGGCCACCCCGGCGTCGGGATGCTTTGTATCTCCGGCCAAATTGTCGGACGCAGAGATCAGTGCGTTCCTTTCTTCTCCGCAGAACCTTCTCACGCAGTTTGCTTCTGGCGGTCTGCCGCTGGCTAACCAGGTGCGTGCTTTGGCAGGTTCCAGTGCCGATGCGCTGGCACCGATCATGGCGTTGGTGGCGAACGCCAATCCGTCTCAGGCCGCGGCGATTGGCGCCGGCCTTGTGCGGGCTGCTCGTGCCTGCGCGACGGCAAATCCAGAATATGCGGCGCAGATCCAGGATGCAGTTGCAGCCACGGGTAATCGCGCGCTGGAAACCGCATTCCTTGCCGGCGGAAACGATACGCAGACTGCGGCTCTTGGTGGGCTTGCCGGCGGTGGATCTCCGACTGCTGCTGGTATCGGTGGCGGCGGCACGCCTGGCGGTGGCGCGAATGGTTCGGCTGATGGAACCAATTCGACGGGCTCCGGCAACTCCAGCTTCGGTGCTGGCGCTGGCGGTTCTTACTTTGCCAGCGACAGCGGGACGACCACCCGGATCATCGAGGTCAGCCCGACTACGCCGTAATGGCTGCTGCCTGTCAGTGATCGAAAAATAACGAGGATAGGTCTTGCAGATCAACAGCAGGGATTTTCGGGGCGGCTTGCGCGACGATGACATCAATGCGACCGAGCCGTCTCAGGCTGTTGATGTGGAGGCCTTGATTGCGGCAGCACGTCGACAGTGGCTGGTGGTGGCGGCATGTGCTGCCGCCGCTTTTGTCCTCGGGATTGTTTATATCCTCACGGCGGTCCCGCTCTATACATCATACGTCAGCGTATTGATCGATCGCGGAAACAGGGAAGTCGTTCAGCAGCTTTCCACAATCGGCGGTGTGATCGATGACGAAGCATCGATCCTCAGCCAGGTGGAGCTTCTCTACTCCGATACCATCGCGCTGGCGGTGGTCGATAAACTGGATCTGAGCAACGATCCGAGCTTCATGTCGTCTGAAGCATCGGCAATTTCCAGCGCGATCGGTGCGATCCGCTCTATAGCCAATGTCTCAAGCTGGTTTGCCTCTGAAGAACCGGAAACTGATGCCCAGGTGGCGGCGAGACGACGCGCCGCGGCAGATCAGCTGCTTGACAATGTAAGCGTCAGCCGTGTTGGCCGCACCTATGTGCTCGAGGTGAGCTACGTGTCTCCCTCGTCTCAATTGTCGGCGAAAATAGCCAACGCGATCGGCGAGGCCTACCTGGTCGACAAACTCAACTCCAAATACGAAGCGACGCGGCGGGCGAGCGACTGGCTGCAGGAGCGTATTGCCGAACTGCGCCAGAAGGCCCTTGCTTCGGATCTTGCCGTACAGAAATTCCGCAGCGCCAACGGGCTTGTGGCGGCGGGTTCCGTCTTGGTTGCCGACCAGCAGCTGTCGGAGCTCAATAGCGCGATGATTGTCGCACAATCGGATACGGCGAAGGCGAGGGCGCGTCTGCAGCGGATTCAACAGATTATCGCTTCAGGTCAGTCGGATGCGATTGTCACCGACGTGCTCGACAGTTCCATTTCGAACGAATTGCGCCAGAAATACCTGGACGCTTCGAAACGCGAAGCACAGATTTCCGAACGGCTGGGGCAGAACCACATTCAGGCTATCCGGCTGAGAAGCGAAATGTCGGAATACAAGCGGTTGATGTTCGAAGAGGTCAACCGGATCGCTGAAAGCTACAAGTCTGATCTCGATGTCGCCGAGGCTCGTGAGAAGAGTTTGAATGACTCCGTCTCTCAGGCGACCGGCATCAGCGCCAGTGCCAATGAGACCCAGGTCCAGCTTCGCGAATTGGAGCGCGAAGCCGAAACCTACAAAAATATGTATCAGACGTTTCTGCAGCGCTATCAGGAAGCACTTCAGCAGCAGTCGTTCCCTGTCACCGAGGCGCGCATCATTACCCGCGCTACCCCTGCCGGCGGCCCGAGCCATCCGCGCAAGTCTCTCGTAATGGCGTTTTTTCTGGTGTTGGGTGCTGCAGCCGGTGGCGGAGTTGGCGCGTTCCGTGAGTTCCGCGACCGCTTCTTCCGGACAGGCGAGCAGGTTCGCGATATATTGGGCCTCGAGTTCCTCGGGATCGCTCCCTTGGTACCGCCTGCACGGGCTACGTCTTTGAAGGAGATGCCGGAGGGGCCTCGTTTGATCCGCAAGGCAAATGCGGTCTCGAATTATGTCATCGATCATCCGCTGTCGGCCTTCGCCGAGACCCTGCGAAGCGCCAAGATCGCCGCCGATCTCGGTCTGGCCGGCAAGACCTGCAAAATCATCGGTATCGTGTCGTCCTTGCCCGGGGAGGGGAAGTCGACCATCTCCGTAAACTTCGCCGAACTGCTCGCAAGTCAGGGCAGCCGGACGATCCTCATCGATGGAGATCTGCGCAATCCAGGCGCAACACGCGCAATCGCGCGGCATGCGGAAGCGGGGCTGCTTGAAGCTCTCCTGGATGGCGGCAACGTCCAGAACCTCCTTCTGCACAATCCGCAGACGAAGCTTTCCTTCCTGCCGGCTGTCGTGAAGCATCGTGTGCCGCACTCTTCGGAGCTTTTGGCATCACCTGCGATGCGCAACATTCTGACGTCGCTGAGCGCTGAGGCGGACTATATCATCGTCGACCTGCCACCGCTTGGACCGGTCGTCGACGCGCGAGCGATCTCCAACCGGGTCGACGGCTTCATCTTCGTCACCGAGTGGGGCAAAACAGCGCGTCGCGTCGTGAGGCAGGTTCTTTCGACCGATCCGTATATTCGGGACAAATGTCTCGGCGTGATCCTCAACAAGGTGGATCAGGAGCGTATGAAGCTCTATCGCGCCTACGGATCGAGCGAATATTATTACTCGCGCTATTCGCAATACTACCAGGAAAACGTGTGAAGATGATTGGGATTCGCAGGAATCCGCTTCTTGTCGGAGCGGTGACTGCCTTTTCGCTGGTGGTGCTGTCGCTCAGCGCCGTCCAGATTTCCCGCTTCGTCCGCTTCGGTGATCTGCCGTATCTTGCTCGTCAGTTGCAACGGAAAGAGCCGGTGGCGCGCCAAGCCATTGCAGCTTCCGTTTCGCAGGCGGAAGCGCTCCGTGCGGCAGGTGTTTGTCAAAGCGAGTTCGTCAAAGGCGGAATGTCGATCCTTCTCGCCGACCTCGATTACCAGGATCAGGATAAGGATTACGAGAGCTGGGCCACGGCCCTGGAGCGGACAGACAAGTTTGCCCGTTTCGCTCTCGGTTGCCTGCCGACCGACGGTAATCTCTGGCTGAGGCTGGCTATGGTTCAACAGACGATCGTCGAGGAGCCGGAGGAGGTCGCAAAGCTTGTGACGTTTTCCCAGCTTTATACGCCGGCGGATGAGAATGTTATCGTCGGTCGTTATCTGCTGTATAACCGGGTCACGGCCCGGACACTCGCGCTGCTGTCAGAGCCGCTCGCGTCTGATCTCCGGATTATCTGTTCCGACAACAACCATTCCCTGCGGCGACGCCTTCCGGCGCCCGGACCGCTTGTAACGCAGCAATTGGCTGCCATGACACCGGATTGCGATCCGGTCGGGACGCAAAAAATAGGTAAAACCGACCGATAGTTGCCAGTGCCAACCCGGGAGTGGTCCGATATCTCAGATATCGAACCAAAGACGCGGGTTGTCAGCCGACTGGATCTTCTCCCAAGTCAGGTCCGTGCGGTTCCAAGGCCGTATCATGCCGGTGCGGTTGTCCAGCACAAGGTCCCCTTGAGAGGTCTTCACAACCAGCACGGCATGACCCTCGCCGGCGCCCGTTCTTGCCACCGCCATGCGCAGGCTGCGCGCGGGCCAGCCCGCTGCAATCAGTTTGCGGCGCTTTGTCAATGCGTAGTCTTCGCAGTCGCCGGAACCGACATCGACACTCCATACGTCGCTGCTGCTGTTGTCATACTGCGGGCGCATGGAGCGGTTCACGGCAGCATTGATGCGGAACAGCTCGGCTCGCCGGAGCGGGCTGAGGTCAACGATGGATTCTCCCTGGCTTGCCTGGCAGTCTTCACGATTGTCGCGGCAGAAACGGACGAAGGCGAAGGGCGCAAGCGTGTGCCGGGACGCGGTGATGAACTGGCTTTGCGGGACTGTCCGCAAAGGCCGGGCGAGGCCCGAGACGGGTCCGGCGGACGCCGTGTGTGCCATCGAACCGCACAGGACGGATGCGATAATCAAAGTCTTGAAGAAATGCCTGCCAGACATTGGTGCCCCCAATCGAAACCGGACGTGGAAATCGTCTCGTGATCTTGCTTGTGTCCCGATTTAGCACGGCCTCTTTTGCGGCTCGCTTAAGTGAAAGCGTTGGATTTTAACGATCGTTGTTTTTCCGACCTCGAGGGTGAGGCAGGGTCTTGCAACGTTGAGGCCAGGCCGCCCGTAGCGACTGAATCCATGTGCTTTCCATGGGGGTCGGAATCGCTCCGTGTCATCGCTGACGCGTGATTCTCGACATCCGCCTCAGAATAGAACACTATGGACAGGGGAGGCTGGAGGAGGAGCGACATGCGGGCACAGGTGTATATGATCGCATTGCTGGTCAGCCTTCTGATATGGTCGACCAGCTTTTTTGCAGTTCGAGAGAGTTATAGGTTCGCGCATTCAAGCGGTCTTATCCCGAACCTTCACCTCTACGAGCGGCTAGACAACTGGCTTGAAGGTTGAACTGAAACTCGCCATGCGGGTGGCCAGCTTGCCTGGAAGTGGAACGGATGAAGGGAGAGCTTGCGATCGTGCGGCTCTAAGCAGGCACATTTGTCCTGGCGGCATGAGAAGGCCGGTAGAACGTGAGTGCTGCTCTCTCGACTGTTGCGGTCAAGTGTTATACACCAAGTAAAATTCCACCGGGTGCTGTTATATGTACAAGATTTCGATATTTGTTGCTTCCATATTAGTTGCCTCGACATTTCCAGCTTTGGCTGAAAAATCAAAAATGCGGGTCGCGTCCGAGGCCGAAATTCGCGAATACATGAACGAACGCTCGAAGGACACGAGCACCAAGAGCAACGGCTACACCTATGCGCGCGGCAATCCGCGCGGCTACAAGATCTCCAATGGTGAGATCTGTGTTCTTTTTCCGAATGGGAGGAAGGACTGCGTGAACGTGGAGACCGACGGCAGGAACTTCGAGATCATCACCCGGGACGGCGGCCGCTCCACCTTTAAGTAGAGAGTTACCCCGGGGTCGCATGAAGCGTTATTGCGCTCCGGGAAATCTGCCCTTGATGTTCTGGACATAGTAGGTGCCCGCCGAGACTGCCTGGGCGAGATCATTGAAGACCTGCCTCGGAACGTCGACGAACTCTCTCAATTGGCCATTCGCCATATAAATGCGAAGCAAGCGTTTGTCCTCCTCATAGGAGGCCGCGTCGATCAGCTTCGATCTCAACTCCACGCGCATGGCGGCACCTGAGTTGTTGGGGCTGAGATTACGATATTGTGCGGTGCAAAAAAATCAAGCTGGTATTTCTGAGCCCGTGGTGATTCGCAGCCGCACCCTTGGTGGGGCTGCGGCGCGATTCTTGCAGAGTTGAGGAGTTCTGTCAGGGGCGATCCGGGAATCGCCGGGCGAGATCTCCGAAGAGCAGCAATCTGCTAGCGAATGTCCGTCTCAGTCAGGGCGGCAGGAAGCTCGAAGGTGGAGCGGCCCGCAGTTTGCCCACCGTGGTTATCGACCCATGCGCGGCTTTGGATTGATGTAGTCCTCACAGGCTTCATAGTCATCCGGCCCGAATAGGACTTTGTTGTTCTCGTCAACGACGACCCACAGACCGGGGCTGCTAGAGCGGACAATTCGCAGCATTCACTTTCTCCTATTTGATGTAGTGCCTATGAATACATCCAGTGGCAGAAAATGATTGCCGTGGGGTTGAGAAAAATTCGGTATTGACTCCCCCGGTCAATGAGAACAAAATAGGAACGTATTCCCGTTCTCAGAAGGGCCTACCATCCCCCCGAAGCTCGCCAGATCGGAACAGCAGCCCGCAAGACCTCGCTCAAGTCATCCATGACGCCCATGCTGGTAGTGCGCGCGCCGCACTCCGCACGGTCATAGCCCACGCCTATTTCCTTTGCGACCAGCTTGAGACGGCTTCTATGCTCATAAGTCCGGCCTCGTGCGCAGATGGAAACCGAAGTTTCGGCGCGAGGAGAAAGGTGGTGTGGATTCGCTTACTGTCGTGAATAACTTAATATCGAGAAGCGAATCGTAGAGCGTGGAATGGCACTGGACGACAATAAGGCGGCAGAAGCCATCGCGGCAGAGTGGGGTGTTGACGTTGACCTATTGAGCGAAGTTCATTGGGAGGTTGACACCATCGATGGAAACGACGGCGAGCTTTACGGTTATGTTATTCGCTTCGATGACGAAAGCGACCCGGAAATTCTTACTCAGCTAGGACTCGGGGAAAGGGAGTTTTCGCGCCGCATTAGCCTCAACGCATTCGATGAACCAGACTACACCGACGATGATTATGATCGGGATCTCAGAATCAAAGAAGGCATAGAGGACGGTCGGCCAATCGAGCCAGAGGACGATGACGGCACCTTCTCATTAGACGAGCCTTTACCCGACCTTCCGCCCGGTGACGCGTATCTGATGGACGACAAAGGTCGTTACATCACAGATGAACGAGGTCGCCCTCTTATAGCTACGGGACAACCTTTATCAGGCGGCATAGGTGGCGCTCCACTCAATGAATACGTCATAAACGGACCAACCCATGCCGGTCGGTCTTTCGCAGGGCATTCGTTTGCCACTAACACGGGCGACAGAATAATTGATCGCAATGGTAATCGTCTTGTGTTCGACCCCATGCCGGTGCTCGACCGAAACACGGTTTATCAGCAGGAACTTCAGTCCCGGATTGATAGGTTAGAGGCTGCCCTTGAGACTTATAGCACGCACCTACCGCCACGGAATCACAATCACCCGCCGGAACTGGTCGAACCTGATCCAATAGCGCCGGAAGATCTTAAGATCGTTGTGGAAGCGGTGATCGAACTCAGGGTTGACGCGCAGGAGCAAAAGCCGGACCCAGTGATACTACAGGCCAAGGCATCATTGTTCCGAAGGGTTGCGGAAGCAATTGCCGCTTGGTGCGGAAGAAAAGCTGATGCGGCAGTAGACGCCGCGATTCAATGGGCGATTCCCGCAGGGATAGTTTGGGCCGCTGCGAACCCGCAGGAGGTTCAAGCCGCGCTCCAGGCCGTCGCTGATGCCGCCTCTAACTGGGCGAAATACCTAGCTGCTATCGCTACCTAACACGCGCCTCTCATCTGCTACACATGGAACACCCACATGAATGCTACACAGCAGTGCCCAAAATACGCCATAACTAGTTGATGCTGTTCGGAAAAATGGTGGGCGATGAGAGACTCGAAAACTCAATTCTCTCATCGGTCACGCGTGTAAAGGATTGAAAATAGACGCAAATTAGAATTGACGCAACTGACGATTTGTGACGTTGTGACGGCCTCTGTTTTGTGACGTCGGAAGCCTGGTCCTGTGGATAACCTGGGTTGAACAAGCGCTCTAAACATCAATCCACGACGCGTGGTAAAATCTGCTACTTCAAACGACTCGCGGACTTTCCATGCAGCTACTCTTCTTAGACGACGCGGCGCAGCGCAAGCCATCACGGCCTCGCTTGGGGCCTATTGTAGCAGTCGGAGGTATATCTTTAGAAGCTGGTGCGGCGAGAGAGCTTGAAAAGGCGCTGAACGACTTCTGTCACGATAAGGTCGGCTTCCCGATCCGCGAGCCGTTTAAGTGGTCACCCGCCAAGGACCATTGGATGAGAGCGAACCTCATCGGGGAAGATCGGGTTCGGTTCATCACGGACGTTCTGATGCTGGCCGCCGAACATGGCGCGGTCGCATTAGCAAACGTTTCTGACACAAGTAAGCGGCTAGCCACCAAGAACGCCGACAAGCATGAGATGGACGTGCTTGTCATGGCTTTGGAACGCTTCAACTACTCGATTGGCAACGACCTTGGCATGGTGATTGTGGCACGCCCTTCAGGGGGACGCTCAGACGAAGACACTTTTTTGGCTGATTGCGCCGAGATCGTCTCTGCGGGAACCGACTACGCTAAATTCGACAAGCTTGCGACGAACATTCTAACCATGCCTTTCAACAATTCTCGTGTCCTTCAGGTGGCCGATCTTGTGGCCTCGATAACCACAGCAATGGTAGCGGGACACACCGAGTATGCCGCGCCGGTGTTTCAACCTGTCAAAAACATGCTCCGATCGGATTCCGGGCGTATCGGAGGAGTGGGTTTGAAGATACATCCGGATTTCTCCTATCTGAACCTTTATCACTGGCTTTTAGGAGACGAGTTCTACAAGCGTGGGAGTTCCGGCATTTCGTTGCCGGACCGCCGCTACCCCTTTTGCATCGGTCCCGACACTTTCTGACGGACGCTCCCTCATTCAGCATAGCAAGGCCCCATCGAAAGCCGGTTGTGAGATCCAATCGTTAGGAGAATCAGTTAGCTTCGGTGGAAATTAACTGGGGGTGGCGCATGGATGATACTGAGGAGAATGGTTCACTTCCAGAGGAAGAGGCAGATGCCACTTTAACCGCCCGACTTGCCGACCCTGACGCTCTTGTAGAGGCGCGCGTGTCGGAAGAGCTACGGAAAAAATTCGAGTTCTTCAGCTATAAAAACGCGGCAGTGATTCTAGCGGAGACCCATCCGCAGGAATGGAGCGAATTGCTCGATGCCCTCACGAATTTATCAATCACAACGGAGATGCTCACGACGGCCGGCGGAAACGAGTCCGCGATACCGAAGCACGTCAGTTCGCTACTGCGGCCAAGCAACTGGCATGAAACCGTCATCCGTGGCGATCTAGTCGTCAAACTTCTTTGGAAGGAGCAAGTCGGCGTGACGAAGGGCGGGAAGGTCAAGTTCGCAAAGCGGGAAAGTGAGCAAACTCGCAAGGGATATCTCGACGGTCACAAAATCGACTATGTGAAAAACCGGGTAGCCTTCGATTTGGAGTGGAACAGTAAGGATCAGACTTTCGACCGTGACCTTTACGCCTTCAACGCTTTTTATCAGGCTGGCGCGATTGACGCGGCCGTTCTGTTGACCAGAAGCCGAGATTTGAACGACGTCTTCCGGGATCTCGGCATTGCCGCGAAATACGGGGCGAGCACCACCTGGATGGGCAAACTTATCTACCGGCTAGATGCCGGGAGGAATGGCGGCTGCCCGGTCCTAGCCATTGGCATCAAGCCGGACAGCATTACAGACTGGAAGAAGGTTTAAAGCCGCCTATTCAGCGGCGACAGAGCGCGAGTGATTGCTATAGGTGTCCCACGTCGGACGATATTCGTCATCCGCCTGATTACCCCATACGGTCCACTTCGGCCGCGTTCCCCGGGCGAACATTTCAAGATACGGGCCGGGGGAGCAAGCCTCAATAAGATCGTATTGCTCATCCGGTTTGCGCGAGTGTTCGCGCTTCCGGGTAGCGAGGTAATTTACCTGGGTGCGGCCGGCATCGAGCGTGCGCGCATTTTTCCCCCGGACGCCGAACAGAATGATTTCCGTCACGTTGCGGAAATAGAAGCCGACGCCACGCCCGTCCGAACCGCCGTCTTTTCTAATCTTGTGCCAAATGAGGTTTGACTTGTAGGTGAAACCCCAGCTTTGCAAGACTTGGAGCCCTTCAGGCAACAACGCATTAGGCACCCATAGATACAGGTGTGCCGTCGTATCCGCCACCTTTGCCACTGGCAATGCTTTGATGTCCTCTAGCTCCATTGTGCCGTAGCGATTAAGTCGGCGATGTTCTGGAGCTACCTTTCCGGTCCTATTAACGAACTGCCAGGGCGGATCGGCGAGGATCGTTTTGAACCGAGCGCCATTTGCTGTTTGAAGAAGGTCGGCAGCAGGATCAGTCATAAAGATTCTCTCATTGTTCTCATCAGGCATATCACATGTTGCCACATAAAAAAGAGGCCAAAGCCCACAGCCCGCCGAGTTTTCCCGGCGAGCTTTATTCATCTGGTGCGCTTATGCAGGTCGCGGACTACGCGGCGCGAATGTTTGCCTCGTCGTCCGGCGTCATTTCCACAAAGGAGGGTTCTGACATGGGTGCAGGGGTCTCGCCATTTTCAAGAAAATCGGCTTCGTCACGGGACTGAATAGGTTTGGGCCGGATGACATGGACGCGATGCAATTCATGTGCTGCGATCAACAGACCTTCCGGCGAGTTGAAGACTTCCACGCGATAGATGCTGTTGCCGTCAAGATCGATATCGGCCTTGACGTCGTTCTTCTCCTTGCAGCCATAAAGGTCATAGAGGAAGGCATCAAATGTCTTCCGGCCCATGACTTCGATAGCGTTTGGGTTGTTTGCAGCCTGAGCGTCGCTCATGATAGATTCCTTTCGTTGTGGGTGGCGGGTGGAAGCGCCTGCCTCGCTCATGCTTCTGCCGGATCGGGTGAAGGGTCCAATCGACGCCCGTTCCGGCAGTGTTCTTCAGCCCATCGCTATTCGATGACGGGGAAGAAATGGCTGGTCTTTTTCGCCAGCCGCTTCTTGAGGGCTTCAAGCTGCCCTTTCTTGACCGGGGATGCGTCCTGCATCTGCCGGTCAATCTCTTCGATCTTGTAGGCGTTGATTAGTTCCGCCAGTTCCTTCGCGGCGTCGATAAGGATGGCAGTCATTGACGTGGCGACCGTCAGGGAATTGACTTCCAAACCCATCTCTTCCCAATCCGCCGCCCGGTCGAGCTTGGGGCGCTCGTCGGTCAAGTCGGTTCCAAGTTCGATGCCTATCCAATGCAGATTTTCTGGCAGCATGAAATTCGCCTCACGCTCCTTCAGGAACGCGGCGAACGTCCGTTCGGGGTTCCTCATGAGCGGATCAATGGACGGCGTAGGCCTAGCCTGTTCGGCCTTCGCCTGCGCCTTCTTCCGCTCCCGGTATTCCCGCTGAATCTCTGCCCGTGTCTTCGCCACTGCTCACCCCTTGGTAACAAGATATTTCGTTACGTTAGCAACTCTATCTCCCGTTACCATTACGAAGTCAACAGGGAAAATTCAGGCGGCAGGCCGTGCGATCGCCGGGACCATGCTTTCAGCCTGTCGGGCGGCGTCGGCGTTCGCGTCGTTGACGATCTGGTGCACCACGTCCACTGGCAACACGCAATTGTCGGCGAAGATTGCCGCGATCTGGTGCGGCTCGATCTGCCCGGTAGCGATATCGGGATTCAGGCCGTTACTGAGGCGGCGGGCAAGATCGGTAGTTAGGCCGTCGAAGATGTCGGAAGGAATGAAGATGTTCCGCATGGGGGCGTCCATTTTTGTTGGTGATGGCAGAATCTTACGGCGCGCAAACTCATTCGTCTAGGGGTGAAATGAAATTTTCGTCAACATAATCAAGAAGTTAGCTTAAGTAAGCACTTACTTATTTCGCGATTCGCCGGGCGCTAGAAGCGCCCGAACGCCTCGCTTTCCTTCATGCATTCGGTGCTTTCCTGTTCGATCCGGGCGTTACGCTTGGCAAGGGCTTCGTCGGCCTTAGCGCGGTGAAAGGCGGCTTGCGTCTGGTCTTCCCATTTGCGTCTCGCCGTAACGTCCTTGTTTGTGCGGAGGTCTGCGACGGTCAAACCGGCGTCGTCTGCTTCGGTCTGTTCCTTAACGGCGTTCCGGTCAGCCTTGAGCTTGTTCCGGCCATTGCGCTCCATGAAGAAAGCGATCCCACGCAAACGGCTGCAAAGCTGGTTCCACTCGTAACCTTCGCCCGTTTTGTAGGTAATGGGAACGCCGTTGGCTGTGTGGCCGCAAACGACAGTCTCTTCCTCAAGGATTGGAAGCCGGGCGCTATTCACGTCCTCCCATTCGAGCAACATGGCGGCGACGGCGCGGCCATGTGGCGAGTATGAAATCGGATTGCTAGGTTCCTTCCTCGCCTCGCTCATGATCTGACGGATGACAGACATGGTTTCATCGTTGATCGGCGCGAAGGGATGAGCTTGAGCGTTCACGGCGGCGTCCTTACGTTTCGTGGGGTCTTTCTTGAGAGCGTTCACGGCGGCGCGGCTTGCGCGCTGCTTTTCGAGCTTCGCGGCTTTCGCATCCGCTTCGGTTTCATACTTGCGGGGTCTAGCCATCGGGTTCCTTCTTTGCTTGGCCCCTTGGAATCAGACGGGCGGAAAAAGGACCAAAGAACCGCCCGGCCTAGTGCGTGATGACACGCGTGCTGCGCACAAGGGGCTATAGCGTTCTGGAAATCGCTTACCGGAAGAAAATGACGGACGAGCGGAAGGTTCTCGCACAGCTTCCGGGGAAGGTTTGATTCAGGACCGGGAGAGTTATTTCCTCACGAGCGCCGTCCATACTACTTTAATAGTTATTATATTAGCTAAATAAAAATAACCTTTATATAGTATGGACGCCGATCTTGAAGCGAAAACCTTCCCGGTCCTGAAAACGCCGTGCGCTACAAGAGACTCACGGAAGCCTGTGATGGATCGTCCGGTTATCTGCTTCTACTGTTGGCGAAGTTGCCGGGCCGTGTCTGACGGCGAAGCTCATCGGCCACCACGCCGCGCATGGTTCCTTCAAGCTGCCGGGCCATCCGCTTCGCAAGGTCGGCGTTCTGTTCGGGCGTGCCTGCCGAGCCGTTGACGGTGACAGGTGCGGAAATCGAGATCGCTTGAACCGGGGCGGCAAACACGCCGCCGAGATCGGGCACGGCAAGCGTCGGCGTCCCCGTGACAAGGCCACCTTCGGCATAGCCGCGCTTCGCTGCCTCGTGCATGGCATCGAGGTTCTTCACGCCGAGCGCACGGGTCGCTTTCTTGCTGAAGACGTATTCGTCAGCATGGACAACGCCAGCCGGTTGATACTTCGATCCGGGGCCGGTCCATCCACCTTCAGAAAAGCCGAACAATCCGCCAAGCAACATTCCAAACAGGCCACCGAAGCCGCCGCCCGAACTATTGCCGCCACCACCGAAGAGACCGGCAAGCGGACCTTCGCCCATAAGCACGGCTTGAAGCCCGACTTTGATCAAGGTTTGCAACATGGATTGCAAAGCCTGTTCCGCCGTCATGGTGCCGGAGAGCAAGCCCGCAAGGGCGTCCGTCATCTGCTGGCCGAAGAAATGCCCGGCTTCCGCAAGCCCTTCCTGCTTCTCCCGGAGCCGTCCGGTCGCCATTTCGGCGTGTGCCATACCCTGCGCAAGCTGGGCAATCTCGGTGCGCTGCTGGGGCGAAAGCTGAATGCCCGCCCGTGCGGCCTCGTTCAACATTTCCTGTTCGTATCGAAGCGCCGCCGCCTGCTGGCCGGTCATGCCAAGGGCTTGCTGTTCGAGGCGCTGGGCGTCGGTGTATTGTCGCGCGCCCTGCGTGATCTGGCTATAAGCATCGGCCTGCCGGGTCGCGGCTTCTGTCAGCCGGTCGATTTCGGCGGCGGTTTCCTCGTTCCGGGCGTCGGCGTCCTCAATGTGCCAGTTCTCATTCGAGAGCGGGAAAGACAGGCCGAAGTTGCCCGCGTTCCGATGCACCCACTGCCGCGCCGCGTCGGAACTATAGCCAAGGTCGGCGGCATTGCCTTTGTTGTGCTGGCTATTGCCGGGAGGTGCCACCCATTTCCGGGCGGCCTCCGGTGACCCATACTTGCGAAGGGCATCAAGCCAAAGCTCTTGCTGTCGCTCCACCGAACGGAAGCCCGAATTGATGGTGACGCTGCCCTTGAGATTGTCGGGCATGCTGGCAATCATCTTCGCCAGCTTCGACGCAAAAGCCGTCGCCATGCCGTCGATATGGCTTTGAGCCTTGCCGGAAGCCAGAACCGAAGAAAGGTATGCCGTCGGGTCGTCGGTCGCGCTCTTGAGGTTTGCAGATGCCAGCGCACGACCACGCATTTCGTTAGCCAGGGCGATTTCGCGCTGTCCCTGCGCACGGGCGATTGCCGCCTCATAGACGGCTTCGATCTGGGCTTTCTTGTCGAGATCGGCCAGCGACTTCGCCAGTTCCGGCACTTCGTTCTTCAGAGCCCGGATGGCGTCACCGAAGTTTTTGATGTTGGCGACGGCACGGCCTGCGGCGGTGTCGGTGCCGGACAGGGCGTTGTTGAGGTTGTCGAGGGGCGGCTTTGCGCCGCGCGCTTCCTCGCCCGTGCGATAAATGAAGTTCTCGGAATAGCCGTTGCGACGGTCCAGAATGTCCCGGAGGCGCAAGGCCTCGCCGGTCAATTCCTCGATAAGGGCGGTCTGGCGATCAATGTTCAGGTCAATGGCGGCATCGCCGGGGAACGCGATCTTCTCAAGCTGAAGATCGGCCAGCCGGTCCTTGGCTTCCTGCCCTCGCCCGGCAGTCGTGGCGATGATCATAAGGGTATCGGGAACCTTCGCCATACCGGACTTCAGGGCTTCCCAAAGGTCGCGGCCCTTCCAAGCATGAATTTCATCGACAAGGACAAAGGAAGGTGTCTTGCCGTGCTGCGCCGCGCCGTCCGACGACACGGCCAGCAATTCGGCCTTGTTCAACCGGCAGGCGATTTTCTTGGCGCTATTATGGGCGTCATAGATGCGGGTCGCGGCGACAAGGCGATGGTCTTCCCGGACGATGTTCGCGGCTTCCTTGAAACCGATACCGGCCTGTTCGCGATCCGACGCGGCAAAGATCGCCTGTCCTGCCGGGCGGGCTTCCGGGCCGATGGTATGAAGCAACGCCCACGCGGCGGCGATACTGGTCTTACGGTTGCCACGCGGGAGCATAAGAAAGACGGTGCGCACGATCCGGGAGCCATCCGGGTTCCGGGGTCCATAGATGCGGCGCGTCATGCGCTCCTGAAAATCGTAAAGCTGGAAGCGGCTTTTCGGTGCCGTGCTGGCCGGGTGTTTGAGCGCCCGAATGAAGTCAACGGCTTCCTGTCCGTAACCGAAGGGGTCCGGGATCGGGGAGTTATCGTTGATCCATGCCGGGAATGCGCTGTTGCTCAAGGGCGGTTCCTGCCGATGGCAAGCGGGTTGTCGCCGTCATCGGCGGCGGGTCCGGCGCTGCCGACACGAGAGCGGGACACGGGCGAAAGGCCGTATTCCGCCGCAAGCTGGCGAGCCGTCTGCATTGCCTTGTCCTGAAGACGGCAAAGCTTCAGGTCGATATCGCCGGAAGTGCGAAGGGCGTCCTCAATCTCGCGGACAAGGCCACGGGCGCGGCAATAGTCTTCAACGCCGCCAAGATCGCCACGGGTGATAATGCCCCTTTCAATCAGGCCGGGCATGATGCGCTTCCATTCCGCGCGGGCATAGTCCGAAAGATGCTTCGGCGCGGCGGGCGCTTTCTTGAGCGCGTTCGCATCGGATTGCACGGGCGGTTTCACGCCGCGAAGGTGTGTCACCGGATCACCTCGCCGCGAAGCTCAAGGGCTTCGAACCTGCCGATTTCCTTGATTTCCTTCAGGCCGTAGGACTGGCCGTTATAGGTCACGCGGTCGGCGGTCGTGATGCCAGGGCGATATCGGACACGGAAAATCATGGTGCCGGTTTCGGCCTCGCCGTAGCCGGTGAAGAACTCCGTGGCCGTTTGCTGAAGGACTTCAGCCCATACCATGGCGACGGGCGTCCACGCCTTCACCACGTCGCCGGACGGGTTCACGGTTTCGGTTTGCCGGTCGATAGTAATACGGCGATCCATGTTCCCGATATTGAGCATTAAACCATCCACCGAATGAGGGCTTCGACGGACAGGATAGAGTGACCATAGGCGGGGTTCGGGTCGCGAACATGCCGAGTCGTCGTAACCTTGAAATGGTCGCAATAGCCGCCTTCGATTGGCAGACTGTATTTGGACAGGGCGGCGGCGGCGGCCCCGGCGATTTCCTTGGCGGCGTCCTGTCCGGCGTCCAGCGTCCAAACGTGAAGGTCGAGGTAAACCCATGCGGCGCTTTGGGCGCGGTAATCGTTGCCGTGAAGCATGGTGCTGCCGTCGCTCATGGTGATGCACGGTGTCTTGTCGGGGCGGGTGCTTCCGGCGCGGATATGATCGGCAGGGACAAGGGCAATCACTTCCGGCTTATTCAGAAGCCGGGCGCGAATGGCAGTCTGAAGGGCGGTGACGGGTTCAATCATTGCTGCTTTCCATTCCAAGCATCGCGCACGGCCTTTCGGCCAGCACGGTCAATGCGCTGCTGAAGGCGTTTGCGGAGAAGGCGAAGGGCGGGCCAAAAATACGGTTGCGCGTCCGTGTCGGCGGTGCCGTATTCGACAAGGTGCGGGTAGATCGGCGGCACGGCGGCAAGAGTGTCTTCAATAACGGACACGGTGCCGGGAAGCAGGCGGACAAGCTCAAACGGGCGTCCGTCATCGTAGCGGACGACACGGGCAAAGCCGTTGCCGTAAATCAGGGCGTCGGAGGTCAGGTCGGTGCGAAGCGTGGTCGCGCCGGTCCATTCATTGGCGCGGCGATGCACGATCTTGAAGGCGGTATGCTTTCGGGCGGCTTCCTTGTTGTCGCCATCCTCCCGGAACAGCTTTACCGGAAGACTGCCGACGCTTTCGGAGATAAGCCGGACGGCCTGAAGGACGGCGGGAATATGGAGTGCCGACATACCGCCGACATTCACGCCCGAGACGGTAGAGCGAACGCCGAACAGTTCCGAAATGGCCGGATCGGATAGGACATGAGCCTTGCGCTCAGCCAATCCAAGCTTGCTCTTCACATCACTCCAAAAACCCATAAGGGACAACATTCCTATTTAACCTAGGAATATTATCTCATACGAAGATTCGGCTGTGAATCCCTGAAATCACAAAAAGTGATGATTTAGCAAAGAATAATAGAATCTATTGATCGATCGGAATGGGCTTAATCTGATCCATCGCGGCGGCAAGGCCGGGAAGCATGACTTCGCTGCGTCCATAAAGCTCCTGCGACCCGCCGTCCGTGCGTCCCGTGATGTAGTTCCGGGCATCTTCCGGCACATGGTCGCGGCGGCAGAAGTCTTCGAACAGGTGACGCCAGCCGTGGTTCGGGGATAATTCGGGGCGCTGATCGAATGGGATGATGTCGCGAACCCATGTGCTGATACGAGGCTGGATAAGGACGGTGTCTTTCGTGTCGCCCTTGAACAGGCGTCCCGGCTTCGCTGCCTTCACGAACTCGATAAGGCCCTCATCGACTAGAGCCTTGTGGACCGGGATGCGCCGTTCGCTGCTTGCCGTCTTCAGCGAGCGCGCGCCAACGGTCGTTACCTTCCAGAACCACCGGCCACCGATTTCGAAGAAATCTTCCTTCCGAAGATTTCCGGCCTCGCTGACACGCATACCGGAATAAGCGCAAAGCCACGGTATCCACCGGAACATCGGCTTGTCCTCGTTTCTGGTGGCGGCGAGGACACGCTTAGCTTCATCCATTGTGAATGCGCGAAGGTAAGAGGGTAGGGTTGTGTAGTCGGGGGCCTTGATGCCGTTCAAGGGGTTGCCAGCGGGGAAGAAATTGGCCGGGTCGTTATGCCTTCCCCAATTCATGACCGTTCGGACATTCTGGAGCATCGCCTTAACGGTGCGGTTGCTGAGTTCGCCCGCGTCTTGCAAAGCTTCAATCCAGCCTTTGCCTTCTGCCGCTGTAACGGTCATCGCGTTCTTGCTCTTGCGCCACTTCGCGAACGCAGTGCAATGGTCGCGATACTTTTTCGCAGTTCGGTCGGGGAGGGGCTTGGCGTTCTTACCTCGCGCCCGCCGCTTCACCTCGTCGTCAATGATGGTGTCGAACGTGATCGGGTCAGGCTCGTCATTATATATAGGGGGCGCGTCGGCAAGCAGTGGGTGGACTGGTTCCCCTGTGAAGTTCCCTTCGTCGCGTTCATCCTGCCGAAGCATGGCTTCATAGGAGGCCACACAAAGGGCTTGTGCCAAAGCTCGCCATTCCGGTGTTCCTCTTACGGCATCGGTGTTGCCGGCGAGGCGGGCGCGCTCTACCCGTGCGCCTACAAGGTCGTCTAGTTCGTCATCGGTAAGGCGTCCGGCAAAGCCGTCGCGGAAACGGCGTCCTTCGTCGGCATCAACGCCCATCTGAGCATAGCGCGGATCATGCGTCCGAATTTCAGCGTCAAAGGTAATCTGGCTTTGGTAGTCGCGGATGGCGATCTGTTGCGCTGTGAGAGGGTAGGGTGTTGCCTTCGCCTGTTGTCCGGTCGCCGCTTCATGCTTCTGGCGGGCAATCCCTATCTGCCGCTGTATCGAAGCCACGGCGGCGGCATGGTTCCGAAGGGCCGTTCGGCGGTCGCCGCCTAGCTGAATTTCCAGTTCGGCGCGATTATCGAGGTATGGGCGAAGATAGGGCGGGATGACGACTCGCGCGGAGTAGCGCCCGTTGCGTTCTTTCCAGTGCCGGAGGTTGCCAGCCATTGCGAACCCATTTTGTGACGTGATTTGTGACGTCAATATGGGCGAAACGCCTTACGGCGCAAGGGGTCTAAGCAATATCAAAGGGATAGAATGGTGGGCGATGAGAGACTCGAACTCCCGACATCCTCGGTGTAAACGAGGCGCTCTACCAACTGAGCTAATCGCCCGCCTGCGGCTGCGGAGCAAGTGTCCCGCCGCGTCGGTGGCCGTGATCTATGCGGATCGAAGAAAAACCGCAAGAGCTTTCGTGATGTTTTTTTGAATTTTTTGAGCAGACGGCGCTAATCGGCAGGCGGGGGCGGGGAAAGAGATGAAGCGTCATCCTTTTGTCTTGAAACCTGCTTGACACCCGATCGCGAACCTCTTAGTTAGCCGCTCAACCAAGCGGTCGAGGCCGCAAGGGAGGGCGTTGCCCTTGAGTAATGCGCGGGTGTAGCTCAGTCGGTTAGAGTGCCGGCCTGTCACGCCGGAGGTCGCGGGTTCGAGCCCCGTCACTCGCGCCATTCTCCTCCTCGAATATCCGTCAGTCGCGCGATCAGCGTGATGAAGCGGATGCCGAAAGTCGGCAATATGCGCGGGTGTAGCTCAGTCGGTTAGAGTGCCGGCCTGTCACGCCGGAGGTCGCGGGTTCGAGCCCCGTCACTCGCGCCATTTGTTTCCTAGGTCCTGTCGATCCATTGTTCTTCCGTGAGCGAAAGATTCCTGAAGTGTTTCTCCCGGCTGTCTCTTGCCGCTGAACACCATGTGCTTGTTTCCGCGGCGTCGCGTGCGGCTGAGTGACGCTGTCCGTCGAGGTGAACTTTTAGGACGCGTCGTCGGCCCAACTTCGTGATCCTTTTGGAACTCGGTGGGTTTCCGCCGGGGGCGCTCATGCCGGTTCTTCGGTCCAAGCCGCGTGTTTATTGCAAATTATGCTTTGGAACTGCTTCATTTTGGTGCAGGGGCTGCCGTTCAAAAGTCTTGCGCCGCGCCTTCGGCTGCGCTAGTCACGGCTTATTGCAATGCACGTTCGCTTGCCGCGCACGAATGATGAGCGTCGCCCCGGCGCTATGGCAAGCAGGGATCGAATATCATGAGTGAACTCCTCACTTCCTATGTCCCGATCGCGATTTTTATCGGCATCTCCATGGTGATCGGATTGGCGCTTTTGATCGCGCCGTTCGCTGTCGCCTACAAGGCTCCCGACTCGGAAAAGCTTTCAGCCTATGAGTGCGGCTTCAATGCCTTTGATGATGCGCGCATGAAGTTCGATATTCGGTTCTACCTCGTCTCGATTCTCTTCATCATCTTTGACCTTGAGGTGGCCTTCCTGTTCCCCTGGGCTGTGTCCTTCGGTGCCATCGGTTGGTTCGGCTTCTGGTCTATGATGGTTTTCCTTGCCGTTCTGACGATCGGCTTCATTTATGAATGGAAGAAAGGAGCGCTGGAATGGGAGTAGTCGACAGCGGCAATACCCTGGTGGCGCCGAAGCCGAAGGGGATCATCGATCCCAATACCGGCAAGCCCATCGGCAGCGACGACGCGTTCTTCGGCGAGATCAACAATGAACTCGCCGACAAGGGTTTTCTCGTCACCTCGACCGACGAGCTGATCAACTGGGCCCGCACCGGCTCGCTGATGTGGATGACGTTCGGTCTTGCGTGCTGCGCTGTGGAAATGATGCAGCTCTCGATGCCCCGCTACGACGTGGAGCGGTTCGGTTTTGCTCCTCGCGCTTCGCCGCGTCAGTCGGACGTGATGATCGTAGCCGGCACGTTGACCAACAAGATGGCGCCGGCGCTCCGCAAGGTTTATGACCAGATGCCGGAGCCGCGCTATGTGATCTCCATGGGCTCCTGCGCCAATGGTGGCGGCTATTATCACTATTCCTATTCGGTGGTCCGTGGCTGCGATCGCGTCGTGCCGATCGATATCTATGTTCCGGGCTGTCCCCCCACGGCGGAGGCGCTCCTTTACGGCGTGCTTCTGCTGCAGAAGAAAATCCGGCGGACCGGCACGATCGAGCGCTAAGGGCCAAAGGCTAAGGGTAATTGGACAAGATCATGAGTGAAGCCCTGAACGAGCTTTCGACCTACATCCGCGAAGCGCGTGCGTCGCTCGTGGAGGACGCCACGATTGCCTATGGCGAACTGACGCTGACGACGACGGCACAAAGCCTTCTGCCCCTTCTGACATTTCTCAGGGACGACGTGCAGTGCGGTTTCGTGAGCTTCATCGACATCTGCGGTGTGGATTATCCCGCGCGTGAGAAGCGTTTCGACGTGATCTACCATCTGCTTTCGCCGCGCCAGAATCTGCGTGTTCGCGTTAAGGTGGTGACCGCGGAGGACGAGCCGGTGCCGTCCGCCTGCTCCGTTTACCCGGGAGCCGACTGGTTCGAGCGCGAAGCGTGGGACATGTATGGCATCCTGTTTACCGGCCATCCGGATCTGCGCCGCATCCTGACCGATTATGGTTTTGAAGGTCATCCGCTCCGCAAGGATTTCCCGACGACCGGTTTTGTCGAAGTTCGTTACGACGACAACGCCAAGCGGGTGGTCTACGAGCCGGTCGAACTTCGCCAGGAATTCCGCAGCTTTGACTTTCTTTCTCCGTGGGAGGGTACCGACTACGTCCTTCCGGGAGATGAAAAGGCCAAGGTTTAAGAAGCACCGGCGCGGTGAGCGCCGGTCGAACGCATTCCTTCCCGCTCGGGGGCGGTCTTCGCCCGGTATGGAGCAAGCAGTATGACTGAACACAACGTCCGCAACTTCAACATCAATTTCGGACCGCAGCATCCGGCGGCGCACGGCGTGTTGCGGCTTGTGCTGGAGCTGGACGGCGAGATCGTCGAGCGTGTCGATCCGCATATCGGTCTTTTGCATCGCGGCACCGAAAAGCTTATCGAAACCAAGACCTATCTGCAGGCGATCCCCTATTTCGACCGGCTCGATTACGTCGCGCCGATGAACCAGGAGCACGCTTTTGCCCTGGCCATCGAAAAGCTGATCGGCCTCGAGATCCCGATTCGCGGCCAGCTGATCCGCGTGCTCTATTCGGAAATCGGCCGCATCCTCTCGCACCTCCTCAACGTCACCACCCAGGCCATGGACGTCGGCGCCTTGACGCCGCCGCTCTGGGGCTTCGAGGAGCGCGAAAAGCTGATGGTGTTCTATGAGCGCGCCTCAGGTGCGCGCATGCACGCCGCTTATTTCCGTCCGGGCGGGGTACATCAGGATCTGCCCCCGGAATTGGTGGAAGACATCGGCAAATGGTGCGATGAGTTTCCGTCGAAGTTGGACGACATCGATGATCTCCTCACCGGCAACCGTATTTTCAAGCAGCGTAACGTCGATATCGGCGTCGTGACGCTGGAAGATGCCTGGGCCTGGGGATTCTCAGGCGTCATGGTTCGCGGTTCGGGCGCTGCCTGGGACCTGCGACGCGCGCAGCCCTACGAGTGCTATTCGGAGCTGGATTTCGATATCCCGATCGGCAAGAACGGCGACTGCTACGATCGCTATCTCATCCGCATGATCGAGATGCGCGAGTCCTGCAAGATCATGAAGCAGTGCGTCGATCGCCTGCTGGGCGACGCCAAGACCGGACCTTTCTCTTCGCCGGATGGCAAGGTGGTGCCGCCGAAGCGTGGCGAGATGAAGCGCTCGATGGAAGCCTTGATCCACCACTTCAAGCTCTACACCGAGGGTTATCACGTGCCCGCCGGCGAGGTTTACGCGGCGGTCGAAGCGCCGAAGGGCGAGTTCGGCGTCTTCCTGGTGGCCGACGGCACCAACAAGCCTTACCGCTGCAAGATCCGCGCGCCGGGTTACGCCCATCTGCAGGCGATGGATTTCATCTGTCGCGGGCACCAGTTGGCGGACGTTTCGGCTGTCCTCGGCTCGCTGGATATCGTGTTCGGTGAGGTGGACCGCTGATGATCCGAGCTATCGTCGCTGCCGGAATGGTCTTTGCGGCTCCCGTTGCCTTCGCGCAGCAGGATCAGGCGCAGGTGTCCGGCGGTTCGACGGTCAGCGGCGGATCGAGATCAATGTCTGATCTCCTGTCTGACGGGTATGAGATCAAGGCGAGTGTTCCCAATGGAACAAAGTTCATAGTGTTCATGCAGAAAGAGAAGTCTGCCTATGCCTGCGAGTTCGTGACGCTCACGAAAACCAGGTGTGGATCCATAAACTGATAAGGCGTGGAAAAGAATGTCCGTTCGTCGATTAGCCGAAGATAGCGTCCAGCCGGCAGCGTTCGCCTTCAACGAGGAGAATGCCGCCTGGGCCGAGGCAACGATCAGGAAATATCCGGAAGGCCGGCAGCAGTCCGCGGTGATCCCGCTTCTGATGCGTGCGCAGGAGCAGGACGGTTGGGTGACCCGGGCGTCGATCGAGCATGTCGCCAACAGATTGGACATGCCCTATATCCGCGTCCTGGAGGTTGCGACCTTCTACACGCAGTTCCAGCTGAAGCCGGTCGGTACGCGCGCCCATATCCAGGTCTGCGGCACCACACCATGCATGCTGCGTGGTGCGGAAGACCTCATGAAGGTCTGTCAGAAGAAGATCCATCACGATCCCTTCGCGTTGAACGCCGAGGGCACCTTGTCGTGGGAAGAAGTCGAGTGTCAGGGCGCCTGCGTCAATGCGCCGATGGTCATCATCTTCAAGGATGCCTATGAGGATCTGACGCCGGAGCGGCTGGAAGAGATCATCGACGCGTTTGAGGCAGGCAAGGGCGATCAGGTCAAACCAGGCCCGCAGATCGACCGGCATTTCGCCGCACCCGAAGGAGGCGCGCTGACGCTTCTCGAAGAGGTGAAGCCGGTCCGCACCAACTTGGAGCCGCAGCGGGACCTGGCAGAGACTGCCGCCGCCACCGTACCGCCGGCCGATGCCGGGCGTCCGAAGGATACGGCGCCGGAAACCAATCCGACCCTGAAGACGCCGGTAACCGACAAGGAAGGCGCCAAGAAGCGCGCCAAGGCTGCGGAGAAGCAGCCGCTTTCAGGCACGGCGAAGAGCGAGCCCGATCCTAAGGCGGCAGGCAGCGCTGCGGAGGGTGCTCCCCCGGAACCGGGCGCGGTATCGGGCGATTTGAAGCCGAAGCGCACGCGGCGCAAGACGACGACGGAAGGTGAGCCGTCGTGATCATCGAGAATTCTTGTGCGGCCTTCGAAAATGGCTGCATGATGCCAAACAATGACCGACTCAATCTCGGCGGACTTGTGGAATAGATCATGTTGAAAGATCAGGATCGCATCTTTACCAATATCTACGGCCTCAAGGACAAGTCGCTCAAGGGCGCCATGAGCCGCGGCCATTGGGACGGCACCAAGCAGATCATCGAGAAGGGCCGGGACTGGATCATCAACGAGATGAAGGCCTCCGGTCTTCGTGGACGTGGTGGTGCCGGCTTCCCGACCGGTCTCAAGTGGTCGTTCATGCCGAAGGAAAGCGACGGTCGTCCGCATTACCTGGTGGTCAATGCCGACGAATCCGAGCCCGGCACCTGCAAGGACCGCGAAATCATGCGCCACGATCCGCACACGCTGATCGAAGGTTGCTTGATTGCCGGTTTTGCCATGACTGCGCACACCGCCTACATCTACGTGCGCGGCGAGTATATGCGCGAGCGCGAGGCGCTCCAAGCGGCGATCGACGAATGTTACGACGCCGGATTGTTGGGTAAAAACAACAAGAACGGCTGGGATTTTGACATTTACGTTCATCACGGTGCCGGCGCCTATATCTGCGGCGAGGAGACAGCGCTGCTCGAAAGCCTCGAGGGCAAGAAGGGCCAGCCGCGCCTGAAGCCGCCGTTCCCCGCGAATATGGGCCTCTATGGCTGCCCGACGACTGTCAACAACGTCGAGTCGATCGCCGTTGCCCCGACCATCCTGCGCCGCGGCGCCGGCTGGTTTTCGTCGATCGGCCGCCCGAACAATGTTGGCACCAAGCTCTTCATGATCTCGGGCCACGTGAACAAGCCATGCACGGTCGAAGAGGCCATGAGCATTCCGTTCCGTGAACTGATCGAAAAGCATGCCGGCGGCATCCGCGGTGGCTGGGACAACCTGCTCGCCGTCATTCCAGGCGGCGCATCCTGCCCGATTATCAAGGGCGAGGACATGGACGACGCGATTATGGACTTCGACGGAATGCGCGACAAGAAGTCGTCCTTCGGCACCGCCGCGATTATCGTCATGGACAAGTCGACCGACGTCATCAAGGCGATTGCCCGGCTCTCGGCATTCTTCAAGCATGAGAGCTGCGGACAGTGCACGCCTTGCCGCGAAGGCACGGGCTGGATGTGGCGCGTCATGGAGCGCATGGTGAAGGGCAACGCCCAGAAGCGCGAGATCGACATGCTCTTGCAGGTGTCGAAGCAGATCGAAGGGCACACCATTTGCGCGCTCGGCGATGCGGCTGCCTGGCCCATCCAGGGCCTCATCCGCAATTTCCGGCCGGAGATCGAGGCGCGCATCGACCAGTATACCTACAACGCCATGGCGCATGGCGCCGTCATGGAAGCCGCGGAGTAAGCACTTGGCCAAGAAGGGTGACGAGCGGAAGATAGAGGCGGCGGACGATCCGGCGCTTGATCGCGCACGCGCGCCTGATTTTTCCGAGGCACTGTCGCTTAATCCGCTGTTTGCCCACTCGGCAGCCGCCGTGGCCGCAGCGACTGCGATAGGCTTCGGTTTGGCGAACCAGATGGCAAGCGCCTTCTTCGGAGCCCTGCAGGGAGCGATGGAAACCGCCGGCCAGAGGGGTGCTGAGAAGCAGGCCGAAGCCTCGGCTGTGGAAACGCCGGAGGCGACCACTCCGGTTGCCGCAACTGCCGTCGAGGCGCCTCCCGTTGCCAAGACATCCGGCGCGGCCTCGGAAAAGCCCAAGGCAAAGCCGGTCCGTAAGCCCGCCACCGAGAAGAAGGTCGTCGCAAAGCCCGTGCAACTTGATGCTCCTGTTAAAGTTAAGGCCGAGGCAAACACCGTTGCCAAAGCCAAAAAGGCGGTTGCAAGAAAGCCGGCAGTCGTGTCCGGCGCCGATGATTTGAAACGGATTTCCGGTATCGGACCAAAACTGGAAGCGGTCTTGAAGGGGCTCGGCGTGACGAGCGTGTCTCAGATCGCGGCCTGGAAGGATGCGGACATCGCCCGTTTTGACAAGGAATTGGGTTTCGAAGGGCGCATCAAGCGAGACGACTGGGTCGGCCAGGCGAAAGCTCTGTTGAAATAAAGGATTATGTCCCGGGCTTTTGGCTCAAGGGATGGAACTAGGGACGTAAGTGATACGATGGCAAAGCTGAAGGTAGACGGCAAGGAGATCGAGGTTCCGGATCATTTCACGCTGCTTCAGGCGTGCGAGGAAGCCGGCGCCGAGGTACCGCGCTTTTGTTTCCACGAACGTCTTTCGGTCGCGGGCAATTGCCGCATGTGCCTGATCGAGGTGAAGGGCGGACCGCCGAAGCCGGCGGCGTCCTGCGCCATGGGCGTGCGCGACGTTCGCGGTGGCCCGAACGGCGAACTGCCGGAAATCTTCACCAATACGCCGATGGTCAAGAAGGCCCGCGAAGGCGTGATGGAATTCCTGCTGATCAACCATCCGCTGGATTGCCCGATCTGCGACCAGGGCGGCGAATGCGATCTACAGGACCAGGCGATGGCCTTCGGCATCGACAGCTCGCGCTATACGGAAAACAAGCGCGCCGTCGAAGACAAGTATATCGGCCCGCTCGTCAAGACGGTGATGAACCGCTGCATTCACTGCACGCGTTGCGTCCGCTTCACGACGGAAGTCGGCGGCATTTCCGAACTGGGTCTCATCGGCCGCGGCGAAGATGCCGAAATCACCACCTATCTCGAACATGCCATGACTTCCGAGCTGCAGGGCAACGTCATCGACCTTTGCCCGGTTGGAGCGCTGACCTCGCGCCCCTTCGCCTTCACCGCGCGTCCCTGGGAGCTAGGCAAGACGGAATCGATCGACGTCATGGATGCGGTCGGATCGGCCATCCGTGTTGACACCCGCGGCCGCGAAGTGATGCGCATCATGCCGCGCGTCAATGAGCAGGTGAACGAAGAGTGGATCTCCGACAAGACGCGCTTCATCTGGGATGGTCTGAAGACCCAGCGTCTCGACCGCCCCTATGTTCGAAGGAATGGCCGCCTTCAGGCTGCATCCTGGGGCGAAGCCTTCGGCACCATCAAGGCTGCGGTTTCCTCGGCCTCTGCCGACAGGATCGGCGCGATTGCCGGCGACCTGGCATCCGTCGAAGAAATGTATGCCTTGAAGGAGCTGATCCGTTCGCTCGGATCGGAAAACCTCGACTGTCGGCAGGACGGGACGGCGCTTGATCCGTCGCTCGGCCGTGCAAGCTACATCTTCAATCCGACGATTGAAGGCATTGAACAGGCGGGAGCGCTGCTTCTCATCGGCGCCAATCCGCGCCTCGAAGCCGCCGTTCTCAACGCCCGCATTCGCAAGCGTTTCCGCAGAGGCAACTTCCCGATCGGCGTGATCGGCGAAGTTAGCGAATTGCGGTACGTCTACGACTATCTCGGCGCCGGCCCGGAAACGCTTTCCGAGCTTGCCTCCGGTGCGAACAGCTTTGTGGACAAGCTGCGCAATGCCAAGAACCCGATGATCATCGTAGGGCAGGGAGCTCTCGCGCGTCCGGATGGTGCTGCGGTTCTTGCCGCCGCCGCCCAGCTCGCAGGCTCGGTCGGCGCATTGACGGAAGACTGGAACGGCTTTGCGGTGCTGCACACGGCTGCCGCCCGCGTCGGCGGCCTCGATCTCGGCTTCGTACCGGGAACCAAGGGCGGCACTGCTGCACAAATGCTGGGCGACACGGACGTGCTCTTCCTGCTCGGCGCCGATGAGCTCGATTTTTCGAAGAAGGGTGCCAAGTTTACCGTCTATATCGGCAGCCACGGGGATGCCGGTGCGCACAATGCCGACGTCATCCTGCCCGGTGCGGCCTATACGGAAAAGTCCGGTACCTGGGTCAATACCGAAGGCCGGGTCCAGATGAGCACGCGCGCGGGCTTTGCGCCGGGCGACGCTCGTGAAGATTGGGCAATTCTGCGCGCTCTTTCGGATGTGCTCGGAAATAAGCTGCCGTTCGATTCGTTGCCGGCTCTGCGTGCGAAACTTTATGCGGACTACCCGCATTTTGCCGCCCTGGACGAGATCGCAGCGGGTTCGGTGAACGAAATTGCCGCACTTGGTCAAAAACCCGGTGGGATGACGAAGTCCGGGTTTGCGTCGCCGATCAAAGACTTCTATTTGACGAACCCGATTGCACGAGCTTCGGCAGTGATGGCCGAGTGCTCGGCATTGGCCCGCAACAATTTCCAGGCTGCGGCGGAGTAATTTTGAACATGGACTCGTTCTTTTCCATCTATGTCTGGCCGGGCCTGATTATGGTCGCACAGTCGCTGCTGCTGCTGGTCTGCCTGCTCGTCTTTATCGCCTATATCCTGCTTGCCGACCGCAAGATCTGGGCTGCCGTCCAGTTGCGCCGCGGTCCGAACGTCGTCGGCCCCTTCGGCCTGTTCCAGTCCTTCGCCGATCTTTTGAAGTTCGTCTTCAAGGAGCCGATCATTCCGGCTGGCGCCAACAAGAGCGTCTTCCTTCTGGCTCCGCTCGTGTCCGTGACACTGGCGCTTGCGACCTGGGCGGTCATCCCGCTCAATGAGAACTGGGTGATTGCCAACATCAACGTCGGCATCCTCTATGTCTTCGCGATCTCCTCGCTTGAAGTCTACGGCATCATCATGTCGGGCTGGGCCTCGAACTCGAAGTATCCATTCCTCGGCGCTTTGCGTTCTGCGGCACAGATGGTGTCTTACGAAGTATCGATCGGCTTTGTGATCGTGACGGTTCTTCTCTGCGTGGGTTCGCTGAACCTCTCAGACATCGTTTATGCCCAGAAGGACGGTCTCGGCACCATGGTGGGCCTGCCGAATTCCTTCCTCGACTGGCACTGGCTGTCGCTGTTCCCGATGTTCGTGATCTTCTTCATCTCGGGATTGGCGGAAACCAATCGCCCGCCATTCGATCTTCCGGAAGCGGAATCGGAACTGGTTGCGGGCTACATGGTGGAATATTCCTCCGCTCCGTACATGATGCTGATGCTCGGCGAATATGCCGCCATCCTGCTCATCTGCTCGCTGACGACGATCCTTTTCCTGGGTGGCTGGCTGCCGCCGCTCGATATCGCCGTGCTCAACTGGGTCCCCGGCATTATCTGGTTCGTGCTGAAGGGATCGTTCGTCTTCTTCCTCTTTGCAATGGTGAAGGCTTTCGTGCCTCGCTACCGCTACGACCAACTCATGCGCCTTGGCTGGAAGGTGTTCCTGCCGCTGTCGCTTGCAATGGTCATCATCACCGCATTCGTGCTGAAGCTGACAGGATGGGCATGACCATGGCCATGTTGGCTTCCGGCATCATTGGAGAATAAGGATGGCAAGTCTCGGCCAAGCCATTAATTCGTTGTTCCTCAAGGAGTTTGTAGGCGCGTTCTTCCTATCGATGCGCTACTTCTTCAAGCAGAAGGCAACGATCAACTACCCGTTCGAAAAGATGTATTATTCGCCACGCTTCCGCGGCGAGCACGCGCTTCGTCGTTATCCGAACGGTGAAGAGCGCTGCATCGCCTGCAAGCTCTGCGAGGCGATCTGTCCTGCTCAAGCCATCACCATCGAAGCAGGTCCGCGCCGCAACGATGGCACCCGCCGCACCGTGCGCTACGACATCGATATGGTGAAGTGCATCTATTGCGGTTTCTGCCAGGAGGCATGCCCGGTCGACGCGATCGTCGAGGGACCGAACTTCGAATTCTCGACCGAGACCCGCGAAGAACTTTACTTCGACAAGGCGCGGCTTCTCGAGAACGGCGACCGCTGGGAGCGGGAGATCGCCCGCAATATCGCTCTGGATGCGCCCTATCGCTAAGAGCGGGACGCATCTGTCGGTGCCGCCGCATTTGCGGGCAGTGCGCCGATGATTTCTGGATAAAGTGCCCGGTGCGTAGGACGCGACCGGGTTTCGACGGGAAGGAGCATTCGCTCCGGTCCCGGTGAGGGACGAAAAGGCACCACGATGGGTCTGCAGGCTATCTTCTTCTATCTCTTCGCGTTCATCGCGGTGGCGTCGGCGTTTATGGTCATTTCGGCCAAAAACCCCGTTCACTCGGTGCTCTTCCTCATCCTCGTCTTTTTCAACGCGGCCGGGCTCTTCCTGCTGACGGGTGCCGAGTTCCTGGCGATGATCCTGCTGGTCGTCTATATCGGCGCGGTCGCGGTTCTCTTCCTCTTCGTGGTCATGATGCTCGATATCGACTTCGCAGAACTGCGCTCGGGCGTTTTGCAATACGCGCCGGTCGGGATACTCATCGGGTTGATCGTCGCGGCGGAATTGATCGTCGTCATCGGCGGCAGCGTCCTGACCCCTGATGCGGCTCGGTCGATAACCATGCCGATCCCTAACCCGGCGGAGCGCACCAACACTGCCGCCCTCGGCGACGTGCTCTATACGAATTATGTGTATTTCTTCCAGATCGCCGGCCTTGTTCTGCTGGTGGCGATGATCGGCGCGATCGTGCTGACGCTGCGTCACCGCACCAACATCAAGCGCCAGGATATTTCCAAGCAGGTGGCCCGTACGCCCGCGACCGCCGTCGAGGTGGTCAAGGTCAAGCCGGGTCAGGGCGTCTGAGGCGGAAAAAGGAAAAAGAAATGGAAATCGGACTTTCCCATTATCTCACGGTCAGCGCCATCCTGTTCATTCTCGGCGTGTTCGGCATCTTCCTGAACCGCAAGAACGTCATCATCATCCTGATGTCGGTCGAACTGATCCTGCTTTCGGTCAACCTCAACATGGTGGCCTTCTCCTCCTTCCTGAACGACATCGTCGGCCAGGTCTTCGCATTGTTCATTCTGACCGTTGCTGCTGCGGAAGCGGCCATCGGTCTTGCAATTCTCGTCGTCTTCTATCGCAACCGTGGTTCGATCGCCGTCGAAGACGTCAATATGATGAAGGGCTGATCAGGTCATGATCTACAAGGCAATCGTCTTCCTTCCCCTGATCGGCTTCCTGATCGCCGGCCTGTTCGGCCGCTCGATCGGTGCCAAGGCGTCCGAATACGTCACCAGCGGCTTCATGGTGATCGCGGCAATCCTGTCCTGGATCGTCTTCTTCAATATCGCACTTGCCCATGGCGACGGCCATGAGGTCATCAAGGTCGAAGTGATGCGCTGGATCCAGTCCGGCGGCATCGACGTCGAATGGGCTTTCCGCGTCGATACGCTGACGGCAGTCATGTTCGTCGTCGTCAATACCGTGTCGTCGCTGGTGCACATCTATTCGATCGGCTACATGCACCACGATCCGCATCGGCCGCGTTTCTTCGCCTATCTGTCGCTCTTCACCTTCGCCATGTTGATGCTGGTGACCGCCGACAACCTCGCCCAGATGTTCTTCGGTTGGGAAGGCGTCGGTCTCGCGTCCTATCTGTTGATCGGCTTCTGGTACAAGAAGCCGTCGGCTTCGGCCGCGGCCATGAAAGCCTTCATCGTCAACCGCGTCGGCGACTTCGGATTCGTACTCGGCATCGCCGGTGTGTTCGTCCTATTTGGCTCGATCAGCTTCGAGACGATCTTTGCTGCAGCCGCCAGCTACCTGCCGGCCGAAGGCTCGCCGGAGGCTGGACAGGCGATCATCAACATCTTCGGCATGACGCTCGACAAGGCCAACGCGATAACCGTTGTCTGCCTGCTGCTCTTCATGGGCGCCATGGGCAAGTCGGCGCAGTTCCTGCTGCACACCTGGCTGCCGGATGCCATGGAAGGCCCGACACCGGTGTCGGCGCTCATCCATGCCGCAACCATGGTCACGGCCGGGGTTTTCCTTGTCGCCCGTATGTCGCCGATCTTCGAACTGTCGCATGACGCGCTCACCGTCGTGACGTTTATCGGGGCGATCACCGCATTCTTCGCAGCGACAGTCGGCCTGGTGCAGAACGACATCAAGCGCGTCATCGCCTATTCGACCTGCTCGCAGCTCGGTTATATGTTCGTGGCGTTGGGGGTCGGTGCCTATGGCGCGGCGATCTTCCACCTCTTCACGCACGCGTTCTTCAAGGCTCTGCTGTTCCTAGGTGCCGGCTCGGTCATCCATGCCGTCGATGGCGAGCAGGACATGCGCTACATGGGTGGCTTGAGGAAGCATATCCCGATCACCTTCTGGATGATGACGATCGGCACGCTTGCGCTCACCGGCGTCGGCATCCCCGGCACGATGTTCGGCTTCGCCGGTTTCTTCTCCAAGGACGTGATCATCGAGTCCGCCTATGCTTCCCATTCGGCAGTATCCGGTATCGCTTTCACGCTCCTGGTGATCGCAGCGCTTTTCACCAGCTTCTATTCCTGGCGCCTGGCCTTCCTGACCTTCTTCGGCAAGCCACGCGCCTCCGCCGACGTGATGCACCATGTGCATGAATCGCCGATGGTCATGCTCGTGCCGCTCTACCTTCTCGCAATAGGTGCCGTTCTGGCCGGTGTTCTCTTCGAAGGTCATTTCTTCGGCCACGAATATGCGCAGTTCTGGAAAGGCGCCCTGTTCACGCTGCCGGAAAACGAAATTCTTGAAGAATTCCATCACGTGCCGGGGCTCGTGAAGTGGAGCCCGTTCATAGCGATGGCGCTCGGCTTCGTGACGGCCTGGTACATGTATATCAAGTCGCCTTCGATGCCGCGTCGTCTGGCGCAGTCGCAAAAGGTTCTCTACGAGTTCCTGCTGAACAAATGGTACTTCGACGAACTCTACGACTTCCTCTTCGTCCGTTCCGCCAAGGCGCTTGGCCGGTTCCTGTGGAAGAAGGGTGACATCGGTGTCATCGATACCTACGGCCCGAACGGCGTTGCCGCCCGTGTCGTCGACGTCACCAACCGGGTGGTCAAGCTGCAGTCCGGTTACCTTTATCACTATGCGTTCGCGATGCTGATCGGCATCGCCGCCCTCGTCACCTGGATGATGCTCGGGAGCTCAATCTAATGACCGACTGGCCAATTCTCTCGACGGTCACCTTCCTGCCGCTGGTCGGCGTCCTGCTTCTGCTGCTCACGCGGGAGGAGGGCACCTACGGTCGCCGCAACATCCTGAATGTCTCCCTGTTCACGACGACCTTCACCTTCGTGGTATCGTTGTTCATCTGGATCGGTTTCGACAATTCCAATCCCGGCTTCCAGATGGTCGAGAAGCATGCTTGGCTCGGCACCGGCATCTCCTATCATCTGGGCGTCGACGGCATATCCATGCTGTTCGTCATCCTCACAACCTTCCTGATGCCCTTCTGCGTGCTTGCCAGCTGGGACTCCGTGGGCAAGCGCCTGAAGGAATACATGATCGCCTTCCTCCTCCTGGAAGTGGTCATGGTCGGCGTCTTCGTTTCGCTGGACATCGTACTTTTCTACGTCTTCTTCGAAGCGACGCTTATTCCGATGTTCGTTATCATCGGGGTTTGGGGCGGCAAGGACCGGGTCTACGCATCCTACAAGTTCTTCCTCTACACGCTTACCGGTTCGGTGCTGATGATGCTCGCCGTCATGGCCATGTATTGGCAGACCGGCACGACCGACATTACCGAACTGTTGAAGTACGGCTTCCCGGGCGGCATGCAGACCTGGCTCTGGCTCGCCTGTTTCGCGGCCTTCTCGGTCAAGATGCCGATGTGGCCGGTCCATACCTGGCTTCCGGACGCGCACGTCCAGGCTCCGACCGCTGGCTCGGTCATCCTGGCCGGCGTCATGCTGAAGCTCGGAGGCTATGGTTTCGTGCGCTTCTCGCTCGCCATGTTCCCCTTGGCGTCCGATTATTTCGCGCCCTTCGTCTTCACACTCTCGGTGCTTGCGATCATCTACACCTCGCTGGTCGCGATGATGCAGGACGACATCAAGAAGCTGATCGCCTATTCCTCCGTGGCTCATATGGGCTACGTCACGATGGGTATCTTTGCGGCCAACGTGCAGGGCCTGCAGGGAGCGCTCTTCCAGATGCTGTCGCACGGCATCGTCTCCGGCGCGCTCTTCCTTTGCGTCGGCGTCGTTTATGATCGCCTCCACACCCGCGAAATTGCGGCCTATGGCGGGCTTGTCAACAACATGCCGAAATACGCCGTCGCCTTCATGGTCTTCACGATGGCGAATGTCGGCTTGCCGGGCACCTCTGGTTTCGTCGGGGAATTCCTGACGATCATCGGCGTCTTCCGGGTCAATACCTGGGTTGCGCTTTTCGCTGCCACGGGTGTCATTCTCTCGGCCTCCTATGCACTCTGGCTCTACCGCCGGGTGATCTTCGGCGCGCTGGAGAAGGAAAGCCTCAAAGGTCTGCTCGACCTTTCGGCGCGTGAGAAGGTCATTCTCTATCCGCTGGTCGCGCTCACCATCTTCTATGGCTTCTATCCGGCTCCGATCTTCGATGCGACGGCGGCCTCGGTAGATCAGCTGGTGAACAATTATTCCGCAGCCCTGCAGGCGGCGAAAGACCTTGCACTCAATGTGCACTGAGACGGGACACGACAGGACATGACCGCTGAAATACTCTCCCTAAGCCTGCAGCTCTCAATGCCGGAGATCATTCTGGCCGTGGGCGCGCTGGCTCTCCTGATGATCGGCGTTTTCTCCGGCGACAAGTCGACGCCAACGGTCACCGGTCTTGCGGTGGCGCTGCTTCTGGTGGCCGGACTTTGGCTGATCTTCATGCCCGGCGAGGGCGAAGCCTATGGCGGCGCGTTCATGCTCGATCCGTTCGCCCGGTTCATGAAGGTCCTCGCTCTGATGGGCTCGATCGTCGCCATGGTCATGTCCGTCGGCCGCGCCCAGTCGGATCAACTCGACCGGTTCGAATTTCCGGTTCTGCTGGTCCTCTCGACGCTCGGCATGATGCTGCTGATCTCTGCGAATGACCTTATTGCGCTTTATCTCGGCCTCGAACTGATGTCGCTGGCGCTCTATGTGATCGCCGCCTTTAACCGCGACAGCATCCGTTCGACTGAGGCGGGCCTCAAGTACTTCGTCCTTGGCGCCCTGTCCTCCGGCATGATGCTCTACGGCATGTCGCTGGTCTACGGCTTCACCGGCAATACCGGTTTTGACGAAATTGCCGGGATACTGAGCTCCGAGCCCCGGCACATGGGCCTCATCTTCGGCATGGTCTTCATACTCGCCGGTGCTTGCTTCAAGATCTCGGCTGTGCCGTTCCACATGTGGACGCCGGACGTTTATGAAGGCGCGCCGACCCCGGTCACCGCCTTCTTTGCCGCCGGTCCGAAGGTCGCCGCGATGGCGATCCTCGTCCGCATCGTGTCGGAGGCCTTCCTGCCGATCCTGACAGACTGGCGCCAGATCATCGTCTTCGTATCGATCGCCTCGATGCTGCTCGGCTCCTTCGCCGCGATCGGCCAGCGCAACATCAAGCGGCTGATGGCCTATTCGTCGATCGGCCACATGGGTTACGCCCTGGTAGGCCTCGCTGCAGGTTCCGAAACCGGCGTCTCCGGCGTCGTGCTCTACATGACGATCTATATGGTCATGACGCTTGGAACCTTCGCCTGCATCATGGCGATGCGCCGCAAGGAAGGCGGCAATGTCGAAAACGTGGATGATCTCGCCGGGCTTTCGTCCACCAAGCCGTTCATGGCGATCGTGCTGACGGCGCTGATGTTCTCGATGGCGGGTATTCCGCCGCTGGCCGGCTTCTTCGCCAAGTATTTCGTGTTTGTGGCAGCGATCGAAGCCAAGCTCTATGCGTTGTCGATCATCGGCGTGCTTTCTTCGGTCGTGGGTGCCTACTATTACCTGCGCATCGTCAAGCTGATGTGGTTCGATGAAGCCCAGGGTGAGTTCGCCCGCATTTCCGGAGAACTGCGCCTGGTCTTCGGTCTCTCCGGGCTCTTCGTCACGGCCTACGTACTCTTCGGTGGCCCGATCGGCATTGCTGCAAATGCAGCAGCCAAGTCCTTCTTCTGAGGATGACAGCTCGGGGCAACCGGTTTTCCCTTGATGAGTTTCGCCACGAAGCTCTGAGCGAAGTCGGTTCCACAAACAGCGAATGTCTCGCCCGCGCTCGCGCGGGCGATTTCGGTTTGTTGTGGATCACCGCCGGCCGTCAGCTTGCCGGGCGTGGCAGGCGCGGGCGTGCCTGGACTTCTGAACCGGGTAACCTCTACGCCTCCTTGCTGTTGATCGACCCGGCTCCTCCGGAGCGTCTGGCCTCGCTGCCTTTGGCCGTCGCTGTCGCCGCCCATGCGGCGATCCGCGCCGTGTTGCCGCCGGGCCGCGAGCCGATCGAAGTCAAATGGCCGAATGATATCCTGATCGGCCGCAAGAAGACCTGCGGTATTCTTCTGGAAGGCGAGGGGTTGCCGGATGGCCGCCGCGCGCTCGTCATCGGTATCGGCATCAATATCCGCCATATGCCTCAGGAAGTGCCCTATGGTGTCACGCGGCTTGCCGATCATGGATTCGGTGCTTCTCCGGAGGAGGTTTTTGCACATCTCTTCAGAGAGATGGCTGAAGTTCTGAAGGTTTGGGATGAGGGGCGTGGGATGGCAGAGATCAGCAGTCGCTGGCGTGCCGTCGCCTGCGGCATCGGCGAAAAAATCACCGTAAACCTGTCCGACCGCTCGCTTGTGGGCACATTCGCAGGTATCGATGACAAGGGTTTTCTGATGCTTGAAACCGGGCACGGCAAGATTTTGCCGATTGCTGCGGGTGATGTATTTTTCGACAAAACGGAATAAGAGAGAAATGGCAAAACAGGAAGAACTGGTGTTTCTGCCGCTCGGCGGCGTGGGCGAGATCGGCATGAACCTCGCCCTCTACGGCTATGGTTCGCCGGAGAAGCGCCAGTGGATCATGGTCGATTGCGGGGTCACCTTCCCGGGACTCGACCTGCCGGGTGTCGATCTGGTTCTCCCCGACATCCGCTATCTCGCCGGACAGCGCAATAACCTCAAGGCCATGATCATCACACATGCCCACGAGGACCACTATGGTGCGATGAACGATCTGTGGCCGGGTCTCAACGTGCCGGTCTATGCCTCGCCGTTCACGGCGGGCATGCTGGAAGCGAAGCGAAACTATGAGGGCTCCCGCGCCGATATTCCGGTCACGATCTTCAATGCGGGTGACCGCATCAGCATCGGCCCCTTCGAAATCGAAGCGGTAGGGGTCAATCATTCGATCCCTGAACCGATGTCGCTCGTCATCCGCACGCCGCTCGGCAATGTCATACATACCGGCGACTGGAAAATCGACGCAGCGCCGACGCTCGGACCCCTGACCGATGAGCAGCGGTTCCGCCAACTTGGTGACGAGGGCGTACTGGCTCTGATGTGCGACTCGACCAATGCGATGCGCGAAGGTGTGTCGCCTTCGGAAGAGGAGGTCTCCGAGGGCCTGCGCAAGGTGATCGAAGGGGCGGAAGGCCGCGTCGCAATCACCACCTTTTCATCGAATGTCGGCCGCATCCGCTCGATCGCGCAGGCCGCTGAAGCCGCAGGCCGGGAGGTGCTGCTGCTCGGAAGTTCCTTGAAGCGTGTCGTCGATGTCGCCCGCGACATCGGCATAATGGAAGGCCTGAAGCCATTCATAGCCGAAGACGAGTACGGCTATATTCCGCGCGACAAGATCGTCGTGATCCTCACCGGCAGCCAGGGCGAGCCGCGCGCAGCGCTTGCCAAGCTCGCGCGCGACGAGATGCGCAACGTCGCTTTGTCGGCCGGAGACACGGTGGTCTTCTCCTCGCGTACCATTCCGGGCAACGAAAAGGCCATCATAGAAATCAAGAACGGTCTCATCGAACAGGGCGTCAAGGTTGTCACCGATTCAGACGCGCTGGTGCATGTCTCGGGTCATCCGCGCCGCAACGAACTCCTCAAGATGTACGAATGGACGCGACCGCAGATCCTGGTGCCCGTGCATGGCGAGGCGGCACACCTGACGGCGCAAGCCGAACTTGCCGCATCGGCCGGCATCAAGACCATACCGCGGGTGCGCAATGGCGATATACTCCGCCTTGCGCCAGGACCGGCTGAAGTCGTCGACGAGGCACCGCATGGCCGTATATTCAAGGACGGCAAGCTCATCGGCGATTTTGAAGAAATGGGCATCGGCGATCGGCGCAAGCTCTCCTATGTCGGTCATGTCGCGGTGAATGTGCTTCTCGACAACCGCTACGAGTTCCTGACGGATCCCGATCTGGTATCGTTTGGCTTGCCGGAATTCGATGACGAGGGGGAGGACATGGAGGATGCTCTCTACGATGCCGTGCTCGGGGCCATCGAAAGCATTCCTCGCGCGCGCCGCAAGGATCTCGACCTGCTGCGCGAGGCGGTCCGCCGGGCGGTGCGCGCCGCCGCCAACGAGACATGGGGCAAGAAACCGGTCGTGACGGTATTCGTGACGCGACTGTGAACGGAGAGACCGGAAGGAAGAGGTCATGCTCGGACGCGTCAATCACATAGCCATCGCGGTGCCGGACCTGTCCGCTGCCACCGCGACCTATCGCGACGCTTTGGGTGCGCGCGTCTCCCAAGCCCAGGCTCTTCCGGAACACGGCGTCACGGTGGTCTTCGTGGAGCTTGAAAATACCAAGGTCGAGCTTCTCGAGCCGCTTGGCGCGGGCTCGCCCATCGCAGCTTTCCTGGAGAAGAACCCGGCAGGTGGCATGCACCACATCTGTTACGAAGTGGAGGATATCCTGGCTGCGCGCGACCGGCTGAAGGCCGGCGGCGCGCGCGTGCTGGGTGACGGCAACCCGAAAACCGGCGCCCACGGAAAACCGGTCATCTTCCTGCATCCCAAGGATTTTAACGGTACGCTGGTCGAGCTCGAAGAGGTCTGAACCAGTCCGAAGACTGCGGAAAACACAATGGTTTCCGCGCGTTCGGTGCCGAGCCGGATTCACGATGGCAGGCTGCGACATCCCGTCCGACGTCGCCGTTTGAGCTTCAGCGGCTTTCGTCCTATAACGCCGCCTGTTTCTTCAACCCGGAAAAGAGATCATGTCCCTGCTGACGGTCGCGGCCATCTATTTCATTCTTTGGTGGACCGTGCTCTTCATGGTCCTGCCGCTCGGCTATCGCAGCCAGCAGGAAGACGGCGAGGTGACACTCGGAACGGTCGAGAGCGCTCCTACGAAATTCCGTGGCGGCCGTGTCGTGATACTCACGACCCTGATCTCGGCTGCGCTTTACGCTGCCTATCATCTTGCTTCGACCTGGTTCGGCTTCGGGATTACCGACATTCCGAACATCGTGCCAAACTTCGAATAGACGATCAGCTCGCGGAGCGTGTCATATTCTTGTTACGCTTCCGATGCATAGCGGGCACGTCCAATCAGGCAAGCAGCTCTGATTTCAAGGCAAAAAAAAACAAGGCGGTTAAGCCTTGTTTCTAGTTTCGCGTGATCCTTAACCGTTGCCGGGGCAGCGAACAAGCGCGCCTAAGATCTGATCCTCCCAAGACTTGACCGCGAATTGGCAAGAATTTGAACTCCTTGCCTCTTTTGTGAGCTGAACCTAGCCCAACGGTTGGGCTTTGTCACTCGATTTTTTTGTATTTTTGACACACTCCAATAAAATTTTTCCGTTGACACAAATGTCCCTGACTTGCCACGAAATCTCCGCTTTTTCGCGATCTTCAGTCCCAGCGCCGAATCGCTGGCTTTCACGCGATTCCCGCAGGGGCGGGTTCCCATCGTCCCCTGAAACCGCTATGTACCGGCGCGAATATCCTCAAAAAATGGCCGAATCCTCGACCGAGAAGTAGGCCCGGCAACCTCGGAAATCTCGATGCGCCTTTCCCGCTATTTCATGCCCATTCTGAAGGAAAACCCCAAGGAAGCGGAAATCGTGTCCCACCGGCTGATGCTGCGTGCGGGCATGATCCGCCAGCAGAGCCAGGGCATCTATTCATGGCTGCCGCTCGGCAAGAGGGTTCTGGACAAGGTCAACGCCATTATTCGCGAGGAGCAGAACCGCGCCGGCGCGACCGAGCTTTTGATGCCGACGCTGCAGTCCGCCGAGCTCTGGCAGGAAAGCGGTCGGTACGATGCCTACGGCAAGGAAATGCTGCGCATCAAGGACCGCCAGGACCGTCCGATGCTTTATGGTCCCACCAACGAGGAAATGATCACGGACATCTTCCGGTCCTACGTCAAATCCTACAAGAACCTGCCGCTCAATCTCTACCACATCCAGTTGAAGTTCCGCGACGAGATCCGTCCGCGCTTCGGCACCATGCGGTCCCGTGAATTCCTGATGAAGGATGCCTATTCCTTCGACCTGACGAAGGAAGCTGCCGAACATTCCTATCGCAAGATGTTCGCCGCTTACCTGCGCACCTTCGCGCGGCTGGGGCTGCGCGCCATCCCCATGCGCGCCGATACCGGCCCGATCGGCGGCAACCTTTCCCATGAGTTCATCATCCTGGCCGATACCGGCGAGTCGGAAGTATTTTCCCACAAGGATTTCGTGAATTTCGAAATTCCGAGCGCAGAAACCGATTTTGATGATGTTGCAGGCCTCCAGGCCATCTTCGACAAGTGGACGTCCGTTTATGCGGCGACATCAGAAATGCATGACGAGGCCGCGTTTGACGCCATCCCGGAAGGGGACCGGCTTTCTGCCCGGGGCATCGAGGTTGGCCATATCTTCTATTTCGGCACCAAATATTCCGAGCCCATGGGCGCCAAGGTGCAAGGCCCGGATGGCAAGGAACATCTTGTCCACATGGGGTCCTATGGTATCGGACCAACCCGCCTTGTTCCCGCCATCATCGAAGCATCGCATGACGAGAACGGAATCATCTGGCCGGCATCGGTGGCGCCTTTCGACGTCGTGGTGATCAACATGAAGCCCGGCGACGAAGCCTGCGACCGCCTTTCCGAGACCGTCCATAGCGGGCTCACGACGATTGGCAAGGACGTGCTCTATGACGATACGGATGAGCGCGCCGGAACCAAGTTCGCCACGGCCGATCTGATCGGTGTGCCGTTCCAGGTGATTGTCGGCCCGCGCTCCGCCGCCAACGGCGAGGTGGAGCTCAAGGACCGCAAGACGGGCGAGCGCGAAGTGCTCACTCTCGAAGCGGCCATGAACAAGCTCGCCGGAGCCTGATACGGCGATTTGCCGGAGCAGTTCCAGATCTTGTCTCTGGAGCTGCGAAAGACAGAGACTGGGCAGGTTGAGGAGACTGAATGGCGAGCGTCGCGACGAATGGTGAAACGGAAAAGGCGGGCCGCTCCGCCTCGGCGGGTCCTTTTTCGGCCTTCGAGCGCATGGTCGCCTGGCGTTACCTCCGCTCTCGGCGGCGCGAAGCGTTCATATCCGTAATTGCTGGGTTCTCCTTCGTCGGCATCATGCTCGGTGTTGCGACGCTCATCATCGTCATGGCCGTGATGAACGGCTTCCGCACCGAACTCATTTCCCGCATCCTTGGCATCAATGGCCATATGATCGTCCAGCCGATCGACGGTCCTTTCAACGATTACGCCGAACTGACGCGAAAATTCGCTGCCGTCCCGGGGGTAAAGATGGCTTTGCCCTTGGTGGAAGGTCAGACGCTGGCTTCGGGTCGCGGCGGTGCGGGGTCGGGAGCACTGGTCCGCGGCGTCCGTCCGGAAGATCTCGAAAAGCTGACCGAGGTCGCCGGAAATGTGAAATCCGGCGACATGGTGGGTTTTGCCTCGGGGCAGGGCGTGCTTGTCGGCTCAAGGCTTGCCGCGCAGCTGGGCCTGAGTGCGGGGGATCAGATCACACTCATTTCCCCTGAGGGCGACGTGACGCCGATGGGCGTCAATCCGCGTGTGAAATCCTATCCGGTATCCGGCATCTTCGAGATTGGAATGTCGGAATACGATGCGACGATCATCTATATGCCACTCGAGGAATCGCAGCTCTATTTCAATGCCGATGGCATCGTGCAGTCGATCGAGCTCTTTATCGACAACCCCGACAATGTCGATGCCTTACGCCCGCTCGTGGAAGCCGCCGCCGGGCGGCAGATATTCATCACCGACTGGCGCCAGCGCAATCAGACCTTCTTCTCTGCGCTTCAGGTGGAGCGGAACGTGATGTTCATGATCCTGACGCTGATCGTGCTCGTGGCAGCGCTCAATATCATTTCCGGTCTCATCATGCTCGTGAAAGACAAGGGCAGCGACATCGCGATCCTGCGCACCATGGGTGCAGGCGCCGGCGCGATCATGCGGATTTTCTTCATGACCGGGGCGGCGATCGGCATTGTCGGCACGATCGCGGGCGTGGTGTTGGGTGTCCTCGTGTGCCTCAACATCGAGTCCATCCGGCAGTTCTTTTCCTGGTTGTCGGGCACCGTGCTCTTCGATCCGGAACTTTATTTCCTGAGCCAATTGCCGGCCGAGATGACCTTGAGTGAAACGTTGTCGGTGGTAATCATGGCGCTGGCGCTTTCGTTCATCGCGACGATCTTTCCTGCATGGCGGGCTTCGAAGCTCGATCCCGTCCAGGCCCTTCGGTACGAATAGGACCCGCATCCTTGTCACGTAAATCCGTCCTGCAACTCTCTGGTGTCGAACGCATTTACGGCCAGGGCGAGACCACGCTTTCAATCCTCAAGGGAGCCGACTTCGAACTCAGAAGTGGAGAGACGGTCGCACTGGTCGCCCCGTCCGGTACCGGCAAGTCGACGCTGCTGCATCTGGCTGGTTTGCTTGAACATCCGGATGGCGGCGAAGTTTTTATCGGCGGTCAGCCCTGCAACGACCTGAGCGACGACGAGCGCACGGCCATCCGGCGCAGCCAGATTGGCTTTGTCTACCAGTTCCATCATCTCCTGCCTGAGTTCTCGGCGTTGGAAAACATCATGATGCCGCAACTCATCGCGGGTCTTCCAAAGACCGAAGCCAAGGAACGCGCAAGCCAGCTCCTCGACTACATGCGCATCGGCCACCGGGCCGATCACCGCCCGGCGGAGCTTTCCGGCGGCGAGCAGCAGCGCGTGGCGATCGCCCGAGCCGTCGCGAACGCGCCGCGCGTGCTTCTGGCCGACGAGCCGACTGGCAATCTCGATCCGAAGACGGCATCTTATGTCTTCGAAGCCCTGGAAGCCCTGGTTCGCCAATCGGGCCTTGCCGCCCTCATCGCCACCCACAATCATGACCTTGCCCAGCGCATGGACCGCCGCGTAACGATCGAAGGCGGCAAGGTCGTCGAGATGTAACGAGCCTCTGGCAAGGCCAAAGGCATGAGGCTTTAGTTCGCTCGCCTCGCCAGACCCTCTCCGGATCGCTCCTGAACGTCCGGTGGAACAGGGACCGCAGACATGCGTTGCACCTGCCTCATGGGAGGAGCCGGATGCTGAAGGAAGCGAAGTTCGAACGGCTGGCGCGCTTTGGTTATGCTGCGCGCGGTGTCGTTTATATCCTCATTGGAGGCATGGCGCTGTTGACCAGTTTTGGTGGCGGAGAACCTGACACCAAATCGGCCCTGCAGCTCGTCCTGGAGCAGCCGCTTGGAGCGACCTGGCTGGGGCTGATCGGCGTCGGGCTGATCGGTTTTGTCCTGTGGCGGGTGGTGCAGGCAATCTTCAACACCGACAGGCACGCCCCCGACGCCAAAGGCTACGCGGTAAGGGCTGCACTTTTCGTCAGTGCCGCCACTTATGCCGGTCTGGCGCTTTATGCCATGGAGCAGGCACTGGATGTGGGGCTTGGCGGCAGCCAGGCGGGCGGTGAAAAAAGTTGGGCGGCATGGTTGATGCAACAGCCCTTCGGTCCCTATCTGGTGGGGGTGGTGGGCATTGCCATCATCGCAGCCGGAGTGGCGCAGATCGTCAAGGGAATGAAGAAAAGCTACCTGAAATATTTTAACCCCGACTGGAAACGGAGATCTGTCCTGAACGGCATTTGCATGTACGGGCTGGTGGCGCGCGGCGCGGTCTTTCTGATCTTCGGCGGTTTCTTCATTTATGCGGCGGTCGCGGTCGATCCGTCGCAAGCAGGGAGTTCGGCGGAGGCGCTCGCCTGGATACGCCAGCTGCCGTTCGGTTCCATTCTATATGCTCTGGTTGCTCTTGGCCTTTTTGCCTTTGGTGCCTATGGCCTGATCGAGGCGCGCTTCAGGAATATCGCCCCGCCGACGCTTTCTGAGGCGCGGCACGCGCTAACGGTCTGAGACCAGCAAAGAACGACAGGAAGGAGAACATGGTCTTCCACTCTCGGATGAGGCAGAGGATCGTCGAAAGGTTCATGACCTTCGAGCCGATCGGTCTGATGATGTTCGCATTTCTGGCGGGAGGCCTGTTCCTCTTCTTCAACCTGACAAGTGAGGTCGTTGAAGGCGATACACGTGCGTTTGACGAGCGCGTTCTGCTTGCTCTGAGAACGACGGCTGACCTGTCGACACCGGTGGGACCCTATTGGCTTAGCCACGCTCTCGATGACATTACGGCTCTCGGCGGCACCACCGTCCTGTCGCTGATGACTGTCATGGGAACCATTTATCTTCTCTTGGCTCGGCAGAGGGCGATAGCCATCTTTATGTTCCTATCGATCCTCGGCGGGTGGCTGGTCAGCAATGCCTTGAAGCTCGGCGTCGCCAGGCCGAGGCCGGATATCGTGCCGCATCTGATCGAGGTCTACGATCTCAGTTTTCCAAGCGGACACGCGATGCTTTCTGCCGTCACCTATCTGACGCTTGGCGCACTTTTGTCGCGAGCACAGCCATATCGGTCCACGCGTATTTTCCTGATCGCGGCCGCAATATTCCTCACGCTCTTGATCGGATTCAGCCGGATTTATCTAGGTGTCCATTATCCCACGGATGTCTTGGGCGGCTGGTGCGGCGGCGCTACATGGGCCGTCGGTTGCTGGATGATCGCTCGCCGCTTCATCTCGGCGAAACCATCTACAGACGCCTGATCAAGCGTTTCATGCTGGAGGAAAAGGAGCCCACCTTAACCATAATGCAGAATCTCCAATTCCTGTTTTGTTCCGCTGTTGACTCTCAAACAAAATGAGAACAAATTGAAAACATAAAGGAACAAGGGAGACGACGATGACTGACCTTCTTCGTGACATTGCCGCATTTGCTTCCATCGCCACCTTCGTGGCCAGCCTTTCCATGATCGTCATGGCAATGTGATTTCGGAGCGCATCTCCGAAAGACGTTGAGCAAGGAAATCCGAACTGGACTCTCTGGACGCCGCACTGGAAAATGACCCGATTCATGAAATGGGTATGGCGCGGACATGGCAGATTTGACGCAGACAAGCACGGGAGCCGAAGAGCAGGCGGCTTCCCCGCAATTCGTCCATCTCCGGGTTCATTCTGCCTATTCGCTGCTTGAAGGGGCGCTGCCTCTCAAGAAGATTCTTTCCAAGGCGGTGGCGGACAATCAGCCCGCGATCGCCATCACCGATACCAACAATCTCTTCGTCGCACTGGAATTCGCCCAGAAGGCGATCGGCGATGGCTTGCAACCGATCATCGGCTGCCAGCTGTCGATCGACATGGAAGACCAGTCGGACGAACGGCGCAACAGCCACCAGCAGCTCGCCAAGCTGCCGGCGATCGTCGTGCTGGCGGCCAATGCCGTCGGCTACGAGCGGCTCGTTGACCTCATCAGCCGCGCCTATCTTGGCGGCGAGGGACATCACTCCACCCATATCTGCCGCTCCTGGCTGGAAGAGGGCGGCACCGAGGGCCTGATCGCGCTGACCGGCGCCGGCACCGGTCCGGTCGACGTGGTCCTCAAGGAAGGCAATGCCACGCTTGCCGAGGCAAGACTGCTCAAGCTGAAGGAGATGTTCGGCGATCGGCTGTATGTCGAACTGCAGCGCCACGGCTCCTACGACCGGCGCCACGAGCACAAGATGGTGACGCTCGCCTACGACCATGATCTACCGCTGGTCGCCACCAACGAGGCTTTCTTTCCGTCCAAGGCTGACTACGACGCCCATGACGCGCTGATGGCAGTTGCCCACAATGCTATCGTTTCCGACGACAGCCGCTTTCGTCTGACGCCGGACCACTATCTGAAAAGCCGGGCCGAAATGGCCGCCCTCTTCGCCGATCTGCCGGAGGCGCTGGAAAACACCGTCGAGATCGCCAGGCGCTGCTCCTTCATCCTGAAGACCCGCAATCCGATTTTGCCGAGGTTCACCGGCGCGACGGACGATCCGGCCGAAGCCGAGCGCGCCGAGGCGGACGAACTTCGTCGCCAATCGATCGAGGGTCTGGAAGAGCGCATCGCTACCCTCGGCATGACGCGCGGCTATACCGAAGAGGATTATCGCGAACGGCTGGATTTCGAGCTCAGCGTCATCGAGAAGATGAAATTCCCGGGCTACTTCCTGATCGTTGCCGACTTCATCAAATGGGCCAAGCAGCAGGGCATTCCGGTCGGTCCGGGCCGTGGTTCGGGGGCGGGCTCGCTGGTCGCTTATGCGCTGACCATTACCGACGTCGATCCGCTGCGCTTCTCGCTTCTGTTCGAGCGCTTCCTCAATCCGGACCGCGTCTCGATGCCGGACTTCGACATCGACTTCTGCCAGGATCGCCGCGAAGAGGTGATCCGCTACGTGCAGCAGAAATACGGCCGCGAGCAGGTTGCGCAGATCATTACCTTTGGTTCGTTGCAGGCGCGCGCCGCGCTTCGCGACGTCGGTCGCGTGCTGGAAATGCCGTATGGTCAGGTCGACAAGATCTGCAAACTGGTGCCGAACAACCCGGCGAACCCGACGCCGCTTTCAAAGGCGATCGAGGAAGAGCCGAAGCTGCAGGAGGAGGCCGACAAGGAGCCCGTCGTCGCCCGCCTCCTCGATATCGCCCAGAAGATCGAAGGTCTTTACCGTCACGCCTCGACCCACGCTGCCGGTATCGTCATCGGCGACCGGCCACTGTCGAAGCTCGTGCCGATGTACCGGGACCCGCGTTCCGACATGCCGGTCACCCAGTTCAACATGAAATGGGTGGAGCAGGCGGGCCTGGTGAAGTTCGACTTCCTCGGTCTGAAGACGCTGACGGTCCTGAAGACCGCGGTCGATTTCTGCCGCAAGCGTGGCATCGAGGTCGATCTGGCCAAGATCCCGCTGGACGATACCAAGACCTACGAGATGCTCTCGCGCGGCGAGACGGTCGGCGTGTTCCAGGTGGAAAGTGCCGGCATGCGCAAGGCGCTGATCGGCATGCGGCCGGACTGCATCGAGGACATTATCGCGCTGGTGGCCCTTTACCGTCCGGGCCCGATGGAAAACATCCCGACCTACAACGCCCGCAAGCACGGCGAGGAGGAGATCGAGTCGATCCATCCGATGATCGACCATCTCTTGAAGGAGACCCAAGGGGTCATCGTCTACCAGGAGCAGGTCATGCAGATCGCCCAGGTCCTGTCGGGCTATTCGCTCGGCGAGGCCGACCTGCTGCGCCGCGCCATGGGCAAGAAGATCAAGGCGGAGATGGACCAGCAGAGCGAACGCTTTGTCGATGGCGCCATCAAGAACGGCGTCTCCAAGCCGCAGGCCAACAACATCTTCGAACTGCTTGCCAAGTTCGCCAACTACGGTTTCAACAAATCGCACGCCGCCGCTTACGCGATCGTCTCTTACCAGACGGCCTATATGAAGGCGCACTACCCGGTCGAATTCCTTGCCGCATCCATGACCTACGATATGGCAAACAGCGAAAAGCTGAACGACTTCCGCCAGGATGCTGGTCGTCTCGGTATTGCCGTCATTCCGCCGTCCGTCCAGACCTCCTTCCGGCATTTCGAGACGGGTGAAAACAAGATCTACTACGCGCTCGCGGCTCTCAAGGGCGTGGGTGAATCGGCCGTTGAGCACATCACCCAGGTGCGCGGCGAGCGGCCTTTCAAGAGCATTGAGGACTTCTGCCTTCGTATCGACCCCAAGCAGATCAATCGTCGCGTGATGGAAAGCCTGATTTCGGCCGGCGCGTTCGACTGCTTCGGAATAGACCGCGCAGAGCTCATCGGGGGCCTCGACCGCATCATCGGTTATGCGCAGCGCGCTCAGGAAGAGAAGGTCAGCGGCCAGTCGAATTTCTTCGGATCCTCAGCAAGTGCCGGTCCGGAAAAGCTTGTCCTGCCGCAGTTCAATCCCTGGACTCCATCGGAAAAGCTGATGCGCGAGTATCAGGTCCTGGGCTTCTATCTATCGGCCCATCCTCTCGATTCCTATGCCGCCGTGCTCGCCAAGATGCGCGTTCAGACGTTTGCGGATTTCTCCGCTGCCGTGAAGCAGGGCGCGACGGCCGGCCGCCTGGCTGGAACGGTAACGAGCAAGCAGGAACGCAAAACCCGCACCGGCAACAAGATGGGCATTGTCGCGTTTTCAGATTCGTCCGGTCAGTTCGAAGCGGTGCTGTTTTCGGAGGGATTGGCGCAGTATCGCGATCTCCTCGAGCCGGGCAAATCGCTGGTGATTACCGTGCAGGCAGAAGAGCGGCCGGAAGGCATTGGTCTGCGGATTCAGACCGCCCAGTCGCTGGAAGAGAAATCGGTGCAGATGCAGAAGGCGCTGCGCGTCTACGTTCGGGATTCCGGACCGTTGAAGGCGGTTGCACGGCATCTCAACGCAAGGGGCGACGGGCTCGTCTCCTTCGTCGTCATCAAGGATGACGGCAAGCGGGAGATCGAGGTGGAGTTGACGGAGAAATACCGCATTTCCCCAGAGATAGCCGCAGCACTCAGGACTGCACCGGGCGTTCTCGACGTGGAACTGGTTTAGGCCTTCAATACAGCCCGATTCCGCGGAGTTTCGAAGCGGCGGACGTTTGACGCACCGGGCGGACCTTTGCAACGGATGCCTGGACCGCCGCTTGGCGCTGCGGATGGGTGACAGTGACGAAATCCGTCCCCTTGCCGGTCTCAGGCCCGATACCCTGGTCGTTGATCGTCACCGATGTGCCGTCGGTCATGAGCGTCTCGATCCGGTCGCGGATATCGGCTGGGATCTCGATCCGGTCGAGAGCGCTGGCAGCGGTTGCCGGCGCGGAGCGATCTTCGGTGGCGGTGATGCCAAGCCGCTGCTCGGTTGCTTCGCCGAGTTGATTCGGCAGCGTCAGAGCGATCCATTCGGCGGTTTCGGCGTTACGCTCCACCTTGTCCACGGTAAAGAAATGGGTGCCGAGCGCGATTTCCGGATTCTTGATGCCGATCGGTGCTTCGAACAGCGGCTCGAAACTCCGCCGCACCATGATCTGCCCTGCAGGGGGCTGGGGTTTGCCGGCTGTTTCGTAAAGTGACGCCAGAAATTCGGGTGTCAGCAGCGGCCCCTTTTGGGAAAGCCCTTTCCAGCGCTTGAAGCCGGCAATGGCTTGTCGGGTGAGCGGCCCTGAATATCCGTCCGATCCGCCGGTCTCGAAACCCAAATCCTGAAGCAGCAACTGGGCATCCATCAGTGTCTCCCGTTCACCTCGACGGGTGATCAGGATCCGTAGCGGGGCAGCGTCAGGGTCTGCTGCGGCTATTGCGGGGGCGGGGACCGGATGCACGGCAGCAGGATTGCCCGGCACGACATTCATGGCTACTTCGATGGGCTTGTCGCCCGCGCGGATTGCGGAGGCTCGCAACTCGACGTCGGACATCAAAGGCCCGGTCGGAAGCGGTTTGCGGGGGCGAAACAGACCGGCATGGTCGATCCGCTCGGGCTCGACCGGCGCGTCGGTAATGATCACATGCGCGCCTTGCTCGGTCATCTGGAAGAGGGATTTTGCAAATGCGCCGGGCATGCGAACGCAGCCGTGCGACGCCGGATAGTTGGGTACGCTGTTGGATTCGTGGAGCGCTATACCCGACCATGTCAGCCGCTGCATCCAGGGCATCGGCGCATTCGAATAGATATTCGATTCGTGGTATTTGCGCTTTTCGAGGATCGAAAAGATGCCGCTCGGTGTCGCGTGGCCGGCCTTGCCTGTCGACACTTTCGAGGTGGTCACGACCTCGTCTCCGTCATAGACGACCAGCTGCTGCTTGTCCTTGGAAACGATGATCTGAAGTGTGCGGGCGCCTTCCGCCAAAGCCGGATGCGACAGCACGGTCGCCGACAAGAGCCCAATTCCGAACGCAATACGACGCAGCATGTCCCGACCCTATACGCAATACACAGGCGGCATATTAGCTAACGAGGTTTAACGAAGATTTTCCGTGGGGCGAAAAGTTCGAATGTGATGGTTGAAAACGGATCACATTTCATTGATCCCGACGGCGGTCCCCGAAGGTATAGCCGGTCTCCACCGCCGCCTTGCCAAACTTGTTGCGCAGCTTGTCCATCGCCGCTTCCGCCGCGGCGCGACGGCCGGACTGGCGGTCGACAAGGTCCGGCGGATCGGCAAGGGCCGGATCGCTAAGATCGGTGACGCCGATTCCGATCAGGCGAAATTTGGTGCCGTCGGTTTCCCGTTCCATCAAGGAGAGGCCGGTGCGGAAGATCCGGTCTGCAAGCTGCGTCGGATCCTCGAGCCGCCGGTTGCGTGTCCGGCTTTTGAAGTCTGCGGTCTTCATCTTAAGGACGACGGTTTGCCCGGCGATCCCATGTTTCTTCAGTCGAGCAGAGACCTTTTCGGAAAGCCGGCGCAGAATCGGCACCAGTTCATCGTGGCTCGAAATATCGTCGAAGAACGTCGTCTCGGCAGAGACGCTCTTTGCCGCCTCGTTCGGATGTACCTCACGGTCGTCCATGCCTCGCGCCAGGCGATAAAGGCGCTGACCCATGCTCCCGTAGCGGCGCATCAAGTCGCTCTCCTCCATCGTCTGAAGCTGACCGATGGTGCGGATGCCGTCAGCTTCGAGCGTGGCGTTGAAGGCCTTGCCCACTCCCCAAATGGTCGTCACCGGACGGGTTTTGAGGAATTCCAGGGCCTCCTCGCGGCCAATGACGGAAAACCCGCGTGGCTTGTTGAGATCGGAAGCAACCTTGGCGAGGAACTTGCAGTAGGAAAGGCCGATCGAGATCGTAATGCCGAGTTCGCTCTGCACCCGCGCAGCGAGCCTGGCAAGCGTGCGCGCCGGCGGGTCGTTATGCAGCCGCTGCGTTCCGGCCAGCTCGAGAAAGGCTTCATCGATGGAAAGTGGCTGAACCAATGGCGTCAGATCCATCATCATCTGCCGCACCTGACGCCCCACCTGTACATATTTCTCCATGTTCGGCCGGATGACGACCGCGTCCGGGCAGAGTTCGAGCGCCTTGAACATCGGCATGGCGGAGCGAACGCCGTTGATGCGCGCAATATAGCAGGCAGTCGAAACAACGCCCCGCTTGCCGCCGCCGATGATCACCGGCTTGTCCGCAAGATCCGGATTGTCGCGTTTTTCGACAGTGGCGTAGAAGGCGTCGCAATCGATATGCGCCAGCGTCAGCCCATAGAGTTCCTTGTGATAGACGAGGCGGGGACTGCCGCAACCGCGGCACCGGCGTGCTTCCCCCTTCTGCTCCGCAAGGCAGTCGCGACAAAAGCCGGGTGTCGTGTCTGGTGCAGATGTCATGGCTGGAACAAAGATTGAACATTGCGACCATAAGCCTTACGCTTATGAGTCTCAAGGGATATGCGAGACGGCATGGAACTCTTCGCAGCCTATCCACTGACGCCTGAGCGATGGGACGATTTCGTGGCGCTCTTCGGGCCGAGCGGCGCCTGTTATGGTTGCTGGTGTACCTATTTTCGAATGCCGGCAGCGGAACGAAAACTGCTTGACGGTGCGGCCAAGAAGGAATTCAGCCGCCGCCGGATCGAGACCGGACCGCCACCCGGCATGCTCGGGTATGTCGGCGGCCAGCCCGCCGCCTGGGTACAGGTGGGACCGCGTGCCGACGTTCCGCAATGGAACTCGCCTCGCACCGTGTCACGGCCGCTGGAGGCTGCGGAGGCGCAAGACCTGTCGGTCTGGGCGGTGAGCTGTTTCTTCATCGGCAACCGCCATCGCGGCAAGGGCAACAGTCATCGGATGGTGGATGTCGCGATCCGCTTTGCCCGGGAGAGCGGAGCGCGCATCCTCGAAGCCTGTCCCATGGAACAGGCGAAAACATCGAAATCGCCCGGTCTCTATGTCGGCTCGATGACGGTTTTTGCGGCCGCTGGGTTTTCGGAAGTTGCCCGCCGCAAGGATGGCCGCCCTCTGATGCGGCTTGAGCTCTGATATCAGGTGACCTCGGAACGGATATGCGCCTGGATGAGTTCTGCTGCATGAGGCCAGTCGATCGCCCGCACGATACCTTCAGCGGGTTTCGGAGCGAGGAGATGTAGCGGTGAGTCGGGCATCATATGAAGGAGGAGGCATGCGGGAACGTGATCCCGCACGGAATGGAGGTTGTGCGGCATGTCGTCGATGAAGACCGATGGGAGAGGGCGTTGCGCATGCAGCCGCTGCATGAGCGGGCCTTTTGGTTCCTCGGTGGCGATCAACGGGAAGAGCAATCCCAGCCGGTCGAGAAGGCGGCGGCGCTGTTCTCGGTAGCGCGGCGGCATCGCGGTCAGAAAAACGACGTCGGCATCCTTGGAGAGCGCTTCAAGCGTCTGGACGACGAGGTCCAAGGGGAATTGCCAGCTTTCCTGCGCCTCGAAAAAGGCCTCGATCAGCCGGCGGACATCCGCGTGTTCGAGGGTGACTTGTGATTCGACGGTGACGATGTTGCCGGTAAGTCGAAAGGAGCGAGGGAGGAGTTCATGGCCTTCCCCTCGTAGAAAGTCCTGGAAAGGAGCCGCGAAATGCAGCACCACGTCGTCCACATCGCAGACGACAAGCGGTCTGTCGCCGAGGCGCACATGCGATAGGTCAGGGAAGATGTCGAGGACCTCGGTCATCTAGTAATCGCCGGAACCGGGCTGAGGTCCGGCATAGTATTGCCAGGCCGCCGCCACGGTTTCCGGCTTGATATCCGTCGCCTCGCAGAACGCGAGCAATGTGGGCTCGTGACCCATCAGGAAGTCGATCATGCCCGCGAGAAAGCCTGGATCGTTGACGGCGTTACGCATTTGATTGGCTTGCAGGCCTGATAGAGCCAGAAAGCGCCCGAGCATCTCCGGCTCGTTGGCGAGCCAGCCGAGCACGGCCGCAGCCGTTTCCTCCGCGTTGGCCGCGCTGGTATTGGTTTTTGTCGGTTCGCGCCGCATCGTTTCAAGGTTACCTTTTCTTCAACCAAATCGTCATACCATGCCTAGAATAAGGCCTGTGGAATCGACCGTCGGCAGAGCTTATATACAGAAGGCACGCTTAAGGAACGGATCGCTATGCCCAAACGGGTCATGATCGTCGAGGACAACGAGCTGAACATGAAGCTCTTCCGCGACCTGATCGAAGCATCGGGATACGATACCATCCAGACCCGCAACGGCATGGAGGCGCTCGACCTCGCCCGCAAGCATCGGCCTGACCTCATTCTCATGGATATTCAGCTGCCGGAAGTCTCGGGCCTGGAAGTCACCAAATGGCTCAAGGAAGATGACGAGCTTCACATCATCCCGGTGATCGCCGTGACCGCCTTTGCCATGAAGGGAGACGAGGAACGGATTCGTCAGGGTGGTTGCGAAGCCTATGTCTCGAAGCCTATTTCGGTCCCGAAATTCATAGAGACGATCAAAACCTATCTGGGTGACGCGTGAAATCGGATCGGATGGCATGACCGCACGCCTGTTGGTAGTCGACGATATTCCGGCAAATGTGAAGCTGCTCGAAGCTCGGCTGCTCGCCGAGTATTTCGATGTGCTGACCGCCGATGACGGATACAAGGCGCTCGCGATCTGTGAAAGCACCCATGTCGACCTGATCTTGCTCGACATCATGATGCCCGGCATCGATGGTTTCGAGGTCTGCGAGCGGCTGAAGGCCAATCCGCGCACTGCCCATATTCCGGTCGTCATGGTCACCGCACTCGACCAACCTTCCGACAGGGTCCGCGGCCTCAAAGCCGGCGCCGATGACTTCCTCACCAAGCCGGTCAATGACTTGCAGCTCGTTTCCCGCGTAAAGAGCCTTGTAAGGTTGAAAGCGCTGACGGACGAGTTGCGCATCCGCGCGGACACGGCCCACAACATTGTGCTCGAAGACGTATTGAAGGGCGTGGACGGTCGCGAGGAGGCCGCCCAGGTTCTGCTGGTCGACAGCCGCGCAAGCTCGCAGGAACGGATCGTCAGGGCATTGAAGCCGGTCGCCGACGTCATTGCCATGTCCGATCCGCAGGCCGCGCTCTTCGAGGCCGCGGAAAATCCGGTCGACTTGGTCATCGTCAACGCCAATTTCGACGAATACGACCCATTGCGTCTCTGCTCGCAGCTCCGTTCGCTGGAGCGTACCCGCTTCCTCCCGCTGCTGCTGGTGACGGAGATGGGGGCCGACGACCTGATCGTTCGGGCGCTGGATCTCGGCGTCAATGATTATATCGTCCGGCCGCTCGACCCGAACGAGCTCATCGCCCGGGTCCTCACGCAGATCAAGCGCAAGCGCTACAACGACCGCCTGAGGATGAGCGTCCGCCAGACCATCGAGCTTGCTGTAACCGACGGGCTGACCGGCCTCAACAATCGCCGCTATCTCGACAACCATCTGAAGGTGCTGTTCAACCGCGCCGCGGCGCGGGGCCGGCCGCTCTCTGTCTGCATCACCGATATCGATCGCTTCAAGTCGGTCAACGATACCTATGGGCATGATGCCGGGGACGAGGTGCTGAGAGAGTTTGCAGCGCGCATACGCTCCACCGTCAGGGGAGCCGATCTTGCCTGCCGTTACGGCGGCGAGGAATTCGTGGTCGTCATGCCCGATACCGACGCCGTGGCCGCCACCGCCATAGCCGAACGCCTGCGCAGCATCATCGAAAGCCAGCCATTCACGCTGCAGGGTGCGGGCGCTGTCCTTAACGTCACCGCGTCGCTCGGGATTGCGTGCAACACATACGGGGCCGAAACCCCCGAGCAACTGTTGAAGCAGGCCGATCGGGCGCTCTACGAGGCCAAGAATGGCGGGCGCAATCGAGTGGTTGCCGCGGCCGCTTAAGAGAATCACCTGATTCTAAAATACGTGTGCGGACTGCTACGGATTTCGGAAATCCGGCAATCGCCGCTGTTCATCCCCCATTATTTCTCATTCGCACAAGGTTTTTACGGGTGGAATTTAATATAGAAAGATCCAGCGGGCAGCGGCCAGAAATCTTCTGGTTAGAGGGCTTCCAGAAGTCTTAAGCTGTATCGGCAAATCCCATTTGCCGAGTTGAGCCAAAATAACAGGCTCACCTCGCCTCAAGATTTCCGTATGGTTGAGGAAATCGGTCGATTGCCAAGGTCTATTCTTGGAAAAGGTGGATGGGTTGTTGAAAACTATTAAAGTAGAAAATACTGATTTTCGGCAATAACTATCGGTTTTCTTTAAGGAATTAGGTGGTGCGGAGATGTCTCGCCGCGAATTTTAACCAACAACACATCTGGATTGCACGACGAGTTAAGATTCTGTTGATTTTCTTTTCGTTTTGAGCAATTTTGGCCGCAACCGAAACTATGGCTTCCCTAAGGGGATCGTCATACCCCATGATGCTCAGGTCCGCCGCATCTCCTGGGTCGTGGGGTCGGTCGACTGGCAGGCATACCAAAGCGGTTCCTCGTGCCGTGATTGCAAGCTGGTCGACCCCCATTTAAAAGCGCCGCTTCCAATGTCATGGGAGGCGGCGCTTTTCTTTTGCGCGTTGTTTGTCACATTGATTTGAGCCGAGAAGGCTGAGCACAGGCCAAAATAAAAGGCGCCTGACCTGGCGGTCGGCGCCTCCTGGCAACCCTTGGATCAAGTCTTACTTGATCTTGGTTTCCTTGAATTCAACGTGCTTCTTGGCAACCGGGTCGTACTTGGTCTTTGTCATCTTGTCCGTCATCGTACGGCTGTTCTTCGTCGTGACGTAGAAGAATCCGGTGTCAGCCGTCGACAGCAGCTTGATCTTGATGGTCGTAGCTTTCGCCATGGTCGTTCTGCCTCTAAAAAAATGAAGCCGTGGACGCGGGTGAGCTCCACGGCAAAATCTGGCGCGAAATTACAAATCGCGCCCGAAAAGTCAACCTCGTTTTGACCGGAAAAGTAAGCGGAAGCCCGAAACCACCACATAGAAGCCGAAGAAAGCGGCAAGTGCCCAGGCAAAACCGTCGTTACCACCGATGTCCATCGCGGCCCCGATGCTCTGTGGTCCAGCGACTGTACCGACCGCATAGCAGAAGATAAATGCGGCATTGGCGGCTGCAAGATCCGGACCGCTTAGCCTTGCCCCGAGATGCGCCAGACCCACCGTATAGAGCCCGGACACACAGCCGCCCCAGAAAAACAGGACCACGGCCATCAGGATCCAGTTCTCGATCAACAAGGGCAGCACGAGCGAGCCGGCGACTCCCAACGCTGCCATGGCTGTCAGAAGGGGGCGCCGGTCGCGCAATTTGTCGGAAATCAGGCCGAGTGGGATCTGGAACGCCATGTTGCCGATTCCCATCACGGTCAGAAGCACCGCGGCCTGCTGCTCGCTCAATTGCTCACGAAGCGCGTAGATCGGGAAAAGAGACAAGCCGCCTGCCGAAACGGCTCCGAATGCGAAGACGGCTGCGGTCGCCGTTGGCACCAGAAAAATATAGTGGAAGAAATGCCGGTCCGGTTTGGTGTCGAGCACCGGACTTTCGTGCCGGGCGATGAAGATCGGGATCACAGCGAGCATGATGATGCCGGCACCCACCAGGAAGGGCAGGATGCCATCGCTGCCGAGTGCCGAGAAGAGCAGGGGGCCGCTCGCAAAGCCTATGGCCAGAACGGTTGCGTAGATCCCCAGCACCAGCCCGCGTCGCCGCGGAGGTGCGGCCTCGTTGATCCAGAATTCCGACAGGATGAAGAGCGTGGTCGTCGCGCCGTGGAACGTGAACCGGAGCGGGAACCACATCCAGAAGGCGTCAGCGTAATAGAAGCCGATAGCGCTCAGTGCCGCCACCACGACGGCGAATATCATGGTCCTGGCGACACCGTAGTCATGCGCGAGTTTGGTCGTGACGGGCGCGGCAAGCATTGAAGCGACGCCGGCCATGGCCGCATTGAGGCCGATCAGCGTCGAGGGAATTCCCCGTTTTTCCAGAATGATGCTGAGAAGAGGCAGACCCAGCCCGATTGCAATTCCGACTGCACTGATGGCGGCAATCGCAGCTACAAGCGAAGGCCAGTGGATTCGCTCGACATGGCCGTTGGCGTCGGTCGTCGGCTGGGGCATTCGATATTCCTTACAGTCGGCTGCGGACGAATCGTCCATGACGCATGAAGTAGAAGGACACCGGATTTCCGAACGACAAAGAGGGATCGGCTGTCATGAGATTTTTCACGTCCTCCAAGACCGACTTCGTAATGGCCGGGAGTTTCAGACCGGAAAGGTCGGCGATGTCAAGCCAGCGCACGTCCTGAAGTTCGCTTGAATCTCCCAAACGGCTCATGTCGAAGGGAGTCTCGTCGGAAAAGGCGAGGAAGAAGCGCGTGTCGTAGCGCCGCAGGTTACCGGGGGGAGTTATCGCGCGTGCGACATAACGCAGACGCGAAAGGTCTGGTGCCGTTCTGCTGGCGATTCCCGTCTCCTCATGGAGTTCCCGCAGGGCGGCAAGCGCGAGCGCCCGTGCGCGATTTCGGGTGAGGCCGGACGATGCGCCAACGAGGAGCTTTTCGAGAACGAGGGTATCGAGATCGGCACTGAAGGGGAGTGCATGATCCCGGGCGTCCCGCCGCCCGCCGGGAAAGACGTAAACATCCGGCATGAAGACATGGCCGCTGCCACGCCGGCCCACCAGCACTCGGGCACCGCCTGCGGAGCGATCAATCAGGATGAGCGACGCTGCATCTTTCGGCCTCACCCCGGCAACGTGCGCATGCTTCAGTGCGTCCATTGCCGACGGCATCTGTTCCTCGGCAGAGGAAATCATGCGATCGGCCCGCCGCGGCCGGGATCGGCCACCTCGTTGTCCTCACCGCCGAAGCCGTGCATCTTCAGCGCCCATTGCAGCCCGATGACGCCGCCTTTGATCGGCTGGATGGTCACCAGCGCGGCGAGAACGGCAAGCGGCACCCAGATCGCCAGGTGCACCCACGGGGAAACGAGGAAGACCATGTCGGTCAGCATATAACCCGTAAGCAGAACGTGCCCGACAACGACGATGACCAGATAAGCCGGCAGATCGTCGGCGCGGTGGTGGGAAATGTCTTCGCCACAGACGGCGCAGGCATCCACCGGTTTCAGGAAGGCCCGGAAAAGACGGCCGGTCCCGCAATTGGGACAGCGGTTCAGCATACCCCGTTTTACCGAGCGTCCCAGGGGCCTTCCGGCCTCTCCGGCGCTTCCGTATCGGACCGTCTGCTCGTCCAGTCTTTCCATTCTATCTCCTCCGGCCGCTGCGTGGCGGCCGCGTACCGGGCTTGGCCCGGCCGGTGGATCGGTCGCGCCGCCCCGACTTGTGGAAGGAGCGGGTCGCTGTCGGCAGCTTTTTGCCTTCGCTCAGCATTTCGAACTGTAGCGAACCGGCAAGCGGGATTGCTTGCACAAGTTTCACGTCGACAGTATCGCCGAGCTGATAACCTACTCCCGTCTTCTCGCCAGACAGCGCCTGATGCGCCTCGTCGTAGATGAAGTAGTCGTTGCCGAGGGTGGATATAGGGATGAAACCGTCGGCGCCATAGGTCGGAAGCGAGACAAATAGTCCCGCCTTCGTGACGCCGGAAACGCGACCTTCGAATTCCTCGCCGATCCGTTCGCTGAGATGATGAGCAATCAGCCGGTTGATCGTGTCACGTTCGGCCGCCATGGCACGGCGCTCGAAGGTCGAAATTTCGGCGGCGATATCGTCGAGCTGCGCCTCTTCGTCCGGCGTGATTCCCCCTTCGCCGAGCCCCAGGGAGCCAACGAGCGCGCGATGCACGATCAGATCCGCATAACGGCGGATCGGGGAGGTGAAATGCGCGTATTTCATCAGGTTGAGGCCGAAATGGCCGATATTCTCGGGACTGTAGATCGCCTGGCTCTGGGAGCGCAGCACCATCTCGTTGACCATGGTCTGATGCGGCGTATCGAGCGCGCGTGCGAGGATGCCGTTGAAGGAATTGGCCCGCAATTGACCGCCTTGGGCCATCGAAATGCCGATCGTCGCCAGAAACTCCCTCAGGGCCTCCTGTTTGGAGAGCGCCGGCGTGTCGTGAACGCGGTAGACCAGCGGCTGACGCTTCTTTTCGAGGGTCTCGGCAGCGGCGACGTTTGCCTGGATCATCATCTCTTCGATCAGCTTGTGCGCGTCGAGGCGTTCCGGCACATGAACCCGATCGACCGTGCCGTCGGGTTTCAGGATGATCTTGCGTTCCGGCATGTCCAGTTCGAGAGGCTGACGGCGGTCCCGGCCGCGTTTCAGGATGCGGTAGGCGTGCCAGAGAGGCTTGAGGACCGGCTCCAGCAGCGGCCCCGCCTTGTCGTCGGGCTTGCCGTCAATCGCCGCTTGCGCCTGTTGATATGAGAGCTTGGCGGCGCTCTTCATCATCACGCGGTGGAACGTGTGGCCGGCCTTGCGGCCTTCCTTGGAGAAAACCATGCGCACGGCAAGTGCGGGCCGATCCTCGCCTTCGCGCAGCGAGCAGAGGTCGTTCGAGATGCGCTCCGGCAGCATCGGCACGACGCGGTCCGGAAAATAAACGGAATTGCCGCGCTTCAGCGCTTCCCGGTCCAGCGGCGAACCGGTGCGGACATACCAGGAAACATCGGCAATCGCGACCGTGACGATCACGCCGTCCGGATTGTCCGGAGAGGGGTCCGGTTCGGCATAGACCGCGTCGTCGTGGTCCTTGGCATCGGCCGGGTCGATGGTGATGAGCGGAAGATCGCGCCAGTCTTCCCGGCGGGACATGGTTGCAGGCTTGGCGGCCTCGGCTTCATTGAGAACCGCCTGGGGAAAAATATGCGGAATGCCATGAGAGTAAATGGCGATCATCGAGATCGCCTTTTCCGACCCGACGGAGCCGATCACGGAAAGCACGCGGGCGCGGGGAAGGCCGAAACGGCCTGAACGGACGACTTCGGTCTCGACCAGGTCTCCGTCCTTGGCTTCGCCAATATCGGCGCTCTCGATTACCATTTCCTCGCCCCGCCGGTCGGTCGGCAGCAGGCGCAGTTCGCCATCGGCGAGTTTTTTGACGACGCCGAGCGAGGCACCGCGGCGCTTGTCGATAATCTTGATAACGCGGGCGGTATAGGCTGGGCCGGAACGATCCTTGTTCGGGAAGATTTTTGCCAGCACCCGGTCGTTGAGGCCTGCGGCCGGCGTCTTGCCCTTGCCACGGTTTTCCGAAGATTGCCGGATGAGGACAGCGGGCGCCGCGCCCTGTTCTTCCGGCCATTCGGCGGGACGGCCGATCAATTCGCCATCCTTGTCGCGGGTGGTGATGTCGAGCACCGTCACCGGCGGCAATGCGCCGGGACGCGTCAGCGACTTGCGGTTCTTGGTGAGAAGACCTTCCTCCTCCAGCGTCCGCAGAAGATCCTTCAGCTCGACACGCGTTTCCCCCTTGAGGCCGAAGGCTTTGGCAATCTCTCGCTTCGAGGCCTTGTCGGGGTTTTCGGCGATGAATTCGAGCAGGGCCTCCCTGGGAGGCACCGCGCCATGAATGATCACGGGCTTGTCGCCGGCAGAAGAGGTTGCACCGCCGGCAGCTCTGTCCTGCCGCTTGCCGTGGTGTCTCGATCTGTCGCGCGGTTCTCTCACGTGCCCGTCTTCTTCGCCTTGGGCGCCGCCTTTTTGGCTGGCGCTTTTGCCTTTGCTTTCGGCGCAGCCTTCTTGGTGTCAGCGCCCGCCTTGGCGGCTGCCTTCTTGGGCTTGGCCTTGCCCGAAGGCGCCTTGCCACCCTTTTCAACAATCAGCGCGATCGCCTGCTCCAGGGTTACTCCTTGCGGGTCCATACCCTTCGGCAGTGTGGCATTCACCTTGCTCCAGTTCACGTAAGGACCGTAGCGGCCATCACGTACGGTGATCGGTCCGCCATCGGGATGGTCTCCGAGTTCCTTCAGAGCCGCAGGCGTGCCTCGGGTTCGTCCACCCGCGGCACCCTTGCTCTGCTTGTCCGCAAGCACGGTCACAGCTCGGTTCAGCCCGATGGTGAAGACGTCCTCGACCGATTCCAGGTTCGCGTAGGTGCCATCATGCAGCACGAACGGGCCGTAGCGGCCGATGCCCGTCGAGATCATCTTGCCGGATTCGGGATGTTTGCCCACGTCGCGCGGCAAGCCGATCAGAGCGAGCGCCTTCTCGTGATCGATCTCCTCCGGCTTCCAGCCCTTGGGCAGGGAGGACCGTTTGGCATCCTTGCCTTCGCCGCGTTGGATATAGGGGCCGAACCGACCGGAACGCAGCGTCAGCTGCTCGCCGGTATGAGGGTCGGCGCCCAGCGCCTTGGGTTCGTTCAGCCCGTTCGCTTCCGCCTCAGCGCCGCCTTCCGAGGAAAGCTGGCGCGTATAGTTGCATTCGGGGTAATTCGAGCAGCCGACGAAGGCGCCGTATTTGCCGAGTTTCAGCGATAGCTGGCCGGTGCCGCAGACCTGACAGACGCGCGGGTCGCTGCCGTCCTCCCGTTTCGGGAAGACGAGCGGGGCCAAAGCCTCGTTCAGCGCATCCAGCACGTTGGTGACACGCAGCTCCTTGGTGTCCTCGATCTGGGCGAAGAAATCCTGCCAGAATTCGCGCAGGACCTGTTTCCAATCGAGTTCACCGGCCGAAATCTTGTCGAGCTTCTCTTCAAGGTCGGCGGTAAAGTCATATTCCACGTATTTGGTGAAGAAGCTCTCGAGGAAGGCGGTTACGAGACGGCCCTTCGCCTCGGGTACGAGCTTGCGTTTGTCGATCGTGACATATTCGCGGTCGCTCAGGGTCTTCAGCGTTGCCGCATAGGTGGAGGGCCGGCCGATGCCGAGCTCTTCCATCTTCTTGATCAGCGATGCTTCCGAATAACGCGGCGGCGGCTCGGTGAAGTGTTGGCTGGCATTCACCTTGCTCTTGTCGAGCTTTTCGCGTGCATTGATTTCGGGGAGCCGGCCGTCGTCTTCATCGTCGTCGCCTTTTTCACCGTCTTCGCGCTGATCCATATAGGCGCCAAGGAAGCCGTCGAACCGGATGACGGAGCCTACCGCTCTGAGACCGGCCCGCTGGCCGTTGTTATCCGCAAGGATCTCGACTGTGGTGCGCTCGATTTCGGCGGATGCCATCTGGCTCGCGATCCCGCGCTTCCAGATCAATTCGTAGAGCCGGGCCTGATCGGCATCGAGGTAGCGGCGCACCGTGTCCGGCGAGCGGTTGAAATCGGTCGGACGAATGGCTTCGTGGGCTTCCTGCGCGTTCTTCGCCTTGGTGGAATAGAAGCGTGGCTTTTCAGGCAGATACCGGTTTCCGAATTGGTCAGCGATGGCGAGACGGGCGCCCTCGATCGCTTCCGGAGCCATCTGCACGCCGTCAGTACGCATATAGGTGATGAGACCGACTGTTTCACCACCTATGTCGACGCCTTCATAGAGCTTCTGCGCAACCTGCATGGTGCGCGAGGCATTGAAGCCGAGATTGGAGGACGCAGCCTGTTGCAGGGTCGAGGTGGTGAAGGGCGGGCCAGGATTGCGTTTGACGGGCTTTGCCTCGACCGTGTCAACGGTATAGGCAGCGCCATCGAGAAGCGCCTTCAGTCGATTGGCGTCCTCGCCATTCTTGATGGAGCGGTTCTGCAGGCGTTTCCCGTCGGCAGAAACGAGGCGCGCCTCGAATTCGTCGCCGCGCGGGGTGCGCAGCAGGGCGGACAGGTTCCAGTACTCTTCCGAAACGAACCGTTCGATTTCCGATTCGCGATCGCAGACGAGCCGCAGCGCGACCGACTGAACACGGCCTGCCGAGCGCGCGCCGGGCAGCTTGCGCCAGAGAACCGGCGAAAGATTGAAGCCTACCAGATAATCGAGCGCACGGCGGGCGAGATAAGCGTCGACCAGAGGCACGTCGATATCGCGCGGATTGGCCATGGCGTCGAGCACGGCCTTCTTGGTGATGGCGTTGAAGACCACCCGCTTGACCGGCTTGTCGCCGATCACCCGTTTTTTCGTCAGAAGATCGAGCACATGCCAGGAGATGGCTTCACCCTCGCGATCCGGGTCGGTCGCCAGGAACAGTCCGTCCGAACCCTTCACTGCGTCTGCGATATCCTTCATGCGCTTCTGAGACGCGCTATCGACTTCCCAGGACATTTCGAAATCCTGGTCGGGAAGCACCGAACCGTCCTTGGCTGGAAGATCGCGCACGTGGCCGAAAGAGGCGAGAACCTTGTAGCCTGAACCGAGATACTTATTGATCGTCTTGGCTTTGGCTGGAGATTCTACAACAACAACATTCATCTTTTTTCTCTGAATAGAGGCTTCACCCGGCAGCGTTCGCGGCCAGGCGGAAATCTTGACCTCCCGACATGGAGGGCGTTTGCCCCGCGGTCAAGAGGCGATCGTCAAAATCGGGATACAACGGAATGCAACCTGAAGAAGATTTTCAATTAGTTGCAATCTTAAATAAATCCTATATGGTCGGTTGCATATGCTGCTATGCGTGGCATCCAACCCGCCGCGTTGTTCGACAGGAATGGAAGATGGTCCCTCAAAATGAGATGAACGGCCGGCGTGACGAGAATACCAGAGAGAACATTGCCTATATCCGGCAGATGCTTGGAGAACTGAGGCAGGTTGCTCTGGGGGAGGGGGCGGATATGCTCTGCTACCTGATCGAGATGGCTTATGTCGAAGCCGGTGATGTTCAGGCGGGACGCCGTCCCCGGTCACTCCTCCATCGCGAGCGAGACAAGTCCCCCAACATGTCTGTGTAGGCGGCCGGCCAGATCGAGTTCCAGCAGGATCAGATATACGGATGAGGCAGGCAGCCCTGTATGCCGGATGATGTCGTCCACCTCAACCGGCGTCGGCCCGAGCGCAGAAACGATCCTTGCGCGATCGTCGTCATCGGGCGGCAGCATGTTGCCGCTCGTCTTTTCCGGTTCTTCCACGACCGATCCGCCGAAAAGGTCAAGCTGCGAAAGTGGCGCCAGTGCCTCGATGACGTCGGCCGAGCCGGTGGTCACCGTGGCGCCCTGTTTGAGCAGGCCATTGGTGCCGTGGCACCTGGGGTCGAGCGGAGAGCCGGGAACGGCAAAGACCAGTCGGCCGAAATCGGTGGCAATTCGCGCAGTAATGAGTGAGCCGGAGCGCTCCGCCGCTTCCACCACGACGACACCGAGCGAGATGCCGGCGATCAATCGATTGCGGCGGGGAAAATCCCGGGCACGAGGCTCCCAGCCGAAGGGCATTTCGCTGACCGCCAGCCCAGCGCCGTCGGTGATCTCCTCGAGAAGCGGAATGTTTTCCGGCGGGTAAGGGTGATCGAGCCCCCCGGCAAGCACGGCGATCGTCCCGGTATCCAGGCTCGCACGATGGGCCGCCGTATCGATCCCGCGCGCAAGGCCGGACGTCACCGTATAGCCGGCACGGCCGCAATCACGGGCAATCATTGCCGCGAACTTGGAGCCGGCAATCGAGGCATTGCGCGATCCCACGATGCCGACCGAAGGGCGCGTTGCTGCCGAGAGATGGCCCTTGACTGCCAGTAGCGGTGGGGCGCCATCGATCTGGCGAAGCGCCGGCGGGTAGTCCGGCTCGCCGATGCCGACAAAGCGTGCGCCGTGGCGACGGGCGGCTTCGAGCTCGCTTTCTGCTTCTGCGACCGTGGCAATGCGGATCGCTCTCGCCGCGCCGCCGCGTCGGGAAAGTTCCGGCAGCATGGCGAGGGCGTTTTCAGCCGAGCCGCAATGGTTGATGAGGTCGCGAAAGGTCGCGGGGCCGACATTGTCGGAGCGGATCAGCCTGAGCCAGGCGATTCTCTGTCTTTCCGTCAGCGCAATCCCAATCCGCCTCGCGCTGCCGTCCATTCGCCTATCCCTTTTGGCCGATCTTGCTTTCGGTGCCGGCGATTAGCCGCTTGATATTGGTTTCGTGCTTCCACCAGGAGATGACGGTCATGATCGCCATGATCAGTGCAATCTTTGGCTCACCTATGAACCACAGCACAACCGGTATGACAAGAGTTGCAACCAGAGCGGACAGCGAGGAATATTTGCTGAGTTTGGCGGTTGCGAGCCAGATCCCAGCGAAGACGAGAACCATCAACGGCGCAACGCCGAGCAGCGTGCCGATATAGGTCGCGACGCCCTTACCGCCCTTGAAGCCGAGCCAGACGGGGAAGAGATGTCCCAGGAAAGCTGCAAAGCCTGCCAGCAATCCCGCTTCGTCACCAAAGAAGTACCAGCCGATCAACGCCGCGGCAGTGGCTTTCAGCGCATCGAGCAGAAGGGTTGCAGCCGCGAGCTTCTTGTTGCCGGTGCGCAGGACGTTCGTCGCGCCGATATTGCCGGAACCGATCGAACGAATATCGCCAAGACCCGCCGCCCGGGTGAGAATGAGGCCGAAAGGAATGGAACCGAGCAGGTAGCCGCAGACCAGAGCGGCCAGCGCTATGGGCATGGTGATCTGCCAGTTAAGAAGCGTATCCAAGATCCCTCACATTGTTAAGGTCTAACCGGCATGAACATTGTAAACAAGAGTAATGCCGTCGGGGGCCAGCGTGCCGGCGTATTGTTTCAGAAAATCTTCCACTCCCAGGGGAGGCGGGTAGCGTAGAACGATCTCGATTGTGATATTTTCTAAAGTCGTGTTTGGGTATTTCTGCCGGAATGTATCGCTTTCGGCGATATCGAGGTAGAATTTTATCTTTCGGAGAAGAGCATTGAGGTGATCCGTTATCACTTCATCATTCGTCCACGCGAGCCCATCGATGATAACCATCCTGAGATCGCCGTTTTCATAGGGTACCTCAATATCGATCACGCCAAGATCGTCTACTGCCAAAGTATTCTCCTCAGAGACTAAACACCGCTCTACCGTTAATATAAGTTGTCACAGCGCGACCTGAGAACCGCGCGTCCTCGAAAGGCGTATTCTTCGAACGGGACAAAAGCATATCCTTCGACACGATCCAAGGCTCGTCGAGGTCGATCAGCGTGATATCCGCCTTGGCCCCCGGTTTCAGCGTACCGGCGTCGAGACCGAAAATCTGCGCGGGTCGGGTCGACATGGCGTCGATCAGGCGCATCAAGGGCACGCGGCCGTCGTGATGCAGGCGGAGTGCTGCGGCGAGCATCGTCTCTAGCCCGATCGCGCCGTCGGCGGCGTCGGCAAAGGGAAGGCGCTTGGTGTCGACGTCCTGCGGATCGTGCGACGAAACGATGATGTCGATCGTGCCGTCGGCAATCGCATCGGCCATTGCGACACGATCGTCTTCGGAGCGCAGTGGCGGCGAAAGTTTGAAGAACGTACGGTACTCGCCGATGTCGTTCTCGTTGAGCGACAGATGATTGATCGATACGCCGCAGGTGACGTTCGCGCCGCGCGAGCGGGCGACACGAACCGCCTCGGCCGATTCCGCTACCGAGATCTTGGCCGCGTGATACTTGGCACCGGTCAGACCGGCGATCCGCAAATCCCGTTCGAGCGGGATGATCTCCGCTTCCTTCGGAACACCCGACAGACCGAGCCAGCTCGCGAAGAGGCCCTCGTTCATGACCCCGTTGCCGAGATATCTCTCGCGTAATTCGAGCGCTATGACCGCATCGAACTCGCGCGCATAGGTCATGGCGCGGCGAAGAAGCAGGCTGTCGGAAAGACCGTGGCGACCGTTGGTGAAGGCGACGGCACCGGATTGCTGCAATAGGCCGATCTCTGTCATCTCTTGGCCGGCGAGGCCCTTGGTCAGCGCCGCGGCCGGATGAACGTTGACCAGTGCCTTGTCTCGCGCCGTCTTCTGCACGAACTCGATCAGCGCAATATCATCCAGCACCGGATCCGTGTCCGGCATCATGATGAAGGAGGTGACGCCTCCGGCGGCTGCCGCCCGGCTTGCTGATTCGATCGTCTCGGTGTGTTCGGCGCCGGGTTCGCCCACATAGACGCGGGCGTCCACCAAGCCCGGCGTCGCGACGAGACCCGTGCAGTCCTTGATCGTTGCGCCGTCAGGCGCGCCCTGGTTCTGGGCACCCTTGCCGGCGGCGAGGATACGGCCGTCGTCGCCGATGATGATCGTGCCGGTCTCATCAAGATTGCGCGAGGGGTCGATGAGGCGGAGGTTCTTCAGAACTGTCGCGGTCATGCGCGCTCTCCCTGGTTATGAGAGACGAGCAGAGCCTCCATCACAGCCATGCGGACCGCGACCCCCATTTCCACCTGTTGCTCGATGACGCTTTGCGGCCCATCGGCAACCTCGGAGGCAATCTCCACGCCGCGGTTCATCGGGCCCGGATGCATGACGAGTGCGTCCTCTTTGGCCGCTTTGAGTTTTTCCGCATCGAGACCGTAGAAGCGGAAATACTCGCGCACGGAAGGCACGAATGCGCCGGCCATGCGTTCGCGCTGCAGGCGCAGCATCATCACCACATCCGCATCCTTCAGACCTTCCTCCATCGAGTGGAAGACCTCCACACCCATCTCCCGGATGCCGGAGGGCAATAGCGTGGACGGTGCGACCACCCGAACCCGAGCGCCCATCGCGTTGAGCAAAAGGATATTCGAGCGGGCGACACGCGAGTGCAACACGTCGCCGCAGATCGCCACGATGATGCGTGACAGCTTTCCTTTGGCGCGACGAATCGTCAGCGCGTCGAGCAGCGCCTGGGTCGGGTGCTCGTGCTGGCCGTCACCTGCGTTGACGACCGAGCAAGCCACCTTCTGGGCAAGCAGCGCGGCTGCGCCCGCCGAGGAATGGCGCAGCACCAGTACGTCAGGACGCATCGCGTTGAGCGTCATCGCCGTGTCGATCAGGGTCTCGCCTTTTTTCACCGACGAATTGCCCACCGACATATTCATCACATCGGCGCCCAGCCGCTTGCCGGCGAGTTCGAAGGAGGACTGGGTGCGGGTAGAAGCCTCGAAGAAGAGGTTGATCTGGGTAAGGCCGCGTAAGGTGGACGTCTTCTTTTCCCGCTGGCGGGAAATCTTCACGGCCTCGTCGGCCTTGTCGAGAAGAAAGGTGATGTCCTGTTCGGTGAGGCCCTTGATGCCAAGGAGATGGCGATGGGGGAAGAAGACCATAAGATCATGTCTCCGCTTGCGTTCGGCGGTCTATAAGGTCTGACGGTGAAGGTCGCAAGCGGAAGAAAGGGTTATCTTGCTGCTTGTTCGAGCCGCCGCGGCAAGTCTCCCGTTACCGGCGCGGCGGCCATTTGTGCAGAACGGCTGAAATCGTTAAAGGCTGCCGTTTCCAGACCCTGTAACTTCCGCTAGAACCGCCTCATGAACCAGACATCGCGCGCCGAAGAAAAATTTGCCGAACTGAACCAGCCGAAACCCTGGTCGGGAATCAATGCATATCGATCCGATCCGTTGGTGGTCGATCTGACGAGTGGCCTGCATCGCACGGTTCGCGAGGAATACGACCAGCTGGGCCGTTACGTGACCTCGCCGGAGGCGCAGGAACTTGCGCGCATGGCGAACGAAAACCCACCGAAGCTCAGAAGCCACGGTCCGCGTGGCGAGCGGCTCGATACGGTGGAGTTCCATCCGGCCTGGCACGCGCTGATGCGCCGGTCGATGCAGACGGGGCTGCATTCCTCCGTCTGGGAAAGCATAGCGGAAGCCAAGGGCCATGAGCACAAGGCTCGCGCGACCCGGTTCTACCTGACGGCGCAGCTCGAATGTGGCCATCTTTGCCCGCTGACGATGACGAGCGCCTCCATCGCCGCGCTGATGGCTTCTCCACGCGTCCAGAAGGAATGGGCGCCGAAGATCCTGTCGCGCAAATACGATTCGACGAATCGCCCTGCGCTGCAGAAGACGGCCGTCACGCTTGGCATGGGCATGACGGAAAAACAGGGCGGCACGGATGTGCGCGCCAATCGTTCGACCGCCGAGCGGGTAGGCGAGGGCATCTACCGTCTTTCCGGCCACAAGTGGTTCATGTCCGCGCCGATGAGCGACGGTTTCATCATGCTGGCCAAGACGAACGAGGGCATCGGCTGCTTCCTTGTCCCGCGTCTTCTGGAGGACGGATCGGCCAACGGCCTGCAGTTCCAGCGGCTCAAAGACAAGCTCGGCAACCGCTCGAACGCATCGTCGGAAGTCGAGTTCACCGATGCTTTCGGTTATCTCCTCGGCGACCCGGGTGCCGGCATCCGCACCATCCTCGACATGGTGACGCTGACGCGACTCGATTGTGCGCTGGCATCCGCCGGGATCATGCGCGCTTCGCTGTCCGAGGCGGTGCATCATTGCCGGGGCCGTAACGTCTTTGGCAAGAAGCTGATCGATCAGCCCTTGATGACGCGCGTATTGGCCGACATGGCCCTGGATGTCGCGGCGGCGACGGCGCTTGGCTTCAGGCTGGCCGATGCCTTCGACCGTGCCGCCTCCGATCCGGCGGACGCCGCCTTTGCCCGTGTCATGACCCCGGTGGTCAAATACTGGAATTGCAAGATAGCGCCTTCGCTCATCTACGAGGCCATGGAGTGCCTGGGTGGCAACGGCTATGTCGAGGAGCGGCCGATCGCTCGGCACTACCGCGAGGCCCCGGTCAATGCGATCTGGGAAGGTTCCGGCAACGTGATGGCGCTCGACGTGTTGCGTGTGTTGTCGCGCGGAAAGGATCTGTTCGATACGGTGCTTGCCGGTTTCGAACGCGATCTCGGTGCGTCCGGCAGAAAGACGGTGGAGGTGCTCCGCGCCGCCATGGCGCTCTGCGAAACCGACGAGGGCGCCGCACGCCTTCTGGTCGAGCAGTTGGCGCTCGCAGCCGGTGCATCCGAACTCGTCCGCCTCGGCGCTGGCAAGATCGCCGATGCTTTCCTTGAAACCCGTTTGGCAGGCGGCTGGCGTTCGACCTACGGCATGCTCGATGCGAGATTCGACGCGCGCTATATCATCGACCTTCTTTACCCCGCGGCCAGCTGATCGGCGACGATCATCACCAGCGGAATGATGAAGAATGAGGCGACCGTCTGGACAGTCGCGGTTGCGGCATAAAGATCCGCGTCGCCTCCCATCTTCTTGGCGAGCAGATATCCGTTCATAGCGGTCGGTACGCTGGCACTCAAGGCGAGTAGCACGAGCGTCTGGCCGCGAATACCAAACACGATCGCCAGGCCGACCATAACCATCGGGAACACTAGAAGCTTCAATACGGTGCCGAGCACCACCATGGCACTTGGCCTGAGCGCATCGGCGATCCGCAGACCAGCGCCGACAGCGATCAGACCAAGGCTTAGCGAAGCCTGTGAGACGAGTCCGACCGTCACCATCAGGGGCTGATAGATCGGGACGTGCAGAAGATTGACGACGATGCCGGCAACGCTGCTGAAAATCAAAGGATTGGTCATGATGCGAACGGCAAATATCCGATATCCCTGCCATCGACCGGAAAACCAGAGCAGCACCGAGACGTTGAGCAGGTTGATCGGCACGATGATGGCCGCCATTATGATGGCGATTATCGCGATGCCATCTGCTCCGAAAGCTTTTTGGCCGATTGCGAGAGCGACGAAGGCATTCCAGCGGGTCGAGCACTGGAAGAGTGAACTGAAGGCCGATGCGCCGACACCGGCGCGCCGAAGGCCGGGCCAGAGCGCCAGAACGAAAACGCCCATCAGTATCACGGCGCCGTTCGATACCGCGCCGATCAATCCTATGTCGATTTTCATGAAGTCTGCCGTTGCGAGCGTGTAGAAAAGCAGGGCCGGAAACAGGACGTAATAGCCTAGTTGCTCAAGGCCGTCCCAAAGCGTCGCATTGATGAAGGAGCTTCGCTTTAGGGCCGCACCGAGTAGTACCAAAAGGAAGATCGGCAGGATACTTTCAAAGATCAGGAGCATTTGCCAGCAAATGAATCGAGGAGATTTTCCTCTCGTTAGTCTCTTGCAGGCCCTTGTGCAATCACACAGATGCGCAGAGACATTTCAGGCGCCCCCGCTATCTTGTGCATTGGCCCTCCACACGGCTTGCAGTGCTTGGAGCCGCGCATTATCGCGGTAACAAGACCAACCGGTACAGACAAAATGCTCCAGATCCCCGAAGTCACGGCGCAAGAAGGTTCGATTGCGAAGGTGCGCAACCGCGCCAGTACCGAGCGGGCCATTTTCCTTGCAGCGCGTGGCCTTCTGGCGGAAGAGGGGTTCCAGCGCTTCGGCATTAACGCGGTGGCCCGCCGTGCTGGCTGCGACAAGCAGCTTATTTATCGCTACTACGGCGGCCTCGATGGACTCATCGAGGCAATCGGGGCCGATCTCGGCACATGGGTCAAGGATCGCATCCCGGAAGACACGGGCGGCATGTTCCTGCTGACCTATGGCGACCTGATGGAGAAGCTTGCGATCTACTTCATGGAAGCGCTGCGCGACGATCCGCTCGTCTGCAAGATTGTCGCCTGGGAGGTCTCGCAGGACACGCCTCAGGTCCGCCGTCTCTCCGAGGCCCGCACCAAGGCGCTCGGCAAATGGCTTGATCGGATGCGGGGTTCGCTGACGCCGCCGAAAGGCGTCGACGCGGCGACGACAAACGCAATCCTGTTCGCGGCAATCCAGCATCTTGTGATTTCAGCTGCAGTGAGCGGGCAGTTCGCCGGCGTCGCGCTGCGCACCAACAAGGACTGGGACAAGGTTGCCAGCGCCATCTGCCGCCTGGTCCGCGCCATCTACGGCTAATCGACTTTTCCACAGTCCCGCCTTCCGAATTAACCATGCGGCGCGGTTTCCGTTGCGGTAAATCTCTGGCCCTTTAAGTTTGACGTTAACGCATCATTAACCAAGAATGATCTGGACGCGGACGACATGGGAACTGCAGTCAGGGGTAAGGCATTGCTGGTCGCCATGACCGCGATCTTCGCCATGCTGGCACTGAATATTGCCGTTCCGGCCGTCGTTCTGAGTGTCATGGCTCTAACGAGATGGCTCATGGTGCCGGAGATGTATCCGGTAGAGCCGAGGGGGAAAACCGCATGAAGTGGTTCCTGATTTTGTGGGCGGGGCCTGTCCTGCTGCTGACCAGCTGGTACGGGCTCTCCTACTACGACATGAGCTTCGGCTTTTTCATGCTGACGCGCCATACGCATGATCTGGTCTTCCAGATCTACGGCAATGTCCTGGGTATTCCGCCGGAAACCATTCCGCCGCTGGTAGCCCGGGCGATCGCCTTCGACAGCCTGATCGTGCTCGCCATTGTCGCATTCCGCAAACGCCGTCAGATTGCCGCCTGGTGGCGCAAGCGTCAGCTTTCCAGGTTTGACGAGGTTTCTCTCGCGAGCGACGAAAGCCTGTCGAGGGCTCCCTGAAGAATGAAGCTTGCCGCGGCGGAGTCGATCCGCTCGGCCCGTTTTGCCCGGGAAACATCCATTTCCAGAAGCGCCCGTTCGGCCGCGACCGTGGAAAGCCGTTCGTCCCAGAAGATAAAGGGAATAGGGGTCTTCTCGCTCATGGAGCGCACGAAAGCCCGGGTTGCCTGAACGCGCGGGCCGGACGAGCCATCCATGTTCACCGGCAGGCCGATAATGAAAGCCGCCACCTTTTCCTTCGCCGCAAAGTTCAGCATCAGCTCGGCGTCCTTGGTGAATTTCACCCGCTTGATAACAGGACGGGGAGAGGCAAAGCGCCGACCGATATCCGACATGGCAAGCCCGATCGTCTTCGTGCCGAGGTCGATGCCGGCGATAGCCTGTGCGGGCTGGAGGGCTTCGGCCAATTCCTCGATCGTCATCACTGCCATCTGCTGTCCGTTCCTCGTGGTGGAGCTGCGGCCGGTTCCTGCCGCCGCCCCTTTCCTTTAGCTCCATATCGGCTATCTGTCGTTACCATGTTGACCCCTATAGCAGGAGTAATTTCATGAAGCTGACCTGGCTCGGCCATTCCGCCTTTCGCCTCGAAACTGCGAAGGCAAAGATATTGATCGACCCGTTCTTCACCGGGAACCCTGCCTTCAGCGGGCAGGATGCAAAGGCCGCAGCCGAGGGGGTGACCCATATCCTGCTGACCCACGGTCATGGCGATCACGTCGGCGACGCCATCCGGATTGCCAAGGAAACCGGCGCGACGGTTCTGGCCAATGCCGACCTTGCCGCATGGCTCGGCAGCAAGGGCGTCGAGAAGCTGGAAATGGGCAATACCGGTGGGACGGTAGCCTTTGACGGCTTTACCGCGACCTTCACCCAGGCGCATCATTCGTCTGCGCAGATCACCGAAGACGGCGTTTCCCATAGTCTCGGCAATGCAAACGGACTGATGCTGCATTTCGACGACGAGCCGTCCGTACTGCATATGGGCGATACCGACATATTCACCGATATGGGGCTGATCAACGAACTGCACCAGCCGGATATCGGCATCGTGCCGATCGGAGACCGGTTCACCATGGGCGGAGCCGTTGCCGCGCTTGCCTGCCAGCGCTTCTTCGATTTCAAGCACGCCATTCCCTGCCACTACGCCAGCTTTCCGATTATCGACCAGACGCCGGAAAAGTTCGTGAAAGGCATGGAAGGCACCCGTACCCGCGTGGAAACGCCGTCCGTGGGCGGCAGCCTCAGCTACTGATGCTTGGCCCACCGGGGAAGGCCGCGCGTTGAATTGAGACGCGTTATCCTGTTGCGAAGGGCGGGCATGGCCATTATAGCGGGGAGGATTTTTCTTGCCCGGAGTATGCCATGTCCGTCGATCTCGCCACTGTGAAGCGCGTCGCGCGCCTTGCCCGCATTGCGGTCACCGAGGAAGATGCCAATCGCATGGTGGGCGAGCTGAACGGCATCCTCGGCTTTGTCGAACAGCTTGGCGAAGTCGACGTCGCCGGCGTCGAGCCGATGACCTCCGTGACCCCGATGGACATGCGCAAGCGCACCGACAATGTCACCGATGGCGACAAGGCCGCGGATATCGTGGCCAATGCTCCGTCCACCGACTACAATTTCTTCCTGGTGCCGAAGGTCGTCGAGTGAGCGCCAGATAGCGCCGCTTCTCTCCTTTTCACGCATTCGAACATTTTGATGAGACCATGACCGAACTCACCAGCCTCACCATTGCCGAAGCCCGCGAAAAGCTGAAGGCCAAGGAATTTACGTCCGTCGAGCTGACCGAAAGCTATCTGAAGGCGATCGATGCCGCCAACCAGGTGTTCAATGCCTATGTCGCCGTGACCCCGGAAAAAGCGCTTGAAATGGCGAAGGCCTCCGACGCCCGTCGCGCCACTGGCGAGGTCGGTGCGCTGGAGGGCATCCCGCTCGGCATCAAGGATCTTTTCGCCACCCGCGATGTCCATACCCAGGCCTGCTCGCATATCCTCGACGGTTTCAAGCCGAAATATGAATCGACCGTCTCCCAGAACCTCTGGGACGATGGCGCCGTCATGCTGGGCAAGCTCAACATGGACGAATTCGCCATGGGCTCGTCCAACGAGACCTCGCACTACGGTGCGGTGATCAACCCATGGAAGGCTGCCGGCTCCAATCAGCAGCTCGTGCCGGGCGGTTCCTCCGGCGGTTCGGCCGCCGCCGTTGCTGCGCATCTTTGCGCCGGCGCGACCGCTACGGACACCGGCGGCTCGATCCGCCAGCCGGCCGCCTTCACGGGCACCGTCGGCATCAAGCCTACCTATGGCCGCTGCTCGCGTTGGGGCACCGTTGCCTTCGCCTCGTCGCTCGACCAGGCAGGTCCGATCGCCCGCGACGTACGCGATGCGGCGATCATGCTGAAGTCGATGGCATCGGTCGACGCCAAGGATACGACCTCCGTCGATCTGCCGGTGCCGGATTACGAGGCCGCGCTCGGGCAGTCCCTGAAGGGCATGAAGATCGGCATACCGAAGGAATATCGCGTCGACGGCATGCCGGAGGAAATCGAAGCGCTCTGGCAGAAGGGCATCGCCTGGTTGAAGGATGCCGGTGCCGAGATTGTCGATATCACCCTGCCGCACACCAAATACGCCCTTCCGGCCTACTACATCGTGGCGCCCGCCGAAGCGTCTTCGAACCTCGCCCGTTACGACGGCGTGCGCTACGGCCTGCGCGTCGACGGCAAGGACATCGTCGACATGTACGAGAAGACCCGCGCCGCCGGCTTCGGCACGGAAGTCAAACGCCGCATCATGATCGGCACCTACGTTCTGTCCGCCGGTTATTACGATGCCTATTACCTGCAGGCGCAGAAGGTTCGGACGCTGATCAAGCGCGACTTCGAACTCGTTTTCGACGCCGGTGTCGATGCGATCCTGACGCCGGCCACCCCGTCCTCCGCCTTCGGCGTCGCCGACGAGGATTTGGCCTCCGATCCGGTGAAGATGTACCTCAACGACATCTTCACCGTTACCGTGAATATGGCTGGTCTGCCGGGCATCGCGGTTCCCGCCGGTCTGGACCACAAGGGGCTGCCGCTCGGTCTGCAGCTTATCGGCAAGCCCTTCGAGGAGGAGACGCTGTTCCGGACGGCGCATGTCATCGAACAGGCGGCCGGGAGGTTCACGCCGGCCAAGTGGTGGTAAGCCAGCCGACCATCCGGACAATGACGGCCGCCGATCATCAGGCGGTCGCCGACGTGGGCTTTGCCGCATGGAAATTCAGCGGCTCGGGCGAGGCGGCGTTCGACGAGCCCAAGGTTATCGAGGCCGCCCGCATAGCCTTCCTTGACTATCCGGCTACGGCCAAAGGCGACGTCGCCGTTGCCGAACTGAATGGTCGAATAGTCGGCTGGGCCGCCCGGGAGGGCGAGCCGGATCATATCTCCGATATCTGGATCGATCCGGCTTTCCAGGGCCGTGGGGCAGGTTCGGCGCTCCTCCATCATTTCCTGGGTCGTATTGCCGCCGACGGTTTCCGGTTGGCAAAGATCAACACCCGCGCCACCAATCTCGGAGCGATCGGCCTCTACCAGCGTTCCGGCTTCTCGATCGTCTGGCGGGGCCTGGAGCAGGATTTGAGCCTTGGTATCCCCCTTGAGAAGGTCCATCTTGAGAAGGAGCTGCTCGCAGATAGCGAGTAGGGAGGAGGCTTCATGGCAAAATCCAATTTCGCGCAGATGGTGGAGGCGTTCGACAGCCTTTCGGCAGGTGGTTTCAAGATGGGCGCGGATTGGCAGACCGTGCACCAAATCTGCCAGGATCATGAAGGCGAGCAATTCTTCGACTGGGGTCATGCCCTGTGCCATCGCATCGAAGGCGATGACTGGAATGCCGACTACTGGTATCGCCGCGCCGGCAAAACCCGCACGGGATCGATCGCGGAAGAGTGGCCGGTGATGCGGGCAGAACTTTCAAAGCATCTTTGAGGCAGGCCGTCGCCGCGCGTCGGTGACGACGCGCGGCGGTTGATTGGCAAGACTACCTATTGTCCTGCTCGGCTCTCACCAGCACGAGTCCCCGCTCGGTGATACGGTAGGGCTTGCCGGCTTTGGATCTGATCGCCTTCTTCTGCTTGAGCTTGCGGAAAGTGATCAGATCGAGGCGCGAGAAGACCCAGCCTTCGCGGGTATAGAGTTGCAGTGTCTCGATCTTGCGGTTTTCGTCGCGGGTGATTTCGATCCTGCCGCCCTGGGCGAGCAGGTGAAGGATGCGCTGTTCTGCGCGGGAAATATCCATTGGTTTTGATGTCCGGATAGGCGCTCGCTTGCGAGCGCACAAAAACGTTGCCGGCGCTTTGGTTGGCGTCGGGGCTCTCGTTTTTGTCTGGGCCGGCGCGGCTTACGTCGCTGCCCGGCCCCTCAGAAGGTCTCTGCGAAAGAGAACATCAAAACTCCATCGGTACGAGATCGCTGCTAGCATGTTTTCCCCAGGCGTCAAGCTGCATTGCACAGCCCGGCCGATGTTCTTCTGGCAAAAGGGGAGACTCAGTGTTCTACTGGCCCGACAACAGGGGGTGCCATGGTCAGCGTTCGCAATGCGCGTGAAGATGAAGTGGATACTCTTGCGGAGATCGGGTTTCGCGCTTGGGAAAAGGCCATGATCTCGATCGGTGAGATGACCGATATGCGCGAGAGCGCCTTTTCCGCCTTCCGGAATTTCACCCATTCCTCCTGGCTCACCATTACGATTGTAGAGCAGGGCGGTAGCGTGGCCGGCTGGGCCGCCCGCGAGAAGCTGGACGAGCTGATCTCCGATTTCTGGATCGATCCGGCATTCCAGGGGCAGGGGCTCGGTAAGCTGCTGCTCGAAGAGATCGAGGCGCAGATCGTCCATCAGGGATTTGAGGTCGCGCGTGTCGAAACCCACGCCCGCAATGCCGAGGCCGTCGGCTTCTTCGAAAAGCACGGCTATTCCATCAACTGGCTAACCGTGGCCTACTCGCCCAAGATCGACCGGGATGTCCAGTCGGTCGGATTGTCCAAGCGTCTCGTGGTCGAAGAGCCGGAGACCTACGGACCGAGCTTCTAAAGCTTGCGCCTCATCGTCATTTGCTCTACCTCCAGACAAAATAATCGAGACCATTTCACGAGCATCAGATGACCATTGTCGACGTCCGCACGCCTGATCCGAAACGCCTCATTCCCGGTGCCACCGGTGACTGGGAGGTGATCATCGGCCTGGAGGTGCACGCCCAGGTGCTGTCCAATTCCAAGCTCTTCTCGGGCGCTTCCACCGAATTCGGCAAGCCTGCCAATTCCAACGTATCGCTGGTCGATGCCGCCATGCCTGGCATGCTGCCGGTCATCAACGAGGAATGCGTCAAGCAGGCAGTACGCACGGGCCTCGGTCTCAAGGCGCAGATCAACAAGCGCTCCGTCTTCGACCGCAAGAACTATTTCTATCCGGACCTGCCGCAGGGTTATCAGATTTCCCAGTACAAGGACCCGATCGTCGGCGAAGGCAAGATCGTCATCTCGCTCGGCCCGGACCGCCAGGGCCAGTTCGAAGATATCGAGATCGGCATCGAGCGCCTGCACCTGGAGCAGGATGCCGGCAAGTCGATGCATGACCAGCATCCGACCATGTCCTACGTGGACCTGAACCGCTCCGGCGTGGCGTTGATGGAAATCGTTTCCAAGCCGGACATGCGCTCGTCCGACGAAGCCAAGGCCTACGTGACCAAGTTGCGCTCGATCGTGCGTTATCTCGGCACCTGCGACGGCAACATGGATGAGGGTTCGATGCGCGCCGACGTCAACGTCTCGGTCCGTCGTCCGGGTTCGGATTTCGGCACCCGTTGCGAGATCAAGAACGTCAACTCGATCCGCTTCATCGGCCAGGCGATCGAATACGAAGCCCGCCGCCAGATCGCCATCCTCGAGGATGGTGGTTCGATCGACCAGGAAACTCGCCTCTTCGATCCGGGCAAGGGCGAAACACGGTCCATGCGGTCCAAGGAGGACGCGCACGATTACCGTTATTTCCCCGATCCCGACCTGCTGCCGCTCGAATTCGACGACGCCTTTGTCGCCGAATTGAAAGAGCATCTCCCGGAACTGCCGGACGACAAGAAGGCCCGCTTCGTGCGCGAACTCGGCCTGTCGGTCTATGACGCCTCCGTCCTGGTCTCGGAGAAGGCGATCGCGGATTATTTCGAGGCTGTCGCCGAGGGCCGCGACGGCAAGATTGCCGCGAACTGGGTCATCAACGACCTGCTCGGCGCCTTGAACAAAGCCGGCAAAGACATTGAAGAGACTCCGGTTTCGCCCGCCCAGCTCGGCGGCATCATCGACCTCATCAAGGCCGAGACTATTTCCGGCAAGATCGCCAAGGACCTCTTCGAGATCGTCTGGAACGAGGGTGGGGATCCGGCCGAGATCGTCGAAGCCCGCGGCATGAAGCAGGTGACCGATACCGGCGCGATCGAAAAAGCTGTCGACGAGATCATTGCCGCCAACCCCGATCAGGTTGCCAAGGTGCAGGCAAAGCCGACTCTTGCCGGCTGGTTCGTGGGCCAGGTCATGAAGGCGACCGGTGGCAAGGCCAACCCGCAGGCCGTCCAAGCCCTCGTCAAGGCCAAGCTGGGGATAGAAGAATAGACCCATGGTCTACTTCGTACGCACCGCTGGAGAACGGGATGTGGAGCAGATCCGCAGCCTGTTGGCGGAAACGTTCCATGCGACCTACGACCCGTTTTACGGGTCCGAACGGGTGCGGAAGATGATCGATGGCTGGCATTCGTTGGCGGCCATTCGGTCGCGCATCCTGAAGCGAGAAGGCGAATTTCTGGTTGCCGACAACGGCAAGAACATCGGCGGCCTCGGTTATGCCGCCGTGTATCCGAAGATGGCGAAGACGGCGATGCTGCACCAGCTTTACGTCAGGCCGTCCTGCCAGAACGAAGGCATTGGGCGCGATATCTTCGCGGAACTCGAAACCTGTTTTCCTGATGCCGAGATCATGCGCGTCGAAGTGGCGCTGCAGAATGTCCGGGCGATTTCCTTTTACAACAGGCTCGGATTTTCCGAAGTCGACCGCATGGAGGAATGGGGAGCTCCCAATTCGGGCTTGCCGGCGGTCATCCTGGAAAAACGCCTGTCCGTCTGAAGAACCGGTTCACTCAGCCGGAGGTTCGAGTGCCTTTCCGTCCTCGTTGTAGATCGTCACGACGCTGCACTCGATGAGGTCCTTGCGCCGCCTGGGATCACAGACGGATTTGGAGGCCTGTAGTGCGGTTTCCTTGCTGTCGAAGCCGCAGTGAATTTCATGCCAATGCGGCCCGTCCTTTTGCTGCACAAAGATGTCGATGCTCCAGCCGGCCGGAAAACAAGCGGTCGTTTCGAGACAATCCTCCGCCGTACCGCCGCCGTCGATGCATTTTTTCTTTGCGCAATCGAGCGCCTTGCGGATCGACTTGCCGACGCAGGTGCCGCTGCTCATTTCCGGTGCCTGGGAAAAGGCGATGGCATTGCGGGCCTGAGCGTCTGTCACTGTGAAGGCGGCCACCATGAGTGAGAATAAAATCGCCGCAAGCCTTTGTCCCATCATCCGATCCCTCTAAGGTCCCCGCACCGATCATTGCCGATTCTTTTCTGAAAGGAAAACAGGTGACGGATAATCTGCTGATCCGGCGAGCACGGGAAACGGACCTCGCCGCGCTCATTGCCCTCTTTGCCGCGGACGAGATCGGCGGCCACGGAGACACGACGGAGGAGGCGGCTTTCGAGGACTACCTCCGCGCTTTCCATGTGATCGACGCATCTCAGAACGAGCAGCTTTTCGTTGCTGAACGCGACGGAGAAGTGGTTGGTACGTTCCAGATCCTCTTCAACCGCACCCTGACAGGCAGGGGATCGCTCTCCATGATCATTGAGGCGGTGCAGACGCGCGGCGACATGCGCGGCCAAGGCATCGGCGCGCAGATGATCGGCCATGCGATCGAAGAAGCGAAGCGCCGCGATTGCCGGCTCGTCCAGCTCACCTCCAACGTGACGCGTGCGGATGCGCATCGCTTCTACGAACGTCTCGGCTTCGCCAGGAGCCATTTCGGCTTCAAGATGAAGCTCAAATGAGGCCTGCGACAACGGGAATCACTGGACATCCCGCAGATCAAGCGGCATAAGCGGATCAGCCATGTATGTGGTAGCTATCCTGTTTGCCAAGCCGACGGAACATTCATGAAAAACCTCCTGCTGCAGATCTTCACCTGGTGGAACGGACAGACGATCGGTACACGGTTTTTCACCTGGCGCCACGGCAAGAAGGTCGGTGAAGACGAACTCGGCAACGTCTATTTTGAAGGTCCGCTGACGTCTTGGGGCCCTCCCAAGCGCTGGGTGATCTACAAGAACTATGCCGAAGCCTCTGCCATCCCGCCGGGCTGGCACGGCTGGATGCACTATCGCACCGACATAGCCCCGTCGCAGGAAGACTACCAGACGCGTGAGTGGCAAAAGGCCCATAAGCCGAACATGACCGGCACGCCGCTCGCATATCGTCCCAAAGGCTCGCTTGCTGCGACCGGCGAACGTCCGCGCGTGACAGGCGACTATGATGCCTGGACCCCCGGCAACTGACACCTGTTTTGGCCATAATCGGGCTTTAGGCGTCGACCCGGACATGTTGTCGAGACGGGACACAGAATGACACGGATGAAGCTTTCCTCACGAAAACTGATCGTCGGCACGGTGGTGATGGCGGCAGTCTCCGTTCTTGCGGGAGAGGGGGCTTTTGCCGCGCGGATCTCCAATCCCGTGGCCGTATTCAAGGGCATCGACAAGATTACGGGCCGCATCACGACCTTCGACGTTTATGTCGACGAGACCGTGCAGTATGGCGCGCTCCAGGTGACGCCAAAGGTTTGTTATTCGCGCGACGACACGGAAGCACAGAAGATCGACGGCTTTATAGAGGTGGACGAGATCACGCTCGACCGCAAGATTCGCCGCATCTTCACCGGCTGGATGTTCGCCGACAGCCCCGGTCTGAACGCTGTCGAGCATCCGATCTATGACGTTTGGCTGACGGGCTGCAAACCAAGCTCGGACGTGCCGCCCCCCAAGGCGACGAACTAGAGCGGTTCATGTTTTGACGGAAGCGTATCCGGCGTTTACGAAGTAGTTACTGCATTCGCCGGGTTGGATTGTTGTGACGAGAGAGCCGATGTGTCGCCACGTGTCCTCGATCGTTCGCTTTTGG
>NZ_PVBN01000014.1 GCF_002968635.1 Neorhizobium alkalisoli | reverse complement strand
CCAAAAGCGAACGATCGAGGACACGTGGCGACACATCGGCTCTCTCGTCACAACAATCCAACCCGGCGAATGCAGTAACTACTTCGTAAACGCCGGATACGCTTCCGTCAAAACATGAACCGCTCTAAGGTCGGTGATCAAAGTATGGCGCGGTATCGGTCCGATGCAGAGCCCTGGCCGGACTTTTTCACCAGATTGGCATAGACCGCGGCATATTGCAGGGCGCTGCGTTCCCAGGAAAATTTCGCCTTCATGCCCTGGTTCTGCAACCGTGCCCACATTTTCTGGTCTTCGTAGGCATGCAGCGCGCGCCGAAGCGCCAGGCGCAACCCGTCCGTGGTGACCGGATGAAACTGGAAGCCGGTTGCCACACGGGCCGACATCGCCGCGTCATTGGCATCGATGATGGTCTCGGAGAGCCCCCCGGTGCGCGACACGACAGGCACGCAACCATAGCGCAGCGCATAGAGTTGGGTCAGGCCGCAGGGCTCGAAGCGGGAGGGCTGCACGATTGCGTCCGAGCCTCCATGGATCAGGTGCGCCGTCGGCTCGTCGTAACCGATGTGGACGGCCATGCGGCCGGGAAAGCGTGACGCCGTATCGAGGAGCGCCTGCTCGATCCCGCGATCGCCCTGACCGAAGACGATGACGTATCCGCCGCGATCGACGACCTCGTTCGCCGTCTCGGCGAACATGTCGAAGCCCTTCTGCCAGGTCAGCCTGCTGACGGCTGAAAACACCGGGCCGCTGCCGGCCGTGTCCAGACCGAATTTCTCCAGCAGCACCAGGCGGTTTTCGCGCTTGCGGCGCAGGCTGCCGGCGTCGTAGTTGCGCCGCAGATGCGGGTCCGTCGACGGATCCCAGACGTCCAGATCGATACCGTTGACGATCCCGCGCAGAATGGCGATGCGCGCGTTCAGCACGCCATCCATGCCCATGCCGAAACGGGGCGTGAGGATTTCGCGCGCATAGGTCGGGCTGACCGTCGTGATTGCATCGGCCGTCTGCAGCCCCCCTTTCAGAAAGCTGATGTCGCCGAAATATTCCAGCCCATTCATGGAATAGGTCTCCGGCGGCAAGCCGAGTCCGTCGAGCAAACTTGCCGGATACTGCCCCTGGAAGGCCAGATTGTGGATGGTCAGGACGACGGGTGTCATGCAGCCGCGTTCGCGCATGTAGACGGAGGTCAGGGCCGTCTGCCAGTCATGGGTGTGGACGAGATCCGGGATCCATCCGGGCAGGGCGCCATCCGCAATTTCAGCCGCGGCGAGCGAGAGGGCCGCGAACCGCTTCCAGTTGTCGACATGATCCGCGCCTACCGCATCGACATAGGGGCCGCCCGGCCGATCGTAGAGACCTGGAGCATCGAGCACGAAAAGGCTCAAACCCTCGATCCGGGTGTGGAGCAGCGAGGCACGCTCGCCCAGAAGGTTTTCAAAGGTAACGAGCGGCATGGCGCTTTTCAGCTGCTGCATTACCCGCGGATATCCGGGGATCAGTGTCGTGGTCTCGATACCGAGGACAGCAAGGGCCTTCGGCAGCGAACCGGTCACGTCTGCTAGGCCCCCGGTCTTGACGAGCGGGTAGATTTCCGAGGTGACCGAAAGAACTTTCATATGCGGCAAAGCCCGCTTTCCGGGAACGATCTCAGCTTCATGGCCGATCATGCCGCGCTGATTGTGATGGGTCTCACCGACCGGAAGGTGGGCGTTCATCATGCGTCTCTCCGCCATAGCCCGTTCAGACCTTCCAAAACAATCAAGCCCCGGCCAACGTTCCCTCTCGGGCTTGGCTTCGGGCGGAATTCAGATGCAAATGTCATGTCATTTTTCCAGAGCAAAAAACCTCGCTGTCGCGACGATGGCAACCGTCGCGACCGATGACGCTAGTCCTGGTGCTTTACCGACCGCGGAGCTATTTGCCCGGCGGTACCTTCTTGGAACGCTTCTTGGCAGGTTCGACCGCCGCGGAGATCGCCGCCGGAGGTTTCGAGACGGATTTCGTAGACGCAGCCTTCGACGCGACTGGCTTGGGTGCTGCTTTAGGAGAGGCTGCCTTATCAGGAGGGGCGGCCTTAGGAGAGGCGGCCTTGGGTGCCGCTTCGGGGGCTGCAGCCTTGGGTGCTGCCTTGGGAGGCTTGACTGCCTTTGTTACTGCCTTGCGACCCGGAGCCTTTGCCGACGCTCCGTTCAGTGCCGCGGGCTTCAACGTCGCATATTCCAGCTTCGCCTGTTCCCAATGCTCTCTGTCCTTGCCAGTAGGATAACCTTCTGCTTCCCACAAAGCGTAGGCTCGCTTTTTGATCCAGTCTTGTTCGGATTCCGCCATTATTTAGTCTCCATTCGCCCGATTGCCCCAACGGATTCGCGGGAGCAAAGTTCCATGGTCAAAAACGAAAACTCGCTGTCCGGCCAACAGGCACGCGGCCGATTCAAAAAATCTGCCCGACGGAACTTTAGGCAGCCCAAATATGTTTATTCCGCCGGGAAGGAGACACATCGAAATGGAAAAGTACTGCGATATCATCCCGCACGCAACCGGCTGGGTCTATCTCATAGATGGGGTACAGTCCGCGTGCCATTATCATACATATGATCTGGCCATGGACGCTGCAAAAGCCCACCTCGCGAGGTCCGGTTCCACCCGGGACAAGGTTTTCCGGCGACAGGCGCTGAACGGCGAAATGCTGCCGGTGCAGATTCTTGCACAAGGCATGACGGGTTCAAGCTCCACTGGCTCGGCCCGTCACTGAACCGACCCGAATACCCGGAGGAAATGAAAAGCCCGGCCAAGCCGGGCTTTTCCGTGGAGGGCTGGGCGCAACCTCATGTCGCGCCCAGATCCACGTCAAGCGGCCTTCTGAGCCGCTGCGTTGACGGCGGACTCGGCAAGGGCGGTCAGGGCTTCGTCCGTCTTGCTTTCTTCCGCCAGGGTCTGCTCGAGAAGCGTTACGGCTTCCTTCAGTCCAAGCTGCTGAGCCCAGCTGCGGAGAGTGCCGTAGCGGCTGATCTCATAGTGTTCGACAGCCTGTGCGGCAGCGAGCAGGCCGGCGTCGAGCGCAGGATTGCCCTTGAATTCATCAAGAATTTCCTCGCCTTCTTCAATGATCCCGTCGATCGCCGGGCAGGTCTTGCCCTGGGCGCGCTTGCCGATGATTTCGAAGACCTGTTTCAGGCGCTCGATCTGACCTTCTGTCTCTTCGCGGTGCTTCTCGAATGCAGCTTTCAGCTTCTGGTCCTTGGCACCGCGCGCCATCTTCGGCAGGGCTTTCACGATCTGGCGTTCGGCGTAGTAGATGTCCTTGAGGGTTTCATGAAAAAGGTCGTCGAGGGTCTTGGTGGCCATTGCTCTCTCCTTGGATTTTTATGAAATGTTCGAAGGGCCGTTGCGAGACATAGAACTATGAGGCGGACCGAAAGTTCCTTATCTCAATGATTACCCGGATGGGGTTCGCGCCCGCCCGGCGGTTTGTCGTAGAGGCGCTCGATCGCCTCCTCCTGCTTGATCTCCTCGCTGCCGGTCAGGCGGCGACGCTGCAGCAACGCGTAGGCGATCGCTCCACCAAGAAGGATGGGGCCGAGCGCCACGACTACGAACCAGAAATTGTCGGCCATCGCTTTCTCCTTTCGGGCAAGGCCCTGGCGGGCCGTGCCGGAGCGGCCCCAGGGGCCGCCGGTTATTGTTGTCCCCGATCACAGGGGCACGTATCTGGAAAACCGCCGTTTGCCGCAAAAGGTTCCGGAAAAGCGGCCTATCCGTGCCACCAGCGCAGGACCTCTTCGGCTCCGGCGATCCGCAGCTGGTTCGAAAAGCGTCTGCCGAAAAGGGCGAGGGAGGCATCGTGGGTTTCGTCGGAGGTGCTGCAGATCGCATCTCTGACGAGGATGATCGAATAGCCGAGATCGACCGCCCCCAGGATGGCTGCCAGAACGCAGACATCCGTTTCTCCGCCCGATATGACGAGCGTGGTCACACCCTGGCTTTGCAGGAAATTGTGAAGCCGGCCGTCGAGCCATGGCGAATAGACCGGCTTGTCGAAAACGATTGCCGGCGGAACCACGGCTCTCAGCTCCGGCAGGATGTCGACCATCTCGTCGCCGAGCTGCTCGCGCGTCATCATCGACCATTTCTCATAGTAGTCGCGCCAGCTTCCTCCGGCCTCGGCAGGTGTTTTCGGGGGCACGAAACGAGTGAAGATCGTCTGAGCGGGGTGAGTTCTTGCAAGTTCGACAACCGGTTCCCGCACCCGGTGCATCCAGGGAATATGCCAGGGGGTGTCCTCAGCGAACATGCGTTGCATGTCGACGCAGAGATGTCGGCAATGGTTCGGATCTTCCATGACGCGTTTACTCCATCAGCGCTCACGAACAGCGCTACGCCATCAAAAGTTCCGACAGGTGGAAGGAACTTGCGGTGCTCGGACCGCGTTGCCCGCTGGAATGACGATTGCCGAAGGGAAGAGAGAATGCAGGAGAGCCTGAAGATCTACCGTCTGGTGCCGATCGCGGCGTCTGATGATCCGAATTGGCAGAATTCGCCGTCGCAAGGCGAAGTGGTGGTCCGGGCGAGGACGGCCGGCGATGCGCGTCTTGTTGCAAGCGAAGCGGAACTCGACTTCACCGAGATCGACGCCCTGCCTTCGGAGGGCAATTCCACGCAGATGGCCAGCGCCTTCCGCAGCGAAAAACTCTATACGGTGATCGAAGACGAGAGCGGACGGTTCGATGCGGACGGGCCGCGGGGCGTGGTGGAGGGGCAGGTCAGGATCGACAATCTGATATCGACCCAGCTCTAGCGGATACGGATCCGTTCAAGTCGTCATCAGTCGGCTTCGCCGATCTTTCCGTTGAGCGCCTTTTGCAGTTCGCGGGCCAGTTCAAGCAAGCGGTCGGGAACTTCTTCCTTCTCGATTTCGGTGAGCAGGACCGAAACCCGGCGGTTGACGCGCCGTCCCATCCTGACTTCCTGTTCCTCAACCGGACTATTCTGCTTCGCCATCCCGACCTCGTAATAGATATCCGGCCAAATCCAAGCCGAAGTTGCCCGCCCCGCCAAAATTTGCAGTATTTCTCCTTACCGCAATATGCTTGGTTTCGGATATCCCGAAAAAGTCACAGGCCATAAATCAAATCAGGCGACTTCCTATCCAGGAAGCCGCCTGATTTGTTCCAGGACCTTGCCGAGAATCGTCTAATGCTTGGGCGGTTTCGGTGTGCCGGCCGGGATGGACGTCACCGTGGTCGAAACCGGATCGCTCGCGGGGAAGGTATCTTCCAGCCCTTCGTTCAGCTGTTCTTCCAGTTCCTGGCTCTCGTGTTTTGCGCGGGCGGAGCGTTCGGTCGTCTTCTCGTCCCGCTCCTTGCGGGGAGCGTTCGGGCTGCTGTTCGTGCTCATGGATACCCTCCTGTGCTGCGTCTCGAAGGAAACGGCTTCTCTTGCCGTTTGTTCCGGAACCAAGCCGGTACGGCAGGGGTTATCGCGGCAAAAGAAGGAGTTCTGCCGTGGCACCGCGCGTCTTCTGGAAAGGTTATCTGAAGCTCTCGCTCGTCACCTGTCGCGTGACCATGACGCCGGCCATTTCGGAAGGCGCAAAGGTGCGGTTCCACAACATCAACCGCAAGACCCAGAACAGGGTTCTCAGCCAGTACGTCGATGCCGAGACCGGCGAGGCCGTGGAAGACGAAGACCAGGTGAAGGGCTATCCCAAAAACGAGGACGAATACGTGCTCTTCGAAGACGAGGAGCTTGAGGACGTGGGTCTGGAAAGCACCCGCACCATCGATATCGAGACATTTGTCCCGGCAGGTTCCATCGGCTGGATCTGGTACGACCGGCCGCACTATCTCGCGCCGGATGACGAGGTGAGCGCGGAAGCCTTCGCGGTCATCCGGGAAGCGATGGCCAAGACGAAGACCGGCGGCATCGCCCGGCTCGTCATGTATCGCCGCGAGCGGGCGGTGTTGCTGCTGCCGAAGGACAAGGGGATCGTCGTCTGGACGCTGCGCTACGGCGACGAAGTGCGCGATGCCGACGAATATGCGGCGGAAGCTCCGCGAGAAAAACCCGAAGCCCGGCATCTGGCGATGCTGAAGAAGGTCATCGAGGAGCGGACCGAGGCCTGGCAGCCCGGCATGGTCGACGATCCGGTCCAGGACCGGCTGCTCGATATCATCGCCGAGCGCAAGAAAGGCCGCAAGGCGAAGAAGCCGACCGAAGAGAAAGCCCCGGAGCGTTCGAGCAACGTCATCGATATCACCGCCGCCCTGAAGAAGAGCCTCGAGGCGGAACGCAAATCGACGCCGAAATAGACGCTATCTTTTCTTCTTCTCCTTGAATTCGATCGGCGCTTCCGCCTGGCGGAAATCGCCCCAGGGGTCGCTGGTCTGCTGTGCGATCCGGGCGGGCGCGTTGTTGACGGTGAAGTAATTCGGCCCGATCGCTCCGCCGAGCTCTTCCCAGGCGACCGGCATGGAGACCGGGGCGCCGGGGCGGGCGCGGGTGGAATAGGGGGCGACGGCGGTCGCGCCGCGGCCGTTCCTCAGGTAGTCGATCAGGATCTTCCCCTTGCGCTTCGATTTGGTGATGGTCGAGACGTATTTGTCCGGGTCGTCGCCAGCCATGCCGTCGGCAAGCGCCTTCATCGCCGCCTTAACCTCCGGCCATTCCGCTTTCGGCTTCACCGGCGCCACGACATGCAGGCCCTTGCCGCCCGAGGTCTTGACGAACGCGACCAGTCCCATGTCCTCAAACCGCCGTTTCACCTCGTGAGCCGCTGCGATAATCTCCGTCCACGAGACGCCGTCGCCGGGGTCGAGGTCGATATTGACCATATCCGGCTTCTCCCAATCGTCGAGATTGGAGCCCCAGGGGTGGACCTCGAGCGTCGCCCCCTGGACGAGGCCCAGAAGTCCGTCGAGATCGCGGATGGTGATATCCTCTTCGCTCGGATCGGCAGGATCCTTCATCAGGACCGCGTTCTTCGTCATGCCCTTCCAGCCGTGCTTCTGGAAGAAGAGCTGACTGGTGATGCCGTCGGGGCCGCGGATGAGCGCCAGAGGCCGGTTGACGACGTAGGGGGCCATCAGACGCCAGACCTCGGTGTAATAATCCGCCAGGCCGGCTTTGGTCACGCCCGCATCCGGCCAGTAGAGGCGGTCCGGATGGGTGAGATTGACCGTCCGTTTCGGCGGCGTTTCCTCCTCGATGGCTGTCACAGGTACGCCCTCCCGGACGATTTCCTTGGGATCCTTGTCTTCCCGCAACCCTCGGAATGCCGCATGCCGGATATGGGCGTCAGCGGTCCAGCCGCGGAATTCCACCTCGGCGACCAGCTCCGGTTTTACGAAAACGACATCCTTCTTTTCCACCCCGGCGAGCTTTTCGTCAAACGGGCTTTTATCGATGCGGAGCTCATTTAGTCGCTTGAAGAGGGATTGCGCCACCGTGCCGGAGTAACCGGTGCCGACGCGCCCGGCATGGCGGAGTTTTCCTTTCTCGTAGTAGCCCATCACGAGGGAGCCGATCGCCTTATTGTTGACGGAGGAGGGGACGTAGCCCGCGACGACGAATTCCTGGCGGGCAGAGCATTTCGATTTTACCCAATCGCGCCCGCGCCCGGGGCGATAGGCTGCATCGGCGATCTTCGAGATGATGCCTTCGAGGCTGAGGCGGCAGGCATGTTTGAGCACCAGCCCACCCTCCTCGCCGAAATGCTCGCTGTAGCGCAGTGCCGGGCCGCTACCGGCGAGAAGCTTCTCCAGCGCCTCCTTGCGTTTCAGCAGGGTGGCACTGGTGAGGTCGTAGCCGTCGAGATACAACAGATCGAAGGCGTAGAATGTGAAGCGATCCGAGCGCCCCTCGCTCAGGTCCTGCTGCAGCAGCGAAAAGTCCGTCGCGCCGGAACCGGCCTCTACGGCAACCTCGCCATCGATGACGGCATTCGACAGATCAAGCTTCGCGAATGCTGTAACGATCTCCTCGCCGAACTTGTGGGTCCAGTCGAGCCCGGTGCGCGTCAGCAGCCTGATCTTTCCGCTCTCCACACGCGCCTGCAGGCGATAACCGTCGAGCTTGACCTCGTGCACCCACCGTTTTCCCGAAGGCGCGGCCTTCACCAATGTCGCAAGCTGCGGCTCGATGAAATCCGGCAGTTCGGCCTTCTTTGCGCCCTTTATCCCGGCGGCGGCAACATCGGAGGTCTCGGGTGCGGGCGCCGTGCGGCTGCTTTTCTTGACGGCGCGCTTCTTCTTGGACTGCTGGCGTCCCCAGACTTCCTCGAGCGTCTTGCCGCTCTTCACGGAGAGCGGCATCTCCTCCAGAATATCGACATCGCCCTCGCTGCGGGCAAATTCGTCCTCGCCCTTGATCAGCAGCCAGTTCTCCCGCTTTTCTCCCTCCCTGTGTCCCATGCGGACCAGATGCCAACGCCCCTCCAGTTTCTCGCCCTTCAGCTCGAATTCCAGATGGCCTTTCTTGTAGGCCTTGTGCGGATCGCCGATCGCTTCCCAGGAACCGCGATCCCAGAGAAGCACGGCCCCGGCGCCATAATTGCCTTCGGGAATGGTGCCTTCGAAGCCGCCGTAGTCGAGCGGGTGATCTTCCACATGCACTGCAAGACGCTTTTCGCCGGGGACGAGACTCGGACCCCGGGTGACGGCCCAGCTTTTCAGGACGCCGTCCATTTCCAGCCGGAAATCGTAGTGGAGCCGAGTGGCGTCATGCTTCTGGATCGCGAAGCTGTCGCCGGTCGTCTTACCCTTTCGAGTGGTGGAGGATTTGCCCTGAGGTTCAGGCGAGATCTTGAAATTGCGCTTCTGATTGTAGGTTTCCAACGCCATGGTCAGCTTGCCTTTTTCTGCGGGGCGGCAGTCTTGCGAGGTGCGGTTTTACGAGCGGTCTTCTTGGGCGCGGCCTTCTTCTTCTCCGAGGGAGTGCCGGCGCTCTGGCGCAGTGCATCGAGCAGGTTCGACACCTTCTTCGGTTCGGGTTTCGCCTTCTTCTTCAGCTTGCGGCCTTCGATCTTGGCGCGGATCAATTCGGCAAGGGCCGTCTCGTAGCGGTCGTCGAATTCGGTTGGATCGAATTCGCCGCGTTTCGTGTCGATGATGTGTCTGGCGAGATCGAGCATTTCGCCGTCGATCTTGAAGCTCTTGATGTCCGAGAAGATTTCCTTGGCCGGCCGCACCTCGTAATCGTAGTTCAGCGTACTGGCGATCAGGCCGTGCTCGTTCGGCCTGATAAGCAGCGTCCGGAGCCTCCGGAACAACACGGTCCGGGCGAGGGCCGCGACGTTCTTGTCCTCAAGCCCCTTGCGGATCAGGGCAAAGATATCCGCCGACGGTTTGTCGGCCGGCGCAAGGTAGTAGGGCCTGTCGAGATAGGCGGTGTCGACACCGTCGCAGGGGATGAAGGCCTCCAGTTCCAGCGTCTTGTCGGCTTCGGGCACGGCCGCCTTCACTTCGTCCGGCTCGAGGAAGACATATTCGCCGCTCGATACCTCGTAGCCTTTGATGATGTCTTCGGTTTCCACCTCCTTGCCCGTATCGGCATCGATCATCTGGCGGTGGACCCGGTGGCCGGTTTCCCGGTTGATGATGTGGAAGCTGACGCGATCGGATGTGGAGGCGGCCGTATAAAGCGCCACCTGACAACTCACTTCGCCAACCTTCAGATAACCCTTCCAATTTGCACGCGGTGCCACGATCAGAACTCCGTGAGAGTCCTATCAACAGGGGTATAGGCCGGTTTGTTCCGCGATAAGATGAACAAGCTATTCATCTTGCTGGAACCAAACACGCAAGGCGTGCGTTTGCCACCGAAATTCCAGCCCATCGAGTTCGGAGAGGTAGGCAACGGTGTCTGAATCACAGTTGAATAGTGATCCTGCACGTACGGACATAGTCAGGCTTATTCCTGCTCTCCGCGCATTTGCCCGCACTTTCTGCCGTAATCCCAGCGATGCGGATGATCTGGTGCAGGAGACGCTTGCCAAGGCACTCGCCAACCTCGACAAGTTCGAGCCCGGCACAAAGCTGAAGAGCTGGCTGTTCACCATCATGCGCAATACATTCTACACCCGAGCCAAGGTGCTTGGCCGCGAGGCGCCCGGCATCGAGGAGAATGTTTCAGGCGATACCGCCATGGCCGCGACGCAGGAGACTGCGGCACGGGCAAAGGAGGTGCAGCGGGCTCTGCAGAAGCTTCCGCCGCACTACCGCGAAGTCCTGACCCTGGTGGCGATCCTCGGCGAAAGCTACGAGTCCGCCGCTGAAATTTGCGATTGTGCCGTCGGTACGGTGAAGAGCCGGCTCAATCGTGCGAGGCACCAGATACTGCAGGAATTGGGAGAGGACGCGAACTGAGCCGAGGTTTCAGGCCAGTCGCCTTTGGGGGATCATCCATGAAATTCACGTTGATTGCCGTAGCGGTGATCGTCGCCACGATCGCGCCGGTCTTTCTTTTCATCTGATCCCGCGTCAGACGGGATCCTGGTCCAGTTCCGGATAATGCCGGAATATCCCCGACTTGTTGAAGGCAAGCCGGCGGTCGGACTTGAGATAGGCGTCGATGTTCGGCCGTTCGCGGACCATGTCGCGCAATCTGGCGACATGCGGAAACGACCCGTCGAAGTTCGTCATCGCGCGGGGAAAGGCATAGGCGAGCCCTTCGGAAATCTGAAACAGCGACAGGTCGACATAACTCGGCGCATCGCCGATCACATGGCCGCTGTTTGCCGGATTGCTCTCGATGATCCGATCGAAATAACCCATGAACTTCGGCACACGGTTTTTCAGAAACGATCTCGAACGCGCCTTGGCCTCGTCCTTCTGATCCTCGTAATAGTCGTCGGTGCTGATCGGGTGGTGCGTATCGTGCGCTTCCATCACGAAGTCGGTGATCGTGAGCTGCACGCCATGCGCAAAGATCCGGCACTTCTCGTCAGGAGGAACCAGGTTCAGTTTCGGGCCGAGATACTGGAGGATGTTGGCGACATGCGAGACGATGATCTGGCCGTCCTTGAGGAAGGGCGGCGCAAAGGGCGTGCCGAGATAGCCATGCTTGCCCCGCAGATACTCCATCATTGTGGACATTCCCTGGCTGGTCCGCACCACGTCCAGATATTTGGCGCCGGCTTCCTCCAGCGCTAGCCGGATGAATTCGCCGCGGCCGGGAATGCCGTCCCAGTAATAAAGTTCGTATGCCATGCCTACTCCACAAAATCCGCGATCTTCCTCAGGTCCTCGACAAACCGGGCCCTGTTCATCTCCGCATCCGGCTGATCCATGGTCCGCAGCAGCGCCGAAGGATGGATGGTCACCAGGACCGGCAGTCCGTCCGGCGAATGCAACACGGTTCCACGGTCACGGGTAACCTTGGCCTGCCGACCCAGCAAGGAATAGAGCGCTGTCGCGCCCAGCGCCACGGCAAGCTTCGGCTTCACGAGCCGCAGCTCGGCCGCCAGCCACCAGGCGCAGGCCTGCACCTCGCCGGCATTCGGCTTGGCGTGAATGCGCCGCTTGCCGCGGGCCGCAAACTTGAAATGCTTGACGGCGTTGGTGACGTAGCAGAGATCGCGGTCGATCCCCGCCTCATCGAGGCAGCGGTCGAGCAGTTTGCCGGCCGGCCCGACAAAGGGTTTGCCCGCAAGGTCCTCCTTGTCGCCCGGCTGTTCGCCGACGAACAGGATCCTTGCTCGTTCGGGTCCTTCACCGAAGACGAGATGAGTTGCGTCCTTGTAGAGGTCACATCGGGAGCAGGTCTCCGCATCGTTCCTGACATCGGAAATTTGCTCTCCATCTGCGCCGGTGGTTTCGAAGGCAGGCCCTTTGCGGGAGGTCAGCATGCCGGAACTCCTTGATGACGCAAAACCAATTCAGCAGCCGCGGGTTCCGGAAATTCCCACGGGGGAATGCCGGTCGACACTGGAACTTTTCCGCCAAGCTCGGGTTAAAGGCGCAGCGCGCGGATTGTTCCCGTGCGCCTGCATGTTTCTTTTCCCGGACAGGATTTTCACAATGGCCATCAAGATCACCGCGATCCTCTTTACGCTGATCGGGATCGCGCTGGCTGTCGGCGGCGGTCAATTGGTGCTGCTCGGCGGAAGCGCCTATTATCTTATTTGCGGTTTGGGCTTCGTGCTGACTGCGATTCTCCTTTTCCTCAGAAAGTCTATTGCCCTCAGGGTCTATGCGGTCCTCGTGCTGGCGTCGCTGGTCTGGGCGATCTGGGAGGTCGGCTTCGACTGGTGGCAGCTCGGGCCGCGCGGCGGTGTCATCATTCTCCTGGGCCTCTGGCTGCTCACGCCGTCGATCCGGCGGCCCCTCGGCTTCCTCAGCCCGACGGGCGCACGTTATGGCGCAAGCGCCACGCCGCTCGCGATCTCGCTGGTGATTGCAATCGTGGTCGCGATCTTCTCGATGTTCATCGATCCGCTCAGCAAAAGAGGCGAATTGCCGACGCAGTCGGTGGCGGCCGCACCTGCCATGGGTGGAAACGTCCCCCCTGGTGAATGGCATCAGTATGGCCGCACGCCTTTCGGCCAGCGCTATTCGCCGCTCGACCAGATCAATCTCGACAACGTCGCCAACCTGACGGAGGTCTGGCGCTACCAGACCGGCGACGTCAAGCTTCCGGAGGACGTGGGCGAGACGACCTATCAGGTGACGCCGCTGAAGGTCGCCAACTCGCTCTATCTCTGCACCCCGCACAACTGGGCGATTGCGCTGGACGCCACAACCGGCGAGCAGAGGTGGAAATATGATCCGAATGTCGGCCTCAATCCGGACAGGCAGCATCAGACCTGCCGTGGCGTGAGCTATTTCCGGGATCAGGCCGCGGCGCCGGGAACACCCTGTGCGGAGCGTGTTTATCTGGCGACTTCGGATGCCCGGCTGATAGCGCTCGACGCGGCAAACGGGCAGGTCTGCCCATCCTTCGCCGACAACGGGACGCTGCATCTCGAAGCCGGCATGAAATATAATCCTGCCGGCTATTACTATTCCACGTCGCCGCCCGCGATCGCCGGCAACAAGATCATCGTCGGCGGGGCGGTGAACGACAACTATTCGACCCAGGAACAGTCCGGTGTCATCCGCGCCTTCGACGTCAATACCGGGCAGCTGATCTGGAACTGGGATTCGGGCAATCCAAGCCAGACCCAGCCGCTGCAACCCGGCCAGACCTACACGACCAATTCGCCGAATAGCTGGTCCGTCTTCAGCGTCGATGAGGATCTGGGGCTCGTCTATATCCCGCTCGGCAACCAGGTTCCCGACCAGCTCGGCATGGGCCGCAGCGAACACGTCGAGAAATACTCGTCGTCCATCGTCGCGCTCGACCTCAATACCGGCGCGGACCGCTGGGTGCGCCAGACCGTGCATCACGATCTCTGGGATATGGACGTTCCCGCCCAGCCGGTGCTTCTCAACATCACCAAGCCTGACAACAGCGTCGTGCCGGCGCTGGTCGGCCCGACCAAGCAGGGCGATATCTACGTGCTCGACCGGCGCACCGGCGAGCCGATCATTCCCGTGACGGAAGAACCGGCGCCGGGCGGGGCGATCCCCGAGGATTTCACCGCCCCGACGCAGCCGACATCCGCCCTGACCTTCAAGCCGGAGCCGCTTGAGGAAAAGGACATGTGGGGCGTCACCATGTTCGACCAGATGGTGTGCCGCATCTGGTATCACCAGTACAACTACCAGGGCCGCTACACGCCGCCCTCGCTCAGGGGCACGATCGTCTATCCCGGCAATTTCGGTACCTTCAACTGGGGCAGCGTCGCAGTCGATCCGGAACGGCAGGTCATGTTCGGCATGCCGACCTATCTCGCCTTCACCTCGCGCCTGGTGCCGCGCTCCGAAATCCCCCCGAAAGGGCAGGACGAGAAGGGCAGCGAACAGGGGCTCAACCGCAATGACGGAGCGCCCTACGGCGTCTATATGGGCCCCTTCCTCGGCCCCTTGCAGATCCCCTGCCAGGCGCCGCCTTGGGGTTATGTCGCCGGTGCCGACCTGCGGACAGGCGAGATCGCCTACAAGCGTCGCAACGGCACGGTCTACGACATGACGCCGCTGCCTCTGCCCTTCAAGGTCGGTGTGCCGGGCATCGGCGGGCCGATCATCACCAAGGGCGGCCTCGCATTCCTCGGGGCGGCGGTCGACAACTACCTGCGGGCCTATAACCTGACCACCGGCGAAGAGCTCTGGAAGGCGCGGCTGCCGGCCGGCGGGCAGGCGACCCCGATGACCTATGCCGTCGATGACGGCCGCCAGTTCGTCGTGATGGTGGCCGGCGGGCACGGCTCGGTCGGCACCAAACCGGGCGACTACGTGATCGCCTACACGCTGCCGCGCTGACGGGGGCTGGGAGTTCTCCAAAAAAAATGATAGGCTCGGAAGTTCGCCTCCGGGCCTTTCGTCGCGATCGGTTTAGAAGCCGGCCATGCCCTTGGTGCTCATCTCGTTGCGGACGTCGGTGACGCCCGCGATACTGCGCGCCACTTCTTCTGCCCGAACCACTTCGCTTTCCTGCAGAACGGTGCCCGCCAATGTGATGGTCGAACCGCTGGCCGTTACCGTCACGTCGGACGCATCGATGCCGCCGGCGGATGCCAGGGCGTCGGAGACGGCGCCTTCCAGGGTAGCGCTCGGCGGAAATTCTGCTTCGACTTCCGGCGGCGTCTCATGAAAATGCTGATGTTTGAAAACCATGTGTCGTTCTCCGTTCCGATAAGGTCCGGCCAAACAACGTTTGTTGAAGGGAATTGGTTCAGGCGACGCCCGCCAATACCGAAGCGATGGTTTCCTGGAGCTGGTTCTGCGAAAACGGCTTCGGTAGCCTTGGCAGACGGTTGTCGCCGCCGGAAGGCAGTTCGGCATAACCGGTCGCGAGGACAACGGGAAGCTCGGGCCATTCCTCGCGAATGGCGGCGGCGAGTTCCGAACCGGTCATGCGCGGCATGGAATGATCCGTGATGACGAGGTCGACTTTGTGAACGCCGCCTTTCAGTTCCCGAAGCGCGTCGGCGCCGCTATAGGCTTCGATCACGGTGTGACCCAGGTCTTCCAGCATCAGCGTGGTGTTCATCAGCACGAGGGCGTCGTCATCGACCGCCAGAATGGTCAAATTCTCTTTGGGAGGGTCGACAAGCGCGGGCATCGCAGGTTCCGAAGGTGAAGGACAGTCGCTGACGGAAGCGACCGGAAGGAACAGCGAAACGGTCGTCCCGTGACCCTTTTTGCTCTCGATCAACAGCTTGCCGCCGGATTGCTCCGTCAGGCCCTGGACCATGGAGAGTCCGAGACCGGTTCCTTTGCCGACGCCCTTGGTGGTGAAGAACGGTATGGCGGCCTGCGAGATCGTCTCGCTATCCATGCCTTCCCCGGTATCGGCGACGGACAGCTGGACATAGCGGCCGGGCCTCAGCTGCTTGTGGTTTTCGTCTGCGACATATTCTTCAGCCGCGATCGTGATCAGGCCGCCGCCGGGCATCGCGTCGCGCGCATTGACGACCAGATTGAGGAGGGCGGTTTCGAGCTGCACGGGGTCCGTGACCACCGGAGGTACGTGGCCTGAAAACCGCGTTTCGATGCGCACCTCGGCGCCGAGCGACCGCTGGACGAAATCCATCATGTTGCCGATCAGCGCCGGGGCGCTGACTGTCTGCATGTTGAGCTGCTGGCGGCGGGAGAAGGCCAGCATGCGCTGTGTCAGCGCGGCACCTCGCTCCGCACCCTGGATCGCGTTGTCGAGCAGCGGCGTGATCGAAGGGTCCTGCGGCAACCGCTTCTTCAGGATTTCAAGGCTGCCGAGGACCGCCATCAGGAGATTGTTGAAATCGTGTGCGACGCCGCCGGTGAGCTGGCCGATCGCCTCCATCTTCTGGGCCTGAAAGAGTTCTTCGCGGGCTTTCGCGAGTTCCTTCTGCGCCTCGACTTTTTCGGTGATGTCGCGGGTGATCTTGGCGAAACCCAGGAGTTCGCCCTGTTCATTTCGGATCGCATCGATGATCACATGAGCCCAGAAACGGGTGCCGTCCTTGCGTTGGCGCAGACCTTCTCTCTCGATGCGTCCTTCGCGCCTTACCGTGTCGAGGCTCCGCTGCGGCTCGCCGCGTTCGCGGTCTTCCTCCGTATAAAACTGCGAGAAGTGTTTTCCGATGATGTCCTCGGCCTGATAGCCCTTGATGCGTTCGGCGCCGATGTTCCAGCTGCTGACATAACCGTCAGGATCGAGCATGTAGAGAGCGTAGTCGGAGATGCCCTGGACGAGAATCTGGAATTGCTGCTCGCTGCGCTTGAGCTCGGACTCCGCCTGCTTCCGCTCGGTCAGATCGCGGGTTACCTTGGCATAACCCAGGAGTTCGCCAGATCTGCCCCATATCGGATCGATGATGACATGCGCCCAGAAGGGGTTTCCGTCCTTCCGCACGCGCCAGCCTTCGCTTTCGAAGCGGCCTTCGCTCGCCGCCGTCCGGAGCGCTCTTTCGGGGAGCCGTGCCAAGCGGTCATCGGCGGTGTAAAATTGTGAAAAATGCTTTCCAAGGATTTCCCAGGCTTCGTAACCCTTGAAACGCTGCGCGCCCGGGTTCCAGCTAACGATCCTGCCGTCGGCATCCAGCATAAAGATTGCATAGTCGGTGATGGCGTCCACAAGAAGCCTGTAACGCTCCTCATCAAGCAGTGAGACGTCATAACTTTGCGTCATACTCATCAATCGTCCCCAGCGCCGACGGATCACGCGGCGCGACGTAGCGTAACGTGCAACGCCGCCGAAGGTTCCGCAACGGCTGAACGTTAACACGATTCGGCAATCTCTACGGGGCGCTGCCATTGACATACAGATATATACGGTTTACGACTGACGAAATACGAAAATCGTCAGTCGTAAAACGGAAGGCCGCCAGCAAGATGGATTCCATGGAGCAGACCCTGGAGACAACGAAGCAGGAGAACGTCACCCGCATCCTCGATGCGGCGGAGCGTCTCTTCAAGCACTACGGCTACACGAAGACCAACGTCGCCGATATCGCCAAAGAGCTCGGCATGTCGCCGGCCAATATCTACCGCTTCTTCTCCTCGAAGGCGGACATCCACCAGGCGCTTGCACGGCGCATGCTGGGCGCGAGCCAGGCCATCGCGCTTGAAAACGCCAAGCGGCCGGTGAGCGCGACAGAACGGCTCCGCGACCATTTTCTGCAGCAGCACGGCATCACCATCGAGACCTTTCTCCATGAGAACAAGGTGCACGAGATGGTGGTGGTTGCGATCGAAGAGCAGTGGGAAGTCGTGCAGGACCACATCGAGAAGATGCGTGTCATCGTTGCCCGTCTTATCCGCGAAGGAATCGAGTCTGGCGAATTCCGCGAGCAGAATCCGGACGTGGCGGCGGAATGCTGCTGCTCCAGCATGGTTGTGCTCTGCCATCCGCAGATCGTTGCCGAGTGTCTGATCGAGAACCGGCACAGTACGCCCGCCGATCTCGTTGAATTTGTTTTGCATGCTTTGAAATGACCGGCGCCGAACGCGCCTTTTTCGTTACCCGCTATCAGGAGTGCGGACCATGTTTGTCGTGACGCCCAGAAATGACGTCTCCTTTTTCTCCAAGGCTTTGGCGCTTGCCGCAGTCCTCGCCGTGCTGACCGCCTGCTCGGAAGAAAAGAAAGTCGAGGCGCCGGAGGTGGTCCGCCCCGTAAAGGTCGCCGAAGTAGCCGCCCCCGATCAGGGCCGCAGGCTTGAATATTCCGGCTCCGTCAAGGCGCGCACGGAAATGAACCTCGGCTTCCGCGTCGCCGGAAAGGTCACCGAGCGGCTGGTCGATGTCGGCGATCGCGTCAGCCATGGCGAAGTCCTGGCGCGGCTGGATGACGTCGACTACGAACTGGCGGTGCGCCGGTCCGAGGCCGATCTCGCCTCCGCGCAGAAGCAGGTCGAGATCACCGAACTTGCCTATCGCCGCGCCGATTCGCTTCACTCCAAGAATATCACCTCGCAATCGGAACTGGAGCAGGCAGCGCTTGCCCGGGACCAGGCCGTGTCCGCCCGCCAATCCGCTCAGTCCGCCCTTGATCAGGCGCGCAACCAGGTGGCCTACACGGAGCTGAAGTCCGACCAGAACGGCATCGTCACCACCGTCAGCGCCGATATCGGCCAGGTCGTCAGCATCGGCACGCCTGTCATGGCCGTTGCCGTTGATGGCGGCAAGGAGGTGCAGGTGGCCGTCCCGGAAGTGGAAGTCGGCCAGTTCAAGCCCGGCAAGACGATCAAGGTCCGCTTCTGGTCCGCCACCGATCTCGTTCTCGACGGCAAGGTCCGCGAAGTTGCCGGCAGCGCGGATACGCAGTCGCGCACCTTTGCCGTCCGCGTGAGCCTGCCGGAAGACCAGCGCGTGCTTCTCGGCATGACCGCCACGATCGAAGCCACGGAAGACAATGCCGTACAGACCTGGTCCATTCCGCTCGCCGCACTCGGCAAGAAAGAGGGCCAGCCGGTCGTCTGGATCGTCGATCGCCAGAAGGGGACCGTAAGCTCCCGCACCGTCACGGTCGCCGATTTTTCCGATGACGGCGTGCGCATCTCGCAAGGATTGGAAAAAGGCGATCTCGTCGTTTCGGCCGGCACGCAGTTCATGCAGGAAGACATGAAGGTGAAGCTGCCGGAAACGGTCGCGTCCCGCTTCGGCTCCGTCAGCAGCATGAGCACCGCTTCGATCGCGCCCTGATTTCCGTTTCAAGGACCACGACCATGAGTTCCCCGCATCAGGCCGATCCGTCGGAAAAAGCCTCCTTCAACCTGTCCCGCTGGGCGATCGCCCATCCCAGCATTGCGCGTTTCCTGTTCGGCCTCATCATCGTCATGGGCGCGCTCGGCATCATGAACATGGGTCAGAAGGAAGACCCGGATTTCACCTTCCGTGTCATGGTCGTGCAGACCGTCTGGCCCGGCGCCTCGATCGACGAGATGCAGAACCAGGTGGTCAACAAGATCGAGCGCAAGCTGCAGGAGACGCCGCATCTCGATTTCGTGCGCTCCTACACCCGCGCCGGCTTTGCCATCACCACCATCCAGATCAAGGGCGATACCGATGGCGAAGAAGTCGCCGACGCCTTCTATCAGGTGCGCAAGAAGATCGGCGACATCAGGCAGGAGCTGCCATCCGGCTTGCTCGGCCCCTATTTCAACGACGAGTTCGGTGACACGTTCATCACGCTGCACGCCATTACCGGCGAAGGCTACAGCTTTCCCGAACTCAAGCAGTTCGCGATCCAGGCGCGCGACATCCTGCTGGCGACGCCAGGCGTGGAAAAGGCCGTCATCCTCGGCGATCAGCCGCAGAAGATCTTCATCGACGTCTCGTCCAAGGCTCTTGCGGAGCGCGGTCTGACCGTTCTCAACATTCGCGACGCGCTTTCCGGTCAGAACGATGTCGATCCCGCCGGCAGCATCGAGACTGATGACCATTCCGTGCGGATTTCGGTCGAAGGCGACGTCACGACGCCGGAAGACATTCGCGAACTGCGGCTGCGCGCCGGCGATCAGGTGATCCGGCTTGGCGATATCGCCACCGTCAGGCAAGGCCTCGAAGATCCCTTCCAGCGCAAGTTCCGCTTCGACGGTCAGGACAGCGTCCAGGTCGGCGTCGTCATGGCCAAGGGTTTCAAGGTGACGGATGTCGGCCACGAACTGGAAGCGGCTTATCAGCGCTTCGAGCAGACGCTGCCGGTCGGCGTCTCGGTCCACCAGGTGGCGAACCAGCCGGAAGTGGTCACCGAAGCGGTCAGCGAGTTTACCACGGCGCTCCTGGAAGCTCTTGTCATCGTGCTCGTCGTTTCGCTGATCTCGATCGGCTGGCGCTCGGGCATCGTGATTGCGATCGCCATCCCGCTGGTGCTCGCGGCCACGCTTGCGATCATGTATTACATGGGTATCGAGCTGCAGCGCATTTCGCTCGGCGCCTTGATCATCGCGCTCGGCCTGCTCGTCGACGATGCGATGATCGTCGTCGAGATGATGGAGCGCAAGCTGGAGGAGGGGCTGCATCGCATCGATGCCGCAAGCTTCGCCTATTCCTCGACTGCCTTCCCGATGCTGACCGGCACGCTGATCACCACCGCCGGCTTCATACCGGTCGGTTTCGCGGAGTCGACCGCCGGTGAATATGTCCGCTCGCTGTTCTTCGTCGTCGGTATCGCGCTCGTCGTGTCGTGGTTCGTGGCCGTCTATTTCACGCCGTGGCTAGGATACATGATCCTGAAGCAGAGGGCGCATGCCGGCACCCATCACGATCCTTACGACACGCGTTTCTACCGGCGGCTTCGTGCCACGGTGGGCTGGGCCGTTCGGCACCGGATCATTGTCCTCCTCCTGACGATCGGCGCTTTCTTCGGAAGTCTCTGGTCCTTCCAGTTCATACCGCAGAGCTTCTTCCCGCAGTCGTCGCGGCCGGAAATCCTGGTCGACATGTGGCTGCCGGAAGGCACCGCTATCGAGGAGGTGGAGCGCCAGGCCAAGGCGCTGGAAAGCAAGATCCTCCCCGACCAGGACAAGACCTTCGTCGCAACTTTCATCGGCGAGGGCGCGCCGCGCTTCTTCCTGCCGCTCGACCAGCAGCTCCGCAACCCGAACTACGCGCAGCTCCTGATCATGTCGAAGGGTGTCGACGAGCGCGAACGGCTGATCGTCAAGCTCAGGGATATTCTCGCGAAGGATTTCCCGACCGTGCGCGGCAAGGTCGACCGTCTCTTCCTCGGCCCGCCGACCGGCTGGCCCGTGCAGATGCGCGTCGTCGGCCCCGACAGAGCCGAGGTTCGCCGCATTGCCGATCTCGTCAAGGAACGCTACCAGCAGCAGCCGCTGTTCGGCGCGATCCACGACGACTGGCTGGAGCCGGTTCCGGCGATGAAACTGGTCATCGACCAGGACCGCGCCCGCGCACTCGGCGTTACCTCCCAGCGTGTCCGCCAGATGCTGCAGGCATCCGCATCAGGCGCACCGATCAGCGACTTCCGCGACGGCGAGGAAACGGTTTCGATCGTCGTGCGTGAACCGGAAGCGACCCGCAATCTGCTTTCGGCCGTGCAGTCGGTCTATGTGCCGACCGATTTCGGCGGCTTCGTGCCGGTCTCGCAGGTGGCCAAGGTCGTGCCCGTCCTCGAACAGGGTATCGAATGGCGCCGCGACCGCCTGCCGACGATCACGGTCAAGGCGACGCTGCCGGATGGCATCGAGCCCACCCAGGTCTCCCTCAACCTCTACAACAGCATGGCCGATCTGCGCGCCAACCTGCCGGCGGGCTACAAGATCGAGATCCAGGGCGGGGCGGAAGATTCTGCCGAAAGCCAGGCGTCGATCGCCGCCAAGGCGCCGATCATGCTGCTCGTCATCCTGCTTCTCCTGATGGTCCAGCTGCAGCATTTCGGCAAGGCCATGCTGGTGCTGGCGACAGGCCCGCTCGGCATCATCGGCGCCGCCATGGCGCTGTTGATAACGGGTGCGCCCTTCGGCTTCGTCGCCATTCTCGGGGTGATCGCGCTGCTCGGCATCATCATCCGCAACTCGATCATTCTCATCGACCAGATCGATCAGGATATCGCCGCCGGCATGGACCGGGCGGAAGCGATCGTCGGCTCGGCCGTCCGCCGGTTCCGCCCGATCATGCTGACGGCACTGACCGCAGTGCTGGCATTGATCCCGATCTCGCGCGGCCTGTTCTGGGGACCGCTGGCCTACGCCATGATGGGCGGCATTCTCGTTGCGACGGTGCTGACGATCCTCGTGCTGCCCGCCGGCTATGCGCTCTTCTTCGGTCGCGAGCGCAAGAAGAAGGAAGACGATAGAGATGACCGCCAGTCGGTCAATCAAGGCGACCTGTTCGGCAACCGTGAAACACCCCTGCCCATGGCAGCCGAATAATGTCGCCCGCCTTCCTCCGGGGCCCGGAATCCCCGGAGGAAGGCGTTTTGATTGTGTTTGACCGCGTCGAAGATGTAGTCCGTCACCATGCGCACCCGCGGTATGTGGCTCAGGTCCCGGTGGCAGACGAGCCAATAGTTGCGCCGCAGTTCCACCTCGTCCGGCAGGACGATCTGCAGATCCGGCTGCGTGCGGGTGATGAAATGCGGCAGCACGCAAAGCCCGAGCCCGTTTAAGGTGGCCGTCATCTGGGCGAAGATGCTCGAGCTCTGGAACCGCGCCTTGATACCCGGGTGAACGTCGCCGAGATAATCCAGGCCGGGAACGAAGATCATATCCTCGATGTAACCGATGAAGGGATGCTCGAGCAGGTCCTCGCGGCTGCGGATCGGGCCCGCCTTGGCGAGGTAGGATTTCGATCCGTAGACGTTCAAATTATAGTCGGTCAGCTTCTCGGTGAGATAGGGGCCTTCCTTGGGCGGGTCGAGCGAGACGGCGATATCCGCCTCCTTGCGCGATAGCGACATGATCTGCTGGATCGTCACCAGTTCGAGCGAAATGTTCGGGTGGCTGTCGCAGAAGCTGCGAATCTTGTCGGCAAAGAAGAAGTTCGCAAAACCTTCCGGTGCGCTGAGGCGCACCACGCCCCGCTGGGCAGTCGTGCCTGAGGTTATATCCGCAGCCAGCCGATCGGCCTCCGCCTCGATCCGCTCCGCCGCCTCGATGAAGCGCTGGCCAAGCGCGGTCAGAACATAGCCGCGCGGATTGCGTTCAAAGAGCTTCACCTTGAGCGAAAACTCCAGCCGGTCGATGCGGCGGGAGACGGTCGCATGGCTGGTTCGCAATTGCCGGGCGGCCGTCGAGAGCTGGCCGGTGCGGGCCACCGCCAGGAAATATTGCAGGTCGTCCCAGGTGAAGTTCGGATTGCCGGTCATGATCCCCCTCAATCCATCTGTTCAAAAATGCACAGATGCTGTTTGCAATTAATTTTATGTTCCTGCTTGCGTCAATGGCAGTTTTACTAAAGCATGAACTTGGGATCGGCTGCTTTGAGGAGAGTGGCTCACCAATTTTGAACAGACTCGCACTCTGGCATCTCTGGGAGGAGAAATCATGCGAAAGACAATCCTGACGTCCCTGGCGGTTTTTCTGGCAAGCAGCGCGGCCTTTGCCCAAAGCGCATCCGACGGCAAGGTCAAGATCGGCATCCTGAACGACCAATCGGGCGTCTACGCGGATTTCGGCGGCAAGTCGTCCGTCGAAGCCGCGAAGATGGCGGTCGAGGATTTCGGCGGAAAGGTGCTTGGGGTGCCGGTCGAAATCGTCGACGCTGACCATCAGAACAAGCCTGACATCGCCTCCAACATCGCCCGCCAGTGGTACGATACCCAGCAGGTCGATGCGATCATGGAACTGACCACCTCGTCGGTCGCGCTCGCCGTGCAGGCGATCGGCAAGGAAAAGAAAAAGGTCAACATCGTCACCGGCGCTGCGACCACCGACCTTACCGGCAAGGCCTGCAGCCCCTATGGCTTCCATTGGGCCTATGACACCCACGCTCTTGCAGTCGGCACCGGCGGCGCGCTCGTCAAGCAGGGCGGCGACAGCTGGTTCTTCCTGACCGCCGACTACGCCTTCGGTTATTCGCTGGAACAGCAGACCAGCGATTTCGTCAAGTCGAGCGGCGGCAAGGTCGTCGGCGCGGTCCGCCATCCGCTGGCGAGCACCGACTTCTCCTCGTTCCTTCTGCAGGCGCAGTCTTCCGGCGCCAAGGTCATCGGGCTTGCCAATGCCGGTCTCGACACGGCGAACGCCATCAAGCAGGCGGCCGAATTCGGTATCGTGCAGGGTGGGCAGAGTCTTGCGGCGCTCCTCTTCACGCTCGCCGAAGTGCATGGCCTCGGGCTCGAAGCCGCACAGGGACTGACGCTGACGGAAGGCTATTACTGGAACCTTGACGACAAGAGCCGCGAATTCGCCAAGAAGTTCTTCGCCCGCACCAAAAGGATGCCGAACATGGTCCACAGCGGCACCTACTCGGCGGTGTCACAGTATCTGAAGGCAATCCAGAAGGCGGGCACCGACGATACGGACGCCGTTGCCAAGACGCTTCATGAACTGCCGATCGACGATTTCTTCGCCCGCAACGGGACGGTCGCCAAGAACGGCCGCATGATCCACGACATGTACCTGCTGCAGGTCAAGAAGCCGGCCGACAGCAAGGAGCCGTGGGATTACTTCAACGTTCTCGCTACCATTCCCGGCAAGGAAGCCTACATGGATCCTGCAAAGAGCGGCTGCGAGCTGGTGAAGTAATGGCGGTTTCCGCGACAGCAACGCATGAGGAGCCGCGGGTGGTGCTTTCCGCCCGCGGCCTCACGAAACACTTCGGCGCTTTTGCAGCGGTGAAGAATGTCGACCTCGACGTGGAGCACGCGCGCGTCCATGCGCTGATCGGTCCGAACGGGGCGGGCAAGACGACCGTCTTCAACCTGCTCACCAAGTTCCTGCAGCCGACGGCAGGCTCGATCACGCTGCTCGGCACCGACATTACGAAAACCGCGCCCGACAAGGTGGCCCGCATGGGCCTCGTACGCTCCTTCCAGATCTCGGCAGTCTTTCCGCATCTGACCGTGCTCGACAATGTCCGTGTCGCGCTGCAGCGGCCGAACGGTCTCGCCACGCAGTTCTGGTTGCCGATGTCGTCGCTTGACCGGCTGAACGCACGGGCCGACGAATTGATCGAGGCGGTCGGACTGAAGCGCGAGCGGGATGCGCTTGCCGCCGACCTTTCCTATGGCCGCAAGCGGGTGCTGGAGATCGCCACCACGCTGGCGCTCGATCCGAAGGTCCTGCTGCTCGACGAGCCGATGGCCGGCATGGGGCAGGAGGATATCGGCACCGTTTCCAACATCATCCGCGAGGTCGCAAAGACCCGCGCCGTGTTGATGGTTGAGCACAATCTCTCCGTCGTCGCCGACATCTGCCACCACGTCACCGTGCTCCAGCGCGGCGAAATCCTCGCCGAGGGCGACTATGCCACGGTCAGCCAGGACGAACGCGTGCGGCTCGCCTATATGGGTTCGGAGGACGCATGACCCCTCTGCTGCAAGTTTCCAACCTCAATGCCTGGTATGGCGAAAGCCATGTGCTGCACGGCGTCGACATGACGGTCGGCGAGGGCGAGACGATCACCATCCTCGGCCGCAACGGCGTCGGCAAGACGACGACGCTTCGCACCATCGTCGGCATCATCCGCGAGCGGAAGGGCGAAATCCGCTTCGCCGGCAAAGACATGGCATCCGTGCCGCTGCATCGCACCGCGCATGTCGGCATCGGTTTCGTGCCGGAGGAGCGCGGGATCTTCTCGACGCTTACCGTCGAGGAAAACCTGATGCTGCCGCCGGTGGTGGCTGAAGGCGGCATGTCTCTCGACGAGATCTACGAACTCTTCCCGAACCTGAAAGAACGCCGCGCCAGCCCCGGCACGAAACTGTCCGGCGGCGAGCAGCAGATGCTGGCGATCGCCCGCATCCTGCGCACCGGCGTCAAGCTCCTCATTCTCGACGAGCCGACCGAGGGCCTTGCCCCGGTTATCGTGCAGCGGATCGGCGAGGTTTTGAAGAAACTCAAGGAGCGCGGCATGACGGTGCTCCTGGTGGAGCAGAATTTCCGTTTTGCCAGCCGCATCGCCGACCGCTTCTACCTCATGGAACATGGCAAGATGGTCGCGAATTTCCCGGTCGGCGAGCTGCCCGGCCGCATGGACATGCTGCACAAGGTTCTGGGGGTGTGATCGCGTCATGACCATGATTTTCGGAATCCCGCTCCAGGCATTTCTCGGGCAGCTCTTGATCGGCCTGATCAACGGCTCCTTTTATGCGCTGCTCAGCCTCGGCCTCGCGGTCATCTTCGGGCTGTTGCGCGTCATCAACTTCGCCCACGGCGCGCAATATATGCTCGGCGCCTTCGCGGCGATGCTGATGCTGCAGTATTTCGGTATCAGCTACTGGTTTGCACTGATCCTCGGGCCGATCGTCGTCGGGCTGTTCGGCGCGTTCATCGAACGCACCATGCTGTCCCGCCTCTACAATCTCGATCCGCTCTATGGCCTGCTTTTCACCTTCGGCCTGGCGCTGACGATCGAGGGCACGTTCCGGTATCTCTACGGTTCGTCCGGCCAACCCTATGCGGTGCCGACGCAGCTTGCGGGCGGCACCAACTTAGGTTTCATGTTCCTGCCGATCTATCGCGGCTGGGTGGTGGTCGTCTCGCTTGTCGCCTGTATCGGCACATGGTTGCTGATCGAGAAGACCAAGCTCGGTTCCTACCTGCGGGCCGCCACGGAAAATCCTGTTCTCGTGCAGGCCTTCGGCGTCAACGTGCCGGTGCTCCTGACGCTGACCTACGGGATCGGGGCAGGCCTTGCGGCTTTCGCCGGCGTGCTTGCGGCACCCATCTACCAGGTCTCGCCGCTGATGGGCTCGAACATCATCATCGTCGTCTTCGCGGTGGTCGTGGTCGGCGGTATGGGATCGATCATGGGCGCGATCGTCACCGGCTACATGCTCGGCATAGCCGAGGGCCTCACCAAGGTATTTTACCCGGAAGCCTCGAATATCGTGATCTTCGTGATCATGGCGATCGTGCTTCTCCTGAGGCCCGCCGGCCTCTTCGGACGGGATGCGTAAGATGAGCGACATGACCCATACCGCAGCCAAGCCGCGTGCCGAACGGTCGGCCACCGCGTCGATGACCTATGCGATCTTCCTCACCGCGGGGTTGATCCTGCTGGTTCTGGCGCCGCTGTTCTTCTACCCGATCTTCCTGATGAAGCTCCTGTGCTTCGCGCTCTTCGCCTGCGCCTTCAACCTGCTGCTCGGCTATACCGGGCTCTTGTCCTTTGGCCATGCGACCTTCTTCGGAGGCGCGGCCTATTTCACGGCCCATGTGGTGAAGGAGTGGGGTTTCCCGCCTGAACTCGGCGTCTTGACCGGCGTCGTCGGTGCCGCGTTGCTCGGCCTCGTCATGGGCTATGTGGCGATCCGCCGGCAGGGCATCTATTTCGCAATGATCACGCTTGCGCTGTCTCAGATGTTCTTCTTCTTCTGCCTGCAGGCGGAATTCACAGAGGGCGAGGACGGCATCCAGTCGGTGCCTCGCGGCCATCTCTTCGGCTTCATCGACCTCAGCCAGTCGACCAATATGTATTATTTCGTGCTGGCGGTGTTCCTGATCGGCATGGTGATCATCTGGCGCTTCATCAATTCGCCGTTCGGGATGATCCTGAAATCAATTCGCGAGAACGAAGCGCGGGCCACCTCGCTCGGTTATTCCGTCGCTCGCTACAAGCTCGGCGCATTCGTAATGTCGGCGGCGCTCGCGGGTCTTGCCGGTGGCGTCAAGGCGCTGGTTTTCCAGTTCGCCACGCTCACCGACGTCGCCTGGCAGATGTCGGGCGAAGTGATCCTGATGACGCTTCTCGGCGGCATCGGCACGCTGATCGGCCCGATCTTCGGCGCCGGTCTGGTGGTGACGCTGCAGAACTATCTGGCGACGTCGGATTTCCCGGTGACGATCATCACCGGCGTCGTCTTCATGGTCTGTGTCCTCCTGTTCCGGCGGGGCATTATCGGAGAATTCTATGCCTCCCGGCTCGGCCGGAAGCTCGGCTTCGAGCATCGGCGCTGAACGGTCACACGCGATGGAACATTACGACTACATCATCATTGGCGCCGGCAGCGCCGGATGCGTTCTGGCCAACCGGTTGTCGAAGGACCCCGGCAACCGCGTCCTGATCCTGGAAGCGGGCGGCAACGACAACTATCACTGGGTGCATATCCCCGTCGGTTACCTCTACTGCATCAACAACCCGCGCACCGACTGGTGTTTCACGACCGAGAAAGAGGAAGGGCTGAACGGCCGTTCGCTTTCCTATCCGCGCGGCAAGATCCTCGGCGGCTGCTCCTCGATCAACGGCATGATCTACATGCGCGGCCAGGCGCGCGACTACGACCTCTGGCGGCAGATGGGCTGCACCGGCTGGGGCTGGGACGACGTGCTGCCGGTCTTCAAGAAGAGCCAGGACTTCTACCGGGGCGCCGATGACATGCACGGCGTCGGCGGCGAATGGCGGATCGAGAAATCGCGTGTTCGCTGGGCGGTGCTCGACGCCTTCCAGAAGGCGGCGGAAGAGGCCGGTATACCCATCATCGGCGATTTCAACCGCGGCGACAACGAAGGATCGAGCTATTTCGACGTCAACCAGCGCTCCGGCATCCGCTGGAATTCGTCCAAGGCCTTTCTGCGCCCGGCGATGAAGCGGCCGAACCTCACGGTGCTCACCAAGGCGCATGTACGGCGGCTGATCATCGAGAACGGCGAGGTCAGGGGCGTCGAATTCCAGCACGACGGGGTCACGAAGAAGGCCTGTGCGCGACGGGAAACGGTGCTGAGCGCCGGTGCGATCGGCACACCGCATATCCTCGAGCTCTCTGGCGTCGGTCGCGGCGACGTTCTGCAAAATGCGGGTGTCGAGGTGGTCAAGGAGGTCAAGGGTGTCGGCGAGAACCTGCAGGACCACCTGCAGCTCCGCATGGTCTACAAGGTGACCGGCGTTCCGACACTCAACGAAAAGGCATCGAGCCTGATCGGCAAGGCGGCGATCGGGCTGGAATATGCGCTCAAGCGTTCCGGACCGATGTCCATGGCACCGAGCCAGCTCGGCATCTTCACCAAGTCTGGGCCGGACAAGGAAACCGCGGACCTCGAATATCACGTGCAGCCCGTCTCGCTCGACAAGTTCGGCGATCCGGTTCACATGTTCCCGGCGATGACCGCGAGCGTCTGCAACCTCAGACCTGAAAGCCGCGGCTCGGTGCATCTGAAAAGCCCGGATTTCGCCGCGGCTCCGGGGATCCATCCGAACTACCTCTCCGCACCCGCCGACCGGGATGTCGCCGTCCGATCGATACGGATTACCCGCGAGATCGTCCGCAAACCGGCTTTTGCGCGCTATCATCCGGAAGAATACAAGCCCGGCCCGAGCTATGAGACGGAGGCAGACCTCGAAAGGGCCGCCGGCGATATCGGCACGACCATCTTCCATCCGGTCGGCACGGCCCGCATGGGCGCCGATCCGGACAGCGTCGTTGATCCGCGATTGAAAATGCGGGCGCTCGGAAAATTGCGTATCGCCGATGCCTCGATCATGCCCAATATAACCTCCGGCAACACCAATTCGCCGACGATCATGATCGCGGAGAAGGCGGCGGAGATGATTTTGGCGGATAATCGATAGGATGGGATGTCAAAGATTGGCTGATAGGTGGGCGACGACGGCGCGATTTCCCCTTCTCCCCAGCGGGGAGAAGGTGGCCCGAAGGGTCGGATGAGGGGGCAAGGGCACAAGCGCTATAAACTAGGGTTTTGCCGCGTGGCCCCCTCATCGCCTCGCATCCGCTCGGCACTTCTCCCCGCTGAGGAGAAGGGAATTCTCCCACGCCGAAGGCCTAAATAAGAAGGAAGCAGCATGCCCGATACCACGCAGCAGATCGATGAAGTCCTGTCCGGCCGCATCGGCTCGGCCGCCGTCGTCCGGCTCAACCGTCCGAAGGCGCTGAACAGCCTCAACCTCGCGATGGTGCGGGCCATGAAGACGGCGATGGAGCGTTTTGCGCCGGACCCGGACATTTCCTGCCTTATCCTGAAAGGAGAGGGCGAGCGGGGCCTGTGTGCCGGCGGCGACATCCGCGTCATTCATGAAATGGGCAAGGCGAAGGATGCGGACAGGACGCGGTTCTGGCAGGAGGAGTTTCCGCTCAACTATGCCATTTCCCACTACGGCAAACCCTATGTCGCCCTGATGGACGGCATCGTTATGGGCGGCGGCGTCGGTGTCGCCTCGCATGGCAAACATCGCGTCGTGACCGAGCGGACGCGGCTCGCCATGCCGGAGACCGGCATCGGATATGTGCCGGATGTCGGTGCCACCTGGCTCCTGCCGCGCGCGCCCGGCGAAGCGGGTACATGGATGGGTCTGACAGGCGAGGTGATCGGTGCGGCCGACGCCATCTATGCCGGTCTTGCGGATGTCTGCGTGCCCTCCGAGCGGCTCGACGTGCTGGTCGAGACACTCGGCGAACTGAAGGGCGGCGCCTCGGACGAGCAGGTGCGTGCCGTGATCGACCGTTTCGCCGTCGTGCCGGGCGAGAGCCGGCTCGAGGTCAATCGCGATCCGATCGACCGCTGCTTTGCTTTCGACACGGTGGAGGAGATTGTCGAAGCCCTCGCCAAGGAGGATAATGAATTTGCGGTAGCGGCCCGCGAGGTCATCGCCAAGCGCTCTCCGACCAGCCTCAAGCTGGCGTTGCGGCTGCTGCGTCTGGGGCGCGGAAGTTCGAGCCTGGTCGAATGCCTGGAGCGCGAGTTCACCGTCGCCTCGGAACTCCTGAACAACCACGACTTCTACGAGGGGGTTCGGGCGGCGATCATCGACAAGGACCGCAATCCGAAATGGTCGCCGGCAACGCTCGAGGAGGTGCGCGAGGCGGATCTGGAAAAATACCTCGCCGTGCGGCATCCGGTTCTGTTTCCGGACCACCGGCTATAGGCGCATGCCGCCCTCGGGATGACGACATGGGGCAGGAAGAAAGAACAGACGGGAGGAAAAGATGACCAAGATCGCATTCGTGGGCCTCGGCAACATGGGCGGACCGATGGCCGCCAATCTGGTGAAGGCCGGTCATGAGGTGCGCGGCTTCGACCTTTCTGAGGCCTCCGTGAAGGCCGCGGTGGCTGCTGGCGTCAAGGGCGCCGGCGCGCTTTCGGAAGCCGTCAGCGATGCCGAATGCGTCATCACCATGCTGCCCAAGGGGCAGCATGTCACCGCGGTCTGGAGCGACCTGACGACGCTGCTGCCCGAGGGGACGCTCGTCATCGATTGCTCCACCATCGATGTGGAAAGTGCCCGCAAGGCGCACAAGCTGGCGGAGGTGATGAACTGCAGCGCGCTCGATGCGCCAGTCTCGGGCGGCACGGGCGGGGCGGCGGCCGGGACGCTGACCTTCATGGTCGGCGGTTCGGAAAAGGCGTTTGCGATGGGAAGGCCGATCCTCGAAGCCATGGGCAAGAAGATCGTTCACTGCGGCGCTCCAGGTGCGGGGCAGGCGGCGAAGATCTGCAACAACATGATCCTCGGCATCTCGATGATCGGCGTCTGCGAGGCCTTCGGACTTGCAGAAAAGCTCGGTCTTTCGCATCAGGCACTGTTCGACGTCGCGTCGACCTCGTCCGGCCAATGCTGGTCGCTCACCACCTATTGTCCGGTGCCGGGCCCGGTGCCGACCTCGCCCGCCAATAACGACTACAAGCCGGGCTTTGCCGCCGCGCTGATGCTGAAGGACCTGTCGCTTTCGCAGGAGGCAGCCAAGCAGACGGGTGCCGCCACGCCGCTCGGACGACACGCGGCGGAGCTTTATGCGGAGTTCGAAAAGGCCGGCCACGGCGGCGACGATTTTTCCGCGATCATCCAGATGCTGCGGGAGAAGACGGGCGGATGATGGAGATCGGTCCTTTGGATCTGGCAGGTCCTCACCAACACGTTTAGCCACGCCGGCTACACCGGCATGGTTGGGAGTGGGGCAGGCAGTGGGTGATGTGGGTAGTCGGTAGATTTTGTCTGCCTGCCCCGGCCGCTTCGGTGATCTTTCGAGGATTTCCCAGCCCTCTTCGGATCATTTTTCTCGACCATCACCGGAACCGAGCCGAAAACCCGAGGAGGAGGCCGGTTCGCGAACCCGGTTCCCATCCGATGACGGGATGATTGTCGCGCAGCGGCGAGGGGCGGGGATGAAAGGAAGCGGCCCTTCTATGGAAGTTGTTGAAGGTCAGCGAGATTATTTTTGCGAACCTGCTCGAATATCCCCGCAGACGCCGGTTCGCTGGCTCTCATTAAAGGCGTGAACCGGCTTCCAGGGCTGGAGAAAGATGGCTTGCGCCTTATCTCAGCGAGAGATGGGAAACAAAGAGAGAAGGGACCAAGCTATGGCAAAGAACACGATCTGCGTATGGTACGACAAAGAGGCCGAGGCCGCCGCACGCTTCTACGCCGAGACCTTTCCCGACAGTGCGGTGGGCGCGGTCATTCGTGCGCCTGGAGATTACCCATCCGGTCAGGAGGGAGATGTGCTGGTCGTCGAATTCACCGTTGCGGGTATTCCCTGCGTCGGCCTGAACGGCGGGACCACGTTCAAGCAGACTGAAGCCTTCTCGTTTCAGATCTCAACCGAAGATCAGGAAGAAACCGATCGTTACTGGAACGCGATCGTCGGCAATGGCGGTCAGGAAAGCGAGTGCGGCTGGTGCAAGGACAAGTGGGGCGTATCCTGGCAGATCACGCCGCGGGTAATGCTGGAAGCGCTCGCGGCCGGCGGCGGTCAGGCAAAGCGAGCTTTCGATGCGATGATGACCATGAAGAAGATCGACGTGGCGGCGATCGAGGCGGCCCGGCGCGGCTGAGGTCCGTCGCTTGATCGAGGACGCGATGTTCCTGCTCCCCGATGGACAAAACCATCGCTGAAGCGGCTGGAAAATGAACGGAATTTCTAAGGAGGAGGTCAAGCTGGGTTCCGGCTTCCTCGCGGTTGGTTGCGTCTCCCGGTAGTTTCTCCACCAGCATCGAACACCGGAGAAATCCATGAACCGTTTCCTCGTCCTCGGCACCGCACTTGTCGCCCCCTTGGCGGCGCTTTTCGTCACTCCCGCGCTGGCCCAGCAGCCGAACAAACTCCTCAACGCATCCTACGACGTCGCGCGCGAGCTTTTCGTCGCCGAGAACGAGGCTTTCACGAAGCTCAATCCGGGCGTCACCATCGACCAGTCGCATGCCGGTACTTCCAAGCAGGCTCGCTCCATCGTCGAAGGGCTGGAAGCTGATGTCGTGACCTTCAACCAGTCGACCGACGTGGATTTCCTCGCCAAGAACGGTTTCGTGTCCAAGGACTGGACGAAGGCATTCCCGAACAACGCTTCGCCCTTCTATTCCTTCCCGTCCTTCCTGGTGCGCGCCGGCAATCCGAAGAACATCAAGGACTGGGCCGATCTCGCCCGTGACGACGTGCATGCCGTCTTCCCGAACCCGAAGACCTCGGGTAACGCCCGCTACACCTATCTGGCGGCCTATGCCTGGGCCAAGGAGGCCTACAAGGGCGATGAGGAGAAGATCGAGGCCTATATCACCAAGATCTTCGACAACGTCCCGGTCTTCGACACCGGCGGCCGTGCCGCCACGACCACCTTCGTCGAGCGCGAAACGGGCGACGTACTGATCACCTTCGAGGCCGAGACCCGCGGGATCGCCAAGCAATACGGCGCCGACAAGGTTCAGGCCGTCACCCCGTCCGTCAGCCTGCTCGCCGAATTCCCGGTCGCCGTCGTCGACAAGGTCGCCAAGAAACACGGCACGGAAGCGCTCGCCAAGTCCTACCTCGACTTCCTCTATTCCGAGGAAGGCCAGAGGATCGCCGCCCAGTTCGGTCACCGCGTCAACAACGAGAAGATCGCCGCCGAATTCAAGGGGCAGTTCCCGGAAATCCGGCTCGTCAAGGTCGACGACGTGTTCGGCGGCTGGCAGAAGATCCAGTCCGAGCACTTCGCATCCGGCGGCACTCTCGACAAGCTCTACGGTAGCCGCTAATCCGCACATCTGAATTCGTTTGATCCTGCCCGGCGGACGAAAGTCCGCCGGGCTTTGCCATGTCTTTCGGCCGTGTAGAGAGGAAATAGCTGCGTGAGACGCAATGTCCTGCCCGGATTGCCTTTGTCGCTGGGCGTGACCCTGTTCTATGTCGGGCTGATCGTCGTGTTGCCGCTGGCGGCACTCGTCTTCAAGGCGGCGAGCCTCGGGCCGGAGGACTACTGGCGGATCGTTTCGTCCAGCCGGGCGCTTGCGAGCTACCGCGTCACGGTTCTTTCGGCACTCGGCGCCACCGTCTTCAACCTGTTCTTCGGCCTGGCACTTGCCTGGGTGCTGACGCGCTACCGCTTTCCCGGCTGGCGCATCGTCGATGCCATGGTCGATCTTCCCTTCGCGCTGCCGACGGCGGTGGCCGGCATTGCGCTGACGGCGCTGTTCACCACCAACGGCTGGTTCGGCTCGATCCTCGGCGATCTCGGCATCAAGGTGGCCTATACGCCGCTCGGCATCATGATCGCCATGTGCTTCACATCGCTGCCCTTCATCGTGCGCACGGTGCAGCCGGTGCTGGAGGATCTCGACCCGGCGCTGGAAGAGGCGGCGCAATCGCTCGGCGGCTCTGACTGGGCGATCTTCCGCAAGGTCATCCTGCCGCTCCTGACGCCCGCGCTGCTCGCTGGTGTCTCGCTCTCCTTCGCCAGGGCGCTCGGCGAGTTCGGCGCGATCATCTTCATCGCCGGCAACCAGCCGATGTCGACGGAAATTACGGCACTGCTGATCTTCATCCGGCTCGAGGAATACGATTATCAGGCTGCGGCCGCGATCGCGTCGGTTCTGCTCCTGACGGCGTTCTTCATGCTCGCGCTCACCAACTGGATGCAGTCGCGGGCGCTGCGCTACACGGTGAGGAGCTGATCATGAGCACTCCCGTTACCCGCCGCAAACCGCCGCGCGTCGGCGACCAGCCGCTCTTTCGCCGCGCGCTGATCGGCATCGTCCTCGTCCTCGGCGCTTTCCTGATCCTCGCGCCGCTGATCATCATCGGCGTCGAAGCCTTCGCCAAAGGCTGGCAGGTCTATCGCGATACGATCACACATCCGGATACGCGGCACGCGATCATGCTCACCGTGCTTGCGGCGCTCGTCGCCGTGCCGATCAATACGGCCTTCGGTGTTGCGGCGGCCTGGGCGATCACCAAGTTCGACTTCCGGGGCAAGCGTTTCCTGCTGGTGGTCATCGAAATCCCGTTCTCGGTGTCGCCGATCGTCGCGGGCGTCGCCTATCTCTTCGTCTATGGCCTGCAGGGCATTTTCGGCCCGGTGCTGGACGAATACGGGATCAAGATCCTGTTCGCGATCCCCGGCATCATCCTCGCCTCGATGTTCGTCACCGCGCCTTTCGTCGCCCGGGAACTGATCCCGCTCATGCAGGCGCAGGGGCGCGATCTGGAGGAGGCGGCGACCTCGCTCGGCGCTTCCGGCTGGCGCACCTTCTTCTCGGTGACGCTGCCGAACATCAAATGGGCGCTGCTCTACGGCGTCGTGCTCTGCAATGCCCGCGTCATGGGTGAATTCGGTGCGGTCTCGGTCGTCTCCGGCAATATCCGCGGCCAGACCAACACGCTGCCGCTGCATATCGAGCTGCTCTATCACGACTACCAGGCGGCGGGCGCCTTCGCCTCGGCCTCCATCCTGGCTCTGATCGCCGTCTTCACCATCATCGCCAAGGTGGCGCTGGAGCGCCAGGGCGCGGGCCGCGTCCGCCGTCCGGCACTGGCCGCCAATCCTGCGGAGAAAACCTCATGAAAATCCGCCTCGATCACGTCGTTAAAACCTTCGAAACCTTCCGCGCGGTGAAAGACGTCTCGCTGGAGATCGAAAGCGGCGAACTCGTCGCGCTCCTCGGGCCCTCCGGTTCGGGCAAGACGACGATCCTGCGCATGGTGGCCGGGCTCGAATATGCCGATCAAGGCCACATCTATTTCGGCGATCAGGATGCGACCGACATTCCGGTGCGCGATCGCGGCGTCGGTTTCGTCTTCCAGCATTACGCGCTCTTTCCGCACATGACGGTGGCGGAAAACATCGCCTTCGGCATGAAGGTCTCGAAGGTGAAGCGCGAGAAGGCGGCGATCGATGTCCGCGTCTTGGATCTCTTGCGGCTCGTTCGGCTCGAAGGCCTCGGGGACCGGTTCCCGGCGCAGATTTCCGGCGGCCAGCGGCAGCGGGTGGCGCTCGCGCGTGCCCTTGCCGTCGATCCCAAGGTGTTGCTGCTCGACGAGCCGTTCGGGGCGCTCGACGCCAATGTGCGCCGTGACCTGCGCCGCTGGCTGCGCGAAATCCATTCCGAACTCGGCATCACCACGCTGTTTGTGACCCACGATCAGGAAGAGGCGCTCGATCTCGCCGACCGGGTGGTGATTTTGAAGGACGGCCAGATCGTTCAGCAGGGCACGCCGGAAGAGGTCTGCCGCGATCCGAAAACGTCCTTCGTGATGAAGTTCCTGGGCGATGCGAATGTGCTGGCCGCCGAAGTGCGGGACGGCAAGGCCTATGCCAGCGGCGCCGCGATCGAAGTCTCCGGCATGGCCGACGGCAAGGCCGAGCTTTATGCGCGTCCGGCCGATCTCGACTGGTCGCTGCAGGGTCCCGGCATTCCCGCCAGCATCACCCGCGTCCTCGACCGCGCCGACGGCCGCCGCGTCTTGGCGACGGCCGAGACCGGCGAGCATCTGGAATTCGACGTCGAGCCGGAACGCCTCGTGAAGGCGGGGGATGGTGGTTTCGTGACGCTGCGGCGGGCGAAGGTGTTTGCGGTTTGAGGGGCAAGCAGCGATGTTTTGGTGGCGGCGTTCTGGCGATTATGTACTTCTGACCAACCAAAAGTCTGCTAAGCGTGGTGGATGGGCATAATTGAACAGAAACTCGCCAATTGGCAGGCATCGCTTATGCCGAGCATTCCGATTAGCGGCTTGTTCGCGCGCAACGCCGTTGCGTACAAATGGAAAGCTCCTTTCCGATGCTGGATGTTACGCGAGGCGACATTTTGTCGCCTGACAGACCTGCTTACTCAATCGAATGCATTGCATATTCAAGGATATGGGCTTGGCTCTCGTATCCTGCTTCGTAGCGGCTTTGAAACGCTGGCCATACTCGTTTACTTGAATAAGCTCATTGAGCAGGTGCTGGAAGGTGAACTCAATTTCCACGTCTTTTCCCAGAAGACTAGCACTCTGCTGCTTGGGTCGCGCGATGGTTCTACAGAGCTGAATTCACTTAATATTGTCACCATCTTCGGCAAGTGTAACAAACAGTATCCTGGCATTGAAAAGATATAAAGTGTCCTCTCGGAAAGCGCCCACCCGAATTATGAAGGTATGGTTTCCGGCTACTCCAAGATTAACCACGATGAATACGAAACGTGCTTCGCGAACCAGTGGATGGATTTACACGGGGAGAGCCACCCCAAGTTGGTGGAGCTTTGCATGGACACGTTCGAGTACGAATACGTCCATATATGGACAGACTTAATAGTCAAGCTGGAAAGCTGGATTGTTACGCATGATGCCTATTTGGAATCTATCAAGGGCGACCCGCCGCCTGCCTGAGTCGATATGCTTAAAACGCAGAACCGTTCTAATGTGCAATAACCGTATCCGCACTAGCCGCCAAATCTATCCACCAGTTCAAAACCACCCTGCGCCAACACCTCGCCATTGACGATCAGTTCGACCGGGTGCCGTCCGGGATAATGGACGCGGGTGGTGAAATCGCGGATGGCGCGGGTGATCCCAAGTTCTGACACGGCACCGGGCGCGAGCGTGATCTCTTTCCACTTGAAGACCTTTTTCGACGTGCCGCCGGCCTTCTTCACATAGTGGACGACATAATCGATGACGAGCTTCTGCGGCTCGGTGGCGGTCGAGGTGAGCCTTGCGGCGATCTTTACCGAACCGCCGAGCTTCAACGCGGAGGGCGTCACCGTAAAGGCATCGACCGTCACCTGCGCCTTGTGCCCGGCGCCGAAAAGGTGAAGGGCGCGGTTGTCTCCCTTTTTGATGAGCGTACGGAGCGCCTGTTTCATGATCCAGCCGGTGCGGGGATCGTTCTGATCCCACGCGGCGATCTTGTCGAACACCCAGGCGGGATGATCCTTGGTGATGTCGTTCAGGTGGTTGGCGACGGATTTGCGGACATAGAGGCTCGGATCGCTCTTCAGGTTTTCGAGAATCGTCGCGACCGGTGAGGGATCGGCGATCAGCGCCTTCAACTGGAACGACCAGGGGAGGCGCGGCCGGCAGCCTTCGCTCGAAAGGCGTCGCACATGCTCGTTTTCGTCGAGCGACCAGCCCTCCATCACCTTGAGCGTCCGCTCGAGGTCTTTCAGGAGGAAATGTCTTATGGCGAATTCCGACGAGCCGAAGCGGGTGAAAAAGGCGAGCGCTTCCATGGAGAGGTCGAAATGATCCTGACCGTAGAGCGCCAAATACTCCGGCAGGACCATGGAGGCGAAGCCGTGGTTGATGCGCGGCGCGAGCGCCTGGAAAATCTCGACGTTCTTCTCGAAGCTGCCCGGCAGGACATCGTGATAGGCGACAGCGATCTGTCGCAGCCGCTGCATGATGCTGAGACCATCAAGATCTTGCGAGGCGAGGGCGAGAAACCTTTCGCCGTCGAATGCAGGATAGACCGCAGCGGTTTCCGCCGCGAAATGCTGGAGACGTTCGCGATTGAAGATTTCCTTCAGCAGCGGAGCTGCTTCGGCTCCAGTCTCAGCCATCGCTTCACCTTCGTGATGTTCCCTTTTTGTTTTGCTAGTCGACTCGTCTGGTGGAGGCAAGGGGCAAAAGAAAACCGGCCGATGCGGAAAGCAGCGGCCGGTTCCGGATTTGGCTAGCGGGTGAGCGCTCAGCTCATCTGGCTGACGAAGCGGGTCTCGAGGTAGGCGTCGACGGCTTCCGAACCGCCTTCCGTGCCGTAACCGGAATCCTTGATGCCGCCGAAGGGCACTTCGGGAATGGCAAGACCGTTGTGGTTGATCGTCAGCATGCCGGCTTCCATCTCGCGGCCGAGAGCATGGGCGGTCTTCACCGAACCCGTGAAGGCATAGGAGGCAAGGCCGAAGGGCAGGCGATTGGCTTCCGCGATCGCGTCCTCGAAATGCGAGAAACGGTTGACGATCGCAAGCGGACCGAATGGCTCGTCGTTCATCACCTTGGCGGAGGTCGGCACGTCGGCGAGCACGGTCGGCTCGAAGAAATAGCCCTTGTTGCCGATGCGCTTGCCGCCGGTCTTCAGTTCGGCACCGTTCGACACCGCGTCATGGATCATGTCTTCCATGGCCGGGATGCGCCGGTCGTTGGCGAGCGGGCCCATGGTGACGCCGTTTTCCAGGCCGTTGCCGACCTTGATCGCCCGAGCAGCTTTGACAAAACCTTCCATGAACCTGTCGGCGATACCGTCCTGCACGAGGAAACGGGTCGGCGCGACGCAGACCTGGCCGGCGTTGCGGAACTTCGCGAGCGACGTGACCTCGATCGCCTTTTCAAGATCGGCGTCGTCGAAGATGATCGCCGGCGCATGGCCGCCGAGTTCCATCGTGGCGCGCTTCATGTGCTTGCCGGCCAGTGCCGCCAGATGTTTCCCGACCGGCGTGGAGCCGGTGAAGGAGATCTTGCGGATGACCGGGTGCGGGATCAGGTATTCCGAGATCTCGGCCGGAATGCCGTAGACCAGGTTAACGACACCCGCCGGAATGCCGGCATCGGCAAATGCGCGGATCAGTTCCGCCGGGGAGGCCGGCGTTTCTTCCGGTGCCTTGGCGATGATCGAACAGCCGGTGGCAAGTGCTGCGGAAAGCTTGCGGACGATCTGGTTGATCGGGAAATTCCAGGGGGTGAAAGCCGCGACCGGACCGACCGGCAGCTTGATCGCCATGTTGGAAACGCCGCTGAAGCGGGCCGGAATGATCTGGCCATAGGTGCGGCGGGCTTCCTCGGCGAACCAGTCGATCGTATCGGCGGCGCCCAGGACTTCCATCTTCGACTGGGCGAGCGGCTTGCCCTGTTCGCGCGTCATCATGTAGGCGATGGCATCAACGCGCGAGCGCATGATGTCGGCGGCCTTTCGCATCAGTTTCGAGCGCTCGAAGGCCGAAGTGTCGCGCCAGATCTTGAAGCCCTTGTCTGCTGCCTCCAGCGCCCGATCGAGATCGGCCTTGCGGGCATGGGCGATCTTGCCGATCACCTCTTCGGTTGCGGGATCGACGACGGACAGGGTCTCGCCGCCGATGGCATCACGCCATTCGCCGTTGATGAAAAGTTTTACGTCAGGATAGGTCTGCATGAGGGCCACTTTCATTACCAAAGGGGGGATCGGCGGGTTCGCGGTCGCCGGCAGATGGGGATTTCGGTGCTGACGTAAGATAAATGCCGCTTGTAATCAATGGGCTGGCGAAAAAGTATTACTAATAAAAAGCACAGGCGCGGGAACTATGTCGGTGCGGCAGAATATCTGATCGACCGGAAAGCGGCGTGGGATGGTGCAGGAAGCGGTTATCGGGTCAGATGCCGAGGGCGGTCTTGCCAAGAACCAGAACAGCCCCTGCAAGCAGGGGAAAGGCCCATAGTCTCATGGGGATGAAGAAGAGGCTGTGGTTCGATCGATTGATGACAAGCTCTTCCCCGGTGTCCTTGTCGATGACGACGCGATCCTCGCTCTTCTGAAGCGCGCTTCCGAGGAACCAGATGCACACCGCCGCGATCAACAGTGCTGTGGCGAAGCCCCAGTGTCGGCGCCATAAGAGCCCGACCCATAGATGCCGTCGACAATGAGGTTCATCAGCAGCGACGCGCAGAAGATGATGACCGCCACGAGATAGCCCTGACCGCTCCACAAGATCATTGTGTTCCCCCTCTTTGCGTCGAAGTCCAAAACGGCTCTGCGTTTTATAATTGGTGATGGACGGGATTTTCAATCCTCGCGCGAGATGGCCGGGTGCGATTTTCGGACGACGAGTGTGCCGTTACCGAGGGCGTTGCTGATAGAAAAGCCCGGCACGCTGAAGCGGCCGGGCGGATATGTCGAAGAGTCAAGATCGCTCGGGATCAGAAAAACGCCTGAATACCCGTCTGGGCGCGGCCGAGGATCAGCGCGTGAACGTCATGCGTGCCCTCGTAGGTGTTGACCGTTTCCAGGTTCTGCGAATGGCGCATGACGTGGAACTCGATCTGGATGCCGTTGCCGCCGTGCATGTCGCGGGCCTGGCGGGCGATATCCAGCGCCTTGCCGCAGTTGTTGCGCTTGACGATGGAGATCATTTCCGGCGCCATCCGATGCTCGTCCATCAGCCGGCCGACGCGTAAGGATGCCTGCAGGCCAAGCGCAATCTCCGTCTGCATGTCGGCGAGCTTCTTCTGGTAGAGCTGCATGCCGGCGAGCGGCTTGCCGAACTGCTTTCTGTCGAGACCGTACTGGCGGGCGCGGAACCAGCAGTCTTCCGCCGCACCCATGACGCCCCAGGAAATGCCGTAGCGGGCCCGGTTGAGGCAGCCGAACGGACCCTTGAGGCCCGAAACGTTCGGCAACAGCGCATCTTCGCCGACTTCCACGCTGTCGAGCACGATTTCGCCGGTGATCGAGGCGCGCAGCGACAGCTTGCCGCCGATCTTGGGTGCCGAAAGGCCCTTCATACCCTTTTCGAGCACGAAGCCGCGGATCTCGTTGTTATGGGCTTCCGACTTCGCCCAGACGACGAAGACGTCGGCGATCGGCGCGTTGGAAATCCACATCTTCGAACCGCGCAGGCGGTAGCCGCCTTCGATCTTCTCGGCGCGGGTCTTCATGCCGCCCGGATCGGAGCCGGCATCCGGTTCGGTCAGGCCGAAACAGCCGATCAGGTCGCCGGAGACGAGGCCCGGCAGGTATTTCTTTTTCTGCTCGTCGGAGCCGTAGGCATAGATCGGGTAGATGACCAGCGAGGACTGGACGCTCATCATCGAGCGATAGCCGCTATCGATACGCTCGATCTCGCGGGCGACGAGGCCGTAGGCCACGTAGGATGCGTTGGCAGCGCCATATTCTTCCGGCAGCGTGACCCCGAGCAGACCGGTCTGGCCCATCAGCTTGAAAAGCTCGGGCTCGGTCGTCTCGCCCATATAGGCCTCCTGAACGCGCGGCAGGAGTTCGGATTTGGCGAAGGCGGCGGCCGCATCGCGGATCATCCGCTCCTCGTCGGTCAGCTGATCTTCGATGAGAAAGGGATCGTTCCAGGAAAATGCCATGGGTGCCTGCCTCCAATTTCAAGGTTGAAGGAATTATCGTCGCGCCGCCCCTGAGAGCAAGCACCGTTTACTCATCCCGCCATGATCTATAGTAATACCGCCATGGTGAACCTTTCGAGAAAACTCCTTCCTTCCACATCGGCGCTCGCGGCCTTCGATTCCGTTGCGCGACTGGGCAGCTTCTCCGGCGCGGCGGAGGAACTGTCACTGACCCAAGGAGCGATCAGCCGCCAGGTTTCCGGCCTTGAGGAGCAGCTGGGGATACTGCTTTTCGATCGTACCAGCCGCGGTGTGGTGCTGACCGCCGCCGGCGCGGATTACGCCAAAGCGGTGGCGAGCGCGCTTGCGCAGATCCGTTCAGCCTCGCTAGCCGCCATGACCAAACGGCATAGCGACCAGTTGAACCTCGCGATCCTGCCGACCTTCGGCACCCGCTGGCTGATGCCGCGTATTCCGCAGTTCGTCGCCCGTCATCCGGAGATCACGCTGAATTTCGCCACCCGCATCGGCGTCTTCGACTTTGACCGCGACGGCATCGACATGGCGATCCACATAGGTCAACCGGACTGGCCTGGTGCCGAATGCACCTTCCTGATGGAAGAAATGGTGGCGCCGGTTTCATCGCCTGCCTTTCTCAAATCCCATCCCGTCAACAAGGGTGAAGACCTTCTGCGCCTGCCGTTGCTGCACATGGCCTCGCGACCGGGTGCGTGGAGCCACTGGTTCGAGAGCCTCGGCATCGCCGGCACGCCGTCGCAGGGCATGCGCTTCGAACAGTTCGGCAACGTGGCGCAGGCCTGTATTGCCGGGCTAGGTGTGGCGCTGATGCCGCTTTTTCTGATCGACTCGGAACTGGCGAGCGGGCAGCTCGTCGAAGCGTTTCCCCATCAGGTCAGGAGCCCGAGTGCCTACTATGCGGTAGCGCCGATGAGTAAGGCGGATTTCCGGCCGGTCGCGGCCTTCCGGGCCTGGCTGCTGGAGGAGGTTGGGCGGTATCGCGAAAAGGAAGAGGTGGTGGGGTGGTAAGGGCGGCGGCTGGCTTTGCGCCCCCCCCTTGTGGCTAGGGGTGGGGAGGGGACTTCGCTCCGCATGAAAAGCCCCTCCCGCCTGCCTGCCACCCTCCCCACAAGGGGGAGGGTTAGGACTGCCGTGCCGCCTCATAACTGCGTTGGACTTGTGCTGAATGGCTAAAGCCTCGGCCTCCGGTCCAGCCAGTCGGTCGCGGCCTCATATGCCAGCGCCAGTTCGAACACCGCCTTATCCGCTCGCGGGCGGCCGATGATCTGGATGCCGGTCGGAAGGCCATTCGCACCGAAGCCGGCCGGCATGGCTGCGACCGGCAGGCCGGCCATGGAGGGGCCGATCACCACTTCCATCCAGCGGTGATAGGTATCCATCGTCCGTCCGCCGACCTCCTTCGGCCAATGCGTCGTCGCGTCGAAAGGGAAGACCTGCGCGGAGGGCAGGATCAGGTAGTCGTAGCGCTCGAAGTGCATCAGAAGATACTGATACCAGGCGCTCCGGCGTTTCGAGGCGAAATGCACCTCGCGTCCGGTCATGTCGAGGCCGTGCTCGATCTCCCAGATGATCTCGGGCTTTACCTTCGCCCGCTTTGCCGGATCGTCATAGGTATCCCGCATCTTGGCGGCGGCAAGCCAGCTCCGGAGCGTCGTCCAGGACTGCCAGACATCCGCCATGTCGAAATCCGGCACGACATCATCGACCTTGCAGCCTATCCGCTCGAAAACGGGCAGGGTGGCGCGGCAGAGTTCCAGAACGCCGGGCTCGAAAGGCAGGTAGCCGCCGAGGTCGCCCAGCCAGGCGATGCGGGCGCCGGCAAAGTCGCGGTTTTCGTCCGGCGTCAGGTCTTCGGTCGCCAGCGAATGCGGATCGCGCTGATCGTAGCCTGCCTGGGTGGAGAGCAGTGCTGCGGCATCGCGCACGGTGCGGCCCATCGGCCCCATCACGGAGAGCTGGCCCATGAAGAGTTCGAGTTTCAGCGAGGAGGGGATGCGGCCGTAGCTCGGGCGAAAGCCGACGACGTTGTTGAAGGCGGCGGGGTTTCGGAGCGATCCCATCATATCGCTGCCGTCGGCGATGGGCAGCAGATGCGCTGCAAGGGCGGCTGCGGCGCCGCCGCTCGATCCGCCGGCGGTCTTTGTGAGGTCGTAGGGATTTTTCGTCGTGCCGTGCACCGGGTTGTAGCTCTGCGAGCCGAACCCCTGCTCGGGCGTATTGGTCTTGCCGATGATGATCGCGCCCGCCGCACGGATACGCTCCACCATCACCTCGTCCTTATCAGGCGCGAAATCGGCAAACAGCGGTGAGCCATAGGTGCAGCGGATGCCCTTTACCTCGCAGAGGTCCTTGATGGCGATCGGCATCCCGTGCATCCAGCCGCGTGAGGTTCCCCCGGCCAGGTCCGCGTCGCGGGCAGCCGCTTCGGCGAGCAGGGCGTCGGTATCGCGAAGGCTGATGATGGCATTGATTGACGGGTTCAACCTCCCGATCCGCGCGAGATAGGCTTTCATCACATCGGTGCAGGATGCCCGGCCATCATGGATCGCGTCCGAAAGTTCGGTGGCGGAAAGTCCGGTAATTTCCTCGTCCTGCATGTCCGTCTCCCATGGCAGCGTGGATTTCCTTCCGGGAAGCTGCAAAAGTCAAGGAGCCCGGGACAAGTTGTGGGAGGGCATGTAAACGACTCGACAAAGCAATCCGACCCCTCTATCCTGATTAAACGTTTAAGCAGGGTCCCTGATGAAGACTGTCCGAACCGGGTCGAACATGAGCGCGATTGCGGCCGCACTGGGTGTGTCGGCGGCGACCGTGTCGAATGCGCTTTCCGGCAAGGGCAGGGTATCTCCGGAGCTCGTCGAGAAGGTTCGCGCCAAGGCGGCCGAGCTCGGATATGTGCCGAGTCTGACGGCGCGGGCGCTCCGGACCGGCCGCACCGGCGTGCTCGGCCTCGTGCTGCCTGACATCGCCAATCCGCTTTTTCCGCAGATCGCCCAGGCGATCGAGAATGCCGCCGCGAATGCCGGCTTCGGCGTGCTGATCGCCGACTCCCGCGGCGATATCGGACAGCAGACGGAGGCGATCAACCGGCTCCTCGAACGCGGCGTCGACGGCATGGTCATCGTGCCCCGGCGCGGCACGCGGATCGCCGATGTCGGTTGTCCCGTCGCAGTCATCGATACGCCGTCGACGCCGGGCAACACCGTTTCGGCCGACCATTGGGACGGCGGCGCGCAGATGGGCCGGCATCTTGCCGCCCTCGGACACCGCAAGGTCCTGCTGATCGGAACGGGCAGTTCGTCCAATGTGCAGAACGACCGCATCGGCGGGTTGAAGGCGGGTCTCGGCGCCGATGTCGAATGCGAAACCCTGTGGATCGAAAAGGTGGAGGCTCTTTCAGGCAAGGGCTGTCCCCTCGGTCTGGCGGCCAAGGCGAAGGCGGGATTTACGGCGTTTGCTGCGGTTTCCGACCTTTCGGCGCTCCGGGCTCTTACCGAGTTGCAGCGCGCGGGCATCCGCGTGCCGGAAAAGGTCAGCGTCACAGGCTTCGATGATCTCGTCTGGTCGCCTGTGGTTACTCCGGCTCTCACCACCATGCGCATGGATATGGCAAAAATTGCCGATCTTGCGGTCGCAGCACTTACCGGTGCCATCGAAGCTGCCGGCGGCATTGAACCGGGGATGGCGGGAAAGGTCGCGTCAGGCCGCGACCGCGTGCCCATGCAGCTTGTCGTCCGCCAATCCAGCGGCGTTCCGAATTCGCATGCCCAAACCTCAACGATAAAACCGACAGCAGGAGAACTTACGCGATGAAGAAGGTCATTTTTGCATCGGGCGCTGTCCTGATGCTCGCCACAGGGGCGGCTCAGGCCCAGGAAAAGACGCTGACGATCTCCGTCTATGCGCTGGCGCAGGACGAGTACAAGCAGATCATCTACGATCCCTTCGAGAAGATCTGCGGCTGCAAGCTGGTCGTGGAGACCGGCAACAGCGTCGAGCGCATTGCCAAGATGGAAGCCAACAAGGCCAATCCCGTCGTCGACATGGCCGTCGTCTCCATGGCTGATGCGCTGGCCGCTTCCCGCGCCGGACTGATCGACAAGGTGGATACGTTCAAGCTCTCCAATTTCGAAAAGCTCTACGACATCGCCAAGGATCCGAACAAGGACGGCATGAGCGTTGGCTACACCTTCTACGCCACCTCGATCGCCTACCGTTCCGACAAGATGAAGATCGAGTCCTGGGCCGATCTCCTGAAGCCGGAATATGCAAGCCATATCGCCTGGCCGAACGTCACCACCAACCAGGGGCCGCCGGCGCTTTACATGCTCGGCCAGGCGCTCGGCAAGGACACGCCGGACCTGAAGGCCGCCATCGCAGCGGTCGGCGAAAAGAAGGACGAGATCGTCACCTTCTACGAAAAGTCCTCGCAGCTTGTGCAGCTGATGCAGCAGGAAGAAATCTGGGCCGCGCCGATCGGCCGCTTTACCTGGGCTCCCTTCACCAAGCTCGGCATGCCGATCGCCTGGGCCACCCCGAAGGAAGGCCAGACCGGCGGCATGAACGTCATGGTCGTCACCAAGGGCTCCAAGAACCGCGATCTGGCGCTGCAGTTCATGGATTTCTGGCTGTCGGCCGACATCCAGACGAAGATCGGCGAAAAGGTGATCGACAGCCCGGCCAACAAGGAGGTCAAACTCTCCGAAGCCGCTGCCAACAACCTTACCTATGGCGAGGAAACGGCAAAAAGCTTGAAGCTCATTCCGTCCGCCGTGGCGCTCGACAACCGGGCCGGCTGGGTCAAGACCTGGAACGAGGCGGTCGGTCAATAAGCAATCCATAAAGTAATTACGAGATAGCCTCCCAAGGCTGAGGGATGCGGGCAGCGCGCGAATGCCTGTCCGCATCCCTACTTTCTGCGGAACAGGGTCACTTCAGATGTTTCAAAACAGGGCCGAAGCGCTTGCACTTGCGCTGCCCGCCGCGCTCTTCGCCGCGGCGGTCTTCCTCGTGCCGGTGGTGATCCTGCTTTCCGACGGGTTCCGGTCTCCGGTCGGCGGCTGGACGATCTCCGCCTATACGGATTTCTTTTCCAATACGCTGAACCAGACCGTCTTCCTGCGCACGCTGAAGCTCGGGGCGCTGGTGACGGTGGTTTCGGCGGTGATCGGTTATGCGGCAGCATTCGCGATCGTCAACCTGGAACCCGGCGCCAAGGGCCGGATGACCGGGCTCGTCGTGCTGCCACTGATGATCTCGCCGGTCGCGCGCACCTATGCCTGGATCGTCATCCTCGGCCGCACCGGCATCGTCAATCAGGCGTTCCAGGCCTTGGGACTGACCGAAGCGCCGCTGCGCATCCTGTTTTCCGAGACGGCGATCTTCATCGGCCTCCTGCAGCTCTTCCTGCCACTGATGATCATCTCGCTGATCTCGGCGCTCGAAAACATGCCGAGGGACGCCATTCCGGCTGCCCGGGTGCTCGGCGCCAACTGGTTCCAGGTGTTCTGGAAAGTGGTGCTGCCGCTGACCAAGGAAGGTCTTGTCATCGGTGGCACGCTCGTCTTCACCGGCTGCCTGACCGCCTACATTACCCCCGCCATCCTCGGCGGCTCCAAGGTGCTGATGCTGGAAACGCTGCTCTACCAGCAGGTTTCGGTCTCCAACAATTTCGTCTCGGCGAGCGTCATCGCCTTCATCCTGATCGTCATGAGCTTTGCCGCCAACATTCTCCTGAAGCGCGTCGCGACCGCGAGGAACAAGATGAGGAGCCAGCCATGAATGCCCGCAGCCTCTTCATCCCCGCGACGCTGTTTCTGGTGATCGCGTTCCTGATCGGCCCGTTCCTGATCATCGTTGCCGCATCGTTTTCGGCGGGCGAGACGCTCGCTTTCCCGCCGCAGGGCTTTTCGCTTCGCTGGATCGCCAAGGTCTTCACGGTGGAAAGTTTCCAGGCAAGTTTCGCCATGTCCCTGTTCCTGGCGATCGGCGGCACCGCGGCGGCGCTGGTGCTCGGCATTCCGGCCTCCTATGCCTTGTCGCGCTACAAGCTGCCGGGGGCGGAAATCGTCCGTACCGTCGTTTCCGCGCCGATCATCGTGCCGGGGATCATCGTGGGCCTGGCGCTCCTGCGCTATATCGTCGTGCCGTTCCAGGTCGGCATAACGCTGGCACTGTTCGTCGCCCACACCGCTTTGGTGCTGCCCTATGCGGTGCGGGTCGTCTCTGCCAGCCTCGACAACCTGCGCTCCGATATCGAGGAAGCGGCGGTGCTGCTCGGCTCGTCGCGGCTCGGCGCCTTCTTCCGGGTGGTGATGCCGAACATCCGCGGCGGCATCATGTCGGCCTTCATCCTCGGCTTCGTCACCAGCTTCAACCAGGTGCCGGTGTCGCTCTTCCTCTCCGGGCCTGGCGTGCGCACGCTGCCGGTCGACATGATCGCCTATATGGAGATCGTCTTCGATCCGTCGGTTGCCGCACTTTCCTCACTGCTCGCCTTCCTTTCCATCGGCATCGTCTTTGCTGCCGAACGTTTCCTCGGATTTTCCCGCTATGTCTGATGCGTCCTATCTCTCGCTCGAAAAGCTGACGCTCGCCTATGGCGATACGGTCGCCGTCGCCGATCTCGATCTCGACATCAGGAAGGGCGAACTGATCGCGCTTCTCGGTCCATCGGGGTGCGGCAAGACGACGACCATGCGCGCGATCGCCGGGCTGCTGCCGGTGAAAAGCGGGCGTGTCCGTCTCGACGGCGCCGACATGACACGGGTTCCGGCCAACAAGCGCGCCGTAGGCCTCGTCTTCCAGTCCTACGCGCTGTTCCCTCATCTTTCCGTCTACGAGAACGTCGCCTTCGGGCTGAAGCTCAAGGGCATGCGCGGTGCCGAACTCGACGCCAAGGTCCAAGCCGGCCTGAAGTCCGTCGGCCTGTCGAGCTTCGCCAACCGCAAGCCGGCGGAGCTTTCCGGCGGCCAGCAGCAGCGCGTGGCGCTTGCGCGTTCGATGGTCATGGAGCCGAAGGTGCTTCTGCTCGACGAGCCGCTCTCGAACCTCGACGCCCGCCTGCGGTTGGAAATGCGCACCGAGCTGCAGCGCGTCCAGAAGGAAACCGGGGTGACGATGATCTTCGTGACCCACGACCAGGCGGAGGCGCTGGCGCTCGCAGACCGGATCGTGGTGATGAAGGGCGGCGCGATCGAGCAGATCGGCACGCCGGAAGACATCTACAACCGCCCCGTTTCTTCCTTCGTCGCCGATTTCGTCGGCTTCGAAAACATCTTTCCTCTCGAAGGCGGCCAGCTCAGGACGAGCGGCGGCCTCATCGAGCTCTCAGGCGAGGCCCCTTCAGCGGCGGGTCTGGCCTGGCGGCCGCGTATGGTGACCCTGGGAACTGGTCCTTTCCGGGGCACCGTGCGCGGCACATCCTTTGCCGGCGATAGCCGGGAATATCTGCTGGATACCTCGTTCGGCGCGATCAAGGCGGAGGTCGAGGCGGGTTTGCCGGCTCACGCGCTCGGCGCCGATCTCCTCTTCGACCTGCCGGCCGAAAAGGCCGCGCTTCTTTCCAAGTTTTCGTAAGGCGTCGCTGACATGGGCATCTGGATCGATACCGATATGGGCTTCGACGACATAGCAGCGATCATGGTCGCGGCGCATGCGGGGCTTACGATCGACGGCGTTTCGCTCGTCTTCGGCAATGCGCCGCTCGAGCGCGTCCGCCTGAATGCGGCCGGCGCGGCGTCGGCATTCGTCTGGCCGTTCCCCGTGCATGCCGGGCGCGCTACCCCGGCACTCGGCCGGCTGGAAACGGCGACCAACGTGCTGGGCGATGCCGGCATGCCGACAACCGGTCTCAATCTTCCCGCGGTTGCCGATACCTTCCACAACGACGCCTTTGAAGCGCTCTGCGGCTGGCTGGAGAAGGGGGAGGGAGAGCGGCGCATCCTGGCGCTTGGCCCGCTCACCAATATCGCCGCCGTCGTGCTGGCCCGGCCAGATCTGGCAGCCAGGATCACCGATCTGACCTGGATGGGCGGCGGTGTGACGGCCGGCAACCACACGGCATCGGCCGAGTTCAACGCTTTTGCGGATCCCGAGGCACTGGCGATCGTCCTGGCGCACAGGATCCCGCTCCGGATGGTCGATCTCGATCTCTGCCGTCAGGTTCTCTGCGCCCCCGACGATGTCGCCCCGATCCGGGCCGCCGGCGGGCGCAATGCCGCGCTGGTCGCCGATCTGCTGGCCGGTTTCGTCGCCATCGCCACCAGCCGCGGCCGTCCGGCCATGGCGCTTTACGATGCGGTGGCGGCGGTGGCCTTTGCCTATCCCGAACACGTCACCTGGCGCGAGGCGCGCCTCGACGTGGAACTTGCGGGAACATTCACGCGCGGACGCACCGTCGTAGAGACGCGGCCCGGCCGTGGAGAATTCAATGCAGCCTTCGGCGTCCGGATCGACGTCGACAAGGCGAAAACCGTTATCCTCGAAACATTGCGCGCGGAGGCAAGCTGGTGAAGAGCATCATAGCGACCGTACAGGAGTTTACAGAGCCCGGGTTGCGCGACCGCGCGGTGGCGGCTGCGCGAGGCGACGGCCCGTTCGACATCCTGATTACCGGCGGCACTCTGGTGGATGTGGTGACCGGCGAGCTGCGTCCTGCCGACATCGGCATTATCGGCCCGCTGATTGCCAGCGTCCACGAGGCCGGCAGCCGGTCCGATGCTGCCGAGATCGTCGATGCGTCCGGCACCTTCATTTCGCCGGGTCTTATCGATACCCATATGCACATCGAAAGCTCGATGGTGACGCCTGCGACCTATGCCGGCACCGTTCTGCCGCGCGGGGTGACGACGGTCGTCTGGGATCCGCACGAATTCGGCAATGTCCATGGCATCGACGGGGTCGGCTGGGCGCTGGATTCGGTCAAGCTCCTGCCGTTGCGGGCTGTCGTGCTGGCACCGTCTTCGGTCCCTTCCGCTCCCGGTTTCGAGGTTGCAGGGGCCGATTTCGACGTCACGGCCATCGAAGAGATGCTCTTCTGGCCGAAGATCGCCGGGCTCGCCGAAGTGATGAACATGCGCGGCGTCATCGACCGCGAACCGCGTATCAGCGCCATCGTGCAAACGGCGCTGACCTCGGAAAAACTCGTCTGCGGCCATGCGCGTGGTCTCGTGGGACCGGATCTCCAGGCGTTCATGACGGCGGGCGTGACCTCCGACCACGAACTCGTCTCGGGCGAGGATCTGATCGCCAAACTGCGCGCCGGCCTTACCATCGAGCTGCGCGGTTCGCATGATCACCTGCTGCCGGAATTCGTCAAGGCGCTCAATGGGCTCGGCCAGCTGCCGCAGACCGTGACGCTCGCGACGGACGATGTCTTTCCGGACGATCTCGCCAAGAACGGCGGCTTGGACGACGTGGTGCGTCGGCTCGTCCGCTATGGAATGAAACCGGAATGGGCTTTGCAGGCGGCCACCTTGAACGGCTCCGTCAGGATCGGCCGCGCCGATCTCGGCCTTATCGCCGCCGGCCGCCGGGCAGACATCGTGCTGTTCGAGGATCTCAAGGATTTCCGCGTGCGTCAGGTCTTTGCAAGCGGTACTCTGGCCGCACGGGCCGGCGAGATGATGATCGACCTGTTCTCGGCCGATCCGACGCTGCTTCGCGACTCGGTGAAGCTGACGCCGCTGCAGGCGGAAGATTTCAAGCTGCCCGCGACGGGCAGGAAGGTCCGGCTCGCGACCATCGATCGCCCGCGTTTCACGAACTGGGGGCAGACGGATGCGGATGTCGTCGACGGTTATGTGGTACCCCCGGAGGGCGCGACGCTGATCGCCGTGACCCACCGCCACGGCCGTGCCGACAGCCGCACCCGTCTTGGGTTCCTTACCGGTTGGGGCAAGTGGAAAGGCGCTTTCGCCACCACGCTTGCGCATGACAGCCACAACCTCACCGTCTTCGGTTCCGATCCCGCCGACATGGCCGCGGCCGCCAATGCGGTGATTGCCGCAGGCGGGGGGATGGGGGTGGCGATCGGCGGAAAGATCGCCGCGCTGCTGCCCTTGCCGCTATCGGGTCTCGTCTCGCAGGCATCGATGGACGAGGTTTCCGGCGGTTTTGAAAAAATCCGTGCGGCCATGGATCGCGTGGTGGACTGGCAGCCGCCTTACCTGATCTTCAAGGCCTGCTTCGGTGCGACGCTTGCCTGCAACGCCGGACCGCACCAGACCGATCGCGGCATTGCCGACGTCGCCACCGGCACACTCATGGAATCGCCGATCCTCGAAGTGCTCGAATAGGAAAAGCGCATGCAGCCGCATGATTTCTGGCAGGACGTCCATCCGGCGGGCACATTCGAGCCGGACGGGCCGTTTTCCGGCTTCTTCCCGGCGACGCTCGACGACGGCCGCCAGATCAGGCTGCCGATCCGTCCGCTGGCCGATGGAGAACATGCGCTCGCCTCGCTGATCATCAACCAGGCAGGCTTCGACGTGCAGGATGCGCTTGCAGCCGATCTCGCGCCGAAGCTCGCGGCGCACCGGCCGGAAGTGATCGTCGGCCTGCCGACGCTCGGGCTGACGCTTGCCGCCGCCGTCGCCCGGTCGCTGGGTTTTGCCCGCTACGTGCCGCTCGGGACATCGAAGAAATTCTGGTATGACGAAAACCTGTCGGTGCCGCTGTCCTCGATCACGACACCCGAACAGCAGAAGCGGCTTTACGTCGATCCTCGCATGCTGCCGCTCATCGAGGGAAAGCGCGTTGCCCTGGTGGACGACGTGATCTCCAGCGGCACGTCGATCGTCTCCGGCCTTTCCCTGATGGCATCGCTCGGCATCGAACCCGTGGTGATCGGCGCCGCCATGCTACAATCGGAGCGCTGGCACGACAGGCTCGATGGCTTCGGCCGCCAATGGCGCACGCGGGTCGTCGGGGTGTTCAGGACGCCGATCCTGAAAAAGGCGGGCGAGGGGATCTGGACCGCCTGAGGCGATTTGTGCCTTGCGAAAGGCTGATGGCTCATTAGGATCGGAAGATCACTCACCGCGGGACTCTCACAAAAATCGGGAATAGCTTCATGGACTTGGTGTTCGATGGCCATAACGACGTGCTTCTACGCCTCTGGCGGACCATGAAGGCTGGCGGCGACCCGATCTCCGAATTCATGAACGGCACTGCGAGCGGCCATATCGACGGCCCGCGCGCCAAGGCCGGCGGCCTCGCAGGCGGGCTCTGCGCCATCTATATTCCGTCCGGCGACCTCGTACTCAAGGAGCCGGACACGAACGGCCACTATGAAACGCCGCTTTCCGCACCGCTCGATCATCTTCCCTCGCTGGCGATCGCGCTGGAGAAAGCCTCTATCGCCCTGCGTCTCGACAGGGCCGGCGCCTGGCGTCTCTGCCGTTCGACGGCCGAGATCCGCCAGGCAATGCAGGACGGCATCTTCGCCGCCGTCATGCACATGGAGGGCTGCGAGGCGATCGATCCAGATTTCGACAATCTCGAAGTCTTCCACGCTGCGGGCCTGCGCTCGCTCGGACCGGTCTGGAGCCGGCACAACATCTTCGGCTACGGCGTACCCTTTGCCTATCCGATGTCGCCGGACACCGGCCCGGGGCTCACCGACCTCGGCTTCGAACTCGTCAGGGCCTGCAACAGGCTCGGCATCCTCATCGATCTTGCGCATATCACCGAAAAGGGCTTCTGGGATGTGGCAAAGACCACCGACCAGCCGCTGATCGCCAGCCACTCCAACGCTCATGCGCTGACGCCGGTCGCCCGCAACCTGACGGACAAGCAACTCGACGCGATCAAGGAAAGCGGCGGTCTCGTCGGCCTCAACTATGCGGTCACCATGTTACGCCCCGACGGGCGCGACAACGTGTCGACGCCGCTCTCCGACATGGTGCGCCATGTGAACCACCTGGTCGACCGCATGGGGATCGATCACGTGGCACTTGGCTCGGACTTCGACGGGGCGTCGATTCCCGAAGAGATTCAGGATGCTGCAGGCAATCAGAATCTGGTTGCGGCCCTCAAAACTGAGGGATACGCTGACGACGAACTCATAAAGCTATGCCGGGAAAACTGGCTGAGAGTTTTGGGGAAGGCTTGGCAGGAATAGCCCGCTTCCCCAGAGGTCCAAAAAGGAAAAAACAGGGGAACCAAGACCATGATCCACAAACTCAACAAGCGTTTCCGCATGCTGTCCACCAGCGCGGCGCTGTCGCTCATGCTGCTGGCCGTGCCGCAGGCATTCGCGGTAACGCCGAAGGATACGCTCGTTATCGGGCTTGCCTTCGACGACATCATCACGCTCGATCCGGGCCAGGCCTTCGAGTTCTCCGCCGGCGAGATCGGCGGCAACAGCTATGACCGCCTCGTGCGCCTCGACATCAACGACACATCGAAGGTCACGCCGGACCTTGCAGAAAGCTGGACCGTTTCCGACGACGGCCTGACCTATACGTTCAAGCTGAAGCAGGGCCTGAAATTCGCATCCGGCAATCCGATCACGGCGGACGACGTCGCCTATTCCTTCGAGCGCTCCGTCAAGATCGATGGCCCGCCGGCATTCATCCTCAACCAGTTCGGCCTGAAGAAGGACAACATCACCCAGAAGGCGGTCGCCAAGGATGCCAACACCTTCGTGCTGACCCTCGACCAGTCCTATGCGCCATCCTTCGTGCTGAACTGCCTGACGGCGACCGTCGCCGCTGTCGTCGACAAGAAGCTCGTTTCCCAGCACGTTACAAATGACGACTACGGCAATGCCTGGCTGAAGACCAATTTCGCCGGTTCCGGCCCTTACAAGGTCCGCGAATGGCGCGCCAACGAAGTGGTCGTCCTGGAACGGAACGACAATTACTGGGGCGAAAAGCCGAAGCTCAACCGCGTCATCTACCGGCACATGAAGGAAAGCGCCGGCCAGCGCCTGGCGCTCGACAACGGCGATATCGACGTTGCCCGCAACCTCGAGCCGAACGATATCGACGCGGTTGCCAAGAAGGGGACGACGGTTACCAGCACGCCGAAAGGCTCGGTCTTCTATTTCAGCCTCAACCAGAAGAACCCCAACCTGAAGAAGCCGGAAGTCGTAGAGGCGATGAAATATCTCGTCGACTATGACGCGATCGGCGCCACCCTCATCAAGGGCGTCGGCGAAATCCACCAGACCTTCCTGCCGAAGGGCATTCTCGGTTCGCTCGACGAAAAGCCCTACAAGTTCGACGTCGCGAAGGCGAAGGAACTGCTCGCCAAGGCCGGCCTGAAGGATGGCTTTACGGTCACCATGGACGTGCGCAACACCCAGCCGACCACCGGCATCGCGGAATCCCTGCAGCAGACTTTTGCGCAGGCCGGCATCAAGATGGAACTCATCCCCGGCGACGGCAAGCAGACGCTGACCAAGTACCGGGCCCGCACCCACGACATCTATATCGGCCTGTGGGGCGTCGACTACTGGGATCCGAACTCGAACGCGGAGACCTTCACCTCCAACCCCAACAATGCCGACGACGGCACCACGAAGACGCTCGCCTGGCGCAATGCCTGGGATATTCCGGAGCTCACCAAGGAAACCAAGAGCGGTTTCGTGGAGCGGGATCCGGCCAAGCGCGCGGCGATCTATGAAAGCCTGCAGAAGAAGGTGCTGGCCAGTGGTCCGTTCGTGCTGGTCTACCAGCAGACGGAAGTCGCGGGCGTCGGCAAGGGCGTGAAGGACTTCAAGCTCGGCCCGACCTTCGATACGAACTACGTCTTCACGGTGTCCAAGGATTAAGCCCGGAAGGCCAGTTCATTGACCCTTCCAGAAACAAGCGTGGCGACACGGCGCAATCGGCGCCGTGCTTCGTCCGCCTTGGCCTCCGTGCTGCGTTTTGCGGTGACGGTGGTTACCACCGTCTTCGGACTCCTCTTGGTTACGTTCTTCATCGGCCGCGTCGTGCCCATCGATCCGGTGCTGGCGATCGTCGGTGATCGCGCGCCCGCCCATGTGGTCGAGCGCGTGCGGCTGGAGCTCGGGCTTCACCTGCCACTCTACGAGCAGTTCTACATCTATGTGAAGCAGGCTCTCTCCGGCGATTTCGGCACCTCCGTCCTGACCACCAATCCGGTGCTGGAGGATATCAAGCGCGTCTTTCCCGCGACGATTGAGCTTGCGACGATCGGAACGCTGCTCGGAGCCTTCATCGGGGTTCCGCTCGGCGTGCTCGCGGCCGTCAAGCGCGGCAGCATTGCCGACCAAGTCGTGCGGGTGATCGGGTTGATCGGATACTCGGTGCCGATCTTCTGGCTGGGGCTGCTGTCGCTCGTGCTCTTTTACGCACAGTTGCGCTGGGCCGCCTATCCCGGCCGCGTCGACATCGTCTATGAATACAGCTTCACGCCGGTCACCAATTTCTATCTGCTCGACGCCGCGATGCAGGGCCAATGGGACGTGGTCTGGGATCTCTTCCGCCACATCGCGCTGCCCGGTTCGCTGCTCGGTTATTTCTCGCTCGCCTATATCAGCCGCATGACCCGTTCCTTCATGCTGAACGAGCTTTCGCAGGAGTATATCGTGGCGGCGAGGGCGAAGGGGCTTTCGGAGGCCCGCATCATCTGGTTCCACGCGCTGCGAAACGCGGCCGTGCCGCTGGTGACGGTGATCGCCCTTTCCTACGCCAACCTGCTGGAGGGCTCCGTGCTGACCGAGACCATCTTCTCCTGGCCGGGGCTCGGGCTCTACATCACCAATTCGCTGCAGAACGCAGACATGAACGCGGTGCTCGGCGGCACGCTGATCATCGGTTCGGTCTTCGTCGGCATCAACATCTTCTCCGATCTCCTCTATCGCACGCTTGACCCGAGGACGCGCAACCGATGAGCATCGCGGAACCTGAAACAAGACCCTATAGCCGCGAATGGCTGCTGTCCGACCGTCCGACGTCTCGCAGGCAGGCGCGGCTCGGGCGTGCCTATATCGTCTGGCGTCGGTTTGCGGAAAACCGCCTGGCGCTCGTCGGTCTCGCCATCCTCATCCTGCTTCTGGTAGTCGCCGCCTTTGCCGACGTCCTGGCGCCCCACAATCCGGTTCAGGGGGACCTGCGCAATGCACGCCTGCTGCCGCCGGGAACGGCAGGTTATCTGCTCGGGACGGACGACCAGGGCCGCGACATCCTCTCGCGTCTCATCTATGGCTCCCGGCTGACATTGCTCGTCGTCGTGCTGGTGGCGGTCATCGCGGCGCCGATCGGGCTGATCGTCGGAACGGTTTCCGGTTACGCCGGCGGCTGGATCGACGCGGTGCTGATGCGCATCACCGATATCTTCCTCGCATTCCCGAAACTCGTGCTGGCGCTTGCGCTGGTGGCGGCCCTCGGCCCCGGCATCGAAAACGCGATCCTCGCAATCGCCGTCACCTCCTGGCCGCCCTATGCCCGCATCGCCCGCGCCGAAACGCTGACCTTCCGCCATTCCGAGTTCATCGCGGCGGTGAAGCTGATGGGTGCGTCGCCTTTCCGCATCGTTCTGCGTCACGTCATGCCGCTCTGCGTCTCGTCGTTGATCGTGCGCGTGACGCTCGACATGGCGGGCATCATCCTGATCGCCGCGGGCCTCGGCTTCCTCGGGCTCGGCGCGCAGCCGCCGCTTCCCGAATGGGGCGCGATGATCGCCTCCGGCCGCCGCTTCATCCTCGACCAGTGGTGGGTTGCGGCCATGCCGGGCTTCGCGATCCTGATCGTCAGCCTCGGGTTCAACCTTTTGGGCGACGGCTTGCGCGACGCGCTCGACCCGAAGGAGGCCGGCCAATGACCGTATCAACCAGCCCGCTCCTGACTGTCGAGGATCTGCGCGTCACCTTCCCGACCCGCACCGGCGAAGTGAACGCGGTGCGCGGGGTTTCCTTCGCGCTCGGCAAGGAAAGGCTCGGCATCGTCGGCGAATCCGGCTCCGGAAAATCGCAGACCGGGCGCGCCATCATGGGGCTGACGCCGGGCCACGCAAAGATCACCGCAAAGAAGCTCGCGTTCGGGGATCGGGATCTTCTGGCCATGCCGAAGTCCGAACGCCGGGCGCTCCGGGGCAAGCGGATCGCGATGATCCTGCAGGATCCGAAATATTCGCTCAACCCGGTGTCCACGATCGGCCGGCAGATCGTCGAAACTCTGAAGACCCACGAGAAGATAAGCACGGCGGAAGCCAAGAGCAGGGCGCTCGCCATGCTGGAGGCGGTGCAGATCCGCGATCCGGAACGGGTGTTCGACCTTTATCCGCACGAGGTTTCCGGCGGCATGGGTCAGCGTGCGATGATCGCCATGATGCTGGTCTGCGGCCCGGAGCTGCTGATCGCCGACGAGCCGACATCGGCGCTGGACGTTACCGTGCAGCTCGAAGTCCTGTCGATCCTCGACAAGCTGGTGGCCGAGCGCGGCATGGGGCTGATCTTCATCTCCCACGATCTGAGGCTGGTTTCCTCCTTCTGCGACCGGGTCATCGTCATGTATGCGGGCAAGATCGTGGAGGAACTGCCCTCGGCCGATCTTGCTGGGGCGCAGCATCCCTATACGCGCGGGCTTTTGAACTGCCTGCCGACCATCGGCACCGACCGGCATCCGCTGCCGGTGCTCGACCGCAAGCGGGAGTGGGCGCTATGACCTCGGCGATTTCCATCCGCGACATGCTCGTCAGCTATGAGGGCTTTCCGGCGCTCGACGGTGTCAGCCTCGATGTCGGTGTGGGCGAGTCCTTCGGGATCGTCGGCGAATCCGGCTCCGGCAAATCGACGCTGCTGCGCGCCGTTTCCGGCCTGACGTCGTTTTCTCAGGGCACGCTGACCGTCAACGGCCGGTCCTATTCCGGGCGGCGGCGCGACAAGGAATTCTACCAGACCGTCCAGATGGTCTTCCAGGATCCCTACGGCTCGCTGCATCCGCGCCAGACGGTGGACCGCCTGCTGCTGGAACCGCTCGTCATCCATGGTTTCGACAATATCGAGGCGAGGATTACCCGCGCGCTCGACGAGGTCGGATTGGGATCGGGTTTCCGGTTCCGCTATTCGCACCAGCTTTCCGGCGGCCAGCGGCAGCGCATCGCGATCGCCCGGGCGCTCATCCTGGAGCCGAAGATCCTGCTCCTCGACGAGCCGACCTCGGCGCTCGACGCCTCGATCCAGGCGGAAATCCTGAACCTTCTCGAACAGGCGCGGCGCGACCGCAACCTGACCTTCGTCATGGTCAGCCACGATCTCGGCGTCATCAGCCATATGTGCGAACGGCTGGCGGTGATGAAGACCGGCAAGGTGGTCGAGACCATGCCGGCGGAGGCTCTGGAAAAGCGCGAGTTTTCCGCCGATTATACGCGCCAGCTGCTCGTCGCCAGCGAAGGTTTCCGCCGAGGCTGAAGAGGCAGGTTTCGTAGGACAAGGATCGCATGCAGCTTCGCGCGCTTATGTATTTCGATGAACTGGTGCGGACGAACTCCATGCGGGCGGCGGCGGAGAACCTCAACGTCGCAGCCACCGCAGTTTCGCGGCAGATCGAGAACCTGGAGCACTATTTCGGGACGCCGCTCGTCGAGCGCAGCAATCGCGGCATCAAGCTGACGGCCGCCGGCGAGCTCCTGGCTGCAAGGGCAGGGCGGACGCTGCGGGAGCTGGAGCATGTGCATCGGCTCATCGACGACCTGCAGGGCCTTCAGCGCGGACGGGTGGTGATCTATGCCAACGGAGCGACGGTCGCCAATCTCCTGGCGCCGGTTCTGGCGGAATTCAGCCTGAAATATCCGAAGCTGAGGTTCGAGGTCGCGATCACCAGCGCTCGGGAGGCGGTGGAGGCACTGGCTGCCGCCGAAGCCGACCTGGTCGTGACGCTTTTTGCCCCAAAGATATCCGGCGTGAAGGTGAGGCTGCGCTCCGAAATCACCTATGACGTCATCATGGCGGCCGATCATCCCGCGGCTGGTGCCAAGGAATTGACGTTGCGCGATCTCGTGCAGATGCCGCTTGCGCTGCCGGACAAGAGTTTCGGCGCGAGGCAGGCCTTCGAGGAGATATTCTCCAAAGAGGGGCTGGAGCTCGATCCGGTCTTCGTCACCGGCGCACTGGAAATGCTCAAGGAACTGGTGCTGCGGCGCGCCGCGGTAACGCTCTTGCCGGCGCTTGCCGTGCAGCGGGAGATCGACGCCGGCCAGCTCGTTGCCGTGCCGATCGCAGCCAGCAAAGGCGTGCGAACCCCGATCGATCTCTGCGTCGCGCCGGACCGGCAGCTTTCCTTCGCTGCGGGCAAGCTCGTCGACTTCATCGAAGGTTTCATGCGCGGGACCGACAACCGCAAGTCGGCGGCCCGGAAAGCGGCGAGCTAAACGCACTCGTGTATCGATTTCGGCTACACAGAGAACACAAAAATCTGCATTGTGTGTGCACCTGCGAAATGACACACTCCGGTTAAATGGTGATCCTGCAGGTGCCGTCGGGGCTGGATCGCCGATCACAAGGGGACCACTGATGGGCAGGATGACGTTCTTGAACTCTGCGACGATTCTGAAGGGGGCAACCTTGGGGCTTGCCTTGGCGGCTGGCCTTTTTCTCACGGGTGCGGGTGCCGAAGCCGCGCCGAGGACGGCAATCACCGTCGGCATGGCGATCGAGCCTGCCGGTCTCGACCCGACGATCGCCGCACCGGTCGCCATCGGCCAGGTGACCTGGCAGAACATCTTCGAAGGCCTGACGACGATCGACAAGGCCGGCAAGGTTCAGCCGCAGCTCGCCGAAAGCTGGCAGATCTCCCCGGACGGTCTCACCTATACGTTCAAGCTGCGCCAAGGCGTCAAATTCCACAACGACGTCGCCTTCGATTCCTCCGTGGCGAAATTTTCGATCGACCGGGCTCGAGGCGCCGATTCCGTCAATCCGCAGAAGCGCTATTTCGCGTCGATCGACACAGTCGAAGCGCCGGATGCGTCGACGCTCGTCCTGAAGCTCAAGCAACCCGCCGGCAGCCTGCTCTACTGGCTCGGCTGGCCGTCCTCCAGCATTGTCGAACCGAGATCGGCGGCAGAGAACAAGACGACGCCGATCGGTACCGGACCGCTCAAATTCGTGAGCTGGGCCAAGGGATCGAAGGTCGATCTCGCCAAGAACCCCGACTACTGGAACAAGGCCGTGTCGCTGAAGCTCGACACGGCCGCATTCCGCTTCATCAGCGACCCGCAGGCTCAGGCGGCGGCGCTCAAAGCCGGGGATGTCGACGCCTTCCCGGAATTCGGCGCGCCGGAACTCATCAAGTCTTTCGAAGGCGACAAGAAGCTTGCGACCGTGATCGGCAATACCGAGCTCAAGGTGGTCGCCGGCATGAACAATACGCGCAAGCCGTTCAGCGACAAGAAGGTTCGGCAGGCGCTGATGATGGCGGTCGACCGCGCGACCGTGGTGGAAGGCGCCTGGTCCGGTTACGGCACGCCGATCGGCAGCCACTACACGCCGAACGACCGCGGCTACAAGGACCTGACCGGCGTCTATCCCTATGACGCCGAGAAGGCGAAGGCTTTGCTTGCCGAGGCCGGATATCCCGATGGCTTCACCTTCACAATCAAGGCGCCACAGATGGCCTATGCGCAGCGCTCCTCGCAGATATTGCAGGCGATGTTTGCGGAAATCGGCGTGACGATGAATATCGAGACGACCGAATTTCCGGCCAAATGGGTGGCGGACGTGTTGAAGGCCGCGGACTACGACATGACCATCGTTGCCCATGCCGAGCCGATGGACATCGATATCTATGCCCGCGATCCCTATTACTTCAACTACAAGAACCCGGCCTTCAATGAGGTGCTGAAGAAGGTGGAGGCGACCTCGGATCCCGCCGAACAGGAGAAGCTATACGGCGACGCGCAGACCATTCTCGCCGATGACGTGCCGGCGCTCTACCTCTTCGTCATGCCCAAACTCGGCGTCTGGAACGCCAAGGTGAAGGGACTCTGGGAAAACGAGCCGATCCCGTCGAACGTGCTCACGGATGTTCATTGGGAAGAGTGAAGCCTGGATCATGAGTTGGAGTAGGGTGGCAGCGGCAACCTCTTTCCGTGCGATGGCTGAAATCGCAGTGGCGATACCCCCCTCTGCCCTGCCGGGCATCTCCCCCTCAAGGGGGGAGATCGGCAAGAAGCGACGCCTCTCGTCCCCATGTATGATCGCCCTGCCGCTGGCGGGGGGAGGGAACTTATCCAGCGGAAGCTGGGATGGGGCGGAAACCGGCACGGCATACCGATCTCCCCCCTTGAGGGGGAGATGCCCGGCAGGGCAGAGGGGGGTGGTTCCCCACGCTTATCGGGTATTGAACCTGCTGCGCCACCCCCCACAAGGGGGGAACCGGCAGGGAGTGCGCCGTTCATGATCTCCATCCTCGTCCGGCGCATCCTTAGCCTCGTCGTCACGCTTTTCGTGGTTTCTCTGCTGATCTTCACCGTGATGGGGCTTTTGCCTGGGGATCCGGCGGCGATCATGCTGGGGACGTCGGCAAGCCCGGAAACGCTGGCCGCGCTCCAGAAGCAGCTCGGTCTCGACCAGCCGCTGCCGGTACGGTACCTCGCCTGGCTCGCCGGCGTCTTCCGAGGCGATCTCGGCCAGTCCTACACCTATGGGGTGCCGGTCGCAGGCCTGATTGCCGAGCGGCTCGCCGTCACCATCCCGCTTGCGCTGATCGCAATCGTCATTTCCGTGCTGGTCGCCGTGCCGCTCGGCGTGCAGGCGGCGCGCAGTCACAACGGCGCCTTCGATTTCGTCGCCGGGCTGTTTTCCTATATCGGCATCGCCGTACCAGCTTTCTGGGTCGGGCTGCTCCTGATCATTCTCTTTTCCAGCATGCTCGGCTGGATGCCGGCGGGCGGCTTTCCGGGCTGGGATGCAGGGTTGTTCGCCGGCCTCGAGGCTCTCGTCCTGCCGGCGGTGGCGCTTGCCTTGCCGCAGGCCGGCGTGCTGACGCGGGTGGCGCGGGCGGCGGTGCTCGAAGTGATGAACGAGGATTTCGTCCGCACTGCCCGCGCCAAGGGTCTGAGCGACGGCACCGCCATCTGGCGGCATGCGGTTCCGAACGCGCTGGTGCCCGTCGTCACCATGCTCGGCCTGCAGTTCACCTTCCTGATTGCCGGTGCGGTGCTGGTGGAGAACGTCTTCAATCTGCCGGGGCTCGGGCGGCTTGCCTACCAGGCGCTTTCCCAGCGCGATATCGTGGTGATGCAGGATGTCGTGCTGTTCTTCTCAGGCCTGGTGATCCTCATGAATTTCGTGGTCGATCTCGCCTATCTCGCGATCGACCCGCGCCTGAGGGCCGGTGCCCAATGAGGAAAGCGTTTCGCCGTCCCGTCTTTCTCATCGGACTTTTCATCTCGCTTGCGCTGTTTTCCGTCGCGCTCCTCTCGCTCGTCTGGACGCCGTTCCCGCCCACCAAGATGAACATCGTCCAGAAGCTCAAGGCGCCGCTCGAATTCGGCCTGCTCGGCACCGACCAGTTCGGCCGCGACGTGGCGTCCGCGCTGATGGTCGGCGCCTGGAACTCGCTGTCCACCTCCATTCTTGCGGTGGCGCTCGGCGCCAGCATCGGCACGATGGCCGGCGTCGTCGTGGCCATGCGGCGCGGCTGGCTCGAGCTGATCGTCATGCGCGGCTGCGACATCATCTTTGCGGTGCCGCCGATCCTGTCGGCCATGATGCTCGGCGCCTTCATCGGCTCCGGCCGGTTCACCGCCATCGTGGCGATAGCCGTCTTCATGGTGCCGGTCTTCGCGCGGCTGACGCTCAGCGCGGCGCTGCAGATCTGGACGAGGGACTACGTGGCCGCGGCTGTGGGTATGGGAAGATCAAAAGCCACGATCACGCGCGTCCATGTGCTGCCGAATATCTCCAACCAGATCATCGTGCAGGTGACGATCCAGCTCGGGCTTGCAATCCTGACCGAAGCGGGGCTTTCGTTTCTCGGGCTCGGCATGCCGCCGCCGGCACCGACCTGGGGGCGGATGCTTGCCGACTCACAGACCTTTCTCGGCCAGGCGCCGTGGCTCGCCCTGATGCCGGGCCTTGCCATCGCGCTCGCCGTCCTTGGTCTCAACATGCTGGGCGACGGCCTGCGGGACCTTCTCGATCCACGCGACGATTCCTGATTTCCGGAACGAAGATATTGTGATGAACGATCTCCTGAAACTGACCATCCGTGAGCTGAAGGGCCTCTATGCGGCGAGGAAACTCTCTCCTTCCGAATATTGGCTGGCCGTCGAAGATCGCATCGCCGCCTTCGAGCCGCATGTGCAGGCGCTTTATCTCTTCGATCCGGACAGCGCACGGACGCAGGCCGCCGCCTCCGGCGAACGCTGGATGAAAGGCGAGACGCTCGGTCCCCTCGACGGCGTGCCCGTCACGCTCAAGGAGCTGATCGCCACCAAGGGGCAGCCCGTGCCGCTCGGTACGGCGGCGGTCGAGCTCGTGCCGGCGGGCGAGGATGCGCCGATCGCCGCACGGTGCCGGGAGGACGGCGCGGTGATCTTTGCCAAGACCACCTGTCCTGACTACGGCATGCTCTCCTCCGGCCTTTCGAGCTTCCATCACCTGAGCCGCAATCCCTGGGATCTGACGCAGAATCCGGGCGGGTCGAGCGCCGGGGCGGCGGCTGCCGGTGCGGCCGGCTTCGGGCCGCTGCATATCGGCACGGATATCGGCGGCTCGGTGCGTCTGCCGGCCGGCTGGACCGGCCTTTTCGGTTTCAAGCCGAGCCAGGGGCGCATCCCGGTCGATCCCTATTATGTAGGCCGCTGCGCCGGCCCGATGACCAGGACGGTCGAAGACGCCGCCATGTCGATGGCGACGCTTTCGCGGCCGGACTGGCGTGACGGCACGAGCCTGCCGCCCAACGCGTTCGACTGGCTCGACCTCCACATCGATGTGAAGGGCATGAAGATCGGCCTGATGCTCGACGCGGGTGTCGGTTTGCCGCTCGACGGAGAGGTCCGCGATGCGGTCGTCGCTGCGGCCAAACGCTTCGAGGAAGCGGGTGCCATCGTCATGCCGGTCGAACCGGTCATCACACGGGCGATGCTCGATGGGCTCGACAACTTCTGGCGGGCCCGCTTCTGGAGCGATATCGAAAAGATGCCGGAGGAGCGCCGGGCCTTGATCCTGCCCTATATCTATCAGTGGGCGGAAGGCGGCACCTATATTTCCGGCGTCGAGGCGGTGCGCGGCTTCAACCAGACGATCGAGATGCGCAAGTCGGCCGGCAAGCTGTTTTCCACAGTCGATGCGGTTATATCGCCCACCAATCCGATCGTTTCCTATCCGGCCGAATGGGCGTCGCCGACCAACAACCCGGCGCTGCCATTCGAACATATCGGCTTTACCGTGCCCTGGAACATGTCGGAGCAACCGGCTTCGTCCATCAACTGCGGCTTCTCCAGATCCGGCATGCCGATCGGACTGCAGATCGTCGGCCCGCGTTTCGACGACATGCTCGTCCTCAAGCTTTCCCGGGCTTTCGAAGAATGGACCGGCGGGATCACCCGGTGGCCGGAGCCGCCGACAGCGGACTGATTCCCAATTCCATCGGCCAGTCTTCTGCTCCCCGTCCCGTCGGGAACAATCGCGTTTCTGCTGCGTTCAACGCCGGCAGTCCGAAACGGGATTGCAAAGCCGCGCGCTCGCCAGGCGCTTATCGAGGAGGTTGACGATGAAAGGCATATTCCTGTGGCCTTGCATGTCCCAATTCCGGTCCTCCTCACCGTCTTCCGCGTCATTTGATTTTTCGCAAAGCCGGCCAGCGGCCTGAATGCTTCAAAAGAACCGATAAACCGAGGAGATCGAATATGCCCACAGCCAATCCGACCAGCGAATTCGCCCGCAGTGGCAACGGCCAGAACTCTGCCACCTCGAAGGACATCGAGGTGCAGCTGCAGCAGCTCCGTGAGGACATTGCTTCGCTCGCCCGTTCTGTTGCCGCCGTCGGCAACGAGAAGGCAAGCGAAGTGCGCGGAAAGGCGCGCCGCGCCGCCAACGAGGCTGCAGATGCCTCGCTGCACATGGTGGAAGCCGCTCGCGAACAGGCGATGAGTCTGGAGCGTGATCTGGAACGTCAGATCCGCACGAACCCTATCCAGTCCGTCGCCATCGCCGCGGGCGTTGGTTTCCTGTTCGCACTGTTGACGCGCCGCTGATGCTGACGGGACTCGGGCCTCTCCTGGCTTCGCTCGCCGCGATCGATATCGCGGCGTTCATGAGCCGGTTCAGGCGAAACGCAATTCTGTACGGTTTCGCGCTCCTATTCCTGCTGACGGCCTATGCCCTCGCAATCGCGGCGCTTGCCGTCTATCTCGGCGGCCTGTGGGGCCTGCCGACGGCCCTGCTGGTCGTCGCAGGCGGCGCGCTCGTCCTCGCCCTCTTCATGTATGTCGCGGTCGTGACGGCAAATCGCGCAGAGGCGCGGCGCAAACGCGAAGTCGCGGCGGCCAACAGCAGCAAGGCGCTGATGGCGACGGCGGCCCTGTCGGCACTGCCGTTGGTGATCAAGTCGCGACCGCTCCTGTTTGTCTCGGTGGCAGCCGGCCTCGGCTTTCTGCTGACGAGAAGAGCGGGTTCGGCCAGACGCCATACGGACGAACCGGCCGAATAACCTGATCAGCGGCCTCCCGGGTTTTCCGGGAGGCCGCTTTTCCTAATCGATTTCAGCTGGAGTTCTAGCCGCCGAAGGCGCGGGCGGTGATTGCCGCGTGGTCGGGGTCGGGGCCGAAATCGCCCTCGCCGGAGACGCCGAGCAGTTCCTGAAGGCGGGTGCGGGCCCGGCTGACACGGCTCTTGATCGTGCCGACGGCGCAGCCGCAGATCGTGGCGGCTTCTTCATAGGCAAAACCGGCAGCCCCCACCAGAATGATCGCTTCACGCTGGTCGTCCGGCAGCTTGTCGAGAGCCTTGCGGAAGTCCTGAAGGTCCAGCCGGCCATACTGCTCCGGATGCACCGAAAAACGCTCGCTGAACAGACCATCGCTGTCCTGCACCTCGCGGCCGCGTTTGCGCATCTGGCTGTAGAATTCGTTGCGAAGGATCGTAAAGAGCCAGGCTCTCATATTGGTCCCGGCGGTGAAGCTGGACTGGTTGGCCCAGGCCTTCATGATCGTGTCCTGCACCAGGTCGTCGGCCTTGTCGTGCCGGCCGGTCAGGGATACAGCAAAAGCGCGCAGATTGGGCAGCGACGCAAGAAGGTCGCGCTTGAAGCCGCGATCGTCGATCTCGTCTTCTTTGCTCATTTTACTTTCACCGGCTTTGCGTTCTTCTCGGCCTGTTCCAGACGCTCAAGAAGGTCAAGAAAACGATCCGGAATTCCTTCCTCTTGCACGGCGTCGTAGAATTCGCGCAATTTACGAGAAATGGAGGCGTTCGGCTGTACCGCTCCAGGTCTGACTTCGTGGGATTGAACTGTCGTCATGTCATCTTTTTTTCTATTTTCGTCGTCACTCATCACGCAGGCAGCCTGTTGCGATATCTCGGGCATGAGAATTCGTGGGAGGAAAATAAGTTCCGCTTTCCGGAACTTTTTTTGCGCGCCCACGTTCATAATGGGTCAATTGCCCGTCTGGGCACCAGGGGAGATTTTGTATGTCACTTACCACACGCGTTGCGTCTCACCTTCCTTATCTGCGTCGATATGCTCGGGCAGTCACCGGATCTCAGACCTCGGGAGACGCCTATGTCGCTGCGGTCCTGGAAGCTCTGATCGCAGACGTTTCGATATTCCCGGAAACGTCCAAGGACCGTGTTTCACTTTATAAACTATTCGTCACGATTTTTGGTTCCACCAACATCGAAATCCGGCCGATCGAGTCGCCCTTCGCATGGGAGCAACGCGCGGCATCCAACCTGTCGACGCTGCCTTCCCAGGCTCGGCATGCTTTTCTGCTGATATCGGTCGAAGGTTTCACCGTCGAGGAGACTGCTGAGGTGCTGGATGTCAGCATAAGCGAAGTCACCCGCCTGCTCGACGAAGCGACCCGCGAAATCTCGCGCCAGGTTGCAACGGAGATCATGATCATCGAAGACGAACCGCTGATCGCGCTCGACATCGAGCAGATGGTGCAGGATCTCGGACATCGCGTCACGGGCATCGCGCGCACCCACAAGGAAGCGATCTCGCTCTTCAATACGACCCATCCGAAGATGGTACTTGCCGATATCCAGCTTGCCGACGGCAGTTCTGGCATCGACGCCGTCAACGAAATCCTGAAGTCGTCCAGCGTCCCGGTAATCTTCATCACCGCTTTTCCGGAGCGGCTGTTGACCGGCGAACGCCCCGAGCCTGCCTTCCTCGTCACCAAGCCGTTCAATCCAGACATGGTGAAGGCTCTGATCAGCCAGGCGCTCTTCTTCAATGAGGCGGTAAAGGCGGCGGCGTGATCCACGGAGCGCAGGGAGCAGGTGCAGTGGCAAATGCCGGTTCGGCTTGGCCCTGCCCACTCCTTTCGCGACGGCCGATATTGCGCGTTGTCGGCTTGTTCCCGTACGTGTGACGTCCTATAAATGACAAGCTTGTAAATCCGGGGTCTCTCCAGCGGGCACCCCGGTTTCCCCGGAAAGTCCGCAAACGGAGTGAGGAATTTGTCGCATCCCCTGACATGGCAGCAGGCTGGTCAGAGTGATGACAAGTTGCGCGAATTCTTTATGCCGGCGCTCGTCGATCTCGGTGCGAGCATCATCATCCAGGATGCCCGGCTCAACTATCTCTTCGTTACAAATCTTCCGGAGGTCTGGGCGATCGAGCATGTGGCGACGCCGAGCGATCTCAGCCTCTTCGGGGAAGAGGTCGCGGCCAAGCTCCAGGCTCTCAAGGGCGCCATCACCGAACCGGGCAACAAGGGCCATATCGAAATCACGGTCGGCACGGAACAGGTCTACGAATTTCGCGTGCAGGCGGTGGAGTTTTCAAAGCGCGGCATCCATCTCGTCACCACCATCGTCGACCGGTCGGAGGAGCGCCATCGCGAGCGGCTCCTGAGGGCGCTATTGAGAGAGGTCAGCCACCGTTCGAAGAACCTGCTGGCGATTATCCAGAGCATTGCGCTGCAGACCGCCCGTTATTCCGGCTCGCTCGAACTTTTCCTGCACAAGTTCCGGGGACGTCTCTATTCGCTTTCGCAATCCCAGGACCTGATCACCGATTCAAGCTGGCGCGGCGCCTATTTTTTCGAACTGGTGCAGCAGCAGACGGAAAAATACCTGCCGGAGAACAAGCACCTGGTGCGTGTCCAGGGCGACAACGTGCTCTTGACGCCGAACGCCTCGCTGCATCTGGGGCTCGCGTTGCACGAACTGATCGTCAATGCGGTCAGCCACGGTTCGCTTCTGCGCAGCGGCCGCGCCATCGACGTCACCTGCGGGCGCATGCAGCTCAACGGCCACGATGTGCTGGAGATCGTCTGGGATGAAACTCTGGAAACAACCCCCAATTCGGAAGAGCATGAAGAGGCGCTGAAGGCGCATTTCGGCAGCACGGTGCTGGAGCGCGTCGTGCCAGCCGCCGTCAACGGCAAGGCGCAATACGTCATTTCCTATGACCGTATCAGCTACAGGCTGGTTTTCCCTCTGGAAGGCGCCAACGACTGAGAAGTTGGCGAAGCCTCGTCACGAGGAAGGCGTTTGACGGAACCCGCATCATCGCGCTGGAAGCTACCGGCTAGTTTCATAGCCCACAAAACTGAGCTGGCTCGGTTCCGATTGACGGAGCCGAGCCAGTTCGTCTCTTCGAGGGGGATTGAAGAGTATGTCCGAAGGCTTTTGTAGGGCGGGGGACGGGGGGTCGCCTTCGAACACTGCTATAACGAGTGGCCCTGAATTAGGTTCCGAGAGTTTTTAAAAAAAATTCAGTGCCTGCTGAGCCAGTCGTCGACTTCGCGATCGGCCTCGTCCTCAGCCTTGCCGTAGCGTTCCTGGATCTTCCCGGCGAGCTGCTTGCGGTCGCCGGCAATCACGTCCAGATCGTCGCCGGTGAGCTTGCCCCACTGGGTCTGGACCTTGCCCTTGAACTGTTCCCAGTTACCCTCGACTTGATTCCAATTCATTGTTTTTCTCCTTCCCGGATTCGAAGCGGTGCATTCCGCTCTGAGAATAAAACGAGTTGGGCGGGGCGGCGGTTCCTGGAGGGTGCCAAACAAAAATGGCGGCCGAGGCCGCCATTTTTTTTCGAGCTGCGGGCCGGTCAGTGTTTCAGCGCTCTCGGATCGAGCGCGTCGCGGATTGCATCGCCCATGTAGTTGACGCTGAGCACCGTGAGCGAGATCGCCAGTCCCGGCCAGAGCACGCGCGATGGCGTGAGCTGCAGGAAGTTGGCACCGTCGAACAGGAGGCGTCCCCATGTCGGGAAGTCCGAAGGGAAACCGAGTCCCAGGAAGCTCAGGGCGGACTCGGTGATGATTGCCGAAGCGATGCCGAGCGTGGCCGAGACCATGATCGAACTCAGCACGTTCGGCAGGATATGCCGGAGGATGATCCGATGCTCCCGCATGCCGCTCGATTTCGCCGCCAGGATAAATTCCTGGCTTTTCACCGCCAGCACGTCGCCGCGGACGATGCGGGCGGTATGCATCCAGCTGGTGATCCCGATCACGAAGACGATCAGGATGAAGATGCCGGTTTCCGGTCCGAAGGCCGCCCGGAGCGTGTCGCGGAACAGCATGATGATGACGAGCAGCAACGGCAGGAGCGGCAGCGCCAGGAACAGGTCGGTGATGCGCATCAGCGGCCCGTCGAGCCTTCGGATATAGCCGGAGACCACTCCGACCAGCGTTCCAAGGAAGAGCGCCAGCAGCATGGCGGTGATGCCGACGGCGAGCGAGATGCGTCCGCCGGCGAGCACCTGGGCAAGCATGTCCTTGCCGAGATTGTCGGTGCCGAACGGATGGGCCATCGACGGCCATTGGTTCTTGTCGCGGATGTTGATGGCATTGGGGGCCACCCGGTGGATATACGGGCCGACGAAAACCGCCGTCACGATGAACGTGAAGACGATGAGCCCGACGACACCGCCCCGATGGGCACGGAACTGGCGCCATATGTCGGCAAGCGCGGAACGAGTGGGCGAGGAGGCCTTGGCGGGCGGCGCGGTTACAATGGTCGCATCAGTCATAACGGATCCTCGGGTCAAGAATGCCGTAGAGTACGTCGGCGATGAGGTTGAAGAGCACGATCAGGACCGCGAAGATGAAGGTGAGCGTCTGCACGAGCGGGATGTCGGCACCTTGCACGGCGGTGATCAGCAATTGGCCGAGGCCATTTACGCGAAAGATCTGCTCCGTGATGATGGCTCCCGAGAAGATCGTGGGAACGCCGAGGGCAATGACCGTCACGACCGGAATCAGGCTGTTGCGCAGCACGTGAATGAGCAGGACGGATTTTTCCTTGACCCCCTTGGCGCGGGCGGTGCGCACATAGTCCTGATGCAGGTTGTCCAGCATCGATGCCCGCACGAAACGGGTAATCTGGGACGCGTTGAAGAGCGCCAGCACCGTGACCGGCAAAGCCATCTGCTTCACCTGCAAGACGAAGCTCTGGAAATCCGTGACCCTCAGATTGGTGTCGTAGACGGACGGGAACCATTGCAGATAGGAGGAGAAGATGACGATCAGCAGGACACCGGTGAAGAAGGTCGGAACCGAATAGCCGACCATCGCCAGGAAGGTGCCGATCTGGTCGAAGATCGAATACTGCTTGTAGGCCGAAATCACTCCGATCGGAATGGCGATCATGACGCCGAAGAGGTAGGCGAGGCCGACCACCCAGAGGGTCTGTGGCAGGCGCTGGACGATCAGGTCGACCACCGGGCTTCGGGTGGCCCATGAGAGCACCCGCATGCGGTCCCCATCGCCGATCTGCCAGCCGGTGAGGCTTTCGAAAATGTTGAGCGGTTCATTGATGAAGAATTGCTGCAGCCATTTCAGATAGCGGATGAGGAAAGGCTGATCGAGGCCGAGAGAAGCGCGGATCTGTTCGCGGACCTCCGGGGGGATCGTCAACGGCAGGTCGCCGGTCGGATCGCTGGGCGCAAGATCCAGCAGCGCGAAGATGACGAAGCTGATGACCAGCAGCGTCGGGATTGCAAAAAGCAATCGCCGCAAAGTGTATGTGAACATCGAGAACTCTCCGAACGGGCGCGGAAGAATGGGCGTCCGCCGGGCCTGCGCTCAAAAGCGAGGCCCGGCGATCGTCGTTACTTCTTGCGCGACCAGTCGGCGACGTTCCAAAGTTCGGAGTCCCAGGCGTTCATGCGAACGCCATCGAGCTTCACGGAATGCGAGGAGACGCTACCGCGGTGGATGAGCGGGATATGCGCACCCTCTTCGGTCAGCATGTCGTTGAGCTGCTTGGCAAGCTCTTCACGCTTGGAAATATCGGCGGTCTTGGAAAGTTCGCCGACCAGCTTGTCGAAGGCCGGGTTGCAGTAGCGCGGGATATTCTGGCCCTGCCAGCCGTTTTCCGGGTTCGGAACCTTGTCGCACAGCCATTCCGCCAGGTATTTTTCCGGGTCGGTACCATCGAAGTTGTTGGTGTACATTTCGACGTCGGCATAGAACTTCTGGAAGGTGTCCGGGCTTGCCGGGTCGCCGCCGAAGAAGACCGAGGCGCTGACGTTGCGGAGTTCAGCATCGACGCCGATCTGCGACCACATGTCCTTCACCAGCTCCTGGGTGGCCTGACGGACGGAGTTGGTCGAGGTCTGGTAGAGGAAGGAAAGGCGCGCGCCGTTCTTGGCGCGAATGCCGTCGCCACCCTTTTTCCAACCGGCATCGTCGAGCAGCTTGTTGGCCGCATCGACGTCCTGCTTCAGGCACCAGCTATCGTTCTTGGTCGATGCATAGGCTTCCGGAGCGGGAACGATGTTGCAGGTCGGCTTGCCGGCTTCGCCGTAACCGGCTTCGTCGATGATGCTGCGGTCGATCGCAAGCGAAAGCGCGCGGCGGACTGCCGGATCGGAAAGCGCCGGATGCGGGCCGGCTTCCTTGGTGGAGCGCTTGTCGCCGAGCTTCGGATCGGGGTTATACCAATTGAGGTTGATACGTTCGACCTGGGTACCGAAGGAGGTCACGAGCTGACCCTTGCCGGCTTTCAGCATGGTGGCCAGCACTTCCGGCTCGACCTGCATGTTCCAGGCATAGTCGAACTCGCCGGTCTCCAGAACGGCGCGGGCAGCCGAAGCGGCATCGCCGCCGCCCTTGAGGGTCGCGGTTGCGAAGGCGGGCTTCGCCGGATCGCGGTAGTTCTTGTTGGCTTCGAAGGTGATGACGTCGTTCGGCTTGAATTCCTTGACGGTGAACGGGCCTGTGCCGATCGGGCCGAAGTTGGCGGAGGTGCAGCCCGGAGCCTTGGCGCCGACGCAGTTTTCGAACTGCTTCTTCTGGATGACCGGAGACTGGGCGCCGACGAAGGCGCTGTAAGGATAGGGCTTCGGTTCGGAAAAAGTGATCTTGACGGTCATCGGGTCCGGAGCTTCGACGCTCGTGACACCTTCATACTGGGCCTTTTGCGCGCAGCCGCCATCCGGCGCGACGCAATATTTCCAGGTAAAGATGACATCATCGGCCGTGAAAGGCGTGCCGTCCGACCACTTGACGCCGGGCTTCAGCTTCCAGGTCATGCTGAGCAGGTCCTTGGCGACGCCACCGTTCTCGATCGTCGGAATTTCGGTGACCAGCATCGGCACCAGTTCGCCCTTCTCGTCGTAACGGGCGAGCGGCTCGATCACCATGGAGGACGAATAGACTTCCTTGGTGCCGCCGGACAGGTACGGATTGAGCGTCGAGACGGCCTGCCAGAAGAGGATCTTCAGGTCGCCGTCGGTGCCTCGTTCGGCATAGGCGGCGGTACCGGTGGCGGCAAGCGCGGCGACGGTGCCAGCCAGAAGAAGTTTGAGGTTTTTCATGCTGCTATTCCCCTTGTCGTTCTCTTATGAGTTGTGTTTAGGGCCTTCCGGTCATGCCGGATTTCAGGGCCGAAGGGTCTGCGAAGCGCGTTTTATAACTTGTTGACTTCGCAGAATGATTTCTCTCTGCGTCCTCCTCGAAAACCGGGTTCAGAACAAGTTAAACCGTGTCGCCAAAAGCGAGCATGATCAAATTTTGAGCCATCTAAGCATAGGCCTATTTTGCGTTCAAGCGGGAAAATTGAAGCTTGCAAAACCTGCTTTATGCGTCGCAATATCCGCCCCGGCCAGAGTGGGAAACAGAGAAAGACAACGAGGTCTCGATCATGCCAGTCATCAATCGCGTCGCGGAAATGCAGGATCAGGTCGCCGAGTGGAGGCGCCATTTGCACCAGAATCCGGAGCTGCTCTACGACGTTCACGAGACCTCCAAATTCGTCGCCGAGAAGCTGAGATCCTTCGGCTGCGACATCGTCGAGACGGGCATCGGCCAGACTGGCGTCGTCGCGGTCATCAAGGGCAACCAGGGCGAAGGGCCTGTCGTCGGCTTTCGCGCCGACATGGACGCGCTGCCGATCCTGGAAACGAGCGGCAAACCCTGGGCCTCGAAGACACCCGGCAAGGCACATTCCTGCGGTCATGACGGCCATACGGCGATGCTGCTCGGTGCTGCCCAATATCTCGCCGAAACCCGCAATTTCAAGGGCTCCGTGGCGGTAATCTTCCAGCCGGCGGAGGAGGGCGGAGCCGGTGCGCTGGCGATGATCAACGATGGCCTGATGGAAAGGTTCGGCATCGCGCAAGTCTTCGGCATGCACAACGAACCACGCCTGCCGGTCGGCAGTTTCGCGATCCGCAAGGGTTCGACGATGGCCGCTGCCGACACCTTCGAGATCACCGTTCACGGGCGCGGCAGCCATGCCGCGCAGCCGCATCTTTCCATCGATCCGGTTCTCGCGGCCTCGCATATCGTCGTTGCGCTGCAGTCGATCGTCTCGCGCGAAACCGATCCGTTGAAATCTCTCGTGGTGACGGTCGCGTCGATCCACGGCGGCGAGGCGAACAACGTCATCCCGGCTTATGTCAAACTGGGCGGCACGGTGCGCACGCTTTTGCCGGAAACCCGCGATTTTGCCGAAAAACGTCTGACGGAAGTGGCCCAGTCTACCGCCATCGCCCATGGCGCCTCGGCGGAAATCGTCTACCGCCGCGGCTACCCGGTCACCTTCAACCATGACGAGGAAACAGATTTCGCGGTGGAGATTGCCAGCAAGGTGGCAGGCTCCAGGGCCGTGCATACCAATGTTCCCCCGCATATGGGGGCGGAAGACTTTTCCTACATGCTGGAAAGCCGTCCCGGCGCCTTCATCTTCATCGGCAACGGCGAAACCGCAAGTCTCCACAACGCCGCATACGACTTCAACGACGAGGCCATCCCCTACGGCGTCAGCTATTGGGTGACGCTCGCCGAAACCGCGCTCGCCGCCTGATTTCCGAACCCTAAGGAGGATTTTCCATGCTGCTTTCGGGAACTGCGATGGAACAGGGCGGCGGTTCGGTGACCCCGGTCCTTTCGGTGCGCAATCTTTCGACATCGTTTCGGGTGAACGACGAGTGGCGGACGGTGGTCCGCAACATCTCGTTCGACGTGGCGCCGCGCGAAACGGTGGCGATCGTCGGCGAATCCGGCTCGGGAAAAAGCGTCACGTCGCTTTCGATCATGCGGCTCCTGCCGAAGAATTCGAGCCGGATCGAGGGCCAGGTCTTCCTCAACGGGCGGGAGCTTCTGACCCTGCAGGAAGAACAGATGCGCCAGGTGCGCGGCAATGACATCTCGATGATATTCCAGGAGCCGATGACCTCGCTCAACCCGATCTTCCCGATCGGCAAGCAGATCGCCGAAGCTCTCACCGTCCACAAGGAGATTTCCAAGGCGGAAGCCAAGGCGGAGGTCGTGCGCCTGCTCGAAAAGGTGCGGATTCCGAACGCCAAAAGCCGTTTCGACGAATATCCGCACCAGTTCTCGGGCGGCATGCGCCAGCGCGTGATGATCGCCATGGCGCTCGCCTCCAGGCCGAAGCTTCTGATCGCCGACGAGCCGACGACGGCACTCGACGTGACGATCCAGGGGCAGATCCTCGACCTCATCAAGGTGCTGCAGGAAGAGGAGGGCATGTCCGTTCTCTTCATCACCCACGACATGGGGGTCGTCGCTGAAGTCGCCGACCGCACCATCGTCATGTATCGCGGCGACGCGGTCGAGACGGGGGCAACCGACGACATCTTCCACCGCGGCAATCACCCCTATACCAGGGCACTGCTGTCCGCCGTGCCGCGTCTCGGCTCAATGGGTGAGCGGGCGCTTCCCTTGCGTTTCCCGATCATCGACGTGAAAACCGGCGAACAGCAGCCGCTTGCGGATGTCTCGGACACCGTCGCCAAGGGAAAGACGCCGATTCTCGACGTTAAGGACCTGACCACCCGCTTTGATATCCATTCCGGGCTGTTCGGCCGCAAGAGCGGTGCCGTACACGCGGTCGAGAAGGTTTCCTTCAACCTTTTCGAGGGCGAAACGCTGTCGCTGGTCGGCGAATCGGGCTGCGGCAAGTCGACGACCGGCCGTTCTGTCACGCGCCTCATTACGCCCACCAGCGGTGAAGTGATGCTCGACGGCTACGAGGTGATGAAGCTCGACCAGCCGACACTGCGCAAGATGCGGCGCTCGATCCAGATGGTCTTCCAGGATCCCTTCGCTTCGCTCAACCCGCGCATGAGCATCGGCTCGGCGGTGATGGAGCCTTTCATCGAGCACAATCTCGGAACCAAGAACCAGGCGCGCGACAAGGCGGCGAGCCTGATGGACAAGGTCGGCCTTTCAGCCGACATGATGAAACGTTTTCCGCACGAATTTTCCGGCGGGCAACGCCAGCGCATCGCGATCGCCCGCGCACTCATGCTGGACCCGAAGGTGATCGTGGCGGACGAGGCGGTCTCCGCACTCGACGTGTCGATCAAGGCGCAGGTCTGCAACCTGCTTCTAGACCTGCAGCAGAGCCTGAACCTCGCTTTCCTGTTCATTTCCCACGACATGGCGGTGGTGGAGCGGGTCAGCCACCGCGTCGCGGTCATGTATCTCGGCGAAATCGTCGAGATCGGTCCGCGGGCGGCGGTGTTCGAAAATCCCCAGCATCCCTATACTCGCAAGCTGATGTCGGCCGTGCCGATACCCGATCCGTCGCGCCGCCGGGTCAAGCGGAACATGTCGACGGACGAGATCAAGAGCCCGATCCGCCCCGTCGGCTACGTGCCGCCAAGACGGGAATATCGCGAGGTGAGCGAGGGGCATCTGGTGCAGGTGGGGTGATGTAGCCGTCGCTTGACCGGTCGCGCTGGCCTGATAATCTTCGAATCAGGCTTGTGCGGCCTGCCGCTCGCTCCCTCGTGGAATGGTGAACGCATAATCGAATTCAAGGTCTGATCCGCCCCGGCGATTCATCAGCAATGCGAGCACTGACCTCTTTGCGAGTCGCCCGGGTGAGGATTGACCGATGAAGAGCTTTCTCGAATCGAAAGCCATGGCGAAGGCGTTGCGCCAATCGCTGGCGGAACGAAATATCGAAATTTCCCACGGCGAGTGCCTGGAACTGGTGGCAAAGCAATTCGGGTTTGCCGACTGGAACGTGCTGTCGGCACAGATTGAATCGGCCAAAGCGAAAGTGGAGCCTCTGCCTCTGCCGCCGGGGTGGCTTCACATCGGTTTTGTCGATACCCAGAGGTATAGGAGCGGGCTGGACCCATCCTCACCCGGCACGGCTATGGTCGAGTGTACCGTTGGTCGCGATGTGGAACTGGGCAACGAGCGTTTTGCAGGTCTCGGGCAAAGTATAGACGCTGAGGAATATCGAGGCCGAAAACTCAGACTCACCGCAAACCTGCGTGCCGAGAACGCCAATGTCGGCACAATCTGGCTGCGCGTGGATGGGCAGCCAGGATCGGTTCTTCGTTTTGACAATATGCTCCAGCGGGAAATCGATGGCGCTATCTACGGTACTTCCGGATGGATCGAGCGAATGATTGTTCTGGACGTTCCTGATGAAGCTCAAAGCATACACTACGGCTTCTTCATGAAAGGATATGGTAAAGTCTGGGCGCGGAACTTCCGGCTGAAAATCGCTCCAGACGGTACAGAAACAACGAACATGACTCCGAAAACGCCGGAGCGGCGAATTTTCCTAAAAGAGCCGTCCAATCTCGATTTCATGGGCTTGTCCACCTGATCATGGTTTTGTTTTCGGCCATTTGACAGAAACTCGCAAAACGTGGCAGCAACACGTGGAGGAGATTTTCTGCCATGGCAAAACGGTCTGATACGCAAGGACGGCTCGATGATGCGGCGCGGGCCGGGTGGCTCTATTATGTCGCGGGGCGCACCCAGGACGAGATCGCTGCGGCCATGAGCATTTCCAGGCAATCGGCGCAGCGGCTGGTGTCGCTCGCCGTTGCCGAGCGTCTCATCAAGGTGCGTCTCGATCATCCGATCGCGGCCTGCCTGGAACTCGCTGAAGCACTGCGGAAGAAATACGGCCTGCGCCACGCCGAGGTCGTGCCGAGCGATCCCGCCGGTTCGTCCAGCACCGTCGGCATCGCCGAGGCGGCCGCTGCCGAGATCGAGCGTTGGCTAAAACGTCCGGACCCGATCATCATCGCGATCGGCACGGGCCGTACGCTGAAAGCCGCCGTCGACCAGTTGCCGCCGATGGAATGTCTGCAGCACCGGATCGTTTCGCTCACCGGCAATATCGGCCCGGACGGCTCGGCGGCTTTCTACAACGTCATCTTCTCCATGGCGGATGCCATCAAGGCCAGGCATTTCCCCATGCCGCTGCCGGTCCTCTGTTCGTCGGCCGAAGAGCGCGAAACGCTACATGACCAGGCGCTGGTCCGCTCGACACTTCAGCTCGGCGCCCAGGCGGACGTGACATTCGTCGGCATCGGCGAACTCGGCGTCGACGGACCTCTCTGCGTCGACGGGTTTCTCGGCAGGGAAGAGATGCTGACCTTGGTCAAGAATGGCGCTGCCGGAGAGATCTGCGGCTGGGTCTACGACCGCCAGGGACAGCTGCTCGGCAATTCCATCAACGATCGCGTTGCCAGCGTGCCGATCCCGTCCCGCGAGAAGTCTTCCGTCATCGGAATCGCCCTGGGCAAGAAGAAGCTGGCCGCGATATCCGGCGCCCTGAAGGGCAAAATCATCAACGGCATCATCACGGATGAAGCCACTGCGGAGCAATTGCTCTCCGGCTGAGCAAAATTATCCATTGTTGAATCAATAGCATGTCCTGTCTCCGCTGCAGTGCAGCGACGAAAGGCGATTGACTTTTCGCATCCTCTGGTGAGTAATTGCCCATGAGCAAAGCGAATGCTCGTTACTCATCTTCTGGGAGGAAGATATGACATTGAAGACGGTTTTGCTGGGCGCCTGCTCGGCGCTGGCGTTTGCCGGCATTTTTTCCACCGCGGCCTCGGCCGAAACCCTCACCATCGCAACGGTCAATAACAGCGACATGGTCCGCATGCAGGGCCTGACCTCGGAGTTCACCAAGGCCAATCCGGATATCCAGATCAACTGGGTTACGCTGGAAGAAAACGTGCTGCGCGAGCGCGTCACCACCGACATCGCCACCAAGGGCGGTCAGTACGACATTCTGACGATCGGCAACTACGAAGTTCCGATCTGGGCGAAACAGGGCTGGCTGCTGGAGCTCAACAAGCTCGGCGACAAATACGACGCCAACGACATTCTTCCGGCGATCAAAGGCGGCCTGACGGTCGAAGGCAAGCTCTATGCCGCGCCGTTCTACGGCGAGTCCGCGATGATCATGTATCGCAAGGACCTGTTCGACAAGGCCGGGCTCAAGATGCCGGAAAGCCCGACCTGGGAATTCATTGGCGATGCCGCCCGCAAGATCACCGATCGCGCCAACGACATCAACGGCATCTGCCTGCGCGGCAAGGCCGGCTGGGGCGAGAACATGGCCTTCGTCACGGCGCTCGCCAACTCCTTCGGCGGTCGCTGGTTTGACGAGAAGTGGAACCCGCAGTTCGATCAGCCGGAATGGAAGGGCGCGCTGCAGTTCTACGTCGACCTGATGAAGGATGCAGGTCCATCCGGCGCTTCCTCGAACGGCTTCAACGAAAACCTGACGCTCTTCCAGCAGGGCAAGTGCGGCATGTGGATGGATGCCACTGTGGCAGCATCCATGGTCTCCAACCCGAAAGAATCGACAGTTGCCGACAAGGTCGGTTATGCGATCTTCCCCTCCAAGGAAGGCGTGAACAATCACGGCAACTGGCTGTGGTCCTGGAACCTTGCCGTACCGACTTCCTCCAAGAAGGGCGATGCGGCGCAGAAGTTCATCTCCTGGGCAACCAGCAAGGAATATACCCAGCTCGTCGCCTCCAAGGAAGGCTGGGCGAACGTTCCTCCGGGCACGCGCACCTCGCTCTACAACAACGCGGAATACAAGAAGGCCGCAGCCTTCTCGGCTCCGACGCTCGCGGCCATGGACGCGGCCGACATCACCAAGCCGACCGTCAAGCCGGTGCCCTATACGGGCGGCCAGTTCGTCGCGATCCCTGAATTCCAGGCGATCGGCACGAATGTCGGCCAGCTCTTCTCGGCGGTGATCGCCGGGCAGTCCTCGGTCGATGATGCGCTCGCGCAGGCCCAGTCGGCCACCAAGCGGGAAATGACCCGCGCCGGCTACATCAAGTAACCTCCCGAGCACCGGCCGCCCGGTCTTCTTCTACACCGGGCGGCCAAGTCTCCAATCCATCACTGACATAACAAAAAGCAGCGATGTTCCTGCGCCGGTCTCCTTCCCAAAGAAAAAAGGCGCGGGGCAACTCAGGGAGGGCGTCGATATGGCCACGCAAAACACGAAAACGTTGGCGCGCCTGATGATGGCGCCCTCCGTCTTGCTTCTTCTCGTCTGGATGATCGTTCCTCTGGCGATGACGTTGTGGTTCTCGTTCCAGAACTACAACCTGCTCAATCCCGGCAATGTGAGCTTTGCCGGTTTCTTCAACTACCAGTATTTCTACACCGATCCGGCCTTCTTCCAGTCGATCTGGAATACGCTCGTCATCGTCGGCGGGGTGCTGTTGATCACCGTCGTGGGCGGCATTGCGATCGCGCTGCTGCTCGACCAGCCGATCTTCGGCCAGGGCGTCGTGCGCATTCTGGTGATCTCGCCCTTCTTCGTCATGCCGCCGGTCGCGGCACTGATCTGGAAGAACATGATCATGCATCCGGGCTACGGCGTGCTGGCTGATATCGCCAAGTTCTTCGGCCTCCGCCCCGTCGACTGGTTCGCGCAATATCCGCTTTTCTCGATCGTCATCATCGTCGCCTGGCAGTGGCTGCCGTTCGCGACCCTCATCCTGCTCACCGCCCTGCAGTCGCTCGACGGCGAACAGAAGGAAGCGGCGGAAATGGACGGCGCCAATTTCTTCAACCGCTTCATCTATCTGGTGCTGCCGCATCTGGCCCGGGCGATCACGGTCGTCATCCTGATCCAGACGATCTTCCTGCTCGGCGTCTATGCGGAAATCCTCGTCACCACCAATGGCGGCCCCGGTTATGCCTCCACCAACCTTGCCTTCCTGATCTACCGCACGGCGCTACTCGGCTACGACGTCGGCGGCGCCTCGGCAGGCGGCATCATCGCGGTCGTGCTCGCCAATATCGTCGCCTTCTTCCTGATGCGCGCGGTCGGCAAGAACCTGGACCGATAGGAGACGAATATGGCTCGCAATGTCACGACAAGACACAAGATCACCGCCACGGTCGCGGCCTGGATCGTCGCCCTCATCATCTTCTTCCCGATCCTCTATACGCTGATCACCAGCGTAAAGACGGAGCCGGAAGCGATCGCGGGTTTCAGCCTCATTCCCTCCGGAACGTTCGAGAACTACGTCACGGTGCAGACGCAGCGCGACTATTTCAAGCCGTTCATGAATTCGGTCGTGCTGGCGGTCGGTTCCACCATCCTGGCGCTGATCATCGCCATCCCATCGGCCTGGGCCATGGCGTTCTCGCCGACCAAGCGGACGAAGGACATCCTGATGTGGATGCTTTCCACCAAGATGATGCCGGCGGTGGCGGTGCTGGTGCCGATCTACCTGATGTTCCGCGATTTCGGACTGCTCGACACCCGCATCGGACTGACCGTCATGCTGACGCTGATCAACCTGCCGATCGTCGTCTGGATGCTCTACACCTATTTCCGCGAAATCCCCGGCGAAATCCTGGAAGCAGCGCGCATGGACGGCGCCGGCCTCTGGCAGGAGATCGTCTACGTGCTGACGCCGATGGCGGTTCCCGGCATTGCCTCTACACTGCTCCTGAACATCATTCTCGCCTGGAACGAAGCCTTCTGGACGATCCGGCTGACCACCACCAATGCGGCGCCGCTGACGGCCTTCATCGCCTCGTTCTCCAGTCCGCAAGGGCTGTTCTGGGCGAAGCTTTCGGCCGCTTCGACCATGGCGATCGCGCCGATCCTCATCCTCGGCTGGTTCTCACAGAAACAACTCGTTCGCGGCCTGACCTTTGGCGCGGTTAAGTAAGGAAGAAAGACATGGGCAGCATCACGCTCAAAAATGTGTCGAAGGTCTTCGGCGAGGCGAAGGTCATCCCTTCGATCGATCTCGAAATCAACGACGGCGAATTCGTCGTCTTCGTCGGCCCCTCGGGCTGCGGCAAGTCCACGCTCTTACGGCTGATCGCCGGTCTCGAAGACGTTTCGGGCGGCCAGATCCTGATCGACGGCAAGGATGTTACCCAGTCGGCCCCGGCTGAGCGCGGCCTTGCCATGGTCTTCCAGTCCTACGCGCTCTATCCGCATATGAGTGTGCGGAACAACATCGCCTTTCCGCTGAAGATGGCAAAGCTCGACAAGGCGGTGATCGACAAGAAGGTGACGGACGCCGCCCGGGTGCTCAACCTCACCGACTATCTCGAGCGCCGTCCATCGCAGCTTTCCGGCGGTCAGCGGCAGCGCGTGGCGATCGGCCGAGCGATCGTTCGCGAGCCCTCCGCCTTCCTGTTCGACGAGCCTTTGTCGAACCTCGACGCGGCCCTGCGCGGCACGATGCGGCTCGAGATCAGCGATCTGCATCATCAGCTCAAGACGACGATGGTCTACGTCACCCACGACCAGGTGGAAGCCATGACCATGGCCGACAAGATCGTCGTCCTGAACCGCGGCAATATCGAGCAGGTCGGCTCGCCGCTCGACCTTTACAAGAGCCCGCGCAACCTCTTCGTCGCAGGCTTCATCGGTTCGCCGCATATGAACTTCGTCGACGGCGCCTATGCGCAGTCGAAGAATGCCAAGACCGCCGGCATCCGTCCGGAACACTTGAACCTTTCGAAGGACAGCGGGCTTTGGACCGGCACCGTGAAGGTCGCCGAGCATCTCGGCGCCGATACCTTCCTGCATCTCGATGTCGACGGCATCGGGCAGATCACCGCGCGCTGCGACGGCGAGTTCGGCGCGCATCATGGCGACAAGGTTTTTCTGACGCCGGACGAGGCGAAGCTGCATCGTTTCGACGACAAGGGCATCGCCCTGAGAGCCTGACAGCCAAACCGGAGTAAAAGAAATGACTGTGAAGCTTTCGCTGGCGAGCTTGAAAGACGCCGCGGCCACCGCCGCCGTGCCGGCTTACGATCCGAAAGCCCTGACTGCCGGCATCCTGCATTTCGGGGTGGGCAATTTTCACCGTGCCCACCAGGCGATCTATCTCGACGACCTGTTCAACACCGGCAAGGCGCATGACTGGGCGATCGTCGGCGCGGGCGTCATGCCTTCCGATGCGGCGATGCGCGACAAGCTCGCCGCCCAGGATTTCCTGACGACCGTGGTCGAGCAGGACAACAACAAGACAGCCGCCCGGGTCACCGCGCCGATGATCGATATCATCGCGCCCGGCGAAACCGCGGCGCTCATCGAAAAGCTCTCCGATCCGACGATCCGCATCGTCTCGATGACGATTACCGAAGGCGGCTATTTCATCGATGCCGCCGGTCACTTCAATCCGGCCCATCCGGCGATGGTCGAGGACAGCAAGAACCCGGATAGCCCGAAAACCGTCTTCGGTCTCATTCTTGCCGGCCTCAGGGAGCGGAAGACGAGGGATATTCCCCCCTTCACCATCATGTCCTGCGACAACATTCCCGGAAACGGCGAGGTGACGGAGAACACGGTCATAGGTCTCGCAAAACTAACCGATCCGGATTTCGCCCACTGGATCCACGAGAATGTCGCGTTCCCCAGCTCGATGGTCGACCGCATCACGCCGGCGACGGGTCAACGGGAGATCGACATTCTGAGAAACGACTTCGATATCGACGACAACTGGCCGGTCTTCTGCGAAGAGTTCAAGCAATGGGTGATGGAGGACAATTTCCCCTCCGGCCGCCCGCGGCTGGAAGAGGTCGGCGTGCAGTTCGTGCCTGACGTCGCGCCCTACGAACTGATGAAGATCCGTATCCTCAACGGCGGCCATGCGGCGATCGCCTATCCGGCAGCCCTTCTCGACATCCATTTCGTGCACGAGGCGATGGAACATCCGCTGATCCGCGCCTTCCTCGCCAAGCTGGAAAAGGACGAGATCATCCCCATCGTGCCGCCGGTACCCAATACCGACCTCAACGACTATTACGGCCTGATCGAGCGGCGCTTCCTCAATCCGAAGATCGGCGACACCATTCCGCGCCTGGCGCAGGACGGTTCCAACCGTCAGCCGAAATTCATCCTGCCGTCCACCCGCGACCGGCTTGCGCAGGGCAAGGACATTATCGGCCTCTCGCTGGTCTCGGCGCTCTGGTGCCGCTATTTCGCCGGTACGTCGGACAGCGGCAGGGAAATCGTCTTCAACGACGCCAGCGCCGACCGCCTGCATGAGGCCGCACTGAAAGCTAGGGATAACCCGGACGCCTTTCTTGTGTTCGACGAGATCTTCGGCGAGGTTTCGAAATCCGAGCTGTTCCGGAAGCGCTTCGCGCATGCGCTTTCGACGCTCTGGACGGAGGGGACGGCCAGAACGCTCGAACTTTACCTTCGGGACGAACTTGTCAAATAACGGGTGGGAAAAGTGCTTCAAACGGCGGGACCACTGGTGATCTTCGATTGCGACGGGGTTCTCGTCGACAGCGAACCCGTTTCGGTCCGCGTGCTGGTGGATGCGCTGCGCCGCAAGGGGCTGAATATGGAGGAGGCGGAAGCCTACCGCCGCTTCCTCGGCCGCAGCCTCGCCACCATCACCAAGACCATGCGCGAGGAATTCGCCATCGAGGCGGACGAGAGCTTTCTCGAAGACATGCGCCACGACCTCTACACCCGCTTCCGCAAGGAGTTGCAGCCTATGGCCGGCATTGCCGATGCTCTCGACGGCCTCGACCTGCGCCGTTGCGTCGCCTCGTCCAGCCAACCGGAGCGCATCCGTCTGTCCCTGACCCTGACGGGCCTTATCGACAAGCTGGAACCGAACATCTTCTCCGCCGCCATGGTGGCCAGGGGCAAGCCGGCTCCGGACCTCTTCCTGCATGCGGCGAGCCAGATGGGGGCGGACCCGGAGAATTGCATCGTCATCGAGGACAGCCCCGCCGGCATCGAGGCGGGCCACCGTGCCGGGATGGCGGTCTTTGCCTTCGTCGGCGGTTCGCATGCCTCGGTTCCCGGCTACCGGGAAAGGATCGACGAACTTTCCCCGGAAGTCGTGTTTGACGCGATGCCGGATTTGATCCACCTTGTCCGAAAATATGTCGAGGGCCGCAACGGCTCCGTTTCGCAGCAGGCCTAGGCTTTGCGGCATATGGGACAGGCACAGGGACAGGAAACAAATCCGGATGCGTGATCACCTCGTTGCGGTCGATATCGGCACGGGTAGCGCCCGTGCCGGCGTCTTTGACCGCAGCGGGCGTCTGATCGCCAAGGCGAAGCATCCGATCTTGATGTTCCGGCCGAAGGAAAAACACGCCGAACACGATTCCGAAGATATCTGGGCCGCCACCTGCCGCGCCGTGAAGGAAGCCCTGGCCGAAGCCGGCATAACGGCGGACCGCATCGTGGCGATCGGCTTCGACGCCACCTGCTCGCTCGTCGCCCGTGATCGCGACGGCAATCAGCTCAGCGTCTCCACCACCGGCAGCGATGCACAGGACACCATCGTCTGGCTCGATCACCGGGCAATCCGGGAAGCCGATCTGCTCTCGGCCACCGGCCACAAGGTGCTGGAATTTTCCGGCGGCTCGCTGTCGCCCGAGATGGAAATGCCGAAGCTGATGTGGCTGAAGAAACATCTGCCCGAAAGCTGGGCGAGGGCGGGTTACTTCTTCGACCTTGCCGACTTTCTCACCTGGAAGGCGACCGGTTCGGCCCACCGCTCCCGCTCCACGCTGACGGCCAAGTGGAATTACCTCGCCCATGAAAATCCCGGCTGGAGTGCGGACTTCTGGGCACTCGCGGGGCTGGAGGACCTCAAGGAAAAGGGCGGCCTGCCGGACGAAACATTCGCGGCCGGAGCCACGATGGGCAGCCTTAGCGCGAAGGCGGCGGAAGAGCTCGGCCTCGATACCGGCGTCCAGGTGGCGCCCGGCATGATCGATGCCTACGCGGGCGCTTTCGGCGTGCTCGGCGGCGCGTCGGGCAGTCCGAAGCTCGAGACAAGCGTGGCGCTGATCGGCGGCACGTCGAGCTGCATCGTCGCCTTCTCGCGCCACGCAAAGCCCGGCCGAAGCCTCTGGGGCCCTTACTACGAAGCGATCCTGCCGGACTACTGGCTGGTCGAGGGCGGGCAGTCGGCAGCCGGCGCGCTACTCGACCATGTGGTGCGCATGCACGCGGCCGGAGGCGAGCCGACGGCCGACCTGCACGGACGCATCATCGCCCGCATCGGGGAACTGCGCGGGACGGAGGGGCCTGATCTGGCTCCCGACCTGCATGTCCTGCCGGACTTCCACGGCAACCGCTCGCCGCTTGCCGATCCGCATGCGACCGGTGTCATCAGCGGGCTCACCCTCGACACCTCCTTTGACGGGCTTTGCAGGCTCTACTGGCGCGCTTCGGTCGCGATCGCGCTCGGCATCCGCCATATCCTCGAAGCACTCGCCGGTTACGGTTACCGTTTCGAGACGCTGCATGTCACCGGCGGCCATGTGAACAACCCGCTGCTGGTCGAGCTTTATGCCGACGTCACCGCTTGCCGGGTTGTGATCCCCGAAAACCGCGACGCCGTGCTGCTCGGCACGGCCATGACCGCGGCGGTGGCCGGCGGCCTGTTCGCCAGCCTTAGCGAAGCAGGACAGGCGATGGACAGCGGCGGCACCGAACGGCTGCCGGATCCCGCCCGCGCCGCCCAGTACGACCGGGATTACCGGCGGTTCCTGGCGATGGTCCGGCATCGGGAGGAGCTGCGGGAACTAAGCTGAATGACCAGGGGCCGGAATCCGGCTACCGCCGCTTTTCCAGGAGAGCCACAATGTCCATGTGGCCTTGCTGTTTGGCGAAGTCCAGCGCGGTCATGCCGTTGATCGCGGTAATCTTCGGGTCGGCGCCTTTGTCGAGCAGCAGTTTCACTCCATCGAGCCAGCCGAGATGGGAGGCAATCTGCAGGCCCGTATTGCGGCTTTTCGAGGTCTGTACATCAGCCTTGGCGCCGCCATTCAAAAGTAGTTCGGTCATGGCGAGCATGCGATTGTTGACCGCATGGAGGAGCGGAGGGAAGCCGTCGCTATCTGGAATTTCGGCGTTTGCGCCGGCCTTCAGAAGAGCCTTCACGGTCCCAGGCTTTTCGTAGGCGACGGCAAGCATCAGCGGGGTCGCGCCCAGTTGATCTTGCACGTTGACATCCAGCCCGTGCTTCAAAAGGTATGGGATGTTCACGGCGCGGTCGGCCTGTGCCGCGATATGCAGCAGTGATCGGTTCCGCTTCGGCTCCCTGAATTGCAGGTTGCCGCCATGGGCGACAAGCAGGTCGATCAGCGCCGGGCTCCTCATTTCAACCGCGAACTGCATGGCGGATTGGCCTCTTTCATCCAGCGCGTTCGGGTCGGCGCCCTTTTCCAGAAGCAGCTTTGCCATCTCGTATTCGCTGCCCCTGTAAGGCGGAATGCCGGTGTCTGGAGCAGGCGTCATCAAGGCGGGGTCCAGCACCAGCGTCATGCCGTTGCCATAGACGATGAGGGCGAAGAGCGGGGAATAGCCGAACCGGTTCGGAATGGAGATGTCGGCGCCGGCATCGATCAGCAATTGCGCCGAGCGCAACGCCCCTTCTTCATCGGTGCTGCTGATGACTGCTTTCATGAAGGGTGTCTCGCCGTCGTGATTCCGGGCATTCAGGTCCGGTTTCTGTTCCAGCAGGATCTTCACGCAGGCATCGCCGGAATTCTGCGCCGCCCAGTGCAGAACTGTTTTTCCGTCGTCGTCGGCAGCATTCGGATCTTCGCCGGCTGCGATCGCGGCGCGAAGCGCCTGCGGATCGCATTCCGCAGCAGCTTCGAAAATATCCGCCGAAGCTGCCGGCGCCCATGCCAAAGAGGCTACGAGAAAAAAGCCCGCCGCCGTAGCGGGAGAGACGACACTCCAAATCCATCTCGTCATGAAAATCTGCTCTTTCGGCCAATAAAATCGAATTCTTTGAAACTGCACGCGAGGAAGATTCGCGCGAGACCCAGAGACTTTGCGCTTCCCGCCCTATCTACCTATGGCGAAATTAGGAGCCTTCGGTGGCGCGGCAAGATTGCCGCGCGACGGATTTTCGCGGCTGAAGTTCGTTCTGCGGCAAAGATCATTTTGTTCTAGCCAGCGCTTCGCCCACCGCGTCTCGCATAAGGCAGCGCAAACATATAGAGCCCGCTGAGCAGGAGCAGAAATAGCGGAGGCAGTGGCGCGTAGACGACCCAGGCGGGAGGTTCGCCCATTGCCATGGCGGCGAAGTTGGCGATCACGGTCAGCGTGAAGATGATCGACAGCCAGCGGTGCAGCTGCCGGATAGACTTGTTCCAGGCCATGTTCTTTTCTTTCGAAATCGATCCTGTTGACGATTGCCGCTCGTCCACCGAACGGTCGGATGCCGTTTTCCTGACCGGTGGATTTCAGGCCTCCGCGGCCAGAATCGCGTCGAGCTTCTCCAGGAAACCCTGCCAGCCGTGGCGGGCGCCGTGGAATGCCTGGTTCTGCTCCGGCCGGAAGCCCGTCTGCTCCATGCGCAGATGAGTGCCCTTGCTCGTCGGGGTGAGGGTCAGGGTCACCACGCTTTTCAGATTGTAGGCCGCATCCTCATGGGGGTAGTTCCAAGTGTAGGAGAGCCTTTCGTGCGGCTCGACGATCAGGACTTCACAGTCCAGCACGCCGCCCCATTCTCCGCGAAGATTGAAACGATGACCGACGACCGGCTGAAAGTCGCTCTTCATCAGCCATTCCTGGATCAAATGCGGCTGGGTGAGTGCGCGCCAGATCTTTTCCGGCGGGTGGGGGATCTCCCGCTCGACCACGACGGTGCGGGTCCCAGTCGATACTTCGTTCATTGGTCCATCCTTTTAAGCAGGTCTTCGAGGGCATCGAACTTCTTTTCCCAGAAGCTGGTCATCTCGTTGGCCCAGTCGACCAGGGGAGCGAGCGCTCCGAATTCTGCGCTGTAGTGGGTCTGGCGCCCCTGGTGGCGGTCGCGCACCAGTCCGGCCCGCTTCAGGGCCGCAAGATGCTTCGAAACGACCGGCTGCGAAACTCCGGCCTTTGCCGTCAGGGCCGCCACCGTCTTTTCGCCTTCCCGGCACAGGCGTTCGAAGATCGCCCGCCGGGTGGGATCGGCAAGCGTTCTGAAGATTTCGTCATGAGCGTTCGTCACGTCATTCATACCTCGTCGGCTATGAATTGGCGTATAGCTGGTGAGCTATGAATGAGTCAAGCGAGGAAAGGCAAAATCGACATCGCATGACTGCGCTGATTTTCTCTTTCTCCTCAGTGGGAGAAGAGAGGTGTTCATGCTTGCTACGGCGACCGCTCAAACCTACATCTCTTCGGCACAACTGGAGACGCCGATGATCCTCGACGCCGCACGCCTTTCGCTCACCAATCTCTTTGCGCCGGAAACGCGCAACGTCTTCTGGAAGACGCTGGGGCTCACGATCCTGGTTCTGGTCGGTCTCTGGTTTTCGCTGCGGGAACTGTTCGCCTATTATGCCTGGCCGTGGATGGCGGCATTTTTTCCGGATCTGCCGGATTGGACCGGCTGGCTCACCTTCATTGCCGCCATTGCCGCAAGCATTGGGCTGGCGTTGGGACTTGCGCTGCTGATCGCGCCGATCACGGCGCTGATCGCCGGCCTGTTTCTGGACGACGTCGCCGAAGTGGTCGAGAAGCGCGATTATCCGAACGACCCGCCCGGCAAGGCCCTGCCGCTCGGTCAGGCGATCATCGGCTCGATCAAGTTCCTCGGCGTCGTTATCGTCGGCAACATCATCGCGTTGTTTCTGCTGTTCATTCCCGGCATCAACCTGATCGCCTTCTTTCTGGTGAATGGTTATCTGCTCGGACGGGAATTCTTCGAGTTCGCCGCGATGCGGTTTCGCACGCCGACGGAAGCCCGCGCCTTCCGGTCGAAACATTCCTCGACCGTGTTCATGGCGGGCCTCCTGATCGCCTGCTTCCTGGCGGTCCCGATCGTCAACCTTCTGACGCCGCTCTTCGCAGCCGGCCTGATGGTGCATCTCCACAAGGCGATCTCGAAGCGCGATCCGGCGTTCAAGGGTTAGACCGGGCGGACGCTTCGTAGATGGCCGCGAACTCGGCGCTCGGCGGGATCGGCTTGATCACGTCGATCAGCACGCCGTTGGGGTCCGAAGTGATAAAATGCCGCTGGCCGAAATCCTCGTCGCGGAGACTCAGATGGATCGGCAGGCCAGCCGCCTCGAGACGCTCATAGACCGTATCGACATCCTCCAACTCGAAGTTCAAGAGCAGGCCTGAAGCCTTGCCCCGACCGCTTTCCGGGATGGTCTCGTGATTGCCGTCGAGGATCGCGAGCGTCACATGCTCATGCTCCTTCGACTGCAGATGGACATACCAGCCGGTCGAGAAAAGCGGCTCAAAACCAAAGTGTTCGACATAGAACGCAGCCGTTCCGGGAACGTCGTCGGTCATGATGACCGGGTAGTAGCTCGTGACCTTCATGACTTTCGCTCCTACAGCTTCTCAGATACATTCAGTCTGTATGTTTCATAGTAGATACATTCTGTTTGTATGTAAATGGTTTGGAGAACGAAATGCCGCGCAGCAATCGCGAACGTACGGAGGCCACCCGAAATGCTCTTCTGGACGCGGCCAGAGCTCTTTTCGTGGAAAAGGGATATGCCGAGACCGCAACTCCCGACATTGTCGCGGAGGCCCGTGTCACGCGCGGTGCGCTCTACCATCATTTCGAGGACAAGAAGGCGCTGCTGGTCGCCGTGATCGAGCGGGAGGCGGCGGACGTGGCAGCGGAAATAGAGGCGCGATCCGCCGATGCCTCATCCGCGCGGGAGGCGCTGCTGCAGGGGGGCTCCGCCTATTTCGACGCCATGGCCGTGCCGGGGCGCAGCAAGCTGTTGTTGCGTGAGGCGCCGGCCCTGCTGCCGGACGATCCGGCGGAATCGAGCCTCAAGGTCGGACTCATGGACCTGCTTGCCGGATCGAAACTTCTTCCGCTTCTCGATCCGCTGACGGTTCTGGTGGCGGCGGCTTTCGAGCGGGCGGCGATCGCCATCGACAGTGGCGGTAATCGCAAGGATTACGAAGCGGCGATTGCGGCTTTAATCGACGGCCTCAGCCCCGATGAATTGAGGCGGTAGCTCGATCAGCGGCGCCGGTACGTCGCAGGTCTTTTCCGGCGAGCGACAGAGATCGGCGATCACGCAGCGCTCGCATTCCGGCTTGCGGGCCTTGCAGGTATAGCGGCCATGCAGGATCAGCCAGTGATGCGCGTGGAAAAGATATTGCTCGGGGATGACCTTGAGGAAATGCTCCTCGACCTCGTCCGGCGTCTTGCCCTGCGCCATCAGCAGGCGGTTGCCGATGCGGAAGACATGGGTGTCGACGGCGAGCGTCGGGATGCCGAAAGCCATGGACATGACGACATTCGCCGTCTTGCGGCCGACGCCCGGCAGTCGGATCAGCTCTTCACGGGTCCTTGGCACTTCGGAGCCGAATTCCTCGATCAGCATCCGCGACAGCGCGATGACGTTCTTCGCCTTGTTGCGGTAGAGGCCGATCGTCCTGATATATTGGGTGACGCCTTCCTCGCCGAGCGCCAGCATCTTTTCCGGCGTATCAGCGACTTTGAAGAGGGCGCGTGTCGCCTTGTTGACGCCCGCATCCGTCGCCTGGGCCGAAAGCGCCACCGCGACGACCAGCGTGAAGGGGTTCACGTGCTCCAGCTCGCCCTTCGGCTCCGGCCGCTGGACCGAGAAGCGGCGAAAAATCTCCTCCATCTCCGCTTTGGTATAGGCGGATTTGTAACGCCTGGGCTTTCGCGCAGAGCCGTGATTTGACTTTTGCAAAGTGCTGGTGCTGGATTTGGTCTTGGGAGTCGCCATATGCGTCTATAGCCAGCCTGCATGAAGGAATGCAACGTGGACATGCCAGAAGATCGGCCAGTTTTTGCGGCCGAACTCACGCCCCACCGTTCGCTCGGCAAGACCGGGTTCCGCGTCGTATTGGCGTTGTCCGGGGCGGTCTGCCTGATCTATGGCGGCTTCTTCCTGGCGACCGGCGCCTATCCGATTGGCCTCTTCTTTGGATTGGATTTTCTCGCCCTCTATATCGCGCTGAAGATGAGCTATCGTTCCGGCAGGGCGCGGGAGGAAGTCACCGTCTCGCGCACTAATCTGTTAATCCGGAAATTCTCGCCGGCCGGGCGGATGGTGGAGCACCGCTTCAACCCGTTCTGGGCGCGCTTCCGGGTCAGCCGGCACGAGGAATTCGGCATTACCGGCATGTTCGTGGCGGGCGAGGGCCGGTTTACCGATATCGGTTCCTTCCTCAATCCGGATGACCGGGAGAGTTTCGCGAAAGCCTTCAAACGCGCGCTCGCGACGGTGAAACAAAAGATCTAGGACATGCCGCCCAAAGGTGGGAACCGGTTTTGGGATAACGGCATGCAATTCACAGAAGCTCGCAAGAAACGGGTGGTTTCGGCGGAGCCGAAGGAGCATCTATGGGTGAAAGGAGAGATGTCATGAACGCTTTCGCTCAGATCGCCCAACCGGTCACCGACGTGACGCCGGATGGCTCCGATTATGAAACCGTGCGCCGCGTCATCGAGATGATTACGCTCGACTATCGCGACCAGCCGTCGCTGGAAACCATTTCCGCCGAACTCGGCCAGTCGCCGACCCAGTTGCAGAAGGTTTTCACCCGATGGGCGGGGCTCTCGCCCAAAGCCTTTCTGCAGGCGGTGACGCTCGACCATGCCAAGCGACTGCTCGGCAAGGAGGAAATGCCGCTGCTCGAAGCTTCCTACGAGCTCGGCCTGTCCGGCCCCGGCCGCCTGCACGACCTTTTCGTCACCCACGAGGCCATGTCTCCGGGCGAATGGAAGGCGCGCGGCGGCGGGCTGACGATCCGTTACGGCTTCCATCCGTCGCCTTTCGGCGTCGCACTCGTCATGGCGACGGACCGCGGACTGGCGGGCCTTGCCTTTGCCGATCAGAACGGCGAGCAAACCTGCCTCGAAGACATGACCTGCCGGTGGCCGAACGCCGAGTATGTCGAGGACCCCGAAACGACCGCGCCTTACATCAAGCGCATCTTCGACCGCTCGAAATGGTCGTCCGACCAGCCGCTCAAGGTCGTGCTGATCGGCTCGGACTTCCAGGTGCGCGTCTGGCAGAGCCTCTTGAAGATCCCGTTCGGCAAGGCCGTTACCTATTCGGATGTGGCAAACGACATCGGCCAACCGACCGCCAGCCGCGCCGTGGGTGCCGCGATCGGCCGCAACCCCATCTCCTTCGTGGTGCCTTGCCACCGGGCGCTCGGCAAAAGCGGCGCGCTGACCGGCTATCACTGGGGACTGACCCGCAAGCGGGCGATCCTCGGCTGGGAATCGGGGGATGCCTAGGCTTGTGATGAACTGCCGACTTCGTGGCCGGCGGCTTCCCGTGTAACGTTGTGCTCGTCCCGCCCCCCTCTGCCCTGCCGGGCATCTCCCCCACGGGTGGGGAGATCGGCTGGGCGCTTGCTCACCACTTCAAAATTCCACGCCTCCCTCTGCGCCCCGCCTGACTGTTCAGGTTTATTGGGAACGACGGCCGTGCCACGTGTGATCTCCCCACCCGTGGGGGAGATGCCCGGCAGGGCAGAGGGGGTGGAATACTCCGGGTTATATAGAGGACTGGCCCGCAAGCGGGAGATTCTGGGAAGAGGGGAATGCCTGAAAAGGCTGCGCCCCGCTTTCGCGGGGCGGGCATGTGATACCGAAGACAGGGTGACGGGTGCTTGCCCGGTGCCTGATTATCGCGAACGGCAACGGCCGGTCTTGGTCGTTTCCCTGTCGCCGTCATCGTAGGCGATGCCGATCTTTTCGCCGGCCAGGGACGCAATTTTCCCCGGATACCATTTGCCCTGGCCCTGGAAATTGCACTCGACCTTCATGCCGATCGCCCAGTTGTAGGGACGGACATCGGCCAGCGCGACGGTTTCCCGGTCGCCGTCGTCATAACGAATGGTGATCTTGCCGCCCTGCAGCTTCTCGATGACCCCGGGGAACCAGTAGCCGGCTCCCTTATAGTTGCCGAGAACCCAATCGCCAACGGTCTGTGCGCTGGCCGTGAAAGCGCTTGCCAGCAGAAAACCTGCGGCCAAAACCTTAGTATATCTTTTCAATTCATACCCCCAGGGAAACACTTCCCGATTGCCCACGCGCTGTGGTTTACAACGACAGCGCTATATATGCTTGGGGTGCATGAATTATTGCTGAATGAGCGGAGAAATTTATCTGGCGTTAAAGTATTACCACTGGAAAACAGCTTGAGGCTTTCGCGATCCCATAGATCAACCGGATTGTTTTCCAGTGCTGTCTTCTACCTGCTCCAGCCTCAACAGCTCCCTTGCCGCCGTTTCGTCGGTGATCAGCGTGTTGCAGCCGATGCGGCGGATCGTGGCGCGGATCGCAACGGCGCGATGGGCGCCGCCTGAGGAAAGCACGATGTGCCTGGCCTTCTTCAGCGTATCGAGATCGATCGACATCACCCGCTCGTTCAGCGCATGATCGACCGAGCGGCCGTCCTCATCGAGGAAATTGAACATGGTGTCGCAGACACAGCCGGCGGCGATCAACCGGTCCAGCTCGGCCTTGGAGATGAAGCCTTCCGAAAGCGATGTCGAATGCGGGCCGATGTCGCCGCAGCTAACGATCGCAAGATCGAGGTTTTCGGCAAGATCGTAGATCGTCTTCAGCCCGCACTGCTCGATCAGCGCCCGCTTCGTCTTGACCGAGTCGACCAGCAGCGGGGCCAGAAACATGTAACATTCGGCGCCGAGCTGGCCCGCGAACCGCCATGTATAGTCGATCGGATTCGTCTGGTGGACGGCGACGATGCCGCCGAGCAGCGAGACGACCTTGCAATTTTCCCGTCGCGGCGGACGAAAACTAGACAGCGAGGCGGTCATGGTACGACCCCAGCCGACCCCGATCGTCATGTCGTTCTGCACCACTTCGGAGAGGAATTGCCCGAGCGCCAGGCCGACCGCACTCGCCATCGCGGTTGCGCTACCGTCACGCGGCGCCGGCACCACGACGGCCTCGTCCAGTTCGTAAAGCTTTTCCAGCCGGGTCGCGAGTTCGACGCAGGTATCGATCCCCTCGCTGATCCAGATCTGCACTTCCGAGCGCTTCATCGCCTCGTCAAGCATACGGATCACGGTCGAGCGGCTGATGCCGAGACGCTCGGCGACATCTTTTTGCGTCAATCCCTGGTTATAATAGAGCCACGCAGCCCGCAGTCTCAGCGACGCGGCTTCAGAAAAGGCGGTATGGGTCTCGCGTCTGAGCTTGGTCAACGGGCCTCCGAAAAGATCGGGAACAGGTGCTTTGATAATTGGCTCAGATGAAACATATGTCAATTCGGAATGACAAATGTCTTGACTTCTTAACCACGGAAGGTCGATAGTCTCTCTACGCGCCGGAGGAGCAAATTCCCGCGACAGGCGTTCAGGTTATGAGTGGATGACCTAAGTTTCCAACGAGGAATATTCGGATGACGTCGAAACTAGAGCAGCTTCGTTCCATGACCACGGTCGTTGCCGATACCGGCGATATCGAGGCGGTTGCCCGCCTGAAACCCGTGGATTGCACCACCAACCCGACGATCGTCTTGAAGGCGCTCGGCACGCCGATCTTCGCCGACAAGGTGAAGGACGCAATCGCCTGGGGCCGCAAGCAGGGCGGCCAGGACGACGCGGTCGTGTCTGCGGTCGCCGACCGTCTGGCGATCGATGTCGGTGCGGCGCTTGCCGAACTCGTTCCGGGCCGCGTCTCGACCGAAGTCGATGCCGACCTCTCCTTCGATACGGAAGCGTCGATCGCCAAGGCCCATTCGATCATTGCCGCCTACAAGGAGCGCGGCATCGAGCGCGACCGCATCCTGATCAAACTCGCTTCCACCTGGGAAGGCATCCGTGCCGCCGAAGTGCTGCAGACGGAAGGCATCGACTGCAACCTGACGCTTCTCTTCAGCCAGGCCCAGGCAATCGCATGCGCTGAAGCCAAGGTATTTCTGATCTCGCCCTTCGTCGGCCGCATCCTCGACTGGTTCAAGAAGTCGACCGGCCAGGACTACACCGCCGAGACCGATCCGGGCGTGCTTTCCGTCCGCCAGATCTACAACTACTACAAGGCGAACGGCATCTCGACGATCGTCATGGGCGCCTCTTTCCGCAATGCCGGCGAAATCGAAGCCCTTGCCGGCTGCGACCGCCTGACGATCAGCCCGGCGCTGCTCGACGAGCTCGACAAGGATACCGGCAAGCTGGAGCGCAAGCTTTTGCCGGAGACCTTCAAGGCCGAACCGCTGCAGTCGCTGAACGAGAAGCAGTTCCGCTGGATGCTGAACGAGGATGCCATGGCGACCGAAAAGCTCTCCGAAGGCATCCGCGCCTTTGCGAAGGATCTCGTCGCGCTGCGGACCATGGTCCGCAAGGAACTGACGCTCGCTGCCGCCTGATCTGTCTTTTCATCGACCTAAAGAAGAAGGGCTCGTCTCGCGACGGGCCCTTTGCTTTTCAGACCGGTTTTGTGCTGAGGAAGAGGCCGGTTTCCTTGCCGACTTCGAGCACGCCGTTGCCGCACTGGAAAGCGCCTTCGATCACTTCGCGGAAGGCGGCAAGCTGGGTCTCGCTCGCGCCGTCGCCCGGCGGGTAGGATGTCAGCGCCAGGAACACGTCTTCCGGCTCGGTGATCCGCATGCGCGCGGGATGCTGCATGAAGGTGACGTTGCCGAATTGCGCATGCATGATCGCCTGAGCCTTGTCGTATCCGAAGGCCGCTCCGCCCGGATCGACCGGTGGGCTGCCGAGCACGGTCGTCAGGGCGTAGATTTCGCGCATGTTGCCGACGCCGTTGGTTGTCACCGCAAGCACGCCGCCGGGCTTGAGGACACGGAACATTTCGACAATCGCGGCCAGCTGATCAGCCAGGTGATAGAGCATGTGCATGGCGATGACGGCATCGAAGGATGCATCTTCGAAGGGCAAGGCGGCGGCATCGGCCTGGCGACCGGTGACCGATCCGAAGGGCAGGGCGCTGCAGCGCTCCACCGCTTCCGCGACCATGCCGGAAGACTGATCGGCAAGCGTCAGATGCAGGTTCTCGGGCACATCCTGCATGACCGAAGCCCAGAACCAGCCCGGGCCGCAGCCGATGTCGAGCACCTTGTCGTCCGGCTTCAGTGGAAGTTGCCTTGCGACCCAGGGAAACCAGCCGGTTTCGGCGATCGTGTATTCCCTGTTGAGCCGCCCGCGGGCCGCCAGCTTGCGGCTATCGGCATATTGTTCGGCATTGCCCGAAGTGATCGAAGACATGGTTCCTCCCGGTGCGGCGCGTGCTATGGGCTGGAACCTTATACCATGTCATATTCCGCTGTGGAGCGCGGTTTCCCGACGGCCGCAGGCGCGGCCACCGGGACGCTGTTTTCGCGGATCAAGCCGCCTGCGGCACAGGCATCGCCGAACCCGGCTTCCGCAGCAGGAGAACCGAGACGGCGGCGATCATGCACATGACGCCGGCGATCTGCAGCGCGGGCATGTAGGTGTTGAAGTCGCTCTTGAAGAAACCGGCGCCAAAGGCCGCGGTTGCGGCACCGATCTGGTGGCCGGCGAATACCCAGCCGAAGACGAGGCCGGCCTTTTCGCGGCCGAACTTTTCGGCAGCGATCTTGACGGTCGGGGGCACGGTCGCCACCCAGTCGAGGCCGTAGAAGATCGCAAAAACCGACAGCTCCACGAAGCTGAAGCCCGAAAGCGACAGGTAGATCAAGGACAGGCCGCGCAGGCCGTAGAACCAGAAGAGAAGCCAGCGATTGTCGTAGCGGTCGGAGAGCCAGCCGGCAAAGATCGTGCCGAAGAAATCGAAGATGCCGATTACGGCAAGCGTGCTCGCGGCCGTCACCGCAGCCATGCCGAAATCGCCGCAGATCGAGATCCAGTGCGTCTGGATGAGGCCGTTGGTTGAGAGCCCGCAGACAAAGAACGTACCGAACAGAACCCAGAACGTGGCGCTGCCGGCGGCCTCGCGGAGCGCCACGAGCGGCGAGACGAGCGTCGCCAGAAGCTTATGGTCCTGCTTCGGCGGCTTCGACACGGCAGTGTCGCCGAAAGCCGGCAGGCCGACATCGGCGGGATAGTCACGCATCAGGAGAAGCACCAGCAACATCGCCGCAGCAATGACAGCAACAGTGAGCATGAGCGCGGTGCGCCAGCCATAGGCTTCGGTCATGGCGGCAAGGAGCGGCAGGAAGACGAGCTGACCGGTGGCGTTGCTCGCCGTCATCAGGCCGACGACGAGGCCGCGGCGCTGCGAGAACCAGCGGGTCGCGACGGTGGCGCCGAGCACCAGCGCCGTCATGCCGGTTCCGACGCCGATCACCACGCCCCATAACACCACGAGCTGCCAGACCTCGGTCATGAACAGCGAGACGACGAGGCCGCCCATGATCAAGGCGAGTGCGAAGGACACGACCTGCCGGACGCCGAAATGGTTCATGAAGGCGGCGGCGAAGGGGCCGAGCAGGCCGAAGAGGACGAGGCGGACGGCCATGGCCGAGGAGATGTCGGCGATGTCCCAGCCGAATTCCTGGTGCAGCGGCTGGATCATCACGCCGGCCGAGCCCATGGCGCCGGCGGTCGCCAGCATGGTGAGGAAGGTGGTGGCGGCGACCACCCATCCGTAATGAAGATTTCTGCCGGCCATCCATCGGGCGGCGCTCGTGGAGATCATGACTTGTTCCCTTTCCTCGATTGCCGCACCTGCAGCGAATTTTATGGGTATATGCCCGCTTTTGAATAAAAAATCACAGCTCCGCGAGCAGCTGCAGAAGCTGCTTCGTCTTCTCAGGCCCGAGCCGGCCTTCGATATCCTCCTGAACGCCATCCCAAAGGGGCGCGCCTTCCTTCAGCAGCTCGCGGCCCTTCTCCGTCAGTGCCAGCATCGCTTCGCGCTGGTCTTCACCGTGACCGATCGCAACGAGGCCCATGCGCTCCAAGACCTTGGTATTGCGGCCGACCGTCGATCGGTCGAGATCCACCTTGCCGGCAAGCTCGGTCAGCGAGACCGGTTCCAGCCGGTTGATGTTACGCAGCAGGCTGAACTGACCGATATTGACGCCGAGCGGCGCCAGTGCCTCGTCGTAATAGGACGAGACCTTTCGGGAGGCTTGGCGCAGTACGATGCAATGGCAAGTGTCGTTTGGCATAGCTGCGGGTATATACCCGCAGCTATGGTTGCGCAAGGCCAAAGTTCAGATAGCGGCGCGCGGCGTCAGTGTGGTCTTGAGGAAGGCCAGGATGAACAGCGCGGTCATCAGGAGCACAATGGTCGGGGCGGGGGCGCTGTCGATGAGGAAGCTCAGGTAGATGCCGCAAACCGAGGCGCCGACCGCAATCGCTACCGCCGTCACCAGCATGGCCGTGAAGCGGCGGGTGAGCAGGAAGGCAATGGCGCCCGGCGCGACCAGCATGGCGACGGAGAGGATGATGCCTACCGCTTTCAGCGCGCCTACCACGGTCAGGGAAAGCACCGCCAGCAATCCGTAGTGCAGCAATCGCGTCGGCAGGCCGATCGCCTTGGCATGCTGCTCGTCGAAGGAATGGACCAGCAGATCCTTGCGCAGGATCACAAGGAACAAGGTCGCGGCGAGCGAGATCAAACCGGTCTCGATCAGGTCCGAGGGGAGGAGGCCGAGCATGTCGCCGAACAGGATGTGATCGAGATGCACGTCGGACTGCACTTTCACATAGAGCACGAGGCCCAGCCCGAACATGCCGGAAAAGACGATGCCGAGCACCGTATCCTCCTTGATGCGGCTGTTTTCCTTCAGGAAGCCGGTTGCGAGCGCGCAGATCATCCCGGCCACGAAAGCGCCGATGGAGAGCGGGATCGCGAGAATATAGGCGACGACGACGCCCGGCAGCACCGCGTGGGATACCGCATCGCCCATCAGCGACCAGCCCTTCAGCACCAGGAAGCAGGAAAGGATCGCCATCGGCACTGCGATCATCAGCGTCACCACGAAGGCCGATTGCATGAACGGAAGCTGGAAAGGCAGGAGGGCCAGTTCTAGGGTCTCGTTCATGCGGTTTCCTCCAGCGTCTTGCGCAGCCGCCGGCGGGCCGCAAGCATGCCGTGCTTCGGGGCGAACAGGAAGGCGGCGAGGAACAGCGCCGTCTGCAGCACGACGATGATGCCCCCCGTCGCGCCATCGAGGAAGTAGCTCAGATAGGCGCCGACGAAACTGGTGGCGGCGCCGATGACGAGCCCCATCAGGATCAGCCGCTCGAAACGGTCGGTGAGAAGATAGGCGGTGGCGCCCGGCGTCACCACCATGGCGATCACAAGGAAGGCGCCGACGGTTTGCAGCGCGGCGACCGTGGAAGCCGACAGGAGGGTGAAGAACAGAATTTTCAGGAGATCGGGTTTCAGGCCGATGGTGCGGGCGTGGTTCTCGTCGAAGAAGGTCACCATCAGGTCCTTCCACTTCAACGCCAGGATCGCGAGGCTGACGCCGCCGATGATGACAAGCTGGATCGTATCCGCAGTCGTGATGGCGAGAATGTTGCCGAGCACGATCGTCTGGATGTTCACCGACGTCGGCGAGAGCGACACCATGAATAGGCCGAGGCCGAAGAAGGAGGTGAAGATCAGGCCGATGATCGCGTCTTCCTTCAACCGCGTGCGCTGGTTGAGGAACAGCATGGCGCCGGCCGCCAGTCCGCCTGACAAGAAGGCACCGATCGAGAAGGGCAGGCCGAGCATGTAGGCGCCAGCCACACCGGGAACGATCGAATGGGAGAGTGCGTCGCCGATCAGCGACCAGCCTTTCAGCATCAGATAGGCGGAGAGGAAGCCGCAGACGCCTCCGACCAGTGCGCTGACCCAGATGGCGTTCAGCATATAGCCGTAGGTGAACGGCTCAAGGAGCGTCTGGAGCATCTGTCTTCACCGGAGCCTTTTGCTTGCCATTGCCGTAGGTCACGAAGGGCCGTTCGTCGTCGCTGATGACCTTGACCCGGCGTTCGTCGGCATCGTCGTGAAGATCGGAGCCGCCGAGGATGAAGTGGCGCAGCACGCCGCCGAAGGCCAGTTCCAGATTGGCCTCCGTGAACGTGTCCTCCGTCTTGCCATAGGCGAGCACGGTGCCCTTCACGAAAACGGTACGGTCGCAGAAATCCGGCACGCTGCCGAGATTGTGGGTGGAAACCAGCATGACACGGCCTTCGTCGCGCAGCGCCCGCAGAAGTTCGACGATCTGTTCTTCGGTCGTCACGTCGACGCCGGTAAAGGGTTCGTCGAGCAGGATCACCTGTCCTTCCTGGGCGAGCGCCCGGGCGAGGAAGACGCGCTTTCTCTGGCCGCCCGAGAGTTCACCGATCTGGCGCTTGCGGTAGTCTACCATGTTCACGCGCTGCAGCGCCCGGGTGACCATGTCGTGGTCGTGGCGCGAGGGGATCCTGAGAAAATTCATGTGGCCGTAGCGGCCCATCATCACCACGTCCTCCACCAGAACGGGGAAGTTCCAGTCGACCTCTTCCGCCTGCGGCACATAGGCGACGAGGTTTTTGCGGAGTGCTTCCCGGGCAGACATTCCGAGAATTTCGACGGAACCTTCGGTGAGCGTGACGAAGCCCATGATCGCCTTGAAGAGGGTGGACTTGCCGGCACCATTGACGCCGACGAGGGCGGTGATGGTTCCCTTCGGCACGACGAAGCTCGCATGCCTGAGCGCCGTCAGCCCGTTGCGATAAGCGACCGTGACGTTATCCAGTTTCAGTCCGGCGCTTGTCGGCGTCGTCTTGCCCATCATCATTGCGAAAGACCTTTCGCGATTGTTTCGGTGGTCACCCGAAGCAGGTCGAGATAGGTCGGCACCGGTCCGCCTTCCTCGCTGAGCGAGTCGACATAGAGAACGCCCGCATATGCCGCGCCGGTTTCGGAGGCGACCTGCTTCGCCGGTTTGTCGGAAACCGTGCTCTCGCTGAAGATGACCTTGATCTGATGCTTGCGCATCGCGTCGATGACTTCGCGCACCTGCTGCGGCGTGCCCTGGCTGTCGGCATTCACCGGCCAGAGATAGAGTTCCTTGAGGCCGAAATCGCGGGCTAGATAGGAGAAGGCGCCTTCGCTCGTCACCAGCCAGCGGTGGTCTTCCGGAAGTTTGCCGAGCGCATCGCGGATCGGCTGGACCGCGGCGCGGATCTTGTCCGTATAGGCCTTGGCGTTGGCGGCATAGGTATCGGCATGGGCCGGATCGATCTTCGTCAGGCCCTTGCGGATATTCTCGACGTAGATCACCGCGTTTTCCGGCGACATCCAGGCATGCGGGTTCGGCTTGCCCTGGTAGGCGCCGCCGGCGATCGCCATCGGCTCGACGCCGTCGGAGATGGTGACGTTCGGCACATCGCCAAGGTTCGTCAGGAATTTCTCGAACCATTGCTCGAGGTTCAGCCCGTTGCGCAGCACCAGATCCGCATCGCGGGCGCGCAGGATGTCGCGCGGGGTCGGCTGGTAATTATGGATCTCGGCGCCCGCCTTGGTGATGCTTTCCACGTCGGCTGCATCGCCCGCGACGTTCTTCGCCATGTCGGCGATGATGGTGAAGGTGGTGACCACCTTGGGCTTTTCCTGCGCCTGGGCAAAAGCGGGCAGGCCCGCCAGAACGGCTGCGATGAATGCGAATTTGCGGAGAAGCATGCGGTGTTGGACCTCTTGTTGCAATTCATTCGCAATCTAACCTAGTCAGGATTTTGCGTCTGTCAATGCTATTGCAAATCATTCGCAACTAGATGGGTGCCGGAACGGGACGCCCGGCGAGCGCGAGTGGGCGCAAAGGGCGAAAAGAGACGCTGCTGCTTAAACCTTCCTCAAGGAGAATGGAGGAATATGCCGCCGATATTCCATGTGTGTGTTTTGCGTAAAATGGGGTCGATCATGCCGGAGCTCGGTAAGTAATGGGTCTGACGTTCCGGTTCTCGAAAAAGCTCATCCTGATCATGAGCGGCATTGTCGTGCTGGGCGGCGGCAGCGGCGCGGCAGCGGTCTTCGTTGGTGCGGACAAGCTTCTCGGCCCCTCCTATCTGGAGATGAACGGGTTCGAGTGCACCTCTCTGGAGACGATCAAGATCAAGCGCGACCAGCGCTATTGGGTCCGCAAATACGTAACCAGCGAAGAACCCGGCGACGGCATGGCGCGCATCCGCACGGCTCTGAGGGTCGCCCGCGCGGTGCAGGAAAAGGAGAAGGCCGATCTCGTCCAGGTGGCGATGATCGACAAGGCCGGCCCGACGGACCGGGCCTTGATGCGCGGCCGGATGATCGGCGCGCAGGTCATCTATATTCCCGATCCCGGCAAGATGCCGAAGGGGACTGCCGCTTCAGTCTATTCCGCCTATTATCTTGATGGTACCGCCAATGCGAGCGGCGAATATTACGGCATGCGCATCGACCTGCCGGTCGAGGATGTCGAGGCCGTCACGGCGCGGCTGACCGATCATGCCGATTGCGTCGAACCGGCGGCTGCAGTTCCGGAGGGAGCACATGGCGCATCGGCTGATGGGCACGGCGCACCTGCCGGTGGGCACGGCGAGCCGTCGGGCGGACATGGTGAAAGCAGTGGCGGACATGGTGAAGAGCCGGCCGCCGGAGGTCACGACGCGCCCGCCGAAGGGCACGGCGACGAGATCGCAGCCAAGGAAAGCGGTGGTTTGCTGGGTTCCGTAACCGGCATGCTCTTCGGTTCCGGCGAGAAGGCGCCGCCGGCGGAAGGGCATGCTAAGGAAGCCGCTGACCATGCGCCGGCTCCGGCCGATGGTCATGGCGCGCCTGCAAGCGACCAGGCGGCCACCGAAGATCACCGCGATCAGAAGCCCGGCGGCAAAGAGGCTGCAGTGAAGGAGCACGCTGCCGAACCGGCCGCGTCAAAACAGGCTACGAAGGCGGACGATGGTGGTTTCCTGGCTTCTGTGAAAGGAATGATCTTCGGCAGCGGCGGGGCTGAGAAACCCGTCGAAAAGGTGGTTTCGGCTCCAGCTGTCAAAGCTCCTCCTGAACAGCCTGCTCCGGAACCCAGGACTGCCGCGGAAGGCGGCAAGCGCTGGTCGAAGTCAACCGATGCCGACGCGAAACGCTCCGAGCCCACTCCCGCCGAGGCAGCACATGCCGAGGTGGCTACGCCGCCGACCGACGGTTCGAACGGTGCGGATGCCGCCGGCGCTGCATGGCTAGCGAAGATGCGAGGGGAAACCCCTCTGGCCCCGGCAAAAGCTGAAACGCCGGCCGCCGGGCCGGCAACGAAGCCCGCCAAGGCGGATGAGGAAGCGTCGGCAAAACCCGCGAAGACGATGCATTGATATTGCAGCAGCGGCCGTGAGATCGGGCGTCGCCTTCGGCCATATTGCAAGCCTCTCCCACAGCGGGGGAGGCAGACTCGCGGTGGCGGGCGTTCTATCTCCTCATGGGAGACTTCGGAGGCGCGGAACGCCTCCTTCTCCCCATCAAGAAGATAACTCCGATCAATCCGCCTTTGCGCGCCGTGCCGGGAAGAGGATCACGTCGCGGATGGAGGGCGAATCCGTCAGCAGCATGACCAGGCGGTCGACGCCGATGCCCAAACCGCCGGCGGGCGGCATGCCCTGGTCCATGGCGTCGAGGAATTCCTCGTCCAGCTGCTTTTCCTTCTCGCCGCGGGCATGCGCCTGCTCGAGCTGCTCCACCATGCGGCGGCGCTGTTCTTCCGGATCGTTGAGTTCGGAAAACGCGTTGCCGAGTTCCCAGGTGTTGCAATAGGTCTCGAAGCGCTCGACGAGGCGCGGTTCGCCCGGCACTTCCTTGGCGAAGGGCGAGATGTCCTTCGGGAAATGGGTAACGTGGCTCGGCTGGATCAGCGTCGGCTCGACCTTTTCCTCGAAGATGAAGGCGAGGCATTCGCCCCAGGTCCAGTCCTTCTCGACCGCGAAGCCGGCGGCCTTGGCGGCGGTGCGGGCTTCTTCGTCGGTCTTCATCGCAAGGAAATCGATGCCGGTCGCTTCCTTCACGGCGTCGGGCATGGGCACGCGCTTGAACGGGCCCTTGAACGACAGTTCCTTGTCGCCGAACTTCACTTCGGTCGAGCCGTGAATGGTCATGGCGAGCGTCGAGAACATGCGCTCCACGAGGTCCATGATGTCCTCGTAGTCGGCATAGGCCCAGTAGCATTCCATCATCGTGAATTCAGGATTGTGCCGGGTGGAAACGCCTTCATTGCGGAAGTTGCGGTTGATCTCGAACACCTTGTCGGTGAGGCCCGACACCAGCGTGCGCTTCAGGAACAGTTCCGGCGCGATGCGCAGGTACATGTCGAGCTTCAGCGTGTTGTGATGCGTCTTGAACGGCTCGGCGGTGGCACCGCCATAGACCGAATGCAGCATCGGGGTCTCGACTTCCATGAAGCCGTCGTTCTCCATGAAACGGCGGATGCCGGAGACGATGCGGCTTCTCTGCTGGAAGCGGAGCTTGGATTCCTCATTGGTCATGATGTCGAGATGCCGCTTGCGGTAGCGCAACTCGACATCCGACAGGCCGTGCCACTTTTCCGGCATCGGCAGCAGCGACTTGGTGAGCATGACGATCGACTGGGCGTTGATCGTCAACTCGCCGCGCTTGGTGCGACGCACGACGCCGGTCACCCCGATGATATCGCCGATATCAATCAGCGAGAGAAGCGCGCGGGCGTCCTCCGGGGTGGTGTCCTTGTGGGAGAAGATCTGCAGCTTTCCGGAGGCGTCATGGATATCCATGAACATGCCGGAATTGCGCGAGGAATACACCCGGCCGGCGACGGTCACGATGTCCTGCGTCTCGACGTCGGCTTCGAGATTCTTGTACTTCTCGGCCAGTTCCCCGTTGGTCATGGTGCGGTGGAAATGCGCCGGATAGACGTCGCCCACCTTTTCGCGAAGGATTGCGAGCTTCTGCGCGCGCACCTGCGTCGCGTCGGAGGAGAGGGCGGTTTCGGTCGTGTTGTTGTCGGTCATCTCGTTTGCCTTTTCGGCGGCACCGCCGCAGATAAATTGATAATCCGGAGCCCTTGGCCCCCTCACCCTACCCTCTCCCCGAGGGGAGAGGGGACTGGAGTGCGCTGCCGATGCCACAATCCTCTTCTCCCCTCGGGGAGAAGGTGCCGGCAGGCAGATGAGGGGGCTACACCCCTTACGTCCCGCTTCCTACCATGGAAGCCACCACCGTCGCGGCGATCTTCAACCTCTGGCGTACCACCGAGCGGCCGAGGAGCGCCATCGAGTCAAACAGCGGAAGCGAGCGGGAGGATCCGGAAACTGCAACGAAAAGCGGCGGGGTGACGACGCGGAGCTTCTTGCCGAGCTTGTCGGAGATCGCGCGCAGCTCGGCATCGATCGACTCGACATTCCATTCGATCATCTTTTCCAGATCGGCCTGAACGGTCTGCAGGATTTCAAGCGTCTCGGCCGGGGTGGTTTTGAGGCCAGCGAAGGAAGCGGGCGTCAGGCCGACATCGCTCGACAGCAGGAAGCCTGCGAGGCCCGGCAGTTCGCCGAGCTTGGAGATGCGGCTCTGCGAGAGCTTCAGGCCTTCCGTCAGGCGGCTGTTTTCCGAGGCCCATTCGAGCGTGCGGGCAATAAAGTCTTCCGGCGACAGCTTCTCGCGGATCCAGCGGCCGTTCAGCCAGTCGAGCTTCTGGATGTCGAAGATCGCGCCGGCCTTGGAAAGGTTGTCCGGATCGAACTTTTCGGTGAGCTCGTCCATGGTCAGCATTTCCTCGCCTTCCGGGATCTGCACAAAGAACAGGCCAAGGAAGTTCATCAGCGCTTCCGGCAGATAGCCGAGTGCCGAATAATAGGAGATCGAGGTCGGGTTCTTGCGCTTCGACAGCTTCGACTTGTCGGCGTTGCGCATCAGCGAGAGATGCATGAACACCGGCTGCTCCCAGCCGAAATAGCGATAGAGCAGGATGTGTTTGGGCACGGATGCCAGCCATTCCTCGCCGCGCGCCACATGGGTGATCTTCATCAGATGGTCGTCGATGACGTTCGCCATGTGATAGGTCGGCATGCCGTCGGCCTTGATCAGCACCTGCATGTCGACGGAATCCCACGGGATCGACACGTCGCCATAGACGCCGTCGTGGAATTCGCAATTGCCGTCGGTGGGGATCTTCATGCGGATGACGGTGGCTTCGCCGGCCGCCATGCGCGAAGTCACTTCCTCGGCCTTGAGGTTCAGGCAGAGGCCGTCGTATTTCGGCGGCTTGCCGGCGGCGCGCTGCGCCTCGCGCATCTGTTCCAGGCGTTCCGGCGTGCAAAAGCAGCGGAAGGCGTGGCCCTTGTCCAGAAGCTCCTGGCCGTAGGGCTGGTACATCGCCTTGCGGTCCGACTGGCGATAGGGGCCATAGGGGCCGCCGACATCGGGACCTTCCGACCAGCTGAGGCCGGTCCATTTCAGCGCATCCAGAACCTTCTGTTCGAATTCCAGCGTCGAGCGCGTCGCGTCGGTATCCTCGATGCGCAGGATGAAGGTGCCGCCGTGCTTCTTGGCGAAGAGATAATTGAAGAGCGCGATATAGGCGGTGCCGACATGCGGCTCGCCGGTGGGCGAGGGAGCGATGCGGACGCGGGGGCCGGTCGTTGTCATGAATATTGCTCGATCTTGGCGCCTGTGGCGGCGCGAACCTGCTTATCGGGGATCACGGATTTGAGGCAGGCCTTAGCGCATATTCAGTCGCAGGCGTCAAGGTTTTTGGCCGCAATCCTATCCTACCGGCCAGACATAGAGCAGTGCCGGCACGCTGACGAGCACGATGAGGAACGAAAGCGGCAGGCCCAGCCGCGGATAGTCGGAGAACCTGTAGCCGCCCGGACCGAAGACCAAGGTGTTGCACTGATGGCCGACGGGCGTCAGAAAATCGCAGCCGGCACCGATCGCCACCGCCATCAGGAAGGCCTCCGGCCTGAAGCCGAGGTTGGTGGCAAAGCTCGCGGCGATCGGTCCCATGACCAGCACGGTTGCCGCATTGTTCAGGAAAGGCGTAACCGCCATGGCGGTAACCAGGATCAGGCCGAGGGCGCCCCAGGCCGGAAGACTTGCTGCGACATTACCCAGCCAGCCCGCAATCAGCTCACTGCCGCCGGTCGTGCGCAGGGAATCGGAGACGGGGATGAGTGCCGCCAGCATGACGAGGATCGGGCCATCGACAGCCTTGTAGAAATCGGTCAGCGGGATGGCTCGAAAGACCACCATTCCCAGCGCGGCCGCGAAAAATGCGACCGGCACCGGCGCGATCCCGACGGCCGTGGCCGCCATGGCGAGCGCCAGTATGATGAGCGGAACAAAGGGGTGACGATGCGTCCCCAGCAGCACTTCTCTCTGGGCAAGCGGCAGGAGGGAGAAATCCTGCAGCACCGCCGGAAGATTCTTGCGGCTCCCTTGCAGCACCAGCACGTCGCCCGCCATCAGCGTCAACTGCCCGAGCCGCTCCTTCAACCGTTCGCCGCGACGGCTGATTGCCAGCAGGTTAACCCCGCGCGTGTAGGACAGCGCCATTTCCTTTGCCGAAAGTCCCGTCAGCGGGGATTCCTGGCTGACGATTGCCTCTACGGAAATGACGTCCGGCTGTATCTGGCCCTTCTGCGTCAGCGGCTTGCCCGAGAGCTTGAGCCTGCCGCTGGAGACGATCCTGTCGAGCGCCGTGGATGGCCCTTCCAGAAGCACGATATCTCCTTCCCGCAATGCGAGATCGGGAAAGGGCGACATGCGCGTCGTACCCCGCAGAACCGCAGTTGCGATCGCCTCGCCGTCTCCGAGCTTCAGGAGATCCCCGATGGACTTCTCCAGAACCGTCGACTGTCCGGTCACCGAGACTTCCGATGTATAGTTCTTGATTTCGATAGCTTCCTCGATCGAGCTGTTCTGTTTTGTCCGGCTCGGCACAAGCCAGTGGAAGAAGAGGAGGAAGGTGACGCCCACCAGCGTCAGGATCACGCCCATCGGCGTGAAGTCGAACATGGTGAAGGAGGTGCCGGTCAGCTCTTCCCGCAGCCGCGAGACGACGATGTTCGGCGATGTGCCGATCTGAGTCATCAGCCCTCCGAGCAAAGCCGAGAACGCCATCGGCATCAGGTATTTCGATGGCGAGGCTCCGGATTTCTTCGCAAACTGAAAGGCGACCGGCATCATGATCGCAAGTGCGCCGATGTTCTTGATGAACGCGGAAAGCACCGCCACGACAATCATCAGCAGCGCGAGCTGCGTATGAAGCGTGTCGAGGTTCGGGAAGAACTTCTTGATCGCCGTATCGACGATGCCGGACCGCGCCACCCCGGCGCTGACGACCAGCGCACTGCCGACGATGATGACGATGTCATCGGAGAAGCCGGAAAATGCCCGGTCGACCGGTACGACGCCGAGAGACACGGCCAATATGAGGGCACAGCAGGCCACCACGTCGTAGCGGAACCGATCCCAGATGAAGACCGCCATCATGATGGCAATCACGGTGAAGGCGAGGATCTGCTGTGTGGTCATGCGGCTCCGCAGCTTCGAGAGGCCGGGCTGCGAGCGTCCGCTCCCCAAAAGGAGTCGCCCTCTCTCGTAGCGCATCAATTCCGTCCGCTTCCCAAGGTTCCGATAAAGCAGGTTTATGCCCTGGACAACCCGGACCGGGAAGATAGTTTGGCGGCAGCGAACAGCCGTGTGAAGGAGGTCGATCAATGACGCAGGTACTGCATGTTCCAGTCAAACTGGCCGACGGCCGGGAAACGACGCTTGCGGAGCACAAAGGCAAAGTCATTCTGATCGTCAACGTCGCCTCCAAATGCGGTCTGACCAAGCAGTATGAAGGGCTCGAAAATCTCTATGAGGACAAGCGGGAGCGGGGTTTCGTTATCGCCGCCTTTCCGGCCAACAATTTCAAGGGACAGGAGCCAGGCACCGACGCAGAGATCGTCGAATTCTGCACGCTGACCTATGACGTCAAGTTTCCGATCTTTTCGAAAATCTTGGTGAAGGGCGAAGGCAAGCACCCCCTCTACAAGGAGCTTACGGGCTCGGGCGTGGCGACCACCGGCGATGGTCCGATGAAAGAGCGCCTGCGCGGCTTCGCCATGGAGGTTCTAGACGATGCCGAGATCCTCTGGAACTTCGAGAAATTCCTGATCGGCCGCAATGGCCAGATCGTCGCCCGTTTCGCCCCCGACGTTACAGCGGAAGACAGCCGTCTCGTTGCGGCGATCGATCGGGAACTGGCGAAGAATTAAAGGACGCCAGGTGGCGCCCTTTCGTATCCGCGTTTTTCAGTGCAGCGTCTGCTGCCCGGCCTTTTTCTTCCGGCGGGCGTTGCGGGCGACCATGTTCAAGATTTCGACCAGCGCCGAGAAGGCCATGGCCGAATAGACGTAGCCCTTGGGCACATGGAAGCCCATGCCGTCGGCGATCAGCGTCGTGCCGATCATCAGCAGGAAGCCGAGCGCCAGCATCACGATCGTCGGGTTCTTCTCGATGAAGTTGGCAAGCGGTGCTGCCGCCACCAGCATCACGGTCACCGCCGCGACCACTGCGACGATCATGATCGGCAGGTGTTCGGTCATTCCGACGGCGGTGATGATGCTGTCGATCGAGAAGACCAGATCGAGGAGGAGGATCTGTCCGATGGCGGCTGCGAAAGACACGCTGGCCGTACCGCCTACCATATCCTCCTTGTGATCCTCCGGATCGACGTTGTGGTGGATTTCCTTTGTCGCCTTCCAGACGAGGAAGAGGCCCCCGGCGATCAGGATGATGTCCTTCCACGAGAAGGCATGACCGAAAAGCTCGAAGAGCGGATTGGTCAACTGGACGATCCAGGCGATCGTGCCGAGCAGGGCGAGGCGCATGATCAGCGCGAGCCCGATGCCGATCTTGCGAGCCCTGTCGCGGTGCTCTGCCGGAAGCTTGTTGGTGAGGATGGAGATGAAGATCAGGTTGTCGATGCCGAGCACGACTTCCATGATCACAAGTGTAACGAGCGCTACCCAGGCCGCCGGGTCTGCTACAAGCGCTGCAATATCCATCCAGTCTTCCCTTTCAATCGCAAAAGATGATCGCCTGCCGATTTAAGGATCGGCAGCGGGAAGACAAGGGGCGGTTGCGTGACAACCGCCGAAATCAGGCCTGCTCGGTCTCTTTTGCGATCACGGATGTGTCATGAATGCCATAGGCAGCCATGAACACCTTGATGGCGCCGTTTACGACTTCATCGATTTCGGCCTGCGGAGGAGCGTCGCAAAGATCGCCGAACAGCCTCAACTTGAAGAACGTGCCGCTCGTCATGTCGATGAACTGGCGCGCAGCCAGATCGCTATGTTCGACGTTCAGATTGCCGAGCGCCACGTGCCGCCTGATGAAGTCGTCCAGCACGGTGCGGACGTTCATCGAGGGCGAATTGAAGAACTGCCGACAAAGGCTCGGCATGCGGTCGACGACGCCGATCACGGTCCGCATCGCGTTGATCACCTGCAAGGAGGTGATATGCGCCACGAAGTTGATCCCGAACCGATATAGTCCGACCTCGACCTCCTCGCTGCCGGCAAGAATATCGCGCATCCGCAGTGTGATGCGCTCCTTCTCGCGGGCGACGAGGGCCGCGAACAAGTCTTCCTTGTTCTGGAAATAGACGTATATCGTGCCCTTCGAGACCCCTGCCTCGCGGGTGATATCGTTCATGCTCGCCGCGTCGAAGCCGAGCTTCATGAAGACCCGGCTTGCGCCGTCGATGATCTGTTCCCGTTTCGCAGGATCTTCTCCCGCCGCGAAACGTCCGGCTGCAACCGGATCGGATTTCTCCTGTTTCGTTATCTGTCTGGCCATTTGATGCCTTTTTTAACCTTTTCGAACCGAGCGGTTCGATTGCCCTTGATATGTGTCATCGAAAGGTCTATGTCAAGCTCACTGAACCGAACGGTTCGATGGAATGCTGAACTCCCAAAGACGGTACATGAACATGACGGCCTCTCAAAATGGCGGCGCATTGCGCGCCGTAACGACGGACGATATTGGCGCCAACGAAGCCGAAGCCCTCAAGGAGCGGCCGACAACGGAGCAGCCCGCGGCAGAAGCGATCGCCGCGCCGGCTGCCGAGAAGGCGCCAGAAAAGAAGAAGCGGCGTGGATATATGTTGCCGATCATTGCGCTTGCCCTCCTCAGCGGCGCCGGATGGTATGGTTACAACTGGTGGACAGACGGTCGGTTCCTCGTCTCGACCGACGATGCCTATGTGGAAGGCAACCTCGCCGTCATTTCCCCCAAGGTCTCCGGTTACGTTGCAAAAGTAAACGTCGTCGAAAACCAGTCCGTCAAGGCCGGCGATCCCCTCGTCACCCTTGATAACGGGGATTATAAACTGGCCCTGGAAAAAGCTGAAGCCGCCATCGAATCCGCTAATCTGGCGATCGCGCGCATCGATGCCCAGATCGTCGGGGCCCAAGCTGCGCTCGAGCAGTCCAAGGCGCAGCAGGGCGCACTGGAAGCGGCAGTACGGGGCGCCGAGATCACCCAGAAGCGCGCCAGCGAGCTCGCCGCGAAATCCGTCGGCACCACTGCAGACCTCGACAATGCAAAGATCGCTCTCGAACAGGCCCGCGCCAATCTCGTCGCCGGCCAGGCTGCGGTCGCTTCCGCGGACGCGAATATCGGCCTCCTGCAGGCGCAGCGCAAGGAAGCGGTCAATACGGTCCGCACCCAGGAGCTTGCCCGCGATCAGGCGGCCCGCGACCTGAGCTTCACCGTGCTCAAGGCGCCCTATGACGGCGTGATCGGCAACCTCGCGGTCCAGACCGGCGACCTCGTTTCCGCCGGCAAGCGGCTCGCGTCGCTCGTGCCGCTCACCGAGCTCTATATCGAGGCAAACTTCAAGGAAACGCAGATCGGCCATCTGCAGCCCGGCTCGAAGGTGCGCGTGCATGTCGATGCCTACGAGGACCAGCCGATCGTCGGTACCGTCGAATCCATCGCACCGGCCTCCGGAGCGGTCTTCTCAATGCTGCCGCCGGAAAACGCGACGGGCAATTTCACCAAGGTCGTCCAGCGCGTCCCGGTGCGCATCTCGATCCCGAAGGAGGATCTGGTGCGTGAACATCTGCGTGCGGGGCTGAGTGTCGTCGTCGATGTCGATACCCGTACCGCACCTGACACCACCGCCGTGGCCGCGGCCAAGTAACCATCAAGGAGAACGGCCATGGCAACCGCAACGGCCGCGGCGGGCGCAATGCCCGCCGATCAACCTATGGACAGGCGCAAGCTCATCGCCTTCTTCGCGATGGTCTTCGGCATGTTCATGTCGATCCTCGACATCCAGATCGTCTCGGCGTCGCTGGCTGAAATCCAGGCCGGTCTTTCCGCCGGCTCGGACGAGGTTGCGTGGGTGCAGACGTCCTATCTGATCGCCGAGGTGATCATGATCCCGCTGTCGGGGACGCTCGCCCGCATCCTCTCGACGCGGGTACTCTTTTCGATCTGCGCCGGCGGCTTCACGATTGCCAGCGTGCTCTGCGCTACCGCCACCAATATCGAACAGATGATCGTCTACCGCGCGCTGCAGGGCTTCATCGGTGGGGGCATGATCCCTTCGGTCTTCGCAGCCGCATTCACGATCTTCCCGCCGTCGAAGCGCAGCATCGTTTCGCCGATCATCGGTCTCGTCGCGACCTTGGCGCCGACCATCGGCCCGACGGTCGGTGGATATCTTTCTCATGCCTTCTCGTGGCACTGGCTCTTCCTCGTCAACGTCATTCCCGGCATCCTGGTGACCGCGGTCGCCTGGAGCATGATCGATTTCGACAAGCCGCAGATGCAGCTCTGGAAGAAGTTCGACTGGTGGGGTCTTGCCTCCATGGCCCTTTTCCTCGGCTCGCTGGAATACGTTCTGGAGGAAGGCAACAACAAGGACTGGTTCAGCGACGAGCATATCGTCATCGGCACCCTGTTCATCGTCATCGGGGCGGTGGTCTTCTTCTGGCGGGCTTTCAAGATCGAATTCCCGGTGGTCGACCTCAGGGCCTTCGGCAACGCCAATTTCGCCTTCGGATCGCTCTTTTCCTTCGTGATGGGCGTCGGCCTCTACGGGCTGACCTATCTTTACCCGCTCTATCTCGGCCGCATCCGGGGCTATGACTCGCTGATGATCGGCGAGACCATGTTCGTTTCGGGCATCGCCATGTTCGTTTCCGCCCCCATCGTCGGGCGCCTCACGAACGTTCTCGACCTCCGGGTGATGATGGCGATCGGCTTCGGTGGATTTGCGCTCGGCACCTGGCTGCTGACGGGGATCACGGCGGACTGGGATTTCTACGAACTGCTCCTGCCGCAGATCCTGCGCGGTGCGTCGATGATGATGTGCATGGTGCCGATCAACAATATCGCGCTCGGTACGCTGCATCCCTCGCGCATCCAGGGAGCCTCCGGCCTGTTCAACCTCACCCGCAATCTCGGCGGTGCGGTTGGCCTCGCGATCATCAACACCCTGCTGACCCAGCGTTCCGACGCACACTACCAGCGGCTGGCCGAACACGTGAACTACGCCAATCCGGCAGCTCTCGACTGGCTGGAGAGCGTCGGCGCCAACTTCAATTCCTATGGGCTCGACGGCAACTCGGTGGCGCTCCAGAAGATTTCGGGGATCCTCACGCAGCAATCGTGGCTGCTCTCCTTCATGGACGTATTCCTGCTGCTGACCGGTCTTTTCGCCAGCCTGATCTTCTTCGTCTTCCTGATCGCCAAGCCTGCCGCCCCTGCCGGTGCGGGAGGCGGAGGCCACTAAGTTCCAGAGATTCCACCGCCGGAAAGGGCCGCCGCGCAAGCGACGGCCTTTTTCGTTCGGAGTAACTCCATGAGCTTCGAACATCGCTTGTGAAATTCTGATTTACGTACCTCAAAAATTGAGCTACGACCTCTTCGCGGAGGAGTTCATGAAGCCCACAGTGCATGACATCGCGAAAAGCGCGGGCGTCAGCCTTGCGACCGTCGACCGGGTTCTCAACAGCCGGCCCGGCGTTCGCGGCGTAACGCGCGCCAAGGTGGAAGAGGCGATCGTTGAGCTTGGTTATGTGCGCGATCTTGCCGCCGCAAATCTGGCCAAGGGTCGAACCTACTCCTTCATCTTCATCCTTCCCGAAAACGACAACTCTTTCATGATCGGCCTGCATGAGGAAGTGCGCGGGGCCATTGCCCGATCAAGCGCAGAGCGGACCCGTATCCGCATCGTCGATGTTCCGCCTTTCGATCCTGAGGCCCTCGTTGCCGCGCTGGAGAATGTGCTGGCCGAAAAGCCGGCCGGCGTCGCCTTCATCGCCGTCGATGCGCCGGAAGTCCGGGCCATGGCCGAACGCCTCCGCGAGGCAGGCATTCCGATGGTCACCCTGGTCTCGGATCTGCCGGATTCGTCGCGCGATCACTATGCGGGGATAGACAATATCGCCGCCGGTCGTACGGCGGGTAGCCTGATGGGCCGGTTCCTGATCGGTCGCGACGCGACCGTCGCAGTGCTGGCGGGCTCCATGCTGGTCCGCGACCATCGGGAGCGTCTGGAGGGCTTTTCGGCCGTCATCAGCGACCACTATTCCAACATCGTCATCCTGCCGGTGCTGGAAGGGCGCGACGATGCGGTGCTTGCGGAAAGGATGGTCGCCGATACGCTCCGCCGCCACCCTGATATCGCAGGCATCTACAGTCTCGGCGGCGGCAATCGCGGCTTGATCCGGGCGATCCAGAAGGCGGATGTGAAGCAGCCCGTCGTGATCGCCCACGAGCTCACGGGTTCGACGCGTTCCGCGCTTGGCGATGGCGTCATCGACGCCGTGCTGAACCAGGATGCCGGACACGAAGTCCGCAGCGCCATCCGCGTGCTGAAAGCCAAGGCGGACGGCTTGCCCGTGATCGCGGCGCAGGAGCGCATCCGCATCGACATTTTCTTGAAAGACAATCTGCCCTGAGCGCCGGCGCATCTGAAAAGCGTGAAGCGGTTTCGGAAAGATGCGCTGCAAACAAAAAAAGAGCCGCGAAGGCGGCGGAGTTTAGGAGAAACACCATGTATCTGGGACTCGATCTCGGCACCTCCGGCGTCAAAGCCATGCTGATCGACGGTGATCAGAAGATCATCGGCTCGGCAAGCGGCTCGCTCGACGTCTCGCGGCCGCATTCCGGCTGGTCGGAACAGGATCCGGCCCAGTGGATCCGCGCCACGGAAGAGGCCGTTGCAGGCCTCAAGCAGAAATTCCCGAAGGAGCTCGCGGCGGTAAAGGGCATCGGTCTTTCCGGCCAGATGCACGGCGCGACGCTTCTCGATGCCGAGGACAAGGTGCTCAGGCCCTGCATCCTCTGGAACGACACGCGCTCGTATGAAGAAGCCGCGGCGCTCGACGCAGATCCGCGCTTTCGCAAGATCACCGGCAATATCGTCTTTCCGGGCTTCACGGCGCCGAAACTCGTCTGGGTAAAGAACAACGAGCCGGAAATCTTCGCCAAGATCGCCAAGGTGCTGCTGCCGAAGGATTATCTCCGCCTCTGGCTGGCGGGCGAGCATATTTCGGAGATGTCGGATTCGGCCGGCACCTCCTGGCTGGATACCGGCGCACGCAAGTGGTCGTCGGAGCTTCTTGCGGCCACCGGTCTTTCCGAAAAGCAGATGCCGTCGCTGGTCGAGGGCACGGAGCAGGCCGGCAAACTGCGCGGTGAACTGGCCGTGGCCTGGGGCATGGGGACCGACGTCGTGATTGCCGGCGGGGCAGGGGACAATGCAGCATCCGCCTGCGGCATGGGTACGGTCGCGGCCGGCAACGCGTTTGTTTCGCTCGGCACATCAGGCGTACTCTTTGCCGCCAACGCATCCTATCTGCCGAAACCGGAAAGTGCGGTGCATGCCTTCTGCCACGCGCTGCCGAAGACCTGGCACCAGATGGGCGTCATCCTTTCCGCCACCGATGCACTCAACTGGTATTCGCATATCGCCGGCCGGTCCGCCGCCGAGCTTGCCGAGGAGCTGGGCTACACGCTGAAGGCACCGACCGGCGTTACTTTCCTGCCGTATCTTTCCGGCGAGCGCACCCCGCACAACGATGCCGTCATCCGCGGTTCCTTCATCGGCCTCGGGCACGAAAGCGGGCGCGCGGCGCTGACCCAGGCGGTGCTGGAAGGCGTGACCTTCGCGATCCGCGACAATCTCGAAGCGCTGAAATCCGCAGGCACTTCGATTTCCCGCGTGACGGCGATCGGCGGCGGTTCGCGCTCGCGCTACTGGCTGGCGTCGATTGCGACGTCGCTCGGCGTGCCGGTCGACATCCCGGCCGACGGCGATTTCGGCGCCGCCTTCGGGGCCGCCCGCCTCGGCCTGATCGCTGCGACCGGCGCCGATCCGCTCGCCGTCTGCTCGGCGCCCAAGACCGACCAGACCATCGAGCCGGTTTCGGGGCTGACGGAGGCTTATGAGGCTGCCTATGCGCGCTATCGCGCCGCCTATCCGGCGGTTCGGTCGCTGATGCAATGAGATGGAGGAGGCCCCCTCATCCGAACCTTCGGGCCACCTTCTCCCCGAGGGGAGAAGGGGACGGAGACGTTGCCGCAAATCCCTTCTCCCCAGCGGGGAGAAGGTGCCGGCAGGCGGATGAGGGGGCCTCCATCCGATGAACAACAATTTGAATACCCAAGGAGAAACCACCATGAGCACAGGCTTTTTCGGCGATATCGCCAAAATCAAATACGAGGGACCGGAAAGCACCAATCCGCTGGCCTTCCGTCACTACAATCCCGAGGAGATCGTCGGCGGCAAGCGCATGGAAGATCACCTGCGCTTTGCGGTCGCCTACTGGCACACCTTCACCTGGCCGGGCGGCGACCCCTTCGGCGGTCAGACCTTCCTGCGGCCCTGGTTCGAGGACACGATGCAGGCGGCGAAGCTGAAGGCCGACGTCGCGTTCGAGTTCTATCAGCTGCTCGGCGCGCCGTTCTACTGCTTCCACGACGCCGATGTGCGCCCGGAAGGCAAGACTTTCGCGGAAAACACCAAGAACCTCAACGAGATCGTCGACTATTTCGGACAAAAGCAGGCCGACACCGGCGTGAAGCTCCTCTGGGGCACGGCGAACCTCTTCTCCAACCGTCGCTTCATGTCGGGTGCTGCAACCAATCCCGATCCCGACGTCTTCGCCTACTCGGCTGCGACGGTGAAGACCTGCCTCGATGCCACCAAGCGCCTCGGCGGCGCCAACTACGTGCTCTGGGGCGGGCGTGAAGGCTACGAGACGCTGCTGAATACCGACCTGAAGCGCGAGCTCGACCAGCTGGGCCGCTTCCTCAACCTGGTCGTCGAATACAAGCACAAGATCGGCTTCGAAGGCACGATCCTGATCGAGCCGAAGCCGCAGGAGCCGACCAAGCACCAGTACGATTACGACGTCGCGACGGTCTATGGCTTCCTCAAGAAGAACGGCCTGGAAAACGAGGTGAAGCTCAATATCGAGCAGGGTCATGCGATCCTGGCCGGCCATTCCTTCGAACATGAACTGGCGCTCGCAAATGCGCTCGGCATTTTCGGTTCGATCGACATGAACCGCAACGACTACCAGTCGGGCTGGGATACGGACCAGTTCCCGAACAACGTGCCGGAAATGGCGCTCGCTTACTATCACGTCCTTTCGGGCGGCGGCTTCAAGAACGGCGGCACCAACTTCGACGCCAAGCTTCGCCGTCAGTCGCTCGATCCGCAGGATCTCCTGATCGGCCATATCGGCGGCATGGACTGCTGCGCCCGCGGTCTCAAGGCAGCGGCGAAGATGATCGAGGACGGCGCGCTTTCGAAGCCGCTCGATGCGCGTTATTCGAAGTGGGAGAGCCCGGAAGCGCAGAAGATGCTGCGTGGCGAGTACAAGCTCGACGAGATCGCCGCCAAGGTCGAGCGTGAAAACATCAATCCGGAGCCCGTCTCGGGCCGGCAGGAATATCTGGAAAACGTGGTCAACCGCTACGTCTGACGTTTCGCCGCTTTCATGAACAGCAAGGCCCAGGCTTTCCGGAGCTTGGGCCTTTTCGCACCGGTCATCCGGATCTCAATGGCGGAGGGGCCTGAACAGGCTTGCTGCTGACGAATGTCTCACGCGGAGTTCTGGCGGGATCTGACGGCACGGTAGGTCCTGATGATCGTCTCGGCCACCTCCGATGCGATATCGGGTGTCGTCTGGTAGTTGATGACCGAAAGGCGCATCACCTGCCTGCCGCGCCAGTTCGCCCCGCCGGCAAACATCGATCCTTCCTGCTGCAGCCTGAAAATCGTGTTCTTCGTCAGGTGATCACCCTGTTCGGGTGGCAGGTCGCTGCCGAAACGCAGGATGAGCTGATTGAGGACCACTTCGTTGATGACGGCTATTCCCGGCTCGCCCGACAATCTTTCCGCCAGCAGGGCCGTCGCGTCGCAGGCGTTGTCGACAAGTGCGGTGATACCGTCTCGGCCGAGATGCTTCATCATCGCCCATGTGGGAAACCCTCGAGCCCGCCTGGAAAGCTCCGGCACATAATGGGATGGGTCGCGCTCCTCGTCGTTTGCGAGCGGCAGGTAGCTCGCGGCAATCGTCATGGCGCGCCGATGCGCAGTTTCGTCCCTGACGATCGCATAGCCGCTGTCATAGGGGGTCTGCAGCCATTTGTGGCCGTCGGTCGCCCAGCTGTCGGCCTGATCCACTCCAGGAGTAAGATGACGCGTTTTCGACGAGGCCTGCGCCCAGAGACCGAATGCGCCGTCGATATGGATCCAGGCGTTCTTGCTCCTCGCCAGCGGTATAAGCGAGGCAAAGTCGTCAAAGGCGCCGGTATTGATCTGCCCGGCCTGCAGGATGACGATCGCCGGGCCGTCCACTTCGGCAATCGAGCGGGCGAAGGACGCGTTGTCGATCCTGCCCTGCTCATCGGTCGCTACCCGGACCACGCGATCATGCCCGAGCCCCAGAAACTGGAGGGCGGAGAAGACCGTGGTATGGGCGTCATCTCCGATCAGCACGGAGACCGGCGGCGCTCCGAACAGGCCTTTTGCATCCGCGTCCCAGCCGGCGTGTCGCAGCACCTGGCTTCGCGCCGCTGCAAGGCAGGTGAAATTGGCAACCGTCGCACCGGTCACGAAACCGACCGAACATCCCGGCGGAAGGGAAAGAACGTCGAGCAACCAGCGGGCCGCGATGGTTTCGACGGCAGCGGCCGAGGGCGAGGCGGTGTGGTTTCCGGCATTCTGTCCCCAGGCGCTGGTAAGGAAATCCGCAGCAACGCCCATCGGATGGGATCCGCCGATCACCCAGCCGAAAAACCGTGGCCCGGCCATAAGGTGAAGGCCTGGATCCGCCTTTTCGGCAAGCAGCGCCAGAACGTCTTCCATATCGGTTCCGAGCTTCGGCAAATCCTCCGAAAAAGCCTCGACCGATGCCGCATAGTCGCGTGCGGGCCGGTGAGGGCGGTTGAGAACCGATGCTCGAAAATTCGATGCAAGGCGTGCCGCCATTGAAAACAGTCTCTCAGTCGTCACCGCCGTCGCTCCCGAAACCATTTCTGCGGAAAGCATACACCGATCGTTGATCGTCGTCTCCGTCGGGAAACTCTGCGGACCCTCGTTCGCCGGTTGAATTGCCCGCGATCTCTCTAAGTAATTCGAGGTAGTTGCAGGGTGGTGGACAAGTCGCGGCTGCATCACTGGTTGCAGACCGGGCGGGCATGGTGTGAAATCGCATAAACCTGCTTTACGTACCTCAGAAACTCGGTTAGCGTCGCTCTCGGGAGGAAATTTAGGTGCAGTTCGTTGTTTTCAAAAGCGCGGGCGGTTCGGCCGTGACCCGGTGCGGGATCGCGGATTGCGGCTCGTCGAGTGACTGTCCATGACGGTACCGGAAGCCAACCCATCGGTGCCGTTGCTGGAGGCCACCGGCCTTTCCAAGACGTTCGGTATCGTCGAGGTCCTGAAGGACATCAACCTCACCGTCCGTCCCGGTGAGGTGCACGCGATCATCGGCGAAAACGGCGCCGGCAAATCCACCCTGATGAAAATCCTTGCTGGCAATCAGCCGCCCACTCGCGGCGAAATCCGCATGGACGGCGGGGTGGTGAGCTTTTCTGGCCCGGTCGACGCGGAAAATCGCGGCATCGTGCTGGTGCATCAGGAAATCCTGCTCGCGCCGGATCTGACCGTCGCGCAGAACATCTATCTTGGCCGTGAACTGCACAAGGGCATCTTCATCGACGATCGCGCCATGAATGAAGGCGCGGCGCGCGCGATCCGTGACCTCGGCGGCGATATCGATCCGAATGCGATCGTCTCGCGCCTGTCGATCGCCCAGCGCCAGATCGTGCAGATTGCCCGCGTGCTGCTGGTACCGCACCGTATCGTCATCTTCGACGAGCCGACCGCCTCCCTGACACCGCACGAGACCGAGGCGCTCCTGAAGGTCATCAAGGACATCCGTGCCAAGGGCGTCGGCGTGCTCTACATTTCCCACCGCCTGCCGGAGGTGAAGGAGATCGCCGACCGCGTCACGGTGTTGCGGGATGGCCGCCTCGTCGCCTCACATCCGGCGAGCGAACTCGAGCCGGCCGACATGGCGCGCCTGATGGTCGGTCGCGACGTGGCGAAGCTTTATCCCGACCGGCATGCCGGGCAGGCGCGCGAAGCGGTTCTGCAGGTCGAACATCTCAATGTCCCCGGCTATGCGCAGGATGCTTCCTTCGAGCTTCGCAAGGGTGAAATCCTCGGCTTTGCGGGCCTTGTCGGCGCCGGGCGCACCGAGCTGATGGAAGGCCTGGTCGGTCTTCGCCCGAGCCGCGGTAGCGTGCGCCTCAACGGCCAGCCGGTCGATTTCCGCGACGTTCATACCAGCCTCAAGGCCGGCATCGCCTACCTTTCCGAAGACCGGAAAGGAAAGGGTCTGCTGCTCACCAAGGACCTGCGCGTCAACCTGACGCTCTCTTCGCTCGGCAAGTTCGTCGGGGCGCTGCAGATCGACCGGAAACGGGAGAGCGAGGCGCTCGACCGGGCGATCCAGGATTTCGACATCCGCACCGGCCGGAAGGATATCCTTGCCGGTCAGCTCTCCGGCGGCAATCAGCAGAAGCTTCTGCTTGCCAAGATGATGATGCTCGACCCTTCGATCGTCATCATCGACGAGCCGACGCGTGGTATCGACATCGGCAACAAGGAACAGATCTACAAATTCATTGCCAGGCTGGCGGAGGAGGGGCGTTCGATCATCGTCGTGTCCTCCGAGATGCCGGAACTGATCGGCATCTGCGACCGCATCCTCGTCATGCGGTCCGGCCGGATCGTCGGCGAGGTGACGGGAGAACACATGAACGAGAATGAGATCGTCCAGCTTGCGACGGGCGTGAAGACGGGGGAGGCCGCCTGATGAGTTCCGTTGCAACCGAACCGACAAAGGCACCGAAGACATCCAAGGATTGGGATATGGCGGCGATTGCGCCGTTCATCGCGCTCGCACTTCTTCTGGTGCTCGGCTATTTCGCCAATCCGAATTTCGTTTCCGTCGCCAATATCCTCAACGTCATCACCCGCAGTGCCTTCATCGCGATCATCGCGCTCGGCGCCACCTATGTGATCTCGTCCGGCGGGCTCGATCTTTCGGTCGGCTCGATGGTCGCCTTCGTGGCGAGCCTGATGATCCTGTTTCTGAATTCCGGGACGATTGCCGATCCGATGCTGCTCCTGATTACGGGCATGCTGCTGACGATCGCGCTGGGTGCCGCCTGTGGGCTGGCAAACGGGCTGATCACCACGATCGGGCGCATTGAACCGTTCATCGCCACGCTCGGCACGATGGGCATCTATCGCGGGCTCACCACATGGCTCTCCCAGGGCGGCGCCATCACGCTGCGCGACCGCGAACTGCAGGCGCTCTACCGGCCGGTCTATTTCGGTTCGGTCGCCGGCGTGCCCGTGCCGATCGTCATCATCTTCGTCACCGCGGCCATTGCCGCCTTCGTGCTCTACCGCACCCGCTACGGCCGGCATGTGATCGCGGTCGGGTCGAACGAGGACGTGGCGCGCTATTCCGGCATATCCGTCAACAAGGTCCGCACGGTGGCTTATGTCATCCAGGGCCTCTGCGTCGCAGTCGCCGTGCTGCTCTACGTCCCGCGCCTCGGTTCCACGTCTGCCACGACCGGCATTCTGTGGGAGTTGCAGGCGATCACAGCGGTGGTCGTAGGCGGTACGGCGCTGCGCGGCGGGGTGGGCCGCATCTGGGGTACGGTCTGCGGCGCCTTCATTCTCGAAATCGTCGGCAATATCATGCTGCTTTCGAATTTCGTCAGCGAATATCTGATCGGCGCGATCCAGGGGGCGATCATCATCATCGCCATGCTGGTGCAGCGGTCGCTGATGCGCAAGTGAGGCAGTGAGATGAGGAGATTGGCCGGGCACCGGGTCGCGCCCGTCCTTCCAGGATGAGACCCTGATAACAGTGGGAGAGAGAAACATGCGCAAGGGAATTTTAGGCCTGGCCGTAGCTGCGATGGCTTTTGCCGGCACCGCTTATGCCCAGGACAAGAAGGTGACGATCGGCGTCTCCATTCCGGCGGCCGACCATGGCTGGACGGCAGGTGTCGTGTTCCATGCCGAACGCGTTGCCAAGCTTCTGATGCAGGAGCACAAGGGCCTCAACGTCATCGTCAAGACCTCACCGGATCCGGCAAGCCAGGCCAATGCCGTGCAGGATCTTGCAGTCCAGGGCATCGACGGCCTCGTCATCCTGCCGACCGATCCGGATCCGCTCGTCAACGCCATCCAGCAGGTCAAGGATTCGGGCGCCTTCGTCGCTCTCGTCGACCGTGCACCGTCGAACAACGACAACTCGGTTCGTGACCTCTATGTGGCCGGCAACAACCCGGCGCTTGGCCAGGTCGCCGGCGAATATATCAAAAAGACCACGCCGAACGCCCAGGTCGTCGTCATCCGCGGTCTGCCGATCCCGATCGATCAGCAGCGCCAGGACGGTTTCGACAAGGGTATCGCCGGTTCCGGTGTCAAGGTTCTGGAGCGCCAGTACGGCAACTGGAACCGCGACGACGCCTTCCGCGTCATGCAGGACTACCTGACCAAATATCCGAAGATCGACGTGGTCTGGTGCCAGGACGACGACATGGCGGTCGGCGTTCTCGAAGCCATCCAGCAGGCCAAGCGCACCGACATCCAGTATGTCGTTGCCGGCGCCGGCTCCAAGGACATGGTCAAGCGCGTCATGGACGGCGACAAGATGATCCCGGTCGACGTGCTCTATCCGCCGTCGATGGTGGCAACCGCCATGCAGCTTACCGCCGCGCATTTCTATGACCAGGTTCCGGTCAGCGGCGAATACATCCTCGATGCGACGCTCGTCACCAAGGAAAATGCCGAGCAGTTCTACTTCCCGGATTCTCCGTTCTGATCATCACCAAGGCGCGCTCTTCGGAAGGGCGCGCCTTTTTTCATGTCCGTCATTCTTGCAGCCATTCCCAGGAGTAAAATCATGAAGACGATCAAGGGCCCCGCCCTCTTTCTCGGTCAGTTCGCGGGGGATGCCGCGCCGTTCAATTCCTGGGATGCGATTACCAAATGGGCGGCGGAGAAGGGCTATATCGGCGTGCAGGTGCCGACCTGGGCCGGCCAGCTTATCGATCTGAAGAAAGCCGCGACCTCCAAAGACTACTGCGACGAATTTGCCGGGATCGCCCGCCAGAACGGCATCGAGGTGACGGAGCTTTCGACGCACCTGCAGGGCCAGCTCGTTGCCGTCCATCCGGCATATGACGAGGGCTTCGATGGTTTTGCCGTACCCGAAGTGCGCGGCAATCCGAAGGCCCGGCAGCAATGGGCTGTCGAGCAGGTGAAGATGGCGCTGACGGCCTCGAAGCATCTCGGGATCAAGGCGCATGCGACCTTTTCCGGCGCGCTTGCCTGGCCCTACCTGTATCCGTGGCCGCAGCGGCCGGCCGGTCTGATCGAGACGGCCTTCGATGAGCTTGCGAAGCGCTGGACGCCGATCCTCGACCACGCGGAGGATTGCGGCGTCGACGTATGTTACGAAATCCATCCCGGCGAGGACCTCCATGACGGCGTCACCTTCGAGATGTTCCTGGAGCGGGTGAAGAACCATCGGCGCGCCAACATGCTCTACGATCCGTCGCACTACGTGCTGCAGTGCCTCGACTATCTCGACCACATCGACATCTACAAGGACCGGATCAAGATGTTCCACGTCAAGGACGCGGAGTTCAATCCGACCGGCCGGCAGGGCGTTTATGGCGGTTACCAGGGCTGGGTCGGCCGCGCCGGACGTTTCCGCTCGCCGGGCGACGGTCAGGTCGATTTCGGCTCGATCTTCTCCAAGATGGCCGCCAACGATTTCGACGGCTGGGCCGTGGTCGAGTGGGAGTGCGCGCTGAAACATCCGGAGGACGGCGCGCGTGAAGGCGCCGAGTTCGTCAAGGCGCATATCATCCGCGTCACCGAAAAGGCCTTCGACGATTTCGCCAGTGGCGGCACCGACGAGGCGGCCAACCGGCGGATGCTGGGGCTTTAAGACTGAAACTGAAAAGAGGCGACGCGATCCATGCTTGAGAAACCTAACTTGTTGGGTTATTGATGGCATGGTTACCATTCTCCGCCAACATGGGCTGCGGTTTGTCATCTACACGGCAGATCACGAACCTCCCCACGTTCATGTCTATGGTGACGGCGAAGCGCGCATCGACATCGCGACGCTGAAAGTTTTGAGCCAAGGCGGCATGTCGGACGCGGATGTCCGGCGTGCGGTCGCGGTGATCGAGGAAAACCGGGAGTTATTCCAGCAAACCTGGAGGAAGTACCATGGTTGAAATCACGGATGCCGAACTTGCTCAGGCCAAGCAACGGTGGGGGGCCGAACGGAGGCAGAGGCCAATTCCCCTCTCCGTCCGCTTCGATATGCCATCTGGCCGTATCGTCGTGGAATTTGCCAATGGCGCTGCTTTCATGGTGCCGGCCCGCTCGCTGGAGGGGCTGACGGAAGCGACGGATGAACAACTGGCGGAGGTGGTGCTTCTGGGAGAAACCGGTCTGCACTGGGAAGGCCTCGATGTGGATTACTCGATTTCCGGCCTCATGAGTGGTGTTTTCGGCAGCCGGGCCTTCATCGATGCTCAGCGCAGGGGCGGGCAATCGAAATCGCTGGCAAAGACAACGGCAAGCCGAGTCAATGGCGCCAAGGGCGGGCGGCCCCCAAAGAGTGCCAAAACCAACTGACGGTATTTCTGCCGTTGAGAGAGAAATTATCTTTTCGAGGAGAGAACAATCATGGCAATCGAAGGCAAGGACGAACAGGCGCGCGAGCCGCGCATTCGGCTCGGCATGGTGGGTGGCGGCGCGGGCGCCTTCATCGGTGCGGTGCATCGCATGGCGGCACGGCTGGACGACCAGTTCGAACTCGTCGCGGGCGCGCTCTCGTCGACGCCGGAAAAGACTGCCGCATCCGGCCGTGATCTCGGGCTCGATCCGTCCCGCACCTATGGCAGCTACAAGGAGATGGCGATCCGCGAGGCCAAGCTGAAGACCGGCATCGAAGCGGTCTCGATCGTCACGCCGAACCATGTCCATTACGACGCGGCCAAGGAATTCCTGCGTCGCGGCATCCATGTGATCTGCGACAAGCCGCTGACATCGAACCTTGCCGACGCCAGGAAGCTCAAGAAGGTGGCGGACGAGAGCGATGCGCTCTTCATCCTCACCCACAACTACACCGGATATCCGATGGTGCGCCAAGCCCGCGAGATGATCCAGAACGGCGATCTCGGACAAATTCGCGTGGTGCAGGTGGAATATCCGCAGGACTGGCTGACGGAGGCGGTCGAGCAGACCGGCGCCAAGCAGGCCGTCTGGCGTACGGACCCCGCCCAGTCCGGTGTCGGCGGTTCGACCGGCGATATCGGCACGCATGCCTATAACCTCGCCTGCTTCATCACCGGGTTGACGCTCGAAAGCCTCGCCGCCGATCTCGACAGTTTCGTGGAAGGCCGCCGGCTCGATGACAACGCGCATGTGATGTTGCGCTTCGAAGGCGGCGCCAAGGGCATGCTCTGGTGCAGCCAGGTCGCCCCGGGCAATGAGAACGGGTTGAAGATCCGCGTCTATGGCAGCAAGGGCGGCATCGAATGGGTACAGGCCGATCCGAACTATCTCTGGTTCACGCCCTTCGGCGAGCCGAAGCGCCTGCTCACTCGCGCCGGAGCGGGTGCCGGTGCTGCGGCCGCTCGGGTCAGCCGCATCCCATCCGGCCATCCGGAAGGTTATCTCGAAGCCTTTGCGACGATCTACACGGAAGCCGCTCGCGCCATCAACGCGAGGAAGAAGGGTGGCAAGATCGACAAGGATGTCATCTATCCGACCGTCGATGACGGTGTGAAGGGGGTTGCCTTTATCGAGGCCTGCGTCGCCTCGTCAAGGAAGAACGGAGCCTGGGTGAAGGTGTGAGGCGACCCGCCTCTCACTCGAATATCGAGGAGAGCCGGATAACCAGCGTCCTGTCGAAGAGATGCCCTTGTTCGTACATCCAGGCGAGGGCATCCGATTTGGTCCATGCGTGTTTGTACGGCCGAGGGCTCGTCAGGGCATCGAACACATCGCAAACCGTGCAAATCCGGATTGGCAGGCTCAGCTGATCGCCTGCCAGTCCGGCGGGATATCCGCTTCCATCGAGCATTTCGTGATGATGGCGGCAGATGTCGAGGACGATCTGCGACTGTTCTCCATGCTCTTTGAGAAACCGAAAACCACTCTCGGGATGGCTGCGGATGGCTTTCATCTCCCCCGGCGTCAGAGGTCCCTGCTTGCGCAGAACGGCGTTGGGAACATGGATCTTGCCGACGTCATGGATAAGCCCGCCAATTCCGAGCGCTTCGATGGTTTTGGCGTCCAGTTCCAGCAGTCGGCCAAGATGCGTCATCAGCGCGCTGACGGCGAGAGAGTGCACATAGGTTCCCTCGTCTTTGCTCTTGAGCCGCGTCACTTCGAGAAAGATATCGGGTGAGGCCTCCAGACTGGCGCCGATCTCCATGGCTGTCGGGCCAAGGCGGTTCAAGTCGACCCTTCCGGAAATGATAAGACGAAATTCTTCCCGCAGCGCCTCTGTCGCCTTGGAGACTTCCTGCCTCACCGCCACCCGGTCTGCGATTTTGACCGATGGGTCGGGCCGGTCGGGATCGGCAAGGTCCGGCCGCCCTCCCAAACTATCGATTTTTACAGTGCTTCTCGCACAATTGACCAGAAGGTGGCTTGCCGAGGAATTGAGGATCGACCGCAGGACTTCATCCGATTGAAGCAGGAAACGCCGCAGTGAGAACTCCGTTGTCGGACATTCCACTGCCTCGATATACATTCCCTTTCGAAGCATGCTTTTCGGAATGCGCAGCATTAACGCATGTCTCCTCCTCTCCAGGAAAAATCACGATAGTCACGACATCTTAAGATCACTCTAATTAAGAGGAGCGCTGCCTTTTGCGGCGGGCGATCGGTATTGACATTTCATCCCGGGGATTTACTGCAACGTCACAGTTCCCGGCCGGCGAGTGCCGCCAACGGTAAAACAGGAGGCCGCCAGTGACCGATCCGAAAAAATTCGCCTCCCGTTTTCCCGGCGATTTCCTGTTCGGCGTGGCAACCGCCTCCTATCAGGTCGAGGGGGCGACCAAGGCCGATGGCCGCAAGCCGTCGATCTGGGATGCGTTCTCGAACATGCCCGGCCGGGTCTATCAGGGCCACAATGGCGACGTCGCCTGCGATCACTACAATCGCTGGGAACAGGATCTCGATCTCATCAAGGAGATGGGCGTCGAAGCATACCGTTTCTCGATCGCCTGGCCGCGCATCATTCCGGAGGGTACGGGCCCGATCAACGAAAAGGGCCTCGATTTCTATGACCGGCTGATCGACGGCTCTAAGGCGCGCGGCATCAAGACCTATGCGACGCTCTACCATTGGGACCTGCCGCTGTCGCTGATGGGCGAGGGCGGCTGGGCTGCCCGTTCCACGGCTCACGCCTTCCAGCGCTATACCAAGGTGGTCATGGACCGGTTCGGCGATCGTCTGGACGCGGTCGCAACCTTCAACGAGCCGTGGTGCATCGTCTGGCTCAGCCATCTCTACGGCATCCATGCGCCGGGGGAAAAGAACATGCAGGCCGCCCTTCACGCCATGCATCACGTCAATCTCGCCCACGGACTTGGCGTCGAGGCGATCCGCCAGGTCTCGCCGAATGTGCCCGTCGGCATCGTCATCAATGCCAATTCCGTCATTCCGGGCTCCGACAGCCCTGCCGACCTCGCCGCGGGCGAACGCGCTCACCAGTTCCACAACGGTGCCTTTTTCGATCCGGTTTTCAAGGGCGAATATCCGAAGGAATTCCTGGAAGCGCTCGGGGACCGCATGCCGGCGGTCGAGGAGGGCGACCTCAAGATCATCAGCCAGAAGCTCGACTGGTGGGGCCTCAACTACTACACGCCGTTGCGTGTCCACGACGATGCGGAACGCAAGGGCGATTTCCCCTGGACGGTGGAGGCGAAGCGCGCCAGCGACGTCAAGACCGACATCGGCTGGGAGGTCTATGCGCCGGGCCTGAAGCTGCTGGTGGAAGACCTCTACCGCCGCTACGACCTGCCGGATTGCTACATCACCGAAAACGGCGCGAGCTACAACATGGAGCCGGTGAACGGTGAGGTGGATGACCAGCCGCGTCTCGACTATTACGTCCAGCATCTTTCGGTGGTGGCCGATCTGATTGCGGATGGCTATCCGATGAAGGGCTATTTCGCCTGGAGCCTGATGGACAATTTCGAATGGGCGGAAGGTTATCGGATGCGGTTCGGGCTCGTCCACGTGAACTACGAAACTCAGGAACGGACGATCAAGAAAAGCGGCAAGTGGTATCGCGATCTCGCGGCCGAGTTTCCAAAAGGCAATTCTGGTGCGGTGCGAACGGCGAAATCAGGCAAGTCTTCTGCCTGAACCGGTCGGGCCGGCGTCCCCGGCATACATTTTTTAATGCATAGTAATCCGCTAGAATTTCTTTCCTCGGCATTTGCTGCGTCGCAATGCGATAAAGCGACAAGCCGCCGCATGGCAGGCTTCTATATCAGTCGTTGAAAGAGGGCCCTGGAGAATGGTAGATCGGCGCTTCACACGTCGAATGTGTTGCTGAGCAGCAGCATATCCTTTTCCGTGACCTGAGCTGCGCCAGTTTGCGCGGCTGAAATGAGCTCTCAAATGAACCCGACAAACCAGACAGTGCAGCAAGCGCAGGCGGGCAGCCTATCGGCGCCGCCCGAACCATTGCCGAATGCTGCTCCGCCAATGGTCTCCTTCGAAGCCGTGACGAAGCGTTTCGGCACCGACGATGAGAACCAGTTCACCGCGCTTGACGGCGTCGACCTCTCGGTTGCGCGCGGCGCGATCACCGGCATTATCGGCCGGTCCGGCGCCGGCAAATCCACCCTGATCCGCCTCGTCAACGGCCTCGAAAAGGCAACCTCGGGCCGCGTCGTCGTCGATGGTATCGAGGTCGGCGGGCTTTCGGAAACCGGCCTTCGCGACCTGCGCCGCCAGGTCGGCATGATCTTCCAGCATTTCAACCTCCTGTCCTCGCGCACGGCTTTCGAAAATGTCGCACTGCCGCTGGAAATCGCCGGCCTTGACGGCAAGTCGATCCGTGACAAGGTGACGCCGCTTCTCGATCTCGTTGGCCTCGGCGACAAGTCCAAGCGTTATCCGGCGGAACTTTCCGGTGGTCAGAAGCAGCGCGTCGGCATTGCCCGGGCGCTCGCCACGTCGCCGAAGCTCTTGCTATCCGACGAAGCGACCTCGGCGCTCGACCCGGAAACCACCCAGTCGATCCTCGACCTCCTGAAACGGATCAATGCGGAGCTCGGTCTCACCGTGCTGCTCATCACCCATGAAATGGAGGTGGTGAAGACGATCGCCTCCGACGTCGCCGTGATCGACCGCGGCAAGATCGTGGAAGCGGGGCGCACCTTCGACGTCTTCACCGGCGCAAAGCACGAGACGACGCGCTCGCTTCTTTCCGCCGCACTCGGCACCAAGCTGCCGGAATGGGTCGGGTCGAAGCTGAAGCCGCAGCCGTCGATCGGCGACCGCGTTCTGGTGCGGTTGATCTTCTTCGGTTCGACGGCCTTCCAACCCCTGACCGGGCGGTTGGTCGCCGAACTCGGCGCCGACGTCAACATCCTGGCCGGCTCCATCGAGGAGATCGCCGGCGAGCCCTATGGTTCGCTGGTCGTCGCCTATCCGGCCGATCCCGCCGTGTTGGAACGCGCCAATCGCTTCTATACCGCAACCGGCCTGCAGACGGAGGTGCTCGGCTATGTCGCCTGATATGCTCTTCAGCCTGCTTTCGAAGTCGCTCCTGCAGACGCTGCAGATGGTGGCGATCGCCGGGCTTCTCGGTTCGCTCGTCGGCCTGCCGATCGGCGTCTTCCTGGCGACCAGCGGCAAGGGGGAACTCTTCCCGGCGCCGGTCAGCAACCGCGTCATCGGCGCGATCGTCAATGCGGCGCGCTCGACCCCGTTCATCATCCTGGTCGTGGCGATCATTCCCTTCACGCGGCTCGTGACGGGCACCTCGATCGGAACCAATGCGGCGATCGTCCCTTTGACGATTGCTACCATTCCGTTTTTCGCGCGCCTCGTCGAGGCAGCGATCCGCGAGATCGACAAGGGGCTGATCGAGGCTGCGCGCGCCATGGGTGCGACGCCGCTGCAGATCGTCTTCAAGGTGCTGCTGGCGGAAGCAAAACCCGGCATCACGCTCGGCTTCACCATGACGATCGTCAGCCTGATCGGCTATTCGGCGATGGTCGGCGCGGTCGGCGGCGGGGGACTGGGCGATCTCGGCATCCGCTATGGTTACCAGCGTTTCATGCCGGAAGTGATGCTCGCCGTCGTGGTGGTGCTGATCGTGCTCGTGCAACTCGTGCAAAGTGCGGGTGACGCGCTTGCCCGACGCTTCGACAAGCGCAACCGCAAGACCTGATTTTCGAAATACCAGCCTCCCAAGACTGGAAAAGACCAAACCAAAGGAGACACTCATGAAGAAGCTCATTATCGCCGCGGCACTTGCCGCCTTCGCCGTCGCTCCGGCGCTCGCCGAAGACATCAAGATCGGCGTGACGCCCGGTCCGCATGCCCAGATCATGGAAAAGGTGAAGGAAATTGCGGCCGGCAAGGGCCTCAATATCGAGATCCTCGAATTCTCCGACTACGTCGTGCCCAACCAGGCGCTGGCGGATGGCGAGCTGAATGCCAACTCCTTCCAGCACAAACCCTATCTCGACAACCAGGTCACCGACCGGAAGTTCGATATCGTCAGCGTCGCCCAGACCGTCAACTTCCCGATGGGCGTCTATTCCAAGAAGGTCAAAAGCCTCGGCGAACTGAAGGAAGGCGCAACCGTCGCCATCCCGAACGACCCGACCAATGGCGGCCGTGCGCTGCTGATCCTCGCCGACCAGGGCCTCATCAAGGTCAATGCCGCCAAGGGTCTGAAGATCGGTCCGGCCGATGTGACGGAGAACCCGAAGAAGATCGAGTTCGCCGAACTGGACGCCGCCCAGCTTCCGCGCTCGCTGGATGACGTCGATGCTTCCGTCATCAACACCAACTATGCGCTCGAGGCCGGCCTCAACCCGAAGACGGATCCGATCGCCCGCGAAGGCGAGAAGGCGCCATACATCAACGTCATCGCCGTCAAGTCCAAGGACAAGGATGCTGCCTGGTTGAAGACGCTGCTCGAAGCTTATCACAGCGTCGAGGTGAAGGAATTCGTCAACACCCAGTTCAAGGGCGCCGTCATCGCCGCCTGGTAATTGAATTTCAGAAAATTCTTGTGGACCGGGCCTCCCGTAGGAGGTCCGGCCTTTCTTTTTAACGCTATCTGAAGGAATACCCGCGAAAGATGTAGGACCCAACGAGGTCTTCCATGCCGCTTCTTTCGTCACGTTTTCGGCGCACCGTTTCTGTCGGCCGTCGTTCTGCCGTGACGTCGATGCTGTTCGCATTCGCGATCGTCGTCGTCTTGGTGACGATCTTCATCCTGACCGCACTCGACCGCATCGCCGACTACGCCAACCGTGCGGACGACGCGCGCTCGCGCGAAACGACCTCCGGCGCCATCCAGACGTTCCGCAGTCAGCTTCATGCGACGCTGAACGATTATGCGGCCTGGGACGACGCTGCGCAGTTCGTCTATGCCGGTGACCAGAGCTGGATCATCAGCAACTACGGCGACATGACCTCCAACAGCGATCTCTTCGATGTCGCAATCGTCATGGACAAGGATCAGAACGTCGTGATGTCGTATCAGGACGGGGCGCCTGCTTCCTGGGTACCGCGCGACTATTTCGATTCCTCCCTATGGACCATGTTCGACACGGCAAGTTCAGCAGGACCCGAAACGCTGCCGGAAGCCTCGGCCTTCGTGCAGACGAAAACCGGTGTTGCGGCGGTCGGCGTGGCTCTGATCCGCCCCAAGGAGGGGCAGTTGGAGCAGCCGCACGAGGGCCGGCGTTTCCTCATCTTCGCGCGCCACCTTGATGCTGCAAAGGTCGAGAAGCTTGCCGAGACCTATGTCATCGACGGCCTGCGTTTTGCCGATGCGGGGGAGACGACGCCGAATGTGGTGGAGCTGCGCAACATGCATGGAAGGCTGCTGCAGCGGCTCGTCTGGCAGTCGCGCCTGCCGGGAAATCTCGGCTATTCCGAAGTACGGCCGCTTGTCTACGGCGCTCTTGTGATGGTCGGCCTGTTCTTCCTGCTGCTTTTCGTCAGCGGCAGCAAGACGTTGAACCGCCTGGCAACCGACGAGGCGGCGGCGCGGCATCTCGCCATGACCGACCGGTTGAGCGGGCTCTTGAACCGGGCCGGCTTTTTTGCCGCACTCGGCGATCTGGTGGCGGAGAGCCGCCGCAAGCACGGCCATGTGGTGCTGCTCTATCTCGATCTCGATGGCTTCAAGGAGGTCAACGACGCCTATGGCCACGCCACCGGCGACAAGCTGATCCGCGGTGTGGCTGCGGGCCTCAAGACGCTGGTGGGAGAGAACACGGTTCTCGCTCGCGTCGGCGGCGACGAGTTTGCCATTGCGCTGTCCACCGGGGAGGTCGCCAAGGTCGTGGAGGTGATCAGCGACCGCATCCTGGGGTTCTTCGACGAACCCTTCCTGATCGGCGAGCGGGTCGCAACGATCGGCACGAGCATCGGGGTAGCGGTGTCGCCCAATGGCAAGGTTTCGGGAGAGGAACTGGTGCGCCATGCCGATATGGCCATGTATCGCGCCAAGGATGGCGGCGGCGGCCGCACCGAATATTTCCATCCCGAAATGGATGCCGAGCGCGAAGAGCGCAACCAGCTCGAAGTCGACCTCAGGATTGCCATCGAACGGCGCGAGCTGCACGTGGTCTACCAGCCCGTCGTCGACGCGGCCACCTGGAGGCTGATCGGGGTGGAGGCGCTGGCGCGCTGGAACCGAAGGGGATACGGGCCGGTTCCGCCGGACGTCTTCATTCCGATCGCCGAGTCCACCGGCCTGATCGACCAGCTCGGCCTGTTCGTGCTGCATCGCGCCTGCGAGACGCTGGCGCAGTGGCCGGAGCTGAAACTCGCCGTCAACATTTCGCCGGGCCAGTTCCGCGATCCGGCCTTCGCGCTGCATGTCGGTTCCGTCTTCCGCAAGACAGGCACCGATCCGTCGCGCCTGACGCTGGAAATGACCGAGGGCTACTTCATCCAGAACCCGTCGCGCGCCCGCGCCGCGCTCGCCAAGCTGAAACACCTCGGGGTAAAGATCGCGCTCGATGACTTCGGCGCGGGTTTTTCGAGCGTCGGATATCTCCGTCAGTTCGGCTTTCATCGGATGAAGATCGACAAGTCGATGGTGCATGCACTGGACGAGGGCGGTACCGCGATGGACACGCTGCAGGCGACCGTCGCGCTTGCCCGGTCGCTCAACATCCCCGTCACGGCCGAAGGCGTCGAGACGAGGAACCAGGCGCTGGCGCTGAGGCTCAGCGGTTGCGACGAACTGCAGGGTTATCTGTTCGGCAAGCCCATGTCGGCGGAAGAGATCGACAGCATCTATCGCGGCGGCCGGATGCCGGACGGGGCGAGCGCGGCCTGAGCCCGGCCTATTTCCTGCCGGGAAGTTCGCTTCCTCAACACAGGGATGTCGAGCTGGTTGAGATGGTAGCGGAATGCTTTCCGCCGGAAGCGGATATTGCGTTCATCCCGGGCGCGCATATTGTGATCCGGCGGCGTGGGCAGCCTTGTTCGTTGCAGCCATCTGCCCGCCCGATTTTGAAGGAGACGCAGCATGGACCGGTTTACGGGTGGTTGCCTGTGCGGCAAAGTCCGGATCGTGGCGTCGGGCTCCCCGTACCGGGTCGGCCTTTGCCACTGTCTCGACTGCCGCAAGCATCATGGAGCCCTTTTCCACGCGTCCGCGATCTTTCCCCAGGATGCGGTGACGATCGATGGCGAAACGCGCGACTATGGGGGGCGATTTTTCTGCCCCCATTGCGGCTCGTCCGTTTTCGCACGCTCTGCCGACGAAATCGAAGTGAACCTGGGCTCCCTGGATGCTCCTGACCAGTTGATGCCGACCTACGAACTCTGGACCATCCGTCGCGAATCCTGGTTGCCGCCGTTTCCGCTCAAACGACGATACGACCGCGATCGCGACGCCGAGAGCCGCTTCGAGGAGTAGGTTTCGGAGAATGCCCCGCAACGATCCTGTCGCAAGCACCTGCTAAACCACTTGGCATGGGTTTAGAAAAGATCAGGGTGGCAGGGAATGACTGCGACATTCGGCGAATTAAGCGATCGCATCGGTCGCGTCGGAGAGCTTTACGCACGGGTGCACAACATCACGCGCACCCCGGATTGGTATCTGCTCAAACTGACAGAGGAGCTTGGGGAACTCACCGCTGAGCATCTGCTCATAAACGGACAGGCCCGAGCGAACGCCGATGGATCGGGCGGCACCCGCGAAGCTTTGGAAAACGAAGCGGCCGATTTGTTCGGGCAATTTGTACTCTATCTGCGCGTGAATGATATCGACATTGAAGCCGCCGTCGAGCGGAAGTGGCTACGACATCTGGATCGATACTTGGAGCTTGATAGCATCGAGGAGTAGTAGCTCCCTCACCCGCCGATATGCTTCTGGCCGCGCTTCTTGGCGAGGGCGATCTGGTGCTGCCGTTGCCGGTAGCGCTCGCGGTCTTCTTCCGTGCGGGTGTCGTAGCAGTGCGAACAGGAGACCCCTTCCTCGTAATGGGGTGAGGTGACCTCTTCCGCCGTGATCGGGTTGCGGCAGGCGTGGCAGAGCTTGTGATTGCCTTCCTTCAGGCCATGCTCCACCGAGACGCGCTCGTCGAAGACGAAGCATGCGCCCTCCCAGAGGCTTTCTTCCGCGGGCACGTCCTCGAGATATTTCAGGATGCCACCCTTGAGGTGATAGACCTCGTCGAAGCCCTGTTCCTTCATGAAGGCCGTCGCCTTTTCGCAGCGGATGCCGCCGGTGCAGTACATGGCGATCTTCGGCTTGTTGTGCAGGCCTTCGTTGTTTTTCACCCAGTCGGGAAACTCGCGAAACGTCTTGGTCTTGGGATCGACTGCGCCCTGGAAGATGCCGATCGCCGTTTCGTAGTCGTTGCGGGTGTCGATGATGATCGTTTCGGGGTCGGAAATCAGGGCATTCCAGTCCTTCGGCTCCACATAGGTGCCGACGATCCGGTTGGGGTCGATGTCCTCGACGCCCATGGTGACGATTTCCTTTTTCGGCCGCACCTTCATTCGCAGGAAAGGCATCTTGGAGGCGCGGCTTTCCTTGTGCTCCAGCTTTTCAAATTCCGGCTGTGCTCGGAGATAGGCGAGGAGACCCCTGATGGCCTCGTCGGAGCCGGCAACGGTGCCGTTGATGCCTTCGCGGGCAATAAGCAGCGTTCCCCTGATGCCGTGCTCGTCGCAGAAGGCCTGCAGCGGTTCGCGAAAACTCTCAAACCGGTCGAAGCGCGCAAAATGATAGAGCGCGGCTACGAGAAAGGCGCCGGATGTTTCCGGGCGCGATAAAGCAAGATTGTCTGTCATGGCGCTGAAATACAGCTTCGCGACTATCCGCGCAACGCGCTTTCTTTGTCGACCTTGCCGTTGAATTTCGCCCTGTGGCTTTTTGCCTTTCGCGGTGCGGTTGCCGCTCTCTCCCAAAGGAGGCGGATCAGGGCGCTTTCGGTCTCCGCACCATCGGCGAAGACCTCGTGCGCCCTTTCGACCGCTTCATGGCGGAGCGTCTGCTGGCGGGCGATGATGGCGCCGAGGACGAGGGCCAGCGTGCCGCTGTCGCCGAAAAGCTCGGGGCTTTCATTGACTAGCCCCGTCAGCACCGAAAGATCGTGCTCGTGGCCGAGCAGGTCCACGAGTTCCTTTGCCTGCATCTGCTTGGCAAGCATTGCCGAAGGCCAGATCGGGCCGAGCAGCGACAGGTGCATCCAGTAGGTCTGCCCGCTTTTGCGCAGGTCATGATAGACTTCGGCGTCGGCATGTTCCTCGCAGGCGGCAAGTGCCGCGAGCGCCCTCAACCGCTGTTTCTTCCAGGCCGTGGCAAGGCGTTTCGCCGTCTTGCGCGGGTCGTCGTCGAGGTCGAGTTCTCCAAGCGCGGCAATAGCTTCCCTGCAGGTCGCGATCGCCGCCGCCATCTTGGCGGGGAGATCGTGTTCTTCGGAAGCGATCCGGTCGCGCCGTTCCGTCAGTGCCTTCGACGCCACCGTCAGCGCTGCGAGTTTTTCCGGCGAGGTCGCATGTTCCGCGAGGTAGTTGACCGTTTCGACCAGCGCGGTCGCATCTCGGACCGCGGAGAGTGTCTGCGCCATGTCGCGGATGCGGGCGTTTTCCTGCCGGCGGAACTCGCTGGCGTCGGACTGGATCAACCGATAGAGGGCGCGCACCCGCTTGAAGCGTTTGCGGGCATCGTGTACCGCCTCGTGCGGGCCGCCCGGCTGTTCTTCGAGCAGATGGATCGCGCGGGTGATCTGGCTTTCCGCCACCGAGCAAAATTCGGCCGTGAAGCGTTTAGCGGGTTGCAGACGATAAGCCATCGGCCAGCTCCGCGCTCAGATCTTCGGTTGCCATGACGAGGTTGGAATAGCGCCGGTCGCCGGTGACTTCTTTTCCCAGCCAGTCCGGCAGTTCCGGGTTCGCCTTCTCGTCCTCCATTTCGACTTCGGCCACCACAAGCCCCTTGTAGGCACCGTCATAGACATCCACCTCCCAGACATAGCCGGCATGCCTGACCTCGTGCCGGGTCTTTTCCAAGACCACGCCGACGGCGGTTTTCGCCATCTCCTCGGCATCGGCGAGCGGGATTTCGTATTCGAACTCGTCGCGGGCAATCAGGCTCGCGCCGATCTTGATGGTGAGTTTGGCGCGCTTGCCGTCCATGATGCGGATGCGCACCGAGCGATCGTCGCCGGAGGCGATATAGGCCTGCAGAAAATTGGAAGATGACGAGACTTCGGAGCGCCAGCCGTCGCCGGTCACCAGAAACTTGCGTTCGATTTCCTTGGCCATGGCCGCCTGTCTTGCTCGGGAACTTTTGCAACCCTTCCGCAACCCTAGTGCAAACTCGCATTTTGGCAAACCCACTTGGCCGGCGCACGGCATTTTTTCTCGACAATGACGGACTTGGGCGTTATCTCCCACCCCGAGATTTCAATCGTTTTAGCGGAGATGATCGCCATGGCCGGCCAGACCGAAAGCAAGACCGAAAAGCTGCTTTCCATCCTGAAACTGCAGCCGGTGGTGCCGGTGCTGATCGTCGACGATGTGAAATCGGCCGTGGGGCTCGCCCGGGCGCTCGTGGCTGGTGGCCTCAGGGCGATCGAGATCACCATGCGCACGCCCGCCGCCCTTGATGCGGTCAAGGCCGTCGCCGCCGAAGTCGAAGGCGCCAATGTCGGCGCAGGCACCATCCTGAACGCCAGGGATTTCGATGCGGCCGTCAGGGCGGGCTCGACCTTCATCGTCAGCCCCGGCGTGACGCCGGGCATTGCGGCTGCGGCAGATGCTTCCGATGTCCCGCTGCTGCCGGGTGCGGCGACCGCGAGCGAAGTCATGGCGCTGCGCGAAGCGGGCTACAGCGTCATGAAATTTTTCCCCGCCGAGCAGGCTGGCGGTGCGCCTTACCTCAAGGCGCTGTCCTCGCCGCTTGCCGGCACGCTCTTCTGCCCGACCGGCGGCGTATCGCTGAAAAACGCCAACGATTATCTCTCGCTGCCGAACGTCGTCTGCGTCGGCGGTTCGTGGGTCGCGCCGAAGGAGCTTGTCGCGGCCGGCGATTGGGCGGGCATCACCAAGCTCGCTTCGGAAGCGGCGGCGCTGAAGGCCTAGTCGGCTTCATTCCGAGGTCGGCGTGTCGCTCGGGAGGGGCCGGCATGCACAAGGGTTCATGCCTCTGCGGCGCGGTGACCTTCGAGGTCGAGGGGGAACTCTCCGCGCCGGATGCCTGCCACTGCTCCAAATGCCGCAAGCATTCCGGCCACTATTTCGCGTCCACCGATGTGCCGAAGGATCGACTGACGGTTCATGGCGCTGAGAATGTCGGCTGGTATCAGTCTTCCGAGAAGGTCAGGCGGGTTTTTGCACCACCTGCGGTTCTTCGCTGTTCTGGGACCCGCCGCAGAGGGACTGGATCGCCGTAGCGATGGGCGCTTTCGACACGGCGACGAGGACGCAGTTGCGCATGCATATCTTCGTGGCCGACAAGGGCGACTACTACGACATCACCGACGGATTGCCGCAGCACGCGCAATAACGGCCACCTTCCGTTGCGGCATTCGCAGGCCTCCGGCGGCATCTGGCGCCAGTACCCGTCTTTGTAATTTCACAATCGCATTCCTATCTTCCCGGGAACACAAACAGGGAGATGACGATGTTCGACGCGAAAAAGCTTCTGGACCAATTTCTGGGATCGCAGATACCCGGCATGTCGGGAAGCGTGAAGGACAGGGCAGGGCAGGCGACCCAGCTTGCGAAGAACAATCCGATGGCGACCGGCGCGATCGTTGCCGCACTCCTCGGCACGAAGACCGGCCGCAACCTCGCCGGCAATGTCGCGACCGTCGGCGGCATCGCGGCGATCGCCGGTCTCGGTTATCTCGCCTACAAGAACTACAAGTCCGGCCAGTCGCCGGAGGCGGTTCCGCAGCCGGCACCGCAGGCCGAAACGCCTCTGCTTGCGCCGCCGGCCGACTCGCCGTTCAGCCCGCAGTCGTCGCAGCTCAGCAATGATTTTGCACTGACGTTGGTGCGCGCCATGATCGCCGCCGCCAAAGCGGACGGCCATATCGATGCGGCCGAGCGGGCCAATATCATGGACAAGGTACATGCGGTCGACCTCGGTTCGGAGGCCGAAGCCTTCATCGAACAGGAACTCTCCAACCCGGTCGACATGGATGATCTGATCGCAGCGGCCGGCACCGAGGAACAGAAGGTCGAGCTGTATACCGCGACCCGGGTGACGATCGATCCCGATACCCGCGCCGAACGCGGCTATCTCGATCTGCTTGCCGGTCGCCTCGGCCTGCCGGATGCGCTGATCGATCATATCGACGCGACGGTCTCGGCAGCGAAAGTGAAGGTCTGAGCGGAAGGACCGCTCCAAACCTCACCTTGCTCATGCGGCTCCCGCATCCATGCCGGCCCGCCGTCGAAAGTGCTCGACGGCGAAGTCGACGAAGGCCCGCACGCGGGCCGAAACCATTCGTCCCTCCGCGTGCACGATATGGATCGGCACCGGTTCGCGCTCGTATTCCGCAAGCACGATCCTGAGGCGGCCCGCTTCGATTTCCGGAGCGACCTGATAGGACTGGAACCGGGATAGGCCCCAGCCCGCCACCGCTGCGGCGATCGCCGCGTCGTTCGTGTTGCAGATGAGCCTGGGGCTCACCGGCACGCGGATGCTGCTGTCCTTGCCGAACAGCCATTCGGAGTGCCCGAACAGTCCGTCGCGCCCGATGATGGCGTGGCTCGCCAGATCCGCCGGCTTTTCCGGTTCGCCACGGCGGGCGAAATAGTCAGGCGAGCCGCAAAGCACCTGCCTGATCGATCCGACCCGGCGGGCAATCAGGCCGGAGGCCGGCAGAGTGGCGATGCGGACGGCGACGTCCAGGCCCTCTTCCACGAGATTGGTGACCCGGTCCACGAAGACGGTTCTCACCTGCATGGCGGGATAACGGTTCAGGAACTCCAGAATAATGGGCAGCACATGAATGCGCCCGAAAAGCGCGGGTGCGGTGACGGTGAGCAAACCGGCCGGCTGCGTGAAACTGCCTGCCGCATTGGCTTCCGCCTCCGCGATTTCCGCGAGGATACGGCGGCAATCGGCGACATAACCTTCGCCCGCCGCAGTCAGCTTCAACGAGCGGGTCGTGCGGACGAGAAGACGCGTGCCGATCAGGTCCTCGAGCCCGGCCACCGCCCGCGTCACCGAGGGAGGGCTCATATGCAGGAGCTTGGCGGCCGGGGCGAACCCGCCGCTGTCCACCACCTGCACGAACACCCGCATCGCCTGCCACCGGTCCATAGAGCCTCCGCTTATTATTTCAGTTTTTGAAATTGTTCAGTGCCGTTTTTCTATCTTACCAACGAATCGCTTAACAATCACTATGGCGAGGTCACTGCATTCAGGAGGCTCTGATGAAGCTCTACTACCATCCGCTGTCGGGCCATGCGCATCGTGCGCGGCTCTTTCTGTCGCTGCTCGGCATCGATCACGAGCTGGTCTTCGTCGATCTTTCGAAGGGGGAGCACAAGCAGGCCGACTTCCTCAAGCTGAACCCGTTCGGCCAGGTTCCGGTACTTGACGACAACGGTACCATCGTCTGCGATTCCAATGCCATTCTCGTCTATCTTGCGAAGAAGGCCGGACGAAAAGACTGGCTCCCCGAGGACGCCAGGGGCGCTGCCGCGGTCCAGCGGTGGCTGTCGGTTGCCGCCGGGCAGATCGCCCATGGACCGGCTCAGGCGCGGCTCATAACCGTATTCAAGGCGCCATATCGCCCGGAGGAGGTCATTCCTCGTTCCCACGCCATTCTGGCCCTGATCGAGACCGAGTTGGACGGCCGATACTGGATCGCATCCGAAGGCCCGACCATCGCCGACATCGCCCTTTACAGCTACGTGGCGCGCGCTCCGGAAGGGGACGTGGACCTCGCAGACTATGCGAATATCCGCGCCTGGCTGGATCGTGTCGAGGCGCTGCCGGGCTTTGTCGATTTCCAGAAGACGCCGGTTGGCCTTGCAGCCTGAGGAGTAACCCATGGACAGCCCGATCCTGCCTCCCTCGCCATGGCATCACGGCGAAATCGCTCTCCAGACGCGGCTTGGCGTGGAAGCGCGGATGGACGAGGTCGGGCGCCACGTGTTGCGCGGCCACCTGATCGATCAGCATCGGGAATTTTATCCTCTGCTGCCGATGGCGGTGTTGGGAGCCGTGGATCCGGACGGCGACGTCTGGGCCACCCTTCGTGCCGGTCTGCCGGGTTTTCTCCATGCGCCGGATTCCGCCAGGCTTTCCGTCGATCTGGAAAGGGATTTTACCGATCCAGCCGAAACCGGCATGGATGACGGGGCGTCTCTGGCACTTCTCGGCATCGATCTCGGCACCCGCCGCCGCAACCGGTTGAACGGGACACTACGCCGGCATGCCGGAGGCTTCGATCTTTCTGTCCAGCAGAGCTTCGGCAATTGCCCGAAATATATCCAGCTTCGGCAGGTCCGGTTCGTCCGCGAGCCGGAAAAGCCTTCCGTCGTGCCCCCGCGAGAAAGCTCCACGCTCGAAGGAGCCGCGCTTGCTCTCGTGCGGCAGGCGGATACCTTTTTCGTCGCGACCTATGCCGATCTTTCGGGCGAGCGTCAGGTCGACGTCTCCCATCGCGGCGGCCGGTCGGGCTTCGTGCATGTGGGGGACGACGGCTGGCTGACGATACCCGATTTCGTCGGCAACCGCTTCTTCAACACACTTGGCAATATCGCGATCAATCCGCGTGCAGGGCTTGTTTTTACGGACTTCTCGACGGGCGGCCTGCTGCAGATGACCGGCGACGCCGAATTGCTCTTCGATCATCCGGAAGGCCAACAGCTTGAAGGCGCCGAACGCTATTGGCGGTTCCGCCCACGCAGGCTCGTCTGGCGGGCCGATGCCCTGCCCATTCGCTACGAGCTTGAGGAGTGGTCGCCCTTCGCATTGGCGACCGGCAGCTGGCGGAGCGGCCTCGATCAACCGCGGCGGTAGAATTCGCTCCCCTTCGGCCCCAGCCGCTCGGCGGGCGATCGGAGGCCCCGTTGCCTTTCCCCTTGCGCTGGCCTAAGCCTCTGTTCGTCAAGACAGAGGCCTTCCATGCGCGATCTCAAGAATTACAAAGTGGGTGCACCCGCACCCGTTACACTGAAGGGCAGTTTCGTCACGCTCGAACCCTATGACAGGCAAGCGCATCTTTCCGGTCTTTGGCAGGCACTTGGTGGCGCGGAAGGCATCAATACGCTGCTCAAATATTTCCCCAATGACGACTACGGATCGGCTGAAGAACTGGGGGCGTGGCTGGAGAACGCCCGCATCAATTCCAGTTTCGTGACGCTTGTCGCCCGCGAAAACGCCACCGGTGCGATTGTCGGCATGGCGAGCTACATGCGCCCCGATCCGAAGAACGGCGTGGTGGAAGTCGGTTCCGTCGCCCATGGCCTGGCAATGAAGCGGTCGCCCATGTCGACCGAGCTGCATTACCTGATGGCAAAGCACGTCTTCGACGATCTCGACTACCGTCGCTACGAGTGGAAATGCCACAACGAAAACGAGGCGAGCAAGGTGACGGCGCTGCGCTACGGCTTCACTTTCGAGGGCGTCTTCCGCCAGCATGTCATCTCCCGCGGCGCCAACCGCGATACGGCCTGGTTCTCGATGATCGATACGGAATGGCCGATCATCAAGGCCGCTTTCGAGGCCTGGCTGGCGCCGGAGAATTTTGACGCGGAAGACAGGCAGAAACGGCGGCTCGAAGATATCCGCGCCGAGATTGCAGACGGAGCTGCCGCATGACCCCCGAGAGCCGTTCCCAGGCGACCGCCGCTGCCGTCATCCTGCTTTGTGTGGGACTGGTGATCTATTTCCTGCCGACGCTGGTGCTCTGGATCGGCAATTATTCGCCGGTGCTCGGTTTCGCCGTCGGCGCGGCGCTGTTGCTTGGTTTCTTCCTGATCTTCTGGCTAAGGGCGCGCTACCAGCGGCGGAAGTAGTCAGGCGCGTTCTCTCATGAGCCGCGGCAGTGCGGCCGCCAGAGCGTCGACGGCGAGCCGGACCTTCAACGGCAGATACGGCGTCTGCAGCCAAAGAGCATGGCAATCGTAGAGAAACGGCGGCTGATCCGGAAGGAGCCCGACCAGCACGCCGGCCTCGATCCGCTCGCGCACTAGCCAATAGGGCACCCACGCCAAACCCATGCCCATCACGGCGGCATCGGCAATCGCATCCAAGTCATCCAGCCGGATGCGATTGAGCGGCGTCACTTCCAGCGGCGGCAGCCCGTCTCTCGGAAAGAGCCAGGGTGGAACCGGTCCCGACCGCCGATAGATCACCGCACGATGGCTGGCGAGTTCCTCGGCCGCATTTGGCCGGCCGTGGGTTTCCAGATAGGCCGGTGAGGCGCAGACGACCATGGGTTGGCGGGCAACACGGCGGGCGATGACGCCGGCGCGGCTTTCCAGTTCGCCGGTGCGGATCGCCAGGTCATAGCCGTCATCGGCAAGATCGACGAAACGGTCGCCAAAAGCGAGATCCAGTTCCAGCGACGGATATTGCCGTGCGAAGTCCATCAGCACGGGAAGCACGCAATGCCGTCCGAAATGGACAGGCATGGCCACCCGCAACCTGCCGCGCGGCTCGGACTGGTGATCGACCGCCAGTGCGTCGGCGGCTTCGGCTTCCGCAAGGATCATCCGGCAGCGATCGTAATAGGCACGGCCGAGATCGGTGAGGCTCTGGCGGCGCGTCGTCCTGTTGAGGAGGCGCGCACCCAGCCGATGTTCAAGAAACTGCACGTGCTTGCCGATCATGGGAGCGGAAAGATCAAGTGCCGCTGCGGCAGCCGCGAAGGAGCCCAAGTCGACGACCTTGACGAATGCGGCCATGCTGGTCAGTCGATCCATATTCGAAAGCCCTGGTTATTTCTGTCTCGCCAAGGATGCTATTTATCGTGGTGATAGCGGATGTCATAGCTCATTCAATTCAATTATTTCGGAGTTGAAACGGAATGGCACGTGTCGTTCGCTTCCATGAGCATGGTGGCCCCGAGGTTCTGCGCATCGAGACCGTCGATGCTCCGCCGCCTGGTGAAGGTGAAGTACGCATTCGCGTCAAGGCGCTCGGCCTCAACCGTGCCGAGGCCCTGTTGCGGGCCGGAACCTATATCGAAACGCCAAGCTTGCCTTCGGGCCTCGGGCTTGAAGCGGCTGGTATCGTCGACAGGGTCGGGGAGGGTGTGGAAGGGTTTGCGCCGGGTGACGCCGTAAGCATCGTGCCGCCGATCTCGATGATCCGCTGGCCGGCTTATGGCGACCAGGTCAGCTTTCCCGCCAATCTGCTGGTCAGGCATCCGCCGTCGCTGAGCTTCGAGGCCGCAGCCGCCCTCTGGATGTCGTATCTCACCGCCTATGGAGCCCTGATCGGCATCGCTCAGGTCGCAAAGGGCGATTTCGTCGCCATCACCGCGGCCTCGAGCAGCGTCGGGCTCGCCGCGATCCAGATCGCCAACCTCGTCGGCGCGACCCCCATCGCCATCACCAGAACGTCGGCCAAGAAAGAGGCATTGCTGCAGGCAGGTGCCAGCCATGTCGTCGTTTCGGCGGAAGAGGATCTGGAAGGTCGTCTAAAGCAGATCACCGGTGCGGAAGGCGTCCGGGTGGTGCTGGATGCGATCGGCGGCCCGATTTTCGAACCGCTGACGGCCGCCATGTCGCGCGGCGGACTTCTTCTGGAATATGGGGGCCTGAGCGCCGAGCCGACGCCCTTTCCGCTTTTTACCGCGCTTTCCAAAAGCCTGATGCTGCGCGGTTATCTCGTCCACGAGATCACCGGGAACCCTGTTCGGCTGGAGGCCGCCAAGGCATTTATCCTTGCAGGACTGGAAAAAGGCTTGCTCAGGCCGGTTATTGCCAGGACCTTTCCGTTCGAGGAGATCGTCGAGGCGCACCGCTTTCTCGAATCGAACCAACAGTTAGGCAAGATCGTCGTGACGGTCTGAGTTAGGCCTGAAGTGCCGCACCAAGCAGGGACAGGCCCACCAGCAGCACGAAAAGCGCGCCGCCGATCTCGATCGCATGGCCGATGCGGCGCCCGGTCCGCGAACCGGGGCCGGCGATCCGCAGCGCGAGGTCCTTGGCACCCACCGCTATCATCGCCAGGATCGTCACGGTGATCGCCGTGCCGATCGACATGGCCAGCACCGAGAGTATCCCGCCGAGATAAAGGCTGTTCAGAAGCGCGAAGCTCATCACCAGGATCGCGCCGGAGCAGGGGCGCAGGCCGACGGCTATGATGGCCGACCAGGCTTCCCGCAGGCTGAAATCCCTGGCTTCGAGCATCGCCGGGTCAGGCATGTGGCTGACGCCGCAGGTCTCGCAGTAATCGCCTCGGCCCTGATATTCGTGATCGTCGACTTCGATCGCCTGGAAATTGAGGCCCGTCGAACCGCGGCCGGGGCCGGCCGGCGCTGCCATCGGCAAGCTCACCACGCGCATGCGGAGCGCACGGACCTTCTTGAAAAGAAGCCAGGCTCCGAAAAGCGCCACCAGCGCGAAACTGGCGATCTCCATGACCTGGGTCGCCTGAGTCATGGAGATGCCGCTGCCGCGCAGCAGCACGAAGGCCGCTCCGACCAGAAGGATCGCCACCGCGCCCTGGAGAAGAGAGGAGATGAAGGAGATGACGATGCCGCGTTTCAGCGCGATCTCGTTGGCGATCATGTAGGAGGAGATCACCGCCTTGCCGTGCCCGGGGCCGGCCGCATGGAAGACGCCATACGCAAAGGAGAGGCCGATCAGGCCGGAAAGCGCCCACGGGTCCTCGCGCATCGCTCGCAGCGCGCCCGTCAGCGCCCTATAGAAGGCCTGCTGATGCGTGTTGATCCAGGCGAAGAAGGGGCCGAGTGGTCCGCCAACCGAGAATGCCGGTTCGGCCGATCCGACGCCGAGCGGCGATTGTGCATGCGCGGCGCCGGCAATCACCAGCGCCGCAAGAACGGTCAGCGCCAGAGTGCGGCGGCTCTTCAGCATGTCACTTCCAGTCTGGTGGCGAACAGTTTCGACATGTCGGTGCCGGTCGGATCGCTGAAGAAGGCGTCGGTCAGCGAGGCGCTGTTTTGCGAAAGCACTTCATCCGGGTCCGGACGCACCACCTTGTGCTGGCAATGCGAGAACCCGGTCCCTTGCGCCACCAGGTCGCCATCGGTCGGAAAGTCGATCGAGGTGTACATGGAAGGATCATAGATGCCGAAGGCGAGTTTGCCCTTCAGCGGGACCGGTTTTTCCGGTTTGATCGCGAAGATGACGAGGATCTGGCTGCCCTCGAGCGAGACGTGGATCACGTCCGGCTGCTGCACGCCGATATTGGCCCCGTTCATCGTGATCGTTGTGAAATAATGGTAGTCGGCAAGCGACTTGCGCATCACCTCGCCGAGTTCGGCAAGCTCGTTCTCGTCCAGCTTGAGATTGGTGTTCTTGTCGAAGTCGAGCAGGACGCTCGAGGAAAAGACCTCGTCGAAGCGCCAGACATTGTGGAGTTCGCCGAGATTGCCGTCGTTGCCGGCCACCACCTCCAGCCTTGCTTCCGCGAAGATATGCGGATGGGCAAGCGCGGGAAGCGGCATGCAGGTCGCCGCAAGCGCGGCAATTGTCGAGATTTTATAACGCATATTCCGTCTGAATCTCCCCGGTTCGCCAGCGCCTGCTTTGCCTCGCAAATGAGACGGAATTTCGACTCGGGGGCGCCTGCGAGCCTATCGACTCAATGCTGCCTGCGGAACCAGGCGGAGAGAAAATCGACGAAGCTTCTGACCTTCGCCGGCAGGTAGCGGCGATGCGGATAGACGGCATAGATGCCGCGATCTCTAGCAATGTAGTCGTCGAAGAGGGTGACGAGTTCGCCCGACTGGATCGAGGCATTGGCAATGAAATCGGGGATGATCGCCACGCCGATGCCGGCGCGGGCGGCCCGCAGCGTTGCCTGCGGGCTGTTGACCTCCATCGGACCGCTGACGGCGACCGAAATGGTGGAGCCTTCGGCATTCGTGAAGCGCACATTGTTGTGCCAGCGCGAATTGGTGTCGATGATGAAGGGAACCCGGTTGAGGTCCTGCGGGTGTTCGAGCGGACCGTATTGGGCGACGAAATCCGCGGTCGCGACGGTATAGACCCGGAAATCGGAGAGCTTCTTGGCGATCAGGCCGGAATCTTCCAGTTTGGTGATTCGGATGGCGAGGTCGAAATTCTCCTCGATCAGGTCGACGAACCGGTCTTCCGCGACGATTTCGAGGGAAACTTCCGGATGCGTCTTGGCGAAATCGATGAGCGACTGGCCCACTTCGGCGTCGACGAAGGTGCGCGGCACGGAAACCCGCAGCCGTCCCTTGAGGTCCGCGTTGTTCTCGCGCACCAGATCGGCGAGGTTGTCGATCTCCTTCAGGATGTCGGCGGCGGTGCGGTAATAGGTATGGCCGGCCTCGGTCATCGAGAACTGGCGGGTGGTGCGGTTGAGCAGCAGCGCCCCCAGATCGTCTTCCAGTTCGCGCACATATTTTGACAGCAGCGCCTTCGATCGGCCGGTCCGTCGTGCGGCGGCCGAAAAGCCTTCCGCCTCAACCACATCGATGAAGGCCCGCATGCGTGTCAGAGTGTCCAAATGTCGCCCCCTTGCTTGGTGAAGCCCTAGGTGGGATGTCGTTTGCGATTGTGCAATGCGAATTTTCAGTGACGGCCAAAAAATCTCTTGATTATGACGACGAATATTCTTATCTCCCGGCTTGCCCAAAGTCGCACGTGCCTGTGGGTGTCCGCCGACCCTCGAATTGGGATTTTATCCCTAAGGTGAGGTCATCGGTAAGGTACCTGGAACTAACCCCTCCAGTCGCTATTCCGGCCAACCGGGAAATGCGAGGACATCTTGAAGCAACGACGGTGCGGGCCTTTCTAGTCTCTGCAGGCTTTCCATCAGCCTGCAATACTGAAGAGGCACACCATCATTGCCGGAAGTGCGGTAGGGACAACCCTCCAATCCAAGGCAGACAAAGCCGGATCATTGCTCGTGGCAGGGCGTTGATCCACATATCGCGCGTTTGAGCGTGTTCACGGTACCGGTGTCTCCACCAACTGGTCCGTACGCATTCTCATCCGTCCTTTGTCCTCCGGTTCGCAGCCGGAGCCTGAAGATTTTGAAGGGACTGACCGATGACCACTGCTCGCATCCTCGACTTCATCAAGACCCAGCGTCCCGAAGGACCGTTTCTTGTTGTCGATCTCGACGTCGTGCGCGACAATTTCAACGCCTTCCGTCATGCCCTGCCGGACAGCGCGATCTACTACGCGGTCAAGGCCAACCCGGAACCGGCAATTCTGAAGCTTCTCGCTTCGATGGGGTCGAACTTCGATTGCGCCTCGGTCGCCGAAATCCAGATGGCTCTCGACGCCGGCGCTTCGGCTGATCGCATCTCCTTCGGCAACACGATCAAGAAGGAACGCGACATCGCTCGCGCCTTCGCGCTCGGCGTCGGCCTCTATGCCGTCGACAGCCATGAGGAAGTCGAGAAGATTTCTCGCGCTGCCCCGGGTGCGAAGGTATTCTGCCGCGTGCTGACCGATGGCGAAGGCGCCGAATGGCCGCTGTCGCGCAAGTTCGGCTGCGTCCCGCAGATGGCCGTCGACGTGCTCGTCTACGCTCACCAGCTCGGCCTGGAGTCCTACGGCGTGTCCTTCCATGTCGGCTCGCAGATGACCAAGGTCGATGCCTGGGATGCGGCTCTTGCCGATGCCAAGCGCGTCTTCGGTTCGCTCGCCAAGCAGGGCATCGTCCTGCAGATGGTCAACATGGGCGGTGGTTTCCCGACCAAGTACCTGCGCGACGTGCCGAAGGCGGAAGAGTATGGCAAGGCGATTTTCGCTTCGCTGCGCAAGCATTTCGGCAACAACCTGCCGAAGACGATCATCGAGCCGGGTCGCGGCATGGTCGGCAATGCGGGCGTCATCAAGGCGGAAGTCGTCCTGGTCTCGCGCAAGTCGGACAACGACAACCATCGCTGGGTCTTCCTCGACATCGGCAAGTTCGGCGGTCTCGCCGAAACCATGGACGAGGCGATCCGCTACCCGATCCGCACGACACGCGATCAGGACGAGATGGAGCCCTGCGTTCTGGCCGGCCCGACCTGCGACTCGGCCGACGTGATGTACGAGAAGAACATGTATCCGCTGCCGGTCTCTCTGACGATCGGCGACGAGGTTCTGATCGAAGGCACCGGCGCCTACACGACGACCTATTCGGCCGTCGCCTTCAACGGCTTCGAGCCGCTCAAGGCCTACGTCATCTAAGACGTTCGTTTCCGCCCGCCCCGTAACCAGTCGGGGCGGCAAATTCACAATTTTCCGCAGTACCGCCTTGAACGGTTTTGGGTTCGGGAGGCCAAGATGGCCACTGTTCTTGATTCTGTCCGCGCAATTTTCGCGCCGAACAACACCTTTGCCATCGATGCCGAAACACCGGCCGACGTGGTTGCCCGTGAAACCCTGCTCGATCGCGCCATGGGCTCGGATCGCAGGTTGAAGTCGTCTGAAAAGATCCGCCGCGGCCGCGTGCCGGCGGAAGGTCTGGCAATCGTCGCGCGCGACGGCGCCGGCCATGTGATCGGCACCGTGCGCCTTTGGAATGTCGAAGCCGGCATTTCGCCCGAGGGTGCGCCGATCGAGGCGCTGCTGCTCGGCCCGCTCGCGGTCGATTCCGCCCATGAGGGGAAGGGGATCGGCGGAGCATTGATGCGTGCGGCGATTACCGAGGCCCATAAGCGGGGCCATGGTGCGGTGCTGCTCGTCGGCGATGCGGCCTATTATGAACGGTTCGGCTTTTTTGCCGACAAGACCCGGCATCTCGTCATGCCCGGCCCCTTCGAGCGCTCTCGTTTCCTGGCGCTCGAACTGAAGGCCGGCTGGCTGGAAGGTGCCGCGGGCATGATCGTGCCGAACGGACGCAAGCTGGCCTGAGCGAAAAACACATTTAGCAAGCCCAGGCCGCGCGTCTTTCCGATCTGCCCGAACCCCGCGTCTTTGAAACGAGACGCGGGGTTTTCTTTGCCTCCCGTCCAAGGCAGGTCGCGCGCCTGACCGACACGGGAAACATGCGACAAATTCGCCTTGTGTCGCCTCCACCTGACATCCGTCAACCGTGGTTGATCCTGATCAATCCCACTCTTCGAGGAGGACCGTAGACCGGTCTTCGCAAAGAGATTTTGATCCCAGGAGAGACCAATGAACAGGAATGGCGCACGGCATCTGAGATGGCTGGCGGGCATGGGCGCGGCTTTTTTCGCATTCGGGGCAGCGGCCGCGGACCTCACGCCGGCTCCCGTTGCCCCGGCGGCGGAGGAGATGGCGACTGGGCAAAGCCCGTGGCAGATCCGCGTACGCGGTTTGGGCGTCATCACTGAGGATCGCGGTTCGGTCGACGGTGTGCCGGGTTCTGATCTGTCCTTTTCCGATTCGGTTATTCCGGAGCTGGATATCACCTACTTCTTCACCGACAACATCGCCGCCGAACTCATCCTCGGTACGACCTATGCGAACATCAAGGAAGACGGCGTCGTCGGCGTTCCGGTCGGCCGCGCCTGGCTCCTGCCGCCGACGCTGACGTTGCAGTACCACTTCACCGATTTCGGCGCCTTCAAGCCCTACGTGGGCGCGGGCGTCAACTATTCGTTCTTCTATAACCAGTCGGAGAAGGCGGGCTTTCACAACCTCGACGTCGACAATCATGTCGGCGCAGCGCTTCAGGTCGGTTTCGACTACATGATCGACCAGCATTGGGGGGTGAACTTCGACGTGAAGAAGATCTTCCTGGAAACTGACTGGAAGGCCGATCACGATGTTCTCGGTCCGCTCTCCGGAAAAGCGAAGATCAATCCCTGGCTGGTCGGGGCGGGCGTGACCTACCGGTTCTAGGACGGGTAATCCCACAAGGGGAAACGGTGCGGCTTATCACCGCGCCGTTTTTGTCTGGAGAAATATTCAACCATATGGTTGACTATCGAGAGTCTCACCTCTATATTCAACTGTATGGTTGAATTACGCACCCCCGAACTCGACAATGTCTTTCATGCCCTCGGCGATGCGACGCGCCGGCACATGCTTCGCAGCCTTGCGGGCGGCGAGCGCACCGTGAGCCAGCTTGCGGAGCCCTTTGCGATCTCGCTTGCGGCGGCCTCCAAGCACATCAAGGCGCTGGAAAATGCGGGGTTGATCCGCCGCGAGGTGCGCGGCCGCACCCATATCTGCCGCCTTGCTCCCGGGCCGCTCGCCGGCGCCCACGAATGGCTGAGCTTCTACGAGCGGTTCTGGAACAACAGACTGGATGAGCTCGAAAGACTTCTCCGCGAGGAGGATGCAGCAAGACCCAAAAAAACGGAAAGAGGAGACGAGAAATGAACGACCTTGCAACCATCAGTGCCTATGGCGCGGTAACCGAGCCCGCCACCATCAAGATCGAGCGCCTGCTTCCCGGTTCGATCGACCGGGTATGGGCCTACCTCACGCAAAGCGAGCTGCGGCGCCGTTGGCTGGCTGCGGGCGACATGGAAATGAAGGTGGGGTCTCCCTTCGAGCTTGTCTGGCGGAACGACGAACTGACCGATCCACCCGGCAATCGCCCCGAGGGTTTTGCCGAAGAGCACAGGATGCAGAGCCGCATCACGGAACTCGATCCGCCCCGCAAGATGACCTTCACCTGGGGAGAGCACGGCGAGGTCTCCTTCGAACTGGAAACCATCGGCGGCGACGTCCTGCTCACCGTCATCCACCGCCGCATCTCCGACCGCAACAACATGCTGATGATCGGCGCAGGCTGGCATATGCATCTCGACGTCCTCGCCGCCCGGTTGACGGGCGCAAAGACGGAACCCTTCTGGGATGGCTGGAATCGCCTCAAGAAGGAATACGAGCCCCGAATCCCGGCGTGAACGAATTTGACGATGCAGGCTCCGCCGGTTTCGTCCGGCGGAGCTGAGGCTCCGGCAGATTTCGCATTTGCCTCAACCGCGGTAAATCGCCTCTAGTCTGGCAAGATCGGCAATCTTCAGCTCGACGGGATCCATGCCGTCGCGAAGAGGCTTGAACCAGGCCGACGCCTCCTGAACCCTTTTGCCGTGCGGTTCCGGGTACATGCTCAGCCCCAGCACCCATTGACGAACGATTTCCCGCTCCATCCGGCCGGCGGCATAGCGATCATGGACTGCCTTGGCCGAGTTGGTGAGATCTTCGACTTTCTTCATCAATGCACCGACGGATCGGTCGCGGTTTCGTCGAAGAAAGACCGGATGCCGTCGCGCTCCACCGTCGCAAGGAATTCATCGAAAGCTTCGCGGTCGGTTGCGAAAGGTTCGTCCCACGACGTCACGTCCTCCTCTTCGGTGATCACCTCGAGCATCCAGTCGCCTTGGCCGCCTGCAGGGCGGAAAATGTCGACAAGCACAGTGATGCCGTCCTCGGTGAATTCGCCGGCGAGTTCGGAATGTTCGGTCTTGGGGGCTTTGGCCATGGTGATGTCGGCTCTCATGAGACGTCGGGTGGTTCGTTCGGTCGGTACGACCGGGCTGCCGAGACGTCAATACACCGCTTCCCGCGCGGACTCCACTGTGATGATGACGATCGACCGCCATGATCGCACCGCGCCGAAAGCCGCTTGATCGGCGATGGGGCAGGCCTATTTCCCGCTCATGGATACGCCGAACCCCCAGCCAAAATCCACCTTCTCAAGTTTCAGGTCGCTCAGGCTTGCACTGCAGCGCCTGGAGCGGGGCCGCGATTATTGGGCTCTGCGCTGGCAGGCGCTCCTGGCATTTATCGATCTCAGCATCCTCGCCTTCTTTCTTCTCGGACCTTATCTGAGGACCGGGCCCTCCTACCTGATCATCGACTATGCGATTGCGGTATGGATCGGCGCCGAGCTTTTGGCGCGGGCCCTTGCGGCGCCATCCTTCCGGACATTTTTCAAAAGGCCGATGACGTGGATCGACGCGGTCATCCTCGCGACGCTCCTGTTTCCCGAGATCCTGTTCAACTTCGCCTTCCTCAGGGTGATGCGCCTATGGGCGATCGGCAAAAGCCCGCTCCTGCGCGAAGGCCTGCGTTGGGCCGGCTGGGGCCATCTTCAGGATGTCGTCCGCGCCGCCCTGAATTTCCTTGTCTTCCTCTTCATGGTGACGGGCTTCGTCTATACCACCTTCTTCTACCGGGAAGAGGGCGGCGAGGGTTTCGTCGACGCCCTCTATTTCACGGTGGCGACCATCACCACCACGGGCTTCGGCGATATCACGCTGCCCGGCACCGCCGGCAAGCTGACATCCGTCATCACCATGATCATCGGCATCTCCCTTTTCGTCAGGCTCGCCCAGGCAGTGGTGCGGCCCTACAAGGTGCAGTTCCCCTGTCCTCAATGCGGGCTGCAGCGGCACGATACGGACGCCGTACACTGCAAGGCCTGCGGCCACCTTCTCAACATTCCCGACGAAGGCGACTAGCAATCTGGCACCGGCGTTTGGCGGCAACAACCATCAGGCGTCACTCGGGTGCGACGATACGGATGGTGCGTGTTCCGACGGGAGCGCCTGTCGCGCGGTCGATGGTGACGGGATCGATCTCCGTTCCGGTCTCGGCATCGAAGAAGCGGGTCACCTTACCGCCACCGCGATGCTTGCGTCCCCACGCGCCGATCGCAAACAGGACCGGCAGAAAATCGCGACCGGCTTCAGTCAGCAGATATTCATCCCGGGGGGGGCGGTCGGAATAGCGGCGTTTCTCCAGCAGCCCCTCCTCCGTCAGGCCTGAAAGCCGTCCGGTCAGCATGGTCGGCGCAATGCCGAGGCTCTTGCGAAACTCGTCGAAGCGGGTCAGCCCCGCATGGGCGTCGCGCATGATCAGCATGCTCCATGCGTCTCCTACAAGCGCCAGGCTTCTGGCGATCAGGCATGGTTGGTTCGAAAGATTTTTCATGTCGATATCTTTTTGATAGTGACTAACTACTAATTTCATAGTAACTTATCGCTCATCGATATTCCACGCTAAAATGAAAGCACTAACCGATGAGCAAAACGGAACGCGGCATAGCACTCGTCACGGGGGCTTCCTCAGGCATTGGCCTGGTAACGGCACGAGCGTTGCTGCGCGATGGCTATCGTGTCTTCGGCACCAGCCGGAAGCCGATGCCAGACACCCCGGACGGGGTCACGATGCTAATATGCGACGTAACCGATGACGCATCGGCGCAGAGGGTTGTCGATGAGGTTCTGGATCGCGCCGGGCGGATCGATCTTCTCGTAAACAATGCGGGGATCGGATTGCTTGGCGGGGCTGAGGAATCCACGACTGAACAGGCGAAGGCCGTGTTCGACGTCAACGTGTTCGGCACGATACGAATGACAAACGCAGTCCTGCCCGTGATGAGACGCCAGGGCAGGGGCCGAATTATCAACCTCAGTTCCATACTCGGGCTGATCCCTGCGCCTTTTAACGCTCTCTACGCATCGACCAAGCACGCCGTCGAGGGCTATTCGGAGTCTCTCGACCATGAGGTGCGAACACAGGGCATCCGCGTCGTGCTCGTCGAGCCTGGCGTGACCCGCACGTCCTTCGAAGAAAACATCACCCGACCAGACCAGCCGCTTGCCGTCTATGATACGGTACGCGCCGACGCGGAGAGGCTGATGCGCGAAATCGTCGCGAAGGGCGATGCACCCGAAGTGGTCGCCGAAACAGTCGTAAAGGCCGCCAATGCGGCATCCCCCAAACGACGTTACACGGCCGGAAAAGCCGCAGGGCAGGTCCGTTTCATACGCCGCTTCCTGCCCGAGTCCGTCGTCGACAGGAACCTTCGAAAGTTCAACCGGCTCCCCAATTGAGCTTTCATCGCCGCATTGCCGGCGCTGCCGGCACACCATAGAAACGAGAGTTAGTCCTATGAAGTCATTCCTGATCGATCACTATTCGAAAGGTGGTGCGCTGCGGCTCGGCGAAAGTCCCATGCCGGAGCTGCGGGAAAACGACGTCCTGGTGGAGATTCATGCCGCCGGGGTGAACCCCTTGGACAACAAGATCAGGGATGGAGAGTTCAAGCTCATCCTGCCCTACCGTCTTCCGCTGGTGCTCGGCAACGATCTCGCGGGCATCGTGGTCCGGGTCGGAGCCAATGTCCGGAAGTTCAAACCAGGCGACGAGGTCTATGCACGCCCGGCCCAGGATCGCATCGGGACATTTGCGGAGTATATCGCCATCGACGAGGCCGATCTGGCGATGAAGCCGAGCAATCTGACCATGGAAGAGGCCGCATCCATTCCGCTTGTCGCCCTGACGGCATGGCAGGTGCTTGTTGAGCGGGCGAACTTGCAGAAGGGGCAAAAGGTGCTGATACATGCCGGCTCGGGCGGCGTGGGTGCGATCGCGATCCAGCTTGCCAAGCATCTCGGGGCCTATGTGGCTACCACTGCCGGCACGGCAAATACCGATCTGGTGAAAAGTCTCGGTGCAGACGTTGTGGTCGATTACAAGAAGAATGACTTCGAGACAGTGCTGCGGGACTATGATGTCGTGCTGAACAGTCTTGGGAAGGATACGCTGGAAAAATCCCTTCGGGTGCTGAAGCCCGGCGGAAAGCTCATCTCGATTTCCGGCCCGCCCGATCCGCAGTTCGCGAGGCAGAACGGCTTCGGCTGGCTGCTTCGACAGGTCATGCGCCTGTTGAGTTTCGGCATCAGGAGAAAATCGAAACGCCAAGGCATCAACTATTCGTTTCTCTTCATGACAGCCAACGGTGGGCAGCTCGGAAGGATCGCCTCCCTGATCGAGGCGGGTCACATACGGCCTGTAATGGACCGTGTTTTCCCGTTCGAAAAAACCAACGAGGCAATGGACTATGTCGAAACGGGTCGTGCGAAGGGGAAGGTCGTCATCACGGTGAAGCAGGTGCCATAGCCAGCGAAGAGGTGCCAAACAAAGCCCGGCACTGGCGTCGTTTCTCATCCGATATGGGTCGTTGCGCGCCACGATCACCAACATCGCGCAGGCGCTCACGCCTGATCACCTCCGTGTGAATCTCGCCCCTCGGCCATATTCCCGCGAAGGATCCTGCTCTAGTTTGCCCGCATGATCACACGTCGCGCCACTTTGCTATCCCTGCCTTTCGCGCTTTCCGCCGCCCGCGGCTTTGCCCAGACCGCGTCGCAGCTGCCTGTGCCCCAGCCGCCGGTGACGTTGAACACGGTCTTCGAAGGGGCTGCGGAACTGGAGCCGCTGAAGGTCGTGCTCGTTTCCCGAAATGGCGAGATGCTCGCCGAGCGGGCATTCAACGGCCATTCTCTCAATGCCCCGACCAACATCAAGTCGGCTTCGAAATCGATCGTCTCCTGCCTTGTCGGCATTGCGATCGACAGGCGGCTGCTCGACGGGCCGGACCAGAAGATCGCGCCGATCCTGAAGGCCGACCTGCCGACCAATCCCGATCCCCGCATCCACGACATCACTATCGGCAATCTCCTTTCCATGCAGGCGGGGCTCAGCCGCATGTCCGGGCCGAACTACGGCCGCTGGATCTCAAGCCGGAACTGGGTGCGCTTCGCGCTTGCCGAGCCGTTTGACGGAGAGCCAGGCGGTTCGATGCTCTATTCCACCGCCTCGACACATCTGCTTTCGGCGATCCTCACGCGGGTCGGCAGGAAGTCGACGCTTGCGCTGGCACGGGAATGGCTGGCGCCGGTCGAAGGTTTTCGCATCGGCTCCTGGGAACGCGATCCTCAGGGCATCTATCTCGGCGGCAATCAGATGGCCATGACCGCCCGCTCGCTGCTCGCTTTCGGAGAACTCTACCGGAACGGCGGGAAAACAAGGGAAGGGAGGCAGATCGTCTCGAAGGGCTGGATCGACCAGTCCTGGATGCCGCGCACCAATTCCCGCTTCTCCGGCGATGGCTACGGTTACGGCTGGTTCTTGCGCACGATCGGCGGCGAGGAGGTCAAGTTCGGCTGGGGTTATGGCGGCCAGATGGTCTATATCGTCCCGTCTCTGGGTTTGACCGTCGTCATGACCTCCGCAGACACCGGACCGTCCGCCCGCAGCGGCTATCGCGACGACCTGCACAACCTGCTCGCCGAGATCATCGGGGTGGTGCGGCAGGTATGAGCGGGGATGTTTGGGCGGCGTCGGTGAGAAATAGCCGTTTGTGTTCAGTCTCTCTCTGTCCAATCCATGCTTCCATCATCCACGCCGTGCATGCCGGCGCTATTTTGACGGCGTCATCGGGCAGGGAGCCGGGTTCGCGAACCGGTTTGCCACGGGAGCAATCCGGCGTCCGGTGATGGTCGTAAAGGCAAGGGAAGCGCCGTCAGGGCGCCAGCCGCCGGAAGACGTTTCGGAATTTGGACCCTCCGGAACCGCTCTTTTAGAGCGTTTCATCGCTTGACTGAATCTGATGGGATTCCCGTGGGCCGGTTTTGTGATTCAAGGTGCTGGCTGGGCGGAGGCCAGCATCTGATGACACGAGCTCTTTCGAATGATCTTCGCGAGCGTGTTGTGGCGGCGGTTGTGGCCGGTGAGAACTGCCGTTCGG
>NZ_PVBN01000013.1 GCF_002968635.1 Neorhizobium alkalisoli | reverse complement strand
CCAAAAGCGAACGATCGAGGACACGTGGCGACACATCGGCTCTCTCGTCACAACAATCCAACCCGGCGAATGCAGTAACTACTTCGTAAACGCCGGATACGCTTCCGTCAAAACATGAACCGCTCTAGCGCGACCGAGGCGATAGTGCTGGACGAAAAAAGAGGGCGTGCTCCATGTTTCAACTATCGGAGCTTTATCGTGGCATATGATTGAAACCCGTGAGCTTACCCAGCAACGCACTTCAACCCATCTAGCCGATCTGGCCAGGAAATACGAGCGAGCATCGTTTCCATCAGGCGACAGGTATGACCGGAGAACAGGAACGAAGGTAAAGGACGACAGGGATATCAACGGACGACCAAAGTGCACATACACGGCCTAGGTTCGGACTCATAATTTCTCGCCCAGAGCCTTGCAGCGACGAGGGCGATGGCTGCCAGGAAATTCCTGGCGAGTTTGTCGAAGCGCGTTGCGATGCGCCTGTAGTGTTTGATCTTGCAAAAGAAGCGCTCGATAAAATTGCGATGCCGGTAGATGCCGGGTTCTACCGTTCTTTGAACTTGCATCCCCTTTGGGTCGGAATATGAGCGCGACCTCCCTGGGCCTCGACGATATCGACCAGATACCACCAGTCGTAACCCTTGTCGGCAACGACATCACATCCGTGCGGCAGGTTCCGTAACAGGGCCGGCGCCGCAGCTTTATCCGAGGCTTCGCCGCGTGTCAGAAGAAGCTTCATCGGCAAGCCACGCTCGTCCACCACGGCATGGATCTTGGTGTTCAGTCCTCCACGAGAACGGCCGATGGCGTGATCCGCACCCCCTTTTTTACCGCCTGCGGCATGCTGGTGAGCGCGGATGATGGAAGAATCGATCAGTTGCAGCGATTGTGGAGACTGCGCCGCCAGGGACTCGAAAACCCGGAGCCAGACGCCGGCCTTGGCCCAGCGATTGAACCGGTTGTACACGGTTGTGTAAGGTCCGTAGCGCTCTAGCAGGTCGCGTCACGGCGAGCCCTTACGCAGCACATAGAAGATACCATTCAAGACCCGTCGATCATCGGTGCGGGCTACGCCGCGCGGCTTATCAGGAAGCAGCACCCGGATGAGGTCCCATTCCCGGTCGCTGAGATCAAATCGTGCCATCTCTAATCCTCCCTGCAAAAAGAGGACTGAATCATAAACCTCAAAATCCGGGAATCATCTTTATGGGTACAGAACCTAGGCTAATATTGCGATTAATGAACTATTTGCCAGAAGATGAAGCATGCTGAAATGCGCTTATCTCATGCATCTAACCGTCTAGTAAGTGCTTCGCCTTCAATGCTGCGACACAAAGCGCCATTGCAGGGGTAACCGCTTCGCATTTCTCCCCGCCGCCAATTACGGCCCTTCCCCTACCATCACAATAACCGCAAGCCCAGGTACGCATTGGCACGATGGTTTCTGCGAGTTCCATCGCCGCGTTTAGAGACGTTGTATAGTGCGGAACGATGCCAGCCCGTCCATTGGGCGCCAGCCAAGTCACTTTCTTTAACGGCTCCGGCAGCCCTTCCCTCACGATGTATTTTACGTCTCTTCGCCATCCAAACAAGCTCGCGATATATCCATCTAGCATTCGCTCTGTCGTTTTCGCCGCCTCCAGATCTGCAATTACCTCAGAGATGTCCATTTAAAACCCTAGCAATATATGTGTCCTCGCTATACCTATCGGATTGTAGCGAGAAAGCAAAATTATGACAGGTAGCCTAAGGGAGCGAAAAGTTGTCCGAAACATCAACTGTTTACGAAGCTATCAGAAGCGTCTGGAACGACAAGGATGACGAGGCTTATCGGCAGGATCAATCTCACTATCGCGGTGTAGGTCGCTGGGCGGACGATGTTCTTTGGCAAGGCATCGGTCAATCGTCGCTGGAAAAGGTGCGTTTTCTCTTCCGGTTGGCAGGCAGATCCCCGACGACACTACAAGACCTAGTCGCACTCGAATGGGGGCCAGGCGGCGGAGCAAATGCTTTCGGTCTCCAATCCATCTCACAAAAGTACTATGGCGTCGACATATCAGAAAAAAACCTCGCCGAATGCAAGAGGCTAATGACCGCAGAGGGTCGGCCAGATTATATCACTCCCGTTCTTTTGGATGGCCCACCGTCTTCAGTAAAGGACAGCATTTCTGACTCAATTGACCTATTTCTAAGCACCGCGGTCTTCCAGCACTTTCCGAGCAAGGAATATGGTTTGGAAGTTCTCAATGCAATCCGATCCGTTTGCAAGACCGGCGCTCTTGGCTTTATCCAGATCCGATTCGATAACGGAAATGAGAAATATCGAGGGATCAAAGATCTCGCCGATTATGAGCTCCAACATATTACAGCAACGTCATACAGGCTTGACCAATTTTGGGACGCTATTGGGAACGCGAGTTTCCGACCTCTTTCGATCAATGCGCTCAGAACGACCAATAACTATGCGACATATTTTATGACGGCCGTTTAGGCCGTTTCCCTCAGCGAATAGGGATTCTCCTCCTCAAGGGATAAATTTCTCTCACTTCACACCATTGAAGAGCTCCGTGAGCACCCCTCGGAGCCCGATCACGTCACGAAAGATCGCTCATATTGCCGGTGCCGGCACTTCGTAAGCGGTCTTACCTCATTGTAAGCGGTCTTACCTCATTGGGCAGGTAGAAAGCCTCTACTAGTCCAGCTACACGAGCGCTCGTGCCGGCTTCGCGTCTCTGATGTCATTCGTGCGAGGGTTCCAAGCTAAGTGATGTTTGTTTGGTTCGCCCCATCTCTCGAAATGGTAAACTTATGTCCAGCCGGCGATGGCTCTGCATTCCCGTCCAGCATTCTGTCTGCCTCTTTGGCCGACTCAAGCCTTTGAACTATGATTTCAACCTTCAAGCTTTTGGCCGTTCCGTCGCAACATCGCCTTGAGGGAAACGATGCAAAGCGCGATAGCTACGTTCGGCCCTTCCGTGTAAGCTTCATCCTCTACCAAACCGGATCCTTTCCCATCAGCGAAACCGACGCCCCATCGGTCGGAAGGTGCAACTTCATTCATCAGTGCGATCGCGTCATCGATAGAATTAGTGAATGCCGGAGCGGTGACATATTCGTGCTTTTTCGACCATTCAAGGGCCGCAGCAAGCTCCTCATCCAGTTGCCTCTCAGGACCCTGAAGCCGCTCCAGCCGCCAAATCAAATCGAGAAAAGCCATTATGCACTCCGAACTTGAGATTGGGCCTATAAATATGACAGCGGCGCACTTCAGACAACCTGTCGGGATGCTGCTTTTAGGGCAGCATGAATGGGAATGAAATCGGATAAGACCTGCCACCGACCCTAGAAGGATACCACCGCTCCCAGAAACACGTTCTGATGCGGGCGATCTGTACCAACTCTCCTCCGGAGCAAACGTAGCAAGCCCAGAGTTCGCTCGAACCACGGTCCCCGCAGCAAGTTGCCGTCTCATGGGGGAATCGATTAGGCCTCGTCCAGCGACTATGGCTTGAAAAGATCGTCGTGTATCCGGGGGCGAGCGCCGGTTATATGCTCACACCAAACTAAACCGGCAAAGTTGATGATCGAAGATACCGAACAACACACAAATGTATTACCGAACAAAGGGGCGGCATACTTCTCGGTAATTATGTCCCGAGGCAAGATACATCTATATTTCCGCCGCAGGCGTGACTATTCGAACACGATGCACATGGTGAGTGACGACGGCCTGAACTTCAGCGTATGCGATCCGATTCTAAGCAAGAGCTACGCCTGCCACAACTTCTCGGCCTATGTTGGCGCCGACAACGCGATTGAAGCGATCGGCGGACAGATTGGTCCCTTAAACATGCCTCACAACGACGGCCTGTACCAATTCGCCAGCGAAGATGGTTATACCTTTCGTGAAATGGGTAAACTCATCGCGTCTGACCATCCCAAATACATCAATGGAATGTCGTGGGGGCTGGACGCCGAGCTTGATGGGCACCACTGTTGTTTATACGATCAGACGAGACGAAGGCATGTGCTCTTCATTAGAGCCAACACCGGCCGAGGTCAGCGCGCAATCCAGACTACTTACCGCGAAGCGCCATTCGGATATGGCGAGTTCTCCCTGATCAGGATAGGCCGGCAGATCCAAGATTCCTATTATACCGCAAACTTCTTCAAGGTGGGCTTACTTGTCTTCGGCCTCGTACCATTCGTTATCGACAACTTTTGTTCACTGAGGATCATCGCTTCCTATAACTACCATGACTGGTGGATTTGCGGCGACCTGTTTAAGACCAAGCCTTGGTACAACGAAGAAAACAAGCCAAAAAACCGGGATCATCCTGTCCAGGGAGTAATTGACAGGGGTAGCTTTGTAGAATTCTATGTTCATCACAACTATCTGGGGTACGACGAAAGTGCCCCAGTATCAATCAAACGATATCGAATCGCCAAACAACGCCTTTACTATTCGGCCTTATTGGGCGGTCGTGACGCCGTGCTGCAAAGGTTCCGCGGTCGGTGAGAAACCCCTCCCCTCACTCGCGGAGCTATCCTCGAATAGGACAAAAAACTACATCACATCGACGTCGCTAGGAGAAAATGGTCCGCTAGAGCCGGGTTGATGGCGCTTGGGACCATCACTTCTCAGCAAGTATGAAGCGCGACGCGGATGGGAGCGTCACGGCATACACGACCGGTCGATCACCCCAGCAGGAGACGGTTTGCCCTTGGCGTCTCGATCGTGCCGGCGCTTGCTCCACATCCCAGCAGCGAGCTCGTTAATGGTCGAGGCAAATACGTGATTGGTGCGTACGCTCTGAACTGGCAGATCACTCGCCTCACCTCTTTTTCACCCGCCGCGCGACGAGCAGGAAGCATATTGATCGAATGCGGGTGGAGAACAGGGGCACTCCAAGTCTTTCAATCAATTCGTTGATGCCTGCGAAGTCTCGCTGGGTTACAGATCCCAAACGTCGGACAATGGCTGAATGAGCTGAACCTGTGATAAAAAAATACCACTTCAGAATGTACCTGATAACTTGCGTCACGCGCCTCACTATGCGTTTATCCCCGCCAAACAAACAAGGTGGGCGCATGTATCCGTCAGATAGAACCCTTCATCGCTTCATTCGAATGGCCCCTCAGGCAACAAGCGTCGTCGCAGCAATACGCAAATTCCACCCGTATTCGATGCTCAGCGACGAGGAGGTCTTCTTTCTAAATGCCCTTTGCTCCACTCTGTCGGAACCGGCTCGTGTTGCGGAACTGGGATGCTACGTCGGTGGGACAACATGTATCTTCGGTGAGGCGACACCCGCAGGCTCTGTTGTGGAGGTATATGATCTGTTCCTTCATAACGGGGCATCGCGGCAACGGCTGAGGGATGACCCGTTGTTTCAGCCGGAGTCGTTCTTCGGCATCTGGGAGAGAAATACGGCACCTTACAAGGATAAAGTATCTCTAAATCGAGGAGACCTTCTGGAAACCTGCAAAGCGAACATCGAGCCGCTTGACATCGCCTACGTCGACATTGTTAAGCATCCTTCTCTTATAAACGCCATGATGCATTTCTACAGCCGGGTAAAACTAGGCGGTCTGGTGTTGCACCAGGACTACTTCCACTGGCAGAGTCCGTGGTTGGTGTACCAAATGGAGTATTTGCGAGACTACTTCGATCTGATCGGCGACGTCGGCCATAACATGGCGGTGTATCGAAAATCACGGTCACTCGATGCTGTTAAATCGGTGGACTTCCTCACGCTTCCTGTGGACGAGATATTTGAACTCTTCGACAGGGCCATTGATCGCTACAAGGCTTCCAAAGCGGGAATGCTAAAAGTCTCGAAGCTGCGGTTGGCTTTGGAGATCGCCCCCGAGCGTCAACAACAGATTACGTCTGACATCGAAACAAATCACTCGGATAGTCCTAGGGTTGTTCGCTATCTGCGAGCACTCCAGGCATCTCAGAAAGACCTCAAAGTGATGTGGTAACCGATAATGGCTTCCTTTCCCAAGAACTACACTTCTCTTCCTTCGCAAATCGAGACGGTATTTGAGCTGTTCAAGGACCGATTAGACAAACCCTGTTATATCGCAGGAAACGGTCCCTCGGTGAATGAAGTGTCGCTGAGCGATGATGAGATTGCTGACGGTACTGTTTTCCGCGCGAACTGGTTTTTCCTGGAGGAGGAGAAACGCTTCGGAGATCGCGTCGACGGGTTCTTCTGGTCAGTCGAGAACAAGGGCCTCCGCAACGCAATTCAAGAAATCCAAGCTCGGGATCAATATACCATCAAAGCCTTCTTTCAGCCGTTTTTGCCATCCGACGCCAAAGATCGGGTCGTTAATGGGACAGCTGCTGCGATGTTGCCGAACTATGACCATTGGGCAGTCATCGCCACCAATCCCACGCTGGCTCGGTTCTTGATGGGGCGCCCCCTGCCAACCCAAGGCATGCAGATGATTGCTTTCGCGGCAATCCTGGGCTTCAACAAAATTTATTTGGCTGGCATCGATCTGTACGAGCAAGCAGCTTCACGTTACGCTTGGAACGTCCCGGAAGATTCCCGGAAACATCTGCAAGAGAAAGACTACAAAGGCGGCTACGAAAGCAACCACGATCTCGAAGTCGATCTGATGTTCCTTCGGGCCGTCCGCGAGCAATACAAATTCGAACTGATCGGGCTTTCGCAGATGAATGTTATGGCTCCGTACCTTGATGGATCGGAGCGTCGGTTTACTACTAGACAGACACCTGCGACTAAGGGCGGCAACATCTACGTTACGCTTGCTGACGGTCGATACTCCATTGGAGCGATGGCTTTGGCTCGCTCTTTGGCCAAAGTCTCTGATGTCCCTCTCCTCGTCCTGCATTCTGATCCCTACACCCCTCGTGCGCTTGCTCACTTGCCAAATGTCCAGACGCGATATGTAGAGAAGCTAGCCAATCCTCATAACCCCTCACAGACCCGCTTTCTCGACACGTTCACAAAGCTGCGCGTCTTTGATCTGCTCGAATACGATCGAATCACCTTTATTGATGCCGACTGCATCATTTTGAAGAATATCGACGATCTGTTCCAATATGAAGAAATGTTGGCAGCACCGGATTGGGGTATCGAGATTACCTCAGATTTCAACTCCGGCCTATTCTCCTTTACCCCATCCGCCGACCTGCAGAACCGCGTCTTCCGCTCTCTCCTATCGCATGAGAGCTCCGATGGCGGTGACCAAGGTTTTCTGAACTCCGTCTTTGGTCAAGAGATGAAGCGCCTTCCTCCTGAGTACAACATGCTCAAGCGGCTTGTCGTCCACCATCCAAATCTGGTGAACATGGCGGATGTTAAGGTGATCCATTTTGTCGGCGACAAACCTTGGGATGTCCACGTGAAGAAAGCAGAGTTCACACAGCTCGAAAGCCTCTGGTCTACTTTCCTTGAGGTAAAAGACTGGCAGCACGAATTCTGGATGAATAAGACTTTTGTCTCTCGCCGATGGCAGAAGCAGGGAACAAGGTTGGAAAAGCCGCAGCCTACCCCCGCTGACGGTTTCCAAAAGAGGCTAAACTCCTATGGGTCGGTGAAACGGCATGTTGTGAGGCTCGGTGACAGGATGCTACCTCCATCAATCGCAAAGCCGATTGATAGATTTCTCAAGAAGGCAGGCATCCTCTGAAAATCAAATCGCGCGTCTTGCTCGTTCCCGAGATCCTACCCCACTTCCAATGGGGCTGGCGATCACAGCGTATTGAAATGCCTGGAGGTAGCCGACACTTCAGCGTCTTAAAGTGGCCGGACGTGACGTTGTCAACGATTCGCTTTCTCAGTTGCTAGTTATACTGAAATGGCAGAGCGCTAGCTAACGGGGGCAATGAGTGGCGGTGGGGGCGATGCACTCCTAGGGAGGGGGAATCTCTTTCGTGCAAGAGCCACGCGACGCTAATAGATCAACCTACCTAAGTAATCTTAATGTAGAACCCGGCTGAATATTGTTAATGTTGAGTAAATTACAACTGCGGATCCTGACATGAATCCTATGGTCAATTTAGCAGAACAGGAAACCTATTTTACGGACTGGCTACACAACTCTGCGCTCCCGCTTTGGTGGGAAAGCGGAGCAGATGGTCTGACCGGGGGGTTCGAAGAGCTTCTCGACCTCGACGGAAAGCCGTATCCAGCAAATCGGCGTTTCCGAGTGCAACCGCGGCAGGTTTACAGCTTTGTTGCCGCCGGAAACTCGGGTTGGCCTGGGAACTGGCGGGCAGCTGCGGCTCATGGGCTCCAGTATTTTGAAAGTTGCTTTCGTACCTCTGAGGGTTACTTTGCCTCGTTGATGTCCGCGAGTGGGGAAATTTTGGACCCAGCATTCGATCCTTACAATCAGGCATTTGCGCTGCTGGCTTATGCTATCATGGCATCAGCACAGCCTGAAACGGCAAACAATTTTGAGGCGAAGGCGCTCGATCTGCTGGTGGCTATGAGCCCTTATCGCCATCCTCTCGGCGGGTATGAGGAAGGGTACCCGCGGAAGCTACCTCTCTGCTCAAATCCTCATATGCATCTACTGGAGGCAGCTCTAGAATGGGAACTCGCGACGACATCGAAGAACCCCGTTTGGACGGCCATGGCGGACGAGTTGATTCAGATTGCCACCACCCGGTTCCTGGATCCAAGGACAGGCGCTATACGGGAATTTTTCGATGGTCAGTGGGATCCATTCCCCGGCCTCCGTGGTAGAATTATCGAGCCAGGGCATCAGTTCGAGTGGGCCTGGCTTATGACACGATGGGGGCAGTCGAGGCGGAACACCGAAGCGCTGGCGATCGCTCGGCGGCTGTTCGAGCTAGGCGTAACTCACGGAATCTGCCCACACCGAAATGCTGCGGTAATGCAATTAACGGACGATTTTGCGGTGCTCGACGATACCTGCAGGCTCTGGGCACAAACCGAATGGCTTAAAGCAGCACTAGCACTTGCTTCTACATGCTCGGGTTCAGAAAGGACGCGCTTTCTTGAGGAAGCCGTTCGCGCCGCAAACGCATTAAGAAGATTTATAGACGAGGTACCTCGAAAAGGGCTGTGGCGCGATAGACTCATGTCCGACGGGGCGTGGCAAAAAGAACCCGCTCCCGCCAGCACGCTTTATCATCTCGTGTCAGGGATACTCGAACTGAAAAAGGCCTTAAGGGGCTTGCATTAGCCACAAACTGCCGGCATTTGAAGTGCTGGATGGGCAGCGGTGATAGCCTGACTAGAAACAGTGATGGCGCGCGCTGCCATATTAAAAATTAGAGGAACTGCGGAATGACCGTTTCTAACGAGATTAAGGTAATAGCAGAGATCGGCTGCAACCACATGGGCGACATGGATATCGCCAAAGAGTTAATCCGAGTAGCGTCCAAAGTCTGTGGGGCACATGTTGCTAAGTTCCAGAAGCGAAATAACAAGGAACTTCTTACGCCAGAGGAATACGAAAAACCTCATCCTGTTCCCGCAAATTCTTACGGCTCCACTTATGGTGAACATCGTGAATTCTTAGAGTTTTCGGTCGGCCAGCATAAAGAGTTACAACAAGAATGCCGGATGATGGAAATCGACTATTCCACTTCTGTCTGGGATCTCACTTCGGCACAGGAAATCACCACTCTTAAGCCGAACCTTATCAAGTTGCCATCGGCGACAAACCAGCACTACGTATTGCAGGAATTCCTTTGCAAGAACTTTGACGGAGAGATCCACGTCTCCACAGGCATGACGACGCACGAGGAGACTGACCGCCTTGTGGGTTTCTATGAAAAACACGGTCGTGCAAAGGACGTAGTTCTGTACGCCTGCACCTCCGGTTATCCCGTTGCGTTCAAGGACATCTGCATTCTCGAAATCAATCGCCTTCAGGAGCGTTATGGAGACCGAGTGAAATCTATCGGCTTCTCTGGCCACCACTTGGGCATCGCAGCCGATGTCGCGGCGATGACGGCAGGCATTATTGGCCGCAATATTTTCGGTAAGGGCGACTTCGAGTACGTCGAGCGCCATTTCACTCTTGATCGCACCTGGAAGGGAACCGATCACGCAGCCAGCCTTGAGCCCGATGGGATGCGACGCCTCTGCCGTGACCTGAAAAACGTTCGGCATGCTGTTGCGTACAAAGAAAAAGAAATGCTGGATGTCGAGCTTGTTCAGCGGGACAAGCTGAAATGGCGCGAAGACAAGCATGGCGGCCAGATTCGCCAAGCATCTTGACATGAGAGTCGTAGCTATCATTCCAGCGCGGGGAGGCTCTATCGGCCTCCCCGGTAAGAACATAAAGCCTCTGAATGGAGTTCCCCTGCTTGGCAGAACGGTGTTGGCCGCAAAAAATGCGAAAAGCGTCTCAGAGGTCTACGTTTCCTCCGATTCGCTTGAGATATTGGCCGTAGGCAAAAATTATGGTGCCATTCCCATCTTGAGGCCTGAGGAACTGTCCGGGTCGACCGCGAGCTCGGAGTCCGCCCTGCTACACGCGCTGGATTTTGCCGGAGGGAAAAATATTGAACCGCCGGAAATAGTTGTATTTCTTCAGTGCACCTCTCCCTTCGTGTCAAGCGGTCAAATTGACAAAGTAGTTTCACAGCTCCTAGATGAAGATGCGTCAAGCGCTTTCGCTGCGGTAGAAGATCACGGCTTCATCTGGTCGATTGGCGACGACGGCCTTGCCGAAGGTGTAACGCACGATCACACGAAACCTCGGCAGCGCCGCCAGGACATGAAGCCACGGTACCGCGAAACCGGCGCCATATACGCTATGAAAGTGCTCAACTTTCTTGAGGATAAAAACCGGTTCTGTGGGAAGACAATTCTGGTACCCTGCGAGATGCATCCTTTAGAAATCGACTCTCCGCAAGATTGGGCAGTCGCCGAAGCTCTTGTCTCAATCTTCGATCCGATCAAGATCGCCCAGAAAAAACCAGCGAAGAAGCTTAAGGCTCTCGTGACAGATTTCGACGGCGTGCACACTGATGATCTGGTTATCGTAAACCAGGATGGTTCCGAATCTGTCAGATGCAGCCGGAGCGACGGCATGGGGCTGGAAATCCTTCGCAAGGCAGGGTTGAAACTGTTGATCCTGTCTAGAGAAGAAAATCCGGTGGTTCGAACTAGGGCGAACAAATTGCGTATGGACGTGCAGCACCACGTTTTGGACAAAATGAGCGGGATGACAACGTGGCGTCTTGAAAATAATCTGGAGTGGGATGAGATCGCCTATATAGGCAACGACATCAACGATTTGGAATGTATGGAAAAGTGCGGGCTCAGCTTTGCCCCGTCTGATGCGCATCACGATATATGCAAGATCGCCGATATCGTCCTGACTAGGCCAGGCGGGAAAGGTGCTCTTAGAGAATTGAGTGAATATCTCATCTCGAACAAGCTGCTTGGCTAACCATGCGTTGCCTTGCTTTAGCGTCGTATGATTCCTTTCTCAACGTTGCCAGGCTTATAGCACAGCATTTCCAAGAAGCGGGATGCTCGGTTGATTACGCGCTAGTTAGGGCGCGCAAAAGCGCGCAGATCACCGATCAACAAGTTCAAGCGTTGGCATACAGTGAGGAAGTGAAATGGATCTCACTTGACGCTCCCGATGATCGAGAGTTGCTTGCCGGCTATGATATCATCCTTTCCTGCTTGGAAGGTCTATCTACCCGCCGACTGATGCATTACGCTCAGTTGTTCAACCGACGCCCATTGATCATATCTGCTTATCCGGGGTTAGTTCTCAGATATGCAAATGACGGCTTCTCGATGCGAACTGGGTGCGACCTTCTCTGGTTGAATTCGAAGGTCGACCTCGAAGCGTACACGGAAATGTGCGCAGCCTTCGCACTACCCTTCGATAACGCTCGTGTTTTCGGAATTGCGTCGCTCCTAAAGAAGCCCAAGCGCAGTCTTTCAGCCGATTCCGGTCCAATAGTTTTTTTTGAGCAGGCAGTTATTCCTAGGTATAAGGAGGAGAGGGTATTTTTATGTGAGCAACTTATCGGTCTTGCGCAAAGATTTCCGCAATACCAATTTCTCTTGAAACCTCGCACAATGGGCCGTGAAGCGACACTCCACAAATCTTGGAGCCCAATAGTCCCGCTGCTGAATGAGGCAACTCGTCATCTAGGCAAGCTCCCCGCAAATTTGGAGATTTCGGCGAGGAGCGCGTCGGACCTGCTGGAGGTGGCATCCCATTGCCTAACTGTAAGCTCGACCGTAGCGGCGGAAGCCGTCAACGCCGGAGTTCCTACCGCCATTGTCGCTGATTTTGGCGCTCATGAAGACTACGGTCTACATTACTTTTTCAAGTCCGGTCTGATCACATCATTCCGCGACTTGGCCTTTCCTTTCCAAAAACAACCTGATCCGGACTGGGTTCAGGACTATCTTACAGATCCCATCAATACGGTGCACGATCTCGTTTTGGAGGCGGTCGAGATGGTGAGCGGTCGAAGGCGGACACTTACTTCCCAGCTCCTGAAGGCTGAGATGTCGCCGAGCCTCCGTGACCATCTTTATGCGTCCAACGGCGTGGAAAGTACACTTTCGCGGCAGCATCAATCCCGGCCTTCAAATGCTACGCAATTGTGGCGCAAGCTGCTTCGTGGGTATAGGGCCCGCCGAACGCGGAACTAAGAATCGGACAAGTCGAGGACTCTTGACTGTTAACTGGGGTTGAAGGCCAGAGTATCATAGCCTCGAACCTACGCGCCTTCAGCTGACACCTAGGGAATATACGTGCCAGCTACTGCGAGATTGATGATAAGCCAGACTTATTCATCGACCCAAGATGCCTAATACGCCTTCTCCACTGTGACGGTCACTAAACCCGTATCGGCGTCTTTCGGGAATGGCTTTTTTGTCAGTTCTCATGGGCCCTACTTCCATCCGTTGCACGGATTGGTGCGAACTATAAGTGAAGTAGGAGTGTTGTCGATCCGTAGAGGCCCCCTCTAACGCTCGCTTTGTTTCACTCGAATCGGGCGAGTTGGATCCACATTGTTCCGCTCCAGATATCGAACTGCTCGGGCCTTGGAACTTCATGCCTGATGTTATCGGTTATCGCGCGCGCATTATCGGCACAGCCGAAGCGATTGCCTATGATCCCGGCGATGGCATTAGCGAGTGCGAGCAAATGCTTGGCCCACGCCCGCCGTTCAACAAATGAAACCACTTCGTCTCGGCGCCATCCGTCATCGCGCCAGGGCGAAATTTGCTCGGTCTGGAGTTCACTTCACATTCGATTCATCGACCACAGGACCCGCCCCAAAACGGCAAACCACAAGTCAAGAATTTTTATACATATTTTTATACAAATCGCGCTCATTCGCGTATTTTTAGAATAAAAGAAGATAAATTAAGGTAATTCTAAATAAACTATCTACCTGAATTACATTGAGTATTCGGATTTTTCTGAATTTTACTTTGAAAGTAATGATATCTTTTCCAATTTTTACATAAAAAATCTTCATGAAATTTTTTGATGTTTGCTTGATCCCCTTTTTTCCTATCATTACATTCTCGTATTGAAGCGACAATCACTCGCGTTTCGCTTCCGGGATCAGAATTGGAATTCTGACTCTGGGGCAAACGAGATGGTTGGGGTAGCGCGCAGCACTGCGAAGTGATTGCGGGTATTGCCCGGCTCGACCTGGGGCCAGACGGATGAGCCGTTCGGAACCAGAGACGACAGCAATGGCGGGAAAAGGAGCCCGTTTCAGATGAAGCCCGATCTTTTGATGCAGGAACAGGTGGATGTGTCGCGTCAAGCGTCGCGCCGCCGCGTATCCGTCGGCTTCACCTCTGACAGCCGAGGGATATCCAGCCCGCTGGTTTATGCCTGGCTTGGCTGGCAGCTATGGCAGCGGCGTCAGCGGCCGCAGTAGCGTCGACTTTCGTCAGCACGGCGTTCGATCGGCATCGCCTTCCACATCAGCAATTCACACTGAGATCTGATCGGTCCTCGGGCTTTTACAAGTCCCGAGCACCGCCCGCCGCGCCGCTCACTTTTAACCGTGAGCAGCGCCCGGGGCTGATCGCGCCCTCAATAACGGCGCTCGCAGTCACTGCGTGCGCTCCAACAATCAACTTTAAATTGAAAGGCACAACACATGGCAACTCGCTATGGCACAGAGTCGTCCGAAACACTCAACGGCGACAATACGCAGGACACGATCTTCACCCTCGGTGGTGACGACACTTCTAACGGCAAGTTCGGCTCCGACATGCTTTACGGTGGAGATGGCAAGGATACGCTTAACGGCGGTTTCCAGGACGACATGTTATCCGGCGATGCCGACGATGACACTCTTCTGGGCGGATCGGGTGAAGACAGGCTCTCCGGCGGCGAAGGCGTCGACATCATGTCGGGCGATCTGGGAGCAGATACCTTTACGGAATACGACCTTGAGAACTGGCAAGGCGACAGGATCAATGGCGGCATCGGCCTCGACACCTTGAGCCTGGAAGTCAGCTCCCTTTCCAGCGGCCTGACCTTCTCTGCGGCCGATCCGACTAAAACCGCGACGATATTTGGCGCCAGCGTCACCGGCGTGGAGCAATTCCAGATCTTCGCCACGGATTATGTGGACAAGCTTACCGGAGGCCGCTGGAATGATCAGTTCTTTGGAGCGGAAGGTAATGACAATCTCAACGGAGGAGGAGGCAATGACATTCTCTTCGGTGATGAAGGCAAGGATTCAATCCTGGGAGGGCAAGGAGATGACTATCTCACCGGAGGAAATGGCGACGACCAGCTAAACGGAAGCTACGGCAACGACATGCTGAGTGGCGGAGCCGGCAACGATACGCTCGCCGCAGGAAATGGTAACGATACGCTCCATGGCGACGATGGCAACGACACGTTGACCGGCGGAGCCGGCTCAAACTACATCGACGGAGGCGCTGGCAACGACAATATCGACGCCGGCAGCAACAACGACTATATTTCCGTTGGAACGGGTATGGACAAGGTCATTGCCGGCACTGGCGATGATACTGTTGTGATGGCCGTCAACAATGGCAAGGACACCGTTGATGGTGGTTCGGGTACGGACCGGGTTGAAATATCCGGTTTGGCAGGCACCTTTACAGCCAAGACCTCAAACCTCAGCAATACTTTGTCCGATGGTTCGACAATCATCAATTTCGAGCAGTACACGCTTAAGGGCTCAAACGGCACCGATCGCTTCACTACGCTCGGTGGCAGCGACATGCTTTACGGCTATGCTGGCAACGACACCTTCAAAGCCGGAGCAGGCAACGATTTCGTCTACGGCGGCACCGGTAACGATGCGCTCTACGGCGAGGACGGCAATGACCTGCTGGACGCCGGCACCGGCAAGGACATCATCAGCGGCGGAGCCGGAACTGACCGCGCCGTCATCGATGCATCCGACATGGGCTCGACCGCCGTCACCTTCAGCGTCAGCGGTAACAAAGGCACCTTGTCGAATGGAACCACGACGACCGACGTCGAGACGTTCCAGATCACCACGGCCAATGGCAATGACATCCTGAGAGCCGGCACGGCTCAGCAGGTCACCTTCACCTCGGGCAAAGGCAATGACCAACTCTACGGAGGAATGGGAAGCGACAGCCTGAACGGTGGCGAAGGCAACGATAGGATCGATGGCGCCGCCGGCAATGACAGCGTCCACGACGCGGGCGGGAATAACACCATCACCGCCGGCGACGGGAATGACTCCGTCAGCATCAACATCCTGAAAGCATCGAGCGGCGGCGACAAGTCCATCGTCGACCTCGGCGCGGGTAACGACTCTGTCTCGCTCAACAGCGGCACAGGCTCGACCGTTGGCATCCTTCAGGCAAATGGTGGAACTGGCACCGATATGGCGCTGATTGACAGATCCACGGCGACGAGCAATCTCGCCTTCACGCTAAGCGCCCATGCTACTCTCACCAACGGCAACGTCGTCCTCGACAATTTCGAACAGGTCACGATCAAGGCCGGTTCGGGTAACGACGTCCTGAAGGGCGGCAACCTGCACGATACGTTCGTCGGCAATGCCGGCAACGATGACCTTCAGGGCCTCGGGGGGAACGACACCCTCTATGGCGGCGCCGGAAAGGACAAACTCACCGGCGGTGACGGAAACGACAACCTCTGGGCTGGCATCAACGCAGCCGATGACAAGGCCACAGATGTTCTGGCGGCCGGCAACGGAAACGACAACCTACACATCAACAACGGCGATACTGCTTCCGGCGGCGCTGGCACAGACAGTGTTTACGTGGATCTTTCCAATATCACCACGGGCGTCAACTTCACCTTCACCACTGGTACTGTGAAGGTGAATGCGACCACGACGTTCTCAGAGATGGAGAGGCTCGACTTTACCGGCACGACGTCCTCCGACATCGTGAAGGCTAGCACGGGCAACGACATCCTGCGTGGCATGGCAGGCAATGACACGCTCGACGGCAATTCCGGTGACGACACCCTCTACGACGGGGCCGGAAATGACACGCTGAGAGGCGGTGCCGGGACTGACAGGCTGGTGCGTGACAACTATACCGGCAAGGACGTCTTTGACGGAGGCGACGGCACAGACACCCTTTCATTCGGGTCTGCGGGTGACCTTTCTGTAAAGCTCGACCTTCTCGACAACACGAAAAACGACGGCATGGCCTTGGGCCTCACCGTTACGGGGTTCGAGAAGGTCATCGGCTCCGACAGGGATGACGATATCGCAGGTGCCAACGTCAGCGAGCAGCTTTTCGGCGGTGATGGTGGTGACATCCTCAACGGTCGTGGCGGTCACGATACGCTTGTCGGAGGAAACGGTGCCGACAAGATGACGGGCGGTACCGGCAACGACACCTTTGTCTTTAGCGATCTGCTCTCGGGCGGCGACTTCGTTACCGACTTCAAGCGTGGAGAAGACAAGCTTGCCATTGACTACAGCGATTTCGGCCTCGCCTCGAACTACAAGCTGACCTTGGTACAAGGTGCAGATCCCGTGGCAACAGGTACCGGTCCGGTATTCCTGTACGATGCCGACACGCATCAGCTCTGGTTCGATGCGGATGGCAAATCATTGGACCAGGAAGCCCATCTCGTAGCGACCCTGGACAACATTACGTCGCTCAACTCCAGCGACTTCCTGTTCGTCTGATAATTCTCGGTCCCGGCGGCCTCCGCCGGACCATTTCATCGTGGGGTTGAAACGTCGTTTGGCCCTGCTATGGCAACATCTAAAAGACCGCCCTGCCTATCCGGCAGGGCGGTTTTCTTCAGATCACGAATACGGCGAATAGCACTGTCTGCGCGGGCCACCATAGGGTTGGAACGTATTGTCGTAAGCCCTGTAGGAGCGGTAGCGAGAGTAGCACCAGTTCACGTGGGAATTGCCTCCGACATATCGCCGGGGGGTGACGTAACGCGGTTGCGCCAGAGCTCCGCCGATGATGGCGCCGGCGGCCAGGCCGCCGATGATCGCGCCGACATTGGAGTCGCGCCGATGACGGCGATAATAACGATCCCGGTAGTAGCTGTCGCGATAGTAGCGATCGCGAGAATAGCGTCGCGGACCGCCGTCACGGTAGCGCCAATAACGACGACTATCCAGCCGAGGACCGCTCAGCCTGTTATTGTCTTCCCATTGGACGTTTTGCACCGCTCGCGGCGCTTCGATCTTCGGCGCGCTGACCGTTGGAAAGGCCTGTGCCGGCGCGATGCCGCTAAAGGCCGTAATCAAGGACAGCGCGACGATAGCGAGTTTCTTCCTCATAATTCACCTCCTCTGATCCTGTGGAGGAAATGATCCTCCTTTTCATCTGAACAAAGGGTGAATGGTAAATTCCAGTTAACGTTCCCTGGTCGAGAAAAATTGCGAACTTGCGGCTATCGGACCTGATCGAGCAGGCGCTTGCATTCCAGAAGATCGAACAGTGCTTCCTGAAGCAGTGCTCGATCTTCCTTGCCTACGCTGGACTTGCCGATCGATACTTCCGGCACGTCGTCCTCATGGGAGGATCCGAAACCAAAGAAACGTCCGCTTGGTTTTACCTTGGGACGTCCGACGACCTGATCCTCTTCCGCGGCGCTGACCTTCGGCTCGACATGCTTTTCGCTGTTTGCCGCCATGATCGCTTCCATGGTGGCGAGGTCGCCCGAGGCGATTGCGGCGACAAACTTGTTGCCGTTGGTCTTCAGGAGCTTCTGGACGCCCTTGATCGTGTAGCCATGGTCATAGAGGAGGTGACGAATACCTTTCAGCAGATCCACGTCTTCGGGACGATAATAGCGGCGCCCGCCGCCCCGCTTCATCGGCCGGATCTGCGGGAAACGCGTCTCCCAAAAGCGCAGCACATGCTGAGGCAGGTCGAGATCATCCGCGACCTCGCTGATCGTACGAAAGGCATCCGGGCTCTTATCCAAGGATCAGTCTCCAAACAGCAGCCTGCCGACACCGCGGACAGCGGCGGCAGCCTTTCACGCATAGGGGATTATGCGACGAATCGAGCATATCTCAACGGTTTGCGCCGAAAGATTCAAGCATGTTCACAGGATTGGAGCGAATGCGGTTCCGGCGCGCCTTGCTTCACGCAACAGGACTTGGCGGTTTCTGCTTGGACTTGCGCGCCGTATGAGCCTTGAGAATGCGCTGCTTCAGGACGTTCGAGGCCTTGAAGGTCATGACACGGCGCGGAGAGATCGGCACTTCTTCGCCGGTCTTCGGGTTACGGCCGATACGCTCGTTCTTCGCACGCACCTGGAAGGTCGCAAATGAGGAAAGCTTGACCATCTCGCCACGAACGATGGCGTTGCAGATCTCATCGATGACGGTCTCGACAAGTTCGGCCGACTCCGTTCGGGAAAGCCCGACCTTGCGGAATACCGACTCTGCCAGATCCGCGCGTGTTACTGTCTTGCCGGCCATGATCCCCGCCCAATTTTCGAAATTGATCTTGTCAAAGCCGATAGAGAGTATTTTGCTTGAGCGCGAGGGTCAAGCACCTGTGCGCAATGACATATTTGCGTTTGCGTTGAAAATACGCCTACCAGCGAAGAAGCAGCGCGCCCCAGGTGAAGCCGCCCCCCATTGCCTCGAGCATGACCAGATCGCCCTGCTTGATCCGGCCGTCGCCGGCGGCAACCGAAAGCGCGAGCGGAATGGACGCTGCCGACGTGTTGCCGTGCAGATCAACCGTCACCACGACTTTCTCTGGCGGGATTCCGAGCTTCTTCGCCGATCCGTCGATGATACGCCGATTGGCCTGGTGCGGCACCAGCCAGTCCAGATCTTCCGCCGTCGTGTCTGTCGCGGCAAAGGCTGCTTCGATCACGTCGGTAATCATCCCGACGGCATGCTTGAAGACCTCGCGACCCTCCATCCGCAGATGACCGACGGTGCCCGTCGTGGACGGTCCGCCGTCGACGTAGAGCTTTTCCTTGTGGGTGCCGTCGGAGCGAAGATGTGCTGTCAGAACGCCGCGGTCCGCGATCGTTCCCTCGCTTTCCTGCCCTTCCAGCACAAGCGCACCCGCTCCGTCGCCGAAGAGAACGCAGGTCGTACGGTCCTTCCAGTCGAGAATGCGGGAAAAGGTCTCGGCGCCGATCACCAGCACGCGCTTTGCCATGCCGCCGCGAATATGCAGGTCAGCGGTCGCCACGGCATAGACGAAGCCTGAGCAGACAGCCTGCAGGTCGAAGGCATAGCCATGCGTCATCCCGAGGCGATTCTGGATGTTTACGGCAGTCGCGGGGAAGGTGTTGTCGGGTGTGGACGTGGCGACCAGCACCAGATCGATGTCATCGGGGGTGAGCCCGGCATTCTCAAGCGCGGCACGGGCCGCCTGCTCGCCGAGCGACGCCGTCGTCTCCCCCTCGCCTGCGATATAGCGTTGGCGGATGCCGGTGCGCTGGACGATCCATTCGTCGGATGTCTCGACGATGCTTTCCAGCTCCTTGTTGGGCACTACCCGCTTCGGCAGGGCTGCCCCGTAACCGCGAACCACTGAACGGATCATTCTCTTTCACATCCTGTCGTCATGCCGCTTCAGGGCCAGCAGGCGGCTGGCGGCGAGCATGGTAAACCTTCAAATCCTGCGCAATCTTGGCGTTCAGGTCGTTACGCGCCATGTCGTAGCCGACGTCGATCGCGGCTGCAAAACCGTCGGCATTGGTGCCGCCATGGCTCTTGATGACGATGCCGTTCAAACCAAGAAAGACCCCGCCATTGACCCTGTTCGGGTCCATTTTTTCGCGCAGCCGGTCGAACGCGCTTTTGGCGAGCAGATAGCCGATCTTGGCAAAGATGGTGCGCGACATGGCTTCGCGCAACAGCGTGGCGATCTGCCGCGCGGTTCCCTCCGCGGTCTTCAAGGCAATGTTTCCGGTAAAGCCTTCGGTCACCACGACGTCCACGGTTCCCTTGCCGATATCGTCGCCTTCCACGAAGCCGTGATAGGCGATAGTGGGCAGGTTGGCTTCGCGGATCAGCCGGCCGGCTTCCCTGACCTCTTCCTGGCCCTTCACCTCCTCGACGCCGACGTTGAGAAGACCGACCGTCGGCCGGTCAACTTCGAAAAGCGCACGAGCCATGGCTCCGCCCATCAAGGCGAAATCGAGGAGTTGCTGCGAATCGGCGCCGATCGTGGCACCAATATCCAGCACGATGCTTTCGCCCTTCAATGTCGGCCAGATGCCCGCAATCGCCGGGCGCTCGATATTGGCCATCGTGCGCAGACAGAACTTTGCCATGGCCATCAGCGCGCCGGTATTGCCGGCGGAAACCGCGACATCGGCCTCCCCCAGCTTCACGGCCTCGATCGAACGCCACATGGTCGAGACATAGCGGCCACGGCGCAGCGCCTGGCTCGGCTTCTCTTCCATGCTGACGGCGAGTTCGCACTCGTGGAAGATCGATTTGTCGCGCAGTTTCGGATATTTCGCCAGCCACGGTTCGCATTCGGCCTTCAGGCCGTAGATGAGGAACGTCACATCCGGATGGCGATCCAGCGCCTTGGCGGCGCCGGGAATGACGACCTCGGGCCCAAAATCGCCACCCATGGCGTCAAGAGAAATTCTGACCACGCGTCCCTGATCCTTATCTTCGCCGGACACATGATCCAATCATAGGTCATGCGCCAGTTCTAGCGTCTTCTGTGGCCATGCTCCTGCGCGGCGCTGCCGGCGAATTCGTGGCCAAAATATAGTTTTTGTTGCTGCTTACAACAGCCGTCAGTCCTTTTTCCAGTCTTTCAGAACCGCGAAAGGATTGGGGCGGCCCGACTTCCCGTCTCCATCGCCTTCCCGGTGATCGGAAAATTCGATACCGGCCTTGCGTGGATAGGGATCGATGGCGAGGGCCGCAAACTCGGCAACGGCCACCCCGGCATCGATGGTGTCGCCGGCAAACGCCTCCGGGAGATCCGGTCCATCGGGATCCAGTATCATCTCGGCGGCCTCGTTGGTGACGATCCGTGCGAGCTTGGAGCCTTCGGGCACGAATATCTGCTCGAAATCCTCGCCGATTTTCGATTCGACCGGATCGAGCGTCACCACGCAGGACTGGACGATATCTGCCGTAACCCGCCCCTTGAGCCGGACGCCGTCCTTCTTCCAGCGCGTAATCTGCAGGTCGGCTATCAACGATTTCACGGACACCACCTGCCAGAGCTTTGCCAGGTCCACGCGCTCCCGCTCATTCGCCTCCAGATGCACGGTCACCGGATTGGCCGATATGTGGCCGACCTTTACCGGATAGGAAAAGGGAGGTTTTTCGCTCCCACCATGGATATTCTTCATGCAACCTCACTTCCCTGGCAAAGGCAGAACCGCCTGCCCGCGGGAAATCTCATCTTCGGATACGCCGGCAAGTGCCGCCTCAGCCGCAATCATCCAATCCGCAAGTTCAGGCATCGCGGGCGCATCTGCCATTCCTGGATAGATATTGCGCCGAAGCGCATCCGCAAGCTTTTCAGTGTCGCCTGCCTCAAGAGCGGCAGCGTAAGTCTCGAGCCTTCCATAAAACATGCCGGCAAGCCTCTTCATGCGCTTGGGCACACTCTGATCCCCGATTCCGAGTTCACGGATCGAATGGTCGATATCCTGGAAAAAGGCGTCGACAATTTCCTGGGCAAGCTCCTGCCCGCTCGCATCCGACTTTGCCGTCCGGCGGAAAAACAGGATCATCACGATCGACAGCATCTCGAAACGGCCCATGACAGTGTCGGGCACGTCGAGGTCGCTGTAGAAGACGGGAATGCGCGCAGTGGACGTCAAGGCGGCATATTGCCGATCGACGATCGCGCGGTTGTGGTTCTTCTTCCTGAAAAGCCTGAAAATCATCCGAATTCCCGTTATTTGCCTCCATGAAGATCTCTGGCTGACGGTCGGCCATGTTGCATGGAAACGAAAGCTGGTTTACCGAAGCAGGCACGAATTGCAATGCCGTTCCGCCGATCAGCGAACGGGGTCGTGATCCTTTCGCCCGCATGGCGGCAAGGATCAGCCTTATGTCCCCGAATAGCCACAATGGTATGAACAGCAGGGACGGTCGAGTTTTGGGGGATGCGGTTGAACAAGCGGGTTTTCGGGTACGAGATGACATTCTTGAGTAAGACCGCGATGGCGATTGTCGTCGCATCCATGACCGTTTCCGGCTGCACGTCGATGCAGCTTGGCGATACCATGTACAACGGCTACGTCATCGACCAGCAGTCGCTGAACCTCATTCCTGAGGGGTCCAGCCGCGAACAGGTGTTGCTGACCATGGGGACGCCGTCGACGACGGCGACCTTCGATACCGAAGTCTTCTATTACATTTCCCAGAGGCGCGAACGCGCCGTGGCGTTCATGAAGCCGCGGCTGGTCGACCAGTCCGTACTGGCGATCTATTTCGACAAGAACGGCACGGTGGCCCGGAAGGCCAACTATACGATGCAGGATGGCAAGGTGTTCGACACCATTTCCCGCACGACGCCGACAGGCGGTCGCGACCTGACATTCCTGCAGCAGCTTCTTTCGGGCGGCACTGGCGCCGGGGGCGCAGGTGCGGCAGCAGCGCGCAACCTCCTCGGCGGGGGCGGGCTCGGCGGTCGCTAAGCACCGACTTGGGTTACAGAAAAGGCCCGCGGGAGACGCTCCCGCGGGCCTTTTGTTTGTGAGACACGTTCTTTGTCAGGCGGGTTCTCAGCCGGCAAGAACCGCAAGCAGCAGAAGAGCAACGATGTTGGTGATCTTGATTGCCGGATTGACGGCGGGACCAGCGGTATCCTTGTAGGGGTCGCCCACAGTATCGCCGGTGACCGACGCCTTGTGTGCCTCCGACCCCTTGAGGTGCCGGGTGCCGTCCTTGTCCACGAAGCCATCCTCGAAGCTTTTCTTGGCATTGTCCCAGGCACCGCCGCCCGACGTCATCGAGATCGCCACGAAGAGACCGTTGACGATCACGCCCAGCAGCGAAGCGCCAAGTGCCGCAAAGGCGGACGCCTTGTCGCCGCCGGAGATCAGCAGAACGCCGAAATAGACGACGATCGGCGCGAGCACCGGCAGCAGCGACGGAATGATCATCTCGCGGATCGCGGCCTTGGTCAGGATATCGACGGCCCTGCCATAATCCGGACGCTCCGTTCCCTGCATGATGCCCGGCTTGCTGCGGAACTGCATGCGCACTTCCTCAACGATCGAGCCGGCGGCACGGCCGACGGCGGTCATCGCGATGCCGCCGAAGAGGTAGGGAATGAGGCCGCCGAAGATCAGGCCCGCAACGACGTAAGGGTTTGAAAGATCGAAGTTGATCTCGCCGACGCCGTTGAAATAGGGATATTGGGCGCTGTTGGCGACGAAATATTTCAGGTCGTTGGAATAGGCTGCGAAAAGCACCAGAGCGCCGAGACCGGCCGAGCCGATTGCATAGCCCTTGGTGACGGCCTTGGTGGTGTTGCCGACCGCGTCGAGCGCATCGGTCGATTTGCGCACTTCCGGCGGCAGATGGGACATTTCGGCAATGCCGCCGGCGTTGTCGGTGACGGGGCCGAAGGCGTCGAGCGCGACGATCATGCCGGCGAGGCCGAGCATGGCGGTGACCGCGATCCCGGTCCCGAACAGGCCGGCAAGTTGATAGGTCGCAATGATGCCGCCGACGATGACGATTGCCGGCAGGGCCGTCGATTCGAGCGAGACGGCAAGCCCCTGGATGACGTTGGTGCCGTGACCGGTCACCGAGGCCTGGGCGATGGAATTGACCGGACGCTTGTTGGTGCCCGTATAATATTCGGTAATGACGACGATCAGCGCCGTCACCACGAGGCCGAGAAGACCGCAGATGAACAGGTTTGTACCGGTGATTTCCCGACCGGCCACGGAACCGATCGTGCCCCAGCCGATGGTCAGCGAGGTCGCGGCGCCAAGGCCGAGGATCGACAGAAGGCCGGTGACGATGAGGCCCTTGTAAAGAGCCCCCATGATGGAGCCGTTGGCGCCAAGCTTGACGAAGAAGGTGCCGATGATCGAGGTGACGATGCAGGCGCCGCAGATAGCCAGCGGGTAGATCATTACCGTTTCCAGCACCGGTGCGCCGGCGAAGAAGATTGCGGCAAGAACCATGGTGGCGACGACGGAAACGGCATAGGTTTCGAAGAGGTCGGCAGCCATGCCGGCGCAATCGCCGACGTTGTCGCCGACGTTGTCGGCAATCGTCGCCGGATTGCGCGGATCGTCCTCGGGAATGCCTGCTTCGACCTTGCCGACGAGGTCACCGCCGACATCGGCTCCCTTGGTGAAGATACCGCCGCCGAGACGGGCGAAGATGGAGATCAGCGATGCGCCGAAACCGAGCGCGACGAGGGAGTCGATGACTTCGCGCGAGCCGCTCGGATGACCAAGGCCAGCCGTCAACACCCAGTAGTAGATTGAAACGCCGAGGAGAGCGAGACCCGCAACCAGCATGCCGGTGATGGCGCCTGATTTGAAGGCGATGTCGAGACCGGCGGCGAGGCTCTGCGAGGAGGCCTGAGCAGTGCGGACGTTGGCGCGAACCGAGACATGCATGCCGATGAAGCCGGCGGCGCCGGAAAGCACAGCACCAATGATGAAGCCGAGCGCGGCGGTGCCGGACAGAAGCAGCCAGGCAAGAATGGCGACGACAACGCCGACGATGGCGATCGTCATGTATTGGCGCGTCAGATACGCTTGTGCGCCCTCACGGATATAGCCGGCGATTTCCTGCATGCGCTGATTGCCCTGATCGGCAGCCAGAACTGAACGCGTCGCCCAGGCGGCATAAATGATCGATAGCAGGCCGCAAACGATCACACCTAAAATTACGGTCATTCGCTTCTTCCTCTCCCTAAGCCCTGGCGGAACATTCCGCCGGCCATGCACTCCACGACACCCCGCCCTGTCCTCCCAGATATTTCGGGGCCGCCGCGGCACTCCACCGCGCATTTTCGCGCAAACGACCGAATCCCCTCCCAAGAATCCGACAGTCGATCACGCGGCGCGAGATTGCGGTGGAGTTGGATTGGCGTCAAGCCCCGAGAGGGCAAGACTCTAGGCGGATTTTGCGGAAGAGGATTTCAGCATCAATGCCAGCACGAGAACCAGGCAGACGATGGTCACCGGCCAGATGATGAGGTTCATGAACGACCACCCGTAGGCGGTGAATATCTTGCCGGAGGAGAAGGACGAAAGAGCGACCGTTGTAAACAGGATGATGTCATGGAACCCCTGCACCTTGTCCGCCTCGTGGGGCCGGTAACTCGAGGCGACGATTGCCGTCGAACCGATGAAACCGAAATTCCAGCCGATGCCGAGCAGCACAAGCGCACCCCAGAAATTCCAGAGCTCGATGCCGATATGGGCGACGACTGCGCATCCCATGAGGATGACGAGGCCGGCAGCAACGATCTTTTCCACGCCGAAGCGGGAAATCAGCATGCCCGTGAAGAAACTCGGGGCGAACATCGCAAGCACATGCCACTGGATGCCGAGCGTCGCCATCTCGGTCGGGAAACCGCAACCGATGACCATCGCCAGCGGCGCTCCGGTCATCATGAAGGTCATCAGCGCGAAGCTGCTGATGCCGCAGATCATGCCGGTCAGGAATCGCTGGCTGATGACGATCTCAGACAGCGGGCGAGCCGGTGTCGTCGCCGTCGCGCTGGAGGTCATTGCCGGCAACCTGAGCGGCACGAGCATCAGAACAGCAATGAGAAACAAGGGTATGAGGGCCATGAAGGCACCGGCAAAGAGCACCGGCGCCGCCAGGTCCTTGGTCCAGATCGCCAGCTGCGGGCCGACTATGGCCGACACGATCCCGGCTGCAAGAATCCACGAAATCGCCTTCGGCTTGTAGAAGGAAGGCGAAGCATCCGCAGCCGCAAAGCGGATCTTCTGCGTGGCGCCGCCGCAAAGCCCGATCAGCAGCATCCCCAGCGTGAAGAGCCAGAAATTCGATTGAAACAGCGCGACTGCGCCAATGCCGGCGCCAACCGCGCCGAGAACAGCTCCGAGCATGAAGCTCGGTTTGCGGCCGAGAAATCGGGACGCAACGGCAATTGCGACGGCACCCGCCGCCATGCCGATGTTGAAGCCGGTGAGAGGAGCGGTCGCCAGCGACTTGTCGTCGCTCAAAAGCTGATAGCCGACAAGGCCGCCCAGCGAAAAGACCACTGGAGGCGCCGACCCCAGGATCGCCTGGGTCGCCGCAAGCAGGGCGACACTCCGGCGGGCCGTGCGCAGCTGCGTCTGAAGTCCGTCCACCGCGCCGTCCATGCCGTAATCCTCAGTCTATTTCCTGGTGTCGCCACGCACCTGTTTGGCGATGCGGTCGAGAACGGCGTTGACGATCCGCGGCTCCTCCTCGGCGAAGAAGGCACGCGCGATCTCGACATATTCGGTCACGATGACCGCGACCGGCACGTCCTTGCGCTCAAGGATTTCGAAAGTGCCTGCACGCAAAATCGCGCGCAACGTCGAATCGAGGCGGGAGAGCGGCCAGTCCTCCTGGAGCGACGAGCGGATCAGCGGATCGATCTTCACCTGGTCGCGGACGACGCCAGCAACGATCGAGCGGAACCATGACGGATCGGCTTTCAGATAAGTGTCGCCGTCGAGTTCCTGGCCGAGCCTGTGCGCCTCGTATTCGGCCACCACTTCCAGCACGCCGGTGCCGCCGATATCCATCTGGTAAAGCGCCTGCACTGCCGCGAGACGGGCTGCGCCCCGCTGGTTGGCCGGCTTGACCGGATGTTCGCCTTCCTTCGTCATAAATTCAACCACCGTTCAACTTTTCACGCAGCGCGATCATCGTCAGCGCCGCACGCGCGGCAAAGCCGCCCTTGTCCTTGTCCGTCCGGCGCGCACGCGCCCAAGCCTGGTCATCGTTCTCGACCGTCAGAATGCCATTGCCGATCGCCAGCGATTCCGAAACAGCAAGATCCATGAGAGCCCGAGAAGACTCATTTGCAACGATATCGAAATGATAGGTCTCGCCGCGGATGACCATGCCGAGCGCGACGAAGCCGTGGTACTCCGTGCCGCCCTCTTCCGCTGCATCGAGCGCCATGGCGATTGCCGGCGGAATTTCCAGCGCGCCCGGCACGGTCACAACGTCATAGGTCGCGCCCGCTTCTTTAAGCGCATTGGTGGCACCATCGAGCAGCGCATCGGCCATGTCGTCGTAGAAACGTGCCTCGACGATGAGGATATGTGGAGCGGTTTCACGCGACATGATTCACCTTCATGATATCGAGCCAGTTTCAAATCGGGCTTCGGCAGGCCGCGGTCAAAACACGCGGCGGGCAGAATGGCAAGCGAATTTAGCTGATCGCAGGGATGCGAATCAGGAATATCTCCTTGGGCGGCGTTGTGGAAGCGGCCGCCTTTGATCCACCGGAGTTTGCGACAATGATCCCGACCATCGAAACCGAACGACTGATCCTGCGTCCGCATCGGCTCGATGAATTCGAAGCCTATGCCGACTTCTGGGCGGATCCCGAGGTGGTCCGTTTTATCACAGGCGTTCCCTCGACGCGCGAGAATAGTTGGGGGCGCATGTTGCGGGTCACCGGCATGTGGCACCTGATGGGATTCGGCTTTCTGGCGATCGAGGAGAAAGCGACGGGCCGCTTCCTCGGAGAGGCCGGTTTCCAGGACATGCGCCGGGAATTCCATCCATCGATCGAGGGAACGCTTGAAACCGGCTGGGCGCTCATTCCCGCCGTACACGGCCGCGGATACGCCACGGAAGCGGCCGGCGCCATGGTCGACTGGGGTACGACGCATTTCCCGCATATGGAAATGACCTGCATCATCAGCCCCAAAAACGACGCATCGCTTCGCGTCGCCGCCAAACTGGGTTTCCGCGAAACAGCAAGAACCGACTATCACGGACCAATCGTGGTAATGTCGCGCCACTGAACGGACGCTGCGGTGGTGCGAATTCTGGCACTTTTCTTTTATTAGTCAGTTTTAATATATAAAGAACCAGACAATCGGGAAGATGGACGTCCTCGTGAACCAGAATCCTTTTCCAGCCGATGGCGTGGATGACCTGATTTTGCAGATGTCCATGGCGCGCGGCATCGACGAGATCATGACGGTCCTGCGCCAATCCGTTCGCGAGCTGATCGATGCCGATGGAGTGAGCTTCGTCCTTCGGGAGAACGACAAGTGTTACTATGCCGACGAAGATGCGATCGCGCCGCTCTGGAAAGGCCAACGCTTCCCGCTGGAAAGCTGCATTTCGGGTTGGGCCATGAAACATGCCGAACTCGTCGTCATCGAGGATATCTATCAGGACGACCGAATTCCGCACGCTGTCTACCGAGATACCTTCGTCAAGAGTCTCATTGTCGTTCCGGTACGGAACGAGGATCCGGTTGGCGCAATCGAAGCCTATTGGGCCAGGGCGTGGCTTCCCTCGGAAGAAGCCGTCCGCCTTCTGCAACGGATAGCCAACAGCGCCGCCGTCGCGATGACCAATGTTCACCTGATCAACTCTCTTGCTGCGGCCAAGGAAGAAGCCGCCAGAGCCCGGGACGCGTTGATCCTGGCCATGGCGTCGCTTGCCGAAACGCGTGACCATGAAACCGGCAACCACATCCGCCGCACCCAGCATTACGTGCGCGCGCTTGCCGAAGCTTTGAAGGAGCAGGGAGTCTATGCCGAGGAGTTGACCGATGAGGCGATCGATCTTCTCTACAAATCCGCGCCGCTGCACGATATCGGCAAGGTCGGCATTCCTGACAGCATCCTCCTGAAGCCGGGCAAGCTCGATCCGCAGGAATACGAGGTGATGAAGAGCCATGCCGAACTCGGCCGCGCGGCGATCGCCACCGCGGAGCGCTATATGGGATCGGCCACGCCCTTCCTAAGCGTCGCTAGGGAAATCGCCCATACGCATCATGAGAAGTGGAATGGCACAGGCTATCCCCGAGGTCTTCGAGGGGAGGATATCCCGATCGGCGGCCGGATCATGGCGATCGCCGATGCCTACGACGCTCTGGTCTCGGAGCGAATATACAAACCGGCCATGTCGCATGAGGAAGCCGTCGACATCATCGTCAGGGATGCCGGGACACATTTCGATCCCGGCCTGGTTGCGGTCTTCGCAAGGATTGCCCCGAGGTTCGAGGAGATCCACCGGCAGTTTACCGACCAGGAATAGCTCAGGCCTTCGCAGGGAACTCCGCAAGGCGCGCCGCGTAACGCGCCATCGTATCCACCTCGAAATTCACCAGATCGCCGGCCTTGCGGTCGCCCCACGTGGTCACTGCAAGCGTGTGACGGATCAGCAGCACGTCGAAATCCGTCCCGGCGACGGCATTCACGGTGAGCGAGGTTCCGTCGAGACCGACCGACCCTTTTGGTGCAACTAAACGGGCAAGATGTTCCGGCGCCCGCAGCCGGATGCGGACCGCCTCTCCCTCCGATTCCACGGAGAGTATTTCAGCCGTACCATCCACATGCCCGGAGACGATATGGCCGCCGAGTTCGTCGCCGATCTTCAGCGCCCGCTCGAGATTGACGCGGGTGCCTTCCTTCCAGCTCCCGATCGTCGTCAGCCGCAGCGCCTCCTCCCACGCTTCTACCTCGAACCAGCGCTCGTTGCTGCCATCTGCCGGCAGGTTGGTGACGGTGAGACAGACGCCGCCATGGGCGATAGACGCTCCCATGTCGATCGTCTTAGGATCGTAGTTCGTCGCGATGCGCAGCTTGATGCCCTCGTCCATCGGGGTCAGTGCCGCAACCGTGCCGACATCGGTGACAATTCCGGTAAACATCAAAAACCTCTTTCGTAATCGAAACAACGGTCGGCGCCGAAGGTATCGTCGTGGATCAGCGCAAATCCAGTCGGCATATCGGATGGCGAGATGGGCGATTCAAGACCGCCTTCCCCGACCGTGCCCGTTCCCTGAAACAGCAGGATGCGATCGACGAGGTCCGCTTGGAGGAAGGCCGTAGCAACGGTCGCGCCGCCTTCCACCAGAAGCGAGGACATGCCGCGAACAGCAAGGATCGCCAGCAGGATATCGAGTTCGGTCGCGTCCATTATCTCGACGCCTGCCTCGGTCAGTTTCTCGCGCTTGTCTCCCTGGGCACCCCCCTCAACCTGCAAGGCAGACCCCGGCGCAGTCACAACGATCACCGGCACATCCCGCGCACTCTGCACCAGCTTGGAACCCAGCGGCAGTTCCAGCCGCCGGTCGAGCACGATGCGAGCCGGCGACCTGCTTTCGAGCCCGGGAATACGCACGGTCAGTTCCGGATCGTCCGACAGCACCGTACCGATGCCGACGAGGATCGCGTCGGTTTCGGCCCGCAGCCGGTGCACCTCGGCCCTTGCCTCAGGACCTGTAATCGCCACTTCCTCGCCGCGCCGGCCAAGCATGCCGTCGGCGGAAATTGCAAGCTTCAGAGTTACATGGGGGCGGCCTTTCGTCTGGCGCATGAGATAACCGGCAAGCGCCCGTCGCCCCTCGTCCTCCATAAGGCCTGACTCGACCGCAATGCCCGCATCGCGAAGGATCGCAAGCCCCCTGCCCGAAACCCGCGGATCCGGATCGGTCAGGCACACCACGACACGCGCGACGCCGGCGTTCACCAGCGCATTGGCGCAAGGGGGCGTGCGGCCGTAATGCGAGCAGGGTTCCAGCGTCACGTAAACCGTCGCCCCGCCTGCTCTCTCGCCTGCCATGTCGAGGGCTTGTGTTTCCGCATGCGGACGGCCGCCGGGAGCCGTCACCGCTTTGCCGACGATTTCGCCGTTCTTGACGACCACACAGCCGACGGAAGGATTGGTCCCCGTCAGCCCGGTATTCTGGCGCGAAAGGCGCAACGCCTCCGCCATGAATCGCCGGTCGTCAGACGTCGTCATTCCTCATGGCTCCAGGCCGGGATCGCGGGCGATCTTGGCGTTGATCTCTTCGATCACCTTCTCGAAATCTTCCGCATGAGAGAAATCCCGGTAGACGGAGGCGTAGCGGACAAACGCTACGTCATCGAGGCTCTTCAGCGCCTCCAGGACCTGCAGGCCGATCTCTTCGGACGAGATCTCGCTTTCGCCGGAGCTTTCCAGGCGACGCACGATCCCCGATACCGCCCGCTCGATCCGGTCATTATCCACCGGACGCTTGCGCAAGGCGATCTGGAAGGACCGCACCAGCTTGTTGCGGTCGAACGGTACCTTGCGGCCCGTCTTCTTCGTGACCATCAGTTCACGAAGCTGCACCCGTTCGAACGTAGTGAAACGGCCGCCGCAATCCGGGCAGATACGCCGCCGGCGGATGGATGTGAAATCCTCCGCCGGACGCGAATCCTTGACCTGCGTGTCTTCCGAACCGCAATAGGGGCAGCGCATCGGTTCTCCTTTGAGGATTACATATAGGGGTACATCGGGAACCGGTCGGTGAGCGACACCACCTTCTCCCGAACACCAGCCTCCACCGCTGCGTTGCCCTCGTCGGAATTGGCGATCTTCAACCCGTCGAGGACTTCGACGATGAGGTTGCCGATCTCCTTGAACTCAGCTTCCTTGAAACCGCGCGTCGTGCCGGCCGGAGTGCCGAGACGGATACCGGAGGTTACGAAGGGCTTTTCCGGATCGAAGGGGATGCCGTTCTTGTTGCAGGTGATGTAGCCGCGGCCGAGCGCTGCCTCCGCCCGCTTGCCGGTGGCGTTCTTCTTGCGCAGGTCGACCAGCATCAGGTGATTGTCGGTGCCGTCGGAAACGATATCGAGACCGCCGGCCTTGAGCGTTTCGGACAGCGCCTTGGCGTTCTTGACGATCTGTGCGGCATAGTCCTTGAAGTCCGGCTGCAAGGCTTCGCCGAAAGCAACCGCCTTGGCGGCGATGATATGCATCAGCGGACCGCCCTGGAGGCCAGGGAAGACAGCCGAATTGAATTTCTTGGCCAGTTCGTCGTCATTGGTGAGGATGACGCCGCCGCGCGGGCCGCGGAGCGACTTGTGCGTGGTCGTGGTGGCGACATGGCAGTGCGGGAACGGCGACGGATGCTGGCCGCCGGCAACGAGACCGGCGATATGGGCCATGTCGACCATCAGATAGGCGCCGACCGAGTCGGCGATCTCGCGGAACCGCTTCCAGTCCCAGATGCGGGAATAGGCCGTGCCGCCGGCGATGATGAGCTTCGGCTTATGCTCTTCCGCCTTTTTCTGCACCTCGTCCATGTCGAGCAGGTTATCGCCTTCGCGCACGCCGTAGGAGACGACGTTGAACCACTTGCCCGACATGTTGACCGGCGAGCCGTGCGTCAGGTGACCGCCCGAATTGAGGTCCAGGCCCATGAAGGTGTCGCCCGGCTGCAGGAGCGCCAGGAAGACCGCCTGGTTCATCTGCGAACCGGAGTTCGGCTGAACGTTGACGAAGTTGACGCCGAACAGCTTCTTGGCGCGCTCGATCGCAAGTTCTTCGGCGATATCCACGAACTGGCAGCCGCCGTAATAGCGCTTGCCCGGATAACCTTCCGCATACTTGTTCGTCATGATCGAGCCCTGCGCTTCAAGCACGGCGCGGGAGACGATGTTTTCCGAAGCGATCAGCTCGATCTCGTGGCGCTGGCGACCCAGCTCCTTCTCGATCGCACCAAAAATCTCCGGGTCCGAGTCGGCAAGCGGGCGAGAGAAGAAAGCATCGGTGTTCGACATGGGCGAGGCTCCTCAAAGGGGTGTGCATGCGATGTCGCGTCTTAGCGTTCCACCTTCGCGAGAGCAATACGGGGAACGACATTTGGCAGCCGGAAGGCGCGGCGGGACCATCTGGAAACGAAAAAGCCGCACCCTTCGACGATGCGGCTTTCCACTTGGCAATTCACCGCGCGCTTATTGCGGCAGCATGTCGTCCTCGATCGACCCGGCCGGCTTTTCGATACCGGTCGTGGTCTGCAGCGCCAGTTCCTGGTTGCCGTCGCGCTCGTAGATGTCGTCGCGGAACTGGACCACGCGGTCCTTCGCCGACCATGCCGTAATATAGACGATGTAGACCGGCACTTCCTGCGTAAGCTTGATCGGCGTGTTCTGGCGGGTCGAGATCACGCGTTCGATCTCCTGGCGCGACCAGCCTGTCGTGTCGCGCAGCAGCCAGCTAATGAGGTCGCGGACGTTCTGCACCCGCACGCAGCCGGACGATTCGAAGCGCATCAGCTTGTTGAACAGGCCCTGCTGGGGCGTGTCGTGCATGTATTCGTTGTTCGGATTGTGGAAGTTGATCTTCGTCGACGCCATGGCATTGATCTTGCCGGGGTCCTGCCGGAACATCAGGTTCGGCGCCTTGGGCGCGAACCAATCCACGGTTTCCGGGGCAACTTCGCCGCCCTTGCCGTCGATCAGGCGGATGTTGTTGCGCGCCAGATAGGTCGGATCCTTGCGCATCAGCGGCACGATGTCCTTTTCGACGATCGAACGCGGCGCGGTCCAATAGGGGTTGAGGATGACTTCGTAGATTTTCGAATTGATGGCGTGGGTCGGGCGGTCGATACGACCGACGACAGCGCTGTTGCGCAGTGCCACGCGGTCGTTTTCCACTGCCTCGATATAGGCGGCCGGGATATTGACCATGACATAGCGCAGGCCGAGATCGCCCGACATGGACTGCAGCCGGACCAGATTGGTTTCCAACTGGCGCAGGCGCACGTCAGCCGGGATGTTCATCGCCTTTACGGTGAACTCGCCGAGCACGCCATCGGCGGGAAGGCCGTGACGCGCCTGGAAGCGCTTTACCGCGCCATCGACATAGGAATCGAAGGAAGAGGACATTCCCGCTTCCCGCGGAAGATCGCCGGAAATCGCCAGGCGCTGGCGCAGCACCTGCACGCTCGGATCGACCACGCCGATCTTGAGCTTCTGCCCGGACGGGTTGATCTCCGGCCAGCCGCCGCCCGAGACGATCTGCTGGTAGTCCATGATCGCCTGCTGAATGTTGGCAGGGCCGCTCGGTCCAAGAACCGGGTTGTTGGAGACGACGTTGACGGCTGTTCGCGACGCCGCCTTCGCGTCGAACTGGTCGTCCCAGGTGCCGCGGCGCGGCGCATTGATCAGATCGTCGACCGCCGACTGGGCGAAAACGGGTGCCGCAAGCGCGGCAGCACCGGCAGAAACGGCCGAACGCAGCAACGCGCGGCGGGAAAGAGCTTCAGATCCGATCTTCTTCGACATCATACTACCCATCTGGTCCCGAGCATCATCAAGACGCCTACAGGGATATGGTTAACAAACGCGCAAAGGTAAAGCGCCGCCGGCAAAGGCCTCATCGTCATCGCGGGTGTCGTGAAGAGAGAATTTCCGCCGGCCCATTCCCTTCAGCCGGTCCCATAGCAATATGGCGAATTGGTGTCAGGTACTGTCGCGTCACAATGACGTGTTGGCTCCGGATTTGCTGCTCTCCGCCACGAAACGCGAGAACCGGATACGCAGGGACGTATCCGGTTCCGATCGCTGATGGAGGTCTTCTGGCCAGCCGCCGCCTCGTGGATAAGGCCGCGGACGGTTTGGTCCGATTACAGGCGATAGAGGATCTGGTCGTTCCAGAAGCGGTCGAGACGCTGCAGGAGCTTGTTCATCTGGCCGAATTCGCCTTCGCCGATGCCGCCGACCTTTTCGATGGAGCCGATATGGCGCTCGTAAAGCTTGGCGACGGTTTCTGCGATCTCCTGACCGTCCGGGGTCAGGCTGATGCGGACCGAGCGACGGTCGATGCGCGAACGCTGGTGGTTGATGAAGCCGAGATCGACCAGCTTCTTGACATTGTAGGAGACGTTCGAGCCGAGGTAGTAGCCGCGGGAGCGCAGCTCGCCGGCGGTCAGTTCGGAATTGCCGATGTTGAACAGCAGGAGAGCCTGCACGGCATTGACGTCGTCACGACCCTGGCGGTCGAACTCGTCCTTGATCACATCGAGAAGGCGGCGGTGGAGACGTTCCACCAGATGCAGCGACTCCATATACAGGGAGCGGATGGTTTCTTCATGCGTATCTGCTACTGCCGGTGCCGCCTGCGGCTTCAGTTTCGTGTTCATCATGACTGCCTCACTCTGTTTTGTTTGGCGGTGTTTGTTTTCTTCCCGCCTTGAGACAGACACTATCCAATACGCATAAAATTCGACTTAAAACATAGGCCTAACAAAAGCTTAACACGTTCCTTCGAATTCCCGCCGCCAATTGCAGCACTTTGGAGCCCCCTCCTTCGCCTATTGTTTTTCAATGACTTAGCGGCAAATTTTCCGTCAAATCCAGGCGTCAAAGCTTTAATTTCAGGGTTACTCAATCCTTACCCGCTCGGCTTTCCGGCGCGCTTCGATCCATAAAGAGAGGCGGAAAACGACGTAAAGCGCGGCGACGAGCCCATGCATCAGGGGCACGAGGCGGTTGTGTCCGAAAATGTCCGGCCAGACCATATACATCAGAACCTGCGAGGCGGCGGCGAGCGCCCAGAGCACAGGCCCCCAGGAGACCGTCAGCCAGAGACCGAGCGAGGCGACCGGGAAAAGCACCGCAAGCGAAGAGGCCGCCACCTTCCAGGGAAGGGTCAGCAGATCGAAGCGCGCCGCGCCATGCAGAGAATAGCCAACAAGCATCGCCCAATACTGCAGACCGAACCAGAAGCAGGCGACCGCGATCATCCGCAGGAAGACCACGTAAAGGATTTCGGTCAGGGTGCGCCTCGGCGCCATCGGTGAATCAGGTTCCATACACTCCACCATATCGGGGACTTGCCCCGCTCGCCAGTATTTGGACCCGAACCTGCACGAACGTTCAAGAGCAAGCACGAGCTGGCTGTTAGGTATCGCCATCCACCAAAGGAGCCATCAGTGAGCAATAACAACCCATCCCGCGCCTCGATCAACCTCGCCGAAAAGCTCGGGCGAATTGAGGATTTCTGGCAGCCCCGCGTGGTCGCCGAAATGAACGACTACCAGTTCAAATTGGTGCGCATCTCCGGCGACTTCATCTGGCACGACCACCCGGAGACCGACGAAACCTTCATCGTTCTCGAAGGCGTTCTGCGCATCGATTTCCGCGATGGTTCGGTCACCATCGGTGCGGGAGAGATGTTCGTCGTTCCCAAGGGCGTAGAGCACAAGCCGTTTGCGGAAAGCGAGGTGAAGATGATGCTGATCGAACCGCGCGGCACTCTGAATACGGGGAATGAGGGCGGTGACCGGACCGCTCGGAACGATCTCTGGATCTGAGCGAGGCCTGCGGCGATCCCGCCCATTCATAAACACGGCACCTCGTGTTATGGAGCGCCGCAAGACCAGACGAACGGAGATCAGCCATGGACAAGACGCATCTCGTCGACGAGATCACTGGCCACCGCCGCATGCGACGCAACCGCAAGGCTGACTGGACGCGCAGGCTGGTGCAGGAAAACCGGCTGACGGTGGACGATCTGATCTGGCCGATCTTCATCGTCCCGGGCACCGGCATCGTCGACCCGATCGCCGCCATGCCGGGCGTCAGCCGCATGAGCATCGACAAGGCGGTCGAAGCGGTGAGAGAGGCCGCCGATCTCGGCATTCCTGCAATCGCTACATTTCCGGATATCGAGATGGAACTGCGCGACGAGACCGGTTCCAACAGCCTCGTCGCCAACAACCTGATCAACCAGGCGACCGCGGCCATCAAAAAGGCCGTTCCGAATATCGGCATCATCACGGACGTCGCTCTGGACCCGTTCACCAGCCACGGCCACGACGGCATCCTGCGTGACGGCATCATCGTCAACGACGAGACGGTCGACCAGATCGTCAAGGCGGCCGTGATGCAGGCGGATGCCGGCGCCGACATCATCGCGCCGTCGGAAATGATGGACGGCCGCATCGGCGCGATCCGCCGCGGGCTCGATGCCGCCGGCCACCAGGACGTCGGCATCATGTCCTATGCGACGAAATTCTCCTCCGGTTTCTACGGACCCTATCGCGAGGCGATCAACACGAGCGGCCTCCTGAAAGGCGACAAGAACAGCTACTACATCTCGCCTGCCAACGGCACCGAGGCTGTCCGCGACGCGGCGCTCGATGTGGAGGAAGGCGCCGACATGCTGATGGTGAAACCGGGCCTCGCCTATCTCGACATCTGCTGGCGTATCAAGGAAGCCTTCGGGCTTCCGACGTTCGCCTATCAGGTTTCCGGCGAATACACGCAGATCAAGGCTGCCGCGATGAACGGCTGGATCGACGGCGACCGGATCATGATGGAGACCCTGCTCTGCTTCAAACGCGCCGGCTGCGACGGCATCCTCACTTATTTCGCGATCGAGGCGGCGAAAAAGCTGTCGAAGGGGTGAGCCTTGTGGCGGGCGATCAAGCCCCCCATATTCATTCCTGACAAACAGGAGCCCGACATCGATGAGCCTCGACCCCAACCCGACCTATGCCGCACCGGATGACTGGCGCGCCTATAGCGGCGTGCTCTCCCGGCGGGTCTTCGCCTTCATCATCGACTACCTCATCGTGCTGCTTCTCTGCATCCCGGCGGCGGTCGTCGTCTTCTTCCTCGGCATCATCACGCTCGGCCTCGGCTTCATGCTCTACCCGGCCCTCTTCGTGATCGTGGCGCTGCTCTATTTCGGCCTGACGCTCGGCGGGCCAAGCCAGGCCTCGCCAGGCATGCGCGCGATGGGCCTTGCCATGACACGCCTGGACGGACGACGGATCGACTTCCTGACGGCCATCGCGCATACCGTGATCTTCTGGATCATCAATTCGGTGCTGACGCCCCTCATTCTCCTGGCAGGCCTCTTTATCGAGCGCTCGCGCCTTGTTCACGACCTGCTTCTCGGCACCGTCGTCATCCGAACGGCTTAAACACCGGTCACTGGCGAAAAGTTTATCAACTGGGTTATGCTGCTGGAGGCGGCATATGGTTGACGTTTAACTTTTATGCGCCATGCTACGACATTTACGACAATAAAGACGGGACCACCGCGACTCGATGAACACCCAGGCGACGCCCTCACCGCAGTTTTATCTGACGGCTCCGGCAGTTTGTCCGTATCTACCGGGTGAAATGGAGCGCAAGGTCTTCACGCACCTGGTAGGCCCCCGGGCTGCGGAGATGAACGATCTTCTTACGCAAGGCGGCTTCCGACGATCGCAGAACATCGCTTATCGCCCCGCCTGCGAATCCTGCCGCGCCTGCATTTCCGTCCGCATCCTCGCCAATGACTTCGAGCCCAATCGCTCGATGCGGCGTGTGCTCGCCACGAACAATGATCTCGTCTCGACCGTCTTTCCGGCACAACCCTCCACGGAACAGTTCTCGCTCTTCCGTCGCTATCTGGACGACCGGCATCAGCGCGGCGGCATGTCCGACATGTCTGCGCTCGACTACGCGATCATGGTTGAAGACACGCATGTGAACACGCGCATCATCGAATACCGAAAACGCGAGCCTGGCTCCGGTATCAGCGAGCAGCCGAAGGGCGAATTGATGGCGGTGGCCCTCACCGACATGATGAGCGACGGGCTGTCGATGGTTTATTCCTTCTTCAATCCGGAGCATGAAAAACGCTCGCTCGGGACCTTCATGATCCTCGACCACATCGAGCGCACGAGGTCGCTCGGGCTTCCCCACATCTATCTCGGTTACTGGGTCAAGGGCTCCGCGAAGATGGGCTACAAGACGCGCTTCCAGCCGCAGGAGCACCTGACGCCGAGGGGCTGGGAGATTTTCGATTCGTCGTCGGAAGCCTGAAAATCGAAATCAATTGTGAAGAATCACGCGAATTCTGATCCGCTTTCGCATCGGCAGGACTACCTTCATTGATTGCCCACGAGTTTGCGGCATGTTATAACGTCGTTGCAACGAGCAGGAGTTCGAGCCATGAACGTTACTATCCGCAAAATCGGAAATTCCGAAGGTATCATTATTCCCAAAGAAGTCCTGGATCGGATGGGATTGAAGACCGGGGATAGCCTGGAAGTTCGTGAAAACGGCCTCAACATCGAACTCGTTCCAGAGCATGCCGATCTATCAGAGCAGCTGAAGGCAGCTAGGTTGGGCATGCAAAAATACCGCGTCGCCTTGAGAGAGCTTGCCAAGTGAAAGTCATCAAATGGCTTTCACGGCAAGCTATCGAGATAATCCATCAGGAACAACTAGCGGAGCATGGCGGTCTGCCCGGACTTGAGGACGAGAACGCCTTAGAAGCTGCACTTGCCCGGCCGCTGCATAAACACGCTTATGGAGAGGACGACGTCTTTCTACTAGCGGCGGCGTATCTTTATGGCTTCGCCCGCAACCATCCGTTCTCCGATGGCAACAAAAGAACCGCCTATCTCGCCGCCTTCACGTTCTTGCTTATCAACGGCTACCTTATCGAAGCAAGACAGGCCGAAGTTATCGAGTTCGTCCTAGCCGTCGCCGCTGGAGAAATCGATAAGGAAGGTGCGACGCGTTTCCTGCGCGATCACGCCATCCCCTATCCCTAATCACCCTACGAATTTGCCGCTTCTCGGAAAGCCCTTCGGCACGGCGCGGCCGGCGGTGGCGCGGTCACCCAGCCATTCCAGGAGCTCGTCCTTGTTACGGGTGAACGAGCGGCCGGCGCTGTCCTCCCAGGAAAGCCCTTCCGCCATCGCAAAACACTTGATGTCGGAAATGCCGCCGTCCTTGTAGCGCTGCAGGCGAACGCCCTTGCCACGGCTCATCTCCGGAAGTTGAACGAGCGGGAACACCAGCATCTTGCGGTTCTCGCCGACGACCGCGACATGGTCGCCGGTTACCGGGACGACGAGTTTGGCCTCTTCGAGTGCACCGACATTCATGATCTGCTTGCCCTTGCGGGTATTGGCGATCATTTCGCTTTCCGCCACGACGAAGCCGTTGCCGGCAGTCGAAGCAAGAATAAGCTTGCGTGACGGGTCGTGCACGAAAGCGGTCAGGATGTCCTGATCGTTCTCCATATCGACCATGATGCGCACCGGCTCCCCATGGCCACGTCCGCCGGGCAGCTTGTCGGCGCCGAGCGTATAGGCCTTGCCGCCCGTTGTGACCAGCAGCAGCTTGTCGGTGGTCTGCGCCGGGAATGCTAGCTTCGGCCCGTCTCCTTCCTTGAAGGTCAGGCTCGACGTATCGGACATATGCCCCTTCAACGCGCGGATCCAACCCTTCTGGGAAACGACGACGGTGACCGGCTCTTTCTCGATCATCGCCTGCTGGATAGCCTCGACATCGGCTTCCGGCGCTTCCGCGAACTGGGTGCGGCGGCGGCCGAGTTCGGTCGCCTTGGCATATTTCTTCTTCACCTCCTGGATTTCCCAGGCCACGGTCTGCCACTGCTTTTCGTCGGAAGCGAGCAGCGCTTCGATATCCGCCTTTTCCTTCGAGAGATTGTCGTGCTCGGTCCGGATCTCGAACTCTTCGAGCTTGCGCAAGGCGCGCAGCCGCATGTTGAGGATCGCCTCGACCTGCACGTCGGTGAGCGACCAGCGGGCCATCATCACCGGCTTCGGCTCGTCCTCTTCACGGATGATGCGGATCACCTCGTCGATATTGAGATAGGCGACAAGCAAGCCGCCAAGAATTTCAAGGCGCCGGTCGATCGCGGCCAGCCGGAAGCGGGAACGGCGGACCAGCACGTCCTTGCGATGCGCCAGCCATTCGATCAGCACTTCGTTGAGCGCCATGACCTTCGGCACGCGCCCCATTGAAAGCACATTCATGTTGAGCGGGAAACGATTCTCCAGCTCGGTCAGCTTGAAAAGCGATTCCATGAGCAGCGTCGCGTCGACCGTCCGGTTTTTCGGCACAAGCACGATGCGGACATCTTCCGCCGATTCATCGCGGACGTCTTCGAGCAGCGGCAGTTTCCGCGCGATCAACAGCTCGGCGATCTTTTCGATCAGCCGCGATTTCTGCACCTGGAACGGGATTTCGGTGACGATGATCTGGTATCCACCGCGACCGAGATCCTCCGTCTCCCACTTGGCACGCACGCGGAAGCCGCCGCGACCGGTCTTGTAGGCCTCGATGATCGACTCACGGCCGTCGATGATGATGCCGCCTGTCGGCAGATCGGGACCGGGCACGAACTCGACGAGCTTTTCGACCGTTGCGTCGGGATGCTTGATCAGATGCAAAGCCGCATCGCAAAGCTCATGGGCGTTATGCGGCGGGATCGATGTCGCCATGCCCACCGCGATGCCAGACGTGCCGTTCGCCAGAAGATTGGGAAAAGCACCCGGCATGACGACAGGTTCGTCATCTTCCTCGTTGTAGGTCGGCCGGAAATCAACGGCGTCCTGCTCGATCCCCTCGAGCAGCAAGGCCGCCACGTCGGTCATCCGCGCTTCGGTATATCGGTAGGCGGCGGCGTTATCGCCATCGATATTGCCGAAATTGCCCTGCCCGTCGACCAGCGGGTAACGCTGGGAGAAATCCTGGGCCAGGCGAACGAGCGCATCATAGACCGACTGGTCGCCGTGCGGATGGAATTTACCGATGACATCGCCGACGATACGGGCGCATTTCTTGAAGGCGGAGTTCGGGCGGATGCCCATCTCGCTCATGGCGTGGATGATGCGCCGGTGCACCGGCTTCAACCCGTCGCGCACGTCCGGCAGGGCGCGATGCATGATGGTGGAAAGCGCATAGGCGAGATAACGCTCTTCGAGCGCCGCCTTGAGGTCCACCGGAAGAATGTGGTCGCCGCCGTCACCGGGCGGATTTACGATTTGTCCCATTCCCCTTGACTAGCGGAAAGCCCGTTTCACAGCAAGAATCACTGGCAAAGCGCCTGTGGAGAACAATGAAGGCGGTGTATTTTACCGTTCGTTTACCTTCCGGCGGAAGCCGCAATTTTGCCCAGAGGAATGTGGAACAAAGCGATGGACGTTTTAATGCCGTCGCCTATAACTGCCGCCCTCAACCTCGACATCCGCAAATCGCGGACACTATGCCCCAGGAGGAATATTATGAAATACTACAGCAATGCCCGGCTTCTTCTCGCCAGCGCAGCTTTCGTGACCTTCTCCGGGCAGGCCTTGGCCCTGGACGGCAACGATGTTCTGGCCAAGATCAACAACGCCCTCTCCGCTCAGGGCGGCACCGGCCTTTCCGCGGAGAAGGTCGTCACCAGCGGTTCGGACGTTACCCTGACCAATGCCAAGTTCACGGTCGTCTCCGCTAAGGAGAGCGTTCCGCTCGGCACTATCGTCCTGAAGGGCGTAGAGGAAGACAACGGCAGCTACCACGTCGAGACGGTGACGTTCGACAATGTCAACATCACCAAGGATGGCGTCGGCTTCACCTCATCGGATCTGTCCATCAGCGGCCTTTCCGTCCCGGCGGATCCGACCGGCAACACGATCGACGCCGTGCTGCTCTATGATGAGGCCCATGTCGGCTCGACGACGGTGACGATCGACGGCAAGCAGGCCTTCTCGATCGGCGAAACCACCATGACCTCCGAAGTCGCCGAGGATGAATCCGCGCTGGATTTCGACGTCAAGGTCAAGGACATCAAGGGTGACCTAAGCCTGGTCGAGGATGCCAAGGCAAAGGAGGCGCTCCAGCAGCTCGGCGTCAAGGCGCTCGATGGCAGCATCAGCATGGTGGGCCGCTGGGAACTCGAGCCGGGCACGCTCGATCTTGAGGAATATGCATTCGACTTCGCCAATATCGGCCGTCTCAACCTTGCCATGAGCTTCTCGGGCTACACCCTTGATTTCATCAAGTCCCTGAACGAAACGACAAAGGCCATGGAGGCCAATGCCAACAAGGAAGAGGCCCAGCAGGCGGCGGGTCTCGCGATGCTCGGCCTCATGCAGCGGCTGACGTTCAACAGCATGGAAATCCGTTTCGAGGACGCGGGTATTACAAAGCGCGCGCTCGACTATGCGGGCAAGCAGCAGGGCACGACGGGCGAGCAGATGGCGCAGATGCTGAAGGGCATGACGCCGCTCATGCTCGCGCAATACAATGTCCCGGAACTGCAGAACATGCTGACGGCGGCCGTCAACACCTATCTCGACAAGCCCGGCAGCTTCACCGTCACCGCCGAGCCGGCAGAGGGTGTGCCTTTCCCGATGATCATGGGCGCCGCCATGGGGGCGCCGAACACCTTGCCGCAGGTGCTGGGCGTGAAGGTCACAGCGAACGACTGATATCTAAAACAGCAAGAAACCCGGCGAGCGATCGCCGGGTTTCTTTTCAGCGTCTATTCAACCTGAAACTTATTCCAGCACCTGAATGACGGCGCGGGTCTGAGGATTGACGATAACGCGGCGGTCATTGACAACCGTATAGGCATAGTCCGAATGGCCTTGAACGGTATGCACTTCGACCGTATCCGGCAGAGTGCTGCCGACAGCGATCGTGCCTTCATAGGCTATTGAGGGAACACTCTGTTCCATCACATAGGTGCGGACCTCACCGGGAAGAACGACTGTCGAGCTCGTCGTTACCGGGTCCTGCGTGATGACCGTCGTCTGAGCGTAGGCGGCGCCCGAAAGGGCAATCAGAGCCGCGGACGCGGCCAGCAGAGTCTTGCGCATGTTTCTTCTCCCTGTGCTACTGCTGCCCTAACAACACAAGCGCCGGAAGATGGTTCCGTAATCCCGTATTGCCTCCCGTGATACTCCGTGGGCACCTTGACCCGGACGGAGGTGCAGGCGAAAACCCGCTACGGCGGCGCTGCGGGATGCCAATGACTGCCGGTTTGATGAAAGGCTCTTATCTGATGCTGTCGTGGCGCGCTGCGGAAACCCGGACGATCGAGACGCTCAACGCGCCCAAAAAGCGGCTGGAGCCGGCACGCGCCTCCTACTACGCCGGCCAGCCCGGCAACCAGCTCCAACGGCTTTTGACCGCCCGGCGCGATTTTCTGTCGATCTGGCGACAGAACGACTATTCCGAGCGGAACTCCGAGATCAAGCTTCTCGGGCGCCAGGTCATGGTGGTGAATTCTCCGGAAGCGATCAAATATGTGGTCGCCACCCGTCACGAGAACTTCGAGCGCAAATCCCCGCAGATGCGTCGCGCGCTGGAATATCTCCTGGGCGACGGTCTGTTCATCTCGGATGGCGAAACCTGGAAACAGCGGCGCCCGCTCGTCTCAGATATCGTCCATAAGCACCGCGTTCCCGCCTTCGGCGCGATCATGACCAATACATCGCTCGAGCTCGTCGAGCGCTGGAACGCGCTTGGTGACGGCGCTACGGTCAACGTCCTCTATGAAATGGCGGGGCTGACGGCCGAGATCATTTCCCGCAGCGTCTTCGGGAACGACCTGGGGCAGGAAAGCGCCGACATGGTGACCGAGGGCTTTACCAGCTATCAGGCGCTGATCGATTCCATCAATATCGGCTATTTCCTCGGCTTCGATGAAGGCCTGCCGCAGTTCCGCACCCCCTCCCTCCGCCGTTCGGTCAAGCGCATTCACCAGATCATCGACCGCGTGATCGAGGATCATCTGGCAGGCAAGGGCGACGACAATTCCATGGTGGAATTGCTGATCCGTCGGCAGAAGCGCAATCCCGAGCTGAACCTCGATGTCGTCGCATTGCGCAACGAAGCGGCGACCATCTTCATGGCCGGCCACGAGACGACAGCGGCAACGCTGACCTGGGCATGGTATCTGCTGTCCAAAGCTCCCTGGGTCGAGGAGGCGGTACATGCGGAGATCGAAGAGGTCTGCGGCAGCAACGTGCCGACCGTTGCCGACGTGCCGAAGCTCAAATGGTGCACGGCGGTCATCGAGGAAACGCTGCGGCTCTATCCGCCGGTTCCGATCCTCGCCCGGCAGGCCAAGCAGGCCGATCGCGTCGGCGATATCGACGTGAAGCCGGCTGCCCTCGTCATGATCGTGCCGTGGCTTCTGCACCGCACACCCTCGCTTTTCGACGATCCTCACGTCTTCAAGCCGGAGCGGTTTATCGAAAGACGGCCGGTGCCTTACAGCTACATCCCCTTCGCCAGCGGGCCGCGCATATGCCCCGGGCTGCAGTTCGGCCTGACGGAGGCCATCCTCTGCCTCGCGGTGCTGGCGCAGAGGTTCCGCCTGCGGGTGCCGGAAGACCATCAGGTGGAACCGGTCTGCCGACTGACGCTCAGGCCGCGCGGCGGGCTGCCGGTGAAATTGCACAGACGGTGAAAAGGGTCGAAGCATGAACCACCGCGATGCCCCTGAAACATCGGCCAGAAAGCGCAAGGCGTGGCGGTTCACCGCGGAGCAGGCTCCACCTCTCTCCGACCTTTTCGCAACCGCAGACGAGCGCAGGAAGTTTCGTCGCTATTGGATCGACGACAACCTTGGCAATGCACTCGATCTTCTGGTGCATTTCGGGCTGAAGCTGCTCACGATGGACGCATGCTCGAATTTCGGCCGATGGCTCGGACCTTTTGCGATCCCAAGGTTCCACCAGGTCGCAGTCAAGCGGGGCCGCGCGACCCTTGCGCGCCTCCTGCCGGAAAAAAGCGAAGCGGAACGGGAAGCCATCCTGCGCCGGAATCAGGAAGCCCAGGGCAGGATCATGACGGAGTTTTCGGTGATCAACCGACTTCTTCGTCATCCGGACCGGATCAAGCTTCACGATTTCCACCGGCTTGTCGATTCCGTCCGCGCCGGCCCCACGATCATTGTCGGGATGCATTTGGGCAATTGGGAGATCGGGCCGACGATCCTGCACAGCGAAGGCATCCGACCCTATGCGAACTACATCCCTCCAAAAGGCCGGGCGAAGGCCTGGATTTCGGAGCGCGTGAGGCGCAAGGGCGGCCTGAACTTCCTGCCGCCCGGCGTTCAGGGCATAAGGCCGGCGGTCAAGGTGCTCAAGGAGGGCGGCGTCATCTCGATGTTCTGCGACGAAGGCGTTTCCGGAAAAATCCGCGGGCCGTTCTTCGGCCGCAAGCCGCATCTGGAAGGCAATCTGGCCGTTGCGATCCGGTTGGCAAGGCTGTCGGGTGCAAGGATCTGCCCCTGGTACAACATCCGCACCGAAGGTTTCCGTTTCGAAGCGCATTTCCTGCCGCCGATCACGTTGCCGGCGGAAGACAAGCCCGGATCGCGCCTGTTGGACGACGTGACGCTGCTCAACGACGCCATCGAGCCTGTCATCCGCGCGCATCTCGATCAGTGGTATTTCCTCGACAACGCCTTAACTGATGCATGATCCTTAACTTCTGCTGCCAGCAAAAGGGTTTCCGTCATGAATCTTTCCTTTTCCGAGACACGCCACGCCGCCATCGATGAAGTGATCGACACCGCGCTGACCTCGAAGCGGCTGGTCGGAACCGTCGTCCTCGTCGCAAAGGACGGCGAGATCGTCTATCGGCGCGCCGCGGGCCTTGCCGACCGCGAGGCCGGCATTCCGGTCAAGGAGGACACGATCTTCCGGCTCGCCTCCATCACCAAGCCGATCGTGACGATCGCCGCCATGCGGCTTGTGGAACAGGGCCGAATCGGACTGGACGACCCCGTGACGACGTGGCTGCCGGATTTTCGCCCCCGCCTCGAAGACGGCCGCGAGCCGGTCATCCTCATCCGCCATCTGCTGACCCACACGTCCGGCCTCAGCTATTGTTTCGCAGCGGAGAACGGCCCTTATGTGCGCGCCGGAGTATCCGACGGCGTCGATCAGCCGGGGCTGTCGCTTGCCGAAAACCTGCGCCGTATCGCGAGCGCGCCCCTGCTCTTCGAACCCGGTACCGGCTGGCAATACTCCGTCTCGATGGACGTCCTCGGCGGGGTCATCGAGAAGGAGACAGGCAAACGACTGGGCGACGTGGTCCAGGAACTCGTGATGCAGCCGCTCGGTCTCTCCGATACGGCGTTCACTGTCGTCGATAGAGACCGGCTGGCTGCCGCCTATGTCGACGGCACGCCCGAGCCGAAGCGCATGGGCGAGACTGAAAAGGTATGGGCGCTGGACGGATTCGTGACCTTTGCGCCTGACCGCATCTTCAACCTCGACTCTTTCCATTCCGGTGGCGGCGGCATGGCGGGCACCGTCGCCGACGTGCTCACCATATTGGAGACGATCCGCAAGGGCGGCGCGCCGCTGCTTTCCGAAAAGACCGTGAAGGAGATGACGACCAACCAGGTCGGCGCGTTGCTCGAACCGACGCGGCCGGGCTTCGGTTTCGGCTTCGGCTGGGCGGTCATCCTCGACCCTCAAGCCGCAGGCCTTCCGGTTTCACCCGGCAGCCTGCAATGGGGCGGCGTCTATGGCCACCACTGGTTCATCGATCCGGTCAGGAATGTCACCGCCGTTGGGCTTACCAATACCACGCTCGAAGGCATGTGGGGCCAGTTCACGCTCGACCTGAAAAAGGCTGTCAGCGCCTCTTTCTAGCGGATGCAGGGCGGTATGAATCAAAAAGCCCGGCTCATCACCGGGCTTTTCTCTATTCCAACGCGTTGAGGCGCTCAGTCCTTCTTCGCTTGCGGCATGACGCGCAGCGAAAGCTCCATGAGCTGCTTCGGGGTCGCCGGCGACGGTGCGTTCATCAGCAGGTCCTGAGCCTGCTGGTTCATCGGGAACAGCGTGATTTCGCGCAGGTTCTTGGCGCCGAGCAGCAGCATGACGATACGGTCGATGCCGAATGCGCAGCCGCCATGCGGAGGGGCGCCATACTGGAATGCCCGATACATGCCGCCGAAGCGCTCTTCGACATCCGTCTGGCTGAGGCCCACCAGCTCGAAAGCCTTGACCATGGCTTCCGGTGACTGGTTACGGATCGAGCCCGAGGCGATTTCGAAGCCGTTGCAGACGGCGTCGTACTGATAGGCCTTGAGCGACAGCGGATCCTTCGTCTGCAGCGCCTCAAGACCGCCCTGCGGCATCGAGAACGGATTGTGCGCGAAGTCGATCTTCTTGTCCTCGTCGCTCCATTCGTAGAACGGGAAGTCGATGATCCAGCACAGCTCGAACCGGTCGCGATCGACGAGGTTCAGATCCTCGCCGGCCTTGGTGCGGGCTTCGCCCGCGAACTTGTAGAACTTCGCCGGTTCGCCGGCGACGAAGAAGCAGGCATCGCCCGCATCGAGGCCAAGCTGGGTGCGGATCGCTTCGGTGCGCTCTTCGCCGATGTTCTTGGCAAGCGGGCCGGAGCCGCCGATCTTGCCGTCCTCTTCCTTCCAGAAGATGTAGCCGAGACCAGGCTGGCCGAGCGACTGGGCCCAGGCGTTCATGCGGTCGCAGAAAGCGCGCGAACCGCCGGTCTTGGCCGGGATCGCCCAGACTTCGACCTTCGGGTTCGAGGCGATCATGCCGGCGAAGACCTTAAAGCCGGAGCCGGCGAAATGGTCTGTGACAGCCTGCATCTCGATCGGGTTGCGCAGGTCCGGCTTGTCGGAACCGTATTTGCGGATCGCAACGTCATAGGGAATGCGCGGCCATTCCTTGGTGACCGGCTTTCCTTCGGCGAACTGCTCGAACACCGAGGTCATGATCGGCGCCATCGTATCCCAGACATCCTCCTGGGTGACGAAGCTCATTTCCAGGTCGAGCTGGTAGAACTCGCCCGGCAGGCGGTCGGCGCGCGGGTCTTCGTCGCGGAAGCAGGGGGCGATCTGGAAGTACCGGTCGAAACCGGCGACCATCAGCAGCTGCTTGTACTGCTGCGGCGCCTGCGGCAGCGCGAAGAAGGTGCCGGGATGGATGCGGCTGGGTACGAGGAAGTCGCGTGCGCCTTCCGGCGAAGAAGCCGTCAGAATCGGTGTCGTGTACTCGCCAAAGCCTGCCGAATTCATCCGGTTGCGGATGTCGGCGATGATCTGGGTACGCTTGACGATGTTCTTGTGCAGCGTTTCGCGGCGCAGGTCGATGAAGCGGTACTTCAGGCGCACGTCTTCCGGATATTCCGGTTCGCCGAAGACCGGCAGCGGCAGCTCCTTGGCGGCGGCAAGCACTTCGATCTCCTGGGCGTAAAGTTCGATCTCGCCGGTCGCCATGCCCTTGTTGACGGTGTCATCCGAGCGCGCCTTGACGAGGCCGTCGATGCGGATCACCCATTCGCCACGTACGGTTTCGGCGACCTTGAAGGCCGGGCTGTCGGGATCTGCAACCACCTGGGTCATGCCGTAGTGGTCGCGCAGATCGATGAACAACACGCCGCCATGATCTCGCACGCGATGCACCCAGCCGGACAGGCGGACGGTGGAACCGACATCGGACTTCCGAAGGGCGGCACAGGTGTGGCTGCGGTAACGGTGCATTTTCAAGTATCCTGGACTGGTGCGTTTTGCGGCAATCGGCGTGCGAAGCACGGCCAGCCGGCTTTAAGGAAAATCGGCGGGAAAAGCGCATGATGGGCCTGCTTTGTCAAGGCAGAACCGATTTCCGGGCAAAAACGAGAGCAACAGATGGGCAGCCTGCTCAGTGCCGTGCCGCCGCCTGAAACAGATCCCGCATCGCCCTTTCCTCCTGCACGATCCGGACGGCCAGGATGACGAGATAGACTGGCAACCCGATGGCGAGGGTGAAATAGGCATGGAAGATCAAGGCATAGCCAAAGAGTTCCGGCAGTATGTTCAGGAAATAGTTGGGATGGCGGACGGTTCGGAACAGCGCATGCCTGCTCACCGGATGGTTCGGGGCGATCATGATCTTGACGGTCCACACGGCCCCGAGAAGCCTGACGATCCAGGCAAGCATCAGCATCGATGCCACGAAGGCGACCAGACCGGTCATGGAAACGGCGTCGAACTCGGCGCCCCTCACCCATCCTTCTGCGAACGCCGCGAAATAAAAGGCCATATGGGCGAGTGCGAGTAGCTTGGTATTCAGGGCTCCGTGTTCGACCGCTCCCTCCGCCCGCATTTTCTTTTCGTGCCGCTTCGACACCAGGACACTGGCGATTCGGGCTGCTGCTGCGGCAAGGAAGATGACGACTAGAATGGGACTCATGGGCTGACCTCCGCTCTTCCCTCCGCATTAACGCAGCGGTTGTCGCCAAGCCAACAGGGATCGACGCCGACATGCAGGATTTCCGAAGACAAAAGTGATGTCATTCGTCTATGACTCGTTCGGACCGCGTTACGGCGCGATCAAGCAGTGCCTTCCGCGAAAGCCTCCATGAGCCACATCCGTCCGCTGATCCCCCTTCTCGTCACCGCAGGCATCCTGATCGGCGGCAACGGGCTGCAGGGCACGTATATCGCGCTACGCGGTTCCGCCGAGGGCTTTTCTCCCTCCATCATCGGCATGATCGGCGCGGGCTACAGCGTGGGTTTCGCGGTCGGCTGCATCTATGTCAGCCGCCTCCTGCGCGCCATCGGCCATATCCGTACCTTCGCGGCCATGGCGGCGATCGCCGCATCCGCTTCCCTCAGCGTGTCGATGATCATCGACCCCGCATTCTGGTTCGTGATGCGCTTCGTGATCGGCATTGCGGTGGCGAGCCTCTTCGCGACGGTCGAAAGCTGGATCAACGCCAAGGTTACGAATGCCAACCGGGCCCGAACCCTCTCGATCTACCGCCTCGTCGACCTCAGTTCGGTAACGATCGCGCAATATATCATCCCGGCGGCCGGCATAGACGGCTCCGTGGTCTTCAACATCATCGCGATCACGTTGACGCTTTCCCTCGTGCCTATCTCGCTTGCGGACAAATCGAGCCCCGCGCCGCCCGAAGCCGTTGCCTTCGACCTGAAGGCGGTCTGGCGCATCTCGCCGCTCGCCGTCGTCGGCGTCGTTTCGGTCGGCCTGTCGATGGCCGCCTTCCGCAATATCGGTCCGATCTATGCGGAAGCGATCGGCATGAGCATCACATCCATCGCCACCTTCATGAGCGCCGGCATCATCGGCGGCGTCGTGCTGCAATATCCGCTCGGCATCTATTCCGACAAACTCGACCGCCGGCGCGTCATTCTCTGGACGACGATCGGCTCGATCATCACCGGCGCTTATCTCTCCTTCGGCGCCGGCACCAGCGAGACGGCCAACATCATCAGCGTCTTCCTGTTCGGCGCCTTCTCCATGCCGCTCTATTCGCTCTGTTCGGCGCATGGCAACGACTATGCGAAGGACGGCGAACATGCCCTGGTCTCGGCGGGCCTGCTCTTCTACTGGTCGGCAGGCGCAACCGTCGGGCCGCTGATGGCCTCCATGCTGCTCGAATATTACGGGCCGCGGGCCTTCTTCGCCTATACCTCGTTCATCTTCATCGGCTTCATGATCTTCACGCTGAGGCGCATGCAGGCACGGCCTTCCGTGCCGCCGTCGCAGAGAACCTGGCGCTTCCGCTCGCTCTTGAGAACGTCGGCCTATTTCAACAAACTTGCCGGTCCACCCGACAAAGATGAGCGAGAGTAACGCTCAAGCCTTCTCCTGTATTGACATATGCGGCAGGAAGGAGAAGGAAAGCTGACCACCCTCATGTGAATGAAAAGATGATCCAAACGACCGCCGCACTCGAAGAAGCCTGTATCCAGCTGGCCCAATCGGACTTCATCACCATCGATACCGAGTTCCTCAGGGAGACGACCTTCTGGCCGGAACTCTGCCTGATCCAGATGGCGAGCCCGACGCTCGAAGTGCTGGTAGATCCGCTCGCCAAGGGGCTGGACCTCAAGCCCCTCTTCGAGCTTATGGCGAACCCGGCGGTCACCAAGGTATTTCACGCCGCCCGGCAGGACATCGAGATCATCTATCATCTCGGCAATCTGGTGCCACATCCGATCTTCGACACGCAGGTCGCGGCCATGGTCTGCGGCTTCGGCGACTCGGTCTCCTACGATCAGCTCGTCAGCCGCATCAAGAGCGTCCATATCGACAAATCCTCGCGCTTCACCGACTGGAGCCGCCGCCCGCTTTCCGAAAAGCAACTCGAATACGCTCTCGCGGATGTCACCCATCTGCGCGATGTCTATCTGTTCCTGAAGGAAGAGCTGGAACGCGAAGGGCGGGCATTGTGGCTGACCGAGGAGATGGCGGTCCTCGAATCCAAGGAAACCTACGACCTGCATCCCGACGATGCGTGGCTGCGGCTGAAATCCCGCCTGAGAAAGCCTGCGGAGCTTGCCGTCCTCAAATTCGTCGCCGCGTGGCGCGAGCGCGAAGCGCGCAGCCGGAATGTGCCGCGCTCGCGCGTCTTGAAGGATGATGCGATCTATGAGATCGCCCAGCAGCAGCCGAAGGACACGGAAGCCATGTCACGCCTGAGGACGATCCCCAAAGGTTGGGAGCGCTCGGCCTCGGGCGCCGCGATCATCGAAGCGGTGAATGCCGCCCTCGCCCTGCCGAAGACCGAAATGCCGCACGCACCGAGGCATGTGCATGTGCCGGAAGGCACGGCTGCGGCGGTGGAGCTCCTCAAGGTCCTGCTGAAGCTGATCTCGGATCGCGAAGGCGTGGCGGCCAAGATCATCGCCAATACCGACGATCTCGAGAAGATCGCTTCCGAAGGCGACAAGGCGGAGGTGGCCGCCCTTCACGGCTGGCGGCGCGAACTCTTCGGCGAAACCGCCCTCAAACTGATCGATGGCGGCGTCGGCCTGCGTTTCGTCAACAAGAAGGTCGAGGCGGTCGAGTTCTAGAGCCATGCCCCAAACCCTGACCGCCGAAACCGCCCAGCAATTTGCGACGATCGCGCTAGGGCATGTGCGGCGGGAATATCCGAACAAGCCGGCCAATGCCTTTGCAGGCCCCGAAGACGCCAGGACACCCAGCCAGCTCCACCCGATCTTCCACGGCAGCCTCGACTGGCATTCCTGCGTCCACGGCTACTGGATGATGGCCTATATCCTGCGCAAGTTCCCGGAGGTCGCGGCCGCCGAGAACATCCGCGCATTGTTTGACGAGATGCTGGTGCCGGACAAGGTCGCCGGTGAGTGCGCCTACATGGCGGCTCCGCTCGCCCGTGGATTCGAGAGACCCTATGGCTGGGGCTGGCTGCTCAAGCTTTCCGCCGAATTGTGTTTGCTCGACGACCACCGCTGGTTCGCAAACCTGAAACCGCTCTCGGATGTGTTTGCCGGACGTTTCACGGACTTCCTGCCGATCGCCACCTATCCGGTCCGGGTCGGCACCCATTTCAACACCGCCTTCGCGCTGCGGCTTGCAGCCGACTATGCCGAAACCGTCGGTGACGCCGCGCTCGGCAAGCTGCTTCATCAAACGGCGATACGATGGTACGGCGGAGACGAAGCCTGCCCGGCCTGGGGCGAGCCTTCCGGCGACGACTTCCTCTCGTCTGCCCTGATCGAGGCCGAATGCATGCGGCGGCTGATGCCGGAATACGCGTTCATGCGTTGGTTCGATCGCTTCCTACCGGAAATCGGGATCGAGAAGCCTGCTACGCTTTTCTCGCCGGCATCGGTTTCGGATCGCTCGGACGGCAAGATCGCCCATCTCGACGGGTTGAACCTTTCCCGCGCCTGGTGCTGGCGCTCGCTTGCAAAAGCGCTTCCGGGCACCGATCCCCGCCGATCGATCATGGAAAGGGCGGCCAGGGAACATCTGGCAAGTGCGCTTGCCCATGTCCAAGGCGATTATATGGGCGAACATTGGCTAGCAAGCTTTGCCGTGCTGGCGCTCGAAGCATAATCGCTTGCTCAGGGATGCATCTTCGCGCCCTTGATGATCTTGTCGACGATCTTTTTCTCCGCTCTCAGCGCCAGGCCGACCAGCTTGGCATCATCCGGCGCGAATTTTGCGAAGACTTCGCGGTTGGCGGCATCGTGGCCGGTCGCAAACATCTCCTCGATATAGGCAGAGGCCGTCACCTCGCGCTCGATCGCGCGGCGGTGGGCGGTCCGAAGCGTCTCCTGGTCCGCCGCCAGCACGACGATCGGCTGAATGCTCATCGGATTGTAGACATGGCCTGCCGCATCCCGATATGCTTCGCCGATGACCGCGGGATGCTGGGCGATGATGCCGCTCGTCAGGAATGCGGTCACATTGAGCTCCTGCCAGGGGGCGAGGTCATCGCGAAGCACGATCGCGATCTTGGTATCGAACATGAAGAACAACTCCGTCGAAGGTTATGCGAGAGGCGATGAGATAGCGGCGGCGCCCGCCGGCGGTCTTGAACGTTCGTGCCAAAGTCTGGAGAAGCCTGACGGCATCGTGCAGGCCCCCTCCTCCCTCGGCATCGAGCGGATCGAGGCGCGCTTCCATGGGAACGGCTTTTCTCCGCACCGGCACGATACCTATGCGCTCGGTTTCACGGTTTCCGGCGTGCAGACCTTTCAGTATCGCGGCGCGCTCCGCGCCAGCCTGCCGGGCAATGTCATCGTGTTGCATCCGGACGAAGTGCATGACGGCTCCGCCGGCACGGAAGACGGTTTGCGCTATCGGATGCTCTACCTGCCGCCGGAGCGGCTGATCGAGGCGAACGGAGGCGCGAGCAGCCTGCCGTTCGTGCCTTTGCCAGTGGTCGACGATCCGGATTTCCGCCAATGCCTCGCCGAGGCGCTCGACGATCTCGAAGCCGAACCGCAGGAATTGCTGCTGGACGATATCGTCGTCCGTCTCGCCCAGAGCCTCTGGCGTCACGCCGATAGCCGCGGTGGGACTTCGGGCGCGTCGACGGCACGCGAGGCCATTCTCCGCTGCCGGGACTATCTGCAGGAGAATTGCGACCGCGCCGTCTCTTCGGAGGAACTGGAGGCGGTCAGCGGCCTTGACCGCTATACGACCGCGCGGCAATTCCGCCGCCTTCTCGGCACCAGCCCGCACCGCTATCTCGTCATGCGCAAGCTCGACCGCGCCAAGCTCCGGCTCTCGGAAGGCGGTACTCTTGCGGATGCCGCGGCCGATGCCGGCTTTGCCGATCAGGCCCATTTCACCCGCCATTTCAAGAAGACGTTCGGCATGACGCCAGGCCGATGGGTGGCGCTGCGGCAAAGCGCCTGAGCCGCTTTTTAGCTTTTAAAAATCCCGTCATCAAAGCTTCACCGAAGCTTCAAAGTTCCATCACCTGCCCGTCATGCGCCCTCCTTAAGCGGTTGCCATCACGCCAACCAGAAGGTGCTCCCATGACCAGACTCCTCCTCGCTTCCGTCGCGCTTGCCGCGCTCGTCGGCGGTTCAGCTTTCGCCGAAGAAAAGGCTTTTCCGGCCAAGCTCGTCGGACAGGCGATCCTGCCGGCCAACACGGTTGTCGCAGCACCCGCCGATGCTCCGGCCTTCCTGAAGACTTCCGGCAAGTTCACCACGGCCGACCGCAAGCGCACCGAAGCCCTGGGGACTGTGCCGGGCAAGGACGGCGCCCGCATCACCGACGTCAAGCTGCCGCTCGACGGCCAGCCGGTGCAGGGTTTTTCCGGCATCAAGACGATGGCCGACGGCACATTCTGGACGCTCTCCGACAACGGCTTCGGCGGCAAGACCAACTCCTCCGACGCCATGCTCTTCCTGCATCAGATGAAGTTCGACTGGGCCGGCAACAAGGCTGAAGTGGTCAAGAACCTCTTCCTTTCGGACCCGAACAAGATCGCGCCATTCCCGATCGCCATGGAAGCATCCGACACCCGCTACCTCACCGGCGCCGATTTCGACATCGAATCGATCCAGCCGGTTGCCGACGGTTTCTGGCTCGGCGACGAATTCGGCCCCTATCTCATCAAGGTCGATCTGCAGGGCCGCCTGACCGACGTCGTCCCGACGCTGCTCGACGGCAAGCCGGTCTCCTCGCCGGACAACCCAACGCTTACGACGCCCGCCAATCCGACCGCCAAGATGGGCGCCTTCAACCTGAAGCGCTCCGGCGGTTATGAAGGCATGGCGATGTCGAAGGACGGCTCCAAGCTCTACGGCCTTCTGGAAGGCGCGATCTACAAGGAAGACGGCCAGGTCGAACAGGTGGACGGCCAGACCGCGCTGCGCGTCATCGAGTTCGATGTCGCCTCGAAGAAGTGGACGGGTCGTTCCTGGCTCTATCCGCTCTCCAAGGGCGGCGAGGCAATCGGCGATTTCAACATGATCGACGCCTCGACCGCACTCGTCATCGAGCGCGACAACGGCGCCGGCACGGCCGAGAAGGCCTGCGCCGATCCGGCCAAGCCGGAAGCCACCTGCTTCAATTCGCCGGCGAAGCACAAGCGCGTCTACAAGATCGAGATGAGCGACGCCAATGTCGGTCAGGCCGTCCGCAAGATCGGCTATATCGATCTGATGAAGATCCAGGATCCCGAGGAAAAGAAGAAGGCCGGCAATGTCGAGGGCATCTACGACATGCCTTTCGTGACGATCGAGAACGTCGACATCGTCGACGCCACCCATCTCGTCATCGGCAACGACAACAACCTGCCATTCTCGGCAGGCCGCGCCGTCGACAAGGCCGACAACAACGAATTCAGCCTCATCGAGGCCGCCGAATTCCTGGCTGCCAAGTAAGCGATCCAGCCCGAAAATCGAAAGAGCGTCCGGCGCAAGCCGGGCGCTCTTTTTTGTTCGAGGCAGTTCCGCGTAGAGCCACCTGGTGACTGTGCGCAACAGCAAACGGCGCGCGCGACGGACACGGCGCGGATTTGGCGCTCCTTGTCATGCCGTCGTCGTACACGATGCCTACCGACGACGCGACTACGACCGCTCGTTTTCAGGCTGCGCTCATGAGATTGAACCAACCACGTATCGCCGTCATCGGTGCCGGCATCATCGGTTCGGCCATCACCTATAACCTCGCCATTCGCGGTGCAGATGTGCTGCTGCTGGATGAAGGCCCGGAACCAGGCTCCGGCGTCACCGGTCGCGCCTTTGGCTGGGTCAACGTCATCAACGGTACACCCGACCATTCCAGCTACGCGCTCTGGCGGGAGGCCGTCGCCGAGTATCAGCATCTGAAAACCGCCCTCCCCGAAGCCCTGTCCGATGCCCGCCCGGGGTCACTGATATGGAGAGCGACACCACAGGAGACGGAGCAACTCGCGGATCTCCATCGGCGCGCGGGTGAAGACATCGAGTTGTTGAGACGGGGAGTGGTTGCCGAATGGGAACCGCATCTGCGCCAGGTCCCGGAATGCGCGGTTTTCTCGCGTAACGATCTTGCTCTCGACCCGGCACGACTGGCCGGCACCTATGTCGGCGCCGCTCTTGCGGCGAGCGCCGTGGCCCGGTTCAGCGAAAAGGTAGCCGCCGTCCAAACCGAAAACGGCCGGGTGACCGGTATCCGGGTTGCGGGTGGCACTCTCAAAGCCGATGTCGTTGTAATGGCTGCCGGAAGCGCCATCAAAACGCTTGCCGGCGAGATGGGCATCGACATTGGCGTCGAGACATCACCAGCGATACTCCTGCGCTACGCCTGTAGCAGGCCTGTCGTCAGTCGCATCCTGCGCGGCCCCCGCCTGGAAGTTCGCCAAGCGGGTGACAACACGCTTTTTGTGGCAAAATCCTACGTCGATGATGGTATCGAGAACGGCCCGCAGGCGATCGGTCAGCGGACATTGGCCGTGATGAAAGACGAGCTGGATCTGCCCGATGACGTCAGGCTGACAAGTGCTGACGTCGGAAACCGCCCGGTCTTCGCCGATGGCTTGCCGCGCCTTGGTTTTTTGCGACCAGTGGAAGGACTTTACATCGCCGTCGGTCATCCGGGCGTCATTCTGGCACCGCTGATCGGGCGCCTCGCCGCCGAGGAAATAGTGGACGGACGAAGGACCGGTCTTATACCCGACCCCAAGTGAGCCCCTTTGGGAGGAGCGACCTCCCCTTCTCTGAAGACAGCGCCGTCCTGCCGGGCTCTTTTCGTTCACGTCGATGTGGTCGCGACGGTGGGGCTTCGCACGCCCGAACCGTTGCCGCAACAGCCATCGGTTAATCTCCGGCTAAGAGAACCAATGCAACTTTAATTGTATATTAATGCAACTTTAAAGATGCTCGGCAGCCCGCCAACTCTTCTGTTGGTTTCCGACCCAACCAGGCGCAGGTTTGGATCACCGGTTGAAGGGCGGCTCAAATTCACCTTCACCGGCTTATTTTATTTATTGGATCGGTTCGGAATGATCTCTTTTATCGTCCGGCTCAAAAGCCGTGCCCATTTTGTCGTGAAGAGCGATCTCACCGCGAAAAATGCGACCTTCATGGGTGGCCGCGCATACCGCAAGAAGCAGGCGAAACAGCGGCTCGGGATCATTATCGCCGGGTTTCTTGCAGTTTATGTCCTGATCGGTGCGCGCCTCGTCCAGTACGGTCTTGCCGAGCCCGTCATGACCGGAATGATCTTCACGAACCCCGTCGCGTCCCGGCCGGACATCGTTGATCGCAACGGGGAGTTGCTGGCCACGGACCTCAACACGATTTCGCTTTACGCCGACCCCCGCAGGATCATCGATGCCGACGAGGTCGTCGAAAAACTTGCCTTCGTCATCCCAAATCTCGACTGGAGCGATACCCACAGGAAGTTGCGATCACGGACCGCATTCCAATGGCTGAAGCGTCAGCTTACACCCAAGCAGCAGGCGGATATTCTCGCTCTCGGCATTCCCGGTATCGGCTTCAGACCGGAAAAACGCAGGTTCTACCCCGGCGGGGTCACCGCGTCGCATATCGTGGGCCATGTCAACATCGACAATGAAGGCCTTGCGGGCATGGAACGATACCTGGACCAGCAGGGTCTCGTTGATCTTCGCTTGGCCGGATTGACCGGCGGCGCCCCGCTCGAGCCCGTCAGACTGTCAATCGATCTTCGCGTCCAGAATATCGTCCGCGAGGTCGTCGCGAATGCGATGACCTCGTACAAGGCGGAAGCCGCGGGCGGGGTCGTGCTCGATGTCGAGACCGGCGAAGTCGTCGCGATGGCATCGGTGCCCGATTACGACCCGAACGAACCGTCCCGGACACTGCCTGATGGCAGTGTGGATAAGGAGTACGAAAAGGGCTGGTTCAACCGGATGAGCAATGCGACCTTCGAGATGGGCTCCACGTTCAAGAGCTTCACGCTGGCGATGGGGCTGGACGAAGGCAAGATCAACTTGAATTCCGTTGTCGACGCCTCGCGGCCGATACGCATGGGTGGCTTCACGATCAAGGACTTTCGCGGGAAGAACCGCCAGCTCACGATTCCGGAGGTCTTCCAGTACTCGTCAAATATCGGCACCGCTGCGGTCGCGGACAAGGTTGGCATCGAAGGCCATCGGCAATTCCTCACGAAGCTGGGGCTGCTGTCCAGGATGGAAACCGAAATGCCGGGCGTGGCGACCCCGACCCAGCCGAAGATCTGGAAGAAGATCAACTCGGTCACCATCTCGTTCGGTCATGGGGTCGCGACCACCCCGCTGCAAACCGCGGTTGCCGCCGCCGCCCTTATCAACGGGGGAACCCTTGTCCCTCCGACCTTTCTTCCCCGCTCCCGCGAACAGGCGGAATTGGTTTCAAGCTTGGTCATCAAGGAAAAGACGAGCGCCGACATGCGCTATCTCTTCGACTGGAACGGGGTAAAAGGCTCGGGCCGCGGCGCGCAGGTCGAAGGTTTCAATGTGGGTGGCAAGACGGGCACTGCCGACAAGGTAATCAACGGGCGATATGCCAAGGATATCAACTTCAACGCATTCGTTGCGGCTTTCCCCATGGATAAGCCCAAATACATCGTGCTCTCCATCATCGATGCTCCACGGACGGGAGAACACGGAGGACGGACCGCTGCATCCACCGCCGCGCCCATGATCAAGGAGATCATCGGCCGGGCGGCACCTCTGCTCGGCGTGCGGCCGCGCTTCGGACCAGCGGGCGACCCGAATCTGCTTGCAGACTACTAGGCCTTTCCGGATAGGATCGGAGCATTCCGCCGGAATGCGGAGCAAGGCGGTCACGCCCCGCGCCAGACCGCCGCCCTACTCGAATACGAATGCCAACCTCTTGCCGGTCAGCCTCGCAAGCTGCTGCAACCGTCCATCCAGCCGCTCGCCGGCGAAATTGCTGTAGGCGTGTGGCACGACGAATTCGAGGTCGAGGTTCGCGTCGGACGACGGCCGGAAGGTCAGATTATGAACGAGACCCGGCATGGACGCGGAGAACAGGTAGACTACCCGGAGCAGACCGCCGAGAAGCTTGGCGAGGTCAAGCAGGCGCGGCGTGGCGATCGTCGCGAGCGGACCCGTCGCGCCATCGTCGTTCAGCCCCTCGAAGCGATGATAATTGGCAAGCGCGAGATAGGCCCGGCCCGCATGGGTGATGCCGACGAAGGATGAATGGGCAATAAGGTTGAGCGCCTGCAGGCCGCGGTAGTCCGGGTGAGCACGCCAGCTTATGTCGGCGAGCAGGCAGGCCGCCTGGCGATAGCGGCTTTCCTCTTCCGTCTCGTTAATCCCGAAAGCGGGCACCATCTGGCCGGTCCAGTCGGCAAGCTCGCGGGCGTGTTCGGGCGAGCGGGCGCGCAGGATGGCTAGCTGATCGGCGGCAACCAGCAGCGGATCGCTCGCCTTCTCCTCGTCGGGCAGCAGTGAATACAGATAACCTTCGCGCACGCCCTGGGCGGAAAAACTCACCCGCGCGGGCTTCATCACGCTCAGCACTTCCTGCATGGCGATGGCGCCGAAGGGCAGAAGCGAGCGGCGGCTTTTCGATACCGTCTGCCAGGCCGGTTCCTTGGAGTCCTTGGCGGCGATCACCTCTTCGAGGAACCTCTGCATCTCTTCGAGCGGCAGTTCGTAGCCCTGCATCATATGCAGCGGGTATTTGGTGATCTCCATGTGGAGCTTGGCGATGTTTCGCCAGGTGCCACCGACGGCGTAGAAGGTGCGGCCTGCACCCTGCTCGAGGAAGCGGGCGGTATTGACCTGTTTGCGGGCAAACGCGCGGGCCTTGGAGAGCGAATTGCCGGAGGATTCGGATAACCGCAGCCCTCCGAGCGGCAGGGTGATGCCGCGGCCGAATTCCTGCCCCCTTATGTCGATCAGCTCAAGGGAGCCGCCGCCGAGATCGCCGGCGATCCCGTCCGCGTCGTGGAAGCCGCTGATGACTCCGAGTGCGGAGTAGCGCGCCTCTTCCTCGCCCGAAAGGACCTGAACCGGCTGGCCGAGAATTTCTTCCGCCTCGCGGATGAAGTCCGGGCCGTTGGAAGCTTCGCGCGCGGCGGCGGTGGCAAGCACATAGACGTGGCTTGCGCGCGCCTGTGTCGACAGCGCACAGAAACGCTTCAGGGCCGCAAGCGCCCGGGCGACGCCTTCGTCATCCATGCGGCCGTTCGAGCCCAAGCCTTTGCCGAGCCCACAAAGCACCTTCTCGTTGAAGAGGATGGTCGGCGCGCGCGACATGCCTTCATAGATGACGACACGGACGGAGTTCGAACCTATGTCGATGACGGAAACAGGGGCAATGCCCGGAAGGCGCCCCTGGGCTTCTGATCTTACCATATTGCCTATTTCTTGCGTCCCGACATTACGCCGGCAATCAGTTTCGGAGCACTTGATTTCAGAGCTTCACCGCGCCCGGAAAGGCTCGGATTGGTCATGAAATAGTGCTGCGCGTTAAAAGGTTCCTCGCCCTTGCGCACTTCCATGCGCCGCGACGTGCCGTCGGGCAATATCTCGTAGCTTTGCTGGTTGTCAATCAGATTGCCCAGCATGATCTGCGACAGGACCTGCTCATGCACGGTCGGGTTCAGGAGCGGCACGAGCGTCTCGACACGCCGGTCGAGGTTGCGCGGCATCATGTCGGCGGAGCCGATATAGACGAGCGCCTTGTCGGACGGCAGGCCATAACCGTTGCCGAAGCAGAAGATGCGGCTGTGCTCGAGGAACCGGCCGACGATCGACTTAACGCGGATGTTGTCGGAAAGCCCAGGCACCTGCGGGCGCAGGCAGCAGATGCCGCGCACCACCAGATCCACTTCGACACCGGCCCGGCTCGCCCTGTAGAGCGCGTCGATGATTTCCGGATCGACGAGCGAATTCATCTTCATCCAGATCGCCGCCGGCTTGCCTGCCTGCGCGTGGCAGATCTCTTCCTCGATATGCTTCAGTATGCGCGCGCGCAGCGTATAGGGCGAAACCGCAAGCTTCATGCTTTCCGCCGGTTCGCCGTAGCCGGTGATGAAGTTGAAGATGTTCGCCATGTCATGGGCGATCTTCGGATTGCATGTGAAGAAGGAAAGGTCGGTGTAGATCTTTGCGGTGACCGGGTGATAGTTGCCGGTGCCGAGGTGGCAATAGGTCCTGAGCTTGCCGTCCTCGCGGCGCACCACCATCGACATCTTGGCGTGGGTCTTCAATTCGATGAAGCCGAAAACCACCTGAACGCCGGCGCGCTCCAGATCGCGCGCCCAGCGGATATTGGCCTCCTCGTCGAAACGGGCTTTCAGCTCGACCAGCGCCGTCACCGACTTGCCCATCTCGGCCGCGTCGATCAGGGCTCGGACGATGGGGCTATCGTTGGAGGTTCGGTAGAGCGTCTGCTTGATGGCGAGCACGTCCGGGTCGCGCGCTGCCTGCAGAAGAAACTGCACAACCACGTCGAAAGACTCGTAAGGATGGTGGACCACCATGTCCTTTTCCCGGATGGCCGCGAGGCAATCGCCGGCATGTTCGCGGACGCGTTCGGGAAATCGGGCATTGTAAGGCTCGAACCGCAGGTCTTCGCGCGGCGCCTTGGCGATTTCCGAAAGCGTATTCAGCGCCAGAAGGCCCGGCAGAACAGCCACGCGGTTTTCCGGTACTCCCAGTTCCTGCACGACGAACTGGCGGAGCGAGGCGGGCATCTCCGAATCGGTCTCGATGCGGATGACCTTGCCTCGGCGGCGGCGCTTCAGCGCCGTCTCGAAGAAGCGCACCAGGTCTTCGGCCTCTTCCTCCACTTCGATATCGCTGTCGCGGATGATGCGGAAGGTGCCGGCGCCCTTTACCTCGTAGCCGGGGAACAGCCTGTCGGTAAACATGCCGACCACATCCTCAAGCGTGATGTAGCGGATCGTGGCGCCGTCGTCCGGCAGCCGAATGAAGCGATCGAGCGTCGTCGGCAGGCGCAAGAGCCCCGTCATCGGCTCCTTGCCGTGCTTGCTGTGAAGCTGCAGGCCCATCGAGAAGCCGAGATTGGGAATGAACGGAAACGGGTGGGCCGGATCGATCGACAGCGGCGTCAGGATCGGGAAGAGCTCCGCGTCGAAGGAATTGGCGAGCCACGTACGATCCTCCGGAGCAAGCGCCGCCGGCCGCACGACCAGAATGTCTTCCTTGGCAAGATATTGTTGCAGCACCGCGAGCGATGCCTGCTGTTCCATCTGCAGGTTGCCGATCTCCTGCAAGATCGCATCGAGCTGTTCGACCGGCGTCTTGCCGTCCGGACTGCGCACGGCAATCCCCTGACGCACCTGCCCCTCGAGGCCCGCAACGCGGACCATGAAGAATTCGTCGAGATTGGTCGCCGAAATGGAAAGGAAGCGCACCCGCTCCAGAAGCGGATGGGCGGTGTTCAACGTTTCTTCCAAAACGCGGCGGTTGAACTGGAGCCAGGAGAATTCACGGTTGATGAAGCGATCCGGGCTCAGCAGCAATTGATCGGCGGCATTTGCGGCCATCGGCTCGGTTTGCTGCGTTTCCGTTGTCATCGAATCCATCTTATAAACCTCCGCTAACCCTTTGGGTTCTCGATCCAAGTTCCGCGACCACGGTGTCACAGTCAATCGCCGGAGCCTGAATTTCCAAAATCGTTGAGCACTTCCGCGGCCATGGGCCGGGTGATCCGGGTGCCGCGGGCAAGCGCCAGACGATCCAGCCGGTCGACGATCGCCTGAGCCGCCCCGAGCGAACGCTCCATGCGGTTGACGATGTAGCCGACCAGCTTGTCATCGATATAAAGCTGCCGGTCCGCGAAAAGTTTCACGATAACCTGCGCCAGCAGTTCCTCGTCCGGTTCGCCGATCTCCACGACCGTAGCCGCTTTCAGGCGCGACTTGAGGTCGGGCAGCGTCACGCCCCAGGACATCGGCCAGAGCCGCGACGTCATCAGCAGGCTATGGCCGTTCTCCCGCACGCTGTTGATCACGTGGAAGAGTTCGGTCTCGTTGAAACCGCGCCGCTCCGCATCTTCGAAAAGCACCGGGCCGGCGGCGGCAAGTGCGGCTGCATTCGAACCAGCCACCGGGTGAATGTCGGCGGCGCCGGCCTTCTCGCGCCAGATATGGGCAAGGTGCGATTTACCTGATCCCACCGGTCCCGCGAGCACCACGACAGGCGATGGCCAGGCCGGCCATTCGTCGACGATCGCGACGGCCGCCGCCAGCCGCTCGGAGACCAGGAGGTCATCCCGGCCTTTCGCCGCATCATGGGTGAATTGCAGCGGCAACTGCTCGTTTTTCCGCCGCTCGCGTTCGCTTGTTTCTGTCATTGGTCTTTCGGTGCGCCGATCTGCGCGTCGTTTCCGCTGTGCTCCAGCACATGGGGCGGTGGCTCGTCCTGCCAGGGAAGCGTGGCCGTCCGGCCGTAATAGATGTCGCTGTCAAGATACCGCGACAGGGCGAAGCGGACAAGCACGCCGACGACGGCTGCAGCCGGCACGGCGATCAGAAGACCCACGAAGCCGAACATCGCGCCGAATGCAAAGAGCGCGAACATCAGCCAGACGGGATGCAGCCCGACGCTTTCGCCCACCAGCTTCGGCTGCAGAATGTTGCCCTCGACAAACTGGCCGACAAAGAAGACGCCGGCGACCGCCAGTATCCACGGATAATCCGGCCAGAACTGCACCAGCGCGACGCCGACCGAAAGCACCAGCCCGATCAGAGAACCGATGTAGGGAATGAAGCTGATCATGCCGGACACGAAGCCGATCAGAAGCCCGAAATTGAGACCGACGATCGACAGGCCGACCGCATAGAAGATGCCGAGGATGAGGCAGAGCGAACCCTGGCCGCGAATGAAACCGGCGACCGATTCATCCATTTCCCGGGCGATCCGGCGCACGGTATTGACCTGGTCGCGCGGAATCCAGTTGTCGACCTTGGACACCATCCGATCCCAGTCGAGCAGGATATAGAAGGCGACCACAGGCGTGACGATCAGCAGGGAAACCACGTCGACAATCGCCTTGCCGGAATTCCAAATCTGACCGAGCAGCGATCCGATAAAGCCGGCACCCTGGCTCAGCACTTCGGAGAAATTCTGTTTGATCGTCTCGATCTGGCTGCCGACCCAATGGGGCAGGAAGGAGGTTTCGGGGCTGGAGATGATCTGCTGCAACTGCGAGATATAACCCGGCAGCGCAGCGGCAAATTCGGTGAACTGGTTGATGATGATCGGGATCACCAGCATCAGCGACAGCACGAAGACCAGCACGAAGCAGACCAGGATCACCACCGTCGCCATCAGGCGGCTCAGTCCGCGCCGCTCCAGCCAGTCGGCCACCGGATCGAGAAAATAGGCGAGCGCCATACCCGCCACGAAGGGAAGCAGGATCGAGCGGAAGAACCAGAGAAAGACGACAACGACCGAAAGCGCACCGATCCAGAAAAGGATGTGGCGTCTGAGGTTTGCACCGTTAACATGGTATGGCATCGCCGCTCCCTTCAAGCGTGACCGGGGTCGCCGACAGGGATAGGATGCCCGCGCCCGCGTGGTCAAGAGTTCGATCGCAGTGCAGCGAGCCTGTGAAAAGCCTTCAAAACTGCGCCCAACGCTTGCATCCGGCGTCATGTCGTGCAATTGCGGGCCGCTATGACGATCATTGGAGACGGACGATGAGCGAGGCGGGCAAGAACGGTCTCACCTATAGCGATGCCGGTGTCGATATCGATGCGGGCAACCTCTTGGTCGAAAAGATCAAACCGGCGGTGCGCTCCACCCGCCGCCCCGGCGCGGACGGCGAGATCGGCGGCTTCGGCGGCCTTTTCGACCTCAAGGCCGCAGGCTTCACCGATCCGATCCTCGTTGCCGCGAATGACGGCGTCGGCACAAAGCTGAAGATCGCCATCGACGCCGATTTCCATGACACCGTCGGCATCGATCTCGTTGCCATGTGCGTCAACGATCTCGTCGTGCAGGGCGCAGAGCCCCTCCTCTTCCTCGACTATTTCGCCACCGGCAAGCTCGATCCCGACCAGGGCGCTGCGATCGTCACCGGCATTGCCGCCGGCTGCCGCGAGGCGGGCTGCGCGCTGATCGGCGGCGAGACGGCCGAAATGCCGGGCATGTATTCCGACGGCGATTACGATCTCGCAGGCTTTGCGGTGGGCGCTGCCGAGCGCGGCCAGTTACTGCCGGTCGGAGACATCGCCGCCGGTGACCTTATTCTCGGCCTCACCTCTTCGGGGGTCCATTCGAACGGCTTCTCGCTGGTCCGCAAGATCGTAGCGCTTTCCGGCCTCGCCTGGGATGCGCCTGCCCCCTTCCGTGACGGCATGACTCTGGGTGAAGCGCTCCTGACGCCCACCCGCATCTACGTGAAGCCGCTCCTGAAGGCGATCCGCGAGACCGGTGCGCTGAAGGCCTTGGCGCATATCACCGGCGGCGGTTTCCCGGAAAACATTCCGCGCGTGCTGCCGAAGAACCTTTCGGCCGAGGTCGACCTCGATTCCATCCCCGTGCCGCCCGTATTCTCCTGGCTGGCCAAGACGGGAGGCGTGGAACCCAAGGAAATGTTGCGGACCTTCAACTGCGGCATCGGCATGATCGTCGTGGTCGCCGCCGAGAATGCGCAGGCCGTCAGCGACATTCTGCGGGCGGAAGGTGAAGTGGTCGTGCCGCTCGGCCGCATGGTCGATCGCCCCGAAGGCGGCGCCGGCGTCATCTATCAGGGCACGCTCGGTCTATGATCGGGACGCCGCGCAAACGCGTCGCCGTGTTCATCTCCGGCGGCGGCTCCAACATGCTCTCGCTCGCGGATGCCTGCGCCGCACCGGACTTTCCCGCCGAAATCGTCGCCGTCATTTCCGATAAGGCTTCGGCCGGCGGACTTGCCAAGGCGGAAGCGCGCGGCATCAAAACCTTCGCCTTCGAGCGCAAGAGCTTCGCGAGCAAACAGCATCACGAGGCGGCAATCCTTGCGGCGCTGGATGAAATCCGGCCCGACATTCTCTGCCTTGCCGGCTTCATGCGGCTCCTATCCGGCGATTTCATCAGCCGCTACGAGGGCCGCATCCTCAACATCCACCCTGCCCTCCTGCCGCTTTTCGCAGGCCTGCATACGCATCAGCGAGCCCTCGATGCCGGCATGAAGATCGCCGGCTGCACCGTGCATTTCGTAACGGAAGGCATGGATGAAGGCCCGATCCTCGCCCAGGCCGCCGTGCCGGTACTTGCCGGCGACACGGCCGAAACACTCGCCGCCCGCGTGCTGACCGTCGAACACAAGCTATACCCCCTGTCGCTGAAGCTCTTGGCCGAAGGTAAGGTGCGGATGGAGGGTGCGAAGGCTGCATTCTCCGACCTGCCGGAGACGGACCAAGCAAAGCTCATCTCGCCGGCTCTCTAGCTTTCTCGGTACGCCGAACGCCAGCTCAATCAGACTGATAGTTTGGCCCGATTGATCACCGCCCATTGCAGCAGCATTATCGTCTTGGCGTCGCAGATTTCACCGCTTTCGATCATCGCAACGGCTTCGTCGAGCGGCAATTCCAGAACCTCGATGTCCTCGTGCTCGTCTGCCACTCCCCCGCCTCCATTGACGCGGTCGGAGATATCAATCGGGGCGAAGAAGAAATGGACGTGTTCCATGATCGCGCCCGGCGACATGAAGGCCTTGAACAGGAAACGCACGTCGCGCAGACGGTAACCCGTCTCCTCCATCGCCTCCCGGCGGATCGCATCCTCCGGATGATCTTCGTCGAGAAGGCCGGCCGGCAGCTCGATCAGCCAGGCGGGCTCGCCGGCAAGATAGGCCGGCAGTCGAAACTGCTTCACCAGCACGACCGTATCGCGCTTGGGATCATAAAGCAGAATGCATGCCGCCGGCGTGCGGTGATAGATCTCGCGGTGCAGCCGGTGGGTCTCGCCATTCCTGTCGGTGTAATCGAGCTCGTAGTTGGCAAGCCGCGTCCAGCCATCCGACAGCGTCTTTTCGCTGACGATTTTCACCCGATCCCCCGTATCCGTCATGCGGCGTCCCTGCGAAGCCAAACCTTGTTGTCGTGGAAAGCGGCGCCGCCATAGGGCGCAACTGCGTCGGCGCCGGTCAGCACGTTGATGCCCTCGCCGTCGAGATGCGCCTTGTTCGGCCACAGCCCTTCGGCAATCAGTACGCCGGGGCGCGCTCCGGGCACCAGCCGCGCATGCAGGCGGATTTCGCCACGCATATTGCCGAGACGGACGATATCGCCGTCGATGATGCCTAGCCGCGCCGCATCGGAAGGTTCGATCATCACCTCCGGCCGGCCTTCCTTCTGGATCGAGCTTTTCGTTTCCGCGAAGGTGGAATTCAGGAAACTGCGCGAGGGCGAGGTCGCGAGCCGGAAGGGATGCGCCTCGTCCACCACCTCGATCACGTCGACCTGATCGGGAAATTTCGGCAGCTCCGCCACCGGCCCCATGGCGCCGAGATTTTTCGGCGGCTTGTTGGGCGACGGACCGTTCGCCCAGTCCGGGCTGAAACGGAACTTTCCATCCGGATATCCGAAGCCCTTCAGATAGTGGGCGGTCTCGAAATCCGGCTGCGCGTCGATCCATCGATCGCGCTTCAGCTCGTCGTAACTCGACCAGCCGCTCGCCTGCAGCAGGCGGTCGATATGCTCGCGTTCATCGAGGCCGAAACCGGCGTAGTGATCGACGCCGAGGCGCTTTGCCAGTTCCTCGATGACGAAGAGGTTGGTGCGTACCGTTTCCGGCGGCTCGACAAGCTTCGGCCCGAGCAGGATGTGGTTCTGGCCGCCGGCCCGGTAGATGTCGTCGTGTTCGAGGAACATGGTGGCCGGCAGCACGATGTCGGCCACATTTGCCGTATCGGTCATGAACTGCTCGTGCACGGCGACGAACAGGTCGTCACGCATGAAGCCTTGCCGCACCAACCGCTGTTCCGGCGCAACGTTCATCGGATTGGTGTTCTGGATCAAAAGGGCGGTCACCGGCCCGCCATATCGCAAAGCTTCGGCATCGCCGGTCAGCACCCTGCCGATCTGGGACTGATCGAGCTGGCGGATATCCGGATCGGCGTAGGCGGTGCCCATCAGCTCCGACTTTTTGAGCCGGAAAATGTCGCCGTTGTTGTGGAAGGCGCCGCCGCCTTCGTATTGCCAGGAGCCGAGCACGGTCGCGATCGACAGCGCCGCATGCATGGAAACGGTGCCGTTGCGCTGGCGCGCAAACCCGTAGCCAAGCCGGAAGAACGTCTTTTTCGTCGTGCCGACAAGGCGGGCGAAGGTCTCGATCTCGTCAACCGAAAGACCCGTGATCGCGGACGCCCATTCCGGCGTCTTCGTCTTCAGATGCGCCTCGAGGCCGGCCGGATCGTCGGCGTATTTCTCCATATAGGCGCGGTCGGCATGACCGTCGCGGAAGGCGATATGCATCACTGCGCAGGCAAGCGCAGCATCGGTGCCGGGCCGCAGCACGAGCGCCATGTCCGCCTGCTTCATGGTCGGGTTGTCGTAGATGTCGATGACGACGATCCTGGCGCCGCGCTCCTTGCGGGCCTTCACCGCGTGGGTCATCACGTTGACCTGGGTGGAGACCGCGTTGGTGCCCCAGATCACCACGCAATCGGACTTCGCCATCTCACGCGGATCGGGACCGCGAAGCGCTCCGGTCCCCATCACATAGCCGGTCCAGGCCATGTTGGTGCAGATCGTCCCGAAGAAGCCCGAATATTTCTTGGCGTGCCGCAGCCGCTCGATCGAATCGCGCTGCACCTGCCCCATCGTGCCGGCGTAGAAGTAGGGCCAGACGGCTTCCGAGCCGTGCTTGGCTTCCGCCTTGACGAAGGCATCGGCAATCTCGTCGAGCGCCGCCTCCCAGGAAACCTCTTGCCAGCTTCCCTCGCCCTTCCGGCCCCTGCGCCGCTTCGGCACCATCAGGCGACCTGGATGGTAGATGCGCTCGGAATAACGAGCAACCTTGGCGCAGATCACCCCGGCGGTATAGGTATTGTCAGCCGAGCCGCGCACCCGGCCGATGCGGCCGTCGGGCGTGAGGTCGACATCCAGTGCGCAGGCGGACGGACAGTCGTGGGGACAGACGGTATGGCCGACCTTGGTCGGCGCAGCGGCGGTTTTCGCGGTGATCGGGGTCGCAACGTTCATGGCTTTTCTATATTGCATGCTAGGCCACGCAAAAAGCGCGATTTGGCGCCCATCAAATTAATTCACGCGAGACAGCAGCGACGATGAACTACCGGCATATCTATCACGCGGGCAATTTCGCCGATGTCCTGAAACACGCGGTGCTGGCGCGGCTGATCCGCTATGCGCAGAACAAGGACAAGGCGTTCCGCGTGCTCGATACCCATGCCGGCATCGGGCTTTACGATCTTTCCTCCGAAGAGGCGCAAAAGACCGGAGAATGGCGCGACGGCATCGGCCGGCTGATGGAGGCCGAGTTGCCCGCAAGAGTATCCGAACTGCTCGAGCCCTATCTGATGGCGGTGAAGGAGCTGAACCCGAATGGCGGGCTGAAGCTTTATCCCGGCTCCCCGAAGCTCGCGCGGATGCTGTTCCGCCCGCGGGACCGGCTTTCTGCGATGGAGCTGCATCCGGAAGACTTCAACCGCCTGCACAACCTCTTCGAAGGCGATTTCCAGGTGCGGGCGACCGAACTCGACGGCTGGCTGGCGCTCGGCGCGCATCTGCCGCCGAAGGAGAAGCGCGGCATCATCCTCGTCGATCCGCCCTTCGAGGAAGAGGGGGAATATACACGGCTCGTCGGGGGGCTCGCCACGGCCTGGCGCCGTTTTCCCGGCGGCACCTACTGCCTCTGGTATCCGATCAAGAAGGGCGCGCCGATCAAGGCTTTTCACGAGGAACTGCAAGCGCTGGAAATCCCGAAGATGCTCTGTGCCGAACTTACGGTGAAGAGCGACCGGGAAGCGACCGGCCTGTCCGGCTCCGGGCTCGTGGTCGTCAATCCTCCCTTCACGCTGAAGGACGAGCTGCACGCAATCTTGCCGGTACTGAAGGACATTCTGGCGCAGGACCGGTTTGCCTCCCAGCGTGCCTTCTGGCTCCGCGGCGAATAGTCGGCTTCAAGAGTTTTCCCGCTTGCCGCGCTCCATGTCGGGCAGATGCTCGATCTTCCACCGCGACCGTTCGAACAGCAGGACTACCACCAGCGCCATCGCGAACGGGATGAGCAGGTAGAAGAGCCGGAAGATCAGCAGGGCGGCGATCACGTCGGCCTGGTCCATGTCCGGCAGTCCCATGATGAAGACGAGCTCGAGCACGCCCAGCCCGCCCGGCGCATGGGAGATGAGTGCGGCCGAAAAGGAAATCAGGAAGATGCCGAGGACGATCATAAAGCCCGGATTTCCCGTCTCGGGCAGCGCGAAATAGATGATTCCGGCCGCCCCTATGAGTTCGACCGGGGCGATGAGGAGTTGCGGCAGCACGACCGGCGGCGCGGGATAAAATATCTTCAGCGAGCCGATCTGAAGCGGCCGGAGCTTCATGAAGCTCGCCGCGACATAGAGCGCCACCAGCCCGAGCAGCACATATCCCGTCGCCGCCGATGCCTCCAATGGAAGGAGGTCGCCGAAACGACCCGTGACTTCGGGCTCGATGATCAGCACGATACCGGCGAGAAAAAGCGTGCCCAGAATGAACGTGAAGGAGCAGACTGCAATCAGCACGCCGATCTCAGCGGGCGTCAACCCCTTGGCGGAATAGGCCCGATATCGCACCACCGCTCCCGACACGACGGACGCGCCGATATTGTGAGAGAGCGCGTAGGTGGTGAAAGAACAGAGGGTGATGAAGAGCCAGTTCACCTTGCGGCCGAGATGCATCAGCGCGATCCGGTCATAACCGGCGAGCGCGGCATAGGCCAGCAATGTGGACAAACCACACAGGATCCAGTTTCCCGTCGAGATGGCGTCGAAGCTGTCTGCCAGCTCGTCGAGCGACAGGCCGCGAAGTTCCTGGTAGAGAAACCTTGCCGAAACGACGATGGTTATGGCGCCGACCACAGGCCAGAAGTACTTCTTGAATTTCATTCCGATATTGCCGTTCTTCCCACCCCTGTTTAAATCAACACCGTTAAGGCTTCGGTCGCATATTCATTGCAGGGGGTACCTTTGGCCGATCAACTTCGCCGGCGCGCTTTTAGTTGCTTCCTCGCCTGTTTTCTTGCCGTCGCTCCGGCCGCGGCGCAGGATAGAGCGGGAAAATTCGATTTCTACGTTCTGTCGCTCTCCTGGTCGCCGACCTTCTGCGCCACGCAAAATGGCGGCCGGAACGAGCAGCAATGCGGTGGAGATGAGGATTTCCGCTTCATCGTGCATGGGCTCTGGCCGCAATATGAAAAAGGTTATCCCGATTTCTGCCAGACACGCGAACCGCAGCGCGTGCCGCGCTCACTCGGTCAAACCATGTTCGACATCATGCCGTCGATGGGGCTTGTCGGCCATCAATGGCGCAAGCATGGAAGCTGCACGGGCTTGAACCAGGGCGAATATTTCGCCAAGGTCCGCGAGGCCTTCGGGCGCATCCGCCTGCCATCCGATCTCTCCCGCGGCGAAACCTCGGTCACCGCCTCAGCCGACCAGATCGAGGACCGATTCGTCGCTGCGAACCCAGGTTTGAGTCGCAGGGGCATCGCCACAAGCTGCGAGGGAAACCGGTTGGAAGAAGTGCGCATCTGCCTGACAAAGGACCTGTCTTTCCGCGATTGCCCGGAAGTGGACGGCGACGGCTGCAAGATCGGCCAGATCACCCTGCCTCCCGCTCAATGATTTCAAAAGAGGATCAATGATGAAGCTATTATATTCGCCGGCCTCCCCCTATTCCGCCAAAGCACGGATGGCCGCCCGTCATCTGGGCATCGAGATCACCGAGGTGAAGACCGATACCAACGCCAATCCGCCGGATCTCATCGACAACAATCCGCTCGGCAAGATCCCGGTGCTGATCCTAGACGGCGAGCCGCCGGTCTACGACAGCGTCGCAATCATGCACTATCTCGACCGTCTTTCGGGCGGAAAGCTCTATCCGAAGAAGGATGCGAAGCGCACCGAGGTCGAAGTTCTGGAAGCCTTGTGCGACGGAATCATGGATTGCCTGCTGGCGATCATCTACGAGCGTCGTTTCCACCCGGAAGACAAGATCCACCAGCCATGGATCGACAAGCAATGGGAAAAGGTCGTCCGTGGTCTCGATCACCTGGAAAAGAACCTGCCGAAGACCGGCAAGAAGCTGAATGGCGGCCATTTCGCGCTCGCGGCGCTGATCGGCTATCTCGACCTGCGCTTCAACGGGCAGTGGGCCGAGGGCCGTCCGGAACTCGCCTCCTGGCCGGACATTTTCAGCAAGCGCTTTTCGCATTACGGCGAGATGAAATCGGTCGGCTGACAACAAAAAAGCCCGGACCGAAGTCCGGGCTTTTCCCCAGCCTGTAAAGGCTTCGAAGCTTAGAACTTGACGCCGATACCGACCTTGACGCTGTGATCGTCGTAGCCCTTGGAAACCGAACCGGAGTCCAGACCGTAACGTTCCGCAGCGAAGTCCGTGTAGCGGTATTCGACACGAGCGGTGATGTTGTTGGTGATGAGAGCTTCCGCACCAGCACCGACCGTATAACCGACTGAGGTCTTGTTTTCCGACGAGGTTGCGTCGCTCAGTTCGTTGTCCTGCAGAGCCACACCACCGGTACCGTAGATCAGGAAGGGGTTCAGGTCGTAACCGACGCGAGCGCGAACCGAGCCGTTCCAGCCGGCCTTGCCTTCAAAGCCTTCGATCGTGGTGTTCTTTTCGCCGTTGTAGCCGACATCGGCTTCAACACCGTAAACGATCTGGCCGGACTGCCAGTTGTAGCCGGTGTAAGCACCGCCGCCAAACGCGCCATCGCGATCGCCAGTACCGCCGAAGCGGCCCCAGTCGTAAGAACCATAACCACCGAGGTAGAAACCTTCCCAGGTCGCGACCGGTGCCGGCTCTTCGACGGCTGCCGGAGCCTGCGGAATCTGGTCGACGGCATCAGCGGCATTGGCCGCGGAGATGGCGATGAAGCTGGCTGCCGAGGCCATCAGAGTTGCGATGAGAGTACGCATACATTTTCTCCTTTTACTGCTGTGCCGGGTCCGTCGCGACCAAATGCTGCGACGGCTTTGTTCCCTGCCCGCTGAGGCCGAATGTGGATGCGAATTGAGGAAATGAAAGAGCCGAAATGTGAATTGATTGTGGCGTGCAAAAGGCCGAAATTGGATGTTGCTGTATCGCAACATGTATATCATTAACCCTACTTATTCATTAATTTAACTATATACATCTTAAGCTCAATTAATTACTTCTTAAACCGAAAGAACTTCTCGGTCAATAGACCTTCCCTGCGCCGGCTCTACGGCCAAGACGCCGCATTTTCAACTTCTATCCTTAGAACAGCAGAGACAAAGGCACGAAAAACCTGCCGTCTGCACTGCAATAATGACCGAACGCATGAGTTTCATTTCCAGGTGCGCAGGCAAAGTAGGCGCCTGTTGCCAGATTCCTGCCTCAAACAACCGCCGCCTTCCGGGTCGCTCGTCGCTACCGCCCCAAAGGCTCGGACGGACGTCCGTCACTTCCCAAACAGAAGGCGAGTCACTATCTCTGCCTTGGGACCCGATGCCGGGTCGCCCACCCCGCCCGCAAAACTTTGACAAGCTGCCGATCACGGGCTCATGGTTCGAATCGGCGATGGCCAGCGACCGGCTCCGTTCCGGCATCTGGCGGAGACTTTGGAATGAATGGAACGAAGCTGCCGGATGGCGGCGTTCTTTATGACGAGACGGAAGAGGATGACGACGACGCTCCGGTGAGCGAGCCCGTCGAAGGGATCGTTGCGTCCGTCGACTGGAACGAGGCTCTCAAGAACGAGAGCGGCCTCAAGGGCGCCGAACTGATCGCCGAATTCGTCAAGCATCTGCCCAATGCGCCCGGCGTCTACCGCATGTTCAACGAGGCGGCCGACGTCCTCTATGTCGGCAAGGCGCGCAGCCTGAAGAAGCGCGTCGGCAACTATGCCCAGGGCCGCGTCCATTCCAACCGCATCGCCCGCATGGTGCGCGAGACGACGCATATGGAATTCGTCACGACGCGGACGGAAACCGAGGCGCTGCTGCTCGAGGCGAACCTGATCAAGCGCCTGCGCCCGCGCTTCAACGTGCTACTGCGCGACGACAAGTCGTTTCCTTATATCATGATCACCGGCGATCACCGGGCACCGGCAATCTTCAAGCATCGCGGCGCCCGCGCCCGCAAGGGCGATTATTTCGGCCCGTTTGCCTCGGCGGCCGCGGTCGGCCGCACGATCAACTCGCTGCAGCGCGCCTTCCTGTTGCGCACATGCACCGACAGCGTCTTCGAGACCCGCACCCGCCCTTGCCTGCTCTATCAGATCAAGCGCTGTTCCGGCCCCTGCACCCACGAAATCAGCGACGAGGGTTATGCCGCGCTGGTGAGCGAGGCGAAGGACTTTCTCTCCGGCAGGAGCCAGAACGTCAAGGCGGCGATCGCGAGACAGATGGCGGAAGCCTCCGAAGATCTCGATTTCGAACGCGCGGCCGTCTATCGCGACCGGCTCGCCGCGCTGTCGCATGTCCAGAGCCACCAGGGCATCAATCCGGCTGGCGTCGAAGAGGCGGATATCTTCGCCATCCACCACGAAGGCGGGCTCTCCTGCATCCAGGTCTTCTTCTTCCGCACCGGTCAGAACTGGGGCAACCGCGCCTATTTTCCGAAGGCCGATCCGCAGCTTTCTCCTGCGGAAGTCCTCAACGCCTTTCTCGCCCAGTTCTACGACGACAAGCCGGTGCCGCGGCAGATCCTGCTTTCCGAGACTGTCGAGGAACAGGAACTGCTCGCCATGGCCTTCTGCGAAAAGGCCGGTCACAAGGTGGCGATCTCGGTGCCGCAGCGCGGCGAAAAGAGAGACCTCGTCGATCATGTCCTGGCGAATGCCCGCGAGGCGCATGGCCGCAAACTCGCCGAGACGGCTTCGCAGGGGCGGCTTCTCGCCGGCTTTGCCGAGACCTTCGCCCTGCCCTATGTGCCGCGCCGGGTCGAAATCTACGACAACTCCCACATCATGGGCACCAATGCGGTGGGCGGCATGGTGGTGGCAGGGCCGGAAGGCTTCGTGAAGAACCAGTACCGCAAGTTCAACATCAAATCGACCGACATCACCCCCGGCGACGACTTCGGCATGATGCGGGAGGTGATGACGCGCCGCTTCTCGCGGCTGATCAAGGAAGAGGGCCTGCCCGACCGCAATGGACCCCCGGCAACCGCTGAGGATGCGGCAGATGCCGCCTTCCCCGCCTGGCCGGACGTGATCCTCATCGATGGCGGCCAGGGGCAGATGACGGCCGTGCGCGCCATTCTCGACGAGCTCGGCATCCGCGACGTCGTGACGGCGATCGGGGTCGCCAAGGGCGTCGATCGCGAGGCCGGCCGCGAGCGTTTTTTCGCGGATGGAAAGAGCGACTTTTCGCTGCCACCCCGCGATCCGGTGCTTTATTTCATCCAGCGGATGCGTGACGAGGCGCACCGTTTCGCCATCGGCTCGCATCGGGCCCGCCGCAAGAAGGAAATGGTCCGCAATCCGCTGGACGAGATTTCCGGCATCGGACCCGGCCGCAAACGCAAGCTCCTGCAGCATTTCGGCACGGCGAAAGCGGTTTCGCGCGCAGGCCTTACGGATCTGATGGCGGTGGAGGGCATTTCCGAAGCCGTGGCAAAACAAATCTACAATCACTTCCACGAGAATCGCGCCGGGTGAGGAAGGGCGGCGCAGCCGACGAAACGATCCGCTGAATCGTTTCGGATGACGAACACCCCGCGCCAAAGCGAAGGGCAGGTCGTTGCTCTGCCGCAATCCTTTTCAAAAAAGCCGCGAAGGCATGTTGACGGGCGCGGCTTCAGGCATCAACTAGGAAGAAATCGAGCTAACAGGTCGTCCATGGCTTCCCGCGCATACAACATCCCCAACCTGCTCACCTATGCGCGCATTCTGGCCGTGCCCGTCATCGTCCTCTGCTTCTTCATCGAGGGCCGGCTGGAAAGCTCGGATTTCGCCCGTTGGGCAGGGCTGACGATCTTCGTGATCGCCTCGCTCACCGACTATCTCGACGGCTATCTCGCCCGTATCTGGAACCAGACGTCGAATATAGGACGGATGCTCGACCCGATCGCCGACAAGCTTCTCGTCGCTTCCGTGCTGCTCCTGATGGCCGCAGACGGGACGATCGCGGGCTGGTCGCTCTGGGCGGCAATCACCATTCTCTGCCGCGAAATCCTCGTTTCCGGCCTGCGTGAATACCTCGCAGCGCTGAAGGTATCGGTGCCAGTGACGCGCATCGCCAAATGGAAGACGACGATCCAGATGGTGGCGATCGCCTTCCTGCTTGCCGGCCCCGCCGGTGACAAGATCATGCCCTACATTACCGAAATCGGCATCGCGCTTCTGTGGATTGCCGCGATCCTCACCTTCTACACGGGCTACGACTACTTCAAGGCCGGCCTGAAACATCTGGTGGACGAAGAATGAGCACCAAACTCGTCTATTTCGCCTGGGTGCGCGAACGCATCGGCAAGCCGGAAGAGGAAATCACCGTTCCGGCTGATGTCGTCACGGTACGGGATTTGCTGAATCATCTGAAGAGCCTGGGCGAGGAATACGAGAACGCGCTTCAATATCCGGAGGTGATCCGGGTAGCGATCGACCAGGAGCATGTCGAGCATTCGGAAAAGATCGCCGGCGCCCGGGAGATCGGCATTTTCCCTCCTATGACCGGAGGGTGAAACGGTGATCGTCGAGCCGCGGATCCAGGTGCAGAGCCAGGATTTCGACCTCCAGTCCGAGATCGACACCGTTACGGCCGGCCGCAAGAACATCGGCGCGGTGGTCACCTTCAGCGGCCTTTGCCGCGACGAGCACGGCGCGCTTTCGGCGCTTGAACTCGAGCACTATCCCGGCATGGCGGAGGCCGAAATGCGCCGTATCGCCGAGATCGCCATCGAACGCTTCTCGCTCTTGGGTCTCACTGCCGTCCACCGCTACGGAAAGATCATGCCGGGCGAGAACATCGTGCTGGTCGTCGCCGCCGCGCCCCACCGGCAGGCGGCCTTCGATGGCGCGAGCTTCATGATGGATTTCCTGAAGACCTCCGCCCCCTTCTGGAAGAAGGAACACGCAGCGGACGGCACGGCCCGCGACTGGGTGGCCGCCAAGGATGCCGACGACACCGCCCGCGACAAGTGGCGCTGATCTCTAGGGTATTGCCCGTTCCCGCCGGCTCATCACCAGGACCATGACCAGCATGGCGACGACCACCAGGTCGCGCCAGACGATCGGTCCATAGCCGCTCCAGAGCGTTTCGGCAAAGCCGATGACGGCGGCGCCGACGGCCGAGCGCAATGGGTTGGAATGGCCGCCGGCGGCAGCGATCAGCACCACCTTCAGCCCGAACAGCAAGCCCGCGCCAAAATCCATCGTGCCGTAGTGGGAGGTCGCGAGTACGCCGCAGACCGAGGCGTAAAGTGCTGCAGCCGCATAGGAGACGACGAAGACCAGCGAGGAATTGGTGCCGGAGAGCTCTGCCGCCAGCGGATCGTCCGCGACCGCCCGCCAGACGCGGCCCCAACGGGTATGGGCGAGCACCAGATACCCAAAACCGATCATCGCCAGCATCAGTGCGAAATTGATGAGTTGGATCAGCGTCAGCGCCACCGGGAAATCGTCGCTCCGCCAGAAAACCACCGAATTGTTGAGGAAAGGCGGCAGCCAGAGTTCGCGCGTGTTCGAGGCAAGCCTTGCTCCCTCCATCAGCACCATCAGCACGCCGAGCGAGGCGACGATCACCGCATTCGGCGAAATCCTTGCAAGCGGCCGCATGACGAATTGCCCCGCCACCACTCCCGCTCCGAGGCCGCCGGCCAGCGCCGCCACGGCACCGAGGCCAAGTGCTGCGGGAAAGACCAGCCACAGCTGGTTCCAACCGAAATGGGCAAATATCAGATAGATATGGCCCGAAAAGGCGAAGATCGCGCCGTAGGTGATATCCGCCCGCTTGGTCACGGCAAAGGCGATGGAGTAACCGAAGGCGAGCGCCGCATAGAGCGCAGCCAGCGGAAAGGCATTCGCCAGTTGCTGCAACAGATAGGCCATGGATCCTTCCTCAATCCAAGCTAATATAACTGGTAAAATGCCTTTAGCCAGTTATAATGACGGCATGAATTTTTCATGGACCCCGCACCGTTTTGCCGGAGGCGCTCTGGCGCTCGATGTCGCCAACAGCGTCATCCTGCGCTTCGACCCCGCGCGCAGCGTCGACCGTTTCGCAGAAGAGAAGCAGATGGACGCTTTTGCCGAGGCGACAAGCGCCTTTTCGGCCGAGCGCGCCCTGTTCGGCCAACTCTCACCGGTGCCGCCCGCAAACCGCGAACCTTTCCTGACGTTGCGAGAGGCCATCGACCGCTATTTTCGCGCGCGCGTTCAGGGGGATGACGGGTACGGCCTCCTGGCCGATCTGCTTGAAGCCACTGCAGCCATCCTGCGCCGTGCAGAGAAAGGTGCGCTCGAAGCGGCCACCGCCCATTCCGCCCTTCGGCTTCTCGCGAATGAAGAAATCACCCGGCTGAAGATCTGCGGTAATTGCGGCTGGCTGTTCGTCGATCGCAGCAAGAACCGCAGCCGCACATGGTGCGACATGACCGTCTGCGGCAACCGGGCAAAGGCCAGCCGCCACTATCGCCGAAAAAAGAAGGAGGCTGCACCATGATGCGCCGGCTGATCAGCTGCGGTCTCGCCGTGCTTCTGCTCGCCGCCTGCCAGCGCGAAGCCGAACAGCAGCTTGCCGAGCTTTCCGGGCGGATCTTCGTCTTCAACTACCGCGTGGCGACGGCGAACTACCTGGTGACGCTGAGACGAATTGGCACTTTGCCCGAGGGTGGATCTGTCGAGGCGGAGTTCGAAAACCCGCGAGGCGGAAACCCGCTGACCATCCGGGAAAAGCTGTTTCCGATGATGGAGAAGATCTCGCTCGCCAGCCCGCCGATCGAATGCGTCCGGCAGGACCGGCCCTATGCGGTAAAAATCCGCCTTCTCGACAGCGACGGCACGCCGCTCCAGACGATCGAAACCACCGTCACATCGAATGTCGATCAAAGCATATTGCCGGCAAAACCGCTGGTGGTCGGCCCGGGTTATGATCCGAACCCGGAGGTGTTCAAACCCGATGGCAGCGCCGATTATTCGCCGGTCGCCGATTGCCCTGCCTGAAGGTTACGCAAACCGGGCATGAAAAAAGCCGGAGCTTTCGCCCCGGCCTTTTTCTCGAGCTCTGCCTTGCGTCAATCAGCCGACGATTTCGGTTTCGGAGAACCAGTAGGCGATTTCCTGGGCAGCGGTTTCCGGAGCGTCGGAACCATGGACCGAGTTTTCGCCGATCGACAGTGCGAAGGTCTTGCGGATAGTGCCTTCGTCAGCGTTGGCCGGGTTGGTAGCACCCATGATTTCGCGGTTCTTGAGGATGGCGTTTTCGCCTTCGAGAACCTGAACGACGGTCGGGCCGGAGGTCATGCCTTCGACGAGTTCGCCGAAGAACGGGCGTTCCTTGTGGACGGCGTAGAAGCCTTCGGCTTCGCGCTTGCTCATCCAGACGCGCTTGGAAGCGATGACGCGCAGGCCGTTGTCCTCAAACACCTTGGTGATGGCGCCCGTCAGGTTGCGCCTGGTGGCATCCGGCTTGATCATCGAAAACGTGCGTTCAATCGCCATTGTTGTAATCCTTTATCGCCAACGGAAAGTGGGCGGTCTTTACCCGCCCCTTTCGCTGGAAACAAGGGGGTTCGGGCAATTTCACGCGGCTGTCACACGCCGCCCCGCCCCGTCATGCAGGTCCAGGCAGCGCTCGAACCAGCGTCCGACGGGATCATCGTCCTTGAAGACGTCCGCGCCGGCGGTGATGCGCATCCACTGCAGAGCGCCAAAGAGGATGTAGTCGGCAAAGAGCGGGGCATCGCCGCCGATGAACTCCTGATACTTCAGCGTATGGCGGATCGGCTCGAGCTTTGCAGCGAAGGCGTCGATCTCCGTGGAGCGCCCGGCTTCAATCTCCTCCAGGGTTTTGCCGAGGCGCGCCTCGCGGGTCTGGCGGAAATAGACCCGGTCGGTGTCACCCAGCATGTCATGGATGTTCTTCACCGCGATCTTCGTGATCGCCGTATGGATCACCAACTGCGAGAAGCCCTCGACGAACCGGGCCAATGCCTTGCCGCCCTCGCCGCCGAACAGCGTCGGACGGTCCGGATAGGTGTCCTCCAGGTAAAGCGCGATATCGAAGCTGTCGCGGATCAGTTCGTTGCCGTCCCTCAGGATCGGAACGGTCTTTGAAAATCCGCTCTCGACCTTCGAAATCTCGGTAAACGGCATCGGCTTCTCGATGAAATCCAGACCCTTGTGATGGAGCGCGAGCACGATCTTCCAGCAATGCGGAGAAAACGGGCGCGTTTCGTCGGCACCGCAGAGGGAATAGAGGATTCGTGTCATGTTTGGCTCCTGTGTCAGAGATGGCCGGATATTGAAAGCAAAGACCCGGAAGAATCCAGTCAGGAAATTTCATGAATGGCATCACGGAGATCGTCGGGCCGCTCGCATCGTCCATTCTCTCTTAACCCTGAAAGCAGAGGCCGTGCCGTTCTTCAGCGGATGTTAAACGGCACGCGTCATGGCTGGACTTGGTATCGAATAACCCGATCGGATCTTGGGGCAAGATATGACGAGCGAAGTCAGCAAGGCGGTGCGTGACCGGACCCTGCAGGTGGTGAGCCAGCACATGGCGAAGCTGGAGGTGAGCGGCCTGCCGCGCAATTACGAGCTTTTTCACGAGGCTTTGTCCGGCGCCGATGCGGCGCTCTCCCGCGAGGTGCTGGCACTGCCGCTCGCACCTTCCCAAACACTGCTCGATGAAATCGGTCTACGGTATCAACTGCCGGGCTTTGTCGCGCTTGCGCCTGCCAGGTCGCGCGATCACGAGATCAATCTGCTTCGGGACCTGCGGGAAAAGATGACGAGCGGCGTCACGCAGAAGCAAGGCTTCACGCGCGTGCTGGAAGCCGTCGCCCGCAGCCTTCGCGAAGACAGCAATGCCGGACCGATGGATATCCTTGCCGAGATCGAATATCTGAGCGTTTCCTTGTCGGATGCCGTCGTCGCGGAAACGGAACTCGAAGCCGTGCTCAAGGCGGGCGTCGATCGGCTCGTCACTTCGGAGCAAAAAACCGCCGCCGCCCGGGCGATCACCCTGCGGGATCGTCTTACCGCCCTGCCGAACCACGCCGCTTTCGCCGAGCGCCTGGAGACGCTCTATGGAGCAGAGGCCGACAGACGCGACATCGCCCTTTTCCTGGTCACCATCAACGACCTGCCGGACATTGCCCAGACCTATGGTGAGCCGGCCGCCAACCGCATCGTGAGAAAAGCCGCCTCGATTTTCCGCAAGGCGATCAAGAAAAACGACTTCCTTGCCCGCATCGGCAAGGGGGATTTCGCCTTCCTGTTTAAGGATGTCGGCCGCGACAGCGTGCATCCCATTGCCGAACGCCTCGCCGCGTCCATTGTCGACAACCTCGTCTTCGCGGTGTCGGACAGAGCAACGGCGACGCTGACGCTTTCGATCGGCGTTGCGCTCACCGGCGACGCCTTCTCGCCGCAGCAACTGCGCCTGCAGGCAACCGTAGCGCTCGATAGTGCGAAGGCGAACGGCCGCCCGGCAGTTTTCATGCCCGATCAGGCGAGCCGCTAAGATCCCCGTACAGAACCCATGACGACAGATGCTTGCGGCCGTCTTGCCTTCACAGGCAGTTTCGGCCAAAACCGCCGCCATGATCACGATTACCGACCTTTCCGCCCGTATCGCCGGGCGCCTCCTCCTCGACAATGCCAGCGTGACGCTTCCGGCGGGCGCGAAGGCCGGGCTTGTCGGCCGCAACGGCGCCGGCAAATCGACACTCTTCCGGGTGATCACCGGCGACCTCGCTGCCGAAAGCGGTTCGGTGACCATTCCGAGGAACGCCCGCATCGGCCAGGTCGCGCAGGAAGCGCCGGGCACGGAGGACTCGCTGATCTCGATCGTGCTCGCCGCCGACAAGGAGCGCACCGCGCTTCTCGATGAAGCCGAAACCGCGAGCGATCCACACCGCATCGCGGAAATCCAGATGCGGCTCGTCGATATCGACGCGCATTCGGCCGAAGCGCGCGCGGCAAGCATTCTTTCCGGCCTCGGCTTCGACCATGACGCCCAGCACCGCCCTGCCTCCTCCTTTTCCGGCGGCTGGCGCATGCGCGTGGCGCTCGCCTCGGTGCTCTTCGCCGAGCCCGACCTTCTGCTCCTCGACGAACCGACCAACTATCTCGATCTCGAAGGCACGATGTGGCTCGAAGACTATGTGCGGCGCTATCCGCACACGGTCATCATCATCAGCCACGACCGCGACCTCCTGAACAACGCGGTCAACTCGATCGTCCATCTCGATCAGAAGAAGCTCACTTTCTATCGCGGCGGCTACGATCAGTTCGAACGGCAGAAGGCCGAGGCCGACGAGCTGCAGATGAAGGCGAAGGCCAAGAGCGATGCCGCCCGCAAGCACATCCAGAGCTATATCGACCGCTTTCGCTACAAGGCCTCCAAAGCCCGTCAGGCGCAAAGCCGGATCAAGGCGCTGGAACGGATGGGTACCGTTTCCGCCGTGGTGGAAGACCATGTCCAGCCGATCACTTTTCCGGAACCGGAAAAGCAGCCCGCCTCGCCGATCGTCGCGATCAGCAAGGGCGCGGTCGGCTATGCGCCCGGCAAACCGATCCTGAAGAATATCGGCCTCAGGATCGACAACGACGACCGGATCGCCCTGCTCGGCTCCAATGGCAACGGCAAGTCGACCTTCGCAAAGCTGGTTTCGGGCAGGCTGGAGCTCGAAAGCGGCGAGATCAAGCTCGCGCCGAGCCTGAAGATCGGTTTCTTCGCGCAGCACCAACTCGACGACCTGATCCCCAATGAATCACCGGTCGACCATGTGCGCCGGCTGATGCCGGAAGCCCCCGAGGCCAAGGTGCGCGCTCGTGTCGCGCAGATGGGCCTCGCCACCGAAAAGATGAACACCGCCGCCAAGGACCTCTCCGGTGGCGAAAAGGCACGCCTTCTGATGGGGCTCGCGGCCTTCCACGCACCGAACCTCCTGATCCTCGACGAACCGACCAACCATCTCGACATCGACAGCCGCCGGGCGCTGATCGAGGCGCTCAACGACTACAACGGCGCCGTCATCCTGATTTCCCACGATCGCCACCTGATCGAGGCGACCGTCGACCGGCTGTGGCTCGTCAACGAGGGCACTGTCAAAACCTTCGAAGGCGACCTCGAGGAATACCGCGACCTGATCGTCTCTGCGGGACGCAAGAAGGACGAAAAGGCGCAGGCCCCGGACGAGCCTGCCTCCAAGGCCGACCAGCGCAAGGTCAATGCCGAAAAACGCGCCTCGCTCGCGCCGCTCAGGAAAAAGATCAACGAAATCGAATCCTTGACGGCCAAGCTGGAGAAACAGATTCAGGCTCTTGATAAAGAGCTTGCGGATCCGGCGCTCTACGACAAGTCGCCCGCAAAGGCCGCACAGAAGGCCAAGGAACGATCCGACGCGGCGGCGAAACTTGCGGCGGCGGAAGAGGAATGGCTGATGCTCTCGTCGGATTATGAAGAGGCGATGGCGGGCTGAACCTTGTCCACCTCATGAATATACACTACCTTCGGATGTATATTCACGAGGTGCCGCCATGCCCCTTTACGTCCGCGACGAACGCGTCAACGAACTGGCCGAGCAGGCCCGTAAAATTCTGAACGCGCCCACCAAGACGGATGCGATCCGACAAGCGCTGCAGCGTGTGGTGGAAACGTCCGAAGCATCGGACACCTCGGAGAAGCCGCCGCTTACCGAGCGGCTGAAGGCAATCCAGGACGAAGTGAAAAGGCTCGGGAAACCGAATCCGGATTTCGATGACAAAGCCTTCCTCGACGAGATGTGGGAAATCTGATGTTTCTGGATACGTCGGCGATCATTGAAATCCTGCTTAGCGATCCAAAATCAGAAGATTTGATCCGGCAATTGGAGGCATCCGACGACCCGCGATCGACAGGGCCTACCGTGGTGTACGAGGCTGCCGTCGTGCTGTCAGGGAAACAAAACCTGTCCGTTCCTGAATCCGAGCGGCTTGTCCGCTCATTGTTATCTGAACTGAACGTCACGGTCCTCGCGGCAACGGATCAAATTGCCTCGAAAGCCCTGGACGCCTTCGACCGCTACGGCAAGGGCCGTCATCCGGCGAAGCTTAATTTCGGCGATTGCTTCAGTTATGCCGGCGCCAAGGCCGCCGGGGCTGGTCTGCTCTATGTTGGTGACGATTTTGCCCTCACCGACCTTGCCTGAGCGGGCCCGTCCTTTTTGAAAACCCATGAACACGTTGAAGAGCTTTGCCATGGATCTTTTTCTCGAAACCGACGACGACCAGAAGACGCTCGCTTTCATCGCCGAGCGGAACGAGGCCTCCCGCGGGAAACTCTGGACCCCGGAATTCGAAAAGGATCGCGACGCGATCAAGGCGATGATCGAGCGCGACGACCGGCTGATCATTCCGACCCGGCGCGGCAAGTGGCTCTTCGATTTTCACCGCAGCACGGAAAACCCTCTCGGCGTCTGGCGGCGCCTTCCGGCCGATCAAGCGGCGCGGGCCGACGCACCATGGGAGCCGGTATTCGACCTCGATGACTTCTGCCGGAAAGAGGGCAAGCGCTGGATCTACAACGGCGCGGTGACCTGCCCCTGGGAGCCGACGCGTGTCCTCCTGCAGCTTTCCGACGGAGGTTCCGATCTGCAGCGCCTTCTCGAATTCGACGCGCAAACCAAAACCGTTGTCGAAGGCGGTTTCGACACGCCCGCCGTGCGCTCGCATGCGAGTTGGCTCAATCGCGATGAGATCTGCTATTTCGGCTCCATCGACGATGATTCCGCGACCCGTTCCGGCTGGCCGCGAGTGGGCCGGCGGCTGAAACGCGGTCAGAAGCCGCAGGACGCGCCGATCCTCCATGAGGCGGCCGACAGCGACGTCTACGGCTACAGCTTCGTCATCGACCCGATGTTCTGGAACGGGGCCGCAAGCGAACGGCAGATCGAGATCTTTTCGGCCTGCCACGAGATCGGCAAGCAGAGCATCCATGCCAGGGATGGTGACGGAAACCTGCGCCGTCTCGACCTGCCGACCGAGATCGATTTCTCGATCAACCACGATCATCTGCTCTGGCGGGCAAAAACGGACGAACGTTTTCCGATCGGCAGTCTGATCCTGCAACGCTTCACGCCATTTGCCGACGAGCCACTCGACAAGCCCGAGCGTGTCCTGTTCACGCCGAAGGAGGGGCAGTCCGTTTCACAGTTCTCGGTGCTCAAGACCTGGTGCGTCTTCATCGTCAGCGACCGCCTTAAGCCGAGGTTTTTCTTCCTCGACCTGACCAAGGCCGATGCCACGCCGCAGGAGCTTGCCCTGCCGGCCGAAGTCCAGTCGGTTTCCTTCCGGACACTCGATGCCGATCTTCATCAGGGAGAGGAAGTGCTGCAGGTGATCGGCCAGGGCTTCCTCAAACCTCCCGCCTGTTACATCCTCGACCTTTCGAGCCGCAACAACAAAGCGGAGCTTCGACAGACCGCAACGGCTCCCGCCTATTTCGACACGGAGGGAATGCGCTCGGAACTCCTGGAGGCGATATCGGAAGACGGCACCAGGGTGCCTTATCACATCATCCTTCCGAAGGCCTGGACGGAGGGCGAGCTGCCGGTCCTGATGTATGGCTATGGCGGTTTCGAAGCACCTCTCTCGCCCTATTATTCCGGCGCCAACGGCATCTGGCTCGAACAGGGCGGCGCCTATGTCCAGGCCTATATCCGCGGCGGCGGAGAATTCGGGCCGGACTGGCACCGCGTTGCCAAGCGCGCCGGCAGGCACAAGGCATTCGAGGATTTCGTCGCGGTCGCCCGCGATCTCGTCAAGCGCGGCTATACGAAGCCCTCGCGGATCGCCTGCACCGGCGGCAGCAATGGCGGGCTGCTGACGGCGGTCATGCTGACCCGCTACCCGGAGGATTTTGGCGCCGTCTGGACGCGCGTTCCGGTCATCGACATGTCGCGTTTCCATGTTTTTCCCGCCGGCAAGGCCTGGATGGACGAATATGGCAATCCCGACGAAGCGGCCGATCTCGACTACATGCTTTCCTACTCGCCGCTGCATCAGGTGAAAGCGGCCGGAGCGGTTGAATACCCGCCCGTCTACATCGAGAGCTCCTCCAACGACGACCGTGTGCATCCCTCGCATGCCCGCCGTTTCGCCAAGCGTCTGGAGGATAGCGGTCACAACCCGCTTTTCCACGAATTCGGTTCCGGCGGCCACGGCGGCGCCGGCGATTCCAGCGAACAGGCGGCGCGCCCGGCCATGGGCTACAGCTTCCTGCGCCAGACGATCATGCGGCCGCCCTCTTCGACCTGACGGCGCGAATACAGCGACGATTGTTAGGCGTACGTCCGGTGGACGTACAAACAACATTTAATCTTGGTGAATCTACTCATCGGCATCGTTCGGATACGATTAATCGTTGCATTACCGTTTATCGCTATAGTCACCGCTATCTTTCTTTTATTGATGGTCGACTTCATGTTGCGTTCGGGCCTGTTTCGTATTTTTTCTCGCCTGCTTGCCAATCGCCAGGGCAATATTGCGATCATGTTCGCCATTGTGCTCGTGCCGCTGATCACGGCTATCGGAGCAAGCCTCGACTACGTCCGCGCCTACAACACCCGGTCTAAAATGCAGGCAGACCTCGACGCCGCCCTGCTGGGCGCCGTCAAGAGCGTCGGAACCTTGAACGAGGCGGCACTCGAAGCACGCATCAAGGAATGGTTTGCCGCCCAGACCGATCTTGGAAGCGGCGGCTACACACTTGACGATATCGATATCGACACCTCCAACCACAAGATCACGGCAACCGTCCGCGCGTCGGTGGCGACGACCCTCCTCAAGGTCGCGGGCATAGACGATGTCGCCGTGGGCGTTGCCTCATCTGTCGAAGGTCCGGGCCGCGCCTACCTCAATGTCTATGTCGTTCTCGACAAGTCCGCATCCATGCTGCTTGCCGCCACGAGCGCCGGACAGGCCAGCCTGAGGGCTTCTCAGGCGGGCTGTGCGTTTGCCTGCCACACATCCGAAGGCAGCACGTTCAAACACAAGGGCAAGACCTATACCAACGTCTATGACCTTTCGGTGGCGATGGGGATCAAGCTGCGGGCCGACGTCTCCGTCGATGCGGTGGACGAGGTGTTGGATCTGGTCGACGCGGCAGATGCCTCCCACGAACGCATCAAGGTCGGGCTTTACACCATGGGCGAAACCGCAACCCAGGTGCTGGCACCGACCTTCTCCACCTTGAACGCCAAGAAAAAGCTGAGCGACAAGACGAGCGGCCTGACGAGCGCCACCTCGGAGGAAGCGACCTATTTCGATACTTCGTTCAGCGCGCTCAAGACCATGGTGGGGGCTGCAGGGGACGGATCGAGCGAAAACAGCCCGCTGAAGCTCATTCTGCTTTTGACGGACGGGGTCCAGTCGGAACGCAACTGGGTGCTGCAGGGAAATTCCGGCATCCGCTTCCCGACATCCAAGGGCTATCTGCAGACGGCCGTCGCTCCGATCAATTCCGCGTGGTGCAATCAGGTGAAAAGCCTCAATGCCACGGTCGGCGTTCTCTATACGGAATACCTGCCGATGCCTTGGGACTGGGGCTACAATGCCACGCTCGGCAAGACGATGACCAGCAGCGGCTACGCCTCGATCTGGGGCGGCACCGTCGCCCAGGGCCAGGGCAATACCACCCGCACCGACTACATTCCGACTGCACTCGAACAATGCGCAACGAGCGGCGATCTCTTCCTGCAGGCAAACTCTGCCGAGGAGATCGAAAAAGGCCTGTCCGCCCTCTTCAAGCAATATCTCTCCAAAGTCAGGCTGACGAGCTAGGAACCGCCCTCATGAATCGCTTCAAAGCCCTTCTACGCAACGATGACGGGGTGGCTGCGGTCGAGTTTGCGATGCTGGTCTTTCCGTTCCTGCTCTTCCTGTTTTGCATCCTCGACATGGCGCTCATGTTCTTCGTCGACAGCGCGCTCGACTCGGCGCTTCACATGGCGGCTCGCGAAGTGCGCGTCGGCACCGCCCATTCCGGGAGCTGGGACCTCGCCAAGTTCAAGAGCACGGTCTGCAACAACATGGCCCTCTCCTTCGGTTGCGAGGACGAACTGCTCGTGACAACGACGACCATGTCGGACTTTTCGTCCATGAGCTTCACCTCGGCCGTCAGCGGCGGCGTCCTTTCGGTCAGCGAAAGCTTTTCTCCGGGATCGTCAGGCGACTACGTGATGATCCAGGCCTTCCTGCCCTGGAGCAGCCTGCTTGCCAAGCTCGGAGCGGACGTCAACACGCTCGCCGACGGCAGCTACGTACTTTCCGCCGCGGCGGTTTTCAGAAACGAACCCTTCTGAGGCGGGCGATGGCACAGGCAAACGATCAAAAAGACAGGCCGCAAGGGCCGCGCCGCAAAGGCGTCCGGAGCCTGCTCGCCGATCGCGGCGGGCAATCCGCCATCGAATTCACGGTGCTTCTGCCTTTGATGGCGCTGATGTTTGCGGGTACCGTGGATCTGGGCGAAGGTCTGATGGTCCAGCGGAAGATCAACCAGATCGCAGAAGTTGCAAGCGACATTGTCTCGCAGGAAGCAAGCTGGAGCACCAGCGAACTTAAGACCCTCCTTGAGGGGACCGCGGCCGTCCTGACGCCCTTCGACAGCGCCGCCCTCGACATCCAGGTTGCGATCGTCGATTTCGATGCCGCAGGCAATGCAACCGTCAACTGGTCCCGCGCCTACCAGGCGGACCAGCTGGCCGCCGGTGCCCCGCCGCCATTCGACATACCCGACGACGTTGTCGAAAGCGGCGTCCAACTCGTAGTCAGCCGGGTGGACTACAAGATGACCACGCCGTTCACATCGCTGCTGTCGAGCATCACCGGCAACAGCGAGTACCGCTTCGTCGGAAAGGCGATCTCGCGGCCGCGCGTTGGCGACAAGATCACCTTGAAGTAGGCGAAAGCGGTCAGGCCTTCTTGACCCAACGCCCCTCTTCCGACTGCTGCCAATAGGTCAGCACGTGGCCCTCTGCCTTCAGCCGCTTCCAGTGGGTTCGGGCGTTTTCGAGCTGCACGGCGTCATATCCGTCGAACATGAAGACGACCCGCTCGTATGTCTCGACCGGCGGCGGGTCGGCGCCGTCGACCAGAAATCGCACACTTGCGCCGTTGCCGTTTTCCCCGCCCGCGGTCAAAAGGACGGGCTGAGCGTCCGCCATCGGCGCGGTATCCGTGCCGTGCGGCAGAAAGCTGTCCTCGCGGAAGGTCCACAGATGCGCGTCGAGGAAATCCCGACGCGCCTCCGCATTGGTCTGCACCACGACCTTCCAGCCGCGTTCGACGCTCTTTTCGAGCAGCGCCGGCAGCGCGTCTTCAAGTTTCGATTCCGTCAGGTGATAAAACAGGACCTCGGTCATCAGTCTTCGTAGTGCGCACGCACCAATTCGTCCAGAAGCCTGACGCCATAACCGGAACCCCAGGACTGGTTGATTTCGTTGGCGGGCGAATTCATCGCCGTCCCGGCGACATCGAGATGCGCCCAGGCTGTCTCACCGACGAAACGTTTCAGAAGCTGCGCGGCAGTGATCGAACCGGCACTGCGGCCCCCGGTATTCTTCATGTCGGCGAACCTGGAATCGATCATCTTGTCGTATTCCTTTCCGAGCGGCATACGCCACAGCTTCTCGCCCGTTACCTCGCCGACCGAAGCCAGCTGACCCGCGAGCGCGTCGTCGTTGGAAAAAAGCCCTGCATGCTGGTTTCCGAGCGCCACCACGATCGCGCCGGTGAGGGTCGCGAGATTGATCATGAACCGCGGCTTGAAGCGGTCCTTGCAGTACCAAAGCGCATCGGCGAGCACGAGGCGGCCTTCCGCGTCCGTATTGATGATCTCGATCGTCTGGCCCGACATGGTGGTGACGATGTCGCCCGGGCGCTGCGCATTGCCGTCAGGCATGTTTTCGACGAGGCCGATGATGCCGACCGCGTTGATCTTGGCCTTGCGGGCAGCCAGCGTGTGCATCAGACCCGTCACGGCCGCCGCGCCACCCATGTCGCCCTTCATGTCCTCCATGCCGGCGCCCGGTTTGATGGAAATGCCGCCGGTGTCGAAGACCACACCCTTGCCGACGAAGGCGACCGGCGCATCCTTTGCCTTGCCGCCCTTCCAGTGCATGATGGCGAGCCGCGGCGGCCTGACCGACCCCTGCGCCACGCCGAGCAATGCTCCCATGCCGAGCTTCTTCATCTCCTTCTCGGTGAGGATTTCCACCTCGACGCCGAGTTTTTCGAGATCCTTGGCCCTGTCGGCGAATTCCAGCGGACCGAGCGCATTCGGCGGCAGGTTGACGAGTTCGCGGGCCAGATTGACGCCGCCGGCGATCGCCTCCGATTCGCCGAAGGCGCTCTTGGCGGCGGCGGGGTTGGCGGTGACGATCGTTACCTTGACTGTCTTCGGTGCCTTGTCGTCGTCATCGTTCTTCTTGGTCTTGTAAGCGTCGAAGCTGTAGGCGCGCAGCAGCATGCCGAGCGCAAAGCCGGCCACCTGCGTGCCGCCGACGTCGAGGCCCGGCGCATCGAGGAAGATCGCCACCTTGCTCATCGATTTGATGGAAGCCGCCGCAACACCGCCGGCCTTCAGCCAATCCTGAGCGGCCAGCGCGTCCGCCTTGCCGAGGCCCAGCACGACCAGACGGTCGGCAGCCGAGCCTTGCGGCGCGATGATGTCGAGGGTGGTCGTGGCCTTGGCGGAAAACTTCGCGATCTCGGCCGCCCGGGCACCCACGCCGGCCGGATCGGCTTCCGCGACGCCCGCCGCAGGTCCGTCACCGGCAAGCTTAAGCTGGATGACGAGGCCGCCGTCGATCTTGGCGGACTTGGCGAAGGAGATATCGAATTTCACGGACATTGCGACTCCAGAAGGCTTTCGGACAGGAAGCCGCGATCATCCCCGTTTCGGGCTCGAACGCAAGGTCAGGAGACGTCAACTCTGCCGTGATATGGTCGAGGCGACCCGCCCCAGACGCCCGCAGTCATCGAACCCGCGTCAAAACGCGCTCTTCCGGGAGCCCACACCCGACGATATCGCCCTGCACCTGTTCAAATCGCGCGCCTCTTGGATTAGGGTCGCGCCGCCCGATCAACCGGATAGGATTGCATGCCCCTCCACTCTCGCACCGCCCCCCAATGGCGCATCGCCACGCGGCGCTTTTTTGCCAGACCGATGGGCTGGTTTCTGACGCTGATGATCCTGTGGTGGGCGCTGCTGGCGATCTTCTATCTGTTTCCGCAGATCGACCTGGCCGTCGCACGTGCCTTCTTCGAGGAAGCGGCATGCGGCCAGGCAGTCGAGCAGGGCCGGGTCTGCGGCGGATTTCCCTATGGCTCCGAGGTCGTGTTCGTAGTGATCCGGCGCATCCTCTTTTATCTCCCGTCGCTCATCGCGATCTACATCCTCTATCGGCTGATCGCCAATCTCCAGCATCACGGCGCAACCTACAGTCCCCGTAAGACGCGCGACTATTCGATCGCGCTGATCGCCTTCCTGATCGGGCCCTACGTGCTGGTCAATCTCATCCTCAAGCAGATCTCCAACCGGCCTCGCCCCTACGAAACGGATCTCTTCGGCGGCGGGGACGCCTTCGTCCCGGCCGGAGATTTCCAGGGCGCCTGTGTCGGCAACTGCTCCTTCATTTCCGGGGAAGCGGCCGGCGCCGGGTGGATGGCCTGCCTGATCGTGCTCCTGCCGAAACCGCTCCGCGCGGTCCTCGGCCCCCCACTCATCGCCGTCTCGCTCGTCTCGCCGGCGCTCAGAACCTCCTTCGGCGGCCATTACTTTTCCGACGTGACGCTCGGATGGCTGTCATCGCTGGTGATCTACGCCGGCGTGGCCGCGTGTTTCGAAATGTCACAGCGGCGGGGAAAACGGAATTCGCAAACAAATTTGTGACGCGCCCCCTGTCGCAAACGCCGCGCCAATCGCTTAGATAGGCGCAATCGTCGTCTCGCAGCGGCGGCATGCAGGAAGTCCAGGGCAGGAATGAAGCTTCTCGAACGCTACATATTGCGCCGGGTTTTCCAGATGTTTCTGGTGACGCTCGTGCCGGTGCTCACCATCATCTGGACCATCCAGGTGCTCGGACGCATCAACCTGGTCACGGATACGGGCCAGTCGATGGGCTCGTTCGCGACCCTTGCTACCTATATCCTGCCCACCATCATCCCCGTCGTCCTGCCGTTCGCGCTCGTCATCGGCATCACCCAGACGCTGACGGCGATGAACAATGATTCGGAACTGCCGGTCATCGACGCGGCGGGCGCCACCCGCAGCATCATCTACCGCCCGGTGCTGGTGCTGGGCCTCGCGCTCAGCCTGTTCTCCTTCCTGGTCACCAATTTCGTCGAGCCGCCTTCACGGGTCGCCGCGCGCCAGATGGTCGCCGCCGCCTATGCCGACCTGCTCTCCTCGGTGATCGAAGAGAAGACCTTCCGCAGCATCGAAAACGGGCTCTATGTCCAGATTTCCGAGCGCCATTCCGGCCGCGTGTTGAGAGGGCTTTTCGTCGTCGACTACCGCGATCCGAATTTCGACCTCATCTATTACGCCCGCGAGGGATCGATCGACGAAAGCGGCACGTCGCTGACCATGCGCGACGGCGAGGTTCACCGCAAATCCGCCGATGGCCGGATTTCGATCATCAAATTCGTGTCCTATGCCTTCGACCTTTCGGCAATGGCCAAGTCCGAAGGCGGTCTGCCGCAATATTCCACCGACCGCAGCCTGCTCTTTCTCTTGAACCCGGATCCGAACGACCCGCTCTACCAGAAATCGCCGGACAGCTACCGGGCCGAGCTGCACAGGCGCCTTTCCGACTGGCTGTTCCCGATCACCTTTGCGCTTCTGTCGCTGGTGGTTGCCGGAAACACGCGCTCGCATCGGCAGACGCGCGTGCATCCGATGGTTTATGCGCTCTTCCTTGCCTTTGCCATCCGCTGGCTCGGGTTCTCGGCGACCAACCTCGTGGAACTCCACCCACTCTACGCGCCGCTTCCCTATGCCGTGCCTATCTTCTTCTCGCTGATCGCGATCTATATGCTCGCGACCAACCGGCATTTTTCGACGCCCGCTTTCCTCTCCCGCGGGATGTCCCGCCTGACACGCAATCTGCAGCGCCGTTTTGCGTCCCGCAGCGCGGATGGAGGCGTGGCGTGATCTTCTCGACGCTCGGACGGTATTTCTTCCGCCGCTATATTGTGACCGCGCTCTGGTTCCTGCTGGGCGTCAGCGCCATCATTTTCCTGGCGGATTTCAGCGAGACGAGCCGCCGCATGTCGGGCTTCGTCGGTTACACGGTATCCGCCGGCCTGCTGATGACGGCCATGCGCGTACCGCTCATCCTGCAGCAGACCATTCCCACCCTTAGCCTCTTCATCGGCATGACGGTGCTGATTGCACTCAACCGCCGCTACGAGCTGGTGGTGACACGGGCAGCGGGCATTTCGGTCTGGCAGTTCGTTTCCCCCTTCATCGCCGGCGCCTTCCTGGTCGGCCTTGGGGTGTTGCTGGTGGTCAATCCGCTTGCTGCCTGGGGCCAGCGCGAATCGGCCTCCATGGAGGCGAGCTGGCGAGAGGCGAGCAACCGGGCTCGCGCATCGGCCTTCGTACCCTGGATCCGCCAGATCAGCGGCGACGACGACACGATCATCGGCGCCAAGAGCTACCAGGAGCAGGGAACATTCCTGATCGACGTCGCGGTTTTCCACTTCGACAAGGACGGTCGCGTCATCATGCGGCAGGACGCCAAGACGGCAAAATTGGAAAATGGTTACTGGCTTCTTAACGAGGTTTTGGAGAACCGGCCCGGCGAAATTCCAGTCCGTCGCGAGACTGCACAGGTTCGCACCAACTTGAAACAGGAATATATCCAGGAAAGCCTGGCGCAGCCGGAAAGCGTTGCGTTTTTTGATCTTTCCAGAAAAATCGAGGTCGGCAAATCTTTCGGCATATCCACAAAGGCGCTCGAGACGCAGTATCACTCGCTGCTGTCCCTGCCCCTGCTGCTCGTTGCCATGACTCTCATTGCTGCAACAGTCTCATTAAAATTCAGTCGCTTCGCCCAGTCCCGCTCCGTGATTCTGGGTGGAATAGTTTCCGGCTTCGTGCTTTATGTCGTAACCGTGCTTGTGAAGGCATTCGGGAGCAGCGGGGCGATTCCTCCCTTCGTGGCGGTCTGGGTTCCAGTCATCGTCGCGACGGCGCTTGGGACGACGATTCTGCTTCACCAGGAGGATGGCTAGTGGCGGTCAGTAACCGCAAACATATAAGACGGCTCGCCGCCGCCCTGCTGACAGGTGTGTCTGTATGCGTACTCGGCGTATCCGCAATGCCCCTGCATGCGCAGGATCTGGTGCCCGCTGCCGCGGATGGCGCCAAGCTCCTGCTGCGTGCCAATGAGCTTGTCTACAACCAGGATGCTCAGCAGGTCACCGCCACCGGTGGCGTGCAACTCTATTACAACCGCTACCGCATGGTGGCTCAGCGTGTTCAGTACGACCAGAAGACCGGGCGCGTCATGGCCACCGGCAATATCGAGCTGATCGAGCCCGGCGGAAACCGCGTCTATGCGGACGAGCTCGATGTGACGGACGATTTCGGCGAAGGCTTCCTCAATACGCTTCGCGTCGAAACCACCGACAATACCCGGCTTGCAGCCGAAAGCGCTGAGCGCCAGCCCGGCGACCTGATGGTGCTGAACAACACCGTCTACACGGCCTGCCTACCCTGCGCCAAGCAGCCCGGCAAGGCGCCGCTCTGGCAGGTCAAGGCCGAGCGCGTCGTTCGCAACGGCCAGACCCATACGATTCGGCTGGAGAACGCGCAGTTCGAACTGTTCGGCCTTCCGATCGGCAGACTACCTTTCGCAATCGAGGTGCCGGACGAGACGGTGGAGCGCAAATCGGGCCTCCTCTTCCCGCAGTTCAGCGCCAGCGACAACCTCGGCGTCGGCGTGGCGGTTCCCTATTACCATGTGTTCTCGCCGAGCATGGACGCGACGATCACCCCGACCTACTATTCCCATCAGGGATTGCTGCTGCAGGGGGAAATCCGCAACCGGTTCGAAACCGGCGAGCACACCTTCCGGTTTGCCGGCATTCACCAGAAGAATCCGGAATCGTTCGATTCCGGCACCAGCGACTATGAAGCCGACGATCGCTTCATGGTGGCCTCCAAGGCTGAATTCCAGATCAACCCGCGCTGGACCTTCGGCTGGGACGTCATGGCCCAGAGCGACAACAACTTTTCCAAGACCTATGAGCTGGAAGGCGTCGACGACGACACGTTCACGAACGACGTCTATCTGACCGGGCTTGGCACGCGGAATTATTTCGACCTGCACGGCTATTATTTCAACGTGCAGGACAACGCCGCCCGCAATACGCTCGAACAGCAGCAGGCGATCGTCTATCCGTCGCTCGACTACAGCTATTATGCGCCGGAGCCGATCCTCGGCGGCGAGCTCTCCATCAACGCCAACCTTACCAATCTCTCCCGCCGGGAAGACGACTGGTACACGGAAGGCACCACCAACCGCTTCCCGGGCCTTGAAGGCAGCTATAGCCGCTTCACGGTGGAAGCCGAGTGGAAGCGCACCTTCAACACCTTCGACGGGCTCCTGCTGACGCCTATCCTTGCCGCACGCGGCGACGGCCTGCGTCATACCGGCTCCGGCACGCCTGCCTTCTATGCCGGTGATCTCGAGCCGGAAGGCGGCGACAGCCGCTACATGGTCACCGCAGGTCTGGAAGCCCGTTATCCGATCCTGCTGACGACGGAAAACAGCAGCCATGTCATCGAGCCGATCGCCCAGATCTTCGTCCGTCCGGACGAGCAGATGGCCGGCGGACTGCCGAACGAGGACGCGCAGAGCTTTGTCTTCGATGCGACGTCGCTCTTCGAACGCGACAAGTTCTCGGGCTACGACCGGATCGAAGGCGGCACCCGTGCCAATGTCGGCCTGCGCTATACCGGCTCGTTCGATAACGGCATCGGCGTGAGAAGCATTGTCGGCCAGTCCTTCCACATCGGCGGGCAGAACTCGTTTGCGACAGAGGACCTGGTGCAGGCGGGCGCGAATTCCGGTCTGGAAACCAGCCGTTCCGACTATGTCGCAATGGCCGCGATCGATCTGCCGCAGGGCTTCACCGTGGGCGTGAACACGCGCTTCGACGAGAAGACCTTCGCGGTCAAGCGCACCGACGCCTCGCTGGGTTATACGACCCCGCGCGTGCAGGGTACCCTCGTCTATACGCAGGTCGATCCGCAGCCGGAATACGGCTCGGAAGAAGCGACCGACGTCCTGAAGAATTCGATGACCCTGCGGATCAACGAGAACTGGGCGCTTGCCGGCACGGCAACCTGGGATCTCGCCGACAAGGAGATCATCAAGCGCGGCATCGGCGTCAGCTATGCGGACGAGTGCACGATCTTCACGCTTGCCTATACTGACAAGCCGCAAAGCACTGCCGCCAACGACTGGACCGTCAGCGCGCGCCTGAGTTTCCGCACCCTCGGCGACATCAACATTGGCTCGACGAAGGAATACGATCAGGACTATCGCTATTAACGCGAATGGTTCTGATCTTTCCCCGTCATCGTTTCGCCGCAAGAATTGTGCAAGCGAGCCCAAATATAGTAAGAGTAAGGCGAGGCCGACCGGACAAGCAACCGGTCGGGGCGGGAAAGGAATTGGTACCATGTTTGCAATGACCGCAACGCGCAGGCTGGCGCTGGCGGCGGCCGTCCTGGCGGCCTCCATTGTCGTACAGCCGGTTTTCCAGCAGGCACAGGCGGCAAGCGGGATCGCAGCCGTCGTCAACCGGACGCCGATCACCAGCAGCGATGTTTCCCGTCGCGCCGCCTTCCTGCGCCTGCAGCGCCAGAAGGCGGATACGAAGACGGCCCGCGAAGCAATGGTGGACGAGATCCTCAAACGTCAGGAAATCGCCCGCAACAGGATGTCGGTCAGCACCGAAGAGGTCGACAAGGCATTCGAGCGCTTTGCTGCCAGCAACAAGATGAACCCGCAGCAGATGAGCCAGATCCTCGAAAAGGCTGGCGTCGGCGTGGAGCATTTCAAGAACTACATTGCCGTGCAGATGAGCTGGCCGCGCTTGGTCGGCTCCCGTTACGGCGGCGGCCGCGGTCGCATGTCGAGCCAGGAGCTCGTCACCCGCATGATGGAAAACAAGCAGAAGCCGGTCACCACCGAATATTTCCTGCAGCAGGTGATCTTCGTGGTGCCGCCGGCAAAGCGCAACGCCGTCCTCGGCAAGCGCCAGAAGGAAGCAAACGCGGCGCGCGGCAAGTTCCCCGGCTGCGAGCAGTCCAAGGAATTTGCGGCGACGATGCTGGATGTCTCCATCCGCAGCCTCGGACGCGTTCTCGCGCCGGAGCTGCCCGAAGAATGGAAGCCGCTGATCGAGAAGGCCTCGGGCGGCACCACGGGAACCCGGGTCACCGAACGGGGTGTGGAATTCCTCGCCATCTGCAACCAGCGCCAGGTCTCGGACGACTTTGCGGCCGAAGTGGTCTTCCGCGCCGAGGACCTCGGCAAGGAGCAGAAGTCCGGGCAGAACCCCAACGAGAAGAAGTTCCTCGACGAACTGCGCTCCAAGGCGCAGATCGAATATCGCTGATCGACCGCCGATACCGGAGTGCCCATGCCGCTTGATCGTCCGCTTGTACTCACGCAGGGCGACCCTGCCGGCATCGGTCCCGATATCACCCTCGCCGCCTGGGCTTCCCGGGACCGATACGGCCTGCCGCCCTTCCTGTTCCTCGGCGATCCCGCGGTTCTGAAATCACGGGCAGCACTTCTCGATCTCGACGTCCCGATCCGCGAAGCCGATACGGATAGCGCTCTGTCGGTCTTTGCCGATGCCCTGCCCGTCCTGCCCATCCCGGCTGGTGCCGAGGTCGCCGCCGGCGAACCGCATGTGGCCACCGCCAGAGGTACGATCGCGGCGATAGAAAAGGCGGTTTCGCTATGCTTCGAAGGCAAGGCGGCCGGCACGGTCACCAATCCGATCGCCAAGTCCATTCTCTATCAATCAGGCTTCGGTTTTCCCGGCCACACCGAGTTCCTCGCCGACCTCGCAGAGAAGGCGACGGGCCGGAAGCTGATGCCGGTAATGATGCTTGCCGGGCCGAAGCTGCGCGCCATCCCGGTGACCATCCACATTCCTTTGAAGGATGTTGCCGGCGCACTGACCGAAGCGCTGATCGAGGAAACCTGCCGGATCGCCCATCATGATCTCATCACCCGTTTCGGCATCGACAGACCGCGTCTTGCGGTCGCCGGTTTGAACCCGCATGCGGGGGAGGATGGCGCGATCGGCCACGAGGACCAGGATGTCATCCATCCGGTCATCTTCAAGCTGCGCGCCGAAGGCTTCCATGTGTTCGGGCCGCTGCCGGCCGACACCATGTTCCATGACGAAGCCCGTGGCCGATACGACGTGGCGATCTGCATGTATCACGACCAGGCATTGATCCCGGCGAAGGCGCTCGGCTTCGACACTTCCGTCAACGTGACGCTCGGCCTGCCCTTCATCCGTACCTCCCCGGACCACGGCACGGCCTTCGGCATCGCCGGCCAGGGCATTGCCCGCGAGACGAGCCTTGTCGAGGCCATCAAGCTTGCCGGCGAGCTTGCTGCGAAAGCCTCCGCCTGATGGCCACACTCGACGGTCTGCCGCCGCTGCGCGACGTGATCCAGCGTCACGGCCTCGATGCGAAAAAGGCGCTCGGGCAGAACTTTCTGCTCGACCTCAACCTCACCCAGAAGATTGCCCGCAGCGCCGGACCGCTCGAGGGCGTGACCGTCTTCGAGGTCGGCCCCGGCCCCGGCGGGCTCACGCGGGCGATCCTCTCCCTCGGCGCCAAGAAGGTCGTCGCCATCGAGCGCGACAGCCGCTGCCTGCCGGCGCTCGCCGAGATCGGCGATCATTATCCAGGCCGACTGGAAGTCATCGAAGGCGATGCGCTGAAGACGGACTTTTCCGCGCTTGCACCGGAAGGCCCCGTCAGGATCATCGCCAATCTGCCCTATAACGTCGGCACGCAGCTTTTGATCAACTGGCTGCTGCCGGAAAATGGCCGATGGCCGCCCTTCTGGGAAAGCCTGACGCTGATGTTCCAGAAGGAAGTGGGCCTCCGCATCGTTGCCGATGAGGATGACGATCACTACGGCAGGCTCGGCGTGCTCGCCGGCTGGCGGACGGATGCGCACATGGTCTTCGACGTGCCGCCCCAGGCCTTTACCCCGCCCCCGAAGGTCACCTCCACCGTGGTGCACCTGACGCCGCGGACAAATCCCCTTCCCTGCGAAGTTGCCAAGCTGGAACGGGTCACGCAGGCAGCGTTCGGCCAGCGCCGCAAGATGCTGCGCCAGAGCCTCAAACCGGTCGGCGGCGAACCCTTGCTCGTCAAGGCCGGCATCGACCCCGCAAGGCGCGCGGAAACGCTGTCCGTGGAAGAGTTCGTCCGGTTGGCGAACTCTCTTTGAGCCCGACGCTCGTCGCACGGACGTCCCGCCGCTGTTCAATTGGGTAGCGGGGGCAGATCGGGTGCGTTCAGCCCATCGAAGGGGTTCCGCCAGGCCTCGATGCCTTCAAGCTGCCCGTACCAGCGACGGACCGAGGGATAGTCGTCGATCGGCAGCCGCGCTGCATCGTTGAAGGGCAGAAACGTGCCCATGCGGAAATCGGCGAAGGAGACGGAACCTCCAGCCAGCCACGCCCGGCCCGAGAGTTCGGCTTCCAGTATCCGGGCGGCGACATGAAACTGCCTCAGGCCCGCCTCGACCATCGCCTGATCGCAGGCGCCGATGCCGTATCGTTGCTTCGTCCCGCGTTCCCAATGCACCATGTCGCAGGCCCTGACGAAGTTTTCCTTCCCCCAGCTTATCCACCGGATCATGTCGGGCTCGTCGTCGCCGGTGCGCCAGAAGTCGGAACCCGTGCAGCGCGAAAACCAGCAGGCGATCGCATCGGCTTCCCAAAGAGCTTTCCCGGAAAATTCGAGAATCGGCAGCAGCAGGTTGGGGTTGAGAGAAAGATAACGGTCCCCCTGAGCCGGAGACTGTGGCGAGGCGAACTCGAAATCAACCTCCGCATTCAGATATCGCGCGACCGTGACCGCGAGGCGGGGATTGGGATTGCGGCTGAAATACATCTTCATCGGGCTCGAACTCCGTTGCGCTTTGATGAAGACGCGCGGCGCAACGACTTTCCGACATGCAGTCGGCAGAATATTCGGCCCGACGAAACGTGTCGCTTCGCGACCTATGAGTCTGGATGCGGAAATTTGTCACCGCCGCTCAGGCGGCCTGATCGGGCTTTAACCTCCCTCACTGTCCTGCCGCGTTTTCCTGATGAAGTCGAGCATCAGTGATGCGGCCGGGGCCGCGTGCGTTTCAAGCAGCAGATGGCCGGCGTCGAGGATATGGGCCTCCATCCGCGGCAGAGCCTGCATCCATGACAGCACTTCGGGCAGGGCGAAAAACGCATCGTGCCTTCCCCAGAGCAACAGGGCGGGCGGCTGCCAGGACGCGAGATATTCGGCGATGGCGTCGAACCGGGCGACATGGTTCCCGTAGTCCGCGACGAGCGCCCGTTGCGTCTCCATCCGGCCCGGCAGACACATTACCCGCCAGTCCTCTTCCCAGTATCCGGCTGGAATTCGCGCAGCGATATCCGGGGGAACGTTGGCGATATACTGGTCGCGCATGCCCTCCAGTGTCAGATGGCTGGTGGCCGCCGCCTCGTTTTCCGGGCTGGGGTCTGCCCAGAAGGCTTCGGTCGCTGCCCATTCCGGCCCGAACCCCGTCCGATGAGCGTTGGCGTTCTGAACGATGAGACCCTTTACCTGTTCCGGCGCCTGCATGGCGATGTGGAGACCCACGGGCGCTCCGAAATCATGGAGGTAGACGTAACGCGGCCCGACTGCGAGCCGGTCCAGCAGCTCGGAAATCGCCTGACCGAAGGCTGAAAACGAGGACGTCGGCAGGACGTCGGATTCTCCGAATCCGGGCAGATCTGGGGCGATCACATAGGTAGCCTGCGACAGTATCGGCACGACCTCCCGAAACATCCGCGAGGAATTCGGAAATCCATGCAGGAGCAGCACCGCGGGTCTGGATACCTCACCTGCCGTGACGAAGGACAATTCCGTGCCGCCGGACAGGCGGAGCCGCTGCCGGGTCGCCGGGCGCATCTCTGGACCTCTTCAATTTAACCGTGTACCTCTCCCCAATGTCTGCGTTAAGGCATTTGTTCCAACGATAAACCGGCCGCCCCAATCCGCGCTGCGCGGAAAACCTGAGCCGTTCTCATTTCAAAATAAGATCGATCCGGTGTCGGATTGGCAAAGCAGCGTTCGTCCTTAGAGTCGTCTATTCCATCCATTCAAAAGGATCACGATTATGCCGAACACAATACGCTTGCATCGCGTCCTGGCGACCAGCCCGGAAAAGGTCTATCGCGCGTTCATCGAGGCGGACGCTGTCGCCAAATGGCTTCCCCCCAACGGCTTTGTCTGCACCGTGCATCATCTGGAGCCGACCGTCGGCGGCACGCACAAAATGTCGTTCCGGAACTTTACAACGGGCGCAAGCCACTCCTTTGGCGGCGAATATCTCGAACTCGTCCCGGGTCAACGCCTGCGCTATACGGACAAATTCGACGATCCCAACCTGCCCGGCGAAATGGAAGTCACCGTGACGTTGAAGAAAGTCTCTGTTGGGACCGAGGTCGACATAGTGCAGGCAGGTGTGCCGGACGTCATCCCGGCCGAGGCTTGCTATCTCGGCTGGCAGGAGTCGCTGCGAAATCTGGCGAAGCTTGTCGAGCCTGATATCAACGAATAGCGCATCGGGATCGGCAGAGGCTGTCGGCATCGGATCGCGACGACGATCTTCGCGATCCGATGCCAGAAAGATATCTGACGTCCCTTTATCCTCAATCGGGAAGGTTGAGCCTGCCTCCGGCTCCGAGGCGGGCCAGAACGGGCGGTGAAAACGGGCGACCCGCCCATTCCATCACGCTCCCACGAAAAGTCTGCCGTTCCTCATCCGAGGCGAACACTCTCGCCGGCCAGGGATGAGCGCTTATCTTGGACATCCAGAAATAGAACGTTCCGTCGTCCTCTTCGAGCGCATAGAGCGATTCCCACGTGCAGGTGATCGTCTGACCCAGCACCGTGTAGCAGATTCCATTTCTGTCCACGGTCGACTCCACAGGCTTGCCGATTACGCCGAGCTTGGTCAGTCGTCGATGATACATGAAACGCAGAAGCTGCCGGGCAGGATTGAGCAGGAGAACTGCAAGAAGCACGCAAACAACGACCGTCGCAACGATATAGATGGCCGACGTCACCACGTCGCCTTCCCGCCACCTATCGAAATTCAGGATCAGCGCGACGAAAAGCGCAACGGCTCCGACTGCTGCGACGGTCGGACCAAGCGGCAGCAACTGGCGCGTCGCATGCTGGATATCCAGATGGTCATCGAGGTTCAGCCGGAAGGATTTGTGAAAGCCGGGCCTATTGGCGGAAGGCCAGATTTTCGGAACGGAGCCGGGAGAACGCTCGGACATAGCTCAACCTTCCCATGTTGAAGCGCGGAACTCGATCCCGGTTTTAGTACTGACGACCTCTTCCTACGTCAACCAAGCACGATGACCGGCGGGAAGCAGCCCATTCGCCCTAGAGCTTCGGCTCTTCCTGAAGCAGTCCCTCGACGAAGTCGAACAGTCCGTATCGGCGGTCCCGCCGGATCCGCTCCGCCTTGACGATGCAGCTGACATAACCGAAGGCCTCATCGAGATCGTCGTTGACGATCACGTAGTCGTATTCCCGCCAGTGTTCGATCTCGGCGCGGGAATTCAGGAGCCGCGTGCGGATGACCTCTTCGGAATCCTCGGCACGGCGGTGCAGGCGCGACTGCAGTTCCGTCATCGACGGCGGCAGCACGAAGATCGAGACCACGTCCGCCTTCATCTTCTCCTGCAATTGCAGCGCGCCCTGCCAGTCGATGTCGAACAGCATGTCGCGGCCTTCCGCCATCGCCTGTTCGACCGGCTCGCGCGGTGTGCCGTAGAAATTGCCGTGAACCTCGGCCCATTCGAGCAGGTCGCCCGCATCGCGCATCCGCTCGAACTGATGGACGCTGATGAAATGATAGTGCTTTCCGGCGATCTCGCTCGGTCGCTTTGCGCGCGTCGTCACGCTGACGGAAATCTCGAGGCTTCGGTCTTCGTCCAGCAGGTTGCGCGCAATCGTCGATTTACCGGCGCCGGAGGGCGAAGAGAGGACCAGCATCAGCCCGCGCCGGGCGATCTTCACGGGCGAGGACGCATTGCCCTTCAACGATTGGGCCGGGCTCATGAACTACTCCAAATTCTGGACCTGTTCGCGGAACTGGTCGATGACGACTTTCAATTCGATACCTGCCGCGGTTACAGCAGCGGCATTGGATTTGGAACAGATTGTATTCGATTCTCTGTTAAATTCCTGTGCAAGGAAATCGAGGCGCCGTCCGACGGGCCCACCCTTGTCGATCAGATCCTTGGCCGCTGCCACATGCGCCTTCAGCCGGTCGATCTCCTCGCGAAGGTCGGCCTTGGTAGCGAGAATCGCCGCTTCCGCATGCAGGCGGTCGCGATCGAGCGTCGGCGCCTCCTGCAGGAGCGCCGCAAGCTGGAGGGACAGCCGCTTGACGATCTCTTCCGGCGAGCGGGAGGGATCGGTCTCGACGACCGCCGCAAGCTCTGCGATACGCTCGACCTGCCCCTTCAGGACCGCAGCAAGGGCCGCGCCCTCTCCTTCGCGCATCCGGCGAAGATGCTCCAGAGCCTCACCGAGACAGCCAAGGATCGCCGCGTCGCGGGCGGCGACCGCCTCCTCGCCCTCTTCGGGCTCCCGGATCTCCACGAGCCCGCGAATGCCCATCAGCGTATCCAGCCGCAGCGGAGCGGGATCGACGACATCGCCCAGCTCCTCGCGAAGCGACAGTACGGCGGCAAGCGCATCCCGGTTCAGCACCGCCTCCACCCGGGTTTCGGTGACCGTCAAATTGAGGGTCGCCTGCAGGTTTCCGCGGGAGAACTTTTCCGAGATCAGCCGGCGCACATCCGGCTCCAGCCGCTCGAGGCCCGGCGGCAGCCGCAGCCTTAGGTCGAGCCCCTTGCCGTTCACCGAGCGCAGTTCCCATGAAAAACGATTGCGCCCGCTCGACCCTTCGCTGCGGGCAAAACCGGTCATGGACTGCAAGGTCATCGAACTCTCCAGGTGAAGTGACGCAGGAAGCGGATCAATTGCTCTTCGGCGGCTTTTCCGCCTCTTCGCCATCCGGCTGACCGTCCACGACGGCTTCGGGATTGGCCGGCGCGCGATCGGCTTCTATCCTGCGCCAACGACGGACATTGGCGTTGTGTTCCTCGAGCGTCGCCGCAAAGACATGCCCCCCGCTGCCGTCGGCCACGAAATAGAGATCGTTGGTGCGCCAGGGATTGGCAACCGCCTCCAGAGCGGCCCGTCCGGGATTGGAGATCGGCGTCGGCGGCAGGCCCTTGATCTGATAGGTATTGTAGGGCGTCGGCTTGGCGATGTCGGATTTGAAGATCGGCCGGTCGCCCGGCTTTCCGTCGCCGCCGAAAAGCCCGTAGACGATCGTCGGATCGGATTGCAGGCGCATGCCCTTCTGCAGCCGATTGATGAAGACCGAGGCCACATGGGCGCGCTCGTCTTCCTTGCCGGTTTCCTTCTCGACGATCGAGGCCAGCACGACGAACTCTTCCTTCGTCTTGACCGGCAGGTCCGGATCGCGGCGCTCCCAGATCTGCTCGATCATCTTCTGCTGGGCGACACGCATCTGATGGATGATGTCGGCGCGCTTGCTGCCGCGCGAGAACTTGTAGGTGTCCGGACGCAGGCTGCCCTCCGGCGGCAGTTCCGCCGGCAGATCGCCCTCCAGCACCGCATCCTCGGCGAGCCGCAGCATCATCTGCCGCACCGTCAGGCCCTCCGGCAGGACGACCGAATAGAGGATCGACTTGCCCGATTCCAGCAATTCCATGATGTCCTTCATGGAAGCGCGCGCCTTGATCTCGTATTCGCCGGCCTTGAGCGTCGAACCGTCGCGCAGATAGGTCGCCGTCACGTAACGAAAGACGCGCGCGTCGGAGATGATCCCGTTGCGTTCGAGATTGCTGGCTATCTCGGCGACGCCGGTACCGGGACGGACCATGAAATGCGCGTTGGCTTCCAGCGGGCCGGCCCCCTGGAATGTCGAGATCATGTAGTAAAAGCCGGCGACCCCTGCGATGCACACGAGGACGACCATCGTCATCACGAAATTCAGAAAGATGACGAGCTGGCTGCGCGCCTTCTTCGATCGCCGCGGCGGTTCGGGCACGCGTTCGGGCTTCAGCGCCTCGTTCGGCGACTTCGGAATGATAGGGCCCCTGCCATTGCCTGCAGAAGGGTCACTCACATGATTCGTATCGCTCAACCGCGCCCCCCAAGAGACTCAAAACTTCGCCCGCTGTTTGGCCAAGCAATGCGGCAAAAAACAGGTCCAGAAGATGATACGCGCCGGCCTCGAAAGTCCAGCCGCATTTGCCACGACCAATTACGCGTCGTAACGGCGAAGCACGAGGGAGGCGTTCGTGCCGCCGAAACCGAAGGAATTGGAGAGCGCCACGTTGATCTCGCGCTTGCGTGCCTTGTGTGGCACGAGATCGATCGCCGTCTCGACATCGGGATTGTCGAGGTTCAGCGTCGGCGGCGCGATATTGTCACGGATCGCCAGGGTCGAGAAGATGGCCTCGACCGCACCGGCGGCGCCAAGCAGGTGACCGATCGCCGATTTCGTCGAGGACATGGAAATCTTCGACGCAGCATTGCCGACCAGTCGCTCGACAGCCCCGAGTTCGATCGTGTCGGCCATGGTCGAGGTGCCGTGGGCGTTGATGTAATCGATGTCCGACGCCGCCAGACCGGCCCGCTTCAGCGCGGCCGACATGCAGCGATAGGCGCCGTCGCCATCCTCCGAAGGTGCGGTGATGTGGAAGGCGTCGCCCGAAAGACCGTAGCCCACTACTTCCGCATAGATCTTTGCGCCGCGCGCCTTGGCGTGCTCCAGTTCTTCCAGCACGACGATGCCGGCCCCCTCGCCCATGACGAAACCGTCACGGTCGCGGTCATAGGGGCGCGACGCCTTTTGCGGGTCGTCGTTGTGCTGGGTCGAAAGCGCCTTGCAGGCCGCGAAACCCGCAAGCGAAATGCGGCAGATCGGCGATTCAGCGCCGCCTGCGACCATCACGTCGGCATCGCCGAGCATGATCAGGCGCGCTGCGTCGCCGATTGCGTGAGCGCCGGTGGAACAGGCGGTGACGACCGCATGGTTCGGGCCGCGCAGCTTGTGGCGGATCGACACCTGGCCGGAAACCAGGTTGATCAGGCGGCCGGGAATGAAGAAGGGAGAAATGCGGCGCGGGCCCTTGTCGCGCAGCGTATAGCCGGCCTCGACGATGCCTTCGAGGCCGCCGATGCCCGAACCGATCAGCACGCCCGTGGCAATCTGGTCTTCGTCGGTCTTCGGATGCCAGCCGGCATCTTCCAGCGCCATGTCGGCCGCGGCCACGCCGTAGATGATGAAGGGATCGACCTTGCGCTGTTCCTTCGGCTCCATCCAGTCGTCGACATTGAAGGTGCCGTTGGAACCGTCACCCACCGGTATGCGGCAGGCAACCTTGGCAGGCAGATCCTCCACCTCGAATTCCGTCACGACCCGGGCAGCGTTCTCGCCGGCGAGCAGACGCTGCCAGCTTGCTTCCGTTCCGCATCCGAGGGGAGATACCATGCCGGTACCGGTGATAACGACCCGTCTCATCGCCAGCGTTCCGCCTTAATTTCGCATGTTCTATTTGCTGAAACGGCCCGAACAAGCGGGCCGTCGTCGGGATTTGCCTTGCGGGCGTTATCCCAAATGTTTCGGATCGATCAGGCCTGGGCCTTTTCGATGAACTTGACGGCATCGCCGACGGTCAGAATGGAATCGGCCGCATCGTCAGGGATCTCGACGCCGAATTCTTCTTCGAAAGCCATGACAAGTTCGACGGTGTCGAGCGAATCCGCGCCGAGATCGTCGATAAAGCTTGCGCCTTCGACAACTTTGTCGGCATCGACGCCGAGGTGGTCAATAACAATTTTCTTCACGCGTTCTGCGATATCGCTCATGTCGGTTTCCTCGACCTTTGTCTTTCCGGATGCCCGAATAGCACCCGTACCCTGTTTAAAACCTGCACTCGCCGCCTCTCGACGCCGATGCCCGGCAAACCCGTTCCCCCCTCGTCAGGTTCCAGTCATGCCGCACTCACGCAATATGACGGCCTGCATTTCGGGGTGACTATTCACAGTCATGGCCCGCTTAACATGGTTTCCGTGTTCCGCAAAGCCAGAATTTGTTCCATTTCACCGCCGCCAACAGCCGATTGCGACAGGACATGCAACGCCGCACCGCAGCCTAGATCATCGCCATGCCGCCGTTGACGTGAATCGTCTGGCCGGTCACGTAGCCCGCCTCGTTCGAAGCGAGATAAAGAACCGCAGCGGCGATGTCCGCGCCGGCGCCCATCCGCTTCATGGGGATCGCGCCCAGGATGGCGTCCTTCTGCTTGTCGTTCAGCTTGCCGGTCATGGCGCTCTCGATGAAGCCCGGAGCGACGCAGTTGACCGTCACGTTGCGGGTGGCGATCTCCTGGGCCAGCGATTTCGAAAAGCCGATCAGGCCCGCCTTCGAAGCACAATAGTTCGCCTGACCGGGATTGCCGGTAACGCCGACGACCGAGGAAATGTTGATGATGCGGCCATGGCGGCGACGCATCATGGGATGGGTGAGTTCGCGGGTCAGGCGGAACACGGCCGTCAGATTGACTTCGAGCACCGAGTCCCAGTCCGCATCGCTCATGCGCACGAACAGGCCGTCCTTGGTGATGCCGGCATTGTTGACCAGGATGTCGACGCCTTCGAGTTCGGCCTCGGCCTTTTCGCCGAGCGCCTTCACTTCGTCGCGGTCGGAGAGATTGGCCGGGAAGATCTTGACGCGGTCCCCGCCGAGATCGGCGGCCAGCGCCTCCAGCTTCTCGACACGCGTGCCGTGCAGGCCGACAATGGCGCCCTGCTTGTGCAGCAGGCGGGCGATCTCTTCGCCGAGCCCGCCGGTTGCGCCGGTCACCAAGGCCTTGCGGCCAGTCAAATCAAACATGATCGAATCCTCTAGAGTCTCTTTCGTCAGCCAAGAATGGCAGCGAGCGCGGCATCGATATCGGCCGGCGCGTTGACGGCAAGGCCGGAAATATTCTTGTCGATGCGGCGGGCAAGGCCTGTCAGCACTTTTCCCGAACCGATCTCGTAGAGCGTCGTGACGCCATTGGCGCCGAACCACTCCACGGTTTCGCGCCAGCGCACCTGGCCGGTCACCTGGGTGACGAGCAGCGTGGCGATTTCCTCGGCATCGTAAACCGGGGCGGCGCGCACATTGGCGATGACCGGGACGACCGGGTTCTTCTTCTCGACCTTGTCCAGAGCGTGACGCATCGCGTCCGCCGCGGGCGCCATCAGGTCGCTGTGGAAGGGTGCGGAGACCGGCAGCATGATGGCGCGCTTGGCGCCCTTTTCCGTGGCAAGTGCGGCGGCCTTTTCAACCGCGGCCTTCGAGCCCGAAATCACCAGCTGCCCGCCGCCATTGTCGTTGGCGATCTGGCAGACGCCTTCCCGCCGTGCCTCGGCGCAAACCGCATCGACTTCGCCATGTTCCAGACCGATAATCGCGGCCATGGCGCCGTGCCCGACCGGTACGGCGCTCTGCATCGCGTCACCGCGGATGCGCAGCAGTCTTGCCGTATCGGAAAGCGAGAAGGTGCCGGCGGCACAGAGCGCGGAATATTCGCCGAGCGAGTGGCCGGCGACATAGGCGACCTTGTCTGCAAGCTTCAGGCCGCTGGCTTCCATGACGCGCATGGCGGCAATCGAAACGGCCATCAAGGCCGGCTGGGCATTGGCCGTCAGCGTCAGCGTTTCTTCCGGGCCGTTCCACATGATATCGGAGAGTTTCTGGCCGAGCGCCTCGTCGACCTCTTCGAAGACGGCCCGGGCTTCGGGATAGGCTTCCGCGAGGTCTTTCCCCATGCCGACGGACTGGCTGCCCTGTCCGGGGAACGTGAATGCGATGCTCATGGGTGGTTCCTTCCCTTATGTTTTGCCTCTCCATTCACATTTGAGCCCGGAGTGTCAAGGGCGCGGCGGCTTTCCGGGCCTTTTACGGCCCGTTCTCCCCTTGCGCTCCATCAAATCCTGCTTAGAGTGCCGCCGACTTTTCAGGACGGGATTTCATTCCATGCAGTATAAGAAACTTGGCCGGACGGAGCTCTCCGTGTCGGAAATCTGCCTCGGCACGATGACCTGGGGTACGCAGAACTCCGAAGCCGAAGCCCACGAACAGATGGATTACGCGGTTAGCAAAGGCGTCAACTTCTTCGACACGGCCGAACTTTATCCGACGACACCCGTAAGCCCGGAAACCTACGGCCGCACCGAACAGATCATCGGCACCTGGCTCAAGAAGAGCGGCAAACGCAAGGATGTGATCCTCGCCTCGAAGATTGCCGGAAGCGGCCGCCCGCATATCCGCGGCGGACGCGAGATCGGCGCCGAGACCCTCCGCGAAGCCCTGGATGCCAGCCTCAAGCGCCTGCAGACCGACTATCTCGACCTTTACCAGATCCATTGGCCGAACCGCGGCACCTTTCACTTCCGCAATTCCTGGACCTTCGATGCCTCTGCCCAGGATCGGGAAAAGGCCGCGGCGGAGATCTCCGAAATCCTCGAAACCCTGGGCGAGCTGGTCAAGGAAGGCAAGCTCCGCGCCATCGGCCTTTCGAACGAGAGCGCCTGGGGCACGCTGAAATACCTCCGCCTCTCGGAGGAAAACGGCCTGCCGCGGGTCGCCTCGATCCAGAACGAATACAACCTCCTCTACCGGCAGTTCGATCTCGATCTGGCCGAAGTCGCCCACCACGAGGACGTCGGGTTGCTGGCCTATTCGCCGCTTGCGGCAGGTCTTCTCACCGGCAAGTACCAGAACGGCGCAAGGCCGTCCGGCTCGCGGGCGACGATCAACGGCGACCTCGGCGGCCGCCTGACGCCCATGCAGGACCCGGCGGTAAAAGCCTATCTCGAGCTTGCCGAAAAACATGACCTCGAACCAGCCCAGATGGCGCTCGCCTTCTGCCTGTCGCGACCGTTCATGGCCTCCGTCATCATCGGCGCCACGACGACGGAACAGCTCAAGACCGATATCGGTTCGACGGATGTGAAGCTCTCCGAAGAGGTGATGAAGGAGATCGCCGCGATCCATCGGCAATATCCGATGACGCTATAGCGGAGCCACGGGCCGGGGGACATCTACCTCCAATAGGCGACTTGCTCCGGCCCTGAAAAAGGCAGCTAATCGGTCTCCTCCATACTTGGAGCGATGCGCTGAAACCATGCAATCCGTTCTTCATCGAAGAGAGTTCATCCGGCGTCGGAAGCAACTTAAACTGACGCAAAAGGAACTTGCCTCGGAGCTGGATCTGCCGTCGGACGAACTGCGGAAACTGGAAAGAGGCGACCAGCCGGTGCGCAGGCTTCACCTTCTGGCCCTCGACCAGCTCAGGCTGGAGGCCGCCACCCGGGATTCGGGCCTCGTTACCGCCGCGATGCTGCTGAACGCCGAGCACCTCCTGGAGAGGATCGGCTACCGGGTCATCCGAAGTCCATGACAGCAAGCAGGCATCGGGTTTAGCCGGTTTTCCAACACTCCCCTTGCCATCTGCCCAAAAATCCGTATAAGCGCGCTGTTCGAAACACCCGGTCTTCTGGCTGGTGGCTGAACGGAGGGCTGGTTTTCCGAAAGGAAAGCCGCATGGACCAAAGGGTCCGAGCCTCCCGTGTCTCCGCTCTCGACCGTCTCGATCAAACAACTTTTCTTGCCGGGCTTTGCCCATCAAGAGCAGTCGTTGAGGCTTAGCCGCCGAGGTCCGGGTCCGTTCAACCGCAAGAAAAGGCAAAAGCTTACATGGCTCTTTACGAACACGTATTCCTTGCCCGGCAGGATATGTCCCCGCAGCAGGTTGATGCCCTCGTCGAACAGTACAAGGGCGTCCTCGAAGCTAACGGCGGCAAGGTCGGGCGCGTAGAAAACTGGGGCCTCAAGTCCCTCACCTACCGCATCAAGAAGAACCGCAAGGCTCATTACGCTCTGATGGACATCGACGCGCCGGCTCCTGCCGTGCACGAGATGGAGCGCCAGATGCGCATCAACGAAGACGTCCTGCGCTACATGACGATTGCCGTCGAGAAGCACGAGGAAGGTCCGTCCGCGATGATGCAGAAGCGCGACCGTGACGACCGTCCGCGCCGTGACGGCGACGACCGTGGCCCGCGCCGCGACTTCGGCGATCGTCCGCCGCGCCGCGATTTCGGCGACCGTCCGGACCGTGGTCCGCGTGAAGGCGGCTTCGAGCGCGCCCCGCGCCCGCCGCGTGAAGCGTAATTGGCTATAAGGATAAGAAAAAATGGCTGACGTATCCTCCTCACCGGCTCGCCGTCCGTTCCATCGCCGCCGCAAGACCTGCCCGTTCTCGGGCGCCAATGCGCCGCGGATCGACTACAAGGACGTACGCCTGCTGCAGCGCTACATTTCCGAGCGCGGCAAGATCGTTCCGTCCCGCATCACGGCCGTTTCCCAGAAGAAGCAGCGCGAACTCGCCCAGGCGATCAAGCGCGCCCGTTTCCTCGGCCTGCTGCCTTACGTCCTGGCGTAATCTGAACTTTTGGACCCGCTGATCAAAAGTCGGCGGGTCCATTTCCCTTTCGCGATGGGCGCGGATCGGAAGCTTTCTTAATCCCATGTTGGGGATGAAGTGCCTGAGAAATCGAACCAGGCGTGATCCCCTAACTGCTTGACTGAGCAGGACAGCGAGACCGTGACGAACAAGATTCAAACCGTACTGCCGATCGGCATCATTGCCGGCATTGCCGCTACCCTGCTGGTGCTGGGCGCGAGTGCGCAGTCGTCTTTTGCATCCCTTCTCTATGCCGCTTCCGCGCTTCCCATTCTGATTGCCGGCCTCGGCTGGGGCAATCGCGCCGCCGTCGTCGGCATCCTGACGGCCGCCGTGCTCGGATCCGCTCTGGTTTCTCCGCTTTTTGCGCTCGCCATGGCGTTCTTCACGCTGATCCCCGCCGGCTGGCTTTCGCATCTCGCCAACCTGGCGCGGCCGGCGTCGGAACTCGGCGGCCCGGACCATCTGATGGCCTGGTATCCGATTTCGGACATCCTCCTGCATCTGTGCGGCCTGGTGACGATCGCCGTCATCGCGCTCGGCATCGCGATCGGCTACGGCCCGGAACTGACCGACCAGATGGTCGAGGCGATGATCGAGGTATTCAAGGCCCAGGAACCCGCCTTCACGCCGGATCCATCCGGGATGGCGCAGACCAAGGCGATGATCGTGCTGATGCTGCCGCTGGTGCAGGGCGGTGTCTGGGTCATGCTGCTGTTTGCGGCCTTCTATCTCGCCGTCCGCGTCGTTTCCCGTTCGGGCCGGGCGCTTCGCCCGCGCGAGGACATGCCCTCGGCGCTGCGCATGAACCGGCATGCGATCTTCATCTTCCTCGCCGGTATCGTCATGACCTTCCTGGGCGGCGTGCCGGCGATGGTCGGCGCCGTGATCTGCGGCACGTTCGGCGCCGGCTTCCTGATGGCGGGCTTTGCTTCCCTCCACTTCCGCAGCCAGGGCAAGGACTGGCGCGTGCCCGTGCTCATTCTTTGCTACCTCTCATCCATGCTTCTCCTGCCGGCGATCGGCATCCTCCTGCTCGGCCTGTCCGACACGCGGCGGACGATCGCACTGACGCCGGCGAAGTCTTCTGCCAATCCCAACGAAAACAAGAATTGACTGATCGAAAGGAACTGAACCATGCAAGTCATTCTGCTTGAACGCGTACCGAAGCTCGGCCAGATGGGCGAAGTCGTAAAGGTCCGTGACGGTTATGCCCGTAACTTCCTGCTGCCGCAGGGCAAGGCATTGCGCGCCAACGACGCCAACAAGAAGCGTTTCGAATCCGAACGCGCAACGCTTGAAGCCCGCAACCTCGAGCGCAAGGGCGAAGCCCAGAAGGTTGCCGAAGTGCTCGACGGCAAGTCCTTCATCATCGTCCGCTCGGCTGGCGAAACCGGCCAGCTCTACGGCTCGGTCGCCGCTCGCGACATCCTCGATACGCTGGCTGCCGAAGGCTTCAACGTCGGCCGCAACCAGGTCGACCTCAACCACCCGATCAAGGCCATCGGCCTGCACAAGGTGACGCTGCACCTGCACGCCGAAGTCGAGATTTCGATCGAAGTGAACGTTGCCCGTTCGCCGGAAGAAGCCGGTCGTCAGGCCAAGGGCGAAAGCCTCACCTCCGTCGACGCCATCTACGGCGTCGACGAAGACGCTCTGCGTCCGGAAGACTTCTTCGATCCGGAAGCCGATCGCGACAACGACGAAGAATAATCGTCTGTCGACCAGATCAAAGGAAACGCCCGGGTTCTTGCCCGGGCGTTTCGCTTTTTAGACTTAGGGGTTTGCTGCGGCCTCGATTTCGCGGATCAAGGGCTCCTGGTCTCCCGCCCAGAACCAATGATCCTCTCCTTCGACAAGGAGAAGCCGGGCATCCGGAATGTTCTCGGCCATATAGACTGCTGCTTCCATCCTCACGGCCCGATCTCCCTTCCGATGCATTACGGTCGTAGGAACCGGGATCTGAGGAAGAAGAGGACGGACGTCGACGTCCCGCAAGGCCGATAATACGGTCCGCATGGAACCCGGGCTCGACGCTGCCCGCAGCAGACTGGCCCACCATTGCTGCGTCAGGGCATCTCCCGCCAGGCTCGGCGCAAACGTGCGCAGATCCAACGCTCCGCCCCATTCCTTCGTAATCCTGCGGAGCCACAGGTCGAACTGCTGACTATCCAGAGCGAACGGATAGTCGGGGCTCCTGCATCCCTTTGCCATGGCCCCCCAGAGGATCAGGCGCCGAACGCGGCCGGGGTAGCGGGCGGCAAAGAAAATGCTTCCGGGTCCTCCCTCCGAAGCCCCGACGACGATGGCTCTCTTGCTCTGCGCTGCATCCAGCACGGCCGCCATGTCCCGGGCAACGGCTTCGGGCGTCGGGCAAGCCTCCGCCCTGTCCGAAAGCCCCACACCACGCCGGTCGAACAGGATGACGCGTCCAAGCTTTGCGACCCGCTCGATCCATCGGCGACAATGCTCATCCTCGAACGTCCGCTCCACATGCGAGACGAAGCCGGGAACAAGCAGGATGTCGACCGGCCCATCCCCCACCGTCCTGTAGGCCACGTGCAGACCGTCCACCGCGACATATCTCACGACCGAGGCCGGCAGGAGAGGCTGCGAGGCCGAGGCAGCATGTGCATGCTGCAAGGCGCGTGTTTCCTCGGACGGCGAGACCCCGAGGCTGCGCTGCAACAGATCGGCGCAAAACTGGTAGTGCCGCCGTGCCGACACGAAATCTCCGCCCTCGGCGGCCGCTCTTATCAGCTGGCGATGCGCTGCCTCGTTGAGCGGATCGCATTCCACCAGGCGCCCGGCGAATTTGGCGGCATCCGCGAACCGCCGTTCCTCGAATGCCGACTGGATCAGCCTTTCCAGAGCGTGCACCAGACGTCCCCGCAGCGCTTCGCGACGGAAGAATATCCATTCCTCCAGGTCCGACGCCTCATCGAGGTGGAAACCCTCGAGGAAGTCTGACGCATACACGCGCTCCGCATCCGCGAAGCCGTGACGCGCCAGCAGGTTCTCGAAGGTGGCGACGTCGCTGTCCACGGCCACGCGCTCCGACAGACGCATGTTCGCGCGGTCGCTCTCGACAATGTCGGCTCTGACCGCCTGGCGTATCTTGTAAATAAGCCGCCGCAGCCGAACCCGTGCCGTCTCGCCGTCGGCCTCCGGCCAGAGAAGAGCCGATACGGTTTCCCGCGGAACCGGTCCCTTCGCCGCGGCAAGGTAGATGATGAGAGCGAGCGCCCTGCGCTCTCCCAACTGCAGTGCGGCGTCATTCACGCTGACATCAGGATAACCGAAAAGGCGAAGCCGCAGCCGGAACGGCAGGTCGGCCTTTGCCGCAACCTTCGTCATCACACCCCCTCCCCAAGGGACGGTGAAGGGACGCTACGCAGCTAGGGTCCGATCCGTCCGACAAGACAATCATTATATGAAGAAAGGCCCATCCAATGAATATCAATCACGCGAAGACGCGATCCTCCACCCGTTTCGGTCTCCCCGGCCCTTCGACGATCAGCGTTCCTGCTCCTGCGAGCCGAGCGTTGCCGCAGCGGCCATATCCGGGACGCCGATTCAGATCGTCCCCGGAAGCAATCCCGGCACCGCCCTGGGTGCTTCTGCTTCCGTCCCGATCATCGTGGACTTCTTTCAACAGTTGCAAGCGCGAGGTGCGTCATGTGCAATCTGTGTGAAAGAGTTCTCTCATCCGTCGGACGGTCCGTCGTCACCATAGCATGCGGCGCATCGCCGTTCAGGACCATGCGCGAGCGCATGATACCGGCTGCTGCCGGCGACGTGCTGGAGATCGGTATCGGATCGGGCCACAACCTGGACCTCTACGACAGGGACAAGATCAGGACCCTGGTCGGAATCGATCCGGATACCAAGATGCTGGCGATGGCTCATCGCAGAGCGTGCGACCTCGGCAGGAATGTCCGGCTGATGGAGGCCTCCGCCGAAGAGTTGCCGGTGGAAACGCAGTCGGTCGACACCGTCGTCGCAAGCTATGTCCTCTGCACGATCCCCGATACGGAGAAGGCTCTTGCCGAGATCCGGCGGGTATTGCGGCCGCGCGGACGGCTCATCTTCCTCGAACATGCCGCCGCTCAGGGAAAGATCCTTCCGCATGTCCAAAGGAGGATGAATGCCGGCTGGCGGCTTCTTGCCGGCGGCTGCAATCTGGTCCGCGACCCGCTTTCGAAAATCGCCAACGGCGGGTTCGGCATAGACTCCCTGGTGGAAAGGGATTTCTCAGGCAGCATGCGCTTCCTGGGGCGCCATATCGCCGGGATTGCCGTCTCCGACACCCAATGATGCCTTGTCGCGAATCTGCGGAAGGCTTATCCTGCAGGGACCGTGACAGAGCGAATGATCGTTTTGTCACGGTCAAATCATCTTGTTCGATTGGTAGCGCGTTATCCACAAGCTCGCGGCGGGACTGTGGAGATCGTCGGATTCTGGAGATTCTCTTCGGGCCGTCCGTTCATCCGCCGCAAACTGCTGTAGGATCGCACGATTCCAAAAAAGACCTGATTGGGTAACATGCAGGACGTAGCACGCAAGCTGACGGCGATCAGCAACAAGGACGCGGAGCCCCACTACCGGGAAGCACCGAACAATATCGAGGCCGAACAGGCGCTGCTCGGCGCGATCCTGGTCAATAACGACGCCTATTACCGTGTCTCGGATTTCCTGAAGCCGGTCCACCTCCACGAGCCGCTGCACCGCAGGATCTTCGAGGTTGCCGGCGACATCATCCGCATGGGCAAGACCGCCAACCCGGTGACGATCAAGACCTTCCTGCCCGCCGACGACAAGGTCGGCGACCTGACGGTCGCCCAGTATCTCGCCCGTCTTGCCGCCGAAGCCGTTTCGATCATCAACGCCGAGGATTATGGCCGGGCGATCTACGATCTGGCGCTGCGCCGCGCGCTGATCACCATCGGCGAGGACATGGTCAACATCGCCTATGACGCGCCGCTCGACATGCCGCCGCAGACGCAGATCGAGGATACCGAACGCCGCCTCTTCGAACTGGCCGAAACCGGCCGTTACGACGGCGGCTTCCAGTCCTTCAACGATGCGGTGGCGCTCGCCATCGACATGGCCGGTCAGGCGTTCGAGCGCGACGGCCATCTCTCCGGCATCTCGACCGGCATCATGTCGCTCGACAGCAAGATGGGCGGGTTGCAGCGCTCCGACTTGATCGTGCTCGCGGGACGCCCCGGCATGGGCAAGACCTCGCTTGCCACCAACATCGCCTACAATATCGCCGCCTCCTACGAGCCGGAAGTGCAGCCCGACGGCTCCTTCAAGGCGAGGAACGGCGGTGTCGTCGGCTTCTATTCGCTCGAAATGTCGGCCGAACAGCTCGCCACCCGTATCATTTCCGAGCAGACGGAAGTCTCCTCGTCGAAGATCCGTCGTGGCGACATCACCGAGGCGGATTTCGAAAAGCTCGTCGCCTGCTCCCAGATGATGCAGAAGGTGCCGCTCTTCATCGACCAGACCGGCGGTATCTCGATCGCCCAGCTTTCCGCCCGCGCCCGCCGCCTGAAGCGCCAGCGCGGCCTCGATTGCCTGGTGGTCGACTATATCCAGCTGATGACCGGCTCGGGCAAATCCGGCGAGAACCGCGTGCAGGAAATCACCCAGATCACCACCGGCCTGAAGGCGCTCGGCAAGGAACTCAACGTGCCGATCATCGCGCTGTCGCAGCTTTCGCGACAGGTGGAAAGCCGCGACGACAAACGCCCGCAGCTCTCCGACCTTCGCGAATCCGGCTCGATCGAACAGGACGCCGACGTCGTGCTCTTCGTGTTCCGTGAGGAATACTATGTGAAGAACATGGAGCCGCGCGACATTTCCGATCCGAAATACCCGGAATGGGAAGCGCACATGGACAAGGTGAAGGGCACGGCGGACGTCATCATCGCCAAGCAGCGTCACGGGCCGACCGGCACCGTCAAACTGGCCTTCCAGTCGGAATATACCCGCTTCGCCGATCTCGCCGACCCGAGCTTCACGCAGTACGAAGAGCACTGATGGCGGCAGGCCTGCCTGTTTTTTGAGCAACAGGAAGCTCCGCAGTCGTTTCGTGACATAGGGGCCTCCCGAGACTTCCGACAATTCGGCTATCCCTAATGCAATTGGCATGGGGATTGCTCTCCTGTTTCCAGACCAAACAGGGGAGCATTCATGCAACGTCGAACCTTCATCTCACGCGCCTTCGCAGCAACGGCCGCTATTGCCGCCACTCTTGCAGGGCCGCTTCCGGCGCTGGCCGATGCGCTGGAAAGCATCAAGTCCAGCGGCAAACTGCGTGTCGCGGTACCACAGGATTTCCCGCCTTTCGGCAGCGTCGGCGCCGACATGGCCGCTAAAGGCTATGACATCGATATGGCAACGCTGATCGCCGAAAAGCTCGGCGTGAAGGTTGAACTCGTGCCGGTCACGAGCGCAAACCGCATTCCTTACCTGCAGACCAACAAGGTGGATCTGGTGATCTCGAGCCTTGGCAAAAATCCCGACCGCGAAAAGGTCGTCGATTTCTCCACCGCCTACGCTCCCTTCTACAATGGCGTCTTCGCTCCGGCAGGGCTGGACATCAAGTCCACCGCCGATCTCGCCGGCAAGACCGTCGGCGTCACGCGCGGTGCGATCGAAGATCTGGAACTGACGAAAGTCGCGCCGCCGAGCGCCACCATCAAGCGCTACGAAGACAACAACGGCACGATTTCCGCCTTCCTGTCCGGCCAGGTCGAAGCCGTCGCCACCGGCAACGTGGTCGCCGCCGCGATCCTCGAGCGGAACCCGCCAAAGCGTCCGGAGCCGAAGTTCCTCATCAAGAACTCGCCCTGCTATATCGGCCTCGGCAAGAACGAACCCGCTCTGCTCGAAAAGGTCAACGGCATCATCGCCACCGCCAAGACCGACGGCTCGTTGAACAAGATCGCCGAAAAGTGGCTCGGGACTTCGCTGCCCGCCGATCTCTGATCGTTTCCTCGGACTGCCGCCGCCTGTTGGCGCGGGCGGCGGACTTCTACAGACACGGGCGGGCGCGATGCACTATATCTTCGATTTCAGCTGGATCTGGGACTATGGTCCCGTCATCCTGAAGGGGCTTTTCGTCACCGTCGAACTGACTTTGGTCGGCGCGGTGGCCGGGGTGCTTCTCGGGATTTTATGCGCCTGGATCAGGACGCTCGGGCCGGAGATGCTCCGCCCGCCGGTGGCGGCCTATGTGGAACTGATCCGCAACACGCCCTTCATGATCCAGCTTTTCTTCATCTTTTTCGGCCTGCCCTCCGTCGGAGTTCAGCTCTCGGAACTGCAGGCGGCAAATCTTGCGATGATCATCAATCTCGGCGCCTATAGCTGCGAAATCATCAGGGCCGGCATCGAGGCCACGCCAAAGGGCCAGTTCGAAGCCGGTGCGGCGCTGGCGCTGAGGCCGCTGCAGACCTTCCGCCTGGTGATACTGGTGCCTGCCCTGCAGCGCATCTGGCCGGCGCTCTCCTCGCAGATCGTCATCGTCATGCTGGGATCGGCGGTCGTTTCGCAAATCGCCGCCGAGGACGTGACCTTCGCGGCCAATTTCATCCAGTCGCGCACATTCAGGGCCTTCGAGGCCTATATGCTTTCCACCGCGATCTATCTGCTGTTTGCGATTGCGCTGCGTCAATTGCTCAATCAGATGGGCCGCTGGATCTTTCCGAAAGTGGCTGCCCGATGAGCGATTTCACGACCTGGGACATCCTGCGCAACCTGTTGCTCGCGACCCGCTGGACATTGATCCTTTCCCTCACATCCTTCATCGGCGGCGGCATTGTCGGGCTGGCGATCCTGTTCCTTCGAATCGGGAAGTCGACCCTCGGCCGGCATTTCGCGCGCGGCTATGTGGAGCTCTTCCAGGGCACGCCGCTTCTGATGCAATTGTTTCTGGCCTTCTTCGGGCTCGGACTGTTCGGCATCGACGTGCCGGCCTGGCTGGCGGCGGGTGTGGCGCTGATCTGCTGGACTGCGGCATTCCTCGTCGAGATCTGGCGGGGCTGCGTGGAATCCATCCCGAAGGGGCAATGGGAGGCGGGGCAGAGCCTTGCCCTCAACCATGTCCAGCAGATGCGGCTGATCATCTTGCCTCAAGCGCTTCGGATCGCCATACCGCCGACGGCCGGTTTTTCAGTCCAGGTCATCAAGGGGACCGCGCTCACCTCCATCATCGGTTTTGTCGAACTGTCGAAGGCCGGCACCATCGTCACCAACGCCACCTTCCAGCCGTTCGTCGTCTACGGTTTCGTGGCCCTCATCTACTTCGCTGTATGCTTTCCGTTGTCGAAATTCAGCAAACATCTGGAACGTCGCGCTGCCGCGGCCTATGCGACCCGCTGACCGCCGCAGCCGCGCACGCCCTCCCCAACCTTTGCCGGCCCAATTGCGTGTCGACTTCCCAGATGGTCGCGAAAAGACCTCATTCGACGTTTCCACCTTGACGAGAACGGATAGTTCAGGCTTGAGCCAGAGTAGGACGCCCCCGCCGCATGGAAGACCGACCGATGACCGATCCCGATGATCTCCTCGCCGAACTCGCCGACTTCGAGATCGCGCCCGTGCGGCTGACGGTCGATCTCGGCGCGCTTGCCGACAACTGGCGGGAGATGGCACGCCGCTCCGGTTCCGCCCGCACCGCCGCCGTCGTCAAAGCGGATGCCTATGGCCTCGGTCTCGAGGATTGCGGCGTGGCGCTTTACGAAGCCGGCGCGCGCGACTTCTTCGTGGCGGTCGTGCAGGAGGGCGTGACGCTGCGCACTTATACCCCCGATGCCCGCATCTATGTGCTTTCGGGCATCTGGCCCGGCCAGGAGCAGATGTTCTTCGAGAACGGCCTGGTTCCGGTGCTCGCATCCGAAGAGCAGCTCGCCTTCTGGATGTCGGTGACCGCCGAACATGGCGACCACCCTTGCGCGCTGCAGGTCGATACCGGGTTCAACCGGCTCGGCATTCCGCTCGAGGATGCGATCGCCTTTGCCGACGACGTTTCGCGACCGGCGAGCTTTTCACCGGTACTGGTGCTGTCGCATCTCCATAGCGGCGATACGCCCTCCTCACCGCTCAACCGGACGCAACTCGAATCTTTCCGCAGGGTTGCGGAGGCTTTCGAAGGTATCGACGCAAGTCTTTCAGCCTCCGCTGGAATCTTTCTCGGCCCCGACTACCATTTCGATCTCACCCGTCCCGGCATCGCGCTCTACGGCGGCGAAGCGGTCAGCGGCTTGCCGAACCCGATGCAGCCGGTCGCCAAGGCGGAGGCGCGCATCATCCAGATTCGCGACGCCAAAAAGGGCGAGACGGTCAGCTATGGCGGCACCTACCAGCTTTCGCGCGACAGCCGGCTTGCCATCGTCGCCGCGGGCTATGCGGATGGCTACATGCGTTCGCTTTCCGGCTCCGGCGTGCCGCTGCGCCAGGCGGAGAAGGACGGCGCCTTCGGTTTCGTCGCAGACCGCAAGGTGCCGGTTGTCGGCCGCATCACCATGGATCTGACGATCTTCGACGTGACGGACATTCCGGCGACCGAAATCCGCACCGGCGACTATGTCGAACTCTTCGGCCCGAACATGCCGCTCGACGACGTCGCCCGCGCCGCCGGCACGATCGGCTACGAGCTGCTCACCAGCCTCGGGCTGCGCTACGAGCGGCGTTACATCTATCCGAACGAGTGAGTGCTGCCCCTCTTGGAAGCCGAAACTCCTCGTGCTATACGAGAACAAAAGGAGATCGAAATGACCGAGATCCATCTCAGCGACAAGGACAAGGCCTTCATTGAAGAGCAGGTGAAGGCGGGCGTTTATAAGGACGCGAACGAGGCCGTTGCAGTCGGACTGCGCCAACTTCAAGCGAAAACAGAAATGCTGAAACGGCTGATCCAAGAAGGATTGGACGACGTCGAAGCCGGCCGCGTTCATTCCTACGCCTCTGCGGAAGAATTCTCAAACGACATAAAGCGGATGGCCGACGAGAAGAGAATGGGGACCGGTTATTGAAACCCGCCAAAAGGTATGTGCAAATCCCCTCCTTACTCCGAGGGCAATGTCGTATGGGGGTAAGAAGCGGTGCGGCAAACTCCCTCTGATCTCCCCCCTTGAGGGGGAGATGTCACCGGAGGTGACAGAGGGGGGTGGCGCCGTGCACTCAATTGTCGAAGAGCATGCCGCAGCCCCCCTCTGCCCTGCCGGGCATCTCCCCCTCAAGGGGGAGATCGGCCTGACGCAACGTCCTTCTCAACCATCCCCGTCGTCCCGCCTTCGCTTTCCTCGGCACGGCTTTTCCCTTCTCTATCGGGATGGAGAAGACCGCTCGAAGCGTCGGAAAACAGAGCTATTCAATTCAACCGAAACCTGACCTCATGGCAAAACCAAAGACCCAATTCGTGTGCCAGAACTGCGGCACGGTGCACAACCGCTGGGCCGGCAAATGCGACGGCTGCGGTGAGTGGAACACCATCGTCGAGGAAGACCCGATGGGCGGCATCGGCGGCGGTCCCGGCAAGGTGCCGAAGAAGGGCCGCGCGGTCTCGCTGACCACGCTTTCGGGGGAGACTGAGGAAGCACCTCGCATCCATACCGGCATATCCGAACTCGACCGGGCGACCGGCGGCGGTTTCGTGCGCGGCTCGGCCGTCCTCATCGGCGGCGATCCCGGCATCGGCAAGTCGACGCTGCTGATGCAGGCCGCGGCCGCCCTCTCCCGTCGGGGTCACCGGATCATCTACGTATCGGGCGAAGAGGCCGTGGCGCAGGTGCGGCTGCGCGCCCAGCGGCTGGGCGCGGCCGACAGCGACGTGCTGCTCGCCGCCGAGACCAATGTCGAAGACATTCTTGCGACCATCGCCGAGGGCAAGCGGCCGGACCTCGTGATCATCGATTCGATCCAGACGCTCTGGAGCGACACGGCCGATTCGGCTCCCGGCACCGTCACGCAGGTGCGTACCGGCGTCCATGCGATGATCCGGTTTGCCAAGCAGACGGGCGCTGCCATGGTCCTCGTCGGCCATGTCACCAAGGAAGGCCAGATCGCCGGACCGCGGGTCGTCGAGCACATGGTCGACGCGGTCCTTTATTTCGAGGGCGACCGCGGCCATCACTACCGCATCCTGCGCACGGTCAAGAACCGGTTCGGCCCGACCGACGAGATCGGCGTCTTCGAAATGTCCGACAAGGGACTACGGGAAGTGTCGAACCCTTCCGAACTCTTCCTCGGCGAGCGCAATGCCAAGGCGCCGGGCGCCGCCGTCTTTGCAGGCATGGAGGGAACGCGCCCCGTGCTGGTCGAGGTCCAGGCCCTCGTCGCGCAGACGTCGCTCGGAACGCCGAGGCGGGCCGTGGTCGGCTGGGATTCGTCGCGGCTGTCTATGATTCTCGCGGTTCTGGAAGCTCATTGCGGCGTCAGGCTCGGGCAGCACGACGTGTATCTGAACGTGGCGGGCGGATATCGCATCTCCGAACCCGCGGCCGACCTTGCGGTCGCGTCGGCGCTCGTCTCGTCGCTTGCCGGGCTTGCCCTGCCTGCCGATTGTGTCTATTTCGGCGAAATCAGCCTCTCGGGTGCGGTAAGGCCGGTTTCCCAGACCGCGCAACGGCTCAAGGAGGCGGAAAAACTCGGTTTTGCGGGTGCGATGCTGCCGGCCACGTCCGCCGAAGTGCCGAAGGGGGCGAACGGACGCTGGGTCACCATCGAAGACCTGCCGGACCTGGTGTCGCGGATTGCGGGTTCCTCGTCGAAGCTGCGCCAAACACCGGAAGATGATTGATCTTCCGTTAACAGGTCCGCTGTTGTATGACGGCTGCGAGACAGCGGGGGCTGTCGCGAATTCGGCAAGTCTGGAGTAGTTCTTATATGCCCATCACAATTTTCGACGGTATCGTCATCGGCGTGACGCTGTTTTCTGCCGTGCTCGCCATGGTTCGCGGTTTTTCGCGGGAAGTGCTGTCGATCGCAAGCTGGGTAGGCTCCGTCGCCGCCGCCTATTACCTTTATCCGCTGCTTCTGCCCTACGCCAAGAACTACACGACCGATGACCGCATCGCGATCGCCGCCTCCGCCGGCATCATCTTCCTGCTTGCGCTGATCATCATCTCCTTCATCACGACGCGCATTGCCGACTTCATCATCGACAGCCGCATCGGCGCGCTCGACCGAACCCTCGGCTTCCTGTTCGGCGCGGCCCGCGGCATCCTTCTCCTGGTTGTCGCCGTCGCCTTCTGGAACTGGCTCGTCGACGTGCGCTCGCAGCCGATTTGGGTCACCCAGGCGAAATCGAAGCCTTTCCTCGATACCCTCGTCGCACGCCTCGAGGCTGTGCTGCCCGACGATATCGAGCCGCAGATCCGTGCCCGCATCCTGGGACGCGACGCAGCGCCGACCGAAGGTGCGCCCGCCCAGGAGCAGCCGCCGGCGGAAGATGCGCCGGCGACAAATAATTGACGTTATCTTGCGCTTGATGCAGCGCGAAACGTCACCATTTGTGGTATCATTCGCAGTAAAGTGAAAAACGGGCGGGGCTCGGGGAGTTTTTCCCCGGCCCGCCTTTCCGTTTTCCGAAGGGACAAGTTGTCCGAAAGGGATAAGGGCCAAGATGAGAGAGCCGGTTTCTGAGACGTTCGCCGACAACAACGTCAACGAGTGGGATGGCGATACGCTTCGCGAGGAATGCGGCGTCTTCGGGATTCTCGGTCACCCGGATGCGGCGACGCTGACGGCACTCGGCCTGCACGCCCTGCAGCATCGCGGCCAGGAGGCCGCCGGCATCGTCTCCTTCGACGGCCTGCGCTTCCACTCCGAACGCCGGATGGGCCTCGTCGGCGACCACTATACCGATCCCGCCACGCTTGCCCGTCTTCCCGGCAACATCGCCATGGGCCATGTCCGTTATTCGACCACCGGCGAAGTGGCGCTGCGCAATGTGCAGCCGCTGTTTGCGGAACTGGAAGTCGGCGGCATCGCGATTGCCCACAACGGCAATTTCACCAACGGCCTGACGCTTCGCCGCCAGCTCATCGCCGGCGGCGCCATCTGTCAGTCCACCTCCGATACGGAAGTGGTCCTGCATCTCATCGCCCGCTCCCGCTACGCCTCGACGGCCGACCGCTTCATCGATGCGATCCGGCAGATGGAAGGCGGTTATTCCATGGTGGCGATCACCCGCACCAAGCTGATCGCCGCCCGCGATCCCACCGGCATCCGCCCCCTGGTGATGGGCGAACTCGACGGCAAACCGATCTTCTGCTCCGAGACCTGTGCGCTCGACATCATCGGCGCGAAGTTCGTCCGCGACGTGGAGAACGGCGAAGTCATCATCTGCGAAATCCAGTCAGACGGCTCGGTCACCATCGACGCCCGCAAAGCCGGCAACGGTCAGTCCGAGCGCCTCTGCCTGTTCGAATATGTCTATTTCGCCCGGCCGGATTCGGTCGTCGGCGGCCGCAGCGTCTATGTGGCGCGCAAGAACATGGGCATCAACCTCGCAAAGGAAGCCGCGGTCGACGCCGATGTTGTCGTGCCGGTTCCGGATGGCGGCACGCCGGCCGCTCTCGGTTTCGCGCAGGAAAGCGGCATACCCTTCGAATACGGCATCATCCGCAACCACTATGTCGGCCGCACCTTCATCGAGCCGACGCAGCAGATCCGTGCCTTCGGCGTCAAGCTCAAGCATTCGGCGAACCGCGCGATGATCGAAGGCAAGCGCGTCATCCTCGTCGACGATTCGATCGTGCGCGGCACCACTTCGCTGAAGATCGTCCAGATGATCCGCGATGCGGGCGCCAAGGAAGTGCATTTCCGCGTCGCGAGCCCGATGATCTTCTATCCGGACTTCTACGGCATCGACACGCCGGATCGCGAAAAGCTGCTCGCCAACCAGTACGACAGCCTGGACGCGATGTGCCGGTATATCGGCGCGGATTCGCTACAGTTCCTGTCGATCAACGGCCTCTACCGCGCCGTCGGCGGCGAGGACCGTAACGACGCCCGCCCGCAGTTCACCGACCACTACTTCACCGGCGATTATCCGACCCGCCTCCTCGACAAGGACGGCGAAACGATGGGACGCAAGGTTTCGGTGCTCGCCAGCAACGGCTGAGACAAACGGACCAGTTTGCATTTCGCACTGAACGCTCTAGAAGGCTGCGGCAACGCAGCCTTCTTTTTTGTGCCGCGACAGGGTGAGGTGACAAGATGGACATTGACTTGAAGAACAGGATCGCGCTGGTCACCGGCGCCTCGCGCGGCATCGGCTATTTCACCGCGCTCGAGCTTGCCAAGGCCGGTGCGCATGTGATCGCCACCGCCCGCACCGTGGGCGGGCTCGAAGAACTCGACGACGCGATCAAGGCGGTCGGCGGTACTGCCACCCTGGTCCCGTTCGACCTCACCGACATGGCCGCGATCGACCGGCTCGGCGCCTCGATCTTCGAGCGCTGGGGCAAGCTCGACATTCTCGTGGCCAATGCCGGCATCCTCGGCGTCATCTCGCCGCTAGGACATATCGAGGCGAAGGTGTTCGAGAAGGTGATGCTGACCAATGTCACTGCCACCTGGCGGCTGATCCGTTCGGTCGAACCGCTGCTGACAAAATCGGATGCAGGCCGCGCCCTCATCCTGTCGTCCGGCGTCGCCAGCAATCCCCGCCCCTTCTGGGGCGCCTATGCGATCTCCAAGGCGGCCGTCGAAACCATGGGCCGCATCTGGGCTGCCGAAACCGAGCATACGTCGCTCAGGGTCAATCTCGTCAACCCGGGCGCCACCCGCACCGCCATGCGCGCCCAGGCCATGCCCGGCGAAGACCCCGAAACGCTGCCGCACCCTTCAGAAGTCGCCGAAAAGATGCTTTTCCTCGCCTCCCCCGAAATGACGGAAAGCGGGCGCCTGTTCGTGGTGCGTGAGAACAGGTTCGTGGATTTCAAAGCGCCGGAGTAAGATCAAAACCGGCGGCGTCACGCTATCATGTCAAAACAGGACATCTGGGTCCGATGACTGAGTCCGATATTCGACTTGTTCTGCAGGCGACGCTGCAGGCGCTCGTTGGCCTGCAGCTCAGTATTGCGCGCGATGCAGCATCCATGAAGGTTTTTCACTTTGGAGACATTCGCCCGCATATCTCGGGCAAGGGAACGGTTGGAGCATATGCGCTGCACATCCAATGCCCATGGAGAATTGTCTCCGATGATGGAGTGGTAACCGGGGCGTCCGACCGTTTTGTCCCTCCCTGCGAGGGAGCGGACGTAGATGACGAGGACGCAAGGTCGGGAAACCTTCAGCTGGTCCGGATTGCAGCCCTGCTGAAAGGTTACGACAGTTCTACAAAATCCCATGTAAACTCGACCAATGAGCTGGTTGTCGCGTCGGTCACCTCAGACAAATATGGCGGGGCCGATCTCCTCCTCTCGGGTGGCTACCGCCTCCAGATTTTCCCGGATAGTTCGCAGGAGGAGGACTGGCGCTTCATCGACCTTCAAGGACGTCACGTCGTCATCGAGAAGGGCCAAGCCTCGATTATGGAATAGCCTCTTCCATGGCAGCTTCAGATCAACCTTTATTCCACGTATATAGAACCCCGATTTTCCGCTATACTATGAGTCCTGCGTGAGGGATGCAGGACTTACTTGTCGGGGGACAATCTCATGAGAAACATCGCTTTCTACTTCTTCGTCGCAGCCGTGCTGTGCGTCACGGCCGGCATGTTCTGGGGCATTCACATGGCGATCTCAGGTGATCACATCATGGCGCCGGCGCATGCCCATCTCAATCTTATCGGCTGGACTACGATGGGCCTCTTCGGGCTCTATTACACTGTCACGCCGCAGGCCGCGGATACCCTGCTGGCAAAGATCCATCTCGGCTTTGCGCTCCTGGGGGTCCTCTGTATCGTGCCGGGCATCGCGATGGCGGTGTCCTCCGGCGGCGAGGCGCTTGCCGCGATCGGTTCGATCCTCACCGTCATCTCCATGCTGATCTTCCTGGTGACGGTCGCGCGGAACGGCATCGGCCGCCGGGTAGCCTGACGGCAATCGCCTTGGCGCAGGCAAAGGACTTGACCAAAGTTCCTGCCCGCGCCATAACCTCTTCCATGAAAACGGCGATTTCCATTTGCGGGATCATTATTCGCTAGCGCGATCGCTGGCCCGGCCGTTTTCGTCTCTCGAAAAGCCTTGAAGACAAACGACCCGGTCCCGCCGGCCGCTTGCTTTGGGAGAATTTCGATGAGCGTCACGCTCAAGCTCTACAATACCCTGACCCGCGAGAAGGCTGCATTCCAGCCGATCGACCTCGAGAACGTGCGCATGTATGTCTGCGGCCCGACGGTCTACGACTACGCCCATATCGGCAACGCGCGACCGGCGATCGTCTTCGACGTGCTCTTCCGGCTGCTGCGCCAGGTCTATGGCGAAACGCATGTTTCCTATGCCCGCAACATCACCGACGTGGACGACAAGATCAACGCGCGCGCATTGCGTGATCATCCCGGCCTGCCGCTCAACGAGGCGATTCGCCTAGTGACGGAAAAGACCGAGACGCAATACCACGAGGATGTGGCCGCGCTCGGCTGCCTGGAACCAACCGTCGAACCTCGTGCCACCGACAATATCGAGCAGATGGTCGACATCATCGAGAAGCTGATTGCCCGCGGCCACGCTTACGTCGCGGCCGGCGAGGTTCTGTTCGATACGAAGTCGATGGGCGATTACGGAAAACTCTCCAAGCGTCCGCTCGACGAACAGCAGGCCGGCGCCCGCGTCGCCGTCGACGCGCACAAGAAGAACCCGGGCGATTTCGTGCTCTGGAAGCTCTCCTCCCACAACGAACCCGGCTGGGAGAGCCCCTGGGGCCGCGGCCGCCCGGGCTGGCACATCGAGTGCTCGGCGATGAGCCAGCGCTATCTCGGCGAGGTGTTCGATATCCATGGCGGGGGGCTGGACCTCATCTTCCCGCACCACGAAAACGAGATCGCCCAGTCACGCTGCGCCCATGGCACGGACGTGATGGCGAATGTCTGGATGCATAACGGCTTCGTGCAGGTCGAAGGCCGCAAGATGTCGAAATCCGAAGGCAATTTCATCACCATCTACGATCTGCTGCACACGGAAAAGTTCGGTGGCCGCCAATGGCCGGGCGACGTGCTGCGGCTTGCCATGCTGATGACCCATTACCGCGAGCCGATCGATTTTTCCGTGAAGCGTCTCGAAGAGGCGGAGCGGCTGCTTACCCGCTGGCCGGCGGCCGATCCGGGCGACGCCGCGCCCTGCGATACGGTGCTGGAGGCGCTTTCCGACGATCTCAACACGGTGGCCGCCATTCAGGCGCTGCATGCGCTTGCCCATGAGGCGCATGCCGACAAGACCCTTCTGCCCATGTTTGCGGCGAGCGCCAACCTGCTCGGCGTGCTGCCGCAGAAGACGGAAGTGGACGAGGCGCTCGCCTCGGCCGTCGATGCGCTGGTCGCCATGCGGCTCGAGCTTTTGAAGGCGAAGAACTTTGCCGAGGCCGACAAGATCCGCAACGAGCTTTCGGAGAAAGGCATTCAACTCAAGGACGGCAAGGACGCCGCAACCGGCGAGCGGGTGACGACCTGGGAGCTGAAGCGGTAGGATAGGCAAGGCCTGTTAAAGGGAGGGAAAGGCGATGATCGACCACATGGGCATCAAGGTCGCGGATTTCGACCGCGCCAAGTCGTTCTACGACGCGGCCTTCGCGCCGCTCGGGGCCTCGTTGCTGTATATGGTGCCGGCGGAATATACCGGCGGCGTGAAAGTCGGCGGCTATGGCCGCGAGCGGGCAGTCTACTGGCTGCATGAAGGCACGCCGCCGGCCGATTATCATCAGCATATCGCCTTTACCGCCAACAGCCGCGCCGAGGTCGACGCCTTCTACTCGGCGGCGATCGCTGCCGGCGGCCGCGACAACGGCCCGCCTGGCTTGAGGCCGCATTACCACCCGAACTACTACGCCGCCTTCGTCTTCGACCTCGACGGCAACAATATCGAAGCGGTGTGCCATGCGCCGGAGGGTGCGTGATGGTCCTGGAACAGTAGGATGGCTATGGCGGTTGTGGCTACCCCCCTCTGCCCTGCCGGGCATCTCCCCCACACGGGGGGAGATCGGCAAGCCGCGCGGGCTTCCCAGACCACTAACCGTCGTCATCGTCGCAGCCATGCTCTAAGATATCGGTACTCCAATCCGCAGCAACACGTCAGCTTTGCGAATGTGCAACATCGACTTGCCTTGCGAAGGCACCTATCTCAGATTGTAACATTCAAGGTAGGCGGATGCGCTCGCTACTCTCCGAGCTCCCCCCTTGTGGGGGAGATGCCCGGCAGGGCAGAGGGGGGTGTTTCCTCAATCGCAGACGTCGAGGTTCTGGGCATGCCTCATACTCCCGTCCCTCCTCAACGGCGCGCAAATGCCAAGCGCATGCGCAAAGTGATGACGGACGCAGAGCTGAAACTCTGGAACGCCCTTCGCGCCCACCGACTTATGGGATTGAGCTTTCGCCGGCAGGTCCCGATCGCCGGCTACATCGTCGATTTTGCTTGCCCCACCCGCCGACTAATCGTGGAGGTGGATGGCTCGCAGCATGGCAGCGATACCAATCTTCGTTACGATGCAGATCGGACGCTGCGCCTCGAACGGGATGGTTGGACGGTCCTTCGCTTCTGGAACGACGACGTCCTGAACGACATCGACAACGTCTGCCTGCATATCGTGAGAACAGCGGAGGAGGCCTGCCCATGACGGAAATCCACACCGGCGGATGCCAGTGCGGCGCGGTGCGCTATCGTACGACGGGCGAGATCGGTTTCCCGCATCTTTGCCATTGCCGCATGTGCCAGAAGGCGGCGGGGAATTATTTCATGCCGCTCGGCGGCGTGAAGTGGGAGAATTTCTCCTTCAGCCGTGGCGAGCCGGCCTGGTTCCAGTCCTCCGAGACGGTGCGGCGCGGCTTCTGCGAAAAATGCGGCACGCCGCTCTTTTACGACGGAAGCAACGACCATATCAGCATCACGCTGGGCTCGCTCGACGATCCGCAAGGCCTCAAGCCTCGGCTCCAGACCAACCTCGCCCGCAAGATGCCCTGGTTCGGGGAACTCGACCGCCTTCAGCATGATACGGCCATGGACATGACGCCGGATGAGGAGAAGATCGTCAGGGCGACGAGCCACCAGCATCCGGATCACGATACGGATGTCTGGCCACCGGAGGATAGGCCATGAGCGATGTGACACGAACCGGCGGCTGCCAGTGCGGCGCCATCCGCTTCAGGCTCCAGGGCGAGCCTTTCGATTCCTCGATCTGCCATTGCCGCATGTGCCAGAAGGCCTTCGGCGCCTACTACGCGCCGCTGGTGGCGATCGGCGAGGCGAAACTTACCTGGACGCGCGGCGAGCTCAAATACTTCCAGTCGTCCAACCATGTGCGGCGCGGCTTCTGCGGGAACTGCGGCACGCCGATGACCTATGAGGCCGCCGACGGCATCGGCATTTCGGCCGGCAGTTTCGACGACCCCGCCTCGCTGCCGCCGATCGTGCAGTTCGGCGTCGAAGGCAAGCTTCCGTTCGTCGACCGGCTGCATACCCTGCCGGAGCGGCACACCATGGACGATATCGACTCGGCTCCCTTCCTGAGCGACATTGTCTCCAACCAGCATCCTGACCACGAGACCGAAACCTGGCCTATCGAGGGGCCCGCGGAGAACAAGCAATGACAGAGACTTTGAGAACAGGCGGCTGCCAGTGCGGCGCCGTGCGCTTCCGCACCCATGGCGAACTCGGCCGCGCCTCCATCTGCCACTGCCGCATGTGCCAGAAGGCCTTCGGCGGCTTTTTCGGACCGCTCGTCAGTGCGCCGAAGGACGGCGTCGAATGGACTCGTGGCGAGCCCAAATATTTCCAGTCATCGGTCAATATCGATCGCGGCTTCTGCGAAAACTGCGGCACGCCCCTCACCTACCGTTATCCCGGCGGCCTGGAGCTTTCGATCGGCTCCTTCGACAACCGCGACGACCTCGCGCCGAAGATCCAGGTCAATTATTCCTCGCACATCCCCTGGGTGACGACGATCTTCGAACAGCCGGTCCGCGACGTCATCGAAGAGGCCAAGCAGGAGCAGATCATTTCGTTCCAGCACCCCGACCACGACACGGCTGCATGGCCGTCCAAAGGGTTCTGACATGGCCGGCGATCCGGGCCTGACGACGCCAAAACGGCTTCTTATGGATTGATCGCCAAGGCCGCAGGGGTGGTGCTGATTACAATGGGAACCGTCGCCTACGCCCTGCTCGGCTAGTTGCCCTTGCCGTGTCCAAACCGCCCGAAGTGCAATGAACGATGAAGGACTTTTCATGACGGACATTTTTCGCACGCTCTATCCGGAGATCGAGCCCTATGAGACGGGCCAGCTCGATGTCGGCGACGGACATGTGATCTATTGGGAGCGGGTGGGCACCAAGGGTGCCAAGCCGGCCGTCTTCCTGCATGGGGGGCCGGGCGGCGGCTGCACTCCGCACCAGCGGCGGCTCTTCGACCCTGATCTCTACGACGTGCTGCTGTTCGACCAGCGCGGCTGCGGCCGCTCCAACCCGCATGCGAGCCTCGAAGCCAACACCACCTGGCACCTCGTCGCCGATATCGAGCGGCTGCGCGAAATGATCGGCGTCGAGAAATGGCAGGTCTTCGGCGGCTCCTGGGGATCGACGCTGGCGCTCGCCTATGCGGAAACCCATCCGGAGCGCGTCAGCGAACTTCTGGTGCGCGGCATCTATACGCTGACGAGGCCGGAGCTCGACTGGTACTACCAGTTCGGCGTCTCGGAAATGTTTCCGGACAAGTGGGAGGCATTCGTCGCTCCGATCCCGGAAAACGAGCGCCACGAAATGATGGCCGCCTATCACCGCCGCCTCACCGGCACCGACAAGGCCGAACAGATCCGCTGCGCAAAAGCCTGGAGCGTCTGGGAGGGTTCGACCATTACGCTTTTGCCCGACCCGCAGCTGGCGACCAGCCACGACGACGACCATTTCGCGCTCGCCTTCTCGCGCATCGAAAACCACTTCTTCACGAATGCCGGCTGGCTCGAAGACGGTCAGCTCCTGCGCGACGCGGTCAAGCTCAAGGGCATTCCGGGCGTCATCGTGCACGGGCGCTACGACATGCCCTGCCCGCTGAAATACGCCTGGCAGCTCTCAAAGGTGTGGACGGACGCGGATTTCCACATCATCGAAGGCGCCGGCCACTCGGTCTCCGAACCCGGCATCACCGACCGGCTGATCCGGGCGACGGACCGATTTGCGGGGAAGGGTTGAGCAACCTATGAGCCTGAAGAACACCCCCCTCTGGCCTGCCGGCCATCTCCCCCACAAGGGGGGAGATCGGATGGCAGCGATGTCCCGCCTCCAGGATGAGCTTTCGATTGCCGAAATGGCGTCGGAGACGGTTGATATTGTGGGAGGCCGGCGCGCCTTGCCGATCTCCCCCCTTGTGGGGGAGATGCCCGGCAGGGCAGAGGGGGGTATCACCGGCAACCGCCCGACAATGCTCCAGGAGGAGCGCCCATGACACGCGAACGCATCTATCTCTTCGACACCACGCTGCGCGATGGCCAGCAGACGCCGGGCGTCGATTTTTCCGTCGAGGACAAGATCGCCATCTCGAACCTGCTCGACGAATTCGGCATCGATTATGTGGAGGGCGGTTATCCGGGCGCCAATCCGACCGACACCGCCTTCTTTACGCAGAAGCGGACGGTCAAATCGAAATTCGTTGCCTTCGGCATGACGAAGCGTGCCGGCATGTCCGCCTCCAACGATCCCGGCCTTGCCGTGCTGCTGCAGGCGAAAAGCGACGCGATCTGTTTCGTGGCGAAGAGCTGGGACTATCACGTGCGGGTGGCGCTCGGCTGTTCCAACGAGGAGAACCTGGAATCCATCCGCGACAGCGTCGAAGCCGCCCGGCATGTGGGAAAAGAGGCGCTGGTCGATTGCGAGCATTTCTTCGACGGCTACAAGGCCAACCCGGACTATGCGGTTGCCTGCGCGAGAACCGCCTATGATGCCGGCGCCCGCTGGGTGGTGCTCTGCGACACCAATGGCGGCACGCAGCCGAACGAGGTGCGCGAGATCGTCGCCGCGGTGATCGCGGCCGGCATTCCGGGCTCCTCGCTCGGCATCCATGCCCATGACGACACCGGCCAGGCGGTCGCCAATTCGCTGGCCGCGATCGAGGCGGGCTGTCGGCAGATCCAGGGGACGCTGAACGGCATCGGCGAACGCTGCGGCAATGCCAATCTCGTCACCCTGATCGGCACGCTGTCGCTGAAGGAAGCCTATTCCAGCCGCTTCGAGACGACGATCGATGCCGAACGCCTCACCGGCCTCACCAACCTCTCCCACGCCTTCGACGAGCTGCTGAACCGCTCGCCGCACCATCAGGCACCCTATGTCGGGGCCTCGGCTTTCGCCACCAAGGCCGGCATCCATGCCTCGGCGCTGCTCAAGGACCCGCGCACCTACGAACACGTCACGCCGGAAAGCGTCGGCAATTTCCGCAAGGTCATGGTGTCGGACCAGGGCGGCAAGTCGAATTTCATCAACGCCCTGAAGCGGCGCGGCATCGAGGTCGGCAAGGACGATCCGAAGCTCGACCAGCTGATTTCCATCGTCAAGGAGCGAGAGTCCTCCGGCTATGCCTATGAAGGGGCGGATGCGAGTTTCGAACTGCTCGCCCGCCGCACGCTCGGCACCATTCCGGACTTCTTCTCGGTCGAGGGGTTCCGCGTGATGGTCGAGCGCCGGTTCGATTCCCACGGCCGCATCAAGATCGTTTCGGAAGCGGTGGTGAAGATCGTCGTCGACGGCGAGACGCATATGTCGGTCGCCGAGGGCGACGGCCCGGTCAACGCGCTCGACAGGGCGCTGCGCAAGGATTTCGGCAAATACCAGCACGAGATCGACGACCTCGTGCTCGCCGATTTCAAGGTGCGTATCCTGAACGGCGGCACCGAGGCGATCACCCGCGTGCTGATCGAATCGACCGATTCCAGCGGCGTGCGCTGGTGGACGGTCGGCGTGTCGGAAAACATCATCGACGCCTCCTTCCAGGCGCTGATGGATTCGGTCATCTACAAGCTGATGAAGAACCGGGAGCTGGCGGGCAAGATCGCTGCGGAGTGAGGCCGGGCAATGGCTAGGGAAATGATCACCGACATCGAGGACTTTTTTGCGAAAGGATGCGGCCGCTGCGACCGCTTTGCGACAGCAGACTGTTCGACGCGGCAATGGGGTCATGGACTGAGCGAGCTTCGCCGGATCTGTCTTGCTTCAGGGCTCGTCGAGACGGTGAAATGGGGGCATCCCTGCTACATGCATGCAGGCCGCAATATCGTGATCTTCGGCGCCTTCCGTGGCGATTTCCGCCTCAGTTTTTTCAACGCGGCACTGATGAAGGACCCTGAAGCCGTGCTCGAAAAGCAGGGGCCGAATACGCGGCATCCCGACATGATCCGCTTTGTGGACAATGTGCAGGTGGCGGCGACGGAGCCGGTCATCCTCTCCTATCTGAAGGAAGCGATGGGCTATGCTGAGGCGGGCATCAAACCGCCGAAAGAGGAAAACGAAATCGAACTGCCTGACGAGCTGGTCGAGGCTTTGGATTCCGATCCCGAACTTGCAGAAGCTTTTCGCGACCTGACGCCGGGGCGGCAGAAAAGCTATGCGATCAATCTCAGCTCGGTGAAGAAATCCGAAACGCGGATTTCACGCATTGCCAAATTCCGCGATCATATCCTTGCCGGGAAAGGCGCAATGGAGCGGTGAAGGGGGTTTGGGAAAGTTCCCCAATCAGCCCGGAAGCTCGCCCCATGGCTATTTAGGAGCGACACCGCTCGGCGAATTCGGAGACGGCCGTGCTGCCGACATTCCACGGCAATTCCGTACCCGTTTCCATCAAGCTAATTCTGAGCCGCTCCTCCTCTTGCGCATCCAGTGGCGGACCAGACAAAAGCGCTACCACTTCGTCAGTAAGGAGGGGACTTATCAGCACATCGCTATCGTCGCCTCTATGCAATGTTGCACCGGTTATTACACCGCTGAGCGCGTTTCGAATGTCCCCTGTTCGCCTTCGGATACGGGAAAAACGCGATATATGTACGCGGACGTCCTTGTAGGTTCCCTTCTCAAGGTACGTCGTTTCGATGGGGATGCGTGTGTTGAGAACGAACTGCATAGGTTGATTATCTGAACACATTATCCACGCAGAGCTTGAAGGGTGCCTGGTTGTTGCAATCCGCAATTTATCGACCGGATCTGGAAACAAGGGGAATTCCGCAGTTCGGTCATGTTCTCGAAAGGGTGCCATCAACCATTCGATGCCAGTTTTCAGGATGTGCCGGGATCCAATAAAAAGAACCAGCACGAATGCCACCGCAAATACCGGCTTGAAACGCCTCAAATCCTCGCCTCCAGCCGCGATAACAAGCTCTCTTTACCCCTACTGTCACCATACGCCGACGCGGCTTGCCTTCCCCCATGCCCGCCCTCCTCAAACCTCCTCGAACGAGAGCCCCCAGTCCTCCTCGCCGTACCACTCCTCCCCTTCAGGCGGTGTCTGCCAGCGAAAGCTGCGCACCCGGTAGCCCCGGCGGCTTTGGAATGCCTCGGCAAGCCGGTCATGGCGGCCGGCGGGAGGGGGTTCCTGTCCCTCCGCCCAGACGAAGGAGACCGGCTGCAGGAAACGCGCACCGAAGCTTTCGGCTCGCCGCCGGTCTACGAGAAGGAAGCCGGCCCGGCGGGTGAAGCCGGTCGGCCGGCCGTTCTCGATCGCCGGCACGCCGAGCGGAAACAGCAGCCGACCGCCGATATCGAGATTGTCGATCCAGGCTTCGGGCGGGTGGTCGAGCGCGAAATTGGCGTAGATGACATCCGCGTCCTCCGTCGGCCATTCGGTCGCATCGCCCGTAAAGACTTCGACCTGCGGATAGGCGGCAAGGTTCTTCCGCGCGCTTTGCGCCAGCGCCTCGTCATATTCGACCGCGACGATCCGCCCCGACGGCCCGACGAGTTCGGCGATAATCGCCGTATAATATCCCGTCCCGGCGCCGAGATGGGCAACCGTCTCTCCTTCCCTGATTCCAAGCACGTGAAGGGCGCCCGCATGCAGCGAGGGCATGCCGTTGTTGACGCCGCGCTTGACGTCGATGCCGATCAGCGCGTCCTGATAGAGAACGACGGGATCGCTGGAAGCCAGCTCCCTATAGTTGCGAAAGTCGTTGTAAAGCCAGGGCGGCGGCCCGACGAAATCCTCGCGCGCGACGGCGGAAAATGCCGCCAGCAGCCGGTCATTGCCGGCCACTCCCGCCTTCGCCAATATCTGCCTGGCATAGAACTGGCGGTGCAGCGGCGCATCTTCGAAAGCCATTCAACACTCCACTTTTACGACACCACGATACGATCCGAAGCCCGCAGAATCGTGACAGGTCATGGATCCTTCACCGAAATGAATTGGTTCAGCGCAACCTATTCGTTTAGACCGACCAATCACAGCACAAAATGTTTGGAAACACCTCATGGCTACCGACACCTTTCCGGCTCCCGTCAAGAACGAGGATACGCCGCGCGGCTTCGCTTTCGGGCTGGCAGCCTATTTCCTGTGGGGGTTTCTGCCGATCTACATGAAGGCCGTTGCCCATATTCCCGCGCTGGAAGTGCTTTCCCACCGGGTGATCTGGTCGGTGCCGGTCGCCGGCATCGTGCTCTTGGCGCTCGGTCGGACGGGCGATCTGAAGGCGGCGATCCGCTCGCCGCGGACCATGGCGATGGCCGGCCTTACCGCGGCCCTGATCACCGTCAACTGGATGACCTATATCTGGGCGATCAGCGCGGGCCGCGCTCTCGATACCGCGCTCGGCTACTTCATCAACCCACTCTTCAGCATCTTCCTGGCGGCCGTGCTGCTGAAGGAAAAACTTTCCGGCGTGCAGCTGGTGGGGATTGCGCTCGTGGTCGCGGCCGTTGCGATCCTCACCGTCGATGCCGGCGGGCTTCCCTGGGTTTCGCTGGTGCTGACGATCAGCTGGGGATTCTATGCCTTTTTTCGCAAGACCCTGCCGGTCGGACCGAACCAAGGCTTTTTCCTTGAGGTCGCGATCCTCGCCCTGCCTTGCCTGTTCTACATCGTCTATCTCGAAACGACCGGTCAGGGCCATCTGATGCAGACGGGCTTTTCGGACAGCCTGCTGCTGCTTGCCAGCGGGCTGGTGACCGCGGTGCCGCTGATCATGTATGCCAACGGCGCCAAGCTTCTGACCCTCTCCACGATCGCGATCATGCAGTATATCGCGCCGACGATGATCTTCCTGATCGCCGTCTTCGTCTTCCACGAGCCGCTGAGCCTCGTGAAGCTCGGCGCCTTCGTGCTCATCTGGTCGGCGCTGATCATCTACACCTGGTCGATGCGGCGCCAGACGCGCGGCAGCAGGACCTGACCCTCCGGAGAGATCGATGCAAATCAGCGATATTCCGTTCGGCACCACGGATTGGAACGCCGTGCCCAGAACGGAGCACAGGGGCGAGACCGGCCTTGCCGTCTGGCAGACGCGTCATTTCGGCGGCATCCGGGTTCGGATGGTGGAATATACGCCGGGCTATCTGGCCGACCACTGGTGCGTCAAGGGCCATATCCTGCTCTGCATCGAGGGCGAACTGACCACCGAACTGGCCGACGGCCGCGTTTTTATCCTGAAGCCGGGCATGAGCTACCAGGTGGCCGATGATGCCGAGCCGCACCGCTCCTCAACGGAGATCGGCGCGAAACTCTTCATCGTCGACTGAAACCCGATCCGCGCGCAACAGACCGCGCCGCTTCTCAGAGACGCGAAATCACCGCCTCTTCGCCGCCTGAGCGGCCGCGGTCTTCACCATGCTCCAGGATCGCGGGGACGATGTCCTCGATGTCGGGGATGACCAGCGGCTGCACGAGATGGGCGCGGTGGATGAAGCCCTGCTCCCGCATGTGATGAATGAGGTCCAGCATCGGGTCCCAGAAGCCGCCGATATTGGCAAAGACCATCGGCTTCTCGTGCCGGCCGAGCTGCGCCCAGGTCATGATCTCGACGATCTCCTCCAGCGTGCCGATGCCGCCCGGCAGGGTCACGAAAGCGTCAGAGCGCTCGAACATCTTGTGCTTGCGCGCATGCATGTCGTCGGTCACAATCAGTTCGTCGAGCTGGCCCAGCGAATGGCGGGTCGCCTCCATATCGACAAGAAATTCGGGAATGATGCCGGTGACCTGACCGCCGTTCGACAGAACGCCGGCTGCGACCGCGCCCATAATGCCCTTCGTGCCTCCGCCATAAACCAGCCGAAGCCCATGGGCGGCAATGGATTTTCCGAGCGCGCGGCCCGCCGCGATATAGGCGGGATCACGTCCCGGTTGCGAGCCGCAATAGACGCAAATGGATCGAATCGGCACAAGTATTCTCCGTCAGGCATTCAAAGGGAGGCATAGGCATGCCCGAATGTGGAAATTGACGGGAAACGCCCGGAAGAGCAAGGCTTTATACCGTGAAAAGCTTGTGAAGACAGGAGGAAAAGGTTAATCCGAATATGCGACGCTAGGCCTTGTTCCTTTGATCCGGATCCTTCTGCCGGAAGGATTTTGAGGCCCGTCGGGAGAGACATTGATGATGAAAAACCGTGCGGGCTTGCTGGCCCTGATTGTACTTGCCGCTGCATCGCTTCTGATGGTGTTTTTCGTGTTGCCGAGGATCAGCCAGGATGCAAAGCCGATCGGCGAAGCGATCAATGCCGCAGGCGACGCCGTGAAGGAAGCAATCACCGAGCCGCAGCAGACCGCCAAGGCCCCGGAAGCACCGAAAACGGGCGAGCAGGCAGCCGCTCCGGCCCCATCCTCTTCCGCAAAGCCTGAGGCTCCTGCGCCGTCCTCCACGCAACCGGCAAGCCAGGCCGCGGCTGCATCGCCCTCCTTCGACGTGTTGCGCGTCGAGCCGGACGGCTCGACCGTGATCGCCGGACGCGCCGCACCCAATTCCAAGCTCGAAATCACCAACGGCGCCGCCGTCGTGGCCAAGGTCGATGTCGGCCCGAGCGGCGATTTCGCGGTGGTGCTCGACAATCCGCTGCCGCCCGGCGACCACCAGCTCGTGCTGAAGGCGACCGGCAAGGACGGCAAGGCCGTGACCTCCGAAGAGACCGCGACGGTTTCCGTTCCAGCCAACAAGAGCGGCCAGCTGCTCGCCATGGTGACCAAACCTGGCAAGGCAAGCCGCGTGATGACGCTGCCCGGGCAGAACCCGGCCTCGCCGTCGCAAACCGCCGGATCGCAGGCGCCGGCCGGGCTGCCGGCAACGATCTCTCCCGCGTCAGTGCCCGCCGCAGCCGCCTCCGATATCGCCGGTGTGTTGCCTGGCCTGCCTGCCGGCTCCTCGAACCTTGCTTCCTCGGCGCCGAATGTCGCCATGGCCTCGCCCATCCCGGACAATGCGGCTTCGGCCGATCTGCGGGTAACCGCCGTCGAGATCGAAGGAGCCAAGCTTTTCATCGCCGGCATCTCGAAACCGGGAACCTCGGTTCGCGGCGAGGCTGACGGCAAGCCGATCGGCACCGCCAAGGCCGGCCAGGACGGCAGCTTCGTGATCGAAGGGCTGACCGACCTTTCGGTCGGCGATCACCGGATCAGTGTCGAATCGCTTTCGGCGAGCGGCCAGGCGCTGTTGCGCGTCGAGGTGCCTTTCAACCGTCCGGCGGGTGAACAGGTCGCCGCGGTTGCCGGCTCGTCGGTCGCGACCTCCATGAGCGGCGTCGATGGCGGTGCGTTCGACAAGCTGCGCAACGAGACCGTCCGTGCCTTCAACCTCCTCAAAAACCTCTACGGCGCCGGCAAGGTACCGTCGATGGAAGAGGTCGCCGCCGCCCGGTCGGCAACCGGCATCGCCCTCAAGTCGCTGGCGGAATATCAGCTGCCTGCAGACGCATCTGCCGCCGCCCGTCCGATCGCGGACGCTGCAGCCAGAGAAGCAGCAGCAGCACTCGCGGCGCTCGACGCTTTGCCGGGGGATGTGGCTGCCGTCGGCGCCGGGCTGAACCAGGTGGCCGGCATGGTCGGCAAGGCAGTCGGCCCTGTCATCGCCTACCAGCTCAAGAGCGGTGCCGAAATGGCCGCGGCCGCCCCTGCCGGCACGGGCGACGCCGCCGGCGCCAAGACGATCCAGCAGGCGCCGCTCACCCAGAGCGAGCGCAATTCCGTGATCATCCGGCGCGGCGACACGCTGTGGCAGATTTCCCGCCGCCTCTACGGCCAGGGTGTCCGCTACACGACGATCTATCTCGCCAACCAGGATCAGATCGGCAATCCGGACATCATCCAGCCCGGCCAGATCTTCGGCGTACCGGAAGAGTTCCGGCCGGATTCGGAAGAGCTCCACCGCCAGCGCCTGCACCCGAAGCGCTCGTAAAGCCGGTTTCTGTCCCCTTCCGCCTGGCGGGAGGGGACGTTTTTGCCCGCTTGCGAAAATTTCCGCGCCGACAATCAAACCCTTATCCTCTTCGTCCGCCCCGTCTTATCCCCGCCTTTCGAAGCGAGGCGATAATCCTCCCGTCATCGGATGGGAAACCGGGTTCTAGAACCGGTCGCATCCTCGGGTTCGAAAGGCTCGGTTTCCGGTGATGGTTGCGGAAGGTGCCAAGGAGGGCTGGGAAATCCTCCAAAAGCGTCAAACGCGGCCGGGGCAGGCGGAAAGCCTGATATCCAATACCCTGAAATACCCCGCCTGCCCTCCTCCCGACCTCAACCGCCCCGGAAAAATGTCCGGCGCGGGCGGAGGTGTTTGTACGTTCTTGCATGGAATAGGGCCGACCGCGCCATCCTCGAGCCGTTGCCGGCGCAGCCAGACGAAGCGATTGCGACGCGCGCGTGCTTCCCTTAGCTTGCAGCTCGCACGCCGACCACTCCCGACAGGCGCTCAAGCAGAAGAAGCCAAAGATGAACCAGAGCCTCGCGTTGATCGCCCTCGTCGTTCGTGATTATGACGAGGCAATCGATTTCTACGTCAACAAGCTCGGCTTCGTGCTGGTGGAGGACACCTATCAGCCGGAGCAGGACAAACGGTGGGTCGTCGTCAAGCCTGAAGGAACCGGCGGCACGTCGCTGCTGCTTGCCCGCGCCTCCACGGCCCATCAGAGCGAATATATCGGCGATCAGGCTGGAGGGCGGGTCTTCCTGTTCCTGCGCACGGACGACTTTTGGCGGGACTACAACAATCTGGTTGATCGCGGCGTCGAATTTGCAAGGGAGCCGAAGGAGGCCGACTACGGGATCGTGGCGGTCTTCAAGGACCTTTACGGCAACCTCTGGGACCTGGTCGAATTTACCGACGGCAGGGCCTGATTCACAAAGCTCCTTTTCTCGACTTGAAATTGCTTCTGTTCCGCCCCATATCAACTTATGATGGCAGCCTTGATACGGGCGCTGCGGTCGAGGGCTTGGACCCCTGGCCCCAACAAAGGAGGACGGCATGTCTTCCACCGCGATCCGATTTCGTTCTCATGACGACGAAAGCCTTGTTCGGAAGGCGTTGATTGCGTCGAGCTTCCTGATTGCCCTCTACTTCATGGGAGGAGCATGGTCGTGGTTATGATCTTTTCCATCAAGGCTGGACCTGCCGACGACAAAATCCTGCAGCGCATCCTCAAGAGAGGACGTTACGCCACCCTGGATCTGGAAGCAGGCCCAGGGCCGGATCATCCCGAAGAGGTGGTGATAATCCGGCGTATTCTCGGCAGCATGATTTCTTCGGAGAACTATCCGTCGTCGCCGCATATGCAAATACGGCGGCATCGGGCCGACCTTGCGTCGTGGGAGAATGAGGGAGGATCCACTTCCTCCACCTTCGAGGAGAGACCGACATGCTGACCGCAAGATGGATTCGTCCCGTAAGAATAGGCGACGCCTGGATCGTTAGTCCCCTGGAGGCGCATAACTTCATGATGACCGAGTGGCCGAATTCGAAGAGCCTGAAATTTGCGGCGGCGCATCTGTCGATATTGGCAGCGCTCGATGGCCGCCAGTCGCCGGAGGACGCGCGCGGGCAATTCGTCAATGCCTTGAAGGATGCAAAGCTGGACTATCGCGCAGGCCTTCAATGACCTCCACGACGAGCATCAAGACGGTCACTTTCCACAATACCTTTCAGCTGCCCGGCATGGAACGCGAACATGCGCCGGGGGTATTCGATGTGCAGATAACCCGGGAACCACTCAACGTGATGTGGGAAGCCTATCATCAGACGATGACACTGATGCTGACATCCGGTGGGCTGGTGGAAGCCATAGACATTACCGCGACCGATCTTGAGGACGCTCTCGTCAGGGACAGTCGCTAGAACTTGTTTTCGGGCGGCGGAGCAGCGAGCCCCGGCCTTTTTACAAAGCGAATGACGGCGATCATATATCACCAGTGTAGCTGGCGTGAGCGTTTGTACGAAAGCAGACCGAGCCGGACCTACCATAAAGGCACAGATTATAGTGGATCGGAGAATAAGAGGGATAACCGCTATGAAGCGTCCCGCGATCCTACTGCTTGAAGATCAGCCGCTTGTTTCCTGGGAAGTCGAAGAAATGCTGCGTGACGCCGGTTTGGGCGAGGCAGCGGTGATGGCTTCATGTCGCGATGCCCAAGCGTGGCTGGTTGACGAATCTCCGAACGCGGCTGTCGTAGACGTCTTCCTGCGAGACGGCGAATGCGTCGAAATTGCAGAAACCCTGGTGAAGCGCAATATTCCTTTTGTCGTCCACAGCGCTCACAGCCAGCCGTCCGACATCCACACGGTATTCCTCAACGGCCAGTGGATACCCAAGCCGGCAGATCCGGCCGAGTTGCTCCACGCCATCCGCGTGTGCCTGCTACAGGCCCATTGCGCGTAAGGGGCTAGAAGCTCCATCCGCTGTCGTCGTCCACACCGCCAGCGAGAAACCTGCTCCGCCAATCACGAACCGGAGGACCCGAACTTTCATCAAACCGTCATTGCAACATCCCCCGTCCACCCTTATGTGCCGGGTGGCGTTTTGACGCGCCCTCGCGGAGACTTTCATGGCGGACAAGAAAAAGACCGTATCGGCGGATGCCAGCAATCCGCTCGGCACCCTCGTCAACCTGTGGCCCTATATGTGGCCGCAGGGCCGTGCGGATCTGAAGGCGCGTGTTCTCTGGGCGACCTTCTATCTGTTCCTCGCAAAGTTCGTGCTGCTCGCCGTCCCCTATTTCTTCAAATGGGCGACGGATGCGCTGAACGGCAGACTGGACATGGCGGGGATTCTTCCGGCTTTCCTGCTCGGCGCCGTCATCCTCGTGATCGCCTACAATTTCACCCGTATTCTGCAGGTGGGGCTGAACCAGCTCCGCGACGCGCTGTTTGCCTCGGTCGGCCAACATGCGGTGCGCCAGCTCGCCTACCGCACCTTCGTCCACATGCACCAGCTTTCGCTGCGCTTTCATCTCGAGCGCAAGACGGGCGGGCTCTCGCGCATCATCGAGCGCGGCACCAAGGGCATCGAAACGATCGTCCGCTTCACGATCCTCAACTCGGCGCCGACGCTGCTCGAATTCGTGCTGACAGCGATCATCTTCTGGGTCAGCTACGGCTTCTGGTACGTGCTCGTCACCGCCGTCACCGTCTGGCTCTATATCTGGTTCACCATCAAGGCGAGCGACTGGCGCATCGCCATCCGCCGCTCGATGAACGATAGCGATACGGACGCCAACACGAAAGCGATCGATTCGCTTCTCAATTTCGAGACCGTCAAATATTTCGGCAACGAGGGAATGGAAGCGAAGCGCTTCGACGCCTCCATGGCGCGCTACGAAAAAGCCGCCACCGACGTCTGGACCTCGCTCGGCTGGCTGAACTTCGGCCAGGGCGTCATCTTCGGCCTCGGCCAGACGGTGATGATGGTCATGTCGGCGCTGGCCGTGCAGCGGGGCGAGCAGACGATCGGCGATTTCGTTTTCGTCAATGCGCTCCTGATGCAGCTTTCCGTGCCGCTCAACTTCATCGGCTTCGTCTATCGCGAAATCCGCCAGGGACTGACGGATATCGAGCAGATGTTCGACCTTCTGGAAGTGGAGCCTGAAGTGGTCGACCGGCCGGATGCGAGGAAACTGGATATCCGCCAAGGCTCGATCGCCTTCAAGGACGTGCATTTCTCCTACGACCCGGCGCGGCCGATCCTGAAAGGCATTTCTTTCGAAGTGCCGGCCGGCAAGACGGTGGCGATCGTCGGCCCCTCGGGCGCGGGCAAATCGACCATCTCGCGCCTTCTCTACCGCTTCTACGATATTCAGAACGGCGCGATCACCATCGACGGCCAGGACATCCGGCAGCTGACCCAAAAATCGCTGCGCGCCGCGATCGGCATGGTGCCGCAGGATACCGTTCTCTTCAACGACACGGTCGCCTATAACATCCGCTACGGCCGGCCCTCCGCCACCAATGAGGAGGTCCAGACCGCCGCCGAGGTGGCGCAGATCGGCCATTTCATCCGCACTCTTCCCGAGGGTTTCGACACCAAGGTCGGCGAGCGCGGCTTAAAACTCTCCGGCGGCGAGAAGCAGCGCGTTGCGATTGCACGCACCATCCTCAAAGCCCCGCCGATCCTGATCCTCGACGAGGCGACTTCGGCGCTCGACACCACCACCGAGCACGAAATCCAGTCGGCCCTCGACACGGTTTCGAAAAATCGCACGACGCTGGTGATCGCTCACCGGCTGTCGACCGTCATCAATGCGGACGAGATCATCGTGCTGCGCGACGGCCTGATCGCCGAACGCGGCACCCATGCCGGCCTGCTCGATCAGAACGGACTCTATGCCTCGATGTGGAACCGCCAGCGCGAAGCGGTGCAGGCCGAAGAGCAGTTGCGGAAGGTGCGCGAAAGCGACGATCTCGGCATCATCCTGCGCGGCGCTCCGGCGGCCGAATGAGCGCTCAACGGATCAAGAGGAAAACAATGAGATCTTCCTGGAAAAGAATGGCGGTGTTCAGCACCATTGCGCTCGCCTATCTCCTCGTCCTGACCCTCTACGGCTCGCCGCTTCTGGCGTTTACCACCTGGATGGGCTGGGTCCCGCCGCAGCCCTGAAGCGCGGGGCGGCCGCTCAGCCCGGCGGGCGCCGAACTGCGCTGGGCGGGAGCAGTCCTTTTCGCGGACCGAGGCGTCGCCTCATTTGCGATAGTCGAACAACCACTTCACGCCTGCGACGGAGACCGTGATAAAGCCCATCCATCCCGCCCAAATTTCGACATAGACAGGCGGGCTCACCGGAGCCGTTCCCTCGATGTCGTAGTAGCCGACAGTGATGAACGCGGCGCAGAATACGAAAGCGAACGTGGCGACGATCCAAATGCGCAGATAGGTCATGCATCCCCCCGTTCAGGTGTATAGCCACACTCGACGCGCGGTGTGCCGAGCGCATCAATAGTCGGTTTCAGGCGGCTTGGCAGGTCGTCCGATAGATGTAGGCCAGCCTTCGGCGCGACGAATCGACGGCCGATTTCCGCCTGCCTCGATCGTCGTGTATCGCTGGCCCCAAGCATAAAGCCGCAAATTTCACGATGCCGGGGCCGAACCGCCTGGATTTTTTTGTCGAAAAATAATGACGAACCGGCACGAAGGCCTCTCCCATTCACGGCCATTTCACGCGCGATTGACGGCAAGGTTGTTACCTGCGCTTGCCAACAGACTGCTTGGTGGCTCGAACGGGAAAAACGGTCGAGCCACCTCTTTTGTGGGCAATACTGCGTCGGGGGTATGGGGATGGGGCTCGCGCTCGGGCGGACCAGCGCGGGCCTTATCGCTCGAGGTTGGACCACAGCGCTTCACGCGGTCGTTTCTCCGGAATTGACGTCACGGCAAAAGCGTCCCTGCTCCTCTGTCCAGCTCAACCGCCCTCGCCACGTCGCGACGGAACCGCATTGCCGCAAAAACGGTTTCCCTGTAGTCAGTTCGGGCTGACCATCCAGGAGAAAACGGTTGATCAATCTCTTCGACACCATCCGCAACACGCTCGTGCCGATCCACAAGGAAGGTTATGTCTTCGTGGCGGCCTTCTTCATCGCCTCGCTGATCCTCGGCTGGATCGCCGAACCGCTGTTCTGGGTCGGCCTCGTGCTGACGCTGTGGTGCGCCTATTTCTTCCGCGACCCCGAACGCCTCGTGCCGCAGGACGACGACCTCGTGCTGAGCCCCGCCGATGGCCGCATCTCGCATGTCGCCTTCGTCGTGCCCCCGGCGGAACTCGAACTCGGTTCCGAGCCGATGCTGCGCATCTCGGTGTTCATGAATGTCTTCGACTGCCATATCAACCGCTCGCCGGTGCGCGGCCAGGTGAGCCGCATCGAATACCGCCCCGGCCAGTTCATCAATGCCGAACTCGACAAGGCGAGCGAGGATAACGAACGCAACGGCCTCGTGATCGAAACCCGCCACGGCAAGGTCGGCGTCGTTCAGATCGCCGGCCTCGTGGCCCGCCGTATCGTCTGCTGGGTGAAGCCCACGGAGCCGGTCAATGCCGGGGAACGTTTCGGCCTCATCCGCTTCGGTTCGCGCCTCGACGTTTTTGTGCCCGCCGGCGCCCAGCCGCGGGTCTCGGTCGGCCAGTTGGCGCTCGGTGGCGAGACCGTGCTTGCCGAATTCGGCTCCTCCAAGGGTCCGACGATCAGCCGCCGCGCATAACGGAGTACGAGAGCATCATGGAAACCCCGGGCCGCACCGCCTCGACCCCTTCCTCCCCTGAGCCGAACAGGCCGAACGACGAGGCCCGCGGGCCGCGCCTGCGCGAAATCCCGCTGCGGCTCATGGTGCCGAACCTGATCACGGTGCTGGCCATCTGCGCCGGCCTGACGGGCATCCGACTGGCATTCGAGGGGCGCTACGAGCTTGCGGTCGCCATGGTGCTGCTCGCCGCCTTTCTGGACGGCATCGACGGGCGCGTTGCGCGTCTCCTCAAGGCGACCTCGAAATTCGGGGTGCAGATGGATTCGCTTGCCGACATCATCAATTTCGGCGTCGCGCCGGCGCTCGTCTCCTATGCTTTCCTGCTGCACAACGCCAAGTCGATCGGCTGGATCGCCGGACTTCTCTATGCGATTGCCGCCGGTCTGCGTCTTGCCCGTTTCAACGTGATGGCGGACCGCGAGATCAAGGCGGCGTGGCAATCGGAGTTTTTCGTCGGCGTCCCGGCCCCGATGGGCGCCATGCTGGTGCTTCTGCCGGTCTATCTCGGCTTCCTCGGGGTCGAGCCGTCACCTTTGTTCGTCTTTGCGAGCGTCGCCTACACCGTCCTGATCGGCTATCTGCTCGTCTCCCGGCTGCCGGTCTGGTCGGGTAAATCGAGCCGCATCCGGCGCGACCTCATGCTGCCGATCCTGCTTGCCGTGGTGCTCTATGTGGCTCTGCTGATGAGCTATACCTGGGAGGTGCTGTCGGTCACCGTCATCGCCTATCTCTGCGTGCTGCCCTTCAGCGCGCGTGCCTGGCACCGCCGCTACGGCACCATCACCATCGAGGACGACAGCGCTACCGTCTGACGGGCGCCAATCTTGGTAAGTTGCAGCTTCCGCGCAACAGTTTCCCGCAAGATGAAGGTTTTATGAAAAGCTGGCGAGGGTGCCGGCTTGTCCAGCCACGATTCTGCCCGCTTTAATGCGGAGAGGCGCAATCGCAGGAATGCAAGAACAAAAGATTCGCGTGTGTGAGGAGACAGCCATGAGCAGCGAAAAGCCAGCCAAGAAGACCGAAGCCAAGCAGGATATCAACCCGCCCTACCGCCCGCTGGCGCTCAAGGCCGTGGTTGCCGCAGCGCTCATGCTGAAGCGCAAGCCGAAGCTCACGCCGGCCGGCTGATTTTACTGGCCGCTGAGGAAGCTCCAGAACAGCCCCAGCGCGAGCAGGCCCATCACCACACCGATGACGACATCCAGAACCCGCCAGGCGGCGGGTCTGGCAAATAGCGGTGCCAGGAACCGCGCGCCGTAACCAAGCCCGAAGAACCAGGCGAACGAGGCGACCGCCGCACCGGCGCCGTAGGCGACCCGTTCAGCTCCTTCGAAGGCGGCAGACAGGCTGCCGAGCAGCACGACCGTATCCAGGTAGACATGCGGATTGAGGAAGGTGAAGGCAAGGCAGGTCATGACCGCCGCCTTCAGGCCAAGGCTTTCCGGAGCACCGGCGACCATGGCGCCCGGCTTTGCCGCGCGGCGGAAGGCCATGAAGGAATAGGTGCCGAGGAAGACCGCACCGCCGAGCGTCACCGCTGAAATCAGAACCGGCGATCGTGAGACGACGGTGCCGAGGCCGGCGACCCCGGCGGCAATCAGCAACGCATCGGACAGCGCACAGATCAGGCAGAGGATGAAGACATGGCTGCGGATCAGCCCCTGGCGCAGGATGAAGGCGTTCTGGGCGCCGATTGCGATGATCAGCGAGCCGCCGAGGGCGAAACCGGAAAATCCGGCAGAGAGCAGGTTCATGAGGATATCTCGCCTGAAAAGGGAGGAAGGGTCAGAAGAGCGACATTTGCGCGGTGTCGGGCTTTTCGCCTTTCGGCGGCTTCTCTTCCGGGACGGCGACGGCGACCGGCTTCTGCAGATCCGGCCCCATATTCGAGACCTTGTTGACGAGATCGGAGACCGGCAGCGCCTCGAAAAAGTCCTCCTGCGTCGGCCGCATCAAATCTTCCACATGGCGCGGCTCATGCGTCTTGCAGTCCAGCCAGCGCTCGAAGTCTTCCGGCTGGATGACCACCGGCATACGGTCGTGGATGCCGCGGATCGCCGCATTCGCCGTGGTCGTCATGATCGCCGCCGTATCCACTTCCGAGCCGTCTGCCGACGACCACGTCTCCATCAAGCCGGCAAAGGCGACGATCCCGCCATGCTTCGGACGGATCCAATAGGCCTGCGGCTTGACGCCGCTCTCCTTCGGCGGCCGGCGCCATTCGTAAAAGCCCGCCGCCGGTATGAGAACGCGACGATGGCGCATGGCGGCGCGGAACGAGGCCTTGCCGACTGCCGTTTCCGCCCGCGCGTTGATCAGCAGAGGAAAATCCTTCGGGTCCTTCAGCCAGCCCGGAAGCAATCCCCAGCGGGCGAGCAGAGCCCGCCGTGTCGGGAGATTGCTGCCCGGCTCGCGACTTTCCGATTCGATCACCACCAGGATCGGCTGCGTCGGGGCGATATTGTAACGGGCCGGGAAATCATCGAGATCCACCAGACCGAAAAATTCCGCAATATCCTTGGGAATCGCCGTCAGGGCGTAACGTCCGCACATGCGCCTGTCATGGCATCGGCCTCAAAATGCGTCAAGCGGGTCGGCCGCTAGGCGCTCCGAGGTCCGAAGAGGATGATCGCCGCCGCCGGCAAGGCAGACGGCCACGCCCAGCACATCCCAGCGGTCCGGCACCCGCGCCTCCACCATCCACAACCACAGAATCGAGGCAAGGATATAGATGCTGCCATAGGCGGCATAAGCGCGTCCCGCCGCCTCGCTCGGCACCAGCGCCAGCGCCCAGGCAAAGAGAACGAGCGAGACCATGCCCGGCGCCAGCCACCAGACCGATTTCTCCAGCCGCCACCAAGCCCAGAAAGCAAAGCAGCCGGCGATCTCGGCGAGTGCGGCAAAAGAGTAGAGGGCGTAGGTTTTCATGAGGACGTTAGTCAAAGTCCCTGGGCTTCACATCCTGCGCCATATGCATCACGCGAAGAATCACGATCCGATCAGGATAGGAACGATAGTAGATGCAGCGCTGACGATAGGGGAAGCCGCGTAACCCCGGCGCAATGTGATCCCTTGGCGAGCCGGTGAAGTCGGCATCGGCAATCCAGGCGATCTTGGCCGTTATGTCCGCTATGAATTCCTGAGCGTAATAGGGACTGCTTTCGGCGATATGACGACGAATGTTGCGCAGGTCGGCGCGAGCCAGCGGCGCGATGATGAGGCGCTTGCGACCGCTAATCGTCGTCGCTTTCGTTCATGATATCCGCAAGCAATTCGGCGCCCGAAGCATACTCCTTACCCAGGCCCGCCTCAATTTCCGTATCCGCGGCGTAGATCGCCTGACGGAGCGACTGCATCCGCATCTCGTAGTCTGCAAGCATGCGAATTCCGGCGCGTACGGCTTCAGTCTCCGTACCAAAACGGCCATTTTTCACCAAATCGGCCAGAATTCCATCATAGGCATCCCCGAGGGAAAACGTCTTTGCCCGTGCCATTGAATGCTCCTTCGGTTGAAGCATACGATAAAATACAATACTTTTACAATATCGCCTTCGCGACTCTTGGAATGATATAGCGCCTCCCAAATGGACATCGTCATGCCCTCCTCCCCGCAAGCCGCATCCTCCGCCATTCTCGAACGGGATGGCCGGTTCCTGCTGATCCGCCGGATGAACCCGCCGTCGGCGGATCTCTTTGCCTTTCCGGGAGGCCGCGCCGAACCGGGCGAGATGCCGGATGAAACCGCCTTGCGGGAGTTTTTCGAAGAGACCGGCGTTGCGGCTCGAAACCCGGTCCTGTTCGCCACCTATGACCTGATGAGCGAAAGGGAGGGCGGCAGTCATTTCTTTCTCTCGGTCTTCCGCGTCGAGGCCGATGCCGATACGGAAGTCGTCGCAGCCGACGATGCCGCGGATCCGGGCTGGTATACGGTTGAGGAAATCCGCTCCCTGCCCGTGCCGCCGAGCGTGCTCGAATGCGCCGAAAGGCTGGCGGCGGAGATCAAGGCCCGCTAAGAGACTAGTATGCCGCGCCGGATCCCGTTCATGAGTTCTATTTCGCGATTTGTCCTGATTGTGCTTGTGGCCGCCGTCACGGCAGCGCCGCTCGCCGCCCAGACGGCGAAACAGCCGACTGCAAAACAACCGCCCGCCGCGCCCGCACCGCCGCCAGTCGTGGAAGAAAAGCCGGCTCCTTACGAGGGACAGCTTACCCGCCTTGCAGAGGTTCTCGGCTCCATCCAGTATCTGCGGACGCTGTGCGGCGTGCCCGCCTCCGACTGGCGCGCCTCGATGCAGCAACTGCTGGAGGCCGACACCGCGAACGAACCCAAGCGGCGCGAGAAACTGACTGCGGCCTTCAACCGCGGTTATCGATCCTTCGCCGCAGTGCACACCTCCTGCACGACTGCGGCAAGGACGGCGGAGGAAAGATACCGTAACGAAGGCGCAACACTTGCCACAGAAATTGCGACACGCTTCGGAAATTAGAGGATTATTTACCTCTTTTGGCGGGAGGCCGTGTCGTTTTGATAAAAGACTGATAAAGTTTTTAACGGGCTAGTAATCAAACGGGCACCGAGGACAACAGAATGCAGACAGGCCGCAACGACATCGACGACATGATTGTGCATGAGAAGATGCAGGCTGCCTTGGAATATCAGAGCGAGGCCTGGGCCGACGGCCGGGCGGACGGCATCGAACCGGAGATCATCGCCGACGCGGCCCTGGTCCTTGCCATGCGGGAAACCATCCGCATCCATGGCGAGCTGGGTGCCGAAGCCATGCTCGAATCACTGAAAACCCGTATGCTCGCTGGCGAATTTTCTCCCGAGCGAATGATTCAATAGACAGCCGAGGTTTCCATGCGACCTGCAGAGGAAACGACCATTTCCCCGATTCTCACCCGCCTCTGCGCGGCAACCGTGCTTGCGGCCGCGCTCAGCCTGACGGCCGGCGGCAGCGCATCGGCGCTTTCCGCGCTCGCCCCCGATCAGGACGGACGCGCTCCGGCCCAGCAGAGCCAGGAGAAGCAGATTCTCCAGGCCCTGGACGGCACGACATTGCCGCCGCCGGGTCCGGCCATCAACCGGCCGCAGACGAGCGCCGAAGAAGCCCCCGCGCCGGCGCCCGACCAGAAGGCGGCCGAGACGCCTGCAAACGACAACGATCAGCCCGCCGAGATCATCCTCGACATGTCGAAGCTGCCGCAGCCGGTCAAACACATGCGCGAACAACTCGTCGAAGCCGCCGCCTCCGGCGATATCGCAAGGCTGCGCCCGTTGATCGCCACCGGCGACAAGCAAACGCAGGTGATGAACGGCGAAAGCGACGATCCGATCGAGACGCTCAAGAGCTTTTCCGGCGATCCCGACGGGCAGGAAATCCTCGCCATCATTCTCGACATTCTTTCGACAGGGGCTGCCCGTTTCGATGCCGGCACACCTGAGGAAGCTTACATCTGGCCCTATTTCACCGGCAAGGCGCTCGGCTCTTTGACGCCGCCCGAGCGGGTCGATCTCCTGCGAATCGTCACCGCCGGCGACCTCGCCGGCATGGAAGAGAACGGCAACTACAACTTCTTTCGCATCGGCATCAGCCCAGACGGCAAATGGAAGTTCTTCTCCGGCGGGGATTGAGAGAACGACAAGTCTTGTCGCCGCCCGCGGGAAGACTTACCTCTCTGTTTTCCTGACAACCGGATTGCCATGCCATGTCCGCCGCCTTTCTTCCGACGCGTAGCCTGATCCGCCTTTCCGGGCACGATGCGCAGGAATTCCTGCAGGGGCTCATCACCACCGATATCGACGAGCTGCCGCCCGGCGAAGCGCGTCCCGGTGCGCTGCTGACGCCGCAGGGCAAGATCCTGTTCGATTTCCTCGTCTGGCGCGAAGGGGACGGCTTTCTCATCGAAACCGAAGCGTCGCAGCGCGAGGCGCTGATGCGGCGGCTGACCATGTACAAGCTGCGCGCCGCGGTCGACCTCGCCGCCGAAACGACGGAGGGCGTGACGGTATTCTGGGACGACGAAGCGGAGAAGGGCGCCGTGAAGGATGCGGCTTTCGCCAAGGCCGGCATTACGCTCCTGCGAGCACCCGGCAAACAGGCGGACGGGCCGGAGGACGCTTATCACGCGTTGCGGGCGGACGCAGGTGTGGCACTTTCCGGCCATGACTACGCGCTGCAGGACGCCTTTCCGCACGACGTTCTGCTCGACAAGACAGACGGGCTTTCCTTCCGCAAGGGCTGCTATGTCGGTCAGGAAGTGGTTTCCCGGATGCAGCATCGCCGCACGGCGAGACGGCGGCTGGCGCTGGTTTCCGGCGATGCGTCGCTGCCCGCCTCCGGCATCGAAATCATTGCTGGCGGCAAGACCGTCGGCGCACTCGGCTCGGTTGCCGGCAACAAGGGACTTGCTGTCGTCCGCATCGATCGCGTCGGCGATGCCCTGGCGCGCGGTCTGCCCTTCATTGTGGGCGATGTGGCGGTAAAGCTCACGCTGCCGGAATGGACCGGACTTTCATTCCCGATCGAGGCTCAAGAGGCCGAACCGTGACCGCAGCCACGATTTCGGCCGAGAGCAATGCGCCGGGCGCCCGCGCCTGGCAGCGCATGCTATCCGGACGGCGGCTCGACCTGCTCGACCCCTCGCCGCTCGACATCGAGATCTCGGATATCGCCCACGGGCTTGCCCGCGTCGCCCGCTGGAACGGCCAGACGCGCGGCGACCATGCCTTTTCGGTCGCCCAGCATTGCCTCGTCGTGGAGGAAATCTTTCGCCGCTGCAACACGTCGTGCAGCGCCGACGCGTTGCAGATGACGCTGCTGCACGACGCTCCGGAATATGTCATCGGCGATATGATCTCGCCGTTCAAATCGGTCGTCGGCGGCGGCTACAAGGCTGTCGAACAGCGGCTGGAAGCGGCGATCCATCTGCGCTTCGGCCTGCCGCCGCATGCCTCGCGGGATTTGAAGGCTCTGATCAAGAAGGCCGACACGATCGCCGCCTTCTTCGAGGCTACCGAACTCGCCGGTTTCTCCGTCACCGAGGCGCGAAAATTCTTCGGCCAGCCGCGCGGCATCGCCCGTGACATGCTGCCGATCACGCCGATGCCGGCGCTCGAGGCACAGCAACGCTTCCTCGACCGCTTTCATGGCATCGAGACCGAACGCGGCCTCGGGAACCAGGTGACGAAGGCGGTCAAATCGACCAAGGGGACGCCATGACCGCGATCGTCGTCTGTCCCCTCGCCCATATTGCCGAGATGGCCGTCAGGCACCACGCCGGCGCGATGGTGAGCCTCATCGCCGAGCGCCAGGATTTTCACCGGCCCGGCGTGATCGCAGCCGAACGCCACCTGAAGCTCGCCATGAACGACATCGGTTTTGCCGGGACCGGCGACCTCATCGCCCCGAGCGAGGCGCATGTCGAACGCCTGATCGCCTTCGTGCGGGACTGGGATCAATCCGCGCCGATCCTCATCCACTGCTGGATGGGCGTCTCCCGTTCCCCGGCGGCTGCGGTCATAGCGGCATTGGCGCTCCACCCGGAGGAAGACGATTTCGGACTTGCCGGTCGGCTCCGAAAAGTGGCGCCGCATGCGACGCCGAATTCGCGGCTGATCGAGATCGGCGATCATATGCTTGGCCGTAACGGGCGTCTGATTGCGGCGGTCAAAAGCATCGGCCGCGGGGCGGAAACGGATGGCCGGGCATCCTTCGTATTGCCCCTCGAAATTGCTTCCGAGCTGAAAATCTAATTTTACCAATGATTTAGAAGCATGATAAAAAGGTCTTCTTTTTTGACTTGACCTCCAGGCCTCCTGCCCCAATTACGGGCACTTCGGAGAAAGGAGCAGCCGGCCGGATGGAACAGGCATCGGATTTCGTTGTGGCGACAAGAGCGGCGCTCGCTCAATTGAGCGCGCTGGCGGTGCAGTATTCCTTTGCCGTGATCGGCGCCCTGGTGCTTCTCGTCGTCGGCTGGATCGCCGCGCGGATGCTGAGCAACTGGGCCCATAGCGGGCTGTCGCGCATACACGGCATCGACGCCACCCTTGCCCAGTTCTTTTCCAACATCATCCGCTACGTGGTCCTGATCCTGGTCATCGTCATGGTGCTCGGACAGTTCGGCGTGCAGACGGCGTCGATCCTCGCAGCCCTCGGCGCGATCGGCCTCGCGGTCGGATTGGCGCTGCAGGGCACGCTGCAGAATATCGCCGCCGGTATCATGCTGCTCGTGCTTCGCCCCTTCCGCGTCGGCGAGACGATCGAGACCAGCAGCGTCACCGGGACCGTCATCGAAGTCGGCCTCTTCGCGACCGAACTGAAGACGGCTGACGGAATCTATCGCCTTGCACCGAACTCGACCCTCTGGAACGTGCCGATCACCAATTACAGCCGGCGCAGAACCCGCCGCAACGAGATTTCCGTCCATATCGACGCGGACGAGGACATTGGCTCAGCACAGGCGAAGCTCCTCCAGATGGCCCGCGACGACAGGCGCGTGCAGGACGATCCCGCACCCGCCGCCTTCGTTGCGGAATTCGATTCCAGTGGCACGAAAGTTACACTTCGATACTGGACAAATAGCGGCGATTGGTGGAATGCCAGCCGCGACCTGACGAAGGCGATCAAGCTCGCTTTCGACAGGCAACCCGAACAGATTCCAGACCCTCAGGTAAAATCGCGCGACACTGCCGGTGCGAGCGGACCTCCGACTCCTCACGGTGCGGACGAACTGGCGACAGCGCGGACCTGAAGGAAAGGATGCACCAGGTCTGGCCTTACGAGGAGGCCGGACCTGGTGCGCAAAACCTTCGAAGACTTCTATCCTTGAGCCCGTGAACCGGTCTCAGACGGCATTGACGCTGAAGTCCTGCGAACCCTGCCAGACGATGTCCCAAGCGGCGCCCGGCCGGACGTTACGGATCGCCGTCGGCTCGAACGCCACAAGGCAGCGTCCGCCCTGATGGCGCACCGATGGATAGATCAGCCCGTCATGTCCCTCCCGCCGCAATTTTTCGGCGAGCAACTGCCCTTGCGGATAACCAAGAGCCGGATCGGGGTCGAGTGCGGGGTGTGATGCCTCGTCGCTGATGTCGGGAAAGTCGCCGATGAAATCGGCGAGCAGTTCGACATATCGCGCCGTCTCCTCGAATAGCCCGATGAAACGCAGCTCCCTCGTCTTGTGGTAGGCGACTTCCGCGATCGAGGTCATCGTGTCCCAGCTGCAATACCAGGCGCCACGGCTTTCGGCGTTGAAGCGGTTACCGCCCGCGCGGGTATAGGTGAAGGCAGCGTTGATATGGCTGTTGCCATAGACCTGCAGGTCGTGCCTGCGGCGCTTCCAGGCAAGTTCCCGACGATCGAGATGCAGGTTCAGCCCCCGCTCGGCGATCAGGCGAGCGCTTGTCAGTCCCTCGATCTCGGCCAGGATCTCCAGCTCCTCGTCGCTGTCGACGAGGCCGCGCAGGCTGGGTGGCTTGTGGTAGGTCGCCGGGATCAGGCGCACCAGGCCCCGGTCGCTCAGCGCCGTGATAATCACGCGCCGCCCCGCAGCGCGTCGAGATAGTTGCGCACCCTCAAAAACTGCGGCAACCCCTCCTCGATCAGCGTATCCACCGGACGGGCGCCCTCAAACAACGGGCCGCTGTTCGGGAGCGTCATCCAACGGCTGGCGATCGGCTCGCTGAAATAGAGCTTCAGGGCTTTATAGATGCCGATCACGGCGCTGAGCCGCAGCATCTGGTCCTTGGTGAGCCCGCCGGCATAACCGGGCTTCCTCGCACGCTTCCAGGTGCTGTCCGACATATCCGCCAAACCGGCCGCCTCGTTGAGGGATACCCCCCACTCGCCCATCACATTGCCGAAAGCCTTCAGGGCAACGGCCGCCAGTTGCTCGGCATCATGCTTTTTCGGCGCGACTTCCACGGGGACCTGTCCTTGTTGGCATCAATCGCAAAGGTAGTCCAAATGAACCAAATGTAAAGGTCATATGGACAAAACAAGATGCACCCAAGGGAAGCAGGATTCGGGAGCCGTCTATTGCGCCATCGTGGAGCGGTGCGCCCAACCGGTCATGCGCTTCTCGATCCAGGCCATGAGCGCGTACATGGCGATGCCTTCCACGGCCAGCATCAGCAGGCCGGCGAAGACGAGCGGCACGTTGAACTGGCTCTGGGCGGAACTCATCATGTTGCCGAGGCCGTAATTGGAGGCAACCGTTTCCGAGACGACGGAACCGACGAAGGCGAGCGTAATCGCGATCTTCAGCGAGCCGAAGAAATAGGGCATGGAGCGCGGGATGCCGACCTTCAGCATGATATCCATCTTCCTGGCGCCGAGCGCGCGCAGCACGTCCTCGGTCTCCGGCTCGATGGTGGCAAGCCCGGTCGCAACATTGACGACGATCGGGAAGAAGGAGATCAGGAAGGCGGTCAGGACCGCCGGAATCGTGCCAATGCCGAACCAGATGACGAGGATCGGCACCAGCGCGACCTTGGGAATGGCGTTGAAGCCGATCATCAGCGGATAGAGGCCGGCATAGATCGTCTTCGACCAGCCGATGAAAAGGCCGATGCCGAGACCCGCCACGACCGCAATCGCGAAACCGAGCGTGGTGGTGTAGAGGGTCTGCAGCGAATTCTTCCAGATCGGCGACCAATACTGCAGGATCGCCTGGAAAACGCGGGAGGGCGCCGGCAGGATGGTGGGCGGCATTTCGAGCGCGATGACCAGCAGCTCCCAGAGGACGAACAAGCCGATCGTGTAAAGCCAGGGCGCCAGCGCGACCCAGTTGATCCGGGCGAGCGGCTTTGCCGGTGTGGCGGCAGCGTTCTCGGCGGCGATGCTCATGCGGCCACCCGCGCCTGAGCGATCTCGCCATGCAGTTCATGCACCATGTCGTTGAAGCCCTTCTCGTACATGAGGTCCAGCTCGCGCGGCCGGGCGAAGGGCACGACATGCTCCTTCAGCACCCGACCGGGACGCGCGCTCATGACGAAGATGCGGTCGGCCAGAAAGGTCGCCTCGCGCAGGTCGTGGGTAACGAGGACGATGGTGACGCCCTGCGCCGCGTGCAGGTCGCGAATGACGCACCAGAGTTCTTCACGGGTGAACGCGTCAAGCGCGCCGAAGGGCTCGTCGAGCATCAGGAGTTCCGGCTCGTGGATCAGCGCCCGGCAGAGATTGGCGCGCTGCTGCATGCCGCCCGAAAGCTGCCACGGGAATTTCGAGCCGAAGCCCTTCAGCCCGACGGTCTCAAGCAGGCGCTCGGCCTTCTCGACATATTCCGCCTTATGCTTGCGCAGCCGGTGGCGGTGCCGTTCGACAATTTCCAGCGGCAGGAGGATGTTGTCGAGCGTCGTGCGCCAGGGCAGCATTGTGGGGTTCTGGAAAGCCATGCCGACGATCGACACCGGCTCCGTGACCTGCTTGCCGGCAACGATCACACCGCCGCCCTGCGGGATATGCAGGCCGGTGACGAGCTTCATCAGCGTCGATTTTCCGCAGCCGGACGGACCGACGACCGCCGCGAACTCGCCCTTGCCGACCTTCATGCTGAGGCCGGACACGGCGAGCGTGCCGTTCGCGCCGCCATAACGCATGTCGACATTTTCAATGGAAACCAAGGGGGAAACGAGGTGCGCCAACGGCGTCTCTCCGCAGTCATTCATCATTTGAGACGAGAGAGAACCCGGTTTGACCCGGGTTCTCCATCGACGATCAAGGAAGCATTCGCTCTTCCTTGGGGGGCAGGAAGCTTGCGTCGAACACCTGATCGGCCTTCACATTGCCCTTGAGGCCCATGGAGACCTTCAGCGTATCGATCGAGGCGGTGAGCCTAGCCGGATCGATGCCGCCGAAACCGTTGGCGACGACATAAGGGGTCTTGATGTTCATGGAATTCGCCATGTTGAGGCGCTGCAGCTCGATGTCCTTGTTCAGCGTCTCGTTGCGCTTCAGGACGGCGGCAACGCCTTCTTCCGGCTTGGCGACGGCATCGGCAAAACCCTTGGCGAGCGCCTTCACGAAACCCTTTACGGCGGCCGGATTCTTGGCAGCGAAGTCAGCGTTGACCGTAATGCCGTTGCCGTAGAGGTTGAGGCCGTTTTCAGCCATCAGGATCGTGGCGATGTCCTCGTCCTTGATGCCCTGCGCCTTGAGGTTCAGGATGACCGAGAAGGCGAAACCGAAGACGGCATCGACCTTGCCCTGGGCGAGCATCGGCTCACGGACCGGAAAACCGATCGATTCGATGGCGATCTTGCTGTCGTCGATCTTGGCGACCTGCTTGAAGGCCTTCCACTGGGCGAAGGCGCCATCCGGCGGCGGCGCGCCGAGCTTCTTGCCCTCGAGCGACTTGGGATCGGTGGTGACCCCGAGCGATTTGCGGCCGACGACGGCAAAGGTCGGGCGCTCGTAGACCATCATGATCATCTTGATCTTCTGCGACGGATCCTCGTCGAGGAACTTGATCAGCGAATTGATGTCGCCGAAACCGATCTGATAGGCGCCGGTGGCGACCCGCGGGATTGCCTCGACCGAGCCGTTGCCGGTGTCGATCGTGACGTCGAGGCCTTCCGCCTTGAAGTAACCCTTGTCCTGGGCAAGCAGAAAACCGGCAGCCGGCCCCTCGAACTTCCAGTCAAGCGTCACCTTGACCGGCGTTTCCGCCAAGGCCGGTAGGGCCGGCATAGTGAAACCGGCGGCAAGCGCCAGCGCCGTGACGGCGGAAAGTTTGGAAAGCAGTCTGCGCGAGATCATGAAAGGTCGTCCCCTGGAGGTTTTTTGTTTGATGGCCATCCAAGCCTTTCTTCTGCTGTTGCGCAAGCTGAAATTGCACACAAAGTCATCATATTTTATGATAGATCAAATTTTGTGCACAAGACGATTTTGCCGGCAACATCCTGCTGCGGTTTTCGGCACGGGCGCCCGCGGCGCCCACCAAGCGGAGCGACTGAAATCGGCGTAGGAAACTTGGAAAGGGTAACGCTTTCCATGGCTTCGTCATTCGATTGGACGAAAGGGGTGGCTCTTCCCTTTCCTCACCCGGCAATTGTATAAAGCCTGGAACAATTCCTCCATCCGCGAGCCCGCCGATGACCGAAATCCTGCTGCTGTTTCTCGTCATCCTGGTGTTTGGCCTGCACCGCCGGGCATCCAACCGCATCACCGGACTGGAAAAGGAACTGGAGGCGGTCAAGGCCGATCTCCTGGCGCGGCAGGGGCTTCCGCTTCCAGCGGCGGTGACCGCGGCTTCCGCCGAAGCGGCGGCCGAGGCGACCGCAGACGAACCGGCATCGCCGGTCGAACTCGCGGCGCGCGAAGGCGTCGAGGATGCGGCGACCGCCGAAGATCTCGCAGCGGCATCGGCGAATGCCGAGGAAAGCGAACTCGGAGCCGGTCAGGAAAATCTCATACCCGCCACGGCACCTCAACCGGCTGCCAAGCCGAAAACGAAGGAAAATCTCGAGAGCTATCTCGGCGCCCGCTGGCCGGTCTGGGTGGGCGGCGTGGCACTTGCCTTCGGCGGCATTTTCCTGGTGCGCTATTCGATCGAGGCCGGCCTGCTGGGGCCTGCCGCACGCCTCACCCTCGCCTTCCTGTTCGGCCTTGTCCTGATGGTGGGCGGCGAAGTGGTGCGGCGGCGCGCCATGCCGCAGGCCTCGGAGCGCTTCAGGAATGCGATGATCCCCGGCGCGCTGACGGCGGCAGGCGCTGTGACGCTGCTCGGCGCGGTTTTCGCGGCCTATGCAGTCTACGAATTCATCGGGCCGACGAGCGCCTTCATCCTGCTGGCCCTCGTCTCCTTCGCGACGATCGCGCTCTCGCTGCTGCACGGACAGGCGCTGGCCGGGCTTGGACTGCTCGCCTCGTTGATCACGCCGGCACTGGTGGCGAGCGAGGAGCCGAGCGCCCATGCGCTCTTCCTCTTCCTCGGCCTCACCTGGTTTGCGGTCAACGCCGCCTCGCGCTTCCGCCGGTGGACCGTCGTGCCGACGCTTGCCAATATCGGCATCGGGCTCTGGGTCATCGCTTACGCGATGGGCGCGGACGAATTCGACGCCATGCCGCCGACGCTGACGCTGATCGTGATGATCGCCGGCACAGGCTTTTTCTGGCCCGGTGCACGATACGGCCTGGACCGGCCGGCGAAGCCCGGCTGGAGCGCGCTTCTCGGGCGTTCACCTCTGCAGATCACGCTGTCGGTCTCGATCATGGCGGTCCTGCCGGCGCTTGCCATGCTGCTTGCGGATTTTCCGGCCGGAATCGACCCGCTCTTCGCCTCTGCCGCGGTGATCGCCGCGCTCGCGGCGCTCGGCGCGAGCCGGGCCTATGCGGTCTGGCCGGCGTTGATCTCCTCTGCAGGCGCCGTACTCGCCATCGCGCTGACAGCGCTTCTGCTGCTCGACTACATTCCACCGCCGCCGACCGAAGGTCAGCCTGTGGCGGTCTTGACCTATACACACGAGATCGTCATCAGCCTGGCTCTCGGCGCGATTTTCACGCTTCTCGGTTTTGCCTTCCTGAGGCGATTCCGCAGCACTGAGCCTGAATTCTCGGTCCTCTGGAGCGTGCTGATGCCGGCCTTGCCGGTGACGCTCGCGATAATCAGCTTCCTCAACTTCGGCAATCTCGGCCGCGACTGGACGCACGGGCTCTATGGCCTCGCTCTCGGCGTGGTTCTGCTTGCCGGCGCAGACTGGCTGTTTCGCAGGAGCGCGGAAACGACGGAGGACCGGATCGGCTCTCCTATCGACTGGCCGGCCAATCTTCTCGTCGCCGGCTCCTTCGCAGGCTTTGCGCTTTCGCTGCATGCGCTGACCAACGGCATCGTGACGACGATCCTGCTTTCGGTTCTCGGCTTCGCCTACGTTCTGGCGATGCAGATACGCTCCTGGCCAGCGCTGCCCTGGATGATGGCGGCCGCCACATTGATCGTCTTCGGCCGTATCGCCTGGGAACCGACGCTGGTCGGCATCAACAGCCTCGGCACGACGCCCTTCTTCAACGCCTTGCTGCCAGGCTACGGCATTCCGACGCTGCTTGCGATCGCAACCGCCTGGCTGCTTAGAGATTCCCCGGATTTCCGCATCCGCAACGTCATGCAGGCGCTCGCCTCGCTCGCCGGCCTGATGACGGTCGCCGTCTTGGTGCGGCACGCAATGAACGGCGGCGTGCTGGACGACCGGGTGCCGACGCTTGGCGAACAGTCGATCTATACCTTGGTGACGGTCGGCTTCTCGGGCGTGCTGCTGACCCTCGATCTCAAGTCTCCGAGCCCGGTCTTCCGCTGGGGTTCGATGATTGCCGGCGTGATCGCGACGCTCAACGTGCTGTCGCTGCATCTCTTCGCGCTGAACCCCTATTTCAGCGGCGAGAGCACCGGCCCCTGGCCCTTCTTCAACCTGCTGCTCATCGGCTATCTTCTGCCGGCGCTCGCCTATGGCCTCGTCGCCTGGTATGCGCGCGGGCGGCGGCCGCAGCCCTATGTCGTCATGCTGGCGCTCGCCGGCGCCGTGCTCGGCTTCCTCTGGGCGACGCTTTCGGTGCGCCGCTTCTGGCAGGGCGAGAACATCGCCGACTGGAAAGGCTTCCTGCAGGGCGAAACCTATACCTATTCGGTGGTCTGGCTGCTGATCGGCGTGGCACTGCTGGCGCTTGGCTCGAGGCTTGACGCCAAGAGCCTGCGGCTTGCATCCGCCGGCCTGGTCCTCGTCGCGGTCGTGAAGGTGTTCCTCGTCGACATGTCGAACCTCGAAGGCATCCTCAGGGCAGTCTCGTTCATCGGCCTCGGCGCGGTGCTGATCGGCATCGGGCTTTTCTACCAGCGCATTCTGGTGAAGAAGAACGGTGAACCCGAACTCGCCGATTCGCAGGAACCCGCATCGTGACCGTTTCGCTTGCCGCAGCCTTCTCGCCTTTCGAGGAGCTTGCCAGAACCCTGATCCCGCACGCGACGGAAGGCGACGACGGCAGCCACGACATCGCCCATATCCTGCGCGTCTTCCGCAACGCCCTGCGCATCCATGCGCAGGAGGGCGGCGACGGCCGGGTACTCGCAGCCGCGGTGCTGCTCCACGATTGCGTCGCGGTCGAGAAGAACTCGCCCTTGAGATCGCAGGCTTCGCGACTGGCGGCGGAAAAGGCCGCAGACATTCTTGCCGGCATCGGCTGGAGCAAGGCGGATATCGAAGCCGTGGCACATGCGATCACGACCCACAGCTTTTCGGCAAACATCACGCCGGAGACGCTGGAAGCGAAGATATTGCAGGATGCCGACCGGCTGGATGCGATCGGCATGGTGGGGGCGGCCCGCTGCTTCTACATCGCCGGCCGCATGGGCTCCGGCCTCTACGATCCCGTCGATCCGCTCGCAAAGGACCGGCCACTGGACGACAAGGCCTTCGCCATCGACCATTTTGCAGTCAAGCTGTTCAAGCTCGCCGACGGTTTCCAGACCGCCACAGGACGCGCTCTGGCGCACGAGCGGCACGAACGGCTGAAAACAGTGCTCGACCTCTTCGTCGACGAAATCTGAGGGATATCATCATGCGCGTGAGCGAACTCAACTTCTATCCACTGAAGAGCGGCCGCGGCATTACCCTCGCCGAGGCGGAAATCGGACCGGAAGGCATTCCCGGCGACCGACGGATGATGGTGACCGATCCTTCCGGCCATTTCATCACGCAGCGGGAACTGCAGGCGCTGGCGCAGCTTCAGGTGACGCCTGGAGACGGCGGCTTCCGCTTCGCGATCGACGGCAAGGGCGAGATCGAGGTGAAGCAGCCGCCGACCGACCGTCGCTTGGACGTGGCGGTATGGAAATCGATAGTCAGCGCGGCGGTGGCTGATGATGCGGTCAACGAGACCCTTTCAGGCTGGCTGGGCCGCGACATCCGGCTGGTCTTCTTCGACGACCAGTCGACGCGTACGGCGAGCGCCGAATGGGCGGGGCCGGATACGCCCGTCACCTTCGCGGACGGCTATCAGGTGCTGATCACCACGACCGGATCGCTCGCTGCCCTCAATGCCGACATGGAAAAGCATGACGAGGGCTCTATCGGCATGGAGCGTTTCCGGCCGAATATCGTGCTCGATCATGACGAGCCCTTCGAGGAAGACAACTGGGAAGGCGTCGAGATTTCCGGTATCCGCTTCGACTTCGTCAAACCCTGCGCCCGCTGCATCATGACTACCCAGGACCAGCAGACGGGCTCCCGCGAAGCACCGAGCCCGATGGCAGCCATGGGCCGCATCCGCATGTCCGCCGACCGGCGGGTGCCGGGTCCCCTCTTCGGCTGGAACGCAGTGCCGCGCAGCACCGGCCGCATCAAGCTCGGCGATGCAGCGACGGTAACGGCGGAGCGGGATGCCTGGGCAATCAAGCGCCGCGCGTAATCCGGGCTGATGTCGATGATCGTCACGGAAAGACTGATCCTCCGGCGTCCCCGGCTTGCAGACGTCCCCGAGCTTTTCGAATTCCTGGGCGATCCAAAAGCCATGCAGTTCACTCACGTAGACCGCTCATTGAAGGAATGTCGGCGACGGGTGGCGGTGCATGAGTGGCGGCGCCGCAGGGACGGGTATGCGCCTTGGACGGCAGAGCTCAAGGAGAGCAATCGGGTCATCGGCTGGGGCGGGCTTTACGACGATCCCTTCGACCCCGGCTGGGGCGTCGAACTCGGCTACTATTTTCACCCCGATGCCTGGGGAAAAGGGTTCGGCAGCGAGCTGACGACGGCTGCTTTGCAAGAGGCGGACGAAGCTCTGAAACTGCCGAAAGTCGCGGCCTTCGCCCGCCGGGAAAATACCGCTTCACGACGTTTGCTGGAGAAAGCGGGCTTTACCTTGGTGCGCTATGTGCCAGAGATGGAACGCTTTTATTTCGAGCGGCTGCGGAAGTGACGGTTCCGATATTGAATGGAGGCGGAAGGCTCGTTGCAGAGCTATGGTTGAAATCCCGGCTGTGCCTGCATGGTCTGGAGATCGATCGGCATCGAGATATGCTCGTGGGCGATCAGCCACCGGCCCTCGACCTTGCGGAAGCCGGATGTCACGCGGACCCAGTAGTCGACCTTGTCTCCGCCTGTCCTTAAGCTCCTGACGTGGCTCAGGCTGTGGCAGAATCCGACATCGCCATTCGCCGCAATCTGCAAGTCGTGGAGTTCATAATCGATCGCTCCTTCAATCGAGGCGAACCATGTTTCGAAGTTCTTTCGATAGGCATCCGCGCTCCGGATCTGCGCGGGTGGCCTGATGTCGAAGACCACGGTGTCCGCGGCGTAATAGGCCATCAGGGCATCGACGTCCTTGGCGCGCAATGCGTGCGCCAAACCATCCACGCGCGTGCGGATTTCTTCTTCTTCGACGGTTGAGGTTGCTGCTGTCGGCATGACACTCTCCTACAGATGGGGAGCCGCAGGACCTGGAATGCATCGCCCAAAGCCCCGGCTCGCCAGCTTTCGCAAAAGTCCGCCCGGGGCAATCTACCACGGGCGGCTCAGGGCACCAAAGGCCGATCCAGATCTGTCGAGTGCCGGCCCGGTGTGCGGGAAACCGCTTACTCTGCCGGGTTCAATGCGGCAGATGGCGGGGCCACCTGCCGCGATGGGTTGCTGAGACGGCCGTAACCGAGCAGCATGGTGGCGAGGGCCGTGAGGCCGCCGGCGACCGCAACCCAGAAGCCGTTCGAGGCGCCATAGGCATCGATCGTCCAGCCGGCGACCGAGGAGCCGAGCGCGAAGCCAATGCCGACGCCGGTCATGGCGTAGGTGATGCCCTCGGTAAGCTGCGAAGAGGGCACGATGCGCTCGATCAGGCTCATGCCGGTGATGAAGGTCGGCGAGATCGCCGCACCGGCCAGGAAAACCACCAGCGTCAGCACCCAGAGATTGTCGGCGAAAGGCATGGGCAGCGTAGTGACGGCGGCGATCAGGCTCGCGAAAATCAGGCGGCGGGCGAGCGGCGTCTTGAACTTGATGGCGCCGATGACGAGACCCACGACAAACGAACCGGCGGCATAGGCCGAGAGGATGTAGCTCGCCGCGCCCTTATTGCCCATGGCCTCCGCAAACGCGACCACCGAAACCTCGGCCGTTCCGAAGATCGTGCCCATGCCGGCAAAGACCGTCACCACGAACCACATGGAGAGGAGCCGCATGACCGAACCGCTGCCGGTTTCGCGCTGCGGATCGACCTTGGGTTCGGTCGATTTCTGGGCGACGAAGAGGGCGGTGCCGATGGCGAGGAAGGCGGCAGAGGCGAGAACGCCTGCTTCCGGGAAGAGGGAAACGCTGAGGCCGATACCGACCACCGGGCCGAAGATATAGACCACCTCGTCGAGCACGGATTCAAACGCGAAGGCGGTATGGAGCTCAGGCTGATCGCGGTAGATCTCCGTCCAGCGGGCTCTTACGATCGCCATCATGCTCGGCATCAGGCCGGCAACAAGAGCAAAGGCGAAGAGCGTCCAGTTCGGCCATCGCTGCCAGGCCGCGACGGCAAGCCCGACCAGGGCGAGAAAGGTGACGATGGTCGTCGGAACGAGAACCGCCGACTGACCTCTCGCATCTATCCAGCGCGAGACCTGCGGAGAGATGAAGGCATTGGCGAGCGCGAAGGTGGCCGATACCGCCCCCGCAAGCCAATATTCACCGTGGGTCTGCGACAGCATCGCGACAGCGCCAATCGTCGTCATCGGCAGCGGCAGGCGGGCTATAAAACCCGCGGCGGAGAAAGCTTTCGTCCCCGGCCTCCGGAATATTTCACCATAGGGATTGGGCATTACGGGCTCCTTGAGTTATGTTGGGATGACCTTTACATACGCCGCGTATGAGAGCTAAATAGTAGCATACGTCTCGTATGTCAATTAACATACGCATCGTATGCGAATAAATTTCTGGAGTTCCGCATGGCCCATAAGCCGCGCAAGGAAATGATCGCCGAAACCCGCGCCAAGCTGATCGCCTCAGCACGCCACGCCTTTGCCACGCAAGGTTATGCGGAAGCGTCGATGGACGACTTCACCGCCCAGGCGGGGCTGACGCGCGGCGCTCTCTACCACCATTTCGGCGACAAGAAGGGGCTGATGCAGGCCGTCATTTCCGAAATCGATGCAGAAATGTCCGACCGGCTTTGCGCCATTTCCAGCAAGGCGGAAACGGCCTGGCAGGGCTTCGTCGATGAAAATATCGCCTATATCGAGATGGCGCTGGAGCCGGAAATCCGCCGCATCATGCTGCTCGACGGGCCGGCGGTGCTCGGCGATCCCTCGAGCTGGCCGAACCAGAACGCCTGTATCCGTAGCATGACGGCGCGCGTCCAGACGCTGATCGATGAAGGCACGATCCGGGACGTGGACGCGGAGGCGACCGCGCGCCTCGTCAATGGCGCGACGCTCAGCGCAGCACTTTGGATTGCCGGCGCAGAGGATCCTCAGGCCGCCTCGAAGAAGGCCGCGGAGGCGTTTCTGGTGATGGTTTCCGGCCTGCTGAAGGAAAAGGTTCCGGCTTAGCGGCCGTTTGGAGCCTTGGCCTGCGAGATGGCATCGCGAAGCACGTCAAAGACGCGCGGGCCGAGCATCTGGGAAACGTTGAAGCGCATGAAGTTCGTCGCAGATTGCGACAGGCTGAACGCATTTCCAGGTGCCAGCACGACATTCCTTTCCAGCGCCACCCGCGCAACGCCGGCCGCATCCACATCGTCCGGCAACCGGCACCAGAGAAACATGCCCGCCTGCGGTTCGATCCAGGGCGTGATGCCGAGGCCCTTCAGTTTTGCCGAAACATCGGCCATCGCCTGGGACAGACGCGTCCGCAGAGCGTCTACGTGTCTGCGATAATTGCCGTCGCTCAATACGTTGAGGACCAGTTCCGAGGTCAGCCTCCCGCCGCCGAAGGTGGTGGCGATCTTGAGGTCGGTCAGGCCATCGATCCATTCGGGCTTGGCGGCAATGAAGCCGCAGCGAGCCGAGGCAGACAGGGTCTTCGAAAAGCTGCCGATATGGATGACCCGGTCGAGCCCGTCGAAGGCGGCCAGACGCGGCGCGGCGACATGCTCGAAATCCGCGAATATGTCGTCTTCGATGACAGTGAGGTCGAACTGATCCGCAAGCTTCAGGACACGATGGGCCGCCACCGGGGAAAGCACGGCACCCGTCGGATTGTGAATGGCGGAATTGGTGATGTAGAGCCGCGGCCGATGCTCCGCGCAGGTCTCGGCGAAAACCTGAAGATCGGGGCCTGAGGCCGTGTAAGGGACGCCGACGATCTTTGCCCGATGAGCCCGCAGCAAGGCATGGAAGTTGAAGTAGCAGGGATCGTCGACCAGCACCGTATCACCGGGTTCGATGAGAAAACGGCACAGAAGATCGATCGACTGGGTTCCGGATTCGGTCAGCATGACCTGATCCGGCGACGCTTCGATCCCCCGTTCGGCCATCCGCCGCGCAATGATCTGGCGAAGCGGCGGCAAACCCAGCGGCGAGCCGTAATCGGCCAGTGAAGGGCCTTCGCTACGGGAAAGCGCCCGCAGCGCCCGGCGGATGCTCTCTTCCGGAAGCCACGACGGCGGCAGCCACCCACAACCCGGCTTCAGCCCGCCCTCGCCCGCTTCCAGGGATTGGCGGGATACCCAGAAGGGATCGACGGCGCGGTCGAGCTTGGGCCCGACCTCGGAGAGCGAGAACGGCGCCGCCTGGCTCGCGACATAAAAGCCCGAGCCCGGCCTCGACAGGATCGCCCCTTCGGCGACGAGACGTTCATAGGCGTCGACCACCGTCGAGGTGGAGACCTTGAGCGTGCCTGCCAGCCCGCGAACCGATGGCAGCTTGGCGCCCGGCGTCAGGCTGCGGCCGGCGATGCGCTGTCTGATCGTGGTCATGACCATCGACACCCGGGTGCTGCCCGCCGCCTCACCGTTCATCCGTACTGCATCCTTCACCATAACAGTTTCGCGAAACCGTATCAGACCGTAGCTGGCCAAGCCACTCACCGTGACGGATAAGAACTGGAAAATGATGGAGTGCTTCATGGACCGTACAGCAGCCGGATGGATCAACGGGTTTATCGGCGTGGTCATCTTCAGCGGCTCGCTTCCCGCCACCCGCGTGGCGGTGATGCAATTCGATCCGGTGTTCCTGACGGTCGCGCGGGCCGCGATCGCGGGAATATTGGCAGTCGGGCTGCTCCTGCTGTTTCGGGAGAAGCGGCCGTCGCGGAGCGACGTCACATCTCTGGTCGTGGTCGCCCTCGGCGTCGTGGTCGGCTTTCCGCTGCTGACCGCGCTTGCGCTGCAGCACGTCACCTCGGCGCATTCCATCGTCTTCATCGGTCTGCTGCCGCTTGCGACGGCGATCTTCGGCGTCATCCGGGGCGGAGAAAGACCAAAACCCGCATTCTGGCTGTTCTCGATCCTCGGAAGCGGGCTGGTGGCCGGGTTCGCGCTGGCCCAGGGACTGACGGCCTCGCCGCTCGGCGATGCGTTGATGCTGGCGGCCGTCATCGTCTGCGGTCTCGGTTATGCCGAAGGCGCCAGGCTTTCGCGGAGGCTCGGCGGATGGCAGGTGATTTCCTGGGCGCTCGTCCTGTCGCTGCCGCCGATGATCGTTACCGCGTTCGCCACCATGCCTGAAAACTTCTCCGGCATCGAAGCTCCGGCACTGGCCGGCCTCGCCTATGTCTCGCTGTTCAGCATGCTGATCGGCTTCGTCTTCTGGTATCGCGGCCTCGCCCAGGGCGGCATCGCCTCGGTCGGTCAGTTGCAGCTCCTGCAGCCGTTCCTCGGGCTGGCTCTCGCTGCGACCCTTCTGCGCGAATCCGTAAGCTGGGCGATGTTTGCGGTGACGGTCGCGGTGATCCTCTGTGTCGCCGGTGCGCGCAAGTTCGCCAGGTGATACGTACGCCTTAGAACCCGTGGGGCTCGGCGGTCGATCTCTTTCCCGCCTGACGCATGGCAGGTATTCGCAAAAGCAGATCTCCTGACATCTTGGAGAACGGCCGGAAACGGACTAATTATTCCGTTCCTCCCCTGCCCGGCGCTTTCTGCCGGTGCGACCGGCCCCAGAAGTAGACCTCCCGCATGACACCTCGGTCCATCGGCATTCTCTGCGCGCTTTCGGCCGTGGCCATCTTTTCCGTTCAGGACGGCATCTCGAAACATCTCGGCACAGCCTATCCGCCGATCTTCGTGACGATGATCCGCTACTGGGCCTTTGCGGGCTTTGCGCTGTTTCTCGCAGGCCGCTCGCCGGTCGGACTGAAAGGCGTCGTCGCAGCCAACCGGCCATGGCTGCAGATCGCTCGCGGCGTGCTCCTCGTGACCCAGATCGTGGTGTCGATCTTCTCCTTCGCGCGGGTCGGCCTCGCCTCCACCCATACCATCTTTGCCGCAACGCCGCTGGTCGTCGCCTGTCTTTCGGTGCCGTTTCTCGGAGAGCGAGTTGGCTGGCGCCGCTGGGCTGCCATCGGCATCGGCTTTATCGGCATCCTGATGATCATCAACCCGATGCAGGCGACGTTCGATGCAAAGATCATCATCCCTATCGTCGGCACGCTGATGTTTGCGGTCTACTCGATCATGACGCGGCTCGCGAGCCGGACCGACACGCCCGACACCGCCTTCTTCTACACCGGCGTCGCCGGGGCGCTGGCGATTACGTTCGTCGGTCCGTTCTACTGGACGCACATCACGCTCGGTGACTGGTTCTGGATGCTCGCCCTCTGCATCACCGGCATGAGCGGGCACTATCTCCTGATCCGCGCCTATGACCTGCTCGATGCCGTCGTCGTACAGCCGATGTCCTATATCCAGACCGTGATCGTCTGCCTGATGGGCGTCTTCCTTTTCGGCGAGGTAATGACGGTGAACGTGGTCGCCGGTTGCACGGTCGTCATCGCCGCCGGCATCTTCACCATCTGGCGGGAGGCCCGGCTTGCGCGCGCCCACCCTCCGGCGATCGATCCGCCCGGAACTCCTTGAGCTCCATCAAATGCAGTGATGGATCGATTTAGCAAAAGTCGTTTTCCGAATGCCGCCTGCAAAGGTATGATTTGCTCCTCATTTGCAGGAGGAACCCTATGAGCCAATCAGCGACCCCGGCCGTGCGCTCGCCCATGCCCTGGCTAGAGCAGGTCCTGTAATCGATGAATCGATTGTGAGGTGACGGGGCGAGCCGAAGCTGATTCAACATCCACAGCGGAGAGGTGGATGATGGCACAGGCACTAAGCGATGATCTTCGACTACGCGTA
>NZ_PVBN01000012.1 GCF_002968635.1 Neorhizobium alkalisoli | reverse complement strand
GGGTTGGGGAGGGGTTTTCTGTCCCCATAAGACCCCTCCCGCCTGCCGGCCACCCTCCCCACAAGGGGGAGGGTTAAGAGTGCCGCAGTGTCCCGGGCCCCATACACCATAGCCATTCGCTTGCGGGGGAGGCGGCAGGGTCCGGCAGGGCAGAGGGGGGTAATGAAGGGCAGGACGGTCACCATCTCCCCTCCCCAACACCCGAAAACCCCGTCATCCGCAATTCCCTTGCATTCTCCAGTCCGAGCGGCTGGTGAGTCGCGGCGAGCAGTATGCCACCTTCGGAAAGGTGCGCTTTGATCAATGTCGTGAACACCCCTTCCGCATTTACGTCAAGCGCTGCCGTCGGTTCGTCGAGAATCCAGACGGGGCGATAGGCGACGAGGAGCTTTGCAAAGGCCATGCGCCGTTGCTGTCCGGCCGACAAATAGCCGAACGGCAGATGGACGATGCTTCCGAGACCCACCAGTTCGGCGGCTTGGTAAACCGGCAGGCCATGGCCGCCTCTGACATCGCCGAAGAAATCTTTCCAGAACGTGAGGTTCTCGGCGACGGAGAGTTCCGCCTTCATGGCATTGCGGTGGCCGAGGTAGTGGCAGGCTTCGGCGGCGCGCATGCCCGATTCGGCTGATTCGGAGTACCACTCTACCCGACCGCTCTCCGGACGAAGCAGTCCGGCCATCACACGCAGCAGGGTTGATTTTCCCGAGCCATTGCGGCCGGTGAGCACGAGGCTTTCGCCCGTTTTCAGATCAAAGCAGATGTCCTTGAAAATCAGGTCTTCACCGCGTCGTGCGGCCAAACCGTCGGCCGTCAGCCGCATACTCGCTGCCTTTGTTAAGATTTTAATCACCCGACTGAAAAATTTTCCGCCAATGCCACCTTAGCAGTCTGGAACCCTTCTTAGAAATTATCTATAAGCACTGCAACCACGCCAGCGGCCGGCGTGATTTCCATCTTGCGCCGAACCTGAAGACTTTGAAAATCTTCTCGTGCGGACAGCGGAAATGGTCGTACCCGCATCCTGATGTGCATGAAGTGCATAGGCGTCCGCACGCGCGTGTTGGCTCTATATCAGCGGGGTTATTTTCCGTGACCAAATCTCTCGACAGCTTCAATTGTCGTTCTGTCCTTACCGTAGGCGGCAAGGACTATGTCTATTTCAGTCTTCCCAAAGCCGAACAGAACGGCCTTCCGGGCGTTTCGAAGCTGCCTTTCTCCATGAAGGTGCTGCTCGAGAACCTGCTTCGCTTTGAAGACGGCCAAACGGTAACGAAGGAGCAGATCCTTGCGGTTGCCGAATGGCTGAACAACAAGGGCCTCACTGAGGCCGAAATCGCCTACCGTCCGGCCCGCGTGCTGATGCAGGACTTCACCGGCGTTCCCGCTGTCGTCGACCTCGCGGCCATGCGCGACGGTATCAAGGCGCTCGGCGGCGATCCGGAAAAGATCAATCCGCTTGTTCCCGTCGACCTCGTCATCGACCACTCGGTCATCGTCGACGAATTCGGCACCCCACAGGCATTTGCCCGCAACGTCGAACTCGAATACCAGCGCAACGGCGAGCGCTATCGCTTCCTGAAATGGGGCCAGCAGGCATTCGAGAACTTTCGCGTCGTTCCCCCCGGCACCGGTATCTGTCACCAGGTCAACCTCGAATATCTCGGCCAGACTGTCTGGACGAAGGAAGAGGACGGCGAAACGATCGCCTATCCGGACACCTGCGTCGGCACCGATTCGCATACCACGATGATCAACGGCCTCGGCGTTCTGGGCTGGGGTGTCGGTGGTATCGAAGCCGAAGCCGCCATGCTCGGCCAGCCGGTCTCCATGCTTCTGCCTGAAGTCATCGGCTTCAAGCTTACCGGCAAGCTGAAGGAAGGCGTCACCGCGACCGACCTCGTGCTCACCGTCGTGCAGATGCTGCGCAAGAAGGGCGTCGTTTCCAAGTTCGTCGAGTTCTTCGGCCCAGGCATGGACAATATGCCGCTCGCCGACCGCGCGACGATCGGCAACATGGGTCCTGAATACGGCGCGACCTGCGGTTTCTTCCCGGTCGACGGCGAAACCATCAACTACCTCAACATGTCCGGCCGCACCAAGGAGCGCATCGCGCTCGTCGAAGCCTATTCGAAGGCGCAGGGCATGTGGCGCGAAGGCGACGGTTCCGACCTCGTCTTTACCGATACGCTGGAACTCGACCTCGGCGACGTCGTTCCGTCGATGGCCGGTCCGAAGCGTCCAGAAGGCCGCATCCCGCTCGAAAACATCGCCTCCGGTTTCGCCGGCTCGATGGATACCGACTATAAAAAGCCGGGTCAGCTCGACAAACGTTATCCCGTGGAAGGCACCGACTACGACCTCGGTCATGGCGACGTCGCAATTGCGGCCATCACCTCCTGCACCAACACCTCCAACCCGTCGGTATTGATCGCGGCCGGCCTGCTGGCCCGCAACGCGGTCGCGAAGGGCCTGAAGACCAAGCCGTGGGTGAAGACCTCGCTGGCGCCTGGATCTCAGGTGGTCGGTGAATATCTTGCGAAGTCCGGCCTGCAGACCGACCTCGACAAGCTCGGCTTCAACCTCGTCGGCTTCGGCTGCACCACCTGCATCGGCAATTCCGGTCCGCTGCCGGCGCCGATCTCCAAGACGATCAACGACAAGGGCCTCATCGTCTCGGGTGTGCTCTCGGGCAACCGTAACTTCGAAGGCCGCATTTCGCCTGATGTCCAGGCCAACTACCTCGCTTCACCGCCGCTTGTCGTCGCCTACGCGCTCGCCGGCACGGTGCAGAAGGACCTGACCAAGGAGCCGATCGGCGAAGATCAGAACGGCAACGCCGTCTATCTCAAGGACATCTGGCCGACCTCTGCCGAAGTGCAGGAGTTCATCCTGAAATACGTCACCCGCGAACTCTACGAGTCGAAGTACGCCGACGTTTTCAAGGGCGATGCAAATTGGCAGGCGGTCAACGTTCCTCCGGGACAGACCTATGCCTGGGACAACAAGTCCACCTATGTCCAGAACCCGCCTTACTTCGTGGGCATGGGCAAGACGGGCTCGGGCCTCAAGAACATCAAGGGCGCGCGCGTGCTCGGCCTGTTCGGCGACAAGATCACCACCGACCATATCTCTCCGGCCGGTTCGATCAAGGCAGCCTCTCCGGCTGGTGCCTACCTCACGGATAACGGTGTCGCCGTTGCCGACTTCAACCAATACGGCACGCGTCGCGGCAATCATGAAGTGATGATGCGCGGCACGTTCGCCAACATCCGCATCCGTAACCACATGCTCGGCCCGAACGGCAAGGAAGGTGGCTACACCATCCACTATCCGTCCAAGGAAGAGATGTCGATCTACGATGCGGCCATGAAGTACAAGGACGAGGGCACGCCGCTGGTCATCTTCGCCGGCGTCGAATACGGCAACGGTTCGTCGCGCGACTGGGCCGCAAAGGGCACCAACCTCTTGGGCGTCAAGGCCGTCATCGCCCAGTCCTTCGAGCGCATCCACCGTTCGAACCTGGTCGGCATGGGCGTCGTTCCCTTCGTCTTCGAAGAGGGCACCACCTGGGCAAGCCTCGGCCTGAAGGGTGACGAGATCGTCGAGATCGACGGTCTGGAAGGCGACATCAAGCCGCGCGAGTGGAAGATCGCCAAGATCACCTACGGTGACGGCACGGTGAAGGAGATCAACATCCTCTGCCGCATCGATACGCTCGATGAGGTCATCTACATGAACAACGGCGGCATTCTGCAGACTGTTCTGCGCGACCTCGCCGCTTAATCCGCGATTGATCGACATCCGCCGGAGAGACTTCTCCGGCGGATGTCTTCTGCCTCTCTCACACTGCCGCATTACCTCTCCCGGAGGTCCGACCACCTTGGCCATCGTCATCTTCATCGGAATGGCCGTCACCGTTTTCCTGACATCGCTGCTTTCGGGAATTTTCGGCATGGCGGGCGGGCTGATTTTGCTCTGGGTGCTGCTCTTCCTCTTTCCCGTTGGAACGGCGATCGCCATTCATGGCGTCATCCAGATGGTGTCGAACGGCTCGCGCGCCTGGTTCTCCCGCGCCTATATCGATTACAAGATCCTCGGCATCCTTGGCATCGGACTGATCATTTCCAGCATCATCCTGCTGATCGTCGACTACCAGCCAAACATCGTCGTGGTGTCGATCGCAATCGGGCTGATGCCGATCCTCGTATGGTTGCCGGTCTCAAAGCTCCAGCTCGATGCCTCGAAACCGTCTCACGCACTCGTTTGCGGGCTGATTGCCGGAGCCTTGACCGTCGGCGTCGGCGTCTCCGGGCCTACGATCGACATCTTCTTCATCCGCACCATGATGGACCGGCGCAAGGTGATCGCCACCAAGGCGGCGGTTCAGGTCGCCTCGCATGCCACCAAGGTGGTCTTCTACTGGAATGCCGCTTCGGTCCTGCCGGCGGCCGACTGGATATCCATTCTTCTCGCGGCGCCGATCGCAATCCTCGGGGCGCGTGCCGGCAACGGCATTTTGCAGCGGATGACCGATGCGAACTTCAGATCCTGGACGCGCTGGATTGTGACTGGGGTGGGCGCGGTCTATTTCACCCAAGGCCTTTTGAAGCTGATCTGACCGCGGCCCGACCCCCGAAGGGGATCAGGTAACGTTGGCCGAGGCAATGACGATCAAATATCCGGTCTTCACCCCTTCGTGACTTTCTCTTGACGGAAGGGGGTGGTTACCTTCCGCCATCCCGTGCGTTAGGCTCTTGATCGCCGTGAGCAATAGTGGATAACAGTTGCCCTGATAAAGAGGTCTGCCGCCGATGCCTTTCCGCTCCATTTCTCTGGTCCTTCTTGCGAGCCTGCTCTCTGCCGGTGCTGCGTTAGGGGGCGAGGTGAGGGCTCCCAAGGGCGTTGTCGAACTTTTCACCTCGCAGGGCTGCTCCTCCTGTCCGCCGGCGGATGGGACGTTGCGCGATCTCGTCGTGCAGGGAGATGTGGTCGCGCTCTCATATCACGTTGATTACTGGAACTATCTCGGCTGGACCGACACCTTGAGTTCAAGGGAAAACACCGAGCGTCAATACGGCTATGCGAAGACGCTGGGGCGCAGCGGAGTCTATACGCCGCAGGCAATTATCAACGGCCGCGAGCACGTAAAGGGCACGGATCTTTCCGTCATCAACGACAAGGTGAAGGGCCTGAACGACAGCGGCAAGGGACTGGACGTGCCGGTGACCGCCGCGATGCGTGGGGACGAGATCGAGATCGAGATCGGCGAAGGCAAAGGCCAGGCGGATGTCGTCGTTGCCTATTTTACGAAGCGGCAGCAGGTGGAAGTCACCAAAGGCGAAAATAGCGGCAAGACCATGGAATACTGGCACAGCGTCTACGACGTCCAATCCGTCGGCACGTGGAGCGGCCAGAGCATGAAGCTCAACCTGCCGGGCAAGCTGATGGGTAAATCGAAGAAGGACGGCTGCGCCATTCTGCTGCAGACCTCCGGCGCCGGAGGCGAGCCTGCGGCTATTCTCGGCGCTACGATTCTTATGGCTGGTCGTAAGAAGTACTGATCCGGGGCGGCCGGGTTCCGTCCGTCAAGGGTGATCGGTCGGCGGCCCGATCCAGGAACATTGGGGGGCTGGGGGTAAGGGTCAATGCACCGGACCGGGCCATATGGCGCTAGGAACGCGCCAACCGATGGGCGCCAATCTCGCTTCGAAATCTGGCGCTGTTTTGTTCGAAATAGGGCGAGAATAAAAAACGCCAAGGGCCTGTCCACAGCTTGCGCGTCGCCGGGGTTGCATTTTTTAGTCTCTCGGGCAGACTGTCACATCTCCGACATTGTGATTTGGGAGCCTTGATGACCGATCAGCCGGAATTGCCGGGGGGCGAAAGAACCCAGGAAACAACCGTCGTCAGTCTCCATGAATACCGGCAGAATCGCGACCCTGTTCCTGTCACCTTTCACAGACGCGAACTCGACGCGATCCTGAGGATCTACGGCCGCATGGTGGGTGAAGGGGAATGGAAAGACTACGCGATCGATCATCTCAAGGATCGGGCGGTCTTTTCCATCTTCAAGCGGTCGGGCGAGATGCCGCTTTACCGGATCGAGAAGAACCCCAAGCTTGCCGGCAAGCAGGGTGCCTATTGCGTGCTCAACACCCATGGGATGATCCTGAAGCGTGGCCACGAACTGCCGCAGGTCCTCAAGGTCTTCGACAAGGTTTTGAAGCTGATCGACTGAGCCTTACCCGGCGAACAGCGTCCCGGGATAGGTATTTGGGTCGGGATCGCTTTCTTTCCCCTCGCCCAGCGAGGTCTGCATCAGAACCGTATCCAGCCATTTGCCATGCTTGAAACCGGTACCCTTGAGGGTCCCGGTCAATTCGAAGCCGAGGCTGCTGTGCACCGCCACGGAAGCCGGGCTTGCGCCGCCGATGACGGCGACCATCTGCCGGAAGCCGAGCGCCTCGCAGCGGACGAGCAACTCCTTCAGAAGTGCCTTGCCGGCCCCTTTGCCGCGTGCTTCCGGAGCAAGGTAGATGGAATCCTCCACCAGCCAACGATAGGCCGGCCGGGTCCGAAAAGCCGAGGCATAGGCGTAACCGAGCAAAGCACCGTTCTTGTCTTCCGCGGCGATATACGGATAACCCTTTGCCTAGATCGCCTCGAAGCGGCTCGTCATCTCGGCTTGATCCGGCGGGACGATTTCATAGCTCGCTGTACCGTTGAGGACGCTGTCTCGGTAAATTTCGGTGATGGCTGGAAGATCGGAGGGAGATGCGTCGCGGATGCGGAAAGTCATTGGGGGAAAATCACTGCAGGTCGGGGAATGGCGTATGAGTCAGCCTATGCCGTGGCTTTCGGGCGGGCAACAAAAAAGGCGGCCGAACGGCCGCCTTTTTCTTATCCATGCCCTGCAGGCTTATTCGTCGCGGTTGCCCATGAACTGCAGCAGGAACGTGAAGAGGTTGATGAAGTCGAGGTAGAGCGTCAGCGCACCCATGATCGCCTTACGGCCCATGACGGCAACGTCGTCGCCATCATAGTACATTTCCTTGATCTTCTGCGTGTCGTAGGCGGTCAGGCCGGCGAAGATCAGCACACCGATCGCGGAGATCGCGAAGCCCATCGCGGACGACTGCAGGAAGATGTTGACGATCGAAGCGATGATCAGGCCGAACAGGCCCATGATCAGGAACGTGCCGAAGCCCGACAGGTCCTTCTTGGTCGTATAGCCGTAGAGCGACAGCGCGCCGAAGGCGGCGGCGGTCACAAAGAAGGTCTGCACGATGCTCTGGCCGGTGAAGACCAGGAAGATCGAGGACAGCGACAGGCCCATCAGCGCGGCATAGACCCAGAAGGTCGTCTGCGCGGCCGCGACGCTCATCGAGTTAATGCGGAAGCTCAGGAAGAAGACCATCGCCAGCGGAGCCAGCATGACAACCCACTTGAGCGGGCTGGTGTAAAGGAGCTGACCGAAAGCCGTGAGCTGGCCATCGGCAACCGCCATCTGCCATGTCAGGAAGGCCGCTACACCGGTGATCGCGAGCCCAAGCGCCATCAGGTTATAAACCTTGAGCATGTACGAGCGAAGGCCCTCGTCGATCATTGCGCCCGACTGTGCGCCAGCGCGCGCCACTCGGTTCTGGTAGTTGTTAAAGTCAGCCATTGTTTCCTCTTTAAGCTCCGGAATTATTCACGGTGTCGGGCCCCCTTATCTTCAGACCCAGGCGCCGCTGCGGAGCTCCAGCAAGCCTATCCGCAAATATGATGTGATATTGCTTTACATACAAGAGGTGTGGTGAGCGAAAACGCAAACCAGCACGGCAATTTAGCAACCTATGGAGGTTATGACAGGAAGTTTATCGGCGAGCATCGGTGTTCAATCAGCCTCAGGTTGAATCACAGTTCGCGGAGCACAGGCGCGGCCTTCTGACCAAGGATGCGCCAGGTGCCCGCCAGGCCGATTCCAACCGTCAGAACGAGAGATATCGTGAGCGTGAGGATGGCGACATCCGGCAGGAAGGTCGACGGCAGCCTCATGATGCGGCTGACGATGAACCAGGCAGAGACGCCGCCGGCAAACAGCGCAAAGACGGCGGTCGCTGCACCGAGCATCATGTATTCGTAGCTGAAGGCGCGCATCAGCATGCTGCGTGTCCCACCCAGGGTCTTGAGGATGACGGCGTCGTGGGTCCGGGCCTGGTTGCTCGCGGCGAGGGCACCGGCGAGTACCAGGACGGAAGCGATCAGGGCAACGGCGGCCGCAGCCCGGATAGCCGTGGCGAGCTGGCCGACGAGCCGGTCGACAATGTCGATCGCATCCTTGACCCGAACGCTGGTGATCGTCGGATAGGCGTTGGTGACCGAGCGAAGGATTGTGGCTTCCTGCTGGGCTGTCGCGGAAGGATCGGTGAGGGTGGCAAGCCAGGCGTGCGGCGCACCGCGGAACGTGTTGGGCGAGAAGACCATCACGAAATTGATGGAAAGCGATTCCCACTCGACGTTTCGGAAATTGGCGATGCGGGCGGTGATGTTGCGGCCGAGCACATTGACGGTGACGGTGTCGCCGAGCTTCAGCCCCAGCTCGCCCGCCTCTTCGGCCGAAAAGGACACCAGTGGCTCGCCGTTGTAGTCGGACGACCACCACTGACCGGCGGTCAATGTGGAGTTGGCGGGCAGTTTTTCCTCGTAGGTGATGCCGCGGTCGCCGCGCAGCACCCAGCGGCCGGCGGGGGGCACGTTCATCTGGGTGACATCCTGGCCGTTGAAGGCGAGGATTCGACCGCGAAGCATGGGCACCTGCGTGACGGAGCCCTCCGACGAGTGCTGCTTGAGGATGTCCAGGAACCCCTCGCGCTCTGAGCCCTGGATGTCGACAAAGAAGAAATTCGGAGCCTGCCTGGCGATTTGGCCCGTGAGCTGGCGGCGCATATTGCCGTCGATCAGGGCGAGCGTCACGAGGAGAGCAAGGCCAAGGCCGAGTGAAAGCACGACAGAGGGCGTGAGTGCGCTGGGGCGGTGGATATTGCCGATCGCAAGCCTCAAGGCCGGCGAATTCACACGCGGGCTCCGGCGCGCGAGCCCGGCTATCAAGACGGCTACGAGGCGAAGCAGAACGAATGCTGCGGCGACGGCGGCGAGGAAGACGGAGGCGACGAACCTGTCCTCGGCGGTGACGATCGACAAGGCCGCAAGAGCGGCCAGCGCAGCCGCCGCGGCTACAAGATACGGCCAGGAGGGTAGCCGGACATTGTCGAAGCTCTGCTCACGAAAAAGCGCTGTTGCAGGCACTTCACGTGCATGGCCGAGCGGCAGGATCGCGAAGGCGAAGGTGATCAGCAACCCGAAGAGCGCGGCGTAGAGAAGAGCGGAGGGATAAAACGTTACCTCTTTCGGTACCGGAAGAACGCCTTCGAGAAACTCCAGGGCAATGAAAGGCGCGGCTGCGCCGATCGCAAGCCCGATCGCTATTCCGACCGCCGCCAACATCAGGATCTGGATGAGGTATATCAACGTCACGACCGAAGCCGGCGCGCCGAGGCATTTGAACGTGGCGATCGTCGTCCGCTTTGCGTCGAGGAACGCCCGCACGGCATTGGCGACACCGACGCCGCCGACGATGAGCGCGGTGAGGCCCACAAGCGTCAGGAACTGCGAGAAGCGCTCGACATTTTCCGTCAACGACGGTGCTGCGCGGTCGCTGGAACGTATCGACCAGCCGGCGCTCGGAAACTCACGATTGGCGCGGGCGGTCAGTGTCGAGCGGACCGAAGGGTCATCGAGCTTGACCTTGTAGGCATGCTCGACAAGGCTGCCGGTCGTGATGAGGCCCGATGCGAGTAGCGCCTCCCGGCCGATCAGCAGCCGGGGTGCAAATCCGAAACCGTCGGACAATGCATCGGGCTCGGCCGCAATCGTTCCGCGCAGCGTGAGCTTGACATTGCCGAGCAGGATCTGATCGCCCTCGCGGATCCCGAGGCGTTCCAGCAACAAGGGTGCGGCCAAGGCACCAAAGCCGTCGCCGTCTTTGGCGAGCAGATCGGGAAGCGGTACGGAAGGCTCCGAACGGAACGTTCCGTAAAGCGGATAGAGGTCGTCAACCGCCTTCACTTCTGCGAGCGCCTGTTCCGAACCATCCGGCTTGCGGGCCATGGAACGCAGGCTGGTGGAGAGGCTTACTTCGCCCAAGCTGTCGAGGAAGGCACGCTCCGCCTGGGTCGCTTCCCGGTTGTTGAGCTCGAAGCGAATGTCGCCCGCGAGGATTTCCTGGCCCTGGCTGGCAATGGCGTTCGTAATGGCACGCGAGACCGAGTTCACGGCAGCGATCGCCCCCGTGCCGAGTGCGATACAGGCGAGGAAAATATAAAACCCCGCAAGGCCGCCGCGCATTTCGCGCAGCGCCAGGCGGTAGGATATGGAAAGGCGCGGGAAGACGCGGCTCATGCAAGAACCGCCTGGATCGGAGGATGGATCGCGCTGTCGCCGACGATTTCGCCGGAGCGGACCCGGATTTGCCTGGAGCAGCGGGCGGCCAGCGCATTGTCGTGGGTGACGAGCAGCATGGTCATGCCGCGCTCGGCCTGTTTGGCAAACAAGAGGTCCGCGATTTGTCTGCCGGTTTCCGCGTCGAGATTGCCGGTCGGCTCGTCGGCGATCAGTACGGAAGGGGAGGGAGCAAGTGCACGCGCAATTGCGACGCGCTGCTGCTCACCGCCGGAAAGCTGGCCCGGATAGTGGCTCAGCCGCTCGCCGAGGCCGACGGCGGCCAGTTCACGTTTGGCGATGTCGAACGGGTTCTTCACGTTCGCGAGCTCCAGCGGTACGGCGACGTTTTCCAGCGCGGTCATGTTGGCGATCAGGTGGAAGGACTGGAACACGATGCCGATATTGCGCCCGCGGAACTCAGCCAGCGCATCTTCGGAAAGGGCATGAAGAGGAGCGCCGTCGATGACGATCTCGCCGCTGTCCAGACGCTCCAGGCCGGCGAGCACCATCAAGAGGGTCGACTTTCCCGAACCGGAGGGGCCAACGATGCCGACCGCCTCATTGGAACGGATCTCCAGGTCGATGTTCTTCAGCACATGCACGGAGGCCGCCGCGCTGCCGAGGGTGAGATCAGCCTTCTTCAGCGTGATGATGGTTTCAGTCAAAGCGAAGCTTCCTATATTGGCCTAAGCAACCGGCATTCCATACCGCATGGCAGTGGCGCCCAATCTAGGAGACGAACCGTGAGTTTTAAAGCAAGCGTCCTTCACTTCATCGTCATGTCGGCGCTTTGGCTTGTTGGGTTGCCAGCGGCTGCCCAGGATCGGCCGATCCAGCTCGTCGGGTTCGGCGACAGCCTGATGGCCGGCTATCAGCTCGCCCCGTCGGAATCCTATACCGCCCAGCTCGAGGCGGCGCTCAAGGCCAAAGGTCACAAGGTTGTCATAACCAATGCAGGCGTGTCGGGCGATACGACGTCCGGCGGACTTTCGCGTATCGACTGGTCGGTGCCTGACGGCACGGACGGGGTCATTCTGGAGCTTGGCGCCAACGACGCGCTCCGCGGCATTTCACCGGAGCAGTCGGAACGAAACCTCGATGCGATGCTTGCCCGCCTCAAGGAACGGGGAGCCGCGGTGTTTCTGGTCGGCATCCTCGCCCCTCCGAATATGGGCGGCGACTATGCACAACGCTTCAATCCGATCTACAAGCGGCTTGCCGACAAATATGGCGTGCCGCTCTACCCGTTTTTCCTCGACGGGGTGACGACAGTCGAGGGAATGCAGCTCGAAGATGGCATGCATCCGAACGCCAAGGGCGTTGCAGTAATGGTCGAGAAGACAATCCAGCCTGTCGAAAGCTTCCTGGGGGAGATTAAGGATAACGGCAAATAACATCTTGCACGGAACTCCGTTGCATGATTCGCTGTTAACATCTGCAAAGATTCGAGGAGGTCCCCATGCCGAGACTATTCACCGCCCTCGAAATTCCGCGCAATGTAGCAATGAGCCTCTCACTCCTGCGCGGTGGGCTTCCCGGAGCCCGATGGATCGATGTGGAGAATTATCACATCACCTTGCGCTTCATCGGAGATGTCGACGGCCGTACGGCGGATGAGATCGTCGATCGGCTGGACCGCATCGACCGACCCGAATTCCAGATGACGTTGACCGGCATCGGTTCGTTCGGGTCGAAGAAGCCTCATTCGGTCTGGGCAGGCGTTGCTCCATCGCCGGAAATCTATGCACTTCAGGCGGAAATCGAACGGATCTGCCAGCGTATCGGCCTGCCGCCGGATCCGCGCAAGTTTACCCCGCATGTCACTCTGGCGCGGCTCAAGAACTGCCGGCTGGACGACATGGTCCAATATCTTTCCGGCCGCGGCAATTTCTACACCGCACCGTTTATGGTCTCACGCTTCGTGCTGCTGTCGTCGAAGGAATCCGTCGGCGGCGGGCCATATCTGACGGAAGAGGTCTTCCCGTTGCAGGACATCAGCTACGGCAATGCCCATGCCGCTGATCTGGAGCCGGTGAAGGGCCTCCTTTAGGGAGTGCTTTCGCATGAACTATGAAAAGCTGGATGCGGCTGCGGCCGAACGCGAGCTCGCTTCGCTGGACGGATGGGAGCTGAAGCCGGAAGGCGATGCCATCTTCAAGAGCTTCACCTTCAAGAATTTCATAGAGGCCTTCGGCTTCATGACCGAATGCGCCATGCGCGCCGAAAAGCTCAATCATCACCCGGAGTGGGCGAACGTCTATTCCCGTGTGGACGTGCTGCTGACAACGCACGACGCCAAAAGCCTGACGGATCTGGATTTCAAACTCGCCAGGGCCATGGACAAGGCATCCTCCCGCCGCAATTGAACTCCATTTTTCAAGCGCCCATATTGGAAGAGGCGCGGCAGGTGCCGAGCGAAGGGAGAAACCATGGATAATGTGAAGATTGGTGAAATCCTCCTGCCGGGTGAAGAGGAAACGCAAGAACGCCAGGAGCGGCAGGTGCGCGCGAAGTTCTGGCCGACGTTCAAGCGGGCGGCAAGGCAGGTTCCCTTCAGCCGTGATCTCGTCGCCGCCTATTACTGTGCAGTCGATCGACGGACGCCGGCACGGGTGCGCGGCGTGCTGCTTGCCGCACTTGCCTATTTCGTGCTGCCACTCGATTTCGTGCCCGACGTCTTCGCACTTGTCGGCTTTACGGACGATGTCGCCGTGCTGGCGATGGCTTTCCGGATGATCCAGGGACATATCGCCGATCGCCACTACGACGCCGCAGACGAGGCTCTCGCGGACAATCCGGAGATGGCAGCCGGCGCGCGAGCGAAATAGCGTTCGGCCCTCAGGTCAGCGAGGCTGGCTCTTCGAGTGCCTTGCGAAGCCGTTCAAAGGCAAGCCTGATACGCGATTTTACCGTACCGAGGGGGATGCCTGTCGAGGAGGCTATCTCCGAATGGGTCTGGCCGAGGAAAAAAGCCGCCCGCACGAGCTGCATCTGTTCATCCGGGATTTTTTCGAGCGCGGCCCGCACCCTTGCATCGCTTTCTGCGCGTTCGAGCAGAATGTCGGCGGTCGGCACTTCGGCAAGGCAAAACCAGTCTTCGCTAATCTCCAGCTGCCGATGTTTGGCCCGGCGCTCCTTGTCGATGCGACGGTTGCGGGCGATCCGGTAAAGCCATGTGGAAAGAGACGACTGGCTGGGGTCATAAAGATGCGCGCGGTGCCAAAGAACGGCCATGACCTCCTGCACCAGTTCCTCGGCCTCATCCGGCTTCATGGAGCGTTTGACGAGCCATGATTTCAGACGAGGCGCGAAATAGTCGAACAGCGTTGCAAATGCCGTCTGATCGCGGTTGTCGGCCACCGCCTTTGCCAAGCTGGCGAAGTGGTCTTTCTCATCCAGGTCCATCTAATTTACGCAAACTTTCCCATGGGAGGCCCCGTCATATTCGGCCATTCTAATGTCATATAGGGACTTAGGAAAAGGACAAACTCTTGCCCCAATCCTTGTGTCACTGCTTGACAAAACACAGGAAAATTCCCCGCCGGATGAGACTTGGTGACGGTTGCGAGGAGGATGTCCCCGCAGGAGCATGGCGATGGATGGAACAACTACAGTATTTCGACCGTGCGATTGACGCTTTGGTAACCAGGATTAAGTCAAAATGAACCGAATCAGGATCATGCCTGGCAAAGGCTTGCCCGCTCGGGCCGTTGAAAGAAGACAAAACCGGCAGGAGACCATGTCTGTAAGAACAATAGCAACCGCACTGGCACTCACGTTGGCGAGTGTCGGTATCGCTTCCGCTCAGACGCCTACTCGCATTCAGCAGTTCAAGGCCTGGGGTGCGTATTCGTATAAATCGGGCAATAGCAATGTCTGCTATGTCCTTTCGGTTCCGACGACGAAGGAGCCGGCCAGCGTCGATCACGGCGACATCTTCTTCATTGTCTCCCAGCGTCCCGGCCAGAACATCTCCTACGAACCGCAGGCGATGATGGGTTATTCGCTGCAGGCGAATTCCAAGGTCACCGTGACGATCGACAACAAGAATTTCGTGATGTTCACCAAGGATAGAGCCGCCTGGGTGGAGAATGCTGCCGAAGAACCGGCGCTGGTCGCTGCCATGAAGACCGGTCAGAATATGAGCGTCAGCGCGGTTTCAGGCCGCGGCACCAAGACGTCCTATGCCTATTCGCTGGCCGGTATTTCCGCTGCGCTGAAGCAGATCGAAGCCTGCAAATAAACTCTCCAGGACTGATAGTTTAAGAAGGCCGGCGTCTCGCCGGCCTTTCGCATTTCAGCAAGAATGGACGTGGCGGCAATTTAATGATAAAGGCCCTGGCAACGAAGGTCAGGCGCCAAAGCGCCCCTGTGACCGAGATTGGTTTCACATACAGACATGCGCTTCTCGCTCCGCTTTAGAAAGCGGGCAAGGCCATGTGTTCGATGGGATAAGAGAATGTCGGTATCCGAGGCTGTTATGGCCCCTCTCAAGACGCCGCTCGTGCCGCGTCCGGACCTGATGTCGGGAAAGCCCTCGCTGATCGGGCTGACGCGCGAGATGATGGCGGATGCGCTCAAGGAAAAGGGCGTGCCGGAAAAGCAGGTGCGCATGCGCGTCAGCCAGCTCTGGCATTGGCTCTATATCCGCGGCGTTTCCGAGTTCGACGCGATGACCAATGTGGCGAAGGACATGCGGGAAATGCTGAAGACGCATTTCACCATTTCCCGTCCCGAGATCGTCGAGGAACAGATATCGAGCGACGGTACACGCAAGTGGCTGCTGCGCTTTCCTCCGCGCGGCGCCGGCCGCCCGGTCGAGGTCGAAACCGTCTATATTCCGGAGGAAGGCCGCGGGACGCTCTGCATTTCGAGCCAGGTCGGCTGTTCGCTCACCTGTTCCTTCTGCCATACCGGCACGCAGCGGCTGGTCCGCAACCTGACGGCCGAAGAGATATTGGCGCAGCTGCTGCTGGCGCGGGACCGTCTCGGCGATTTCCCGGGCACGGATACGCCCCCCGGGGCCTTCGTGCCGACCGGCGAGCGCAAGATCACCAATATCGTCATGATGGGCATGGGCGAGCCACTCTACAATTTCGAGAGCGTCAAGACCGCGTTGCTGATTGCGACCGACGGAGACGGCCTCTCCCTGTCGAAGCGGCGCGTGACGTTGTCCACGTCCGGCGTCGTGCCGGAAATCTACCGGACCGGCGAAGAGATCGGCGTCATGCTGGCGATCTCGCTGCATGCGGTGCGTGACGAACTGCGCGACATGCTGGTGCCCATCAACAAGAAGTATCCGTTGAAGGAACTCCTCGAAGCCTGCCGCAAATATCCGAGCCTGTCGAACGCCCGCCGCATCACCTTCGAATATGTGATGCTGAAGGACGTCAACGACAGCCTGGAGGATGCCAAGCTTCTGGTGCAGTTGCTGAAGGGTATCCCCGCAAAGATCAATCTCATCCCGTTCAACCCATGGCCGGGCACGAACTACCAGTGCTCGGACTGGGCACAGATCGAGAAATTTGCCGATTTCATCAACCAGGCAGGTTACGCCTCCCCGATCCGCACCCCCCGCGGCCGCGACATCCTCGCTGCCTGCGGCCAGTTGAAGTCGGAATCGGAGCGCATGCGCAAGACCGAGCGGCTCGCTTTCGAGGCGATGATGATCGCCGGTCACGGCGAGGACGATTGACGAAAGGGCCGGCTCAGCCGGCCTTTTTATTTGGCTTGGGTGAAGAAGATCTTTGCCGCGAAGATCGAGAAGACGCCGGCAAAGGTATAGTCGATGCCGCGCAGAACCTTGGGATTGGATTGCAGCCAACCCGAAAGCCAGTCTGCGGCCAGGACGACGATCAGGTTCACCGGCATGCCGATGACGATGAAATAAATCCCGAAGAAGATCAGCTTGGCGGTCACATTCGGATCGCCCGCGGTAACGAACTGCGGCAGGAAGGTCATGAAGAAGATGATGACCTTGGGGTTGAGGATATTGACCCAGAAACCGATGGAAATGTTGGCGAGCGGACTGCTCGCCGTCTGCTCGATCTTGTCCACCTTGAAGTTCGACCCGAAGCGGATCGCCTGGATCGCCAGCCATAGCAGGTAGGCTGCCCCGCCTGTCTTGAGAATGAAAAAGGCGGTGGGCGAGGCGGTGATCAGTGCCGAGATGCCGAAGGCGACAAGCAGCGTGTGGCAGACGACGCCGAGGCTGGTGCCGAGCACTACGAAGAGCGCCGGCCGCCGTCCCTGCGCCAGCGCGCGGCTGATGGACAGCGTCATGTCCGGGCCAGGCGTCAGCGCCAGAAGTAGGCCTGCAGCGGTGAAGGCAAGAAGGGTGGCGATGCTCGGCAGGAAATCCATGATACGCTCGATAGCCGGATAAAGGGACAAATCCATTTATCCGGCTTTCGAGGCGATGCCAAATCAATCAGCGTCTGGAAATGAAATCTTTTGCAGCGTCGGCGAAATCCGGATGCCAGCGGGACAGCGGAGGACGGTTTTCGATGATATCGCCGGCCGCCCAGGCCATGCGGCGCTCATCGGTCGCCCGATCGACGTCGTTGTCGGGGCAGAGGATATAGAAGTCCCCACGCTCCAGGCTCGTCAGCATGAACTGGACCGTCTCTTCCGGCGTCCAGGCGCCGTCGGGCTTTTCGGTGCGGTCCCCTTTCGTCAGGCCTGTAAATACGAAGCCCGGGATCAGCAGATGGGCCGAGAGCTGGCAGTTGGGCGTGTTGCGCAACTCGTGCTGAAGCGCCTCGGTAAAGGCTTTGACCCCGGCCTTGGCGACGTTATAGGCCGGATTGCCGGGGGGTGTGGTAATGCCTTGTTTCGAGCCCGTGTTGATGATGAGCGACGGTTCCCCATGGGCGATCATGGCCGGCCCGAATGTGCGCGTGCCGTGGATCACGCCGAACAGGTTGACCGCAAAAATGCTGTCCCAGTTTGCCTGCGGTCCGAATAACGAGCTTCCGGGGCTGATGCCCGCATTGTTCATCAGCACATGCACGCGGCCGAAGCGTTGAAGGACCGCGCGCTCCAGGGCCTCGATCTCGCCCGGTTTCGAGACGTCGGTACCGATTGCCGCGACATCCGTTTCGCCGTCTTCGGCAAGTGCTGCCACTTCGCGGCATGCCTCCGCCAATTTGTCGCCTTCCAGATCTGCGAGCACCACGGAGAGGCCCATGCGGGCAAACTCCCTGGCCGCAGCAAGGCCGATGCCGGATGCGGCCCCGGTGACGACGGCGACATTATCCTTTTTCAGAGCGGGATGAGTGATGGTCATGCAGATCTCCTCTATGGCGCTGCTGTTCAAAAGGTCCGCCGGGATATGGAGCCCGAAGCAGAGCGCGTCAACATGACACCACCGTTACAATCCACCGGGTTTTTCTTGCGTGGCCAAAGAAACTCGCTAAAAGTGCCGCAATTCCCCGACCTGGCAGTTTTCCGCAAACCGCCGCCACCCGCAGACGGACCTGAAATCGACATGGCACTTCCGAAAGACGTAAAGAAAGTCGTTCTCGCCTATTCCGGCGGTCTCGACACCTCGATTATCCTGAAATGGCTGCAGACCGAACTCGGCGCGGAAGTGGTGACGTTCACCGCCGACCTCGGCCAGGGCGAAGAGCTGGAGCCGGCCCGCAAGAAGGCCGAGATGCTGGGCATCAAGGAAATCTATATCGAGGACGCCCGGGAAGAATTCGTTCGCGATTTCGTCTTCCCGATGTTCCGTGCCAACGCCGTCTATGAGGGCGTCTACCTGCTCGGCACCTCGATCGCGCGGCCGCTGATCTCCAAGCACCTGATCGAGATCGCCAGGAAGACCGGCGCCGATGCTATCGCCCATGGCGCGACCGGCAAGGGCAACGACCAGGTCCGCTTCGAACTGTCGGCCTATGCGCTGAATCCGGATATCAAGGTCATCGCGCCGTGGCGCGACTGGGCCTTCAAGAGCCGCACCGACCTTCTGGAATTTGCCGAGAAGAACCAGATTCCTGTCGCCAAGGACAAGAAGGGCGAGGCGCCTTTCTCCGTCGATGCGAACCTCCTGCACTCCTCTTCCGAAGGCAAGGTTCTTGAGGATCCCGCCCTGGAAGCCCCCGAATATGTGCATATGCGCACCATTTCCCCGGAAGCGGCTCCCGACCAGGCAACGGTCATCAAGGTCGGCTTCAAGAAGGGCGACGCGGTCTCCATCAACGGCGTGGCCATGTCTCCCGCAACGCTGCTGGCGACGCTCAACAATTACGGCCGCGACAACGGTATCGGCCGCCTCGACCTCGTCGAGAACCGCTTCGTTGGCATGAAGTCACGCGGCGTCTACGAAACGCCCGGCGGGACGATCCTGCTCGCCGCTCATCGCGCGATGGAATCGATCACGCTCGACCGCGGTGCTGCCCACCTCAAGGACGATCTGATGCCGCGCTACGCGGAGCTGATCTATTACGGCTTCTGGTTCTCGCCGGAGCGCGAGATGCTGCAGGCTCTGATCGACAAGAGCCAGGAGCATGTGGAAGGCGAAGTGACCCTCAAGCTCTACAAGGGCAATGTCATGGTCACCGGCCGCGAAAGCGAAAAATCGCTCTATTCCGACCAGCTGGTCACCTTCGAGGACGACCAGGGCGCCTACGACCAGAAGGATGCGGCAGGCTTCATCAAGCTCAACGCGCTCCGCCTCAGGACACTCGCCAAGCGCAATCTCCGCAAGTAACGAAAAGCGCAAGCAGGTCATCAAAGCCAGCCCGCCTCTCCCCAGAGGCGGGCTGGCTTTATTCGTTTCGGCTGGCAGCGAGGAAGCCTAAATAACCGACCACAGCGATGATGTGCATGGCAGGGATGACGCTGCCATAGGCTTCCAGCGGAGTGCCGATCCAGGCGATGAGCACGCCCCCGATGAACCCGGCCCCCATCTGGATGAAGCCCATCAGCGCGGACGCCGAGCCGGCGATATGCGGGAACGGGGCCAGGCCGGCCGTCGTGATATACGGCGTGATGAAAGCCGTGCCAAAAGTGCAGATCGCCACCGGCCCCATGATCGAGAGAAACGACGGCGGCAGGAAATAAACCGAAAGCGCCATGATAATGCCGCCCCCACCACTGAAGGCCAGGCCGAAAACCGGCGCCCTGCGGCCAGGAAGCCATTTCGACGTCAAGCGCAGGCACAGTGACCCGATCAGATAAAAGCCCGACTGCATCAGCATGCTCATCCCGTATTGGGTAGGGCTCAGCCCCACGTCGTCGATCAAGATGAAAGGCAGGGCGGTCGACTGAGCATAGAGCGCTCCGATGCAGCCTGCGAGGACGAGTGCGATGCATAGAAAGCGTGCTTGCGCGGCGATCTCGCAATAGGCTTCCAGCAGCCGGAGCGGCCGAAGCCTGCTGCGGTCGGGAATCGTCGTCTCCTTCAGATAAAGCGTCGAGAGGAAGACGAGGATCGCGCCGAAGCCGACCATCAGCAGAAAGACGGATTTCCAGCCGAAGGCAGCCAGCGTGAGGCCGCCGATGGTCGGCCCGGCGGCGGGACCGATCGCCAGGATGATACCCATCGTGTTCATGATGCGCGCCGCTTCTGCACCAGTGAACTGATCGCGGACGATGGCGCGCGAGACGGTGATGCCAACCGAGGCGCCGATGCCCTGGATCAGACGGCCCGCGAGGATCCACTCGACGCTCGGAGCGAAGACGGCAAGCAACGAGCCGCCCAGGTAGATGGCGAGGAAGCTCAGCGCTGCGGACTTGCGACCGAACGCATCCGATACCGGTCCGGCGACAAGCTGCGCCAGCGCAAAGCCCGCGAAAAACAGCGAGAGCGACATCTTGATCGCCGCTTCGGTCGTTTCGAAAGCATGCACCAGCTGCGGCATGGCAGGCGTGTAGATCGCCATGGAGATCGGTCCGATTGCCGTCAGCAGGGCGCCAATGATGGTCGTGCGGCGCTCGCTCATCAGCCCGGACGCTGGAGGCACGCTACCGGCTCTCATCGGATGAAAATTGCGGCGCCTGGGAACCGTTGATCGCCTGAAGCCTGGTATTGAAGACGACCAGGGTCTCCCGCAAGATGCGATTGTCCTCGCCGCTCAGGCCGTCGGTCGCCTGCGCCAGAATGATATTGAGCTCTTTGCGGATCGCGCAGATCATCTCATCGGAGGCAGGCGTCAGGTTTATCCGTTTTGCCCGGCGATCAGCGGAGCACTGTTGTCTTTCGATGAGGCCGAGCGCCTGCAGTTTGTCCAGATAGGTGCAGACCGTCATCGGCTCGATACCCATGCGGCTTGCGATGTCGAGCTGCCGGCTGCCATCGGCGGCAGCGATGCTCATGAGAGCCCGTGCCTCGCCCGGCGTGAGACCGAGACCCGCCTCAGTGATGCGGCGTTCGAAGGCTGCGCGGATAAGACGGGCGCTATCGACGATCAGAAAACCCAAAGGGTCCATCTCAGGGCCGGCCTCCGCAATTGTATCGGAGAATTTCATAAGGCCCCCTTACTATCTTTTAGGGGGAAGGCAAATGAAAAACCCGTGTGCGCTCGCATTGACAGCGGCAGAGGCCGCAGCAACACTGCGTACCGTCCTTCCTATGGAGCCTGCCATGTCGTCTTCGCTGCTTGCCGGCGCGTTTCTCGCGGCGCTGGCCTATACGCTCATTCCCGGCCCCGCATTCCTTGCGCTTCTCGGCATCGGCGCTGGGCAGGGACGTCAGGCCGGCGCCTACTTCATGGGAGGGCATCTGGCGGGAGACATCCTGTGGTCGGCCTTGGCACTGGTGGCCATCATCGGAGCAAAGACGATCGGAACGACCTTCTTCGATGTCCTCGGCGTCGTCTGCGGTCTCTATCTCGGCTGGATCGGCTGGAGCGCATTGCGGGCGAAGCCGAAAGAGGACGGTGGCGGGTTGATGACGGTCGAGCGGCCGTTAAGGCGGGGCCTGATCTTCGGGCTGACCAACCCCAAGGGATATCCAGTGGCTCTGGCGACGTTTACAGCACTGCTTGCCGGTTCGTCGGACGCGCTGGATTTCGCAGGGCTGCCGATCCTGCTCGCCGTTTCGCTCGTCGGGTTTCTGACCGCCGACCTCGTGCTTATCGCGATCATCGGCGCAGGTTTTGTGCGGCGTTTCTATCGCAGGCACGAAAAGACGATCGTACGGCTTTCCGGGCTGCTGTTCATCGGATTTGCGCTGCAGGCCCTCTGGCACTCGGCGCCAGGTCTTTTCGGCTTTCGCCGGGCATGATGCCGCTTGGCGGGATCAGATTTCCAGGAAAGCCATGACCGAGTGCAGCACGTCCGCCCGGCGCGTGTCGCCGAGCGATATCGCGATCTCGAGCTGGTTGCGGTAAAAGTCGTGGAAGTCGAAACCTGTCTCATCGGTGACCTGCGACAGATCGACAAGCTGGCCCTGGGCATCCACGGCATGCGTCGGAAGCTCTTCGGCAAGCGTGGTATAGGTTTCCTGGTCGATCCTGCCCGCCTGATAGTTTTCCCAGGCCAGGGCGCGCAAATCCCGCGGGGTGATAGCCGAAAAATTGATCGGCACGTCACCCGCTTCGGGCACCTGAAAGGTGATCTGGCCGTGCCGACTTTCCTGCTGGGAAGGCTTCTCGATCTTGGAGTTTCGAGAATTCTCCCGTTGAAGGAAATTGGTAGACCAGCGCAAGGAACTGATTTCCATGGCTATATCCCGAGTCACCGGATACTGGCCAAAGGGTACTCGTCCGTGCTGCGCTGCGTCAAATAGTTAATATACGTTAATTATTGGGTGTGATTTCTTGTCGAGGAATCAAAAACGGCGGCGCGGATTCCCAATTCGGCAGCCTTCTCCTATATGAATGGCGATCCATTTTTCGAAGGATATGCGCATGTCTTCAAATCTTCCCGTGAACACTGCTCTGGTGGAATGGAACGGCCATCATGGTCTTCCTCGTTTCGATCTGGTGAAGGATGAGGACTTTGCGCCGGCCTTCGATGCCGCGCTTTCAGCCCATGAGGGCGAGATCGACGCGATCGCAACCAACCCGGAAGCGCCGAGCTTTGCCAACACCGTTGTGGCGCTGGAGATTGCCGGCGACGAACTCTCGCGGGTTTCGGCGCTTTTCTGGGGCAAGGCGGGGGCGCATACCAATGAGACCATTCAGGGGCTCGAACGGGAGATGGCACCGAAGCTTTCCCGCCACTATTCGAAGATCGGCATGAACGCCTCCCTCTTCTCCCGTATCGACACGCTTTGGGAAAAGCGCGGGGAGCTCGGCTTGACTGTCGAGCAGGAGCGCGTGCTCGAGCGCCATTGGAAAGGTTTTGTCCGGGCCGGTGCCAAGCTGCCGAAGCCGCAACAGGAGCGGCTGGCGGACATCAACGAGAAGCTCGCCGGGCTCGGCGCGAAGTTCGGCCAGAACGTGCTGGCCGACGAAAAGAACTGGTCCCTCAAGCTTTCCGACGAAGCGGAACTCGAAGGACTGCCCGCTTTTCTGCGCGATGCGATGGCGGCGGCAGCCCGCGAACGGGGAGAGGCGGACGGTTATGCCGTGACCCTGTCGCGTTCGATCATCGAACCTTTCCTGACATTCTCGACGCGCCGTGATTTGCGGGAACAGGCGTTCAAGGCCTGGGTTGCGCGCGGGGCAAACGAAGGCGAAACGAACAATCTCGGCGTTGTGCGCGAGACATTGGCGTTGAGGGCCGAAAAGGCCGGTCTGCTCGGATACGACAGTTTCGCGGCTCTCAAGCTCGACAACACGATGGCGAAGACGCCGAATGCGGTGAACACGCTGCTTCGTCAGGTCTGGGAAAAAGCCCGTGCCAAGGCACTCGAGGAAGAAGCAAGCCTCGGCCGCCTGATTGCCGAAGAAGGCAGGAACCACGACGTGATGCCCTGGGACTGGCGTCATTATGCGGAAAAGCTTCGGCAGCGGATGTTCGATTTTTCCGAGACCGAACTGAAGCCTTATCTCCAGCTCGAAAAGATCATCGAGGCATGTTTCGACGTTGCGGAACGGCTCTTCGGCATCACGGCAACGGAGGTGAGGGGTGTCGCTGCCTATCACCCCGACGTGCGGGTCTTCGAAATCCGCGACAAGGATGGTGCGCTGAAGGCGCTTTTCCTGGGTGACTATTTCGCCCGTGCCTCCAAACGGTCCGGCGCCTGGATGAATTCCTTCCAGTCACAGCACAAGCTGACGCTGAAAAGCGGTGTGCAGGGCGAGCTGCCGATCATCTACAACGTCTGCAACTTCGCCAAACCTGCCGAAGGCAAACCGGCCCTGCTTTCGCTTGACGATGCGAAAACCCTCTTCCACGAATTCGGACACGCGTTGCACGGCATGCTGTCGGACGTGACCTATCCCTCCGTTGCCGGCACGGGCGTTGCGCGGGACTTTGTCGAACTGCCCTCGCAGCTTTACGAGCACTGGCTGACCGTGCCGGAAATCCTCGAAAAATATGCCGTTCATTACGAAACCGGCAAGCCGATGCCGAAGGCCCTGCTCGACAAGGTGCTCGCAGCGCGAACCTTCAATGCCGGCTTTGCGACCGTGGAGTTCACGTCCTCCGCACTGGTCGATATGGCCTTCCATACGCGTAGTGCGGTGGAGGACCCGATGGCGGTGCAGAAGCAGGTGCTGGACGAAATCGGCTTGCCGGCTTCGATCGTCATGCGCCATGCCACGCCGCATTTCCAGCATGTCTTCGCGGGCGATGGCTACTCGGCCGGTTACTATTCCTACATGTGGTCGGAAGTGCTCGATGCCGACGCCTTCTCGGCTTTCGAGGAAGCGGGCAATGTCTTCGACCCGGTGATGGCGCGCAAGCTGAAGAACAATATCTATTCCGTGGGTGGCTCGATCGACCCCGAGGATACCTACAAGGCCTTCCGCGGCAAGCTTCCGGATCCGCAGGCCATGCTGAAGAAGAAGGGTCTTGCAATGGTCGAGGAATTGGCTGGCAGCGACGCCTGAGCGTCTTTGCATAGCTGACATCGACGCGGCCCCCTTTCGCAAATGCGAAAAAGCATGTAATAGCGCGCCAACGAAATATGGCGCGCCTTGTCATTTTGCCGCGTCGCAGCTTCAGAGATACACCATATGGCACTTCGCAACATCGCGATTATCGCGCACGTTGACCATGGCAAGACGACCCTTGTCGACGAACTTTTGAAACAATCCGGCTCGTTTCGAGACAACCAGCGCGTCGCAGAGCGCGTCATGGACTCGAACGATCTGGAAAAGGAACGCGGCATCACCATTCTCGCCAAGGCGACTTCGGTCGAATGGAAGGGCGTGCGCATCAACATCGTCGATACCCCCGGCCACGCCGATTTCGGCGGTGAAGTCGAGCGTATCCTCTCGATGGTGGACGGCGCGATCGTTCTCGTCGACAGCTCCGAAGGCCCGATGCCGCAGACCAAATTCGTGGTCGGCAAGGCGCTGAAGGTCGGCCTTCGCCCGATTGTCGCGATCAACAAGATCGACCGTCCGGACGGTCGCCACGAGGAAGTCATCAACGAAGTCTTCGACCTCTTCGCCAATCTCGATGCGACGGACGAGCAGCTCGACTTCCCGATCCTTTACGGTTCGGGCCGCGACGGCTGGATGAACGTCAACCCGGAAGGCCCGAAGGACGAGGGCCTCGCGCCGTTGCTCGACCTCGTGCTCAAGCACGTTCCGGAGCCGATCGTCGAGGAAGGTCCGTTCCGTCTGATCGGCACGATCCTCGAAGCCAACCCTTTCCTCGGCCGTATCATCACCGGCCGCATCGCCTCGGGCTCGATCAAGCCGAACCAGGCCGTCAAGGTGCTTGGCCAGGATGGCAAGCTGATCGAAACCGGCCGTATTTCGAAGATCCTCGCATTCCGGGGCATCGAACGCCAGCCCATCGAAGAAGCGCATGCGGGCGACATCGTCGCGATCGCCGGTCTCTCCAAGGGCACCGTTGCCGACACCTTCTGCGATCCGTCCGTCACGGAAGCCATGAAGGCGCAGCCGATCGACCCGCCGACCGTCACCATGTCCTTCATCGTCAACGACAGCCCGCTTGCCGGCACCGAAGGCGACAAGGTTACCTCGCGCGTCATCCGCGACCGCCTCTTCAAGGAAGCGGAAGGCAACGTTGCGCTGAAGATCGAAGAAGCGGAAGGCAAGGATTCGTTCTACGTCTCCGGACGCGGTGAATTGCAGCTCGCCGTTCTCATCGAGACCATGCGCCGTGAAGGCTTCGAGCTTGCGGTCTCGCGTCCGCGCGTCGTGATGCACAAGGACGAAAGCGGCACCCTCATGGAGCCGATCGAAGAAGTCGTGATCGACGTCGACGAGGAGCATTCCGGCGTCGTGGTGCAGAAGATGTCCGAGCGCAAGGCCGAAATGGTCGAGCTGCGTCCGTCCGGCGGCAATCGTATCCGCCTGCGGTTCTATGCTCCGACACGCGGCCTGATCGGCTATCAGTCGGAACTTCTGACCGACACGCGCGGCACCGCGATCATGAACCGTCTGTTCCACGATTATCAGCCCTTCAAGGGCCAGATCGGCGGCCGCGTCAACGGCGTACTGCTCGCCAACGCCGCCGGCGAAGCCGTGGCCTATGCGATGTTCAACCTGGAAGACCGCGGCCCGATGATCATCGAGCCGGGCGAGAAGGTCTACCAGGGCATGATCATCGGCATCCACAGCCGCGACAACGACCTTGAAGTCAACGTGCTGAAGGGCAAGCAGCTCACCAACATCCGCGCCGCCGGCAAGGACGAAGCGGTGAAGCTCACCCCGCCGATCCGCATGACTCTCGACCGCGCGCTCTCCTGGATCCAGGACGACGAGCTGATGGAAGTGACGCCGAAGAACATCCGTCTTCGCAAGATGTATCTCGATCCGAACGATCGCAAGCGCTACGAAAAGTCGAAGCTCGCGGGCTGATTTCGTAAACGCATTTGCACTCTTGGAACCCCGGCAGAAATGCCGGGGTTTTTTCTGTGCCTTCGCACTGCACAGGCTTGTGGCAATGGTTAAAAACACGTTAACCTCTGGCCGTTGTCCACATGAGAAGCCTGTGGGCAATCCGTCCTACTCACAAAGGTGGAATAGCGGATTGCCTGCGTGAGGACCTAAAGTAGCGTTATGAAGACGTTGTCGATCGATGTCCGGCGAGCGGAACCGGAAGATGCACGTGCCATCTCGGAAGCACACCGGGAAGCATGGAAGCAGGCCTATGCCGGGCTCATTCCGCACAAGCCGTTGACGCAGATGCTGGAGCGCCGGGGGGAAACCTGGTGGCGGAAGGCTGCGCGGGGTCCTGCGACGCTCCTGGTTCTCGATGTCGCGGGCGATATTGCCGGCTATGCCACGATCGGCCTGAACCGGGCGCGCGCCTTGCCGCAAGACGGTGAAGTCTACGAAATCTATCTGCGTCCGGAGTTCCAGGGCATCGGCCTCGGCCGGCGGCTGTTCGGGGAAAGCCGGCGGCTGCTGCGCTCTCTCGGTTGCGAGGGTTTGGTCGTCTGGTGCCTCGAAGACAGCGAGCATGCAACACGCTTCTTCCGCCGCCATGGCGGTGTCGACGTGGCTGAAGGCATGGAAGATTTCGGTGGGACCCAGCTCAAGAAGATCGGCTTCGTCTGGTCGTGATTCGGTCGCGGGCGGACCGAAAACTTGTGGTTTTCCAATTTGCAGATCGCCTAACATTCCTTCAAAGCGTTGTTGCTTTGCAGCATGATTCCCGCTATCGACGCGTAACTTTGTCCACATGATCGAGGAAAAAGAATGCGTATCGATGCGATTTCCGTTGGTAAGAATCCGCCTGAAGACGTCAACGTCATTGTTGAAGTGCCCGTCGGCGGCCATCCGATCAAGTACGAGATGGACAAGGAAGCCGGCGCGCTGGTGGTCGATCGCTTCCTCTACACGCCGATGACCTATCCGGGCAATTACGGCTTCGTACCGCACACGCTTTCGGAAGACGGCGACCCGATCGACGTCCTCATCTGCAATACCCGTCCGCTGGTTCCGGGCTGCGTCATCAATGTCCGCCCGATCGGCGTGATGGTGATGGAAGACGACGGCGGCAAGGACGAGAAGATCATCGCCGTGCCGGTGCCGAAGCTGACTCAGCGCTACGACAAGGTCAAGAACTACACCGATATGCCCGAGATCACGCTGAAGCAGATCGAGCATTTCTTCGAGCACTACAAGGATCTGGAACCCGGCAAGTGGGTGAAGATCGGCGGCTGGCAGGATGTCGACGTCGCGAAGAAGCTGATCGTCGAAGCCATCGAGCGTTACCAGGCCCAGAAATAAGCCGTCAGGCGGCCTTCAGAAACTTTTCGAGCTTCTTTTCCAAATCCTCCGGGTCGCCATTGATCCGGAGGATTTTTTTGCGCGCAGTTTCGCCCGACATGATCGAGATGGAGGATTTCGGGAGGCGGAGGGTCTCGGCAAGCAGCAGGATCAGCGCCTTGTTGGCCTTGCCGTCTTCAGGCACGGCGGTGACGCGGGCCTTGAGATAGGTTTCGCCGTCAGCGGAGACTTCGATCCCCTCGACAGCATTGCGGCCCGCGTTGGGCGTCAGCCGGACTGCGAGCCGCAGATGGTCGGTGTGCTTGCTGTAGGGGAAGCTCACGCAAACAGGGGGTAGATCGATGTCCACATCAGCGAACGGATGAAGAAGATGATCAGAAGCAGGATTACCGGCGAGATATCGATGCCGCCCAGGTCCGGCATGATGCGACGGATCGGACGCAGCACCGGATCGGTGACATTGAAGAGGAAACGGCCGACCGCATCGACGAATTGGTTCCTCGAGTTGATGACATTGAAGGCATAGAGCCATGAGAATATGGCGCTGAAAATCAGCACCCAGGTGTAGAGGTTCAAGGCCAAATCGATGGTCTGAAACAGCGCGAGCATGCACGTCTCCATTTCGTTGTTGACAGACATGTAGACATTGGCGAACTAACGAGCAAGTACCGTGCCGGTCGCTCGTCGGAATCATGTTTAATGGGCAGCGGGTGCAATGCCGGTTTCCGGTTTCGCTGAAAGTTCTGTTTCATGACCATTCCCGCCTCCGGCGATCGGTTCGCCGCCTTCCGGCACGCCTCTTATTCGCGCTTCTTCTTCTCCCGGTTTCTGGCAGCCTTTGCGATCCAGATCATCAGCGTCGCGGTCGGCTGGCAGATGTATGACGAGACCGGCAATGCGCTCTATCTGGGTCTGATCGGGCTATTCCAGTTCCTGCCTTCGCTGCTGTTGATCCTGGTGACCGGATCGGTTGCCGACCGCTATAACCGGCGCGCGATCATGGCTATCTGCATGGTCGTGGGTGCGCTCTGCGCGGCGGCCCTTCTGGGGCTCACCATCGCCAATTCCTTTTCGCCGTGGCTGGTGTTTGCGATCCTGATCGTGTTCGGCATCGAGCGCGCGTTCATGGGGCCTGCCGTACAGTCGCTCGGGCCGAATCTGGTACCGGAAGAGGATCTGCCGAATGCGATCGCCTGGAACTCTTCCTCCTGGCAGACCGCGTCTATCCTCGGCCCGGTCGTGGGTGGCCTGCTCTACGGTGCAAGCGCGGTGGTTGCGTACGCAGTCGCCGTCCTCTTTTTGATATTCGCGGCCCTTCTCGTCTTCATGATCCCGAAGCCGGTCCAGAAGAACGCTGCCAACAAGGTCAGCTGGGGCGAGATCATGGCCGGCTTCCGCTTCATCTCCGGCGAGAAGGTCGTGCTCGGGGCGATCTCCCTCGATCTCTTCGCGGTGCTGCTCGGAGGGGCCGTGGCGCTCATGCCTATCTTCGCGCGTGATATTCTGGAACTCGGTCCCTGGGGCCTCGGCATGTTGCGCGCTGCCCCGGGTGTCGGCGCCATCATCGTGGCGATCTGGCTGGCTTTTTATCCCATCCGCCATCACGCCGGCATTGCCATGTTCATCGGCGTCGCCCTGTTCGGCGCCGGTACGCTCGTCTTCGGGATTTCCGCAACTCCCTGGCTTTCCATTTCGGCGCTGATGCTGATGGGCGCGTCCGACATGATTTCGGTCTACGTGCGTGAGACGCTGATCGCGCTCTGGACGCCGGACGAGGTGCGTGGCCGCGTCAACGCCGTCAACATGGTCTTTGTCGGCGCGTCCAACGAACTCGGCGAATTCCGGGCAGGCACCATGGCCTCGATTTTCGGAGCAGTACCGGCCGTGGTTATCGGCGGCGTCGGAACGCTCGCGGTCGCGGTCATCTGGGCCCTTGGTTTCCCGAAACTCAGGAAGATCGACAGTCTCGACGCGCCGGACCGGTAAGGTTCAACCGCCTTGAAAGGCAGGCTCGCGGCGGGCATCTGCCGCTGCTGCTTCTTTAGCGGCGGACTTGCCCTCGAAGACCGTGCCGAGGAAGTTCCACAGCCATTCCTTGAGCGGCGCGTCGAAGATCATCCGCCCTTCCAGATGCTCGCGGCCTTTCTGGGCATTCGGCATGATGAAGCGGTGCTCGCCATGCACCACCCAACGCTGCATCATGGCGCGCGTAAGTTCCGCGTGAAACTGCAGCCCCCAGGCATGGTCGCCATAGCGGATCGCCTGATTGGGATAGGTATCGCCCTGCGCAAGCAGTTGTGCGCCATGCGGCAGTTCGAACCCCTCGCGATGGAAGTGATAGACCATTTTCGGCCAGTGCATCAGCAAACGGCCGTGCTCGGTGGAGCGCAGGGGATACCAGCCGATTTCCGTCAGTCCGTCCTTGTCGGGTGCGACCGTACCGCCGAGGTGACGGACCATCATCTGCGCGCCGAGGCAGATGCCGAGATAAGGCTTGTTCTCTTTCAGCGGGACACCGATCCAGTCGATCTCCGTCTTGATGAAGGGGTCGGGATCGTTGGCGCTCATCGGCCCGCCGAAAACGACGGCGCCGGCGTGTCCGGCAAGCGTTGAAGGCAGAAGGTCGCCCAGCACGGGACGGCGGATGTCGAGCGGAAAACCCTTGTCGATCAGCATCTGCCCGACGCGGCCAGGGGAAGAGCGCTCCTGATGCAGGACGATGAGCACCGGAAGCTTTTTGGTATGGCGGGAAGGCTGCATCAACATTTCAGAACGCCCCTAGTCCTCTCCCTCATCTCCTCCCGTTGAACGCGCCGCAGCTTGCTGACGCTGCAGAACCCTGTCGCGCGCCGAGACCCCCAGAAGATCCGCAATCCTCCAAATCACGTGATCTTCGATCTCGCTCCGCTGGCCGTCCGCATAGACGATATCCCAAAGGATTCCGAGAAGTTCGACACGGTCGTCTTCGTTGACCAGATGTTTCTTAAGATCGGAAGTGAAACGGTAATAGTCAACCGCTTCGCGGCCGGCATCATGTCCGGCTTCGATCAGTGCCTTGAGGCGACCTTCGCTCAGGTCGTAGCGTTCGCGCAGGAGATCCCGAAATGTCTGCTGCTCCTGCTCGGAAACATTGCCGTCTGCCTCCATGACCTGGAAGCAGAGAGCGACGAAAGCCACCCTCGGGTCGTCAGGGGCGAATTCCCGCGCGGAATTGGGTGATGTGAGAGTTTGGAGAAAGGCCTGAATTCGGTCCAACATTCTCTTTTCAGGCCTCGCCTTTTTCTAGAAAAGCCGGAGCCTCGTCGCGGGCTGTCCGGCGTCCGGATCCTTCACGCCTGGATCATCCGGCGGCCGACCGAAAAATGGAACTGGTTCCTCCTCGGTTTCCGGCAGTTTTTCGTCCTTCGGCTTCACATTCGCAGGCGCTGGTGTTTTTGCTGCAACAGCTAACTCGCTTTTTAATGGTTCCGGAGCGGGAGCGGGGTGAATGACGATCTGCTTCGGCGGCTCTTCGTCCTTCGCCGTCTCCACGGGTGGCAGGCTCGCAATCGCGTTGTCGGCGGCGAGCGTGCCTTCCTCGATCGGACCTTCGAGCTGGCCGAAGGGAGCCTTCCACTCGAAGGCATCGAGACGGCCGGTCACGGGCGAGACGGGCAGCCATTTCTCCGAAACGAAGCCATCGGCAACCCAGGCCGGATCACGCGGAGCGCGCAGCGCCTGCGCCATCCAGTGGCGAACGCGCCCCTGGTCACCGGTCTCGGCTTCCTCGATATCTGCAAGCAGGAGATAGACGCCTTCCCGCGATTCCATGCGGGCTGCGGCTTCTGCCTTTGCGCGGGCCTTCCTGAACTCCTGAGCGTCGAGAGCGGCCTGGGCGACGGCGATCAGGGACTCGATATTGTTCGGCCGCAGGGCCTCCAGCTTTTCGGCACGCTTCAGGCGGTCGGTCGTGCTGTCGCCGCTGCGGGCGCGAACATAGGCCTGGGCGATATCGGGATGGGGCTCGATCTTCCAAACGCCTTCCAGAGCGGATGCCGCCTTGCGGATATTGTCCTCGCGCAGCCAACCCTTCGCCGCGATGACGGCGGCAGGCACAAGATCCTTGGCAAGCTTCAACGCTGCCATGGCGTCGTCGCGGGCGCCTTTCGGATCTCCTTCAAGCCGATCGCCGGCTCTGGCGGTCAAGAGCACCGCCTTCCAACGATCGGCCTGCGCTTTTTCCAGAATGTTTGCCATGCGTTGCTGGTCGAGAAGGCGAAGAGCCTCATCCCAGCGGCCGGACTGGCTGTGAGCCTCGAGCGTCGCCTGAGCCGCCCAGGGGAGGTATGGCGCGTGCTCCACGGCCTTTTCCGCGTATTGCCGGGCTGCCTCGTTGGCGCCAAGCCGGCGCGCTTCCATGTAGAGACCCCGCAGGCCGAGTTCGCGCGTTTCCGGGTCCTCGACCATCTGCTCGAATTTCTTGCGGGCGTCGTCGTGTCTGCCTTCGATCAGCGCAGTCTGTGCTTCGAGGAGATGGATCAGCGGCTCCTGGTCGGAGCTGAGCAGACCGCGGGTGCGAAGGCTCATCTTGCGGGCGAGCAGCGCATTGCCGGCACCGGCCGCGATCAGGCCGGTGGAGAGCGCCTGGTAGCCGCGATCGCGCTTGCGGGCGCGGAAATAGCGGCGGACGGAGTAAGGTGAGGTCCAGATCACGCCGATGATCCACCAGAGGATCATGGCGGCGGCAACAAGGGCGGCCACCATCGTCGCCGCGACCATGATGCTCGTCTCGATCAGATGGTCCTGCCAGGTGATGGAAATGAGGCCGGGCCGGTCGGCCAGCCAGGAGAAGCCCCAGCCGAGAGCCAAAACGACGAGGAGGAAAATGAAAAGTCTGATCATCCGGGTTTTCGTCCTCAGCCTTGGGTGCCGGTGACGGCGCGCGTCAGCGTACCGCCCACGAGATTTTCCACCTGAATGCGGGCATCAAGCTTCTGCCTGAAGTCGCGAGAGGTGGTCTTTGCCGGCTCCGGCAGGGCGTCCCACTCCCGGACGGACGCCTGGAGATCGCCGTTGCGAAGGCCTTCCTCGATGCGGGCGATGATAGCCTCCGGGGTATCACCTTCGACATTGCCGACCCGCCGCACTTTCACGACCGACATTGCCGAAGAAAGAAGCCGGCCGGCAATTCCCTGGTCAGGATCCGGCTGGATGGTAGCTTCCAGCATGGCGTCGGCCACCTTTGGAAATTCGCGCTGCAGCTCGACGCGCGACGGTACGCCCGCAGCGGCGAATTTCTGCAGGTCGGCAATCGCCGGATCGTCACCGGCAACGCTTCTAAACGTCTGGAGTTCGGTTTCAAACGATCCGCCCCGATCGATCGCGGCTTTGAGCGCGGCCGCCGCAATGGCCCGAGCCACCTGCTGCTCGGGTCCGCGGTCATTGATTTTCGTTTCAACCTGCTGCAGCCGACTGGCGAGGTCGGAATCATTGCCCGCTGTCGACTCGACTGCGGAGCGCAGCAAATCGACGTCGTTTTTGAGGGCGGCAATTGCCTGCTCCGATGCGGCACCGTTCGAATTGCCTGCCGCAGATTCAAGCGCCGCAACACGATTGGCGAGCCCTTCGTCTGCAGGTGGCGCAGGCCGGGTTTGCAGCGCGGCGATCTCCTGGCGAAGCTGGGTGATCTCTGATGAAAGTGCGGTCGTGTCGGCTGCTGGTGCGGGAGAGGCGCCTGGGAGATAGCCGGCATATTGCATGCTGCCTGCAAGCGCCAGCGCGACGATGCCGCCGAAAATTCCTGCAGCGACCAGGGTGGAAGTCGCAGGGCTTCTTTTCGCAAACGCAGCGGGGACAGGTTCGGGTTCGGGAGCAACAGTCGCGGGCTCCGGCTGCTTCGGGGTATCGGGTTCCGTCTCCGCGAACGAAGGTTCGTCGATGTCCGAAGGCGCCGACACGGGCTCGTCCGCGATGTCGGCCTCCACCGGCTTATCGGCATCGAGGGTCGCTTCCGCCTCCAGTTCCGCTGGTGTCACCGGCTCGTCGGAGTCAATGCTGCGCACCGGCTCGGCGACGGCTTCCTCTGCCGTAAGGTCGATCGTAACGGGTTCTTTTTCTGCCTTGGACCGGCGTGGCGGTTTTTCCGATACCATCTCGACCTCTTTTTGCATGCGCTCTGGGGAAATTAGTCAGCGGGAGGGTGGAAGAAAAGGGGCGGGCGGGAATTTGCCGCGGTCCTCGACTAAAGAAGGGCCAGAAGCCCCGTCTCGTCAGCATGGGGGGCGATCGTGATCTTTCTGTGAAATTCGGGAGGCACGGCGGCGGCAACATTGTCGCTGAGACAGATTATCCGGGCAGTCTCGAGCGCCGCCCCATACGGCGCCGTGAGTTCGAAAAAAAGCCGTGCTGCTTCCCGCGAATAAAGAAGCACCGCATCCGCCGGCGGCTCCAAAGTCCGGGCTATGGTATTCTCGTCGTATGGGACGGGCGCCATCTCGTAGATTTCCGCCACGTGGAGCGGTATTTTCGCTGCCCGAAGCCCTTCCTCGAAACTCGCCGATCGCGGCCGGCCGGCAAGGTAAAGCAGGGGGAACTCCGAGATCGGGGCGTCGGCTGCAATCATTCTGGCGAGTTCCGAACCGGTTCCGGAACCCTTCCGGATATTTCGGAAGCCGATTTCTTGCGCCGCCCCTGCCGTCGCCTCTCCTACGGCATAAAGCGTTTCGTCCAGATAGGGCGAAAGGTCATCCAGAGAGGAGAGAACCCGGGCCGCTTCTGCACTCGTCAGCACAAGTGCGGCATGAGGTTTCTTCAATGCAGTCTCGGCAATGTCGGGACGATGCAGCGCCCGCGTCAGCGGCAGCAGGATGGGCTGGTGGCCGAGGCTTACCAGCCGATCGGCGGTGCGTCGGGCCGATAGCTCCGGGCGGGTAACGAGAACCCGCATGGTCCTAGGACCAGTGTTCGAAGAAATCGCTGCCGGCGGTCGCACGCACCGCCTCGCCAGCCTTGCGGCCAAGCGCTTCTGCGCTTGCGCGCTTTCCCTCCACCGCGATCGAATGCTCTTTCTGTCCGTCCGGCGTCAGAATGAGGCCGGAAAACTTCAGGTGATCCCCATCGCAGACGGCATAACCGCCGATCGGCGTACGGCAGGAGCCGTCGAGAGCGGCGAGGAAGGCGCGTTCGCAGGACACCGCGTCGTAGGTCGGCTGGTCGTTGATCGGCGCCAGCAATGCATCAACATTGTCGTCGCCGATGCGGCTTTCGACACAGATCGCGCCCTGCGCGGGAGCCGGCGGAAAATCGGCCGGATCGAGAAGTTCGGTGACGACCGCTTCCAGGCCAAGGCGCTTCAGGCCGGCAAAGGCCAGAAGCGTCGCATCCACCTGGCCTTCGTCCAGCTTGCGCAGCCGCGTTTCGACAAGGCCGCGGAAGGTTATCACATTGATGTCCGGCCGGATGCGCCGGATCAGGGCTTGCCGGCGAAGCGAGGAGGAACCGACGGTCGCGCCGTCGGGTAGTGCGGTAAGTGTCGGCGCGGCGCGGCCGATGAAGGCATCGCGAAAGTCCTCGCGCGGCAGATAGGCTGACAGGCGAAGGCCGTCGGGCAGCTTCGTCGGCATGTCCTTGGACGAATGCACGGCGAAGTCGAGGTCACCGGAAAGAAGCTGCTCTTCCAGTTCCTGGGTGAAGAGCCCCTTGCCGCCGAGTTCGGTCAAGGCGCGGTCGGTGATGCGGTCGCCCTTTGTCGACAGCACGACGATCTCGAACATTTCCTCCGGAAGACCGTGCGCCGTCATCAGCCGGGCACGCGTTTCGGAGGCCTGGGCGAGCGCCAGCGGGCTGCCCCGCGTTCCGATCCGGAAAGGTTTTGTTTGCATCCACGTCATTCCATTGTTACCGGAGGCTTTCGTAGACCGGATTATCCCGCATCGCAATCAACGATAGGCCCATGGCGACCTTTCTTCGCATCCTCGGCATCGAAACAAGCTGCGACGAAACGGCAGCAGCCGTCGTTGCGCGCCATGAGGACGGACGCGGCGAGATCCTCTCCGATGTCGTCCTGTCCCAGCTCGACGAACACAGCGTTTATGGCGGCGTGGTGCCGGAAATTGCCGCACGCGCCCACGTGGAAGCGCTCGACGGGCTGGTGGAGGAGGCACTCAACCGAGCGGGCGTTTCGCTCGACGAGATCGACGCCGTGGCCGCGACCTCGGGGCCGGGCCTGATCGGCGGTCTGATCGTCGGGCTGATGACCGCGAAGGCCATCGCCCGCGCTTCGGGAAAGCCGCTGCTGGCGATCAATCACCTTGAAGGTCATGCGCTGACGGCGCGGCTGACGGACGGACTTTCCTTCCCCTATCTGATGCTGCTCGTCTCGGGCGGTCACACCCAGTTGGTCCTGGTGAGGGGTGTCGGAGAATACGAGCGCTGGGGCACGACGATCGACGACGCGCTCGGTGAGGCTTTCGACAAGACGGCGAAACTGCTTGGTCTGCCTTATCCGGGTGGCCCGGCGGTGGAGAAGGCCGCGCAGACCGGCAATCCGGATCGCTTTTCGTTTCCGCGCCCTCTGGTCGGTGAGGCGCGGCTCGATTTTTCCTTTTCCGGGCTCAAGACCGCCGTGCGCCAGGCGGCCACCGAAATCGCGCCCTTGAGCGAGCAGGATGTCGCCGATATCTGCGCTTCCTTCCAAAAGGCAATCTCGCGCACGTTGCGCGACCGGATCGGCCGGGGACTGGCGCGCTTCAAGCAGGAGTTCGCGGCACTCGATGTCGATCCGGCATTGGTCGTTGCCGGCGGCGTTGCCGCCAACCAGGAAATCCGTCGCACGCTGCAGGCTCTCTGCATCGAGAACGGGTTCCGGTTTATCGCGCCGCCGCTACGGCTCTGCACGGACAATGCGGCGATGATCGCATGGGCCGGGCTCGAGCGGTTCGCGGGAGAGTTTCCGGCGGACGCACTGGATGTGGCGCCACGTTCGCGCTGGCCGCTGGACAAACAAGCGCAGGCTGTTCTCGGTTCGGGGAAGCGGGGCGCCAAGGCATGAGCGGCAGGGAACGGATCGTCGTCATCGGTGCGGGCGCTTTTGGTACTGCGCTTGCGGCCGTCGTCGCCCTGGATGGTCGCTACGCCGTCACTCTTGTCGGCCGCGACCCTTCTCTGATGAGCGACCTTCGCGAGGAGCGCGTGCATGACGCGGCGTTGCCGGGGGTGCCGCTGCCGGATGTGCTGGAATTTTCGGCTGAGCCGGACGCCATCGGGGAGGCGAGCATCGTCCTGTTTGCAATGCCTTCGCAGGCGCAGGCGGATGCGGCCCGGCACTATGGACCGTATCTGTCAAAGAATGCCGTTGTCGTGACCTGCGCCAAAGGGATCGACAGATCGTCCGGCAGTCTGCTCACCGAGGTACTTGAGCGAGAATTGCCCCGCTCCCGGATTGCAGCGCTTTCCGGCCCGGGTTTTGCCGCCGATATCGCTCGAGGCCTGCCGACCGCAATGGTGATTGCCGCCGAAGGCCACGACCTGGCGGACCGGCTTGCGAATGTCCTGTCGGGGCGCACCTTTCGGCTCTATGCATCGACCGATCGTATCGGCGTCCAGCTCGGCGGTGCGCTTAAAAACGTGCTGGCGATCGCTTGCGGCATTGTCGAAGGCGCCGGGCTTGGCGAGTCAGCCCGCGCGGCGCTGATTTCCCGTGGGCTGGCGGAAATGTCGCGGCTGGTCGAAGCCATGGGCGGGCGGGCGGACACCGTCAGCGGCCTTTCCGGCCTGGGCGATCTGGTCCTGACCGGCACGAGCCACCAGTCGCGAAATCTTCGCTTCGGCATTGCGCTCGGGCGGGGGGAGCCGGCCGCAACGATCGGCGGCGGTCCTTTGGTCGAAGGGGCATTCGCAGCCTCCGTAGCCGCCAGGCTTGGAAAAAGGTTTTCGGTCGAACTGCCGGTGACCGACGCGGTTGCGGCGATCATCGACGGCAAGCTCGATGTCATGGCGGCGATGGAACAGCTGATGACCCGGCCGATCAAGGCTGAATAGACAATAAATATTCGAAGGAGAGACCAATGCTGTTTGCCTTTCTCTGCACAGACAAGCCCGGGCATCTGAATGTCCGGATGGAGACCCGCCCGGCTCATCTGGAGCATCTGAACAAGCTCAACGATCAGGGGACGCTCAAGATTGCAGGCCCTTTTCTCGACGACGAAGGCAAGCCGAACGGCAGTCTGGTGATCGTCGAAGCCGCCGACATGGCAGCGGCGCGGACCATCGCGGAAGCCGATCCCTATTACCTTGCCGGCCTGTTCGAGAAGGTCGAGATCAAGCCTTACAACTGGGTCTTCAACAAGCCGGCTGAGTGAGACATCGATGGCATATTGGCTTTACAAATCCGAACCTTCCGCCTGGTCCTGGGAGCAGCAGAAGGCCGCCGGCGAGAAGGGCACCGAGTGGACCGGCGTGCGCAACTATCTCGCGCGCAACAACATGCGGGCGATGAAGCTCGGCGACAAAGGCTTCTTCTACCATTCGAACGATGGGCTGGAGATCGTCGGGATCGTCGAGGTCTGCGCCCTGTCTCATCCGGATTCGAGCGCCAAGGGCGATCCGAAATGGGATTGCGTCGATATCCGCGCCGTCGTGGACGTGCCGAAGCCGGTGACGCTGAAGGATATCAAGGCCAATTCGAAATTCGAGAAGATGTCGCTCGTGACGTCGATGCGGCTTTCGGTGCAGCCAGTGACCGACGAGGAATATTTCGAGATCTGCAGGCTCGGTGGCCTCGACAATCCTCCGCGTTCGCCGGACTGAGCTGCCTTGAAGACCGATCCCCGGACCTTCATTCTTCAAAATACAGAGCTGACGACCCCGCCGCATGTGCCGGAAGTCCGGCTTCATCTCGCGACCGAGGCGCATGAGCTCTGGCAAAAGACGGAGGAAGATCTGGAGGAGATCGGCCTGCCGCCACCGTTCTGGGCTTTTGCCTGGGCCGGCGGCCAGGGGCTCGCCCGCTTTGTCCTCGACCATCCGCAAACGGTAGCCGGCAAACGGGTGCTCGATTTCGCCAGCGGTTCCGGGCTGGTGGCGATTGCGGCGAAGCTTGCCGACGCCGAGGATGTGCTGGCGGCGGATATCGATCCCTGGACGGAGAGCGCGGTGGCGCTCAACGCGGCGGTGAATGGGGCCGATATCCGGTTCACGTCGGAAAACCAGGTCGGCAAGGCGGTCGATGCGGACGTCATCCTCGCCGGCGATGTCTTTTACGACCGGGATTTTGCCGATGTGCTGATCCCGTGGTTCACGCGACTGGCAGGCGAGGGGCGGTTGGTTCTGGTCGGCGATCCGGGGCGGAGTTATTGCCCGAAGGATCGGCTCGAGCAACTCGCCGTCTATGAAGTGCCGGTGACGCGGGCGCTGGAGGACAGCGAGGTGAAGCGGACGACGGTCTGGCGGTTCCGTTAGGCGCGCCAAGGCTCCTCCCGCGCAGTTGCCTGCCGTGGTTTCAAAGATCGGAGAGTCCATGCGAATGCGGAACCTCATTGAGTAATGTATGTGTGGCTCCGCATTCGCGTGGCCTTCGGCGTCTTTTCGGGACTTCCGGTCCCTACAGGTGATCACCTCGCCCCGCTGCGTGGCTTCATTTGCGATTTCCTTTCGGGAAACCCTGCCACTTGGACGGCTCAACCGAACCCGGCCCGGCGGCCAGGGGGAGGCTTGATAGGAGAGCCTATCTTGCGACGGACGCTCCATGGCTTTCACCTCTTCCACCCTCGCCGCACGTTACGGGTCCGATGGAAGCGCCGGCCTCCGCCTGCCCGCGAACGTCTCGCGAAACACTCCGGCGACGGAAGCGGGGGAATTGTAGGCATGGGTTTGGATGGTGGGGATAAGGAAGGGGGTAAGTTATTGATCTAGCTGAGCGCGGCCGGATTTTTCTCCGCCGATCGCTGCCGACGCGGGCTGCCGCCCCCCTCTGCCCTGCCGGGCATCTCCCCCACCGGTGGGGAGATCGGATGGGCGCACCGGTTTCCCAAAATTGAAGCGCTGGCTGGGCGCACCGGCTTCTTCAGTATGCCGCCGCGCTCTTCGGTTCGTTCAGCGGATTTACGTCTCAGTTCCCGCCGCGGATGATGCAGACGCCGGCTTCGAAAGCGCAGGCGGTTTGCGAGGCGAAGACGTTGCCGCCCATTTCCTTTTCGACGTCGATGATTTTTGCCTTGGGCGCCAGAGCAGGCCGCCGCTGGTCGCGCAGAGGCCAGTAATCAGCGTCGCGCAGGAAATAAACGCCGTGGCCGCGGACGCTATAGGCTTCGATGGAGCCCCCATAAAATCCGCCGAGCGGGCGAAAGCCCCTGATCGAACGGCCGGCAAAGCGGCCCATGCGGTCGATTTCGGCAGGCCGGTTCCAGCGACCGTCACCTTGGCGGTCCCAACGGCTGTTTTCGACCCGATGATGCCGATGGTGCCGGCGGTCGCCGGCATCGGCAACGGATGAAAAGACCGCAACAAGGGCGGCGGCTGCAAGAAGGACAGGTTTGATGCGATTCGCTGTCATGGCGAACTCCTGCGGTCAATCGTTAACAGGAGGTTAACACGAAACTGCAGTGGCCGTCGCCTTGGCAACGATTTCTTCGGCAATCGTGGTTAATGTGCGAAGCCCGATCCCACAGGGGCCAGCCATGAGAAAGACACAATCGATTAAATTTGGAATCCCCTTGAATTGTTCTTGTCGACCGGCATCCGTGAGATTAAACCACGCCAATGATGCAATGCACATTTCTTTGGCATGCTGCATTGCGGGCACCCGCCCTTATACCGCATACGACGCCGCGAGGTCCTGATGGCGAATGTGACAAATAACCGGCCCCTGTCGCCGCATCTGCAAATCTACAAGTTTATTCCCACCATGGCGATGTCGATCGTCCACCGTATCACCGGCGGCGCGCTCTACTTCGGCACTCTGCTGGTTGCCGCCTGGCTTATTGCCGCGGCCTCGGGCGAGGAATATTTCAACCAGGTGAACTGGCTGTTCGGATCGATCGTCGGACAGCTCGTGCTGTTCGGTTATACCTGGGCTCTCCTTCACCATCTGCTCGGCGGCCTGCGCCATATCATGTGGGACCTCGGCTACGGTTTCGAGAAGGAATTCTCGACCAAGCTCGCCAAGGGCAATCTGGTCGCTTCCATCGCGCTGACGGTTCTCGTCTGGGCGATCGTGCTGATCGTTCGTTGAGGAGACCAGAACATGGATATGCGCACTCCTCTCGGTAAAGTCCGCGGTCTCGGCTCCGCCAAGAGCGGCACCGAACATTTTTGGCGCGTGCGGACCACTTCGGTCGCGCTCGTTCCGCTGCTCATTTTCTATATCGTCTTCCTGATCATCTATGCCGGCAAGCCCTATGCCGAAGTGGTCGGCGCGCTTGCCAATCCCTTCGTCGCAACGATCAATGCGCTGACGGTCATCGCCAGCATCGTTCATATGCGTCTCGGCATGGAAGAGATCATTCAGGACTACATCCATTCCGAATTCCTGAAGCTGACGCTGCTCGTGCTCAACGCCTTCTTCTCCCTCCTGGTCGGTGGCCTCTGTCTTTTCGCCGTCCTGAAAATCGCATTCGCAGGATAATCCCGTCATGGCATCGATCACTCCCATCGCCCAGACCGGCAAGGCCTATACCTATGTCGATCATTCCTATGACGTGATTGTCGTCGGCGCCGGCGGCGCGGGGCTGCGCGCCACGCTCGGCATGGCCGAGCAAGGCTTCAAGACCGCCTGCATCACCAAGGTCTTCCCGACGCGCTCCCACACCGTCGCGGCGCAGGGCGGCATTGCCGCTTCGCTCCAGAACATGACGCCGGACAGCTGGCAGTGGCACCTTTACGACACCGTCAAGGGTTCCGACTGGCTCGGCGACGTCGATGCCATGCAGTACATGGTCATGGAAGCGCCGAAGGCCGTCTACGAACTCGAACATTACGGCGTGCCCTTCTCGCGCAACGAGGAAGGCAAGATCTACCAACGCCCGTTCGGCGGCCACATGCAGAATTTCGGCGCCGGTCCGCCGGTGCAGCGCACCTGTGCTGCGGCAGACCGTACCGGCCACGCCATCCTGCACACGCTCTATGGCCAGTCGCTGAAGAACAATGCGGAATTCTTTATCGAATATTTCGCGCTCGACCTGATCATGTCGGATGACGGCAGCCGATGCACCGGCGTCGTCGCCTGGAACCTCGATGACGGCACGATCCATCGCTTCGCGGCCAAGATGGTGGTGCTGGCGACCGGCGGCTACGGCCGCGCCTATTTCTCGGCGACCTCCGCCCACACCTGCACCGGCGACGGCGGCGGCATGGTGGCCCGCGCCGGGCTGCCGCTGCAGGATATGGAATTCGTCCAGTTCCACCCGACCGGCATCTACGGTTCGGGCTGTCTCATCACCGAAGGCGCCCGCGGCGAGGGCGGCTACCTCGTCAACTCCGAAGGCGAGCGCTTCATGGAGCGGTATGCGCCATCGGCCAAGGATCTTGCCTCGCGCGACGTCGTTTCGCGCTGCATGACGCTGGAAATCCGCGAAGGCCGCGGTGTGGGCAAGAACAAGGACCACATCTTCCTGCATCTCGACCATCTCGATCCGGCCGTTCTGCACGAACGCCTGCCGGGTATTTCCGAGAGCGCCAAGATTTTTGCGGGCGTCGACGTGACGCGTGAGCCGATCCCCGTTCTGCCGACCGTGCATTACAACATGGGCGGCATCCCGACCAATTTCTGGGGCGAGGTGCTCAATGCCGACAGCGCCAATCCGGAGCGTCTGCTGCCGGGCCTGATGGCCGTCGGCGAAGCGGGCTGTGCTTCGGTTCACGGCGCCAACCGCCTCGGTTCGAACTCGCTGATCGACCTCGTGGTCTTCGGCCGCGCCGCCGCGATCCGCGCCGGCCAGGTCATCGACCGCGCCGGACCGGTGCCGGCGCTGAACCTTGCTGCCTGCGACAAGATCATGGAGCGCTTCGACGGCCTGCGGAACGCCAAGGGCGGCACACCGACCGCGGCGCTGCGCGACAAGATGCAGCGCGCCATGCAGGAAGACGCGGCCGTTTTCCGTACCCAGGAATCGCTGGCTTCCGGCTGCCAGCGGCTTTCGGAGATCTGGAAGGAACTGCCAGACGTCAAGGTTACAGACCGCTCGATGATCTGGAATTCCGACCTTGTCGAGACACTCGAACTTCATAACCTGATGGCGAACGCCATCACCACGGTCTATGGAGCCGAGGCGCGCAAGGAAAGCCGCGGCAGCCATGCCCGCGAGGACTATATCGAAGGTCCGTTCGGTGGCCGCGACGACGTCAACTGGCGCAAGCATACGCTCGCCTGGGTCAATGAGGCCGGCGACGTCAAGCTGGACTACCGTCCGGTCCATACCGAACTGATCGCAGAGGGCATCGATCCGCACAAGATCGAGCCGAAGGCCCGCGTGTATTGATCCAATGACGATGAAGCCGCACATCGCTGATGTCGCCGAGGAGGCTGCCACGGGCCGCCCCCTCGGCATATTCGCGATCAATCTCGATCGCTCGCCTGACCGGTGGGCACAGATCGAGCGGCATTTCGGCCACCTGGCGTGGCCGCTTCAGAGGATTGCGGCGGTCGATGCGCGCAAGGATCCCTCGGCGGTTCTCTCGGTTCGGGGGCTTTCCCTGCAGTTTCCGCCTGACGGTGTTGCCTGGAACAGTCATCGCAACCGGATCTTCATGCTGACGGAAGAAGCCTGTCTGGCCGGCCATGTGCTCACCTGGCAGCAGTTCCTGAAAACCGATCTCGCCTATGCGCTCGTGCTGGAAGACGATGCGGAGCCGCAGGCAGGCTTTGTCGAAACCTTGTCTGACCTGCTGCAGTCCGGACCGGGCGCGGATATCGTGAAACTCGAAGGGGTGTTCAGATCCGGCGGCCGCAAGGCGATCCCCCTGCGGGATGTCGGCAAGCACAGGTTGATTCGTTCCTTGCGTCCCGCATCGGGATCGGCGGCCTATCTCGTCACCCGGCGCGGTGCGGAACGCTTGCTGGCAAGCGTCGACCACATATGCGTACCCGCGGACGATTTTCTCTGGAACCCCGCGTTTCACGGCTGCGATGTCGCGCATGTTTCGCCCTGGGTGATCATGCAGTCGGGCATGGCGAGCGTCATTGCGACCGACAAGGCGGCAAAACGTTCCGGCGTCAAGGCCCCGTTTGGGCGGGCGGCGCTGATGCCGCTGCGCCGGGGCTTCGAACGACTGAAACTGCTTTGGGCCGCGACCGACGGTCGCCCCTGGAAACTCTTGAACACGATGGTCGCCCAATGGGCGCCTGATGACTATAACCTGAAAGACAGAATGTCGATTGCTGCCATAGATCGGAAGTCTAGCAATGGTTGAACTCGCTCTCCCCAAGAACTCCCAGATGACCGAAGGCAAGGTCTGGCCGAAGCCCGCGGGCGCCAAGAACGTCCGGGAGTATCGCGTCTATCGCTGGAATCCGGACGACGGCCAGAACCCGCGCATCGACACCTATTACATCGACGTCGACGACTGCGGGCCGATGGTTCTCGACGGCCTGCTCTACATCAAGAACAATATCGATCCGACGCTGACGCTGCGCCGCTCCTGTCGCGAGGGGATTTGCGGCTCCTGTGCCATGAACATCGACGGCACCAATACGCTCGCCTGCACCAAAGGCATGGACGACGTGACCGGCACGGTGAAGGTCTACCCGCTCCCGCATATGCCTGTTGTCAAGGACCTGGTTCCGGATCTCACCAATTTCTATGCGCAGCACCGCTCGATCGAGCCTTGGCTGAAGACTGTTTCTCCGCCGCCGGCCAAAGAATGGAAGCAGAGCCACGAAGACCGCCAGAAGCTCGACGGCCTCTACGAGTGCATCCTGTGCGCCTGCTGCTCGACCTCCTGTCCGAGCTACTGGTGGAACGGCGACCGTTATCTCGGCCCGGCCACCCTGCTGCAGGCCTATCGCTGGCTGATCGACTCCAGAGACGAAGCCAAGGGCGAGCGTCTCGACAACCTCGAGGATCCGTTCCGGCTCTATCGCTGCCACACGATCATGAACTGTGCGCAGACCTGCCCGAAGGGTCTGAACCCGGCCAAGGCGATTGCCGAAATCAAGAAGATGATGGTCGAGAGGCGCGTCTAAGCGTTTATCGGACCGCTGCTTTGGTCCCCGACTTGCGGGGATCAAAAGCGGCTTGAACGGCGGGGAACCATGCCTGCCGTCATCCGTTTGTCGGCTTGTTTTTCGAGTCCGACAAAGAAGCGTTCAAAGCCGATCCATCATTTGTTCCAATACGACTTGATTAACCAAAGCGAATTACGGTAATTCCGTCTCAATTCGTTGGCATTGGTGGCGCGTACCAATTGAAAGCTGGAGCTAGATGATGCAGTTCAGATATGTGGCGACGGGTCTTTTTCTCGTAATGGCGCTCGCCGGTTGCCAACGTACCTCCTACAGCCCCTACAGCGATCTACCTTCCCAGCCTGCTCCGCTTCAGGCTCAGCCCGTCCCATCCGTCCAGGGCGGGCAGCTTCCGCCTCCCGGCGGGGCCAACCCTTCGCAGTTTCCGACGGCACCCACAGCCAATGCTAGCGTGGCTCCAGGTGCAGGCGATGCCGCTCCGCCGACCGCGCTTGACGTCAAGAAGGAAGCCATGGTCGGCAACTGGCGGGTTTCTGGCGGCGGCGCCTCCTGCGACATGTTCCTGACGCTTACCAATCTGGGCGGCGGCTCGCGCGGCGGCACCCGTGGTTGCGCGGGCGAACTGACCGCCATGGGTTCCTGGGAAGTATCGGGCAAGATGGTTCAGTTCAAGAACCGTGCGGGCGACGTCATCGGCCGGGTTTACAAGACTGCTGAAAATCGCTTCGACGGTACCATGAATTCCGGTCAGGCGGTCAGTCTGAGCCGCTAAAGGCTTCGGTCTTCGAGGACGCCCCGGTTGGAACCCATTCCTGAATACACAACGAGCGTCACCGAAGAGCTGAAAGCACTGACGGCGTCGGGCGTGTTGACGGCCGATACCGCACAGTTCGGCGTGGCGGCAAAGCTCGACCACATCCTGACATGCCTGCGCGATACGAAGCCGGCCAAAAAGAAGAGCGCGCTCGGCTGGCTGTTCGCCAAAGGCGGCGGGCGGCCTCGGGAAATTCACGGGCTTTATGTGCACGGCAGCGTCGGGCGCGGCAAGACCATGCTGATGGACATGTTCTTCAAGAAAGCGTCGATCGGCAAAAAGCGCCGGGCGCATTTCCACGAATTCATGGCCGATGTGCACAACCGCATCCATGCGCATCGCCAGAAGCTGAAGCGCGGGGAGACGCGCGAGACCGATCCGGTGCCGCCGGTCGCCGCGGCGATCTACGCGGAAGCAGAACTCCTCTGCTTCGACGAATTTTCGGTGACCGACATCACCGACGCCATGATCCTGGCGCGGCTTTTCACCGAGCTTTTTGGCCTCGGCTGCATTCTGGTGGCCACATCCAACGTGGCTCCGGAGAACCTCTATAAGGACGGGCTGAATCGCGGGCTCTTCCTGCCGTTCATCGGCTTGCTCGGCAAGCATGTGGACGTGGTCACGCTGGATTCCCCCACCGACTATCGCCTGCAAAAGCTCGCTACCCTGCCGGTTTACATAACTCCGCTCGATGGGCGCGCCGATGCGGCCATGGAGGCCGCCTGGCATCAGGTGACGGACGGCAAGAAGGTGCAGCCCCTCGAGATCCCGATGAAAGGCCGCAGCGTCCATGTGCCCGCGGCCACAGGTCGGGCCGCACGCTTCGACTTCAGGGATATCTGCGGAAAGCCGCTCGGAGCCTCGGACTATCTGGCGATCGCGGAGCGCTTCGATACCGTCTTTGTCGAGCGCGTTCCGCGGCTCGGGCCGGAGAAACGCAACGAGACCAAGCGTCTGATCAATCTGGTCGACGCGCTTTACGATCAGAGGGTCCGTCTCTACGTCTCCGCGGCCACGGCACCGGAAGACATCCTTCTTGAACGGCGCGGCACCGAAGGCTTCGAATTCGACCGCACGGTGTCTCGCCTCTTTGAAATGCGAAGCCCGGATTATCTTGCAGCGCACCAGGAACTGCGGACCCAAGTTTAACGATTTGGTGACAGAAATTCTTACGTTTACGTAAGAATTTTATGATCTAACCGATTGAAAAAGCTGCCTCCAAAATAATCGATTGCCAATTTCGCTGGATGGCGGTATGCGGTCTGGCACATTGGCAGGCCTGCCGTAGCTTGCCGTGGATTGGATCTCGAAAGGAAGCTTTTCGATGGCGCGCAAGAAGATCGCACTTATTGGTTCTGGCATGATTGGTGGCACGCTGGCGCATCTCGCCAGTCTGAAGGAACTGGGCGACATCGTCCTCTTCGACATCGCCGACGGCATTCCGCAGGGCAAGGGCCTCGATATCGCCCAGTCCGGCCCGGTCGAAGGTTTCAACGCGAAGCTTTCCGGCGCAAGCGACTACGCTGCCATCGAAGGCGCTGATGTCTGCATCGTCACCGCCGGTGTCGCCCGCAAGCCGGGCATGAGCCGCGACGATCTGCTCGGCATCAACCTCAAGGTCATGGAACAGGTCGGCGCCGGCATCAAGAAATATGCCCCGAACGCTTTCGTGATCTGCATCACCAATCCACTCGACGCGATGGTCTGGGCACTCCAGAAGTTCTCCGGCCTGCCGAAGAACATGGTGGTCGGCATGGCCGGCGTGCTCGACTCGGCTCGCTTCCGTCTCTTCCTTTCCGAAGAATTCAACGTGTCCGTCCAGGACGTCACCGCCTTCGTTCTCGGCGGCCATGGCGACACGATGGTGCCGCTCGCCCGTTACTCGACCGTCGGCGGCGTTCCGCTGACCGACCTCGTCAAGATGGGCTGGGTCACCAAGGAACGTCTCGAAGAAATCATCCAGCGCACCCGTGACGGTGGCGCCGAAATCGTCGGCCTGCTCAAGACCGGTTCCGCTTACTATGCTCCGGCCGCCTCGGCGATCGAAATGGCCGAATCCTTCCTCAAGGACAAGAAGCGCGTTCTCCCGGCTGCCGCCTATCTCTCCGGCCAATACGGCGTGAAGGACATGTATGTCGGCGTTCCGACGATCATCGGTGCCGGCGGCGTCGAGCGCATCATCGAGGTCGAATTCAACAAGGACGAAGAAGCCGCCTTCCAGAAGTCCGTCGGCGCCGTTGCCGGCCTCTGCGAAGCCTGCATCAACATCGCCCCCGCTCTGAAGTAATGGGCGCGCTGAAGTCATCGAAACAGGGACAAACCCATGAACATTCATGAATATCAGGCCAAGGCTCTGCTGAAGGGCTATGGTGCGCCGGTTGCTGAAGGCGTTGCTATCCTGAAGGCCGAAGAAGCCGAAGCTGCTGCAAAGTCGCTGCCCGGCCCGCTCTACGTCGTCAAGAGCCAGATCCATGCGGGCGGTCGCGGCAAGGGCAAGTTCAAGGAACTCGGCCCCGACGCCAAGGGCGGCGTTCGCCTGGCCTTCTCGATCGAGGAAGCCAAGGCGCATGCCAAGGAAATGCTCGGCAACACGCTAGTGACTGCGCAGACCGGCGAAGCCGGCAAGCAGGTCAACCGCCTCTATATCGAAGACGGCGCCGACATCGCCCGCGAGCTCTATTGCTCGCTGCTGGTCGACCGCTCGGTCGGCCGCGTCGCATTCGTCGTTTCGACCGAAGGCGGCATGGACATCGAGGCTGTTGCCCACGATACCCCTGAGAAGATCCAGACGATCGCCATCGATCCGGAAGCCGGCGTGACGGCTGCGGATATCGCTTCGATCTCCAAGGCTCTGGAACTCGACGGAGCTGCCGGCGAAGACGCCAAGTCGCTCTTCCCGCTGCTCTACAAGGCCTTCAACGAGAAGGACATGGCTCTTCTCGAAATCAACCCGCTGATCGTCATGAAGAACGGCCACCTGCGCGTTCTCGACGCGAAGATGTCGTTCGACGGCAATGCGCTCTTCCGTCACGACGACGTCAAGGCGCTGCGCGACGAGACCGAAGAAGACGCCAAGGAAATCGAGGCCTCCAAGTGGGATCTCGCCTATGTGGCGCTCGACGGCAATATCGGCTGCATGGTCAACGGTGCCGGTCTCGCCATGGCGACGATGGACATCATCAAGCTTTACGGCAAGGAGCCTGCCAACTTCTGCGACGTTGGCGGCGGCGCCGGCAAGGAGAAGGTCGCGGCGGCCTTCAAGATCATCACTGCCGACCCGAAGGTCGAAGGCATTCTGGTCAACATCTTCGGCGGCATCATGCGTTGTGATGTCATCGCCGAAGGCGTTGTCGCGGCGGTGCAGGAAGTCGGCCTGAAGGTTCCGCTGGTCGTGCGCCTGGAAGGCACCAATGTCGAGCTCGGCAAGAAAATCCTGAACGAGTCTGGTCTCGCTATCACGGCGGCTGACGACCTTGACGACGCGGCGAAGAAGATCGTCGCGGCGATCGAAGCCTAACCTGGAAGGACCGGAACCAATGTCTATTCTCGTCAACAAAGACACGAAGGTCATCGTCCAGGGCCTGACCGGGAAGACCGGCACCTTCCATACGGAGCAGGCGCTCGCCTACTACGGCACCAGGATGGTCGGCGGCGTTCATCCCAAGAAGGGCGGCGAATCGTGGTCGTCCGGCGTCGACGGTACGTCGCTGCCGATCTTCACCTCGGTTGCTGAAGCCAAGGAACGGACCGGTGCCGACGCGACCGTGATCTACGTTCCGCCGGCAGGTGCTGCGGACGCGATCATCGAAGCGATCGAAGCCGAGGTCCCGTTCATCACCTGCATCACGGAAGGCATTCCGGTGATGGACATGGTGCGCGTCAAGGCTCGCCTCGACCGTTCGAAGTCCCGCCTGCTCGGTCCGAACTGCCCGGGTATCCTGACCCCGGAAGAATGCAAGATCGGCATCATGCCGGGCTCCATCTTCCGCAAGGGTTCGGTCGGCATCGTTTCGCGCTCCGGCACGCTCACCTACGAAGCCGTATTCCAGACTTCCAACGAGGGCCTCGGCCAGACGACGGCTGTCGGCATCGGCGGCGACCCGGTCAAGGGCACCGAGTTCATCGACGTGCTCGAAATGTTCCTCGCTGACGAAGCCACGCAGTCGATCATCATGATCGGCGAAATCGGCGGCTCGGCGGAAGAAGACGCAGCACAGTTCCTTAAGGACGAAGCCAAGAAGGGCCGCAAGAAGCCGATGGCCGGCTTTATCGCGGGCCGTACGGCTCCGAAGGGCCGCACCATGGGCCATGCCGGCGCAGTGGTTTCCGGCGGCAAGGGTGATGCGGAATCGAAGATCGCCGCCATGGAATCGGCAGGCATCAAGGTGTCGCCATCTCCGGCCCGCCTCGGCAAGACCTTGGTTGAAGTCCTCAAGGGCTGACGCCACATAATGGACAATCGCTGCCGATAGATAGGCGGCGATTGATCCGGCAAGTTTCAGACAGGCGAAGCAGTTCAAGCCTCGCCTGTCTGGTTTCGCGCCCAGGGCGCCGGCCGTTTCAGCGGCTGAAAATAACAGACGAAAGACAAGAAAATGCGGATACCGGAGGTCTTTCCGGTTCCGATTACGTCAGGAGGCGGGCGCGGCGCCCGCAAGAAACCATGGCACGGCAAGAAGCCAACGAGCAGTTCCTCATCACTTCCTTCCTCGACGGCGCGAATGCGGCCTATATCGAGCAGCTTCATGCCCGGTATGAGGACGATCCGAATTCGGTGGCCCCGGAATGGCAGGCCTTTTTCAAGGCTCTTGCCGATAACCCGGCTGATGTGAAGAGCGCGGCGCGGGGTGCTTCCTGGCAGCGCAAGAACTGGCCGATCACCGCCAATGGCGAGCTGGTCTCGGCGCTCGACGGCAACTGGCCGGTCGTGGAAAAGGCGATCGAAGGCAAGGTCAAGGCAAAGGCCGAAGCTGCGGCAGTTGCCGCCGGGAAGCCGGTCAACGAGGCAGACGTCCTGCAGGCGACGCGCGATTCCGTCCGCGCCATCATGATGATCCGTGCCTATCGGATGCGCGGCCACCTGCACGCCAAGCTCGATCCGCTCGGTCTTGCCGCTCCGGTCGAGGATTACAACGAGCTTTCGCCGACGGCATACGGCTTCACGGAAGCAGACTACGACCGCAAGATCTTCATCGATAACGTGCTCGGGCTCGAATACGCGACCATCCGCGAGATGATCGCGATCCTGGAACGCACCTATTGCTCGACGCTCGGCGTCGAGTTCATGCACATCTCCAATCCGGAAGAGAAGGCCTGGATCCAAGGGCGGATCGAAGGGCCGGACAAGGGCGTCGAATTCACCCCGGCGGGCAAGAAGGCGATCCTCCAGAAGCTGGTCGAGGGCGAAGGCTACGAGCAGTTCCTCGACGTCCGGTTCAAGGGCACCAAGCGCTTCGGTCTCGACGGCGGTGAATCGCTGATCCCGGCGCTGGAGCAGATCATCAAGCGCGGTGGTCAGGAAGGCCTGGAAGAAGTTATCGTCGGCATGGCCCACCGCGGCCGCCTGAACGTTTTGACCAACGTGATGGGCAAGCCGCACCGCGCAGTGTTCCACGAGTTCAAGGGCGGTTCCTTCAAGCCGGACGAAGTCGAAGGCTCAGGCGACGTGAAGTACCATCTCGGCGCTTCTTCTGACCGCGAGTTCGACGGTAACACGGTGCACTTGTCGCTCACGGCCAACCCTTCACATCTGGAAATCGTCAACCCGGTCGTCATGGGCAAGGCGCGCGCCAAGCAGGACATGCGTGCCAAGGCCTGGGACGGCGACGTCATTCCGCTCAAGGAGCGCGCCAAGGTTCTGCCGCTGCTGCTGCACGGCGATGCCGCCTTTGCCGGCCAGGGCGTCGTGGCCGAAATCCTCGGCCTTTCCGGCCTGCGCGGTCATCGCGTCGCCGGCACGATGCACGTCATCATCAACAACCAGATCGGCTTCACCACCAATCCGGCTTTCTCGCGTTCGTCGCCCTATCCGTCCGACGTCGCCAAGATGATCGAGGCGCCGATCTTCCACGTCAACGGCGACGATCCGGAAGCGGTCGTCTATGCCGCCAAGATCGCGACCGAATACCGGATGAAGTTCCACAAGCCGGTCGTGATCGACATGTTCTGCTATCGCCGCTTCGGCCATAACGAAGGCGACGAGCCGGCGTTCACGCAGCCCAAGATGTACAAGGTCATCCGCGCGCACAAGACCGTGGCGCAGATCTATGCCGACCGCCTGATCGCCGAAGGTCTGATCACCGACGGCGAATTCGAGAAGATGAAGGCCGATTGGCGCGCCAATCTCGAAACCGAATTCGAGGCGGGCCAGAGCTACAAGCCCAACAAGGCCGACTGGCTGGATGGCCAGTGGTCGGGTCTGCGCTCGGCAGACAATGCCGACGAGCAGCGGCGCGGCAAGACCGCCATGCCGATGAAGCAGCTGAAGGAGATCGGGCGCAAGCTTTCGACCGTTCCGGAAGGCTTCAACGCCCACCGCACGATCAAGCGCTTCATGGAAAACCGCGCGCAAATGGTCGAGACCGGCGAAGGCATCGACTGGGCGATGGCTGAAGCTCTGGCTTTCGGTTCGCTGGTCGCGGAAGGCACGAAAATCCGTCTTTCCGGCCAGGATTGCGAACGCGGTACGTTCTCCCAGCGTCATTCCGTGCTTTACGATCAGGAGACCGAGGAGCGTTTCATCCCGCTCGCCCACCTGTCTCCGACCCAGGCTCGCTACGAAGTCATCAACTCGATGCTCTCGGAAGAGGCGGTGCTCGGCTTCGAATACGGCTACTCGCTGGCGCGCCCGAATGCGCTGACGCTCTGGGAAGCTCAGTTCGGCGACTTCGCAAACGGCGCGCAGGTGGTCTTCGACCAGTTCATCTCGTCGGGTGAACGCAAGTGGCTGCGCATGTCCGGTCTCGTCTGCCTCCTGCCGCATGGTTATGAAGGCCAGGGTCCGGAACACTCGTCGGCGCGCCTCGAGCGTTGGTTGCAGATGTGCGCCGAAGACAACATGCAGGTCGCCAACTGCACGACGCCGGCCAACTACTTCCATATCCTGCGCCGTCAGACCAAGCGCGACTTCCGCAAGCCGCTCATCCTGATGACGCCGAAGTCGCTGCTGCGGCACAAGCGCGCCACCTCGACGCTTGCCGAAATGGCGGGTGAATCCTCCTTCCACCGCCTGCTCTGGGACGATGCCGAGGTCATCAAGGACGGCCCGATCAAGCTGCAGAAGGATGCCAAGATCCGCCGCGTCGTGCTCTGCACCGGCAAGGTCTATTACGATCTGCTGGAAGAGCGCGAAAAGCGCGGCATCGACGACATCTATCTGCTGCGCATCGAACAGCTCTATCCGTTCCCGGCCAAGGCGCTCATCAACGAGCTGTCCCGCTTCCGGAATGCGGAGATGGTCTGGTGCCAGGAAGAGCCGAAGAACATGGGCGCCTGGGCGTTCATCGATCCGTATCTGGAATGGGTGCTGGCGCATATCGATGCGAAGTATCAGCGGGTCCGTTATACGGGCCGCCCGGCTGCAGCTTCGCCGGCCACGGGTCTGATGTCCAAGCATCTGGCGCAGCTCGAGGCCTTCCTCGAAGACGCGCTCGGCGGCTAAGGAGAGAGGCCGATGGCCTATTTTCACCTGAAGCTCGTATCGCCAAGGCCGAGCTTTCCGTTCGATGCATCGCCGGAGGAAATGTCGGCGATGCAGGTTCACGCCGACTACTGGCGGGGACTTGCGGAAGCCGGCAGCGCAATTGCCGTCGGTCCCGTCTTTGCAGAGGGCGGGGCGTTCGGTATCGCCGTGGTGGAGGCCGCCGATCAGGCCGCTGCCCAGGCGCTGGCGGACGACGATCCGGTGATCAAGGCAGGCTTCGGCTTCCGGTTTGAAATTTCTCCCATGCCATCCATCATTCTCCGGAAGTCTGCGGCGAGCGCCGCGGCTGCCGAATAAACGAAAACAACCATTCAGGAACTCACAACAATGGCCACTGAAATCCGCGTTCCCACCCTCGGAGAATCCGTCAGCGAGGCAACCGTCGGCACCTGGTTCAAGAAGGTGGGCGATACGGTCAAGGCGGACGAGCCGCTCGTCGAGCTTGAAACGGACAAGGTGACCGTCGAGGTTCCGGCTCCTGCTTCCGGCGTTCTGACCGAGATCGTCGCCAACAACGGCGAAACCGTAGGCCTCGGCGCCCTGCTCGGGCAGATCGCCGAAGGCGGTGCGGGTGCTGCAACGTCCGCTCCGGCCGCCAAGCCTGCTGAAGCTGCGCCTGCCAAGGCTGCAGAGCCGGCCGCTCCGGCTCCCGCAGCGGCTCCGGCTGCCGCGTCGTCCATGCCGCCGGCTCCGGCCGCTGCCAAGATCGCTGCCGACAGCAACATTTCCACCGCCGATATCGACGGTTCCGGCAAGCGCGGCCAGGTTCTTAAGGGCGATGTGATCGCAGCCGTTGCCAGGGGCGTTTCCGCCCCGGCCCAGGCGCCTGCAGCTCCGGCCGCTCCCCGTCCGGTCTCCTCTGCCGACGATGCCGCCCGCGAGGAGCGCGTGAAGATGACGCGCCTGCGTCAGACCATCGCCCGTCGTCTGAAGGATGCGCAGAACACCGCCGCCATGCTGACCACCTATAACGAGGTGGACATGAAGGCGGTGATGGACCTGCGCAACCGCTATAAGGATATCTTCGAGAAGAAGCACGGCGTGAAGCTCGGCTTCATGGGCTTCTTTACGAAGGCCGTCACCCATGCGCTGAAGGAACTGCCGGCAGTCAATGCCGAGATCGACGGCACGGACATCATCTACAAGAACTATTGTCACGTCGGCGTCGCCGTCGGCACGGACAAGGGGCTGGTCGTTCCGGTCGTTCGCGATGCCGATCAGATGTCGATCGCCGAGATCGAAAAGGAAATCGGCCGCCTCGGAAAGCTTGCCCGCGACGGCCAGCTTTCCATGGCCGATATGCAGGGCGGCACTTTCACCATTTCCAACGGCGGCGTCTACGGTTCGCTCATGTCTTCGCCGATCCTGAACGCTCCGCAATCCGGCATCCTCGGCATGCACAAGATCCAGGAGCGCCCGGTCGCCATCGGTGGCCAGGTCGTCATCCGACCGATGATGTATCTGGCGCTGTCCTACGATCACCGGATGGTCGACGGCAAGGAAGCCGTGACCTTCCTCGTCCGCGTCAAGGAGAGCCTCGAAGATCCGGAACGCCTGGTCCTCGATCTCTAAGACGGGAGCCTGACATGGAGACGCTCGGGGTTACGGTCACGCCTTACATGGCGCTGCTTGCCCTGAGCGTGATCCTGCTCGTCTTCCACATCCTGCTCCAAGGCGTGCTCTCGACCCGTGAGCTTGGCTCGGCCTGGAACGCAGGTCCCCGGGACGATGGCCGCGAACCGAACGGCAAACTTGCCGGTCGGGCGGCAAGGGCGTCCAGGAATTTCCAGGAAACCTATCCGGCCTTTACAGGTCTTCTGCTCGGCGTCGCCTTTGCGGGCGACGACGCCTCGGGTTTCGGTCTTGTCGGCGGATGGATTTGGTTTGCCGCGCGGATCGTCTACGTGCCTCTCTATCTCGCGGGTATCCCCTATTTCCGATCTTTCGTCTGGCTGATCAGCATGCTCGGATTGCTGGCCATGATGATCGCGCTTTTCTGGTGACGCCATGACCCCCCAGCTCAAGACGTGGCTCCTGCCTTTATGCCTGATACCGGCCATGGCCTCGGCCGAAGACAGATGCGCGATCGAAAAGGCGGTGTTCGTCGAGGCGGAGGCCGGAACCATCCTTTCCTTCAAGCCCGTCGGTTCCGATGCGGCGGCAGTCAGCCATCTGTTCACCGTGACCGGCGGCAAGCTGAAGCTCGACGGCAACGTCATGTATGACGAGGAATCCTCTCGCCCCGCCGGAATGGCAATGAACAATTGCCCTCAGGGAGATGCAACGGGGGCCGAATTGAGAGCCTGCACCGTCTGGACGGGCGTCCCTTATGCTCTGAACGTCGCGAGCGGTCATATCGACATATTAGGCCCCGAGGGCAGCCAGGCGCCGGATGCCGTCCTGATGTCCGGTCTGGGGCCGGCAATCCGGCATTCCGCCTTGTGGGAGAAAAGCGGCCTCAAGTCGGTTCCGTGGGATCTCTACGAATTCAAGGAGTGCACGAAATGACGGAAGCACCTGTTCTTTTGGTAACCGGCGGAAGCCGCGGCATCGGCGCGGCGGTTTCGCTTCTGGCGGCAAGCCAGGGCTGGCGTGTGGCGGTGAACTACACCTCCAATCGTCAGGCTGCCGAAGAGGTCGTCGCCGCCATCGAGACGGCAGGCGGAGAGGCGATTGCGATCAAGGCGGATATCGGCAACGCAGCCGAGATCGTGGCCATGTTCGAGGCGGTCGACCGGCATTTCGGTCGACTGGACGGGCTGGTCAACAATGCCGGCGTGGTCGACCAGCCGCAGCGGGTGGACGAAATGAGCGCGGACCGGCTGGACCGGATGATGCGGATCAATGTGACCGGCGCCATTCTAGCCGCCGGCGAGGCGGTGCGCCGCATGTCGACGAAGCACGGCGGCAGGGGCGGCACGATCGTCAACATTTCCTCCATGGCGGCCAAGCTCGGCTCGCCTTCGCAATATGTCGACTACGCGGCATCGAAAGCTGCGATCGACACGCTGACGATCGGGCTTGCGCGCGAGGTCGCCGCCGAGGGCGTACGCGTCAACGCGATCCGCCCGGGCGTCATCGACACGGAACTCCATGCATCCGGCGGTCTGCCGGACCGGGCGCGCGATATGGCTCCCAATGTTCCCATGCAACGGCCGGGCAGGGCGGATGAGGTGGCGGACGCGGTCCTCTATCTTCTTTCGCCGGCGGCTTCCTATATAACCGGCGCTATCCTCGACGTGAGTGGCGGGCGCTAACCGAATAGAGAAAAGGAAAGAAGACTATGGCTTATGATGTGATCGTAATCGGAAGCGGCCCGGGCGGTTATGTCTGCGCGGTCAAGGCGGCTCAGCTCGGCCTCAAGGTCGCAGTCGTGGAAAAGCGCGCCACCTACGGCGGGACCTGCCTCAACATCGGCTGCATCCCTTCCAAGGCGCTGCTGCATGCTTCCGAGATGTTCCATCACGCCGCTCACGGCATGGACGCGCTCGGCGTCGAGGTTTCGGCCCCGAAGCTCAACCTTGAAAAGATGATGGCGCACAAGGATGCGACCGTGAAGTCGAACGTCGACGGCGTTTCCTTCCTCTTCAAGAAGAACAAGATCGACGGCTTCCAGGGTACCGGCAAGATCGTTTCGGCGGGCAAGGTTTCGGTCACCGGCGAAGACGGCAAGGTTCAGGAGCTGGAAACCAAGAACATCGTGATCGCCACGGGTTCGGATGTCGCCGGAATTCCCGGCGTCAACGTCGAGATCGATGAGAAGGTCATCGTTTCGTCCACCGGTGCCATCGCACTCGACAAGGTGCCGCAGCATCTGGTGGTCGTCGGCGGCGGCGTCATCGGCATGGAACTCGGCTCCGTCTGGTCCCGCCTCGGGGCAAAGGTCACCGTCGTGGAATATCTCGACAAGCTTCTCGGCGGAATGGACGGCGAGGTTTCCAAACAGTTCCAGCGCATGATGGCAAAGCAGGGCATGGATATCCGCACCGATGCCAAGGTCACCGGCGTCGAGAAGACCGCCAATGGCGCCAAGGTTACCTACGAGCCTGTCAAGGGCGGGGACGCCCAGACCGTCGAAGCCGACGTCGTGCTGATCTCGACGGGCCGCAAGCCCTATACGGAAGGCCTCGGCCTTGAAGAGGCAGGCGTCGCGCTCGACAATCGCGGCCGTGTCGAGATCGATGGCCACTTCAAGACAAACGTTGCCGGCATCTATGCCATCGGCGACGTGGTGAAGGGGCCGATGCTCGCCCACAAGGCGGAAGACGAAGGTGTGGCGCTTGCCGAAATCCTCGCAGGCCAGCACGGTCACGTGAACTACGACGTCATCCCGGGCGTCGTTTACACCCAGCCGGAAGTTGCCTCCGTCGGCAAGACCGAGGAAGAGCTGAAGGCCGCAGGCGTCGCCTACAAGGTCGGCAAGTTCCCGTTCACGGCGAACGGCCGCGCCCGCGCGATGCTGGCGACCGACGGATTTGTGAAGATCCTCGCCGACAAGGAAACCGACCGGGTTCTCGGCGGCCATATCGTCGGTTTCGGCGCCGGCGAGATGATCCACGAGATTACGGTTCTCATGGAATTCGGCGGCTCTTCGGAAGACCTCGGCCGCACCTGCCACGCGCACCCGACTATGTCGGAAGCGGTCAAGGAAGCGGCGCTCGGCACCTTCTTCAAGCCGATCCATATGTGATCAGCCGATACACGCGAAAATCATCAAGGCGGGATCTTCATCCCGCCTTTTCTTTTGAAACCTGATTTCGACGACGTTCCGGTCCAATCCTGGCTTTCGTCAATCCCAGGATTAAATCTCTGAAAGGTTTCCTGCTTTCGCTTGAGCCCGGGCCGAGTGCCGGTAAGTTAGCTGGATATCTGGGTTTTCGAACGAGGCCGGGACAATGACAACCTCCTTCTCGCTTCCGCAGCGTATCCTGCATTGGCTGATGGCCGTGCTGATTCTCTTCAACCTGCTCTTCGCCGATGCGATGGAAACCTATGCTCGGGTTTTCTTCGGCGGGCAGACGCCGACGCCTGAGCAGGTAAGCGCCGCCAACATTCACGCCTATGTGGGCATTACGGTGCTGGCGCTCGGTCTTGTCCGGCTCTGTCTTCGCTTCATCCAGGGCGTGCCACCGGAACCGAAGGAGGAGCCGCCCTTCCTGCGCGCGGTGGCGAAGATCAGCCACTGGGCCTTTTATCTGCTGTTCTTCGTGATGCCGTTTGCCGGCATCGGTGCCTATTATTTCGGAAACAAGACCGCAGCCTTTGCCCACGGCGGTCCCATGAAGCTTTTCATGTGGGGGCTCATCGTCGCCCATATCGGCGGCGCGCTTGTGCACCAGTTCTACTGGAAGACCGACGTCCTGCGGCGGATGACGGCAGGTTCGCGGTAGGCCGGCTTCAATCGATCGCGGTGACCGCGTAACCCTGCCGCCGGATCAGTTCGACCAATCCCTCTTCGCCTTGAAGATGCAGTGCGCCGACCGCGATGAAGGCGCCGCCTTCCGTGAGGAAGCGAGCGGAGCGCTCAGCCATGACGTGGTTGCGTTTGGTCAGCATTATGTTTTCGAATTCCGACATGCCACTGGTCGCGGCGCCGGTGTCGACCGCATATTTCTTGAACAGTAGCGGCCAAAGGAGCCCCATTTCTCCCGCTTCGTAGAGTTGGATCATCGTTTCGGTGATATCCTTCAACTGATCCCTATAAGCCATCGTCTCGAGCAGGCTCTTCACCTGGCTTTCGGTCGAGATGCTGTTCATGGCGGCCAGCTGCTCCTCGAAGGTTTCGAGGCCTTCAACAGGAATGTCGTAGTCCACCGCATCAAACGCAATCTGTTGGTCCAGAACGCTGACCCCTTTGGCCTTGCGAGCGAATTCGCAGCCGGGCGTCGCCAACGTCGTCGAGATCAGCCAGGGACGCATGCGATCGACCGCGGAAAGGGCCATCCCTTTTGCACGCAGTCCGTCGGCCAGTGTTTTTTCTTCATCCTTGGTGAGGAAGTCTCCGATACGCTTTCCGCCCGGCAGCATCATGAAATCGGGTCGCATGAAGAGGCGGCCGGCTGCCTTCTTGAGGTCGAGGATCTCGCTTGCTTCCACGACGACCACTCTGGCATCGTAACGGACCTCTTCGACGCTCTCCGGCAGGTCGAGGACACGAGGGTCCGAAAGGTGCATGGTACCCAGCAGATAGGAGGTTTGAATCCCCTCCTTCTCAATCTTCCAGAAAATGCCTTTGCCGTTCGGAACCTTTTGCCCCTCGGCCATCAACTGTTGGTATTCCTGGCTGTTTTCAGCCTTCAATTGCTCGAGCAGATTCTTGCCCTCGCACGCGGGCGATTCTGCCAATGCCGGATGAGCGGGAGCCAAGAGCGCCAGCAGGAACGCGAGAACATTCAACCGGCGGGTAACACCCAGGTGTCGTCTGGCTGTTTCGATCGATGTTGCGAAATGACGAGGTGAAAAAGCGGAGGCGAAGAGGATCATATGGCCATCTGAAAACAGCCGGCCCGTCGTGCGATCGCCGGCTCATGGATATCGGTATCAATGGTTGAAAGATCGACGACAATCGTGACCGGTGCAATGCCGGTCGCAAGGTCATCCACAGGTATGGGTTGTACAGTCGAAGCTCAGTTGACAACCGTCAACTTGAAGCCCTGCTTGCGCAGCAATTCGATCAGGCCTTCGTCGCCAGGCAGGTGAAGAGCGCCGACGGCAACGAAGGCGGCGCCTTTTGCAAGAATCGGGGCGGCGCGTTCGGCCATCAGGTGGTTGCGCTTGGTTACGACGATTTTTTCGAATTCCGCATAACCTGCCTCGTCGCTGCCATCAGGTGCGACGGCCTTCAGCAGCGGTATCGTGACGCCGACGTCTCCGGAAAGATAGAGTTCCGTCATCGTCTCGAAGACCTCGTCCATCTTCGGTCCGAGCCTTATGGTCTCGACCAGGGACTTCAGATGGAACTCGATCGGGATTGCCGCCATCGCCGAGAGCTGCTCTGCGAAGGTCTCCAGCCCCTTCACGGGCTTTCCCGCAGCCATAGCGTCGCGGGCGATCTTCTTGTCCAGGAAATCAGGATTTTTGGCCTTTCGCGCCATTTCGCAGGCGGGCAGGGAGACGAAGGACATCAGCATCCACGGTTTCATGCGTGAAACGGCGGCGAGCGGGATGCCGCGCTTCTTCAGCCCGGCCTCAAGAAGCATAATGTCCTCTTTCGGCAACAGCTTTTCGATGGAGTTGCCGTCCGTGAACATGGTGAGTTCGGGCTTGGTGAGAATGCCGGCCATCGCCTTCTTCTCATCCAGCACCTCGTCGGATTCGATGACGATGGTGTGGCTGGCAGCCTGGGCGTTCACCGCAGCCGGCGACATGGCGAGCACGCGGGGGTCGGAAACGTGCATGGTCCCGAGCAGGTAGGAGGGAGCCACGCCATCCTTTTCGATCTTCCACAAGACACCCTTGCCATTGGGAACCTTGGCGCCTTCCGCCACGACCTGCTTGTAGAGGGACGGGTTTTCGGCCTTCATCTCCTCAAGGAGGTTGGTTCCGCCACAACCCGCCTCTTCTGCGCGCGCCGGGGACAGCGAGCCGAGAACGAGAAGCAAAGATGCAAGCGCGACCACGTGAATAGCGGCGATCAGCCACAGTGTCAGGCTTTGGGCGCGCTGGAAAAAGGCGCCGGCGGTGGAAGCAAGGGCGGCAGTCATCATGTCATCCGTCTGAAAGGCAGCCGGCATCTTACTTGTGGCGGCTGCACAAGCGCTTAACGCCGGTGGTTAAAACTTGGTTCATGCGCGGGGGTGGGCGCGGTCGTAGACTTCCAGCAGCCGCGAGGAATCCACGCCCGTATAGACCTGTGTGGTGGAAAGGCTGGCATGGCCGAGCAGTTCCTGGATCGTGCGGAGATCGCCGCCGCCGGCCAGCAGGTGGGTGGCGAAGGAATGCCTCAGGGCGTGCGGCGTTGCCGTCTCTTGCAGACCGAAGGCGCTTCTCAGTTTCTGCATCTCGCGCTGGATGATGGCCGGCTGCAGCGGCCCTCCGCGGGCGCCCCGGAACAACGGCTCATCGGCCGCGAGATGATACGGGCAAAGTTTGCGATAGATGGCAACGGCTTCGAACACGACCGGAAGCAGAGGCACGATGCGTGTCTTGCCGCCCTTGCCGGTGACCCGCAGGGTCGTCGATCCGGGAGTGAGGTCCGTGGGGTGCAGCCCAAGCGCTTCGGAGATACGCAGGCCGCAACCATAAAGCAGAGTAAGGACGGCCGCATCCCGGGCGGCGATCCACGGTTCTTCCTGCAATTGTGCGTCCATCGTGACCAGGTTGAGGGCCTGGCGATCCGTCAGTGGTTTGGGAAGCGATTTCGGCTGCTTCGGAGCGCGGATGGCGCCGGCGGCCGCCGCATTCACCAGTCCCTTGCGCTCCAGATATCGCAGGAAGGAACGAAGTCCGGCAAGATGTCGTCCGAGCGAGCGGGCGCCGGAGCCGTCGCGACGGCGCGCTGCCAGGAAGGCGCGCAGATCCGCCGGGCGCAGGGAATGAATGTCGGAAAGTTTGGCGGGGCCGCCGAGGTGCCCCGTCAGGAACGTCAGAAACTGACGTGTGTCCCGCTCGTAGGCATCCAGGGTATTGTCCGACAGCCGACGTTCGCTGGCGAGGCTCTCGAGCCAAGCGCTGCGCTTTTCCATCAGATCGGGTGCGGCAATAATCAGTAGTTCATTCATTCTACGACCCGTTGAATTCCGGGAAAGGACGCCCCAGATTGCTACCGACGGCGTTACGGAATTCCTAATCATTGGTAACTATGTCATCGTTCGATCACACGGGGCTGCGATATACCGCAGGTCCTGTATGCGGGAGTTTCTATGGCGCGCCGTGATTCCATGACGACTTTTGGACAATTCGCGGAAACACTCGCTCTCGTTTCTCAAGGCAGACCCGGCCATATCGTCGACACGCTGATTTCCGAGCGAGGCCAGCGCATCGTTCACAATCCGCTCTGGCCGGTCATGCGGCCCTTTCTCTACACGCTTCTGCGTTACGGCCGGGCAATCGAATTTGCCAACGACATCTCGAGCCTCAACGGCTTCCAGTGCTTCGAGTACATGAGCAATCTCCTGAAGCTCGATGTCCGGGTTCAAAATTCCGAACGGATCCCCGAAAAAGGCGGCTTCATCCTCGTCAGCAATCATCCGACCGGTATTGCCGATGGTGTCGCCGTCTTCGATCTCCTGAAGTCGCGCCGGCCGGACATGATGGTATTCGCCAATCGTGATGCGGTGCGGGTCAATCCCCGCTTTGCTGAAATGATCATTCCGGTGGAGTGGCGGGAAGAATACAAGAGCAAGCCGAAGACCCGCGAGACCCTGGTGCTGACCAACAAGACGGTGGAAGACGGCAAGGTCATGGTGCTCTTCCCATCGGGCCGCATCGCCTATTGGGCGGACGGCAAGCTGAACGAGCGGCCGTGGAAGACGTCCGCTGTCGGATTGGCGCGCAAATACAATCTGCCAATTCTGCCGGTCCATATGCGGGCGCGCAATTCCGGTCTGTTCTACTGGTTTGCCAAATGGTCGACCGAATTGCGCGACATGACGGTGTTCTACGAGCTCCTGAACAAGAAGGGCAACCGGTTCGATTTCGCGGTCGGCCAGATGATCCAGCCCGAGGAGCTGGAGGGTGATGTCATCGATGTGACCAAGGCGCTCGAGCATCATACCGTCGTCGATCTGGCCTTGGATCACGACGCAAAGTTCCTTCAGCGCTTTTAACCCGACGCACCCGGTTGGAAGTCGGTCATGCTGCTCCGCTCGATGTTCGCCGCCAATTACCGATCGCTCCGTTCGATCCGCATGGATCTTGCGGGCGTCAACGTATTCATCGGCGAAAACGGCGTCGGCAAATCCAATCTCTACCGCGCCCTGCAACTGGTGCAGGCGGCGGTCCGCGGAAATCTTGCCTATGAGATCGCGGCCGAAGGCGGGATGGCCTCGGCGCTCTGGTCCGGCCGGCGCCGGGATGAGAAGAATTTTCGTATCAAGCTCGAAGTCGAGATGATGGACGAGGCGCGCGCGGTCACGTTTCGCTATCGTGTCGAGGCGGGATTGCGTCCTCCGAAGGCCGCAGCCGGATTTGCCTTCGAGCCGCAGGTCAAGGCGGAGGAGTTGTCAGTCGAGACCGGTTCTCGGCCGGTGACCATGATGAAGCGTGCGGGACCCGGGATCTTGGTGCGGGGGGCGAGCGGCCGGATGGAAGACTATCCGGAACCGGCGATGACCTCCGAAACGGCGGTCGCACTTCTCGGCGATGCCGGGCACTATCCGGAAGTCGGCGCTTTCCGGCGGATGGTGGATGGCTGGCGGTTCTTCCACGGTTTTCGCACCGATCGCGATTCGCCGCTGCGGCAGCCGTGCCTTGCGGTGACCTCACCGCTGCTTGACCAGGACGGAGGCAATCTGGCGGCCGTCTTCGCGACGCTGGTGCATACCCGCGCGGATACGGTGGAACTCGACCGGGCGGTTGCCGATGCCTTCGGCGGGGCAAGGCTCCAGGTTCCTGATCCCGGCGAATATGCGGAATTCGGACTCGTATTTCCCGATTTTCCCAGCCGCGTGTTTCACCCGCGCGAGCTTTCCGACGGGCAGATCCGTTTCCTCGGACTTGCCGCGGCACTGATGTCCTATCGACAGCCGCCACTGATCGCACTCAACGAGCCGGAAGCAAGCCTGCATCCCGACATGCTGCCCCCGCTCGCCGACATGATTGCGGAAGCCGCACGCTCAAGCCAGATCTGGATCGTCACCCATTCCGAACAGCTCGCTTCGGCGGTGGAGGAGCGCTCCGGCGTGCGTCCAAAGCGCGTCATCCGCAAAGACGGCGCAACCTGGATCGAGGGCATGCGGCTGACCGGCTTCATGGAGGACGACGAGAACTAATCCTGTTTAGGGTTCACTTTCGATCCGTGTTTGGGCATGGTCGCCGCCCATGGGCATAGATTCGTCCGATCTCTTCGGTTCGCTGTTTGAAGCGCCCGCGGTCACAAGCGTGGTGCCGGTCCTGGTGCCGCTGCCGGTGCCGGGCGCCTACAGCTATGCCGTGCCGGACGGCATGCATGTGGAGCCGGGTTCGGTCGTGCAGGTGCCGGTCGGGCCGCGGCAGCTGATCGGCGTGGTCTGGGACGGTGAGAACGACGACAAGCTCGACCCCAAGAAGCTAAGGCCGATCACTCTCGTCTTCGATTGTCCGCCGCTTTCCAAGGAAATGCGTGATTTCGTCGATTGGGTTGCAAGCTATACGCTCTCTCCGCCCGGCCTCGTGGCGCGGATGGCGATCCGGGCGCCGGCGGCGCTCGACCCCGAGCCGATGGTGGAGGGGCTGCGCTACCTCGGCGGCCAGCCCGAACGGATCACTCCGGCGCGGGCCCGCGTGCTCGAACTGTTCCACGAAGAAAGCGTTCCGTGGACTCGCAGCGGCCTTGCGCATGCGGCGGGCGTCTCGCTGAGCGTCGTCGACGGACTGACCGGGCAGGGCATATTCGAGACGATCTTCCTGCCGCCGCCGCCAGTCGTCGCCACACCCGACCCGGACTATGTGGCACCGCGCATCGAAGGGCCGCAGAAAGAAGCGGCGGAGGAGATCGTCAGCTCCATTCGTTCGGGCGGCTTTTCCACTTCCCTCATCGACGGCGTAACGGGTTCGGGCAAGACGGAGGTTTATTTCGAGGCGATTGCCGAAACCTTGAGGCGCGGCAAGCAGGTGCTGATCCTGCTGCCGGAAATCGCGCTGACCTCAAGCTTCCTAGAGCGTTTCGAAGATCGGTTCGGTGCCAAGCCCGGCGAATGGCACTCCGATCTTGCGCCACGTATGCGCGAAAAGGTCTGGCGTGGCGTGGTGACCGGCGAGGTGCGGGTGGTGGCAGGTGCGCGTTCGGCGCTCTTCCTGCCTTTCGAGGAGCTTGGCCTCATCATCGTCGACGAAGAGCACGACCCTGCCTACAAGCAGGAAGATCGGGTCTTCTACAATGCCCGAGACATGGCGGTGGTTCGTGCGCGGATCGGTGATTTCCCGATCGTGTTGGTGTCGGCGACGCCTTCGGTGGAAAGCCAGGTAAATGGCCTCTCCGGTCGGTACACGACCGTGCATCTTCCCACCCGGTTCGGCGATGCGGCGATGCCGGACCTACATCTCGTCGACATGCGGCGCCATCCTCCGGAGCGCGGCGGCTTTCTTTCGCCGGTGCTGATCCGGGCAATCGCCAAGACGATCGAGAAGGGCGAGCAGTCGCTGCTCTTTCTCAATCGCCGCGGTTATGCTCCGCTGACGCTCTGCCGCGTCTGCGGCCATCGGTTCCAGTGCCCGCAATGTTCGAGCTGGCTGGTGGAACACCGCTTCAAGAGCCAGATTCAGTGCCATCAGTGTGGGTATTCCGAGCCGACCCCCGAAGCCTGCCCCGAATGCGGCACGCTCGACCATCTCGTCGCCTGCGGTCCGGGTGTCGAGCGCATCGCCGAGGAGGTCGAAAAGCATTTTCCGGATGCGCGTACGATTGTGATGTCGTCGGACCTGCTCGGCGGCGTCAAACGCATGCGGCTGGAGCTCGAAGCGATCGCCAAGGGCGAGGCTGACATCGTCATCGGCACGCAGCTCGTCGCCAAGGGGCATAATTTCCCGTTGATGACGCTGGTGGGGATCGTCGATTCGGATCTCGGCCTGTCCAACGGTGATCCGCGCGCCGCGGAACGCACCTTCCAACTCCTCTCCCAGGTAACCGGCCGCGCCGGGCGAACGGGTCGGAAGAGCCATGGCCTCCTGCAGACGTTCCAGCCGCAGCATCCGGTGATGCAGGCGATCGTTTCCGGCGATGCCGGGGCCTTTTACGAACGCGAGATCGCCGAACGGGAAAAGGCGATCTTGCCGCCGTTCGGCCGGCTCGCTTCCCTCATCGTTTCCGCCGACAACCGGGCGGACGCCGAAACCCATGCCCGCGGCTTGCGGGCGGCTGCACCGAAGGTAACGGGGATATCCGTGCTCGGGCCTGCGGAAGCGCCGCTTGCGCTGGTGCGGGGCCGGCATCGGTTCCGCCTGCTCGTTCACGGCCGGCGCAACTCCGACATGCAGGCGTTTCTCAAGGCAATGCTGACGAATGGCCCGAAGCAACGAGGCTCGGTGCAGATCCAGCTCGATATCGATCCGCAAAGTTTTCTTTAGTCGCCCTTTTTGTGACTTGTTTACCGCTTGCGCTAGAATCGACCGAATCGAACATAGCGAGGATTGAATGGAACTTTATTTCCCAGCCGAGTTCGGCGAGCAGCTGGCTTTTGCCGGCGCCGCAGCCACAGCGGTTCTTGGTCTTCTTCTCTTGCTTTTTCCCGGTCCGGTTTTGCGGCTCAACGCCTTTCAGATCGGTGAGGTGCGGCCGGAAGGTTATGCAGCCGTACGGGCGTCTGGCGCCCATCATCTCGGCCTCGGTCTTACGGCCATCATGCTCGCCCAGGACTGGATCTACATGACGCTGGGCATAGCACTGGCATTCGCCGCTGCCGGACGTGTCGTTTCAGGTGTTTTCGACCGGGCCTTCACCCCCAGAAACATAGCAATTTCCCTACTTCAGGTTGTGCTTTCGACAGGGCCGCTCGCCTATGTCTTCGGCTATATTTGACGCTCGAAACCAGGACTTCAAAAGAAAAGCTCTGAAAATCCTTCCTCTTCTCGTACAAATTACAGGCCAAGCCCTTGCGTCGTGGGCTTTTTCCTCTATCAGGCGTGTTGCGAGTCCCTACATCCTATGCTAGACGGACCGCGAAAGTCGGAAAGGGTAGAGCGCCAGCTCTGCAGGTTCTGAGAAATAATCAAACGATTTCAAGGTCTTGCTGCACCTCTCCCACAGGGTCTGGCGCTTGGATGGCAATACAGGGAAACTGTGCCCGTGGCTGACACGTCCCAGCTTATTTCCGGTGTAGCGGAGCGTTACGCTTCCTCGCTTTTCGAACTGGCTCTCGAGTCCGGTTCGGTCGACAAGGTCGGTGCCGATCTTGATCGTTTTCAGGCGTTGCTGGATGAGAGCGAAGACCTGCGACGTCTGGTCGCAAGCCCGGTCTTTTCCGCCGACGAGCAGCGCAGCGCCGTCTCCGCCATTGCGGACAGAGCGGGCATCACCGGGCTCGTTGGCAATTTCCTGAAGGTCGTTGCCGGCAATCGCCGCCTCTTCGTCTTGCCTGGCATGGTCCGGGCCTACCGCGAGATCGCTGCCGCTCATCGCGGCGAGGTTACTGCCGAGGTCACCTCGGCCCATGCGCTTTCCGCAGCGCAGGAAACTGAACTCAAGTCGGCGCTGAAGGGCGTCACCGGCAAGGACGTCACAATCGCCGTCACGATCGACCCGTCGATCCTCGGCGGACTTATCGTCAAGGTCGGTTCGCGTCAGATCGACACGTCCCTTCGCACCAAACTTTCCACCCTTAAGCTTGCACTGAAAGAGGTTGGCTGATGGATATCCGCGCCGCGGAAATTTCCGCAATTCTGAAAGACCAGATCAAGAATTTCGGCCAGGAGGCTGAAGTTTCCGAAGTTGGACAGGTTCTGTCCGTCGGCGACGGCATTGCCCGCGTCTACGGCCTCGACAATGTCCAGGCTGGCGAAATGGTCGAATTCCCGGGCGGCATCCGTGGTATGGCGCTGAACCTCGAAGCCGACAATGTCGGCGTGGTTATCTTCGGTTCCGACCGCGAGATCAAGGAAGGCGACATCGTCAAGCGGACCGGTGCCATCGTTGACGTTCCGGTTGGTCCGGAGCTGCTCGGCCGCGTCGTCGACGCGCTCGGCAACCCGATCGACGGCAAGGGCCCGATCAACGCGACCCGCCGTTCGCGCGTCGACGTCAAGGCTCCCGGCATCATTCCGCGCAAGTCGGTTCATGAGCCGATGTCGACCGGCCTCAAGGCCATCGACGCGCTCATCCCGGTTGGCCGCGGCCAGCGCGAGCTCGTCATCGGCGACCGCCAGACCGGCAAGACCGCCATCATTCTCGATACGATCCTGAACCAGAAGGCCATTCACGACAGCGGCCCGGACTCTGAAAAGCTGTTCTGCGTCTACGTCGCTATCGGCCAGAAGCGTTCGACCGTCGCTCAGTTCGTCAAGGTGCTCGAAGAGCGCGGCGCCCTGCAGTACTCGATCATCGTTGCCGCTACTGCTTCCGACCCGGCTCCGATGCAGTATCTCGCACCGTTCGCCGGCTGCGCCATGGGCGAATTCTTCCGCGACAACGGCCAGCACGCTCTGATCGCTTACGACGACCTTTCCAAGCAGGCCGTCGCCTACCGTCAGATGTCGCTGCTGCTGCGCCGCCCGCCGGGCCGCGAAGCCTATCCGGGCGACGTTTTCTACCTGCACTCCCGTCTCCTGGAGCGCGCTGCAAAGCTCAACGACGACCGCGGCGCCGGCTCGCTGACCGCCTTGCCGGTCATCGAAACCCAGGGCAACGACGTTTCGGCGTTCATTCCGACCAACGTGATCTCGATCACCGACGGCCAGATCTTCCTCGAAACCGACCTGTTCTACCAGGGTATCCGCCCGGCCGTTAACGTCGGTCTGTCGGTTTCCCGCGTCGGCTCCGCCGCGCAGGTGAAGGCGATGAAGCAGGTTGCCGGCTCGATCAAGGGCGAACTCGCTCAGTATCGCGAAATGGCTGCGTTCGCGCAGTTCGGCTCCGACCTCGACGCATCGACCCAGCGCCTCTTGAACCGTGGTGCGCGCCTGACCGAACTCCTGAAGCAGCCGCAGTTCTCGCCGCTGAAGACGGAAGAACAGGTTGCGGTGATCTTCGCAGGCGTCAACGGCTATCTCGACAAGGTCGCTGTTGCCGACGTCGGCAAGTTCGAACAGGGCCTGTTGTCCTACCTGCGCTCCGAAGGCAAGGCGATCCTCGATACGATCCGTGCCGAGAAACAGCTTTCGGACGACACCCGCGCGAAGCTCAAGGCTGCTCTCGACAGCTACTCCAAGTCTTTCGCCTGAGAGCGGATCAAGCCAAGCTAACCCCCAGGGGACCGATAACGGATGCCTTCACTTAAGGATCTGAAAAACCGGATCGCCTCCGTCAAGGCGACGCAGAAGATCACCAAGGCGATGAAGATGGTCGCCGCGGCGAAGCTGCGCCGTGCGCAGGAGGCGGCCGAGGCCGCCCGTCCTTACGCGGAGCGGATGAACAAGGTATTGGCCGGCCTTTCGGCTGCCAATGCCGGCAATGCCGAAGCGCCGTTGCTGCTTTCGGGCACGGGCAAGGATCAGGTTCATCTCCTGATCGTCGCGACCGGCGAGCGCGGTCTGGCGGGGGGCTTCAACTCCTCGATCATCCGTCTCGCCCGCGATCACGCGCAAAAGCTTCTCGCCCAGGGCAAGACGGTCAAGATTCTGACCGTCGGCCGCAAGGGCAACGAAGTCCTGCGCCGCAGTTTCAAGGAAAACATCGTCCACTACGTCACCTTCCGCGAAGTCAAGCAGCTTGGTTTCGTGCAGGCGGACGAGGTGGCGCACAAGGTTCTTGAGCTGTTCAACGCCGGTGAATTCGACGTTGCGACACTGTTCTTCGCGCGCTTCCAGTCGGTGATCTCGCAGGTTGCGACCGCGCAGCAGATCATTCCGGCAAAGTTCGGGGGCGACGTGTCCGCGGAGCCGACGACTGCGTCGTCGGCGCTCTACGAATACGAGCCGAGCGAACAGGAAATTCTGGAAGACTTGCTGCCAAGGAACGTCGCGGTGCAGATCTTCCGGGCGCTGCTCGAAAACAACGCTTCCTTCTATGGCGCGCAGATGTCCGCGATGGACAACGCCACGCGCAATGCCGGTGACATGATCAACAAGCTGACGCTCTCCTACAACCGTCAGCGTCAGGCACAGATCACCAAGGAACTCATCGAAATCATTTCGGGCGCGGAAGCGCTCTGAGGTAAAGAAAGAGGGTAAGAATCATGGCTACCGCAACGGGCACGTCCCTCGGCAAGGTGACCCAGGTTATCGGCGCTGTCGTTGACGTCGCTTTCGACGGCGAACTGCCGGCGATCCTGAACGCGCTTGAAACCGACAACAACGGCAACCGCCTCGTTCTCGAAGTCGCGCAGCACCTCGGCGAAAGCGCCGTCCGGACGATCGCGATGGACTCGACCGAAGGTCTGGTTCGTGGTCAGCAGGTCACGGATACCGGCGCTCCGATCACCGTTCCGGTCGGTCCGGAAACGCTCGGCCGCATCATGAACGTCATCGGCGAGCCGGTTGACGAAGCCGGTCCGCTCACCACCTCCGGCAAGCGCGCCATCCACCAGGAAGCACCGGCCTATGTCGAGCAGTCGACCGAAGGCCAGATCCTGGTCACCGGCATCAAGGTCGTCGACCTTCTCGCGCCTTACGCAAAGGGCGGCAAGATCGGTCTCTTCGGCGGTGCAGGCGTCGGCAAGACCGTTCTCATCATGGAACTCATCAACAACGTCGCGAAGGCGCACGGCGGCTACTCCGTGTTCGCAGGCGTCGGTGAGCGTACCCGCGAAGGCAACGACCTTTACCACGAAATGATCGAATCGGGCGTCAACAAGCACGGCGGCGGCGAAGGCTCCAAGGCCGCGCTCGTTTACGGCCAGATGAACGAACCGCCGGGCGCCCGCGCTCGCGTCGCTCTGACCGGTCTGACGATCGCTGAAGACTTCCGCGACAAGGGCCAGGACGTTCTGTTCTTCGTCGACAACATATTCCGCTTCACCCAGGCAGGCTCGGAAGTGTCGGCTCTGCTCGGCCGTATTCCGTCGGCCGTTGGCTATCAGCCGACGCTCGCCACCGACATGGGTCAGATGCAGGAGCGCATCACCACCACGACCAAGGGCTCGATCACCTCGGTTCAGGCCATCTACGTTCCGGCCGACGACTTGACCGACCCGGCACCGGCAACCTCGTTCGCCCACCTGGACGCAACGACCGTTCTGTCGCGTTCGATCGCCGAAAAGGGCATCTACCCGGCCGTCGACCCGCTCGACTCCACCTCGCGCATGCTCGACCCGCTGGTCGTCGGCGAAGAGCACTATGAAATCGCCCGTAAGGTACAGACGACGCTGCAGCGCTACAAGTCGCTGCAGGACATCATCGCCATCCTGGGCATGGACGAACTGTCGGAAGAAGACAAGCTGACGGTTGCCCGCGCCCGCAAGATCGAGCGCTTCCTGTCGCAGCCCTTCTTCGTCGCCGAAGTCTTCACCGGTTCGCCGGGCAAGCTCGTTGCGCTGGAAGACACGATCAAGGGCTTCAAGGGCCTGGTCAACGGCGAATACGATCACCTGCCGGAAGCTGCATTCTACATGGTCGGCTCGATCGAAGAAGCGATCGAAAAGGCCAAGAAGCTGGCTGAAGCCGCTTGATCCTGAACAAGATGGCGCGCAGGGCTTGAGGCTCGCGCGCCGTCCCCGCATGAAACACGCTAGGGCATCTTCGGCAAAGCCGCCTTCGATGCTCTAACCTTTTATTTTCCGCAATTCCGGACGCAAAACCGCTACGCACTTTTGCTGGAATTGCTTTGAGGAAGTGGACCGTTATGGCCGACGCTTTCAATTTTGAACTGGTTTCGCCCGAGCGGCTGCTCGTCTCCGAAAAGGTCACGGAAGTGGTGATCCCGGCGACGCTTGGTGAAATGACGGTGCTTGTCAATCACGCGCCGACGATGACGACCATCAAGCCTGGCGTCGTTACCGTGAAGCTCGCTTCCGGTCAGGTCAACAAATACGTCGTGTTCGGCGGCTTCGCCGATATCCTGCCGACGAGCTGCACGCTGCTTGCAGAATCTGCCGTTCCAGCAAGCGAAGTGACACGCGACACGCTGCAGAAGCGGATCGAGACCATACAGGCCGAAATCAACAAGGCGCAGAGCGACGAGCACAAGACCAAGCTGGAACAGTTCCTGGCCGAACTCACGCATCTGAACGGCATTGTCGTTCCGGCCTGACGACGGGTTCGACGGAAGAGATCAAGGCGGCTCGAAAGGGCCGCCTTTCTTTTTTTGCTGATTTACGTGCTATTCCGGGGGAGCGGGATAGAATTCGGCGCGGTCCAGTTGCCGCCCATCCGTCAGGATCTCGTAGCGGAGCCCGTCTGGATCATAAACCAATTGCGCGGTGCCTCCGAAATCACTCGGCAGGACCCGTTCGATCAGGAGCGTTCCAAAACCTTTCCGAGCGGGTGCAGTGACCGGAGGTCCGCCGCTTTCGATCCAGGTAAAACGGAAGCGGCGCTCATCGGAATTGCCAAACAGGCCCCACTTGATATGCACCGTTCCGGTGGCGTGGCGAAGGGCGCCGTATTTGATGGAGTTGGTGACGAGTTCATTGACGCCGAGAGCCAGGGATATAGCCTGTTTTTCCGAAAGCCGCAGCGGAGGGCCTTCGATCACGAACTGCTCCGCGGCAGCGTCGTGAGGCGAAAGAGCACCGGCGATGATGTCCCCTATGGCCGCATCGATGCGACCTTTGCCGGCTAGAACGTCGTGCGTGTTCGCAAGGGAGGTAAGCCGCTGCAGAAGGGCCTCCTTGATCCCGTCGGCCAACGGGGTGTTGCGGAGGGTCTGGTTGGCGATGGAAGTCACTATCGCCAGAGTGTTCTTGATCCGGTGGCGGAGTTCTGCATTGATGAGCCGAGCCTGCTGTTCCGCCTCCACCTTCGAGGTGGTCTCGATTACCGTATCCAGCATGCCGGCGATACGGCCCTGATCATCCCGAAGCGGGCTATAGCAAAAGGTGAAATACGCTTGTTCTGGGTAACCGAAGCGTTCGATCTCCAGCGGAAAGTCCTCGATGAATGTCGCTTCGCCCTTATAGGCGCGTGCAGCGGTCTCGCCGATCTCGTCCCAGGCTTCCTTCCAGACCTCGGAAAACGGACGTCCCATGGCTTCCGGCTTGTTGCCAAGGATGGGCTTGAAGGCATCGTTATAGATGGTGGTGAGATCCGGTCCCCAGACGATTGCTGCCGGAAAGCGTGAATTGAGGATCGTCGAAACGGCTGTCCGGAGCGCCACCGGCCAGCTTTCGGAGGGGCCGAGCGAGGTTGCCGACCAGTCAATCTCCCGAATGACCCGGCCGACCTCACCGCCGCCTTGAAGAAAGTAAAGAGGGTCGAAATCGGGCACCATCGATCCCTGTCACACCGGCCTTTCGCATCTCCATAAACGTTGGACGCTGATGCTGTTTGACAAGACCCTGCTCCAAATATTCGTAACAGCGGATAGGGAGGGGCGACCCAGTTTGGGGGCAAACCTCCAATGGGCGGCTGCTATCGCCATAAGAAGCAACGGCGCAGCTTGTCGTCGCGACGACTAAAGGTTAGCCCTTTCGGTGGAGGAATCTGATGATCGACAAGCTGGAATTCTTTATTGCTCTGGCGCGGGAAAGCCATTTCGGCCGCGCTGCCGAAGAGTGCGGCATTTCCCAGCCGTCGCTTTCGGCGGCGATCCGGCAGCTGGAGGAGCAGCTGGGCGTGCAGCTCGTCGTGCGAGGCTCCCGCTTTCAGGGGCTGACGCCGGAGGGGCAGCGGGTGTTGGAATGGGCCAAGCGCATCGTTGGCGATGCACGCACCATGCGCGAGGAGATGAAGGCCGCGCGGAAAGGCCTTGCCGGCCACATCCGGCTCGCGGCAATTCCAACGGCGCTGGCGATGATCCCGCGGCTGACCGAACCCTTTCAGGCGAAACACCCGGACGTCACCTTTTCGGTGGTTTCACGAAATTCGCTGCAGGTGCTTTCCCAACTCGACAATTTCGAGATCGATGCAGGCATAACCTATCTCGACAACGAACCGCTAGGTCGGGTCACCAGCGTGCCTCTCTATGCCGAACGATACAATCTGGTTACGGCGGAAGGTACGCCATTTGCGGACCGGGAAAACGTGACGTGGAAGGAGATGGCCGATCTTAGGCTCTGCCTATTGACGCCGGACATGCAGAACCGCCGGATCATCAACCAGCACCTTGCGGAAGCAGGCATCATCGTAAAGCCGATGCTGGAGTCAAACTCGATGGTCGTTCTTCTGTCGCATGTCGGAACCGGCCGATGGGCGAGCATCATGCCCCGCAATGTCGCGCGCTCGTTCGGATTTACCAAGCAGATCCGGACAATCCCGATCGTCGAACCGGAGGCCAGCCATATCGTCGGCCTGGTGGCCACTCATCGCGAGCCTTTTACTCCGCTGGTTTCCGCCCTGCTGCACGAAGCCCGCAGCCTGGCTCCGAGCGCCATGGCTTGATAGTTTTTTTCTATCGCGTAACCGATCTCCTTTATTGACGGTTGAGAGCCGGGTTGCAAGACTCCGTTGCAGTAGGCGGAGTGCGGCTTTTGGTACTTCGCCAGCGTTTTGATCTGCGGTGCGAATGAGGCACGCGCAGATCAGCCGGGAGGTTCGACGATATGAATATGCGTATATCCGCCGGTGAGTTCACCGAGCGGTCGCTTCAGATCATCAGAGATCTGAAGCATCTCGAAGGGCCTATGTTGCCGATCCTGCATGCGATCCAGGCCGAGTTCGGCTATGTGCCGGACGAGGTCAAGCCGATCATCGCGGGCGAGCTCAACTTGTCACGCGCCGAGGTGCATGGCGTCGTCACCTTCTATCATGAATTTCGCGACCATCCGGCTGGCCGGCATGTGCTGAAGCTCTGTCGCGCCGAAGCCTGCCAGTCGATGGGCAGCGACCGCATTGCAGATCGCGCCCGGCAGCTTCTCGGCATCGACTTTCACCAGACGACGCTGGACGGTGCGGTGACGCTGGAAGCGGTCTACTGTCTCGGCCTCTGCGCCTGCGCGCCGGCCGCCATGCTGGACGGTGAGGTCTACGGCCGGGTGGACGAACACTGTCTGTCCGAGATCGTCGCGGAGGTGCGCCGATGACCGTAACGATATTCGTGCCGCGCGATGCCGCTGCGCTCGCGCTCGGAGCCGAAAAGGTGGCGAAGGCGATTACCCAGGAGATCGCAGCCCGCGGCCTCGATGCCAAGGTGGTGCGCAACGGCTCGCGCGGCATGTTCTGGCTGGAACCGCTGGTCGAGGTGCGGACCGATCAAGGCCGCATCGCCTATGGTCCGGTCAAGGCGGATGATGTGGCAGGTCTCTTTGACGCCGGCTTTCTGACAGGCGGCGGTCATGCTCTCTGTCTCGGGCTGACGAAGGAAATACCCTTCCTTCGTCAGCAGACGAGGCTGACCTTTTCCCGCTGCGGTGTAACCGATCCGCTCTCGCTTGAGGATTACCGCCACTATCAGGGGCTCAAGGGCCTGGAGAAGGCGATCGCCATGGCGCAAGCCGAGATCGTCCGGGAAGTCACCGACAGCGGCTTGCGCGGCCGCGGCGGTGCCGGGTTCCCGACCGGCATCAAGTGGAAAACGGTGATGGAGGCGGCAGGCCCGCAGAAATACATCGTCTGCAATGCGGACGAAGGCGACAGCGCCACGTTTGCCGACCGGATGATCATGGAAGGTGACCCCTTCGTGCTGATCGAAGGCATGACGATTGCCGGCATCGCGACGGGCGCCACCAAAGGTTATGTCTACATCCGCTCGGAATATCCGCATGCCATCGCGACGATGACCGAGGCCGTGGAGATCGCACGGACAGCCGGCATTCTGGGGGCGTCTGTTCTGGGATCGGCTCATGCCTTCGATATCGAGATCCGTTCCGGCGCCGGTGCCTATGTCTGCGGCGAAGAAACCTCGCTCCTGAATTCGCTGGAAGGCAAGCGCGGTATCGTGCGGGCCAAGCCGCCGCTGCCGGCACTGCAAGGTTTTCTCGGCCGGCCGACCGTGGTCAACAACGTCATTTCGCTCGCCTCCGTGCCTGTGATCATGGACCGCGGCGCCGCCTTCTATCGCGATTTCGGCATGGGCCGCTCGCGCGGCACGATTCCGATCCAGATCGCCGGGAATGTGAAATATGGCGGCCTCTATGAGACGGCTTTCGGACTTTCCCTCGGTGAGATCGTCGATCATATCGGCGGTGGCACGGCGAGCGGCCGGCCGGTCAAGGCGGTTCAGGTGGGGGGCCCGCTCGGCGCCTATTTCCCTCGTGCGCTGTTCGACACCCCCTTCGACTACGAAGCCTTTGCGGCGAGGGACGGACTGATCGGCCATGCCGGAATCACCGTCTTCGACGATAGTGCCGACATGCTGAAGCAGGCGCGGTTTGCCATGGAGTTCTGCGCCATCGAGAGCTGCGGCAAGTGCACGCCCTGCCGCATCGGCTCGACGCGCGGGGTGGAGACGGCCGACAAGATCGCCCAAGGCATCGAGCCCGAGAAGAACAAGGCGCTGCTGGCGGATCTCTGCAACACGATGAAGTTCGGCTCGCTCTGCGCGCTTGGTGGTTTCACGCCCTATCCCGTCATGAGTGCGATGAACCATTTCCCGGAGGATTTTTCGCCGGCACCGATGGTGGAGGCGGCGGAATGAGGAGCGGTCTGCACAGCAGACGAAAAGCCAATGATTTGGCTTTTCGAGCGACGGATGCCCGGAGCAATAGCGAAGGGCCGGACGCTCCTATCTTTGCGTCGGCGCAAGTCGCCCCCCTCTGGCCTGCCGGCCATCTCCCCCACGGGTGGGGAGATCGGCTGGAGGCGCGCTCGCCGCTTTCCATTGTACGTCTCATCCTCCGCTTCGGCTCTTCTGAAGCGACGGCCATGCCGCTTGTGATCTCCCCACCTGTGGGGGAGATGGCCGGCAGGCCAGAGGGGGGCAATCTTGCTCCGACATCTATTCTTTCAAGCAAGGAGACACATAATGTCCCTCGTTCATGAAATCGACTACGGCACGCCGGCGTCCCAATCCGAAGCGCAGGTGACGCTCACCATCGATGGTCGCGCCATCACCGTGCCGGAAGGCACGTCCATCATGCGTGCTTCGATGGAAGCGGGCATCAAGGTGCCGAAGCTCTGCGCCACCGATATGGTCGATGCATTCGGCTCCTGTCGCCTTTGCCTCGTGGAGATCGAAGGCCGCAACGGAACTCCGTCATCCTGTACCACACCGGTCATGCCGGGCATGGTCGTCCACACACAGACGGGCCGGCTGAAGGACATTCGCCGCGGCGTGATGGAGCTCTACATCTCCGACCACCCGCTCGACTGTCTCACCTGCGCCGCCAACGGCGACTGCGAACTGCAGGACATGGCTGGCGCGGTGGGGCTTCGCGACGTGCGCTACGGCTATGAGGGCGACAACCACGTCCATAGGCACGTCAAGGCGCGCAACGATGGCGAGATCAACGCCAAATGGATGCCGAAGGACGAGTCGAACCCCTATTTCACCTATGACCCCTCGAAATGCATCGTCTGCTCGCGCTGTGTCCGCGCCTGCGAAGAAGTGCAGGGGACGTTTGCGCTGACGATCGAGGGCCGCGGCTTCGGCTCCCGCGTCTCGCCCGGCATGCACGAGCATTTTCTCGAATCCGAATGCGTTTCCTGCGGCGCCTGCGTGCAGGCCTGCCCGACGGCGACGCTTACGGAGAAATCTGTCATCGCCATCGGCCAGCCGGAACATTCGGAAGTCACCACCTGCGCCTATTGCGGCGTCGGCTGCTCCTTCAAGGCGGAGATGCGCGGCGAGGAACTCGTCCGCATGGTGCCGTGGAAAGACGGCCAGGCGAACCGCGGCCATTCCTGCGTCAAGGGCCGTTTCGCCTATGGGTATGCGACGCACAAGGACCGCATCCTCAACCCGATGGTCCGCGAAAAGATCTCCGATCCGTGGCGGGAGGTGACCTGGGAAGAGGCTTTCGCGCATGTGGCCTCCGAGTTCCGCCGCATCCAGTACCAATATGGCCGCGACTCGATCGGCGGCATCACCTCGTCGCGCTGCACCAATGAAGAAACCTTCCTGGTGCAGAAGCTGATCCGCGCCGGTTTCGGCAACAACAATGTCGATACCTGCGCCCGCGTCTGCCATTCGCCGACCGGTTATGGCCTCGGCCAGGCCTTCGGAACCTCCGCCGGCACGCAGAATTTCGATTCCGTCGAGCATTCGGACGTCGTGGTCGTCATCGGCGCCAACCCGACCGACGGGCATCCCGTCTTCGGCTCGCGGCTCAAGAAGCGGCTCCGCCAGGGCGCCAAGCTGATCGTCATCGATCCGCGCCGCATCGATCTCGTGCGCACGCCGCATGTGGAGGCCGCCTATCACCTGCCGCTGCAGCCGGGCACCAATGTCGCCGTTCTGACGGCGCTGGCGCATGTCATCGTCACGGAAGGACTGTTCGACGAGAAGTTCATCCGCGAACGCTGCGACTGGTCGGAATTCGAAGATTGGGCGGCTTTCGTATCCGAAGCGCAGCACAGCCCCGAGGCGGTCGAAAAATTCACCGGCGTGCCGGCAGATCTCGTCCGCGGCGCGGCAAGGCTCTACGCCAAGGGCGGCAACGGGGCGATCTATTACGGTCTCGGCGTTACCGAGCACAGCCAGGGGTCGACCACCGTCATCGCGATCGCCAACCTTGCCATGGTGACCGGCAATATCGGCCGCCCGGGCGTCGGCGTGAACCCGCTGCGCGGCCAGAACAACGTGCAGGGCTCCTGCGACATGGGCTCCTTCCCGCACGAGCTGCCCGGCTATCGCCATATCTCGGACGATGCGACCCGCGACATCTTCGAAAAGCTCTGGGGCGTAACGCTCAGCAACGAGCCGGGCCTGCGCATCCCGAACATGCTGGATGCTGCCGTCGAAGGCACGTTCAAGGGCATCTACATCCAGGGCGAGGATATCCTGCAGTCCGATCCGGATACCAAGCATGTCTCGGCCGGCCTCGCCGCCATGGAATGCGTCGTGGTCCACGATCTCTTCCTCAACGAAACCGCCAACTACGCGCATGTCTTCCTGCCGGGCTCGACCTTCCTCGAAAAGGACGGCACCTTCACCAATGCCGAACGCCGCATCAACCGCGTCCGCAAGGTGATGAGCCCGAAGAACGGTTATGCGGACTGGGAGGTCACCCAGAAGCTCGCCCAGGCCATGGGGCTCAACTGGAACTACGTCCATCCGTCTGAGATCATGGACGAGATCGCGGCAACGACTCCGAGCTTTGCATTGGTTTCCTACGACTATCTCGACAAGATGGGGTCGGTTCAGTGGCCCTGCAACGAGAAGTTCCCGGAAGGCTCGCCGATCATGCACGTCAACGGCTTCGTGCGCGGCAAGGGCAAGTTCATCCGCACGGAATATGTGGCGACCGACGAGCGTACCGGCCCGCGTTTCCCGCTGCTGCTGACCACCGGCCGCATCCTTTCCCAGTATAATGTCGGCGCCCAGACCCGGCGCACGGAAAACGTCACTTGGCATGCGGAGGACCGGCTGGAAATCCATCCGCATGATGCCGAACAGCGCGGCATCAAGGAAGGTGACTGGATCAAGCTCGCCAGCCGTTCGGGCGATACGACGCTCAGGGCATTGATTACCGATCGTGTGGCGCCGGGGGTTGTCTACACCACCTTCCATCATCCCGATACGCAGGCGAATGTCATCACCACCGACTTCTCCGACTGGGCGACCAATTGCCCGGAATACAAGGTGACGGCGGTACAGGTGTCGCCCTCCAACGGGCCGACCGAGTGGCAGAGCGATTATGAGGAACTGTCGCGGCGGTCGCGTCGCATTGCAGGGAAGTTGGAGGCTGCTGAGTGACGGGAATGGCGGACGTCCTCCGCGTCACCCCCCTCTGCCTGCCGGCATCTCCCCCACAAGGGGGGAGATCGGCAGGACGCGCCGTCGGCATTCTTCAGCATTGGAAACAAGGTTGCTCACTCGATTATGTCGATAGTGGGTGGGATATTGCCACATCCGATCTCCCCCCTTGTGGGGGAGATGCCCGGCAGGGCAGAGGGGGGTATTCCTGCCCCGGCGTCCAATGACCTCCTTCAAAACCACCGCCGCCGCCCCCGAAATCATCCGTCGCAACGGCGTGACGCGCGCCGGCTCGCGGGTGGTGCCGGAAGAGGTGGCGATAGCCTTTTCCTATGGCGGCTCTACGCACGCCGTGATGATGGGCACGCCGGCCGATCTCGAGGATTTCGCGGTCGGCTTCAGTCTGACGGAAGGCATCATCTCCTCGATGGCCGAGATCGAGAGCATAACCGTCGTTGAAGAGGGTGCCGGTCTCGATGTCCAGGTGACGCTGATCGAGGATAAGGAAGACGCGCTGCGCGCCCGCCGGCGGCACATGGCAGGGCCGGTCGGCTGCGGGTTGTGCGGCATCGAATCGATCGAGCAGGCCATGCGTCCGGTACCGGATGTTTCCGCAGTGGTGATGGCCTTGAGCCCCAAAGAGATAAGCGAGGCAGTCGCTGCACTCAACAATGCCCAGCCGCTGCATCTTGAAACCCATGCCGTGCATGGTGCCGGCTTTTTCCTGCCGGGACGGGGGCTCATCGCCGTCCGCGAGGATGTCGGGCGCCATAACGCGCTGGACAAACTGGCCGGCGCCGTGGTCCGCCGCGGCGTCAAAGGCTCGGGTGGCGTCGTGGTGGTCACCAGCCGGATTTCCGTCGAGATGGTTCAGAAGGCGGCGATCCTCGGAAGTGCCGTTCTTGTCGCCATCTCAGCCCCGACGGCACTCGCCATACGGACAGCGGAAGAGGCGGGCATGACCTTGATCGCCCTGACGCGCGGCGAGGATTTCGAAATTTTTACGCGCACTGATCGCATTACCACCGGAGTCGCAGCCGATGTCGCATGAAAAAAGCCCCGAACAGCTGGTGCTCGACAAGCTGATCCGGATGGCCAATCAAATCGCTACCTTCTTTCTGTCGCAGCCGGAGAATGTGCGCGCCGAAGGAGTTGCAACCCACATCAACAAGTTCTGGGAACCACGGATGCGCCGGCAGCTCTTCGAGCATCTCGACAGGGGCGGCGAGGGGCTGCTGCCGCTCGTCATCCAGGCCTCGGTGCTGATCCGCAGACCGGAGGCAAAGGTGGGTTCTGGTGTGGGTGTCGGAGAGGACGCGAGCCAGGGCGCGCCGGGAGGGAAGGGACCGTCGGCAGGGGAATCGCTGTCCGAGCCGAGTATCCCGGAAAATTTGGCATGAATTTATTCGTCCGGCGGGAAGGACCGGGCGCGTAGATGATCTTCAGTCGTCATATTCAAGAGGAGGATATTGTTAATGGCATTTGCGGGAACAACGAACGAGGACCTGACAGGCAATGTCGGGCTCCTCGATAAGGAACGTATTGTCGCCAGACCCGGATTCAACCGGTGGCTTGTGCCGCCAGCAGCCTTGGCGATTCATTTGTGCATCGGCATGGCCTATGGCTTCAGCGTTTTCTGGCTGCCGCTCTCGAAAGCCCTGCCAGGGGCTACCGATCCATCTTGTAGCAGCTTGAATCTGCTTTCCGCTCTCGTAACAACGACATGTAACTGGCGTGTTGCCGACCTCGGCTGGATCTACACGCTGTTTTTCGTGTTGCTCGGCTGCTCCGCTGCGATCTGGGGCGGCTGGCTGGAGCGTGTCGGACCACGCAAGGCCGGCTTCGTATCCGCCTGCTGCTGGTGCGGCGGCATACTGGTGGCCGCGCTCGGCGTATTGACCCATCAGTTGTGGCTGATGTGGATCGGCGCCGGCGTCATCGGCGGCGTCGGTCTGGGTCTCGGCTATATTTCGCCGGTCTCCACGCTCATCAAGTGGTTCCCCGACCGCCGCGGCATGGCGACCGGCATGGCCATCATGGGCTTTGGCGGTGGTGCGATGATCGGCGCCCCGCTCGCCAATCTGCTGATGAACTATTTCAAGACCGACACTTCGATCGGCGTCTGGCAGACATTCATCGTCATGGCGGTCATCTATTTCGGCTTCATGATGGGCGGTGCTTTCGGTTACCGCATTCCGCCGGCCGGATGGCGTCCGGAAGGGTGGACGCCGCCTGCGTCGAAAAGCACGATGATCACCCACAAACACGTGCATCTGCGCAACGCGCACAAGACGCCGCAGTTCTGGCTGATCTGGGCGGTGCTTTGCTTGAACGTATCGGCAGGCATCGGCGTGATCGGCATGGCCTCGCCAATGTTGCAGGAGATTTTTGCCGGTTCGCTGATTGGTTTGCCGGATCTCTCATTCTCGCAGCTCGATGCCGCCCAGAAGGCACAGATCGCCACGATTGCGGCGGGCTTTGCCGGCCTGCTTTCGCTCTTCAATATCGGTGGGCGCTTCTTCTGGGCGTCGCTTTCCGACAGGATCGGGCGAAAGAACACCTATTATACGTTCTTTGTCCTGGGTATCGTCCTCTATGCGCTGGCTCCGACGCTTGCCGACATGGGCAGCAAGGCCCTCTTCGTGCTGGCCTTCGGCGTCATCCTCTCGATGTATGGCGGCGGCTTTGCCACCATCCCGGCTTACCTCGCGGATATTTTCGGCACGCAGTTCGTCGGTGCCATCCACGGGCGTCTTCTGACAGCCTGGGCGACGGCTGGCATTGTTGGTCCGGTTGTCGTCAACTATATCCGCGAAGCGCAGATCGCTGCGGGCGTAGCGCCCGGACCAGCACTCTACACCGGCACCATGTACATCCTCGCCGGCATGCTGGCACTGGGTCTCGTCGCAAATGCCCTTGTGCGCCCGCTTTCGGACAAATGGTTCATGTCGGACGAGGAGGTAGCCTCGCTGCAGGCAAAGTCGGTGGCTGCGAGCATCGGCCCGAGCGGATCCTTCGGCATCGGCAAGGGCGGTCTGGATGGCAAGGCCGCGCTTGCCTGGGCGGTTGTCGGGATCCCGCTTCTCTGGGGCGTTTGGGTCACGCTGAAGAGCACCTTCGCGCTGTTGGGTTGACGCCCGACATAGCGGATGGGTGGAAACCCTCTGAAATGATAAAGGCCATCCAGAGCGATCTGGGTGGCCTTTATCATTGATAGAGACTTTGCGAGCCTGTTAAGCGGCCAGCTCGTCGGCTTCGGTGCCCTTGAACATCTTGGAGAGGTTCAGGAAGCAGATCATGCCATTTTCGTTGGCGATGATGCCTTCGGAGAAGGACTTGTCGAAGGAAGCGGAAATCTCCGGCACAGGCTGAACCTGACTGGAAGGAATGGTGAGGATGTCGGAGACCCGATCGACCAGCATTCCGATGACCATGCTGTGAACTTCGGCCACGACGATCGCGCTGCGCTCGTTGGCGACAGTGCTCTTCATGCCAAGCTTGTAGGCGAGGTCGATGATCGGGATCACGGAACCGCGCAGGTTCATGACGCCGATAACGTCCGGCGGTGCATGTGGGATCGGCGTGGACGGCGCCCAGCCGCGGATTTCGCGGATGGTGGTGGTCTTTACGCAAAATTCCTGATCGTGGAGTCTGAAGGCGATGATTTCGAGCGTCTCGCCGCCGTAGCTCGTGGAGTTAATCGTGGTTGCCATCAGAATTCTTCCCAACTGTCCGTTGCCTGGGCGGAAGCGGCTGCGCCGGATGTGGCGCGTGCGACCGTAGCCATGAGTTTGCGTGCCGGCGATGCGATGGGCCGTGCATCGGGTCGCGCTTGAACAATCTTATGCGAAGAATATTGCCCAAATCTAAATCGCGCGAGCAGATTGCGCAGAGTTTCGGCTTCACGGGCCAAGCTGTGGCTGGCCGCCGTGGTTTCTTCGACCATGGCTGCGTTCTGCTGCGTATTCTGGTCCATGGAATTGACGGAGTTGCTGATGTCCTTGAGGCCCGTCGACTGTTCGCGGGAAGCCTCGACAATCGCGAGGACGTTGCCGTTGATCTCCTCGACCTGCGATATGATCTGCTCGAGCGCCTTTCCGGTTTCTCCGACGAGCGTCACCCCGTGCTTCACGTGTTCCGACGATTTGGAAATGAGTGCCTTGATCTCCTTTGCCGCCTTGGCGGAACGCTGGGCGAGTTCACGTACTTCCTGGGCAACAACTGCGAAACCCTTGCCCGCTTCGCCGGCCCGCGCCGCCTCGACGCCGGCGTTCAGGGCAAGGAGATTGGTCTGGAAGGCGATGTCGTCGATGACGCTGATGATATTCGAGATCTCGTGCGAGGAATTCTCGATCTGATCCATCGCATTGACGGCGTTGCGAACCACCGCGCCTGAATGCTCGGCATTCTTCTTGGCGTAGTCGACCAGAGAGCCTGCCTCTTCAGCACGTTTGGCGCTGTCGGTGACCGCGCGGCTGATTTCTTCCAGTGCCGCAGCAGTCTCCTCGACCGCAGCTGCCTGCTGTTCCGTCCGTTTGGCGAGACTGTCGGAGGCCTGGCGGATTTCCCCGGAACCGCCCGCAATGCCTTCGGCGTTCTCTCCGACGGTCCGCATGGCCTCGGCAAGTCTGGCGACCGCCTGGTTGAAATCTGTCCGGATCTGTTCGAGCGTCGGGATGAAGGGCTTTTCGATCTGCGTCGTGAGGTCGCCATTGGAGAGGGCGGTCAGACCGACTGCCAGCTCGTCGACGGCCCGTACGCGTTCGGTGATGTCGGTCGCAAACTTTACGACCTTGAAGACCCGGCCGTCGGCATCGAAGATCGGGTTATAAGATGCCTGGATCCAGACGACCTTGCCACCCCGGCCTATGCGCTTGAATTCCTGGGCGACGGCCTCGCCGCCTGCCAATTTCCGCCAGAACTCTCGGTAATCCGGGCTGTCGCGGAATGCCGGTTCACAGAACATGCCGTGATGCTTGCCGGTAATTTCGGCAAGCTGGTATCCGAGGCAGGTGAGGAAGTTCTCGTTCGCGGTAATGATGTCGCCGGTCGGCGTGAATTCGATCACGGCCTGAGTGCGGGAAATTGCGCTGATCTTGCCTTCATCTTCGGCGGCCTTCGCCTTCGCGGCGGTAATGTCGGTCGCGATCTTGACGACCTTATAGGGCTTTCCGCCGGACAGGACCGGGTTGTAGGACGCCTGGATCCAGATCTCGCGGCCGCCTTTGCCGAAGCGCTTGTAGGCGGCTGCATCATATTTGCCGCTTCCGAGGCGCGTCCAGAAATCCTTGTAGGCCTGTGACGCGACATAGGTAGGATCGCAAAACATGCTGTGATGCTTGCCGACGATCTCTGACAGCTTGTAGCCCAGCGCGCTGCAGAAGTTCTCGTTCGCCGTCAGGATATTCCCCGTCAGGTCGAACTCGATAATGGCCTGCGATCGGCTCAGTGCCGCAAGAACTGCTTTTGCGTCCGCACTCGGGAGCGAAAAGATGGACATAGCTTCTCCGCCTGCTCTGGATAAAGAGAAATGCTTCGGCTGAAATGGCTTTGCCCGTCTCGTGGTGATCCAACAGGAAGCTTATGCTCAGCCTTCCTGCAAAATTTAGCCTTCAAAGCTTAATGTATGGTCAATAAATTGGGTTCGCCCAAGTACGGAATAATACGTAGGCAAAATTTATTTGCTGAACCGGAATTTTACTTGTCTGTCGTCATCTATAGATTCTAATTTACATGACTATTATCAATTTTCTTCTCAGATTGTCATATGCGCGCCGATTAGCCGGAGCGTGTGGGACGATCCAGGACCCGCCGGCCGAAAAGGCTTGCCGTCAGTTCCACCATGATGCGTGCGCTCTTGCCGCGATCATCCAGGAACGGGTTGAGTTCGACCAGGTCCAGCGATGCGACGAGCCCCGTATCATGCAGCATTTCCATGATCAGGTGTGCCTCGCGGAAGGTGGCGCCGCCGGGCACGGTCGTCCCCACACCGGGTGCAATGTCCGGATCGAGGAAATCGACGTCGAGACTGACATGCAAAAGGCCATTGGCGGCGCTGACGGTGTCGATGACCTGTCGCATGATCGCGGCAATGCCATGTTCGTCTATCGCGCGCATGTCGAAAACATTGACGCCATGCTGGGCGATGAGCTTCCGCTCTATATCGTCGACGGAGCGGATCCCGACCTGGAAAACCTTGCGCGGGTCCACCAGCGGCCGGTTTCGATCAAGGATGGGCGCGAATTCCGCCTGGCCTGTAAAGAAGGCGACAGGCATGCCGTGAATATTGCCAGAGGGAGAGGTTTCCGGCGAATTGAAATCCGCGTGTGCGTCGAGCCAGAGGACGAACAGCGGCCGACCGACCTCGGCTGCATAACGCGCCATGCCCGATACGCTTCCCATCGACAGGCTGTGATCCCCACCCATGATCAGAGGAATGAAGCCGGCCATGGCCTTGTCATAGGTGCGGCCTTCCAGTGCCTGGGTGAAAGCGCCGACGACGGGAAGGTTCTTGGCGTCCTGCCGTTCGCCAAGGGCAACCGCCGGTTCCGGTCTCAGGTCGCCGCTGTCTTCGACGCGGAAACCGAGGCCTTCCAAGGCTTTTACGATGCCGGCCAGCCGGAAGGCGGCCGGGCCCATGGCGCAGCCGCCGCGGCCGGAGCCTTCTTCCAGCGGAACGCCAATCAAAGTGATGTCTTTGGAGATCATGCTTTTCTCCCGAAGCAGGCTTGAAGTGGTGAATGAGGTCAGTATTCGTGCTCGTAGAAGATGCCGGCTTTGCCGCCTTCGGTGCCAGCGCCAGCCTTCAGCTTCACGCCCCGGCCGATATCGAGGTTGATCGTGGCCTGGGCCCCGCCCGATCCGCCTTGTTCGATCTGCACATAGGTCCGGTTGTTGATGTAACGGCCGACGGAAACAGTGGTCTGACCCGTCTCGTCGGTATTGATGTCCAGGTCGTCAACCCCGAGGTTGCTGCGCAGAGTGTCGAGGAGGGACGTGGATCCGCCGCCGGCAAGCTGCGTGACGGCATCGGCCAGCTGGGCGATCTGCAACGGTGAAAGCCGCGACATGGATTGTCCGAAGATCAGCCGGGCCAGCACTTCGTCCTGTGGGAGGGCCGGGGCGGACGAGAAGGTGATGGTCGGGTCGTTCGCCACGCCGGTGACCTTTACCGTGATCGTCGTCTGGGAGGACGTCGTGTTTGCCTCCATGTTGAGAACCGGAATCAAACCCCCGCCGAATGTGATGTCACCGTCGGTGAAATCGAGCCGCTTGGCCAGGATGACGATCCGGCCGCGACGCATCTCGAAGCCGCCGGACACGATGGGCGCTATGGCGGTGCCCGTGACGGTGAGGTCACCGCCAAGCTCTGCGTCGATCCCCCTGCCACGGACGAATATGCCATTCGGCGCGCTGATCTGGAGGTTCAATTGGATCGGATTCGAACTGCCTGTCGCATCCTTCGGACGCAGTTTCTCCATTTGTCTCAGAACGTCCGGCGGGGCATTGCGGTGACGGATATCGACTTCGGCAAGCGAGGTGGGCAGTTTGGCGGGTACTGTGATCGACGCCTTGGTCAAAGTAACCTTGCCTCCGAGAACAGGGCCGGACGTGAGGGGGCCGGTGACGGTCAGGGTGCCGTCTGCTGTTGCCGCAAACAATGTCCCATCGGCATAGGTCGCCTGCGCCAGGGTAATTCTCAAATCGGCTGGAAAGCCGGAACCGGGTGCGATACCGACAGAACCCTCCGCCGATATCGTTCCTCCTCCCGAGAGCTTGCCGGACAGGCGCGAGATATTGGCTTTGGTGCCGTCAAACGAGACATTGGCGGCAAGGTCGGTGATGGCAAGATTATGTTGCACATCGACGAACCGCGCCCCGGACGCGGTCGCCGTGCCGGTGATCTTCGGGGCTGCCGCGGTGCCGCCAACCGCCACATCGACGTTGCCGGTGCCCTCAAGCACGAAACCCTGGGCGGCGAGCTGTCCGGAAAGGATGGAGAAAGGCAGCCGCCCGTTGAACTTGAGGTTCAGCGGCTTTTCGCCGGACAGCGAAACGGAGCCGCCTCCCGAAAGCGATATGCCGCCTCCGCCGGAAAGACGGGTATCCAGCGTCACGGTGCCCTTTTCGAATGTGCCCGAGGCGGTGACGTCAACTGACGCCAAGCCAGCCGAGGCGGTCTGGCTTACGCCGGCCCTGGCCCAGCGGAGGTCGTAGCGGACGGCCGGAGCCTCGGGCGTACCGGTTGCCGTGACGGTGCCGGAAATCGTTCCGCGGGCGCCGAGGCCGGGCGCAAAGGCGTTGAAGAGTTCCGCAGGTACGGCGTTGGCTCGAGCATTTATATCGAGGGCAGGGACGCCATTTTGAAGAAGGACACGGCCGGTGGCGGAGAGATCGAGGCCGCCGGAGCCGGTCAGGCGGGTCGCGTCTAGCGTGACTGTCCCGTTAGCGAAGCTTCCACTGGCTGCCACGCGAAATGGACTGATGCCAGCGTCGCGCGTCTGGCGAAGCTGTGCATCACTCCATTCCAAATCATAACGGATGGCCGGGGCCGACGTGGATCCGGTCGCGTTGATGGTGCCGGAAATCACTCCCGCAGCATTGATCGTCGGTACGAACGTATTCAGCAGGCTTGCGGGCAGAGCCTTGATGTTGGCCGTCAGGTCCAGCACGGAACCGGCACTGCCGTTGACAGTAACGCTGCCGCTGCCGGTCGCGAGGGTCAATGCGGCGAGGTTTGCACTTCCGTTTGCGATTGCGATGCGGGTCGGCTGCTCGAGCCGGATCGGGATATTGCGCGGAGCGGCCGTGAAGCTCTCGATGCCGACCGAGATGTCCTTCCCGGTCTGGATATCTCCAACGGCAGCGAGTGGCGCATTGTCGTATCGGGCGGCGAGATTGAAGCTCGTCTTGTTGTCGCCGTGGCGGACATCGAGATTGATGTCGTCCACGCCGACTGAACCGGCGCCAAGGCGGGTGGCTCGAACAGTACCTTCCGCGGCGATCGCCTTGATGTCCGGGATGGCCAGATCGATATTCGGCTGAGAAATCTGGAGCGAGCCGCGACGAAGCCCGCTGCCGGATGCCCGGATCACGGCGCCGGCGCGATTGTCCGTATTGCTGAAGAGAATGGTGCCACGAAGATCGCCCTGAGCCTGCTGGGCGGCGAGTGCGGCAAGCAGCGCAATATCCGGGAAATCGAACGTGAGCTTGCCTTCCGGCAGGAAGCCTTGCGAGAAGTTCAAGGCGCCCGTGAGCTTGTTTGGCCCTACCTCAGCATTGATGGCCTGCGCGCTCGTACGTCCCTCCGCCGAAGCGATGTCGGCGTTGACCCGGATCGGCTGGCTGTCGAGCGAACCGGTAGCCGTCAGCTTCCCCTTCGGCGCGTTGGGGTCGACGGTGCCGTCGAAGATAAAACTCATGTCCTGAAGCTTGCGGCCGACAAGGCGCGCTTCCGCGGAGTTGACGATGGCCTTCACGGCCATGGCACTCAGCGGGCCATTGGCGGCAATGTCGAAACCTGCAGCACCTTCGGCCTCCGGCAGCCAGCGCCGCAGGTCCGGCACACGGCCGGCAAGCCGGCCGGAGATCTTCCGGTTTTCCAGCAGCATGTTGCCATGCGCCTCGACCGCATTCGATCGCATCACGAAGTTTTCAAGGCTCACGCGGCCGCCGCTGACGACATTGACATAACCTTCGGCGGACAGCTTTCCTTCGAATTTGGACACCAGGGACGGCGGCAAGACCGCCGGATTGGCGAAAATGCGGAAGTTGCCGGTCACGGCCTGCTTGGAGGTGTCGTAGGCACCGGAAAGCGTACCGTTGACGTTGGCGCTGTCGAAGGTCGCGGCATCAAGACCGATCGCCGGCGGAGCAAGGCGCAAGGGAGCATCGAGCGTCAGGGGCCCGCGAACGACGCGATCCAGATCGTCGCTCGTAAAGTCCGTGCGCGCAACCGTCAGGCGGCTGCGGACGCTGCCCGAGCGTCCGACAAGGTCGAGATCTTCACTTTCGGCCTGCAGGCGGATCTGCCCGAAGCGACCCTGCGGCAATTCCGCAGCGCTCAAGGCCGCCGTCGCATTGAAGCGTGCGGAAGAGGCCGCGCCCGTCAGCGTGAAGTTTATGCTTTCGAAAGAGAACCGGCTTTCTTCACCGTTGATCGGCCACACAAAATCAGCAGGACCGTTCACGCCGACAAGGCTCGCGGTCAGGCTGTTGTCACCTGCCGGGTCCCAGGCGCCCTTGGCCGTCATCTTGACCGTTCCGGACGTCAGGTCGCCCCGCTCGATATCCACGCGGCCCGATGGGGCGTAGATGGCGGCAATATTGATGTCGGTTGTCCCGCCGAACAATTGGCGAAATGCAGGAGGCAAAAGGGTCGCAAGCTGACCACCGCCGGTGATTTCCATTCTGTGCCGGCCGTTTTCAACCAGCTTGTGCCTGCCATCGACCGCGATCACCGGTACCCCGGCGACACTACCCTGCAGCTTGCCGGCCCAATCGGAAAGGGGACCTTCGCCGTCCAGTGCCAGCTGCACAGCCGGCGCCCCCGGAAGACGCAGGAGACGGGCGAGCAAGCCGCCTTGCGGTTCCGTGACAGACGCCTTCAGCGTCAGGCGGTTTTCCGACGGTGCATAGACTACATCGGCAAAGGCCTTGGCATCCGGCTCATCCTTGCGGGTCGCCTGCAGATCAAGGGAGATATCCGGTCCGGTGGCGTCGATAGAGCCTTTGACCGAGAGGGAAAAATCCCGGCCCGAAAGCGCTTGCGAGAGATTGATGTCGGGCAAGTCGATCTGCGCAACCCGAACCCCTACCGGCAACGGCGAACGGGATGAACCAGAGGCCGGTTGGGTCACCGCCCTCGATGGCCTCGGCGGCCTGATCAGATTGACTGTTTCCGCGGAGACACGGTCGGCACGGAAAACGCCGGTGACCAGTGCCGTCGGCGACCAGTCGACGTTTATTCCGCCGATCTGAGCATAGGGGCCGGCATCATCCGAAAGCGTGATCGTATCGAGCCGCAAATTGCCCGTAAGCAGACCCTCCGGCCGGGAAAAAGTGATCTCCCGGTCAGGGGTGGAGACGATCGAGGAAATGCGGTCGGCTGCCACACGTCCGCCCATCGGGGTCAATGCAACAAACAGGACGACGCCCAAGGCCATGACGAACAGGATCGCGACCGCGCCAAGCGCAGCCTTCAAGATCCATTTCAACAGGCGAACCATCAGCGTCATGCCCGCAACTTCACCTTTCAAAGAGCCTCTCAGAATGCCTGTCCGATGCCTGCATAGATACCGTATTGGCTGCCGCCGTCATATCGTTGCAGGGGAACTGCAACGTCCAACCGAAGCGACCCGAAAGGCGTGGCATATCTTACGCCGATCCCTGCACCAGCACGGATATCAGAAAAATCAGGCACGATTCCGGTCGAAACCGTGCCGACGTCGATAAAAGGTACGATGCCTACCTTCTCTGACACTTTTACCCTCACTTCGAAAGATCCAAGTGCATAAGATCGCCCGCCGGTTGCCTCGCCGGCGCCGTTGTAGGGCGAGATTTCCCGATAGGCATAGCCGCGCACCGATCCTCCGCCTCCGGCGAAGAATCTGCGTGTCGCGGGAATAGTTTCAAGACCGTCTCCGCCGACAAGCGTTCCGGCGGCCAGGCGCCCCGCAAGCACGATGCCGTCCTCTTCCCCGAAGCCCAGATAACCGGAGATAGAACCTTCGAAGGAGGAGAAGATGGTTCCGTCCAGAACTTCGTAGCTGGGCTTCGCCGCCAGCGTGGCGTGATAGCCTTCAGTCGGATCGAGCTTGTTGTCGCGAGTGTCGCGTTCAAAGCCGAGCGGGACGCTGAGGGTGACATACTGGTTCTTGCCAAAGGCGTCGTCGGTATTGATCCAGGCCACCTCGCCACCGCCGGTCAGCTTGTCCGTCTTGTTGAGTTCGTAGGCGATGGTGGCCGAATAGATGACAGATTGCGCCTCGTAGACATCGGGCGTCTCGCTCTTGGCTTCCAGGCGGGATTCAAAAGTGGCTTCCGGCACGAAAGCGCCGGGTTTGGTGAAGATGATGCCGGCCGAATAGTTGAAAGTGCTGACGTCGGTCGTTGCGCCGATTCCGGAGACAGACCCCTCGATGCGCAGCGATTCCGCTTCGCCGAACAGGTTGCGATGCCCCCAGTAACCTTCAAGGCCTGCGCCGTCGATCGAGGAATATTCGGCGCCGAAGCCAAAATAGCGGTGCTTGCCCTCGGAGATTTCGATGGTCAGCGGCAGTGAACCGTCCGGCGCCAACGCGTCGGCTTCGCGGATGGTCACGCTCGAAAAGACGCCGAGCTCGCGCAGCCGCTCGGAAGCCTTTTTCAACTGTTCTGGCGAGTAACGTTCACCCTTGTCGAGCCGTGAATAGCGGCTGATGAAGGCGGCATCGACGGTTCTCGATCCCTTGACGGCGACTTCGCCAAAAGGGGCGACAGGTCCGCCGACGGCGCCCATCACCACGTCTATCGTGTTTGTCCTGTGGTCGGCCGTTACCTTGCGCTCGGTGAGTTTGGCGAGCGGGCGCCCTTCGTCTTTCAGGTCCACAAGAAGCCGCTCACCGGCTCTGAGGACAAGGCGCGAGCCGGCTTCTCCGCCCGGAACAAGATCGTATTGTTCTGGATCGCGGCCTGCGGCATCGCCCTCGAAGCGGACCGATCCGAGTTTGAATACAGGGCCGGGAACGATACTCACCGTGACGGGAACCGGTGCGGAGTGATCAAAGGTGGGGTTGGGAGGCAAACGATCGATATCGGTGCCGGCGACGGAAATCTGCACGATGCCGCCGTAGCGGGCCTCTTCGAAGAGCACTGCAATCAGGCGTTTGCGATCCTCGCGCGCCTTGATGACGACGCCCAGATCGCCCGAAACCGGCTGTTTCTCATCCGTGACGAGCGAGGCAGCGCTTTCAAGCCGCCCCTTGAGGTCCTTGTCGGCGTCCCCGGTCTGGAGCGTCACGTCGTAACGAACGGGATCGATGACTTCGACCGTATCCTCGTTGTCGCCAAAGAGCGTTATACCGAAAATCTTGAATGCGTATGCGTTGCTGGCAAGTGGCGGATAGAACAGGAGGGCGGCCGCTAGCACGACGATGCCTGCTGCTTTCACCCTCGGGTCTTTTATCCGCCCAGTGCCGTTGTTCCGCATACGCAAATTTAACTGTCGCTTCCCCGGCCGGAGGCCATCATAGCCTCCAACAAAGAAACCTATCTAACCGCAAAAGTGGAGACGGGGTACCCCTTGTCTGCCTTTCGCGATGATTTCATGAAAGAATAAGCCCCGGAAATTGCTCCGGGGCCACAGCCTTGCCTTCTGCGGGCGCTGGTTCATTAGCGGCGCGGGCAGCTATCGATATAGCGTCGGCCATACCGGTCGCGGTAGTAGCACTGACCCGGTTGTTCGGCGACCGAACCGATGAGCGCGCCTGAAACGCCGCCGATTGCGGCCCCGACAGCAGCGCCACGTACGTTGCCGGTCGCGAGGCCGCCGATTACCGCCCCGGATGCGGCCCCGATGCCGGCTCCTTGTTCGGTGGCAGTGCAGCTTGCGAGCGAGATGCCCACCATCAAAAGCACCATGGCCTTTTTCATGACTTCCTCCTTGTTTCCTATGGTCCGGCTGTCGGCAGGCTTGCGGCATCTGGGCCGATCAATCTCCGGCAGCCGTCGGTGGGAACAATAAACCGGGGCGCGCAGGAGTCCATACCGGTGCTTGTTCGGGTTCCCGATTTTTTCGTTGCTTCGCTGGTGCTTACCCGGTGTCATCTTGCGAAATCCGCGATCAAATAATTGCCGATCCCGTGGAAAGTAGCAGTTGATCCTCTCGCCAAAAGAGCAAATGATGATGTGCGTGTCCGGGAGGGATGCGAGGAGGAAATCGATGACGAAAGTGACGCTGACCGTGAATGGCCGCACGATGAGCGGCGAGTGCGAAGACCGCACGCTGCTCGTGCATTTCATCCGCGAAAAGCTTGGTTTGACCGGAACGCATGTGGGATGCGACACGACCCAGTGCGGTGCTTGCGTCATCCATATGGATGGCCGCTCAGTCAAAAGCTGTTCCATCCTGGCCGTGCAGGCTTCCGGCTCCGCGATCACAACGATCGAAGGTCTCGCCAGTCAAGGCGAATTGCACCCGGTACAGGCGGCGTTCAAGGAACATCATGGGCTGCAGTGCGGTTTTTGCACGCCCGGCATGGTGATGACCGCGGTCGACATGATAAATCGTCACGGCGGCAGCCTGACGGAAGAGAAGGTCCGGACCGAGCTCGACGGCAATATCTGTCGGTGCACCGGCTACCACAACATCGTCAAGGCCATTCTGGCCGCCGATGCCGAAATGGCATCGGGTCGACAAGCCGCGGAATAACTACGGCAGATCGGGGTGGCGATCGCGGCTTCCTGCTTCTTCAGGGGCAGCGCCGTTCGCACTCCTTCACGCGACAAGTTGCTAATTCGCTATTCATTCATTTCTGGAGGAGATGAAAATGGGTGTTGAAGGAATCGGAGCACGTGTTACCCGCAAGGAGGACAAGCGCTTCCTGACCGGCAAGGGCCGCTATACGGACGATATGACTGTTCCGGGAATGAAATATGCGTATTTCGTTCGCAGCCCGCACGCGCATGCCAAGATCGTGAACATCGACCTCAGTGCTGCGAAATCCATGCCCGGGGTCATTGATGTGCTCGACGGCAAGGAGCTCCAGGCCGACGGCATCGGCAATCTCATCTGCGGCTGGATGATCCATTCGAAGGACGGGTCACCGATGAAGATGGGCGCGTGGCGCCCGCTGGCCGTCGATACGGTGCGTTATGTGGGCGATGCCATTGCGATCGTGGTGGCGGACACCTCCGGCGAGGCGAGGGATGCGGCCGAGGCCGTCGTCATCGACTACGAAGTTCTGCCTGCGGTGGCGGACGTTACCGCCGCCATGCGGGCAGGCGCGCCTCAACTTCATCCCGAAGCGCCAGGCAATCTGATCTTCGACTGGCAGATCGGCGATCCCGATGCCGCAGACAGGGCAATCGCTTCGGCTGCGCATGTGACCGAGATCGACATCGTCAACAACCGCCTTTCGCCGAACCCGATGGAGCCCCGCGCGACACTCGGCATCTACGATTCGGCCGAGGACCACTATACCTGCTACACCACCAGTCAGAATCCGCATGTGGCGCGCCTGGTGATGAGTGCCTTTTACAATGTCGCTCCGGAAAACAAGCTGCGCGTCATCGCACCGGATGTCGGCGGCGGCTTCGGCTCCAAGATTTACATCTATCCGGAAGAAATCGTCTGTCTCTGGGCGTCCAAGAAGACAAACGTGCCGGTAAAATGGACCTCCGACCGCACCGAGGCCTTCCTGACCGATGCCCATGGCCGTGACCATATCTCCAAGGTCAGGATGGCTTTCGATGCGGATCACCGGATCACCGCGCTGAAGGTCGATACCATCGCCAATCTCGGCGCCTATATGTCGCTCTTCTCATCGGCCGTTCCGACCTATCTCTATGCGACGCTGCTGTCGGGTCAGTACGCGATCCCGACGATCCACGCCAATGTGCGCACCGTCTACACCAATACCGTGCCGGTGGACGCTTATCGTGGTGCGGGCCGTCCCGAAGCCACGTATCTGCTCGAGCGCACCATCGAAACGGCGGCGCGCGAACTCGGTCTGTCGCCGGCCGAGCTCCGGCGGAAGAACTTCATCCGCTCCTTCCCCTACCAGACGCCCGTCATCATGAACTACGACGCGGGCAATTATGAAGCCTCGCTCGATGCGGCCATGCAGGCGGCCGACTGGAATGGGTTCGCCGCGCGGCGGTCCGGCTCCGAAGCGCGCGGCAAGAAACGCGGCATCGGCATGAGCTGCTATATCGAGGCTTGCGGCATCGCCCCGTCGGCTGCGGTCGGTTCGCTCGGGGCCGGCGTGGGTCTCTGGGAATCGGCGGAAGTGCGGGTTAACGCCGTCGGCACCATCGAGGTGCTGACAGGGTCGCACAGCCACGGCCAGGGCCATGAGACGACCTTCGCGCAGCTTGTGGCCGGTCGTCTCGGCGTGCCGATCGAGAGCATCAACATTGTCCATGGAGACACGGACAAGGTGCAGATGGGCATGGGCACCTATGGCTCGCGCTCCGGCGCGGTCGGCATGTCGGCGATCGTCAAGGCGCTCGACAAGGTCGAGGCGAAGGCGAAGAAGATCGCCGCGCATCTGATGGAGGCGTCCGAGGAGGATATCGTCATCGAGAACGGCGAACTGAAGGTCGCAGGCACCGACAAGGCGGTGCCGTGGTTCCAGGTGGCGCTCGCCTCCTATACCGCACACAATCTGCCATCCGGCATGGAGCCGGGATTGAAGGAGACGGCCTTCTACGATCCGTCCAACTTCACCTTCCCGGCCGGCTGCTACATTGCGGAGGTGGAAGTGGATCCGGAAACCGGCGAAACGGATATCATCCAGTTCGTGGCGGCGGACGACTTCGGCAACATCATCAATCCGCTGATCGTCGAGGGACAGGTGCATGGCGGGCTGGCGCAGGGGATCGGCCAGGCGCTGCTCGAGGCCGTCCATTACGACGAGAACGGCCAGCTCCTGACGGCGAGTTTCATGGACTACGCCATGCCGCGGGCCGACGACCTGCCGTCGTTCAAACTGTCGCACCAGAACACGCCATGCCCCAGCAATCCGCTCGGCATCAAGGGCTGCGGCGAGGCCGGTGCAATCGGCTCCCCGCCGGCCCTGATCAACGCGATCACGGATGCGATCGGTACCAACAGGCTTACGATGCCCGCCACCTCGATGAAGGTCTGGCAGGCTATCCACGCGGCTCACTGAGGAGGAAGAGAGATATGTATGCAACCAGCTATCATCGCGCCTCTTCCGTGGAAGAAGCCGTCCAGCTTCGATCCGCTCATGAGGAAGGCAAATACCTTTCCGGCGGCATGACGCTGATCTCGACCATGAAGCAGCGCCTCGCCGCGCCGAGCGATCTGGTCGACCTTCGGCACATACCGGCGCTCCGCGGGATTTCAATCGAAGGCCGCCGGGTGAAGATCGGGGCCGCGACGCCGCACGCGGATGTCGCCGCTTCACGGGAACTTCGGGCGCTATGCCCTGCGATTTGCGATCTCGCCAGCCATATCGGCGATCCGCATGTTCGCCAGATGGGGACGATCGGCGGCTCGATTGCCAACAACGATCCGGCTGCTGACTATCCGGCCGGTCTGCTTGGGCTCGGCGCCACCATCGTCACCGACCGCCGCTCGATCTCCGCCGACGACTTCTTCGTCGGCCTCTTCGAGACGGCGTTGGAGGAAGAAGAGATGGTGACCGCCGTGACATTCGAAGCTCCGGAAAAGGCGGGTTATGCCAAGTTCAACAACCCGGCCTCGCGGTTTGCGATGACCGGCGTGTTCGTCGCGAAGACGGTTTCAGGCGTGCGCGTGGCGGTCACCGGCGCAGGTTCGGACGGGGTATTTCGCCATCCGGGTTTCGAACAGGCGCTGACTTCCAGCTGGTCGGCCGACGCATTGGCGAACGTTTCCGTCGATCCGTCCAGTCTCCTGTCGGATCTGCATGCGAATGCGGAATACCGGGCAAACCTCGTGAAAGTCATGGCAAAGCGGGCCGTCGCTGCAGCCGGCTGAGGCGAATCGAGGCGAGAAAATGGACGAGGAGAAGAGGCAATTCCGCTCTTCTCCTCGTTACTTGACGTGGATCAATTATCACATTTTCGATATGGCTTAGGTTTTCATTGGAATAATTCAAAAAAGCGAGCCTTTTTGCCGCAGGTGGGTTTTATTCGCGTTTCGCGGGGTTGACGAAAAGCGCGGCTGAAATCAAAACCAAGGCAGGTTCTGGAGTGAGACATGGATTTCGAGGCATTTTTCAAGAGCGAGCTGGACGGCCTTCATACGGAAGGACGATACCGCGTGTTCGCCGATCTCGAACGGCATCGCGGTAATTTCCCGCGCGCGACGCGTCACACTCCCGCCGGACCACGCGAAGTTACGGTCTGGTGTTCCAACGACTATCTCGGCATGGGCCAGCATCCAGCCGTGATCGAAGCGATGAAAGAGGCGATCGATCACTGTGGCGCGGGTGCGGGAGGCACCCGGAATATCTCTGGCACGACCCACTACCATGTTCTTCTCGAACAGGAGCTTGCCGACCTGCATGGCAAGGAAGCCGGCCTGATCTTCAATTCCGGCTATATGTCGAACTGGGCAACGCTCGGCACGCTGGGCCAGAAGATCCCGGGTCTTATCATTTTTTCCGATGCGCTGAACCATGCTTCGATGATCGAGGGCATCCGTCACGCCAAGTGCGAACGGGTCATCTGGAAGCACAATGACCTCAACGATCTCGAAGCCAAGCTGGCGGCCGCCGATCCCAATGCGCCGAAGCTGATCGCTTTCGAATCCGTCTACTCGATGGACGGCGATATCTCCCCCATCAAGGAGATCTGCGATCTCGCCGACAAATACGGCGCGATGACCTATCTCGACGAGGTGCATGCGGTCGGCATGTATGGCCCACGTGGCGGTGGCATTGCCGAACGCGAAGGTTTGATGGATCGCCTGACGGTCATCGAAGGCACGCTCGGCAAGGCGTTCGGCGTGATGGGCGGTTATATCGCCGCATCGGCTGCGCTCTGCGACTTCATCCGGTCCTTTGCCTCCGGCTTCATCTTCACGACGGCGCTTCCGCCGACGCTGGCAGCCGGTGCGCTGGCCTCCATCCGGCATCTCAAGGCAAGCCCGTTCGAACGGGTCCGCCATCAGGACCGGGTCCGCAAGCTGCGCACGCTGCTCGACCAGCGCGGTATCCCGCACATGCACAACCCGAGCCATATCGTACCGGTCATGGTCGGCGATGCTGCGAAGTGCAAATGGATCTCGGATATCCTGCTCGACACCTGCGACATCTACGTCCAGCCGATCAATTATCCGACGGTGCCGCGCAAGACCGAACGCCTGCGCATCACGCCCACTCCGCTGCATTCGGACGCCGATATCGATCATCTGGTGGGCTCGCTGCACCAACTCTGGTCGCGCTGTGCGCTGGCCCGCCACGTCGCCTGACCCGATTTGAAAGCCTGGATGAACAAATGGCCGCTTATGCGGCCATTTCCATTCGGGCGATGATTTCGCCGGCCCCGCGCCTCGCCGCGTCGTCGGCTGCAAAGACCTCGTCCATGGAGCTTGCCGCGCCATGGTTCTCCATCGCATCCATCACCTGTTCGGCAACGTCGGCCATGCTCAGGAAACCGATACGTCCCGCGCAGAAGGCGTGGAAGGCGATTTCCTCCGCCGCGTTCATCACCGCTCCCTGGACGCCGCCACGCTCCAATGCCGTCCGCGCAAGCCTCAAGGCCGGGAACCTCACCTCATCGGGAGCCTCGAAGTCCAGCCGCGCCAGCTTGGCGAAGTCCAGACGCTCGACATCCAGCCTCGGCCGGTTGGGATAGGTCAGGGCGTAACCAATCGCGGTGCGCATGTCGGGGCAGCCGAGTTGTGCGAGTACCGAGCCGTCCGTGTAGCCCACCATCGAGTGGATTACCGACTGCGGATGGATGATCACTTCGATCTGGTCGGGGCGAAGGTTGAACAGATGTTTCGCCTCGATCATCTCGAGCGCCTTGTTGAACATCGAGGCGCTGCCGATCGAGATTTTCAGGCCCATCGACCAATTGGGATGTGCGCGGGCAACTTCGGCCGTCACGCCCGCCATCTGTTCACGCGTCCAGGTGCGGAACGGGCCGCCGGACGCCGTCAACACGATGCGCTCGACGGCATGGTGCTGGTCATCCTCCAGCGATTGGAAGATCGCGCTATGCTCGCTGTCGACCGGGATCAGCCGGCCGCCGCCCTCGGCTACAGCCTTGACGAAGAGCTCGCCGGCCGAGACGAGACATTCCTTGTTGGCGAGAGCGATATCGGCGCCGCGTTTTGCCGCCTCAAGCGTCGGGGCAAGACCGGCGGTGCCGACGATTGCGGCCATGACCCAGTCCGAATCGCGTGCGCCGGCATCGATCAAAGCCTCCCGGCCCGCGGCAGTCTCGATACCGCTGCCGGCCAGCGCATCCTTCAGCGCAGCATAGTGTGTTTCGTCGGCCGTCACGGCAAGCTTTGCGCCGCAGCTTTTTGCCTGCTCGGCCAGAAGCTGGATATTGGCGTTGCCGGTAATGGCCACGACCTCAAAAGCGTCGCGCCCGCCGAGCTGGTTTACCACATCGAGCGTGTTGACGCCGATCGAGCCGGTAGAGCCGAGGATGCTGATGCGACGTTTGCCGGTTTCGGCCATGATCTTTCCTGTTTCACGAAGCTGCCGCTGGTCTACAAGCGAAAGTCGCGGCTCACAAGAGCGGGCTTGATTTCAAGTCCGGCTGCGACCAAGTGCAGCTTGATCCTTTCCACGTCCACGGGCGAAACAAGGCGATGAACCAGATGCGAGACATTCAGACGGCATGCGTCATTGCGGGTGCAGGGCCTGCGGGACTGATGCTGGGTTTCCTTCTGGCGCGCGCCGGCGTGGACGTCACGGTCGTTGAAAAGCACGCAGATTTTCTCCGCGACTTCCGGGGCGACACCATCCACCCCTCGACGCTGGAGATCATGCACGAGCTCGGTATAATCGAGGAATTCCTGAAACTCCCGCATAGGCGGGCGCCGAGGCTTTCCGCCGAAATGGGCGGACTCACGGTCACCATTGCCGATTTTTCCCGACTGCCGGTCAGGAACCGCTTCATCGCCTTCATGCCGCAATGGGATTTCCTGAATTTCGTGGCTGCCCAGGCGCAGCACTTCCCGAACTTCCGACTGATCATGCAGGCGAAGGTGACGGATCTTCTGGAAGAGCGAGGCAAAGTCGTCGGCCTGGAAGTCGAGACGCCGGAAGGCAAGTTCGACATTCATTCGAAGCTGGTCGTCGGCGCGGACGGCCGCAATTCAGTGGTGCGGGAAAAGGCCGGGCTTGCCGTCGAGAATTTCGGCGTGCCGAGCGAAGTGATCTGGATGAAACTTTCCAAGCAGCCGGGCGATCCGAACGAGGTAATGGGGCATGCCGGCCCGCGCCAGGGTTTTGTGCTGATCGACCGCGGCGATTATTGGCAGTGCGGATATGTCATCCGCCGCGGCACTTTTGCAGAAATCCGCGAGAGAGGGCTCGAGACCTTCCGCCAGATGGTGGTCGACGTGTCGCCGCTGCCGGCCGATCGAATGCGGGAAATCGGCAGTTTCGACGACACGAGCCTGCTTACGGTGCGGATCGATCGACTGAAACAGTGGTGGCGTCCCGGCCTTCTCTGCATCGGCGATGCAGCTCATGCCATGTCGCCGATCGGCGGTGTCGGCGTCAACCTGGCCATCCAGGACGCGGTCGCTGCCGCCAATATCCTGTCCGAGCCGCTTCGCAACGGCCGCCTTTCCGATGGAGATCTGGCGGCGGTCGAGAAGCGCCGCAGCTTCCCCACCAAGGCGACGCAAAAACTGCAGCTGATGATGCGCAGCAGCCGGCGCAGCGATCAGGCGGTCGAGCAGAAACGCCAAGGCCCGCCCGCCTTCATCCGCGGCATTGCGCGCTGGCCGGTACTCGCTCATCTTGCCGGCCGGCTGATCGGGCTCGGCTTTCGGATGGAACACGTCCGGCCGCGCTGATAGAGCCTACTTCTTGACGCCCATGACCTCGGCGCAGCGTGAGAAGCTGAAGCCTTCGCCATCCGTATCGTTCGTCGCGCGCAGCATGCGGATCGACTTGTCCGGACCCGTCGTGATCTGCAATTCGCAGAAGAGGTCTTCCGTGCGGGCCGGCGATATCATCTGTGGCGCGACCGGTTGAGCCGAAATGCCGAAGGACGAGCTCTTGGTGGTCGTGACGGTGCTTCCGTCAGCCCTCCTGTGCGTCTCGGTCGTCGTGCGCGTAACCCGGTTGGCATCCTGGTTGACCGGTTGTGGCGTCTGGTATTGGGCCGGGACATAGCGGGTCGTCTCACCGCCGACCCAGGTATAGATCGTTCCGCCGTCGTTCAGCGGAAAGGAAGAGACGGGTGGGCCGTAGTAGGTGAAGAAGGAGTCAACCGGCTGACCTATCCACCTGGATTGGATCGCCTTGTTGGCCTCTTCGGTCGTCGTGCAACCGGCTACGATGACGGCCAGCACCCCCAGTGCGGCCACGCGGGAAAAACGCAGTTTCATTTTGATTGAAAGCCCCTCGAGTAATTCGCCGCTACCCCACATGCGGCAGCAGGATTTTTATGATCGGTTAACCTTCCATGCAATCCGAGGCTGGCGGGCTGCGGAGGATGTCCACAGGCACGAAAGCAACCTTTCAACCTGTGTCCCGTTGAGACGAAAGCGAGGTTTGAGGTCCATCATGTTGATGCTCGGAAGAATGTTTACGATGGCGATGGCGCTCCTCGGCGGCATCTTCCTTTCGCAGGCGCCGGAATTCGCGCAGCAATATAGGCAACGGATCGGAGGAGCGCTGGACGAACTCAAGATCCTGATTTCCGAGTTCGACGCCCAGGCCAATCACAGCGGCCTGGATCGCCAAACGGCGCTCAACATCTATTCCGCTTCGCCGGAGACATTCCTGCGGCGTCAGGGTGAAGCTATGCGCCGTACTTTCGCGCGTTATGAGATGCTGGAAGAGCAGCGGCAGGAACTTCTGCTCGCGGCGCCGCTCAGAAGGCCTCTGGTGGTTATACGACACCCGGATTCCACCACCTTCGCCAATGCCTGGCGCGATTTTGTGCCGGCGGTGCCAGTGGACTTCGCAGGCTTGATCTGGGCTGGCGGGGGATTGTTCTGCGGCTGGCTGATTGCAGCTCTGTTCGGTGCGATGTGTCGCGGCACGGTGCGGTTGGTGCGACCGAAGCGGATTTCGCAAGGGCCGGCTGCGGTGGTTTGACTTAATCGCGCGAAAGGTCGCGGAATCACCGCCGTGTCGCGGGAAGGGACCACACTTGCGGCGCCATGACCATTTGGCTGCTCGAAAGGCTGGCAAGCTGCGGTCGCTGAAGCGGCACGGGAGCCTGCAGCGGCAGCGGGAGATCGTCCGCTTCTGCCACAACGCTCGCCTGCTGGACGTCGTTGACGGCCATAAGCGCCGGCGATGTGGAAAGATGAGGCGCAAAGCTCAGGATATATTCATCCGCCGGCTTGGGTGCGGGGGTCTGCAGCTCGCCGTCATCGCCGCGTTTCTCGTAGAAGGCGTTGCCACCGGCGACGGTGACGTAGTGCATATTGTCGTAGGGAAATCTCAGACCCGCGCGATGAAAGAACATGGCCTCTTTCACCTGAGGATTGCGCTCGCCCCGAAGGATGGCGTCAGCGGCTTCATCCAGCTCGACCGCCGCCTGTTCTTTCAGTGGTCGCGTCATCACACCCGGCGCGAACTGCCGTTCCTGGCCGACGACGCCGCAGATCGTGCCGGGGTAGGCTCCGGACGTCATCCGGTTCATCACCACCGTGCCGACGGCCATCAAACCGTCCCGGCTCGACCGCTTCGATTCGAAATACATGGCGCGTTTCAGGCACTCGCGGTCCGACGCCGTGTAGTTGTACAGCTGTTTCTTCGGGATGTTGCCAATGGGAGCGGACGTCTTGACCCCCTCGCTCTTGATGGCCGAGGTGGTCTGGGACGAGGTGCAACCCGCCAGAAGAAGGATCCCGGTAAGGAAAACCGCCCTTCGAAAAAGGGAGTATTCAATAGCCGCCATGAGCGTCCCCGCCATAGAATGTTCACAAATCATTTCGGCGTGAAAGATTTGCCCCAAACGCCGCGTCCGATCAAGACAAATCTATAGGCCCCGAAAAGGGTAATAAATCCTTGCGCTTATGGAAGGTGTGATGAGCGGAGAGGTGCGGAACGCGGAATCGCATGGGCGATTGTGATGAAATGGTGATCCCAGATGGATTCGAACCATCGGCCTCAGGATTAGGAATCCTGCGCTCTATCCTGCTGAGCTATGGGACCACGTGAGGAAATCCATACAAAAGGTGAGGCGCTAAGCCAAGCCTTTTGTCTTGCTCATTCCGTCAGCCTCTGCTCGACCAGCCGAACCCAATAGGAAATGCCATAAGAGATCGCTTCGTCGTCGAAGTCGTAACGTGGGTTGTGGAGTGCTGCCGTATCTCCGTTGCCGATGAAGATGAAGGCGCCCGGCCGGCTTTTCAGCATGAAGGCAAAATCTTCGCCCGCCATGCTCGGGTCGACATTCGCGTCCACGTTGGACGCTCCCACCACCTCGGTCGCCACCCGGATCGCATGTTCGGTTTCCTGGTCGTGGTTGACGGTCACGGGACACCTGCGCTCATATTCGATCACCGCTTCCGCGCCATGAGCGCTGACGATGCCATCGACGATCTGTCGGATTCGCGTCTCGGCCAGATCACGCATCTCTTCGCTGAGCGTCCGTACCGTGCCCCACAGCGTCGCCTGGTCCGGAATGATGTTGTGGGTCGTGCCGGCGTCGAAGCGGGTCACCGAAATGACGACCGAACGGACCGGGTCGGCATTGCGCGCCGCAATTGCCTGCAGGCTGCCGACGAGCTGCGAACCGATGAAGATCGGGTCGACGGTCCGGTGAGGCTGGGCCGCGTGGCCGCCTCGGCCGCTGATCGTGATGGTAAAGCGGTCCGGAGCGGCCATGATGCCGCCCTTGCGGATAGCGAACTGGCCGAGCGGAATGCCCGGCATGTTGTGCATTCCGTAGACTTCTTCGATGCCGAAGCGTTCCATCATGCCATCCTCGATCATCGCCAGCGCGCCGGCGCCGCCTTCCTCGGCGGGCTGGAAGATCAAGGCGACGGTGCCGTTGAAATTGCGGGTCTCGGCGAGGTATTTCGCCGCACCGAGCAGCATGGAGATGTGGCCGTCGTGGCCGCAGGCATGCATCTTGCCGGCAGCCTTCGAAGCCCATGGCCTGTCGGTCAGCTCGGTAAGAGGCAGGGCATCCATGTCGGCGCGCAGTCCGATCGTACGGCCCTCGGTGCCCTTGCCGCGGATGATGCCGACGACGCCGGTACGTCCGATCCCCGTCGCAATCTCGTCGACGCCGAATGCCTTCAGTTTCGCGGCAACGAAGGACGCCGTATTTTCGACTTCGTAAAGGATTTCAGGATTTTCGTGAAGATATCGTCGCCACTCGCTGACTTCGCCCTGAAGTTCGGCGGCCCGGTTCAAAATTGGCATAATGTATCCTGTTCTCGTTACTCACGCGGATATGAATCGTCCTCCCCCGAAGATAGTGCCCATCCTGATTGACGCAATCCATGTTCTTTGCCATTGCTTGGCCACATAGGCCGCATATGCGCCACACTCGTTAAGCTGTTTCGAACGAGGGATGATCTTGCCGATTTCTCGCATCCGCTCCGGGTTTTCCACCCGGACGATCTCAACTGTGGTGGCCTTCGGCCTTCTTGCCTCTGCCGGCAGTGCGGCGGCCAATCCGAAGATGGTGGTCGATGTCCGCACCGGCCGCGTGATCGCCCATGAGGACGCGTTCCGGAAATGGTATCCGGCATCGCTGACCAAGCTGATGACGGCCTATGTCACCTTCAAGGCGCTGAAGAGCGGAAAGCTCGCGCTGGATACGCCTGTTGTCATGAGCAAGAAGGCTGCGGACCAGCCGGCGAGCAAGATGTACTTCAAGCCCGGCTCCAAGCTCACGATGGATAGCGCGCTCAAGATCCTGCTCGTGAAATCGGCCAATGACATCGCCGTCTCGGTTGCGGAAACGGTCGGCGGTTCGGTCGATCAGTTCGTCGCTCTGATGAACAGCGAAGCGACGCGTCTCGGCATGAACTCGACCCGCTTCATCAATCCCCACGGCTTGCCCGGCAAAGGGCAATATACCACCGCGCGCGACCTTGCCGTGCTGGCGCTTCAGCTGAAGCGCGAGTTCCCGGAGTATCAGGGCTATTTCTCCCTGGAAGGGATCAGCACCGGCAAGAAGGACTATCCGAACTACAATACCCTGATCGGGCGGTTCGACGGTGCCGACGGCATGAAGACCGGCTTCATCTGCGCCTCGGGTTTCAACCAGGTCTCGTCTGCGACCCGCGACGGCCGCACGGTGGTCTCCGTGGTCCTCGGATCCGACAGCCTCGCGGGGCGTGCGGATGATTCTGCCAACCTCCTGCAGCAAGGGCTCATGGCCTCGTCCGCCGACGGCGTGCCGCTCTCGTCGCTTGCCCCCTATGGCAACACGGCGGCGGTCAACGATGTCAGCGCCGAGATCTGCAACCCGAAGGCCGCCAAGGTGCGCAGCGAGAACCGCGACGACGCCGGCCGGACGGTAATGCATTCGCCTTATATCCACGAGATGACTCGGCCGCCGGTCTACAGCTTCGCAGGGCTTATTCCCGGGAGCGAGCCAGTCGCCGCGACCGCAGGCACGAACGAGATCGCGAACGTGCCGATCCCGCAGCCGCGCCCGACTTTCTGAGCATTGGAATAGATCATGTCTTCTATCCACAACCGAATCCCGGTTTCCATCCTCACCGGCTTTCTCGGTGCCGGAAAGTCGACGCTTCTCAATCGCATCCTCAAGGACCCGAGCACCAGCGATACGGCCGTCATCATCAATGAATTCGGCGAGGTCGGCATCGACAATTTCCTCGTCGAAGCGTCTGGCGACGCACTGGTGGAGCTTTCCAACGGTTGCCTCTGCTGCACGGTCCGGGGGGAACTCGTCGATACGCTTGCATATATGATGGACGGCATCCAGACGGGCCGTTTGAAGCCGATCCGCCGGGTGGTGATCGAGACGACCGGCCTTGCCGATCCGGCGCCGGTCATGCAGTCGGTGATGGGCAACCCGGTCATAGCACAGAACTTCGAGCTCGACGGCGTCGTGACGCTGGTCGATGCAGTGAACGGACTTTCGACGCTGGACCGTCATCCGGAGGCGGTGAAGCAGGCCGCAGTGGCGGATAGGCTGGTCATTTCGAAACTTTCCATGGCGGATGCGACGCAGATCGGCGCTCTCAGGGCGCGTCTGGCTACGCTTAATCCGCGCGCGCCGATGATGGATGGCGACAGCGAAGGAGCCGGCGTGGCGGCGATCCTCGAGAACGGCCTCTACGACCCGGCAACGAAGATCGCCGACGTGGATCGCTGGCTGCGCGACGAACTGGCGAATGACAGCCACGCAGACGGCCATCATGATCACCATCACGATGATCATCAAGGGCACGGTCATCACCATCATCACCACGATGTAAACCGCCACGGTGACGACATCCGCTCGTTTTCGATCGTTCACGACAAGCCGATCGATCCGATGGCGATCGAGATGTTCACCGACCTTCTGCGTTCGGCGCACGGGGAGAAATTGCTGCGGATGAAGGCGGTCGTGGCGCTGTCTGACAATCTGGACCGGCCGCTCGTGCTGCATGGAGTGCAGAGCGTTTTCCACCCGCCACAGCGTCTGGCGAAATGGCCGGAGGGATCCGACCGGCGCACCCGGATGGTGCTGATTACGCAGGGGTTGCCGGAGGCTTTCGTCTCGGATCTCTTCGCCGCCTTCACCGGCCAGCCGCGTGTCGACCGCCCCGACCGTGCGGCGCTGGAAGACAATCCGCTCGCCGTGCCGGGCCTGCGCATGTAGGGCGTCAGCCCTTGCGGATCAGGAAGCGATGACCGGTTTCGGTCTTTTCCGATAGGATGATCTGGTGGCCTTCCTGGCTGCAGAAATGCGGGATGTCGATCGCGGCCAGCGGGTCCGTGGTCTCGATCATGAGTTCGGCGCCGCTGTGCATTCCCTTGAGCCGGCGCCGCGTCTTCAGCACGGGCAGGGGACACTTCAGGCCTCTCAAATCATAGAGGCCTTCGGTCGCCACACTCACTCCTTGCTCCAGAACTTCCAGAACGGCTTCTTCTTCTCTTCGGTGATCGGCGGAGCCGCATAGGCAAGCGGGTTCTGTGCGGGAATCGGAACCGTGGTCGTCGTGCCTTGAGCAGAAGCGACGATCGCAGTGGAGGCCGGTGCATTGTCGCCCGGCAGGCGATCCTGCTTCATGCGTTCGGCAGCAGTCGCAGCGCGCGGCGAAGGAGCGGCGGAAGCAAGCACGGTATTGGCAGGCTTCGGCTGTGCCGCCGCCATCCTCTTTTCCATCATTTCCTTGAATTCTGCTTCGCTCATCAGCTTGCCGGCTTCGAGCGAGGTGCCGGTCGGCGCGTAAGCCAGTTCGCGGCCCTTGCGCTTGGTGGCAACCACCGCCTTGCGTTCGGCTTCGGTCGGTTCGTACCAGACCTTGCCCTCGAATTTGTCGACGGCTTTCTGGTAGGCTACCTCGTAGGTCTTGCCGTAGGATGTCAACGCGCTTGCAAGTGCCGGCGGTGTGGACATCGGCGGGCAGGCCGCGGTAGCCGGGCCGAACTTGCCGCTACCATCGAGCTGCTGGTTGAACACATATTTCTTTTCGCAGACGGCGACGTCCGGCGGGCGCTTGGTGACTTCGAAATTGTCGTAGCCTGCCTTCACCATCTTCCAGAAATCGTAATTCGGATTGTCGCGGTGACGCACCATGTTCTCCGCCGTCATCCGGAACGGGAAGGCCTGAAGCTGCACCGAGGTCTGGCCGCCCTTGAACGCATCGCGGGCAAATGCGTAGATTTCCAGAACCTGCTCGTCGGTCATGGAATAGCAGCCGGACGACGAACAGGCGCCGTGGATCATCAGGTCCGAGCCACTGCGACCGTTTGCCTGGTCGTAGCGGTTCGGAAATCCGGTGTTGATGGCGAGGTAATATTTCGAGTTCGGGTTCAGGTGCGCCGGCGTCAGGTTGTAGAAACCTTCGGGCGCCTGACGATCGCCTTCCTTGACTTTCGGACCGAGCTTCCCGGACCAGGCGCAGATCTGATAGCTGGCGATCACGTCGAAGCGATTGTCGGCCTTCGCCTTCCAGACCTCCAGCACCCCTTCTTCCTTGAAGATGCGGATCATGATCGGCGAAGTGCGCGGCATGTTCTTCTTCTGCATTTCCGCAACGATGCGGGAAGGCAGAGGCTGCTCGACCTTGTTCTTGACGCTCTTGAGGTCAATACTTGCGGAATCGAGAGTATCATTGCAGCCCGTAAGGGCAGTCGCGACGAGAAGGGCGAGAGCGATGTGTTTCAGGCGCATCGAGACGGACCACATGAACTTGGAACGTTGACCGGGTTCGGTACTGGCTATGATCAATAAAGCGGTAAGCTTTACATCTTCTTAACCGCTTCGATCCGCCTGTCTAGAGAAACCGTCCCAGTTTCACTGTTATCAGCAATATGGCTAAATTTGGCTGCGTCGGCGACAAACGTCGACGGATCAGAGGTTGCGGCCGATATCGAGGAATTTCTGCCGGCGTGCGGCCCTCAATTCTTCGCCCGAAAGGTTGCTCATGTCCTGAAGCGCCGAAGCGATCACCTTGCCGGTCGCGGCGATCACCGTGTCGGGCTCGCGATGGGCGCCGCCGAGAGGTTCGGGGATGATCTCGTCGATGATGCCCAGTCCCTTCAGGTCTTCGGCGGTGATCTTCATGTTCGTCGCCGCCTCGCGGGCGCGGGTCGAATCACGCCAGAGAATGGAGGCAGCACCTTCCGGGGAAATGACCGAATAGATGGCATGCTCGAGCATGTAGACGCGGTTGCCGGTGGCGATCGCGATCGCTCCGCCGGAGCCGCCCTCGCCGATGACGATGGAAATCATGGGGACCTTGACGGCAAGGCACATCTCCGTCGAGCGGGCGATTGCTTCCGCCTGGCCACGTTCTTCTGCGCCGACCCCCGGATAGGCACCGGCGGTATCCACCAGCGTGATCACGGGCAGGCCGAAACGGTCGGCCATTTCCATGACGCGGATCGCCTTGCGATAACCTTCCGGGCGGGGGCTGCCGAAATTGTGCTTGAGGCGCGTCTTGGTATCGTGGCCCTTTTCCTGGCCGATGACGGCCACCGGCATGCCGTTGAAGCGGGCAAGGCCGGATTGGATGGCGGCGTCCTCGCCGAAATTGCGATCGCCAGCAAGCGGCGTGAAGTCCGTAAACAGCTTGGTGGAGTAGTCCAGGAAGTGGGGACGCTGCGGATGGCGCGCGACCTGTGTTTTTTCCCAGGCGCCAAGCTTGGCGTAGATTTCTCTGGTCGCTTCCCGGACCCGGCTTTCGAGCCTGCCGATCTCTTCGGACGTGTCGATGCTCTCGTCTTCCGAGGCAAGCTTTTTGAGCTCGTGGATCTTGCCCTCGAGGTCCGAGATTGGCTTTTCGAAATCGAGATAGGTCTGCATGAGATCCGGTTTCCGGTTGTTATCTCGGGAACAAGAGGGTTCCCACTTTCGGTTTGGCGCCTCTAATCCCGGTTTTTGGCCTGTTTTGCAAGAGGGTGATGCGTTTCGACCAGTTCGCGCAGCCGTTCTTCCAATACATGTGTGTAGATCTGCGTGGTGGAAATGTCTGAATGTCCAAGCAGTTCCTGTACCACGCGAAGGTCCGCCCCGTTCTGCAAAAGATGGCTGGCAAAGGCGTGGCGCATCACATGCGGAGAGATTGCGGCGGCTCTAAGTCCCGCCCGCGCGGCAAGCGCCTTGAGATCGCGGGCGAAAACTTGCCGCGGCAGATAGCCCTCCTTGCCTGCGGAAGGGAAAAGCCAGGGACTGTTGCCGGTCTTGGCGAGCGCGGCCTGTCGAAAGCCGCTATAGGTCTTGAGGGCGGCGATGGCGGAGCGGGAGAGCGGGACCAGACGCTCCTTGTTGCCTTTTCCCCTGATGATCAAGAACCTGCCTTCCTGATCGAGGACCTTTACCGGCAGCGATACGAGTTCGCTGACGCGCATGCCGGTGGCGTAGAGAAGTTCGAGCAGCGCCAGCATTCTGACGCGTGCGAGCTGTTCGGGTTCGGGTTCGCCGGCCTCCCTGGCCGCAAGCTCGAGCAGCCGCGTTACCTCGTCCTCGCTCATAGTCTTCGGCAGCGTCCGGCCCTTCTTGGGCGCGTCGAGGATTGCCGTCGGATCATCGCCCCGCAGTCCCTCCCCATAAAGGAACTTGTAGAACTGCCGCATGGCGGAGAGCCGCCTTGCCTGGGAGGATGCGGCAAAACCGTGTTTGCTGAGGTGGGTCAGATAGGCCGAAAGGTTATTGCTGGCGGCGGCCAGCGGCGAAGTCCCGATCGAAGCCAGGAAGGAATGGAGGTCTTCGAGATCGCGTTCGTATGACGCTAACGTATTGCCCGCCGCACCCCTCTCGGCACTCATCATTTCCAGAAAGGCTTCGATATGGGCGCGGGAAAGGTCGGCCATCGCTGTCTTTCGCTACTTCTGCGCGGGGGTCGGATTCAGCCGCTCCGAAGGGATGCGCACCGTGACGTCGCGTTCGCGCGGTTCAACCAATGTCACGAGGGCCACCATGCTTCCATAGACGATGCCCGCAATCACGGCCAGCACGAACAGGAAGCGGAAAAGGGTGGGCATCGGGAACTCCGTGACATTGCGACGCAATATATCGATAAAGGTTTAAGGAACCGCAAGAACAAACAATCCTCCATCGTCTTTGGTGGCGATGACTTGACGCTGCCCAAGCATTTGTCGATACCGTTTTTCAAACGGACTACGATGATGACTGAAGTTGCTACCTCCGCCGACCCGACACTCAGCGAACAGGCGCGCGCCGTGCTCGGCTCGCGCAATCTGATTTTCGTCGGCCTTATGGGCGCCGGAAAATCGGTGATCGGCCGGCTGGTGGCGCAGAGCCTGTCGATCCCGTTCATCGATACCGATGCGGAGATCGAGAAGGTTTCGCGCATGACGATCAGCGAGCTCTTCGCGGCCTATGGGGAGGTGGAGTTCCGCGCATTGGAAACGCGCGTCATCGAGCGCCTCCTGAGGAATGGCCCACGCGTCGTCTCCACCGGCGGCGGCGCCTTCATCAATGAGAATACCCGCCGACAGATCAAGGCGGGCGGTATCTCGGTCTGGCTGGAAGCCGATCTCGATATCCTGTGGGAACGGGTGAACAAACGCGACCATCGACCGTTGCTCAAGACCGAGAACCCGAAGCAGACGCTCGAGAATTTGATGAACCAGCGATATCCGATCTATGCCGAGGCGGATCTGACCGTCCGGTCGGAGAATGTCCGCAAGGATGTGATGGCCAACGCGGTGCTGGCCGCCATCGTTGCCATCGGCAATCGTGCCAGTGAAGGTGAATTGCAATGAATATGTCGTCCCGATCTCCAGACCGCCCGCTGGAGCGCGTTGTGCACGTGCCGCTCGGCGAACGTGCCTACGATATCCTGATCGGACCCGGGCTGATTGGCCGCGCCGGCGGCGAGATCACGTCCCGGCTTAGGGGACGGAAAGCTGCGATCATCACCGACGAACACGTCGCGCCGCTTTATCTGGAAGCGCTGATGGACAGCCTGCAGACGGATGGCATCGAGGCGGTATCGCTGACATTGCCGGCGGGGGAAAAGACCAAGAGCCTGGAGCACCTTGCGACAGTTACCGACATGGTGCTTTCGGCGCGGATCGAACGAAACGATGCGGTGATTGCGCTCGGCGGCGGCGTGATCGGCGATCTCGCCGGCTTCGCCGCGGGCATCGTGCGGCGGGGCGTGCGCTTCGTGCAGATCCCGACCACGCTTCTGGCGCAGGTCGATTCGTCCGTAGGGGGGAAGACCGGCGTCAACACCCGCCACGGCAAGAACCTGCTCGGCGTTTTCCACCAGCCCGACCTCGTCCTTGCCGATACGGCCGCACTCGATTCGCTTTCGGTGCGGGAATTCCGCGCTGGTTATGCGGAAGTCGCCAAATACGGGCTGATCGACAAGCCTGATTTCTTCGTCTGGCTCGAGAAGAACTGGAAGCACGTCTTCGACGGCGGCGCGGAGCGGATCGAAGCGATTGCCGTGAGTTGCCAGGCAAAGGCCGACGTGGTCGTGGAAGACGAGCGCGAGAACGGCAGGCGTGCCCTTCTCAATCTCGGTCACACCTTCGGGCATGCATTGGAAGCGGCAACCGACTATGACAGCAGCCGGCTCGTGCATGGCGAGGGCGTGGCGATCGGCATGGTTCTGGCGCACCAGTTCTCCGCACGGCTCAATCTCGCGAGCCCGGACGATGCCCAGCGCGTCGCAGCGCACCTGAAGGCCGTCGGATTGCCGACTTCGATGAATGACATTCCCGGCGAATTGCCGCCGACCGAGAGGCTTCTGGAGGCGATCACGCAGGACAAGAAGGTCAAGAGCGGCAAGCTCACCTTCATTCTGACGCGCGGGATTGGCCAGTCATTCGTCGCTGACGACGTGCCGTCTTCCGAGGTTCTCGGTTTTCTGGAGGAAAAGCGGCCGAAATGACATCCAAGGGAAGCCTGCTTTCGCGCGCTGTCAACGCGGTGATCCGCGGGCTTCTTCGTTCGTTCGGCGTTTCTCTCTCGCAGGAAACTCTTACGCTCTCCAGCCATGACGATCTTCATGCGACGCTCGACGCGATGCATCGCGACCGCAATTTCGACCGGCAGGACCGCGACCGTCTGAGCGGCCTCTTCGAACTCGAAGAACTCGAGGTCTCGGATGTCATGAAGCACCGTACTGCGATGCGCGCGATCAATGCGGACGACCCGCCGGAAGTCGTGGTGCGCACGGTGCTCGAAAGCCCCTATACCCGCATGCCTGTCTGGCGGAATTCGACCGAGAATATCATCGGCGTCATCCATGCCAAGGACCTGCTCCGCGCTCTTGCAGACCAGAACGTGCAGCCGGAAAGCATTGAAATAGTCAAAATCGCCCAGAAGCCATGGTTCGTGCCGGACAGCACGAGCCTCAAGGATCAGTTGAACGCTTTCCTGCGCCGCAAGGTGCATTTTGCTGTCGTCGTCGACGAATACGGTGAGGTGCAGGGCATCGTTACCCTGGAGGATATTCTCGAGGAGATCGTCGGCGATATCGCCGACGAGCACGATATCGAGATCCAGGGCGTGCGCCAGGAGGCGGACGGTTCCATCGTGGTCGACGGTTCGGTGCCGATCCGCGACTTGAATCGCGCGCTCGACTGGAGCTTGCCCGACACCGAGGCGACGACGATCGCCGGCCTCGTCATTCATGAATCGAAACTTATTCCGGAAGAGCGGCAGGCGTTCACCTTCTACGGCAAACGGTTCATCGTCATGAAGCGGGAGAAGAACCGGATCACCCGGCTGCGCGTCCGTCCGGCGGAAGATGCGACGCTGCCGGCGGAGTAGACTTCCCACCGCTCGGCGTCCCTTGCCCGCGGGGGGCGTCCGCTCCTATCTAAGCCCCATCACCACCGTGTCGGTTCGCCGGGTGCCGCCGTCTCTACCGCGAGGGCGTGCAGGCCAGCGTCGAGTTCCGGCTTCAGAAGCGCATTGACCATCCGGTGCCGGTCGATCCGGCTCATTCCTGAAAATTTCCCCGAGACGATGCGGACACGCATGTGGGTCCCCTCCGCTCCCGTGAAACTCGGCTGATGACCGGCGTGCTGCTGGCTTTCGTCGATGACGAACAGCCGTTCCGGTTCGAGATGTTCAGCAAGCGTGGCTTCGATGCGGTCTCGGGCGGACATATCTGGCTCCGTTGCAATGCAAGAGGGGCATCCCACAAACCAGTAAGAAAGCGCTTTGTCAATTCTTGTCGCGCCCTGTCCGCCACCCCATAATGAGGGCCTTATGAAACTCGACTCCAAATATTTTGACCGTATCCGGACGCGCCGGAACAGGGAGCAGGAAGCGCCTGTCCAGGCTCCAACCTGTCAATGGGACGGCTGCGACAAGCCCGGCGTCCATCGCGCACCCGTGGGCCGCAATGCCGAGGGCCAGTTCTTCCTGTTCTGCTTTGAGCATGTCAAGGAATACAACAAAGGCTACAATTATTTCTCCGGCCTCTCGGACACGGAGATCGCGCGTTACCAGAAAGAAGCGATCACCGGCCACCGTCCCACCTGGACCGTCGGCGTCAACAAGGCTGCCAAGGATGCGCCGCTGCATACCACGGCCCGCTCGGGGGCTCCGGGCGCGCAGCAGCGGTTCAAGGACCCCTTCGGCTTCGTATCTCAGGCCCGCACCGGGGGTGGATCGCGCTTCCAGACGCAGGGGCGCAAGCTCAAGACTCTCGAGGCGAAGGCTTTCGATACGATGGGCCTGGCCGCCAATGCCACGGGCAGCGAGATCAAGAGCCGCTACAAGGAACTGGTCAAGAAGCACCACCCGGATGCAAACGGCGGAGACCGCGGTTCTGAGGAACGTTTTCGCGCCGTTATTCAAGCATATCAGTTGTTGAAGCAGGCGGGTTTCTGCTAAGCCGTAAAAATTATGGCAGTGAGGACGACGGCCGGGCGGCGGCTCGCGCCTTGGAGAGATGATGAGTAAGATTGATCTAGACATTTCCAACCTTCCCGATACCACCGTTTCGGTTCGGGAAGCCTTCGGCATCGATACCGATCTCAGGGTTCCGGCATACAGCAACGGCGATCCATACGTTCCGGATCTCGACCCCGACTATCTTTTCGACCGCGACACGACCCTCGCTATTCTCGCAGGCTTTGCGCATAACCGACGCGTCATGGTGTCCGGCTTTCACGGAACCGGCAAGTCGACCCATATCGAGCAGGTTGCAGCCCGCCTCAACTGGCCGTGCGTGCGCGTCAACCTCGACAGCCATGTCAGCCGTATCGACCTCGTCGGCAAGGACGCGATCGTCCTGAAGGACGGCAAGCAGGTCACCGAATTCAAGGACGGTATCCTGCCCTGGGCCTACCAGCACAATGTCGCGCTCGTCTTCGACGAATACGATGCGGGCCGCCCGGACGTGATGTTCGTCATTCAGCGCGTCCTGGAATCTTCCGGCCGCCTGACTCTGCTCGACCAGAGCCGGGTCATCCGTCCTCACCCGGCATTCCGTATCTTCGCGACCGCCAACACGGTCGGCCTCGGCGATACGACCGGCCTCTATCACGGCACGCAGCAGATCAACCAGGCGCAGATGGACCGCTGGTCGATCGTGACCACGCTGAACTATCTGCCGCACGAGAAGGAAGTCGATATCGTTGCCGCCAAGGTGAAGAGCTTCGGCGCGACGGCCGAGGGCCGCGAAACCGTCTCCAAGATGGTGCGCGTGGCCGACCTTACCCGCTCGGCCTTCATTAACGGCGATCTCTCGACCGTCATGAGCCCGCGCACGGTTATCACCTGGGCGGAAAATGCCGAGATTTTCGGCGACCTGGCATTTGCCTTCCGCATCACCTTCCTCAACAAGTGCGACGAGCTTGAGCGTACGCTGGTGGCCGAGCAGTACCAGCGCGCCTTCGGCATCGAACTGAAGGAAAGCGCCGCCAACATCGTTCTTGGAGCGTAAGCGCGGAAAAACGTCATGGCAGGTCGCGGAGACAATTCGAAAGCCAAGCCCGGCGGTCCGGTCGATACGGAGCCGTTGCGCCGGGCGATTACCGGCTGCGTGCGCTCGATCGCTGGTGACAGCGAGGTTGAGGTTTCGTTCGCTAACGAGCGTCCGGGCATTGCCGGCGAGCGCATTCGCCTGCCGGAAATCTCCAAGCGGCCAACGGCGCACGAGCTGGCGGTGACCCGCGGCCTTGGCGATTCCATGGCGCTCCGGCTTGCGTGCCACGACACGAACGTCCATGCCAACATGGCGCCCCAGGGTGCCGATGCGCGCGTGGTGTTCGACGCGGTGGAGCAGGCGAGGGTGGAATCCATCGGCGCCATCAGGATGGCCGGCGTCGCCGCCAATCTGAGCGCCATGCAGACGGAAAAATACGCCAAGGCGAATTTCTCCGGCGTCGAACGTCAGGAAGATGCACCCGTCGGTGAGGCTATCGCCATGCTGGTGCGCGAAAAGCTGACGGGCATCAAGCCTCCCGCCAGCGCCGGCAAGGTGCTCGATCTCTGGCGGCCTTTCATCGAGGACAAGGCGGCTGGCGATCTCGACAACCTCCGGGACGTCATCGAAGACCAGCAGGCCTTCGCCAAGCTCGTGCGTCACATGCTCACCTCCATGCAGATGGCGGAGGAGTTTGCGGACGAGGACACCGAGCCGGAGGAAATGGAGAATCCGAGCGAGGAGGACCAGCCCCGCAGCGGCGAGACCGAGAACGAAGAGGTCGAGGAAGAGGCAGGCTCGGATGCCGCGCCTGCCGACCAGAGCGAGGCAGCCGACGAGGAGCTCGACGACGGCGAGATGGACGGCGCCGAAATGTCCGACGAGGATATGTCGGAAGATAGCGATGAGCATTCCGAGACCCCTGGCGAAACGCGCCGGCCCAACAGCCCGTTCGACGATTTCAACGAGAAGGTCGATTACAAGATCTTCACCCAGGAGTTCGATGAAGAGGTCACGGCCGAGGAGCTATGCGACGAGTCCGAACTCGATCGCCTGCGCGCCTTCCTCGACAAACAGCTCGCTCATCTGCAGGGCGCGGTCGGCCGGCTTGCAAACCGCCTGCAGCGCCGTTTGATGGCGCAGCAGAACCGTTCCTGGGATTTCGACCTGGAAGAAGGTTATCTCGACCCGGCGCGTCTCGTGCGCCTGATCATAGATCCGATGCAGCCGCTTTCCTTCAAGAAGGAGCGCGACACGCAGTTCCGCGACACGGTCGTTTCGCTCGTCATCGACAATTCGGGCTCGATGCGCGGCCGGCCGATCACGGTCGCTGCCACTTGCGCGGACATTCTTGCCCGGACGCTGGAACGCTGCGGCGTCAAGGTGGAAATCCTCGGCTTCACCACGAAGGCCTGGAAGGGCGGGCAGTCGCGTGAAAAATGGCTGGCGAGCGGAAAGCCCGCCACGCCCGGCCGCCTCAACGACCTTCGCCACATCGTCTACAAATCCGCCGATGCGCCCTGGCGCCGCTCCCGCCGCAATCTCGGTCTGATGATGCGTGAGGGACTGCTCAAGGAGAATATCGACGGCGAAGCTCTGATGTGGGCGCACCAGCGCCTGATCCATCGTCCGGAGCAGCGCAAGATTCTGATGATGATCTCCGACGGCGCGCCGGTCGATGATTCGACGCTGTCGGTCAATCCGGGCAATTATCTCGAACGGCACCTGCGGGCGGTCATCGAGCAGATCGAGACCCGTTCGCCGGTGGAACTCTTGGCGATCGGTATCGGCCACGATGTGACCCGGTATTACCGCAAGGCCGTGACGATCGTGGACGCGGACGAACTTGCCGGCGCGATGACCGAGCAGCTTGCCGAACTGTTTGCGGAAAAGGGCGGCAAGCCTGCCGGCCGTATGCGTCGGGCAAGCTGAGGTCTCCTTTGAAGCTTGCGCGCTTCGCCCTTTGCCTCGGCATTTATGGCATCCTGGCGTCACCGGTTGCGCCGGCGACTGAAACCGTGCCCATCACTGCTCGAGCGATTACCCAATTCAAGGCGGGCTCGAAGGAGACGCGGTTCGGTTCCCTGGAGTTCCTCGGGGGCATTCAGTTCTCTTCGTCGGACGGACGGCTGCAATCCTTGTCGGCGATCCGGTTTCGCCCGGACGGAAGAAACTTCGTTTCCGTACTCGATACGGGTGAGTGGCTGACCGGCCGGATCGAGCGCGATGCATCAGGACGCCTTTCCGGGCTGGCGGATCTCTCGATCAACCCGATCCTCATCCGCGGCGGTCGTGTCGGCTCCAAATACAATTCGGATGCCGAGGGGCTGGCCCTTCGGAAAGGGCAGGCGGCCGTCGGCTTCGAGCAACTGCATCGCGTCGATGTCTATCCGGATCCCGGCTTCGAACAATCCGGACCGCTGACGACGCTCGACAATCCCATTCCTCGCCGGGAATTCCGGATGAACGCTGGCATGGAAACCGTGGCGGCGTCGCCGGAGGCCGGCCCGCTGAAGGGCTCGCTGGTAGTCGTTACGGAGCACAGTCTCGATGACCAAGGCAACCTTTTCGCGGCAGTCCTGGAGGGGCCGCTGAAAGGTGTCTTCAAGGTTGTTCGTCATGATCCCTACGACGCGACGGACGGGGCGTTTCTTCCCAACGGCGATTTCCTGCTGCTCGAGCGCCGCTTCAGTTATCTCGGCGGCCTCGGCATGCGCATTCGCCGGATCAAGGCGGAAGCCATCCGTCCGGGTGCCGTGGTCGATGGCGAGACGCTGATCGAGGCCGATATGGGCTATGCGATCGACAACATGGAGGGGCTCGATGTGATCTCCGGGCCGGACGGAAAACCGCATCTCGTCATCGTGTCCGACGACAACGGCAACATCCTGCAGCGCAACGTGATGCTGGAATTCCGGCTGCTTCCCTGAGGGGTGGCCTAAATAGCTGTCACATGATTTCGATAAGGCCTCTGGCGCTTGCGAGAAGGGGGAGGAGGCAACGATGGCCCATATTCACGTCATGGGAGCGTCCGGCTCGGGCACGACATCGCTCGGGGCGGCGCTGGCCGGAAGGCTCGGGGTTCCGCATCTGGACACCGACCACTTCTTCTGGCTGTCGACCGATCCGCCCTTCACTACCCCGAGAGACGTCGCGGAGCGTGTCGCCATGCTGCGGGAGCAGGCGACGCCGGACGAAGGATGGGTTCTGTCCGGCTCGGGCCTGAAATGGGCGACGCCGATCGAGCCGCTTTACGATCTGATCGTCTTCCTGACGATCGATCCCGTGCTTCGCATGGAACGGATCAGGCGGCGGGAAGAAGCCCGCTACGGCAATCGCATCCTGCCCGGCGGCGACATGGCCGAGAAAAGCCGGGAGTTCCTGGAATGGGCGGAAAGCTACGACACCGGCGGACCGGAACGCCGCAGCCTCGCTGCCCATGAGGCATGGTTGGCGACGCAAGCCGCGCCCGTTCTGCGACTGGATTCGTCGCGGCCGCTCGATGAGCTTGTTGTTCGCGTCACCGGTCACCCGGCCGTTGTCGATCGCTAGCTTTCGTCAGCGGGCGGGGGCAACCTGCGGCATGGGCTTCAGGGTGTTCATCAACGCACCATAGGGCAGCAGCAACACCACGCCGACCAGGATCTTGACGACGAGGTCGCCAAGTGCCCAGGAAATCCACCGCGGAGCTTCGGTTGCGAAGGCGCCGAGGATCGGAGCCGCGGAGATCGCAAAATCCTCGTTCGGACCGATGAAGGCGAAGATCGGAGCGAAGGCCAGCGAGAAGAACAGCAAGGTATCGAGGGCGGAGCCGAGGAGGGAGCCTGCCAGCGGCGCACGCCACCAGGTCTGGCGGCGGAGCTCGTTGAAGACAGAGATGTCGAGAAGCTGGCCGATCAGGAAGGCGGTGCCCGAAGCGATGGCGATTCGCGAAGGGGCCGCCAGGAAGGAAAGCGTCACGCCGACGACGAAGCCGACCAGCACGACGCGGCGTGCAACAGCCGGGCCGAACTGCCGGTTGGCCAGATCGGTGACCAGGAATGCGACGGGATAGATGAAAGCGCCCCAGGTCAGGAGATCGCCGAGTGCGATGCCCCACAACGTTCCCATGACGGGAAACTGGACGAGGAAATTGGAGGCAACGACAACGGCCGCCATGAGCAGGGCATAGATAAGGGTATAGCGGGAGCTCAGCATTTTTTTATCCTGGGTGATGCCACCAGTTGGAGGGATGTGAAGACAAGAGAAAAGGCCTGTACGGTTCTACCCGTTCAAGCCTTCCTCAAGCCGGATGATGAGATGGCGAAGCTATTAAGCGGCTTCGGCAGTCTTCTTGGCGATCTGGCGGCGCAGCAGACGAGCGCGCATCGACAGGTCGGTTTCGTCGGACTTGAGCAGGAAGGCGTCAAGGCCGCCACGATGTTCGACCGAACGCAGGGCGTGCGCAGAAACGCGCAGGCGGAAGCGCTGGCCGAGAGCGTCGGAGATCAACGTGACCTGGCAAAGGTTCGGCAGGAACCGGCGGCGGGTCTTGTTGTTGGCGTGGCTTACGTTGTTGCCGGTCTGAACGCCCTTGCCGGTCAGTTCGCACACACGAGACATGGATACACCTTTGTTCTTCTGCAATCGGATGGTACTTCCGGACAATGCCCGGCGCGCCGATCCAATTGGTCCTGATTGGAAAGTTGCGGTTCTATAGTCAGTGAGGCCCGTCCAGTCAAGCCAAAACCTTGCCCCCTACTCAAGAGATTCCATGGGCGCCTGCTTCAGGCCGCTATTTTCTTGCCACTATGGCCAGTCTATATGTGCGCGGGGCGGCGCTTTCGGCGTCCTCGTCGTTCAGGGCAAGTCATGATCCTTCTAGGCCGTTTCGTCAGCGCATCCATTCTCATCTTCGGATTTGGAACCGCCTCGCTCGGCTCGGCCGAAATTCGGCATGTCAGCGAATATGACATCAAGCTGGGCATTTTGCCGATTGCCAGGGCTTCCTTTGCCAGCGAATTCGATGACAGCGCCTACAGGATCACCGGGACATTCAAATCGGCGGGAATCGTCGACATCATCAGCCGAATTTCCGCCGAGACCAGCGTGAACGGACGCATGCTGGACAACAAGCTGCAGGCGGATCGTTACAACCTGGTCTACAGTGCCGGCAAGCGCACCCGCGTCTATGACGTGGCATACCGCAACGGCGACGTGACCGAGACGACGGTCAAGCCGGAGCCGAAACGCAATCCGAAAAACTGGATCCCGGTGACGGACAGCGACCTTCGATCCGTGCTCGATCCCTTGAGCGGTCTCATCTTTCCCGCCAATTCCAAGGTCTGCCCGAGCCGCCTGCCAATCTATGACGGCGAGTCGCGCATGGATCTCGTTCTGACGCTGAAGGGCACCAAACCCTTTTCGACCCGGGGGTTCACCGGCGAGGCGATCGTCTGCTCCATCCGCTATGTGCCCAAATCCGGCTTCCGGCGCGGACGCAGCGATATCGAGTATCTGAAGAAGACGCCGATGGAAATCTGGTTTGCCAAGGCACAGTCCGCGAATGTATATGCTCCCGTCTATGCCCGCATTCCCACGCGGATGGGGCAGGTCTATGTGACGGCCGTGAAATACGGCGGTTGAGGTGACGCCCAACGGCGTCGAGGGGGCAGGGGTGAAAATCCGGGGAACACTGATCGGCTTCACGGCGATCCTTATGTGGTCGCTTCTGGCCCTGATGACGGCTGCGTCCGGCAAGATGCCGCCTTTCCAACTCTCCGCCGTCACCTTCGCCATCGGTAGTTTGCCCGGTATCGTCCTCTTCATCTTTCGGCCCCAGCGTATCCGGCTGCTCCGGCAATCGCCCAAGGTCTGGATCACCGGAATCGGCGGGCTCTTCGGCTATCACTTTCTCTATTTTACCGCACTCAGGAACGCGCCGGCCGTCGAGGCTGGCCTGATCGCCTATCTCTGGCCGCTCTTCATCGTCGTCGGTTCGGCTTTGCTGCCGGGAGAAAGGCTGCGCTGGTATCACCTGGCCGGCGCGATTTCCGGGCTTCTTGGCACGATAACCATCGTCTCCCGCAACGGCCTCTCCTTCGATGGCGCCTATACCCTTGGTTATGGGGCGGCTTTCCTTTGCGCGTTCGCCTGGTCCGGCTATTCGCTGCTGACGCGGCGCTTCGATCGCGTATCGACGGATGTGGTGACGGGCTTCTGCCTCGCGACGTCCGCCCTGTCGCTGATCTGCCATCTGGCAATCGAGACGACGGTCTGGCCTGCCGATATCGGCGAATGGGCAGCGATCGTCGGCCTCGGCCTGCTACCGGTCGGCGCGGCCTTCTACGCCTGGGATTACGGTGTGAAGAACGGCGACATCCAGATCATCGGAGCGGCGAGCTATGCGGCACCGCTTCTATCGACACTGATCCTCGTCGCATCCGGTTTTGCGGCGCCCGACTGGCGCATCCTGGTCGCCTGCCTGCTGATCACAGGCGGAGCGGTGCTCGCGGCACGCGACATGTTGCGGCCGAAGCCGGCCGGCGGGGAGGCTATTGCTGAATAGGCGTCCCCGGAGATTCGGGGGCGTTGGGGGGAGAGATGTCCATCTTTTTGTCTGTTGTGCTTGCCGCTTCCGTGGCGTCCGCACTCTTCTATTTCCGTTGGCTGGAGAGGCCGGCAGGTCATTTTCGCACCGCGTTGAAGACATTGCCGGTGGCACTGCTGGCGGTGTATGCCCTGTCGGCCGGCGGGCCGCTGCTCCTTGTGGCCGCGCTGGCCCTCGCTGCGCTGGGCGACGCCTGCCTCGCCTATGACGGCCGGTCGCCCTTTCTTGCCGGTCTTGCAGCCTTCCTTGTCGCGCATCTTGCCTTGGTCGCGCTCTTCTGGCCCTCGATCGAACCTTCGCTGATCACCGCAAGCGCATGGCGTTATGCGGCCGCCTGGTTCTTCGTGGTTCTTACGGCGATGTTGCTCCTCCTGCTTTGGCGACCTGCCGGGCCTCTCGTCGCACCTGTCGTCGTCTACGCGGCGGCCATAGTCGCGATGGCGCTTTCCGCACTGGCCGTGAAGCCCATCCTTCCGTCTGTGGGAGCCGCGCTTTTCGTCATGTCGGATGCGGGGCTCGCAATCCAAAAATTCCTGCTGAAGCGGCACGATCCTGTAATGAAGAGGCTGAAGCGCTTTATCTGGGCCACCTACTATACGGCCCAGTCCGTTTTTACCTTCGCTTTTGCCGGGTTGCCGGGTTTTTAGGGATGCTTCAGCCCGGCTCCCAACCGGGCGCGGCCATCTCGAAGCTCGAGAACTCGAAACCGGGCGCGACGGTGCAGCCGACGAGCGTGAAGCTGCCGAGCGGCTCCGCCGCCTGCCACGCATCCGCGGGCACGACTGCCTGCGGCCGTTCGCCTTTACCCAATTCGATGCCAAGCGTGACCGTCTGTACGCTCATTCCATCCGAGATCCGAAGGAGCAACGGATCGCCCGCATAGAAGTGCCAGATCTCGGCGGCATCCCGCACCCGGTGCCAATGGGACCGTTCGCCTGCCTGAAGCAGATAGTAGATCGCCGTCGAATGACCGCGAGCGCCGCCGCTGGAATCCCGGAAGGTTTCCACGTACCAACCGCCCTCCGGATGCCGCTGCATGCCGAGCGCTTCGATGATCTCTGCGGCTCCCACTTAGAAGTTGTCCTTGCGCTTGCGGATTTCGGCAAAGACCTCTTCGTTGGACTTCCCTTCCATCAGCAGATTTCTGCGGATGGCCGGATCGGCGGCGCGCAGGAAGGGATTGGTCTCCTTTTCCAGGCCCATCATCGTCGGGATCGTGAATTTGCCCGCCGCCCGCCGTTCTTCGATCTCCTTGGCCCGGGTGCGCAGACGGGGGTTGTCGGGATCGATGGTCAAGGCGAACTTGGCGTTGGTGAGCGTGTATTCATGGCCGAAATAGATGGCGGTCTCGTCCGGCAGGACGGCAAGCTTCTGCAGCGAATGCCACATGTCGGCAGCGGGACGCTCCAGCAGCCGGCCGCAACCGAGTGCAAACAGCGTGTCGGCTGCAAAGAGGATCTTGTCGTCCGGGAAATGGTAGCAGATGTGGCCGGCCGTATGGCCCGGTGTTTCGAAGACCCGCACCAGATGCTCACCGAACTTAAATTCGTCGCCGTCCGCCATCGTCTTGTCGAGACCGGGGATCGCGACCGCCTCATTGAAGGGGCCGATGATCTCGAGCCCGAATCTCTCCTTCAACGCCAGATTTGCTTCCACATGGTCGGTGTGGTGATGGGTCGTGAAGATATGCGTGATTTTCCAGCCGCGGCGGGTTGCGGCGTCGAGAACGGGTTTTTCCTCGGGCGCGTCGATCGAAGCCGTGAGGCCGCTTTCCGGATCATGAACCAGGACGCCGTAATTATCGCTTCGGCATGAAAAAACTTCGAGTTCCAGTGGTTTCATACATTGCCCCTATTGCTCAAATCTCTTTGCGCAACAATGTAGAGACTGCTCAACCGAAGTCCAACCATCATAGGTCAGCATTTTGTCCGTCGACATCGTGGATCTTCGCGAATTCTATCATTCGCTGCTCGGCCGCTTCGCCGAACAGTCGATCGTGATGGCGCTTGCTTCGCTTTGGGCGCGCCTGCCGGAGGAACGGTTGGTCGGCCTCGGCTATGCAGTCCCCTATCTCGATCGCTTCCGCGCCGATACGGAGCGGACCTTCGCCTTCATGCCGGCGGGGCAGGGTGCGGTGAATTGGCCGGTCGGCGAACTGTCGTCGACGGCACTGGTTTTCGACGAAGAACTGCCTTTGCCGGACTCGTCGATCGACCGCGTGCTTATGGTGCATTCGCTGGAATTTGCCGAAAATCCGCGGGAGACGCTGAAGGAGGTCTGGCGCATATTGGCGCCGGGGGGGCGGCTCGTCATCGTTGTCCCCAATCGGCGTGGGGTCTGGGCGCGCATGGAGCATACGCCGTTCGGGTCGGGCAGGCCCTATTCGAGGGGCCAGCTCACCTCGCTGCTGCGCGAGACGAATTTCACGCCGGGAGCGAGCGCCGAGGCGCTGTTCTTTCCGCCGTCCAAGATTCGTGCGGTGCTGCGGCTGCGCCAGGTCTTCGAGCGCATGGGTCGGCGCTTCTGGCCGGTCTTTTCCGGGGTCATCGTATTGGAAGCGCAAAAGCGCCTCTATCAGGGCCTGCCGGTCGCAGCCCGCGCTTCCCGCCGCGTCTTCGTTCCTGTGCTAGCCCCTAGAGGCGTGCCGACAACGCGAACGCGTTAAGTCCTGCCTTTGGGCTTCACGGCTTCAGGTCGAAAAGCGCAAGCGGCTGTCCCTCCATCGAGAAGGGCACGGATTCGTGCGTATGGGCGATCTTCCAGCGGCCGTCCTCGCGGGCGAAGGTGACGGTCAGGCGAAACCAGAGGCCGCTTTCTCCCGTGCCGATCTTTCTGCCGGCGAGGCGCGCAAGCGCGCTGCACCATGCAATGTCGCCTCCGAGGCGAAGATCGGTATTCCGGATCTCGAACTCCAGGCCGCCTTCCCAGGTGTCCAGCCATGCCTGCAAACCGGCTCTGTCGTGCCCGATCGTTTCCAGAGGCGGAGCAAGCGAGAATGCGCGGATGCTGGGGGACTCGCAGGCGATGATCGCATCGGCGTCCTTGTCACGCAGGGCCTGCGCCCAATTGTCCAGCAACACCCTGATATCGTCATGATCTCCAACGCTCATGTTTTTGCTCCTTGATGTTTCGGTCTTCTCAAAGACGTATGGCCGGCGGCATTTCCGACAACCGGACATCAAGAAATCGAATGGGTGGCAGAAACCGGCATCTCTCGACAAAGGCCGTTTTCGGCTTTAATGCCACTGGATCACCCGCCAAAAAGGCATTCCGAAAAGGTTGATCCGATGAACATCGCCACCAATGAGCCCGTTCCGCGTCCAGGCATTCTGGATATCGCCGCCTATGTGCCCGGCAAGGAACATGCTCCGGGTGTCGCTCGGGTCTTCAAGCTCTCTTCCAACGAGACCCCCCTGGGCCCGAGCCCGAAGGCCATCGAAGCTTTCAGACAGGCCGCCGGCAATCTCGAACTCTATCCGGACGGTCAGGCGCTGGCGCTGCGCGAAGCGATTGCTTTGGTACACGGCCTCAATGTCGCGAACATCATGTGCGGTAACGGCTCGGACGAGCTTCTCGGCCTGCTTTGTCACGTCTATCTCGGCGCCGGCGACGAGGCGATCATCACCGAGCACGGCTTCCTCGTCTACAAGATCCAGATCATGGGAGCGGGCGCAACGCCCGTGGTCGTCAAGGAGAAGGACTGCGCCGTCGATGTCGACGCGATCCTCGCCGCCGTGACTGACAAGACCAAAATGGTCTTCATCGCCAATCCGGGCAATCCTACCGGCACCTATGTCCCGGTCGCCGACATCCGCCGACTGCATGCCAGCCTGCCGAAGCATGTCATCCTGGTGCTCGACGCCGCCTATGCCGAATACGTGCGGAAGAACGACTACGAAGCCGGCCTCGAACTGGTATCTTCGAACCGCAACGTCGTCATGACCCGCACCTTCTCGAAGGTCTACGGTCTTGCGGCGCTGCGTATCGGCTGGATGTATGGTCCTGCCGGCATTCTCGACGCGTTGAACCGCGTTCGTGGCCCGTTCAACATGAATGCGCCGGCCATCGCCGCCGGTGCGGCGGCGATCCGTGACCAGGCTTTCGTCGAACAGGCTGTCGAGCACAATCTGCTGTGGCTCGGCAAGCTGACGCATGCCCTCGAAGCGCTTGGCCTGACGGTGACTCCCTCGGTCGCTAATTTCGTGCTGATCCATTTCCCTGACATCGACGGCAAGCGCGCCACCGACGCCGACGCCTTCCTGACGAGCCGCGGCTACATTCTCCGCGCGGTGAAAGGGTATGGCTTCCCGAACGCCCTGCGCATGACGGTCGGCTCGGAAGAAGCCAATCGCGGCGTCATCGAAACGCTCGGTGAATTTATGGGCAAAAGCGCATGAGCACGCCGCATTTCGACCGGATCGCGCTGATCGGCATCGGCCTCATCGGATCGTCGATCGCACGCGACGTCCGGGAGCTCAGTCTTGCAGGCGAAGTGGTCATATCGAGCCGAAGCGCCGAGACGTTGCGGCGGGCTGAAGAGCTTGAACTCGGCAACCGCTATACCGCATCTGCGGCGGAAGCGGTACGGGATGCCGACCTGGTGATCGTCTCCGTGCCTGTCGGTGCGTCGGAAGAGGTTGCAAAGCAGATCGCCGGCAATCTCAAACCGGGCGCCATCGTTACCGATGTGGGTTCGACCAAGGCCTCCGTCATTGCGCAGATGGCACCGCATATGCCGGAAAACGTGCACTTTATCCCCGGTCATCCGCTCGCCGGTACCGAAAAGTCCGGTCCGGATGCGGGTTTTACGGGCCTCTTTCGTGACCGCTGGTGCATCTTTACGCCGTTGCCGGGAACGGACCAGGCGGCGCTCGACAAGCTCAAGGCGTTCTGGATGGCGCTCGGCTCGCTGATCGACGAGATGGATGCGCAGCATCACGACAAGGTGCTGGCGATCGTCTCGCACCTGCCGCATATCATTGCCTATAATATCGTCGGGACGGCTGATGATCTCGAGACGGTTACGGAATCGGAAGTGATCAAGTATTCCGCCTCCGGCTTCCGCGATTTTACGCGTCTGGCGGCCTCCGATCCCACCATGTGGCGCGACGTCTGCCTGCACAACAAAGACGCGATCCTGGAAATGCTGGCGCGGTTTTCAGAGGACCTCGCTTATCTGCAGCGGGCCATCCGCTGGGGAGAGGGTGACAAGCTGTTCGAGCTCTTCACCCGCACCCGCGCCATCCGCCGTTCGATCGTCCAGGCCGGTCAGGACGTGGACGCGCCGGATTTTGGGCGCCACGCACTCGACCAGAAGAAATAGCCAATTCAGATCGGCGGAATTTCGCCGATCGGGATAAAGCCGCCGGCAAAGACCTTGCCTCTGTTGATGGTGAGGTCCAGCGAAGCGCTGCGGCCGCCGCCGAGCGCGGAAAGCATGTTGGCGGCGGTGTCCAGCATGGGCGCTATGTCAGGAAACGCCTCGGTGAGGCTGTTGCGCCATCCGTCGACTTGTTCGATCCTGAATTTCAGCTTTCCCGACAGATAACCGCGTTCATCGAACGAAAAGGGACCGGAGATCGTGATCACCCGCCCCTGACCCAGATCGGCGGAGAAGCTGCGCAATTCTCCCTCGGTGTCGTAGAGCACCACCCCGTTCGGGTCGCTGCCATCGATCATGCCGGCGCGGCCGACCAGCGTCACATCGGCATTCGCAGTCAGGCTCGGCAAGATCTGCGGCATGTCCTTCATCGTAGTGTCGGTGTTTTCCAGGGTGATCGCCGCATCGAGATCACTGCCGTTCTGGCGGAGGTGGATTTCCGTATGCGCCGCACTGATATCGACGGCCTGGCCGGTTGCGGAAGAGACGACGCTGGTCTTGGAATTTTCGATCACCGTTGAGGCACGCTCAACGCCCCTAAGCCTGGTCACGAGGCTCGACTGGAAGTTTTCCCAACTTGTGGATACGGAAAGGCCGTGGCCGGTGCGGATCTCGACGGGCGAATCGAGTTCCCAGACGATATGGCCGGGGTTGTAGACCTGGGCCGCGGAGCGCAGCGCGCCGAAAGTGGCTGAAATCCCGTTCACCTGGTCGTCTACGGAAACCTTGGAGCAGAACAAGCCGATGCGGAAGGGGTAGCCGCGATAGTCGGCTTCACTGCATTCGGCGGAAACTCCCTTGTCCCGCTGGCTACCCAGCAAAGCCAGGGTCTGCTCCTTGAGCACCGAGGCGGCATAGAACCAGCCGGCGGTGTAGAGGGCGATTGCCACCACCACAATGCAGGCGAGTAGCCACAATTTTCCGCTGACGCCGGATCGGCTTGACGCTGCCATGATGTTCTCCAATGGTGCTGGAAATTTGGTGCAGAACGCTTCGGTTGATTTGGTGTGGCGGGGGATATGGACGAATTTTGGGTGTTTGGCTACGGTTCTCTCATGTGGAATCCGGGTTTCCCGTTCGAGGAGCGCACCGATGCACGTGCTTTCGGCTTTCGCCGCTCCCTTTGCGTCTGGTCCCATGTGCATCGCGGCACGCCCGAAAAACCCGGCCTTGTGCTCGGTCTTGATCGTGGCGGTTCATGCCGGGGCGTGGCTTTTCGCGTCAGCGGCGACAACCGTGAAGACGTGCTGGATTATCTGCGTCGGCGCGAGCTCGTCACCAATGTTTACAAGGAAAGAATCCTGCCGGTTTCGCTCGCAAACCAGCGGCAGGTGAAGGCCGTTGGCTATGTCGTGGACCGCGATCATGTCCAGTATGCCGGCGCCCTCGGCATCGAGCATGCCGCGGAAATCGTCCAGGGCTCCGTCGGCCAGTCGGGACCGAACGATGCCTATGTCTTCAATACGCTCGAACACCTCAAGGAGATGGGCATCCGGGACCTCTGGCTCGAAGGCGTCGGCGCCTCCGTCGCGGCGGGGCTTCAGGCGGCGGACTGAGCCTTCAGTTCGGCAAGGCGTTTGGCGGCCGTCGGCGGGAGCGGCAGGTGCGGGTTGGCCTCGATGGTCTCGATCAGCAGCTTGTCGCTTTCCCGCTCCATCGTTTCGATGAGCTTTGCGTAGAAGGCGTCCGGGTCCATGCCGGGCGCGATCGGCGGCAGGATGCGGACCTTGAGGTGGCCGGGATATTTGACGAGCTTGCGGCGGCCCCAGAACAGGCCCCAATGGGCGACGACCGGCACGACCGGAACCTGGATGTCGCGATAGATGCGGGCGATGCCGTAGCGGTATTGCGGCTCGGCGCCCGGTGCCCGGCGGGTTCCTTCCGGATAGATGATGAGTTGCCGGCCCGCATCCATTTCTTCCTTGGTGCGGACCATGACATCCACCATGACCTTGCCGCGGGCGCCGCGATTGACCGGGATCATCCTCTGCTTGGCCACATACCAGCCGAACAGCGGAATCCACATCAGCTCCCGCTTGAGGATATAGACCGGATCTCGCTGGTAGGGCAGCAGCGCGAACGTGTCCCAGGCGGACTGATGTTTGGGCGCAAAGATGCAGCCTCCTTCGGGGATATTTTCCATGCCCTCGATTTCGAAGGTGGCGCCGACGATCTTCGCCATCAGCCAGTTGTTGGAAGCAGCCCAGGCCTTGGGAATGCGATAGGCCGCCTTGCGCGGCAACAGGAAGTAGATCGGGCTCAGCACGATCATTCGCACGATGATGTTGGTATAAAAGGCGGTGTTGAAAAGAACCGAGCGCAAAAGCAGCATACAGACGACTTCCTTCTAGACGCACGTTGCCTACACGAGATCGGCTCTTGAAAAAAGCGCATTGTGCCAACTGGCCGGGCGCTCCGGATTGTCAGGATTTCGGGGTGCCCGCAGTTTTCGGGGCATCTTCGGTACGAAGGCCCGTTCCGCGCTCGATGCCCATCCAGTCACGCATGGTTGACAGGACGACCTTGCCATATTCGGAAAGCATAGTGCGCAGCACGTCCGGCTCGGTGAACCAGGCCTTGCGGGTGAGGTCGGAATTGATCACCGGATAGGCAATGAATTCGGTCACCGGATCGGCGCGGCGCAGTTCATGGAGGCTGCGCAGCATGTGGTAATTGTTGGTGACCACCAGAACCGACTTGTAGCCGTGATCGTGGATCCAGCGGGTGATCTCGTTGGCGTTGCCGATCGTGTCGATCGCATCGTAGCCAATATCGACGCAGCAGGAGAAAAGATCCGGCGACGCCTGCGTGACCTTGCGTATCTGGGTTGGTGTCGTGGAGGGATGCGCTCCTGAGATCAGAAGCCGTTTGCCGGCACCGTCGCGCAGGAGGCCGAGCGCCTGTTCGACGCGGAGATAGCCGCCGGTCAGCACGACGATGGCGTCGGCTTTGACGCCGTCAGGCGTCCTCAGCGACGCCACCGAATCGGCAAACCACAGGAAGCCGCCGAAAAGCAGGCCGATGATCAGAACGCAGGTCATGATGACGCGCCGCGCAAGCCAGCGCAGCCGGCTCTTGCGTGAAAACAAGCCGCCGGCCAGACGCCGCGGCTTGCGCCCTGCTCCATCGTCGGGTGTCATCTGGGCCGGTGTCATCACTGTCCATAGCCGGAGATTCGTGGCGAGAACAGTGCCACACTATAGGGGGACGATGGCGGCTTCAAGAAGCGGGTAATCCGTCGGAACGAGCCGGGTCGGAGCGGATGAGATCGATCTCGTCGATCGTGCGCATCACCGTAAACCGGGCCGTCAGCGTCGTCAGCAGCGCGATCACGATCATGGTGGCGAAGATACCGGCATAGCCGGTGATGCCGATGGTGAAGGTGCCGAACAGCGCCATCGCCTGATCGCTTTCCGGCGTCGCCAGCGAGTTGGCCTGCCATATGTTGGCGAGCGCGAAGAGGGCCGCTGCGAGGGCGCCGCCTGCGGCCGAACCCTTGATGCTGATCTTCAGAAAATGCTTCTGGAATTCGCTCGCCACGAAGGAACTTTCCGCGCCGACGAAATGCAGCACTTCAACGATATGCCGGTTGCCGGAAAGCGCCCCGCGTGTGGCGAAGATCACAGTGAGGATCATCGCCGTGAAGACGAGCACCAGAATGCCGGTTCCGATCAGCACTGTCGTATGGGCCATGGAGACCAGCCGATCCACCCAGGTCCTGTGATCGTCCAGAAACGCCTGGGGTATCTCCGTCTTCAGGAGATCACGCATGGCTGCGAAATCCGGCGGATTTTGCTCGTCGATGGTGATGATGACGAGCCGCGGCACGGGCAGATCGTCGAGGTTCAGGCCCGCACCGAGCCAGGGTTCCAGAAGTCGTGCAGTGGCGCCATCGTCCATGATCGTGCCTTCGCGGGTGCCGACGAAGGTAAGTGCCAGATCCCTTGCCTTCTTCAGCGCCGCGTCCATGTCCAGCCCTTCTTCGGGCTTGATCTGGATGGTGATCTCGCGGGAGATCTGGCTCTGCCAGCTCGCCGCCGTGGCTCTCACCATGCTCACCGCGCCGAGCGTCAGGCAGGCAAGGAAAGCCATGATGGCGATCACCACCATCAGCGCATTGCCCTGAATGTTGGATGGCGGGAGGATTGGTGCCGTGGGCCTGACGCGCATTTCAGCACGCCGCGGCGTCTGCTGGGGCTGCTGCGGCGCTTGCTGCTCGGTCGCGCGTTTCTTGCTTTTTGCGGCGCGTGCCGCTTCCGGGCGGCTCAGCTCATTCATAAAGGTCAAGCCGCCCTTCGGTGAGGATCATCCGGCGCGCATCCACCTGGTCCATCAGGGCCAGATCGTGGGTGGCGATCACCACCGCGGTGCCGAGCCGGTTGAGTTCGAGAAACAGGTTGAGGAGCCGTCGTGCCATCGGCGGGTCGACGTTGCCGGTGGGTTCGTCCGCAAGGAGGATTTCAGGCCGGTCCATCAGTGCCCGGGCGATCGCGGCACGCTGCTTTTCGCCGCCGGAGAGCACCGGCGGCAGCACATTGATGCGCTCGCCGAGCCCGACCCATTTCAGGAGCTCGATGACGTCGTTGCGGTAGGAGCTTTCCTCCTTGCCGCGCACACGCAGCGGCAGCGCGACGTTCTCGTAAGTCGTGAGATGTTCGAGCAACCGGAAATCCTGGAATACTATCCCGACGCGCCTGCGCAGCATCGGCAGCTCGCTGCGCGGTATCTGAGACAGGTCCCGGCCGAACATGCGGATAATGCCGCGGGTCGGGTGCAGCGACATGAAAAGCAGGCGCAACAGCGTCGTCTTCCCGGCCCCCGACGGTCCCGTCAGGAACTGGAACGATCGCTTCGGGATGTCGAAGGTCATATCCCGGAGGATCTCCGGGCCCATCCCGTAGCGCAGGCCGACATTTTCGAAATGGATCAACGGATGACCAGTCCTTACTCTTCAAGACTTTCCGGTGCCGTTATCTCTTTAACGATCCGAGTAAACGAACGGTAAATCGCGCGCGGAAAAGGGCTAATTTCAGGCCGCATTTGCGAAGCATTAACCATTTGAATTTACGACTAGGCGGGATTCGTTTCAATGCCCGCCGTCCTCAACACCGGGGATAACGGGCCGAAGAGGCCCCCTATGAGCACGTTTCGCAGCCAGCAGGGCAAAACCGTCATCCGAATGGACATCCTGCCGCCGGAGCCGATCGGCCGGAATGGGCGTGTGGCGCATCCGCGCGGTGAGGTGGTCGACGCTCAGTTCGTCACCGTCGGCAATGCTGCCCGACGCGCGGCAAAGCCACGCTCCCACAACGACAACCATCATGCGCCTTCTTTCTCCCGCCCGGAGCCAGCGATCATCGAGCGGATCGTTGCGAGCGGCGAGCGTGCGCTGATGCGGCTTTCTGCAGATTTCTTCGCTGCGGTGGTTGCGGTCGTTTTTGTTGCGGTTTTCAGTTTTGCAGGCGGGTTTTCGTTCCTCTTCAGTGGTTCGGCCGCGGCGGAAGCCGGGACTTCGCTGGACATCACGCATGTGACGATGACGCCCCAGGATGCCAACGGCATGCGTATCCTGCTGATCAACGGCATCGTCGAAAACCGCAGCGGCGACAGCGTTGCCATGCCGTCCATCCGCGCCGACCTGTTGTCCGGCCAGGAGGTGGTTGCGAGCACGTTGATTTCGCCGCCATCCTTTGCGATTGCCGGCGGCCGCAGCCGCGGGTTTTCCGCGCGGGTGCCCCATCCCGGTGGAAAACTGCCGGACTTGCGGCTTTCACTGGCCGACGGGGGCGCCTAAGTCTTCCTCTTCTGCTGCCGACTGTGCTATCGCACATTTTTACGGACACGCAGGAGAACCTCATGCCCGTCGTGCGCGGCAAAACCATTGAGCCGCTTTTTACCGCAGAGCAGATAGCCGAACGCAACCGAGCGATGGCTGCAGATATCGCCGCCGGCCCGACCAAGGATCTGCTCGTCATCGCCATCCTCAAGGGCTCGTTCATCTTCGCTGCCGATTTGTTGCGCGCCCTGCATGATACCGGCCTTGCGCCGGAGGTGGAGTTCATTACCCTTTCGAGCTACGGCACCGGAACCGTTTCCCAGGGCGTGCGCATCGTCAAGGACATCGACAGCGACGTGAAGGACCGCGACGTGCTCCTGATCGACGATATCCTCGAATCCGGCCGTACGCTGAAATTCGCGAAGGAAATCCTCTACGAGCGTGGGGCTCGCCATGTTTCGGTCGCCGTGCTGCTCGACAAGCACGTAAAGCGGAAGGAGCAGCTTGAGGCGGACTACGTCGGTTTCGAATGCCCCGATTACTTCGTCGTCGGCTACGGCATGGACGTGGCCTATGCCTTCCGCGAGCTCCCCTTCGTCGGCGTCGTCACCGGAGACGCCTGATCGGCGGTGTCAAGGTGTTAACCATGCCGGCCTCCCGCGGGCCGGCGTTTACTCCTCGACAAGAAAACTCTGATGATTTGCTCCCGATATGAAACAGACAGGGAGCGATGATCGCTATGGCAAAAATCCTGATTACCGAGGATGAGGATTCGCTTCGCAGCTTCGTTGCACGCGCACTCCGCCTTGACGGCCATGAGACGCACGAGGCCGGCGACGGCGCAGAAGGTCTCGAAAAGCTCAGCCAGGGCCCGTTCGATCTGCTTCTTTCCGATATCCGTATGCCGGTCATGGACGGCATCGAACTCGCCCACCAGGCTTCCGAACAATTCCCGGGGCTCAAGATCCTTCTGATGACGGGTTATGCCGAACAGCGTGAACGCGCCGACGACCTGGCGGCCAAGATTGTCGACGTGGTGCAGAAGCCGTTCGCGCTGCCGGATATCCGCAAGGCGGTCGCCATGGCGCTCTCAGAGGAAAATCCACGCGCCGCCTGATCGATCAGCGGATATCGAGCAGACGTTCCAGATATTGCCGCTCGGCCTCGCCCGACAGCGCGTTGCCGAGTTTTTCGCGGATGGCTTCGAGGATTTCCCGTGCACGCTGCACGTCGATCTCCTCGGGCACCTTCACCTGATCGCCAAAGTCCGGTCCTGACGTGGCGCGGGGTCTGCCCAGGGGATCACGGCCGTTCTGGCCTCCCTGCGAAGACATGCCTTCCCCGGGGCCTTCGCGGCCCTGGCCCTGGCCTTGACCCTGCTGCTGCATGGCCTGCATCATCTGCTGCATCATGTTCTGCGCGCCCTGGCGCAGCGCGTTGAGCGCATTGCCCTGGCCTTCCACGGCCTGCTCGCCCTGGCCTTCGCCCAGCGCCTTGCCGGCATTGCCCATTTCACGCTGCGCATCACCAAAGCCCTGACCGGGCTGCATGCCAAGTCCCTTCAGGCCTTTCTGCAGTTCTTCGAGCTTTTTGCCGAGACCTTCCTGCTGGGCGCGCAGGTTCTTCAATGCTTCGCGGAGCTGTTCGGCGGTCATCTGGTCGGTGTTCTGCTGGCCCTGTTGTCCTTGTTGCCCCTGCTGACCTTGCTGTTGTTGGCCCTGCTGCTGCTGACCCTGCTGGTTCTGCTCGTAGGGCCGTTCATTCGGATCGCCGCGCTGCATGCGGTCGCGCAGCGCCTGGTCCAGCTTGAAGGTCTGATCCATCAGCCGTTGCTGTTCCTGCATGATCTCGCCGAGCTTGTCGATCTGCTGGCGCATCTGGCTGTTCTGTTGCTGTCCCTGCTGGCCGCGCTGCATCCGCCCGGCCTGGAGGTTGTTCATCATGCGCTGCAGTTCGTTGAGCATCTGCTGCGCAGCATCGCGATTGCCGGACCGGGCGAGGTTTTCGATCTGGTCCATCATGTTCTGCAGGTCGCGCTGGCGAATGACGTTCTGGGCCTGCATGTTGTTCGGCGCCTGCGGGGCGTTCTGCATCCGCTGCGCCAGCTCGTTCATGAACTGCTGCATGGCTTCGCGCAGCTCCTGCATCAGGCGGGCAATCTCCTGGTCGGAAGCCTTGTTTTCCAAAGCTTCAGCCAGATTGCGCTGCGCATCCCGCAAACGGCGCTCGGCAAGCGAGAGATCGCCGTCCTCGATGCCGAGGGCGATTTCCCAGAGATAATCGGCGGTGTCCTTCAGCTGCTCTTCGGTTCGGGAAAGTTTCATGCGCTCGAGCGCAGAGCGGATCAGCAGGAAGTGGCCGAGGTTCGGAATGGTTTCGTCGGGACGGATCGCCAGAGCTTCGTTGAGCGCGATGGCGCGCGGCATCTGGCGAGTGTCGAGCGCAAAAACCTGACGCTCCTCCGCAACGGCGGCGGCGAGCGGTTCGGAAAAGCCACGGGACGGCAGCACCATCTCGTGGGCGGGGCTGTGTCCGGTCTGGCCGGCGCCATCCTTGGCGACCAGCGTGATCTTTACGCGCTTGCCCGCAAGCGGATGTTCGACAAGATTGCGGCTTGTGAGGCCTTTGACTTCCCGGCCGTTCTGGCGCGGCATATCCAGCCTGTATTCCGGCGGCGGATAGAGCGGAGTGGCGCCCGGATCACGATCCTCGACCGGCTCGATCAGTGCATGCGCTTCGCGGATGCCGTAGTCATCCTTGCCGGTGAAGCCGATTTCAAGCGCGCCGTTGACGGACCGCCGCGGCTGGCCGTCGAAGGCGATTTCCGGCGCCCGGTCCGGAACGACATCGAAAGCCCAGATCTGGCCGTTCACCGTAAGGCTGCCGCTTTCAGCGACATTGAGCGTGTATGTGCGGGGCGGCAACGGCTGGTCGGCCTGCTGCGGCGCTGCTGCTGTCTGAGGTGCCTGCGCCGTTTGTTCCGCAGTCTGCGCAGGCTGCTGCGCCGCCTTTTCCGCTGCCTTCTTGGCTTCCTCGGTAATCAAAGTCACCGCGTCTTCGCCCGTCTTTGGCGCGAAGACCACGGCTTCGCCGCCTTCGCCGCCGGTCACGCGCACCGTGAGCGCAGAGTTTTCGGGTATGGATACCGCGGCTGCCTTGGCCGTCGCCTGTTGCCCCGTCAGGAAAACCGGAGCACGGCCCGTATAGGACGGTGGCGTCAGCCACGCATCGATGCGCAGATCCGGATTGATGCTGGGAGCAGGCGGCGCCGGGCGGAAGGCATCGACAGGCGAGCCGCCGCCGTTCGAAAACGAATAACCGAGCGCGATCACGAAAACGAGCGCCGGAATTGCGCGAAGGGCAAGCCGATCGTGCTTGGCAATATCGGGTTGCGGCAGACCGGCATCGAGTTCCGCGATGCGTCTCGCCATGCGGAGCTGGTGTTCCTTCCAGAGCGCGCGGGCGAAAGGTGTTTCGAAGGCAGGCTCGTCTTCCTGCACGGCGACCGGCTGGTGAGGAAGATTGTTGCGGTCTTCGAGCAGCCGATCGGCATCTTCGGCCGCCGGCCAGCGCAGCCGGCCGAGTGGAAGAATGGAATACACAAAGGCAAGGGCAAAGCCGCCGACCAATACCCATCGCAGCCAATCGGGCGCAATGCGGAAGATGCCGAACCATGCGGCGGAAAGAAAGAGTGCGGCAATCCCCAGGGGCGCCAGCAGAAGTGGCAAAATCCGCTCGAAAAACAGGACGATCCGCGCAAACGACCGTTTCAGCGCAACGCGACGCGCAAGCTCGGGATGCGACTCGAAGGCACCTTTGCGGATGAGGCTCATGCGGTCCGTCTCCAGGTCGTGGCGGCGCAAATCAAGCTTCAGGATAGCAGTCTTTGTGGCGAAGACGAGGGCAAGGGGGTTTTCGCTCCTATATTTTCCGGCCTTTCCCGCAAAAGTGAACGCGGCGTCAAGGGCTCAGGCAAGCCATGCTGGCACGGAATCGAGGCCAATCAGATCCTCGTAGCTGCCGCGCGGGCGCACGATATGGAAATCGCTGCCCTTCACCAGCACTTCCGGCACCAGCAGGCGGGTGTTGTAGGTGCCCGCCTGGACGGCGCCGTATGCGCCGGCCGAAGCGACCGCGATCAGATCGCCCGGCTTCGGTGCCGCCATCTCTCGGTCGAGCGCCAGATAGTCGCCCGTCTCGCAGACCGGACCGACCACGTCGGCCTTGATCCGCGGCGCATCGGTCGCGGGTACGACGATCGGGCGGACCATGTGATAGGCGTCATAGAGCGTCGGGCGGATGAGGTCGTTCATCGCGCCGTCGACGATGACGAAGCTCTTCTCGTCGCTATCCTTGACGTAGATGACCTCGGTCACCAGGATACCCGCATTGCCGACGATCAGCCGGCCGGGTTCCGTGACGATCCTGCATTCGAGCGAGCGGAGTTGCCGCTTTACCGTTTCCGCATAGGCGTCGGGCAGCGGCGGCGGGTTGTTGTCGTCCTTGTAGGGAATACCCAGGCCGCCGCCGATATCGACATGATCGATGCGGTGGCCGTCGGAGCGCAGCGTGTCGACAAGCTCGCGCAGCAGTCGGAAGGCTTCCTCGAAGGGCTGCAGCTCGGTGATCTGGCTGCCGATATGCATGTCGATGCCGGTCACCTCGATGCCATCAAGCGTCGCCGCATGGGCATAAACGTCACGGGCGCGTTCGTAGGAGATACCGAACTTGTTCTCTTTCTTGCCGGTCGAAATCTTGGCGTGGGTGCCCGCGTCCACATCGGGATTGATGCGGAAGGAGACATGCGCCTTCTTTCCCATTTTTTGGGCGCGGAGGTTGAGCACCTCCAGTTCCGGCTCGGATTCGACGTTGAAGCAATAGATGCCGGCCTGAAGCGCAAGGTCCATCTCATGCGCGGTCTTTCCCACACCGGAGAACATGATGCGGCTTGCGGGAATGCCCGCCGCCAGCGCCCGGCGAAGCTCGCCGCCGGAAACCACGTCGACGCCGGCGCCCAACCGGCCGAGCGTCTTCAGCACCGCCTGGTTGGAATTCGCCTTCATGGCGTAACAGACCATCGCATCCACGTCGGCGAAAGCCTGGGAGAAGACCTTGTAGTGTCGCTCCAGCGTTGCCGTCGAATAGACGTAGAAGGGGGTGCCCACGGCCTTGGCGATTTCCGGGATCGGCACGTTCTCGGCGTGCAACACGCCGTCGATGTAATGAAAATGGTTCACGTCAGTGCTCGATTACAGAAGCGGGTCCAGAACGAAAGGCTTTTCGGCTACAGGTTCGGGTTTTCGTTCTCCCGGTTTGCCCGGCTTACGGATGTTCTGCTGCTCCACCGGCGTGCTCGGGCGGTCGAGGTCGCCCTTGCGGCCGCAGCCGGCAGCCACGACGCCGGCGAGGCTCAGCACAAAGGTGATGCGGGCGATATTTACCAGGGATTTCGACATTCTCACACCTATATCCGGCACGGCTGCGGAACCTTCATAGCGAAGTTCCGCGCCCTTGTGCAGTCATTTCCGGGAACAATTCGTCTTCAGTTTCTAGCGCGCCACCAGGCGATCTGTTTCCTGACTTCCGACGGCGCAGTGCCGCCAAAACTCTGGCGGCTGGCGACCGAGGCGTCGACCGAAAGCACGTTGAAAACCTTGTCGGTGATCGCGGCATTGATCTCCTGGAGTTCGGCGAGCGAAAGCTCGGAAAGGTCGCAACCCTTCTGTTCGGCCAATGCCACCGCGCGACCGGTTACATGGTGAGCGTCGCGGAAGGGCAGGCCGACTTCCCGCACCAGCCAGTCGGCAAGGTCGGTCGCGGTGGAATAGCCCGCGCCTGCGGCGGCGCGCATCTTGTCGGCGCGCACCGTCATGTCGCGCACCATGCCGGTCATGGCCGCAATCGCCAGTTCCAGGTTTTCGGCGCAATCGAAGACCTGTTCTTTGTCTTCCTGCATGTCCTTGGAATAGGCGAGCGGAAGGCCCTTCATGACGGTGAGCAGCGCCACCAGCGAGCCGTTGATGCGGCCGGTCTTGGCGCGCACCAGTTCCGCCGCGTCCGGGTTCTTCTTCTGAGGCATGATCGAGGAGCCGGTCGAAAAGGCGTCCGACAGGCGCACGAAGCCGAATTGCGGCGTCGACCAGATGACGATCTCTTCGGCAAGCCGCGACAGGTGCACGGCGCAGATTGCCGCGACCGACAAAAACTCCAGCGCGAAGTCGCGGTCGGAGACGGTGTCGATCGAATTGCGGGTCGGTTCGCGGAAACCGAGCGCCTTTGCCGTCATGTGGCGGTCGATCGGGTAAGGGGTTCCTGCCAGTGCCGCGGCGCCGATCGGGCTTTCGTCGAGATGGTCGATCGCGTGCCGCACGCGGGCGCGGTCACGGCCGAACATTTCCACATAGGCCATGCAATGATGGCCGAAGGTCACCGGCTGGGCGGTCTGGAGATGCGTGAAGCCCGGCATCACGGTGTCGGCATGTTCTTCGGCGCGATCGAGGAAAGCAGTGATCAGCGCGGTCAGCATGCGCTCGGTCTTGGCGAGTTCTTCCTTGACCCAGAGACGGAAATCGAGCGCCACCTGATCGTTGCGGGAGCGGGCGGTGTGCAGACGTCCGGCGGCGGGCCCGATCAGCACGGCAAGCCGCGCCTCGATATTCATGTGAATGTCTTCGAGCTGTCTCGAAAATTCGAATTGCCCGCTTTCGATCTCTGACAGGATCGTGTTTAGGCCAGACAAGATCTTGTCTTTATCTTCGCCCGAAATGATGCCTTTCTCCGCCAGCATGGTCGCATGCGCTATAGAGCCGCGGATATCCTGGGCATAGAGCTTCTTGTCGAAACCGATCGAGGCATTTATCTCCTCCATGATCGCATCCGGCCCGGAGGCGAAGCGCCCGCCCCACATCTGGTTGGAAGATGTCGCGTCGTTCGTACCGTCGGCCATGATGCAAAAGTCCTGGAGTAGTTGATGACGACCAAAAGACCTTTCGGCCTTCCTTCCGTCCGATTGATCCTGTTTGCCGCCGTCGCGGGGATCATCGCCGGCGCCGTGGCGGTATACGTGACGAATGTGGGGTCTGGCAATGGCGAGGACGTTCTCCTCGCTCAGCCCTCCGGAGCTTGCGAGGGCGCGGTCGAGAAGGTGAAGTCGGTCTCGAAGTTTTCCAAGGGCCAGGTCGCGGCGATGGTGGCCGCCCAGCCGCCGCGGCCGCTCGCTCTTTCCTTCAAGGGACCGGAGGGACAAGACTTGAAGACGGCCGATTTCGCCGGCAAGACCGTGCTTCTCAATCTCTGGGCTACCTGGTGCGGCCCCTGTCGCGAGGAGATGCCGGCGCTGAACGTTCTCCAGAAGGAAATGGGCGGGTCCGACTTCGAAGTGGTGGCGGTCAACATCGACACCGGCACGGACGAGAAACCCAAGGCGTTTCTCGCAGAATACGGCATCGACAAGCTTGGCTATTACCGCGACAGTTCGATGGGCGTCTTCAATAGCCTGAAGAAGGAAGGACTTGCCTTCGGCCTGCCGGTCACGCTGGTGATGGACAAAAAGGGCTGCCTGATCTCTGCCATGAACGGCCCCGCCGCCTGGGATAGCCCGGATGCCAAGGCTCTTATTACAGCCGCGAAGGGATCCTGACGCTCAACGTCCATGCGCGATGTATGGATGACACTCGTTTCCTGTAATGATACTGTTTGCGGATGATGGAGCGTAAGCCATGACCTTGCAGATACGAGACGCGCGCGCCCGCGAGCTGGCGCAGGAGCTGGCGGAAAAACGTCAGGTAACCATGACGGTGGCGGTCATTCAGGCCCTTGAAGAGGAATTACGCAGAGAGAACGCCAAGACGAAACTCGCCGACAGAATTGCGAGGATAGCGGCCGATCTCCGGGCACAGGCAGGGGCACAGGGGCGGGCGGTGACCAAGGCCGAGATCGATGCGATGTGGGGCCATTCCTGATGTTCATCGATACGTCGGTGATTGTTGCGCTTCTGGCGGATGAGACTGATGCAGCTATTTACGCCGAACGCATTGCCGAAACACCGAGTTGCTTCACATCCGGGCTGGTTATCCTCGAAGCATCCATGCGGCTGGCGACGATGCTTGATCTCGACCCCGTGGTGGTCGAAACCCGCGTAAGGGCTCTATTGGCCGAGGCAGACATCACTGTTTTGCCGATCGACGGTGTCATTGCCACTGTAGCTGTCCAAGCTTTCGCGGACTATGGCAAGGGGCGCGGACATCCGGCTCAACTCAATCTTGCCGATTGTATGTCTTACGCATGCGCCAAGGTTCATCGTATCCCTTTGCTCTTCAAAGGAAACGACTTTTCCAGGACGGACATCACTACCATGTGACGAGTAGCGTCACCGCGTCGGAACCGGGACTTCGCCGCGATAATCGTAGAAGCCGCGGCCGGATTTGCGGCCGAGCCAGCCGGCTTCGACGTATTTGACGAGAAGCGGGCAGGGGCGATATTTGCTGTCGGCAAGACCGTCGTGCAGCACCTGCATGATCGAAAGGCAGGTGTCGAGGCCGATGAAGTCGGCCAGCTGGAGCGGGCCCATCGGATGGTTGGCGCCAAGCTTCATGGCGGTGTCGATCGCCTCGACCGAACCGACGCCTTCATAGAGCGTGTAGATCGCCTCGTTGATCATCGGCAGCAGGATGCGGTTGACGATGAACGCGGGGAAATCCTCGGCGACCGTCACGGTCTTGTCGAGCGTCGCGACATATTCCTTGGCGGCCCGGAAGGTCGGCTCGTCGGTCGCGATGCCGCGCACCAGTTCAACGAGTTTCATCACCGGCACCGGGTTCATGAAATGGATACCCATGAAACGTTCCGGCCGGTCGGTGGCGGAAGCGAGCCGGGTGATCGAGAGCGAAGACGTATTGGTGGCGAGCAGGGCTTCCTGCTTCAGGACCGGACAGACCTGGGCATAGATCTTGCGCTTGACGCTCTCATCCTCAGTCGCGGCCTCGATCACCATGTCCATCGGCGCGAGGTCGTTCAGGTCAGCCGAGCCGGAGATGAGGGAAAGCGCGGCCTTGCGTTCGTCATCGGTCAATTTGCCATGGCCGACCTGGCGGGCAAGATTGCCGTTGATCGTGGCAAGCGCAGCCTCGATCCGGTCCGGGGAAAGGTCGTACATCTGCACCTTGTAACCGGCGAGAGCCGAGACATGGGCTATGCCGCAGCCCATCTGGCCCGCTCCGATGATGCCGATATTCTTCATGACCGAACTCATTGTTGGTTTCCCTGGGTTTCGCTCCCGAGGCGCTGCGCTGCGCCCATCTTATAGAAATGCCGGACTGTGTGGATACAGTCCGGCAGATTGTTATTCCGCTGCTTGCCGTTTTGCCAGCATTTTTCGCGCTTGCGAAATGAACAAAACTTTAAAGCGCCTTTTCGAGCTTTGGGAGGATTTCGAAGAGGTCTCCGACGAGGCCGTAGTCGGCGACCTGGAAGATCGGTGCCTCCTCGTCCTTGTTGATGGCGACGATGACCTTCGAATCCTTCATGCCGGCGAGATGCTGGATGGCACCGGAAATGCCGGCCGCGATATAGAGGTCGGGCGCGACCACCTTGCCGGTCTGGCCGACCTGCCAGTCGTTCGGGGCATAACCGGCATCGACGGCGGCGCGGGAGGCGCCGACGGCGGCCCCCAGCTTGTCGGCCACCGGCAGGATGACCTCCTTGAACTTTTCCGCCGAGCCGAGCGCCCGGCCGCCGGAAATGATGATCTTGGCGGAGGTCAGTTCCGGACGTTCCGACGACGACAGAGCGTCCGACACGAAGGACGAGACCCCCGGGTTGGCAGCGGCGGAAACGGTCTCGACCGACGCCGAACCGCCGTCACCGGCCGCCTGGAAGGAGGCGGTGCGCACCGTGACGACCTTTTTGGCGTCGGTCGCCTGCACCGTCTGGAGCGCATTGCCGGCATAGATCGGCCGCTTGAAGGTGTCGGCGGAGATCACCTCGATGATTTCCGAGACCTGGGCGACGTCGAGCAGGGCCGCGACCCGCGGCATGACGTTCTTGGCGGAAGCCGTGGCCGGAGCGATGAGCGTGTCATAGGAGCCGGCCAGCGAGACGATCAGGTCGGCCAGCGGTTCGGCGAGATTGTTGGCAAGGTTCGCATCGTCGGCGAGCAGCACTTTGGAAACCCCGGCAAGCCTGGAGGCCTGCTCGGCCGCAGCCCCGGCACCGGAGCCGGCGACCAGCACATGCACGTCGCTTCCCTGATCCCTGGCGATCTGGGACGCCGCCGTCAGCGCCTTGGCGGTCTGGTCGTTGAGGTTGTTGTTGTCGTGTTCTGCGAGAAGAAGAATAGCCATTGTCGTAAAATCCTTGTCCTACGCTTAGAGCACGCCGGCGGTCTTCAAGCTGGCGACCAGCTCCTCGACCGACTTCACCTTGACGCCGGCCTTACGGCCACCCGGCTCTTCGGTCTTCAGGACCTTCAGGCGGGGTGCGGTGGAAACACCGAAATCGGCCGGGCTCTTCTTGTCGAGCGGCTTCTTCTTCGCCTTCATGATGTTCGGCAACGAGGCATAGCGCGGCTCGTTCAAGCGCAGGTCGGTGGTCACCACCGCCGGAAGCTTGATCTCGATCGTCTGCAGGCCGCCGTCGACTTCGCGGGTCACCTTTGCCGAACCGTCCCCGATCTCGATCTTCGAGGCGAAGGTCGCCTGCGCCGAACCGAGCAGCGCCGCCAGCATCTGGCCGGTCTGGTTGCTATCGTCGTCGATCGCCTGCTTGCCGACGATGATCAGTCCGGGCTGTTCGGCGTCTGCGATACCCTTCAGGATCTTGGCGACGGCGAGCGGTTCCACGAGGTCGTCCGTCTCGACCAGGATCGCCCGGTCGGCCCCCATGGCAAGCGCGGTCCGGAGCGTCTCTTCCGCCTTGGCAGGCCCGATCGACACGACCACCACCTCGTCGGCCTTGCCCGCTTCCTTCAGACGCAGCGCTTCTTCGACGGAAATCTCGTCGAACGGGTTCATCGACATCTTCACATTCGCAAGCTCGACACCCGTGCCATCCGCCTTCACACGGATCTTCACGTTGTAATCAACCACTCGCTTAACAGGCACCAGGATCTTCATGGGGTCCTTCCTCGACTTGTCTTCACCGGCAAATTGCGACATTTGCCGTTCCCTCATTTGTCAGTGGGCGACATCGATACGCATTTTTTTCTCGAATACAACGTCGTCTCGCCATCCGCAGTGTTTTTGCGCGGCGAAAATTACGTTTACGTGCACGTCAATGTCAAGCCCCGCCGTCAGCGCGGGTTGCTGCCGGGTTCGGCCACAGCAATTGCGGCGTTGGCGGCAGGCTCGGTCCGCACGGCTTTCGGCGTTACGATGGTGCGGTCGAAGAGCGGCACGCCCTTGCGGCGCATGAAAATGACCAGAATGCCCCCGGCGATGATCCCGCCGACATGGGCGCCCCAGGAGACCATGCCGTCGAGATCGAGTGCCAGCATGGCGAATTGCTGAACGATCCAGAGTGTCAGCGGGATGAATGCGGGCAGCGGCAGCGGAATACGGAAGAGCACCAGCACCCAGACCCGCACCCGCGGGTGCAGGAGGAAATAGGCTGCGACGACGCCGGAAATCGCGCCGGATGCGCCGATCAGAGGCCCTTCCGAGGAAGGACCGACAAACCCGTGAAGTGCGGCACCGGCCGCGGCGCAGATCAGGTAGAAGATCAGGAATTTGATGTGCCCCAGCGCATCCTCGACATTGTCGCCGAACACCCAGAGGAACAGCATGTTGGAGGCGAGGTGCCAGAAGTCGAGGTGCAGGAAGGAGTAGGTGATGAAGGTCGCATCATCCGGCACGATGGCGAGCGAGGGGTCGAGCACGGCGTAACCGAAGATCACGGCCGGAATGAAGCCGAGGCCGAGGGAAGTGTGCTCCGCGACATCCGGGCTTGTGAGCGTGGTGAACAACCAGACCAGAACGTCGAGAGCGATAAGGCCGATCGTGACGTACTGGACGCGGATATATTTGAGTTCGACGGCGTCGTGCAGCGGGATGAACATTGGTGACCCTCCTACCCCGCTACCGTTCTACCGGTTTTTCCCCGGAACCCAAAGCACGTCGGATTTGCCGCCGTCGTTGGCTGAGCGCGCCGCCACGAACAGGAAATCGGAAAGCCGGTTGATGTATTTCAGGGCCGCGGTTCCAACCGGCTCCTGCCGGGAAAGCTCGACCATCAGCCGCTCCGCGCGGCGCGCCACGGTACGCGCAAGGTGCAGATAGGCGGCGGCGGGGGATCCTCCCGGCAAAACGAAGGAGGTGAGGGGGGCGATGTGGGCATTCAGCGCATCGATCTCATTCTCAAGCCGGGTCGACTGGGCTTCGATGATGCGGAGCGGCTCGTAATCCAGCTTTTCCCCCGTGTCGGGGGTCGCGAGATCGGCGCCGAGGTCGAACAGGTCGTTCTGAATGCGGAAGAGCATCGCATCCAGCTCCGGCAGGTCTGACGTGTGGAGCCGCGCCATTCCGATGGTGGAATTCGTTTCGTCGACCGTGCCGTAGGCCTCCACCCTCTGATCGTATTTTTCCCGCCGTGGACCCGAGACCAGGGCGGTGGTGCCCTTGTCGCCGGTGCGGGTGTATATCTTGTTGAGCTTTACCATCCGTTCCCTCGGTTCGCCGGAATCAGCTCGGGCGTCCGCCGCCGGTGATCCAGAGCGTGAGCATGATGAGAAGGATCGCGACCGCCTGCAAGAGGACGCGCAACTGCATCAGCTTGTTGGATTTGTTGGCATCCGTCCCCTTCAGCATGTTGAACAGCCCGCGGATCAGGACGAGCACGACGAGCCCCATGACGATCAGGGTAAGCAGAGTGGTGAAACTGGACATTTTCCGATTGCTTTCGTTCAGTCGAGCCGGCGCATGAGCTTATAAAAAAGCGCGGCCGGCAGTATTCTTTTCAGGAAGGCGCCCTGCTTGGCGGGCTTCGTTACCAGATAATGGGGTCGGGGACGAGGTGCGGTCAAGGCATGCGCCAGGACTTGATAGACCGCTTCCGGACCAAGCTTGTGACGGCTGATCTGCCCCCTCCCGTCCAGACGTTTGAGCTGGCGCTTGTATTGATCCGCATGCACCGACCCTTGCTGATCGATGTGCTCGTTGAATTTGATCAGCGCATTGGCGGTGAAGCGCGAAGTGATCGGCCCCGGCTCGATAAGGCTCACTTCGATGCCGCTGCCCTGCAGCTCCATCCGCAGGGTGATCGTCAAGCCTTCGATGGCATATTTGGAAGCCGTATAGGCGCCGCGATAGCGATAGGGTAAGAGGCCGAGGATCGAGGAGCAGTTGACGATGCGGCCATGCCCCTGAGCGCGCATGATCGGGATCAGCAGTCGCGTCAATTCGTGCCAGCCGAAGAAGTTGGTCTCGAACTGTTCGCGCAGCACGTCGGTGGAAAGGTCCTCCACGGCTCCCGGCTGTCCATAGGCGCCGTTGTTAAACAGCGCGTCGATCCGGCCACCGGTGCGCTCCCGCACGGTCTGGACCAGAGCGGCTATGGTCTCGGGCTTCGTATAGTCCATTACCAGTGCTTCGATGCCGTCGGCTTCCAGCGCGGCGAGATCGGCTTGCTTGCGTACAGTCGCGAAAACCCTCCAGCCATCCGCTTTCAGGGCGCGGGCGCAGTGCGCGCCGATACCGGAGGAACAGCCGGTGATGATGATCGTTCTTTTCTCATTCATGTGATCTCGTCCCTGTACAACAGGAAGGGTTCCTCCCATATTTCGCACCAAGTCACAACGGAGTTGCCATTGTCCGAGGAAAACCGCCCCTTCCGGTGGTACAGGCTGGCCTACAAGGTACTTTGGGACGCCTATTGTCACTTCAACGAGGATGATGGTTGGGCGATGGCAAGCCATGTGGCGCTCTCGGGTCTGCTGGCGCTCTTTCCCTTCCTGATCTTCGGGACCGCTCTTGCGGGCTTTCTCGGTGCCGGCGGCTTTTCCGATACGGCCGTGCATCTTCTGTTCGATACATGGCCGGCGGATATCGCCGCGCCGATCGCCTCCGAAATCCAGCGTGTTCTCACCATGCCGCGGGGAGGCCTGCTTACGGTTTCCGTATTGGCTGCAGCCTATTTTGCCTCCAACGGGGTGGAGGCGTTGCGTATTTCCCTCAACCGCGCCTACCGGGTGTCCGAAACGCGGGCATGGTACGTGACGCGGCTCGCGAGCCTTGGTTATGTGATCGTCGCGGTCATCATCTTTGCCCTGATCAGCATCGTGCTGGTCGCCGTTCCGGTCGCGATGCGCTTTGCCGAGACGCGATTTCCCTGGCTGATCAGCGACCTGACGACGGCCGCCAATTGGGGTCTTTACGGCACTGCGCTGGTGTTGATGAGCGGGCTTCTGCTTTCGCATAAATGGTTGCCCGCCGGGGGCCGGCGCATCGTCGACGTCCTGCCGGGCGTCACGCTGACGATCGTCCTCTGGACCGGCTTCGGCCTGGGTTTCGCGGCCTATCTCTCGACCTTTGCCAATTACGCCGCGACCTATGCAGGGCTGGCCTCGATCATGATCGTGCTGGTCTTTCTCTATATGGTGGCGGTGATCTTCATGCTGGGCGCGGAACTCAACGCGGCACTGATGAAGTACCGGGTATATTCGGTGGTGTCGCGGCTTCAGAAAGAGCGGCGCCGGCGCGAGGAGGATGAGGCCTCAAAGGCCAACCATCCGGCGGATGTCCCCGGGCAGGAGGCCTTGGTCGCGAAGGGCCGCAAGTCCCGTTGATCCCTCGCTTTTCGCCAGCTTCCTGCCGTCCTTCCCCAAGACAACGCGATGGTGATGGTAGAGCGGCTCGGGCAAGTCCAGGAGTTCCTGCAGCAGCCGGTGCACCGCGGTCGCCTCGAAGAGATCCAGCCCGCGCACCACATGCGTTATCCCTTGTGCGGCATCGTCCACCGTTACCGAGAGGTGGTAACTCGACGGTGCATCCGAACGGGACAGGATGACATCGCCCCAGGCCGCCGGATCGGCGGGAATCTGCCCGCGCCCGCCGTCGCCGGTTTCAGTCCAGGCCAGCGGATGGCCGACGAGGTCAAGTGCTTTGCGCATGTCCAGCCGGTGGGCGTGCCGCAAGCCCCTGGCGATCAACTGTTGGCGTTCCGTCTCGCTTCGATGCCGGTCGTCCTCGGGATAGATCGGCGAGCCGTCCGGATCCCGCGGCCAGACATTTCCGTCTGCCTCATAGGCCGCCACCGCCGCCTTTACGTCGCCGCGGGTCATGAAGGCCGGATAGACGAGACCCATCTCCGTCAACCGGTCGAGTGCGGCGTGATAGGTGCCGAAATGCTCCGATTGCCGCCGCACCGGTCTTTCCCAGTCGAGCCCCAGCCAGGCAAGGTCGCGATAGATCGCCTGCTCGAATTCCGGCGTGCAGCGGGCGAGGTCGATATCTTCGATGCGCAGCAGAAACCGCCCATTCGCCGTCCTTGCCATGTCGTGGTTGAGGAGGGCGGAGAGTGCATGGCCGAGATGAAGCAGCCCGTTCGGGCTTGGCGCGAACCGATAGACCGGTTTATCAGAGAAGAAGGCGGACATGGTTTCTTCTGCCATGCTTTTTGTGAAACAGCCATGGGAGGCAGGTCGTGCGGATCATCCGTAGCCATTCGGATATCCAGGCGGGACTGGAGGCGCTGGTCGAGCTCGACCCGCGGCTTGTGGCAATTGCCGAAGCCGCCGGGCCGGTGCCGCTCAGGCTCAACGATCCGGGTTTCGCCGGCCTCGCCTCGATCATCGTGTCGCAGATGGTCTCGCGGGCGAGCGCGGAGGCGATCTGGAGGCGAATCACCGCCCTCGGGCCGGTCACCGCCGCGGGCTATGCGGCGCTTGATCCAGCCGTCGTCGCCACATTCGGCCTCTCGCGAGCGAAGGCAGCGACTCTTCTCAATCTGTCCACAGCAATTTCGCAAGGACGCTTTGATCTGGAATCGATCTGCGAGCTCGAAACGGTCGAGGCCATCCGGACGATGACAGCGCTTCCCGGCATCGGTCCGTGGACGGCGGAAGTCTATCTGATGTTCTGCGGCGGGCATCCGGATATCTTTCCGTCCGGCGACGTGGCCCTGCAGGCGGCAGTCCGGCATGCTCTGGGGCTGGAGGCGCGGCCTCAGGCGAAAAATCTCGCCGCGTTGGCGGAAGTCTGGCGGCCGTGGCGATCCGTCGCGGCACGGCTTTTCTGGGCCTATTATGCCGCCCGGATGCGTCGCGAGGTCGCCCCGCTTGCGTGAAGCTGGGGCAAAGTATCTCACTGCATTTATTGGGCTTCACAATCCTGTAACAACGGACCTAATATAGAAAGTACAGATGCCGAATCGGGTAGGAGCGTCACTTGACGATTGCAGTCTCCCCGCAGGCCCTGCCGGCGCTCGTGTTGAACGCTGACTACCGGCCGCTGAGTTATTATCCCTTGTCGCTGTGGTCCTGGCAGGACGCGATCAAGGCGGTTTTCCTCGACCGGGTCAATATCATCGCGGAATACGACCATTCGGTCTGCTCTCCCAGCTTCTCCATGAAATTGCCGAGCGTCGTCAGCCTGAAAACTTATATTCAGCCGACCCGCAACCCCGCCTTCACGCGGTTCAACGTCTTCCTGCGCGACAAGTTCGAGTGCCAGTATTGCGGTGAAAACGACGACCTGACCTTCGACCATGTCGTCCCCCGCGCCCACGGCGGTGAAACGACCTGGGAAAACGTGGTGGCCGCGTGTTCTCCTTGCAATCTCAGGAAGGGCAGCAAGCTGCCGAAGCAGGCCGGCATGTTCCCGCATCAGAAGCCCTATCAGCCGACGGTACAGGATCTGCATAACAACGGCAGGCTTTTCCCGCCGAACTACCTGCACGAAAGCTGGATGGACTATCTCTACTGGGATACGGAACTGCAGCCCTGATCTCAGTCGTCAAGGCCGCCTCAGGCGGCCTTTTTCGCACCCAGAAATGCGATCCCCGCCAAAACCACGCTGGCAATGACGTTCCAGCCGGCGAATGACAGGCCGAGCACGCGAAGTGCGGCTTCCGTACAGGAGGGGCCGTGGACCGTATTCAGATCCGAAAGCAGGCTGCCGGCATTGGTGGTGACACCAGCCCCGCCGCCGCAACTGGCAGGCCCCTCCCAGAACGCCCATTCGACGCCCGAGTGATAGACCCCCATGCTGGCGCCGACCAGCATCATGATGCCGATGACAAGGAGGGTTGCGCGGGTGATCCAGGCAGGAAGACCGGCGGCGGAAGCGGCGATCCCGAGAATGCCGACCGGAATGCCGTAGTAATAGGGATCGCGCTGCAGCAGGCAGAGCGCGCACGGGATATAGCCGCCGATATACTGGAAGGCGAGCGCGCCTCCGACAGTTGCCGCCATGCCCAAGGTAACGGCAATGGCGTAGCCCATTCTGGCATGGGATCGGGGGGTGGAAGCTGTCAGCGCCATGCACTTTTCCTCACTGGTATTGGCTCACTTAGAGCAGATGCAGCCGCGCTGTAAATGATCCCAGAGGAGACAAAATGTCCCTCGTCCGGCACTTTTTCGTGAGTTTGCGGAGGATTTGTGGTGAGTGTCTTTTCGAGCGGGTCGAATGACATCTCTTGTAAAATGGTGCCCCGTGCCGGAATCGAACCAGCACTCCTCTCGGAACCTGATTTTGAGTCAGGCGCGTCTACCAATTCCGCCAACGGGGCACTTCGGTAGTGGCAAGCGCTCTATCACGAGGCTGTGGCGTCTTGCAAGATTGAAGTGCCTATTGGATGGCTGGGATTTTCCATTTCCGTCTCCCGGCGAGATGGCGCGACGCCGGTTTGCCTGCGAAGCCTGCGTCTGGCCGCTTGTGGCCCCTCTTGTATTTCAAACTTCGAAGATGTTAGCTGGTGCAGCAAAATGAGAAGCACTGCACATGAAACTGCCTGCCGGCGCCTCCTATGAGGAGATCTATCGCAATTTCGCCTGGGACATCCCGCCAAGGTTCAACATGGGCGAGGTGGTCAGCGATGACTGGGCGGCGAAACACCCGGACCGCATCTGCCTGCAGCATTTCAACCCCGATGGCGCGCATCTTTCTCTGACCTATGGCGAACTTTCGGCGCGCTCTGCCTCGCTTGCCAACGCTTTCGTTTCGCTCGGCCTGAAAGCCGGCGACCGCATCGCGCTTCTCCTGCCGCAGAGCTTCGAGACGGTGATCGCACATGTGGCGATCTACAAGATGGGCGCGATCGCGCTGCCGCTTGCCCTGCTCTTCGGCGCCGAGGCACTCGAATATCGTCTGAGGGTGTCCGGTACGACGGCGGTCGTCACCAACGCTTTCGGCCTTTCGCGCCTTGTTGAACTGCGCGAACGGCTGCCGGATCTGAAGCATGTCGTCGTGACGCCGGACGTCGCGCCGCAGGCTGGACTGGTTTCGCTCGATGGACTGATCTCGGCCCACCCGCCGGTTTTTGAAGTTGCGGCGACCGGTCCTGACGATCCGGCGCTGATGATCTTCACCTCCGGTACGACGGGACCGCCGAAGGCGGCGCTCCACGGACATCGGGTGCTGGCCGGTCATATTCCCGGTTTTCAGCTGGCGCATGAATTTGCGCCGCAGGCGGGCGACCGGATCTGGACGCCGTCCGACTGGGCCTGGGCAGGGGGCCTCCTCAACGTGCTGATGCCGGCGCTGATGCTCGGCATTCCCGTCGTCTCCTCGCCGGCCCAGAAATTCGACGCCGACATGGCTTTCCGGATCATGGCGGAGATGGATGTCCGCAATGCCTTCATCCCGCCGACCGCTCTGCGTCTTCTGAAGGCGGTCGAGAGACCGCGGGCGAAATACGATCTGAAGCTGCGCACGATCGCTTCGGCCGGCGAGGCGCTTGGCCGGGAGACCTACGACTGGGCCAAATCGGCGATCGGGCTCACCGTCAACGAGTTCTACGGTCAGACCGAATGCAATTTCGTTCTCTCCTCGGCCGCCCATCTCGGAGTGTCGCGCGGCGGTGCGATCGGGCGCCCGGTGCCGGGACATATCGTCGGCGTCATCGATGAAAAGGGTATCGAGCGTTCCGCAGGGCAGACTGGACAGATCGCCATCCGCCGGCCGGACCCGGTGATGTTCCTCGGCTATTGGAACGACGAGGCGGCGACGCAATCCAAGTTCGTCGGGGACTGGCTGGCGACGGGCGATCTTGGCCGCCGGGACGAGGACGGGTATGTGGAGTTCATCGGCCGCGACGACGACATCATCACCTCCTCCGGCTACCGCATCGGCCCGAGCGAGATCGAGGACTGTCTGGGCGGGCACCCCGCCGTTCGTCTGGCGGCGGTCGTCGGCAAGCCGGATCCGATCCGCACGGAAATCGTCAAGGCCTATATCGTCGTCGCACCCGGCTACGATCCGAGCCCAGAACTGGCGGCTGAGATCCGCGAATGGGTGAAGACGCGGCTTTCCATGCACGAATATCCGCGCGAGGTCGCCTTTGTGGACGAGATTCCACTGACCACCAGCGGCAAGGTCATCCGCCGTCTGCTTCGTGAAAAAGCGGCCGCGGAGTGATTATTCCGAGCGGCCGGCGATCGACAGGATCTTTTCCCTGAGGATGCGGGCCATGTTGCGGGTGTTGCGGTAAAGGTGGAGCTGCGCTGCCACCTGGCGCACGTCGCGGTCGCCGTTCTGGTTGAGCCCGATCACCAGCGTACCCATCTCCTCACGCTCCTCCCAAAAGCGGCTCATGATCGGATGATCAGGCACGGCGCAGCTGTCGGTGCGGGTGATGTTGGCGTCTTCCAGATGCCATTCCGTCAGCTTCATCATCAGAAGCTTGCCGGGCGAATAGGAGGAGAGATTCTCGTCGTAGGCCGTTTTCCAGGTATAGGCTTCGCCAGCCATGAGGAAGACGACGAGCGAGGCGATGGCGCGGCCGTCGAAATCGACCGTGTGGATGCGCACCGCATCGACTTCGGCAAGATTGGTGATCGCCTCGCGGGCAAAAGCCGAGCGGAAGCGGTCATTGATGAGGGCGGAGCGTCGGCGACCCTTCCAGCCTTTCGCCTCGAGCAGCAGGAATTCCTCCATCCGCAGCCGGACCTCCTCCGGCTGACGGGCGACCGAATAGGCAAGGGTGCCGCGGGCTGCGAGATTGCGCCAGACGCGGCGCATCTCACGGAAATGATGCGGAGATACCGCGTGTTTCAGATAGGCCTCGCCATCGAGCAGGCTCTCCAGCATCGGCCGCCGGAACGGATCGGTGACCGCCACCGGCAGGTTGCGGCCGATCGCGACGGCCTTGGCAAGCTGAGCGAAATGGCCATTGAGGCGTACGTCCGGCAACACCAGCACGCCGGGAAGCCGTGCCTCCCGGAGGGTCAGCGCCTCGAAGAGATTGTCGATCGTTTCGGCGGCATCTTCGGCATCGACGAGCGGAGTGCCGAGCGGGCCGAAGGGATTGGCCCAGGTGCGGATGATCGATGCCCCCATCGAGAAGCCGGGTTTTTCGATGGTGAAGGGCATCAGCAGTCTGAGGCGGCTGCGCGCCCCGCTTTCATCGCGGATCAGCGCCAGGCGGACCTGCTTGTCCTCGACACGAGGCATGGCGGGCGCCAGCAATCTTGCCGAGAAGAAGATATTGGGCTCCATGGCCCGATTGGAGAGGAATTCCAGCTCCTCCTGGAGATCGTAGCCGAAGGCTGCCGGATAGAGGCAGAGTTCGCGGCCCGACCGCCCTATCGGCAGCCGCGCGTCGGCGTCCGGGCGCTCGGTGCGGAACCGCTGGATAGGCGGAAAATGCCCGCCGCCATTGCCCTCGAATTCGCCGCTGATCGGTGGTTGAGCCATGGTCAGGAAGCCTTTGAAGGAACGGAGGGCATGGGCTCGGCAAAGGCGAAGAGCACGATGCCGAGGGTGCGACGTACCGCGATATGCAGCAACACCGCCTCGATCATCATTGCCGATGCCGTTGCGGTCGCGGCGCCGACAAGGCCGAAATGGGGAATGAGAGCGATGTTGAGGCCGATGCTGGCCGTAAGGGTGACGGCATAGAGCAGGACGCAGAGGTTCTGGTGTCCCGCCATGCTGAGCAGCACCTCGCCAGGCCCGATCATCGATTTGGCGAGGATGCCGGCAAAGAGGATCGCCATCAGCCAGTAACCGGCGGTGAAGGCGCTGCCGAAGAGCGAGAGCAGCAGCTCGCCGGCCGCAAGCGCCAAGAGACCGACGGCAAGTGACGGCCAGAAACTCCAGCGAGCCATCTGCCCGGCAAAGGCTGCGAGCGCCGTCATGTCCTTCTCCGCCATGATGGCCGAGAAACGGGGGCCGGCGGCGGCCTTGATGGAGAAATAGACGAACTGGACGAGCACGATCGTCTTGGCGGCCGCGTAGTAGATGCCCACCTGGTCAGGCGGCAGATAGAGGCCGACGACCACGACGTCCGCATTGGTCAGGAGGAAACCGATGCCGTCCACCAGAAAGAGCGGCAGCGAATAGCGGAACCAGGCGCCCATTTCGAAACGCCTGGGACCGATCCCGTAGAGGTGGCGCAGGCGGAGGGTCAGGCGCAGAAGCTGCAGGAGTGTCGTCACATAGGTTGCGGCAAGAGCCGCTTCCATGGCGGTCACGGCGGTGCGCGGAGCGCCGAACCAGAGTGCAGCCAGCATGAAGACGAGGATCAGGGTCGGCCGGATCAGATAGGTGGGGCTCAGCGCCGTCACCGTCCAGCCGTTCGAACGCGCCGTGCCGTCCAGCACGTCTCCGAGCGCGATCATCGGCATGGTGAAGAAGGCAAGCGAGATCGGCACCAGGTAATAGGCCTCGAGCCGGTCGTCAAAGACCTGCAGAAAAACGAGGCCGACGGCGCCGATGAAGCTCGCCGAGGCGAAGGCCACCAGACGGACGGCCAGATTGAGGCCGCGTACGGTTTCCACTTCGCCGCGGGCCTTGTGCTGGTGCAGGAAACGGATCACGGAGGTGTGGAAGCCTAGGCAGGAGAGGTTGCCGGCGAGCACGACGACAACCCAGACGAAGGCGAAGATGCCGTATTCGAACTCGCCCATCAGGCGGGCAAGGATGATCTGCGAGATGAAGGCGATCGCTGCGCTGAAGATGCGGATGACGAATGCGATCAGCGCCCGGCGCTGGGCGCGTGCCGTCTCGTCGTCGTCGGTGAGGATCGTTTCCAGCTTGCGCGTCAGCGGATGAAGCCGGGCGCGCAGGCCTGGCGGCAGCAATCTCTCCGCTGTTTCGATGACCGCCATGATGGGCACGCAATACTCGTAGCGACGACGGGGAACAATTGCGAAAGTGTTGCCACAGCAGGGTTAAGAAAGGGTTCGCCGGATGGTTAAAAAGCTCGGTTTCATTCGATAAGTCAGGGCGTTCTTGCGGGTGAAGCGGGACGGCTTGCGGCCGCATGCCTTGCCGCCGCGACTGCGAGTGCGACGGCGATCAATCCGGCCGCCGTGGCGAAAGCGGAGTGCATCCCGATGGCAATCGCATCGGCGGACGCCACGGTCACATCGCTCGCTCCCGACGCCACCGCGAATATGGCGCCCATGACGGATGCGCCGGTGGTGAGGCCGAGGTTGCGCGAGAGGTTCAGCAGGCCCGAAGCCAAGCCTCGCTCATGCGGCTGGATATCCGCCATGACAGCCGTGTTGTTGGCAGCCTGGAAGAGAGCATAGCCGGCCGTCATGACGGCGAGGGGCGTGACATATGCTCCTATCCCGAACGTCCTCGGCAGCATCGCGAGGGCGAGGGAGCCCGACATCATTGCCAGGAGGCCGACAAACGTCGCGCGGGGAGAGCCAAAGCGGTCCATCATGCGGCCGGCCGGCCAGCCGGTCAGCGCTGAGACTACGGGTCCGGTCGACATGGCGAGCCCGACAAGAGCCGCATCGAGCCCGAGCGATCGGGAAAGGTAGAACGGGCCGACAACAAGGGTGGCCATGATCACTGTCGAGACGAGTGTGCTCATGGCAAGGCCGGCGGCCAACGACGGATCGCGCAGCATGGCCGGCCGGATCAAGGGCGATGCCGTTCTGGTTTCGGCGAATAGAAACACACAAAACCCCACGATCGCCGCCGCCAGCAGCGCTGCATTCAGAGGGCCGAAGCTGCCGCGTCCAAGCGTGGTGGCAAGTGCATAGGCTGAAAGCGTCAGTGCCAGCAGCGCCGTCCCCAGGATGTCCAATTGTGGCTTGTCGTGACGGTTCGTTGCCGGCCCGGGGGAGGGCAGATATCGACAGGCGAGAACAAAGGCGAGCGCCGCGAGCGGGACGCTGATCAGGAAGATCGCCCGCCATCCGCTTGCCGCGATCAGAACACCTCCGAGCGACGGTCCAAGGGCCGTGCCCACTGCCGACATGGTTCCGAGCAACCCCATGGCGCTCCCGGCTCTTTCCTTCGGTACGATTTCCGCGACAACCGCCATGGCGAGCGCCATCATGATGGCCGCTGCAAGGCCCTGTGCCGTCCGGGCTGCGATAAGTATCCCGAGGGTCGGCGCACCGCCGCAGGCGATGGAGGCGAGCATGAATAACGCAAGTCCGACGAGCAGCAACCGCCGCCGACCGACAATATCGCCGAGCCGCCCGACACCGACGATGAGGACGGTGATGGCGAGGAGGTAGGCCAGCACGACCCATTGGACCTCCTGAAAGGAGGCGCCGAACGAGGACGCCATGGCCGGGAGGCCGACATTGGCGATGCTCGTTCCGAGCGAGGAGAGCAACATGGAAAGGGAAATGGCCGCGAGTGCGCCGCGGGCCGAACGCAATTCCCCGCTGCTTGCGGTCGCCGCGAGGTCTGGTTTCATGTTGATCTGCATTGTCACAAGCTCCGTTCGGCGATCAGCCCAATGAAACGTAACGTGCTTTCCTGACATGGCGGAAGACGCATTATTTGCATTAAATTCATGCATTCAACGCCATGTCATGCGGCCACCTCTATGCTATCCTCGACGCATGTCGCATCCAGATTTCAACCTGCTTGTCACCCTTGATGTGCTGCTTGCCGAAGGCAGCGTCGCACGCGCTGCCAAACGCCTGCGGCTCAGTCCATCCGCCATGAGCCGGGCACTGGCGCGGCTGCGCGAAACGACGGGCGATCCGCTTCTGGTCAGAGCCGGGCGCGGCCTGGTGCCGACGCCCCGAGCGCTCGAACTGCGCGAACGGGTCGGCCAGCTCGTGCAGGATGCCGAAGCGGTGCTGCGGCCTGCCGAAAGCCTCGATCTCAAGAGGTTCGTCCGGACATTCACGCTGCGCACCAGCGACGGCTTCGTCGAGAATTTCGGGCCGCGGCTTATTACATTGGCCGGAGAGCAGGCTCCCGGCGTCCAGCTGCGTTTCATACCGAAGCCGGACAAGGACAGTGACCCTTTGCGTGATGGCACGGTCGATTTGGAAACGGGCGTGGTGGGGGAGGCGACCGGTCCGGAGGTGCGCGTGCAGGCCTTGTTCCGCGATCGTTTCGTCGGCGTGGTGCGGATCGGCCATCCGCTGAGCCTCGGCGAGATGACGCTTTCCCGCTACGCGGCGGGCAGGCACGTGCTGGTGTCACGGCGGGGGTTCGACAAAGGCCCGTTCGACGAGGCTCTCGAGGCCCTGGGGTCCAGGCGGGAGATCGTCACGGTCGTCGGCGGCTTTTCCGCTGCGCTGGCCCTGGCGGGAGCCTCGGACCTGATCGCCACAGTTCCTGATCGCCACACCGGCAACCTGCGGAAGGGGCTGTTCAGCTTCCCGCTTCCAGTTCCGATGCCGGAGATAACGGTATCGCTGCTCTGGCATCCCCGGATGGATGCCGATCCCGCCCATCGATGGCTGCGCGGCTGCGTCCGGGATGTCTGTGCGGCCTCGGCGCAGGAAGAGCGCGCCGAAGCCTGAGCATCGACTTACCTTAAGTCTCAGACCTGTTCGAAGGCGCCGTGGCAGTGTTTGTATTTCTTGCCCGAGCCACAGGGGCAGGCTTCGTTGCGGCCGACCTTGCCCCAGGTGGACTGGTCTTCCGGATGGCGGTCCTGCGCAGCGGCGATGAAGTTTTCGCCGTCCTGGCCGGTGAACTGGTCTTCGCCCGTTGTCGGGTCGATGTGATGTCCTTCGAAGACCGGCGGTGGTGCCGGCGGCTCAGGGTTCTGCACGAGTTCGACGCGCATCATTTGGGCCGTTACCGCCTCGCGCAGGTTTGCGAGCAGTGCCTGGAAGAGTTCGAAGGCCTCGGCCTTGTATTCCTGCAGCGGATCGCGCTGGGCATAACCGCGGAAACCGATGACCGAGCGCAGATGGTCGAGGTTGACGATATGCTCGCGCCACAGGTGGTCGAGCGTCTGGAGCAGCACGGACCGCTCCACGTAATTCATGATATCGGCGCCGAAGCGTTCGCGGCGATCGGCGTTAGCCTTGTTTGCCGCCTCGGTGATGCGCTCGCGGATGTCATCCTCGCCGATGCCTTCCTCCTGGACCCAATCCTCGATCGGAAGATCCAGGTTGAGCTGGCGTTCCACATCCTCGCGCAGCCCCGGCGCATTCCACTGTTCGGCATAGGCGCGCTCGGGGATGTGCTTGGCGACGAGAACCTCGATGACCTCGGTGCGCATCTCTTCGACCACTTCCGAAACGTCCTCGGAATCCATCATCTCGAGGCGCTGCTCGAAGATCACCTTGCGCTGGTCGTTGGTGACGTCGTCATATTTCAGAAGGTTCTTGCGGATATCGAAGTTGCGGGCTTCGACCTTCTTCTGGGCACGTTCGAGCGCCTTGTTGATCCAGGGGTGGACGATCGCCTCGCCTTCCTTCAGACCGAGCTTCTGCAGCATGCCTTCCATGCGGTCGGAGCCGAAGATGCGCATCAGGTCGTCCTGGAGCGACAAGTAGAATTTCGAGCGGCCGGGGTCGCCCTGACGGCCGGAACGGCCGCGCAGCTGGTTGTCGATGCGGCGGCTTTCGTGGCGTTCGGTGGCGATGACGTAGAGACCGCCGGCGGCGAGCGCCTTTTCCTTGAGATGCTTCACTTCCTCGCGGATCGCGGCTTCCTTGGCGTTGCGCTCCGCTTCGTCCTCGATCTCCGCGAGTTCCCGCTCGAGACGCATGTCGATATTGCCGCCGAGCTGGATGTCGGTACCGCGGCCGGCCATGTTGGTGGCGATCGTCACCGCACCCGGCACGCCGGCCTGGCTGACGATATAGGCTTCCTGTTCATGGTAGCGGGCGTTCAGAACCTGGAAGTTCTCGAAGCCGGACTGGCGGAGCATGGTTGCCAGCAGTTCGGACTTTTCGATCGAGGTGGTGCCGACGAGGACCGGTTGACCGCGCTCGTGGGCATCCTTGATCTCCGCGATGATCGCCTTGAACTTCTCATCGAAGCTCCGGTAGACCTCGTCGTCCTCGTCGATACGCTGGATCGGCATGTTGGTCGGCACTTCGACCACTTCGAGCTTGTAGATGTTGCCGAATTCCTCCGCTTCCGTCGAAGCCGTGCCGGTCATGCCGGCGAGCTTCCCGTACATGCGGAAATAGTTCTGGAAGGTGATCGAGGAGAGCGTCTGGTTCTCCGGCTGGATCTGTACCTTTTCCTTGGCTTCGAGCGCCTGGTGCTGGCCTTCCGAATAACGGCGGCCGGGCATCATGCGGCCCGTGAACTCGTCGATGATGACGATCTCGTCGTTGCGGACGATGTAGTCCTTGTCGCGGGTAAAGAGCTTGTGGGCCTTCAACGCGTTGTTGATGTGGTGAACGATGGCGACGTTCTCGACGTCATAGAGGCTTTCGCCCTTCAGAAGACCCGCCTGACGAAGCAGGTTCTCGAGCTTTTCGGTGCCGCCTTCCGAGAAGTTGGCTGACCGTTGCTTCTCGTCGATCTCGTAATCTTCCGGCGAGAGCAATGGAATGAAGGCGTCGATCGTGTTGTAGAGTTCGGAGCGGTCGTCGAGTGGACCGGAAATGATGAGCGGCGTACGCGCCTCGTCGACCAGGATCGAGTCCACTTCGTCGACGATCGCATAGTTGTGGCCGCGCTGCACCATCTGGCTACGCTCGTATTTCATGTTGTCGCGCAGATAGTCGAAGCCGAGTTCGTTGTTGGTGGCGTAGGTGATATCGCAGGCATAGGCTGCGTGACGCTCCTCGTCGCTCAAGCCATGGACGATGACGCCGGTAGTCAGGCCGAGGAAGCCGTAGAGCTTGCCCATCGTCATCGCATCGCGGCGGGCGAGGTAGTCGTTGACTGTCACCACGTGGACGCCCTTGCCGGAGAGCGCATTGAGGTAGACGGGCAGGGTTGCCACCAGCGTCTTGCCTTCGCCGGTCTTCATTTCGGCGATGGCGCCGTCGTGAAGGATCATGCCGCCCATCAGCTGCACGTCGAAGGGGCGCATGCCGAGGACGCGGCGGGACGCTTCGCGCACGACGGCGAAGGCCGGGATGAGGATGTCGTCGAGCGTCTTGCCCTCGGCGAGCAGTTTCTTGAACTCCGCGGTCTGGGCTGCCAGCTGCCCGTCGGAGAGAGCCTTGGTCTTTTCTTCGATCGCATTGATGGCGTCTATGTTCGGCTGGTAGCCGCGCAGGCGGCGGTCGTTTGCTGAACCGAACAATTTGCGGGCAATGCCGCCAAGGCTGACCATACGAATGGTCCTTTCTGATCTCAGTTCTCGGGACGGCGAGCCGTGCTGCCGTTGTCGTTTGATGACGGCAAAATGACCCGCCACGCCCGGAAACTCTCTGGACGCGAAGTTGCGTGACAGATAAGAGGGGGGTCGAATTATGTCAACGGTGGCGGCCGATACAGAATGGCCACAATCCGGTGTTTGTGAAGGTTTTCCGGCCGGATTCAGACGTTCTGAAGCCGGCGCCCTATTGAAAGGTAAATCGATGTTGCGCCACAAATTCCTCGTAACGGCCGCGCTCGCCGCTGCGATCTTCGCCCAGGCCCCGGCATTTTCGGCGGACGACGCCGTCGTCGCCAAGGTGGGCAGCCTGGAAATCCGTCAGTCGGAGCTCGACCTCGCAATCCAGAATCTCGACCCGCAGCTCGCCCAGCTTCCGGATGAGCAGAAGAAGGTCGCGGCTCTTTCGGGCGCCATTGACGTCAAGCTTCTGGCCTCCGGCGCGATTGCCGAAGGCGTCAAGGATACCGAAGATTTCAAGAAGCGGATGGCCTATATCGGCGACCGTGAACTCCACAATGCCTATTTCCGCAAGCATGTCATCGATGCGGTCACCGCAGATGAGGTGAAAGCCCGCTACGACAAGGAAATCGCGGGCATTCCGAAGCAGGAAGAGATACATGCCCGCCACATTCTCGTGAAGACCGAGGACGAGGCAAAGGCAGTGATCGCCGATCTCGACAAGGGCAAGGACTTCGCCGCGATCGCCAAGGAAAAGTCGCAGGATTCCAACAAGGACGAAGGTGGTGACCTCGGCTGGTTCGGCCGCGGCCGCATGGTGCCGGAATTCGAGGAAGCCGCGTTCGCTCTCGAAAAGGGTGCCTATACCAAGACCCCGGTTCAGTCGCAGTTCGGCTTCCATGTCATCAAGCTCGAGGACAAGCGCGACGCTCCGCCTCCGGGTCTCGATCAGGTCGAGGATCAGGTCCGTCAGCTCGTCATGCGCGACAAGTATGTGGCGCTGATCGAGAAGGCCAAGACCGACCAGAAGGTCGAGATCGTGGATGAAGCCCTCAAGAAGGGCTACGACGACGTCAACAAGATGCGGGAAGCGGGCGAGGCGCCGGCTGTTCCTGTACAGCAGTAACCGTCCAAAGAGCCACCCTGAGGCCCGGATTTTCCGGGCCTTTCCTTATTGAGCCAGGTTATTTAGATGTCCGCTTCCGTTTCTCCGCTCGCTCCGAAATCCTATCCAGATATGCCCGCACTGCGCGGTCTGCGCATGGCGACTGCCGCCGCCGGCATCAAGTACAAGAACCGCACCGACGTGCTTCTGATGGTTTTCGACAAGCCGGCTTCCGTGGCGGGGGTCTTCACCCGTTCCAAATGCCCTTCGGCTCCGGTCGATTTCTGCCGCGCCAATCTGCCGCACGGCGCCGCGCGTGCCGTGGTGGTCAATTCCGGCAATGCCAATGCGTTTACCGGCGTGAAAGGCAAGGCTGCGACCGCACTCACGGCCAAGTCGGCCGCAGAAGCCGTGGGTTGCGACGAAACACAAGTCTATCTCGCCTCGACCGGCGTGATCGGCGAACCGCTGGATGCCACGAAGTTTGCCGGGGTCCTCGGCGACATGCACGGCCAGGCGTCCGGTGACTTCTGGATCGAGGCAGCCAAGGCGATCATGACCACCGACACCTATCCGAAGGTGGCGACCCGCACCGCCGAGATCGGCGGCGTGAAGGTGACGATCAACGGTATCGCCAAGGGTGCAGGCATGATCGCTCCCGACATGGCGACCATGCTGTCCTTCGTGGCGACCGATGCGGATATCGCCGCGCCGGTGCTTCAGACGCTGCTCTCGGCCGGAGTCGGCCCCAGCTTCAATTCGGTCACCGTCGACAGCGACACCTCCACCTCCGACACACTGATGCTGTTTGCGACCGGTGCCGCGGCTGAGGACGGTCAGGCGCGTGTCGAGAGCGCCGACGATGTCCGCCTCGAAGGTTTTCGTGCCGCGCTCAACGATCTGCTCAAGGATCTTGCCCTGCAGGTGGTGCGCGACGGCGAGGGCGCCCGCAAGATGGTCGAAATCACCGTGACCGGCGCCGAGAGCGATGCGGCGGCCAAAAAGATTGCGCTTTCGATCGCCAATTCCCCCCTGGTCAAGACGGCGATCGCCGGCGAGGATGCCAACTGGGGCCGCATCGTCATGGCGGTCGGTAAATCCGGCGAGATGGCCGACCGTGACCGCCTGGCGATCTGGTTCGGCGATGTGCGGGTGGCCGTGGACGGCGAGCGCGATCCTGCCTATTCGGAAGCCGCCACCACGGCGGTCATGAAAGAGGAAGACATCCCGGTGAGGGTCGACATCGGTCTCGGCAACGGCAGGGCGACCGTCTGGACCTGCGATCTGACCAAGGAATATGTCGCCATCAACGGCGACTATCGGAGCTGACAGGATTGATACAGTCATCATCTCCGCAAGGCGACCTGCCGCTGGTGCGACGCCTCGAAGCCGTAGGCTTCCGGGCCTGGCCGGCGGCGTCCGTCGTTTATGACGGAAGCTGGCAGGTGAGGCTCACCGGCGGCCATCCCTCCAAGCGTCTGAACTGCATCGTACCGCTCGACCCTTCCGATCATCGGGACATGGCGACGCGGCTTCAGAAGGCGCGCAAGCGGTTCGAAAGCTATGGCCGGCCTCTTATCGTCCGCGAGACGCCGCTGGCGCCACCCCTGTTGCTCGACCACCTCGAGGCCGAAGGGTGGCAGTCCTTCGAAACGGTCGACGTGCTGACCGTCGATCTTACGGCACTGGAACTGCCCGATACGCTCGACTACCTGCCGAGCCACGACGTCGGCCGGTTCATCGATGCGACGCTTGCGGTCAACGGCGAGGATGCCGTGCTGAAGCCGGCGATGGCGGAAATTCTCTCGGCCATCAAGCCGCCGTCGGGCTTCTTCCTCAAAGAGAGTGCCATCGACGGACCGATCGCGATGGCGCTCTGCGTGCAGGACAACGATCTGGCCGGGATTATTTCCTTTGCCGTCGCTGAAGCACATCGGCGAGAGGGGATCGGCACGGAAATTCTCTCCTCGGCACTGCGCTGGGCACGCATCAGCGGCGCGCGTTCGGCCTGGCTGCAGGTCGTTGCCGACAACGCGCCGGCGCTTGCGCTCTATCGCAGGTTCGGCTTCCGCAAGGCCTATGAATACCGCTACTGGCGGCGGGAGGTACCGGCATGAACGAGGTTCCTCGCAAGCTCCTGCTGGTTGCCGCCTGTGCCCTGATCGATACCGACGGGCGGATCCTGCTCGCACAGCGTCCCGAGGGCAAGGCTCTGGCAGGCCTTTGGGAATTTCCAGGCGGCAAGGTGGAGCCGGGCGAAACGCCGGAAGAGACGCTGGTGCGCGAACTCGACGAAGAGCTTGGCATCACGACGAAGATCCCGTGCCTGGCACCGCTCACCTTCGCCAGCCATACCTACGAGACCTTCCACCTTCTGATGCCGCTTTATATCTGCCGGCGTTACGAGGGAATTCCGGTCGGCAGGGAAGGGCAGGCGATCAAATGGGTGCGGCCGAACGCATTGCGGGATTACCCCATGCCGCCTGCCGACGAGCCGTTGATACCGATCCTTCAAGACCTGCTTTGATCATTAAAATTAGAAGAATCGAATTCATTCTGCGTTAAGGGTTCGTTTAGCCGATTGTGGCACCTTTGGGGCTCACCAAGTAACCGCGTTTACGAGACTTCGAAGGCATGGACGAGGAATTCTGGAAAACTGTGCGGGTTCGGCAGCGGTCGACGCATGGCTCCGGCAAGACCGGTGTGCTCAATATCGCGCTCCTGTTCGGCACGGCTGCCATTGCGCTTGCACTGATCGTGACGCCGATGCTGGCAGACCGCAGCGACGAGCGGCTGGCGCATGTTCAGGAAGATTTCGACCGGATCACGACAGGGTCGATCAAGCCTGCCGAAAAGGGCACGAAGGTCTACACAATCCGCCGCAGCGTGCTGCAGGAAACGCCGGGCTCGGTCTGCATCGTGCAGGGCTACGGTTCCGGTAATGACTGCTAATTAACGATTCCACCGTAGGGTGGGGGCAGTTCAGCGATTTCTCCTTAAAAAGGACAGCCCATGCGTCTCCTTCGGATCTTCATGCGCGACGAAGGCGGGGCGACGGCGGTGGAATACGGCCTGCTGATCTCGATCCTGGCCGTGGCCCTTTTTGCTGCCTTGGGCGACTACTATGAGGCGATGGACGCGCTGTTCGGCGGAATTGCCGACACCTACAACAACGCCATGGACTGACGGATTTATTCCGTTTCCTTGCGCAGGGCGTCGGCCAGCCGCATCTTCGCGGAGCCCGGCTTCAGCGGTTGCTGCTGGCTTTCATGCGGCGCCCAGCCCGATGCATAGATGATCGAGAAGGTGGCGCGGATGCGGCCGTCCGGATCGGAATAACGCTCGGCGTAAAGCTCCGCAGCCCGTACGAAGAACGCCCTCGTTACCGGCACACGGCTACGGCCCGCGAGCGGGTTGGTCATGCCCATGGCGCGAAGGTCGCGCATCAGCCCGAAAAGTGAATCGTAGCGGACGGTATAGGTCTCGATATCGACGACCGGCAATGCGAAGCCTGCGCGCTGCAGAAGCGCCCCGACATCGCGGACATCCGCAAAGGGAACGACGCGCGGGCTGGCGCCGCCCGTCAGTTCCGCCTCGGCAGACAGGAGAACGTCGCGCAGTTCGCCAAGCGTGCCGGCTCCGGGAATGGCGGCGAGGAAGAGCCCGTCCGGCTTCAGGGCGCGACGGATGCGGATCAGCGTCCCCGGCGTGTCGTTGACGAGGTGCAGGGCGAGCGGCGAGAGCACGAGGTTGACCGATTCCGGTTCGAGAGGCACATCCTCCCAGGGCCCGGCCTCAATGGTCTCGCCGGACCCGGCGAAGGCCGGGCTCGTCTCGACGCGGCGCATGCTGCCGATCTTGCCAGTCGCCATGGCATCACGGGCTGCGGCGCCGATGCCGCCATGCAACTCGACGGCGGTTTCGAAAAGGCGTTCGACGACGGCAAGCCGGTCTGCCATCTCGCTCCCGGCGATCTCCAGCAGGAAGGCCGCCTTGCGGTCGGCGTTTGCGAGGGCTCGCTCGCGTCTGGCCTTCACCAGCTGTTCGTCGAAGAGAATTTCCATGTCCAACGCACTCACATTCCTGCTTCGCAAAGGCGCGCTCTCTGCGTTATTGTCAAGACATGCCCGCAGAGCCAAGCACCAGCATTCTTCGTTTTGTACCACCGTTCGCTCTGGCGTGGACGCGACGGCTCGGCGATCTCGTCTATCCCCCCGCCTGCCCCGGCTGTGGCATCCATACCGGCCGGCACGGGGGCTTCTGCCCGTCCTGCTGGCGCGAAATACGCTTCATCGAGCGCCCCTTTTGCGAAGCGCTTGGCCTGCCGTTTTCCCATGATCCCGGCCCGGGTATGCTTTCGGCCCAGGCGATCGCCGATCCGCCCGTCTTCGACCGGCTGCGGTCGGCGGCGATCTTCGACGGAGCGGCACGCGACCTCGTACACGCGCTGAAATACCGGGACCGGACCGATCTGGCGCCGATGATGGCCGGTTGGATGCTGCGGGCGGCGGAAGGCCATGTCGACCACTGCGATGGAATTCTTCCGGTTCCCCTGCACCGCGCGCGGTTTGTTTCCAGGAAGTTCAACCAGGCGGCAGAACTGGGGCGGCATCTGGCAAAGAACAGCGGCAAGCCATTTCTGTCGTCGACGCTGGTACGCATCAAACGCACGAGCCGGCAGGTCGGGCTTTCGGCCCGGGCCCGGCAGGACAATGTGCGGGCGGCCTTCGCGATCGCGCCGGGCCATGAGGCGGATGTCTTCGGCAAGCGGCTGGTGCTTGTCGACGACGTCTATACCACCGGCGCGACAGTCTCCTCCGCCACCCGTATCCTCAAGAAGGCCGGGGCAGCGGAGGTCACGGTTTTGACCTTTGCAATGGCCATTTCCACCCCTATATGACAATAGATGACAGTTCACGCGCGGCCGTCCTCCCGGCTTCCTCCCAATGGGGCTGCGCCCGGAGACGACCATGGCAGATGTGACTATCTATACCCGCGAATATTGCGGCTACTGCGCTCGCGCAAAGGCTTTGCTCGAGTCCAAGGGCATCAAATACGTCGAACACGATGCGACCTATTCCAGGGAATTGCGCGAGGAGATGATCGGCAAGTCGAACGGCCGTTCGACCTTCCCGCAGATCTTCATCAACGGCGAGCATGTCGGCGGCTGCGACGATCTGCATGCGCTCGAGCGTGCAGGCAAGCTGGATCCGATGCTGGCGATTTGAGGATTTGACGATGGCGTTCAAGGCAGCAGCAATCCAGATGTGCTCCGGCGTCGATCCGGAAAGGAATGCCGCCGATATGGCGCGGCTGGTGCGGGAAGCGGCTGCGCAGGGCGCGGTTTATATCCAGACGCCGGAAATGACCGGTGCGCTGCAGCGGGACCGCCAGGCGATGCGCGCCGCGCTGCGTGACGAGACGGGCGATATCATCGTTTCGACCGCCCGCAGCCTGGCGCACGAACTCGGCATTCATCTGCATATCGGTTCGACCGCGATTGCGAGGAACGATGGCAAGATCGCCAATCGTTCCTTCCTGTTTGCCCCCGGCGGCCGGCAGATTGCGACCTATGACAAGATCCACATGTTCGACGTCGATCTCGACAACGGCGAGAGCTGGCGCGAAAGCTCCGCCTACGAGCCGGGTGCCGAGGCACGCGTCGCCGATCTGCCGTTCGCAAAACTCGGTTTTGCGATCTGCTACGACGTACGTTTTCCGCAGCTTTTCCGGACGGAGGCGCTGGCCGGCGCGGAAATCCTGACGGTGCCCGCAGCCTTTACCCGCCAGACCGGCGAAGCCCATTGGGAAGTGCTGTTGCGGGCGCGCGCCATCGAGAACGGCGCATTCGTGATCGCCGCCGCTCAAGGTGGCGTGCATGAGGACGGCCGCGAGACATTCGGCCATTCCATGATCGTCGACCCATGGGGCAAGGTGCTGGCCTCGGCCGGCGGAACGGGCGAGGCGATCGTGCTTGCCGAAATCGACACTGCCGCGGTGAAGGCCGCGCGTGGAAAAATCCCGAACCTCAAGAATGCCCGCGAATTCACGCTCGACACCGTGTCTGATGCGGCCGGAGGTGTTGCGGCTTGATCAAGTATTCCCTGAGTTGTGAAAATGCCCACACGTTCGAAGGCTGGTTTTCGACGAGTGCGGAATTCGATCGCCAGATGCAAAGCGGGTTCCTCACCTGTCCGGCCTGCCATTCCGCATCGATCTCCAAGACCTTGATGGCACCCTCGGTTTCGACCGCCCGCAAAAAGGAAGAGAAGCGGGAGATGGTCATGGACCTGGCGCGCCAGGAAATGATCGCCAAGGTCAAGGAGGCCGTCGCCGCGATCAAGGCCAGTGCCGAGGATGTGGGCGAGAAGTTTCCGGAAGAAGCACGCAAGATCCATTATGGCGAAGCGGATGCCCGGGGCATCATCGGTCAGGCGAGCCTCGGCGAGGTCAAGGACCTTCTGGACGAAGGCATCGAGGTGGCCCCGCTGCCGGTGCTGCCGGAGGATGCGAACTGACATCAGCCGCGCGGCCGAGGCATGGCCCTCGTCTGGGGAGCGAACGTCGCCGGCCTTCTGCTTGGACGCGCGGGGCTGGCCGTGCGTCGAGCATCTGCACGATCGCGGGTTGAGCCCGAAAGGCCTCACTTTCAAAGAACCCTATGGGCCGGATGATGAAAAGACCATCATCGACCGGACCAGAGTGCGCGAACTCGCCGCGCTGAATGCCGAACGGCACAAGGACCTGTTCGCGCATTTGCTTTCGGCGGGAGTGTAGCAGGGCGGGGAGGTGTGGGGATGATCAGGCCTCGGGAAAGAGGATTTTCGTGTAATCTTGAGCGCCGTGGAGAACTCTCAGAATAGAAATTTCGGCATCCGAGACCTCATAGAAAATGAGGTATTTGCCATGGGGCCCGCGACGAATATCGCCACTATCCGGGTGAGACTTGAGAAAGGCCAGGTGCATTTCGGCCAGCTGGAGACATCGGGTTTCCAATTCCGTGACGAAGCTGTCCGCGCGAGTGGGATTCGACGGATAGATATGTTCGCCTATCCCGACCAAATCTTCGATCGCTTCTCGGGTAAATGTAACTCTCATTATCGAGAGCTTTTGGTAATGCCCAGCCTCTGACGTACTTCCGCGAAAGCTTCCTCGATTGGCAGAACACGGCCTGCTCTTACGTCATCAAGGCCCTTCTGCAGTTCTGCATCCAGGCGCTGGCGAGCGCGCTCGCGGTCCTTATTTTGCTGGATAACGGTCTCAATGTAATCGCTCGTGGACGCGAACGAACCATGCTCTACCTTGTCGCGGATAAAGTCCTGAGTATCCGCATCCAGCGTAACGGTCACTTTCACGGATTCAGTCATCGGTTTCTCCGGGCGAACGAGCGCTAACCCATCATAACCGCATCCGCCGCGAAAGCCGATCACCCCTCGCGCTTTGCCAGCAGCATGTAGTTGACGTCCATGTCGGGGGAGAGGTTCCAGCGGTCCTGGAGCGGGTGGAAGAAGACGCCGGTGCGGTGGATGATTTCCATGCCGCTCGCGGACAACGGCTTTTCCAGCTCTTCCGGACGGACCAGTTTTTCGTATTGATGGGTTCCGCGCGGCAGCCAGCGAAGGATGTTTTCGGCTGCGAAGATCGCGAGCGCGCCGGCCTTCAAGGTGCGGTTGATGGTGGCGACGAACATCAGCCCGCCGGGCCGCACCATCTTTGCGCAAGTGGTCATGAAGAAATCGACGTCAGCGACATGCTCCACCACTTCCATGTTGAGCACCACATCGAAGGTCTCGCCGGCCTCCGCCAGCTGTTCGGCGGTAACGGCGCGGTAGTCTACCGAGGTGCCTGTTTCGGCGGCATGGGTGGAGGCGATACCGATATTCTTCTCCGAGGGATCGGCGCCGACGACGGTCGCACCCATGCGGGCGATCGGTTCCGACAGAAGACCGCCGCCGCAGCCGATATCGAGGAAGCGCAGGCCGGAGAGAGGCAGATGGCTCCTCGGATCGCGGCCGAAATTCTCGCAGACGCGGTCGCGGATATAGGTGAGCCGTACGGGGTTGAACTTGTGAAGGGGCTTGAACTTGCCGGTCGGATCCCACCACTCGGCGGCCATGGCGGAGAACCGGTCGACTTCGCTCTGATCGATGGTGCTGCGGACGGCTTCGGTCATGGTTTCATCCCTTCGTTTCACCGTCTGAAGTCGGATGATAGGGGTTGGAAGTCAAGAGGCAGGTCGACGCAGGATCGGCCAGGATCGGCTTTTCCGTTGCCTGGTTTGCGGCTCCCGGGATCAGGACACAACGCCGTCGGGCATCTTCTCGACACAAGCCCTGTAGACCGCATAGTGTTCGTCCGAAGCATCCGCAATGCAGGCCGGGAGACGCGAGCAAGCATTGCCGGACATCCCGAGCGCCTGCTGAGCCCGGACGGAACCCTCCATGTGGCGGCTCTCGATCATCGGTCCGACACAGTTGCCGTCCCGACGACACTTACGAACGCGGCAGAGGATATGGGGCAACTCCGCATAGGTCGCGATTGTGCGGTGCAGGTTTTCATGGTGCTGCTCCCGGGACAGCTCATAGCGTTTGAGGTCGTCGGCCTTCATCATCATTCCTCTCATTGCCGTGTGGGCAGAGTCGTCCCTTGGTGCGGTGCAGTTTTTTCTGTTTTCGGCCGGGACACGTCGGGTGCCTCGTATTGAATTTTTATAGGTGACACGCGACGTGTCCCGTTCGGTGTGTTTTTCTGCGCAACTTCGGTCCCTCTGCGCGGATACCGGCACCTTTCCCAGGGCAGCGCTCGCGGCGGAAACCGCCGGACGCTGCGAAAGATCCGAGCTTTCGGCAAGAACCAGTCGCCGGTCCAATCCTGTGTGCGACACACGCACGCCCCGCCTTTTCAGGCGAGAGGGAGACCATTTTCTGCGCAGCCCCCGACGATCCGCCTGCATCGACGGCAGCTCGTCAGGGCACCGGTCCCGCCTCGCCGGTAATGCAGGCCGGTGTAGCCGAAGCGGGACGCGAGAATTCTATGCGCCGCGATTGAGAGCGAGGATGCGGGAGGATGAGATTTCGTCTATGCCTTTGAAAACTGGGCGGGGGTGGAGGAAAATCGTCCCCCGACAAGGGTGGGGGTAAGAATGGCAATCACGGTTGCGCGGCTGAAGGAACTGCTCGCTTTCGAGGATCTCGGGCTGACCTTGACGGGGAGCCGCGTCGAAAATCATCACGGCTATGTTCTCGAGCGCCTCCAGTTCCAGCTCCCCGATGGGGTACCGGTGCGGGGCTTCCTGACACGCCCAGCCGAAGAAGGCGCCACTCGGAGACCGGCAATCCTCTACGCCCATGCACATGGCGGTCGCTTCGATATCGGCGCCTCCGAACTGATCGACGGCCGGGCGGCGCTCCTCGATGCACCGGGGCCGGCACTGGCGCGGGAAGGCTATGTGACGCTCTGCATCGACATGCCGACCTTCGGCGAGAGGGCGGACGTCGGCGAGGACGCGGCAGCCAAGGCCGCGCTCTGGCACGGCAAGACGCTGTTCGGCCAGATGGTGTCCGAACAGGCGGCGGCGCTTTCCTGGCTCGCGGCCCGGCCGGAGGTCGATCCGGCGCGGATCGGCGCGACGGGGATTTCCATGGGTGCAACGCTCGCCTATTTCCTGGCGGCGATTGATCTCCGCGTGAAAGCGGCGGCGCATCTTTGCTGTTATGCGGACTTCGCCACGCTCGTCAGGACCGGCGCGCATAACCGTCACGGGCATTACCTGACGGTGCCGGGACTATTAGGAGAGACGTCGATCGGAGAGATCGCCGGGCTCGTGGCGCCGCGGCCGCAGCTTATCTGCGTGGGCTGGGATGATCCGCTGACGCCGCCGGAGGCGGTCGACATCGCATTCAGGGAGACGGAGGCAGCCTATCTCAAGGCCGAAGCGCTCGGCGCGCTGGTCTTCCTGCCGGAGGCCGGCGTCGGGCATCGCGAGACGCCCGCCATGCGTCGGGCGGTGCTGAGCTTCTTCAAGGGGTATCTGTGAGGCTCAGGCCCTTTGTTTTTATGCATTTCCGGACGGAAAACCGTAATACACTTTTCCTGGAAATGCTCTATTTTCCGAGGCCGGTCACGTGAATGCATTTCTTGTTGATCTGCTCTTTCCGCTGCGATTTGGTGTATCGCATGATCTGACCCTTGGGGCATTTCTTGTCGTCGAAAAGAACGACCTCGCCCGCCGCCATCGACTTCACCGTCGGCTGTGCGGTCACCGTCTTTATCTGGGCATAGGCCGGAACTTCTACGACCGGGCCCAGGAAAACCGTCCCCAGGAACAAAGTCAGGACTAAACGGAGCATTCGAACCTCCCTCGCTTGATCGATCGGCAACATTACCTGCCGGCCCATCAGACGACCATTTCTCCTTACGGAGGAGAAAGGTGGCCAAAAGGTTAGGTTGTGCTCTCGGACTACTTGTCTTTGACCCGCAAGCCGTTTCCGTCAAACAGGTGCAGCGGAGCGCCGGCGACGGAGAAATGCGCTTCGTCACCCGGGGAAATCTGCCGCTGTCCGGGGACGACGGCGAGGAGCTTTTCGCCGTTCAGATCCGCATGGATGACCGTTTCGGAGCCGAGCGCCTCGACGAGGCGGACCTTGACCGTCAGGCTGCCGGGATCGTTCGCCAGCGTGATGTGCTGCGGACGGATGCCGACCGTCAGCTTGTCGCCGACGGAGAGTTTTTGGCCGGATATCGGCACCAGCAGGCGGTGACTGCCACCGATCAGGAGCGTCGTCTTGCCTGCTTCCTGTTCCACCACCTCGGCGGAAAGGAAATTCATATGCGGCGCGCCGATGAAGCCCGCCACGAAGCGGTTGGCGGGCGTGTTGTAGAGTTCGAGCGGCGTGCCGACCTGCTCGATCTTGCCGGCGCGCATGACCACGATGCGGTGGGCGAGCGTCATCGCCTCCACCTGATCGTGGGTGACGTAGATCATCGTCGAGCCGATGCGGGCGTGGAGGGCGGCGAGTTCGGCGCGGGTCGAGACGCGCAGTTCCGCATCGAGGTTCGACAGCGGTTCATCGAGCAGGAAGGCGGTCGGGCGGCGCACGATGGCGCGGCCGATCGCGACGCGCTGGCGCTGGCCGCCGGAAAGCTGACCCGGGCGGCGCTCGAGATAGGGTTCTATCTCCAGCATGCGGGCGGCTTCCGTAATGCGCTCGGCGACCTCCGCCTTCGGCATGTTGGAATTCTCAAGGCCGAAAGCGAGGTTCTGGCGCACGCTCATATGCGGATAAAGCGCATAGGACTGGAAGACCATGGCGAGCCCGCGGTCGGCGGCGGTGACCTCGTTCACCCGCTTGCCGTCGATCTCGATCTCGCCGCCGGTGACTTTTTCCAGGCCCGCGATGGTGCGCAGAAGCGTGGACTTGCCGCAGCCGGACGGGCCGACGAAGACGATGAACTCGCCGTCCTTGATGTGGAGGTCGATGTCCTTCAGGACATGGACGGAACCGAAGGACTTCTTGATATCGGTGAGTTTGATTTCGCCCATCGATCGATGTTCCTTACTTCAGGCCGGTGCCGGCAATGCCGGTGGTGATGAAACGCTGCAGGAAGATGAAGACCAGCACGACCGGGATCATGGTCACGACGGTCATTGCGAGGATGAAGTGCCACTGGACGTTCAACTCGCCGGAATAGATGCTGAGCCCCACCTGCAGGGTATAGAGCTCGCGGCGGGACAGCACGATCAGCGGCCAGAGGAAGTCGTTCCAGCGCCAGACGACCGAGAAGATCGCGAGAACTGCAAGCGCCGGCGCCGTCAGCGGCAGGACGATGCGCCAGTAGATCTGCCATTCCGACGCCTTGTCCATGCGTGCTGCATCGATCAGTTCGTCGGGAATGGTTAGCATATACTGACGCAGGATGAAGACGCCGGTCGGGGTCGCGACCGTCGGCAGGATGACGCCCCAGAGATTGTTGAACAGGCCGAGCGACGAGATGATCGAATAGAGCGGCACCATGATGACGGAGAGCGGCACCATGAGGGTCGCGAGGATGATCAGCATGGCCACGGAACGGCCCCTGAACTCGTATTTTGACAGCGCGAAGGCGGCCATGGAATTGACGATGAGGGTGATCAGCGTGGCGGTAACCGTCACGAAGACGGAATTCCAGAGGTAACGCAGGAAATTGAAATGCACGAAGGGCTGGGTATAGTTCTCCGTGGCGAAGGATAGCGTGCGTACCGGTGTGCGATCATTGATGTTGACCCGGATAGTCTCGCCCGGCGTCTTGGGGTCGACCATCTGGCTCATGATGCCGATGCGGCGGACTTCCGCGAGCACCCGCGTCGAGCCGTCCGGAAGCTTGGCTTCGAAGAGCTGCAGCGGCTTGTCGTAACCCTGGACCGTCGCCTGCTGGGTGACATAGGGCAGGATGGACGGTGGGAACTCGGCGAGACCGGCAGGCGTCTTGAAGGAGGAGAAGACGAGCCAGACGGCCGGGCCGAACATGATGATCAGTCCGCCTACCAGCCAGAGCCAGGTGACGATGTCGGTCCAGTGCCAGCCCTTGCCGCCCTTGCGGCGGAGAATGAAGCGAGAGGCCACACCCATTAGCGTTTCCCCTTCTTCTCGCCGCGCTGGCCGATGCCAAGCTGGATCAGTGTCAGGACGACGAGCACGAGGCCCATCAGGATCGAGGCGGCTGCGGCGAGGCCCGGATTGCGGAGCGCCGAGGCAAAGCCGGTCTCGTAGATATATTGCGTCAGGTAGAACGTGCTCGTGCCCGGACCGCCGCCGGTCAGCACGTAGACTTCGTCGAAGATCTGCACCGCGCGAATAAGCGCCAGGACCACGACGACCAGAAGATTGGGCATGAGGAGCGGCAGCGTGATGCGCCAGAAGACGCGCGCCGGCTTGGTGCCGTCCATCTCGGCGGCTTCATAGAGGTCCTTCGGGATCGCCTGCAGGCCGGCGAGCAGGATCAGCGCGTAAAAGCCCATATGCGCCCAGAGCGAGACCCCGATCGTTGCGACAAAGGTCCAGTTGCGATCGGTGAGCCAGGTATAGGGTTCGACGCCGAACTGATAGAGGCCGAAGTTCAAAAGGCCCTGGCGCTGCAGGATCCACTTCCAGATCAGGCCGACGACGACAGGCGACAGGAGAACCGGGAAGAAGAAGACGGCGCGCCAGAAGGAGCGGGCGGCAAGATCGCGGTTGAGGATCAGCGCCGTAACGAGTGCGACCAGGATCATCAGCGTGACCTGCAGGATCACGAACCAGAAGGTGTTGCCCACCGCCGTCCAGAACGCGTCCTCCTGGCAGGACATCGGATCGAGATAGCTGCCGCAGGTGAAGAGGCGTGAATATTGCTCGGCGCCGACGAAATTGCGTTCGGCGAGGAAGAAAGCCGTGCCTCCGGTCATCGAATAGACGAAGTTGATGACGAGCGGCAAGAGCACGAAGATGCCGAAGATCAGCATGTTCGGCGCGAGGAAGAAGGCCGCCATGCCGCTGATGCCGGTCGCTTTCTGCAGGCTGCGCAGCGGCACGTCGATGATGCGCATCAACAAGTGTACGGGCGCCATCAGGAGCGAACCGAGGCGGGAGGTGTTTGTAGTTGTGCTCATCGGATTGAACTCCCTCCCACGGTTACGCTTCCAGACGTGCATGCTGTCGGGACTATGGGATCTGAGTATGAGAGGCGGCGCGGCAAACTCCCGATGATCTCCCCCCTTGTGGGGGAGATGTCACCGAAGGTGATAGAGGGGGGTAGCGGCGGTGCGGCAAACAGGGAGGCTGACGATGTGCCTAAGCCATACCCCCCTCTGCCCTGCCGGGCATCTCCCCCACAAGGGGGGAGATCGGCTTGGCGCACCGCTGCTTTCGCTCGCACCATTTTCCTGCCAATGCGCCGCCAGTTGGTCACTGACCGGCGTCCTTGACCTTCTGGGCGATATCGGCGTCGATACGCGCGAAGGTGTCGTCGATCTTCAGTTCGCCGGCAATCGTCTGGCCGACGCGGGTGACGATCGCGGCATAGAACGTGTCGGACCAGCGCCAAGCGGGCAGTTTGAGCGCCGTTTCCGAGGTGGTCTTGGACGCGTCCACGAACTTCGTCAGAGCGGCTTTGGCAAGAGCATTATCCGTCTTGAAGTCCAGGCCACCTTTGGCGACGACAGCCTTGTGACCGGGAAGGAAGAGAGTGCGCTCGGAGAATTCCTTGACGATTTCCTCCCGCGCGAACCAATCCATGAACTGCGCGACTTCCTTCGGGTTCTTGGTGTACTTGATCGCCACCAGAGCCGCACCGCCCGGCATGCCGGTGCAGGTGACCGGGCCGCAGGGGCTGCCGGTCGCGACCCAGTCGAAATTCGTGCCGATCTTGGTTGCGAGGTTGGCGACCTGCCAGGAACCGGAATAGTAGAAGGGCAGCTGGCCGTTGATGAAATCCTCGGCGGCGGCGCGGTAGGTATTGCCGGCGGCCGAGACCCAGACGTCCTTGGAGAAGGAGCCGTCCTGGTTCCAGCCGACGAACTTGGTCAGGAAATCCTTCGCACCCTTGTCGAGCGGGGCCGGCTTGCCGTCCTTGCCGATGTAATTCGCTCCGTAGGAGAGCAGCGGAGCGGTAATGCGGTGGCCGGAACGGTCGATCGCCATGGCGAACGGGACCTGCTGGCTTTCCTTGACCTTCTTGGCGGCGGCGGCCCATTCTTCCCAGGTCGCCTTCGGGCCCGGGATTTCAACGCCGGCCTGGTCGAAAAGGGTCTTGTTGGCAAAGCCGCCGGTCAGCGTGATCTGCGTCATGAAGCCGGAGATCTGCTTGGAACCGTCCGGGCGCATCCAGTCTGCCTGGGCGCCGAAATTGTCGTCCCAGTATTTGGGGTCCTTCACCAGCGGACGCAGGTCGAGCCAGTGTCTGGCATTGTCCTTGATCTGGGCGACGCGCGCGATATCAGGCCCGTTGCCGGCTTCGAGCTGCACCGGCAGCTGTTCCCTGACGACGCCGTAGGACACGTTGTCGAGGATGACGTTGATGCCGGGGTTTTCCTTCATGAAGCGGCCGACGAGGTCCTTCATGACTTCGCCTTCGACGCCATCCGAATACCACATGATGCGAACGTCGCCGGCGTGCGCCGCCGTCGACATCAGAAGGGCGAGCGTTGCGCCCGCCAGAATCGATTTCATTTTCATGTTCATTTCCTCCTCTTTATGGACGGGGCCTCCTCCCGTCCGGTTTCTTCTCAACTCGGGTTCAGCAGACTTGCCTCGCCCTTGACCGTATAGTCTGCCCGCGCGATCACGCGGCCTTCGGCTTCCACGCTGCCGTCGGGCTTGAAGCGCACGCTACCATATTCCGGGTCTTCGACAACGAAGGTGCCATCGGGTTCTCGCGTCGCGGCAAGCGCGCCGAAGCGGCTTTCGACGGAGGCCAGATCGCCGGCCTCGCAGACGCGGACGATCCAGCGGGTCTTCTGGCCGTATTGACGCAGTTCGGTGCCGGCTGACGGGCCTTCGGTCGTCGGCACGAGATCGGAACCGGCCCGCAAAAGGACAGCGCCCTTATCGGAGCGGGCGAGCGCCAGAGTGCCGGAAACGCTGGTTTCGTCGAATTCGGCCTTCGGGAACCAGGCGTGGGTGAAATCCGGCTGTTCCTCGTAGGTGGTGAATTCGAGGACCGCGAGGCCGCGATACTGCTGCACGCGGGGAATGGTGCCGCAACCGCCCCAATAGGACGGCCGGCCGTAGCCGAACTGGATGGTTTCGCCCGGATGGTTGATCCAGATCGCCGCCTCGGGCTTTTCGCCGATTCTGAGGTGCAGGACGGTTTCCTGATAACCCCATTCGTCCCAACGGTAATGGACGGTCGAGCCCATGGCGAAATGCTCGCCCTTGTAGTGATAGAGCGCAGCGAAGGAGTTCTCGCCCTGGGCAAAGCGCCATTCCTGATGCTTTTCGTCGCGATGATCGGCGATCGCCGCAAAGGACGCGGGCACTTCCAGACCGTGGTCGCGCAGGCAGACGGCCATCTGCGGCAGGCAATGCACGCGGCGGCCATACCAGCCCTTGCCCCAGAGCAGACGGGCAACGGCGGAAAGCTCCAGCGAGCGGCCGGCGCAGAGCGTATGCTCGTAGGAACGGCCCTGAGCCGCGGTGACCATGCCGTGATGGGCCGAACGGGCGATGACTTCGCACAGCCGCACGATGCCGGCCTTGGCGCGGTCGGCGATATCCTTGTCCGGCGACAGCGCCGCGAGCGCCGTCAGACCCTTGAGATCGATCGGGAAGTAAGGAGCGGAGTTGAATTCCGCCATTTCCCAATGCTCGAAGTGATCGAGCCAGGCACGCACGCGCTCCGCGCCCACCTTCGCCTGCTCCGAACCTTTACGGCCGGAACGGACGAAGGTGGCCTCTGGGAGGAGATGACCGGCAAGATAGGCGGAGGTATGGAAAAGCAGGGCGTGGTTTTCGGAGAAATACCACTGAACGTCATTGCCCGGCTCGTCCATCCAGAAGCGATAGTTGAGGATCGCCGCATCGATACGGGCACGGGTTTTTTCATTGATATCGCCGCCCCAGGCCGTGCGCGACCAGATGAGGGGTACGAGGGAGAAATCCGCGCAATCGTGGCAATCCTCGATCGACGGCAGGATTTCCTCGATCATCGCATCCGTATCTTCGCCGGCGCGGCCGCTTGCGAGACGGGCGAAGGCGCGAACCGTGTCCCGCTCGGAATATTCGGATACTTCCGCGAGCGTCTCGGCGATACGTTCCGTCAGCGTCGCTGCCGCCTTGCCCTGCCGCTCGGCATGGCAGATCTCGACACCGAGCGAACGGGAGGCGACGAAGCCGCCGGCATCAAGCGTGACGCGCAGGTGACGGAAATCGGCAGGCGCCTTTTCGGATGGGCCGACATTGAGGCTCTTGGCGCCGGCCGGTAGCACGAAGTCGAAGTCAAAACGCTCGCGCGACATGAAATCGCCTTCGACCGCGACATTGACTTTGACCTCGACCGGCAGCGCTTCCGCGAACAGAAGGGTGATGTCGCCGCCGAAATAGTGCGGGCGGTCGAGATGCATGCCGTCGAGCGCCGCTTCAAGGCTCTCGGCGACGTGGCCCGCGACGGGCACGGGCAAGGCGACGCTGGCCGCCGGACCGGACAGATAATCGAACTGATAGAAATAGCGGGCGTCGCGTTCGGCGAGATCGTCAAAGAAGAGGGTGATCTCGTTGAGACCGGCTTTCAGCGGCAGCTCGAATTCCTGCTTGGCTTCCAGATTGCGGCTATAGGGCGCCATCCAGCCGATTTCCTGGTCGTTCAGCCAGAGGACCGCGCCGCCGCAGGTGCCGAGCCGGATCTTCGCCGTACCGGCGGTTTCCGCCTCGATATAGGTGCGGGTCCAGGTGGCGAGCCGGGTCGGGCGGAACCAGAAACCGGAAAGATCGAGACGTGGCGAACCGAAGGGCAGCCACCAGCGGGCGGCCTCGAACTCGCCGCGCACGTCCGGCCGCTTGCCGCGGTAGGTTTCTGCAAAGATGGTGCGGCATGGATATTCGTGGGGGATGAAGTTCTTCACCTTGGTCAGGAAGAAGAAGGGATCCATCTCGCCCTTCATCGGGGCGTCGGGCACGTCGAACCGTTCCTGCGCCGTGCGGCCAAGCTGCCAGTAGCGGACGGCTTCGCCCGGCTTCAAGGTTTTTCGCATCCAGTTCGCTTCAGGATTCATATCGGGCCTGCAATTATCTGAGTTCGCTGAGGGCCACGGGGGCCACGTCGTTGTATTCCTGGTTTTCGCCGGTCATGCCCCAGACGAAGGCGTAAGGGCCGGTTCCGGCACCCATGTGGATCGACCATGCCGGAGAAAGCACCGCGTCGAGGTTCTTGACGAGGAGGTGGCGCGTTTCTTCCGGGCGGCCCATGAGGTGGACGACCCGCTCTTCGGGCGGCAGATCGAAATAGCAATAGGCTTCCATCCGCCGCTCATGGAGATGGGGCGGCATGGTGTTCCAGACGCTGCCTTCGGCAAGGTCGGTGATTCCAAGCAAAAGCAAGCAGGACGGCGTGACTTCCGGATGGATATACATCCTGAGGTTCCGCAGATTAGCGCGCTTGGGATCGCCGAAAGTCAGCATCTTGGATTCTGCCCGCTTGATGAGGCGGTGCGGGATATCGGCACCTGCCGGCACCGAGTTCATGTAAAAACGGGCAGGCTTGTCCGCGGAGGCGCTGGCAACCGAAATCTGCTGCGCACCGCGGCCGATATAAAGCACGTCGCGGTTTTCGAGCGTGAAGCTCTTGCCATCGACCGAGACGACGCCCGTGCCGCCGAGATTGGCGACGCCCATTTCGCGGGCGGAAAGGAGATAGGGGGTTCCGATATCCGCGCCGGAGCCAAATGTCAGCGTGCTCGATACCGGTACCGCGCCGCCGAGGATCAGGCGGTCGACATGGGTATAGGTGAAGCTGACCTTGTCTTCCTGGAAAAGGTCTTCCATCAGGAATTCGGCCCGCAGCCGCGCCGTATCATAGGTCTTGATGTCGTTCGGGCCGGCCCCGTAGAGAATTTTCATCGTCATGCCGCCTGTTCTCCCGCTTCCACATGGCGAAGAGCCTCGGAGAGGCAGAGGATCGCCAGCGCCTGGCCGTAACCCGTCGGCTGGATCGGGATGTCCTTGTAGAATTGCAGGTCATGGCCCATGCGCGTGCCGTAGGAGACGTTGAGCACGGTACCCGTGTCGTCGATATTGGCGAGGACCGCGTCGACGGCTTTCAAGCCGGCGGCCCGCCACTCGGGCGTTCCGAGGCCGAGGCGGTAACCTTTCAGGAGGCCGTAGCCGAAACCGGCGGTCGCGGAGATTTCCTCGTAGGACGAAGGATCGTCCAAGAGGGTGCGCCAAGCGCCCGAAGCGGTCTGCAGCGGCAGGAGCGCGTTGACCTGCGCGACCAAAACGCCGAGCAGGTAGTCCTTTACCGGCTTTGCCATGTCCGCGAGGTCGAAGAGATCCAGCATGCCGGCGGTGATCCAGGCATTACCGCGCGCCCAGCGGGCCTCAGCGAAATTATGATGGCCTTCGAAGGTCCAGCCGTGGAACCAGAGGCCGGACTTGCGATCGGCGAGATAGCGGGTGTGGACGAGGAACTGCCTTGCAGCTTCATCGACAAGTTCGGTCCGGCCGCTCGCCTGGCCATAGGAGGCGAGGAAGAGGGCGACCATGTAAAGCGTGTCGTCCCAGAGTTCGTCGTCGTTGACCTTGTCGGAGACGTGATGCTCGAAGGCACCTTCCTCGGTGCGGCCCATCTCCGTCATGACGCGGTTTGCCCAGGCATCCAGCACCGGCTGCCAGCGGGGATCTTTCGTTTCGCGCCAAAGGACCGACAGGCCGAGCATGGGCGCCGTCGTGTTGACGTTGAGCGACGGCAGGCCTGCCTCGATCTGCTTGGAATACCAGTTCTCGATGAGCGTCTTCAAGTCGTCGCGGCCGGTGAACAGCCAGAGCCGGATGAGACCATAGAGGCCGACGCCTTGCGGCCATTCCCAGCTGTCGAAGGAGATGTAGTCGCCGGCGGTGCCGTCGAGATTGGGTTCGTGAAAGCGGCCCTCATGGCGAAGGCCGGTGAAACCGGCCACAAGGCGATCAAGCTTTTCACGGATGTCCCGGGCTGAAAGGCCCATCAGTCATTCCTCCCATTGCAGCGCCTTCGGTGGCGCGCACATTCCAGGTCCGCTTCTCCCGAGCGGTGATCTTATGAAAACATCTGAAAATTGATTGCGCAATCTGAAAATTTTTTGCAGTTTGCAAAGGACGGAGGAGAATGGTCATGACGGTCAAGCCCAAAGCGGGAAAGCGCGGCAAGAAGAGCAGAAGGGTGCGGCTGGAGGACATAGCCGAAAAGGTCGGCGTGTCGCTGAGCACGGTTTCAAGGGCTCTGGCCGGGGAAAAGGGCGTGCGGGCGGATGTGCGCGAACGTATCCTGGAGGCCGCCAAGGACGCGAATTACACGATACCGACGCCTGTTGCGGGGAAAAAGGTGATCCTTGCCGCGTCGAGCGCGGCGATGATCGATTATGTCCGCAACCAGTTCACGCTTTACGTACTCGAGGGGCTCAGGGACCGGGCCCAGGCGCTCGGCCTCGATATCGTGACCCGCGCGGTTGCCGATCAGGCGGAAGAGAAGGTGGTGCTGGAGGAAGCCCGCGCCGATCCTGACGTCGCCGGCCTGCTGTTCTTGACGGTCGACGACGAGGGAATGCTGGCCGCCACCCGCGGCTTCGGCAAGCCGGTCGTGCTCATCAACGGCGACGACCCCTATATGTGGCTCTCGAGCGTCACCCCGTGCAACCGATCGGCGGCGCATGTGGCGACGGATTATCTGATCCGCCTGGGGCACAGGCGTATCCTTTTCCTCATGCGTCCCGGGCGGCGCACCATAGAACGGCGGCGGGAAGGCTGGCATGACGCGTTCCTGCAGCACGGCCTGCCGTGGTCCGACGATCTAGTGATGCCCGTCGACGACTGGCTGCCGGACCTGGCGGCGCAGGCCGTGAGCGAACGCTTGCGTAGCGGAGGCCTCGACTTCACGGCGGTCCTCGCCGCCGGCGACAGTCTCGCGGTCGGTGCGATGATGGGGGTGCAGCAGATGGGCTATTCGGTGCCGCAGGATGTTTCCGTCATGGGGATGGACGACCTGCCGCAGGCGGCTTTCCTGAACCCGCCGCTGACGACCATGCACATCCCGATGCGGGAACTCGGCGGCGTGGCTCTGGATCTGTTGCGCGACGCGCTTTCCGGCTTCGCGAGCCCCGTGCGGCGGGTGGAGCTCGCCTGCCATATCGTCGAGCGGCAATCGACGGCGCCGGCGAAGATAAAAGCTTAACAATACCAAACTAGATCATTCATGCGCCGTTCAGAGGCGCGCGGGAACAATGGCCACGTCTCGTACATTAACGTGACGAGACAATCCGTCCGGCAGATCGTTGATCCGGCGAAAAATAGGTTTCTCAGGAGGAAGCCCGTGAAGAAAATTCTAATATCCGTTGCAGCACTCTGCGCCATGTTTGCGGCGCCGACGCTGGCGGAAGCGGCAGTGCGCGGATTTGCCACCGCAAATGTGAACATGCGATCCGGGCCGAGCACCGGCTATCCGGCCGTAACCGTCATCCCTGCCGGGGAATCGGTTACCATCAACGGCTGCCTCAGCAACGTGAACTGGTGCGACGTGTCGTTCTACGGCGGCCGCGGCTGGGTTTCCGGCACCTATGTCCAGGCCAGCTACCGCTCCAACCGGGTGTATGTCGGACCGCAATATTATCGTCCGCTCGGCATCCCGACCATAACCTTCGACGTCGATACCTATTGGGGCCGTTATTATCGCGACCGCGACTTCTACCGCGATCGCAATCGCTGGCGGCGCTATACCTGGGACCCGTATGACCGTCCGTCCCCGCCTCCGCCGCCGCGCTGGGACCGCGACCGTGACCGCGATCCTCCCCGTTGGGACCGTGACCCTCGCCGCTGGGATCGGGATCCGCCGCGTTGGGACAGAGATGACCGCCGTCCGCCGCGCTGGGACCGCGACCGTGACAACTGGGATCGCGACCGCGACGATCGCCGCCCGCCACGCGTAGACCGCGACGAACCCCGGCGCCCGCCGCCGCGGGTCGACCGGGACGAACCGAGACGCCCGCCGCCGCGCATCGACCGGGACGAGCCAAGGCGCCCGCCGCCGCCTCGGGTGGATCAGGACGACGACCGCTCACTCACTCCACGTTTCAATCGGGGTGAGGACCGGCGACCTCCTCCGCCGCCGGAACCGAGCGGTGATAGTCTGCGGTGCGCCCCGGGCGTGGAAGGGTGCGCGCCGCGCCAATAACTTAATGCTTGTTGGCAGGGGCCACCGATCCGGTGGCCCTTTTCATGTCCGCCACAGGCGATGTTCACAAAGAGCGTACCGTTCGGCCATGTTCCGGCCATTGCGCCTTTCTCCCCTTTTCGATAAGAGACCGCGCAACTTGACAATCCTGCCGCGAACGGCCGGGTTTTGAGGTGGTTCGAAAGCAGACGCCCGGGCACTCCGAAAGCCTGGGTTGGAACAGTGGTTTTTGTCGTATGGCTCGCATCGTCATGAAGTTCGGCGGCACTTCCGTCGCCAATCTCGAACGCATTCACAACGTCGCGCGCCATGTGAAACGGGAAGTCGAGGCAGGCCACGAGGTGGCGGTCGTCGTGTCGGCCATGTCCGGCAAGACCAACGAGCTTGTCGGCTGGGTGCAGGACGCACCTAAGGTGACCGGCGCCAACTCCCCGTTCTACGACGCACGCGAATACGACGCGGTGGTCGCCTCCGGCGAACAGGTGACGTCGGGGCTTCTCGCCATCGCGCTGCAGTCGATGGGCATCAACGCACGCTCCTGGCAGGGCTGGCAGATCCCGATCCGCACCGACAACGCTCACGGCGCTGCCCGCATCCTCGAGATCGACGGCTCCGACATCATCAAGCGCATGGGCGAGGGACAGGTCGCCGTGGTCTCCGGCTTCCAGGGGCTTGGGCCCGACAACCGGATCGCCACGCTCGGCCGCGGCGGTTCCGATACGTCGGCGGTTGCGATCGCGGCTGCGGTCAAGGCAGACCGCTGCGACATCTATACCGATGTGGACGGCGTCTATACGACCGACCCGCGCATCGAGCCGAAGGCGCGCCGCATGAAGAAGGTGTCCTTCGAGGAAATGCTGGAAATGGCATCGCTCGGCTCGAAGGTGCTGCAGGTGCGCTCCGTCGAGCTTGCCATGGTCCACAAGGTCCGCACGTTCGTGCGCTCCAGTTTCGAGGATCCCGATGCACCGGGCATGGGCGACCTCTTGAACCCGCCCGGTACTTTGATTTGCGACGAGGAAGAAATCGTGGAACAGGAAGTCGTCACCGGCATCGCCTATGCCAAGGATGAAGCGCAGATTTCGCTCCGCCGGCTTTCCGACCGGCCGGGCGTTTCGGCAGCGATCTTCGGCCCGCTCGCCGAGGCCCATATCAACGTCGACATGATCGTCCAGAACATATCGGAAGACGGTTCGAAGACCGACATGACCTTTACCGTGCCGTCAGGCGACGTGCAGAAGGCCATGAAGGTGCTCGACGACAACAAGGGCAAGATCGGCTTCGACGTGGTCCAGACCGAATCAGGTCTCGCCAAGGTGTCGGTGATCGGCATCGGCATGCGCAGCCATGCCGGCGTCGCCGCGCTCGCTTTCAAGGCACTTGCCGAAAAAGGCATCAACATCAAGGCGATCACCACCTCGGAAATCAAGATTTCCATTCTTATCGACGGCGCTTATTCCGAACTCGCAGTTAGGACTTTGCATTCCGCCTACGGTCTCGATAAGAGTTGAGGGTGAGCCGGTTTCGCGCGTCGGTTTTCCGGCGCGGCGTCCCGGATAGGGTGATCTGGGTTCGGGAGCATTGATGCCGATGAGAGACCTGTCGGCAGGACCGCGCGTTCTTTTGAAGCGGCTGCGCGAATTGATGGCGGAGCCGCTCGAGCCGCAGGAGCGCCTGGACCGGATCGTCCGGCAGATCGCCAGCAACATGGTGGCCGAAGTCTGCTCGGCCTACGTGCTGCGCTCCGACGGTGTGCTCGAGCTTTACGCCACCGAGGGCCTCAAGAAGGAAGCCGTCCACCTTTCGCAGTTGAAGATGGGGCAGGGCCTGGTCGGCACGATCGCCGCCTCCGCCCAGCCGCTCAATCTGTCCGATGCCCAGGCGCATCCGGCCTTCCGCTATCTCCCCGAGACGGGCGAGGAAATCTACCACTCCTTCCTCGGCGTTCCGATCCTGCGCGCCGGCCGCACGCTTGGCGTACTCGTCGTCCAGAACAAGGCGAGCCGCAACTACCGCGAGGACGAGGTCGAGGCGCTCGAAACCACGGCGATGGTGATCGCCGAGATGATCGCGACCGGCGAGCTCAAGAAAATTACCCGTCCGGGGCTCGAACTCGACCTCACCCGTGCCGTGACGATCAATGCCGACGGCTATAACGAAGGCATCGGGCTCGGCCATGTGGTGCTGCACGAACCGCGCATCGTCGTCACCAATCTTCTGAACGAGGATGCCGGCCAGGAAATCCAGCGGCTTGCCGAGGCGCTCGGTTCGCTGCGGATCTCCATCGACGACATGCTGTCGCGCCGTGAGGTCGCCCAGGAGGGCGAGCACCGCGAGGTTCTGGAAACCTATCGCATGTTTGCCCACGACCAGGGCTGGGTGCGCCGGATGGAAGAGGCGATCCACAACGGACTGACGGCGGAGGCCGCCGTCGAGAAGGTGCAGAGCGATACCAAGGCGCGGATGATGCGCCTCACCGATCCTTATCTGCGCGAGCGGATGCACGACTTCGACGACCTGGCAAACCGGCTGTTGCGGCAGCTGACCGGCTTTTCGGGTCGGGCCTTCGACGAAGGTTTCCCGATCGATGCGATCATTCTGGCGCGTGCCATGGGCGCGGCGGAGCTTCTCGATTATCCCCGCGAACGTCTGCGCGGCCTGGTGCTCGAAGATGGAGCCGTGACGAGCCATGTGGTCATCGTCGCACGGGCCATGGGCATTCCGGTCGTGGGGCAGGGGGCCGGAGTGGTGGCTCTCGCCGAAAACGGCGATCCGATCATCATCGACGGCGACGACGGTCAGATTCATCTGCGGCCTATGCTCGATCTGCAGAAGGCCTATGAAGAGAAGGTCCGGCTGAGGGCCCGCCGGCAGGAGCAGTTCCGGGCCCTGCGTTCGGTCGAGCCGATCACCAAGGACGGCAAGCGCATCAGCCTGCAGATGAACGCCGGCCTGATGGTGGATCTGCCGCAGCTCGTCGAGTCGGGCGCCGACGGGATCGGCCTCTTCCGTACCGAATTGCAGTTCATGATCGCTTCCACCATGCCGAAGCTGGAGGAGCAGGAGAATTTCTACCGCAATGTCCTGAAACAGGCGGCGGGGCGGCCCGTCACCTTCCGGACGCTCGACATCGGCGGCGACAAGGTCGTCTCCTATTTTCGCGCCCATGAAGAGGAAAACCCGGCGCTTGGCTGGCGGGCGATCCGCCTGTCGCTCGATCGCCCCGGGCTTTTGCGCACGCAGCTGCGAGCCCTGCTCAGGGCTTCGGCGGGTGCCGAGCTCAAGATGATGCTGCCGATGGTGACCGAGGTTTCGGAAATCCATGCGGTGCGCGACCTGATGCAGAAGGAGGTGCAGCATCTTTCGAAATTCGGCCACAGCCTGCCGCGCAAGCTGCAGTTCGGGGCGATGCTCGAAGTGCCGGCGCTGATGTGGCAGCTCGACGAACTGATGGCGGAGGTGGATTTCGTCTCCGTCGGATCGAACGACCTCTTCCAGTTCACCATGGCGGCCGACCGCGGCAATGCGCGCGTCTCCGACCGGTTCGACAATCTCGGAAAACCTTTCCTGCGCATTCTCAGAGACATCGCGCGGGCCGGCGAACGCAACAAGACGACGGTGACATTGTGCGGCGAAATGGCGAGCAAGCCGCTTTCGGCCATGGCGCTTATCGGCGTCGGTTTCCGCTCGGTTTCGATGGCCGCCACCTCGATCGGCCCGGTCAAGGCGATGCTGCTCGGCCTCGATGCCGATAAGCTGGCCGAGGAACTGAACGCCGCGCTCGACGATACGCGGTCTTCGGAAAAGATCCGCGACCTCCTTGTCCGGCACGCCGAGAAGAACGACATCCCCATCTAGCGGACAGATAAAAGATACGGAGTAGATCAGGTTGGCGAAGCTTCCTGTGGAAAAGATGCGCGAGCTGGAACGCCGTTTCGGCGAGATCGAGGCGCGCATGTCGGAAGGCCCGGCTGCCGATGTCTATGTGAAGCTGGCGTCGGAATATTCCGAATTGCAGCCGGTGGTGAAGACGATCCGCGAATATGAGAAGACGGTCGCGGAAGTGGCCGATCTGCGGGCGATGCTCACGGACAAGGCGACCGACCGAGACATGCGCGAACTCGCGGAAATGGAATTGCCCGAGGCGGAGACGCGGGTCGAGGCGCTCGAAAAGGACATGCAGATCCTGCTCCTGCCGAAGGATGCGGCGGACGAGAAGAGTGCCATCCTGGAAATCCGGGCCGGCACCGGCGGCAACGAAGCGGCCCTTTTTGCCGGCGACCTGTTTCGCATGTACGAGCGTTACGCCGGCGCGCATGGCTGGAAGGTGGAAGTGCTTTCCGCCAGTGAAGGCGAGGCGGGCGGCTACCGGGAAATCATTGCGACGGTTACTGGACGCGGGGTTTTCTCCAAACTGAAGTTCGAATCCGGCGTTCATCGCGTCCAGCGCGTGCCGGACACGGAAACGCAGGGCCGCATCCACACCTCGGCGGCGACCGTCGCGGTGCTGCCGGAGGCGGAAGAGATCGACATCGAGGTCCGTGCGGAAGATATCCGCATCGACACAATGCGGTCGTCCGGCGCGGGCGGCCAGCACGTCAATACGACAGATTCCGCCGTGCGCATTACCCACCTGCCGACCGGCATCGTCGTCACCAGCTCGGAAAAGTCGCAGCACCAGAACCGCGCCAAGGCAATGCAGGTGCTGCGGTCGCGGCTTTTCGACATGGAGCGGCAAAGGGCCGACAGCGAGCGCTCGGCCGACCGCAAGAGCCAGGTCGGCTCCGGCGACCGTTCCGAACGTATCCGCACCTATAACTTTCCGCAGGGGCGCGTTACCGACCACCGCATCAACCTGACGCTCTACAAGCTCGACCGGATGATGGTGGGCGAGATCGACGAGGTCGTCGATGCACTGATTGCCGATTATCAGGCCGGTCAGCTCGCCCAGCTCGGCGAGCAACAGGGATGACGACGCTCGCGGCGGCCGTCTCGGAGGCGAAGAACCGGTTTTCCGGTGCCGGCCTGGCGGATGCGGCAATCGAATCGAGGCTGTTGGTCGGAGGATTGCTCGGCCTTACCAGCACCGAGGTTTTTACCGGCGGAGAACGGATTCTGACGGATGCGGAACTGGAGCGGATCGAGAAAGCTGTCGAGCGACGGTTGAAACGTGAACCGGTGCACCGCATATTAGGGTCACGTGAATTTCACGGGATGGATCTCAAGATCTCCAAGGAGACGCTGGAGCCTCGCCCGGACACGGAAATCCTGGTGGATTGCCTGCTTCCTCATGTGAGGCAGATTGTCGCAGCGAAAGGCGCGGCACGTATTCTCGACCTCGGCACCGGCACGGGCGCGATCGCCCTGGCATTGCTGAAAGAGGTGCGGGAGGCCCATGGAACGGGCAGCGATATCTCCGAGGATGCATTGAAAACGGCAACGGAGAATGCAGCACGTTTGGGGCTGACGGAAAGGTTTGGCACGGTTCGCAGCCACTGGTTCGACAAAATTACTGCGAGTTTCGACATAATCGTGTCAAATCCACCCTATATACGCAGTGACGTTATCCCCGGACTGGAACCGGAAGTTCGGGATTTCGATCCCCCAGCGGCATTGGACGGAGGGCCTGACGGCCTGGAAGCTTATCGAGCGATTGCTGCGGGTGCAGGAGATTTTCTGGAAAAGGATGGCGTGATCGGCGTCGAGATCGGGTTCGATCAGAGGCAAGCGGTAACCGGGATTTTCCGCTCCGCCGGCTTCACCCTGGCGCAAGCCATGCGTGATTACGGTGACAACGATCGTGTTCTCGTGTTTACCCGGAACGACCTTTGATTTTGAACGCAAAAGAAAAGGCTTGGATTCACGCAGGAAGCGGGATAGCTTGCAAGGAACGCACTGGGGCGGCTGGGAATGAACAGCGATTCGTTCGGGTTTAAGGTCAACCCTTGATCCTGCTCTTTTCGGAGAGTTGCGAAGGTTGAGCAATTCCCGGTGCGTGATTCAGTTAATTTAAATGAGACAAGCGGCGGGACGCTTTGTTCGTCCTGTGCGCGGCACGCGAAGTCTTGCTCCGGCCTTTGACCGGCAGACCGCGTGGCCCCTTATCAGCGAAGACAGAGAGTTGGTGAACGATAGATGAGGCCAGGACAGCAAAACAAACGCGGTCGAGGGCGCGGCAGCAACAATAACAACGGCGGCGGCGGCGGTAACAACTTCAACCGGAAGGGCGGCAATCCCCTCAGCCGGACGTATGACAGCTCCGGCCCAGACGTGAAGATCCGCGGCACAGCTCAACATATCGCCGAAAAATACTCAGCTCTTGCCCGGGATGCACAGAGTTCCGGCGACCGCGTGATGGCCGAGAACTATCTCCAGCACGCAGAGCACTACAACCGCATCATCGCAGCCGCCCAGGCGCAGATGCAGGATCGCTTCCAGCGCGACGACCGCAGCGACTTCCAGGACCGCGACGGCAATGCCTCCGACCAGGACGATTTCGAAGGCATGGACGCAGAAGAAGCCGGTTTCGGCCAGCAGCCTGCGGTGGCCAGCGAGGCAGCGGCACCGCAGCAACAGCAGCAGCGCCGCGAACCCCGCGAGCAGAATGCCCAGGGCCAGAATTCCCAGGGCGGCGACCAGCAGCCGCGTGAAAACCGCCGCGATCGCGAACAGCGCCGCGACCGCCGCCAGGAGCGTCCTGCTCCCCAGGCAGCCGAGGCCGCTCCCGTCATCGACGACGGATCCGGTCCGCAGCCGGTGATCGAAGGTACCCCGGCGGAAGTGGCAGTCGAGGAAGAGGCCCAGGCCGAGGGCGCTCCGCGCGAGCGCCGCCGCCGCACCGCCAGCAACCGTCCGCGCCGTCCGCGCCGCGGTGAAGGTGCTGAGGAAGGCGAGGCTTCGAGCGACGACGTGCCGCCGGTACTGGTGGAAGCAGCCGGCGAATAAGTCGCCTCTCAACAGGCGGAATATCAGGAACTCCGGTCCGATGGGCCGGAGTTTTTTCGTTTTCGGAGGATGTCGTCCGATGGGGCTGCGCCGAGCCCTTCGCTTCTTCGGAGAGAGCGAAACGACGCCGATCGGTAGAATCTTCAGCCCTCTCCAGCAGGCATAAGGACGTCAAGTTTGTGCCATCGCGCGCCAGCTTCCCGGCGGTGTGCCGAAGGCTCGCGAAAAGGCGCGATTGAAAGCCGCCTCCGTCGCATATCCGGTTTCATAGGCGATGGTGGCGATCGCCCGCCCGCTTGATGCTAGTGCCACGCTCGCCAGATAGAGGCGCCAGTCGCGCACATATCTGATGGGCGAGGTGCCGAGGACCGTCTGGAAACGTTCCGCCAGCACGCTGCGCGACATGCCGGAGGCGGCCGACAGTTCATCCAGCGACCAGTCGCGCATCGGATCGTCATGAATGAGCGACAGGCAGCGGGATAGCGCCGCGTCGGCAAGCGCCGCCAGCCAGCCGGTGGTTTGCGGCTCCGCCATCATGATCTGGTGGCGCAGGATTTCGATGAAGATGATCTCGGTGAGCCTCGGCAGCATCGAAATCCCACCCGCGCGGGGAGTGTCGACCTCATCCACCATCTGCCGGATCGTGGCGCGCAGCCAGTCGCCGTCGTTTGCGCCGCGCGTCTTCACGTGGATCAGCCTGGGCAGCGCCCGCTTGAGCGGTGCAAAGCCCAGCGCGTCGCACTGGAGATAACCGCAGAGCAGCCTGACGCCCTGGTCGTCGTCGCCATGCCGAAGAACCGGAATTTGCCGCCACGGCTTCGGCGGCAGCTCGCGGGTCGGGTTGATGAGCCTGCCGTCGATCCCGGCGCCCAGCTGATGGCCGGTGCCGAAGGGGAAAACCAGCACGTCGCCCGGCTCCAGCACGGCCTCCTCGCCCTCCATCTTCAACCAGCAATGGCCGGCGGCGACGATGTGAAACGGTACCGTGCCGCCGGATTTTCCCGACAGGCTCGCCATCGAGGGTGTCGCATCCGTCTGCCAGTTTCCGGAGGGCATGAAGCAGAACTGCAGCGATCCCGAAAGACGGATCGTCGACAGCAGTGCCGACAGCACGTCGTCCCGCGCCACGCCGCGCGCCTGATCAGGATTTTCGGACAAGGCTTCACGCATTTCGGCCAAAGACGGGCGGCGCCCGCCTTCCTACAGTGAACACGTTCAACTCAACTGTCGGAGGATACTATGCAAACAGCAACTGACAAACTGGTGGTGCTCGTTACCAGGGGCATCGATTCCGAACTCTCGTCCGTCGCTTTCACGATCGCCAATGGCGGCATCTCCGCCGGGCTCAAGGTGTCGGTTTTCCTGACCAGTGCTGCGATCGACCTCGTGCGAAAGGGCGGCCAGCGGATGACCCATGTACCGCCGCTCGATCCGCTTGCGCAATCGATCGCGGATTTCCAGAGCCGCGGCGGCACCATCTGGGCTTGCCCGCCTTGCGTAAAGTCGCGGGGTTACGATCAGGACGACCTTCTCGAAGGCGTCGTGGTTGTCGGGGCAAGCGCGATGCATACCGAGATCAAGGAGGGAGCGGCAACGCTTTCGTTCTAGCGGCGGCAGGAGGGGCCGGGCGTGTTCGGCACATCTGAAGCCCGGCTTCTTGTCCGCTTCCGGCCCCGAAGCTGATATACCCGATCAATGCATCCAACAGCTGCTTTGCGCCCCCATGTCGGCCACAGAGGGGATCTTTGCCATCGCCCGGAAGCCGGGCATTGCGGTGACCACCTAGAGTTCATAGTCGCGCCACAACCGGCCATTCCCGCCAATTCTGTGTGCGTCACGCCCGACTTGCCCGAACGCTTAGCCACCGATCATGGGGCTTTCCGACGCACTGACGTACCTCGCTGACGTTCCAGCCGGCGTCTGTGAGTGCGGTCCGCAGGGCCGACTCGCGCCAGTACGTTTCGACGTAGCGCCGGGGCGTTGCAGCACTGCCGTGTGCGGACACATCCTCACCGTCGCCCTCCCTAACCGAGGCGTGCAATCGGCCACCGGTCCGGGTCGCCTCGGCAAGCCGTCCAAGCACCGTGCCGAAATCCTCGCGCGCGACATGAATCAGGCAGGCACAGGCCCAGATGCCGTCGTACGGCGTGCCGGGACGTTGCGGGTCGGCCAGGTCTTCGGTCAGCGGGTCCAACAGGTCGGCCTCGAAGCCGTTTTCGCGAAGCAGTTCGACGAAACCCTTTGAAATGTCGGTGCGCCGGACGCTAACGCCCCGCTTCTCAAGCTCAAGCGCGTCTCGCCCGCCACCGCTTCCGATCTCCAGCACTCTGCCCGCGCCGCCCAGCTCGGACACGAACGCATCGATCTCTGTCGCGACCCATCCGGGCATCGCCGCGGCCTCGGCAGCGTACTCCGCCGCGACCATATCATAGGACCGCACGGTATCCAGGTCGGTGCTCATCCTATCGCTCCTCCTCCAAGACAATAGGCCTGATGAGCGAGAGGCCCGTCAGCCCGTTGCGCCCTTCACACTTCGGCAGTTGGTGACATCGCGGGCGATTTGCCTCCCAGCTTTAGCAGAAATGCGGTCAGAGACACCACCGACCGATCGCCAATGCCGCGGGTGGCAACGCGCCCTCATTTCCGCCACTCAGACCGCCGTTGCAGCTTCCCGAAGGCTAACGGTCTCTTCGCGGCCTCGTCCTAGCTATCCCGCCGCGTGGTCGCTGCCACCGTGCGCGGCGATGAACATGGCGACGGCCGACCGGCAATAGGACTCGATTTCGTTCTCGTCCTCTGCTCTCGCCTGATCGAAGCGTGCGATAATCAGGAGATCGGATCCTTTGATAAGCGCGGCAAACAAGCGGGCGGACTGGAGAGGATCGGGCACGTTCAGAACCGCCTTCGCATGCAACTGACGCAACAAGGCCTCGATCTGGGCGATGATGTGGGCGGGTCCGGCTTCGTAATGGACCTTGCTCAACGACTTTTGAAGCGGCGTGTCGGCCATGACCATGGCTTCGACATTGCGGACCTCCGGTCGCAACAAGGTGCGAAGCAGCGATGACCCCGCAGCGGTGAGCTGATCTTCGGCCGAACCGTCGACTCCTTCAAAGAGGGCCTGTGGTACAAACTGCTGGCAGCGGGCCGTAAAGGACGCGCCGAACAGCGCCTCCTTGTTCTCGAAGTGCCTGTAGATGCTGAGCTTGGATACCTTCGCTCGCTGGGCGACCATGTCCAATGTCGTCGCTTGAAAACCGAGTTCCGCAAAGAGTTCGCCCGCGGCGTCGATTATCGTTTGGCCAAGCGCCTCGTTGGCGGGACGGCCGCGCCGGGCCCGATTATTTTTGGTCACGATAATTCCAGTACTTGACAGTATCATTATTATTGAATTACGATACTACTTAGTGTCCGAAATTCCAAGAGTGGATTTTATCGTGTCCTCCAAATCAGGTTTCCCTTGGCCGCCCAGCGATATCGAATGCGCATCGCTGGACGATATTGCGCGCCAGGCTCAGCCCAACTCCCACCATCCACAGCACGGAGCCCATCACCATGGATGACGTCATCATCATCGGCGGCAGCTTTGCCGGCCTCGCAGCCGCTCTGCAGCTCGGCCGTGCCCGCCGCAAGGTCACCGTTCTCGATACCGGCCTGCAGCGCAATCGCTTCGCCGGCCACTCGCATGGTCTGCTCGGCCACGATCACAAGCCGCCGCTGGACATCCTGGCAGAGGCGCGGCAGCAGCTGACGCGTTACCCCACGGTCAGGCTGGTCAATGCCCGGGCCGACAGCGTCTCCGGCGCCCTCGACAATTTCTCCGTCCTCACTGGCAATGACGAAAATCTTGGCGCGCGGCGCCTGATCCTGAGCTATGGCATCACCGACCAGATGCCCGATGTGCCGGGCTTTGCCGAAAGCTGGGGCACGTCCATCGTGCCCTGTCCCTATTGCGATGGCTTCGAAGTCGCAGGCCAACATTGGGGCCTCGTCTGGTCCGGCCCGCAGTCACACAACCAGGTCAGGCTGTTCCACGATTGGACCGACAGGTTGACGGTCTTCGCCGATGGTCACGACATTCCGCCCGATACCCGGGCCGATCTGGAGCGTCGCAACACACCCATCGTCGACGGCCGGATCACTGAAATCACCCGTCATGAGGGCCACAATCCCACCCTGAAGCTCGATGTCGGACCCGATGTCGCGGTCGATATACTGTTCGCGCATCCGCGCAACAAGCCGTCCGCAAGCCTGCATGAATCACTGGGTCTCGCCACGGTCGATACGCCCCTCGGCATCGTCCTCAAGGTCGACGAGCGCCGTGAAACCAGCATGCCCGGCATCTATGCCGCGGGCGACCTCACCAACCCCATGCTCCCCTCGGTCACCACGGCATCATGGCAAGGCGCGATGGCGGGTATCTTCGCCCAGCAGTCGATGCTGGTTTGAGAGCACAGATTGGAGATGAGCATGGCCGTCGAACCGGGCAGCGCGGGTGTACGTTTCCCTCCGCCCGTCGTCTATCTGGGAGCGCTGCTGTTGGGGCTGGCGGCGGAGCGGTTCGTCACTCTGCGCTCTTTCGGCATCGACGGGCGGTTGCTGGCCGCGACGGGCGCGCTGCTGTTCGTTGCCGGCGCGGCGATGATGCTTGCGGCGGCGGGGCTGTTCCGGCGGCTGGGCACCAACGTTCCGCCGTCGCAGCCAACGACCCTCATCGCAACGACCGGTCCTTATCGGTGGACCCGCAATCCCATGTATCTCGGTATGGCGCTTATCTATGCCGGTCTTGCCATCGGCTTCGACGGGCCGATCGCCCTCGCCTTGCTCCCGTTGGTGCTGATCGCGATCCAGACGCAGGTGATCGCCCGCGAGGAGCGCTATCTCGAAGCGAAGTTCGGCGAGGACTACCGCCGCTACAAGGCCGAGGTTCGCCGCTGGCTCTGACTATTCCGCCGCTGCCGCCTGCGGGGCTTCGGATAAACCAGCACCGGCTTCCTTGCGGGCTATCATATTCTGAAGGTTGCGGGCCGGTGTCATGGAAAACCGACTGGCCTGCCGACACTGCAGTACGCCCGGCGGCCGAGGGTCACCGCTTGCCGCCAAAAATGAGCCGTCGACGCCTCGCACGCCGATGTCTGCTTTCGAGAAGCGGTAACCAAGAGTGGACAGACCGCCACCGGCCCCAAATCGGTCAGTCATTCAAGTGAAGGCGGGCGTCTTGTTTTGACGCGAAGGTGTCATTGCCAACCACGTTTTGGCTGCCCAACGCCTCTCCCTCAAAGAAGGATCAAAAGCTCTTCTGCGGGTCCTTTAAATCCTCAAAAATGCTAACCATATTTCCAGCGAAGCCGGTTTTCGCCGGTGGGGCTCGCCTTTGAGGGAGCTCAATCTCGATCATCGGCTTGTGCCTTACAAAGGGCAGGTCGATCACTGGAGGTCAGAGAATGAATATCGAGAAATATTCGGAGCGCGTGCGCGGTTTCCTGCAATCGGCCCAGACCCAGGCCCTGGCCTCGGGACACCAGCAATTCGCGCCCGAACACGTACTGAAAGTCCTGCTCGACGACGATCAGGGCATGGCGTCCTCGCTCATCGAGCGCGCGGGCGGCAGTGCCAAGGAAGCGCGCATCGGGAATGACGCGGCCCTCGCCAAACTGCCGAAGGTTTCCGGCGGCAGCGGTGAGATCTATCTGTCCCAGCCGCTCGCCAAGGTTTTTTCGACCGCCGAGGATGCCGCCAAGAAGGCCGGCGACAGTTTCGTGACTGTCGAACGCCTGCTTCTTGCGCTTATCATCGAGAGCTCGGCTTCCACATCAGCGACGCTGAAAAAGGCCGGGGTGACCGCACAGGGTCTCAACCAGGTCATCAACGATATCCGCAAGGGCCGCACGGCCGACAGCGCCAATGCCGAACAGGGTTTCGAGGCGCTGAAGAAATATGCGCGCGACCTGACGGCGGAAGCCCGCGACGGCAAGCTCGACCCGGTCATCGGCCGTGACGACGAGATCCGCCGCACTATCCAGGTTCTTTCCCGCCGCACCAAGAACAACCCGGTGCTCATCGGCGAACCGGGCGTCGGCAAGACCGCGATCGCCGAGGGTCTCGCGCTCAGGATCGTCAACGGCGACGTGCCGGAAAGCCTGAAGGACAAGAAGCTGATGGCGCTCGACATGGGTGCCCTGATCGCCGGCGCGAAATATCGCGGCGAGTTCGAGGAGCGCCTGAAGAGCGTGCTCAACGAAGTGCAGTCGGAAAACGGCGAGATCATCCTGTTCATCGACGAGATGCACACGCTGGTCGGCGCCGGCAAGTCCGAGGGCGCGATGGATGCGTCCAACCTCCTGAAGCCTGCACTTGCCCGCGGCGAACTGCATTGCGTCGGGGCCACCACGCTCGATGAATACCGCAAGCATGTGGAAAAGGATGCAGCCCTTGCCCGGCGTTTCCAGCCGGTGATGGTGGACGAGCCGACCGTCGAGGATACGATCTCGATCCTGCGTGGCCTCAAGGAAAAATACGAACAGCATCACAAGGTCCGCATTTCGGATTCGGCGCTCGTTGCTGCTGCGACGCTTTCCAACCGCTATATCACCGACCGTTTCCTGCCCGACAAGGCGATCGACCTGATGGACGAAGCCGCCTCGCGGCTGCGCATGCAGGTGGATTCCAAACCCGAGGAATTGGATGAGCTCGACCGCCGCATCATGCAGCTGAAGATCGAGCGGGAAGCGCTGAAGAAGGAAACCGACAGCGCCTCGGCAGACCGGCTGCAGCGTCTGGAAGGCGAAGTGACCTCGCTCGAAGAGCAGGCGGATGCGCTGACCGCCCGCTGGCAGGCGGAAAAGCAGAAGCTCGGCCTTGCCGCCGACCTGAAGCGGCAGTTGGACGAAGCCCGTAACGAACTGGCGACCGCCCAGCGGAAGGGTGAATACCAGCGCGCCGGGGAGCTGACCTACGGCGTCATCCCGGATCTCGAAAAGCGCCTCGTGGATGCCGAAGCCAAGGACAGTTCGACGAACGCCATGGTGCAGGAAGTCGTGACGCCGGATGCGATTGCCCATGTCGTCTCCCGCTGGACGGGTATTCCGGTCGACAAGATGCTGGAAGGCGAGCGCGAGAAGCTGCTGCGGATGGAAGACGAGCTGGCGAAATCCGTCGTCGGCCAGGGGGATGCCGTGCAGGCCGTTTCCCGCGCCGTTCGCCGTTCGCGTGCCGGTCTACAGGATCCGAACCGGCCGATCGGTTCGTTCATTTTCCTCGGTCCGACGGGTGTCGGTAAGACGGAGCTGACGAAGTCGCTCGCCCGCTTCCTGTTCGACGACGAGGCCGCGATGGTACGTCTCGACATGTCGGAATACATGGAGAAGCATTCGGTGGCGCGGCTGATCGGTGCGCCTCCCGGTTATGTCGGATACGAGGAAGGCGGTGCTCTGACGGAAGCGGTCCGCCGCAAGCCCTATCAGGTGGTGCTGTTCGACGAGATCGAGAAAGCCCATCCCGACGTCTTCAACGTTCTCCTGCAGGTGCTCGACGACGGGCGGCTGACGGACGGGCAGGGCCGTACGGTCGACTTCAAGAACACGATCATCATCATGACCTCCAACCTCGGCGCGGAATATCTGACCGGTCTGCGCGACGGCGAGGATGTCGACAGCGTTCGCGACCAGGTGATGGACGTGGTCAAGGCTTCGTTCCGGCCGGAATTCCTGAACCGCGTCGACGAAATCATCCTCTTCCATCGCCTGCGCCGCAGCGAGATGGGGGCGATCGTCGATATCCAGATGAAGCGGCTCCTGAATCTGCTTGCCGAACGCAAGATCGGCATAGATCTTGGCCAGGATGCCCGCGAATGGCTGGCCGAGAAGGGTTACGATCCTGTCTATGGCGCACGGCCGCTGAAGCGGGTGATCCAGAAATATCTTCAGGATCCGCTTGCCGAGCAGATCCTCGGCGGCCAGGTCCCGGATGCTTCGACCGTCGCGGTCAGTTCGGGCTCCGACCGGCTTCTGTTCCGCGTCAAGCGGGACGTCAGCGAGGCTGCGTAACGTATAAAAGGCCGCCTCTGGGCGGCCTTTTCCATCCGGGGATGGAGGGGGGATGCGACATGGCCGAGCCGCTTTTTCCGGCGAAGATCAAGCCGGGTGACAAGATCAGGTTCATATCGCCTGCAACCACTCCGGATCGCGACCTGATCCAGAGGCGGGCAGACCACCTGCGGGAGATGGGCTTCGAAGTCGATTTCGGCGCCCATGCCTTTGCCGAGCACGGTTTTTATGCCGGCACCCATGAGCAGCGTCTTTCCGATCTCAACGAGGCACTGTCCGACCCGCAAGTGAGGGCGGTTTTTGCTACACGCGGCGGTCGCGGCTCCTACAGGATAGTGGATGGCATCGATTTCGATGCGGTCCTGCGCGATCCGAAACCACTTCTGGGATTCAGCGATATCACCGCCATTCATATGATGTTGATGAGGCAATGCGGTCTCATCGGACTGCATGGCGCGCTTTATGGCGACGAAGGCAGGATCGGTCCCCGCAATACCGATATCCTGATAAACCGCTCGCCTTCACGGCGAGCGAGAATGAGGTCAGCGCGAAGTTGACGACATCCGGACGGGTGAGCGGCCGTCTGATCGGGGGCAATCTCGAGACATTGGTGACGATGAGCGGGTGGGGGCTTCCCTCGCTAGAAGGGGCGATCCTGTTGATCGAAGCTGTCGACTGCATGCTCGGACTGACGGATCGTACCTTGACCCTGCTGACCAAGTCCGGATGCCTCGATGGGATTGCAGGCATAGCCGTCGGCCAATTCACGTTATCGAATCGCGAGAAAGCCGAGGCGATCATGGATATCGTCGATGAGCATCTGCGTCCGTTCGGCGTTCCCATGCTGGGCGGACTTCCGTTCGGCCATGGTAAGAGAGCGCTGACCACTCCGGTCGGCGGCCTTGCGGCGCTGGACGCCGATGCCGGCACGCTCACCGTAGATTACTGACCGGATTTACCGGCTGGCGACTTCGTCCGGCGACTGGGTGTTGAGAAGGGCGTCGATGCGCTTGCGTTCCTCTTCGAAACGAGCGAGCGCCTTGCCGCTGAGCGAGCTGCCGCCGGGAAGGCGGACCTTCATCGGGTCGACCTTGGTGCCGTTGACGATCAGCTCATAGTGCAGATGCGAACCGGTGGATTGGCCCGTCGAGCCGACATAACCGATCACCTGGCCCTGGGTTACCTTGGCGCCTTCGCGGATGTCCCGGGCGATCGCGCTCTGGTGATTGTAGGAGGATTCATACCCGTTGGCATGCCGGATGATCGTCTGGTTGCCGTAACCGCCGGAATCCCAGCCGGCTTTTTCCACCACGCCGTTGCCCGCAGCGATAATCGGGGTTCCGCGGGGGGCCGCCCAGTCGACGCCGGTATGGAGACGGGCATAACCGCCAAGGAGCGGGTGGCCGCGCATGCCGAAGCCGGAGGTCATGCGGCCGTTCGGAAGCGGATTGCGCAGCAGGAACTGCCTTATGCTTTTTCCGTTTTCGTCAAAATAGTCGATCGAATTGTCATCGGCATTCTGGAAACGGTAAAAGCGTGTCGACGTTTCGCCGAAATGGGCGTCCACGAACAGGAGTTCGGAATTCTTGCCCGCCTGGCCCTTTTCGTCGGTGACGGAGAAGAAGGCTTCGATCCGGTCGGTCGGTTTCAACTGTGCCTGAAGGTCGACATTGCTCGCCAGTAGTTTCACCAGCAGGCCCGTCATCTCCTTGCTCATGCCGTAGGAGAGTGCGGCGCGATAGATGCCGTCATAGACGCGCGGCAATTCGCGGCCGGTGACGATCTGCGCCGGCTGCTCGCTGAAGGCAGAGGCGACCGCGTCCAGCATCGGCGGCTCCTCGCCTTTCACGAAACGACCGTGGTCATCGAGCGCGACAGTCACTTCATGCCGGCCTTTCCGGTAAAGGCTGGCGCGGACGACCAGAACCATGTCGCCTTGCTGGATCACACCGATGCGCAGCACGTCGCCCGGACCAAGATCGGCTTCGCCAAGACGGGACTGCAGATAACCGGATATTTCGCGAGCCTTGCCCTCGGGGTAGCCGACCTCGGTCATCGCCTGGGTCACGGTTTCGGGCTTACGGACGGGAATGATGTCGTCGGCGTATTCACGGGTACGGGAGGTGATCGGTTCCGGCGCCGAAACCGATATGTTCTCGTCGACGATACGCGCCGAAAGCCCCGCGGTTATGTCGACGCCGCCATCATCGTCCTTGGAGGAGAAGCGCTGGGGGTCGACATAATAGAGGGCGGAGAGCTGGGTATTGCCGTCGGTGAGGACGGAGCCGTTGGAGCGGACGTTCTCCTCCACTTCCTCCAGTGTCATCGTCGGCGCATAGGCATAGGCGCTGCCCTTTACCGGAAAGGCGATGGTCTGAAGGCTGACTTCGGATTCGACGTTGGAGCCGTAGATGGTGCCGGCGCGCGCCGCGGGCGGAGGAGGGGTTTCGCTGGAGGAGAAGATCGTCAGCGGGTCGAAGTTCGGATAATCCTCCTGCGCCACGTGATTGGCGGCAAGCGTCATCTTCACATGGGCGAAGGGACGGCGGCGGATGACCTCCTTGCTTCCCTCGTGCGCGACGGTGGAGACCTCCAGGATCTTCCGGTCGGTCGGCATGGCGACGATATTGCCGGCAAGAAGCCGCTTGCCTCGCGAGGCGCTATCGGAATCATTGGTCGGGATCGAGGCGGAAGCTTCTGCGGGGATGGCAAGCTGCTGGCGCCCGTCGAGGGCGGCAAACAGTGCAACGCCCATCAATATAGAAGAGGTGATCCCGGTCAGAAAGGTGCCCGACAGCCAACGAAGCGAAATCTCGCGGCGATCCGGAGCGCGACGACCGTCGGCGAGGATCGGCGGTTCGTTGCCGAGTGAGCGGATCATGCTGCGGGCCGTGATCATGCCGTCTTAAGCCAGTTCCCTGATACTCGTTAATACCGCATGCAGAATAACCATCCTGCCTTTGGAACCTTGGGCCAAACATGTGCCCGTTTCGAACAGGAGAGTCAAATCGGCCAGGTTGCAAAGGCGTGCATTGCTTGAAAACGGCCTGCGAATCCCCATCTACTACCCTGTAACCATGAGATTGTGATCTTGTCGGGGCAATTTGGGCGCGCCTGCTCTTTGGTAGTTGTCCCGCCGGCTTTACGAAGGCGTCACATTCCACAATGGTCCGGATTTTTCAGCGAATTCGGAAAGTTTTCCAGTAAATTCAAAGCGTTGTGATTTTTCTGGAAAATTCCGAAACAAGTGTGTTGACTTGCTGAGAGGCTTAGATCTATAAACCGCCTCACTGACGAGGGCGGCGGCGCTGCTGGCGACGAAGTCCTTTGTTCTGGTGCTATCCTTTAGAATTGGCGAATGCTGATTGTGGGCCGGGTTACGGTTTGGCTCTGGGGGAT
>NZ_PVBN01000011.1 GCF_002968635.1 Neorhizobium alkalisoli | reverse complement strand
TCAAATCTCTTTCAAAAGAGAGACAGCCGTTTCGTGAGACGATCACGGCCATGGCTCAGATGTCGACGATAAGGCCCTTGGCCTTCAACACCGGCTCCAGCTTGCTCACCTCGATTACCGACTTGCCTTGCTTGTAGGCCTCGATATAGCCGGCTTCGGCATCTTCACGGGCCTGCGAAAGCTGGGCCGCCTCCTTAACTTCGGCGCGCCTGACAACGACCAGTCCGTCGGCGTCGCCAACGATGACATCGCCGGGATTGATGACTTCCCCGCCGACGATGATCGGATCATTCACCGCAGCGATCGTTTCCTTGACCGTGCCCTTGATGCAGACGCTGAGCGAAAAGACGGGGAAACCGAGGTCTCTCAGCTGAAGGGTGTCACGCACGCCGGTATCGGTCACCAGACCGCCGATGCCCTTGGCGAGGCAGGCATTGGCAAGAACGTCGCCGAACGAGCCTGCCTCCTCGTATTCGCCAGCCGATACGACGATGATATCGCCCGGCTTGGCATAGTTGATGGCAAGCTGCAGCATGATGTTGTCGCGCGGCGCACATTTGACCGTAAACGCCGGGCCGCACAGCTTCATGCGATAGTCCACCGGCTTCAAGCGGGAGGAAAGCGCTCCGCGGCGTCCCTGAGCTTCATGGATCGTCGCCGGCGAGAATTTGGAGATTGCTTCGATATCGGCTTTGCTCGGCCGCTCGGCGATGTCTTTTATGTGGATCATGGAAACCTCCCACGGTTGGACCGGCGGCGGGCATTCCCCGCCGCCTGCAGTTATCGTTTCGATGAGGTAGTGGGCCTTAGGGGATCGGGTCGAACTTCAGTTCGGAAAGCGGTACGACCTTGTCCGTGCGCGTCATCTTGTATTCGGTGGTCGGGCCAAGCCACTTGTCCCAGATCTTGTTGATCTCGCCGGATGTGTCGAGCTTGCGAAGCACTTCGTTGATTTTCGCCGTCAGCGCCGGGTTGTCCTTGGCCATGCCGATGCCGATCGGCTGGAACAGCATGGGCTCCTCGATCATCCGCATCTGCTTGCCCTTGGTCTTTGATTCATTGACGAATTTCGTCGTTGTCATGGTGTTCGCGACCATGCCGCGCGCCTTGCCCTGCTGAACGGCGAGATAGGCCGAAGCGGTATCCTGGAAGGTCAACGGCTCGGACTTGTTGAGCTTGATCGACATTTCCGAGGTCGAGCCCTTTGTCGAGGCGACGCGCTGGCCCTCATAGTCGGATTTCTTCTTGCCAGGGTCATCAGCCGGCACGATCAGCATTTCCTTGGCGAGATAGTAAGGGTCGCTGAACTGGATCTGTTCAGCGCGGCTCAGGGTATAGGCAAGATTGGCAACGGTGATGTCGACGCGACCAAGCTTGACTTCCGGAACGCGGGCTTCGACCGACACAGGCTTCACTTCCGCCTTGACGCCCAGTTCCTTGGCAATCGCATTGCAAAGATCGACGTCGAAGCCGGCCATTTCGCGCGTCTTCGGATCGGGCGCAGCGAAAGGCGGAACATCCGCAAACGTGGCGCAGCGAAGCGTCTTGGCCGAGATGATCGTATCGAGCTGATCCGCCTTTGCCGGCGAGGCCATAGCCACGCCTCCAAGTGCGGCTGAGAGGATGAGGCATTTCCAGTTCATTGCTGTTCTCCTTTGTTTTTAGTCGTGAGTATCAGTGACGCAAATCGGCAAGAAACCGCTGGGCACGGGGATGGCGGGGATGCTTGAAGAACTCTTCCGGCGGGGCCGTTTCGAGAATCTCCCCGGCATCAATGAACCAGACGCGATCGGCAACTTCGCGAGCAAAGCCCATTTCATGGGTGACGCAGAGCATGGTCATGCCCTCAGCAGCCAGGCCCTTCATGACCGCGAGAACTTCGCCGACCATTTCCGGATCAAGCGCGCTCGTCGGTTCGTCGAAAAGCATCACGGGCGGCTCCATCGCGAGCGCGCGGGCAATCGCCACACGCTGCTGCTGTCCCCCGGACAGCTGACCGGGATAGGCCCCAGCCTTGTCGGCGAGGCCGACGCGATCGAGAAGCTTCAGCGCCTTGTCACGCGCGACGCCAGGCGCGACGCCCTTCACCCGAATGGGAGAAATCGATACGTTTTCGACCACCGAGAGGTGCGGAAACAGGTTGAAGTTCTGGAACACGAAGCCGATGCGGCTGCGCAGCAGGTTGAGTTCCTTGGTCCGCATAGGAGCATGGATGTTCTGGCCGTCGAAGGTGATCGCGCCGCTGTTGATTTCCTCCAGCCGGTTGACCGTGCGGATGAGCGTGGACTTTCCCGAACCCGACGGCCCGCAGATCACAACCACCTCGCCTCTGATAACCTCGGCCTCGATACCCTTCAGAACCGGATAATTGCCGTAGCTCTTGCAGACATTCGAAATACGAATTGCCTGCTGCTGGGGCGACGATGCTGACGTGGTCATAGCTGCTCCGATACGATTTTGGCCTGGGCAAGCGACGGGGACGCTGGATCATTCGCCGGGCCTGCACGCCGGCGGGAGATGCGGCGCTCGACGGCGTTTGCGAGGTATGTGAGGCTCCAGCAGATCGCGTAATAGACGACCGCCAGGATGAGAAAGACCTGAAACGGCTGCGTCAGAAGCTGATTGTTGACCTGGCTTGCCGCAAATGTCAGGTCGGGCACATTGATCACATATCCGAGCGTCGTATCCTTGATCGTTGCGACAAAGGTAGAGATCATGCTCGGGATCATGTTGTAGAGCGCCTGGGGCAAGATGATGAAACGCATCGCGCTGAGATAGCTGTGGCCCAGAGCGCGAGCGGCATCCATCTGACCCTCGCCAAGCGCGACGATGCCGGCCCGTACCACTTCGCTCAGAAAAGCGCCCTGGTAAATGACGAGCGTCGTCAGCATGGTGACGAAGCTCGGCACATCGGCTCCCGTCAGCAGCGGCACGAGGAAATAGCTCCAGAGAATGAGCATCAGGAGAGGCACGCCTCGGGTCACGTAAACCAGCACTGTCACCGGCCACCGCAATAGCGGCCATTTCGACAGCCGTGCCAGTGCGAAGAGGATGCTGACCGGGAAGGCGAGCGCGATACTGAGCGCCGAGAGGATCAGCGTATTGGCGAGTCCGCCGAGCGGACCGTTCGGATACTGACCGATCAGCAGAAGAAGCCAGTAGTCGTTGATGATGGTGATGATGTCGCCGATCATGCGCGCGCACTCCGGGTGGGATCGGCGCGCATCGACAGATAGGCGCCACCACTCATGATCAGGAGCGAGAAGAAGAGATAGAGAACCGTGCCGATCAGATAGATCTCGAAGGTGCGGAAGCTGAGGTTCTCGATCTCCTTCACCGCATGCGTCAGTTCCGGCGCACCGATGACAATGGCAAGACTGCTGTTCTTGAACAGGGAGACGCTGTGGTTGATGAGCGGGGGCAGGCCGTTACGCACGCCCTGCGGCATGATGATGTAGCGCATTGCGGAGAGATAGCTGTGCCCCAGGGCCTTGGCCGCTTCCATCTGGCCCGGGCTGACGGAGCGCAGGCCGGAACGAAGATCCTCGCTGAAATAGGCCGCCTGACAAAGTCCGAGACCAATAACCGCAAATATCGTTTCGGCATTGTGGGCGGCGAGCCATGAGGTCAATCCGTCCGGCAATAGCGTGAATATGCCAAAATACCAGAGCATGAGCTGCACGAGGGTTGGCACATTGCGATGGTACGAAACATAGGCCTTCACGACCGGTTCGCCGAACCGTAACGGCGACATCCGCAGCGCCAGCAGAAGGATGGCGAGCGTCATGGCCAGCAGCCACGAGCCTGAATAGATGACGAAGGTCATCTCGATGCCGTGGACGAGCATCGAGACATAATCCGCCCTGCCCAGGATTGCGGAGAGATCGAACCCGTTCACCGCTTTGGACCTTCGGAGGCGCCAGGGGCCGCCTGGGGCTTTGCGGTCTGAAGGCCACCCATGACCTGCAGCGTGGGGGTGATCTCCATATGTCCGATGTTGACAGCGACAGGCGCGGCAATTGCAAAGGCGATCGCCTCGGCGATATCGGATGCCTGCGGCAGTTCAAAACCATCGATGAAGCGTTCGCGAACGGAGGGATCGTCACCGTGGACATGATTGAAGATGTCCGTGGCGACCCTGCCTGGGCAGATTTCCGTCACCCGCACCCGCTTGCCGAAGGCGTCGATGCGCAACTGGTTCGACAGCATCGCAACGCCGGCCTTTACGGCATGGTAGGTGGAATTGCCGCCGAAATTGTAATTGCCGGCAATCGAGGAGATGTTGACGACATGCCCGCGATCGCGGGCCACCATTCCGGGCACGACGAGGCGGCAAATATGCAGGACGGCGCGAAGATTGACGTCGACGAGGAGGTCAATGTCCCCTTCGTCCGCCTCGAGGAACTTCTTCGGCCGGTCGACGCCGGCGTTGTTGACGAGGATGTCGAATTCGATCTCAGCCGCGAGAGCCGCAATTGCCTTGCGATCGATCACGTCGATGGCGTGCGCAATACAGCCCGTGCGCGCCGCCAGCTCCTGCAAAGGGCCGGTGCTTCGGGCAATCGCATGCACCTCGATGTTTTCGCGTCGAAGCCGCTCCACCACCGCAGCGCCGATGCCGGACGAAGCGCCCGTGACCAACGCGGTCTTGTAATCGGAGAATGGCATTCTGATCCCCTTGTTGTTGTCGTGGAGATTAGCGGACCTTTAAAGCCTTGCCTAAGACCGATTATCTTTGGAGCAATAAGCAACTTTTATGGAGGTCGATGCTCGGCCGCCAACCGGGCGGACGGCATTGAAAACCACGCCTCCAACCACGACCAATCTGTCTTGCGGGCGCCTAGCGTTGCAAAAGATCGGCACGTCTGTAAACATGTGGCTTAAACGATCAAAGAACCAAAATCCCTATGGATATCAGACGCTTCAAATCCTTCATCGCAATTGTCGACAGCGGCAGCATCACACGCGCGGCGGATATTCTGCACCTTGCCCAGCCGGCACTGAGCCAGCAACTGGCGGCACTGGAGGAGCATTTCGGTCAGAAGCTGCTGATCCGCAGCCAGCAGGGCGTCAGCATGACCGATGCGGGACATGCGGTCTATCGGCATGCTCAGATCATTCTTCGCCAGATGGAGCAAGCGCAGGCAGACGCAGCCGCCGCCGGCAACTCGCTTGCAGGGCGCGTTTCGGTGGGTCTGGTGCCCTTCAGCAGCGCCGCTACCCTTTCGGTCGACCTTCTGGCCGAAACAAGAAAACGGCATCCGGGCATTCTGCTTCATCTGACGGAAAGCGTCGGTCAAACCTACAGCCAGATGATCATGAACGGTCGGCTGGAGATGGCGCTGATCCATGGGACCGGTCCAATCAAGGGCGTCCGTTTTGAACCGATCCTGGGTGAGGAATTCTATCTCGTGGCGCATCGTGACTTTGCCATCGAAGCGGACGCGAAGCCGATTCCGGTCGGCGCCTTAGACGGAATACCGATGCTATTGCCGCCGGCCTACAATTTCGTGCGCCGCGCCGTAGATACCGCATTCGCGCGCAGCCGGATCAATCTCAAGGTCGTGGCCGAAGTGGAAATCGTACGAACCCTTGCCCGCGCGGTCGGCGGCGGCCTCGGCGCCACAATCATGCCCAAAGCCATTGCCGACCGCATCGTGTCTGAATCCAGCGAACCTCTCGTCTGCAGGGTCATATCCCCGCGCATCGAAGAAACCCTATCGCTTTGCACAGCCGACCAGGGCTCGCTGTCGGAACCGGCATTCGCCGTGAAGGATATCCTCGTCGAACTGACCGAGCGGCTGAAGCTATAGGCTCTCTTCCCCCTGCAACCGCATCTGGTCGAGATCAATGATCGTCAACGCATGTCCTTGCAGAACTGGGCAATGCGGGCGCAACCTTCGCTCAACATCTCCATGCTCGTGGCATAGGAAATGCGGAAGTAGGGGCTCATTCCGTAGGCTGCACCCTGTACGGTCGCAACATGGTGTTCATCCACCAGCGCCATGACGAAATCGACGTCGGTCTCGATCTTCCGTCCGCCCTTGCTGATTTTTCCGATCAGCCCGGAAATATTCGGATAGATATAGAAGGCGCCTTCAGGTTTGTGGCAACGCAGGCCCTCGATCTCAGACAGCCTGTCCAGGACGAAATCACGCCTTTCGCGATAGATCGCCGCACGCTCTTTGAGAAGATCCTGCGGTCCCTCGAGAGCGGCGATTGCTGCAGCCTGTGTCAGAGTGGTAATGCCGCCGCCATTCTGGCCGTTGACGTTGCTGATTGCGGTCATCAGTTCCTTCGAGCCGCTGGCACAGAAACCGAGCCGCCAGCCGGTCATCGCATAGGCCTTGGAGACGCCGTTCATCGTCAACACGCGATCGTGGAGCTTTGGCTCGACCTCGGCGATGGTGCAGAATTCGAAGTCATCATAGACCAGATGTTCGTAGATATCGTCGGTCAGAATCCAGACATGGGGATGGCGCAGCATGACCTCGGCAATCGCCGCCATCTCGGCGCGGGAGCAGGCCGCTCCGGTGGGATTGTTGGGGAAATTCAGGAAAAGCCATTTGGTGCGCGGTGTGATCGCTGCTTCGAGGTCTTCCGCCCTAAGCTTGAACCCGGCCTGCTCGAAGCAGGGGACTGCAACCGGGACGCCGCCGGCGAATTTGACGATATCGGCATAGCTGACCCAAGAAGGCGTTGGGATGATAACCTCGTCCCCGGCATTGCAGGTCGCCAACATCGCATTGAAGATAACCTGCTTGCCGCCACCGGAAACGACAATCTGACCGGCATCGTAGTCGAGGTTGTTGTCGCGCTTGAACTTCTTGATGATCGCCGCCTTCAGCGCAGGCGTCCCGTCCATAGGCGGATATTTCGTATCCCCGCCAAGCGCGGCGGCATGCGCTGCCTCGACGGCATGAGCGGGCGTCGGGAAATCAGGTTCGCCGGAAGACATGCTCACGACCTTGATGCCCTTGGCGGCCAGTTCTCTGGCGCGCTGGGTCATGGCAGCGGAAGCGGATATTGAAACATTTTTCAGACGATCGGCTGTGACGGACATCAGCATGAACCTTCGATTATGGATTGAATGAGGCGCAGCCCGCGGGCGGGCATGTGTCAGCTGGCGAGTTGGGCAGCAGGTGCAAGGGTTGCGCCGGTGGCTTCGATCTCGCTGCGCACGAGGCGTGCAAGCTCAAGGGAACCGGGTGTGTCGCTGTGAACAAGGATCGAGCGCGCCGGCATGGCAATGACCGTGCCGTCAATGGCTTCGACGGTACCTTCAAGAAGAAAACGGCGTACGCGCACCCGCACCGAAGCTTCGTCCTTGACCAGGGCACCGGGCAATCCGCGGGCAACCAGCTTGCCTTCGGCATCGTAGGCGCGGTCGGCCAGAAACAGAGCCAGCGTCTTGAGCCTGGCGCGCTTTGCCGCTTTCTCGATCTCGCTGCCTGAGGTCACGAAAACCACAAGATTTCGATCCACCGCCGCAATGGCGTCCATCATCAGATCGGCAAGCACCGGATCGCGATTGACCATGTTGCCCATGGCCGCATGAAAACTGAAATGGCCGACGTTCACCCGCTCGCTTCTGGCGATCGCCATCAGGGCGCCAAGCTGATACAGCATCTGCTGGCGCAATTCATCAGGCTCGAACGGCATCTCCCGCCGCCCGAAGCCCGGGCGGTCCGGCAGGCCCGGATGAGCGCCGATGCCGACGCCGTTCTGCTTGGCCAGCCGCACCATACGGGCCATAGTATCCGGATCGCCTCCGTGGAAGCCGCAGGCGATATTGGCCGAAGACACGACCTTCATCATCGCCTCGTCGTCGCACAGCCGGTAAGGGCCGAAACCTTCGCCCATATCTGAATTCAGATCGATCTCCATCACCTGCTCCGTTTGGTCGGCCCGTTATCTCAACTCGACTTAAGCCATCGCCTTCAGGGCGCGCTTGATCTGTCCCGATGTACGGCGCACGTCCTCGATATAGCTCGCCACCGCCTGTTCAATTGCACGCGCCTCGGCGTACGACGACCGAACGAACTGCAGGCGTGTGCCGATTCGAGCCTGTCCGAGCCGCCACAAATCACATTCGATGACGCCCACGATCTTGGGATATCCGCCTGCCGTGTTTGCATCGCTCATCTGCACAATCGGTTCGCCGCCAGGTGGAACCTGGATCACACCCGGTACGACGCCATGGGAGCGCATTTCCACAATCTCCATCGGCACGACGGGATCGCCGGAAAGGCGATAGCCCGTGCGATCGCTGCGGGAGGAAATCCGCCAGGTCTGGCTCCAGAACGCTTCGCCATCGCCGACAAACAGCTTATGCTCGCCAGCCGGCAGAGCGCGGATCAGCAAAGAGCCGTCGGCGGACCGCGGAAAGAATTCAAGAAGCGCGACAGCCGGTTCGACAACCCCGAGGCCTGACGCCGGTATCGGAAGAATACCGGCTTCCTCCCCGACCGCGATCCGATCGCCTTTTTCCAGGGGACGGCCGGCATTGCCTCCGAAGTTGCCGCGAAGCGACGTACTGCGCGAACCCATGATGCAGGGCACATCCACGCCGCCACCGATGGCGACATAGGCACGCGCCAGCTTGGGTGGCTGCTTCAGCTCAAGAACCTGCCCGACCTCTGCATTATAAGCGCACCATGGAAGTAACTCGATCCCGTCCAGCAGCGGGTTGCCGTCGGTGCCCGACACCACGAATGCCGACCGGCGTTTAAAAATGAGGCGGAACGGGAAGGTCTGGATTTCAAGCGTTGCCGCCCCCTCGGCATTGCCGACGAGAATATTGCCGATCTTGACTGCGAGCGGGTCCATTGCGCCGCTGGCGGATACGCCAATATCACGATAACCGGGACGTCCGAGGTCCTGCACGGTATTGAATGGACCGGTCTCGACAATCTCGATCACAACTCGATCCTCGCTGGCAGGAAACGAACCGTATCGCCCGGGGCCATCATGGCGGGCGACGCCGACGTCGGGTCGAACATCTGCATTTCTGCAAAGCCGATCGAATTCCAACCATTCGGGCCGGTAAGCATCGCCACACCTGTCTGCATGCCACCGATGGTCACGCAGCCCTTCTCCATCCTCAGTGATGGAACCGTTTTTCTAGGCATGTAGATGCGCGGATCAAGACCGTGCAGATAGCCGAAGCCAGGCGCGCTGCCGAGCGCGAACACGCGGTAGGTCGCCTCATGATGGATACGGACAACGTCCCGATCACTGAGGCCGGACAAATCGCAAAGCGCCGGCAAGTCGGTTGCGTGCTGACCACCATAATGGACCGGGATCTCTATGGTCTTTCCCTTGAGGTCGATGCTGAGGGCACTGTCCCACGCTTCCAGCAGCCGGTCGACAACGACATCAGGGTCCTCCGGCGTCTCTTTTAGGATCGCCAAAAGGTTGGTCATCCCGGGGATGATTTCCGCGATATCGGGCCAGCCTTTTACCGTCTGGGAAAGGGCCCAGATCCGGCGCTGGGCAGCGAGGTCGAAATCTCCGGGCGCTTCAAGCAGGAAGGACCTCGAGCCGATCGATGAGACGCGTGCGCGGGCTTTTGTCGAGGATAAGATTTCGCGCTGCAGGGCGTGGCCGTTCGATGGAGCGATCATGATTGGACCTCGATCTCGAACAGGGGAGCGCCATATCCAACCATCGCGTCCACTTCTGCAAGCAGCCTGGTGACGGTTCCGGAACGGCCCGCGGAAACGGGTAGGAGAACCGGCCCGACGCGGATAAAACCGAGGACCTCGGTTGCGCAAATCGCGCGCGGCAGAGAACTGGCCTCGGCAGACCCCGATAGGTGCGCAACGCAAAAATATCCCGCCAGCGGAGCCCTGACGAGAACTGGGGAAACCGAACCGGGTTGAACCGACCTATTTGATCCGATCTTCGCTTCGCCCGCACCGGAAATAACGATACGAAGCTGACCGGAAGGCGCCGAAATCTCGAGGCCGGCCACGCTCGCAGCGGTCAATGCATCGGTCAGGAATGCGATGGTCGCCGGATCGCTGAAATCGATCGCGCTCATTGCGCTCCCCGCTGCTTTAACCATTGCTCGAGATAATGGATATCCGTCTCGCCGCGTCCGAAAGCCTCGTCCTCAAACAGCGCGCGCACCAACGAGAGGTTTGTCGCAATTCCACCAATTCGGGTTCGGGAGAGCGCCTCGCGCATTTTCGTCATCGCCTCGGCGCGGGTTGGCGCATGAACGATCAGTTTGCCGATCAATGAGTCGTAGTAAGGCGATACCTTGTAGCCTGCATGGATATGGGTATCGACCCGAACGCCGTCCCCCTCTGGCAACACGAGATCGCTGATTACGCCCGCCGAGGGCAGGAAATTGTCTGGATCTTCGGCATTGATGCGGCATTCGAATGAATGGCCCTCGCACTGGACATCCGCTTGGCTCATCTCCAGCGGATTACCCTGCGCCGCCTTGATCTGCGACTGCACGATATCGAGCCCGCTCGTCATCTCGGTGACAGGGTGTTCGACCTGAAGCCGCGTGTTCATCTCGATGAAATAAAACGCGCCATCTTCATAAAGGAATTCGAAAGTCCCGACGCCACGGTAGCCGACCTGCCGGCAAGCCTGGACGCAAGCCAGACCGACCGGACCGATAACCTCGGGCGCGATGCCTGGCGCAGGCGCCTCCTCCACGACCTTCTGATGGCGGCGCTGCATTGAGCAATCGCGGTGCCCGAGCCAAACGGCGTTGCCATGGATGTCGCACAGAACCTGTATTTCGATATGACGGGGATGCTGGAGAAACTTCTCTATATAGAGAGAGGGCGAGCCGAAGGCCTGCCGCGCCTCTTCGCGCGTCAGCGCTATGGCTTCATGCAATCGCGCTGCCTCCTGGACAACGCGCATGCCGCGCCCGCCTCCGCCGCCAGCCGCCTTGATGATGACCGGATATCCAATTTCCAGGGCAATCCGCTCAACCGCCGCCGGGTCATCCGGAAGCGCCGTATCCGGGCCGGGCACGCATGGCACCCCTGCCGCCATCATCGCGCGCTTTGCCGAAATCTTGTCGCCCATGGTCGCGATCGAAGACGCATCGGGCCCGATGAACACCAGGCCCGCCTCCTCGACCGCCTTGGCGAAGTCGGCATTCTCCGACAGAAATCCATAGCCCGGATGGATGGCCCCTGCCCCGGTCAGGCGAGCGGCGAGCAGAAGAGCATCCCTGTTCAGGTAGCTTTTCGCCGCGTTCGACGGCCCGATGCAGAGAAAGCTGTCGGCCGTCCGGCCGTAGGGCGCCTCGCGGTCGGCCTCGGAGCATACCGCAACCGTCTTCAAACCGAGTTCGTGACAGGCGCGCTGGATACGAACTGCGATCTCTCCACGATTGGCGATGAGCACCGTATCGAACCGTTTGTACGGAGGCGGAGCCTTGTCGAGCGATCCGGGCATCATGCAATCTCTGCCAGCACGGCGCCGGTCTCCACTTCTCCGCCGTCGATTTCGGTCAGGCGCATGATCCGACCGGCGCGAGGCGCGGTTATCGTGTTGAAGACCTTCATCGCTTCGATGATGAAGAGTGTCTGCCCCTCCTCCACCGTGTCACCAACCCCGATGAACGGCTCCTGCCCTGGAGCTGGCGACCGATGCAGAACACCGAAGACGGGCGCCCTTACCGGAAAAGCCGGAGCTTGCCCGTCTGCAGAAGATGCGTCGCGACCTGACACGACGGTGTCCGTTGTTTCCGGTGCCTCCGACGCCGGCGTGGCCGATGCCCCCTGACCCGGCGTCCGAAAAATCCGAACCGTCACGTCCTTCTCTGTGACCGTCAGTTCGGTAATGTTCGATCGGCCGACAAAATCGATCAGCGTCTTTATTTTCGACAGGTCCATGAGCGTGCTCGGTATTTCGCATCCTGCTGACAACGCCGGAATATCCGGCTCGTAATCAGTTGCATTCTTCCGTAACACGATGACCCCCACGATGGGGTCAGACGAACTTTTGATGACCGGCGTTCCATGCCTCGTCGGCCGCTGCAGATCGCCCAGCCATGCCGATACTGCCGCCTGCTTCTAGCCTTTGACGCCGGAGGAGATCATGACCGCCTCGGTGACCCTTTTCTGGAATATCAGGTAGGCAAAAGCGACCGGCATCGCGCCCAGCAGCGCAACCGACATGAGGCGGGCATAGAACACACCGAATGCGTCATTGACCTGAGTAATCCCCACAGGGATCGTCATCATATCCTCTGTCGTGACCGCAAGGAACGGCCAGAGAAACTGGTTCCACGCCATGATGAAGGTGATGATGGCGAGCGCGGTTGTGATGCCCCAGTTAAGCGGCAAGTAAATTTTGAACAGGAGCGTATAATCTCCCCCTCCGTCGAGAACCACCGCTTCGCGCATTTCCTTAGGTACGGCATCGAAAAACTGCTTGTAGACGATGATCACCACCGGAACGATGAGCTGCGGCAGGATGATGCCGGCCCAGGTGTTGATAAGCCCGAGGTCGTTCATCAGGATAAACTGGGTGACGACGAGTGCCTGGGACGGCACCATGAAACTGGCGAGCACAATGCCGTAGAGCAGACGGCGACCGGGGAAGCGCAGCTGTGAAATCGCGTAGGCGCACATCATGCCCGTGACTATGACGGTCACGGTTATGATCATCGCGGTGCCGATCGAGTTGAAATACCAGTTGAGGATGTTCGAATTCCAGAGGATGTCGGCGTAGGCGCCGAGATTGAATTCGTCCGGGATCACCCCCGCATCATTGGAAACCACACGCTCCTCTGTGCGGATCGAGGTGATGAACGCCCAGTAGAGCGGGAAAATCCACAGGGCGGCAGCCAGGAAAGTACTGATGGTCAGTACCGCATTTTCGACCTTGCGGATGTTTCTCATCGGCGTCCTCCGGCTCGCAAAATCTGAAACTGCAGCACTGACAACACTGCGATAACCACAAACAGGATAAGTGCGATAGCCGAGGCATAACCGCCATGATTGAGCTGAAAGGCCTCACGATAGACCATCAGCAGCAGGACATAGGAAGAGTTGAATGGGCCGCCGCTGCTGAGAAGGTAGACCTGATCAAAGATCTTGAGCTGCAGGATGAGTTGCAATGTGAGCACCAAAGCGGTGACCGGCCAGAGCAGAGGCCAGGTGACCCTGGCAAAAAGCTGCCATCGCGTCGCGCCATCGAGTTGTGCCGCCTCATAATAATCCTTCGGGATATTTCGGAGGCCAGCAATGAACAACAGGATGTTGAACCCGTTCGTCCACCAGATCGTGACGAGCGCTACCATGGGCATTACCCAATAGGGGTTTTTGAAGACGGGGACCGGCTTGCCGTAGAAGAACGATATGACAGGTTGCAGGACCCCGAACTGGAAATCCAGCATCCAGGTCCAGATCTGCGTCACGACGGAGACCGGCAGAATATAAGGCAGAAAGAAGACGGCGAGCGCAAGCGCCTGCAAGGAGCCGCGCAGGCGCGTGATCATGAGCGCGATGCTCAGCGCCAGGGCCGTCGTCGGAATGACCGTCAGCAGGATAAAGTAGCCGTTGTTCTTCAAGGACGTGAAAAACAGCTTGTCGGTCAGGAGCCTTTTGAAATTGTCGAGCCCCACCCATGCCCCCGGGCCGATCAGCGGTGAATTGGTCAGGCTGAGCTCGACGAGGCGGATAGCGGGATAAAGAAAGACTAGCACAAAGATAAGCACAAAGGGTGCTACCAAGGAAGCTGCGACCGCCACCTCTCTGCGCCGGTTTGTAAGCATTGCCACGTCTGGAACCCTCCTCAAGGAACAGAGGGCCGCGTCCTTGAAGGACGCAGCCGCTCTCATTCCGTCACTTCAGTGCATTCGCGAGGTCCGCCTTGACCTGCTCAGCGGCCGCCAGAGGTTCGGCATAGCCGTGAATGGCCGGCGATATGACGTTGATCGCCGCGTCATAGGCTGGCGAAGCAACGCCAGCGATCGGCGAGCGCGGATCGTAAGATGCCGTGCCGGCCAGCGCCGAATAAGTAGCGTTCGGTTCCATCTTCTTGAATTCGTCGCTCTCAGCAACCGACTTGTAGGCCGGGATGTGACCTGCATCGGCCCAGGAGATGGCGTTCTTTTCCATCCAGCCGATGACAGTCATGACCGCCTTGCGCTTCTCAGGCGACATACGGTTGTTCTTGGCAAGCGCAAAGGCGTGCGAGTCGGCCCAGGTGGTCTGGGCTCCCATCAGCTTCGGAACCTGCACCGCACCCCATTCGAAACCGAGCGTACCCTTCTTCTTGAGGTCAACCATGGTCGGCACTTCCCAGACGCCGTTCAGCATGAATGCAGATTTGCCCGAGGTGAACAGAGCGACCGAGGCCTCGTATGCAGCCTGTTCCGGTTGCCATCCGTTGCTACCCCACTTGGTCATCACTTCGATGGCTTTTGCAGCCTTTTGCAAGTTCTCGCCGGGCAAGACCTCGTCGCCGGCGATCAACTCGCCCCCTTGCTGGCGAAGCAAGGTATAGAAGACGCGGTAAGTACCTCCGTCGTCACCGGTCGCGTAGGTGACCGGCGCCTCGGCCCCCTTTTTCTTGGCAATCGCCAAAGCCTCCTCGAAATCCTTGAGGCTTTCGATGCCCGTCAGCTTTCCGTTTGCATCCAGAAAGCGCGAGCCTTCCAGATAGGTCTTGTTGTAGTAAAGGACGATGGAATGGATATCGAAAGGCACGGCATAGAGCTTGCCGTCGTCGCTGCTGGCAGCCTTTACCGATGCCCCGAAGAAGTCCTCCTTGCTCAAGCCTGCATTTTTGAGATCCTCATTGGTGATCTCCTCCAGCACACCCTCCTCAAGACCCAGTGGCATGCGCGACAGATGATATGTCATTATGTCCGGGCCCTGGTTCACGGCAACGGCTGTGCGTACCTTGGTGTAGTAGGGAATGCCCCATTCCAGCGTCGTGCCGGTTATCTTGATATCAGGATGCTCCTGGTTGAAGCGACTGATCAGCGCCTTCATCCGCACACCGTCACCGCCACTCAGGAAGTCCCACCAGGTGATGTTCTCCTGCGCGAAAGCCGGCATAGCCATCAACGCGATAGCACCCGCCGCAAGTAATTTTCTGTATCGCATAACAGTCTCCTCCACCGTTCATGCCGCCAATCTCCTGATCGGCGGCGGTTGAAACCACTCCACGTCGATCCGTCAGCGCAGCCGAATTCCGTCCTCGCCGAAAACAAGCACCTCCCCGGCATCGGCCGTGAGCGAGATGGTCTTGCCATCCAGACTTTCGCGCCGACCGCGGGTTTCCACGATGATCTCCTTGCCACCGGCTACTCGTGCATGAAGGTAAGACACTCCCCCAAGGTCCTCCTCCATCTCGACCGACGCCTTCAATCCATCGCCGGAAATATGAAGATGCTCCGGCCTTAGCCCGATTTTCACTTGGGTTCCCTCGCCCACATCGGCGCGCACATTTGCCAACAACTCCGTGTCCAGACCGGTCAAACCAATCCTCAACATGTCGCCCTGACGCCCCGACACTCGGCCATCGAGGAAGTTCATCGCCGGTGAGCCGATGAAGCCACCGACGAACTGGTTATCGGGATCGTCATAGAGATCGAGCGGCCTTCCGGCCTGCTGCAGACGACCGCGCTTCAATACGAAGATGCGGTCGGCCAGGGTCATCGCTTCCACCTGATCGTGGGTCACATAGATCATGGTGGCGCCGATCTGCTTGTGCAGTCTGGCAAGTTCGATGCGCATCTGGACGCGCAGTTCCGCATCGAGGTTGGACAACGGCTCGTCGAACAGGAAGACCTTCGGCTGGCGCACGATGGCCCGGCCAATGGCAACCCGCTGGCGCTGTCCCCCAGACAGCTCCGACGGTCGTTTCTTGAGGTGCTCATCAAGATGCAGGATGCGAGCGGCCTCGTGCACCATCTCCGCGACACGAGCCTTTGGGGTCTTCTTGAGCCTCAGGGAGAACGCCATGTTCTCAAAGACCGTCAGATGAGGGTAAAGCGCGTAGGACTGAAAGACCATCGCGACCTCCCGTTTGGCGGGCTCGAGATCCGTGACATCGCGCCCCTCGATCGAAATCGAGCCGCCCGACGTATCCTCCAATCCCGCGATCATCCGAAGCAGCGTTGACTTTCCGCAGCCCGACGGGCCAACAAAGACCGCAAAGTTGCCTGTCGGAATCTCGATGTTGACATCGTGAACTACCCCGACGGTCCCGAAACTCTTGCTGACATTCCTTAAGGTAACTCCCATGGCTTCCCCCTCAGCCGACCCTCAGGCGCAGCACATGGTAGGAAAGCGGCGCAAGCGAACCCTTCACCTTCCCATCCTCGACACCGACGCCTGAACCCTTTTTCGGCACGACGTGGTCCGGCTTGTCGGGACCATTGGTATCGTTGAGGTCGTAACCCTCCATGGCATGGTGCTCGACGAGGGTGAGGTTGCCAAATCCGGTGAGCCCGACATCGAGCTCGGCCTTTTCGGTGAGATGACGGTTCACGACGAAAAGCGTGAGCAGGCCGTCGTCGCGATTGTTCACGGCCGCGACGTCCAGATAGGAGACATCGTCGGCCACGCTGCAATCGTAGGTCGGACCGTCGACAGCGACACGCAATGCTTCACCGCGCCCGTAGATCGATGCGAACCTGTAGGGATGGTAAATCGTCTGGCGCCAGGCCGGACCATTCTTTTCGGCACGGATGGGCGCGATAACATTGACGAGCTGCGCGATACAGGCAATTCGCACCCGGTCGGAGCGGCGGATGAACTCGTTCAACAGCCCGGCAACAAAGAGGGCGTCCTCGAAATTGTAGGTTTCCTCCAGGAGTGCCGGGGCCTCCGGCCAGTCCCAGGTTCGCCAACGGTGACTGTCTTCTTCGCGAATGTGATACCAGACGTTCCATTCGTCGAAGCAGATATGGACGTCGTTCTTCGCGCGTTTTTTCGATTTCACATAATCGATCGCACCTGCGATCGTCTGGATGTAGCGGCCGGTCTCTTCGATCTTGCCGAAGTAGTTGAGCGTGTCCTTGCTCTTGTTGCCGAAATATTTGTGAAGCGAAATGTAGTCCACGTTCTCGTAGCACTCTTCGAGAACTTCGCGCTCCCATTCCGGATAGGTCGGCATTCCATCGTTCGAGCTGCCACATACGATTGCTTCGATCGAGCTGTCGAAGCTCTTGAACGCTTTCGCTGTTTCATTGGCGAGCCGTCCGTATTCGACGGCCACCTTGTGGCCGACCTGCCAAGGACCATCCATCTCGTTTCCGAGGCACCACATTTTGACGTTATGGCCGTCGTTCTTGCCGTGCGAGCGACGCAGATCGCTCCAGGCCGTCCCGGAAGGGAAGTTGACGTATTCCAGGAAATTGCGGGCATCGTCGAGACCGCGTGAACCAAGATTGACCGCCAGCATCATTTCGATACCAGCCATCTGCGACCAATCGGCGAACTCGTTGATGCCGATCTGATTGGTCTCCTTTGACCGCCAGGCGAGATCGAGCCGGACCGGGCGCTGGTCACGCGGGCCGATACCATCCTCCCATCGATAGGCCGATACAAAATTTCCGCCCGGATAGCGTATCGCCGGGATGTTCAGGTCTCGCACGAACGAAAGTACGTCCTTGCGGAAGCCGCGCTCATCTGCCTGGGGGTGACCAGGCTCGTAGATGCCACCATAGATCGCGCGGCCCATATGCTCGATGAAGGCGGAATAGAGCCGCTCATCGATGTCGCTGATCTTGAAATCCCGATGAACGGCTACGCGTACCTTCATGCTGACTGCTCCGTATATCTGACTGAACGATATAGATCGTATTTTCAGATATAGTTTCGAGCCGGCATCGGAAAGTCAATGAGAAAGAATGCTGCGACGCAACACATGATCAAGGCAATGCGCGCCGCTGATCACCCTGCGGTCTTCAAACGAAGAATTATGTCTTGATCGTAGTTTCCAAAGCCCCGGCCAAAAATATTGATTCCGCCGGGATGTTTTCCGTCCGCCTTGACCTCGACCCGCAGGCGAATGGACCGATGCTCGTCGAGCTCGAGGTCTTGCGCATTCACATCGGAAATCCTGTAACCATCCACAAAAGTCCCACCGGGCCCGACGGTCCACGTCTTCAGCATCCCGTACTGAGATCCCTTCAGCTTCCACCAAGCCGGCGTATAAGTGCCCCGCCGATCGCCGAAATCGCCGGGCGAAGTCCATACGCCAATCTCCCGACCGTTGATGGACAAGACGATGTCCGACGGCCAGTTTGCCAATGTGCCCGGCACTTCGGAGCTGACTTCCATCACGATCTCAAGCCGCTCGATGCTATCGCCGCGCAGTTTGGCGTTGTTTGGAAACTGATATTCCACAAACCCGCTGGTGAACCAGAGCAGGCTTGCTTTCATCCGCTCAGGATCCATGAAAGTCTCGGGCACGTCGAGAAGACCCAGAACGCCTTCGACAGAGCAAATTCCGCACGGGCCGGTGACGTTGTTGTTGGTGTAGAGACCAAGCGGCATCGACACCTCGATCACGTCCGAGGAGAGGGCCTGTGTCGTCGGATGGAAGGTGACGATGAGCTCATCATAGACAGCGAAACAGATCTTCTGGTTCCCTTTGCGGGCCTTCTGCATCTCAGTCCGTACAAGACCGGCTTTCTCTAGGACCTGAAGATGGGCGGAAACGGAAGATTGCGGCAGATCGGACACCTCTGCGAGATCGTTGACATTTATCCCGGGCCGTCTCGACAATTCCTTTAGAAGCTTCACTCGCGCGAGCGATGAAATGCCTTTGATCGCAGCAAGATCTTTCTCAGGATCGATAACCAGAAAGTTTGAACTCATCCGTCCGTCTCGTCGTAATTGTTCGACTGTATCGGATTTTCCGATACAGTTCTAGAGCAAATACGGTGTTCGATCATGGATGCGGATCACCAACGAGGCGCATGCCGGGAGGCTGCGAAAGAGGCGACGACGAGCCTATGACCGCCCGCCGCTGGATTTCAATCCGGCTGCAATGGCATCCAGAACCACCCTGATGCGGTTCGGCACGAACTGTCGAGAAGGATGCAATGCGTGGATGGGCAGTGAAAGCTTGCGCCAACCGGCGAGTACCTCGACCAAACGGCCAGCTTCGATGTCCTCGCGGACCAATTGGGTGGGCGCATAAACAATGCCTGCTCCTGCAAGAGCTGCCACACGCAGTGCTTCGCCATTATCGATCTCGATATTGCCACCTACGTCGACCGTGAAGCGTCCCGCCTCGTCCTCAAACGGCCATTGGTCCCGGGGCACCAGATTGAGGTTCAGCACACACCGCTTGTCTCTGAGCTCCTGCGGGTCTTCAGGCTCACCGTAGACGCCAAGATAAGACGGCGCTGCGCAACAGACGAAGTCATAGGTTCCAATGCGCCGCGCAATCATCGAGCATGGCTGCAGGTGCCCAATCCGAATTGCAAGGTCAAACCCTTCAGCGACCAGATCCACATTGCGGTCGCTCAGTTTCATCTCGAGTACAAGCGACGGGTGTTGCCTCGCAAATTCCGCGAGGATGGGCGTAATTTCCTTGATACCAAGCGTGGTGGGCGCGCTTAACCGGACACGGCCAGAAAGTGTGCCGGCTTCGGGACTGGCGATCTCGGCGAGTTCCTCCAGCTGTTCGATTACCTGCATCGCCTTCAAGAGGAAATTCGACCCGACATCCGTCACGCGTTGCGTGCGTGTGGTACGCTCGATCAGTTTAATGCCGAATTCATCCTCAAGCGTTTGAATGCGCCGTCCGACCATCGCCGGCGACACCTGCAGTCGCCGGGCAGCAGCCGCAAAACTGCCGGACGTTGCCGCCGCAATGAAGGTGCGAAGATTTTCAAGGTCCGGCATTCGATACATTCTTGCAATATTGAAGATACATTTCCGCCAATTATCATCATAATCGGACCGAGCTACTTTGTCTCCATTGAAACCCGACGGAGACGTAGAACATGAAAACTGCAATCATTGGACTTGGAAACATGGGCCGTGGTCTCGCACGGCGGCTGGCTGGTAGAACTAACCTCGTCCTTGCCTCTCGCAACGAGGCCGATGCCGCGGGCTTGGCGGCGACGCTCGGGGTCGAATGGTTGGCTATCGCTGAGGCGATAGCGGTCGCCGACATTATCATTCTCGGCCTTCCCTATTCGGCCGCTCTTGGCTTCGTCTCCGATGCGAAGATTGATGGCAAAATTCTCGTCGATATCAGCAACCCGCTCAAGGAGGACTTCTCTGGATTGACGATTGGCCACGACACCTCAGCTGGCGAGGAAATTCAGAAACGGGCGGACGGCGCTGAAGTCGTCAAGGCCTTTAACACCATCTTCGCGGAGATCTTCGACGCACCGCGACAGGCAACCGCAAACGTTCCGGTTTTCGTTGCGGGTAATACCGCGAAAGCTGTCGAGGCCGTGGAACAGCTTGTCATCACCGCAGGCTTTGCCGTCGAAAATGCGGGCGCGCTCGATGCGGCCAGGTTGCTTGAACCCGTTGGCATGCTCAATATCCGCCTTGGTTACGGGCTCGGCCGCGGCACTGCTATCGCGCCGGCCTGGCTTAAGATCGCCGCTTAAACCGCGAGGTTTGCCCACTGGCCTGCCGGCACGACAGCGCTTGTTTTCAGCGTTGCCGTGTCGGCAGGCATTTTTCCGCCGCGGTGTCTTCGTAGACTATCTTATTCATCGCGACGCTTGACCGTACATCAGGTTGCGCGCCATCGCTTTGCGGCTGGAGGGCGCCGAGCGATGTCACAACGGGGACCGCTGCAACATACATTGGCTCAGAGCACCTTCAACGCGCCCGCAGCACCTGCCTCGCCAGATCGATAAACGCGCGCAGTTTCGGCTGGGCTTGGGCACGCCTAGGAAAGTACAGGAAGAGGCCAGGCGTCGTCGGAAGGAATCCTTGGAGAACACGGACAAGATGGCCATCAGCCAATTCACCGTCCACGGCAATATCGGCCACATAAGCGAGGCCGAGGCCGGCCCGTGCCCAGGAAACGAGCAGCGCACCGTCATTGACGATCAGGCTGCCGGGCGGGTCGAGCGAAAAGCTTCGGCCATCGCGTTCGAATTCCCACCGATAGACCGCGCCGGAGCTCGGAAACCGATACCGAATTGCCTCATGATCGGTCAGGTCTTCTGGCGTCTCCGGCCGACCGTGAACGGCCAGATAGGCAGGGCTCGCCACGACCGACCAGGCGATATCACGGGTCAGGCGCACCGCAACCATGTCGCGCTCGATATATTCGCCGATGCGGATGCCGGCATCAAAACCGCGCTCGGGTAGGTTGACCGTCGCATCTTCGACCGCGACTTCGATCGCAATCTTCGGATATGCGCGTCTCAGCGCAGGTACGACGGGTTCGACGACCAAGGGCACTGCCATGCGCGGCACGGTCAGGCGCAACAAACCCGACGGCTCATGCGCGGCGGCGGCCGCCTCGACCGCGGCAACGATCTCCATGGCAGCGGGGGTGGCGCGCGCCTGCAGTGCCGCCCCAGCCTCCGTCAGGCCAACACGTCGCGTCGTGCGGATGAACAGGGGCGTGCCGAGCTTCGCTTCGAGCGCCTTCACTGCCTGGCTGACGGCAGCCGGCGAGACACCCAGTCGTGCCGCAGCGGCGGTGAAACTGCCCGCCTCCGCTGCAGCGAGGAAGGCCGAGAGGCCGTAAAATGGATCCGGTCGCAGGTTCATGCGCCGATTATAAACCAATACTTAAAAATGCTGAAAGCACACCGCTATTTTTTCAGGGAGCCGCTGCGGCTAGGCTCCTCTCATCGAAAGACAAGAGAGGATAAGGGCATGACGGAAGCGATCACATCAGAGACAATGGTTCTGCCACGCCGGCACCTTCTGACCGGCATGCTTGCTGCTGGCGCAATGGTTGGAACGGAGGTTGTCACGACGCCAGCATTTGCGCAGGCACCTCGTATCCTGGAGGGCAAGGTCGCGATTGTTACTGGAGGAACCTCGGGTATCGGCGCGGCAACTGTCGGCGTCCTTGCAAAAGCGGGGGCGAAGGTTGCTTTCAACGGCCGGCGTGAAGCTCTCGGGCGCCAGGTGGAGAGCCGCCTTCGAGCCGCCGGCGGCGACGTGGTCTATATCAGATCGGACGTGCGCGAGGCACAACAGGTCGAACGCTTCGTGGCCGAGACACTCGAGCGCTACGGTCGCCTTGACATTGCCTTCAACAATGCTGGTATCGACTTGCCGCCGGCGCCGATCGCGGACACCGACATCACCGGTTTTGATGACCAGATTGCCACCAACTTGCGCGGCGTCTTTCTCGCAATGAAGTACGAGCTGCCGCATCTCGTCAGCTCCAGAGGCGCGGTAATCAACATGGCCTCGATCGGCGGTCGGCACGCCTTCCCGAACATAGTCGCCTACGGCGCGTCGAAAGCCGCTGTTATCCACATGACTCGGGCAGCAGCCCAGGAGTACGGAAAGCGAGTGCGCATCAATGCCATAGCCCCCGGGGCGATCGAGACGCCTATGCTCGGGCGGGTACGGCGCGACTGGAAGGTGACGACCGAACAACTCGTTGCCCCCTACCCTATGGGCCGGGTCGGCACGCCGGAAGAGGTGGCGTCTCTGGTTGTCTTCCTCGCCAGCGACGCGAGTTCCTATATAAACGGGCATGTCATCGGGATCGATGGCGGTGATCTTGCCTAAGCTCGTTCAATCCACCTCGTTCCATCGGATTGGATGAAGGACGCCATCACCGTATGCCGGTCATGGCGCGTTCGAACAGAAATGCGTCAACCTCAGAGATCTGTGGGCGATTGACCGCACGCGAGACCTGTCTTTCCGTCGAATAGGTGCTCCTTTCCTGGCAGGATCGAAAGCGAAACCCGCATGCCTGGGCGTAAGGAAACGCGCTCGCGCAACACCATGGTGATGTCCTTTCGACCGGATCGAAGAACGACCTGTGTCTCCGCGCCAGTTGGCTCCACGACGACGACTTCGGCATCGAAACCGTTATCGTCCAGCGCAATATGTTCGGGCCTAATGCCGTAGATCGCCGGCTGGCCCGCGGGCGGGACGGCCGACCTGCCCGAAAGCGGCATCGCCATGCCATCCCGGCTGCGAAAAAGCGGCTGGTCGCCGGCTTCGATCGTCCCTTCCCAGAGGTTCATTGCCGGCATGCCGATAAAACCGGCGACGAACGTCGAAGCGGGACGATCGTAGATATCGAGCGGCGCACCAACCTGCTCCACCAGCCCTTTGTTGAGGACGACGATCCGGTCAGCCATGGTCATCGCCTCGGTTTGGTCATGGGTGACATAGATGGTGGTGATCTTGAGCCGCTGGTGCAGTTCCTTGATCTCGGCCCGCATCGCGACACGCAGCTTGGCGTCGAGATTGGAGAGGGGCTCGTCGAACAGAAAGACCGCCGCCTCACGAACGATCGCACGCCCCATGGCAACCCGCTGTCTCTGGCCGCCGGAAAGCTGCCGCGGGCGCCGGTCGAGATAGGGTTCGAGAGCCAGTATCCTGGCGGAGCGATCGACCCGCTGCGCGATCTCCGCCTTGTCGACACCGCGCAGCTTCAGCGAAAAACCCATGTTCTCGGCCACGGTCATATGCGGATAAAGAGCATAGTTCTGAAAGACCATCGCGATGTCGCGATCCTTCGAGGGAAGATGGTTGACCATGCGGCCGCCGATCGAAAGCACTCCCTCGTTGATAGGCTCCAGTCCCGCAATCATTCTGAGAAGTGTGGATTTACCGCATCCCGATGGGCCGACCAGGACGATGAATTCTCCATCCTGGATATCGACATCCACGCCGTGAATGACCGGCAGCGCGCCGTAGGATTTTCGGATATTGCTGAGCGCTACAGGCGCCATGATCTCTCTCCCGCCCTCAAGCCGTGCTTGCGTCTTCGTGGTTGACCGCTGTTCGTGTTCCCGATGAAAAAATGATCAGCGCAAAGAGCGGCTCGGAGCCCAGCGCCCGCGCCCAGTGGCGCACGTTGCGCGGGATCCGGATGGCATCGCCCACATCAAGTCTGTAGACGGCGTCACCCAGCTTGTGTTCGCAGGCGCCGGAGAGGACGTAAAGAATCTCCTCGCAATCGGGATGGGAATGCAGTGCATTGCGCTCACCGGGATTGATGAGGCAGGTGCCGAACGTCATCTCGGCCCCGGGAGCAGCTTCCGCGGTGATCTTCCAGTTCAGCTCCCCCCAGCTGGTCTTTACGACCTCCCCGTCCAGCCGCTTCGAAATCATGTTGTCTTCCGACATAGGTTTGACCCGCCGTTTAAAGGGTTGCGACGACACCGGCATCTGTGTGCCGGTAGAATTCGAAAAGCTTCATGATTTCCCGCGCCACGCCGAGCGTGCCCTTGGTTATCTCGCCGCCGGACAGGATCGCGTCGGTGAGGTGCAGAATCTCCGGCACATAACCGAGGTAGAAAAGATTGTTGTTGTAAAGCTGCCCAAGCGAATGCTCCGGCTCGTAGATGAGAGCGGCATGCTCGTCAGGCTGAATGAAGCTTGCCGCACGCCCGTAGGAGGGCAGCGAAGCGCGCCGGTAGACGGTCAGCCGGCTGCCGTTGTCGACGATGGCATTGGCGCCCTCGCCGATGATTTCCACCCGCTCGAACAGGCTGGCGCCCGACTGGCCCGCCGTAAAATGGAGAGTACCGATCGCACCAGAGCGGAAACGGATATTGGTGACCGTTGCGCCGTTGCGGCCTTCCCACTCATAGCTCACGCGCTCGATCGGCCCGCCGAGATAGTGAAGGATCGCCGCCGGATGATAGATATGGTCGAGGAAGCTCTGCATCTTCACCAGATTGGAGCGCTCGCCAAGCGGCGGCAGGCTCTGCGGATAGCGCACGTTGATCGAGGTCAGCGGCCCGAACTCGTCTGAATCGATGAGGTCGCGAAGCTTCTCGATGGTCGGGAAGAAGGTTTTCTTCAATCCGGTCATCACCATCCGACCCGCGTTGGCGCTGGCCGCATCGAGGGCGTCGATTTCGGCAAGGCTAGCCGCGGTCGGTTTTTCCATCCAGACATGCGCACCGGCCGCCAGTGCGTCGAGCGCCAGACCTGTCGCCTGCACGCGCCCGTCCGGGTGATAGGCGGTCACGAGGAAGACCAGATCGGGCTTTTCCTTCTCAAGCATTTCGTGATGGTCCGTATAGGCGCGCTCCCCGCCAAACAACCGGGCGAACTGGCTGGCGCGATCAAGGTTCAGATCGCAGACCCCGACCAGATCGATGGGCGCATAGCGGAATGCGGGATAAACGTTACGGTATGCGTGTCCGCCTGCCCCGATAAAGCAAGCACGGATGCGCCGCTCGTATTCGAAGTTGTAGCGGATTTCGCGCTGGACGTGATGTGGCATGGTCAACCCTTGATGGCCCCTTGCGTCAGGCCCTCGGTAAAGCGGCGCTGCGTCAGGATGTAGAGAAGGATGATGGGCAGGAAGGAAATCACCGTCCCGGAAAACACCAGGCGGTATTCAGATGAATAGGTGCCGGCGAAACGGACGAGACCGAGCGGCAGCGTCTGCACTTGAGGACTGATCAGCACGACCAGCGGCAGGAAAAAGTCGTTCCAGGTGGAAAGCGCGGAGATGATGATCAGCGCCTGTACTGCGGGAGTAGAGATCGGCAGGAACACCTTGGTCAGAATCTGCAGGTGGGTGGCTCCGTCAACCTTGGCCGCTTCCACCAGTTCGTCCGGCACATTGGTGAAGAAGCTGCGCATCAGGAAAATGCCGAACGGAATGCCGTTACTCACCTGCGCAAGTACGATGCCGCTCAGCGAATTGACCAGGCCGAGCGCCGTCAGCACCTCGTAGAGCGGAATGACGATTGCCTGGATAGGGATGGTGAGCCCGAGGATGAAAGCGTAGAACAGCCATTCGCGCCCCGGAAAGCGGATCTTCGACAGCGCATAGCCTGCAGGCGTGCATGTCAGGAGCGTGAGCGCCACCACGCCGGCGAGGTTGAGGAAGCTATTGCCGATCAGTTCGCTGAAACCGCCGATCTGCCAGGCATCCTGATAGTTGCGCCACATCAGATTGGCCGGCAGGCTGAGCGGGTCGGCCTGGCCGATCTCGATCTCGCTCTTCAGGCTGGAAACGATCAGCCAGGCGAAGGGTGCGAGCACCAGCAGCAATACCGGAGCGAGCGCGACCACCGTCGGCCATTCACGTTTGTGCATCGTCATCGGCTGAGCCTCGCACGCCACTTGTTGAAGACGACGGTGATGGTGATCGCCAGCACGCTGAGCAGGATGCAGAGCACGGCGGCAAGGCCGTGGTCCTGGGACTGGAATGCCAGCCGATAGATATATGTGGTGATCAGTTCGCTCTGATAGAATGGTCCGCCATTGGTCATGACGAACACCGTTGCAAAACCTTTCAGGCCGTTGATCATCGCCAGCGACATCACGAAAGTCATTACTTCCCGAAGCCCCGGCAGCGTTACGTAGACGAGCTTCTGAAATGCGCTTGCCCCGTCAACCTCAGCCGCATCGTAGAGCGACGGGTCGATGTCCTGCAGACCGGCGATGAAAAGCAGCATGTAAAGGCCGAAACCCTGCCAGGAACTGGCGACATTGACCGAGAAGAGGACAAGCGAGGGATCGGAAAGCCAGCCCTGGGTCCAGCCGCCGAGGCCGATCGCGACGAGGCTGGTATTCAGAAGCCCGAAAAACGGATCGTAGATATTCGCCCAGATCACCCCGACGACCGCCAGCGAGACCAGATGCGGCAGGAAGAACGCCGTCCGGAAGAACACCTGGCTGCGCCGCAGCCGGGCAATTGCGAGCGCCAACCCGAGGCCGAGACCACCGGCCAGCACGACGTGGTAGACAAGCCAGAGCAGTGTCTGCCAGAGACTCTGCCAAAGGATCGGATCGGCGGCAGCCTTGCGGTAGTTCTCAAGACCGACAAAGCCGGCGTCGGTGTTGAAGCCGTTCGAATCCGTGAAGCTCAGCCAGAACGTCACTGCAATCGGAAACAGCGTGAAGACCGCATAGACCGCCAGAGCCGGTGCCATAAGAAGGAGCGCCGATCCGGCGCCGTCTCCGGCGAGCCGGACATCCTCCCGGCTGCGTCCGGCGCGGGAACGGGCGGCATTGCCCCGCCCGGCCCCGGCCATGCTTTCGCTTTTCGCCATGTTCATTCCGTCATGCTCCGCTTAGGTGCGGTGGCGCTATTGCGCCGCCGCCATCTTCGCCTGGATCTCGGCCATGCCCTGCTCGCCGGTGATCTGCGCCGAGATCAGCCCCTGGATCACCTGGAAATACGTGTCGAGCACGGAACCGGGCAGATAGACGCTCGGATTGTAGCCGACCCCTTTTGCGGCAGCGGCGAAGATGTCTTTCAGGACCGGCGTCGGCGGCTCGATCCCTGGCAGTTCGCGTGGATAGATCATCGTGCTCGCGGCATGCTGGGCCCGCTTCTTCATCACCGCATCGGAAAGCATGAAGTCGATCCACTTCAGCGCCAGTTCCGGCTGCTTGGAATTGGCCGGCAGCAGCCAGCTCCAGCCGACGCCGCCGGTCGGCTTGCTTTCACCGGCAAGGTCGGACGGCATGGGCGCATAACCGGCATTGGCAAGATCGTAACCGGCCTTGCGGGCGTTGGCCGTAAACCAGGGGCCTGCCACGAACATTGCGGCCCGCTTCGTGAACCAGAGCCGCGATGCGCCTTCGAGATCAAGGCCGGCCATCTCCTTCTTGATCAGCCCGGCATCGACCAGTTCCCGTAGCCTAACGGCACCGGTCACCATGGTAGGATCGGTCCATGAAAGCTTGCCGCCCACCGCCTTTCCGACCGCCGCGGTGCCGCTCGCAGATTGCAGCAGGTTACCGAAGAGGTGTCCGGCACTGCCTGTCGTGCGCGGTCCGATCGCCAGCGGCTGGACGCCCGCGGCATCGATCTTCTTCATCAGCGTGACGAAATCCTGCCACGTCTTGGGGATCGCCCAACCCTTTTGGGCAAACATGTCCTTGTGGTACCAGACGCCGAGCGCATCCAACCCATCGGGCACTTCGTAGATCTCGCCACCGAACTGGCCTTTCAGCTCCGTGTAGAGCCAGGGATAGATCTTACCCTTCCAGCCGCGATTTTCGTACTGGGCCGTGAGCGGCGCGACCAGCTTGGCATTCTTCACCACCGTGATGCGGCCAATGCCGGAATTGGTCAGAACCACATCAGGCCCCGCATCCGATTGCAGCGCCGCTTGGACCGCGCCATTGCTGATCGTTCCCGTCGGCGGAATGAACTCCACCTTCACGCCGGGATTTGCGGCCTCGAAATCGGCCTTGATGCCTTTCCAGAGTTCGGCGATCAGCGGTTCGGTGATTTGCTCCGGCCCCCACATCTTGAGGGTCTGCGCCTTCAGATCACCGGCTACGGCGAGCAATGCGGCAAAGGCTGCGCCGCGTAGAAGCATATTCATCATGTTCTCCTCCTCCAGGCACGCCGCTACTCCTCAGCGTCGCCTCTCCCTTGCCTCCCCGCGGAAACGCGGGACGTGCCGCATTTCCGATCCGGCCCCCAAAGAGCCGAATTCCCATGCTAGAACGGAACCTGCCGGCTCTAGCGTGCGTCATCATCCCTGAAACGCCCCAGCACGGCCTGCTGTACGTCGCTGATATGCTCGCGCATCAGAGCCGAGGCAGCAGCCACATCGCGAGCGCGCAGCGCCTTGAGGATCTCGTCGCGCTCGGTTGCGGCCCGTTGCGCCAGATCGCGGCTCTCATTCGCAATCGTTCGGCAGACCTGGATCTGCATCGCCAGCCGGGACAGGGTTTCAATCAGCGCGGCATTGTCGGAACGTTCCGCGATCGTCTCGTGAAACTCTCTGTCGCGCACCCCATAGGTTTGCATATCCCCCCGCTCCAGCGCCGCAACCGCTTCGTCGAGAACCCGTTCAAGCCCCGCAATATCGCGATCGCTCATCCGCGGCACGGCAAGCTCCACGGCAAAGCACTCGAGCGTCTTGCGCAATTCGTAGAGGTCCTCGATCTCCTTGCGCGAGAAGCTTCGCACGAAGAAGCCGCGATAGGGCTTGATCTCGATCAGCCCCTCCTTGGCCAGCGTACCGATCGCTTCGCGAAAGGGGGTGCGGCTGACCTGCAATTTCTCCGTCAGCGCCTTTTCATCGATAGACACTCCGCTCGGCAGCTCTCCGGAGACGATGAGGCGGACGATTTCCTCGTAGATCCGTTCGCGAAGCGTGAGGTGGCGAGGCGCATTCATTTTCAAATTCCATCTGGCGTCGTTGGCATCAATATGCAATATTCAGGAAAATATACAATATGCAAAATTAGGTTTCGCCCGAAATTCATACCGGGAGGCGGGCGTCTGCTGGGAGGAGAGGGAAATGGGCAAGGTCTATGTCGTCGGCACCTGCGACACGAAGGGCGCCGAATTGAACTATGCGAAGGACGCGGCGCTGGCCGCAGGAGCGGAAGCGCTGCTGATCGACGTCAGCACACAAGGCCATGATGAAAAGGCGGATTTCACGGCCGAACAGGTGGCCGCCTTCCATCCGCAGGGTGCTTCCGCCGTGCTCGGTCTCGGCGATCGCGGCGCCGCCGTTTCAGCCATGGCGCAGGCGCTGACGCACTTCCTGACTTCCCGCAGCGATATCGGCGCCGTGCTCGGCCTTGGTGGCACGGGCAACACCGCTCTCGTCACCGAAGCAATGCGATCACTGCCGATCGGCATTCCGAAACTGATGGTTTCCACCGTCGCCTCGGGAAATACCGCTCCCTATGTCGGGCCTAGCGACCTCGCAATGATGTATTCGGTGGTCGACGTCGCCGGATTGAATGCCATTTCCCGCAAGGTCATCGGCAATGCGGCGCATGCGGCGGCGGGCATGGCACAAAACGGTGTTTGGGAAGTGGCTACCGATCGGCCCGGTCTCGGCATGACCATGTTCGGCGTCACCACCACCTGTGTCGCAAAGGTGCGCACCCTGATGGAGCCGACACATGAAATCTACGTCTTCCACGCCACGGGCGTCGGCGGCCGTTCGATGGAAAAGCTGGCGGACTCGCGTCTCGTGGAGGGCGTCATCGACGTGACGACGACGGAGGTGCCGGATCTTCTGGTCGGCGGGGTCTTCCCCGCAACGGAGGACCGGTTCGGCGCGATCATCCGCACCCGCATGCCCTATGTCGGTTCGGTGGGTGCCGTGGACATGGTCAATTTCGGCGCCAGGGAAACCGTCCCGCCGGAATTCCGCGACCGGCGGCTGCATGTCCACAATGCGCAGGTGACGCTGATGCGCACGACGCCGGAGGAAAACCGCGCCGTCGGCCATTTCATCGTCGAGCGCTTGAACCGGATGGATGGACCGGTGCGTTTTCTTCTTCCGCTCGGCGGCGTCTCCGCGATCGACGCGCCCGGCCTGCCCTTTTACGATCCGGAGGCGGATGCCGCGCTATTCGATACGATCCGGTCAGGGTGGAAAAGCGCGCCAAACCGCAAGCTCATCGAGATCGACGCACACATCAACGATCAGGTTTTCGCGGACGGCCTGGTTGAGGCCTATCGCAGCATATCCAAGTGAGGAACAGAGCATGAGCAGACCGACACGGCAGGAAATCCTTTCCCAGCTGAGACAGAAGATCGCCTCCGGGTTACCGATCATCGGCGGAGGAGCCGGTACCGGCCTGTCCGCGAAATGCGAGGAGGCCGGCGGCATCGACCTGATCGTCATCTACAATTCCGGGCGCTATCGCATGGCAGGCCGCGGCTCGCTCGCGGGGCTGCTGGCCTATGGCAATGCCAATGAGATCGTCAAGGAGATGGCCCGGGAAGTCTTGCCGATGGTCCGGCACACACCGGTACTCGCCGGCGTCAATGGAACCGACCCGTTCATGCTGGCGGATCACTTTCTCGACGAACTCAAGACGTTGGGTTTTGCCGGCATCCAGAATTTTCCAACCGTCGGCCTGATCGATGGTATGTTCCGCGCCAATCTGGAAGAGACCGGCATGGGCTTCGGCCATGAGGTCGAAATCATCGCCCGGGCGCACGCGAAGGACATGCTGACGACGCCTTACGTCTTCAGCAGCGAAGATGCACGGGCGATGGCACAAGCCGGGGCCGATATTGTCGTATGCCACCTCGGGCTGACCACGGGAGGCGCGATCGGCGCGCAGACCGCGCTCACTCTCGACCAATGCATCGAACGGATCGACTCTTGGTCGGAAGCGGCCCGCTCAGTAAGAAAGGACGTGATTGTCCTCTGCCACGGAGGGCCGATCGCCATGCCGGAAGATGCCCAATACATCCTGAGCCGCACCAAGGGCTGCGACGGATTTTATGGCGCGAGTTCGATGGAACGTATCCCGACGGAAATTGCCATCGTCGACCAGATCAAGCGATTCACTGCGATTGCGCTGGAGTAGAGACTCATCCCCGCGTCCCTTCAACGGGGGAAGTTCGGATAGATGCGGTACACGAAAATGGTCCACCCGAGCCGGGTCTCGCCGCCATATTTGAACGATCCCGCCACAACGCCCACCAATTTTCTCAAACAAAAAATCTATCCGCCTCGACCCCTTCGGTTCGTTAAAACTAACGAAATGATATCCTGTCAGGTTCCCTGATTATTGTTTTACGGGTGGGGGAAAATAACTATCATGTCGCAGTCATCCAGGTTGGAAGGCACCGGCCGACGTTTGTCGATCAAGGCGAAGTTTGTCGGGTTGGTTGTTGGGGCAACGTTTGTCTCGTGCTTGGCTGTTGGCCTTCTGAGCTATCAAATCGGCAAGAGCGGCCTGATCGAAGCAAGCAAGATGAGACTGGAGTCGGCGGCCGGAAACCAGTCCAAGCAACTGGCTGCTTACCAGGACCGCATTTCGCAATCGCTCGCAGACCTCGCCCAGAACACCGCGATCGGCCAGGCGGTCGAAACGATGTCAAACATCATCCCGAGCGAAGCTGACACCATCAGGGCAGAGTTTCAAAAGCCCGGGATGTCGCTCAGCGAACGCGCAGGTTTCGATGGCGCAGCTCTCAAACTGCTTTATGCCGTGCACCACAGCGCAATCCACGGCACCCTTGCCGGCGCCTGGAAGAATTCACGCGTCAGCGATATCTACGTCATCGATAACAGCGGCCAGGTCGTCTACTCCGTCACCAAGGGAGCTGAACTGCTTCAGCCAGCCTCAAACCTGCCTCAGATCAACGAACTTCTAAAACGGATCCAAGCGGCGTCTCCAGACGCTGTGCATGTTTCCGACTTCATCCCTTATGAGCCTGATGGCAACAAACCGTCCGTTCTCATCGGCAAGCAACTTGCCGTCGCGTCCTGGGGCAAGACAGTGACAAAGGGAAGCGTGATCTTTCGCATTTCCGCCGAGCAGCTTACGAGTATCGTGACACCGGATGATTTCGGAAAATCGATCGACGAAGCCGTCCTGCTTGACGGGAAAGGTTCCTTCCGTAGCGGTTCCTTCGCACGCGGAGTGTCCCACGATACACCGGCTGAACTGGCAAAGGCCGCAGCAGGCCAGGCAAGTGGCTCGGAATTCGTTACCGCGGGGGACCGTCCGCTCTTCTTCGCCTATCAGCCGGTGACGCTATTCGGCAAGCCGCATCTGCTGGCTATCGGGCAGGGAGAAGGTCAGGTACTGGCTGCGGCAAGGTCCCTTGCCATCTGGGCCATTCTGGCAACCGTTGCCGTCCTCGTCGTGATGGGTGGCGCAGGCACCTATATTGCCGCACGCCTGACAAGACCGCTGACCGACCTTGCAAAGCTGATGAACCGTTTGAACGAAGGCGACAAAGCCATCGTCATCGCCTCCGCGAGCCGAGGCGACGAAATTGGCGTCATGGCCAGAGCGCTGGAATCTTTCCGTCAAGGAGCCCTCGACAAGGAGCGCATGGAGGAGGAAGCTCATCGGAAGAATGAACAGCTGAGCGAAGAACGCCAGCATCGTGAGGCGGAAAAAGCCGCAAGCGCGCGTGAAATAGAGGAAGCCGTCTCCGGATTGGCGACCGGTCTTGCCGCACTCTCGCGCGGCAGGCTCGACCAGCGTATCATCAAGCCATTCGGGCCGTCTCTCGACCATTTGCGGCACGACTTCAACAACTCGCTTGCCGGATTGGAAGCCACAATCGCCGCGATCGGCAATAGCGTGGACACCATTCGCACAGGGTCGAGCGAGCTGAAGACGGCATCCGATGATTTGTCTCGGCGTACCGAACGGCAAGCCGCGGCCCTTGAGGAGGCTGCAGCCGCACTTGGTGAGATGACCGGTGCCGTCAACACCGCGCTCACTCGCTGCGAAACCGCAGTCGATGTCGCGGCCCATACCTTGCAGGGCGCGCAGACCTCGACCGCCGTCGTCCGCAATGCCATTCAGGCCATGGAACGCATCGAAAGCTCTTCGTCCAAGATCCGCCAGATCATCGACGTGATCGATCAGATTGCTTTTCAGACAAATCTTCTTGCCCTGAATGCAGGGGTCGAGGCCGCCCGCGCCGGTGAGGCGGGCAAAGGCTTTGCCGTGGTGGCGCAGGAAGTTCGGGAACTTGCGCAAAAGTCGGCGACGGCGGCGCGCGACATCGGTGCGTTGATCTCCTCGTCGGCCACCGACGTGGAGAATGGGGTTGCGCTGGTGCTCAAGACTGGCGAGAGCCTGGAACTGATCCAGGACAACATTCAATCGATCAACGAGCACATCGGAGCGATCGTCGGCTCGTCGCGCGACCAGTCCTCCCGCCTCGGCGAGATAAGCTCGGCGGTTAACGGGTTGGATCAGGTGACCCAGCAGAATGCCGCCATGGTCGAGGAAACCTCCGCCTCGGCTCATTCGCTGGCCGCGGAAGCCGAAGTGCTGAACGACCAGATCAGCCATTTTAATGTCGCGAGCGAAACCGTCCGGTCCAGTCGGTACGCCGCCTGACGTCCTTCAGGTACGGTATTGGGAATCCCGCCTTTCCAGATCTTCGGTTGGCGGGGTTCGATGCTCTTTTCCGTTCGATTCTACTGCCGCCGCGGAAATTCTGCCAACGCACCCGCCTACGTCGATCTAAATGTTGTGCACTGCAGCAACCATTCCCATATGCAAGGCGTTGTTGATCGTCGATGCCATCCCGGCACTGATTGTCAGGAGGCATTTATGAGATCATTGTCGGATACATTGGAGCGGCTTGCCCGCTTCAGAGCACACAAAGCCGAATACACCAGCCAACCGGGCCGGCTCCAAGACTTGCGGGACTTCGGATCGAATCCGGGAGGCCTTGCGGGCAAAGTTCATGTGCCGTCCAATCTTACCGAACACCCTCCCCTCGTCGTCGTCTTGCACGGATGCACGCAAACCGCGTCTGGCTACGATCATAGCGCCGGTTGGTCGGCTCTTGCTGATCAAAACGGCTTTGTCGTGCTTCTTCCAGAGCAGAACCGTAGCAATAACGGCAACCTCTGCTTCAACTGGTTTGTTCCAGGCGACATCCGCCGCGATCAGGGAGAGACCCGCTCGATCCGCCAAATGATCGATGCCGTGGTGTCGAAGCACCGGGTCGACACTTCCCGGATCTTCATCACCGGTTTGTCGGCAGGCGGTGCGATGGCCAATGTCATGTTGTCCACGTATCCTGAGGTGTTCGCAGCCGGTGCTATCATTGCGGGACTGCCTTATGGGGTCGCTTCGACTGTGCCGGAGGCCTTCGATCGAATGCGCGGACACGGCCTTCCCCAAATCAAGACCTTACAGTCGAAACTGAAGGCAGCATCTCCGCATGATGGCCCCTGGCCTCTGGTGTCGGTCTGGCACGGCAACCAGGACAACACTGTAGCAGAGGCCAATGCCCGTGCGATTGTCGACCAATGGCGCGGCGTTCACGGTGTCGGCTCTCGACCGGATTTTCACGAACCTATCGGTGCCCACTCAAAGTCCGTCTGGAAAAGCGCTGACGGCCGAGAGGTCATTGAATATTACAGCATCACTGGAATGGGGCACGGAACGCCTGTCGACGCATCCTTGGCGTTTGAAAACGCAGCGCCATACATGCTGGATTTTGGTATTTCCTCAACTCTGTGCTCGGCTGAACGCTGGGGTTTGCTTCGCGAGGGTTTCGAGCCAACCCACGGCGAAAGCAATCCAGCGCCGGACCGCCAATCAGCCTCTGCTCACAAGACAAAGGGAACGGATAGCATCCAGCAGATCATTGAGGATGCGCTTCGCAAGGCTGGACTGATGCGCTAGGCGCGAGAAGTCTTGCAGACAGATGTCCTCACTGTCGCCGCTGCCAATGACGCGGGCATCGGCCAAGCCTTGCCCGCCGCACTTCATTTTCAGCGTTAGCGATCCCGCGTCTGAGCGACCAATCGCGTGGTCAGATGTCGAAGTTGGTCGGCAACACAACGACATCGCGAATGGTCACATTTCGCGGCCTCGTCAGCATGAAGACGATGGCATCAGCCACCTCGGACGGCTCGATGAGGCTTCCGGATTCCTTCGCCTTTTTGAGATTTTCCTCGGGCCAGTCGGCAAGGAGCGCGCTGATCACCGGCCCGGGCGAAACCGAGCCCACGCGGATGCCCTTCTTGTTGACCTGGCGCCGCACTGTCTGGACGAAGCAGGTCATGGCCCATTTCGAGGCCGAATAGACGGGCTCCCAAGGGACGGGATAGTGCCCCGCGACTGAACTCGTAACGATAATGTCGCCTGAGCCGCGCGCGATCATGTGCGGCAGGACATCGTGGACGTTCTTGATGACGGCGTTGACGTTGAGGTTGAGCATCCGGTCGATGACAGTGGTATCGGCCTCGATCAGGTCGCCCCCGATATAGGTGCCCGCATTGGCATGGAAGATGTCGAGCTGGCCGGTGAGTTTTTCGATCGAGGGCATGAGTGTCGCGCAGCTCACGGGATCGAGGAGGTCGATCACCAGCGGGATGGCAGCGCTGCCGAGTTCAGCGCAGACCGAGTCCAAAGCCTTGCGATCGCGATCGACGAGCACCACGCGTGCGCCCTCTGCAATCAACGCCCGCGTGCTTGCCAGTCCTATGCCGGAAGCCGCACCGGTAACCGCCGCGACCTTACCTTCCAAATACTTGCCCATATTCATCTCCTCTCTGTCCATGAAAATCCCGTGGCGGCCCCAGTCTCAGCGGCTGCCCCATTGGCGTGCAATGTCGAGGCATTCCTTCCAGGCGACTACGCCATCCGTCGTGCCGGCACTCCTGAGCGAGCAAGCGGCCGCGGCATGGCCGAGCCAAAGACAGTCCTTGATCGCCCAGTCTTCGTGCAGGCCGTACATGAAGCCGGCTGCGAAAGCGTCACCCGCACCGTTTGGCCCCACAATCGCATCATGAGGCACCCTCACGGATGGCACGAAAATCGTCTCTCCCGATCGCATGACCGTGATCGCGCCGTCGGGGAAATGGATCGTGACAAGCCGCATCTCACCCTGCTCCAGCATGGCCGCCGAGGCCGCCAAACAAGCGTCAACGTCAGTATTGCCGTCTTTGATGGTCGTCATCTCCGCCAATGCACCAATCTCACTGTCGTTGACAATGAGGGTGTCGAGATGCCGCAGGCAGGGGAGGATGAGGCCGCGCAGACGTTCCGGCGTGACAGTGCAGAGTTCCAGATTGGTCTGTAATCCCGCCTGCCGCGCCGCCTTGAGGACCGTGACCCAGCCGTTGGCATCGTCCTGCCATTTTGAATCCATACGCGGGTGGATGCCCGGCAGGCCGAGATGCATGTAGCGCGCTGACGTTGTCGAGAAGTTGAAATGTTCAGGGTTCAGCAGCGCCGATATGCCGAGATCCGAAATATGCGTGCGCAGGCCACTTGCCTGCGAGATGAAGGCCTCTGTCGTATGCGTCGGCGCTTCATCGCTGACATGCATCTGTCGGTGATCGAGGCCTGCCTTCTCGGCTTCCGCGACGAGCTTCCGGCCCGCATCATCATTGCCAACGAGGCCGATGGTCTCGACCGGAATGGAGGGGTCGAGCCGCCTGATATCGATGGCGAGGTTGCAGGCCGGCCCTCCCCCGCGCTCCTCGAGCCCCCAGGCGATGCCGACGCTATCTTCCCTGGGCCAGGCATCGATCCTGCGGTTGCGGTCGAGGCACCATGTCCCTCCGGCGATGAAGCCGCGCCTGCTCTTTCCGGCCATGCTCCCCTCCCTCGCCGGTGTCAATTCATCAGGACCTTTTCGGTGACGAGCATATCGTCGGAGAGGACCCGCATCGGCTTCTGCCCGCCTGCCTGCAACGCACCGTGATAAGCCCTGACCGCCTCCTCTGGACCGAGATCACCATCTGCCACGGCGCGCATGAACTTCACCATGGCGAGCGGGTCCTCGGCGAGGTTGATCTTGCGACCGAAGAGCGCCACGCGAGCACCGTATTTCTCCGCCTGATGGATGAGTTCGAACGTATCGCGCGCGGTTCCCGCACCGCCGCCCAGAACACCGACGATCAGGCTCGGGTCGTAGGAGGTAAGCTCCTCCAGCGCCTTCGGCCCATTGAACGGGATCTTCAGGAATTGCGGCCGCTGGGCCCGTGTCAATCCGGCCAGCGCGCGGCATATGCAATCATTTACAAAATGTGGTTGGAGCTCGGGTGAAATACCGGTGTCGACGTTCGGATTGAAGACTTCGAGGAAGTAGCTGAACCCGTTGTCGTCAGCGTCCTCGACAAAATCCAGAAAGGCGAGCAGCGAATTATAATCGGCGTCGAGATCGTTGTTGAAGGTGATCGAATAGAGGCCAAGATCGGTATGGCGCCGGTTGACCGATAGCGAAGCGGTGCGATAGGGCCGCGACGGCTGAGTGGCATAGGTCGCACCGCGTCCCACCCAGATATCGGTCGCATCGTTGGCGCGGATCGCGGGTTTGACGCTATTGCCGACATAAGCGCCGGCTTCAGTCAGCAATTCGAGATTGGAGGCGGAGGTCAACATGATATCAACGATATCCTGCGCGATCACAGCCTTGATCTGGCCGAGGAATTCCGTCCGGGTCCTGAAGCGCGTGTAGGAGCAGTCCTTTTCGAGCTTGGGGCCGCAGGAGGGAATGCTCGGCCCCATGTCGCCATCCTTGGCGTCCGCGATTATGAAATCCGTCCGCTTATAGTTGCCGGCCCTGATTCTCGAGATTTTTTCGTCAAAGCGTGTCATGCGCTGATCCTCTAAAAGATCTAAGGCCGCCAGAACGGCGGGGGAAGGTCCGGGATTCCGAGGCATCTAGCTCGGATAGCCGTCAGGCAATCATGTAACCGCCATCCACTGGCATCGACAGGCCGTTGACCATTGCTGCCTCGTCGGAGAGCAGGAAAAGGATGACCTCGGCAATGTCGTCGGGATCTGCGAAGCGGCCCACCGGAATGCGGTTGAGCATACCAGCTGCCTTTTCCGGATCGCTCCAGGCCTTGACGGCCATGGGCGTGAGGGTCACGGTCGGATGCACACCGTTGACCCGAATGCCCCTGGGCGCAAGTTCCTTGGCCATCACCCTTGTCAGCCCGTCGAGACCCGACTTCGACGCGCAATATGCGGCATGGTCGGGAATACCGACGAAGGCGGCGACGCTGGAGACATTGACGATCGCGCCTTTTCGGCCGTTCCTCACCATGTCACGAGCATATTCCTGCGAGACGATCATCGGAGCGCGTGTGTTCACCGCATAAAGCAGGTCGAAGTTCTCGACTGTGACGTCCAGGAAGGATTGCAGTTCGGTCGTGCCGGCGCAGTTCACCAGGAAATCGGCCGGCAGAGCCCGGAGAGCCGCAGCGCGTGTCGCGTCGGGATCGGCGAGATCGACCGCGATCGGAATACATCCGATTTCATTCTTCAGTTCCTCAAGGTCGGTCGCCGAGCGCGACAGAGCGGTCACCTTGGCTCCGCGCCGCGCCAGCATGACGGCGGTCGCCCGGCCGATGCCCTTGCCGGCACCTGTCACGATCACATGCTTGCCCGTAAAATCCATTTAAAGACCTCCCTACCAGCAGGTGAAACCGGCATCGGCCTTGACGGTCGCACCGGTGATCAGGCTCGACGCGTCGCAGGCGAGAAAATGCACCACCGACGCGATTTCGTGCGGCTGACCCATCCGACCCATTGGCGTGTCGCGTAGCCACACATCCACCATCGACTGATCGACGATGTTCCTCGTCATTTCGGTCTCTATATAGGTCGGTGCGACGGCATTGACGCGCACTCCACGGCTCGCCCATTCTGCTGCAAGCGAGGCTGTCAGATGGTGGACGGCCGCCTTTGACGCGTTGTAGTAGCTCTGCAACTGCGGGCGATTGACGATGTAGCCGGACATCGATCCGATATTGACGATCGCACCTCTGCCGGCCTTCAGCATGTAGCGGCCGAAGGCGCGATTGGACCAGAAGACGCCGTTGTAGTTCACATCGTTGACATTGAGCCAGAGTTCGTCCGGCGTCTCCTCCGCGGCCGTACCGGTGCGGGCAATGCCTGCATTGGCTACCAGCGCGTCGATGCGACCGTGCTTTGCGAAGATGTCGGCTGCGGCCTTATCGACTGCCGCGGAATCCGTGACATCAAGGACCAACGCATCGACCTCGATCCCCTTGTCGGCCAGGGCCAGCCTGCCCGATTCGGCAACCGCTTCGTCGCGATCGATGATGACAACGCTGTTGCCCGCCTCGGCAAGCGCTTCGGCGCAGGCAAGGCCGATGCCGCGCCCGCCGCCGGTCACCACAGCGATCTGGCCGTCCATCCGGAATTTGTCGAAGAACATGTCTTGCTCCCTGCCTCTGCAGAACTATAGGCGCCGACCGCTCCTGGCGTCGAAGAGATGCGCACGGTGCGGGTCGATCCGGAACGAGATGGTATCGCCCGGCGTCACCGCGACACGGTCGCGAACCGCCGCCATGACCGGGTCGCCGCCGAGATGCGCAAAGATCTGCGTTTCCGAGCCGGTGGGCTCGAGGACCGAGATCCTCGCAGACAACCCGTCCGGCCGCACGTCGATATGCTCGGGACGGATGCCGTAGATGACAGGTTCGCCGTGGTCCGGTGTACCTTCCGGCACCGGAAGCACGGTGCCCTTGTCGCTGACGAAGTTCACCTGGCCGCTCGCCATCGACAATCTGCCGGGAACGAAATTCATCGACGGCGAACCGATAAAACCTGCCACGAAGACATTTGCCGGCCGGTCGTACAGATCGAGAGGCGCGCCTATCTGCTCCACACGCCCGTCGCGCATCACGACGATCTTGTCAGCCATCGTCATGGCCTCGATCTGATCATGCGTCACGTAGATCGTGGTCGTCTTCAACCGCTGATGCAGTTCCTTGATCTCGACGCGCATGGTGACGCGCAGCTTGGCGTCCAGATTGGAGAGCGGCTCGTCGAACAGGAAGACCTGCGGATCGCGGACAATGGCGCGTCCCATGGCGACGCGCTGGCGCTGGCCGCCCGAAAGCTGCTTGGGATAGCGATCGAGCAGTTTCCCGAGATCGAGGATATCGGCCGCCTTGCGCACCTTGGCTTCGATTTCGCTCCTCGGCGCGCCTTTGAGTTTGAGCGGAAACCCCATATTGTCGGCGACCGTTTTGTGCGGGTAGAGCGCGTAGTTCTGAAACACCATGGCAATGTCACGGTCCTTGGGCAGGACGTCGTTGACCACGCGTCCACCGATCGCAACCGTGCCGCCAGAGATCGTCTCAAGCCCTGCGATCATCCGCAGCAGCGTGGACTTGCCGCATCCGGACGGTCCGACCAACACGACGAATTCGCCGTCGGCGATATCTATGCCGACCCCGTGGATGACCGGCAGCGCACCATATTTCTTTGTAACGTCCGTGACGGTGACGTGAGCCATATGAATTCCTCTATTGCGGCAGTGCGATCTGCATCTTGACTTCGCCCTTGGGGGAGGACGCGGCGATCTCGAAAGCACGGACGCTTTCGTCAAAGCCGAAAGTGCGGGTGATGAGCGGCTTTACGTCGATCGCGCCGGAAGAGAGCATGGCCACGCAACGCGGAAAGACATGGGCATAGCGGAAAACATGCTCCACGCGGGCCTCGCGCACCATGGCCTTGCCGACATCGTATTGGATCGGGTGAACCTGAGAACCGATGAAAACCACCCGGCCGCCCGGAGCGAGCGGATCGAACACACCTTCGGCGCCCTTGGGATGGCCGGAGCATTCGAACACGAGTTCGACGCCCCACCCGTCGGTGGCGGCAAGGATCTCCTTGACCAGTTCCTGCCTTGCAACATTGATTGGCGAGATTGGACCAAGCTTGGCGGCGAGTTCCAGCTTGGCATCGTCGACATCGCTCACGAACACCCGCGCACAGCCTGCGGCGACAGCCGACAGCGCGGTCACCAAGCCGATCGGGCCTGCACCGATCACCAGAGCTATGTCGCCAGGCTTGACCTGCGCCTTGGTCGCAGCATGCACTCCCACCGCCAGTGGCTCCACCATTGCTGCTTCGGCGAATGAGACATTATCGGGCAGCTTGAAGGTGAAGTCGGCGGGATGGACGACGGTTGGCCTGAGCACGCCGTGGATCGGCGGCGTGGCCCAGAAGCGAACCGCCGGATCGACATTGTAGAGCCCCATGCGGGTCGCGCGGCTGTTGGGATCGGGGATCCCTGGCTCCATGCAGACGCGATCGCCCACCCTTAGCTCGGTGACGTCGGTTCCCGTCTCGATCACGGTGCCCGACGCCTCGTGGCCAAGGATCATCGGCGCTTTCACCTGGAACACGCCGGTGCCGCCATGCGTATAATAATGTACGTCGGACCCGCATATGCCCACGGTGTGTAGCTTTATCCGCACGTCGCGCGGGCCTAGCGTCTCTTCGCGCTCGATCGGGAAATCGCGCAGCGACAGTTTCATCTTCTCTTCCAATACCAGCGATTTCATTGTCTCTGTCCTATTTCCAAAGAAGCATCAGCCGCGCCATACGATCAGGACCCCGAGCGAGATGGCCAGAACGTGGCAGACCATCAACGGAATCGACTGTTCGAGGAACCGCATCCAGAAGAGTTCGAGTGCCACGAACAGGTAGATGCCGACGAAGACACGGTCGAACCAGTTGGTGGTGATCGGCAGGAAGCCGGTTCGCACCGGGCGCGCCACTTCCAGATCGGCATCGACCTTCGCTGGGTCGAATGGCTCTTGCATGGCTCTACTCCTTGACTGCGCCGAAGGTGAGACCCGCCACGATATGGCGCTGTACCACGGCGAAGATGATGAGGGCGGGGATGAGGGTGATCATCGCGATCGCCGCCATCGCCCCCCATTCGGTTCCCGTCGTCGTCACATATTCCGAGAGGCCCGTTGTGATGGTGCGGGCGTTGAAGCTGGTCAGGGTCGCAGCCAGCAGAAACTCGTTCCAGGCAAAGACCCAGGTGAGGATCAGCGTCACCGCAAGACCGGGCCGTGCAAGCGGGAAGATGACCTCGGAGATAACCTGCCAGGTCGAGGCGCCATCAACGGTTGCTGCCTCGTCAAGTTCCTTGGGAATTCCGTCAATGGTCGGCCGCAAAGTCCAGATCGCGAAAGGCAGGTTGAAGGTGCAATAAAGCAGGATCATGCCAATCTTGGTGTCGTAGAGTTTCCAGTCGCCAAAGGTGAAGACCTGGGTGAACAGCAGGTAGAACGGCAGCAGGAACACGGCCGCCGGGGCCATGCGGTTGGTGATCGTCCAGAAAAAGATATTCTCCTTACCCGCAAGATCGAAACGGGACAGCGCGTAGCAGGCCAGGAAAGCCAGTCCGGTGACCAGGAATGCATTGCTGGTAGAAATGATCAGAGAGTTGATCATATAGCCACGCAGCGTCTCGTTGCCGATGACGTTGACGTAGTTCTTCCAGTAGACCGTATCGAGGATCACGCTGGGCGTCGTGAACAGATCCACAGCCGGCTTCACCGAAATGACGAAGAGCCAATAGATCGGGAAAAGCGTCAGCAAGCTCAGCAAGAGCCAAAGTGCCAGGTAGAAGAGCGGATTGCGGCTCTGCATCAGAACGTCCTCTTCCGTTCGCGTCGGGCCACGAGTGCGACATAGAGCAGCCAGCACATCACGAGGGTGAGGTAGAGCACGATCACCGAGATCGCGGCGCCGTAGCCGTAGTCGGTCTTCGGAAAGACGATCTTCCAGATATGCAGCCCAACAAAACGGGTTGCAGCACCCGGGCCGCCGGAGGTCAGCATCCAAACTTCATCCACGGTGCGCAACGCGTCCATAAGGCGAATGAAGACCGTCGCAAGAATTGCCGGGCGGATCATCGGCAGCGTGACGTGCCAGAAGATCTGACGGCGGTTGGCGCCATCGATCTGCGCCTGTTCGAACGGCTCTTTCGGGAGGGCAAGAAGTGCCGCGAGCAGTGTCAGCGTCACCAATGGCGTCCAGTGCCAAATGTCCATGATGACCGTCAACGCGAAGGCGGCGGTGGCGTCGCGGCCGATGTTGAGATCATATCCGAACCAGCTTTTCAGAAGATAGGGGATGATACCGATGCTGGGAGTCGTCATCAGCCGCCAGACCGATCCGACGACGATGGGCGCGACGATCAGCGGCAGCGTGTGGATTGTTCTGAAGAAGCCTCGTCCGGGGAACTCCTTCATGAAGAGCTGCGCCAGCAGATAGCCCAACGCGATTTCGCTTAGAACAGCGAAGAAGGCGAATTTCATCGTGAAGGCGATGGAGGTCAGGAACTCAGCATCGAAGACGAGACGGCGGAAGTTGTTGGCACCGTTATAGATCATGTCCGGGCTGGCGCCGAACGGGTTCCATTGATGGAAGGACACGTAAAGCACATAGATGAACGGGATGATGCCGAAGATGCCGAGGATCGCGATCGTCGGGGCGAGCATCAGCCAGCCGACAGTATTTGGACGCATGAATTCGTGCTCCCGAAGGTGCGGGCCAAAGCCTGCAATATCCGACAACTGCGCCCGGGTGGCGGTCTTGGGAGATGCCACCCGGACGCAGCCTCTTATCGGTGTTATTTGCGGTAGCCGAGGTTTTTCAGCTCTGCTTCGGCCGCCGCCGCCATCTGGTCGAGGCCTTCGTCGGGGCCGACTTCACCAAGCAGGATCTTGTAAAAGATCGGCGTCGTGGCTTCACGCACCTGCGCGTGGAACGGGAAAGGCGGCGCACCGGCAAACAGCTTTCCCTGATCTTTGAGCATGGTGTAGTAGCCATTCAGCTTCTTATCCATGGCAACGACCTTGGGGTCATTGTAAGTTGCCGTATTGGTGATGCGGGGTGCCGCGACCGCCCAGTCGGGCTGGACCGAGTCCTGGCCGATGAACTGCAGGAAGAGTAGTGCCGCCTGCTTGTTCTTCGATGTGACCGGCAAGCCGAAGGCGCCGCCGTCATAATAGCCGAGATAGCCCTTGCCAGCCTCGACCTCCTTGAGGACATCGGGCTCGGTGGGAGGCAACGCCACACCGACTTTACCGACCACCTTGGACTTTTCCGCATCCGACGCGATCCAGGCAGCATTTTCACCATAAACCAGGCCCTGTGCGACGCGGCCGGCGGCAAATGTCGTACCGACTTCCGTCCAGGTCGAAGCGGCGGATTCGGGCGGAGCGATGTCTCGCAGATGCAGCCAGTATTTCATGGCGGCCTTGGCCTTGTCACTGTTCATTTGACCGCCATTGGCGACCGATGCGGCAAAGTTGTTTTTGGCGTCGATACCCCAGTTGTAGAGGCCATATGTGGGAGCGATCGACTCGAAGAATTCGTACCAGGAGGCCGGGTGACCGGTATGCGCCTGGGCCGTTGTCCCCCAGAGCTCCGTTCCGTTGTCCTTGCCGTATTTCGTGAAGAATTCGGCAATCTGCGTGTATTCCTGATGAGTCTTGGCCGGAGCCAATTCCTTACCGGTCTCCTTCTTGAAGGCTTCCTTGATCTTCGGATCGCTGAAGAGATCCGTGCGATAGAGATAGACCTTGATGAAGGCTTCCATCGGGATGCCGAAGAGGTCGCCGGAGCCATTCTTGAAGTAGTTGGCGAAAGTCGTGAAATGAGTTTCGTTGAATTCCGCGGCCTTCAGCGAAGGGTCGTCCTTCAGCGATTTCGAGATATCGACCAGGAAGTTGCGTGCCAGATAGGCGTAGATGATGTCCTGCTCGATATAGACCATGTCATAGATGCCGGTCTTGGCTTCCATGTCCTTGATGGCCTTGTCATACATCTGGTCCCAGGAGGTCGTCTCGATCTGGACCTTGATGCCGGTCTTCTTTTCGAATTCCGGCGCCAGCACGTCCTTGATATAATTGGACGGTGGTGTGCTTTCGGTCACGCCCCGCAGGACGACGCCCTTGTATTTCGCGCCGGCATCCGACCAAAAATCGGCCTGTGCGGGCATTACGCCAGCAAGAAGACTTAGCGCAAGCGCGGCAATTCCAATTCCACTTTTCTTGATCATAGTTCCTCCTCCTTGTGCCTTGGCACCGCTTGCGGCCTCTGACCGGCAAGCACGTTCCCACGCCCGACATGTGTCGGTTCCTCCCGTGGTCCGGCAGCACGGCTCCTCCCGGCTTCCGGACACGGTTCGCCTTTTAGCGATTGCGATCTCCGGGTTGCTTGCCGGCTTCGCTCCAATTGGCGTGAAAGAAGCTTAGTGCTGGTCTTTTTGGTCCGCCACGCGTGGTTTGCCGGTGACCTATACTTTTTCGCCGGCCGCCATGCTGGCGGAATAGGCACGGATGTCCCGAAAGGGATCGCTTCGCGCCTTCGTGCCGATCTTGTGCGCATTGCGCCGGTAATCGGTGGGCGTGCGCCCGCAGATTTTAAAAAACTGCCTGTTGAAATTAGCGATATTGTTGAACCCGACCTCGAAGCAGATCTCGGTGATCGGACGATAGGTCTGGGTGAGCAGCGAGCAGGCCGCATAGATGCGCGCAAGAATCACGTAACGCGCGAAGGTATGACCGGTGTGACGCTTGAAAAAGCGCGAAAAGGCTTGCGGCTCAAGGCCGCAGATCTTTGCGACCGAGGCCAGATTGATATCGTCGCTATAGTGCTCCAGCACATAGCGCATGGCGACGTCCAGCTCATGCGGCAGTTCCATCTCAGCGGAGGGTGGCGCAAGGCGCGACAACCTGCGTCGATCGGCTGGATCACGCGCCAGGGCGATCATCAGCTGCAGGAAGAGCAACACGCGCTCGGCGCCATGGGCCGACCCCATCTGCGCCAGCAGCCGCCGGCCTGCAAGCGCCGTTGCGCCAGAAAATTGCACACCGTAGACGGCGTCCTCATAAAGCGGCTTTATCGTGCCGAGCTCGGGACAAAAAGAGGCCACGCGATCGGCCCATTCAGGGGTAAACTGGATCAGCATGTCACGATTGCGGATCAGTTTGCCGGGCTCGATATCGCTGACCCAATTGTGCGGCACATTCGGTCCGGTCAGCACCAGGCAGCCTGGCTCGAATTCGCCGATATAGTCACCCACCATCATGACGCCGGTAGTCGCACGGGTGAGGTGCAGTTCGTATTCTGGATGATAATGCCATTTCGCCCGGAAGAAGGGATAGTCATGCATGTTCCAGCGAAAGGATTCTGCTGGCGGGCAGATGATCATTTCGAAATCGGGTACGATCCGCAAATCGGCTTTCATGGAAATAACCTCCTCCCGACATGCAGGCCGTGACCCCTCAGGCCACCACGCCGGCATGCGCACCAAAGAGCTGTTCGTGTGGTCGGGTTCCCTTAGCTAGCTATAGCTCGAGCGAGCGAGCCCCTTAGTTCACGGTGCGCCCGCCTTCCGTTGGCGCTATCTTCCGCCTTATATGTTGCTTGAAAAAACAAATTAGTTCATTTGGAAAACCTGTCAATACCCATCTGCCGATCACGGGACTCAAGTCCGAAGCGAACCGGAATCGGCAATTTTCAGGCGAAAGACAGGCATTTGCTCGCAATGGTATCGGATGCTCAATCGCTGCAGGGCATGAATCTGCTTGACAGCTCCGGCGGATTCATTATTTGTTGCGCAATGCAACATACTAGCTTCTAGGGGAAGAAATGGGCCGGTTAGGTATTCATTCTTTCGTGTGGACGGGCGGACAAACTCAATCCATGCTTGAGGAAGCGATGGAGAAATCTGTTTCCTGTGGTTACAACCTGATTGAATTTGCCTATCTGCGACCGGAAAAATTCGATCTCGACGCCCTCGCCAAGCGGGCGGCGGCGCTAAAGCTAGATATCGCCGTCACCATGGGCCTTCCCTTCAGCCACGACGTGTCGAGCGAAGATGCGCAGGCGGTAAAAGCCGGCGAAGATATGCTGGCCGACGCCGTTCGCGCCGTCCGTGACATCGGCGGGAGCAAACTTGGCGGCATCCTCTATTCCGCTCACGCGAAATACGCCCGGATGCCCACCAAAAATGGATGGGACAACAGCGTTGCGGCCATTGCCAAGACGGCTGACCTTGCCCGGTCCGCAGGCATCGACCTCGTTCTCGAGGTGGTGAACCGTTTCGAGACCAATCTTCTCAACACCACTGCCCAGGGTCTCGCCTTCATAAAGCAGGTAGGTTCCGAGCGTGTGCGGCTGCACCTCGACACCTTTCACATGAACATCGAGGAGGCCAATCCGGCGGCTGCCATCCGGCTTGCGGGTGACAAGATCGGCTATTTCCATATCGGCGAAAGCAACCGCGGCTATCTTGGCGACGGCGTCATCAATTTTGATCTGATATTCGATGCGTTGCTTGATATCGACTACCAGCGCGACATCACGTTCGAATCCTTCTCAGGCGCCGTTGTCGACGAAGGTTTGTCGCTTGCCTGCGCAATATGGCGCGACACCTGGACCGAGAACATGCCGCTCGCGCAGCACGCGAAACAATTCATCGACCTCAAGATGGGCGAGGCCAAACGCCGGCGCGCCACCGTTGCGCGGCCGTGACGACGGAAGGTGTGGGAAGCCCCAGTCCGATGAAGGTCGGGCCAGTCATGTCGTGTCAGTGCCGGCGACGAGAGGCAAGGAGAACCGCCCGTGAATGAAGTGGGTCCAATCGCATCTCCGAGCGGGATCCGCCAGCGCAATGAGCTCGCGGCGATGCGAGCGCTTTATCGTCACGGCCGCCTGAGCAGGGCGGAGCTTGCGCGCATTTTAGGCCTCAATCGCTCCTCGTCCGGCCATATCATCGCCGCTCTAACTGCCGATGGCCTCGTCCGCGAGGTGGGAACTGCCGAGCAGGCGCAGACTACTCACGCGGGCCGGCCGGGCATCATGCTCGAACTTACCTCCGGAGCCGCCTTTTTTCTCGGCATCGAGATCGGCGTGGAACACATCACGGTGGTCGAGGTCGATCTCGCCTGCCGCATTGTCAACAACCGCATGGAGCCCTTCGACGGTCCTTCTGTCGATGTCGAAACTGCAGTTTCGCGCGCGATCACGCTTGCCTTCGACACATTGCCGCCCGCGCACCGCAGTCGCTGCGAAGGGTTGGGGGTCGCCGTGCCGGCGCAAATGGACCGCCAGGGGCTGATCAATGTAGCCCCCCTGCTCGGATGGCAGAACATTCAGCTCGCCGATCTTGTGCGTGCGGCCGTGCCGGCACAAATGCCGGTCATGGTCGAGAATGACGCAAACGCCTTTGCGACCGGCGCCAGCTACGGTGCTCGGGAGGCCCATTCGGGGGTTACACTCTATCTCGTCATGGAGAGCGGCGTGGGCGGCGGCATCGTCGTTGATGGGACCGTGTTCAGAGGCGCGCGGGGGCTTGCCGGCGAGATCGGACATTTGCGCGTCAATGGCTCCGACGCCCCGGACCGCAGCCTTGAAAGCGTTCTCGGGCTGGAATGTATCCTGCGCGCCTATCGCGCGGTTTCAACGCAATCGGAACCGAACTTCGCGACTTTTCTGGCTGATGTACGCGACCGCGTTCCAGGCCCCGTCGCCATTGCGGAAGACTGGGCGCGCACTTTGGCTTACGGCCTGATCCAGGCCGGAAGGATCATCGATGCCGATAGGGTCGTGCTGGGCGGTTCAGTCGCCGCACTCTATCCACTGATGGCGGCGCGCGTCCTGCATCACATTCGCTCCATGCAGGAGGAGAGCTTTCCGATGCCTGTGATCGAAACAAACGACGATGAGACTGTGGGGCCGGCCTTCGGCGCTGCGTGCATGCTTCACCAGCGCTATCTCTTGACCGACAGCTCGCGCCTTGCCGAGGACGCTGCATGACACGAACCGGGCTTGCCCTCGACACCCTCGGACCGACGATAACGATCGGCGAGATTCTCGTCGAGATCATGGCTGTGGACCGCGGCACAGGCTTCCTGGAACCGATCACGCTCATTGGCCCCTATCCTAGCGGAGCGCCTGCCATCTTCATCGACCAGTGTGCCAGGATCGGAGGGTCGGCCGGCATCATCGCCTGCGTGGGCGACGACGATTTCGGCCGCGTCAATGTCGCGCGGCTTCGCGCAGACGGCGCCGATGTCTCGGCCATCTCTACTGACCCGGACTTTCCGACCGGCAGCGCCTTCGTGCGATATCGAAATGACGGTTCGCGCGATTTCGTCTTCAACATTGCAAAATCCGCCGCCGCGAAGATCGATCTTACCTCTGCGGGGCGTGCACTGATTGATCGGTCGGGCCATCTGCATGTCATGGGAACCGCCTTTGCGATACCTGGCGCTGCCGAGATCATCCAGCACGCGATCGCGGTGATCAAGGAGCGCGGCGGGACTATCTCCTTCGATCCGAATGTCCGTAAGGAGTTGCTGGGCGATGCGGAAACGCACGCACGTTTCGCAAGACTCGTCGATATCGCCGACCTGATCCTCCCCTCGGGAGAGGAGCTGTTCGTCGCCGCTGGCGTCGAGGACGAAGGCGAGGCGATCCGTGCATTGCTCGGCCGCAACGCCAAAGAAGTGGCGCTCAAGCGCGGCGCGGGCGGCTCCACCGTCTTCACCCGCGAAGGCAGACGTATCGACTGCCCGGCCTTCTCGGTCGAGGAAGTCGATCCGACCGGGGCGGGAGACTGCTTTGGTGGCGCCTATGTGGCGTGCCGCCGGCTCGGCATGCCGATCGAGCAGGCACTCCTCTATGCCAACGCCGCCGGCGCCCGCAATGTAACAGTCAGGGGGCCGATGGAGGGCGCGGGCACTCTGGCTGAACTCGACGCTTTCATCGCCACGACGCCGGGACGCAGGTCATGATATCCGTTCTTCACAACCTCGCCCGCAGCCGACGCATGGGCGGCCCCGCGGGCATCACTTCCGTGTGCTCAGCTCATCCGATCGTGATCCGCGCTGCCCTTCGGCATGCGGTTGGCCGCGACGGCGCGGTGCTGATCGAGGCAACCTGCAACCAGGTCAACCAGTTCGGCGGATACACCGGGCTGAAGCCCAGTGACTTTGTGGCACTGGTGGAACAGATCGCCAGCGAGGAGGGCCTGCCCTGGGAGAAGGTTATCCTCGGAGGCGATCATCTTGGCCCAAATCCATGGCGTGGAGAAGCCGCCGAGGTCGCGATGGCGAAGGCGGAAGACCTGGTCGCCGCCTATGTCGATGCCGGCTTCCGCAAGCTCCACCTCGATACCTCTATGGGTTGCGCGGGCGAACCGACGGCGCTTGACGATACCATGACCGCCGGGCGCGCGGTAAGGCTGGCGGCTGTGGCGGAACGGTTCGCGACCTCGGCGAATAGTAAGCCTGTCTATGTGATCGGCACCGAAGTGCCGCCACCCGGCGGTGCCCATCACGTGATCACCGCGCTCGAACCTACCGGCGTCGAAGCAGCGCGAAAGACAATTGCACTACACCGGACGCGGTTTGAGGAGGCAGGTCTGGGCGAAGCCTTCAGCCGGGTGCTGGCGCTCGTGGTTCAGCCCGGAGTCGAATTCGGCAATAAAAATGTCATCGTGTACGACCGGGCCGCGGCGCGATCCCTTTCGGCGCTGCTCGAAGAGGAGGCAGCAATCGTCTATGAGGCCCATTCGACTGACTACCAGGGCGCGGACGCGCTTCGTGAACTCGTCGAGGACGGGTTCGCCATCCTCAAAGTCGGGCCGGAATTGACCTTCGCGCTCCGCGAGGCGCTCTACGGCCTCGATCTGATCGCCAGCGACTCCGTGGCCGGCTATCCCAGCCGAAACCTCATGGCCGTGATGGAGGCGCTGATGAGGGAGTATCCCGGCCACTGGGCTGGTCACTACTCCGGCTCGGAGGCCGAGCAGCATATCCTGCGCCACTATTCCTATTCCGATCGTATTCGCTATTACTGGAACCACCCCGCGGCGGAAGCTGCCGTCTTGCGGCTTACGGAAGCGCTCGTCAGCAGAATCATCCCCGCACCTCTTTTCCGACAGCATCTGCCCCGTTTGGCAAGGTATGCCGGAACACCGCTCAATCCGCAGGAATTGCTGATTGACGCCGTGCGGGCCGTCCTCGACGAATACCAGAGCGCCCACGAGCGCCGCCGATAACGGCACACCATCGGCAATGTACCAGCTGCGCATGCTTTCCACCCCTCGGTCGTTCCAATGCCGGTCGAACGCGCGACAAGACAACCTGGGACCCGGTAGGGCATAGCACCGATGGCGCTCATAGAGATGTTTGCGCCCCCGCCCTTGTCGCAGGGAGGACTCTTTGTGAAAGCGACCGCGGCTGGCCGGCCGAACGGATCAGTCGTTCGAAGATGCGATATCCTTCAGCCCAATGTCCGAAGCCGCTTGCTATATTGATATGGCCGGCAAAACCGATTGTCATGAGTTCACTGCCCCAACTGCGGACATGGCGCTCGAGATCGGGCAAACTCATATAGGGATCGTTGAGGCTACCGACCACGAGGCTCGGGAACGAGAGGCGCTGCAAGGGCTCCTCGCCGAACTCTATCATGCAGGGATGAAGCCGGAGGGTGACGGCGAGGGAACAGGGCGCGACCAGCAGGGCACCGCGGATCTTATGGGCAGCCGCACGGTTGGCATAGCTCGCCGCGAGCAGGCATCCGAGGCTATGGGCAACCAGGAAGGCGCCTTCGACCTGCGAAAGCGCCCGATCGAGTTCCGCCTGCCAGTCATCCAGAACAGGGCAGCTCCAATCCTCCTGCTCCACCACCAACGCATCCGCACCATCCCTCGCCCAATGGCGCTGCCAGTGCCCCTCCGGAGAACCGTTCAAGCCAGGCAGAATCAAAGTGGGGAACATGGTCTCCTCCAGAATAACTTAGCCACCAACATCAAGTCGCGCCGGCAGAACCTCAAGCAGGCGGAGGGGTGAGCCATGTCCACGGTCAGCTCTTGCCCTTCCAAGGAACAAGCACCCGCTCGAAAAGTCTAACCGCTGCGCCGAACGCGAAAGCGCAAGCGGCGATGATGGCGATGCCGACGAACACCACATCCGTGGCAAGAAACTGCGAGGCAGACATGATCATGTAACCGATGCCCCTGTTGGAAGCGATGAGCTCCGCCGCCACCAGCGTGCTCCAGCCGACGCCAAGCGCAATCCGGATTCCTGTCAGGATTTCCGGGAGCGCGGTTGGCAGGACGATGTTGAGGAACAGGCGGAATCGGCTGGCGCCAAGCGATCGCGCCGCATTCACCCGCTCGATCGGCAGGGAGCGGACACCGGCCTGAGCGGACAGGCAGATCGGCGCAAACATTGCCAGCACGAGAAGCGTGATCTTCGATGTCTCGCCGATCCCCAGCCAGATGATCATCAGCGGGAGATAGGAAAGCGGCGGCAGCGGCCAGTAGAACTCGATCGGCGTGTCTAATATACCCTTGGCCCAGCGGTTCAATCCCATCAGCAGACCAAGCGGAATGCCGAGCGAGATCGCGATCACAGCCGCGAGGACAATCCGGAACAAACTTGCGGACAGGTGTTCGCCGAGGGAGGCGCCCGCATAACCGTCGCGCAGAACGATGTTGAACTGCTTCAGGACTTCGCCCGGCGTCGGCAGGAACAGTCTAGGGACGACTGCGAGTTCGGTTATGCCCCACCAGATGGCGATGAGGGCCGCCGCCGTTGCCAGGCTGATGAGCAGCGTTGGCTTGCTGCCGACCCCGAAGCTTTTCATCCGCACGGTTTTCGGTGCAATTCTCGACGCATCCGCTGACACCGCTCCAGCATGCAAGACTTCGCTCATTCCGCCGCACTCCTGATGTCATGCGCGCCATGCAGCAGCGCGCGGATTTCTTCCCGCAGGTTCGTAAATTCGGGCGACGCCTTGATCTCCCTGGCATCGTTGCTTTCGGCAAAGCGGTTGACGAAATCGAGGTCAAAACGCGCGACAATCCGCCCGGGTCGCGGTGACATGACGATCACCTGCGTGCCAAGGAACAACGCCTCCTCGACCGAGTGGGTGATGAAAAAGACGCGTTTGCCGGTCTTTTTCCACACCGATACAAGGAGCTCCTGCATCTGTTCGCGCGTCAGGCTGTCAAGCGCCCCGAATGGCTCGTCCATCAGCAGGATGTCCGGCTCGGTTGCGAGCGCCCGGGCAATACCGACCCGCTGGCGCATGCCGCCCGACAGTTCGTAAGGAAACGCATTGGCGAAATCGGCAAGCCCAACCAGCTTCAGGAGTTCGGCGGAACGCCTGTGCTGCTCGAGCTTCGGAATGCCCGCGAACTTCAGTCCCAGCGCGACATTGTCGATGACGTTCTTCCACGGAAGAAGCGTGTCCTTCTGGAAGACCACACCGCGGTCGGCGCCAGGCCCGACAACCGATTTTCCGTTCAGCGTGATGACGCCGTCCGAAAGCGGCAGAAAGCCGGCAATGGCATTGAGAAGCGTCGACTTCCCGCAGCCGGAGGCGCCGAGCGCCACGACGAAGCCGTTGTCCGGAATATCGAGGGACACACGGTCAAGGGCATGAACGATACGGCCGTCGTCGGCCTCGAAGTGAACGCTGGCGTGGTCGACCTTCAGCATGGCAGAGCTTTCCTGTTGGGCGCCGGCGCCTTGTGGACGCCAGCGCTTGGGGCGTCAGTTGCTGGCACCGGACAGAGCATCCGCCGTGACGAAGGCGGCATAGCTCGGCAGCACTTCGGAGACCTTGCCCTGGTCCTTCAGGAACTGCGCCGTGTCCTTGAGAATCTTGGCCGCACCGGACTTCTCGCCGCCGCCCAACCAATCGGAAGAGGCCTGAACGTCGGGAGTCAGGAGATTGAGGTTGCTCAAGGCTGCCGCATGCTGCTCCGGCTTGCCGCCGAGGAGCTTGGCGAGCTGCTTGGCGTTATCGCTCTCAGGCCCCCAAGCCGCCTTGTCCTTCGCAAAAGACCCGTAATACTTGTTAACGACCGTCGCGAAGCTTTTCAGGAAATCCGGGTTCGTGTCGGCGAACTTCGAGGCGGCCACCCAGGCGGAGAAGGTTGGAGCGCCCTTTTCGGCGACTTCCTTCGACGTCACCAGGACCTTGCCGTTCTTCTTCAGTTCAGTCAGGGCGGGATCCCAAACAAAACCACCGTCCAGATCGCCGCGGTTGAAACCGGCGACGATATCTGGCTGCGGAATGGCGAACACCTGAACATCCTTCTCGCTTAAACCCAACGACTTGATCAGCGCCAACAACTGATAGTGGTCGGTAGAGACCGGCGCAGCGGCAAGCTTCTTGCCCTTCAAATCCGCCAGCGAGCCAATGCCGGAGCCATTGCGCACGACGAGTGCTTCATCGATGCCCGAGATGGAGGAAAGATAGAATGCCTTTACTGCAAGACCCCGCGAGGCCGCCGCGGCGAAGGGGCTGGAGCCGACATAACCCACCTGAACATCACCAGATGCGATCGCAGCAAAGATTTCCGCGCCGGAATTGAACTTCCTGAAGTCGATGTCGTATCCGCTCGCTTCGGCAAATTCACCATTGGCGATTGCCACCGACGACGGCAGGGCATCGGTCTGGTAGGCCACGACGACCTTCTTGTCGGCTGCGGCTGCGGCTGCGCCGGCACCTGCCCCCGCGGAAAGTGCGACAAACCCGGTAAAGGCTGCAGCTAGTAGTCGTTTCATATTCATATGACCCCCTGAGCCGACGAAATTGCCGGCAGTTGTTTTCCACGCTGCAACCATAGGGGAGGTTCGCATCATCAAGGAGAAATAAGCTACCAATTTTATAGTTTTTGAGAGATTTTTCGCCGACGGAAGACGTGTTTTACGAGCCTCTGATCGCGCCGAGAGCTTCAGGGGGATTGCTGATTTCCCGCCATCCTGGAACATGGTTCGCCAAATGCCGCTGTTGCTTAGTCATCGGGTGGCGAGCACGTAGGCATAAGAGAATAATCTTTCTTCTCTATCGACTTGGTCGTCTTTAGCCTTTCTCCTGGAATTCAGGGAGAAATATATGGATATCGACGGGCTTGCCGAACCGCTGAACTTTTTCTGGTTCATCCCCACGCATGGGGATGGCACCTATCTCGGCACCGAACGACTGAGCCGTCGTCCGGAGTTTCGCTATTTCAAGCAGGTGGCGGTTGCGGTTGATGAACTTGGCTTCGAAGGCGTTCTTTTGCCGACCGGCCAGTCCTGTGAGGATTCCTGGATTACCGCCACTGGGCTTTCGGTTGTCACCGAGCGGCTCAAATATCTCGTCGCGCTTCGGCCTGGCGTCACCTCGCCCACTTTTGCCGCACGCCAGACCGCCGCACTCGACCGCCTCAGCAACGGCAGGCTGCTGCTCAACGTTGTTGTGGGCGGCAATCCCGCGGAGCTTGCCGGCGATGGAATATTCCTCGGCCATGACGAGCGCTACGAGCAAGCTGGCGAGTTCCTCGACATATGGAAACGCCTGCTCGGCGGCGAGACCGTCGATTTCAAGGGAAAGTATTACGAACTCAAGGGCGCGCGTTCGGACTTCCCGCCAGTCGGTCGACCGCATCCTCCACTTTATTTCGGCGGCTCCTCGGAGGCCGGCCAGGATCTCGCGGTCAATGCCACCGACATGTATCTCACCTGGGGCGAACCGCTGGATCAGGTGAAAGAGAAGATCGAGGCCGTGCGTGCCAAGGCAGCAAAGGCCGGCCGAAAGATCCGCTTCGGCATGCGTATCCACTTCATCGTCCGAGAGGACGAAGAGGATGCCTGGCGCGCCGCCGACCGGCTGATCAGCAACATTTCCGATGAGCAGATCGAGCGCAGCTGGCACCGCTTTCAAAAGGAAATGGATTCCGTCGGCCAGCGCCGGCAAGCAGCTCTCCACGGTGGCCGCCGCGACAAGTTGCTGGTCGCTCCGAATCTTTGGGCCGGGGTCGGCCTGGTGCGGACCGGGGTCGGCACCGCGCTGGTGGGTACGCCCCAGCAGGTAGCGGAACGGCTACGCGAATATCAGGCGCTCGGCATCGATACCATCATCGGCTCCGGTTATCCCCACCTCGAAGAGGCCTATCGCGTCGGCGAACTCCTGTTCCCGCTGCTCGGCATCGACAAGAACCGCCGCCAGGGCCTGCGCGACAGCGTCGCCAACGAATTTTCAGTCGGCGACTACGGCGGCTCGAAACTCGCCAACGTCGCCGGCTGATCCTTGCAGCACATTCAAAACCTTCACATCGCTCCTTCTGAAAGGTCGATCCATGCTTAGATCCTTGAAACTCGCCGCTGCCGCTACCCTTGCGCTAACGGCGCTTGTACCCTCGACCACCGCTTATGCCGAAGGCATTATCCGCATATCTCAGCAGTTCGGCACCCTTTACCTGCCGCTGCACGTCATTCGCGACCAGAACCTGATCGAAAAGCACGCCAAAGCACTCGGCCTCAACGACGTGAAGGTCGAGTGGGCGCAGCTTTCGGGGGGTGATGCCATCAATGCCGCGCTGCTCTCCGGCTCGATCGATATTGCAGCGGCCGGAATCGGTCCGTTCCTGACGCTCTGGGATCGCACGGATGGCGCAGTGAAGATCGTCGCCGGCCTTGCCAACCAGCCGAACTATCTCGTGACAAACAATCCGGACATCAAATCGCTCAAGGACTTCAAGGCGACCGACAAGATTGCTCTTCCGGCGGTCGGAGTTTCGGTCCAGGCCCGCATCCTGCAGATCGCGGCTGAGAAGGAATTCGGCAAGGGTAACCAGAACAAACTCGACAACAACACCGTTACGCTCGCGCATCCCGATGCCACGGCGGCCCTACTGTCCGGCTCGACGGAGATCACGGCTCATGTCTCCAACACGCCGTTCCAGGAGCAGGCGCTGAAGGATCCGAAAATCCACAAGGTCTTCTCGTCCTATGACGTTCTCGGCGGGCCGGTGACGCCGACCTATCTCTACACGACGACAGACTGGCACGAGCAGAACCCAAAGACCTTTCAAGCTTTCTTTGAAGCCGTGAAGGAGGCGAGCGCCTGGATCGAGGCCAACAAGAAAGCAGCTGCGGAAACTTATGTCCGGATCGAGAAGTCCAAACTTGAAGCCAGCTTCGTCCAATCGTTGATCGAAGCGCCTGAGAACAAGTTCACGGTCGTACCGTCACGTTCCTTCGCCTTTGCAGACTTCCTCTACCGAACCGGCGCGATCAAGAAGAAGGCCGAAGGCTGGAAGGACTATACGTTCGACGAACTGCACAACGAAAGCGGAAGCTGATCGATGCTGGCACGAGACCCTCTCAAGGCCGCCGTGTTCGAGGTCAACCGGCTTACTCTCGATTACCCGACTTCCAAGGGGACCGTCCGCGCGGTGGACGACGTTTCCTTCCGGGTCGGCGAGGGAGAGCGGCTCGTACTTCTCGGCCCCTCCGGATGCGGGAAGTCATCAATCCTCAAAGCAGTAGCGGGCTTTTTAAAGCCCGCTACTGGCACGATCAAGGTTCGCGGCCGGGAAGTCAAAGGTCCCGGTCCGGACCGCATCGTCGTATTCCAGGAATTTGACCAGCTCCTGCCCTGGAAGACAGTGCGCCAGAACGTCGAATTCCCGCTGCGTATGGCGAGCAAGCTGTCGCGGGCGGAAATCCGGGAGCGCACGGAGGCGACGCTCAGAAAAGTCGGACTCGAACGCGCGCTCGATAGTTATCCGCACACACTTTCGGGCGGTATGAAGCAGCGCGCCGCGATTGCGCGCGCACTCGTCACCGACGCCGACGTGCTGCTGATGGATGAGCCCTTTGCAGCCCTCGACGCACTCACCCGCAGCCAGCTCCAGGGCGAACTCCTCGATCTTGCCGAGGAACTGGGCTTCACGCTGCTCTTCGTCACTCACTCGATAGAGGAGGCGATCCTCATCGGTACCAAGTTGCATCTCTTGAGCCCGCATCCGGGCCGGACGATCACCAGCCTGGATACCCATGAATTCGGCCGCGAAGATGTCGGCAGCGCCCGCCTCGAAACGCTGACGCGCGAGGTTCACGACCTCCTCTTCTCCCCGAAGATTCGCAGCGAGGTGCTTGAAGATGTCTGATTTCTCTCTGCCCGTTGCGCCGGAGAAGACCGCGGTGTTCGTCCGGGTCCGGGAATTTCTCTGGAATTCGGCTCTTGTTCGCAAGGTCCTGGTGCTGGCCTTGCTCGCCCTCGTGTGGGAGCTTGCGGCCCGATACAGCGCCAAGCCGATCCTGTTTCCCACCTTCACGGCAACCATGGCCGCGCTTTGGGAGGCGGTAACGGTCGAGAACCTGCTCGTCTCCTCCTGGGCATCGCTTTTCGTGCTTCTCAAGGGATATGTCATCGCCGTTTTACTGGCTTTCGTGTTCGTGTCGCTGGCGGTCGTCAGCCGCTTCGTGCGCGAACTCCTGCAGACGCTGATTTCGATGTTCAATCCGTTACCCGCCATCGCGCTGCTGCCAGTCGCGATGCTCTGGTTCGGACTTGGCGAAAAGAGCCTGCTCGTCGTTCTCGTCCATGCGGTACTCTGGCCCTTTGCGCTCGCCACTTTGACCGGCTTCGAAAGCGTGCCGGAAACCCAGCGTCTTGTTGGCCGCAATTATGGACTGCGCGGACCATCCTATGTGATCCGCATCCTGATTCCGGCAGCCCTGCCCTCGATCCTCTACGGCATGAAGATCGCCTGGGCGTTTGCGTGGCGCACGCTGATCGCAGCCGAACTCGTCTTCGGCGTCAGTTCATCGAGCGGCGGCCTCGGCTGGTTCATCTTCCGCAACCGCAACGAGCTCTTCACCGATAAAGTCTTCGCCGGCCTCGCTATGGTGATCATCATTGGTCTTTTGGTGGAGGGAATTGTCTTCCGCCTGGTGGAGGCGGTCACGGTGCGCCGCTGGGGCATGCAGCGATAGCGCCGCATGCCCTCATCACCTCCATTCCATCTAGAAAGACGCTGGCGAAAGAATGAGCAGCAAATCCGAATTCCTCTGGTATATCCCGAACGACGTCAAAGCTGGGCACCGCGGAGATGTCGCCGTCGATCACCACAATAGCCTGGAGACCTTGACGGCACAGGCCAAGGCTCTTGAAGATCACGGCTGGAAAGGTGCGCTCATCGGCACTGGTTGGGGCCGGCCCGACACGTTCACCGTTGCAGCCGCCCTCGCTGCGCGGACCACACGTTTCGAGCCACTCATCGCTGTACGTCCCGGCTATTGGAGGCCGGCGAATTTCGCTTCCGCGGCAGCCACACTGGATCACCTCAGCGGCGGACGGGTGCGGGTCAATGTCGTTTCGGGTTTGGACGACCTTGCCGCCTACGGCGACAGCGAGGGTGACCAGGCGGATCGTTATGCCCGCACGAAGGAGTTCATGCGGCTGGTTCGGCGATTGTGGACCGAGGAGAACGTCACCTCTACCGGCAACCACTTTCAGGTGGCAAATTCCACGGTCGCGCCTCGACTTGAAACCCGCGGCGACCGGCGGCATCCGAAACTCTATTTCGGCGGGGCATCGCAAGCGGCAGAAAAAGTGGCGGCAACCGAAGCGGACGTTCAGCTCTTCTGGGGCGAACCGCTCGATGGAGTAAGAGAACGGATCCAGCGCCTGAAAACCCTCAGCCAGGAGCTTGACCGGGATTTGCCGCCGTTGGAATTCGGCCTGAGGATCACGACGCTGGTGAGAGATACGACCGAGCAGGCCTGGGCCGATGCGGAGGCAAAGGTTGCCAAAATGGCCGAAGGCCAAGCCGGCAGCTGGCACGACCACCGTCGCGCAATGGCTGTCGGCCAGCAGCGGCTCTTCGATCTGCACACCCGTGGCGAGGTGCTTGACGACAATCTTTACACCGCGCCCGGCAAGTTTGGCGGCGGCGGCGCCGGCACCACCTGGTTGGTCGGCTCTGCAGCGGACGTCGCCCGTTCGCTCCGCAAATATGGAGAGCTAGGCATTACCCATTTCGTCCTTTCCGACACACCCTATCTGTCCGAGATAAAGCGGCAGGGCGAACAGTTGCTCCCGCTGTTGCGGGATTGATCCATCTCCTAGGCCCATAGCGGCATGGCCAACAGCGAATGAACCAGAGCGGCGCCCGATGCCGTCACGAAACCGGCGTTGTGCCCTTGCCCAGCTGAAGTGCCTCGCTCAGTTCCCGCCGCGCGCCGGCGACCAGGGTCTCCATGGCGCGCCGGGCACCTTGCGGGTCACGCATGCGGATAGCCTCAAGGACTGCCCGATGGACGCCGAGGGCGTATTCATGTGATTGGCTCGCCCGGTTGGTGATGCGAAAGCTTGCAAGCAGGGCCGCACCGATAGCCGCTGCGAACTGGCGATATACCCAGTTGCCGGAAGCATTGATGATCGCGGTGTGGAACTGCAGGTCGGCCTGGCTCCAGGCGTCCGTATAGCGGGAATGGGCCGCGACCATCTCGTCGAACGCCTCCGCGATAACCATGATCTGTCTCGTGGTCGCATTGATTGCGGCCGCCTCCGCCGCGGCCGGCTCCAGCACCATGCGCGCATCGACAAGCGACTGATAGAATCGCTCGTCCTTCGGATGCCTCATCGCCGCGTCGAGTACGATGGGGTCGAGATAGTTCCATTGATCCCGCGGCAGGACGATCGTACCGCCACGCGTGCGCGACCGCACCATGCTCTGCGCCACCAGATGCTGCATCGATTCCCGCAGTGTCGTGCGGCTGACGCCATAGAGCTCCTGGAGATCGGCTTCGTTGGGAAGCGTCGATCCTTCCGCAATCTCGCCGGAAACGATCCGGTCTATCAGCATATGGAGCAGGTTATCCTTGACGGGTCGCCGGCCCCCTTTTTCCCGCTTATGCGCGTTCGCTCTCCCAGACTCCGCCATTCAGCTCCATCCCTGGCAATCCTCAAGCTCATTCCATAGACGAAATGTCCCAAAAGATAAATCGCATTTAAATTGACAATAAATACGATTTATTTTAGATGACAAGCTGAGGTGCCGGAGGAGACCCGTACCCCGTAAGCTGATGACCCTGCCTTCGTTGCAGACCGACGTGCCGCCGCCTTGGATGCGAGCGCGACCGGAACCGTCATGCTTTTCGGGAACGAACGTTTCTGGCAGCACGGAAACGAATTCACCGGCCGAAGGCCGGGTGGCGAGTTGAAACGAATGAAGATCACGAAGCTGACCACCTATATCGTCCCGCCCCGCTGGCTGTTTCTGAAGGTCGAAACGGACGAAGGTGTTGTCGGCTGGGGCGAACCGGTCGTCGAAGGACGTGCGCTGACGGTGCAGGCGGCCGTGCATGAACTCGAAGACTATTTGATCGGCAAGGATCCGTTCCTGATCGAGGATCACTGGAACGTCATGTACCGCGGCGGTTTCTATCGCGGCGGCGCGATACACATGAGCGCCATCGCCGGCATCGACCAGGCGCTCTGGGACATCAAGGGCAAGGCGCTCGGGGTACCGGTCCATTCGCTGCTCGGCGGCCAAGTACGCGATCGTATCAAGGTCTATTCCTGGATCGGCGGCGACCGCCCTTCGGACGTGGCGCGCAACGCCAAGGACGTCGTCGCCCGCGGCTTCAAGGCGATCAAGCTCAACGGCTCCGAGGAGATGCAGATCGTCGACACCAACGAAAAGGTGGACAAGGCGGTCGAGACCATCGCCATCATCCGCGAGGCGGTCGGCCCGCATATCGGCATCGGCGTCGATTTCCACGGCCGCATCCACAAGCCGATGGCCAAGGTCATGGCCAAGGAACTCGAACAGTTCAAGCTGATGTTCATCGAGGAGCCGGTTCTTTCCGAAAACCGCGAGACCCTGAAGGAAATCGCCAACCATTGCTCGACCCCGATCGCACTTGGCGAACGGCTCTACTCCCGCTGGGATTTCAAGCAGGTCCTGTCGGACGGTTATGTGGACATCATCCAGCCGGACCTCTCCCATGCCGGCGGCATCACCGAATGCCGCAAGATCGCGGCGATGGCCGAAGCCTATGACGTGGCGCTGGCGCCCCATTGCCCGCTCGGACCGATCGCGCTCGCCGCCTGCCTGCAGATCGACGCCGTCAGCTACAACGCCTTCATCCAGGAACAGAGCCTCGGCATCCACTACAACAAGACGAACGACATCCTGGACTACATCGTCAACAAGGATGTCTTCGCCTATGCGGACGGCTTTGTCGGCATTCCGCAAGGTCCCGGTCTCGGTATCGAAATGGACGAGGAATACGTCATCGAGCGCGCCCGCGAAGGCCATCGGTGGCGCAATCCCGTCTGGCGCCACGAGGACGGCAGCGTCGCCGAGTGGTGAGACGACGCGGGCCTGGATCTCCGGCCCGAAGAGATTGAGGCGGCGTCGCGAGGCGACGCCTTCGATGCCGGACAGATCACGGGGTGATAGTCCGGAAGGGGGGTGGGGAGACCACCGTTTTTAACTGGAACCGAAGGGAGAGGTCCAATGAAAAGCAGAATGATGAAGCTGGCAGGCGCCTTCGCACTCGCGATGGTCGCCACTGCCGCGGCCGGCACGGTCGCTAGCGCGCAGGAATTCAAGGCAAAGCTTGGTCACGCCATGCCGCAGGAGCATCCGCAGGCCGTCGCGCTCAACAAGTTCGCGGAACTTGCCGGTCAGTACACCAACGGCCGCGTTAAGATCACCGTCTACCACGGCAGTATGCTCGGCGGCGACGACAAGATGCTGCAGTCGACCCAGAGCGGCACGCAGGAAATGTTCTACGGCTCGCTCGCGCCGATCGCCGGCAAGATCAAGGAAGTCCAGGTCTTCGACTTCCCCTTCCTGTTCGGCAACATGAAGGAAGTCGACGCGGTCTTCCTCGGCCCGATCGGTCAGAAGCTGATGGCAAAGCTCGATCCGCATAACCTGCATGGCGTTGCCTGGGGCGAGACCGGCTTCCGCCAGCTCTCCAACAACAAGCATGAAGTCAAGACCGCCGACGACATCAAGGGCCTGAAGGTTCGCGTCATGCAGAACCAGGTCGCCCTCGACAGCTGGAAGGCGATCGGCGCAAACGCGCTGCCGATGTCTTACGCGGAAGTCTTCACCGCGCTCGAAACCGGCGCGCTGGACGGTCAGGAAAATCCTTACATCCACATGTACGCCAACAAGATCTACGAAGTTCAGAAGTTCGGCACGACGACCAATCACGTCTACACGCCGTGCATACTCGTCACTTCGAAGAAGTTCTGGGAACAGCTGACGCCTGCCGATCAGGAAGCGATCGTCAAGGCTGGCAAGGAAGCCATGATCCACCTGCGCAAGCTGATGGATGAAGGCAATGCCAAGGTCGTCGCCGATCTCGAATCCCAAGGCATGAAGGTCGAGGCCCTCCCGGAGGCGGAACTCGCCAAGCTGCGCGCCGCCACCCAGCCGGTCATCGAGAAGTACAAGCCGGTCGTCGGCGCGGAACTCGTCGACGAGATTCAGGCAACGATCACCAAGGTTCGCGCCGAGAAGTAATTCCCGCGCGGCATCGGTTCGGCCTTGACCCTCCCGGGAAGGCCGAACCATCCCATCTTTCTCGAGCAGTTCCGCTTTTCTGCGAACGCGAAAATGCTCTAACTCTTTGTTTTACCGCATTTCCGGACGCAAAAACGCTTTGCACTTTTGCTGGAAATGCTCAATGGGGGGACGCCCATGATTTCCCGCATTCTGTTCGGCACACTCGAAAAACTGCTCATGCTCGCGCTCGCGCTGATGGTCATCATGATTTTCGGCAATGTCGTGCTGCGCTATGGCTTCAATTCCGGCATTACGGAGTCGGAAGAACTGTCGCGTTTCGTTTTCGTCTGGCTGATCTTCATCGGCGCTTTCCTGACGCTGCGCGATCGCGCTCATCTCGGCGTCAACAGCCTGGTGCGGGCCATGTCGTTCAAGGCGCAACGCCTCGTGCGCATCGGCGGTGATATCGCTACGCTGGTCTGCTGCTACCTGCTCGGCCTCGGCGCCTGGCGCCAGACCGTCGACAACCTGGAGAATTATTCGCCCGTTGCCGGCATTCCGCTCGGCTGGGTGTATTTCTCCTGCGTGCTGTGCTGCATCGGCATGGCCATCCTTCAACTTCGTTCGATCTTCGACGTCGCGACCGGCCGGATTCCCGATGAGGAAATCTTCGCCAGCAACGCCGACGGTCTGGTCGAATAAGCCGCGAAGGGGACAACTCGCATGACTATTCTTGTTTTTGTCGGCTCACTTTGCGGAGCGATGCTGCTCGGCATCCCGGTTGCCTTTTCGCTGCTGATCTGCGGCGTCGTCCTGATGATGCATCTGGACATTTTCGACGTCCAGATCCTGGCCGAGAACGTGCTCGACGGCGCCAACAACTATCCGCTGATGGCCCTGCCCTTCTTCGTGCTCGCAGGCGAAATCATGAACGCGGGCGGCGTTTCCAAGCGCATCGTCGGTGTGGCGATCGCGGCTGTGGGACACTTTCGCGGCGGCCTCGGCTATGTGGCGGTTTTCGCAGCGCTCATCCTTGCCGCGATCTCCGGCTCGGCGATCGCCGATTGCGCGGCACTTGCAGCAGTCGTCATCCCGCTGATGCGGCGCTCCGGCTATCCGGTGCCGCTGTCAGCCGGCCTCATCTCGTCCGCCGGCATCGTCGCGCCGCTCCTGCCGCCGTCGATCCCCTTCGTGGTCTTCGGCGTCGCGGCCGAACTCTCCGTCACCAGGCTGTTCATGACTGGCATCGCGCCGGGCCTGATGATGGCCGCTACCCTGATGGTGACCTGGTATTTCTATGCCCGCAAGACGCCATCCATGGCATCCGACCAGAAGTTCGAACTTCCGCGGCTCCTGAGCGCGCTGAGGGAAGGCATTTGGGCACTCGTTCTCCCGGTGATCATCATCGGCGGCATGAAGACCGGTATCTTCACCCCCACCGAAGCCGGCGTCGTTGCCGTCGTCTATTCGTTCGTCATCGGCATGTTCGTCTATGGGGAATTGAAGATTTCCGTCATGCCGTCGCTGCTGCTTCAGGCGGCGAAGACGGCAAGCACGATCATGTTCCTGGTCGCCGCCGCCTATGTTTCGGCCTGGCTGATCACGGTCGCCAACATTCCCCAGGAAATCGGCGAATCGCTTGCGCCATATATGGAGAACAAGACCCTCTTCATGTTCATGCTGATGGTCATCGTCTTCCTGGTCGGCACCGCGCTCGACCTCACGCCGACGATCCTGATCCTCACTCCGGTCATGATGCCGCTCGTCAAGCAGGCCGGTATCGACCCCTACTACTTCGGGGTGATGTTCATGATGAACAATGCAATCGGCCTTATCACGCCGCCGGTCGGCACGGTTCTGAACGTCGTGTCGGGCGTGGCGCGTGTCGAACTCGATCAGGTCATCAAGGGCATGCTACCCTTCCTGGTGGCCTACACCGTGCTGCTGTTCACCTTCGTGATCTTCCCCGAGCTGATCACCGTGCCGGCAAGCTGGCTCCGCTAACCGCCGGAGGGCGGCCCTGCCGATGGGCTGCCCTCCCCCTCTTCTCCTCGTTTCGATGGCGAATCCAATGTCCTTCAAGCAGCTTTTCGATCTTTCCGGGCGCACCGCGCTCATCACCGGCTCCACTCGTGGCCTCGGCTTTTCCTATGCGGAAGGTCTGGCTGAAGCCGGCGCTCATGTGATCGTCAACGGCACACGCGCCGAAGGCGTGGCTGAAGCCGTGTCGAAACTCACAGCCAAGGGCCACAAGGTTTCTGGCCAGCATTTCGATGTCGGTAGCGAGGCCTCCATCGTCGAAGCCTTCGCCGCACTCGACGCCCAAGGCCTGGAGATCGATATCCTCATCAACAATGCCGGCATCCAGTTCCGCAAGCCGATGGTCGACCTCGGCGTCGAGGACTGGCAGAAGGTGCTGGACGTCAACCTCACCGGTTCGTTCGTCATCGCCCGCGAGGCGGCCAAGCGGATGATCGCACGGGGCCGCGGCGGCAAGATCGTCAACATTGCCTCGCTGACGAGCGCCGCCGGCCGCGCCACCGTGGCGCCTTACACAGCCTCCAAGGGCGCTATCACCGCGATCACCCGCACCATGGCGGTCGAATGGGCGCCGCACAACATCCAGTCCAACGCGATCGGTCCCGGTTACATCCTGACCGACATGAACCAGGCGCTGATCGACAACAAGGAATTCGACGCCTGGGTACGCGCCTCCAACCCAAGCGGCCGCTGGGGCAAGCCGGAAGAACTCGTCGGCGCGGCGATCTTCCTGTCGAGCTCAGCCTCCGATTACATCAACGGCCAGACGCTTTACGTCGATGGCGGCTGGCTCGCCCAGCTCTGATCGCCTGACCTCCCAAATTGAAATCGTAAGGAACTACCGATGAAAGCCGTCGTCATTCACAAGGAGCATGATCTCAGGATCGAGGAACGCAGCGTCGGCGAACCCCGACCGGGCGAAGTGCGTATCCGCCTGAGGGCTGGCGGCATCTGCGGCTCGGACCTCCATTATTACCACCATGCCGGTTTCGGTACGGTGCGCGTCCGCGAACCGATGATCCTCGGCCACGAGGCATCCGGAGAGATCGCCGCGATCGGGGAAGGCGTCACCAACCTTACCGTCGGCCAGCGCGTCGCCATTAATCCGAGCCGCCCCGGCGGCGATTGCGAATTCATGCGCGAAGGCCAGCGACAGCATGCCATGGACATGCGCTTCAACGGCTCGGCGATGCGCTTTCCGCATGTCCAGGGCCTGTTCCGCGAAGAAATCGTCGTCGAGGCTGAGCAGGCCGTGCCGGTTGCCGCCGACACGCCCTTCGAGGAAGCCGCCTGCTGCGAGCCGCTTGCTGTCTGCCTTCATGCGATCATGCAGGCCGGCTCGCTGGTCGGCAAGCGCGTGCTCGTGACCGGCACCGGCACAATCGGTTGCCTCACCATCCTCGCCGCCCGTTTCGCCGGCGCGACCGAAATCGTCGCAACGGACATTTCCAACTCGGCGCTGGAAATCGCCAAGGCAGTCGGCGCCGACACGGTATTCAACACCGCTGAGCGACCGGATGCTTTAGTCCCTTATGCCGAGGGCAAGGGCACGTTCCACGCAGTCTTCGAATGCTCCGGCAACGGCGCGGTCCTCGCCGGCCTTCTCAACGTCGTGCGTCCCCGCGGCACGATCGTCGCCGTCGGTCTCGGCAAGGAGGTCAGCTTGCCGATCAGTGCCATCGTCACCAAGGAAATCGTGCTCCGCGGCACGTTCCGCTTCGATGCCGAATTCGAGTGGGCGGCCAAGCTGATCGCCGAGCGCCGCATTGATGTGCGTCCGCTGCTGACTGCGCAAATCCCCATGGAACGCGCCGTCGAGGCCTTCGATCTCGCGACCGACCGCACGAAGTCGATGAAGGTCCATCTCGTTTTCTAATCCCGCCCCACCTATAAATCTCCACGTTCACGGAAAACGCCATGAAAATCACCGGCATCGAAACCGTCCGCATCGACGAGCGCGAAAACCTCCTCTGGGTTCTGGTCCACACGGACGAGGGCATTACCGGGCTTGGCGAGACCTTCTACGGCGTCCAGGCCGTCGAGGCGCACGTGCATGAATTCATTGCACCGCGCGTCATCGGCCGCGATCCGCTGCAGATCGACCTTCTGGCGCAGGACCTCGTCGGTTACATCGGCTTCCGCTCGTCTGGCGCGGAAGTGCGCGGCAACTCGGCTTTCGACATCGCGCTCTGGGATATTTTCGGCAAGGCGACCAACCTGCCGATCGCCCAGCTTCTCGGCGGCTTCACCCGCAGCGAGATCCGCACCTACAACACCTGCGCCGGCACGGAGTATGTCAAGCGCAACACCGGGCAGCAGACTGGCAATTACGGTCTTGGCGCCGGAACGAACTACGACGACCTGAACGGTTTTCTCTACAGGGCGGACGAGCTGGCGGAATCACTGCTGGAAGAAGGCATCACGGCCATGAAGATCTGGCCCTTCGATGCCGCCGCCGAAAAGACCCGCGGCCAGTATGTCTCGCTGCCGGATCTGAAGTCTGCGCTGCAACCGTTCGAAAAGATCCGCAAGGCCGTCGGCGACAAGATGGACATCATGGTCGAGTTCCACTCCATGTGGCAGCTCCTGCCCGCCATGCAGATCGCCAAGGCACTGACGCCCTATCAGACGTTCTGGCACGAAGACCCGATCAAGATGGACAGCCTGGCGGACCTGAAACGCTACGTCGACGTATCGCCCGCACCGATTTCGGCCTCGGAAACCCTCGGCTCCCGCTGGGCTTTCCGCGATCTGCTCGAAACCGGCGCAGCCGGCGTCGTCATGCTCGACATCGGCTGGTGCGGCGGCATTTCCGAAGCGCGCAAGATCGCCTCGATGGCGGAAGCCTGGCACCTGCCGATCGCCCCGCACGATTGCACCGGCCCGGTCCTGCTTGCGGCCTCGACACATCTTTCACTGAACGCGCCGAATGCCCTGATCCAGGAAAGCGTGCGCGCCTTCTATCGCACCTGGTATCGCGACCTCGTGACAGCGCTTCCGGAAGTGAAGAACGGCATGATCACGGTCCCGCCCGGCCCAGGCCTCGGCATGGAACTACACCCGGACCTCGACAAGAAATTCACGGTGATCCGCCGGGTCTCCGACGCAAAAGGTCTTTGATCTGGTCGCGGAGGCAGCTGAAGGTCTCAAGGGAAATGTCTCCTATGTGACACCAGATCGCTCAAGCATCTTCCTTAGCTTCGCTGTGATAGCCGAAGCCTGTCCGCACATATCGCGGGCACGCCGGAATACCTTTCTCCATCTACCGATGCTCGTTCGAATAGCGGGGTTGCGGCCCGTTCATCCCAGCCATGAAGCAGGCGAAACTCGCCAAGCAGGTCGGACCTGAACAATTAGCGAGGCACACGCCGGCAACCATTGTCATTGATCAGCGGCCATGTAAGCTTTGCCGATTAAGCCAGCTCGCCAGCAGACTAGAATCGAGAACAGAGTGACCCACGATCACGACGATCATCATCATGCGAATGACCATTGGCGGGAGAATGGCGTCAAGGTCATTCCCGGCAATTCGCTCGACCCGAATACCGCCCAGACGCCTGGCATGAACCGCGCCACCGCCATCAGCAAGGCGCGTGCCGGAGCGGAAAAGATCTGGGCAGGCACGGTGACGATACACGCCAACGCCAAGACAGGCGCCCATCATCACGGTGATCTCGAGAGCATCATCTATGTGGTCAAAGGCAAGGCCCGGATGCGCTGGGGCGAGCATCTGGAATATACGGCCGAAGCGGGTCCCGGCGATTTCATCTACGTACCGCCCTATGTGCCGCATCAGGAGATCAATGCCAGTCGCGATGAGACGCTGGAATGCGTCCTCGTCCGCTCCGGCCAGGAGCCGGTCGTCGTCAATCTCGATATCGAGCCGGTCGAAAAACCGGAAGACGTACCCTGGATCGACCCGATCCATCGTTGACTAAATGTGGATGATCAGGTGTGACCGCGGCAGCCGTCCCGACCTTAGTCGAGGCGGCTGTTTGAACCACTCGTAGCGGGGGCGATGAACCTCACAGCGTCTGTGCGGCGCGGCGTCCCTGCTCCTGCGAAAAGACCATCATGACACGTTCTTGAGGATGATCTTGCCCCGGGCTCGTCCGGTGGACTGATATTCGAACGCCTGAAGTGCGTCCTCGCCCGCCAGCAGCCGGTCGGTCAGCACCTCGACACCCCCTGCCACCTTCTCGACAGCGGTTGCAAGGCGGTCTGCATTCGAGCTGTGAAAGACGAAGGCGGCGCCGACGCCATGCGCCTTCGCGAGCGCTTCGTCTGGCGGAGCCACGGTCGAGGCAAGAAAGCCGCCGGTACGTAGCACCTCATACGACCGCGCTTGCGTCTCGCCACCGACCGTGTCGAGAACCACGTCAACGTCTTGCACCCGCTGCACAAAGTCCTCGTTGCGGTAGTCGATCACAATATCGGCTCCCAACCGCTCTGCGATGGCGATACCATCGCCCGAAGCGGTGGCGATCACGCGTGCGCCAGCTTGCCTGGCGAACTGAATGGCGAAGCTGCCGACGCCGCCAGCGCCTGCATGGACGAGCACCGTCTGCCCTTCACGAAGATGGGCGACCTCGAACAGAGCCTGCCAGGCGGTGCCTGCGGCCGTCGGGATGCCGGCAGCCTGCTCGAAGGTAATGACATCAGGCACGCGCACAAGTTGGTCTGCCGGCACGAGCGCGAACTCCGCCAACGCGCCGCCGCTTGTGGGAGTCGTTCGCGCCGCGATGCGATCGCCGACGCTCCAGTCTGTCACCTCGCCACCCAGCACCTCGACGGTGCCGCTTAGATCGGTCCCGAGCGTGTACGGGAATGCGAGCGGGAAGAACGCTTCCATGTTGCCGCGCTGAAGTTTCACATCAAGCGGGTTCAGGCTGGCCGCAACAACGCGCACCAGCACCTCGCCAAGCCCAGGCTGAGGCATTGCGACATTTTCAATGACGGGATCGACTTCATAGTCGTGGATGCGAAACGCCTTCATTACGTCTGCTCCCCAACGCCCATGGCGCCGACCTGATGCAGCCAGCCGAACCAGTCCTCCATGTGCCAGGTGTGGGTGATAAGGCCCTCCCGCACATGGTGGAAATCGTGGATGGGAAGCGTGAAGTGAGTGCCGGTCGGGGCGATGCCGAACCATTCGCCTTTATGGGTGCCGGTGATCTCGCCTCTTACACCGGCGCGACCTGGCTCACCGATCACTTCATGGATGGTAACGCGAGCATCGGGAAAAGCGGCGCTGAAGGCGCGGATCAGCGGCTTCATGCCCTCGCGGCCGGCTGCTTGTCCGGGCGCAAGCGGAATGTCATGCCAGTCTTCTGTCAGCGCCTCATCAAGCAGGTTGGGATCATGCTCGGAAAAGGCGCGATAAAGGGTCTCGACTGCGGCGCGATCGCGGTCTGTGAGACCACCGGATGCGGCGGTATTTTCGTGTGACATCGAATGTCTCCTGGTTGAACCGCGCCAACGATAGACATCCAGACTTCATCCTTGAAATCGATACATGATATATGACAACATCCATGCTATGGATTTATACGGGATAGACCTCAACTTGCTTGTTGCCTTCGACGCGCTGATTGCGGAACGAAGTGTCACGCGGGCTGGCAAGCGAATAGGACGCACGCAACCGGCCATGAGCGCCGCCCTCGCACGACTGCGCGCCCTGTTTGGCGACGAGCTGTTCGTGCGTGGTCCGTCCGGGCTGCAACCAACACAGCGCGCGAGCGACCTGGCCGAACCGCTCGGCCGAGCACTGTCGGAGATTAGTCGCACGCTCGATTTCACCCAACGCTTCGACCCTGCGATTTCCTCGCAGGAGTTCACGCTGGCCCTGTCCGATCATCCGGCTTTTATGCTGCTTCCACGCCTGACCGAAATCTTGCGAGACCAGGCGCCCAATGTCACCCTGCGTATCAAGGCGTTCACCCATCGCGACGATGCGGTGTCCATTCTCGATGCCGGAGAGGCCGACCTGACCATAGGGGTGCCGCCACGGCAGTCTGTTGGGGGCCGCATCCTGAGCAAACCGCTGTTCGAAGAACGCTTTGTCTGCATCATGCGCCATGGTCATCCCGCGGCTTCGCATCCCCTAGATCTGCGGAGCTTTCTCGGCCTGTCGCACCTTCTCGTGTCTCCGGAAGGCGAGAGGTTCGGTCAGGTCGATGCGGCACTCGCCGCGACAGGGCAGCGCAGACGCATAGCGCTGTCGCTACCGCAAATGTATGCAGCTCCTGCGCTCGTGGCGCGTTCCGATCTGATCGCCACTTTGATGGAAGGCGTAGTCAAGGCTTCTGCCTGCCGCGACGAACTGGTCGCGCTGCCACCGCCGATCGCCTTGGCTCCGGTATCGTTTGTCATGTCCTGGCATCGCAGGAACGAAGCCCACCCGGTCCAGCGGTGGCTTCGCGAGATCCTCTCGGGTCTCCAGGGACCGCATCCAGGTAAATGATGATCGGGAGACACGATCTGACGTTCGTGCGCCGCCTGGAGGAGCATGCCGCCGAGCGCTGCGATTTCTCGCCAATTCCGCATCTGCGCTAGTGCGCAGCCTCTCTCGGGTGGGTTGTTCTACCTGCAATGCGAGCCTTGAGATTTTCCCGGACATTCTGGACCAGTACGTAGAGGACAGGGATCACAACCAGACCAAGAAGAGTTCCCACCAGCAGGCCTCCGAACACAGTCATGCCGATCGACTGCCGGCTTGCCGCACCGGCCCCCGTCGCGACGACGAGTGGGACGACCCCGAGGATGGACGCAATCGCGGTCATCAGAACCGGGCGGAAACGTTGCGCCGTTCCTGCCCTAGCCGCTTCGTCGATGCTCATGCCCTCGTCGCGCCGTTCCTTCGCGAATTCCACGATCAGAATGGCATTTTTCGCGGCAAGCCCAATGAGAAGAACGAGTCCGATCTGAGCGTAGATGTTGAGCTCGATACCCGTTAACAACAGGGCTGCAAGCGCACCGAGAACGGCGACCGAGACCGACAACATCACGGCAACGGGAACGCTCCAACTCTCGTACTGCCCCACCAGAAAAAGATATGTAAAGACGATTCCCACCAGCAGGACGATCACCGTCTGGTTCCCGGACTGCTTCTCCTGAAGTGCGAGCCCGGTCCACTCGAAGCCGAAACCGTCCGGCAGGGTCCGCTCGGCTAGCGCCTCCATTTGGGCGAGAGCTTCCCCCGTGCTCACGCTCGCCGCAGGCTGTCCGTTTACGGACGCGGCTGGAAACAGATTGTAGCGGCTGATGGACCCCGGACCATAGGACGTCTCTATAGACAGCAAGGATTGGAGGGGGACAGCAGCACCGCTCTGGCTGCGAACCCTCAACCTCTGAATGTCCTCGATCCTGCTGCGGAACTGCGGCTCGTCTTGGATGCGTACCTGATAGACCCGCGAAAACATGTTGAAGTCGTCCACATACGCCGATCCGAGATGTGCCTGCAAGGCACTGAAAATGGCTGCGGGAGGTACCCCGAAAAGTTCTGCCCGTGCCCTGTCGATATCGAGGAACACCTGCGGGACCCCAGCCGAAAAAGTGCTGAAGACGCTCGAAAGACTAGCTGATTGGTTCGCGTTGACGATCAGCCCCCGCATCACCGCCGCGAGCTCCTGCGGGGTCTGCCCTGCGCGGGCCTGGAGGCGCATATCGAAGCCCCCGGTAACGCCTAGTCCGGGTATGGCCGGCGGATTGAACGGAACGACAGACGCACCGGGAATGGCCGCGAACTGGGAACGCAGGCGACCCATCAGGCGTTCGACGCTTTCGTCCGCCCCCCGTTCGCTCCAGTTTTTCAACGCCGCGATGACCATGCCCGTATTCGATCCGCCGCCGCCGACCATGCTGCTACCGGCGATCCCGATGGAATTCTCGACGCCCGGCGTATTCCGCAATACTTCCGTGACACGAGCGAGCGTCTGCTCGGTCCGCTCAAGCGAGGCAGCGTCCGGCAGCTGGACATTCATGAAGAGATACCCCTGGTCTTCGGCCGGGACGAATCCGGTCGGAAGCATCCGGAATGCCCCATAGATGCCGCCGAGAAAGACCAGGAACACGACAGTCGACAGGACGAGGCGATGCGAGAACATTGCCAGCGCGCGGAGATAGAAAGCACGTGAGGTGTCGAGACCTCGGTTGAAGACGCCGAAGACGCCGGACCGGCGCGCCACAGGCGCGCGCAACAACAGAGCACACAGTGCCGGGCTCAGGGTCAGTGCGTTCACCGTGGAGAAGGTGATCGTCACCAGGATGGTGACGGCGAACTGACTGTAGAGCTGCCCGGTTATACCGCCCAGGAAGGCGACCGGAACGAAGAGCGCTGCCAGCACCAGCGTGGTTGCGATGATTGGGCCGGTAACCTGGTCCATCGTGCGGGCCGTCGCTTCGTTGACGTCGACGCCGTCCTCGGCCATCACCCGCTGCACGTTTTCCACCACGATGATCGCGTCGTCAACGACGAGGCTGATCGCCAGGACCACAGCAAACAGCGTGATTGTATTGGCCGAATAGCCGAGCACGTAGAGAACCGCAAAACCCCCGATCAGCGAAACGGGGATCGTCAACATCGGGATGAGCGTCGAGCGCCAGTCCTGCAGGAAAAGGTATGTGACCGCGACGACGAGAGCGAAGGTGATAACGAGGGTCAACGCAATCTCGCTGATGGTCTCGTTGACGAACATCGTCGTGTCGAACACCACGGTGTAGGCAAGGTCATTTGGAAACTGCCTCGATAAACGTTCGAGTTCTCCTCTTACATTCTGGGAGACGGCAAGAGCATTGGCGTCGGATGATTGGTAGACGACAACAGTCGCACTCGGCCGACCATTGAGCATCGATGTCGTGTCATAGGACTGAGCCCCGAGCTCGACCCGCGCCACGTCCCTCAGCCGGACGATACCGCCGTCTGTGTTGGTTCTTACGACGACATTGCCGAACTCCACTTCGTTGCGCAGACGGCCTTGGGCCATGACCGTGAGTTGGAGCTGTTGACCGGCAACGGTGGGAGAAGAGCCTAGCTGACCAGCGGACGCTTGCGCATTCTGCGCCTGGATGGCGGCGGTAAGGTCAGCGGCGGTGATTCCGAGCGCCTGCATGCGGTCCGGATTCATCCAGACCCGCATGCTGTAGGAGGGGCCGAAGACGCCCGCCTCACCGACGCCGGCCACGCGGGCCACCGCGTCGCGAATATTGATTGTCGCGTAGTTGCTGATGAATAGTTCGTCGTGCGTTCCCTTGGGTGAATAGAGCGCTATCCCCATCAGCATGCTGGACGAGCGGCTCCGGACTGAGACACCGGCTTGCGTAACAGCGGGCGGAAGACGGGCGGTCGCAAGCGCCACTCGGTTCTGGACATTCACCTGGGCGATGGCAGGGTCTGTTCCGACCGCAAACGTGACTGTTAGCGAATAGGTGCCGTTGTTCGTGCTGGAGGAGGACATGTAGAGCATGTCCTCGACCCCGTTTACCTGATCCTCAATGACCGCTCCGACGCTGTCCGTCATCACCTCGGCATTGGCGCCGGGATAGCTCGCAGTCACCTGTACTTCGGGCGGCGTAATCTGGGGAAACTGCGCCACGGGAATCTGGGTCAGCGCGATCGCACCGGCGAGAGTCATGACGACCGCGATGACCATTGCCAATCGGGGACGACCTATGAACGGCCTCGAAAGGTTCATGGCCGCGATCCCGAGACTGGCGCGGAACCATTTCCTGCCTGCGAAGGCACGGGGCTGGGTTCTTGTCTTGCTTCAACCTCGACCCCGGGAGAGATATTCTGCAGCCCCTCGACGATCACCTTTTCCTCTCCATCCAGCCCCCCCACCACGATCCAGTTGGATCCGCTCTGGCCGGAGACTTCGACCCGGCGCAGTTCGACCTTGCTATCGCCGCCGACAAGAAGGACGTAGCGGCCGTCCCTGTCCTGCTGAACAGCGGCCACTGGTACGACCGGGCGGGGGCGTGGATCAGCTTGACGCACGATAATCGTCACGAACTGGCCAGGCACCAACAGCCCTTCTGGGTTGGCGAACAGGGCCCTGATAGGGAGAGTCCCGGTTTGAACGTCGATTTCGTTTTCGAAGAACTCGATCTGCCCATGTTCTGGATATTCCGCACCGTTTGAGAGGCGCAGGCTTATCGCGAAGCCAGTAGCAAGCTGCTCCTTGCTCGTCCCCCCTGTAGCGGAGCGAAGATCGAGGATCGAGCGGTCGGTGACGGAAAATACGGCCCGCACCGGATCCATTTGAACCACCGTTGCCAGAGCGCCGGAAGAAGGGCCGACAAGGCTGCCGACGGTGAAGGCAGAAATGCCGATCCGCCCATCGATCGGCGAAGCGATCCGAGTATAGCCGAGATTGAGTTCGGCTCTGCTGACGCCGGCCTCTGCGGAGAGGAAATTTGCCTGGGCTGTCTCACGTGCGGTTTCGCTCTCTTCGAGGATAGCCTGCGACACCGTCTGCCGGTTGAGGGACTGGTTGCGTTGCAGGCGCCTCTCCGCTTCGGTCCGTGACGCCTGTGCGCTCAGCAGAACGGCCTGCGCCTCCTTCAGCGCGATCTCGTAGGCGGTGGACTCGATGGTGAAAAGCTCCTGATCCTTCCGGACCACCTCCCCCTCGGCAAACACTCGGCTTGCCAGGAAGCCGTCGATGCGGGACCGTATGGCGACAGAATTGACTGCCTCCACCCGTCCCACGAATTCGTAGCGCGGCGATACGTCTTCAATCGCAACACCGGCGGTGGCAACCACCGGCTTCACTTGAGCGGCTGCCACATACGGTGCGAGGAGGAAGACAATCAAGACGACACCCTGTGCCGACGCGTGTCTTCGAGCTGCTGATCGTCTCATGAAGGGTGTCTCCGCTGCACGATCTTAACGTTGGATGAAATCACCGGCGCCTGAGCCACCGGCCCCGTATCCACACCCAGCGTCCACGCCTTGCGCTCCAGACCCACCGTCCCCTTACCCAGCGGTAACCTCGCCTGGGAGAGGGGACACGCTCCAATCGTGGCCGCGGCGGCGGCGGTCGACGCCGGACCGGAAACCGAAGAGTTCCGGAGTCCTGCTGAGCCTGAGCGTCAGCTATCTGGGTGATATTCGTGATTGTCGCCACGGCGGCAGTCAGCAGTCCGATCAGAAATGAACGCCTTGTTCGCATTTCAGCTCTCCTTGATTCAGGATGAACTTGATATCGAAGAATGCATAGGCGGCGCGGATGCGTCTTTCCGCAAGCAGATGACGCTCGCGTGCCGGTTGAGTATCCGCTTATTGCCTAAATTTTCAAGTCGGAAGTTGTGCATCAATCACAATAATGAATTCGGCATTACCCGCCCCCGAATGTGTCCCAGGTTAGCTCATGCTTACCGCGACTGGCCATGATCCGACGCCGTGGCGACCAGCTTCATCGCAGCCGCAAGGAATAGGATCGAGGCAGGGAGGACCAGTCCGTTCCATTCCAGCATGCCCCCCGTTTCGGCCACGAGCGTGGCAAAATGGACAACGAGATAGAGGATGATGAGCTGAAAGAAGAGGATCTTAAGTTCCCCGACCGTATCCAGTATGATCCACGACGGAACACGTTTTCTATCTTCGGGCGACAGGTCCAGGACGAAGCCGAAAGTAATCGCGTAGGCGAAGATCAGGAGAACTATCCCGAACAGGAACTTGTCTGTGGATCCGAGGACGGCAGCGATCACCGAAATGTCCTGCCCGGACCGGAGATAGGTGATTGCATCAATGAGACCCAAGAGACCCTCCCATAACATAAGGAAGGCGCCGATCAGCACACCTAGCGAAGCTAGTATCATGATGTAACGCAGGCTGAGGAAAAACGAGATCATGGGAGAAATCCTTCGCATACTACCCGTGCGTGCGCGTGATCGTCGAGCCAACATCGACCACAGTCAAGCTCATCCGAATACCATGTCTCCCGCGTGTTTCAGAACGAAGCAACGCTCGTCAGAACTACCACCTCCTTTACCTATGGCTGTATCGAACTAAATTTCAGATTGCCGCTACGCTCAACCGGGCTTAGCGTTGATCACTCCGCAACCGCGGAAGCGAATGCATGGCGTGTAAAAGTCCGTTCAATTAGCCCCTTTTCATCGGGAGGCAATCATGACCGGGAGTGTCCAGAAGCTTTCGCTGGCGTCGCTCCGCCGAAACCTGACTCCGCCAACAGGGAACGGAGGCCGTAACGCATACCGGTGTATAACCGGAACGCGGCCGAAGCGGTCGACATTGCGTGACATGTCTCGACGACTGAGGAAAGGCGGGCGACGGAGGCATTTCGAATGGGGACTTGGAGGCAGGATTTGATCCAGGTGGCATCATCCAGGCCGAGCCTCGTATTGCTGGCAACCTTGGCGGCGCTTTGGACCGCCAAGGCAGCTGCGCCATTTCTCGCTCCTTTGACGCTGGCCATGTTCATTCTTGCCTTCGCCTGGCCGGTCCAGTCGTTCCTCCAAGAGCGTGTGCCGAAGATCATCGCCCTCGTGCTCACCCTAGCTCTGGTTCTGGGGGTGATGCTGGTGCTGGGTCTGCTGGCACTGTGGGCCTTTGGAGCCGTATGGCAGGCCATCAGCAGCAACGCAGCGCGCTATCAGCTTCTGTATCAATCCGCGGCGGACTGGCTGGAAGGGCACGGTATCGTCATGGCCGGCATCTGGGCGGACAATATCAACGTCAACTGGCTTCTCCGGATGACGCAGCAGATCGTGTCCCGGATGAGCCAGACGATGAGCTTCTGGATCGTGGCAATCGCGTATCTCGTCACGGGCCTCGTGGAGGTGGAACGCGTGAAGCACAACGTGCGGGGCCTGTCCGATCCAGCCGTATCCGAGATCATCATTGGAGGCTTCGGGGAGACCGCCAGAAAGCTGCGCCGCTACATGTGGGTCCGCACGGTCATCAGCATGTTTACGGGAGTCGCAATCGGGGTCTTCGCCCTCGCGACACAAATACCGTTCGCGGTGGAGTGGGGCGTGATCGGTTTCGCGCTCAACTTCATTCCGTTCATCGGACCTCTGATTGCGACCACCTTGCCGTCGCTCTTCGTCCTCGCGCATTTGGGAGACCCTGGTTTCGCCCTGATGGTCTTCGCGTGTTTGAGCATCGTCCAGTTTCTCAGCGGCAACTACATCGAGCCTCGCGTTTCCGGAGACGCCCTGCAACTTTCACCGTTTGTGATCCTTGTCGCCATCTTCCTCTGGACTTTCATCTGGGGGATATATGGCACGTTCATCGGCGTTCCGATCGCGATAGCGGTAGCGGCCTTTACGAGCCGCGCCCCTGCGATGAGATGGCTGTCGCAGTTGATGGGGGGCGGGGAAGCCCTGGAAAAAAGGCCAGGAGCTTGAGATGACCGGTTCTGCCGCCAGGAGATTTCTCCGTTCGCTCTCCGTGACAGGCACCATCCTGGCAACCGTCTTCTTCGCAGCTTCACTGACGCCGAGCCTGATGCCGCGTTCCTACCAGGTGCAGGGCCTGCTTTCAGGACTTTGCGCAGCCGTCGGATATCTCATCGGGGCCGGCCTGTCCTCGCTCTGGCGCTACCTGGAACTGCCCACGGCAAGGAAGCTTCATGTTCCTATCGAAGTGGCGGTCTGCATAGCCGGTCTGCTCATCGCGGTCGCATCGCTCTGGCATGCTGTGGAATGGCAGAACTCGATCCGGACGTTGTGGCATATGGTTCCTCTGGAAACGGCCTATCCTTACCGTCTCGCCGCGATTGCGGTATTGGCGTTTTTTGCCGCCTTTGCGATCGGACGCGCCTTTGGTTGGATCGCCATCCGATCGTCTTCGTTTCTCGCCCGATATGTTCCCAGACGGGTATCGCTTATCCTGGGTGTCCTCGCGGCGGCCGCGCTCTTCTGGTCGCTCGGACAGGGGGTGCTGCTGAAGCTCGCGCTCGACATGACCGATGCTTCGTTCAAGCAGCTCGACGCCTTGCTTGAGGAACCGGACGCACCATCGGTGCCGGGTTCTGTGACAGGGGGAGCGTCCTCCCTGATTTCCTGGGAGGGCCTCGGGCGTCAGGGAAGGCATTATGTGACTTCCGGTCCCGGAGCAGAAGATATCAGGCGTTTCTGGAGCACAGAAGCGCTGGACCCGTTGAGAGTTTATGTGGGACTGAACAATGCGGACAGCCCACAGGACCGGGCGACGCTCGCGCTGAAGGAACTCCAGCGGCAAGGAGGCTTTCAACGCCGGGTCCTGGTGGTCATCGCGCCGACGGGGACAGGGTGGGTCGATGCCGCGGCTATGGATCCGCTGGAATATCTCCATCGCGGAGACGTGGCGAGCGTCGCGGTCCAATATTCATATCTGGCAAGCTGGCTCTCGCTCCTCGTGGAGCCGGACAATGGCCGTGAAACCACGAGGGCGCTGTTCACGACAATCTACAGCTATTGGCGAACGCTGCCGAAGGATACTCGGCCGGCGCTCTATCTTTACGGCCTCAGTCTCGGCGCGCTCAATTCAGAGGCATCGGCTGACATCTACGATATGGTCGGGGATCCGTTCCAGGGAGCGCTTTGGGTGGGACCTCCATTCAGAAGCACCAGGTGGCGCTCCATCACCGAGCAACGGAATGCCGATTCTCCAGCATGGCTCCCCCGCTTCCGGGATGGTTCCGTCGTCCGTTTCACCAATCAGGACAACCACCTCGATGAAGCCGCAGCGCCCTGGGGGCCGCTTCGGATCATCTACCTCCAATACGCCAGCGACCCAGTCACCTTCTTCGAAACGGGTTCTGCATTCGGCGCTCCCGAATGGATGCAGGGGCAACGGGGGCCGGACGTCTCGCCCGCGTTCAGGTGGATTCCCATCATCACGATGCTGCAGTTGCTGTTCGATATGATGACGGCGACGGAATCCCCTGCCGGCTTCGGACATGTCTATGCGGCTGACGACTATATAGACTGCTGGATCGCGATGACGGCTCCGCCGATCCAGGCTTCCGAAGTCACTCGTCTGAAAGACATGTTCGGCGGAAAGCTTGCGCCATGATGATAGGAAAGAGCACCCAGACCCCGATGCGAGCGAAGGCCATCTCGGGGGTTCAACGGTTCCAACAAGCAGACGCTGTTCTCAACCGTTATCGCAGCGTGAAAGGAATACCGCGGGAAAGGACGCTTTAGTCGGTAGCCGACATTGCTTCTGTGGTGGCCTTCGCCGTTCCGTCCTTTGAATTGAACCGCATACGCCCACCGCCCCACGAATCTTCATGAACGGGTTGGCGCGCTTCCGGGGTAGCTCCGCATATCGAGACAGGGGACGGGAACAACTGAGGGGAGATTATCGTGGGTCAGATTGGCGCTATCATACTGGCAACGAGCTTTATTCAGCTTGCGAATGGCTTCTTCACAACTCTGGTGTCCCTACGATTTGGTCTCGAGGCTTTCGACCCCGCCTTCGAGGGCCTGGTGATGAGTTCCTATTTTGTCGGATTCACAATCGGCGCAGTCGCCTGCGGCCCGTTGATTCAGCGCATTGGCCACATCCGCAGCTACGCGGCCTTCGCCGGCGTCACCATCGCGGCGGCAGCAATCATGGTAGTGAATACCACCTTATGGACTTGGGGAGCATCGAGGGTAGCCGTTGGTTTCGGATGCGTGGGGGTATTCGTGACCACGGAAAGCTGGCTGAATTCGAAGGCATCCCCCGAACTTCGCGGTCGGACATTCGCCAGCTACATGATCGGCACGTTCTTGGCCCTCGCGCTTGGCCAGCTGCTGATCGGTTACATGCCGATCGAAGGATCCGCGCCCTTTAATGTCATCGTGGTTCTTTTCGCCGTTGCGATCGTCATCGTAAGTTCGACCTATGCCGATCCTCCAGCGATTGTGCCGGAACACCATCTCCCCTTCCTTGAGCTCGTGCGGGCGGCACCTCTTGGTGTTGCGGGCTGCGTCGTCGCGGGCATGGTGAGCTCCACTTTCTACGCGGTCGTGCCAGCCTGGATGTTGCTGAACGACATCTCGCAATCGACCATATCATTCGTGATGCTGGCAGCGGTTCTTGGCGGACTCGGCTTTCAGGTTCCCATCGGCAGGTTTTCAGACAGACATGATCGACGCCTGGTTCTGAGCGCTATTGCGCTGGGATTTACAGCAGCTGCAATCGCGCTTGCGGTGCTGCCTCATACGCTCGGAACGGTGCTTCCCATTGCGGTAGTCCTAGGCGGCTTCATGTCGACCCTTTATCCGGTCTCCGTTGCGCACACGATGGACAATATGGCAGGCGAACGGCTGGTCGCAATCAGTAGCCGGGTCATCTTGGCAAGCGGTATCGGCTCGATAATTGGTCCTTTCACAGGCTCCTGGATCATGGGGCGGCATGAGATCAATGGCGTACTCTATTGCATGGCAGGCGCAACCGCCGCCTTGGGAACACTAGCAGCAGCGCTCGCCGCACGCTCAAAAGCGGCACGGCAGGACCGTCCCTTCCAAGTTATGACGCCTCAGGCAGTTCCAATCGCTGCCGCAACCGACGTGGACCGCTGAGCACACCTGAAATACGGCTTGCGCTCCAAACGGCCACATCCGTTTTGCGGGCAAAGTCGCTCATCCTCCGGCCCAGCAAGCCGGCTACGATGCAACTGGCGGAGATTCTTCAAAGAGATGTCTCGCCAACTCAAGCGGCGGCGTTAGGGATAGCCACGCCGAAAATCTCGGCGTGTTTACAGAGTTTCGCCCAAGGCACATCACTCACCGGAACTCCCTCCTCCAATGCCAAGCGACGCTTGCGCGCGGCGCTATCGCCCGGCATGCGCACGGGGCCCTTGTTCCAGCTCGCCGGAGGATTGCTACGGCACGCGGCGGCAAGAAAATCAGACTGCGTCGTAAAGGCATCCAGCCCAGCGAAAAAGGCAGGGTCGATGACCTGCAGGAAGGCGCTTTGCGAGAAGACGCCGGGCGGTGTATTCGCCCGCCCCTTGCCGGAAAGCCCCTGCCCCAGCAACTCGACCATCAGCCCGAGCCCAAAGCCCTTATGTCCCTTAAGCTGACCGCCAAGCGGCATCATCGTCCCGCCCCGTTCCGTCACCTCGCGCGGATCGTCGGTCGGCTCGCCTTCAGCGGTGAAAGCCCAGGCCTCGGGAAATTTCTGACCCGCCTTGGCAAGCGTCTGGGTCATGGTGGTGGTGGTGATCGAGGCAGAGACGTCGATCAGGATCGGATCATCTGAGGTTGGAAAACCGGCCGCCATCGGGTTGGGCGTCAGGAGCGGGCGTGTACCGCCATAGGGCGCAACGCGGCTGGCGGCGGGGTGCGATACCGAAAGCTGCACGATCAGACCCTGCTCGGTAACTTGACGCATGAAGGCCGAAAGCGCGCAGGTGTGGTGACAGTTGCGGATCGCCGCGGTGACGACGCCATGGTCGCGCGCACGCTCACAGGCCTGGTCGATCGCTTTGGTCAAAAGCCAGGCACCGGGCAGGGACTTGCCGTCCCAGACGAAGGCAGCGCCGCGGTCATTGACGACCTCATAACTGCCCGCCTTCGCCAGCGAACCATCTTCAAGAGCTTCGACATACCAATGCAACAGGCTGACACCATGGGTCTCGTGACCGATCATGTCACCCTCCACGAGGATGGCGGCTGTCGCTTCGGCCTTGTCGATCTCCATGCCGGCGCCGATCAGTATGCGCTCGGCAAATTCGGAAAGGGCAGCTCTGTCTATCAGGGGCATCGGTTCTTCCACCCGTCACGTCATGGAGGGCGTGGGCCTCACGGTTGGTGAGGCCCACGCCGAAGCTTGTGGAATGCGGATTACTTGAAGCGGATTTGCGACAGCTGCAGTTCCGAATTGGTCGCAATCGTAGGCTTGAAGTCCAGCCGCGGCGAGACACGCGTGAAACCCACCATGTGGAACATGGGGATGTCGGCGATAATCTCGGTGTTCACCTTTGCAAAAAGCTCCTTCCAGAGTTTTGTCCGCTCATCGCCGGTCGCAGAGGTCGCCTTCGCGATCAGTGCGCCGACGGCCGGATCGCGAACCATGGAATGAGATCCCCCAGAGGCGTATTTGACGAAGGCGGTAAATACTGGATCGCCGGTTGCGTTATCGTGCTGCGACTGCGTCAACGTAGGCCCGGAATCCGCAATAAAGGGCGCGACGAAATAACCGTTCCAGACCGAAACGTCGTACATGTCGAGCTTGACGTTCAGGCCGACTTCCTGAAGCATCGCCATCATTGCTTCCATGGCTTCCGTGGCATTCGGATACTGCCCGTTACGACCAATGATGCGGATCTGGCGATCGATCGGCACGCCATCGGCCTTGGCTGCTTTGACCAGTTCCTTTGCTTTTTCGGGATCGTAGGGCCAGGCCGGAATGTCGGCATTGTAGCCAATCGTGGTCGGCACGACGAGTTGCGTGGCAATCTTTGCCTGTTCCGGGAAAAGTGTTCCGAGCATCGCCTGGCGATCGATGGCGAGGTTCATCGCTTCGCGAATGCGGCGATCCTTGAGCGGCGCCTCTCGCGTATCGATGCGTAACGACGTTGTCTCGGAGTTCGGATAGGCGAAATCGGTTTCCTTGTTGGTTGCATCCTGTACGGATACCGCAGGAACGATATCGGCTTCGCCGGCATCCACCATGGCCGCTGCAACCGCACTATCGGAGCGGAAGAGATAGGTGGCTTGCTCCACCTGAGGCTGCTCGCCCCAGTAATTTGGATTGCGCTTCAGCGTGATCGACTGGCCGATATCCCATTTGTCGAATGTATAGGGGCCTGTGCCGATCGGTTTGCGGGTGAATTCGTTCGCCGGTGTCGCCTCGGCGGATTCCACCGTCATGACCGTCATCAGAAGGGGAAGGATCGGCTGGGCAGGTTTTGTCGTGATGCGGATCGTATTGGCATCCGGCGTCTCGAAGCTAAATTCCGTGCCGCCGAAATATTTGCCGCCGGTCTCACAGCTGAGCTTTTTGTTCTTGTTCCGCTCGATCGTGAACTGAACGTCCTTTGACGTAAATGGCTTGCCATCATGCCATTTGACATTCGGGCGCAGCTTGAATTCCCAGGTATCCTCATCGACCTTCGACCATTCGGTCGCGAGGCGTGGTTTCAGCCCGCCATTGACGTAATCAAACTCGACCAGCATCTCGTTGACATTCTCCGAGATCACCCGGCCGACGTCCTGGCGGGCCGCCATGCAGGGCTCGACGACATCGACCGTTTCCGCAAGCACGATGGTGACGTTTCGCTTCGCATCCTGGGCGTGGGCCGAGCCGCAGCTCAACGCGATGATGGTCGTAGAAATATAGGCAGCTGCCATACGCAGGTTCATTTCAGTCTCCTCCCGGGCGCCTTCAGCGCGTGTCTCAGTAAACTATTGGACCTTCTTTTGGCTCTCCGTCAGCGATCCTCCTCGCTGTGGATAATTGATACACATGCGTACTAATATACCAGTTGACGCAACCAATCAAGCGAAACGACCCGCTACCGGGCGGAGAGCAAGCCGCCAAAGCAGCGGTCACCCGGCTGAAGCAATCAGAGCATGTATCGTCTCGACTTCTTCCCCGTCAGGTCGGTCGATGGTGCGCTCACCGGCCTGCTTCGATGATCTCGCGCAGGCCGGGTGGGGCGATCATGTCTGTATTCCTCGGTTCAGTTGCGCAGATCTGCTGGCAAAAGCTCTTCTGGAAAATTCTGGTAGGCCACCGGCCGCAGGAACCTGCGGATCGACATGGTTCCCACGCTGGTTGCTCCGAAATTAGTAGAGGCAGGATAAGGTCCACCGTGAACCATAGAGTCGACGACCTCTACGCCGGTCGGGAAGCCGTTGACCAACACTCTGCCGGCCTTCCGCTCGACGATCGGCAGCAGTTCGCGCGCAAGCCCAAGATCCTCATCTTCCATATGGATCGTAGCCGTCAGTTGCCCCTGGAAGCTTTCTGCCAGCTCGACCATTTCCTCACGCGAGCCCACGCGGACGACGAGGCCGAGAGGACCGAACACCTCCTCGCTGAGCGCATGGTCGGCAAGCCACGCCGAGCCGTTTGTCTCAAACAGATTGGGCGCTGCCTCACGGCCCTGTGCCGGGCGCGTTCAGTACCGGCGCAACCGCATTGCTTGCCCTCATGCGCTCGACACCGTCATGATAGGCGGTGGCGATACCGTTGGTCAGCATGGTCTGAGGCGCGACCTTTTCCAGAGCCGCCTTGGCCGCGGCGGTAAACTTGTCCGCCTCCGGGCCGTCGACAACCACGGCAATGCCCGGATTTGTGCAGAACTGACCCGCACCGAGGGTCAGCGAAGCGGCCCAGCCGGAGCCTATCGCCTCTGCTCTGGCGGCCGTCGCGGCTGGCAGCACGAACATCGGGTTGACGCTGCCGAGCTCGCCGAAGAATGGGATCGGTTCCGGTCGTTGCGCGCAGAGGTCGAAGAGCGCCCGTCCGCCAGCAAGCGATCCGGTGAAGCCGACTGCCTTGATGGCCGGATGGGTGACCAGAGCCGTGCCGACATCACGGCGACCGCCTTGGATCAGGCTGAAGACGCCAGCCGGCATACCGGTCCGTTCGATGGCGGCGACCATGGCCTCGGCGATGATCTCGCCCGTGCCTGGGTGAGCGGAATGTCCCTTCACCACAACCGGGCATCCCGCAGCAAGCGCTGCGGCCGTGTCACCTCCGGCCGTCGAGAACGCGAGCGGAAAGTTCGAAGCGCCAAAGACGGCAACCGGGCCGATCGGCCTTTGCACCAGGCGGATCTCCGGTCGGGGTGCCGGCTTCCGGTCGGGCTGCGCCGGATCGGTGCGCCTGTCCAGATGCTCACCCTTGCGGATATGATCAGCGAAAAGTTTGAGTTGGGCGGTCGTACGACCGCGCTCGCCGTTCAGGCGAGCTTCGGGAAGCCCCGTCTCCTGCGTGCCGATGAGGGTCACGGCCTCGCCGCGCTTGTCTATCTCCTCGGCAATCGTTTCGAGGAAAAGAGCACGCTCCTCACGGGTCTTTGCTGAAAACGCCGAGAAGGCAGCTTCGGCGGCACGGCAGGCACGGTCTACCAGATCGGTCGTTCCGACGGCAAAATCATGGGCAGGCCCATGCGCCGGTTCGGAACGAAACGTCGTCGTGCCCGCGGTCCATTCGCCGGCGATAAGGTGCTTGCCCGAAGGGGTCCAGGTCATCGATGTCCTCCTAGCCGAAGTCGCTGCTCCGGTCCGTTATGCTCGACTGTTGAATACAAGGCGCGCATCAGCGGCCGTTGGCCTTACGCCATTCCGCAAAGAGCGTCAGATTGCTTTCGTCCGTCGCGGGATACAGCCCGACGATCGTATGCCCCTGCTTGACGCGCTCGGTGACGAAGTCCTCGTAAGCCGTCATTTCGGTCGCCTCTTCTGCAATCTCATCGGCGATTTCCGCCGGGATGACGATGACGCTATCGTCGTCGCCGACAACGATGTCTCCCGGGAAGACCGGCACGTCACCACAACCGATCGGCACATTGATGTCGATCGCCTCGTGCAAGGTGAGGTTCGTCGGGCTGGAGGGACGATTGTGGTAGGCCGGGATATCCAGGCCGCCAATTGTCATTGCATCACGGAACCCACCGTCGGTGACGACACCGGCGCTGCCGCGCATCATCAGACGGGTGATCAAAATATCGCCCGCCGAAGCCGCGCGCGGATCCTTGCGGCTGTCCATCACCAGCACGTGGCCTTCCGGGCAGGTTTCAATGGCAAGCCGCTGCGGATGTTTCGGGTTGCGAAAGACATTCATCACATTGCGGTCTTCCCGGGCGGGCATGTAGCGCAGGGTGAAAGCCGGCCCAACCATATTACGGCCCTTCGGCTGCACCGGCCTCACATCCTGGATCGTCTGGTTTCTCAGACCACGCTTGAAGAGCGCCGAGCACAGTGTCGCTACCGAGACACCCATCAGCTTTTCACGGGTTGCAGGGTTCATATGTCCTTCTCCTTGTTTCGCTCACGCGCCGAAACTGCGGGTTTCCACCGTCCAGTCGCGAGCTTTGCCCGTCAGGCTGCAGCCAAGGCCCGGGCGGCTCGGCACGATCATCCGGCCGTCCCTAATTTCGAGTTCTTCGTTAAACAGCGGTGCCAGCCAGTCGAAATGCTCGACCCAGGGTTCATGGGCATAGGCAGCGGCCAGATGCAGATGGATCTCCATAGCGAAATGAGGGGCGAGGCGCATGCGTTTGGCCTCAGCCTGAGTGCAGATGCGCAGGAAAGGTGTGATACCCCCGACCCGCGGTGCATCCGGCTGAATGAAATCCACTGCATCCGCCCGGATCAGCGCCATGTGTTCCTCGGCGCTTGCCAGCATCTCGCCTGTCGCGATGGGGGTAGCCAACTCCCGTGCCAGTGCCGCATGGCCTTCCGCATCATAGGCATCAAGCGGCTCCTCTATCCATTCGAGATTGAGCGGCTCGACCAGTCGGCCGAACCGTAGCGCCGTGGTCCGGTCCCACTGCTGGTTGGCGTCGACCATCAGCGGCACCCGGCCATCGATGTGACTGGTAACGGCGTCGAGCCGGCGGATATCGATCATCGGGTCCGGTTGCCCGACCTTGATCTTGATGCCGCCGATACCCGAGGCGATCGAATGATCGATGGCATCGCGAATCTCCTCGACGCTCGATGACAGGAAGCCACCGGAGGTATTGTAGCAGGCCACGCTATCGCGATGCGCACCGAGAAGCTTGGAAAGCGGCAGGCCGGCGCGCTTCGCTTTCAGGTCCCAGAGGCAGATGTCGACGGCTGCTATCGCCTGAGTCGCAATTCCGGAGCGACCGACCGACGCGCCCGCCCAGCATAACTTGTCCCAAAGCCGGGCCGTATCGTTCGGGTCTTCGCCAATGAGGTTGTCGGCAATCTCACAGGCATGTGCGTAAAGACCGGGGCCGCCGGCGCGCTTGGAATAGCTGAAGCCGAGGCCGCTATGGCCCGCTTCAGTCGATATCTCGCAGAACAGGAAAGCCACCTGCGTCAACGGCTTCTGCCGGCCCGTCAAAACCTTCGCATCGCTGATCGGCCGCGCCAACGGCAGGTAAGCGAGCGAAAGGGTGATCGTTCGGATCGCATCCAGCTTGGACGGACCGGCAGCGAAACCGGCCTTGGGAGGCTGTGCGGGGATCAAGCGTTTATCGGGGTCAAACATGGTGATGCCTCAGTTGATTACCGGTTCAGACGTCTTGCCGCCGAATTCCGTCTTCAGAAAATCAAAGTCGCAGCCTTTGTCGGCCTGTTCGATATGGCTGGAGAACATGAAGCCGTAACCGCGTTCGTAGCGACGGATCGGAACGGTCCAGGCCGCGCGGCGGGCAGCTATCTCCTCCTCCGAAACCAGCATGTTGAGGCTGCGCGCGGGAATGTCGAGCTCCACCAGATCACCCGTCTTCAAGAGCGCCAGTGGACCGCCGACATAGGCCTCGGGCGCGACATGCAAGACGCAGGCACCGAAGCTGGTGCCCGACATCCGGGCATCCGAGATACGGACCATGTCGCGCAGGCCGAGCTTCAGGAGAGCCTTGGGCATCGGGATCATGCCCCATTCCGGCATGCCGGGGCCGCCTTGCGGGCCTGCATTGCGCAGCACCAGAACGGTATCCGGCGTCAGTGGGTAGTCGGGGTCGTCGATGATCTTCTTGAGGTCCGGATAGCTGTCGGCGACCAATGCCGGACCGCGATGCCTATGAAATTTCGGATCACAGGCCGCCGGTTTGATGACTGCTCCGTCAGGACAAAGGTTACCTTTCAGCACCGCCAACGAACCTTCATGGTAGACGGGGTTCGACAGCGGCCGGATGACGTCGTCATTGTAGATCTTCACCTGGTCGAGACCGTCCACCAGCGGCTTTCCTGTCACCGTAATCGCAGTTGGATCCAACTTGTCCCCGAGCTGCTTCATCAGGGCGCGCAAGCCCCCCGCATAGAAGAAGTCTTCCATCAGGTAGGTTGAACCAGAAGGGCGGATATTGGCGATGACCGGCGTCGTGCGACCGATGCGGTCGAGATCATCCAACTCCAGCGGAACTCCTGCACGGCGGGCCATGGCGATCAGGTGAATGATCGCATTGGTGGAGCAACCGGTTGCCATGGCGACCGTGACCGCGTTGTCGACGGCCGCCGGAGTGATAATGTGATCCGGGGTCAGATCCTCCCACACCATATCGACGATGCGGCGGCCACAGGCCGCCGACATGCGCTGGTGATTGGCGTCGGCGGCGGGAATGGAAGACGCGCCGGGCAAAGTCAGCCCCATCGCCTCGGCGATGGCCGTCATCGTCGAGGCCGTGCCCATCGTCATGCAATGGCCGTAGCTGCGGGCGATCCCGCCTTCGATCCCCTGCCATTCCTCCTGGGTAATGGTGCCGGCGCGACGCTCATCCCAATATTTGAACCCGTCGGTTCCCGAGCCCAGCGCCTTGCCGGCATAGTTGCCGCGAAGCATCGGGCCGGCTGGCAGATAGATGAAGGGAATGCCCATGCTGACCGCACCCATGACAAGACCTGGCGTGGTCTTGTCGCACCCGCCCATCAGGACGGCGCCATCGACCGGGTGACTGCGCAGCAGCTCTTCGGTCTCCATCGCCAGCATGTTGCGATAGAGCATGGTGGTCGGCTTCACGAAGTTTTCAGAAAGGGAGAGTGCCGGCAGTTCCATGGGAAAACCGCCCGACTGGAGGACACCCCGCTTCACCCACTCTACACGTTCACGGAAATGCATGTGGCATGGCTGCGCATCAGACCAGGTGTTGATAATCGCAATGATCGGTTTACCCTGCCAATCCTCCGGCGCATAGCCCATCTGCATGGTTCGCGACCGGTGGCCGAAAGAGCGCTGATCATCCGGCACCATCCATCGCGCCGAGCGCAGTTGCTCGTAGGTTTTTTTCGCGGTCATGGGTTCCCTCCTTACGCAGGCGCTCGCCCCGCCTGCGGCCTCGCTTAACTAATATTTTAGTCTATCATATATATCAATGGTAATTTTGCATTGTTGTGTATCAGCGGCTCTGCGACTATGACTGCGCAAAAAGGATTTGGCCCATATGAACTCCCAGCTCGCTGCAACCCTTGGCCTGTCTGCACCCGGTTTTCCGGTCGTCGTCGGCGGCACAGTCCAGCGGGTCTATGACGATCTGCGCAAACGCATCATTACCATTCAGTTGCCGCCCGACACCACGTTGTCGCGTACCGAGCTTACCGAGACGTATGAGGTCAGTCAGACCCCGATCCGTGAGGCATTGCAGCTTCTCAAACAGGAGGGTTTGGTTCGTATCTATCCCCAGTCCCGCACCGTAGTGACCCGGATCGACGTCCTGCAGATTTACGAGGCGCATTTTCTTCGTGTCGCGCTGGAAACGGAAGTCTGCCGCCGCTTGGCGGCCGATCCGGATCTGGATCCGAGCGTCATCACACGCGCCCGTTCGATCATCAAAATGCAGACGGCGGTCGCCGACGACCCAGAGCAGGTTGCGATCTTCCAGGAGCTCGACGAACTCTTCCACCAGACATTGTTTGCCGGGGTGAAACGCAGCAGCCTGCACCAGCTGGTTCGCGAGCGGTCTGGTCACCTCGAGCGCATTCGCCGCCTGCATCTGCCCGAAAAGGGCAAGATCATCAGCATTCTCGAAGGCCACCGCGCCATCATCGAGGCGATTGCCGCTCGGGACGAACAGGGTGCCGTCGATGCCATCCGAGAGCATCTGAGCCGCACTGTCGCAAAGGTCGAAGACCTCCGGAAAGAGTTCCCGCACTATTTCGTCTGATAGCGCAGCGCCGTCGGTTTCAGGCCCAGTCAATTGACAGGGGTCAGCAGCGGCCTGCCGGCGAAGAAGGCCGCAAGATTGTCAACCGTCAGTTGCGCCATCCTATCCCGCGTCTCCTCCGTCCCGCTGGCGTGATGGGGATAAAGAACGACGTTATCGAGGTCGGAAAAGGCTGGATCGGGATACGGCTCGTTGAGATAGACGTCCAGGCCTGCCGAAGCAATTCGCCTTTCCTGCAACGCCCTGATGAGGGCCGGCTCGTCGACCACCGTGCCGCGGGCTATGTTGATGAAACTGCCGGTCGGGCCAAGCGCATCCAGCACCTCGGCCGATATCAGGCCTTCCGTCGACGACCCGCCGGGCGTCGCCACGATCAGAATATCGGCCCATGCGGCGAGTTTCACCGGATCGTCGAAATAGGCGAAAGCGTTGCCCGATTTCTTCGTCCGCCCGTAGTAGCCGATCGTCAGCCCAACGGCCTCGCAGCGCCGGGCTATCGCCAGGCCAATCCTGCCAAGGCCGACAATACCTGCTTTCTTTCCTCCCGTTGAGGTAGTCAGCGGCATCATGCCCTTGCGGCCCCAGTCACCGGTACGCACATAACGATCGCCTTCCGGCAAACGTCGTCGCGCGGCCAACATCAAAAGCAGCGCCGTGTCGGCAACATCGTCGCAAAGCACTTCCGACGTATTGGTGAGCTTGATGCCGCGCTCGGTCATCGCGTCGATATCCATCTGATCGTAACCGGCCGACGAGCAGGCAACCAGTTTCAGCGCCGGCAACTGGGCAAGCAAGTCCCTGTCAACGATCACATGACCATTAGAGACCATGGCCGTGCAGCGCGGGCCGGCCTCGGCGAGAAGCGCCTCGCGCTCCGCGCCTTTTACAAGATCCAGCCGGTGCAGCGCGTAACTCTCCTCCAGCATTGCCATCTGACTGGGCCGGAGGGGGAAGGCGACGAGTACATCGGGTTTCATGCGGGAACGAGTCCTTCCTGTCTGCGACGTGCGGCGCGACGGGTTGCCTGCACGTCTGGATCCGGGTCAAGGCTGGCTGCAAGAAGCGCCTGCGTATAGGGGTGAACAGGCGCATCGAATATCTGGCGCACTGGTCCCTCCTCGACGATCTCGCCCGCCTTCATGACGATAACGCGATCTGCAAAATCACGGACCACCGGAAGGTCGTGCGCGATGAAGAGATAGGAGAGGCCGAATTCGCGGCGCAAACCCTCGAGCAGCGCAATGACCTGTGCCTGGATCGATACGTCGAGAGCCGACACCGCCTCGTCGCAGATGATCAGCTTCGGCTCCATCGCCAGTGCGCGGGCAATGGCGATACGCTGACGCTGGCCGCCGGAGAACTGATGCGGATAACGTTCCGCCATGTCGGGCTTCAGACCCACCTTGACCAGAAGTTCGGACACCCTGTCCTTCCATTTCGCCTTGGGGAGGATGTCGGAATGGATGACCCAGGCCTCAGAGATCAGCTGATAAACCGTCATCCGAGGATTGAGCGATTGGGTCGGGTCCTGGAACACCATCTGGAGATCGCGCCGCAGCCCAAACATCTCCTTCGGCGTCATCGCTAGAAGATCTTTGCCGCGATAAAGAACCTGTCCCTCCTGCGGATCGTCCAGCCGAACGATCGCGCGAGCGAGCGTGGATTTTCCCGAGCCACTCTCGCCGACGACCGCAACCGTCTCGCCCGGCATGATGAAAAAATCCACCCCTTTCAGGGCCTGGAACGAGCCATAACTCTTCTTCAGACCGACCCCGTGCAGCAACGGGTCACCCTGTCGGCTACGCTCTTCCGGCATGGCGCCCTTCCCAGGTGCTGCCGCGATCAGCTTTTTCGTATAAGCGTTCTGGGGATCACGATAAACCTCCGCCGCATTGCCGGTCTCGACGATGCATCCGGAATTCATCACCACGACCCTGTCGGCGATCTCGGCGACAACGCCGAGGTCATGGGTGATCAATAGCATGCCCATTCCGGTTTCCTGCTGCAATTCCTGCAGCAGTTCGAGCACTTGCGCCTGCACCGTGACATCCAAAGCCGTCGTCGGTTCGTCGGCGATCAGAATATCGGGCTTGCACGCAATCGCCATCGCGATCATCAGGCGCTGTCGCTGACCTCCGGAAAATTGGAACGGGTATTTACGCATCGCCTTTTCGGGATCGGTTATGCCGACACGCCTGAGCAGTTCGAGTGCCCGCACATTGGCACCTCCCCCGGTCTGGCCATGGGTGGTCATCATTTCCGTGATCTGCCAACCGACCGTGTAGACGGGATTGAGATGTGCCAGCGGATCCTGAAAGATCATCGCAATCTTCGCGCCGTTGATCAGCCGCCGCTCCTCCGGCGTCATCTTCAGCATGTCACGGCCGTCGAGGAGAATGGTGCCGCTGGTTATCTTGCCCGGCGGCATGTCGATCAGGTTCATGATCGCCGAAGCGGACACCGATTTGCCCGAACCGCTTTCTCCGAGGATCGCCAGCGTCTCGCCGCGATCAAGGTGCCAACTGACATTTTGAACCGCCCTGACCGTGCCGACGGCGGTGTGGAACTCGACCGAAAGGTCGCGGACTTCCAACAGATGTTCAACCATTTTTCCTGCCTCCCATCTCAAGGCGCCAGCGTTGCGTCGGATCAAGCGCGATTCGCAGCCAGTTCGACAGAAGATTGAGCGACAGCGTCGTCAGGATGATCGCAAGCCCCGGCCAGAAGGACAGCCACCAGGCATTGGTGAGATAAGGCCGCCCTTGCGCGACCATCAGGCCCCAGGTGATTTCAGGCGCCTGAATGCCTATGCCGAGGAAGGACAGCGAGGATTCCGCCAGCATCACGAAGGCGAAGTCGAGGGTAGCGATGGTGACCAGCGTCGGAATGATGACCGGCAAGATATGGCGAAAGACGATGCGCCAATGAGAGGCACCCATGACCTTGGCCGCCTGCACGAACATGCGCTCACGCACTTCCAGGACTTCCGCGCGCGTGGTGCGCAGATAGATTGGAATACGCGTAATCGCCAGAACCAGGACGATGTTGGCGACGGAAGGCTCCAACATGTAGAGCACGATCACGGCCAGAAGCAGTGACGGAAACGACATGATGACGTCGCCGAGACGCATGATCCATTGGGCTGCGGCAGATCGACTGTAGCCTGCCACCAGCCCAAGCACCGTACCGACAATCGATGAGGCAAGTACCGCTGCAGCAGCCACCAGAATAGTGTTCTGTGCCGCCACGACGACGCGAGCGAGAAGCGGCCTGCCGAGTGCATCTGCCCCCAAAACGTAAAGCCATCCGCGCGCGATATCGAAAGGCGGCGCATTGCGGCCCCGCAGGTTCTGCTTGGTTGCGATCCCCTCCAGCAAAATAGGGCCAAACAGCGCGCAGAGAAGAATGACCAGAAGAAAAAGCGCGGCCAGGAACGCAAACTTGTCCGCCCACAACATGGCCAGCCAGCGCGAAAACGGGCCGGTCGGCTTTTTCTCGGCAAGGATCTGTGTGTCAGTCATCGTCATCGCTCAATACCGGATACGCGGATCGAGCAACGCATAGGCGAGGTCGATCAACAGGTTCATGATGAAGATCGCCAGTGCCGAGACCATGATTACGGCCAGCACGACGGCAAAATCGCGAAGCAGTATCGAATCGATCATCAGCTTGCCTATGCCCGGGAAACCGAACACGGTCTCGACGACAACAGCACCGTTCAGGATGGCAGCCGATTGGTCGCCGATAACAGTGATCACCGGCAGCATGGCGTTGCGCAATCCGTGAACAAAGATGATCGAGGTCGACCGCACACCCTTGGCACGGGCCGTCTTCACATAGGCGGAGGAGAGCACGCTGATCATCGAGCCGCGCACCACCTGCAGGATCAAGCCGAAGGGCCGGATGAACAGAACACCGACCGGAAGGACCCAGTGCCACACACTTCCCGTTCCCGATGTCGGCAGAACGTGCAATTTGACCGCAAAGATCACGATCGCCACGATGGCCAGCCAGAAGTCCGGCGCCGCGGCACCGATCAGCGAGAAGAAGGTGGCAATGCGGTCGAATACGCCGCCGACGCGAAACGCAGCCAGCGAACCGATGATGATCGCGGCCACCGTCACCAGTGCCATGGTGATGACCGCCAGCCAGAACGTCCAGACGAAGGCTTCCAGTACGACATCCATGGCAGGGCGCGCTTGCCGCAGAGACTGGCCGAAGTTTCCCTGTACAAGATCCGACACGTAGCGACCGAACTGCACAATCAACGGATCGTTGAAGCCGTTGATCTCACGAAACTGCTGCCGCATTTCCGTGGTCGCATCAAGCGGCAGGTAGAGGTCGGTCGGATCGCCCGTCAGCCGGGACAAGAAGAATACGATAACGATGAGGACCACGAGCGATACGCCGCTGGCGATCGCCCGTTTGCCGATGAAACTCTTCATGCCGCTCCTCCCGAGTGAATGCATGCAGTCTTTTGCTTAGTCCGGAAACGCCGTGTCTCTCCTCAACGGCAATGCTTTCCATGAACCAGCACCCGCTCCAAGTGAAATATTAGTGCATCTAGAATTTTTGTGAACCGCCTTTTTTTGAAAATCGTCACAAGCCATCGACAGGCGGCTTTCGCCGCCACGGCCAGCCGCTGCTCGCGACGATGGCTGCACCGATGATCAGGGCGGCACCGATCCACGTCTGAGCTGCGGGAGTTTCACCGAAAAGGGTGAACGCCATCAGCGCCACGATCGGAAGCCGCAGAAAATCGAACGGCGCTAGTACGCTTGCATTCGCCAGACCGAAAGCGCGCGTGATCAGCGTCATGTTGAGCGCGCCAAGCACGCCTTGGATGGCAAGCAGTCCCAGCTGGTTCCATGTCGGCATCGACCAGACCGGCAACATGACAATGAAGCCGAGCGGTACTGTCATGATGAGATTCCATGCGACCAGCCGATCCGTGCTGTCTCTCAGAGCCATACGCCGCAGCATCAACTGGCTAGCCGCCGTCAAGATCGCGCCCGCCAACGCAAACAGCAGCCATTGGTCGAAACCGGAAGCTCCCGGGCGAATGATGATCACGACGCCGACGAGCCCTGCAAATATGCCGACAACACTGGCCATGCCAACACGCTCTCCCAGCAGCAGCCACGCACCGAGCACGAGAAACACGGGCATGGTGAAATTGATGGCCGTGGCGTCCGCCAATGGCGCATGCGCAAAGGCGATGAACAAGGTGACGAGCGAGGCAAGCTTCAGAGCAGCACGCACAGCGTGTAGAACGCGGTAGGGAGATGCTTTAAGGCCAATCCGTGCGACGATCCACGGAGAGACGATGAGGAGCCCGAAGAACGACCGGAAGAAGCCGATCATCAACGGATGCACTTCACCTGCCAAGGATCGCACGATAATTGCGTCGAGGCTATTCAGGAAGGCGGCCACCACCATCATGGATATGGCAAGGCCCGTGCAACCGATCCTCATCGCACACCCTCTGATCGAGGCGCCGCGCATTCGCGCCCCGCTACGCATTGGGCATCCAATGCTGCAATGCCTTCAACGAGCAACGTACGAGAAAATGAAACGTCCGTGGCGGCCATGCTTATCTCCGGGGTGCAAATCGCTGGCCGCACCGGAAATGCGAAGCCGTCTCTCAGCACCGCCTTTTTCCATTACCGTTCGGTGGGCGGCTGCACCACCGGTCTTTATCACGATTCTGGAGAAGAGGTGACGCGGTTGGTAAATATGTCGGGACCTGTGCCGATGCGGGTGGGCCGCCTTGATCCCGAGCCCGAAATCATGCGGCCGATCGGCAAATCGGCAATCTCGTTGGCACCTTGGAGGCGCCTCAAATCGGATCACTTCGACGTCACGGCGATATCTAGGCAGGTGTCCTTATAGCGAGCGACCTCAGGCCTCTCCTGCAGCTCTTAGCCCTCGCTCGAGATCCCCGATCAGGTCGCCCACGTCTTCCAACCCTATCTGCAAGCGAAGAACCGGACCACCCGTCGGCGGCGGAGTGACTTTCCGGTCGAACAGGCTGACGTGGAGAGCGAGACTCGGGAAGCCGCCCCAGGAATAGCCGAGCCCGAAGAGGGTGAGAGCGTTGAGGAAAGCCTGCGCCTTGCGTTTGTAGTCCTCCTTCCGCTCGACGCGCAGCACGAAGGAAAAAATGCCGCTCGCGCCCTTGAAATCACGCTTCCAGAGATAGTGTCCCGGGAAACTTGGAAGCGCCGGATGCAGGACTTGCGCGACGTCCTCCCTGCTCTCCAGCCATTTGGCAATGGCAAGCGCACTTTGCTGATGTCTCTCAAGCCGAACACCCATTGTGCGCAACCCGCGCAATACCTGATAGGCGTCATCTGGGGCACCGCAGATACCAAGCGAACCATTGGTCTCCTTCAGTCTCGGCCAGTGCCTTGCATTGGCAGAGACGGTACCCATCAGAATGTCGGAGTGGCCGGCCGGATATTTCGTGACCCCCTGGATGGAGACATCGACGCCGAAGTCGAGTGGCCGGAAGTAGAGCGGCGTCGCCCACGTGTTGTCCATGCTCACGACGGCGTCGTATCGATGCGCCACGGCAACGATCGCCGGGATGTCCTGCATCTCGAATGTGTTGGACCCCGGCGCCTCGGTATGGACGAGCTTCGTGTTCGGGCGAAAGAGTGTTTCGATGCCGGCCCCGATCATCGGGTCGTAGAACTCCACCTCGACGCCGAAGCGGGATAGCATCGTCTCGCAGAAATGCCGGGTCGGCCCATAGACGGAATCCACCACCAGCGCGTGATCGCCGGGCGAGAGATAGGCAAGAAAGGCGATCGTCACCGCCGCAAGACCGGATGGAACCAGGATGGTTCCGGCCGCACCTTCCAGTTCGTCGATCGCGTCGCAAAGCGCGTTGGTGGTCGGGGTCCCGCGCGTACCATAGGTATACTTCTGGGCGTGTGTCTCCATGATCTCGGCGGTAGGAAAGAGAACGGTCGAGGCCCGGACGGGCGGCGGATTGATGAAGCCGTGGTAGTCGAAGGGGTCGTATCCGGCGCGTACGAGTTGGGTGTTGATGCCGAACGAGCTGTTCGGCTTGCGGTCCTGGGTCATGCAAATACTTTCGACGTGTCTTGATGTGGAGTGTCCAACTCCTGCGGCAAAAGCTTCCAGCCCAGCGCAGGTGCGATCTTTTCGGCAAAATCGGAGATGATCTGGACGTATTCCTCCAGAGCGAATTCATAAGGCAATTCCAGCCGAAGCTCCCCGACTTGCGATAGAACGCTGTCGGTGAACAGCCTTTCGAGGATCTCGTCGGAGCTACCGACAAGGTCGCGGCTGAGACAAGAGGACGGGCCGCGGCTCCAGAAGCGGGTGCTCAGCTCTTTGGTAAGCCTGGGGGATTGGTGCGCGATTCAGGCAGCGCCTCTTCCGAAAGTTGCCATCGCGCCAGAACCTTGGCGTAGGCCCCGTTCTTCATCAAACCATTGGTCGCGAGAGTGAGCGCATCAGCCAGTCCCGATCCCTTGCGGGTAGCGATGGCGACGTCAGATCGCTCTGGCCAACCGGCCGACAGCGTACCGACGCGTTTGATGTTCTTGTCTCGGGTGGCGATGTAGACGAGCTGCGCATGCGGCTGGACGATTACGTCCACCCGACCGGACCGCAAGGCGACAAGCCGGGCCGCCTCATCGTCGTGATACTGGAGTTCGATCGGCTTCAGTCCCGCCTGGACGTTTTCGTCGCTCCACTTGAGGAGGATACGCTCCTGATTAGTGCTGGCTCCAACCGTGATACGAAGACCAGCAGCGTCTTTTGGCTCCTTGATCTCCCTGATGTTGCTGTCGGCCTTGACGAAGAAGCCGTGCAGGCCTTGACGATAGGTGGAAAAGTCGAACTTTTCTTTCCGCTGTTCGGTGACGCCGACATTTGAGATCACGGCGTCGTATTTGCCGGAAACGAGCCCTAAGGGCCAGTCAGCCCACGCGACCGGTACCAGTTCCAGCTCCAGACCGAGGCTGTCGGCAATGGCAAACGCGTAATCGGGATCCGCCCCGACAACCGTCTTGGCATCGGTGGCATAGGTCGCGAGCGGCGGACCTCCCGGTGATACCGCCACAGTCAGCTTGCCGGGGGTCACAAACTTGAAGCCCTTCGGGATGGCAGCAATTGCAACCGCGTCCCTTTCGGCACGCACGCGGCCCGTCTGATCGGGCGAGAGGTCGAAGACGTCGTTCGCCGCTTCAGCAGGCGAGAGGCCAATGGCAGAGGCCACGATGCCTGCGGCAACGAAGGAGGGGGTCTTGCTGAGGAGGGTCATCGAGAGATTCCGTCTGAATAAAAAGGGACGCGGGCACAGGAGGGAGCCCGCGCCAAGTGGATTATTTCTTTGGAAGGCCGGGAGGATTGGTCTGGGATTCGGGGATTGCTTCGGCAGAGAGGTTCCAGCGCGCGAGCGCCTTGCCGTAATTGCCGTTCTTGATCTGCGCATTGATCGCAGTCGTGATGGCATCGGCAAGGCCGGAGCCCTTTTTGGTCGCCACTGCGATCTCCGTAGTGATGGGCCAGCCACCGGAGAAGGTGCCGACGAGCCGCGTTTTGTTGCCTTGCCCAGCTTTGAAGGCTGAAATGGCATTTGGTCCGAGATAGGCATCGGCACGACCAGACTGGAGCGCCAGATCCTGGACCACGACATCGTCGTAATACTGGATTTCGGCCGGCTTCAGCCCCTTGGCGATATTCGCCTCATTCCAGCGCAGAAGGATCTGCTCCTGGTTGGTACTGGCACCGACGATGACCTTGAGACCTGCAACGTCCTCCGGTTTGCTGATGCTTTGGATTTTGCTGTCATTGGCCACGTAGAACCCGAGCAGATCTTTGCGATAGGTCGAGAAATCGAGCTTTTCTTTGCGCTCCTCCGTCACCGTGACATTGTGGATGACTACGTCGAATTTGCCGGACGCAACGCCGAGCGGCCAGTCGGCCCAGGCAACGGGAACAAGCTGCAGTTTGAGACCAAGGCTATCGGCGACGAGCTGGGCAATATCGGGTTCGGCGCCAACGGGGGTCTTCGTGTCATTACCATATGCGGCGAAGGGCAGGCTTCCCGGCACCGACGCTACGGTCAGCTTGCCGGGATCAGTGAACTTATAGTCTTCCGGCAGGAGATCGATCGCCGCCTGCACCTTTTCGGCCCTTACGCGATCCTTCTGCTCGGGAGAAAGGTCGACCCCCTCGGCATGGGCAATTGATGCAAGAGCGGTCGAGAGCGCCAAAAGGCCGCTCACTGCGATGCTCAGAAGCTTTGATTTGTACGACATGCAGTCCGTCCCTTTGATTTGATGATTTCAGAGAACTTTGGCGAGGAATTCGGCAGTGCGCGGATGTTCTGGTCTGTTGAAGACTTTGTCAGGCGCGCCCGTTTCGAGAACGCGGCCCTGCTCCATGAAGACCACGAGGTCGGAAACTTCGCGGGCAAAGCCGATTTCATGAGTGACGATGATGAGCGTCGTGCCGGAACGAGCTAGTTCCTTGATGACGTCGAGCACTTCGTTGACGAGTTCCGGGTCCAGCGCGGAGGTGGGCTCGTCGAACAGCAGGACCTTCGGTTTAAGCGCCAGCGCCCTGGCGATGGCAACCCGTTGCTGCTGACCACCGGAAAGCTGTCGGGGGTAGGCATCCGCCTTTTCCGAAAGTCCAACGCGGGCGAGGAGTTCGCGCGCTTCGGCTTCCGCCTTCTCACGAGAGACGCGGCGAACGGTGACGGGCGCCTCGACAAGGTTCTCGATGACGGTCAAATGCGGGAAGAGGTTAAAGTTCTGGAACACCATGCCGACTTCGACCCGGCGTTTCAGAATATCCTGCTCCTTGAGTTCGTAGAGCGTCTCGCCGTCCTGCCGATAGCCGATCAGCTCGCCGTCGATGGCGATGAATCCGTCATCGACTCGCTCCAGATGGTTGATCGAACGCAGAAGCGTCGACTTGCCCGATCCTGACTGGCCAAGAATGGTAGTGACGCTGCCAGCCGGAATGGAAAGGGTCACCTGATCCAGGACCTTCAATTGACCGAAGCTCTTCGAGACGCCATGGATGGTGACCTCCCCGCCACGCGTTCTAAACGGTGCGAGTTCGGCGCGGCGTTGAGCTGACCTGGGGGCTGCTTCGGTTGCCTTTGGTGTTGAAGCTACCTGAGGCATGAAGCGTCGATAGAGGCTGGCGAAGATCGAGGGGGGCGGGTTGCGCAAAGCACCGCGCGCATAATGGCGCTCGATATGGTGCTGGATGATCGATAATGCCGTGAGGATAACGAGATACCACACGGTCGCCACCATCAGGAGTGGAATGACCTCCAGATTGCGGCGGTAGATGATCTGGATCGTATAGAAGAGTTCCGGCAGCGCGAGGATATAGACCTGGGACGTACCCTTCGCCAGCCCGATGAAATCGTTGAAAGCGGTCGGCAGGATGGAGCGCATCGCCTGCGGCAAGACGATCCGCGATGCCTGGCGACCTCGCGGCAGGCCGAGCGCCGACGCCGCTTCGAGCTGTCCCTGATCGACGGACAGAATACCGCCACGGATGATCTCGGAGGCGAAGGCCGCCTGATTGAGAGTTAGGCCGAGCACCGCGGCGGCAAATGGCGTGATGAGCTGCGTCGTATTCCAGCTGAAGAAGTTGATGCCGGTATAGGGAACGCCGACCGTGATCGTCTCGTAGAGATAACCGAGATTGTTGAGGATCAGGAGCAACACGATCAGCGGGATCGAGCGGAAGATCCAGATATAGGTCCATGACACGCCGACCAAAAGCGGCGAACGGGAGACGCGCGCTAGCGCCAACGCGGTGCCGAGCACAAAGCCGAAGAAGGCACCCAGCAGCGTTAGAAGCAGCGTGCGACCGAGACCAATCAGCACCGGTTCGGCGAAGAACCATTCGGCAAAGACATCCCAGCCCCAGCGAGGGTTGCCGAGGACGGAATGGAGCGTCGCGACGATGACGAGCAATGCAAAGATAGTACCGGCGGTGCGAGCCGGATAGCGTGCCGGCACGATGCGGTAGTGGGAATAGTCGCCCTTTGCCACTGCAGGTTTTCGAGAGATCGCCCGGACGTCGTTGAAATCGGTTGTGATCGTCATGGCTGTTCCCTCATGCTGCACCGTGCAGGGTTGCCGCGACGATTGCCCGGGGGGCGGCGTAAGCGTCAAAAGCGAGCGACTTCTCGAACGGCAGCTTGCGAATGGTTTCCGGGTCGGCTGTCGTGTCGAACAGTGCGGAGTAGCCGTTGGTAAGGTAGAGCGCGACGGCCTCCGGCTGGCGAAAGCCGGTCGTCAGATAGATGCGTGTGTATCCTTGGCGCGCGGCCTGTTCTTCCAGCTCGATCAGTATCTTGCGGGCAAGACCCTGCCGGCGATGGTCTGAATGGGTCCAGACCCGCTTGAGTTCTGCCGTGCCCTCGTCTTCATGGCGCATGAAGGCGCCACCCGCAATTGCCTCCCCATTCCGCAGAAGCAGCAGGAAATTGCCGTGTGGCGGTGCGAATACCTCCGGAGCGTAACGGTTCATTTCCTTCGTCGCGCCTTCGGCGTCGTAGAAGCTGCCGTACCGGCTGTCGTATTCAAAAGTAAGCTCATCGATCAACGGCTTTGCCAGCGGATCAAGCGGTGTGGTGTAGATAAAACGGTCGCTCACGGGTTACTCCTTTGGGGCATCGCTGATTAGGACAGGTAGGTTTCAGCAAGCCGCGCCCAGAACCTGGCGGCAGGCGCGATGATTTCGTCATTGAAGTCGTACTGGGGACTGTGAAGGGCAGCGCTGTCGCCATTGCCGACAAAGAGGTAGGAACCCGGCCGCGCCTGCAGCATATAGGCGAAGTCTTCGCTGGCGGTGCGGGGGCGGAAATCCGACGCAATCTGTTCTGCAGCGAAATTCTGTTCCGCCACCCGACGAGCAAGGCGGGTCTCCTCGATGTGATTGACGACCGCCGGAAAGCCACGACGGTAATTTACTTCTGCGTGGGCGCAGAAGCTGTCGGCCTGGGCCCGTGCAAGGGCAGGCACACGCTCTTGCAGCTTGTTGCGGATCGCCTCGGAATAGGCCCGCGCCGTCAGCTTCAGCTCGACGCTTTCGGGAATGACATTGGAAGCCGAACCACCGTGGATCGAACCGACCGTCAGCACCGCCATTTCCAGCGGATCGACATTGCGGGCGACGATGCTTTGCAAAGCGGTGATGAAAGAAGCCGAGGCAAGCACCGGATCGACCGTCTCGTGCGGTGCCGCGCCATGACCGCCCCTGCCGACGATACGGATCAGTGCCTGATCAACGGAGGCCATCGCCGGGCCTTCCACGAAGCCGAACTGCCCCGTTGTGACGCCCGGCCAGTTGTGCAACCCGAAGACGGCATCGACAGGAAACCGTTCGAACAGCCGATCCTCAATCATCTTTCGGGCGCCGGCACCGACCTCCTCCGCCGGCTGGAAGATCAGCGTGAGCGTGCCGGAAAATTTGCCGTGCTGGGCGAGATAGCGAGCGGCGGCAAGCAGGATCGTGGTGTGCCCGTCATGCCCGCATGCATGCATGACGCCGGGATTTCGGCTGGCATAGGCCAGATCCGCCGTCTCTTCGATCGGCAGCGCATCCATATCCGCACGGATCCCGATGCGCTTGTCGCCCTGCCCGCGGCGGAGCGTCGCGACCACGCCATATCCGCCCACACCCTCCGTGACCTCGTAGCCATAGGACAGGAGGTATTTGGCAACGATTCCCGAGGTCCGCCGCTCCTGGAAGGACAGTTCGGGGTATTGATGCAGGTCGTGCCGCATGGCAACGAACTCATCGATCGAGGCAAGGATCGCCCGTTCGGCGTCGTCGCGATGACGCGCGCCGTCAATATGGATATTCATCGTCTTTGCTTCCCGAAGGTTGGAGCCACGCGCGACGCGCGGCGGTTTACCTCTTCAGTGTCTCAAGCTCGCGCCTTCTCCGCTTCTCTCGGCTCCACCTTGTAGACACTCTCCCGCCGCGGCAGCGCCAGATGATCGCGCAGGGTCTGCCCTTCCAATTGTGGATCGAAATATCCTCGTTCCTGGAGGATCGGGATCACCAGCCGAATGAAATCATCCAGGCCTTCTGCAATCACCGGAAAACCGAGAATGAAGCCATCGGCCGCATCATTTTCCACCCATTCGATGATCTTGCCGGCGATTGCATCCGCCGTGCCGACAAAGCCCTCGCGTGGCGTTGCTGCTTCGAGCGCCGCTTCGCGCAGCGTCTGGCCTTTCTCTTTCGCAACCCGCTTGATCCGGTCGGTCGTCGAGCGGAAGCTGTTCTTGCCGATATCACCAAGTTCGGGGAAAGGCTCGTCGAGCGGATAGACGCTGAAGTCGTGATGGTCGAAGAAACGGCCAAGATAAGCGAGCGCATCGTCGATCGAGATCAGATTGCGGATGATCTGGTATTTTTCTTCCGCCTCTGCCTGCGTTTCGCCGAGTACCGGGCCGATGCCGGGGAAGATCTTCACATCGTCCGCCGAACGCCCTTGCGCAACCGCCGCCTGCTTTACCCGCCTGAAGAAGGTCTGGTTATCTTCGAGCGAAACCGCGTTGGTGAAGACGGCATCCGCATGTTTGCCGGCGAGCCCGATACCCGCGTCTGAAGAGCCTGCCTGAAAGAGAACCGGCTGCCCCTGGGCCGAGCGCTGAATGTTGAGCGGCCCCTCGACCGAAAAGAATTTTCCCTTGTGATCGAGCCGATGCAGCCCCTCGCGATCAAAGAACTTGCCGCTTGCCCGGTCACGCACAAAGGCATCGTCGTCCCAGCTGTCCCAAAGACCTTTGACGACCTGCAGATATTCGTCCGCGATCTCGTAGCGCAGCGCATGTTCCGGGTGGCTGCGGCTGTAATTCCTCGCCGTGCCTTCAAGCGGCGTCGTCACCGCGTTCCAGCCGGCCCTCCCCCCGCTTAAGAGATCGAGAGAAGCAAACTGGCGGGCAACGGTGAAGGGATCGCTGTAGGAGGTCGAGACCGTGCCCGCGAGACCGATCTTCGATGTCACGGTCGCGAGTGCCGACAGGATCGTCAACGGCTCGAACCGGTTGAGGAAATGCGGAATGGATTTCTCATTGATATAAAGTCCGTCCGCCACGAAAGCGAAGGCGATGCCGGCAGCCTCCGCCTTCAATGCGGCCGCCTTGAAAAATTCGAGATTGACGCTCGCATCGACAGGACTCTTCGGATGACGCCAGGCATTCATATGCCCACCCGCGCCCTGCAGCATGATCCCAAAACGGATTTTCTTGCTCATCTGATCATCTCCTTCAGGAAATCATGCGGCGGCGGAAAGTCGCTTGCGTGCCAGAAGCTCCACGGAGGCAAGGCGCTCGTCTGCGCCAACGGCCGGCGGTTCCAAGATGAACTCCTCGATGCCGTGGAGCGTCGACAGGCGCGCAAGTTCCTCATGGATGCTCTCCGGCGTGCCATGCAGGACACTCGGCTTTCGCTCTTCGATACGGTATTCCTTTGCTCCCGCCTGCCTTGCGAATTCTTCCGCCTGCTCGCGACGTCCGAGGCTCACCGACTGGCCATTGTCGAGGAAGACCTTGAAGACCTTGAGCTCTGAAATCCGCGCCGCCGAATAGGCAGCATTTTCCGAAGCATAGGCAGCAAGTGCCAGGATGGCAGACCTGCCGCCGCTCTCCTTGCGAAAGGTATCGAGGCTGAGCTGCAGATTTTCCGGGTCGCCGTTGAGATGGCCGGCAAAGACGAAGTCCCAGCCATGGAACGCGGCCAGACGTGCACTGTCCGGGCTGGCGCCAAGCAGGAAACGTTCGGCTGGCACCGGCGGTTTAGGCCCCGGGAAGGCTCGCGTCTCGTCCGGGGTATCAGCGAGCGCGTTGTCGAGGAACGCCGTCAGGTCCGAAAGCTGAGCCTCGAATTCCGGCTTCTGCGATCGATAAGCCTGCAGCGCGGCCGTTGACCTGGGCAATCCTCCGGGGGTCTTGCCGATCCCGAGATCGATACGCCCCGGCGCCAGCGACGACAGGAGGTTAAAGACCTCCGCGATCTTGTAGGGGCTGTAATGCTGCAGCATGACGCCGCCCGAGCCGACGCGGATCCGGGAGGTATTTGCCAGTATCCACGATACCAGTACCTCCGGCGCGGAACTTGCAAGTTCGGTCGTGCCATGATGCTCGGCAACCCAAAACCTGCGATAACCCAGTTCTTCTGCCTTCCTTGCCAGATTGACGGTATTGGTAAGCGCCGCGACCGTGCCTTCGCCGGGCGCGATCGGGCTTTTGTCGAGAAGACTTAGCGCATACATCTTGACCTCGAAGGTGCATTTGATCCTGCTCTATTTCTCTATTAATTTAGTAGATAAAGAAGGGCGATATTTCTGATTGCAGCCGAAAAGAAGGAAAATCCTTTTCCCTATCGGTTGCGTTACGCAGGCAATGGCCCTCTTGGCGTGCCTACGCATCCACCTCGTGCAATCGCGGCGCCTTGCCCACCTCTTCTCAGTCCTTCAGCCCCTTCATCACCAGTTTCAGATGCTCGTCGCGAAAGGCACGCTGGTCCATGCCGTGACGATCATCGAACATGAGCCGGATGATTACCATTGCCAGCGCGGGCGACATCGTGACATCCGCGAACTCTGCCGGCTTGCGGCTGAATTCCTTGGAAACTGCCCCGTCGTCCAGGATCTCCTGAATTTTTCCGATGATGGGCGCGATGAACTCCTCATGATGCCGATCGACCAGGTCCGGAAACCTCGCCCCTTCAGCGATAACGAACCTTAGGAGTTCCCTAGTCTTTCGGTCGTCGACAATCTGGTCGTAGAGAAGTTCCAGGAATTGTTGTAGCCTTTCGCTTGGCCGTCCCTCGAGTGTTTCGGACGTCTCCAGCACTTTCCTGAAGGGTGCGGAAATATGCTGGATCATTGCTTCGAAGAGTTGTTCCTTGGTCTCGAAATAGACGTAGACTGTCCCCTTGGTAACACCGACCCGGTCGGCGACATCCTCTACCCTGGCTGCTGAGTAACCGTTTTTCACGAATTCCTCGAACGCCGCCTCAAGGATTTGCAGTGGTCGCAATGCCTTCTGTTCAGCGCGTGTCAATTTCTTTTCCTTGGGCATTTTGCTCACTTCCTCCACGGCGGACGTGGTCGATCCTCAATCTATTGACTAACACGTCAGTCAATAATATAGACGCGGCCATGGACAGCAAGAGGTCTTCCAATGAAACGCATTCTTGCCGCGACGGTGCTTTCTAGCCTCGCTGTACTATCATCATGCAGCGAACAACAAGGGCCGCAGGAAACAGGTCCGAGGCGGGTAACGGTTGCCACGGCGACTGAACAACCGCTGACCCAGGGTGGGACCATCACAGGCGAGATCCGAGCACGGGTGCAGAGCGACCTTTCGTTCCGGGTGAGCGGTAAGATCATTGAGCGACTCGCAGATGTTGGAGCATCGGTCAAAGCCGGCCAGCTCCTCGCCCGGATCGACGCGGAGGAGCAGCGAGCCGATCTGGAAGTCGCGGTGGCAAATTTGGAAGCGGCCGAGGCGCAGCAGACCCAGGCACAACTCGCCTTTGACCGTCAGCAAAATCTGTTTCGGACGCAGGTTACCACGCGCGCCGCCTTCGACCAGGCCCAGGAGGTTCTACTTACAGCCCAGGGCAGCGCAAAATCGGCACAGGCCCAACTGGAAACAGCCAAGGACGCGCTCTCCTTTACCGACCTTCGCGCTGATGCCGATGGCGTGATTACCGCCCGCAATGCCGAGGTTGGCCAAGTAGCGCAGGCGGCGCAGGTCATCTTCACACTCGCCCACGACGGCCCGCGCGACGCCGTATTCGACGTCGTCGAGACGCTCTTTCTGGGACGGGAAATAGAACCATCGGTAACTGTCAAACTGTTGTCGGACCCATCTCGACAGGCTGATGCCAGAGTGCGCGAGGTTTCTCCGACGATTGACCCCTCCACAGGGACGGTCAAGGTCAAGCTTAGCTTAAACAGCAATACGTCGATGCCGCTTGGAGCTCCTGTTGCCGGATCCTTCCAGTACAAGCCACTCAGCATGATCCAGCTTCCCTGGTCGGCGATGACCTCCAAGGGCGGAATGCCAGCTGTGTGGGTGGTGGATCCGGGCTCGTCGAAAATTTCCCTGCGAGCGATCGAGGTCGAAGGATATGAGACCAATAGCTTCACCATAAAAACGGGCGTGGCGGCTGGCGACATCATCGTCTCGGAGGGCACCAAGTTCCTCAGGCCGGACGAGGTCGTTTCCTACGAAGGGGGAGCTGCAAAATGAGCACTCGCATCAAAATGGTCGCTCTGCTGCTCGCTACAACGGTTCTTGCGTCATGCCAGAAACAGGACGAAGCGGTTCAGGAAGCTCCTCGTCCGGTGCTTTCCATCGTCGCCAAGCAGACGCCGGCCGCCTCGCTTCGGCTGACGGGAACAGTCGAGCCAAGGATAGAGACCGAGCTCGGCTTTCGGGTGCTCGGAAGAATTATCGCACGGAATGTCGGCGTCGGAGATCTTGTCAAAAGGGGCGATGTCGTCGCAGCGATTGATCCGTTGGCGCTTGAGCTTGCGGTTCGCAGCGCCCAATCGGACCTTTCGAATGCGCAGGCTCAGCTACGCAATGCAACCACCACGGAACAACGCCAAAGAGCCCTCGCTGAAGCTCGCTCAGGTACCGAGGCTGCGCTCGAAGAAGCTGAACAGGGGCGACGCAGTGCAGCGGCAAGCGTTGCGAAAGCACAGGCCAATCTAAACAAGGCGGAAGAGCAACTGGGCTACGCACAGCTGCACGCAGAATTCGATGGCGTGGTCACCGCGACGTCAGCGGAAGTCGGCCAGGTCGTATCTGCCGGCCAGGTTGTCGTGACGATCGCCCGACCGGATGAGCGCGACGCCGTCGTCGATGTCCCTCAAGGTGCGGCGGAGCAACTGAAAACCGGGGAGCCGTTCGAGATTACCCTGCAGCTCGATCCGACTATCGCCACAAGCGGCGTCGTACGGGAGATCGCCCCAGAGGCCGAAACGGTGACACGGACGCGCAGGACAAAGATCCGCCTCGTTGATCCACCGACGGCGTTCCGGTTGGGCTCGGTCATCACAGCCGCAGCAACCATCTCAGACGAACCGCAGATCCTTTTGCCGGCTTCCGCGGTCCTCCAAGCGGAAAGCTCTACGAGCGTATGGGTCGTTGATCCGGCTTCGGCGAAGGTCACGCGTCGAGCCGTAAAGGTGGAGGGTGAGATCGTCGACGGACGAACGGTTCAAGTGACGGAAGGCATTGCGCCGGGGGACCGCATCGTGATCGCCGGCGTCCATAAACTGAAGGATGGCCAGCCCATCAGAATCGACCAGGAGGTCAGCGAGTGAAGAAGTTCAACCTTTCCGACTGGGCGCTCGAGCATCGTTCGCTCGTCTGGTACTTCATGCTGGTCTTCGTTCTTGTCGGAACATTCTCCTACCTCAATCTTGGACGTGAAGAAGACCCGAACTTCACCATCAAGACGATGGTGATCAACGCACGGTGGCCAGGTGCATCGGCGGAAGAAGTAGCTCGCCAGGTTACAGACAGGATCGAGAAGAAGCTCGAGGAACTCGACAGCCTCGATTATGTCCGGAGCCAAACCGTCGCCGGCCAGACGACCATATTCGTCGAACTGCTCCCCACGACGAAGGCGCGGGACGTCGAACCCACATGGGTCCGAGTCCGCAACATGATTGGCGATATCAAGGGTGAATTCCCAAGCGGCGTGGTCGGGCCGTTCTTTAATGACCGCTTCGGCGACGTCTTCGGCAACATCTTCGCCTTCACCAGCGACGGCCTTACACCAAGGCAGTTGCGCGATCTGGTCGAAGATGCCCGAGCCAAAGTGCTGACGGTCGAGAATGTTGGCAAGGTCGACGTGATCGGCGCACAGGACGAAGCCATCTATCTCGAGTTTTCGACGCGTCAGATCGCGGCGCTCGGGATCGACCGCCAGTCGGTTATCCAGACTCTCCAGGCGCAGAATGCCGTAACGCAATCCGGCTTCGTCAATGCCGGACCGGAACGTATCGCTCTGCGTGTGGGCGGGCAGTTCACGTCCGAGGAAAGCTTGAGGTCGATAAATCTGCGCATCAACGACCGCTTCTTCCCATTGACCGACATAGCCACGATCACGCGGGGTTATGTGGATCCGCCTTCGTCGTTGTTCCGGTTCAACGGCCAGCCAGCGATCGGTCTGGCCATCGGTATGAAGGCCGGGGCCAATCTTCTTGAGTTCGGTGAAGCCCTTGACGCTCAGATGCAGCGGATCGTTGCGGACCTCCCCATCGGTGTGGATGTGAGCCGCGTGTCGGACCAGCCGGCCGTGGTCGATGAGGCAGTTTCGGGTTTTACCCGCGCGCTGTTTGAGGCCATTGCCATTGTCCTCGTCATCAGTTTCATCAGCCTTGGACTTCGCGCCGGCATGGTGGTTGCGATCTCCATCCCGCTCGTGCTCGCCATCACCTTCGTCTACATGGAATATTCCGGGATTTCGCTGCAGCGCATTTCGCTCGGCGCGCTGATCATCGCACTTGGTCTGCTCGTCGACGATGCCATGATCGCAGTGGAGATGATGGTTGCGCGCCTGGAGGCGGGTGACGATCTGCGAAAAGCGGCCACCCATGTTTACACCTCGACCGCCTTTCCAATGCTGACAGGTACCTTGGTGACCGTCGCCGGTTTTATTCCCGTCGGCCTGAACAACAGCGCGGCGGGCGAGTTTACCTTCACACTGTTTGTCGTCATCGCGGTGTCACTCATCGTATCGTGGATCGTGGCGGTCCTGTTTACGCCTCTTCTCGGCGTGGCGATTCTTCCGAAAACCATGAAATCACATCACGAAAAGAAGGGCCGTTTTGCCTCAGCCTTCACCTGGTTGCTTGGATTGGCAATGCGGTGGCGATGGGCCACGATCGTAATGACCATCGCCGTGTTTGGGCTCTCCGTCGGCGCACTCGGACTGGTGCAACAGCAGTTCTTCCCGGCATCAGACCGTGTAGAGTTGATCGTCGACTGGAACCTTCCGCAGAACAGCTCGATTGCCGAGACCAACCGGCAGATTGCCAAGTTCGAAAAGGAGATGCTCGCGAGCAATCAGGACATCGACCATTGGACAAGCTACGTGGGGCAAGGCGCGCCCCGCTTTATCCTGTCCTTCGACGTCCAGACACCTGACGTCACTTTCGGTCAGACGGTTATCGTCACCAAAGGTCTCAACGTCCGCGACAAGTTGCGGGCAGAGCTACAGGACTATCTCACCAGGACCTTCCCTGGGACGGATGCTTTCGTAAAGCTGCTGGACATCGGCCCGCCGGTCGGAAAGCCTGTGCAGTATCGTGTCAGCGGCCCTGACGTCCAGAAGCTCCGCGAACTCTCCCAGCAGTTCGCATCGATCGTCGGTGGCCATCCGCTGCTCTCCAACATGATCTTCGACTGGAACGAGCCCTCGAGAGTGGTCAAGGTCGATGTCTTGCAGGACAAGGCGCGCCAGCTTGGCGTTTCCTCGGAAGACATCGCCACCGTGCTGAACAGCATCGTTGAAGGATCCTCCACCACGCAGGTGCGCGACAACATCTATCTGATCGATGTGATCGGTCGGGCGGCCGCATCGGAGCGCGGGTCCATTGAAACCCTGCAGAACCTGCAGCTTCCGACATCGAACGGAAAATCCGTACCGCTGTCGGCTGTCGCCAACTTCCGCTATGAGCTGGAACAGCCGACCATCTGGCGCCGCGACCGTATCCCGACCATCACCGTCAAGGCGGCAGTCGTCGGACCGACGCAGCCCGCGACGATCGTGGAACAGCTGCGGCCGCAGGTGGAGGCGTTCCAGAAGGGCCTTCCCGTCGGCTATAATGTGGAGATCGGTGGATCGGTGGAATCGAGTGCTGACGCCCAAGGACCGATCGTCGCGGTTGCCCCCTTGATGCTGTTCGTCATGGCAACGATCCTGATGATCCAGCTTCAGAGTTTCAGCAGGCTATTCCTGGTGTTTGCAGTCGCACCGACGGCGCTCATCGGCGTGGTCGCCGCACTGCTCCTCAGCAATGCGCCGATGGGTTTCGTTGCAATCCTGGGCGTGCTGGCGCTGATCGGCATCCTGATACGAAACTCGGTCATCCTGGTTGTCCAGATCGAGACGCTTCGACGGGAGGGCGTTCCTGCCTGGCAGGCCGTCATCGAAGCGACCGAGCATCGCATGCGACCGATCATGCTGACTGCCGCAGCAGCAACTCTGGCTCTGATCCCGATTTCCAGGGAGATATTCTGGGGTCCGATGGCCTACGCGATGATGGGCGGCATCGTCGTCGGCACGGCTCTGACCCTCCTCTTTCTCCCCGCACTCTATGTGGCATGGTTCCGGATCCCCAGGGAGGAAAGCGTTCATTCCGATAGCGCGGCGCGGGCATGAGGTCGGCGTTTAAGAACACTCTCATCTTCCGATTGCTGCCGCCACGAACACCAGAGCTGCTTTCCATCTGCCGGGCTGGGCATTCAGATGACCTTTTCGACTTCAGGCTCAGTGGCCTGAAGCAGGTGACTCCGTTGGCTCTTCTGAAGTGAGATTCAATGACGAAACGTTCTTCAAAAGAAGCCTTCAAGCCGATGTGCCGCATCGTGGTTACAGTGGGCATGATGTTTTTGACGGCTTGTGCCACGAGACCGTCGCCTGATGTCCTCCGTCCGGTTCATCTGGATGGCGGAACCTCGCAACCCATAACCATTCTGGCTGCTACAAACAGAGAAAAGGATGTCGCGCGAGGCGGATTTGGAAGCACATGGGCAGCGGGCATGACGTTCGAGCAGTATATGTTTTCGGTTCCTGGCAATAGAAGAGACACCGCGATCACCTATCCGACATCGAAACCGAATCCCGATCGACAGTTTGTGGTGACGCGGCGGAAGCAACTGTCGAATGATGGGTTTGTGCAGGAGGCAATACGCTCGGCGCAGTTTGACGGCGCCGTCGGAATCTTCGTGCATGGTTACAATTATAGCTACCAGGAAGCCCTGTTTAGGACGGCTCAAATAGCCGCCGACGCGAAGATTCCGGGCTCGCCGATCTTATTCTCCTGGCCATCGGCAGCGGCGGTCGCCGGATATATAGCCGATCGCGATGCAGCCTTGTCCTCCCGCAGCGAGCTCGACTCTCTCGTAAAATCACTCTCTGATTCGAAGAAGATCAAACGCATCATCCTCTTCGGCCACAGCATGGGCGGGTTCCTGGTCATGGAGGCAGTACGCCAGCTCAAACTGCAGCACCGCGACGACGTGATCGATAAGCTGGCGGTGATCTTGGGCGCGCCGGATATCGATGTGGACGTATTCAGGTCACAGCTAAAGGATATCGGGAAAATGGCGACGCCAATAACCCTTCTTGTTTCCAAGGATGACCGCGCACTTACAGCCTCAAGTCTTATTGCGGGGGAACGGGCGCGTGTCGGGCGTGTAGATATCGACGATCCTTTCATTCAGGAGGCTATCGTGAAAGAGGGGCTCCGGGTAATCGACATCACCTCCGTCCGCGGATCGGACGGACTGGGGCATGATCGCTACGCGTCACTCGCCAAGTTCGGTGCACAGCTTGCCACCTTCGAATCCCGGAGCGGATCGAATGCCAGCGACGTTGGTGCGTTTGTTTTCGATGCGGCCGGTGCCGTAGTGGCGAGCCCCTTCCGCTTGCTCGGACATGTCACTGCTTCGCGTTGAAAAATGTCCGCCGAAATCAAAGCGACTCTTTGAGCCCAGATGATTGCCCCGCACCGGCGGTTGCTCGATCCAGCCTGTCAAGCAGGTTTTGGAACATTTTCTCCGAATCATGGGGAACGCCGAAGGCAGGCAACCTCTTGAGTTGCCTTACCACCGTCGGATCGCCTGCATAGCGCAAGACCAGCTGCGACAGCTCGTTGTGAGTTCCTGTTTCCATAACCGCAAAAACCCCAAGAGCCCGAATATGTTCCGCAATTTTCGCCATGGCGGCGGAAGTAATGCCGCATATGCGCGGAAATCCACTTCAGCCTACCTGGCGGTTACACGTCCTCGCCGGCTCCGTTCAGGGCATTCAGGAGCACTTTGCATTGGGGGTCTTGGCTATCCAGAAGCTCAGATGGCGAGGTGTTGCCGATTGCTATGCTAACGGCATTGGTCACTGCCCAACCGTAATCACCGGCGGCTCGTTCGATGAGTCGAGGGCCCTGGGTCATCAGACAGTCCTGAGACTGTCGGACAATCTCCATGGGAAGCCTCGCGCGCTCGGCCTGCTCCTGTAGCTGTGCTTGCAGCGGATCGATGACGAGAATGGCAAAGATCCAGCCGATGAAATCCGAGATCATATTTGTTTCCTTCGTTCAGTTAACCGTAGCCTACGTTCAGAGCTAATTACGCAGGCTGCTGCTCTCGCGTTTTGAAGAGGCTCCAGACCACGCCGGCCGCGATGATCGCGAAGGTAATGGCGAGCGAGAACGTAGCCGGGAATTTTTCAAGTCCGAGGAGATCAGCCACGAAGATCTTCGAGCCGATGAAGATAAGGACAACGGCCAGCGCCGGTTTCAGATAACGGAAGCGATGGATCATCGCAGCAAGCGCGAAATAAAGTGCGCGAAGCCCGAGGATCGCAAAGATGTTCGAGGTGTAGACGATAAACGGATCCGTCGTGATGGCGAAAATCGCGGGGACTGAATCCACCGCGAAGATGACGTCGGCCACCTCGACCATCACCAGCGCCATGAAGAGCGGCGTGATGAACCATGTCATCTTACCCGTTCTGGGGTGTGCCTTTTTGAGGAAAAACCGCTCGCCGTGGTGTTCTTCGGTGACGTTAAAGCGGTTGCGCATGAAGCGAACGAGCACGTTCTTCGAGACGTCGGGTTCGGCCTCCTTGAGGACCAGCATCTTGATGCCGGTTACGATCAGGAAGGCAGCGAAGATATAGAGGATCCAGGCGAATTCGGCGACCAGCGTCGCACCGACACCGATCATGATGGCTCGCAGCACGATAACGCCGAGAATGCCCCAGAAGAGCACCCGATGTTGGTAGATGCGGGGCACGGCGAAGAAGGAGAATATCAGCGCGATGACGAAAACATTGTCGAGCGCCAGCGTTTTCTCGACGACGAAGCCTGTCAGATAGGCGAGGCCCGCGTCGGAGCCGAGATACCACCAGACCCAGCTGCCGAAGGCCAGACCGAGCGCAATATAGAGAGCGGAAAGCTTGACGCTTTCGCGGACGCCGATTTCCTTGTTCTGCCTATGGAGAATTCCAAGGTCGAACGACAGAATGGCGATGACGAGTGCAAAAAAACTCGACCACATCCAGAGCGGCGTTCCCAGCCACTCGACGAGCAAGAACGAGAGATCCAAAGGGAGTCCCCTATCGGCACAGGTTGTCGGAAAAACGGTCCGACATCGCAAGAGTGCCGAAGCTCTCGCCAGAGGGGCCCGGACCAGCGGGTCGCCTCCCACTTGGGGATTCACTTCCCAGCGGTCAAGGGTTCGGGGGCAAACCTGTTTCCTGCAGCGTCCTCGGAATGGCTACTGCGCCGCCTGCATTTCCGGTTGCGGCCATCGCTCCAGTGCTTCCCGTCCGGCATCAGTCAGGCCATAGACCCCTCTGTCGAGCCGCTGAAACCACCCATAGACATTGGAAAGCAGGATCTTGCCCGCCTCCGGTACACCTGCCCTGATATCCCGCACCGCCAGGGGTCCGGATGCCAATGCGGCTGCGCAGCCAAGCGCCTGCTGGCGATATGCCGTCATGACCGGGGCGCGGGTGCTGCCACCGAGGGCCGGATCGCCACGCCGTTTCTGATGCTCGCGCATCAGCCTCGAGCGTCGCTTCGGATTGGTCCGCGGCATCGGCGATACGGAACCGACGATGATGCTGACGTCACCGGCATCTGAAATTCCGAGCATGCCGATGCCGAGCCGGCGGCAGAGATCCCGGTAGCGCTTATCTGCTTCGCGTCCCTTGCCTTTGCGCGAAACTCTGGCAGCGATCCAGACCTCGTCTGAAACGGCAGCGCGATCGACGGCCTGCAGAATGAGCTCGAGATTGAAGCTCATCTTCAGTTCGCAGACCACGACAACAGGCGGATCATCCTCGCTCAGGCCCACGAGATCGCAACCGCCGACTTCGCCCTTGACGACATATCCTGCGTTTTCGAGAAAGCCTTTGACGGGTAGATAAAGCGAAGTTTCCATTGGCCTGCGGATCAACGTGGGGAATCGTTCGATAAATTACATCGATCTGCCCATGTGGAACATCGCATCTCCGCGAGCCCGTATATCCATCGCGTCCGTTTCTTCTGGCGGCCTGAAAGAGAAAGCCAAATCTTCCCCGATGCGGTCCAAGCACACGACGGATTGCAGCAAATCCGTCGTAAGCACCCAGGAAGCCAAATTTACTAACTCAGAGAGAAAGAGACGGTTCGACCGATTTCTCTTTCATTTTACCGAAAACGCGACCTGTCGCGATCCCGATCGTAGTCTCGCCGGTCGGTATCATCCGAGGACGTTGCTCCCTGCAGACGATCGAGCACCTGCAAGAGGAGATCCGCACAGTCTTTTGTCGGTTCCCCATCGGCACATCGCAGGTCAATCGTTGTTCGGCCGTTCTCTATGCGAAAACGCGCGCCCCGCTCCCGCGGGAGTGGCGGATGCATCCGCCACTCGCTTTTGCTTAAGTCTTCGCCGGGTTCGCGAAGACCGGGTGGCGGAGCATCCGGCCTGCGATCACCCTCCACCTGCGGTGGTGGATTTGCGGGTGCTTCAGGGGTCTGTTGCGCGTAGGTCATGCCCGCCGATAGCGAAAGCGCAGCGGCCGTCGTGATAAGAAAGCGTTTCATGTCGTGACCTCCGATTTCAGATGGCCAACGAACGGCTGCGTAATGGGTTTGTTCCGACCAACATGCATGCCCAACAACAAAGAAGCCATGGCTATGATTGCTCTCGCTCTCCAGTGAGAGAGCCCCGCTACGATGTGAAGCGCGCCGGCGGCTGATGGACGTACCGTTCGCTAGGGATAACGGCGCCACAGATAGTGCTGGGAGCCCGGCAATTAATTAGTCGGGCGTCGCTGAGCTTGCCGGCATTGTGAAGGTGAATTTTGTTTCCTCTTGGTCGGACCGAACCTCGAGATATCCCCGGTGGCTGCGAGCAATTTCGGACGCTATGTAAAGTCCCAGGCCAAGACCCTGGTTTCCCGATGAAGCTCCAGCGCGAAAAAATGGCTGAAACAGACGATCCTGTATATCTTTAGGTATGGGAACTCCGTGGTTTCTAACCGTGATCGTGAGTTCATCGCCTGAGATGCAAGCAACTATTTTTATCGGCTTGTTGCCTGCCCCGTGGGTCAATGCATTGCCCATAAGATTCGATACCAACTGTGCGATCCTGGCTGGGTCGCAGTCGACAGGGCTTGGCAATTCGAAATCACTTGCGATTGCTCGGGTGGGATGCGAGCTCCTGAATTCCTCAACCACCTGTTCCAGCGTGGGCTTCAGGTCGGTGCGAGAGATCTCTACATCAATTCCTGCCCCGCTCTTCAAGCGGGCGAAGTCAAGCATGTCGTTGATCAGACTAAACATGCGCTCCGTGCTGCTGCTCATCAGAGCCAGCACCCTTTTTGCTTTCTCCGTCTGCGACTCTTTCGACAGGATATTCAATCCGCCGACGATAGAGGCGAGCGGGTTCCTAAGATCATGCCCCAGAATGGCGACGAACTGTTCCCGAAGGCGGGCCACCTCCTGTTCCGCAAGAAGTCCACGCTGGAGGCGAATCCGTTCGACGAGGCCTTCGGTAACTCGCCTGGCAAGTCCCTCGTTGAGAGCTTGAAGATCCTGTTTTGCTTTCTCCGCTGCCCGGCGGGCATCCACCAGCTCTCGCTCGTATTTTCGCCGCCCCGTTGCTTGAAACAGCGTCACCCGCGTGAACAGGAGGTTACCATCTTCCGATTGCCTCTCAAGAGCATTGGCCAGTACTGGGATGTACTCACCGGTAGAGCTGACGAGATCGAGAGCGACCTCATTGAAGTAGCCTTGCATCCTCAACAGAGGTGCGAAGTGGGTTTCATGGAAAATCTTGCCGGGTACGCTGAGCAGGTCATGGAAGCGCTTCCCGAGAAGATCATAGCTGTCGGCATTCAACCAGTTACAGAGTGTCTTGTTTACTTTAACAATGACGCCGTCGGCACCCAAAGACAGATAGCCGCAGGAGGCGTTCTCATAGAGGTCTTCTAAATCCTCCATGAGCGCATCCTTCCCCACTGTGGATTCCTGTTCACACAAATTCCTTGATAACCTCTATAACCTTGTCCGGCGCGCTGAGATTGGGGCAATGGCCCGTGGCGTCGATCACGATCAACTCCCCCTTCGGCAGCCTATCCCGGACGTATTCACCCACCCTCTGCTGAGCGATGACATCCTCTTTGCACTGGACGACCAGCGTTCTCGCGGTAACCTTGGGAAGGTCATCCCGATTATCCGAAGTGAAGGTTACTCGGGCGAAGGCCCTGGCAATGTCGGGGTCGGTCCGGCAGAAGCTATCCACTAGCTCAGCGGAAAGTTCCGGTCGCTCCGGGTTGCCCATGATCACCGGCCCCATTGCCGCGGACCATCCCATGTGATTGTCGTCCAGGAAGTCCAGCAGCTCCTCAATCTGCCCCTCGGAAAACCCTCCTACATAGTCCCCGTCATCAATGTATCGAGGCGACGGCCCGATGAGAACAAGGTCACTGAAGAGGTCGGGAGCTTGCAGAACGGCAAGCGCGCCTATCATGGCGCTGACGGAATGCCCAACGAACACCCCCTTTGAGATTTTCAGTTCCCGGCACATCTCCACCACGTCGTCGGCATAGCCTGACAGCTGGGAATATCTCTCCGGGTCGTATGCCGCCAGGTCGGATTGGCCGCAGCCAACGTGATCGAACAGGACAACCCTGAAATCTTGCTCGAAAGCAGGTGCCACAAGCCGCCACATATTCTGATCGCAGCCGAAGCCGTGGGCAAAAACCATCGCCCGGTCGCCGTCACCGCGTACGCTGACGTTGTTCCTCTTAATGACGGACATATCCCCTCTTTGAGCGAGATCACCAGCTGGGAAACATCTCCGACCATCCACCCGACCTGCCGAAGATGCTGATAATATAGAAACGGGTAGAGAGATTTCTACCTCGCCATTCGGGAAATCGGAGCTGGACCAACTGTCACATGGTCAGCGCCATGCGACCTGAATGCTACCACTCAGGCATGGCATGGGACCCATCGATGAGTGGCGCGCGGGGTCACACCACGACGCTACTTCGACGATCAATAGACATCCCGTCGTTTCTGTGTTGGTCCAACACGGCATGCACTGTTTTTAGCTAGAATCTGCAAAGCTACTTTCTTCCGACGGCGACGGTGCTAGAGTTTTGATCAGGGATCTCGCCAACTTCTGCCGGGGGGTGAATGAAGGCATTTGTGACAACGGCCGCAGCGGCGGGAATCGTCGTGTTTGCCCGCGCGGTCACGGCGGTTCGCGCGATTTGGCCCGAGGAAGGGTTTCCGCCCCGCCCCTGCATATATTTTGCCAACCATTCCAGCCACGGCGACTTCGTTCTGGTTTGGGCGGTGTTGCCGCCAAGGCTCCGCCACCAGGCCCGTCCGGTCGCCGGTGCGGAATACTGGCTGAAATCGCGGCTCAACCGCTTCATCGGCCGTGACGTTTTCAATGCGGTTCTCATTGCAAGGGAGCGGGATAAAAGGACAGAGGATCCCATTGCCCAGATGGCTTCGGTGATCGACACCGGATCTTCCCTCATCCTCTTTCCGGAAGGGACGCGAAACCAGTCCGATGCCCCGCTTCTTCCATTCAAAAGTGGAATTTTCCATCTGGTCACCGCGCGCCCCGATGTCGATCTCGTTCCGGTCTGGATCAACAATCTCAACCGGGTAATGCCAAAGGGAGAGATCGTCCCGATACCCCTGATCTGCACAGTCACCTTCGGTAACGCCCTGCGGTTGTCACCGGATGAAGCCAAGGACGCCTTTCTGGCGCGAATGCAGACGGCTCTTTTAGCTCTGTCTCCTAGGCCTGCAGGGAGTGATGAATGAGTGCCGCGAGTTCCGACCTCTTAACGCTGGTGGCCGGTATCTTCGGCGTTCTGATCCTCGCTTCAGCCATCGGTTACGTGCTGCAACAGCGCCTTTCGCCGACCGGTTCGAACGCGTCGATCGAAAACCTCAATGCCCGGATCAAGGCCTGGTGGATCATGGTTGTCCTGATCGGCATTGCTTTCGTAGCGGGCCGCATCGGCGTTCTCATTCTATTCGGTTTTTGCTCCTTTGCCGCGCTGCGGGAATTTGTGACACTCATCAATACCCGCAGGGCCGACCACTGGGCACTTGCCGCAGCCTTCTTCATTGTGGTGCCAGTTCAGTATTATCTACTCTGGGCGGAAGAGTACGGCATCTTCTCGATCTTTATTCCCGTCTACGCGTTCCTGCTGATGCCCATAATATCCGTGCTCCGAGGCGATACGGAGCGCTTCCTGATCCGCATTGCGGAGGTGCAATGGGCGCTGATGATCTGCGTCTTCTGCGCCTCGCACGTCCCCGCGTTGCTGACTCTGAACATACCCGGCTACGAGGGACGCAACGTGCTGCTGATCGCCTTCCTGGTGATCGTTGTTCAGTTGAGCGATGTATTGCAGTATGTGTGGGGCAAGCTGTTCGGGCATACCAAGATCGCTCCCAAACTATCTCCATCGAAAACCGTCGAAGGCTTTGTCGGCGGCGTCATCAGCGCAACTCTGATAGGTGCTGCGCTTTGGTGGATAACGCCATTCACGCCAGGGGAGGCAGGACTTCTTGCCTTCATCATCACGCTGATGGGTTTCTTCGGCGGTTTGGTGATGTCGGCGATCAAACGGGACCGCGGCATCAAGGACTGGGGCAATCTCATCGAAGGTCATGGCGGACTGATCGACAGACTGGATTCAGTCGTCTTCTCGGCGCCGATCTTCTTTCATATCGTGCGTTATTGGTGGTCACTGTGATGCCGGATGCGCTGAAATGGTTTTTACGCAGCGGAACCGTTCATGTGCTGTTTGCTTTTCTCGCCATGGGCGGCTGGGCGGTCTTTGCCAATCGTGCTTATGAAATGCCAAGACCGCTCTATTCCGGTCTGGTGCAGGGAGCGATGTCCGCCTGCCTGACGCTCTTCCTGAAATCGGTGATCGATGGACTTTCTAAGCGGTTTGACGGCCTTACTCGATTGTGGGGGCCACCGCTCATTGCCTGTCTCGGCTCGACCACTGTTCTCGTAGCGATCCATGCGGCAAGCGGAACACCGGAAATCCTCAAGACCGTCGCGGTTCCGCTTCTGGTGTCTACCAGCTACGCTGCGATCTACAGCTATACGATCTTTGCGAGACGAGGTGCCGGCACATGATTGAGACAAGCGACAGGCGACCTTTGGCAAGCCGCAACACCCGCTGGGCAGCCTCGATCGCGCGATGGATGGCGTCGAAAACGATTACCCCTAACCAGATATCCCAAGCCAGTATCGTGGCAGCTGCTATTGCGGGAGGCGCCTTTTATCTTTCCGGTCAAACGATCGGTTGGTCCCGCGTTGCCTGTCTACTGGTAGCCGTCCTTTTCTGCCAAGTGCGGCTGCTTTGCAATCTGTTCGATGGCATGGTTGCTGTGGAAGGCGGAAAGGGAGAGCCGGACGGACCGTTTTGGAACGAGTTCCCCGATCGTGCCGCCGATCTTCTAATCTTCGCAGGCGTCGGATATGGAATCGACATGCCTGGTCTCGGCTGGGCGGCGGGCGCTTTCGCCGTGCTGACGGCCTATGTCCGAGAACTTAGCCGGGCCACAGGCAATCCAAGCGACTTCTCCGGCCCAATGGCCAAGCAGCACCGAATGGCTGCAATCAGTGCGGCGGGATTGACGTCAATCCTGGAACCCTTGTGGGGCGGGCACAATCAGATCCTGACAATTGGCCTCGCAGTGGTTGCGTTCGGGGCGGCCTTCACCGCAGCCCGCCGCGCAAAGACGCTGATCGCGCGTCTCAAATCACAGGCAACAACCCAGACATCGGACTAACCATGTTAGTGAATACCGCCTTCTCCTAAGGAGGCGAACAAAACGGCATCGGCTCGAAGGTTGCAGCAAGCCGGTTTACTCTCCATGTTCCATTCGGAATCGATGAGCTGAATCGGAGACCGAATGATGGAAGGCGTGGTCAGTTCTACGAGCGCACCGTTCTTGAGCGGAGTGCTGCGGCTGCCTTGGCTGACGCTTCGTTTGCTAAAGCGTTTCTGGCCGCAGCTCATGGTCCTTTGGCTCCTCGGTATCATTTGCAACACGTTGCTTACCGAGCTTGCGGTGATGATCGGTCGTCTGAACGCGCTGGCCGGACTTTCCACACTTGCGCTAGTCGTCCTCTCGAAGCTTGTTGTCATCGTGGCAATGTTCGAGACCGTTCGCCCTGGCCTGCCGGCGCTTGACGCGGCCTCCCGTGGGTTCGCTGACGGCTCGGAGCGTGGTGCCGCGAAAGACGGCAAGGCGACGGGCTTTGTCGCCGCTCTGACTTTGACCCTCGTCCCCTTTTTCGCCTTTTATGCCGCCTGGGGTTTCCTCGGCGACACGGTTCGCGAGTACTCGAAATTGTCGCTCGATCTGATGATGTTCGGTGAGGGCGCCAACCTGTTGGATGTTTCCGGTGGCGCCTGGTTGTTTTTCTCGGTCGCCGCCGCCTGGGTGATCAGGCGTTTCGCCAAGTTCATGCACAAGCGCTCCAAGGCCTCGGTCTGGCCGATTGTAATCGTCATCTGTGAGGCGAACTGGGCTTTTATCGGTCTCTTCGTCATTGCCAATTGGGAGGGCGAGATCCGTATGTGGCTCGGGCAACTGCCCGCAAGGATCAGTGCATTTTTCGGGCTTGTCGACCCGATCGGGGATGCTGCGGCAGCGACGATTTTTCCACCGCCACCCGAGACCGCCCCAGCGCCATTTCTCGACGGCGTCACCAGTCTCTTCTTTTATGCCCTTTATCCCGTTGTATGGATGACCCCCGCAGCCCTCATCTACGGCTATGACATTAACGGCGACAGGCCGGTCACGGAAGGTCGGGTCGCAGGAGCGATCGCACGCTGGCAGGCTCTGCCCAAGGCGGTGCGGGACTTCATCTCGCACTTCATCGAGGGCACGTTGAAACGTTACCGGGCGCTGGCCGAGGGTGTGGGCTTGGCATTGAATTCAGGGTTCGGCCTAGCGCTTGCCGCCATCGTGCTCTACCGCATGCTCGATTGGGGCTCAGCCTGGGCATGGTATGGCTCGACCCAAATCATCGGACCCCATGAGCTGCCGTTATGGCAGATCATCGCGCAGGCGATTTCGCTTTTGCTCGGCAGCCCTAGTGCGCCGGGCGATGGTGTTTTGATCATGCCAATAAAGGTATGCCTGTTGGCGGCGGCGCTGGAAGTCGGCTTTGCTCAGGGTCGCTCGTGGCACCGCGCGACGCGCTGAGCGTCATTTCAACCCAAGCGGAAAAGAGATGGCGTCAGGACGAGTTGCAGAGAAGCTGAGGTGCACCGATAAGGAATGGGTGGCCTCAGCGGGGACGACGAACTTTTCCTCGATCAGAACGGCGCCATCCACTGCCGGCGGATTGCGGGAGGCGGCACCGCAGCCGTCGACAGGTTTAACCTTGGGATCGAGATCACGGCTAATGCTGTTCGACAGCGCGAAATCGAGAGGCAGCCAGCGCCGACCTTTATCGTCATTCAGCGTGAGCTGGCATTGCGACCAGCCCTCGCCGATCTCTGCCGCGGCAGATGCCACCAGACGCACGATGACAAGGCGCATCTGTCCCGGAAACGTCACCTTGGTGTCGCGCCCGTTGCCGATAAGGCGCGCCGTCTCAAGCCGCCAAGTTGCACCTGCAAAGGGTTCGTTGCCATCGCCCGGACGAATGCGCTCGATCCGGTGAACATAGTCGCCCACATTGCGCCATGCGTTGACGGCAAAGGCGCCGGTGAGCAAAAATGGCAGACTGAGCAGACAGAACCACCAGAGTTGCCTTTCTCGGCTAGATGCCGTCATCGTCGATCTCCAACCTGTCGCGGACTGGGATGTTCGCCCCGTCGAGCGAGACAGCAATCTCGTCTTCAAGTCGTGGAAAGGGCTGACGTGATAGAACCAGTGTCATCTCGGTCATCTCCTCCTCTGGCAGTTCGAAGACAATCATGCCCGTCGTCGGCAGGCCCGGCTGCAGCGTCTTGTTCGATAGAAGCTGGGGAGCGCCATCAGCGCGATGGCTCTGCCGATAAAGACGACCGGAGGCCCCTCGTATCGATGCGGCGCGAACCGGCATCGTTTCCCATTTCGCCCAAAGCTCCGTCGAAACGAGCAGCCAGACACCGCTTGTCTGCCGCTCGATGTTCCGGCCATACCGCTTAAAGGTGATCGTGTTGGCCCGCAGGACCTTGTTGACCTTGACGCTGAAGGTGTCACTCGAAACCGTGTCCGCTTGTGCTCCAGCCACCCTGATCGGCCCGGTCAGCATGGCATAACGCGGCGTCGTCGACTGAAAGAAGGCCAGGGCGGAACCGGCCGCAGCAAGCATGACGACGGCGAGCAGACCACGAATCATTGGGAGTTTCCGTCATCCAGCGGCAGTTCGACCCGCGCTACAGGTTCGGCGGCAAACCAGCCGGGCGCCGCATAAAGATTGTCCTGCGCCTTGAAGACGGCACCAACAACGGAAAGCTCGATCGAATCCGGCAATTCCTGTTCTGTCGGCAGCTGCCAGGCCACCTTAACGGTTTCCGGCATCAGTGGCTGCAGGCCCCGGAGGACTTCGCGGTCCCGTTCCAGATAAAATTGCGGCCGTGGTGCATCCGAGATGTTCTCGAGCTTCAGGGTATCCCCGTAGACGTTTGAGGTCTCGGCAGAGCGGTTTTCCAGAGTAAGATCGAGGACCAATGCTTTCTTGCCTTCCGGCACCCGGGTACCGTCGGGCATTTCCGAGGCCAGGGCAGCAGAATTGAAGGTCACATTCCAGCGCCCTGCATCGATCATGGTACCAGCCATGACTCTTGGGACATCGTCGGCATTGCGGGTCTCGTAGATGGAAACCCCAAGCGAAATGGCCGCAGCCAGAAAGCCGCCGATCCCAGCAACGATCCTGGTCGCAAGCCCCTTGTTCGCCTTTCTGATACCAAAGCGTTTCATATCAGATGCCCGACCTCCCTGCGGCGTCCTGACTTGGATGTTTCGCCGGTTTCCATTCCTGGCGAACGAACCTCCAAATCAAAGAAGCTCTAAGTCGTTTCACTAAATGGCGTGCCGTTTTTGCTCGGACAAGATATTTGGCAGCTTTAAGATTGTTACGCACCGGTGTGAACGTCCATCGACGAAACGATTTCATCCCAATCCTCGCGATGAATTTCGTGACCGCCGCCCTCAAGACGGAGAAATCCTGCGCCTTCGACGATTTCTGCCAGTAGTTCGCCGTGCTCGATCGGGAAGATCGGATCTGCTGTACCGTGGACGACGAGAAGGGGCACGGCCAATTCGCCTAGCTTGCTCTTCCAGACGTCGCTGCGCTTCAATATGAAATGATTTGTTGCACTGAGGAAGTTTTTAGCGCGCCTGACGTCGCGCTCCACAAGATTACGGGCCTCCTCCTCATCATAGCAATGCGCCATACCAGCAATGATCCGCGTATCCTGAACGATGTATTCGATAACCTGAGCGTCGTCCGTCCAATCCACGCTCTCGCCTGCCGCCGCGTGCTCCATATAGGCATCGCTAATCTGCGGTAGGGTCGAGGTGTCAACGCCGATTGGCGAGGTAGAGATCAGCGTCAGCGCGCTTACTCGCGCTGGATGGGTCAGGGCTGCGATCTGTGCGATCATCCCGCCGAACGACATGCCGACCAGATGTGCGCTATCGATGCCGTAAGCGTCGAGCACACGCATTGCGTCCTCGGCCATGTCGTCCATGGAATAAGGCGGGTTGCCTGGCTCATAGAAGGTCGAAAGGCCGGTGTCGCGGTTGTCGTAGCGGATGACATACCGGCCACGGGCGGAGAGCTGCTGGCAAAACTCTTCGGGCCACCACAGCATCGAGGCCATGGCACCCATGATAAGCAGGGTCGGTTCGTGAGCCGGCTCACCAAAAGCCTCGGTGGCAATCTCTACGCCGTCGGCCACAATGATGCGTTCGGTCATTTCGGTGGCTCCTTCCCTTGGAACGGGTGATGTGGAGAGCTGAGATGCAGGTGCTTAGGTTCTAGTGCAGGGGAATCGTGGCAGTAAGGATTGCGGCCGCTGCGTGATGTATGGGCCTGCCGCAGGCTGGCCATCCGATTGCATTTAACAACTAGTCATGCTATCGCACAACCAATCTCATTATGCAACCGGTTTTCAGAGGGAGACCAAAGCGCCGAAAAAGCAAACTTAGCCCAACAACCGAGACAAAACCGAGCGAGGGTGGAGATGTTGGATCGTGCTGATTTCTACGATGCGGAATTAAAGCGGCACAATAGGTATTTGCGGGGTGCTGCAAGCGTTGGAATACGTGACCATGTCCTTGATGTTGGTTGCGGCGCAGGTCAATCGGCGCGGGAGGCTGCCAATGTGGCGGTGGAAGGTGCCGTAGTCGGCTTGGATACGTCCTTGGAGATGCTTGAGATCGCGCGACGACGTTCCGACGAAGCGGGATTGCGAAATGTGGTGTTTGAGCAGGGTGATGCCCAGAACCATCCATTTCCCGCTGCCAGCTTCGACCTCTGCATCAGCCGGTTTGGCGTGATGTTTTTTACCGATCCGGCGACGGCGTTTGCCAATGTCGCTCGTGCGATGCGTCCCGGCGCGCGCCTCGTATGGATGGTTTGGCAGAGCCAAGAGCACAACGAATGGTCTGGTGCCATTCGGCAAGCCTTGGCTCCGGGAACTGCGGTTTCCGCAGATGCCTTCAAACCGTTTTCACTCGGCGATCCCACCATGGCTACACAGCTTCTGCGCACAGCCTGTTTTATCTCGATCGATTTTGCGGAAGTACGAGAACCGGTTTTCTACGGGCCAGACGTGGATAAGGCGCTTGCTGCAGTGATTGATCTCTACCTGGTTAAACAGGCGCTGGCGCAAACAGACGAAGCGCCCAACGAGGTAGTGGGGCGGTTGCGGGAGTTACTGAAGGCGCATATGACCACGGAGGGCGTATTCTTTGACTCCCGCGCATGGATTGTTACCGCCCGCAGGGGATAGTGTGGTTGGTAGGTCCTTTGCGCTCCCTGAAGCAGAGGTATAGTCAATCAAGGACGGTCGTTGAGGGCCGCTCGACCCGTGTGCTATTCTCGCTGTCGGTCACCCTCTTGACAGGATCACCCACACCGCGTCTCCACGCCCGTATGCAAGCGTTGGAGCCGGCGAGATGCCGGCATTGATTGCGTCGCGGCAAAGCCTTGCAGATGCTGCGGAGTTGTTGTGAGCGGCCCGCACCGCATTAGGCCGGCGAAACAGTAACATATTGCTTCCCTTGAGATGATTTTTCCTTGTGAAAGCTAACCGATCTCTCAGTTTCGCTACTGGGGATGCGAGGTCTGGTATGTGCCCGCAAGACGGCCATGAGCATGCCATTTGGAACAAATTCGCGGCGCTCGCAGCGCTTCGTCAGATCACGTAAATACCCACCAGGGGAGTTGATGGATGTTGCACGTTCGAGAATACAGGCCATGACAATAGCTGTTGTTTCCATCCCCATGACGGCGCAGGCCTTCCCATAGGCAGTGGTACTTACATCGAGCATTGAACGGACGACCATGGCAGCGCTGGCAAGATCACGCCAGGTCCGAACAGCTCTGGCCGGCGCATAGTCGATGATTTGAGGGCATGCTTGGAGCACCAGTTCGAGAGTAATCCGTTCCGGTGATGGTGTATGAATGATCGTATTCTCAGCGTTATTCCGCATCTGTTGTATGTTTTCGATGTGCTGGTCTGTTGGATCTGAAGCTGGAAAGTGGTCACGAATGTAGAGGGGTTCAGAATCAGAAAGGAAGTTTGGTTTTGAATCCTGTTTGTGGCGCTCATCTTGAGACTCATTGCCGCTCAGATTTCGCAGTTTTACTTGTGACTTCAATTCGTTAACGATGAGATCGTGAAGTTCGATCATCCGTTGCCGGATTGGCAAGAGATCGTGGAGTGTGGCATTGCGGGGGATTTGAGAGGTAATGGCGCGAAACTCCATCAACACGTCATTCCAGTTTCCAGGAAGCGCTTCAGCGATGGCTGTCGCGAGAAGTTTGGAGACATCGCGTCGGCAGATGCTGATCTGTTCTTTGATCGCTCTTAGGGTTTCGCGGTCAATTATAGTCTCGGCGGCAAGACCGTCGATTTCACAAGCCCTGGCCAGCATCGGCGCAAGGCTGAAACCAAAAGCTTCGCTGATTTGCCCGCTCCTGGCGCGTCGGGCATATCGTTTGCCATTCGGACTATCCTTGCGGAAAATTAGCCCGGCCTCGATCAAGAGAGAGAGATGTCTGCGGAGAGTTGCGGGTGTCATTCCTCGCGCCCGCAGAGAAAGCTGCGCGTTTGAGGGGAAAACAACAAGGCTGCTGTCCTGGTTGAGCTCGTCCTCAGGATAAAAAGTCAGGAGTGCGTCCAGAACGGTCAGAGACCGATCACTGATGCCCAGCGCTCTACGGGCCTCGCAGACGGAACGAAACAGCTTCCACTTGTTCCGTCGCATTCCAGGCTCGATCTGGCTGGCGAGATGCTGATTTGCCAACATGCCAAGCGACATCGACCGCCGCCCGAAGGGCGTCGTTATAAATTCACGTCTCATTTGCCTTCACCTTGGTTTAGGCAAAAGAAATCCACCCGCCCGAAAGGCGCCAAAACTCTTGACAGTGATTCTCGGAAATGCGATTCTCGAAGCTGTCGAGACTACGAGGAAAGCTTCCGTGACGGTAACGTTCGGGGGCTTTTTTCTTTTGCTGGATGCTCCTGCTTGTGTTTTGGTTCGATCAGTTCTTGGAGCGGTGCTCTTCGAACAGAGTTTTGAGTCGGTCGAGTACGAAGGCAGCAAATTCCGGCGCTTCCCTTCGATCGATTAGGATTTCGACCCGGGTGTCGTTGTGAGTGACCTTTGCTAGGCGGGCGCCTGTGCCGGTGGCCCAGACATCTGACTTTGCTTTTTGCGGGCGTGGCTTCAGATACTCGATCAACGCCTTGAATCGATCTTCAGATTCCCGGTCGGTGAGCTCGGATTTCTCCAGAAAGGCTCTTGCTCGCTCTATGACCTTGTCACTGGACAAAAGGTCGGCGAGTTCCATCCAGCTACGCCGCCCGACCGAGGGTGCAGGACCAATGATGTCTATAAGCTCGGCTGGAATGCGTGAGATCACCGAGAGCATGTTGGACAGATCGCTTTTATAAAGCGACATCGCAGCCATGATGACGTCCCGAGGAAAACGTTGCTGCAATCGCTGCGCAAACCGCGCTTTTTCGATATAGGTGAGGTCTTGGCGTTCGTTGTTTTCCTGACCTTGAGCAACGACCAGCTGTTCGTCCGTTAGTTCGCGGACAACGGCATTGATCTGCAGGCCGAGTTCGGTGATTGCGCGTAGGCGCCGGTGCCCGAAGGCGACCTGATAGCGACCGGGAATTTCCGAGTGAGGACGGACTAGGATTGGTACCTGTTGGCCCTGTTCACGGATCGAAGCCACGAGCCGATCATGGGCTTCCTTGGCGCCGGGCATACGGTCAGGAATGAAAGAGGGGTCGATATCGGCGGTATCCAGGGCGACGACGGCATGGCCTTGCGACAGTCGCCGCTCGATCTCTTCGGCCCGACGATTGCGGTCGTTCACTTCATTCAAGGACTGGCCGATCGCACCCACCGGCGAACGTGACCCGTCCTCCAGCAATTCGGGTGAACCGAGGATCGGCCGGAGACGATTCTTGGAAGGCCGAATCTCCGGCTGAGCTGGGGCTGAGGACTGCAGATTGGCGAAAACGTCTTTTCTGCTCATGCGGCCCTCCCCCACGCTTTCTTGATCAGGGTCTCGATTTCGGCATTGACGTTGTTCATGGCTTCTAACGCGCGATCATATGTCGAGCGCGTGAACTGTCCGCGCTCGACTTCAAAAAGCGTGTTGTTGGTAAGCCCGGCATCGGAGACGGCGGTGCTTTTCAACATCGGATGGATCAGTACGTGCTCTCCGAATATGGAGCGCAAGAATGCGACCATCTGGTTCTGAGGTCCGTCGCTAGGCTCGAAACGGGTTACAAGATAGCGCATCCAGTTATAGTCGGAGCGGGCACCTGCATTGCTGATCTCTTCGAGAAGATCGCCCGTCATTGCCAGAAACTGGTTCATCGACATGACGTCGAGCATTTGCGGATGCACCGTCACAAGGACGGATGTGGCTGCGGTCAGGGCTGAGAGCGTAAGATAGCCAAGCTGCGGTGGGCAATCGATCACGACGACATCATAGAGATTCTGCGCCTGGGCGAGAGCCTGTCCGATTCGTGCAAAAAATAGAGTGTCGCCGACCTGCCGCTTCATCAGTGCGCGGGGGGTCTCGTGCTCGAACTCCATGAGTTCGAGGTTGCCCGGGATGAGATGTAGATCTGGAATGTAGGTGGCCCTGACAATCTCGGCGATCGGGCGGCGTTCGCCATCATAACGAATTGCGCCGTAAAGTGTCTCGTTCGGGCCGACGTCGAGCTCGGGCTGATGCCCGAAAAGGGCCGAAAGGCTTGCTTGTGGATCGAGGTCGATGGCGAGGACGCGGTAGCCCCTCAAGGCGAGGTACTGGGCCATATGAGCCGAGGTGGTTGTCTTGCCGGAGCCGCCTTTGAAATTCATGACGGCGACAACTTGGAGCGCCTCATCGCCGCGACGGTGGGGCAGGTACCGGCGCCCTCCCCTGCTGCCCTGGTCAAGATGAACGCGCAATGCTTGAATATCTTCGGCCGAGTAGCTTCGGCGACCGCCGGTTTGGCTGGCAGCAAGTTCCGGCATTTCAGCCGCGACCTGGCGCAGGTAGCCCTCGCCGATGCCAATCATCCTTGCGGTCTCAGCCGGGGTAAAGTTGCGGATCGTCTTTTCCGCGTTCGGCGGAAAGACGGCCAGATGATGCGCCTGCAACTGTGCCGACAGTGCAGCGGAATGGTGCTGGATAAGTCCCTTGAGGTCCGCCACCAGAGGGACGACGTTCTTCTCAACAGCTTGCTTCATTACTTGAGCGCCTAATTTTTAAAACTACGGTTTTGGGCGAGGAAAACGATTTTTACCGCAGTTGATGAAAGAGACCCGATTCTGTCGATTTGGCAAGGGTTTTTTGGTTAACGAGAGGTAACCCGACCGGCAGTTAGCCGCGGCTAACTGGCATGCCGTTCTGGCCCGGGGTGCCGCACTTTCCTGAGAAAATCAGATTCGCGGGCGCTTCGATAGGTGCTGCGCGATCGTATCCGAGGCAGAACCCGGCTCTCTTCGGTCTCCTCATGACTGCAAGTTAGCCGCGGCTAACTACGGTCGAGTTCCTCAATCGTAATGCTTGCGGCTCGGATAGAGGTGCTGCCTAGTGTGGATCTGCGCGCGTTCGGTCACTCTCGATGGAGCGGGATTGGCGGGCACAGAAATCTCGGGCGTCCACGTTTGCGCGGCCAGTGGAACCCCGCTCCGCCTCCTCGCGGTGGCCGAGCGGGGCTATCTCCTTCGCGAGCACCGGGGCCGGCTCTTGCCGGCGTGGCTGAATATCTGGTTTCGGATTGGGTGGTGACCAAGGGCGCGCCTCGTGCAGGCGAGGTGGAGGGTGTGTGTTCATTAGGTTATTGGCGGCGTGGTCGTGGCGGTGGAGCCTGGATCAGGCCAAGTTGCTCCAGCAACCAGCCATTTCAACGGACTCGATCTGTCGCCGTTGGTCCGGGTCGATACCGAGGGCGATCCGCACTGCTTGGTTGATCATGCTACCCGCTTCTGGGGTCTTTTATATATGGGATGGAGAGCCAAATAGGTAAATGTCTGTGATAAGCGCGCCCGACAGTCGCCTTCAGGCACTCCTTCTCCGCTTCTAAGCGCCGAGATCGACAGCGCCGAAAGGCACGGCCACAGATCGCGTCCGCGATAGACCTAACCTTCTGGTCGATGTCCCCTGCACGTAGGTCTGTGCCAACGCCCGGTCATCTCCGCCTCCAGCAATTCCGCTTCGATGCTCTCAGGAGGTTCGTGAGGGTTCGACAACAAAATCCCATTCATCAGCCCCGGCTGCTTTGGCCTCCGTCCTGTCGTAGCGGCGCTCCCTTCGGGGAGTAGGGCGAACACCATTAATTTGCCGCCACCGCGGCTGTTCGGGAATTTGCTGAACCGTCAGTACTCTTCCATGCGGGGTCTGATGGCAAGAGCAGGGCGAGGGACCGGCGTCGTCGAGGGTCCGTTATCTTTTGGCGTTCGCGGCAGGTCTTGTGGGGCCTGGAAACGAGTGCTCCGTCGGCATTGCGGTGGCTATTGGATTCCCAGCTAAGGACGGATCTATGGTGGCGCAGATGATGATCCATCTGAGTATTGTTCTCTGAACGGCAATCAACGGCGCTTCGGGAATCGGGTTCCGTTGGCTCGATTGACTAGCCAGAGTCGGCCGACGCAGCTATTATGAGTGCTACGATTCGTGATCTGCTCTGGAGAACGAGTTTGTCGTTTTAGCATGCTGATTGAAGCTATGCTCAGCATCCGCCTTCCGTAGACAGTGGCGATTATGGTTAACGCCCAGTGGCGAAACTGAACGGCCTTATAGCTTTCAAAAGGCAAATCAGATAACGCTTTTTCAATGCGTTACGAACTTTCGAAATTACCGCTCCAGAGTCTGCTTTCACCCTTGACTGCAGCAACGTCCGCGCTTGCCAGACTGGACGAGCGGATCGGCCGTTCGCCGCTCGGGGCGGGATGGTCGGCGCGCACTCATTTTTCCGAAGCATGTGCTTCCTTGTGGGTCGACGGAGAGTTGATCCATCTTGAGGACCTGGTGTTGTACGACGCCGGCATGAGCGCGCGCGCGCCTACCCATGAACTCACTATAGCACATGACCTGCTTCGCACCCGCCGGCGCATTCTTTCCAATCCGCCCCAATGGGCCTTGAGCATTGAAGGATTGCGCAGTCTCAGGGGAAGGGGAGGGGGCGACGAAAGGTTCGACGAACTAGCCTTCGCTCCAACCCCTGAGTCTTCACCCGAGGAAGGGGAGGAGGACGACGACCCACTTGCGGTCCATCTTGCCGCCATCGATGCGGTTTTAGCGCGAAGCGAGCTGCTGCTTGCCGAAGCCAGAACGGCCGAGCCCCAGCCGCGGCGCGAACGGGATCCACTGGTCTATGAGACGGATTGGGACGAGGACGAGCGACTTGAGGAGTGGCAAGCGGTCGTTCAGGAGACGGAAGGCCTGCCGCCATTGCTAAGGGCCGCTTTGCTCCTGGATGCCTGGAATGTCCTGCAGGTCTTTCAGCATGCTCCGTGGCTTGGCCGGCAACTACCAGCCGCATTCTTGCGGCAACTTGGCGCCACAAACGCACATCTGGCAACAATCAATCTCGGGCTGAAACAGATCGCGCGCGAGCGTCGTGCAGACCGAAACCGGGACACCCGGTTGAAGGCATTTCTCGATGCGATCACGCTGGCGGCTGAGTTGGGCTTGAAGGAGCATGATCGGCTGCTTCTGGCAAAACAGCAGATGCAACATCGGGCGGCTGGCAAAAGACAATCATCGAAGCTACCGCAACTGATCGATCTTGTCCTGTCAACGCCAATGGTATCTGCCGGCATGATCGCCGAGGCGCTCCGCGTCACCCCTCAGGGAGCGTTGAAGATCGCGGCCGAACTTTCGCTGCGGGAACTGACGGGCAGGGGGAGGTTCCGGGCGTGGGGCGTGATCTGAGAATGGAGCCGGCGGCTCGCTGTCCGGCGGATGTTGTTCTGCAAGCTCGGAATATTCGAGCCTCCGTTTTTATGCTGAGCAACCAGTCTCAACCGCTTTCGCCTTCGATCAGCGTCATGGGCCACAGTTTCTGGCGGGCAGCCTTCGGATAAAGCTCGGCATAGGCGGGCATGGTGGACAAGAGCCCTTCGGCGAGTGCAACCCCGAGATCGCGAAGTGACAGGTCAAAACCCGTGAGGGTGGGAGACAAAAAACGTGCTTGCGGGCTTTGTCGGCCGATGATGGCGATATCGCGGCCCGGCTGCAGGCCCACTTCCTCCAGTCCGCGGTAAAGCCCCGTCACCAGCGTCTCATTGACCAGGATGAGAGCAGTGGGTGGCCGCTCAATCGACTTGATTTCTCGAGCCACCCTATAACCTCCCATTTCGCTCGGGGTCGTCCGGAAGATGTTGTGTTCTGAGAGGGTCAACCCAAAACGGGCAAGGGCCTGGCGGCACCTTCCGATAAATACGTAACCGAGATTGAGCTCGCCATGCGGCCAGACAAACCCGATTTCCCGATGGCCGGCGCCGACCAGCCGCTCGACGGACTGCTCCGCCATCCCCTCGAAATCGAGGTCGATCCAAGGCTGGCCAACGTCCGTCAGGCTGCGACCCAAGGTGACGAAGGGAATCTGGTGGCGCGCCAGGAATTCGAAACGAGGATCGTGACGCCGCGTTGCAGACAAGATGATTCCGTCGGCAAACCCGCGCGCAACCATACGCTTGAGATAGTCGTCGGGGTCCTCTTCCGACGAACACAAGAGCGCGACTAGGTCGAGCTTGTGTGGCGCTAGAACTGCCTGAACGCCGTCAAAAACACTCATGAAGAAGGTGTCGCCTTGGCCGGTGATTTCCCTGCCTGTCTGCATCATGAAGCCGATGACCCCGGTTGCACCTTTGCGGAGGGCGCGACCCGACTGATTGGCGACGTAGCCCAGCTTCTCAGCGGCCTCCAAAACGCGGCGGCGGGTTTCCTCGTTGACATCGGGTTTGCCATTGAGTGCGCGTGACACCGTGCCAATCGAGATGTCCAGATGTTCTGCCAGCCGGCGAATGCCCTTCATCGCTTTGTCCCGCAAGATCGTAATCGTTTCCGGAACCCTATTGACACAGAAGCTGATCTGCAACTAGGATCGTAAACGTTTACGGAACTGATGAAGGAGCGTCAGTTTTGTCTGCTGGAGGACGTTTCGTGACATTGAAGGCCGTCTTATGCGGATGTGGTGCCATGGCGCATGGGTGGCTGCGAGCGCTTGCATCGCAGCCCCATCTGGCGACAACGGTTACGATTGTTGGCCTGGTTGATCTCGATGTTGTCGTCGCCCAATCTCTCGCGGAAACTTTTGGCCTGAACAATGTCGAAATCGGAAACGATCTTGATGCGGTGCTTGCGTCAACGAAGGCTGATATCCTTTTCGACGTGGTGATACCGGCCGCGCGCCAGGCTGTTGTCGCTGCGGGTCTGAAACACGGCTGCCACGTGCTCAGCGAAAAGCCGATGGCCGCATCTCTCGACGAGGCCCGACAACTCGTTCGGCTGGCCGGGGAGGCAGGGCGCGTACACGCGGTTGTGCAGAATCGCCGCTTCATTTCAGGCGTGCGTCGGATGCGGGGCGTCGTCGAAAGCGGAGCCTTGGGTGACCTGACTGGCATCCACTGCGACTTTTTCATTGCGCCTCATTTTGGCGGGTTTCGGGAAGCCATGGACAATGTGCTGCTTCTCGATATGGCCATCCACACATTCGATGCTGCGCGCTTTGTCAGCGGGAGGCATCCGCAATCCGTCTATTGTGTCGAAACCAATCCGGCTGGCTCATGGTATGCGCATGGAGCATCCGCGAACGCGATCTTCCGCTTTAGTGACGACGTGGTCTTCACCTATCGCGGCTCCTGGTGCGCGGAGGGACGGCGGACGAGCTGGGAGAGCTGCTGGCGGTTGGTCGGATCCAAGGGCATGCTCACCTGGGACGGCGAGGATGCCTTCGACGCTACGGTTGCAGGTGATGAACGCGGCCTCCTGAAAGGCCATCGCATCATCGGCGTACCGGCTGCACCGCGTGAAGAAGAAACGCACGGTCATGCCAGCGTAATTGCGGATTTTCTGGAATCGATCCGAACGGGGCGGCCTCCTGAGACCGCCGGTTTCGACAACATCAGGAGCCTGGCCATGGTGTTCGGCGCCATCGAGAGCGCAAAATCCGGTCAACCTGTCGTCATTCAAGCATGAGGTCTTCGAAGTGAGCAATCCAGCCAAATCTATTCGCATTGGGACAATGGTCAGCGCGACGAAGGGTAGTGCAGCCGCACGGATCGGACAGATCGCCGATCTCGGCTTCGAAAGCTTCCAGCCGTTCTTCTGGCAAACGGCCAATGGGCAGGATGTAGGTGACCTCGGCAAGCGTTGCCGCGAAGCCATTGGTGACCGTGACATCACCATTTCGACCATCGGCATGTTCGGCAATCCATTGGAGGAAACGGAAATAGACCTGCAGACGCTGCAAGGCTGGAAAGACTGCATCGACAATGCCCATCACTTTGGCGCCACCTGCGTTGCTGGATTCACCGGCCGGTTGCGGGGGCGGCCATTGCCGGAAAGCCTGCCGCGTTATCGTGAAATATGGAGCGAGCTTGCCAAGCGCGCTGCCGACAAAGGGATCAGAATCGCGTTCGAAAACTGCGCGATGGACGGCAACTGGCAGACCGGCGACTGGAACATTGCTCACAATCCGGATGCCTGGGAATTGATTTTCAATGAAACGCCGGATGATCATATCGGCCTTGAATGGGAGCCGTGCCATCAGTTGGTCTATCTGATCGAGCCGCTGCCGCAGATCCGCAAATGGGCTTCGAAGATATTCCATGTCCACGGCAAGGACGCGACGATCCGCTGGGACGTTATCCGCGAACACGGTATTTTCGGCAAACATCCTTTTGTTTTCATGCGCACGCCGGGGTTCGGGGACACCAACTGGACGGATGTCGTGTCCGAACTGCGTCTGGCAGGCTGGACTGGGTCGATCGATATCGAGGGTTGGCACGATCCGGTCTATCGCGATGCGCTTGAGATGACCGGCCAGGTACATGCACTGAACTATCTGAAGTCCTGCCGGGGCGGTGACTTTGTCATCGATCCCGCCTGACGCAGCCGCTCGTGCGGGATGACCTGGAGGAGGCATTCGCAGTGAGTTCAACCTGAAGGAGGAGAGCATGGATATTCGTAAACTGGCACTCGTCGGGGCGCTTGCGGTCGCAAGCTTCTCGACGCTTTGGGCCTCGGCGAAGGCCGAGGATGTGAAGATCACCGTCTGGTCGCTCGATCGCGATATCCAGCCGGCACCGAACCTGATCAAGGATTTCAACAACCTGAAGACCGGCATCACCGTCGAATACCGTCAGATCCAGTTCGATGATGTGGTGAGCGAGGCGATGCGAGCGTATTCGACCGGACAGGCCCCCGATATCATCGCCGTCGACAATCCGGAGCATGCACTGTTTTCATCGCGGGGCGCGTTCCTTGATCTGACCGATATGATCGCGCAGTCGAGCGTCATCAAGCCTGCCAACTATTATCCCGGTCCGTTGAAGTCGGTGATGTGGAAGGAACGCTATTTCGGTGTGCCGAAGGCGACCAACACGATCGCGATGTACTACAATAAGGACATGTTCCGCGCCAAAGGTCTCGATCCCGACAAGCCGCCGCAGACCTGGGACGAGCTGGTCGATACCGCCCGCAAGCTGACCGACCCCGCCAAGAATGTCTATGGGATCACCTTCTCCGCCAAGGCGAACGAGGAGGGCACGTTCCAGTTCCTTCCCTGGGCGCAGATGGGGGGCGGAGGTTACGACAAAATCAACACGCCGGGAGCCGTCAAGGCGTTGGAAATCTGGAAGACGATCGTCGACGAGAAACTCGCCTCCCGCGATACTTTGACCCGCAGCCAATGGGATTCCACCGGGACTTTCAACTCGGGTAACGCTGCCATGGCAATTTCCGGCCCCTGGGAACTGGACCGCATGGTCAAGGAAGCAAAGTTCGATTGGGGGGTGGCGCTTCTGCCGCTTCCGGAGGTTGGCTCGAAACGCTCGTCGGCGATGGGTGATTTCAACTGGGCAATCTTCTCGAAAACCCAGCACCCGAAAGAAGCCTTTAAAGTCCTTGAATATTTCGTATCGCAGGACAACCGGATGTTCAAGGATTTCGGCCAGCTGCCAGCCCGCTCGGATCTTGCTATTCCGCCGACCGGTCAGCCGCTGAAGGATGCCGGGCTGAAGGTCTTCCAGGAGCAGCTGCAATATGCGCAGCCGCGTGGGCCGCATCCGGCTTGGCCTAAAATTTCCAAGGCCATCCAGGATGCCATCCAGGCTGCTTTGACCGGCCAGATGAGCCCCAAGGACGCCCTCGATCAGGCCGACCAGAAGATCAAGGCGGAGCTTGGCTGATACTGAGACGGCTATTTCGCTAGCCGTCCTTTCCTTCCTCCCGGCCGGGGCCGCCGTGGCCAGTCCTTGCGGCTCCGGACCGGGGTAAATACCGATCTGGAGGAAACATGAGGAGATTGCTTCTTTCCATCAGCGACGGGCGAGGATTCGATATCGCGCTGGTGTCGGTGCCGCTCACCTTCCTGTTCATGATGGCGGGCCTGCCGCTGGTCTACAATATCGTCATGAGCTTCCAGGAAGTGGATATGTTCAGTCTTGGAACGTTTTTTCGGCCCTTCGTTGGTCTGAAGAACTACGCCACCTTGTTCTCCATGCCGGAGACCTGGCCGATCCTTAAGAATACGGCGCTCTTCGTCAGCGCCTCGATTGCCGGCCAGTTCATCATAGGCTTTGGGCTTGCCCTCTTTTTCTGGACGAACTTTCCCGGAGCCTCCTGGCTGCGTGGCCTCTTTCTCGTCTCTTGGGTGATGCCGGGGTTGGTGGTCGGCGCCATATGGAACTGGATTTTGTCCGGTGATTTTGGTGTCCTGAACTATTTGCTGCGGGAATCCGGGCTGATCACCGGAAACATTTTCTGGCGCTCCGACCCGAGTTTTTCGCTCTGGGCCGTCGTCATAGCCAACATCTGGCTCGGCATTTCGTTCAACATGATCCTGTTGTCGGTCGGGTTGTCGACGATACCTCAGGATCTTTACGAGGCTGCCGAGCTTGACGGGGCCAATGTCTTCCAGCGTTTCTTCACCATCACCTTGCCGATGATGCGTTCGACGATTGGAGCGATCATCTCGCTGGGCCTGATCTTCACGCTGCAGCAATTCGACCTTTTTGCCGCGATCACTGCTGGAGGGCCAAACAATTCCTCCAATGTCGCGCAATATTGGGCCTGGGACCTTTCCTTCCGACAGTATGACTTTGCTCAAGGGGCAACGATATCGGTCATCATGATCGTCTTTGTGATGATTGCATCGGTCGTCTATGTGCGTTCCACGCGCCATGAGGTGCGCGGATGAGTTTTGCCCTGCGCGACAAAGTCATGTTGGTGATCGCAGTTCTGCTTGCGGCGGTTTATCTGTTCCCACTCTACTGGATGTATGTGACGGCGATCAAAACAGGCTCGGCCATGTTTGCTTCGCCTCCGTCGTTCTGGCCGGCCGATCCCCAATGGAGCATTTACCGCTCGGTGTGGGAAAGCCGCAATGTCGGTCGTTATCTCTGGAATTCGGTGGTGATTGCCTCGGGGGCGGTTTTGATGATCGCCATTCTTGGGACGGGCTGCGCCTATGTGCTTGCTCGTTACCGCAATGCCTGGGTGGATGCAGGCCTATTCCTGATTTTGATGCTGCAGGTGCTGCCGGCCTCGCTGATGATCACACCGATCTTCGTCGGATTTTCGCAGATCGGTCTCTTGGATTATCCGCGCACTGCGGTGATTTTGGCGATCGCAGCCAAAAGCATGCCGTTTTTTGTGGTGCTGGTGCGAGCCACCTTCATGAGCGTACCGATAGAGCTCGAGGAAGCCGCACTCGTCGACGGCAATTCCCGGTTTGGCGCGTTTTTCCACATCGTGCTGCCGCTTGCGCGCAACGGCATTCTTGTGAGTGCGATCCTGATTTTCATGCAGGCCTTTGGTGAATTCGTCTACTCGAAGTCGATGATCCAGGCGATCGAATACCAGCCGGCAAGCGTGGGGCTCAACTCTTTCATGGGGCCTAACACGAACGAGTGGAACAATATCATGGCCTATGCGGCAATGTATGTGACGCCCATCCTTGCCATCTTCGTCCTCTTGCAGCGCCGGATCGTGTCCGGCCTGACGTCGGGAGCTCTCAAATGACAGTGCATCAGATCGAGCTGACGGGTATCAACAAATATTACGGCGCCTACCATGCGCTGCGGGATATCGATCTGAAAATCCGCAAAGGCGCGTTCGTGGCATTGGTCGGACCATCAGGCTGCGGAAAATCGACGCTTCTGCGCTCATTGGCGGGTCTTGAGACGATCTCGAGCGGGGATCTTGTGATTGCAGGTGCAAAGATGAACGGGGTGCCGCCCCGCAAACGCGACCTTGCCATGGTTTTTCAATCCTACGCGCTTTATCCGCATATGACTGTCGAGCAAAACCTGACCTATAGTCTTCGCATTCGCGGTATCGACAAAGCTGAGGCAAAGCGCAAGGCCGAGGAGGTCGCGGCGACGACCGGCCTTTCCCATCTCCTTGGCCGTTATCCCAGGGAGCTTTCGGGCGGTCAACGCCAGCGTGTGGCGATGAGCCGGGCGATTATCCGCAATCCGAAAGCGTTTCTGTTCGACGAGCCATTGTCGAATCTCGATGCCGCGCTGCGCGTGCACATGCGTAAGGAGATTCGCGCCCTTCATGACCGCCTCAAGGCAACCTCGGTCTATGTCACGCACGATCAGATTGAGGCGATGACCATGGCCGATCATGTCGTCGTGATGCGCCAGGGTATTATTGAGCAGCAAGGCGCGCCGCTTGATCTTTATGACCGTCCGGTGAACAAGTTTGTTGCCGGGTTCATCGGCTCACCTGCCATGAATTTTGTACCTGCGTCGTCCGGCTCCGATGGAAAGTCTCTCCTCCTCGAGTTCGACGAGCCACAGACGATTCCGTTCATGAAACCCGTCAAGGCGGGTCAGCCATTACTGGTCGGTATTCGGCCCGAGCATTTTGAGCTCGCAGGCGACGCGGATGCGATGTTGCGGTTGCCGGTCGGCGCGGTGGAGACGACGGGCGCCAGCAGTTACATCACCACGGCGACGCAGCCGGAACTTGTCATCGTGCTCAACAACCGTGCGGCGATCCGATCCGGTGAGGTGATAGGTCTGTGTTTCGACCCGTCTCACCTCCACCTCTTCGACCAGCAGACCGAGATACGGCTCGGTTGATATTTACGGCGCGCAGGTGTCACGAAGGGGTTCGGCCACGCTTGGCGGCCGCTCAAAAAGGCAGGGTGCCCCCGCGCGATCGTTGCAGGGGTCTCCGAGCTTTGAAAAAAGACCGCTAGGCAGCCGGTTGCTTGGTCTTGCGCAGGTAAGGCAGGACCGTGTCGAATGAGCCGAACCTGGTGATTGCATCCTCGTTCGATACGGCGGCGGTGATAATGACATCGTCGCCCTGCTGCCAGTTCGCAGGCGTAGCGACCTGATGCTTGGCAGTCAGCTGGATGGAATCGATCGCCCGCAGGATCTCGTTGAAATTGCGGCCGGTCGTCATCGGATAGGTGAGGATCAATTTGATCTTCTTGTCTGGACCGATGACGTAGACGGAGCGGACAGTGGCATTATCCGCGGGCGTGCGGCCTTCCGACGAGCTGCCTGCACCGGCAGGCAACATATCGTAGAGCTTGGCAACGTTGAGGTCGCGGTCGCCGATCAACGGATATTCGACGTCAAAGCCGGTAGCGGTCTTGATGTCGCCCTTCCATTTTTCGTGGCTTTCGACCGGATCGACGGAGATGCCGATAATCTTTACGCCGCGCTTTTTGAACTCGCCTTCAAGGCCAGCCATGGTGCCGAGTTCGGTCGTGCAAACCGGGGTGAAGTTCTTCGGATGCGAAAACAGAACGGCCCAGCCATCGCCGATCCAGTCGTGGAAATGGATCGTGCCCTGGCTGGTCTCCGCCGTGAAATCCGGGGCGATGTCGTTGATACGCAGGCTCATGGTGTTCCTCTTGATGCTGAAGCCGATCTGAAATGCAGCTACTTGCAATCTTGATTTTCACGGCACTTTCTTCAAGGAAGTTTATTCTAATTCCGGCGATGAATTCGGTGTCGCAATCTCTCCACGCCAACCGGTTTGCAGATTCCTTTCGTGGAAGACGCAAGCGTTCCCCTTATTTGGGTTCGAGCCGAAATCTACCCAGCTTGACCTAGTGTTTGCGCGACACGAGACCTCAGTTCGAAGTCTGGAAGCACCCTCTTAAGAGTGCGCGGTCGGATCTGCGCACTTCCTCGCTGAACCGCCGGGCATCTCTAGGCAGATGATAGGAGGCAAAGGAACTTGGCGACGAAGGATTTTCGGCTCAAGCGGTGCCGTCGACGATAACCAGTGGTCGTCCATGGGTACAGGTCTCGATGCGGGCGGTGACCCGGTAAACGTCGCTGAGGAGCGATGCCGTAATGACCTCAGTCGTAGGCCCGTTGGCAATAAGCCGGCCGTCGGCGACGACCATGGTATGATCGCAGTATCGCATGGCGTGATTGAGATCATGCAGCGCAATCAGCACGGCGATCCCGCTCTTTCGGGCAAGCCCGCGCATATACTGCAGCACTTCGATCTGCCGGAAGAGATCGAGTGCCGACGTCGGTTCATCCATCAGAAGAACCTGCGGCCTGCGGACGAGCGCCTGCGCGATCGCAACAAGCTGACGCTGTCCGCCCGAGAGCGCTCCGAGATCCCGGAATGCCAGATCGGTGATGCCAAGCGAATGAAGTATCTCATCGATCCCGGCGAGATCCTGGTCTGCAACGCGCCAGCCGGCCCCCTGCTTTGCGGCGAGCAGTACGGATTCGTAGACGGTCAGGACCGCGTTGGCGCCAGTATCCTGGGGCATATAGCAGATCGGTCGCGATAAGGCGTCTTCACCGCAGACCTCGACGACGCCCTCGCCTTTGAGCAGCCCGGCGATCCGCTTGAAGAGTGTGGATTTGCCGGCGGCGTTCGGTCCGATCACCGCCGTCAGATGACCCCCTTTAATTGGGCCGGTGGTAATGTCGGCGAAGATGTGAGTGCGGCCATAACGCGCTCCCACACCGGAAAGCTCAAGGCTCACCATGCGCGCCTCCTGTTGGTGAAGATCAGCGAGAAGAAAAAGGGGACTCCGACGAGAGCCGTGATAACGCCGATCGGCAGGATTGCACCCGGGATCAACATTTTCGATACGACGGAAGTGGCTGAAAGCAACAAAGCCCCGCAGATGGCAGACCCCGGCAGAAAGAAGCGCTGGTCCTCGCCGACGAGCATGCGCGCGATATGGGGACCGACCAGTCCTACAAAGCCGATCGTACCGACGAAGGAGACCGGGATCGCTGCAAGGAGGCTTACGAGCATCATGGTTTCCAAACGGAGCCTTCTGACGCTGACACCGAAGGAGGAGGCTTTCTCGTCGCCGAGCCGCAGTGCCGTCAGCGCCCAGGCATTGCGGGCAAACAGCGGAATAACGACGACCAGTATCGCCCCGGTGACTGCCACCTTGCTCCATGTGGCCTTGGTGAGCGAACCCATCGTCCAGAAGACAACAGCGGCAAGTGCCTGTTCTGAGGCGAGATATTCGAGCAGCGACAGGAGTGCGTTGAAGGTGAAGACCAAGGCGATGCCAAGCAGGACGATTGTCTCGACCGTCACGCCTCTGAGTGTCGAGACACCGTAGATGAAGAGTGAGGCGGCCATGGCCATCAGGAACGCATTGATGGGAACCATGTACTGCACGGCGGCCGGAAAGACCGCCACGCCTGCAACGAGGCCCAGAGCCGCGCCGAAGCCGGCTGCGGCCGAAATTCCCAGGGTGAAGGGGCTGGCGAGGGGGTTGGCGAGGATCGTCTGCATTTGCGCCCCGGCAACCGAGAGGCAGGCACCCACGGTAACGGCCATCAACGCGATCGGCATGCGGATATCCCAGATCACCACGCGAAGCTGATTCGATACTGCGTCCGGCGTGAAGATCGCAGCCAAGACCTCACCCAATGAGTAGCGGGCCGGACCGAGGCCGATATCGATGGCGACGCTAAGGGCGAGGGCCGCTAGCAGACAGCAGAGGATCAGGATCCTCCGCGCTGCGAGGTTTCGGTAACGCTGGCCCCCTTCGACAACAGACTGCTGCTGTATCAAAACCGCCATCAGTTCAGTCCTTTTTCAAGCGAGACGAAATAGCCGGGCTTGTAGGTGACAGGTAGGAATTTCTTATGAAACTCCACGAAGGTTGCCTCCGGATCGAGATCGGCAAACAGCTCCGGATGGAACCATTTAGCGAATTGCTGGATCGGAATGAACTCGTAGGGTGCGCCGTAGAACTGATGCCAGACGGCATGAACCTGCCCCGTTTTTGCGGCTTTCACCTCGGGAAACGGGGTACGCTTCATCAGGTTCGTGAGACGTTCGCGCGCAGCTTTCAGATCGGCGCCCCGGCCGACGGCGACAAATTGGTTGATGTCGGATTCGGCGGCCCAGTTGGAGCCGGTGACGATAACGTGGTCCGGGTCGGATACGACCAGTTGCTCGGGATTGAGATCGCCGAAGGTGGTGCTGATGATACCGTCGGCGATATTCTGACCCCCGGCCTGAGTGACCATGGATCCGAAATTATATGGGCCGAAAGTGCGGCAGCATCTGTCTTCCCCCGAAATACCGGGTGACCGTTCGATAAACACTTTTGGACGCTTCAAATCCTTCACGCCCGCCAGGCGATCGGTAACTCGGGCGATCTGAGCCTTGCGATAGGTCTTGAAGGTTTCTGCCTTGTCGCTCGCCCCGAACAGCTTTCCCAGGATGTCGATGGAACGTTCGGTATTCTTGTCCGGGTCGATGCGGAAATCGAGATAGACGACTTTGATGCCGGCCGCTGCTGCCTTGTCTTCGAAGCCGCTTTCCTTCGCCACTTTGGCAGCTTCGAGATTCAAGGTGATGACGTCGGGGGAAAGGGTGATCGCCGTTTCAAGATCGAAATTGCCCTGAGGCACATAACCGAATTGCGGAAGTTTAGCGATATTGGGGAAGCGTTCGACATAGGCCTGATAGCTGTCGGGATCCTTCTTCAAGAGATCGTCACGCCAGCCGACGATGGTGTCGAAGGTCTGCTCTCCGCGCAAGGCAGCGATCACGTGGACCTGGCGCGCTTCTCCGACAATTACGCGTTTGGCAGGCAAGTCGATATCGACCGTTCTGCCGGCGACGTCGGTGATCTCGGCAGCAAGAGCCGAGGTAGCCAGAAGCGAAGAAAGGGCGACAAGCGCCCGAACGAACCGTGTGACAATCATTGCTCTATCCTTTGGCAGCCGGCGGGTTGGCACCGCCGGCTCCTCGGTTTACGAAAAATTAGAGGCCCGCCTTCAACGACGCGAAGTAGCCGGGTTTGTAGGCGACGGGAAGGAACCGTTCGTGCAATTGCTTGAAGGTTGCATCCGGATCGAGGTCGGCAAACACTTCGGGATGCAGCCACTTGGCGATCTGCTGCACGGCGACGAACTGATACGGGCTGTTGTAGAACTGGTGCCAGATGGCATGCACGTTGCCGTTTGTTGCTGCCTTGATGCCAGTGAAGGCAGGCCGCTTCATCAGCGCGGCGAGCTTTTCTTGAGCCTTCGCCTTGTCCGCACCCGGGCCTACGCCGACCCAGGCACCGCCGGGAACGTAGAGCTCCCAGTTCGATCCGGTCACGATGACCTGATCGGGATTGGATGCGATGATCTGCTCGGGGTTCACCGTGCCGAAGGTGCCGGGAATAATGCCCTTGGCCATGTTGGTGCCGCCGGCGAGTTCCACCATGCGACCGAAGTTCTCGTTGCCGAAGGACATGCAGCAATCGTCCGAATAGCCGCCGGCGCGTTCGATAAAGACCACCGGCTTCTTCAGATCGGTCGCCTTTGCAAGCTTGTCCGTCACCCGGGCAATCTGCTCGTCGTGGAACTTCACGAACTCCTCGGCGCGTTTTTCTTTGCCGAACAACTTGCCGATGATGCGCATGGAATCATCGGTGTTTTCCATCGGCTTTTCCCGGAAGTCGATGTACACGAGCGGGATGCCGACCTTGGCGAGCTTTTCGATATAGCCGCTTTCTTCGGTCGCCGACTTCGCCTCGGTGTTCATGATGATCACGTCAGGCTTCAGCGCGACGGCCTGTTCGATGTCGAAGGTGCCTTCCTTCATGCCCCCAAAGGTGGGGATATTCGCCATCTGCGGAAACTTGCTCAGATAGATGTTGTAGCCGTCGAGATCCGCCTTCTTGAAATCGTCGCGCCAGCCGACGACGCGCTTGAAGGGTTCATCGGTATCGAGAGCAGCCGTGAAGTAGATCTGCCGGCCCTCGCCGAGGATCACGCGCTCGACCGGTACGCTCACCTCGACCTCGCGGCCGGAGATGTCGGTAACCTTGATCTTTTCGGCAGCCGTGGCAATCGCCGGCAAAACCGCAAGCATAACGGTGGCGGCACCGGCCACCATCTTGAGCTTCAACACGGATTCCTCTCCTGTGTGGGTGTGAATTGCTGGGATTTATGTTTTCATGACTTCCGTCGTCAAGAAATATCTTTTAGAAGGCTTCCAATCTAGTTCGACCGGCCTTCGAAAGGTGTGACATGCTCAATCAGCCCATCCTCAGCAACCATGATCTCCGCGACGAGATCAAAGCCTACTGGTCGCTCAGGGCGGAGACCTTCGATAGCCAGCCAGGGCATGAAATCTTCTCGGAAGACGAGAGGTCAGCGTGGCACTCCCTTTTGCGCAAGCATCTCGGAGACGGCACGGGAAGGGCAGCGCTGGATCTTGCCTGCGGAACTGCTGTTGTCTCTCATCTCCTCGATGATCTCTCTTTCAAGGTCACGGGGATTGACTGGTCGGAAGCCATGCTGGAGCGGGCGCGGGCCAAAGCCAAGAAACGGGGCCGGCAGATCCGCTTCCTGATGGGCGACGCCGAACGCACCATGGAAGATGACAATAGCTATGACGTGATCACCAATCGCCATCTGGTCTGGACGCTTGTCGATCCCGTGGCCTGTTTTCGTGAATGGCACAGGGTGCTGAAGCCATCGGGCCGGCTCCTGATCATCGATGGCGATTTCGTCAATCCGACCCTGGTGTCGCGTCTTGCGAAGAAGCTCTCTGCCTTGCTGGTGAAAGTGGGCTTTGGCGGGAGCGGGCAGCAGAACGGTCCGCACACGCCGGCACTTGCTCAGACCCACCAAAGCATTCTTTCGCGCGTCCATTTTTCGCAGGGGGCTCGCGCCGAGGCGGTTGTCGAGCTGCTCAAGCAAGCAGGTTTCGACAAGATTACCGTCGATACGCGTTTGGGAGCGATCCACCGCAGCCAGCGCAAGAACTTCAGCTTCTTGAAGGGGCTCGAACGAGCCACCCAGCACCGCTATGCGATCTGTGCCGAAAAGCAGGGTTGATCTGCACGCGTTAAGCTGACACGGCCGGCGTGGTCAGCCGAGGGCCACGCCATTTGTCGCCACGAAGACCGAGTAGACGGACGTGGTGGCGGCAATAAAGAGCCTGTTGCGACGAGGACCGCCAAAGGTGAGATTGGCGACCGTTTGCGGCACCAGGATCTTGCCGAGCAGGATTCCCTCGGGGGAGAAGCAATGGACTCCATCGCCGGCACTTGTCCAGAGATTGCCTTTCACATCGATACGAAAGCCGTCCGGCAGGCCGTTATCGAGACTGCAGAAGACCCTTCCATTCGTCAGGGTCTTGCCGTCGACAACCTCAAAGACGCGGATGTGACGCGGGGCAGTCACGTCGTGGCTTGAAGCGGAATCGGCCACATAGAGCCTGGATTCATCGGGGGAAAAGGCGAGCCCGTTGGGCTGGCCAAAGTCGGTGATCACGGCGTTGAGCGCGCCGGTTTCGGGATCCAGCCGATAGACATTGCGGGTAGCCTGTTCGGGCTCGGCCCGATAGCCTTCGTAGTCGGACTTGATGCCGTAAGTCGGGTCGGTAAACCAGATACTGCCGTCGGAACGCACCACGACATCATTGGGAGAGTTCAACCGCTTGCCCTGGTAACGATCTGCCAGGATCGTAAGCGTGCCATCGATCTCCGTTCGCACGACACGCCGGCCGCCATGTTCGCATGATATCAGCCGGCCCTGACGGTCGCGCGTGTTACCGTTGACGAAGTTGGAGGGAGAACGAAAAACCGACACGCCCCCATCTGGCACCCAGCGTAACATGCGCTCGTTGGGAATATCACTCCAGATAAGGCAGTTGAGATCAGCGAACCAAACAGGCCCCTCTGCCCACCGGCATTCGCTGTAGAGTTCCTCAAGTCTTGCGCTGGCGACGATCATCTGCCGAAAGCGCTCGTCGTGAATTTCATAAATCGACAATTTCTGAGGCATGGCTGTTGTCCGATTTCAGTTCATCGGGTGGATCGGCGACCGCCGGCCACGAGGATGACGGCAATGATGATGAGGCCCGTAAGGATGAGACGGAAGCCCGCGCCGAAGCCATAGGTGTTCAGCATCGACACAACGAGGAACATGAAGAGCGAGGCTCCCCAGATGCCTGGGATATTGGAATTTCCGCCTGCCACCGCTGTGCCGCCGATCACGACGACCGCGATCGACATGAGGAGATATTCCGCCCCCATGTTGAGGGCGGCACCGCCGGAAAAACTGGCAAGCAGATAGCCGCCGACAGAGGCAAGCACAGCGCAGAGCATGTAGGTCACCAGCCGTGTACCGTCGACCGGTACACCCGCCATCCGCGCTGCAAAGGTGCTCTGGCCGATGGCAGAAATCCAGCGCCCATAAATGGTCTTTTCCAGGAGCAGCCACGCAACCGCGGAGAGGATCAGAGCTACGAGCGCGACGTTGGGGATGCCAAAAAGGCTGGAAGTAGTGAAGCTTGCAAGCGTTTCCGGCGGCTTGATGCGCAGGCCGCGGTTGGTCCAGATGGCCGTCGACTGGACGATGAAACTCATCGACAAGGTTGCGATGATCGGCGGGATTTTCAACAGTTTGATCAGCGCGTAATTGCCAAGACCGATGATGGCGCCAAGCAGGATGGACAAGACGAGACCGACCAGGATCATGCTGTCCTGCACATCCATCAGTTTCAACGCCAGCGTGCCCGACAATGTCATCGTGGCCGGTACGGACAGGTCGATATTGCCCGGCCCGAGAGTGATGACGAACATCTGGCCGATGCCGACGATGACGGAGAACGCGGCAAAGGTCAAAGCCGCCTGAGACAATCCGAGCGAACTCGCTCCACCGGTGAAAAGCACGGTGATGATCCAGACGCTGGCCGTTGCTGCGAAAGACCAGATCCAGGGTTTGGCGAGGAGCAGGCGATGGGCATTCATCGGCTCTTCTCCCGCTTTTCCAATCGGTTGAGGAACAGGCGCATCGCCAGAACGACGATCAGGATCGCGCCCTGGGCTCCAATCTGCCAATCCGGCGAGATGCGCATGAAGGAGAGGAAGGAGCCGGCTAGCGCCAGTGTCAACGCGCCGATGACGGCACCGATCGGCGAGACCTTGCCGCCGACAAATTCACCACCGCCGAGGATGACGCCTGCGATCGAAAGCAAGGTGTAGCGGAGCGCGATATTGGCGTCCGCGGAGGTCGTCAGGCCGACCAGTGCGATACCGGACAGCATCGCGAAGAGGCCTGCGAGCGCATAGGCGGCGGCCCGCACCTTGACGATCGACCAGCCGGCGCGCTCGACCGAACGGACATTGCCGCCCACGCCCCGGATGAGCACGCCGAAGGACGATCGCATGATGAGGAAATGGGTGGCGAGAGCGATCACCACGCTGGCGACGATTGCCATCGGGACGAACGGCGGCTTCGACGTCATCAGCCAGCGCGCCCATCCAGGCGCCGCGCCGCCCGGCGATGGCAAGATCAGCACCGCGAGGCCGCCCCAGACAAAGCTCATGCCGAGCGTCACGACGATTGCCGGAAGTTCGCGGACATAGATGATGACGCCGATCGCTGCGTAAGCCGCGATGGCGCCCAAGAATATCAGGATACCGGTCGCCGGTGAGGCCTGCAGGAAGGTGGCCGTGACGCAGGCGCAGAAGCTGACGAATGTGCCCATCGAGAGGTCGAGGTCGTTGACCGCCATGATGAGCATTTGCGCCACCGTTGCGAGTGCAATCGGCACGGCGAGATTGAAGAGCAGGTTGAGTCCCGTATAGCTCATGGCACGCGGCTGCATATAAAAGACGGCGGCCAGCAGAACCGCCAGCGAAGCGGCCGGAATGACGAGCCGAACGGCGCCGGAAGAAATTTTCATGCCGCTTCTCCGGCGCTGAATGAGGCGGCGAGGACGTTCTTTTCGGTGACCTCGTCACCGGCGAGTTCGGCGACGATCCCTCCTTCGCGAAAGACATAGACGCGATCGCAAAGTCGGATCTCGTCCATTTCCGTGGAATACCAGATGAACGTTCGGCCAGAAGCGGCCTCGGAACGCAGAATTTCGTAGACCTCCTGTTTGGTTCCGACGTCCACACCGCGCATCGGGTCGTCCATCAGCACGGTTCTCGCCGTCGTGGCGAGTGCGCGGGCAAACAGTACCTTCTGCTGATTGCCGCCGGAGAGCGACAGGATGCGGTTTTCCAGGTCGGGAGTACGGATCTCTATGCGGTTCTTCCAACCAAGGCCCAGTCGGTTCTCTCGCGGGTTGTCGATGAACGTGCGTGAGGAAAGATCCTGCAGCGAGGCTATGCTGAGGTTCTTCAGGATGCTCCAGAGTGGAAAGGTGCCGTTGAGGCTGCGGTCTCCCGCGACGAAGGCAAGCTCGTCCCTTCGCGCCGGCCACCAGTTGCTGTTGCGTGAAAGATAGAGGTCGAGAAGTGCTTCGGTTTGACCGTGGCCACCAAGGCCAGCGAGTCCCACGATTTCGCCGCGGTAGGCCTCAAAGGCAAGCCCACGTCCGCGTCGTGGCGCCATCGAAAGTACGGGTGAGCCTGACCTTGCGGCGCCCGAGCGCAGATATTCCTGTTCGCGCACCACGTTGCCCATGGCTTCCACGAGACTCCGGGTATTCAATTCCAAGGCCAGGCGGTCAGCGACAACACGGCCGTCCTTCATTACGACGATACGGTCGGCGGTCGACAGAATTTCCCCAAGAATGTGAGAGATCAGCAGGACCGCCCCACCGTCTGCGACGAAGCGTCGGATATAGGCCATCATCTGCGCGGCAAGTCCTGCATCCAGCGATGAGGTCGGTTCATCGAGGATGACGAGCTTCGGTGGGGCACCAAACCCCGCAAAGCTGATGGCAATTTCAACCATCTGGCGTTCGGCAATCGAAAGATCGTCGACCGTGCTGTCGCAATCTATGCCATGGCCGGGGAATATGTCCTGAAGCTGCTTTTTTACCAGCTCCAAAGCGCGGCTGCGCCAATTCCAGCCTTTCAGGTCAGGATGCATGATCCTGACATTTTCGTTGACGGTCAGGTTGGGGCAGAGAGAAAGCTCCTGGAAGACGCAGCGCACGCCATTGGCACGCGCCGTGGCAATTCCATGGCCACTGGTTTCGCCACCATAGCTGACCACTCCTTCCTGGGGTGAAAGGCCGCCATTGATGACGTTGACGATGGTCGACTTACCAGCCCCGTTGTGTCCGACGAGACCAACACATTCACCGGCGTGTATAACGAGATCGATACCGTCAAGCGCCTTTACGGCGCCAAAGGCGACCTTGATGCCGCGCGCGGCGACCACCTCATTTTTCATCAGGTTTGCAGTCATGAAGGCTCGCGTCTATGGGCTCGATCGGGCGGCCGTTGAGATATGGCCGGCGGCGCCTGGCGACACCGCCTTCCACATCGGCTCTCTCAACCGTCACTTTGCGGCGCTGATCACCTTCTGGGCGTCTTCGAGCGAATATTCAACATTCGCTACGCCACCCTTCTGGGTTTTAGCGAGGTTCGCCTCGAGGTTATCCTGATCAATACGCAGGAAGGGTACGACCAGGTCCTTCTTGACCTCCTTGCCGTCGAGGATTTGCTGGGCGACCCAGAAAGCCAGGGTCGACACTCCCGGAGCGATCGAGACGGACATGGTCTCGTAGCTGTTCTTGTCCTTCTGTTGCTTCCACCAGACGAGTTCGTCCTCGCGGTTGCCCATGACGATCGTCGGGGTTGGTCGCTTGGCTGCCGCAAAGGCCTGAGCGGCACCGTAGCCGTCGCCGCCTTGGGTCACGACGGCCGCGATCTCCGGAAGACTTGGGAGAATGCCGGCAACCGCACGCTGAGCGACATCCTGAGCCCAGTCGCCATTGACGGATCCGACGATCTTGAACTGCGGATTTTTCTGGACGCCGGCCTGAATGCCCGCGTGAATTTCATCGTCGACCGAAACCCCGGCGAGACCTCTGATCTCCAGCAGGTTTCCACCCTTCGGCAGTTTTTTGGTGAGGTATTCGATCTGGCTTTCGCCCATTGCCTTGAAATCCACCGCAATGCGCCAGGCGCAGGGTTCCGTGACGATGCCGTCGAAGGAAACGACGGTGATACCTGCGTCGCAGGCCTCCTTGATCGCGCCATTGAGGGCGGTCGGCGAGGCGGCATTCACGACGATGGCGTCATATCCCTGCAGGATGAGATTCTGGATCTGCGCGGCCTGTTCGGTGGCCTGGTTTTCGGCTGTGGTGAACGGATCGGCTGCAGCGACGACGCCTTTGGCAACAGCGTCCTTGGTAATCTTGTCCCAACTCGTCAGCATGGCCTGTCGCCAGGAATTGCCGGCATAGTTGTTGGACAGAGCGATCTTTTTGCCGGCAGTATCTGCCATCGCGGAAAACGAGGCAGTGATGCAGACGGTGGCGACAGATGCAAACAGCATCTTCCTGATGATCATGATTTCCTCCCTAGTCCCGACGGGCTCATCTCCGGCCGCTCCTCAACGGTAAGCGGAGATAGTGATTGCGCTGAGGCCCGGTTGCTCAGTAGATCGAGAATGAGGAAAAAAGCGGATGTTGTACAGGCGCATCCAAGCAATGTGTTTGCGGATACTCGCGCAAAATCTGCGGGTTTCCGCAGGACAAAGGTGTGAAGCAGGCGCTTAATTGGAAAAGGACTTGGGAGGAGGTCCAGGCATGCTCAATCCGGCGCGAGAGTCACTGTTCGACCGCTATCTGGGAATCTCGCGGCTGCTCGCGGGCCAGCTCGATTTTCGCTCCATCATCCAGGCTGTGGCTGCCGAAATCAGCCATATCATCCCGCATGACCATCTCGACGTGTGCATCAAGATGGTCGATGGCAAATATCACATTGCGTACGAAAGCGGACTTGAAACCGCCTGGAGCAAGCATCCGCCAGCGCTTTTGAGCGGAAGTCCAATACGCAGCCTTTTATCCGGCGAGGTGGATTTCCTTCTTTCGCCAGATGCCTGCGCGGATCCGCGATTTCACTTCGAAGGTGCCTTTTCGAGCCCGATCGTCGAATTGTCGCTGCGCAGTCGTCTGCACGTGCCGCTGAAGGTACAGGGGGATATCATCGGCGCACTGAGCTGCTCCAGTCATCGCCATGACTACTACACAATGGAGGACGTGGAGAATGCCCGTTCGATTGCCGACTTGCTCGCCCCATATTTTTATGCGCTGCGGGCCGCCGAGCAGGCCAAGCGCTCAGCCATCGTGGAGGCTGAAGCTCGGGCTCGGGAGGAGGGGCTGAGACTTGGTGCGTTGAAGCTTACCGAGGCATTGGAGGCGGAGCGGCAACGCATTGGCATGGACCTGCATGACCAGACTCTTGCGGACCTGACGCGGCTGGCGCGACGCATGGAGCGACTGAGCAAACAGGCGGAACTGCCCGGAGAAACTTTGGAACCTTTGGGCCGGGCGCTGCAGCTTTGCATGCATGACCTGCGCCAGATTATTGAAGAGGCAAAACCCACAGTTCTGCAGCTTTTTGGTGTCGCGGAAGCGATCGAAAACCATCTCGATCGTTCGGCGCGAGAAAGCGGCCTGGCGATCCAATGGCGGATGGTGGACGAGAGCAATGGCGCACTTGATGTCCTCGGCCAGACGGTGGCGACTGCGCTGTTCCGTATCGTGCAGGAGGCCGTCAATAACGCCATCCGCCATGCCCAGCCGGAGGTGATCCTCGTGCATATCAGAAATCTAAATGGCGCTTTGTCTATCGAGGTCGTTGACGACGGCGTCGGCGTGATGCCCTCGGGAAATCCGGGAGGCCACGGAATTGACAACATGAAGACGCGTGCCCGTCTCATAGCTGCACGATTTGAGATCGGTCACAACGGCTCAGGCACCTTCGTGAAGGTCCAGTTGCCTGTTGGTCGCAAAAGGGTACCGGAGCATCGAAAATGAGGGTTTTAATAGTCGAGGACGACCCGCTGCATCGTTCCTATCTGCATGAAGCGGTTCGTGCCGCGTTGCCGGAATGTGACTTGGTCGTGGAGGCGGAAAATGGCCAAAGCGGTGAAATAGAAGCCCGCAAGGCCCGCATGGAACATGTCGTCATGGATCTGCAGATGAGCGAGCGCAACGGGATCGAAGCAGCTCGCACCATCTGGCGCGAAAGGCCTGACACGAAAATTCTCTTCTGGTCCAATTATTCGGACGAGGCCTATGTCCGCGGCGTCTCGCGGATCGTACCGGAAGGCGCGACTTACGGGTACGTGCTCAAATCCGCTTCCGACGAACGGCTGAAACTGGCGCTCAGAAGCGTTTTTGTTGAATCGCAATGCGTCATCGATCGCGAAGTGAGAGGTATTCAGCAAAAGAGCCTCGGCAACGCTCACGGATTGACCGATGCGGAGTACGAGATACTGGTGGATGTGGCACTGGGCCTGACGGACAAGGCGATAGCCCAGCGCAAGAGACTTTCTTTGCGCAGCGTCCAGAACAGGCTGCAGCAGCTTTACGAAAAGCTCGATGTTTACGACCTGCCGGACGATGGAATGGAAGGCTGGTACAACCTGCGTATGCGTGCGGTTGCCGTTGCGCTCCTCCGTAAAGTACTGAATTCCAGTGCGTTGGAACGTGCCGAGCGGGAGCTGCACGACCGCGGTAGCTCCTGACTCGCTTGCGACCTACCTTACAAGGCGGCTGCGGCTCGCCAAAACGATCGAGCTGATGGTCATCGCCATCCGAGCGCCGGTGCGACATGCGAAAGGATCGCTTCGATCACGTGAGCATTGTAGTCGACGCCGAGCTGGTTGGGTACGGTCAACAACAGTGTGTCGGCCTCTGCGATCGCTTCATCCTTTGCCAGCTGCTCGATCAGAACGTCCGGCTCTGCCGCATAGCTGCGGCCGAAGATTGCCCGGGTATTCTCGTCGATGAAGCCGATCTGGTCCTGACCTTCGTCTCCTTGTCCGAAATAGGCGCGATCGCGATCGCTCACCAGCGCGAAAATGCTGCGGCTGACTGATACCCGCGGCTCGCGCTGATGACCTGCGGCTTTCCATGCCTCCCGGAAGACCCGGATTTGGGCGGCTTGCTGGATATGGAAGGGCTCACCGGTCTCGTCGTTTTTGAGCGTCGAACTCTGAAGGTTCATCCCAAGCTCGGCCGCCCACTTAGCTGTTGCGTTGGAACTTGCGCCCCACCAGATCCGCTCGCGCAATCCTTCGGAATGCGGCTCCAGACGCAGCGGTCCGGGTGGATTGGGGAACATTGGCCGCGGATTGGGCTTGGCAAAACCTTCGCCGCGCAGCACGTCGAGGAATACTTGCGTATGATGCCGAGCCATGTCCGCATCGGTCTGTCCTTCTGGCGGGATATAGCCAAAATAGCGCCAACCATCGATCACCTGCTCCGGCGAGCCGCGGCTGATGCCGAGTTGCAGGCGTCCGCCGGCAATGATGTCGGCTGCGCCGGCATCTTCAGCCATGTAGAGCGGATTTTCGTAACGCATGTCGATCACCGCCGTGCCGATCTCGATACGACTTGTCTTGGCTCCGACCGCCGCCAGCAACGGGAAGGGCGAGGCGAGCTGGCGGGCGAAATGATGGACGCGGAAATAAGCCCCGTCGGCACCCAACTCCTCCGCCGCGACCGCCAGATCAATCGACTGCAACAGTGCGGCGCTGGCCGAGCGCGTCTGCGATTGGGACGAGGGAGTCCAATGGCCAAAGGACAGAAAGCCGATCTTTTTCATCACGAAATGCCTTACCCGAGGGATTGCGAAATACGTTACAGATTGATTGGAATTGAGAACTTTTCACCAGTGCGCGAAGATCACTTCGCATTGATCCGTTTTCGGCACAAAGGAAAACTTCTGAGCCAGTTATTTTGGCCGGGCAACAAATAATGACCCTCTGGTGTCGATCGTATGAGCAGTCATCCGTTCCCTCCGCAGGTACTTACTTCGGTCGTCGTCATAAGTGCATCCTCACGTATGGCTTCGATCAGGAAATCGAGGACCGTGCGGGCACGTAGCGGCAGGTTGCGACGGGACGCATAGACGACATTGATCGGGAGGCGCACTGGCGGGAAATCGCGCATGACGTTCACGAACCTTCCCGCTTCGATGTCGGAACCGGCTAGGATGTGAGACAAAATGGCAAGGCCGCTGCCCGCAAGCGCCGCGTGATGAACGGCAACCGGATTGTTTGTGATCAGACGTGGGATAATCCGCACGGCAATCTCGTCCGATCCATTGGAAAAATGCCAGGAGCGGCCGTTGCCGCCGCGGTTGTAGCAAATGCAGTCGTGGCCCTGGATTTCTTGAGGAGTTCTGGGCACTCCCCGTCTTTCAAGATATTCGGGCGCTGCCACGAGGAATGCGGTTGTCCAGCCGATGCGCCGGCAAATCAGGCTGCTGTTACCTACATCGCCGAGACGGACCTCGAGATCTATTCCGTCGCCAACGAGATCCGACGGCTCCTCCCGCCAGATCAGTTCGACCACCAGCTTCGGATGCGCCTTGAGCAGGGCGGGAAGACGATCACTCATGTAGAGCCCAAGGGGAGCCGGCATACTCAGCCTGACCTTTCCCGACACCGTCGCCCCTTCCGGGCAGGTCTTGTCGCCAAGTGCATCCACAGCTTCGATGACTCTCAAGGCCATGGGAATCATCCGCTCGCCTTCCGCCGTCAGCGCAAGCGCGTTGGTGGTTCGGTGCAGAAGCCTCGAATTGAAATGGGCCTCCAATGCCGAAACCTGCCGCGAGACGGCGGGTTGGGTCAGCCCCAGATCGGCGGCCGCGGCTGAAAAGGATCCCGTTTCGGCTACGCGCAGAAACGTCTTCAAGGCAGAAACCAGGTCCATCTCGACACCCATACTTTTGCGCATAAGCCTTATGTCCGCAGCTTAGGCGATCAAGGCTTTACTGTCCATCTATTAAGGATATTTTATATCCATAAGGACATTTTGAGTCCTTAATAGGAGAAGATTATGACCCAGCGCCTGAATTATGCCCAGCAATCCCCGGAGTTCTTCAAGAAGATCTCGGAGTTGAGCATGTCCTTGAAGGACAGCGTAATCGAACAGAAGATCCGCGACCTCGTGAACATCCGTGCCTCGCAGATCAACGGTTGCGGCTTCTGCCTCGACATGCATGTGAAGGAAGCGAAGATCCACGGCGAGAGCGAACTGCGGCTCTATCACGTCGCGATCTGGCGGGAATCCAACCTCTTCGTCCCACGTGAACGCGCCGCTCTCGCCTGGACGGAAGCGCTTACGGAACTCCCTGAAGGCGGCATCCCGGACGAGCTTTACGAGCGTGTTCGCGGCCAGCTTTCGGAGAAGGAAATTTCCGATCTGACCTTTTCCATCATGACCATCAATGCCTGGAACCGTGTTAGCATCGCCTTCAAGGCCGTGCCCGGGTCTGCAGACAAGCTTTATGGCCTCGACAAGGCCGGCTTGAATTGAACGATCAGCAAAAGCAAACTGCAAGGGAGAGCTGATTATGAAAATCGTCATCATTGGCGGAACCGGCCTCATCGGTTCGAAGACGACCGAACGCCTGCGAAGCCGAGGCCACGAAGTGATTGCCGCCTCGCCGAACACGGGCGTCAACACCATCACTGGCGAAGGCCTTGCCGAAGCACTTGCTGGCGCGGAGGTGGTGCTCGACCTCGCCAATTCCCCTTCGTTCGAGGACAAAGCCGTCATGGAGTTCTTCGAGACGTCGGGGCGCAATTTGCTTGCAGCGGAAAAGACCGCTGGGGTCAAACATCATGTGGCGCTTTCGGTGGTGGGAACAGAACGTCTTCAGGAGAGCGGCTATTTCCGCGCGAAGCTCGCTCAGGAGAGGCTGATCAAGGCTGCCGGCATTCCCTACACCATCGTTCATTCGACCCAGTTCATGGAGTTCCTGAGCGGCATCGCCCAGTCCGGCACCGTCGGTGATACGGTTCGTCTGTCTCCGGCCTTTGTGCAGCCGATCGCTTCGGATGACGTCGCGGATGCGATGGCGGAGGTTGCACTCGCTGCGCCGGTCAACGGCACGATCGAGATCGCCGGACCTGAACGTTCGCGCCTGAACGAACTGGTGGCCCGTTACCTGGCCGAACTTGGCGATCCCCGCAAGGTCGAAGCAGACCGCGAGGCGCGTTATTTCGGCGCGCGCCTGGAGGACGAATCTCTGGTCTCCGACGACAATCCGCACCTTGGCCGTATCGGTTTCGAGGAATGGTTTGCCACATCGGCACGCAAGTGAGTAGCATTTGGGACGTATTTCGAACGAGCCGCCGCAGGGCCGGATGCGATCACGCATCCGGCCCTGGTGACTGTTTTTGCCAAGCCGGGACTTGAGGCACTGCCATGCTGTCTGATCACTCTTTGATTGCGCTTGTCCTGGTAAACCTGCTGGGAGTGGCCGGTATTATCGTCTGGCACCTTCAAGGTCGCGGAAGGCCGACTGCCCGGCTGATTGTGCAGATCGTCTTTTTCTCGGCCATGACCGCCGTGCTGGCTTTCAGCGGTATCATGCCGCACAGTATCGATGCGGCAGAGGTCGCCCAAGGGAGGAACTTTCTCGGCACGTCGGCACGCGTTCTCTGGTGGGTGCATCTTGCCTGGGCGACCATTGGTTTCGTACGCATCTACATCGTCCTCGACGGCAGGCCGGTTGAGGCGCGGCTCCTTCAGGACCTCATCGTTGCCGTGGTCTATCTGGGGGTGACCCTCTCGATTATCGGCTTCGTCTTCGGCGCGCCGATCGGCACACTCGTTGCGACCTCAGGCGTCATTGCCATCATTCTGGGTCTCGCACTTCAGAACACGCTCGGCGACCTGTTCTCGGGGATAGCGCTGACGCTGGGAAGACCTTTTACCATCGGCGACTGGATCCAGCTCGGCGATGGAACAGAAGGCCGCGTGGTGGAGAACAACTGGCGCTCCACCCAGATTCTCACCCCCGCCCACAACGTCATGGTTATCCCCAACAGCACTCTCGCGAAAGTTGGACTAACCAATCTCACGCGTCCAGACGAAACCCATATGATCATCCTGGTGATGCGGATCGCAGCATCGCATCGACCGGCTCTGGTGGAGGGCGTGATGAAAACGGCTTTGCAAAACTGCCAGAACATCGTTCAGGATCCCGCCCCGATCGTCGCCCTCAAGGCGATCGATGCGATAGCGATCGAAGCCGAGTTGCAGTTTCGGGTGACGAGCCCGGCTAATCGCACGCCAGCCAGAAACGAGGTGATCGACGTGGTTCATCAGCATTGCGAAGCGAACGGCCTCGAATTTGCCCTGCCGCCCCAGAGCTATCTTTACACCCCGCCTGCGAAGGCTGACAAAAGCACCGCGACGCCAGAACGGGCCTACTCATCCCGCCCGCTTTAGAACCCATTCGAATGTGCCGTTCCAGATATCTGCAGGGATGTCCTGTGCCAGGATCTCTCCGAGATCGGCAAGCGTCACGCTGCGCAGCTTGGCACGCCAAGCCTCGTCTGCCTCCCACATGATGCGTGCGATCGCGCAGGGGCCGCTTTCGCAATAACCCTGTGGTCGGCACGGGTTGTTGGCACGGATATTATTGCAGACGAAGGTCCGGCCGCTGCCCTCCACTGCCTCGACGATTTCAAGGAATGTCAGCTCGCTTGGCGCCTTTGCCAGTCGATATCCTCCCGAGGGGCCGAGCGTCGTAAGTACGAGACCCGCCTGCGACAGGCTCTGCAGCGCCTTGGAGAGATATTCCTTGGGCAAGCCATGCAGCTCGGCGAGCGCCTTGGTCGACAGATAGCGCCCCTCGGGCAGGCCCGACAGAATGGCGCAACAATGAAGCGCCCATTCGACTTGGCTCTTCAGGATCATAAGAAGTATTCCATCGTTCGATGCTCTAAGATTAAGGATATGTGTTATCCTTATTTCGCGTTGGTGTAAACTGCGCGGCCGGCTGGCTCGACAGGGCGAAGAGGCCGAGTGCCGACTTTGGTTTGAAGCCCTATGAACGATCCGCCTCCATAAAAGCACCGAAGATCGCACGATGTCCGGCGTCATTCGGATGGATTAGATCGGCCGAGGCCAAGGCGCCGTCACCGCAAGCTTTTATGGTTTCGTAGACAGGGGCGTAGAAGAGCGAGAAGCGCCGCGCCAGCATATGCACGACTTCGACATAGCTTTCGAAACCGTTCCGCGTCTGGCCCGTAAAGCCGGCGCTGCCGACCAAAAAACCTGCATCCGGAATATAGGGTGGACTGCCGATTGCAAGCCGTTCCGCGTGTCCGGCCTCGATCAGTCGTTCTAGCATGTTTGCATAGTCGCCCGTGAAATTCCGGAGGTTCATCGTGTCCGGCGCAGCCGTATATCGGGCATCGTTGTAGCCATAGAGGATCAGGATCGCGTCGCAGTGGGGCGCGTCAAGAAGTGCATTTTCGAAGCGACCGATGCCGTTGTCCGGTCTCGGCTTTCCATCCGCCAGACACGAGCCCTGCAGCACCGTGCCGGGAATTGCCTGATTGCGGATCGGCAAGCCTCCGACCGCCGCTGCAAAGAGCGCAGGCCAGGCAAGGTCCGGCTGGGTGGCATTGAAGCCTGCGGTGATGCTGTCGCCGAACACTCGGACGCCGGAAATTCCTCGCGATTTCAAATGATCACCATACATCGTCATCACGCCCTCAAATTCCTGCTTGACATCAGGCCGTTTAATCCTGTTTATACGTATTAGCTGCTAATACGCATTAGCAGTCAAGGGGAGGTCAGGAGGATTACCCGTGGCAGGCCATAAGCGCTTGACGCAGCACGACATTGCCAAACTGGCCGGCGTCAGTCAGGCAACCGTTTCGCTCGTGCTGAATGGCGCTCCGACGGCTCTGGCGCGTATTCCGCAAGAGACCCGGGAGCGTGTGCAGCACGTTATCCGCACAACGGGTTATGTGGCCGATCCGATCGCTCGGCGCATGGCCAAAGGCCTTAACCGCATCCTCGGCGTCTTCACTTATGAACCAGCTTTTCCAAGCGAGCAGGCAGATTTCTTTACGCCCTTCCTGCTCGGCATCGAAGAGCAGGCGCAGGCGCAGAACTACGACCTCCTGCTGCTGACCGGCGCGGGCGTCGGGAGAGAGCGCAAAATCTTCGCCGATGGCAATCGGCTTCGGATCGCCGACGGTTGCCTCGTGCTCGGCCGCGAATTTGACCGCGCCGAACTGAAGCGGCTGGTTTCAGGCGATTATCCCTTCGTGGCGATCGGCCGACGTGAGGACGCTGGCGGACCCGTTCCTTACGTCGGCGGCGATTATACGAACGGGACTCGGGCTTTGGTCGAAAAGGCGAGGGCGTTTGGCCATGAGAAACTGGCCTATGTCGGCCCCAACGGATCGGCCGAATCCGTCGTCGACCGCTGGCGTGGTTTCTCCCAGGCTGTCACCGAGGGCGCCGAGTTGGTCTTCCATATTAACGAAGTCGGCCAGCCGGCCGGTGAAGCCCTTGAAGCGATTGTCGCAAGCGGGGCGACGGCAGTTTTCTTTGTCGAACTGGCGGATGCAGTGCGTGTCGAGGCGGCGGCTCGCGAACGAGGCTTGTCACTGCCCGAGGATTTTTCCTCAGTGGTTCTCGGCAGCCATGTTCGGGCCGAACGCAGCCACGTCCAGTTCACCTCCTTCAATATCCCTCGCGAAGAGATGGGTCGCGAGGCGACCGCCATGCTGGTGCGCCGCATCGAGGGGGCAACACCCGTCGAACAGATTCTTTTGTCCTGTGAACCGGTTGAGGGCGAAACGCTCGGGCCTGCAAAGAAACGGATTTAGACACGTGAAAGACATGCGAGCAGACATTCTGGTGGTGGGTGGCGGCCTTGGCGGCGTGGCGGCGGCACTCGGCGCGTGCCGGGCGGGCAAAAAAGTCATCATGACCGAGGAATTCGACTGGATCGGCGGTCAGTTGACCAGTCAGGCTGTGCCCTCTGACGAGCACACTTGGGTCGAGCAGTTCGGTATCACGCGCTCCTATCGGAAGCTGCGCAACGGCATTCGTCAGTATTACCGGGACAACTATCCACTGACCGAAGGCGCCCGGGCCTGGGGCGACCTCAATCCTGGTGGTGGATGGGTCAGCCGCATCTGCGCCGAGCCGCGCGTTAGTCTGGCGGTGATGGAAGCGATGCTGATGCCATACCGTGGCGCGGGCCGCCTTAAGGTTCTGCAGCCCTATCGCCCGGTCGCGGCCGATGTCGGGGGCGACACGGTTCGCTCCGTCACCGTCCGACACCGCGACACGGGCGGGGAGATCGTCATCTCCGCTGATTATATTCTCGACGCCACGGAATTGGGCGATCTCCTGCCGATGACCGGTACGGAGTATGTAAAGGGCTTCGAGGCACAGTCCGATACCGGTGAGCCGAGCGCACCTTCCGAAGCGCAGCCGGACAATGTGCAGGCGGTGTCTGTCTGTTTCGCCGTCGATTGCGTGGACGGCGACCAGACGATCGACAAGCCGGAAAACTATGACTACTGGCGCAAGTACCAGCCGCATTTCTGGGGCGGGCCGCTGCTCGGCTTCACCGCGCCGCATCCGCGCACGCTGGAATTCACCACGCGCTCGTTCACGCCGAATGTCGACGACGATCCGTTGGCTGTCGATGCAGATCAGCGCAAGGGCGGCGGCGACGAAAACCTCTGGCTCTTCCGTCGCATCGCGGCACGGGGTAACTTCCAGCCGGGCTTCTATCAGTCCGACATCTGCTTTGTGAACTGGCCGATGATCGACTACATGGACGGCACGATCATCGATGTTTCCGAGGAGGAAAAGAGCCGGCACCTGAAGGGTGCCGCAGATCTTTCCTATTCGGTCTTCTATTGGCTGCAGACGGAAGCGCCGCGCGTCGACGGCGGGCAGGGCTATCGCGGGCTGCGCCTTCGCGGCGATATCACCGGCACCGAACATGGTCTCGCTATGGCGCCCTATATCCGCGAAAGCCGCCGCATCAAGCCGGTCACCCGCATCGTCGAGCAGGATCTGTCCTATTCGGTACGCGGTGACAAGGGCGCGTTGAACTACCGTGACAGCATCGGCATCGGCATGTACCGCATCGACCTGCACCCCTCGACCGGCGGCGACAACTATATCGACGTGCCGTCCTGCCCGTTCGAGATTCCGCTCGGGTCGCTGCTGCCGCAGCGGATGAAGAATGTCATCGCTGCCGGTAAGAATATCGGCACCACCCACATCACCAATGGCTGCTACCGCCTGCATCCGGTCGAATGGAATGTCGGCGAAGTGGCGGGCATGCTCGCGGCGTATTGCCTAGAGAAGGGGCTGAAGCCCAGCCAAGTGCAGGAAGATGATGGGCATCTCCATGACTTCCAGAGAGAGCTCATGCGTGAAGGTATTGAAATCCGCTGGCCCGACATCGCGGCCTATTGATTAAACCCATCTTTGGAGGAGGAACGGGAATGAATTACCACAGAACACTGAAATCGGCGGTGGTCGCCATGGCGATCGCCATGCCGCTCGGCTGGGGCGGCATCGCCCTGGCGCAGGACGCTGTCAACCTGCGCATGACCATCTGGAGCGCCAACGAGGCGCATTTGAAGCTCTTCAACGAGATCGCCGCGGGCTTCACCAAGGACCGTCCGAACGTCAAGGTGACCTATGAGTCGCTGCCGTTCGACACTTATACCACGGCGCTCACCACCCAGATCGCCGGCGGCAATGCGCCTGATATGGCCTGGATCTTCGAGACGGCAGCCTATGACTTCGTCAATTCCGGCGCGCTTTATCCGCTTACCGATACGCTGAAGGCCGCCAAGGGCTATAATCTGGAGGAACTGAGCGCGACGGCTGCCGAGCGTTGGTCGAAGGACGGCAAGCTCTACGCCTATCCGTTCTCCACCTCGCCGTTCGCGATGTTCGTCAACAACGATGCCATCAAGGCCGCCGGCGCCAAGACGCCTGCCGAGCTGATCGCCGCCGGCCAGTGGACCTGGGACAATGCCATCGCCACTGCTTCCGCAGTCGGCCAGAGCGGCAAGGGCGGCTTGATCGTCCGCGACTTCAATTACCAGATCTGGCAGAACCTCGCCTCCGTCTGGAACGGATGGGGCGCCTCGCCGTGGAGCGCCGACGGCAAGACCTGCACGATGACCGAAAAGCCGATGGTGGATGCGCTGACCTTCATCCATGAGGCAATCTTCAAGAAGAAGGCGATCCCGGGTCCAGGCGAGAACGTCGACTTTTTCGCCGGCAATGCGGCCATGACCATCACGCAGATCAGCCGCGCCTCGTTGCTGCCGAAAGACAAACCCTTCTCGTGGGATCTCGTGCCGCTGCCGAAGGGACCTGCCGGCGAATACTCGCTGATCGGTCAGGCCGGCATCGGCGTCATGCAGGCCGGCAAGAACGCCAAGACGGCGGCTGAATTCGTCGCCTATATGACGAACCCGGAAAACTCGGCCAAGCTCAGCCAGTTCTTCCCTTCAGCCCGAAAGTCGCTGCTGAACGCTGAAGTCTTGAAGAAGACCAACCCGCTTCTGAGCCAGGAGCAGATCGACAAGGTGGTTATCTCCGGCATCGCCACCGGCAAGGTCATCCCCGGTCACACGGGCTTTGCGCAGATCCAGCAGGCGGTTCGTTCCGGTCTTGATGCCGTCTGGCGTCCGGATGCGGATATCCCAGGTACGCTCCAGAAGATCTGCGGCCAGATCGGCCCGTTCTTGAAGCGCTAAAGGTATAAAACAGATGGTTGTCGCGCAGGATCACGCAATTCCGGAAGGCCGCTCCTCATCGCCGTTCTGGACGATTGCGCGGCGCGACAGCCTCGCAGGGGTCCTCTTCATCGCCCCGCAACTGATCGGTATCAGTATTTTCGTGCTGATCCCGCTCGGGCTAGTGTTCTGGTATTCGCTGCACGAATGGAACGTGCTGGCCAATACCTTCACCTATACGGGCGCGCAGAACTACCGGATGCTGATCGAGGATACCAACCTCCTCGAAGTGCTGGGCGCTACCGCCATCTTTTCTTCCGGGCTCGTCGTCTTCAACCTGTCGCTGGCGCTGCTGCTTGCGGTGCTTTTGAACCAGAAGCTCGCGGGCATTACGATCTTCCGCACGCTGTTCTTCTCGCCGGTCGTCGTATCGCTGGTTGCCTGGACTATCGTCTGGGGATTTCTGCTGCAGAAGAATGGCGGTATCAACGGTCTGCTGCAGGTCTTCGGGATCGAAGGGCCGAACTGGCTGCGTGAGGAAACAACCGCGATGATCTCGGTCATCGTCGTGCAGGTCTTCAAGAATGTCGGCCTCAACATGATCCTGTTCCTGGCGGCGCTGCAGGGCGTGCCGAACGAACTCTATGAAGCAGCCCGCATCGACGGCGCGCCGCGTTTCAAGCAGTTCCGCCGCATCACGCTGCCGCTGATCAGCCCGACCATCTTGCTCACCTCGATCATCACCATCGTTGGGTCCCTACAGGTCTTCGCGCAGATCGCCGTCCTGACCCAGGGCGGTCCGGGGCTCTCGACGACGGTGCTGGTCTATTACCTCTACCAGCAGGCCTTCCAGTTTCATTTCTTTGGTTACGGCTCGACGCTGTCGATCCTGCTCTTCGTGATCGTCGCCGTCTTGACCTTCGCCCAGTGGCAGATGCGCAAGAGGATTGTCTTCTATGAAAGCTGAACTTTCCCCGCGCATGAAAACCTCCCTCTACGGGCTTATGTGCGTGTTGCTCATTCCCTTCGTCTTTCCGACATGGTGGATGGTGACGTCCTCGGTGAAGCCGATCAGCGACATCTTCGCTTTTCCGCCGCAACTAGTGCCGCAGAACTACGACTGGACGACTTACAGCAAGGTTTTCGAACTGCAGCCGTTTGTGCAGCAATACTGGAATTCGGCCTATATCGCCGCGGTCGTGACAATCGGTACGATGATCGTGTCTTCGATGGCCGGCTACGCTTTTGCGCGCATTCGCTTTCCCTTCGCCAATACGATCTTCATGATCGTGCTGCTCGGCCTGTTGATCCCATCGGAAGTGACGATCGTGCCGCTCTTCCAGATGTTCCTGAAGGCCGGCATGGTGAATACCCATTGGCCGCTGATCCTGGTGCCGATCTTCGGGGCGCCGAGCGTCTTCGCCACCTTCGTCATGCGGCAGTTTTTCGTAACGCTGCCGACCGAACTGGAAGAGGCGGCGCGCGTGGACGGCCTCGGGCGCTTCAAGATCTTCCGCAAGATTGCCCTGCCGCTCGCAAAGCCGGCTCTGGCGTCGGTGGCGATCTTTACCTTCCTGCATTCCTGGAACCTGTTCCTCGAACCGATCGTGTTTCTCTCGAGTGCGGAAAAATTCACGCTGCCGCAGGCGCTGACCCAATATACCGACGCCTATGGCGGGCCGATGTGGAACATCCAGCTCGCTGCCGCGACGCTGACGGCGCTCCCGGTCCTCATCGTTTTCATCATCGCGCAGAAGCAATTCGTCGAAGGGCTCGCGCATACAGGCCTCAAGGGCTGAAGAACCGGAAATCCTATTGATGGCTGAAGTTACCCTTTCTGACGTCCGCAAGAGCTATGGTGCCGTCGACATCATCCACGGCGTCGATCTTGAAATCCGCGACGGCGAGTTCGTCGTCCTGGTCGGCCCGTCCGGCTGCGGCAAGTCCACGCTACTTAGAATGATCGCCGGGCTGGAGACGATCACCGGCGGCGATATCAAAATCGGTGGCCGGGTGGTCAACGATCTCGATCCCAAGGATCGCGACATCGCGATGGTCTTCCAGAACTATGCGCTTTATCCGCATATGACGGTCGCCACCAATATGGGCTTCTCGCTGGAGCATCGCGGCACCAGCAAGGCGGAGATCGCCGAACGGGTGAAATGGGCCGCGGATATCCTTGGTCTCGCGCATCTGCTCGACCGTTATCCGCGTCAGCTTTCCGGCGGCCAGCGCCAGCGCGTGGCGATGGGTCGTGCCATTGTTCGCGATCCGCAGGTGTTTCTGTTCGACGAGCCTTTGTCTAACCTCGATGCGAAACTGCGCGTCGTCATGCGTGGCGAGATCAAGAGCCTGCACCAGAAGCTGAAGACGACGACCGTCTACGTGACCCACGACCAGGTGGAGGCGATGACAATGGCCGACAAAATCGTGGTTCTGAGTGGCGGAAAGGTGGAGCAGATCGGCGCGCCGCTCGATCTTTACGATCGACCCGTCAACCAGTTTGTGGCCGGCTTCATCGGCTCGCCAGCGATGAACTTTCTGCCGGGTACGATTACCTCGGAAGGATTTTCCGCGCCAGGTATCATGTTGCCGCTGCCGGAAGCTGTTCACGAATTCCGCGACCGCAAGGCGGTTTACGGCATCCGTCCCGAACACTTTGTTTTGGACGATAACGGAGTACCGGCGGAAATCATCCTCGTCGAGCCGATGGGCTCGGAGACGCAGGTAACGATGAAGCTCGGTGAAACGCAGGTCACCGGTGTCTTTCGCGAGCGCGTGTCGCTCTCGCCGGGCGCTACGATCCGCGTACGCCCGGACCTTGCCAGTATCCACCTCTTTGCGGCCGATGGCGGCCAGTGTCTCAACTGAGGCCTTACATGCCGATCTATCCCGAGACTAAACTCACCAAAGCGCTGCGGGGTGGCGAATTCCCGGTCATCGTTTCGCTCGCCTGCCACGATCTCGATCTCGCGAAGGCGGCGATCGAAGCAGGGGCCTCCGCGATCAAGGTGCATCTCAACGCCTATCACCGCGCCACCGGCACGACTTTTGGCAGTTTCGCCGAAGAACGGCCTTTCTTCGAGAAGCTTGCCGCGCTTGGCGTACCGCTGCTGGTCATGGCCGGCCAGGAAAAGGTGCCGAGCGCGCAAGAGATGGATGCACTCGCCGATCTCGGCTTCGAGGGGTTCAACATCTATTTCAGCGATATGCAGCCGCATCTGCTGCAGTCAAAGCTAAGGCCGATGCCGGCGCTTGGCGAAAAGAGTACGGACGAGGACTTGGCAAGGATCATCGCCATTCCCGGCGCGATGATGGAAGCGTCGGTTGCTTCCTTTGCGGATTACGGCAAGTCGCTCAACGGGGCAGATCTCGTGCGATACGGGGATATCACCACGAAGGCGGGTATTCCTGTGATCGCGCCGAGCCAGAAGCGGTTTGTCGCAGATGACATGCCGAAGCTGAAGGCGGCGGGTATTGCCGCGCCCCTGCTCGGCGTCGTCGTCACCGGCACCACGCCGGAAAGCATGGAGGCCGCCGTTTCACCGATCGTGGCGAGTGCAAGGAGTTCCGCCCCGGCCGTCGACGTCTTCCGCCAGAACTAGGGTGCCCCCCACCTTTTCGGAACTGATGCATAAGACCGAATACCCCGCGAGTGAGCTCCCGCCTCATTCCAATCCGCACCGACACCCGTCGAACGGCTATCTCATGGAGCCGCGCGGACCAGAGCGGGTCTGGCAAGTCCGAGGTGGTCGCGCAGTGTCGAACCACTGTAGTCTGCGCGGAACAGGCCACGTTCCTGCAGGATCGGGACCACCAGCTGAGTAAAGTCCTCCAGCCCCTCGGGAAAGAAGGGCGGCATGACGTTGAAGCCGTCGGCAGCGCGGCCTTCAAACCACTGTTGCATGCGGTCAGCAATCTGAGTGGGCGTTCCGAGCACGATGTGGTGGCCACGGCCCGCCGCGACCCGCAGCGCCAACTGGCGTATGGTCAGGGTCTCCCGTCGGGCAAGAGCCGTCAAGAGTTCGGCACGGCTGCGTAGCTGATCGGAGATCGGCAGGTCCGGCAACGGGCCGTCGGGATCATAATCGGTAAGGCTGTGGCCGATACGTTCTTCGAGCAGCGGCATGGCGCTCTTGAGATCCGTCCATTGGTCCAGTTCGGCGAGCTTTTCTCCGGCTTCCTTCGCCGTACGGCCGATCACCGGCAGGAAGCCCGGCATGACAGCGACGTCGTCCGGCTGGCGACCGAAACGCATCACCCGTTCCTTGAGGCTCTTGTAGAAAGCCTGCGCTTCTTCGAAGCTCTGCTGGGCGGTGAAGACGACGTCGGCCGTTCGTGCGGCGAGATCCTGGCCAGGCCCGGATGAACCGGCCTGGATCAGGATCGGATGACCCTGCGGCGAACGCGGAATGTTGAGCGGCCCCTTCACCGAGAAATATTTGCCCTTATGGTCGAGCATGTGGACCTTGCTTGGGTCGGCATACACGCCGCTCTGCTTGTCCTTGACGAAGGCATCGTCGTCCCAGCTGTCCCACAGCCCACGCACAACGTCCACGAACTCTTCCGCGACCGCGTAACGCTCGTCATGCTCCGGATGCGACGTCGAAAAATTATTGGCCGTGCGGGCGTAGGAGGTTGTGACGATGTTCCAGGCGGCGCGGCCGTGGCTCAGATGATCGATCGAAGAAAAGGCGCGCGCGGTATGATAGGGCTCTCCATAGGTTGTCGATGCGGTGGCGGCGAGGCCGATCCTGTTCGTCACCAGTGCCAGTGCCGAAAGTAGCGTCAGCGGCTCGAAACGGGCGATCGTCGAAGGATGCGCATCGATACCGCTCGTTAGCCCGTCCGCCAGGAAGACCATGTCGAACTTTGCTGCCTCGGCAATCTGCGAGACCCGGCGAAGGAGGTCAAAATTCTCGCTGCCAGCTTCGGCATGCGGATGCCGCCAGCCGGATACGTGGTGGCCTGCCCCCTGTAGGAACAGGCCGAGATGGATCTGCCTCGTAGCACTCATGGCAAAGTCTTTCGTTAAATGTGGTTTTTGATAGCGTCCTGGCTGAGAAGCGCCACCAATCGGTGAAGGTCAGCACGACTGCTCATGCTGCGGACGAGCGAAGGAATATCGGTAAAGGCAGAATCTTCGGCGGTCGCGTTGCGGAACTTTTCGAGCGGATCGGTCAGTCCGGGCAGTCCATCGAAGCGGCGGGTGATCGTGCCGCCGTCTTTGAGCGTGATGTCGAGGATCACGAAGCGGGTATTGGGATCGCTGGACATCCTGGCTGCGTTCTGGTCATGTCGCCGGCTGGCGCGCTCGGCAAGCGCCATCAGGGCCGGTTGCACCGGCTGATCATCAAAATGGTCAAGCCGCAGGGCGCCATCGATAAGGGCTGCAGCGAATACGTATTCCGGGCTGAACCGCGCCTCGATGCCGTTTGTCGGCTTGCTCACCACCAGCGCGGCATCGGCGCCGGGCGGATAAGTGAAGGTGATGGTTTCGATCGCGTCAGCGCGAAGGCCTTCACGGTTGAGATCGATACCCAGGGAGGCTACCGGGTGGCTGGCGGTGCAGCAGGGATAGGCCTTCAACGTCAGCCCCGGCGCCACGATCTGCCACGGTCCGCCCCAGTTGTCGGTCACAGCCGATGGCCGCTCCGCGCCGAAGGAATAGGCGGAATGGAAACCCACAGGATTGTCGAGAAAGTCCGGCGCACCGCCGAAGCCTGCGGTTGCCAGCCGGGCCGACAACAGCCCGGAACGTGCTACCATGCCGGCATGGTAGGGTTTTACGTCATAGCCGAACTGCAACCTCAAGCCCGAAGATTGCGTTGCCGCAACGCCAAGGGCGACAGCCGTTTCCTGCACCGAGGCTCCTGTCAGATGGCAGATCGCCGCCGCTGCACCAATTGTACCGAGCGTTGCGGTCGCATGGAAACCGTTCTCGTAGTGCTTTGAGCCGAGCGAGAGACCGAGCCGTGCCATTGCCTCCAGCCCGACGACATAGGAGGCTAGCAGTGTTTCCGCCGAGAACTGTCGCTCGGCCGACAGCGCAAGAAGCGCCGGGACGATCACCGTAGTTGGATGGCCGCGCACGCTGGCATGCACATCGTCGTAGTCGAGTACATGGCCGGCATAGCCGTTGACCACGGCCGCGACCAGCGGGTCGGTGCGGCGAGCGCTGCCGATCAAGATGGCATCACCGGGGAGGACGGCGCCGACCGCAGCGGCCAGGATGCCGGTCGTGCGGTCGCGAGCGCCGGCGATCGCGCAGGCGAGAAAGTCGATAACGGCGGTGCGCGCCGCTTCCATAGCGGCGAGGTCCCGTCTCGGGTCCGAGCCGATGATCGCCTCTGCGAATGCGGTGGTGAGCGGTGCGGCTGTGCTCATCATGGCCGACTCCTAGATGCCTTCCCCGTCGCGCATTGCATTATGCCCGGAAAGCCCGCTGACGAACTGACGCACACGGGGATTGTCCGGATTGCGGAAGATCTGCTCGGGCGAGCCCCGGTCGACGACGCGGCCGTTTTCGGTAAAGACGACAGTGTCGCTGATCTCCTCGGCAAAACGCATTTCATGGGTCACGAGAATGCTGGTCATGCCATCTCGAACGAGATCGCGGATCACCCACAAGACTTCGCCGACGGTCTCCGGGTCAAGCGCCGAGGTTACCTCGTCGAACAGGACGAGTTCCGGCTTCATCGCCAGCGCGCGGGCGATTGCAACGCGCTGTTGCTGCCCGCCGGACAACTGGCCGGGATAGGCGTTGGCCTTTTCGACAAGCCGAACCTTCTCCAGCAGGTGGCGGGCCAGCTTTTCCGCCTCGCGCCGGTCAACGCCGAGAATGCGGGTCGGCGCCAGCACGATGTTGTCGAGCACCGTCAGATGCGGGAAAAGGTTGTATTGCTGGAATACGATGCCGACGCGCTTGCGAAGTGCAATGCGCTCGCTCTCTTTGGTCAGCTGGTCAACACGGGTGCCGCCGACGGTGATGCGGCCGCTCTGGGGTGCGACCAGCGCATTGATGCAGCGTAGGATGGTTGATTTGCCGGAGCCGGACGGGCCGATGATGGAAACCGCATCGCCCTTGTTGACGGTCAGGTCAATCCCCTTCAGCACCTCCGTCTGACCAAAGGACAAGTGTACGTCTTCCAGCCGGACGATCGCGTTGTTGGCAAATGTGTTCATCTTGAAAATCCTTAGGCCGCGTTGAAGCGCCGTTCAAGGCGGCGGGTCAAGCGGGCGATCGGGTAGCAGAGCATGAAGAAGGCGGCCATGACCACGAGATAGGCGATGATCGTGAAATCGAGCCGGCGCACGGCGGTGCTGGCATCGGTGGCCGCATGCAAGAGTTCATGCACACCCACCAGGGATGCGAGCGCGGTGCCCATGGTGATCGAGGCGGCGACGTTCATCCATGGCGGCAGCGAGCGCCGCAGGCATTGCGGCAGGATGATCCAGCGCATTGCCTGCCCGCGCGAAAAGCCCAAGCCCTTCGCCGCCTCCCACTGTGCGGTCGCAATGGAGAGGATGGCGCCGCGAGTAATCTCGGCCACATAGGCGCTGGCTGGAATAGCGAGGCCGATCACCGCCTTCACCCAATCGGGGAACGGCAGGTAGTTGCCGAAGATGACGATTTCGAAGGGAAAGATGTAGGTCGTGGCGAAAATCAGCACGAGATGCGGCGCATTGCGAAAGATCTGCACGTAGGCAACGACCGGATAGCGTACCAATCGATACGGCGCGAGTTCCAGGATCCCGAAGATGGCGCCCACCATGGTACCCAGCGCCATCGCCGACAGGCTGATGACGATGTTCATCGCAAAACCGGAGGCGAGATAAGGTATCCACTCCACCAACTCCCGTCCAAGCGTGAGGTCGATGAACGACCAGACGAGGATAACGAGCGGCAGCGCCACAAAACCGACGGTGCGTAGAAGATCACTGCGCTTTCGCGGTTCAAGAAGTGTTGCGGTCGTCACAAGCCATACCCCGGAACAGCAAGCTTGCGCTCCACCCACAGACCGACGCGAGCGACGATCAAATTGATGAGGCTGAAGAAGGCAAGGATGACGATCATCAGTTCGACGACGTTGTCGCGCTGCGTCCAAACCATGATCGAAGCATAGGTGATCTCACTCACCGCAATCGCATTCCCGACCGTCGTCAGCTTTACGAGATTGATCAGATTGTTGACGATCGCCGGTAAAGAAGCCCGAAAGGCCAGCGGAACCTCGACGTATCGCAGGATCTGCAACTGGTTGAAGCCGATGCCGCGTGCCGCTTCCACCGTCGACGCCGGCACTGCCTCGATACCGGCGCGGATCGCCTCCGCATGCAGAGCTGCTATATGCAGGCCGACCACCGCGACCACCCAGAAGAAAGGCGTTAGCGGATTGTTCTGTGCGCCGCCCACCAGATTTGAGACGAAGGTATTGAGCACCAGGAAGCTGAACATCAGCTGCACGAGGGTCGGGGTGTTGCGGGTGATCTCAACGAAGGCCCTGACCGGCGCCGAAAGCCACAGCCTTCCGGACGTCAGGCAAGCAGCAAACAGCAGGCCGAAGATCAGGCTGACCGGGATAAGCAGGACGACGAGATAGAGCGTGGTGACGAAGCCATCACGCCAGATCTGCGCCTCGTATCCCGTCGCCAGGAATTGGTAGTTCAAGCCGACCTTGTCCGTCAGACTGACGAACAGGTCGGTGAGGTTCATGTCCTGCATTTGCTCTTCCGATGCCGCCCGCTTACTTGCTGGCGGAAAGCGTCTTGTTTGCCTGTTGCAGGTATTCCGTGTTTAGGAGCCGGTTGGCCTTGGCGAATTCGAGGAGCTTTCCGGAGGTGTGCAGCTTCTTGACGCCAGCGTCCAAGGCGGTCTGGGTATCCTTTTCCCCCTTGCGCAGCCAGATTACCGAATCCGATGGGATCAACTCGGTCGGGAAGGGGATTGCATAGTCCTTCCATTCCTCCACTCTATCCTGCAGTAGGAGGCCGACGGTGGCGCCGACATGCACGGCTGCAACACAATTGCCTCCCTGCAGTGCGAGCAGCGATTCCGGCTGGCTTGGAAGCGCCTTCACCACCGCGCCATATTCTTCCATCAGAGGCTGCGTGTAGTTGGAGCCTTGCGAAACACAGACCGGCTTGCCCTTCAGGTCGGCCCAGTCCTTCAGGCCGCTGTCCTTTCGCACGACAGCGGCGCCACCGCTGCGGTCATAGGGCGTCGGCACGTAGTCGAGAATCTTTGCGCGGTCCTCGGTATACTGCATGTTGGCAATGAGGATGTCGACCTTGCCCTGCTGCAGGAACTGCACGCGGTTCGGCGGCGTAACTGCAACGGTTTCCAGCTTGACACCGAGGTCATCGGCCAGCGCCTGCGCGATATCGAGGTTGAAACCTTTCTGCGCCTGGGTCTTGGGGTCGATATAGCCGAACGGCGCACCGGACAGGATCACCCCAACGGTCAGTGTGCCGCGACCCTTGATGCGGTCGAGCGTTGCATCGGCGGACGCCTGGGTTGCAGCGAGTGCGGAGATCGAAAGGGCGAGACCGAAAACGGTCTTGGCAACGGTACTGGAAAACATTCATCAGGCTCCTTATTCCGCCAAAGAACCTAGAGGACCCCCTCCAATCCCACGAGCAATCGCATCCTCACTTTAAGCTCAGAGAGGAACAGCTATCCTGTAATATCCTTTATCAATAGAAAAGGTGTATTACCCTTCCGCGATGAGACGGCGTGACCTATAGCGTCACCAGCAGCAGTTTCGGCGAAGATTCCTTCCTCCCTTGTAGTCGGCTGCGAGGGCATGAAATCCACTGATCGTTTTAGGATGCATGTCGAAAGGGGTAAATTTTTTCTCACCTACCGACTTTGCCGGCGCACAAGTTCCTTTTGTCTATAGATTTAGTAGATAATATGGGAGGTATCGGCGAGCCGTGCCCGAAGGGAACGTCGCTGATATCGGGGATCTAACGTCAGAGGCGTCCAATCCGGCCAGGAGAGACAGATTATGGTGAGTCCATCTACAGCTGCGAATATTGCGGCCCCTTCCGCTTCGCTCGAATTTGACGCCGACGTTCTCGTCATTGGCGGCGGCCCTGCCGGCACCTGGGCGGCGATCGCAGCTGCGGGCAAGGGTGCAAAAGTCGTCTTGGTCGACAAGGGCTTCTGTGGTTCCTCCGGAGCAACTGCGCCTTCTGGCACGGGTGTCTGGTACGTGCCGCCGGACCCGGTACGCCGTTCCCAGGCTATGAACAGCCGATGGGATCTCGGCGGACGGCTCGCTGATCCTGCCTGGATGCGGCGAGTGCTCGATCAGACATATCAAAACGTCAACCATCTGGCCGAGTGGGGATATCCCTTCAGCGACGACGAAAACGGAAACTCCATCCGTAGAAGTCTCGACGGACCGGATTACATGCGGCTGATGCGCAAGCGTACCAAGGCGGCAGGCGTCAAGATTCTCGATCACAGCCCGGCACTCGAATTGCTGCGCGACGAGACGGGCGCGGTCGCCGGTGCGGCTGGCATCCGCCGCCAAAAGGGCGACACCTGGCTGGTACGGGCAGGGGCGGTGGTGATCGCCACCGGCGGCTGCGCCTTTCTCAGCAAGGCGCTCGGCTGCAATGTGCTGACCGGTGACGGCCTGTTGCTCGCCGCGGAACTGGGCGCCGAGCTTTCCGGCATGGAATTCTCGACCGCCTATGCCATGGCGCTCGAAGGGGGGTCGGTTACCAAGACGCGCTTTTATGAATGGGCATCCTTCACCTTCGAGGATGGCACGCCGATACCGGGCGCTGCCTCGAAGGGCGGTCGTTCGGTGATGGCCCGAGTGCTCCAGACGCAACGCGTCTTTGCACAGCTCGACAAGGCGGATGCCGAAACCGAGCAGGCAATGCGTTATGCCCAACCGAACTTCTTCTTGCCGCTTGATCGCGCCGGCATTGATCCATTCCGTCAGCGCTTCCCCGTAACGCTCTTGCTGGAAGGTACTGTGCGCGGCACCGGCGGCCTCAGAATCGTCGACAACGGCTGTGCTACAACCGTCTCTGGCCTTTATGCGGCCGGCGATGCGGCGACGCGCGAACTGATCTGCGGCGCCTTTACAGGCGGTGGAAGTCACAATGCGGCCTGGGCGATGTCGTCCGGCTTCTGGGCCGGTCATTCAGCTGGCGAACATGGCCTGCAATATCGCGGCCGCGGTCGGCGCTATGTGCGGGCGGGCGGTGTCGGCGTTGCCGATGGCTCGGGACGCGCGATCGATGCGGCGACGCTCGCTCGCGCCGTGCAGGATGAGGTCCATCCCTATGACCGCAATTACCTGCGAAGCGGAGAACGGTTGACGGACTCGCTCGGTCGTCTCGATGGTCTATGGTCTGGCATACGCACCGCGCAAGCGGCTTCGTTTGGCGAAGCGCAACGCACCCGTGAAAGCGTAGCGATGCTCGCCACGTCGCGCTGGATGTACCACAGCGCTCTGTCGCGCACCGAGACGCGCGGCATGCATAAGCGCGAGGATTATCCGAAGAAAGACGATAACCAGCTCCACTACACGACCAGTGGGGGTTTGGACGACGTCTGGATCGGAAAGCAACGTGCTCCATCGCCGGAACTCGAGGAGCTGGCAGCATGATCGAAGTGATCAGCGAAGATCGGTGCACCGGTTGCAACATTTGCGTGAGCGTCTGCCCGACGAACGTCTTCGACATCACGCCCGACGGTATTCCGGTGATTGCCCGTCAGGACGATTGCCAGACCTGTTTCATGTGCGAGGTCTACTGTCCCGACGACGCGCTCTACGTTGGGCCGCAGACTACGGAACTGACGGGCATTACCGTTGCCGAACTCGAAGCGCAGAATCTATTCGGCAGCTATCGAATGTCGATCGGCTGGGTTCGAGGCGGTAGGCCCCGCCCAACGCACGAAGTCATGAAACGTCTCGAACACCATTGATGATCGGATCGGCCGCCTGCTGACGCGGCCACCACCAGGCAACCAGCAGGACATTCGGCCATGCAGACGACACGCAGGACCTTCCTGGGATTGGCTGCGGCGGCAGCCGCGCTTCCCACGACATTCTCTATTGCCAAAGCCCAGTCCAAACCCGAGGTGATCCGGATCGCGGGACCTGGAAACGCCGCCGGCAAACCCTATGGGACCGGTCCGGTCGGTGTGCTGCGGGCACGGCAATTTTTGGAGAAAGAGTTCTCCAATGACGGCATCAGGATCGACTGGCAGTTCCCACGGGGCACCGGACCGGCGATCAACGAAGCTTTCGCAAACGGCCAACTCGATTTTTCAAGTTATGGTGGCCTGCCGAACATCGTCGGGCGCGGTGCAGGACTGAAGACACGGGTGCTGGCCGGCAACGGCAATGCACCGACCTATCTGGTGGTCAGGCCCTCGGCGCAAGTCGGGAAACTAGCCGACCTGAAAGGAAAGAAGGTCGCAGTACAGCGGGGAACGATCTACGAGCTTTCGCTTTCGCAGTTCCTAGGCGAGGTCGGCCTTACCTCGGGCGACGTTCAGATATTCGATCTGCAGGGGGCTGATCAAACGGCGGCCTTTTCCTCCGGCGATGTCGACGCCGTGATCGGCGGTGGCAGCAACGTGTTGCACCTTGTCGAAAAAGGCCTGGGTCAGGTGGTGTTTACCACAAAGAGCAACCCCGCTCCGGGCAGCAGCTTCGGTTCCTTCGTCGTGATCGAACGATTCTCCAAGCAATATCCGGAGATCACCCAGCGTGTCGTCAAGAGCTTCATCGAGGCGGCGCATTTTGCATCTTTGGAAGAAAACCGCGAGACACTCTACGACCTTCTGGCATTGACGGGAGCGCCCCGTTCCGCCTTCGTCGCAGACTACAAGGACGATGACCTCAGAGATCGCAACAATCCCCTTGTTGACGATTTCTACAAGGCCAACCTTGAAGCCGGCATCCGGTTTTCGACCGATCAGAAGCTGATCCGCAAGCCCTTCGACGTCAGCGCCTGGATCGACGATCGTTACCTCAAGAAAGCGCTCGCCGATCTCGGATATAACGGCTTCTGGGCCAGTCGCGACGCCAAGGGCAAGAAGATCAGCTGATAATGAAGTCTTCCGGCCGATGGCTGCATCGGTCGGACCCGGCAAATACGGATCGAGGATTTGAGATGTTGACGACCCGAAGACAAATTGCGGGCATGCTTGCTGCTGCCCTTTCTCTGGTTGCAATCGCGGTCAACCCGACTGTGGCAATGGCCGAGGAGAAGCCAAAAGCAATACGGATCGCATCCTTCGGAAACGCAGCCGGCAAGCCCTATGGCACCGGTGCGATCGGGGTGGTGCGGGCGCAGGAACTGCTGGAGAAGGAATTTGCTGCCGACGGCATAACGATCGAATGGCAGTTTCCCCGTGGAACCGGCCCAGCGATCAATGAAGCCTTCGCCAATGGCCAGCTCGATTTTGCTTACTACGGTGGCTTGCCGAACATCGTTGGCCGTGGAGCCGGTCTGAAGACGAAGGTGGTGGCTTCCTATGGCGTCAGCCCGATTTATCTCGTCGCCCGGCCGGACGCCAAGATCGGATCGCTGGCGGATTTGAAGGGCAAGAAGGTTTCGACCTCGCGCGGCACGATCAATGAGCTGGGCCTATCCCTGGTGCTGGCTCAGGTGGGTCTCACCGCCGAGGACGTGCAATTCTTCGACCTGCAGACCGCCGACCAGATCGCAGCAATCACCTCCGGCGATGTCGATGTGGTGGTGGGTGGCGGCAGCAGCGTGCTGCAACTCGTCGAAAAGGGCATCGCCAACGTCCTTTACACGACCAAAGGGAGCCCGGCACCTGGCAGCAACTTCGGCTCCTTCGTGGTGACCGACGCCTTCCGTGGGGCCTATCCGGCTCTCACCCAACGAGTCGTCAACAACTTCGTCAAGGCATCCTATTTCGCATCCGACGAGAAGAACCGTTCGGCGCTCTTCGATATCTGGTCGCTCACCGGCTCACCACGCTCGAGCTTCGAGAAGGATTATGATGACCAAGTGCTGAAGGATCGCCAAAGCCCGCTGCTCGACGATTTCTACCGCGCCAACGTCGAAGCCGGCATCAAGTTCGCGGTTGGCCAGAAGCTGATCCGCAAGCCTTTCGACGTCAGCGAGTGGGTCGACGAGAGCTATCTCAAGACGGCTCTGAAAGAGTTCGGCTACGAGAATGTTTGGACGCCGCGTGACAGGAACGGCAACGCAGTGCGGTTCTGATCCTGCTGGGGAGACCTCACCAATCAACCCAGACCTCTGAGCCGGCGGAAGCCACAGGAAGGAGCGATCATGTCAGATGTGACTTTCAAGAACGCAGTACTGGTCGACACCGCTTTCGATCGCTCGACGGGTCGAGGTTGGCGGGGCATTGTTTCCGCCCCGAGCTTGCCGTCGTGGACCGGCAAAGCCGTGCTCGGGCTTGTGATACCCTTCCTGGTTTTGGCTCTCTGGTCCTATGCGGTACGGCAGGAGTGGCTGGCGGAACAAATCCTGCCGGATCCGCGGCTCGTATATGAAACTACGTTGGACCTTCTCATTACGGGGCAATTGCCGGCCGAGCTTGCCGTCAGCCTCGGCCGCGTTGCTTCGGGGCTTGCCGTTGGAGGTGGCCTTGGCCTTCTCTTCGGCCTCGCATTTGGCCTGTTCCGTCCGCTTGATATCTATGTTGCCCCCACGGTCCGGGCGATCTGCCTCGTTCCATCGCTGGGTTGGCTTCCTTTCTTCATGCTGCTCTTCGGTATCGGCGAAGCGTTGAAGATCATCCTGATTGCCAAGACCTGCTTCCTGCCTCTGATGGTCGGCGCTTACGAGGGGATCCGGTCTCGGCCGCGCAAGTATGACGATGTGGCGCGTGCGCTCGAACTACCATGGTTCGCACGGGTTCGCCTGGTCGTCTGGCCTTCCATACTGCCTTCCATTCTTACCGGCGTGCGGCAAGCGCTGAGCCGCGGCTGGAAAGTGCTGATCCTCGTCGAAATGATCTCGTCGGCCGCTGGTCTCGGCTACCTGATGATGTGGGGCCGCAAGGCATTCCAGCTCGATGTCGTCTTCGCCACCATGATCGTCATCGGCCTGGTCGGCTGGGCGCTCGACTACGGTCTGACGAAATTCCAGCACCAGACGACCGGTTGGTCGTTCAAGGCCGCGGCGTGAGGACGGCATCGATGACTGCGTCTTCCAACAGGGTTTCACAAGCGGGACTGATCTGGCGGGCATTGGTTCTGCCGGCGGCGCTCATCATCATCTGGGCCGTGCTTGATGCCTTCAGCCTCCTCAACAGCAATATCCTGGTCTCACCAACCAAAGTCCTGGTGACGGCCTATCAGGGCTTCGCGGATGGGTCCATTCCAGGCGCTACGGCTGCAACATTGCTGAGAGCCCTGACCGGCTGGACGATCGGAGCGTCGGTCGGGCTTGTGGTCGGGGTGTTGATCGGACTTTCCGGAATCGCCCGCGGCCTGTTCGATCCTTCCATCTCAAGCCTGCGGCAGATCGCGTTGTTCGCCTGGATTCCGCTATTCAGCGCCTGGTTCGGCAATGGCGAAATCATGAAGGTCACACTGATTTCGCTCGGGGCCTTTTTCCCCATGGCGCTTGGCGCGCAGGCCGGTTGCCAGAATGTACCAGCGCCCTTTCGCGAAGTCGGCCGCGCGCTCGAACTCTCCCGCTTTGCAACGCTGACGAAGATCATCTTGCCGGCAGCGGTGCCTGCGATCCTAACGGGCCTCGAACTGTCGCTGAACATCGCCTGGCTCGGCACGTTCGGGGCGGAATACCTGATCGGCACAGGTTACATCAACGGCATGGGCGATGGCCTCGGCGCGTATCTCGCAGCTGCCCGGGAATACGCTCGCATGGATCAGGTCCTTCTTGGCGTTCTCTTCCTGGCGCTCATCGGAGTAGCCCTTGACCGGCTCGTTATAGGACTTTCACGGAGGCTCATACCATGGCGGACAGCCTGACCCTTTCTCCCCCAAAGAAGCTCGATGCCGGTTCGGTGAAAATTGCGGATGTCTCGAAGACCTTTCGAGTCGAGGGCCGTACGGTGCATGCGCTCGACAGCGTATCGCTTTCGATCGAAGCTGGCGAGTTCATCAGCATTGTCGGCCCGAGCGGCTGTGGCAAGTCTACGCTGCTGCGCTTTCTGGCCGGCCTCGACGGGCCGGACAGTGGCCGCATCATAGTGGACGGCGAGGCAATTGATCGGCCGAGCCTTAGGCGCGGTATCGTTTTCCAGGACCATCGGCTGCTGCCATGGTTCAGCGTCGAGAAGAATATCGGGCTCAGTCTCCACAGCGTATCCGGTTCGGAGGTGGAAAAACGGGAAAGGGTCCAATACCTTATTGATCTCGTCGGCCTAACAGGGTTCGAAAAAGCGCTGCCACACGAGCTTTCCGGCGGTATGTCCCAACGGGCCGCAATCGCCCGCGGCCTTGCGCCACGCCCTCCGCTGCTCCTCCTGGACGAGCCGCTGGGGGCGCTCGATTCTCTCACTCGCAGCCATCTGCAAGACGAGTTGCTGGCGATCTGGGAGCGGGAGAAATGCACCGTCGTCATGGTAACGCATGATGTAGAAGAGGCGATCTACCTTTCTGACAGGGTGGTTGTGATGGAGCCGCGCCCGGGACGGATCTCGCAGATTTTCAACATCCGAAACGCTCGCCCGAGGTATCGCGACGATCCGGAATTCGTCACCACGCGCCGCGAGATCACCGAGCTTCTCGGGTCACAAAAGAAGAAAAATCACTGATAGCAACCGGACAGGACGCAGAGCACCGCCGTGTTCATGCCGCTCAGCCTAACCTAGGCTCCTGGGCAGCGCATTCTCGCCTTTAAGGCTGGTGACCGAATTGGGACCTGCGGATTGGCCTTGAGGCAGTAAGTTTCTGCATCGAGACGTTACCGCTTTGCTGCGGTTCACAGGAGGGATTGCGGCTCCGGGGTCCCGCGGGGTTGCTGATCTGCCGGACGATTTTTCTATCGGTATGCCGGCATGGTCGCCCAATTAGGGCCAAGGAAATTCACAAGTGGCTAAAGTTTAGCAAAATTTTGCCAATCGCGGGCGTCAACTGCGGAAACTAAAACCTATAAATCTTATCGATTTTATAGCATTAATTATGGGCAACGGCAGTTCGATAATTTCGATGGCCTGTGATTTTGGAGGGAACGGAACCGTCATGACGAGACAAATAAAGCTTGGTGCATTCCTCCCGGGAGGCGGCCAGCATATCGCTGCCTGGCGTCATCCCGACCAACCCGTCGATGGAGCGGTCAATCTCAAATTTCACAAAGAGCTGGTCCAGGCAGCCGAACGTGGCCTTTTCGATGCCTATTTTCTGGCAGACGGGCTCGCCGTCGCCTTCGGCGGCGGTATCGAGGGCGGCAACGCCAGGGTGGTGGGTTTCGAGCCGGTGACCCTGTTTTCCGCACTCGCGCCTTTCACCACCCATATCGGCTTCATTGCGACATCGTCCACGACCTATGAGGAGCCGTATTCCGTCGCGCGCAAGTTTGCGTCGCTTGACTTGATCTCCAGCGGCCGTGCCGGCTGGAACGTCGTCACGACGGCGACGGAAGCCGCCGCGAGGAACTTCAATCTCGAACGACAGAAGCCCCATGCGGAGCGCTATCGGCGAGCTGCCGAGCATGTCGAGGTCGTCAAGAAACTCTGGGAAAGTTTTGACGACGATGCCTTCATCCGCAATCGCGAGACGGGCATCTATTTCGACGTCAACAAGGTGCATCGTACCAATCATCGCGGCGAACATTTCCTGGTCGAGGGGCCGTTGAACGTTCCTCGTTCGCCCCAAGGCCATCCGGTCATCGTCCAGGCGGGCCAGTCAGATGATGGACGTGCCCTTGCGGCAGCGACCGCCGAAGTCATCTTCACGGCGCACCAGAAGCTTGAGACGGCGCAAGAGTTCTATCGCGACATCAAGGCTCGTGCCCGCAACTTCGGTCGTGATCCGTCGCATGTGCTTGTCATGCCGGGCGTTTCGCCCTTCGTGGGGCGCACAGAAGACGAAGCGCGCGAGAAATACGAGCGGCTGACCAGCCTGATCATCGAGGAAGACGGCCTCGCGCTCATCAACGCGCTGACCGGCGGCGAGTTGGACCTCACGGGATCCGACCTCGACGGCCCGTTGCCTCCCGCGCCGCCGACAGAGGGCATGAAGAGTCGCCAGGAACTGATCCGGCGCATTGCGGACGAGAACAATTTCTCCATCCGCCAGCTTTACCAATGGATCGCCTCCGCACGCGGCCATTTCACGATCATCGGGTCGGCGGTTCAAGTCGCTGATACTCTGCAGGAATGGTTCGAAAATGAGGCCGCGGATGGCTTCAACGTCCTGCCGCCCTGGCTGCCTACCGGCCTCAATGATTTCGTGGAGCTGGTCATCCCCGAGCTGCAACGCCGCGGACTGTTTCGAACTGCCTACGAAGGCAAGACGCTGCGGGAAAATCTGGGTCTGCCTTTCCCGCAGGTGCGCCACAGCGCCTACCGTCACGCCGCTGAATAATCGATAAAGGACGAGGGTAACACCATGACGCTCGAGACTGAGCAGCAGGCACTGCCAGGCTTCGGCCAAATTCCTTTTTGGCAAAGCAGACCCGTTAGGGAAGCCGCGGCGATTGTGCGCGGGTTCTTGTCGCGCTATGCGCTGCTGATTGCCTTCGCCGTGCTCTGGCAGATATCGCCATCGCTCGGTTGGACGAATGCTGCGGTTCTGCCGCCATTGAATACCATCCTTGTCGCACTTTGGAACGGGGTTACGGTCGGCACATTCTCAGGCGATATCCTCATCAGCCTGCGGCGCGCAGGTCTCGCATTCGGCGCTGCGGTGAGCCTCGGGATCCCCCTTGGTCTATTTATGGGCCAGGTCCGCTTCATCGAGCGAAGCCTTGACCCGATCCTGCAGCTGTTCCGGCAGACATCTGCCCTCGCGCTCTACCCGGTCTTCATCCTGCTGCTGGGTCTTGGAGAGACGTCCAAGGTCTTCGTGATCTTTTGGGCAACACTGTTCCCAATCCTCCTTGCAACAATCGGTGGGGTCAAGCAGGTGGACCCGAAGCTGATAGAGATGGCCCGGGTCTATGGGGCCAAGCGGCTGACGGTATTCCGCAGGGTCGTGCTTCCGGCGGCGCTTCCGCAAATCTTTGTCGGCTTGCGCCTCAGTGCAACCACCTCTCTTCTCTTGCTCATCGCCGCGGAGATGATCGGGGCCAATTCGGGCATCGGGTTTCAGGTGATGAATGCCCAGTACAATTTCCAGATTCCGCTGATGTTCGCCGCAATCCTGCTGCTCGCGCTCCTGGGTCTGTCGGCCAACTTCATCCTCGAAACCCTTCAGGCCCGGCTTTGCCGCTGGTCCAAGGTCAAAGACTGAAAGCACAAGGGCTACGGCCCCTTCAGCTCAACTAATCCAACCAATGGAGTTCACTATGCAGATTTCCCGCCGTACTTTCGGCCGGGCGGCCGCGCTCGCCGCCGGTTTGTTCGCCGCCACCCCTGCCAGCATCGCTTTAGCAGCAGAACCCGAGCAGGTCAGCATTCGCTTTCTTGCCAGCCAGGGTGGACTTTCAGCCCATGAGTTCGCCGATGCGCTCGGCTATTTCAAGGACACGGGGATCACACTCAAGAATGTCGGTTATGCGCAGGGTGGCCCGGCATCGCTGTTTGCCCTGGCTTCGGGCGACGTCGAAGTCGGTGGCGCTGCTACTGCCGCCGTGCTGAACTCGATCGCCGGCGGCAATGATTTCGTCGCAGCCTACGCTTCGAACGGCATCAACAAGACGACCGAGAGCATTTTCTACACGCTCGAAGGCAGCCCGATCAAATCGATCAAGGATCTGGCCGGCAAGACGATCGCCGTCAACACGCTGGGCGCTCATCTCGATTATACGGTGCGCGAAGCGCTCCATTCGGTCGGCCTGCCGGAAAATGCAGCCAAACTCGTCGTCGTGCCCGGTCCGCAGCTCGAACAGGTTCTGCGCTCCAAACAGGTCGATATCGCTGCATTCGGCTACTGGCAGAAGACGTTCGAAGGCGCAGCCCTGAAGAACGGACCTTTCCAGAAGATCTTCGGCGACACTGACGTTCTAGGCGAGATCGCCGGTGGCTTTGCCGTTCTGCGTCGCGATTGGATCAAGGAGCATCCTCAGGCGGCAAAGACTTTTGTCGAGAAGTCCGAAGCCGCGCTCGAATACGCCCGCCTGCATCCGGAAGAAACCAAGGCTGTGATCGCCAAGGTGCTCGCGTCGCGCAACGAGAATCCGGATATCGCGCAATACTTCACGGGCTATGGCGTGCGTGAAGGGGGCAAGGCCGTGAACCGCGATCTCCAGTTCTGGATCGACATCCTGGCCCGTGGCGGCGTTCTGAAGCCGGGACAACTCAAGGCGGAAGACATCCTTTACAACCCGGCGAATTTCGCCGTCGCCGGAAACTGAGGAGCGGACCGATGGCTGTCGCTGAGCTGACGTCTCGCGGAGACGTGACGATAAAGAACCTTTCCAAGTCCTACTCGATCAACGGCCGCCATCTCAATGTGCTCCAGGGGGTCAGCAACCACATCCGCGCTGGCGAGAGCCTTGCGATCGTTGGAGCATCGGGTTCCGGCAAGACAACGCTTTTGCGGGTTCTGGCCGGGCTCGAAGATGCGGATCGAGGCGAGGTGTTGATCGACGGGCAGGCAGTTCACGGCGTGGGCAAAGATCGCGCCGTGATCTTCCAGGAGCCAAGGCTCCTGCCCTGGCTTACCGTGCTCGATAACGTCGCCTTTCCTCTTGAAAATCGTGGTTTGAAGAAAGCCGAGGCCCGCGCCCGCGCGCGCCATTATGTCCAGCTCGTCGGCCTGGGCGAATTTACCGAAGCCCTGCCGTCGCAGCTCTCGGGCGGCATGGCCCAGCGCGTCGGCATTGCCCGGGCTCTCGCCGTGAAACCCGAGATCCTGCTGCTCGACGAGCCCTTCGGTGCGCTCGACGCCATGACCAAGATCACCATGCAGGAAGAACTCGCGCGCATCTGGCGGGAGGAAAAGGTGACGATGATCCTGGTCACCCACGACCTTGAAGAGGCCGTCTATCTGGCTGACCGGGTACTTATCCTCGGCAAGGAGAAAGGCGGGCGGACCCGTGAGATCGACGTCGATCTTCCGCGGCCGCGAAATCGGAGCGAGGCGGGTTTTGTCAAGCTCCGGGAGCAGCTGTTGAACGAGTTCGGTCTGCACTGATTTTTGCCGGGCAGCGGTTTGGAGAGGAATGGAAATGGCCAGACGTGAAGGTCAACTGAGTCTTGGGGCTTTTCTTTTATACACCGGTCATCATGCCGCCGCCTGGCGCCATCCTGGCGCTTCTGACAGCACGCGTTTCTCCGACTTCGCGGGGTTCGCCCGCCTCGCCGAGGACGCTAAATTCGATGCGGTGTTTCTTGCCGACGGGGTGAGTGCACGCGTGCAGAATGTCGCGGCTGCGAACCGCAAGGCGCATTCGGGATTCTATCCGTTTGAGCCGATCACGCTTCTTTCGGCGCTTGCGACCGTGACCAACCGCATTGGTTTGGTCGCAACCGCGTCGACGAGTTTTTCCGATCCTTACAACCTTGCCAGACAATTTGCTTCCCTCGATCACCTTTCGGCTGGCCGGGCCGGCTGGAACCTCGTTACATCTGCCGATCCCGGCGCCGCTTACAACTTCAGCCATGATGCAATCGTAGCGCACGCTGACCGCTATCGGCGAGCGGAGGAGTTCATCGATACCGTCACAGGTCTGTGGGACACGGTGGATGACGATGCATTCCTGCGGAACAGGGAAAGCGGGCTCTATTTTCATCCTGACAGGGTTCGGGCCCTCAACCACAATGGCGCCTTCTTCAAGGTTCGCGGACCGCTGAACATTCCGCGTCCACCGCAGGGCCATCCAGTGGTGGTGCAGGCAGGTTCGTCGGAGCCGGGCAAGGAGCTTGCCGCCAGAACGGCGGAGGCCGTTTTCACGGCCCAGCAGACGCTTACAGGTTCCATCGCTTTTTACAGCGATCTCAAGAGCCGGCTATCGAAATATGGTCGCGCGCCTGAAGATCTGAAGATTCTGCCTGGCGTATTTCCTGTTGTGGGAAGGACCCGGCAAGAGGCGGAGGATAAGTTCGAACAGCTGCAGTCCTTGCTCGAGCCTTCTGTAGGTCTCGATATGTTGGCCGATCTTGCGGGTGTCGACGAAATCAGGACGCTGCCGATCGATGCGTTGATCTCGCAATTGCCCGAGACCGAGGGTGGCAAGAGCCGCCGAGCTCTCTTTCTCGAGCTTGCCGAACGAGAGAACCTGACATTGCGCCAGCTGTACCAACGGGTGGCTGGTGCCCGCGGCCACTGGCAAATCGTAGGCACACCGGAAGAGATCGCAGACGAGCTGGAAGAACGTTTTGTCAATTACGGAGCCGACGGATTCAACGTGATGCCGCCCGTTCTGCCATGGGGACTGTCCGATTTCATCGAGCTCGTTGTGCCCGAATTGCGTCGCCGTGGACTGTTTCGCAATGAATATGAAGGTTCAACGCTGAGAGATCACCTGGGGCTTTCGCGTCCGGCTCCGAAAATAGAAGCGGCGGCCTTGGCCGCCGAGTAGGCAGGTACTTGGGCGCTGCGCGCCATTTGGCGGGGTCTGCTTGCTCCGTCAATCGGTGAATTCAACCGCCACACCCGGCTTTACCATCGCTGCCAGCTCCTCAGCATCCCAATTCGTCAGCCGAATGCATCCGTGAGAACCGGCTTTGTCGATGAGCGACGGCTCGGGGGTGCCATGAATGCCATAGGTCGGCTGAGAAAGGTCGATCCAAACGGTTCCGACGGGGTTGTTTGGACCGGCAGGGAGCTTCAGGACCTTCTTGTTGTTGCCCTGCTGGAAGTTCAGTTTCGGATTGTAGACATAGCTGGGCATTCGGGCGACGCCTTTGACCTTGCTTTTGCCGGATGGAGAAGGGGTTTCGTCACTGCCGATGGTGGCGGGATAAACTGCCAGAATTGACCCATCTTCGGCAAAGGCAAGAACCTGTCCGCCTCGCCTGCGAGCCTCAATCCGCTTGACCTCTCCTTCTTTCTCGGGGCTCGGTATGGTGACCGAAATAGTTTCTCCGACAGAAAATCTGGAAGCCGGGTTGAGTGCCTTGAGGAGATCGAGGTCCATGTGGAAACGCTCGGACAACCTCTCGGCGACGCTTGTGAAGCCCAGATGTTCCATCTCGGCTTGTTCAGCATAGTCTTCAGGAATGCGCTTGACGAGTTTTTCGCCATCATCCCGAGAAATCACGTAGGGCTGGATTGCCGGCTCGCCGAGCGGAAGCTGGGTAATAACTTCAGGGTCTGGCTTGCCGTCGACCGGAAGGCCCCGGATAGCCTCAAACCCGGCCAAGGCCTTGCTGACATTTTCTCCGTAAAACCCGTCGATGACGCCTGGAGAGGATCCCGCTCGATCGAGAAGCACCTGAAGCAGGACAATGGCGGGATCGGGCCTTGATATCTGCTCGGCAGGCTTGGCGATAGGGATTGTGGAGAGCTGCGCGCCGTTGATGGCCTCCGGCGTGAGCCCGTTACCGCTTGCGGTGCCGCACAGCGCAAATGTAAACGATGCCGTGGTCAAGATCATGTTGTTCATGAAGCTCTAAGTGACCGCGAGCAAAATCGTTCCCGTCCGCCCTGCCCCTGAGGCGATGATCCGACCTTGTTTGGAAGATGACCGCTCCTTTCTCGAAGAGAATCGCGAGCTGATAGACGTCTTATGAAACGCGACGGATCGACGAACGGCCTCGCACATCGTCGCTTGATCGTGTAGTTAAGCTCAACGGAGAACAACGGCTGCCCCAGATTGAAGGGGGCGCAGTTCCAATTTTACCAGGGCATCAGTACCGCCGCATGACTTCGCTGTTCAACATTCCCCCGATGCCGACCAGAGGCGGCGTCCTTGCCATCGCCCGCCGCTTCGGCGCGCTCGCAGTCATCGGCGCAGCGCTCTCCGGTTGTGTGGCGATGGGCCTTGACGACGTGGCGAAGGCTCCCCCGCAGATACCAGGCAAGCTCCTGGCTGAGATGTCCAATAAGGGCATGAAGGCGGAGAGCCCCGTACTTGTCAGGATCTTCAAGCAGGAGAGCGAACTTGAAGTCTGGAAGATCGACAGGACCGGTCGGTACGCGCTCTTGAAGACATATCCGATGTGCAGGTGGTCCGGAAAGCTCGGCTCGAAGACGAAGAACGGCGACCGTCAGGCTCCCGAAGGCTTCTATCATGTGTCCGCGGGGATGCTGAACCCGAAGTCCCAGTATTACGTCTCCTTCAATCTCGGCTACCCGAACAGGCTGGAGTCCGCGCTCGGATACACAGGGGAAGCACTTATGGTCCACGGAGCCTGTTCCTCCTCAGGCTGCTATGCGCTTACCGATCAGGGCGTCGGCGAGATCTACTCTGTCGTCTCCAAGGCGCTCGCGTCCGGACAGGGCACCTTCCAAGTGCAGGCTTATCCCTTTCGCATGACACCTGGGAACATGGCTCTCCATAAAGGTGACCGGAACTTGCCGTTCTGGCGCACTCTCAAGGAAGGTTACGACGCCTTCGAACTCACAAAGCAGCAGCCGAAAGTTTCAGTCTGCGGCCGCCGCTACGTGTTCAACACCGAATTCGAGAGTGGCGAGCCTCGCGATCCGCTGGCAGCCTGTCCACCCGCTGTGACGCCGCCGGATTCACAGCTCATGGCGAAGATCGCCGCCGAAAATCAGAAGGTGGACGCCGCGTTGGCGGAGAGCAAGTCGATGCCTGTCAGTGCCTACATCGATGGCGGAATGCATTCGAACTTCCGGGCGCTACTGAAGAAAAACGGGGCCGACAAGCTGGCGGCTAGCACCTCCCGTATCAAGTATCCTGTCAGCAGGCCGGATGCAGCGCTGGCAGATCCGTTCCAAGATGTCGCCAAGCGAACCGGTGCAGCGGCGATCGCCGACCAGCCGTCCGAAGAGTGACACCCATAAACTACCGAATGACAGGCGCCAGCGCCGGATCTGGCGCTACAATGGAATGCTGGGCGGAACCCTCTTCTGCTTCTTCGCTCGCTTTCGTTCACCGCCACGCGGATCCTCTTGTGCGGCCGATCAGTCTCGTGCAAGGGTCGGGAGCTAGATCTTGCTAGTCGGCGCGCTCCGTCGACACCGAGATCCAAGTAAGATTGCAACAATTAAGCGCGAAGAAAGTTATCTCAACTGTTCGCGAGGGTACCATGCATCAGCCGCATTGCGGTCATGACTTGCTTATCTTTTCGACGATTTCCATATGTAAACTACCAATCGCCAGCGTTTCAACGTCAGAACGTGCGTTGCGGTTATCCGCTACGAGCCACGGTGCGTGCGAAGGAGACAAAATGGACGGAGATCCCAAAACTCTTGAAGAAATGAACCTCCGCGAACGGTTCAACATGTTCGAGACGGTTGCTGGCGCTCTCGAGGATGCCGCCGACGAGGCCGAGATTCTGGGTGATATTCGTTTCGCCGCCAACTCGAAATGCGTGGCAGGCATGATCCGCGGAATAAGAAGCGACCTGGCAGCACGGGATCTATTGTCCGCCGAACTCCTGCTCAAGCAGGGAGTCATGCTCTTGCATCTGTACTCGATGAGGTCCGACAGATCCCCGGTTCTTCACTAGCACCGGCTTTGGTGGTCGCCTGACAATTCCAGTCGGTTCGGCTCCGCCTTTGAACGCGATGGTCATCACGCGGTCGCAGTAGCAGCAGCTTGCCGACGCGGCTCTGATGTATCTACCTGGGCGGCTTCCCATGCCGAGGAAGCCGCCTAACGGACTTAGGCGTCCGTGAATTACCAGATCATTCCGCGCTGATATTGCCTTTTTCGATGACATCCTTCCAGCGAGCCATCTCCTTGCCGAGATAGGTGCCGAACTCCTCGTTGGAATTGGCTACGACGTCGAAGCTGAGCTTGTTGAATTTCGCGACGACCTCGGGGTCTTTGAGCGACGCCTGGATCGCCTGGTTGAGTTTCGCCTTTACCTCGGCCGGCAGCCCCTTCGGCGCGGCAACGCCCTGCCAGGCGCTGACCACGACATTGCCGTATCCGAGTTCGATGAGCGTCGGCACGTTCGGCAGCAGCGGATGGCGCTTCTCGCCAGTCTGTGCGAATGCCTTCATTTGCCCCGCCTGCACGAAATTGATGATGGCGCCGAGATTCTGGAACGACACGTCAACGTGGCCGCCGACGAGATCGGCCTGTGCCGCGGAGCCTCCCTTGTAGGGCACATGCACGCCCTTTGTGCCGGTTGCCTGCCAGAAGAGGGCGGCGGTCAGGTGGTCCGAGGAGCCTGTGCCGGAATTTGCAAAGGTTACGCTCTCCGGCTTTGCCTTCATCTCAGCCACGAGTTCCTCCACGCTGCTCGCCTTGAATTTCGGCGTTGCAACCAGCACGTTGGGCGTGCTCACCGCGACCGTCAGCAGATCGAAGTCCTTCATGGGATCGTAGGAAAGCTTTTTCTGCAGATAAGGATTGGTGGCAAAGGTGCCGAGCGAGGCGACCAGCAGCGTCTGGCCGCTGGCCTCGGCATCGGCAACCAGGCCGGCGCCGATCGCGCCGGTCGCGCCTGGCTTGTTTTCAACGACGATGTTCGCTCCCAGTACCTTGGACATCTGAGGCTCCATGAGCCGTGCGGTCGTGTCGGTTGCTCCGCCCGGCGGAAAAGGTACGATAATGGTGATCGGCCCATCCGGGAAAGCCCTGGCAGCGCCTGCTGCAAGGGCGATGCCGAGACCAAGTGAAATTGCGAGCAGTGTTCTTGCCTTCATGGGGTCATCCTCCTCAATGATCCTTCGCGCCGCTTCCCGATGATTGCCGCCGGGCGCATGGCGGCCTGTAATTCGGTCGCTACCGCACCAGGCACGGCCGCTTATTGTCGAAGCGCCAGTCTTTGACGAGGTACTGCATGGCGGTTGCGTCGTCGCGCGCGCCAAGCCCGTGCTTCAGGTAAAGTTGGTGTGCTTCCTCGACACGCTCCATGTCCAGTTCGACGCCGAGACCTGGCCGGTCCGGCACCGCAATATGCCCGTCCTCGATCTTCAGCGGCTCGCGGGTCAGTCGCTGGCCGTCCTGCCAGATCCAATGGGTGTCGAGTGCGGTGACGCGTCCGGGGGCGGCTGCGCCCACATGGGTGAACATCGCGAGCGAAACGTCGAAATGGTTGTTGGAATGCGAACCCCAGGTCATGCCGAAGGTCTGGCAGACCTGTGCGACGCGAACGGAGCCCTGCATGGTCCAGAAATGCGGGTCGGCAAGAGGGATGTCGACCGAGTGCAGCTGGATCGCGTGCGAGAGCTGGCGCCAGTCCGTCGCCACCATGTTGGTGGCGGTCGGCAGGCCGGTGGCCCGGCGGAATTCGGCCATGATCTCGCGGCCCGAATAGCCCTGTTCCGCGCCGCAGGGGTCTTCCGCATAGGCGAGCACGTTGCCGCGCCCCTTACAGAGCCGGATTGCTTCCTCCAGCGACCAGGCGCCATTCGGGTCGAGCGTCACGCGTGCTTCGGGAAAGCGGCGGGCGATTGCCGTCACGGCTTCGATTTCGTCGTCGCCCCGTAAAACGCCGCCCTTCAGCTTGAAGTCGCGAAAACCGTATCGCTCCTGCGTTGCCTCGGCGAGCCGGACGATCGCTTCCGGCGTGAGGGCCTCCTCGTCGCGCAGCCTCAACCAGGCATCGGTCTCGCCCTTGCCGTCACGATAGGGCAGGTCCGTCTTGCGGCGGTCGCCGACGTAGAAGAGATAACCGAGCATCTCGACCCGGTCGCGCTGCTGGCCATCGCCGAGAAGCGCCGCCACCGGCACGCCGAGATGTTGGCCAAGAAGGTCGAGCAATGCCGATTCCAGCGCCGTCACCACATGGATCGTTGTGCGCAGATCGAAGGTCTGCAGTCCGCGGCCGCCGCTGTCGCGGTCGCTGAAAGTCGTGCGCACTCGGTCGAGCAGGCCGTTATAGTTACCGATCGTCTGGCCGATGAGAAGCGAGCCGGCTTCGTCGATCGTCTTGCGGATCGCCTCGCCGCCGGGGACTTCGCCGATCCCCGTATGGCCCGAATCATCTTCGATCACCGCGAGGTTGCGGGTGAAGAAGGGGGCATGCGCGCCGCTTAGGTTCAGCAACATACTATCCTGACCTGCGACCGGGATCGCCCGCACGGAGACGATGCGCGGCGTATGCCGGGTGAGATGGCTGTTCACGGTGGGCGGCGACGAATTCGGCTCGATGAGCATCCGGACCTCTATGATGTTCCGCACTTCCAAGGTCTTGCGGTTTTTCAGGTTTGATGGTGGCGATTTCGTAACTCGTCCGCCTTACTTCAATTAGTCGCGCAAGCGAACCAATTTGTCAATATCAGTAAATATTAGTAAATTCGACGACCCTATTGGAAAGGCCGAGTGCCGACGGTAGGATGTGATAATGGATGAGATCAGTCAGCAAGCGCGCCCGCTCAAGGACCTTTCGTCGCATGTACTCGCCCGGCTTGAGGCGATGCTCGAGGCGCCGGCCTGGCAAGGCGGTGGGCGCCTGCCGCCGGAGGCGGAGCTTGCCCGTCAGTTCGGCGTTTCGCGTCCCGTTTTGCGAAAGGCGCTGGTGAAAATGCGCGAGGCTGGCCGGATCATCTCGCGGCGTGGTTCGGCCAATTTCGTGCAACCTCGCGCCGATGTGGTGCCGTCTGCCGCAGATATTCAGGGTCTGTCGATCCAGACCGTGTTCGACATGAAGCGCTGCATGCGGTTTCGCCAGGTGGTGGAATGCGCAGCGGCGGAGGATGCGGCGCGGCTTTGCGATCCCGAAGCCATCCGCGAAATCGACGAAGCGCATCGGCGGATGCTGACCCTAATGCCGGGCGAGGGTGTGTTTGAAGCGGACTTCGCCTTCCACATGGCCGTGGCGCGAGCAACACGCAACCCGTATTTCGCCTTCGCGCTCGGCACGATGCGCAACCAGATCAAGCTCACGATGGAGTTTACCCGCAAGTTGCAAGAACGGCCGCCCGACCAGGTGGCGCCACGCGTTGTCGAGGAGCACGGCAGCGTTCTCGAAGCAATCAAGGCCGGTGATCCCGCGCAGGCACGCGAGGTCATGAACTTTCACATGAAGCAGAGCGTCATTCGCCTTCTCGGTGAAGAGAGCGAGTGAAAAGACAGCAGGATGCTCGGGTGACGGATCCCGTCTTCGTTTTTTCTTCAGCAGAGTGCGGAATCAACCGCCTGCAAAAGCGTCCTGAAGAAGCCGGCTAACGGAAGATGGAGACACCTGCGGCGGGCAGCGTCAGTCTTACGAAGCGCTTGCCGTCCTGCATTTCAAAGACACGGCTCATCGTTCCAATTGCCCCGGCGTTGGTAGAGTAGATGCAGCGCATCTCGGTCTCCGGTTGGTGCAGGTCATGATCGATGATAACCGATGCGGTTCTGTCCTCGGTCATATCAGTGTTGATCGCAACAAGTACTTCGGATCGGTCCAGGATTCGCGACCATGCCACGATCGAACGCAATTCTGCGCCGATCATCCGAGGAAAACCGAAGTCTGCGCCATTGCCGGATATCTCGCGCAGATACTGACGGCCGCGGCGCAATGGAAGATTTTGGTGCCGCACCTCCAGGACCTTGGCAAGCTCCTGGTATAGCCATTCATCTTCCTTGAAGAAGTGTTTCCCTCTGCTTCGAAACGCCCCGAACGGCCCGCCAAACATGCACTCGCGGAGATATCTGTCATTGTCGCCAGTCCCGTCGAAGAGCTGTTCGCTACCGTAGTATATGCATGGGATCCCAATCGTCATGGCATTCAAGGTCAGCGCGGCAAGAGCCAGCGAGACAGGTGGATTGGTGGCGCCAAAGCGTGCCTTTCTGGATTGATTGCGGATTTGGTCATGATCATCGAGAACCGTCACGACCTTGTCACGAAACCAGGTATGTGTTCCCTTCCCGACAAGGATAGAATTCCTGAAGAGGTCGAAGTAGTCGGAAGGATTTCGGCGTCCCTTCGGTATCCACTCAAGCTTGTCGGGAATATCGTCGATTCCTAGGGCCGCATCGAGACCGGTAGTCTCTAGCGTCGTATAGGCGTGAGGCCGTCCACCGGCGATCTCGGCAATCAGATAGAACTTGTCTTTACCGAGCGTCTGCGCGAACTCGTGGATCACGGACCCGAAATATCGCGCGGCCCCTGGATCCATATGTTTGACAGTGTCGACTCGAAAACCGTCGAGATCGGCAAATGCGATCCAAAACCGGTAGACATCGCAAAGCGCCTTCAAGGCCGGCGAGGGTTGATATGTATCGATCTGGCCCTCCCCCAGGCGAATGTCCTTGAGGTCGAAGAAGTCTCCTTCCAGATATTCGGGGGAATGGTCCCAGCCGCTGATACGACCGCGCGCGGTGAAGGACACTGGCTCTTGCAGATCCCGCGGCCAGATCGCATCGTCACTCGGTCCACCGTCCGCAGCTCTCGGCAAGCGCTGGAATGGGATGATCGGTTGGCCATGACGGTCGTTGAACCCGGCCACGCGGTAGGAGCCACCATCCCATCGTGGATCAAACGCGCCTGGTTCGCTGGTCGGATAACGATCAGCGTCGTAGGAAAAGACTGCGCCGCTATGGTTGAGGATAATGTCCAGAATGACTCGGATACCAAGAAAATGAGCCGCTGTAACCAGATCCTTCAGGTCGTCGCGGGTTCCGAAATGCGGATCCACATCCAGGAAGTTCTGGATTCCGTAGCCATGATAGGTCTGCTGGAATGCAACCTGCTTGAAAACCGGGCTGATCCAGATAGCAGTCACGCCGAGGCGCTTCAGATATCCGATCTTGCCGGTCAAACCTTTGAGCGTGCCGCCGCACCAGCGTCCCCCGGCGTCACGCCAGGCTGAGGCTTCTTCTGTGGTGGAAATGGCATTGTCGCGGTCCGCCTCGCTGAATGCCCGCGTCGAAGCGTCCGCGCCTTCTGCGACAATGCTCCCGTCGTTGCCGCGAAAATCACATTCCTTGCCGTCGGAGAAGCGGTCGAGCATCAGGAAGTAGAGGACCTCATCCTCCCACGCTGTTGGCGAGGGGTGGTAGGTTCGGCCGGAGGTGAGCGCCGCAAAGTCGATATCTGCAATGCTTGCTTCCAGGACCATATCTCGCCGCCTTCCATCGCTCAGTTGAATTCAACCGGGAACGGTGTACGTAAAGTGGGAAGAATGCCTTCTCTTGTGGGTCAAAATGGGCTTGGTTCGTTATCGGTGGACCTGCCCAAAGCCTGTGATGAATGGGTCTTTTGCCTTCCACATCATCCCGGCATCCGACGCCCCCACAGCATATCCGATATCGGCTACCTGGCAACGTTGTTATGCCGGCCATTAAGCCCGGCCGGTCTGCCCGAGTTTTCATCGAGCCAGGCTGGACCCACTCCTTGATGACGTCGCCGGACATGCTGTCGGGGGTATCACCCCCACCTTGCGGGGAAGTGGCACGAGGCAGCGTCGGGCGCGGAGGTCGTCCTTTCTGCTGGGAGAACGCGCGACACGGCCGGCAATCTCCGGATCATTGGCGCGGCCGAGTATCACCTGGTCCGTCCGCCTCTTTTCTCAGACTGGTCGAGATACCAATAGCGGCGATCCCTCCCTGTGACGGGCGTCGACCGGCCGGAGGAAAGGAGGTCGGGGGGGTGCCGCGTCGAGTGAGTGTTGTCGCAGCTCGGCGAGCATGGTCTGATACATCAGATCGATGCCCTCCAGGCTGCATTCTCACATGGTTATACCTCTTCACAAAAAGAGCATGAAGTCGGACGAGGCAAGGTGAAGGAAACGCCTATCGGTGATTAAAGCGGGCTGACGTTTTCAGCTTTCGACTTGCCGGTTTTGCGATCTTGGCCGAGTTCGTAGCTTACTTTTTGTCCCTCTCTCAAAGATCCACCTCGCTGAAGAGCAGAGACATGCACAAATACATCCGCCCCGCCATTCTCTGGGGTGATGAAGCCAAACCCCTTGTCTTCGTTGAAAAATTTGACAGTACCGGTAGGCATGAAAGCTCCTGATGGTTGCACGGCGGCTTGCCGCGACAGTAAGTCTATAGTCCAATCTTCTCACCATCAATGGCAGGCTAGATTTTGCAGCAAAATGCTCGACATTCTTCCAGCACGTCTCGGCACTGGGTAACGGCCGCTGACCGCGCTTGGTTTACTCCGGCGAACACCTTCGGCCGGCCTGCTCCGCTCCCAGCCGGAGATCGGGAGATCTGCCGCGCCATGTCCATCAAGGCATTCTCAGGTCACGAGGAATTCTTCGAGGTCCCGGCGGGCGACCTCCCGCAGTCTTGCCGCTTCGGAGGGTTCGATCGAGCGATAGGGCCAGCGCAGCCGGGTACCGATCGGTCCCCAGTTGCCGATAGCGCTCAGCAGTTTGTCGAGTGCGGCATTCGAATAGCCGGCATTCTGGCGGAATGGAACGATGTGTTCGTCCATAAAGCGGCAGATCAGCCGTTCCGCTTCCAACGCAGCCTCGAGATCATTTCGCATCAGATCAGTCCACCGCTGTGCGCCGCGGGGACTGAGGCAGGCGACATTCGAGAATGCGCCCGCGGCAACACCCTCTTTGATGCCGGTCGCCAGATGATGGCCAGGAATGAAGAGTGAGAACTCTTCTAGATGCGCTCGGGCTTCGGTATACCAATCCGCGCCGCCATCGGCGAGCTTGATCCCGACAAGATCAGGGCAGGGGGCGCAGATGTCTGCGAGTTCCCTGGGCGTCAGTACACGCTTGGAATGGGGCGGATTGTAAAGGATCAACGGGATTCCGTCTGCGGCATCGGATGCCCGCTTCAGGAAATCCAGGGCTTCGAGATCACCCAGCGGCCACCAGTCCGGAAGGATTACCTGGATCGCCATAGGCCTGAACGAGGTGGCGCGACGGACGCGGTCCAGCATGATCATTGCGTCCGGCTGGCACACGCCGATAACGAAGGGCATTCCAGCCTTCGCGCAGCGCTCCGCCAGCATGGACTGGATCCGGTCGAATTCCGCTTCAGTCTGGTTATGGAATTCGCCAGCCGTCCCGTTCGAATAGATGCCATCGACGCCGGCTGCGATCAGGATGTCGATTTCCTCGCCAAGCTTGTCGAAATTTATGCTGTCATCGGCCTCGATCGGCAGCAGAAGGCTTGCCCAGTTCCCGCCGATCGCATGCCGTCTTTTCGCTGTCACCGAATGCTCCTTTTGCCGCTCAATTCAGATCGTCCCGAATGCAGGCCTTGAAATGTCCCGGCGCCACTTCGCGCAGTTCCGGCACTGTGCTGGCGCAGGCGTCCAGCGCTTTCGGACAGCGGGTGCGGAAAACACAACCGCTCGGCGGATTGGCGGGGCTTGGAATGTCACCCTTCAATATCTGCCGGTCGCGCCGGGCATCCGGATCAGGTGAGGGGATCGCCGAGAGGAGCGCGCGTGTATAGGGATGCTGCGGCCTGGCGTAGAGGTCGGCGCTCGGTGCGACTTCCATGATCCGACCGAGATAGAGCACGATCACCCGGTCGCAGATATATTCGACCACCGCCAAATCATGCGAAATAAAAAGCATCGTGAGCCCAAGCCGCTGCTGCAGATCGCGCAGCAGGTTGATGACTTGAGCCTGGATGGAGACGTCGAGCGCCGAAACGGGCTCGTCGGCGACGATGAATTGTCAAGCGGCAAAGCCAATCAACTTCGCGGTTACTCTAGCCGAGGTTCGTCCGGGATTCTTCTTACTGGGAGGGCCGTACTTTACGCGCCAACGCTATAGGCAGACTACGGCAAACGAATTCTGTGCGAGGCGCGCTATTCTTAGCCAAGAAGTTGGTTGCGAGCTTATCCAAGGTCGAGCGCCCTTTGCTTGCTCTGTCGGGTGACGGGGTTCTAACGAGAGCCCGCTCCTTCACGGGTTCAGGGGGTGAGGGATGATGGTTTCCGCAAGGGATGGATCCCAGAGAAGCGAAAGCGATTTTGGTGCAGATCCGGGACTATCGCGTCTGGCTGAGGGCCTTGTCCAGATGGCACGTGATATCTCTCAGCTCCTGTGTTTAACATAGTCGCGCAGGAGTTCTCGAGCCTGGCGAGATTGGCCTTCAGTTCGCCCCAACCGGCGACCGTCTCGGTGGCCTCCTCGTGCATGTAGAGCTTGCGGTTGAGCTCGATCTGGATGCTATGGCGGTTTTTTGCCGGGGAGCTGTATGCCGAGACAGGCTTGGCGCCCTTGAAGCACATTGAGCGATACTGAATAGCCAACCTTCTAGCGTCTCGACGACCAGTTTCAAGAAATCTGGCTCGCTCGACAGGCCTTCGTAATCTCCGACCACGACATCCTTGCCGGACCTCGCGCCGATCCGCCGGCATGGAATGGCAGTTGACGTGATATACCCTGCCGAAGGCCGCATAGGTCTCGTCTATTGCATGTCCTGCCGCCGGTGATTTAGGACTTTCGAAAACGATATCCGGCGATGACTGTCGACGCGCAGGTGCTTGGCATGGCGCAGCGACTCGAAACTGCCAGAAAAGCAAGGTGCCGGCGGTCTTCATCCGCCCGACCAATCCGGCGGGCTTACTGAAGACCGAGCATATCCTACAGGAAGGAATCGTGGCGGTGCTGCCCAAAGATCATCGGATGGCGCAGACGGACGGCTTGACTGTGAAGGATTTTGCCGGCGAACCGATCATTACCTATGCCTCGACTGCTGAAGCGCTTGGCACGATCTGATAGTCGATTGGCATCTCTCGCCAGTGCGGACAATGCGGTCTGACCATATCTTGGGGTTCATCAGCGAAGGAGCACCCCATGATCAAGACCATCCTCATCACCGGCACCTCCAGCGGCCTCGGACGCGCCACGGCCAAGCTCTTCCACGAGAAGGGTTGGAATGTCATCGCCACGATGCGTACGCCCGAGCGGGAGACCGAACTGACGCAGCTCGACAATGTGCTGGTCACACGTCTCGACGTTCAGGATGCCTCTTCCATCCTGTCCGCGGTGGATGCCGGTCTCACAAGGTTTGGGCGCATAGACGCCCTGGTGAACAACGCAGGCTATGGGGCTTATGGCCCGCTGGAAGCCACTCCCTTGGAGAAAATCCGTCGTCAATTCGACGTTAACGTCCTCGGCCTGCTGGCGACGACACAGGCAGTGCTCCCTCACTTCCGCGCAAACCGCAGCGGCACCATCGTCAACGTCTCGTCGATTGGTGGGCGTATGGCCTTCCCGCTCGGTACGCTCTACCATGGCACAAAGTTCGCAGTGGAGGGCTTGTCGGAGTCGTTGCAGTACGAACTCGCGCCACTGGGCATCGCCGTCAAGGTCATCGAACCGGGCGGCATCAAGACCGACTTCGGCGGTCGCTCGTTCGACCTCAGCAACGATGAGAGCCTTACCGAATACCAGCCCCTCGTTCAGTCGTTGTTCGGCTTCTTCGGCCCGATGATGGAGAATGCCTCGGAGCCTGAACTTGTGGCCGAAGTGATCTACGGGGCTACCACCGACAGGACCGACCAGCTCCGCTATGCGGCAGGCGCAGATGCCGTTCACTTGATCGGCAACCGGCTTGCGGCCGACGACGCGACCTTTTTCGGCGACATGAAAGCTCAGTTCGGGCTTTGATCATCCCACACCGCTCCGCCCTATCTCCTGACGCGGAGCGATAGACACATGGCTCTGATCGATTCTAAGGTCTCCCATGCAAACGCTCAGCTACGCTCTCGACACGACCTGGCGCACCTTGCTCGCTGACCTCGGCCTCGTGCCCGCGAATGTGCTTCGCCGTGCCGGACTACCGGACGATCTGCTAAACCAGCCTTCGGTACGGCTTGTGCCGGAGGACTATTATCTCCTCTGGGAGAGCGTCGTAACGGAGAAGGGCGACCCGCTCTTTCCTATTCGCCTTTGCCAGGCTGTCCGCAGCGAGTCCTTTTCTCCGCCCCTGTTCGCCGCCTTGTGCAGCCCCAATCTACTCGTGGCTGCCCAGCGGGTCTCCAAGTACAAAAGGCTCATCGGACCTATGCAGATGGAGGTGCGCGAAGACCGTGACGCAGTGGCGATAACGTTCGCCTGGCAAGCCGGGCCGCCGCCTCCGGTGTCGCTGGTGACAATGGAACTGCTGTTCTGCGTCACTCTTGCGCGGATAGGCACTCGCGAAGAAATCCATCCTGTAGATGTCACGACGACCGATCTGCCGTCGCCGATCGCTCCCTACGAAGATTTCCTGGGCGCTCGACTCCGCCGCGGCGCCGGCCATGTCGTCAGGTTCACAAAGTCCGATGCGATCCGCCCGTTCCTGACGTCGAACGAGCCGCTTTGGGCGGCATTCGAGCCCGACCTTCGCCAGCGTCTGGCGAACCTCGACGCCTCGGTGAGTGTGGCGAAGCGTGTCAGGGCAGCACTTCACGAGGCCATCCCGAGCGGCCTGACGACGATGGAGGCTATCGCCAAGAAATTGGCGGTAAGCAAGCGCACTCTCCAGCGCCGCATCGAAGCCGAGGGTACGAGCTTCCAGCAGATTCTGAAGGAGACGCGGGAAGCTCTGGCACGCCACTATCTTGCCAATACCGCGCTTCCCGCATCGGAGATTTCATTCCTCCTGGGCTTCGATGAGCCCAACTCCTTTTATCGGGCTTTCAGGAGCTGGACCGGAAAAACCCCCGACAGTATCCGGCAACGTGCCTAGTTGCGATAAGGCGCGCACTACATCACCCCACACGTATCAGAGGAGAAAGACGATGAAGGTCCGGAAGTTCGCAATCGCCGACGCGTCGTTGGAGCGTTCCCCCGGCCAACAGGCAGATGTGTTTGTCGGCAATCTGGTGGACGAGCAGCACGGCGGACCGATCACCGTGGGCTATGGACGCTACGCGCCCGGCCAGAGCCTATCCGAGACGATGGCCGTCGATGACGTCATGATCGTTCTGGAAGGTAGGCTTTCGGTCGTGACAGACGCCGGAACGGTGACAGCTGGGCCTGGCGAGATCGTGTATATGCCCAAAGGTGAAGCGGTGACCATCCGCTCGCACGAAGAGGGCGCGGTTACCGCCTATGTCACCTATCCGCATTGGCGGCAGGAACATCGGTAAGCTACATCCGCGTAGCGGCAGGCGGTCAGCAGGCAGGGAGCGGTCGTCCTTGCTGATGGTACCGGTTCCTTCTGCGCACAGATCGACGTCGCCTTCCAGCCGCGGGTCCGGAAAAACCTCAGGCACCGTCTTTTCGGATCATGCCTGCTTTTTAGTCTCACAGGATCAGGTCGCTTCGCCGTGGATTGGTGTTCTATCCACGGCAACAGCACCGGTCCTTTTGCAGCTACAGACGGCCTTCTACAGCCGCACGAATGCTTGAGCGCGACACGCCGAGATCTTCAAGGGCGCGGTCATCAAGAGCCGCAAGCTCTCGCATTGCGCGCTGCATTTGGGTCAATCTTTTGATTCTCTCACGAAGTTTCATCTATATCTCCTTGGGCACTCTCTGACGCGTATGTAAGCGTTCTAATGCCTCAAAAGTATGCATTTGCTTGCATGGGAGGCGTGCGAAATCCTCTCGGCTTCCAGCGCATTGCCAATACCCAGTGTCGCCATAAGGAAACCCTATAGCGGCAGAAAGGAGTTGTGTTGGCCAAGAGGAGGTGCATGAACCTACTGTGACAGGAGGAGCAGCTTTAAGGCTGCCCAAAAAGAACCGCCAAAGCGGCAATTGCGGCCGGCATGAGCCGGACGTCATCCGAACACGGAGTGGGAACATGACACATACAATTACGCGCAGAATGCTTTGCATCTCCACCGCAATTCTTACCATCGCTGGCGCGGTGCCGTTGGTGACTGGCGCCGCGCAGGCCGCCGATAGCATCAAGCTCGGCATCGTCGCTCCCATGAGCGGCCCGAATGCGCGTTATGGTGCGTTTTCGATGCGCGGTGCTGAGCTTGCGGTCAAAGATATCAATGATGCCGGCGGCGTCGATGGGATGAAGATCGAGCTCTTCAACGCAGACAGCCAGGGAACTCCGGTTGAGGGCGTGTCGGCCACGCGTCGCCTGATCGACCAGGATGGCGTCGACTTCATCATCGGCGATGTATCCAGTTCGGTGACACTCGCCATGCAACCCGTCGCGGAAGATGCTGAAGTACTACTGCTAAATGCCGCGTCATCGAACCCGAAGATCACCTATCAGGCTGGTGTCGGTGGTTTCAAATGGACCTACCGCAACTATCCGACAGACGAGAACCGCGCGCTCATCGTTGCCAAATACGCTGCCGAACAGCGGAGCTTTACCAAGTTCGCGGTGCTTTCGGTCGACAGCGACTATGGCCGCTCCGCCATAACCTTCACAAAGAAATATCTGCCTGATTTCAAGGGGCAGATCCTCAGCGAAGACTACTACAAGGAAGGCGAAGTCGATTTCCGCAGCGTTCTCGCCAAGATCCGCGACAATGGCGCTCAGGCAATCATCATGTATGGTCTTGCCGACACCACGCCAATCGTCGCGCGGCAGATGATCGAACTCGGGTTGGCTGGCAAGGTCACCCTGATCGGCAACGGCGAGTTTAATACAGAAAAGACCATCAAGTCTGCCCCGTCCGCGCTTGAGGGCGCCGTCGAAGCTGCGGCGTGGCTCCCGGCATTCGACTCCCCGGCAAGCAAGGCGTTCGTCGAGAAGTTCACGACCACCTACAAGGAAGCGCCGAACAATCACGCCTATGTTCACTGGGATACGGTCAATCTTCTTGCCGCGGCGGTCAAACAAGCCGGCAGCGCTGACAAGGAGAAGGTTCGCGACGCACTTTCGAAGATCAAGTACAAGAGCCCGGTTGGCGACGTCAGCTTCGACGATCACAACCAGGCCCGTCTGCCGATGATCCTGCTGCAGATAGAGAACGGCAAGCCGAGCATCAAAGGTGCATATACGGCGGACATCCAATATCCTGCCAAGTAATGTGCCGGGAGGGATATTGCCATGTTCTCGACCGTTCTCGAGCAGTTTGTAAATGGGATCGTGACCGGTTCCGTTTACGCGATCGTCGCTGTCGGAATGACCATGATCTTCGGCGTTCTGAGAGCGATCAACTTTGCTCACGGTGAATATTACATGCTCGGCACGTTCGGGGCGTGGTTTGCGATCGACTACCTCGGTCTCTCCTATGAAGCGTCAATCGTGGTGGGAGTCTTGGCGACTGTCGTCGTCGCCTATGTGATCGGGCAACTGGTCATGCGCCGCATGGTGGGCGCCCCGGCGGAATCCGGGGTGCTCGCGACACTTGGCATCGCACTTATCCTTCAGAATGCCATCATTTTTGTCTTCGGCGGAGGCTACAAGTTCTTCGCCGGAGGCTATATCGAGCCGGTTTCGATCCTGGGTTTCAGTCTGGCGCAGCAGAGAATCCTGATCCTGGTCGTTTGTCTTCTGGTCTTTGTCGGGCTGGAACTGATGGTCACCTACAGTCGGCTTGGGATGGCCATGCGCGCGGTCTCCCAAAATGTGGATTGCTGCGGGGTCGTTGGCATCGATGTGCCCCAGGTCGTGCTTCGGACGTTCATCCTTGGCGCGGCACTTGCTGCTCTCTCAGGTGTTTTAACTGCGCCAGTCAATGTCAGCGTCTATGGCGGCATGGGTGAGTTGATCACTTTCAAGACGCTGCCGATCATCATCATGGGTGGGTTGGGAAATGTCCGCGGCACATTCTTTGCCGCGATGATCCTCGGCGTCGCCGAGAGTCTGGTCGCTACCTACGTCGGTCTGCAGTTCCGCGATACCGTTGGCTTTGCCACGCTGATCCTGATGCTGATGTGGCGACCGCATGGCCTCTTTTCGACGCAGGCGCGCTTCTAGGAGCTGCTCCCGCCGAACTTTCTCAAACTTCTGAGGACCCGACATGTCTCTCACGGAAACCGCTCAGCAGGCACGCAGGCGCGACTACCGCATTCCACTCGCCGCAGTCCTAGTGGTCGTAGCGCTCGCCGCGCCGTTCATCGGGAGCCGTTATGTAACCCACTCTCTGATCATCGCCCTGATCTTTATGCTTCCGGCACACGGGCTGAACCTGCTCGTAGGCTATACCGGTCTGCTATCCTTGGCTCAGGCTGCATTTTTCGGCATCGGAGCCTATACGGCAGGCCTTCTCGCCGTCACCTACGGGACATCGTTCTACGTCAATCTGATCGCATCCGGCCTTGTTACGGGCGCAATTGCGCTTCCGCTCGGCATCCCGGCCCTGCGTCTCCGTTCGACGTCCTTCGTGATGTGTACGCTGGGCTTCGTGATTATCGGTCAGGCCATTTCCAAGAACTGGATCTCGCTCACTCGCGGGGACATGGGCCTCTCAGGTATTCCAAAGCCCTATTTCGAGCTGGGTCCGCTGTCGTTCACCTTGAGCGGGACGACGAATTTCTACTATCTCGCTTTGATTATCGGAGCCATGGCAACTCTTGCGGCATGGGCGATCGTCAGGTCCCCCGCCGGACGCAACATGGTCGCAATCCGGGAGAACGAAATCCTGGCCGAGTCTTTGGGCGTTCCGACCTGGCACTACAAATTGATCGTCTTCATGATCAGCGCGGTATTCGCGGGAGTCGGGGGCTGCCTCTATGCCTATTACCTGTCTGTCGTCAGTCCGCTGACCTTTCAGATGTACTATTCGACCACGATGCTCATCATTGTGCTTGGCGGCGGCGCGGGTATGATTTCAGGAACCGTATTCGGCAGCCTTCTCTTCGTCGGGCTCACCGAAGCGCTGCGCATCACGCCCGAACTGCGCATGATCGCCTACGGCCTTTGCCTCCTGATTCTGGTCTTCTGGTTCAAGAACGGTTTCGCGCCGCTCATCAACCGGTTCTGGAACGCGATCGGCGGTGCGAGATGACAGGTCATCTTCCCATTCTCGAGATCAAGAATCTCAGCAAGTCCTATGGTGCGGTGAAGGCTGTCAATGATGTCAGCATTCACGTTGACCGAGGTGAGATCACCGGACTGATCGGTCCGAACGGTTCTGGAAAATCAACCTTCTTCGACTGCAGCACTGGCCTTGCCAGACCGGATACGGGCAAGATCGTCCTAGATGGACAGGACATAACGGGCTGGTCGTTGAACCGGATTGCACGGGAGGGCCGCATGTTGCGGTCGTTTCAGAAGACGGTGACTTTCAAGGCTCTCGACGTTGAAGAAAACCTCGTCATCGCGGGGCAGATGTTCACGTTCCCGTCCATCGCCACCACTTTCGGCCTCGGAAAGATGTCCCGGCAGCGCATCCAAGGCCTCAGGGAAAGAGCCCGGGATCTCATCAAGATGGCGGGTCTTTGGGATGTCCGCCACCAACCGGCAGGCAATCTGTCTGGAGGGCAGCAAAAGCTCATCCAGTTCGCATCCATGCTGATGCCGGAGCCGAAGCTGATCCTCCTGGATGAGCCGATGGCAGGCATCAATCCGAAGATCATCGAACGCGTCGTCGACACCATTCTTTATGCAAACAAGTCGCTTGGTGTGAGTTTCCTGGTCATCGAGCACAATATCGACGTCGTGACCAGCATCTGCCAGCGTGTCATCGTGCTCGATCAGGGAGCTAAGCTCGTCGAAGGCTTGCCGCAGGACATCATTCAGGACCGACGCGTCAGGGAGGCTTATCTTGGAGGCTAGTTCGAACCTTTTGATCCGCGGCCTGCGCGCAGGTTATGGCAATCTGGATATTCTCAACGGCGTCGATCTCGATGTGCCGGCGGGACAGTTTTTGGCTCTCATGGGCCCGAACGGGGCGGGCAAGTCGACATTGCTCAAGACCCTCTACGGCATGACGACCATCAAGCACGGCGACATCGATTGGCGTGGCACGAACATCGCGGGCTACAAGTCGCGGGCCATTCTGGGCGAGGGCATTTCCTTCGTACCCCAGGGCCGCTGCAACTTCCCGGTCATGACCGTCGACGAAAATCTTCAGATGGCAGCCTATACGATCCGTGACGCCAAGGTGAAGGCGGACCGGGACTACGTCTACGACCTCTTTCCCATCCTCAAGAAACGTCGCGCGACGCTTGCCGGCAACATGTCGGGCGGTGAGCAACAGTTGCTGGAAGTAGCCATGGCGGTTCTTCAGCGCCCTAAGGTGCTGCTGGTTGACGAACCCTCGGTTGGGCTTTCGCCTGCCGCGATCGGCATCGTATTCGACGAGCTTCTTCGCCTTCACGCGGCAGGCATGACCATCCTGCTTGTCGAGCAGAACACCAAGAAAGCCATGGAAGTCGCCCAACGCGCGGTGATCCTGCGGCTTGGAAAAGTCATCTGGGATGGACTGCCAGCAGACATCACCCATGACGAACTTGGCGAACTTTTCCTCACCGGCAAGATGCGGGGCGAGACCGAAGCCGCCCATTGACGGCGATTTCGCCGCTTAAAATTTGAAATCAAGGAGCTTTCCATGAGCACTTTTGTGCCTGCATCACGTGTGTCCAGAATAAAGATTTCGCCAAGCACGGCCGCCGCCGCTCGCGCCCGCGAACTGAAAGCTGCCGGGCGCGACATCGTTGATCTCACCGTCGGTGAGCCGGACTTCGACACGCCTGATAACGTCAAAGCCGCCGCCCATGCGGCGATCGACCGTGGAGAAACGAAATATACGCCTGTCAACGGCACGCCGGCCCTGCGCAAGGCGATCATTGGCGACTTCCAGCGGCGTCTGGGCCTTGGCTATGCCGACAATGAAATATGCGTTGGCGGTGGTGCAAAGCAGATATTGTTTCTCGCGCTGATGGCGAGCGTGGAGAACGATGCGGAAGTGATCATTCCGGCACCATACTGGGTATCCTATCCCGATATGGTGATCGCCAACGAGGGCAGGCCGGTCATCGTCGAATGCCCGCAGGAAGCAGGCTTCAAGCTGACGCCGCAATCACTGGAGGCTGCGATCAGGCCAAAAACCATGTGGCTCATTCTCAACGCGCCGTCCAACCCGACAGGCGTCGCCTACAGCCGCAGCGAACTCGAAGCGCTGGGCGAGGTATTGCTCCGTCATCCCCATGTGCTGGTGCTATCGGACGATATCTACGACCAGGTCTGGTTCAAGGACGAGCCGATGACCACGCTGGTCGCGGCCGTTCCGGCGCTCAAGGAGCGTGTTCTCCTCACCAACGGCGTTTCCAAGTCCTACGCGATGACCGGATGGCGCATCGGATATGCAGCCGGTCCTGCCCCATTGGTGGCCGCTATCAACAAGCTGCAGTCGCAGATGTCGTCCTGCCCCTCTTCGGTCAGTCAGGCTGCGGCGGCCTACGCTCTCGCCAGCGATCAGAACTTCATTTCCGAAAGCGTGCAGGTGTACAAGGAACGCCGCGACTATGCCTGCGCCCGGTTAAACGCGATCTCTGGCCTCTCATGCGTGATTCCGGATGGCGCCTTCTACCTTTATCCCAATTGTGGTGGAGTAATCGGCAAAACGACGCCGGACGGCAAGACCATCGAAACCGATCTCGACTTCGTCCTCTATCTCCTGGATGGCGTCGGCGTGGCCGCATTGCAGGGAGCTGCCTACGGGCTATCCCCTTATTTCCGTCTTTCCTTCGCCACTTCGATGGAAGTCATCAGGGAAGCCTGTGACAGAATCGAACGCGCGGTAAAGGCGCTGCGGTAGCATTGGTCCCTCCGGCAGGAGGGGTTGCAAAGCCGCTCCTGCTGGCCTTAGGTTCCGAGGAAAGGCATTGGAACCATGAGCGTCGATTTCAAGAAACTCAAAAGCTTCGTCAAGATCATCGACACGGGAAGCGTTTCCCGCGCGGCAAGCATCCTCCGTGTCGCGCAGCCGGCGCTTTCGCAACAGATCGCTTCCCTCGAAGCACATTTCAAGCACCAGCTTCTGATCCGGAGTAATGTGGGGATCGCTCCGACGGAGGCCGGCTTGATCCTCTACCGTCATGCGCAGATCATGCTCAAGCAGATCGATCAGGCGCAGATCGATATCGACCAGTCGGCCAAATCCGTTGCAGGCCGTGTTTCCATCGGGCTTGCCACCTATTCCTCCTCCAGCGCGCTCTCCCTGCCGCTGCTCAAGGAGATGAAGGCGAAGTTTCCGCAGATCATCGTCCATATCAACGACAGTTTCGGGCATATCCTAAGCGAGCTGATCATGACCGGGAAGATGGACATGGCGCTGATCTATACGGCCAATCCCATCAAGGGGGTAACGCTTCAGCCTCTCTTCCGGGAAGAGATGTTCCTTGTGTCGCCGGCGGAGATGGCGCTTCCTGGCGCTCCCGGAACACCCCTTCCGTTATCGGCCCTCAACGGGCTGCCGCTCCTTCTCCCGAGCAAGTCACATTTCCTGCGCCGACTGATCGACGATGCCCTCAACCGGGCACGCTCTACACCCGACGTGATATCCGAAGTCGAATCGGTGCCGGCGCTTGGGGCGGCCGTCCTGGACGGTCTAGGGTCGACCATTCTGCCTGCTTCCGTGGTGACGGAGACCTCAAGTTTTGGGGGAGCTCAGGTGCGTCCTCTAACGACGCCTGTGATCGACGCCACCGTTTCGCTCTGCGTTTCGGACCATCTGCCGCTGTCGGAGCCTGCGCTGGCGGCACGGTCCGTACTTCTGGATATCGTCGGCAAACTCCTGAGCAGCCACCATCAGGGCATTCGCTCCATCTGAATCCGTCATAAGCAAACTCTATAGCGGCAGACGGTAGTTGTGTTGGCCAATGCAAGTCACCCTCGCCTAACCTCATGACAGATAACGGGTCGGAAGCAGTGGACCCGAATTGCAGCGCATATTTGCTGTTTAAGTCGTTCGAGGGAAATATGGCAAAACTGGCTTTCGATACCGGCGGTACATTTACCGATTTCGCGCTCCTGGACGACAAGGGTGACCTTCACCTCCATAAAGTCTTGAGCACGCCGGAAAATCCCGCCAGGGCCGTTGTACAAGGCGTCTCTGAACTGCTGGAAAAATTCGCCGATGTCATCTCGGTCGAAAACCTGCAGGTACTGGGCGCGACGACCGTCGTTACCAATGCCGTGCTCGAGCGCAAAGGTGTCGAAACCGGGTTCGTCACCACCGATGGCTTCCAGGACATGCTGCGCATCCGCAACGAGGGGCGTTACGATCTATACGACCTCAATATCAAATATCCCGATCCGCTGGTGACGCGTTCGAACAGCTTTGGTGCCCAGGAGCGTATAGCGGCCGACGGTTCGGTAGTGACTGAGCTCAAGGAAGAAACGGTTCGCGAAATCGCCGGGCGCTTGAAGGAAAAAGGCATTCGTTCTGTCGCCGTATGCCTTCTGCACGCCTACAAGTACCCGCAGCATGAGCAGCGTGTTGCAGCGCTCCTTCGGGAGGAAGATCCGGACATCTTCGTGTCACTGTCCTCCGACGTGTGTCCGGAGATGCGTGAGTTTGACCGGGCGTCGACGACTGTCGTCAACGCTTACACCCGCCCGCAGATGGCAGGTCACGTAGCGCACCTGCAGCGGGAATTTGCCACGAAGGGCATCGATCGTCAGGTCCTCTGGATGACGTCGTCCGGCGGGTTGGTGCCGAGCCGCCGTGCCGCCGAGCTGCCCGTTCGACTTATCGAGTCCGGCCCTGCGGCAGGCGCCGTGGCAGCCGCAGAATTCGGCCGCACGGCCGGTGAAAAAAGCGTGCTCTCCTTTGATATGGGCGGCACGACGGCCAAGCTCTGCCTGATCCCCAATGGTGAACCAAATGTCGGTACCGATCTGGAGGTCGCGCACTATCAGCGCTTCCGAAAGGGCTCGGGGTTCCCGCTGAAGATCCAGTCGATCCAGATGATCGAGATCGGCGCAGGCGGTGGCTCTATCGCGGCGAAGAATTCCCTCGGCCTGCTCGATGTTGGCCCGCACTCGGCCGGCGCGATGCCGGGGCCGGCCGCCTACCAGCGCGGCGGCACTCAGCCGACCGTCACCGACGCAGACATTCTTCTAGGATACATGGGCACCGAATCCTTCGTCGGCGGCTCGTTCAAGGTTTCAAAGGACGCTGCTCATGAAGCAATGGCGAAACTCGCAGTCTCGCTCGAAGTCACGGTTGAGCGTTGTGCTTGGGGCATTCATGACCTCGTCAACGAATCCATGAGCAAAGCGGCCGCTATGCATGCGACCGACCTAGGTGTCGATCCCCGCTCGTTGCCGATGGTGGCGTTTGGCGGGGCAGGGCCTGTACACGCCTACGGTATCGCCCGGAAACTTGGCATCAGCAAAGTGATTTGCCCAACCGGGGCGGGCGTCAGCTCGGCCATCGGGCTGCTGATCGCTCCGGTGGCCGTCGATCTTTCGGTCAGCCATCCGATGGCGGTCGATGCCTGGGATCTCGACGCGATGAACCAACTGCTGGACGATCTGGCGGAGCAGGGCGCCGAGGTGGTGTCGGCAGCCGGCGTCGCCAAGGAGACGATTACCAACCGCTATACGGTGGACATGCGCCACGTCGGTCAAGGGCATGAGATCACCGTGGTTCTGCCTGACCGCAATCAGTCGGGGGAAGAGTTCCTCAGGCAGCTTCGCGACAGCTTCTTCAAGCTGTACCGTGAACTGTTTGGACGCACCGTTGCCGCTCCGCTGGAAGTCATTACCTGGCGCTTGCGGGCAAGCGGTAAAAAGGACGAAGTCACCCGCCCGCACGAGGCAGTCGTTGCCGATGCCAGGAAGGGCAGTCGGCAGGTCTTCTTCCAGGAGATCGGCAGCTACACCGAAACTGCGGTCTACGACCATTACAAGCTCCCGGTCGGACAGGAGGTCAAAGGACCGGCGATCGTCGAGCAGCGTGAATCAACCGCGGTCGTCGGCCCGAGCGGTGTCTTCCACGTGGATGCCTATGGCAACCTCGTGATCAACATTCTCTAAGGGGTGCCCAGATGTCGAAACCCGCCACCGATTACAACGACCCGATCAATCTGCAAGTGATGTGGAATCGCCTGATCTTCATCGCAGACCAGGCAGACAACGTCCTCGGCAAGACGGCCTTTTCTCCGATCGTTCGTGAAAACCACGACTACGTGACCGTCTTGCTTGACAGCAAGGGCCGTGCCTTGGCGCAATGTACGTGGTCGATCCCTGTCTTCATCACCTCCCTGCCGGCCGCGGCTCAGAAATATTTTCTGCCGAAATTCCCGGTTGAAACACTGGACGAAGGCGACGTGCTGGCAACCAACGATCCCGAGATCGGGACTGGCCATCTTCCTGACGTGACGATGATCACGCCGATCTTCAAGAACGGCAAGGTCGTCGCCTATGCAGGCTCTATCGCGCACCTTCCCGACATCGGTGGCGCCCCGCTGCATTCCGAAGCGAGCGACATCTTTGCCGAAGGTATCCGTTTCCCGATCGTGAAGCTGCTCAAGGCCGGTGTTCCCAACCAGGACGTGTTTGAAATCATCGAGGCATCCGTCCGTCTTCCCACCGAAGTACGAGGCGATCTTGAGTCGATGATTGCGGCCAACAACGTCATGGGCCGTGAACTGGTCAAGTTCCTGGAGGAGTACGGTCTCGATGACGTCGAAGGCTTGGCCGCAGCGATCCATAGCCGTTCGGAGGCCCAGACCCGAAAAGCGATCCGCGACTGGCCGAACGGTACATACAGCGCGGAAGTCCTTCTGGATGGATACGACGTCGACGTGAAACTGAAGGCTTCGGTCATCGTCAGCGATGACTCGGTCCACGTCGACTACACAGGCACCTCCGATCAGGTTCTGCACTCGATCAATTGCCGGACCAACTACCGTTATGCCCATTCGGTATATGCGCTGAAATGCCTGCTTGATCCCGAAACGCCGAACAACGAAGGCTGCATCGTCCCGATCAGTGACGAGGCGCCGCTCGGCAGCATCCTCAATCCGCAGCAGTGGACGGCGGGAAATTCGCGCAACCTGATCGGGCACGTCATTCCGTCGCTCATCTTCAAGGCGCTCGAAGGCGTCGTGCCGAACAAGGTCATGGGTGATAGCGGTGGTGCGCCGATCTGGGCGGCCAATTGTGTCGGTCAGCGCAATGACGGCACCCAGTACGGGTCCGTCCAGAATTTCCACGGAGGGCAGGGCGCGCGCTCTGAGTTCGACGGCCTCGACACGCTGAGCTTCCCGTCGAACTGCAAGGTGACGGCGATCGAGATGTTCGAGGTTGCGGTTCCCGTGCTGACGGAACGCAAGGAGCTGATCGCAGATTCAGGCGGTGCCGGAAAACACCGCGGGGGCCTCGGCCAACGGGTTGTCCTGCGCAATCTCGGAAAAAATCCGATGAGCATCTATCTCGCGTCCGAGCGGGTCCGTCATCCCTGCTTCGGCGTTGTCGAAGGTCAGAGCGGATCTGCGGGAAAGGTCATGAAGGAGGGCAAACCGCACTTCCCGAAGGGGAAGATCGTCCTGAAGACCGGTGAGCAGCTCGAGGTAGAGACACCGGGAGGCGGTGGCTGGGGTCGTGCGAGCGAACGGTCGCCCAAGCTGATCGAGCAGGATCTTTCTGAGAACCTCGTCACGGCAAAGGCCGCGAAGGAGATTTACGGCTATTCTGGTCCTGTTGCAGTTGCCGCGGAATAGGGGACAGACATGGGACTTCTGGATGGGAAAATCGCCCTGGTAACAGGGGCCGGCTCGGGGATCGGTCGCGAGACCGCACTGCTCCTGGCGAAGGACGGGGCCACCGTCGTTCTGACGGGGCGTCGGCTCGAACCATTACGGGAGGTTGCTGCTCTGATCGAAAAGGGGGACGGCAAGGCCGTGGCGCGGACCCTTGATATCGAGTCCCGGGATGAGATTTTCGATGCCGTTCGGTGGATCAAGGATAGCATCGGGCTCGTTGACATTCTGGTGAACAATGCGGGTAGTGCAAGCAAGGTCCTGAACGCGCGCTTCCTCAGCGAGGCCGAATGGAATTCGACCATCAACGTCAATCTGACGGCGGTGTTCAACCTCACACAGGCAGTCCTTCCGGACATGATTGCGAAAGGCGAGGGGACAATCATCACGGTATCGTCTCTGGCCGTGGTCAACCCGAACCTTCTCGGCGGCGCAGCCTACGGCGCCGCGAAGGCCGGTGTGAAGAACTTCATGACCTTCTTGCACAACACGTATCGCAACCAGGGCGTCCGGGCCACGACGATCCTGCCGGGAGAGACGAACACGCCGATCATGGACAACCGGGCGCGGCCTCCGCTGAAGGAGGAGCGCGCGGTCATGATGGATCCCCATGACGTTGCCCGCGCGATTGCGCTTTGCGCCAGCCTCAACAAGAGCGCGGTCATCCCCGAGCTGCACATCTGCCCGACACACATGCGCGACACTTCCGCCGACATCGAAGCCGCACGTTGGGTCGGAGCCCCGGCAGATACGCCGGATTTGCCGAAAAAATAACTGGGAGGATTTCATGAACGGAGCGCGATTGCGTTCGCGGCTCTTGGCCGGCGAAGCGATTACGATGTACACGCCGCATCATTCGTCGTCGGGCCTTGCGGCGCGTCTGGTGGAACTCGGGGCAGATTCCGTGTTCGTCGACTGCGAACACGGTACCTGGAGTTTCGAAGACGTGCGGATGACCGCCCAGATCGTTCGGTCCGTGGGTGGAGCGGCGATCATTCGTCCGCACTCCCACGAGCGGCCCGTCATCATCCGGTATCTGAACGCGGGAGCCGACGGAATCATGGTTCCGATGGTGGACACGGCGGAGCAGGCTCGCGCCGTGGTTGATGCCGTCCGCTACGCTCTTCCATCTGACTACGACAAACGCCTCGTGGTGGCGATGATCGAGACAGTCGACGCCATCGGCAACCTCGACGAGATGCTGAAAGTCGAGGGTATCGACGTCTTCTTCATCGGTCCCGGCGATCTCTCTCAAAATATGGGTTATCCGCCCGCGCCGCCGTTCGGCGAGCCGCGCCCTGCTGTCGTCATGGAGAAAGTCGCAGTTGCAGTCGACAAGATTCGCGCCGCGGGCAAGATCGCCGGCACGCTGGCGACCGCCGACGAACTGCCGCATTGGCTGGAGAAGGGCGTCCAGTTCTTCTACGTCCACACCGATCCCTTCCTGCGTCGCGGGATTGCGGGCATCAAGCTGACACTTGCGCGATAGGAGGTGGAG
>NZ_PVBN01000010.1 GCF_002968635.1 Neorhizobium alkalisoli | reverse complement strand
GGCAGAGCGAAAGATTGATGCTTTGTGGGATGCAGTAGGCGCTTTGGTTCCCTGCTTCACACCCTCAGAATGCGCGAACTACTTCAGAGCTGCCGGATATGACCCGGATTGAACAGGATCTGCTCTAGGCGCCGCTGGATGAAACTTCAGTGGCAGGTCAATGTGTCAATGGGAAGTCCGCGATTGCAGTGGCAGTTTCGGTGATCTTAAGCAGGCGCTCCGTGGAAGACAGCGAGGGATCGTCCAATTGCTGCCTAAGCTCCCACAGCTTCGTAACCTTTTCTAAGTTATCGGCCGCATCGAACGGCTTCTTGAGAACCTCAATGCCCGTCTCTATCTCAGGGTTGTCAATTTCACTGAGCAGTTTGTCGGCGAGTTCTTTGATGCCACTCTCAGCTTGTTCCTGTGTCGGCATTTGGTGCTCCGATATGTGAAATTGGGTTTCAACCATTAAGCGCAACACGTAAACGCTCAACTCACATAAATCAAGCGGCGCTGTTTGTTGAAAGTGCGGTTTCGACTTTCGCCCGTTTTGCAGTCGCAGGGGCCGCGTCCGTGCAGTAAGCCAGTTTGCGCGCGCGTTTTCTGCCTGTCTTGCTGCCTCGGGACACACCCTTCCCGCCGCCGCTATCAACTTGGGCAGGGGCGACGTTATGGGCGGCGAGCGCTAAGAAAGGCACGATCCTGACTTTTGCCCCGGGCCGGCGCAGGCCAAAGGCGACTGTCATATACGTTCAAATATTGATTATCGTACAACAAATAGCATTATATAAGAATAGAGTAATTTCCGCCAAGGTATTTCATGTTTGCCCTCTGAAAGAATCGTGACGATCTATAGTTTTCGATGTTAGCGGTTGCGTGGAGTAATACCTCCGTGCTTTTGCGCTGCTTCGACCATTCTAGACAAGACTTCATCAGCAAAACGGCGCTCTTCCCGCCTAGCAGCGATTTTCTGCTATCCTTTTCTATATAAATCCCATATATATTAGTCATTAACCCGCTTGAACCGAGTATGTATTCCTCACACCTACAGTAAAGGACGCCGGTCACTTTACTGCCGACCGATGCGATAAAAAATGCGCTTCTTTCAGGAAACGCAAGAGCCTCGAAAATGAACGCCTCTCGCTTTGTTTCCGAGTACGGGTAGCCTTTGAACCAGCTTTCCTCGTGAGCCTCTCGTGCGATTGACGCAGTTAACAGAATGTCACGAGGTGATGTGGCGATGCGGACACGAAGGCCTTTTAACTCTATTTTGCGACGGTTTTTTGTTTTGTTCATAGGGACACGTGTTGAAACATGCAGTTGAGTCGAGGCAACGACACTCCGTTATTGTCAAGCCCAAATAGTTTGGTACTCTTGGAAGGCCGCGATTGAGGTGCAAGAAATCAACTCAAAATAAGCGCACCAAAGAGCGCGACAAAAAGAACTGACGCTGCGATGTAGGCGGACCTCCAGGTGGGAAGATAGGGAAACAGGAACGGGTAGACGAAGCGCTTGAGCAACAACGCGCCCGCAGCCATCGCCGCGATGAAGATACACACAATCACATCGTGCCAGTTATTCATGAAAGTTTAAACCTGTGCGAAGCTGGGAGTCGAAGATTACGATGCGGATGAGAGAATGCAGTTTTCCACGTCATCCTCCTCAAGCGCTTTGAGATAGCCCATCAGCTCAAGAAAATCTTTTGCCGGAAGACTCAAGATTTTTTGATGACTCGCTTTGATCCACTTTTGGACTTGCGCGCCTATCGTCTCCCTCGAAACTCTTTCCATACGAAGAGCTACGATTTTAACGTAAAAGGGCGCCAAAAACGCTCCTGCAAACCTCGATCCGGTGGAACTCTGGGCACTGCCTGGGACACATTCGAATATAGCGGATTCTATCTGCATCAAAGTCTTCTGTGGGTCGGTGCGATAACTCTTCAACAGCCGTTCTGAGCCATTGACGTTAGATACTTTAATCACAGATATCAGGCCGCCCGACACGACTGCTGCTGCGGCGAGGACGAGAAAGATTCGCATCATTGCCTCCTTTTTGCTCGGAGGGTACCGTGAAAGCGGTTAAGCAATCGCATATGCGACCAGGTCTTTACAAGGTAGTGCTCGTTGCCTTATCAGTGGCCGCTAAGAGCCGCTATCTCGAATGCATTGTTCGTTAGGCCGGCTCCGTAATATGAGGGCGGGCGACGTCTGGGTCGAGGGGGCACGCAGTTACCGTCCACTCGACGCTTACCTTATGCCCGCGCGTCACATCAGACAAAGTTACCGCCCGCGAAATCGATTGGCTTCGCCCTGCAGCTTTGCGCCTTCCGATATCCTGGTCGTCTCTTGCCGCCAGGCAAGATGATCCCGCCCTCGATGTTGGCCTTCATCGGCGCGCAGATCAGTGTCGTGGCTGAAGAGCTCGCCGAGTACGGCGCCAGATCCGAAACGCGCTATCAGCATTCGGCGGCATTGCAGCAGCTCTACGGCTAGCGATCTCAATCTCGCCCACGCGAGCGAGCGCCTTGTTCCAGCGTGCTTCGAGCTCCGACGTCACCAGCCTGTTCTCCGGATCGGCCGCGTCATATTGCCGGAATGCCCGGTCGGTTCCATAGCGCGCGGCCTCGAGGGCGCGCAGCAGGGCGTCCTGAACCTCGTCGTGTTGGCTGGCCAGATTACGTTCCGCCTCGATGGCGGCAATGGCTCCTGGTTCGACCACGCCGAGCAGTGCCTCTTCGATCGCGTCATCAACCCTCAGCCGCCGTGCAATGCAGCGGGGCTCGCCATTATCGAGTAGACCGCGCCAGCAGGAATAGCGCGGAATGTTATGCTTGCTTCCGGTGTACCGGACCGTCAGCTTCCGACCGCACCTCTTACAACGAAAAAGGCCGGCAAGCAGAGCGTCACCATGTGTTGGCGCTCCGTGATGGCGGCTGGCCGGCATGTTGTCGCTGACCATCTTGCGGATCTCCTCCGCCCGTTCCCAACTGACGTAACCTTCGTGTGCGTCCGGGATCAGCGCCAACCATTCATCACGCGTCTTGCGACGAATTCCAGATCGGCCATCGTATCCCGGCACGGAGCGACTCTTACCTTAAGCGTAAGCTCCGCCGTAGATCGGATTTGCGATCATCCGGTGGATGGTAGCATAATTTGGCCTGCGCCAGATGACGTCACCATTGGCGTACCTGATCGGCAGGTCCAGCCCCTGTTCGAGCAACCATAGCAGAGCCTGCCGCGCACTGCCGAGTTCGGCAACCTTGTCGAAGACGAGTGCAATGGCTTCCTAGGTGCGTCGGTCGGTGTCGTTTTGCATTTAATCGGGGTCTTCCTCACTTTGTGTGGTTAACAGATCGTTAGCAGTCACGCCGCTATGGGCTGGCATGCGAACAAAATCAAAATGGTCGCCCGGTCCGGGCATCAAGGTGCAAAGCGTCGTGTCCAACGGCAACGGTGACTGGGTTATATCGGGTTGTGGACCATCCTCGGGCACATGTCCAGATTGTCGACATCAGAGTAGAAGTCGGCACGGCTGGTCGTACCGCAGGCTCCAGGACCTGCCGATCCAAGGCAATGAGGTGACGGTAAGGCTTCGGTTGAGCCGTTGGCGTTGCACATATCGGCAGTGCAAACGGCAAACATTCTCAGACCCGATCCCGGAGATTGCCTCGCCCTACGCCCGCAGGACAACGAGGGCCGCAAAGATAGTGGGCCTGCTGGGTCACGGCACGGGCGGACGCCCCGCGGAGCGCTTGATGAAACAGCTTGGGATGCCTGTCAGCGACGACACCATCCTTCGGCACTTGAAGCGGGGTGCTTCACCGGTCGACGAACCTCCCGCACGGATCGTCGGTATCGATGACTGGAGTTGGAGGAAATCTTGGCGCTACGGCACGATCATCGTTGATCTCGAGCGCCGACAGGTTGTGGACATTCTCGAAGACCGGAGCGTGGCGAGCGTAGCGCAATGGTTGAAGCGGCACCCCTCCATTGAGGTCGTCAGCCGAGATCGATGCGGACTTTACGCGCAGGCTGCTCGTGAAGGTGCCCCGCAAGCGTCTCAGGTAGCGGACCGCTTTCATCTCATCCAGAATCTGCGTCTTGCTATCGAGGAACAGATGAGCCTCTCGGGGCGAGCTACAGGCAGGGCACTGCTGCCAGACGACGACATTGAGATTGATCATGAGGATCGAGCTTCGCATGAGCTGGCGCCTGAAACGCTTTGGCGCAATCAGCTTCGCCGGACACACCGGCAGTCCCGGAAGGAGGTGTTCGAGACGGTGCACGCCTTGAGCAAAGAAGGCCTGACCTGCTCGGAAATTGCGCGCCGCACGGGATATGGCCGCCGCAGCATCGCAAAGTGGCTGACGTTTGAAACGCCACCCGACCGACGCAGGAACGCGCTACAGCCGACATCTCCTCGGTATTTCGAAGCCTTTCTCACCCAATGCTGGAAGGACGGCAACCGCCGTGGGCGGCATCTGTTTCATGACATCAAGCACCGCGGGTACACCGGCAGCTTTTCCAATCTGGAACGCCTCCTGGCAACCTGGCGCCGCGCGGAGAAGCCGGAAGCGGATAAGGACAAGGGTGAGGCGGCGCCGGCTCGGATTGGCCTCATCGACAGAGCATACGATAATGCGCCTGTGCGTGATCCGCAAACCGGTCATTTGATCTCACCGGTTGTCGCCGCTACTCTTTGCATCAAGCCGCGCGGCGCGCTGACTATCAATCAAGCACGGAAAGTGGATGCTCTCAAACAGGGATCACGGATGTTTGCTGCTTTGCGCAGCTTCTCCATGCAATTTCGCGGAATATTTCATAGCCGAAAGTCGGCAAGACTCGGCAAATGGATTGATGATGCCATTCATTCTGGCCTCGTTTTCCTGGCCCGTTTTGCCCGCGTTCTACACCGCGATATTGAGGCCGTCTGTAACGCCATCGAGCTGCCCTGGAGCAATGGCCAAGCGGAAGGGCAGATCAATCGACTGAAGACGATCAAGCGCGCCATGTATGGCCGAGCAGGTTCAGAACTTCTCAGAGCGCGGATGATGCCAATCAAATCGGCCGAGCTCCACACAAAGTGAGGCAGACCCTTTAATTGTAAGACTACGTCTTGATTAATGCCGCCACACAGGTCACCCCTTATCGCCGCGACCCGTTGATGGATGGTCTAAGCTGACGATCGCAGATTGCGCTGTTCGAGAAGGCCCGTTAGGTAACTCTCCTCGCCATCCCGACCGACCGCGGCGCGGTTTCAGCGAAACCGAATTGCTTGTAGAGGCGGTTCGCCGGGACGTCGGCGATCAGACTGATATAGGCGGTCTTTGGCAGCTCCTTCTCGATATAGTCCGTCAGCGCTGACATGATCGTCTTGCCCAACCCCCTCCACTGGTGCTCGGGCATGATCGCGATGTCCGTGACCTGAAAGAAGCATCCTCCATCGCCAATGATGCGCCCCATGCCGACGACCACGTCGCCATGCATCAAGCAGACGCCAAAGATCGAGTTCGGCAAGCCCTTTTCGGCCGCCTCTCTCGAAAAAGCACTGAGGCCTGACACCTGCCGTATGCGCAGATAATCGTCGGTACCCGGGACATGGGGCACAATGCGGTAGTCGTCGTGCTGGGCCAATGCGATGCCTTCTTTCCAGACAAGTATCCTAAAATCTATGGCCGGCATTATGGCGTCCACTGCGGTTGATAGGTAACCACAAGCGATGTAAAAAGCAGTCGCCACTAACGGTCCGCTTTTGGGCAGGATGAGGGGTCGCCATTCGCGGTAGCGGCAAGCCTCGGGCCTCGCGCCTCCCGCAGACGCTCGGATAACGGGGTGAAAACGCTGACGCAAATACGGCTGCCGCATCGCTCTGGGGCGCCGCGCTTGTATGCGAAACCCGTAAAATCAGACCTCGCAGGTCCTCGGATATTTCAACGCACACGCATGCCGTTGAAGAGCAAGTCTACCAGGTGAGCAACGCGCGGCGCTGGTTCATTGTCCTTCTCAACCGCAATGGCGATTGCACTTACAACACAGACAATGTCGTCGAAGTTTATGTCTTCACGCACAATCCCTGCTTCCTTTGCGCGCTGGAGCAGTCTGTGCCCCTCCTCGGTGATTGCGTTACAGCCAGGCGTTCCGTGTTGGATGACGGTCCCGAGCGAAGCCGCGAGGCTTTGGTAGACGCTCGTGTTCAGCGCAAGCTCCTCAAGAAATTGGCGTAGCGCGTCCTCGCTCTTGTACTCCGTATCCCGCGCGCGGCTCGCCTCCGCAACCGACGTGAAGCGTTCGTTGCTGGTAGCCGCCAAGAGTGCTTCTCGCGTCGGAAAGCGGCGGTAAAGCGTACCCGCGCCGACCTTGGCTCGCTTGGCCACCTCGTCTAGCGAGACAGTTGCCCCCCGCTCCAGAAACAGCTCCTCCGCCGCGACGAGAATGCGTTGGCGATTTCGTTCCGCATCGGCGCGTAGACCAACTTCAACCATTTTGTTCTCCTCGGCTTGCAAAGTGGAGAATGTCTCCATATCGTAAGTGGAGAACTCATCCACTTACACAAAGGATTATATGATGGCTAAACGGTTCGAAGACAAGGTTGTGATTATCACTGGCGGGAGTGATGGCATCGGGTTGGCATCCGCGCAGCGGTTTGCGGAAGAAGGCGCCCGGGTTTACATCACCGCACGGCGTCAGGAGTTGCTCGATCTGGCGGTCGGCCAGATCGGTCACGGTGCAATCGGCGTGCAAGGCGACGTCACCAACCTCGCTGACCTCACGTCGCTTTACACGCGCGTCGAGCGTGATCACGGCAAGGTCGATGTCGTCTTTGCCAATGCCGGCATGCACCAACCCGTTCCCCTTGAAGCGATAGAGGAAGCACATTTCGATTCGACTTTCGGCCTCAACGTGAAGGGTCTGATTTTCACGGTGCAGAAGGCACTGCCGCTGATGACGCACGGGGGCGTGATCGTTCTGAACGGCTCGATCGCCGGATCTAAGGCCTATCCGGGACAGTCCCTTTACAACGCCAGTAAGGCAGCAGTGCGCTCCTTCGCACGAAGCTGGACTATCGACCTTAAAGAACGCGGCATCCGCGTCAACGTCGTCTCTCCCGGCGCGACGGAGACCCGGCTGATGCGCAGCTACTTCGATGCAGCACCGGGGGCTGAGGAAGAGGTGGTCAAGGGGGTTCCGCTTGGACGCCTGGGACACCTTGAAGAGGTCGCGAATGCCGTGCTGTTCCTGGCGTCAGGCGAAAGCAGCTTCGTCGCCGGCCATGAGCTCTTCGTCGATGGCGGGGTCGCAGCAGTTTGACCCCGCGCGGAATTCCTAGAAGTGGTGGAGCGACGTTCGGTGCGCTCCGGAAATATTTGGAAGGTAATGGAATGTCCATGATGAGAAACTTGGCTGCCGCCCTGCTGGTGCTGTCAGTTGCAGGCCCCGCCTATGCCGAGGGGTCTGCCAACGCTCAAGCACCCAACAAGGGTGTCGCATCGGCCACAGCCCCCGCAAGCAACGTCGTGCTTGTGCATGGTGGGACAACCGATGGCTCCGGATGGAAGGATGTCTTTCAAATCCTGCGGGCGAAGGGGCTGACGGTCACCGTCGTTCAACTACCTCATACAAGCCTCCAGGACGATATTGCGGCGGTTAAACTGGCTGTCTCTTCACAAAGCGGTCTCACCGTTCTGGTTGGCCACAGCTATGGCGGCGCCGTCATCACCGAGGCTGGCATGGCACCTAACGTCAAGGCATTGGTCTACGTTGCGGCCCTTCAACCCGACAAGGGTGAAACTCTGGCAGAGATCAGTAGCCGCTTTCCGATGGGTATCGACTCGAAAATGCTCGACGACAAGAGGTTCATTCCCAATCGGGCGAGCTATCACGACATGATCGGTGCAGACCTTCCTGTCGACGTCACCGATTTCATGGCGGCGTCAGCCAAGCCTATGAGGGTGGATACATTCCAGATGCGGTTCGAGAATGCCGCCTGGCGTGACAAGCCGTCATTCGGCATCGTGACAACCGAAGATAAGGTCCTCTCTCCGGAGTTTCTGCGATGGATGTATGATCGCACGTCGACGAAGGTAAAGGAAATCAAGTCGAGCCACATGGTCTACATGTCGCATCCGCAAGAAACGGCAGACGTCATCCTTGAGGCTGTAAATTCGGCGAGGTGATGAAGGGCGGAACCTACGAGCGGCGACCCAGCTCAATGGAATGTGACGTGGGGCTTATGAAGTCCGGTACCCTGCGGACGAGGACAATCGGAATTGCTCCTGCCCGCAGGGTACGCTTCAACCGTTGTTGGGACCGGCTGCTATTGCAGCCCAAAGCCCCAGGGTGGCGGCAACTCCTCCAATCAAGAAGACGGAAGCATATCCGGAATGGTCGGCGATGACGCCGACGACAGGCCCGGTTGCACCGTATGCCAGATCCTGGAAAGCCGCGAAGCCACCGATCGCTGTTCCCCGAAGCTGAGGCGGTACCTGCTTGATCACTACAGATCCCATCGATGGGAAGACCATGGAGCATCCAATGCCGGTCAAAAGAGCGCCCGCAAGAGCCGCATAGGGCCCGGGGGCAAGCCAGATGAGATACTGGCCGAAAGCTTCAACCACGAGAGAGACGGCCGCAACGCGTGCGCCTCCCATTCGATCCGGCAAATGCCCGCAGAGCAGCCGCATCGCGACAAAGCCAGTCCCGAAGAACGTGAGGCCAAGTCCGGCATGATGCCAGCCCTTGCTCAGGAAGTAGAGTGGGAAGAAGGCGCCCAAGGCGGCGAACCCTACCCCCTGCAGACCCACTGCCGCGCTAGGGCGCCAGATCCGTCCGACAATGCGCCAGATGGACTCGCGTGGACCAGCATGAGGTTCTACGGCCGGAACCGATTGGATTATGACAAGTCCCACCATTGGCAGAACACTGCATACACCCATCAAACCTACAAAACCGATCCGGTCGAGCAAGGTCAGCCCCAGAGGGCCACCAGCGGCAAACGCGCCATACATACCCATCCCGACGAGAGATATGACACGCCCCGACCGTGCCTGTCCTGTCAGGCCGATCGCCCAGCCCATCATGCCCACCAAGGCAAGGCTCTCGCCCAGACCGAGCACAAGCCTGCCGACTAGGAGCAGTGTGTAGCTTTGTGTCACCGAGAGGTCTGGCCAGGCAGCCAGGGCGCAGGCAAGGCCGGCTGCAGCGTAGATCAGGAAGCCGTACTGCATCGCGAGTTTACCCCCAACCCGGTCGGTCCATGCGCCGGCATTCCCGCGCGTGAGGATCGTGGAGAGGAAGGCGATGCCGACCGCAAGGCCGCCCCATGTGTTGTCAAGACCAAGACCTTCAACCACATGAACTGGTATGGCCGGCAGAGCCATGGCAACGGTGAGGTAAGATAGGAACAGGGCAAAGGTCAGGATGACCACGCGTGGATAGCCGAGCGTGGCTTCAGTGATATCAGTCATTGTAACGCACTCATTGTGGAGGTTGGATGCGTTGGTTCACGTCAACGCTTACGGCTCCGGCGATCAGCGGAACATGCAAGGGATATGGTCAGCCCGCGCCGAGGACGTCGTCCTTGTAATGTTTGGCATACTCATTCTCGATTGCGGGAATGATCTTCTCGATCGTAAAGTACGAGCCCCAGAACTTGGTCTCGCGAAGATCGTTGACCACGCCGTTGTAGTGCTCGAGATCGGTTACGGTCCAGACCATGACGTCGGTGCAATCGGCGGTGAATGCCTCGCTATCAAAGAAAGCCATTCTGGCGCCTGGGTAACGTGCCAGGATCGGGTTGAGCACGGTCTTGCCGAACGCAAACCGACCCCCTTCCCCCTGCGGCGGGAGCTGTAGCCATTCGGGCGTTGTTTTGATGAGCCAAAATATGGTCAACGGGTTGGTCGCAAGGTCGTACTGTGATCCAGCGGTGTCCATCATACCTCTCCCTTATACCGCAAATACGGGCATCAGGTTTTCCTCGCAGAATGCCCGGAAGCTGGTGCTGCCAGTCGTTTCAGGTGTACGGGTAGCGGTGTTGTCGATGCCCTCTTCCTTGGCCCGGTACATATCGACATAGCCTTGAGTGACAGATTCACTTGCGCCTCGGCCGAGGAATTGCTGCTTGAGCTGGTCATAAGAAATCTGCTGGTAGCGCACGGCATGACCGGTCACCTCGGAAATGATCGCCGCCTGGTCGTCGAACGACAGATCTTCGGGGCCTAACACCGGAACCTCCCGCTGGCCGCTCCAGCTATGATCAGCAAGCAGGCGGGCCGCGGCCGCAGCCATGTCCCGCGTCGCCGTGAACGGCAGCTTCCGGTCAGAAGCAATTGGACCAAAGAACATACCCTTCTCCTTCATGACGCCGAGCTGACGGGCAGTGTTTTCCATGAATGAGGGCATGGCCAGTGCGCGGAATGCTGCGCCCGTCGACATCAAAAGGTCGTCCATGTGGATTGAGGCAGTGACCGGCCCTGCCCGATCCTGCCAGTCCGTTCCCCGGCCGATCGCGGTGATCGACAGAACGCGCGGGACAGAATGGCGGTAGATCGCCTCGGCGGCGGACTTGGTGAAGGAGTGGTAAGCGTCTTCCAGTAACTGCGCCCATGGGGGCGGGGCCAGCCAGAATACAGCGTCGGCACCTTCGAAAGCGCGGTCAACAGCGGATGCGTCACCATGGGATCCGAGGACGATTTCCGCTCGATCGCGCACGTGCTCTGGTAGCTTGGAAGCGTCGCGCACGATCAGACGAAGTGGGACGTCTGCCTCGATCAGCGTCTTGACGACCTTACCACCAATTTGGCTGGTTGGGGCGGTAATAACAATCATGATGAGTTCCTTTTATTCTTTTGAGGTGAATGGTGGTCGCAGGCAGCGAGCCTTGATTCAGAGGCGGATCGAAAGCTCGATGTCGTCTGCAATCGGGACCGACAGATACTTGCCTTCTGCAGTGCGCACGTGCTCGAGGTAATCCGGGCACAGGTCCGCGTTATCTGCGATGATCAGAGCACCGGGTCGAAGACTGTTTTCGACAAGGCGGAGAATGTCCGCGTAGAGCGGCTTTGCACCGTCGAGCAGCACGAGATCGACCTGGTTCGGCAGACCCACGCTCAGCGTGTTAAGGGCATCCCCTTCCCGCATTTCGACAAGATCGATCAGGCCGCCTTCCATAAGATGCTCGCTGGCTTTTGCGAGTTTAGAAGGTTCGAACTCTGTGGTGATGAGGTGCCCGCCGCCGTTGTCGCGTAGCGCTGACGCCAGGAACAGCGTTGAAATTCCGAACGACGTACCGAACTCGATAACGGTTTTTGCCCTGATGCTTCGCACCAGCATGTAAAGGAGCCTTCCCGTTTCCGGCGAGACAGGAAGCCAAAGGTCCTTCATCAACGAGTAGAGCTGAAGATACTCTGTTTTGCTCTTCAGCAGACGCGCCCGCTCGCTTCCCGATACATTGCGAAAGATCGGGCTTGTTGCAGTATCAGCTTCAGCGAAGAGCCGATCCACAAGCGGCGCAACGCGTGCACTCTGTAAAGTGTTCATGGTCATCCAATCAAATTGAGGTTGTGTTCGGGATGAGCTATATTGCGACGAATCCGTCGTATTTCGCAATTCGCATTAGGAGAGACGCGTGATGAACGGTCATGCAAGCCCTCGTATTTCCTCACGAAAGAAGCCGAAACAGGCACGTTCGACAGAGCTCGTTGCGGCGATCTTGGAAGCAGCTATTCGCGTTTTGGCGGAAGAAGGAGCGCAACGCTTCACAACCGCACGTGTCGCCGAAAGGGCTGGGGTCAGTGTCGGCTCGCTGTATCAATACTTTCCGAACAAGGCATCGATCCTTTACCGCCTGCAGAGTGACGAATGGCGAGAAACGACCGAACAATGGCGGACCATTCTGACTGATCAGGCACGGTCACCCTCTGACCGCTTACGGCACCTTGTGCACTCGTTTTTACATTCTGAGGTCGAAGAAGCCGCGGTGCGGCTAGCGCTTGATGATGCCGCGCCACTCTATCGTGACGCAGCCGAGGCCCAAGAAATTCATGCTGAAGGCGACCGCATCATCGAAGCGTTCATGGTCGAGGCGCTTCCCGAGGTTCAGGAGACAGCAAGACGATTGGCCGGGGATATGATCGTCATGACGATGACTTCTGTCGGAAAGGAGCTTACAGAGACGCCGCGATCTCCCCCCGAGATTGATGCTTATGCAGACGCCATGTCGGACATGTTCATCGCTTATCTAGAAGATTTACAACCGGTTTGACGGCCGCTGCGGTCTTTTTGCGAAGCCCTAGCAAACTCCGCTAATCCAGGATTTGAACATTAGCTTGCTCTTGAGCGGATATGAACCGCCGACGCATTAGTTAATTCCCTTACAGTTCTTTGGAATTTCACGGCTGCGCAACAACTCACTCTTAAATGACCGGTAGCCGCCTAAGGAGCCTCAACCTCAAGTATGTACCATCTTTAAAGCTGTGCGCAAAATACCGTTGTAGCCAACTGCAATATCTGGAAGCAACATAGCCGCTGTTTACGTGCACTATCCAACTATCGATGAAAATGAGCCCCGTATCTTGGGAGCGAATGACGCCGTTCAATGCTATACTTTATCTTGGATCGCCGCGCCAATGAGTTTCGTAAACACCTCTTCGGCCTCCAAAGCGGAGCAAGACCCGCGATTCATGGCATTTGTCAGCGCGTCTCCTAACGCAACCAACGCCAGGCTTGAAAGGGCGAGTGTGTCCAGCCGCAGGTTCGAGTGAGGCTTCAAAACCTCCACGAACATCTCGATCACCGCGTCGACTAACTCTTGATATACAACCGCCTTTTCCTCGCTTCCAGCTAGCGCCGACCCAACAGCATGAAATTCGTCACCCTGGTCGGCCCCGCAGGCCAGGTAAGTTTTTGCCAACGCCGACACGGTCTCGTTTGCCGTTCGGTTCCCTTGAGCCATCAGTGCACGAAATGCGGAAATGCGTTCGGTGTCTATCCATCGATAGAGCTCAATCAAGAGTCCTGTTCTCGTTTCGAAGTGCTCGTACGTGACGGGCTTTGAAACCCCCGCTCGCGCCGCGAGGTGCGCCAGGGTGAGCTTATCTGCGCCCTCTTCCCGGACGACAAGCCGCGCCGTTTCGAGGAGCTGCTGACGCCGTTCTGATTTTGATAGGCGGCGCACGCTCCTGTTATCCACGGTGCTTTTAGTTTTTTCCACTTGCATACCTACGTTTAGTAACTTACGTTTCGTAGGTGTCAGTTAATCACAGGTGTCGTAATGTTACAAGCTTTAGGAAAACCCCAAGATCCCATACTAATCATCGGCGGCGCCGGTGAAGTGGGCCGCTGGGTCAGTCGGTTCTTGCGTGCGTGGCATCCCGACGTGCCAATCCTCATTGGCGGTCGGGACGAACAACGGGCGATACGAGCGGCAGCCGCTGTCGACGGCGCGTCTGCGGTGGTCGTGGACCTCACTGCCTCTGACCTGGGGCTAGGCGAGCAACGTGTCTCGGCGGTCGCAACGCTTTTTACCGATGAAACGGGGGCAGCTCTCCGCTGGGCCCAGCAAAAAGGCGCCGGGCACATCAACATCTCACCAAGCATCAGCGAACTTGGCCTGGAAACTGCGACATTCATGCAGAAACCTACCGCCGCGCCTGTCGTCCTTGGTACAGAGTGGCTCGTTGGTGCGACAAGTGTACCTTCACTCTTGTTCGCCCAGGAATTTGGTTGTCTGGAAAAAATTCACATCGAGGCGGTGCTCGACGAACAAGATGCGTTCGGACCTGCAGCAAATGCAGACCTTGAGCGCCAGATGCAAGCGGGTACTGCCGCTCTTATGAGAAAGGCTGGTACATGGCGGTGGTGCCATGGAGACGAAACCAGGTCCAAGGTTCGCGCAATCGACGGCACCGACTTGGAGGCGAGCGTGTTTTCGCCAAACGACGTCTTGTTGTTGGCAAACGCAACCGGCGCTCCTGATATTCGGTTCGACCTGGCTATTGGAATGAGCTCCGCCCGCCGGAATGGCGGACCGGTATCGGCTGAAATCATTATCAATCTTTCGGGCTTGGATCACGCCGGGCGGCAACTTCGGAAACGTCACGCGATCGTTCACCCCGGCGGGCAGATGCCGCTAACGGGTCTGGGTGTCGCGCTCGTTCTTGAACGCCTGGCTGGTCTCGCAGGCGATACGCCTCGACCGGGCCTCTACTTCCCAGCCCAGCTCATCGACCACACCACATACTTTGAGCGGCTTCGCGCCTCCGGTGGTGAAGTCATTGAATTGGAGCCGGTCCAACACGCGCCGCAAGTCTCAGACCGAGCATAACCTGGAGCAAAAAATGAGTCCCCGTAATGAAGCATCAGCCGCCGCGGATCATCCCGTACACCATTCGCAAATTGAGGCCAACGGTGCCTCTTTCCATGTCGTTGAACAAGGCCGTGGTCCAGTCGTGCTGTTCTTGCACGGCTTTCCGGACACAGTGGAAACGTGGCGTAGCCAGATGCAAGTTGTCGCAGAAAACGGGTACCGTGCGGTCGCACTAGACATGAGGGGTTTTGGCGACAGCTATTCCCCGGACGATCCAGCACTTATAGCGGAGCCTTGATCGTAGGTGACCTGATTGGCATCCTTGATACGTTGCAAGTATCTACCGCAACGATCGTATCGCATGATTGGGGCGCGGACCACGGACAACGGGCAATGGTCATGCGACCAGATCGTTTCAACGGGATCATAACGCTCAGCATCCCGTTCCTGCCGCGTGGCGAGTTGAGCACATGGGACTTGCTACGCAGTCGCGGTCTCGGCGATCTCTATTATGCTTTCGACATGATAAAGCCGGAGACGGATGAACGGATCCGTGATGCGAGCAAGTCTATTCCCAGTGCACTTTATTGGCTCTCGGGCGAACCCGCCGAAGGAACCGGCTGGGACCCCATCGACGCAAAGCGGAATATGTTTCGACCTGCCCCTGACGTGCTGCCGAGCTGGGCCGATCCAGCCGATGTGAAACACAACATCGAAACGTTTCAGCGAACGGGATTCCGAGGGGGGCTGAACCAGTACCGTGGCGTGCAGGCGACGTTTGAGCATCTCGCTGCCTACAAAGATGTGCTGATCAAGCAGCCATCGCTTTATATTTGGGGTGATGCAGATGGGTTGTGCCGACTGTTCCACCCTGTCCCACCGACCGTGGAAGAAATGCGCGAGACAGCGCCGGGGCTGGTCGATGTCGTGCGGCTGGAAGGTGTCGGTCACTGGCCTCATCATGAGGCCCGCGAACGCGTGAATGCCGAAATCATCAAATTCCTGAACGGCCTGAATGCCACCGATTCAGCAACTGCTTAATAAATTAAGGAACGTAAGACCATGACACTTTCTCACGCACTTCGTACAGGCGATCTTGCTTCAGTCAAAGAAGCTATCGACGCCGGGGCCGACGTGAATGCTCGAGGCCCCGATGGTCTCACGCCGTTGATGATCGCATCTGCGCTTGGGCAGGCACAAGGTGTTGCTTTGCTCCTGACTGCCGGCGCGGACGTGCTGGCGGCGGAACCTCGAATGGGAGCAACGGCAATCCACAAGGCGGCACAGTCCGGCAGCGCCGACGTGATCGGGATTCTGCTTGACCACGGAGCCTTCATCGATCAGCAATCGCCCGTTCTCGGTAACCCAGCCTTGATGGATGCCGTGCTTCACAAGCACGAATCTGTCGTGCGGGTTTTGTTGTCGCGTCGCGCGCGGACCACGATACGGAATTACTGGCAACAGACCGCGCTCGAAATTGCCAGGCATGACGACCTGAAAGCAATCGCAGCACTGATTGAGGAACGAGATGAGACTGATGAAAAGCACATTGTGGGCTTGTCGATCGTCTCGTCAGTCAAGGCCGGAAATATTGAGGAGGTGAAGCGGCTGATCGCAGATGGCGCGGATTTTGAGGTTCGGGTGCCAATAACCGGGACGTTCGATGACGACTACACGCCTCTCGGTCTTGCAGTTCGCGAAGGTCATGCCGAAATCGTGCGTGTATTGCTCGATGCTGGAGCAGATCCTCGCCGTACGATCGGCCTCATGCGCGGTTCACCACTTCACGATGCTGCCTATTTCGGAAAGGCGGATCACATCGATATTTTGACCTCATCAACAAAGCAGGGGGACACACAGGTTGAGCTTGATGCGCAGGGTCCTTACAATGGTCTGACCGCTTTGCACGATGCTGTGTGGCATGGATACGTGGATGCCGTTGCGTCCCTGGTACGCGCCGGTGCTCGCCGTGATTTGAAAACTCATTCGGGCCTGACACCGTTAAGCCTCGCTACTCTCTACGGCTATGACCGGATCGTTAAGATCCTGAGCAGCGACAGTCAGCAGGCTGGATCCCAACCAGAAGTCCTCTGACTTAACTCGTTGAGCTTATACGGGCGCTGCTATCGAACATGAAGACTGATCCGTAGCGCCGTAGTGCTATCTCGGTTTGATGGCGATGCTGCGCATCGCGGTCATATAGCTACCGCAAATTAACAACTTGCGGTAGCATCTAGTAAGGACTCGAGATTGCTGGGGGGTTCAAAAAATCTAGCCTGACATCCAGCTAGTCCCTGGCGGTCCACATGGAAAACGTCTCGCGTTCGTCTTCCGCTCTGGCCGCCTCCAGGTAACGCGGCTTCCAAACGCCACCAATGAACGCCTCCATCGTCGTGGGCAATCTCGGACGATCCTCGTGCTCCCCATGGAACCTTACGATGCCAGTGTTCAAAGCGTCGGCACTCCGGGTGTCGTCCTGCCATTTCGCCAGCGTCCCGAACCGCGCCAGAAATTCAGCTTCCACGTCTTTGCGGGTTGTCTCGATGTATCGGTACTCCACCGGCCTGCCGATCTCCTTGCCAATGATCGCGGCCAGTTCGTTCATCGAGACATCTTCAGAGCCTACTTCGCGATAGACGCGGTGTCTGCCCGTCGGATTGGTCAGTTCCTTCGCTGCCAGCCAAGCGATGTCATCGGTCGCCACCCAGGGCATCTTCAGATCAGGTTTGCAGAACCAGGCAATTCGACCGTGTTTGGCAACCGACCCCGTCCACGCCGCCACATTTTCCATGAACCACGCGGCGCGCAGGTGGACCAGATCGATATTGCCGAGTTCGTTGAGCTTTTCGTCCAGACGGTGGAAGGACTCGAAGTGACCCGTTGTCCCCTTCACGTCCGAACCCATGGCCGTCAGGCTTACGGCCAGTTTGACGGGGGATTTTTCGAGCGCATCGACAAAGCGCTGGGCAACAGCGGGGTAGTGTCCCTCGATGTTGTTCCAATCGGTCTTCACCATCAGGAACGCAGCATCGGCACCCTGGAAAAATTGGTCAAGGTCTCCCGCTCCTGTGTCGAAGGTTCCCAGAAATGGCTCTGCTCCGAGCGCGACCAGTGCGTCCAACGCTGGGCCACCTCTCGACAACGCTCTGACCTGATGCCCGGCGCTCAGCAGGATCCGGGTCAGCTTGGCGCCAATTCGTCCCGTTGCGCCGACGACAGAAATTCGCATGACAGTCTCCATTCGATTGTTGATAGCCCGATAGTAGACTATTGCAGTCCGCACGAATTTGGAGATAATGCCAAATGATCTCTAAATCGGGCCAATCCGCAAAACTGCTGCGTTCCTGTTACGACGACGTCGATCTCGACCAGTCGGATCGGCCGGCCTTCGCCGTCCACCTCGACTTCAGTGACTATGAGGCTGAAGTGCCCCAGCACCAGCACAAGGAAGGGCAGCTCATTTTGGCCCTGCACGGGGCCGTCACCTGCAGGACGGAAAATGGCATCTGGATTGTCCCACCAGATTGCGGAGTCTGGATACCCGGCGGCGTGCCCCACAGCAACCAGGTCACGTCCAACGCACGCCTGTCCTATCTGTTTGTTCAACCAGGCGCTGCGACGCTGCCACAGGAGTGCTGCACTTTGTCTGTGTCGCCGATGCTTCGCGAGATGATCCTCCGACTGGCGGATGTACCGGTCAATTATGCTCCGGACGGCCATGTCGGCCGTATGGTGCGGGTCTTGCTGGACGAACTCGCGCAAATGCCGATACAGGGGCTGGACTTACCCGCGTCCGACCATCCCAAAATCGCCGCGATCACCGCTGCCCTGATGGCGGAGCCGAGCAACCGTCGTACCCTGGTCGATTGGGCGGAACACGTCGCCATGAGTGAGCGATCCTTGAAGCGTCTGATGGTCCAGGAAACGGGACTGACCTTCGGCCGCTGGCGGCGACAACTGCACCTGGTCATCGCGTTGCGCGAACTGGCGAGCGGCGCAACGGTGCAGAGGGTGTCGAGCGACTTGGGATACGAATCCGCCACCGCCTTTATCGTCATGTTCAAGAAGGCATTGGGAACAACACCGACCCGCTACTTCGCAGGTTGATTTTCCGAGTAGTCGAATTTGGCAAGACTGGTCGGCCTTTGCGGCACGTGCCGTGACTACAATGGGCCGACTACGGACGATGAATTCTCATCGTTCTTCCCTCCAGCTTTGCGTTGGTCTGGGTGGGGTAAGATCATTGCGAACCGTCGTCTCGATACCTGCCGCCTCGGCGACCAGTTCGAGGGAACGTAATCGCGTCGCGTGGTCGTAGACATCCGAAACGACCATCAACTCGTTGGCACCCGTCGTCCTGGCCAGTGTCTCAAGCCCAGTTCGAACGGTCTCGACGGATCCAATCGCCGAGCAGGATAGCATTTGCAGCACGCGCACCTTCTCACTTGGCGACCAGAAATTCTCCATGTCATTGATGGGAGGACGTGTAAGCAGGCGTGCGCCGCGAATGATATCGACAAAAGACATCTTCTGCGTCGTGGCGAGCCATTGCGCTTCTTCGTCAGTCTCAGCGGCGATGATGTTGACGCCGATCATGGCGTAGGGTTCGGCAAGTTGTTCACTGGGTTTGAAGCGCTCGCGATAGATTTTGAGCGCCGAGATCATTTGCTCGGGCGCAAAATGCGATGCAAACGCGTAGGGCAACCCGAGTTCCGCCGCGAGCATTGCACCGAAATGGCTGGAACCGAGAATCCACAGCGGTACGTTCGTTCCGGCCGCGGGAACGGCCACGATCTGCTGGCCATCTCCCGGTGATGCGAGGAAAGCCTGTAGCTCAAGAATATCCTGCGGGAAATTTTCGGCGTCTTGCGGCGAACGACGCAGCGCTCTGAGCGTGAGTTGATCTGTCCCCGGTGCTCGGCCCAGCCCGAGGTCAATACGATCGGGGAAAAGTCGCGCCAGCGTTCCGAACTGCTCGGCTATAATGTATGGCGCATGATTAGGCAGCATGATGCCGCCAGCACCGACCCGGATCCGGGATGTCGCTCCTGCAAGATGGGCGATAACGATCGATGTCGCAGCGCTGGCAATGCCCGGCATATTGTGATGCTCGGCGACCCAGATGCGTTTGTAACCCAGCATCTCGGCATGGCCGGCAATGCTGCGAGCGTTAGCAAGCGTTTCGCTGGCATCAGAACCCTCGTTTACACGAGCGAGTTCCAGAATGGACAGCGGTATCATGTTTCGAATCCCTTTTCGGACAGCCAGTCTTGCATGGCGAGATTCACGTCCTCTTTTCTTTCGAGCATGAAGAAGTGTCCGCCTTGAATCCTAACCTCGCTGAGGTCCGAACAATCGTCGCGCATCGGGTCCGCAAGCCGACTGTTCACAGTTTCGCAGACGACATCGAAGTCTCCATGGAAGAACAGAACCGGCATATCGAGACGGCCGAAATTGCGAGCTTCAGCTGCATATTCAATGTTGGCTGCGTCATTGAGATACCAGGCGTTTGCGCCGGCGAACCCCGTTTCCGAAAAGGCGGAAACGAAGAGTTCATAATCGGCCTTGGGGATCATCCCGAAGTCGGGCGCCACTGCCGGAGCACGATGGCTTGGGCCAAACCATCCCTGATCCTGGCTTAGAGTCGCGGTAAACGCGGGCTTGCCGACCGCTTCTGGAGGACCGGGCCGGTAAAGGGCTGCGATCGTTGCCGGAACATTTATCTCGAAATCGCGGTTGGCGGTTTCAAATTGTTCCCTGTAGTAGAGCCAGTAGTCCCACTGGCCGACCGGATATTTCTCGACTGGATAGAGATCGCGGTCGACCAAAGCGACAAGATGCGGCAAAGCGAAACCACGCGCCATATAGGGCACGGACATATTGATGACTGCGCGGCATCTTTCGGGATGATGAGAAGCCATAGCCCATGCGATCGGAGCACCCCAGTCATGCCCCACCCAGACCGCTGCCTTGGCGTCGAGAGCATCGTGTAGTTCTATCATGTCGGTGACGATTTCTCGCACGGCATAGCTGCTCGCCTCAGCATGGACGGAGGAGCCGCCGTAACCCCGCATGTCAGGCGCAACGCATCTCCACCCGGCAGCCGCAAAATGCTCCATCTGGGCGCGCCACATGACACCCAGCTCGGGATGACCGTGCACAAAAATCATCAGCGGCCCCGTTCTGGGACCAGCCTCGATATAGGAAGTCCGGTGCCTGGAGGTGGCCACCTCACCAACGGAAAAGCCGGAGATGTTTTTGATGTAATTCGATGATTTCCCTCCGAGTCTGCTCGCGGCAAGCACTGCGTTTCCTGCAAGGGCGAAGCCCGCGAAGGAAGCTGCGCCAAGAAGAAAGCTCCTTCGTTTTACAGCATGAATTGTTGCACTTCCAGGAATCCCAAATTCCGACATTTTTGCTTTCCATCTTTTTCGTTCCCGCCTGGAATTGAAGGTATTTTCCAGATGCGAGATTGTTTCGGTGGGAGCGCCAACTGCGCTGGCGCGGCGATACTGGTGTAGGTGATTATTTTCGAGAAAGAGGAAGCATCACGGAGCTTCCCGCGATTGCCGCCAGGGAGCAGTAGATCATGACGCTCTCTATGCCCAGATTGTCGACGAGCATGCCTCCCGCCACGGCGCCGATGGCAATTGCCCCTTGCGTCGTGGTGACGAGGAGGGCGCCGGCGCTTTCGGCGTGGTCCGCACCTGCTTGTGTCGTCCATGTCTGGGTGCCGACCGGAAGCGCACCAAAGGCAAAGCCCCACATCGTCACCGCGAAAATGGCTATCCCCGTGCTATGTCCAAAGACCAACAGCATGAATGCCGCAAAAGCCAAAAGAACCGATGCCGTGCCGATCTCCAGCCTGACGCTTCTTTCAGCGAGGAAGCCACCGGCGAAATTTCCGAAGAGACCTCCGCCTCCGAAGGCGAGCAGGGCCAGAGAGATCATCCGCACATCGAGATGCGGCACCTGTTCGAGAAACGGCCGGATATAGGTGTAACCTGCGAAGTGTCCGGAGAAGGCAAGCAGCACCGTCAGAAATCCGATCCGGATGTTGCGCCGCCGTAGAAGAATCGCGAAGGTGCCAGGGCCGGGCGGGGTTTCGGGAGGCAGCCCCGGCAGCGTGACCAGTTGCATCAACAGAGCGAATGCAGCCAGACCGGCCGCCACAGTGAACGTGACGCGCCATCCCCAGAGATCGCCGAGAAAGGCTCCGAGTGCGGGAGCACATACGGTCGCAGCCGCGATGCCGCCGAAAATAACGGCGGTCGCCCTTGGCAGCATATGCCGGGGGACGAGGCGAAGGGCGAGAGCGGCGGCCAGCGCCCAGACCCCGCCCAACGCGATACCGACGCCGATACGCGCAAGGATCAGCACCCAGATGTTCCACGCGACACCCGCAAGGAGATTGGACATCACCAGCAGGAGCGACAGGCCCCAGATCACGACGCGGCGATCGAGCCTCGCCGTTCCAAGGACAACGACAGGTGCCGCGATGGCCGCGACGAGCGCCGTTGCGGTCACCGCCTGCCCAGCGGTTCCATCGGTGACGCCCAAATCACTGGCCATGGGTGTCAAAAGGCTGGCTGGCAGAAACTCCGCTGTGACCATGGCGAATACGCCAACGGCCAGCGATGCGACCGCACCCCAGGCAGCCTTTGTCTCTCCGAAATCGGAGGAAAAAGCGCTGGTGGATATCGCATCATCGTCACAGGACGTATCGGACATGGGCAGGCTCCGGTTTGGCTTTTCCAGAGTCGTACCGTGGACGAATTGGCGTTTCCATGTTATAGAATCTGATATGCTTAGCAATTCCTCCAATTCGCCGCCAATTGATCATCTCACCGGCATGCTGCACACTTTACGGCTCGACGGCATCGAGTATGGGCGGCGTCATCTTGACGGCTCCTGGGCGTTCTCTTTTCCGCAAAAGCAGCATGCATATTTCCATTTCGTCGGAGGCAGAGCCTGCTGGCTCCTGACGCCGGGAGGAGAATGGTTGGAGCTATTAGCCGGCGATGCTGTTTTGCTGCCGCGCGGAGGAGCCCACGCACTTGCCAGTGAGCCAGACGCCGTAAGGCAACCTTTTCCCCAATGGCAGTGTCGACCTCTCGGCGACGATGTCTACGATCCGAGCGCTATGGCGACCGGCAGCAACTGCCTGTTGTTCTATGGGTCCATGCGCTTCAATCTGGACAACCTGCATCCACTGCTCGGGATGATGCCGGACGTCATGCAAGCCAAGGAGCTCATGCGTCACGAACCCGCCACGCTTCAACTGCTTGATGCAATGGCGTGCGAGATGGCAGCCAACCGCGTCGGCGCTTGCGGGATTGTGGCGCGGCTCGCGGACGTCCTTGCGGCGCAGATCATCCGTTCCTGGGTGGAATACGGATGCGTCGGTGCCAGTGGATGGATCGCAGCGGTTCGCCATCCACAGATCGGACGCGCGTTAGCTGCTATTCACTCCCACACAGAGTATGACTGGACCGTCGAGAAGCTTGCTGATCTCATCGGCGTATCGCGATCAGGCTTCGCTGCCAAGTTTGCCAACGTGGTTGGCGAAACACCCGCCCAGTATATCGCACAGGTTCGTATGCATCAGGCCCGACACTGGATCGTTCGCGACAACGCGCGGATTTCCGATGTATCACAACGCCTTGGCTATGAGTCGGAAGCTTCTTTCAGCCGGGCCTTCAAACGGGTGATGGGTGTGCCTCCAAGCCACTATCGATCGGCAAATGTTGAAGGTGCAGCACACTAACTGATGGCATGTTATCAAGCGCCATCGGGAATGACCCTGCTGGTCCGTTGTATGAGAGAGCAGTGAGTTCTGATCTCACAAAAACGAATGCGTCCTTACCGGATCGCTGTCTCGTTCATTTGGATTTTCGGCGTGGAAGCGATTGAGAGGGTGCGCGTGACTTCTCAGTGCGTGCCTCCTCAAACACCCATACCTACGCCTTGAACGGATACGAACTGACGCTCCATAGACCCGACTTGGAGATACCGCGGACGCCTCAAGTTGATTTTCCTTGAAAGCCTCCCAACTCGATGAGCCGCGTCGAAACCTTTTCTGCCAGATCACGATCATGGGTGACCAACAGAACCGCAAGCCCTGTCTCCTCAACGATCTCCTGGAGGAACGTGATGACGTCCTGCTGGCTGACGGGATCAAGACGGGAGGTCGCCTCGTCGGCAAACAGGAAGGCGGGATCGAGCAGAAGCGCGCGCAGGAGCGCGAAGCGCTGCAACTCACCGCCCGAAACCTGCCCCGGTAGACGATCGAGCAAGGCGTCCTGCAAACGCAACCGCCCGCACAGGGCTTCGATTTTCGTCCAGTCCTTGCCATGCAAGCGAGCAAGGTCCTTCAATCCCCTGCGGATGGTCTGATGTGGCGCGAAGGCAGCCGGAGGATCTTGGTAAAGCTTCTGGAAACGGAGTGACGACAGTACCGTATCTCTGACAACCGCACCTGCATCGGGCGTGGTCAGGCCAAGCAGAATATTGCCGATCGTTGTTTTGCCGCAGCCGCTCGGACCGACGATCGACACGATCTCGCCTGCGGCGATTGCAACGTCGAACCCGGAAAACAGCACCCTGTCGCCATAACGCTTTTCCAGAGCCTGCGCTGCGACGACGGTCTTGCCGGACGACGGTCTTGTCCTTTTCTCCCATTGCGAAGGCTCGGCGGCGAGAAGTGCCTTGGTATAGGCATGTTCCGGCTTTTCGAGCAGCGTCTCGGCAGGGCCATATTCGACCAGTCGGCCCTCGAGCATGACCCCGATCGTGCCGCCGAGTGCCCTGGCAACAGCGACATCATGGGTGATCGTCAGAAGCAATCGCCCCGCCTCGACCTCGCACTTCAGCCGTGCCGCCACCGAGTCCCGTAGCGCCGCATCGAGACCTTTTGTCGGCTCGTCTGCGATCAGCAATTCGGTGTCGGCAGCATCCGCCATCGCAATGGCCACCCGCTGCCCCATGCCGCCCGAGATCTGGAACGGATAGAGAGCCTCGGCCTGAGAAAGGGAGACCTCAGCGAGATTTTGACTGGTGGCGGCCAGACTATCGTTGACCGTCTTGCCCTTGACGTAACGATGTACCTCGGCGACCTGCGGGCCAACCCGCATCGTCGGGTCCAGTGCCAACCATGGTTCCTGCGGCAGGAGACCAATGCTTCGTCCCCAGCGTTGGCGCCTCTCAGCGGCTGGTTCTGCAAGGAGATCGAGCCCCTTGAAGAGCACCCTCCCCGTGGCATGCACACCCGCAGGCAGATTGCCCATGATCGCCTGGGCCACGAGGGACTTGCCCGAACCGCTTTCTCCAAGCAGGGTCAGTGGCCGGCCCCGGCCGAGCGAAAGCGAGACGTTCGAGACGATCGTACCATCAGCCGCGTGGATCGACAGATCGTTGATCGCAAGATCATTCATCAACTGGATGTTCATGCCCGCTCTCCCTGGGCGAGAAGTTGCAGGGCGAGAACGAGCAGGAAGATCAGCGCTGCGGGGAGCAGCACATGCATCGGCGCCTCGGCAAAATAGGGAAGAAGTTCAACGATCATGCTGCCGAGCTCAGGCGTCGGCGGTTGCAGTCCGACGCTGATCGCGCTTAGCGTCGAGACAGCGATGATGGCCGTTGCCATGGCAAACGCGGCAAGTGTGGAGATCATCGGCGTTATCACCGGCACGACATAGTGGGTCAGGATGTAGCGCGAGCCGAAACCGAGCATCCGCGCCGCCTCGATATGGGGCTGGGACAATATGGTTTTCGTGGTCGCCTTGGTCACCCGGTAGAATTCAACCCAGAGCGTTAGGGCCAGGCCAAGGAAGAGCGGGCCGTAGTTGCCCGGCGAGAAGGCCAGCAATAGCAAGACGAGCATGAGGCCGGGCAATGCCAGGACAATGGTTGCGACAAATTCGAAACCGCGTTCCGTCCATCCGCCTCTCCACGCGGCGATGAGCCCGAACAGGACGCCGGGAATGGCGGCAGCCAACATGGTGAGGAAGGCCATTCCGAAGGACAGGCGTGCGCCATGGGCAAGGCGCGCCAGCAGGCTGCGACCGTAGTGATCGGCGCCCAACAAGTAGTCACCACCGATCGGGGCAAGGCTGGCACCAAAGTCCTGGGCGGCGGGATCGAACGGAATGACCGCCGGCCCGATGATGGCAAACCCGCCGAGAAAGATCAGCAGACCGGCGCCGGCCAAACGGGTGGTTCCAAGGCCGCGCTTCGGCCGCTGATATGTCTGGTCCACGGTACTCATGCGATTTTCCTCATCCGCGGATCGAGCCAAAGCGTTACCAGGTCGACAATGGCGGCGATGGCAACGAACATCAGGCCCATTGCAAGCGCCGTGCCCTGCACCATGGGAACGTCGCGCTCGACAATCGCGTGCACCAGCGCGTGACCAATGCCTGGATACGCAAACAAAGATTCCACCACCACAACGCCTTCGATCAGGTAGATCGCCTGGAGGCCGAGATAGGAAACAACGGGGATGGCTGCGTTCCTGAGGCCGTGGCGCCGCACGACAACCGCTTCCGGAAGGCCCTTGTAGCGGGCGAAGGCGAAGTATGGCGCACGTGCCACCGCGGCAACCGCGTTGCGGGTGACACGGCTCGACATGGCAGCAAGCCCGAGCGCCAGCGTCAGTGCCGGCAGGAGTATTTCGCGCGGGGAACCGAAGCCCGCCGGCGGCAGCCAGCCGAGCTGCCGGGAAAATACCAACATCAGGATCAGGCCCAGAACGAAAGGCGGAATGGCGCGGAAGGTGACCGCGCCCAACAGACCGACGCGATCCGCGGTTCCTCCCGGCCGGAGACCACCGAAGAGACCGACGATCGGACCGATCAGCAGCGACAGCATGAGCGCCGCCACCGCCAACCAGACCGAAGCACCAAGCTGGACCTGCAGCTCATGGGCGACCGCGCGGCCGGTAACCAGCGAATGCCCGAGATCGAAGCGCGCGAGACTTCCCAACCATTCGATGAACTGCACGGCGATAGGACGGTCGAGCCCGAGCTCCAGGCGTACCTTTTCCGCCGCATCGGCAATGCGCGCGTCCGGCCCGTAACGGCCAGCGGCGATGCGCATTGCTGCATCGCCTGGCAGCACGCGCATCAGGACGAAGCACAGGGCGCCGACCACGATGGCGACGATACCGGCCTGCAGGAGGCGCGCCAGAAGAAAATTCTTGATCGCCATGCCCGTTATTCCGCCCACCGTATGGAGGAGAGGCCGTAGTTCACCTCGAGCGGATCGACCTCGACCCCTGCGATGCGCTTGCTGGACACGATGGCCAGCTCCGACCATGTCACCGGAATGCTTGGCAGCTCCTCCTGCAGGATTTCGACGGCACGCTTCTGGAGAGGCCCGCGGACGACGGGATCACTTGTCGCGGCCAGCTGATCTACAATCGCCTGCATCTCCTTGTTGTCCCAACCCATCGAGCCCCAGTCGCTTCCGCCCGGACCGTAATCCTGGAGCAGCGTCCCGACCGGATCAGGCACGATCGAATAGAGCCGTGAGACCAGACCTATCTCCAGCGTGCCATCCTGGTGGCGCGCGGGGATTTCAGAGCTGTTGCCGACGGACACCTTGACGTCGATGCCGACCTGCCGAAGCTGAGCCTGAAGTGCGGTGGCGATCGGCGGAAGTTCCGGCCAGCTCGCATAGGTCAGCATGGTCACGCTGAAGCGCTTGCCGTCCTTCTCCAGGATGCCGTCGCTGCCCGGCACCCAGCCGGCTGCCTTCAGCAGTTCCTTTGCTTTTTCCAAGTCCTTCTCCAGCGGCTGAACGTCAGGCGAGTTCCAGCCCTTCATCGCGGGCGGGAAGAGTTGCGTCGCGGCAAGATCTGCATTGCGCAAAATGACCTTCGCCGTGCCAATACGGTCGATGGCGGCGCTGACCGCCTGCCGCTCCTCGACCTGATCGAAGAAGGGCGATGCCGCGTTGATCTTCAGGAGCCGAGTCCGCGGGATGGTCGCGATCTGCACATCCAGCTTCGGATTGGCCTTCAGCCGGTCGACGGAGACAGGGAGCATGGAAAAGACAAGGTCTGCCTCGCCGCTCTCCGCCATCAGGGCACGGGTTTCCCCCTGGCCTACGGCAAGATAATTCACCTCGGAAATACCGGGCTCGCCACCCCACCAGGCGCCGGAACCTTCCAGTTCCAGCCGCGCCGGTGGCGTGAGGGTCTTCACCTTGTAGGGACCGGTGCCAACAATCTGCGTGACCTTGTCGGCCGCGTCAAAGGATGAAGGCGCGAGTACAATGGTGCTGAAATGCACGAGATAGGCGGGCAGTGCAGAGAATGGCTTGCTCAGCCGTATCTGGATACCGCTGCCTTCGACGTTGATCTCGCTGATCGGCGCCTGCGACAGGACACCCACACCTGCCAATGCCCTTTGCAGGCTGGCAACCGTGGCCTCGGCCGTGACCGGTGTTCCGTCATGGAATTGGGCGTTGCCGCGCAGCTTGAACGTCCAGACGAGCCCGTCCTGCGAGACCTTCCAGCTTTCGGCGAGGCTCGGAACGAGTGCGCCCTGCTTGTCGGTGGTAACAAGCGTTTCGGCGACCTGGAGACGGCTGAAGACATAGCCGGTTTGCGCCGGTTCGATGCCGGTGATTTCCCACGGACCTGCCACTTTCAGGGCTTCGGCCTGTGCAAAACTTGCCGGCAACGATGCGCCGAGCATGAGTGTGAGGAAAAGCGCTTTCGCAATGCGCATGGAATTTTCTCCGTTTTCAATTTGATAAAGTGCAATGATCAGTTGGGATTGGAGGCTGCGGAAAACGCATGAGCTACGTCGTCCTCCGTCACGTCCGTCATCGGTTTATGGATAGAAGCCTGAACCGTCTCTGCGTCCTGCATCACCAGGATCACGGTCTCTTTCGGAGGGCAGCCGGGCACGTGGCAGGCAAGCTCGCTGACCGCAACGATAGCCTCGTCCGGTAGCGAGTGCAGCGTGCGCACCCACGATTTGATCGCGCGGGCACTGTTGATGACCGAGGCGCCATTGCGAGCCAGTGGATTGGCAAATGCCTCGCTCATGCCGCCCCTCGCTTGGCTCGCGCCGTGCGCGGAGCCAATACCTCGAAGAGATCGCGGATCGGCTTGGCCGGCATGTCCTGGCCGATAAGCACGACGCGGCTGCGGTGGTCTTCGTCCGGCCAATAGTCCAGACGCTTTAGCGGATAGAGCCGGTGCTGCACCGCGTGAGCGACCAGTGGACGGGCCGGATCATCGGTGAGCGCGAACAGACCCTTCAGGCGCAGAAGGCCGGAGCCGATATTCGTCGTCACGATATGCAGAAAGGTCTCGACGGCCTGCGGCGAAAGGGGGACATCGTGGCTCAGGCTGATCGCCTCGATCTCATCCCCATGCCGGTTGGGGTCGTGGGGATGATCGCCATGAGTCCCCAGCCGCTCCATCGCCAGCCAGCCTGGCACATCCTCCACCTTGTCCGTGACGGAGTAAGCGCCTTCACTGAAGAGCCCGGACAGGTTGAAATCCTTCCGGTGACGATCGTGGTAGACTGCAGCAGGATTAAGAGCCGTCAGTTCATCTGGCCAGTCGTGAGCCGCATCGGCGATATCGGTCTTGGTCAGGACCACATGATCGGCAAAGGCGAGTTGTTTCCAGCCTTCCAGGAAGCTGTTGAGGGTTGCGCGTCCCTCCAGCACATCGAAGGTCGTCACGACGCGGGCAAGATGAAAATGCCGCGCGACCACATGATCTCTCAGCCCCAAGGCAGGTGAGCCTCCGGGGATGATGCTGTTGATGATGGGCGCTGGATCGGCAAGGCCAGTCGTCTCGATCACCACGCGTGAAACAGGCGGTATCTCGCCGCGAAGCCGCGCCTCGTGAAGCTCGGACAGGGAGCTTCTGATGTCGCTGGTCGCCGTGCAGCAGATGCAGCCGGTCGTCATGCGGAAGTAGGTTTCCGAGCCCTTGCGGACGAGATCGTGATCGATCGCAACGGTTCCGAACTCGTTGACGATCACGGCCGTGCCGTGCATGGCCGGATCTGCCAGGATGTCGTTCAGCAGCGTTGTCTTGCCCGAGCCAAGAAAGCCGGTCAGGAGCGTGACCGGCACGGAATCGTAAAGCCGTCTCACGTCATCCTCCTTGGTAACGGGTGGGTTGCGCCACCGCTTGAACAGGCCGCCAATCATGCTGCAGGCAATCCATGGGTTTGAATGTCGGGTGGGAGGTTTGCCCGGCATCAACCGGGCAAGCCTCGGTGATCAGCTTCCGAGGATCGCTGCCTTCATCGTGTTCACGTTGTAGCGGAACATATCGATATAGGTTGATGCGGGGCCGTCGCTCTTCGACAGCGCGTCCGAGTAGAGCGTGCCGCCGATCTTGATGCCGGTTTCTGTCGAGATCTGCTCGATGAGACGCGGATTGGTGATGTTTTCGAGGAAGATTGCCGACGCCTTGTCGTGCTTCACCTGATCGATCAGCTTCGCCACGTCAGCGGCAGAGGCTTCCGCTTCCGTCGAGATGCCTTCCGGCGCGATGAACGTGAGGCCGTATTCGTGCTCGAAATAGCCGAAGGCATCATGGGACGTGATCACCGTGCGCTTGTCGGCAGGAACCGCGTCGATTGCGGCCTTCACCTCGGTCTCAAGTTCGCCGAGCTTGGCAACATAAGCCTCGGCGTTGGCCGTGTATGTCGCGCAACCGGCCTTGTCGGCTTCGCAGAAGGCATCGGCAATGTTCTTCACATAGATCTCGGCATTGTGGATCGACTGCCAGGCATGCGGATCGAACTCGCCGTGATGATGACCCTCGTGGGCATGATCGTGAGCCTCTTTTTCGTGATCATGTCCGGCCTCGGCCTTCTCTTCCTTCTCATGATCATGCTCTTCTTCAGCGCTCTTGAGCGGCTCTATCCCCTTTGTCACCTCGACCACCGAAGCCTTCGTGCCGCTGGCTTCGATAAGGCGTGACATGAAGCCCTCGAACTGAAGACCGTTGATGAGAACGACATCGGCGCCTTCCAGAGCGGCAGCATCGGCCGGGCGCGGTTCATAGACATGGGCGTCGCCATCGGGCCCGACCAGCGTGGAGATGTCTACGCGGTCGCCGCCGACGTTCTTGGCGAAGTCGGCGATGATCGAGAAGCTGGCGACCACTTTTAGCTGGGCAGCCGATGCGCTGGAGGCAAAGCCTCCAAGGGTGAGGAGGCTGGCACAGGTGGCAAAACGTAGAGTGTTGAACATGGAGATCTCCTTGGGTTGATCAGGCGGTTTTGTGGCGGCGGGACGTGAGGGCAGTCGGAAGCATTCCCCGCGTGCCGACCAGGGCGGAGACGGCGTAGATGATGCCGGCCGTCAGAATGATGGCGGGGCCTGATGGCAAAGAGGCGTGATAGGACAGCAGCAATCCGCTGACCGACGAGATGGCGGCGATGACCATCGCAATGATACACATCGCGCGAACCTCGTTGGTCCAGAAGCGGGAGGCCGCAGCGGGTAACATCATCAGGCCGACCGACAGCAGCGTGCCGAGCGCCTGGAACCCGCCGACCAGGTTAAGCACGACAAGCGTCAGGAAGATGAGGTGAACAGGCGTTCCGATACGACTGACGGACCGGAGAAAAAGCGGGTCGAGGCACTCGGCGACAAGCCCGCGCCAGAACACCGCCAGCGCGGCGAATGTGATGATGGCGACGCCGACAATCAGCGTGAGCGCTGCATCATTGAGGGCCAGCACAGAGCCGAACAGCACATGCATGAGATCGACGCTCGAACCCTTCCAGGACACCAGCAGCACCCCGACGGCAAGCGAGATCAGGTAGAAGGCGGCAAGCGATGCGTCCTCCTTCTGGACGGTGAAGCGTGAAACTATGCCTGAGCCGAGCGCCACCAGCAGCCCGACGATCAGACCGCCGATTGTCATCGGAACGATCTGAAGCCCGAACAGCACGAAGCCGACCGCCGCACCGGGAAGAATGGCATGCGCCATTGCATCCCCCGTCAGGCTCATGCGCCGCAACATCAGGAACACGCCGACAGGCGCGCAGCTAACGGACAAAACGAGCGATCCGAAGAGCGCGCGCTGCATGAAGCCATAGCGCAGGAATGGACCGATCAGATCCTCATACATGGCCGGCAACCTTGCGATTGTGTGGGAGCTGGGTGTGGTGTCCCTGCCGTGCGTCATCCTCACACCAGCCGGCCTGCTCGTCCCAGGCCTCCTGAAAGCTGCGTGCCTTGCGCAAATTCTCTGATATCATGACGTCAGAGGTGGCGCCCCATGCCACCGGCTTGCGGGCGATCAGCAGGGTCTCGGGAAAATGGTCGCGCACCAGCGCGTGGTCGTGCAGCACGCACAGAACCGTGCGACCTTCCGCCACCCAGCCTTTGATCACCACAATGAGGTCAGCAATGGTGCGGGCATCGACGGCGTTGAACGGCTCATCCAGCAGGATCAGGTCCGCATCCTGCAGCATAGTCCGCGCAAACAGCGCGCGCTGCATCTGCCCGCCGGACAGGCTGTCGATGGGTCGCTTCTCGAAGCCCGTCAGGCCTACCGCGTTCAGGCACTTGGAGAGGCTGGCATTGTCAGCGGCTGTGAGGCGCCCCAGCAAGCCGCGCTTTTGCCAATGACCAAGAGACACGAGATCTATCACGCGAGCCGGAAACGTCCGGTCGAGTTCGGATTGCTGCGCCAGATAGGCAAGACGCCGAAAACCTGGAACGCAACCACCGCTGATCGGCTTCAGGATACCGGCTATACCTTTCAGCAGGGTTGATTTTCCCGACCCGTTGGCGCCGACGATCGCAGTCAGTGAACCCCGTTTCACATCACCGCTCAGGTGATGAACGGCCGCGTGACCCTGGTAGCCAAGCGTCAGGTTTTTAAATTCCAGACAAGTGTTGTTCATCGCGTCCTCGGGGATTGACAGCGACTGCATAGGTAATGTTATTACGTTCGTCAATCGAAAACGTAACGTAATAACATTTGCGTAAGAGCGGGCCATGGCTGCCGCTGCATCATGCTCAACGTTCAGGAGGATCACCATGTCTCAGATCAACCCCACCCCCGTCACGGTGCTGACCGGATATCTGGGTGCCGGCAAAACCACGCTTCTCAACCGCATTCTGACCGAGCCGCATGGCAAGAAATTCGCCGTCATCGTCAACGAGTTCGGCGAGGTTGGGATCGACAACGACCTGATCGTCGAGTCCGATGAGGACGTGTTCGAGATGAACAATGGTTGCATTTGCTGCACGGTACGCGGCGATTTGATCCGCATCATCGAAGGACTGATGCGCCGACCCGGCCGCTTCGATGGCATCCTCATCGAGACGACGGGGCTCGCGGATCCGGCGCCCGTGGCTCAAACCTTCTTCGTCGACGAGGATGTCCGGTCGAAAACCCGACTGGATTCGATCATCACCGTCGTTGACGCCAAGCATCTTCTCGGCGAGATCGACCGCGCCCATGAGGCGCAGGAGCAGCTGGCGTTTGCCGATACGATCATCCTCAACAAGACCGATCTCGTCAGTGATGACGAAATCGCGCAAGTGGAGCAACGGATCCGGCGGATCAATCCCACGGCCAGCATCATCCGATCCAAGCGATGCGACGTCGATATATCAAGCCTTCTGGACCGAAAGGCATTCGATCTCGACCACATTCTGGAAATCGAGCCGGACTTCCTGGACGGGGCTCATGAGCACGAGCACGACGACCATGTCACCAGCTTCTCGCTGGTCGAGCATGAGCCAATGGACCCGGGCAAATTCCTGAACTGGATGCAATCGACCGTCCAGGCCTTCGGCATGGATATGCTGCGCATGAAGGGCATCATCTCCTTTGCCGGTGACAACGACCGCTTCGTCGTCCAGGCCGTGCATATGCTGCTGGAAGGCGAGCACCAGCGCCCGTGGAAGGAAGATGAGGATCGGGTGACCCGACTGGTCTTCATCGGTCGCGATCTGCCCAAGGACATTATCACAGACGGTTTTGCCAAGTGCCGCGCGGTTCGGCAGGCCGCCGAATAGTCCGCCCCGCGCAAAAAATCACAACAAGGAAGGAACCCCAATGAGATTGTCTCTCATCCGCAATCACCTGCTGGCGTCAATCGTGGCAGGCATTGTTTTCGCCGCACCTGGCGCGTTTGCCGAGGATCATGAGACCAAGGAAGCCTGGCGCCTGTTCGTGGCCGACCATACAAACCCGGTCGTGCGCGTCATCAACTTTGATAATGGCAAGGAATTGGGCCGCTACGACGTCAAGGGATATGCGTCGCTAACAGCCAGTGCCTCCGGTCAGACGGTGTTTGCGGCCCAGACGGAAGCGGACGTCATTCACGCGATCAAGACCGGCATCAATTTTTCCGATCATGGAGAACACCGCGATCTCGAAGTGTCCGAGCCAGCACTCCTGCCAGTGACATTTGAGGGCAGACGCCCCGGCCATGTCGTGCCGCATGATGACCATGTCGTCCTGTTCTACGACCGCGCCGACAAGGCGGAAATCGTCGATGAAGCCGACATCTTCGACGGAAAAGTGGAGATGCGGATTATCGATACGATCAAGCCTCATCACGGCGTGGCAGTGACGATGGGACGCTACGTGCTCGTCTCGGTCCCGAACACCGAGGCCGAAACGAAGCCAGACGAATTGCCCCCACGAATTGGTCTGCGCGTCGTCGATGAAAAAGGCAGCCAGGTTGGCCAGACGGCAATCTGCACCGACCTTCACGGTGAGGCGACCTCGGCCCGCCTCGTCGCCTTCGGCTGCAAGGAAGGCGTTCTTGTCGCGCGCCCGGGCGGCGTTGATGGGCCAAAGCTCACGATGCTGCCCTATCCCACCGACTTTCCGAAGGCCTATACCGGCACGCTTCTTGGCGGCAAAGCCATGCAGTTCTTCCTCGGCAACTATGGTGACGACAAGCTCGTGCTGATCGACCCGGATGCCGAACAGCCCTACAAGCTGATCGAGCTGCCGACCCGCCGCGTCGATTTCCAGCTCGATCCGGCGCAACCGCGCAATGCGTATATCCTGACGGAAGATGGCGACCTGCATGTTCTCGACGTGATCAAGGGGGAAACCGTCAAGAAGGCCAAGGTCACCGAGCCCTACAGCAAGGACGGCCACTGGCGCGATCCGCGTCCGCGTCTGGCCGTCGCCGATGGCCAGATCGCCATCACCGATCCGCGCCATTCTCTGGTTCGCGTTGTCGATGCAGAAACGCTGAAAGAAACGCGGACCATCGCGGTCGAAGGCCAGCCCTTCTCGATCGTTGCCGTCGGCGGCTCGGGTGCTTCTCACTGATAGGATGAACCTCAGCCCGGACCTGCAGAGCAGTTCCGGGCTGACCTCAAAACGGCACGTCCCGGAGATCAGCATGTTGCAGGCAGCCCATTCCGACGATCTGAAGCTGACGAGGAACCAGAGCCTTGTGTTCTCGGTGCTGCAATCGTCCGAGCAGCCGCTCAGCGCCTACACCATCCTGGATCGTCTGAGGGATGACGGATTGAGGGCGCCACTTCAGATCTATCGCGCCCTCGACAAGCTGATGGAGGCGGGCCGCATCCACCGGTTGGAAAGCATGAACGCTTTCGTCGTCTGTTGTCATTCAAAGCATGGTCAGATCCATCCCCGGATCACGGCATTCGAGATCTGCGAAGCCTGCGGGAAGGTCAACGAATTCCACGATGGGAAGATCGAGGATGCGCTTGGACGACGCGCCAAGGGTAGTGGTTTCAAGGTCCGCTCCACCACAATCGAAGTCCACGGCCTCTGCGCAGACTGCCACTGAGCTTGAACTGCTAACCTGCAGGCCGCCACATTTTGCGGCCAAAATTTGTAACGTTATATCATTTATAGGATAATCCATGAAGAAGCTTCCTGTCACCGTCCTCTCCGGCTTCCTCGGGGCCGGCAAGACGACACTGCTCAACCACATCCTGACGAATCGCGACGGCATGCGCGTTGCCCTGATCGTCAACGACATGAGCGAGGTCAACATCGACGCCGCATTGGTACGCGACGGCGGCGCCAACCTGTCGCGCACGCAGGAACAACTGGTCGAGATGACCAATGGCTGTATCTGTTGCACGCTGCGCGACGACCTTCTCCAGGAAGTGCGGGCTCTTGCCGAGCAGGATCGCTTCGACTACCTGCTGATTGAATCAACCGGCATCGCCGAGCCCCTGCCTGTCGCCGCTACCTTCGACTTCCGCGACGAAAATGGCCAAAGCCTTGCGGACGTCTCCAGGCTCGACACGATGGTGACCGTCGTCGACTGTGCCAATCTGCTCAATGACTATAGCTCCAAAGACTTCCTGGCCGATCGCGGCGAAACCGCGGGAGAAGAAGACAGCCGGACGCTGGTCGATCTGCTGGTCGAGCAGATCGAGTTCGCCGATGTGGTCGTCCTCAACAAGGTCAGTACAGCCACATCAGAACAGCGCGATGCCGCCCGCAAGATTATCGTTGGGCTGAACCCGGATGCCAGGCTCATCGAAGCCGATTTCGGCAAGGTGGATCTGAAAGAGGTTCTGGGCACCGGCCGATTTGACTTTACCAAGGCCGAAACGCATCCACTCTGGTACAAGGAATTGCACGGCTTCAAGGATCATATCCCTGAAACGGAAGAATATGGCATCCGCTCCTTCGTCTACCGCGCCAAGAAACCATTCGACCCGATGAGGTTCCAGGCCTTTATCGACAAATCCTGGCCGGGCGTCGTGCGTGCCAAGGGGTTCTTCTGGCTCGCGACCCGCCCGCATCATGTCGGCGAGATCAGCCAGGCGGGTGCGCTTGTGCGAACCGGCAAGATGGGCCTCTGGTGGACCTCCATTCCAAAGGACCAGTGGCCCCGGGACCCGAGCTTCCTCAATATGATGAAACCGTTTCTCGACCCGGTTTGGGGTGACCGCCGGCAGGAAATCGTCTTCATCGGCGCCGATCCGATGGACCAGCCAAAGATCTGCGCCGAACTGGACGCCTGCCTGATCGACAGCCCGACATTTATGCCAGACCTATGGCGCAACCTTCCGGACCCGTTCTCGAGCTGGGATCTCAAGGCGGCATGAACCGGTCGTCTCCTGTCGATTGACAGAGGCCGCATGATCGTTGGGGAGTAGGCTCGAAAGGTCGAGAGCCCGCGTCGCTTCAATCGAATAGACGCCCGTTACAGACGATCGGGGGGCTCGGCTTCGGCCCCTCGCGAAGACAACTAGGTTGACCTATTTACCTCCGTGGCGGGTATTGCGCACATCCATGAGTGCAGCCACGAATGCCCTGACAAGGCTCGCCTTCTGCATATCAGGCCGAAACAAGAGATAGCTTTTGAAATAGACTGACGGCTCGAAAGGTCGAAAAATCAGGCCGCGCTGCGCAAATCCGTCGATGGCGAGTGGATTGACGATAGCAACACCAATGCCTTCGAGCGAGAGGGCGCAAGCGGTGTGGGAGAAAGGCGTTTCGATCACAAGGTTGGGCCTGGACGCGACTTCGGCGCAGTGACGCTCGAACTGAAGCCGGGCCCGGTCCTCCGGCGACAACGCTATGTAATCCACATCATGAAAGTCCTCCGGCCGAACAACTTTCCGGTCCGTCAGAGGGTGCCCGGGCGGGATAGCGCACAGGGCCGGGAAGCTCCCGAAGACCTGATGTTCGACCCCCGACAAGTCGACCTCATCGGCCGCGAGACCGAGATCGAAATCACCATCGACAATATGGTTGCGTACAGCAGCAGACGACATGATGCTGAGTGTCACGATAGCGGCGGGATAGGTCTCTCTGAACCGCTTCACTGCACGCGGCACGATTGTTGAGCCAGCAGCGGCCAGGCTTGCCACGCGGAGCTGCCCTGAGCCGAAATCCCGAATGCGCGCCGCGGATGAACGCAGCAAATCAAGGCCTTTGAAGCTGGCGTCCACGTCGCGATAGAATGCCTGACCTTCGGGGGTGGGGATCAGCCTTCCTTTCACGCGATCGAACAGAGCGAAACCAACACCTTCCTCCAACTCGCCGACCAATCGGCTGACATTTGGCTGAGTCACGCCCATAAGTTCGGCTGCGCGCGAGACCGTGCCACTGATGATAACGGCGCGAAATGCTTCGATCTGCCTGAAGTTCATCCATCACCCATACGGTTTACGCATAGACTTAGACGCCAGGGTCAATTGTTTGTCTACCCCGCTCCCGCTTAGACTGTTGGAAAATTATCCAATGAGGACAGTCCATGCATGACAAGACGCTCTGCGTAAAGCGGCCCGAAGTTTCCCATGCAGGTTTTGCGAGCCTTGCAATACCGACCTACCGGGCATCGACCATCGTCTTCGACAGCGCCGAAGCCTATGCCAACCGCTCCAAGCGCGGCCCCGACGGTTATACCTATGGCCTCCACGGGACACCGACCTCCCGCACGCTCGAGGCGTCGATCACCGCTTTGGAGCAGGGTCTGCGCACGGTACTGGTGCCATCTGGCCAGGCCGCCATCACCGTCGTCTTTCTATCGGTGCTGATGCCGGGCGATACGGTGCTCATTCCCGACAGCGCCTACCCACCGGTGGCCGGCTTTTGTGAAAACTACCTGAAGCCGCGCGGCATCTCCCACCGCATCTACGATCCCATGATCGGCGCGGGCATCGCCAGCCTCATCGACGAGACCGTCAAGCTCATCTGGACGGAATCACCCGGTTCCACGACGATGGAAATCCAGGACATTCCCGCCGTCGTCGCAGCGGCGAAATCCCGCAGCGTCCTGACCGGCTGCGACAACACCTGGGCGACGCCGCTCTATTTCAAGCCGCTTGCCCATGATATGGACTTCTCGTCGATGGCCCTGACGAAATATGTCGGCGGCCATTCCGACCTTCTCATGGGATCAATCGCGGTCAAGGACATCGCGCTCCACAAGAGGCTGAAGGACACCATGCGGATGATCGGCATGGGGGTCTCGCCGGACGACTGCGCGCTCGCGCTCCGCGGGATGGAAACCATGGGCGTCCGCCTTGCCCATTCCGGTCGGGTCGCCCTGGATTTTGCCAGGAAAATTGCGGACCGCGTTCCGCCGGAACTGGTTTTGCATCCTGCCCTTCCCGGCGCCGCCGGCCATGCATTTTTCCAGCGGGACTTTGTTGGCGCAAGCGGCGTGTTCAGCCTGGTCATTCCCCCTCACGCCGAGGCTGCCCTCCCCGACCTCTTGACGGCGGCGCAGACCTTTTCGATCGGCGCCTCCTGGGGCGGCACCCACAGCCTTCTTGCGCCCATGACCATCACCCGCGCGACCGACCCTCATGCCCATGCCGGCACGATCCTGAGGATCAATGTCGGCTTGGAGGATGAAGACGACCTCTGGGCAGACCTCGAGCCGATCGTGAAAGCGGTCGCGACAGCGCCCGCCGTGGCGAAGACTGCCTGAGCACATCACGAACCAAATAAAATAACGAAGGGAACGAAGACATGAAAAACTGGACAATCGGCATTGCGGCACTCGCCGGCGCACTGACCGCCACGGCGGCACACGCAGGACCAACGCTCGACAAAGTGAAGGAGAGAGGTCGCATCATCTGCGGCGCAAGTCAGGGAACCGTCGGCTTTGGATCGCCGGACGACAAGGGCTATTGGACCGGCCTCGATGTCGAAACTTGCCGCGCCGTCGCAGTCGCCATCTTCGGTGACAAGGATAAGGTCGAGTTTGTGCCCTTGAGCGGCCAGCAGCGCATTCCAGCGCTTCAGACCGGCGAAATCGACATCCTGCCGCGGACCCTCACATGGACGCTGCAGCGTGACGCGAACGGTATCGACTTCACCACGCCGACCTATTATGAGTTCACGGGCTTTATGGTCGCCAAGTCGTCCGGCGTGACCAAAGTGGAAGAGATGACAGGCGCGTCCGTCTGCGTTCAGACGGGCTCCACCACCGAGGTTGTCGTCAACGATGTGTCCAGCAAGCTAAACCTCCAGCTAAACCCCGTCGTGTTTGACAACGTCGCGGCCACCCGGCAAGCCTTCTTCTCCGGCCGCTGCGACGCCCTCATCACCGATGCGGCGGCCCTTGCTTCCGTTCGTGCCACGCAGTCAGACAATCCCGACGACTACCTCATCTTCCCAGCAACCAAGTATATGGATGCCCTGACGCCGGCCGTGCGCCACGGCGACGACAACTGGACGGACATCGTCAACTGGTCGATACAGGCGCTGCTCAATGCGGAGCTCTACGGCATCACCCAGGCAAATATCGACGAGATGATGACCTCCGATGACCCACGGGTGAAGCGCTTCCTCGGCGTCGAGCCGGGCAACGGCAAAGCCCTGGGGCTTGACGACAGGTTTGCTTACAATATCGTCAAGCAGCTCGGCAACTACGGCGAGATGTTCGACCGCAACCTTGGTATCGGAAGTTCGCTGAAGATCGAACGCGGCCCCAACAGGCTGTTTTCCGATGGTGGGCTGATGTTCCCGATGGCCTTCCAATAACGTCTGGAGTCGATCATGATCTCCGCTGTTCTCGACAACAGACGGTTCAGAAGCTGGGGCGGGCAGATCCTTCTGCTGGGCGGCTTTGCCGCCCTCCTCCTCTGGCTTGTGAACAACACCGTCACGAACCTCGATGCCCGCGGGATCAAGGTGGGCTTCGACTTCCTGTGGCGCCAGGCCAATTTCCCGATCTCCGAAAGCGTCCTGCCCTATAATCCCTCCGATACTTTTCTCTGGGCCTATGTGACGGGCGTCGGCAACACGCTGGCGATTTCTGTTCTCGCCATCTTTCTATCGACAGCGCTCGGCTTGCTCGTCGGACTGGCGCGGCGGTCGAAGCACCCGCTTACGTCTGGCGTCGCCGGCGTGTTCGTGACGACCATGCGCAACATGCCGCTGATCGTCCACCTGCTGTTCTGGTACGCGCTTGCCACCACCGCACTGCCGGCGCCGCGCGAGGCCTACAACCCCCTGCCCGGCGTCTTCCTGTCGCTGAGAGGCTTCTACATTCCCGCACTGGAACTGGACGCCACTGCCTGGGTCGTGATCTGCCTCGTCATCGCCGTGACGTGGGGCGCCTGGCGCCTGCGCCACCATGTGTTCGGAACCGGCCGATGGCATGACCGCCATCCCGTCCTGGCGCTGTCTGGGTTGACGGCCGCTGTTTCCCTCGGCGCGGCGCTGCTTCTCCAGCCTGATGCCGTGGTCAGCTTTCCCGAAATGCGCGGCTTCAACTTCACGGGCGGGCTGCGGCTGTCTCCGGAATTTGCGGCCCTCATGCTCGGCCTGGTAATCTACACCTCCGCCTTCATCGGAGAGATCATCCGCGGCGGCATCGACGCAGTGTCGATCGGGCAGTGGGAGGCCGGACGCGCGATCGGGCTGTCGGAACGTCACACGCTGACAAAGATCATCATCCCGCAGGCACTGCGCATAATCATTCCCCCGATGACATCGCAGTATTTATCGACAGTCAAAAACACCACGCTTGCGCTCGCTGTCGGTTACCCGGAGCTTGGCCTCGTGGTCGGCACGGTCATCAACCAGACCGGCCAGGCGATCGAGAGCATCGGGCTGCTGCTCGGCATCTTCCTGACCATCAGCATTGCCGTCTCGCTGTTCATGAACTGGTACAATGCGCATGTCGCATTGGTGGAGGCACGATGACCGTGATCGACCTGGCCCCAACGGTTGCCCACATCGAGCCGTCAGCTCCGCCAAGGCCTCCGCGAAAGCCGATCCTGCAGCTCTTCTTCGGTGACGTCATGGCATCCGTCCTCACCGTCACCACAGGTTTCCTCTTGATCCTGATGATCCCGGCTCTGAACTGGGCTGTCCTGGACGCTGTATGGGCCACCGACGACCCCTCCACCTGCCGCGACCGCGGTGCCTGCTGGGCCTTCATCGCCGCGAAATTCCGCTTCATCATCTTCGGTGTCTATCCGCCGGACGAGCAATGGCGGCCGCTTCTGGTCATGGGCCTGATCCTTGCGATGGCCCTCGTCTCTCTCTCCCCAAGGCTCTGGGGTCAGAGACTGATTGCCGCCTGGATCGCCTCCGTCGCCGTGATGCTCACCCTGATGTGGGGCGGCGTCCTCGGACTGACGCCGGTACCGACCTCAAGCTGGGGTGGACTGCCGGTGACGCTACTACTCGCCTTGCTGTCGCTTGGCCTCGGCTTGCCCTTCGCCGTCTTTCTGGCGCTTGGAAGACGCTCGTCGCTGCCGATCCCACGCATGCTGTCCCTGATGACGATCGAGCTGGTCCGCGGCCTGCCACTGGTGGGGCTGCTGTTTGTGGCCTCCATCCTGTTGCCGCTGCTTCTGCCGGCAGGATGGTCGATCGACAAGCTCGGCCGCACCCTGGCGGCGCTGACGGTGTTTGCCGCCGCCTATCTTGCGGAGGTGATCCGCGGCGGCCTTCAAGGCGTCTCCGCCGGGCAGATAGAAGCCGCCAAGGCGCTTGGCATCCCCGGCTGGAAGGCCGTGTGGCACATCGTCCTGCCGCAGGCACTCCAGAAAGTCATTCCGCCGCTGACCAACACGGCCATTGTGATGGTCAAGAACACCAGCCTCGTCCTGATCGTCGGCGTCTTCGACATGCTGAGCGCTGCCCGCGTCGCGGCAACCGACCCGGTATGGCCTGCTCCTTATGTGGAGAGCTACGTTTTCGTCGCCTTGATCTACTTCCTGATCTGCTTCGGCATATCGAACTACAGCCGCTGGCTTGAAATCCGCGTACAATCCCGGAGCTACAGATGACCGCACATGACCTGAACGCTATCGAAGTGGCCGCTCTCGACAAATGGTATGGCAGCTTCCACGTCCTGAAGAGCATCGACCTTACCGTCGCGACGGGTGAGCGCATCGTCGTCTGCGGTCCCTCCGGCTCCGGGAAATCAACACTCATCCGCTGCATCAACCGGCTGGAGGAGCACCAGCGGGGCAGTATCTCCGTCAATGGCATCCCGCTCGGCGACAGCGTCAAGAACCTGGATGCAATCCGGCGGGAGGTCGGCATGGTGTTCCAGCACTTCAATCTCTTTCCGCATCTGACCGTGAAGGAGAACTGTGCCCTGCCCCAGATCCTGTCACGCGGCAAACAGCGACGGGAAGCGGAGGACATGGCCATGCATTTCCTCGGGAAAGTTCGCATTCCTGAACAGGCCGACAAATATCCCGGTCAGTTGTCCGGAGGGCAGCAGCAGCGCGTGGCGATTGCGAGGGCCCTTTGCATGACACCGAAGATCATGCTCTTCGACGAACCCACCTCGGCACTCGATCCGGAGATGGTGAAGGAGGTTCTCGACACCATGGTCACGCTTGCCGAAGAAGGGATGACCATGATTGTCGTCACCCATGAAATGGGGTTCGCACGAAAGGTGGCAGACCGTGTCGTGTTCATGGAAGCGGGAGAGGTCATCGAGGTCAATGAGCCTAACGCGTTCTTCGACGCTCCGTCGCATGACAGCACACGGCGGTTTCTGGCGAATATCATGCACTAGAGGTATCGCCACCAAACGACCCTCTGGTTCCAAGGCGCACTTGACCCCGAAACGCACTACGGACGGTTTCGAAACTCGAATCGACGACACTTCAGGGCGTTTACCACCGACTGCTGAAAATATTGTAGAATATTCTCTAAAATATGGAAAGGGTCCGGGCGACATCCACGGACAGGCCAACACATCGAGAGTTTCATATTCCAGAATAATAGACGCTGTCTCGGCAAAGTCGCATTCACCTTCACCGATGGCGACAAGGGCTATATGACCCGCGAGGAAATGCTGACCCATGTTGCCTTGCATGGAGGCTATCACCGGTGCGAGGTTGGCAGCGTTCTCTGGCGACTTTCCATCACCCCGCCTTGGGACACCTTCGCTGTCTATCTTCACCAGGTCGAACCAGTGCGACGGCAACAGGGCAAAAGCGCGCTCGTTTCCGCATAGATCGAACGGCTTGTCTACCAGGCGAAAACTGTCGCAGAACTCAGTCGCGAAAGTCTGACTTTTGCACCTGATTTTTGCGACAGAAATTAGGCTGTGTTTCCAGCGCCGCCAATTTTGTCGCGAATGTTAGGAGTTGTACAACATTAGGGATAGATGCCATATCGGCTCAGGTATTGCAGCAGAGCGGGTGTCAATGAAAGCTCGGGAAGCTCATCGCTGCGAAACCAGCCAATGGCCGCCGCATCGTCCCCGGCGACTGCCTCGCCGCTCATCTTCTCGGCCAAAAAATCGTGAATCTCATAGACGCCGCCTTTGCCATCCGGCACGTCAAGCTGTCCCAATTCCCGAACGATAGAGATCGTCAGGCCGGTTTCCTCGAAAACTTCTCGGATGGCGGCTTGTTCCAAGGTTTCACCGGGATCGACGCGGCCACCCGGTAGCGTCCAGCACCCCATGTCTGGCGGGTTGGCACGCTGAACCAGCAGAATGCGGCTGCTTTCATCGCGAATGACGGCGCTGGCCGCAAGGACGGGATTCGATTGGGGCATTTCTTCATCCTCCCTCTGCTTGGCTGGCCGTGGGCGACGATGCTGCCGGCGCTGTTGCGAGGTCGCGTTTCTCGGCCATAGCCGCGAGCGAGGCCGCCAGCAGCCCGGTCGCCGTGGAAAGAAGAATGATAGTAAACAGGCCATAAGTCGCATTGTTCTGCGTCAGCACCGCCCCGGTGGCGGAAGAAAGGACAGCGCCGCCACCGATCGTCATGGCTCCGGCCAGCCCGGCGGAGCTTCCGGCTAAATCCGGCCGCACAGAGAGCATTCCGGCATTGGCGCTCGGCATGGTCAGGCCGTTCCCGATACCAATCAGGATGCAGGGGCCGAACAGGGTGAGCGCGCTCCTGAAGCCCGCCAGAAACAGGGTCAGGCCGATGATAGGACAAGCGCACGCCACGATGCGCCCCACGATCATCATCGTGGTCAGCGGCACGCGACCGGCATATCGCCCGGATAGGAAACTTCCGAAGATATAACCGAGGGTCGTGACGCCCATGAAGAAGCCAAGCACTCCCGGCTCCAAGTCGAACGCCGATGTTGCGGCGAGCGGTGCCCCGGCGAGGAAGGCGTAGAATGCGCCGACAGAAAACGACATGCACAATCCATAGGCCCAGAATCGCGGCACGCGAAACAATGCCGGATAGGCCCTGAACTGTTGTGCATGCAACTCGGCCATCCGCACGTCCTTGTCGAGCGCGAACGGTCGATTGGAGCCGGCCGCATTGGAGGGGCTGCGGCTTAGTGGTTGGAAAAGCGCCTGAGTTCGGCGTTGGAACGGGTCCATGTCAGCCGGATCGCCAAAGACAGTCCACCACATGGCCCACCAACCACCCGGCCTCAAAAGCCGAAACACCTTGGCAAGCGCACTATCCGGCTGGAGCCAGTGAAAAGCCATGGCGGCGACGCCGAGATCGAAACCGGCAGAAGGTAGCAAACTGTCCTCGAATGAGGATTGCATGATGGTCAATAACGAACCGTAGTGCTTCAATCGATCAGCCAGCGTCGTGGCAAGCCGCTCGTCCGGTTCGAGAGCGGTTATCGTGCACCCCAATGCGAGCAACGGCGCGGTAGCCTGTCCTGTCCCCGCTCCAATTTCGAAAACTCTAGCCGTTTGCGAGGCTGCCCCTTGATCGCGCAAAATATCGTAGACGCGCGGCGGATACGCGGGCCTTGCATCATTATAAGCTTCGCTGTTTGCTCCGAACGCGCGTCGGCCTTCTTCAAGCGAAATTACATCCGACACAGCGTTCCTCGTAGTTGTCGCGAAAATCCCGACATTTGCTCGATATGTTACCCCGACTTTTGCGGCACCGCAAAATTAGGATTTCCGCGACAAATTCCTATCACGGCGTGAGTTCTGCCCTAACCTCGCCCAACAGCGCCATAGCACCTAGGCGTCCCAATTCATCCGAACATTTTGCACTCTTGCCGTAGCAGCAGAATGCAACCGTTACCCTTTCTGAAACCGGGCCGATGCAGGGTAGGCCGGTATCACCAAAAGTAGTCATGCAGGGCACCATGCGGCGCTCTTCAAATTCCAGGTCATGAATACGGTCAAGGATCTGGGTTTCAAGCAGATCAGCAACTTGAACCGATCCTCCTGACCGGAACCAGTTCTTGATATCGGCCTCATTCTCGAGCGGGATATCGACAGGATCGCCGCCCAGCTTTAACCAAGACTGGCCGTCGGGATAGGAAATTGGCGGTAGAATATAGGGATTGTTGCCCTTTGGACCGATACAGCGCATCGAGGGCATCTCGGCCAGACGCTGCGCCTCAGTGATACTGAGACGAAACATTGCTGCCGTTCGGCCGTAGACCTTAAATCCCAATGACTGTCCTAGTAGGGATTGCGTGTGCCCCCCTGCTGCAACGAGTAGATGATCGACGCCGATACTGGTTGAATTCGTTCGAACCGTTACACCGAAGTGGCTTTCGGAAATCCCTATTGCAGGTTCGGCGATGATGCGAGCGCCGGCGCGCTGTGCTGCAATCGTTTGTGCCCGAACCAAGCGACGCGGGCTGATATACCCCGCATCATGGGGCTCGAAATATCCCTGCATGGCCGCCGTTGTTTTCAGGAACGGAAATCGCTCAGCCAGCTCCGCATCCCTGTAAGCCTCGCAGAGAATGCCATTCTCGGCGGTGACTTTTTCCACAAGTGCCACGTTTGGGTTTTCGGCGTCTCCGACATGCAGCACGCCCGCTTCCCGATAGAACTCGACACCACTTTCTCCCGAAATCTCGTCGTAGCGGGAAATCGCAGCACCATTCATCTGGACCCAGAACGGTTCTGGATCAAACCTTCGGGTAATACGGCCCTCGTCATAATGGCTGCCAAAAACGCCGGTGTGACGCGAGAAGTCTTCCGGTTCATCAGGCCCAATCAGAGCCACAGCGTGACCCATCTTAGACAGATGACGCGCAGCCGCCGACCCGATCAGGCCCCGCCCGACCACCGCGATTTTTATTCCAGTGCCTGTGTTCACGTTCAGCTCCTGCCTTTCAGATGCTTGCGGCCCGTTCAATCTGGTTGACGGCTTTCTGCCGACCGATCTGCAGCATGGCGATACTGGTAAGAACGAGAATAATGGCGACGATTTCCGGCATACCGACATGCTCGCCAGTGGCCCAACCGATCAGTAGGGCGACGTTGGGCGTGATGTAGGTAGCGCCCGAGGCCGCGACGGCGCCCAGCTCTTGCAGCAGATAATAGTAGATTAGGAACGCCATGCCGGTTCCGAGGACGCCGAGACCAATGGCAACACCAGCAGCAGCGTGCCAGTTTTGCAAAATGTCGCCCGTCCCCGTTCGATCGACGACAAGCAGAAGCACCAGCAGAGCGAGGCCTGTTTGCCATGTGGCGAGCGCGAGGGGCGACAAGTTGTGCGGTGATAGGAAGCGGCGGACGTAAACGTAGGAAACACCAAGGATCGTAGTGGCGGCCAGCATCCAGAACACCCCTGTTGTGTCGATGGTCCTATCTGATCCTTCCCATGGTCTAGCGATCAGTACGATACCCACGAAGCCGACAAGAACGCCGATCAACATCAATGCGTTCGGCTTTTCAGTGCGAAGGAACAGCAGGGTGGCAATTGTTGTGAACAGGGAGATCGAGCCCCCGAGAACGCCGGCAATGCCCGAGGGAAGCAGCGCCGTGCCTTCCGCGATCGCGAAATAATAAAACGCCGTTGCCAGCACAGCCATAACGAAGAGATGCGGCATGTGTCGCACCTGATCCAGATGGATTACTCCCTTTCGCCACGCGACAAAGGCCAGCGGCAAAAAGCCGAAGAACACCCGTAGCAGCGTGATTTGTGCCGGGGTGATAAACTCCGCCGCCCATTTCATGTAGATGAAGTTCGAGCCCCAGAAGAGGCCGAGCAGGGCGAACACCAGATAGGTCAGCCGCATGACTCTGTTCCAGTTTCCGGGAAACTATCATGGGACAAAGGCCTGCTTCCGGATGCAGGGCCAGTCGATTTCTGGTTACGCGTCACGCCGACGATGTGCTTTCGCGCTCACCGGCCGGTGGCTTGATGATGGCAAGCATGATGCCCCCTAACGCGATAATCGCTGAACCTGCTGCGACCCCCAAAGTGGGCTTTTCGCCAAAAAACATAAAGCCGATCAGGCCGGCGAAGATCAGCCAGGTATAGTCGACCGGGCCGACGATCGAGAGTGATGCGAGGCGATAACCCTGGACGATGCAATATTGCGCCGTCACTGCGATCGGCCCGAGCAGAAGGAACGACATCGCACTTTCGAAAGAGAGCGGTACCCATTGCGTGGCGGCGGGGCCAGCCATCAGCAGGATGCCGAACGCGTTGACATAGAGTAGCACCGTCATCGCCCGGTCGGAGTGTGAGAGCATCTTGATCATCAGCCCTTCGACGGCCAGCAGCGCAGCGCCAAAAACCGCTATGCCGGCCGGGAAGACATAGGTCAGATGGAACCCGGCGAACGCGCCGCGCGATACCATAACGATCGCAGCCCCGGCGCAGCAGATTGCGACAGCCCCGAGATGCTGGTTGGTGAGCTGTTCCTTCAGCACCAGAACTCCGAGAAGGATGACGAATACGACATAGAGCAGCCCGAGGGCTGTGGCGTCCACAATTGGCATGTTCGCCGATGCGTAGATCAGCGCTCCCCCGCCCGAAGCACCGAAGACAGCTCTTGTGAAATGGGAAAGCGGTTTAGGGCTTCGATAGGCCGACAGTTTTTCCCGTCGCACCAGCACGACCAGTAGCAGCGTCGCCAGGCCGCCGATGTATCGGAGAAACAGGATTTGCAATGGAGTTGCGGCTCCGTCAGCAAATTTCCCGGATGCGAAAATCAAAGAAAATAATGCTGTCCCGATCGTGACCCATGCGATGGCCTGGGTATTGGTGTATCTTTTTCCGGAGCACATCGCGTTTCCTGCATGGCATTTGATATCCCTTGTGCAGAAACTCTTGGCGAAGCTCAAACGAGAAAATTGCAGGGTGAGTGAGGAAAATTCATGCAGCAAAGACATCGGATCTCTCTCAACGCCATCCGTATATTCGCGATCGTGGCGCGCACCGGGAGCTTGACGGCCGCCGGCGTAGAACTCGGTGTGACCCCTGGCGCTGTGAGCCACCAGCTCAAGAAACTAGAGGATGAGCTTGGAGTGAGCTTCTTCCGCAGAGGAAGCAACTCTGTTTCCCTTTCAGATGCCGGCCAGCGGTTCTATGAGGAGATCGGGCCGGCGGTCGCGCTGATCGAGCGCTCCGCCGAAGCGCTATATCGAGACGAAACCGAAATTAACGTGCAGGCATCCACCTCTCTTGCAGTGCGATGGCTTATCCCGTCACTGGATCACTTCCGCAACATTTGCCCTGAGGTTCGCGTTCGGGTGGAAACCGGTTCAGCTACAGGCTCCATTGTTGACCCGCTGGTGGATGTGAGCATTCGATATTTCCGCGCCGACGAAGTCCCGGAAGGATGGAAGGTTCTTGCGTGTGATTTAAGCCGCCCCGTTGTTTCTCCAAAATTGTTGTTAGCAGATGACAGCTCGCGTCGAATCCCCGTTTCCGATGTTCCCGCAATTCAAAGTGCAGCAGGCAATTGGGATTGGAAGCTTTGGTGCGAGAGGTCCGGCGTCCCGCTGACGCAACTCTCATTCAGTCACTCATTCGACACCGACGATGCAGCGCTTCACGCGTGTGTCGCTGGCCTTGGCATGGTTCTCGCGCCCCCTATTCTTACGAACAGGGAAACGCGTTCCGGAGCACTCACAGCATTACCTGGATATGAGCCTGTTGAAATCGGCACATATCGCTACCTGCGCCGCTCTGAATCGAAGGTCGTACGCCGGTTCTGCAGTTGGCTGGATGCAGAGATTCGAAAGGTTGAATAAAGGTCAGCTTGTCGCTTTAATCCCGAGTTTTGCTCGATATGTTAGCCTGACTTTTGCAGCGTTCAAAAGTCAGGATTTCAACGACAAGCGCCACTCTTGCATGTAAAGGCAACCCCGACGAAGGTGGGGTTTAAAATGAATACACGGCAGCGCGCATGCGATCTTCATCTTGGTCGACAATGGCTCGACCGATGGCACATTGGACATGATGCGTGCCATTAAGGAACGCGCGGCACCAGGTGAAATCATCGTCTGCGAAGAACCAGTCAAAGGCTATGTGCCGGCGAGATCCCGTGGGATAGCAGCTGCTGCGGACATCGCGCGGGAGCAGAACGTCGAGGCTGACAAGCTTTTGATCATCCAGGTTGACGCGGACACCCTTTATGATCCGGGCTATGTTGCCGCCATGCAGGCCGTAGCCTCGACCCAATCGAAGAATGTGATGTTGGAAGGCACCACCCATCCACCGCATCAGTTTCTTAAAGGGCATCCGGGCTTTGTGAACCTCGCTAACGAAACGGACGCGGCATTGGAGGACTGGATAGCCGATGATAGCGCAGATGTCGTCATTGATGACAAGGTTTCCGGTTTCTTCTACTCCGCCTATTTGGACTGGGGTGGTCATCAACGGGACTATGACCGCAACGGTCACGAAATCTTTGCCGAAACATCGCGGCTTTTTCTTCGTGGCAAGCGTACCGGCGCGCAGCGTGTTCGAGTGGATACCGCATCGGCAGCACCGTCTCGACGAAAGATCCTGCGCAACCCCGTTAGACATTTCGCAACGGCCGGCTTCCCCCGCAACAATGCCTGGTGGCGTGAGTGGAACGGCCGCAATTCCGGGGTCCGGGATCTCGCGACATTCGAGGCATCGGACCCGCAACTCGCCTTGAAAGCCGCGGTCCGCGCGCGGCAGGCTCATATTGTCGGTCTGTTTTGGCTTCTGCCAATGCTTGTGCAGAAGATATGCGCTCCCGGCGGCGATGATTTCAAAAGAGGTCCGGGTATCCTCGAGAGAGCTGGTCCAATGTCAAACGATACATTGAACAATCCCGGCGCACTCCTCGAACGGGTTCTGCGCAAAGTCGATGAATGGTCAGCCGATGTGTAATTTTCACCGGCCGAACTTGGACCCGACGTCAGGGATCGTCTCTATTTCACTCCGCCGTGAGAAAGGAACCGAAGCGTTGGCGGGGCAAGCGTCGCTGTCATGCCGCAACTGGCACTCACGAATTTATGTATAATCGGACGGCAATTTCGCTCGGGGGCTGGCATAGGAAGACTTTATAAACTATTTGCGCTAAGATTCGGAAAGCGAACAAACAGGAAACACTAAGTCAGTCGACGATATGGCCCGTAGCGATCTTCTCATTTCCCTTGTAAGGGCCGGTGCAGCTGGCGATCGGGCGACGCTGAAGTCAGCAGCCGAGGCGCTGGTCGCGGAAGAACGCGCAAAAAACCATCACGGAGTTGCGGACCGGCTTGAGCGTGCGCTGGCCGCGGTAACCGTAACACCGCCGGCATTAACATCAAATTCTTCGCAAGCCGGCTCTGGCAAGGACACCATTCTCGAACTCGAGCCTCGCATCCAGCTGAGCGAGCTGATGCTGCCGCTGCCTGTTGAACAGGGCGGCAGGCAACTGATCGAGGAACATACGCGCGCCGATGTTCTGCGGGCTCATGGTTACGAGCCTCGTCACCGCGTGCTTCTGTCCGGACCGCCCGGCAACGGCAAGACCTCGTTTGCCGAAGCCGTGGCCGAATCGCTGGGTCTGCCATTTTTCGTGGTGAGGTATGACGCGCTAATCGGTAGCTATCTTGGCGAGACGAATGCGCGCCTGCGCAAGCTTTTCGACTATGTGCGCACACGGCCTAGCGTCCTCTTCTTCGATGAGTTCGATGCTATCGGCAAAGAACGAGGTGACACGCACGAGACTGGCGAAATCAAGCGTGTGGTTTCCTTTCTGCTCATGCAGCTCGACCAGCTTCCGAGTTATGTGGTTGTGATCGCCGCAACCAATCATGCCGAGTTGCTCGACCGAGCGGTCTGGCGCCGCTTCCAGATGCGGCTCGGTTTTCCAGCTCCTGACCGCCAGCGTATTGAAGGATTTCTCAATCGGGTCATTTCTCAATGGCCCGATCTTCCTAAAGCAACTTCGAAGACTATCAGTGGGAAACTGGGTACCTTAAGTTTTGCAGAGGCTTTGGATTTCTGCCAAAACGTGAGAAGAAGACAGATACTGGGCTTGGGGGAGCTTTCTGTCGATGACGCTTTGCGTTCTGAGCTTGACCTCTGGGCCACACGCGTGGGACCGGAAATTCTGAATGGTGAGCGATCCGACCAGACCAATCCTGAGACTGCGTCCAAGCGCGGCGGTTCCAAGACAAATCGGCAAGCCGGCAAACATCCAGAGACCTGAGCCTTTCGCAAGGCAGCGACAGGATCAGCAGTTTACTCCAACGTTCCGGCGTCTGACCGAGGTCCTGCAACGGGATCCAACGGGGCTCTCCCTACGCGCCGATCCCACGGCGCTTGCTCCGGAAAGGCTTCTCGTCTTCGAAGTGAAAAGCGACATCGCGAATTTCGCGCGTGCCATCAACAATATTCCCGGCCTGGAATTGATCGACGAGGAAGAGCTTCCAAGCGACGAGGACAAGTCGCCCTTCGCTTATCTTCTTGTTCCTGATCTCGCCGCCCTTCGCCAGATCGAATCGTTATGGCGCAGCTGGGTTGCGGGACGAACGCTTCCAACCGGCTATACACCGTGGCGCGACGTTTTTGCCTGCCTTCGCGACCTGCGTGTTTGGGGACCGGCCGATCGAGTTCAGCCCTTGGATGCCGGTATCCTGGAGGATGAAATCGACGGGCGGGACGACGACGAGCTGATTCCCCTCGAGATCGAGCTCATCTTCCGCTCCTCGACGAACGCCGGTGTCGTGAGCGAAGCCGCTGTCTCGAATGCTGTCGCCCAGGTGGGCGGACGTGTCATCTATCGTGCCCGTATCGACGACATTGCCTACCACGCCATTCTCGCCGAAATACCGGTTGCTTCGATCCGGAGCGTCATCACTCGGCAGCCTGGCAGCCTGGCCGGTGTCGAGCCGATCATGCATATCAGACCGCAGAGCCTCGTTACCGGCATCGAAGCCAATGACAGCCTACCGGCGTCCGCGCCAGCGGCGGAGGTGCAGGTGAGCCCTGCATCGATTCTTGCACTCCTGGACGGAGTGCCGGTCGCGGGCCATCCCCTTCTGAGGAGGCACCTCAATGTCGAGGACCATTTTGGTCTTGAACCAGACGCTCTGGTTGCGCAGCGCGTGCATGGGTCGGCCATGGCCTCCCTTATCATCCACGGCGATCGCAACCGGCCGGAACTGCCGCTGCCTCGCCAGATCCATTGCATCCCGGTCATGGGCAGCAATGACCGGTTTCCCTCCGACCGCTTGATTGTCGACCTTATCTATCAGGCAGTGCTACAGATGCGTGGCGGCGCGCAGCCATCGGCTCCTTGGGTTATCATCGTCAACATCTCGCTTGGAAATGTCAGACGGCCGTTTCATGGTCAGCTGTCACCATGGGCGCGGCTTCTCGACCGACTGGCATACCGGTTCGGAATACTTTTCTTGGTTAGCGCTGGAAATGTTACCTCCAGCTTTCCAATTCCGACATTCGATACGCGCGCCGCGTTCGAGGACGCTGGTCACGGCACTCGTGCCGAAGGTGTCGTTAGTGCGATAGCGGCCATCATTGCCGATCGGCGACTTCTCTCCCCGTCTGAGACTGTGAATGGTCTGACGGTCGGAGGCCGGAACCTCGATTGGGTTTCGCAGGCGGACAGGGCGTCGGCCCGCACCAACGTGAACCCATTCACCGAACTCGATACGGCCAATCCTTCAAGCGCGCTGGGTCCGGGCTTTGCAGATTCCGTCAAACCGGACATCCTCATGCCTGCTGCCCGCGAGCATCTTCGCGTTATTGGGAGCGGAGGGGGCATTGTCGTCAGCCCAGCGGGCGCAGCCCGCGGCGCTGGGTTGAAGGTCGCAGCACCACCTCGGCCGGGGATAGAGGGCGGCGAAGCTTTCACCAACGGAACAAGTGCTGCCACTGCGCTTGCTTCGCGTACGGCGCACCGGATTCACGATGCATTGGAAACCGCCTATGGGCAGGAGTTTCTCCAATTGCCTGGGACAGCGCGTGCGGTACTGATCAAGGCTCTCTTGGTTCATCCGGCGCGGTGGCCCGAACACGCGGCGGCTATGGTCAAGAGGCTGATTGGACCATTTGGGCAAGGCCAGGCTTCTCGTCAGAAGGACAATATCCGCAGATTTTTCGGATACGGCGTGTATGACGCGGACGACGCAATAGCCTGCGCGTCTGACCGCGCGACATTCTGGTGCGTCGGTGAGCTTGGTCGGGAGCGCAGCGTAGACGTGGTGGTTCCCATTCCCGCAGTCTTGGGCGGCCAGGCACGTCCCCATTCATTTTGCGCGACTCTCGCCTGGTTCACGCCCGTCCTTCCAGGGCGCAAATCCTATCGAGGCGTGAAAATGAAAATATTGGCACCAGACGATCTCGACGAGCTGGCAGTGAAGGGCCACGGTAGCCAACCCGACCTGAACCAGACCAATCGCGGTACCGTCTTCACCCGCCGATGGAGCGGCGATCGGGCGGCGGTGGTCGCTGACGGCATGACGATCACTCTCAAGGTCCAGCGAGAGCCCGACCCGGGCAATCCTGTGGACGAGACGGTCACCTTCGGACTGGCGGTTTCACTCGAAATGCCGGGCGAGCTTCGGCTATATGACCAAGTGAGAGCGCGTCTACAGCCGCGACCGCCACAGCGAGCAACTCCATGAGGCAGCTCCATAATGGTGCCTGCTTTGTCGAATCTCGAGATACTGCCTACACGTTTCTGCACAACGCTGTTTTGAGTCCTAGTGCGCAGGCTGCCGGGCATGACCCGTCTCAATAATCAAATGTCTGCGAGGATGCCTCAGCCTTAATCAACGAGAGGGCCACATTGTTTGAGGTATCCGAAAAGCGTCTTACGTAAGTACCGTAGCTTATAGCGCCGCGCTGAAATCTCCTCGTGCCAAAGGCCGCAAGAAACTTGCCGAGCATTGCCATGGCCTCTGGGTCAGCACGATCTGTTTCTTTGTTTTTTATCAACTTCAAAACATCGCTGGACTCCGCGACTGCTGCCAACTCTGCCGCGGAAAAGACGGGCCGTTTCAGTTCGGCAGATTTTGCGATCAGAATGGTCCGGACACACCAGGCTATCCGTCGATTGAGGAGAGACTGGAGATGGCTCTTATATCCGAAATCAATGATGAACCAGCCTAGGTCCGAAGCGAGGAGGATTTCCCGCTCATAGGACGCGCGCAGCGCAAAGTGCTGCCGCAACAACTCAAGTTGGTCGGAAGGGTCGTAGATCGCCTTCGCCTCGCGGGCGATGTGACATACGAAGAGATCGCCGTCTCGCGCTCGTTTCAGCAAGTCTTCAAGGGGATAGATTGACGTCGATAAATGCCCTTTTTGAACATGCTGAGGTCGATCGTCCTGAGAGATGAGGAGCAAATCGGTATCCGAATAGATATCTTCGTCACCTCTGGCGTGGCTACCAAACAAAAACATCGCCGATATAGTCATGCCAAAAGCCCGCGCGGCTGATTCATGCTCCAGCCTCCGCGCGCCTTTTCTTATGCAGCGCCTCTACGGACAGACGATGCATCACTTCTCTGGTCTGAACGACCTCGTTGAGATTTTTAAGGACAAGCTGTTGCTTCTCCGCCTTCAAGACACCGGGCTCGACGTCAAGATTGTGCTCATTAATGAGGTAAAACGCCGCGCTCAGACGGGAGGGTACTCGTAGTTCTCCATCCGCCATATCGTATTCCGCCGCTACTGCGGACTGTTTCAGTTCCGCGAGCTTCGGATTTGGGATCAAAACCAGTTCCATCGTATGATGCCACTCAAGATCCAATTCGGCGCCCACGGCACTAGCTCCGAGGAGAACAGTGCTGGCTATGCGATTCAAACTGTAGTCACGAAATTCATTGTGCTCTTTTGACCAAGCGCGCACATACCAGCGTCCTGCAGCAAATAAAAACGAATGAGGGGCGATTGTCCGCTTCCCGGCGGGCGAGCCAGTAAGCGATGCGTACTCGATTTCAAGTTCTTTCTTTTGCTTGATGGCATCGAGTAGTCGAATGAGGTTGCCTGGACTAGTCGAACGTCGCTTGAGGAAGCCCACCACATCTACGGGTGGGGTTTCTGAGAACCAGGTGTCGGATCCACTCATCCACCCATTTTTAACTGCCATAAGTTGTAACAGATATCGATCGGAAAAGGGTCCGATAAACTCTGGCTCGAACTCTTCTGAACGGACGAAGCTCTTCAGACTCCGATCATATGTCAAATTATGATCAGCCCTCGCTTGGTACAGCGCGATATCGGATGAGGCTTGCTGCTCTGAAATCCCGAAGAAATCCACAAGATCTTTTCGATTGAACGACCCGTCCCAAAAAAGCCTGAAGTCTATAAATTCCAATCTCTTAGCAACACCCCATCGCAGATCACGATCTGCAGAATCCACCATAAACTCGTCTCCTTTTCCGATTCATCTGAAAAAGATGCATCGCATTACTTGATTGGTTTTCAAACAGCGCTTACCTTTTATGGAGGCATACGAGAGTGCCGTCAACGCACAGGAAATGGCAGTGCGTCGATTGTCGGGTTTTACGCTCGACCTAAACGCGTAATCAGCAACAAAAGGTCGAGCGAGGCTTATCGCGCGATGAAGATCGTAATTATTGAGGGCTTCCCATCATGAACATGCATGTGAATACAATCGAAGCATTTCTTGAAGCTCTGGTGAAGGAACTCGACGTTCCAGACCACCGCTACGAGCAGGCAGAAACTAGCTATTCCTCACTCGGGGAATGGCTTCACCGTCCGGCAAGCACTGTCCGCCAATATGATCCGCAGGTCTACTGCCAAGGCTCGTTCCGGCTGGGAACCGCGATCCGACCGCATACGGATGCCGAAGAATACGACGTCGATTCCGTTGTTGAGCTCCGCCTCCTGACGAAGCGCGATAAGACCCAGCAACAACTGAAGACAATGCTTGGTACCGAAATCAAAGCCTATCACGACGCCATGGCGATGGTTAAACCTGTCCGCGAAGGAAACAGGTGCTGGATCTTGGACTACGCCGACGGCGCGCAGTTCCACATGGATGTCGTTCCCGCAGTGCCGAACCATGAACAGCAGTACAGACTTTTGAATGCAAGGATGCTCAATACCAGTTGGGCATCGACCGCGATCTCGATCACGGACCGGCGTGAACCAACCTACAAGATATTGACGGATGACTGGCCCCGCTCCAACCCCAAAGGCTATGCAAACTGGTTCGCTTCACGGCAAGCCATTGTCTTCGAGCGCCGCAAGCGCGCGCTCCTGGAGGCAATGCAGAGGCAGGGTGTCACGGCGAGCGTGGAACGCCTTCCTGCCTTCAAAGTTAAGACTCCGCTTCAGTCGGCGATCATGATCCTCAAGAGGCACCGGGACAACATGTTCGCGCGGGATCTGGACATGCGTCCGATCTCGGTGATCATCACCACGCTCGCGGCGCATGCCTACAACAATCAGGACACCATTTCCGGAGCATTGTTCGCCATCTTGAACGACATGGACAAATTCATTGTCTATGACGGCAATAAATACGTCATCGCAAACCCCACTGACTCCCTGGAAAACTTCGCCGACAAGTGGAACCGCGAGCCTCAGAAGAAAGATGCGTTCGATTCTTGGCTCCGCCAAGCTAGAGTCGATTTCTACGCAGCTGCGCAGGCGGCAACCTTCAAGGATATGGCCGACGCTCTTAACCCGCGTATGGGGTATGCGCTGTCCATGCGGGCTATGGATCGCCTTACTGGAGGTTCGCGCCTGCTGCGGGCGGCCACGGGCGCATCTGTAGCAGCCGGGGGTTTGACAAACGCACCCAGCTTTGCGAATGCGGAGCGCCGGCCGACCAAGCCTCAGGGTTACGCATGACCTGGTGGCTTCTGGACCAGAACAGAGCCAGGGCCGAGAAGGCGGCGTTCGTCGCGCTTCAGGAGGAGCATGACTGGCTGACGAGCGTGCGCACCAGACACTTAGCCGATCTGCAACTGTGCATCGATATCGAGATCACCTACGGCGGCGAGAAATTTCCCCTAGCCGTGATTTACCCGGTGACGTTCCCTGACACACCGCCGATCGTGATGCCTTATGGCGAGAAGAGGCTTTCGGAACACCAGTATGGTGCCGGCGGTGAGCTCTGCCTTCAGTGGCGCCCGGACAACTGGGATCCTGCCATCACCGGAGCAATGATGGCCGAAAGCGCATACGGCCTGATCTCCGGCGAACGTCCTTCGGACGGGCAAACAGTTTCTGTACCCTCGGAACACCGTTCATCACTCGGGGGTGAGCTGCGCTTCGAGACGTGGCGATTGATGGTTCCGGATGGCGCCTGGAATTCGCTTGATCGTCAGCTACCGGAAGCCGTGTTCGAGATATCCCTGACGATGACCGCGCGAAGGTCGCAACGGGTTGCGCATCTCAGGTCGATCGGGGCCGCCGGAAGCGAGCTTTGGAAATCACCGAACCCCGCACCGACAGCCGCGCGAAGTCGTGTCGGCTTTCTGTTGCGGACAGGACAAGATATGGGCTTACTGACGCTGCACGGAGGTGGTGAGTTCAAGGATCTCGCCAGGCGGGTACCAGAACTTGCTTCTCTTCTCGAGCGGCCCTTGTGGCCCTTCATCGTCGTCATCGAAAAGAGCGGCCGCCACACGGCATTCGACATCGTGCGCGGCGACCAAGGCCATCCGATCCTGATCCCCTATAGGATCGTTGAGGAGAACGAGTTGGCCATGCGGTCAGCGTCCGACCGCGGTGCGGTTTCCAACAACCGGGTAGCCATCATAGGCTGCGGCTCGATCGGATCTAAGATAGCTGCATCGCTTGCCCGTGCAGGCGTCAGAAAATTTGTGCTCGTCGACGAGGACATCTTCTTGACCGGTAATCTGGTTCGGAACGAGCTCGATGCATGGGCAATCGGCTGGCACAAGGTCGATGCCTTGGCCGACAGGATCGGGCAACTTGTTACGGACACTGACGCCGATACACGCCGCGTTGCGCTCGGCAGCCAGACCTCGGGGCTTGCGATGGAATCCGCATTGGAGGCGATCGGTGACTGTGACCTCATCATCGAGGCGACAGCGAATCCCACATCGTTCAACCTTTGTGCGGGAGCTGCACGGCGCCACATGAAGCCGATGGTATGGGCCGAAGTTTTCAGCGGTGGCATCGGTGGATTGATCGCCAGGGCACGTCCAGACACCGACCCTCATCCCCTTTCGGCAAGAAATCAGATTATAAGGTGGTGCGATGACCATGACACGCCGTGGGAATGGAAAACCGAGAAGAACTATGAGGCGGCACGCGAGGATGGCCCGCCCTTCGTCGCGGACGATGCCGATGTGTCCGTCGTAGCTGCTCATGCAGCTCGATTTGCCCTTGATATCCTGCAAGGGTCGGAAACGATCTTTCCAAGTTCCGCCTATTTGATCGGATTGAATAAGGCGTGGCTTTTCACTGCACCGTTCGATACGTGGCCGATTGACATCAAGCAGACCGAACCCTGGCAAGCCACAGCCGCGGCATCTAGTCACGAGGACATCTCAGGCTTCCTCTCCGAACTTATCGATGAGGAATTTCAGTGACAGTGGAGTTGATCCTTCCTGACACGATAATGGACAGGATGAGGGCAGGCTTGGAGCGCGCCGAGAGCCGCGAAATCGGGGGCATTTTAATGGCACGGCAGATCATACCTGGATGTTTTGAGATCGTCGATTTCTCCGTCGATGAGTTGACGGGCGAACGAGCCCACTTCGTGAGGGACCCTGTCTTTCATAATGCTTTCCTTGATCAGTTTTTCGAGAAGACCGGCCATGACTACGAGAACTACAACTACATCGGTGAATGGCATTCCCACCCGCGGCTTCCGATTCTTCCTAGCCTGACAGATCTGGAAAGCATGGAGGACCTCGTGAACGGCGAGCGAAACATACCCTTCGCGGTCCTGCTCGTTGTCAGATCGGACACGCCGGCCGAGTTCGTTGCAACCGCAACCTTTCATCAGCGTGGGACGCGTCCCGTTCCCGTGCGCATCAGAACCCAGAACTAGAGGCAAGCATGGATCGAGAAACCGTCAACTGGGTCATTCGCGAGTTCGTCAAATTTCTATTCAGGCCTAAAGGATTCGAAGGCAGAATTGCGGCTGGCTGCGTCGCCGTTCTCGTTACTCTCCTGGGCTGGAACTGGATCGTCAAAGCCACCGCGCCGGACGGTTCTTCGATTGAGGTCGGTTCGACAAATGCCATCCCGGAGTGGGTGCAATGGCCCCTCGTGTCTCTTTTCGCCGCAATATTTCTCTTCTGCGTTTGGGTCGGCTGGAAGCGGTTCTTGCGTGAGAATGAACTACGAAACAGGAAGAAGGTCATCGTCATAGAAGGCCGCGGGCTTCGCGAGGATGATGGGTCTCCGCTGACGGCAGCAGCTCCGTCGGACATTGTAGGCCACCGTATCGGGGTTCTGCTCGATCTGCGCCAGCGGAAGGACGGCGTTATCGTGGACCCGGGAGAACTCCTGCACGAAGTGGACGCGACGAGAAGGACCGTGCAGCAGCAATCGAAACACGGTGATGCCCAAGACGTGACGCTCGTTTACGGCGGCCTGACGCCTGTCCCGCTCACATTCCTCACCGGGATCATGTTCGACGACGAGGGCCGGATTGTCGTCATGGACTGGGACAGGGACGGCGAAGCATGGCGAAGCCTTGACGGTGCGGACGATGGTCAGCGGTTCCACCTCGAAGGCGTCGATGGCGTCGGGAATGCGACTGAAGTCGTTCTTGCAGTCTCCGTTTCTTACCAGATTCGGTCGGAGAACATTGCCACGACATTCACTCATCCTGTGGTGAGGTTGTCGATCCCCGATCTGAATTCGCCACACTGGTCTCAGGCCAAGCAGAGCGCCTTGGCTAGCCAGTTTCTCGCAGCGGTGAAGGCACTCGAAGCGCGCGGAGTGACCACCATCCATCTTCTGCTCGCGGCACAGAACAGTGTGGTCTTCAATCTGGGCCGCCGCTATGACAAGAGAAACCTCCCAAGCCTGATTGCATACCAGTATGAAGCAGGTAACGAAAAGAAGTATCCATGGGGGGTTCGGATGCCCATCGGTGGTGAATCGCTGCCATCTATCGTGAAAACTTAGGTGACATAGCGCAACGCCTACAAGACGCGCTATCCTTCAGAAGATCTATGTTTAGACAATCCCCCATGCCCGATACCTCCCCCTGCCCGTCATCTCCCTGAGGCCGAGCTCCAAAACAATCCGCCGCGCCGCCTGCGGCGTCACCTCGAGCGTCTTCGCCACCATCCCGGCCGACACAAACGGCTTTGCCATCACCAGCTCGACCAGCTCCGGCATTTTTGAAGAGGTGCGTCTCCCCTCCAGCTTCCGCTCCATGAGCGTGCGGGCCAGCACTAGGCGGTCGTGTTCCTTCATGCCGATTTCGGCGGCCGCCAGAAAGCCGTGGGCAATGGCGAGCAGCCGCGTCTCCCGATCGCGATGCCGGCGCCGATCGACGGGGATGGTTTTGAGGCCGAGATTGATGGCAGCCAGATGAGCACCTGACGTGATGCCGGCCTGGCGCAAGATCGAGGCGGAAAGCAGCCGGCCGAGCCAGGGCGCATGCTGTAGCACGGAAAGCTCGTTCCACGCATCGAGGGCGATGATGGCCTGCAGCACCGTCGGCAAGTCTTGTACCTGCCGTAACACGCCGCGCCATTCGTCCAGCCGGGCATCCTCGTCCCAGTCGAGATCATAGATCATCGGATCTTTGTCTTGGCCACCGCCGCGGCCGGGCCGCCTTGCGTTCTCGATCGCCGCTTCCGATCGGGCCAGCACCGCATCGATCGCGGCGTAGTCGACACCCGGGAGGTTCTCGACGTCATCGACATCGTCCCCCTCCCCTTCCGGATCCGACGCGTCCGCCCGGCGAATGCCGCCGGCCGTCTCTCCCTCGTCTGCGCCGGCCGACGTGATGTCCGACGTTTGTCGCAAAGTTCGGATACCCTCTGCAGACAGTGCCCAGCCCGGTGACTGGGCTGCGACGCGTCGGCGGGTGCGCAGCACGTCGCGGGCGATTGTCAGCTCATGGGTCGGTGTGCGAATATCGCGGGTGGCGTCATGGAGGACGAGGTCTTCAAGGTGGACGAGCTCGCCGTCGATCCACAGCGAGGCGCAGGCGTCCCCGAAATGCATGCGCTCGATCCATCCCTGCCCGACCGGCGAACGGGCGATACGCTCGTCGAGACGGGCGAGCGCGATACCGGCGTCGAAAGCCGGCTGCAACAGGGCTGTCATGCTGATTTTCGCGAGATCGTAAGCCATTGAAATCATGGTAAATGATTTGCTAAAGGAATTCTATCACGAACTTAATGTTCCTCACTCCTGATGATGCCCTAGGCCACGCCTAGCCATCGATAAGTATCGCTTATCGATGGTAGATCGACAAACCCCGCAAATCACCCTATCGTCGCGCCATCAACCCGCCGGAAAGGCCAGAACCCATGGAAGATCGTGTCCGCTTCGCCCTCGAAAAGCTGCTCAACGTCGCCCATGAAGATACCGGACAAGGCCGCCGTGTCGCCAACTTCATTCTTGCCTGGTGGAATGCCGAGGCGCATGGCGGCTTCGATCTGACCGACCTCGGCAATGTCGACCCCCATATCGGCGAGGACATGGCGACGATTTTTACATTTCTCGCCCGCGAAGAGGATGTCGTCTACCCCGACGACTATCGCAGCGAAATCGAGCAGATCATCGGCCGCTGGCGGCCGCAGGCGGTCACGAGCTGATGGCTCCGGCCCGAAAACGCGCAAATCTCTCCGGCGTCGAGCGTCGAGCCGTCGAGCTCGACACGATCGCGTCGGTGCTGCCGATCGATCGGCGCGACGAACTCGCCGAGTTGCTGACCGACCAGGACGTGGAAACGCTGCGCCACCTCGTCAACGCGGGTATGGGCGCCAACACGCTACGCGCGCTAACCTCCGATCTCGCCTATCTGGAAGCCTGGGGATTGGCGGCGACCGGACGATCCTTGCCCTGGCCGGCGCCTGAGGCTCTGCTCTTAAAATTCGTCGCCCATCATTTGTGGGATCCTGAAAAGCGCAGTACTGATCCCGATCACGGCATGCCGGCCGTTATCGACGAAAAACTTCGGCAACAGGGGTTTCTGAAATCCACCGGTCCGCATGCGCCCGCCACGGTACGCCGGCGGCTGGCGAACTGGTCGACGCTAACCAAGTGGCGCGGTTTTGACAGCGCCTTCGCCTCCCCTGCCCTCAAGTCGGCCATTCGTCTCGCGGTACGCGCCGTCCCCCGGACGCGTCGCCGCAAGAGCGCCAAGGCGGTCACCGGCGACGTGCTGGCAAAACTGCTGTCGACCTGCGCGACCGACAGTCTCCGCGATCTCCGTGACCGGGCGATCCTGATGGTCGCCTTCGCCTCCGGCGGCCGCCGGCGCAGCGAGATCGCCGGACTGCGCCGCGAGCAGTTGACCGTCGAGCCACCGATCCCGGTCGAGAATGGCGCCCCCCTCCCCTCCCTCGCCATCCATCTCGGCCGCACTAAGACCAGCACTGGTGAACAGGACGAGATCGTCTATCTGACCGGCCGGCCGGTCGAGGCACTCGACGCCTGGATGGTTGCCGCCAGGATCGAGAGCGGCAGCGTGTTTCGGGCAATCGGGCGTTGGGGGACGATGTCTCGACGGGCGCTCGATCCGCAGTCGGTCAATGCGATCATCAAGGAGCGTGCTGTGATGGCTGGGCTGGAGCCGAGGGAGTTCTCGGCGCATGGTCTGCGCTCCGGCTATCTCACCGAGGCAGCGAATAGGGGAATCCCTCTTCCCGAGGCGATGGAGCAGTCGCGCCATCGCTCGGTGCAACAGGCTTCAAGCTACTACAATGGCGCTGTGCGACGTACTGGCCGTGCCGCACGCATGCTTTGACCACGTTGCCAGGGCAAGGCACTTGCATTAGGCGTCACGACGCGCCCTCAAAGCGAGACGGCAAACCTGGTTCACGTCGGCTGCCACATATAAACAAACTGGCGCGAACGCGCCTCCACTTTATTGAGAGACAAATGGGAAGCCGCCGCTGATCCACCTCCGGATATCTGGCGTTAGATGCTTCAATTGATGCTGGCTTTCGATTCTTTTCATTGCATCCTCGTACTCCTCAACGGTTTTTGGCCAGATGTCTGAGAGAATCTTGAACATTTGGAGAGGATTGGCATGGATTTTAGACTCCGAGGTGTCGACCTCTAACCCCTTCTCGAAGATAAACCCGGTACGTTGGTTTACCTCATAAAAGACCGGCATCACCGCCACCCAGGAACTAGGAACCTTGGCGAGGCTGGCCCGATTTACGACGTGGTCTGCGTCAACTGGCGACAGTTCATCCGGTTTGAGGTGGTAAGCGTCGACAATGTGATGCACCATCGCTTTTCGCACGTCACTTTGCGGCGCTTTCGCGTTCACCCAAACGAGGCCATACCCAACGCGCAGGCCTACATGCCGTACTAGAGCTGCATCTTTTAGCTTTACGCCCCTGATCTCCTCGATGATCAGGTCGTTCCAGTCGCAGTAGGCCTCCAAATGTTCGAAATTCGAGAAGTAAACTGGAACAGGAGTATTCGCCTCCATGTTGGAGACGACATCCATGCGCATCTGCATCGTAACTGAGGTCAGGTCCCATTTCTCTTGGTCTGTCGGAGGAGCGAAACGTCTCGATCGTCGTGCCACGTGATTGCCTTCCCGTAGATCTACTTCATATACCCATCGGCCCGCGATATCGTAAAAAGTGTTTCGACAACGTTTAGATCGACTTCGTCGTTTGCAGTTAATCGTAAGGCTCCCTGCAATAGACAGTCCGGGGGAGCGCGGGACTGTTGTCATGGACATTTTTGTTTTCTCATATCGCGGTCCGCGGCGCCTCTGAAGTCGAATAATGGTGGCATCTAGGGACGCGACTCCACTGAGTCGCATAGGCCACTATCCGAAAAGTAAGCAGCGACGAGTGAGAACGAGCCATTCTTCTGTATTCTCAACTACTTTTTTGACGGGATTTTCGTATGTGCACTCAAAGACGTCAAACGCTTGTTTCGTTTGGTATTTGCGAGTGAGGAGAGCCGATTTTCCTTTAAGACCAGCAGCTTCGTTAAGAATTCGTTTACCATAAATAGCTTGCCCACACACCAGAATCGCGGCTTATTGCAACAGCGGTGCAAATCGGTTTTGACCGCCTCAAAGCGCTGTTGTGAGATATCGGGCTGAAAATGAAGCGAACGGCTGAAAAGAAATTAGCGGCACAGGAGACGTTGGTCGAGCTCATCGAACGGCACTCCTCAGCGCTTGCGACGCAGCTTCAAGCACATCACCTGAGCACATTCCCACCGGTTGCCGAGAAAGGGATTCGGCATTTCCAGCCATCAGAAGCTGCCAAGCTCGTGGGTGTCAAGGAAGTCTACCTTCGTCAGGTGTCGAACGACATCGAGGATCTTGAGGTGAGCACGACGGCGGGCGGCCGTCGCTCGTATTCGGTTGAAGACATCGACAAGATCCGCAGGCATCTCGATCGTGTCGGCCGCGCTGACCGGCGGTATCTCCCGCACCGGCGCGATGGTGAAGTGCTGCAAGTCATATCCGTTATGAACTTCAAGGGTGGCTCCGGAAAAACCACAACGGCCGCGCACCTGGCGCAATATCTGGGACTGCGGGGGTACCGGGTTCTTGCTCTCGATCTGGATCCTCAGGCGAGCCTTTCGGCGCTCTTTGGCAACCAGCCCGAACTGGATGTCGGTTCCAACGAAACCATGTACGGCGCTATTCGCTATGATGACGAGCGCCGCCCCATCCAAGAGATCATCCGATCGACATACATTCCCGATCTCCACCTGATCCCAGGAAATCTGGAGCTTATGGAATTTGAGCACGACACCCCGCGAGCATTGATGAAGCGCCAAGTGGGCGATGTGATGTTCTTCGACCGGGTTCGCCAGGTTTTGGACGAGGTCGAAAGCAACTACGATGTGGTCGTCATCGACTGCCCGCCGCAACTTGGCTATCTCACGCTGTCCGCCCTCACCGCCGCGACGTCGGTGATCGTGACGGTTCATCCCCAGATGCTGGACGTTATGTCGATGAACCAGTTCCTGGCGATGGTTGCTGAACTTCTTCGGGAGGTCGCAACAGCGGGGGGGAACGTCGACTTTTCATGGATGCGCTATCTGATCACGCGCTTTGAGCCTGCCGATGGACCGCAGAACCAGATGGTTGGCTATTTGCGGTCGATCTTTGGTTCCCATGTCTTAAATTTCCCAATGCTCAAGACCACGGCCGTTTCTGATGCCGGACTGACCAACCAGACCCTTTACGAGGTCGAGAGAGGTCAGTTTACGCGTAGCACATACGATCGTGCCCTCGAGGCGATGAACAACGTCAACGAGGAAATCGAGACCCTGATCAAGAAATCCTGGGGGAGAGCCGCATGAGCCGGAAGAACCTTCTGAACCTCGTACAGGTCGACGCAGCACGCCCGGCAAAGACACAGGGTCGGCCGCTGCTTTCGCCGTCTGTGCAGTCTGACGAATCCACGGCGGACAACAAGCTTGTCAAGCAGGTCGGGTCCACAATCCGCGAGGAAAAGGCCCGTCAGGCCCGTGCAGATCAGATCGAACGGCGACTTGCCGAGGGTCAGACTGTGGTCGAGATCGACCCAGCCGAGGTCGAGCCTTCCTTTGTGCAAGACCGCATGCCGGGCGATATTGAGGGGCTGATGGCTTCGATTAAGGAGCAAGGCCAGCAGGTGCCGATTCTTGTCCGCCCTCACCCGGACCAGGCCGGTCGCTATCAAGTGGCGTTTGGTCACCGTCGGCTTCGCGCAGTTCAGGCGCTTGAACGGCCGGTCAAGGCGATCGTTCGCGATTTGACGGACGAGCAACTCGTTGTGGCGCAGGGACAGGAGAACAACGAGCGCGAGGATCTTACCTATATCGAGAAGGCCCTCTTCGCCGACAATCTGCAGCAGCGCTTTACCAGGGACGTCATCATGTCAGCCCTGTCTGTCTATAAGAGCGATCTGTCCTACATGCTGTCTGTCGTGGTCAGGATCCCCCGAGATCTGATCAATGCAATCGGTGCTGCCCCGGGTGTGGGGCGCCGGAGCTGGGTTGAGCTTGCAGACCTGCTTGCCAAGGACGGTTCGCTCGACTTGGCCAAGCTGTTTCTCGAATCGGCGCAGGGTAAGTCCCTCCCCTCGGAGGCACGCTTCAAGGCTCTTATCGCGCACCTGAAACCGCGGGCAGCTCCGGCGGCTGTTGACGTGTGGACCGCCGACGACGGAAAGCGCCTTGCGAAAGTGCTGAACACCGACGGGAAACTGGAAATCGCCATCGACCGGAAAGAAGCGCCTGAGTTTGCCGCGCTCGTCCTGGAGAAGCTTGAGGAACTGTATCGCGAGCACCGCTCAGCGAAATAGCACGCTGGATCAACGAACCACGGAGTGAAACCCGCAAAAGAAAAGAGCCCCCTCAACGTCGCCGTCGTGGAAGCCCTTATCTGTTCTGTAGCAAGACAGAGAATCGCATTTCCATGAATCTTCGTCAAGAGTCTTGGCGCCGTTTTGGTGAGTGGATTTCTTTTGCCTTCTGAAAGGTGAAAGACGATGCATACTGGAAGTGTGACGACGCCGTTTGGGCGGCGGTCGATGACGCTTGCCCTCGTGAAGCGGCAGGTGGCCGCGAACGAGATCAAGCCTGGTAAGTCTGTCGAGAAATGGAAGGTCTTCCGAGATGTTGCTGAAGCCCGGGAGACGCTTGGCCTTCAGGATCGCAGCGTCGCCATCCTGGATGCGCTCTTAACGTTCCATCCGACCAATGAACTTCGTCAGGACGGGCAGATGATTGTCTTCCCTTCGAATGCCCAGTTGACACTCCGCGCCCACGGTATTGCGGGGGCTACGCTTCGGCGCCATCTGGCAATTCTCGTCGATGCCGGCCTGATCGTGCGAAAAGACAGCGCCAACGGCAAGAGATTTGCGCGGAAGGGTCGTGATGGCGATATAGAGACGGCCTTCGGCTTCGACCTGTCGCCGCTTCTCGCTCGTGCTGAGGAACTTGCCCTGATGGCGCAGGAGGTCGTGGCTGCTCGTGTTGCGTTCAGAAGGGCCAAGGAGACGCTAACAATATGCCGGAGGGACGTCCGGAAACTGATCAGCGCCGCCATTGAGGAAGGCGCGGAGGGTGATTGGCAAGCGATCGAGGACATCTACATCAATCTGACGGCGCGTCTCCCCCGCACACCATCGCATGCTGACGTCGATAGCCTGCTCGGTGAAATGCAGTTGCTTTACGCCGAGGTGCTTAGCCGCCTGAGTATCCACGAAGAACCCGAAATTATTAGCACCAATGATGCTCATGGTGAGCGCCACATACAGAATTCAAAACCCGAATCTATCCGTGAACTTGAACCTAGCTCTCGAAAAGAGCAGGGGGCAAAGTCTGGTGGAACTGATTTGCCCCCGCGTCTGGCGAGCACATCCTTCCCGTTGGGTGTTGTGCTGAAGGCCTGCCCGCAGATTTGCGACTATGGACAAGGCGGTGCGGTGGGAGGCTGGCGTGATCTGATGTCAGCTGCGGTTGTCGTCAGATCGATGCTGGGTGTCAGCCCATCGGCCTATCAAGACGCTTGCGATGCGATGGGACCGGAAAATGCGGCAATCGCGATGGCCTGCATTCTGGAGCGAGCGAACTTTATCACCTCGCCCGGCGGCTATCTGCGCGACTTGACGCGGCGCTGGGAGCGAGGAGAGTTTTCGCTTGGACCGATGGTCATGGCGCAGCTGAAGGTGAACAGTGGGGGAGCAGTTAGGCGCGCCTAACCTCTCCCCCGAGTTCTATTCGAAAATTTCGTATCTCGTGGCGTCAGGTCCATAGCCGTTTGATGTGGGTTCCCGTTGTCACGGAACGGCCTCGCCAATTCTCCTCGGGGCGATCGTACCTCAAGGGTGCAGTGCACTCGGTGTCGAGCCGGATCCGAGGCGCCGATGTAGAAATGCGGAGTTGGCCGGTGTCTCAAGATCGGCGCAGCAGCGAGGTGTCGAGGTTGTTTTGGTAGGAGTAACACGGCCTATGCAGAGATCTGAGCTTTGAACATACTGGGGCCGGCGCGGCGATCATCGCAACTCCCGAGCGCCGCCGGCATCGGGTCGGAGCCTCCGATGGGAGAGGCGCCTGGGCAGCGCGAAGAAAGGCGGCGTCACCTGCTCTGTGGTGCGAAGTTAGGCGCGCCTAACTTGCCGGTCTCCGTGGCACACCATGGGATCCAACGTCTACTTGCTTGTCATCGTTTAAGATGGCTTGAGCATTGCCAGTCGACGCCAAGAAATGGCGCGAGAATTGAAACAGGCTGACGTACGAGGCGCGCCTCGGAGCGTACACATGATGAGGGTCTGCGAGTTAGGCGCGCCTAACTGCAACCGTGTCGACTCGCGCAGTTTGCTAAGCCGATAGCGGCGCAGCGGTGCCAGAGAGTTAGTCAGACGCCGGACCCGGATCTCTTTTGCGTGAAAGTAGGGCGGCGCGGATCCTTTCATTCTTGCTTGGTATTGCCGCCGCGACATTGTCATCAACGGTAGCAGGCGAGGGTGGTTCTTTGTCTCGCTTCAAGGTCATGAAGCGCTCCTGCGCCAGTATTCGGTCTGCTGCCGAGACCGGCTCAACCACTTCCCCGTCAATATTATGACGCATGGCGTCTGGCTGGGCGCTCGCGAAATAGTATCGCTTTGAATGGACATAGACAGCGACTGCGCGTCTCAGGGCAGTCGTCCCAACGCCAGGCTTCAAACGGCTTTTGAGGTCTTCGAACAAGCCGATCGAAAACGGAAGGATCGGGTCGCCGGCCTTCTTGGGGAAAATTGCGGCCGGGGATGTCATTAGCGTATTGATCACGCTTGCCTTTGCGACATCGGTTTCCGTTGCTGCGATTGGGCCACGGCTGGCCGTCCAGGGCTTCATAACGGTCCTCTGAGGTCACGCTTCCCACAAAAATACAGAACTGGACCTCTCGGTTCTTTTCGACGTATTTGGTGCCTCACCGTGGTGAGTAATCGCACCCAAGCTCACGCATTGGCAAGGCAGGTTGTATGAAAGTTTTTCGGCGGCAACAGAGGCTCGACCATCGAGGGAAGGGGAGGGCGCTCTGGTAAGTATTGCGTGTTGGGATCAATAGCACGACATGCCACCACACGGGATGTCTTCTGTCGCTCGGCAGTCAATGATGCTCTGGTCGAGGCGCTACGGTGGGCGATAGTGACAAGGAACTTTATGACATTCAAGGACCAGAACAATTAGAACAGGTCGCGAATAATCTGACCAAGCGGGGTCTGGGCGATCTCCCGGTGAGCGACGTCGATCGGCACCCATTTCGTCTTGCGCCTGTCCTTCTCAGGAAAATCGCTCGCGATATCCGTTGCCACAAGGAGGTGAACGGCAACACAGTACCGAAAGGGGCTGCCCTCCTTTGTATAGGCAAACGACCCGAGGACCCGCTCCGTAGCCGTGCCTTTAATGCCGGCTTCTTCGAAAGCCTCCCTCTCGGCGGTGTCGCGAGATGTTTCGCCAGGCTCGATATGTCCCTTCGGTATACCCCATCGACCATTGCGAAGGCTGCCGATCAAAAGAATCTCCACTCTTTCCTGGCCGTTTTTCCTGCGGAGACAGATTGCTCCAGCTTGCTTGATCTCGTTCGGTGCTGAGACCTCGGCGCGATCGAACTCAGCCTCATCCTCGTAGACTTCGACTTGCATCGCTGCTTGCGGAATCATGCTCGCATCCCCAGTTGGGCGGACGAACCTTCGTGCAAAGGAGGTTCGCAATCTGACGCTTGAGATTACCCTTGTTTGTGACAGTTCGACGACTATCCTTGCCGCGCGACGCAAGGAGATATGCAATGGGTGAAAAACGCAAGAAAATCTATCACGCTCTCGTGGACGGTGCCACCGAAGGCCTATCCGACAAGGCACTTTACGACTTTGTGGTTGAGCGCTGCCCAAAGACCTCAAGTAAAAGGATTGTCCGTGCAGCACTTCTTGCGCTCACCGATCCGGATGTCACCGACCGGCACGTGCTGGATACGATCTACGCGCTGGCCATCAAGCATCGGATGAGCGAAGTCGGCAACGGCGATGCAGAGGTTGACGATGCCGAGGAAGCCGAAGTCGCTCCATCGCGGAAGCCCTCCAAGAGGCGGCCGGACCCATCGATGTCGCCGCCGGTCGTGTCGTAGCACTGGACGGTAAGCCAGAGTCATTGGCCAGTAGTTAGCCGTCAGTTCGCCGGCGGAACTGGGCAATCCATCTCGCCTCTACGTATTGGAACCGTCGCAACGACCGCTGCTTGCGTCCGAGACATCCCCCCCAACGGCCGTACCCTTGCAATTGACTGCCAGCGGCAGCCTCCGATCAGCCTCGACATGGATGTCTCAATAGTCTGCTATCAGCTGTAAGAACTCGCGTTGATTGTGACAACTTGAACGGATACAGCCTGATTCAATAGGCCCGCCGCCCACCGATTCCGTTTAGAGCGCTGCCCGATGAACTTTCGATCCAACTGGTCGTCAAACTCGATCCCGTTTTGCCTTCTCGTCGGAGCCCTCTGCAGCGCTTCATTGGCGCCCTTCATGGGCTACTTCATCGTTGAAGACCAGGGCGAGCAGCCTTGGAAGATAAGCGTCTACTCCGCGCTGGTCTCCATCACGACCATGGCCGGAAACCGATTTTTTGGCGAGCGCATCGACAATGGCGCGCGGATCCAGCGCCTAGTGCAGATGGCGACTGTTGTTCGCTCGTAGCGATCGCTATCCTCAAGATTCAGCCTGTTGGTCACAGTCATCAGCTTCCTATTTGGTATCGCCCATACGGCGACCGCAACGATGTACGGTTTCGGCCGGCTCTATGCTGAAAGGAATGGGAAAGATACCGGTCGCTGCAATTCCCATCTGAGGATCATGACGTCGCTCGGATAGATGCTTGGTCCACCGCTGACATTTTTCGTCGCGTCGCAGTGGGGCAGTATGAGCAATTTTCGAGGCTCGGCCGCCATCGCGGTTTGCTGGTTGGCATGGACGCCACCCCAATTCGCCTTTGCGCTTGAAGCATCCCAAATATCAGTCGCGAAAGGGGCGTCAGCTGTCGTTTGGGCTGTGTAGGTAGATGGTTCAGTATCCCTTGGCAAACCTCAATCGAGCCAATTTCAGTTGTTATCTTGGTTTCAACAAATGCTGAAATAAAAGAAAGTGATGAAATAGGTTGCTATTTTCACCAGAACACATAGTTTCAGCGAATGTTGAAAAGCTCCGAAATGGTGAACAGGTTCGTCGAGCAAGGTCCCACGCGTTTGCTGGACCTTTTGCGCCAGATTCCTGTGCTTAAAATAGTCACATCAGCGAACGAGCCAGTGGGTGGCCCGGACCGCGGATATGATTTTTCGGTAACGGTCGATCTCGCTGGAAGAAATCACACGCTCGTCTGCGAACTCAAGGAAAATGGGCAGCCTCGGTATGTGCGACATTCGATCTCGAAGCTGCGGTCGATTGCTGCCCTTGCGGGTGGGACGCTGACACCGGTCGTAATCGCGCCCTATCTCTCGAAGGAAACGCAATCCTTCTGCCGGGACAACAAGGTCGCCTATCTGGATCTCGAAGGGAATGCGTGGCTGACCTTTGATACGGTTTTCATCGAACGCATCGTGCCCCCGCGGCCAGCCGTCGAAAAGCGCGAGCTGAGATCCCTTTTTAAGCCGAAATCGGCAGCCGTCCTACGCGTCATGCTCCGCGAACCGGCGCGGGCCTGGAAAGTCGCCGAATTGGCGCAGGCCGCCGATGTCAGTCTTGGTCATGTCAGCAATGTCCGCAAGGCGCTGCAGGATCGCGAGTGGGGACAGGTATCGGACGAAGGCATCTTCCTATTGAAGCCTGCTCACTTGCTTGAAGCCTGGCGCCAAGCCTACGAGCCGGAGGGCGAAATCCTGCGCTTTTATACGCCCCTGCACGGCCAGGCGATGGAGGAGCAGATCGTCACCGCACTCGTCCTGTCGAAAAATGGTCTTTACGCCGCACTGGCGAGCTTTTCCGCCGCGAAATGGCTGGCCCCTTTCGGGAGGACGTCGACACATTTCTTTGTTGCGGATCATCTCGGAGTTGAGCAGCTCGTTGACGGTCTTGGACTCAAGTCCGTATCTTCGGGGGAAAATGTTCGGATTTCAGTGCCGCACGATACAGGCATCCTCCAGGATACGATCGAGCCTGCGCCCGGCATTTACTGCACCAGCCCCGTCCAGACCTACCTCGACCTCTCGACCGCCGGAGAGCGTGGGCGCGAAGCCGCCGATCATTTGAAAGAGGAAATGCTGACATGGCAGGAGTAGGTCCACCCGATCCTCAGTCGGCAACCGAATACGACGACCCGCACCACGATGGCGGTCAAGACAGTCCTGATCGAGATGGGCCAGATCCTTCTACGTCTAACGTACCGACGTGGCGCATCTCGTCATTGTCCAGCAACAGCCAAGGGACAGCGCCGCCGATGACGGCGAACTTTCCCTGGAAGCTGCCGAGCGGCGGCAAGCCAGCCAATCCTTGAGCATGAGAGCGGCGCTGTCGGCTACGAGCATATCAACAGAAAGTTCGACAATGTCGACGGATTTGGTCCGACCTGCGTTCGGCAGTTCGTCGAGGAATCCAGCTTGCTCGGCGACCGTTCACCGGAGCAGTGGCAGCAGGATGCTTTTGGTCAGGTCGACGCCTGGTTGCGAGCCATTGGACTGAGAGGCTGAACTTCGCAGATCTTGGCGTTATACTTGATAGGATCGAGTGCCGTCTCTGACGGGCCGCCCTGTCGGCAAATGAAGCCTGCGGTTGCCAGCCTTTTCAGGCCGTCATCTCTGGAACGTTTGCGCTAGCGGCGCGTCGGTCGGTAGGCTTCGCCGGGCAAATCTCCTCGCGACCCTAATCTCCAATACACCGGAAAAATAGGGCCACCGGAAGACCGGGGCCCTTTAAGGTGTGAAGGTTAAAACCTCCAGAGGGGAACAGCTAACGCGATGGCACTGGGAGGAGGCCATCAAATGCATCAGCTGCACCATACATGCCTATGCGTTGTGCAGTGCGCAATCACTTATTGTGCATTGCAGCTATGCGATAGGCAAATTGATGCTCCTATCCACCCAATCTCAAGCTCGGTTTAATCGTGCCGTCGCCCTTCTGCTCCATTCGTTCACTCAGACGTTTGCGGGTTGGCGTCGCCCCTCGGGCCGGGCTGCGGGCAAAGCGGAAGCCCGCTCCGCTCTTCCCCTCCGGACGTCCATCCCTGACGCGGGGAGGAATCAATCCGCCGTTGTGCCTCTTGCCAGCCGGCCGCAAGGGAAGCTTCGCCGCGCTCAGTCCTCTTTGCGCATCCTGGCGACGCGGTTGCGCGTTTCGACGGTCGCTCCGGCGGCATCCCATGCCAGCCAATCAACATTTGAGTCCAGTTGATTGGATTTATTTTTTGAAAGCGGAAGTTGCTTGCTTGTCATCAACGTGAAATTGCGCTCCTTTATGAAGACCTATTGGGGGATGGGACATGGCGCAAATTTTGAAAGCCGTTGCGATAGCGAATAACGAAGTTGCCTATCTTGCCTGGGATATCGATACGACCGCGATCCCCGGCTGCCTCGGCTTTCACATCGTGCGCGAGTATCTCGACGACAACGATCAGGTGACAGAGGAACGGCCACTTGCCTCCTATGTCGCCTTCAAGGGCCAGAGCAATCCTGAGTGGCAGGCGCAAAACACCAGCGTCTGGCCGGTCCAGAAATTCAACTGGCGCGACCTCACGCTCCGAAAGAAGCGAAACGAAGCCCAGCGCCGTCCCGACAACGAACGTGTCCGCTACCGCATTCGCGCGGTCGGCAAGATGAAAGCGGAGCTCGACCCAGTCGAGGTCGTGCCGGAGAGCCATCGTGACTTCAAGACGCGACAGATCGTCCAGCACACATACGAGGGAAAGCCGATACCGCTGGGGTACCTGACCCCGGCCGCCTTCACCAATGTCATCGACGTCACCACAAAACGGCTGCCCTTCACAAGCAGCTTCACCAACGGCATCCTGTCGACCCAGTTCCTCTCCAAGGTGCTGAATGAAGACGGCACGATCTCACCGAACGAACTTGAGAATCACTTGCGCAAGCCCGGCGACTGGCTGCGCAACTATCTTGCCGGCGACGTCCTTCCCATCCTGCACGATTTCTTCGCGCAGCCGGGCGGCCGTTTCCATGCAGCGCTCTACGAGCTCGAAGACGTCGAACTGCTAAAGCTCCTGACCGACAACGCTGCACGGCTCGACCTGATTCTCTCGGACGCCGGTAGCGGACAGGACGAGGACGCTGAGCCGAACGAGAAGGGCAAGCAACCCACCATCTACGACACGCGCAACGCACCCGCGCGCGCAGTCCTTCGGGCGATCGCCGACATCCCAGGCAGCGGTTGCACGCTTCGAAACAGACTGTTCAACGGTACCGGTCATATCGGCCATAACAAATTCGTCGTCTGGCTCGACGATGGCGGCACCCCCCGGTCAGTCATAACAGGCTCGACCAACTGGACCTGGTCAGGCGTGGCCGGCCAGAGCAACAATTGCGTCCGCATCGATGACGATGCGATTGCCGGCGCCTATTTCGAATATTGGACGCAGCTCAAGGCGGACAAACTGCCTGAACCCACTCCGCTCAACGCCAAGGCCAAGGGCGCAACCCAAGGCGATACGCTCAAAAAGACCAATCGAACGCCGTCGCGCGTCGCGCTCCCAAACGGGGCCTCCGCCGAGATCTGGTTCTCGCCCAATATGCCAGGCAAAAAGCAACCGCCGTCCAAATCGGCCAAGCCCGCACTGCCGCCGCCCGACATGGACCGGCTCTTCTCGCTGCTGCGCAAGGCGGAAAAAGCGATCTTCTTCCTGGTCTTCATGCCCTCGCGCGGCGGCGTCAACTCCGTCGTCTCCGAAGCGATCGCTCTCGGTCTGAAAGACACATCGCTCAACGTTGTCGGCGCGATCTCGGATACGCAGGCGATGTGGGGTTATGAGCCGAGCCAGGAGCTGCCGAGCGGTAAAAAGCTTCCCGCCTGGTCGCCGCATGTCTTTCAGCAGGCCGGCATCTCGGTTATCCGCGCCACCGCTCTCACCGACCGGGAAATCGGCCGAGCTGTGGGCGATTTCAAGAATGACGAGACCCTGACGCTCGGTCGAGCCATCATCCACGACAAGGTGCTGGTGATCGATCCGATGGATCCGGAAAAATGTGTCGTCGCCTTCGGCAGCCATAACTTCGGTTACAAGGCGTCCTACTCGAACGATGAAAATCTGATCATTGTCGAGGGGCACGCGGCGCTCGCCCAGGCCTATGCGGCGCACGTCCTTGACGTCTACGATCACTACCGCTTCCGCGCCGCCGAAGCGGAGGTCACCGCTCACGCCAAGAAGCATGGGGCTGCAGGCGGGAAGTCCGACCCGCGCTGGGATGGCTTCCTCGATACCACCGACGATTGGCAGAAACGTGCGTCGCATCGCATGTCGGCCTATTTTACCCGGTGACCAGGCAGCGCCCGTCTGGCAATTCGGTGCTGACGTTGCCATAGAGCTTCTCCCCGTCGTCTCCTCGGGTTTGCATCGAGGTACAAGTTTGCCCCAACCAGACAAGAGCAACGCTCCTGGCGTTCATCACTATATTCCGATTTTCTACACAAAACGCTGGGCCTGCGGTCATCCGCGGATGCTGACGCGGTTCACGCGTTGGCCGTCGGGCAATTTCGCGGTCGACCGAAAAGCGCCGAAGGGTGTGGGCTGGGAACGTGATGGCTATTCATTCGACGGCTTTACCGGCGATCAGGCCGCAGCGATCGAACTGGAACTCATGAAGCCGAAGGACCATCGGGCAAGCCAGATGCTGAGGCGCCTGGAACAGCGTGGGTCCTCGGGGCCCTGGAGCAGTGAGGAACGTTATGACTGGACCTGGTTTATCGTCTCGCTGCTGGTGCGGGGACCGGAAGACGTCCGGTCGGCAAAGGCGAATATCTCTCGTGAATGGGCAATTCCCAACCAGCGAATGGAAGCGCGTTATCAGGACGTCATTCGCGAGTTTCCCGGCTTTGCCGCGCCCCCATCGCTCCGGGACTACATTGCCTCGATGGACGAGAATTACGGCTATCGGCTCGGAATGAAGATCATGGCCGACATGACGGATCATCACGCCATATCCTCGCTTATCGCCAATATGCACTGGGGCGTTCGTGCCGTCGATGAAGGCAGACAACTGCTGACATCAGACCGGCCGGTGCGCCTGGAATTTCCGCTGCGGTCCGAAAAGTCGTTCCTGACCTTGCCCATTGGTCCACGGCTCCTCTTCCTCGCGGCGAAATCGCTTCGGGGTTTGAACAGACTGCTGAATTCCGATTTGCGGGTTCTTGTCGAGCGCAACAATCGCAAGGTCGTTCGGCAAGCGCGGCAGTTTGCTTTTGCTGCGGATGACAGCGAGCGGAACTGGGTATCGAAACATCTCGCAAAAGAGCCGCAGCCCGGCTTTTTTGACTTCATTCGCGGCACTGGCGCAACGTTGGGCGAGGCCTGAACCGAGGCCGGCGCCGGACCCCGATCGCCGAAAGTCGAAACACAGCATGACGAGCCTTCTTTTGGGACCGGTCCTGCCGATTGTCGATGCTCGGGCGTCGCCCTTCGGGCCGGGCTGTCGGCAAGGCGGAAGCCCTTGCGGTCTTCCCCCTGCGGGCATCCATCCCTGACGTGTTTTTGCCGCTGGCGCCCCGTCGGCCGCAAGGGAGGCTTCGCCGCGCACATTATCTCGTCGCGGCTCTTCCTCACATCGCGCCCTTGCAGCCGCCGGTCTTCGCGGCTGGCGAAAGCTGCCCTGACAATCTGAAAGGCGGAAAGGACATTGGACATGCAACGAGAAGATATCGAGCGGCTGCGCGAGCGGGTCTCCTGCGCCGTCGCCCTGGAGCAGGCTGGTTTTGAGATCGATCTGAAGGAGAGCACACGCCGCGCCGTCAAATTCCGGCGCGGCGGTGACATCATCATCGTCACCCACGAGGGAAGGGGCTGGTTCGATCCACTGTCGGACCGCAAGGGCGACGTCTTTGCGCTGATTGGCTTCCTTCAGCCCGGAGATTTTCGGGCAACGCTGACGGCAGTCGGAGCCTTGGCCGGCGTTCAGCCATTGCAGCCAACATGGCGGCCGCGCACGTCGCGCAGGACGGCCCCTGAGATCACCGCACGGTGGTCGGCCCGCCCACTGTTGCGCCAGGGCGCGCGCGCTCACGACTACCTGTCCCGCATACGTGCCATCCCGCGCCCCGTCCTGCAACAGGCGATCGACGGCAGGCTCATCAGGCAGGGACCTTCCGGCAGCGCCTGGTTTGCCCATCACAACGACGAGGGGAAAATCTGCGGTTGGGAGGAGAGGGGGCCTTTGTGGCGCGGATTTTCGAGCGGAGGAACCAAGACGCTTTTTCGGTTCGGCAACCGGTCAGGCGGCCGGCTTTGCGTCACCGAAGCAGCGATCGATGCCTTGAGCTTGTCGGCACTCGAAGGTCGCCGCGCCGATACCCTCTATGCCAGCACGGCAGGCGGCTGGTCGCCGGCGACCGAGGGTGCCGTGACGCTGCTCGCCGGAGGCCTCGATCTCGTCGTAGCGGCGACCGACCGCAACAGCCAGGGCGAGGCCTATGCCGACAAGTTGCGACAGATCGCGTCGAGACAGGACTGCGGTTTCCAACGGCTTCGCCCTATCGCTGGGGACTGGAACGAGGATCTGCAGCAAAGGCGAGAATGGGAAGAGGGCTGAAGGATGGCCTGCCGCATGGGAGTTCGCCGCGTCAAGGGCAAGGCTTCGCCCGCTGGCGCGGCCCCTGACCCGGCAAACCTCCAGGCGGCCATGCGGATGGGGTGATCAAAAGGTCCGGAGGCAAGGCTCTTCGGGCCAAAACCTCAGGAGAAAGCCATGACCAGCCGTCCCGAAACGCGCAAGATCTTCGAAGGTGTCGCCAGCCGCCACGAGTTCTACGCGATGATGAACCGCCACAACCAAGCGCCCTTCGACGAGGCGCGTCTTTCCGGACGGCTCTACGCCGGCGAATGGTTCGAAATCGCCGAAGTCGACCATGACCGCATGTTTAACATCCTGCCGCCGCTCCTCATGCGTGGCGACCACTTCGCCATGCGCGAGTTCCAGGCAGCGCAGGTGACGAGCGTGTTCTTCAGCCTGAAGATCGACGGCCGCTTTCGCTGGTTCCACAGCTATTGTGATCTCGCCGATAGCGGCTCGATCGATGACATGCGCCGGGCGATCGTCGAACGGGAATCGCGTCCAGTGCGAGCCATGAGCCGGGCCGAAAAGCTTGAGCACATCTGGAGCATCACCGGACCGGATTTCTGTGCTTTTGCCGATCAGCGCTTTGCGGCGGGCTTTGCCGGCCGGCGTATCGTCATGGTCTTTACCGCAGCTCAGGCGAAAATCTGGAAGCTCATCGACGATCTCACCGATGAAGAGATCGCGGCCAAGCTGCCCGTGCAGTTCCGCCACCTTGGCGAACCCGTGGCCGCCTGATCGGCGCCAACCCTCAAACCCTCCCAACCCACTTGCACACGCGCTAGGCGGAACGACATCCGCTGGCCGCCGCGCGCCCATCACCCAAGAGGAAATCCCCATGGCGCATGACGATCCTTTCACGTTCGACCTGTTCTCCAATATAGGCCGGCTGGCCGATTTCGATCTATCCTCCAGTTTCGCCACCCCGACACCAGGCGTCGATGTCGATCGTCCTGTCGATGATAGGCCGGCACCGCCGCGACTGGCGGTGCAGAAGATGGTCGCCGGTGAGCCCGCCGAGGAACCGAGGGCTGCGAACTTCGAACTCTCCGGCGATCGCGGCCTGGCGAAGAGCTGGAAGGACAGGGCAGTCGCAAACATCGCGGCGATCCGGCTGGCGGCGGAGATTATCGATGAGAACCGTCCTGCGACGCCTGCGGAACAGGCTCAACTCATCCGCTTCACCGGCTTCGGCGCTTCCGATCTCGCGAACGGCATCTTTCGCCGGCCGGGCGAGGAGAGCTTCGCCAGGGGTTGGGACAAGCTCGGCCGAGACCTCGAGGCCGCCGTATCCAGCGCCGATCACGCATCGCTTGCCCGCTGCACGCAATATGCCCATTTCACGCCGGAGTTCATCGTCCGCGCCGTCTGGGCCGGTCTGCTCCGCTTGGGCTTCAAGGGCGGGAGCATCCTCGAACCCGGCATCGGGACCGGCCTGTTTCCGGCACTGATGCCGCAGGCGATCACTGACCGAAGCCGCGTCACCGGTATCGAGCTCGATCCCGTCACCGCTCGGATCGTCGGGTTGCTTCAGCCGGGTGCCCGTATTCTCAATGAGGATTTCACCCGCGTATCGCTGCCCGCGTCGTTCGATCTTACAATCGGCAATCCACCGTTTTCCGATCGCATCGTCCGCTCCGATCCGTTCTATCGAAGCGAGGGGCTCCGGCTCCACGACTATTTTATCTGCAAGTCGATCGCGGCGCTGAAGCCGGGTGGGCTCGCCGCTTTCGTGACCTCGGCCGGCACGATGGACAAGGTGGATGCGCGTGCCCGCGCGCGCATTGCCGGCATGGCCGATCTGGTCGGTGCGATCCGATTGCCGGAAGGCGCCTTCCGGCAGGACGCCGGAACCGACGTCGTCGTCGACATCCTCTTCCTGCGCAAGCGTCGCGCTGATGAGCCGGCGACCGACGACAGCTGGCTTGAGCTTTCCGACGTGCAGGAAAACCAGGAAGGGGAGGGGCCGATCTTCGTCAACCGCTGGTTCGCCGATCACCCGGACATGGTGCTGGGCCGCCACGCAATCACGTCGGGCCCATACGGAGACACGTATACGTGCCTGCCGTGCGAGAGCGATCTGGAAGCTGCTCTCGCATCCGCGATCGAGATGCTGCCAACCGGGATCTATGATGGCGAGCCGACTGTCGATCTCGGCCAAGGGGGAGACGCCGGCGAGGGGAGGGCCGAACGCCTTGGCGATCCGGGCTTGCGCGAAGGCAGCTACTTTATCGGCAAGGCGACGGCGCTGATGCAGATCGTCGATGGTCAAGCCGTTTCCGTCGAGGTGAAGAAGGCGAGGGGATCGGATGGGGTCTTTGCCAAGCAGGCGCGCATCATCCGCAAGCTCATCCCGATCCGCGACGCTGTCCGTGAAATCCTCAAGCTACAAGAGTGCGATCATCCCTATGCCCGCGCGCAGGTCAGTCTTCGCATCGCCTGGTCGAGCTTCGTGCGCGATTTCGGGCCGATCAACTTCACCACAGTCTCGAGCGTCGAAGATCCGCAGACCGGCGAGGTTCGCGAGACGCATCGGCGCCCGAACCTGCAGCCCTTCCTCGACGATCCGGATTGCTGGCTCGTCGCCTCGATCGAGGACTACGATCTCGAGACCAATACCGCCAAGCCGGGGCCGATCTTTACCGAGCGGGTGATCGCACCGCCTCCGGCGCCGATAATCGCTTCGGCGCCGGACGCGCTTGCCGTCGTTCTCAATGCTCGCGGCCATGTCGATCTCGACCATATCGCCGAGCTCCTGCATCGTGACGTGGCTGACGTCATTGCCGAGCTCGGCGAGGCGATCTATCAGGACCCGGCAAGCGGCGCCTGGCTGACCGCAGATGCCTATCTCTCCGGCGCGGTGCGCTCGAAGCTTGCCGTCGCGAAGGCTGCCGCAGAGCTCGACCATGCGTTTGCCCGCAACGTTTCGGCGCTGATGCGCGTGCAGCCGGCAGACCTGCGTCCCTCCGATATCACCGCCCGTCTCGGCGCTCCATGGATCCCCGCCTCCGATGTGGTCGCCTTCGTGAAGGAGACGATGGACGCCGAGATCACCATCCACCATATGCCCGAGCTTGCCACCTGGACGGTCAATGCCCGCCAGTTGGAATGGTCGGCCGCCGGCACCACGGAATGGGGCACGCATCGCCGCCATGCCGGTCAGCTCTTGTCGGACGCGTTGAACTCCTCCGTGCCGCAGATCTTCGACACCTTCCGCGACGGCGAGACGGAGCGCCGGGTGCTCAATACGGTCGAGACGGAAGCCGCCAAGGAGAAGCTTGGCAAGATCAAGGCGGCGTTCCAATCGTGGATCTGGTCCGATCCCGATCGCACGGACCGCTTGGCGCGCATCTACAACGACACCTTCAACAATATCGCGCCACGCGCCTTCGACGGCACCCATCTTCAGCTTCCCGGCGCCTCTGGCGCCTTTTCTCTGTATGGGCACCAGAAACGCGGCATCTGGCGGATCATTTCGGCAGGCGCGACGTACCTTGCGCATGCCGTCGGCGCCGGCAAGACGCTGACTTTTGCCGCCGCGATCATGGAGCAGCGGCGCCTCGGCCTGATCAACAAGGCAATGCTGGTCGTGCCCGGCCATTGCCTGGCGCAGGCGGCGCGTGAGTTCCTGGCGCTCTATCCGAATGCCGGCCTCCTGGTCGCCGACGAGACCAACTTCGTCAAGGAGAAGCGCCACCGTTTCCTGTCGCGGGCGGCCACCGCCAATTGGGACGCCGTCATCATCACCCATTCCGCCTTCCGCTTCATCTCCGTACCATCGGCGTTCGAGGCACAGATGATCCAGGATGAGCTGGAGCTCTACGAGGATCTGCTTACCAAGGTCGATCGCGAGGACCGGCTGTCGCGCAAGCGCATCGAGCGCATGAAGGAAGGTCACAAGGAGAGGCTGGAAGCGCTCGCAACCCGCAAGGACGACCTGCTGACCATCTCGGAGATCGGCATCGACCAGATCATCGTCGACGAGGCGCAGGAGTTCCGCAAGCTCTCCTTCGCCACCAACATGTCGACGCTGCGCGGTGTTGATCCGAACGGCTCGCAGCGTGCCTGGGACCTCTATGTGAAGTCCCGCTTCGTCGACACGAAAAACCCGGGCCGGGCGCTGGTACTCGCCTCAGGCACGCCGATCACCAATACGCTTGGCGAAATGTTCACGGCCCAGCGGTTGATGGATGCGACCGCTCTGTCAGAGCGAGGCCTGCACGAGTTCGACGCCTGGGCCTCGACCTTCGGCGACACCTCGACCGAGCTCGAGCTGCAGCCGTCAGGCAAATACAAGCCCGTCACGCGGTTCTCCCAGTTCGTCAATGTGCCGGAACTGATCGCCATGTTCCGCACCTTCGCCGACGTCGTGCTGCCGGCCGATCTGAGGCAGTATGTCAAAGTACCCTCAATTTCCGGCGGTCGCCGTCAAATCGTGACGGCTGAGGCGACCACGGCCTTCAAGACTTACCAAAAGACGCTCGATGCCCGCATCAAGGCAATCGAGATGCGCAATGGGCCGGTCAAGCCCGGTGATGACATCCTGCTGTCTGTCATCACCGACGGCCGGCACGCGGCGATCGATCTACGCCTCGTCGATCCCGAGATCGACAATGAGGCAGAGAACAAGCTCAATGCACTGGTCGCCAATACCTATCGCATCTGGAAGGAGACGACTGAGGCCGAATATTGCCGCAAGGACGGCAAGCCGTTCGAGCGACCCGGCGCCGGCCAGCTGATCTTCTCCGATCTCGGCACGATCTCCGTGGAGGCGTCGCGCGGCTTTTCGGCCTATCGCTGGATCCGCGACGAACTGATCCGGATGGGCGTGCCGGCCTCCGAGATCGCCTTCATGCAGGACTTCAAGAAATCAGAGGCGAAGCAGCGTCTCTTCAATGATTTCAACGCCGGCAAGGTGCGGGTGATCGTCGGATCTTCCGAGACCATGGGAACGGGCGTCAATGTGCAGGCGCGGTTGAAGGCGCTGCATCACCTCGACGTGCCCTGGCTGCCGTCGCAGATCGAGCAACGTGAGGGCCGGATCGTGCGCCAGGGCAACCAGCATGACGAGGTCGATATCTTCGCCTATGCCACGCTTGGCAGCCTCGATGCCACGATGTGGCAGAACAACGAGCGAAAGGCCCGGTTCATTGCGGCAGCCTTGTCCGGTGATACCTCGATACGCCGGCTGGAGGATATCGGGGAGGGACAGGCGAACCAGTTCGCCATGGCCAAGGCGATTGCGTCCGGGGATGCCCGCCTGATGCAAAAAGCCGGGCTCGAATCCGAGATCGCCAGGCTTGAGCGGCTCGAAGCCGCCCATATCGACGATCAGCATGCGATCCGTCGGCAGATCCGTGATGCCGAGCGAGACATCGAGATCTCGACGATGAGGATTGCCGATATCGGCGAGGATCTTGATCGGCTCGTGCCGACGACGGGTGATGCCTTCGTCATGGAGGTGAGCAGCGAGCGATATCTGGAACGGAAGCTTGCCGGCCGTGCTGTCATGAAGGAGATCATCACCCGCGTGCAGATGCGCGACGAGGGCGAAACAGCTTTGGCCTCGATTGGAGGATTCGACCTGATCTATTCGGGCGAGCGCTTTGGCAAGGACGGCTACCGGTACACGGCGATGCTGCAGCGGACTGCCGGCGACTACGAGATCGAGCTGCCGGTGACGACAACGCCGATAGGTGCCGTCGCCCGGATCGAACACGCACTCTCCGGCTTCGAGGTCGAACGCGACGGCTATCGGCTCCGACTTGCCGATGGCGAGCGACGTCTGGCGTCCTATCGCCCACGTCTCGGTGAGGCATTCGCTTTTGAGGCGGACCTCGAACTCAAGCGGGAACGACTGGCCGAGGTCGAGAAGGATCTGGCCGCAACGGAGATGGAGGAGGGCGTGGATGCCGATTCTCAAGCGGCGACCAAAGCCGCCTGAGGGATTCTTCAAAGCCTTCTTGTTTGTGACGGTTCGATGTCATATCTCCCCGGCATCAGCCGTTACCGATGGCATCAGACATCGCCGCATGGTACGTGTTAGGTGCTGTCCGGGTCCAGAAAAGGCGCTTCCCGCAAGGGTCGAGCGCTTTCTATTTCGTCGTTTGCCGTATCAAAGACAAACGTCAGGTTTCATAGCTTTAAGATAAGCTCGTTAGACGTTCGGTGCAGGTCGGTGACAACGACCCGATAGTCTTCTGACACTCGACCGAAGGCGCTGAAAGGCCCGCGCAAGCGCCTGTTGACAGAGTATCTCGCCCGGCCGAAAAGGATTCGGCTGTAAAGGAGACGATCGATGGCTGAAGAAAATAACACCGCCCCCGCCGTTGCTGTAGGTGTAGCGGCGCCGGTGGAGACACCCGCTGTGAAGAAAACGCGGGCACCTCGCCAGAAGAAGGTTGTTGCCGCACCCGCGGACGTTGCGTCGCAAGCTGCTGCTGCACCGGCGGAGTCCGTAAAGGCTGCAAGCGGCCGTGGCAGGAAGGCCAAAGCGGTCGCTGCAAAGCCCGAAATTGCAGCAAAGGCGACCAGAGCCAAGCGCACACCCAAGGCTGTCGTACAGCCACAAACGACCCCGGTCGCAGCCCTTGATGAGATTGAAGATCTGATCAAGCTGGAAGAAGAGAACCAGCGCCTTCGCAAGCTGCTTGCCGAAAAGCTGCGCAACGAAAACGCCGATCTGCGCAAGCGGCTCGATCGCGTCTGACGCGAACAGTGCTGTCGTTCTGCCTTTTGACAGCGGCAAGCGTAGTAATTCAAGAAATTTGGCAAGCGGGATCTGCAAGGATCTCGCAGCGCCGTTGCGCATTAAGTCCGAGGGTAAAGCACTATGAAGTCACCATGGCGATTTCTCGCGGACCTGACGTCGCGCCGTAAAACGCAACCGTCGCCCTTGGTTCCGGCTGCTCCGGAGAAACCGGCCGAGGACAAGGCAGGTGACCCGGACCTTTCGGCAACGATAGCAGCGTCGACTGATCATTCGGTCGGAACGACAGACGCCGCCGCCGCGCCTCCGGTTTCGCCATCGCCGGTGGTCAATACCACGGTCGAACCGAGCGAAGTCGCCTCCCATTTGCCGTCGGAACGAGCGGTTGACATAGTAGAGCCGGAACTCGCGATCGAGCGACCAGATCCAACTCCGGTGGCAATAGCACCGGCAAACCATGCCGATGTGGAAGCCCTGTCGGCCCCTAGCAAAAGTCAGTCGAAGCGGATAAAGCCCGGTTCGGTTCAAGTCGTGACGCAGTCTCCGTCGAAGCCGAGCGAGGATCCACAGGCCGTATCTCGTCCGGCGCAGCCTCTGACATTTCTTGGGGAGGTTGCCCTCCTCGACGAAGAAATCGCGGCGCTGAAGGCTGCCTTGGCGCTGAAGCTGAAACTGCAGAACGCTCAATTGAAAAAGATGCTCGAGCGCTTTGATATTCGATAGCCTGCCGATCAGGCTGTTATGATTGGAATGACATGAAGACCCCGCAGAGAAATTTCGTTGTCGAGATCAAGTCGAAGGGCCGCCGATCGGCAGTCCGGCAGGGATCCATCTGGGGCAGCACAGATCTGAAGGCATTTGCCCGTCAGGCAGCCAGGGTGGCGCCGCAGCTGTTCGAGGACGGGCACCAAGCTGAACCGACGGTCGAAGACACTGTCGTCGCGCCTGCGGTGGAAAATGTGCCTGTTGCAGAGCCGGTCCTCGCGCCGGTGGCTGAGACTTCCGAAGTCATCGCTGCTATCGCCGTTGCTACTGTGGAAGAGCGCTCAGAGCCTCAAGAGCTGGCAGCCGTCGAAGTCGTTGCAAAAGCCGCCGTCGCGACAAGAAAGCCCCGTCGATCGCGGATGATAGGCCGTCAGTCGCCAATTACGCCTAAAGGCGGCGATAAGGTCGGTACCTCGGTGACTTCCCACTTGGCGGCTCCCAGCGACGCTCCAATTGATGAACTGCAAGCCCTCGAAGCCGAAAATCGCCGGTTGAAGGCGCTTTTGGCTGATCGCCTTCGCCGACAGAATCTGCAGCTTCGAATGATGTTGCATCGCTTCGGTGCTGCCTGAACCGAGCAGCATATCCTCGGGTTGATCCCGTCGTGACGAGCTCATTGTTTGGAGACTTTTGGTGGTGCGATAGCCTAATTGCGTCGTCGATTCCGCTGCGCCTGAACGGGCGGCCGCGTGAGCAGTCAAGTTCAACGATCGTCCTTCATGGCGGCACGCAGCGCGTCGTTGATGCGCTCCTGCCAGCCCGGGCCATCCGCTTGAAGATAGGCGAGCACATCGCTGTCGAGTTTCAAGGTGACTGGCTCCTTCACATTCGGCAGCGCGCGCCGCCCGACGGCGGACGCTTGCGCGACCTTCTTTGCCGGCTTGAACAAGGCCTCTGCGGCGTCAAGTGGATTGGCCGCGCGGCGTGGTGTTCGTGTCATGCTTCTCTCCAGTGGGCTGATTTTATCTGCAGTGAAGCCGTGGCCTGATCATCTGGCTCGGTGTTCGGTTGGAGGACCGTTGCTTCGGGCATTTCCGCACCTTCGGGACTGAGACCGACGCTGCGGTTTCCGCGTGAACGCTGTCCCAGCAACGCATTATACCGATCGCGCATCTCATCGGATTCGATGTCGCCAGTCACCCACAGTTCGACGATCGCCATGAACTCGGGGTCTCCGTCGATCGGAGTGCCGCGGGCGCTGGCCCGTGCAATTACCCGCTCGGCAATGGATCTGCGTGATGTCATGCTGTCCGGCTCCCGGCTTCGATTCTGGCCCGCCGAATATCTTCGTGCCACTTGAAATCCGCTGATACGGATCTCATCTAAAGTCCACTTCCCGTTCTGACGGCCTCTTGCTCGACCTCCGGTCGGAGCGTTCGATGCTGTCCGGGTTAAAAGGGCGCTCCCCGAAAGGGTCGAGCGCCCTTTTTGTTTTGATTGACCTGACGTCGGTCCGATGCCCTCGCGCTCAAGTCCAGTGACGACGGCGATTGAGCTCAGGCAGCGGAACGGTGTTTTTTTACGCGAGATCTTGGCGGTCTTTGCTTCGGCGCCGGCTCGGCGTCATCGTCGAACAAGGACGACAAGATCACCGGTTGCCGGTCCGGAAACCGGGCGACGAGTTCCAACGTACCGCCCATAGCTCCGACGTAGCCGCGCAAAGTCGACAACAGCAGATCACTTCGCTTTTCCAGCCGCGAGATATTTTCCTGCTTTACGCCAAGCGTTTCGGCCATGCGAACCTGGGTCAGATCCCGGGCTTTGCGCAGGTCCTGAAGTGTGCGGTATTCCTCCAGGCGCTCTTTGCCCAGGCGTTCGAGACGCTCGCGACGCTCGGCCGGGAGATCCTGAAGAACGTCATCCAATGTTCTAGCCATTCTTTTTCTCCTTCATTGCATCGAGATGCTGCGCAAATCGCTTGTCGGCTTTCGCAATCATCACTTTGTAGAATCGCGCCTGGCTGACCCCTGACTTGTCGCCGGCGACCAGAAGGATGGCGCGGCGCTCCGGATCGAAAGCGTAGGCGACGCGCCACACCCCATCCGCCGCCTTGAAACGCAACTCCTTCATATTCGGATGGGCCGAGCCCTTCAGCGTGTCGGCATATGGGCGTCCGAGCTGCGGGCCGTAGGCCTTCAGGAGCGGCAATGCCACGAAGATCTCGTCCTGCACCTCTTCCGGCAGCGCGGAAAACTCCGGGTCGAACTCATCGTGGAGCAGAACTGTCCAATCCATTGCCATTAAATATGATCTCTAAGTTATATGCTGTCAAGGTTCTAAACTAGAAGAGTGCTGTGCCGCAGGCTCGGTTTCTGCCTCTGCCGTAGATTGACGTCCGATCAGTGCGGCTGGGTTGTAACCCGGGAGGATCAGAAGGGAAAGAAGAGAAGTCTTTCGCAGGCCGAGGCACCGGCTGACGCTGACGCTCAATCGCGACGGTCGCGACATCAGGCCCGCGATCCGCGCAAGGCGGTGCGCCTCGCTTGCCCGCAAACCGGCTGTGCTCCGTTGCAATTGCGGCCGATCCTCGGCCTGCGGTCCGGGAGATGTCTTCGAGATGAAGACAGGCAAGGACGGCGAACGGCGCCGTTCCCAAACTTCCAAAGGACACTCCCATGCATCTGATCTCAGTCGACCCCCGCGCTCTGAAAGAAAATCCCGACAAAACGCGCCGGTCCAAGTCATCGCCGCAGGCCGACGCCGTGCTTCTCGCATCCATCAGGGCGGTCGGCATCGTGCAGCCGCCCGTGATCGCTGCGGAGCGGGACGGTGGCAACGGCTTCGTCATCAATGCCGGTCACCGCCGGGTCGCGCAGGCAATCGCGGCGGACCTGCCGGAAATCTTCGTTCTCGTCGATGACGCCACCGACGATGGCGGTGCGATGCGCTCGGCGGTCGAAAACATCGCCCGCGAGCCGCTCAACCCCGTCGACCAGTGGCGCGCCATCGAGCGTCTCGTGGCGCTCGGCTGGACGGAGGAGTCGGTCGCTGCCGCCCTGGCTCTCTCGGTTCGCCAGATCCGTCGCCTGCGTCTGCTTGCCAATGTGTTTCCGGCCATGCTCGAACACATGGCACGCGGCGACATGCCGTCCGAGCAGCAGCTTCGCACCATTGCCGCAACGGGCCACGACGAGCAGGCCGAGGTCTGGAAGAAGTACAAGCCGAAGAAGCAGGAGCATGCGTCCTGGTGGGAGATCGCAAGGGCGCTCACCAAGACCCGCATGCTTGCAAAGGACGCGAGCTTCGGCGACGACTTGGCCCAAGCCTACGGCATCGTCTGGCAGGAGGATCTCTTCGCGCCTGCTGACGAGGACAGCCGCTACACCACGGACATCGAGGCGTTCCTCGGCGCCCAGCAGGAATGGCTGTCGAACAATCTACCTAAGCGCGGCGCCATCATCGAGGTCAACGATTGGGGCCAGCCGAAGCTGCCGGCGAAGGCGAGCCAGATCTACTCGAAGCCTGGGAAGGGCGACAACACCGGCTGGTATATCAGCCCGCGCGACGGCTCGGTCCAGTCGGTCGCCTATCGCCTGCCGGACGCCAAGACGGCGCCGGCACCAGGAGAGGCTTCGGAGGCGGCTGATGAAACCGTTACGACAAAGGCTCGCCCAGACGTCACGCAAAAGGGTCTCGACATGATCGGTGATCTCAGGACGGCGGCTCTCCACGAAGGGCTCGCGCGCGCGCCGATCGAGGACGATATGCTGATCGCTCTCCTTATTCTCGCATTTGCTGGTGGCAACGTGACGATCGCGAGCGGGTCGTCGGACAATCCCTACGGGCATGCCGATTGCCGCAAGCATGCCGCCCGGCTGATCGATAGAGAAGGCAAGCTCTCCTTCGATCGCGACACGTTGCAGCAGGTGGCGCGCTCGGTGCTGATCGATGTGATGTCGTGCCGCCGCAACCGGTCCGACAGCGGCATCACCGCCCGTATTGCCGGCGAGGTGATCGGCGCCGATCAGTTCCTTACCAACACCGCGACAGAGGAATTCCTGTCATGCCTGTCGCGCTCAGCGCTTGAAGTCGCCGCGGACGCATCGGGTGTCGCCGGTCGCATCAAGGTCAAGGACACGCGCACGGCCCTTGTCGAGCATTTCGCGGAAGGCCGCTTCGTCCATCCCGCGGCGCTGATCGCGCCATCTGTCGACGAGGTTGCCGGGTGGGCCGCCCGATACACCGCCAGTACATCCGAGGCCGAGGCCGAGGTGGAGGAGGACGAGGCGTCTCGCGGTCGCGAAACCGAGGCAGATGCGCTCGAGGAGGAGATCGATTTCAGGGACGCAGCCGAATAGGCGTTCGACCGCACGTGTCATTCGCGCCGCTGTCATCACCCGGCGGCGTTTCCGTTTCCAACGATTGGACTGGAGAGAACATGTCCACCACATCACCAATATACGGCCGGACCCGGGACGGCATGCTCGTTGCGCGGGTCGGCGACCAGGTTTTTGCGATGCGTCCGCATGATTGCGGGTTCCATCTCGTCAAAGGCTGGGGATTGACCGGCACGATGGACGATTGGACCGCGGCTGACTTCCACGACAACAGAAGGGATCCGGTCGACGAGGCTGAATTCAGGCGAACGGTCGAGGAATGGGCGGACCACCAGCGGCAGCTGGTGCTCCTCGGCCGCCGTAGCATTGCCGCAAGGGCTTCGACCCCATGGGGACTTTCGCAACATGCCGTCGCCTACGCCGATGGCGTCGTCGCCCATAGCACTGCAAGTCATGGCGGTTTCGCCCTGACGGCGGAACGCAATGCTGCTGTTCCCGCCTCACTGCGGACAAGCGATGGCCACTACGAAGAGGATTGTGCCTGGGTGGCCGTGGCGGTCGCCTTTCCCGAGCTCTTCACCGACCTCGAAAAACGCCACGCCGACGAAACGCTCCGGCACTCCTATCCCGACGTCTGGGAGGAGATTCACTGCAAGACGCTGGAGGCAGGCCAGTCCCGCGGAAAGGACCGCCGACGGTTCGAACAGGAAAATGCCGTTCGCTGGGTCGTCGTCTCCGCCGTGCTCTCCACTCACCGCCCGGGTTTTGTGGAATGTGTGGCGAGGCTCGGTGGGCGGCACGACGGCGAGCAACGCCGCTACCTGGTGGCGGAGGAGTTCTACGATATCGGCGACTTCGGTTTCGTCATCGACGAGGCCCGCGACCAGCGATATGCCGGCCCGTCGAGTTTCATCGGCTGGAGCCAACCGTAAGGCGCTCCCGAAGCCGCCATCCGTCACCACGCTGAAAACGCGTCGGCCGGACGTCAGTTTGGCCGGCGAGCGGCACACCAAGGTCCGGGACTGCCGAAGGCACGTACGGCGATTGCCAAGGCATGTTTTCCATGGCGGAGGCCGCGTCTCTTGGCCACGCAGATGTCAAGCGCATGACGGTGGGGTTGAGACCACACCTGTCGAACCACCGCGGGGAGCTTTCTCAACACGAAGTGCTGGGACTGGACCTGCCGGGCGGGTTTACCTCTAAGTTTGCCGCGGTCTGAGAGGAGCTTTGGTGAGGGACCGCGGCGCGACGATGTGCCAGCCGGGTTGGCCGAGTGCGCATGTCGAGCGGTTCATCCGGCGAGCCCCTCGGTTCTGCTGCGGTCTGAACCGGACGGCAGCCCGGTCAAAGGCCGCGTTCCGCGCCGCGGGGCGGCAGGCTCGACGCTTGCTTCGCAAGGCGTGGCCGCGTCCGCTGCAGACCGCGGGTGCGGTCCGCATTGTCCGCAACCCCACCTTTCTCGCCTCGCATCGTCCTGACCTTGGGCCAGGCCGCTTCGCCGGTTCGTGTCGACCGCACCCGAGGGACAGCGCCGGACAAACGGCAGGCCCCGGGCTTCGCTCAACCAACACGGACAAGGACATTCATCATGGCATCGCTCAACCGTTCCGCACCGAAAGCGCGCCCAGCTGCCCTGCGCGCCACCACCCTCGAGATGGTCCGCCACGCCTGCCCGGACAACGCGCAGGCACAACGCATCGGCCCGCCTGCGATGATCGAACTATCGACCGGGATGCCAGCGGGTGCACCGCCTCCGGCCGCCGCTTCCTTGACCGCCGTGACGAACCGCGAAGGGCGCGGTTCGCAGGATTGAGGGATAAGATCATGAAGAAGTCAGACAAGAATACCGGCGAACGTGCAGACATTTATGCACGCATCACCGACAAGATCGTTGCCGCGCTCGACGAGGGTGTCCGGCCATGGGTGCAGCCATGGAGCGCGAAGCACCTGAGCGGCCGCGTTTCGCGGCCCTTGCGCCATAATGGCGAGCCTTATTCGGGCATCAACGTGCTGCTGCTCTGGTCGGAGTGCATGGCACGCGGCTTTTCGTCATCGACATGGATGACGTTTCGCCAGGCATTGGAACTTGGCGCTTGCGTCCGCAAGGGCGAGACGGGTTCGCTGGTGGTTTATGCCAACCGTATCAGCAAGACCGAAACCGACGGCGAGGGGCAAGAGGTCGAACGCAACATTCCCTTCCTCAAAGCCTACACCGTCTTCAACGTCGAGCAGATCGACGGCCTTCCCGAAACTTATGCGGTTCCGGCTGGGGACGATACCGTGCGGCGCGTTGACAGGATCGCTCACGCCGATGCCTTCTTCGCGGCAACCGGCGCAGTCATCCGTCATGGTGGCGACAAGGCTTTCTACGCGCCGGCGCCGGACTACATCCAGATGCCTCCGATCGAAACGTTCCGGGACGTGGAAAGCTATTATGCAACGCTTGCCCATGAAGAAATTCACTGGGTCGGTGCACCCCATCGCCTCAATCGTGATCTTTCCAGATACGCGAAAGACCGGTCGGAGCGCGCACGCGAAGAACTCATCGCCGAACTGGGTGCAGTGTTTCTCGCGGCTGACCTCGGCATGGTTCCGGAAATGGAGCCGCGGCCGGACCATGCGAGCTATCTCGCATCATGGCTTTCGGTGCTGAAGAACGACAAGCGCTTCATTTTCCAGGCGGCCGCTCAGGCGCAGCGCGCCGTTGCGTACCTGCACGGTCTTCAGCCACAGGTTCGACAGGATGCGGCTTAGGCATCGTTTCAGGAGGGCATGCCGACTGCGTCGGAAACGGTCGCGTCCCCTTTGGGGACGCGGGTCTCTTCTCTCTCTCTGACGTCCTATTCTACTCCAGCAAATCCGGCGTCAAGGACGGCGCGGTCTCCCCCAATTTTGCCGCAAGCGACAAAATCGGTTCCCCCGCTTGCAAGCCGCGTTCCGCGGTCCTTGACCCCTCTTTGCCAAGGAGTGGCCGATCTCCGTCATCCAGATGAAGGAGATCACATCATGACATCCAACAATAGCCTGACGGTATACACCGAACTCGCCGGCTTCCGGCTCATCGTCCTTGCAAACCAACTCGGTTGCAGTAGCGCTATTTCCCGAGAGCTTCATGAGCGTTTCATCGACGGACTCGACGCCGCTATCGATCGGGTTCGGATCATTATGGACTTGGAGCGGAAGGTTCTCGCCGGTGACGAATTTGCAGCTTTCCAACTGGAGGGCGAGATCGAGATTTTCGGCCGGTTTACGATCAACCTTCTGGATGAGATCGACATCGACTACGACACACACGAATATCGCCTTGATGAAGGTCCCTGGATGAGCGCCTTGGCCGTCGATAACACAGGTGTCGATATCGATTATCCCGAACTGGTTCCGTTGACCGACGAAGAACTTGGCTCCCTGGCGCCTGTTATGAGGGGCATTGTGCGGCAGACAGGAATTGCCATCCACGCCCGTCGTTTCATTGGCGCGGAACCGGATCTGCTGCAGCCGATCCAAGATACTCAGGATCGCCTCGGCTGACATAGATCAGCTCTCGCAGGGAGGGGCGTCTGATGCTCCTCCCTGGCCCTCACCATCTGGAACGTCGCCGATTCAAATTGCATGAATCGCATAGAATACGTATTATAGGTAATTCACGATGGAGGCTTCGCGATGAAGCAGTTTACCTTTTCAGACATGAATCGCGCCTCGGGCGAAATCCTCGAGGCGGCTCTTATAGAACCGGTGAGCCTGACGAAGCGTGGCAAGGACAAGCTGGTCATCCTGACGGCTGAGCAATATCGAAAGCTCATCGGTCGCTCCCACACTCAGACCTACGATCTGTTAGAGGCGCCGGAAGATGTCCATCAGGAACTGATGACCGGCATTGGCGACATCATCGGGACTGACAATGCTTGAGCCTGGGCAGATCGTCCGGTTTTTCTATCTGTGGAGCCGCGAGGCGGCGGCTGGAGAAGAGTCAGGCCGCAAGGCAAGACCCACTGTGTCGTCGTTCGCACGCTCGCTGTGCCAGGCGTTGTGTTTCTCTTTCCGATCACGTCGCAAATGCCCGGAACTGAGAGGGTATCCCTTGCCATCAGCCAGATGGAGTGTCGTCGCGCCGGACTGGATTTTCCCTGCTGGATCATTCTCGACGAGTATAATTCGACTTCGACACGACAACGCCGATCGGAAGCTTCAGCCCCGCCTTTCTCAAGACCATCGCCAGCACCGTCAAACAGGCGGCTGCGCCCGAAAACTCGCGGGCGTCGCACACTCGTGATGTCGTTCTTCATTTACCGAACCGGGAGATCAATGGGGCCGGCATTGTCGTTGGCGGAGTAACGCCTGATGTCGCCATCGCCTTTCCTTTCAATGTGGGCAAGGCACACCCACTGCGGTCTCGATGGGGCATGTCTGACCGAAAGCCGCCTCACGCTGTTCGGCTCGATCGTCGTCCGCAACGGCCGGCTCGTTTTCTTCCCCTGCCGGTTGCACCGCCATTCCTCGCGAAACAAGAAAGCCTCGGCCCATGGCCGTCCTCCACTTCGTTTCGGCCTTTTCAGGTGCGGGCCGATCGCCCCCGGTCTGATCGACAGCCATCGAGGCCGCGATGGGCGCGGCCCGAGCAACTGAAAAGGAATAGGACAATGGCAACCATCGGCTCTTTCACCGCTTCGGAAAACGGCTTTTCCGGCACCATCAAGACCCTCAACCTTAACGTCAAGGCAAAGATCGTCCGGGTCGAGCGCAGCTCGGAAGACGCTCCCGACTTCCGGGTCCTGGCCGGCAATGTCGAGTTCGGCGCCGGATGGCAGAAACAGGCCCGGGAAACCGAGCGCGACTACATCTCGGTCAAGCTCGACGATCCGAGCTTTCCGGCCCCGATCTACGCGACGCTCACCGAAGTCCAGGGCCAGGAAGGTCTGCAGCTCATCTGGTCGCGCAATACGCGCCGCTGAACAAGCAACAAAGCCCCGCTCGATCCGAGCGGGGCTTTCCTTATGTCATTTGTTGAGCGCATCCTTCAGCGCCTTGGCTGGCGTGAACGCCAGCTTTTTGGCAGCGGCGACCTTGATGGTCGCGCCGGTCGCCGGATTGCGCGCTTCGCGCTCAGGCGTATCCTTCACCTTGAACTTGCCGAAGCCGGGAAGGCTGGTCTCGTTGCCGGCAATCGCGGCTTGAGTGATGGCTGCAATCACTGCCTCGACCACGGCCTTTCCCTGCACCTTGGTCAGGCCGTGCTCGGTTGCAAGCTTGTCGGCGATCTCGTTCGTTGTCGTCATGTCAATTCTCCGCATTGTTATCAATGTCGGAATGAGTGACAGCCAATCGGGGCGATGTCATTGCGCTGCCACAGGAGAACGCACCGAAACCCTCGGGTTTCCACAGCTTGTGCGCGGGCGATAGCCCTTTTTGCGCTTGGCGGAAAGCAATTCGAGGAACAGCTCGACTGCCTGATCCTCATGCTCGAACATATGAACCTTCTGCTGGCCGCGACAGCCGATGCGGCCCCAGCATCGCAAAAGCGACGCATGTCCGAACAAGGTCGGCTGAATGGAGAGCGCATAAAACCGCGCCATGTTCTTCCTAGCATCGATCCGCTCAACATAGAGATAATAGGTCTGGACAATCATGAAGCCAGAATCGTCTCTTTGCGAATCTGCGTCCAATGAGAGTTTTGAATCGGTCGCCGCGGATCGATTCACCACAGTGATATCGATCGGATGCTGTCATATCATCCGAGAGGCAAGGGCGGCATCTCGCCTTCAGCCACGCGCCAGATCCAGGGTTCGACATCGGCTCGCGCCGCGATCATCTCCGAAAGTGCAGCCTCGAATTCTTCGTCGGCATCCGGAGGCACGATATAAAGCGCTGCCGGCGCTGGCCGGCGATGCGGAAGGGTAGCCGCTGCAATCGGCTGCGTCGATGACAGGTTGAACCGCAGGCCCTTGACGCTCTTGAGACTGAGCCGCGACAGAGCTTCGACAAGCCGATGCTCGTAGGCATTTTCGATCGGCAGCCATTGCTCGGTTGCCGACATCAGGGCTATCTCGTCGATCATGGCGAGGCCGGATTGCGTCATGCCAAAGGTCGCGATGACCACGAGATGGAACCTGTCGTTGGCCCGCCAGAGTTCAAGCTCGGCAGCATAGCGCGACTGTAGCCGGCGCCAGGCGCCGTCTTCGATCATCAACGGGAAACCCGGCATGTGTTTGACGACGATCTTCTTGCCGCTGCGGGCTGAGGCAAACTCTTTCACCTCGCCGATCAGCACCATCAATTTTCTCGGCCCGGACGACGGGGCGCGTATATCCGCAAGAACCACAGCCCTGCGCTGTTCGATGGCAGCCTTGTCTTCCAGTCGAAAGTTCTCCGGAATGAGGAGCCGCTCCGATAACGCCGAGCCTTTGACCGTGGTCGTCGCTGCGGCTTCCATAAGATGGCTGCGTACCTGAAACCAGTGGCGCTTGCCTGCCCAATGCGCCGTCCATTCGGTCAATCCACCCTGGTGCCACAGGTAATGGAGAAGGGCGCGCAGCGACAGTTTCCTAATCTCATTTTTGACCGGTCCTTCATTTTGCGCCGCTGCACTCGCGCTTTTCTGCGCGCCGCGCTTCGACAGGGAAAAATCCAGTTTAAGCGCCGTCGTGCCGTTCGCCGGATCGAGCTGAATTGCTCCACCGATCAATAGCCCCAGGCCCGAGAGCTCATAGGGCGGTTCATAAGACTGGCATTGCGGGTCGTGCTCAGATCCCGATAGAGGCATACGCTTGACCAAAAACTGCTCGCCGACGCGCGCGATATACATTGCCACGCCCGTGTCGCAGCACAGGCAGATCGGTCTCTGCCGTGCCCGATATGCCTCTGTCAGGATTGTGCCGAAGGCCGGATCCTCCTCCTCCACGATGGCTTGACCTATTTGGTAGCGTCTGCTCATCGCACCTGCGCCTTCACGCGATCGCTCGCTTGCCGTGCCGTCTCATCAGGGTGCCACACGAGAGAACACCCCTGTCTGCTGAGATCTGTCAGTGTGGCGCAAGGAGAATGCCGCCTCAAGGTCGCGCGGCCCCTCCAATTTTGCCTGCGCTTTGCTCCGACAAAATCGGCTCCTCCGCGCGCCGGCTCCGCCGGTCGCTGACGCGAACCTTGACCCGTCATCCCCCTTGCGCCGCGTCGGTCCAATCTTTCACAAACGTCAAGGAGACGAAGATGACGATCGAACAGCACATCGAAGAACTGCGCGCCGAGCTTCGCAACGCAATCGACCTCGAAGAGCGTCAACAGATCGTGGCGGAACTGGCCACCGCGGTCGCAGAACTCGACGCCTTGCTCGAAAACATGGTCCCTGACTAGGGGCCAGATTTCCGCTGTGGGTTCGATCCCATCGCCGGATCGACCGGCGCCGGTATCGTCGAGGACCCTCAATACTCGTTCTCCGTCAGATAGTAATCAAGCGCCGCTTTCACGACCGCAGTCATCTTCAGATCGTTCTCGGATGCGGCCCGCTGAAGCCGCGCTTTCAGCTCATAGTCGAGCGCGATGTTGATGAAAAATTTGACATTACGCTGTTTGGAACGCTTCAGATTTTTAAGACTGTAACGCACCTCCTCCTGCGCGATGGCACGGGCCTCCGCCGTTTCCCGTCGCTGCTTTTCATTTGGCTTTGGCAACATCGAAGCGGCCACTTTCTCTGTGGACGCCGGCGTGGGCGTGATCGGAACAGACGCAGCTTCCGTTTGGCGGTCTATTTTTCGTGGCGCGATCGAAAGGTCCGACAGTCCAAGCCCCGCCTTGCTCATGCTGCGCCCTCAATTTGCTCGGAGGTCCTGTGTTCCTCGATCTCGTCGACCAGGGCGTGGACCTCAATTCTTGCCTTTCGGACCGGATCCGTCAGTTCCTGCATTTGCAAGGTGCCAAGACCGTTTTGAATCTCCCGGTAGATATTGCGTTCAAAAAGCTCGGTGTTGAGCAATCGCGTTCGATAGTCTCCTTCGACCAGGCCGGCGACAAAAGGTCGGATATAGCGATAGGCTTCTAGATTGCGTCCCGGCACGGAAATGCGAGTGCGGACGTTAATGTGGTCAATGGAAAGACCGAACCGGTCGTTGATCTCGTTCACCGCCGCCACTGCCTGACCTGCCGCCTCGAGTTCCTTGATCGCCGGCTGTATGGGAGAAATCACCAATTCAGCGGAGCGGATAATGGTGGTCTGCAGCGAACTGTCCACCCCCGGCGCGTCGATGATCACCAGGTCGAAAGCTCGCCCGAGATTGTCGATTGCCTGCTCTATAGATCTCTGCGTGGAGGCGACAGTCACTTCGATATTGCCGGGCACATTGTCTTTTTCGGCACACAGACGCCACCAGCCTGAAAGGTTCTGCCGGTTGTCGGCGTCGATCAACAGGACGCGCTCCCCTCGAAGGGCGTACTCACCCCCAATAAGGGTCACCAGCGTCGTTTTGCCAGCACCGCCTTTGTTACTCACCGCCGCATAGGTTCGGGTCATGGAATCTTTCCGCGTCTGCTCCGGGGTGGACATTGTGCTTCCAACACCAGCTCGGACGCAAGCAAAAAATGAATACAGTATGTTCATTTGGAATTGATGCGGTCAAAGCGTGAGCGTTCCGCGGCTACAGTGTGGAATATATTCCACATTGCACAGATCCACCCCAGCTTCACATTGTAGTCAGGTCGTGAGCGACGGTAGCGATATAGAAAAACGTCATACACAGCAAATGTTTGGTAGGCATGTAGTATATGTGTGTAGTGTAGGCCGACGGCCAGTTCGCTACATCGTGGCGCTACAGCCAAAGCTCGGGGGAGACATCGTTCCAGCGCGTCGGACGGTTGGGATCGCGCTTCGAGACTTGAAATGATGTTACTGATTCGGTAAAGTTACTTTTGGCAGGATACGCAAATTTGTGATACAAATTTGCTGACGATCGACAGACAAGCCGTCGATGAGGCCTGCGGCCGGCTCCAAGGGAAGGTCCGATGGGTGCGTTTGCGAGCGATGACATGAGGCGGGAGCGCAGAGACAAGGTGGTCCATGCGCGTTTCAGCAAGACTGAAATCGAGCGGATTGAAGATGCCGCAGAAGCTGCCGGAATGACGGTTTCGGGGTTCTTGCGCTCTCTCTCCCTGGAGGGAGCAGGTGCGCGTCCATTCTTTTCCGATGCGGACAGGGCGGTGCTTTCCCTGCTTCTGGCTGACGTCAAGGCTGTCGGTGTCAACCTCAACCAGTTGGCGCGAGCACGTAACAGAGGTGAGGCGGGTCAGTCGCAAGAGGAAAAAAGGGTGATCGATGATGTTCAACGCGTCGTCGCCATTGTGCTGTTCGAACTGCAGGCCTTTGCCGAGCGTGGCGCTCGTGAACGCGTCGGGAGCGTGTGATGGAGATTTTCCTCGGCGCGTTCACGGCTGAATGGGAGCAACGCAAGGCAGCCTTGCTCCATGATCTGACGCTCGGTCGTCGCACCTTGCCAGAAGAGGATCAGCGCCGGCGCAGGGGAGGGGGTGTGGCGCCGGCAGGGTCTACCGGAATGGCAAAGCCATCGGGCTTTCGATTTCGCAGGGGTGGAGAAGGTCGTCCAGACAGCGTCCAGCGTCGCGCCGATCGGCCCATGCGCGCACGCTTTGCCGGCCTTGCCTCTGGTAGCCAACCGGCCGTCGTCAAGATGGCATCGTTTGGCGGCGGGTCGAGACTGGGTGCGATGATCAATTATGTCTCCCGCAATGGCGCCGTTGTGGTCGAGAACGAACGTGGCGATCAGCTTCGTGGCCGTGATGAACTCTCCGCCGTCGGCGACGAATGGGATCACCTGATGAAGAACCGGGCCGAGAGCCGGGATATTGGCCTCTTCAAGATCGCGGTCGCCGATGACGGCCGCGCTGACGATGACCTCTTTGACCGAGCTCGCGAGATTGTGAAACACGGCTTGGGGAACCGCGCCTTCGCTTTTGCGGTCACAGCCCGCGCGGATGGAAGCGGGTTCGAAGTTGACGGCGTGACGGTTCTTAGGAGTACCGACGGTGAGCGACTGACGGCGGACGACAAGGCCGCGGCGATCGTGCAGACGCGCATGGAGGGTGCCGGGGCGGACGCGACCTTTCGGTTTACTGGCTACGGCAACGGGACTGACTATGGCACGAGCCAGGTGCGCTCGATGGTGGCATCACACAAGGGCGAGGTGCAGGACGAACAGGGGCGGATGATCACCGATGCCAAGCAAGCTGGTCATCTCGTTCAGCTCGAATGGCGAGACCAACTCCACAGTCGTAAACCCCGTGATGTCATGCACCTGATCCTCTCGGCGCGCGCGGGCACGGACACGGAAGCGTTTCAAAGTGCCGCGCGCGATTTTCTAGGCCAGCAGTTCGCGGGCCATCGCTACGTCTTCTCGCTCCACGATGCAGGCAGCGATCCGAAGGCGGAGGCGGACGGGGGTCAGCGTCCCCACGTTCATGTCCACGCCATCGTCGCGATGCGGTCAGATGCCGGCGACCGGGTCGAGACAACCATCGCCTCGTTTCGCCAGTGGCGGCTTGGCATGGCCGAGAAGGCGCGGGCACATGGCATCAACATGGAGATGACCGATCGCCGCGATCGCGCAAGCGCCCCCAGCTATTCGAAGAATCAGGCTCGTCCGGTGAACACAATCGGTCGCACTGAGCACGAAGGGACCAGTGCTGCAGCGGAGCGGCGGTACCGTGACAAACGAGATGATCGATCCAATCGTTCGGGAACCTCCCGCAGCCAGGCCTATATGCAGAAGGCACACGGAGAGTGGCGGGAAAGGTGGCAATCCCAAGAGTTTGAGTCGCAACGGGTCTTCATCAGATCACAGATCGTTCGGCTGGAGGAAGTCAGAACCACGGTAGGAACCCGCAAGACAGTTCATCAAGAAACCGGAAATTCTGGCTCGCAATTTCGAACACATTTGGTAAAGTTGGCAGAGCTTGTTTCTGAAGGTGACGATATGCGCCACATGACGCGACCGGAATTCGAAGCATATGAAAAACGGGTCGAGACTGCGCTCTTCCAGGCGGAGAAAACCATGCCGCCTGAGGAGCGCAAGGATTTCGAGGAGATTGCGCAGGCGGCGCGCGAACATGTCAATGTTCGCCGTGAGATCGTTGAACTTCTTGAGGTCCGTGGCCCGTCCGGAATTTCGGATCAATCGTCTCAAGAACGAGGGGCCGACGGCCGGCAGGATGACAAACAACGGTGGAGCGACGCGGTCGAGAGACATGGATTTGCCGCGGCCGATGCAGCAAATAAGGTGCTTGTCGAAATCGAGAGAACACGAGAAGCAATCGAGCGAACTGCAGCGGAAAGGCCTGACGAACTACCGGGCTTGAAGAAAGAGCTGGATGCACACATCACCAGGGCGGCGGAGCTCGGGGTGTCAGGGAACGGCATCATTCGCGAGGTTGCGGAATTCGATGACGACCTGAAAACGGCGCTGCGGGCGCTCGAACGCGATCGTCAGAGGCGTGAGGATGGAAAGTCCACCTCTAGAGATCAATCCGATGAAGCCTCCAGTGCCAATCGCGGTACGCCCTATGGAGAGCAATCGCACGCCCGGCCTGACGATCGCGATGCCCGAAGTCAAGAGAGTCCGGGAGAAACCGGCTCGCGGCAAGAAACCGGCGACACGACCAAGAGCGATCCCGCGAAACAGCATGTTCCTCGCCTGGAAGAAATTCAGCGTGAGACGAAAGAGCGGAACGAACGCGACCAAGATGATCGCGAACGGTAGGAGATAACGTGATGCGCGACGAAAGACGGATCATCGTAGTTGAGGAAGAGAATAAGCGAAGCGACGGGGTCGCCGGGGTATTTGGCGTTCTCATTTTTGTCCTCATGCTAATCGCACTTGTCGATCGCGGTCTTACTCTGGCGTGGGCAACCGTGTCGGCATGGCTCAATTGAGATTCGTTTTTAGACGCGAAGTGGCGTCGCACATATTTCCCTACCTCCCGGCTCATTTGCGGAAGTCCTAACTTTCGCGACAAGTTTGGCGGCGCTGAAAATTCAGAGAAAAATCTGTCGCAAAATTCGCTCGCAAAAGTCAGAGTTTCGCGACAGACATTTGCGACAGAATTACGCCGCGAGTGACATGCCCTCGGCCTTACGCTCCACGAGCGCCCAAATGTGGCCGAACGGATCGAAGATCGAGGCCACGCGGCGACCGATCATGTCAGTCTGGACTTCGTCGCGGATCACGGCTCCGGCCGCAAGGGCGCGCTGCACCACACCTTCAATGTTGCCAACCTTGAGCTGGAAAATCGTGCTGACCGCCCCTGGTGCTTTCGGAAAGAACGGGCCGCCGTAGGATGGGGACTTTTCGCGATTGGGGTTGGAGCCGGCAACCCATACCGGCAGATTTCCGAACCGCATTTCGACAACCGCCAGAGCGCCATCGATGTCATTGGTGTTCTCTTCCTGCGCGCCAAAGGCGGCGGCATAGAAATTAGCGGCCTCTCTCTCCCGCCCATGTTCAACAAACAAAGAAAATTCGACGCTGATATCTTCGGTCATCTTGGCTCCTCGCTCGATCTGAATCACAGCTCGATGATACGGCAAAATTCGACCGGCGAATGGCAGGGATGCAAATCTCAGGATTTCCGCGACAGCTGTGTCGTCCTCGGTCGGAAGGTGAGCAATTGAACAATCCCAAGATACGGTCAATTGTTGGGTGCCTCTACGCTGAGCAGTGAACGCACCAACGCGGCCTGACTACGCACGCCAGTCTTGTCAAAAATACGCTGAAGTTGAGTACGTAGCGTATTAGTGCTGACTGCCAGGCGTTCGGCGGCGGATGCCAGATCATGTCCATCGACGATGAGACGGGCGAGCCTGGTCTGCGCCGGCGACAAACCATAGACTTCCCGCGCCTGATCAATCCGGCGCGCGATCGTCTCCGCATCATCGAACGACACTAGCGCCTTGCCATCTTCAAGATGGATCCAGCAGTGCATCGGCACCCCCGCGGCATCCTCGCCAAGGATCACCGGCCAAGCCTGTTTCGGCGATAAGGTTAGTCGTGTCTGCCCCTGCAACTCGCGAAAAGCCAAGCTGACAGCTTCACGGAGCGCGGAGGCATGTTCGCTCCGCTTAGCGCGGAGTCGACCAGCAGCGACGGCGAGTCCCTGATGGCCGGATATCCGCTCCTGCGCGAGCCCATTCGTCCACAGAATGCGCATATCCGCGTTGATCTCGATCAGCGGGAAGTTCGCCTGCTGGACGGCACTTTCCATCATCACCACGCAGCTGATCTTCCAGACCCCATCGACCCTGTGCAGAATTTTTAGCTCGCGTTTAAGATCATCGCCGCCGTCGATCCCGATTTGGTCATAAGTGACCCATGCCATACTCTCAGCAACGATGACGTTGATCTTGTCCCACCGAACGTGCTCCGAAAAAGCCCGCTTCTGCGGGAAACGCTCTACGATCGTCTTAAGTCGCGCAGCAATCACGTCCCAGCCTTCATCGACCCGTACGCCAAGAGAGGCGTAATATTCCATTCTCCGGGTCTGCGGTGACTGTACCCAGTGGTTCGCCAATGTTTCGAAGTCCCGCTGCAACCATGCCTCGGTCTCGCTGCGGAGCACTGCCAAGATTGCGTTTTTGTTAGCCTCGTCTTCGTCCATCCATGATCTCCGCAAAATGCCAGACAGTTGCATAGCACGGTCGGAATCATATTCCACGGGACTGCTCAGATCAGGGTGATGCCAAGCATCATGATCATGCCGGTTGCCATAGCGATCGACCCAAGCAGCCCTGCTCTGAAGCGCAGGCCCGTGTGGTTTGAGTAATAGCGATCCTCGGCCCACGCATTCATCCGCACTGGTCGAGGCTCGGTTCGAATGTGTGTGATGGCGAGACTGTAGATGTCCACGATATCCCTCCTGTCCCGGTGCTTTCATCCACGTAGCTTCGCATGGAGAGGCACCCCGACTTGTCATGCGAACGCACGACAGCGGACAGGTTTGCAAAGGGAATGGAATGACCGATGATGACCGTCAGCGATCACATCGGATACATTTCAGCGTTCGCGAAAATCCCGGATTTTGCTCGATATGTTACCCCGACTTTTGCAGCGCTGCAAAATTAGGATTTTGGCTAGGCTAGGAGTAGCGTCTGCTGCACGAACTCATCAAAGAGAGTGGCCACGGCAAGGTCGTCCGAGGTGTCCACAGCCCTCATGTCATGATTCCTGGCAGCCACATACATTTCCGAATTGTCGCGCAAGGATCGGTCTATAAATTTGTCGGTTATGATGCGCCTAGTCTCATCAGATTGGTTATATTTCGCCTCCGATCGCATCCTTTCTCGAAGGAAATCGTTGTCGGCATAGAGGAAAACCCCCAACAGCTCGCCGGAAATGAGGGGAGCTATATACTCAGGCCGAAGTGCAGACCCTTCAAACACGAAGGGCTTTTGAACACGGCGCTCGGAGTCGATTCGTCGCCGTATGCTCGGCCACATGTTTTCGTGGTGTACCTTGAGAAACCAATAGATCGTCTCATGCGAAAGGCGAGAATAATATTCGGCAACAGGAGGACGCACGTCCGGCCAAGGCCGGCCGGGATGACGTGCGATGCTATCCGTCGAGATCACGTTACATCCAAGCTGTTGAGCTAGGCGCGCCGCGAATGTCGTCTTACCAACGTTGGAACTGCCGGAAATCAAGACGCCCATAACGGTCTTTCTTCAATATTCGCAAAAATCCCAATTAAAGCGATCGTTTTACGACTGACATTTGCGGCATTGCAAAAGAGACTTTTGCGGCGACAGCAATCGCTGCTGTGGACGCGCACGGTATCTACGGCGTTCGCGCTCCTTAGACAAATCCGACCTCTGCTGGATCCGGGACTGTCTGCTTCAAAATCTCAGCGACGCTTAGTCTGCTCCTTGGTGAGACGCCGCCGGGCTGCATCAGCTTCTTATCGATTGCTTCGCGCAGCCGTACCGCGGTCGGTGTTAGTCTTGACTCTATCTTCTCGGCGGCTTCGTCTTCCGGGCTGGCCGGTCCTTGAGTGGAGCCAAAATCCGGAATGTTTCCACCCTTCCTGTTCGGCGCCAACGGTAACGCCTTGGCGACGACATCTGGGATGTTGGTATCAGCCGCCTCGGCGGGAGCTGGTCCACGATCCTCCCCTGATGACATCGAAATACGCCCATAGTTCTCGGCAACCGCCGGGACTTGCAACAGGGAAACAAGTTCCGGCTCGGGGACGGTAGGCTGGTTCTCAGCAGCGTATTGTACTGCGGTCTTGAACTCAGCTACCTCATGAAATCGGAGCTTTTGTCCGAATATAGCTCGCTGCCCTTCCACGAGCAGGAGCATTCGGTCCTCCCGCATCTGACGAACCTCCTGTGGCATCATCAGGTCGCGTTCGCGAATCTGTTCAACTTTCGTCCGCCGCGGCAGCCCCATCATTTCCAAAGTTCGAGACTCCGACTTATAGCGGATGGTCTTCTTGCCAAGCGCACGAGAGGCGTACTCGGCCGTGGCCTGGTCATTGGCGCCGAGAATGAGTTGCAGACCGCAGTTGCCGAGCAGGGACTGACGAGATGTCTCTCCGTAGATTTCATCCAGACTTTTGAGATCCTGGATGATGAAGGCCATCTTGATGTTGTAACCAGCGACATAGGGGAGCTTGTTCATGATCTCATCCATCCTCTTCAATTGCCGAAACTCATCGAGCAGAAAATAGGCGGGCAGGGCGCCGGGATCGAATTCACGGGTCAGCAGGTCCATGCTCTGCTGAACGAACAAGGTCAGGAGCGGGCGTAGGATGGTCACATCGCTGATATTCGGCGCCAGATAAATTGAAACTGGCCGCCGGCGCATCGATGCGAGATCGATATCGGTGACATTGGTCGCTGCAATCACGCGTTCATTGCGAAACGGTTGCATCGCCTTTTGGATGTCGAGTAGCGCAGAGCGGGCCGCCCGTTCATTGAGGGAAATGTACGCGTTGAAGCTGTCTGTTGTGAACCGCGAGAGATCCGGCTCCTTCTCTTTGATGAGCTTCATCAGGGCCTGCAGGTCGACGCCTGCGTTGAAGATGCTGTTGACCTCACCGAGGTTGCGACGGTTTCTGTAGTGGCTGCTCTCCAGCACATAGCTGATTATCCCGGCAATGACCTGCTGAGCAGTTCCTTGCCAGACAGCATTATCGGAGCCGAGCGTTTCAGGAATTAGAATGCTCGCCATGTTCTGAATGTCGATCGTGCGGCTGCCGCGATCCTGCCGAACGAAATCCAGCGGGTTCCATCGATGAGTCTTTGGCGCCCCTGGCGAAAACAAGAATACCTGGTGCCCGTTCGCCTTTCGGTAGCCTGCGGTTTGCTGATAGATTTCGCCTTTGAGATCGGTGACGACCATCGACCCTGGAAACATCAAAGCGTTCGGAATGACATATCCGACGCCTTTACCGGATCGGGTCGGGCCAATGATGAGATGATGCCGATCATCGAGCCGTCGCAAGATATTGCGGCCCATTTTGCCGAAGATGTGCCCTTCCTTGCGAAACCACCGCCCCTTCCTGATCGAGCTAACATCCTGAAACGCCGCGTCTCCCAATGGGTTGGAAGGGCGGCGCAAACCGAACACGCCGGCTCCCGTGGCAACGCCAATTGCGGGAACGAGCGCTCCCGCCGCGGCGATCTGGAGTGCGCGATTGTCTGAATAGAGCCAAAATTGCTGTAGCGGCGCAAACGGGTTGGCTGTGACTGTCAATTGAAGGATGCGGCTGTCCTTGTAGACGAACTGAAGTATCAGGGCATAGCCGATGATCCAGATCGCCACAGCGATGAGCACGCAGAAAAGCAGATAAGCAGCGAGATATGTCCTGCTCATGCCGAATGCCTCGCGTAGTAGATTTCGGAGACGCCTCTGCGGCCACCCTCGCGTCTCAGCTGGATGACGATCGGGATCACCATCTGGATGTACGACATGAGATCCTGCTTGGAGTAGCCTGTCGACATTCCGCCTTGCTGCACCATCATCGCAAGTTGCTCATAGGCCCCGAGAGGGGTGTCCGCGTGAACGGTGGACATGCTCCCGGGGTGCCCGGTATTGATGGCCCGCAAAAAGGCAAATGCCTCAGATCCTCGGATCTCACCGACGAACAAGCGATCGGGTCGCATTCGAAGCGACGCCTCGAGCAGCGACTGGATCGTGACCTGCGCCGTTCCCTGATCGCCGCGTGAAGCCAGGAGGTGGACGGTGTTCTTTTGTGGCGGAAATAGCTCGCGCGTGTCCTCCAGGGTCAGGATGCGCTCGAAGGGGTCGATCGTCTTGAGGCAAGCATTGAGGAAGGTTGTTTTTCCGGTGGACGTTCCGCCGCTGATCAGGATCGAGACGCGCTGCCTGATGGCCGACCGGATGAACTCATAGATGCGCTCCCCTCTCAGATGTTCGATGAGCGCCTGCTCAACATCGGTGAGGCCTGCTACCGCCACAGAGACCTTATCCAGCGAGCCATTGTCCCGGTACTCTTCGAGGGTGAAGTCACTCGTAACCTGTTTGCGGATGGAGATGGCGCCACCGTCGGCCGCTGCCGGCGGCAGGACGATCTGGATTCGCTCCCCCGTTGGCAAGGCTGCAGAGAGGATCGGGTTTGCTCGGCTTATGAACTGATGCGTTGCGCCGGCAACGCGTTCCCCAATGTTTTCGATCTCGGCCGCTGTCAGCGACGGAATTTCATGATGCTCCATCACCTCGGCGCCGAGCCGTTCAATATAGACGTGCCCTGGTCGATTGACCGAGATTTCCACCACTGTCGGATCGGACAGAAACTCGGACAGGGGGGCAAGCGATCGTCGCAGAAAATAGTAAGGACTATGATCAGCGGCTTTGATTTTGGCGGATGCCTCGCTCATGCTTGATCTCCTTCAAGGCTTCCTCGACGGGATCCGGATACAGTGTGGAGAAGTCGAGGTCCTGGCGGACATAGACGAAGATGCGCTCACCCTGGTGAAGGCTGATCGTTGGCGGTATCTTGAGGTTCTCTGCGAGCGCCTGATTTGCCATGTCGGAAAATGTCTGCGCGATCGTTTCGCGCGCGAGCTCGGCTGCACGGTCAGAATCGGAATCGCCGTTCCCGTTGCTCGAGTAGGATCCACTGCCATAACCCGTCAGGTAGGAGGAGCCGGCGCCAACAATCGAAAGCAGGATTGCCGATCCAAAACGTTCCCGCCATTTGTTGTCGACAAGTCCTGTCAGGCCAGAGCGTCCCAGGCTGTCCGTGCCGATGCTGTTGAGCCGAACCGTCACGCCGTCGTCCCGCAGCAACCGCGTCCAGATGACGAATATACGCTTCTGTCCACGCGTGACCTCGGACTGGTATTCCCCGATGAGCCTTGTTCCGGTCGGGATCAGAATGCGCCGCCCGTCAAAGGAGTAGACATCCTGTGAAGTGATGGCCCGGATCTGCCCAGGCAGGTCGCTGTTGATGGCTGTTTCCAGTATGCCTGGGATCAACGTCCCTTCCGGGATCATCGCATCGATGCGATCAATTTGCCGGGCTTGCGCAGATCGGTCTCCGATCGCGGAAGCGGACGCGAGAAATTTGCTGTTTCGATCTTCGCCGGCGACCGTTGGTCCGCCCTCGGTACTGCCAGCACCCAAGGTGTCACGCCCGTCGGCCTTGGTCGAGTCAATCACCACCTGCTTTGAGAGGAAACGTTTCGGAAACTCCTCGACCTTTTCAGGCTGGACGACCGGTTCCCCATTGGTTTCGACGATGCCCGGCGGAGGAGGAACCTCGAACTTTGTTGTATCCGAAAGTTCCTTCTTTTCCTCTTCGACCGGGGGATCAGGCAGTTTGATAATCGGCTCAGGATCCTTTTCCGGCTGCTTTTCACCCTCGCGCAGAAACGATGGCGGCCGGAACGTCGTTGTGGTGAACTCTTCGTCGCCTCTGACGCTTTCCGGCCTGCGCTGCTCGGGCGCAAACACGACGACATAGGCCAGCGCCGCCCCGCCGAACAGCAGGGCGGCCCCTCCCAACAATTGCTTTCGGCGGGCGCGTTTGTCTCTGACGTCAACCTCGTCGCCAGCGAGCATCGCTTCGAGTTCTGGAGACCGCTGCATCAGTTTCCGCTCCTTCGGCGCGTTTTAGCCTTCTCGTCAAAGCTCGGAGCCATGATGTCGGGGTCAGGGGCCCCGAAGTCCGGCTTCCTCAAATTGAAGATGCAGGTCCATTGGTTGCCGTCACGCAAGGTGTATTGGGTCGCGGTTCCGTCAACGACGATGTATTCGCCCTCACGTCGGAAGTTCCGCAGGGTCTCAGTGAAATCGGCGTTGACTGCAAAGATTGCCGGCACGGTCGCGCCGAACTTGAAAAATGTTTTCTTGCCGTCGTCGAACACCATCGAAGGCTTCAGCTTTCCGTCGCCGGAAAATGAATAGTCGATGTTGACATTGGCTTTGTCGATGCCTGCCATGTTGGGATTGGCGGCGCGCGCCTCAGCCTCCTTGCGGAGGGAAGCGTTGAGATCCTTCTCCGGATAGACGAAGCGTATGCCGAAGACTTGTCTGCCGTCCTCAGGCGCATAGTCGTTGAGTTCGAGATAATAGATCCGCTTTGTCGTGACCACATTCATATTGGTGGTGACTTGTCTGGCTTTGGGCTTGACGAAGAGAATATTGCCCTTGTCGGTCGGCACAACATCCCAGCTTTCGGTGTCGCCGAGCGCGACGGTCTCGAACTTTTCGTCCTCGTCGAAAATGATCATCGTTGAAATGCCATAGGTCGCGAAGACGCGCACAACGTTGTTTGGCTGATACACGACACTGGTGACCCTTGGATCAAGCCGGCCTGAGGCTGGAGTCTGCGCCGCAGAAGCAGTTTCCAACGATCCGATTGCTGTCAGGGCGACAGCGAGCAGAATGCGACTAATCATCAGCGGCCGCCCTCGGTCACAGTCTCCTGATCGCGGCGATAGTCGTAGACCTGGAAACCGAGCGGGTTTTCAAAACGCCATTCGTTGGTTGCCGGAGTGTCGGTATAGCGATAGCGAACGACGGCTATCCAATGCCGCGGGATCGATTCGGTGTCAGATTGCTCGACCGTTGTGAAGCGGACGATCCCGGTACTGGAATTGGGAAAAGTGACCGAGGCAATTTCAGTCGTCACCCGCTTGTTGCGCCCGTAGATCCTTGCTGGGTTCTGGGGATTGGCAGCGCTGTAAAGATCCTGCAACTGGCGGGCCGCGTTTCCCGTCGACAGAAGGCCCGCAATGCCGAAGTTCTGTTCGATCGCAAAGGGATCATAGCCCTCTCGCGACCGGATGTAGCGGACGATATTGGCCTGCGTGATGGCTTGTTGCTCGGTCAGGTTCGTCGGCCTCGTGAGCCCGGTCTTAACCTCGACATAGCCGGTGTTCTTATCAACCTCGACGATATAAGGTTCGAAGCTCTTCAAGGGCACGAGCATGGCGAGCGTCGCAAGGCTTACGAGCGTGATCGCACCGAAGATGGTGGTGACAAACCATGCGAGCGCTCGTGATCGTTTGGCCTTCTTGACGACTTCCTGTTCCCAGATGTCGCCGCTCTGGTAATAGGTTCGCAAGCGTTCGTCATTCGTCTCTGCCATTGCCCCTCATGCCCTTTGAATTTGTGGCACCAGCTTATGCCGGCGTACTGTTCTGCGTGATTTTCGTTTGCATTGCGGCCTTGGTGCCGGAACTCTCATCGTCCCCGCCGGATCTGTACCGGTCGCGAAGGGCGCGACCTCCGCGGTATGCGGAGCGGCCAACCGCACCTGCTCCGCGAGCGGTTGCCCACGGAGCGGTGATGCCGAACCTCTTGGCCATTCCGATCCCAAATGATCCAACGCCGGATGAAACACCGCCGGCGATGCCCTGGCCAATCGACTGAACGTAAAGCATGACGAAGGCACCGGCGGCGCAGAGGAGCAGGAAGCCGGCAATATCGGCGAGCGTGAGGGTTCTGGAACCGCTGGCGGCATCAATCTTTGTCAACTCGGGATTCATCGCGGCGATCAGGAAGGATGCAACGACATAAATGAACAGGGGGATCAGCGCGTAGGTGAGAACCTGGTTGAACCAGCCGACGCCATAGCCACGAGTTCTCTCAAACAGCATGCAGGCGATGAAAATCGGCGCGGTGCCGATCAGCACCCACAGCATGACCTTGGCCAGGATCAGGATCGCCAGTGCGACGGCGATGAAAATTCCCGCGCCAACCATGATCAGCACGCCGATCATGCTGGGAAGGATCGAAAAATACCCCGATTGCTCGGCAAATGCGGACGCCGCCTGGTTGGCTGTGCGCCAGATCTGTGAAAGTCCATTGGTGGGTTCGGTGATGCCCGTGCCGGAGGCGGCCAGGATCGCTCGTCCAACATCCTCGGGGGTATCGTTGATCCATTGATAAAGCAGATTGTTGAAGTTCGCCCACGAACTGACGAGCGCGAGAATGATCATCATCCGGACAATGAGGCCGACAATCTCCGAAACGCCGATACGCGCTGTTCCAAGAAAGAGCTGCAAGCCGTAATAGGCCACATAGGCAACGAGCATAAGCTGTAGGAGGGGCAAGATCTCCTGTCCGACGACAGTGTAGGCTTGCTCGGAAAACGACGTTCCCGAATCCTCGATTCGCTGAAGCAGGTCACCCAGAAAGTCTTCCATTGTAGCCCCTATTCCAGCCCGATCGCAGCGAAGGCGGCGGCTGGGTCGTTCACGCGCCGCATTGGCCCGCAGCCTTGCCGAGGATCGGACGCATAAGATGTGAGTTCGGCCGGTCGTTTGCAGGGAGCGGTCTTTTCCTTGACCGTCCCGCAGCTGGTGAGCAGGACAGATGTAGACAGGACGCAGGAAAGCAGGAGCCCTGGCGCGCCATTAATCGCCATAGGCAAGCGCTTTCTTGCTGTTCGAGATATCGGTTAGCCGCCGCTGGTTGTCGGCCTGCAGGGACGATACCGCGCCATTCATGACGCCAATCATCTCGTTGAGGGTCAGCCCGGATTGCACCTGCAACTGGGTGTTCTGGTCGATGGAGCCCTTGATATCTTCGGCGGTGCCGATCTTCTGGCCGGCAGCCTCGAACGCATCGCGCCGCGCTTCCGTCGCTTTCTGCGATCCGTTGATCAGGGCGGAAACACCAAGCACAGTGTTGACCAGTTGCTCATAGGATTTGTCGCCAGAGAAGGTGCTGTTTTCCTTACCGGACAACGACTTCACCAACTGCAGGCCGTTGATGAAGGTTGTCGCGACCTTGGAGATGTCACCACTCATACTGCCGAAGTCGGGAACCCCACCTTTGATAAGGCTGTCGAGAGACGGCATCGAAGCGACGCTGAAACCCTGGCCGATGGCGAGGTTCTGCAGCGGTTGAGACGTGCTGCCTCTGTCACCTGTCACGGCCTTTAGGGTGTCCTCGACCGTTTTCAGAATGTTCGAATTGGTGTCGAGGATCTTGGTGGTCGTGTCCGCAGTCTCTTTGGCGATCTCGTAGTTTTTCTTGTCGATCACCGGCACATCGGCATGGGCGACGCCAAGTGGCGAAAGAGCGAGCGCAGCAGTCACTTTCAACAGTTTCATGATTGGCTCCTATTGTGGTTGCAGCAACAGCTGAACGTTGGAGGCAGCTTCGCGTTTTTTGATGCAGGCTCGTTGCTCGGGATCCCAGATGAGGTTCAGTTTTGGATCGCAGAGACCAGTGGTGTCCCTGGGCTTGTCTTCGTCCTCGTCGTTCGATGCGGATTGCGACGAACTCGAAAGGTTGGACGTCGTGACGGCATTGCGCGAATTGATGAGGTCGGCCATGGCGGTGCCGAGCTTGATGACGTTGTTCATCATTTCCAGGTTGGCGTTACGCACCGTGGAATTGTGGTCCCAACTGTCCTGGATGGTTCCTGTCTGGAGCCCGGCCAACTGCTGATACCAGCTTCCGACATTTGAGAGACTGTCCGAGGTGGCCGTGGTCGTACCCATGGCGTTTAGCGTGGAGTTTCGCATACCGGTGTAGGCAGTCTCGCCACCACCAAAGTTCAGTGGGATGCCTGATTTGTCGGATCCGCCGAAGGCCGGTAGCCAATCCTGCGTGATGCTGCGCACATAGCCTTGCGTTTCTTTGAACGGCGGAATGCCACCATATTTGTTGACGTTGCCAGCGCCGGAATTGTAGGCGGCAAGGGCCAGGGCCACGTTGCCATTATAGCGGCGCAGTTGCTGCTTGTAGTAACGCGCGCCGCCCCGCAGGTTTTCTTCGATATTGTGTTCGTTGACGCCAAGTTCGGCCGCGGTGCCTGGCATCAACTGGGCCAGCCCGGTCGCGCCCATGCCGGATTTGGCACACGGGTTGAACCGGCTCTCCTGGTAGACCAGCGCCAGGAACTCGTTTTCATTGACGCCCTCTTCACGAGCGACACGGCGTACGAGGCCGGAAATTTCAGCGTTTTGCTCCGCGGCGCCGACCGGATCGTTGCGACGGGAGGGCCGGTACATGGAGCAGGTGACCGAGGTGTTGATGGTGTGACGGTCCTTGTCGGTCGTTTCGATTTTGCGTGTCGTCTCGTCGCGCGCTGTGTCTTCCTGCAGAATTGTATCATCGACAACGGGGACGTCGGCCCAGGCTGGACCAGGAACCGCGAACACCGCGACAGCGAACAAGGGAAGGGCGAAACGCTTCATGGCCACGCCTCCCAACCGCAAAATTTGGGAAGCCAAGCAAGAGGGTCATCACCCAGCTCATCTCTTAGCCGTCCGCATTCCTCAATGCTCTCCTTGCGGCCGGACAAGACCTTGACCATGTCCGGCATCGCGCTGAGGTCAAGTCTGGCAATGACGCTGTCATTGCCGTGCTTGATCAGGAAAGTCCGCTTTTCCGGAGGTGTCGTTCGGATGAAGTTGAATTCCTTCACCGTTAGCCCAAAGCGCCTGATGTAACTTTCCTCGTCCGCACGCGGATTGGGGAAATGGATGTTGGTCGACGATTGCTCGATCAAAGTGTGCGATGCCGGCGCGCGGGCAATGTCGGCAGCCGACTGCGTGCCAAAGCCGACGATGCCGTTCAGCTTGCGGATCGTCTTCATCTTGTCGACGATGAAGTCGCTGAACGTCGTATCCCGCAAAAGGCGCCAGCCTTCGTCCATGAAGATCATCACCGGTCTGCCGTCGAGAAGCTCGTCCAGTCGATGAAAAATATACATGAGCGCGGGCGTCCTCAGCTCCTCATTGTCGAGGATGCTGGTCATGTCGAACCCGAATATCTGTTGCTCAGAGAAGGTGAGAACGTCGTGCTGCGCGTTGAAAAGCCAAGCCTTTTCGCCATCGATCCACGGTCTGAGCCTGGCGTTCAGGTCATTTGGTCCGGCGCGGGCGCGGCCGATTAAAAGACCGGAGAGGTTGGCAAGGTTTCGTTGGGCTGCCGGCTCCTGCATCAGCCGCAGCAATGCCCTTTCAAGAATGTCTTCCTCTTCCTGATCGAAATCCCTGCCATCGCCGTGTTGGAGCATCGCCTTGAGCAAGCGAAGCAGGAACTCGCGGTTGGGTCCGTTGTTTTCCAGTTGCAGGGGATTGAACCCGGACGATGTGCCAGGTGTCAGCACCTCGTAGGCACCGTTCATGGCCCGAACGAAGATCTCGCCGCCCCGGTCCTTGTCAAAAAAAACGGCTTTGGGGGCGGGTCGTACGCGAAAGGCCTGGGCAAGCAGGAAGGTTAAGACGACGGTCTTGCCCGAGCCCGTCGGACCCGTCACCAGGAAATGACCTATATCCCTGCGGTGGAAATTGAACCAGTATGGCGTCTGACTGGTCGTCTCCAGAATGGTGATCGGTGTGTTCCAATGCGTGCCGTCCGTCTGTCCACTGGCAAAGTTATGCATCGAAGACAGACCGGCGTAATTAGCGCTGGAGAGCAGCGCCTTCCGGGCGATGTAGCTGTGATTGCCCGGTAGCTGGGCCCAAAAGCCCGCTTCAAGATTGAGATCCTCTCGCAGCCAGTTGATGTTCATGTCCGTCAGGCAGGCGCCGAGGTCGGAAACAGACTTGTTGATCCCATCGAGGTCGCGCGACAAGCATAACAGGGTCATGTGATGGAGGCCGAAAACCGCCTCCTGGTTCATAAGGCTGTTCAGGGCAAAGTCGATATCGTTTTCAACATCACTGCCGGCCTCATCCGAAGCTGCGATCTGGCGTTTCAAACGGGAGATGCGCTCTTGGGCGATCGGTTTGTCGGTGATGGTGAAGGACTGAGTCAGAATGAATTCGTGATTGACCTGCAGCAGTCCATCCAACATGCCGGGGCCGGTGAAGGGAGGGTATTCCTTGATCGACAGCATCGCCCCGAACCGATCATCCTCCTTCACCGGTCCCTGCGCCTGCATGGTCCGCCGAGAGAAATGCAGGCGCGAGCTCCCGACATAGTTGGAAATGCTCATCCGGGGCAAGCGCATGCGGCGGGGAATGCCGCAGCTCAGGATCGTCTGGAAGAACTCGCACGGCTCAGAATAGGGTTCGTCATTGCGATGCACGATACCGAGCGGCCGGGCAGCGTATTTCTGAAGATCCTTGCTGATGTTTCCGACAAGTTCTTCGAGCTCACTGACCTCTTCGCGCAGCTGGTCGTCCACCGCGTCGCGAGAACCTGCCTTGTCGAAAAGGCGTCGCGCTTTGTCCCCGATAGCCAGTGCACCGCGCATTCCGGACCGGATAACTGTCAAATAAAGTTCGTTGGTGAACATGCGCTTTTCGCTCAATTGCGCCATGTAACGACGATTGAGTAGGTCACAGAATGGGTCAGCGAAATCGCCTTCGAGATCGCTCTCGACCTGACGCCGGATCACGGTAGACCAAAGAGAAAAGCGGCTCGAACCGAGCGCCCTGATCATCGTGTTTTGCACAACGGATCGCATATTAAGTTCGGCCTGACCCTCGGTCTGAAAAAACAGCCCGTTGAGGCGAATGACCGAAAGCAATGCGTCACTCTCCAGCTTGACGACTGTGTCGGCGACATGCCTCAGGTAGGGGATATGCTTCGCCATCGGCCTTTCGCGGTTGAGCTTGCTTCCAAACCCCAGTTCTTCTCGAATGAGCTTCAGCATGATCGTCACGGTCCGTAAGAGTTGGCACCCCAAAATGCGTTGTTCGGGGTCTTGGGCGTCAGACGTGTTGCGACCTGCAGCACGTCGAGGATTCGGCTGTCCCAGGTGCACAGCGTGAACAGGATCACGTAGGCGAGCGGCGCCGTCAGCAACGCCCACACAGTGTTTGTGGCAAGCCAGGCAATGATCGTCAGTCCGATGATGATGACGACGGCCATGTAGGGGACGCCCCAGAGCGTCGGCGACCGGGTCAAACCGATGATCAGGGGCGTCAATACTGGCTTGTCGTCTTCAAACTCTGCCATCGGTCAGTTCCCGACGGTGGACATCAGCTGGTCAACAATCGCAGGCGCTCCAAATACCAGGCCGATGCCAAGTACGACCGCGCCCGCGGTGAACCAGCTCAACCGCCCGGCGAAGGCCAGGAAACCCAAGCCGATAACGGCAATGATGGCGACCAGGCGACCAAACGGGCCGGTGATGAAGTCCACCACGGCCTGCACGACGGTCTGAAGCGGGGCGAATGCCTGGTTGGTTGCCTGCGCCACAGCGTAGTCAGCCGTGATGAGCTGAGACACAAGGATCACAGACATCAAACCGGCTACACGGATTGCGCTCTTGTTGCGCGAAGAAAGGCTGGTGTTCATTCGACGTCTCCTTTGCTTTCAGAACTGCATGACGCCCTTGATGAACCGGCTGCCTCGGGCGCCGATCACATCACTGGCCATTTCGTTGGCGGAGGGGGATCCGATGCCGGCAGAATTTCCACGGGCTCGATTCTTCAGCGGGATCTGCAGACCCATTTGATGGTTGATGACCGCCGCGACGTAGCGAACGGTCTCGCTAAATGGAGGCACGCCACCGTTGTCGTAGACGGCTTGCGCACCTGCATTGTAAGCGGCTGCGGCAAGGATTGGATTCTGGAATTCTTCGAGCATCAGCTTCAGGTGACGAATGCCACCATCAATATTTGAAACCGGGTCGCAGATCTCCCTTACGCCAAGTTCGCTCGCCGTGGCGGGCATGAGTTGCATCGGACCGCGGGCGCCTTGTTCGCTGTTGCGGTTTCGGTCGAACCGGCTTTCCGCCCACGTAATCGCCTTGGCCAAGCCCGGATCGACACCGTAAGCTTGTGCGGTTCGCGCAACGAGTTCCTCGATTTCCGAGGCAGTCATCGGCGAGGGGCCGCATTCGCTCATCGAGCCGTGAGCGATGCGCGCATCTGAATATGATGTGTTCAAATTCCGAATCGGTTTTGCGTTGGTACCGGAGGTATCGGTCGGAAGGGAGCTCTCCGGGATAGACGAACCATTTGTGTTCGAAATGGTATCGGACGAGACTCTGTCGATTCGCCCCGAGGGCGCTAGCCCGAACGTGTCTTTTTGGCTGGGTTCTTCGACGCTGACCTCAGATCCGCCGAAATCCGCAGGGTGAATGTCGTTCGAATAAAACCTAGCAGAATCAAACGAAAAAGCTGGACTCTGCGACGCTATGAAGAGGGTCGATATGAGGGAGGATGATATGATCTTCAACACGGCAATCCCTTTTGTCTTAATCTGAGCCGGCGACTGATCGTTTGCCCCGGACAAGTTGAGTCTCTCCCGGGCGCACGCGATTTTTCGATTGATTCCGTTACCATTTGTGTTCATCATTATATCGAAAAGTTTCGGCCGAAAAGAGAAAAATCACCTGTTGGAGTTGCAGTGCTGAGAACAAGAAACGTAAGGAGCCGTAGACGGGCACTATTGGTAGGGGTGTGCGTGTTCCTGGTCGCGCCATCGTCTTGGGCGGGCGGGACGATCGATCCCACCTACGTAAAATCGTTGGCTGCGCCGGGAAAAACGGTTCTGGTCGTGGAGTACTATGATCCAGCAGGGAAGGTGCTGGATCGAAAGGGTTTTGCCTCTGCAAACGGTTTCGCCGTGGACACGCCAGTTGACATCGCTATCGATGCGAAGACCCGCCTGCACCTCTATGGGCTGGAACCCTGCGCTGGCGACATGGTCAATCAGAAGGAAGGGTTCGCGGGAACCTGTGCCGCCTACGCTCAGCAGCAACTAGCGATTCTTGTAAAGACAGCGAAGGTGATATTTTGCCGGGCGTTTTTAACTGAGCGCGACGCGTCGCTGCAGGATGTTACATGCTTCGGATACTATCATTATCCCGGGTCGCTCGATTCCGTCGATAATCTTGAAGAGCAGCTCGTATCGCTTGGGGCACTGCGGCTTTCAAAAAAACCTGATGGCACGCCGATGCGTCCAGATCTCCTTGCGGCTGAGGAGACGAGTAGGGGCGGCTTCGGCATGTGGGCCGATCCGAGAGTCCAGAAGCAATGAAGATGACATTGCTCGCTGCATTGGCCTTGGCATTTACAACCACTAAAGCCGTTGTCGCTGCGCCCGCCGGCTACTTCGATTTCACCCCAGGCACAGTGCTTGAGACGGGCGACACCTGGATGTCCGCTGGCAAGCGGTATCGCCTCTACGGTCTTCAAGCATGCTTGAGGGGCACCCCTTATACCGACGCGTCGGGAAACAGGCGTGACTGTGGCGAGGCGTCAATCGCCGTGCTTGCTGCGTTCGTAAAGGACACCCGACCAGTTTGCGCCCCTGTTGCCGGTCGCACGGACCTGACCTTTGCGGTCTGCTATGCGTTCGTTGGCGGTCAGAAGCTCGATCTTGCGATGATGATGATCAGCGAGGGTTACGGCTTTGCGAGCCTCGATAGCGCCGGGATGCCGGTCTACCCCGCCTATGCCGTTGCAGAGCAGGGGGCCAGAGAGGCACGGCGCGGTCTCTGGCAGTTCAACGATGTTCAACATCCGGCCATATTACTGAGCCGCGCAGCCAGGAAGCCGGGAGCTTTGAAATGAGCCGTCGTATCATCTGTGCGGTTGCGATTTCCATTTCGGCGTATGATTGCTCCGCGGCCGCCGACTTGGCGGATGAAGGCCCGTCTGCATTCAAAGAGACCCTGCAGCGTACCGTCGTGAGCGGTCGGGTCGCGGTCGTTGACGGACGGACCCTCTGGTTTCCGGCGGACAGGATGCTTGTGCGATTGTCCGACATAGACAGTTGCGACTTGGTGCAATGGTCATTCGATCCCAAGGCAACGCCTGTGACCGCGCCATCGTTGGCGCCGATACCGTGCGGCGCGTTGGCAAAAGCATGGTTGAAGAGGACGATCCGCCGCCACAGCGTTCGTTGTGACGCGGTTGCAGACGGCTCCTCGCTTGCGTTAGCGGGCCAGTGCCGGGTCGGCAACCGCGATCTCGCGCTGGAAATGCTCAGGGTCGGATGGGCGAAGCTGAGCACGGTTCCTCGAAACGGGCGTTACGTTGAGGCCCAACAGTCGGCGATGACGGCGCGCTACGGGATGTGGCGAACTTATGTGCTCGACATGCCGGAATGGCGCCGGAAAGCGATCGACAAGACCTTGGGGCGCAGGCCGCAGGCCGATATCAATCTGCTTAGGGAGCGCGACAGCGAGATCTCACCACCTTTCCTTGATGCGCGGCGCCAGCCAAAGCGTCGGGATCGATAACCCCTTGAGCAACGGAGGGTCCAATGAAATACCTTCTCGCATTCTTCGCTTCAATGGCTTTCGCCGGACTGGCCACGACATCTGCAGATGCCAGCGAATGGGGTTGTGAAGTTTTGCTTTGTGCGGCCTCCTCCAATCCGTCTTGGCGCGGGGTTGAAAGCTGCCATCCGCCAATGGAAAAATTGATTTCGGCGATGAAGGAGCCTGGATTTTCATGGCCGACATGTCCCGAGGGAGGAGCGGGGTCCCCGGGCTATGAGCGATATGCCGAATGCCCTGCGGGATGGACGCCAACGGACGGTGACGATCAGCACTCGATGTCTGTCCGAGGTCAGTCACGGTGCATGCGTGCCGTAAACCAGTGCAGGGGAGGGCAGCGCTTTTTGGGCTCGTCGAATGGCGGTCAGCGCCGGACGACATCCGATGGCGTGACGCGGATTTTTTCTGGAACAAATTCCTGCTCATTTACAGAGTACAAGGCGCGACCCTTGCGCTCTGACCCCTATTACTTCGATATCAAAGATGACCAAACCAGCCAGTCCAGCCGCTTCTGGTTTAACTTGGACCTTTGATTCATGCTGTTTGCGCACCCCGAAAACGCCCGGCTGGCCAGCAGAAAGCTATCGCGTTGCGGGCAGAGGGTCGTCGCTCGTTGCTTGAAGGACCGCCACGGTTTCAAGCAGTTTGACGATCGACGACATGGTTTCGGGTGGGAGCTCTTCCAACAATTTCATCATCCGAAACCGTGTATCGGCTTCGTCGGGCGTTTTTCCCCACAGGTGGGGGGCCGTGGCGAAAAGCAAGCCGAGCGGTGACACACCGAGAATTTCACTCAGGTGAATCAGCCGGCTCACCTGCATTTTCGATGAACTGCGTTCATAGCGGCCATAGACCTGTTCACTGAGACCGACCATAGTCGCGAGGTCTGCTCTGCTCAGGTCCTTTGCCTGGCGACACTTACGAAGTTCTTCGCCCAACTTGGTGTCGAGCTCCTCGAACGTGGAAATTCCGTCGAAGCCTTGGCGGCGATACACGGGTTTTTCATTCTCAGGGTCGGCAGTTTGAAGCAGCCCGAGCTCTTCGATGTGGCTATCTAAATTCTTACTCATATTCCATTTGATCCAAACGTGACGCCAAAGCATACCCACGTTCGAGGCCCACGGCTACGCACTTCATTAACATCGCGTCGATGTGACGAAAAGCTAGCCGTTCAGCTGTTATTTCGTGCTGAGATGGGCAATTGAATTCATGATCACCGCCATTTCCCGGTCACTCAATGAACTCTTCGTGGCGAATAGATACTGTGCCAAGTAGAGCAGCTTCAATTGCGCTTCGTTGTTCGATCTTGGTTTCCACTCGACAAGCGCCGCTCGCATGTCTTTTTCTCTGGCAATCGCATTGGCAAGAGAGTCTTGAGCATCACTGTGCCCCTCGCGCAAAAGCCTTTGCTGCAATGCTTTCACAATCGCGACTGCCTCGGAGTGCCGCTCAGCAAGCTGGAAGAAATCAACGCCCGAATATAAGCTCATGCGATGTCTTTGAAATCTTTGTCCGGTAATACGGAATCCGCTCTAAAATTTAACGCATCGGCGATGCTACCTAAAGTTTAAAGCGTAGTGCGGGTGGTTTGAAGAAATATTTTTCTACGTCCGCAAAAGTGTGGTCACAAATTCGTGAGAACAATCAAAAATTCTTTTTTCGGCAAAGGGTTGGCCGTTAGGGGCGAAGGTCGAGGAACATCCTTCCAAACAGCGTTTCGTAAGCATCCTTTGGTTGTGTATAGGGTTCCAAGTTGAGCGATTAGCGGACGGCGCTTTGGACCGGTCGGCCGCTGACATGCTGCTTTATCGGTCGGGGCCAGCCTCCGCGATGGTTTTGATAAGGGCAACGGTGCGCGCTCGAATCGCTGGACTTCTTATCCGGGCAAAGGCCGCGTTCAACTCCGACCCCTCGCTCGATTCTAGAAAGCCCAGCAGATCAGCATAAGGATGGTATTCCGCCTGCTCCTTCTTTTCAGCACTGGCCTTCCTTTCATTCGGAAACAAGAACGAGGCAGAGACGGTAAGGACATTCGCAATTTGCAGGAGCCGGCTCGCACCAACCCGGTTCGCGCCCTTCTCATATTTCTGTATCTGTTGGAATGTGACGCCGACACTATCAGCTAATTTCTTCTGCGTTATCCCGAGGGCGCGACGCCTTGACCGGATCTTTTCTCCAACCTCAACATCTATGATGTCGGGCTTTGTGGATTGCTGTGATCGATTTTCTGAACGCATTTTCAAATTCCGGTAGAGGGACGCGACGGTGCGCCTCTGAGACAGAGCACGTGCTTGACGGACGGATGCATGTTGTAATGATATAACATATCGCATAATCGGATTTATGGAACTTTGCATGACCGCTTATACGACTTTGTCCTCGCAGCTCGTACAATTGTCAAAGTCTTCGACTGCGTCATGGGCAGTTATGCGTCTGGTGGGCATTTGTCGGTTGAGCTTCACCCGTGGCCAAGTACGAGCTGTCTAATGAGTCGCTCGCACGAAGTGTACGGGAAGGGAATTCCCCAAAACGCTTTCGATAAAGCGCCGAAAATCGCCCAATGTGGGCAAAACTCCATTTCAGCGCGACTGCTTTCACCGATAAACCGCTTTCACGTGATGAAAGGTCTTTATGGGCAGCCTCCAGCCGCAAATGCTGCAAATAAGCTATGGGCGTGGTCATCCGAAAGTTGCGAAAGCCTTCCTGCAACGTTCGGGCACTCACACCGCAGGCATTCGCAATCTCAGGAAGCGTGATCGGTCGCAAGATATTGGCTTGCATATAGTCAATCGCGCGTTTGATGTGCCGCGGTAAAGGAGGTTCGGCGATGCGGTGCAACTCATGGGAATATTTATGCGGAATGGCCTCAAGCAGCAGCTCGAGAATTGCGTCTGAGAGATTGCCGAGCGCGATAGGCGACTTACATAGCGTTCCGTCCGCCAGACCGATGTGCATCATGGCAGCTAACCGAACCAGGTTTAAGCCGGGGCCTCGCGAAAGATCAATTTCGGGCGCAAAATGAAAGTGCCCTGTTATTGGAGCGTTCAACCGAACTGCGAGCCGTCGGATCAGTTCGCGATCGGGTATTCTGATACAGAGATGTTTCCGAGGTCCGATAATGCGCGTTTGGTTCTCTAACATGCCATCGGCAATGATACCGTGGTTTCCCGCGGACAGCATTTCGCGATTGTCGACCGTGACAACGGCAGTTCCTGCCACGGGAATGAGAACCATGTTCGTATCGGTTGGACCCGGAAAACGGATCGTGAGATCGTCTTCATAGCTGCTCGCGATGAACGAGAGCTCTCCCATACCGAACATATGAATCTCATAACCTACCCGCTCCTTGCCCCCCGGAAAGACTGTTGTTGCGGGATGCAGGCGAGAAAGGGTTGCTGCGAGCTCGTTGGCATTTGTCCCAACGAATGAAAGTTGGTCAACGTTGTTCCAACGCACTTGCGACACTACACCGCCCCCTTTCGTGTGCCGGGATGGCAATCGCCACAAGATCTGTTCTCGGTGTGCCGCCCTCGCCTCGCCGCGGATAGAGCAAGACGGGTGCATAGAGTCGCGTTGATGAACTCGAGTCTCTCAGTCGCGGGCATTTGCCTGCTCAATTCGCTGCGCCAGATCGATCGTGTGGCCGGTTTGCCGAATCTTGGCTTCAAGATATCGAAGATTGTGATGGCCTGCGAAAACACCCGTCTGCCGAACCGCAGCTACTTCGATGCCGGCGGCCACCAACTGAGAGCGCTTGTCCGGATTGTTACTGAGAAGTGTGATGTGGGTGATTTCGAGAGCGGTCAACATTTGAGCGGCCGCCGTGTAATCGCGCTCGTCGTCACCATGGCCAAGAACGCGATTGGCTGCATAGGTGTCCTGTCCGAGTTCCTGCAGCCGGTATGCTTCCAGCTTGCGGTAGAGGCCGATGCCACGTCCCTCTTGTCTCAAATAGAGGAGATAGCCGCCTTCCTCTGACAAACGCAGCAGCGCCTCCTGAAGCTGTGGACCGCAGTCACAGCGCGCCGAGCCCAGAACGTCCCCTGTCACGCATTCGGAGTGCACCCGGACCAGAGGCGCATGCTCATCGGGGACGCCGAGCTTAAGCGCAAAATGCTCCTTGCCATCGGAAAGGCCTTCGAAGCTATAGATTGTGCCGAGCGCTTCATCGCGATTGCCAATAAAGATAGGCAATTGGGCAGCGGTGCGAATATGCGGGATGCTCTTGTGATGCACGACTTTTGCACGATGCTGGTTCATGTTTGACGGCTCCTCGTCGCCCGCTTCAGGGCGCGTTGTCTCTGACGGTGGCGTGGAGAATTGCGAGCATCCAGGCGCTCCATTCAAGCCGACGTTTCGACTTGAATGGCCTCCGAATGCGATTTCAGACTGGGCGGCGATGGCAACAACTGGCAGGAGCGGCTTCTGACAAAATCTTCATGCCAGTCCTTCTGCTTTCAGCGCTTCCTGCACCGATGGGCGGCCCGCAACCCGGCCGAGAATTGCTTGCAGATTGCTAAAACCCGAAAGGTCGACGTCAACGTACTTGCCCCAGTTGGAAACAACCAACAGGTAGGCGTCGGCCACGGTGTATGTATCGCCGATCACGTAGGCCTTGCCACTGAGCTGCTGGTCCATCCATCCGAAGCGATCGAGTGCGCGTTTGCGGTGAAGCTCCTTGACCTGTTCAGGGATTGCGGGACTGAATAGCGGGCCGAAGTTCTTGTGCAGCTCGCTGCTGATGAAGGCGAGCCATTCGACAAGTCGATAGCGCTCCATCGTGCCCCAGGCAGGCGCAAGCTTCGTCTCCGGCACCCGATCGGCTAGGTACTGCATGATCGCTGGCCCTTCTGTCAGACGCTGGCCGTCATCGAGTTCGAGCAACGGGACATAGCCACGCGTGTTGATAGTGTAGTAGTCGGCGCCCTCGTCGAATGTGTGCGTCTGCAGATCAACGCGCACGGGCGTAAAGGGCAATCCGGCCTCACGTAGGACAATGTGGGAGGCAAGCGAGCAGACGCCGGGGCTATAATAAAGCTTCATGGTAGAACTCCAAGGAAGGTGCCCTCTTGCCGCGACCCCACAGGATGAAGGCCACGAGAGGAAGAAGGATGAAGTTGAGGGGAAGAGCGGCAAACTCACCACGCGTGGCATGGAAGATAATGGCGCAGATTTGCAGCAGCACGCAGCCAAGCGCCGCAAGCACAGTCAACTTCGAAGACTTCGGCCAGCGGTCGCCCGATGGCATAGACGGAAACGAGACGGTCAGCTTCGGCGGGTGCAGTGCCGCCGCCGATCAAGCCGAGCCGGATGATTTCGGTCACGTCCGAAAAGCTGTAATCGGACTGCCGGAAGCGCCGGAACAGCGCGCCGACGCCTTGGCCGGTTTTCCGTTCCAGTTCCTCAATGAGTTCGCGGGAGGGGAAGGCGAAGACCTTTTCCCCGTCGCCAAAGAATGCGCGGTGATCGCTCATGCGGCTTCCTTTTCCGGGCCGGGATCGATTTTCGGCGCTGCGGTGCTAGTCGTGTGGGGGTTAATAAGCTCGTCGCCACCGGGGAGTGGCGGCATATTCAGGACGGCCCGAACCTCGTTCGGGGTCATGATCCGGTTTGTCACAAGGGCGGTCATGTTCGCCGTGCGACTTGCCGCGTCTGCGCGCATAAACGCGGCTGGATGCGAGTAAGCGTAGGCAAGAGGACGCCGATCCCGCCCGCCACATCGATGAGGCCGGTAAAACGCAACAGGCTCGGATATTCGATTGGCCATTGAGTCTGCCACATAGCAGCCAGAGCCTCGACGGGCATGAAGAGCTTCTGTAAACCGAACAGAATGAACGCGGCACACATCAGCGTCTGAACACTCCAGAGGCTGATCCGCAGCATTTTGCCAGCGGGCGGGGTAAATGAAGCTGTCATGGTGGCTGCCATTCGTATGTCTCCTGAACACTAAATCGCTTGGTCTTTGTATGCCGTGATCAAAGCCGGCTTGATGCGCGGACCACACGGGTATCTTCATTCCAATTGCTCAACGTGAGCCTCGGAAACGAGGTTAAATTGCTAACTCCGAACAAAAAAGTGATAAAATATAGCTCTTCTTGTTCAAGGAAATTGATTGAGTTATATGCTTAGAACGCCTTCAATCATTCCATCCGACGCTGAGGCGCGACTGAATTGGGTCGATCGGTCTCGCGGGACGAAAGCTGGTCCGGAGTGACGGAACGAGCAGCCGTCTTACCGCAGCGGCAGTGGAGCAAAAATATTGAACAGTGAAGAATTCAAATCTCATGGATTTGCGATGGATGCGCTTACTCTCGATCAATTCCGCGTATTCGTCACGATTATCGACGCGGGCGGCTTTGCCGCTGCCTCGCGGCATCTGAACAGGGCGCAGTCGGCGATCACCTACACCATTCAGAAATTGGAGGAGCAGAGCAGGCTTACGCTTTTTGATCGCTCGGCCTATCGCCCACTTCTCACGGAGGCCGGCAAAGCCTTGCTGCCGCGCGCGCGACGCATCCTCGAAGACGTCGCAGACTGGCGCCACCAGGCGCAAGGCATCTCAATGGGTCTGGAAGCCGAACTCATCCTGGCCGTTATCTCTTATGCGCCACCGGCTTTGTTGAGCCGTGTTCTTCGCGCATTCAATGCGACTTTCCCTTTCGTAGAAATCCGCATTTTGACCGACACCTTCGATGCTGCAGCCAAGGCTTTGCGAGACGGAGTCGCCGATCTGGGCCTGCTTGCCGAGCGTCAGCCGGAGGAGTTCGAGCGCCGCGTCTGCGGGCGGATCGACCTGGTCCCCGTCGCCGCGCCAACGCATCCGTTTGGCCAAATGGAGGGAAGGTTAAGCGCAGCACTGTTGCGAGACCATACCCAGTTGGTCATTAGCCCTGCCCCTCACCTGGACAGTGGGCGGGACTATGGTGTGCTTGCAGTCAACAGATGGCGGGTCAACGACCTCCAAACCAAATACGACCTTATCCTCGCTGGCGTCGGCTGGGGTTCAATGCCACGGTCACGGGTAGAGAAAGATCTCGCAAGGGGACGTTTGGTCGAGCTGAGACCGGACAGTTGGGAGGGGGCCGACCGGATACCGAGCTTCCCTTTGGTCATTGCCTATAGGAAGGAAAAGGCGTTGGGTCCGGCTGGTCAATGGTTGGTCGAGCAGTTTATTGCCTCACAGTAGCCGTTCGAATCAAGTACCCCGCTCTCCGGGAGCCCTCCACCGGGTATGGCCGGTGCCTTAGCATCACCCTGCCGAACGGCGAAACGCGATGGTTCGAGCAGTCTGTGGCAAAACAGTCCTCCAGCGTATCTTCTGCCGGAACGTTTCTTGTGCTGTCACGATATCAAGGAGCGAAAACAATGCCGGCTCGAACCCACATATGCTTGAGAGTCGGCATAGCATTTGCCACTGAGGCAAAGATTAAGCGCGTGCCTCTCGCCCCCTTGCCAAGCTCGCCCTATGTGCGTGTCGTGGAAGATTGGCCATACCGGCCGGCGGCGCGGTTTTGAGGAGCTTCGAGGCCGGCCACCTGGATGTTAGGACGCTATACGGCGACCAAGGAAGCGTCTTGAACGCTTTGAATGAGGCCGTCAAAGAACATCGCGGCGATCAGATCGTCCCGGCCTGCGGGCTTCGCAACGCGAACTCCGCACGCATTCCATATCTACGGCCCCGGCACCCTGTCGCTCGCTGCGGAAATCCTCATTCCCACTGGCTTGCGCAAGATGGTGATCGTCAATTCACATGGCGGCAATCTCGATGTCATGAACATCGTCGCGCGAATTGCGCGTTCGCTTTTCGATGGCGGTCGTCGCCACACAGTGGTCACGCTTCGGCAGCCCCAAGGCTTGATCGGCGAACATGAGCAGAATTTCGGCATTCACGGCGGCATGGAAGCCTCGATGATGCTGCATTTTCGTCTGGATCTGGTGCGCATGGACAAAGCCGAGAATTTCCCCTTCAGGGCCGAATGGATGAAAGACAACACCCGTTATCTGCAGCCGCTGCCGCCGCATTACCTCGCCTAGATCGCTCGTGATCTCAACCCCAACGGCGTCGTTGGCGACACGTCGCTCGGTACGGCTGAAATGGGTGCGCTGTTCACCCGGCACCAAGGGCTTCATGGAGTTGTTGGAAGACCTGAGGAGCTGCCTTCTCTCCGATCTCTGTTCGAAATAGGAATGGACTGGCCTCATTCTTCCGGCACCAGAATATGCCAATGGGCCTGCAATTCCTGCATCGTCGCCAGCAATTCTGGCACCAAATGTTCGACGAACAGGCTGGTGGCGGCATAGCGGCGCCCGCGCCGCGCAAACAGCTCACGCAATCGACGCCACAGGTTTACATCGTCTTTTGTAGGAGATCGTCATGGACCTGCCCTTCAAGCTTCCGACCGACGCGCATTCGCGTACGGTGGGCAATCGCCCGTGCGGCAATCGAGTTGGCAATCTCGACCGCCACGTCTGGAAATACGTGCTCCAGGCTCTTGAGCAAATTTCCCATGTTGAGCGGTATTATCGGGTTCGTGACGCGTCCGGCGCCATATCCGGGGAGGGCAACGGCAATCTGTTCGAGTTGCGTGCCGTATCTGGCGCAGCCGCTGGCCAGCGCGCCTACAGCCTTTGACATGGCGTCTTCTACCACCCGTGGATCCGCGCCATCAACGAGGGTGAGACGCTCGACGAATATCGGCACACCGGTTAACGCCGCCACGCCGACGTGAATGGAATTGTTGGAGACCTCGATCGCGCCGACATGTTTATTTTTACTTAGTGTAAAAAATGCACTCGGCCCTCCTTGGTAGGGCGCAGTATGGCGCGACTCGGCGATCACGTCTTCCGACTTCAGTTCGGCAACGATCCGGGAGATGCTTGCGTCAGTTAGCGCGAGATCCACGGCCAAATTCGGCCTATATGTACCACCATTGCACCAAATATAGTTGAGGATGGCCGCACGGGTTTCGCGTCGACTACGGTTCGGTTTCAACCGCATCCCCTCCCCAGAGACGTTTGATTTTTACTTAGAGTAAAAATAAGAGCAGACGCGTGGTCAAGTGTCGTTGTCGCGGACCTCATTTAACGGGTCAGTCCCGAAAAATGCCCGGCACGCGCCCGGCAAGTTGGCGCGCTTCAGCTTGAGTGCGCTTGGGAAACGTCATTTTAGCTTGCGTGTCGGAATTCGCGAAGGACGCCGATCCCCTCGGCCAACGCGAAACCGGCATCCTGAGGTTCGGGCAACCCGTGGATTCGGCAGAACGCCGTCAAGGTGTTGAACAGCAGACACGCGATTGTCATCGGGCCAACTCCGCCTGGCACCGGAGTGATTGCGTCGGCAACAGCGGCAGTCGATTGGAAATCGACATCGCCAACGAGGCGGATCTCGCCTGCCCTCTCGATGCGGTTGATACCGACGTCGATGACCGTAGCGCCGCGTTTGATCCAGTCGCCCTGAATCATCTCCGCCTTACCGACCGCCACAACCAATAAATCGGCTTGCCGGCAAAGGTCGGGAAGGTTTTCCGTGTACCGATGTGCTATCGTAACCGTGCAGTCGTCCGCCAGTAGCAGTTGCGCCATCGGTTTGCCAACGATGTTCGACCGGCCCACGACGACAGCATGCTTTCCCCTGAGAGAGCCCAGTTGCTCACGCAACATCATGATGCAGCCGAGTGGGGTACACGGGAGCATCGCTTTCTGGCCACTGCCAAGCAATCCGACATTCGAGACGTGGAAACCATCGACGTCCTTGGTCGGATCGATGGCGTTGATCACGCGCTCGGTGCCGATATGCCGCGGAAGTGGCAATTGGACGAGAATGCCGTGGACTTTGGAATCAGCATTTAGCTTGGCAATCAGTTCCAGCAATGCTGCCTCGGATGTATCGGCGTTTAACTTGTGCTGGAACGATTCCATGCCGGCCTCTGTGGTTTGCCTCGCCTTGTTGCGGACATATACCTCCGACGCCGGATCGGTACCGACGAGCACTGTGGCGAGGCCGGGTGCGATTCCACGCTGGCTTTTGAGGCTTGCGACTTGGAGACGTATGTAGTCGCGCAAACGCAGCGCGAATGCCTTGCCGTCGATGACAGTCGCCATTTCACAGCACCTTTGAGAGAAATTCTCTGGTGCGCGGGTCGCTCGCACGGGTGAAGAATTCAGCCGGAGGCGCGTGCTCTACGATCACGCCCCTGTCCGTGAAATAGATATGATCTGCGGCTTCCCGGGCGAACCCCATTTCGTGGGTGACGAGAATGCAGGTCATGCCGTCCTCGGCGACCTTCCTGACCGCGGATAGCACTTCTTTCACCATTTCAGGGTCGAGGGCTGCGGTGACCTCATCGAACAGGATGACCTCCGGTTCCATGCAAAGCGCACGCGCAATTGCGACACGCTGCTGCTGGCCACCGGAGAGTTCCCCAGGGTAAGCGTCCGCCTTATCGGGAAGACGCATTTCCGCAAGGAGTTTGCGGGCACGGTCTTCCACCTGCCGTCGGGGCTGCTTCAGGACCTGGATCGGCGCCATTGCCACGTTTTCGAGAACAGTCTTGTGGGGGAACAGATTGTACTGCTGAAACACCATTCCCACCCGGTGGCGGAGTTTGACTTGGTCCAGCTTCGGATCGCTGACCTTGATCTCGCCAACATTGATCGTTCCTTCATTGATCGGGGTCAGACCGTTAATCGTTCTCAGGATCGTCGATTTCCCCGATCCTGAGGGGCCAATGATGGCGACGACCTCGCCTTTGCGAACGTCCATGTCGATGCCACGCAGAACCTCGAAGCTACCAAAGGACTTGCGGACGCCACGGAGCGAGATCAATGGCTGAGAGTTTGAAGAAAGGGTCATGTCAGCACCTCATTTCGTGCGGAATCGGCGTTCGAGCAACAGCGACAGCCGATTGATCGGCCAGGTATAGAGGAAGAACATTGCCAGCAGCGCGAGATACATGGGGATGAGCACCCGCGAGTCGCTTTGCGCTTGAACCGCGGCTTGCGTTCTGCCGAGCGCTTCTTCAACGCCCACGATCATGGAGAGTGGTGTCGCAGTGAGGAGCAAAGCGTAAAGGTTCATCCACGGGGGTATCATCCGCGTAATGCACTGAGGCAAGATTATCCGAAACAGCGTCGAACGACGGCTATAACCAAGAGCCTCTGCCGCTTCCCATTGACCGCGTGGAACCGACTTGACGGCGCCTCGGACGATCTCCGAGAAATTTGCAGCGACCGGAAAAGAAAAGCCGATCGTGGCTCGCAGCCAGCTCGGAAGCTGGATCGAAATTCCGCCGACATTGATCTGATACGGCATCAGGAAGATGCAATAGAACAGGAGCACCAGCCAAGGCGCGTTGCGAAACAGCTGCGTCGCAAGCTTTGAAGGCGCGCCGATGATCCAGCCTGGGGATAGCTGCCCCAGACCAAGAAAGGTCCCGAACATCGTGCCGATCGCAATGGCCAGAAGGCTCATCAAGATGTTCAGAGCAAAACCCTGAAGGACGAAAGGCATCCATTCCAGAATTTGTGAAAGCAGATTTGTTGGATTCATTGTCCGTCTCCCAGGCCAAATCCTGGCAAGCGCATCGCGGCTTCGACCCTGTTGATGATAAAGACGACGGCACCCGTCAGAACCAGGTAGATCAGGAGCATCACGTTCATCATTTCGATCGTGTTGAGTGAATCCGACCAGATCTGATTGGAAACGTAGAGCAGCTCAGCGACACCGACTGCGTAGGCCACTGTCGTTGCCTTTGTCAGGTCAACGAGATTGTTTGCCAATGATGCGAAGGAAAATCTCAGCGCGAGAGGTACGGTTACGGAAAAGAAGGCTTGTCTGCGATTATAACCGAGCGCCAGCGCTGCTTCCTCATAGGAGGAGTGGACGGCCCCGACGCCCGCCCGGAAGGTCTCGACGTTGAAGGCCCCGGAGTAGAGTGACAACGATATGACCGCCCACGCGAAGCTCCCGATCAAGGGCTGCGGCAGTCCGATTTCGTTCTGTCCCACCGGCATGATGCTTCCCACCGCGAAGTAGAAGAAATACATCTGCACGAGCAGCGGCGTATTGCGAAATACGGCGACGTATCCACGAACGACCGCTGCGGCCGGGCCTTTGCTCAACGTGAGGACGGCCGCCCCGGCCGCCCCGATGACGATCGAGAAAAATGAACTGGCGAGGATAAGCAGCAGTGTGTTGCCGAGACCTGTAACGAAGCGATCAAAATCGAACGCGTCGTAGAAAATCGTCAGATTTACTCCCGAGGCTGCCAGCTCGCGGAAAAATGTCTGGATGTCAGTAATCATTACCCCGATCCTCTCTGTGTCCGGCGCATGTGTGCGCCGGACCAATTAACGTGCAAGGATCAGTCGAGGTGATCTTTCAGCGCGTCATGCATCTTGGTGAGGAAGGCGGAATTCTTGATGCCGTTGTCAGCTTCCAGCTTGAGCAGCGTGCCGTCGCGATGCATTTCGGCGATCATGCCGGCGACAAAGTAGCCGAAAGGCGCGAACTGGTCGGCCTGGCGGACGGCCATTCCCCAAGGCGTGTCGGCCTGAATGGGCAGTGGCATCTGGTAGTCGGCCCATTTCGCGTTCGAGAGGCGAACATTGATCTGATTGTCGTCTTCGAGAAGACCGATGCAGCGACCCTGGGTCATTGCGGATTCAGTCTCCGCGGTACCCGCAAATGCGAGGACCTTCACGCCAAACTCTTCCTGCGCCGGCTTGTTATACCAGGCACCCTGAACAGCGCAGACCGTCTGGCTGGAGATCTGACTCCATTCCGTGGCCTTGACAGTTTTCGGGAGAAGAACAGTATAGCCGGACGAGTAGTAGTTCGGATGAACGAAAGCGACGATCTTTCGCCGCTCGGCAGTATCGGATGCAGACGCGATCATCAGGTCGATCTGGCCTTGCGCCAAGAATTCGAAACGGTTGGCGGACGTGACTTTCACGAACTCGGCCTTTACACCGAGGACCTCGGCAATCTTCTTGCCGATATCGACCTCCATGCCCTTGAAGCTGCCATCGGAGGCGCGGTAAGACCATGGAACATAGTCGTCCTTCGTGCCGATCTTCAGCACACCGGCGGCTTTGACCTTGCAAAGGGTGTCGTCGCCGCATTCTATCGATTGCGCGACGGCTGCCGTGCCGACGAATGCAACGCCGACAGCGAGTGCAAGTGCTTTCAAACTCATCATATCCGTTCCCCTACGTTTGCTGGGTTAATTCAGGCCGTCGATAGTCTCCGGTTGTTTCCTCTTGTGGTTATTCGGAGAGGATTGCCTGTGCGTTCATACTGTCCTGAATAACGGCCATTGCTTCAATTGGAATTCGATAGTAGTAGCAGAATTACTAATTAACATTAGGTCGAGTTGAAATTACGCCATGCCGCTCCCCGATCTTCATGCGCTCGAGATTGCCGCGACAGTCATAGAGGAAGGCAGCATGAGTGCTGCCGCCGCACAGCTTGGCATGACCCAATCAGCCGTGTCACAGGCGATGAAGCGCGCCGAAACTCAGGTTGAAGTTACATTGGTGCATAGGGACCGTCGCCCCCTCGTTCCGACAGAAGCGGGGCGGGTACTCGTTGCCCATATTAGAGAGATTGCCATACGTGCGGAGCGGGCCATTGAGGAGGTACGGGCAACCGCCTTACGGCCAGAGCGGCAGGACCTGCGCTTGGGCATGGTCGATACCTTTGCTTCCGCGGTCGGGCCGGTGTTGATACGTGACCTGATGGAAGGCTCCATCGCGCTGAGGGTAACTGCGTTTTCCGGATTGGCGCATGCTCACACAGATGCCCTGATGCGTCACGAGATCGACGCAGCCATCACGTCCGATCCGATGGAGGAATTGGATGACTTGATGCGCTTTCCGCTGTATCGAGAGCCCTTCCTGTTGGTGGCGCCGGTCGCCTGGGGCGACACGCTGCGGAACCGCCCACTCAGGGATGTGCTGTTCGAACACCGGCTCATTCGCTACAGCGCGCGCTCGCACATGGGAAACCAGGTCGAGAGACACTTGAGGCGATTGCGGATCGAGCATCCGCAGGTTCTGTCCTTCGACACGTCGGACTCACTTCTTGCGATGGTGGCAGGGGGGGTCGGTGTTGCGATCACGACGCCGCTCTGTCTGATGCAGGGGGCGATCCATCTACCCGCGCTTTCAGTACTGCCTCTGCCTAGTCCCGGATTCTCCAGAGAGTTGACCCTTGTCACCCGTCGAGGCGAGTTCGACACGCTCGGACCAAGGATCGCGGAAGCTGCGCGAGAAATGCTCGAGAACCATACTCTGCCGCAGATCGCCAGCCAAATTCCGTGGCTTACGGGCATTGCCAAAGATATGATCTGGCGGCAGCCCTCGCAAGACAGCGATCAGATAGACTGAAAGATCTTCTCGATCTCGCGAGGAGAGTCGCCTCTCGCGAGACACAGTGCGAGCAGAATTCTGGCCTTCTGAGGATTGAGATCATTGCCGGCGATAATCCCGATTGATCGGTGGTGCGCACTGTCGACCACCTGTCCCGCGCCGGTTCGTGTCGACTGTACCACCACGAGCCCGGCCGATACGGCGTCGCTTAAGGCGCGCACCTCATCGGGCGTGCCGATGCCCGGACCGAATCCTGCCGAAACGATCCCCTTTGCACCGGCACCGATGAACGAACGAATGGCTGCGCCATCTGCGCCAACATAACTGAGAGCGATATCGACGCGCGGAAGGAGGTGCAGGAGGTCCTGTGAGAATTTCCCTCGCTCGCGGTTGCATTCGGCGCGGGTGATATTGACAACCGGCCCGTCAACAAAACCAAGCGGACCAAACCCCGGGGACTGAAATGCATTCAGACGAAGCGTGTGGGACTTCGTCACCGTGCGCGGCGAGTGGATTTCGTCGTTTATGGCGACGAGAACATCCGGGTTGTCGGCATAGGCCGCGGCCACGCGGATCGCCGCGGCCAAGTTGGCCGGAGCATCCGAGGAAATGCCGGTCAAGGGCCGCATCGATCCTGTGACGACGATAGGGATTTTGAGATCCAGCACCAGCGACAGTAGCCAAGCTGTTTCTTCAAGACTGGCCGTCCCGTGCCCGATGACAATTCCGTTGATCTCCGGGTCGCAGGCAAGTTCGCTGCACAGACCCGCGAGATCGGCCCAGTCGTTGAACGTGATAGCGGTGCTGTCGATCTGACGAAAATTGACGGGCACTATGTTTGCGATGGCCCCTTGGAGCCCCGTCCGCTCGATCAGCGTTTCAGCATCGATGCGCTCACCGGTCGCATTGTAGTCGAGCAGATCAAACGGGTCTGTCCCGATAGAGGCGATCGTCCCGCCTGTTCCGACGAAAGCAATTTTAGGAAGCATGCTCTTCTCCCACTGTGTCGGCCATCGATAGCGATCTGACGCCACGTGACGCAAGAACTCGGGATCAATATAAGTGGAAATAATGTTGTTAAGTGAATTGATTTAAGTGGCGCTTATTTGGTTCAAAATCCAGGTCGACTTTGTCATGCTCACGCATCACTTGATCGGACTTGGGGAACCCCATGCCAAAGACTAGAACAGATACAGACAGCCTCGGCTCCCGGGAGTTGCCGGCAGGAGCGCTATATGGCGTCGCCACGCTTCGCGGCCAGGAAAACTTCGACATCTCATTCCATAAGCTCGGCGACGCACCGGAACTTCTCAAGGCGCTTGCGCGCATCAAACATGCAGCAGCAGCAGCCAATCGCGATATCGGCGTCCTCCCCGCCGATATCGCGAACGCCATTATCGCCGCATCGGTCGAGGTCGAAAACGGCCGTCATGCCGATCAGTTCATCGTCGACTTGCTGGAAGGTTCCGGTGGAACCTCGATCAACATGAACGTCAATGAAGTCATTGCCAACCGCGCGCTCCAGATCATCAACGAGCAGCCGGGTACATATAGCCGCATCCACCCCAACGATCACGTCAACACCGGCCAGTCGACCAACGACGTCCTGCCCGCAGCCGTCAAGTTGGCCGTCTACGACAAGTCGCAGTCCCTCCTCGATGCCCTGGCGCATCTAGCGGAAGCTCTCGAAGATCGCTCCGTGGCGTTCGAAGATGTGTTGCGGATCGGCAGGACTTGCATGCAGGCAGCGCAGCCCATGCGCCTCGGTCAGGCGTTCGGCGGTTATGCTGCGGCCATTTGTCGGCTTGTCGAGAAACTGACTACCGCTCGTGATGAGATGCTCGTCCTGCCCCTAGGCGGAACGGCCATCGGAACCGGTCTCGGCTCCGCTCCGGGTTACCGAAGCGCCGTTTATCGGCATCTGAAAGAAATCGTCGGCGCCGACGTCCGCCCCGGCGAGAATATGTTCGATGCCATGCAGAATGCCGACGCGTTTGCCCGCGTCTCGTCGGAGATCCGTATTTGCGCCGAGGTCATCGGCAAGATCGCATCCGATCTCATCATTCTTGCATCTGGTCCGAACAGCGGTGTCGGCGAGTTGCGGCTTCCCTCCGTCCAACCCGGTTCCTCCATTATGCCGGGCAAGGTCAATCCGGTCTTGCCGATGATGATGCAACAGGTGGCGTTTGCCGTCATCGGCAACGACGCTGGGGTATCCCTGGCCTCGCTGCAGGGGCAGCTCGAAATCAATCACTTTGAACCGATCATCGCCTCCCGACTGTTCGACTCGATCGAGCTCCTTTCGAAATCAACACGCATTTTCGCCGATAAGTGCATCGCCGGCATCGAGGCCGACCGTGAGCAGTCGCTCAAGAATTTGATGCAATCCTCGGCGCTTGCCACCGTCTTCGTACCGAAGCTCGGCTATGCCGAGGTCTCCAAGCTTGTGCAGGGCTCGGTTGCCGAACGGCGCCCATTTATTGAACTAGCCATAGAACGCGGCCTTCTGACCCACGATGAGGTCCTCCAGCTTGTTCGCGAAAGTACCGATTATCGCGAGGAGATCGCATGAACCATTATTCTGCCCTTTCCATTCTGCGCCATGGCCTCACCGGCAACAGGCACTGGTCGCGCGCCTGGCGCGATCCCGCACCGAAACCAAGCTACGACGTCGTCATTGTCGGCGGAGGCGGCCACGGTCTAGCGACCGCCTACTATCTTGCCAAGGAACACGGCATCCGCAATGTCGCCGTGCTCGAAAAGGGCTGGCTTGGTGGTGGCAACACTGGGCGTAACACCACGATCGTGCGGTCGAACTACATGATGCCGGGCAATACGATGTTCTACGAACGGTCCATGCAGCTCTGGGAGAACCTAAGCCAAGACCTGAACTACAACGTCATGATCTCCCAGCGTGGGCAGTATAACTTATGCCACTCCCCCGCCCAGATGGACGCGGCGCGCCGGCGCGGCAACATCATGCGTGCAAACGGCATCGATGCAGAACTGTTTGATCGCGCCGAGGTCATGCGTCGCATTCCCTATCTCGATTACTCGGAGAACGCCCGTTTTCCGATCCACGGCGCGATCTACCAAGGACGCGCGGGCACGGCGCGGCACGACGCCGTCGCATGGGGCTATGCCCGTGGCGCAGACAAGCATGGCGTTGACCTCATCCAACAATGCGAGGTGGTGGGCTACATCTGGGATAAGGACCGGATCGTCGGTGTCGAGACCACCCGCGGCCCGATTCGCGCGAAGAAGGTGGCGTTGGCCGTCGCCGGCCATACCGGTCATCTTGCGGGCAAGGCGGGACTTCGTCTGCCCGTCGAGACGCATGTTCTTCAGGCCTTCGTAACCGAACCCCTGAAGCCGATGGTCGACAGCGTTATCTCTTTCGGCGCTGCCCACTTTTACATCAGCCAGTCGGACAAGGGTGGATTGGTGCTCGGTGGTGACCTCGATGGTTTCAATTCCTATGCCCAGCGCGGCGGTCTGCCCATTGTGGAACACACCCTTCACAGCGCCAAGGCTCTGATGCCCTCCCTGTCAAGGCTTCGTCTGCTCCGCCATTGGGCTGGCGTCATGGACATGTCGATGGATGGCTCGCCCATCATCGGTAAAATGCCGGTCGAAGGGCTCTGGCTGAACGGTGGCTGGTGTTACGGCGGCTTCAAGGCGACACCCGCGTCCGGTTACTGCTTCGCCTGGACAATCGCCAAGGACGAGCCCCATCCCGACAACGCGGAATTTACACTCGAGCGTTTCGAACGCGGCTGTCAGATTGACGAAAAGGGCGCAGGCCCTCAACCCAACGCCCATTGAGGTCACCATGTTGAGAATTCATTGCCCCGTCTGCGGACTTCGGGACGAAACCGAATTTACCTATGGCGGGGACGCAACTATGCGTCGTCCTGATATGACCGAATCCGACCCCAAAGCATGGGTGGACTACGTCTTCATCCGCGACAACCCTCGCGGTCCCCATAAGGAATACTGGCATCACGTGACCGGCTGCCGGCAATGGCTGATCGTGAAGCGCGACACGCTCACACACGAGATTTCCGGAAGCTACCTGGCCCGCGAGGTGGCAGATCTTGCCGATGAGGTGGCGGCATGACGGCGCGCAGACTTCCCAGCGGTGGACGCATCGACCGCAGCCGCACCATCAGAGTTCAGTTCGACGGCCGATCCTTTGTCGCTCATCCCGGCGATACACTCGCCTCGGCGCTGCTGGCCGGCGGCCAGACTCTTCTCGCCCGCAGCTTCAAGTACCATCGCCCGCGCGGATTGATGGCGGCCGGCGTAGAGGAGCCGCATGCACTCGTGCATCTTCGTGACGGCAACCGTCACGAACCAAATGCTCAAGCGACGATGGTAGAGGCTTTCGATGGCTTGAAATCGACCTCCCAAAATGCCTGGCCAAGCCTCCAGTTCGACGTGGGTGCGGTGAACGGCTTGATGTCGCGGTTCTTTGGCGCTGGTTTCTACTACAAGACGTTCATCGGCCCGCTCAAGGGGACCGGTTTCTGGATGTTCTGGGAGCGGCTCATTCGCAGGGCTGCGGGCATGGGCCGCGCGACGACACTCGACGACCCCGATCACTACGAAAAGATCAATGCGTTCTGCGATGTCCTGATCGCCGGAACAGGTCCGGCCGGTCTTGCCGCCGCGTTGGCCGCGGGCCGCAAGGGCGAGAACGTCATTCTCGTCGAGCAGGATCACGTCCTCGGAGGCTCTCTCCTCAATGAACAGGCGGGAGCCCCATCGGACACCTGGCTCTCCCACGCAGAGGCGGAGCTCCGCGATCTTCCCAACGTCCGCATCCTCAGCCGCACAACGGCCTTCGGTGCCTATGACACCGAGGTCTTCGGCCTCGTCGAGCGCTTCCAGGATCACGTCAGGGCGCCGGAAGCCGGAAAGCCGCGCCAGCGCTACTGGCTGGTCCGCACGAAGCGCGCCATTCTCGCGACCGGCGCAATTGAGCGCCCAATGGTTTTCGCCGGCAATGACGTGCCGGGGGTCATGCTGGCCTCCGCGGTGCGGAAGTATCTCAATCGCTATGCGGTTCTCGCAGGCAAGAACGTTGTCGTGGCGACGAACAATGACAGCGCCTATACCCCAGCCTTGGAACTTGCAAAAGCCGGCGCGAAGGTCGTCATCTGCGATCTACGTCGCAACATTCCGGCTGGACTGGCTGACAGCGTCAAAAAGGCGGCGATCGATCTAAGGCTCGGACAAGCCGTGCTCAAGGCCGAGGGCGGCAAGAGCGTACGAGGCACCTATATCGTTCCAGTCGACAGCAACGGCAGGGCGACGGCGAAGGGAACGCGAGTCATTTGCGACCTAGTCGCTGTCTCAGGCGGTTGGGCGCCGGCCCTTCATCTCTGGAGCCAGCGCTTCGGCAAACCTCAATATCATGCGAGTCTCGATGCGTTCCTGCCTCCGGCAGAAAAAGGCGCCTTCCTTTGTGTGGGTTCGCTGGCCGGAGCGGCCTCGCTCCAGGAGGCGCTCTCGCAAGGGCATGCCGCCGGCGGCAGCATCGGGCGAGAACCCAGTCTCTCCGGTCCGGACGACTTCTGGGGCCGGGACCTGATGCCGGTGACCGTCATCACCAAGGCGGACGGCAGCACTCCGGGCAAGGCGTTTGTCGACTTCCAACATGACGTGAAGCTTGCGGATGTCGACCAAGCATACCTCGAAGGCTACGTATCCGTCGAGCATCTGAAGCGCTACACCACGTCCGGGATGGCAGCCGATCAGGGCAAGACATCGAACCTGAACGCTCTCGCCCGAATGGCTACGCTGCGAGGCATGGAAATTCCTTCCGTTGGCACGACCACCTTCCGTCCGCCCTATACGCCGGTGGCGATCGGGGCCATCGTCGGCCACGATCATGGCCTGTATTTCCGCCCGACCCGCCTGTCGACCATTCACGACTGGCACAAGGAAAACGCCGCGGAAATGATCGAGGCCGGCGCTTGGCTCCGGCCATGGTACTATCCGGCAAAGGGCGAAAATATCCGGGGGGCTTATATTCGCGAAGCGGCGCATGTGCGCGAACATGTCGGCATCGTCGACGTCTCGACCCTTGGTAAGATCGCTGCACAGGGACCGGATACCGCGGAATTTCTCAACCGAATGTATGCGAACGGGTTCAAGACCCTTGAGATCGGCCGCCTGCGTTACGGTGTCATGCTGCGAGAAGACGGCTTCATCATGGATGACGGCGCGACCGCGAGGCTCGGCCAGAACGACTACTTCATGTCCACCACCACGGCGAACGCCGCCAAGGTGCTGGCCATGGCCGAGCATTTGCTGCAGACCGCATGGCGAGACCTCAAAGTGCATGTCACGACGGTCACCGACCAGTGGGCCGCGATCGCGATCGCCGGACCGAAATCACGCGATCTGCTGACGGCCGTGACGAAGGCGGATCTGAGCAAGGAGACGCTGCCCAACAATCATCTTGCATATGTTTTGGTGGCGGATGTTCCCTGCCGCCTGCATCGCATGAGTTACTCGGGCGAACTGGCTTATGAACTCTACATCCCGGCAAAATCGGGCCGGAAAGTGTGGGAAGCCCTCGTGGCAGCGGGCGCCCCCTTCAATCTCAAGCCCTACGGCACGGAGGCGATGGGTGCGCTGCGCATCGAAAAAGGCCATGTCGCAGGTGCAGAAATCGAAGGTCGAACGACCATGAAGGATTTGGGCCTCGAAGCCTTTGCCTCGAGCAAGAAGCCCTTCGTCGGTTCGGTATTGCGCAAGCGGCCCGTTCTGGAAGACCCGAAACGTCCGTCCCTCGTTGGCCTGGAAATCATCGGCAATACCGGAGCGAAGGCAGGCTCACTGCTCTTCTCGTTGAACGGCCCCACCAAGGGTCATGGCGAGGGCTGGGTTTCTTCCACCACCTATTCACCGGCGCTGAAGAAGAACATTGCACTCGCACTCCTCGCACGTGGACCGGCGCGCATCGGCGAAACCATCCAGGTGGTTGATTTCTTGGGCAGCCAGACCTTGCAGGCGAAGGTCGTCTCGCATCACTTCTTTGATCCTGAAGGGCATCGTCAGAATGGCTAGGAAACATCATTTGCCGGCACACGGCGTGACGAGCGACGGTGCGGCCGTCGTCATCAATGAAACCAACTTGGGTTTCCTGACCCAACTTGCGGGCTGGGCTCGCTTCAGCGAGGTAGCCGACGCCGCACTTCGCGCCCAATCACTGTCCCTATCAGAAAACTTCCGTGTAACGGTACGTCGTGGAATGGTGACGGCTTGGCGGATCGCACCCGACCGGGTTCTGATCCGTTCAGACGTGAAACTCAGCCTCGAAAGCTCAGACGATCTCGCTGTCCTCGACCTGTCCGAGGCGCGTGTATGTCTGACCCTTGAAGGAGCAGGCGCAGCCGGATTGCTGAGCCGTGTCATCGCCTTGGATTTCTCTGAAGCCGCCTTCCCGGTCGGAACATTCGCGCAAACGGCACTTCACCATGTTGGTGTGCTGGTTGACCGCCCTGGGCGCGATCAGTTCACCATCCTGATTCCAACGACGTGGACAACATCGTTGATTGGCTTGCTGACCGACCATCTCGCCAGGGCTGCCTGAAGCCGCGACATCGACCATCATCTTAGGGAGTGCTTACGTGGACAATTTTGCTCTCACAGTCCAATGCAAATCTCGCCGTGGCATCGTTGCCGCTGTCGCAGGCTTCCTTGCCGAACATGGCTGCAACATCACCGATTCAGCGCAGTTCGACGATCCTCAGACCGAGAAGTTTTTCATGCGCATCACCTTTCGCTCCGAGGCGGGCACAGACCTGAAAACTTTACGAGAGAGCTTCGCGGCCGTCTCGGAGGCATTCGACATGGAGTTCGCGTTTCATGACGCCGCTCATCGGACCAGAGTGCTGCTTATGGTCTCGAATTTCGGGCACTGCCTGAACGATCTTCTGTATCGCTGGCGAATAGGAGCTCTGCCGATCGATATCGTAGGCGTGATTTCAAACCATTTGACCTACCAGAAACTGGTCGTGAACCACGACATCCCGTTCCACCACATCAACGTAACGAGACAGAACAAGCCTGAGGCAGAGGCACGCCTGATGACGCTGGTGGAGGAAACCGGAGCTGAATTGATAGTCCTCGCACGCTACATGCAGATTCTATCGGATCAGGTCTGCAAGAAGATGGCCGGGCGCGTCATCAACATCCATCACTCCTTTCTACCGTCGTTTAAAGGAGCCAATCCCTACAAGCAGGCATTCGAGCGTGGCGTGAAGCTGATTGGAGCGACGGCTCACTATGTCACGGCCGATTTGGACGAAGGTCCGATCATCGAGCAGGACACTGTGCGCATCACGCATGCACAGTCGCCCGACGACTATGTCAGCTTAGGCCGCGATGTCGAAGCGCAGGTTCTTGCCCGAGCCATCCACGCCCACATACATCAGCGGGTCTTCTTGAACGGAAGCAAGACAGTTGTTTTTCCCGCAAGTCCCGGCAGCTTCGCATCCGAGCGTATGGGGTGATGACGAACAGGATCCGCGTGAGGCACTATGCTGGCGCGGGATTGGCTTGCTTCCGCTGGAGACGAAGATTCACGCAGAGCTTTCGTGCCAGTTCTTCCTCGCAAAGGTCGCTTCCGTTTTCAGCGGCAAGGCACCGGTGCCAAGTTGTCCGATCAATCGGAATCAGCGAGGTTCGCTTTCTGAAGCGCCTCCTCTATCGATTTTGCCTCCAGCGAGATCAGCGCACGCTGCAGGCAGTTCTCAATATCGGTGACGCTTCTGCTCTCTCTGCCTTTGGAGAGCGCATGCGCGCCATCCCGCCATGGACGGACTATGTCCAGGCAAATTCATTGTGGATTTTCGTTGTGGTGATCTGACGCTGTCAGACTTCCCGGCAGCGACTTGGAAGCGTGCCATGAATGCCTTCCATTGCGCAGCAGCGCGAAAGGCTATGCTACGATGATCCTCGCGGGTTGCAGGGCTATCTCTGGCGGGCCCGCACGCTGCAGTGCGACCTGGACCAGATTATCGTCGTCAACGGTTCACAACAGGGCCTCGACCTGTGTGCTCGGTTGATCCTCGACCCGACGGATCGCTTTGTGATTGAAGATCCATGCTACGCGATGGCGCGGCAGGTCTTCGAGGGGACCGGCGCTTCGGCCGTTCCCGTCGCCGTCGATCAGGATGGGTTGAACACGAAACTGCTCGACGGCATCCAGGCGAAACTGGCTTATGTCACTCCATCGCATCAGTTTCCGCTTGGCGGTGTGATGCCGGTCGCGCACCGTCACCGATTGCTCGCATGGTCACGAGGCTGCAACGCCTATGTGATCGAGGATGACTACGACAGCGAATTTCGGTACGACATCAACCCAGTGCCCCCACTGCACGGGCTGGGGGACGGCAGCAGCGTCATCTATCTGGGCACGATTTCGAAGACGCTCTCACCAGCTCTTCAGATCGGCTATCTAGTCGTGCCTGTCGACTTGCAGGATGCGTTTGCCACCGCGAAGCAGTTGACCGACCGTCATTCGCCGCTGAGCGCACAGGAGGCGCTGGCATCGCTGAATGAAAGCGGGGCCTATGAAAGGCACGTGCGCCGAGTGCGCAGGATTAACGGCGAAAGGCGCGAGACGCTGATGAACGCCCTGCGGCTGCGTCTTGGCAGCATCGTGATCGAGGGTGCGGACGCGGGGCTGCATATCGTCGTGTGGTTCAAGGATCTGCCGCTGGCCTTCGAGCCCATGGTTCTGGAAAGCGCGCGCCTCCAGGGTGTTGGCGTTCATTCCATATCGAGGCTCTATGATCCCGCCTTGCCGGCCGGGCGCCCGGATCGGGTCGGCTTGGTGCTCGGTTATTCGGCGTTGGAAATAAGGCGGATCGAGAGAGGAGTCCATCTTCTGGCCGGCGCTGTGGAGCAGGTGTGGGCTGATCTTGCTGTGTGAAGAAGCAAAGCTGAAGTGAGCAAAGCGCCCCTGGCTATCGTTTTCTAGAGGAGTTTGAAATTCCAATGCCAGCCGGCGGCCTCGCGCTAATGCTGTGCCAGGCACAGGGGTTCACTCGACAGCGGTGATCAAAGCAGACTTTTCAGCGTCTTCAAACTGATGCGGGAACCACAGATGACGAGAACAATTGTCTTGTCCTTGAAGCGCGCTGGATCACGCTCCGCGGTTTCGATCAGAGCAGCTATGGCAAGTCCTGCTGACCCTTCCAGCAGATGGTTGTCGTTCTCGATGTAAAGCCGCATCGCGGCCTTCGTAGCCTCCTCGGAAAGGAGATGCCATTCGTCAACGAGCCGCGCGACCAATGGAAGGGTGATGGCATCATCTTCCATGCCCCCCGCGCATCCGTCAGCGATCGTCGGATCAGCGTCGAAAACGACGACCTTGCCAGCCTGGACTGATGCATACATCGCATGATCGGTTTGTGGGGAGCACGCGCAGATCCGAACTGTCTGACCAATTCCCTTCAGGTATCCGGCAATGCCGCTGAGCAGCCCGCCGCCTCCGACCGACAGGAACAACTCGTCGACCTGGCCAACCTGTTCCATCAATTCCTTGCCGATCGTCCCCTGACCGCCAATAATTGCCGGGTCATTATAGGGGGAAGCGAACGTGAGACCGCGCTCATTCGCGAAAGCACGGGCGTGGATTTCGGTTTGTCCGCTGTCGTTGGAGTAGAAGCGAACCTCTGACCCAAGTCCACGAACTGCGTCTACCTTAACGGACGAGGCGTTCTCCGGCAAGAAGATCAGGCTTTCTGCTCCCAACGCATTCGCAGCATATGCAACAGCAGCGCCATGGTTACCTGTAGAAGCAGCAACAATACCCCTGGCACGCTCGGCTTCCGACAACTAGGCGATTTTGTTTATGGCTCCGCGCGCGTTGAACGAGCCGGAAACTTGAAGCTGTTCAAGCTTGAAGAAAACGTTCGCTCCAGTCCGGCTGCTGAAGTAGTTGGACCGTAACAGAGGCGTGCGGTGAATATGGCCAGCGACCCGGGTATACGCAGTTTCCACGAGGGCGGGAATGTCACATACCGCAACAGCTTGAGCTTCAGTCACCGTTTGGTCCTTTTCGAAAAGTTCGTGCCGGCCACCATGTCAGAGCGCCCTTGCATTGAGAGAGTCCAGTTTTTAACAAAGTGGTATCATCGGCTCTAGCGGATGGATGCCACTTTTAAGCATGCAATTCATGGCAGGATTGGAAGGATCGTGGTGCGTTCTGAGGGACTGGTGCGTCTGTTTCAATGAAACATCAAGCCCTATATATTCGACCATGTTTGCCTCCCTTTGATGTTTGGGCCCGGTGCTAATCGTGAGCCCGTATTTCCATCTTATCGGGGGCAACCACCCTTACCCGCCATCATCTAGAATTTGGCTCGGGACCACCGCGCAGCGATTACCCCATGTTTAGGAGGGCCAATTCACGTAGGGACCTTCGCGCACCTATCTCTCAATGCTTCCCATGCAGGACGGCCTGGTTGATCCGGGCTTATCGACTGCGATTGTTATGGCGTGGGCGGGATCGCAGTCTGCAATTGCTAGGCAAGCGCGCTCAGGGAGCAGATCATACAGCTTTCAAGCGTGATGATGCCTTCAGCGAGGCGTCTCCCCAAAGCCGTGGGATTTCGGGCACCGGTGAACCTGACCCAAGCAAATCGCGAGGATGTCCGACCCGCCATCAACGAGCGTCAATGGAAAAAGCGCCGACACGCTGTTGCGGAAGTGAATTCACCTTCGTCACCAGCCGTTAGAATTCCTCCCAATCCGCCGACACCGCAGCCGCGGCTCGGGGCTTTCCACCAGTGAACGCGGATGAAATTCTGCGGATCATGGCAGCAGGCGCAGAGGATCTCGGCAGGGGGGCGAGGCCCGCTTGACGGACGGTCACCGACTTTGCACCATCGAAGCGGAACTTTGCCAGCTGTGCTGAAAGCGCTGCTGCTTCAGCTGCCAGTTTTTGTCCGGCGGCGGCCGACGTCTCCTCGACCATCGCGGCGTTCTGCTGGGTCGATTGATCCATCGCATTGACGGCCTTGTTGATTTCCCTCAGAGCCGTCGACTGCTCCTTTGCCGATTCAACGATCGAATCGACATGGCGGTTGATCTCCTGCACTTCGAGGACAATTTCCGTCAGAGCCTTGCCTGTTTCGTCAACGAGCGCCACGCCGGAGCGCACCTGTTCGGCGGATGTGTGGATCAATTGTTTGATTTCCTTGGCGGCCCTGGCGGAGCGCTGCGCCAATTCCCGCACTTCCTGTGCCACCACGGCAAAACCCTTGCCGGCCTCGCCCGCACGGGCCGCTTCAACGCCGGCATTGAGCGCCAGGAGATTCGTCTGGAAGGCGATTTCGTCGATGACGCTGATGATGTTGTTGATCTCGCTGGACGAACTTTCGATTTGCCCCATCGCAAGGACGGCGCGCTTGACGACGGCGCCCGACCGTTCGGCATTCTGCCGGGTTTTGGCAACAACAGTGCGCGCCTCTTCAGCGCGTGCGGTCGAGCCATTAACGGTTGCTGTAATCTCGTCGAGCGCGGCTGCAGTTTCTTCGAGGGAAGCAGCCTGCTGTTCCGTGCGGCGAGCAAGGTCGTTGGAGGCCGTGCTGATTTCGGCTGCACCAGCGTCGATCGAGAACGCGTTGCCGCCAATCGCTTTCAAGGACGACTGCAACTTGTCGGCGGAATTGTTGAAGTTTATGCGTAGCGTGTCGAGCGCCGGACCGAATGGCCGGCCGAGGCGGAAGGCGAGATCGCCGTCGGCCATTGCCTCAAGCGCCTGCCCCAATTGCGCAACGGCATCGTTGGTTTCTGTTGCGGCAGCCTCACGCTCCCTCGCGGCGCCTTCTGCTCGCGTTCTGCAGCGGCGCGTCTCGCGTCGTTCTCGGCCCGGTGCGTCGCCTGTGCACTGAGTGCGTCGCGCAAGGCGCCGACGGCGCGCGCAAGATCGCCGATCTCGTCGCGGCGTATATCGAGCGTGGAATCGGTTGCGACCCCTTCTCCGCCAGCCATGTGCTGCAGTGCCGATTGCAACTTTGCGATCGGTTTCGCAATCGAGCGGCTTGCAAAAAAGGCCACGACGATCGCCAATATGATGGCGCCGGCCAGTGAGCCGAACGCCAAAGTCTGGAAACCGCTGGCGGACTGACGAACGTCGCCGCCGACCTTCTGGTTCAGGGTCTCCTGGTAATCGATGAATTCGTTGATTGCGCCGAGCCAAGCGACGAACAGCGGACGGGCCTGTTCAAGAAGGATTTTCTTGGCCTGCGCTCCATCGCCTTTTACCTGCAGATCGATGATCTGGGCCACGAGCGGAATGGTTTTCGATTGGATGTCGGCAATCTCAGCAAGGATTGTCCTTTCCTCGGCCGAGGCGCCCGCCGGCGAAGACACCATCTGCGCCATTTTTTTCTCGTTGACGGCATAGGCGTCGGCCAGTTTTGCAATCAGTTCCACCGCTACCTGCCGGTCTGCAGATGCTTCGACCAGGGTAACATCCCGGATTGCAAGCCCGATCGGCATGCTGCCGCGGTAATTGATGGCAAAGCGCTGATTAACGCTGTTGACGTCGTTGATCTGGCTAAGATCGCGATTGATGGTGTTGACCTAGGTCACTGAATACTGCGCCAACGCGAGCATGAGGAGAAGGAGGAAGCCGAAGCCGGTGCCCAGGCGGGTGCCAATTCCAAAGCCGAAAAAACGATTCATGTAGATGCTCCTGAAGGCAGGGATTGCGAAAATCTGATATTCCGAAACCGTCTTCATGGCGGCACGAGGCGCAGATTGCATCTCATCGGATGATCCTAAAAAAGGGAGCGGTGATTTATGAAGTGTAAATTTTGATCTTACGGGATGATTGATCCGCGCGATCCGGATTCTGTCGCACATTTCGGATCAATTATAGTCGCCTCGGTGAACGTGAATTTCTCCTACGCAGGGGTTTCTCCTGCGGAGCTGCGAGTGCGGCAACGAAGGCCGAAAGCTGCCCACAAAAGGGCCGTGCGCTGATTGAACAACTGTCATACAAGTGATGCACGTTTTCCGTCACCTCCACGGCAAAGTCGCACCGTTTTAACTGACTGGCGTGACAACAGAGGGACCCTGGGGATCAATCTAGATCAAACACCCAGAAACTGCGGCAACTTCACAATTTCGCTTTTTGGTATGGCTTTGCTGTAACGGAACCCTTGCGCCGCCTCGCATCCATTATTCACCAAGAAGGCCGCTTGTTCCCTCGTCTCGACACCTTCCGCAACCACGTTCTGCCCAAGGCAGCGTGCGAAGGAGAGAATCGCCTTGACAAGCTCCGCGCTACGCTTGTCGACGCTGTTAATGAATGATCGGTCGATTTTCAGTGTGTCGATGGGAAAACGAGCCAAATAGCTAAGCGCGGAATAGCCTGTGCCGAAATCATCGATGGCGATCGAGATCCCCATGGCCCGCAGGGCAGAAAGTGTCCTCAGCGTTTCGTCTTCCTGATCGAGCAGAAGGCTTTCGGTGATCTCCACCTCGATCCACTCAGGACGACAAGCCGTTTCTTCGAGGATATCGGCTATCGTCTTTACCAGACCAAGGCGTTGGAATTGTTTGGGTGAGAGATTGATTGCCACCTTATGAGGCGGTAGGCCTTCGGCGTTCAGCTCTGCAGCTGTTTGGCAAGCCTCGCGAAGCACCCATCGACCCAAATCCACGATCAGCCCGATGTCTTCCGCAACCGGGATGAATCGCGCCGGAGGAACCATGCCCATCTGCCGGTGATGCCACCGCAGCAGGGCCTCGGAGCCGATCATCATGTTGTTCGCCAAAAGCACCTTGGGCTGGTAGTGAACCTCAAGTTCGCCGCGCTCGATCGCCCGGCGCAGTTCCGATCCCAGCATCAACCGTTCTTGCGCGCTGGCCGTCAATTCCTTCGAATAGAATTGAAAGCTGCCTCGTTCCAGTCGCTTTGCCGAATACATTGCGGAATCGGCGTATTTCAGGAGATCGTCGGCATCTGTACTGTCATCAGGGTGAAGTGCGACTCCGATGCTGCACGAGACGAACACCTCCTTGCCATTCAGCAGGAACGGTTCGTCAAATGTTTCGAGCATCTTTCTCGCAATATCGGCCAGTTCCTCCCCCTGTCGGATGTCCGGTAAGAGAATGGCGAATTCGTCACCGCTGAGACGCGCAACAGTATCGCCCGCACGCACGCTTGTCTGGAAACGCCTGGCAGCCTCACAAAGCAGTTCGTCCCCGACAGGATGCCCCATCGTGTCGTTTATGGTCTTGAAATGATCGAGGTCGATCATCATGATGCCCGCTCGCTGACGCTCGGACGAGCGGCCGGCGACGAGTTGTCCCAGACGCTCCTGGAACAGCGCTCGATTTGGCAACGACGTGAGCGAATCGTAAAAAGCCATCCGATAGATTTTCTCGCGGGAGCTGTTCAGCTCTGTAATGTCGCGCGCCACGCCGAGAATCCCCGTCGTCCTTCCCTCGGCATCGATGATCGGGACTTTTCGTCTTTCGAGAAGAATGCTCTGCCCGCTGTCGCCGCTCGTCACCCATTCCTCGTTGACGAAGGCATTACTGGCGCTCATGGCCGCAAGATCCGTTTCGCGCAAGACTCGGGCCCGGTCGGCATCGAACAGATCGAAATCCGTCTTGCCAATGATCTCCGGCTCTGACTTGCCGACCAGCCGCTCAAATGCATGGTTGCAGAGCAGGTAAACGCCATCCACATCCTTCAGCCATACCATGTCGGGAATGGTCTGAAGCACCGTGAGCAGACGTGTTCGGGCTTCGTCAAGGACACGCTCCACCTGCTTCCGTTCCGTAATATCGCGCGATAGCGCAAGAAACGTCTGGTTGGAAGGTTTGCTGCCAGGGCTTTTTGCAATGTAATGTTCATACCAACGGGTCTCCCCGTTGTGCTGCACGATACGAATCGTGTGGCCGTCGCTGGCCCCTCTCTCATCGGCCTCGCGGATGGCCTGGAGTGCGATGGCCGCCTCCTCAGGCGGCAGGACTTCGTCTAGCGTCCTGCCGAGCAGGTATTCCTCAGTTGCCGCCAGTGTCTCCGGATGCTTTGTCCAGACCTGCAGGTATCGGCCGTTTCGATCCATCTCGAACAGAATGTCGGGAAGTACAGCGATAACCCCTTCAGCGAAGTCCAGTGCTTCCGTGAGCCTCTCCTCCGCGCGTCTGTGCTCGGCAAGATCGGCAATTCTGCTGGTGCGCACAGCCAGTTCGGGGCGGGCAAATGCGTCGTCTACCTGAAAGGCAACGCTGGATGCCTTGCGCGAGAGCTGCCTCATGAATGTCCTCCTGGTCGCAACAGACCAGTGACATCATGCAACCGGCTGAATTCTCATTGGGAAATCACGCACAAGTCATTCGAGCGGATCTGGAGGCTTGGCGGCGCCGTCGATATCCGAAGGCCAATGCAGCAAGCGTGGGGCGATTAGCCTATGAGGAGCTTAACAAAATGCTCCGCTCTTGAGAGGGAACCGCCATTCGTTGCGCAATAGGGATCAGACCGCGGATAATGGATAGGCTGATCGGTTTCGCGACCGATCCTTCGGCGTCCCCCTGAATGTTATCTGCAGTACTTCACTATGCTTCTGCTCGAATATTTCGAGGAGTTGCGGGCAGTTCTGGTTGTCAGGTGGCAACACGACGGCTCGGGGCATTCGATTTTCTCTCTTGGCTTTTGGCGATGGGCGCGGTTTCCGCTGGAAACCGCGCGTACGATTTGATGGTTAGCGATTAGGCTGCGTTCGCCGTCTCGTCGAGATTTGCAAACATGTGGTCGAGATCGAGGAAGCAGACCATGCCGCGTTCAAGCGGAATGATGCCGTGCAAGAAGCTGGGATCGAAGGCGATGCCGAGATCGGGCGCCGGCTGGATCTGATCGCCTCGGATCGAGAGGATATCCGAGACCTGGTCGACAACCAGGCCGACGACGCTATGCCCCACTTCCGCGACGACGATGGCCGCGCGCGCGGTGTCGACCGTGCTGCGAACCCCAAGTCGCGCGGCCAAATCAATGATCGGTATTACGGATCCACGCAGGTTCATGACGCCGATGACATCGGGCGGTGAGTGGGGCAGCGGCGTCGCCGCTGCCCATCCCCGGATTTCCCGGATCGAGGTGGTCTTGATGCAAAACTGCTGGTCGCCGAGATGGAAAGCAATGATTTCCATCGTCGTGCCCTGCATCTGAACAGCACGCGATCCAGTCATCAAAACTCCTCCCAGATATCAACAGCTGCCGCCGTGGCGGCCCTGCCGCCAAAAGCACCGGCGAGCTTGCGGGTGAGAGCACGCGCCGGCGAACTGACGGGCTTGCTGCCGGGGGTTACGGCCCGTACAGCTCCGACCTCGAGCTTGAAGCGGGCGATCAGCCCCGCCAGGTTTGCGGCCTCTTCCGCCAGCCGGTTGGTGGAGGCAGTCGATTCCTCGACCATCGCCGCATTCTGCTGCGTCATCTGGTCCATCTGGTTGACGGCGGTGTTGACCTCCGACAGGCCAGTCGACTGTTCCTTGGCGGCGGTGGCGATCGAATGGACATGCTCATTGATCTTGACGACATGCCCCTGGATCAGGCCGAGTGCCTCGCCGGTCGCCGTCACCAGCTTGACGCCGGAACCGACCTCCTCGCCCGAGCGTGAAATCAGTGCCTTGATGTCCTTGGCGGCGCCGGCCGAACGCTGGGCAAGCTCCCGCACCTCCTGGGCGACGACGGCAAAACCCTTGCCGGCATCACCTGCGCGAGCGGCCTCCACCCCGGCATTCAGCGCCAGGAGGTTGGTCTGGAAGGCGATCTCGTCGATGACGTTGATGATCTGGCCGATCTCGCCGGAAGCCTGCTCGATGCGTCCCATCGCCGAGACCGCATCCTTGACAACGGCGCTCGACTGCTCGGTAGAGCGCCGTGCCTCGTCGACCATATGGCTCGCTTCCAGCGCTCGCTCGGTCGAGCTCTTCACCGCGACGGTGATTTCCTCGAGTGCCGAGGAGGTTTCCTCTAGCGAGGCCGCCTGCTGCTCGGTACGCTTGGAAAGGTCGTCGGAAGCCATGCGCATCTCGCTGGCGCCGCCATTGATTGTGTCGATTGCCGCGCGCACCTCGCCGAGCACGGAGCGCAGATTCGCCATCGTCTGGTTGACGTTGGCCTGAAGCTCGCCGAAGGCGCCCTGGAACTCGCCGCGCATCGTTTCGGTGAGGTCGCCTTCCGCCAGCGCTGAGATAACCCGGCGGGTTTCGGCAACGCCACGGTCGACGGAGGTCACCAGCTCGTTCACCTGGGCGGCGAAGCGGTTGAGGTCGGCATTGTCGTAGTCCTTGCTGATCCGGCGGGTGAAGTCGCCGGCGACCGCCGCCGAGACGACCTCGCCGATGCTCGACTGCAGATCGGCGCTTTTCGCTTGCAGTGCCGCTTCCTGCGCGTTCAGTTCGCGCACCCTGATGCCGTTCTGCTTGAACACTTCCACCGCACGGGCCATCTCGCCAAGCTCGTTCTTGAGATCGGTGAACGGTACTGCAACATTAAGGTTGCCATCGGCAAGCGTACGCATGACGTGTGTCGTGCTGCCGATCGGCGCCGCAACGCCCCGATAGAGGGCAAAACCGGCAAGCAGGGCGAATGCTGCCATGCCGACGAGTCCTCCGATACTCACCCAATCGGAGGACGATACCGCCGCCTTCCCGGCGGCGCTACGCACGTCCATGAGCGCGCGTTCCTCCCCCTGGATGTCGTTGATGATGCCGCGCAGCGTATCCATGTACGCCTTGCCGGCACCCTGAGTTTCCATCGATCGTGCCTCTTCGATGGTCTTGGGGTCGCGCATCAGCGCGATCTCCTTTTCCGCGACATTGGTACGCCATGCCATTGCCTGCTCATGAAGGTCCGCAAGCCGCTTCTGCTGCACCGGGTTATCGGCGGTGAGTTCCTTCACCTGTGCGAAGGCGGTGTCGTAGCCCTGAATGCCGCTGCGATACGGCCCCAGGAAATCGTCTTTGCCCGAGACGAGATAGCCCCGAACGCCGGTCTCTTGGTTCACCATGCCCAGCAGGACGCGGTTCGTGGCACGGATCACTTCATTGGTGTGCTGGATCCAGCCATTCGTCTCGTCGACGAAATGGATGCTGCGATAGTTGAGGATGCTCACGGTTGAGGCGACGACGAGCAGTATGGCAAAGGTGATGGTGATCTTGAGCGATGTTTTCAGATGCTTGAACTGTGTCATGACAGGTTTGCCCATAGGTTTGGGAGGGATAGCTGTTGTCAGGGAGGGTAATTAAAGGCGGGTATCCAGCGATGGACAGATGCTCCCCCCGGGCGCACAGGTAGTCCTCATGGCTCCTGTTCGAAGTGATAAAGTGTACTCGGCGAGAGTCATTCCACCGGGCGGAAAAGCGCCATCATGGCTCACATAAAAGTCGTTTTGAAAGACACCGCTTCAAGTCATTCGAGCAGTATGCGATGCAGCTTCTGCGCGTGATTCACGCGAGGCGCGACTACTATTTGCCGTTGAGATGGTTAACGAAAACCTTTTATCCACTCAGCTTAGGCTCTCGTTCGATCAATGGGATGGCAGTTTCGCGCGAGATGTGGCTAGCGGGTGCGGAATATGGATACAATTATGCAGCCCAGCCACTTGGCATCCGCTAAACTGCTGAGCAGCGCTTCCGGGTCTCTGAAGGGGTCTCGCGCTGTAGTGCGATCTATAGACTGCAGAGAATTGTCCAACGTGGCTGGAGCCCACTTCAGGCAAAATTCTCTTAGAGCCTGACCGAAAAAGAGTTGAGTGAAATCAGCCGGTTGTGGTTCTGTTTGTTTGCTTAGGACGAACGGAGACCACAATGGGCTGGACTGATTTCACCCGTCGGCGATATGCCCGACGCGCAATGCGGTATGCAAGCGATCTGACGGACCGGGAATGGGGGCAGCACCGATCTTCGCGAGGTCGTGAATGCGTTGCTTTACATCGCCACGACGGGGTGCCAGTGGCGGATGATGCCCAGGGATTTTCCGCCCTTTACAACTGTGCAGTCCTATTTCTACGAATGGCGAGCGACAGGCTTGTGGGCGCCCAAAGCCCTTGCTGCCGCTCAAGATCACAATGGCGGGCAAACTGCCCTTGCACAATCTCCGAAGCTTTCGACCAGAACTCCACCGCTGCCTGTTGGTACGACGAAGCTTTGGCGAGACGATTGAGCGTCTGCCCCTGTTGCAGAAAGGGCGATGGCGAGGGTCGCGATGATGATATCAGATAAGCGCATTATCCAAGCTCAATAGATCGTTTCGCGGTGCTCGCAAAGTCCACACATGGCGCTTTCCCTATTGAAGTTCCTCGATGATTGGTGGGCTCGCCATGGACACCGCGGTCCTCACCGCGATGTCCATGGCTCCGAGGTCCAGGGGTTACTTGTTCAGCAAGCCAAGGCCTGCGCACGAGCTCGCCTCGCAGCTGGGGCAACTCGATGCAACCGGGAAAGCTGTTGCGTAGCAGCTGCGCCAATCAAAGCTCCAAGCGGCATTTGACCAGATGTAGTTTCCTCCGGCCGGGGACGTACATGCTGCTATCAGGGCGTTCAATTTTCCCGTCGATTTCTTCGCACCTGCTTCCATCTTGATCCCAGGCACGCTTGCGGTACTCGCCTTTCTGACATTGGTTCGTGATCCTGAGCAATCTCACAATCCGCCGTGCAGGAAGCAATCGAATCGACGGTGACCGCTGAGATGGCGACATGAAGCCCGGCGACAAAGAAAATGCCGGCAACGGGGGCGACATTGAGTACGCTCACAGCAAAGGCGAGTGCGGTGAGCACGCCCAAGGCGTAGCCGATCACTGGTATATTGCGTTGGCCGTAGCGATCCGCCAGAACGCCGATCGGATAGGAGGTCGCGACCTGCACGACGTTACGCCAGACGTAGAGAAGGCCGGCGACCTGAGCGGCCCGGATTGAGGGCGTTAGCAACTGCGTTGCGGTGAGGATAAGCAAGTTGTGTGAGAAATCGTCGGTCCCGAAGATGCCGACCGCCAGAAAGCCGCGTGAAACGGGCGGGTAACCTTCGGCGCGGCCATTGAGGTCGTCGCAAAAATGCCTATTGTGCTGCGTTTTAGACGTCAGACGCAAAACTAAAACAAACCTCGGGGACTTTTTGCGAGCCTGTTTGGCCCTTGCAGAGATGCTCACATAACTCGCAACAAAGGTTGCGTTCAGGACAGAGAATGAATACCGCACTTATCATTATCGACATGCAGACACTCATGCAGCACCGCATCGATAGCGGGCGAGATCATGTTAACCCGGATACTCCAAGCCATATTAAGCGCTTGGCGACGGCCTTTCGCGATGCAGGCAAGCCGGTCATCCATGTTCGACATCAGGATGACGACGTTGCGTCGCCACTTCACCCCACCGCACCAGGTTTCGAGCCGATGCCCTGCGCTGAAGGGCATGAGAGCGAGCCTGTATTCCTCAAGAAGAGCTCTTCTGCTTTCGCAACGACCACACTAGAAGAATATCTGCGCAAAGAGGATATCACTCAATTGGTCGTGACCGGCGCTGTTGCGGGCTTCTGCGTTAATTCAACGGTTCGTGCAGGGGCAGACCTTGGCTTTAAGATGACTGTTGTTAAAGATGCAGTCCTCGGCTTTGATCTGCCTTCGGCCAATCTCTCGGCGCGCGAGATATTCGACGTCACCGTTGGTCTGCTTGAGGCGGATTTTGCAGCGGTCGTTGACAGCGACACGGTACTCACCAGCATTCAGGTAAATGGATAAATCCATATGAATGACACCGTTTACCAAATCGCTCACCAAGTGCCCTCGGTCGAAGACTATTTGCGCCTGCGCGCTGCAGGTGGACTGAGTGCGTTTTCCTCGGACGCTGCAAAAATTGGGCTAAAGGGTACGCTCTTCTCCGCCGTTGTCCTGTATCACGGAACCATCGTGGGAATGGGCCGACTGATTGGCGATGGGGGATGCTTTTTCCAGATTACCGACATCGCGGTCGACCCCGCTCATCGCGGACGTGGACTTGGTAAGGCCATCATGTCTGCATTGATGTCCCATGTGGAGGCCGAGCTCCCCGGTACTGCCTATGTTAGCCTGATCGCGGATGTGCCCGCCAACACGCTTTACGAACAGTTCGGCTTCAGGGAGACTGCCCCACGTTCCCTCGGCATGGCCTATCGAGTGAGATGAACTCTTCGATCATTGCTGTCGCAAACCCTTGCAAAATCCTGCTTTTCGCAACATCGCCGCCAGTGCAGACGGCTAAAACAGCGTAAGGCTGTGGCTTGCGGGAGCGCTGTTGGGATCGGGCACCTCCTCCCAAAGCACGTCATTTGGGACCGGGTATAAGTTCAGTCCTGCGTCCGTCGACTATTTCCTCTGCGGTGAGGCGACCGATGAGCGGCGCTAGAATGACGCCGGGATGGCCCGCCGCGACATAGAGGCCGTCCACCTGGGGCAAAAAGCCAAGGCGTGGCAAGCCGTCAGCGAAGATCGGACGGTCGCCGACGTCAGCGCTTGCAAGCATAACGTCGCCAGGCAAATTTAACTCGTCCCTCATCACCGCCAATGTCCGCTCTCCAATCGTTTGCGGGCCGTTTTCTACCCCGTCTTCGACATAGGATTTTGCGACGAGAAGCGTGTTGTCGCCGGCTTGGCGGATTTCCAGGCGCGGTCCACGCAGGATGCGGCTGACGACAGGCATGCTGCAGGCATAGCGGAGGAGCAGTGCTGGAGAGGTCTCAATGTCGGTATCAATACCGAACTCGTCTGCGAGCACATTGATGGCGCTTCCAGCCGCCATCACAATGACGTCGGCCTTGAGGATGCCATCCGAGACTCGGATGCCGGTTACTCGACCATTCGCGGTTTCGATGGCGGCGACCCTTTTGTCAAACCGGGCGGAGGCACCCGCGGCAAGAGCGGCGGCGACATAGGTTCCTGCCAGTCGTGTCGGGTCGAGAGCGAGATCACTGCGGGAGAAGACCGCGCATTCCGGCACCCGGCGCAGACGAGGCTCCCATTCGGCAACGACACTCCGTTTCAACAACTCGACGTCCTCACCCGCACGCCGATGCACGTCGGCAAGCTGCTCGGTCTCCTGTGGTGTCGCTCTCCATATCAGCGAACCGGCGCGGGCATCCGACAGAGCTTCCGGCAAGGACGCTTTCAGAAGCCGATACTCGGCGACCGCCTCGCGCCAGAGCGGGTAGCTGGTATGGTCGGGTGCACCATTGATAACGTTGACCCAACCAAAGGCACGACCCGTGACGCCACAACCCGGTCTCGGATTTTCATCCAGCAGCAAGACATCCGCGCCGCGGACGGCAAGGTTATAGGTGATGGCCGAACCGAGTATACCGGCACTGATGACGGCGATGCGTGGTTGGTGCAATCTCATGGAACGGCCTCAAAGTGGCGGAAGTGGTCGCGTGGTCGGTAGGCATCGTGTGCGACGATGACATGACAGCCCAAAAATGACGCAAAACCGTTGGTGAACCACCTTCTGTTGCACGAAGTCACCGAATTGGGCGGGCGTTACGTCCGCTTCTGGACACCTCACATGACCTTAGCGGTCCCAACGGACGTGGCGGTCACTTTACCGTTGAACGCGGCGAGCTTCACCACCACCGACTAATGCGGGGAATTTTCGCCATGGGTTTGGTGCAGCCAATCGTCCATGAAGTCGAGAAATGCCCGAACGCGCGGCGACAAAAACCGCCCCCTCGGCATGACAACCCACAGCGAGATGGTGTTGGACCGGTTCACGTCAGCGAGAATCTCCACCAGTCGGCCTTCGCGCACCGCTTGCCCCACGACGAAATCGGCGAGACGGACGATGCCGTGGCCAGCAACTGCGAGGTCGAACAGCATCCCGACATTGTCGCAACTGATGCGGCCTCTGGGCGTGAACTGCTCGATGCTAGAATCCGTCGCGATAGGCCAAGTCGGGGCGGTAACTTGATTGGAAAGCCCAATGCAATTGTGGCGCACCAAGTCGGTCGCTGATCGCGGCGTTCCATGTTTGCGGAGATAGTCCGGCGACGCGCAGATGAGGCGGCGACCCTCGGCTAACTGGCGCACTACAAGGTCAGAGCCGGCCGAAGGGCTGCCGCGAATGATGATGTCGACCTGCTCTGCAACCGGATCGACAAGCCGGTCGGTCAAGGTGAGGTCCACCGAGACATCCGGAAAGCGCGCGAGGAACGCCGGTATCGCGTGGAGAAGTGTCTGCCGGGCAAAGCCCGTGCTGGAATTAACGCGAAGCAGACCTTTGGGCGTTATGCGTGACGACGACACGTCCGCTTCGGTTCGCGCGATCAGGTCGAGCACTTCGCGGGATCGCTCAAGATAGAGCGCGCCTTCCGTTGTCAGCGCCAGTTTTCGTGTCGTACGCGTGAGGAGCCGCACACCAAGCCGGTCTTCAAGCCGTGAGACGAGCCTCGACAGCGCCGAAGGCGTCAGGCGCAGTTCCTCTGCGGCTTTGGCAAATGAGCCAAGCTCCACCACGCGCACGAACGCCGCCATTTGATGCGCATCGGGCATATTCGTGAACTCCAGTCATGAGTATGGAGTCGTCCTATATGATTATCAGTCTTTCGGGAAAGAATAAACAAGGAGTTCTGCAGCGCCAACCAGGACAATCCACATGGACGATCAACCATCTCGACAGGCATTTTCTAAGCGACATGCTCCCATCGATATCGGCAAATACGTCCAGATCGCCGTCCTCGAGCGGCGCAAGGCTATCGCTTCATTCCCGGGAGATGTGAGCCGATGGTTAGGCAAAGCCATAAATCGCTTCGCGGCGGCGGTACAAAGAAGAAGCCGCTCCAGGTAATATCGGCCAAAGAAAGGGTCCAGGCAGACCACCACGTTGTCATCATCACCACTCCCTCCCCGACGAGCATAGTCGACACGGCCGAGGCTCCTAACGTGGATCACCACAGCTGTTACCGGCCTGATGCGAAGTTCGTTCCTTAGTCGAGTGACGGTCTTGAAAGGGTGTGAACAAACGACCCGCTTCTCAAACTGAATATCAATGAAAATTCTCTTCACTTTCAGCGTATCGATATGAAGATCAGGCACGAAGATGTCGCGCGCGGCTATAACCGGCTTCGGCTGATCCCGCGGATCCGGCCCACCGCCTCTGGCGAACTCGTCGCCGCGGCCTGCCGGCAGCTTGAACTCCTCATCCCGATCGGCGAGGCCAACCAGATCACCTGATAGATCGAACAACTGCTGGGCGACAAGATGGACGACCTCCCCTTCCCGCTGGATCCGGCCATTGATCGCCATCATCGAGGATCCGAGAACGACCCGCCGCCGTTTTTCAAAGAGTGTCGGCCAAACGACGAGGTTGGCCGGCCCGGTTTCGTCCTCGATGGTGATGAACACGACACCTTTGGCCGATCCAGGCTTTTGCCGGACCAGCACAAGTCCGGCGGTATAGACCCATCGCCCGTCCCTCGAATTCATCGCATCAGCACATGTGATGATGTTGCGCGCCGACAGATCCTTGCGCAGGAAGGCGATCGGATGCTGCCGCAATGTCAGCCCGGTATAGCTGTAGTCCTCAATGACGTTATGCCCGTCCGTCATCTGCCGAAGCGCCACCTCCGGCTCCTGCTGCTCGGCGATTGCAGCCATCTCCCGTTCGGCCGCGGCGGCAAACAGCGGCAAGGGTTCATCGCGCAGCGCCTTGATCGCCCAGAGCGCGTATCGACGCTCAAGCTTCAGCGACGGCAGAAAGGCATCTGCCTTGGCAAGCTGGACGAGCGCCTCCGATGGCACGCCGGATCGGCGCCACATGTCGTCAACCGAGGCAAACGCATTATTCATGCGCGCCGCCACGATGCGCGCCGCGTCAGCGACAGCCAATCCTTTCACCTGCCGGAAGCCGAGCCGGACAGCGTGGCGGCCAGAGTTGCCGATCCGCTCCAGCGTGCAGTCCCATCGGGACCGATTGATGCAGACCGGCCGCACCTCGACGCCGTGGGCTCTCGTATCGCCGACAATCTGCGCCGGCGCGTAAAAGCCCATGGGCTGCGAATTGAGCAGCGCCGCGCAGAAGGCTTCCGGATAATGGCATTTAATGTAGCTCGATGCATAGGCGATCAGCGCGAACGAAGCAGCATGGCTCTCCGGGAAACCATAGGAGCCAAAGCCTTCCAGCTGGGAGAAGGTCTTTTCGGCGAATTCCGGCGTGTAGCCGTTCCTCACCATGCCTGACACGAGCTTGCCCTTGAACCGCGAGACGCCGCCGGTGAACTTGAAGGTCGCCATCGACTTGCGCAGCTGATCCGCCTCGCCACCGGTAAAGCCGGCGCAAACCATCGCCACCTTCATCGCCGACTCCTGAAACAGCGGCACGCCGAGCGTCTTGCCGAGCACCGCTTCCAGCTCCGGCGTCGGATATTCCACCGCCTCCTTGCCTTCGCGCCGGCGCAGATAGGGATGCACCATGTCGCCCTGGATCGGGCCGGGCCGGACGATCGCCACCTGCACGACCAGATCGTAGAACGTCCGCGGTTTCAGCCGCGGCAGCATCGCCATCTGGGCGCGGCTTTCGATCTGGAACGTGCCGAGCGTATCGGCCTTGCGGATCATCGCATAGGTCGCAGGATCCTCCTGCTCGATTTTCGACAGGTCGAGATCGCGGTCCTTGTGCTCGCGGATCAGATCAAAGGCCTTGGCCATGCAGGTCAGCATTCCAAGGGCCAGGATATCCACCTTCATGAATTTCAGGGTTTCGACGTCGTCCTTGTCCCATTCGATGATCTGACGGTCCTTCATCGTGGCCGGTTCGATCGGCACGAGATCGTCGAGCCGATCATGGGTGAGGACGATCCCGCCGGGATGCTGGCCGAGGTGCCGTGGCGCACCCATCAATTGCTGCGCTAGTTTCAGAGTGAGGATGAGACGGCGATCGTCGGGATTGAGATTGAGCTCGCGGACATTGCGATCGCAGACCTCCTCCGACCAGGACCACATGCCCGACGACAGCGCCTTAATCACGTCCTCCGGCAAGCCAAACGCCTTGCCGACATCACGGATCGCGCCACGCGCCCGGTAGCGGGTAACGGTGGCGCAGAGTGCCGCCTTTTCTCTGGTATAGGTTCGATAGATCCACTGGATCACCTCTTCGCGCCGCTCGTGCTCGAAATCCACATCGATATCCGGCGGCTCGTCGCGCTCCTGGGATACAAAACGCTCGAACAGAAGATCGTTGGTCGAGGGATCGATACTGGTAATGCCGAGAATGTAGCAGACGGCGCTGTTGGCGGCGGACCCCCTGCCTTGGCATAGAATACCTTGAGACCGCGCATAGCGAACGATCGAGAAGACGGTCAGAAAATACGGAGCGTATTTCATGGTGCGGATGAGATCGAGCTCGTGCCGCACCGTCTTCAGAACATCAGGTGGCATTCCTTCCGGATAGCGGTCGGGAATGCATTCCCAGACATAATGCTCGAGAGACGCCTGGGCGTCCTTGCCCGGGACGATTGCTTCCTCCGGATATTGGTAGGTCAGCTCCTCAAGCGAGAACTTGCATCGCCGAACGATCTCCATGGTCCGTGCCAAAGCCATCGGGTATCGAGGGAAAAGGCGCTCCATCTCCTCCGGTGGCTTCAGATAGCGGTCGGCGTGGCGCTCGCGCTCGAAGCCGACCTCGTCGATTACCGTGCGGGTGCGAATGCAGGTGACAATGTCCTGCAGCTGCCGGCGGCCATGGCTCATGGAAGAGGACGTCATTGGTGACGACCGTCTTCACCTTGAACCGCGTGGCGAGATTGGAGATTTCGTGCAGCCGCAACTGGTCATTCTGCCGGCGCCGGAGGCAAAGAGACACATAGGCGCGGTCGCCAAATACCTCGGCCATCTTGCGCAGCTGGATCGCACAGACGTCATCCGGCTGATCCGGCACCAGTACGCCAATCATGCCATCGTTGTATGCGATGACATCGTCCCAGTGGAGGATGCAGTTGTTCTTGCCGCCCCGCGATTTGTCGAGCGTGATAAGGCGTGTCAGCCGGGAATAGGCAGCCCGGTCGGTCGGATAGACCAGCAACGACATACCGTCTTGCAGATCGAGCCGGCAGCCGACGACCAGACGCAAACCTGTGGCGCGGGATGCTTCGAGTGCCCTGACAATCCCCGCAAGCGAATTGCGATCGACAACGCCGAGTGCTTCGATGCCGAGCGCCTTGGCGGTCTCGAACAGTTCCTGCGCCGAGCTTGCGCCGCGCAGGAAGGAAAAATGGGTTGTGACCTGCAGCTCGGCATAGCTCATGCGAAGATCCCATGCATGAACCAGCGATGGCTTCCGGTTTCAGGATCGATGCCGTCACCGGAGCGAAAGACCCAGAGGCGCTCGCCGGCCTCGTCTTCGATGACAAAGTAGTCCCGCACCGCCTCCATCTCGGCGTCGCGCTGCCACCACTCGCCAAAAATCCGTTCTGGACCATCGGCCCGCTTGACCCTCCGGCGCTTGCCGCGCCAGGTGATCGAGACCGGCGGCCGGTCCGGCATCAAGGCGATCGCCTCGATCAGCTCCGGACGTGCCAGCAGCCGGACCGGCCGGCGCCAATGGCTGACCCAGGTGACCTCGACCGGATCGGCCGCGGCGCTGATGCGCTGGACGGAGCGCTCGGGCACGTCGGAGGCAACGGGTGCCACCCGATAAACACGCTGGCCACGGTTGCCGTAGATATCGATCAGCGGCGTCACGTCCTTCACTTCCTCCTCGACCAGGGAGGAGGATTTCTGGCGCTCCTCCAGCGGCTCAGCCATCACCGCAACCAGGGTGAGTTTTTCGATCCCGAAGCCGGGTTGGATCTTCTCCGTCCGGTCGCGAAACAGCTTCGTCAGCCAGGCGACATCGCGCACCGGCTTCACCGTGCCGGCGCGGATCGCCTGCCGCGTTCCGTCGACCTTCTCGACGATCAGATCCGCTCGGCGCACGCCGAGGCCGCGCCTTTGCAGCTCCTCAATTAGTTGCACGACCAGCCGGCCGACATATTTGTTGATAGTCTCGGCAGCACCAATCGGTTCGGCGAAGGCCCGGCTGACCTCAATCAGTTCGGCGGTGCGGATCGGATCGATCGGTTCGGGGAGGCGGCCGAACATCTGGTCGAGCCGCCGGCCAATCTCCGGACCGAAACGAAGCGTCAGCGGCGCGCGCGGCGTGTTGGCCAATGCACCGATGGTCTGGAAGCCAAGCGTGCGCAGATCGCTGACGACTTTCCCGGGTAGGCGCAGCAACGATATCGGTAGCTTTTCGACGGCGCGGACGGTCTCACCTGAAGGCACGATGACCGTCTCGCGGCTGATGGCACGGGCACAGGCGTGTGCCGCACCCCAGCTGTCGGCGATCGCGACACGGGCGGTGAGCTTCTTGGCCAGGAACTGATTGGCGATCTTCGTCACCATGGCGAGCTCGCCGCCCTGCAGGTGATCGGCACCCTCAGTATCCATGACGATCCCGTCGGTCCCATCAACCGCGACGATCGGCGAGTAGAGAGTCAGCGCCCAAAGCGTGATCCGTTCGAGTGCTGCCGCATCCGTCGCAGGATCCGCCTCGACCAGCATCAGGCCGCGGAATAGCGCCTGCGCTTTGGCTGCGGGTATGCCGACATGCACGCCGGCCTTTCGGGCGGCCGCGTCGGCAGCAGATACCCAACGCTTCGATCCACTCCTGGCAATCACGGCGATCGCCTGTTCAGGCGGTATAGAAGGATCGGCGCGACGAATGCGATCCGTCGGCAGATCCGGAAGATAGATCGAGACGACCCTTGTCATCGCACGCCCTCACGAGAAACTCAGCACACTCGCCCGCTTTCACGCGCATCAATTCCAGCAACCATTGGGCTCTTCCGACGCCCGGGACTGGCAATTCCTCCGACGCTCACCCGCCACCGCGTGGTCGACGCGGTCGGCTGCCCGAAGTCATTTGCCTCCGTCTGCCGCCGCCAGCGTCGGACGGCGAGCGCCATCGTGCCCGTTCGCTCAGCCGCCAGCTGCAGCCGACGGGAGCCCACCATCGGCAGGCGAACGAGTTCGCCGACGACGGCGCCGAGCCCACCAAAGGACAGCCCTTCCTCCATGTTTGCCAGGACGTCTTCCTCCCTGTCGGACTCGACAAAGATCACCCGGTCGGGGTGGAGTCCGACCTGGGCGAGCGCCGGAAAGAAGAGATCGGGGCGCGTCAGGCACCAGACGATCGGGCCTTTGGTGCGGGCCGCAATGCCCGCCGCACACAGGGCTGCCGCCGCACCATCCACCGTGCCCGACCCGCCGCCGGCAAATTCGTGCAGGGCGCCATAGGCCGGGCCACCTCCCGGCAGGACGGCATCGATCTCCGGCACGCCGAAGGAGAGACAGCCAGCCTTTCTGGCTGACACGCCCTCCAGCGAGGCAATGCGCTCGCGCAGATCGGAAATCACCCGTTCACGGGCAGCAGTCATCGTTCACGGCTCCCTTCAAGGTCGTGTTGGCGGCCGACATCATGTCGATCAAAATGTGGATGTTCTCTTTCTGTTCCCGCCCAACGGAAGAGTCAAGCAACCGGAAGGATGGGAATATTATCCTGAACATTAGAAATCCGCGGAATACCCATGGGAATCAGCCCGATAGCGGTCTGCAGATTTTTTTCCGAGTGTTTGAGAGCGTTATCCAGTGATTGAAGCCTATCGAGTGGGATGTCTTCAATCAGGGTTCTTTCTGCCCGGCGCCGGGCTATGGCACGGCCGGCAAGGCCGATGAGTTCGATCGTGTCGATCGCCGGCAGAAGAGTTCCGCGTTCGCGAAACGCGGCGACAGCCGAACTGGCTATCGCAGCACCGTCGTCGGACATGGTCGCCGCTTGAATTGCCGCCAATAGCGCGGCGCGGCGATCTTGCAGCATCGCGCTTCTCGTATCCAGATACACCATTAGCCGCGCCATATGATCCCGACGGGTTTCTTCACGGCGTGCATAGAGGGCAAATTCGTCTGGAGCGGCGCCGATCTGATCAGCAACATATCTCAGCATGGCGCGAGGCGGAGTTTCTTCTGCTCCAAGCACTCGACCCGGGTATCGCATTAGACATAGCTGGATGGCAAAGCCGAGCCGATTGTGATTACGTCTCCGCAGTTCGATCTCCAGGCGATCCGCCAATGACACGAATAGTGTCGGATTAAGCTGTCCTCGTCGACTGGGATATCGACAAACCTCCGGCGATCTTGATCTTTGAGAAGCTTGCGCTTTGCCATCGCCCGACTCCATTCACGACCAATCTGCGTCGAGCGTTGTCGAGTCGGGCCGGACAGAGAAATCAAAACTGGCGCATGACGATGGCAATCCACAGAGATCGGATGCTGCAGGTCCGAACTACAACATCGTTCCTGTTCCGTTCGGCCTTAGCGTACGTGGCTTTTATCAACCAAAGACAGCCAACACCTTGTAATATAGTGTCTTGCATGCGATTCTTCGATCAGTCCCGAAGGAGATAAGTATGTCTGAAATGATGCTAGCAACGCTTTCCAATATTCGGACAGTTGAAGACATGGTTGCAGTGTTTAGGGAGGAGGAGCATTGCCGTCGTTTGCTGGAAGGCATGGTATGGCCGAATGGCAGGGTCTGCCCCGCCTGTGGGTACAAGCGCTCGATCGCGATAGCTGGCCGCGACGTGGGCAAGCGGCGTGCGCGGCCCGGTCTCTATCAATGCTCCAGCGGTGATTGCCGGTTCCAGTTCACGGTGACAACACACACGCCCCTGCACGCCACGAAACTTCCCTTGAGCGTGTGGCTCAAGGCGATGTGGCTGTTGCTGCAGTCGGACAAGGGCTTGTCCTCGGTCCGTCTCGCCGAGACATTGGGGGTGAGCCAACCCACAGCCTGGCGGATCGGTCATGCGCTGCGTCTCATGGTCGCGCGCGAGAACATGCTCGACGGCACGGTAGAGATTGACCATTTCTATCTCGGTGGCGGGCCACGAAAGCATCCCGATGATCCATCGCTCGGAAGAGGCCGCAAGGGACAAGCGAAAACGCTGAAGACGCCGGTCTTGGCGATTGTTCAGCGACCCGCAGACGTCACCCCGGGTCCGCTGCGGGCGACGCTCGCGCCGCCGTCGTTACCGGTCTTACATTGCGTGCTGCCGTAGGTGCGATTCCACCACAAGTTAAGCTTCAGGCACATTTGATGAGTGACGAAGCAAAGGCATTCATGGCTATTGGCGAGAGCTTTGCCGCACACGAGACGGTCAACCACACCAGCCGCGAATATGTCCGCGATACCGTCCACGTCAATTCAGTTGAAGGGTTCAATGCTAGGGTTCGCCGAACCATCGCAGGTGTTTTTCATCATATCAGCCCGGAACTTGCCGACCTATATTTCCATGAAATCGGCTTCCGCTGGTCCCAGCGCATTGTCACCGGCCAAGCTGTGCGAAAAAGCCGAAATGGCAGGGAAGGCATAAAAACTCTTTGGAAGCGGGTGCCGCCGTCGTTGCAATTGCTGCAAGTGTTCCGCGCTGCTACCGGCCGTCAGATGCGCAGAAGCCCGGATGGCGGCATCATCATCAAATCGGCCGTAGCTGCCTTTGGTTGATAAAGGCCGCGTACGTGTGTGGAAGGCTCCCGCGTTGAGGGAAAATTGCTTCGTTATGCAGCGCATCTCGAGTGCAGTCGTGTGTCCGGCCTTTAATGCAGCCCTTCTTTCGACTGCTGGCCTTGAAGGGTTCCGCCAGAATCGTGCCCCCAATCGATTAGACGGACTTTGACGTCCGCTACGCTAAACGGGTTCGGCCGATCCATCGGGATCGAGTTGCTGCCTTCACTTACCTCTTTCGCCTCAAACTTTGAACGGCCTCAGCTATTTGCGGGCTGAACCGCTCTCAGATCGTTGATTTCCTCATATTCGCCGCCTCGCGTCATGATCGACCACGCGATGCGAGCCATCTTGTTGGCAAGAGCGACGGCTGCGACCTTTGGCGGTCGACGTCTCAACAAGCCACCGATCCATCCCGTGCCACTACCTCCGTCGCGACGAATGTAGCGTAAAACAGAGGTTGCGCCGAGCACCAATAATTGTCGGATATATGGATTTCCTTGCTTGCTGATGCGGCCAAGCCGAGCCTTACCCCCGGAGGAGTTCTGTCGCGGCACCAAGCCGAGCCAGGCGGCAAAATGTCTCCCTGACTTGAAAGCTTGGGGATCGGGGACAATCGACGGCAGGGCCGACGCCGTGACAAAACCCACTCCGGGTATGGTTTCCAGTCGGTTCGATAGATCATTTTTGTAATGCCAGGAGATCAGCTTCTTTTCGATTGCCTGAAGGCGTTGCGCCAGGTCGCAAACTAACTTCGCCAGCGCCTCAAGGACGAACCGGGCAAGCTCCGGCAGATCTGATCGCTCTCCTTGCGCAAGCTCCCGTACGATGCGGACCATCTGGCTAGTTCCCACACCAATCGAAATGCCAAGTTCGGCAAGATGGGCACGGATCGAGTGCAGAAGCATCGTGCGTTGCTTGATGAGCAGAGCTCTTGAACGGTGCAACATCGCCGCTGACTGCTGCTCTACGGATTTCACCGGCACGAAACGCATTGTCGGTCGCGTCACTGCTTCACAGATCGCCTCAGCGTCCGCGGCGTCATTTTTCTGCCTTTTGACGTAAGGCTTCACATAGGCTGGCGGCATCAGCCGCACGTCATGCCCGAGAGCCGAAAGCTCGCGGGCCCAATAATGAGCCGTTCCGCAAGCCTCGATGCCGATGAGGCAAGGCGGCACCTGTGCGAAGAATTTCAGCATCTGTTGGCGACGTAACTGTCGCCGCACAACTACATTTGCCATCGACATCAATCGCATGAACCTGGAACACCGATTTCGCTATATCGATGCCAACGGTAGAGATCTCTTCCATTCGAACGCTCCCGGTTTGTCCACCCTAACCGATGCCATTCTAGCACCGGGGGAGCGGGAGCCTTCCATCCCATCGATTTCGGACTGCTCTTGTTCTGACCCCGTGCAGGCGACCATCTGTAAGATTAATCGCCGGTGAACCAAGAACACTGCCACAAACGTATTGCCGGTCAATCATACAAATCAAGTGGTCGGGCCTTCATGCTCTGTCTCATCTGTAAGTATAATGACTAGCTAATCAGCAAGCGTCGTGGCCTCTGTTTGATCGTATGTCACGTAGGCGAGCTGTGGAAGTGAGCCAGCTGGCTGGAAGGCCAGCGTGATGATACCGATCTCAACGAAGTCAAGCCCATCGGCTTTCTTGATGCTCGAGCAGATCGCCGCAAATAGCGACTGGAGCAAGCGTTGAGCAGAGGCGCCAGACCAAGTGCGACGAGAACACCGAGAAACGCGCGAGGGCGTTGTTGACTCTGAAATCATTCCGATACAACCCGCAGAGCGGAAAGCCTTTAGCCAGGCACGCGCTGTTGCAGTTCATTCACCGCAACGGCGACCCGACCCCGCGCAGCCTCTGGAATGGGGAGCACAGGCCGCGGTGGATCGACCCTGCATAGGCCTAGCACATCCGCGATCGTGTACATGACCCTAAAGCTACCGAACTCGCGGAAAAGCGTCCAAAGAGGTTGAAACGCCCCGTCTATCTCTCCGGTTCTGACGCGATCTCCGGATTGCGCCGCGCGCGTCAACGCGAGTGCTTGGGCGGGAAGCAGGCCCCCGACAACCGAAAACCAAGCGTCTCCGCCCGCCAAAAGCGAAGGCGCCGCGCCCGAGTCACCGCTGTAGCCGATCCGGAACGTAGGCGACGTGTGCCCGCGCAGATATGCGAGTTCTCCCGCGAAATCGTCTTCCGCGGGAAGAGGCATCTTGACCGCAGCGATGTTCGCGACTTTCGAGAGCTTCGCGATGAGGCTGTTCGTGAACACGAACTTGGTGGTCCCCGGGTTATTGTAGATGCAAAGCGGAAGCTGCCCGGCGTCAGCCACGGCCGCAAAGTGTTCGTATACCTCGTCCTCCGTCAGCGGCGCGTACGACACGGGCGCAAGGAGCAATCCGTCAGCGCCGGCAATCCTGGCGGCCTTGGCGAGTGTCTGGGCGTCGCTTGTCCTGATAGCACCGACGCCGACAATCACGGGTATGTCTCCACCGACCGCATTAATGGCGGCGTCCACCGCCCTGATCCGCTCCTCAGCCGTAAGGAACGCGTATCCTCCCGTGCTGCCTAGCAGCCCGATGGAATCGGCTTTCGCGTCCCTGATGCGAAGGAGGATGCGGCCGAGAGCCTCGACGTCGACGCGACCGGATGCATCGGCTGGCGTAATCGGAAAGGCCGAAAGACCTTCGAACAAGGACATAGGTTTTCCTTTCAAAAGCGGGAGAATAGAAGTTTCAGGCCTGCAAGGCCAAACGACAGAGCAAGCGTACCTTCTATCCAGCGGCGCGCACTCCGGTAAAGCCGCACCATGGGAGCCGTGGAGAAAACGAGGGCGTAACCGCAGAAGATCGTAACGCTGAGGAAGGCGCACGCCGCTAGAATTATAACGACCGAGGACGACGAGGAACCGGGTCCGAGACCGAGGGTCATTAGCGCGATCCATGCGAGGATCGATTTGGGGTTCATGAGGTGCATCAGAAGACCCCGTCTGTACAGGGCGGCCATCGAGACGGCCGGCCGGCCGTTTTCCGAAGACGTAGCAGGATCGGCCGACAGGGCGCTACGAGCGGCTCGATATGCCAGATAGAGTAAGTAGATGCCGCCGAAGACCTGAAGGATTGAAAGCGCACCCGGATATGTTTTCAGGATAGCTGACACTCCGGTTGCCGCCATCAACCCCCAGAAGATCGATCCGCTTACGACGCCCGATGCCACAGCCAGACCCGCTCGCCTGCCGTCGGTCATAGCCACGCCCATGATACGCATGTTGCTGGGCCCGGGACTTCCCGCAGCGATGACGTAGGCCGTGAAGACCACGAGTAGCTGCTGTATGTCGACGTCCATTGGCTGGTTTCGAATTCGATCTGCGGCGGGTATTGCTATCACCCATTTACCGATCTAGCTGGCAGCGTAGAAGCGCCAGTTTTCAAAAGAAACACTGGTCCAGTCGCTTTGGTTTAACAAGGCGGGAGGACGGCCGCAAGAAGCCTCACGCCCTCTGCGATGCCCTGGACCGGCATCGAAGCGTACCCGAAGACGAAACCTGCGCGACGTTCCGCCTGCTGTGAGAACGATCTGGAAATCGGATAGATTCCGACGCCCGCGGCCAAAGCCTTTCGAGCGAACTCGTTTTCGTCCTCACCTCTGAACCCGTTGAACCATACGACGACGTGGAGACCTGCCGAGGTTCCCACGATTTCCACCCTGTCCCCGAAAACTTCCAACATGGCACCGAGAAACGCCGCTCGCCGCTCGGAATTCATCCGCCTCATTTTCCTGACGTGCCGTTCGTAGATGCCGCTTTCGATAAGGGAGGCGAGTGCCTCCTGCTCGAAGGTGGCCCCATGTCTGTCGGCGATCTGCTTGCACCGCACGAATGGCTCCACGAGGCTCTTGGGTAGGACCAGATAACCGAGGCGGAGGGTGGGCGAGAGAGTTTTCGAAACCGTCCCGATGTAAACAACCCTGCCCTTACCAGAGATGTACAGCGGCGGTATGGGTCGGACGTCGTATCTGTATTCGCCGTCATAGTCGTCTTCGATGACGTAGGCATTTCCTGCTTCCGCCCATTCAACCAATTGCCTGCGGCGTCCGACCGAAAGGACGCCCCCGAGCGGGAACTGGTGGCTAGGCGTTACAAACGCCAGTGTATGGCGACCGGGTTCCGGCAGACAGGCCGTGTCCATCCCCTCCGAATCGCAGCGCATCGGGACCGGCTCTGCCCCGACGGTCAGAAACACGTACCTTGCCATCGCGTAGCACGGCTCCTCGACCAGCACTCGGTCTCCCGGATCGACGAGAACGCGCGCGCATAGGTCGACGGCCTGTTGCGATCCATTGACGACCACGATCTGCTCGGCGTCGCAGCGGATTCCGCGGGCCCGCCAGAGGTAGCCCTGCAAGGCCTGGCGCAGGTGAAGACTACCCGCCGGGTGGCCGTAACCGAGGCGTTCTCGCCGGGCCAACACGGCCGTCGTCAACGCCTTGCGCCACGCCAGCCTGGGGAAATCGTCCGGAGCGACGTCTCCGTACCGGAAATCGTATCGAAGGTTTCCACTTCCAGGCAAGTGAGATGGAAGCTCCATCGCCCGCTTCGCGTAGCCGGACAGCCTTTGGTAGACGTTGCCGATCCTCGGTTCCTGGTCGGTTGACGAAATGGCGACATTGTCGGCGACGGTTGCCTTTGCGCCTTGCCTGACAGTTACATAGCCTTCGGAAATGAGCTGGTCGAACGCCGTTGTCACTGTTGTCCGCGATACCCCGAGTTCTTCCGCCAGCGCGCGGGTGGAGGGAAGTCGGTCTCCCGGCGCGTAGACACCGCTGACGATCTGGTCGCGCAGCCCAAGATATATCCCACGCGCTGAAGCCGACGTGTGCGTTGCATGCCTCAACTGGCCCACTCCCTTTGTACAAAACTGGCACTACAGATAACACCAGCTGCCTGAGATAAGCATGAAAAGTCAAGGAGCGGAGCCCTGGCGTCATCTTCAGCGGCGCGTAGACCGTCATCTCGGCAAGAATTGACCCGGTGCCAAAATCTGGTTTCGCAAGCGACGATCGGCTCTCAATGAACGACGACAAACATCACAATCGCACCGCAGCTGATGACAACGAGCTGGGATTCGCAACCCGTGCGATCTTCAAGGGAGCAACCTCGGAACAGGGGCTCAACAGAATCGCGGCGATCCCGTTCTGCGGTCGGCCCGAGCATCAGCTCTCTGAATATCATGAAGCCCAGCTCGCAACGCCTGCGGATGGCCTCGCCAAGAGGCTCGCCGGTCTTGAGGGAGCGCAGGACGGGTTGCTTTTCAATTCAGCGGTCGCTGCCTTCACTTCACTCGTTCTCGCTACGTCATCGCCAAGTGACAGGGTTATCCTTCAGCGGTCGGCGTGTACCGCCACTACCGCCCTAATGCACGCTGTCCTGTCACGCCTGGGCATAGAGATGATCGCGGTCGAATTAACCGATGCGGAAAACCTGCGCCGGGTGGCTGACGGGCGGTGCCATCTGGTTTTCTTCGAGACGCCCGCCAATCCGTTGAACGAAGTCCTGGATATCCGCGAGGTGTCCCAAGCTGCACATGATCTGGGCCTGACAGTTGCGGTAGACGCCACGTTTGCTTCGCCTGCCCTCCAGCGCCCTCTCGAGCATGGTGCGGACGTCGTGCTGCATTCCCTGACGAGATATGTGAACGGCCATGGCGACACGATGGGCGGCGGTCTTTTTTCGAACGAGGAGTTCATCGGTAGAGTGCGCCGAGCAGCCATGAAGCAGCCTGGTGACTGTAATCTCTCGGCGGATTCGGCCTATATGGTGTCCCGCGGTCTGGCGACACTTTCACTCAGGATGGAGCGGCACAGTTCCTCGGCGCATGCGATCGCACTGACCCTGGAAAGCCATCCGGCGGTCGCGTGGGTGCGATATCCTTACCTTCCTTCGCACCCCGACTACGCCGTCGCCCGACGCCAGATGACAGCGGGGTCAGGAATGGTCGCTTTCGGTCTCAAGTCAGGTGACAAGGCGATCCGTCAGGCGATCGGTAGACTTCGCTTGTTCAATCCAGCTGTAAACGCTGGCGAAGTCGGCAGCCTCTTCTGCAGGTCCGGCGACATTTCCGGAGCGCAACACGTAGCGCTCGCGGACGCCGATCTCTGCAGTCGGCTGGGCCCCGACGTCATTCGCCTCTCGATAGGGCTGGAGGATGCGGAAGACCTGATCGAGGACCTGTGGCAGGCCCTCGCCGGTCTTTGATCCGCGGCCCCACCCTTGTTCATACCTACGGAGACATCGCATATGAAAACACTTGACTTTGACCCGATCCTTACCGAACTCGTCGAAATCCGCCATCGTTTGCACCGGATACCGGAGATCGGTCTCTCGGAAGCTAAAACGTCGGCGTTTATCAGCGACCAACTTCGGTCCTGGGGTTACAAGGTCCACGGCGGGATTGCGTCAACAGGGCTGGTGGCAAGCCTGCAACGGGGCAATCCGGACAACGCCGTAGGCTTCCGTGCGGATTTCGACGCGCTGCCGATGACCGAAGAGACCGGACTTCCCTACGCGAGCGAGCATCCCGGCGTCATGCACGCATGTGGACACGACGGACACACCACCATGCTTCTCGGAGCCGCCTGGGCACTCGCCCAAGACGCTTCCTTCAAGGGGACCGTGCATTTCATCTTTCAGCCTGCCGAAGAGAACCTCGGCGGTGCAAAGTTGATGATCGAGGACGGGCTATTCGACAGGTTCCCCTGCAAACGGGTCTTTGCCCTCCACAACCTTCCGGGCCTCGAGGCAGGCATTTTCGCCACTCGCGCAGGAGCCATCGCAGCTTCGATCGATGTAGTCACAATAACGGTAAAGGGAAAAGGCGGACACGGTGCCCTTCCCGAGACCACCATCGACCCGGTGGTCGTAGGCTCTAGCATCGTCATGGCTCTACAGACACTCGTCGCCCGTAACATATCGCCACACCAGGCCGCAGTGGTTACCGTCGGCTCCTTCCATGCCGGATCAGCCGCTAACATCATTCCCGAGACGTCCGTACTCGAGGTGAGCATGAGAGCCATGGACCCGACCGTCCGAGCAGAACTGCAAAAGCGCGTCGAGGAAGTTACATTGCTTCAGGCTCATAGCTTCAATGCGGACGTCACTTTCCAATGGGAGGTCGGATACCCAGCCACGTTGAATCACAAAACCGAAGCGGAGTTGGCTTCGCAGAGCATTATCAAGCACTTTGGCGAACATTCGTTCGTCAACCTCGCAAATCCGATGATGTTCAGCGAAGACTTTGCCTTCATGCTCGAAGCGGTGCCGGGGGCCTACATACTTCTCGGCAACGGCGACAGTTCGGGTCTTCACTCCACGACGTACGAGTTTAACGACGAGATTATTGGAACAGGCGTTAGCTTTTTCTATAATTTCGCGCGCGACTTGTGCTCTGCGGAGGGTTAGCAGTGTTCCGGAGCGGGATCGCTGGCATATTATCAGACGCTAGTGCGGGCGCGCGGCCGATAGAACTCCGCTACGGACATAACGAAACGCAGTTCCTCATTCCCATTGTTGATATAGGCATGGGGGCTTTCGGTTTGCGCGAGTACGGACGAACCGGCCTCAACAGTCTGCTCGGTGTCTCCAAGTCGGAAAGTGAGACTGCCCGTCTCGATGTTAAGAAGCTCAAGGGTTCCCGGAGAGTGGCCGGGAGATTCATGCACCTCGCCCGGAAACAGTGTCCAACGCCAGAGCTCGATTTCATCCGGGCCATTGGTCCCGACAAGAAGCGTGGCGCTCCCGCCAAGCGGGCCCCGCCACAATATGGGTGCGTTCTCAAGAGGGACAACCTTTACAGGAACACTCGATGCTACTCCGACAAAGTCGGCCACGGAGACGCCCAAAGCCTTTGCCGCCCGACAAAGGGTGGCGATGCTGGGATTCGCGTTTCCCTTCTCGATTTCGACCAGCATGCCCTTGCTTACGCCGGATCGTTTCGAAAGTTCGTCAAGCGAGAAACCGTTTTGGCGACGGAACAATTTCATGTTCAACGAGACCGTTGAGGTGACCTGCTCGACCTCGATGACCGCATCGGTCGATATATTGACTTTCTTTTCCATGGTCATTATTGTAAACCAAATCGGTCAGTGAGAGCTAGTAGAAAAATGGAATTACCGATCATCGAAAAAGGGATCGCAGACCTCGCGCCGGACTTCCGGGCGATCAGCATTCTTGTCGATGCCACTACAGCATCGGAAGGCGCAATGACGCGACAGGTGCTTGAGGAAGCATGTGATTTCGTACGGGCGGGCGGCCCTGAGTGGAGCGAAGCGCACATGGCAAGCTGGGGAGATGTATATGCCCGGTTTGGAGCCAAACCGAACCGCACCCCCTGCTCCGCGCAGGCCCTCAGAAAAAGGGTGGAGAAGGATGGACGTATCCCTTCCATCAATCCTCTGGTCGATCTCTATAATGCCGTGAGCCTCCGTTACGCAGTTCCGGTGGGCGGCGAAAACTTCGACGCCTACGTAGGCCTGCCGCGCCTTTCCATATCAGATGGGACAGAGCCATTCGATACGATTGCCAACGGCGAGTCGGTTACCGAAACCCCTGTCAAAGGCGAAATCGTATGGCGTGACGATGTGGGTGTCACTTGCCGTCGCTGGAATTGGCGGCAGGGAACCCGCACCCGTCTTGACGCCATCGGGGGCAAGATGTGGTTTATACTCGAAAGTCTCGGAACGATGCCGGAGTCCGCTCTTGAAGAGGCGGGAAACATGTTGGTGAACGGGCTCACTCAGCTCGCCCCCGGCAGTCAGATCGAAAGAAGAACAATAGCCGTCGCCTGACTTCGGCGGCTGTATCGACAAGGTAATTCATCGCGCAGGACTTCCGGCGATCGCGCCGGGAGAACGGAGGCCTGCGCGCTGCCTCAACAAATGCCACAAGAGCGCCGTGAAACCACGGCGGTGGCGGAGCTTTGCCTGCAGAGGAGCAGGCTTCCGCCGAGGAGGAAAAAATGTCTTCGAATAATAATCAGCTGGCACTTGCCGTAAGGGATGTCCACAAAAGCTATGGAAGCCTCAAAGTGCTCAAGGGCATCTCGCTAGAGGCCGTGAGGGGCGATGTCGTCTCGATCATCGGCTCATCGGGGTCAGGAAAGAGCACGTTCCTGCGCTGTATCAATTTCCTTGAGATACCCGATCAAGGTAGCTTCCGCGTAAACGGCGAGGAAGTGGAATTTCGGAAGGGCCGCGATGGAAGATCCCAGCCTTCAAACTGGCGTCAGATCGAACGGATGCGCAGCGGTCTGGGCATGGTTTTCCAGAGCTTCAACCTTTGGCCTCACATGACGATCCTCCAGAATGTGATCGAGGCTCCGGTTCACGTGTTGAAAGTTGACCGAAAGGCGGCGGTCGAGAAGGCCGAAGGGCTTCTCGCCAAAGTCGGTCTCTACGAGAAAAAGGACTCCTATCCGGCCTTCCTCTCGGGCGGCCAGCAGCAGCGCGCCTCCATCGCGAGGGCATTATGTGTCGATCCGGCCGTCATGCTGTTCGACGAGCCGACGTCGGCTCTCGACCCCGAGCTTGTAGGAGAGGTTTTGAAGGTCATCCGCGGCCTCGCCGAAGAGGGACGCACCATGATCATGGTCACCCATGAGATGAAGTTTGCGCGCGACGTCTCAAGTCGCGTCATGTTTCTGCACCAAGGCCAGGTGGAGGAGACAGGCCCTCCTTCCCAGGTCTTTGGCGCACCCACGAGCACTCGTTGCAAGGAATTCATTGCAGCTGGTTCGCACTGACCACCACTCATCAGCAACAAGGGAACTGACATGAAACACTGGGGTAAAGCAGTTATCCTGGCGACCACGATGCTCGCCAGCAACGCACACGCCGAAATTCGATTTGGCGTCGTAAACGAGGCATATCCTCCGTACACGACCAAAGACGCTTCCGGAAAGTCGGTCGGGTGGGAAATCGACCTCATGGACGCAGTCTGCGAGCAGCTCAAGGAGAAGTGCACGATTGTGGACGTCGCGTGGGACGGTCTCATTCCCGCGCTCGAAAGCAAGAAGATCGACGTGATCTGGTCCTCCATGTCGATCACAGACGAGCGCAAGAAGCGGATTGACTTCACCGACAAATATTACTCGGCCAAGGCCAGCTTTGTCGGCCCTAAGGATGGCATTCTCGGCGTTGAGCCCGCTCAGCTCGAGGGAAAAACAGTGGGCATCGCGGTGTCGACGACACATTCGGCATATTTCAAGAAGCACTTTGCCGACATTGCGACCGAGAAGAGCTATGCAACTGTTGACGAAGCCTACCAGGATTTGTCCGCAGGCCGAATTGACTACAGCTTCTCTGACACGGGCCCGTTGAAGGAATTTCTGAAGTCTGATCTCGGCAAGGAGTGCTGCGAGTTCAAAGGTGACGTACCTGCCGATGACGCCGTCCTTGGGGAAGGTGTCGGGGGCGGCGTTCGCAAAGGCGACACCGAACTCCGCGAGAAGCTGAACGGTGCTATCAAGGCCATCCGTGCCAACGGTAAGTACGCCGAGTTCAGCAAAAAATACTTCGACTACGACCCCTACTGACACTGGGTCAGTTCCGGCCCGCCATGACTGCGCGGGCCGGATCACCCGACCTTGAAGGTTAGCGATGAACTCCTCGAATTCAATTTTTCAGCTTCTCTACATCTCTCCACCCGGATGGGGCGGCGTCCTACTGACCGGTGCACTGGCAACGCTTTTTATTTCCGCCGGGGCCTATCTGCTCGGAATGATCCTAGGCTTGGTCGGAGCGCTGGGGAAGCTCAGCGGTCCCCGTCCCATCCGTTTCACGCTCAACGTCTACACGACCGTTGTCCGCGCCGTACCGGAACTCGTTATGATAGTGGCCCTATTTTACGCAGGCACGAGCGGACTGAACCATGTGCTGTCACTGGCGGGGATGGGGCCGATCGAAGTGAACGGCCTCGTGGCAGCGATCGCGGTTCTCGGGTTTGTGCAGGGTGCCTACATGACCGAAGTCATCAGGGGCGCGATCCTGTCCATACCTGTTGGTCAGGTGGAGGCGGCGAAGGCGTTCGGAATGCGGCCAACCATGCGTTTCAGGCGCATCGTCCTGCCCTCGCTCTTACCAAACGCCCTCCCCGGTTTCGCCAATCTCTGGCTTTCGGTCATCAAGGACAGCGCCCTGATTGCCGTCGTCGGTTATCAAGAACTCGCACTGGCGGCTCGCGTCGCCGCCAGCAACACAAAGCAGTACATGCTGTTCTTCTTGGCGGCTGCGGCGATCTACCTCGCAATAACGATTACCTCCAATCTGCTCTTCTCCGCGATCGAAATGTATTTCCGCCGCGGCCAAAGGCCCGTCAACTAGGAGGCCACCATGGATTTCAGTTGGATAGTTTCCTACCGCGAATTGCTTCTGCATGGCGCGCTCCTAACCTGCTTGCTTCTGGTGATCTCCGTCACAGTGGGATTTTGGATTGCCGTGCTACTCGCGGTAGCCCAGGTCGGACGTAACCCTGTCTTGAAATATGCGGCGAAGAGCTACTGCACGTTCTTCCGGGGAACACCCTTGTTGATACAGCTCTGGCTCATCTACTACGGCCTTGGTTCCTATCTGCCGCATATTCCCGGCCTGAGAGGCAGCTTTCTCTGGCCGATCATGCGGGAGGGCGTCTTTTTCGCCGGGGTCGCGCTCACGCTAAACTTCGCCGCGTATCAAGGTGAAATCCTGCGCGGCACCCTTCTCGCCGTGCCCAAGGGCGAACTGGAAGCGGCCAAAGCCGCTGGAATGCCGCCCTTCATGGTCCTTCGCCGTATCTGGCTCCCGAGAGCCATCAGGATCGGGCTGCCAACGCTTGCAGGAGAAATCATCCTACAGCTCAAGGCAACGCCGATCGTCTTCTCCGTCACCGTCATGGACCTTTACGGGGCGGCCTACAAAATCCGGCAAGACACGCTCCTCGTCTACGAGCCGCTGATCCTTGTCGCAGCCTTCTACGTGGCCCTGACATTCCTCATCACCCAAGCTTTCCAGCGTCTGGAAAACGCAGTTCCAACCCGCCGCTAACGCATCCAGTGGAACTCAAAGAACCGAAAGACCAAAACTATGACCAACCCTGATAAACACAAACTTTCGTCCCTGTCGTTTAACACCCTGGCGGTCCACGGCGGCAACGAAATGGACAAGACCTCGGGTGCCGTCCGCACCCCCATCGTCATGGCAAACTCCTACGCCCTGCCCTATGATCCATCCACCATGGACTGGTCTGACACTGAAGAGCCGTCCTATACCCGAAATTCCGGGCACAACCAGATTTGCCTTCAGCGTAAACTCGCCGCGATGGAAGGCGGAGAAGACGCCGCCGTTTTCGCGACTGGTGTCGCCGCGCTTCATGCCGTGTTCTTCACCTTCCTCAAATCGGGCGATCACGTCATTGTCGGAGACGTCACCTACGAGGCCGTCTGGCGTTTGTTCTCTGAGCTCCTGCCGCAACGCTACAATATAGAGGCAACCTTCGTGGACATGGGAGACATGGACGCCGTCAGGGCTGCCGTTCGCCCGAACACCAAACTTATCCACACGGAGACCATCGCCAACCCGACAACCAAGGTGGCAGATATCGCGACGCTCGCGGACATAGCCAAGAGTTCGGGCGCGCTCCTGTCGGTCGACTCGACCTTTACCCCGCCACCGTTCTTCCGTCCGTTGGAACTTGGTGCGGATCTGGTCGCACATTCGCTGACGAAGTACATAAACGGACATGGCGATGCCATGGGCGGCGTTGTCATCGGCTCCAAGAAGCTTATCCACCACATCAAGGCCGACGCGCTCGTCGATCTTGGCGGAACGATATCTCCGTTCAACGCCTGGCTTATCACCCGTGGATCGGTGACCCTCCCTCTTCGTCTGCGCCAGCACTTCTCATCGGCGCAAGCGGTCGCAAACTACCTCGACAGTGAGAAGCGCCTGGCGTTTGTAACTTACCCCGGCCTGCCGAGCCACGATCAGCATCGGTTGGCCGAGCGGCAATTCGGCGGAAAGGGCTACGGAGCCATGATCGCTTTCGCGGTCGACGGCGGTCCTGAAGTCCAGAACCGCTTTGTATCAAACCTCAAGATTATCACGTCAGCCGTCTCTCTGGGGCACGACGAATCCCTGATTGTCCACGTCGGTGGCGGGGGACGTGGCGGCGCGGAACGCTATCCGCTGGACTTCCAGAAATACGGGCATCTCCGACTGTCCATCGGCCTCGAGGACCCAGAAGACATCATCGCCGACGTCAGACAAGCGCTCGATCTCACCTTTGCGTGAAACGCGGTCTCCGCCACCGGGGGCGGCCTTAAAGGTCGCCCTCCTTCGCCGGAGACCTGACAACTCCGGGTTAAACGAATGTACTGGTTCATACTCTTCATCGCCGGTCTCCTCGAGGTCGTCTGGGCCTATTCAATGAAGCGGTCAGAAGGTTTCACGATCTTGCTTCCATCAACCGTCACAGTCGCAGCAATGATCGCCAGCGGCGTTCTATTGTCGTTTGCAATGAGGGTCCTACCTCTCGGCACCGCGTACACGGTCTGGACCGGCATAGGGGCAGTCGGGTCGTTCATCGTGGGTCTGGCCGTTCTGGGAGAGCCCGTTGCCCCAATGCGGATCGCTGCAGCGACCCTGATCGTGGCAGGTATTCTCATGATGAAGCTTTCGAGCGCGTAAGGCGCGAAAGGTGTAAACTCGATCGCAAGAGCGCTGAAGAGAGGCCAGAAGGGTCAACGGATGAAAGTCGTGTTGAATTACCCTGCCATCGAAGCACTTGACGCCGTCATTCGTGCCGGAAGCTTCGAGAAGGCAGCTGAGACGCTGCATATATCCGCTTCGGCCATTTCACAGCGGATAACCAAACTAGAGCATCATGTATCCGCACAGCTCATCATTCGAGGTAAACCATGCATGGTGACCCCAGAGGGACAGGTGCTGTTACAACACCTTGAACGAGTCCGGCTTCTGGAAGGCGAGCTGGCGAAATGGGTGCCGGAGATTTACAAAATCTCCTGATCCGAAGTGCTGTGTGTCGATCTTGCTACAGAGCGAAGCCCGAGGGCTCTGAAACTCGGAATGGCTAGCTGTTGCCGCCCGGACCTCATGGGGCCGGGCGGCGTGATCTCAGTTCCGGATGAGCGGCTGATGCGCGCAGCGGAACGAGCCCCCCGCTGCGCAGGGCGCGCGGTACGGAATGCGGATTACCTCGAACTTACGGGATTTGAGAGCATCAGCGATCGGGTTCAAAGCTTCTTCCGAGGGCACAACGACCGTGCGATCATCCAGGACAAGGTTGTTGCATGCCATATGGGCCTTTGCCATAGCCTTGGGAACAGCATGGACATCCCAGTCTTTCATGAAATCGGGGAGACCTTCTGGCAGGGCCTCGAGACTTGCGATGGCGACACCTTCGCGTGGCGTCATGAGCACGCAGTCGAGATGTGGAAACATCGGGTCGATCTTGACCGTCTGCACCTTGTACTCGCTGCCGAGCATGTGCTGGAGCCAACGCGCGCCTTCCGGATTACTGCAGCCACCCGAATTGCCAACGAGGATGTTGCGTCCGACGACAAAAATATCGCCACCCTCGAGATAACCCCAGCCCGTGCCATCGACATACTCGTCGGCACCGCCGTCCGGCTGAGCAAAGTAGCGAGCGCCGCGATCCATTGTCGCGCCGAGGAATTCGCGGATCGCGAAGCGCTGGCGACGATGGAAGTAGCTTCGGGGCGCGAGCTCGATGACGTTGTTGCCGATCGTCACGAAAGGGTCGCGCATCCACGCCGTCTGAACGCCGTGATCCTCTCCCCGTGGGAATTTGCGGTTCTGTGCACTGATCTCCCCGGCCACGTGCACACGAACGCCGAGGTCTTCAAGGAGTTTGATGGCTCCGCTGATCTGGCTGCTGAACTCGGCGAAGAGTTCGGGATTCACTTCCTTGACGTCCCGTCCCTGGTTCTGCTCCCAGAACTTTCCGTGCTCGCCCTGCGCACGAAGCTTGGAGTCGCTCAAAAACTTGGGAAGCACCCATGCGTCAGGCGAACCGTAAACGCATTCCCTGAGCGTGGCCCACTCCGATTCCACGAAAACCGGGGCGTCTGCGGCAGTGAGCGGCGCTGCGTTTGTCGTTGTCATGCCTATGTCCTCTTTACTGGAAATGAGGACACCCTAACCAGCGGAACGCACCCAGTAAGGCTCAAACTACGCAATCACATTTGCAGGATGTGGCAACAATAGAACTATGGGAAGCGGTCCAAGAGAGCGCGGACGGCACGGCGATCGGCGTTGTCGCGCCGATAGACGAAATGGAACTGGACCTGCACCGGGGTGTCCGGCGTCTCGATTTCGACGAGGTTCCCGTCATCGACCTGCTTGACAAAGTGCGAGGGAAGCAACGCACACCCAACACCAGCGAGGACGGACGCCAGTACCGATTCCAAGGTGCTTCCTCTGGCCGCGATCTGTAGCGGGTACTTTCGTTCGAAAATCGAGAACTCGTCGGTTTTAAAATCTCTGGAAATGTATGGCACAGCGATATCGGAGTTCGATCGGTGGTCGCCGCTTAGCGTCTCCACGGCCCGTTCGTAATATGGCGACAGTTTCGAGATATAGAGACGATGTTCCTCCACGAAGGCAGGCTGGTACTCGAGTTGCTCGAAGCCTTCGCATTGGCTGGTGATCGCGAAATCGACCTTGTTGTCGCGAACGAGGACGTCGATGACCGACACCGTATGAACGCTGACGCTAATCAGCATTCCCGGAAACAGCCGATGCATCTCCGACAGGGCCGCGATCACGCCAGCGCTCGGGTTGGTGACGACGTTGTCGATAACGCCAAGGGTAAACGTTCCCGCCAGCGACTGCCTCGTGCTCTGAACTATCAATTCGAAGGAGTGGATGTTGGAAAGGAGCTGCGTCGCCGCCCGATGGACCTCCTCGCCCTGCGGAGTCAGGGCAAAACCGGATCGCCCCCGCCGGCACAGTTGCAACCCAAGGCGATCTTCCAGCGCCGACAGGTCACGACTGATGCTGGATATGCTTGCATTCAAACGATAAGCTGCGGAAGACACCCCTCCATGCTCCACAACTGCCAAAAAATTACGCAGATGCTTAATGTCGTAGCTCGACAGCGCAAATCTTATCATCAATGCCACTCACTTGCGGAATCCTGCAAGTGAGCTAACCATCTTCACGGTTCTTCCGCAATTTTTTTCAGATACCGTCACTATCACTCAGCCTGCATTTCCAGACTGATCGGGAACAAACAAAAAGAGGGAACCATGAAAACACTTCTTATTTCACTTGCGGTATCAGCGCTCATGGCCGGGGTCGCTCATGCCGAAGACACACTCGCCAAGATCAAGGCCGCTGGAAAGATCACGGTCGCCACGGAAGCAGCCTTTAAACCATTCGAATTCGTCGAAGACGGCAAGATAACGGGGTTTGGCTCCGAGCTGCTCGCCGAGTTTGCCAAGGACCTCGGCGTCAAGGTGGAACAACTCGACCTTCCGTTTCAAGGTATCCTGTCCGGACTGGCCGCAAAGCAATATGACCTTGTCGCCACCTCCGTCACGCCGAACGCGGAACGGGCAAAAGCCTACACCTTTTCCCGCCCGTTCGCCGCGATCGATAACAACGTCGTCGTGTCAGCCGACAACGACAGCATCAAGCAGCTTTCCGATCTAAACGGCGTTCTCGTGGGAACCCAACTCGGCAGCTCGACAGATGCCGTCGCGCGGCAGATGAACGACGAACTTAAAAAGGGTGGCGGCTCGGGGTTTGGCGATCTACGGCTGTTCCAGTCCTATCCGGATACGGCGTTCAACCTCAGCTCCGGACAGGTCGACGCTATTGTCGTACCCAACATTTCGGCGGCCGACTTCATGAAGACCTCCCCTGGCGCTTTTAAGGTGACGTTTTCGTACGGCAAGCCCGCATATCTCTCCTGGGTCACGCGTCCTGAAGACAAGACGCTGCTCGAAGCCGTCAACAATACGATCACCCGCCTCGTGAAGTCGGGCAAGATCGCGGAAATGCAGAAGAAGTGGGTTGGGCTCGAATCCGCCACGCCTGAAGACGGTTATCTCCCGGAAAACGCGATACAGCTCAAGCCGTGAGCCTGAGAGGTACCGATGAAGTACATCGTCAAAGGCATCGAGACCGTCCCGCTTCTGTTGGACGGTCTGGTGACAACCCTTCTGATCTGCGGGCTCGCGTCGGTTCTGGCACTGGCCGGGGCAATCCTAATCGTCGCCGCGAGGCGATCGGGCAAACGCTTGCTTGTCTGGAGCGTCACGGTCTACGTCACGCTGATGAGGGGTCTGCCAATCGTCATCCTTGTCTTCCTGCTCTATTTTGGCATGCCCGCGCTACTCGATCTCGGCCGGGTGTCCGCCTTTTGGGTCGGCGTGATAGCGCTCGCGATGAACGGCGCCGCGTTCCAGTCTGAGGTTCTTCGCGGCGCGATTGCGAGACTGCCGAAGGGCCAGACGGAAGGCGGTTACGCGCTCGGCCTTAGCAAGTATCAATTGTGGCGTCTTGTCCTCACGCCGCAAATCCTTCCGATCGCCTTGCCCGCCCTGGCTGGCGAAGTCGGGTTTTTGATAAAGGCCTCCCCAGTGTTGTCCCTTATCACGGTCGTTGACCTGACCCGACGCTCCCAGCAGGTCACCATGCAGACGTTCGACCCACTCGGGCCGCTGCTCGCTGCCTGCGTGCTCTATTTCATACTCATAGGCTCGATCGCGTGGGCGTCCCGCTATCTCGAAGGCAGGCTTACAGTCGGGAGGGCCAGGTAATGATCGAGTTCCTCAGCAACCACGGCGGCACCCTGCTCAGAGGTTTTCTCTGGACCATAATTCTGGTCAGCGGCGGCTTTGCGATCGGGAGCGTCTTGGGCGCACTTCTCGCCATCCTCCTGACCTCGAAAAACCGGATAGCGGGCTGGCTCGCCCGCTCCTATGTCGAGCTGATCCGAAATACACCCTTTCTCATTCAGGCGATGCTTCTCTTTGCCCTACTCGGCGTCATGAGAATGCGCTTCGAGCCGGTGCTCGTCGGTCTGGTTTCCGTCGCAATCTACAGCGCCGCCTACATGGCCGAAATCATAAGAGGCGGTCTTAACTCGATACCGGACGGCCAGCGTGAAGGAGCTCGCGCTTTGGCGATCGGTCCTTTCCTGCAGTCCCGCCTGATCATACTTCCCCAGCTCATGCCGTTCGTTCTCCCCGCGAGCGTCAATCTGCTGGCGACCTTATGCAAGGAGTCGGCGTTTCTCGCGGGCGTATCCGTCGCGGAGCTGACGTTCTCAGGGCAGGTCGTGATCACGCAGACGTTCCTCATCTTCGAAGTCTGGGCGATTATCGGCATTCTCTACCTCGTGCTCGTTCTCTCGATAATGGCACTGGCAGGCTTCCTCGAGAGACAAATGGCATGGCTTAAACCCGCCCGTTAAACCCCGCTTACCAGGATTTTCTCAAATGACTAGATTTCAGATCGACGGCCAGCGCATGCTTGCCGACCTTAGAGAGCTGCGTTCTTTTGGCGAGTGTGGCAAGGGTGTAGTCCGGCGAGCCTTCAGCGACGCCGACATCGCGTCACGTATCTGGTTGGCAAGCAGGATGGCGGATGCTGGCCTCACGGTTCATGTCGACCCGGTCGGAAACGTGTTCGGCATTCCCGAGAACGAGAAAAACCGCATTCTGGTAGGGTCGCACTCCGATACGCAGCCCGAGGGCGGGTGGCTCGACGGCGCGCTGGGGGTCATCGTCGGCCTGGAGGTCGCAAGGGCGAGCCGTGAACAGGGCGGACCGCCGATCGCCTGCGTGTCATTCCAAGACGAGGAAGGGCGGTTCTCGACGTTGACCGGAAGCAGGGTCTGGACACACCAGCTCTCTATCAACGAAGCCGACCTGTTGGTCGACGCGGACGGCGTACGGTTTGCCGACGAGCGGCAGAAAGCCACAAGGATCGGGCCTGTTACGGACGTTCCAGTCGATTGGTTCCGGGCATTCCTCGAGCTCCATATCGAGCAAGGCCCGGTTCTCGACACCTTAGGCGAAAAGATCGGCGTGGTCAGCGATATCGTCGGGATACGCAGCGAGCACCTGTCATTCCAAGGCCAGCAGAATCACGCTGGGACAACGCCAATGGCCATGCGGAAAGACGCTTTCCAGGGTCTGGCAATGTTCGCGCATGAACTGAACCGAAAGCTGCACGAGATCGTGACATCGTCGACCGTGTGGACGATTGGACATGTGGCCCTTCACCCAAACGCCGTCTCGATTGTCCCCGGCCGGGCGGACTTCTCGGTTCAATGGCGCGATCCCGACGATGGCCTTCTTGACCGTATGCATGAGGTGATATGCGAGACGGCCGCCCGAACCGCCTGCCACATGGGCCTGGAATGGCAGAAATCGAATTACACCTCCATTCCGGCCACTCGTTGCGATCCCGCCATCGTCGGCGCGTTCGAGCGTGCTGCAGACATGACGGCGAAAGACGGGTGGCGGCGGCTCACCTCAGGAGCGCTACATGACGCTGCCAACGTGTCGAAGCACATGCCGATGGGCATGCTGTTTGTGCCGTCGATCAACGGTATCAGCCATAACTTCGAGGAGGACACGGCGATCGGGGATCTCCTGCTGGGAGCGGAGACGTTTGCCCGCGCCTTGAACCTCCTCACGAATTGATCTCGAATTCACGCCGCGAGGAATTCCCTCGCCTGTGCGTCGCCAGAAAAGAAGGGGAATATTGATGCAGTCTGCCACCCAACAGCCCGAAAGCAAGGCTCATGACATCGCGGTCTCGCTCTGTCAGGTGTCGAAGTGGTTCGGCGCTTTCAAAGTCCTTCAAGACATCAATCTCGAGGTCAGAACCGGAGAGCGGATCGTCATCGCCGGACCGTCGGGTTCCGGCAAGTCTACCATGATCCGTTGCATAAATTGGCTTGAAAGACATCAGAAAGGAAAGATCGTCGTCGACGGGATCGAACTGACGGACAACAACAAAAACGTCGATGCCGTTCGACGTGACGTCGGGATGGTATTCCAGCATTTCAATCTATTTCCCCACCTCACCATCATTGAGAACTGCACGCTTGCTCCGATGTGGGTCAAGAAGGTGCCGCAAAGCCTAGCGCGGGACACAGCGCTCGAGTACCTCGAAAAAGTGCGGATCGCCGATCAGGCCCACAAGTACCCGTCTCAGCTCTCCGGGGGCCAACAACAACGCGTAGCGATCGCGCGGGCGCTTTGCATGAAACCCAAGGTTCTTCTTTTTGACGAGCCGACGTCCGCGCTTGATCCGGAAATGGTGCGCGAAGTCCTCGATTCCATGGTGCAGCTCGCCAAGGACGGTATGACTATGCTTTGTGTAACGCACGAGATGGGGTTCGCGCGCCAGGTCGCAGATCGCGTCATCTTTATGGACCGTGGAGAGATTATCGAGGAGAACGCCCCGACAGAATTCTTTGCCAACCCCCAGCATGAACGGACCAAGGCGTTCCTGAGTCAGATCGTCCACTAAGCGCGCCGCTGGTTCGCCACCTTGAATTTCATGGCCGGAGGCTGGATAAGCGGTTCGGGCGGAGCGGATACAGAATTTACCCCTAACTCGTGAATGGGCTCATTCGGCGAGCTCGTCGGACTGCCCCCCTCGCTCGAGGACGGCCATGGTGAAGCGGGCTGGTAGCTCACCCTCAGCCTGATAGGAGTGATCTTGATCAGTTACTAACCGGGCGCTTTCGTTTGCGTTCAGGACGATTGTGTCTGCTCCGACGCTTATCCGCACGACGCCCTCAAAGACAGTGATAAGCTCTCGTGTATTTGGACTGTGTCCTTCGGCCCGAAAGACATCGCCGGGAACCATAGTCCAGGTCCAAAGCTCGAACATTGTCTGACCCGACGTCGAAGCCTGAAGTTGTGCCCGGCTACCGTGGGGGCTGCTCCAAAGGATTTGTGGTGTGGTGCGTTCAATCGCGCCACTAGCCCCTTCAACCGGGGCAGCAAGCAAATCAGAAACCGACAGGGAGAAAGCCGCCGCGAGCCTACATAAAACACTTATGCTCGGGTTTGCTTTTCCATTCTCAAGCGCGACAACAGTACCCTTGGAGAGACCCGTTTTCTTCGCCAGAGCATCGAGACTCAAGACCCTTTTTTGCCGGAGTGTCCGTATGCGCGTAGCAAGGGTCGAGCTGACAACAGCCTCAGCGTTCGACATAAGTGTACAATCGGTCATTATATTGACTTCACCCTTCTTAGGCACTACGGTCACCATAATGACTGACGCCCTATCCCGCAATCGCGGCGGACGAATAGACCTCCCACCAAAAGGGCAATAACCATTGTGAAAGGCCTTGCTCGATGACAATTGTGACTTCCCTAAAGACCGGTAGCGTGATCTCGTTTGCGGGAGGTGCCTTAGAAGGTCGTGGCAGGATTGATCATGTAGCGTCTCACGAAGGCGGCTGGCTTATTATAGCGGACAGCACGCCATTTCATCCGGTCAGCTTTCGATGGCCCGACCAACCCGGCGACCGCGGCAAGATCGAGTTCGGCGATGGCACGGTAGCCGAAGTCATCGACTCCCTGACTGGTCTGGTCGACGCAGGCACCGGAGCCCTTCTGATCGGCGCCGAAGCAGCGGCCATCCGAAAAAATGAGGGCGATTGGCACGGTGTTGTTGCTCATATTGTAAATTCCGATCGGAACATCCTCCCCTATCTTGGCGCTGAGGCGCGGTTTCTCGTCGACGCCACCCAACGCAAAGGACTGTCGGCCGCTCATACGGCTGCACACCTTGCAGCCTTCGCGCTGAACGAAGCGGCCGCTCCCTTTTGGAAGAAGGACTATGAGGATCGCGATACGCGAGGACGTCCCAACTTCGACAAGGCAGCTATCGAAACAGCAAATATCACGCCTGAAGCGTCCACGGATGTTTACCGTCTGGGTAAATCCCTCAAGAAAAAGGGGATCGATCGAGATGGCCTGTTGGGTCAACTGGACAGTGTGGCTGGTGAGATCAACCAGAGAATAACCGCCTGGCTTGCTAAAGACGCCCGCGTAACTGTTACCCCTTCGGAGGGGCAACTAGATGAGGTGCGGGTATGGCGGACCGAACTCGACGGTGCCGAGGTGTCCATTCCATGCGGGGGGACCCATGTCGCAGCTCTCTCGGAAATCGGGAAGGTGAACGTGACGCTCACCCCCACCGAGGACGGCTTCGTCATGACTACTCGCGTCCGCACCGAATAGTCTCAAATCGAAGAAACCAATGACAGAACTGCTAGCGGTTATCACCATCACAATCCTTGCCGTCATCAGCCCTGGACCCGACTTCGCCATGGTGTCGCGCAACAGCCTGCTTCTATCGCGTCGTGCAGGGGTACTCACTGCCGTTGGTATCGGTGTCGGGGTGCTCGTTCACGTCACGTATGCGATCCTCGGCGTCGGCGTCCTCATGGCTCAGTCGATCTGGCTCTTCAACGCCCTGAAGATCATCGGAGCCGCTTATCTGATCTGGCTAGGCATCAAGATGCTACGTGCAAAGCCACAGGGCGACGTTACGAGCACTAGGGAGATTGCCCTGTCAGATTTTGGCGCTCTACGAATTGGCTTTCTGACGAACGCGTTAAATCCGAAGACGACTGTCTTTGTCGTCAGTCTCTTCATGCAAGTAGTCCAGCCATCAACGCCCTTGCCGGTCCAGGTCAGCTACGGTGCGTTTATCTCAGGTGCACATGTCGCGTGGTTTGCGCTTGTAGCTTTGTTCTTCTCCGCTGGCCCCATCCGGGCGCACATAATGAAGGTGAGGCATTGGATAGACCGCGTTTTCGGGGCTCTGCTCGTTGGATTCGGCATGCTGCTGGCGACGACAAACCTTTCGCGGTGACGGAGAAGTTCGTCACCTTTACGTTCTTAGGCTTCAATCCGTAATTCGGGATATCAATAGATGGACATGTATCAGGTAGACGCCTTCACCGACCGCTTGTTTGGTGGGAATCCCGCTGCGGTGCTGCTGCTGAACGACTGGCTTCCGGATTCAACGATGCTGGCGATCGCGCAGGAAAACAATTTGGCCGAGACAGCATTCGCAACATTGCGATCGGATGGAGACTGGAATCTGCGCTGGTTCACGCCTGCGCATGAGGTCGACTTTTGCGGTCATGCGACACTTGCGACCGCGCACATCATATTCACGGAAAAGCAGGCAGGTGGGCCTTTGCTTTTCCATACCCGCGTCGGCAAATTATGGGTCTCTAAAATGGATGCGAGATACAGTCTCGACATCCCGCGACTACCCCCAGAGAACCTGGATAAGCTGCCAGAGGAAATATCGACGGTATTTGCATCCCCGCCGGCAGCAATCTTTCGGAACTTCGAGAATATCTTTGCTGATCTCGGAAGCGCCGACGCAGTACGTCGGTTCATTCCGGATTTAGCCGCCATAACGCGTCTGGGACCCGTGGGGCTTGTTATAACAGGCCAGTCAGAAGTGGGAGACAGCGTGCATTTCGTGTCGCGTTACTTCGCTCCCGGTGCAGGGATTCCTGAAGACCCCGTCACGGGGTCAATTCACGCTACGCTCGTGCCGTACTGGGCCCAGCGTTTGGGTCGAGAAAAGCTGAAGGCCTGTCAGGCATCGGCGCGTGGCGGGTTGCTCGAGTGCGAACTGGTCGATGATCGCGTCATCCTCCTGGGAAACGCAGTGACCTTTATGAAGGCTACGATTTTCTGCTGATGAAAGTGAGGTGCCGTGGTGCAACGGTCCGTCCTGTATCGAGCCGGCGCAGCCATTCGGACGGATGAGCGATCGGGCGTCGCCACGTTCGTGCGCACGAGCCTCAGGATCGAAACCGCCCGGCTGTATCCGGTTCGACGCTGCGAGATACGTCGCGAAAACCTAGAATAAAATCCATCGTAAAATCAGTGCAGCTAGGCAGGTTCAGGCTGGGAATGCAAGCGGCACGATGTTTGAGCAATTTGCACTGTGATTTGGTCCGCTTGCCTCGTTTCGGCAGTGCAATTAGCTCTTCATCATGGGGGCATTCAACAATCGGAGGCTCCCATGACAGTCTATAATATCGCATTGATCGGGTTTGGCGGCGTGAACCGCGCACTAGCCGAACTGATCGCAACGAAGAACCAGCTTTGGGAGCGCGACCTCGGCTTCGGACTGAACATCGTTGCCGTGAGCGATCTGTACCTTGGTTCGGTCACTTCTCCCAATGGCCTTGATGCAAAGACCCTGGTAGAGACAAAGTTCTCCAAAGGCGGGTTCGGACAGCTCTCCGGCGGCAGCGCAGAAGCCGACAACGAGACGATCATCAAGACCGCTCCTGCAGACATTATCGTGGAAGCGACGTTCACCAACCCCAAAGACGGCGAGCCCGCGGTCTCCCATTGCCGCTGGGCCCTGGAAAGCGGAAAGCATGTCGTGACGACAAACAAGGGTCCGGTTGCGATCGGAGCTAAGGAATTAAAGGCCTTGGCAAAGAAGAACGGTCTGCGTTTCGAATATGAAGGCTCGGTAATGAGCGGTACTCCCGTTATCCGGATGGCGGAAAGGACGCTCGCCGGAGCCGAGCTCAAAGGCTTCGAGGGTATCCTCAACGGCACATCCAACTTCGTGCTCGGCCGGATGGAAACGGGTATGGACTTCTCCGCCGCCGTCAAGGAAGCCCAGGAACTGGGTTATGCCGAAGCCGACCCGACCGCCGACGTCGAGGGTTACGACGTGCGCCTTAAGGTCGTGATCCTGGCGAACGAGCTTCTCGGTGCCAACCTCACCCCCGACGATGTTTCGCGAAAGGGCATTTCCGGCCTGACGGCCGCCGACATCGACGCCGCGACTAAGTCCGGCAGCCGCTGGAAGTTGATTGGCTCTGCCGTCCGTAACGCTGACGGTACCGTAATAGGTAGCGTCGAGCCGAAGTGCCTCCCGCTAGAGCATCCGCTTGCGGCAGTCAGCGGCGCGACCAATGCCGTTTCGTTGAACACCGAGCTTCTTGGCGCTGTCACGGTCACGGGACCAGGCGCTGGCCGCGTCGAGACCGCCTATGCCCTCCTCTCCGACATCGTCGCAATCCACAACGCCAGCGGTGTGGGCCTGAAGAAGGAAGCAGCATGATGCAGAACGCCGCCCGCGCCAACACCGAGGCAGAATCCATTATCGTACGCGACCCGTACAGCGGCGCTCACCTTGGGACCGTCGTCGAAACCAGAGCGGACTCCGTCCCAGGGCTGATCGATCGTGCCAGAAACGGAGCGCGTGTCGCACGGGCCCTGCCTCGCCACCAGCGTTCCGCGATTCTCGAAAAGGCCGCGTCCCTGATTGCCGTGGACAAAGACGACTTCGCAGTCCTAATTGTCCGAGAAGCGGGCAAGACGATCACCCAGGCACGCAAGGAAGTGACACGCTGCATCAATACGCTCAAACTTTCCGCCGACGAAGCCAAGCGCAATGCGGGCGAGGTCATTCCGTTTGATTCCTATGCCGGTTCGGAGTCCCGCCAGGGGTGGTACACCCGTGAACCCCTCGGCATCATTGCCGCTATTACCCCCTACAACGACCCCCTGAACCTCGTCGCCCACAAGCTCGGCCCGGCGATCGCGGGCGGGAACTCGATCCTGCTCAAACCTTCTGAACTGACGCCGCTGTCAGCCATCAAGCTGGTGGATACCCTCGTGGCTGCCGGTCTACCGGAAGAAGTAATCACTGTTGCCATTGGCGGCGCGGAACTGGGAAAGGCGCTTGTCTCCGCAAAGGATGTCCGGATGATCTCGTTCACGGGCGGTTTCGCCACGGGCGAGGCGATTTCTAAAGTCGCAGGCATCAAGAAGCTTGCCATGGACCTCGGCGGCAACGCGCCTGTTATCGTCATGGAAGACAGCGACTTCGCCGCGGCGGTCGAAGGTTGCGTATCAGGCGCCTACTGGGCCGCCGGCCAGAACTGCATCGGTACACAGCGCATCCTGATCCAGCGCCCCATCTATGAACGTTTCCGCGACGAGTTCGTCGCGAAGACGCTCAAGTTGAAGACTGGCAACCCGTTGGACACCGATACAGATGTCGGACCGATGATCACGGAAAAGGCCGTTGGCCGTGCCTCCGCGATGGTAGACCGGGCTATCCAGGCAGGGGCAACTTTGCTCTGCGGCCATCAGCCTTCTGGCAACCTTTATCCGCCCACGGTCCTCGAAAACGTTCCCGCGACCTGCGACGCATGGAGCGAGGAGGTTTTCGCACCGATCGTGATCCTCGAGCCGTTTGACGACATCTCGGACGCTATCGACCTCGCCAACAGCCCGGAATACAGCCTGCACGCGGGTATCTTCACCAACGACCTCGAAGATGCGCTCGACGCGGCCGATCGTATCGAAGCGGGGGGTGTCATGATCAACGACTCTTCCGATTACCGCTTCGACGCGATGCCGTTCGGTGGCTTCAAGTACGGTAGCATGGGGCGCGAGGGCGTACGCTTTGCGTACGAGGACATGACGCAGCCAAAGGTCGTCTGCATCAACAGGCTGAAGCATTCGTAAAAGCCGCGCTTATCGCCATCAGCATCTACGGAGTTCAAAGGTGTTCAAAGGTTCAATTACCGCGCTCGTCACGCCGTTCGCCGATGGCAAGGTCGATGAGGCTGCCTTGCGCAGCCTCATCGAATGGCAGATTTCCCAAGGCTCTTCCGGTCTGGTCCCGTGCGGCACCACTGGGGAGAGCCCAACCCTGAGCCATGCGGAGCACAAGCGGATCGTCGAAATCACGGTCGAGACAGCAAACGGTCGGGTGCCCGTCATTGCTGGCGCTGGTTCCAACAGCACCGAGGAAGCGATCGATTTCGTCCGGCACGCCCAGCAGGCAGGGGCTGATGGCCTTCTCATTGTCTCGCCGTATTACAACAAGCCTACCCAGCAGGGTCTGTATGAGCACTTCAAGACGATCGATGCCGCAGCGAGCCTGCCGATCATCGTCTACAACATCCCCGGACGAAGCGTTGTCGATATCCAGGTCGAGACCCTGGCGCGCATCTATAATGACTGCGAGAACGTGGTCGGCGTAAAAGACGCCACGGGCAACATTCTACGGCCGTCGCTCGAGCGCATGGCCTGCGGTAAGGACTTCAACCTGCTGTCGGGCGAAGACGGTACCGCTCTGGGCTACATGGCTCATGGGGGCCATGGCTGTATCTCGGTAAGCGCAAACGTCACTCCCCGTCTTTGCGCTGATTTCCAGCAAGCGTGCATCGACGGCGACTATGCGCGGGCGCTCGATCTGCAGGATCGACTGATGCCATTGCACCGCGCGCTCTTCCTGGAGACGAGCCCCGCGGGTGCGAAATACGCCCTGGCTCGCCTCGGACGCATCGGTGGCGATCTGCGTCTTCCGCTCGTTGAGGTGAGCACTCTCGTGAAGCAAGAAATCGACGACGCCATGCGGCACGCAGGCATTCTTTAGGGGAGGGATCGAGAAGATGACCGTAGAAAGAATCGAGGCCGACCTGATCGGTCCGCTTTCCATTCCCGCCGGCGTCCTCTACGGCGTCCATACCCGCCGCGCGGAGTTGAACTTCGACGTCTCCGGAATGAGGTTGAAGGACTACCCGGAACTCGTCCAGTCCATGGCGATGGTAAAGAAGGCGGCCGCCCTCGCAAACTTCGATCTTGGTCTGCTGTCCGAGGAGAAATGCCGGGTCATATGCGAGGCCTGCGATGATCTGATTGACGCAAAGGAGATCGACGACAACTTCCCCGTCGACATGATGCAGGGGGGAGCCGGCACCTCCACGAACATGAACGTCAACGAAGTGGTAACCAATATCGCGCTCCGGAAACTCGGGGCCAATGTGGGCGACTACACAAAACTCCATCCGAACGATCATGTGAACCTTTCTCAATCCACCAACGATGTCTATCCGACCGCTCTACGTCTGACGATCCTAAAGGCCTGCGAAGGTCTCGTGGCATCACAGGTCGACTTGCGTGACGCTTTCCGCGCCAAGGCCCGCGAGTACCGGACCGCGCTCAAGATCGGCCGCACCCAGCTTCAGGATGCGGTACCGATGACGGTCGGCCAGGAGTTCGAAGCGTTTGCCGAGCTGATCGACGAAGACGTAGATCAGGTGTATTCCGCGTCCAGGTTGCTCAAGGAGGTCAACCTCGGCGGCTCGGCCATCGGGACGTCGATCAATGTCCCGTCAGGATTCCCCAACGTGGCCTGCGGCCATCTCAGCAGGATTTCCGGGTTACAGGTCATTTCCGCCCGAAACCTGATCGAGGCGACATCGGATACTGGAGGCTTTGTCTCGTTCTCCGGCGTCTTGAAGCGGATTGCCGTAAAGCTCACCAAAATCTGCAACGACCTCCGCCTCCTGAGCAGTGGCCCGCGTGGCGGCTTAGGCGAAATCCGGCTCCCGCCGGTCCAGGCCGGATCGTCGATCATGCCCGGAAAGGTCAACCCGGTAATACCGGAGATGATGAACCAGATCGGGTTCCAGGTCATCGGAAACGACCTGACGGTCACCATGGCAGCGAGTGCCGGGCAGCTTCAACTGAACGCCATGGAACCCGTGATAGTCCTGAACATCCTCCAGTCGATGCGAATGCTCTCGCGCGGCATGGAGATCTTCAAGGTCCGGTGCGTCGATGGTATCGAAGTGGATGTGGATCGCTGTAAGGCGCTTCTCGACCAATCGCTCGTTCTTGCGACACCTCTCGCAACGATCGTAGGCTACAGCAAGGCGGCCGCCCTTTCAAAAAAAGCCCTGATCGAGAACCGGGCGCTGAGGGATGTCGTGGAGGAAGACGGCACTCTTACGATTGGCGAGATCGAGAGGGTGTTTGACCATGCAGCTGGTTTCGCCGATACGTCTCTAGCACCGAGCGCACAGGGGATTTAGAATGAGCGTCTTTACGGAGCTATCTGACGCCGATCGCATCACCATCGCTGAAGCCTACGGCCTCAGGTCGCTTTCATCGGTGATCGGTATTGCGAACGGCGACACGGAAACCACTTATCTGTTTCGTTCCTCTGACGGCGAGTTCATCGTAACGCTCTTCGAGAACGGAGCGGAGCCATTGGACCTCGAACAGGCTTTCGAGACCATGGACAACCTCTACGCCAACGGCGTCCCGTGCCCCAAGCCGCGCCGGACGCTCGACGGCAAGGCGACAATGCGGGCTGCGGAACGTCTCGTCGCCGTTGTGAGTTTTCTGCCGGGTTCTCCCTCAAAGGACGCCAACATCGGTCGGTGCGAAAGCCTTGGCCGTGTGGTCGGTCAGATCCACACGACACTCGAGCCGAAATCGAAGCGCAAGGCGTCGCTCCTTCCAACAGGTCCGATCCACGGCGCGCTCGATCACGACAATGTCTTCTTCCTCAACGATGCGGTTTGTGGTGTGATCAACTTCAGGCTTCGTCACAATGATGTGCTGGTTGCGGAAATCGCCGATGTCATCGTCGAGTGGACAACGGGAGCTTCTGGAGCGATCGCGACCGACCACGCCAGTGCGATCGTGCGAGGTTATGAGACGGTCCGGGCATTGACCGACGCCGAGAAAGGCGCTTTATCAGGGTATGTACTCGCGTCGGCTGCCAGGTACTACGCAGGCAGGGGTGAGAGAGACCAGCTGCCTCGACTGGCCTTGGCGGCCTTTGGCTCGATCGCTGCGGATTTAACCAAATAGCCCTTTGGCCCGTGCACACATGAAGTCCCTTGATCGAATTGACGAGCAACTGCTGGCCGAACTAAAGGCAAACTCGAAGATTTCCCATGCGGATTTGTCGGCAAAGATAAACTTGTCCCGTAATGCGGTGCGCGTCAGGATAGAGCGTCTTGAGCGCGACGGTTTCATCAAAGGCTACACGATCGTCACAGGGAACGGCGAAGCCGGTCAAAACCTGACAACAGCGCTGATGTTTGTCTATCGCCATGACCGTATGCGAGGTGGCGACGTCCTGAATTCCCTCCGCAAGATACCCGAAGTAGTTGCCTGTGACGTGATGACCGGGGACTTCGATCTTGTCGTGCGGGTCGAAGCGGAAAAAGCGGACCGCATCAGGCAAATCTGGCAGCAGATTGCAGATATGCCCGGAGTCCGGGACACCTTGACGGCGTTCGCGCTGTCATCGATCATCCGAAAGTAGAGCCTCGTCCCTTTCCGTCGTGAGGGACGTGTCTGACGCGGTAGCCAACGGCGTCCGGTGTGGAATGAAAAACCCAAGACATCTTCCCCTCCCCACGCTGCGGACCTTCGAGGCATCCGCCCGTCATGGCAGCCTGACAAAGGCCGCCAACGAGCTGAGTTTGACAGATAGCGCCGTCAGCCATCAGATCAGACGTCTCGAAGAGTCACTCGGCTACGAGCTATTCGTGAAAGCGGGCCGTGGCCTCGTTCTTACTGACGCCGGGCGGGTCCTTGCCAAGACCGTCGGCGAAGCCCTCCAGGAGATATCGGATACCGCCCTGCGGCTGGCCGACCTTAAAGACGGAGGCGGCAAGCTTGAAATCGCATGTCCTCCGATGTTCGCGAACACGTGGCTGGCCAAGAACCTCGGTAATTTCTGCCGCGATTTTCCATCCATCGAGTGCCACATCACCTTCGTCGACAACAACAGGGTTCACGAGGTAAAGGATACCGACATCGGGTTGGTTTTCGGAAACGGGGGATGGCCGGACAGATGGTCCGCTTCGCTGGATCAGGTCACGGTTGCCCCCGTATGCACGCCTCAACTGCTCGAAGGTATTGGCGGACAGGCAGCTAAACCGATAGGCCTCGGCAAGACACTGCTCCTTCACTGGGATGATGGTTCGGAATGGCGGCGATGGTTCGCCGAGGTCGATCTTCCGGGTGTTGACGAGGGCGCTCGCCATCTCTTCTGTAACGATCTCGGCATGGCGATCGGTCTCGCGGTGCACGGTGCAGGCGTGGCATTGGTGAGCGACATGTTGGCCTCCCACGACCTCAAACGAAACACGCTGGTGAAGCCGTTCCCGTTTGCGATCGACATTTTCGGGGCATGGCATGTCATATCCACTGACAGAAACCTGACCCGTCCTGCAGTCAGGCTTTTTCTGCGTTGGCTCCTTCCGCAGTTTGGTCGGCAGGCGCTTCTCCTAACCTTATAAATGAGTTGTACCGGAACCAACTATGTTCTCGTTCAGCTCAACACCGCTTGACCAGTTGCTGCCGAAGTTCTCTCCTTTTACCATCCGAACGAAGACATTGGGCACGGCCTTAATCCCTTCGGCGACGTCCTCCCGTATCTGAAGCAGGCCTACCATGAAAGGAGATCGGCAATCGCGTCACATAACGTCCCTCGTGGTCATCGAGCAGAAGCCTTCAATCCGCGCACGGGCAAACAGTTTGTTTCTGAGATCTCAGATAAAGCCCAAGCTCGGTTCGGAAATGGCATAATCGCGAACTCCACCTTCACGTGATTGCAATTTTCTCAAAACGGCACTGCGTAATCCGCTTCTTCTTTAAGCCGAAAGTGAATGGACGAGTCCCGACCACCGGCAACTAATCGTCCCGCTCGGTCAGGCAGCATATACGCATCATGAGTGACACCTCTTCATACATGACTCCAAGAAATCCTTCCAACCCGCCAAAACGTCGAGACGATACATGAAATCAGGTCATGCAAGAGCTGAGGAATGGTCAATTGCGCGTCACAAATATTTGCAATTAGGATGAGCCCAATAAGAATAAAAAATGACTAGGAGCACGTATCAATGGGAGACGCAGGTCATGACTCTTGCCGTCAAGGATATGCACAAATCATACGGAAGCTTTGAAGTCCTGAAAGGCATTTCGCTCGAAGCAACTTCCGGTGACGTTATTAGTATCATTGGAGCGAGCGGCTCTGGAAAGAGTACTTTTCTCCGCTGCATTAACTTCCTTGAGCGGCCGAATTCAGGTCAGATATCCGTCAACGGAAAGACACTCGAGACGAAACTTGATCGCGACGGATACATGCGGCCGACCAATCACCGCCAACTGCAGGCGATGCGCGCCAAGCTGGCCATGGTCTTCCAGAACTTTTGTCTCTGGTCGCATATGTCCGTGCTATCGAACGTTATCGAAGCGCCGATCAGCGCACTTGGGGTTTCGCGGTCCGACGCAATTGATCGGGCCAAACAGAACCTCGCTAAAGTCGGTCTCGGCTTTGACGTGCTTGAGAAATATCCCGCTCATCTTTCCGGCGGCCAGCAGCAGCGGGTGGCCATCGCACGGGCGCTCAGCGTCAACCCGGACGTCATGCTTTTCGATGAACCGACGTCGGCTCTAGATCCGGAACTCGTGGGCGAAGTCTTGCGGGTCATGCAGACCCTGGCTGAAGAAGGTCGCACGATGGTCGTCGTGACGCATGAGATGGGATTTGCCCGTCACGCGTCAACACGGGTCATGTTCCTTCATCAGGGCCTCGTCGAAGAGCAAGGGTCGCCCGAGACCATATTCAATTCCGCATCAAGCCCCCGGCTCCAACAGTTTCTGGCAGGCCGCCTGAAACACTGACGGCTTCTTGGGAGAGAAGCGCGCCAGCGACGTCCACAAAACCCAACATCACCAGAGGTAGAACAATGAGGATTCTCATCAATTCCGCATGCGCTCTCGTATTGGCCACGACCTTCCTCACTCCGGCATTTGCCGCGGAGAAGGTCACGATCGCGACAGACGCGACTTTCCCACCCTTTGAGTCAATCGATTCCAATGGCAAGCTTATCGGCTTTGATATCGAATTGATGGAAGCGATTTGCAAGGAAGCGGAGCTCGATTGCAACATCATCGGCGCAGCATGGGACGGCATGTTCCCCTCCCTTATTGAGGGCAAGTATGATGCCCTTATTTCGCAGCTGACCGTCACCGACAAGCGCCGTCAGGTCGTCGCCTTTAGCGACATCTATGATCATCCCATTTTCCGCTTCACCGCCAAGAAAGGCGCGGGCATCACCATTTCCCCCGAAGGCGTAGCGGGTAAGACCATCGCCGTCCAGACGGGCACCCCCATGGACGCCTATGTTACGGCCCATATGCCGAACGCTACGATCAAGCGTTACGATTCCGGCAGCGCGCCCTTCCTCGACCTGGCGAACGGACGCGCGGACCTGGTGCTCGGCTACCAGGCGCAGATCGTCCACAGCTTCCTCCAGAAGGAAGACGGCAAGGACTTCGAGCTCACAGGTCCCGAAATGACCGGTAAAGACGCCAAGGAATTCGGCGAAGGCGTTGCGATCGCGATCGGGAAGAAGAACACGAAGCTCCTCGAGGACGTGAACGCCGGACTTGCCAAGGTCCGCGATAACGGCACCTTGAAGGCCCTGATGACGAAGTACTTCGGCGAGTAACACCAATGGTTACGGATTTCTCCGTGAGCATTCTGGCAGCGGGGTCTACGACCCTGCTGCTGGCACTGTGCTCGATCGTACTGGCCACGGCCATCGGATTGGCTGGAGCGTTTGCCAAGCTCTCCGAAAGCAGGACGCTAAGAAGAACGGCGAGCGTCTACACGTTCGTGATCCGGGGAATTCCTGACCTCGTCTGGATGTTGCTCGTATTTTACAGCCTGCCCTCACTCCTTAATCAAATGGCCGATGCGATTGCGTGGGACATCCATTTCGAATTCCCTCCCATCGGCGCTGCCATAGCCACGCTTGGCCTGATTTTTGGCGCTTACATGACGGAGACGTTCCGCACGGCGCTATTGAATATACCCAAAGGCCAGGTCGAAGCCGCCCTTGCCTATGGAATTCCAAGAACACGGATTTTCCTCGCGATCATCCTTCCGCAGCTCACGCGCCTGGCTTTACCCGGTTTCACCAACAATTGGCTGGTTCTGGCGAAGGCCACCGCACTCGCCTCCCTGATTGGCCTGCACGATGTCATGTTCCGCGCCAAGGGAGCGGCTGAAGCGACGAGCATGCCCTTCACCTTTTACCTTGTAGCGGCAGGCTTCTACCTGAGCGTGACCCTCTGTTCGATGATCGGCCTTTCATACGTGGCGAAGCGCTCCTCGGCAGGACAAAAGGAGCTGGCTCGATGAACTGGAACGTCATTGCGGAGAACGCACCACTCTACCTCGCAGGCACGAAGCTCACGCTTTTCCTGGCGTTTACGTCGTTGGCGATATCCTTCCTGCTGGCCGTGCCGCTGGCATTTCTGAGAAACAACGAGCGCCCCGGACTGCGTTACGCCGTCAGCGCCTATACGCTTCTTTTTCGGGGTACCCCGCTCCTCGTACAACTGTTCCTGATCTATTTCGGTCTGGCCCAGTTCGGACTGATCCGGCAGAGCTTCATATGGCCCTGGCTGTCCAGTCCTCTGGTCTGCGTACTCGTGGCGTTTGTCATGAACACTACCGCTTACAGCACGGAGATTTTCGCGGGCGCGCTTAGAAGCATTCCGGTAGGTGAGCTAGAGGCGGCCCGCGCATATGGCCTTCCCAAGCGCAAGCAGGCCACGCGTATCCTCGTACCTGCCATGCTGACCCGCTCGCTGCCGCTCTACGGCAACGAGATGATCATGATGCTGCACGCGACCTCCTTGGCCAGCACCGTCACGCTTCTCGAGACAACCGGAGTGGCCCGGCGCATCACGCTCGATAACTACATCCAGTTCGAACCTTATGTCACTGCAGCCGGAATCTACCTCTCCATCACCTTTGTCATCATCACGGCGTTCCAGATCGTGCAGCGACGTTTCGCGGGCTATCTCGAACCCCGTAGCGCTTAATTCCCAAGACCACCGACCGCAACGAAACCGCGCGAAGCGGCAGAACCAAGGAGATCATCATTGACCGACAAGCCCAACCTCGGAGCCCTTTACGGTGCCGCATCCGAAACCAAGACATTCCTTGGCCTGGAAGCCCCGACCTCTCTCGATGACATCAAGGCTCCCGTCGCCATCATAGGTGCAGCCGGCGCGACCCCCTATGCTTCGGTCGGCGCTTACTGCCGCAACGGGCCGGACGCCCTTCGCCGCGCCACCGGTTCGCTCACCGCCAATGTCGATCGCCACGATTTCGACCATGGCGGCCCGGTGTTTCCGAGCAAGACAAACCGTCCTGTCGACTGTGGAAATCTTCCCTATGACGACAAGGACTATGCGTTGAACAGAAAGACGATCGGTGATGCGATCGACTCGATCCTCCGCCGGGGTGCCGTCCCGGTTCTTCTGGGCGGCGACGATTCCGTTCCGATCCCGATGCTGGAGGCACTCGGGCGTGACGGTAGCGGACGCAAATATACAGTCCTTCAGATCGATGCGCATATCGACTGGCGCGATGTACACATGGGTGAGAGCTATGGCCTTTCGTCTACGATGCGGCGTGCATCGGAGATGGGCCATATCGAGCGGATCATACAGGTCGGTTCTCGCGGTATCGGGTCTGCAGCAACCACCGACTACGACGACGCCGTAAAGAGCGGCGTGAGGTTCATCACGGCATACGAGTACCACAAGTCAGGGCTCGACGCAGTCACTGCCCTGATCCCGCAGGGAAGCAATGTGGTGATCTGCATCGACGCCGATGCCTTTGATCCGTCGATTGTTCCCAGCGTCATCGGGCGCTCTCCCGGCGGCTTGAGCTATTATCAGATGGTCGACCTCATCAAAGGCGCGGCATCCAAGGGCAAGATCGCGGCGATGGACTTTGTCGAATACATGCCGGAACGCGATGTGGATGACATCGGAGCGCTCAACGTTGCCCGTCTGATCACGACCGCACTCGGTGTCATCGTTCGACAGACCGCCTGATCGTCGAGCGGCTTGAGCTTCACTGACCCAAGCCCCCACAATCTCCTGAGGAGTTTTCATGTCCAGACCAGACAAACATCAGCTGTCATCGCTCGGGTTCAACTCCCTATCGGTTCATGGTGGCAACGAGGTAGACCAGACCTCTGGTGCCATCCGCACACCGATCGTAATGGCGAACTCTTATACCCTCCCCTACGATCCATCGATGAAGGACTGGTCGGATACAACCAACCCCTCCTACACCCGCAACTCGGGCCACAATCAAATTTGCCTCCAACGCAAGCTCGCGGCGATGGAAGGCGGGGAGGACGCAGCAGTCTTCTCGACGGGTGTCGCCGCCCTTTACGGCATCTTTTTCACTCTCCTGAAATCCGGCGACCACGTAATCGTCGGCGATGTGACATACGAGGCGGTATGGCGTCTGTTCGCCGAGCTACTGCCGGAGCGTTACAACATCGAAGCAACATTCGTGGATATGGGCGACATGGCGTCCGTCCGGGCGGCCGTCCGCCCGAACACGAAACTCATCCACACGGAATCGATCGCCAATCCGACGACGAAAGTCGCCGACATAGCGGCCCTCGCAGGCATCGCAAAAGCGGCGGGAGCGCTGCTCTCCGTGGACTCGACGTTCACGCCTCCCCCGTTCTTCCGTCCGCTTGAGCTGGGGGCCGATCTCGTGGTCCACTCGCTGACGAAGTATATCAACGGTCACGGCGATGCCATGGGCGGTGTTGTAATCGGAGCCACGGACCTCGTTCACCACATCAAAGCAGATGCTCTTGTGGACCTTGGCGCGACTATCTCCCCGTTCAACGCTTGGCTCATTACGCGCGGGTCCGTCACGCTTCCGCTACGGCTCAAGCAGCAGTTCTCGACGGCCGAGGCCGTGGCTCGCTATCTCGAAACCGAGAAGCGGCTCGCCTTCGTTACCTATCCAGGGCTGGTATCCCATGATCAGCACGAGCTGGCCAAGAAGCAGTTTGGCGGCAAGGGCTACGGTGCGATGATGGCATTCGCAGTCGACGGCGATCCGGATACGCAGAATAGGTTTGTCTCACACCTCAAGGTCATCACGTCAGCCGTATCGCTCGGCCATGACGAGACCCTTATCGTGCATGTCGGGGGCGGTGGCCGTGGAGGATCGGAGCGGTATCCCGAGAGCTTCCGGAAATATGGTCATCTGCGGCTCTCGATCGGCCTTGAGGACCCGGAGGACCTCATTGCAGACATCAGGAACGCCCTTGACCTGACATTCCCGCGGTGAAAGCCATGATCCGACTGCCCTTGATGCCATACTATGTTCCAGTCGAACTTAAGCCCAATGAGCCGGGGCCTGATAGACCCCAAACTGTTCACGCGGTTCAAAAGGTTCTCGCCGTGATCAAGAAGCTGCGGCGAAAGTCGTAATACCACGGGTCCACCCACGACTGCCAGCCAGTTGTGGTGGACCCGTGCTTTTCCCCGTTTTGTGCGCTTAAACCAGAAACGATCACCATGTCCCACAATCTCGCCCACCGGCTGTTCGCTGAGATCCTCGGCACGGGCCTTCTAACGGTATCTGTCGTGGGCAGTGCCGTATCGGCCGACCGGATAACGGATGTACCAGCATTGATCATGTTGTGCGTGGCCGTTTCGTGCAGCGCGGCTCTCTTTGTCTTGCTCGAACTGCTCGGGCCGATTTCGGGAGGCCACTTCAACCCTGTGGTCACTCTGGCGATGGTCATGCAGCGGCGGGCGCGACCTGGTGCGTCGGCCGCCTATGTTTGCGTACAGGTAGTCGGAGGGGTGCTAGGCATCATGCTTGTCCACCTGATGTTCGGACTGTCCGTGATCTCTTCTGGTATTCAGATGAGAACAGGGTTCCACCTCTGGCTGGCGGAGGTGGCATCGACCTTCGGCCTAATCTTCACGATTCTGTTCGGGTTGAGGTTCCGTCCTCAGTCAGTATCGGCGCTTGTGGGGGCATATGTCCTCTCTGTAACACTCTTTGCGCCGAACTCTTTCGCGAACCCCGCAACAACGATCGCCGGAGCATTTTCCGCCACTCTTGCAGGCATTCGGCCGACAGACGTAGTGGCTTTCATCCTCGCCCAGCTTCTTGGTTGCCTTCTAGCCGTCGGCTTGGCCCGCTGGTTGGTATCACCATCTGCCGCGACGGGTGAATGCTGATGCCTCGTTGAAGAGCGGGGCCCTGGCTCTGCCGGTAGGCTGTCAAGCTCAGGCATAGGTTGTCGTCCGTAGTCCTTGGAACAGCGCCTCTGTCCGTCGAAACTCCTGCGAAACGTACGATGTGAAAGCCCGTACGCGTGCAGTACGCCTGAGGTCGCGGTGCGTGAGAACCCATAGACCCGTAGCCATCTCGTTAAGGTCTGGGTGTTCGACCTTTTCAAGGTTTTTCGACGAAGACCCGAGATAGCAAGGAAGAACCGCGAACCCCTGCCCGCATTCCGCCGCCCTCTGAAGCGACACGAGTGAGTCTCCCCGCATGGCGATAGAACTCTCGGGAATGGTCTTGCCTAGCCAGCGAGATATCTTCATACCCCCAAGGGTCATGTCAGGCGCGACCCACCGGTCGAATTCGGCAGCCGTCTTGCCTGTGTTTCGTTCGATAAGCTCAGGCGTTCCGTAGATTGCGAAACTGACGTCGACCGCCCGGCGGCCGACCAGCGCGTCTGGCGCAGTATCTCCCGTTCTGAGTGCCACGTCAGCATCCCTCTGGGCGAGATCGGTAACGAAGCTCCCCGTGGTGAGCGCTACCGTTATCCCCGGATGCAGTTCGCTAAATCCCGCGAGAATGCGCGGAAGCACCGATCCCATCAGGGTATCGCATGTCGTAACCCTCAGCGCTCCCTCAAGACGCTCGTCTTTCCCCCGTAGCTTGCTCTCGAGCTGGCGCAAAATCCCCTGCATCTGGCGGGCCGGGTGCAGGAGGTCTTCACCTGTGTCGGTCAGGGCATAGCCGGACGTAAGCCGGTCGAAAACCCGAAAGCCATTTGCCGTCTCGAAGGAGCTAATGCGTCGCAGGACGGTTGAATGATTGACGCCTAGTACCCGTGCGGCGGCGGCCAAGCTTCCGTGGTCCGCAACCGCAAGCACATACTTCAGATCGTCCCAGTCCCAGCTGTGCATTTTTGCATTTCCACAATGATCTTTTTCAGAATTTTATTGCAGACATGCACGACGTAAACAAGCGTCATCAAGACACACGCTGGCAACGTCAGAAACGGAGTTATTATGATCGACATGAAGTATGCGCCCTACGGCATTCTCCTTCTTCGCATCTTGACGGGCGTGGCCCTGCTGGCGCACTCGCTCTATTTAAAGGTCTTCGTGCTCACGATGCCCGTTACAGTCGGGTTCTTTCAATCGCTGGGCCTACCCGGCCCGATGGCCTGGCTGATCCTCTTCGTCGAGATAATCACTGGCGTCACCCTCATCCTCGGCATCAAGCCACGTTTTGCTGCTGCTGCAGCCGCGGCCGTACTGCTCGGTGCCACCTGGGCACATTCCGGCAATGGTTGGGAATTCAGCAGTACCGGTGGCGGCTGGGAGTATCCCATTTTCTGGAGCCTCGCCCTTGTAAGTATCGCCCTTCTCGGCGACGGTGCTCACGCCCTGATCCCGTCTTTCCGGGTTACTGCAACAGGATAAGAAGTCCCCGGTTCCAATGCCACGCTAGTCGACGGGCAAGTTGGAAAACCAACTGGCTGGTCCGCGATCATCGACGGAAGACGGCCTCCTTCCCGCCTGGGCTGAGGTTTCCCGGAGAAATCCGCCTTGGCGATGGGTAGCCGCCCGACAACACCAGCGGCTTGACCCGTTTTGCGGAAGGTGCTTCGCAGAGGACAGAAACACCTTCGTCAATGGAAACGTCTCCAGAAACCGTGCGGAACGCTTCGATGCCTGAGTTCTGTGAACCCGGGCTCTGGTCTTCGAACGGCCAACGCCTTAGGCGCTATCGTCGCGGGTGGAGTTCTGACAATGGCTTCCCTGTCAGTGGCGTTGATCCTGGTAGCTGGCCTGATGCACGACAGCCTTGACTGTCTCCATCGCGTCGCCATAACTCAACAAAAGCGCTTCGTCGGTCTAACGATTATCACGATATAGGGGGTCAGTTCGGGACCCTTGGTCACGGTGAGTAGGTTTGATGTGGCCTGAGTAGCCCCGAGTTTCGTAGACGCCCACAGGTTACCTTTTCTGCCGCCTCTCGAACTCGACGGGCGACAGCATCCCGTTTCTGACGTGCCTGCGTTTTGGGTTAGAAACCGCGCCGTTCGCCGGATCGACGTTACGGCTGATATGGATTGCCTTCGTCTCAATATGCATCGGCGGTTCTCCGTGCTGAACTTTGACGGCGGAGTTGAAAATTGCGACGTCGGTCATTATAGTGACCGAAGAAGCCGCGCGATGGAAAGTCAATATATGACCGATATGATAACGATTGCTGAGACGGAAAAACAGCTCGGCTCAGTGCTTACGCGCCGAATCCAGAATCTCCGGCATGAGCGGATACTGACCCTCGACGCACTCGCCAAGCTCACAGGCCTTTCCAAGGGAACCGTGGTGGCGCTAGAAAAAGGCAAAGCTAACCCCAGTATCGGCGTCTTGTGTCGATTGGCTGCGGCTTTTTCGCTCTCTGTCTCCGATCTTCTGAGCAATTCGGCAAATGATACGGGGACCAGTCCCATTGAGCGCACCACATCAAAGGTCTTGTGGACCAGCCCCAAGGGCAGCCAAGCACAGCTTCACGTCTCCACCTCGGGCCGGACCATGTTCGAGTTGTGGTCGTGGACCATCATGCCGGGCGAGGAGTATCGAACCGATGCACACAGCCCGGACACACGCGAGCTGATTTCCGTTGCTGAAGGCAGCCTCAGCATTCGCGTCGGTGCCGAAACCTTGATCCTGAATGCCGGCGAAGGCGCGCGGCTGGTCACGGATCAGGAACATTCCTATGCCGCGGCGGGCGATCGGCCCGCTCGTTCACCATGGCAGTGCTGGAACGCGGACGAAGTGCCGAGGAGACTGCATCCTAAGAGAACTGACGAAAGCCCAACCCCACATCAAGCTGCCGATAAAAGCCACCCCTCCAAGGAAGAAACCCCATGTACGTACCCGCCCATTTTGATGAGCCAAGCCAGAACGTTCTGCACGAGGTGATCGAGAAACACCCGCTCGGCATCTTGATCACCCATGGATCAAGCGGGCTCGATGCAAATCATATTCCCTTCGAGCTCGACCGAACGACAGGGGATCACGGGACGCTTCGCTGCCACGTCGCGCGCAACAACCCGGTCTGGCAAGACATAGCGACCGGTGATGAGGTTCTGGTGGTGTTTCGCGCAGCCGACGCCTACATCTCGCCGAACTGGTATCCAAGCAAGCACGAGTTTCACAAGCAGGTTCCGACTTGGAACTACGTCGTCGCCCACGCTCACGGACAGGTCACCGTCCATGACAATGAGTGGTATGTTCGCCGCAATGTCGCCAAACTGACGCACCGGCATGAAGCAAGCCAGACAGTGCCCTGGAAGATGGGTGATGCACCCCGTGAATTCATCGACACGATGGTGAAGGCGATTGTTGGTCTGGAGATCAAGATCTCACGCCTTGTCGGAAAGGCCAAGCTAAGTCAGAACAAAGAACTGCGCGATATTCGCGGAGCGGGAGAAACGCTTAATTCGCAAGGCGAACAGAACGTGGGGCAGGCAATGCTCGCAGCAGCTCAGCGAAAAGCGAGAGAGACAGGCGAGTAAACCACCTGTTTCTTGAACGTCAGTTTTGGATGCTGGGACGACCGGAATGATCGCAACGACCGTTTCAAAGGCTGCAGCGCGTCCCAATCTTGTCGCTCGCGGGAGTTCGAAAGTATGATGCGCCTGTTTTCCTGCGTCTTTGTTATTCTCGCCTGCGTATCCGGCAATGGTCATGCAGCTCCCAAGCATCAATTTACTGTATCGACAACCGGTGGCCTGGTTTTGGTCGAGAGCTTCGGAAACTGCGTGCGCGCAGCCTGCCGGCAGTTGTGATCTTGAGTGGCAGCAAAGGCTTTGCCGCGCCCGCCTATAACGAAATTGGACAGGCTCTTCGGGCAGCGGGTTTGAGCAGCTATCTCGTTCACATCCTGTCAGAGGACGACCTCGACGCTATCGCCAGGGCGCCTGGGCCGAAAGCGCGCATCGCATACTATGCGCAGCGATTGCCTGCTTGGACTTCCGCCGTTCAAGGCGTGGTTGCCTGGCTTGAGGATCAACCGCACCACAAGGGCAGGGTCGGCATTCTCGGAATTTCGCTTGGCGCGCAAATCGCTTCGGCAGCCTCGGTGGGGCACGATGACGTTGATGCTCTGGTGCTCGTCGATGGCGGCTTCCCAAATGGCTATTCGCAGGCGGTTCGCTCATTGCCGCCCCTGCTTTTGATTTGGGGTAGTGCCGACCGGACTTTTCCACTGTCGATCGGTCGGGAGCTTCAACGAAAGGCGCAGCAACTTGGCGGGCCTGTTACGCTTGCTGTCTACAACGGCGGTGCCCACGATTTTTTCTTGAGATCGAGGACGCGGGACGCCGCGGCAGCTCACCAGAGCGTGGCCGATTTTCTGATGTCGTTCCTGTCGCGATAAAAGGCTGGGATGTCACGATCCACGTTTGCTCTCAGATTCAAGTCGATCCCTGGCTTGTCGCCGATCGAGTATGTCCTGCGCTGGGGGCTCTTGGCCGCCCGCTAACACCTCACCCGAGGCAATGAGCCGATATCGGCAATTGCAATGTCCCTCGGTCGGATGCCATCGTTGGAATCGGCCCGAACCGCCACATCAACAACGAGTGTCCTAGGAATGATCTTGCAGTCCAATGAGAGTATAGGGTCGGGTTTGCAACGCCAGCCTCCCATGACACGAGGTTGCAATGACGCTTGACAGTGCCCGCTCTTCAACACTCCCTCTGCGAGGTGTTCTCGGCCGCTGGTTCGTGTCGAATGCCTTGCTGGCCGCACCTCAAGCCGCCGCGCCGGTTGCCTTTGCTCTATTGGCGTTACCGCTTACCGGCGACGCGAAAAGCGGGGCGGCCATCGTCATGGCAATGACCGCTGCGCAAGTGTTAGGCGCGGTTCCCGTCGCTCGCCTCGGCCGAACCTATAACGCTGTTACATACCTGAAACTCTTGATCGTCATCAGGACGCTTGCTTTTGCAGTCATCGCCGTTCTTGGCGCGTGCGAAGCTCCATTCGTCCTGATGATCATCGCGGGTGCCGCCGCGGGATTCGTCAACGGAGCGGCCAGCGGCTACATGCGAGCCATCCTGAACTACATCACCGGACCCGGACACCTGCTCAAATCCTTGGGAATCGCGGCGACCCTCAACGAGGTGACGTTTGTCGCAGCGCCTGTCGTAGCGTCCCTCCTCGGTTCTTTATCCCCTCCTCTCGCTATCGGCGCCATGACGCTTCTGGGAAGCGCGCCGCTCTTTCTAATCCCGCGCCTGCCGCATGCCCGCGCTCCTGCGCCGACTGGAACAGATAGCGCCCTGATCAAACCCGCGATCCTGCTTTGGCTTTTTTGCGCCGCGGCGGGAGGATCGGCAGTAGGCGTGATAGAGGTTGGCGCGGTGGCTTTCGCGCTGGATTTCGGTTTCAAACCGGAACTCGGGGTCATTTTCACGGTAGCACTCTGCATCGCCTCAGTGTGTGGCGGAGTGTGGGTCAGCGTTCGCAACCGCTTGGCTCAGCGGGGCACAGTGGTCTTACTTCTCGCGGTCGCTGCGTCCGGAACAACGTTGGTTTCCTTGCGCCACTCGGTCGAACTGTCCGTCCTCGGCTGTGTCATCGTGGGACTGATGATTGCGCCCTTGGGCACCTATTATTCGGTCGTCCTAGACGGGCTTGCCCCTCCGTCGAAGAGACCGGAGGTGTTTGCTTTGCTCCGTACAGCCAGCGCCGTTGGAGTCATCTTTTCCAGCGCTATGCTTACCTGGACACCGCTCACATGGGCATTGTTTAGCAACGCGATATTATTTACGGGGGCAGCTCTCGCCGCGTTGTGCTCAGTTATTTCGGCAATAAACAAACCTGACCAGTAGCCGGCATATTCGCGCTCAATGAACATTTTAGGGCTTTTGGAGGTTGTTATTAGGCGGGCCTCCTGACCGCCATCCGTTCACGCCTCATCCTATGCGACGGCCTGACCCGTGCGGGAACCGGTTAAGTCCACAGGAGAATGCAGGCTATGATGCGCCGAACGGCAGATGCAATAAAGCCGCATCAGTCTCAGCGCGTTATTACCGACCAAACAGCAGAAAAGTTAACGCGGCAGGGATACCTTAATTCCGTTTGAGCTTTTTGACTTGGAAAGGCCCTCGCCACTCTCCAGCGCAGAGCCTGGAACCGGCGAAGGCCAGGCCAGTTTGGTGGTCCGGATTGGCCGCGTCTGGCAATGATTAAAGTGGGAGAGGTTGTCATCGTGGCGCAGATGGGATCTGAGCGATCATTTCGATCTCGACGGAAGCATTTGCCGGTAGAGCAGCCACGCCAATCGTTGTGCGTGCAGGAAAGGGTTGTTTGAAGCGTTGTGCGTAGGCTGAATTCATGTCCTCAAAATCCGCCATGTCGGTGAGATAGACGTTGCATTTAACCACGTCATCGAAAGTAAGGCCAGCCTCACGCAGGACACTCTCCAGATTATTCAAGCATTGCGTTGTCTGTGCTCCGACGTCTCCGGTCACCAAACGGCCGGTAACCGGGTCAAGGGGCGTCTGCCCGGATAAATAAGCATACCCTGATATCGAGATCACGCCATGTGAATAGGGGCCGATGGCCGCAGCACTTCTCGCCATTATTGCGTTTCGCATTTTGCTTCCTTTGTTCCATCTTCAATTGGGATGCTTGCAGATCTACAGCTTTGCCGGGTTGTCGCTAAGGCAACTGCCATTGGCGCACCGTTATACTGAGGCGGGCGTCACGGTCTCGATTTGTCCTGCTCCTTTTAGAACTGCCGCGAGCTTCCGGCAATGTGGCCCTGGGCCAGAAGCCTGTGCGGCGGTACTGCCAAGGGTTCAGCAAAGCCGACACGGCCACGCAAAACCGGCAATAATGTTGCCCCGCCCTTCTCAGCATTTCGAAGCGACAGACCCGATCATTCGCGGGATACCGCCATCTTATTAGATGGAAGGTCCTCGAATGCGGTAGTACGTCGGACAGGTGGAAGATCTGTGCAGACGCCGAGCGCCACCTCTGCGGTGAAGCCAATCGTCTCGCCGAGCGTGGGATGGGGGTGAATGGTCCGGCCGATATCCAGGGCATCCGCCCCCATTTCGATTGCAAGGCAGACTTCGCCTATCATATCGCCGGCGTTTGGACCGATGATGGCGCCGCCAATGATCCTTCCGGTTTCTTCCGAAAAGATCAGCTTCGTCATCCCAAAGTCAGCGCCGTTAGCGATGGCCCGCCCGGATGCCGACCATGGGAATTTCGCGACCTTCACTTTCAAGGCGTCGTTTGCCGCTCTCTCCTCTGTCATGCCGACCCAGGCAATCTCAGGGCTGGTGTAGCACACGGACGGGACAAGGTCGGTGTCAAAGCCCGCCTTGTGGCCGGCGGCGACTTCAGCCGCGGCATGGCCCTGATGTACGGCCTTGTGGGCTAGCATGGGCTGACCGACGATATCGCCGATTGCAAAGATATGGGCGACGGCCGTGCGCATCTCCCGGTTCACTGAGATGAAGCCGTTGTCGGTTGAAAGGCCAGCAGCGTCCAGCTCCAGATGATCTCCGTTCGGCCTGCGCCCGGATGCCTGCAGAACGAGCTCGTAGCTGAGCGTTTCGTCGACCTTTCCCGAGAAGCTGACCTCGATGCCTTCCTTTTTTGCAACAGCCGCCTCGACCGTGGTTTCGGTCATAACTCGGTCGAACCTGTGCCGGTTTTGCTTCAGCCAGATCGCCACCAGATCGCGGTCGACCCCGGCAAGCAAACCATTCAACCGCTCCACCACGTCGACGCGGCTGCCGAGAGCACTATAGACCGTCGCCATCTCAAGGCCGATGATGCCGCCCCCGACCACGAGCATTCTCTTCGGAACGGATTCTAAGCGCAGCGCACCGGTTGAAGTGACGATCCTGGGGTCATCGGGTAACATCGGCAATTTCACCGCCGAGGATCCCGCGGCGATGATGCAGTTTCGAAAAGAGATCTTGGTTGTCGTCTCGTTCCCGGCAATCCGCAGGGTATTCGGCCCGTCGAAGACCGCCGTGCCGGTTACGACCTCGACCTTACGCGTCCGCGCCATGCCGGCGAGACCGTCGGTCAGCCTCTTGACGACAGAGGACTTGTAATCTCGCACCCTCGCAATATCGATCGTCGCGTCACCGAAATCGATGCCGTGTTTTCCGAGTGTTTCAGCCTCTTCCTTTATCGCCGCGAGATGCAGCAAGGCCTTTGAAGGAATGCATCCGACATTCAGGCAAACGCCTCCAAGCCTTTCGTAACGCTCGACCAGCATCGTCTTCAGGCCCAGGTCAGCGGCTCGAAAAGCCGCCGAGTAGCCCCCCGGTCCACCACCAATGACGACGACATCCACCATATTTGGCGGCGGATCATTCTGTTGCTCTCCCTCAGCAGGCGTGGCTACGGTGGCAAATACAGGAACTTCGGTCTCGGATACTTCAACCTTGGCTGGCAGAGTTCCCTCGCTGATCTTGTCTCCGACGGCCACGAGCACCTCAAGTATGGTGCCGGCGACCGGCGACGGAACGTCCATCGTCGCCTTGTCGCTTTCGACGGTTAGCATCGACTGATCGACCTCTATCGAGACGCCCTTGCTAAGGAGCAGTTCCACAACAGGGACATCCTTGACGTCGCCTAAGTGCGGAACGCGGATTTCAGCGATCGTCATGACCACACCTCACAGGATTGCGCGGCGGAAATCGCCGAGAAGCGAGGAAACATGGCCGAGGAAGTGCGCTGCCGCGACGCCATCCACCACACGATGGTCCCAGGAAAGGCTGATCGGCATAATGAGGCGCGGTTCGAACTCCCGGCCGTTCCACACCGCCTGCATCGCCGAGCGGGCTGCGCCCAGAATGGCGACCTCCGGGGCATTGATGATGGGCGTGAAACCTGTGCCGCCGATACCTCCAAGGGAGGAAACCGAGAAACAGCCGCCTTGCATGTCGGCCGGCGAGAGGGCACCATCGCGCGCCTTATCTGCGAGCGCGGACATCTCGTGGGCGATATCGATAAGCCCCTTCCTGTCGCAATCCCTGATGACAGGAACCATCAGCCCCTTCGGGGTATCAACAGCGAAGCCAATGTTCACATATTTCTTCAGAATCAGTTCGTTGCCGACAAGGGACGAATTGAACTGCGGGTATTTCTTCAACGTCAGGGCGGAGGCCTTCATGAGGAAAGCGACCATCGTCAGCTTGACGTACGGCTTTCGCTTTTCGCCATTAAGCTGTGTGCGGAAGCTCTCGAGGTCCGTGACATCCGCATTGTCGAAGTTCGTGACATGGGGGATAGTCAGATAGTTGCGGCTGAGGCTCGCGCCGGAAATCTCCTGAATTCGGCTGAGCGGCTTTCGCTCGATTTCGCCGAACTTCGCGAAATCGATCTGCGGCCATGGCGGCAGATCGGCAAATGCTGTGCCTCCTCGGGCGGCCGACGGTTTGGCGCCCTTGAGTTCCCCTTTCACGAAACCCTGGACGTCCTCACGCAGAATCCTTCCCTTGGGGCCGCTGGCTTTGACCCGTCCAAGATCGACACCCAATTCGCGCGCATAGGCCCTGACCGACGGCGTGGCGTGCAGCAATGTCCCTGCCGCGGTGGTATGGTCTTGCGCCGGCACGATGACCGGCGGCGTGACAGCCAAGATCGCGGGCGCGGCGGGGGAAGCGGGCGCCGGCTGCTCTTTTGCCGGAAGCTGGTTCGCCGCGGACGTTTTAGCGCCGATGGGCTCGATCTCGGCAATGGGAGCTCCCTGCGAGACCTTCGCGCCGATTTCGACGAGAAGAGCGGTGATACGGCCGGCAGACGGAGATGGAACCTCCATCGTCGCCTTGTCGGTCTCGAGCGTGATGATCGGATCGTCTATCGCGATGACGTCGCCGGGTTTCACGGTGATTTCGACGATCGGAACATCCTTGTAGTCCCCAATGTCAGGGAGATATATCTTCTGAACTACACTCATAGTGCGACCTTTCTTAATCGGAGATTCAGAGGGTCCAAGGCGCTGCAGCACCGGCGTTGATGCCATATTTGCTGATGGCGCCGGCAACAGTTTTTGCATCGATGGCCCCCTCTCTCCCCAGGGCGGCGAGAGCCGCAACAACGATGTTGTGCTTGTCGACCTCGAAGAAGTTGCGCAATGCCGCACGCGTATCGCTTCGCCCAAAACCATCGGTCCCGAGCGCCACGAAGGGCCCCTTCACATATGAACTGATCATCTGCGGCAACGCGCGGACATAGTCCGTCGCCGCGACAATCGGGGCCTCTCCTGCAAGCAGTGTTTCCACATGGCTGCGGCGCGCCTCCTTTTGCGGCGACAGGCGGTTTTCACGCTCAATTGCCGCAGCCTCGCGGGCAAGCTCGCTGAAGCTCGTCGCGCTGAAGACCGATGCCTCGATGTTCCAGTCGCTTTTGAGCAGTTCGCTTGCGGCGACGACTTCCGGCAGGATTGCGCCGGCGCCGACCAGGCGTACTTTAGCATCCGGCTGACCGGCAGGGCCGAGTCGGTACATTCCTTTGAGGATGCCGTCGCGCGAGCCCTCCGGCATTGGCGGTTGCGCGTAGTTCTCGTTCATCGCGGTGATGTAGAAGAATTCGTCGCGGTTCTGCTCCAGCATCCGCCGGGCGCCTTCATCGATGATCACCGCCATTTCGTAAGCGTAAGCGGGATCATAGGCGCGGCAGTTTGGAATGGTCGAGGCAACGAGATGGCTCGAACCGTCCTGATGCTGAAGCCCCTCCCCGCCGAGCGTTGTTCGCCCTGCTGTTGCACCAATTAGGAAGCCACGCGCCCGCTGGTCGGCAGCCGCCCAGATGAGATCGCCGACGCGCTGGAAGCCGAACATGGAGTAATAGATATAGAATGGCAGCATTGGCACGCCATGTACGCTGTAGGACGTTGCCGCCGCCACCCAGGACGAGATTGCACCCGCTTCGGTAATGCCTTCCTCCAGAAGTTGCCCGTTAATGGCCTCCTTGTAGTAGAGCATCGAGCCAGCATCCTCGGGTTCGTAGAGCTGGCCGACCGGGGAATAGATGCCAACCTGCCGGAAGAGGTTCGCCATCCCAAAGGTCCGCGCTTCATCGGCGACGATGGGAACGACGCGCTGGCCGATACCCGGATCCTTAATCAGGTTGCTGAACAGGCGCACGGCTGCAGTCGTCGTCGAATTCTCCCGCCCGTCGCTGGAAAGTGCGAACGCAGCATAGCTGTCGATCGGCGGCACCGTCAGCGGCTCGGCTTTCTGCCGGCGCTGCGGAACATATCCGCCGAGCTCGCTCCGGCGCGAGCGCAAATAGGCGAGTTCGGGCGAGTCGTCTGCCGGACGATAGAATTCCAGCTTTTCGACCTGAACGTCCGACAGGGGCAGCGAGAACTTGTCTCGAAACGCCTTCAGGGCATCGACGTCGAGCTTCTTTGCTTGGTGCGCGGTCATGCGGGATTCGCCCGCGCCCCCCATGCCGTAACCCTTCTTGGTCTTGGCCAGGATGACGGTAGGGCGACCCTTCGTTTCCTTAGCGGCCTTGAAGGCGGGATAGAGCTTACGGAAGTCATGGCCCCCCCGCTTCAGCGCGTCGATCTCGCGCTCGGACATATGCGAGACCAGCTTGCGAACCTCCGGATCCTCATCGAAGAAGTTCACTAGATTGTACGCCCCATCATGGGCACCGAGCGACTGATACTTTCCGTCGACAGTCGCTGCGAACCGGCGCAGCAGGGCGTGGTTCTTATCGGCGGCGAAGATCGCGTCCCACTCCGATCCCCAGAGTACCTTGATCACGTTCCAGCCGGCGCCAAGGAACAGGTTTTCCAGCTCCTGGATAATTTGGCCATTGCCGCGGACCGGGCCGTCGAGGCGCTGGAGATTGCAGTTGACGATGAAGGTCAGGTTGTCGAGGGATTCCCGGCTCGCCAGCGAAAGACCCGCAATCGATTCTGGCTCGTCCATCTCACCGTCGCCGAACACGCCCCAGACGTGCCGACCGTCGGTCTGCGCAAGCCCTCGGTCGCGCAGATAGCGCAGGAAACGGGCCTGATATACAGCATTGATCGGTCCAATGCCCATCGAGCCCGTGGGAAACTGCCAGAAATCGGGCATCAGCCATGGATGAGGATAGGAACACAAGCCGGCGCCGCCGATCTCCTGCCGGTAGTTCTTCAAATGGTCTTCGCTAAGCCGCCCCTCCAGAAAGGCACGCGCATAAACGCCTGGCGCGGAATGCGGCTGGAAGTAGACAAGGTCACCACCGCCCTCGCCCGGTCCTTTGAAGAAGTGGTTGAAGCCGACTTCAAAAATTTCAGCCGCAGAGGCATAGCTCGCAACATGCCCGCCGAGCTCACCATAAGCCTTGTTGGCCCGCACGACCATTGCCAGGGCATTCCAGCGGATGATGGAGGTGATCCGCTCCTCGAGTTCGAGATCGCCGGGGAACGGCGGCTGCTTGGAGAGCGCGATAGAATTGCGATACGGCACGTAAGGTAGCGCCTGCGGGTAGATGCCCAACTCGCGCGCCCTTTTTTCGAGGGCGCTCAACAACTCACGAGCTCTGGCCTCACCTTCGAACGCAGTAACAGCGTCGAGTGAGGCAAGCCATTCGTTGGTCTCTATGTCCTGTTCGACATTATTGTTCATACTAACATTCATAGCTCGGTCTCCTCACCAAGGTCGTTGGGTTACACATTGCGTCGCCTGCCTTCGAGTAGATCCAGGATGGAGTTGGCGGCATCCAGGACATTGGTGCCGGGGCCGAAGACGGCGGCGACGCCTTGGCTCATCAGGTAGTCGTAATCCTGCCGAGGCACGACGCCGCCGACCACGACGATGACGTTTTCGGCTTGCCTGTCCTTCAGAGCCTGGACGAGTTGCGGTGCCAGCGTCTTGTGGCCCGCAGCGAGCGACGACATGCCGACGACCTGGACGTTTTGCCCGACCGCGAGATCGGCTGCCTCTTCAGGCGTCTGGAAGAGCGGACCGGCAAACACGTCGAAACCGATGTCCCCGAAGGCCGAGGCGATCACCTTGGCGCCACGGTCGTGGCCGTCCTGACCGAGCTTGGCAACCATGACCTTCGGTCTGGCGCCGAGCGTCCGGGAATAGCTGCCAAGACGCGAGACGATTGTCTTATATTCCGGATCGTCCGCATAAGCGGGTCCGTAGATATCGCTGACGACCTCCGGAACAGCCAAGTGACCGCCGAAGGCTTGACGCATCGCATCGGAGATTTCGCCGACGGTAGCCCGGGCGCGGGCGGCTTCGATCGCTACTTCCAGCAGGTTTCCCTCCCCGGTCTCGGCGGCCTCTTCCAAGACCGCCAGCGCCGCCGCCACGCGCTTGGGATCGCGCTGGCGGCGCACCTCTTCCAGCCGCTTGATCTGTGCCTTGCGGACCGCAGTGTTGTCGATCGCCAGGATGTCCAGTTCGTCCTCGTTCTCCAGCCGGTATTTGTTGACGCCGACGATGATCTCCTCGCCGCGGTCCACCGCAGCCTGGCGCCGGGTGGCAGCCTCCTCGATCAGCCGCTTCGGCAGACCTTCGGCGACAGCTTTCGTCATGCCCCCCATGGCCTCTACCTCCTCGATCAAAGCCCAGGCCTTTTCCGCCAGTTCATTGGTCAGGCTTTCGACATAGTAGGAGCCGGCCAGCGGATCGACGACCTTGGTGATGCCGGTCTCGTGCTGCAGGATGAGCTGGGTATTGCGGGCGATGCGGGCAGAAAAATCCGTCGGAAGCGCCATTGCCTCGTCCAGCGCATTGGTGTGCAGCGACTGCGTGCCACCGAGAACGGCCGAGAGAGCCTCATAGGCCGTACGAATGACGTTGTTATAAGGATCCTGCTCCTGCAGCGAGACGCCCGACGTCTGACAATGGGTGCGCAGCATCAGCGACGAAGATTTTTGAGGCTTGAACTCCTCCATGATCCGCGACCAAAGCAGACGGGCGGCGCGCAACTTGGCCGCCTCCATGAAGAAGTTCATGCCGATCGCGAAGAAGAAGGAAAGGCGGCCGGCGAATTCGTCGACATTCAGCCCCTTGGCCAGCGCGGCGCGAACATATTCGCGGCCGTCGGCCAGCGTGAAGGCGAGTTCCTGCACCAGCGTCGCACCCGCCTCCTGCATGTGATAGCCGGATATGGAAATCGAGTTGAAACGCGGCATTTCCTTCGCCGTGAATTCGATGATATCGGCGACGATCCGCATGGAAGGCTCGGGCGGATAAATGTAGGTGTTGCGGACCATGAACTCCTTCAGGATGTCGTTCTGGATGGTTCCAGAAAGCTCTGCCCGCGAACAGCCCTGCTCCTCACCAGCGACGATGAAGGAGGCAAGGATCGGGATGACCGCACCGTTCATGGTCATGGAGACAGACATGTCCTTCAGCGGGATGCCGTCGAACAGGATCTTCATATCCTCGACGCTATCGATCGCCACCCCTGCCTTGCCGACATCGCCCTCGACGCGCGGATGATCGGAATCATAGCCACGATGGGTGGCAAGATCGAAGGCCACCGACAGACCCTTCTGGCCAGCGGCGAGGTTGCGGCGATAGAAGGCATTGGAGGCTTCGGCCGTCGAGAAGCCGGCATATTGGCGAATGGTCCAAGGCCTTCCGGCATACATGGTGGCACGGGGCCCACGCACGAACGGTTTGAAGCCCGGCAGCGAGTCCAGATGATTCACGCCCTGAAGATCTTCGGCAGAGTAGAGCGGCTTGACGTCGATGCCCTCGGCCGTGTGCCAGACGAGCGTTTCCGGCGAAGCTTTCAGCTCCTTCGCAGCAAGCGCCTCCCAATCCTTGACGGTCTTTTCGGCTTTCACGGTCTTCTCGGCCATCACTCGAACTCCATGATCAACTCGTCGACCGCCAGGCTTTGGCCCTGGCTCGCGGCGACGTGCTTGACGATGCCCCTGCGCTCGGCCTTCAGCACGTTTTCCATCTTCATCGCCTCGACGGTCGCGAGCGTCTGGCCGGCTTCGACGGCGTCCCCGGCTTTCACCGAGACAGAGGTAATGACGCCGGGCATGGGGCAGAGCAGCATCTTCGAGGTGTCCGGCGGCAGCTTTTTCGGCATCAGGCGGGCAAGTTCGGCCACGCGGGGCGAACGGACGCGGGCGGTGACGTCCATGCCGCGCCAGCGCAACCGCACTGCGGAGCCGATGAGGTTGACCTTGACCCCCATCGTCTCGCCGCCGACATGGAAGCGGGCATGGCTCTGGCCCGGCAGCCAGCCGCTGGCGACGGAAAGCTGTGTTCCTTCTTCGAAGCCGGCAAGCGTCACCACCCAGTCCTTGCCGATCACCCGGCGATGATTGCCGATCGTGCCGGAAATCTGTACCGCCCGCTCCTGCAGGGCCTGATGGACCAGGACGCCGATGGCGGCGAGCTTCCTCGCGGCCGCCTCATCGGGATGCACGCCCGAAAAACCTTCCGGGAATTCCTCGGCGATGAAGGCCGTGGTGATCTTTCCGGAGCGAAAACGGTCGTGATCCATGACGGCCGAGAGGAAGGGCAGATTGTGGCCGATGCCGTCCACCTCGAAATCGTCGAGCGCCTTGCCCATCGCGTCGATCGCCGTCAGACGATCAGGCGCCCAGGTGCAGAGTTTTGCGATCATCGGGTCGTAGTACATGGAGATCTCGCCGCCCTCGAAGACGCCGGTATCATTGCGGACCACGGTGCCGTCATCCTGCCGGCCTTCCGCGGGCGGGCGGTAGCGGGTCAGCCGGCCGATCGACGGCAGGAAGTTGCGGTAGGGATCCTCGGCATAAAGCCGGCTTTCGATCGCCCAGCCATTCAGCTTGACGTCGTCCTGGCCGAACGACAGCTTTTCGCCTGACGCAACGCGGATCATCTGCTCGACGAGATCGATGCCGGTGACGAGCTCGGTCACCGGGTGCTCCACCTGCAGGCGGGTGTTCATCTCGAGGAAATAGAAATTTCTGGCGCCGTCGACGATGAACTCCACCGTGCCGGCCGAGAAATAACCGACCGCCTTTGCCAGCGCGACCGCCTGTTCGCCCATGGCCCGCCGAGTTTCGGCGTCGAGGAAGGGCGACGGGGCTTCCTCGATGACCTTCTGGTTGCGGCGCTGGATCGAGCATTCGCGCTCGCCGAGATAGAGCGTGGTGCCGTGTTGATCGCCGAGCACCTGGATTTCGATATGGCGCGGCTGGTCGACGAACTTTTCGATGAAGATGCGGTCGTCGCCGAACGAGTTCTTCGCCTCGTTGCGGGAGGACTGGAAACCTTCGCGCGCCTCGGCATCGTTCCAGGCAATCCGCATGCCCTTGCCGCCCCCGCCGGCCGACGCCTTGATCATCACAGGATAACCGATCGAGGCGGAGATTTTTACCGCTTCCTCGGCATCCTCGATCAGGCCCATATGGCCAGGAACGGTAGAGACGCCGGCTTCAGCGGCGATCTTCTTCGAGGTGATCTTGTCGCCCATCGCCTGGATGGCTTTCACCGGCGGGCCAATGAAAACGACGCCGGCCTTTTCCAGCGCCTGCGCGAAAGCGGCATTTTCCGAAAGGAAGCCATAACCCGGATGCACCGCATCCGCGCCGGTCGTCCGGATCGCCTCCAGGATCTTGTCGATGACGATATAGGACTGGGATGACGGTGCCGGGCCGATGTGAACAGCCTCGTCCGCCATCCGTACATGCAGCGCCTCGGCATCCGCGTCCGAATAGACCGCCACCGTCTTTATGCCCATCTTGCGGGCCGTCTTGATGACCCGGCAGGCGATCTCGCCGCGATTGGCGACGAGGATTTTGTTGATCATGAAAATGGTCCTCACAACGGGATCGTGTCGTGTTTCTTCCAATGCGTCATCACCTGCTTGTTGCGCAGCGAAGCGAAGGCGCGGGCGATGCGGCGACGTGACGAGTGGGGCATAATCACTTCGTCGATGAAGCCGCGTTCGGCGGCCTTGAACGGGTTGGCGAAGTTGACCTCGTATTTTGCCGTGCGCGCGGTGATTTTTTCCGGGTCGCCGAGTTCCGAGCGGTAAAGGATTTCGGTCGCTCCCTTGGCACCCATGACGGCGATTTCGGCGGTCGGCCAGGCGTAGTTGACGTCGGCACCGATATGTTTCGAGGCCATCACGTCATAGGCGCCGCCATAGGCTTTTCGGGTGATCAGCGTGACCATCGGCACGGTCGCTTCGGAATAGGCAAAGAGTAGTTTCGCGCCATGCTTGATGACGCCGCCATATTCCTGCGCCACGCCCGGAAGGAAGCCCGGCACGTCGACCAGCGTCAGGATCGGGATCGAGAAGGCGTCGCAGAAACGCACGAAACGGGCGGCCTTGCGGGAACTGTCGATGTCGAGGCAGCCGGCCAGCACCATCGGCTGGTTGGCGACGACGCCGACGGTCTGGCCTTCCAGCCGGATGAAGCCGGTGATGATGTTCCTCGCATAGGCTTCCTGGATCTCGAAGAAATCGCCCTCGTCGGCGATCGCAAGGATCAGTTCCTTCATGTCGTAGGGTTTGGCGGCGCTGTCCGGGATCAGGCTGTCGAGGCGGTTCTCGACGCGGGCCGGATCGTCGTGGAAGGGACGGACCGGCGGCTTTTCGCGGTTGTTCAGGGGCAGGAAATCGAAGAGCTGGCGGACGGCCTCCAGCGCCTCGATGTCATTCTCGAAGGCGGCGTCGGCGACCGAGGATTTTTTCGTGTGGGTGCCAGCGCCGCCGAGTTCCTCGGCCGTGACGATCTCGTTGGTGACGGTCTTCACCACGTCCGGGCCGGTGACGAACATGTAGGAACTGTCGCGCACCATGAAGATGAAGTCGGTCATAGCGGGCGAATAGACCGCGCCGCCCGCGCAGGGCCCCATGATGACGGAAATCTGCGGGACGACGCCGGAGGCTTCGGCGTTGCGGCGAAAAACTTCCGCGTAACCGGCGAGCGAGGCGACGCCTTCCTGGATGCGGGCGCCGCCGGAATCGTTCAGCCCGATCACCGGGGCGCCGACGCGCACGGCCATGTCCATGATCTTGCAGATTTTTTGCGCATGCGTTTCCGAGAGCGAGCCGCCGAGAACCGTAAAGTCCTGGGAGAAGACATAGACCTGTCGACCGTTGATCGTGCCCCAGCCGGTGACGACGCCATCGCCCGCGACCTTCTGCTCGGCCATGCCGAAATCCACCGCCCGGTGAGTGACATACATGTCGAACTCCTCGAAGGAGCCCTCGTCGAGCAGGACCTCGACGCGCTCGCGGGCCGTCAGCTTGCCCTTAGCATGCTGCGCCTCGATACGCTTGCTCCCGCCGCCGAGCCTTGCCTCCGCCCGGCGTTTCTCGAGTTGTTCCAAGATTGCTCGCATTTAGTCCTCCACGCCTCTCCGACATTCTGATGATAGGAAAGGGTTCCCCAGGGAATGCTTGATCGAACGGCCTCTCATTAGAGACCAGATCTTCTTCCGACTTGTGGTGCAGGGTTGGCGCCAGGCAGCCACCCTCGGGCCGACGAATCGCTATGCGTCAAGGACCAGGCGCTGCCCCGCACACCCCGCAACACAGACGATTACATCACGCTCCCGCTCAGCGGGACTAAGAACGCGATCTCGGTGCACCGGAGGTCCTTCGATCCATGGAGTTCGACAGGCTCCACAAATGCCGCCTTCGCAAGAAAACGAAATATTCGCGTCGAGTTCCTCCAGGATCTCCACGATACTGTCATTCGGCTCCACGACGGCTTGCCTGCCGCTTTGTGATAAAACGACCGTGAAGGGCTTGGCCTCTGGGTCGACTGCGGGCCTTGCTACCGCAAACCGCTCGACGTGGACGCGATCAGCTGGCCATGAACCCACAGCAGCCTCAAAGGCCTTTAGCATGGGTTCGGGACCGCAACAGAAGACTTTTGCGCCCGAACCATAGCCGGCCGTAATTGCCTTATAATCAGGAAATGGGTCGTACCGCGTGTCGGAGATATGTACATGGCCGGAGCGGATCGCCGGTTCGATCATGTGCTGAATACTGGCAGGACCATTGCTTGACCAATGCAGCACGTAGTTCGTCAAGCCCCTATTTTCCATCTCTCGTATAACGGATATGAACGGTGTTATACCGATGCCCCCCGCTACGAAGATGTTCATGTTCTCAAGATCGAAATCCATCCCACCGCGGGGAAGGGAAACGTCAACGCGCGTACCCGGTTTGAGGCACTCATGGATGAAGCGGGAGCCTCCCCGCCCATTGTCTTCGCGTTTAATGCCAAGAACATAGCGGTTGTTCTCAAAGGGCGCGTTGCACAAGGAGTAGGTTCTGATGAGCTTCTTATCGAGGTGCAGGTCAATATGGGCGCCTGGCTTGAATGGCGGCAACTCCCAGCGATCCTCATCCTCAAGGACAAGCACTTTCACACCCGGCAAAGGTTCGCTGATCTCTTTGATGATGGTCGCGACTGTTCGTATCGGCTTGACCATCAGTATGGCCTCACGACATCACCGACGCGCACTTCTCCACCCTCGATGATCCTGCAATTCAGTCCGGATCTGTGCACCATCGGGTCGAATACAGCCTTGCCGAGAATCTCCTCGATGTGGCGGCATGGAGTCGACAATCGCGTGGCCTCGAGAACACATTCTCCCACACGAAACCGGTTTGACACCAGATGGTTAAGCGGCACCCCGCGGACGGTGATGTTGCGCCGATGCTCCTCAGGAAGCATCTCGACTGAATAGTCGCGCTTGATCGCTTCCAGCGCTTCCATTTCGAAGAGAGTTACCTGCCGGCCCTCCTCCGGTTTATGCGAATAAAAGCCGGCTTCGTGCCCGATCAAATAGCGATCGCCCTCGATACCGCGACCTGCGATTAAAGTGAGGCTCTCAAACCCGCGCATCGGAAGAAACGCGCGAGGGGTTTTGTGTAAGTAACATACAGTGCCTTGCCAACTGATGGTGGCGTTGCCTTCAACCGTTTCTTCCGACAGTTCCATTGCGTGTAGCTCCAGACCTCTTCAAGTGTATGCTCTGCAGATCCATCCCCTCCGGATCGATCACGGCACCCGCCTTTCGTTTCTGCGAAAGGATCAAGCAGGCTCGCGTTCCATGGGGTGCGCTGAGGCGGCTTGCGAAATGGGTTATGGGATCATTCTATAGCCATGACACATTATGTCAATAAGTGTCCTATAGGAAACGTCGTGTCATTGAGTAGCATGCTCGGACAGCCTGAACTGCTCGTCGAGAATCCGGCTTTTGGCTTTCTGAATAAGACGCAGCAGTTGCGTTTGCGCGACAAGGACCGTAAATCTTAGCCAAACTTGGGGATGACGATGGTGCGCAGCGAGGATGAAGGCAACGTGGTGGAGGCCAGTGGAGATGGTCGGGCTTCCAGGGAAAAGGCTACCACGATGCCGATTCTGTTGAAGAAAATCCGTTCCCAGCATCAAATGACACTCGAAATGCTTGCCGAAAAGAGCGGCCTTACCAAGAGCTACATCTCGAAAGTCGAGCGTGGCTTGGCCAAACCGTCTATCGAGACGGCTCTCAAGCTTGCGCATGCCATGAATGTATCAGTCGAGACGCTGTTCGCAACCCAGCCATCAACCGAACTCTATTCAGTTACTCGTGCTGAAAACGGCGCAGCAGGTGATCTAGGTCAGTATCTCTCTCTGGTTGGCGGCCTCGCGCCGAATTCGAAGATGCGTGCCTTTATCGTGCGTCCGGTCCCGAGGTCTCGCCGAAGCCGAACTTTAAGCCATCACTCAGGCGAGGAAATACTATTCGTTTTGCGCGGTACCATAGAGTTGCAGATCGACAAGCGAATCGAAACATTGAATGTTGGTGATTGCGTTACATTAGATCCTGAAAAGTCTCATCGACTGGTTGCATTGGAAGACGGCCCTTGCGAGGCGTTGGTAATTATCAACTCGAGCGAATGACCTATTCGCTTTTCTAGCATGCTGCTGACGCTTGAACCTGGTGGGTGAACCGGGTGTCACGCCGCCATATAAAGCCATCCTACTCTTTAACATGGCTTAGACGCTTACCGGTTCAGCCACCCCGACAGAGGCTCCCAAATTAATCGCAAGCCTTTGGCCCCGGCTACGTGCCATCCTGACAAGCAATGGCTTGTCTGTTCCGATAGCTAGCCGTCCTCTTCGGAGGGCCCAAAATCGGGACACGAGGCGTACCGTCCTTCTCTGAAACAAAGAAGAGTTGTGTCCCCAAAGTTTCCTGATTGACATTCTGTGTCATTGCGTTGAGTATTGCCACCAATCCCTCGGAAGGGATTGGCTACGTGGGTGGCAAAGGTGAACGATGTTCCGAAGGTCCGTCGTGATTACGTCCAAACATCCACAGTGGAGGAGCAGCAGTAGCTACCATCAGTGTAGGTCGGGGATGATCGTCTCCGACAATGGCTGGTCGCGTTCCGCGGCACTGCCCGCGCTGAAAACTTGGATCTAGGCAAACAAAACACGGGAGGGTTTCATGTTCAGCCAGCGTATCAAAAATCTCATGGGGTGCGTCTTCGCTGCCGTCACTGTGATGACGAGCAGTGCCGCGATCGCCGGGCCAACTTTGCAAAAGATAAAAGATAGGGGAGAACTCGCTTGCGGGGTTTCCCAGGGTATCGGTGGGTTCTCTATGCCCGACAGTTCGGGAAAATGGACCGGCTTGGACGTTGATCTATGTCGCGCGATTGCATCGGCGATTTTCGATGACCCTAATAAGGTCCAGTTCGTTGCACTTTCCGCAAAGGATCGCTTCACCGCGCTCCAGTCGGGCGCCGTCGACCTGCTGTCACGCAATACGACTTGGACGATGTCTCGGGAATCCGCGCTCGGCATGAGCTTCTCTGTCGTCAATTTCTACGACGGCCAGGGCTTCATGGCCAACAAATCCCTAGGCGTGAGCTCTCTCAAAGACCTTTCAGGTGCAACGGTTTGCCTTACTTCCGGTACGACACACGAAATGAATCTCGCCGACTACTTTCGTACCCATAAGCTCAAATATGAGGCCATTGTTTTCGTCACCGCTGACGAGACGATCAAAGCGTTCGAGGCGAATCGTTGCGACGTTTACAGTGCAGACACGTCTGCCGTTTACGCTCAGAAAAGCAAGCTGAAGCAGCCGGACGAATATGTCGTTCTGCCAGAATTGATTTCCAAAGAACCACTAGGGCCTGCTGTCCGCCAAGGCGATGCTGAGTGGGGCAACATAGTGAAGTGGACGCATTTCGCAATGATCAACGCAGAGGAACTCGGTGTAAATCGGGCTAATGTTGTTGAAATGAGGAAATCCGAAAATCCCGAAATACGGCGCCTTTTGGGACTTGAGGGCAACCTTGGTGAATCCCTCGGCTTGTCCAAGGACTGGGCTGATCGGATCGTTCGTCACGTTGGAAACTACGGCGAGATCTTCGAAGCAAACGTGGGATCTCAGTCGCCGCTCGGCATCAAGAGGGGTGTGAATTCGCTCTGGTCGAATGGCGGCCTGCAGTACGCCCCACCGATCCGCTAGTGCTGTTGAAAGCGAGGGCTGCTGAAAGCGTCCTCGCCGGCTCGATGCCTGACTGTGCCAATCATTTCTCCTGCAGGCCGTAGGTCAAGATGTTTAAGCAAAACCAATCCGCTGGGCGGCGAACCGCCGTTGTCAATGATCCGAAATTCAGAGCTTTGGTTGCTCAAGGTCTGCTAGTTGGCATCGTGCTTTTCTGTGCCTATAGCGGCCTGAAAAATGCAACGTCGAACTTGGCTGAGCAGCGGATTGCAAGCGGCTTTGGGTTCTTAGGGCAGACTGCCGGCTTTGGTATCGCACAAACACTGATACCATGGAACGAGGCTATGACATATGCGCGCGCCTACTTTGTCGGCCTGCTCAATACGCTCACGGTCTCACTCTTTGCAATTTTTTTCGCGACGATCCTCGGGTTTTGCGTGGGCATCCTTCGCCTTAGTCCAAACTGGACGCTTTCGCGCTTGGCGAAATGGTATGTCGAAATCGTCCGCAATCTTCCGCTGCTGTTCCAGATCCTGTTTTGGTACTTGGCTGTTCTGGCGACTATGCCTGCACCTCGTTCCGCGATCTCATTCCTCGACTTCGTCTTTATCAGCCAACGAGGAATTGCTTTTCCTCGCCCCGAGTTTCAGGAGGGATCCTGGCTTTGGGCCGCAGCAATGGTGGGCGGATTGCTGCTTGGTTTTGCTCTAAGGCGTTGGTCAAGGATTGAAGCCTTGGGGGCGAAGCGCACTAAGTTGTCTTCATTGGCTCTTGCTATCGTCATATTCGGAACATTTCTCCTTCTGGCTAAGTTCTATGGATCTCCCATAGCTTTCTCCATACCCCAGAAGGAGCGGTTTAACCTCACAGGCGGTTTAACAATCATTCCAGAATTCGCCGCTTTTGTTGTTGCTTTGACCATTTACGGGTCAGCCTTCATCGGCGAGATTGTCCGCGCCGGGATTCAAGCTGTGCCTAAAGGGCAGACCGAGGCGGGTCGCTCACTGGGAATCGGAAAGCGCCATTTGCTGCGCTTCATCATAGTCCCGCAGGCACTCCGCATCATTATTCCTCTCTTGACCAGCCAATATCTGAACATACTCAAGAATTCCTCCCTGGGGGTAAGCATTGGGTACCCGGAACTGGTTTCCGTCGGTGGGACGATTTTGAACCAGACTGGTCAGGCAATCGAGGTCGTTGCGATGTGGATGGCAACATATCTAACCATCTCGTTGCTGACTTCCGTCTTCATGAATTGGTACAACGCGCGGATCGCGCTTGTGGAACGGTGAGCGTCGATGGAAACCTACGTGCAATCTCACCCCATTCCCGTCGCGCAGCCACCGAAGCACGCATCTCCCCTGGGCCGTTGGTTACGCCACGAAATTCTAGCAAGCCCAATACAGGCGGTCGGTACTCTGCTGGGACTTTCTCTTGCCTTGACGCTGATCTGGGCGCTGGTCGACTTTACGATCGTGAATGCGGTCTGGACGGGCTCTAACCGGGCAGCCTGCGCAATGGTCGACCAACAATTGGGCGCATGCTGGCCGTTCATCAAGGACAAGCTTGGGCAACTGATGTACGGGTTCTATCCAGCAGACGCCAGATGGCGCGTCAATCTGGTTTACGCGGTGGGGCTGGTGCTATTGATCCCGCTCCTTCACCCACGCGCGCGGTACAAGTTACACCTGAGCATAGCCTTCTTTGGATTATTTCCGCTCTTTGCCTACGTTCTATTGTACGGGGGGCCTGTATTCCGACCATGGCTCCGCGCTGGCGCTACATTGGTCTGTTTTCTCGCACTAACGTGCCTTGCGGTGCACCTAAAGCTCATAAACGAGCAACCTTTTGCACGCCAGGTCCGCGCGTTTGGGCTAGTGGTTGCTTCCATCGTGGCTCTTGTCGTCGGCCTCGCGATCGCTCCGGTCTTTGAGGTTGCTGACAGGCTCAACTTTGCATTGCTTCTCCTGTGCCTGGTGGCTCTCGCCGAGAACCGATCCCCGCGCGGCGAAGATCGCGTTTGGGCAGAGCGCGGTTTCTGCCTTGCCTGGGCGGGATTCGTTCTGGGACTCTCATGTGGCTTTGACATCGTCGCTCAGCCCGCGTTGCAAATCATACCAACATCTCAGTGGGGCGGGTTGTTCGTGACCCTTGTCGTAGCAACGACGGGGATCGTAGCCTCTGTACCAATCGGGATCGTTCTTGCTTTGGCGCGGCGCTCTTCTGCACCAATCATCCGCACATTGGCCATCGGCTTCATCGAAATTGTTCGCGGTGTTCCGCTGATAACCATTCTCTTTTTCTCCACCTATATGCTCCCCTTGTTCCTAGATCAGCCCCCCGATGGGTTGGTCCGCGTCCTGATTGGGGTCTCCTTATTCGCGGGCGCGTACATGGCGGAAATTATTCGGGGGGGACTGCAAGCAATCCCGAAAGGCCAATACGAGGCCGCAGCCAGCCTTGGACTGGGTTATTCGCAGACAATGGGATTGATAGTGTTGCCTCAGGCTATTCGCCTGGTCATCCCGGGAGTTGTCAACAGCTTTATCGGGCTGTTTAAAGACACGACACTCGTGTCGGTCGTTTCGATCTTCGACCTCTTGGGGGGAATGCGCGCCGCGTTTACGGATCCGGCTTGGTCCGGCCCATCCATACTCTACACCGGCTTTGCGTTCACGGGGATGATCTATTTCGGCTTTTGCTACCTGATGTCGAGCTACTCCCGTCTAATGGAAGAGCACCTGCGCGTCGATCATCGAACCTGAAACGCCACCGTCTCCCCGCTGCCCGCCGATACTAGGCTGCTTAAAATCCACAGCAATGAATCAGACAGGGAACAAGAATGCTGACAGCCCAGAATACACCCGAACTCATGGCCGACCCCATGGCAATCCGTATGGTTGGCGTCAACAAGTGGTTTGGCGCTTTGCATGTCCTACGCGACGTCAATCTCGAAATTACGCGCGGGCAGAAACTCGTAATCTGCGGGCCATCCGGCTCCGGCAAATCGACGATGATCCGGTGCATCAATGGGTTGGAAGCCCATCAAGAGGGTACCATCGTCGTAGAGGGAACGGAGTTGACCGAGGACCTCAAGAAAGTGAACGAAATTCGACGCAATGTCGGCATGGTATTCCAACACTTCAACCTCTTTCCCCACCTCACAGTCCTCGAGAACCTGACTCTCGCGCCCGTATGGGTGAAGAAGCTCTCAAGGCGAGATGCTGAGGAGATCGCCATGCACTACCTCAGCAAGGTTAGAATCCCCGAGCAGGCCAATAAATATCCAGGTCAGCTCTCCGGAGGCCAACAGCAACGTGTTGCGATCGCCAGGTCCCTTTGTATGAGCCCGCGGATTATGCTGTTTGACGAGCCAACGTCCGCTCTGGATCCGGAAATGGTCAAGGAGGTCCTTGACACAATGATCTCCTTGGCGACTGACGGCATGACCATGCTCTGCGTCACCCATGAAATGGGATTCGCTCGTCAAGTGGCCGACCTAGTCGTCTTCATGGACCATGGTCAAGTCGTTGAGGTTAGCGGGCCAGAGGCGTTTTTCGGAAGTCCGAAACACGAGCGAGCAAAGCTGTTTCTCAGCCAGATACTGCATTAACGCGGCCACCATGCGCCCTTTGAAGAGAGCCTAACATGACCAAACTTGTGCTTTTCGACTTCGAGCTCTCAGGGAACTGTTACAAGGTGCGGCTCTTTGCCTCGATGATCGGTTTGCCTCTGGTTCTGGAAAACGTGGAAGTGTTGAAAGGCGCAACCCGAACGGCGGAATTTGCCAGGTTGAATCCCTGGCAACAAATTCCGGTTCTAAAGGATGGCGACTTCGTTGTGCAGGACAGCCAAGCCATTCTGCTCTACCTCGCAATAAAGTATGCGCCTCAGTGGATCGACTCTTCGCCAGAAGGGATGGCCGCGATTGCGGAGTGGTTGTCATACGCTGCAAAAGAGGTGTCCATCGGGCCACAACTCTCAAGGCTGAACTTTCTCGATCCTCATGAGAAGATTGATCTGCCACGGGCTCAGACGATTGGCAGAAAAGTCCTAGATCTTCTTGATAGGACTTTGCAAGGTCGCGATTGGCTTTGCTTGGGCAAGCCGACAATCGCAGACCTTGCAGTCTTTCCGTACATAGGTCTGTCGCGGCAAGGTAAGCTCCCGTTAGATGAGCATTGCAATATTTTGGCTTGGATCGATCGGATACGCGCTTTGCCTGGCTATATTCCAATGCCTGGACTACCGGACGCGCGATGAGTTTCCCGGGGCAGGAAAAGTTAGAATCGATACTGGATTGCGGCGCCGAAAACCGCAAGTTGCTGGAGCAGTGCAAATTTCCGGCCCGCCTGATCGGTTTTGAGAGGGGTCTCGACGATGGGTCCGCACGGTCGCTGCATCTCGGCGTGGGGCGATCAAAGCGTGACGGTTAATCCACGCAGCATATAGCCGCAACTACCTGGATATCGCAGCTTTCCATCGATCATACGCATACGTGGTTCAAAAAGAAGGAAGAGATTCACACGATGACTAGTGCTAAATCAGAGAGTTCCGAGAAAAATGCCGGTGATGAAACCTTGGGTTTTGACACTCGGGCTATTCATCACGCATTCGATCCCGCAGAATTTAAGCGATCGGTTCAGCCGCCTGTATTCTTGACCTCCACTTACGGTTTCGAGAGCGTGGCAGCAAACGAAGCTGCGGCGGCCCTCGGCGGCCGGCTCTATGCGCGGGAATATAATCCAACGACCGAGATTCTCGAGAAGAGGCTCGCCAATCTGGAAGGTGCCGAAGCTGGTCTTGTTCTCTCGACTGGGATGGCCGCATTCGGCACACTCGTCCTGTCGCTGCTCTCGCAAGGGGACGAACTCATCGTCCATAAGACTCTCTATTCGAACACTGTCGCGATGGTCGAACAAGGGCTTCCCCGTTTCGGAATCAAGGTCGTTCCCGTTGACCTCTCGGAACCGTCAAATCTCGATGCAGCTATAACCGACAGGACACGCCTGGTTTACTTCGAAACGCCGGTAAATCCGCTGAGCGCCATTCTGGACATTGCGGCGATTACGAACCGAGCTCACGCCCGGAATATCAAGGTGGCCGTTGACAGCACGTTCGCTTCCCCAGCACTTCAACGCCCGATCGAGCACGGGGCTGATATTGTCCTGCATTCGATGACCAAGTATATCAACGGTCATGGTGACACGTTGGGGGGTGCGTTGCTCGGCGATGCTGAAACGCTTCACATGCTGCACGAAACAGGTTTGCGCTATATTACCGGAGCGACGCTGTCACCGCATTCAGCCTTTCTCATCATGCGTGGGCTTAAGACCCTCTCTCTACGGATGGATCGTCATAGTGCTTCAGCCCTTGCGATCGCTCAGATGCTTGAGGCTCATCCTGCCGTTGCTTGGGTGAGCTACCCTTTCCTCGATTCCCATCCCGATCATGCAATAGCACGCAAGCAGATGGGTCAGGGGTCAGGCATGCTCGCTTTTGGTCTCAAAGCAGGTTTCGACGGGGCGCGGAGAATTTTTGACCGGTTTCAATTGCTGACACGCGCTGTAAGTCTGGGCGACACCGACAGCCTCATTTACCATCCGGCGAGCATTATGCGAGCGCGCCAGTCGATAAGAAAGGACGCGCATCTCGTCGACGGTGTCAGCGAGGATCTCATTCGCCTTTCAGTGGGGCTCGAAGATGTCAACGACCTTATCGCCGATCTGCGAAAAGCGCTGCAGATCTTGTAAGGCAGCGCAGCCGATGCCATGATTGAGGGATCGTTTGATCAATCTGCAACGTCTTTGGCGTTGTCGATGACATTGGCTGCGATACCAATCTCTCGCATTGAGCGCGTGCATCAAGGCCGCTTAAACCTGCGAAGCGGCCAAAGGCTTCTCGAACATTGCTCAGGGATGCCTTCCTCTCCCGCAGCGGCCTACGACCGCGAAGAGGTCCTTGATCTCCTTCGCGGTCGTAGGCCGCCATCGAGAACCGCGGAATGAGATCGTGGGCAACCATCGTCGCGGAATTTCCTCAGAGCGCGGCATCTGCGGGGTATATATATCAGCGCCATGCCGCAAACGGCCTGTCTTCCTTGCTCAAGGTTTACCGGCTAACTCCCACTGAGCGACACATTCCTTCACCAGCCACTGTCCGGCTGGACCGAGCGCCTTTTCCTTCCTGTAGGCAATGACCAGAGGGAAAGATGGCATCCAATCCGACCCTTCCCAACTTTCCGGTCTCAGTTCGACGAGGCGCCCCGTCGAAAGATCGTTCTCCACACGCGAGCGGGGCATTGAACCCCAGCCGATACCAGCAAGAATGAGGTCGTATTTGGCCTGGAGATCGTTGACCCGCCATCTGTTGGCGGCAAGGACGCCATAGTCCCGCCCGCTGTCCAAATGGGGAGCGGGGCTGATGACCAACTGAGTGTGGTCCCGCAATTGTGTAGCGCTGAGTGGTCCCTCGATCCGGCCGAGCACATGCGTGGGGGCAGCGACAGGAACCAGATTGATCCGTCCGCACACGCGCCGTTCGAAATCCTCCGGCTGGCGTTCGGCAAGCAATGCAAGATCGACAATTCCATCCCGCAGAGCCGTCGCTGCAGCATCAAAGGTTTCGATCAGAAGACGTATTTCGACAAAGGGGAACTCCACATTGAATGCGCTTAGGACACGGCTTAAAAGATCCGGCGGCGCATAGCTGACGACAGCTAGAGTGAGTTCTGCCTCCAACCCCTTTGAAATCCCCTGGGCCTGATGCCGCCAGTCTGCAACGTCGTCAAGGATGCGTCGCGCCCGCGGCAGCAACGCCTTTCCCGCCTCGGTCAGCGTCGGACGATAGGCAGAGCGGTCAAAGAGGGGGAGCCCGCTCTGCTCCTCCAATTTCTGAATGGTGTAAGTGATCGCCGATTGCGCTCTGTTCATACGACGCGCTGCCGCAGCGAAACTGCCTTCTTCAACTGTGGTGGCGAATACAAGGAACTGGTCAAGGGTCAGCGCATCCATAGCAATTACCAATCGGATTGAGCGTTTGCGGCGCGCGCGACACGAGCCCGCGAAGGGCAACTCTATCGATTTTCTTGAATAAGAAAAGCGAAATTAGACCGCTTTCTTTGGTTGTTTTTGTTCGTAGGATCAGCAGCAAGCCAATCCGAACGAAGGCATGCGGCTTCCTACCGAGCCCCAAAGCGCCTCTGGCCGCGAATACCAACAGGTGCTTGTTTCACAACCTCTTCTGGAGACTCAGATGTCACACAGCTCAACTCTTCTTTCAGCACCACCGGCTGCAAGGTCTATGCAGATCGGGCTTTGGGTGGCCCAAGTGCTCATTTTTGTCGCCTTTACAGTATTCGGTTGCATGAAGTTGTTCATGCCAATTGATCAGTTGGCGGCTATGTGGGTTTGGCCCGGAGACGTCGCGCCCCGGTTCCTACGGCTGATGGGTCTCATCGATATTGCTGGCGGCCTCGGCATTCTCCTGCCTGCCCTCACCCGCATCCTACCCCGACTGACGGTTCTGGCCGCCTTGGGATGCGTCCTGCTACAAATCGCGGCCATCATTTTCCATACCTCACGCGGTGAGCTGTCGGCCCTGCCGCTGAACGCCATCCTGCTCCCCATCTGCCTGTTCATTCTATGGGGCCGCGGGAAGAAGGCCCCGATCGCGCCACGCGGGTGAAGGGTGACGGCTGCGAGACAATATGTCCCTGATGGACAACCTCATTAACCTGATCCTTATTTCTCTCGGAGTTCTGCATGAAGTTCTATTACAGCCCGGGCGTCTGTTCTCTGGCCTCCCATATTGTTCTGCGCGAAGCCGCCATGCCATTCGCGCCCATGCGCGTTGATTTGCGGACGCATACGTTCAACAACGGCGCCGACGATTATTATGCTCTCAATCCCCGAGGCTACGTGCCGCTGCTGGAGCTTGCCGATGGCCAGCTGCTGAGCGAAGGGCCTTTGATCATGCAGTATGTGGGCGATCAGGTTCCGGAAAAGGGGATTGTACCCGCCTGGGGTTCGATGGAGCGATATCGCCTGATCGAAAGGCTGGCCTTTATCAGCAGCGAGCTACACAAGAATTTCGGCCCTCTGTTCGATCCGCGAATGCCGCAGGATGTGAAAGCCATCTATCATGAACGTATTTGTGACCGCTTCGGCTGGCTGGAACAGCAGCTTAATCGTCGAGACTACATGATGGGCGCCAAGTTCTCCGTTGCCGACGCCTACCTGTTTGTCGTCTGCAACTGGGGCAAGATCGTCGGTGTTGACCTGACAGCCTTCGAGAACCTCCAATCGCTTCTCGGCCGCATTGCTACCCGCCCATCTGTGCAGGAAGCGTTGCAAGTAGAAGGGCTAGTATAAAGCAAATTCACCGGCGCGGCATGCGGACTCAAGTCAAAACACGCGCCGGTACTTATGCCGTAAGACCGATGTCCTTCTTCATGGCTAAGGAGGCTGGCCCTACACCGATCTTCGTAGATTGCTTGGATAGACCGAGCCCTCAAGGAGGAGGAGCCATGGCAGGTTATTTTAATGCTATGTAAGTTGAGGGATCAAGAAGAGAAATCCGAACGGCAATATGCGTCCCCGCAGCTTCGCCCATCAGTTGTTGAATGTCCTCTGCAAGGTCTGTGAGCCTTTTGCGAGTGCGCTCTGGTTTAGGCAGAATAGCAAGTTCAAGATTTACACTTGGAAGACCGGCCATAGCATACACCGACATGACTGCGAATTGGCAGGCGGTGATATCCACCTGCAACCTCGCACAGAGCAACTTACCCAACGCCGGTAGAGTTGCTTGGATTTCGTGGCGGACTCGCTCAGGTAGGCTATGATCCACGTAAATCTTCACATTTGGCATCGGAACGTCTCATATGGGGTTTAGGACGAAATTGAACGGCGAACGCCACTGCGTTTCCCCGTTCACGACCCGTTCATATGGCGCTATCAGGGTTTCCTTGACGCCAAACACCGCATCAGATGAAAGGTAGTTGTCGTCTCCTACGAAGGTATGGGTTACGACCTTTTGGAAGCCTGCCGCAGTGACGATGTAGTGTATATGCGCCGGCCTGTAGGGATGTCGGCCGAGATGGTTCAACATCTGACCGACGGGCCCGTCGTCTGGAATAGGATACGATACGGGCTTGATCCCGATGAAGCTGTAGCCGCCGTCGGGGCCTGTCACAAAAACACCGCGGTTGTTCCACTTGGGTTGGAGCGCGGGCTGCTGCACATCGTAATACCCTTCGGCATTATCCGACCACACATCGATAATCGCGCCTTCGATTGGATGACCATCCAGATCGACAACCCTGCCCTCGAAGAGACAGCTTTCGCCTTTGCCGTCGAGCGTAATGCTATCACCCATCTCGCGGCGAGGTGCTCCAGCCACGTGGAACGGTCCAAGCACGGTATTTTCCGTGGCCCCTGGCTGTCTGCGGTTGTTGATGGCATCTACCAGCATAGATACACCAAGGGTGTCAGATAGGAGAATGAACTCCTGCCGTTCCTCTGAACAGATCTTACCGGTTTCGGTCAGAAACCGGATTGCGGCTTCCCATTCCTGTTGAGAAATACGCGCCTCTTTGATGAAAGCGTGAAGATGCTTTACGAGCGAACTCATAACCTCCCTCAGGCGAGGATCGATGTCAGCGGCAATCCGTTCGTTCACAGCCTCGACGGAGGCGGCTTCCGTGAAGTAACCTATCATTGCTGTTCCTCTCGTCATTGAAAGAATTCGTCTGCATCCGACCTCGAGGTGCTTTGTCTGCCCGCGGAGGCCAAGCATTCTGAACCGAGCTTCCACATGATGCGTATCACCGAAGGGATGCTTCGCTAGGAACTGGGCCTTACCCCTTCCCATGCCTTCTGAAGCAAATCCCGGATTGCAGCGGGCTCCAGGGGGCGGGGATTCCAGTAAGAATTGCTCATGGCGATCTTCACTGCTGCATCAAGATCTTCGGCGGTCACTCCCAAGTCGCGGAGCCTCCTCGGGGCACCGATGCCGAGCGCGAAATCATAAAGACCCGTACCAGCACGTCGCGCTCCGAGTGTTTCCGCTACGGGTGCGAGAAGGTCCGGAACCGCTGCTTCTGTGTAGGCTATCGTGTGCGGCAGAAGAATAGCGTGAGTTTCCGCATGCGGCAGATCAAAGCTTCCTCCCAGCGTGTGACAGAGCTTATGATGCAGAGCCATTCCGACCGTGCCGAGAACGGCACCACAAAGCCAGGAACCGTAAAGTGCGTCTGCGCGGGCAGCGCTCTCCTGCGGATTCGCGACTATTGCTGGAAGGGCTCGGTGTAAGGCGGCTATCCCCTCCAATGCCATCATCGAGGCTATTGGATTACGATCCTGAGCATAGAGACCCTCCACCGCGTGCGCCATGGCATTGAGGCCGCTCGTGACACTCATTGCAATGGGCAGGTTGTAGGTTAGTTCGGGATCGTAGATGACCGTTTCAGGAAGTATTGAAGGGGCTCGAATCGTCGTTTTGATGCCGTTTTCGGTTTGCCCGAGGATTGGTGTAACCTCCGAGCCCGCATAGGTTGTTGCGATGACAAGCTGTGGCGTGTCATTCCTATAGGCAATGGCCTTGCCCAGGCCGATCGTAGATCCTCCACCGAAAGAGACGATGCAATCTGCCCCAAGCTTGTCGTAAACCGAAATGGCCTCCATCGTCACTTCGACGGGAGTATGCATCGTTGCCCGCGTGAACACTCCGGCTGCAAGGGCTCCAAGCTTTTGAGCGAGTGCCTCAGCATCAGTGTGTTGAAAAGGGGTCGACAGGATGAGCGCGCGGCTCGCGCCAAGCTGACGTATTTCCTCAGCCACTTTGGAAATCGTTCCGCAACCGAAGATAACGCGCGCCGTATTGCCGATATATAGAAACTCACGCATGGCTCTCTCTCATGACGACGGTCTGCCTGAGCCCATTTTGGTCTCCAAGCTCTTCCTGCGTCGTCTCTTCACCTAGGTTATGCTGGATCGAATTGAAACCGCATTGCTTGGCCATCTTGCTCTTGGAATTCACATACGCATGGTTTGCCGGATCGTCGCCGACGATGACGACGGCAAGGCCCGGCTTGACGCCGGTTTCCTTCTCCAGGAAACTCGCAGCTTTGGTGACAGCCGCGATCACGGATGCCGCCGCCCCTTTTTCATTGATTTCAAGCGCCATGATCACCCCATGCGCTCCGAAGCGTAGGAACCGGGGCTCGGCGGGAAGACGACGGTGCGGTTGCCGTTGATGAAGGTGCGGTGATGGATATGGGCGTGGATGGCGCGCGCCAAGACCTGGCTCTCGACGTCGCGGCCAAGCGAAACATAGTCATCCGCGCTCTGCGCATGGGTGATGCGCACCGTGTCCTGCTCGAGGATCGGGCCTTCGTCGAGATCGGCGGTAACGTAGTGGGCCGTGGCGCCGATCAGCTTCACGCCGCGGGTATAGGCCTGCTTGTAGGGGTTGGCACCCTTGAACGACGGAAGGAAGGAGTGGTGGATGTTGATGATCTTGCCGGACATCTTCTTGCAGAGGCTGTCGGACAGGACCTGCATGTAGCGGGCCAGCACGATGAGCTCGGTGCCGCTCTGCTCGACCAGATCGAGAAGCTGGGCTTCGGCCTGCGGCTTGTTTTCCTTCGTCACCTTGATGTGGTGGAAAGGAATGTCGTTGTTGACCACGAGCTTCTGGTAGTCGAAATGGTTGGAGACGACGCCGACGATGTTGATCGGCAGGGCGCCGATCTTCCAGCGGTAGAGCAGGTCGTTCAGGCAATGGCCGAAACGCGACACCATCAGCAGCACCTTCATGCGCTCTTCGGTGTCGAAGATCTCCCATTCCATCTCGAACCGGTCGGCGATAGGCTTGAAACCTTCGAGCAGTGCCGGGCGTTCGGCGCCTTCTTCGGAGAGAAAGCTGACGCGCATGAAGAACTTGCCCGTGTCGAGGTCATCGAACTGGGATGAGTCGATGATGTTGCAACCCTTTTCCGCCAGAAAGCCGGAAATCGCGGCGACAATGCCGCGTGTCGTCTTGCAGGATACGGTCAGGACATAGTTGTTCATTTCTTCACCAGGAATGCCTTGAACAGTAGAGGGCTTGATACGGCAGGCCAATCCCAGGCGCCTGCGATGACCATCTTGTTCATGGTCATGCCTGTGCCTCCGGCAGATCTACAGCGAGCCCGCCGAGTGCGTTTGTAATCTTAATCTGACATGCTAGTCTGCTGCGGCTGCGTCGTTCCGCGACCGTGCATTCCAGCATCTCGTCTTCAATGTCGGTGAGCGGAGGCAATTTGTCGATAAACGCTTCGACCACGTAGACGTGACAGGTTGCGCACATTGCAGACCCGCCACACTCACCGATAATCCCGTCGATCCCATTTGAGATCGCAGCCTGCATTAGAGTTTGACCCTCCTCAGCAGCCACCTCCCGGGCGGTGCCGTCATGAGAGCGATAGATGACAGAAACCATTCGACTGCCTCCTGGGTCAGTGTTTCAGGAAGCGGACACGCATGCTGTCGAGTGCATGAATAGCGTTATTGGGCCGCCAAGTGGGGGCATCGACCAACTCGATTGCACCTACTTTTTTGGCGATGACCGTGAAAACAGCCTCCGCTTCGGCACGAGCGACGTTTTGACCGACGCAGCCGTGGATCCCCACCCCAAGAGCCAGATGCCCAACTGGTTTCCGTTCAATTTCGTACCGGTTGGCTCTTTGCCATTTGCGCTCATCCAGATTGGCAGAGCCAAGGACGCAAAGGATCTTTGTGTCCTTGGGAATCGCAATGCCATTCACCGCCGTGTCAAGACTGGCCGTACGGCAAAAGGAATGGACTGGCGACGTGTACCGCAACGCTTCTTCGAAGGCGGGACGCGCGAGTTTCGGGTCAGCTTTGAGTTTCTCAAACTCCCCCGGATTCTCGGCCAAACACCAAATCGTGTTGCCGATCCCGGTGACCGTCGTATCGACGCCGGCTGAAAGCAGCGATCTTACAAGCATCCCTGCTTCTTCTTCTGTGATTTCCCCCGCGTCTGCAGCCGCGTAAATCGTGGCACCAAATCCCGCCGGTAGGAGAGCCTCGCGTTTACATTGTGCCGTTATCCACGGAACGATCTCAGACGCCTTCGCCCATCCAGTTCGACGAAGCTCATTGTCAGGCCCGAGAGCATTAAAACCGACCGCTCCATAGTCGACAAGGGCGCGCTTGTTGATCTCCTGTAGTCCGACAGCTGCCGGAAATACCTTTACGGGGAACGCTTCTGACAAATCTCCCACCGCATCAAACTCACCTATCTCAAGCAGTTCATCGACCAACTTTTCGGCTTCTGCGGCGAAGGAATCTTTCAGCTCGCTGACCGCCCGCGGAGAAAGCGCCCGTGCGATCACAGTTCGGGTTCGTGTGTGATAAGGAGGATCAACCTCCAGAACGATAGATGGCGCTCGCCAAGGCTTCGCTACGGAAAAATCGATAAGCCCTACGCCCCGAGAAGAAACGAAACGTTCCCAATCCGAGAATACTTCTCTTGTCTCGTCAAAGCGGCCGCAGGCGAGCATCGCGTAGCGTGGGATATATACGAAGGCCCCCCTTTCTCGCAGCTCTGCGTAAAAGGGGACAGGGTTTTTCAATATCTCCACGTCATAAGGATCTACATCCCAGACCGGTATGTCATGCGAAACAGCGGTGGCGATATGATCTTCTACGAACTGCATGGAGTCCTCCCAAACCTGCCATTCTCAATTGGCTGCAGATAGTCCAATATACTGGTCAAGCCGGCTGGCGTTTCCGACCAGATCAGCAGATAGCCCTTCGAACACGATCTTCCCTTGATCGAGAACGACGACCCGGTCGGCGAACTTAAGCGCGAGCCCAACATGTTGCTCGACGAGAACCATCGTGTGCCCCCTGGCTGCGAGTTTCTTGAACACATCCATGAGCATTTCACAGATGACGGGGGCCAGGCCCTCAAGCGGTTCATCGAGTAGTATAATCTCGGGCCTGCCCAACAGGGCCCGCGCGATAGACAACATCTGCTGCTCGCCACCCGAGAGTTGGCGTCCGCCGTTATGTCGCCGTTCCTTCAATCGCGGAAACAGATCATAGGCCTCATCGAGGCTGGAACCGTTACGCAAACCCGCGATCAGATTTTCCTCGACAGACAGCGACGGAAAGATGTCCCGCGTCTGAGGGACGATTCCGATCCCCAATCTGGTCCTCTCATGGGTGCGAAGTCTGTCTAATGGCTCTCCCCGTAGGTTGATTCTACCAGCGTGTTGGCGTGTCTGCCCCATGATCGTGGCAAGGGTGGTGGTTTTCCCCACGCCGTTTCGCCCGATGATGGCGAGACGTTCGCCCTTTGAAACACTCAAAGATATGTTGCGAATGATGTGCGTTTCGCCATATCCGGCGACAACACCATTGAGCTCCAGCAGCGCCTCAGCCATGCACGCCCCCCAGATATAATCGGCGAACCCGCAGATCCGCGGTCACCTCCTCCGCCGTGCCCTCTATCAGCACCGCGCCGCTCACCAACACAATTATGCGATCCGCAACCTCGAAAACCAGCTGCATATCGTGCTCGATGATCAACACCGAGAGGTCGGACGGAAGGCGTTTGATGGCTTCCACGATCAGGTGGCTCTCTGTCGATGGGACTCCGGCCGCTGGTTCATCGAGGATCAGTATCTTCGGCTTCAGGGCCAAAGTCAGAGCTAATTCCACGAGCCGCTGATGTCCATAAGCCAAGCTTCGCACCTGGCGATCCGCTAACGGAGACAAATTGAAACTACGAAGGAGCTGGTCGATTTCATCCTCTACACCGGGCCTGCCGTCGGCTCGGGAAAAGATGCTTGAACTCAGTCCTTTCCGCTCGAGTATCGGTAGCCGCAGATTTTCCCGGACCGTGAGATCTCGAAAAAGATTGGTGATCTGGAAGGTCTTTGCGATCCCTGCTCGAACACGCCCGGCCTCGGACAAGTTGCCGATGTCCTTTCCATCCAGGAGAATGGATCCAGAGGTGGGTTGCAGAACACCCGTAATCAGATTGGCAAACGTGGTCTTGCCGGCGCCGTTCGGTCCGATGAGAGCTGTTCTGGATCCAGGCGGCAGACTGACGTTGAGGTTCTGCGCGACTTGCAAGCCTCCAAAGCTCTTGGACAGACCGTTGATAGCGAGTCCTTGAGCCATCATGCCCTCCTGAGGAAGCGAACGAGCCGCGCGGGGAGCGAAACAAGTCCATCGGGCAGTGCGAACACCACGACCAGCAACATGAAGCCTATGACGAACAGCCAGTTGAAGGGGTCAATGCTCGCTGCAACATGATGAACGGTCATAAATATGAGGGTTCCGATCAGCGCTCCGTATAGCCGACCTGCCCCACCGAGGATCAGCATTACCATGACGTCGGCCGAAAGAGAGAAGTTGAAAACCTCGAGCCCCACCAATCCGGTGACCTGAGCGGCAAGCGCTCCGGCTATTCCGGCGATGGCACCTGCAATCGTGTAGACCGTGACTTTCCGGCGGTAGACCGGCGTACCGATGGCGCGCATGCGGCTTGCAGAATTTTTGATTCCCCTTAGGGCAAGTCCAAAGGGCGAACTGACAAGAACATGACACAACACCAAAACGGCGACGAGAACGCAGACACTGTAGATAAACGCAACCTGGCCCACAAAATCGAACTCAAAGAAGCCCAGTATCGGAGACACTGAGATGCCCGGAAGACCGTCAGCGCCGCCGGTCAACCAGCGGGCTTTGGACGCGGCTTCCTGAAGAACCATTGTCACAGCAATCGAGATGATCAGGAGCGTCATCCCGTGAGTTCGCAAAAGCACCAAGCCCGATGCCCAGCCGATCAGGGCGCCGGCAGTAGCACCTATGAGAAGCCCTACGAGCGGGTCCGGTGAGATGTGCAATGCGAAGAGTCCGGCAGCGTAGGCGCCGCAGCCATACATCGCCGCGTGGCCGAGCGTCGCGATCCCGGCGTATCCTAAGATGAGGTCGAAGGAGAGGACGAACACCATCATGATGACGATCCGCGTCAGAAAAGCGAGATCGTAGGGGAACAGGAAGAACGCGGCGAATGCCGCAAGGATGACGATTGCGATCGGCCAGAGAGAGCCGAATAGAGGTATTGCCCTTCGCGTGGACACTCGGGGAGTTACGAGATCAGTCATCCCGCCCTCCCCAGCAAACCGTTCGGACGAAGGGCGAGCAGCATGATGATCGCGAGAAAGAAGAATATCGGCCCGATATCAGGCAATAGGTATCGGCCAAACGTATCCAGTATCCCGAGACCTAATGCGGCAAAAAAGGAGCCCGCCACGCTTCCGAGCCCACCTACGGCGACGACAATCAGAAATAAAACCATGTAACGCAGCGGGTAATACGCTTCGATCGGTAGCAGTTCGGCACCCAGGATGCCGCCAGTCGCGGCAAGTCCGGCCCCCAGTGAAAACGCGGCGAGATACACACGAGGCGTATCGATTCCCAATGATGCAGCTGCGTTCCTGTTGTCGACTGCGGCCCGCAGATAAATTCCAAAGCGGGTCTTTTCGACCAGGAGCCAAAGCCCTGCCAGCAGAACCATGCCACTCGCAATGACCACGACGCGGTGGAACGGTAGGGTCTTGAAGCCTAGATTGACGGCTGTGGTGAAAACCTCAGGACTGCGGATCGCAAGGATCGTCGATCCAAGAAAAAGATTCACCGTGGCAATCATCAGGAACACGATCCCGACAGTCGCGAGCACCTGCCCCAGTTCATCAAATCCATAGATGTGCCGGTAAAGCAGCCGCTCTAGGGGCGCCGCTATGACGACGACCCCGAGTACCGAAAGCAGGAAAGCCCCCAGGAATGGCATCCCCATGCGGATTGTGAGCACATGAGCCATTGCGCCCCCAAAAAGAGCAAAGCCCCCATGCGCCAGGTTGATGATCCGCATCAGGCCCATTGTGATGGAAAGACCGACGGAAATCATGAATAGTATCATGCCGTAGGCAATGCCATCGACGAGGATGCTTAGAATGATCGACATTCACGAAACCTATTGATTGAGACAAGCGGTTACGCGGGCGTAACGGGAAAGGACTCGCTACGCCCGGCCTGCATCACTGACTATAACCGAGGTCGGCGACATTCGGGATCGTGGCGAATTCCTTGTTGATGAGGTACCCATCAGATCCACGCTCGACGCGCCTGATATACACGTTCTGCACCACGTGTCGTGAAACAGGATCAATTTTGATGGGACCGCGAGGACTCTCCCACTCCATGCCCTTTGCAGCTTCAACGGCTTTTGGGCCGTCACCCCCTGCCGCCTTAATCATCCTGTAAATCAATTCGACCCCGTCATAGGCGCCGACAGAGGCAAGGTTGGCACGCGAACTGGGATGCAGTTCCTTCAACTTGGCGACGAAGCTCTTGTTGAGCGGAGAGTCATGGGCGCCCGAATAGTGATAGGCGGTCACCAGTCCTATCGCCTGATCACCGAGGGCATCAATCGTCGTTTCGTCGGTTTCGCCCGTGCCGTAGAAGTTAATGCCAGCAGCCCTGAGTCCATTTTCATTGTAGGCCTTTGTAAAGGCAAAAGTAGCGGGTCCGGCCGGCAAGAAGGCGAACACGGCATCCGCTCCGGAATTCTTGATCCGCTGCATGAATGGGGAAAAGTCTGTCGTGTTCAGCGGCATCCGGATTTTTTCGACGATCTCGCCACCATTCTTCTGGAACGTGCTCGAGAAGGCGGCTTCTGCATCCACCCCAGGATTGTAGTCAGTTACGGCGGTCACGACTTTCTTGGCGCCGTTCTTGGCAGCCCACTCACCCGCAGGCGCCGAGACCTGCCAGAGTGTAAAGCTCGTTCGGATGAAATACTCAGACTGCTTGTTGATCGAAGAAGTGCCCGCATTGAATATGACGGCTGGGACCTTCGCTTGTTTGATGAGCGGAGCGACTGCAACAGCGTTAGGTGTAAAGTCAAAGCCTGCCAGATATTTGACCCCATCACGGATCAAAAGCTCCTGAGCCGCGGCTTTACTTGCGTCGGCATTGGGACCTCCGACATCCTTGTAGATGAACTCGACCTTATGGCCAGCGACCTCGCTGCCATGTTGCGCCACGTAGACGTCGATGGCTTCGCGGAATTGCTTTCCCCAGATGGCGTTGGGGCCGGAAAACGTCGCAATTACCCCGACCTTGATGGTTTCGGCGGCGGCAGTGCCGCTGGTGAGTGCACACGCCGCGGCAGATAAAGCCAGACAAACTGTCCATCTAACAATTTTCATTTTTTCTCCTCCCAACCGGCATTGCGTCCGGCACGCATCTCGGCGCCAGATGCGCCGAATGTCTCCCCACGGATAATAGTACGGAAACCGTACTATATGTCAAGAAGTCTGCATGTTGTGCTCTGTCCCATTTGGGAAGGTTGCATTGCACAAATGTGTGCTTCTTATCCACGGATTACCCCATCCCTGTATACATGAGGAGGGTATAGTCCTCCGTGAATGATAGTCAGCTTACCTGACTATCATTCACGGAGGACTTGCTTTGAAGTCAACCTCGCTGACGATATTGGCTGATCCATTCAGATGTCTTTCGGACGCCGCCGAAAGGATAAAAATGGAGGCGGATCTCGCCGTGCTCGGGAGGAGACAAAGCGCCGACATAGTCATTGACGAGGCGATCAGGCCCCGCATTTGTGAAGAGCTGCGAGATTGAAAGGCCATATCTCATCAAGACTGCTGTCGATGCAGAAACGCCACAAACGGCCGCAAAGCGCAGGAGTGTCTTGACGCTCGCAGGACCCGGCACGCCGACGTGAATCGGAACCTGGATGCCTTCCTGGCGAACGCTGGCGATCCAGTTCAGCACTGGTTCCGAGGCAAAGGTAAACTGGGTGATGATCGACCAATCAAGGCGCCGTTCCCCAAGTATCCGTGACTTTTCGAGAAGCGCGGTGAGGAGCATTCTGTGATCTTGAACAGGATGGCCCTCGGGATGACCTGCGACGGCCACGTGTTCGATGCCGCACTTTTCCAAAACACCGCTGCGCAGGATTGCCGCGGTATCGGCATAGGGGCCTTTGGGAGAATCAAGATCACCGGCGAGAACCAAGAGCCTTTTCACCTGAGCCTGCTTGGAAAGTTCGCAAATGAATTCGGAGAGTTCGATCTCTGAGTGAAATCGCCTGGCTGCAATATGTGGCATGGGCTCATAACCCGCAGCACGAACCGCTTTTGCGGCCGCTATGCGATCAGCATGCGTTTCGTTTACGAGAAATGGCACTGAGATGATTGTTCCAGCTGGAATATCAGCCTCCAGGTACACCAGTTGCTGAGCATCCCGCACCGTAATCTCGAGCGAAAACTTGTCTAGCACAAGGGAACATTTGCTCAGACACGGCGCCGCAGTTGAATTCATAGCTATGCCTCCTGTCCGTTTGCCTCGCAAACGGGCCACCAGATTTTGCTTTCGTAGGAACTCTACCGGGCGGCGGGAAGACCACGAGCTAAGCCGGGACTGGCGCGCGTTGCCAGTCCCTAAGGCTTTCGCCCTAGCTTGCCGAGGCTCAGCCGGATACCCGGTACGCTCGACTTAAGTGATTGTGGCTCGTTTCAGTTTCTGCACTGAGCTCGCGTAAGGGACAGGTGCCACCGTCGCACGAACCTTGAATTGGGCGTGTTTCTCTACATGTGGCTTGCGTGATCCGCCACCCGGTTCTCCCCAGGTCAACACGACTTCGGTACCGGGTGCGCTGCTTTGCGGGTCGAGCATCGCGAGAGAGAGCATCGCCCCCTCATTGTTGCTATACCCGCAGTGGCACGAGTGTCCCACCAGCTGCCCGCCCACGCTCCGCACCTCATCGAAATGCGGCCATCCGTAATACGCCACCGGAAACTCCAGCGCCTTGTATCGCGGCCCCTCGCCAAACTGGGAGGCAAAAATCTCGGTGACGTCGTCTTTGTGCCAGACAAGCGTGACCTTGCTTCTGCGTTTTTCGGCTGGAAATGCTTCCAAGGCTTCGCGTCCAATGAAGTCATGGTCAAATTTCAGGATATGACCATAGCCAAGGTCCCAAGGCGTCACATAGTAGTCCTCGATATTGTCGGACAGGAAGCTGCCACCGAGCTGAGCGTTTGCTTCCCACCCAGTCCCGGAGAGCCACTCGCGAAAACCTCGAAGCTCTTCGCCGGTGTAGATCCCAGGCAGCGGATACGGCATCCAACCGAATTCGAAGATGGTGCTGAAGTATGTCTTTGTCCCGCCTTGTTTGAGCCCGTATTTTTCGCCAACTGCGAGAAGAGCAGAGCGTACGCGGTCCATCTCTTCGTATGGCCCGGACAATTCGGCGCCGAGGTGCCCCGCCATGCCGTGGCGAAGAACCAGAACATCGCACCCGCCGAGTTTAACTTTCGCCGTGCGGAAAAACGCTATTTCAGGGGCGCCACCTTCGACCGCATCGTGGAAAATGTGGCCAGCATTCGGTCCCTCCAATTGGAAACGATAAAACCACCGTTTGCCCTTCGGATTGTAGGGTGTCGGGTCATCGCGTTCGATAGTTACGTTGTAGCCACCCTGCTCGGCATTATAGTGAACCCAGTTCAAAACGGGCATTCCACTGATGAGTTCAAAGGTCTCTTCGTCGAGCCGGTAGATTACGCAGTCTCCGATAACGTGGCCCCGCGGCGTACATGCAACAAATTGCTTGGCGCGGTCGATCGTGAAATTGGCCAGACTATTGATCCCAACCCGCTCAAGCAATTTGAGCGCGTCGGGGCCTTTCAGCATGAGCTCGGGCATATGATGAGATTGATCGAAGAGGATTGCCGTTTCTCGCCAAGCACGCTGCTCATCTCGCCAATTGGTAAATTCGGGCGGGATGAACGCGGCGGTGAGACCTGTTCGGGCGCGATAGTGCGGCGCCACCGTTTCATTGAAGAAATAGTCGACCAGATCGTTTTTCTTTTCATCGACCATATTCTGCAGCGATTTGCCGCCGTTCGCCTTTACCATAGTGTGCTCAGCCTCCTCAGCATGTTAACATTCTCTCCGCATCTACCCCTGGCGCAGGAGTTAAATCTCGACCGCCGTGCACAAGACAGGTAGCGGCACAGGTTCGCCCATGATTTAGCAAGCAGAGGCAGCCAACGGATGAAACCACAGGCCGCCCTGGCGCCCTATCAGTGGCTGCCCTCCCACCCTTACTCTCCTCTGCGGCAAACCTGAACTTGCCAATCCATTTTAGTTCGGATACCTGACCATATAACTGAGCGACCGACACTGTCAATCGCCTTGACTCAGGGGCTGGAAAATTGCGCTGAAGACGTTTTATCGTTGAGGTGCATCATCAAGGATATCGAGCATGATTTTACGAAACGCATGGCGGCGAAACAACATCGGGCGTCGGATGAATGAAGCCGTCAGGCTTTTCGAGGGCCGTATCATCGAGAACTTGAAATCAAACGGCCACAGCGAACTTACCGCAGCTCATATAAATCTGACGCGTAATCTCGATGAGGACGGAACGCGTCTGACCGAATTGGCCCGGCGCGCCTCCTTAACGAAGCAGTCGATGAGCGAGCTAGTGGATCAGGTAGAGCAAACTGGGCTTATCGAGAAGCGTCGCGACCCCTCGGACGGCCGAGCCAAGCTTGTGTGCTTCACCGAAAAGGGACTGGAATGGCTCGAGGCTTTCCATGAGAGCCTGGAAGTTGCTGAAAAAGAAATGCGCGACGAGCTTGGCTCGGCGATGGTGGACCTGATGATCGAGGTTCTTGGCAAGTATGTCGAGAGTCAGGCAGCCGAGATGAAAGGGCACCAGTAGATTGACATTAGTCCGGTTTCCTTACTATGTTTCTGTGATTGCAGAACATGGGGAGGTACACCGTGACCGAGGAAGTTTATGACGTTGCGATTGCGGGCGGCGGTCCATTCGGCCTGATGCTCGCAAATGAGCTCGGGCGCCGAGGGATTTCGGCTGTCATATTTGATGAGAAGCCTTCGACTGCGGTCAATCCACAGGCAAACGCGACTCAGGCCAGGACGATGGAGCACTATCGGCGGCTAGGCTTTGCCGAGGAAATACGTGCTTTGGGTCTGCCTGCCGACTTTCCCACCGATATCGCTTACTTCACCCGATATTGTCGGCATGAACTCGCCCGTTTCCGTCTGCCCTCGGCAAAGGAGGCACGCGAAAAGGTGTCTACTCTGTCGGGCTCCTGGAGTGCTGCCGAGCTGCCACACCGCGTGTCGCAAAAGTTCGTCGAGCAGGTTCTTCGCCGACATGCCGAAGCGTTGAACTCCATATCGGTGAACTACGGCTGGCGCATTTCCGGATTCGAAGACAATGGAGAGGAAGTTTTCGTCAAGGCGACGCCGACCGAAGGTGGGGCCACGCGTTCCATTCGCTGCAACTACCTGATCGGCGGAGACGGGGCGAAAAGTTTCGTACGTAGGACCCTCGGTATCCGCTACGAAGGGGACGGCGGCGCGGTGAGGGATTTTTTTGGCGGCCGCATGTTTGCGCTCTATCTGCGATGCCCGCAGTTTTACGACGTCGTGCCGTTTCCTCCGGCTTGGATGAATGTCACTTTCAACCACGACAGGCGCGCCTTCATGGCGGCGGTGGATGGCAAAGGTGAGTTTGCATTCCACACACAACTGCGAGAGGGGGAAAAAGACGAGGACATTTCCGACGATCAGGCACTGGCCATGTTCCAAGCGGCCGTGGGATACCCTGTCCAGGCGGAAATCCTCTCTCGCGGGACATGGATGGCCGGTTACGCCCTTGTGGCGGAGCGATATCAGGTCGGACGCGTTCTTCTTGGAGGTGACGCTGTCCATCTTTTCACACCTGCAGGTGGTCTCGGATACAACACGGCGATCGATGATGCCGTCAATCTTGGTTGGAAACTTGCCGCCATGATCAAGAAAAAGGCGCCGCCTTCGCTGCTTGCGACCTACGAGATCGAGAGACGTCCGGTGGCTGTTCGCAATACCGGTTTTGCCAAGCAATTTGCCGAGTCAATCGGGAGCTACACACCGAAGACCGGTCTGGAAGACGACTCCGAGACGGGAGCGGCGCTACGCAAAGAAGCAGGCGAATACCTTGAAGCTCACGGCCGCGCGGAATTCAGCATACCTGGCATCACCTTCGGCGCGCGCTACGATCACTCGCCGCTAATCTGCTCCGAACCGCTCACTCTGAGCGAGGATCTTCCGAATGTCTATAGTCCCACTGCCGCCCCAGGTGGAAGAGCTCCACATTTTTGGTTGGAAAATGGGGTGTCGCTGTACGATCGTTTTGGCTTTGAGTGGACGCTGCTGCGACTTCAACCGTTTTCAAATCATGGGGGGAAACTCATCGAAGCAGCTGCAAGCGCGGGTATGGATCTGACGGTCCTCGATGTCGATTCGAGCGAAATTTTCGATCTCTATCAGCAACCCCTCATTCTCATCCGCCCTGATCAAGTTGTCGCTTGGCGCGGAGATGCCGACATCGATGCGGCGAGCATAATTGATAGTGTAACAGGGCGTCTGGATGCCAGAGAAGTTGGTAAAGCTAGTCAACAAGCCGAGGTGACCTTGTGAAGGACCGTCCCTTCGGGGGTCGGTCAATAGTCCCGTTGCGGCCCGGCACGGGTGTTACTCTTTCAGGGGCCGCTGTCCGATTACCAAGTCAGATTGTCGATAGACATCGAGAGTGCGACCATTCGCTACGGCAAGACGTGCTCCCCAGACGGTCAAGCCTCCGGCTCCGGTGTCTCCGTTTCGACTGTGCGAGGCCACTCGGCTGCCGTCATCGATATTCAGAATATGGAGGTTACCCTCCTTGTCTAGAACAAGGACCATCGAGCCGAGAACCACTGGCCGCCCCAGCATTTCGTTCGGAAACGAAGTCGTCCAAAGCTCCACCAGAGCAACGGAAGACCGAAAGAAAGATCGCTTTCGACTAAGTACCACGCGCCGGATAGTGCCGAGATCGTCTGCAAGCAAAAAGCCATCTGGCAAAGGCACGAGGACTTTCACCGCAGCATCTGGAGGCAGGACGAGGCGAGCAGCCGGTCTACCGTCGGCAAGGTAATAGGCAAGTAGCGCACCGCGAGCGCCGACGACGACGAGATCGTCAACGATTACCGGCATGAACAAATACTGTTCGTATGTTGTCGACCAGAGACAGCGACCGCTATCGGCAGACATGACAAACAGGTGAGGTGTGCTTTCGCCGAACCTCGTGCCATCGACAACGGTTGCATGTACGACCGTTTCGGCCGTAGCGGCGATCGGATAGCTGAAGCCGCCGCTGTCGAAGGTCCACAAGACGGCTCCCGATTGGGCGTCCAGGCACCAGGTACGATGGCCCTGACCTATTTCAGCCACCACAAGGCGCTCGCTACCCGCAAGGCAAGGGACGCCCATATTCCTATTTGCTGCAGGTGCCTTCCAACGCAATCGGCCGTTCCTGTCATATGCGAGAACAGAACCTTCAAAGCTGCAAAGATAGATTGTTCCATCCGGCCCGACGACCGGTTCGTTCGCCACATGGGCCACTGTCGTCCGCCAGTGCTCGGTGCCAGTTTCGCAATCAAGTGCGAGCATCACGCTCTCGAAGAAACTTCCCTTGTCATAATGGAAGACCTGATACAGGATATTATCAGCGAATACCGGCGTCCGGGCCCTGACGCGCCGCTCGTTTGCGAGCCTTTTCGTCCAAAGCGGAGTGATTTTCATTCGGCGCCCTCGAATCCGATCAGCATGAGACCCCGCGTTGAGGATTGCGTCGCCAAAAGGCGCGCAATATTTACTGGAGAACAAGCTTCCAACAACAAAAGTTGTTAGAAACAAGATAGCCCATTTTGAGCTGTGCTGCCATTTTGGAGTATGACGGTTTTATGAATTTTGGTTTCCAGAGTTGACTCGAAGGCCAGATCAACCAGAGGCTAGGCGCCTATCCGTGCATCTCATCGAAGGTTTGCGCAATCAATAGGGACACCCGGAGCCATGATCAATTTGCGCTCTACTTGTTTTCTCCTATCGGGTCCTGTCTTGTTCCCCATTGTGGTCATCGCTTCGCTGACCATCTGCACTTTGGGAGAGGCACGTTCGCAGTCGCCGGACCTCGCTTTGCCAAACTTGCCTCAGGGGGGCGAGCAACCTGCCGAATACGCCTTCGGCGATGCGGTCATGAAACGAGACCAGCATGCCTGGGGACCAGTCTTTGATGCGCTGGCGCCGCGGTTCGGCAAGGCGAGGCTAAGGGTTGTTCACTTGGCATTGGCAGCGACCGTCGATTCCGAGAACATTCGGCGTCATTTCGACCGCGAGATGGTTGATCGACGAAAATGGCGTCCGGTCTTGCAGGAAACCCGGCCCCACAACGGCTGGGCTTACGGCTATGAGAGCCCCAATGGCCGTCATGTATTCACGCTGGTTGGGCTCAGGCCTCGCCCCGGTGAGTCAGTTGTGCCATTGAGCATTGTGACGACGCTCCCCAACGGCTCGTAATTTCGTGAGTTGAGCCACGGCATTGGCTCCGCCACTTCATCTCGAACAACCTATATATATATATATATATATATATATATATTGTCCCTCGGTCGCAAAGGCGGAGGACGGCATTAACGTATGCCTATTTGACGCTTTGGCGCACTCGTCGAAGGAAACTGGCCCACGTTACCCAAAATCAAAAGCAGAGGCGGCAATGAATGGAGAGGCGGTCCGGGAAACCTGAACATCTGGGATAAGTGAAGTTTCTGCCTGGCTTTTGCATTGATGCCGAAAACAGGAGAGAACATGACCGAGACGACCGCGCTCGGAACCGCAGCCCGAGCTCAAGGCAAAGATGGCGCTTGCCGCTAGGAGGGGCGAACAGACGCTTGTGGAACTGTCCCAGCAGTTCGGCGTGCACCCCAATCAAATCAAACAGTGAGAAGAGCAATCACGACTGGCGTCTTCGGCGATTGGACCAAGGCGGAGCCGGCGGTCCCCACAGACCATCTCAAAATCCTGCCTGCCAAGTTCGGCGAACTGACACTGGAGAACGATGCTCCTTATAGCCGCGTGTCTCCACTACGATATCCGGTCCGCTCGGCAAGGTGGGCTCGCTGAACGGAAAGAATGATGGATCGCGAGAACAAGTTGCCGCTCGCCCGCCAGGCAAGACTTCTCGGCTTCAGCCGTGGCAGTGTCTATTGTCGGCTTCGTCCTGTATCGACGGTCGATCTGGCCTGATGAACCGGATCGACGAACTGCATCTCGACCACCCGTTTTCCGGAAGCCGAATGCTGCAAGGGCTTTTGACGGCGGATGGACTGCAAACCGGATGGTTGCACGTCGTCACGCTGATGAAGAAGACGGGTATCGAGGGCGATATACCGTCGCCCGAACACTTCGAAACCGGTTCAAGGTCTATCCCTATCTTCTTCGCAGCTGGCGGTCGCCAGATCCAATCAGGTCTGGGCGATGGGCATGACCATATTCCGATGGCGGGGCTTCGTCTATTTGTGCGCCGTCGTGGACTGGTTTTGCCGGAGGGTTCTTGCACGGCGGCTGTCGACCATGATGGAAGCGGACTTCTGTATCGAAGCAGTCGAGGAAGCGCCTGCCCGTTATGGCACACCCCGACGTCATTCAACAATGATCAGGGCTCGCAGTTCGCCTTCATCGAGTGGAGCCGGCGGTCGATCAAATACGAGGAGGTCTAAGCTTGCGTTTCTGCGCTTATCGCCAATGAAAATTAATCGCTCGGGTGTTGATCACTCAACCTGCAGGCAGAGGTACTTCACCTCCAGATAAGCCTCTATCCCGTATTTCGAGCCTTCCCGACCCTGGCCGGATTGCTTGATGCCCCCAAAGGGCGCCACCTCAGTGGAGATCAGGCCGGTATTGATGCCGACCATGCCGTATTCCAGTGCCTCGGCCACCCGGAAAACGCGCGAGAGATCTTTGGCATAAAAATAGGAGGCCAAGCCGAACTCGGTGTCATTGGCCATTTCGACGACGTCGTCTTCGGTCTCGAAGCGGAACAGCGGCGCGACCGGCCCGAACGTTTCTTCGCGCGCAACCTTCATCGCGGAGGTCACGCCCGTCAAAATCGTCGGCTGGAAAAACAGGCCGCCTCTTTCGTCCCTCTTGCCGCCCACAGCGACGATACCGCCTTTTTCCAAGGCGTCGGCAATATGCTCCTCAACCTTCTGCACGGCCTTTTCGGTAATCAGCGGCCCGGCAACGACCCCCGGCTCGAAGCCGTCTCCGACCTTCATCAAAGAAACCTTCTCCGCAAGCTTCTCGGCGAAAGCATCATATATGCTGCCCTGGA